>NZ_CM132928.1:2830000-5898388 GCF_054031175.1 Nocardioides sp. WG-D5 | reverse complement strand
GGGGGAACTCTCCTCACGTGAGCGGGACTGCTCCGTCCCGAGTTACTGAAGAGTAATGTGACCGCGCTCACGCCGACAAGAGTTTCAGTCAACATTCGTACACCGAATGACCGGTGCCGCCCCGGTCAGGCAGACGTGACCGGCTGACGCAGGATCGTCCGCAGCTTCGACGGCTCGACCCGCCGCGGGTCGCCGAGGTAGATCTCGTGGTGCTTCCCGGTCATCCGCAACCCGTGCTCGGGGATGAAGCGCTCGTGCATCTCCTCGAGGACCGGGCCCTCCTCGTCGTACGGCCCGAGGTGCAGGGTCTGCACGCAGGTGCCTTCGCTGAGCGTCTCCCAGCGGACCTTGTCCAGGCTGGCCGGCCGGTCCTTGGCGGCGACCTTCTCGATCGCCGCGTCGACCATCGACCCGGTGATCCAGTCCGGGGTCATGATCATCGCGGTCCAGTCCCACTGCGACTTGTCCCGCGCACTGGTGAACGCGTCCATGTCCTCGGCCCACCACAGCGCCTCCAGCGGCGGCACCACGTAGTCTCTGCCTTCCTGCTTGCTGGCGAACTTCAGCTTGTACGCCACCGGGTAGAGCGCCGCGAGCGCGTCGGCGTACTCCTGGGCGGTGTTGGGATCACCGTGTCCGTCGACCATCAGATAGGGGAGTGGCGGCACCTCGAGGACCCGGAACTCGCCCCGCCGCGCCCGGTAGCCGTCGAGCGTCTTCTTCAGATCCGTCTTCGTCGCCATGGGGACATGATGGCCCTCCGGACATGGCAGCTGCTCGTCCGGCGAGTCACGAAGGACGCGCCGGACGGGCAGCGGTGGTGATCAGGCCCGCTGATCAGGCCCGGTAGGCCGCCCACATCTGGTCCATCCGGGTGCTCTGACCCAGGGTGAACTGGTTGTAGCAGCTGTCGTAGCTGTAGTCCATGTAGTTGTGGATCGGGTCGAGGCCGGGCAGGCTGCAGGAGTCACGGCCGGCCGGGCAGCCCGAGGTCGAGCTGGACTGAGCCGGGGTGTCCGCGACCTCGTCGTTGGTCGTGGTGCAGCCACCCTGGAAGGTGTGGTAGAGCCCGAACCAGTGGCCTGCCTCGTGGGTCGCGGTCTTGCCCTGGTCGTAGTTGGTGGCCGAGCCGCCAGGAAGCGAGCTGTACTGCACGCGGATACCGTCGATGCCCGGGTTGCGCGCGTAGTCCCAGGGGAACGTCGCGATGCCGAGGTAGCCGAAGTCGACGAGCCAGATGTTGAGCGCGTTCTTGCCGCCCAGGCGGGTCTGGCTGCGGTAGGTGGTCGACTGGCGGTCCTTGTGCCACTGGTTGTTGTAGTAGGTGTCGACGCCGGCGAGCGTGAACGTGAAACCGGTGTCGGCAGCCGTGCCGGCCAGCTCCTGACCTGCGAAGTCCTGGTTGAGCTCGGCGATCTGCGCGTCGATCTGCGCCTGGGTCACGTCGCCGGAGCCGTCCGTGCCGAGCATCTTGTGGATGTAGACGGGAACGGTGGCCGCGGTGCGCGCGCTGCTGCTGCCCTTCTTGGCCAGGATCGCCGCCGTGCGGGCCTCGATCCGCTGCTGCTCGGCCGCGGAGATGTCGCGGTGGTCCCCGCCGGAGCCGCCTCGGGCGGCGTCGGCCTCGTCATGGCCGGCGGGCTCGATGCAGGCGGCCTTCGACTCCTGCGGCGCCCACGCCGCTGCCGGGACGGCGGTCATGGCCACCGAGGCGGCGCCGAGAGCCAGGCTGATCGCCGTGGCCGCGATGCGAGCTGAACGGTTCAACGTCATGTGATGAGGGTCCTCTCACTCAGTCCGGGCCCACGGGGTCTGGGGCGCGGATTTCGATCGCTGACTCAACACCAAATTTCGTTGCACGGGAATGTAACGTCCGCAGATTTGTCCGTGAACGGCCGGATTTAACTGAGCGGTAACGATGCCGTGCCTGAGCGCAGTAGGTCTGCGTCGCCCTGCAGACATGGGTACGCTCCGGAGCATGGCAACCGTGGAAGATGTCCGGTGGCTCGGCTCCAGCCTCGAGAGATCTTATGAGGTCTTCGTACGCGGCCGGCTGAAGTTCCGGGTCGGCTCGATCGTCTACGTCGCCTTCTCCCTGGACGAGACCGAGATGGGCTTCGGCTTCCCGAAGGAGGAGCGGGCCGCGCTGGTGGCCGGTGCACCCCACAAGTTCCACCTGCCCCGCGAGTCGGAGATGCGGTTCAACTGGGTCGAATCGTCCCTCGGGGAGCTCGACCCGATCGAGGCGTGCGAGTTCGTCGTGGACGCCTGGCGGCTCTGCGTACCGAAGAAGGTCTCGGCGGCCTACGACCTCACCCACCCCGACGGCCCCGGGCCCGACCACCCGATGAACCGAGGAGAGCGATGATCCTGGCGAAGGAGCGCGACCCGCGCCTGATCACGGTCCGCCGCGGCGGGACGCTCACCGATGCCAATCATCATCTGCTCGCGCTGTGGGCGGCGACCTGCGCCGAGCACGTGCTCCATCTCTTCGAGTCCGAGTGCCCCGACGACCCACGTCCCCGCGAGGCCATCGAGGCGGCACGGGCCTGGACGCGCGGCGAGCTGAAGATGATGGAGGCCCGCGCTCTCGGCGGTCACGCGATGGGCGCGGCCCGGCCGCTACGTGGAGCCGCCCGCAACGCCGCCTACGCCGCCGGGCAGGCGGGCGTGGTCGCACACGTCGCCGCCCACGACCTGGGCGCGGCTGCGTACGCGATCAAGGCCGTACGCGACGCGGCTCCGCCCGGCGAGGCCATCGAGGCCGGTCGCCGCGAGTGCCACTGGCAGCGCGAGCAGCTCCCGGAACCTGTCCGCGACCTCGTCCTCGACGACCAGCGGATCCGCAACGACATCTGCTGGTCGGTCTTCGAATGAGCGACCGAGCCCGCTAAAGGCTGGAGAGGGAGCGCTCGTCCACGGCGCGCTGAACCGGGGGAGTGCCACCTTCGACGGCCGGTCTGCGCCCGCCCGCACGCTCGGCCCCCACCCCAGCCGCGACCACGAGCCCGATCCCGAGCACGGCGACCAGGTTCGGCACCTGGTGGAGAGCGAGGAACCCGATCACCAGCGCCAACGCCGGCTCGAGCGCCATGAGCGTCCCGAAGGCACCGGCGGTGAGACGACGGAGCGCCATCATCTCCAGAGCGAAGGGCACGACCGGCACCAGGAGGGCCAGACCCAGGCCGGCGAGCAGGAGCCCGGGCGTGAGCCGCTCCACGATGCCAGGTCCGACCACGACGGTGGCGACCACGGCCGCGACCGGCATGGAGATCGCGAGTCCACCGATGCCACTGACCGCATCGCCGACTCGCTGCGTCAACAGGATGTAGGACGCCCAGCAGGCGGCCGCGCTCAGTGCGAACGCGACACCGAGCGCGTCCACGGCGCCGTTCCACGGCTGGGTCAGGCACAGCACACCGCCGGCGGCCACGAGCGCCCACGCACGTGCGGTGCCGCGACTGCGGACGACGGCCACCCCCAACGGCCCGAGGAACTCCAGGGCAGCAGCCGTACCGAGCGGGAGCCGGGCCAGGGCAGCCATGAACAGCAGGGTCAGGCCGGAGGTGACCACACCGAGCGCGATGCCGCACAGGAGCGTCTCGCGGCTGAAGGTCGACGGACGCGGCCGGACGAGGACCAGAAGAAGGATGCCCGCCCAGAACAGCCGCAACCAGGCCACTCCCGCCGGGCCGAGCTGGTCGATCAGACCCACCGACGCCGCAAGGCCCAGCTGTACGCAGAGCATGGCGGCCATCGCCATCGAGGCACCGTTGCGGGCGGAGTGTGAGCTGGTCATGCGCTCCAGTGAACCCACTAGATCCGTTCGTGTCCACGTGACATTGCTGGACAATATGTTCGCAATATCGAAACAATGAGCCGGTGGACGTACGCAGGCTCCGGATGCTGCTGGAGCTCTCCCGTCTCGGTTCGATGCACGAGGTCGCCGCCGAGATCGACACGAGCACGTCCAGCGTCTCGCAAGCCGTCGCAGCGCTCGCGCGAGAGGTCGGAACGGCCCTCGTCGAACCCGACGGCCGGCGCGTACGCCTCACTCCTGCGGGCCACCGCCTCGCCGAGCACGCCGTCACCATCCTCGCGGCGGTCGAGGCCGCTCGTCTCGACCTCGACCCGGACGCCGAGCCCGCCGGCGTGCTTCGGGTGGCCGGCTTCGCCAGCGCGATCCGACGATCCCTCATGCCCGCCATCGACGGTCTCCGGCACGACCACCCCGGGATCGAGGTGCGGTTGCGCGAACACGAACCACCCGAGGCACTGGGACTGCTCGCACGCGACGACGTCGACCTGGCGCTCGTCTACGACTACAACATCGCTCCCGCCTCCTGGAGCAGCGACTACGACACGCTCCCGCTGTGGGAAGTCACCTGGGGCCTCGGCATGCCGTCCCAGGAGCCACGTGCCCCGTTCGCGACCTTCGCCGACCGGGACTGGATCGTGAACTCGCGCCACACGGCCGACGAGGAAGTGCTCCGCACACTCGCGTCGATGGCGGGATTCACCCCTCGGGTCGTTCATCGGGTCGATGCGCTCGAACTGGTGGACGACCTCGTTCTCGCCGGCCACGGACTCGCGCTGTTGCCGCGCGGACGCACCTCCCGCCGCGGCGTCGCCGTACGGCCGTTGACCGATCCCACCGTGCGCCTGCGCGCCTTCGCCATGACCCGCCGCGGGCGCGACCGATGGCCGCCTCTGCGGGCGGTGCTGAACCGACTGATCCGAACCTGAACGACGAACGGCAGACGTCGCTACTGGACAGCGCGGATGGCCTCGACGTCCGCGGCCACGTGCTGATAGCCCCAGGTCTCGTAGACGACGACCGTCACGTACGGCGCGGCCGCCAGGATCAGCAGCGACCAGCCGAGGGAGACACCGGTTGCCGCCGCGGCCACGCCGAGCACCAGCACCGCGAGCATGCCGACGGCCAGGTTGACGTGCAGCATGTCGATGCGACCCATCAGCGAGGAGTAGATGCCGAAGTAGGCGATCGTGAAGATCGCCAGCGGGATCGCGACCGCGAGCGCGGCTCCGAGGACGCCGATATGCGCCTCACCCTCGACGACGTACGCAGCCACGTGGATGCCACCACCGAAGGCCGCCACCGAGGCGAAGATGAGGATGTGGCCGTAGGCGAACATCCAGGCCCGGTGCCGGCGACGCTCGATGAAGTGCGCGAACGGGATGATGTAGTAGTCCCACCAGATCCCGAAGGTCAGCAGCGTGCCGGCGACCACGAGCAGGATCGACTCCTGCGACCAGCCGACGTGCTCGACGGCGGACGCCACCGCTGCGACCGTGCCGAGGATGACCTCACCCAGCGTGATGATGAGCAGCAGCCCGTAGCGCTCGGCGATGTGTTGGGCGTTCCACGGCATGCCCCAGCGCCGCTTGGCATAGATCGGGCCGATCATCTCGACGCCGTAGCAGACGACCGCCGCGAGCACCACCAGCGCCACCGAGCTCGTCTGAGCCACGGCGAGGGCCACCCAGCCGATCTGTGCGACCAGGATCGAACCGGCGTAGGTGAGCGCGGTGCGCCGGTAGGCGGGGGACTGGGACGCCGCCCGGAGCCACTGGGCGACCATCGCGACACGCATCACGATGTAGCCCGCGACCAGGACGCGGTTGTCGAGGAAGCCACCGTGGTCGACCGACTCGAACAGCGGCGCGACCCCCAGCGCCACGACGATGGCGCCGGCCATCTGCACGATGGTGAGAGCACGGAACACCCAGTCGTCGGTGTCGAACCCGGAGGCGAACCAGGCGAAGTTGATCCATGCCCAGCAGATCGCCACCGCGGTGAAGAGAAACGCACCGATCGCCGCCGCGAGGTGCTCCTCGGCGACCAGATGGGCGAAGGCCTCGCCGGCCTGCGCGAACGCGACGACGAAGGCGAGATCGAACAACAGCTCCAGGGGAGTGGCGGAGCGGCCGACCTCGTCCGGGTCGCGCCCGCTCATCCGCATCAGCCGATGAGGTCGTACGGCGGTCATGACGGAGATCCTGCCACCACGAAGCCGTCTCGGGGAGGGAGTCGGTCAAGCGCTTCTCAGCCGGTTACTCTCAGCCCATGATGGTCGTTGTGGCGTTGGTGCTCGCCGGGCTTGCTGCGTTGGTGCACGTCTACATCTTCGTGATGGAGTCGCTGACCTGGACGAGCGCGAAGACGCGCGCCGTCTTCGGGACGAGCGCCGAGGAGGCCGAGGCGACCAAGGAGCTCGCCTACAACCAGGGCTTCTACAACCTGTTCCTGGCGATCGTCACGGCGGTCGGCATCGTCCTGGTCGCCGCGGGCTCGGAGGCCTCGGGTGCGGCGCTGGTGTTCGCGGGCGCCGGGTCGATGGCAGCGGCCGCGACGGTGCTGCTCGTCTCCTCGCCCGACAAGCGGGGTGCGGCTCTCAAGCAGGGAGTCGTCCCGCTGCTCGCCGTGGTCGCGCTGCTCGTCGGCTCGCTCACCTGAGCTTCCTCATGGAACAGGCTCGCGTACGGCTCGAGGCGGAGCGCCGGCAGACGCTCGCGCGCCTGGCAGACCTGAGCGCCGACTTCGACGCAGTCGTCGCGGCCTCACGTGACACCAACGCCGATGACGAGCACGATCCGGAGGGAGCGACGATCGCCTTCGAGCGGTCCCAGGTCCAAGCACTCGTACGTCAGGCGCGAGAGCATCTCGCCGAGATAGACGCGGCCATGGAGCGCCTGGGAGCGGGCACGTACGGGATCTGCGAGGCATGCGGCCGGCCGATCGCCGAGGGACGGCTCGAGGCGCGTCCGGTGGCCCGCACCTGCATCAGCTGCGCCGGGAAGCCGACGTGAGGAACTCGAGCAGGAGCTGGTTGGTCTCCTCGGGGCGCTCCTGCTGGACCCAGTGCCCGCAGCGGGGGAGGACCACCGACCGGGTGAGGCCGGGCAGGGTCGTGTCGAAGCGTTCGATCTGACGGCGACCGGTGATCGCGGGGCCGTCGTACTCGCCGGCGACGAAGAGCGACGGCACGGTGATCGGCACGTCGCTGAAGGCTGCGAGATCCTCCCAGTCACGATCGATGTTGCGGTAGCGGGCGAGCGGACCGAAGAAGTCGGAGTCGGCGAACTCGCCCGCGTAGAAGTCCACATCGGCCTCGGTCAGCCACTCGGGCATGCCGGCGGGGTAGACGAACTGGTCGGAGAGCCGGTGGCCACGAGGCACCAGCCCGAGCGCCCCGCGCGGACCCCTACCGGCGGCGAGCACGCCGTCGCCCGAGATCGAGTAGTAGATGCCCAGCAGCCAGCGGCGTACGTCGGGCAGGATCTCGGCCTCGACGACACCTGGAGTCTGGAAGTAGGAGATGTAGAAGTCTTCGTCGTCACCGCCGGCCTGGGCCATCGCCTCGGTCGGCCGACGGCGCCCGGAGGGGCTGAACGGCACCGACAGACCGGCCACAGCGGTGAAGACGTCCGGCCGCAGCTGCGCCGACGTCCAGGCGATGGGAGCGCCCCAGTCGTGTCCGACGATGGTGGCCGTCTCCGCACCCAGAGCATGTACCAGGCCGACGTTGTCGCCGACGTGGCGCAGCATCCGGTAGTCCTCGATGGCATCCGGTTTCGAGGAGCCGCCGTATCCACGCACGTCGATCGCGACGGTCCGGTAGCCCGCATCGGCGAGCGCGGCGATCTGGTGACGCCACGAGTACCAGGACTCCGGAAATCCGTGCACCAGGAGCACGAGCGGGCCGTCCGGCGGCCCTGACTCCACCCAGTGCAGGTCGATCCCGTTGACGTTCTCGGTGTGGTGGGTGACAGCGGCGTCGGGCACGGCTGGAGTCTGCCACCTCGCCGGAAATCCGCGATAGTACCCCCTATCGCAGAAATGTTCGAAAAGACTGTAATATCGGGGGATGTGAGCGTACCTGACGATGGTGTGATGTTCGGCGACGTCGTCGAGGACTTCCTGACCGACCGTGCCACCCTGACGCGCCGCGGCCTCAACGACAAGTCGCGCAGCGCCTACCGGCAGGACATCGCCGCCTGGGCCCGGCAGCTGCACGTCGACGCCGGCGGCGAGCCCGACGCCGACGTGCTGGCGCTGGTCCCGATCTCGGCGCTGACCGACCAGAACGTGCGCATCGCCTACAGGTCGCTGCGCGAGAACTCGGCCGCGGCGACCTGTCAGCGCCGGGTCGGCACGCTGCGGCTCTTCACCCACTGGCTGCAGCTCGAGGGACATCTGCTGGTGGATCCGACGCTGCGGATCGAGGCACCCGAGCGGCCCAGCCGGCTGCCGGCCGGCTGGAGCGTCGACGAGCTCCGCCGGTTGGCCCGGGTCGCCTCGGCGCCGCGTGAAGGCACCGACCGGCGCCGCTGGCCGACTCGTGACCGGGCGATCTTCGCGGTGCTGGTAACCACCGGCGTACGCGCCGCCGAGCTGTGCGGCCTCACCGTCGGCTCCATCCGTCGTGAGTCCGACGGCGAGACGCTGGTGCGGGTCATCGGCAAGGGCGACAAGCAGCGCAACCTGCCGCTGCCGCCCGAGGCCGTGGATGCGGTCGACGCCTACCTGGCCGAGCTCGAAGCCCGTTTCGGCGCTCGCGACCCGGCCGACAACCTCTTTGTGCTGACCTCGGGCAAGCAGCTGCGTCCGGGCGCGCTCAACCATCTGGTCGAGACCTGGATCCGCCTCGCCGGCGTCCCGAAGCAGCCCGGCGAAGCCGCCCATGCCTTTCGGCACAGCGCCGCCAAGGGACTGATCCGTTCCGGCGTACCGGTGCCTGCCGTCCAGGGCCTGCTCGGTCATGAGGACCTCAAGACCACCGGGATCTACGTCAAGGCAACGGCCTCCGACACCCGCGACGCCGTCCTGCTCTCTCCTGCACGTGAGGTGCTGCGCGAGACGGCTGAGCCGTTCGAGCGTCCGGAGTGACTAGGGCTTGAGCGCCCGGGTCGCGATGTAGGCCGGGAAGTGCTCTGCGGTGACGTCCGCATGGTGCGGGGCTTCGCTCAGGTGCGTCAGGACGAATCCTGCGGCCAGCTGCCCGCCGATCTGCTCGGTCAGCGAGTGGCTGTACTCGATCGGGCCATCTCCGTAGGCACGCATCCGGTCGGCCTCGGAGAGATCGAGCGAGCTGAACGGGAGCCGGTGACGTACGACCAGCTCCCGCCGGTCGAGTGCCACCTCGTCGAAGATGTAGACGTCCGGATTCATGAATCCCGTCAGGAGCGTCCCGCCAGGACGCAGCACCCGGAACGACTCGCTCCACACCGGCGCCAGCTCCGGGCTGAAGACGTTCGAGACGGGGTTGACGATGACATCGAAGTCGGCGTCCCCGAAGGCGCCCAGATCACGCATGTCGCCGAGCACCGTACGCAGCACCAGGCCCTCACGGGCAGCCACCTCGTCGTCGCGCGCCAGCTGCTTGGGCGAGTTGTCGAAGACGGTCACCGTCGCGCCGGCAGCCGCGAGAATCGGGCCCTGCTGACCGCCGCCGGATGCGAGACAGAGCACGCGGACGCCGGTCAGGTCGGCAGGCAGCCAGTCACGCGGCATCGGCTGGTGACCGATGAGAACGATGGACCAGTCGCCGTCACGAGCCCGCGCAATGACGTCGGGGCCTACCGGCCGGGACCATTCGTTGTCACTGTCGACCAGCCCGTCCCAGGCGACGCGGTTGTGCGCAACCGGGTCGAAGTCCTCTGCCACGGAGTGCACTTTAACGGCCTCAGGACGGTATCGCCGTTCGGTAGCTAGTCGCCGATAATGCACATTATGTCAAGTGACGCTTTGGAGGGGCCGCTCCGAGGTCTCCCCTGAGGATGATCAGACGGAAAGGTCGATGACGACCTTGCCGCGTACGTGGCGTTCCGCCTGCAGCTCGACGGCCGATCGGATCTCCTCGACCGGAAAGGTCGCCGCGATCGGTACGCGGATGTCGCCGGCATCGACGAGCCGCGCGATGCGTCGGAGCGCCTCGGGGCCGGCATTCGCGCCGTTGGCCGCAGGTACGCCCTCGATGGCGGCCGCAACGGTACAGATCCGCTTGTCCGGGATGCCCAGCTGGCGGGCGACGTCGACCGTGTCTGTCCCGTGGAGGTCCAACGCCGCAGTGACCGGACCGCCGCCCATGGCTCGGACCCGGTCGGCCAGCCCGTCGCCGTACGCCACCGGCTCGGCACCCAGGCTGCGCAGGTAGTCCGCCGACGAGGTAGAGCCGGTGCCGATGATCCGGGCGCCCGCGATGCGGGCCAGCTGCACCGCGAAGACGCCTACTCCGCCCCCGGCTCCGCCGATCAGCACCGTGTCATCCGGCCCCAGGTCGAGCACTGCGAGCGCTGCGGCCGCGGTGCTGCCTGCGATCGACAGCGTCGCGGCGGTGCGGTCATCGACGCCGTCCGGAGTGTGGTGCGCGACCCCGGTCGAGATGCTCCCGGCGGACTCGATCACGAGGTGATCGGCGAGCGCCCGGGACACAGCGGTCCCGAACACACGGTCACCGACGGCGTATCCGGTCGAGTCAGGTCCGACCTCGTCGACGACGCCGGCGTAGTCGGTGCCGAATCCGCAGGGCAGACTCAGGCCGAACCGCGCGGCGGTCGCAGCGTCAGAGGTCATCACCCAATCCATCGGGTTCAGTCCCCCGGCGGTCACCCGGATGCGGATCTGGCCGGCGCCCGCATGCGGCTCGGGCACGCTCTGGACGGTCAGGTTCTCCGGTCCCCCGAACTTCTCGAGCAGGACCGCCCGGCTCGGGCTCTTCTGCCGCTCGTCGCCGTGCTGTGCCATGAGGCCTCTCCCCTGGTGTCTGCGGATCCAGCCCTATGTGGACTATGCTCCGGTTATCTGTTGCGACCATAACCGGAGCGTGATCCGTTTGACAACCCCGACCGGCCGGGCGCTGCGGTCAGACGCCGCTCACAACCGGGATGGACTGCTCGCTGCTGCCTCCCGCGTGCTCGCCTCGGCCGAGGGCGAGCCTTCGCTGCGTGCCATCGCACGGGAAGCCGGCGTCGGCATCGCGACGCTCTACCGGCACTTTCCCACCCGGGAGGCGCTCGTGGCGGCCGTCTACCAGGACCAGGTCGATCGCCTCACGAGCGGAGCCCGCGAGCTGCTCGAGCAGGAGAGCCCGTCGGTGGCGCTGCGACGGTGGATGGATCTGTTCGGCACCTGGGTTGCGGCGAAGAACGGCATGCTCGCCACCTTGCTGTCGATGATCGACTCCGGCGACCTCGCCCATGCCCAGACCAGAGACCAGCTCCTGGCGGCGATCTCGGCCATCCTCGATGCAGGCGTCACAGCAGGCGACCTCCGCTCAGATGTCACTCCTGAGGAAGTCTCTGCCGCCCTGATCGGCACCTTCACCGTCACCCAGCAGCCCGGCAACCCCGTCGCCGCAGACCGACTGCTCGACATTCTCCTCGACGGTCTCCGACCACAGCAGTCCCTCCGAGCCCACGGACACTGACGTAACAGAGGTCCTCTACCGGAACTCGATGATGTCGCCGACCAGGACCGGCTGGTGTCGCAGCCGCGGATGAGGCTGGCGGCATGACATCCATCGACGAACTTCGCAAACACGTAACCCGGGTCATCACGCCCGACGACGCAGACTACGACGTCGCTCGCGGCGTCTGGAACGGAATGATCGACCGTCGTCCGGCCGCTGTCGTGCCGGCCGCGAACTCGGACGACGTCATCGCCGCGGTGAACTTCGCACGCGAGGCCGGTCTGCCGCTGGCCGTACGCGGCGGCGGGCACAGCGCACCCGGATTCGGGACGATCGACGACGGCCTGGTGATCGACCTCTCCCCCATGCGTTCGGTCGAGATCGACGCCACCGCACGTACCGCCCGCGTCGGTGGTGGCGCGACGCTCGCGGACCTCAACGACGCCACCCACGCGCACGGCCTCGCAGTGCCCGGCGGGATCGTGTCGACGACGGGCGTCGGCGGTCTGACGCTCGGCGGCGGCATCGGCTACCTCACCCGAGGTTTCGGACTCACGATCGACAATCTGCGGTCGGCCGACGTCGTCACCGCGGACGGACAGCTCCGTCGCGCCAGCGAGTCCGAGAACTCCGACCTGTTCTGGGCGCTCCGCGGCGGCAGCGGCAACTTCGGGGTCGTCACCACCTTCGAGTTCGATCTGCACCCCGTGGACCAGGTGGTCGTCGGGCTCTTCTTCTACGAGCTGGAGCACGCCGGTGACCTGCTGCGCCTCTTCCGCACCTGGGTCACCGAGGCCGACGAGCGCTGCGGGGGCTTCCCGGCGTTTCAGGTGGCTCCTCCCCTGCCCTTCCTTCCGGAGGAGCGTCACGGCGACACCTTCTGCGCCGCCGTCGTCCACTGGAGCGGGCCGGTCGAGGAGGGTGAGGCGGCGATGCAGCCGTTCCGCGACCTCGCGCCGCGCGTCGGCGAGCTCGTCGAGCCCATGCCGTATCCGTGGCTCAACGGCGCGTTCGACGACCTGTTCCCCCGTGGCGTACGCAGCTACTGGAAGGGCAACTACGTCACCGAGCTGACCGACGCGGCCATCGACGTGCACCTGGCCCACGGGCCGAAGGCACCCAACGCGAGCTCGACGATGCACCTGTACCCCATCAACGGTGCTGCATCCCGCGTCGGCGCGACGGACACCGCGTTCTCCTACCGGCACGCGACGTTCTCGACGGTCATCGTCTCTGCATGGTCGGACGCCTCGGACGACGACGCCAACATCGCGTGGGTTCGCGACTACGCCGCCGCTCTCACGCCGCACTCCGAGCCCGGCGGGTACGTGAACTTCATGTCCGAGGACGACCAGGGCCGTGTCACCGACACCTATGGCAGCAACTACGCGCGCCTCAGGACGGTCAAGCAGGCGTACGACCCGGAGAACCTGTTCAGCCACAACCAGAACATCAGGCCCTAGGGTTGGCGCGTGCCAGCCACCCCAGACCGTCTCGATTCCACCCTGGCCGAGTGCCGCAAGCTCATCGCGTCCCGGTTCGCCGCCGGCGAATCCCGGGGAGCGGCAGCCGTGCTGCTCGACGACGGCACGGTCCTGACCGGCACCAGCCCTGACTTCCTGAACTCCAGCACGACCTTGTGCCACGAGGCCGAGCCCTACTGTGCCGCCTTCCGGCTCGACCGCAGGATCGTCGCCTCCGTCTGCCTGCACCGGTTCGAGGACGGCCGACATGTCGTCCTCAGCCCGTGCGGCGTCTGCCGCGAGCGGCTCGCCGGGCATGGTCCGGACGTCCTGGTCGCCGTGCCGGGCAGCTCGGACGGCACCGAGGTCAGATGGGTCACGCTCAGGGAGGCGCTCCCCCATTACTGGCTCAGCGTGATCCCGGAGGAAGTCCCCGACTGGGTCTAGGACGAACGACCCTCGCCTCGCCTCAGCGCGAGGATGGTGCGAGTGTCGGCGGCGGTGGCGAAGACGAGCGCCGACGCCGCGATCTTGGGCCCGATGTTGCCCTCGCTGCGCGCGAGATGAGCGCAGTACGCAGCGATCGCCACGTTGAGGCCGGCGCGCGCCGCCATCCACGGCAGTCTGCGCCGACCGGCCAGCAGCCCGGGCACGAGCACCAGATCAGCAGCGCCGATGACGCGCAGCGCGGTGGGGTGGTCACCGAACTTCAGTGCCCGACCCACCCGCTCCGGCGCGAGCAGGATCGCCGCTCCGATGGGCAGGGTGGCCATTCCGACGAAGGCGGCCGAGCGCCGCGCACTCTCAGAGTCCATGGAGCCATCTTGTCCGACGGCTGGTGATCCGCTCCTCGCGTCGGCGCGTCGCCCTTCCCAGGGGCGAGCGGAAGATCCAACGACTCGCGGTTGCTCGGTCAGAGCTCGAGAACCCATGAGGCGAGCACCTGCACAAGATTGAGGAAGACCGAGGCTGCCGCCACCACAGATCCGACGATGAACAGCGGGCGACCTCCTGGGTGACCAAGACGCTCAGCCTTGCGGCCACACCAAGCTCCGACAATCGCGGGCGTGATCAGCACCAGGAGCGCAGGAAGTCCTGCTCTGATACCGGCCGCCGTCGGCACGTCCTCGTCCCCGTTCGAGTACCCCTGAACGGAAAGCAGCCAATCCCCCAGGATCTCAGCGGCCACGAACGCGACAGGAAGAAGCGCGAACACCACCCAGCCCGTACGCAGGACACGGCGAGCCGATCCACCCTCCTCGACAGGGGACGGTGCTGCAGGTCCGGACATCACGCGATCACTCCCATCTGAGCGCCGAGGGCTTCGATGCGATCGTTACTCGGCCGCCTCGGCCGCCACAAGGACGAAGGTCAGCAGTAGCGGCGACGAACGACGCATCTATCTCATCGAGATGGACCGAATCGATCATGAAGAATGTATTAGGAAGTATTGGCCTGTCTTTCATGCCATGAGCGTCGAAATGGACTGAAATGACTATGGCTTCGCCTCGAATCGACATGCCAGACTCCCGGCGTCCGGGCGACTGCGCCCAGCAACTCATCCATCGGGGGAACATGAGCATGCGCATCCAGAGCATATGCGCGGCGATCGGGGTCGCCGCCACCGCGACGGTCCTGGCAGCTACGCAGGCATCGGCGAGCGGCAGCCCGCACTTCATCAAGAACCTGACGACGGTGACCGACGCCAGGCTGTCCTCGGTCACCGTCGCGTTCAAGGAGGCCGGTCTCGAGAGCGGAGCGGTCGAGACGATCACCGTGACCGCTCACCTCGATGCGACGTATCAGTGCGTCAACCGTGGTGGCCACAATCCGGATGACCCGAAGAAGACCGTGATCAGCGGTGACTACTCAAAGTCGGGCGAGTTCAAGGCTGCCAGGAACGGCAACGTCATCGGCTCCCTGACGGTGGCCGCACCCGCGCCCAGCACCGTCGCCGTCTGCCCCAGGGGGCAGACGGCGAAGCACACGGTGTCGACGTGGTCGAACATCTCCGTCACCGACGAGGACACCCTGGCGACGATCGCCCTCGAGGGCACCTACTCCTTCGGCGAGCCCGTCGACTGACGGAATCGTGAGCCAGGATGTAGAGAACCTCCGATCGGCTCCGTCCATGGGGTGAGAGCGACCGACCGGGTCGCCCGAACCGAGGAGAGTTCGATGTCCAACACCATGCACGCTGACGAGATCGACGCGGTCCTGAGCCGTCCGCTGAGCCGCGAGCTCCTGGCCCGAGACCTGACCCGCCTTGCGTACGTCGCCAAGGACGGCACCCCGAGGAACATCCCGATCGCGTTCACCTGGAACGGCTCACAGGTGGTCATGTGCACCACCCCCAACTCCCCCAAGCTCATCTCGCTGCGTCACAACCCGGCCGTCGCCCTGACCATCGACACCGAGGTGCACCCGCCGAAGATGCTGCTCATCCGCGGGACCGCCGAGCTGGACGCCGTCGACGGGATCCCCGAGGAGTACCTCGAGATGAACGGCTCCTACGAGATGACACCGGAGCAGCGAGTCGCCTGGGAGGCGGAGGTGCGGTCCTTGTACGACAGCATGGTGCGCATCGTCGTCACCCCGACCTGGGCGAAGCTGATCGACTTCGAGACGACCCTTCCGACGCAGGTCGAGGAGCTGGTCCGGCAGCGCGCCGAGCGCAACGGTGAGGAATGATCCCATCAGGGTGTGGGTACCCCTGGGGGTGTGACTGCTTCGACTCAGGAGATCGAGCCCGCCCTCAGCATCGACGCCCGACTCACCGCGATCGAGCGCCAGATCGACCTGCTGCTGAACCTCACCCCACTCAACGGAGCGGAGGCGTGGGACGACTTCAAACGGACCGACTTCACGGTCGCGCCGACGCTGCGGCTCCGAGAGCTCGACTTCGAACCTGACCTGGTGCGTCGTGATCTCTACAACCTCGAGATCGAGGACGTCGCCGACCCAGCCCTGCACTCCTTGTTCCGGGCCAAACGAGATGAGGTCGCGCGACAGATCACCGCGCTCGAGGACCGTGACACGACGAAGTTCGTGCACGGCTCACGGCAGCTCTTCGGCGACCCCTCCGCCGGTCTCGTGTCGTCGGCCGAGCAACTGCTCGCCGACATCCCTCCGCCGCCCCCGGCCCGCGGAAACGTGACGTCCGGGGCGTTCGCTGATGCAGCCCGCGCCGAGCTGGAGCACTATCAAGCGGCGTACCCCGGGTTTCCCGCGGATGTCGAGGTGCGTGAGGACGTCTCCGAGCTGATGGTGTCCGCGGGGCAGCTGCTCATCCCTGAGTCGGCGACCTTCCGCGCCGACCGGGTCGAGCCGCTGCTTCACCACGAGGTCGGTACGCACGTCGTCACCTACCAGAACGGCGCGCGGCAGCCGCTGAAGATGCTGACGATCGGCTTGCCCGGCTACGACGAGACCCAAGAGGGCCTGGCGCTCATCTCCGAGTACGTCACCGGCGGGCTGGACCCACGGCGGCTGCGGGTGCTCGCGGCGCGGGTCGTCGCCGTCGACCTGATGCTCGCGGGCGGAAGCTTCATGGAGATCTTCGAGACCTTGGAGGGCAAGCATCGGCTTCCCCGCCGGACAGCTTGGTCGGTCGCGATCCGAGTGGTCGTCGCCGGCGGGATGGTGCGCGACGCGATCTACCTGCGCGGGATCAGCCGGATCCTCGAGGCCGTTGCCTCGGGAGTCGATCTCGACGTGCTGCTGGTCGGCAAGCTCGCGCTGGACCACATCGACCTGGTGCAGGACCTGCTCGAGCGCGGCGTACTCGAGCCTCCATGGGTGCGCCCGCGGTGGCTCGAGGTGCCCGGCGCGCGCGAGCGCCTCGACCGGATGGCCGGCGGCTTGCAGGTCACAGACCTCTACGAAGGAGATGGAGAGAGATGAAGCTTGCGTTCTTCGTCAACGAGATCGCAGTCGAACACCCCGTGATGGCGACCACGCGACTTGCCAAGGCGGCCACTGAGGGGGCGCACGAGGTCTGGTACGTCGGTGCAGGCGATGTCGAGTTCGACACGAGTCAACAGCTCCTCGCCCGCGCGCGCCGTGCCGAGGTCATCGAGGGCGACACGCTCGAGACGTTCTTGGCCCGGATCAAGAAACGTGATCCGGAGCGACTGGTGATGGACTCGCTGGATGCCCTGTTCCTGCGCAACGAAGAGGCCACCGAGATGCAGGAACGACCATGGGCCGGCCCGCTTGGCACCGTCTTCGGCCAGATGCTCGCCGCTCGAGGTGTCACGGTGGTCAATGACCCGGTGACGTTGAGCCGTGCGACGAGCAAGCTCTATCTGGAGGAGTTTCCCCAGTCTGTCCGGCCACGCTCCCTCGTCACCCGCGACGCCGGAGCGATCAGACGGTTCATCGCAGAGGTGGGCAAGTCCGTCGTCAAGCCGATCTACGGCGGCAAGGGCCGCAACGTGTTCGTGGTCGAGGACGAGAACGAGACCAACCTGGCGCAGATCATCGAAGCGGTCTTCGAGGACGGATATGCGATCGCCCAAGAGTTCGTGAACGGCGGCGAGGAGGGCGACGCCAGGATCTTCCTGCTCGACGGGAAGCTGATCGAGATCGACGGAGCGTACGCCGCGTTCCGGCGCGTGCCAGACGGCAACGATCCGCGCGCCAACATCAGCAAGGGCGGGCGGATGCAGCCGCTCGAGATCGGCGCACGCGAGAAGGACATCGTCGACACGATGGGTCCCAAGCTCGCGGCCGACGGGTTGTTCTTCGTCGGGATCGACGTGGTCGGCGACAAGGTGCTCGAGATCAATGCCGACAGCCCGGGCGGTATCCAGAGCATCGAGTGGCTCTACGAGACCGACATCTGCCCGGCCATCATCGAGGCCCTCCGGGAGCGCGCCTTCAGCTGAGTCACGGTCTAGGACGCAGCCGATCCGCCGGGCCCCTTGGCGCGCACGCGCTCGACGTTGACCAGCGACTCCTGGAGCTCGTCGAGCCACTCGCTCGAGTGCTGCTGGACGAGCTTGACGCACCAGCCGAGCGCGTCGCTCCGGCTCCGGGCGACGCCGCCGGAGACCAGCAGGTCGAGGACCTTGCGCTCGGGCTGACGCAGCCGGGTCATGACCGGCGCGGAGACGGTGGTGAACATGTGCCGCTCACCTCCGACCTCCACGCCCCACGACACCTTCCGGTCGAACCGTCGCTCGGCCTGCCGCGCCACGGCCATCCGATCCTCGCGGGTGCGCTCGCGGAACTCGCTCGCTCGCCCTTCGTTAGCTGCTGCCCGCTCTTCGTCCGAAGCGCCCTCGGCGGTCTTCGGCTCCTTGATCCGCCCGACGACGGTGATCTCCTCGCGGTCGACCACCACATCGACGATCTCGTCGTACACACCATCGGGCAGCCGTCCGCTGAACCACCCGCGCAATTCGTTTGTAAGCATGTAATTATGCTTACTCCTTAGCAAGTCGAATTCAAGGGCGGCTACGACGAGCCGACGAGCGCGACCACCTCGACGAGCGCGATCACGGTCGCCACCGCGGCGGTGACCAGGACGCGGCGGCGCCCGAGCAACAGGTACGCGGCCAGCGCAGCCACCGCCAGCGCGGCACCGAGGCGCCACCACAGCTGACCGTCAGTCAGTGGATGGCGGACGACGACGAGCGCGGCGACGACGAGCGACAGGTGCGTACGCCGCCAGGCGAGCTCGGTGCGCTCGGGCTGCAGCCCCGGGTCTCCCCCGCTCACACCAGCAGTGCCATCGAGACGAGCGCGACGGAGCCGAGCACGCCGAGCACCAGGGGAAGCGGTGCCCGGCGGGTCGGGAGGGCAGCGCGCCGGCGGATCGCGCGCTCGCTGCGTACCCAGCTCCACCAGGACCAGGCGGCACAGCCCGCCGCGAGGATCGCGAGGCTGAGCGGGGCGAGCACGGCCAGGGCCGTGCCGCCGCCGACCGCCAGGGTGTCGACGGCGACCGCGACGGCGAGGAACGCCAGCGAGGTGCGGATCCAGGCCAGGAACGTACGCTCGTTGGCCAGGGTGAACCTGACATCGGGTTCCTCAGTCTCGCTGTAGAGCCAGCTGTCGAGCCGACCGCGGGGCGCGCGGCTCACGACGCAGGCTGCGTGACGGCCTCGGTGTCCGCGTCGACCCGAGGACGACGAACGGTCACACCGGGGACGAGCGCCGCGGTGACGGCGAACAGGACCGTGGCCACCCACGCGATCGTCATCCAGCGCTCCCAGCCACCGGTCGCCTCGACCACCCGCGGCGCGAAGAGCACGGTCGCCAGGATGAAGGTGCGGTTGAGCAGGTGGTTGAGGCCGAAGGCACGACCCTGGATGTCGGGGTGGACCTCCTCGACGTGCTCGGAGAAGCTCGCCATCCACGGACCGAAGGTGGCGGCGAGGGCCACGCCGATGCCGACGAAGAGGACGATCACCAGGCTCGAGGACGCCTCGCTCCCCCGGCCCATCAGTGCCAGGAAGGCGCCCAGGAAGACCGACGCGGCGACGCCGCCTCCGACCATGAAGGCCTTGCGCCGCTGCGTACGATCCGAGAGGCGGGCGAAGACGAGGCTCAGCGCGAGGTTGCTCAGCCAGAAGACCATCGTCATCGCCGAGGCCGTCCGGACCGAGACGCCGAACTGCTGGACGAGCATGGTCTGGGCGTAGGCGTTCATCGTGGCCAGCAGGACGTAGAGGAACGACATCGCGAGCACGTGCGTCCAGAACGCGCGGCGCGCCATGAGGAGGCTCAGACCCTTTCGGCCATGCGGCACGTCGACGGTGTGGGCGTCGTGCTCGGTCAGGCGTACGGCGCGGCGGACCTCGGGAGCGAGGTCACGCAGCGTGAGCGCGACGACGACCGCTCCGACCAGCGCGGCACCGGCCATGATGAACAGCTGCGAGCGCCACTCGTTGCCGAAGACGCCCAGGGTCGCCGAGGCGACCGCAGCGGCGAAGAAGTTCGCCCCCACGGACCCCCAGCTCCAGAACGCGAAGGCCTGGGCGCGGCCCATCCGCGGGGTGAAGTCGCGGATGAGCGGCTGGGTGCCGGCGACGGCGACGCCCTCGACGAAGGCGAGCACGATCCGAGCGAGCGCGAAGTGGCCCACCGAGTCCGCCGTGGCCATGAACAGGCAGGCGGCGGCGGAGAGGAACATGAACGGGACCAGGATCCTCACCCGGCCGACCCGGTCGGCGAGCTCGCCGCCGAGATAGCCGGCCAGGGCTCCGAAGATCAGCGACGCGGCCGTGATGAGGCCGTAGGTCTTGAGCGACATCCCGAGGTCGTCGAGCAGCAGCGGCAGGACGGGAGCCAGCTGGCCCTCGAACGCCGAGATGAACAGGGCGAGCACGACGACAGCCAGCAGCACGCGGCGGCGTGCTCCGACTGGGTACTCGGTGAGCAGGGTGCGGTAGGACAACGGAGATCCGCCCTTCGAGATGCTAGACAGAGCGTCTAGTAACGGTCATCACGTCCGACTGTAGGCCGAGTGACCCGCACCACACAAGACACCGTGTCCACCTCAGCGCCGCGCGTCAGCGGCCCTCGGGGTCGAATCCCGTCGCCCAGAACCGCCCACGGCGCGAGAGCTCGACGAGCGTCTCGACGACCTGGTCGGTGGCCGGCCGCGGCTCCGGCGCGTCCAGCCACCACAGCAGCACCGCCATCTGCTCGCCGACCCAGGCCCGGGCCAGCACCTGGAGATCCACCCGTGGGCGCACGGCGTTCGCCTTCACCCGTGCCGTGAAGATCTCGTGGGCGGTCGTGCTCCAGGCGTCCTCGAACGCCCGCAGGCCGCGACCGTCCCCTTCGCCGCGCAGGATCATCCGGTACGCATCAGGCTGCTCGCTCGCGTGCCGGAAGGCCTCGGCCACCGGCTCGCCGGTGAACCCGGCGTCCTCAGGGGCCAGCACCTCGTCCAGCCGCTCCTTGAGGTCCTGGAGCACCGAGGACACCACATGGTCGTAGAGCGCCTCCTTGTCCTTGAAGTGCGTGTAGAAGGTCGCCCTGCCGACATCGGCGGCGGCGACGATGTCCTCCACCGTCACCGCGGCGTAGCCACGCTCGAGCACCAGGGAGATGAGCGCGTCACGGAGCGCCCCTCGCGTTCGCCGGCTGCGCCGGTCCTCAACCACCGTCATGCGCACTGTTCTAGCACTTTCCCGTACGGCTGGACTGTTTCTGGACAAGGTGTCTATGATCTCGGGTGACCGCGCTCACAGCAGCGACCCCGACCACCAGGAGGGCACCCGTGAATCTCGGTAGCTATCTCACCCGCACCGCGACCTTCACCCCCGACGCCACCGCCCTGGTCTCCGGCACCGACCGATGGACCTACCGCCAGCTCGAGGACGACACCAACCGGCTCGCCGCTGCGCTCATCGCCCGCGGCTGCACACCGGGCACTTCCGTCGCCACCCTGGCCACCAACCGCGGCGAGCTGGTCGTCGCGGAGATGGCGATCTGCAAGGCGGGCGCGCTCCGGGTGCCGATCAGCGCGCGGCTCGCCGCTGCCGAGGTCGAGCACGTGCTGCTCGACGCCGCTGTCAGGGTCGTCTTCACCGGCGGCGACCACCTCGAGCTGGTCCGCAAGATCGTCGACGCGCACGGCCTGGACTGCCTCGTCGTCGACCTCGACAACAGCGCCACCCGCGCCGACAGCACCGTGGCGTACGACGCCCTGCTCGCCGAAGGCTCCACCGACCCGGTCGCCGTCGACGTCGACGAGGACGCCCCGGCCGTCCTGAACTTCACCTCCGGCTCGACCGGCACGCTGAAGGCGGCGGTCCAGACGGTCGGCAACCGGCTGGCCAACATGCGCAAGCTGGCCATGAACCCCTACGGCTCGCTGTCCGCCGAGGCCGTCTACCTCGCCCCCGGCCCGATCACCCACGCCAGCGGGATGGTGATCCTCGGCTGCTTCTTCCGCGGCGCTGCGGTGGTCGTGCTCCCCGCGTTCGACACGGAGGCCTATCTCGACACGCTCGAGCGCGAGCGGGTGACCCACACCTTCGTCGTGCCCGTCATGCTCAACCTGGTCCTCGCCTCCCCCACGCTGCACGAGCGCGACCTCTCCGCGCTGCAGAGCATCACCGTCGGCGGTGCTCCGGTCAGCCCGGCGCGGCTGCGCGAGGCCGTCGAGGCGTTCGGCCCGGTGGTCAACCAGGGCTACGGACAGGGCGAGACGACGAGCGCGATCACCTTCCTCAGCTCCGAGGACGTCGTCCGCGGTATCGAGTCGGACCCGGACCTGCTGCTCTCCTGCGGCCGTCCCGTCTACGACACCGAGGTGATCGTGGTCGACGAGGACCACAACCCGTTGCCCGCCGGCGAGATCGGCGAGATCGTGGCGCGCGGTCCCGACTGCGTACGGGAGTACTTCCACGCGCCCGAGGCGACCGCCGAGACCTTCCGTGACGGCTGGGTGCACACCGGCGACCTCGGCCGGATCCGCGAGGACGGGTTCGTCTTCATCGTGGACCGGAAGAAGGACATGATCATCTCGGGCGGCTACAACGTCTACTGCTCCGAGGTCGAGGCCGCGCTCTACGAGCACCCCGCCGTCAGCGAGGCCTGCGTCGTCGGTGTTCCCAGCGAGAAGTGGGGCGAGACCGTGAAGGCGTACGTCACGCTCGCCGCCGGCACCACCGCGACCGAGGAGGAGCTGCGCGACTTCTGCCGCACACGGCTCTCGGGGGTGAAGGTGCCGCGGATCATCGAGTTCGCCGACACACTGCCCGTCAACCGCAACGGCAAGGTCGACCGGCGGGCGCTGCGCGAGCGCGACTGGGCCGGCACCGAGCGGAAGGTCGGCTGAGATGACCTTCTCCCTCACCCCGTCCTACCCCGACAACCCGCGCCTGGACGAGCTGGTCCACCGGCTGCGGGACTACCTCGACGGCGAGCTCGCCGACTACGAGCGCGGACTCGGCCTCGGCCCGGAGACGCACCTGGACCGCTCGATGCTGGAGCCGGTGTGGCAGCGCAGCCGCGAGCTCGGCTTCTACGGCATCCACCTGCCCGAGTCGCTCGGCGGCCAGGGCCTGAGCTTCACCGAGCTGGCCGCGCTCAAGGAGGAGATCGGCGCCTCCGGCCGCCAGCTCGCCACCAGCGTGCTCGGCGACATGGGCGGCCCACTCCGGGTCGGCGCGATCTTCGAGCACGCGACCGAGCACCAGATCGAGAAGTACCTGATGCCGGTCGTCCGCGGCGAGCGCGCCTGCTGCTTCTCGATGACCGAGGACGACGCCGGCTCCGACGTACGCCGGATGCAGACCACCGCCACCCCGGCGCCGGGCGGCTTCCTGATCAGCGGGCACAAGGTGTTCAGCACCGGCGGCACCTTCGCCGACTTCGCGATCCTGGTGGCCCGGATGGCCGGCGAGGAGGAGTCGTACGCCGCCTTCTTCGTCGACCTCGGCTCCCCCGGCTGCCGGGTGCTGCCCGGCGACCTACCGCTGTCGGGGCAGAACATCGAGAGCGACGTCGTGCTCGAGGACTGCTTCGTGCCGCAGGAGAACCTGCTCGGCGAGATCGGCCAAGGCCTGCGGATCGCGCTCGGCCGGGTCACTGCCAACCGGCTGCTGCACTGCCCGACCGCGCTCGGCGCCGCCCGGCGAGCACTCGCCCTGGCGCTCGACTTCGCTGCCCACCGCACCGTCTTCGACGGGCTGCTGCTCGAGAAGCAGGCGATCCAGCACAGGCTCGCCGACATGGCCACCGACTACTACGCCGCCCGGTCGATGACCTACGACGCCCTGGCCGACCTGGACGCCGGCAGGCGTCCGCGGATCGAGTCGTTCATGTGCAAGCTGTTCGTGGCCGAACGCTCGTTCGAGATCGCCGATGCGGCGCTGCAGCTGCACGGCAAGGCCGGGATGGTCCGGGGCGCCGAGATCGAGGTGATCTGGCGGCGGCTGCGGATGTTCCGCGTGCTGACCGGCTCCTCGGAGATCCAGCGCAATGGCGTCATCCGTGATCTCGTGAAGTCGCTGGGGGCCTGATGACCGACGTCCACCAGGAGGAGGCCGACGCCCACCGCGGGTTCGTGGGCGCGCTGAAGCCCGGCCTCGTGACCAGGGCTGACGGCACGGTCGTGTTCGACGCCGACGCGGACGCCTTCCTCGACTCACCCGCGCCGGAGACCGCACATGCGGGACTGTGGCAGCACAGCCGGCTCACCTCGCTCCAGGGCCTGTTCGAGGTCACCGAGGGCATCTACCAGGTCCGCGGCCTCGACCTCGCCAACCTGACCATCGTCGAGGGCGAGCGCGGCATCATCGTGATCGACACCCTCACCACGGCCGAGACCGCGGCGGCGGCGCTGGGGCTCTACCGCGAGCACCGTGATGACCGGCCCGTCACCGGGGTGGTGCTGACCCATCCTCACGCCGATCACTTCGGCGGGATCGCCGCCGTGCTCGCGGCGGGCGGCGGTGACGTACCGGTGCTGGCGCCGGAGGGGTTCCTGGAGCACGCGGTCTCGGAGAACGTCTACGTCGGTCCCGCGATGAACCGGCGCTCGACCTTCATGTACGGCAGCATGCTGCCCGTCGCGCCGGACGGACACCTCGGCTGTGGCCTCGGTCCACGGCTGGCGTCGGGCACCATCGGGCTGGCCGAGCCGACCGACTCGATCACCCGGACCGGGGAGACGCGGGTGATCGACGGCGTGGAGATGGAGTTCCAGCTCACGCCGGGCAGCGAGGCGCCGGCGGAGATGAACATCTATCTCCCCGACCGGCGGGCACTGCTCCTGGCCGAGAACGCCGTCCACTCCCTGCACAACATCATCACCCTGCGCGGCGCCGAGGTGCGCGACGCCCGGCTGTGGGCGCACTACCTCACCGAGGCGATCGACCTGTTCGCCTCACGCGCCGACGTCGCCTTCGCGACCCATCACTGGCCGACCTGGGGTGCGGAGCGGATCGAGGCCTTCCTCGCCGGGCAGCGCGACGTCTACGCCTACCTGCACGACCAGACCGTACGTCTCATCAACCGCGGCCTGACGCCGACGGAGATCGCCGAGGAGCTCGTCCTGCCACCGGCGCTCGACGCGCAGCCCTCGACCCGGGGCTACTACGGCTCGCTGAGCCACAACGTGAAGGGGATCTACCAGCGCTACCTGGGCTGGTACGACGCCAACCCCGCCCACCTGTGGGAGCTGCCACCGGCCGAGGAGGGCGAGCGCTGGGTGCGGCTGCTCGGCGGCACGTCCGCGGCGCTCGACCACGCCGCGGCTCTCGTGGCGAGCGGCGAGAGCGGTGACCTGAGGTTCGCGGCGACCCTGCTCAACCATGTGGTGTTCGCGGACCCGTCGGAGCGAGCGGCCCGGGAGCTGCTGGCCGAGGTCTACACCCGGCTCGGGCACGGCGCGGAGAACGCCACCTGGCGCAACGTCTACCTCACCGGTGCGCGCGAACTCCTCGACGGCCCGCAGGTACCGCCCCGCGGAGGCGGTCGGGGCCTGCTCGCCGCACTCACGGTCCCGCAGCTGCTCGACTCCCTCTCCATCCGGATCGACGGCCCGCGGGCGTGGGACCTAGACCTGCGGATCGACTGGCATCTCACCGACCACGACGACACCGCCGCGGGCGGCTGGTGGCACGCCCGGCTCCGCAACGGGGTGCTCGTGCACCGGCGCGACAGCGCCCCGGACCCGGCCGCCGGCCTCAGCCTGACGCTCACCCGCCCCCAGCTCGCCGGTCTGCTCGGCGCGCGGCGGCTCGACGGGATCGAGCACGCCGGTGACCTCGGTCTGCTCCAACGCCTGCTGGGGGTGCTCGAGGCTCCCGACCCGGCATTCCCTATCGTGACCGCGTGACCGACGACACACCTGTGACCGGACTGACCGAGCTGCACGCCCGCCGCTTCCTGACCACGGACGCGGCTCGCGCCGACAAGGTCGCCCGCTGGCACGGGAAGGGGCGGCGTACGGCTCGGGAGAACATCGCCGACCTGGTCGACCCGGGCTCGTTCGTCGAGTACGGAAGGTTCATCACCGCGGCGCAGGAGCAGCGTCGCGACCTGGCCGAGCTCGTCGTCGAGACTCCCGCCGACGGGATCATCGGCGGCACCGCCACCATCGGCGGCAAGCCGTGCGCGGTGCTGTCCTACGACTACCTGGTGATGGCCGGTACGCAGGGCATGCGCGGGCATCGGAAGTCGGACCGGCTCATCGAGATCATCGGGCGGATGCGGCTCCCGACCGTCTTCTTCACCGAGGGCGGCGGCGGGCGCCCGGGCGACACCGACATCCCGCTGGTCTCTGCGCTCGATGTCGGCTCGTTCGCGCTGTGGGGCGAACTCGAGGGCGTCGTGCCGCGGATCGCCGTCGTCTCCGGGCGCTGCTTCGCGGGCAACGCGGTGCTGGCCGGCTGTGCCGACCTCCGCATCGCGACGCCGGACGCCAACCTCGGCATGGCCGGCCCGGCGATGATCGCCGGCGGCGGGCTCGGCACCTTCGCCCCGGAGGAGATCGGACCGGTGAAGGACCAGGCCGCCAACGGCGTCATCGACCTGGTCGTCGAGGACGAGGCCGCAGCCGTCGAGGCCGTACGCAGCATCCTCGCCTGTCTCGAGCCGGCCGCGGAGGGCGGCGAGGCCGTCGACCAGACCGACCTGCGCACGATCCTCCCCCACAACGACCGGGAGGCCTTCGACGTACGCCCTGTCGTCGAGACGCTCGCCGACGTCGACTCGGTCGTCTGGCTCCGCGAGGCGTTCGCTCCGGAGCTCGTCACCGCGCTGGCACGGATCGACGGGATCGCGGTCGGCGTGGTCGCCAACCAGTCGACGCACCTGGCCGGGGCGCTCACCAGCGACGCCTCGGTCAAGGCAGCCGACTTCCTCGCGCTGTGCGACCGCTGGGGTCTCCCGGTGGTGTCGCTGGTCGACACCCCGGGGTTCATGGTCGGCCCCGAGGCCGAGCGGGGCGGTCTGGTCCGGCACGCCTCGCGGATGGTCGTCGCCGGCGCCCAGCTCTCGACACCTCTCGTCGGGGTGATCCTGCGCCGCGGCTACGGCCTCGGGGCGCAGGCCATGCTCGGCGGCAGCACCCACCGCCCGCTGCTCACCGTCGCCTGGCCCGACGCCCACCTCGGCCCGATGGGCCTGGAGGGCGCCGTACGCCTCTCCATGGCCGCCGAGCTCGCCGCGATGCCCGAGGCGGAGCGCGAGGAGACGGTGGCCGCGCTCACCGAGGAGTACCGCAAGCAGGCCAGCGCCCTCAACGCCGCACGCGTGTTCGAGATCGATGACGTCATCGACCCCGCCGAGACACGTGCCGTCGTGGCGGCGACCCTCCAGCGGGCCCGATAAGCCCGCGAGCCCGCTGCGATGACGTAGCCTCCTGCCATCAGGCGGCTCTCGCCTCGGGCGATGGGAGACTTGGATGTTCTTCGGCTGGCTCTTCGCGGGGATGGGCCTGCTGTTCGCGGGCATCGGGGTGTGGATCGTGGTCTGGTCGATCATCAGCCGCCAGCGGCTCTCGACCTGGACACCGTGGCAGGCCACGATCCGCGAGGTCGAGACGAAGACGACCTCGAGCGGCGACCACGGCAGCCGTACCCGGCTGATCGCGCACTATGAGTATCGCGGTCCCGACGGCGGCACCTATGCGAGCTCGGGTACGCTGCCCGACCGCCGGTTCCGGCTGGACGGGACGGTGCCGCCGTTGGACATCGTGGTCAACCCGCTCGACCCGTCGAAGTCGATGATCGCGGGATCCGGCGGAGGCACCGGCTGCGCGATCGTCTTCGGGATCATCTTCGGTGGGATGGGGCTGCTGTTCGCGTGCGTCGGCCTCGGGCTCGCCCGGGCCCCGATGTGACGTAGCCTCCCGGAGGCTCGCAGCCGCGCCGCTCTGCTCGGGCCGCCACCTCGGCACGGGGGCACAGGTCGATCAGGGACCGGACAGCTAATGGGCGCCGTCGTTGTCCCAGATCTGCTGACCGATGTGGCTCTGGTCGGGGCCATCGAGGCCCAGCAGCTGCGCCGGGCGCTGGGTGTTCCGGTCGTCTGCCGCCTGTTCCATGATCTCCTCGGCACGCTCGGCGTCGGTGTCGTGAGGCACCACCAGCAGGCGTAGCCGATAACCGGAGGCCATCGACAGCACCACGAGGTGGGTGTCGTCGGACGGGAACGAGCCCACCTTCACGAACCCGCGTGCGGCGCGGATCTTGTGGGCGCTCGACGCTCCCCCGCCCGAGTCCCAGTCGGGCCGGGAGTACAACAGCCGCGAGATCCGGCCCACGCGATGGGGAAAGTGGTCGATCAGGTCAGCGGCCTCCTCCTGGAGGTCGCGTGACTGTGGCCACCAAGCGCCATCGAGCGGCCCCGAGCTGAAGCTGTTGTCGAGGCGGATCCGAAGCCCGACCCGAACTGCGGTCGTGTGCTCCTCTGTCGGCGACGTCGTCATGACGATCACCTTTCGTGCTGCCCTGCGAACTCGACGAGCCCGGCTGGAAGCGTGGTTAGAACAAGTGTACGCCTCTGGCCAACCGGAGCGGGCCTTCTAGATCTCTTTGAGCCGCGGCACCAGGTCGACGGCCGCGGTGGCCCACGGGACCGGGTCGACGTACGGCGTCGGCATCAGCCCGACGAGCGTGATGCCGAGGGCGGCGTACTCCTCCATCGACTTCAGGAACGTGTCCGGGTCCTCGACCGCGGGCCCCTGGAAGAGCATGGTCTTCTCGATCGCGTCGTAGTCGGTGCCGAGGTCGTCGCAGTGGCCGCGCAGCACGTCGAGCTTGTGCTTGACGGTCTCGACCGCCTCGGGACTGGCGGCGCCGAAGAGGTTGGTGCCCTGGCCGTACTTGGCGACCAGGCGGAGCGTCTTCTTCTCCCCGCCCCCACCGATCAGGACCGGCACCGTGCCGTTGACCGGCTGCGGCAGCGAGATCGTCTCGGCGAGCTGGTAGTGCTTGCCCTCGTAGGCGCCGTCGTTGTCCGACCACATCTGGCGGCAGATCTCGATGGTCTCCTCCAGGCGCTCGAACCGCTCGGCGGTCGGCGGGTAGGGCACGCCGAGGCCCTGGTGCTCGCGCTCGTACCAGGCCGCGCCGATGCCCAGCAGCGCGCGGCCGCCGGAGAGCCGGTCGAGGGTCGTGACGGTCTTGGCGAGCAGCCCGGGGTGACGGTAGGTCACTCCGGTGACAAGCAGGCTGAGGCGTACGTTGTCGGTGATGCCGGCCAGGTAGCCCAGCGTGGTGTAGCCCTCGAGCATCGGCTCGAAGGGGCCGCCGGCCTGCTCCATCTGGAACCAGTGGTCCATGACGGTGAGCAGGTCGACGCCACCCTCGTCTGCGATGCGGGCGGTCTCGGTCAGCTTGTCGGCGAGCGTGGTCTCCCACTCGGGGTGGGTGAACGTGAAGTAGTGGAGTCCAAGATCCATACCTCAGACGCTAGAGCTTCGAGCGCGCTCTAAGACAAGCCCCTTTCCTCGACTCAGTGGCAACTCACGGACGCATCCGCCGCTCCTCGCGCAGGTCACGCTTGTCGAGCTTCGCGTCGTACGCCGCCAGCGGCTTCGCCTTCGTCGCGTCGGCCTCGACGGCCGCGGTCGCGACGCCGGCCCACTCCAGGATCCGGGCGGTGGCGAGCTCACGCTCGTCGGCGACCAGACCGGCGACGTTGGCACCGTGGTTCATGCCTGGGGCGGTGAAGACGTAGGAGTCGGTGGCGAAGAATCCCGGGCGGAAGCGCTCGGCGCCCCACGGGTCGGCCTCGCCGTAGACGAAGAGCATCTGGTGAGCGTGCTTGCGCACCCACGAGTCGACGTCACGCATGGCGGAGGGGTCGAACCGCATGTCGATGTCGCGCGGGACGAAGCTGCGCGGCGGCTGGTAGCCGTAGCGGATCAGCTCGTCCTCGATGTGCGGGAAGCCGATCGTCGGCGCGCCCAGCTCGGTGCCGGCCTGATAGTAGTAGGGCGTGTAGGGGCTCAGGCCCTGGTCGGTGTAGAAGCTGAAGCCCGAGTAGTAGTCGATCGAGTCCCAGATCGCCTGGTCGGTGGCGGTCGCCGCGTCGGCGGGGATGTTCGAGCACTGTGAGGTGCCGGCGTACTGCCAGAAGGCCCACACGTAGTCGAGCACCACCATCTCGTACGCAGCGTCCAGGCTGCCCACGGTGTCGAAGGTGTAGCCCTCGGCTGCCGCCAGGTCGGCGTATTTCGCCTTCAGCGCCTCGCGTCGGACGAGAGCCTCGCGCTGCACACCGTTGAGCCGGTCGCGGCAGTCCTCGGTGCCGACGGTGGCGAAGAACTCGTCGTAGGCGGAGTCCTCACGGTTGACCACGTCGTTCGGCGCGACGTAGGCGACGATGCCGTCCATGTCGCGGGGGTAGAACCGCTCGAAGTAGGTCGCGGTCATGCCGCCCTTGGAGCCGCCGGTGGCCAGCCAGTTCGCGGAGTAGATCGGCTTCAGCGCCTTGAAGATGGCGTGCTGGTCGCTGGCCGCCTGCCAGATGTCGAGGTCGTCCCAGTCGGCGGGGTCGGGACGCGACGGGGTGAAGAAGCGGTACTCCATCGAGACCTGGTTGCCGTCCACGATCCGGGTCGGCTCGCTGCGGCCCGGGTTGGTCGAGACGTTGTAGCCACTGGTGTGGAACACGGTCGGGCGGGCGGTGTCCTTGTGGAGCACGGTGAAGCGCTGCTGGAAGGTGTCGCCGTCGGGACGCCGGTGGTCGACCGGCTGGGTGAAGCTCAGGACGAAGTAGCGGTAGCCGGTGACCGGCTTCTCCTGGATCAGGCTGACGCCCTCGATGGCGAGGAGGCGGTCGAGGATGTCGTCCTCGGCGGCGGTCGCGGGGTTGGCGGGTGTGACGAGGAGCAGGGACACCAGCCCCATCGCCACCAGAATCCGGCCGATCAATGCACGCATGTGGGGTCTCCTTCGGTGCGGGGTGCTCGGCAACCTAGCCGACCCGCGCGGGGCGCACCTCCGAATTAGGAACGCGGGAAGGAAGTCGCGGCCCGGTGCCTTCTAGAAGGCAACGACCATCTGGGCAACGCCCGCCAAAGGAGGCGCTTCACCATGACGTTCGACCCGCATGAGCTGCTCGCCACGACCCGCCACGGGATCCTTGCCACGATCAAGGCGAACGGGCTCCCACAGCTCTCGCCGGTGTGGCAGTACTACGACCGTGAGCGCGGCGAGATCCTGATCTCGACCCGCGAGGGGCTGGTGAAGACGAAGAACCTCCGCCGCGACCCGCGGGCTGCGATCGAGGTCGACGGTCCCGGCGGGCGCTCCTGGGCCACGGCCGAAGGCACGGTCACGCTGACCGGACCGGGCACCGCTCCCGACGGACCGGAGGTCGACGCGCTCGTCGACTACTACCGGCGCGGTGCCGGCGAGCATCCCGACTGGGACGAGTACCGAGAGGTGATGGTCAAGGACCGCCGGGTGCTCATCACGATCGCCGTGACGAAGGTCTACGGCGCGGACCTCGGCTGAACCCGGTCGCCCGAATCCACCTGAGGCCGGCCGAGCGCTCCTCGCTCGGCCGGTCGATTCGGGACGATTCCGCGAGCGCTACCTACGCGGATTGAAGAACGTGCCGAACCCGGACGAGCCGAGCCCGCACAGCATGATGACGGCCCCAACGATGACGTTGGAGGCGATCATCCCCCCGGTCGTGTCGACGCCGTTCATGAGCCACGGCGAGACGATCGCCCATGCCCCCATGAGCGGAACGGTCCAGGCCAGACCGTGTGTGCGGCCGAACGCCGACGCGAACCCGAGCGCCAGCAGTGCAACCGTGAGACCGATGATCAGGTTGCTGATCATCAGTGGCGATGCCGTGGTGTTGAAGCCCACGATCCACGGCGATACGGCCAGATAGAGGCCGGCCAGCATCGTGACACCATCGACCACCTGAGCGGTGGCGGAGGATCCGGTCAGATCGAACCGGTCCCGAAGTGCCGCGATGTCGGGGTGTTCCTGAATGGACAGGTTTTCAGACGACATTTGTATTTCACCTCCTCAGCCCCATGCCAAAGGAAGAACGACTGTCCTCGGCCAATATTCTAGGCCTGCCGTCTCGCATTTGACCCACCGGAAATCGCGGCCCACGACGACGCGCGGGCGGTGGCAGGATGGGCGCCATGGACGTGACCTCGCTGCAGGCCTACTGCCTCGCCAAGCCCGGCACCTGGCCCGACAACCCGTGGGATCACGAGCATCCGGTGATCAAGGTCGGGCCGGGTGAGCGCGGCAAGATCTTCGCGTTCCTCGGAGCCGCGAAGGTCGGGCTCAAGTGCGGTCCGTCGCGCGAGGTCGCCGACGAGTGGCTGCTGCGCTATCCCGACGACGTGACGGTCACCGGCTACATCGGGCGGTCGGGGTGGAACGACCTGTCCTGGGGCGGTGAGATCCCGGACGAGGAGATCCTGGAGGCGGTCGACGAGTCGTACGCCGCGGTGGTCTCGAAGCTCCCGAAGAGCCTTCGTCCGGAGGGCTGGGACGCCTGATCCCGGGCGACCCGCGGCCCCACGGGCTTGAATGAGGCCGATCGGTGAGGAATGGTGGAGCGGGTACTCCGTACCCAACCATGGAAGATCTCGACATGCTTCAGCTGACCGAGAACGCCACCACGATCGTCCGCTCGATCTCCGAGCAGTCCCAGGGCGCCGGCCTTCGCCTCGCCTCCAACGCAGAACCGGACGGTGCGTTGAGCGCCGCACTGGTCCCCGAGGCCGAGGCCCAGGACCAGGTCATCGAGCAGGAGGGCGCACGCGTCTTCCTCGACCAGGGCGCCGCCGCCGAGCTCGACGACAAGGTCCTCGACGCCGGGATGGATGCCTCCGGCAACGTACAGTTCGGGATCTCCCAGCAGGGCTGATCCCCGACTCTCGACACGCCGGGGCGCGCCGCACTCGCGGTGCGCCCCGGCGTGTCTCATTCAGTCCCCGCGAGTCTCCTCGTGCGCCTGCGCGGGCCTCGTCGCACGCGTAGGGTCGACAGACATGAGCACCGCTGGCGTACCTGCCTGGTTCCATCTCTTCCTCGACGTCCCGCGCCCGCGTTGGGAGGAGGCGGTCGCGTTCTGGTCGGCCGCGACCGGCTGGGCGATCTCGCCGCCGCGGGGCGAGGACAAGCAGTTCGTCACCCTGGTGCCGCAGACGGGTGATGCCTGGCTGAAGCTCCAGGCTCTCGAGGACGGCGAGCCACGGGTCCACATCGACCTCGACGCGGCCGATCGCGAGGCCGCCGTCGAGCGGTCGACGTCCCTCGGCGCACACCCGGCATGGACGTACGACGAGGTGCCGGTCATGCGCTCCCCCGGTGGGCTGCCCTTCTGCCACACCCTCGGCGACAGCTCCGCGCCCCGGTTCGCGCGCTCGGAGCCCGAGCGGGTGGTCGACCAGATCTGCATCGACATCCCCCGTGGTCGCTGGGACGAGGAGGTCGCCTTCTGGGCGGCGGTCACCGGACGGACGGCGGAGCCGGCCAAGACCCCCGAGTTCGTACGCCTCGCCGACCCCGACGCTCACGGCGGCCTCCGGATCCTGCTGCAACGGCTCGAGGACGAGGACGGCGAGGTGCGGGCACACCCGGACGTCGCGGTCGCCCACCGCGCCTCGGAGACCTGCCGTCATGAGGCGCTCGGCGCCGAGACCGTCGGGGTCTTCGAGTGGTGGACGGTCATGCGTGCTCCGTACGGGCAGGTCTACTGCCTCACCGATCGCGACCCGCTGACCGGTCGGGTGTCCTAGCCTGGAGGTATGCGGCTCGCATCCTTCAATGTCGAGAACCTCTTCGCCCGGCCGAAGGCGATGGACACCGACGCGGCCGACGCCAAGACGCGGCGGGCGGTCCTGACCGCTCACTCCCGCGTCTCCACCCTCCTCGCCCAGCCCAGCTATGCGGGCGACGAGCAGGAGATCTTGGACAACCTCGCGAAGCTCGGCCTGCTCAAGAGCGACGAGGGCGAGTTCGCGCGGCTGCGGAAACTGCGGGGCGCGCTGCTGAAGCGGCCGCGGTCGGGCGACGTGCAGCTGGTCGCGAAGGGTCGCAACGACTGGGTCGGCTTCGTCGAGCTCAAGACCACGGCCGTCGACGAGGTCGCCACCGAGAACATCGCGCGCGTCTTCGCCGAGCTGCGTGCCGAGGTCGCGGTGGTCGTCGAGGCCGACGACCGGCCGGGGCTGCACATGTTCTCCGAGACGCTGCTGCCGGAGGTCGGCGCCGAGGCGTACGAGCAGGTGATGGTCGTGGAGGGCAACGACGAGCGGGGCATCGACGTCGGCGTGATGGTCGGCGACGGCTACCGTCTCGTCCAGCTCCGCACGCACATCTTCGACCGCGACGAGGAGGGCGTGATCTTCTCCCGCGACTGCTGCGAGTACCACCTCGAGGCTCCCAGCGGCGCGCGGATCGTGGTGCTGGCCAACCACTTCAAGTCCAAGGGCTACTCGGAGAAGGGTGATCCCCAGGGCGCCAAGCGGCGCGGACGGCAGGCGACACGGGTCGCGGAGATCTACCGCGGGCTGCTCGAGGAGGGCATCGAGCACATCTGCATCGCCGGCGACCTCAACGACTCCCCCGCCAGCGAGTCGCTGAAGCCCCTCCTCTCCGTCGACGGCCTCGTCGACGCCAGCGAGCACGAGCACTGGGACTGGAACCACCGCCGCGGAACGTACGGTTCCGGCAACGAGGACGACAAGATCGACTACCTCCTCCTCTCCCCCGCGCTGCGCGCGAAGCAGACCGGCGGCGGCGTCTTCCGCAAGGGCGTCTGGCACGGGCCGCGCACCAAGGACCCGTGGGACCTCTTCCCCACGTTGACGGCCGAGCAGCACGCGGCCTCCGACCACGCGTGTCTCTACGCCGACTTCACCGACCTGTGATCTGGGCGCCCCGTTCCTGAGAAGGCGGCCCGCAGCCTGAAGATGCGCTGAAGGCGGGCGTCCGGGCGGTGGTTGCGGCCCTGGACTGTGGCACGCTGGCCGCGTGAACGAGGTGTGGTACGTCGTCGGGCTGGTCGCGGTCTCCGTGGCCGTGCTGGCGCTCGGGGTGTGGTTCGTGCGGCGCGAGATCCGGGACGAGGTCTCGCCCGCGCCGCTGCTGTGGACCGGCTACGCGGTCGTGGCCGCGTTCGTCGTCTTCGGAGTCCTGCGCACGTCGTGGGTGGTGCTCTCATGAGGACCCGCGCAGCCATTCTCAACGAGCACAGCCTGGGCTGGATCGGCCTCGCCGGCCGCCTCTACCTCGGCTTCGTGTTCCTCGCCGCCGGGCTCGCCAAGCTGCCCGAGCCGACGATCACCGAGCAGGCGGTGCGTGGCTACCAGCTGCTGCCGTGGCAGCTGGCCCCTGCGTACGCCATCGCGATGCCGATCGCCGAGATCGTGCTCGGCGTGCTGCTCATCCTCGGCCTGTTCACCCGGACGGCGGCGGTGGCGACGGCCCTCGGCCTGTGCTCGTTCCTCCTCGGGATCACCTCGGCGTGGGCGCGCGGGCTCAACATCGACTGCGGCTGCTTCGGCGGTGGTGGCGCGTCGGCCGACCCCAGCTACCTCGCCGACACCTTCCGGGACCTGGGCTGGCTGGCGATCGCCGTCTACCTGATCCTCGTACGCCGCACCAAGCTCGCTCTCGACGACCTGCTGTTCCGACGGAGCACTCCGTCGGTCGAGGACTACAGCGAGAGCTCGAAGAAGACCGAGTTGGGGTCGAGCACGTAGCTGCCGAAGGGCGGGCGCTCGGTGAAGCCGTTGCCCGCGTAGAGCCGTCGGGCGGGCTCGTAGAAGGCCTCCGTCCCCGTCTCCAGGAGCACCCGGCGGCCGCCCTGTGACCTGGCCTGCTCGATCAGGTGGCGCAGCACCGCGGTCGCGATGCCGCGGCCACGGGCGGCGGCCGTGGTGCGCATCGACTTGAGCTCGTAGTCGCCCTCGCCGAGCGACTTCAGCGCACCGCAGCCGACCAGCTCGGTGTCCTCCCAGGCCGACCAGAACGCGATCTCGGGCACCTTCAGTGCCTCGAGGTCGAGCGCGTGCACCGATTCGGCCGGCGTCACCGCGTACATGTCCTCGAGATGCTCCTCGAGCATCCGGATCACCTCGGGACGGGTCATGTCGTCGAGCTCGAAACGCAGCGAGAGCAGTGGCACGGCTGGAGGCTAGCCGAGCCCTCCCCTGTCGTGGCGTTTCGGGGTGCGGTGAGGCTGGTGCAGTATCGCGGCACGCAACCAGGCTGTGCGATAGTGCGCGGCACCGATGCTGGTGACGGATGTCGGTGGCATCGCTGCCGCGGGGTCGGTCGCGAGTGGATTCGGGCGGCTCCCCTAGCATCTGGGCATGCTGACTCGTATGCTCCCGGCCGCTGCCGCCGCTGCCCTGCTTCTGACGCTCTCCGCCTGTGGCTCCTCCAGCGGTTCCGGGGACTCGGGTGAGGCTCAGGAGAGCAAAGGCCCGAAGTCGAGCGAGTCGAGCGACTGGAAGTCGATCGTGAAGGCCGGTTCCACCAGCTGCGACTACGCCGAGGACCCGATGGGCGCCTCGAAGGAGGTGGACGCGCCGGAGAAGACCGCGCAGTACACTGGCAAGGTCGCCGCCACCATCAACACCTCCGTCGGCCCGCTCGCGGTGACCCTCGACGCCGACAAGGCGCCGTGCACCGTCAACTCGTTCCTCTCGCTGGCCTCGCAGGACTACTACGACGGCACCAGCTGCCACCGCCTCGGCGCCAACCCGGGCTTCGAGCTGCTGCAGTGCGGCGACCCGACCGGCCAGGGCACCGGCGGCCCGGGGTACACCATCCCCGACGAGTTCAAGCCCAGTGACACCTTCCCGGCCCGCACCCTCGCCATGGCCAACACCGGCCAGCCCGACTCCGGCGGCAGCCAGTTCTTCATGGTCTTCGGCGACACCCAGCTCGAGCCGGCCTACACCGTCTTCGGCACCCTCGACGAGGCCGGCATCAAGACCCTCCAGGAGGTCGGCGAGGCAGGTGTGGCCGAGGCCGGCGGCGACGGCACCGGTGCTCCCAAGACTCCCGTCGAGTTCGAGACGATCACCGTCGGCTGATCACCCTCACGCCGAATCGGTGGTTGTGGGCGACGAAACTGTTGTTTCGTCGCCCACAACTGCATTCTCGGCTCGCCAGTTCGGCGGATTCGGCGGGTCAGGGGCGGCGGCGGGGAGGGTCGCGGCGCAGGACCTTGGGGAGGTACGCGGCGCCGGAGCTCTGGGCGGCAGCGGCGTCGCCGGGGTTGGAGATGCGGCAGCGCTGGAGCGAGAGGCAGCCGCAGCCGATGCAGGAGTCGAGGTTGTCGCGCAGACGCTCCAGGGCGTGGATCTGCTCCTCGAGGCGGCGGCGCCAGTGCTTCGACATCCGGGCCCAGTCGGCCTTGGTCGGGGTCCGGTCCCCCGGCAGACAGTCGAGCTCGGCCTTGATCTCGTCCAGGGAGAGCCCGACGTTGGCGGCCGCCCGGATGAAGGCGAGGCGGCGCAGGACGCTGCGCTCGAACGTACGCTGTCCCCCGGCCGATCGCTCGGCCTGGATCAGGCCCTGGCTCTCGTAGTAGCGGACCGCGGAGGCCGCGTAGCCGCTGCGGCGGGTCACCTCGCCCATCGTGAGCTGGTCGTGGGTGTTCATCTCACTCTTTTCTGTCGCAGCCCTTGATCTCGAGTTCACTTTAGGTTGAATCCTAGCGGCATGAACCGATCACACAACCACGTCGCCGTCATCACCGGCGGCTCCGCCGGCCTGGGCCTCGCCCTGACCACGGCGCTCCTCGAATCAGGGTGGAGCGTCGTCACCGACGCCCGCCACGCCGACCGCCTCCACGCCGCGCTGCCGGACAGCGCTCGGGTGACGACGCTGGCCGGCGACGTACGCGACCGGGACCACCAGGACGCCATCGCCGCCGCCGTCGCGCGGCACGGGCGTCTGGACCTGCTCGTGCACAACGCCAGCGAGCTCGGCCCGATGCTTCCCCTGGCCGAGGTCCCCGAGAGCCTCTTCTCCCAGGTCCTCGAGACGAACCTGCTGGCGCCGCTCGCGCTCACCCAGCGGCTCCTCCCCTACCTGATCGCCTCCCGCGGCACCCTCGTCGGCATCTCCAGCGACGCGGCCGTCGAGCACTACCCGACCTGGGGGACGTACGCAGCCAGCAAGGCCGCGCTCGACCACCTTGTCCTCACCCTCGGCGAGGAGAACGGGGTCCGCGCCTACGCCGTCGACCCTGGCGACATGCGCACCGCGATGCACCAGGCCGCCTTCCCCGGCGAGGACATCTCCGACCGCCCGCTCCCGGAATCGGTCGTTCCGCACCTGCTCGCACTGCTCACGAGCACGCAGCCCTCAGGGCGCTACCGCGCCACCGACCTCGCACCCGCAGGAGCAAGCCGATGACGATGCTCGCCGAACGGCCCACGACCACCTTCCCCTTCCCCGAGGACACCACCGCTCCCGCGCCCGCGGAGTGGCGCGGCCTGGAGCGCGACGGCGTGCGCCTGCTCGTGGCGACTCCGGGCGGCGTACGACATGCGCGGTTCCGCAATCTTGCCGACCACCTCTCCCCCGGCGACCTGGTCGTGGTCAACGACTCGATCACCGAGGCGCGTCAGCTCGATGCCGACATGGTCGGTCGTGGCCGGGTCGTGCTCCACCTCGCCCAGCGCCTCGACACCGGCTGGGCGGTGGAGATCCGCTCGGCGCCGGACGCCGCCCGGTCCGTGCTCGACGCGGCCGAGGGCGACGTGGTCGTGACCGCGGGGCTCCGGGTCACGCTGCTCGAGCCCTACCCCGACGGTCGCCCATCCTCCCCCACGGGCAAGGGAAACCGGCTGTGGCGCGCGGAGGTCACCGGCGACGTGACCGCCGAGCTGGCGCGGGCCGGCCGGCCGATCGCGTACGGCTATCTCGACCGGCGCTACCCGCTCGACGCCTACCAGACGGTCTTCGGGCACCGCCCCGGGAGCGCCGAGATGCCCTCGGCCGCGCGACCGTTCACCCATCCCCTGGTCACCGAGCTGGTCACGCACGGCATCCAGATCGCACCGGTCACCCTGCACACCGGCGTCTCCTCCCAGGAGGCCGGCGAGGCCCCCGGCGCGGAGTGGTTCGAGGTCTCCGAGACCACGGCCAGGCTGGTGGAGCAGACCAGGTACGCCGGTGGCCGCATCGTCGCGGCCGGCACCACCGTCACCCGGGCCCTGGAGTCGGCCGTCGTCCCGGCGACCGGTGCGGTGAGAGCAGCCAGCGGTTGGACCGACCGGGTGATCACGCCCGCCAACCCGCCGTACGTCGTCAACGGGCTCATCACCGGCTGGCACGACCCACAGGCCAGCCATCTCCTGCTCGTCGAGGCGGTCGCCGGTCCCGAGCTCACCCAGGCGGCCTACGACGCCGCGGTCGCCGAGGGCTACCTGTGGCACGAGTTCGGCGACTCCGCCCTCCTGCTCCCCTGAACCCTGAGTGCTAGGACAGGGCGCCCTCGCCGTAGGTGACGGGGGTGCCGACCGCGACGGTGCGGCCGACGGTGCACAGCCGGGTCTCGGACTTCTTGATCGCGTCCGGGAGGACGGTGCGGGCAGCGTCGCCGGCCTCACCCTCGGGGAAGGTGATGTCGAAGGTGACCGAGATGTCGACCAGGCGGTTGCCCTGCTCGTCGCGGATCTTGGTGGCCGCGGCGAGGGCCTCGAAGGTCTCCATCGGCGACCGCTTTCCGGTGATGAAATCGACGTCCAGGGCGCTGCAGCCGGCCAGGGCGGCGAGGAGCAGCTCGACCGGCGTGAAGTCCGGGTCGTCCCCGTGGCCGATCACCACGGTGCCCCCGCGCGCGTTGGTGGCACGGAAGCGGTGCTCGCCGATCTTCTCCAGAGATACCGAACGCTGGTCTGCCGAAGACGAAGTCATGGGGTAAGAGTGCCACCCGCCCGTTAGCCTGTGCGACGTGACCACCCAGAGCCTGCCCCTACGCCGCGACGAGGCCATCGCCCGTGCCGGACTGCTGAAGATCGAGGACTACGACGTACGTCTCGACCTTGCCTCCAGCGAGGAGACCTTCCACTCGGTGACGACGATCCGGTTCACCTCGAAGGGCGGGTCGACGTTCGTCGACCTGAAGCCGGTCTCGGTGGCTCGGATCAGCCTCAACGGCAGCCCGGTGGACCCGGCCACGCTCGCCAAGGGACGCCTCCCGATCACCACGGTGGAAGGCACCAACGAGCTCGTCGTCGAGGCCACGATGCCGTTCCGCAACGACGGCGAGGGGCTGCACCGCAGCGTCGACCCGGCCGACGGGCGGGCCTACGTCTACGGGATGTGCTTCATGGACGCCGCCCCGACGATCTTCGCCTGCTTCGACCAGCCCGACCTGAAGGCGCCCTACACCTTCCACGTCACCGCGCCCCAGGACTGGACGGTGATCGGCAACGCGCCCGGCACCCAGACCTCCCCCGGTGAGTGGGAGTTCGAGCGGAGCCAGCCGCTCTCGACGTACTTCGTCACGCTCGTCGCCGGTCCCTGGCACATGATCCACGACGAGCACGACGGCATCCCGCTCTCGCTGAGCTCGCGGCAGAGCATCGCCGCCGACCTCGACAAGGACGCCGAGGAGCTCTTCACCCTCACCAAGCAGTGCTTCGACGAGTTCCACCGGCTCTTCGGCATCCGCTACCCCTTCGGCAACTACCACCAGGCCTTCGTGCCGGAGTTCAACGCCGGCGCGATGGAGAACCCGGGCTGCGTGACCTTCCGCGACCCGCTCGTCTTCACCTCGCGGGTCACCCGTGGCATGCGGATCCAGCGCGCCACCACGGTCGCCCACGAGATGGCCCACCAGTGGTTCGGCGACCTGGTCACCCCGCAGTGGTGGGACGACCTGTGGCTCAACGAGTCGTTCGCCGAATACATGGGCAACCGGGTCACCGCCGACGTGACCCAGTACGACGACGCCTGGGCCGACATGTCCTACGCCCGCCGCCAGTGGGGGCTCACCGCCGACCAGCGTGGCTCGACCCACTCGGTCGCCGGCAACGGCGCCGAGGACGCGGTCTCCGCGCTGCAGAACTTCGACGGCATCTCCTACTCCAAGGGCTCCGCGATCCTGCGCCAGCTCGCCGCCTCCCTCGGCGACGACGTCTTCTTCGCCGGCGCGATCGACCACTTCACCCGGCACCGGTTCGGCAACGCGACGATGCACGACCTGTTCGCGTCCTGGGCCTCGGCCGCGGACGAGGCGGGCGTCGACTTCGACCTCGACACCTTCACCTCCCAGTGGCTGCTCACCGCCGGCCCCGACACCCTCTCCTGGGACCCGGCGAAGATGGTCGTCAACCGCACCGCACCGTCGCTGCACCCCGCCGACCGCCCCCACACGTTCCGCGCGGCGATCCTCAACGGGACCCGGTGGACCACCGAGGAGATCACCGTGGCCGGCGACCAGACGCCGCTGAAGGTCGCCGCCAACGCGGTCGTGCTCGACCCCTACGACGACACCTGGGCCGCGGCGATCCCCGACTGGGAGACGGTCCAGGCGCTCAAGGCGGCACTGCCAGACGTCACCGACGGCGGCCTGCGCGCGGGCGTGTGGAACAACCTGCGCAGCGCCTGGTTCAACGCCGCGGTCGACCCTGCCGACGTCATCGACATCGCCGAGGCGTCGCTGCCGATCGAGGACGTCGAGGACAGCCCCCGGCGCACCATGCCGTGGCTCTTCGGCTCGGTGGTGCCGCTGGCGCCCGCCGGAGCCCGCGAGCGGCTCCACCAGGCCGCTCTCCGCAAGCTCGAGGAGGTCGCCCCCGGGTCGGAACTGCAGCTGTCGGCCTTCCGTGCGGCGATCCGCTCGGCGACCTCCGAGACGCTGCTGCGCGAGTGGCTGGCCGCTCCCCCGGCCGGCATCGAGACCGACCTCGACCTGCGCTGGCGCATCCTCGCCAAGCTCGCCGAGAACGGCTTCGCCTCTCGTGAGGAGCTGCAGGCGGCCTATGACGCCGAGCCGGCCAACGACGCCCGCATCCACCTCAACGGCGCCCTGGTCAGCATCCCCGACGCGGAGGCGAAGGCCTACGGCTGGTCGGTCTTCACCGGTGAGACCGACCTGCCCAACTACGACATCCTGGCCGCCGGGCGGGCGTTCTGGACCGGTCCGGCCGAGCTCACCGCGGGCTATCTCGAACGCTACTTCGCCGAGCTTCCCGCCACCGCCGAGAAGCGCTCGGGCTGGAGCCTGGCCGAGGCCGCCGAGGCGTTCTTCCCGAGCGGGTCGGTGACCAAGGAGACCCTCGCTGCCGCGAGGGCGGTCATCGAGCTGGATCTCGACCCGGGCGTACGCCGCCGGGTGTCCGATGCCGCCGACAACCTGCAGCGTCAGCTCGCGGTGAAGGTGACCTATCCCGCGTAGCCGAGGCGTCGCGGTGAGTCGGCGGCACGAGTGTCCGTACTCACCGATAGTTTTCGTTTCATGCGGATCCTGCACACCTCCGACTGGCACCTGGGCCGGTCCTTCCACCGGGAGGGCATGCTCGGGCACCAGGCGGCGTACGTCGACCATCTCCTCTCCGTGGTGGAGCAGGCAGAGGTCGACGTGGTGTGCGTCTCCGGCGATGTGTACGACCGCGCGCTTCCGCAGGTCGACGCGGTGCGGCTGGCCTCGGAGGCGCTCGCTCGGCTGGCGGCCTCTCGGGCGAAGGTGGTCATCACCAGCGGCAACCACGACTCCGCCCAGCGGCTGGGCTTCGGCTCCGAGCTGATCGACGCCGCCGGCATCTTCATTCGCACCGACCTGGCCGGCGTCGGCCGCCCGGTGATGCTCCCCGACGAGCACGGCGAGGTCGCCTTCTACGGCCTCCCCTACCTCGACCCCGACGCCGCCAGGGCGTCCTGGGGCCTGGAGTCGCGCTCCCACCAGGCGGCGCTCGGCGAGGCGATGCGCCGGGTGCGCGCCGACCTCGACCGGCGGGGTGCCCGCAGCGTGGTGATGGCGCACGCCTTCGTCACCGGGGCCGAGCCGTCCGACTCCGAGCGCGACATCTCCGTCGGTGGTGTCTCGATGGTGCCGGCCAGCCTCTTCGAGGACATCTCCTACGCCGCCCTCGGCCACCTCCACGGCCGCCACACGATCACCGAGACGGTGCGCTACAGCGGCTCGCCGCTGGCCTACTCCTTCTCCGAGGCCAACCACCTCAAGGGCTCCTGGCTCATCGATCTCGACGAGTCCGGGTTCGTCGCCAGCGAGTTCGTGGAGGCGCCGGTCCCGCGCGCGCTGGCCCGGCTGCGCGGCACCCTCGAGGAGCTGCTGAGCGACCCGCGCCACGAGGCCCACGAGCAGTCGTGGCTGCAGATCACCCTGACCGACCGGATCCGCCCGGCCCAGGCGATGGAACGGCTGCGGAGGCGCTTCCCGCACACCCTCGTGCTGGGCTTCGAGTCCACCGCGCCGGTCCTGGGCGCGCTGTCCCAGCCCGACCCGTCCCGGCCGCGGCGTGACATCGACCTCGTCACCGAGTTCGTGACCGAGCTGCGCGGCGAGCCCGCGGCCAAGGCCGAGCTCGCGCTGCTGCAGACCGCCGTCGACGCCTGCTGCGAGGACCCCGAGGTCGACTCCCTCGACTCGCGCGCCGGTGCGGCCGAGGAAGAGGAGTGGCTCGAGGTGCTCTTCTGATGCGCCTCCACCACCTCGAGGTCACCGCGTTCGGCCCGTTCACGGGCACGGTGACCGTCGACTTCGACCAGCTCTCCGAGGCCGGGCTCTTCCTGCTCTCGGGCGCCACCGGCGCGGGCAAGACGAGCGTCCTCGACGCGGTCTGCTTCGCACTCTACGGCGACGTTCCCGGCGACCGTTCGGTCGCGAAGCGACTGCGCAGCGACCGGGCCCCGGCCGAGGTCGCCACGCGGGTCGTCCTCGACGCGACGCTCGCCCAGCGCCGCTTCCGGATCACCCGCTCACCGTCGTGGGAGCGCCCCAAGCGACGCGGCTCCGGCACCACGACCCAGCAGGCGTCCGTCGTGCTGATGGAGCTGGTCGGCGAGGAGTGGCGCACGCTCACCAACCGCCTCGACGAGGCCGGCCACCTGGTCTCCGACCTCCTCGGCATGACACTGACCCAGTTCGTGCAGGTCGCGATGCTCCCCCAGGGCCGCTTCCAGGCCTTCCTCCGCTCCAGCACCGAGGAGCGCAAGCGGCTGCTGGAGCGGCTCTTCCGCACCGAGCGCTTCGCCGACGTGGAGCGCTGGCTCCGTGAGCGCCGTGTCGAGCTCCGCCGTCGTTCCGAAGAGCTCAACGCCGGCGTCGCCGAGGTGGTCAGCAGGATCAGCGAGACGGCCGCCGTGACTCTCCCCGACGACTGGGACGTCCACGACCTCGGCCTGCCCGCCGGCGACGGAGCGATCGCCACCTGGGCCCGCACCCTCACCGAGGAGGCCACCGAGGCGCAGGCCGTCACCTCCGGCGCCGCGATGGAGGCCCTGGCCGCGGAGTCCGAGACCCTGGCCGCCCTCGACGCCGCCCGCGCGATGGCCGAGAAGCAGCGCGGCCTCCGCGCCGCCGCCGCGGCCGAGAGCCGTCTCGTCGCGACGGCCGAGGAGCAGGCCGAGCGCCTACGCCGCGTCGAGGCCGCCCAGCGCGCCGAGGCCGTCGCCGGGGTCAGCGACCTCGCCGAGCAGGCGCGCCGCGAGCACGCCCGGGCGGTCGCCCTCGCGCCGAGCGACCTGACCCTGACCGAGGCCAAGGCAGCCGTCGACCGGATCGCGGCGCGCCTGGCCCAGGCCCGCGCCCTCGTGCCGGTCCAGCGCCGGCTCAGCGAGGTCGTCCGCGAGCTCGCGACGACCGGCGCACAACGCGACCGCGTGGTCGCCCAGACGCAGGAGCAGGCACGGCTCACCGAGCAGCTACCGCAGCAGACCGAGGCCCTCGCTGCCGAGCTGGTGGCGGCCACCGAGGCGGCCGCCGCGATCCCGGTGCTCCGCGCTCAGGTCGCGGCCGAGACGGAGGTCGGCCGGCTGACCCGGGAGCTCGCCGATGCCCGAGCCCGGCACGAGTCGGCCAGGACGGCCGCCATGGAGGCGCGCACCCACTATCTCGACGTACGCCAGGCACGGCTCGACGGCATCGCGGCCGAGCTCGCCGGCGCCCTCGCCGTCGGCGCGGACTGCCCGGTGTGCGGCTCCCACGAGCACCCGCACAAGGCCTCTCCCGCAGAGGGTGCCCCGGACGCCGCGGCGGAGAAGGCCGCCCAGACGGTCTACGACAACGCCAGCGCCGAGGAGCACGCCCGCGACCAGCACGTGCGCGACCTCAGCACGCGTCTCCAGCTCGCCCAGGAGGCCGCCGGTGAGACCGACGAGCCTGTCGAGTCGCTGGCCGAGCGCCTCGCCGGGCTGGAGCGTACGGCTGCCCGCGAGGCCGACCTCCGCGCGAAGCTCACGTCCGCCGAACAGGCGCGGGAGCGCTCGGTCGCGCTCCGCGCCGAGCTCGAGACCCGCGCTGCCGAGCTGGAGACCACGCTGCGTCACCTCACCGAGGAGCGCGAGCGTCTCGAGGAGCAGCTGAGCGACGTCCGCAACGAGCACCCCGACGTCGACGCCCTGCTCACCGCGCTCGACCGCGACCACCGGTCGGCAGCAACCGCCCTCGAGCGGCTCGAGGCGGCCACGCGTGCCGCCGAGGCGCTCGCCGGGGCCGAGCGCACGCTCACCGCCACCGCCGACCGGGCGGGCTTCGACAGCCCGGAGAGCGCCCTCGCCGCCGCGCTCCCGCCCGAACGGGTCGCGGCGCTGAACAGCCAGATCAAGACGTACGCCGACAGTCTCGCGGCCGCCCGCGCGACCCTCGACTCGCCCGGCGCCGCCGAGATCCTGGCCACCGACGAGCCCGACCTGCCGGCGCTCTCCGACGCTCACCGCAAGGCCGCCGACGCCGCCGACGCCGCCCGCTCGGCGGCCGACACCGCCGCCAACCGAGCCGCGCGTCTCGACTCGTTGCAGCGCGATCTGACCCGCGCGCTCTCGACCTGGGCGCCCGTACGCGACGACCTCGAGGTCGCGGCCCGGATCGCCGCCTTCGCCGAGGGGAAGAGCAGCGACAACCAGCTCCAGATGAGCCTGTCGGCCTACGTCGTCGCCTACCGCCTCACCCAGGTCGTCGCCGCCGCCAACGAACGGCTGGCGAAGATGAGCGACCAGCGCTACGCCCTGGAGCACTCCGCGGCCAAGGGCGCCGGTGACCGTCGCGGCGGACTCGCGCTGATGGTCCGCGACGACTGGTCGGGCGAGTCGCGGGACCCCGCCACCCTCTCCGGCGGCGAGACCTTCGTGGTCTCCCTCGCCCTGGCGCTCGGCCTGGCCGACGTGATCATGAACGAGGCCGGGGGCCAGATGCTCGACACCCTCTTCGTCGACGAGGGTTTCGGCTCCCTCGACGCGGACACGCTCGACGACGTGCTCGATGTCCTCGACACGCTCCGCGAGGGCGGCCGGATCATCGGCGTGGTCAGCCACGTCACCGAGATGCGCGAGCGCATCCCCACCCAGCTGGCGGTCACCAAGGGCCGCGAGGGCTCCACCCTCCACGTCCTCGGCACCTGACCCGAAAATTAACCGTCGAGGCGACGGTTATTACCCAGCAGTAGTTCCCCGGGAGTGACGTACGTCACTAGCCTGAGGCGGCTCCGCGTCGCGGAAGCCGTCCCAGACCACCCGGAGGTTTCCGTGCCACGTCTCACCACCCGTGTCGCCCAGGTCGCCGCAGCCCTTCTCCTACCCGCGTCCCTGCTCTCAGCAACGACGATGCTGGCCTCGCCCGCGCACGCCGACGGCCCCGGCAGCGGCACGCCGTGGATCGTCACCGTCGGTGACAGCTACGTCTCCGGCGAGGCCGGTCGCTGGGCCGGCAACAGCAACTCCGGCGAGTCGCTGATCGACGCGGGCGGCAGCGCGACGTACTTCGACAACGCCACCCACACCGCCGAGACGATCAACCGCTGCCACCGCAGCACGGCCGCCGAGGCGTACGTCGGCGGTGGCGTGAACGGGCTCAACCTGGCCTGCTCGGGCGCGAAGGTCGCCACGACCACGACCAGCGAGGGCTACTTCAAGCCCGGGATCGACTTCTACTCCAGCGGCGGCAACCAGGGCCAGGCCCTCATGCTGCAGAGCTTCGCGGCGAGCCACAACGTCAAGGCGGTGACGATCGGCATCGGCGGCAACGACTTCAACTTCGCCGCCATCGTCACCCAGTGCGTCCAGGACTTCCTGGCCTCGCCCTCCTGGTTCAAGGACTACTGCAAGGACGACGCGGTCGTCACCAACGCCATGGCGGCAAGCAACGTCGCCGCGGTGCGCGCGCGGATCGCCACCGCCTTCCAGAACGTACGCACCGCCATGCGCAACGCGGGCTACGCCGACGGCGCCTGGACCCTGATCGTCCAGAACGTGCCCTCGCCCCTGGCGACCTCCTCGGTCTACCGCTACAGCGAGTCCGGCTACACTCGTCAGAACACCGGCGGCTGCGGCTTCTGGAACGCGGATGCCGACTACGCGTACAACACGATCCTGCCGACGATCAACAACGCGATCTCGGGGGCGGCGACCGACTCCGGGCTGACCAACATCAAGAAGGTCGACGTCACCGGCGCGTTCGCCGGCCGCCGTCTGTGCGAGAACACCGTGGGCCTGCTCGAGGAGAAGGGGCTCTCGAGCTGGCGGCCCTCCGGTGCGGTCGACAACACCGAGTGGGTCAACCAGATCCGCACCGTGTCCACCGCGAGCGGCAACTACTACATCCAGGAGAGCCTGCACCCCAACTACTGGGGACAGCTCGCCCTGCGCAACTGCCTGCGCCAGGCCTACAACGGGGGCACACCGAGGTCCGGCACCTGCACCCACGGCACCGGCCTCAACGCCAACGGCGAGCCCGTCATGACCCTGAACTGACCCGCCGAGCCGTCACTCCGGTCGGCCGAGCCGTCACCTGGGTGACGGCTCGGCCGGCGTACGTGACGCCTCGCGCCTACTCGGCGAAGGACTCCACCGGCGGGCACGAGCAGACCAGGTTGCGGTCGCCGTAGGTGTTGTCGATACGGGCGACGGGCGGCCAGTACTTGTCGGGGTCGATACCGCGCGGGAAGACCGCCTCCTCGCGGGAGTAGGGACGGTCCCACTCACCCACGAGCGCCCGGGAGGTGTGCGGGGCGCCACGCAGGACCGAGTTCTCCGCGGTCCACTCCCCCGAGGCGACCCGGTCGATCTCGCCCTTGATCGCGATCATCGCGTCGATGAACCGGTCGAGCTCGGCGAGGTCCTCGGACTCGGTGGGCTCGACCATGAGCGTGCCGGCGACCGGGAAGGACATCGTCGGCGCGTGGAAGCCGTAGTCGATGAGCCGCTTGGCGACGTCGTCGACGGTGACACCGGTCTCCTTGGTCATCGGCCGCAGGTCGAGGATGCACTCGTGCGCGACCAGGCCGGTCTCACCGCGGTAGAGCACCGGGAAGTGCTCGTTGAGGCGCGCGGCCACGTAGTTGGCCGACAGCACCGCCGCGGACGTCGCCCGGGTCAGACCCTCAGCGCCCATGAGCCGGACGTAGGCCCACGAGATCGGCAGGATGCCCGCCGAGCCGTACGGAGCGGCCGAGATCGCGCCGATGCCCGAGCGCTTCGAGGCGTCCGGGTGGAGCGAGTGCGACGGCAGGTAGGGAGCCAGGTGGGAGCGGACCGCGACCGGACCGACACCCGGGCCACCACCGCCGTGCGGGATGCAGAAGGTCTTGTGCAGGTTGAGGTGGGAGACGTCGCCGCCGAACTCGCCGGGCTTGGCGTAGCCCAGGAGCGCGTTGAAGTTGGCACCGTCGATGTAGACCTGACCACCGGCCTCGTGCACCAGCGAGCAGACCTCGGTGATGCCCTCCTCGTAGACCCCGTGGGTCGAGGGGTAGGTCACCATGATCGCGGCGACGTTCTCGCCATGGGCGTCGAGCTTGGCCCGCAGGTCCTCGAGGTCGACGGTGCCGTCCTCGGACGACTTCACGACCTCGACCTTCATCCCCGCCATCACGGCCGAGGCGGCGTTGGTGCCGTGGGCCGAGGACGGCATCAGGCAGATGTTGCGGTGGCCCTGGCCCTGCGCGTCGAGGTAGCCACGGATCGCCATCAGCCCGGCGAACTCACCCTGCGACCCGGCGTTCGGCTGGATCGAGACCTCGTCGTAGCCGGTGACCTCGGCGAGCCAGCCCTCGAGCTCGCCGACGAGCCGGGCGTAGCCGGCGGCGTCCTCGGCCGGGACGAACGGGTGCAGGTCGGCGAAGCCGGGCAGCGAGATCGGCTCCATCTCGGTGGTGGCGTTGAGCTTCATCGTGCACGAGCCGAGCGGGATCATGCCCTGGTCGAGCGCGTAGTCGCGCGCGGCCAGCTTGTGCAGGTAGCGCAGCATCTGGGTCTCGCTGTGGTGCGCGTTGAAGACCTCGTGGGTGAGGTAGTCGGTGGTGCGGACCAGGCCGTCGGGCAGCGCGCTCGCCGTGGTGCGGTCGATCTCCTCCAGGTCCACGCCCGAGACGCCGAAGGCGTTGAGCACGGCCGACAGGGTCGAGCGGGTGGTCGCCTCAGAGGTCGAGATGCCGACCGTGTCTGCGTCCACGAGACGCAGATGTACGCCGAACCCACGCGCCGCGGCGACCACATCGGCCGCGCGCCCGGGCACGTTGACACCCAGCGTGTCGAAGAACGTCTCCGAGACCAGCGGGAGCCCGGCCGACCGGAGAGCGGCGGCCAGCACGGCGGCGTAGCGGTGGGTGCGGGTCGCGATCGTCTTCAGCCCGGCGGGGCCGTGGTAGACGGCGTACATCGACGCGCCGACGGCCAGCAGCACCTGCGCGGTGCAGATGTTGGAGGTCGCCTTCTCCCGGCGGATGTGCTGCTCCCGGGTCTGCAGGGCGAGCCGGTACGCAGGCCGCCCCTCGGCATCGACGGAGACGCCGACCAGGCGACCGGGCAGGTGCCGCTCGATCCCCTCGTGGACGGCCATGTAGCCGGCGTGCGGGCCGCCGTAGAAGAGCGGGATGCCGAAGCGCTGGGTCGATCCGACCACGACGTCGGCGCCGAGCGCGCCGGGCGCCTCCAGGACGGTCAACGCGAGCAGGTCAGCCGCGACGACGGCCAGCGCGCCCCGCTCGTGAGCGGCCTCGATGATCGGCTTCAGGTCCGGAACACGGCCGGAAGCGCCGGGGTACTGCACCAGCACGCCGATCACATCACCCTCGGGCAGGCCCTGGGACAGGTCGGCGACGACGACCTCGAGACCCATCGCCTCGGCGCGGACCTTGACGACCTCGATCGACTGCGGCAGCGCGTCGGCGTCGATGACGAACGGTCCGGATCCCTTCCGGTTGGCCCGGTGCACGAGGGCCAGCGCCTCGGCGGCCGCGGTGCCCTCGTCCAGGAGCGACGAGTTGGCCACCGGCAGACCGGTCAGGTCACCGACCATCGTCTGGAAGTTGATCAGCGCCTCGAGACGGCCCTGGGAGATCTCGGGCTGGTAGGGCGTGTAGGCGGTGTACCAGCTCGGGTCCTCGAGCACGTTGCGACGGATCACCGGCGGCGTCACGGTGGCGTGGTAGCCCAGGCCGATCATCGCCTCGCCGGGCTTGTTGGAGGCGGCGATCTCGCGAGCGAGCGAGGCCACCTGCGCCTCGCTCAGCGCAGCGGGCAGGTCCAGCGACTCGACGGACCGGATCCCGGCCGGAACGGCCGCATCCATCATCGCTGCTACCGAGTCGTAGCCGAGCCGCGCGAGCATGGTCGCCTCGTCGGCGGCCGAGAGTCCGACGTGGCGCTCCACGAACGGGGAGGCGGCGTCGAGCTCGGACAAGGTGGGCGTGTCGGACACAGTGGCTCCTGAGGGCATCTAAACAACTCGTAAGCCCTCCCCCTCTGTCACCGCGCCTTCGCCGCTTCAGAGTTGCCTGGTCCGCACAGTCGTGGGTGCCTGAGAGTTTCCGGGGAGGAATTGCCCCTTCGGCGCCCCAACGAGTTGGGGCTCTCCCGTGCGGGATGGTCAGCACCACCAGCATAAAGGACAGGGCCCCGAGGTCCCGCCTCTGCGGGGCCTCGGGGCCTGGTGTCGACTGAGTCCTACGTCACCCGGCGTTGCGGGCGGCGCGGCGGGCGGCCAGCTCGTCGGACGCCGAGGCGACCTGCTCACCGTCGTCGGTCGTACGCTCGCTGGGAAGCTCGGACAGGGTCCCCTCGATCTCTCGCCAGACACCGCCGATGGCGATGCCGAAGACGCCCTGACCGCCCTGGAGCAGGTCGATGACCTCGTCGTTGCTGGTGCACTCGTAGACCGAGGCGCCGTCGCTCATCAGGGTGACGCGGGTCAGGTCGTCGGTGCCACGCTCACGCAGGTGGTGTACCGCAGCGCGGATCTGCTGCAGCGAGATGCCGGCGTCGAGGAGTCGCTTGATGACCTTGAGGATCAGGATGTCGCGGAAGGAGTAGAGCCGCTGGGTGCCGGAGCCGGTGGCGCCGCGCACGCTCGGCTCGACGAGGCCGGTGCGCGCCCAGTAGTCCAGCTGGCGGTAGCTGATCCCGGCGGCGTTGCAGGCGGTCGGCCCGCGGTAACCGGTGTCGCTCGGCAGTGGCGAGACATCGTCGGTGAAGAGAAGTCCCTGCTCGTCGGCCTGCTCCGCCGCGCGTTGCGCGTCGTCGGCGCCGGGCTTCTGCTCGTGGTCGAACACGATGTCCTCCATCGTCTACTCCGTTGTGCGTAACTCCACTCGGGGAATGAACGGCTGCGGCGGGGGGACCACACCGTTGGAGTTACAACAGAGACAACTACAAGGTAAGCGCCGCAAGGGCCCTGGTCAAAGAACCCCCTCCGGCGTGTCGTCCAGCCTAACCCTCATGTAGAGAATGAGACTTTCGACCGCTGCCCGTCGCGATCAGAGCGGTCAGCACCAGCACGACGGCTCCGACGAGGAGGCACGCCCGCATCCCGGGCAGGGTGAGGACCCCGCTCGCACCGGCACTCAGTCCCCCGAACACCGCGACCGAGATCGCGCCTCCGGTCTGCCGGAACGTGCTGAGCGCGCCGGTCGCGACCCCCACCCGCGCGGGCTCGACGGCGTCGATCAGCTCCGCGGTCACGACGGTGATGGCCAGGGCACCACCGGTGGCGAGCGGGACGAGCAGGACGAGGACCAGCCAGACCGGGGTCGCCTCCGTCACCGGGAGCAGGACGAGCATCCCGGCCGCGAGGATCAGCTGGCCACCGACGATCAGCGGCCGCCGCCCGATGACCGTCGCGAGGCGCGGTGCCACCACGTTCGCACAGGTGGTCAGCGCCGCCGGGACGACGAACATCAGGCCCGCCTCGGCACCGGTCCATCCCCGCACCTGCTGGTAGTAGAGGCCGAGCAGGAAGACCCCGCCGTAGAACCCGAAGTTCACGCCGAACCCGGAGACCAGCGTGACCGCTACCCTTCCGCGAGCGATCAGGCCGAGCGGCAGCACCGGTGCCGGCGAGCGGCGCTCGACCAGGACGAAGGCGAGAGCCGCCCCGATCGACGTCACCCCCGCGACCAGCGCTCCCGAGTGCCAGCCGGTGTGGCCGGCCTCGATCACGGCGTACGTCAGCGCGGACAGCGCGACCACGGCGAGCACCTGGCCCGGGAGGTCGAGCGGCGCCCGGCGACGCACCGGCCGGAACCGCAGGCCTGCCAGCAGGGCCACGATGAGGATTCCGATCGGGACGTTGACCAGGAAGACCCAGCGCCAGCCGGCGTACTCGCTCAGCAGTCCCCCGGCCACCGGGCCCACCGCCATGGCGGCCGACCCGCCGATGGTCCACACGGCGATCGCCTGCGCTCGGGCCCGCGCGTCGTCGTAGGCGACCCGGACCAGCGCCAGCGAGGCCGGCATCACCAGCGCGGCGGCGGCGCCCTGGAGCACCCGCGCCGCGATGAGCACGGGCATCACCGGGGCGGCCGCGCAGGCCAGGGACGCGGCCGTGAACAGCACCACCCCGAGCGTGTAGGCCCGCACCGGACCGAACCGGTCGGTCACCGCACCCGCCGAGAGCATCAGCGCCGCGAACATCAAGGTGTACGCATCCACGACCCATTGCAGGCCGACCATCCCGCCACCGAGATCCCGGTGGAGATAGGGCAGCGCGATGTTCACCGCAGAGACGTCGACGGTGATCACGGTGAAGCCCAGGAGCGCCGCGAGCAGGGCCCGAACGCTCCCCGGCCGCGCGGCCGCCGCACCTCCGCTCGATGCCTCGGTCGCAAGCACGGTCATCGGTTCCTCCTCCGGTCGACGTGCGGGCGGCTCCGAGTGCGGCCGCCCGCATCACCGAAGAGTCTGGTCGCGCGCCGGCGGGTGAGGCAGACCGCGCGGCGCCGGGGTGCTGCCAGGGGTGGGTATGACACGGCCCCTCACACGAACCGGTCCTGAGGCACACTGGTGAGGATGAGCGACATGGCTGCGACGGAGCTGGGGCGCTACCTGCGCGCCCGCAGGGCACGGGTGACCCCGGAGGAAGCGGGTCTGCCCGCGGGCACGGGCGTGCGGCGTACGCCTGGGCTGCGACGTGAGGAGCTGGCTGCCCTCGCCGGCGTGTCCGTCGACTACTACACCCGGCTGGAGCGAGGACGGGAGACCAACCCGTCGACCGCCGTGCTCGACTCGCTGGCACGTACGCTCCGCCTCACCGGCGACGCCCACCAGCGGCTGCACGAGCTCGCCGAGGTCGCCTCGGGACGCTTCAGCGAGCCGCGGGCGACCACCGACACGACCGTACGTCCCTCGGTCCTCGTCATGCTCGAGACGCTGCGGCCGCTGCCGGCCTTCGTGTTCAGCCGCCACAACGACATCCTGGCGGCCAACCGTCCGGCCCGGCGGCTCTACCCGGGCCTGTGGGACGGTCCCCGCGAGCACCGGAACCTGACCCGCTACCTCTTCCTCGACCCGGTCGGGCGACACCTGCTCGACCCGTGGTACGCGACCGTGTCGAGCTCGGTCGCCAACCTACGTGCCGTCGGCGGCACCGACGTCGACTCGCCCCGCCTGGCCGCGCTCGTCGGCGAGCTGCTCCTCAAGTCACCCGAGTTCGCCGAGATCTGGGAGCGCTACGACGTGTGCGAGCGCAGCGGTGGCACCAAGACGTTCGAGCACCCGCGGGTCGGCCGGATGACACTGACCTACGAGGTCATGCGGTTGGCCCGCACCGGCGGCCAGCGGATGATCGTCTACCAGGCGGAGTCCGACACGGTCGACGAGAAGGCGATGCTCGCGCTGGACGAATGATCCAGCCGCGACCTCTCAGTGGGACTCGAAGTCCTCGGGAGTGATCTCGTCGAGGAACTCGCGGAACTTCTCGATCTCGTCCTCCTGCTCGGCCGGGACGGCGAGCCCGGCCTCGTCGAGGACCTCGTCGGCGACCACGATCTTGGTCCCCGTACGCAGCGCCAGCGCGATCGAGTCCGAGGGCCGCGCGCTCACCTCGACGCCCGAGGCGAAGACCAGGTTGGCGTAGAAGACGCGGTCGGTGACCGAGGTGATCTGCACCTCGGTCAGCTCGTTGCCGGTCGCCTCCACGACGTCCTTGAGCAGGTCGTGGGTCAGCGGCCTCGGCGGCACCACGCCCTGCTGGGCGAAGGCGATCGCGGTCGCCTCCACCGCGCCGATCCAGATGGGCAGGTATCGCTCACCGGCCACCTCGCGCAGCAGCACGATCGGCTGGTTGGAGGGCATCTCGACTCGGACTCCGAGCACATCGACCTCGCGCATGTCATCCACCCTACCCGTCTCCGGGTCGCGACAGCAGCCCGGTCAGCGGGCGCGCAGCCCGGACTTCACCAAGGTGGCGTGCAGACGGACCGCCAGGGCGGCGATCTCGCTGCCGATCTCCTCGGCCCGGCCCTGCGCCCCGGCGTTGCCCGGGCGCCGCAGCGGCGCCACGATCTGCTCGATGAGACCCACCTCGCGGTCGGCGGCGGCCTTCATGCCGCGCAGGTGACGGGGCTCGATGCCGAACTCGGCCAGCTCCTTGGCGGTGCGCGCGATCGCCAGGGCGTCGGTGTCGTAGTGGCCGCTGCGCAGCGGCACCACCAGCGCCATCTTCTCCAGCTCGGTCAGCAGCGAGTCGTCGACCTCGGCGATCTTGAGGAGCTCGCGTCGCGAGATCCGCATGTGGTCCGTGCGCCGGAACGACTCCGCCCCCGGCGCGCCGTCGGGCGTGAGGGCGACCGTCGGGACGGTGGGCACGGTCGGCTCGATCGCCGGCGGCTCGAGGCCGCGGTCGATCGCGTCGAGGTGCTCGCCGATGACCTTGAGCGGCAGGTAGTGGTCACGCTGCATCCGCAGGACGTAGCGCAGCCGCTCGACGTCACGGCGGGAGAACTTGCGGTAGCCCGCGGGAGTGCGCTCCGGCTTGATCAGTCCCTTGTCCTCGAGAAACCGGATCTTCGGGATCGTGACCGTGGGAAAGTCAGGACGCAGCTGGTCCAGGACCTGCCCGATGTTGAGCCGCTCCCCCGAGTCGCTAGCCGGCCGTTGAGGGTCAGGCATCGCGGCGGCGGCCATCGGCTACGCCCCTTCGTGCCCGGCGTAGAAGACGAGCCGGAACTTCCCGACCTGCACCTCGTCGCCGTCCTTGAGGACGACGTTCTCGATGCGGTCGCGGTTGACGTAGGTGCCGTTGAGGCTGCCGACGTCGGAGACCTCGAAGGTATCGCCGGTGCGCTTGAACTCGGCGTGGCGACGCGAGACGGTGACGTCGTCGAGGAAGATGTCGCTGTCCGGGTGGCGACCCGCGACCACGGTGTCCTGGTCGAGCAGGAAGCGGCTTCCGGCGCCGGGACCACGCTGCACGACGAGCATGCCGTTGCCGCGCGGCAGGGCCTCGACGGTGGCCGCCTCGATCGGGCTGAGCACCCGGTCGGAGGTGTCGGCGTCAGCCCCGAGCTGAATCGTCGAGGTCTGGTCGGTCCCGGTCAGGCTTACGCCACACTGCGAGCAGAACCGCGCTTCGTCGGGGTTCTGGCTGCCGCAAGCGGGGCACACGGACATTTTGTAGCTCCAGGTTCATCGAGGGCCGGCACACACCCTCAAGTTCACGTTGAGGGATGTATCCGCAACCTATCAGGTCGGCCCAGGTGTTCGGTTGGGCTGCGCCAATTCTTAGCGCAGGGGCCTAGGCGTCGAGCGATGCCTCGTACGCCGCGGCGTCGAGGAGGCTCTCCAGCTCGGCAGGATCGGCCGGGGCGACCTCGAAGAGCCAGCCACCGCCGTAGGGGTCGTCGTTGACCAGCTCGGGCGTCGCGTCGAGCGAGCCGTTGACCGCGACGACCTCACCCGAGATGGGCGCGTAGATGTCGCTGACCGACTTGGTCGACTCCAGCTCACCGCAGCTCTCGCCGGCCTTGATCGTGTCGCCGAGCGCGGGCATCGAGACGTAGACGATGTCGCCGAGGGCGTCCTGGGCGTAGTTGGTGATCCCGATCCGTACGGAGCCCTCGGTCTCGCCAGGGTTGCGCAGCCACTCGTGCTCGCTGGTGTACTTCAGGTCCTCGGGGTACACGGGCATCTCCTCATCAGGCGTACTGGTCTGGCCACGGAAGATCGTCCCGCGAGCCGGTTGACGAAACCCTACTGCGCCCCACCGACGAAACGGTCAGCGGGACACGGTGTGAATCGACTCGATGTCGATCTTCTCCTCCGACTCGACCTTTACCTCCGCGCCCTGCTCCTCGAGCTGGTCCTGCGGGCCCTGGTAGAAGTCGATCGCGCCCGCCAGCGTGTCGGGCGGACCGATCACCTGGAGGCGGTAGGGAGGGCTGATCAGCTCGCCGCCGACGTTGAGGCCGGGAGCGGGCTGGCTGACCTCGATCGAGGTGGACGCGACCAGACGTACGGCCTCGCCGTCGGCCCCTTCGATCTCCATCGCCTCGGCACCGCTCGTACGCAGCTCCTCGATCAGGTCGAGGAGGGCGGTCAGCCGGAGCGGGTCGGCGCCGGGGTCGATCTCGATCGTGATGCCCGGCCCGCTGACCGGCACCGTCCCGGCGATCACCCGGAGGGTGTCGACCTGCTCCTCGGCCCGCTGCAGCGCGGTCTGCTGTTGGAGGGTCTGGTCCTCGAGCTCGTCGCGGGTCGCCTCGAGCTCCTCGATCTGCTCCTGCGCCTTCTGCGTCGTGCCGGCCAGGCCGGAGAGGATGTCGATCAGCTCCTGCTCGCGCAGGCCGGCGTAGGTCGAGTCCTCGGTGTTCGTCTGGACCTGCACCACGGCGGCATAGCCGAGTACGCAGAGCAGGACCGCCACGGCCACCTGGCCGCGCCGGAAGTGGGTCAGCGCGTCGAAGAGGCGGGCCCGGCCGACCAGCGGCGCCGGCTCCTCCTCAGGCTCCTTCTCAGACTCGTCGGACTCATCGGGCTCATCGGCCTTCTGGGTCGTCGGCAGCTCCTCGGCCTCGGCGACCTCGGCGTTCTCCTCGGCGTGCTCGTCGCCCGTCGCGTCCTCGACCTCGTCGGGCTCCGTGGCGTCGGCCGCGTCCACCTCGTCGGCATCCTCGGCGCCGTCGGCGTCCTCCGTCGCAGGATCCTCCACACCGGCTGACCCGACAGGCTCGTCAGGCTCCACGAAGTCGACGGGCTCGACAGGCTCGACGTCGTCCGACTCCTCGGGCTCCTTCTCGGAACCCTCCTCGGCGACCGGCTGCTCAGGCTCGTCGGCGGCCTCGTCGGCCCCGGCCTCCTGACCCTCCTCGGCCTTCTCCTCGGCCACCTCCGTCTCCGACGGCTCCTCGGCGTCAGGGGCGTCGGTCGTCTCGACAGACTCCGTGGGTTCCTGCTCAGCAGGCCGCGTACCTTCGTCCGAGGCTTCGGGCGTGGTGACGTCCTCGGTGACGGTCTCCTCCGCCGGGGTGGCGGGCTTCTTCGCCGGTGCCTTCTTCGCGGGGGTCCGCTTGGCCGCGGTGCGCTTCACCGGTGGCCTCCTCTTCCGGTCAGGCATGGAAGATGTGCCTCCGGATGGCTGCGACGTTGGTGAAGATGCGGATACCGAGGACGACGATCACGCCCGTGGACAGCTGGCCACCGACGCCGAGGCGGTCACCGAGGTAGACGATGCCGGCGGCGATGACGACGTTGCTGATGAACGAGACGACGAAGACCTTGTCGTCGAAGATGCCGTCCATGAACGCCCGCAACGCACCGAAGACGGCGTCCAGCGCGGCGACGACGGCGATCGGGAGGTAGGGCGCCAGACCGACAGGCACCTCGGGCTGGAAGAACAGTCCCAGCACGATGCCGATCACTAGGCCGATGACGGCGATCATTCTTCGCGGTCCCCTTCGCTGTTCTCTTCGGTGTCTTCGTCGTTGTTGTCGTTGCGCTTCGAGCCCTTGTCGGAGTCGGCCCCCAGCTGGGTCAGCTCCAACAGGTCGGCCGGCGCCGCCGGTAGGGTCAGCCGGTCGATGTTCTCGACGTCGTAGGGCATCCCGTAGTCCTGCGTCGTCGTGTGGATCATCGCGCCGGAGACCGTCTCGGCAAAGCGTGCGGCCAGCGTACGCGTGTCGCCGATCGCCGACACCTCATAGGGCGGCGAGAGCGAGACGTCGTTCATCCGGAGCGTGGCGCCGGAGGTGATCACGCCGCTGCGCGCGGTGACCCGCTGGCCGTCGACGGACACGGCGGTGGCCCCCGCCTCCCACAGTCCGTTGACGATCACGGCGAGATCGTAGTCGCGGACGGTGCCGCCCTCGTTGCCATCGGCGGCATTGTCGATGGTGATCCTGATCCCCGAGCCGGTCACCGGGGCGAACCCGGTCTCCTCCGCGGTCTCGACCGCGGTCGAGGAGGCGGACTTCGCCCGAAGACGGAGCGAGTTCAACGACCCCTCGCTCCGCTGGTTGTCCTCCCGGAGAGCGGAGATCTGGCGGTGCAGGTCGGCGATCCGGTCCTGGCGCTGCTCGATGCGGTCGACCAGGACCTGCCTGCTGGTCTGGCGGATGTCCTCGTTGCGGGAGGTCTGCACCGCCGCGGTGGTGGCCAGCAGCGCGAACAGCCCGACGACCACCATCGCCCACACGCCCGGTCGGCGCCGCCGGCCCAGCTCCTCCGCCGAGGGCTCCCGCCGCGCGGCCGCGGCCTTGTAGTCGGAGTCGATCGACTGGTCGGTGATGCGGTCCAGCAGCGGCTTGGTGACGTAGGCGCGCAGGTCCTCGCCAGGGATCTGGTCAGGCACGGGCCGACCCGCCCTTCTCCAGCGGCGGGGTCGTGGCCATCAGGCGACGCACCTCCTGGGCGTAGAGGACCAGGCTCCACCACAGCAGCAGGATCCCCCACAGCGCGAACGCCCAGCCGAACGCCTGCGCCACCTGGATCGGCAGGCTCGGCTCCAGGCCGAGGTCGAGCTGCTCGGGGATGTCGTGGCTGAGGTAGAGCAGCGGGAAGGAGGCCAGCAGGCAGAAGGCGGCCACCTTGCCGAGCAGATGCACCGGCAGCGTACGCACCCCACGGCTGCGCAGCGCCGGGATCATCGCGAGCAGGCCCACGAGCCGCAGCGGCACCAGCAGCGCGATCGGCCACGGGATCACGTCGATCTGCCAGAGCGCGAGCGTCGCGGCCAGGACGAAGACGGTGTTGGCGACCACGTCGAGCAGCTCGCCCGCACGGCGGCCGCCGAGCTGCTTGCGGTTCAGCCAGCTGTCGAGCAGGTCGGTGACCACCGCGAGGCCGAACGCGGCCAGCGCGATCGTGTCGTCCTCGGCGATCATCACCGCCCACAGCACCACCGGGGCGTAGACCAGCCGCAGGATGCTGAGCAGCTTGCCGAGTACGGGCTGGTTGCGGTCTGCCGAGCCCGGCGGTCGCTGCCGCGAGCCCCGGCCATGTTGCAGGCGGGGATCACCGGATCGACGGTTGGGCATCTGCAGGCTCTCCTCTGTCACCAGACGCGGCACGGACAAACCCTAGTGCTTACTCGGCAGGGGTGGAGTCATCGGCATGGGCGGCGTCGCGGATCTCGCCGACGAGCTCCTCGATGACGTCCTCCAGCGTCGCCAGTCCGATGGCGCTGCCGTCCTCGCGCACGACCCGGGCCATGTGGGCGCCGCGGCGCTGCAACGTCTCGAGCGTCTCGTGGAGCGCGTCGTCGGGCGTGACCGTCGCGAACGGGCGGATCCACTTGTTCTGGACCGGCTGACGCCGGCGTGCCTCGTCGGGCTCGAGCACGTCCTTGATGTGCAGGTAGCCGACCAGCTCCCCGCCGTCGTCGGCGACCGGGAACCGGCTGTAGCCGGTCGAGGCGCACACCGCCTCGATGTCGGCGCCCGAGGCACCCCGCGGCACGATCGTCCAGTCGGCGATCGGGATGGTGACCTTGGCGACCGTCTTCTCGGTGAAGCCGAGCGCGCCGGTCAGGCGGCCGTACTCGTCCTCCTCGAGGAGCCCCTCGCCGCGTGACTCCTCGACCATGGCGGCCACCTCGGCACGGGTGAACGCAGAGCTCACCTCGTCCTTGGGCTCGATGCCGAGCGCCCGGATGCAGAGATTGGCGGCGTAGTTGAAGGCCACGATGATCGGCCGCAGCACGTAGACGACCGCGTAGATGGCCGGGCCGAGCACCAGGGCGGCCCTGTCCGGGCCGGCCAGGGCGATGTTCTTCGGCACCATCTCGCCGATGACCACGTGCAGGTAGGTGACCACGAGCATCGCGATCACGAACGCGACCGGGTGGTGGAACGCCTCGGGCAGGCCGATCAGGTCGAAGCCGGGCTCGAGCAGGTGCGCGAGCGCCGGCTCGGTGATCGCCAGCAGCAGCACCGAGCAGACCGTGATGCCCAGTTGGGCGCCGGCCATCATCAGGCTGATGTTCTCCATCGCGCGCAGGGTGATCCGGGCCATCTGCGACCCGGCCTGCGCGGCCGGCTCGATCTGGCTGCGCCGGGCCGAGACCAGCGCGAACTCCGAGCCCACGAAGAAGCCGTTGGCGAGCAGCAGCACCAGGCCGAGAAGGAGCCCCATCGTCGTCGACATCAGCCGATCACCTGCATCGAGATCCGGTCGATCCTGCGCCCGTCCATGACCTCCACGGTCAGCTGCACGTACCTCGCGTAGACGTCGTCGTCATCGGAGTCGGGCGGCGGGTTGCCGGGCACGGTCAGCTCGGCGGTCGCACCGCGCTCGGGGATGCGGCCCAGCAGGCTCAGCATCAGGCCCGCGACGGTGTCGTAGTCCTCCCCCTCGGGCAGGGCGACGCCGGTGATGTCCTCGACCTCGTCGGGGCGCAGCAGCCCCGAGAGCGACCAGCCGCCGTCACGGCGCAGCCGGGCGCGGGCACTGAGCGGGTCGTGCTCGTCTGCGATATCGCCGACGATCTCCTCGATCACGTCCTCGAGGGTGACGATGCCGGCCTGGTCGCCGTACTCGTCGAGCACGACGGCCAGCTGGAACCCCTCCGCGCGCAGCAGCGCCATCAGCGGATCCAGCCGCAGCGAGTCGGGCACCACGACCGGCGGCACCATCAGGTGCTTGACCTTGGCCGTGGGCCGCTCGTGCACCGGCAGCGCCACGGCCGCCTTGACGTGCACCGTGCCGACCACGGCCTCGTTGTCGTCGAGCACCGGGAAGCGCGAGTTGCCCGTACGCCGGGTGAGCTCGATCAGCGTCTCGGCGCGGTCGTTGTGGTCGAGGCTGTGGACGCGTACGCGCGGGGTCATGATCTCGCCGGCCGTGCGGGTGCCGAACTCCACCGAGCGCTCCATCAGCTCGGCCGTGTCGGCGTCGAGGGTGCCCTCGTGGGCGCTGCGCTGGATCAGCGAGGAGAGCTCGGCCGAGCTGCGCGCCGAGCGCAGCTCCTCCTGCGGCTCCATGCCCAGGCGGCGGACGATGGCGTTGGCGGTGCCGTTGAGCACCTTGATCGGCCCGCGCATGATCCGGGTGAAGGCCCGCATCGGACCCTGGGTGACGCGGGCGGTCTGCAGCGGCAGGGCCAGAGCGAGGTTCTTGGGGACGAGCTCACCGAAGAGCATCGTCACGATGGTGGAGAGGATCAGCGCGACGGTCAGCGCAATCGGCGTCACCGCACCCTCCGGAAGTCCGGTGGCGAGCAGCGGCGCGTCGATCAGCTCGGCGATCGCCGGCTCCGACATCCAGCCGATGCCGAGGTTGGTCACGGTGATGCCGACCTGTGCGCCGGAGAGGTTGCTGGAGAGCTCCTTCATCGCGCGCAGCACGCCCTGGGCACGCTTGTCACCCTGCTCGGCGGCCATCTCCACCTGGGAGTGGTCGACGGTGACCAAGGAGAACTCGGCCGCCACGAAGACGCCACAGGCGGCGACCAGCAGCAGCGCCAGGAGAATGAACAGGACCTCGGTCATCGAGCCGACCTCGCTCGGTACAGCCTCGAATCAGACGGCGGGCATGGATATTGGCCGGGTTGCGGTCCGTCCATCGGGGTTCAGATCGTCCTTACCTGTTGGAAGTGCCGTCAGCCTACATGGCTGTGGTTGCGCCGCCTGCGTTGCTGGGTCGCCCGCTCGGCGAGGTGTCGCGTACCGGACACAGTTGTCCAGAACGGCGCAGTGAGCCTTGACACACCAGGCCCGTTCGTCAACTCTTACGCGGCAACAGCCGACGATCCGCGAGCCGAGGGAGCCCCCTTGACCATGTCCTCGTTGTCCATATCTGCCACCAGACGTACGTTCCTCGCCGGGGCCGCGGGTGCGGCCGGCGCCGCTGCGACCGGGCTGCTTCCCGGTCCGGCCGCGGCCTTCTCGCCCCGCCGCGTACGACTGGTTCGGGAGGAGCACCGCGCGGTCGTCATCGGCTCCGGGTTCGGCGGCGGCGTGGCGGCCCTGAGGCTGGCCGAGGCGGGCGTACCGGTCACCGTGCTCGAGCGCGGTCGCCGCTGGCCGACAGGTCCTGACGCGCAGACCTTCCCGACGATCCGCTCGCTCGACAAGCGGGTGCTGTTCCACACCACCGCGCCGGCGGCGCTCAAGCCGCTGCAGACGCTGCTCGGCACGCCGCTGAACTTCGGCCCGTACGTCGGTCTCCTCGAGCCCGTCCTCGGCCAGAACATGCTCGCCATGTGCGCGGCCGGGGTCGGCGGCGGCTCGCTGGTCTACCAGGGCATGACGCTGCAACCCTCCGCGGAGGTCTTCAACACCTGGTTCCCGAACGAGCTCGACTACGACCTCATGGACCGGGTCCACTACCCGCGCGTGGCCCGGATGCTCGGTGCCGCGACCGCGCCCGACGAGCTGATCGCCTCGGACAACTACCGGGTCTCGCGTACGTTCGGCGCCCGCGTCCGAGCCGCCGGCTACGACCTGCGGAAGATCCCGATGCCGATCGACTGGTCCTACGCGCTCGCGGAGCTGCGCGGCGAGATGGCTCCGTCCTACACCAACGGCGACTGCGCCCTCGGCGTGAACAACGGCGGCAAGCACTCCGTCGACGTCACCTACATCCAGCAGGCCGAGGCCACCGGGCTCGTGCATGTCGCGACCCGCCACAACGTCACCTCGGTCGCGCGCGCCGCGGACGGTCGCTGGGAGGTCCACGTCGACCGCACCGACGACACCGGCGACGTGGTCGAGCAGAAGATCATGACCACCGGGGCGCTGATCATGGCGGCGGGCTCGCTCAACACCAGCAAGCTCCTGGTCCGCGCCGCGGCCACCGGGACCATCCCCGACCTTCCCGAGCAGCTCGGCCAGGGCTGGGGCACCAACGGCGACCGGATCTACATGTGGCGCCCCTTCGACGAGAATCTCACCGGTACGCAGGGCGGGCCCGTCGTCTACCAGAGCCAGGAGTGGGCAGACCCCAAGACGGCCAACACCGTCATCCAGGCGTCGCTGCCACCACTCCCCCTCGGCCTCGACCTGGGCGGCACGATGCTGGTCGGCTTCGGGGTCAGCGCCGACCGTGGCAGCTTCCGCTACAGCTCGCTGACCGACTCGGTGAGCCTGCGCTTCCCCTTCGGCGGCGACGCGGCGAGCTACCGGGCCATCCACGAGCGGGTCTCCAAGATCAGCGGTGGGCTCGGTGCCCTGATCGACACCAACACCATCGTCAACAGCACCTGGCACCCGCTCGGTGGCGCCAACATGGGCACCGTTTGCGACCTCGACGGGCGGGTCATGGGCCAGGACGGTCTCTACGTCCTCGACGGCGCCCTCATCCCAGGCACCACGGGCGCCTGCAACCCGTCGATGACCATCGCCGCCGTCGCCGAGCGCGCCATGGACAACATCGTGGCCAAGGACGTCGGGGCGGTCATCTGAGCAGCTCCTGACGAGCCACAGAACTCTGCAATGCAAAATTCTGCAGAATTTCTCGAAAAGGGGTGACAACCTCTTTGGTGATGCGGCAACATTGTTCTTGCCCCGCTGGTGACCCGAGACGCCAGCGGGGCTCTTACGTTTTCGGACGTCACGACAGCTTCTGGGCGACCTCGTTGAGGCTGACCCGGAGCTTGTCCCGGTAGACGTCCTGCTGCTCGGGCAGTCGGGCGTCGCAGAACGCGGCCAGGTCGGGTCCGGTGACCTCGACGACGCTGCGGCCGGCGGCGGCTTCGGTCTCGAAGAGGTCGAGGATGTCGCGCAGGATGTCGACGATGTCCATGCCGTCGCCGGTGGTGAAGCGCCACATGTAGCTCTTCATCTCGGCATACACGGTGCGGTAGTCGGCGGGGAGTTCGTTGGCACGGGCTTCCATGCGCTTCCAGTCCTTCTTGTCACCGATGAGCCGGGTGAGGATGTTGTTCATGTTCTGCTTCTTTCTTCGGTGGTTTCGGCTCCCTGTTTTGGGGCCGTGGAAGAAGCGTGCAGGGCTGACGTAGCGTCAGGGTCAAGCACTGATCCGAAGAAAGTTCTCGAAGCCTCGAGCCTGCCTGGTCGTCAGGCCGCAAGGGTGTGATCGAGGAGCACGTCGCGCAGCGTGAACTCTGCCCGAGACAAAGGTGGTGGATCTTGTGCCCAGGTGTCGGGTGGTGGGCTGGTGTAGGTGTGCCCGGTGGGTGTGACCGTGATGATGCTGCCATCGGGTCCGGGTCTGGCCTGCCAGCCGATCGCTTCCTTCGCCTGGTTGCATCGTTCGCACAGCCCCTGCAGATTCTGGGCGCTGGTTTCTCCGCCATCCGCGTGACGCTCGATGTGGTCGATGTTGCGGATCGGGGCATCACACCCGACGGTGCGGCAGATGCCGCCGTCGCGGGTGGTGATGAACTCGGCCAGCCCGTCGGGTGCCTTCCGTGAGCGGGACTCCATCGCGACCAGCTGGCCGGCGTGGTCGGTGAACAGGCGTCGGACGAAGACCTCGGCGTCGGCCAAGGCCTCCCGGGCCCAGGTGGCGGGGACGGGGCCGTAGCCCTCGACCAGGGCGGGCTGATCGGTATTGTTGGTGAGGGCGTCGGCGGTCATGACGATCTTGACCTCGATCCGAGGCTTCGCCTCAGCGGTACTGCGTCCGGTGATCCGGTCGACGAGGGTGTCGGCCATGACCTGGCCCCGGGTCCGTTCGTCACCGGCGGCACGGGCGGCATTGGCCGCCTGGTCCAGGGCAGCGAAGACCGCGACGCCGTCCTTGACCGGCAACAGCGCACCCAACCAGGTCATCGTGTCCGGTGCCGGCCGCAGGCTGACGCGGCGGTCTTTCTCTGCGTTGGCGGCGCGGGCGACCACGGAGGCTTGGTCGAGGGTGATGGCGAGCTTCTTGGCGGCGCTCTCTAGTTGCCGTAGCCCCATCACCATCGCCCGGGCGGGTTCACCTGCGGGCCCGGTCGCGCACAGTTCGTGGTCGATGACCCGGCGGTCCTCGCGTGAGAGGCAGGCGGTCTCCCTGGCGAGGATGGTGGCCTGCCACTGCGAGAACAATCCGGCCTTCATCAACGCGAAGGTGTGCGGCATCTCGGCGAGGAGGACCTTCGCCAGCCCGAGCAGCTTCGCACCCCGATCGGGCGAGACGCGTCGCGCGAGCGCGACCTGGGAGGCCACCCCTTCGCCCAACTTGCGGGCAGGGACCCCGGCCTCGAGCTGGCGTGCCCGAGCGGCTTCCTCAAGACGTACCGACGCTTCTGCCTGGACGGCCTCCGCGGTGCACTTGACCTCTTCGAGGCGGGCGATCCAGTCGACCAGCTCCCGCTCGGACGCACCGGGAGGTGGCCCGTCGAGGAGGCGATCGATGGTCTCGTACATAGTGCTTATTATATGCATTCGAACGCGAACCTGCTACTCATTTATGCTGTTCAGAGGCCAGTTACGCAGTCAGCGAACAAGTCACGTGAGTGCTGCGCCACACTCTCGCCGCCGCCCCGATATAGGCGAAATCTTTCTCGATCGGGTGCCGGGTCAAGGACCGCGAAGCGGCCGGCGAAGCCGGCGCCCGAAGGGCGTCCTTGACGCGGCGCGCGATCGAGAAACACTAGAGATCGGGTCGGCGGCGAACCCTGAAACGAAGCAACAGTCGCCAAGCGAAGTTTCCTCAAGGGTGGTCTCGACAAGCTCGACCACCGGTGCCGGGACCTACCGCCCGACCGCGTACCCCTGCGCCCCCCGAGGATTCGCAGCAGCAGAAAGCACGCCGGTCTCAGGATCCCGCGTGACCGCCGAGAGCCGCCCCAGAGACCAGTCACCGCTCAGCTCGACGGCATGACCACGACGTCGCAAATCCTCGACGACCCCAGGACCGAGCCGATCCTCGAGCACCGCGCCAGCAGGAACCCAGGTGCGCGGCCAGAACGACCCCGGGAACGACGTCGAGTGAAGCGCCGGGGCGTCGATGGCCTCCTGGGGCGAATAGCCGCCGACAAGAGTGCGCAGCAGATAGAGCAGCTGCCACTGGTCCTGCTGATCCCCACCCGGCGAACCGACGGCGGTGACGGCCCGCCCGTCGCGCAGAACCAGGGTCGGGGTGAGCGTCGTGCGCGGCCGACGCCCAGGGGTGAGCGTCGAGGGTAGCCCCGGCTCCAGCCAGGTCATCTGCAGCCGGGTGCCGAGGCAGAAGCCGAGCTCGGGGATCGTGGGCGAGGACTGCAGCCACCCGCCCGAGGGGGTCACGGCGATCATGTTGCCCCAGCGGTCGGCGACGTCGATGTGGCAGGTGTCGCCGCGGGTCTCGCCGTCGCGCGAGACGGTCGGTTCCCCCACGCCCGACGCGGCGGCGGCCGGGTCGTAGCTCTCGCGCAGCGGCGGGAAAGCGGTCGCACCCAGCCCGGGCCTCACCTCGGCCGAGGAGACATCAGCGATCAGGGGGCGGCGGGTGGCTGCGTACTCCTGGGAGAGGAGGGTCGCGATCACCGCCGGATCGGCACTGTCGCCGTAGTGGGCGTCCCGGTCGGCGAACGCGAGCTTGGTCGCCTCCAGGATCGTGTGCGCCCCGGCCGGGTTGCTCGGGTCGAGCAGCGCGTCGTCAAGCGGCTCGAGCAGGTTGAGCGTCTGCAGGAGCACCGGCCCCTGCGTCCACGGCCCCGCCTTGGCGATCGTGTGGCCGCGGAACTCGGTCGTCACCGGCTTCTCGTACGCAGCCGAGAACCCGGCCATGTCGGCCGCCGTGATCACCCCGGAATGATCGGTTCCGGAGGAGTGCCGGTGCGGGGTGCGTACGAACCGCTCGATCGCCTCGGCGACGAAACCGCTCCCCCAGGCGGCACGCGCCCGATCGATCCGCTCCTCACGGGTAGCGGCACCGTCACCGGCGGCCACGAGGCGGTCGAGCACAGCCGCGTAGGCCTCGTTGCGGACCATCGTGTCGGGCTCCGGGGGCTGGCCGTCGACGAGCCAGTGCGCGGCCGAGGTGGGCCAGTGGTCGCGGAACAGGTCGGCCACGGTCGCGATCGTGGCGACCGCACGGCCCAGGATCGGGTGGCCGTTGCGGGCGTAGTCGATGGCGTAGGCGAGGACCTCACCGAGCTCCCAGGTCCCGTGGTCGCGCAGCAGCATCAGCCAGGCCTCGACAGCCCCCGGTACGGCGGCCGCCAGCGCACCCGAGCCCGGGACCAGGTCGAGGCCCTCGGCGCGCATGTGCTCCACGGACGCCCCGGCAGGTGCGGGCCCCTGACCCATCAGCACCGTCGCCTCGCCGCCGGCGGGCGCGAAGATCCCGACCAGGTCGCCGCCCGGCCCGTTGAGGTGGGGTTCGACCACGTGCAGCACGAACCCGCCCGCCACCACCGCGTCGAAGGCGTTGCCACCGCGCTCGAGCACCGCCTGCGCCGCGCCGCTGGCCAGCCAGTGCGTCGAGCCGACCATGCCGAACCTCCCCAGCAGGTCGGGACGGGTCTTGAAAGCTGCCGGAGGGGTGTAGGTGGAGGACACCCGCTCAGGCTACGAGCGCGTGTCGGGCATCCGGACGGTGGCCCCGCACCGGGATAGGGTCGGCCCATGAGCGCACCAGCGGTCCGGGGCCGCCTGCAGTGGTCAGTGGTCGTGCCGATCCTCGCCCTGGTGGTGCTGGTGTTCGCATGGCTGCGCCACGACCACTGGACGATCCTCGCCGTGGTGGCGGCGGTGCTGATCGGTGCGGTGCTGAGCGCGGTCCACCACGCCGAGGTCGTGGCCCACAAGGTCGGTGAACCGTTCGGGTCGCTGATCCTCGCGATCGCGGTGACCGTGATCGAGGTCGGCCTGATCGTGATGCTGATGACCAGCGGCGGCGACAACACCAGCACCTATGCGCGCGACACCGTCTTCGCCGCGGTGATGATCACCCTCAACGGCATCGTCGGGCTCTCGCTCATGGTCGGTGCCCTCAAGCACGGGCTGGTCAGCTTCAACGCCGCCGGCACCGGCTCGGCGGTCGCCACCGTCATCGCCCTGGCCGGTCTCACCCTGGTGCTGCCCAGGTTCACGACGTCCGCGCAGGGCCCGCAGTACTCACCCTCGCAGCTGGCCTTCGCCGCCATCGCCTCGCTGGCGCTCTACGTCGCCTTCCTCTTCACCCAGACCGTCCGCCACCGCGACTTCTTCCTGCCCGTCACCAGCGACGAGCACGGCCGGATGACGGGAATCGTCGACCTCGACGAGGACAGCCACGCCGACCCGCCCTCGGCCGGCGAGGCGGGGCTCAGCCTGGCCCTGCTGCTGGTCTCCCTGGTCTCGGTGGTCGGCCTGGCGAAGGTCCTCTCCCCCACGATCGAGAGCACCGTGAAGAACCTCGGCTTCCCCTACGCCGTCGTCGGCGTCGTGATCGCCCTCCTCGTCCTCGCCCCGGAGTCGATCGCCGCGGTCCGCAACGCCTCGCGTGACCGGGTGCAGACCAGCCTCAACCTCGCCTACGGCTCCGCGATGGCCTCGATCGGTCTCACCATCCCGACCATCGCCGTCGCGATGATCTGGCTCAGCGGCCCGCTCGTGCTCGGCCTGGAGCCGACTCAGATCGTGCTGCTGGTGATCACGGTCTTCGTCACCGGGCTGACGGTCGTCCAGGGTCGCGTCTACGCCCTCCAGGGGTTCGTCCACCTGGTCCTGATGGCGTCGTTCCTGTTCCTGTCGATCCAGCCGTAGGCGGCGTCGCTCAGCCGGCCGGAACCTCTTCGAGGCCGACCTCGAGCTTCGGGAACGAGTGGCCCTCGGCGTCCTTGAGCACGGTGTACTGCACGTCGACGTGCGGCTCGATGGCGCTGTGCTTGTCGTTCGGCGCGCCGATGATGAGCTGAAACCCGAGACCCCGCCAGGCGCCGATCGCGCGGCCGGTGAAACGGGCGTCGGCCTTGATCAGCGCCTCGTCGAGGAAGACAGGTGCGTAGCGCGGTCGCTCGGCACCGGCGTCGCCGAGCTGGTAGCGCAGCGCGGCGCCCACGATGAAGGCGACCAGCTCCTGCGACTCGCCCCCGGACTTCTCGCCGATGTGGTCGTAGAGGGCGACGTGCTCACCGGTGTCGGCGGTGACCTTCTCGGCGCTGACGCGGACGTGGTTGCGTACGTCGATCAGGTCGGCGAAGTCGGGCGCCGTGCGGCGCATCCGGTCGATGAGTCGCGACATCCGGGTGTAGGCCTGCTCCCGGGTCTCGTTGGTCGAGGCCCTCTCGATCAGGTCGCGCACCGCGCGGAGCTCCTTGCGGAAGCGGCCGCGGACAGCCGACTGGCCCTCCTGGGTGTCGATCCGCAGCCGGTGGTCGTCGTCGTTGAACGGCAGCTCGGCGAGGATCTGGTTGATCGGGTCGATCCGGTCGCGGATCTCGCGCACGGCCCGCGACAGGGTCGAGTCGAGGTTGGTCAGGTCGTTGCCCGACAGGTTGAGCAGCGAGTCGCGCCACTCGACCTCGAGCTCGTGCAGGCCGCTGGTCTGCAGCTCGTCGAGGAGGCGGTCGAAGTCGGCGTAGGAGGCGTCCGGGTCGGTGTGGAGGTTGGGGTTGGGCCAGCGCTCGAGGAAGGACTCGAAGGTCTGCTGGAGCTGCACGCGGGCGGCGCCGATCGTCTCCTGTGCGCCGACACGGTCGGCGTCGAGGCTCTCGCCCGCGCGGGCGAAGACCGCGTCGAGCTCGGCGAGTGCGTCCTCGCGCCGGCCGGCCGCTTCACCGCCGGCCGCCTTGAAGAGCTGCTCGAGGTAGTCGGCCTGGGCCGGGGCGATCTCGGTGCCGGAGGCGGCCGCCTCCTCGAGTGCGTCCTTGGCGCGGTCGACCTGCTCGACCACGTCGCTCCAGCGCGCGTCGAGCTCCTTGAACGCGCTCTTGGCGGCGCCGATGCCCTCGCGCAGCGTGTCGACCTTGGCCCGCGCCTCCTTCAGCCGCTTCTGGAGCGTGGCGATCTCCGGGTTGTCGGCGGTGACCTCCTCGATCACCGCGGCCCACCGGTCGCGCTCGGCCTCGGCCCCGGCGACGTCGACCTGGTCCCAGGTCAGCGCGGAGACCGCCTTGAAGGACGTACGCCGCAGATCGAGCTCCTTGATGGCCCGCTCGGCCTCTCCGACCGCCGTCCGCGCCTTCTCGGCATCGCGACGGGCGGTCTCGAGCACGTCGGTGAGCTCGGCGACGCGCCGGGTGTTGGTGAAGCCGAGCACGTTGCCGCCGCCCTGGCCACCGTGAGCACCGCGCGACCCCTGTGAGACCTGGCCGGTCACGGTCAGTGCCATCCGGTGCTGGCCGAGCAGCGCGGGGGTCTGCACACAGACGTAGCCGTGCCGTTCGGCCAGTCGCTTCTTGAGCCAGCCGGTGAACACGCCGCGGCGGTAGTCGAGGCGTCCCGGCAGGGTGCCCTCGTCGAGGATCGTGGTGTCCTTCGTCCCGGTGGGGACCGCCTCGTAGCGGATCCGGGTGCGCTGCCGCACCGAGTCGATCGCCGCCCGGAACGCGCCGACGTGCGCCGCGTCGACGAGCATGGTGGTCGCGAAGCCGCCGAGCGCCAGGTTGAACGCCTCGCGCCAGGCCTCGTGCTCGGTGCGCACCTCGACCAGCTCGCCGACGAACGGCATCTCGGCGGGGCTCAGTCCGGCCGCCTCGGCCAGCACCGCGCGGGCCGCGCGCAGCGGCTCGGGGATGTTGTTCTTCGTCTTCTCGGCATCGGCGAGCTCACCCTCGAGCCGGCTGACCAGCTTGATCGCCTCGGCCTCGGCGGACCGCGCGGCGGCGTACGCGTTGAGGGCGGTGGTGCGGGCGTCGTCGTCGACCAGGGCATCGTGGGCGCTCGTCTGGAGGGCCTCGAACTCGGCCTGGGTAGTCGCCTCAGCGCCGAGGATCGCGAGCTCGGCCTCGAGCGCCTCGCGGGCGCGGCGTACCTGATCGGCGCGGCTCTCGGCGGCCTTGATCTCGCGGGTGGCCTCCTCGAGGCGGCGACCGCCGGAGGCCGCGACGGTGACCGCCAGGCCGTCGCGCTCGGACTCGGCGGCGTCGATCAGCGCCTGCTTCTCGGCCACCGCCTTCTCCGCGGCGCTCCTGCGGGAGCTGAGGTCGGACTCGAGCTCGCTGAGCAGGTCGACCCGCTTGCCCGCCCGCCACAGTCCGGCGGGGGTCGTCTCGTCGCCGAAGGCACCGATCCCGTCGATGACCTCCAGCCGGGAGGCGGCGTCCTCCATGGCGACACGGAGCTCGCGGATCGGGGTCAGCGCACGCACCTGCTGCTGCGCGGTGACCATCCGGTCGCGGGTCGCGGAGAGCTCGTCGAAGTGGGCGACCACGCCGTCGGCGGTGGCGATGGTCTCGGGCTCCTCGAGCACCATCTTCTTGTAGAGGTCGTCGACCGTGGTGATCTGCTGGCCCGCCTGGATCCTTCCCAGCAGGTTGACGGCCTTCTCCCCGTCGCCGGCCGCACCGATGCCGAGCGCGGAGTGGATCCGCGCGGTGAAGTCGCGGTCGGTGTCGATCGGGGTCAGCCCGACCTCGGAGACCGCGGTGCGGGTGAACCGGTGGGCCGCGACCGGCTCCAGGTCGCGTACGTCGAAGCCTGCCTCGGCCACGGCACGGAGCTTGGTCACGTCGTCGAGGTTCTTGGCGGAGGCGGGGACGTACCAGGCACGGACCGCGGTGAAGCGGGCGCCGGTCTGGTCGGCCCAGGTCATCGCGATCGCCGACCAGGTGTCGCGGCCGTCGCCGCGCAGCACCCGGATCTTGGTGCCCTCGGCGGTCTTCGCCTCGTCGATCTTGCCGCGCGCATAGGAGAGGATGTTGCGCTGGTCCTGACCCCGTGGCCGGCCCACGACGCCGCCGTTGGAGGCGCCGTTGAACGGTGTCGTGTGCGGCATGATGAGGGCGATGTAGGCGTCCATCAGGGTCGACTTGCCCGACCCGGAGCCTCCGGTCAGCAGCGTCGCGGTCGGCGAGAAGCGCACCCGGTGGGCGCCGTCGTAGCCGCCCCAGTTGACCAGCTGCAGCTCGCTCGCGACCCACTGCCGCCCGGTCGAGCGCTCCGGGATGAGGCCGAAGAGGCTGTCGATCATGTTCACCGCTCGGTCTCCTCCGCCTCGTCGCCGCTCTTCGGGTCATCCAGATCGTCAGTGTCGTCAGGCTCCTCGGCCTCGCCCGCGACCTCGACCCGGGTCGTACCCGTCGGGTCCTTCAGCCACGCCTTGAGCTCGGTCAGCTTCTCGACGCTCAGCACGATCTCGACCAGGGGCGTGATCCGGTAGCGGTCCTCGGACTCCTCCTCGAGGAGCCCCTCGCGGGCGAGCCGCTCGACGGCCCGGCGGATCTCGCGGCGCGGGGCCGCGTCACCGCTGGCGACGTCGAAGTAGGTGAGCACGGTCTGCTCCAGCTCGTCGGCGTCCACGCGCGCGGAGCTCTGCCCCGCGCCACGCTCGCGCTGGAAGACGGTGCGCAGATGGACCAGGACGAGCGTCTCGGCGCGCGAGTAGGCGTCGTCCTTGAGGAGCACCGGCACGTCGAGCTCCTCCGAGCGCACCTGTCGCTTGTAGGCGATCCCGCGGTCGTGGTCGACCACGAGCCGGACGAACAGGTCGTGGAGCCGTGACTCGATCACCGCCTGGTGGTCGAGCAGCGTACGCCACTGACGCGGGCTCCGCTCCGCGGTGATGAACCGCCGCCGCAGGAGCTGGACCAGCACCCGGCGTACGTCGGCGTCCAGGACACCGCGGTCGCCGACGAAGAGCTCGGTCGGGTCGTCCTCCATCGAGACCGGCTCGATGAAGCCCTCCGGCTCGCTGCCGTAGGCCACGTCCGTCACGGTGTCACTCATCGTCATCCCCTTCGCCGTCTTCCGCCATCATCGGGCCGAGCCTCACCCCGCCGAACGCGAACCTGCGCCGCACCCCGTCGGCCCGGATCGCCTCGATGGTGGAGATCTCCCCCGTCTCGGCCATCCCGCGACGGTGGGCGATCTCGAGAAGCCCGAGCAGATCGACCGGTCGCCTGATCTCCTCCGGCGCTGCCGCGAAGACCTCGGCCAGGTCGACCGGCCCCTCGGCGGCCGCCACATAGGCGTCCAGGTGGGCCTCGATCGCCCGGTATCCCGGCCCGCCCCACGCCTTGGTGTCCTCGACGGCGCTCTCCACGTCGCCCCAGTCGGCCAGCGGCGCCGGCGGCTCGGGCGGGCGCAGCTCGCTGACCGACTGGCGCAGGTGGCCCAGGTCGGCGAGCGGCAGCCGGCGCAGCGGCTCGATGGCCTCGGCGGGCCGCGAGGACGGCATCCAGGCCTGGAAGCCGACCATGACGTCGCGCAGCAGGTCGTCGACCTGCCGGTCGCGGGCCGGGTCGTGCGTACGCACCTGGGTGGTGATCACGTGGGAGGCGGTCTGCTGGGCGGCCAGCACCTCGGCGACACCCGTCTCGATCCGCCGCCCGACCGCGGCGAGCTCGGCCCGCTCGGTCGGCCCCATCTCCTTCGTGAACCGATGCCGCAGCACCGCACGCAGGTTGGTGGCCAAGTCGTCGAGACGGCGCGGGTCGCCGATCATCCGCAGCGCACCGGCGAACGCCTTGCCCTCGGGCGTCGAGGCCATCACGTCCTTGCCGCGCTGCAGGTACTCACGCAGCACCTCGCCGGCCGGGCGTACGTCCTGGCGCAGGTCGGTCACCACGTCGCGCTGCATCGCCCGGATGGACTCGACCACCCGCGCGAAGTCGGCCGGGAGCTCGCGGGTCAGATGGAGGATGTTCTCGGCCTGCTCGAGCAGGGTGTCGTCATCCACGGTGTCGACCACGCCGGTGCGGTCCAGGCGGGCGATCTCGGCGCGGCGCTCGGCGATCTCCTCGGTCAGCCGGGCCACCCGGGTGAGCACGTCGGGGTCGGCGTCCTGGGCGAGCCGCTCGACCGCCTCCAGCAGCGTCCGGACCCGGGACTCCGAGACCCGGGCCCGCGAGCCGCTCGCCCTCCCGGCGATCTCCAGGGCACCCACCGCGTGGGCGGAGAGCCGGTAGACCTCGTCCTCGCCCTCGATCTGGCGCAGCAGCCACCCGGCCCGCACCCACTGGCGGCACAGGTCGCGCGCCGTGCCGACCGGGAGCATGACCTCGCCGCCCTCGCCCTCGGCGTGGCCGGTGGCCCGGAGCCGGTCGAGCATGTCGCCGATCTCGGCGTGCGCGTCCACCACCGGGACCGCGGCCCGCTCGGAGGTGAAGGTCACCGAGAGCACCGCCACCACGAACGGCGCGAACCGGCCGTGCAGGAGGTCGAGCATCGGGTTCCTGAAGGCGGCCAGAGCCCCGGCGTACGCCGCCTCGACGCGAGTGTCACTCATCGGCAGATACCGTACGTGGCAGCACCGACAACACCACAACCTTCAGTACACGCGCGGACACGCCGAGAATTCGGTTGCCTCCTACCGCATAGTTATCCCATGCGGGTTCGTTCCTTCCCTGTCGTGGCCGCCGTGGCCCTGTTCGTGCTCTCGGGCTGTGCCGAGGTCCCCGAGTCCCCCGACTCGGCCGCCAAGGGCGAGCCGAGCGCCTCGCCGTCGGCGAAGCCGCTCACCGCCAAGATCTTCCCCGCCGACGGGGCCAAGGACGTCGCGGTGGACAGCACCGTGACCGTCACCGCGACCTCGGGCGAGTTCACGAGCGTGAAGGTCGCCAAGCCCGACGGCCGCACCGTGCCCGGCTCGCTCTCGACGGACAAGAAGACGTGGACCGCCAACGACCTCCTCGACCCGGCGCTGCGCTACACCGTCACCGCCACCGGGGAGACCGGGAAGGTCACCAGCAGCTTCAGCACCCGCTCGCTCTCGCTGGCCCAGCAGACCTTCGCCACCATCGTCCCCGTCGACAAGTCCGAGGTCGGCGTCGGGATGCCGGTCGCGGTCTACTTCGACGTCCCGGTCAAGGACCACGCCTCCTTCGAGAAGCGCATGCACGTCACCGCGACCCCGGCCCAGACCGGCTCCTGGTACTGGGTCTCCGACACCGAGGCCCGCTACCGCCCGCAGCACTACTGGAAGCCCGGCACCACCATCAAGGTCGACCTCGACATCAACGGCGCCTCCGCGGGCGCGGGTGTCTACGGTCAGCACAGCCGCACCGCCACCTACAAGGTCGGCGACGCGCACGTCTTCAGGGTCAACGCCCGCACCCACCGGATGAAGGTGTTCAGCAACGGCAAGCTGCTGCGTACGATCCCGGCGACCACCGGCAAGCCCGGCTTCATCACCCGCTCGGGCATCAAGGTGATCTCCGAGAAGCACCGGGTCAAGGAGATGCGCTCGGAGACGATCGGCATCTCCGACCAGGGTTCGAGCGACTACTACTCCCTCGACGACGTCGAGTACGCCATGCGCCTGACCAACTCCGGCGAGTTCATCCACGCCGCCCCGTGGTCGACCGGCTCCCAGGGCTACGCCAACGTCTCCCACGGCTGCACCGGCATCTCCACCGACAACGCCGCCTGGCTCTACGGCCTGGCCCGCATCGGCGACGTCGTCGAGACCACCGGCACCGACCGGAAGATGGAGTGGGACAACGGCTTCGGCGACTGGAACCTCTCCTGGGCCGAATACCAGAAGGGCTCGGCGCTCTAGGCCGAACCGACGGCGGCGGGCAGTCCCTGCCGGCAGCCGAGCATCATCTGCCGGTGGTTCCAGGCCAGGACCGGTCGCAGTGCGAGGGAGGCCAGGCCGAGCAGGCCGCGTACGACGACCTCCTGCTCGAACATCATCCGGCTCCCGCTCGGCGCCGGCGTCAGGGTCCAGCGCGCGAACCCGTCGAGGTCGCCGCCGATGCCGACCTCCAGCGTGGGCAGGTCGCGGCTGACGGCGTGCAGCACGATCTCCAGGTCGTAGGGCAGCACCGAGCGGCACACGAGCAGGGCATCGTCCTCGCCGAGCTTCGCCACCGCCCGTACCTGCGGCCACCACCGCGGGTAGCGCTCGACGTCGACCAGTGCGTCCCGCACCGTCTCGGGTGACAACGGGAGCTCCCAGGTCTCGGTGAACACGTAGCGCGCGGGCATGAGCCCAGTGTGCCCGGCACCCGATCAGGCGAGGAGCTTGGCGACCGCCTCGCGGCCCTCGGCGGGCGACAGCGCGCCGAGCGCGGCCTCGGCGGCTTCGTCGCAGAGCCCTGCGGTCACCGATCCGAGCCGGGCGCCGACGGCCGGGACGGCCGCAGGAGCCATCGACAGCGAGGTGATGCCGAGGCCCACGAGCACCGGCGCGAGCAGCGGGTCGGCGGCGGCCTCGCCGCAGATCCCGACGGGCTTGCCGGCCGTACGTCCCGCCTCGGCGGTGATCGCGATGAGCTGCAGCACCGCGGACTGCCAGGGATCGGTCAGGTGGGCGAGGTCGGTGGCCAGCCGGTCGGCGGCCATGGCGTACTGGGTCAGGTCGTTGGTGCCGATGGAGAGGAAGTCGACGACCTCCAGCATCCGGTGGGCCATCAGCGCGGCCGCCGGCACCTCGACCATGACGCCGGGCTTGAGGCCGCGGGCGCGGACGAGCGCGGCGAAGTCGGCTGCCTCCTGGACGGTGGCGACCATCGGCGCCATCACCCAGGTCTCGGCGCCGGTCCGCTCGGCGGCGATCGCGATGGCGTCGAGCTGGCGCTCGAGGAGGCCGGGGTTGTCGGCGGCGAGCCGCAGGCCGCGTACGCCCAGGGCGGGGTTCTCCTCACCCTCGTGGGTCGCGAAGGCGATCGGCTTGTCGGAGCCGGCGTCCAGGGTGCGTACGACGACGTGGCCGCGGCCGGCGAAGGGCGCGAGCACCTCGGCGTAGACGTCGGCCTGCTCGGCGACGGTGGGCTCCTCGCGCCGGTCGAGGAAGCAGAGCTCGGTGCGGAAGAGTCCCACGCCCTCGACCTGGCCGGCCGCCGCGTCCCGTGCCGAGGAGCCGTCGGCGACGTTGGCGAGGAGCGCGACCGGGTGGCCGTCGGCGGTGCGTCCGGGACCGGTCCAGGCGGCGATCGCCTGCCGCCGGGCGAGGTCGGCCTCGGCGTTAGCGGCGGCGTCCGGTCCGGGCTCGAGCTCGACGATGCCGGCCTGGCCGTCGACGAGCACGAGGGTCCCCGGGGCGATGCCGGTCGCGCCGGCCACCCCGACCAGGCACGGGATGCCGAGCTGGCGGGCGATGATCGCGGTGTGGCTGGTGGGGCCGCCGCGCTCGGTGACGAGGGCGACCACCCGGGCCGGGTCGAGGGCGGCGGTGTCGGAGGGCGCCAGGTCGGCGGCGACCAGCACGCTCGTCCCCTCGGGCACGTCGACACCGGGCTCGGGCTCACCGGCGAGGTGGGCCAGGACCCGGCGCTCGATGTCGCGCAGGTCGGTGACCCGCTCGGCCATCAGACCGCCCATCCCGCTGAACAGCGTCGCGAACTGCTCGACCGCCGCCCCGACGGAGGCCACCAGGCCCTCCCCCGCACGCAGGTGCTTCTCCACGGCGACGCGCAGCCCCTTGTCACGAGCCAGCCCGGCGCTCGCGCTCAGCACGGAGGCGGCGGCTCCCGAGGCGGTCTCGGCGCGTCGTGCGTAGCCGTCGGCGACGGCGGTGGCGGCCGCCTCGTAGGCCGCGAGGGCGTCCTCCGGGTGCTCGAAGCCGCGCCGTTCGAAGGCGGCCAGCGCGAGCGGGTCGACCTCGGTCCGCACCACGTGGACGGGCGCCAGCACGATCCCCGGGACGACCGGCGTGCCGGAGAGAACAGATGAGTGAGACGTGACCATGGCCACAAATATCTGCCCTAACCCCTTGACGAGTCAACACATTCGGGCATAAAACAACATATGTGGGCATTCACAAGGCCGAAACCCACTCGAAACCACACCGATCCCTGAAGGAGGCCGCGATGTACGCCGAGGAGCGGCAGATCGCGACGGCCCGTCTCGTCGCCGAGCGCGGGCGGATATCCGTGGCCGACATCGCCGAACGGTTCGAGGTCACCACCGAGACCGTCCGTCGAGACCTCTCCACGCTGGAGCGACGCGGCCTGGTCCGCCGCGTGCACGGCGGGGCGGTGCCGGTGGAGACCATGGCGGTGCTCGAGTCTGCGCTCGGCGAGCGGGAGCAGACCTTCACCGCCCAGAAGGACCGCATCGCCGAGGCAGCCCTCGACCTCCTCCCCACCGCCGGTGGCACCATCGCCATCGACGCCGGGACGACCACCAGCAGGTTCGCCCGGGCCCTCCCCCGTGACCACCAGCTCACGGTGGTGACCCACGCCGTCCCGGTCGCGGCGATGCTGGCCGGCAGTCCCCAGATCGAGCTCCACCTGCTGCCCGGACGCGTCCGCCCGGCCACCCAGGCCGCCGTCGGCGCCGAGACCGTGGACGCGCTGAGCCGGCTCCGGGTCGACGTCTGCTTCGTGGCGACCAACGGGCTCACGTTGGCCCACGGGCTCTCCACCCCCGACCACGACGAGGCCGCGACCAAGCGAGCGCTGGTCAACGCCGCCCGCCGGGTCGTGTGCCTGACCGACTCCAGCAAGATCGGCGTCGAGACCACCCTCCGCTTCGCCGCGCTGGGCAACGTCGACGTGCTCGTCACCGACAGCGACATCGACGACGACGTCGCCGACGAGCTGCGCGAGAGCGGCCTCGAGGTGCGGATCGCATGATCGTCACCCTGACCGCCAACCCGAGCATCGACCACACGGTGATGCTCACCAGCCCGCTGCGCCGCGGCGAGGTGCTGCGTGCTGTGGCGACCAGCTCCCAGCCCGGCGGCAAGGGCGTGAACATCTCCGGGGCCGCGTACGCCGCCGGGGTGCCGACGCGCGCCGTGCTCCCGTGCCCGGACCTGGACCCGATGGTCACCGAGCTGCGGGCCACCGGCCTCGACGTGGTGGCGGTCGGACCGGCCGGACGGCCGCGGATCAACACCACCGTGACCGAGCCGGACGGCACCACCACCAAGCTCAACGGCCCCGGCACCACCGCGACACCCGCGCTGCTCGACGCACTCGCCACCCGGCTCGTCCAGGAGGCCGAGGTCGCCGGCTGGGTCGTCCTCGCCGGCTCGCTGCCGCCGGAGGCACCGGCCGGCTGGTACGCCGAGGTCGTGAGCGCGCTGCGCTCCACCAGCGCCCGGATCGCGGTCGACACCAGCGAGGCACCGCTCGAGACGCTCGCCGCCGGACTCCCGGCCGGCGCCCCTGACCTGCTCAAGCCCAACGCCGAGGAGCTGGCCTCGATCACCGGCGCAGACCCGGCCGCCCTCGAGGATCCGGCTGCCGCCGCGGCGGCAGCCCGGTCCCTGGTCGAGCGCGGGGTCACCGCCGTGCTGGCGACCCTCGGCGGAAACGGTGCCGTCCTTGTGACCGAGGAGGGTACGTGGCACGCCACCCCGCCGCCCACCGACGTCGTCAGCACGGTCGGTGCCGGTGACAGCTCCCTGTTCGGCTATCTCCTCGCCGACCTGCGCGGACTCCCCGCGCCTGAACGTCTCGGGCTCGCCGTCGCGTACGGCAGTGCAGCCGCCGGCCTCCCCGGCACCACCCTCCCCACCCCACCCCAGGTGCGCGCCGACCTCGTGTCGGTACGCGACCTCGACCCCATCACCGGAGGACTCTGATGTCCGCACTCATCGCCCCCGAGCTCGTCGCCCTCGACGCCGACCTCGGCACCGACAAGCACGGTGTCATCCGTGCCCTGGCCCAGCGCGTGGCCGACTCCGGCCGGGCCGGCGACCTCGACGCGCTGGTCGCCGACGCGCTGGCCCGCGAGGAGGTCTCCGCCACCGGTCTCCCCGGCGGCCTGGCGATCCCCCACTGCCGTACGTCCGGGGTCGACGAGCCCGTGGTGGCGTTCGCGCGGCTCTCACCTCCGGTCGACTTCGGCGCGAAGGACGGCCCGGCCGACCTCGCCTTCCTCATCGGCGCACCCGCGGGCGGCGACGCGACGCACCTGACCATCCTGACCAAGCTGGCTCGTGCCCTGGCCCGTCCCGAGTTCGGCCGGCTGCTGCGCGAGACCGACTCGGCCGAGGAGGCTGCCCGGACCATCCTCGACGCGGTCAGCGACGCGCCGGCCCCGGCTCAGGCCCCGGCTCCGGCCGCCGCTCCGGAGGCGGCTCCTGCGCAGAAGCGCTCGCTCGTCGCGGTGACCGCCTGCCCGACCGGCATCGCGCACACCTACATGGCGGCCGAGGCCCTCGAGGCGGCCGCCGCGCGGGCCGGGGTCGAGATCGCGGTCGAGACCCAGGGATCCGCCGGGGCGACGCCGCTGCCCGCCGAGACCATCGCCCACGCCGACGCGGCCATCTTCGCCGTCGACGTAGGCGTCCGGGACCGGTTCCGGTTCGCCGGCAAGCCGCTGATCTCCTCGGGCGTGAAGCGCCCGATCGACGACGCCGACGCGATGATCGCCGAGGCGCTCGCCGCGGCCGAGGACCCGAACGCCGCCCGCGTCGAGTCCGGCCGGGGCGACTCCTCCGAGTCCGCCACGACCGCCTCGGAGAGCTGGGGCGGCCGGACCCGCCGGATCCTGATGACCGGTGTCTCCTACATGATCCCGTTCGTCGCCGCAGGCGGGCTGCTGATCGCACTGAGCTTCCTGCTCGGCGGCTACGACATCACCAACGTCTACGGCGCGGTCATGGTCGACAACACGCTCACCAACCTCCCCGACGTACAGGCCCTCGGTCTCGAGCACGCCCTCTTCGACAGCGGCCTCGCCGTCTACCTCGGCGCGCTCTTCTTCGTCATCGGCAAGACGGCGTTCATGCTGTTCATCCCCGCGCTGGCCGGCTACATCGCGTACGCCATCGCCGACCGTCCCGGCATCGCCCCCGGCTTCATCATGGGTGCGCTGGCCGCCAACCTGTTCGGTGTCGTCAACGCCGACGGCGTGGCAGCGCCGGCGACCGGCTTCCTCGGCGCGATCGCGGGCGGTGTGCTCGCCGGCGTGATCGCCCACTGGGTCAGCGGCTGGCGCGTGCCGAGCTGGGCACGCGGCCTGATGCCGGTGCTGGTGATCCCGCTGGTGACCTCGATCCTGGCCGGTCTGGTGATGATCGTGGTGCTCGGCAAGCCGATCAACTGGCTGATGGAGCAGCTGACCGACGGCCTCGCCGCCCTGGACGGCAGCAGCGCCGTCGTCCTCGGTGCGGTGCTCGGGCTGATGATGGCCTTCGACATGGGCGGCCCGCTCAACAAGGTCGCCTACAGCTTCGCCGCGACCGGTGTCGGCGCCGCCTCGCTGGCCGCGAACGCCCCCGAGCTGCGGATCATGGCCGCGGTCATGCTCAGCGGCATGGTGCCCCCGATCGCGCTGGCGCTGGCCACCGTCGTACGTCCCCAGCTCTTCACCACCGCGGAGCACGAGAACGGCAAGGCCGGCTGGCTGCTCGGCGCCTCGTTCATCACCGAGGGCGCCATCCCGTTCGCCGCGGGCGACCCGATGCGCGTCATCCCGGCGATCATGGTCGGCAGCGCCGTGACCGGTGGGCTCTCCCAGCTCTTCGAGGTCGGCGTCCGCGCACCGCACGGCGGCATCTTCGTCCTCTTCGCCGTCACCAACGTGCTCGGCTACCTGATCGCGCTGGCCGTCGGTGTGATCGTCGGTGCCGCCACCGTGATCGCCCTCAAGTCCGTCGGCCGCGCCCCGGTCCCGGCCGCCGCCGCCAGCTGACCCACATCCCACCAACCGAAGGAGCATCATGCCCACCCAGACCGTCACCGTCGGCTCCGCCGTCGGCCTGCACGCCCGGCCCGCCGCGATCATCTCCGAGAAGGTCGAGGAGCTCGGTGCCGAGATCACCCTGGCCGTCCCCGGCGGCGAGCCGGTCGACGCCGCCTCGTCCCTGCTGATCATGACCCTCGGCGCCGCCAACGGCGACAAGGTCGAGGTCACCGGCCCCGACCAGGCCGCCGTCGACACCATCGCGGCGCTCGTCGCGCAGGATCTCGACGCCTGAGCGAGGCGTCACGCAGGTCGGCCGAGGCGTCGACCAGGTCGGTCGAGTGGGCAGATACATGCCCACTCGGCCGACGTGTCTGACGCTTCGGCCGGGGTTTGCCGGCCTGCGGCACTGATCGCGGCAACCCGGCCCGCGCACGGTGTGGCGACGGTACGTTGGTCGGGTGGTCGATCCGCCTTGGGACCTACTGCTGACCGTGGCCTTCGTGCTCACCGGCACCTCGGGAATCTGGACCCTCGTGGTCTGTCCCGGGACCGGTGGGCAGGCCGTTCTGCACGTCAACCACACCGTGATGAGCGCCGCGATGATCCTGATGATCTGGGTGATCCTCTGGGACGTGGCCGTCTGGGCTCAGGTCGCGCTGTTCGCGATCCTGACGGTGGCCCTGCTGCCCGCCCTGCGCCGCACGAGCGGGCGGGCGCGCCAGGCGGACTTCGTCGGTCATCTCGCGCTCAACGCGGCGATGATCTGGATGCTCGCCTCGATGCCGTTGCTCATGGCGGACACGCATGCAGCAGGGAGCCACACCGCAGGTCATGCCGGCCACAGCGGCGCCGCGGCGGCCCTTCCGACGGCCGCGGCGCCGGGCTGGGCGATCGTGATCAATTCGCTGTTCATCACGGCCTGTGCGGCCGGGGTGATCTGGTGGCTGCTGCGCGCGGCTGCCGTACGCGAGCACCGCCTCCCTGCCCTCGGTCACGGACTCATGGCCACCGGGATGGGCACGATGCTCCTCCTCATGCCCACGTGAGACCGGAACCTCACACTCCGGCGAGCGGCCGCCCGCTGTCGCGCCAGGCGAGCACGCCGCCCTCGAGGTTGTAGGCCCGGCACCCCGTCGCGGCCGCCCGGGCCGCGAACCGCGCCGACCGGTCCCCCGTCGGGCACACGAACACCACCCGGGAGGCCTCCGAGAACGGCATCCCCGCCTCCATGACCTGCTCGAGCAGGTCGTCGCGGAGGTTGATCGCGCCGGGGAGATGGCCCGCCTGGAACGCCAGCGCGGTGCGTACGTCCACGACGACCACATGCTCGCCGGCCGCGCCCCACGCCTCCATCTCCTCGGGAGTGACCGACGGCGCGGCCTCCTCGGTGGCGGATCGGGCCGCGCCGAAGAGGTCGGGGCGGCGGTGGCGGTAGTAGGAGAGGTACGGCTCCATCCGGTCGCACGCGATGACGACCGCCGTGACCGGTCCCCCGGGCCCGGACAGGAGTCGTTCCCGTGCCGCGGCGTAGGCCGCCCCGGTGGTGGGACCGGCGAGCACCCCGTGCCGGGTGGCGAGCTCGAGGCTCGCCGAGATCGCGTCGGCGGAGTCGACGGCGGTGATCGCGTCGTAGAAGTCGGGTTCGAAGAGTCCGACCTCCCACATCTCCGCGGCCGAACGGATGCCGGGGATGAAGTCGCCCTCCGCGGCCACGACGCCGACGACGGCGGTCTCCGGGTTGCGCTCGCGCAGGTACGTCGCCGCCCCTCGGGTGGATCCGGTGGTGCCGAGGCCGCCCACAAGCAGGTCGACCTGACCCGCGTCGCGGTGGATCTCGCGGCCGGTCTCCTCGTAGTGGGCGCGCAGGTTGTCCTCGTTGGTGTACTGCGAGGTGTGGTGATAGCGGCCGGGCTCGCCCTCCATGAGGTCGCCGATCACGCTGAAGACGTCGTTCGGGGCGGTCGGGTCCGGACACTCCGAGAGGCCCGGCATCTCGGTCACCTCGGCGCCGAGCAGCGACAGCATCTCGCGGACCTCGCGCACCCGGACCCGGTTGGTGAAGGCACGGAACCCGACACCGTGCATCGAGGCGATGATCTGGAGCGCCTTCGCGGTGTTGCCGCTCGAGGCTTCCACGACGACCTGTCGGTTCGCGACGATCCCGTCGATGTGGTCGCGCAGCAGTCCCCAGGCGACCCGGTCCTTCACGGAGCCGAACGGGTTGGCCGACTCGAGCTTCAGGAAGATCTCGGCCTGGGGCACGCCGTGGGCGGCCGGATCGAGCCGCAGCAGCGGGGTGTCGCCGATCATGTCGAGCACGCTGTCGTATCGCATGGTCAGCTCCTGTGGTGATCGTCGGGCGCGTCGGCGAACGTGTCGGCGGTGAAGGTGAACCGGTCCTCGTCCAGGACCGCGGCGACCTTGGGCGGCGGCGCATGCCCGGCGGCGGCGGACGCCGACAGGTCCATCTGATAGGCGGCGGTGTTCACGAACGCGAGTACGTCGCCGCTGCGCGGCTCGGCGTCGAGGAAGACCTTCCGCCGGCTGATCAGGTCCGACTCCAGACAGAGCCGTCCGGCCAGGAACACTCCCCCGTCCGGCGGATCGCCATGCCCGTCGACGAGGACCGGGTCGAGCAGGACCTCCTGGTCGGCGGGGGTGACCTGGTTGCGGGAGAGGTCGAGCACGACCAGCTCGCGACCGGCCGCGCGTTTCCGGTAGAGCACCTCGGCCAGGGTGATCCCGGCGTGGTCGACGAGGGCCTTGCCCGGTTCGATCCACAGCGCGAGCATGCACTCGCGCAGGACCTCGGCGACCGGTCGCCGTTCGATCTCGGCAGCCAGGAACCGGTCGAGCACCTCGGTCATCGGGCGGTGGTTGCCGTACTTGTGCGCGGCCGGCGCCACGACGTCGTGACCCGGCCACACCAGCTCCCCCGGCCCCGCGGCAAGCGCCTGCGCATACCGCTGGAAAGGCTCCGGATCCTCGACGAACCGCTGGCGGATGCCGCCGCCGATGTCGACCACCGACGGCCGCAGACCCTTGCGGTACGCAGCGGACACCACCGCCATCGACTCGGTCAGCGCGTCCACGCGGGCGGCCGGATCGGCGGTGTCGAGGTGGAACGCGACACCGCGCAGCTCGAGCCCCGGCGCGCGGCGTACGGTCTCGAGGGCGGCGTCGGCGTCGGCGAGGTCGATGCCGAACCGAGACGGCGGCACCATCGGCGAGACGAAGCCGGAGAGCCGCAGCAGGACCGGGACGGTGCTGCCCGCACGCGCCGCGGCGGCGAGGCGGTCGAGCTCCCACGGATCGTCGGCGTTCGCGGTGACCCCGAGCGACGCGATCCGCTGGATGAACGCCGGCGACTTCGGACCGGTGGCCTCGATCCGGTCCGGCGCGAACCCCGCCGCCAGGGCCCGGTCGAGCTCGGCCGAGGAAGCCACGTCCACCCCGAGGCCGGCTGCGGCCGCCTCGGCGACCAGCGCGGTCGAGGCGTTCACCTTGTGGGCATAGAAGACGTCGTGCGGGATCGCGTGTCGCCGGAGCACGGCCTTCAGCGAGGCCGCGTTCTCGGCCATGACCTGGGGAAAGACCACGTGCAGCGGCGAGCCGAACCGTTCGATCGCCTCGGCCACCGCCGCGCCGTCGGCGAGGAACCGGTCGGCGATCGGGTGCCGCGCGGCCGGGAGCGGGTAGCGAGCCGTCACCCGTCGGCCACCGTGTAGCCGCAGTCGCGCAGGTCGGCGAAGACCCGGTCGCGCTGGTCGGCGTCGGTGAACCTGGCCCGCACCCGCTTTCCGTGCAGGTCCACCTCGATCAGCTCGGCCGCCTGGGCGTCGAAGACGGCGGTGATCGTCACCCGGCAGTGCCGGCAGGTCATGTCCGGGACCCCGAACTCCTGCTCTCCCGCGGCGAACCGGGCATCCCCGTCGGCAGGTCCGGGGGCCTCCGCGATCCGCACCGAGTCGACCGCGGACCGGAAGGCGCCGGTCAGCGCCTCGGCGACCGCGGCGAGCGGCTGGACCCGTGCGCCGTCGACCTGGTGGGCTCGCTGTCCGAGGCAGACCGGGCGCTCCTCGGCCGGCAGCAGGGCGTACTGTCGCGAGATCTGGTCGAGCTCGACGTGGTAGCGCTGGATGGCGGCGCGCAGGCCCAGGCCCTCCTCGCGGGCGCGGGCCATCACCTCATGGGCGTCGGCGATGGTGCGGCGCTTCATCTCGGCGAGCAGGGTGACGGTATCCGGGGTGTAGCGAAGGCGGCCGCCGGAGCGCTCCAGCCGCGCCGGGATCATGCCGCGGCGGTAGGTGGAGGCCTGCAGCTCCCAGAACCAGGTCGAGGCCACCGTGCCGTACAGGCCCGAGGCATGCATCTCCTCGGCGAACTCGACGAGGTCGTCGATGTCGACCTGGCCGGCGAGCATGCCGTGCTGGACGAGGGCACGGCCCGCGGCCTCGGCGCCGACGCGGAAGATCTCGCCGGGTTCCTGGTCGGTGGTGGTGTCGGCGAGGACGTCGAGCTCGTCGTCGCCGAGGGCGTCCGAGCGCGCGGTGACCGCATCTGCGGCGGCGATCGCGTCACCCACGGCGATCACGGCTTCCCGGGTCGCGATCGGCAGAAGTGGTCCCAACGGCCCCGGGCCGATGTGGCCGCTGTTGGCGATCCCGCGGGAGTCGCGCCAGGTGATCCGGTGAGTGGCGGTGACGACCTGGTCGGGGCGGCACGGGCGCATGAAGGATTCCAGGTAGCGACGCTGTCCCGTCGTGAGCGGTCCGCCGGGTTCGGGGCGGAGCTCCTCGACGCGGTACGCCACCGACACGGCCGGGGCCGTCGGCGCGGGCCCGGTCAGGAAGTCGGCACCGGCGACCTCGGCGAGGATGCGGGCAGCGGCGGCGCGGTCGTACCGGATGCCTTCGGTCTGCACGTGTCAGGTCCTTTCGGCAGCGGCCGCGAGGCCCTGCAGGAGTCGGTCGACGTCGTTCTCGTCGTTGTAGAGGTGGAAGCTCGCCCGGACGGCGTCGTCCCGCGGGCCGTCGAGACAGTGGTCGCCGGCGCGTACGTAGACCCGGCGGCGTTCGAGGGCGAAGGCGACGTCGGCGCCGGCCTGGCCGTCGAGGGCGAAGGCGACGATGCCGCTGTGCGGGCCGCTCGCCTCCACCGGCGGTCCGAGGAGCGTGACCCCGCCGATCCGGGTAGCGCCGTCCGCGAACCGGGAGGCGAGGGCGGCCAGGTGGCCGCCGACGCGGTCGATCCCGATGCCGTCGAGGAACGCCGTGGCCCCCGCCAGCGCTGCCGCTCCGACGCCGTCGAGGCTGCCCTCCTCGGCGGCGTCGGTGAGCGGTGAGACGTGCCGTGCCGGCCCGCTCCGCCCGGCCGCGCGGTCGACGGCGATCCGGTGATGCTCACCGCGGCGTACGTAGACCGTGCCGGTGCCGGGAGCACCGAACATCTTGTGGCCCGAGACGACGGCGACCTCGGCACGGGACTCGGCCAGGCGCAGGGGCAGCCGTCCGGCGCTCTGGGAGCAGTCGAGGCAGACCGTCGCGGCCGGCGGGATCGCCAGCGCGTCGAGGTCGGTCCGGGTGCCGTGGAGGTTGTGGACGTCGGTGGCGACGACCACCGCGGTGCGGTCGCTCGCGGCCCGGGCGAAGTCGTCGGCGTCGATACGTCCCAGGCGATCCCTCCGATAGGGCACCGCCCGCACCCCCTGGGGCCGCATCCGTTCCGCCAGCCGGAGCCAGGGACGCACCGTCGACAGGTGGTCCCCCGGACAGTAGAGGATGTCGCCACCCTTCTCGAGCGCGGCGGGGCCCCACCGGGCGGCCAGGAACGCCATCGCGCCGGTAGCGCCGCGGGTGAAGGCCACCTCGTCGGGGAAGGCGGCGCCGAGGAACGCGGCGACGGCGGCCCGGGCCTCCTCGACCCGACGCAGCGCGTCGCGTGCCCACGGATGTCCACCCCTGCCGGGGTTGGCGGCGGGACCACGCAGCTCGGCGGTGAGCTGGGCGATGACCGGTTCCGGGCACGGCGTGCCGGAGGCGGCGTCGAGGTAGACGAGATCGGGTTCGGCGGTGAGGGCCGGGAAGTGCCGACGGGAGCCGAGCACGGACGACTCCGCTGCCGGTCAGGTTTCGCGGGCGATCGAGAAGCCGGCCTTGGCGAGCGTTGATCTGAGGACCCTGGGCTCGACCGGTTCGTCGGCGGTGACGCGGGCACTCGAGACGGCTCCCGGGTTCAGATCGACCTCGACGCCGTGGACGCCGTCCAGGTCTCCGAGAGCGTTGGTCACGCTCTCGACACAGCGGTTGCAGGTCATTCCATCGATGCGCACTTCGAACTGAACCGACATGAGGCTGCCCTTCAGTAGGACTTCGCTGGTTCGCTCGAAAATATCACCGAACCGATCGCCTCACAGGTGGTTTGGTCCGTCCCCCGGTCCGCTGGAGGACGACACGCGCACGGATCGCCGGAGACGGCCGTCAGCCGGCGATCTGGGCGAGTCCGCGACCGAGCCTGCCCGGCGAGTTCCCACATCCTCCGAATCTCGCCGCCCGCTCAGGCCGCCGTCATCACCCCTTCCGGGGGAGGTCCAGCCGTACGCTCAGGCGAGCAGGGCAGCGAGATGGCTGGCGACGCTCTCGGGATCCAGCTCGAGGGCACCCTGGCCGACCGTCACCTCGGTCGCCACCCGGCCCGGCTCGTCGCTCGCGGTCCACGGTCTGCTGAACGCGAGCGAGTGCTCCTCGAGAGCGGCGAGGAGACGGGTGTTGATGTCGTCGGGGTCGCCCGCTGCGTACAGGAGGAAGGTGTTGGTGTGCGGCACCGCCGGCTGGGCGGTGATCTCCGCAGGAAGTGCGGCGGCCAGGGTCCTCGCCCAGGTCACGCACTCGCCGATGTGCGGGAGCCGGTCGCGGAGGCCGACCAAGGCGGCGACCGCCTCGGCGGTGGAACGGTAGAGCGTCCCGCCCATCCGGTGCCGCCACAGTCTGGCTTGGGCGACGAAGTCGTCGTCGCCGAGCAGCGCCGCTCCGGCGAGGCCACCGAGGCCCTTGTAGAAGCTGGTGTAGACGGTGTCGGCGAGGCCGGCGATCTCGGCCAGCGGCTTGCCGAACCACTCCTGCGACTCCCAGATCCGGGCGCCGTCGATGTGGAAGGCGATCCCTCGCTCACGGCACCCCTGCGCCAGCTCGGCGAGCTCGTCGAAGGTCGGCAGGACACAGCCGGCGTCACGCAGCGGAAGCTCGACCAGGCACGCCGCGAGCGGTCCCGGGATCGCGTCGAGGTGCGCCCTCGTCGGCGTCTCGCGGCCCGTGGTGAGGTGCTCGATCCGCAGGTCCTGCAGGATCCTCGGCCCGTCGTCCTCGTGGACCAGCAGATGCGAGAGGTCCGGCAGCGCGACCCGCCGGTTGCCCGCGGCGTCGGCGTGAATCCGCAGCGCCACCTGCTGCGCCATCACCCCCGAGGGAAAGTACGCAGCCGGCTTCCCGAGCAGCTCGGAGACCTCCGCCTCCAGGCGCGCCACCGGCCCCCTCTCGGCGTAGACGTCCCACTCCTCGATCCCGAGCTCTCGGCACGCCTCCGCCAGCCCGTCGAACACCTCGGCCGGACTCGGGTACGCCGGGAACACGCTCTGCCGGCACGCGATGATCGCCGCCCGGAGTCGCTCCGGCAGCGACTTCTCCTCCTCGTTCACGCGGCTCACCCTAGTGAGCGCGTCCGATCCCGAGCATCGGATTTCTGCGGCTCTAGTCTGTCCCCATGAACCTGCCGGCGGACCTCAGACGACCTGACTCGAGGTTCCAGAACCTGCTGTCGCTCCGCGCTGCGACGTACGCCGGAGTGGGTGGCGCCCTGGTCACTGTCGTCGTCGCCGGCTGGCCGCAGGTCGGCCTCGTCCTCGGCTGCCTGTCGGTGGTCGTTCTCTACAGCGTCTACCCGACGCTCTCGCTCGTCTGGGGCACCCGTACCGAGCGACTGACGGAGTGGGCCTTCCTCGCCGCCGCCGTCATCAGCATCGCGCTCGCGGTCACCGTCTCCGGCCGCTGGCTCGCCCTCGGCTGGGCGCTGCACGGCGTCTGGGACCTGCTGCACCACCACGACCGCCACGTCCTCGGGCTCCGCGGCATCCCGCCGTGGTACGTCCACATGTGCTGGATCTGGGACCTGCTGGCGGCGCTCGGCCTCCTGCTGGTGCTCTGACGGCGCGTTCGATCGGCCGACGCTCAGTCGCCGTCGCCACCACCGTCGACGGCGTCTCCACCACCTTCGGGACCGCGCGGGATCTCCGTCTCGAGCTGGTAGGCGATCGTCTCCTCCAGCGGCACCGAGGGCGGGAGCTTGCTGAAGTCCTCCGGGGGCTGCTTCGTCATGTGTCGAGTATCGCCCCCGCTCGGCTGGCATGGCGATGGGTAATTCGACCCATCGCCACGTGCAACCCGAATGCGCCGTACGACCGACGCGGAGCGGAGTGGTGCGGACCTAGCGTCGCGAGCATGGACACCACACACATCGAGACGATCATCATCGGCGCCGGCCAGGCCGGCCTGGCGACCGGTTACCACCTGCGACGACGCGGCCGCCCGTTCGTCATCCTCGACGCCAACGCGCGGATCGGCGACAACTGGCGACGGCAGTGGGACACGCTGCGGCTCTACTCTCCGGCCAAGTACGACGCCCTCCCGGGGCTGGCGTTCCCGGCGAAGAGATGGTCGTTCCCCGGGAAGGACGACGTCGGTGACTACCTCGAGACCTACGCCCGCACCTTCGAGCTGCCGGTACGGCTCGAGACCCGGGTCACCGGCCTCGACCGGCACGGTGACGGCTTCCGGGTGACGACCGACCATGGCACCTGGACCTGCGACAACGTCGTGGTCGCGACCGGCACCTTCGGACGTACGCCCAACGTCCCCGCCATCTCGGCGCAGCTCGATCCGTCGATCCTGCAGCTCCACTCCAGCGAGTACCGCCGGCCCGGGCAGCTGCGGGACGGGCCGGTGCTCGTCGTCGGTGCCAGCCACTCCGGCTGCGACATCGCCTTCGAGGTCGCCGAGTCGCGGCCGACGATCCTGGCCGGCCGCGACTGCGGCCAGATCCCGCCACGTCTGGACTCGCCGGTGATGCACGTGCTCTTCCCGGTGCTGCTCTTCGCCTGGCGGCACGTCCTCACCCGGCGTACCCCGATCGGCCGCAAGGAGATGCCCGAGATCCGCCGCCACGGCGGGCCGATGCTCCGCGTGAAGCGCTCCGACCTGGCCGACCGGGGCGTCGAGCGCGTCACCTCCAGGATCGAGGAGGTACGCGACGGCCTGCCCGTCGTCGACGGCACCCCGCGCGAGGTCGCCAGCGTCGTGTGGGCCACCGGCTTCCGGCAGGCGTTCGACTGGCTTCACCTGCCCGTGCTCGACGAGGACGGCTGGCCGCGGGAGATGCGCGGCGTGGTGACGGAGGCCGACGGTCTGTTCTTCTGCGGCCTCAGCTTCCAGTACGCCTTCAGCTCCATGCTCCTGGCAGGCGCGGGTCGCGACGCGGCGCTGGTCGCCGACCGGATCACGTCCCGGATGCGGCAGTCCGCGCGGGTCTCCGTCGGCGCCTGATCCGAGTACGCTCTCCAGTGGAGGTGCCTGCCGTGGCCGACGTCCAGCTGGAGAGCGCCCGCGCCGACTACGACCGCGGCGACTGGAGCGCGGCCTACGCGGGGTGGTCGGCCGCCGACCCGGGCCTGCTCTCGGCCGAGGAGCTCGAGGACTTCGCCGTCGCCGCGGAGCTGACCGGGCACCACGACGACACCATCGCCGCTCTGCAGCGTGCCTTCCGCAAGAGCCAGGAGGCCGGCGACCTCGGGCGCTCGGTGCGTTGTGCCTTCCGGATCACGATGACGTCGTACGTCCACGGGGAGAGCGCCCTCGCTCGCGGATGGACCTCGCGAGCCGAGGGCCTGGTCACCGAAGCAGGCGAGGACGCCGCCGGTGCCGCGGTCGGATGGGTGGACTTCCTGCGGATGTTTCGCGCGCTGGGCACCGGGGACTACGCCACGGCAGGAAGCTATGCCGACCGGGTGGCCGAGCGCGGCCGCCGTCATGCCGAACCCGACCTCACCGCCCTCGGGCTCTGTGCGCAGGGCAGGATGGCGATCTACTCCGGGCGGGTCGTCGAAGGTCTGGCGCGGCTCGATGAGGCGATGGTCCGGGTGATCGCCGGCGAGGCCTCCCCCGTCGTGGCGGGGCACGTCTACTGCACCGCGATCGAGGGCTGCCAGGAGATCAGCGACTTCGGACGGGTCGCGGAGTGGACGGCTGCCCTCGAGCGCTGGTGCGCCGCCCAGCCCGGGCTCCTGGCGTTCACCGGGCAGTGCGCCGTCCACCGCGGCCAGCTGCTGCGACTGCACGGTGAGTGGCAGCGGGCCCTGGAGGAGTTCGAGCACGCCACCCGCCGCTACCGGGAGGTGAACGCGCCGGACGCGGTCGGGCTGGCGGCGTACGAGGCGGGCGAGGTGCTCCGGCTGCGCGGCGAGTACGCCGAGGCCTATGCCGCCTACGAGCGTGCCGCCGACAGCGGCTTCGACCCGCAGCCCGGTCTCGCCCTGCTCTGGTCGGCCCGCGGCGAGGGCGCGGCGGCGCTGGCCGCGATCGACCGGCTGCTCGCCGAGACGGGTGGGGACGTGCAGCGGTGCCGTCTCCTGCCCGCTGCGGTCGACGTGCTGGTCGACGCCGGCGAGGTCGACCGGGCCCGCAACGCCGCGGCCGAGCTGGACGGGCTGGCCGGACGCTTCGGCTGCGTCTGGCTGGAGGCGGCCGCCGCGCACGCCCACGGCACGGTCGAGCTGGCCGCGGGCGACGCCGCCGGCGCCCTCCCCTACCTGCGTAAGGCCCAGCAGCTGTGGGCCCGGGCCGACGCGACCTATGAGCGAAGCCAGGCGCGGTTGCTCACCGGGCGCGCCCTGGCCGAGGTCGGCGACACCGAGTCGTCCCGCCGCGAGCTCGAGGCGGCGCGTACGGTGTTCCGGCAGATCGGCGCCGGCCCCGCTGCCGACGAGGCGGAAGCTCTCCTCGCCCCCGCCTCCCTGCCCGCCGGGCTCACCGCCCGCGAGGCCGAGGTCCTCCGCCTGGTCGCCTCCGGCCGCAGCAACGCCCAGATCGCCGCCGACCTGGTCCTCAGCGAGAAGACCGTCGCCCGTCACCTCTCCAACATCTTCACCAAGCTCGACGTACGCTCCCGCACCGCCGCCACGGCCTTCGCCTACGAGCACGGCGTGGTCTGACGATCGGCAGCGCTATCGAAGTTCATCCCCACGGAAGCGGCCCAGGATCTGGAGATGCTTCAGGGACACCGGGTCCGGTGTGGTCTCCCGACCCGTACCACCTGCCTTCGCCTCGAAGTCCCGCCACGCGTTCACCGTCGCTCGACCGGCCCAGCCATCCACGACGAGCTTCCGCCCTTTCGGGAGGTGTTTCACGTTCAGAGCGTTCTGGATCGTGGCGACGCCGTGGAACCGCTTCCGGTCGCCCTTCTTCACGCCAGCCGCGATCTGGAACTGCTCCTGCACCAGCGCCAGGTCGGACACCACCTCGGGGTTCCACATCCATGCCGGCTCGGAATTCAGCCACCGGGTGGTGTCGGTCCACTTCGCAGGGTTCTCCACCACGGACACGTGGACATGCTTGAAGTGACCGTTGCTGCCGGTGTACTTCCGGGGCGCGAACCCGAAGGTGCGGGAGTAGATCACGCCGTTGCTGATCACGTACCACACGCGCCGGTCGTGACGGGCGGCCTCGACAACCAGCAGACGCAGTTCGGCGGCCGGGTCGTTGTCGTCGATGTCGACATCGATCGCGCGCACCGCGCCCCCGTGAGCCCAGTCGGGGTTGTGGGACGACTTCCGTGCAGCGTGCGACGCGTCTCCGATCCAGCCATCACTGGACTTGTCCCGGTGCGAGAAGCGGGCATTCACCTCGTTTCGCAGAGCGACAAGCGCAGGCACCAGATAGAACCCCATTCAGAACCCCTCCTTGTCCTCTACCGCGACGAAGATGTCGTCGACGTATTCATCCGCCATCTCGTCCGGATCGCCCTCGTCCTCGGGCTCTGCGACCACGACAGGTGCTTCGGTCTTGCTCTCGATCGTGTTCTCGGTCGTGTTATCGGCCATTGCTCTGACCTCGGCGAGATTCTTCGGCAGCTGGTAGCCCTCCGGGTCGGTCCCCGTCACGTTGCCTTGCGCCGTCAACCCGGTGTAGGTCCACAGCGCCGCAAGCCCCATCACAGCGACGTTGTACCAACCCGGAATACGGTCCACTCCGTCATAGATCCCGGCGAGTGCGATACCACCGACCGTGGTCAGCCCCGTGGTGATCCACTGGATCATCAGTGCGAACTCGCGGACCTTCGGATACTTGTTCAGTGGGTTCATCTGTCGACTTCCCTCTCGATATCAAACAGCGAAGAAGACCCAACAACGAGGGGCCGATAACGCTCGAGACCGAGAGGGGCGAGCATGGGAGGCGCAGAACATCATTGCTACCTCATTGAATTCGCATCGGGGCCCGGTGAACCCTCGAATTCGATCGCGGAATACTCTTAGAGATTCCCGCGGTGCGAACCCGGAAGCATCCCCAAAGTTGCGTATCGGTTCAGCGATGACGAATGGATGCCTGGATGAATGGGCGCACGCATCAATACCCGTTGCATTCGGCGGGACTTTCGTCCAGCGAATTCAGCCCTGCGCCTCGTCCCACTCGTCGGCCAGGCCGGCGGTGACCATCACGGACGCGAGCGCGGTGCGTTGGTAGAGCACCCGCCGACCGCTCCGCCAGCAGGTGACCAGTCCGGTGCGCCGTAGCACCGACAGATGCGAGCTCACGGTCGCGGCCGAGAGTCCGATCTCCCGGGCCAGATCGGTCGTCGAGCGCGGCACCTGCAGACTCATCAGGATCTCGCTCCGGCTCCGCCCCAGCAGCTCGCCCAGCGCGTCCTCGCGGTTCACAGGCATGGGCCGGTCCGTCCACAGGGTGCCGATGCCACGCGCGCCGTACGTCAGGCTCGGCTCCCCGAGGAGACCGAGCTCGACCCACATCCGCGGCCAGACGAAGACGGACGGGACCAGAGTCAGGCCTCCGCCGTCGATGTCGCTGTCGGTGGCGCTGTTGATGCGGATCGCCTGATCGGTGAACTGCAGCGAGGGGTGCAGGTCCGAGAGCAGGGAGGCGATGCCACCGCGGGCCAGCCGGTCCAGACGATAGGCCACGTCGGCATCGAGGACTCCGCGCAGTCTGGGCCAGTGAGGCTCGAGCACCTGGTGCCAATAGCGCTCGAGCTCCACCGCAACCCGTTGAGGAGCGTCGGGATCCTCGAGGACGCGACGTACGGCCGGCGTGACGCCGACCCCCTGCCAGGCCCGCTGCAGCTCCCGCAGAAGGTGCTCGTGCGGCCAGTCGGCGACCAGCTGGAGCTGCTCCTCGATGGTGGTCTCCGTGCTGGTGGCGCCGACGAAGAGGAACTCGGCGACGTGTCCACCCGGCGGCACGATCCCCCGGAGCAGGTCGTTGTCGGCCCGCCGCAGGTCGCCACGCACCCGGTCGTACCAACCGCGGTGCAGCGGATGGATCGCGCCGGAATGGACCACGTACAAGCTCTTCACGGCCTCGGCCAACGGCGAGAACGCGAAGCGTGTCCGCGCGAGCACGGCGGAACTGAGCCGCAGCTGGATCATCAGTCGAGAGTCTGGCACACGTCCTCGAGCGTGCCGTCCACCTCCGCGAACTCTCGCTGCCCGTCGGCGTGCCGGAGGTAGTCGACATTGCCGGAGACCACGTAGACCCCCGGCGGGGTGAGTGCGTTCGGCACCCGGATCACCGCCAGTCCGTTGCCGTGGAATCGGAAGTGGACGCCGCCGTCCTCGCCGATCGTCGCGCGGAGGGTGCCGGAGGTGTCGCGGCGGATCGACTCACCGCTGTCGACGTTGGTGAAGCGGAACCCGAGCGATCCCTGGGTGTCCACCACCCGCGGCGAGCCGTCGGGGAACGTCTCCACCACCCGGGTGATCTCGTGGTCGTACAGGACGTCTGCCTGCAGCTCGAACGCGCAGCTCTCCCCCGCCGCGAGGTGGAACGGTGGCGTGAAGGTCTGCTCCCACCCGGAGCCGCCTCCCTGATCCGCGAACGCCGCCGGGAGGATGGCGTTCACCGCAGCGATCGCCGCGCCGATTGGTACAAGCCGTCGCACGGTCTTACCCATGGTTGCTCCTGTGATGCTGAGGGAATCGGACGCGTCCCATCGTGGAGAGCGACCGCGACGACGGCGACGATTAGACCCAGACCGAAGGGTCAGCCGTCGGTGAGAGGCCACGGATCCGGGAAAAGTTCAACGTTGTCTTTACCGAGACCGCCGCTCATAGTTGACGTCCTCCAGCGGAAGGCGGGTACGTGGGCGAGCAGGTCGACAGGGTCGGGCAGGTCTACGAGGAGCAGCGGTCGGTCGACGCGATGCATGCGCTCCTCGGTGCCGAGGTGAGCGCGAGACGCGCGGCCCAGGAGCGGGCGATCGCGGCGCCCGTCGACGGACCTGGTGAGCGTTATGCCAGAGACCTGGAGGTTGCGCAGCTGACCGAGAGCATCCGACAGCTGCGGGCGGCGGAGAACGCGCTGTGTTTCGGGCGGATCGATCGGCCCGACGGCGAGTCCCTGCACATCGGCCGGATCGGACTGCGCTCCGAGGCCGGGGAGCCGCTGCTCATCGACTGGCGGGCCGAGGCGGCGCGGCCGTCCTACGCGGCGACGATGGCCGCACCGATGGGCCTGCGCAGACGCCGCCACCTGCGCCTCGACGGGCGCCGGGTCGTCGACGTCAACGACGAGATCCTCGACGGTACGTCGCCGACGGCTGCCGACCTCGTGGGCGACAGCCCGCTCGTGGCCGCACTGGGCGCGGCCCGGACCGGGCGGATGCACGAGGCCGCGGCGACCCTGCAGGCCGAGCAGGACGAGATCGTCCGGTCTCCCCATCGCGGGATGATGGTCGTCGACGGCGGCCCAGGGACGGGCAAGACCATCGTCGCGCTGCATCGCGCGGCGTACGTGCTGTACGCGTTCCCCGCCATCGCCGGCCGAGGTGTCCTCGTCTTCGGGCCAAACCAGCGCTTCCTCACCTACATCTCCGAGGTGCTGCCGTCGCTCGGCGAGAACGACGTGAGGCTGGCGACGATGCCTGATCTGGTGGGTGTCGAGGCGGCCCGGGCCGAGCCGGACCACATCGCACGGATCAAGGGCCGCTCGGCGCTCGCCGACGGCCTCGCGAGCGTGGTGCGGCGTCATCAGCCCCACGGCGTACCGCTGGAGCTGAAGACCACCCACGACACGGTGCGGCTCGACCCGGCGGTCATCGATGCCGCTCGCCGCCAGGCCTTGCAGGGCGACGTCGGGCACAACCGGGCCGGCGACCTCTTCACCGAGTACGTCGTCGATGACCTGGTCAACGAGCTGGAACGCCGCACCACGACGGAGATCTCCGACTACGAGGAGGAACTGGAGGCGCTGCTGGGCATCGATCTCGACCGGTTCGCGGGCGTCGACGGCACTGGATCCCACGACGATCTGGACATCGACTGGGACAGCATCCGCGAGGATCTCCTCGGAGACCCGGCCATCGAGCGCGCGATCGCACGGGTCTGGCCCCGACTCTCCGCGGAGGATCTCGTCCGCGAGCTCCTGAGCAGCCGCGACGTACTCGCAGCCATGCTTCCCGACGTCGCGGCCGAGGACCTCGCGCTCCTGGGCGGCGGCGCTCCTGACCAGTGGAGCAGCGCGGATCTGGCCCTCCTGGACGAGGCGCGCGCCTTGGTCGAGGGTGGCCCGGGGACGAGCTACGGACACATCGTCGTGGATGAGGCCCAGCAGCTCTCCGAGATGGAGTGGCGTGCGCTGATGCGCCGCTGCCCGAGCCGGTCGATGACCATCGTCGGAGACCTCGCCCAGGCAGGCCCCTCGACCACCCTCCGCTCGTGGGACGACGCGTTGAGTCCGTACGTCGAGGAGCGGTTCGCCCACCATCGTCTGACGGTCAACTACCGCACCACGACCGAGATCCTGCTCGCGACCGAGCAGCTGCTGGCCGAGATCGCTCCCGATCAGCAGCTCTCCAGATCGATCCGGCACGGAGACCAGCCGCGGATCCTGGCAGTGACCGAAAGGGCCCTCCCCTCGACGCTGACCGGTCTGATCGCCGAGGTGGGTCAGAAGCACCCCGGTGAGCTGATCGGCGTCATCGCCACCACCGGCCGCTCGCGCGGCCTGGAGGCCGAGGTCGAAAGGGCCGGCGCAACGATCGTCGCCGCACCCGACGCCCGCGGCCTGGAGTTCGACACGGTGATCATCGTCGACCCCTCAGGGATCCGCGCTGCCGGGGACGCCGGCCCGCGCGACCTCTACGTCGCCATGACCCGTGCGACGAAACGACTCTTGAGCCTGCAACCGTCCTGAAAACCAACGAAGTCCAGGTCAGATTCACGATCTGACCTGGACTTGTCCGTCGGGCTGACAGGATTTGAACCTGCGGCCCCTTGACCCCCAGTCAAGTGCGCTACCAAGCTGCGCCACAGCCCGAAACTGCGAGTGGATTTCTCCGCTCGAAGCGATCCGAACATTACCGCACCGCGCCGCATGGCCTCCAATCGGTACCCCTACGGCGGGTCGTCGGCGGCGGCGAGGGCCTCGGCGGCCTCGTCGATGATGGCGCGCATGGCCTCCTCGGCTCCGGCGGGGTCGCCGTTGCGGATGGAGATGGCCACCTTCTCGTGCAGCTCGATGGCGGTCGGGTTCGGCGTGGCAGGCATCAGGTGGTGGTGCGTACGTCCGGCCAAGAGCTCGGCGACGAGGTCACCGAAGGCGGCGAGCATCTCGTTGCCACAGGCGTTGAGGAGGACGCGATGGAAGGCGGTGTCGGCCTCCAGGTAGGCCTCGAGGTCGCCGGAGGCGGCATGGACGACCATGTCGGCCACCGACCGGGCGAGGGCACCGTGGTGTTCCGGCTCGGCGCGCTCGGCGGCGAGGCGCGCGGCGATCGGCTCGAAGCCGCGGCGCAGCTCGGAGAGCGAGAGCAGCTGCTCGCGCCGGCCCTCGCCGTCGAGGCGCCAACGGATGACGAGCGGGTCGAAGACGTTCCACTCCTGCCGCGGGAGAACGGTGATGCCGACGCGGCGCCGGGTCGCGACCATGCCCATCGCCTGCAGCACCCGTATGGCCTCGCGCGCGACCGGCCGCGAGACGTCGTACGTCGCCTGGATCCCTTCCAGCGTGAGAACGGCCCCCGTCGGCAGCTCGCCGGAGACGATCTGGCGCCCGAGCGCGTCCCGGACGCTCTGGTGCAGTCGGTGCGCGGACTCACCGCTCGATGTCGTCACGGCGGCATCGTCGCACATCCTCGGCACCCTGCAATCAGAATCCTTACCATCACCCCGTCTTGCCAAACGGATGCCTTTTGATGCACCCTGTGACGCGTGACACAGAACCCTCTCCTCGTCGTCATGGGAGTCTCCGGCTCCGGCAAGTCGACCGTCGGTGCGGCCATCGCCCAGCGCCTCCGGGTCCCCTTCGCCGACGCCGACGACTTCCACCCGCCGGAGAACATCGCGAAGATGGCCTCGGGTCGTCCGCTCGACGACCGCGACCGGCAGCCCTGGCTGGAGACGCTCGGCAGTTGGCTCGCCGAGCACGAGCACACCGGCGCGGTGCTGAGCTGCTCGGCGCTCAAGCGCAGCTACCGCGACCTGCTCCACAGTCGCGCCCGCGGCCTCCGGCTCCTCCATCTCAGCGGCACCCCGGAGGTGGTCGAGGCGCGCCTCGCCGCCCGCGCGGGGCACTTCATGCCGCCGTCGCTGCTGCGTTCCCAGTTCGCGACCCTCGAGCCCCTCGCTCCCGACGAGCAGGGCATGACCATCGACATCGACCAGGACATCGATGCGATCGTCGACCGCTATCTCACCACGGTGACCCCCACCTCGAACCTCACCAAGGAGTCCGCATGAACATCCTCGCTGCCGCGACCGAGCCGGTCGCACCGGTCGCCTCAGGAGGCGTACTCCTCGCCGCCGCGCTCGCGGCGATCGCGCTGATCGTCGTCCTGATCACCTACGTGAAGCTGCACCCGTTCCTCGCCCTGCTCCTCGGCGGCGTCGCGGTCGGCGTGCTGTCGGGCCGCAACGTGATGGACGTGATCACCTCGTTCGGCGAGGGATTCGGCGCGACCGCCACGAGCGTCGGCCTGCTGATCGCACTCGGCGCGATGTTCGCCAAGCTCCTCTCCGACTCCGGCGGCGCGGACCAGATCGTCGACACGATCGTCGGCAGGTCCTCGGTCCGTACGCTGCCCTGGGCGATGGCGCTCGTCGGCGCGATCATCGGCCTGCCGATGTTCTTCGAGATCGGCCTGGTGCTGCTGATGCCGGTCATCTACCTGGTCGCCCGTCGCGCGCAGGTCTCGCTCATCACGGTCGGCATCCCGACCCTCGCCGGTCTCTCAGCGATGCATGGCCTGGTGCCGCCGCACCCCGGTCCGCTCGCCGCGATCGGCGCGCTCCAGGCCGACCTGGGCACGACGCTCGCGCTCGGCGTACTCGTCTCGATCCCGGTCATCATCGTCAGCGGACCGCTGTTCGGCCGACTCGCCGGCCGCTGGGTCGTGGTCGAGGCGCCGCACACCTTCGACGCCGCTCCGGTCGCCGACGGCTCCGGCGACAGCCGCCGCCCCTCGTTCGGCATCACCCTGTTCAGCGTCCTGCTCCCGCTGGTCCTGATGCTCGCCAAGGCGATCGTCGACATCGTCATCAACGACCCCGAGAACCAGGTCCAGCAGGTCTTCGACGTGATCGGCTACCCGCTCGTCGCACTGACCATCGCGGTCGTCGTCGCCATGTTCACCCTCGGCCGCGGCGCCGGGATGGACCGCCGCCAGATCGCCAAGACCGTCGAGCAGTCGCTCCCGCCGATCGCGGGGATCGTGCTCATCGTCGCCGCCGGCGGTGGCTTCAAACAGTCGCTGATCGACACCGGCATCGGCACCCAGCTCGCCGAGTGGGCGCAGGGCTCGGGCGTCTCCGCCATCGTCCTCGCCTGGGTGCTCGCGGTGCTCATCCGCCTCGCCACCGGCTCCGCTACCGTCGCCACCATCACCGCCTCCTCGCTGGTCGTCGACCTGGTCGCAAACATGCCCGCCGCCGAGGTCTCGCTCGTCGTGCTCGCCGTCGGCGCCGGCTCGGTCTTCTTCTCGCACGTCAACGACGCCGGGTTCTGGCTGGTCAAGGAATACTTCGGCCTCGACGTCGTGCAGACGATCAAGTCCTGGTCGCTGATGGAGACGGTGCTCTCCGTGTCCGGCCTGGTGTTCGTGCTGGCGCTGAGCCTGGTCGTCTGACCGAGTGATCTGACCGAGGCCCTCGCGAAACTGTCGGTGCCGTCCGACACAATCACTCCTGACACATGGATCACACCCACCACAGGAGCTCACCGTGTCGGATACACCTTCCCCATCCAACACAGCCCCGACCAGCACCGAAGAGACCAGCGGCCCAGCGCCCTCCGGCAAGCTCGACCCGATCTCCCGCAAGGGCACCCCGGCCCACCGGACGAGGTCGAAGCGGGAGGGCGCCGGGCGGCGCCAGGGAATGCCGGTGCAGGCGATCAGCCTCTCCGTGCCGGCATCCCTGGCAGCCCAGTGGAAGACCTACAGCCAGGAGGTGCCGCGCTCGCTCGTCGACGTGATGCTCGACGCCGTCGCGGCCACCCGCCCCCGGCTACCGGTCCTCCTGCGGGCCCACCAGGCGGCGCTGCGCGAGAAGACCAGGCCCGTCTCCGACGGCACCTTCCTGCGCACCGTCCCGCAGCCGAAACGGCTCGAGGACCCGTACGTCACGATGCCCCTGCGCCTCCTCGCGACGAACGTCGACGTGCTCGATGCCATGGTCCACGAGATGGCCGCGGAGTCCCGCTCGCAGCTGGTCGTGGTGGCGCTGACCGCGTGGCTCGCCGACCGGCGGGCCGAGGATCAGGTCTACGAGGAGCAGCTCGAGCTCGAGGTGCCCGAGGACCCGTTCGACCGTCCCTGAGCGCATCCGGGACGGTCCCCCGTCCCGGATGCGTCCGGTCTCAGAGCACCTTGGTGCCGTACATCTCCCCCAGCGGGTCGGCGAGGAGCTCGAGCCGCTCGCCGTCGGGCCCCTTGAAGTAGATCGATGACTTGGACTCGACCATGTAGTCGATGCCGGCGTCGTCGAGCTTGGCGCGCAGGTAGTCCCACTTCTCGTGGGTCACCGAGATCGCGATGTGGTGCAGCCCGCCGAGCACCTCGGCGTACTCCCCCAGGTCGAGCCCGGGGAGGGTGAAGAAGGCCAGCAGGTTGCCCGCCCCGACGTCGAAGAAGAAGTGGTCGGAGCCGGCGTAGTCGCGGTTCTCGAAGATCTCGGTCAGCGGGAACTCGAGGAGTCCCTGGTAGAAGTCGATCGACCTGCGTACGTCCGAGGAGAGCAGCGCGGTGTGGTGGATCCCCCGGGCCGTGGTGGCCGGCCGGGTGCCCTCCTCGCGGAGGTACTCCTTCTTGATCCGCTCACGGTCCTTCGTGATGAAGTCCATGTCGATGCTCATCGTGCTCTCCTCATGCCATGACTTTCAGATCCTGAAGAAGCTGCCCAGGAACTCTGCGGCGACCGCGGGGTCGCCCTTGACGGTGCCGGCGTTGGTCCGGCCGTACGCGGTCAGCACGAAGCTGGCCGGGTCGAATTCGATGATCGTCTCCACGCCGTCGAGCGATCCGGGCTCCTGCTGGAGACCGTCGGCGCCGAGCCTCATCCGGGTGCCACCGGCGTGCGCGCCGGAGGTGATGCTGATGCCGACCTCGAGCGGCTCCGCCGCGGGCGTACGCGACACGGTGTTGGCCCACAGGATGTTGCACAGCGGCACCAGCATGTCGGCGGAGTCCGCCGCCAGCGCGTGCGGACGGCCGAGGCCCTCGCGGATGTCCCAGCTGTGCAGCGTGTAGTCGACAAGCGCGAAGACCGGGTAGAACGCCGCCGGGAGCGGGCCCATGTACTTGTGCGGAACCGTCAGGCCCATCCAGTCGTCGGTGCTGAGACCCTCGAAGATCGCCAGCTCGTCGGCGAGCGCCGTCTGACAGCGCTCGACCAGCTCGGCGCGCGAGACGCCCTCGAACTGGCGGGCGCCCTTGTCGACGTGCGTCGCCATCTCGGTGAGCGGCACCAGCTCCGGCGCCTCCCCCTTGCCTGCGGCGGCGTCGAAGCTGCGGAAGTAGGTCTCGGTGGTGTCGACCAGATGGCCGACGACGTTCGCGGCGGTCCACGCGCCCGAGGCGGTCGGACCGTTCCAGGCCTCGTCGGCGGCGACGAGGGCGAACATGCCGTCCGCCTCGCGGCGGATGAGGTCCAGCAGGGTCTCCTTGCTGGATGCGTCCATGAAGTTCCACATGCTCATCAGTGGGAATCCTCTCTGGCCGCGCCTCTGCGACCAGTCTAGTTTCTGCGTCAACAGTTGCCGGGAGCGGGCGGTGATGCTGAAAGCACCAGTTCCGACTCGGTAAGGTGTACCTCATGGACGAGGTCAAGTGGCTCAGTAACGACGAACAGGTCGCCTGGCGTGCCTGGCTTGCCGTCAACGCACAGCTCACCGCGCGGATGAACCGCGACCTCCAGGCCAAGAACGGTCTCTCCCTCGCCGACTACGACGTCCTGGTCAACCTGACCGACGTCCCCGACCGCTCGCTGCGGATGTACGAGCTCGGCGACAAGCTCCAGTGGGAGAAGAGCCGGCTCTCGCGCCAGGTGATGCGGATGGCCGCCCGCGGGCTCGTCGAGCGTCGCGAGTGCCTCGACGACCGGCGCGGAGCCTACGTCGACCTCACCCCGGCCGGGCTCGAGGCCATCGAGGCCGCTGCCCCTGAGCACGTGAAGCTGATCCGGCAGGTCATGTTCGACGCCTTCACCCCCGAGGAGGTCGCCGCCCTGACCAAGCTCTACGAGGGCGTGCTGGAGCGCCTCGAGGCCAAGCCCGCCCGGGCCACCGCGGACGACTCCGCCGCCTGAGCAGCCCACGACATGCGGCAGGCCCGCAGGTCACCCATCGGTGACCTGCGGGCCTGTTGCGTCGGGTCCGGCGCCTGCTAGCGCTAGCGCTTGCGCTTCTCCCGGACCCGCTGCTGGAGCACGATCGGGGTGCCGACGAAGCCGAACTCCTCGCGCAGCCGACGCTCGATGAAGCGCTCGTAGGAGGCGTCGAGCTTGCCGCTGGTGAACAGGATGAAGGTCGGCGGCGCGGTCGAGGGCTGGGTGCCGAAGAGGATCTTCGGCTGCTTGCCGGAGCGGACCGGGTGCGGGTGCTCGGCGACGAGGCGGCCGAGGAAGGAGTTGAGCGCGCCCGTGCCGATGCGCGTCTCCCAGCCCTCGAGAGCCTTGTCGAGAGCCGGGACCAGGCGGTCGACGTGCCAGCCGGTGCGGGCCGTGATGTTGATCCGCGGCGCCCACTGCACCTGGACGAGCTCCCGCTCGATCTCGCGGTCGAGCTGCCAGCGACGGTCCTCGTCGACGAGGTCCCACTTGTTGAAGGCGATCACGAGCGCGCGACCGGCCTCGCGGACCGTCTGCAGGATCCGGATGTCCTGCTCGGAGATCTTCTCGCCGCCATCGATGACCAGCACGGCCACCTCGGCGCGGTCGATCGCGGTGGTGGTGCGCAGGGACGCGTAGTACTCGTGCCCGCTCGACTCCTTGACCCGCTTCCTGATGCCCGCGGTGTCGATGAAGCGCCACTCGCGGCCGCCGAGCTCGATCAGCTCGTCGACCGGGTCGACGGTGGTGCCGGCGACGTTGTCGACGACGGCCCGCTCCTCCTTGGCCAGCTTGTTGAGCAGCGAGGACTTGCCGACGTTGGGCTTGCCGACGAGCGCGATCCGACGCGGGCCACCGATCTCTGTGCCCTCGGGGAGCGGCGGCGGGTCGGGGAGCACCGCGAGGATCGCGTCGAGCATGTCGCCCGAGCCGCGGCCGTGGAGCGCAGAGACCGGCCAGGGCTCACCGAGGCCGAGGTTCCACAGAGCGGAGGCCTCCGCCTCGGTGCGCATGTCGTCGACCTTGTTGGCAACCAGGACGACCGGCTTGCCGGACTTGCGCAGGATGCGTACGACCGCCTCGTCGGCGTCGGTGATGCCGACGGTCGCGTCGACCACGAAGAGGACGGCGTCGGCCAGGGAGACCGCGATCTCGGCCTGGGCGGCGATCCGCTCGGCCAGCCCCTGGGCGTCGGGGTCCCAGCCGCCGGTGTCGACCAGCGTGAACGCCTTGCCGTTCCAGTCGGCGTCGTAGGAGACCCGGTCGCGGGTCACGCCGGGGACGTCCTGGACGACCGCCTCGCGGCGGCCGATGATCCGGTTGACCAGGGTCGACTTCCCGACGTTGGGGCGGCCGACGACGGCCACGACGGGCTGTGGCCCGGCCGGGGTCTCGTCAGTCTCGTGCAGGTCTCGTACGTCCTCGTACGAAACGTCGGGGTCAGTCATTGTTCTCCTCGCTAGGTAGCGGACCGGGCAGTTCGCGACCGGTCAACGCCAGGGCATGGTCCTGTTGGACCTGCATGTGCTTCTGGAGCAAACCCGAGACATGCCCGACTTGTTCCCTGGTACGCGGCCAGCCTACGCGCTCGACGTGGAAAGGCTCGCCATAGACGATGTCGATCCGGGCACCTTTGTGCGGCAGCGACGAGACCCCGCCGCCCGGGTCACGGCTGCCGAGCATGGTCACGGGCACCACCGGAGCGCCCGAGGCGAGGGCGAAATAGGCGGCGCCGCGGTTGAAGCGGACCAGGTCGCCGGCACCCCGGGTGCCCTCCGGGTAGATACCCATCGCGTTGCCCTCGCGCAGCACCTTCAGCGCCGTCTTCACCGCGGCCGGGTCGCTGCCGAACCGGTAGAGCGGGATCTGGCCCGCCCAGCGCAGGAACGGGCCGAGGAACCAGTGCTCGAACATCTCCAGCTTGGTCAGCGCGTGCACCGGACGCGGCGTGAAGATCGCCAGCAGCGGACCGTCGATGATGCCGATGTGGTTGGAGGCGAAGACGACCGGCCCCGTCGCCGGGATGTTCTCGGTCTCGTGCAGCCGGACGTCGAAGCGGCGGCGGATCAGCCGCCGGGCGTGGACGTTGAGGTGATAGAGCGGCCAGCGGGTGGGGTGCTCGACACCGTCCGTGTGTGGAAGGTCTCTCACTCCCCCGCCTTCTCGGCTGTTGCACGCACCGTGGTCTCGACAAGCTCGACCACCGATTCGATGACCTCGTCCAGCGTGTAGGGCGTCGTGTCGACGTGGATCGCCCCCTCCGGCACCGCCGCACCGCCCTTGGTGGAGTCGATCTTGTCGCGGTTCTCCAGCGAGGCGCGGACGGCTTCGGCGTCGCTGCCACCCTCCTCGAGGGCGCGGCGCGCAGCTCGGGCGGCCGGGTCGGCGGTGACGTACAGCTTCAGCTCGGCGGCGGGCCACACGGCGGTGCCGATGTCACGGCCCTCGACCACGATGCCGGAGCCGGCGGCCAGCGCCTGCTCGATCTCCTGCTGCTGGAGGGCGATCAGGCGAGCGCGGACCTCGCGGACGGTGGCGACCGGGGAGACGGCGGCGTTGACCCGGTCGCTGCGGATCTCGACCGAGACGTCGACCCCGTCGAGGGCGATCGTGGGGCCGAGCGGGTCCGTGCCGGAGGTGATCACGGGCTTGCCGGCCGCGGCGGCGACGGCGTCGGCGTCGTGCACGTCGATGTCGTTGCTGAGCATCCACCAGGTCATCGCCCGGTACATCGCGCCGGTGTCGAGGTAGCGCATCCCGAGGCGGTCGGCGACCCCACGCGAGGTGCTCGACTTACCGGAGCCGGAGGTGCCGTCGACGGCGATGACGATGCGGGCGGGGTCAGGGGTGGGATTGCTGCTGCTCACGGGCGGGAGCCTACCGGTGAGCGACCCAACCCCGGGACTCCAGAACCGCCTGCATCCGATCGGCCGCGTCCTCGGCGACGATCAGCTCCATGACACCTACCGGGCGGCCTGGGTCGTGGTCGATGCGTACGTCCTCGATGTTGACGCCGCTCTCCCCCGCGTCCGCGAAGAGCCGGGCCAGGTTGCCGGGCTCGTCGGGCACGGTGACGTAGACGATCGCCTGTGCGGTCTGCGGCCGGCCGTGCTTCCCGGGGATGGCTCGGGTGCCGGCCTGCCCCTCCTTGAGGAGTACGTCCAGGGCGGCCGCGTCGCCGCTGCCGACGGCCGCGATCATCTCGTCGAGCTGAGCGCGCACCTCGGTGAGCAGGTCGGTCACGGCCCGGGCGTTGCCGGCCACGATCTGGCCGTAGAGGCCCGGGTCGCCGGCGGCCACACGGGTCACGTCGCGCACCCCCTGGCCGCTGAGGCCGAGGTGGCCCTCCGGAGCAACGGCGAGGCGTCCGGCCACGAGCGCGGCCATCAGGTGCGGTACGTGCGAGGTGCGGGCGACCGCCTGGTCGTGGTCCTCGGGGGTGAGGGTCAGCGGGACGCCGCCGCACAGGGTGGCGAGCTCGCCGACGAGCTCGGTCGCCACCGGGTCGGCCTCCGGATGCGGCGTGACCGCCCACGGCCGTCCCTCGAACAGCGTCGCGGTCGCGGCCAGCGGTCCGGAGCGCTCGCTGCCGGCCATCGGGTGGCCGCCGACGTAGCGGTGGACCTCCGCGGGGCTGTGCTCACGCACATAGGACAGCGGCGACGCCTTCACGCTGCCGACGTCGGTGACGACCGCCTCGGGGCTGTCGGCGAGGGCTCGGGTGATCACCTCACCGAGATGCGCCGGCGGGACCGCGACGACGACCAGCTGCGGCGTGTCGCCGGGCTTGCGCCGGCGGCCTGCGCCGAGGCCGGTCGCGGTGCGTACGTGACTGGCGACCGAGTCGCTGAGGAGCACGTCGAGACCGGCCGCGGCGCACGCCAGCGCCACGGAGGTGCCCAGCAGCCCGACGCCGACGATCTCGACCGGGCCGGTCAGACTCGACGACCGTCCCCCTGCTTCCCCGGTCCGTGTCATGCGTCCAAGGCTAAACGGTCGGTGCCGCTCGACCCTCTTCGTCTCAGGCCTGTCGGTGCGCTAGCGCGGGCGGCAACCAGGGTGTGCGATATCGCCTTGCGATCACGACGGCTGGTAGCTGCCGAACGACCAGGAGTTGCCCTCCGGATCGGTCACCGTGCCGCCGCGACCGCCGTAGTCCTGGTCGACCATCGGCCGGTCCACGGTGGCGCCCGCGGCGACCGCCTTGTCGAAGACGGCGTCGGGGTCGTCGGTGATCAGGTAGGCGGAGGACACACCGGTCTTCTTGATGCCGCCGTCCTCGCGTACCTGTCCGAACATCAGCCCGCCGCCACCGGGCCAGAGCCATTCCGCGTGGTGCACGATGCCGCCTTCGCGGTAGGTGGCGTGCTCGACGAAACCGATCGCGCTCAGCCACGCCATCATCGCCTCGGCGTCCTGGAACGCCATCGACTGCCAGTACTTGATCTTCGCTACGTCTCTGATGGGTTCAGTGCTCATGCCTCGAGTCAACCGGCTGGCGGTCGGCGAGGTCTTGAACGAATGGGAACTCCTCGTGCAGCCAGGTCGTCGGCGTGCAGCCCGCGAACTCCTGCCACTCCCGGGTCAGGTGCGCCTGGTCGGCGTAGCCGCAGATGCTTGCCGCCTGCGCCAGCGGCATCCGGCCGACGAGTCCGCGGGACCGGTCGAAGCGCGCCAGCCGCTGGAACTGCTTCGGCGCGACCCCGGTCTCGGCGCGCACCAGGTCGCTGATCCGCCGGCGGCTGTAGCCGACGTCGTCGGCCACCTCCTGCACCCCCGCTCCCCCGGTCAGCAGCGCCAGCGCCCGCCCGACCTCCGCCCTCGGCCCGGGCTCGCCGTGGCGCGCCAGCGCGCCGACCAGCCCGGCGACGACCAACCGCTCCCACTGCCGCGGATCGGCCTCGGCCAGCTGCTCCGGCAGATGACGTACGCCGCCGGGTGCCGCGACCTCGTCGAGGGCCAGGAGCTCACCGCGCCAGGCCGCGGCCGGCATCCCGAACAGCGCCCGCACCCCGGCGGTCGTCAGCCCCAGCTGCACGCCGCGCTGGTAGCCGTGGTGATGGATCGTCGCCGGCCGGGTGTGCAGCCCCGAGACCAGTGACCACGCCGTCACCGGCTCGCTGCCGCTCCCCCACGAGGTGACCAGAGGATCGTCGACCGAGAGGACGAACGTCACCTCGGTCGACGGCATCCCGCGGTGCCTCCCCGGCGCGCCGAAGTCCACGTCGTAGGCGATCAGCGACGTGACGTAGGGACGCAGCACGTCCGGCACGGCCATGTCTCGATGGTGCCACGGTCGGCGCGGGTTGCCCATGCGCTATCGCCGCGGGCGGGTCCGGTGTGCGATAGCGCTGCGCGGTGTATGGGCTTTCGGAGGAACAGCCCTGAAGGAGCAGTCACCACGAGATCCCGACCGCCCGAGACGCATACGCCGCTTTCACAGCCGCGACCAGATCAGCCGCTCCGACGCGCCGCTCGACACCCGCAGCGACGTCACGTAGCTGCACCTCCCCGGCCTCCGCCTCGACAGCCCCGATGACCGCGATGAGCGGCTCACGCCGACGCCGGGACTCCCGGATCCGAGCGCCGAGCGAGCCCTCGGGATCCAGGCGCGGACGCAGACCCTCGGCGACGAGCGCGTCGACGAGGGCCCGAGCGGCCTGGTCCTGAGCCGAGGAGACCGGCAGGACGGCGAGCTGGACGGGTGCGAGCCACAGCGGGAGGCGGCCCTGGTAGCGCTCGAGCACCGCCGCGGTGACACGCTCCATGGAGCCGACGGTGCCGCGGTGGACCATCACCACCCGCTGCCGGGAGCCGTCAGCGGCGTCGTAGGTCAGGTCGAACCGCTCGGGCTGGTTGAAGTCGACCTGGACGGTGGCGATGGTCTCGTCGTGGCCGCGCGGGTCGACGACCTGGAGGTCGAGCTTGGGTCCGTAGAAGGCGGCCTCACCCGGTGCCTCGACGACCTCGACGCCCGCCTCCGAGGCTGCCTTCCTCATCGCACCTTCGGCACCGTGCCACTGCTCGGCGGAGCCGAGATAGGACGGCGAGTCGTCGCGGAGGGAGAGGCGTACGTAGTCGACCCGGAGACCGAGGATCTGCTGCGCCTTCAGTGCGGAGCTCAGTGCCTTCGCGGCCTCCTCGGCCACCTGGTCGGGGCGGCAGAAGACGTGGGTGTCGTCGAGGTTGATCTGACGTACCCGGCTCAGCCCGGACAGCACCCCGGAGCGCTCGGCACGGAACATCGGGGCGAGCTCGTGGAGCCGGACCGGGAGCTCGCGGTAGGAGTGTGGGCGCGCCCGGTAGGCCAGCGCATGGTGCGGGCAGTTCGCGGGCCGCAGAACGAGGTCGTCCTCCTCCCCTGCCGAGCCCGACCCGACGGCCATCGGCGGGAACATGTCGTCGGCGAACTTCGCCCAGTGGCCCGAGCGTTCGAAGAGGGCCCGCTTGCCGAGGACCGGGGTCTTGACCGGTACACAACCGTCGGCCCTGGCCAGCTCGGCGGCCAGCCGTTCCAGCTCGGCGAAGACGACAGCCCCGTCGGGCAGCCACAACGGCAGCCCCGAGCCGGCCAGCGGGTCGGTGGCGAAGATGGCGAGGTCGCGGTTGAGGTCGCGATGATCGAGGTTCATGGGTGCTCCTGGGGATGAGGCCCGGAGCACCGCCACCGGAGACGAAGAACCGCCCCGGAGCACTGCTCCGGGGCGGTCTGCGAAAGGGGTGGACAGCAGGTCAGCGCCGGAGTGGGTCCGGCGTCGTCGTGCTCATCGCGCTCTGCTGCATGCCGCTCACCTTAACGGCTCGCCGTCGCGTACGCATCCACGATTCCGAGCCGTCAGAGCTCGGTGGTGTCGAGGAGCTCGCCGAGCTCCTCGCGGGAGAGGTCGCGCATGTCGCCGGGCTTCATGGTGCCCAGCCGGACCGGGCCGATCCGGGTGCGGGTCAGGCGGGTGACCGGGTGGCCGACGTGGTCGAGGAGGCGGCGCACGATGCGGTTGCGTCCCTCGTGGATGACCAGCTCGATGATCGACTTGTCCTTGCGGGTCTCCATGATCCGGGCCTTGGTCACCGTGACCGGGCCGTCCTCGAGGGTGACGCCGGCGAGGAGCCGCTTGCGTACGTTGGGGAAGATCTCGCCCTTGACCTCGGCGACATAGGTCTTGTCGACCTCGTAGCTGGGGTGGGCCAGCCGGTGGGCGAAGTCGCCGTCGTTGGTGAGGATGATCAGGCCCTCGGTGTCGGTGTCGAGACGGCCGACGTGGAAGAGGCGCTCCGGGCGGTCGGCGACCAGGTCGGAGAGGTTGCGCCGGCCTTCCGGGTCGCTCATCGTCGAGACCACGCCTCGCGGCTTGTTGAGGACCAGGTAGACCTTGCCGGAGATCGGGGGGAGCCGCTTGCCGCCGACGCGTACGACGTCCTTGCCGGGGTCGACCTTGGTGCCGAGGCGGGTGACGACCTCGCCGTTGACCTCGACCTCGCCGTTGAGCATCAGGATCTCGCTGCCGCGGCGCGACGCGATGCCGGCCAGGGCCAGCAGCTTCTGGAGCCGGATCAGGCCCTCGTCGTCCAGCGGCAGGTCGTCTCGCTCAGGTAGGTCACTCACGGATTCGATTCTCCCGCATCCTCGGAGTCGGGCCCATTCGCCGCAGCCTCCTCCGGCTGCGCGGCGAGCGCCTCCTGGCTGACCTGCTCGGTCAGCTCCTCCTCCATGTCGGCGAGGTCGGGCAGGTAGGGAGCCAGCTCGGGCAGCTCGCCGAGGTCGGTGATGCCGATCCGCTCGAGGAAGTAGCCGGTGGTGCGGTAGAGGTTGGCGCCGGTCTCGTGGTCCTGGCCGGCCTCCTCGACGAGACCGCGGGTGAGCAGCGTACGCATCACGCCGTCGACGTTGACGCCACGGATCGCGGAGACCCGGGCCCGGGAGACGGGCTGCTTGTAGGCCACCACGGCGAGCGTCTCCAGCGCCGCCTGGGTCAGCCGAGCCTGCTGCCCCTCGAGCACGAAGCCTCCGACGACCTCGGCGTAGGCCTCGCGGGTGTAGAACCGCCAGCCACCGGCGACGTTGCGCAGGTCGAAGCCGCGGCCCTGCTCGGTGTACTCGGCGGCGAGACCCTCGAGCGACGCGACCACCTCGGCGGTCGGGTGGCCCACGGCCGAGGCCAGCGCGGCAGCCTCGAGCGGCTCGTCGGCGACCATCAGTACGGCCTCGAGCGCCGGGCGTAGATCAGCAAAATCGATCGCGAGCGTCTCGTCGGCGGCCTCAGTCATCGTCGTCCTTCTCCCCATCGTCGGCGCCACCCTCGGCAGGCGGCTGCCCCTCGAACTCGTCCTGGATCAGCTCATCGACGTCGAGCGCCCCGTCGCCGGTCCAGCGCACGGTCAGCTCGCCCAGCGCGGTGACCTGGTCGAAGGCGACCGCGCCCTCGCGGAACAGCTCCAGCAGCGACAGGAACCGGGCCACCGTGGTCAGCGTGTCGGGCGAGTCGGAGCACAGCCCGCGGAAGGTGATCTGTCCCGAGGCGCGCAGCCGCTCGATGACCAGCGCCGCCTGCTCCTTGACCGACACCTTCGAGCCGTGGATGTGGGCCAGCCCGATCTCGGGCGGTCCGGGCTTGGGCGCCATCGCGGCCGCGGCGAGCTGGGCGAACTGCTCTAAGCCGATGCCGATGAGCACCTCGGGCAGCAGGCCCGCGTAGCGCGGTTCGAGCTGCACCGAGCGCGGGTGGCGCTTGGACTCCTTCGCCAGCCGCTCCCCGAAGACGGCCGCCACCTGCTTGAACGCCTTGTATTGCAGCAGCCGCGCGAAGAGGAGGTCGCGCGCCTCGAGCAGCGCGAGGTCCTCCTCGTCCTCGACGTCGCCCTGCGGCAGCAGCCGGGCCGCCTTCAGGTCGAGCAGCGTGCTCGCGACCAGCAGGAAGTTGGAGGTCTGGTCGAGGTCCCAGGCGCCCTTCCCGCTGTCGGCGGCGCCCTTCTTGACGTACGCGATGAACTCGTCGGTCACCGTGGCCAGCGAGACCTCGGTGATGTCGAGCTTGTGCTTGGCGATCAGGCTGAGCAGCAGGTCGAAGGGACCCTCGAAGTTGCCGAGGTGCACCTCGAATCCGCCGGCACCACCCGACTCCTGCTCCTCGACCCCGTCCGGGGCTTGTGTCATCTGGGTGACCGTCACCGTCACTCGGCGAGCCGGTGCACGAGGGCGCTGTCTTCCCCGTACTCCTCCAGGTCGGCCAGCACGATCGCGAGCGCCTCGCGCACCAGCCGGCCGCGGTCGACCGCGATGCTGTGCTTGGCCCGCAGGCTGAGCCGGGCGTGCTCGAGGTCGAGCAGTTCCTCGGAGGTGATGTAGACAGTCATCTTCTCGTCGTGCCGTACGCGGCCGCTGGACCGCTTCTTGGCCGCCGGCGCCTCCGCGTCGGGCTCGGGGACGGCGTGGACCGGACGGGCCTTCGCCTCGGCGGCGGCCGCCGGGGTGGCACCGTCGGACGTACGCCGGAAGAGGTCGTCGGCGGCGGGAACCCTCACTCGCCTCGTTGCCATCGGGCCAGCACCTCCTTGGCGAGCATCCGGTAGGAGTCGGCGCCGGTGGAGCTGGAGGCGTACTCGGTGATCGGCTCGCCGACCACGGTGGAGTCGGCGAACTTCACGGTGCGTCGGATGACGCTGTGGAAGACGCGGTCGCCCCAGCCGTTGACCAGGGTCTCCATGACCTCGCGGCTGTGCATGGTGCGGCTGTCGTACATCGTGCCCAGTATTCCGTCGATCTTCAGACGCGGGTTGAGCCGCTCCTGAACCTTGTCGATGGTGTCCTTGAGCAGGGCGACACCGCGCAGCGCGAAGTATTCGCACTCCAGCGGCACGACCACCGAGTCGGAGGCGGTCAGCGCGTTGACGGTCAGCAGGCCGAGGCTCGGCTGGCAGTCGATCAGGATCACGTCGTAGTTCGCGACGGCCGGGGCCAGGGCGCGGGCCAGGGTCTGCTCGCGGGCGACCTCCTGGACGAGCTGCACCTCGGCGGCGGAGAGGTCGATGTTGGCCGGGAGCAGGTCGACGCCGTCGATGCCGGAGGGCACGACCACGTCCTGGAGCGTGATGTCGCGCTCCATCAGCAGGTTGTAGACGGTCAGCTCGATCTCGTTGGGCTGGAGCCCGAGACCGACCGAGAGCGACCCCTGGGGGTCGAAGTCGACGAGGAGCACCTTGCGGCCGTGCTCGGCCAGCGCGGCACCCAGGTTGATCGTGGTCGTGGTCTTGCCGACGCCACCCTTCTGGTTGACCATCGCGACCGTGCGCGCGGGGCCGCCGGTGGCGGGGCCGGGCTCGGGGAGGTTGGGCCAGGGGCGACCGGTCGGACCCATCTTGTTCTTGCCCGGGGAGTCGCCCGCGTCGGGCTCAGGGGCGTTGGCGCGCAGCCGGGCGGAGGGCGGATAGGCCGGCGGCGCCGACGTCTGCGGAGGCATCTGCGGCGCGGTCGCGCCACCTGCTCCGAAATAGCTGTCTTCCATTCCTCCACCCCCGGTTCAGTTGCCGCGGCCCTGGGATGATCACGGCGTGCGGGTCTATATGTCGACACGGCGACTCTAAGACCCAGATCTGCGCGACTCTAGGAGCCGCGCCGGGCGTGTCACAAGGCAAATCCTGGTGATTCTGCTACGCGATCCGAATCTGTTGATGACCTGTGCACTTGGCGCCGCGCCAGCCCCACAGGGAGGGCCTCCGATGTGGAGAAACCTGTGGATGGATCTCCGCCCGATCGGCCGGTGTCAGTGCGACTTACGGCGCTTCTGGAACTGGTCGTAGGCCTTGGTCGCAGCGTCCTTGATCTTCTTCTGGTTCTCGGGCTTGCGAGCCTCGTTGGCGATCTTCGCGATGGCCGCGACGACGACGGGGTTCTTCAGTAGCTTGCGCACGACGCAACGCTAGCGGACGCCGACAAGCAGTCACAGTCGGCGCATCGCCACCGTCGCCAGGACCAGCTCGCCGGCCTCGTCGCTCGCGTCCAGATCGGCCACCGCCTCGATCACCCAGTCGTGGTCGCCGGCCGGGTCGTCGATGGTCTGGGTGATCCGCCAGACCCGGGTGTCGTCGTACGTCTCGTCGTCCTCGTCCACCCCGGCCGGGGCGCCGCGCTCGGCGGTCCAGGTGAGCAGCTTGGGCGATCGCGAGTCGGCGGAGATGCCGACGTCGTCGTGCTCGGCGAAGTAGGCCTCCAGGGCGTCGTCCCAGCGGGACCTGGTCATCACCACCTCGCGTGCGGGGTCGAAGCGGTCGGCGGCCGCACGCTCGAGCCGCATCAGACCGTCGAGGTCGTCGCGCGAGACCGCGTCGACACGGGCCCACATCGCGTTGCGGACCATGATCTCGAAGGCTCGTTGCTGCTGGGACAGGGACCGCGGGGGCGGTGGCGCCTCGTGGTGGGCGACGGCCGACGGGATGTGCTCGGGGTCGGAGAGGGCCTCCCACTCGTCCAGCAGGCTGGAGTCGGTCTGCCGGATCGTCTCCCCCAGCCACTCGACCAGGTCCTCGACCTCGGGGCTCTTGTAGGTCTCGGGGACCGTGTGCCGGAAGGTGCGGTAGGCGTCGGTCAGGTAGCGCAGCACCAGGCCTTCGGAGCGGGCGAGCTGGTAGCGGCGTACGACGTCGGTGAAGGTCATCCCCTGCTCGTACATCTCGCGCAGGATCGACTTGGGGTCGAGGGCGTCCTCGGGCAGCCACGGGTGGGTGCCGCGGTAGACCTCGAAGAGCGCCTCGAGCCGCTCGGCCATCGGCCTGGGCCAGGTGATCTCCTCGATGAGCGCCATCCGCTCGTCGTACTCGACGCCGTCGGCCTTCATGTTCTCGATCGCCTTGCCGCGGGCCTCGTGCTGCTGGGCGAAGAGGATCTGGCGCGGCGGCTCGAGGACGGACTCGATCACCGAGACGATCTCCAGGGTGTGCTCCGGGGACTCGGGGTCGAGCGTGTCCAGCGCGGCGAGTGCGAAGTGGGCCAGCGGCTGGTTGAGCGCGAAGTCGGCCGGGAGCGCCTCGGTGAGGACATAACGACGCCCGTACGCATCGGGGTTCTCGAGCCGGGTGAGGACCCCGCTGTGCACCAGCGAGCGGGTCAGGCGCAGGGCCCGGCGGGCGAGCTTGAGCTGGGTGCGGCGGTCCTCGTGGTTGTCCATGGTGATCCGGCGCATCACCTCGAAGGCGTCCTCGTCGCGGGCGACGACGTTGAGGATCATCGAGTTGTCGACCTTCATCCGGCTCTGCAGCGGCTCGGGAGCGCCGTCGACGAGCTTGGTGAAGGTGGCCTCGGTCCACACGACGGTGCCCTCGGGCGGCTTCTTGAGCTGGGCCTTGGAGTTCTTCTTGCCGGCCTTGCGGCGCTCCTCGGACTTCGCCTTGGCCTTCTCGTTCTCGATGATGTGCTCGGGGGCCTGGACGACGACGTAGCCCTGGGTGTCGAAGCCGGCGCGGCCCGCCCTTCCGGCGATCTGCAGGAACTCCCGGGTGCGGAGGATGCGCTGGCGGCGGCCGTCGAACTTGGCCAGGCCGGTGAAGAGCACCGTGCGGATCGGGACGTTGATGCCGACCCCGAGGGTGTCGGTGCCGGCGATGACCTTGAGCAGGCCGGCCTGGGCGAGCTGCTCGACCAGCCGTCGGTATCTGGGGAGCATGCCGGCGTGGTGGACGCCGATGCCCTTGCGCAGCAGCTTGGCCAGGGTCTTGCCGAAGCCCGCGGCGAAGCGGACCGGCTCGAGCCGCCTGGCGATCTGGTCCTTCTCCTCGGTGGAGAGCTTCAGCCAGCCGGCGTTGAGCAGCGAGGTGCCGTGGGTGACGGCGTCCTTCTGGGTGAAGTGGACGACGTAGACGGGCGCCTGTCCGGTGGTGACGAGCTCCTCGAGCGTCTCCGGCAGCGGGGTCAGGCGCCAGTCGAAGGTGAGCGGAACGGGTCGTTCCGCCTGGTCGACCAGGACGGTGTCGCGACCGTTTCGCCTGGTCAGGTCCTTGGCGAGGACGCTGGTGTCGCCGAGCGTCGCGCTCAGCAGCAGGAACTGCGCCTGCGGGAGCTCGAGCAGCGGCACCTGCCAGGCCCAGCCGCGGTCGGGTTCGCCGTAGTAGTGGAACTCGTCCATGATGACGAGCCCGACGTCGGCATGACTGCCTTCCCTGAGCGCGAGGTTGGCGAGGACCTCGGCGGTGCAGCAGATGATCGGGGCGTCAGCGTTGACCGACGCGTCGCCGGTGAGCATGCCGACGTTCTCGGCACCGAAGGTCTCGACCAGATCGAAGAACTTCTCGCTGACCAGGGCCTTGATCGGCGCGGTGTAGAAGGACACCTTGTCCTCGGCCAGCGCCGCCGCGTGGGCCGCCGCGGCGACCAGCGACTTACCCGAGCCTGTCGGAGTCGCCAGGATGACGTTGTCGCCGGCGAGGATGGACATGATCGCCTCGTCCTGGTGGGGGTAGAGGCTGCGGCCACTCCCCTCGGCCCAGGTCACGACCGCCTCGTAGACGTCGTCGGGGCTCGCTCCGACCTTCGGGATCCAGCTGGTATCGGTCACAGGGCCCTCGGGTGCGCGGTCGCGAAGACCTCTCGGAGATTGTCCACGGTGACAAGAGTGTAGATCTGCGTCGTGGTCACCGACGCATGGCCCAGCAGCTCCTGCACGACACGTACGTCGGCACCCCCGTCCAGCAGGTGGGTGGCGAAGGAGTGGCGAAGGGTGTGCGGCGAGACGTCCTTGTCGATCCCGGCGCGCTCGGCGGCGCGGGTCAGGACCGTCCAGGCCGACTGGCGGGAGAGGCGGCCACCTCGGGCGTTGAGGAAGAGCGCGCCTCCCGAGCGGACGGAGGCGAGATCGGGACGGGCGCGGGTGAGGTAGGCCTCGACGGCCTCGATGGCGTAGGAGCCGACCGGGACGATCCGCTCCTTGCCGCCCTTGCCCCTCAGCAGGGCCACGTGGTCGACCCGGTCGAGGTCGTCGACGTCGAGGCCGACGGCCTCGGAGATGCGGGCGCCGGTGCCGTAGAGCACCTCCAGGAGCGCGCGGTCACGTAGGGCGAGCGGGGTGCCGGGCGCGCCGGCCGCCTCCAGGATCGCCTCGACGTCGGACAGCGGGAGCGCCTTCGGCAGCCGCTTCTCCGCGCGCGGCGGCTTCACATGGCCCGCCGGGTTGGCCTCGACCAGCCCGTCGGCGACCGCGAACTTGTGGAACCCGCGCACCGCCACGACCGTCCGCGCCGCCGATGTCGCGCTCAGCGCCGGATGGTCCTCGCTGCCTTCGCGCAGGTGTGCCAGGAACCCCGACACGGTCGCCTCCGAGACCGCGGTGAGCTCATCGACGTCCTGTTGTGCCAGGAACTCGGCGTACCGCCTCAGGTCGCGCCGATACGACGACAGCGTGTTGGCCGCGAGACCGCGCTCGACCGTGAGGTGGTCGAGGTACGTGCGCATCGCATGCTCCACCGCGGAAGTGGAGTTCGAAGCAACCGATGCCGACGTCACGTCCCCATCCAACCAGGGGTGGTGGATGCCGACGGGTAGGAATACCCGGTGAACCGGGTATTCCTGCACTTCTCTGGCGTGGCAACACCCGAGAAGTGCAGGAACACCCTGAACGGTGTGACTCCTGTGACCCCTGAGTCGATCAGCCGAGCACGTCGGCGAGGGCGACCGTGTCGATCCCGACCGCCTCGCCCACCGGGGCGTTGGTCAGCTCACCGGCATGGGTGTTGAGACCCTTCGCCAGCGCCGCATCATCACGCAGCGCCTGGGCCCAGCCCTTGTTGGCCAGCGCGACCGCGTAGGGCATGGTCGCGTTGGTCAGCGCATAGGTCGAGGTGTTCGGCACCGCACCCGGCATGTTGGCCACGCAGTAGAACGTCGAGTTGTGGACCTGGTAGGTCGGGTCGGCGTGGGTGGTGGCGTGGGAGTCCTCGAAACAACCACCCTGGTCGATCGCGATATCAACCAGCACCGAACCCGGCTTCATCCGCGAGACCAGATCATTCGAGACCAGCTTCGGCGCCGCCGCCCCCGGGATCAGCACCGCACCGATGACCAGGTCGGCCTGCAGCACCTGCTCCTCCAGCACCAGCTTGTTCGACGCCAGCCCGTGGACCTGGTTGGAGTAACGCCAAAACGACATCCGCAGCTTCTCCAGATCGGTGTCCAGCAACGTCACATCCGCACCCATCCCGAGCGCGATGTTGGCCGCGTTCTGCCCCGAGACACCAGCACCGATGATCACGACCTTGGCGTTGGCCACACCACCGACACCACCCATCAACACACCCCGACCACCCTGGGCCTTCATCAGGTTGTACGCGCCCACCTGCGGCGCCAAACAGCCCGCGACCTCCGACATCGGATACAGCAACGGCAGCGCCCGGTTGGGCAGCTCCACGGTCTCGTAGGCGATCGCGGTGACCTTCTTCGCCAACAGCTCCTGCGTCAGCGGCTTGTCCGCAGCCAGGTGCAGATAGGTGAACAGGGTCAGGCCCTCACGCAGACGGTGATACTCCTCCGCCACCGGCTCCTTGACCTTCAACACCATCTCCGCGTTGCCCCAGGTCTCATCGGCATCACCCAGGATCTTGGCACCCACCGCCGCATACTCGCCATCGGTGATCGAGGAACCGAGACCGGCACCGGCCTGCACGAACACCTCATGGCCGTTGGCCACCAGCTCGTGAACACCCGAAGGGGTGATCGCCACCCGATACTCGTGGTTCTTGACTTCCTTGGGAACGCCGATCTTCATTGCTCTGCCTTCATGTCATGGCCCCAGAATGTGGTGGTCCGTGGGTTGTTACGGGTTCAGCCGGATGTTCGCCGCCTGATGCGGCATGTCTAACCCGGTGTGGCGCACGTCACCAAAACCACGTAGATCGGTCATGACCAGGCGCCTGGTTCAGACTCTGCCACGCGCTTTGAGGGCGGCGTACGCAAGAACCGCCTGAACGATCGGCGAGTCGGTCGCCTTGCCGGTGAGCACGGCGTCGAGGAGCTCCTCGAAGGGCACCCAGTGGACGCTCATCTCGGCCTCCTCGTGCTCGAGCTCGAAGCCGTCGCGGTCAGTGGCGGTCAGGCCGCGGGCGAGGAAGAAGTGGTGGATCTCCTCGGAGATCCCGGGCGAGGTGTAGGTCGAGAGCAACGGCGTCCACTCGGCCGCCTCGTGGGCGACCTCCTCACGCAGCTCGCGCACGGCGACGTCGAGCGGGTCCTCGCCGGGGTAGTCGATCAGGCCGGCGGGGAGCTCGACGAAGCGCCGCTTGGCCGGGTGGCGGTACTGGGTGATCACCAGCGCCCGCTCCTCATCGTCGAGCGCGAGCACGACCGCCGCTCCCGGGTGCTCGACGACGAGGCGGCGGAACGGCTCCTCGTCCTCGTGGCCGGGGCGGTTGATCCGGTCCGCACGCAGCGCGACCACCCAGCCGTCGCGGTGGAGGTCCTCGCTCGAGGCGACCGGCCAGCTCTCCGGTACGTCCCACTCGGTGAGGGGGCCTTGGTCCAGCGGCACGGGCGTGTCGGAAATTCGTGCGTCCGATGTCATGGCCCGAGGCTACCCTCGGGCCATGTCTGAGATCTCCCCCGCCGCCCCTTCTTCACTCACCCAGGAGGAGGCCGCCGCACGCGCCGCCTCGATCACCGTGGAGCGCTACGACATCTCGCTCGACATGACCGGTCTGCTGGATGGCGAGACGCTCTCCAGCGTCTCCACGATCACGTTCTCGGCCACGCCGGGCTCGAGCACGTTCGTCGACTGCGTGGCCGAGGTGTCGGCCGCCACGCTCAACGGCACAGACCTCGACCTCACCACGATCAGTGGCGGACGGATCCCGCTCGAGGACCTCGCCGAGACCAACACCCTGGTCGTCAGCGCCTCCCAGTCCAACACCGCCTCCTCCGAGGGCGCGCTGCGCACCGTGGACCCCTCCGACGGCAACGTCTACGTGTGGACCTCCTTCGAGCCCGACGACGCCCGCCGGCTGTGGGCCTGCTTCGACCAGCCCGACCTCAAGGCGGTGCACGCGTTCACCGTGACCGCGCCCGAGCAGTGGACCGTGCTGTCCAACTCGGCGCCGAGCGACGTCTCGGAGGCGACGGCCGGGGCCAGGACCTGGGTCTTCGAGGACACTCCCCCGCTGTCGACGTACGTCGTGGTGGTCAACGCCGGTCCGTTCGTCGAGGTCCGGGCCGAGCGTGGCGGCTACGACCTGGGGCTCTACGCCCGTCAGTCGCTGGCGAGCCAGCTGGAGCGGGACCGCGAGGAGATCCTCGACGTCACCGAGCACGGGCTGGCCTGGTTCGGGAGCAAGTTCGCGATGCCCTTCCCGCAGACCAGATACGACCAGATCTTCGTGCCCGACATGGGCGGCGCGATGGAGAACTGGGGCGCGGTCACCCACAGCGACGTCTTCCTCTTCCGTACGACGCCGACCCATGCCGACCGCACCGAGCGCACCAACGTGATCCTGCACGAGATGGCGCACATGTGGTTCGGCGACCTGGTCACGATGCGCTGGTGGGACGACCTGTGGCTCAACGAGGCGTTCGCCTCGTGGGCGGCCGTGTGGGCCTCGGCGGCTCTGCCCGACTACACCGACGTGTGGGCCGCGATCGCGCTGACCGAGAAGAAGATGGCCTACGACACCGACCTGACCGCCGCCACCCACCCGATCCGCGGGGTGGTGCCGAGCGTGGACGTCGCGATGGCCAACTTCGACGCGATCACCTATATGAAGGGCCAGGCGGTGCTGCAGCAGCTGCACGCCTACATCGGCGAGGAGGCCTACCTGGCCGGGCTGCAGGCCTACTTCGCCGAGCACGCCTACGGCAACACCGTCCTCGACGACCTGATGGGCGCCTTCGGGGCCGCCGCGGGCAAGGACCTCTCGGCCTGGACCACCGCCTGGCTCGACCACGCCGGCACCGACGTGATCACCCTCGCCGACGGCAAGGTGTCGGTGACCAGCGCAGACGGGACCGTACGTCCCCACCGGCTCGACATCGCCTCCTACGACGACTCCGGCGCCCTGCTCGCGACCACCCCGGTCACCGTCGAGGGCGAGCCCGTCGCGGTCTCGCTCCCCGACGGGGCCGCACACCTGGTCAACGCGACCGACGTGACCTTCGCGGCGGTGCGCTCGGACGAGGCGAGCGAGGCCTGGCTCGGCCGGAACGCCGGCATCCTGCCCGACGCGGTGGCGCGAGCGGTCGCGGTCAACAGCGCGTGGTCGGCGATGTTCCGTGGCGAGATCGGCGGCCCCGAGGTCGTCTCCCGGGTCGTCTCGGTCCTCGAGCGCGAGCGGAACCCGCAGGTCACCGGCGAGTTCCTGGGCATGGCCGTGACCGCGGCCGAGCTCTGGACCGCGCCCGAGCGGGTGGCCGAGCAGCGCGCGCTGGTCGCCGGCGCCGCGGCGACCCTCGCCGAGGACCCGGCCAACCGCGACACCGCGCTGCGCGTCGTCGCCTCGCACGCCTCCACGCCCGAGCAGGTCGCCCTGGCCGAGGCCGGGGCGGCCGAGGACGTACAGGTCGCCTGGCGGCTGCTCGGGCGGCGGGCCGAGCTGGGCGACTACGACGCCGAGGCGGTCACGGCGCTGCAGGCCCGCGACCCGGATCCCGAGTCCTGGGTCAGCGCCCTGGCCGTACGCACCGCCCAGCCGCTCGCGGAGGCCAAGGAGGAGGCCTGGCAGGTGACCATGGTCGAGCGCCGGCTGCCGCGCACCGACAGCGCCTACGGCTTGAGCTCGGCGTTCTGGCGGCCCGGCCAGGACGAGATCCTGGCGCCGTACGCCCAGCGCTATCTCGAGGCCGTCGCCGCCATCCGCGGCGGCGGGCTGCTCTCCTACGGGCTCCAGCTCAGGTTCTACCCCACTCGGGCCGGCGAGGACGTCGCCGAGGCGGCACGCGCCGCCTGCGAGGGCGAGACGCTGGTCCCGTTCGTCAGGCAGACGGTCATCCGCCTGGCCGACGTGCACTCGCGGCAGGTGGCGGCTCGGGCGCTGTGAGATCGCGGCTGGATCCGGGTCGAGAAGGTATGGCCCGGGAAGTCGCCGGGTACCCCCTGTGTCGTACGCAATCGAGAGGAGACGCGAGGACATGAGCACCATCGAGAAGAGCGTCCAGGTCGGGGTTCCGATCAGCACCGCGTATGACCAGTGGACGCAGTTCGAGTCGTTCCCGCAGTTCATGGAGGGCGTCGAGTCCGTCCGGCAGCTCGACGACAAGCACCTGCACTGGAAGGCCGAGATCGGCGGCGTGACCCGTGAGTGGGACGCCGAGATCGTCGACCAGGTTCCCGACGACCGCATCACCTGGCGAGCCGTCGAGGGCACCAAGAACCAGGGCACCGTCTCGTTCACCGAGGACCCGATGAACAGGTCCACGAAGGTGACGCTGCACCTCGAGTACGAGCCCGAGGGCGCGGTCGAGAAGACCGGCGACGTCCTCAAGATCGTCGACATGAGGGCGAAGGGCGACCTCGAGCGGTTCAAGGACTTCATCGAGCACCGCGGCACCGAGACCGGTGCCTGGCGCGGCGAGGTGAAGCCGACCGGCGAGGTCGACCACTGAGGAACCCGAAACGCCGAGCCCCTGGGACCGACAGGTCCCAGGGGCTCGTCTCGTTGTTGCTCAGCTCTGTGCTGCTCAGGCCTCGGCGGGCTCCGGCAGCTCGACCTCGCTGACCTCGCGGCGCAGGTTGGTCTCGTCGATCGGGAACCGCTGCTCCTTCTGCCGGTCGAGGGCCGCCTTCACCAGACCCGCGAACAGCGGGTGCGGGCGGGTCGGCCGCGAGCGGAGCTCGGGGTGGGCCTGGGTGGAGACGTAGTAGGGGTGTACGTCGCGGGGCAGCTCGACGAACTCGACGAGCTGGTTGTCGGGCGAGAGGCCGGAGAAGACCAGGCCGGCGCTCTCGAGCTGGTCGCGGTAGGCGTTGTTGACCTCGTAGCGGTGGCGGTGGCGCTCCTCGATGGAGGTCTCTCCGTAGACCTCGGCCGCGATCGAGCCCTTTTTGAGCTCGGCGGGGTAGAGCCCCAGCCGCATGGTGCCGCCCAGGTCGCCGGCGCCCTCGACGTACGCCTTCTGCTCCTCCATCGTCGCGATGACGGGCTCGGGGGTCTCGGCGTCGAACTCCGTGGAGTCGGCCTTCTCCAGGCCGAGCACGTTGCGGGCGTACTCGATGACCATGCACTGCAGGCCCAGGCACAGGCCGAGCGTGGGGATCTGGTGGGTGCGGGTGTAGGTCAGCGCGCCGAGCTTGCCCTCCAGGCCACGGATGCCGAAGCCGCCGGGGACGCAGACGGCGTCGACGTCGTGGAGGTTCTTCGCGGCGCCCTCGGGGGTCTCGCACTCGTCGGAGGGGATCCAGCGGATGTGGACCTTGGCCTCGTTGGCGAAACCGCCGGCGCGCAGCGCCTCGCCGACGCTCAGGTAGGCGTCGGGGAGGTCGATGTACTTCCCGACCAGGCCGATCGTGAGTTCTTCCTTGGGGTGGTGGACCCGGCGGAGCAGGTCCTCCCAGAGCACCCAGTCGACGTCGCGGAAGGGCAGGTCGAGCTTGCGCACGACGTAGGCGTCCAGGCCCTCGCGGTGGAGCACCTTGGGGATGTCGTAGATGCTCGGCGCGTCGGCCGCGGTCACCACGGCGTCCTCGTCGACGTCGCACATCAGCGCGATCTTGCGCTTGATGCCCTCGGGCAGCTCGCGGTCGGCACGGCACACGATCGCGTCGGGCTGGATGCCGATCTGGCGCAGCGCCATCACCGAGTGCTGGGTCGGCTTCGTCTTCAGCTCCTTGGACGGGCCGATGTAGGGCACCAGGGAGACGTGGACGAAGAAGACGTTGTCGCGGCCGAGGCGCTGGCGCACCTGGCGGGCGGCCTCGAGGAACGGCAGCGACTCGATGTCGCCGACGGTGCCGCCGATCTCGGTGATCACCACGTCGACCTCGGGACCGTGCATGGCCAGGACCCGCTCGGAGATCTCGTCGGTGATGTGCGGGATCACCTGGACGGTCTCCCCGAGGTAGTCGCCGCGGCGCTCCTTGGCGATCACGTTGGAGTAGACCTGCCCGGTGGTCACGTTGGCGTGGCCGACCAGGTCGGTGTCGAGGAACCGCTCGTAGTGGCCGATGTCGAGGTCCGTCTCGGCCCCGTCGTTGGTCACGAAGACCTCACCGTGCTGGAACGGGTTCATCGTGCCGGGGTCCACGTTGAGGTACGGGTCCAGCTTCTGCATGGTCACGCTCAGACCACGCGAACGGAGAAGACGGCCGAGGGACGATGCCGTCAGGCCCTTTCCCAATGAGGAGGCGACGCCCCCGGTGACAAAAATGTGCTTGGTCAAGCTCGCCGACTTCATGGACCTCAATCCTATCAATGCTTCAGCAGGCCACCGAAACCTGACGCACCGAAATCGCCACCTTGTTGACTTCGCTGGCGCGCGAGCACGAGCGGCGCGGCGACCTGGCCGGTGGCCGTCTCGACGCCGTCGACCGAGGCGAACCAGCCCGGCCAGTCGTTCGCACGGAGCGTCTCGAGGTTCTCGGAGCCGGTGCTCGCGGCTACGACCAGGCCTTTCGCCGTAGCACCGAGCCCCTCGACGAGTCCTTCGACAGCAGTCGTGTCCCGGCTGTCGTCGCCGAGCACGACCAGGACGAGATCGGCCGGCCCGGTCGGTCGTCCTCGGGCCGTTACCAGGTCGCCGGTGAGCAACGCCACAGCCGCGGTCTTGGCGGGCTGATCGAACTCGGTGGGCGGCTTCGTGCCGGCGTAGGTCTCCCCCACGACCTGACCCATCCGCTGGTAGGTCGCCTGGTCGGCGTCGCCCCGGCCGAGCTGCTTGACCAGCTGGGTGGCCAGGCTGTCGACATACTGCTTGCGGTCCGGGTCCAGCAGATTCGGCCGTACGTCGAGCACCCCCGTCGTCTCACCGCCGGCCGTCTTGATGTTGCCGGTGAGCACGTCGACCGTCTTCGGGTCCGCGCCGGGGAGGGCGAGGACCGCGACCCGCTGCCCGGTGAGCTTGCCCGGCAGGAGCGCAGCGCCGGCCTCCTCCACGAACTGCGACTCGGCGGTCTGCGGGTCGGTCTTCGTCCCGCTCCGGCCCGAGGTGGTGCTCGCCGCGGCGCCCTCCCCCGCATCGCCCCCGAAACCCGAGCCGAATCCGGCGCCGAGGCCGGAGCCGATCTCGGTCAGATCGTGGTCGGCTGCCCAGATGCCGGCGGGAATGCCGATCGCCAGCGCGGTCACCGCCGCGAGAACCGGCAGCACCAGCCGTCGGCTTCGGGGCTCCCTGCGCCGCACCGCCGGGACCGCGGAGGCGTCGATCAGTGTCGGGCCGAGGGCCAGCCGGGTCAGGTAGGTGCCGGCCAGGCCCGGGCGCTGATCCTCGAGGAAGTCGGTCAGCGTGGTGCTCAGCCCGGCGCCGACCACCAGCGAAGGATGCTGCGTGTAGGCGACCAGCAGGGCCGCGTCCTCGGGGGCGAGGGAGGACTCGAACCGCTTCGGCTGCACCCCGACCCGGTCGAGCAGCTCGGCCGCGCTCTCGCTCGCGGAGCCACCGGGCGCGAGCACGACCTCCGCGGCGCTGGTGAGCACCTTCGGTTCGGGGTAGGTGTCGGTGTCCGGGCCCAGGACGAGCACGGCGTGGCGTACCTGCTTCTTGGTCAGCCGCTTCGCCGCGGGGCCCACCGCGATGATCGCCGGGCGCTGCTCGCGCAGGAAGCCCTTGAGGTCGCCCAGGAGCCGGTCCAGGTCGAGGTTGTCGGCGACCACGACGACGGGTCGGCCGACCAGCGGCGTGTCGAGAGGAGGTACGCCGTTGCCGTGCAGCAGCACCTCCTCCTCGCGCTTGAGCAGCTCGCTGCTGTTGTGGGTGAAGAGCTCCAGGTGGGAGCTCAGGCCGCGCTTCGCGTCCTCCAGGTCGCTCTCCAGCGACTCTTGGTCGAGCGCCCGTCCCGAGGTCAGCAGCTGCTCGCCGTCGAAGATCTCGCCGTCGAGGATCCGCGCCTTCCGCCCGTCGACGAGCTTCTCCAGGCCCGCCTCGCCGATCTTGTCGATCAGCTCGATGCCGGCGTCGGCCAGCGCCTGCGGACCCCGGTTGGGGTAGCGCCCCGAGACCATCGGCTGGGCGTTGACGACGGCGATCACGCCCTTGGCGGCGATCGCCAGGGCGGTGCTCCGGTCGAGGTCGACATGGTCGATGACCGCGATGTCACCCTCTTTGAGCCGCGGGATCAGCGCCCTGGTGGGCCGTCCCGAGCGCAGGGTGCCGCGGATGCCCGGAAGTACGGAAGGAATCTGGCGAGTAGGCAGTCTCATGTCCCGCCAATCCTCCCCCGGTATCGCGGCACGTCCCCGGATCTCTCATCCGGCGAGTCGGTCGTCATGGCGGCCGAATGCGTACGTTTGGTGGCCGAATCCGTCGTTGTGGCGTGTGTCGTTCGCCACAACGACGGACTCGGCCGCCAGAACTGAGGTCTCGGCGGGGTCAGGCCTTCGCCGAGCGGGCGACCTCGAGGAGCTCGCGGGCGTGCGCGATGGCGGTGTCGGAGGCGGTCAGCCCGGCCAGCATCCGGGAGAGCTCTCGCTCGCGGGACTCGTCGTCGAGGACGGTCAGGCCGGAGCTGGTGACCACCCCGTCGCTGGTCTTCTCGACGGCGACGTGATGGTCGGCGAAGGCGGCGACCTGGGGCAGGTGGGTGACCACCAGGACCTGGGCGGTGCGGGCCAGGTGGGCGAGGCGGCGGCCGATCTCGACCGCTGCGGTGCCACCGACACCGGCGTCGACCTCGTCGAAGACGAAGGTCGGGACCGGGCTGGTGGCGGCCAGGACCACCTCGATGGCCAGCATGACTCGGGAGAGCTCACCGCCAGAGGCGCCCTTGTGGAGCGGACGGGGCTCGGAGCCGGTGTTGGCGGCCAGCAGCAGCTCGACCTCGTCGAGGCCGTTGGAGCCGTAGCGCAGCCACCGACCTGTCTTGCCCGATCCGACCTTCAGCGGCGCGTGCGGCTCGTCCTCGGAGGCCGGCGCGTCGGTCTCCTTCTGCCGTACGTCGACCACCAGTCGGGCGTGCGGCATGGCGAGCCCGGTGAGCTCGTCGCTGACCGCCTTGGCCAGGGCGCCGGCGGCGTCGGTGCGGGCCGCCGACAGCGCGAGGCCGGCCTCGGCGAGGGCGGCTCGCAGCCGCGTACGCTCGCTGCGGAGCTCCTCGATGCGGTCATCGTCGGAGTCGAGCTCGAGAAGCCGCTTGGCGCCGGTCTCGGCCCAGGCGAGCACCTCGTCGATGGTCTCGCCGTACTTCCGGGTCAGCGCGGTCAGGGCCGCGCGGCGCTCGGAGACCACGGACAGCCGCGCCGGGTCGGTCTCGATCGCGGTCGCGTAGGACGCGACATCGGCGGCCAGGTCGGAGAGCAGGTAGGAGACCTCGGCGAGGCGGTCGGCCAGGGAGGCAGCCTCGGGGTCGTGGTCACGGACGCCGTCGAGGGACTGGCGGGCGGCCGAGATCGCGCCCAGCGCGTCGGGGGCGTCAACCTCGGACGAGAGCGCCTCGCGGGCCTGCTCAGCGGCGGTGCGCAGCGTGTCGGCGTAGCCCAGCCGCTCCTCCTCCTGGGCGAGGGTGACGTCCTCGCCGGGCTCGGGCGTCACCGCTTCGACCTCGCCGAGGCCGAAGCGGAGCAGGTCGGCCTCCTGCGCCCGCTCGCGGGCATGGGTGGTGACCTCGTCGAGCTCGCGCTCGACCTTCTGGAGCTGGCTGTGGAGGTCGCCGTAGGCGGCGAGGAGCTTGGCGACGGGCTCGCCACCGAAGCGGTCGAGCGAGTCGCGCTGGGCGCGTGGCTGCAGCAGCCGGTGCTGGTCGGACTGACCATGGACGGCGACGAGCGGCGAGGTCACCGAGCCCAGGGTGGCTACCGGGACGGTCGCTCCCCCGACGTAGGCCCGGGCACGTCCTTCGGCGGCCACGGTGCGGGCGACGAGGACGCGGCCCTCCTCGACCTCTCCCCCGGCCTCCTCGGTCGCGTCGACGACGGCGGGCAGCGACCGGGCGTCGATGACGCCTTCGACCCGGGCCGCCTTCTTGCCCTTGCGGACCGAGCCGGCATCGCCTCGGCCACCGAGCAGCAGCCCGAGCGCGGTCACGATCATCGTCTTGCCGGCACCGGTCTCACCGGTCACCACGGTCAGCCCTGGTCCGAGCTCCAGGGTCGAGGACTCGATGATCCCGAGTCCGGAGATCCTGATCTCCTCAAGCATGCTCGCCTCCGTTCATCCTGAACGGACGCCGTTCCGCGGCGCCTCGCCATCCCTCCACAGACAGTCCGAACTTCCGCACCAGGCGATCCGTGAACGGGGCCTGGTGCAGGCGGACGAGTCTGACAGGCTCCACCCCCCGGGTGACCTCGATCCGGGCACCCGGGCCCAGGTCGTAGGAGCGCCGGCCGTCGCACCAGAGCACCCCGGCGCCGTCGGCCCGGGTGATCACCTCGACGGCGAGGACCGAGGTCGGCGCGACCACCATCGGCCGCGCGAACAGCGCGTGGGCGCTGATCGGGGTCAGCAGCAGCGCCTCGACGCCGGGCCACACGACCGGGCCGCCGGCGGAGAAGTTGTAGGCCGTCGAGCCGGTCGGGGTCGCGCAGACGACGCCGTCGCAACCCCACCTCGACAGCGGCCGGCCGTCGATCTCGACGACGACCTCGAGCATCCGCTCCCGCGAGGCCTTCTCGACGCTGGCCTCGTTGACCGCGAACGTACGGAAAACCTTCTGGCCGTCCTCGAAGACGCTGACCTCGAGCGCGAGCCGGTCCTCGGAGGTGTAACGGCGCTGCACGATCGCCTCGATCGTCGACTCGACGTCGTCGTACTCCGCCTCCGCGAGGAAGCCGACATGTCCCAGGTTGACCCCGAGCACCGGGGTGCGGTGGGGCTGGACGATCTCGGCGGCGCGCAGGATGGTGCCGTCACCGCCGATGACCAGCGCCAGCTCGCAGTCGCTGCTGGCGTCGTGCTCGTCGGCGGCCAGCTCGAGCTTCGGCTCGTAGGCGGCCGGGTCGATGCCGAGGTCGGCGGCCTCGGTGGCCAGCATCCTCACCACGATGCCGTGCACGGCGAGCGACTTGGCACAGGCGAGACCGACCTCGCGGGCCTCCTCGCGCCCGGTGTGGATGAGCATGAGGACGCGCCGGACCTCGGCTGGGTCCACAGGCGCTGGGTCCACGGCGGAGGTATCGGTCACGGATCAACCTTCTCAGACGGCACCGACACTTCCCGGACGGCATGGTTCTCGAGGCCGCGCTGTTCGCGCACGGCCTCCTCGATCTCGGCCTCGCTGACAGTGGCCTCGCCGCGGCACAGCCAGAGGAAGAACTCCACGTTGCCCGAGGGGCCCGGGAGCGGGCTGGTGGTGACCGCGCGCGCACCCCAGCCGCGCTTGGCGGCGGCGGCCGCCACGGCGTTGACGGCCTCGGCCCGCAGCGCCGGGTCGCGGACCACGCCGCCCTTGCCGACCCGGTCCTTGCCGACCTCGAACTGCGGCTTGACCATCAGCGCGAGGTCGCCGTCGGCGCTGGTGACCCCGATCAGCGCGTCGAGGACGAGCTCGAGGGAGATGAAGGAGAGGTCGCCGACGACGACGTCGACGGGTTCGCCGACCACGTCGAGGGAGAGGTCGCGGATGTTGGTGCGGTCGTGGACGACGACCCGCTCGTCCTGCTGCAGCCTCCAGGCGAGCTGGCCGTAGCCGACATCGACGGCGACGACCTGTCGGGCGTCGTTGCGAAGCAGTACGTCGGTGAACCCACCCGTCGAGGCGCCGGCGTCCAGGCAGCGGCGGCCAGCGACCGAGAGCCCGAGCGGCTTGAACGCGGCGAGCGCCCCGGCGAGCTTGTGGCCCCCGCGGGAGACGAAGTCGGGGCGGTCGGGGTCCTCGGTGACCACGATGGCGACGTCGGTGGTGACGCCGGTGGCCGGCTTGGTGGCGCGGTTTCCGGAGACGGTGACGCGGCCGGCGGCGATCAGCTCGCTGGCGTGCTCACGGGATCGGGCCAGCTTGCGGCGGACCAGCTCGGCGTCGAGACGCAGGCGGCGAGGAGGCATGCGCTCGCCTCTCAGGGCTGGTCGGTCGGCCGCGGCTCACCGGACGCCGCGGCGATCCGGGCCATCGCGTCGTGGGCCTCGGCGGTGTCCTGAGCCTGTCGAAGGGTATCGGGGTCCAGGGCGCGGCGCAGCTCGGTGTGGGCGGCCTCGAAGACGCTGACGTGCTCGGTCAGGGGCAGCTCGTCGAGCCGGTCGAGCGACTCGAGGACCGCGTCGACGCGCGCGACACCGGTGTGCGGCGCCGTGCCGGCGCCACCCAGCCCGGCCGGGGCCGGAGTCTCGTCGAAGTGCTGCTCGCTCATGGGGCTGAGACTACCGTCCCGCCGTCGGCATCCGGGCGAGGCGGCACGGCCTGTGCGCCGATCGTGACCGCCGTCCCGGTGGCGTCCAGGTGTGCCCAGGCGCTGGTCGCGGCGACCCGCCACCAGTCGTCGGTGCTTCCCTGGCCGTTGACGCGCAGCTCGCCGTCGCGTACCCCTGCCGTCCACCCGGCCAGCCGTGCCGTCGTGCCGTCGCTCTCCGGGGCGCCGTGGGTCTCCAGCAGCCCGCGCAGGTCGGAGGAGATGAAGGCCGGCCGCCGCTGCGGCTCGGCCGCGACCAGATCTTCGAGTCCGGTCACCCCGGTGAGCACGAGCAGCGTGTCGATGCCGGCGTTGTGGCCGCCCTCGATGTCGGTGTCGAGCCGGTCGCCGACCATCAGCGGGCGCTCGGCCTCGGTGCGCCGGATGGTCTCCTCGAGCAACGGCCGCGACGGCTTGCCCGCCACCACGGGCTCGACACCCGAGAAGCGGCGCAGGGTGTCGACCAGGACGCCGTGGCCCGGCGCGATCCCGAAGGCGGCCGGGAAGGTCATGTCGGTGTTGCTGGCGACCCAGAAGAGACCGTCCTTGATCCGGACCGCCGCCCGCAGGATGTCCTTCCACAGCAGCTCGGGGTTGTAGCCCGTCACGATCGCCTCGGCGTCCTCGTCGACGGCCACCGGCACCAGGCCGACGGCCTCGATCGGCTCGCGGAGCCCGGCTGCACCAAGGTTGACCACCTTCGCACCCGGGTCAAGACGCTCGGCGAGGACATGAGCGGCAGCCTGCGCCGAGGTGACCACGTCCTCGGCGGTCGCCTCGATCCCCAGATTCTGGATGTTCGCGGCGACCTTGGCCGGAGTCCTGGCGGCGTTGTTGGTGATGAACGCCAGGTGCAGCCCGGCCTCTCGCGCCGCGGCGAGCGCCTCGGGGGCGCGCGGGACCGCGGCACCACCGATGTAGACCACTCCGTCGAGGTCGAGCATCGCCACGTCGTAGACCGAGGCGAGCGTCCGTTCTGAGCCCTTCAACTGATGGCCGGTCAGCACACGGAGTTCCTTACTCTGAGTCGGGGGTTCGGCGAATGGCACCAGTGTGACCCTACGATGTGCGGATGGACGATACGGGTGTGGTCAGGGCGCCGTACCTGGGGCGTCCGCTGCGCCTGGAGCCTTTTCGAGCACTCTCGCTGGCGCCGTCCCGGATCGGTGACCCGACCTCGGCACGGCTCTACTCACGGCCCTATCGCGGCGTCGCGTCCCGGATCAGCTCGTGGCTGGCACGTGGCGACCTGCGCGAGCATCGCGACCTGGCGCTCTACCTGCACGAGTACACCGCGGCCGGGATCACCGTGCGTGGCGTCGTCGGGATCCTCGACGTCTCGCACCGCACCGACGAGCCCGGTGAGGCCGCCGTGCTGCCCCACGAGGGCGTACGCACCGCGCAGGCCGAGCAGCTCGCCTCTCGGATGCGGCAGATGAGAGTGCACCCGGCTCCGATCCTGCTCACCTACCATGCGCCCGACGGTGTCGCCGCGCTGCTCGACCGGGTGCAGGCCAGCCCTCCCGAGGAGCAGTACGACGACCACGGCGGTCAGCACCATCGGGTCTGGGCGATCACCGACGAGGCGTTGATCGGGCAGCTGCGCACGGCCTGGGCGAGTCAGCAGGCGCTGATCGCTGACGGACATCACCGTTACGCGGCGTACGCCGAGCTTCAGGGGGTCGCCGAGCCGGGCGGCTCCACCGCGACGGACTTCGGTCTGGCGATGCTCATCGACCAGGACGACACGCCGTTGCAGCTCGGAGCGATCCACCGCGTGCTGGCCGGGGTGAACCTGCGCGACCTACGGGCCGCGGCCGAGGCCGTCGGGGCCGAGTGGACGGCTGGTGGCCGTGACGCCGCGCTGGGCAGGCTCGGCCCGGGCGTGATCGTGGTCAGCGACGGCCGTGGCTGGGCCACGCTCGAGGTCGACACCTCCGAGAGCCCGATCACCGGCGATGTCGGCTACCTGCACGACCGGGTCCTCCCGGAGCTGCGCCGGCAGCCGTCGCGGGTGCTGCACGCCCATCAGGTCGATGCCGCGCTGAAGCGGGCCCGCCCGGGTCGCGACGTCGCGGTGCTGCTGGCGGCGCCCACGTTCGACACCATCCTCTCCTCCGCCTCGATCGGTCAGCTGCTCCCGGAGAAGGCGACCTCCTTCCAGCCCAAGCCGCACCCCGGCGTGCTCATCCGGCTTCTCGATGCCGTCCGGCTGGAGAAGTCGCGGCACTAGCTCGCCTGCCTCGTCGCCGCGGCGGCACGACTCACCCGTCTGGCGGTCAGCACCTCGACCTCGGTCATCGACTGCAGACGTCCGCCGGTCTTGAAGAACCGGCGGCGCAGGGAGCCGTTGACCTCGATCACGTCACCGACCTGCCAGGTCATCGCCGCCCGCCGGACCCGGGCGACCCAGGTGTGACACTCGAGCGCGTCGATCTGCACTCGGCTCCCTCGGCGTTTGTCACGTGGCCTGTTCACGACCACCCGGAACGCGGTGAGCTGGTCACCGCTCGGCAGATCCCTCTCCTCCGCGGCCAGCGACAGCCGGCCGATCAGCCGCACCTCGTTGACCGTCGCCAGCCCGCCGGCCGGCCCCATCCGCTCGCCATCGTCCGGTGATGGCTCCTTCTCTACCCTTGCGACCGTCATCTCGATCACCTCCGACCACCAGCCTGGTCGGGAGCACCGACAGTTCCGCCCGGGTCCACGCGGCCTGTGGACAACCTCGGTCCGAACCGGGCCTGTGGATGGTCATCGGCCCGTCCGGCGACTTTTCAGAGGGCCTTCGCCGGCCGGTAGCGCGAGACCGTCGGGTCGCCCGCGACCCAGAACCGCCACGGACGCTCCGGGGCGAGCCGCAACCCGACCCGCGGCCCGGCGGCCACCTCGATCCCCGCCCACGCCTCGGCCGGCGCCAGGTCCAGCTCGAAGTCGGTCGTCCCGTTCATGGTGAGGTCGATCCCGAGGGCCGAGGCGAGCCGGGCCGGGCCTCGGGCGAGATCGACGTCGCGTACCGTTCCGCGTCGTTCCCGGGCCACCTCGATCCCCTCGACCACCTCTCCCGCGCGGAGCAGGATTCCGCCGGGTTCACCCTCCGGGTGGCAGACGAGGTTGGCGCAGTAGTGCATGCCGTAGGTGAAGTAGACGTAGAGCCGCCCCGGCGGCCCGAACATCACCCGGTTGCGGTTCGTCTCGCCGCGGAAGGCGTGCGAGCCGGGGTCGTCGGCCGCGTACGCCTCCACCTCGGTGAGCCGCACCTCCACCCCGTCGAGGGACAGCGTCGCCCCGAGGAGCCGCGGAGCGGTCACCTCGGGGCGCTGGTTCAGCAGGTCCGTGAGTCGCACTAGGACGGACGGAACCCGGCTGCCTTGGACCGGAGCTCGGCGAGCTGCTCGGCGACCCGGTCGGGGGCCGTGCCACCCCGGCCGTCACGGGAGGCGACCGATCCCTCGATGGTCAGCACCAGGCGTACGTCCGGGGTGAGCGCCGGGGAGATCGTGGCGAACTCCTCGTCGGTGAGCGCGTCCAGCTCCACGCCCCGCTTCTCCGCCGCCTGGACGCAGGCGCCGGCGAGCTCGTGGGCGATCCGGAACGGGGTGCCCTGCCGCACCAGCCACTCGGCGATGTCGGTGGCCAGCGAGAAGCCCTGCGGGGCGAGCTCGGCCATCCGGTCGGTGTTGTAGACCAGCGTGGCGACCTGGCCGGTGAAGGCCGGGAGCAGCACCTCGAGGGTGTCCAGGGAGTCGAAGACGGGCTCCTTGTCCTCCTGGAGGTCGCGGTTGTAGGCGAGCGGCAGCGCCTTCAGCGTCGTCAGCAGCCCGGTCAGGTTGCCGACGAGACGTCCGGCCTTGCCGCGGGCGAGCTCGGAGATGTCGGGGTTCTTCTTCTGCGGCATGATGCTCGAACCCGTCGACCAGGAGTCGTGCAGCGTGACGAAGTCGAACTCCTTGGTCGCCCACAGGATGATCTCCTCGGCGATCCGGCTGATGTCGACCCCGATCTGGGCGCACACGTAGGCGAACTCGGCGACGAAGTCGCGCGAGGCGGTCCCGTCGATCGAGTTGGCGCTCGACCCGGTGAAGCCGAGCTCGGCCGCGACCAGCTCGGGGTCGAGCCCGAGCGACTGCCCCGCGAGCGCCCCGGATCCGTACGGCGAGTCGCAGACGACCCGCGCCTGCCAGTCGTTGAGCCGGTCGGCGTCACGCAGCAGCGACCAGGCGTGGGCCATCAGGTGGTGGGAGAGCAGAACCGGCTGGGCGTGCTGGAGATGCGTACGTCCTGGCATGATCGCGCCGAGGTTGTCCTCGGCCTGGGTGGCGAGGGCGTCGATCAGGTCGAGCACGAGCCCGCGGAGCACCCGCTCGTGGTCGAGCAGATAGCTCCGGAAGAGGGTCGCGATCTGGTCGTTGCGCGAGCGCCCGGCGCGCAGCTTGCCGCCGATGTCGGGACCGATCTCCTCGATCAGCAGCCGCTCCAGCGCACCGTGCACGTCCTCGTCGGACGCGGCCGGGAGCAGCCGTCCGGCGGTGAACCGGTCGGCGAGGACGTCCAGCCCCCGGTGGATCTCGTTCTCCTCGTCACCGGTGAGCAGCCCAGCGGCCCCGAGCGCCTTGGCGTGGGCGTGCGAGCCGGCGATGTCGTAGAGCGCCAGCCGCCAGTCGAACTGCGTCGAGCGCGAGAGCGCCTCCAGCTCCGGCGACGGCCCCCCGGCGAACCGGCCGCCCCAGAGCTTGCCCTCGTTGGTGGTGTTGGCAGGCGTGGTCACGACTCTCCTCGTACGGCTTTGATAGCGATCTCCATGATGTCAGGAAGTGCGCCGGGAGATGCGGTGCCCTCGGCGCGGAGCTTGTCCGGCGTCCACCAGCCGGCTTGGACGACGGACGCGACCTCGATCGGCTCCAGATTCGCGAAGCTGATCTCGACCTCACGGTCGAGGCCGAGCGCGAAGTAGGCGTTGTGGCCGCTGTAGTCGACGCCGTTCCAGCTGTACTCGTCGTCGTGGATCTGGACGGGACCGACCAGCGCCTCGGGCATGACCCGGACGCCGGCCTCCTCCCACAGCTCCCGGACGGCGGTGCCCACCGCGTCCTCGCCCGGGTCGATGGCACCACCGATGCTGGTCCAGTAGGCGCCGCGCGACGGGTTCCCCGGATCGGTGTCCTGCAGCAGCAGCACCTCGCCGTCCGAGCTGACCGGGAGAACCCGCGCCGACCTGCGATGGACGCGGACCATCAGTCGTTGCCCGCCTCCAGCGCGGCCTCGTCGAGGATCGTGTCGTCGAGGACGGTCCCCTCGACAGGAAGAGCGGCGGGGATGGGCTTGCCGTCGGTGGCGGCGATGCGGTCGAAGCCGCCGGCAGGAAGCTCGCCGAAGAGGGTGCCGTTCTCGACGAGAACCGTGCCCTGATCCAAGGGATGCCCGGCGTAGATCTCCAGCTTGGAGCGCGAGTCGGCGATGTCGAGGTTGCGCATGGTGAGCTGGCCGATGCGGTCGACGGGGCCGAAGGCGGCGTTCTCGACGCGCTCCATGGAGAGCTTCTCCGGGTGGTAGGAGAAGTGCGAGCCCTCGGTGTTCAGGATCGTGTAGTCCTCGCCGCGGCGCAGCCGGAGGGTGACGGTGCCGGAGACGAGGGAGGCGATCCAGCGCTGGATCGACTCGCGCAGCATCAGAGCCTGCGGGTCGAGCCAGCGGCCCTCATAGAGCAGCCGGCCGAGCTTGCGGCCCTCGTTGTAGTAGTTGGACATGGTGTCCTCGTTGTGCACCGCGTTGAGCAGCCGCTCGTAGGCCGCCCACAGCAGCGCCATGCCCGGCGCCTCGTAGATGCCGCGGGACTTGGCCTCGATGATCCGGTTCTCGATCTGGTCGGACATGCCCAGGCCGTGGCGGCCGCCGATCGCGTTGGCCTCGTAGACCAGCGCGACGGGGTCGGAGAAGGACTTGCCGTTGATCGCCACCGGGCGGCCCTCGACGAACGAGATGGAGACGTCCTCGGTCTCGATGGCGACCGAGGGGTCCCAGAACTTCACACCCATGATCGGCTCGACGGTCTCCAGGGAGACGTCGAGGTGCTCCAGGGTCTTGGCCTCGTGGGTGGCGCCCCAGATGTTGGCGTCGGTGGAGTAGGCCTTCTCGGTGGAGTCGCGGTAGGGCAGGTTGTGGGCGACCAGCCACTCCGACATCTCGTGACGGCCACCGAGCTCGTGGACGAAGTCGGCGTCGAGCCAGGGCTTGTAGATGCGCAGCTCGGGGTTGGCCATCAGGCCGTAGCGGTAGAACCGCTCGATGTCGTTGCCCTTGAAGGTCGACCCGTCGCCCCAGATGTTGACGTCGTCGGCCTGCATGGCGCGTACCAGCATGGTGCCGGTCACCGCACGCCCCAGAGGCGTGGTGTTGAAGTAGGCACGGCCGCCGGAGCGGATGTGGAAGGCGCCGCAGGCGAGCGCGGCCAGCCCCTCCTCGACGAGCTGGGGCTTGATGTCGATGGCGCGGGCGATCTCCGCGCCGTAGGCCATCGCACGGTCCGGGACCCCGGAGATGTCGGGCTCGTCGTACTGCCCGATGTCGGCGGTGTAGGTGCACGGGACCGCGCCCTTGTCGCGCATCCAGGCGACCGCCACGGAGGTGTCGAGACCTCCGGAGAAGGCGATGCCGACGCGCTCACCCTTGGGAAGGGAGGTCAGGACCTTGCTCACGAGATGTTGCTCCTTGCTCTGAAACTTACGGAATGTCTGTGGTCTTGCCGGCGAGGCTGAGGAACCGCTCGACGAGCGCCGCTCCGCCCTTGGGCTCGCGGCCGATGACGAGCACGGTGTCGTCGCCGGCGATGGTGCCGAGGATGTCGGGGTACTCGGCCCGGTCGATCGCGGAGGCGAAGTACTGGGCGCCACCCGCAGGGGTACGCAGCACCACCAGGTTCGCACTCCCGTCGGCGCTCACCAACAGCTCACGGGCGAGTCGGCCGAGCTTGCTGCGTCCGCTCGCGGACTCCCCCGGCGCCACCGCGGTGCGGTCGCCGCCCTCGCCGGGAACCGCGTAGACCAGCGCACCGGACGGTGTCCGCACCTTCACCGCGTCGAGCTCGTCCAGATCGCGCGACAGCGTCGCCTGGGTGACGTTGACCCCGTGGGCGAGCAGTGCCTCGGAGAGCTCGGTCTGCGACCGGATCTCCCGGCTCCAGATGATGTCGACGATCAGGGACTGCCGGGCACCCTTGGTCGCCGGCCGCTGGGTCTCGTTCGTCGTCATCGTCGCTCCCACAGGAACGCCAGGATCGCCTTCTGGGCGTGGCGCCGGTTCTCCGCCTCGTCCCACACCAGGCTCCGCGGGCCGTCGAGCACCTCGGCCTCGATCTCCTTGCCGCGGTAGGCCGGCAGGCAGTGGAGCACGACCGCGTCGGGGTCGGCGTGGCCGAGCAGCTCGGTGGTGAGCGCGTAGGGCGAGAACACCGCGACCCGGGCGGCCGCCTCGCTCTCCTTGCCCATCGAGACCCAGGTGTCGGTGATGAGTACGTCGGCCCCGGCTGCCGCCGCGACGGGGTCCGAGGTCACCGTGACCGAGCCGCCGGTCTCCTGGGCGATCTCCTTGGCCCGGACGAGCACCTCCGCGTCGGGGGCGTAGCCCTCCGGCGCGCCGAACCGGACGTGCATCCCGGCCGTGGCCCCGGCGAGCGCCCAGGAGTTGCCCATGTTGCAGGCCGCATCGCCGAGGAAGGCCGCGGTCACGCCGGCGAGGGATCCCTTGTGCTCCTGCAGCGTCTGCAGGTCGGCGAGCAGCTGGCAGGGGTGGAACTCGTCGGTCAGCGCGTTGACAACCGGGACACCGGAGTGGGCGGCCATCTCCTCGAGGTCGCTCTGCGCGAACGTACGCCACACGATCTCGCCCGCCTGCCGGCCCAGCACCCGGGCGACGTCGGCGACCGACTCCCGCTCGCCGATCCCGGCCAAGCGGCCGTCGACGAGCATCGAGTGGCCGCCGAGCTCGGCGATCCCCGAGGAGAACGACGCCTGGGTGCGCAGCGTCGGCTTGTCGTAGATCGTGGCCACGGTCACCGGGCCGGCCAGCGGCTTGGCGGCGTACGGCTCCTGCTTCATCGACGCCGCGAGCGCGAGCACCTCGGCCTGCTCGGCCGGGGTGAGGTCGTCGTCGCGGAGGAAGTGTCTGGTCATCTCGCCTCCTCCGCTGAGTCGAGGATCCCCGGCCACGCGGCCAGCAGCGCCTCGGCGTCGTCCTCGGTGAGGACGAGCGGCGGGACGATGCGGATCCGCTCGGGGGTGGCGTTGTTGAGGATGAAGCCCGCCTCGAGTGCCGCCGCGGCGACGGCGGCCGAGTCGAGACCGGCGAGGACCACGCCGATGAAGAGACCCTCACCGTCGACGCGCACGACCCGCGGGTCGGCGGCGAGACCGTCACGAAGCTTCTGGCCGAGCACGGTGACGTGCTCGAGGAGCTTCTCGGACTCGATCGTCTCGATCACCGCGAGACCCGCGGCGCAGGCGACCGGGTTGCCACCGAACGTGGTGCCGTGGTTGCCGGGCTCGAAGAGCGTGGCCGCCCGGCCCAGACCGATGCAGGCGCCGATCGGGAAGCCGCCGCCGAGGCCCTTGGCCAGGGTGACGATGTCGGCGGTGACCCCGGAGGTCTCGTGGGCGAACCAGCGGCCGGTGCGGCCCACGCCGGACTGCACCTCGTCGAGCCACAGCAGCGCGCCGTGCTCGTCGGCCACGGCCCGCGCGGCTGCCAGGTAGTCGGCCGGGGGCACGACGACGCCTGCCTCGCCCTGGATCGGCTCGAGGATGATGGCCGCGGTCTCGTCGGTCACGGCGGCCGCCAAGGCCGAGGCGTCGCCGTAGGGGACGAAGGTGACCTCGCCCGGGAGCGGCTCGAACGGCGCCCGGTAGGCCTCCTTGGCGGTCAGCGCCAGGGCACCCATCGAGCGGCCGTGGAAGGCGCCCTGAGCAGCCACGATGTGCGTACGGCCGGTGCGCCGGGTCAGCTTGAAGCCGGCCTCGTTGGCCTCGGTGCCGGAGTTGGTGAAGAACACCCGTCCGGTCTCCCCGCCGGGAACCCGGGCGAGCAGGGCCTCGGCCAGCTCGACCTGCGGGTGGGAGGTGAAGAAGTTGGAGACGTGGCCGAGCGACTGCATCTGGGCCGTCACCGCAGAGACCAGCGCCGGGTGGGCGTGGCCGAGGGCGTTGACGGCGATGCCGGCCAGTAGGTCGACGTACTCCTTGCCGTTCTCGTCCCACACGTGGGCGCCCTCGCCTCGGGTGAGGACCAGCTTGGGGGCGCCGAAGGTGTTCATCAGGGAGGCGGCGTAGCGCTCTCCATAGGTGCTCATCGGTCCAGCTCCCTTGCCTTGCGGGTCTTGGTGGTGACGCCGGGGAGCACCTGGGTGCCGACTCCCTCGGCGGTGAACAGCTCCAGCAGCACCGCGTGCTGCTCGCGGCCGTCGACGACGGTGGCGCGCTTGACGCCGCCCTTGACCGCCTCGAGGCAGGCGCTCATCTTCGGGATCATCCCGCTGGCGAGGTCGGGGAGGATGCCTTCGAGCGCCTCGGGGCTGATCTCGCCGATGACCTCCTCGGGGTCGGGCCAGTCGAGATAGAGGCCTTCGACGTCGGTGAGGACGAGCAGCTTCTCGGCCTGCAGCGCGATCGCCAGGGCGGAGGCGGCGCGGTCGGCGTTGACGTTGTAGATGACGCCGTCGGCGTCGGGGGCGACGCTGGAGACGACCGGGATCCGGCCGGCCTCGATGATGTCGAGGACCGACGCGGGACGTACGTCGACGACCTCGCCGACCTGGCCGAGGTCGACTTCCTCACCGTCGACGACGGTGCTGGCCGGCTCGGCGGTGAAGAGCCCGGCGTCCTCGCCGGACAGACCGACGGCCAGCGGGCCGTGCTCGTTGATGAGTCCGACGAGCTCACGCTGCACCTGCCCGACCAGGACCATCCGGACGACGTCCATGGCCTCGGGGGTGGTCACCCGCAGCCCGCCGCGGAACTCCGACTCGATGCCGAGCCGGTCGAGCATGCTCGAGATCTGCGGGCCGCCGCCGTGCACGACGACCGGCTTGAAGCCGGCGAACCGCATGAAGGCGACATCCTCGGCGAAGGCGCGCTTGAGCTTGTCGTCGGTCATGGCGTTGCCGCCGTACTTCACCACGACGATCTTGCCGTGGTACTCCTTCAGCCACGGCAGCGCGCCGGCCAGGGTGCGGGCCTTGGCGGGGTCGGGGCGGCCGGGCTCGTGCGACACCGTCTCCAGGTCGATCACGGTGCCACTCCCACCGTCGACAGGCCGGCGGTCTCGTCGAGACCGAGCGCGAGGTTCATGCACTGGATCGCTCCCCCGGCGGTGCCCTTGGCGAGGTTGTCCTCGGCGCCGATCACGACCAGCCGGCCGGCGGCCTCGTCGACGGCCACCTGCAGGAGGACGGCGTTCGAGCCGAGCACGGCCTGGGTCTGGGGCCACTGGCCCTCGGGGAGCAGGTGGACGAAGGGCTCCTCGCCGTAGGCCTTCTCGTAGACGGCGCGCGCATCGGCCGCGGTCACGTCGGCGGCGAGCTTGGCCGAGCAGGTGGCCAGGATGCCGCGCGGCATCGGCACCAGCACCGGGGTGAAGGAGACCGACACCTCGCCGTCGACCAGCGCGGAGAGGTTCTGGACGATCTCGGGGGTGTGGCGGTGGACGCCACCGACGCCGTAGGCGCTCACGTTGCCCATCACCTCGGCGCCGATGAGGTGCGGCTTGGACGACTTCCCCGCGCCGCTGGCGCCGGTGGCGGCGACCACGACGACCTCGGGCTCGACGATGCCGGCCTCGACGGCCGGGGCGAGGGCGAGGGTGGAGACGGTCGGGAAGCAGCCGGGCACGGCGATCCGGTGAGCGCCGGTCAGGGTCTCCCGCTGTCCCCGCAGCTCGGGCAGCCCGTAGGGCCAGGTGCCGGCGTGGTCGGTGCCGTAGAACTTCGTCCACGTCTCGGCATCGGCGAGCCGGTAGTCGGCGCCGCAGTCGATCACGACCACGTCGTCGGGAAGGCCGGCGGCGATCGGTCCGGACTCCCCGTGCGGCAGCGCCAGGAAGACGACGTCGTGACCGGCCAGGGTCTCGGCGTTGGTGGGCTCCAGCACGCGGTCGGCCAGCGGGAGCAGGTGGGGCTGGAGGCTCCCCAGGGTCTTGCCCGCACTGGAGGCGGCGGTCAGTGCGCCGATCTCCACCTCGGGGTGGGCCAGCAGCAGCCTGAGCAGCTCGCCTCCGGCGTATCCACTGGCACCGGCTACGGCGACGCGCTTCTTCGTCATGTGCATGAACATACGTCACTCTGCATGTATGTCGCAAAGCGTGTTCGACCCCTGAGACGGCCGTGAAGGAAACCCGGAGGAAATGTGTCAGCGGTGACGCTTAAGGTTCCCTCCATGACTCGTCTCACCCCCGCCGCCTACCTCGACCACATCCGGTCGGAGTCGGCGCGTTTCCGTGCCGTGCTGGCCGACACCGATCCCGCCGCCACGGTCCCGACCGCCCCGGACTGGACCGCCGCCGACCTGCTGTGGCACGTCGCCGCCGAGGTCCAGCACTTCTGGACGTACGTCCTGGAGAGCCGTCCCGCAGAGCCGACCGAGGAGACCTATACCGAGCTCGAGCGCCCGGAGGGCGCGAGCTACCAGGACCTGCTCGCCCGCTTCGACGAGCTCAACGCCCGCTTCATCAAGACCCTCGAGCAGACCGCGCCCGAGGAGCCCACCTGGTCCTGGTCGCAGGACAACACCGCCGCCTTCGCCTACCGCCGGCAGGCACACGAGATCCTCATCCACCGCCTCGACGCCGAGCTCACCGCCGGCGCGGTGACGCCGCTCGACCCCGCGCTCGCCGCGGACGGGATCGACGAGCTCCTCGACGTCTTCTACGGCGGGAAGCCCGACTGGGCGACCTTCGCGGGCAGCGACCACTACGTGCGCGTCGACGCCGTGGACACCGACACCCAGACCTGGGTCCAGCTGGGCGTCGTCTCCGGCACCCGTCCCAACGGCGACCGGCTCGAGGACGAGCCCGACCTCAGCGTCGTCCCCGCCGAGGAGATCCCGGCCGGCACCGAGCCGGACGTCGTCATCGAGGGTCCGGCGGCGGACCTCGACGCCTGGCTCTGGCGTCGCCGCGACGACGAGGGCATCCAGGTCACCGGGGACAAGGACATCTACGAGCGCTTCCGCGCGTTGACCAACCAGGCGATCACGGACGACTAACCTTCGCCGCATGATCAAGCACCTGGCGGTCTTTCTCGGCTCCCGCGACGGCAACGACCCGGCGCTCGGGAAGAAGGCCTACGAGGTCGGCGCAGGGCTCGCCGAGCGTGGCATCGAGCTGGTCTACGGTGCGGGCGGCGGCGGGCTGATGGGTCAGATCTCCCAGGGCACCATCGACGGCGGCGGCCGGGTCTTCGGCGTGATCCCACGCTTCATGATCGAGCGAGAGTGGGGTCGCGTCGAAGGCGCGCCGGGGATGCAGACGATCGTGGTCGACACCATGCACGAGCGCAAGGCGCGCATGGCCGAGCGCGCCGAGGCCTTCCTGGTCCTCCCCGGCGGGATCGGCACCCTCGAGGAGCTCTTCGAGGTCTGGACCTGGCAGACCCTGTCGCTGCACGGCAAGCCCGTCGGCCTGTTCAACATCAACGGCTTCTGGGACCCGCTCGTGGAGATGATGGAGCGCATCGCCGAGGCCGGTTTCATGCACGGCTCCCCCGGCGAGTCGCTGGTGGTCGGCGACGACCTCGACGACGTCCTCGCCCGCCTCGACGCCGCCCGCTGAAACCGGCCCGGGGTCGTGAAACCGCGGTGAAGGCGCGCTGAAACCGGCGCCCTTCACCGTGGGAGCATGACAACCACCGAACTGGCCGTATCGGCCTCGGGTCTGGTCAAGACCTTCGGAGACTTCACCGCGGTCGACGGGACCGACCTCGAGATCCGCCGCGGCGAGGTCTTCGGCGTGCTGGGGCCCAACGGCGCCGGCAAGACCACGACCCTCAAGATGCTCGCGACCCTGCTCCCGATCGACGCCGGCACGGCGGAGATCTTCGGGGTCGACGTCAAGGCGCACCCCCACCAGGTGCGTCAGCTCGTCGGCGTGACGGGGCAGTACGCCTCGGTCGACGAGAACCTCACCGCCACCGAGAACCTGGTCCTCTTCGGCCGCCTGCTCGGCATGTCCGGCAAGGCCGCCCGAGCCGCCTCGGAGGAGCTCCTGGAGTCCTTCGGGCTCCAGGAGGCGGCCAAGCGGCAGATCTCGAAGTTCTCCGGCGGCATGCGCCGCCGCCTCGACCTGGCCGCCTCGCTCCTGTCCCGTCCCCCGCTCATCTTCCTCGACGAGCCGACCACCGGCCTGGACCCGCGCACCCGCGGCCAGATGTGGGACACCATCCGTACGCTGGTGGCCGGCGGCTCCACGGTCCTGCTGACCACGCAGTACCTCGACGAAGCCGACCAGCTCGCCGACCGGATCGCGGTCATCGACCGCGGCGTCAAGGTCGCCGAGGGCACCTCCGAGCAGCTCAAGACCTCGGTCGGGAACTCGACGCTCCACCTGCGGCTGAGCGACAAGACGCAGGTCGCCACCGCCGCGGCCGTGGTCGAGAAGGTCACCGGCGAGCGTCCCGTGCTCACTCCCGAGGCCGGCGGGGTCAACGTACCGCTGGCCGATGCCGACCGGGCCGCCGACGTGCTCATCGGCCTGCGCCACGCCGGCATCTCCATCACGACCGCCAACGTGCAGCAGCCGACCCTCGACGAGGTCTTCCTCGCCCTGACCGGCCACGGCACCGAGAGCTCCGAGAGCCCCGCCGGGAACCACGCCGAGAACCCGGCAGAGACCCGCACCGACATCCGCACCGAGGAGGTGGCCTGAGATGGCTGCACTGATCTCGACGTACGCCGTCGCCGACCGCCCGCTCAAGCCCCACCCCGGTATCGGCGAGACGGTCTCCCAGACACTCACCATGGCCCGGCGCGCACTGATCAAGATGATGCGCAACCCCGAGCAGTTCTTCGACGTCACGATCCAGCCGCTGCTGTTCACCGCGATGTTCGCCTACATCTTCGGCGGCGCGATCTCCGGTGACGTGAAGGCGTACCTGCCCACCATCATCACCGGCATCCTCGCCCAGACGGCGCTGACCGCCTCGATGGCTCGCGGTACCCAGCTGCGCGAGGACATGGACAAGGGCGTCTTCGACCGGTTCAAGGCGCTCCCGATCGCCCGGATCGCGCCGTTGGCCGGACCCGCCGTCGCCGACCTGCTCCGCTACGGGATCGCGGCAACACTGACGATCCTGGTCGGCCTGCTGATGGGCTACCGGCCCGGTGGTGGCGTCGGCGGAGTGCTCGCCGGCTGGGCGTTGACCATCTTCGCCGGCTGGTCGCTGAGCTGGATCTTCACCTGGCTCGGCACGGTCCTGAAGACCGCGGGCGGAGTGCAGGGGCTGGGCATGATGATCATGTTCCCGCTGACGTTCCTCTCCCCCGCGTTCGTGCCGAAGGAGACCATGCCGAACTGGCTGCAGCACTTCGTCGACGTCAACCCGGTCACCCTGGTCATCAACGCCACCCGCGACCTGATGAACGCCGGCGACCTCACCCTGAGCGTCGTGTGGGCACTGGTCGGCTGCGCCGCGGTCGTCGCGATCTTCGCGCCGATCTCGGTGTGGAGCTACAGCAAGAAGCTCTAGCCCGCGGGCACCACGCGCGCGATGACGCCGCGGGCCTCGTCCACCAGGGCGAGCCCGCGGCGTTCGCCGTACTCGGCCGAGACGCGTTCGAGCACGCCCGGTGCGAGCCGCGCCGCGTCGGCGACGGCGAGCTCCCAGCGCATGTCGAGGAAGGACCGGGAGTAGCCGAACCGGTCAGCCAGGACCAGCAGCCTCACCGACTCCTCGCGCGGAAGCGCGTCCCTGAGGAGGCCCCACACGCCCAGCGCGAGGAGCAGCATGCCGGTCACCGGATAGTCCTGGGAGCGGCGCTCCCGGGAGACGAGCCGGGGCGCCTTCGCCATGAGTACGTCGAAGAGGTCGGCGCCGTCGGATGCCTCGCCGTGGCGGGCGCAGCTGACCACGGTGACGGCCTCGGCCGCGACCCGCCACGGGACCAGGTCGGGGTCGTCGGTGAACCCGGGGAACGGCAGCTCGCCCATCGTCGCCACCACCTCGCCGAACAGCGCCAGGCCCTCCTGGACCCGCCCCTGGGCGAGGAGGAGCTGCGCCTTGGCGCCATGGACGGCACCACGGGAGCCGAAGCCACCGCGAGGCTGCTTCTCGGAGAGCTCCGCGAGGATCTCGGCGGCCTCCTCGAGGCGCCCCTGCTCCACCGCGTACGTCACCAGGACGGCGTGGGTCTGGATGAGGTCGTCGTCGGCGCCGAGACGGCGCAGGACCGGGACGGCTTCGCGGGCGTGGTGGGCGGCCTCGCCGAGACGGCCGAGCTGGGCGTAGAGACCGCTGAGCTGGGCGTGCAGCATCGCGCGCGGCCAGGGTCCGCCCGCGGTGCCGGTCAGGCGCAGCGCCTCCGTCCCCGCGGCGAGCGCTCCCTCGGGGTCGCCGAGGTTCTCCCGCTCGTGGCTGAGGAAGGTGTAGGCGCGGGCGCGCACCTCCGGGTCGGGATCGGCGATCAGCTCGGTCAGCTCGTCCTCCAGCGGCCGGCCGGGCTCGCCGGCGCCCGCCCGGGCGACGGTGCCCGCCATCGCCTGCATGACCTTCAGCATCACCCTGAGCTGCGGGTCCGCGGCCTCGATGCCGACCCGGTCGAGGATCGCCATCAGCCGCTCCAGGCCGCTGCCACCGGTGACCGCCGCGCCGAAGAGCAGCAGCGCCAGGACGAGCCTGGTCTTCTCCAGCATCTCGGCAGGCGGCTCCCACTCGGCCAAGAGGTCGGCGACGGGCCCGGCCAGCATGATCACGCGCTGGTGCTCGCCCGCGATGGTCCAGAAGACGCCCAGCGCGCAGAAGAGGCGGATCACGGACTCGGCCTCGTCGTCGGCAAGGACCTGACGCAGGATGTCGGCGAGGTTGCTCTCCTCCGCCCGCAGCTCGTCCATCGCCTCGAACTGCTCTGGGGAGTAGATCCGGCCCGCCCCCGCGTCCGCGTAGGCCGTGGCCCAGGCTCGTTGCGCCGCCCGGGCGGCGCCGTCCTCGCCGGAGTCGATGAGCTGCATGCGGCCGAACTCACGCACGGTCTCGAGCATCCGGTAGCGGAACCCGAGCGGTGCCTCGACGACTGTCAGCAGGGACTGGTCGACCAGCTCCTCGATCGCGGCGAAGGCATCGGCACCGAGCATCGCCTCCGCGGCCGCGAGAGTGAAGCCGTCGTGGAAGACCGATAGCCAGCGCATCGCCCGGCGCTCCCGCTCGGAGAGCAGGTTCCAGGACCAGTCGATGACCGCGACGAGCGTCTGATGGCGGTCGGGGGCGTTGCGGTCGCCGCCGCGCAGCAGCTCGAACCGGTTCTCCAGCCGCCGGGCGATGTCGGCGACCGACATCGCCCGCACCTTGACCGCGGCCAGCTCGATCGCCAGCGGCAGCCCGTCGAGCCGGGTGACGATCTCGTCGACGCGGTCCTCGTCGAGCTGGACGCCGGGCCGCGCGGCGACCGCTCGCCGGCGGAACAGCTCACTGCCGTCGTACGCCCCCAGCCGGCCGAGCGGGTAGACCCGCTCCGCGCCGATGGCGAGCGGGCTGCGCGAGGTGGTAAGGACGGTCAGGTCGCGCACCGTCGCGACCAGGAAGGCGACCAGGTCGGCTACGGCGGCCACGATGTGCTCGCAGTTGTCGAGCACGATCAGGGTGGGCGCGCCGTCGAGCTGCTGGGCGATCCGCGACCGCACGTCGGCGCGCTGCTCGGGGGTGAGCCGGTCACGGCGGGCGACCGAGTCGCGTACGCCGAGCGCCGAGCCGACCTCGCTGACCAGGTCGTCGGGCGCGGTCACGCCGACCAGCTCGACGAAGTGGACCACCGGCTGCTCGGCGCCATGCGCGATCACCTGGGCCAGGCTGGTCTTGCCCAGGCCACCCGGCCCGAGGATCGTGACGACGCGCGAGCTCTTCAGCAGTGCGGAGACCTCGGCGGTGTCCTGCTCGCGACCGATCAGCAGGTCGGCGTCGTGGCGCAGCCCCGAGCGCACCGGACGGTCGCGCGCGAGCAGCTCGGCATGAACCGCCCGCAGCCGCGGGCTCGGGTCGACGCCGAGGCCGTCGGCCAGCCCGGCCCGGTACGCCGCGAACCGCTCCAGCGCCGCCGGCACACCGTGCACCGCGGCGACCGCCCGGAGGATCGCCTCGGTGACCTCCTCGTCGGGATCGAGCCGGTCGAGCCGCTCGAGGAGCGGGAGCGCCTCCGCGTACCGCTTCTCCGCGGCAAGTCGCAGCGCGTGCGGCCGCAGCGACCAGGCGTCGACCTCGCCCGCCTCGAGGCCGAGGCGGTAGCCCCGCGGCGTACGTTCGATCGCGTCGGACGCGGTCGCCGTCCGAGCCCGGGAGACGACCACCTGGAGCGCCTTGGCGGGGTTGGCCGGGACGTCGTCGCGTCCCCAGATCTCCTCGACCAGAGCAGCCTCGGAGGCACCTCGCGGACCGGCGTCGACCAGCGCGCGCAGCAGCGCCCGGGTCCGCTCGCCGGCCACCGGCGCCCCCGCCCAGGTGACCTCGTCCAGCACACTCAGTGTCGTCACAGCGGCCATTCTGTCATAACGATATATCGCGTACGTACGGGATTTCGGCCCTCCCTCCGAGGAGTGGAGCCGTCATGGCGAGAATAGGACCGTGACCGTCGAACTGCGCTCTGACAACGCCGCCTCCGTCTCCCCCGCGATCCTGGAGGCGATGGCCGCCGTCAACTCCGGCTCCGCGCTCGCCTACGGAGGTGACGAGGTGACCGCCGCGCTCGAGAGCCGGGTGCGCGAGGTCTTCGAGCACCCCACGGCCCGCGTCTTCCCGGTCCTGAGCGGCACCGCCGCCAACGCCCTCTCGCTCTCCGCGATGACCCCGCCGTGGGGCTCGGTGGTGTGCCACGAGACCGCGCACATCCTGGGCAGCGAAGGCGGCGCCACCTCCTTCCTGAGCGGCGGCGCAGTGATGACGGGCATCGCCGGCGACGACTACAAGATGGCGCCCGAGGCACTGCAGGCCCACCTGGACGGCGTACGTTGGGGCGACCCCCACCACTCCCAGCCGGCCGTCCTCTCGCTGACCTCACCGTCCGACTACGGCACGGTCTACTCGGTCGCCGAGATCGCCGAGCTCACCGGGATCGCCAAGACCCGTGACCTGCGCGTGCACCTGGACGGTGCCCGGTTCGCGAACGGTGTCGTGGCCACCGGTGCGTCGCCGGCCGACCTCACCTGGCGGGCCGGTGTCGACGTACTCTCCCTGGGCGCGACCAAGAACGGCGCCCTCTCGGCCGAGGCGATCGTCTGCTTCACCGACGCCCCCGCCGACGAGCTGGTCTACCGCACCAAGCGCAGCGGCCACGTCACCTCGAAGATGCGCTACCAGTCGGCCCAGCTGCTCGCCTACCTCACCGACGACCTCTGGCTCCGCAACGCCCGCAACGCCAACGAGCGGATGGCCGAGCTCGCCGCGGGCCTGGAGAAGGAAGGCGTACGCATCACCAACTCCGTCGACGCCAACCTGGCCTGGGTCGATCTGTCGGAGGAGACCGCCGACCGCCTGGAGGCCGCCGGGGTGCTCTTCTACCGCCTCGACGGCCAGGTCCGGTTCGTGACGTCGTGGGAGACGACCCCCGAGGAGATCGACTCGGTTCTCACCCTCCTGCGGGAGGATCGCGGCTGAGCCGGACCCGCGTCAGGACGCCGCGGGTGCGGGGTCCTGACGCGGTGAGGACTCAGCGCTGGACGGCGCCGGTGAGCTCGGCCGCCTTGGCCACGGCCGCATCGCGAGCGGCCGCGGTCTCCTCGGCCTTCAGCGTGCGGTCGGGAGCGCGGAAGCGGAGCGCGAAGGCGAGCGACTTCTTGCCCTCGCCGACCTGGTCGCCCTCGTAGACGTCGAAGAGCCGCACGGTCTCGAGCAGCTCGCCGGCACCCTCACGCAGGGCCGCCTCGACGGCAGCGACGGTGACGTCGGTCGACACCGTCAGCGCGACGTCCTCCTTCGCGACCGGCATGGTCGAGAAGACCGGGCCGGCAGCGGTGGCGGGCACCTTCGAGATCAGGAAGTCGAGGTCGATCTCGACCGCCGCCGAGCGGGCCGGCAAGCCGAACGCCTTGCACACGTTGGGGTGCAGCTCGCCGGCGTGGCCGAACTCGACCCCGTCGACGGAGACGACCGCGCAGCGACCCGGGTGCCACGGCGCCCGCGACGCCGAGGCGACCTCGACCGAGACCCCGAGCTCGGTGCCCAGGCGGCGGACGACGTCGATGGCGTCGGCCCACGAAGCCGTCTCGGCCGAGCCCCACCAGCCACCCCGCGTACGCTCCCCGGCGAGGACGACGGCGAGGTGCAGCGGCTGGCGCGGGATCGCGGCGAGGAGCTTCTCGAGCTCCTCCGCCGACGGCCGCCGGTCGACGCCGTAGATCGGCGCGGCCTGGTCCACCGGGAACGCGACCGTCGCGGTCTCGAACAGGGAGACCCCGTCCTGACCTCGGGAGACGTTGCGGGCGGCGACCTTCAGCAGCCCGGGCAGCAGGGTCGTCGTGTAGCCGGGCTCCTCGCTGCTGAGCGGGTTGGCCAGGTTGACGGTGTGGCGACGGACGTCGTCGGCGGACAGCCCGAGCCGGTCGAAGTCGGCGTCGCCCACGAACGGGAAGTCGACGACCTCCACCAGCCCGGCACCGGCCAGCGCCCGCCCGATCCGGCGGCGCAGCTGCTGGGCGCGGGTCAGGCCACGGCCGGTCGCCCGGCGCGGCAGCACCGAGGGGACCTTGTCGTAGCCGACGATGCGGGCGACCTCCTCGATCAGGTCGTAGGGGTCGACCAGGTCGGTCCGGTAGGTCGGGACCTTCGCGGTCAGCGAGTCACCCTCGACGCTCACCTGGCAGCCGACCAGCTCCAGCGACTTCACGACCGTCTCGACGGATACGTCGATACCGATGATCCGGGCCGGCAGGTCGGCGGCGATGGTGATCTCGGTGAGCGGCGCGCGCGTCTGCGGCGAGGCGGTGGGACCGACCGCGGTCACGCCCTCCTCGACCACGCCGCCGCCGTGCTCCACGAGCAGCTCGACCACACGCTGGGCCGAGACCGGCGGCAGCAGCCGGTCGGTGCCGCGCTCGTTGCGCTTGCCGGCCTCGGAGGTGAGCTTGTGGCGGCGCCCGGTGCGGAACATCGAGCGCGGCTCCCAGTGAGCGACCTCGATGAGCAGGTCGGTGGTGGACTCCGAGACCTCGGTCGTGGCACCGCCCATCACCCCGCCCAGGCCGATCGGGCCGGAGTCGTCGCAGACGACCAGGTCCTCGGGATCGAGGACACGGACCGTCCCGTCGAGCGTCTCCAGCTTATCCCCCGCGTTCGCACGACGGACCACGATCGGGCCCTGCAGCTTGGCGCGGTCGTAGGCGTGGATCGGCTGGCCGAGCTCGAACATCACGTAGTTGGTCACGTCGACGGCCAGGGAGATCGACCGCACGCCGACGGCCTCGAGCCGCTTCTTGATGAAGTCGGGCGTCGGAGCGGTGGGGTCGAAGCCGGTGACGGTGCGCGCGACGAAGTAGTCGCACCCGTCGGTGTCCTCGATCTGGACCGGATAGCCGGTGTCGTTGGCCATCGGTGTGTCCCGCTGGGCCGGGTCGTGGAACGGCGCCTCGAACCCGAGCGCCGCGTCGCGCGCGATGCCGCGCATCGAGAGCGCGTAGGCACGGTCGGGGTTGATCTCGAACTCGATGATCTCCTCGCCGAGCCCGAGCACCTCGCGGGCGTCGGTGCCGGGTGCGGGAGCGTCGGCCGGGAGCACGATGATGCCGTCGGCCTCCTCCCCCAGCCCGAGCTCACGCGCGGAGCAGATCATGCCGGCCGACATGTGGCCGTAGGTCTTCCGCGCCGAGATCTGGAAGTTGCCGGGCAGCACGCCACCGGGAAGGATCACGACGACCTTGTCCCCGGGCACGAAGTTGTGCGCGCCGCAGACGATCCCCTGCGGCTCCCCCGTGCCGTTGGCAGCACCGACGTCGACGGTGCACCAGTTGATGACCTTGCCGTTCTTCTGCGGCTCCTTCTCGGCGGTGAGCACCTGGCCCACCACGAGCGGGCCATCGATGCCGGCGCCCGAGGTCTCGATCGCCTCCAGCTTGAGGCCGAGCGCGGTCAGCCGGTCGGTGATCTCCTCGATGCCGAGCTCGGCGGGCAGGTCGACGTACTCCTTGATCCAGGAGAGGGGGGCCTTCACAGTTCACTCCCGAATGCAGTAGTAAGCCGGACGTCACCCTCGAACAGGGTGCGCAGGTCGGACAGGCCGGTGCGGAACATCAGGGTGCGGTCGATGCCCATCCCGAACGCGAAGCCGCTGTACTTCTCGGGGTCGACGCCGCACGCCACCAGCACGCGCGGGTTGACGATCCCGCAGCCGCCCCACTCGATCCAGCCCTCGCCCTTGCAGGTGCGGCAGGTGACGAGCTGACCGTCTCCGGCGTCGACGACCTGCGCGCCGCGGCAGACGAAGCAGGTCAGGTCGACCTCGGCAGAGGGCTCGGTGAAGGGGAAGTACGACGGCCGGAACCGGGTCACGATGCCCTCGCCGAACATCTGGGTGGCGAAGTGGTCCAGGGTGCCCTTCAGGTTCGCCATCGAGATGCCCTCGTCGATGGCCAGCCCCTCGACCTGGTGGAACATCGGCGAGTGGGTCGCGTCGTACTCGTCGGTGCGGAAGACGCGGCCGGGGCACACCACGTAGATCGGCGCCTCGCGGGTGAGCATGGTGCGCGCCTGGACCGGGCTGGTGTGGGTGCGGAGGACCACGTGGTTCTCCGCGGGCTCGGTCCAGAAGGTGTCCTGCATGGTGCGGGCCGGGTGGTCCGGACCCAGGTTGAGGGCGTCGAAGTTGAGCCACTCGGCCTCGATGAGCGGACCCTCGGCGACCTCCCAGCCCATCGCCACGAAGATGTCGGCGATGTATTCGGCGCCGGTGGTCAGCGGGTGACGGCCGCCGGCCGGGACCCGGTCGGTCGGGAGCGTCACGTCGACGGTCTCCTCGACCAGCATCCGGGCCTCGTGCTCGGCCTCGAGGACCTTCTGGCGCGCCGCGAGCGCCTGGTTGACGGCGCCGCGGGCCTTGCCGACGCGCTGGCCGGCCTCCTTGCGCGCGGCCGGTGGCAGCGCGCCGATCTCGCGGTTGGCCAGGGCCAGCGGCGAACGGTCGCCGGCGTGGTCGAGCCGTGCCTGCTTGAGCTCCTCGAGACTGTTCGCGGCGTCGATGGCTGCCAGCGCAGCATCGCGCGCGGCCTCGACCTCCTCAGCCTTCAAGGGGGTGACCTCTACCGGGTCATAGTCGGTGTTGGGACCGGACATCACTGGCTTTCGTCGTCTGATGACTCAGTTGTCATGAATGAACGACAGTCTAGGAACCCCACACCTCCCCGCGCGAACCGGACATCCAGGCGCGCCGGGACCGAATTCGCGGACCCCCTGAGACAGGCGAGCCTTAGTTAGGCTAGCCTCACCTCATGCCCCCTGCGCTCTCCGGTCACGACCTGGTTCTCGGCTACGCCCGCGCCACCGTCGTCCATGGAGTCTCGATCGGCCTCGAGTCGGGGCGGGTCACCGCTCTCATCGGCCCGAACGGCTCGGGGAAGTCGACCGTGCTCCGCTCCCTCGCCCGGTTGCACCGGGTGACCTCCGGGTCGGTGTCGCTGGACGGCGACGACAGCGCCCCGCTGGGCGCGCGCGAGTTCGCGCGCCGGGTGACGCTGCTGTCGCAGTCGCGTCCGCACCCCTCCGGTCTGACCGTCCGCGACATCGTCGGGTTCGGCCGTCACCCCCACCGCCGGCGCTTCGCCGCACTGACCGAGGACGACCTGGCGAGCATCGACCGGGCGCTGGAGCTGACCGGCACGGCACGGATGGCGGACCGGCCGGTCGACCAGCTCTCCGGTGGCGAGCTGCAGCGCGTGTGGTTGGCCAGCTGCCTGGCCCAGGACACCGGCGTGCTGCTGCTCGACGAGCCCACCAACCACCTCGACCTGCGCTACCAGGTCGAGATCTTGGACCTGGTCCGCGACCTCGCGGACCATCACGGGACGGCCATCGGCGTCGTCCTGCACGACCTGAACCAGACCGCCGCCGTGGCGGACCAGGTCGTACTGCTGCACCACGGCGTTGTGCACGCCACCGGCGAACCCGCTGACGTGCTCACCGCCGAACACCTCTCCGAGGTGTACGGGCTCCCGATCGAGGTGACCTCCGATCTGGAGACCGGGCGCGTCCGGGTCGAGCCACGCGGCAGGCATCACGCCCGGCGCTGACGCCGGCGGACACGAAGAGGAAGACATGATTCGACGTACGACGACGGCTGCCCTGGCAACGGCTTGCGCAGCCCTGCTGCTCGCCGCCTGCGGGCAGACCACCACCGCCGCCGAGACCGACACGTCCGACAAGAAGGCCTCCGCGGGCTGCGAGGGGGTCGAGACCTCGACCGGCGCGGTCAGCCTGACCGACTCCTTCGGCAACAAGGTCGAGCTCGACAAGCCTGCCGAACGGGTCGCGGTCCTCGAGTGGCAGCAGACCGAGGACCTCCTCAGCCTGTGCGTGGACCCGGTCGCCGTGGCCGACGCCAAGGGCTACCGCACCTGGGACACCGCCGAGGAGCTCGGCGAGGACGTCACCGACGTCGGCACCCGGGGCGAGCCGAACCTCGAGACCCTCTTCGGCACCAACCCCGACCTGATCGTCGTCGAGGCCTACACCGCCGAGGACGAGATCCTCGAGCAGCTCGCCAAGTACGACGTCCCCGTCCTCGCCACGAAGGGCGCCGACGCCAAGGACCCGGTCGCCAACATGGTGACCACCTTCGAGATGATCGCCGAGGCCACCGGCCGCGAGGCGCAGGCCGAGGCCGTCGTCGGTGACTTCGAGGACAAGCTCGCCGCCTCCAAGAAGGCGGTCGCCGACGCCGACGCCGCAGGCACCGAGTTCGTCTACTTCGACGGCTGGATCGACGGCGCCAACGTCGCGATCCGCCCGTTCGGCCAGGGCTCGCTGATCGGTGAGCTCGGCGAGGAGATCGGGCTGAAGAACGCCTGGACGGGCGAGGTCGACCCGGCGTACGGCCTCGGGCAGACCGACATCGAGGGCATGACCACGCTCGGCGACGCCACCTTCTTCCACACCGGCACCGTCGACCCCGCCGGTGACATCAACGCCGAGCTGGCCAAGAACAACGTCTGGAAGTCGATCCCCGCCGTGAGCGAGGGCCGCACCCACGCCTTCCCCGAGGGCATCTGGACCTTCGGTGGCCCGCGCTCCGCCGAGCAGGTCCTGGACGCGTACGTCGACCTGCTCAGCAAGTGACCGATGCCGTCAAGGCCCCGCGGGCGGGCGCGGGAGGCGCCTCTGTCGTCCTCCTGTGCCTGCTCGTCGGGCTGCTGCTGACCGCCTGCTGGCACCTCACCCAGGGCACCTCGGGCGTCGGCCCCGCAGACTTCCTCGACGCGCTGCTCGGACGTGAGCAGTCGCACGGCGCCACCGCGTCGACCATGGAGATCATCACCGGCTCGCGGATCCCCCGGCTCGCCGCGGGCATCGCGGTCGGGTTCGCCCTCGGTGTCGCGGGGGCGCTCCTGCAGTCGCTCGCCCGCAACGCGATGGCCGCCCCCGACACCCTCGCGGTGACCGGCGGCGCCTACTTCGCGGTCACGCTGGTCGCCGCCTTCGGCCTGTCGGTCCCGCTGTGGGCCTCCGGCATCACGGCCTTCCTCGGCGGCCTCGTGGCCGCCGGCATCGTCCTCGCCCTGGCCGGTGGCGCCGGTACGTCGACGACCCGGCTGATCCTCGCCGGATCGGCCGTCGCACTCGCGCTCCAGGCCGCCACCTCGACGCTGCTCATCCTCTACTCCGAGGAGACCACGAGCCTGTTCGCCTGGGGCAGCGGCTCGCTGAGCCAGCTCGGGCTACGGGCGTTCTGGCAGGTGGCGCCGGTGGTCCTGGTGGCGACGGTCTGCGGCCTGCTGCTGGCCCGCCGGCTCGACCTGCTCTCCGCCGGCGACGACGCCGCCTCGGTCCTCGGCGTCCCGGTCCGCTCGACCCGTGCGATCGGGACCGTGCTCGCGGTGCTGCTCACCTCGGCCTCGGTGACGCTGGCGGGCCCGATCGGCTTCGTCGGGCTGTGCGCCCCGGTCCTGGTCCGCCTGCTCGGCCGGCTCGTGCCGACGCTGAACCGGCACGCGGTGCTGCTTCCGGCCGCAGGTCTGGTCGGCGCCCTCGTCGTCGTCGCGGCCGACGTCATCGTCCGCGCCGTGCTCGGCGCCGACGAGGCCATGTCCGTGCCCACCGGGGTCACCACGACGATCGCCGGTGCGGTCGTGATGGTGCTCCTCGCCCGTGGCGGTCGTGACTCCGGACCCACCCGGCGCCCACCGGGCGCCACCGTCACCATCCGCAGCCGGCTGCGCTTCCTAGTGGTGCTCGTCCTGCTGCTCGCCCTGACGGTCGGGGCCACCGTCGTCGGCCTGCTCGCGGGCCACCAGTGGCTCTACACCGGCGACATCGTCGCCTGGCTGCAGAACCAGGGCATCCCGCTGGTGCAGTTCGCGCTCGACGAGCGCGCACCCCGGGTCGGCGCGGCCGTGCTCGCCGGCGGCGCCCTCGCCCTGGCCGGCATGTTCGTCCAGGCGACGTGCCGCAACCCGCTGGCCGAGCCGGGGATCCTCGGCATCACCGGCGGAGCCGGGGTCGGCGCGGTCATCGTGGTGACCGGGCTGTCCTCCGGCTGGAGCGGCGGCAGCTCGGCGGCCGCCTCGACGACCACGATGCTCGTCGCCGCGACGATCGGATCCCTGGTCGCCTTCGGCCTGGTCTACGGCCTCGCCTGGCGGCACGGGATCGACACCGATCGGCTGGTCCTCATCGGGATCGGCGTCTGGTACGGGTCGGTCTCCCTCAGCACCTTCCTGCTGGTGCGCTCCAACCCGTGGGACACACCGCGGATCTACACCTGGCTGTCCGGCTCGACCTACGGCCGCAGCTGGGAGCAGGTCGTCCCGGTCGCGGTCGCCCTGGCCGTCGCGATCCCGATCGCCTTCATGGTGCGCCGCGAGCTCGACCTGCTCACGCTGGACGAGGACACCCCACGGCTCGTCGGGGTCTCCTCGGAGCGGGTACGGCTGCTGATCCTACTGACCGCCGCGGTGCTCACCGCGATGGCCGTCTCCGCGGTCGGCGTCGTTGGCTTCGTCGGCCTGGTCGCGCCGCACATCGCGCGCGCTCTCGTCGGTGGCCGGGCCGTACGCGTCGTCCCGGTCGCCATCCTGGTCGGGGCGCTGCTCCTCGTGGTCGCCGACGCCGTCGGCCGCACCGCGATCAGTCCCGCCCAGATCCCCGCGGGTCTCGTGGTCGCGCTCATCGGCGCGCCGTACTTCATCTTCCTGCTCGCCCGGTCCAGGCCGTGACTAGAAGGTAAGCCTCAGGCCGACGGCGGATTCCGGGGCCAGCCGATCTCGATGCGAGCCCCGCCGCCGTCGGCATCGGTGATCCTGACCGAGCCGCCGTGGGCCTTGGTCAGGCCACCGACGATGTAGAGACCCAGGCCCGAGCCGCCGCGGGCGCCGTGCTTCCAGAACTTCGTGAACACGCGCTGGCGCAGCTCCGCGGGGATACCCTCGCCGCGGTCCTCGACGACCAGCAGGACCTGGTCGGGGTCGTCGGGACAGACGCCCAGGCTCACGGTGACGACGCCGTCGCCGTGACGTACGGCGTTCTCGACGAGGTTGGTCACGACCTGGGTGAACTTGTCCGGGTCGGCGTGGATCTCGAGCTCCTCGGGGTCCGCGGAGACGTCGAGCTCGATCGGCCGCGAGGTCGCCGAGCGCACCGACTCGACCACGCGGGTGACCAGAACCGTCGCGTCGCTGGCGCGCGGGTAGAGCTGCAGCCGGCCGGTGTCGATCCGGGCGACGTCGAGGAGCTCGGCGATCAGCCGGGAGAGCCGGTCGGAGTCGGAGGCGACCGTCCTGAGCATCAGCTTCTTCTGGTCGTCGTTGAGCTTGTCCCACCGGTTCAGGAGCGCCTGCACGAACCCCTTGACCCCGGTCAGCGGCGAGCGCAGCTCGTGGGCGACGGTGGCGACGAGGTCGGACCGCTCCCGGTCCAGGCGCTTGCGGCCACGTCCCGAGCGCAACGAGATCGAGACCCGGTCGACGGCAGCGTCCAGCGCCGGGCGCCGGATCGTCGAGACGACGAGCACCTCGGTGCCGTCGGGCAGCAGCCAGGCCTGCTCCGGGGTGCCGGTCACGGTCGGCAGGGTCTCGTAGGGCCGGTTGACCTTGGTCCAGGTGTGTCCGTCGGTGTTGCTCAGCGTGAGTACGTCACCCAGCGGCCGCCCGAGACTCGCGTCGGGGTCCACGCCGAGCATCCGCCCGGCCAGGGCGGAGACCAGAACGACCGTGCCATCCGCATCGGCGACGACGACACCGTCGGGCAGGGCATCGGCGAGTTCTCTGGCGTCCACGCCGCCACCTTAGGACGTGTCTCTCCGATCCACGCCCGCTACGCGACGTTTCGCATCCGATCTGGCCGCGTTGGCGCCGCTCGACAGCCTCCAGGTTGCCTTCGCAGCGCCGCCTTGCCAGATCGGCCCGAAACGCCGCTCGCGGCCGCCGTGTCTTGGGGAGACACGCCCTAAACCGAGGAGACCGGCGCCGGGCCGCTACTCCGGCCGATTGCTCAGCGGCAGCGTGATCGGCGCACGGTCGCCGGGCGAGAAGTAGATCTTGATGAAGGTGTGCACGGCCTCGGGGAGCAGATTGGAGACGAGCGGGATGTCGGGGACGGTGCTCTGGTAGGAGCGGACCAGCAGCGGCACGGCGCCCGCCCAGACCCGCGCGAGCACCGGGTCCCTGTCGAAGGCGATCATGTCGGCGTACGCATCCCCGATCACGTAGCGTCCCAGCGACTCCAGCTCGTGGCGCAGCAGCGGGTTGCCCTCGCCGATCACCGCGTCGAGGAGCGCCTGGGCGAGCTCGACGCCCTCGCGGGTGCCGCCGGTGGCCGGGCCCATCACCTGGTCGTACTGCGCGTACGCCGCGGCCCAGTCCTTCGGCAGGTACTGGTCCTGCACGCCGAGCAGGTGGAGATCGACGTTCCAGGCGTGCAGGAACGCGTCGGCGAGCTCCGCGCCCGGCGCGATGTCCCACTCGGTGAACTTCTTCATCACCCAGGTGCCGAGGCTGTGGAAGGTGACCAGGATGTCGGCCTGGCTGATCGGGATCTCCTGGCCGGCACCGACGCTCGCCCAGCGGGGAGACTGCGGGAGCAGGTGGCGTACGGCGGCGTGGACCATCCTGGTCTTGACCGAGTTGACCAGCAGACTGCCGGACGCGGTCCAGCCCTGGGCGTCCATCACGTCGTAGCCGAGCACGGTGGTCTTGGCGATCCGCTCGCGCATGTTCGCGCCGCCGTAGGAGTAGTAGACCGACCAGGCCTCGCGCTTGATCGCGCAGCTGATCAGGCCGCTGCCGAGCGTGTAGAGGAGGGCGAGGAAGAAGCCGTACCTCTCCTCGTTGAACGTGCCGGCCAGCTTCAGCCTCCCCTGATCGGCCCAGGCCGGGAGGCTTCTCGCCTCCTCGATGAAGTCCTCGAGGTAGCCGGGCAGGCCCGCGGGGAGCGGCTGGTCGTTGGTGGTCCAGCTCGTCAGGATCTGGTTGACCTCGGCGACCTTGCCGAGACCCTCGCCGTAGAGGCGCGCGATGACCGGGTCGGCGCGGACGTCCCAGACGTACTCGGGGTCCAGCCCGTCCCCCGCACCCGCGATCGACGCGCTCGGCGCCCACGTCCACAACGGGAGGGTCGCCCCCGCCGCGGCCGCCGCGCCGCCCGAGGCCAGCAGCCGTCGTCTGCTCACGTTCGTCATACGATCGAGTGAAACAGATTTACCTTTCGTGTATCAGACCCGGTGGGGTATCGGCTGCGGCAGTCGGGCGACCCGGACCGCGGCCGGGACGGTCGCCAGGAGCAGCGCTCCCACGACAGCCAGAGCCAGCCGTACGTCGACCCCGGCCGCCGCGCCGAGCAGCGGCGTCGCGACCAGCACCGGGCCGGTCTGAGCCAGCTGGGTCAGGCTCGAGAACCGGGCCAGCATCTCCGGCGGGGTGCGGGCGACGTAGGCCGGCAGGAGGTAGGTGGTCAGCATCGTGGTGCCGACGCCGACCAGGCCGACCGCGAGCACCCCCGCCCCGACCTCCGTACGCAGCGCCAGCAGACCCACACCTCCGGCCGCGATCACGGGGCCGGCGACCGCGACCGGCGCGCGGGGCGCACCCCAGCGAGCGACCGTCAGCGTCATCACCAGTCCCCCGGCCACCCAGGCGGCGGAGACCAGACCGGTCTCCGCCGCCGTCCAGCCGCGCTCGCGGCCGGCGAGGGGCAGCGCGAGCATGACCAGCGGGAGCACGGACGCGGCGAGACCGGTGATCGCGACGAGGACCGGGACGACCCCGGGGGTGCGTCGAGCCGCGCTCGCGCCGTCGGCCAGGCTGCGCCAGACCGACCCTCGGGCGGGCTCGGGAGCCGGCTCGTGCGGTGGACGGACGAGGAGGAGCGCGACGAGCACGAGCGCGAACGTCGCCGCGTCCAGCCCGGCAGTCAGCGGCAGTCCGCCGTGGCCCATCAGGAAGCCGCCGGCGGCGGGCCCGGCGGTGCGGGCGATCTGATGGGCCGACCCGACCAGTGCCATCCGGCGATCGAGATCCTCGGCGCCGAACAGCCGCGGGAAGACCCCCTCGGCCGGTCGTCGCAGTGCTTGGAGGGTGCCCGAGAGAGCCCCGACGGCGACCAGCACCCACAGGTCCGCGCCACCGATCGCCCCGACCGCGAACGCGGCCATGACCAACACCATCGCGGCATCGCACGCGGCCATCGTCCGCCGGATGCCGATCCGATCGGCCAGCACTCCCCCGGCCAGCACCAGCACGGCCAGCGGGATGCCCTCAATGGTGAGCACCAGGCTGGCCGCGTCGGCTCCGAAGCCCGCCGCCGCCCAGCCGATCGCGAAGAAGGTCACCGAGTCACCGAAGACCGAAGCGGTCGACGCTGCCAGCCAGGGGCGGAACCCCCGAGCCATCGGTGGTCGAGCCTGTCGAGACCCTGCCACGGCTCAGTCCTCGGCGTCGTGGCGCACCGGCATGACCAGCGCGGTGAACCCGGGCTGGTAGGGCGAGGTGAGGACCACCGGCCGGTCGGGAGCGGTCACCGCCAGCTGCACCTCGTCACCCAGGCACGCCGCCAACGCGCGGCCGAAGAGGGCCGTGCCGAGCCGGAGCCGGGCCGGCGGGCCGGTCACCACGCCGCGTACGTCGCTCTGCTCGGCGGTGTGCGGCGAGCGGAGCCGGGCCTGGTCGCCGAGGAAGAGGTCGACCTCGGCGTAGGCGGCCGCGTCGAGACCGGCGAGCAGATCGGCCCTGGACAGCACCGCACGGGTGCCGGCCGGCTCCAGGCCGGCGAGCACGAGGCGATGAGCCGGATAGGTGGCATCGCGCCCGAGCGAGCGGCCGGCGAGAGTGAGGGTGCCGTCGGCGATCCGCAGCTCGGCGGTCGCGATCGCGTCGAGCCGGTCGGCGAGCGCGGCGGCGTCGGGCAGGGACAGGACCGCTCGGCCGCCGTCCCCCTCGGCGACTGCCGGCAGCTCCCGCACCGCCATCCAGTAGCGGTTGGTGGCGACCACGTCCACACCGGCGCCGTCGACGTCGATGAGGACGGAGGCGAGCTCGGAGGCCGGATCCGACTCGGCCGCGTGCCGAACCTGCCGGATGGCGGCGGCCAGCACGGGACCGGGCAGCTCGACGATCGCCGGCTGGGCGGCGGGGCCGGCGTCGACGACGGCCAGCACGCCGCGTACGGCCTCCTCGGCGCGCCCCGTGCGCGCCGTCTGCTCCTCGAGGAACGCCGCCAGCGCGGTCCGGGCCTCTGCCGCCGAGGAGTCGAGCACCACCCGCATGGTCTCGATCGGCACCCCGGCCTCGCGCATCCCGACGATCAGCCGGGCTCGCTCGGCCAGCTCGGGCGTGTAGTAGCGATACCCGGTCCCCGAGTCGACCTCGGCCGGGACCAGCAACCCGCACTCGTCGTAGTGGCGCAGCGCGCTCGCGGTCAGGCCCACGGCGCGCGCGAACGCCCCGATCGTCAGCAGTGGCTCATCCATGCCGGCAACCATCGGCCTTCAGGTGAGATGAAGGTCAACCGATCTGAGCCGCCCGCAGGCGGACGAGCTCGGCGAAGGCTTCGTCGGGCAGCGGGCGCTCGACGGTGCAGTAGAGCGAGCCACCGCCCTCGGAGACCTCGAAGTCGCCCGCGACCTGGGCGTTCAGGCTGCCGCTGAACGGGATCACCGACAGTCCGGCCCTGGTCGCCATCACCGAGACCAGCCCTTTGCCGCGGAGCGTGTAGCACGCCATCGCGTACTTCCTGCCGGGGACGGCCTCCGGGAACAGCTCGAGCACGAGGTCGTAGTAGTGCTCGATCAAGGCCCGCTTCGCCGGCTCGACGCCGGCGAGATAGTCCATCACGGGGTCACTCACGATCCCACTCTAGGCGGGTTCAGCGCTGGGCGCGGGCGCTCGCGTAGAGGCAGAGCGCCGCGGCGGTGGAGAGGTTGAGCGACTCGGCCCTGCCGAAGATCGGGATGCTCACGATCTCGTCGGCCTCGGCGGCCAGGTCCGGCGGAAGTCCCCAGGCCTCGTTGCCCATCAGCCAGGCCGTGGGCCGGGCCAGGAGCGCGTCGGCGGCGAACAGGTCCGCGGTGCCGTGCATGTCGGCGGCCAGGACGGTCAGCCCGGCTGCCTTCGCGGCCTTCACCGCGACGAGCGGGTCGCGCTCGATGGCGACCGGGAGGTGGAAGGCCGAGCCGACCGAGGCGCGCACCGTCTTGGGGTTGTAGAGGTCGACCGAGTCGCCGGCGAGGACAACCCCCGACGCACCCGCCGCGTCGGCACAGCGGATGACCGTGCCGGCGTTGCCGGGATCGCGTACGTCCGCACAGATCACCACGAGCGGGCCGGCGATGTCGGCGAGCGGGACGTCGAGGAACCGGCACAGCGCCACCACGCCGGCGGGAGTCACCGAGTCGGACAGGCCGGCCATGGCCCGGTCGTCAACGAGGGTCACCTGCCGATCGGCCAGCAGCGAGGCGTACGTCTCGGCCCCTGCCTCCGTCGCGAAGATCTCCTGCACGCAGCCGTCGACGCCGAGGGCACCCTCGACGGCCTTGGGCCCGTCGGCGAGGAACTGCCGGCGCTCGGCCCGGACGGCTCGGCGGGCGAGCTTCCGGATCTCCTTGAGGCGGGCGTTGGCAGCAGAGAGAATCACACTCACCCCGTGATCAAGTAGGTGGACAAACAGAAAGTGGGAGTCCCAGTGTCACCAGGTGACACCAAGACTCCCACGATCGGAGTCGGACTCAGGCGTTCGCCGGGGCGTTGACGTCCTCCGGCAGCGCAGCCTTGGCCTGGGCGACGAGGGCGTTGAACGCGGCCACGTCGTTGACGGCGAGGTCGGCGAGGATCTTGCGGTCGACCTCGATGCCGGCCAGGTTGAGACCCTGGATGAAGCGGTTGTAGGTCATGCCCTCGGCCCGCGCCGCGGCGTTGATCCGCTGGATCCACAGGCGACGGAAGTTGCCCTTGTTCTTGCGGCGGTCGTTGTAGGAGTAGACCAGCGAGTGGGTGACCTGCTCCTTCGCCTTGCGGTAGAGGCGCGAGCGCTGGCCCCGGTAACCGGAGGCCCGCTCGAGGGTGGTGCGACGCTTCTTCGCAGCGTTCACTGCGCGCTTGACGCGTGCCATTTCAGTGCTCCTTGAATGCTCTGGGGAAAGTTCGGGTGATCAGCGGTCTCAGCGACCGAGCAGCTTCTTCGCGCGCTTGACGTCGGCGGGGGCGAGCTCCACCAGACCGGCGTTGCGACGGTGCTTCTTGCGCGAGCCGGTGGTCGGCGCGGAGGCGAACGCAGCGCCGGACTTACGGCCGGCCTGCAGGCGCTGGATCTTCCCGGAACCGGTCACCTTGAAGCGCTTCTTGGAACCGGAGTGGGTCTTGTTCTTCGGCATAGTTCTTCCTTCTCTCGTCGTCCGGCCGGTCACGGGGCGCCGCGGCGGCGGAAGTCAGTGGATCGACCGGTCAGAGGTCGATGTCGGGGTCGAGGTTCTCCGAGCGGCGCTTGACCTTGGGGGTCGATGCCGGACGGGCGGCGTTCGCGGCCGTACGCTCCGCCTTCTCGGCGGCCTCGTCGGCGGCACGCTCGGCGGCCTTCTCCTCCTTGGCCGTCTTCGCCTCCACCTTGGCGTCGGCCTTCTTCTTGTGAGGGCCGAGCACCATGATCATGTTGCGGCCGTCCTGCTTCGGCGAGGACTCGACGAAGCCCAGGTCCTGGACGTCGTCGGCCAGCTGCTGCAGCAGGCGGAAGCCGAGCTCGGGACGGTGCTGCTCACGACCGCGGAACATGATCGTGATCTTGACCTTGTCCCCGGCGTTGAGGAACCGCACGACGTGACCCTTCTTGGTCTCGTAGTCGTGCTTGTCGATCTTCGGACGAAGCTTCATCTCCTTGATGATCACGTTCGTCTGGTTTCGACGGGCTTCACGGGCCTTCTGGGCGTTCTCGTACTTGAACTTCCCGTAGTCCATGAGCTTGCAGACCGGCGGCTTGCCCTGCGGGGCGATCTCGACCAGGTCGAGGTCGGCCTCCTGGGCCAGGCGCAGCGCGTCAGGGGTCGGCACGATGCCGACCGTCTCTCCGTTGGGACCAACGAGGCGGACCTCGGGAACCCGGATCCGGTCGTTGATACGAAGCTCAGTGCTGATGTGTCCTCCAGTTGTTTGGCTGCGGAGGCTCTGGATCTTGCTTTCCGGGCCGCGTGCACGGGCGGTCCGGAAATGAAAAAGGGCTTCCGCTGGAATTGTCACAAGCGGAAGCCAGTCATAACGCTCACCCATGCATGGGCTTGCACCACCGAATCCATTGCCCCACAAATCTCTGGGACACTCTCTTCGGGACCGGAACCCGACGACCTTTGTTGCTCACGGTCGATGCGGGTGGGAGAACGCTGTTGTGATCTCCGCTTGTTGGATCAACCGACGGCGTACGTCGGCTGATCGGTCAACACGGAACACTACTGCAACATTCCCTGCCGTCCCAATCCCCAGGGCGCCCGGGGTGTCAGGCACAGACCCTCAGGGCCGCACCCAGGCCGTACGCGGCCCGACGGTCGCCAGCTGCCAGCCCTCGGCCACCTTGTGCAGGTCGTCGCCCTCGATGGCGAACGGGACCGGGCCGGCGAGGTCGAGCACGAGCGCGTCGGCGCCGTCGTGGACGGCGGCCCGCGCGGCGTCGCGCAGGGAGACCGGCACGGGACGGGCGTCGGCCTGCCACGCCTGGAGCGAGGCGGTGCCGGTGAACCCGAGCAGCGCCTGCCGCCCGTCGGCGCCGGTGAGCAGCACGGTGGCCATGTCGGAGGTCTTGTCGTGGGCCAGACCGGCCTCGTCGACCTCGACCTCGCCCAGCACGGCGACGACCGGGACGAGCACCCGGGCGGCGGCGAGCGTGGTGAGCACGTCGGCCTGGGTGGCCCGGCCCGCGGCGTACGACCTCATCACGGCCACGACCTCGGGGCTGGTCTCGCCGGTGTCGCCGGGAAACGCAGTGCCGAGGAGTCGCTTGTCGTTCATCTCCTCCATTGAACCCCAGCACGAGCCCCGGCCGAAGATCAGGGCCGATATCGGGGACAGTCCGGGTGCCGCATCACCGCCGCTGTGGGAGTCTGGAGACATGGACCAAGGCGCCTACCTCGCACTAGCCGCTGCGCTCACCGTGCTGGGCGCGATCTGGACGTGGATCGCGTTCCGACGGCGTGGCGTGGGCGCCGGCGTGAAGGGCCTGGGGTGGACGCTGCTCGCCCCGGCCGCCTACCTGACCGGGCTGCTGCGGGCCGGCGGCAGGATCGTGGACGCGATCGCCGACTGGGCCGCGCGGCTGGTCTTCAGCCCGACCGTGTGGATCGGGTTCGGCATCGCCGCGCTGGCGATCGTGCTGATCTTCGTGGCGCGGGTGCTGCCCACCAAGGAGAGGCCGAGCCGCGCCGCGCGGAGGGAGGCCGGCGCCGCCCCTGGTCCGGCCTCGGTCGCGGCCCCGAAGGCCGCCAAGGGTCCGCTGGTCGACGACGATGACGACGACCTGGCCGACGTCAACGACATCCTGAAGAAGTACGGCATCTCCTGAGCTCGACCGACTCCCCCGCTGCCGCGGATCTGCTCACGATCGCGATGAGCCGTCCGGCCACCCTCGGTCCCGGGCGGCTGATCTGCGTCGACGGCCCCGCCGGCTCCGGGAAGACCACGCTGGCCTCCGCCCTGGCCGAGATGACCCAGGCCCCGGTGATCCACATGGACGACCTCTACGCCGGCTGGGACGGTCTCGCCGCCGGCATCGCCCAGCTGGAGACGGTCCTGCTCCCCCTCGTCGAGGGCGCGCCGGGCTCCTACCGCCGCTACGACTGGCACCGAGGCGGCTATGCCGAGACGGTCATGGTCCCGCCGTGCCCGCTGCTCGTGGTCGAGGGTGTGGGCAGCGGCGCCGCGGCGTACGACGGCCTTCGCACCGCCCTGGCGTGGGTCGACGCACCGGAGGAGCTGCGCCGGCGGCGCGGCATCGACCGCGACGGCGACACCTTCGCGCCGCACTGGGACGCGTGGGCGGCCGCCGAGGCCGGGCACTTCGCCGAGAACCTGACCGCCGCCCGCGCCGACGTCGTCGTGCAGACCTAGGAGATCAGCTCGTCGAGCCGGCTGTAGGCACGTGCGTCGCCCTGGAGCACGACCGAGCGCCGCCCGTCGACCGAGACCGGTACGTCGCCCGCGACCGTGACCCGGCGCATCTCGCGCGGGTGGTGGTCGAAGTCGGCGACGGCGTAGTGCTGGGTCGCGCGGTTGTCCCACATCGCCACGTCGCCGGGCTGCCAGGCCCAGCGGATGGTGTTCTCGAGCTTGGTGACCCGGTCCTGGAGCAGGTTGAACAGGTGGATCGACTCGGTGGAGGTGAGCCCGTCGAACTCCTTCACGAACGAGCCGAGCACCAGCGACCGCTCCCCCGTCTCCGGATGGACGCGGACGACCGGGTGCCGGGTCTCGAAGTGGATCGAGGCGAAGTCGTCGCGGGAGTAGTTGGCGTCGGGCTGCTCGTGCTCCTCGTCGCGCTGGGCGTAGTCGTAGGAGTTGGTGTGCACCGCCCACAGCTCGTCGGCCAGCGCCTTCAGGGGCGACGGGAGCCGGTCGTAGGCGGCCGCGGTGTTGGCCCAGATCGTGGTGCCGCCGTAGGGCGGCAGGGTGACCGCGCGCAGCACCGAGATCGCCGGCACCCGGTCGACGAAGGTGACGTCGGTGTGCCAGGCGTTGGCCGCCATGCCGGCGTTGGCGGTGACCCGCAGCACCCGCCCGGAGCCGGTGTTGACCGTCGGGTGCGCGGTCGTCAGCTCGCCGAACCGGGCCGCGAAGGCGCTCTGCTCCTCGTCGGTGAGCCCGTCCTGGCCCCGGAAGAAGAGCACCTTGTGGCGCAGCAGGGCGCTGCGTACGTCCTGGATCTGGGTGTCGTCGGCCTCGGCCAGCCGCAGGCCCTCGATGACGGCGCCGATCCGGGCGCCGGCGCGGCGGACCCGTACGCCCGAGGGGGTCTCGACGACGTCGGCGGGACGGTGCAGCTCGGTGATGGTCACGTTCGTTCTCCGATCGGGATGGGGATCAGGCGGGGGTGAGCTCGGGCTCGGCGGTCCTCGTGGGCGCACCGCCGCCGCGGCCGAGCCTCTTCGGCCACCAGGACGGCGCCAGGCCACGCTGGCCGCCGAGGGCGGCCGAGACCCGGTCGAGGTAGATCGCGATGACGACGACCGCCAGGCCGCCTTCGATCGAGGCGCCGATCTGCAGGCCCTGGACGGCGTTGACGACGACACCGCCGAGGCCGGAGCCGCCGACCAGGCCGGCGACGACGACCATCGAGAGGGCCAGCATGATGACCTGGTTGACACCGGTCATGATCGACTCCCTGGCCAGCGGGAGCTGCACCTCGCGCAGGATCTCCCAGCGGCCCGCGCCGAAGGCGGCGGCCGCCTCGACGGTCTCGGCGTCGACCTGGTTGATCCCCAGCTGGGTGAGCCGGACGGCGGGCGGCAGCGCGAAGACGATCGTCGCGACCAGACCGGGTGCGTCCCCGACCCCGAAGAAGAGGATCGTCGGCAGCAGGTAGACGAAGACGGGCAGCGTCTGCATCAGGTCGAGCACCGGCCGCAGCGCGGCCCGTAGCGGTGGCGAGAAGGCCGACCAGATGCCCAGCGGGATGCCGATCACCAGGGCCACGAGCGTGGCCACGAGCACCGAGGTGGTGGTCTGCATCGTCTCGTACCACAGGTCCATCGACTCGATCAGGAGCAGCCCGACGGTCAGCACCAGGGTGAGGACGACCTGGCGGGTCACCAGGAGCGCGATCACGGCCAGCACGATGATCATCGCGATCGGTGGGAGGCCGCCGAGCACGTCGTAGACCATCCGGAGCAGGAAGTTGAGCGCCTCCTTGATGCCGTCGAAGAACGGGCCGAGGTTGTCGGTGAGGAAGTTGATGACGTTCTCGCCGAAGTCGCCGATGTGAAGGTCAGGCATGGGCCACCTCCTTGGTCTCGGTCGCGGCGCTCGCGCCGTTGGCGGTGGAAAGGGCCGAGAGGATCGCGGCCCGCGGCACGACCCCGACGATCCGGCCGTCGTCGTCGAGCACGGTCACCGGCACGACCTGGCGTCCGGCGAGCTGCATGAAGTCGCCGACGACGTCGTCGGGCGCGACCTGCTCGAAGGGCTCTCCGAGCGCTTCCCGCAGGCTCTCGCCGCTGCTCAGGTCGGCGACCCGGTCGGCGGTCACCACACCGAGCAGCCGGTCCTCGGCATCGGTCACGAAGGCACCGGTGACCTCGTTCTCGCCCAGCCTGGTGAGGGCGTCGGCGCGGCTGGTCTCCTCGTCGAGCACGAGGCGTGGCGGCCGCACCAGGTCGCCGGCGCTGAGCACCCGGGCCCGGTCCACGTCGGCGACGAACTCGCTGACGTACTCATCGGCCGGGTGGGCGACGATCTCGGGGCCGGGGGCGACCTGGATGGCCCGGCCGTCGCGCATCACCATCACCCGGTCGCCGATCCGCATGGCCTCGTTGAGGTCGTGGGTGACGAAGACCGTCGTGCGCTGGTCCTGGGCCTGGAGGTCGACGAGCAGGTCCTGCATGTCGCGCCGGATCAGCGGGTCCAGTGCCGAGAACGGCTCGTCCATCAGCAGGATCGGTGGGTCCACGGCCAGCGCACGTGCCAGCCCGACCCGCTGCCGCATGCCGCCGGAGAGCTCGTGCGGCAGCTTGTCGCCACGCCCGCCCAGGCCGACCCGCTCGAGGGCGGCATCGGCCTTCTCCAGACGCTCCTGCTTCGTGGTGCCGCGTACTTTCAGGCCGTACGCCGCGTTCTCCCGCACCGTCCGGTGCGGGAACAGCGAGAAGTGCTGGAAGACCATCCCGATGCCGTTGTTGCGGAGCTCGCGCAGTCGCTGGTCGGAGACCTTGGTGATGTCCTCGCCGTCGATCAGCAGCTCGCCGGCGCTGGGCTCGTTGAGCCGGTTGATCATCCGCAGCACGGTCGACTTGCCCGAGCCGGACAGTCCCATGACGACGAACATCTCGCCCCTGGCGATCTCGAAGTCGATCTCATGGGCACCGAGATAGCCGCCCGCCGCCGCGGCCGCCGCACGCGGGTCCTCGGCGGCCAGCGCCTTCTCGGCCTGCCTTCGGCCGAGCCCGTAGACCTTGCTCAGGCCTCGCCCGACGATCGCCGGCGAGCCCGTCTCGTTGGATTCCGTCTTCGTCTCGCTCATCAGATCTCCGCCTTCTCGCCGTCGGCGTCCTCGACCCCGTCGAGGAACCGGGCGACCTTCTCGGGGTTGTCGTCGATCCACGCCTCGGCGATGTCGGCGAGCTCCTTCCCGGACTTGTCGTGGTCGTAGTAGAACTGCCCGGCCTCGTCGGTGCTGAAGCTCAGGTTGGACAGGAACTCGGCGATCTCGGGGTTGTCGTCCTCGAACCCCTTGCGGGTGACGGTGCGGATCTCGCCGGCGCCGCCCCAGACCTTGTCCGGGTCCTCGAGGAAGACCGCGTCGAACTGCACCGTCATCCAGTGCGGGCTCCAGCCGAGGAACACGATCGGCTGGCCCGCCTTCTGCGACTTCTCGACCTGGGCGAGCATCGCCGGGGTGCCGCTGGCGACGAGCTTCCAGTCACCCAGCCCGTACGCGTCTTCGTCGATCGCCTTCTGGATCGTCTCGTTGCCCGGGGAGCCGGCCTCGATGCCGTAGATCTTCCGGCCGAACCTCGCGCCGTTGGCGTCGAGGTCGGCGAGCGACTCGATCCCGAGCCGGTCGGCGACGTCGCCGGGGACGGCCGGGGCGTACTCGGTGCCCTTCACGATCGTGGAGAGCACCTCGACCTCGCCGGAGTCGATGGGGTCGCCGAAGCTGGGCTCCTGCGAGGGCCACCAGTTGCCGAGGTAGGCGTCGATCTGGCCCGAGGAGACCGCGGTCGCGGCGTTCTCGACGGAGAGGTTCTTCTTGATGCTGGCGTCGTAGCCGAGCTCCTGGAGGATCTGCACGGCGACCTCGTTCTCGACCTGGAGGTCGACCCACGGCTGCTCGGCGAGGACCACCGAGTCCTCGGCTCCTCCGGAGTCGCTCTGGGCGAAACCGTCACGCTCGCTCGCGGTCGTGCAGGCGGACAGGGTGCCTGCCGTCGCCACGACGGCGAGGGCGGCCACGGCCAGGCGGCGGGGGCGGCGCATGCGTGCTCCATCCATTCGGTTCATATATGTCTAACACACTAGACATTGACCTTCCGGTGTTCCAGCACGTCGACACGCGGAGCAAGACCAGGATCGAGAGGCTGTGATAGAGAGCCTCTATAGCTGGTTCACGGGTCGGTCAGCTCCTGCGCCAGCGCGACGAACTGATCGACCAGCGCGTCACCGCGCCCCTCCAGCCACACGACGGACACGCTCACCCGCGTCACCGGCGTCAGCGGCACCACCTGCGCGCCGGCGCGCGACGCCGCACGGGCCATCCCCTCGGTCAGCACCGCCACGCCGGCGCGGGCCAGCACCAGCGGGGTGATCGAGGCGACGTGGGCCGTCTCGATCGCGACCTCGCTGGGCAGGCCCGCGGCCTCGAGACGGGCGTCGAGGAACGTACGCAGCGCGGTGCCGGCCGGCGTCGCGATCAGGCCGACCTCGGCGAGCTCCTCGATCCCGATCTCCTCCGGCGCCTCGCCCGAGGGCGGCAGCACCGCCACCAGCTCGTGCTCGGCGAGCCGGTGCGAGCCGAACGGGCCGCGCGGCGGCGCGCCGTCGATGAGGCCGACGTCCGCCTCGCCCTTGCGCACCTGGTCGAGGACGTCGGAGCGGTGCTGCGGGTCGGTGACGACGACCTGTGCGGCCGGCTGGATCCGCCGGAACTCGGCGAGCACCGGCACCAGCGGCTCGACCGCCCACACCGTGCTGGAGGTGATCCGGAGCCTGCCGAACCCCTCGTCGGAGACGGACCGGACGGCTCCCGCGGCGAGCTCGAAGCCACGTACGACCCGGCGGGCCGGGCCGAGCAGCGCCGAACCCGCCGGGGTGAGCCGCACTCCCCTGCCGTGACGCTCGAAGAGCGGGCCGCCGAGCTCGCGCTCGAGCCCCCGCACGGCGTACGACAACGACGGCTGGGCCACGTGGAGCCGGGCCGCGGCGCTGGTGAAGCTGCCGGCCTCGGCGATCGCGAGGAAGAACTCCAGCTGTCGTCGCTCCATGGCCCGAGGCTAACCCGACCACTCACCGAGACCCTCCGGACACCTCGATAGCCTGGGCGCGTGCTGAGACCGAGTGGAGAGCAGTTCACGATCGACGGCGGGGGCTACTCCGCGACGGTGACGGAGAGCGGAGGGTCGCTGCGCCTGCTGTCCTACGAGGGGCGCGACCTCATCGCCCCCTTCGGCGACGACGAGCAGTCCAGCGGCGGCAAGGGACAGCTGCTGGCGCCGTGGCCCAACCGGATCCGGGACGGCCGCTACGAGTTCGGCGGGAAGACCTACCAGCTCGGGCTCTCGGAGGTGTCGCGCAACAACGCCTCCCACGGCCTGGTGCGGTGGGCGCAGTGGCTGCCGATCGACGAGACCAAGGCCTCGATCACCCTCGCCACCCGGCTGATGGCGCAGAGCGGCTACCCGTGGACGCTCGACCTCGAGGTGACCTACGCCGTCGGGCCCGACGGACTCACCGTGACCCAGTCGGCGACCAACCACGCCGGCTCCCCCGCGCCCTTCGCCGTGGGCGCCCACCCCTATCTGACCGTCGGCGACGGACCCGTCGACGGCTGGACGCTCACCCTCCCGGCGCGGACCCGCCTGCTCTCCGACCCGGAGCGCAAGCTGCCCACCACGAGCGAGCCGACGGCCGGGACGGCCCACGACTTCACCTCCGCCAAGCCCATCGGCGATGTCGTGCTCGACCATGCCTTCACCGATCTCGACCGCGGCGAGGACGGGCGGACCACGGTGACGCTCGAAGGCCCCGACGGCGGCGTCGCGCTCTGGGTCGACGAGCACCACCCGTGGCTGATGGTCTACAGCGCCGACGACCAGTCGCCCGCGCGCGGCAGCCTCGCCGTCGAGCCGATGACCGCTCCCCCGGACGCGTTCAACTCCGGCACCGACCTGATCGAGCTGGCTCCCGACGAGCGGTTCGAGGTCGCCTGGGGCATCACCGCGATCTGACCGTCGCGGTCTAGCGGTCGCACTCCAGCAACGACAGGTCGAACGCCTCGGCCATCGCCGCATAGCCGGCGTCGCCGGGGTGGAGGTGGTCCCCGGAGTCGTACGCCGGCAGGAACCGCGCCGGCCGGTCGGGGTCACGCGTGGCGGCGTCGAAGTCGACGACGCCGTCGAACTCGCCGGAGGTGCGGATCCACTCGTTGACCGCGACCCGCACCCGGTCGCGTTCGGGGGTGTAGCGGCTGCCGCCCTCGTACGGCGTCAGGGTCGCGCCGATCACGCAGACGTCCTCGGCGTGCGCCTGCGCGATCAGCTCGCGGTAGGCGTCGGTCAGGTCGGAGGCCTCGTCGGCATCGTCCCAGCGGATGTCGTTGATCCCCTCCAGCAGCACGACCGTGGAGACGCCGGGCTGGTCGAGGACGTCTCGCCGGAAGCGGTCCAGGCCGCGCTGGCCGCCGGTGCTGTCCACGAGGACGCGGTTGGCGGAGATGCCCTCGTTCATCACGCCGAAGCGGCCGGCCAAGCGGCTGCCCGCGATCCGGTCGGCCAGCAGGTCCGGCCAGCGCCGGTCGGCGCCGACGGTGGACCCGTTGCCGTCGGTGATCGAGTCGCCGAAGAGCACCGCGGTCTTCACCCGGCGGGGCTTCTCGACGAGGACGCTCTCGACCCAGTACCAGCGGGAGATCTGCGTCGTGAACGCCGCACCGGACTCCTCGCCGGCGACGTCCGCGCCGGCCGTCCCGGAGACGTAGGAGATCTGCGTCGCCACGTCGTGCCCGGTGATCGGGCCGCTCTCCCCGACGACGTGGAAGCTGACCGCGAGGGTCGTGTCCGCAGGCACGGTCGCGTCGACGGGGTCGCTGAGCGCCTCGGTACCGGGAGCGACGGTGACCCGGTCGGCACCGGCGAAGGTCACCGGCCGGTTCGTGCCGGACACCACCGCGGCACCGACACCGGCCACCCCCACGTGCGCCGAGGCGAAGGTGACCGGACGGTCCCCGAAGGCGTTGGAGAGCGTGATGCGTACGCCGGAGCCACCCAGCGAGGTGTGGACCAGGTTGCGCACCGACAGGTCGGCCAGCCCGGCAGCGCCGGTGGTGCCGCCCACCTCGTCGGCCGACGCGCCCCAGGTGCCGACCGGGTGCGCCGGCGCGGCCTGGGCCGGCACGGTCGAGGCCAGGGTGAGCACGGCTGCCAGCACGGCAAACGCACGAGTCCAGGAGATCACGCGGATACGCTAAGCCGCCGCGTACGTCGCGATCAGCAGGCGCCGCGAGGATTCCCCGAACCGTAGTAAGCGGTTCGCCGGCCGGTCGTCGTCAGGACAGCTCGTCGGCGAGGGTGCGCAGCGTGCGTACGGCCTTCCGCGACGATGCGCCGTCGGAGGCCTGGATGCCGAGGGCGGAGATGTTGTGGCCCGAGGCGAGGTCGATCGTGGGCCAGGGCGCACCGCGCGGGAAGTTGATCGCGAGGATCTCCGCCCACTCCAGGTCGCGGCGCTTGTAGCCGTTGACCACCGTAAGGCCGCTCTCCCGGGCGACGACCCGCGACCGGGTCAGCGCGTGCACGCAGACCACGATCCCGAGACCCACGGCACCGAAGGTGAGCCGCTCGAACATGGTGACCTGGGCCTTGATCTCGGGCGTGAACCCGACCCAGACCATGGTGCACATCACCGCGAGCGCGGCGACGAGGAACCAGCCCATCACGCTGGCGCCGAGCGGGCGCCAGGTGTGCGGCAGCTTCACCGGCAGCTCGGATCCCGTGGACTCAGATCCGGCAGGCATTGATCTCCGTCAGCAGGATCGCACGGGCGCCCACGGCGTAGAGGTCGTCCATCAGCTTCTGCGAGCCCTTGCGCGGCACCATCGCGCGGACCGCGACCCAGCCCTCGCGGTGCAGCGGGCTGACCGTCGGGCCCTCGAGCCCGGGGGTCATCGCGGAGGCCTCGGAGAGGTCCTCGGCGCGGATGTCGTAGTCCATCATCACGTAGCTGCGCGCGATCAGGACGCCGTCGAGCCGCCGCCGGAAGGTCTCGTACGCCGGGGGCAGCTGCGCACCCGACCGGGTGATCACCACGGCCTCGGAGTGCATGATCGGCTCGCCGAAGATCTCCAGGCCGGCCTGGCGCATCGTGGATCCGGTCTCGACCACGTCGGCGATCACGTCGGCGACACCGAGCTGGATCGAGGTCTCCACGGCGCCGTCGAGGCGGGTCACGCTCGCGTCGATCCCCTCGCGCTCCAGGAAGGCGGAGACGACCCCGACGTAGGAGGTCGCGATCCGCTTGCCGCGCAGCTCCTCGACCGAGGTGAACGCGCCGGCACGGCCGGCGAAGTGGAACCGTGACCGGCCGAACCCGAGCCCGACGACCTCGTCGGCCTTCGCGCCGGAGTCGAGGAGCAGGTCACGACCGGTGATGCCGATGTCGAGGGTGCCCTCGCCGACGTAGAGCGCGATGTCGCGCGGGCGCAGGTAGAAGAACTCGACGCCGTTCTCCTCGTCGATGAGGGTCAGGCGCTTGGAGTCGTCGCGCTGGCGGTAGCCCGCCTCGCGCAGCAGCTCGGAGGCGGCGACGGACAGCGAGCCCTTGTTGGGGACGGCGATCCGGAGCATGCCGGTCTCGGTGTTGTCACGCTGGGTCAGGTCAGACATGGGTGATCCCTACAGGTGTGAGTAGACGTCGTCGATGGAGATTCCGCTGGCGAGCATGAGCACCTGGGCGTGGTAGAGCAACTGGGAGATCTCCTCCGCGGTCGCTTCCTTGCCCTCGTACTCGGCCGCCATCCAGGACTCGGCGGCCTCCTCGACCAGCTTCTTCCCGATCGCATGGACCCCGGCGTCGAGCTGTGCCACGGTGCCGGATCCTTCAGGTCGGGTCCGGGCCTTCTCGCTCAGCTCGGCCCAGAGCTCGTCGAACGTCTTCACGAGCGTCAAGCCTAGGCCGTACGCGACCTCGCACCCGAATCGTCTCACCCGAGCGATAGCAGTTCTGCTATGGACAGTCATAGCAGAACTGCGATACCGTCGACGTCGTGAGCACCAACGACGAGGACACCGCGTTCTACGTCGGGATCGCCGCCCAGGTCACCGAGCACCGGGTCGCGCGGGGGCTGTCCCAGCGCGAGCTCGCCGAGCTCTGCGGGACGACCCAGTCGGCGATCGCACGGCTGGAGTCCGGGTCCCGCCCGCCCAAGATCGACACCCTCCTCCGGGTGGCGGCCGCGCTCGACTGCCGCCTCGAGGTCGGCTTCCATGCCCGCACCCGAGCCCACAGGAGCACGCCATGAAGACCCCTATCGCCGCCGACGAGGTCGAGTCGACCCGGAGCGAGCGGTTCCTGGCGGTCGCGCTGACCGCCTTCCTGCTCGTCGGCACCGTCTGGTTCTACGTCAAGGTGGCCGACTGGTGGCCGCTCTACCTGGACTGGGACCAGTGCAACAACGGCGAGTCGCCGTGCAAGATCCCCGGTCACGAGGCGATCCAGATCGGCGTACGCCTCGGCTTCATCATCCTGCTGTGCCTGGTCGGCTTCTGGGTCCTCTACCGGCTGCGCCGCAGCGGCTCACGCTTCCTGCCACTCGGCTTCGCGCTCGCCGCGACCGGGGTGATCATGGCCCTGGTCTTCGCCTTCCACTACACCTTCGAGTACGCCGACTTCGGCCCGCTCATCCTGTCGCTGTTCGGAGCCGCCGGCACCGTGGGCGTGTTCGTCGCTGTCCAGCGTCTGCTGGCCAAGCGGATCCCCGCCATGCGGGTACGCAAGGGCGACTGCCCCTACTGCGGCTACCCCGTCCGCGGCAAGCACTGCGAGGGCTGCGGCCGGGAGACGATCGCCCCGTGCACGACCTGCGAGGCCGACCGCCGGGTCGGCTCGCTGCACTGCGTGGCCTGCGGAGCGGAGTAACCCTCAACCTCAGGGTCAGGGTTTGACCGGGCGTACCGTCGCGCGGTGCAGCTTCATGAACTCCACGTAGCCCGGCGCGTTGAGCTCGAGGATCACGGCCGGGTTGGTGTCGGGCTCGATCGTGCCGCGGATCTTGGCGGGCACGCCCATCACCAGGCTGTGGTCGGGCACCTGGGTCCCCTCGACCACCATCGCGCCGGCTGCGATCAGGCAGCCGTCGCCGATGACCACGGCATCGGAGACGACCGCCCCGTTGCCGATCAGCGAGCCGGTGCCGATCCGGTCGCCGTGCACGACGCAGCCGTGGGCGATCGTGCTGTGCGGGCCCATCTCGAGGGAGGAGCCGGGGCGTACGTGCAGCACCGAGTTGTCCTGGACGTTGGAGCCCTCGCCGATGACGATCGGCCCGACGTCGGCGCGGAGCACGGCGCCGTACCAGACGCTCGCGTTCGGGCCGAGGCGTACGTCACCGATCAGCGTCGCCGTCGGCGCCACCCAGGCGTCGGGGTGGATCTGCGGACTCTTGCCGTCGAACTCGAAGATGTTCATCGGAGCAGAGCCTAGAGGCAGCCGTCAGTGCGTGCCCTCCGGGCTGACGTGGAGCACGACGCTGGTCAGGCGCGGCAGCGCCTCCAGGAGGTGCTCCTCGGCGTGGTGGGCGATGTCGTGCGCGGCGGAGACGGCGAGGTCGGCCGCAACGGTGATGTCGCCGTCGGCGTGGAGCGTGTGCCCGATCCACCGCAGCCTCAGGCTGCGGACCTCGAGGACGCCGTCCACGGTGGCGACGGCCTCCCGCGCCCGGCGGACGTCCTCGGGGGTGACCGCGTCCATCAGCCGGGCGCCGACCTGCTTGAGCGCCGAGCGCAGGACACCGAGGATCGCGACCGCGATCAGCAGACCGATCAGCGGGTCGGCCCACGGCATCCCGACCGCGACCCCGGCGGCGCCGAGGACGACCGCGAGCGAGGTGAAGCCGTCGGTGCGTGCGTGGAGCCCGTCGGCGACCAGGGCCGCCGAGCCGATCTGGCGGCCCACCCGGATCCGGTAGCGGGCGACGATCTCGTTGCCGAGGAAGCCGACCACGCCGGCCGCCGCGACGGCCCAGACGTGCTCCACCTCGCGCGGATGGAACAGCCGGTCGATCGCCTCCCAGCCCGCCAGGATGCTGGACAGCGCGATCATGGCGACGACGAAGAGCCCGGCGAGGTCCTCGGCCCGTCCGTAGCCATAGGTGAAGCGGTCGTTGGCCGGGCGCCGGGCCAGCCAGAACGCCACCAGCAGCGGCACCGCCGTCAGCGCGTCCGCCACGTTGTGGAGCGTGTCCCCCAGCAGCGCCACCGAGCCGGTCAGGCTGACGACGACCGCCTGGATCGCGGCCGTCAGCGCGAGGACACCGAGGCTGATCCACAGCGCCCGCCGGCCACGTACGTCTGCCTCCAGCGCCTCGTCGACCTGGTCCGCGGCATCGTGGGAGTGCGCCCCGAACACGTCCGAGACCGCATGCCGGACCCGAGCCCACCGGCCGTCGTGGTCGTGACTGTGGGCATGGCCGTGTCCGTGACCGTGCCCGCCGGTGTGCTCGTGCGCGCCCGCGTGGTGGTGGTCGTGGTGCAGCGTGTGGGTCATGCCGACTCCTCGGCGGATCGGTGGTGCGCCGGGACCTGGTCGAGAAGATGCTCGACGTGACCGATCGTGTCGAGGACCAGCTGGCGCACGTGCCCGTTCTCCACCCGGTAGAGCACCGAGGTCCCCTCCTTGCGCGTGGTCACCAGCCGAGCCATCCGCATCTTCGCCAGATGCTGCGAGACCCCCGGCACCGGCTTGTCCAGCATGCCCGCGAGTTCCGAGACGGACCGCTCCTCGTCCAGCAACAGCCCCGCCACCTGCAGTCGCGTCGGATCCGCCAGCATCCGCAGCACCTCGACGGCGAGGGTCACTACGTCGTCCCCCCATACCGGAGGTTGCGTATTTGCATGCATGCGCAAATTATAGCGCAACCGTTACCCTCGGTCCCCGATGACCATGACCGAGATCGGCGCCGCCTACGACAGCCGCGCCGCTGAATACATCGACCTCTTCGGCACGATCGACAAGCTCGCCCAGCAGGACCGCGACACGATCACCACCTGGCGGGACAGCACGACCGGCCCCCTGCTGGACGCCGGCTGCGGCCCCGGCCTCTGGAGCCAGGAGCTCGGCACGGGCGGTGCTCGCGACGTCGTGGGGATGGACGCCTCGGCCGAGTTCGTCGCCGCCGCACGAGCGCGCTATCCAGACATCGCCTTCCAGCGAGCGGACCTCGCCGCACTGCCCCTCGCCGACCGGTCGATCGGCGGCATCCTGGCGTGGTACTCGATCATCCACACCCCGCCCTCGGACCTAACGGCGATCCTGAGCGAGTTCGCGCGGGTGCTGACGCCCGGCGGGTCGGCGCTGATCGGCTTCTTCGACGGCGAGCCCGGTGAGGCGTTCGACCACGCCGTGCACACGGCCTACTACTGGTCCGCCGAGGCCCTCGGGGAGCTGCTCACCGCACACGGGTTCGTCGTCGAGCACGCGTCAGCGCGGCAGGACCCCGGGACGCGTCGCCGCCAGGGTGACCTGGTCGCGACACTCCCTGCCTGACCAAACGCCCGCCGAGCCGGCGCAACTGTCCCACCCCAGAACGTCGAGTCGGCGCATCTGCCCCACGCGGCCGGGACAGATGCGCCGACTCGGCCGTTGCTGGCGGGACAGTTGCGCCGACTGGGCGTCAGTAGTGGCGTACGCAGTCGCGCAGCGTGAGCGCGGTCTCCATGGCCGCAGCGGCGGCCTCGTAGCCCTTGTCCTCGCTGGATCCCTCGAGGCCGGCCCGGTCGAGCGCCTGCTCCTCGTTGTCGCAGGTCAGCAGGCCGAAGCCGACGGGGATGAGGTGGTCGATCGCGATCCGGTTCAGGCCGTCGGTGGCGGCCGAGCAGACGTAGTCGAAGTGCGGCGTGCCGCCACGGATGACGACCCCGAGGGCGACGATGGCGTCGTAGCCCGACTTGGCCAGGGCGGCCGCGGCGACCGGGAGCTCGAAGGCGCCCGGGACCCGGACGACCGTCAGGCCGCCGACGTTGGCGTCCTTCAGCGCGCGCTCCGCGCCGTTCAGCAGGCCGGTCATGACCTCGTCGTGCCAGCGCGCGGCCACCACGGCGACGCGCAGGTCGCTCGCGTCGACGACCTCGGGGGTCGGGGCTCCCTTGCCACTCATCGGTTCTCCTCAGACAGATCGGGCAGCGCGTGACCCATCCGGTCACGCTTGGTCAGCAGGTAGGCGAGGTTGTGCTCGTTGGGGCGCGGGGTGAGCGGCACCCGCTCGGCGACCTCGACCCCGTACGCCTCCAGGTTGCTCACCTTCTCAGGGTTGTTGGTGAGCAGGCGCACCGAGTCGATCTTGAGGTCGCGGAGGATCTGCGAGGCGGCGCCGTAGTGGCGCGCGTCGGCAGGCAGGCCCAGGTCGAGGTTGGCGTCGACGGTGTCGCGACCGCCGTCCTGGAGCTGGTAGGCCTGCAGCTTGGCGAGCAGCCCGATCCCGCGGCCCTCGTGCCCGCGCAGGTAGACCACGACGCCGCAGCCGACATCGGCGATCCGCTCGAGCGCCTCGCGCAGCTGCGGTCCGCAGTCGCAGCGGCGCGACCCGAACACGTCCCCGGTCAGGCACTCCGAGTGCACCCGGGCGAGGACCGGGTCGCACCCGGCCACGTCGCCGTGGACGAGCGCGACGTGCTCGACGCCGTCGTCGATGGTGCGGTAGCCGTAGGCGGTGAAGTCACCGAACTCGGTGGGCAGCCGGGTCACCGCCTTGCGCTCGACCAGCACCTCCGTACGCCGCCGGTAGGTGACCAGGTCCTCGATCGAGATCATCGCGAGACCGTGCTCGTCGGCGAACTCGCGCAGCTGCGGGGCGCGCTGCATCGTGCCGTCGTCGTTGACCAACTCGACCAGGGCGCCGGCGGGCTCCAGACCGGCCAGCCGGGTCAGGTCGACGGCGGCCTCGGTGTGGCCGACCCGCACCAGCACTCCCCCGTCGCGGGCCCGCAGCGGGAAGACGTGGCCCGGGCGGGTCAGGTCGCCGGCCACCGACGCCGGCCCGGCCAGCAGCCGGGTGGTGAGCGCCCGGTCGGCCGCCGAGATGCCGGTCGTGACACCTTCGCGGGCGTCGACCGAGACCGCGTACGCCGTCTGCTTGCGGTCCTCGTTGACACGAGTCATCGGGGGCAGCTCGAGGGCGTCGAGCCGGTCGCCCGGCAGCGCCACGCAGATCACGCCCGAGGACCAGCGGATCGCGAACGCCATCACCTCCGGGGTCGCCAGCTCGGCGGAGAAGATCAGGTCGCCCTCGTTCTCCCGGTCCTCGTCATCGACGACCACGACCGGCTTCCCGGCCGCCAGGTCGGCAATCGCGTTCTCGACCGGGTCCAGCCGGACCCCCACGTACTGCTGCTCCGTCATGACCGAACCCCTTCCGGTGAAGTCAGCACGAGCTTCTCCACGTGCTTGGCGATGATGTCGGTCTCGAGGTTGACCTCGTCGCCGACGGCCCGGAACCCGAGCGACGTACGCGCCAGGGTCTCGGGGATGAGGCTGACCGTGAACGAGTCCTCGGTCACGGAGACGACGGTGAGGCTGATCCCGTCCACCGCGATCGAGCCCTTCTCGACGACGTAGCGCGCCAGCTCGGGCGGCAGCGAGATCGTGACGACCTCCCAGTGCTCGCTCGGCTCACGCGAGACGATGCGGCCGACGCCGTCGATGTGCCCCTGGACGATGTGGCCGCCGAGACGGGTGGTCGGGGTGACCGCGCGCTCCAGGTTGACCTGGTCGCCGACCGAGACCGCGTGCAGGCTGGTGCGCTTGAGCGTCTCCAGCATCACGTCCGCCGTCCACTCGCCGGAACCCAGCGTGGCGACCGTCAGGCAGCAGCCGTTGACCGCGATGGAGGCACCCAGCTCGGCGTCCGACAGCACCGTGGTGGCGGAGATGGTCAGGCGTACGGCGTCGCCCTGGTCCTCGATCCCGGCGACGGTGCCGAGCTCCTCAACAATCCCGGTGAACATCACTGCTCCCCTTTCTGTGGCTCCAAGATGAAGCGCACGTTCGGCTCCTCGCCCGGCGCGGCTGGTGCGAGCACGTCGACAGAACGCACCCGCGGCCGGAAGGCGTCGGAGATGGTGGTGATCCCGAGATCGGCGACGGCCGAGCGGCCCGCGCCGAGCAGGAACGGGGCGACGTAGACGACGATCTCGTCCACGAGCCCCGCGTCCAGGAAGGCCGCGGCCAGCGTCGGCCCGCCCTCGAGAAAGACATGGCGGCGCTCCCGCTCCCACAAGGCGGCCAGCGCCGAGTGCGGGTCGCGGGTGCGCAGGTGCAGCGAGGGCGCCTGGGCGTCGAAGATCCGGCGGTCCTCGGGCAGGTCGCGCTCCCCCATGACGACCCGCAGCGGCTGTACGCCGACCGGCCGGTCCTCCAGGTCGCGCACCGTCAGCGCGGGGTCGTCGACGGCGACGGTGTTGGCGCCGACCAGCATCGTGTCGCTCAGCGCCCGCAGCTTGTGGGTGTCGAGCCGCGCGGCCCGCGACGAGACCCAGCGCGAGGTGCCGTCGGCGGCGGCGCTGCGCCCGTCGAGCGTGGTGGCGAACTTCCAGGTGACGTAGGGGCGCTGCAGCTCGGCCGCCCGGGTCCAGACCCGGTTGAGCTCGCGGGCCTCGGCGGCGTACAGGCCCTGCTCGACCTCGACGCCCGCCTGCTTCAGCGTGGCGGCGCCGCCGGCGGCGACCGGGTTGGGGTCGGACTGGGCGTAGACGACGCGGGCGACGCCGGCCTCGATCAGCGCCTGCGAGCAGGGGCCGGTGCGACCGGTGTGGTTGCACGGCTCCAGGGTGACCACCGCGGTCGCCCCGCGGGCGGCCTCCCCGGCCTTGGCCAGGGCGTCGACCTCGGCGTGCGGGGTGCCGGGGCCGCGGTGGTAGCCCTCGGCGATCATCGACCCGTCCGCCCCCAGGAGTACGCAGCCCACCCGTGGGTTGGGATAGGTGGCAGGTCCCGGCGCGCCGATCGCAGCGGCCAGGTCCAGGGCGCGACGCATCGCCCCCGGCTCCGGGTCACGCTGGTCCAAGCACTTCATCTGATCCCCTCTGGTCCGTCTCACGGACTCCGGGGTCAGGCCGAGACATCGCGCCGCGCCCTGGTCTCAGGGCGGTCACGACGAATCGGGCTGCGTGCGTCTTCCCATCCGGACTTTAACCGTCGGTCCAGGATTCTCACCTGGTCAACCGATGACTGGCTGCCATCGGGTCGCGGACTTCTGGACCTCTGATCCAGTCACCGCCGGCTCGGAATTTCACCGACCCCAGAGCACGCGAGCACAAGCTCGTCTGAAACCAGTGTGCCACACGGGTGGCATGAGGCCCGATCAGGCGTCAGAGGCTGAGACGGCCTTGTCCCGCAGCGCGTTGACCATCGCGTCCGGGTCGTCGGCCGAGTAGACCGCGGAGCCGGCGACGAAGACGTCGGCCCCAGCCTCGGCGCAGCGCTCGATGGTCTCCAGGGACACCCCGCCGTCGACCTGCAGCCAGGTCTCGACGCCGTGCTTGTCCATCATCGACCGCGCCCGGCGGATCTTCGGCAGCACCAGGTTGAGGAACTTCTGCCCACCGAACCCGGGCTCGACGGTCATCAGCAGCACCATGTCGAGCTCGGCCAGCATGTCCTCGTAGGGCTCGATCGGGGTCGCCGGCTTGAGCGCCATCGAGGCGCGGGCACCCTTCGCCCGGATCTCGCGGGCCAGCCGCACCGGGGCCTTGGTGGCCTCGACGTGGAACGTCACCGAGCCGCAGCCGGCCTCGACGTAGGCCGGGGCCTCGCGGTCGGCGTTCTCGATCATCAGGTGGGCATCCAGCGGCACCGAGGTGGACCGAGCGATCGCCTCGACCATCGTCGGCCCGAAGGTCAGGTTGGGCACGAAGTGGTTGTCCATCACGTCGACATGGATCCAGTCGGCGCTGGGGATCCGGGCGACCTCGGCCCCGAGGGCTGCGAAGTCGGCGTTGAGGATGGACGGAGTGATCTGGATGTGGCCCACGAAGGCACCCTAGATGATGCCGAGGGCTCAGAGGTCGGCCAGGTCGGCGTAGGTCAGCCCCTCCAGCGTGTCGCGGAAGACCCGGCGCTCGCCGGGGGCGACGGGGACGTGGTTCTCGACGACCAGGACCGTGCAGCCGGCGGCCTCGGCGGAGCGGGCACCGGTGTTGGAGTCCTCGACCGCGATGGTGTCCTCGGCCGCGACACCGAGGGCGGCAGCCGCGGTCAGATAGGGCTCGGGATGGGGCTTGCCGTTGCGGACCATGTCGCCGGTGACGATCACCTTGAAGGTGCCCTCGGGCAGCTCCTGGAGGATCGGGCCGACGAAGCGGGCGTACGACATCGTCACCAGCGCGCACGGCACCCCCTGCTCGACCAGGTCGGTGAGCAGCTCCCGTGCCCCCGGGCGCCACGGCACCTCACGCTCGACCTGCTCGACGACGCCGTCGAGGAGCATCTCGACGATCTCCTCCGGCTCGTGCGGAAGCCCCATCCCCTCCTTGATCAGCCGCGCAGACTCGACCAGTGCGTTGCCGACCAGCTCCATCGCCTGCTCCTCGGACCAGGTCGCCCCGAAGCGCTCGGCGATCGCGTACTCCGCGGCGATCCAGTAGGGCTCGGTGTCGACCAGGGTGCCGTCCATGTCCAGCAGGACCGCGGCCGGGAACTGCCTGGACGGGTCGGCAGGTGCTCGGTTCGTGTTCAGCGGAGCCTCCGGTGGAACGAGATCGGGTCGCGATGCGGGACCAACACTAGGGCCTGCCCAGCGGAGGGAGATCAGGGGCGGACGGCGGTTCAGAGAAGGCCGGCGATCAGACCTGCGGCGCGATCGGCGCCGTCGGTCTCGACCGGCCTGCTGCGGGGCTCACGACCGATCTCGTCGGTGATCGCTCGCGCGAGCGTGTCCGGGGTGAGGTCGTGGTACTCGAGACAGCGGCCCGCGCCGTACTGCTCGAGACGGTGCCGGACGTGGATGTTCTGCTCGAAGTGGTGGCGCAGCGGCACGTAGACGAACGGCGTGCCGGCAGCGGTCAGCTCCATCGTCGTGGTCAGCCCGCCCTGCACCACGGCAAGATCGCAGGCGCCGAGGAGGCGGTAGAGGTCGGGAACGAAGCCGAGCACCTCGAAGCCGGGGCGCGCTCGGACGACGCCGGTGTCCAGGCGCGGGCCCGTCACGACGATCACCCGAAGGTCCGGCACGGCCGCGCGGGCGGCGTCGTACGCCCCTTCCACCCGGCGGAGCAGGTGGCTGCCGACTCCGGACCCACCGACCGTGACCACGCAGACCCGCTCGTCGGGTCGCCAGCCGAGCTCCTGTCGCAGCCGTGCCTTGTCGGCGATCGAGCCGGGGTCGATGCCGGTGACGTAGCCGCTGAAGTCGTAGTGCTGCCGCGTCCAGGCCGAGATCTCGGGCAGACCGTCGCCGAAGCGCCCGGGCACGACGTCCGCGGGGTTTCCGACGAAGATCGCCCGGTCGCGAAGGCGCGGACTGCGCGCGATGTGCTCGAGCATCTCGGCGTTGTGATCGGCGGTGACGAAGCGTGCCCGCTCGTCGTCGTCGGGCATCGGGAGGAAGCCGACGAAGTCGGTCAGCCACACGTAGCCGAATCGTTTGAGCTCGGGGTTCTCGTGCAGGAAGTGGTCGACGTCCCAGGCCTCGTCCCCGACGACGAGGTCGTAGTGCTCGTCGCGGACGACGTCATCGAAGACCATGAAGTTGTTGACCAGGACCTCGTCCATGCGCCGCATCGCGTCGAAGACGTGCAGGTCGTGCTCACCCGACTCCTCCTCGATGTGGCGCGACTCGTTGGCGAGCCACCTGCTGGCGGGATGGACCCGTTCGCCGGCCGCCTCGAGGACCCTCGTCACCGGATGCTGGGCGAGCCAGTCGACCTGTACGTCCTCGTGCCGTTTCCGGAGCGCCTGCGCGATGGCCAGGTCGCGGCGGGCGTGCCCGAGCCCGATGGGCGAGGAGAGGTAGAGGACCTTCTTCGGACGGTGGGACGCGCGTACCCAGGTGCGGCTCACCGGCGGCGGAGGCTGGACCGCGTCCGCGAAGTCCTTGATCAGGTGGTTGATCTTGACCGGGTCGCGGCCGACCACGCCGTGGCCGCTGCCCTCGAGCAGCACGAGCGACCCGCCGGTGAGCTCGACGAGGCGCTCGCTGATCGCGACCGGCCGGATCTGGTCGTCGGTCCCGTGGATCGCGAGAACCGGGCACCGTACGCGACCGCAGATCTCCTCCACAGAGGCGCAGAGCACCCCGTCGCACCCGAGGCGCGCCGCGGTGGCGTCGACCACGACCTGGGGCGTCGTCTCGTGCGCCCAGGCGATGCAGTCCTCGATCTGCTTGGTCGAGTGCGGCTCGGGGAACATCTTGGCGAAGAAGAACTCGAGGAAGTCGTCGTAGCCGCCCTCAAGCCAGTGGTAGCGGTTGTACTTCGCCCACCCGTCGGTGGTGTCGAGGCGGGCGTCCCAGACGAAGGCGTCCCGTTCCTGGACGATCGGGAAGCCGCAGGCGGCCCCGATCGCGACCAGCCCGGCCACCCGGTCCGGGTGTTCCGCGGCCAGGTGCAGGCTCCACGTGACCCCGCACGACAGCCCCACGACGACGGCGCGATCGGTGCCGGTGGCGTCGAGGACGGCGAGGGCGTCCGCGGCGTACGCCTCGTTCGTGTACGCCGCGGCGCCCTCCGGCCGGTCGGACCGCCCGTTGCCACGCCCGTCGAAGGTCACGACCCGGAAGTGCCGTGCCAGGTAGCCGATCTGCGCCTTCCAGGACCGGGAGTGGATGATCGTCCAGGTCGGCATCAGCAGGATGGTGCGGTCGCCCGGGCCGGCGGTCTCCGCGCCGTAGACCTCGTAGTGGACCTTGACGCCGTCGGTCTCGACGTAGCCGTCGGCGTCGGGCTCGCGTGCCCTCATGGCCCCAGTGTGACCCGGCCGGGCCCGGTCGCGCCGGACTTCGGCCGGGGAACGCACCGCGTGGGCCTCGTGCTCACGGCCGGACCTCGTAGACACGGTTGAACGGAGTCTCGGCCACGGCCTCGAACCGGCTGAACCCGGCCGCGATCGTGACGTCGCGGATCCGGGCCGGGCCGGCCTGGGTCCCCAGCGCGAGCCCGACGTCCTGGGCGAGGGAGCTCGGCGTGCAGAGCAGGGTGGAGAAGCCGTAGTAGGCGCGACCGACCGGGTGCAGGTTGTCCTCGACGTGGTCGCCGGCGACGGGCTCGACGACCATCCAGGTGCCGTCCTCGGCCAGGGACTCCCGAACGTGCCGCGCCGCCCCGACCGGGTCGCCCATGTCGTGCAGGCAGTCGAACATGGTGACCAGGTCGTAGTCGCTGCCGCCGAAACCGGATGCGGAGGCGACCTCGAACCTCACCCGGTCCGCAACGCCTGCCGCCGCCGCACGCTCGCGGGCGGTCGCGATCGACGCGTCGTGGTAGTCCCACCCGATGAAGCGCGAGTCCGGGAAGGCCTGCGCCATCAGGATCGTCGAGGCGCCGTGGCCGCAGCCCACGTCGGCGACCGTCGCACCGCGCTGGAGCTTCTCCACGACGCCGTCGAGGGCGGGAAGCCACTCGGCGGTCAGGTGGGCGTTGTAGCTCGGCCGGAAGAACCGCTCGCAGCCGACGTGGACGTCCGAGTCGTGCTCGTGCCATCCGTAGCCGCCGCCGTTGCGCGCGGCCTCGAGGATGTGCGAGGCGTCGCGGACGGTGCCGAGAGCGATCTGGAACATGCCGGGCAGGAAGGCCGGGCTGTCCTCGACGGTCAACGCCACCGCGTGCTCCTGCGGGAGCGTGAACCGGCCGGTCGCCGGGTCATAGGTGACGTACGAGCCGGCGGCCTGGGCGGCGAGCCACTCGCGGGCGTACGGCTCGCCGGTGGCGGTCCGGCCGGCGAGCTCCGCCGGCGTGCTCGGCCCGTTGGCCGCGAGGTCGCGGTAGTAGCCGAGCTTGTCGCCCATCACCACCAGGGCGGCGTTCAGGGTGGCACCGACCTCGTCCACCGCGCGGAAGACGAAGGCCATCAGCTTGTCCATGTCGATCTCGACCTCGTTCGTGCCCGGGGTCATGGCGTCATCAGTGGTAGTCATGGCGGGAACGCTAGGAACGCTCGGCATGTCCTCGCGTCAGGTGCCCCACCTAGTCCTGCCCGGGTACCCAGGACCAGGTAGGAGGCCGTTCGAGCGCGGAGCGGGCGCCGGAGCCGGTTCCTAGACTCACCACCGTGCTCATCGGACGAGAGGCCGAGCAGCGGGTCGTGGACCAGCTGTTCGCCGGAGCGAGGATCGGCCGCGGTGGTGCCCTGGCGGTCCTCGGCGAGCCGGGCGTCGGCAAGACGGCGCTGCTCGACGATGCGCTCGAGCGTCTGGAAGGCGTCCGCGTGCTGCGCACGACCGGTACGGAGGCGGAGCAGGACCTCGCGTTCGCCGGGCTCCACCTGCTGCTCCGTCCGACGCTCCCTCTCATCGACGCGCTGCCCGCCCCGCAGGCGGCCGCGCTGAGCAGCGCACTCGCTCTCGAGACGGCGACCGCCGGCGACCGGTTCGCCATCGGCGCAGCCACCCTCGCGCTGTTGTGCCGGTACGCCGAGCAGGCTCCGATCGCGGTCGTCGTCGACGACCTCCAGTGGCTCGACCGCCCGTCGGCCGAGGCCCTCGCCTTCGCTGCCCGCCGGCTCGACGCGGACCCCGCCGTCGTCCTGCTCGCCGGCCGATCGGGAGCGTGCGACGGCCTCGTCGACGGCCTCGACGTGCTGGAGCTGTCAGGCCTGAACCCGGTGGCGTCGGGTGACCTCGTGCGGTCTCTGGAGGCCGTCCCGCCGACCGAGGAGCAGGTGGCCCGGCTCTTCGCCGCGACCGGCGGCAACCCGCTTGCCCTTCTCGAGCTCGGCCGCAACATCGAGCTCCTCGACGACCGGGCCCCGGGGCTCCCGCCCGCGCTGCCCGCCGCGCTCGCGGCCGCCTTCTCCCGGCGTCTGGCCGAGCTCGACCAGGGGTCCCGGACCGCCCTGCTCGCCGCCGTGGTCACCAACGGCGACCTCCACCTCACGGGAGAGGTCTGCAAGCGACTCGGTCTCGACGTCTCCGGTCTCGGTGCCGCCGAGCGTGCCGGGCTGGTCGTGGTGACGAGCAGCCGCATCGACGTACGGCACCCACTCGTCCGCGCGGCTGTGTACGCGGAGGCCGACGAGACTCTTCGCCGGGCCGTCCATCTCGCCGTGGCCGACCTGCTGCCGGACGACGCGGAGCGTCGGGCGTGGCACCTGGCGGAGGCGACCTGGGGTCCCGACCCGGAGGTGTCGGAGCTGCTCGAAGCCGCCGCCGACAGCGCGAGCGCCCGCACGGCGTACACCGTGGCGAGCACCGCCTACGAGCGCGCGGCACGGCTGAGCACCGACACCGACCGGTGGCACGTCCTGCTCTGCGAGGCCGCCGAGGCAGCCTGGACCGGAGGGCTCCACGACCGAGCGGTCGCCCTCCTCGACGAGATCGACACCCGGCACGTCCCGGACGACACCCGCTCGCGCACGCTCCGAATCCGGGCGCAGATCGCGGCACGGAGCGGGTCCGTCGCCGACGCGGTCGACATCCTCGAGCGCGCGGCGCCGGACGCGCCGACACCCGACGACACGGTGTTCCTCCTGGCCGAGGCGCTCCACGCTGCCTTCTACCTGGCCGACGCGGCGGTGTCGACGCGCCTCGCCACCGCGCTGCTGGACGCGGTCGCGGCGGCCGAGTCGCCCCGCGCCCGCGCCATCGGGCTCGCTGCGGCGGGGATGGCGAAGGTGCTCAGCGGCAAGGGCGGGTTGGAGGAGATCCAGCTGTCGGTGCCGCTGCTGGCCGCGCACGCCGACCCGGCCGAGCACCCCGAGGCGCTGCCGTGGCTGCTGACGACGCCGTTGTTCCTCCGCGACGCGGAGACCGGTGCCAACCTGCGCCGGATCGTCGACGACGTCCGGTCCCGGATGGGCGTCGGCCTGCTGCCCAACGTCCTGTTCCACGTCGCCCGGGACCAGGCGACGTCCACCGCCTGGTCCCGGGCCGCAGCCAACTACGAGGAGGCGATCCGGCTCGCCCGGGAGACCGGTCAGGGCACGGACCTCGCCATGTCCCTCGCCGGGCTCGCCTGGCTCGAGTCCCGACAGGGTCGGGGCGACGCCTGTCGGGAGCATGCGGCCGAGGCCGTCCGACTGTGCACCCAACGGGGCATCCGCATGGGCGAGGTCTGGTGCCTCTATGCCGTCGGCGACCTCGAGCTCGCGGAGGGCGATCCCCGAGCCGCCACGAAGACGTTCCTCGACCTCTCGCGACGGCTCGACGCATGGGGCATCGCCGACCCCGACCTCTCCCCCGGCGCCGAGCTGGTGGATGCCCTGCTCCGCCTCGGCCGCCCCGCCGACGCGGAGGCCGAGGCCCGGCGGTACGCGGCCGCAGCACGCGCGAAGGGTCGGCCCTGGTCGATCGCGCGGGCGCACCGGGCGCTGGGAACCGTGGCGGACCAGCGGTCCTTCGACGAGCACTTCGAGGCCGCCCTCGAAGGTCACGCCGACACCCGTGACCTCTTCGAGGCCGCACGGACCCACCTCGCGTACGGCGGCCGGCTCCGGCGCGCGGGACGCCGCGTCGATGCCCGCGCACACCTGCGTACCGCGCTCGAGTCCTTCGACGACCTCGGCGCAGACCCGTGGGCCCGGACCACCGCGGCCGAGCTGGAGGCGACCGGCGAGAAGGTGGCGCGGCGGGAGGCGTCGGGAGCGGCGTCCCTGACACCGCAGGAGCTGCAGGTGTCTCTGCTCCTCGCCGAGGGCCGCACGACTCGCGAGACCGCGGCCGCGCTCTTCCTCAGCCCGAAGACCGTCGAGTACCACCTGCGGAAGGTCTACACGAAGCTGGACATCCACTCCCGCGCCGAGCTCGCCGAGCAGCTCCTCGGTTCGTGAGAATCAGCGCTGACCACGTCAGCGGACGTACTCGTCGAAGGTCCGCTGGCCGAGGAACGGGGCGACGTGCTGGGCGAGGATCCCGACCGGGACGGTCTCACGCTTGAGGACGCCGTACTCCTCGGGCCAGCTGCCGTCGCGGGGCAGCTTGAAGGAGCCCATCAGCATGTCGATCACCGGCAGGTGGATGGCGTAGTTGCGGTCCCAGTAGTCGAGGTGCCGGGCGTGGTGCCAGTGGTGGTAGCGCGGCAGCACGATCAGGTACTCGAGGAGGCCGAACCGGATGCCGAGGTTGGCGTGGGCGACGACCGCCTGGATCCCGACGAGCACGGCGTACGCGTTGACGACCGAGGTCGAGAAGCCGAGGAACAGCAGCGGCAGCAGCACGATGCTGCGGGTCAGCACGGTCTCGACGAAGTGCACCCGGGAGCCGGCCAGCCAGTCGAGCTCGGGGCTGGAGTGGTGCACCGCGTGGAAGCGCCACAGCACCATGATCCGGTGGTAGCAGCGGTGCAGCACCGCCTGGGCGAGGTCGGCGAGGAAGACCGCGAGCAGGAACGCCGCCACGAACGGCAGGTCCTGGATCCAGGACTGGACGCCGGGGACCTTCACCGTGGAGACCACCAGCGACGTCGAGGTGGTGACCAGGATCAGGATGAGCTGGACGAGCACGTGGCTCATGAAGAAGTAGCACGCGTCGGTGCGCCAGCCGGGCCGGAAGACCGGCACCGGGCGACGGGCGAAGGCGTGCTCGAGCGGGATGAAGACCAGCGCGGAGAAGAACAGGGCGAGGACGAACCAGTCGAGGCCGAGCGAGAAGGGCGTGTCCTTCACCGGGCCGTCGAACGGGACCTCGGTGCCGCCGAGCAGCACCGCCACGGTCGCCGTGCCGACACCGGTGAACGCCATCCGCCTGTGCTGGTCGCGCAGCACCGCGATCGTCCCGGCGAAGAAGGCCGCCGCCAGGCCGATCAGCAGCAGCGTACGGGCGAAGTCCTCGGTGTAGATCGCGCGGAACTCGCGGCTGGTCAGCAGCTCGGGGAAGTGGAAGCAGAGCACCGTGGCGAGGCTCAGGACGCCCAGGAAGCACGAGGTGGCGGGGGCGAGCAGGTGGTGGCGCAGCAGGGACGTGGACATGCCAGAAATTCTGGCCGTCGGCGCGCTGCCGGCGCCTGAGCCGGGGTACTCAATTCGAGCTCGCGCTAGGCCCGGGTTGTCGCCGGCGACCGCCCACGCTGTCGCCTCCGACACGATCGCGCCACCGGGCCTGTCGCCGCTCGCGACGGCGGCCCGGCGGGGTTAACGTCGACAACGAGGCGAGGCCGCCCGGCGCGCCCGCGGCGACGACATGCACAGGAGCGCGAGATGGTCGACCAGGACACCTCCGGCCAGGGGCCTGCCCCCGCAGGTGAGTGGAAGCAGCGCGACTACCACCATCCGGCGGCCGGCTGGGGCGCGGCGACCTCGGTCATGAAGGTGCTCTCCCGCGAGCACGCCATCGCCTCCGGAACCAGGGCGATGTTCAAGATGAACCACGAGAACGACGGGTTCGACTGCCCCGGCTGCGCCTGGCCCGACGACATGAAGGGGCTCAAGCTCGACCTGTGCGAGAACGGGATGAAGCACGTCGTCTGGGAGATGACGAGCAAGCGTGTCGACCGTGACTTCTTCGCCGCCCATACCGTCACCGAGCTGGAGGGCTGGTCCGACTTCGAGCTCGAGGACCAGGGCCGGCTGACCGAGCCGATGGTCTACGACGAGACGACCGACCGCTACGTGCCGATCTCCTGGGCCGACGCGTTCGCGCTGGTCGGCTCGTCGCTGCAGGCTCTTGACTCCCCTGACGAGGCGGCGTTCTACACCTCGGGCCGGCTCGGCAACGAGGCCACCTTCCTCTACCAGCTGTGGGCGCGTGAGTTCGGCACCAACAACCTGCCCGACTGCTCCAACATGTGCCACGAGGCCTCGGGGCGTGCGCTCAAGGCAGCGCTCGGCACCGGCAAGGGCACCGCGGACCTCAAGGACTGGGAGACCGCCGAGGCGCTCTTCGTCCTGGGCGTCAACGCCGCCTCGAACGCGCCCCGGATGCTCACCGCGCTGACCGAGGCGTACGACCGCGGCGCCCAGATCGTGCACATCAACCCGCTCGTGGAGGCGGCGGCCCGCAAGGCGATCATCCCGCACGAGTTCGTGGACATGGCGCTCTTCAAGGCCACCCGCACCAGCACCCTCAACCTGCAGGTCCGCCCGGGTGGTGACCTCGCGCTGCTGCGTGGGATGGCCAAGGCGCTGCTCGAGGAGCACCGCACCGACCCGAAGGCGCTCGACGTCGAGTTCATCGAGCGCTACACCTCGGGCTTCTCGGCTTACCGTGATCTGGTCGAGTCGACCTCCTGGGACGACCTCACCCGCCAGGCCGGGCTCAGCGAGGCCGACATCCGCAAGGCCGCGGCGGTCTACTCCGCCTCCGACCGTACGTTGATCAGCTGGTGCCTCGGCGTGACCCAGCACGAGCACGGCGTCGACACGGTACGCGAGATCGTCAACGTGCTGCTCCTGCGTGGCAACCTCGGCCGCGAGGGCGCCGGCCCCTCCCCCGTACGCGGCCACAGCAACGTGCAGGGCAACCGCACCTGCGGCATCGACCACAAGCCGACCGGCGAGTTCCTCGACCGGCTCGGCGAGGTCTGCGGCATCACCCCGCCGCGCGAGCACGGGCTGGACACGGTCGGCGTCATCAGGGCCATGAACGAGGGTCGGGTCAAGGTGTTCGTCGGTATGGGCGGCAACTTCGTGATGGCCGCCCCCGACACGCCCTACACCGCCAGCGGCCTGCGCAACTGCGATCTGACCGTCCAGGTGAGCACCAAGCTCAACCGCAGCCACCTGGTCCACGGCCGCACGGCCCTGATCCTGCCCTGCCTGGGCCGCACCGAGAAGGACCACCAGGCCGGCGGCCTGCAGGAGACGTCGGTCGAGGACTCGATGAGCATGGTCCACCTCTCCCGCGGGATGAAGCGGCCCGCCTCGCCCCACCTGCTCTCCGAGCCCGCGATCATCGGCGGGATGGCGCGGGCGACGCTGCCCGACAGCGCCACCCCGTGGGAGTCATGGGTCGAGGACTACGACCGGATCCGCGACGTGATGGCCAAGGCGCTGATCGGCTTCGAGGACTTCAACCGCCGGGTCCGACTCCCGCTGGGCTTCCGGCTCAAGCAGCCCGCTCGCGAGCTGGTCTTCCACACGCCGTCGGGCCTGGCGGAGTTCGCCGCGACACCGCTGCCCGACGTGATCCCGGCCGAGGACGACGTGCTGGTGCTCCAGACGATGCGCTCCCACGACCAGTGGAACACCACGATCTACTCCGACGACGACCGCTACCGCGGCATCAAGAACCTGCGTACGTTGATCCTGATGCACGAGGACGACATGCGCTCGCGCGGGATCGCCGAGGGCTCGCTCGTCGACATCGTCGCCACCTCCAAGGACGGCAGCGTCCGGGAGCTCCGCGGCTACCGTGCGCTCCGCTACGACCTGCCCCGCGGCAGCGCCGCGGGCTACATGCCGGAGATGAACGTGCTCATCGGTGCCGCCGACTACAGCGTCCAGAGCGACCAGCCGCTGATGAAGAACGTGAAGGTCCGGGTCGTCCCGAGCAGCTGACGCTCGGGCGTCAGCCGACGGGAACGGCCTCGATGCGGTCGGTGCCTGCGTAGATGTTCATCGAGGATCCGCGCAGGAAGCCGACCAGCGTGAGCCCGTTGTCGTCGGCCAGGTCGACGGCGAGCGACGACGGGGCCGAGACCGCCGCGAGCAGCGGGATGCCGGCCATCACGGCCTTCTGGACGAGCTCGAAGGAGGCCCGGCCGCTCACCATCAGCATGCTGTTGCGCAGCGGCACCAGGCCCTCGCGCAGCGCGTGACCGATCACCTTGTCGACGGCGTTGTGCCGGCCGACGTCCTCGCGTACGCAGAGCAGGTTGCCCTCGGCGTCGAAGAGTCCGGCCGCGTGCAGACCACCGGTGCTGTCGAAGACGCGCTGCGCCTCCCGCAGCCGCTCCGGCAGGACGGTCAGGAGCTCGGGCGTGACCCGCAGGGTGTCCTCGGCGACGGACCAGGCCGAGGACGTACGCACCGCCTCGAGCGACGCCTTGCCGCACAGGCCGCACGAGGAGGTCGTGTAGAAGCTGCGCTCCAGGGAGGCGTCGGGCGGCGGGACGTGCGCGGCCAGGCCGACGTCGACCACGTTGTAGGTGTTGCCGCCGTCGGCCGTCGCACCGGCGCAGTAGCGGACGCTGGCGACGTCGTCGGCGGAGTGCACGACGCCCTCGCTGACGAGGAACCCGACCGCCAGGTCGAAGTCACCGCCGGGGGTGCGCATCGTGACGGTCAGCGGCCGGCCGTTGACCCGGATCTCCATCGGCTCCTCGGCGGCCAGCTTGTCCGGCCGTCGCGAGACGACGCCGTCGCGTACCCGCAGCACGGGCCGTCCCACTGTCACTCGTCCCATGTCAGCTCCTGTCGTGCGAGGTCGGGTCGTGCGGGGTCCTGGTGGGGGTGCCTCGCCGCGTGTACGGCGGCACCGATGAGCAGTATGAAACCGATCAGGGCCAGGCCCCCGAGCAGTTCAGGATAGGACGCGGACCTGGCCATGACCGCCAGCAGCAGCGGGGCGAGGAAGCCGCTGTGGGCCACACCCTGGAACAGCGCCGAGACCGTCGGCAGGGCGCCCGCCGGGGCCAGCCGGCCGATCTCGGCGAGCCCCGACTCCAGGGTCAGGCCGTAGCCGGCACCGAGGAAGACGGCCGCGGCCAGGACCAGCAGCGGCGAGACCTCCTCGATCGCCAGGGCACCGAGCAGGAGCCCGACGACCACGGTGCCCATGGCAACGAGGGTCGCGCGGGCGCTTCCGGGTCGGTCGATCCGGGCTGCCAGCGGCTGCACCGCCAGCCCGACCAGCAGCGTGACCGCCGCGACCAGGCCGCTGAACAGCGGCGCCTGGTCGCGGACGCGGTCGAGGACGAACGGCGGGAGCACGACGTAGGAGACGGTGACGGCCGCGAAGATCGCCGGGCTGGCCGGCAGCACGATCCCCACGAACCGTGGGTGGGTGATGGCCGACCAGCGATCGCCGGCGGGCGCCGTGGGCGATGACCCGGGGATGGCGCACATCTCCGGGATGCGGGCGGTGAGCGCGAGCACCAGCAGCGCGAAGCCGCTGTGCACCAGGCACGCCATCACCGACGGCGCCGGGAGCCAGGCGGCGAGCGTGCCCGCGAGGAGCGGCCCGAGGGCGAAGCCGGCGCCGGTGGCGTACACCGCGAACCGGGCGCCGCGGTCGGTGCCGGGCGAGAGCGAGCGCAGCCACGCGGCTCCGGCCGAGACGATCAGGCCCGCCGCGACCCCGGTCACCAACCGGCTCGTGAAGACGGCCTCGGCCGAGACCTCCGCCAGTGCCAGGAGGAGGCTTCCGGCGGCGGTGAGGGCCAGGGCGATGCGTACGACCCGGCGGTGGCCGAACCGGTCGGCGGTCCGGCAGCCGAGGAGCAGGGCCGGGACCAGGCCGGCCAGGTAGGTGGTGAACACCAGGACGACCGACATCGTCGACCAGCCCGCCTCGAGCCGATAGACCACCGAGAGCGGCGTGAACTGGTTGGCGCCCCAGCCCGCCGCCACCAGGGCCGCGGCGACCAGGACGCGGTGCGACCCGGCCAGGTTCTGCGGCGTCATCCGGGTCTCCTGCCGTCCTGCGCCTCCTGTCGATACCAGTCCGGCAGCTCGTCGGGTCGCAGCTCGGTGGCGTCGCCCGGGCGGCTCAAGGTCAGCACCGCCCGCTGGATCTCGGGATGCTCCTCGAGCGCGTCGGAGATGGCGGAGAGCCGCGTCGCGACCTGTGACTCCGGTGCGTCGCCGACCAGATCGATGGCGGCGACGAGGTAGATCCGGTCGGCGCCGACCCATTCGGTACGCAGGTAGCTCACGCTCTGCACGTCCGGATGGTCTCGCAGCCCCCGCAGGACACGGTTGCGGGCCAGCGGGGTGATCTCCTCACCGGTCAGGAAGTCCATGTTGCGACTGATCAGGAAGAGCGCGACCACGCCGAGAAGGATCCCGACGAGGATCGAGCCGACCGCGTCCCAGACCGCGTCGCCGGTCAGCTGGTGCAGGCCGAGGCCGGCCGCGGCGATGAGGATGCCGACGATCGCGGCCAGATCCTCGGCGAAGACGGCCCGCAGCATCGGGTTGGAGGTCAGGCGTACGTAGCGCAGCGGGTGCACCCGCCGGGTCCGGGCGCCGGCCCGGGTCTCGCGCCAGGCCTGTAGGAACGACGTGCCCTCCAGGACGAGGGAGATCGCCAGCACGACGTAGGCCCAGCGGTAGTCGGTGGCCTCCTCCCCCGTCTCCCCGAGCGACTGGATGCCGTGCCAGACCGAGACCGCGGCGCCGACGGTGAAGAGCCCGAACGCGGCGAACATCGACCAGACGTACGCCACCCGCCCGTAGCCCAGCGGATGCCGCTCGTCCGGCGCGACCCCGGCACGGCGCGCCCCGACGAGGAGGAAGACCTCGTTGCCGGTGTCGGCCCAGGAGTGCGCCGCCTCGGCGGCCATGGAGGCCGAGCCGGTCAGCGCGGCGGCCACCGTCTTCGCGACGGCGATGAGCAGGTTCGCGCTGAACGCGATGATCAGCGTCAGCGCGCTCTCGTTGCGGCTCGCGGCAGGCTCCGTCACGACCGGGGGACGCAACCTCTGCCGGCCGGCTCCTGGGACCGTGCCCGGACACCGGCGTCGCAGCAGAAGCCCCGGCCGCTGCGCTTCAGGCACAGCAGGCCGACGCACCGACCGTCCGCGACCACCGCGAGCCGCCGGACGCCGACACCGGTCATCCAGGTCCACGTCGACCACAGGTCCGCACCGGGTTCGACGGTCCGGCCCGACAGCGTCCCGAGGGCGCTCGCCGGTTCGTCCTCACGCGCCCCGACGAGATCGGCGCGCTCGACGACGGCGAGCAACCGGTCGCCGTCGCAGAGCAGCGCGGCGTGGACGTGGTCGTCGAGGAAGAGCTCGCGTACGTCGCGACCGGTCGCGGTTGCCGGGAGCAGCTTCGGCAGCCGGACCATGGCCTCGGCCACGGTCACCTCGCCCGGCGCGTACGCCAGCCGACCGCCGCCGAACTCGACCACGTCCGCGTCGCGGGAGGTCGACTCCTCGATCTGGGTGAAGGTCACCTGTCCTCGTCTCGTGCTCGCCGGGGAACCTGACGTGCACCACGGTACGCTGCGCGGGCCGCTTCGGCCGCTGCTGACCAGAGTCGGTGTCCGGTCCCACATCGACCGCTGTGGCGGGGGACGACGACAGGTAGCCTGCAGGCGTGAGTCGGACGAGTTCACACACGCCCCTCCCGTCGACCGCCGGCGTCCGGCTGGCCGGCTCGCTGCTGACCGGAGCCCTGGCAACAGCGGCCGGCGTACTCCTCGTCGACGCCCAGATCGGCACGCTTGTCGGGGTCGCTGCCGTCCACGCGGTGTTCGTCGCGTCCGGGTGGTTCGCGCTGTGGCCCCTGGACGCCGTCACGACCCGGGCCAACACCCGCCGCGAGGACTTCCGGCCGGCGGCCGAGGAGCTCGTCGTGGTCGCGATCTCGCTGTACGGGCTGCTCGGGATCGTGATGCTGCTGGTCGTCGGCGACTCGGCCCAGGGTCGCCTCGCCGCGGCGATCGCGCTCGTCGGCGTCTTCCTGGCCTGGGCCAGCCTGCACCTGATGTACGCCGCGCGCTATGCGCACCTCTACTACGCGGCCAGCGACGGCGGCATCGACTTCAACTCCGACGAGGCGCCGGCCTACCGCGACTTCTTCTACTTCAGCTACAACCTCGGGATGACCTACCAGGTCTCCGACACCTCGGTGACCAGCTCCGGGATCCGCGCGGTCGTGCTGAGGCACACCCTGCTCTCCTACATCTTCGGTGCGGTGGTGCTGGCGAGCACGATCAACCTGGTGGCCGGGATCGCAGCGGGCTGACGCCCGGCGGCTTCCGGGCGTGGGTCGCCCACAGCTCGGTCGCCGAGGCCACCCGCAGCGCGTAGGCGGCGGCCGCCAGCTCGGCGACGTCCATCGGCTCGGTCAGGGACCGACCGGTCAGCTCCTGGATCCGGCGCAGCCGGTTGCGCACCGTGTTGGGGTGGCAGTAGAGCAGCGTGGCGGCACGCTCGGCGGAGCCGGACTGCTCCAGATACATGTCGAGGGTCTCGAGCAGCAGCTCCCGGTCCTCGGCGGGCTGGCGCAGCACCTCCCCCAGCACGGTCTCCGCGAGCCGGCGGCCCTCGGCCGGCTCGTAGACGACCAGCGCGGCGAGCGGGCTGTGGTCGAAGGACCGCAGCCCGGCCTGCCCGGGCTCGAGGCCGGCCAGCGCCGCCCGCGCCAGCCGCAGGGCTCGAGGAGTCTCCGGCAGCGAGGCGTAGGGTGGGCTCACCCCGGTGCGGGCACCGGCGAAGCCGCGCAGCGTCTCCAGGACCTCCTCCTGGCGCTCCTGGGGGAAGGAGACGATGCCGAGCTGCTGCGCCGGGGTCAGCCGCCAGCCGGAGACGAAGCCTTTCTCGGCGAGGCGCTGCTCGACGTTGACCAGGCTCTCCTTGGCGAGCCCGTGGGTCTCGGCGGCGACCACGATCAGCAGCGCGTCGGCCGGGAAGCCCAGCAGTGCCGCGGCCTCCCAGGGACCCGACTCGGGGCCGGGGCGCCCGGTGAGGACCGCCTCGACGACCGCCGAGCGGCGCCGCTGCTCGGCGAGCATGAGCTCCGCCGTGGCCGCCCGGTAGGCCTCGGTCAGGACGACGGCGTGCTCGTCGGTGAAGCGCCAGATGACGCCGGCAGTGGCGATCAGCGCGTCGGTCAGCGCCGGCTGTCGGGTCTGCTGCACGTGCTCGACCAGCGCGTCCCAGAGCGCGGCGAAGCAGATCCGGTAGGCGCGCAGCACCTCCGGGAGGGGCACCCCCTGCTGCGCCCGGCGCCGGCCGGTGCGCTCGGAGGCCTCCAGGTCGAGCTGGGCGTGCGGGTCGCCGATCGCGGCGACCACCGACCGGAGGTTGTGGGCGAAGGACTGTCGCAGCTCGTCGAGGGAGACCAGCCCGTTGCCCTGGTCGCGGTAGTAGGTCGCGATCCGCTCGGCGACCTGGGCGCACGCCTCGTCGGCGAGCCGGGCGAGGTTCTTCTCCGCCCAAGCCGCGAGCCGGAGCCGTCCGTCCTGTCGTGTCACACGCCCTCCTTCGTCGATCCGGTGACCATCCTGTCATCAGCGGGTGCCATCAGTTGGGCCGTCGACTCGGCACGGCATCGCCGAGCCACGTACGATCTGCCTACCTACGACTGGTGCCGGAGGTTCCGTGAACGAAATCCAGCTCAGCGACCTGAGTCTGGGACGCCATATCGCCCAGGGCTCACAAGGCCGCATCATCGAGCTGGCCGACCACCCCGGGACGGTCGCGAAGCTCTACCGCACGCGGGAGCTGGGTCTCGTGGACGGCCGGGCCCTGGCGGAGCTGGTGCGCATTCGCGGGTTCGTCGTGAGCGAGGGTCTGCAGGTGGACCACTTCGCCGCCTGGCCGCACACGGTCGTGCTCGACGGACTGCGTACGGCGGGCTTCCTGATGCAGCGGGTCCACGAGCCGTTCCTGGCCGGGTTCGGGCCGACCACGGCGCTGGCCGAGCTGGGTCTGCTCGTGAACACGGGCGACGTACCGAGTCCCGGGGTCTATGAGCGGGTGCTGCTGATGCGCGCCCTGGCCGCGGTGATGGACGCCCTGCACCGGCAGGGGCTCGTGCTCGGCGACCTCTCGCCACGCAACATCGCCTGGTCGGTCTCGCCGGTCCCGCGGGTGATGCTGCTCGACTGCGACGGGATCCGTCCGGCGGGCGAGGACGGCGTGCTTCCGCCCGCCGACACCCGTGGCTGGGAGGACCCGAGCAACATCGGCCGGCCGCCGACCGCCGACAGCGACCGGTTCAAGCTGGCCCTGACGATCGCCCGGGTGCTCACCGGCGACCGCAACGCCGCCCCCGGCCACAGGCCCGACCTGACCTTCGCCGGCGAGGCCGGCATCCTGGTCGGCCCGCTGACCCGGCTGATGGACCAGGCCGCCGGTCCGCCCGGGCTCCGCCCGACCGCGTCGCAGTGGGCCACCGTCCTGGACGTACGCACCCCCTGGGCCGGGGCTGCTCCGCCGATGCCGCCGCAGATGCCTGCGCAGATGCCGCCACCGGTGCCCCCGGCGATGCGCTCGCGCGGGCCGTCGCCCAGCGGGGAGATCCTGCGGCCCTTCCGCCGTCAGTCGCGCTGAGCACTCGGGCTCAGGTCGCCGACCAGCCGGACCACCGCTTCACCTCGATGACGATGACCGGCCCGGCCGGCGGCCGCTCGCGATAGTCGGCGTACTTGGCGACCAGCGGAGCGAGGTCGTGGGTCGCGTGCACCCGCGCGACGCCGTCCGCTCGGGCCCACCACAGCTGCGACCAGTCGTCGTCGTAGGCGTCGACCAGCAGCGACACCGCCGGGTTGGCCGCGATGTCGTCGAGCCGGCGCAGCCGGGTGGTCGACTTGGGCTTGTGGTCGACCGCGGTGAGGATCTCCTCCCCTGCCAGGGCGAACACGATCGGTACGATCCTCGGCGCACCGTCGGCCGAGACCGTCGCCAGCCGCGCTACGCGGGTCTCCGCGAACCGTTCCCTGGCCCACTGCTCGTCGTGTCGCACCGGTCGAGCCTATCCACGCCGAGGCGGACGAGCCGGAGCCCGGCGGCTACCGTGTCCGCATGCGCTCCGACCTCCTCCCCCGTGCTGCCCGCTGAGGCCGAGCGGCTGCTCACTGTCGACCTGGTCGAGTGGCTGGCCGACCTGGTCGATCCGTCGCTGCTCCGCCGGGAGTCGCCGAAGGCGCAGCTGCAGGGGCTGCGCAGCGCGGTCGTCCACCGGGTCGGGGTCGACGAGGCCTCCGCGCTGCTGCACTTCCGCGACGGGCTCGAGCACAACCCGCTGCCCCTGCGCGACCAGGACGGGCTGCGGCTGGTCCTCGTCACCAGCCGCGGCGAGGATCTGGCCGTCGACGACGTCGAGTTCGCCGACTGGAGCCGCGACGACGACTGTCAACGGTGCCGCACCGCGCTGGAGAGCTGGGTGCCGCCGGCCTTCGACCGGGCCGCACGGATCACCTCCGTCGGCGGTCTCCACATCGCCTACGACCATGCTGATCGCGCCGGCATGGAGCCTCAGCAGCTGCTGGCGCGGCTCCGGCCGGCCGTCGCAGAGGCGAATGCGTCGCTCGGCTCCTGGGACGCCTCCACCGTCGGCGTCTACTGGTATCCCGCCACCGAGACCTGGGCGTACGTCATCCCGCTCGCGCTGGATCCCGACCGCGAGCCTGTGGCGGGCGTGCTCACCCGCCACCCGGACGGCTACCACCTCGTCACGATCCTGACGCGGCGTACGGCCTTCTGGAACGTCGCCAGTGTCGGCCGCGTTCCCCCGTCCTGGCTCGACGGCTCCCCTATCGACGGCTCCCCTATCGACAGCTCCCCCGCCGACAGCTCCCCGATCGCCGGCCCGCCGACCGCGCTGTGAGGCGGACCGACCGAAGGGTGCGCTCCACCGGCGCGAACGAATTTTCATTCGCCCCATCGGAGTGAATGAAAATTCATTCGCGCATCGAGGCCGGATGAAAATTCGTTCACCCGCAGGACTCGAACGAAAATTCATTCGACCCGTGGAGCCGAACGAATTTTCGTTCGCCGCGGAGGATCAGTCCTCCGGGTCGTAGCCCAGGTTCGGCGAGAGCCAGCGCTCGGCCTCGGCCATCGTCCAGCCCTTGCGCCGGGCGTAGTCGGCGACCTGGTCCTGACCGAGGCGGCCCACGACGAAGTACTGCGAGTCAGGGTGCCCGTAGTAGATCCCGGAGACCGACGCCCCCGGCCACATCGCCATCGACTCGGTGAGCTCGATGCCGGTGTTCTTCTCGACGTCGAGCAGCGACCAGATGGTCTGCTTCTCGGTGTGGTCGGGACAGGCCGGGTAGCCCGGAGCGGGGCGGATGCCGGCGTACTTCTCCGCGATCAGGTCCTCGTTGGGCAGCTTGCCGTCGCCGCCCTCGTCGGCGGCGTAGCCCCAGAACTCGGTGCGGACGCGCTGGTGGAGCCGCTCCGCGAACGCCTCGGCAAGCCGGTCGGCAAGCGCCTCCAGCATGATCGCCGAGTAGTCGTCGAGGTCGTCCTTGAACGCCTTGACCCGCTCGGGCAGACCGATGCCGGCGGTCACCGCGAAGGCGCCGACGTGGTCGCTGCCCTCGCCGACGGGCGCGACGTAGTCGGCCAGCGACTTGTTGGCGACGCCCTCCCGGTGCTGGCCCTGCTGCCGCAGCTGGAACAGCGTGGCTCGCTCCTCGGTGCGGGAGTCGTCGGTGTAGACGACCACGTCCTCACCGGTCGAGTTGGCCGGGAAGAGGCCGTAGACGCCGCGCGCCTCGAGCCAGTTCTCCTCGATGATCTTGTCGAGCATCTCCTGCGCGTCGTCGAAGAGCTTGCGCGCGGCCTCGCCGGTGGCGGGGTTGTTGAGGATGTCGGGGAAGCGTCCCTTCATCTCCCAGGCGTTGAAGAACGGCTGCCAGTCGATGTAGTCGCGCAGCTCGGCGATCGGGTATTCCAGAAGCGTGTGCACACCCGGCTGCGACGGCGCCACCGGCAGCGTCGAGAAGTCGACCTCCGGCTTGTTGGCCTTCGCCTGGACGTACGTCAGGGAGGCCCGCTCGCTCCGCTCGGCATGCCGCGCGCGCAGCGAGTCGTAGTCGACCTTGACCTCGGCCATCAGCTTCTCGCGCCGGCCGGCGTCGAGGAGGGCGGCCGCGGTGGGCACCGAGCGCGAGGCGTCCTTGACCCAGACGACCGGCCCGTCGTAGGCCTTGTCGATCTTGACCGCGGTGTGGGCACGCGAGGTGGTCGCGCCGCCGATGAGGAGCGGCAGGTCGAGCCCGACGCGCTGCATCTCGGTGGCGAAGCCGACCATCTCGTCCAGCGACGGGGTGATCAGGCCGGAGAGGCCGATGATGTCGGCGTCGTGCTCCTTGGCGGCGTCGAGGATCTTCTGCGCCGGCACCATCACGCCGAGGTCGATCACCTCGTAGTTGTTGCACTGCAGCACCACGCCGACGATGTTCTTGCCGATGTCGTGGACGTCGCCCTTGACCGTGGCCATCACGATCGTGCCGTTCTTGGTCTCGGCGTCACCGGGTCGCTTCTCGGCCTCGATGAACGGGATCAGGTAGGCGACCGCCTTCTTCATCACCCGGGCGCTCTTGACCACCTGCGGCAGGAACATCTTGCCGGCGCCGAACAGGTCGCCGACGACGTTCATGCCGTCCATCAGCGGGCCCTCGATGACCTCGATCGGACGGCCGCCGCGCGCCGAGATCTCGGCGCGGAGCTCCTCGGTGTCGGCCTCGACGTAGGCGTCCAGGCCCTTCACCAGGGCGTGGGTGATCCGCTCGCCGACCGGCATCTCGCGCCAGGCCTCGGCCTTGGCCTCCGCCTCGGGTGAGTCCTTGTTGTACTTCGAGGCGATCTCCAGCAGCCGCTCGGCGGCGTCGGCACGCCGGTTGAGCACGACGTCCTCGATCCGGTCCCGCAGCTCGGGGTCGACCTCGGAGTAGGGCACCAGCGCACCCGCGTTGACGATGCCCATGTCCAGGCCCGCCTCGATCGCGTGGTAGAGGAAGACCGCGTGGATCGCCTCGCGCACGGGGTTGTTGCCGCGGAAGGAGAAGCTCACGTTCGAGATGCCGCCGGAGACCTTCGCGCCCGGGAGGTTCTGCTTGATCCAGCGGACCGCCTCGATGAAGTCGACACCGTAGGTCGCGTGCTCCTCGATCCCGGTCGCGACCGCGAACACGTTGGGGTCGAAGATGATGTCCTCGGGGTCGAAACCGACCTCGTCGACGAGGATCCGGTAGGCCCGCTCGCAGACCGCGATCCGGCGCTCGTAGGAGTCGGCCTGGCCGTCCTCGTCGAAGGCCATCACGACGGCGGCCGCGCCGTAGCGCTTGCACAGCTCGGCGTGCTCGACGAAGGACTCGACGCCCTCCTTGAGCGAGATCGAGTTGACGATCGGCTTGCCCTGGACGAGCTTCAGACCGGCCTCGATGACCTCCCACTTGGAGGAGTCGATCATGATCGGCACCCTGGAGATGTCGGGCTCGGAGGCGATCAGCGTCAGGAACCGCGTCATCGCCGCGACCCCGTCGATCATGCCCTCGTCCATGTTGACGTCGATGACCTGGGCGCCGTTCTCGACCTGCTGGGCGGCCACCGAGAGAGCGGTGTCGTAGTCGCCGGCCTTGATCAGGTTGCGGAACTTGGCCGACCCGGTGATGTTGGTCCGCTCACCCACGTTGACGAAGAGGCTCTCCTCCGTCACGGAGAACGGCTCCAGACCGGAGAGCCGCAGCGCGGGCTCGACCTCGGGAACATCGCGGGGGGCGACCGCTTCGACCTGCTTGGCGATCTCGGCGATGTGGGCCGGGGTGGTGCCGCAGCAGCCGCCGACCAGGTTCACGAACCCGGCGGTGGCGAACTCGTGGATGTGGCCGGCCGTGTCGGAGGGACCCTCGTCGTACTCACCGAAGGCGTTCGGCAGCCCGGCGTTCGGGTAGCAGGAGACGAACGCGTCCGCCACCCGGGCGAGCTCGGCGATGTAGGGGCGCATCTCCTGGGCGCCGAGCGCGCAGTTGAGGCCGACGAGGAGCGGCTCGGCGTGGCGTACGGAATCCCAGAACGCCTCGGTGACCTGCCCGGACAGTGTGCGGCCGCTGGCGTCGGTGATCGTCCCGGAGATGACGACCGGCCAGCGGCGTCCGTACTCCTCGAAGACCTGCTGCACGCCGAAGATCGCGGCCTTGGCGTTGAGGGTGTCGAAGATGGTCTCGATGAAGATCAGGTCCGAGCCGCCCTCGAGGAGCGCGCGGGTCGCCTCGGCGTAGGCGTCGCGGAGCTGCTCGTAGGTGACGTTACGGGCGCCGGGGTCGTTCACGTCCGGGCTGATCGAGGCCGTACGCGACGTGGGGCCGAGCGCGCCGGCGACGTAGCGCGGCTTGTCGGAGGTGGAGTAGGCGTCCGCGGCGGCGCGGGCCAGGCGGGTGGCCTCGTAGTTGATCTCGTAGGCGAGGTCGACCATGTCGTAGTCGATCAGCGAGACCGCGTTGGCGTTGAACGTGTTGGTCTCGATGATGTCGGCGCCGGCCTCGAGGTATTCGCGGTGGATCCCCTCGATGATCTGCGGCTGGGTCAGGTTGAGCAGGTCGTTGTTGCCGATCAGGTCGACGTGCCAGTCCTTGAACCGCTCGCCCCGGTAGCCGGCCTCGTCGGGGCGGTCACGTTGGATCGCAGTGCCCATCGCACCGTCGAGCACCATGATCCGCTCCTTCAGGGTGGCGGTCAGGGTCTCGGTGACATCAGGGCGCAGACTCACTCTTGTTTCCTCTCCCGGGCGGGCACGGTGGTGTGCACGGCTTTGCCTGAAACACGCTACGGCGTAGGTGTGCGGGCCATGCCATTTCATTCCGAATCCTGACACTGGCAGTCCACCAGGTGGGAATTCATAAGGTGTACGCAGGATGAACGACACCGTCTCTCTGGTCCCGGTGACTAGGGTGGAGGTGTGATCGAGATCGAAGAGACCCGCGACCTGGTCGATCCTGTGGTGATCGCCGCGTTCGAGGGATGGAACGACGCGGCCGATGCCGCCTCCGGCACGGTTGACCATCTGATGGACGTCTGGCACGCGCGCGTCGTGGCCGAGATCGATCCCGAGGACTTCTACGACTACCAGGTGAACCGGCCGGTGACCGGCACCGACGAGAACGGCTTCCGCACGATCACCTGGCCCACCACCCAGGTCGCCGTCTGCTCCCCGCCCGACCTGGACCGCGACATCATCCTGGTGCGCGGCATCGAGCCCAACATGCGCTGGAAGCAGTTCGTGAGCGAGATCCTGGAGTGCGTCGACGACCTCGGCGGCCAGCTCGTGGTGACCCTGGGCGCGCTGCTCGCCGACGCGCCGCACACCCGTCCCATCCCGGTCTCCGGCACCGCCACCGAGCCCGACCTGGTCGACCGGCTCAAGCTCGACTCGCCGTCCTACGAGGGACCGACCGGCATCGTCGGCGTGATCCAGGAGGCCTGCGTCCAGAGCGACATCCCCGCGGTCTCCTACTGGGCCGCGGTCCCCCACTACGTCGCCGCCCCGCCCTGCCCCAAGGCCACCCTCGCGATCATCAACAAGCTCGAGGACCTGCTGCAGTGCTCGATCCCCCTCGGCGACCTCCCCGAGGACTCCCGAGCCTGGGAGCGCGGCGTCAACGACCTCGCCGAGGAGGACGAGGACGTCTCCGACTACGTACGCTCCCTGGAGGAGGCCCGCGACACCGCCGACCTCCCCGAGGCCTCCGGCGACGCGATCGCCCGGGAGTTCGAGCGCTACCTCAAGCGGCGCTCCGACGACTCCTGACCGCCGAAGCGTCGCCTACGTCGGCCGAGACGTCACGACCGTGACGTCTCGGCCGACGTATCTGACGTCTCGGCTCAGAGCTTGATGCCCAGCGCCGCGTCGACGAGCTTGGCGATGGTCTCGCCGGCGAGCGCGTCGGAGGTCTCCGCGAGACCACCCTCGCCGAGGGTCGCGGCGACCCAGGCGTCGACGGCCTGGACGGCACGCGGGGCGTCGAGGTCGTCGGCGAGGGCGCCCAGGACGGTCTCGACGACCGGCGCCGCGGGGGCGCCGCGGCCGAGGGCGACGGCCTTGCGCCACTCGGCGATCTGATCGACGGCGTCGAAGAGCTTGGCGTCGGTCCACTCCCAGTCGTCGCGGTAGTGGTGGCCCAGGAGCACCAGCCGGATCGCCATCGGGTCGATCTCGGAGTTGCGCAGGGCGGAGACGAAGACGAGGTTGCCGCGCGACTTGGACATCTTGTGGCCGTCGTAGGCCACCATCCCGCCGTGGGTGTAGATCTCGGCGAACTCCTTGCCCGCGGAGCGGGCGTGGGAGCCGGACATCTCGTGGTGCGGGAAGACCAGGTCGGAGCCGCCGGCCTGGACGGTGAACCCGGAGCCGAGGTGCTCGAGCGCGATCGCGGTGCACTCGATGTGCCAGCCGGGGCGGCCCGGGCCGTAGGGCGAGGGCCAGGCCGGCTCGCCGGGGCGCTCGGCGCGCCACAGCAGCGGGTCGAGGGGGTCCTTCTTGCCGGGCCGCTCGGGGTCACCGCCGCGCTCGCCGAAGAGCTCGAGCATCTCCTCACGAGACATCCGCGACTCCTCACCGAAGGCGTCGTCGACGGCGACCGAGGCGTAGACGTCCTCGTCGACCTTGTAGATTGCGCCGGCCTCCTCGAGCTCGGCGATCAGCGAGAGCACCAGCGGGATCGACTCGACGGCGCCGACGTAGTGCTGCGGCGGGACGACCCGCAGCGCCTCCATGTCCTGCCGGAAGAGCTCGGTCTCCCGCTCGGCGAGCGCCTCCCACTCGATCCCGACCTTGTCGGCACGCTCGAGCAGCGGGTCGTCGACGTCGGTGACGTTCTGGGTGTAGCCGACCTCGTAGCCGGCGTTGAGCCACGCCCGGTGGAGCAGGTCGAAGGCGACGTAGGTGTTGGCGTGACCCATGTGGGTCGCGTCGTAGGGCGTGATGCCACAGACGTACAGCGAACGGCGGCCCTGACCCTCGGTCGGGACGACGGCGTCCCGCTGATGGTCATAGACCTGCACCTCGGGCCCTTTGACGGACAGTTCTGGGACTTCGGGTGCAGACCATGCGCGCATGGGTGCAGCCTACTTGGCGAGGCCCACGTGTCTCAGAAAGGCGGCCACGGGATGACATGTCGGTCGTATCCCGGCCGCGGGAAGGACCCTTCGGCGAGCAGTACCTCGCACCGGTGACCGAGCGCGTCGACCTCCCGCCCCGTCAGGTACGCAGCCAGCCCCCGCCCCAGCGCACCGGAGAGCCCCGCACGGATCGTCCGGATACCGGCGAGCTCCTCGTCGGAGAAGCCCAGCCCGTGCCATCCCCACAGGATGGTGCGCAGCTTCGGCTCCTCGTGGAAGGTCAGCCCGTGGTCGCAGCCGTAGCGGTGCCCACCGGGGAGCGGCAGGACGTGACCGCCCTTGCGGTCGGCGTTGTTGGTGATCGCGTCGAAAACGGCCATCCGCCGCAGCTCGGGCGTGTCCTCGTGGACGAGGGTCACCACCCGGTCGCGCTCGTCGTAGCCGTCGAAGACCTTCAGGTAGCCGGGCGGCACCTCGCCCTCGGGCACGATCGTGACCGGCTCGACGCTCTCGTCGGCGTCGACCCAGCGCTGGATCATCCCGGGGCCGTGCGGCCCGTCGCCGAGCCAGGTCTCGGGGACCACCGACCAGCCCAGCGCCTCGGAGACCAGGTAGGAGGCGACCTCGCGATGCGCGAGGTTGCCGTCGGGGAAGTCCCACAGCGGCCGCTCCCCCGCGATCGGCTTGTAGACCACCTCGGACTCGCCGAGCGTGGCCAGGAAGGTCGCGTTGGAGGCTGTCGTCAGCCGTCCGACGAGCTCCAGAGCCCCGTCGCTCTCGGGGGCGCTGTGCTCCATCTCCGGGGCAGGCTCCACCGGATCAGACCGGGTCGCGCCGCTTGAACCCGTTCGCCCGGACGCACAGGTGCCCCTCGGGGTCGATCGGGTTGCCGCAGAACGGGCAGTTCGGACGTCCGGCGCCCAGCACCGCCTCGGCCCGCTTGACGAAGGCGCGGGCGTTGCGCGGGGCGATCCGGACCAGGAGCACCTCGTCGGGCTCCGGGTCGTCCAGCTCGATGGCCGCCACGGCGTCCTCGTCGACCAGCTGGCCGGTCTCGTCGACCTCGGCGATGATCTCGGTCTCGCTGATCGGGAAGACCTCGAGGACGACCTTGTCCTCGTCGGGATCCCAGGCCAGCGTCATCGTGCCCGCGCGGAACTCCTCCTCGATCGGCTGCTCCAGCGGGCCGTTGTCGTCGAGGTCGTAGGGAGCGATCGCAGGCACCACGGCGGGCGCCGACTTCATCACCTCGTCGAGGAGCTCGTCGAGCCGCTCGGCGAGCACGGTGACCTGCTGCTTCTCCAGGGCGACCGAGACGACCCGGGCTCCCTCACGCGCCTGGAGGAAGAACGTACGCGCCCCGGGCTCGCCGACGGTGCCGACGACGAATCGTTCGGGCGGGTCGAAGGCGTGCATCACAGGCATGCACAAACCTTATCCAGCAGAGTCCAAACCGTCGCCGGGACCCGCGCCACCGCCCACCACCGCGTCGTCGTTGCGGCGGCGCGACGGCTTGCGTCCCTTCTTGGCCGCCGGCTTCGGGGCCAGCCACGACAGGTCGCCGGCGTGGGTGTTGGTGGCCAGGACGGAGGGCCGGCCCTCGCCGTAGCGCACCACGGAGATCGAGGCCGGGTCGACGTGCAGCCGCTGGAAGAGGTCCAGGTGCATGCCGAGCGCGTCGGCCAGGATCGACTTGATCAGGTCTCCGTGGCTCACGCACAGCCAGACCGCCGAGTCCCCGTGGGCCGCGGTGACGGCGGCGTCGTGGCGGCGTACGGCCTCCACTGCCCGGGCCTGCATCGCGGGCATCGACTCCCCGCCGGGGAAGGTGACCGCCGAGGGCTGGGTCTGCACCGTCTTCCACAGCTTGCGGCGCGCCAGCGTGGTGATCTTCTCCCCCTGCCACTCGCCGTAGTCGCACTCGGAGACGCCGTCCTCCACGACGACGGCGGGCTGCTCGGCGCGCCCCTCCAGGATCACCGACAGCGTCTGCTGGCAGCGCTCCATCGGGCTGGTGACCGCCAGCGCGAGCGGAACGGGCGCGATCCGCTCGGCCGCCTTGGCGGCTTGCTCCAGGCCGCGCTCGTCCAGCCTCACGCCGGGAAGCCGTCCGGCCAGGGTGCCGGATGCGTTCGCCGTCGTACGGCCGTGTCTCACCAGGATCATCGTCGCCACGGTTGGCGACCCTATCCATCCCGCCGAAGCATGCCCACAGTGCCGGGCCCCATGCCTTAACCTGACAGCGTGATCGTCGACAGCGCTCTCTACCGCGCCGGTGAGCGTGACAAGACCGACTGCGCGCCCCACGACTACGCCACGCTGCGCAGCGGCGTGAAGGACGCGGGCGACTTCGTCTGGCTCGGGCTCTACCAGCCCAGCCAGTACGAGCTCGACGAGGTCGCCCAGGCCTTCGGCCTGCACCCGCTCGCCGTCGAGGACGCGCTCACCGCCCACCAGCGACCCAAGCTGGAGCGCTACGAGGGCGGGATGTTCCTGGTCGTCAAGACGCTCTGGTACGTCGATGCCGAGGACGCCGTCGAGACCGGTGAGGTCGCCTTCTTCATCGGCACCGACTACGTGATCACGGTCCGCCACGGTCGCGGCTCCCGGCTCGCGCCGGCGCGTGAGCTGCTGGAGACCAGCGACGAGCAGCTCCTCACCGAGGGCTCCTACTCCGCCGTCTACGCCGTGGTCGACTACATCGTCGACGGCTACGTCGACGTCGCCACCGAGCTCACCAAGGACGTCGACGAGGTCGAGACCTCCGTCTTCTCCGACGAGCGCACCCACGACTCCGCGCGGATCTACCGCCTGCGTCGCGAGCTCGCCGAGGTACGCCGCGCGGTGATGCCGCTGCGGGAGCCGGTGCGCCGCTTCGCCAACGGCGAGGGTGACATCGACCCCGACCTGCGCCCCTACTTCCGCGACGTCCTCGACCACCTCTCCTCCATCGTGGAGTCGATCGAGAACCTCGAGACGCTGCTCTCCTCCGCCTTCGAGGCCCACCTCGCCCAGCTCTCGCTGCAGCAGAACGACGACATGCGCAAGATCTCCGCGGGCGCGGCGATGATCGTCGTACCGACCCTCATCGCCGGGATCTACGGGATGAACTTCACCCACATGCCCGAGCTGTCCTGGACCTTCGGCTATCCGTTCGCGCTGCTGCTCATGGTCGCCGTCATGGCCGGGCTGTGGGTCTTCTTCCGGAAGTCGGGCTGGTTCTAGTCGAGCTGCTCGACCGGGCGGGCGTCGAGGTGCTCCTTGTCGCACCACAGCGACAGGTCGTCGGCGAACTCCGAATCGGCCTCGCCACCTTGTGCATCGAGCTGCTCGCCCTGGTACCACTCGGTGAGCTCCGCGGCGTCCTCGAACCCGGCCGGCATCCGCGGACCCCGGTAGCGGACCGCCACGACCTCGTCCTCGCGCAGCGAGATCATCCAGGCCCAGCCCACGTCGTCAGCCGTGGCGGGCTGCCAGGCGAAGACCAGCGGACCCCGCTGTCCCTTCGTGGTCACGCAGTGCGCGCGCAGCGCGGGCGCCGCGCAGGGTTCCCTGGTCATCCAGTCGGGCGTAGCCGGCGCGGCGAGGACGTCGATGTCGGCATCCGGCACGCCCGTGAACCCGGGTGAGGAACGCTGCAGCAGCCGCCCGCCGATGGCGTCGGGACCGAACTTCTCGCGCAGCGGCGAGCGGATGACGCCCTGGTAGTAGCCGTAGCCGCCCCGGCCGCCGACGTAGGCCTGGGCGATGCCGTGGTCGGTGTTGCGGACCAGCTCGTACGCGTCGGGGTCGGGCTCGCCGCCCTTCCAGTCGTCGAGCTCCTCACCGAGCGCGAGGGTCGAGGCGCTCGCCTGGTAGCGCAGGCGCGGGTCCTCGACGACGCCGACCAGCGTCTCGACACCGATCGGCATGTCGAGCCTGCGGGGGTCGCCGGTGATCGTGGGCCCGGAGTAGCCGATCGAGGCGGTCTCGCCGCCCTCGCGCAGCAGCACGATGTCGACGACTCCGGGGTCCTCCTCGGGCTCCTCCTCGGTCCAGCGCAGCTGCATCTCGGCGTTCTTCACCTCGGTCGGCAGGTCGACGCAGTGCTGTCCGAGGTCGCTCCGGCACCCCGCACTGCCCTCGGGCGGCTGGGCCGAGACGGCGACGCTGACCAGGTCGCCGTCGTACTCGCCGTCGGTGCCGTAGCGGAGGTCGACCGAGACCTGCTCGGGCGGCGTGGACTCATCGGTGTAGGAGGCAGCCCGGGTCGAGGTGTCAGTGGGCAGATGCTCGAGCGCTACCGCCGCGACGGCACGGTGGGTGATCCGGCCGGGGTCGCCGCCGGCGTCGACGGCCTGGCTGGAGCAGCCCGAGATGAGCCCGATGCCGACGGCGACCCCGACCGCGGCGACCTTGGCGGAGGCGATCATCAGTGCAGGAAGGTGAACAGCGGCGAGTCGGGCTCGATGCGCTCGATGAGCAGGTCGCTGGCACCCATCCGCTCCAGCAGCCCCTCGAGCCCGTCGGCGGAGTCGAGGTCGATGCCGATCAGCGCGGGGCCGTGCTCGCGGTTGGACTTCTTGACGTACTCGAAGACCACGATGTCCTCCCCGTCGGCGAGCACGTCGTCGAGGAAGCCGCGCAGCGCACCGGGCGCCTGCGGGAAGGAGACCAGGAAGTAGTGGCGCAGCCCCTGGTGGATCAGCGCCCGCTCGAGCACGTCGGCGTAGCGGGAGACGTCGTTGTTGCCACCGGAGAGGACGGCTCCGATCCGGGTGGCGCCACGCAGGTCGATCTGCCCCAGGGCGGCCACCGCGAGCGCGCCGGCGGGCTCGGCGATGATCCCCTCGGTCTGGTAGAGCTCGAGCATCTCCACGCAGATCGCGCCGACCGGCACGGAGACGAGATCGTCGACGTATTCCTTGACGATCGGGTACGTCACCGTCCCCGCGGTCGCGACCGCGGCCCCGTCGACGAAGGTGTCGAGCGTGTCCAGCCGCACCGGCCCACCGGCCTCGATCGCGGCGGCCATCGAGGCGGCACCCGCGGGCTCGACGCCGATGATCCGGGTCTGCGGCCAGACCTCGCGCACCCAGGTCGCGACGCCGGAGGCCAGCCCGCCGCCACCGACCGGCAGCAGCAGGACATCCAGGGGCGAGGTGATCTGCGAGGTCAGCTCGTAGCCGACCGTGCCCTGCCCGGCGATCGTGCGGGGGTCGTCGAAGGCGGAGACATAGGTGGCGCCGAGCCCGCGCCCGAGCTCGTAGGCATAGGCCGAGGCCTCGTCGTAGGTCGACCCGTGCAGCGTGAGCGTCACCTGCGAGCCGCCCAGAGCGGTGATGCGGTCGCGCTTCTGCTTGGGCGTGTTGGTCGGCACCACGATGTGGCCGGGCACGCCGAGGCGGGCGCACGAGATCGCCACGCCCTGGGCGTGGTTCCCGGCGGAGGCGCACACGACGCCGCGCTCGAGCTCCTCGGGCGTCAGCGAGCTCATCAGGTTGTAGGCGCCCCGGACCTTGTAGGAGCGCCCGAGCTGCAGGTCCTCGCGCTTGAGCAGGACCTCGGCGGCGTACCTCTCCGAGAGTCTGACAGACCGCTCGACCGCCGTGCGCGTGGCGATCGTGCGCGCGGCGGCTTCCTCGATCGCTGCGGGTGTTACGGCAGGCTTCTTGCCAGACTCAGACACATGCCTGAGTTTGTCACGATCACCACTCGGTGAGCACACCCACGCCGACGAGGACCAGAACCGCGACGCCGAGGACGACCCGGTAGATCACGAACGGCGTGTAGGTGTTGCGCGAGAGGTACTTCAGCAGCCACGCGATCACCGCGTAGCCGAGGACGAACGAGACGATCGTGGCCACGATCGTGGGGCCCCAGCCGTAGAGGTTGTCCTCGTGGGCGATGTCCTTCATCTCGAACAGGCCGGCCCCGAAGACCGCCGGGAGCGCCAGCAGGAAGGCGTACTCGGTCGCCGTGGCACGCTCGTAGCCGAGCGCCCGGCCCATCGAGATCGTCGCGCCCGAGCGGGAGACGCCCGGGATCAGCGCACAGGCCTGCGCGCAGCCCATCAGGATGGCGTCGCGCCAGGACAGGTCGTCGAAGCGCTTGCGGTTCTCGCCGATCCGGTCGGCGATACCGAGCACGATGCCCATCACGACGAGCATGGTGCCGACGACGTAGAGGCTGCGCAGGTCCTTCTCGATGATGTCCTGCAGCAGCAGCCCCATCACCACGATCGGGATCGAGCCGACGATGATGAACCAGCCCATCCGGGCGTCGGTGTGGCTGCGGAGCTCGGCGTTGAACAGGCTGCGGAACCAGGTGGAGATGATGCTCCAGATGTGCTTGCCCATGTAGGCGAGCACCGCCAGCTCGGTGCCGATCTGGATCACGGCCGTGAACGCCGCGCCGGGATCACCCCAGCCGAGCAGCTCGGGGAAGATGCGCAGGTGTGCGCTGGATGAGATGGGCAGGAACTCGGTGAGTGCCTGAAGGATGCCCAGTGCGATCGCCTGCAGATAATCCACGGGCGCAAACTCTAAAGGGCACGTACGCAGCGCCCGACCGCTGCCTCCCTCTCGTTGTGTCCGCCGTCACGCCAGCGTGTCCGGCCGGGGCCTCGCGGAGGGCACCGATAGATTGTCCCCATGCAGAGCCGACTCCTCGGAGCCACTGGGCTGCGAGTCTCGTCTCTCGCCCTGGGCACCATGACCTGGGGCAGCGTGACCGATGAGCACGAGGCCCGTGAGCAGCTTGCCGGCTTCGCCGAGGCCGGTGGCACGCTCGTCGACACCGCCGCCGGCTACGGCGACGGAGCCTCCGAGAAGCTCCTCGGCTCGCTCCTGGCCGAGAACGTGATGAGCCGCGACGACGTCGTCCTGGCGACGAAGGGCGGGATCACCTGGCGTGGCGGCAGCCGCGGGGTCGACACCTCCCGTGGTGCCCTGCTGACCAGCCTCGACGCCTCGCTCCGCCGGCTCGGTGTGGACCACGTCGACCTGTGGCAGGTGCACGTCTGGTCGCCCGAGGTGCCGCTCGAGGAGACCCTCTCGGCGCTCGACATGGCGCTGAGCAGCGGCCGGGCGGCCTACGTCGGCGTCTCCAACTACACCGGGTGGCAGACCGCCCAGGCCGCCACCTGGCAACGGGCGGTGCCGGGGCGGGCGACACTGGCCTCGACGCAGGTGGAGTACTCCCTGCTGGCCCGCGACGTCGAGTACGAGGTCGTGCCCGCGGCCGGCGCGATGGGGATGGGCGTGCTGGCCTGGTCGCCGCTCGCCGGTGGCGTGCTGACCGGGAAGTACCGCACCGGCATCCCGTCGAACTCCCGCGGCGCCGACCCGAACTTCTCCTCACGGGTGGACGTCTACGACGACGAGCGCTCGCGCGGCATCGTCACCGCCGTCGCCAAGGCCGCCGAGGGCCTGGAGTGGACGCCGCTGCAGGTCTCGCTGGCCTGGGTGCGCGACCGCCCGGGCGTGACCGCCCCGATCATGGGGGCGCGCACCGCGGCGCAGCTCAAGGAAGCCCTCCAGGTCGCCGACCTGACCCTGCCGCCCGAGATCGCGCTCGCCCTGGACGACGTCTCCGCGGTCTGACTGCCCGCTAACTGCCCGCACGGGAACATCTCTTCGGGCACACTGGTTCTCCTCGAGTAGTCCAGCAGAAGGAGTGCTGCCTTGGCCCGAGCCGAACGCCGTCCGCCCCGCCCCGGAGTGATGTGGGAGTACGACAAGGTGACCTTCTCGCGTGAGTTCTCCCGCAACATCGTGACCAAGCTCCTCGTCGAGCGCGCCGAGCACGGCGGCTGGGAGCTCGACCGGGTGCGGATCACCGCCGACGGCACCCGCCGGGTGACGCTCCGGCGCAAGATCATCCGCCAGCGCCTGACGGTCTGAGCGCGTCTCCACGGTCGTCGCCGGTCCAGAGATTAGGGTCCTGCGGGTGATCCACCTCGTACGCCACGGCGAAGCCGCCAGCGAGCGCATGGACCTGGCGGGGGCCGACCCTGGCCTCTCCGAGCTCGGCCGCCGCCAGGTCCACGCGCTCGCCCACCGACTCGCGTTCCGTCCCGTCCGTCAGGTGCTGCACGGGCCGAGCCGGCGTACGACCGAGACGGCCGTCATCCTCACCGAGAACCTCGGCGCCGGGTCGGTGCCCTCGGCCCTGCTCGCCGACCGCACCCCGGTGCCGTCGACCGAACGGAGCGGTGACTACCCGACCCACCGCTGGGAGTGGTTCCAGGACGTACCCGAGGCCGAGCGCGACGTCGACGGCGCCGACCTCACCGCCGCCTGGCACAAGCTCTGGTTCGAGCACCACGACGATGAGGTCGTGCTGGTGACGCACGCGTTCGTGGTCGCCTGGTTCGTACGCCAGGTCCTCAACGCCCCGCCCGCGACCTGGATGCGGATCGGCCCGATCGGCAACGCGACCCTGACCAGCATCGGGCCGAACATCGCCGGTGAGCCCGTGGTCGAGACGTTCAACGCCGAGGTCGTCCTGCCGATCTGAGTCGATCCGCGTCGATCCGAGTCGATCTGGACAAGCGGCGCCAACAAGGCGCCAACAACACGGATATCCGCCCGCGACACGGTGTCGTGAGTTGTGTCGCGCTGGCAGGATCCGCCCGTGATCTCGGCACTCGACACCCTGACCCCCGCCCAGCGTGACCTTCTCGACCAGTGGCTCCCCGGAGCCGAGCTGGTCCTCGACCGCAGCGATCTGCATCGCGCCGGCACCACCGCCCTCGTGCTCTCCGCCGGCGACGACCGGTTCCTGGTGAAGACCGCAGCAGAAGGCGTACGCCACATCGACCGCGAGCTCGCGGCCTTCCGCAGCTGGCTGGCCCCCTGGACCGAGACCGGGCACGCGCCCAGCCTCGTCGAGGCCGACCGGGAGGCCCGGATCATCGTGATGACCCATCTCGACGGCGAGCCGGCCAGCACCTCGGCCGCCATCCACGACCCCGAGATCTACCGCCAGGCCGGCGAGCTGCTGGCCGTCTTCCACGGCCAGGCGAGCGTCGAGGACGAGGACTACGAGCCCGAGCTCAACGAGCGCGCCCTCTCCTGGCTGGACGGCACCGGGCTGGGCGAGGATCTCGTCGCGCGTCTCCGCACGGAGATCACCTCGTGGCCCACGCCGACCACGGTCCTCGTGCCCACCCACGGCGACTGGCAGCCGACCAGCTGGGTCCTCGACGCCGGCACCGTGCGCGTCATCGACTCGGGCCGCTTCGGCTTCCGGCCGGCCCTCTACGACCTCTCCCGGCTCTCCGCCCAGGACTTCACCCGCAACGACACCTTCGAGAAGGCGTTCTGCGAGGGCTACGGCTCCGACCCGCGCGAGCCCGAGGCCTGGCACCGGCTGCAGGTCCGCGACGCCATCTCCGTCGCTGCCTGGGCTCACCGCGCCGGCCACGCCGAGGTCGCCGCCCTGAGCGAGGAGACGCTCACCGCCCTCGTCCCCTGACCGAGGCCTCGCCGAGTCGGCTCGTCATGACGAGCCGACTCGGCGTTCAGTCGTCAGACCTGGTCCAGGAACCGGTCCATGACGCGCGCCCCGAACTGGAGCGCGTCGACCGGCACCCGCTCGTCGACACCGTGGAACAGCGCGGTGAAGTCGAGGTCCTCGGGGAGCCGCAGCGGCGCGAAGCCGTACGTCCTCATCCCGAGCCGCTTGAAGTGCTTGGCGTCGGTGCCGGCGGACATCAGGTAGGGAGCGACGAGCGCGTCGGGGTCCTCGGCGACCAGCGAACGCTCCATGGCGGCGACGAGGGCGCCGTCGTAGGGGGTCTCCCACGGCATCTGGTTCTGGTCGAACTCGATGTCGATCCCCTCGCCGCACAGCGTGCGCAGCGTCTCGAAGAAGTCGTCCTCGAAGCCGGGCAGGAAGCGCCCGTCGACGTGGGCGGTGGCCTCGGTGGGGATCACGTTGACCTTGTAGCCCGCGCTGGTCATCGTCGGGTTGGTGACGTTGCGCAGGGTGGCGCCGATCATCCGGGCCGCCGGCCCGAACTCCTCGACGAGCCGCTCGGCGTTCTCCGGGGTCGGCTCCTCCCCCGCGATCTCGCCGACCGCGGCGAGCAGCGTCTGCATCGTCGGGGTCAGCTGCACCGGCCACTCGTGGGCGCCGATGCGGGCGATCGCACCGGAGAGACGGGTGATCGGGTTGTCGCGGTTGATCATCGAGCCGTGGCCGGCGGTGCCGCGGGCGGTCAGCTTCATCCAGGCCATGCCCTTCTCGGCCGCCTCGATGAGATAGAGACGGCGGCCCTTCACCGTGGTCGAGAAGCCGCCGACCTCGCCGACCGCCTCGGTGCAGTGGGCGAGCAGGTCGGGGTGGTCCTCGACGAGCACGTGGGCACCCTTCATCCCACCGGCCTCCTCATCGGCGGTGAAGGCCAGCGTGATCGGGCGCTCGGGGATCCGGCCGGTGCGCTGACGCTCGCGGACGACCGCAAGCAGCATCGCGTCGAAGTCCTTCATGTCGACGGCACCTCGGCCCCAGACGTACCCGTCCTGGATCTCGCCCGAGAAGGGGTCGACCTGCCAGTCCTCGGCCGCGGCCGGGACGACGTCGAGGTGGCCGTGGAGCAGGAGACCGTCCGTCCGCGCGGTGGTCGAGCCTGTCGAGGCCCCGCCCCACTGGGCGACGACCGAGGCCCGACCCGACTCGGACTCGTAGATCTCGGAGGCGATCCCGACCTCGTCGAGCTGAGCCGCGACGTACTCGGCCGCCTTCCGCTCCCCCGGTCCCGGGTCGTTGCCGTAGTTGCTGGTGTCGATGCGGATCAGGTCACGGCAGAGGTCGACGACCTCGGTCTCGGCGCTGGTCATACCGCCACCGTATCGACCGGTGACGACAAACAGCCGCCTGACGTCCACCTATGCGATGGCAAAGGATTTCGTTGTGGTCGGATGCGTGGGTTTCCATGGGCGCATGCAGAAGCGTGCCCTTCTCTCCGCTCACCGCGCCGCCGCGCGCCAGTCGGGGCACCGTGACAACTCCTGGGAGTCGCTTCAGGAGGCCGTCCGGATGGAGGTCGACTACGTCGAGTTCGACGTCCACCGCACCCGTGACGGCGAGTTCGTACTGCATCATGACGGCCACATCCGCGACCGCATCGGCCGCAAGGTGAGGATCGCGGACAGGACGTACGCCGCGCTCTCCAGGCTCGCGCCGTTCCGCCTCGTGCGCTACCGGGAGGCCCTCGAACTGCTCGCCGCCCACGGCAAGCACGCCCACATCGACCTCAAGTTCGCCTCGCCGTCGAACCACCTCGGGCTCCCGCACGAGGTCGACGCGGCCGAGATCGCCCTCGAGGTGATGAGGGAGAGCTTCATCGTCACCACGATGGTCGACGAGTCCGTACGCGTCCTGCGCGACTGGGCCGACCTGCGTGCCCCCGAGACCCTCGTCGGACTCTCCCTGGGCGGCGTCGACTTCCGCCACCACCCGCTCAAGCTCGTCCGCCTCAAGCTCTCGGAGTTCTTCCCCGAGGGCCGCATCCGGCGCTGCCGCTCCAACCTGGTCGTCGTCGAGCACCGCCTCGCCGACGTCTGGCTGCTCCGCTGGGCCCACCGCCGCAACATCAAGGTCCTCGTCTGGACCGTCGACAACCCCGGTCGGCTGCGTCGTTTCGTCTACGACAAGCGCGTCTGGATGGTCACCAGCAACCACCCCGCCCGCGCCCTCCTCCCGGCCTGACCTGCGCCTGTGCGCAGAGGGCCATCCCGATTCGGCACCGGGACGGGCTCCTGATAATGTTCTTCTTGTTGCGCGCGGGTGGCGGAATAGGCAGACGCGCTAGCTTGAGGTGCTAGTCCACGTATTAGTGGGTGGGGGTTCAAGTCCCCCCTCGCGCACAGAGAGAAACCCCAGGGTGACCTGGGGTTTCTCGCATTTCACGAGACCTCAGGATCGCCTAGTAGGGCAGCCGTAGGGCAGATCGGCGCACAGACCCGCTGTTGTGTTATCCCCCACAGCGTAACTTGCCCCCTCAGGAGCACTCGCCCAGACCGTGGTCGACGGCTCGTGTTGACCGATCACCCGACCCCCTCGCCCGCGGGGGCAGAGCGACGCATTCGACGTGGTGGGTCATCGGGGCGACCGGGATGCAGTGAGCGTGAATGCGAACCTTTGTGGTCGCCTGCCGTCTTGAGTCACAACTCCGCACGGACCTGCGGACACACAGTGGGGACTGCTGCACGGATAGGTGACATCTGATCTGTGCAGCGGTCCATGCCGGTCGAAATGAACATGCGGAGTCGGTCGGCTCTCGCACCTACCAGCAGCCACGTCGGCGAGGCGTGGGTTGGATCGCAGCTCCGTGCCCTCCCCCGTGCGCAGTCCCAACTGCGCTCGCCACGGCGCGCCGCTCGAGCCCGTGCCACCTGCCCGACGGCCGTACTTCGCCGAACTCCTCGCCTACCTCGCCCTTCACCCCGATGGCGTACGCACCGACGAGTTCCTCGATGCCATCGGAATCAGCCGCAGCCGCCTCACCATCGACCTGAGCGCGTCCTCGGGTGTCGGGGTGTTCGGGTCGTTGTCATCGGCCACGACCGTCTGCAGGAGCTCCCAGCTGCGCCCGGTGGCGGGTACGCGCCAGACAGTGATCCCAGCACCGCGGGCGTTGCGCTGGCGAGTGGTGCGAGAGCCGACGTATGCGACGAGGTCACGTGCCCCGCGGTGGGCCGGCATCGTGGCCGCAACCGCCGACGACACTCCGGCCGAAGCACCCATTGCCGTCGCAGGAGTCATGGAGGCCAGTCCGGCGCCGGCGGCACCGATCAGGACCGTGCGCCGGGTTGGATGTGAAGGAATCGACATGGCTTCTCCTGAGTGATGGCAGCGCCCACCGGTTCAGCTGGCGGACTCCGCAAGGATCCGCCGCAGGACGTAGGGCGTGATCCCGCCGTGGCGGTAGTAGGCGGCATCACGGTCGGTGTCGAGGCGCACCCGCACCTCGAAGGTGGCGGTCCCGGCGGTGACGACGACGGTCTCAGGGCGTGACGGGCCGTTGAGAGCGTCGAGCCCGAAGATCGCGTACGTCTCGGTGCCGGTCAGCCCCCAGGACTCCGCCGACTCCCCCGGCAGGAACTCCAGGGGCAGGATGCCCATGCCGATCAGGTTCGAGCGGTGGATCCGCTCGAACGACTCCGCTAAGACGGCCCGGACTCCCAAGAGCGCGGGGCCTTTTGCCGCCCAGTCGCGGGAGGATCCGCTGCCGTACTCCTTGCCTCCGATGACCACCAGCGGGACGCCGGCCTCCCGATATGCCATCGCCGCGTCATAGACGCTCTGGGTCTCGCCGGTCAGCAGGTTCAGCGTCGACCCGCCCTCGACCCCGGGCACGAGCTGATTGCGCAGGCGTACGTTGGCGAAGCAGCCGCGCATCATCACCTCATGGTTGCCGCGGCGTGAGGCGTAGGTGTTGAGCTGGAAGCGCTCGACCCCGAGCTCGGTCAGGTACTGCCCGGCCGGGGTGTGCACCGGGATCGCACCGGCGGGTGAGACGTGGTCAGTGGTGACGGAGTCGCCCAGCTTGACCAGCACGCGGGCGCCGGTGATATCCGCCACCGGACGTGGCTCGCGGGTCATCCCGTCCAGGTAGGGCGGGCGACGCAGGTAGGTCGAACCCTGGTCCCAGGCGAAGGTCTCCCCCGCCGGCACGTCCAGGCCCCGCCACCGCTCGTCACCAGTGAAGACGTCGGCGTACGCCTTGGCGAACATGCCCGCCTCCACCGTGCTGTCGATGACGTCCTGGATCTCCCGCGAGGTCGGCCAGAGGTCGGCCAGGTGGACCGGACGACCATCGAGGTCGTGACCGAGCGGGTCCCGGACAATGTCGGTGTCCATCGTCCCGGCGAGGGCGTACGCCACCACGAGCGGCGGCGAGGCGAGGTAGTTCATCCGTACGTAGGGGTTGATCCGGCCGTCGAAGTTACGGTTGCCCGAGAGCACCGAGACGACGCTGAGGTCGTGCTCGTGGACGGCGTCGGTGACCTCGGGGATCAGCGGCCCGGAGGCGCCGATGCACGTCATGCAGCCGTAACCGGTGAGGTGGAAGCCGAGCTTCTCCAGATAGGGCATGAGACCCGCGTCGGTGAGGTAGTCGGTCACCACCTTGGAGCCGGGCGACAGGCTGGTCTTCACCCACGGTTGGCTGAGCAGACCGCGCTCGACGGCGCGCTTGGCGAGCAGGCCCGCGGCGACCATGACCGACGGGTTGGACGTGTTCGTGCACGAGGTGATCGCGGCGATGGCCACCGCCCCGTGGTCGATCGCATGCCGCTCGCCGCCGAGTGTCACCTCGACCCCGCGGCCGGCGCCCGGCGCACCGCCGGCGTCGAGCCCGAGGATCTCGGGGAGCGAACGACGGAACGCCTCGTGCGCGTCGGCGAGCAGCACCCGGTCCTGGGGACGGCGCGGTCCGGCTATGGACGGTACGACGGTGGCCAGGTCGAGCTCGACCGTCTCGGAGTAGGTCGGCTCGTGGGCCGGGTCGAACCACAGCCGCTGGTGTCGTGCATAAGCCTCGACCAGGCGTACCTGCTCCTCGGGTCGCCCCGTGAAGCGGAGGTAGCGAACCGTCTCGTCGTCGATCGGGAAGTAGGCGCAGGTCGAGCCGAACTCAGGGCTCATGTTGGCGATGGTGAGCCGGTCCGGGAGCGTCGTCGCCGAGACACCAGGTCCGTAGAACTCCACGAACTTCCCGACGACACCGTGTCGCCGCAGCGTCTCGGTGATCGTGAGCACGAGGTCCGTCGCGGTGGCGCCCTCCGGAAGGTCCCCGTGCAGCCGGAAGCCGACGACACGCGGGAGTCGCATCGACAACGACTCGCCGAGCATCACGGCTTCGGCCTCGATGCCGCCGATACCCCACGCGAGCACGCCCATGCCGTTGACCATGGTCGTGTGGGAGTCGGTGCCCAGGCAGATGTCGGGGTAGGCCCAGCCCTCCTCGGCGGTCACGACACGGGAAAGATACTCGGCGTTGATCTGGTGCATGATCCCCGTGCCAGGAGGCACCACGGCGAAGTCCTCGAGGGCGTCCTTGCCCCACTTGAGGAAGCGGTAGCGCTCGGTGTTGCGGGCGTACTCGATCTCGACGTTGCGTTCGAACGCGTCGCTGCGACCGAACACGTCGGCGATGACCGAGTGGTCGATGACGAGCTCGGCCGGGATCTGCGGGTTGACCAGGGACGGGTCCTCCCCGAGGTCGACCATCGCGTCCCGCATCGCAGCGAGGTCCGCCAGGGTCGGTACGCCGTTGGTGTCGTGCAGGAAGGCGCGTGCGGGGCTCAGGTCGATAGCGCTGTCGTGGTCGGGACCGTCGGCCCATCGCAGCAGGAGCTCGACCTGATCGCTGCTGGACTGCTCGCCGTCCTCGTGCCGGAGCAGGTTCTCCAGCACCACCCGCAGGCTCCACGGTAGGGCGTCGATGTCGAGGCCGGCGAGGCTGTGGATCTCGTACGCCCTCCCGTCGACGTCGAGGGTGTCGCGGGTGCCGAACGAGTCGAGCGAGCGGATCTTGGTCGGGCGGGTCATGCGAGGTCCTCCGGGAACGCCGGCCTGGCGTACGTGTTGATGTGACCGCCATCGACCACGCACCGATCGGCCACCCCACGCCAGGCGGCGTAGTGCGGCGCTTCGCGGTGTGCGACGCGGAACGCATCCTCGTCGGTGTAGACCTCGTGCAGCACGAAGCGGTGCGGGTCGTCGAGGCGGCGGTGGACGTCGAAGCGCAGGCATCCGGGTTCGTCGTGCAGCGAAGCGCGGGAGTTCTCCCGGATGCCGTCGAGGAACTCCTCGATGCGGTCGGGACGGACGGTCAGGTCGACCAGGATGGTGAACATCAGCTGGCCACCTGCTGCAGCATCGAGTCGTCGAACGCCACGCCACACTCGGTGCCGAGACCGCGGAGGTCCGATACCGTCTTGTCGGGCAGCCGTACGCCGGTCAGGCGCCCCTGCACCTCGGCGCGGGCCTCGATCTCGCCGGGGTAGAAGATCTCATCGACACCGCTCGCGCGAGGCACCGCCTTGGTCGCCGCGATCAGGTCGTCGATCCGGTCCCCGAAGTCGCCGCTGGGGAGAACGGTGTCGACCTGGAGGGCGAGGACCAGGTGGCCACAGCCGCTGCGCCCGTCAGGGACGTAGGGCCCGACGACGCCGGCTCCATATCCGGAGCCGGTGAGCACGCCGGAGAGCACATCCATCACGAATGAGATGCCGTAGCCCTTGTGGCCGCCCATGGGCGCCAGCAACCCGTGCACCGCGACATGCGGGTCGGTCGTCGGTATGCCGTCGGCGGACAGGGCCCAGGTGTCGGGGATCCGGTCGCCGCGCTCGGCAGCGGCGTAGATCTTGCCGCGGGCCACACCGGTGTTGGCGATGTCGAGGACCACGGGTGGGTTGCTGCCGCCCGGCGTCGCCACAGACCACGGGTTGGCGCCGACGGTCTTCTCCGTGCCGCCCCAGGGCGCCATCGCTGGGCTGCCGTTGGTGGTGAGGATCCCGACGCAACCAGCCTCGGCCATCCGCCGGGTCCAGTAGGCAGCGGTGCCGAAGTGGTTGCTGTTGCGTACGGCCACGACGCCGATCCCGTGGACGGCGGCGCGTGCGACAGCCGCCTGGCAGGCGCGGTCGGCGACGATCTGGCCGATGCCCTCGCGACCGTCCATGACCGCCAGGACACCGGTATCGACGACGATCTCCTCGCGGGTGACCGCCTCCATCACGCCGGAGCGTAGCCGGGCGACGTACCAGGGCAGGCGCAGCATGCCGTGGGACGGGTGACCCCAGAGATCGGCGGTGACGAGGCTGTCGCTCACGAGCCGGGCATCATCCTCAGGGACGCCGAGCGAGACGAGCACCTCGGCGCCGAACTCGGCGAGCCGGTCGGGATCGGCGATGACGGTCATGCGGGGAACCTCCGGGTCAGGTCGGCGACCTGGTCGTCGGTCAGCGGTCGCGTGGCGTGGCTGCGGAGCAGCAGGAAGAGTCGGGCCGTCTCCTCGAGCTCCTCGGCAGCATCGGCCGCGGCGGACAGGTCGGAGCCGGCGACGACGGAGCCGTGGTTGGCGACGAGGAAACTGTGGTGATCGAGCGCCGTCGACTCGGCGAACTCCTCGAGCGAGGTGTCGCCGGGTGCGTGGTAGGGCAGTAGCGGGAGCCTGCCGACGCGCATCACGTAATAGGCGGTGAGCGGCGGCAGCACATCGGCGGGGTCGATGTCAGCAAGACAGGAGACCGCGACGGCGTGGGTGCTGTGCAGGTGCACGACGGCGCCGGCAGTTGGCCGCGACCGGTAGACGGCCGCATGCAGGAAGGCCTCCTTCGACGGCTTGGCACCGTCGACGTGGCGACCGTCGAGATCGATCACCGACAGCGCGGCCGGGTCCAGCGCGCCGAGGCTGACGCCGGTGGGCGTCAACAGGATGCGGTCCTCGGACACCTTCGCGCTGAGGTTGCCGGTGTGGCCGAAGGTCAGCGAGCGGCTGAAGAAGGAGGCACCCAGCTCGACGATCTGCTCAGCGATGTCGCTCATGCGTCAAGTCCCGCGGCACGGACCAGCAGGTCCTCGGAGCCGAAGTTGCCCGACTTGAGCAGCAGGGCGAGACCCTCGCCAGTGAGGCACCACGGCACGCCGCGGTCGGCCTCGTGGTCGACGAGGACACTGCGTACGCCGAGGGCCTGGACGACCGCGCCCGAGGTCTCGCCTCCGGCAACGACGATCCGCCGGGCTCCGCGTTCGGCGGCCGTACGCGCGAGGGTGCCAAGGGTCCGCTCGAGGATCGCCGATGTCTCCGGCCCCATGGCCGCCCGGGCTCGCTCGCGCTCGTCGGGTCCGGCCGAGGAGTAGACCAGGACCGGCGTCTGGCCGAGGTGGGCGGTCAGCCACTCGCCGGCGGCCGCGAGCATGTCGGCCGGGTCCGGGGTGCCGACGGGATCGAGCCGGTAGGACGGCATCACCTCGGCCGCCGCGGCGACCTGGCCTAGGGTGGCTGCCGAACACGAGCCGGCCAGGACGACCGACGGGCCGGAGGGAAGCACGCTCGCCGCCGTCGAGGTTCCCGACGTTCCCGCGATCACGGCGCCGACGGCGCCGGCCAGCCCGGCTCCCCCTGTCAGCAGGCGGAGATGCATGGCGCCCTCGGCGATCGCGCCCAGATCGGCGGCGGAGACCGCGTCGGCGACCACGTGACGTACGCCGGCTGCGGCGTACGCCTTCAGAGCCACCGCCACCGCACCGGACCCCTCGGCGACCGTCGCCAGTGGCAGCACCCCGACCGTGCCCGACGTCTGGCGCCGCAGCACCCGCACCAGGTCGGGATCGGTCATCGGGGTCAGTGGGTGATGCCGCATCGGCGACTCGCTGAGCAGCCGATCCGCCACGAACAGATGTCCGAGGTAGGTCGTCCGCCCGTGCTCCGGCGACGCCGGGCAGATCACCGTGGTCGATTCGCCGAGCGCCTCGAGGAGGGCGTCGGCGACCGGGCCGATGTTGCCCTCGTCGGTCGAGTCGAAGGTGGAGCAGTACTTGAAGTAGACCCGCTCGACGTCGCGCGTCCGCAGCCAATCAAGAGCGGCCAGCGACTCGGCGACGGCATCCTCGACCGGGACGGTCCGGGTCTTGAGGGCGATGACTATCGCGTCGACCTCTGGGATCACCGTGTTCCCGTCGGGTACGTCGAAAAGGAGCGCCACCGAGAGCCCCGAGCGGCGCAGCGCCGCGGCGACGTCGGAGCCACCAGTGAAATCGTCCGCGATGCAGCCGATCGCGATCACGAGTCACACTCCTTCAGCCCGGCGGCCAGGGACCCAGCGGCGAGGTGGGGTGCACTGAGCACGGGCACGTCCACAGCGGCCGCGATCCCGGCCAGCGCCGGAGCCAGGGAGTACTGCGCGAGCACGATCACCTCCGCCGTCTTCGCGACTGTCGCCGCCGAGACGGCCATGATCTGCGTCAGCTCCTCGACGTCTCCGGCCGAGACGGCATCGGCCGCCCCGGCCACGACGACGGACTCGATCGTGCTCGTCACCCCGGCCGCGGCGAGCCAGTCACCCAGGCGCTGGGCGCTGTCAGCGGCGGCTGCGCCCAGCGACGCGAGCACAGCGACCCGCCCCGGGCGGAGCACCACGACCTGGTCGAACATCGCCTGGTCCGAGGCCAGTACCGTGACCGGCTGCCGCGCCGCCACGTCGTAGGCGACCGGACCGTACATCGAGCAGGTGAGCTGCACGGAGTCGGCGCCGCCGTCGATGGCGTACTGGATCAGCGTGGCCATTCGGGCACGCAGGTCCTCGGTGAGGCCGCCCGCCGCGTCCGCGTCGGTGACGAGCCGGCTGTCGAGCAGATGCCAGAGGTCGGCCTCGGGGAACTCGTCGCCGAACGCGCCCTCGGCGGGGGCCAACGCGGCCTGGCTCGCGTGGATCAACGCGACGGTGGGCCTGGACATAGGTGGTGCTCCTCCTGGGATCGGGATGTACGTGCCGGGTGGTCGTCAGGCCGAGGCGATGCGGGCGACGACCGCGTCGGTGAACTCGCGCGTTCCGGCGCTGCCGCCGAGATCGCGGGTCGAGACGCCGGCCGCGACGGTGGCGGCGACCGCGTCGTCGAGCCGGCGCGCCGCGTCCGCGAGCCGAGGCTCGTCGTAACGGCCGCTGAGCCAGTCGAGCAGCATCGAGCCCGAGAGGTTCATCGCGATCGGGTTGGCGATGTCCCGTCCGGCGATGTCCGGCGCCGAACCATGCGACGCCTGGGCCATGGCGTGCGTGTCCGAGGTGTTGATCGACGGCGCGATGCCGAGCGACCCGGCGATCTCGCCGGCGAGGTCGGAGAGGATGTCGCCGAACATGTTCTCGGTGACGATCACGTCGAAGTCGTCGGCCCGACGCACCAGATGCACGGTCATCGCGTCGATGTGGAAGTCATCGACCTCGACCCCCGGGAAATCAGCGGCCACCTCACGGCACACGTCACGGAACAGGCCGGTCGTCATCTTGAGCACGTTGGCCTTGTGCACGATCGTCACCTTGTTGCGGCGACGGGTGGCGAGCTCGAAGGCTGAGCGGGCGATCCGCTCGGTGCCTGCGCGCGTGATGATGCCGTGCATGATCGCCACGTCGGGCGTCGGCATCATCTCGCCGGTGCCCTGGAAGGTGTTGCGGTCGGCGTAGAACCCCTCGGTGTTCTCCCGGGCGATGACCAGGTCGGTCCCGGGCACCACTGCGTTGCCGCCCTGGAACGCCTTGGCCGGCCGGATGTTGGCGTAGAGACCGAAGTGCTTGCGGATGGTGCCGCTCGGGTTGAGCTGGCTCCGGTACGGCTCGGGGTAGGCCGCGCTGTCGTGCGGTCCGAGGAGCCAGCCGTCGAGGTCCTCGAGGACCTTGAGCGTGCTCTCCGGAGTGTGGCTGCCGAGCTCCTCGATCGCCGAGGCGCCCAGCGGGAGCTCGTGCCAGTCGATCGGCTCGATCCCGGCCGCTGCGACGGCCGCATCGATCATCGCGACCGTGGAGGGGACGATCTCGGGACCGATGCCGTCACCGAGAAGGACGCCGAGTCGGTACGTACGGGTGAGCTGTGTGGTCACGTTCGTGGCCTTTCGATATGGGTGGAGGTAGGTGGGGCGGGAGGGAGTCAGGAGACCGTGAGCAGGTCCCGCTCCTCCTGGCTGAGCGCGACCTTCTCGGCGTAGAGGAGGGCGCTGCCGGGTTCGAAGACCAGCTGCACACGTCCGGTGAGGCCGGGGCTCTGGCTCTCGACCTGGACCACCTGGTTGCCCAGGCGTACGTCGTACTCGTAGTGGCTGCCGACATAGGAGGAGGTGAGGACCTCGGTGTCGAGCCGGTTGGCGCCGGGCGTCTCGGCACCGGCGGGTACGACCTCGAGCCGCTCGGGACGGATCGCGACCGTGATGCCCTGGCCGGTCGAGGTCTCCAGCTCGGCCTCGACCACGACGATGCCGTCGTTGGAATCGAGGCGGATGGTGTGGCGCGTTCCGCTGGACTCCTCGACCTTGCCCTGGAAGAAGTTGCACCGACCCACGAAGGCGGCGACCTCAGGGGTGGCGGGACGCTCGTAGATCGCGTGCGGATCGGCGACCTGGAGCATGTGGCCCCCGGACAACACCGCGATCCGGTCGCTGAGCGCGAGGGCCTCGTCCTGGTCGTGGGTGACGTAGACAGTCGTGATCCCGAGCTCCTCCTGGAGCCGCTTGAGCCAGGCCCTGGCCTGCTCACGCAGCTTGGCGTCGAGGTTCGAGAGCGGCTCGTCGAGCAGCAGCATCGTGGGCGAGTAGACGAGCGCCCGTGCCAGCGCCACCCGCTGCTGCTGGCCGCCGGAGAGCTGGTGCGGGTAGCGGTCGCTGAGGTCGGCGAGGCCGACCTTGTCGAGCGCATCGTGGATGAGCTCCTTCTGCCGGGCCCTGTCGACCTTGCGGATGTCGAGCGGGAGCGCGAGGTTCTTCGCAATCGTCATGTGCGGCCACAGGGCGTACGACTGGAACACCATGCCGAGGTTGCGCTCCTCGGGCGGGAGGAACCTGCCACGCTCTTGGTCGACGAACGTGGTGCCGTCGACCGTGATCGACCCTCCCGTCGGGCGGTCGAGGCCGGCGATGCAGTTGAGAGTGGTCGACTTCCCGCACCCGCTGGGCCCGAGGAGCGTGAAGAACTCACCGTCCTTGATCGTGAAGGTGTTGTCGTGCAGGACGGTGTTGTCACCGAACTGCTTCTTGAGGTTCTTGACGACGAGCTCAGGCATGGTGCTTTCCCTTCATCAGCAGGCCTGCGAGTGCCACGAAGGCGGCGGTGATGGCGATCTGGACGGTGGCGAGCGCGGCCACGGAGCCGGTGCGACCCTGGGCCCACAGCTCGAGCATGGTGGTGCCGAGGATGTTGCTGTCGGCGGAGCTGAGGAAGACGGCGGGCGAGTACTCCTTCAGCATGATCACGAAGGTGAGGACGAGCGCTCCTGCGAAGGCGGGCGTGATCAGCACGCGCAGGACCCGGAAGAAGGTCATCAGCCAGTCGGCTCCCGAGACGCGGGCGGCATTGTCCAGCTCGGCCCCGATCTGCATGATCGAAGGCGCCACCGACCCGAACGCGCTGGGCAGAGCGCGAAGGCCGAATGCGATGACCAACGCGCCGAGCGTTCCCTGGAGCAGGTTGCCCGCGCCGAACGGAGCGAAGGCGAAGGCCCAGAAGAACCCGATGCCGATGATGATCCCGGGGACCGACTGCGGGATGAGCGCGAGGTACTCGACGAGACGGCCGAAGCGGAAGGTGGACCTTCGCGCGACCATCACCGCCATCACGGCGAGGGCGCTCACCAGGACCGACCCGACGCCGGCGACGATGAGGCTGTTGATGATCGACTGCCGGTAGGACTCGAACTGGAAGACCGTCGCGTAGTTGTCCATGGTCAGGAAGTCGAATGGGTTGCGCAGTGGCGTGAAGATCAGGGTGAAGGACCGGAAGACCAGCCCCAGGATCGGGATCAGCGCACCGAACACGACGTAGAACGCGATGAAGGCGACGCTCACCCACTTGACCCAGCCCAGCTCGAGCTTGCGTGGCCGGGTGGCCTTCCCGCGCACCGAGACGAACCGCGCAGAGTCCTTGAGGAGCTTGGCCTGGAGCGCGACCAGGCTGATCGTGACCAGCAGGATCACAACGGATGCGGCACCGAGCACGGTGTAGTCGGGGTCGACCGCCTGGAGGCCGTTCTTGTAGAGGAACGTGGAGAAGACGCTGATGTTGACCGGCTGGCCGTAGAGCAGCGGGACGCTCAGCGTCTCGACGGACATCGAGAAGATCAGGATCGAGCTGTAGACCACCGGCGGCCGCAGCATCGGCACCACGACCTGAAACAGGATCCTCACCGGTCCCGCGCCGCACACCTGGGCCGCGGACTCGAGCGAGGCGTCCGACTGGCGCAGCGCGTTCGCGCAGAAGACGTACGCGATCGGTGCGAGCGCGACCGCCTCGGTGACGGCCATGCCGGGGATCGAGTAGAGGTTCCACGGCACGCCACCGAAGAGCTGCTCGACCTGCGTACTGACGAATCCGGCAGGGCCGTACATCAGGATCCAGCCGAAGCCGAGGATCAGCGAGGAGATGAAGAAGGGCCACTGCATCGCCAGGGCGATCAGGCGTCCCCCGGGAAGCCGAGTACGCACCACCACGACCGCCATCGGCACGGCGATCACGATGCTGAGTGCCGTGGTGAGGGCCGCGAAGATCAGGGTGTTGAGGATGACCTCGCCGAACCCGGAGTCGGTGAAGAGGGCTCGGTAGCCCTCGAGGGTGAGGACGCCACCGTCCTCGTAGAGAGGACGGTCGACGACGCTCTGCCAGAGCGTGGGAACGACCGGAGCGAGCACCAGGATCGCCAGCACTGCAAGCACGGCGCACATGGTGAGCTGGTCGCGACCGACGCCCATCGGCCTGCGGTAGTGCGGCGCCCTGAACTCTGGCGGCTGGTCCTGTGACGCCGGCGGCGGCGTGGTCATGGTTGCCATCTGGAGCTCACTCCTCCTCGGGGGCGGGCTCGACGTACCGGTAGAACTTGTCCAACCAGGAGTCGACCTCGTCCTTCGGCACGGTCGCGTACTCGGCGAAGAGCACGTTCTCCTCGCCGACCGCCTCGACGACCTCCTGGTAGGTGTGCAGGCCGGGGCCCTCGATGCCCTCGCGGTAGGAGGACAGTCCGCCCTCGGCGACCGCACGCTGGCCCTCATCGGAGAGCAGGAAGTCGACGAAGAGCTTCGAGGTGGCGGCATGGGGCGCGTCGGCAGCGATGCCGACGCCGCGGGGCAGGATCGTGGTGCCGTCCTCGGGATAGACCACGTCGACCAGGCCCTGGCTGTCGTCGACCACGGGGAAGGCGGGACCGCCGCTCACGAAGAACCCGGCGAGGTACTCCCCCGAGAGGATCTTCTCCATCTGGGTGCCGGAGGAGGTCTCGGCACGGGTGTACGGGAGCACCCGTTCCAGGTCGCTCCAGCCGTCGGGGTTGCCTTCGGTGAAGTTGCGGGTCACGGTGAACCCGAAGCTGCTCTCCGGGTCACGGACCGTGATCTTGTCCTGCAGGAGGTCCTTGTTCTCCTCCGCGATGTCGGCCAGGTCCGCGACACCGGTCGGGGCCTCCGGCATCAACTCGGTGTTGTAAGCGATGGTCTGTGGGTCGGTCGACATCGCGTAGACGTTGGGGAGCAGCTGGGCGAAGTCGGGGAGCTTGGCCAGCTCGGGCGACTCGTACTCCTGGAGGGTGCCTTCCCGCTCGGCGAAGTTTGCCCAGGCTGACGCCGCGTTGGAGACGACCAGGTCGACTGGCGAGGACCCGGTCGCCTGCTCAGCGAGCACGCGCTGGAACACCTCGTCGCTGTCCAGATCGTTGGCCGAAACCTTCTTGACCCATGGGAACTTCTTCTTGAAGTCCCGAAAGATCGGCGCCCAGTTCTCCTCGGAGGTGTTGGAGTAGATGGTCAGCTCGCCACCTTCCTCCTTCGACGCGGCCACGACGTCCTCGCCATAGCTGTCGGGGTAGTAGTCGGGCACCTCCTCGACCGAGATCTTGTTCTCCTTCGGCTCGTCGGCTGCCTCGCCGCTGCCACAGGCGACTAGCGACGCCATGGCGAACGCACCGGCGGCGGCCAGTGCCAGGTGCCTGCGGACGGGTGATCGGGTCCCGAGCCTGGACGTGGATGACTGCATGTGGCTCCGCTCCTCGATGAGGTTCTGAAGGTTTGTGACGAGCGCCACTCTGGTCGTTATAACCTGTAACCGTCAAGCATCGACACCGAGATCACCTCGGTTCGGAGGGCCTCCAACGACCATCAACGGACGCCTTAATCGCCTCTGACCTGCCCTTTTGTGGAAACGACCCGAATTCTTCATCCGATAGAAAAATTCCATAGGCGACGCGACAAGGATCGGATGCACGTGACACACAGGCATCAGATCGAGTACGTTTATATCGAGTTTCAGCCAAGGGAGACATGTTATGACGGAGCCCGCCGGGGTCTACGCCACCAAGAGCGACTACGCCTACACACGCCTACGCGACGGCATCCTGACCGGGGAATTCGAGCCCGGCACGGTCCTTCATCAGGCAACCCTGGCGAAGACGATCGGGATCAGCACCACGCCCCTGCGCGAGGCCATGCGCCGGCTGATGACCGAAGGGCTGGTGGAGCTGGATGCCCACCGTGACGCCCGCGTCTCGGCACTCACGGCCGAGGAGGCACGCGACCTCCTTGAGATCCGCCGCTCGCTCGACCCGCTCGCGGCCTCCTTGGCCGCCCAGCGGCGCACCAAGGAGGACATCCGGGCAATGCGCGAGGCCGCGGCATCTCTGCACGCGCTCCCCAACCATCCCAGCGTGGTCGACCTGGTCGCGCATCGCCGCTTCCACGCGGCGGTCTACACCGCCTCCCACAACGACCTGCTGATCTCCACGCTGGAAGGACTCTGGGACAAGGCGGACCGTTACCGCCACCTCGGCCTGCAGGTCGAGCGTGACCAGCAGGAGCGCGATATCAAGGACCGCGAGCACGCCGAACTCCTGGACGCTGTCATCCGCGGCGACAGCGACGGCGCCGCCGAGGTGATGCGTCAGCACATCGCGACCAGCCTCGGCGCCAAGGCGGCCAGCCGACTCGGCGCGGACGAAGAGCCGCCCCACCTGACCAGCCTCGTCTGACCAGCCCAACCGCGACCCCAGGAGATCCCGGATGCCCTCGACGAGCCCTCTCGCCGCCCTGATCGCCCCCACCGGCACGCTCCGCGTGGTCATCAACCTCGGCAACCCGGTACTGGCCCAGGGCACGTCCGTGGAGCCTCGCGGCGTGACCGTCGCCATCGCGCGGTCCGTCGCGCACTGGCTCGGCGTCCCGCTCGAGCTCCATTGCGTCGACGCGGCCCGCGACTCGTACGCGGCTATCACCGAGGGCCGGGTCGACGTCTGCTTCCTCGCCAACGAGCCGGCTCGGGAGGAGGGCGTCGTGTTCACCGCTCCCTACGTGCTCATCGAGGGCGTCTACGTCACCGACGCCGACTCACCGCTCACCGGGGCTGGCGAGGTCGACCACGACGGCGCACGGATCGGCGTCCGCAACGGCTCGGCCTACGACCTCTTCCTGACCCGCAGCCTCCAGCACGCGGAGGTGGTCCGCGCTGACGAGGCGACCGACGTCTTCGAGGAGCAGGGGCTGGACGCCGCCGCGGGCGTTCGCCAGCCGATGGAGGAGTACGTCGCCGCGACCGGCCGCCGGATCCTGGAGCCCGCGTTCATGGAGATCCGCCAGTCTGTCGGCCTTCCCCGCGGGCTCGACGCGGGGGCCGTGGCAGCGGTCGAGGCGCACGTCGAGGGGCTCAAGGCCTCGGGTTTCGTGCGGGACGAGCTGCTCGCCAGTGGCGTAGAGGCCACCGTGGCACCACCTGCAGCTCGGTGACGTGACGAACCATGCTGATGCCGGGTCACATGCTGCGCGGACCGGTGGCGTCGTCGCGCTCCTTCTCGGTCATGCTGCGCGACTTCAGCAGGCTCAAGATGGTGGTGATGGCCAAGATGCCGACGATCACGCTCAGGGAGACCTCGATGGAGACCTTCGGGGCCCACTCGACGTGGGGATCACCATTGATGAAGGGCAGCTCGCCTCGTGGAGCGCGTGGAAGACGAGCTTGGGGCCGATGAACCCGAGCAGGATCGCCAGACCAAGTTGTCGACGACAACGAGTACTCCGTCAACTAGCCCGCGAACAACTCGGTGCCGTACTTCGGACCGGAGAACACAAAGATCCGATGCCGAAGAGGATGGCCAGACCGATGTAGACGCTCAGCGCGACGATCAGCTCCCGACGTGAAGGCTCGTGCTGTCGCCGGCCGATGACGAGCACATCGAAGAGCAGCACGGCGCTGGCGATGCCGATGGTCAACCACCAGATGAGAGGGCACAACATGAGTAGAGGTGCACCGTCTCGAGTTGGACCTGCCGACCCGTCGACTCATCCCGCGACGGGACCTCGTGGGTGGTCCCGGCGTTCCGCCTCTCCTCCCGACACGACCGACCAGAGTCACCGAGGGCGCGCTTTCCTCTCTTGGGCGGCCATGACGCGGGCTACCTGGTCCACAATTGCCCGCGTCTCGCGTGGCCACACGAGCCAAGTGACGAGCTGAAGTTCCGTCCCAGCCAAGGGGAGCCAAGGCCAGTCGGGCAGTAGTCGTCGTGCCGAGTGCTCGATGAGGAGTACTGCGTCCGCTTCAACCGAATGTGCCGCAGCTAAGGCGTACTCCGAGAATTGGACGAACTGCCATAGGGGGACGGCACCCGAGTCATGGGCGGCAACCACGAGCTGGTCGTCAACGACGGGGACCTGCTGGCGACTGTGTGCCAGGACCCGCAGCCCGGACAAATCACCCATACAGCAGCTCGTCTGAACTGCCAGCGGGTGTTCAGGGCGGACCGCGACACCGAACGCCTGCGAGAAGAGCGGTTCGGCGTTGCCTGATTCAGGTGGTTCGCGGGTCATACACAGATCCAGCCGACCTTCGTGTAGCAGGCGCAGTTGCTCCCGACTACTTGCCTCGGTCAACGAGAGCGCTGCTCGAGGGACCGCCTGTCGTACGGTGTCAAGGAGCCGGATCAGTTGGTCCTGAGGAACTCCCGGCGGGACTCCAAGGTTGACCAGCTCCCGAGCGCGGACATCCTGGTCTCGCGCCATGTCAGGGATGGCATCCACCAGCCTCAGCAGGAGCTGCACGTGGCGATGCAGCGCCACCCCCGCCCCTGTGAGCGCCGTCCCGGTGTGTGTTCGCGCGAAGAGCGGACTGCCGATCTCGCGCTCAAGCTGCTTGAGCTGCCTGCTCAACGATGGCTGAGTGGTGTGGAGCCGATCGGCAGCCCGAGACATCGAGCCCTCATCAGCAACGGCAGCGAAGTAGCGCAGGTGACGTAGTTCCACGGACTTCCTCCAGGCCAGGCCATGCCCGCCAGGCATGCCCTTCCTCATCACTAGGTATTGGACGGGACCATCAATGAGCGCTTGTACTAGTGGCAACGCGGAATGTGATGGCCATCTCACTCCTGCTCATTCTGCCGGATCTGCCTCGCAGGCAGATCTCCCGCCTCCTCTGAAGGGTTCTCGACATGAGTCAATTCGTCGAATCCACAACCGAACGAAATGGATATCGCTGGGTCATCCTGATCCTGGCCTGGCTGGCGTTCACGATGACCGCAGTCGACCGGTCCACGTGGGGACCTGCCTCGGTTTCCGTGGCCGATCACTTGGGCGTCTCCCTCGGAGCTCTCGGAGTGTTCGCAACTGGGTACTACATCGGATACGTCATCTCTAATGCCGCAGGAGGCCTCCTCACCGACTGGCTGGGTCCGCGCGTCATGATGGGCTCCTCGCTGTTCTTGGCCGGCGGCTTCATGCTGCTCTTCGGACAAGCCGAGTCGGCCGCTGTCGGCATCGCGTTCCAGGCAGGTATCGGCATCTTTGCCGGGTGCGACTACTCAGCCGGCGTAAAGGCCATCACGCAGTGGTTTCCGGCGAGCGATCGAGGTTTCGCGATGGGCGTCTTCATGACTGCCACCTCACTTGGAGTGGTCATCGCGAACGCTGTCGTCCCCCGGCTCATCGAGGCGTCTGGCTGGCAGGCCTCCTACCGTTTCTTCGGAATGGCCTCGATGGTCGTGGCAGTCCTGTGCCTCGTCTTCATCCGCGAAGCCACCAACACAACCTCCACCCGCCGACAGGTCCCAGACCTGCGGCAACTCTCCAGCAATCGTGACCTATGGCTGCTGGGCCTGGGCGGGTTCTGCGCGCTGTGGGGAACGTACGGCTTCATCACCTGGTCGAACGCGCTGATGATCAAAGGCAGCGACATCTCACCTGTCAAGGCCGGGGGCGTCGTGGTCATCTTCGGCATCGCCGCGATCGCTGCGAAGCCTGTAGTCGGTGTCCTCTCCGACATCCTCGGCATGCAGCGCAAGACGCTAGCCACGATCATGCTGATCGCTTTCTCGGCCTCCTTGATCCTGTTCGGGCTCCAGGATGGCCTCACCGGTTTCTACTGGGTGGCCCCACTGCTAGGTGTCTTCGCGTACGCCTACAGCCCCCTGTTGGTGGCCCTCATTCCGCAGTTGGCCGGAGCCCGCCTAGCGGGCTCCGCCGCCGGCGCCACCAACGCTTTCTGGCAGCTGGGAAGCGCCGCCGTGCCCGTGGTCCTCGGGATGGTGTTCGCCCAGACCCAGTCATTCTTCTGGGCCTTCGCCACCCTGGCTGTCGGTCCGCTGCTCGGCGCCGTGCTCATCAGCCGCGTCCGCGAGACCGCCCCGAATCCGGGGACAGCCCTCACCGAGTCCACCGCCACCGCTGGAAGGAACTGAACAGATGAACTCCGACTTCGATGTCATTGTCGCCGGCGGCGGATCAGCCGGTATCGGAGCTGCCGTCGGAGCAGCACGGCGCGGAGCCCGCACTCTGCTCATCGAGCGAGGTCCAAGTCTCGGCGGCGCCGCGACCCTACGCAACGTCGTCGCCTACTGCGGCCTCTACACCCTGGAGTCACGCCAAGTGGTCTTCGGCGTAGCTGAGGAGATGCTTGCCGGGCTGCGTGACCTCGACGCGATAACCGGACCGCAGCAGTTCAAAGCAGTCGCCGCGGTCTTCGATCCCGAAGCGGTGAAGCGAGTCGCTGACGAGCTCTGCGAGCGAGCGGGCGTGACCGTCCTGCTCCACAGTCAGCTGTTCAACGCCCACCGCGACGGAAACTGCATCGCAAGTGTCCAGGTAAGCGACCACGCGGGAGTCCACGAACTCACCGCACGCGCCTACGTTGACGCAACAGGAGAAGCGGACCTGGCACATCGTGCCGGCGCCGAAGTCCGCTACGGAAACGACGGTTGGGTGCTCAATGGCACCCTCGGGGTCCGGTTCGGCGGGATTCCTGCCGACGTCGAGCTCACCCGGGAACAGATCGCCGAGGCAGTCCGGCAAGCAAAGCGCGCCGGCGTAGAGGGCCTGACCGGCGACACAGGGCTCACAGCCCGGATGCCGATCTCGCACGACCTCATCACGTACCTGGCTGACGAAGCCTATGACGCCCGGGACGCCGCAGACACCAGTCGTGCCGAGCGCTCCGCCCGACGCCAAGCCCAGGCATACCTGCGCGTCATCCGGACCATGCCCGGATGCGATGGCGCGTACATCGCCAGCACCGGCCCCGAGCTCGGGACCCGGGAGTCGCGCCACGTTGTGGGGCGGGTACAGCTCACCGAGAAGCACGTCTTGAACCCGGGACCGACCGACGACGCCGTCGCGCTCGGCGCGTGGCCGATCGAGTCTCACCCCGGGCCGGGGCTGCCGCTGGAGTGGAAGTACATCGGAGAGCCCGGCTACTACGGGATCCCGCTCGACGTACTCCGTAGCCGAAACACCGACAACCTCTTCGCCGCTGGACGCGCGGTCGACGGCGACCGCGGCGCAGGTGCCTCAATGCGAGTCATGGGGACCGCGTTCGCCACCGGCCAAGCAGCAGGCGTGGCCGCAGCTGCGGTCGCCTCGGGCAAAGAGCCCACGACTCCCCTCGTCCGTGAAGAGCTCAACAAACAAAACGCGCGCCTGCCCTGAACACCCGGCCCCTACACATCATCAAGGAGTTCGCATGCTGTCCAAGATCGCGCTCGAGGAACACTTCGGAGCCGTCGACCCCAACATCGTGGAGCAGTCCGCAACCCACTTCACCCCGGACGCGTGGCCTGCGCACCGCGCCAGGCTGCTGGACCTCCACGAGGAGCGCCTCCACACCATGGACCAGTGCGGAATCGAGAAGGCGGTCCTCTCCCTTCTCTCCCCCGGCATCCAGTCGCTGCACAACCCAGCCCAAGCCATCGACTGGGCCCTACGCCTGAACGACTACGCCGCAACCCAGGTCGCCCAACGTCCAGACAGGTTCGAGTCGTTCGCAGCACTGCCGATGCAGGACCCCGAGGCCGCAACCGCCGAACTGCGACGAGCGGTCGTCGAACTCGGTCTCGTAGGCGCTCTGATCAACGGCTTCTCCCAGGTAGGAGACGAGCAGACCGTCGTGTACCTCGACGACCCTCGCTACGACGCCTTTTGGGCAACCGTGGCTGAACTCGGCGTCCCGGTCTACCTCCACCCCCGCGATCCCCTGGAGTCGACCAGCCCGCAATACTCCGGCCACCCCTGGCTCTACGGCTCAGCCTGGGCGTTCTCCGTGGAGACCGCCACCCACGCTCTTCGACTGATGGGAAGCGGAGTCTTTGACCGCCACCCCGGGATCCAGATCATCCTCGGCCACCTCGGAGAACTGCTCCCGTTCAACATCTGGCGCACCGATCATCGACTAGCGGTCGCTCCCCGCGGCCTGAACGTCCAGCACACGTTTGGCCACTACCTGCGAAACAACTTCTATGTCACCACCAGCGGGAACTTCCGCACACCAGCGCTGCTCAACGCAATCCAGGAAGTCGGGTCTGATCGAATCCTGTTCTCCGCGGACTATCCGTTCGAGGACATGAGGGAAGCCGCCACATGGTTCGATGCCGTCGAACTGAACGAAACCGACCTCGTGAAGATCGCCAACGGAAACGCCCGCAAACTCTTTCACATCTAGGGTGACCGGCCCACCGAGCTAGCGGCACACGTGGCCCCATCTCACGTCTATACCCGGACGAATCTGTAATCCCCGAGTTTGACTCCCAGGAGGGGCTGGCACCGAGCCAGCCCCTCCTGTTTTTCCTCGCCAGAGCGGCGGTTCACTTAACGCTTTCCCAGTTCGTTCATGGGCATTGGAATCTCGCGCTTCCTTCGCTCCGTCCCTACCTGAAGCGCAGCCGGTTTCAGCGGGGAGACGTCCACGAAGGGACTCCTTAGATCGGTGAAGGACTACTGGACTTCGGTCAGCGCTTCGAAGTCGTACAACGTCTCCGGGTTGTCCACGACGATCTGCCGGATGGTCTTCCGATCTCCGGCCCAGCCCGCGAAGAGGTTGAAGAGGTCCGCATCGTTCGGCATGGGTACCTCGCCGCGGGACGCGGTGGTGTGCGGCCAGTCGGTCCCCCACACCATCCGTTCTGGCGCGGCACGCACGAAGGCCTTCGCGATCGCGCTGCGATCGGCGTACCTCGGCGGCCCGTCGGACGACTCGAGATAGACGCCTGACACCTTCACCCAAGTACGTCCGGCGTCGATGAGGTTCCGAATGGCGCCGAATGCCGGGTGGGCCGGTCCCGCTTCCCCCGGAATGCGCCCCATGTGATCGATCACCAGTTCCGTGGGAAGGTCGGTCAGCAGAGGCAGGTTCTCGATGATGCCATCGGCAGTCATGTGGATCTGTACGTGCCAGCCGAGTGGTGCGATCCGCTCCGACAGCGGCCGGATCAGATCGGCGCCCGCGCCACCCGACCGCGTCAGGTTGAACCGAATCCCGCGAATGCCTCCAGCGTGGAGCACGCGGAGTTCAGCGTCAGTGGTGTCCGCACCGATCACCGCGATGCCTCGTGCATTGCGCTGCCCCAGCTGGGCGATGGCGTCGAGTGTGCACCGGTTGTCGGTGGCATAGTTCGACGGGGTCACCACCACCGCTCTCGTCGTACGCAGCCGTCGACGAAGGAGCTGGTAGTCATCCACCGACGCTCGCGGCGGAGGCGTGCTGGTCGGGTTCGGATACGGGAACCGCACCGGCTCGAGAATGTGGATATGGCAGTCGACGGCACCGTACGGCACGGGGAAGCCCGGCCGATTGACTCCGGCCGAGAACGGCACCGGTGGCGGCGCTGCGGCGGCGGGGTCAGCGGCGATCGCGAGCGCACTCGCCGCCGCTCCGGCAGCTCCGACGAATGCTCGGCGTGAGAGGTGGGTCATTGCCTTCTCCGTTCCTTGGCTCGGCCTGGTCCAGGCCTCAGTTGGTGGTGGTGGTGGTGAGCGCCTCGACCACCGAGCGCGCGAACTCGCCGGTCGTGGCGGTGCCGCCGAGGTCACGCGTGCGCAGCTCCGGCTTGGCAAGTACGTCGTTGACGGCTGACTCGATGGCGGCGCTGGCCTCGCGGAACGTCGCGGCCTCGTCGCGTCGGCCGAGCCAGTCGAGGAGCATGGCGGCCGACAGGATCAAGGAGGTGGGGTTCGCGACTCCCTGACCGGCGATGTCCGGCGCCGAGCCGTGCTGTGCCTGCGCCACGCAGACCTGCTCGCCTGCGTTGATCGCACCGCCGAGCCCCAGGCTTCCGCAGAGCTCGGACGCCTCGTCCGAGATGATGTCGCCGAACATGTTCGTCGTCACCAGCACGTCGAAGGTGTGCGGACGCCGCACCAGGAGCGCGGCGGTCGCGTCGACGATCAACTCCTCGAGCTCGACATCGGGGTACTCCGCGGCGACTTTGCGCACCTCGCGCAGGAAGAGGCCATCGGTGGTCTTCAAGACGTTCGCCTTGTGGACGGCCGTGACCTTCTTGCGACGGGCACTGGCGATGTCGAACGCCGTGCGTGCGACGGCCTGGCAGGCGCGTGCGGTGATCTTGCGTACCGACAGCGCAGTGTCCTCATCCGGCATGAACTCAGGCACGCCCAGGTGCATGTTCCTGTCGGCGTAGAAGCCTTCGGTGTTCTCGCGGATGATCACGATGTCCATCGGGTTCCGCAGCACCGTGAGGTCCTGGACCGACCGGCTCGGACGGATGTTGGAGTACAGCTTGAACCGGGTCCGCAGCTCGGCGGACGGGTTGATGCCGCCCTCGGCCCTCGGCGGGTAGTCGTAGTGCGACACCGGACCGAGCAGGACCCCGTCGACCTCCGGGATGCGCGTGAGGATCTCAGGACGCAGCGTCGTACCGTGTGCGGCCAGCGAGGCGAGGCCGATGTCCTGCTGCTCGATCTCGAGCCCGAGGGAGAACTCACGATCAGCTACTTCAAGGACCTCCAACGTTGCCGTGGTGATCTCTGGCCCGATGCCGTCTCCCGGCAGGACAAGGATGTTGGTGCTCATCAGGTGTGACCTCTTCAGCTAGTTGAAAGTGTGTACGGGTAGGGACGTGCTCGTCTGCGACGCGAGCTCGGCGAGACTCGTCCAGGTGTTCGGGGGCAGCGGAATGCCACGCGTCGCGCGGTTCTCGGCGGCGCGGTCCTCGAGCTCCCCCGGAAAGAAGATCTCGGCGCTTCCATCGGCCTTCTCCGCAGCCTTCGTCTGCTCGATGAACGTCTCCATACGGCAGGTGAACTCACCGGCATCCGTCAGCGAGGCGACGTCCATGGTCAGAGCCAGGTGGCCGCAGCCGCTGTGACCCGTCGGCTCGTACGGGCCGACGACGTCGGCACCGAAGGCGCTTCCGGTCAGTACGCCTGCGAGTGCATCCATCATGAAGGCGATGACGTATCCCTTGGGACCGGCCATGGGGAGGATCAGGCCTTCGATTCCGACCGAGGGATCGGAGGTCGGTACGCCGCTCGCGTCGGCGGCCCAACCGTTCGGGATCTGTTCGCCCCGCTCGGCCGCGAGGTAGAGCTTGCCGCGAGCGACAGCGGTGTTGGCCAGGTCGATCACCGCGACGCCGTACCTGCCGGCCGGCACTGCGATCGACCACGGGTTCGTGCCGATCGTCTTCTCTCGGCCACCCCAGGGCGCCATCGCCGGACTGGCGTTGGTGAACAGCAGCGAGACGCACCCCACGGTGGCAGCCTTGCGCGTGTAGTAGGCAGCCATCCCGAAGTGGTTGCTGTTGCGTACGGCCACGCCGCTGATGCCGTGTGACCGTGCGCGCCGCACGCTCTCGCTCACGGCGCGGTCCGTCAGCACCTGGCCGATCCCATCTCGCCCATCCAGAAGGAGCAGGCTCCCGGTGTCGTTGAGCACCGCCGGATCGGTGACCGCACTCATGGCCCCGCTCCGCAGCCGGTCGACGTACCACGGAAGACGCAGCATGCCGTGTGAGGAGTGACCCCAGAGCTCGGCCTGTGCCAAGCTGTCGGCAACCAGGTGTGCGTCGGCGTCCGGGACTCCGTGTACCTGGAGGATCTGTTGTCCGAAGGCAACGAGGTCTTCAGCCCGGACGGTACGAGCCGGTACGTCGGTCGCGCTCATGCCTTCACCCCCAAGACGTCGCAGTGCGCCTCCAGGAGGATTCGCTGGGCGATGCTGCCGAGCAGGAACTTGCCGACGGCGGAGCGCCGGCGCAACCCGATGACGATCAGCTCGGCGTCTACCTCATCAGCCGTCGCAACGACCTCCTCGCCACCGTCACGACCTCGCATGGGCTGCCGGATCTCGAAGGAGACTCCCTCGTCCTGCAACTGTCGCTCGAGATCGCCGAGCTCGTCACTGGTGGCGAAGGACGGGTCGGAGTAGCGGTCGCCCGGCGTGGCGTTCACCACGACCAGGTGGGCCGAGCGGTTGTGCGCGATCTCGATCGCCCTGACCAGGGCCGCACGAGAATGTGGCGCTGGCGTGTAGCCGAGAACGATGGTCGCGTAGGCGGCGATCACTGGCGGGTCTCCTGTCGTTCGAACTCCTCGAGCACACCGACCTCCTCGGCTGTGCGCCGCTCCCACCGCCGCAGCAGACGGGGCACGATCAGCACCAGCGCGAGCACCACGTAGGCGCAGATCGAGAAGGGGGTGGAGATCAGCGCCGTCGGGTCTCCGTCGGAGATGGCCATGGCACGGCGCAGCTGGGTCTCGGCGATCGGGCCGAGGATCGCGCCGATGATCAGCGGCGCGATCGGGTAGCCGTACTGGCGCAGGAAGTAGCCGAGGACGCCGACGCCCAGGAGCAGGAAGATGTCGAACGTCGACGCGTTCAGGCTGTAGGCACCGAGCAACGAGAACACCGTGATCCCGGCATAGAGGTAAGGGGTCGGGATCTTGAGAACCTTCGCCCATATCCCGACCAGCGGCAGGTTGAGGAGCAGCAGCATGGTGTTGCCGATGAGCAGGGCGGCCACCAGGCCCCAGACCAGTTCCGGCTCCTTCTCGAGCAGCAGGGGTCCGGGCTGGATGCCGTACTGCTGGAAGGCGACGAGCATGACGGCCGCGGTCGCGGAGGTGGGCAGGCCAAGGGTCAGCAGCGGCATCAAGGAGCCGGCGGCGTTGGCGTTGTTGGCCGCCTCGGGACCGGCGACGCCCTCGATGGCGCCGTGGCCGAACTCCTCAGGGTGCTTGGCGAGCTTCCGCTCTGTGGCGTACGAGAGGAATGTCGGCACCTCGGACCCGCCGACGGGCACCGCGCCCAGCGGCCACCCGATGAGAGTGCCGCGCAGCCAGGCGGGCCACGACCGGCGCCAGTCCTCGCGGGTCATCCACACTCGGCCACTGAGGGTCAGCGGCTTGGGCTTGACGGGGCTCATCTTGGCCGCGAGGTAGACCGCCTCGCTCATCGCGAAGAGTGCGACGATGATGAGGACCGTGTCGATCCCGTCGAGCAAGCGCGGGAGGCCGAAGACGAAACGCTGGGCGCCGCTCTGCCCGTCGATCCCGATCAGACCGATCGCCATGCCGAGCGCAACGCTCACCATTCCCCTGGCCACGGAGCTGCCGATCATGGCTCCGACGGTCATGAAGGCCACCACGATCAGTGCCAGATAGTCGGCCTCGCCGAGGCCGATCGCGATGTCGACGACGTACGGAGCCAGGAACGCGAGCGCGAGCGTCGCAATCGTGCCGGCGACGAAGGAGCCGATGGCAGCAGTAGCAAGGGCGGAGGCGGCCCTGCCGGCATGTGCCATCTTGTTGCCCTCGATCGCGGTCATCATCGCTCCGGACTCACCGGGCGTGTTGAGCAGGATCGACGTGGTGGAGCCGCCGTACATCGCGCCGTAGTAGATGCCGGCGAACATGATGAAAGCTCCCTGGGGCTCGACCGTGTAGGTGATCGGGAGCAGCAGGGCGATGGTCAGTGCCGGGCCGATGCCGGGCAGAACGCCGACAAGCGTTCCGGCCAGGACGCCGACCAAGGCGAAGAGCAGGTTCTCGGGAGTCGCAGCGGTCGCGAATCCCTCAGCTAGCGCGTTGAGTCCGTCCATCGGAGCTCACAGGATCCCTTCGAAGATGCCCGGCGGCAGGTAGATGCCGAGCAGCCGGGTGAATGCCAGATAGATCACGACCGAGAGCACCAGGGAGCCGACGGCGAGGCGTACGAAGTGCCGCGACCCGAGCGTCACCGAGACGGCGAAGAACGCCAGGGCGGTCGTCAGCAGATAGCCGAGCGGCTCCAGGATGAGCGCGTAGCCGACGATCGTCGCCACGAACGAGCCGACCCGGCGGACGTTGACCGGGAGGTTCGGGTCGACCAGCTCCGCCTCGTCGGGCTGGGCCTGGCCGCCGCGCAGCACATTGATCACGACAGCCAGGGCCGCGATCGTGAGCAGTCCTCCGACCAGGTACGGCACGGGGCGGGGACCGACGTTGCTGGCCGCCTCCGGGACATCGATCGTCGCTGTGTAGGCGAGGATGAAGATCCCGAGAGCGAGGAGGAGCCCGGCGAACCCGAGCTCCCCCTTGCTCTTGACGCCCTTCATGACATGGGCAGTCATGCCAGACCCAGCTCCTTGAGCTGGGTCTCGGCCTCGGCCTCGTCCTTCTCGAGCTGCGCCTCGAACTCGTCGGTGCCGAGGTACTCGTCGGTCCAGCCGTTGGTCTCGCGCACCTCGGCCCAGGCTTCGCTGTCGTTCATGGTCTTGAACGCCTCGTCGAGAGCCTTGCGGTCGCTCTCGCTGATACCCGGAGGGGCGAAGATGCCGCGCCAGTTGACGAAGACCGCGTCCGGGTAACCGGCGTCGGTGATTGTCGGGATGTCCGGGTTCACCTCGAGCGGCGTGTCAGAGGAAGACGCGAGCACCTTGAGCTTGCCGGCCTCGACCTGCTCGGCGAACTCCGCGTAGCCCGAGATGCCTGCAGCCACACGTCCGCCCAGCAGCGCGGTGGTGACCTCGGCGCCCCCGTCGTACGTCACGAAGTTGACGTCGGCGGGCTTCACCCCGACCTCCTGCGCGAGGATGCCGCCCCACTGGTGGTCGACGCCGCCCTGGTTGCCGATGGCGATGGGGTTCTTGCCCGGGTCCGCCTCGAGTGCGGTCAGAAAGTCCTCCAGGGTCTCGAACCCCGAGTCTGCGGGGACGACGACGACCTCGTACTCGCCGATCAGCCGGGCGATGGGGGTCGCCTCGCTGAGCTTGTTGTCGGCCTTGTTCGTGAGGACCGCGCCCACGAGGGCCTTACCGGCGACCATTAGGTCTCTGGCGTCGCTGCCCTGGACGTACTGCGACAGCGCGACCGTCCCGCCGGCCCCCGGGATGTTGGTCACCTGGACCCGCTTGGCAAGGTCCTCGTCGACGAGGACCTTCTCCATGGCCCGGGCGGTCTGGTCGTAGCCACCCCCGGGATCGGAGGGGACGACGATGCTGGCTCCCTTGGCGAGAGGGCCGGCGGCCGGCTTGGCGGTGCCGGCAGTGCCGCAGGCCGTCAACGCGGTGGCGCCGATCAGTGCCGCCGCGAGCAATGTCGCGGACTTGGTCTTGGACAACGTCCTCATGTCTCTACTCCCTGCCCCTCGTTGGGCTCTCGTAGTCGTGTGACGCCGGACACTACTCGTCTGCGCACATGTATACAAGTATGAAAGAAGACGGATCTCTGGTAAGTTTTCGCCATGGCGCCGAAGACCCATACCCGGATGTCCGGAGCCCACCTCGTCTACCTCGAGCTGAAGCGACGGATCCTCGAACTGGAGCTCGCTCCCGGAGAGCGGCTCTTCGAGCCCGCCCTCTCTGCGGAGCTGAAGGTCAGCCGTACGCCGGTCCGCGAGGCGGTGAGGCGCCTGATCGCCGAGAACCTTCTGGAGCAGCAGCCCACCGGCGGCGTCGTGATCCCCGACCGCGGCGAGCACGAAGTGGCCGAGCTCTACGACGTGCGCGCGAGCCTCGAGGCCCTGATGGCGGCCACTGCGGCCCGAAGAGCGACCGAGCTCGACAAGGCTCAGCTCGTGAGCCTTGTCGAGCGCAACGCCGCCTTGGTCGGCTTCGCGGACGACGCGATGTCGACCGGCAAAGCGATCCACTCCGAGATCGCGCGGATCGCCGACAACGGCTGGGCGCTGCGGCTGCACGAGCAGGTCGCCAATCAGCTCCAGCGCTACCGGATGTACACCAACCACACCCAACGGCGTCGCGGCGAGGCCCTCGCCGAGCACCAGGAGCTCGTGGACGCTGTCACCGAGGGTGACGCCGAGCGTGCCAGCCGGCTCGCGTTCGCCCATGTGAACCACGCGCGCGACGAGGCGCTCCGCGCGATCGGCGCTCGTGGCTGACCCGGCCCGCGCCCGACTCTGGGCCGCACCGTTCTTCGCTCACACGGTCCTGATCCAGGCGGTCACCTTCATCCTGCGACCTGCGGCCGTCTACCGCGCCCTCGAGCTCGACGTCCCGTCCTACTGGCTGGGAGCTCTCGGAGCCACGTTCGCGATCGTGCCCCTGATTCTGGCCGTCCCGGCTGGGATGCTGTCGGACAGATATGGCGAGCGGCCGGTGATGGTGGCCGGTGGGCTGGTCACCATCTGTTCGGCTGCTGGCTTCCTATTCGTGGGACACAGCGTCGCAGGCGTGGTCGCTGCGACCGTGCTCCTGGGCGTCGGCCACCTGCTCTCGGTCGTCGCCCAGCAGGCCATGGTGGCCAACCGGACCCCGTGCGACCGCTACGACTCCGCCTTCGGTCACTACACCTTTGCGGCCTCAGCGGGGCAGGCGGTCGGACCGGGGCTCATCATCCTCTTCGGAGGGTCCCGTGCGATCCCCGACACCGAGGCCATCTTCACGGCCACGCTCGCTCTGAGCACCGCGCTCCTCGTGGCCGCGCTCGCGACGCCGTCCACCCACGATCGCCACGGAGATCGCGGCCCGGTCGACGGCTCGATCCGCGACCTCGTACGCCGCAAGGGTCTCCTCCGCGCGTTGACCGTCAGCTGCGTCGTACTCGCCGCGGTGGACATCAGCCTGGTCTACCTGCCGCTGCTCGGGGCCGAGCGCGACATCGCGTCGGGCACGATCGGGCTGCTTCTCACCCTCCGCGCAGGCTCCTCGATGATCTCTCGCCTCATGCTCGGCAGACTGACCGAGCGGCTCGGCCGTCCCCTGGTCCTCACCGGAAGCGTTACCTTCGCTGCGGTGGCGATGGGGCTGGCGCCCATCCCGATGCCAGTGGTCCTGCTGGGCCTGGTCGTCCTCGTGATGGGCCTCTCCCTAGGCGCCGGGCAGCCGTTGACGATGTCGTGGCTGGCTGAGGCGACTCCCCCAGGGCTGCGCGGTCGAGCCATGTCGCTCCGCCTGACCGGCAACCGGCTGGGGCAGGTCGTCGTCCCGTCGCTGGCCGGATTGGTGGCCGTCGGGGCAGGGGCATCGGGCGTTCTGTGGGTCACGGCCGCGGCGCTCGGTGTCGTCGCCGCGGCCTCCAGGTCGATTCCGAGGTCCGACCCGACCCCTTAGCCACAGCCTCACTCGATGAGGCGGACTCCTCGTGCTCCGTCCAGCGCAGCGATCTTCTCGATGATCTCGTCGGCGGGGCGCTCCGCGAGGTCGGTGAGCCCGTAGCCCAGATGGTCGCGTGTGGCCAGCACCTGAGCACTGACATTCAGCCCGGCGCTCAGCAGCAGCTGGGTCATGCCGGCGAGCACGCCGGGGATGTTGTCGTGAAGAACCGCCAGGCGGAATCCGTCGCTTCGCGCGGCCTGGGCGTTGGGGAGGTTGACGCACAGCCCGGTGTTGCCGTCGGTGACGAAGCCCGTCAGTTTGCCGGCCACGAACTCGCCGATCTCCTCCTGCGCCTCCTGCGTCGAGGCTCCGACATGCGGGGTCAGGATGACGTTGTCGAGGCCGCGCAACGCGGAGACGAACTCGTCGCCCTGGGCCTTGGGCTCGACCGGGAAGACGTCGAGCGCGGCGCCGGCGAGATGGCCCGACTGCAGGTGCGCGCGAAGGGCGACATCGTCGACGACCATCCCTCGCGAGGCGTTGATGAAGACCGCGCCGTCGCGCATCTGCCGGAACTCCGCGTCGCCGAACATCCCGGCGTTTCCAGGGCGTCCGTCGACATGGATGCTGACCACGTCGGCGACGTTCAACAGCTCCTCCAGCGTCGCAAGGCGGCGTACCATGCCGTGGGCCGGTCGGTCTGCCACGTCGAAGAAGACCACCCTCATGCCGAGGCTCTCGGCGACATTGCCCAGCTGCGTACCGATATTGCCGTAGCCGACGATCCCCAGGGTCCGGCCGCGGACCTCGTGGCTGCCCTTGGCCGACTTGTCCCAGATGCCCTCATGCATCCGCTGGGTCTTCTCGGTCAGACGGCGGGCCAGCGCGATGATCTCGCCGATGACGAGCTCGACCACGCTGCGGGAGTTGGAGTAGGGAGCGTTGAACACGGGGACACCCGCGGCCGCGGCGGCCGCGAGGTCGACCTGGTTGGTGCCGATGCAGAAGCAGCCGAGCGCCTGCAGATCGGGCGCCGCCTCGATCACCTTGGCGCTCACGGTGGTGTTCGAGCGGATCCCCAGGAGCGTGACGCCCGGGAGCGCCGCGATGAGTTCGGGCTCGGACATCGACGCAGGATGCTGCCGGACGTCGTAGCCGGCCCGCTCGAGTGCCTCGACGGCGCTGGGGTGGATGTTCTCCAGGAGGAGGGCGCTTCCTGCGGCACCCACCGCCGCGCTCATGCGCCGACCCAGTAGGTCCGCATGTTGGTGAACTCGCGCATCCCGACCCCGGCCAGCTCGCGGCCGTAGCCGCTCTTCTTGGTGCCACCGAAGGGCACCCGTGGGTCGGAGGCGACGATGGCGTTGATGAACGCAGCACCGGAGGTGATGCGCCTCGCGACGTCGACGCCACGCCCGATGTCCGTTGTCCACACACTCAGCCCCAGGCCGAACTCGGTCTGATTGGCGAGGGCGATCGCCTCCTCGTCGTCGGCAGCCACACTGATCGCGGCCACTGGCCCGAAGGTCTCCTCGTCGAAGACGGGCATGCCCGGACGTACGTCAGCCAACACGGTCGGCTCGAAGAAGTAGCCGGGGTGCCCTGTGGCGCCGCCGCCGGCCAGGAGCTTCGCTCCCGAGGCAATCGACTCCTCGACCTGGCGAGCCAGGCCGGCACGCAGGTCGTCGCGCGCCATCGGCCCGATGTCGACGCCCTCCACCGCGGGGTCTCCCATCCGAAGCGCCTCCACACCGGACACGAAGGCGTCTGTGAACTCAGCCGCGACGGCCTCGCTGACGATGAACCGCTTCGCGCACACACAGCTCTGACCGGTGTTGTGGAACCGTGCGCGTACGGCGGCAGCCGCGGCTGCAGGCACGTCGGCGTCGTCCAGCACGACGAAGGCGTCCGAGCCGCCGAGCTCGAGGACCGACTTCTTGGCGGCCCTGCCCGCCGCCGCCCCGACGGCAGCACCGGCGCGGTTGCTCCCCGTGAGGGTCACCGCGGCGATGCGGTCGTCCGCGATCAGGGCCTCGGTTGTCACAGGGACGTCCGGCTCAGCGATCACGAGCGTGCTCACCAGACCCTCGGGGAATCCCGCGCGCACGAAGAGATCCTGGATCGACAGGGCGCACCCGGTCACGTTCGGCGAGTGCTTGAGGAGCACCCCGTTACCGGCGGTGACTGCGGGAATGGCGAAACGCATGACCTGCCACAGCGGGAAGTTCCAGGGCATGACCGCGAGGAGCAGCCCGAGCGGCTCGTAGGACACCCAGGCCTGGGCGCTCCCGACTTCGACTCGCTCCCGCGCAAGGATCGCCGGGGCGTTCGCGGCGTAGTACTCCGCGGTCAGCGCCGACTTGTCAACCTCACCGACCGCCTCGGCGACCGGCTTGCCCATCTCCCTCACGATCTGCCCGGCGAGCTCGGCACGATCGGCGCGGAGCTGCTCCACGAGCCGCTCGACCACATGGATCCGGTCCGCGAGCGGCACGTCTCCCCAGACCGCAGCGACCTCCGAGCCCGTCGCCACCAGGACCTCGACCTCCTCGGTGGTGTGCGGCCGGTAGGTCGCGAGGATCTCGTCGGTCGCGGGGTTGCGGACCGTGATGGTGTGCTGTTCGGCGTTCACTGGTCGCGAGCCCCCTTGTCGTTCTCCGAGAGGTGCTCGAAGGTCTCCCCCGTCTCGGTCATGGTGCGGGTGACGTACCGCCCGCCGTAGACCCAGTAGATGCGCATGACGTCGTCGCCGCGATTGAAGAAACGGTGCGGCACCCCGGCAGGCACCCAGGAGGCGTCTCCGACCTCCATGTCGAAGGTCTCCTCGCCGATCTGCGCTGTGGCCTGTCCCTCGAGGATCAGCACCGATTCCTCGACGTTGTGGCTGTGCAGCGGCAGGCCGCGGCCGACCTGGAAGACGGTCTGGCCCGTGGTGACCAGGTTCCGGTCACTGTTCCACTTCCCGACATACGGGATGGTGACGACTCCCCCGCCACGGTCGAACGGCTCGACCTCGTTCGGGCGGATGATCATGTTCGGGGCTTCGGGATGCTTACACATGAGGGTTCCTTCGGAGCGGATCAGGCGTGGTGGAAAAGCCGGTCAGCGAGGCAATTCACCTGCGAACCGGGGACGACGTAGGACTCGGCGGCCGCACGCCAGGCCTTGAAGTGAGGCGCCGCCCGGTGCGCGTCGACAGCTGCCGCGTCGGCGTACAACTCGTAGAAGAAGAAGTGATGGTCGTCATTCTGGTCGCAGACGACATCGAAGTAGAGGCAACCCGGCTCGTCAGAGAAGGACGCGTGGGCGTTCGCCTCGATGGCGGCAAGGAAGTCCCGGCGGGCTCCAGGCTTGACCTGGACGGAGACGACGAGAGCGATCATGCAAGCTCCTGGGAGTACGGGCGAGACTGATTTGTGTACATGTATACATGCACGCAGGCAGTATTGCCAAGGCGAAGTCGAGGGTTCTGGGACCCCGAGTCGGGTAGCCTCGACCCCGAATCGCCATGACTGAGAAATCCATGGCTCGCCAATCGGGCGGGCAATACGCCTATGAAGAGCTCAAACGACGCATCCTCGAGCTCGAGCTCGAGCCCGGGACACGGCTCTACGAGCCGCAGCTCGCCACAGAGCTCGATATCTCGCGAACACCTCTACGCGAGGCCCTACGGCGCCTGATCGCCGAGAACCTGCTGGACCAGCACGCCACCGGCGGCGTCTTCGTCCCCAAGCTCGACGCACGCGACATCGCCGAGCTCTACGAGGTCCGAGCGGCGCTCGAGTCAATGATGGCGGCCGCCGCGAGCACCAAGGCGACACCCGAGGACATCACCGAGCTCGAAGGCATCGTGGCGCGAAACGCCGCGCTTGTGAGCTTTGCCGACGACGCGATGAACCTCGGCAAGGCACTGCACGCCAAGGTCGGCACCATCGCCGACAATTCCTGGGCGCTCCGCCTGCACGACCAGGTGGCGAACCAGATGACGCGCTACCGCCTGTTCACGAACCACACCCAGGAACGACGAGACCAGGCCCTCGCCGACCACCGGACGATCTTCGAGGCCATCCGCGATGGCGACGCCGAGCGCGCCGCCGCCATCGCCCACTCACACGTCCTGGACGCCAGAGACGAGGCACTGCGAGCGATCGGCACCAGGTTGGCCTGACGTCCGGCCCAGACCTCGCGAAGGGTTTCAAGCCCTCCCCCGGCGACCTCGCCGGGTACTGTCAGCGTCGGGCCCCGATCCGACCTCGGCAGAGGCCGGATCAAAGCCAGCGCGAGCCCCCGGCCGTCGACACTCGCACACGGCGTTTCACTACGCCCACCTAAGGGACGGCACAATGGCGGTGTGAGCCACGACTATCTGCCCCCTGAGGCCCTCGAGCGTCCTGCTGGTCGGCGTAAGGTCGATGAGCAGCGTCGCCTCGACCTGCTGGCGCAGATCGAGGCGATCCTGCTCGAGGAGGGCTTCGCCAAGCTCAGCATGGACGAGCTGGCCACGCGGCTGCGTTGCTCGAAGTCGACGCTGTACGGGGTGGGTGGCTCGAAGAACGATCTGGTCTCGTTGGTGGTCAAGCGGTTCTTCGAGAGCGCAACGGCGCGGATCGAGGAGGAGTCCGCGGCCGAGAGCGACCACCGACGCAAGATCAAGGTCTATCTCCACGGAGTCGGCCGGGAGATGGGGCGGCACTCGGCCGCCTTCTATGACGACATGGTCACCTACCGTGCAGCGGCCGACATCTACGCCTTGAACTCCGCCGCCGCCGCACGCCGCGTGCACGAGATGATCGAGGATGGCGTACGTGTCGGCCAGTTCCGCGCCGTCGACGCCGCCCTCGCCTCCGAGCTCGTAGTCCTCGCGATCGATGGCGTCCGCTCGGGTCGGCTGCTGCGACGCACCGGCCTGAGCGCCGGCCAGGCGTTCGCCGAGATCGGCGACATCTTGCTCGACGGACTCCAGTACCAGTCGGAGTAGCCGCAATTCCTGTGCGCCTGCCTCACGGCAGGCGCACAGAACCCGTGCTCAGCGCTCGATGATCGGCAGCACCAGGCGGCTGGGCCGCGCGCCGCCGTGGTGGACGGTGTTGTCGGCGACGATCATGTCCTCCAGGGCCTCGGAGGAGATCACTCCGCCGGTGTTGGAGTTGCGGTCGTAGTGGGGGAAGTTGCTGCTGGAGATGTCCAGCCGGATCCGGTGGCCGGGCAGGAACACGTTGGAGGTCACCGACATCGGCACAGTCACCTCATAGACCTCGCCGGGGGTCATGAGCTCCGGCTCGGAGAGGCTGTTGCGGTAGCGCAACCGCAGGATGCCGTCGCACAGGTTGATGGCACGGCCGTCGGGGAAGACGTCGACCAGCTTGGCGGTGATGTCGGTGTCCACCGCTGTGGAGGAAACGAAGACCTTGAGCTCGACGAATCCGGTGACCTCGACCGGCTCGGTCAGGACGGGGCCGGTGTAGCACAGGACGTCGTCACGACCGTCGACCACGCTCTGGTCGACCGGACCGATGAACCCGGGCACCGCGGGCAGGAGCGCGCCGCCCGCGGTGGGGGCCGGGTTGCGCGGGTCGTACCGGAACCCGTCGCTAGCCTCGGCTGACGGCACATCGAGCTCGAGGGTGCCATCGCCGTCGCGCGTGTTGGCCGAGCCGCCGCTGGCCAGGTGGTAGTCGGTGTAGCGGGTGTCGGGCAGCGGCCAGTCGGTTTCGTCACGCCACTGATCGATGCCCATGACGAAGATCCGCACCCGCGGAGTGGGGTCTGCCGGCGCCACGCCCTTGAGGTGCTGGTCGAAGAACTCCACGTGCGAAGGGGTCAAGTCGCCGGCGGCCTGGATACCGAAGTATCGGTCGGGGTACTCCCCGGTCAGCTTGGTGTGGTCCCATGGGCCGATCACGAGCCGGGATCCGTCACGAGCGAGCTCTGAGCCGCCCTGGGTCCGGACCCGGACGAAGTCGGCGACCTGCTCATGGACCTTCAGGTCGTACCACGCTGTCGAGGCGAGCACCGGAACGGTGACTGACGACATCGACTGCGACCAGTCCTGGGCCTGCCAGTAGTCATCGAAGTCGGGGTGGGCGAGCCAGTCGTCGAACCAGCGGCCCTTGCCGTGCACCGGCAGGTCAGCGACGGGCGTCGCATCATTGACAGGCAGAGGATCCATCAGCGCTGCCCCGAGCCGCATCAGCGATGAGGCGTCCGACGACTCGCCCCGCTGTAGCGCCCGCTGCTCCTCGGCGGCGTACATCATGGAATTCCAGAGGGTCGTCAGACTCAGGCACAGTGCACCGCCCTGGGAGTACCAGAGTCCCGAGTACCAGTTCGCCGAGGCCACGGCGGGGGCGATGGCCCGCAGACCCGGGGTGTCAGAGATGGCCAGCGCCCACTGGGTCATGCCCAGGTAGGAGGCGCCGTACGTCCCGACGGTCCCGTCGCTCCAGGCCTGCTCGAGGATCCAGGCGACGGCGTCCTGGCCGTCGTCGATCTCGTTGACTTTGGGAGTGAACGAGCCCTCGGAGGTGTAGGTGCCTCGGACGTCCTGCCAGACCACCGCGTAGCCGGCGTTCAAGAAGGCGATCACGGAGGGCAGCGGCTGGCCGGCTCCGCCTCCAAAGGCGGTGCTCGCCTTGTCGTAGGGGGTACGCATCAGGAGGGTAGGCGCCTGCCCCTCCAACGGTCGCCAGACGTCGGCGTGCAGGATCACTCCGTCCCGGGTCTTCATGGGGACGTTGCGCTCGTAGACATGCTTCATTGGTGTCTCCTAGTTGTGATGTTAAGTGACGCCCGGGGATGGCTCGCCGTGCGGGTCTCAGCTCTGCGGTACCCGCAGGATCAGCGCGTCTCCTTGGCCGCCGCCGCCGCACAGTGCCGCCGCTCCGAGACCGCCGCCGCGGCGTCGGAGCTCGTGGGCGAGGTGGAGCACGATGCGGGTTCCGGAGCAGCCAAGTGGGTGGCCGATCGCGATCGCGCCGCCGTTGACGTTGACCTTCTCCTCCGAGAGTCCGAGGGCGCGCATGGACTCGATGCCGACGGCGGCGAAGGCCTCGTTGAACTCGACCAGGTCGAGGTCGGCGGCGGTGATGCCCTCCTTGTCGAGGGCCTTGGCGGTGGCGTTGGCCGGTTGCAGCTGGAGGGTGGAGTCGGGGCCGGCGACCATGCCGTGGGCGCCGATCTCGGCGAGCCAGTCCAAGCCGAGCTCTTCGGCCTTGGACCTTGCCATCACGACGACGGCGGCGGCGCCGTCGGAGATCGGTGAGGCGGATCCCGCGGTGATCGTTCCGGTGCTGGAGAAGGACGGGCGGAGCTTGGCGAGGGTCTCGGTCGTGGTGTCGTCGCGTACGCCTTCGTCGGCGGTCATGACGATCGGGTCGCCCTTGCGCTGCGCGATGGCGACCGGGACGATCTCATCGTCGAAGAGGCCGTTCTTCCGAGCCGTGGCGGCACGCTGGTGGGAGCGGGCAGCGAAGGCGTCCTGTTCCTCTCGGGTGACGGCCAGGTCGCGATCGGCGTTGACGGCCTCGGTCAGGCTGCCCATCGCCTGCGCGGTAGCCTGGTCGTAGAGCCCGTCGTAGGCCATGTGGTCAACGAGGGTCATGTCGCCGTACTTGGTGCCTTCTCGGCTTCCCGGCAGCAGCCGCGGAGCGTTGGTCATCGACTCCATGCCGCCGGCGACGATGATCTCGGCCTCGCCGGCGCGGATCATCTGGTCGGCGGTCGCGATCGCGTTGAGACCGGAGAGGCAGACCTTGTTGATGGTGATCGAGGGGACGTTGCCCGGAAGCCCGGCATTGAGTCCGGCGGTTCGCGCAGGGTTCTGGCCGGCACCGGCCTGGAGGACCTGGCCCATGATCAGGTAGTCGACTCGCTCCGGCGAGACACCTGCCTTCTCGAGGGCGCCCTTGATGGCGATGCCACCGAGGTCGGTGGCCGTGAGCGATCGCAGGCCACCGAGGAGCTTCCCGATCGGCGTACGGGCGCCCGCGACGATGACGGTCGGCTCTGTTGACATTCGGGGAGTGTTCATCGGATCGAGGATCCGATCCCGATGCCGCCATCGACGTCGAGCACGACACCGGTGATATAGCGGGCCTCCGGCGATCCAAGGAAGGCCGCGGCTGCGGCGATGTCCTCGGGTTCGCCCGGGTGCTTGACCGGGACCTTGCCGATCAGCAGCTCACGCGCGGGGCCGTTCATCGAGGCGAGCATCGGGGTCTGGATCAGGCCGGGCGCGATCGCGTTGGCGGTGATCCCGTGCCGCGCGCCCTCCAGGGCGATCGTTCGGGTGAGCCCGACGATGCCGGCCTTGGCCGCGACGTAGTTGGCCTGGCCGAAGTTGCCTCGCCAGCTCATCGAGGAGAACGAGATGATCCGGCCATAGCTGCGGCTCTTCATGTGCGGCATGGCCGCTTGGATGCAGTGGAAGGAGCCGGTCAGGCTCACATCGATGACCGCGTGCCAGTCCTCGACCGAGATCTTCTCGACACGGTTGTCGCGGATGATCCCGGCGTTGTTGACCAGGACGTCGACGCGCCCATCGCTCTCGGCCACGCCGTCGACCCAGGCGGTGACGGCCACGGGGTCGGTGACGTCCACGACGTGCGGCACCGGCGGGACCGGCGCGTCCGCGGCAACTTTCCCGGCTGCCTCCTCGACGGCGTCCGCGTTGACGTCGGCGAGATGGACCCGGGCGCCTTCGGCGGCGAATCGGTGGACCATCGCCAGTCCGAGCCCTTGGGCTCCACCGGTGACGAGGACAGTCTGGTCTGTGAACCGGTCAGGCAACGGTTCGCTCCTTCTTAGCGGTCGACCGCGGTGTGGAGCGGCCGAGGAAACGGATGAGATCAGTGGCCACGTCGGAGCCGTTCCAGTGCTCCTCGAACATGTCCAGCTCCCGTGTCAGCGCGGCCGCGGTCACGGCGGGATCGTTGACGATGAGCCGCTTGTAGCGGTGCTGGGCACCGGCGGGGCGGCTCGTCAGGACGGTGGCCATGGTGTGGGCGGTGTCGAGCAGCGCGTCGGGCGCGACCACGTCATGCAGCCACCCCGTCCTGCGCGCGAGGTCCTCTGCGGGCACGAGCTCGCCCGTCAGCGCCAGCCACGCCGCCATGCCGCTGCCGAGCTTCGGAGGCAGCCTCACACTGGCTCCTCCCCCGGCGATCAGGTTGTTCTTCACATGCCCATCGCCGATCCGAGTGCCGGCCGCGGCGATCACCAGGTCGCACGCCAGCGCGATCTCAAGGCCCCCCGCAACGGCGAACCCATGAAGCGCGGCGATGAAGACGATCGGGCTGGCCTCCATCGCGAGCGTGAGGTCGCAGATGTCGCGCAGGTGCGGACGAGGCGAGTCACCGCTGTGGGCACATTCGAGCAGGTACGCCAGGTCGGCTCCCGCGCAGAAGCCCGCCCCCGCACCGGTGAGGATCACGACCCGGATCCTGTCGTCCTCGGCACGCGAGACCTGCCGGTTCAGCGCGCCCACCAGCTCAGGGTCCAAGGCATTGCGGGACTCGGGCCGATTCAGCGTCCAGGTCTCGATGTCACCGGTCCGCCTCGTATGAAGGACGTCGCTCACCGGGCGCCACCTGCCTCGGCGAGCTGCTTGCGCAGCACCGCGCGCTGCACCTTGCCGCTAGGTGTCTTGGGCAGCTCCGCCACGAACTCGATCTGGCGGGGGTAGGCGTGGGCGGCGTACTCCTTCTTCACCCAGTCCTGAAGCTCCTTCACCAACACATCGGAGCCCTCGCCCCCTGGGCTGAGGACGACGAAGGCTTTGATGATCTCGCCCCGCATCTCGTCCGGCGCGGCCACGACCGCGCACTCGCTCACGGCCGGGTGCGCGCCCAGCGCGCTCTCGACGTCGAACGGGCCGATCCGGTAACCGGCCATCAGGATCACGTCGTCGTCGCGGGAGGAGAAGTGGATCAGACCGCTGGCATCGATCGTGATCAGGTCGCCGCTGAGGTAGAACTCCCCGTCGGCGCTGAACCGGTCACCCCGGTGATCACGGCCCTGGCCGTACCCGGTGAAGGTGAAGAACGGACTCTCCGCGATACGCACCGCCAGCCGCCCGACCTCGCCGGGCTCGGCAGGTACGTCCTCGTCCAGCCTGAGCGCGGTCAGGGACCATCCGGGGAAGCTGCGGCCCATCGCCGCCGGCTCGACCTGGGTAGCCGCCTGGGGGTGGTGGGCGAAGCCGGCAGGCATGCCCAGCTCGGTCTGCCCGAAGTGGTCGTGGATCTCCAGCCCCCACTGCTGCTGCGCCCAGGCGAAGACATCGGGGGTGAGCGGCTCACCGGCGCTGGAGAGACGCCTCAACGCCGGAAGCTCCGTCCGCGTCTTCGCACCCCGCAGGCCCCGGAAGATCGTCGGCGCCGCCGCCAGATCGGTCACCTCGTACTTCTCCAGGATCCGCCAGGTGGTCTCGGCATCGAACTTCGCCGTGCTCACGATGTTCGGAACGCCCACGCACATCGGCGCGACCACCCCGGCATACAGGCCATAGGCCCAGCCCGGATCGGCAGCGTTCCAGTAGACCGCGCTCTCGTCGACGCCCAGCCCGACCTCGAGGTAAGCCTGCCAACCAGCCACGTAGGTGAGCGGGTGGATGACGGTCTTGGGCTTGCCCGTCGTGCCGGAGGTGAACATGTGCGTCAACTCGACCTCGGGCCCGGCAGGCGCCGCCTCGTCCCACAGCGGCGCGGCCTCGGCCGCCGCCGCCAGGTCGACGCCGCCTGCCGGAGGCGCCCCAGCCGCGTCGAGCCCAGCCACCAGCCGGACACGGTCCTCAGGCAGCTTGCCGAACTGGTCGCTGTCGGTGACCACCACACGTACGCCGCCCTGATCCAGGCGGTCGGCCACCGCCGATGCCGCGAAAGCTGTGAACAGCGGCATGTAGACCGCCCCGATGCGCCAGATGGCCAAGATCACCGCAGGCAGGTCGACATCCTTACCCATCAAGGTGGCGACCCGATCGCCGGCCGCCACGCCGTGCTCACTCAGCACCGACGCGATCCGCCGAGACCGATCGGCGAGCTCGCCATAGGTGAGCGACACCCCGTCGAGGTTGCCGTCGACGAATCGGAACGCCACGTCGTCGGAGGGGTGCCGATCGCACATCAGATCAGGCGCACTCGCGGTGGGCGAGTAGAACTCACGAAGGATCTCTGTTACTCGTTCTTGGAGTTTCATGTTCCTGTCTCTCCTGAGAGGGCAATTGGTCTTGGATGGATCAGCGCCATGGGAGGTCGACCCAGGAGCCGATCGCGCCGTTGGCGATCGTCACGGTGCTTCCGGTCGTCGCGTCCGGCAGCAGGAGCGGAACGTCGCCGCTCGTGACCGCGATACGGAGCCGATGCTCCTTCTCGAAGCGCCAATGGGTGGGACGGATCGAGATCTCGTAGTCGTTGAACTGACCCGGTGAGACCTTCACCTCGTGGTCGTGGCCCTCACGATGGCTCGCCTTCAGGTACCCATCGGTCACCGCGACGACCTTCCCGTCAGGTGCGACGTCCTCGACCTTGACCACGAACCGCCCGTCGGCCGCGTTCAGCGCCGCCCGAAGATGGACGCGTGCCGCGCCGGCCAGCTCGGCGTCATCGGTCAACGGATCCGTCGTGAAGGTCAGCCTCTGACGATCCGCGATGCTCTGGTCCGCAGCCGGATCCTCGGGATGGTTGGCCGCGAAGTCTCCGAACCAGGATCGGGCAGGCCCGTCGAGCGGGTTGACCGGGTACTTCGTGACAGCGTTGGCACCACGGTCAGCCGAAAGGCTTCGGTCACCGTTCAGATACATACGCTGGGAGCGGACCGCGGCCGGCGGCCACTGCGAGAGCTCCTTCCACGCACCTCCCGATGTGGGAGCCACGAAGCTGGTGACACGTGCCGAGGGCAGCGGCGCATCCGGCAGCCGCATCAGCCAGTGATCCCACCAGGCCAGCTGTGCACCCATCGGGATCGGCGCCCGCATCTCGAAATGGGGCGGGGTGTGCTGGCCAGGCCCCATCACCAGCCACGTTCGATCCGGGCGCCCGGCAAAGCTCTCGACCGTTCCATTCGTGAACAGGTCCTGCCAGCCACCCATCAGCAGAGTCGGCACGCGGATGTCGTCGAGGTCGTCGGAGATGTCGATCTGACGCCAGTAGTCGTCGTAGAGCGGGTGATCGGCGAAGGTCTTCTCGACCTGGACCGGGTTCACGCGGCCGAGCGATAACGCTGACACCATGGCAGCCCACGTGGCGCCTTGGGTGGACGGGATCCCTCCCGGATAGATCCATTCGTAGATGCTGCTTGGTGCGATCTGGGGGATGATCGCCTTCAGATGCGGCGGGTTCAGCGCGGCCACGCGCTGGGAGGTGAGCGATCCATAGCTGGCGCCGCCCTGCCCGACCCGTCCGTTCGACCATGGCTGACGTGCCAGCCACTCGACCAGGTCGTAGTTGTCTCGTGCCTCGACCGGACGGAACCAGGTCGGGAAGTCACCACCGGAGGCTCCGGTGCCACGTACGTCGCAGACGGCCACGGCGTAACCGCGGCCCGCCAAGTACTCCGCGGGGTACGCGCCCATCCGGACCGCCCACGCCGGGAACGACCTCAGCGTCGTCTCGGTCCCTGGGAAGAAGTCCTCGACGCCGGCGAGAAGGTCCTCGGCCGCAGATTGATGGGTCGCCGCATAAGGGGTGAACTCCCAGATCACGACCGGGAAGCGTCCAGAAGCTACCTTCCCGTCGTGGCCGGGCCGGTAGATCTGGCATCCGAGCTGAGTCCCGTCGCGGGTAGGGACCTTGATGCTGGTCTTCAGCGGTTCGTACGTTGCGGGGCGCTCATAGTCGAACCACGCCGGCGTTCTGGCCGGCTCCTCTGCCGCTGCGGGCACTGCCGGCAGTGCGGCCGCCCCGCTCGCTGCCATGCAGACTCCGAGCAGCTTCGCCACAAACCGTTTGTTGATCCGTTGGCCACGGGCAAACATCGGACCCTCCTCGTCCCCCGGCCCGGGGGCTCGATCGATCGGTGATTGGTGCAAGTGATGGGGGGATGGTGCGTCCTAGTAGCCCACTTCTGGGGTGGGCACCTGGCTCGCTGCGGTACGTCTCCTGCTCGTGAGGCCGAGGCCGACACCGGTCAGGAGGACCAAGCCAGCCAGGTAGGCGAAGTACCAGTCAGCTCGCCCCTGGCCGGCCAGCCAGGTCAGCAGGAACGGCGCGGTGCCGCCGAAGATCGCCGTCGCCAGGTTGTAGGGCGCGCCCACTCCCATGGCACGCATCCGGCTCGGGAACAGGTCCGTCATGATCACGGCCAGCACCGAGAAGATGCATGCGGTCAAAGCGAGGAACGCCAGGTCGACGGCGAGGCTGACGTACCAGCGCTCAGAGAACGCCAGACTCAGCGGGTAGATCGCAACGCCGCCACCGATGGCGAACACAAAGCCCAGCGGACGCCGACCGATGCGGTCGGAGAGCATCCCGAATGTCGGGAGAAGCACCATAAAGATGACCAGGGCGACCGTGTGCAAGCCGAACGTCGTCGCCGGCGCCAGCCCGACGGAGTTGATCAGGTGGGTCGGCATGTAGCTCACGAACGTGTAGAAGGCAGTGGCCGCTCCGGCCATGAGCAGGATCACTCGCAACGTCTCCCGAGGAAACTCCGAGAGCAGAGTGCCGAGTCCCGCGGGTCGCGACGCCGCTGTGCCGTCGACGACGGCATCGCTGGTCTCGACCATCGCGCGCCGGACCCACAGCGAGAGCAGCCCGGCGACACCACCAACCAGGAACGGGATCCTCCACCCCCACTCCCCCATCGCCTCTGCGGCCAGGAGCCGGGTGAGCACGAAGCCGGTGAGACTTGCCAGCACCATGCCCAGCACGACCGTCGTGTACCACAGGCTGCTGTAGAGACCCTTGCGATGCTCGGGCGCGATCTCCGACAGGTACGCCATCGCACCGCCGGCCTCACCGCCTGCCGCAAAGCCCTGCAGCATACGAGCCATGATCAGCACGACCGGTGCGAGGATCCCCACCGCGGCATAAGTGGGCGCGATGCCGATCACGAACGCCGGCGCGGTCATCAGGACAATGGTGAGCAGCAGGGCCTTACGCCGCCCCTGCCGGTCGGCGTACGCACCGATCAGCCAGCCCCCGAGCGGACGGACGAAGAACCCGACCGCGAACACGGCAAACGTCGACAGAAGCGAAGCCGTCGGATCAGCGGACGGGAAGAAGAGCGGCGAGAAGTAGACGGCGAATGTCGCATAGATGGTGAAGTCGAACCACTCGACGATGTTGCCCACGGCGGCTGCCAGCAACGGCCGCAGGCGGGACCGCGAACCGGTCACGAGGGGGGATGTTGCCGACACAGCACACTCCTGGGTACGACTTAGGATACTTACGTACCGTGACTGTAGTCACAAACCGTTGGAGATGGAAGGGGTACACAAGAACCAATTTTTGTACCCGGCTCGAAGGAGGCCCAGGCGGTGCGCACCGGCGAGCGCGGCGGACTCCCGCTCGATGACGCGACGCGCGCTGTCGGCCTGAGCGCTAGGTGTTCTGACCACGGACGTTAGGTACGGCGGGCCGACTGGACGATGACGAAGACCTCCGGGTGAGGTGTGGAGCTACCACGCACCCACATCCACCACGGAGGTCTTCGTGTCCCACGCTAACGCCACCCTCACACCAGCGGGACGTCTGCGCCTAGCCAAACTCGTCGTCGACAAGGGCTGGTCCTACGCCAGGGCCGCTGAGCGGTTCTCCGTCGGTGTCACGACCGCGCGGCGCTGGGCCCAGCGCTATCGCGAGCTCGGCAAGGCCGGGATGGTCGACCGATCCTCGCGTCCGCACCGCTGCCCGAACCGGCTGCCGCAGCGGACCGAGCGACGGATCGTGAAGCTGCGGGTGACGCGGCGCTGGGGACCAGCCCGGATCGCCTACCACCTCGGCCAGAACCCCTCCACCGTTCACCAGGTCCTTCGACGCAACGGCTGCCCGCGACTGAAGTGGACCGACCCGGCCACCGGCGCCCGGATCAAGACCTCCTCACGAGACAAGCACCGCTACGAACACCCAGCACCCGGCGACCTGATCCACGTCGACGTCAAGAAGCTCGGCAAGATCCCCGACGGCGGTGGGTGGAGGGTCTTCGGTCGGGACTCGGCACAGGCGCGAGCAACTCACGCGGCCCGCGACCGGGCAGGCCGAGCCGGTGCCGCGTCCTCGCGCGGCTACGTCTATCTGCACCACGCCGTCGACGACCATTCCCGGCTGGCCTACTCCGAGATCCTCAGTGACGAGCGTAAGGAGACCGCAGCAGCGTTCTGGAAGCGCGCCAAGAGGTTCTTCGCCGCCCACGGCATCACCGTCAAGGCCGTGCTCACCGACAACGGTTCCTGCTACCGCAGCCGGCTCTGGGCCAAAACGCTCGGCCGGCGGGTCAAGCACCGACGCACGCGGCCGTATCGACCACAGACCAACGGCAAGGTCGAACGGTTCAACCGGACACTGCTCGAAGAGTGGGCCTACGCCACGACCTACACCTCAGAAGCCGACCGAGCAGCCACATACCCCGCATGGCTGCATCACTACAATCACCACCGCGGCCACACCAGCCTCAAAGGCAAGTCACCAATCGACCGCGTACCCAACCTCCCCGGCCAGAACAGCTAGGGAGGAGCTGCTTGGAGACGGCCCGCGATTCCAGCGGATGGCATGCGAGCTCGCGCGAATGCTCGAGGGTGACGTCGAACCACTCGCCACGGAGCTGACGCGGTGAGGCTCGGAGAGGTCACCGGTTTCACTCGCTCCCGGGTACCCCGCGGACCTGCTCATCTTGGACGCCAACGCGTTCGAAACCTCGGCATCCTGGATCTCGAACTCGACCTGGTCCGGTACTACGACCGCAGCAATCTACGCGGCGTGTACGTCGACGGTCGCCTCATGGTCGAGTGGGGTCAGCCGACCACGTTCGATGCGGAAGAGTTCATCGCCGCTGAGGCAGTCGCCGGGGCGGCAGCCATCGGCAAACACACCCCTGCACAAGGTGCACGCACCGCACAGGCTCGCGAACGGTCGGGCGTTGACAGTCACAGATGCGTGACCCAACGAAGGGCCCGCGCCCCTGCCCGCGGGCCCTCGTTGTGTCCGAGAGCATGCGTCATCGTCATGGCCACCCCCTGGTCGCGCTATGACCTACCGGTGTCCCTGGGGCTGGGAGTGACGAAGCAGGCGAGGGCACTCCGTCTTCCCTTGCGTCAACGGCTGAAGCCGTTGACAACCGACGGTCCCGCTCCACCCCAAACGATCCGCGGGAAGTTCAACGGTGGTCGACCCGTGCCCGGATGTCGCCCGGGGCAGGACCAGCGGCGTGAGTTCGCCGTGGCGACACATTCAGGGTCGTAGCAACATCGCCGAGCGTCGCGGACACTGCCGGAAATTCCCGACCGACCTGCGCCCCAGCAAGCTTGCCTCGTTCATGGCCCACGCGGGCGGCACAGCGGTCGAGATCATCACACCGCTGGTGCTGCTCTTCTCGACCGACCGCACGGTCACGCTCATTGCGGTGGGCCTGATGGTCGCCTTTTCACCTCGTCATCGCTCCACCTTCCCCATCGCGGTACCGCTGGAGTGGAACACGCTGTTCGCGTTCGCCGTGATCGTGCTGTTCGCCGGCTTCCCCGCCCAGGACGGGTTCGCCGTGACCGACATGAGCTCGCCACTGCTCACCGCGGCGATCATTGCGGGACTGCTCTCCTTCCCGGTACTCGGGAATCTGCGTCCCGATCTCGTCTCGTTCCTGCCCTCCATACGTCAGTACGCCGGCAACTGGGCCACTGCTACGTAGGCCTTCAAGCCGGGAGCGCAGGCCAAGCTCAATGGCGTCACGCGACCGACGACCAACCATGTCGACCAACTGCAGGCTCTCGGATATCCCTACGAGCTCGCAGAGATCACCATGCAGCAGACCATCGCCTGGCGTTCCATGCACTCGCAGGGCAGAGGACTGTCCTCTATCTTCCACCGCTACCTGCCGGACGTGGACAACTGGACCATCCGCGAGGGCGAGTTCGCGTGCAACTCGCTGCTGGGGGTCAACTTCGGCGACGGACACTTCCACGACCAAAACCTGATCGCGGCTCTGCAGCGACACTGCAACTTCGAGCCCGGAGAGTTCATCGTCGCCTGGGTCGAGTCGGAGGCGTTCGGCTCGGGAGTCCAGCACTACAAGGTCATCGATGCGGCGCTGGGTGTCGTCGAGCGTGGAACCTGGAAGGTCAGCGACGCCGTCGCCGAGCAGCCCTGGCTGCCGAACGGCCCCATCCCGCTGAAGGTCACCTGGCGGGATCCGAACTGGACGGTTTCGGCCCCCGGCCGCGATTCCAGCCCACGTTCTTCGCCGATAGCGAGGCCGGCGAGCCCGCCGATGGCAGGGTAGGGGCATGACCTCTGGCGTCGTGGTCGGCAGCGGGCCCAACGGGCTCGCTGCCGCCCTCACCCTGGCCAACGCTGGGGTCTCTCGGTCACAGTGCTCGAGGCGGCAGAAGTACTCGGGGGCGGCACGAGAACGAGTGAGCTCACGCTGCCGGGGCTCCTGCACGACGAATGCTCCGGATTCCACCCGCTAGCTGTGGACACGCCCCTCAGCCGAGTAGTGGACTTGAGAGCCCACGGCTTGGAGTGGCTCCGGCCCGAGGTGCAGTACTCCCACCCACTCGATGGCGGGCGAGGGGCCGCAGCATTTCGATCGGTCGCCGACACGGCGGTCGGCTTGGGCAGTGACGGCCAACGCTGGCAGAGCATGTTCGGCTGGCTCGACGAACGGTTCGACGACATCGCCGAGGACTTTCTGCGGCCGATGCTTCAGGTGCCCTCCCACCCGTTCAAGCTGGCTCGCTTCGGGCTCTACTCCGCTCTCCCGGCAGCGCTCTTGGCCCGACGATTCTCGTCGGCCGAAGCGCGCTTTGTGGGGCGGTGTAGCAGCTCACGCCATGCGGCATTTCCGGAGTCCGATCTCTTCGGCGATCGGGGTGGCGCTGGGCACCGCAGCACACCGTACGGGTGGCCAGTTGCCAAGGGCGGTTCCTCGTCGATCAGCCGGGCCATGATCAGTGCATGCGAGGAACGTGGTGTCCGTTTCGAGACCGGAGTTCGAGTCACCTCGCTCGACCAGGTGGGCGAACCCGACGTGCTGATGCTGGACCTGACGCCCCGCGCAGCCGCCGACCTGATCGGCGATCGCATGCCGAACCGGGTGTCGCGGGCCCTCCGTCGCTATCGACATGGGCCAGGAGCATTCAAAGTCGAATTCGCCGTCGAACGCGGGGTCCCCTGGGAACACGAACCGTCGCGTCGGGCCGGAACCGTGCACGCCGTCGGCGGATTCGCGGAACTGGCCAGCGCTGAACGAGATGTCGCGCGAGGACGGATGCCCGAAGGGCCGTTCGTTCTGGTGGGCCAACAGTCAGTGGCCGATCCGAGTCGTGCGAACGATGGCGCCCATCCGGTCTACTCGTATGCGCACGTGCCTGCCGGCTGGGCAGGCGATGCGACCGCGTCGATCGAAGCCCAGATCGAGCGGTTCGCGCCGGGATTCAAAGACCGAATTCTGGCTCGACACGTCCGCTCGGTCGCCGACATGGAAGGTCACAACGCCAACTACGTGGGCGGCGACGTCGTCACCGGTTCCAACGATCCGCTTCAACTTGTGTTTCGACCGCGAGCTGCACTTGACCCCTACTCGCTCGGGTTGCCGAGGTCTACTTGTGCTCGGCGGCGACGCCACCCGGCGCCGGAGCGCACGGCATGTCGACTACGCGCTCCGCTTGGCGCAGCGCGGGGTCCCCGGCAACGCGCTGGTTCGCGCGTACGCCTTGGGCAAGGATTACTTGGTCTCTACAGTGATTCCGGCCGTTCAAGGTCTCGACTGCAGCGCTGAGCAGAAGTCCGAGACCTTGCAGCCCATGTCCGCACTTGTCGGTGAGTACATCGACTGGATCAGCCAGTTCATCTTCGACGTCTATGAGCGCGAGCGTGAACGCTGGGTCAGCGCGGAAGGCAACGTTCGGGCCACGCTTGTGCACGACCTGCTCGGACTCGGCGCCAGGCCGCGCGAGTTCGAGGCCGGCACAGGTTACCGGCTGGCAGGGCGACACCTCGCTCTGGTGGTGTGGGCGACTTCGACTGACTCGTCGCCAGAGGAACAGCGTCTGCTGAACCGCGTCATCGCTCGCGTGGCGTCAGGTTTGGATGCGTTGACGCTCCATTGGTCAGCGCAGTCGATGTGGCCACCGCCTGGGCATGGCTCCCGCTCCAGGCGAGAGGAGGAGAACCTGACTGTGCCCGGCTGGCGAACTCGGTGATGGACGAAGGCGGATGCCGGGTCGCTGTCGGTCTGACCGGTATCGGCGTCGACGGCTTCCGTCGTAGCCACGAGCAGGCACTGGCTGCCCGCAGAGTCGCTTCATCGGTCGATGTTCCCGTCATGAGCTACGGAGACGAGGGCGTTGCGGTGACCGCCATGCTCAGCACAGATCTCGACGGGACGCGAGCCTGGATCGCGGCTGTGTTGGGCCCACTCGCACGAGATGCGGACCAAGCCGCTGCGCTGCGCGAGACGCTCCGCGGCTTCCACGCCTGCGGAGAGTCGTACACCGCGACAGCTGACATCATGAACATGCACCGCAGCACCGTACGGTATCGCATCAGCCGCGCCCAGAAGTCGCTGGACATTGTGGGCTCGCCAGCACGCACGGACCTGCGATGGCGCTGACAGTGTGCCGCTACCTGGGTAGTGCGGTGCTTCAGACTGAGTGAAGCCGACCGCATGCGACAGTTCCGACAACTGCTGCAATGGTCAGTACTCGATCTGCGCCAAGCCGCGTAACTCCTCGGCGGTGGCGGTCTCGAACCCGAAGAACTCCAAGAGGGCCGGGATCTGTTCGTACAGCATGTCGATGCCGATCTGGGTCTCGCATCCGCGTTCTCGCGCGGCCCGTACGAACGGGGTGATCTCGGTCTTCATCACGACCTCGCCGACGAACGTGGTCGGGGCAACCAGAGCCATGTCGATGGGCAGCGGGTCGCCCTCGTTCATGCCGAGAGGTGTCGCGTTCACGACCAGGTCATAGCCGACAGGGTCGGCCGACCCTGTCCTTATCTCGATCCCGGGGTAGTGGCTGGACAGCCGGTTGGCGAGCGAGTCGGTGAGTTCTGGAGTGGTGTCGACCAGCGCCATCCGGTCGACGCCGGCCTCCGCCAGCGAGGCGGCGATCGCTGATCCTACGCCGCCCGAGCCGACGACCAACGCGCTCGCTCCGTGTAGCTCGCGTCCTGAGCGGCGTACGCCTCTGACGAATCCCGCGCCGTCGAACATGTCGGCGACGAGCCTGCCGTCCTCGCGCAGCACCACGGCATTCGCCGCCCCGGCAATCCGAGCGGTCGGGCTGACCTCGTCAGCCAGGTCGATGACGCTCTTCTTGTGCGGCATCGTCACGAGTGCCCCACGCAGGTTGCCGATCTTGCACAGCTCCGGCAGGACGGTCGGGAAGTCGGCTGCGCTGATGGCCATCGGTACGACGATCGCATCGACGCCGGCCTTCTCGAAGAAGGGGTTGAAGATCATCGGAGACTTGAACGTCTCGGTCGGATAGCCGAGGTGGGCGATCAGCCTCGTCCTGCCGGAGATCATGCGGGGACTCCGTGTCTGCTCATCATGAATGGTCCTTGTCGTTGTCGATCTCGGTTACGCGTACGCCGTTCCACGCGCAGGTTCGCTCACCGTGCTCCGACCAGTACGCGTTCCAGTTGTCTAGTTTCCAGCTGTCCCGCTCCAGACCTCGCTCACGCAGCCGCCGTTGAAGCGTGGCGGGGGAGGTCCGGACCCAGACCACCTCGACAGGCACAGGCGGCCAGGCGAGGCGTTGCGCTGCGCGGGTGATGAAGTCGGGATCGTCGAGGTAGGGGCTGAACGGCGCATCGACGACCACCGGTCGGCCTAGGCGAAGGTTGTCCCCGGAGACGTCGAGGAGCGAGTCGTACTCAAGCGGCAGGATGTGCTCTCGGTAGAACGCATTCGACTCCCGTTCGCTGGGGTCGTAGCCGGCGGCGACCAGGGCGGTCTCGACGAAACGGGCACTCATCGCGTCCTTGTCCAGGTAGGCAGCAGCGTGCTCGCGAGCGAGGCGCTTCGCGATCGTCGACTTCCCGGAACCGGCGGTGCCGATGACGATGTGCAGGCTCGGCTCGGTCACTGGCGCGCTGCTCGCACTGCGTCGAGGAAGTCACGGGCAGCGGCCGTGACCCGGGTGTAGTCGCCGTCGGGCTGCCATGCCTTGGTCACGGCGCTGCCCACGCCGACGCCGGCGACGCCGGCCGCGAACCACTCCGCGACATTCTCCGTCGTCACGCCGCCGGCGGGCATGATCGGCAGATGTGCCAACGGCGCGAGCACGGCCTTGGCGTAGGGAATACCCGCGCCTTCGGTCGGGAAGAGCTTGAGGATGTCGGCCCCTGCCTCGGCCGACTCGAGGAGCTCCGTCGGAGTGAAAGCGCCGCTGATCGTCGGGACCTGGTAGCGGTTGGCGACGCGGATCATCTCGGGGTTGAGCTGGGGGCTGACGAGGAACGACGCTCCGGCCCGGATCGACTCATAGGCGGCGTGTCCGTCCAACACGGTCCCGGCGCCTATCGCGATGCCGTCCGACGTGTACTGACCGGCCAGCCGCCGGATGAGGTCCATGGCACCTGGTGTCGACAGGGTGATCTCCAGAGCGCGAAAACCGCCTTCGATCGCGGCATGCACCACGCGCTCCGCGACCTCCGCGTCTGCTAGCCGCACGATGAGAACAGCACCTGAGTCCTCGATCGTGCGCAGGGTCTGAAGCTTTCCGTACATGCGAACTCCTTCTGAGCGGAACCTGGCTGAAACAACCTGTTGACAGAGCATTGCACCTTGCTTAACGTGTCTGCAATCGATCTCTGCAACCGATCTCAGAAATTTTCCAGCTCGCCAGTTCGTCAGGACGGAGTACTTCATGGACGGCGTCGAGGCGCAGCCCCGTCGAGCGCGCACCATCGTTCTCGGTGCGTCGCACTGGCACGTACCGCTCTACGTCGCGGCGATCGCCGAAGTGCATGAGGTGATCGGGACCTCCGACGACGACCTAGCCGTGGCCGAGCGCCTGACCCAGATGTGGGGCGGCGTTGCAACGGCCGACTGGCGGACGCTCATCGAACGGCCCGACATCGAACTCGCGTACGTCTTCGGCCCCCACGACGGCATGGCTGACACCTGCCAGGCCCTGATCGAGCGTCGCATCCCTTTCGTCGTCGAGAAGCCTCTCGGCACCTCGCTCGAGCAGCTCCAGGCGATACGCCGCGCCGCAGAAGAAGCGGGTGTCCCGGCGACGGTGCCGCTGATCCAGCGCGGCGGACCAACAGACCGCTGGCTCGCGAAGGCCGGGCGGCCCGTGTATCAGCGGCTCTCGTTCGTCGCCGGGCCGCCGGAGCGCTACCACCACAACGGCAATCCATGGATGCTCGACCCTGACCGCGCGGGCGGTGGTTGCCTGGCCAACCTCGGCCCCCACTTCGTCGACCTCTTCCTGAAGAGCAGCGCCCAGCCCGCGGTCCTGAGCGCAGCGACGATGTCACACACCCTCCACGCTGGAAGGGTCGAGGACCACGCGACCCTCGTGTTGACCACGGCAGATGACCGCGAGGCCGTCATCGAGGTCGGCTACGCGTTTCCCCCGTCCAGCCTCAAGCGTTACTGCAGCTACTCCTCGGTCGGCGAGGCCGGCTTCGTCTCGATCGACACCACCGGCGCTGCGACCTTCACGACGACTGACGGCCACACCGAACGGGCCTCTATCGACGTGGACAGCGACCCTCTTTACGATCCGTTCGTGAGGCACGTCGCACGCACGCTCGACGACGACTTTCGTGGCCTACCGACCCTGGGCGAGCTCGAGGACGTCATGCGGATCATCTGGCGTGCCTACCGCGCTAACCGAGAGGCACAACACCATGACTGACCCCAGCATCGACGCCGTCGCCAAGGCGGCGGGTGTGCACCGCTCGACCGTCTCGCGCGCCTTCTCCCGCCCCGAGGCGGTCAGGGCCGAGACCCGGGAACACGTCCTGCGCGTTGCCGCCGAGCTGGGTTACACCATGAACCCGCTCGCTCAGGCGTTACGGTCCAAGACGAGCACTTTCGTACCGCTGATCGTGCCGAACGTCACCAACCCCTTCTACGCCGAGCTTGCGCAGGCCATGACCCGTGCCGCTGGAGACCGCGGCTACCAACTCATGCTCTGCGTCACGAACGGTGACCGGGTCCAGGCGGACGGCTATCTGCGGGCCATGCAATCGCTGTACGCGCCGTTCGGTGTCGTCGCGCCGTCGACCAGGATCGACATCGACAAGCTGTCAGAGTTCGAGTTCGGGCGCCGCGTCGTCGTCACGGATCACCTGGCCCAAGATGCGCCCGTCCCGAGCGTCACCGTCGACAACCGCCGCGGTATCGAGCTCGCCTTCGAGCACCTTCGCTCGCTCGGACACCACAGGATCGGTTACGTCTCCGGAATCTCCGGCACGTACACCTCGCAGGAGCGTATGGACGCGTATCACGACTTCGCCGAGGGTGATCCGATCGTCCTTGACAGCGGTTCCGACACCGATGCCGGCGAGCGCGCCGCCGCCGAGTTCTGTGCCATGACCGATCGCCCGACCGCGATCATCGCAGCCAACGACATGGCCGCGTTCGGCGTTATCTCGGTGCTCACCGCCCGAGGTTTCCGAGTCCCGGAGGACGTCTCGATCATCGGGTTCGACGGACTTGCGCTGGGCGGTCGTTTCAACCCTGCCCTGACCACCATTCGGCAGCCCACCGCCGAGCTGAGCAAGATCGCGATCGACCTCGCGGAGAAGAAGGCGACGAATGGCACCGTCGAGCATCTCGTCCTCGAGCCCGAGCTGCAGGTTCGCGCCTCCACGACCAGGCCACGCTCATGACGGCGCCGAACCATACCCGCAACGAGCTGCCGCGGATCCCCGGAGTCCGGTGGGCCGACCACATCGCCCTCACGGTGCCCAACCTCGACGAGGCGGTTCGCTTCTTCGTCGAGGCGCTGGGAGCAGAAGAGCTCTATCGCTCCACCAGGGGGCCGGACGCAACGTTCATGCCCGAGAACTTCGACGTACCGCAGGACGCCGCCCTCACTCTCGCGATGCTGCGGATGCCGCCGAACCTCAACGTGGAGCTGTTCGAGTGGGCCACCTCGGACCGACGCGTGGAGCACCCGCGACACAGCGACGCCGGTGGCCATCACCTCTGCTTCGTGGTCGACGACGTGGACGAGGCTGTCGCGGTGCTCCGCGAGATCCCGGGGGTTCGACTGCTCGGTGACCGCAAGGAGGTGGCTGGCGACAGCCCTCGAGTTGCTGGCAACCGATGGACCTATTTCCTCACCCCATGGGGGCTGCTCATGGAGATCGTCGACCGATCCCGGGTAGCCAACCCGCCGCGCCTGGTCGGCCCCGCCGACTGGATCTCAGCATCAGACGACCCAATCAGAAAGGACCTGTGACCATGCGCCTTGCGGGCCACACCCTGGGCACTCCAGAGCAGACCGTGACGGAAGCGATCGAACTGTTCGCGACCGCCGGACTCGATGCCGCCGAGGTGATCTACCAAGACGACTACCGCTCGGGCCTGCCCCTGCGCGACCGCCGCGCAGCCAAGGAGGCCAAGCGTGCGTCGGACGCTCTGGGCATCCCGATCATCGGCCTGACTCCGTACACCACGGGAATCAATGCGCTCGACCAGAGCGTGTGGCAGTCAGCAGTCGACGAGTTCCGCGGAGCGATCGAGGTCGCCCAGGTCGTCGGCGCTGACAGACTCCGCGTCTACGCAGGTTCCTGGCATCCGGGGGACCCAGACCACCAGGCGCATTGGGTGCGGCTCGTCGAGGCCTTGAGGACTCTGGCTCCGGAGGCGTCCCAGGCAGGGGTCCGGCTATGCGTCGAGAACCACTTCGGGACGATGACCCAGTCCGCGGATGAGACCGCCCGGCTGGTCCGCGAGGTCGATCACGATGCCGTTCGTGTGCTCTACGACCAGGCGAACCTGACCTTCACCCACGACGAGCCGTTCGACGAGGCACTGCGCATCCAGGGCGACCTGGTCGGCCACGTGCACGTCAAAGACCTCGTGTTCACCGACCCGGACGCGCCGTTCCAGGCATCCGAGACCGCTCGCGTCGCGGCATCCGAACGTGCGGTGCGCTCACGCGTCGTCGGTGACGGCGTCGTACCTTGGAAAGCCATCCTCACGGCCTTGGCGACGCTTGGCTACGACGACGTCCTCTCTCTGGAGTATGAGTATCGCTGGCACCCGCAGGACCTGCCCGACCCTTCGATCGGCTTCGCCCGTTCCGCCGCGGCCATCCGTTCCGCCCTCGCCGAGGTAGCGGTTGTCGGGGGTGCCCGATGAGCACGTCGGCCAGGACACGGGTCGGCGTCGTCGGCGCCGGCAACATCGCATCCATCGCCCAGCTCCCGACGCTGGTCAACCGCGAAGACGTCGAGCTCGCGGCACTGGTCTCGCGTCGGCAGGACTCCGGGCCGTTGGTGCGGCGATGGGGGTTCGGTGCGGCATACCGGACCGTTGAGGAGATGCTGGATGCGGAGCGGTTGGACGCGGTGTTCGTTCTCACTCCGCGCTCGGAGCACGCGCATGCCGTCGAGGCTTGCCTGCGACACGGGCTCGACGTGTTCTGCGAGAAGCCACTCGCCCCGTCCGTCGAGGAGGCGGAACGCTTGGCCGACCTGGCAGAAGAGCACGGCCGCATCCTCATGGTCGACTTCAACCGTCGCTACGCCCCCGCCTACGTCGCCGGCCGAAAAGCATTCGGGGAGGCGGGTGCCACGTTCTGCGTCGCCCAGAAGAACCGGCCTGGTTCGGAATACCGTGCGACCTTCGAGAACGCCATCCACATGGTCGATCTGCTGCGCTGGTACTGCGGCGGCGAACCCGTCGAAGTGTCTGCCCACGCGGCTGGCGACGATGCCTGGGAGGAGGATGGTTCCGCCGCGCTGGTGCGTTTCGACTCCGGCAACACCGGTGTACTGGTCGCTGCACGCACGGCTGGGGCGTGGAACGAGAAGCTCGATGCCTATGGGGCCGGGACTTCGGCCGAGGTGCGAGCACCGGAGTCGGTCGCGGTCACCGTCGACGGCGTCACCACGACCCGCGACCTCAGCTCCGAGGCGTATGGATGGGCCACCGCAACCGAGACTCTTGGCTTCGCCGAGGCGGTGCACCACTTCCTGGACCGCGTATCGGACCGGCAGGCACCCCTGACATCCGCACGCGACGCCGTCGCGACGCAAAGGTTGCTCGATCGCATTCTCGAAGCGGCAGGGCTACCGAATCACGAGCAAGGAGGTCGCCAGTGGTCAAGCCACGCTACTAACACTGCCCCACGATGAATCGATAGGACCCTCGTCCTTTTCACGGGGTTCGAATCAGTCGTCCCAACTGATTCGAAGCCCCGCACTCGGGTGAGCCAACACCCGAGGGAACGCCCCACGCGGTAACCGGGCCTCGGTGTGCCCTGATCCGCCATCTGTCAGTGCGCAAACCGACAAACCGTCACAGTGAGGAACTGTCATGACGAACCCGTACGGCACATCGGCCCCAGCAGGGGCCTCCGAAGTCACGGTCGCGAACCGGCGACCGACCAACATGGTAGCAGGCACGATCGGCCACTTCGTGGAGTGGTACGACTGGTACATCTACGGATTGCTGGCGGCAGTCTTCTCCGCGCAGATCTTCCCGAGCCACTCCGCATTCGCATCCCTGGTCGCTGCCCTGCTGACCTATGCGATCGGGTTCGTCGTACGGCCTTTCAGCGGGATCATTCTTTCGCCACTGGCCGACCGCTACGGCCGCAGAGTCGTCCTGACTCTGGCGATCTCGGGGATGGCCCTCGGGTCCTTGATCATCGCCCTCACCCCTCCGTTCGCGACGATCGGGTATGCAGCGCCGGCGCTCTTCCTGGTGGCGCGCGTGCTCCAGGGGATCTCCGCCGGCACCGAGCAGCAGAGTGCGATCGCCTTCATGGTCGAGCATGCACCGCCCAACAGGAGGGCACTGTTCGGGTCGTTCTCCAACATGGCCAGCGGTCTGGCGACCCTCGCCGCGACCGGGTCCGCGGCAGCTGTGACAGCCGCGTTCTCCCCGAGTGCCGTTGAGGCCTGGGCATGGCGCATTCCTTTTCTGATCGGCGGCCTCCTCGGCGTGGTCGGCCTGATCCTGCGAGCTCGCGCGGACGAGTCTCCCGAGTTCACGGCGAACGCTGCCGTCGACCATGAGCCCGCGCCGGCGAAGCTCAGGAGCCTTCTGCGTGAGCACCCGAAGGCGCTGATCCAGGCCGCAGCGCTTTCTGCCCCCGCCGTCGCCTACTACACCTGGGCCACCTTCCTGCCCACCTACGCGAACCTGACGACCGGCCGCAATCTCTCCTCCACCCTCGCCGGCAGCGTCATCGGACTCGTCCTGCTTGTCATCATCGTGCCCATCTGCGGTGCACTCTCGGACCGGTTCGGGCGACGGAAGATCTTCCCCATCATCGGCGCCACCGGCATGGTCGTGCTCTTCTACCCGCTGCTTCTCCTGCTCAACGTGCCCGGCTTCGGCGTCTACGTCCTGGTGGCCGCGTCCGGATGGGTCGTGCTCGGCGTGTGGCAGGCCGTCTACCCGACCATCCAGGCGGAACTGTTCCCGGCCGCGGTCCGGGTCTCCGGGATCGGCTTCGCACACCAGCTCGTCATCGCCGCCCTCGGCGGCACCGCACCGCTCGTCGCGGCCTCATTCGTCGGATCCGGGCACCCGATGCTCGTGGCGGTCTACATGACGGTCATCGTCGCCATCTGCCTTGTGGTCTACACCACGCTCCCCGAGACCGGCGGCCGAGGCGAGCGAGCCACCGTGGCTCCGACAGACACTGACGTCCTGGACATCGAGCGGTGACCTCCTCGCCCAGGTAAGCGCGCAAGCGCCCACCTGAACGGCCCTCTCAAAGTTGCCCTGGACATTCATCAGTCCGTCGGGCATCTCGACGGCCCATGCCGTCGAAGGGAGGTGGCCCAATCCACACGGGTAGTTGTGTCCTTTCAAGGCGGGGCAACCGAATACCGCGTATGACTGCCGATGGCCGGCCACAGGCTGACTCGCCTGAGGGCCGGTCATCGGCGCGTTCGCCACATGGCACATCGAAGCGAAGCAGGCGACCTGACGGCGCGCGACGACTGAACCGTGCCACGCAGGCCTCTGTCGAGCGGCGGCGAGCGGTCCACCTACCGGACCCCCGACAACCGAGCCGCCACGGCCGTTGCGTGACACACGCTATTGACGTACGCTCCTGTCCTCTTGCGAGTGACCCTGGACACATTTCCATTCCGATGGAGGAGTTCACCATGACCGTTCCACGAAGGACAGGGCTTCGCCGATGAGCCGGCCTCGCATCCCACCGGTGGCATACGACGGGAGGAGGGACCGCCATTCCACGATCCACTGCTCCAGGTGATCGATCTGGAGGCGGTCGAGTCCCGAAGGCCATCGAAATCCCAATCCATGTCATGAGGAAGCCATGAGAAGTCGTCGCAGTCAGTCGAAGCGTTATCTGCCCCGGGCCCTGGTCGCCCCCTTGGTCCTCGGTGCCGCCGCGCTCTGGCCCCCAGGCCCGGCGGTCGCGGGCCCGGCAAGTGACCCGGCCGTCGTCGCAGCCTCTGTAGCACCAGACAACGACCGGGTGTGCCGGACGAGCACCGTGCCCGTCGACCTGCAGCCTGGCGTGACGATCGCGCCCGGAAGCGATCTTGGCATCACCTTCGACAAGGAGCGAAGCCACCAGTACCTTCTGGTGAAGCTGTGCCTGCCAACGGGGCAGACCCCACGCGGCGTGCAGGTGCTCGTCCACGGGATCACCTACGACCACCGTTACTGGAACATCGCAGACCCCCAAGATTCGGACGCGGACACCTATTCTTGGGAGCACGCCGCCATCCGCGCAGGGTATGCGACCGCCGCGGTCGACCGTCTCGGCAGTGGCGACGCCAGCCATCCCCTGAGCACATTCGTCGACATCACGTCCAACGCGACAGCACTCCACAATGTCGTCGAGGCCCTACACGCCGGCGACGTGGCGGCACCGGGCGCTCGTCCGGTTGCCTTCTCCCGCGTCGCATTGGTCGGGCACTCCGGCGGTAGCGTCATCAGCATGATCGAGGCGTCACGCTTCCGAGATGTCGACGCTGTCGTGCTGACCGGGTTCAGCCACAAGATGAACCTTGACGCGATGGTCAATATCCCCGCAAGCTCCTACCCCGCGATGCTGGATCCACAGTTCGCAGGATCTCTGCGCGACCCCGGCTACCTGACCCCGCGACCGGGCACCCACCGCGGCCTCTTCTATGCGCCCGGCACGGACGTGGACCCGCGCATCATCGAGCGCGACGAGGCAACCAAGGGCACCTACACCGTCGAGGAGATCGACAACCTCCCCCTTGCCCTATCCACCCGGCTCCAGGTTGACGTGCCGGTCCTGCTCATGAACGGCACACGGGACGGCATCTTCTGCAGTCAGTCCGTCCTCGATCTGGGCACCGACTGCTCTACTGAGACGCGCGTCGTCGCGCAGGAACGCCCCTACTTCCCCTACGCGCCGACGGTCGACTCGATCCTCGTACCCGGGCTGGGCCATGACCTCAATGCGTTCCGTCAGGCGAGGTCCGCCTTCCGCGGAGCCAACTCGTGGCTCCAGGCGACCATGCCACCTGGATGAGAAGGAGCACGATGGAGCACACCCTTGGGTGTGAGATCTACGTTGAATCGCGGCGGGCGGCCGCGTGCCGCGCACGGATCCGAGGATGCGGCCCGGCTTGCAGGTAAGACGTTCACGGAACTCGGCGGGAGATGGTCCGCGGGTGACTGCGTCGCCGGGCACGCCTCAGGGTCAGCTCGCGACGATGGGCAGGATGATCCGCGACGGGCGGCTGCGATCGTGGAAGATCCGTTGCCGTGCCACGCGGATGGTGATCTGTTCGCCGACAGGTTCGTCTGTGTTCAGGTTGCGGTCCCAGCGGGGGAAGTTGCTCGATGTGACCTGGACCCTCAGGCGGTGGCCCGCTCGGATGACGATGGATGTTGACCACAGATCGATCTCGACCTCGTCGACGCGGTGGGCGTCGGTGTGCACGCGAGTGATGCCGTCGACGATGTTGCGCGAGACACCTGCGGAGTCGACCTCGCACAGTCGCACAATCCAGTCCGTCGACGGGCCGTCGGTCGACGCGAACAGTGTCGCGCGCACTCGGCCGGTGATCTCAAGATCATCCTCGAGCGGCTCCGTCGTGAAAACGAGGACGTCATCACGCTCCTCTGTCTCGCGCTGGTCGAGAGGACCGGCCGGGAACTCCGTCGACAGCAGCATGTTGCCGCCACGTGTGATGACGGGATCAGCTGGGTCGTAGACGAAGGACGAACTCGCGTCGTCGGCGACGGAATTTGACCAGTTGAGCGACCCTTCTACGTCTAGGTAGAGCTCGGTGTCCTTGGCTCGCGAGAGCGGCCACTCACCCTCTTCGCGCCACTGGTTGATACCCATCACGAACAGCAGCACTCCGGACTCGTGATCCTTCGTGGCCGGCTGATCCTTGAGCCAGTGGTCGAACCAGGCAAGATGGATGTCGCCGACGGCTTGTCCGCCGGGCACCATCGCACCCAGTCCGTAGTTCGTGTCATTGACTTGTCCACCCTGCGTGCCCGCAATCGTCCCGTGAGTCCAAGGCCCCACGATGAGTCGCGCGGTATGGCCGCGCTCGCGCATGCCGACGAAGTTGTCGAGCGTGCCTTGAAGGAACAGATCGTTCCAGCCGGCGAAGTTCAGCGAGGGCAGGCTCATCGCGTCATAGTGGGTAGAGACCCTGCATTCGTCGGTCGTGAGCGGATCGGCCAGCGCGCGTGTCACGCCGAGGTCGGGCTGACCGGTGGCTGCGATGGCTGGCAGGCCCGACGGAAGCTGCCAGTAGGTCGAAGTGGCCAAAGAGTCGAGACCGCGGAAGGTGCTCTGCACCCTCTGCATCATCTCGTCCGGAGCCAGCCCTTCCTTGGGGTGTTGGCCCAGGGCAGTCATATGCCCCCACAGCGCGTTCACTCCCAGCTCGATGGCGCCACCTCGGAACATCAAACCGTCCTCGGGATCGCTCCACGTTATGACAGGCGCGATTGCCCTCAGCTGAGGTGATCCCGCGATGGCTGCACTCCACTGGGTGCTGCCGTGGTAGCTCGCGCCGAACATGCCGACCTTGCCATTGCCGTATGGCAGCGATGCAGCCCACTCGACCGTGTCGTAGCCGTCGTCTCGCTCATGCTTCCACGGTGTCCACTCACCATCCGACGCGAAGCGTCCGCGAGTGTCTTGGTAGATGACCACGTAACCTGATCGCGCCGCTCGCTTGAAGTCGATGAAGAGGTCCAGAAGCATGTTCTTGTCGTACGGGCTGCGATTCACCAGGACGGGATAGCTTCCTTCCTCGGCCGGTCGGTAGATGTCCGCGCGCAGAATCGTGCCGTCGCGCATCGGGACGGGGACATCGACCTCGATCTCGATTGTGTGCATCTGGTGCCTTTCTCCATCGGGACTGATGGCCCCGGTCCTCGTTTCTGGCGGTGACGGTAAGTCGGATGATACGGATGTGTCGATGGCCGTACCATCCCCCTTTCGAAGGTACGCCAGCGAGCCCAATGCCCCAGATGGACGAAGGGATCGTCCTGCGATGTCGCGTGCCCGATGGGCGGTGGCGCCTACTCGGTCACCGATCAGAGGGGACCAAGACGCTTGGCCCAGTGGGGATAGTGCATCGTCTAGCCGCTTCTTCCTACTGCCTGATCGGCTCAGCAACAGGTCGTCATCCAGCAGGGCGGTGAAGGCGTTGTTCACCAGCGTGCATTCAGCCGCGAGCCGGCCGACCACCGGCACGGCGACGGCATCGTCCCTGATGTTGACCAGCGCGTCTTTGAGGGTCCCATCAGACCTTGGCTATACGGAGAACGACACCATCAACTGCTTCGGGTGAGCCAGAAGGTCAGACAGGCCCGCAAATCTTCCCGCCAATCCCTTGCGGCGACACAAGCAACAGGGATACGGTTCGGTCACACCAAGGAGGAATCGTGACCACTGAATCGCGTAAGAATCCCCTCGTCGTGTTGATCCACGGCTACCTCGACGACCCCTCTGTCTGGGGAGATGTGGCCGCCGCGCTTGAGGCCGAGGGCTTCCGCACGATTGCCCCGGAGATCGCCCGACGCGACGGTGAACTGACTCTCGGCGCATTTACCGAGGTGGTCTGCACCGCGACAAGGGCGGCGCTGGCGGACGAGGGCCACGACGGGGTCGTGTTCGTCGGTCACAGCATGGGGGCACAGGTCGCCGAGCTGGCGGCGCGGGATAACAGCGATGCCGTTCGCGCCCTGGTCGTACTCTCACCTATCCCCCTCGAGGGGCTCGTCCTACCCGAGGAAGTGGCCGGGCCTCTGCGGGGCTGCGGCGGCAGCGCCGAGATCCAGCGCGCGCTGCGCAGCCAGCTCTCGTCGGCGCTCGACGACAAGGCGGTCGAGGACCTCGTCCGAAGCGGAGTTGAAGTGCCGAAGGAGCGTGTCGAAGCCTGGTTCGATTCCTGGACCGGCGGCGATCCGGCCTCGGCTGAGCAGGCCACGCCGGGCGTGCCGACTATGGTGCTCTCCGGCGCCGATGATCCCTTCGTGGGGAAGGACATCCTGGGGCTGATCGAGGCGCGTTTCCCCGAAGCGATCCAGCACGGCATCTCCGGTGCCGGCCACTGGCCGCATGTCGAAGCACCGGCTGCCGTGGCCGGCGAACTGGTCGCCTTTCTCAACGCCGTGGCCGTCGCGGAAGAGCAAGGTGCAGACGGTGCCGTTGCGGAAGAGCATTGGACCGGGGCTTTCGCGGCAAAGCGGAGCCTCGCCTTCGCCGAAACCTTCGCATCGGACGTGACGCTGCATGCCTCCGCACTGCGCCGGCCGCTGACCGGACGCGACGATGTCGCCTACCTGATGGGCGAGGCCAGCCAGATCTATCAGGACCTCGAGTTCGTACACGAGGCGCAGGGCGGCAGGCTCACCTTCCTCGAATGGCGTGCACAGACCCGCTCGGGAGTCTCGCTCGAAGGCGTCACGGTGCTCGAGCGCAACGAAGCCGGACTGATCTCGCGGGTCGCCATCCATCACCGTCCGCTGGACGGGGTACTGGCGTTCTCCGCCGAGCTGCGCGAGCGCACGCTCGGGCGTTTGGGCGACGGCTACCTCTGGAGCGGCACGCCCCAGGCGTGACCCGAGTCCTTCCGACAACCACCTGAGCGAGGGGAAAGATCATGTCTCTCCAAGACCAACGCGGTCCTTTCGACGTACGTGTAGAGCGTGGCGCGGTCATGCTGACACGGGACGGCAAGCGGCTCTACGCCGACATCTACCAGCCGCACGGCGACGGCGAGGTCCCCACGCTGCTGCGCAGGACCCCGTACGGAAAGACCCAGAACGACCTCGCCGAGCCGTTCAACGAAGCCCACTACTTCGCGTCCCACGGCTACCTCGTCGTCGTGCAGGACACCCGCGGACGCCATGGTTCTGAGGGTGTGTGGCACCCGTTTGTCTACGAGGCGCAGGACGGCTACGACGCCGTCGAGTGGGCCGCCTCGCTCCCCCGGTCGAACGGCCGGGTGGGAACCTTCGGACAGTCGTACGGCGCCATCGCGCAGTACCTCGCCGCAGCCCAGCGGCCGCCGCATCTCGTCACGGCAGTGCCCGTCTCCGCCTACCTGGGCGCGTTCGAGAACTACTGGTACAACCATGGAGCACTCGAGCTGAGCTGGACGCTCAGCTACTTCATGAACATGGCCACCGACGTGCTCACCAAGCTCGGCGACGGAGGTCGCCTTGCCGATCTGGAGGCGATGAAAAGCGATCCCGCCGTGCGGTTCGCCCCACTGACCGACGCCGCTCTCCGGCACCTGCCGCTCGAGGACTGGATCGACCGGTTCGGCCCGGGCGCGCCGTTTCTGTCAGACATCCTTCACCACGACAAGGACGACGCCTACTGGTGGGCGGTCGACCTGAGGCGGCAGCTGCACAATATCGACGTGCCAATGCTGCATGTCGGGTCCTGGTACGACATCGCCAACGGGGACACCCCTCAATACTTCCTCGGCATCCGTGACCAAGCCATGTCCCCGACATCGCGCGAGAACCAGGCGCTCTTCATGGGTCCATGGGCCCATCTGTTGCCCTACAGCCAGCCCACGTCGAGGGGCACGGGCGACATCGACTTCGGCCCCGAAGCGGCTTTCCCCGTGCTGGAGATGCAGCTCGAGTGGTTCAACCACTACGTGCGGGACGGCGGCACGTCCCTCCCCCGGCCACCCGTGACCATCTTCGTCATGGGTGAGAACGCCTGGCGTCATGAGAGCGAATGGCCTCCCAAAGCAGCGCAGTCGACGTCGTGGTACCTCCACAGCAACGGTGATGCCAACGGCGCGGACGGAGGGGGCGTCCTCGACCTCGAAGACGCCAGGCCCAACGAACGGCCCGACACCTACATCTACGACCCGGACAACCCGGTGCCCAGCGCCGGTGGCCGGCATGTGGGGGGCGGGGTGCGCGACCAGCGCTCCAAGGCGTCGCGGCAGGACGTGCTGCATTACACCTCAGCGCCAATGGCCCACGCGCTCGAGGTCACCGGCGCCTTGCAGCTGGAGTTGCATGCGTCGACCGACGCCGTCGACACGGACTTCATCGCGATCCTCTGCGACGTCCATCCCGACGGGTTCGTCCAGAACCTTGCAGAGGGCCTCGTCCGTGGCCGGTTCCGCGATAGCTACGACGAACCGTCACTGCTGACCCCGGGGAAGGTCTACCCGTTCACGATCTCCATGGGGAACATCAGCCATGTCGTCAAGCCAGGTCACGCGCTGAGACTGCTCGTGACCTCCAGTGACTTTCCTCGGTGGGATCGCAACACCAACACCGGCGACCGTCCGGCGGCCGCCACCCAAGTCCGACCCGCACGGCAGACCATCCTCCACGACCAGGATCACCCTTCGCGGCTGGTCCTCCCGACGCTCGCGGCCGAGCAAGGAGAACCGAGCAGATGACCGATCGACAGCCTAAGGACGTGACGAGTTTGGATGCCCTGGTGGAGAAGACGCGCGAGTTTATCCGGGCGGAAGTGCTCGAGATCGACGATCAACACGACGGCGACTTCGAGGCGGCCGGCGGCGATGAGCTGCGCGTAAGGCTGCAGGATCTCGCCTCCAAGGCCGGACTGCTGGCTGTCCATGCGCCTGTCGACTGTGGGGGCCTCGGCCTCGGGATGGTCGATCGGGCCGCTGTGTTCGAGGAGGCTGGCTACTCGCTCTTCGGCCCAACGGCTCTCAACATCGCTGCACCTGACGAAGGCAACATCCATCTCTTGGACCACGTGGCCTCCGAGGGACAGCGAGACCGTTACCTACGCCCGATTGTCTCCGGCCAGCAGCGGTCGGCGTTCGCGATGACTGAGCCGAGTCCCGGCGCGGGGTCCGACCCGGCGGCACTCATGACGAGGGCGAAGCGCGTCGACGGCGGTTGGCTGATCAACGGCCGCAAGCACTTCATCACCGGGGCTGACGGTGCCGGGGTGTTCATCATCATGGCGCGCACGAGTGGCGAGCCCGGTGACCTCGGTGGGGCCACGATGTTCTTGACGCCAGCTGCCCGCCCGGAGATCCAGGTCGTCCGCCACATCGGCACTATGGACAAGTCGATGCTGGGCGGACACTGCGAGGTCGTCTTCAACGATCTCTTCGTCGCCGACGAGGACGTTCTCGGCGAGGTCGACGAAGGCTTCCGCTACGCGCAGGTGAGGCTCGGGCCAGCCCGGATGACCCACGTGATGCGATGGACTGGAGCAGCGCGGCGAGCACACGAGGTCGCCATCAGGTATGCCAGCAACCGCCGCGCGTTCGGGTCACCGGTGGCCGAGCTCGGCATGGCGCAGCAGATGATCGCCGACAACGAGATCGACCTCGCCGCGACTCGCGCACTGCTGCTGCGGGCGTGCGAGGAGCTGGACGCGGGAGGGCGAGCCTCACTCGCGACCTCGATCGCCAAGACGTTCGCGGCAGAGGCCCTGAACCGGGTTGTCGACCGCGCTGTCCAGCTCTGCGGCGGTCTGGGTGTCTCTGCCGACCTTCCAGTGGCCAAGATCGCCCGGGAGATCCGGCCCTTCCGCATCTACGACGGACCGTCCGAGGTGCACCGTTGGTCCATTGCTCGACGGGCCGTCGCCAGGGTCACGAAGGCCGACCTGTGACAGTTCCCGCACAGTCCGTACGCTCGCAGCCGCTGTCCGATGCCGAGCTCAACGGCGTCGCCGAAGTGATGCTGGCCGCTGGTATCAGCCTCGACAACAAGGAGTTGAAGGCGACCCTTATCGCTGGGGGCCGGTCGAACCTGACCTGCCGACTCGACGGCGGGGGTACGTCCTGGGTGTTGCGGATGCCGCCACGCACCGGGCGGACGCCGTCGGCGCACGACGTAGCCCGTGAGTTCCGCGTCACGAAGGCGCTCGCCAACTCGGTCGTTCCCGTCGCGCGCCCCTTGCTCCTGTGCGAGGAGGACAGCGTCCTCGGGGCACCGTTCACCATCGTCGAGTACGTCTCCGGGACGACGATCCGAACCTCGGCGGAGCTCGATGAACTCGACGACGGCGCCGTGGCAACCATCTCCCTGCGGCTCGTCGAGACACTCGCTGCGCTGCACCGGGTCGACCCGGAAGCCGTCGGCCTCGAGAACTATGGACGGCCTGACGGCTACGCGGCTCGACAGCTCCGGCGATGGACCGGCCAGTGGGAGCTGGTCGGCTCAGCTGACAACGCCGCGGCCGCGGCCGCGGCCGAGCTCTCCAGGCGCCTCGGAGCAGCCGTTCCCGCGCAGGGCGCGACAGGCATCGTCCACGGCGACTTCCGTATCGACAACGTGATCCTGACGCTTGGCGCCGGCCGCCCACCGGCGGTGGCTGCAGTCGTGGACTGGGAGCTTTCCACACTGGGCGACCCCGTCGCCGACGTGGCGATGATGTGTGCCTACCGCGACCCGGTCTTCGACCTCATCGTCGGCGAGCCGAGCGCTTGGACCAGCACACGAATCCCCGACGTACCCGCGTTGGCACGAACCTACACGGAGGCCGGCGGCGTCGCCTTACGGGACTGGGAGTTCCACCTCGCGCTCGCCTATTTCAAGATCGCCGTGATCGCAGCGGGCATCGCACACCGCGCCCGTGTCGGGGCCGCCACCGGCCAGGGGTTCGACAGCGCGGGCGAAGCCGTGTCCAGGTACCTGGCGCTTGGCCTTCAAACGCTCGACGTGGCACGAGGTGGACGTTGAGGACGGCGCTGATCACCGGCGCATCGCGCGGCATCGGACGAGGGATCGCCCTCGACCTCGCCCGCCAGGGCTTCGGGATCACGGCCACCTCGCGCCGCGAGGAGGACCTGGCGGCGCTGGCTGCGGAACTGAGCGCCGCTGGGGCAGCCCATGTCGTGACAGTCGCCGCCGACCTCGACGACCGAGCCGTTCTCGGGACGGTCGTCGAACGCCATGCAGCGGCATACGCAGGCATGGACGCGCTGATCCTCTCCGGCGGCGTCGGGACGGGCGGGTCGCTGGAGACGTTGTCCCCGAGCCGCGTCGACAAGACGATCGCGGTCAACCTGACCTCCGCAATCACCATCGTCCAAGCCGCGTTACCGCTCCTGCGCGCCGCCGCTGTCAATAGTCAGTACGGGGCCCGCGTCGTCGCACTCTCCTCCATCACAGGGGTGTACGCCGAGCCAGGACTCGCCGTCTACGGCGCCTCGAAGGCAGCACTGATATCGCTGATCGAGACGCTGAACGCCGAGGAGTCGGGCAACGGCGTCATGGCAACCGCAATCGCCCCAGGGTACGTCGCCACCGACATGTCCGCTTGGACAACGGACACCATCCCTGCCGAGACCATGATCCCCGTCGAAGACGTCGTCGCCGTTGTTCGCATGCTGCTCGGCCTTCGCGCGGTCACCTCGTTGACGAAGATCGTGCTGTCCCGCAGTGGCACCTCAGGGTTCACCGCCTGAAACAGATACCGGTGTGGCGGAGGCGAGTCATCGCCTCCGCCACACCGGTGTTCGACATGCTCATGACGTCATCACGACGCGGGGTTCTCGACCAGGCCGTAGGTCGTGGTCCGCTGACGGGCGGGGCGTCCGGCCGCGAGGGCCATGGCCTCGAGCTCGGCGCGGTCTTTGCGCGACCCGTTGGTCGAGCCCGCCATCCTGGAGATGGTCTCCTCCATGAGCGTGCCCCCGAGGTCGTTCACGCCTCCGTTGAGCAGTTTCACGCACTCGTCCGGCCCGAGCTTCACCCAGGAGCACTGGATGTTGTCGATGAGACCGTGGAGCATGATGCGTGCCACGGCGTGCACCGCGATGTTGTCACGAACCGTCGGCCCCGGTCGTGCCACGCCGGCCAGGTAGATCGGTGACGATTGATGGATGAACGGGAGTGGCACGAACTCGGTGAACCCGCCGGTCTCGCGCTGGATCTGTGCGATCGTCTGCAGGTGTCCCACCCAGTGCCCGGGATGATCGACGTGGCCGTACATCATGGTGCTTGTGGTCGGCAGCCCGACGCGGTGCGCCGTGGTGATTACCTCGATCCATTGACTGCTCGGCAGCTTGCCCTTGGTCAGCACCCAACGAACATCATCGTCCAGGATCTCGGCCGCCGTACCTGGGAGGGAGTCGACGCCGGAGTCCTTGAGAGCCACAAGGTACTCACCGATCGGCATCCCGGTCCGGATCACGCCGTTCATGACCTCCATCGGCGAGAAGGCGTGCACGTGCAGGGACGGTTCCGCCCGCTTCACGGCAGCGGCGATGTCGAAGTAGGCGGTGCCGGGCATCTCGGGATCGATGCCGCCTTGCATGCAGACCTCCGTCGCGCCGACCGAGACGGCGATGCGAGCCCGGTTCGCTATCTCGTCCAGAGAGAGCGTGTAGGCGTCCGTGTCGGTCTTGCGTTGAGCGAAGGCGCAGAATCGGCAGCCGGTGTAGCACACGTTGGTGAAGTTGATGTTCCGGTTCACCACGTACGTCACGTCGTCACCCACTGCGTCCTTGCGCAGTTGGTCGGCGAGCCGGACGACGGCGTCGAGGGCCGCCCCCTCCTCCGCAGCCATCAGCGCTAGCGCATGTCCGGTCGATAGGCCAGACGGGTTGGCCTCTGCTGCGCGCAGTGCCGCCGACACGTCCGACGACAGTCGCTGAGGGCGCGACTCGGACGCAACCTTCTCTCGCAGCATCCCCCAGTCCCCGTAGACGTCCGCGAAGTCGCCGCGCCTGTCACCTGTCCGTCCTTGCGTGTCGACCGATGTGTGCAGGTCGGAACGGCCGGTGGTGACGTCGAATCCCCCCTCGGGCTCCTGCCACGGCAGACCCGACGGCGTCGCCTGCGGGTGGGCGAGCCCGTCTGGCCCCTGCAGAGCCCCGACATGACGGGCCAGGCGCGGATCGAGCCATGGAACGTCCAGATACCCGGGGTGGGCAGTCAGGCGTTCGCGCAGTTCGAAGCCGGCGTCCGCGGACAAGGACGTGAGTTGGTCAATCTGTGGCCAAGGTCGTTCGGGATTGACGTGGTCCGGGGTCAGTGGACTGACCCCGCCGAAGTCGTCGACGCCAGCGTCCAGCAGCGCCCGGCACTCCGCGAGATCGACCAGGTTCGGCGGTGCCTGGATCCTCATAGCGGGCCCGAGCAGCACCCGGCTGGTGGCTATGGCGCTGAGGTACTCCTCGAGGCCGAGGTCACCGGCAGTCCGCATCGCCGTGCCCGGCTTGGCGCGGAAGTTCTGCACGATCACTTCCTGGATCGAGCCATACTTCCGCGAGATCCGGCGCAGCTCGAGGATGCTCTCGGCCCGTTCTCGCAGATCCTCACCGATCCCGATAAGCAATCCCGTCGTAAACGGGACATTCAGCCGTCCCGCGTCCTCCAGCACCCGCAGCCGGACAGCGGGGTCTTTGTCCGGGGAGTTGTGGTGGGCCTTCCCTTTCGTCTCGAAGAGACGGCGCGAGGTGGTCTCCAGCATCATCCCCATCGAGGGCGCCACCGACTTCAGCCGTAACATCTCGGCCCAGGACATCACTCCGGGGTTGAGGTGCGGCAACAGACCTGTCTCCTCCAGCACCAGGATGCTCATCGCCCGGAGGTACTCCAACGTACTGTCGTAGCCGGCAGCCTCGAGCCAAGTTCGCGCCTCGGGCCACCGATCCTCCGGCCGATCACCCAGCGTGAACAACGCCTCCTTGCATCCCGCCGAGGCACCTTCACGGGCGATCGCCAGGACTTCGTCGGCGGACAGGAACGGCGCTTCTCCTCGTCTGGCCAACTGCGCTGGTGTCGAGACGTAGGTGCAGTAGTGACATCTGTCCCGGCACAGCCGCGTCAACGGGATGAAGATCTTCTTGCTGTAGGTCACGACCCCCGGGCGACCTGCCTCCAGGAGGCCGGCGTCTCTGATCCGGCGAGCCACAGCCATCAGGCGGTGGAGGTGCTCGTCCCGTGCTGCCAGAAGGGCCACCGCCTCGTCGGCATCGATGGGCTTGCCCGCCTCGACCCGTGCGAGGGCACGGGCAACCTGGCGTTGGTCGGGCACGTCGGCCAGCACGAGCTACACCTCGATCCCGGTCACCGCGACGCCGGAACGTGTCTTGTACCGCTTGTTGACACTGATCAGTACGGCCGTCAAGGGCTCAAGCTGGCGGGCGAGACGTAGCGCGCCAGCGTCGAGCCCACGCTTACCCGTCACCGATACTGCCAGGTCTCGCACGACGCCCTTTGCTTCGTCGTCATCGCCGCACACCAGCACGTCCTCGTGGGACATCGGATCAGCCGTCCGCCACAACGACAACGCCGCCACGTGGTGAAACGCCCCGACAACCCGGGCCGTCGGCACGAGCCGTTGGACCTCCTGAGCCGCCGACTCCTCGAGCACAAGACCGAACGGGCCGTCCGGGTCGAACCCGAGCGGGTTCACACAGGAGATCACGATCTTTCCCGCCAGCTCATCGGCAAGCGAGGCCACCAGGTCGGTGTGCCCTTCCCACGGCACCGCCAGCAACACAAGATCGGACCGCCGAACGGCCTCTGCGTTGGTCGCCCCGTGGACCCGTGGCTCAGGCAGCCTCGCGTTGATCTCGTCAGCCATTGCCTGCGCGCGACCAACCTCACGCGATCCCAGGATGACCTGCTCACCCGCCAGCGCGAAGCGATAGGCCAAGCCACGCCCCTGCTGCCCAGTCCCACCGACAACCGCGATGGTTCGGTCAGAGTCTCCGCCGTCCAGGTGGAGCTGGGCAAGGCCCATGGGCTTGCGCGTCTGCAATGTAGTCATGCTTCTCGTTCGCCTGTCTTCAGTCGCTCGTGCGAGGGGTTGAAAGGCGTCACAGATAGAACCTGTGGGCTCTGGTCGGGGATTGGCCAGCACGGACCACGCGCAACTTCGACCCCGAGGGTCGCCTTCCGGTCTTGACGCCGGCAGATCTGCGCGTTCTGTCTGATGGCCCTATCTGCTGGGCGCCCTCTTCGTTGCCCTCGCCTTGATCGACAGAACCATATTGGTTTTACATATGTCGGTCAAGGGTTGAAAATCCACACAAATGAGCTCAGGAGGGATGGTCGAGGCCGAGTAGACGCCGGATTGCAGACGAGGCGTGACCACCGTGGTGTCCACTGGAATCTGCCTGACCATGCGTGTGGCGACCGTGATCGCGCAGTGGGAGCGCGACCCCTCGTTCAGGAAGCGCCGCGCATTGAAGCCGTGGCTGCCTCCGCCGCCGCCTCAGGTACAGCCTCACCCAGGAGCCTTGTGACGGACTCGCGATCACGGCGCGCGAACGACGTTTGGACAACGAAGGCGACAACGGCCGTTGCTAGCACCACGACGGCATACCCCTCCACGGTGCCGAGCAGGCCGACACGGATTGCGAGCTGGCCGGCGACGATGGCAGGGACGCCGAACGAGAGATACGCCACCGTATAGACGCCGGCGAAGACGCCGGCGCGTTGATGAGGCTCGACATAGGGGCCGAGAAGCCGCAGGTGGCCAGCAAAGGATGCCCCGAAGCCGATCCCACCAACGATGCCGCCAAGCCAGACGAGACCGAGCCAGCCAACAGTGACACCGACCATGACCGCCGTCATCCCCGTGAGCACCAGAGAGACGCCGATCAGGGTGTTCCGGCGCGGGACGACACGGCCGAATGCCAGGGTTCCGACCGCTGCGGAGAACGGCGCGACGAACGCCGTGAAGCCAGCGACCAGGCCCCCGCTCAGGCCGAACTGGATGCGCACAACCGCTGGCGCGAGCGCCATGAAGAACGCGGCCAGCATCCAGCCCGCAGCATGCACCGGCAGGCCACCGAGGAACTCGCGCCGGACGGGGGCCGGCAGGCTGATCCGCGGGTTGAGCGAGCGGACAGCACCAGGCCGCGTGACGCCGGTCTCATCGGCGAATGCGACGATCCCGAAACCGACGACCATCACCACAGCAAGGACTCCGAAGACGAGGGAGTTGGCGTCCGAAGCGAACTGAACAGCTGCCCCCGTGAGCAGCGCGCCGACGCCGAGTCCGCCCGCAGAGGCGGTTCCGGCGAAGCTGGTGCCGAACTGCTTGAGGTGGCTGGGTGCGTGCTCGATGAGCGCAGCGCTGAATGCGCTGGTGGCAAAGCCGGTTGCGACGCCCTGGACGACACGGGCCACCATGATCCAGGCGATGTCATCGGCCACAAGGAAGAGGACCATCGCCGCGAGCTCGCCGACGAGGGCGCCGAGAAGGACTGGTCGTCGGCCGACATGATCGGAGAGCGAGCCGCCGACCAGCACCGCCCCGAGCATGGCGAGGGCGTAGACAGAGAACGCCAGCGTATAGGTGCTGGCCGAGAAGCCCCACTCCTGCTGACGAAGGGACAGCAAGGGGATCGGCGCGCCGGCAGCGAGGAAGAACGAGGCGAAAACGGCGGCAACTCCGGCGAACACTGCGGTCGACGGGACAGTGCGGGTCATAGATGGCCTCTCTTAGACAGATCTGTCTATTCGTCCTCGACGCTAGACGGTTCGGCTCAAGTAGCGCAAGGTCGTTTTAGACAGATCTGTCTGATACCGTTGTGATCATGACCACCAAGCGACCGTCCGCTCGCGAGCGGCTGCTCGACGCCGCCGACCGGCTCTTCTATGCCGAGGGCGTACACACGGTGGGGATCGACCGGATCATCGACGAGGCCGGGGTGGCCAAGGGGTCGCTGTTCTACAACTTCTCCGGCAAGGATGATCTGGTCAGCGCATACCTCGCGGGCCGCGAGGAGCGACGCCGCCTACGGATCGCGCGGCACTTCGAGGGACTCACCGACCCTATCGAGAAGTTGCTGGCGATCTTCGACGCACTCCAGGAGGCGGTCACATCGCCCAGCTACAACGGCTGCGCCTTCGCGAACGCCACAGCCGAGGCTGCGCCCGACAGCATCGAGGCTGTCGCGCTTCGCAATGTCCGCGGCTGGCTGAGCGAGCTCATCCTTGGGCTGACCACCGAAGCAGGCTTCGTTGACCCGAGCGCCGTGGCGGACCGACTGCAGCTGCTGTACGACGGTGCGGTGTCAAACTCCCAGCTCGACACCCATCCCGCCGCGGTGCGGGTCGCGAAGGAGATGGCTGAACTGGTCCTGGAGACGGGTCTTCGGGCCTGACCAGGGACGGCGGCCCGCGATCTGCCGGCGGCGCCCTTGATCCGCCGAGGGGTCCGATCTGAGAGCAAGCAGACCCAACCACACTCCGAGCGGTCGTCCACCGCGAGTCCGCACGGCACAGGAGCGGGAGCTCCCCACCGGATGCAAGCGAGCGGTACCGCTTCAGCGGCGGTGTCCAGCTCCGGAGGCAGTGGCCAGCGCCTTTCGAACTGCCGCCTCGACGACGGCCGTCGAGACACCCTCCGGCAACACGATGAGCCCGATCGACCCTTCGTTTTCCTCAGCGAAGGTTCGCTGCACCGCAACAAGAGCCTGTTCCACCTCTCGTTGCGGGTCCGAGGACTCGCCGCGAAGCCACCGCCGCAGCACCCGGTTGTGCGCGGCAACCACGGCCGCAGCCGTTACCTCTGCACGCAGCTCGGCTTCAGGCGTGCTATCCGCCCAACGACTCAGGTAGCGCCTGAACAGCCGCTGATACCGGGCACCGCTGACCAGCTCGCGCTCGCGGAGCGCCGGCACTGTGGACGTCAGGCGGTATCGCTCTCGCGCCCGCTCACCCTCCGCCACATAGTGGAACAACACGATCTTGACCGCGTCCGTCACGGCCGCCAAACCACCATCCGAGGGGGACGTACGCAGTCGCTCTTCCACGCTCTTCAGCAGCACATCATGATCAGGGAAGATGACCGCTTCCTTGGACCCGAATGAGCGGAAGAACGTGCTCCGGCTGACTCCCGCCTCAGCGGCGATGTCCTCGACGGCGGTGGTCTCGTATCCGCGGGTCGCGAACAGGCGGAACGCCGCATCGGCGATCTCCTCACGTCCGGTTGCCATCTCTCACCTTTCACTCGAGGGTAGACATAATGCCCGATGAGACTTAGTCTCATTCATCGACACTCCGATTCACATAAGAAGGAGCCGATCTGTTGAGCATCCTGCCTGACGAGCCGGTCATCGACCTGCACACGACCGCCGGGAAGCTGGCCGAGCTGGAGCGTCGTCTCGACGAGGCCGTCCACGCCGGCTCCGCGAAGGCTGTCGAGAAGCAGCACGCGAAGGGACGCCAGACCGCACGCGAGCGCATCGACATGCTGCTCGACGAGGGGTCCTTCCAGGAGGTCGACGAGCTGGCCCGCCACCGCAGTACCGCGTTCGGGCTGGAGAAGAACCGCCCCTTCGGTGACGGCGTGGTGACCGGCTACGGCACCATCGACGGCCGCCAGGTCTGCGTCTTCTCCCAGGACTTCACCGTCTTCGGTGGGTCGCTGGGCGAGGTCTACGGCGAGAAGATCACCAAGATCATGGACCTCGCGATCAAGACCGGCTCCCCGCTGATCGGCATCAACGAGGGCGCCGGCGCCCGCATCCAGGAGGGCGTCGTCTCCCTGGGCCTCTACGGCGAGATCTTCAAGCGCAACGTCCACGCCTCCGGCGTGATCCCACAGATCAGCCTGATCATGGGCAACTGCGCCGGCGGCCACGTCTACTCCCCGGCCGTCACCGACTTCACGATCATGGTCGACAAGACCTCCGCCATGTTCATCACCGGCCCCGACGTCATCAAGACCGTCACCGGCGAGGACATCACCATGGAGGAGCTCGGCGGCGCGCTCGCCCACAACTCCAAGTCCGGCGTGGCCCACTACATGGGCTCCGACGAGGAGGACGCGATCGACTACGTCAAAGCGCTGCTCTCCTACCTCCCCTCCAACAACATGGAGGAGCCGCCGGCCTACGACGAGGTCGCCGACCTGGAGATCACCGACCTCGACCGCGAGCTCGACACCTTCATCCCCGACGGCGGCAACCAGCCCTACGACATGCACGAGGTCATCTCGCACATCGTCGACGACGAGGAGTTCCTCGAGGTCCAGCCGCTGTGGGCGCCCAACATCATCATCGGCTACGCCCGCATCGAGGGCCGCCCGGTCGGCATCGTCGCCAACCAGCCGATGCAGTTCGCCGGCACCCTCGACATCGACGCCTCCGAGAAGGCCGCCCGGTTCGTACGCACCTGCGACGCCTTCAACGTCCCGGTCATCACCTTCGTCGACGTCCCCGGCTTCCTGCCCGGCACCGACCAGGAGCACAACGGCATCATCCGCCGCGGCGCGAAGCTGATCTACGCCTACGCCGAGGCGACCGTCCCGCTCGTCACCATCATCACCCGCAAGGCCTACGGCGGTGCCTACGACGTCATGGGCTCCAAGCACCTCGGCGCCGACATCAACCTCGCCTGGCCCACCGCCCAGATCGCGGTCATGGGTGCCCAGGGCGCAGCCAACATCGTCCACCGCCGCACCCTGGCCGAGGTCGAGGCCGCCGGCGGCGACGTCGAGGCCAAGCGCGCCGAGCTCATCGACGAGTACGAGACCACCCTCGCCAACCCCTACATCGCCGCCGAGCGTGGCTACGTCGACGCCGTCATCCCGCCGCACGAGACCCGCGCCGAGGTCACCCGCGCGCTCCGTCTCCTGCGCACCAAGCGCGAGACCCTGCCCGCGAAGAAGCACGGGAACATCCCGCTGTGACCGGTATGTCTGTCCGCGATCGCGTAGGTCCTCCCAAGTCCCCCGTAGCGTCGGGACCCCCGTGCCCGGCGCTGCGGGTTACCAGCCCCGACGCAGCACATGTCAGCACGGATGAGATCGCCGCACTTGTCGCTGTCTTCTCGGCGCTCGGCACGTCGACATCAGCGCCGCGCGAGGCCAGATCGGCGTGGTCAACGCCGCAGCTTCGCCGCCCAGTTCACCCCGGCCCGGGCGCCTGGCGCTCCAGCGCACTCCCCCGCTGACCCTCCGACACACAGCCAGCCCACGAGAGAGCACAGATCGTGAACACGTTGAGCAAGCCACTGACAAAGGTCCTGATCGCCAACCGCGGTGAGATCGCCGTCCGAGTGATCCGCGCGTGCAAGGACGCCGGAATCGGCTCCGTAGCGATCTACGCGGACCCCGACCGTGACGCGCTCTTCGTGCGCCTGGCCGATGAGTCCTACTCACTCGGCGGAGCCACGCCGGCGGAGTCCTACCTGTCCATCGAGAAGATCATCGATGTGGCGCGCCAGTCCGGTGCTGACTCGGTCCACCCGGGCTACGGCTTCCTCGCGGAGAACGCCGACTTCGCCCAGGCCGTGATCGACGCCGGCCTGACCTGGATCGGTCCCTCGCCCGAGGCGATCGACGCGCTCGGCGACAAGGCGAAGGCCAAGCAGATCGCGCTGAAGGCGGGCGCCCCGCTGGCCCCGGGCCTCAAGGACCCGGTCAAGGACGCCTCCGAGATCGTCTCCTTCGCCGAGGAGTACGGCCTCCCGGTCGCCATCAAGGCGGTCTTCGGTGGTGGTGGTCGCGGCCTCAAGGTCGCCCGCACCCTCGAGGAGATCCCCGAGCTCTACGAGTCGGCCGTGCGCGAGGCCGTCGGTGCCTTCGGTCGTGGCGAGTGCCTGGTCGAGAAGTTCCTCGACAAGCCGCGCCACGTCGAGACCCAGTGTCTGGCCGACAAGCACGGCAACGTGGTCGTCGTCTCCACCCGCGACTGCTCGCTGCAGCGTCGCCACCAAAAGCTGGTCGAGGAGGCCCCCGCGCCGTTCCTGACCGACGAGCAGAACAAGCGCCTCTACGAGTCCTCCAAGGCGATCCTGCGCGAGGCCGGCTACGTCGGCGCGGGCACCTGTGAGTTCCTCGTCGCCGCCGACGGCACCATCTCCTTCCTCGAGGTCAACACCCGCCTCCAGGTCGAGCACTGCGTCTCCGAGGAGGTCACCGGCATCGACCTCGTCCGCGAGATGTTCCGCATCGCCGCAGGTGAGGAGCTGGGTTACGACGACCCCGAGGTCCGCGGCCACTCCATCGAGTTCCGCATCAACGCCGAGGACGGCGGCAACAACTTCATGCCCGCCCCCGGCACCCTGACCGAGTGGGCCCCGCCGGCCGGCCCGGGCGTACGCCTCGACGGTGGCTACGAGAAGGGTGAGACCATCCCCGGCTCGTTCGACTCGCTGATCGCCAAGCTGATCGTCTCCGGCCGCGACCGCACCCAGGCACTCGAGCGCTCGCGCCGCGCGCTCGACGAGTTCAAGGTCGACGGCATGCCGACCGTCATCCCGTTCCACCAGGCCGTCGTCACCGACCCGGCCTACACCGCCGAGAACGGCTCCTTCGACGTCTACACGACCTGGATCGAGACCGACTTCGACAACCAGATCCAGCCGTACGCCGGCGCTGCCGGTGTGGCTGAGGAAGCCGGCGAGCGCCAGACCGTCGTGGTCGAGGTCGGCGGCAAGCGCCTCTCCGTCTCCCTGCACGCCGGACTCGGCGGCCTCGGTGGGCTCGGGGCCGGCGGCACCGGTGCCCCCAAGAAGCCCAAGCGCTCCGCGAAGAAGGCCGGCGCGGCCGCCTCCGGCGACTCCGTCACCTCGCCGATGCAGGGCACCATCGTCAAGATCGCCGTCGAGGAGGGCCAAGAGGTCGCCGAGGGCGACGTCGTCGTGGTCATCGAGGCCATGAAGATGGAACAACCCCTCAAAGCCCACAAGGCCGGCACCATCACCGGCCTGAGCGCCACCGTGGGCGAAACCGTCGCCAACGGGGCAGTCATCGCCGAGATCAAAGACTGAAGGGAACCGTGATGACACTCGCAAGCCTGGCAACGCTCCAGCCGTCCGGCAACGCATACACGCAGTGGCTCGCGACGGCACCTCAGACGCAGCCCCGGCACACTCGCGACCGATTGCCATGGGGGACCGTACATCTCCGGAGGAACGACTCCCAGCGAACGGCATGCGGAGAGCCGACAGCGCTCTGGTACACGTTCTGGGATCTTCACGTCGACATGGCGTCCCCACAGACATGTCAGGCCTGCGCCCAACGCGCCACGAGCCAGCGCAGGACCAGGGGGGACCGCTGATGCGGATCGTCATCATGGGCCCGCCGGGAGCCGGCAAGGGCACCCAGGCCAAGCACCTCGCCGAGCACTTCGGCATCCCGGCCGTCTCCACCGGCGACATCTTCCGCACCAACGTGTCGCAGGCCACTCCCCTGGGCCTGGATGCCCAGCGCTACCTGGACGCCGGCGAGTATGTGCCGGACGACATCACCAACGGCATGGTCCGCGACCGGCTCGACGAGCCCGATGCGGCCGACGGCTTCCTTCTCGACGGCTATCCACGCACGCTCGCACAGGTCGAGCAGCTCGACGAGATGATCAGATCCACCGGCCACAAGCTCGATGCCGTCATCAGCCTCCTTGTCGATGACGACGAAGTCGTCGAGCGGCTACTGCAACGGGCCCAGATCGAGGGTCGCGCCGACGACACCGAGGACATCATCCGCCGCCGCCAGCAGGTCTACCTCGAGGAGACCAAACCGCTCATCGAGGCGTACAACGAGCGGGGTCTCCTAGTGGAGACCGATGGCATGGGAGAGGTCGACGAAGTCACCGAGCGAATCCTCAACGCGTGGCGATGAGTCGCTTACCCTAAGTCGGCAACTCGGACATCGGCGGCCGCCGTGCGGGCGACGGACAGCACGCACCACGTGTCCGTGATCGTCATGATCCGGACCACGACGCCAAGGCTGACGGGCGCATGTTGGCCTCGAATGATCAGCTCGCCGACGAAGGTGCCTGCATTCCTATGTCCACGTCGCTCCCCAGTGATTCGCCCGGTGACAGCGAGAGCGGAACGGACCTCGTCCACGGCGACCAAGGGCCAGCTTCAGGACACGGTTCGGCCGAGCGCTGCCGGCTACCAGGGGTGCAGGCGAGCTGGCTCGGCGTAGAGCTGGTTCGACGCTTGGAGCTAGACGGTGATCTCCACGGCGGTGTCGCTCGCGAAGCACTGGACGGCTGCCCCGAAGGGCACCCGTGGTCGATGGTCAGTAGTGGTAGAAGCCGCGGCCGGTCTTGCGGCCCAGCAGACCGGCGTCGACCATCCGCGCGAGGAGCGGGGGCGGGGCGTAGAGCGGCTCCTTGAACTCCTCGTAGAGCGACTCGGCCACCGCCTTGGTCGTGTCCAGCCCGATGAGGTCCGCGAGCGCAAGTGGTCCTTGGGGGTGGGCCGCGCCGCGTACGAGGCCCTGGTCGATGTCCTCGGCGGTCGCGAACCCGGACTCCAGCATCCGGATCGCGGAGAGCACGAACGGGATCAGCAGCGCGTTGACCACGAATCCCGCCCGGTCTTGGGAGTCGATGGGGTGCTTGCCCAGGTCCTGCTCGACGAACGTACGCACGCGGTCGGTGGTCTCCGGCGCGGTCAGCAGGCTGGGCACGAGCTCCACCAGGGAGAGCACGGGGACCGGGTTGAAGAAGTGCAGCCCGATCACCTGCGCAGGCCGCTCGGTGGCGACGGCGAGCTTCATGATCGGGATGGAGGAGGTGTTGGAGGCAAGGACGGCCTCGGGGTCGGTGACGAGGGCGTCGAGCCGGGTGAACAGCGCAGTCTTGGCGGCTTCGTCCTCGACGATCGCCTCGATGACCAGGTCGCGGTCGGCGAGCGCCTCGAGGTCGCTGCTGATGGTGATGCGCTCCAGCACCTCGGTGGCGTCGCTGATCTTGCCGCGCTGCTCGGCCCGTTCGAGGGAGGCCCGCAGCCGGGCACGGCCCGCGTCCGCCGCTTGGGGGTTGGTGTCCACGAGAACGACGTCCTTGCCAGCCCGGGCGCACACCTCAGCGACCCCGGCGCCCATCAGACCCGCGCCGACAACTCCCGTTCGGGTGAAACCTTCCACGTCTATACCCTTCTCATAGTTCGTGCTGCGTGGCGTACTTCCGAGCGGCGTCCGGAATCACCAGACGGTGAAGGTCTCCGCACCGGCCCAGTGGCGGGCGACGGTCACGGCTGGACACACACCCTCGCTGCGGAGACGGTTGCGACGTCCGCCTTCTCCACGACCGGGTGTGCCTCCGCCACACGTCCCCGGAACGCCGCGCTCGGGGCCGCGCGGACAGGGATCAGCGTCCCCGGAACTCGAAGGCGGGTCGCGGCGCCCCTGATACGTAGGCGTCGACCGCGGCAGGCAGGACCGTTCGTACGTCTTCGGTCTCGAACAACGGCATCGCGATGTCGAACATGGCGTCGTCGGCGCCCAGTGCACCGGTAGCCTCCCACGTCCTCACCAGGGCCTTGTGGGCTGCATGGGCACGAGTCGGACCGGCGGCCAGGCGGGCCGCGAACTCTCGCGCGCGCTCCTCTACCTCTTCATCGGGCGTTACGTAGTTGACGAGTCCAGCTTCCGCCATTCGCTGCGCGCTGACCTGCTCGGAGGTCATGACCCATTCGAGGGCGCGTGCCCGCCCGACTCGCGCTGCGACGCGATACACGCCGCCGAGGAGGGTCACGATTCCGATCGTCTGCTCCGAGTGCGCAAAACGCGCCGACTCGCCCGCAAAGATGATGTCCGTTCGCAGGGCCAGCTCGAAACCTCCCCCCGAGCACATCCCGCGCACAGCCGACACAACCGGCATGGAGACGCGCTCGAGCCGGTTGAAGGCGGACATGTACGCCTCAAACCTGCCGCGCAGCTCCGTAACGTCCATGTCCGGCCAGGGACGAATGTCACCGCCGTAGCTGAAGTTGTCTCCGGTCGAACGGACCAGGATGGCCCGGGCCCCGTCTGCGTGCGCTCGGTCGATGGCCGCAACGAGGTCCTCACAGAACTGATCGCCGATGCGGTTCTGAGGGGGATTCTCGATGACGAACTCGGCGACCGCGTCTTTGATCGAGTAGTGCAGGTGCGGCATGACTGGCTCCTTCGCGGGCTCGCGCCCTTCTGTCGGATAGGTTGCGTCACCGCATTCAGGAGCCGTCGCAGCTCCGCGAGACACATGTAAGACAGTACCAAACGCACTTTGCATATGTCGATAGATCCCTTGCCATGGTCCGCGAGACCCTGGCCTACGACATATGCATATGGTATATGTATCTGTCATGACGGACAGACCTTCATCGCTCGGAACGCCCCTGGCGCCCGCTGATTTCCTGACTCGCACCGCGTCGGTCCACGGAGACCGCGTAGCGGTCGAAGGACCAAGCTTCACGCTGACGTACGCCGACCTTGCCGCCCGCGCCGCCGCGGGTGCCGGCATGCTCGTGGACCTCGGCCTGGAACCAGGAGAAAGGGTCTCGGTGCTCGCGCCGAACTCATTGACGAGCCTGGACGCACACTTTGCAGTTCCGTGGGCAGGCGGCGTCCTCAATACTCTCAACACCCGGCTGAGCCCTGCCGAGCTGAACTACATCCTCGAGCATGCCGGAACGAGTGTCCTGATCGTCGACGAGTCGCTGCGTAGCGTTGCCGCAGAGGCCGTCCAGGGCCTCGCCGCACCACCTCGGATCGTGATGGCAGGAACATCCGACAGTGAGTATGAGAAGCGCCTCTCCTCGGCGACACCGACACACGTCGACGTCACCGATGAGTTGGGGATGCTCTCGCTCAACTACACCAGCGGGACCACCGGCCGCCCCAAGGGGGTCATGTACTCCCATCGCGGGGCCTACCTGCAGGCACTGGCCATGACGATGCACATGGACCTCGACGCAAGGTCGTCGTACCTGTGGATCGTGCCGATGTTCCATTGCAACGGATGGACGTTCCCGTGGGCGGTCACCGCAGCCGGCGCCCGTCACGTGCTGGTGGACCGCCCAGAGCCCGAGGCCATCTGGCGAGCTCTGACCGACGGCGTCACCCACTTCAGCGCTGCCCCTACCGTTCTGGCGCGACTTGCCGCATTCGCCGAAGGGAAGAAGCTCGAGCACCCGGTGACCGTCGCGACCGGCGGGTCGCCGCCGTCCCCCGCGCTTCTCGATTCACTCGGCGCCCTGGGTATCGACGTGCTGCACGTCTACGGTCTCACGGAGACGTACGGGCCGGCCGCGATCTGCGACTGGCGCCCCGAGTGGGACTCACTTCCGGGAGACGAGCGTGCCCGACTCAAGGCACGCCAAGGCGTGTCGAACGTCGTGAGCCAGCCCCTTCGCGTCCGGGCTGATGGTCAGGATGTGCCGGCGGACGGCGTGAGCATCGGCGAGATCCAGTTCCGTGGTAACAGCGTCATGCTTGGCTATTACAACGACCCGGAGGCCACCGCGAAGGCCACCGACGATGGCTGGTTCCGGAGCGGGGACCTCGGCGTCCTGCACCCTGACGGATACGTCGAGGTCCGCGATCGAGCCAAGGACGTGATCATCTCCGGCGGAGAGAACATCACCTCGATCGAGGTGGAACAGGCGCTGGATTCCCACTCGGCGGTCCTCGAATCGGCGGTCGTCGGCGTACCGGACCCCGATTGGGGCGAAACGGTCGTCGCGTACGTTGCCCTGCGGCCCGGCGCAAGCGCAACAGAGTCCGAGCTGATCGACCACGTCAAACAGCGCATCGCCCGATTCAAGGCGCCACGACATGTCGTCTTCGGCGACCTTCCGAAGACTGCGACAGGGAAGATCCAGAAGTTCAAGTTGCGCAACGTCCGACTGCGCCAAGGTCCTCCGGAGGCGCCCGTGGCCGAGATGTCACCGGCTTGAAACATAGGCGAACCGCGTTAGCTACTGTCGCAATGTAAAGTGGGTCCCATGACCTGGATAGCGACCACACGATATGGACTGGACGTCGCACCTGATGGGCTGGCGCTCGTCCACGACTTCCTCAACACCGCCGCCGCCGATCGGCCACGCAAGGCCGACCTGCTCTCGGATGCCGAACTGGCTACCGAGTGGATGAGGGAGGCGTTGGCGACATGGGCTGAGCAGTGGGGTAGCCCTGTCCTTGAGGGCGTCGCGCTCGACGAACTCACCGAGCGCGATCTGGCCACGCTCCGGCGGGCACGGGCCGGGCTGATCGATACCATACGGACCCGCGACTTTGACGCCGACGCCCCTTCACACGGCGCAAGCGCGGCCACCACGCTGGCGGACCTCGACGTCGCCGTGGAAGCTGGCTTTGGACCCGACGGCACAGTGCACTTCAAGCCCAAGGGCCGAGGCTGGAAACTGTTGCTCGGGCCCGTCGCCCTCGAGATCCGACGGGCCCAGGACGCCGGCGCCTGGGCCCGCCTCAAGACGTGCAAGAACAACTATTGCCGTGGCGCTTTCTACGACCGCTCGCGTAACAACAGCGGCGTGTGGCACGACGTTCGCACGTGCGGCAACGCGGCCAACCTCCGCGCATCACGTGAGCGGCGCCGTCGTGCCGCTGAGCAGCCAGAGCGTCGCTCAACCAGGGCGAGTTAGCTCTTGTGACGCCACGCGCGCAGTGGCACGAGCCCCTGCTTCTCCAGGACCGCGGACGCATCGCGAGTCGGCTCACCCAAGGCAACTGGCGATGCGTCCCCGTGGCGGGAGCCACACGTACGCTCTATCCGAGTGGAGCTTCCTCAGCAACGCGGATCAGGAGCTTTCCGAAGTTCTCTCCGCGGAGCATTCCCAGGAAAGCCGATGGGGCGTTCTCGAGGCCGTCCACGATGTCCTCGCGGTACCGCAGGACACCGTCACGGACCCATCGGGATGCCTCCTCAAGGAACGTCGCCTGGTGCCGGGCGATGAACTCGGTCTGGATAAAGCCCCTCACCGTGAGGCTCTTGCGGAGGATGTTCGCCATCAGGATGCTCGCGCTGTCCGAGCTGCCATGAGCCACGTTGCCGTTGTACGTCGACACGAGTCCGCAGACCGGGACGCGTGCGAACGTGTTCAGACGCGGTAGGACATGGTTCCATACTCGCCCGCCGACGTTCTCGAAATACACATCGACGCCATCCGGGGTGGCAGCCTCGAGCATCCGGGCGAAATTGGTGGCCCGATGATCCAACGCCTCGTCGAAGCCGAGCTCCGTGATGTACGCAGCCTTGCGCGGTCCGCCAACGATGCCGACCACGCGCGCGCCAGCGATGCGTGCGAGTTGCCCAACCGTTGCCCCCACAGGACCGCTGGCCGCCGCAACGACGACAGTCTCCCCAGCTGCGGGTCGCCCGATCTCCCTGAGGCCGGCATAGGCCGTGAATCCCGGCATCCCGAGCACACCCAGTGCGGTCGAGTACGGAGCGACGGCCGAGTCGAGCTTGCGCAGCTGATCACCTGCTTGGACACCGAGGGTTTGCCACCCGGTGTGAGCCAGGACGACGTCGCCCGGGACGAAGTCCGGGTGCCTGCTTTCGAGGACTTGGGCGACCGTCCCGCCCGTCATCACGGATCCAACCTCGACAGGCGCAGCGTACGAAGCCCCGGCGTTCATGCGAGCCCGCATGTAGGGATCCAAGGATAGGAAGAGCGTACGTAGCAGCACCTCTCCCTGCACCGGCCGGGGGCTCGGAGCGCGGGCCACGCGAAAGTTCGAAACGGACGGCTCGCCATCTGGCCTCGACGCTAGCACGATCTGGATGTTCTCGTTGGGCATCAGCTTCCGCCACCTCACTTGTTGGACATAACCGTAGGATATTAGCGTATGTCTAACCAAGTGTGACCGACCCAACAAATCCCGGAGCGTGACCGATGGAACCAAGAATCCTGATTGTCGCCGGCAACGGACGGATCGCCCGCCGCGTGGCAGGTACGTTGAGCGCGGCCGGCAGTCCGCCCGATGTGCTGGTTCGCGACGCAACCAAGGCACAGCAGGTGCTCACAGACAGGAGCGGCCAGCCGAACTATCGCAAGTTGTTCGTTGGCGAGCTTGCCAACGACTCGACGATGCGCAACGCCATGTCGATGGCCACTGTCGCGTTCCTTGCAGTCGGGAGCGGTCCCCACCAAGCGGATCTGGAACGGAGCGTCATTGATGCCGCTCGCGAGGTTTCATTGGGACACCTCGTGAAACTGTCGGCCGCTCACGCGGCTCACGACGCGGTCTCGTCCGTACTTCGCGTCCACGCCGAGATCGAGGACCACCTCGCGGCGAGCACGGTCCCCCACACGCTTGTCAGCCCTACGTCCTTCATGGACCTCGCCTTGATCGATGCGACCTCGATCCAAGAGCGCGACCACTGGATTGGCACAGCGCCCGACGGCGTCAACGCCCTCATCGACTCCGCAGATGTCGTCGACGTCGTCGTCCAGGTACTGCTCGACCCCTCCAAGCGAGGCGGGACACATCTACTCACAGGGCCTGAAGCTCACAGCTGGACCGACGTCGCCCGAACGATGTCATCGATCGCCGGACGCACGATCAGCTACAACGCGGTAACTACTGGCGAACGCCGAGCACAGTTGGCGGAAGCCGGACTGGCGGAGTGGCGTATCGACCTGCTCCTTGGCATCGACGAGCTGAACCGACACTCGGTCTACAACGCCCCGAACGACGCAGTCCTGCAACTCACGGGTCATCCCGCCAGCAGCCTCGAAGCCTTCCTTCGCCGACACCAGGCTCTCCTCGGCTCCTGACAGTCGAGAACCGATTCGCCACGGATCAGCCTCTCCAGAATTTGACGCACACAAACCTGGTACACCTCTGTCGCGGCGTGTATGGTGCCCATAGATGGGCACTGTGCCCCACGTCACATCAGGCGGACCCCGGCGAGCACGGGGGTCAACGAAGAGGAGTCCTAGGTGCAGCACATCGCAGCGGTCGAGGGGTCAGGAGATCACAAGGTCTTGGTCCTGCACGGATGGGTGATGGACGCGAGCGTGTGGTTGCCGACGCGGGCGTTGTCCGATGTCGCGACGTATACCTTCGCCTACGTCGACTTCCCGGGCTATGGCTCCAACCGACCGGCGCCAGAACTGCCCGACAGTATCGATGCGATGGCCCAGTTCGCACTCAGTGCAGTCGCGGAGCTCGGTTGGAGCAACTACTCCGTCGTCGGTCACTCCATGGGGGCCACGACGGCGCTGCGTGTGGCCACGCTGGCGCCCGAAGCAGTGACTTCCGTGGTCGCCATCTCACCAGTCAGCCCGGCAGGTACGCCGTTGGACCAAGCGACGCTCAATGTCTTCAAAGATGCGTGGAACGATCCGGCGGGCGCGGTCCGCGCCTTTCTGTCGCCGACCATGAGCGACTCCGACCTCAGGCGGCTTGCCGCCCGCAACCGGGCCAGTCTCGACAAGGTCGTCTGGGATCAGTACCTCCAGAACTGGGTCGGCCCCGACTTCTTCGACGACCTGAAGTCGTACCCAGGACGCGTCACCCTTCTCGCCGGTGAGCACGACCCATTCGTCACCCAGGACGCACTCGCCGCAATCGACGTCGGCCTGCCCAACTCGAGCACTGGTGCCATCCACAGCGCCGGACACTATCCGAGCATCGAGGCGCCGCAGGCAACATGCGACGCCATCGAAACCGCACTCAGCGACGCCTAACCCGGTAGCAGGACCCGCGACCCCTCAGGAACACCTCGAAGAAACGGACCAGCAAATGAAGCTCTCATGCGTCTTCGCGCCCACGATCGACACACCCGAACACATCGCCATCGCTGAGGACCTCGGCTACGAGCGGGCGTGGACGTTCGATACTCCGCAGCAGAGTCCCGACGTCTTCATGACGCTGGCTCGTGCAGCCGAGCGAACCAACACCATTGGTCTCGGCCCGGGCGTCTTGGTGCCGAGCCTGCGCCATCCGATGGCAGCAGCGGCGGCGACCGCGACCCTCGCCCGATTGGCGCCGGGACGGGTCGCGGTCGCCTTCGGAACCGGGTTCACGGGTCGCAGGGCGATGGGTCAAAACGCGCTCTCATGGGACTTCGTAGGTCGGTACATCTCCGTCTACCGCAATCTCCTCAAGGGAGAGGTGGTGGAATGGGACGGCGCGAAGATGAAGATGTTTCCCTGTCCGGATGACCTCGCCCATGCCGCTTCGACAGTGCCGATCCTGCTCTCGGCCATGGGCCCCAAGGGCGAAGAGATCGCCCGTTCACTCGACGTTGACGGGCTGATGTCCTTCGGCTCAGCGGTTCCGGGCATGGCGAGCTTCGATTGGAGCGTCCTCCAGGTCGGCGGCACAGTCCTCGAAGCCAACGAGGACACGGGTTGTGAGCGCGTCCGCGCAGCGGCGGGTCCGGCCTGGGCGATCAACTACCACGCAGTTCACGATTTCCAAGGCGGACTCGACGCGGTGCGGACCATGCCAGGCGGAGACGCCTGGGCAGACGTGATCCAGAAGTTCCCCGAAGCTGACCGACACTTCGCGATCCATGAGGGTCACCTGATGCATCTGAACGAGGCTGACAGCGCCGCCTGGGCGAATGGCGGGAGCGCGATCGTCACAAGCGTGAGCTTCACTGGCGACGCCGGGGCGCTCCGAGCGCAGGTCGAGAATCTTTCCCATCAGGGGGTCACCGAACTCGGAATCATGACCTCCGGAACGGACATCCCGCACGAACTCGAGGCCTACATCAAGGCCCTGGCCTGAGGCCTTCCTCCGCCCTGCGGGCCATGTGGCATGAACCAGACAGCACCACCACGTCCGATCAACGGAGTGGTGCGGGCCCCTCGATAACCGACTGCCCAGTTATCCAAGCTTGGAGGGTCGCGGGCCCGCAAACGGATTTGCCGCAGCCCTTCACATCGAGGAGACGGATCATGCTGAGCATTCCAAAGCTGGGCTCCGACTACGGCGCCCATCCTAGTGGCGGCCATCCTCCCATGACGGCCGCCCGAGCAAGTGTCATCAACGAAATGTGACAGACCGACGCCTATGCGGCGTTGTAGACGCACGAACCAACGAGGGATATCAATGCACACGATCAATTTCCGAGCGACGCGCTCGATGACACTCCTCGCGGCGCTCGTCGCGTTGAGCAGCACATTCGCCGGGGCCGCCCAGGCCGTACCGGGGACGCATAGCAGGCTCACACCGGTCGGCGGCGGCAGCGGCGGCGGAACGATCGGGATCTCGCCCACTGCACACGACGTAGTCGGCGCCGACACCTTCGACGGCCAGGGGACGGTTAACGTTCACGGCCTCGCACCCAATACGGACTACAAGATTCTGCGCTGGGTCGACCTCGACCCCGATGGTGTATGCACGGGCACCTCGGCTTTGTCGCTCCCGGGCGATCCGACGCTGACAACCTCGAACGGCGGTGCGGGCGCGCTGCACTTCCAGATCAGCCGCGGCGCCCCGTTCGCCGACGGCATGCGCTATGACGTCATCGCTCGTGTCGTCGACCTCGCCGGCAACACCGTCCTCCAAAGCGATTGCCTCACGTCCCTGGTGAAGTAGCCGTACATCGCCCGCTCGCCCATGCTGTGGCATGGGCGAGCGGCTGGCAATCCGTGCGTTCCAAGGACGTGAATCGCCGGGACGTGATCGAAGCTCTCAGACCGATTCGAGGAAGGGGTAGTCGGTGTACCCTTCAGCGCCCGGTCCGTAGAACAGCTCCGGCCGAGCCTCGTTCTCGGGGTGCCCGCCCCGCCAGCGCTCGACCAGGTCGGGGTTGGCGATGAGGGACCGGCCCACGACCACGGCGTCGGCGTGATCAGCCTCGATCAGCTGCATCGCGTCCTCCCGGGTGGTCGGCTCGACGAAGCCATTGTTGACGAGCACCTTACCGTCGAAGCGCCGCCGCAGTTCCTGTACCAGTTCGTCGCCCGGCTCGGCGTGCAAGATGGAGAGGTACGCCAGGCCCAACGGGCGCAGCTGGTCGACCAGGGTGCCATAGGTGGCCAAGACGTCCTCGCGGTCTGTCTCGAAGACGTCCCCGATACTGACCTCTGGCGAGATCCGCAGCCCGACCCGCTCCGCGCCGATGGCCCGGGCGACCGCCGTGACGACCTCGATGACGAAACGTGCGCGATTCTGCGGCGAGCCGCCGTATTCATCGGTGCGCTGGTTGGCCGCCGGGGAGAGGAACTCCTGGAGCAGGTAGCCGTTGGCGCCATGGAGCTCCACGCCATCCGCTCCCGCCTCGATGGCCCGGCAGGCGGCGGCGACGAAGTCCTCCAGGGTTGCCCGGATCTCTGCGGTGGTCATCGCTTCCGGTACGGGGTAGGGCTGCTCGCCCTTCTCAGTGAACGTCTTGTTGTCGATGGCGATCGCACTGGGGGCGAGGATACGGCGGCGGCCATTGATGTCAGGGTGGGTGGCGCGGCCGGCGTGCATGATCTGCAGGACGATGCGGCCACCCTCGGCGTGCACCGCCTCGAACACGCGCTCCCAGCCGGCCGCCTGCTCGTCCGTGGCGATGCCTGGTTCACCGACGTATCCCTGCGACGCGTGGTCGGGGTAGGTGCCCTCGGTGACGATCAGCCCGACGCTTGCTCGCTGCCGGTAGTACTCGACCATCAGGTCGCCGGGAATGCCGGCGGCACCGGCGCGGACCCTGGTCAGGGGTGCCATGACAATGCGGTTGGCGAGCTCGATTTTCCCGAGCGTGACTGGGGAGAAGAGGGGCTGGTCGGACGAGAGATCTGAAGTGTTGACGGGCATTGGTTTCCTTCGCAAAGCGGTCGTGGTCAAGAAGTCGTCAGTGACAGGACGAACTTCTTCCGGCCACTGACTCTAACGCATGTACGCATAAACGCGAACATACGGAGGGCGCGTACCATTCCCTCATGGCCAGTCGAACCTCGTCCCCGCTCATCCACCCCGACGCAGACGACTTCGACCTCTTCAAGATCATGAGCGCTCTGACAGACGAGACTCGGCTCACCATCGTTGTCACCCTCGCCGCCTCACCCGGCCTCGCCTGCGGTGGCTTCAACCGAGAAGTCACCGCGTCCGTACTCACCCGCCACTTTCGCGTCCTACGCGAAGCCGGCATCATCCGACAGCACGACGTCGGTACGCGCCGCACAAACACCCTTCGCAAGGAAGAACTGGACCAGCGATTCCCCGGCCTGATGGACCTCGTTCTCAAGGAGAGCATCGGCCGCGTGGAGCCGTACACGAACGTCGACAGCTGAGCGGTCCCCGCGCGCGACGAGAAGCGGGGGCGTCCGCGCGAGACCACGTCACTGGCGTCGAGCGCCCGCGCGACCTCGTCCTCGGCGATCTCCTGCGGACCCTTGAGCGCCGACGCAGTTCCATGAGATTGAGCAGGGTCGCAGACTTCGTGTAACGTTTCACGCCGAGCAGCGGTCCTGTCCCCCCGGGCCGATCGATCGACTCCGTCGACTGCCCTCCAGCAGGGGTATCAATTCCAGGGCCCCGCATGCGCCTCCTCCGCCGTAGCTTTTGGAACTCGCGTCAAACCCGTCCAGACCAGGATTCCGATGGTTCCGGCTATCGTCTTCCGTGGTCGACGCTCTTGGTTCTTGCCGCCGCGATGTTCGTATCCCAGACGATCGAGTACCTACCGGGCGGACTTCTACCGAATGTCGCAGACGACCTGGGCCAGCCCGTCGCCGCAGTCGGCCAGCTGGTGACCGCCTTCGCCGCAGCGGTCGTCCTCACCACGGCCCCGATGTCTGCACTCACCCGTCGGCTGCCTCGACGAGGACTCTTGCTGGGTTCGCTCGTCGCGATCACCCTGGCGACCCTGGCGACGGCCGCCGCCCCCACCTTTCCGCTGCTCGTGCTGGCGCGGGTCGCCGCCGGCGTCGCACACGGCACCTTTTGGACTGTGGCCGGCGCGTACGCCGCGTACCTCGTGCCACACCATCTACTCGGGCGCGCAATGGCCATCACGGGATTGGGGGGCTCTCTCGCCGGAATCCTAGGGGTCCCACTTGGAAACGCCCTCGGGCAATGGATGGGGTGGCGCACGGCGTGCGGGGCCGTGGCAGGACTGGGAGCGATCATTACGCTGGCTACCTGGCGTCTTCTGCCGCCCGTCAAACAGCCGGCAGCCGAACGCCCGGCACGTGGCACATGGAACGGCACCATGCCAGCGGTGATGCTGGCATGCGTCGTGCTACTCCTGGTCGTGCTCGGCCCTGCGATCTTCAGCACCTATTCCGTCCCTTGGCTCGAGGACGTCGCCGATCTGCCCCGCGGCGCCGTGCCGATCTACCTTCTGCTCGGTGGAGCAGCAGGCACGATCGGACTGATCGTGACCGGCGCATTGTTCGACCGACACCCACGGACGTCGTTCGCGGTCGCCGGTACCGTTTCTGTCGCCGCGATAGCCGGGATGGCGTTGGCCGGTGCGCTCGGTGCCCCGCTCGCGGTGATCGGCGTCTCGACGGTGTGGGCCGCAGCATATTCGTGCCTTCCTGCGATGCTGATGACCCGCGTCATGAAGGAAGCCGCTCCGAGTGCCCGGCCTCTCGCTGCCGCATTGCAGACCACCGCGATCAATGTCGCCCTTGCAGGCGGTGCCGCGACAGGCGGTGCGGCCCTCGGCGTCGTCGACTTGGCGGCGCTGCCGTGGGTCGCGGCGGTGGTTCTCGCCGTCGGCGTCGCCGTCCTTGTGATCGTCGACCTGATGCGGCGTCGCCGTGAATCGGCACCGCAGGCCTCCAGCGAACCGCCAGCAGCGACCTTGACGACGCCCCCCTTGTGATCGAAAGAGCTCCCAGACCAGCCGCATACTGGGGTGGCGCACCGAGGAGCGTGTTTCCAATGGTCGGAAGCTCATGCTGATATTTGGGAATCTGGCAGGATGTGTGTGGACCACCGCCAAGAGAGTCCCCGGCTCACCAGAGTCACATCGCGTGGCCGGGGGAATGCCCGAGGAGACTCCAAGTGCCGCTTGACCCCTTTCTCGCCGGGAAGGTACGCCTCCTCGACGATGTCGCACGGTCCTCGCAGGAGGGAGAGGCGTTGGACCGATTCCAGGAGTACTCCCGTGACCCAGCACCGTGGTCGACGCCCCATGGTGTGCGAGTCGAGCATGGCGAGGTCTCGGGCCCTCACGGTCCGGTGCCGTGTCGGATATATCTGCCCGCGACTACGACCGGCATCGGATTGGTGTGGGTCCATGGCGGTGGCTTCAGCTCGGGTGACCTCGACATGCCGGAGGCTCATGTGGTCTCCGCGGAACTGGCCGCTCGAGCGCGCGCCGTCGTCGTGAGCGTCGGCTACCGGCTCGCCACGGAGGGCGTCCGTTACCCGGTACCGATCGACGACGTAGCAGCCGCCTGGACCAGCGTCGCACACGGGAAGGAGCTCGCCTGCACGGACGGGATCGAGCGTCTTTGTCTCGGCGGGGCGAGCGCTGGCGCAGCCCTGGCACTGTCCACCGCGATGCGCGTGCGCGACGCCGGCGGATCCCTGCCCTCGGCATTGCTCCTGGCCTATCCCTTCGCACACTTTCCGAACCCGGCTCCGGAGCCCGCGCTCAGCGCGGAGCTCGCCGTTCTTCCGGAGTTGTTGCGCTTCTTCCCGACCCACGTGGAAGACATGGTTCTCAACTACGTCGGTCGGCTGACGGATCTTCCACCCGACGCTCTACCCGGCACGGCTCCGCTGCATGGCCTGCCACCCGTGCACATGGTGGCCTCGGAGTACGACGACCTGCGAAGTTCGGCCGAGCTGTTGCGCCGCCAGCTGGAGGAGGTCGACGTCGAGGTCGCGTCGTATCTCTCTCGCGGGATGCCCCACGGCCACCTCAACCGCACCCCGTCGATTCCAGAGGTGGACAGGTCGCTCGACTTCTTCGCCGCCGCCCTCCGCGCCGCCGGTCGACGCACGCATTGACGTGAGACGCCGCCGGCACGCGTGGCGAAGCCGATCCAGCGACCGCCACCGACATCGCGCCCTATAGACGACTGCCTCCAGCGCCAGTTGTGCTCCGACTCCCCCATCCGGCACCAGGACCGCCAGCGGCCGGCAGAAGGAAAGGTCGCGTACGCAGCCTTCTCGGACGTCCACGGACAGGTCATGGCCAAGAAGACGTACGACTTGTCTGCGACGTGCGGTAAGAAACTCAGCTGAGGAGCTCGAGTCGCAGCGTCGCCGACAGACGCGCGGCTGGTTCCAAACGGAGCGGCCCGCTCCCGTCAGCAGGCGGCCCAGAGGGGTGGGAGGCCGGTTCGATCCCGAAGCCATCGACATCGAGAAACCAGGGGAACCCCGAGGCCGCCCGACGCTCCTGCCAGACGTATGCATGCGGAAGGAGCTGCCGATCCCAGGAGAGGCGAAGCCGGCCTTCGAGCGAAGGGATGTTGAACTCGCTGACACCAATGCCCACCGCGACGTCGTCGAAGCCAGCCGATCCCTCCGGCACCAAAGGGATCGTCGCCGAGTCGACATCGATGCGCCCCGTCTCCCCCAGCAGCGTCGCGTCGAACACCGGGTGCTCGACCCAGCTGAACGACTCGGTCCGACGGCCCACGTTGGTGATCTCCTGCTTCACGACGATCCGGCGCGATTCAACGGACACGGTGCGCTTCAGCTCGAGACATGCAGTGCCCAGGCGCAGCGACGCCATGCACGATCGTCCGGTGCTCGACATGCTCCAGCGCCGACGCGCGGCTTCTCCGTGATATGGATGGCTCACACCTCCGACTACGCGAGCGTCCCCTGCGTGGGGAATCAAGACGTTCCAGCCATCGGCGAAACGGCGGCGCCAAGGAAGCTCCGACGCTTCCGCTTCTGGCAGAGGCGGCTCCGGGCTCCAGCGGGTCCGGAGGAGGAGGTCGCGACCCGAGGGCCGATGCACCACGGATCGGATCCTTGCGCCTACGTCCTCGATCTCGGCGCCAAGGACATCGCCGTCGATACGGTGAACCCAGCTCTTCATCGCTGACCCCATGCCAGACCCGCACGCGCAACAACGTCACCACCACCGAGCATGGCGGCCTGTTGTCGGCGAGCATTCGTAAGCGCCAGCCCAACGGCCTCGGCACTCGCGGCCGCCGCGTACGTCCTGCTCCTCATCGCATGGGCCATCGCGTCAAGGCGCCCATTGCAACGGGCGAGCACGCGCGGCGGGATCGTCCCACGATGCCAAGCCACGTCTCGGAGAGGGCCTCTTCATTTTCCATACTTCGGAAATATAGTCGAATCGTTGGAATACCGCTACCATGGCGGCACACCTCGACTTCAGGAGAACCACATGAAACGTGCCCTCGTGACTGGCGCCGCCAGCGGGCTGGGTGCCGCGACGGTGACCCGGCTGCGCGACGGCGGGGTCGACGTCGTCACTGTTGACCGGACCGGCACGGTCGACGAGCAGCTGGACGTCACCGATCACGAGGGCATCGCTGCCCTTCGCGCACGTATCGGCGTCGTCGATATCCTCATCAATTCGGCCGGGATCGTGGGCCCGAATGCCCCCCTCATCGATACCGATCTCGAGGAGTGGCGGAGAACGCTCGAGGTCAATGTCTTGGGCACCGTCGCAATGATGCGCGCGTTCGTCCCCGGAATGGTGGAGAAGGGATGGGGCCGAGTCGTCAATTTCGCCAGCATGGCAGGGAAGGACGGCAATCCGAACCTCAGCGCCTATTCCGCCTCGAAGGCGGCCGTCATCGCGCTCACGAAGTCCGCGGGCAAGGAACTGGCGACAACGGGGGTCATCGTCAACGCCATCGCCCCGGCAGTCATCTCGACACCGATGAACGAATCGACAGCCCCCGATGTCCTCGCGCACATCACCAGTCTCATTCCCATGCGCCGCACTGGCGCGCCCGGGGAAGTGGCCGAACTTGTCGCCTGGCTCGCCTCCGACAAGGTCTCCTTCTCCACCGGCGCCGTGTACGACATCAGCGGCGGTCGCGCGACGTACTGATCGATTCACGTTCCCAGGCGCAAGAGCCCCTGGTCCTGCTACGAGCCGACGTAGCGTTTACGGATGCTGAGTGCGTCGACGGTGTACAGCCGTCCTGAGGCATCCTCGACGACGATGACCGTGCCGGACGTCTCACTGCGGATCTCGGCGATCGTGACGCCCTCGTCGTCGACCTCGAAACGCTGGCTCCGGGGATCGTAGGAGCCGACATCGACCACGTCCCCAACGCCGTACGCCTTGGTAAAGTAGGAAGCGTCGACCTTGATCACCATCGCTCCGAGGCTCCCAGGCATCGTTGTTGCGTGCGGCCCGGACAGCGCCTGAAGCAGATCCACGACCATGAGGTCCTCGATAGGTCCGACCATGCCGATCACCAGACCCGATCGCAGCGGATCATGATCCGTTCAGGAGACGCAGCACCGACGGCGAGAGCGGTGTGTCTTCGGCGAGGCCGTCAGCCGGCTCGGGTTCGCCGTATGCCGAGTAGATGGGAACGACGCCGCGCCATAGGTTCGGGTCGAAGTCCTCACCCGGCTCGGGAGGGGTCGGGCCGCCATCGCGAACCTTGACCGTCCACCCGTCCTCCTCGATGTCCATCACCATCGCCTTGGTCGCGGCGAGGTGCTTGCGGGTGTGGTCAGGCACCTCAGCCGGCCGGCCAGGTGTGGTGACCTCTGTGAAGAGCGTCAGCGCGTCAGCGGCTTCGTCGGCCGGGAGGTCCCGCAGGTGCCCACGAACCACGGCCGACCGGAAGCGGGCGCTGGCGTTGAACATCGTGTGGGCGTAGATCCATCCGTCCATGTGGAAGACCGAGAGCGCCGCCGGTGCTCCTTCCGAGACGTGGCGCAACGCTCCGGCGCCGGTCGAGCCGTGCATCAGGAGGCGATCACCGTCCCGCGCGTACAACATAGGCACCACCCATGGCCAGCCGTCCACGACCGTCGACAGTGTGCCGACGTGGTGGCCTGCGTCGAGGATGGCGTCAAGGGCCTCTCGGGAGTCGAGTGCCCGCTCGGGAAGTCGATGGATGCGTCGGAGTGGATCTTCTCTTGTCACCCGTTCAATCTACGAAGATTCTGGCACATCTCTCAGACCAGAATGCGGTCAAACCGGCAATCCAGTTAGAGCTAGGTGGCGGTACGCTGCGCAGATCCCATCCTTTCCATACAGGAGGTGATCGGTGTCACGTCAATCGATAGCCAACGAGCTGGTTCTAGAGCTCGATGAACGCGAGCCCACTCTCACCCGGCGTCTGTCGAGCGCGCTCGTCGCGGCGATCGCCGACGGACGGCTCGCTGACGGCGACCCCCTTCCGTCGACCCGCGTCCTCGCTGCGGACCTAGGCCTTTCGCGGGCCGTTGTCGTCGCGTCGTACGAGGAACTGGTCGCGTCCGGCTTCCTGGTCGCACGCCATGGCTCCGCGACCAGGGTCGAAGCAGGTGCGCAGCGAGCGGCCTTGGCTGGAGCGTTCGCTACTCCGTCCGCAGAGACTCCTCGGAGCGAGCGGCAACCGATCACCCCTCCTCGGTTCGACGCCCTGCCTGGATATCCAGACACAACTCTCATCGACCAACGCGACTGGAGCCGTGCATGCCGGGCGGCGGCTGCCCGGGTCCGCTCGTGGGCCGATGACATGGCGGAGATCGACCGTGGCCGGACCCACCACTTCAATCCAGCCCTGCGGGCTGAGCTGGCCGACCATCTACGACGCCATCGGGGAATTCTCTGCGACCCCGAGGCGATCTTCATCTTCCCGGGTGTCAATGCGGCGCTGCGTCTCCTCACCGGCGTATTGATGCCTGATGGGGCGCGGATAGCATTCGAGGAGCCTGGATACGCCTCAGCGCGGAGGGCGCTGGTCGCCGCAGGTGCACGACCCGTTCCAGTCCCCGTGGACCGTGACGGCTTCATGCTGGAGCAGCTACCCGACGCGGCAGGGGCTTATGTCACGCCAGCCCACCAGTTCCCCTTGGGCGCGCGGCTCTCGGTCTCTCGGCGAGCGGACCTCTTAGCCTGGGCGAAAGCTCGTGACGCGCTCATCTTCGAAGACGACTACGACGGCGAGTTCCGCTACGACGTACCACCCATGGCTGCGCTGCGAGCCATGACCGATGCACCGGAACACGTCGTCTATCTGGGGACCGCGTCCAAGACGATCGCACGCGACTTGCGCCTTGCCTGGGCAATCGTCCCGGAACGGTTCATCGGCGTTGTCCGCGCGCATCTCTTCGACCAGGGCGACTCGGCGAGCGTGTTCTCCGCTGGGATCCTCGCGGAGTTCATGAGATCGGGTGGTCTTCGCCGTCAGATCACGTCGATCCAGCGCGTCTACGCCGATCGCCGACGAGCACTGAGCCAGGCGTGCGAGCGGCTGCGACCCGAGTTCGAAGTCATGGGTATCAACGCCGGCCTCCACCTCGTGCTCGCCGCCCGCTCGGAAACGTTTGACGACATGGCGGCGACCGAAGCACTCGCGGCCAGTGGTCTGGCCTGCGCTCCCCTGAGCTACTACTACGCGAGCCCGGCAGAGCCCGGTCAGCGGCGAGGCTTGGTCTGCGGATACTCCCGGCTCCTCCCTGCGCAAGCGCACCAGGCAGTGGACTTGATCGAGGAAGTCCTCGCGGACGGTGTGTGAGCACGACTCGGATCTGCCCAGCGATACGTAACGGCAGGGCCAAGTGCGTCACCCGACGATCGGCAGCTCCAGACGGCCGAGGATGTCCTCCGATGCCATCCGTCATTGCGATGTCCTCTCGTTCTTGGCTGCCGCAGGAAGCCGTCACAGCGCAGGCCGTATCCGGCCGGCTCCGATGGCGGTCTCAACACGGTGGCCGATGCTCAGCAGTTCAAAGTCCGAGCGCATCGGTCCGATGATCTGGAGCCCTACGGGCAGACCCTCACCCGTGAACGCTGCTGGAACGGACATCGCAGGGCAGCCGGTGGCGGAGATCATGGTGCACGAGCGCATCCACTCCAGATAGTCGGACATCGGATCGCCGTCCACGGTGTGGGGATAGGTCCAGTCCACGCTGAACGGGGGCACCTGGCTCACCGCTCCGACCAGGAGACGTCATGGGTCTCGAAGAAGGCTCGCATGCGGTGGAACAGCACCGTACGCAAGCGTTCAGCTCTCCCCACCTCCGTCCCGGTGAGTCGTCGCCCCTCCTCGATATTCCGCAGCGCGTCTTCGTTGAACGCGCTCGGATCCTTTTCCGCGATCTCCCCGTAGGACGCCGCCAGAATGACCCCGCGCATCACACGGAACACCTCATCGGCTTCACGGAGGTCCGGGGCCTCGTCCTGGACCTCAGCACCTAAGTCAATGAGCACTTGACGCACCGGTGCAAGCGCTGACCTCACCCGTGGGTCGAGCGGAACTTGCCCACCGAAGTCCGGGGCCCAGGCGATGCGTTTCCCTCGCAGGTCGCCGTTCAACCCGCCGAGGAAGGTCGACGGTGGCAACTCGTGGACCAGTGGACTCCGCCGGTCGGGACCACTGACCACGGACAGGACGTACGCGAGATCCTCCGTGGTGCGAGCCATGGGACCCTTGACGGACAGGGGGGACCATGCGTACGGGTCGGGCCACGAGGGCACCATCCCTGGGCTGGGCCGAAGCGCCACGACGTTGCAGAAAGACGCAGGATTGCGCAGCGATCCCCCGGTGTCGCTGCCGTCGGCAAGCGGCACGAGCCCGGCAGCCAGCGCCGCCGCCGATCCGCCGCTGCTGCCGCCCGCGCTCCTTGTGAGGTCGTAGGGGTTGCGTGTAGCACCGAACAAGGGGTTGTAGGTGTGGGAGCCGAGTCCCAGCTCGGGAAGGTTCGTCTTGCCGATGCTGATCGCCCCGGCGGCCCGAACGCGTTCGACAATCACGTGGTTCTGCTCCGGCACGTTGTCCGCGAACAGGGGGCTCCCCTGGGTCGTTCTCATCCCAGCGGTGGGGATGTTGTCCTTGTGTGCGATCGGTAGACCGTGAAGAGGGCCGACCTTCTGGCCGGCCGCCAGCCGCTCGTCCGCCATGCCTGCTTGCTCCATGGCCTGCTCCGCGGCCAGGGTCACGATCGCGTTCACCGCCGGGTTGACCTTCTCGATGCGGGACAGATGAGCAGCCATCACCTCTCTGGCCGACGTCTCGCGCGAGCGGAGCATCTCGGCGAGCTCGACGGCCGTCATTTCGATCAGGTCGTTCATTCGTTGTTGTCCACACTGTGCATTGGTCAGGAAGACGCGATGGCGCGGAGTTGCTCGGCAGCCTTGTGGACGGCGGCTTTGGAGGTCTCTCCGCCGATCGTGACCATCTGGAACATGTTCGGGATGATGTTCTCGCTGAACATGGCTTCCTTCTTCACGCCGTCCAGCGGCGGCTGAACCCACAGTCCGCCGGCGCGGTAGCCGTCGCCGAGCGCCATCTTGTCCAGGGTCTTGCGCGCCTCCGGATACTTCTTGAAGACCTTGGCGCCAACCCATGCTGGATCTTCGTAGATGGACTTCAGCGGAGGCTGCATGTTGAACGGTCCGGTGAGGAGGTAGCCGATGAACTCCTTCTTCACGAGCCAGCTGAGGAAGTCCATCGCCAGTTCGGCGCTTTCGGCGCTCTTCGGGATGAGCCAGTAGTTGACGTCGTACCCGCTGGCGGGGGTCATTCCTGCCTCCGGTGTGGGGAATGCCTCGAACACGAACTTGTCGGAGAGCTCCTGGGCGTCGTACTCGATGGTGTCAATGATGCGACCGGAGTAGGGCGCCATGCTCGTGGTGCCGGTGATGAAGGACTTGACGATGTCGCCGTAGTCGACGCTCTCCATGCCCTTGACGAAGTACGGCTGCAGCTCTTTCAGGAAGTCGAGGCAGTCGATGCACTTGGCCATCATCTCCGAGTCCTCGAGGATGACGTTCTCATCCTCGTCGAAGAACTCGACCCCGTTCGACCAGAGCAGCTCTGCTCCGACATCCGACGTGGCCGCTGTCGCGGAGATGGGCTGGGTGATGCCGGGCATCCCGGCGCCGTCTAGCTTGACGAGCAGGGTCTTGAGGTCGTCCCACGTCTTCGGGACGGCAACCCCGACTTCGGCCAGTCGGTCGCTGCGGTAGTACATACCGATGTTGTTGATGTTGTAGGGGAAGCCGTAGTAGTGGCCGTCGTCGAGGATCAGGCTCGACTCCATGAAGTTATCGATGCCACCCGCGGCGTCTTCCATCATGCTGTCGAACTGGGTGAGGAGGTCTGGTCCCAGATAGGTGACGTCCGAGTACGAGGCGGTCGACAGATCGAACGCGTCTCCGGCCTGTACCGACGAGAACAGTTGCCGGAGGTCGCCGATGGCTTTCTGCGACAGGGACACCGAGACTCCGGTCTGCTTCTTGTATCGCTCCACCGCGCCCTTGATGAAGTTCAGGATCGGCGGATCCGTCTCCTCGTTGAGGAACGTCATCGCGTTGGCGCCGGACCCGGAGCTGGATCCGCCGCATGCGGTCGTCATGGCCAAGCTCATTGCAGCGGTACTACCGAGAAATGCTCGCCGCGTGAGAGTAATGTTCTTCATCGATTTCCTCCGCGAAGTGTGTGAACAAGTTCCCAGACGCCTGTGGCCGGGCCGAGACTGAATCGTGTTACCGGGACGGCACGGTGGCTCTATGTGCTCTATCCCTTCGTGGCCCCCAGCGTGAGACCGCTGATGAAGTACCGGGTCGTCAAGGCGACCACGATCATGGCCGGGAGGCTGACGAGGACAGCGCCGGCCATGATCTCGCTCCACGAGGCATCGAACTTCCCGTACAACGACGAGAGCCCGACCGGCAGGGTCTTCAGGTTTTCCGAGCGGATGGCCGTCAGTGGAAGGACGTAGTCGGTCCAGGCGCTGATGAACGTGAAGATGGCGACGGTGAGGATGCCCGGCCGCGACATCGGCAGGACGATGTGCCAGAAGACCTTGATCCACGAGGCGCCGTCCATGCGTGCCGCTTCCTCGAGAGAAGGCGGGATACCTGACATGAATCCGGTCATGAGCCACAGGGCCAGGGGCATGGTCAGCGACAGCAGACCCAGCACCAGTCCGGCCAGGGAGTCGTCCAGGTTGAGCCGGACCAGGATGATGAAGATGGGGATGACCAGCAGCACCTCGGGAACCATGTAACCCAGGAGGGTCGAGAAGCTGGCGAGCCGACCGGCGCGACCGCCCATCTTGGACAGCGCGTAGGCGACCGGGGTGACGATGGCGATCGTCAGCACCGTGACCGAGACCGACACGATCAGACTGTTCGTCAGGTACGTCGGAAACGGCGTCGAACTCAGAAGGTTCGCGAAGCCTTCCCAGGTGAACGGCCCTGGGAGTACGCGGGTGGTGAGCACGTCGTCGGGTCCCCGAAGCGCCGACACCACCATCCAGTAGAACGGGAACAGCGTGAACACGATCATCACGACGGTCCAGAAGTACTGGAGCGCGCGCAGCCCCGGGCTCTTCCTGATCGGACTGTTCCTCCGCCGAGCGGCCTTGCGAGGTGCGTGAGGAGAGATCACGTCGACTGGCTGGGAGCTGGGCTTGTGAACTGCCACGTCTGTATCAGGCATTGGTCCACCTCCTGGTGACCCTGAGGAAGACGGTGACGACAATCACCAGGAAGAGGAAGTTCAGCCCGGAGATCGCCGCTCCTTCACCGAGCTGGAACTGCTCGAACGCCCGGCGATAAGCGAGAATGGGAAGGTGTTCCGTGCCATTGAGCGGCCCGCCGCCGGTGGTCAGCGCGATGATGTCGAACTTGTTGAACATCCAGATCCCGCGCAGCAGCACGATCGTGATCAGGATGGGGCGGATTTGAGGAAGCACCACGTGCCAGAAGCGCTGTAGCGCATTCGTCCCGTCCATTCGGGCCGCTTCCTCCAGCTCGGGTGACACGGTTTGCAGCGCGGCCAGCACTGTGATCGTGACGAATGGAGTCCACAGCCAGACGCTGATCAGGACGACCGTCGTCATCGCCCAGCCAGGGGTCGCCAACCATGGGATGTCGGCGCCGAGCGCGGAGAACATGCTGTTGATCACGCCGCCATTGGGGTCGATCATCCAGCGCCACACCAGTACACCGACGACGGTCGGCACGACGTACGGGAAGATCACAGCGCCACGGAGGAAGGTCACGCCCCTGAACGACTCTCTCAGGACCAGCGCGAACGAGACGCCGAGGACGAGCTGCAGCACGATCGCGAAGATCGAGTAGACGATTCCGTTGACGAATGCATTCCAGAACTCGGGGTCCTGCAATGATTTCGTGAAGTTGGAGAGACCAGCGAAGGTCGGGGTCCCGATCACGGTGTCGAGGTCGAAGAACCCAAGGCCCAGGGACGTGACCACCGGGACGTAGATGAGCAGGAAGACGACTGCCGCACCAGGTAGGCAAAGCAGTAGGAAGTTCCCCAACTTGGGCATCAGGTAGCCTCCGCGTCTTCCCGACGGCGTGCCGACTCATCGTCCCGCTGCGGGCGCTCGGGCAGCGCCAATCGACCGAGACGCCGCTCGACCTGATGGGCAATCCGCAGCAAGAACTCGTCCTTGTCCAGGGCAGTCACGAGCTGCACACCGATGGGCAGCCCGGCGGCCGATAGGCCGGCGGGCAGGCTGATCGCGGGGTTCCCTGTCAGATTGAATGGATAGGTCCAAGGGGCCCACTTCTGGAATCCGTCGAGCTCGGTGCCGGGTGGGTACTCGTGCTCGACCTCGAACGCCAAACACTCCGCCACGGGGCTCACCACGATGTCGACCTCGTAAAGGAGTCGCTCCACCGTGTCTCGCAGTTGTTGCCGCAGGAAGTCCCCTTCGACCAGGTCCTGCGGAGACAGGGATCGGCCTCGCTCCGCGAGAGCCATGAGGACCGGATCCATGGGAGCGTCCGACGGCAGATCTGAGATCGCCTGGGCCGCTTCGTGACTGAAGGCGACCTCGAATGCCCGTTGGGCCATCGACAGGTTGGCTTCCCAGGGCACCTGGACCGCACCGTGGCTGGTCAAAAGACTGGCGGTGCGATCGACCGCCTCGACGATGGCCGGGTCGGTCCCCACCGAGTCGGACCAGACGGTGAACCTGAGGCCGTCAAGCTCGTCATCAGGCGTTCCGTACGCGCTCCAGGCTTCGCCGTCGCTCTTGATCACGTCGAACAGGGCCGCCACGTCCTCGACCCCGGCGCCCAAGGGGCCCTGGTGTCCGATGGAGCCGAACGCGCCGTTCGTTACCACCGGAACCCGGCCGAAGCTTGGCTTGAGGCCCACGATGCCGGTGAAGGCCGCGGGAATGCGAATCGAACCGCCGCCGTCGGATCCGAGGGCCACCCGAGTCAGACCCGCGGCAACTGAGGCTGCCGCGCCACCACTGGATCCCCCGGGTGTCAGCGCCGGGTTCCACGGGTTGCGCGTCGTCCCGTGCAGGCCCCCGTGCGTGACGCCCTTGCACCCGTGGTCCGGCATGGTGGTGCGTCCTACGACGATCATGCCGGCGGCGAGCATCTTGGCCATGGCAGGCGCATCCTCGACCACCGGAACGGCGGAGCGGGCGGCCGAGCCGAGCCGGCACGGCTCCCCTGCTCGCGCAATGTTGTCCTTCACCGATACGAGCACTCCATCGAGCGCGCTCAGTGGTCGCCCTGATCGCCAGCGCTCTGTCGAGTCAAAGGCCTGGCGACGGATCGTCTTCTCCGGGGCGAGCGAGGAGAACACGTTCAGCTCATCGTTCACGGGCCCGACGTGCTCGAGGAATCGGCTCACCGCCGAGACGGCGTCAGGCGGGTCTGGCTGTGCCATGTTGTTCAGCTCCTCTGATCTCAAGGTGCTGAGAGGCTAGCCCGATACTGGCTCATCCCTTCAGACCAGAAAGGGACAGTTTCGGCACACCAGTATTCAGCTGAGCAGATTTTTACCGAGCCACGTCAAACAGTCGCCGGAAGAGCTTTCGGAACGCGCATTACGACACCGAAATGCGTGGTAGTGCGCACGTACATCCGCACGATCAAGGCCGCGACAACGCAGCGACGCGGACCGGACGGCTCGAGCGCCCTACCGGGGCGGGGACGGGCGGATCCAGCCCGTCCCCGCCCACTCAGCGAACGACGATCCGCACGCGATCCAGATTCTCCAGCGGCGTACTCGTGCCCGCCCTTCCGTTGCGGTCACCGACCGCACTGAGCGTGATGATGTAGTCGCCCGGAGCCGGGAACGTCAGCGGCCTGCTCAGCTCAACCGAGCCCTCGGGAGTGGCAAGCCGCTTCGCGGGTTCCTCTACAGCCGGCACCCCCTGTCGCTTGATAGTCCACGCGTATTCGACGATGGCACCTGTCGTTGGAGGCATGTCGATCGTCGCAGAAAGGTCGACTGACTGAAGGACTCCCACCTCGGCGCGATCGCCGCCGTTCGCTGCGAGGTGGACGACTGGCTGGAGGCCCAGCCTGTCGGTTGCGTCGTGTGGCTGGACGACCTGGGTCATCTCGTCGAGACTGTGAACCGATGAAGGCTTCGGAGGAACGCCGCGCTCGGCCCAAGCGATCAGATCGAGCACCATCTGGTTGAAGATTCCCTGGACGAGGCCGCCGTTCGAGTGCCCCGCGTGCTCCTGGTAATAGACACGGAACATGTCGTCTGCGCTCCGCTTTCCGATCGCGTCCTCGACAAGGCCCTGGTAGAAGCCGGCCACATAGGGGAAGGAGTTCGCGTCCTCCAAGTTCTCCATGACCATCACCTTGGTCTTGATGTCTCCCGTCTCCCGGATCCCTCCCATGGCTCCGAAGTTGCTCATCGGCGCGATCTGAACCTCGCGCTGTGGGTAGCGAGGTTTCCCCCGCGAGTCGATGTACTGGTCATAACCAGGGTTGCCGGGGAGGACGGAATGGCGGGGGTAGTACACCTGCGCGAGGAAGAAGCGATTGTTGATCCGGATCTTGTCACCGACCGCAAGCGCGTCGAGAAGGACAGGACTGTTTGGCGTCGTAGCCGCGAGCGGATTCGAGTTGACGGCGAGCGTCAGCGTGCTGGTGGCAGTCTCCAGTGTCCCCGTGAGTGAGAAGACAGGCTTGGCCGGATCCGTCCTGTCGATCGTCCGCGTCGTCCCCTCGGCGTCGTAGACGTAATAGTCGAGGTTTCTAGCCCCGATGGAACCGAGGGAAGGCATCGTCTCGGGATCGAATCTCAGCGCGACAGGCACGCCCTCCGGGTCCCGCACGATCTCTGTCACTGTCGCGAATCCATCCACCTTCGCGGCAGCGAGGTACCGCGGTGGGTTCGCTCCCGCATATCCAGGCTTCGACCAGAAGTCGTCCTCGTAGCTCGGGTCGAGCGCGCGGATCGTCGCCGCACCGGGCCCGTAGACGAGGCTCGGGCCAGCTACTCCCGGGAAGGGCCCGACGATCGAGCCGACCGTCGCGTCGCCGATCGGAATCTCACCGCCGGTCACGAGATCCTGAGTGAGAGCCGTGCCCAGCCCCAGACGGGGGAAGCCGGACCGGAGTAGTTCGTCGAGGACAGCGCGTTGCTCGGGGTCGAGCCCCTCGTAGATGCTGCGACCGCTGCCGACCTCTGCCGCCTGCCGGACATCAGATCTCTGTTCAAGGGGGACGGCCAACGCGTAAAGTGCCTGCCACTGGAACGAGTGCATGACCAATGCAGTGGTCGCGATCACTGCCGGGATCACCCCCGCCCACACCCCGGTCGTCCCTTCCGCCGCGCCGAATGCCTGCACCGAGCCGCCGCTCTGGCCCCAGAGGTAGCTATTGATCGGCGCAGCGTTTCCGTAGAGCCGGTTCGCGTAAGCCTTTGCGAGCTTCGTCGCAGCCGCGTTCACGCGGTATCCGCCGCTCGGGTTCCCAGGAGCGACCTTCACGGTGAACGCGCCGTTCGCGAAGGCGAATCCTAGATCGACGTCATTCAGGTCGAGCGGGCCCGTGCCGCCGATCGGGTACGTCTGCTGGAACGACCGGTTAGCCCACACTTCCTTTGCGGGGAACCGCCACACGATGTCATGACGATCGAGGGTAGGACTTCGGTACACGCCGGGCGGGAGGTCCGTGCGCGACTTCGTCGCGGGGAAATGCCCCCGGACCTCGGTGTACGGGATCGATCGACCGCTCGCATCCACATGGGCAAGCTGCTGCGTGCTGTCTATGACCAGGGTGCTCTCGTTGTAGTCGGGGTCTACGCAGGCACCATCCACGATGAGCGGGGGCTCGACGCCGCTACCGGGAGCAGGAGCCTCGTCCCGAAACTGACAGAAGGCCGCCGGGGCGGCCGAGGCCGACGGGGCGAGCAGTCCGCCTCCAAGCGCCGCCAAGACGACGGCCGCGACGACCCGGCGCCGCTGAAACGGAGAGCCACGGCGCTGACACAAGGGACGCCGGGCAGCAATACGTTCTATCTGACGCATTCCGATACACCTCTCTGTGTAGTTGCGGCGGCACGGCCTTCGCGGCGGGAGCCAGGGCCGCGGTTTTCCATCCTCTGGAAAGCAGTGACAGTCACCGACAACACACGCCAATCTCGCATCGCGCACCGGGTTGTGCAACACTCAGCCGGACATTTTTGCCGTCTATCGGAACTAGTGTCGAACTAACGGAATATAGTGGAGCCAGCCCGTCGTCGGCGACTCGCCCGCCGCGAGCGCGTGATGACGCCGGCTCACCCGCGACGCCCGCTCCTCCGGCGGCAACGCCGCCAAACCCCCAGGAGAGACAGTGAACGACAGCCCGCCCCTCACCCCCACACCGCCGAACATCGTCCGACCCGGATTCGAAGAAGTCGCCGCCGCTTTCTTCGCCACGGTCCCAAACGGACGGCACAGCGGCGCAGCCGTCTCGGTCTGGGTGGACGGCGAAGAAGCCGTGCGGCTCGCCTCCGGGACAGCGGACCCATCCACCGGCGCGCCATTCACCGACCAGACTCTCGTGCCGTTGGCGTCAGTCACCAAAGGACTCGCATCCCTGCTTGTCGCGCGTCTCGTCGCACGTGGAGATCTCCCGTCCTACGAGACGCCGATCGCAGAGATCTGGCCCGAGTTCGGCGCCCATGGGAAAGGCCAGGTCTCGATCGGCGACGTCCTCGCGCATCGAGCCGGAGTCTCGGCCCCTCGCCGTGGCCTCACCGATGATGAGATCTGGGACCCACTCGCGATGGCGGATGTTCTCGCCGAGCAAGAGCCCCTCTGGTCGCCGGGACGGGGTCACCAATACCACGCGGTCACGCACGGCGCCATCACGGCGAAGCTGGTCTCGGTCGCGACGGGTCGCACACTCGGGGCAGTTCTCGCTGACGAGGTGGCTCGTCCTCTCGGGGCCGAAGCATGGGTAGGACTGCCTGCGGGCCAGGATGCGCGAGTCGTGACCATCCCCATACCGCCAGCTCCTACGCCACCCCCGGGATCCGAGTGGATCGAGCGCGCCCTCGACCTCGGGGCCGGCAAGGACATCCTGGCACTGGTCCAGACTGACCAGGGACGTCGAGCCGAGCTACCTGGCGCCAACGGGATCGGCACCGCGTCAGCGGTCGCGAAGATCTGGTCGGCCGCCGTCGTCGAGACGAACGGAGTGCGCCTGATCGATGAGCAGACGGCGGCCCTCTTGCGCGCTCCTCGCAGCACCGGTGCGCCGGTGTTCGCCGACCCTCCCCCCTACCAACACTTTGGTGCCGGGGTGATGATCCCCTCGAACTGGGAGTGGTATCTCACGAACGAGTCATTCGGGCACGACGGGGCACACGGCCAGGTTGCCTTCGCAGACCCGTACTACAAGGTCGGGTTCGCCTACCTCACCAGCCTCAGCGGTGACTGGGTGCGAGGCCAGTCGGTCGTGAACGCCCTCGGCCGGGCGCTCTCATGACCGCCGTCGGAATCGTAGGCCTGGGAACCATGGGCCTCGCGCTTGCTCGGTTGTTCACCTCGCAGGGCTTCGACGTCCGCGGCTTCGATACCCGGAACAATGCAGTTTCACGCGAGACACACCCCTGGTCGAGCCGGGACAACTTCACCGTGTCGTCGAGCATCGCGGAGTGCGTGCGGGACGCGGACCTCGTGATCGAGGCGGTAGCGGAGACTCTCGAGGCGAAGAGATCCGTGTTGGCTGAGATCTCGTCCCACACCGACGGCATCATCGCCTCTAACACCTCGACGTTCATCCCCAGCGTCCTTGCACAGTGGGTGAGGACCCCCGAGCGTTTCCTCATCGCGCACTTCTTCAACCCGCCGCAACTTGTCCCGCTGGTGGAGATCGTGCCTGGACCTGAAACGATTCCGTCCGTCACGGACAAGGTCCACACCCTGCTGGGCAGCATGGGTCGCCACCCCGTCCTCCTCGAGGCTGAGTGTCCGGGGTTCGTCGCGAACCGGCTCCAGGCGGCACTCCTTCGCGAAGCTCTCGCACTTGTGGACGCGGGAATCGCATCGCCTCGCGCCATCGATGATGTCGTCGAAACCGGCCTGGCGCCGCGCTGGGCGGCAGCGGGACCGATCGGCGTGGCAGATCTGGGCGGGCTCGACATCTTCGAGAGGGTGTGTGCCGAGCTCTTCCCGGTGCTGAGCAATTCCGCCGAGCCCAGTCCTCGACTCAGGTCCCTTGTCCGCTCCGGCGACCTCGGGGCGAAGACAGGCCAAGGTTTCTACGAGCACCACCCAGAGCAGGATGCACAGACCTTCGGCACCATGCAGCGCCATTTCGAACTTCGAGGAACGTGACATGAATGCGAACGCGAACGCACCTTGGATGGACGATGCGCTGACGGCTGGCGATCGGGCCGACCTTCTGTTGGATCGGCTGAGTCTTGACCAGAAGATGGCGCAGGTGTCCTGCTACTTCCCCACCGATATCGCGCAGACAGCCGACTTCGTCGAGCAGTTTCCTCACGGGATAGGCGTAGTGTCCACGCTCGAGACCCGGTCGGCACGCACGCTCGACGAGGTGACGGACTTCCAGCGCCGGATCCAGTCCGAGGCGATGGAACGTTCCGCGCACGGCATCCCCGCCATCTTCCACATGGAAGGAGTCTGCGGCGCGTTTCTGCCCGGCGCGACGAGCTTCCCCTCCGGCCTTGGTCGCGCTGCGAGCTGGGACGTCGAGCTCGAGCGCCGGGTGGGCGAGATCGTCGGCAGGCAAGAGCGCGCCCTGGGCATCACCCACACCCTCGCACCCGTGCTGGATGTGTCGCGCGATCCTCGCATGGGTAGGCACGGGGAGAGCTACGGCGAGGACCCCACCCTTGCTGCCGCGCTCGGCGTCGCGTTCACCCGTGGCGTACAGGCACAGGACGCGGACGGCCGGCGCACCGAGGCGGTCGCCAAGCACTTCATCGGCTCACATCACACCGAGGGAGGCATCCACGGCGCGCACTGCAATATCCCCGACCGCCTTCTCGTCGAGGTCTACGGCAAGCCGTTCCAAGCGGCGATCACCGAGGCGGGCCTGCGCGGAGTGATGCCGTCCTACAACTCGATCTCCGGTGAACCGGCGTCTGGGTCGGCGAGGCTGCTGACCACCCTGCTGCGCGGGCAAATGGGCTTCGATGGCCTGATCGTCTCGGACTACGGCGCGATCGCGAATCTGCAGACCGTGCAGCGCGTCGCCGAGTCCCCCGCTCATGCGGGCTTGGCGGCGCTGCGCGCCGGCATGGACGTCGAGCAGCACGTCTCGCACGGGTTCGGCAGCGACCTGCGGGAGTGGTTCGCGCAGGGACGGGCCGACGTCGCGCTCCTGGACCGTGCTGTCCGCGCTGTCTTAACCGCGAAGTTCCGCATGGGGCTGTTTGACGCCCCCCTCGCTCCCGAAGCGAGCGACCGGGACGCCGTGTTCCTGACTGACACGGACCGAGAGGTGGCCCTCGACTCCGCTCGGGAGTCCCTGGTCCTGTTGCACAACGACGGTGCGCTTCCGCTACGGCCGGACGTGGGGACGATTGCGGTGATCGGCTGCCATGCAGCGAGTGCACGATTCTTCTTCGGCGGGTACACGCATTACTCCATGGCGGAGGGCAAGCTCGCCGCGAACTCCTCCATGGCAGGGCTGACAACCCACAGTGACGACCTGCAGACTGTCACCGACAACGTCCCCGGCACAACCATCGAAGCGTCGGATCGGGCGTCTTTCGAGGAGTTGCTCGAGAGCCAGAAGCCTGGCATCCGAAGTCTTCTCGAGGAACTCCGCATCCAGATGCCTGACGCTCAGGTGACCTGGGCGCGTGGCTACCCGTTTGCCGGCGATGACGACTCCGGACACAACGAGGCGGTCGCGCTTGCTGCCGGCGCCGACGTCATCCTGCTGACACTCGGTGGGAAACACGGTACAGCGTCGATCGCCTCCATGGGTGAGGGCATCGACGCGACGGACATCAACCTGCCGCCCTGCCAGGAGCAATTGATCGTCAAGCTCGCCGCTCTCGGTACGCCGATGATTGGCATCCACCTCGACGGCCGCCCGGTGTCCAGCGACGCGGCCGACGCACACTTGGCTGCGCTCTTGGAGGCGTGGAGCCCGGCCGAGGGTGGTGCGGAGGCGATCGTCGACGTGCTGACCGGTGCCCACGAGCCGAGCGGACGGATGCCGGTCACAGTCGCTCGAAACGCCGGCCAGATCCCGGTCTACTACAACCACCCGCACGGCTCAGCTTGGCACCAGGGCCACAGCGTCGGCTTCGCCGAATACGTCGACTCCCCGCACACTCCGCGATACTCGTTCGGCCATGGCCTGTCCTACACCAGCTTCGACTACACAGGGTTGAGACTGTCCAGCCACGACGTGTGCGCCGACGACACCCTCGACATCACGCTGAGTATCACGAACACAGGGAATCGACCCGGATCTGAGGTCGTCCAGCTGTACGTCAGCGACAGGTGCGCGTCCGTCTCCCGGCCCGTCCTGGAACTCGCCGGCTTCCGCCGAGTCGAGCTCGAGCCTGGCAAGACGACCGAGGTCTCCTTCCGTCTCGATATCAGTCAGCTGGCCTTCCTGGACAGCGAGATGCGTTGGCGCGTCGAGGCCGGCGAGGTAGACGTCATGATCGGCGCTTCCTCAAACGACCTGCGCCTGATCGACAAGGTCACGATCCGGTCCGACGCTCACCTCGGCGGCGCAACCCGAGGGTTCTACGCCTGACGACGATGTAATGGGCGCTGCTAGTCGCCTATCAGGACCGGACAGTTGCGATCGAGGCGACGGGGTCGGCTCAGTTGAGCAGGTGGCCACCCCGAGCGCTCGGCTGGACAGTCAGGCCAAGGCACTGGGCGAGGGTTGCTCTCCCAGAACGTTCGGGGTGCCGCTCTCGCCGATCAACAGGTTCTGACCCTTCCCGGCCGTCCCATCAACGTCACTCGTCGACGTTCGAGACCCCGTCCGCGTTCGGGAGCATCTGCCATTCGTACGGCCCGAGTTCGACGGATCTTAGCGAGCGCGATGCGTCGGACACCATGATCCTGGCCCGAATGCTCTCGTCACTGTGGTTGATGAGTGCAAGCCACGATCCGCGCTGGAAGGCCTCTACGCGAGAATCGAGTCCGGGGTACGGAACCGGAATCGCGGCCCTCTTCAGCAGCCAATCCGTGACGCTGCTGGCGTCTGTCGGGAGCGTCGCAAGGTAGTAAGCGCATCCCTTACCCAGGTTGTGGGAGGTGAGAGCCGGCGCGCCGCGACGCCTTCCCCCGACGAAACGCGCGTGGACGTCGACACCCGAGGCGAGTATGTCGATCTCCTCCGCGAGATAGCGTCCCTCGAACGACGCCACTTCGGGGCCGGACACGGGCGCCACCGATTCCCCTGGCCCTTCACAGCCTGCCACCCCGGGAGAAGGCACCATCGCGCCGAAGTCCAGCGTCGTCACTCCAGTGGCCTCTCGGAGGAGAGTCTGGAATCCGCCTCGCCGGAATCCCCCGGCCTCATCGACGATATCCGAGTACGCGGTCACCAGGAGATGTCCGCCACCTCGCACGAAGTCAACAATGTTCGCAGCTCCGGTGCGCGTCAACAGAAAGGCCGCGGGGGCGATCACCATCCGATATCCCGAAAGACGGGACATCGGGTTTACGAAGTCGACAGCGACGTGACGTTCATGGAGCGCGTTGTACCAGCTCTGGATGATGCTCGGGTAATCCACGGCGACAGGGAGCTCTGCGCCCTCGAGCGCCCACCAGCTTTCCCATTCGAACAGCAGAGCTACGTCGGCGGGTCCAGGCGGCGGCATGGCAGGAAACGCGTGCAGCCGGCTACCCAGTTGTGTGACTTCTTTCCATGTGCGAGTCCGGGTCCCGGCGTGCGGCACCATCGCGGAGAAGAACTGCTCTGCGCCGCGCTCGGACTGGCGCCACTGGAAGAACAGGATTCCGTTGGCTCCTCGTGCGACTGCCTGTGCGCTGAGCGCGGACATCTGCCCTGGCGACTTCGGCGCATTCGTCTGGCGCCAATTCACCGCGTCGGTTGACTGCTCCATCAGCAGCCATGGGGTGTCGGGCTTCAGCGATCTCATGAGGTCGCGCGCCAGCGCAGACTCGCGGAACGAGTCCGGCACGTTTGGATCGGGATAGTTGTCGTCTGAGACGACATCCAGTTCCGGCGCCCACTTCCAGTAGTTCGCCCCCGCGAATGCGCCCATGAAGTTCGTGGTGATGGGTTGTGTCACCTCGTGGGCTCGGAGGATGTCTCGCTCCATGGTGAGCAGCTCGAGCATCGCGTCACTGCTGAACCTGCGGAAATCCAGGAGCAGGCCGGGGTTCCGGCTATACGGAGCGCGCCTCGGCGGAAGGACCTCGGTGAAGTCGCCGTAGATGTGCGACCAGAACGTCGTCCCCCAGGCCTCGTTGAGCTCGTCGATGTCGCCATAGCGCGCGCGCAGCCAATCCTGAAAGGCGACGGTTGCGCTCTCGGAGTAGTCACGCGCCACGTGGCAGCCGAACTCATTGTTCACATGCCACATGCGCACAGCCGGATGGTTCGCGTATCGCTCGGCCAAGGCGTGGACGAGCTCCGACGCCAGCCGGCGGTAACTGCGTGACGATGGCGCATAGTGTTGGCGACTTCCAGGGTAAAGCGTCACACCGTCTTCATTTACAGGCAGCATGTCGGGGAATTTCGCAATCGCCCATGGCGGGGGCGACGCCGTAGCTGTCGCCAGGTCAACGCCGATTCCCCCTTCGTGAAGCATAGCCAGAATCTGGTCCAACCACGCCCAGTCATACACGCCTTCCCGCCGCTGAATGCGGGACCAGGAGAAGACGCCCACCGTCACCAGGTTGACCCCTGCCTCACGCATGAGCGTGATGTCTTCCTTCCAAACCTCGGGCGGGAACTGTTCCGGGTTGTAGTCGCCTCCGTAATACATGACGTCCTCCGTTCGACCTTCTTGCTTCATTGAGTAGGCGCGAGAACGCGCCGATGCCTGATCGTCCGCGTTTCCGATCGCCGATCTCATTGATCAGGTACCGGGCTTCCCGCGGGTGCCATCGCGTGAGTGCGTGAGGCGAACGCGATCCAACGGACCACGCGGCGGGCGTCTTCCGTCGGTATGTCCGCGTGCGGACGTGCATCTCGTAACCCTGCTGCCAGAGTCGAGGATCGCGCAGGCGAGACGCTCGGCTGGATACCCCAGCCGAGCGTCCGCTGGACTCGCACAACCATCGTGGTGTTGCGACGGCCTCTTGAATCCGCCTTCACGGCGGCCCATCCATTCGTCCGACTACTTCTTTTCGTACGCCACCTGCATGCTCTCCGCCACGCCCTCCGGAGTCGTGTCACCGAGAAGCATCGCCTGGAGTTGCTGATTGAGGGTCGACTGCACCTCGGCCTGGACCGTGCCAAGCGGCACGATGGTGCCGGCGTCGACGGCGGCTGCGAACTCGGCCAGTTCGGCAGGAGCTGAATACTCGTCGTTCGGAAGAACCGGCACGGATTGGAAGCCCTCGGCGTAGATCGCCGAGATCTCAGGCTCTCCGAGGAATTCGAGGAACGCCTGCGCCGTGGCGGGGTTTTTCGCCTTCGCATTCACAGTCGTCACGAACCCGGGAAGCGCGACCATGAGGGTCTCGCCGTCATTCGACGCCGGCATCGGCGCGATCAGATACTCATTGTCCGGGCCACTGGCCTTGATCCCGGGTAGAGCACCTCCCACGTGGACGATCCCGAGCGAGTTGCCGGCGGCGACCTCGGACTGAGCCTGTTCAGCGGCACGCCCCAAAGCGCCGTCACCGAAGCAGCCCGCGTCGCTCATCTGTTGGTAGATCTCGAACTGGTCGACCCAGGCCGAGTCCGGGTAGGTGGTCTTGCCGGACTTGAGTTTTGCGTCGAAGTCCGGGTCGGGCCCGTAGACGAGACTTCCGACCTGCGCGTACGTGAGCATCTGAGGACCAGCGACTGCGTCGCCGAGCGGCTGGCTATACGCATACACCCCGGCTTCGGTCGCATCGGCGCACAGCTGGAGCACCTCGTCCAGGGTCTCAGGAGCAGACAGACCGAGCTCATCGAGCTTCGTCTTGTTGTAGATGGAGGTCAGTGGCTGGAGGGCACCGGGATAGGCGAAGGTCTGACCGTCGTGGGCGAAGTCGCGCTCCCAGCCGTCCGGGATCTGGTCCGCCCACGACACGTCGAGCGGCGCGATGTGCCCCTGCGCCGCGAGTGGTGCGACGGTGTCGGCGTTGTCCTTGGGATCTCCCCCCGGGAACGACGTGAGAATGTCCGGCGCCGTCCCGCCTTGGAGTTGCGTCATCACCAGTTGCCCGATATCGCCGCCCTGGTAGTCGAAGTCAACCTTCACCTCGGGGTACTTCTTCTCAAAGTCTGCCGCGATCTTCACGTAGGTGTCCTTGAACGCCGCGGGGAAGATGCCCGTCAGAGTTCCACCGATCTCGCCGTCGGAGGACGGCGCTTCGGTCCCTCCACCACCCACGCAACCAGTGAGCACGAGAGCGCTCGCTGCGACAGCGGAAACTACTGCCGCGTATCTCTTGGTCTTCATCGATCTGTCCTATCTGTGATTTGCAATTGCACTCATTGGGATCCAGCTGTCGTCGTGGGCACCTGTCAGCCCTTGAGGCCCCCCGCGAAGCCACGAATGACGTAGCGCTGGAACACGAGGTAGACCGCGAGGATCGGAATCATCGAGATGATCAGCGACGCGAATATCAGTGGCCAGTTCGCCGTGTACTGGCCGACGAACTCATAGATCGCCATCGGGATCGTGACCTTCTCACTTCCCGCCAGATAGATGAGCGGCGTGAAGAAGTCGTTCCAGATGCCGACGCTGTTGAGGATGAGGCACGTCCCGAGTGCAGGCCTGAGCAGCGGTGTGACCACATGCCAGAACGTCCGGAGAGGGCCACACCCGTCGATCTGAGCCGCCTCCTCGAATTCCACCGGAACGCTCGAGCGAATGAACGTCGTCAGAAGGAAGACCGTGAAAGGCATCTGCACGCCGGTGTACACGAGGACGAGCGAAAAGAGCGAACCCAGCAGTCCGAGGTCACGCATCTGGATATAGAGCGGGATCACTGCAAGCTGGAACGGAAGCAGAAGCCCCATCATGAAGATGAAGAACGTCACCGTCGACAGACGCGCCGTCGAGCGCGCAAGCGGGTACGCCGCCATCGTGCCGAGCCCCAGTACCACGGCGCACGAGATCACGGTCACGGTCAGACTCGTGCCGATGGCGGCGGCGAGCGAGGAGGAGTTCCACGCGCCGATGAAGTTGTCGAAAGTCGGGTTCGCGCTCGGAACGATCGCGGGGGTGAGGTCGCCCTCTGGACGGATGGCGAGATTGACCAGGATGTAGACAGGGAACAGGAACAGTGCCGTCGCCGCATACGAGGCGGCGTTCGCGCTGATCTGCCCACCACGCGAGGACTTCATGACTTACCCTCCTGACGCCGAAGCACGGTGAACTGGATCGAGGCGAGGAAGCCGATGGCTATCGCTAGGACGACCGCCATCGCGGCAGCGCGGCCGTACTCGCCGAACTGCGTGAACACCTGATAGAGCAGCGTCGAGATCGTCTGCGTCTTGTTGCCGGGGCCACCCGCAGTGATGGAAAAGATCTGGTCGAACAGTTTGAGCCCGCCAATGAGGCCGATCATGAGATTGAGCGTGATAGCCGGCGCAAGAAGGGGGCGCGTGACGTACCAGAACCGCTTCCAGTAGCCGGCCCCATCGAGCGCGGCAGCCTCATCGAGTTCCTGCGGCACACCCTGTAGGCCGGCGAGGTAGATCACCATGGTCGCCCCAGTGACCTGCCATACGACGGTGGTGATGATGATCCACAGAGCACTTGAAGGGTTGCCCAGGAAGTCGACCTCCGGTCGTCCGAATGCGGCGAGGACCGCGTTCGCCGCACCGACGCCCGGCGGACCGAAGATGTACTTGAACAGGTAGCCGACCACCAGCGGCGAGACCACCATGGGCGCGAAGATGATCGTCCTGAGTACGTTGCGGCCGAACACCTTGCCGTGGAGCAAGAGCGCCAGCCCGAGGCCAAGGAGGTTCTGCGCGACGACCGCAACGAAGGCGATCCAGAGGGTGCGAAGCGCGGCAGGTGCCGCGTCCCCCTGGAACACGCGCGCGTAGTTGTCCCACCCGACGAACTCCGGTTCTGGGCGAGTGAAGGACCAGTCCGTGAACGAGGTCGCGATGCCCTGGGCCGACGGGACGATGACCACGTACGCGTAGACCGCGAGCGCGGGGAGAACGAACCACCACAGCTGTCCGCCGACAGAACGGGGGCGTCGACGCGCGCGCGGCGACGTCAAGGTATCCCCATCGCGGGCCGCAACGGGCGAGGGAAGGCGTGTGATCGTCACCCTTCACCTTCTTTTCTAATAGTCGGAATGCCTTTGCAGTTAATAGGGATACGGTAACCAGTTGTGGCGTAGAACACAACCACTCTCATCGCCCAGAACGCCGAATCACCCGACCGACCGACGCAGGCCGATCCGGCACCAACGTCCTCAGGTCCGGGCGGAGTCGCAGGGGGCGTCAGGGCCTTCCGCCGCGCAAGGTTCCCGGAGGTCGTGCAACTGCTCAGGGGTAGTCCTCGACGCGCCACCCGTCCCGCCAATCCAGGTAGGCGCGATCGCCTTCGAACCGGAAGGGCAGCCAGACGTAGTCCGAGATTGAAGGCCCCGTCGACCTCCAGGATCGATCCGCCGCGGGCATGGGTCCTGTTTCCTGCAGTGTCGAGCCAGACCCGGCCTGGCTTGATGGACGTCTGGGTCATGGATCTCATGTCTCCCCGAGCTCTTCACGACCACCGAGACGCAGCGCGCGACAGCGGGACGGCTACTGGTCGAAGCAGGTGGGCATTGACGACTCTCCGGGTACGATATACGGTCCCTGGGTACCGATTGACGGTTTGGTCTGGATGGACGACCGCTTGGGCGGCATTCGACCTATCAAAGGAGATATGCGTGCCCAAGACGCCAATTGCCCTGTCAATCCAGCCGACAAGATTTATTCGCGCGAGGTCGCACGACTTCGGCCATGACCATGAGGTGCAGATCGCGCTGCCGGCCTCGTACGCATCGAGCGATCAGGCGTACCCGGTTCTCTGGGTCACCGACGGGGCCGCCTACTTCGAGCTGGCCGCCTCCACCGCCAACGTGCTGGCGCTCGGCAGCCAGTGCCCCGAGTTCATCGTTGTCGCCGTGAGGATGACTTCGACGCTACCCGTCCCTGGAACTGTCCTGCGAGGTACTCAGCGGGGAGAACCACGTCACGGTCAATCTCGAGTTGATCAAGAACGGACTCCAGCGGGTGTGGAGTAAGACTGGGCGCGCACACATCAACCCGGTTCACACGCTTGCGGACATCGCGGAAGTCGACGTTTGCAGCTAGTGGCGCAGACTTGAAGTTGTTGGACGGTTGGCCTTCTTGAGGATCTCGTTCGCGGCGGACGGCTTGGCGTTCGGCGATGCTGAATCAGCACTCACCCAGGATCGCGCGCACCAGACTGTCCACCCACAGGCCGGAATTGGCGCGCATCAAACGGGGCGACCCAACGGTCGCCCCGTGTCATGCGCTGATCTCGGGGTCGACTCGGTACTCAGAGATCACCGAGCGAATCTCATCGACACGGGCAACAAGATCCGCGAGAGGCGTACGGAAGGCGAGGGCACTCACGCTGACCGCGCCGATCGGCGGCGCCCCCTCGGCGAGCCGCACCGGCACGGCGATGCAGTTCACGCCAACCTCGCTCTCCTGGTCATCGACACCATAACCACACTCACGCGTGCGCACGAGCTCCTGCCAGAGTTCCCGGCTCGTTGCAATGGTCTTCGGCGTACGTCGCACGAGCTCGTAACCCAGGAGCGCACGTAGCTCTTCTTCCGAGTTGATGGTTTCAGCTAGGAGGACCTTCCCGACCCCGGTGACATGCGCCGGGTTGCGGCCGCCTACGACGGATGTCAGCCGGATCGCGCCGACTGGCGGGTCCACCTTCGCTCGGTAGACGATATCCGTGCCGTCCAGACCCGCGAAGTGGACGGTCTCGCCGAATCGTCGTGCCAGTTCCTCGAGGGCAGGTTTGATCAGCGCACCCTCGGGACGAGCGGCATAGCTCCGAAAGGCCAGCGCATAGAACTCGTCTCCGAGGATGTAGAGACCTCGACCGATCTGCGTGACGAGGCCAGCCCGGCGGAGTGTCGCCAGCCCGCGATGGACGGTCGACTTCGTCGCGCCGACAGTGTGAGCCACCTCATCGAGCGTCGCGCCGGCAGGATGGTCAGCGAGTGCGATCATGACTGCGAGAACGCGATCGGCACCTACCAGACGTTCATCGTCGCCTACCGTCGTCATGCCTCTTCTCCTCCACCGCAAGAGTCGCCTGGTCTCGCATCGTCTCGCTCAGCGTACCCGCCGGCCTTCGGGACTGCGGATCGGCGCGGATCAGGGTCGTAGACCCCTGTCCAGTCCGCCTGATGATCATTGGAACTCAGGCCAGCACGCACCATATACCGAGTCATGCCCTTGGTCGCTCCCATACGAGGTGCACTCTCTTCGTGAACCGCAGACGAATGATCGTCGGCAATCAGGATCGTGCTCTCGGTCTCCTGCAGAGGACAGAACTTCGCTCGCTCCGAAGGAGTGACGTTCGGCTGATGGAGAGCGAGCAACAGCGTCCCGTCGAGTGCGCGAACGATCATCCCGTGGCCTCCGTCGCGGCGCCAGAGAGGCTCCGGCTGATGCACCCATGGTCCGGTCACATGCCCACTCGCCGAGCGGGCGACACCCATGGCATAGCCATCCTCCCCAAAGCTCGACCAGAGCATGATCAGCTGCCCCGAGCGCAGTCGATGCAGAAATGGACCGTCGGTCACGTATCCCTCCGCATTTCCAGTCATCCACGGGTGCCGGGTCGGGCGCACCCATGGCGCGTCGGTGGCGCGGAAGAGGAGTTGCGGTTCGCCGACGACGCGGTCAAGGTCCGGGGCGAGTCGCTGCGCGAGGATCTCTCCATCCGTGACCTGGAGCCACTCGTGGCAGAAAACGATCCATGGGTCGCCAGCAGCATCCAGGTGCAGCGTCCCGTCGAGACAGTCCCAGTCCGACGGAGTTACGGGCCCGTCACTCCATGGCTCGTACGGACCGACCGGATCATCCGACACAAGGATCTGAGTGCCGCGACGTCGCTCAGCACCCTTGAAGGACGCAAACATATAGAAGCGCGCCCCTCTCTGATACACCTCCGGAGCCCAGAAGTGCCGGTCAGCCCAGAAACCCGCCGGAGGGCGAAACGCCGGGAAGGGGCCTCGCCAGCGGTCAATGTCGTTGCTGCGATAGCAGTCGAAGCCGACGCCCCGGTCGCTCCATACGTCGTCGTCCGTGCTCCCGAAGAGGAAGTACTCCTCACGGTCCGCGGATGCCATCAGGAACGGATCGCGGATGTGGATGTCGTCGAGCATCACATCCTGCGCGCACGTGTCTTCGTCGACCCTCATCGGGCCCTCCCCCTCATATTGGCGCTGGCCTCACCGCTTCGCCACGAGTAGCCTTGCGTTCAGTCTAAAGGAATAGCGTACCAACTATCAGCAAATGGAGGCCCCTGTGGATGCCACCGCCCCGGTGCAGAATCTGCTCACGAACGGAGAGGCCCTCCCCCTCGCAGTGGAGGGCCGGCCGCTGCTGTCCTGGGCCGCCGACCCGCGCCAGCGGCTCATAGAGATAGAGGTTGCGGACGAGAGCGGAGCGTGCATCTGGCGATCTGAACGAATCGCATCACGGCTACCCGAGGCGCGGGCAGACTGCCCGCTCGCGAGCCGGTCGGCGTATACCTGGCGAGTGAGGGTCAGTTCCGACGGCTCGACCTGGTCGGACTGGAGCGAGCGCGCACGTTGGGAGACAGGACAGCTCAAAGACGACGACTGGGAGGCCGATTGGATCTCGCTCCCCGTCGCAGCGGCGAATCGGAACCTCGTGACCAAAGGTCGGATCTCCGTGGAGTGGACGACGCAGGACTGTCTGAGCCAGATGTTCACGAGCCCGGGTCCTTTCGTAGCGGTGCACGCGGACTTGACGGGCGAGAACATGGTGGATGTCGCTTTCGATCTTGAGGTCGTCGACAGTGCAGGCCGCGTCGTGGCGACCCGTACGGTGGACGGACCGCAGCATCTGTGGGATCGGTTCATGCACTTCGTCGCTCTCCCCCATCCCGCACCCGCCGGCACCTACGAACTGAAGTTGCGGCCCCTTCGTGGGAAGGTCGGATGGTTCCTGGCAGATGAGCGCTTCGACCAGGAGGACGACGGCATCACCCCGCTCGCGCTCGTCGGCCCCGCGCTCACCAATGGCGAGCGGCGCCCCGGCGTTCGTGCCGCAGCAGTCGAAACCGTTCCGGCACCGAACCCGGTCTTCAAGGCTTCCTTCCGCGTGGACGGACGCGTCGCATCAGCACGCCTTTCCGCGGTCGCTCTCGGCAACGGCATTGTCACAATCAACGGTGCCGTGGTGGGCGACGCCATTCTCGACCCTGCGCCGACGGACTACTCGGCACGTGTTCTTTACAGACGCTGGGACGTGACGGATCACCTGCATTCCGGAGACAACGAGATCGAGATCCATGCCGGGCGTGGCACGTTCGCCGCGCGAGGCGCGAACGTCTGGGGCTGGAACCTCGCCCCCTGGCACCAGGAGCCCATTGCCCGGGCAAGGCTCGACTGGTCTCTGCACTCAGGGCAGCACGGCGTGCTCACCACGAGTGGCGGATGGCAGGCGAAGGCCGGATCCACGGTCTCGGAGCTTCTTTTCGGCGGCGAGACGTCGACCTCGGAGGAAAACGTCCACGGGAGCTGGGTGGAGGCGACCGCGACCTCGGGGCCGACCGGCGTCGTATGCGCGGCTCGGCTGCCACCGATGCGCGAGATCGAGATCCTCCGCCCTGTCTCGGAAACAGCGCTCGGCAAGGGACGTACGCTCTACGACTTCGGCACGCTGATCACAGGCTGGCCCCGGATGTCCATCCGAGGCTCCGCTGGATCCGCAGTGCGGATCGCCAGCGGAGAGGCGCTCTCCCCCGACGGGCGCGTCGAGACGCACAACTTCCTCGTCGCCGGGCCGTCGCAAGTGGATGTCCATCGTTTCGAGGTCGAGGACGAGATCGCCGGCTGGGGGCCGCGGTTCGGCTATAGAGGATTCCGCTGGGTCGAAGTGTCCACACAAGGAGATGCGAGCGTCTCCGAGATCACTGGCGTTCTCGCTCATACTGACATCGCACCCGCCAGCGACTTCGACACCGACGAACCTGTCCTCACCTGGGCCGACGCTGCGTTCCGGCGCACTTTCCTCAACAACATGCAAGGCATCCCCACCGATACGCCGATCTACGAGAAGAACGGCTGGACCGCCGACGCCATGCTCGCGACCGAGGCGATCATGCATCACGTAGACGTGCGTGCGACTTTCGGCAAGTGGATGCAGGACCACGCCGATTCTCAGGGCTCCGACGGCGTCGTGCCGCAGATCGTGCCCTCCCCCGGCTTTGGCCGGGCCGCAGATCCGGGTTGGAGCGGATCCACTGTGATCATCCCTTGGCAGCTCTACTGGGAGTACGGCGACCTCGATCAGCTGGCTGCGAGCGCCCCAACCATCGAGAGATACTGCGATGCTCTGCTCTCGATCTCGCGCGGTCGCCTCTGGCCCATCCGCAGCTGGGGTGACTGGCTTGCTCCCGGGTTCGAACTGGCGCCGGAGGGTGCCGCGCCCGCGGCCACCATGATGATGACGTCGGTGCTCCAGCATGCGGCGCGGATCATGTCCGTGATCGGGCAGCCCCACGTCGCGCGCGATCTCTCAGTTGCCGCGGAGGAGTCTGCACGGGCGTATCACGTCGCATATTTCGATGAAAAGGCGGGGACATACCGCGTGCCGGGCGTGTCCTACCGCCAAAGCATGAGCATTCTTCCCCTCGCCTTCGGAACCGTACCCCCCGAGTTGCGGCCGTCAGTCGCCTCGAGCTTGATCGAGGACATCGAGGGACGGACAAAGGGACATCTGGACGCGGGAGCGATCGGCGCACGCCACCTGCTGCATGTGTTGAGCGACCTGGGCCGAGACGACCTCGCTCTGACAGTCGCGACACAGCGCACGCGCCCGGGGTGGGGAATCTGGTTCGAGGACGGCGAGACAACACTCATGGAGTCATGGGATGCAGATGCGCGCTCCCGGAACCACTATTTCCTTGGCGCTGCCCTCAGCTGGGTGCATCAGCGGGTAGGCGGTCTCCGAGCCGCAGCACCCGGATGGGAGCACATCGAGATCCGCCCGATCGACGACCCGCGCATCACGAGGGGCATGCTCACCCATCGCACCGTGCGTGGCGAGGCCGCCCTCAGCTGGAGGCGGCTGGAGGACCGTTATGACCTCGACGTGACCATCCCACCTGGCGCGACCGGACTCGTCCAGCTGCCGTCCGGTCCGGTCGATCTCGTGGAAGGGCACCACCGTCTACAGGTCGCATCCGGCTCCGTCAGCGAAGCGAACTCGCTCTCGTTCCGACCGTTGGCCTAGGAATCGGTCGCCTGCTGGGTGCCCACGACACGACGAGGCCTCCCGGTTCGAGTCGGCCACAGCGCATTGCCTCAGCCAGGTTCAGGTGAAGTGCAGTTGCACGTGAGGGGTTCGCCCAGCCCAGGTCTCGAGGGCCAATGGGAGTTTCATCAATTCGTACGTCCCGGCGACACCCTTGCTCCCGCGCTTGTCGCGTCGGTGCCCCAGCTGGCCAGCAGTCGTAATGCCTCTGCTGACGGGGAATTGGGTTCGGCGTGGTAGGTCACCAGCATCTGTTCATGGTCATCGGCCAAGCGGAAGGACTCGATGCGGAGGTCAAGCTCGCCCACGAGCGGGTGGCGCAGGCGCTGGACGCCGTGGCACCTCTCCCTGACGTCATGGGTGGCCCACAGACGTCGGAACTCCTCACTCTTCACTGAGAGTTCGCCCACCAGGGCAGACAGCCGGGGGTCGTCCGGATGAGAGCCGGCGTCCATTCGCAACTGAGCGACGACGTCGTTCGCCTTGCGCTCCCAGTCTACAAACAGGTCGCGGTGCTCAGCCCTCAGGAACACCAGCCGTGCCCAGTTCTGATCCTGCTTGGGCAACTCTGCCCAGTCGCCGAAGACCGCCGAGGCTATCCGGTTCCAGGCCAGGATGTCCGAGCGTCGTCCCACAACCATCGCCGGGACGCCTTCCATGGTGTCCAGAAGCGTCCTCAGGGTGACGCGCACCTGCTGGGCGCGGACGGCAGGCTTCTTCTTCTGCCGCTTCGGCTTGGCCAGGCTCGTGAGGTGAGCGTGCTCGGCCTCGCTCAGCCTGAGCGCCCGGGCGACGGCGTCGAGGACCTCCGCCGACACGTTCCGTCCGTTGCCCTGTTCCAGCCGCGTGTAGTACGCCACTGACACGCCGGCCAACTGCGCGACCTCCTCGCGGCGCAGCCCTGGCACCCGACGGTGTCGTCCGAAGCCCCGCAGCCCCACGTCATCGGGCTTCAGGCGTGCTCGCCTGGAGGACAGGAACTCGCTGAGCTCAGCACGCGCGCCCCCGGCGCTGGCGTCGGCCTCGTGCGCTTGTTCTGGGAAAACCTCCATGCCTCGAGTATCCCCGCTCGGACACGCAACATCCTGACCCCACCAGTGGTAGGCACAGCGGACGTACGCGAAGCCGTGGCCTGGGTGGATGCGAGCCACTCCGAGATGCTGGCACCGTGCTCGACCGGAGGGCAGTCGGGCACGAAGACCTCACATCATCTGCACGACGTCAGTCCAACGCCCTCGACGGCGTGGCGTGCATCAAGAACGGAGTAGATCCCATGACCGCTACAACAAGCAACGAGTCGAGGACGCACCAGAGTGAAACGGCCGCGGAGGTGGTGGACCGCCTTCGTGCGACGTTCAACACCGGCGTCACCCGCGGACTGGACTGGCGCGTCAACCAGTTGCAGCGGCTGCGGTCCCTGCTGGTCGAGAACGAGCAGGAACTGATCGAAGCCCTCTGGGCGGACCTGAGGAAGAACGCCGCCGAGGCCAAGACGCAGGAAATCGACTTCACAGTCGCCGACATCGACGAGGCATTGGCGAACCTCGAGAGCTGGCTTCGGCCTCGCCCGGTGGAGGTTCCCGCCCACTTCGGTCCCACGACAACGGCCTACACGACGTACGACCCGCTCGGGGTCGTCCTGGTGATCGCTCCGTGGAACTTCCCCCTACACCTCCTCATCGACCCCATCATCGGCGCACTGGCCGCCGGCAACACCGTGGTGGCCAAGCCGAGCGAGATCTCGGTGCACACATCAGCACTGGCTTCACGCCTCCTGCGCCAGTACTTCGACGACGACGTCCTCACCGTGGTCGAGGGCGGCGCCGAGGAGACCACGGCCCTCTTGGAGCAGCGTTTCGACCAGATCTTCTACACCGGCAATGGCACAGTCGGCCGGATCGTCATGGCCGCAGCAGCGAAGAACCTCACCCCTGTCACGCTTGAGCTCGGGGGCAAGTCCCCCGTCTTCGTGGCACCTGACGCCGACATCGACGAAACCGCAAAGCGGCTGGTCGGCGCCAAGTTCGGCAACGCGGGGCAGCAGTGCATCGCCCCCGACTATGTCCTCGCAGATCCTGCCACTGCCGCAGCACTGGTTCCGGCCCTCGGCGCTGCCGTCGAAGCTCAGTTCGGCGCCACTCCACAGACCGCAGCCGACTTCGGCCGGATCATCAACGAGCGGCACTTCGACCGCCTCGCTCGCCTGCTGGACTCCGGCCAAGCCGCGGTAGGAGGCCAGCACGACCGTGACGACCTGTTCATCGCACCGACAGTGCTCACCGATGTCGACCCCGCATCACCAGTCATGCAGGAGGAGATCTTCGGTCCGATCCTCGCCGTCGTCGAAGTCGAAGACCTCGACGCCGCCATCGCCTTCATCAACGAACGCGAAAAGCCACTCGCGCTCTACGCCTTCACCACGTCCGAGGCCACCAAGTCGCGCCTCCTGAACGAGACGTCCTCCGGTGGCGTCGCGTGGGGCCAGCCGGTGATGCAGCTGCTCATGCCCGGCCTGCCTTTCGGTGGTGTCGGTGAAAGCGGCATGGGCCGGTACCACGGCCGGTACTCCCTCGAGGCCTTCAGCCACCTCAAGGCCGTCGCGGACGTCCCGCTCAACTGATAGGTAGCGACCAGTGCCTACGGGCACACCAGGCGCCCTCTCCGGTTTGACCGGAGCGGGCGCTTGCGGCTGTCCGCACTTACACGGACTCGTGTGTCCGTTGGAGCCTGATCGTGATGTAGGGCTTGGCGGGCAGTTCGACCCGGACGGTCCCAGTGTGGTTGCCCGCCACGGGGGTGACCGTCATATCCCACGTGTCGATCACGTCGATCTGCGCAACCATGCCCTGGGGGATGGACACGTGCCGGAATCGCGGGCGGGAGGCACCGAAGTAGATCAGCACGTACTCCCCGTCGACACCACCTCGAATGTCGTCAAAGCTCGAGGTGAGCGGATCGATGCGTGCGACCGGGCTGGCCGCAACGATCTCGCGCAGGAAAGCGATCCGGGCAGGGCTGTCGCCGTGCAGGGCCCCACCCTTGGACCACCAGATGAGGTCCTTCTCCTCGTAGTAGGTCTCCCCATGCGTCAGGTATCCGCCGCGGAGAGTCCCCTCCCAGAACCGACGCACGACCTCTTGGGCAAGGAGGTTGCCCCACCCGTATTCGAGATCCCCCTCATATCCGAACTCGTCGATGAGCACAGGCTTGCGCCACGCCTTTCGCCAAGCGTCGATCTCCTTGCCGATGCCGTAGTCACCTCGTTGAAGGCTGGCGTGACTGGTCCAGCGTGTCGTGTAGTCGAAGATCTGCACCCAATTGTGGATCGAGATCAGGTGTCCAACATGGTCTTCGCGTTGGACCAGCTCCGCGAGCCGGTCCCAGTCCTCGAGGCTCTTCGCCAGAAGTTCGTACTCGTTGGCCATGGACCACCACACATGCGGGTATGCCGCTAACCGACGCACAATGTAGGTCAGGTACCGCTCATCGGCGGCGTTGGAGAGTGTGGAGAAGCCCCATCGGTCGTACGGGTGGAAAAGGATGAGGTCTGCCTGGATAGACAGTTCCTCGAGCTGCTCAAGACGACGCTCAAGGTTGGCGAAGAAGTCGAGGTCGAATCGAGTTGTGTCCCACTCGCCGTCGGCAGCACGCTCGAAGACGAAGTGGTCCGGCTCGTTGGTGTTGTAGAGGTAATCCTTGGGAAACAGGCACATTCGGAGCTTGTTGAACGGTGCCTGTCTGAGCTGCGCAACGGTCGCGTCCTGGAGCTCGTCGTTCTGATGGATCCATGCGTACGCCGTAGTCCCGAAGGGTACGTACGGCGAGCCGTCTACGTGTGCGAAGTGGTACGTGTCGGCGACCCGTACAGGTCCTGGAGCGTTGCTCGGCGCGACGCTCAGTGCGCCGTGCAGTCCATCGAGGGACCGGGCGTTTGATGTGGTCGTGAACGTCCATTCACCGGCGACGGGAGGCAGGAAGCGGATGCGGTAGCGGCCGGCTCCGTCGTAGAAGCCGCCGACAGCGAAGGTCTGCTCGCCCCGGCTGAATGTCGCACCGAGCTCTACGTCGACGAAGGGGTTTCCGTGCGCGGGCCCCGAGATCACCAGCTCAGCACGCTGGTTCTGCTTCGACCCTGTCGGCACCGTGACGATCGCAGACGCCTTCGGCACCGCGGCGTCCTCGTAGTCCGGTCGCGGAAGGACAGGGTCCTCCTGCGCTGCCTGGGGGGTGGTGTCCGCGAACCGCGCCAGGCGATCGAGGAGCCCGGTGCTGCGGGGGTCCTTCTCGCCCAAGACGAGAGTCAGGAAAGGTCCGGTCGGGGCAGCGCTCAGGGGCTCCAACAGGGGCGAGTCCAAGACTTCCGGTGCGAGCTCCTTGACGACGGTGACCGCTTCAGCGTTTGCGAGCACCGCGGTGAACGGTGTCTGGCTCGTGATCGTACGCATCTCCAACCTTCCATAGGCGGTGGGCGTTCCGCCGAACCGGCGCGGCCGGGGCGGCGCGCGTCAGCTTGGCGGAACCCAATCCCACTCCTAGTCCGATGAACAACGTTCCTACCTGGAAGCGCAACGCCTTCCAGGCACTTCTTGGCTCCTGCCTAGCGGACGACGATGCGAACTGCCCCGAGGTTCTGCACCCGTGCGAACTGTGCGCTCGGGTCACCTTCACGGCTCGCCGTGACGCGCAGCGACGCGATGTAGACGCCAGGTTCGTCGTAGGAGAAGGTGTTCCGAACCTTCACTCGGCCGCGCACCGGACCGAAGGGCGCTGCGGTGAACGTGCCACTGCCGTTCGGATCCCATTCGGTGGAGATGACCTGGCCGGCGCCTGGTGGGACCTGAATGTCAGCGCTGAGGGTGACATCCTGTCCTGCCTCGATTTCGATTCGACGATGGCCGTTGACCGTCAGGTCGATGGTCGGCTGGATACCCCGGCGCCGTACCGCTGTCGCCGGCACATGGATCTGGCTGTCACTCACGGTGTAACGCGTCGACGCAGGGGGCGCCACGTCCCGCTCCGCCCAGGCGCTGACGTCGCGCAGCGCCTGCTCGACGGTTCCCTCGTAGTCGAACAGACCGGGCGCATGTGCACCGATGTGGTCGGCGTTGTCGTTGTAGTAGACCCGGAAATTTTCGTCTGCAGACGAGCCGAGAGCTGCCTTTACCTGGCTCGCGTAGAAATCCGCGTGCCACGGGAACGCGTCGACATCCAACAGATTGCTGACTGCGATGACCTTGCCGTTGATCTCTCCAGTGAACGTACCGCCGCCGGCGGCACCCTTGGAGATGGTGGGGCCGACCTCGACGCTTCGCTGGGGGTAGATCGGCTGTCCCGATGCGTCTCGGAACTGGTCCCAGGCATAGAGCCCAGAGCGCTTCGGAACCTGGTAGCGGTGGTACGCAGTCAGAGCCAGGGTCCAGCGGTTGTCGACCCGAATCTTGCTGCCCTCGGTAAGCGCGTCGAGCACAGCGGACGACGTGCCGCTACCAATGGCGAGGGTCTTGGTTTCCGCGTCGAGCGAGCCGGTGACTGCGCCGATCTTGGTGGTTCCGTCCGGGCCATAGGCGGTGAAGTCGAATGGAGTGATGTGAGGGTTCGACGGCGCGTTCTCGAGCACAAGGCTGGTCGGCTGACCCTGGGAATTGCGGTTCACCGTGGTCACTGCAGGCATCCGGTCAACCAGCGAAGCTCGGAAGATGTCGCCCAACGGTGACTGCTCGGTTCCCAGGTATCCGCGTTCACCCCAGAAGTCGTCAGCGTAGGTGGGGTCCAAGTTGCGTACAGCGCCGGCGAACGCGAGTAGGCCCTGCGCGTCATCGAGCCCAAGCAGGTATCGGTAGTTCTTCCAGGCGCGCAGCGGAACGCCCATCCGGGTCACTTCGTCCAGGATCGCCTTCTGTGGGCTCGTCAACCCGACGTAGGGGTCTCCCGAACCACCGACCTGGACGGCGTCGCCGATCTGCGGAGCCTTGTCCTCGAGGACGATGCGGGCGAAGGCGCGGACGAAGAAGTTGTTCGGGATGGACGTCGGCGCCGCGGGAATCCACGGCACGGCACCATCCCATACGCCAGTTGTGTTCTCGATCGCACCGATCGTCTGGAAAGACCCGCCGCTGCCGCCATAGATGTAGCCGTGGATCTGTCGCGAGGTTCCGTAGTAGTCGGCCGCGACGGTTTTCGCGAACTTAGCTGCGGCAGCATCGACTCGGTATCCAGAAGTGCCGTTGGTCTGTACACGATAGGCGCCGCTGTCGAAAGCAAGAGCGATGTCGCGAGGCGAAGCGTTCTCACTCTGCAGGGGATAGACGATCTGGTAGAAGCGGCCCTCCCACTGGCCCACCGGCGGGAGGTAGATGTTGAAACGGGAACTGGTCCCCGCGAAGTGGCCGGTGACCTGATGGTGCGGCGTGTCGCCTGCGACGTCCCGCTGGCTGTCGATGACCGGCTTTCCATAGGTTGGGTCGACACAGTCCGCGGTCACCCACATGGGTTGGCCGGCGGCCTTCGGGGCGCACGCTTCCGACGCGGCTGCCGCACCTCCTCCGGTTGGCAACAGCGCGAGGCCTACTGACATTGCCGCGCCGACTGACGACGCAACGGCGAGTCGCCAGCGCTTACCGGTGCCCGCTCCGCGCTCTGCTGTGTTCTGCCGTGCTTCCGCTCGTGAGTCCATCTGTCCTTCGCTTTCAGGCCAATGATCGGAGTGAGTCACCAAGCATCGGCTCAATTGTTCCAATTATTGGAATATCGCTCAGAGATATGAAACTCCGCATAGCGTAGTGCAACACCTACTACTGCGCCACGGGCCGAACGCGATTCGATTCAGACGGCGACCCGAGGGTTGGCGTGGGCATGATGGCCACTGAGTCGTCACCAGTCGGCCGACCAGAAGGGGTCTAGGTTGCCCAGGTCGCCGTAGCGGTCCATACCGGTAGCCCCCGAGTTCGTACCCTCAGGGTGAGTATGGAGCCGGACAGCGGCCAAGCGGCGAGTTGACCGTCGCTGAGTTCGGCTCGGGCGGTGGTGATCACCAGTGTCCTCAGGTCGGATCCGGCAAAGGCGACGCACGACGTGTGAGGCGCCGGAACTCGAACCCGTTGGACCAGCTCGCCGGTCGGGTCGTATCGGTGCACCGCTCCGCCTCCCCAGATCGCTACCCAGAGATGATCGTCGGCGTCGACGGCGATTCCGTCCGGAAAACCGTGCTCGAGCTCGAGGTGCACACGCCGCGTACCGGCGGTTCCCGAGTCCGCGTCGTAGTCCCGGACATACACGCAACGCCTCAACGTATCGACGGAGAACAGGCGGTCGCCAGCCGATGACCAGGCCAGGCCGTTCGACAACGTGAGGTCGTCATCGAGCGTTCGCACGGACCCGTCGGTGTCGACTTGGAACAGACATTCGGTCGCCGACGGGCCATCCATACGAAGTGAGCCCACGAGCAACCGCCCGCATGGATCGGTCGTGGCGTCGTTGAGACGGCGCCCTGCCCCGGGTTGCAGCAGGCTCGGGCCTTCGGTGATCGATCCGTCACGGCGGATCGCGAGCAGGCGGTCCTCGGCGGCGAGGATCATCGTTCCGTCGAGCGTGGTCGAGACTGCGCTCACCATGTGGTCGAACGCTCGTGCCCGGACGTCGAACAATGCGCCGTCGAGCAACTGCCCTCCCAAGAGTGATCGGCCGAGGATGTCGACCCACAGAAGCCGTTGTCGCCGCTGATCCCACCACGGGCCTTCTGACAAGGCCCAGGTGTCTGCATGCGCCCGAACCAAGTCAGGCGCATAGGTTCCGCTCGGCTCCATAGGAGGCTGTTGAGGGCTCATATCAGCCTCGAGGCGGGGCGCTGGATCTTCCGAACGTCGCTGCCTGATGCGAGCCGGCGGACTCCCGTACGCCGGGCGCTCCAGTGCGCGGCGGCCCGCTTCGGCCACTGCCGGCCCACCACGAGGGTCAGCCATGGTGTCTTCATCCGGATTCATCCCCTACCGTCGGCTTCGCAGTTGATGCGTAGCGCTCGGCGAGCAGCTCGAGCACATGGCGGTAGGGGCGTCCCGTCGCTCGGGTGAGCCCGAGCTCGCAGGTGCGGTTGCTCGAGATGTAGCCCTCAGCGTCAAGGCGCGAAACCGCTTGTGCTTCGTCCCTCGTTGCCGATGCGGTCAGCTCGGGGTGAAGCAGGCCCCGGTCGCCCGCGAAGCCACAGCATCCCCACTCCGACGGCACAACCACTTCTTCGCCGACCTGGGCAGCAACGCGGGTAAGTACGTCGTTCATACCCAAGTGTGTCGATGAGCAGGTCGGATGGACGACGACCCGCTTCAGCATCGCCTGGCCACTCGGCAGATCGGGCAGCCGCGGGATCAACACCTCGTCAGCGAATGCGACTGCGTCGATGACGGTCAAGTCTTGGCCCTGCGATCGGGCGATGTCGGTCAGGAGTCGCAGTCCTTCGGTACACGAAGATGCATCGCAAACAACGGGCAGGGCGCCGTGATCGCTGGCCTCCCAAAGTGCCGGAACGACCAGCTTTCGCATGTGTTCGTAGCCCTCGGTCAAACCCTTCGACTTCCACGGTGTTCCACAGCACCAGGACGCGATCCCGTCAGGAATCCGCATGCCGGCGCCGACACGTTCACACAGCTCGAGAAGAGCGTCTCGCACGCCTCGTTGACCGACGGCAGGTCCGAACATCGTGGTCACACAGGATGGGAAGTAGACGGCGCTCGGGCCGCCAGACGCCCGAGCCTGACGGCGTGCCCCTCCCCGCGGAAGTTCGGTGGACCACTCGGGGACGCGTTGCGCCCCGAGTACCGCGCGGCCGGCCTCGGTGACGGTTCGAGTGAGGGACGGCGCGGTCTTGGCCGCGGTCATGCCCAGCGATGCAGCGTGCGTTGTGCCATCCCAGTGACGCGCGGCGGTGCGCCAGGCCGCCTGCTCGATCCTCCCGGCGCTATCGGTCCGAAGGCGGCGTACGAGGTCACCGGTGTTGATGAGGACTGGGCATGCGGTCTGGCACATGCCATCAACGGCGCACGTTTCGATGCCGTCGTACTCGTATTCTTCCTGCAATTGGCGAACCGTGTCGGTGTCGCCAGCATGTCGCGCGCGCTCCATCTCTCGGCGGAGGACGATGCGCTGGCGTGGCGTGGTCGTGAGGTCACGGCTCGGGCAGACGGGTTCGCAGTACCCGCACTCCACACATCGGTCGACTTCATCTTCGACGGAAGGCGAGATCTTGAGGTCGACAATGTGACCCATCGGGTCCTCGTCGAGGAGGACACCGGGGTTGAGACGATTTCCGGGATCAAGGAGGGTCTTGATTCCGCGCATCACATCGTAGAGCTCGTCACCGTACTGGCGTCGGACGTATGGCGCCATGACCCGGCCGGTCCCGTGCTCGGCCTTGAGGGTGCCTTCGTTGTCCAGGACGAGCGTGACCAACTCCTCGGTGAAGTCGTGGTACCGACCGATCATCTCGGGTTCGCCGAAACGCTCGTTCAGGAGGAAGTGGATGTTTCCGTCCTTCGCATGCCCGAAGATCACGCTCTCCTCGTAGCCATACCGATCGAACATGCCAACGAGTGCAGCGCACGTGGGGAGTAGATTGTCGACGGGGACAGCGATGTCTTCCAACAGCGCCGTCGTGCCTGACGGCCGTGCTCCCGCCACCGCGGCGTACAAGCCTTTCCGAGTGCGCCACAAGCCCGCGCGCCGAGCGGAATCCGTACTCAGTTCGGCAGGCTTGACCAGGGGCAGACTTGCTGCCAGGTCGCCCGTGGCCGAGACGAGGTCCATCAGCTCTTCGTGACTCCCACGCTGATGCTCGACCAGCAGGGCGGCGTGCTGGTCGACATCGACCGTGCGCAGGAGTGCGTCTGCGCCGGAGTCGCGTTGCGCCACCCGCAGGCTCCTTGCATCGAGCAGTTCGACCGTCGCCAGGCCGGAGTCGACGACGGCCGGCAGTGATGCTGTCGCGGCCTCCAGCGTGGGAAACACGAGCAGCCCGGTCGCAGCGTGAGCGTGCGCGTCAACGGTCCGGAACGTGGCCTCGGCGACGAAAGCCAAGGTGCCTTCGCTACCGACCACGAGGTGAGCGAGGATGTCGATCGGACGATCGAAGTCGACGAGTGCGTTGACGCCGTAACCCATCGTGTTCTTGATCGAGTAGAGCCGCTTGATCGTGGCGAGGGAAGCCTGGTTGCCGACGACTTGCGCCCGAAGCTCGAGGAGTCCGTCGTAGATGTCGGGCGCTGATCGACGGAGGCGCTGATCGGCATCGACGTCGGCCGTATCGATGACCGTGCCATGTGCCAGCACGAGGATCACCGATTCCAGTGTGCGGTAAGCGTTGGCGTGCACGCCACAGGCCATCCCGCTGGAGTTGTTCGCGATCACTCCACCGACAGTGCATGCCACTTCACTTGCCGGGTCCGGACCTAATCGGCGGCCGTACTGCGCGAGTCGCGCATTGACCGCCCGGATGGTCGCGCCGGGTTCGACGCGCACTCGCGCCCCATTGTCGAGGACGTCGATCCGGCGGAAATGTCGCCGCGTGTCGACCAGGACGCCGCTGGTTGAGGCCTGACCGCTCAGGCTCGTGCCACCCGAGCGAAACGTCAGATGGAACTGGTCCCGTGCGGCTGCGCGAAGCAGGTCCGCGACCTCGCTCGCGCTCCGAGGCGCGACTACAGCCTGGGGCACCTTGAGGTAGTGCGATGCGTCATGGGCGTAGGCGAGCCGGTCGGTCAGCCGGGCCGCGACGCCGCCGGGAACAGCGGCGTCCAAAGCGGAAAGAAGTCCGCCAGGCAAAGACGACCCAACGTTGTCGCGCGACCCCTCAATGAGACTCACGCGCGACCTCAGAGCCGGTCGATCCCACGAGGAAGTCGAGGTCCGCGCCGGTGTGAGCCTGCTGAACGTGATCAACATACAGTTTCGTCCAGCCCCGCGTGGGCGCGGCGTAGGCAGCCGCTGCGGCGGAGCTTGCCTCGCGAGCAGCGAGCTCTTCTTCAGGGACGTCTACCTGGAGCAGGCCTTCGGACACATCAAGCTCGATCACGTCACCGGTACGCACCTTCGCCAAAGGCCCTCCGGCTGCTGCCTCGGGACTGACGTGAAGTACGACCGTGCCGTACGCGGTTCCGCTCATGCGTCCGTCACAGATCCGGACCATGTCACGCACGCCTTGCTCCAGCAGCTTCACTGGTAGCGGCATATTGGCCACCTCGGGCATTCCCGGATAGCCCTTGGGGCCGCAACCCCGAAGGACGAGGACAGATGATGCGTCGACCTCCAGGTCCGGGTCGTCGATGCGGGCGCGGAAGTCTTCGATGCTGTCGAAGACGACCGCGGCTCCCCGGTGATGTAGCAGTTCTGGCGAGGCGGCGGAGTGCTTGATGATGGCACCCTCCGGTGCGAGGTTGCCGCGCAGGACCGTAATACCGGCGTGGTCCTGCAGCGGCTGCTGGCGTGGTCGGATGACCTCGCGATCCCACGCCTGTGCATCGACAAGGTGCTCGACGAGGGGCTTTCCTGTGACCGTGAAGGCAGTTGGGTCGAGCAGGTCCTCGACCTCACGTAGCACCGCGAGAAGCCCACCCGCTCTGAACAGGTCATCCATGAGGAAACGACCGGAGGGCTGCAGGTCGACGAGGAGAGGAACGTCGGCACCGATCGTGTCGAAATCCTCCAGGCTGAGGGTGATGCCAAGCCGTCCGGCAAGAGCCAGCAGGTGCACGACGGCATTTGTCGAACCACCGATGGCCGCGAGAGCGACGATGGCGTTGTGGAATGAGGCGCGGGTGATGACGCTGCTCGGCCGCCGGCCAGAAGCAATGAGTTCCACGGCGAGGCGGCCGGTGGCGTGAGCACCCTCGAGAAGTCGGCTGTCAGGAGCCGGTGTTCCGGCAAGGCCCGGCATCACCATGCCGAGCGCTTCGGCGACAAACGCCATGGTGGAGGCGGTGCCCATCGTGTTGCAGTGGCCACGGCTGCGAATCATTGAGGACTCTGAGCGTGTGAACTCCTCAACCGAGAGGGTTCCGCTTCGCACCTCTTCGCTCAGACGCCAGACATCCGTGCCACACCCGAGTGGGGTCCCTCTGAAGGTCCCGGTCAGCATGGGACCGCCCGGAACCACAACAGCAGGCAGATCAACCGATGCGGCAGCCATGAGCAGAGCGGGGATCGTCTTGTCACATCCGCCGAGGAGTACGACGCCGTCGATGGGATTGGCTCGGAACATCTCCTCGGCCGCCATGGCGGCCATGTTGCGCCACAGCATCGCGGTCGGCTTCACCTGGGTTTCCCCGAGCGAGACAACGGGTAGCTCGAGAGGGATTCCGCCTGCCTCGAAGACGCCGTCGCGCACCGAACGGGCGACTTCTGACAGATGGGCGTTGCAGGGAGTGAGGTCCGAGGCTGTGTTTGCTACGGCGATCTGTGGTCGCTGACCGTCGAACGCATCGGCGGGCGCACCCCGACGCATCCACGCGCGGTGGATGTAGGCGTTGCGGTCGGATCCGGCGTACCACCCTGCACTGCGCAAGTCACTCACGGCATATTTCACTTTCTGGAATGGCGGCCTACTATTTGGAACAAACAATACTCTAGGTCATCCGAGGGCCCATCGGGCTTGACGCCCGCCGACGGGCCATAACTTCCAGGAGTGAACGACTTTGCAGTTGATGCGCATTGGAGCGCCCGGAGCAGAGCGACCCGTGGCACGCGTCGGGGAGGATGCTTACGTCGACCTGAGCGATGTGACCGCCGACTTCGACGAGACCTTCTTCGGGTCTGGTGGTCTCGACCGTATCCGCCCCATCGTCGCCGAGCGGCTCACCCAGGGCCTGACGTCCAGGTTCGACGATTCGCGGATCGGCGCCCCGATAGCACGCCCGCACCAGATCATCTGCGTCGGCCTCAACTACAGCGACCACGCCGCTGAGACAGGCCAGGCGTTGCCCGAGGAACCCATCCTCTTCACCAAGTCCCCCAACACGCTTGTCGGCCCGAACGACGATGTCCGCCTTCCACGTGGCGCTACCAAGCCTGATTGGGAGGTTGAGCTTGGCATCGTGATCGGGCGCCGCACGAGCTACCTGGACTCAGTCGAGGAGGCCAAGGCTGCTGTGGCAGGCTTTCTCGTTGTGAATGACGTCAGCGAGCGTGCGTTCCAGCTCGAGCGCAGCGGGCAATGGCTCAAAGGAAAGTCGTCGGAGACCTTCAACCCTGCAGGCCCCTGGCTGGCCACGCCCGACGAGGTCGACGTCCTCGCCCTGGATATGTGGCTCGACGTCAACGGAACGCGGCGCCAGGACGGCTCTACGTCGACCATGATTTTCGATCCGTGGTTCATCGTGCACTACATCAGCCAGTTCATGGTTCTCGAGCCCGGCGACCTCATCAACACCGGCACACCGCCAGGTGTAGGGATGGGCTTCCAGCCGCAGATCTGGCTCCAGGAGGGCGACGTCATGGAGCTCGGCATCACCGGGCTGGGCACCCAGCGTCAGCGTGTCATCGGGTGTCGATGACGACCATGCGCGCCCTGGTCGTGCCCGCCCCGGGTGTTGCCGAGGTTCGTGATGTTCCGACGCCGGAGGCGGCAGAGGGCGAGGTCGTCGTCGCCGTTGAGCGTGTCGGCGTCTGTGGAACCGACATGGAACTCTTCGCCGGCACGATGGCCTACCTCGAAGAAGGACACACGACATTCCCTCTTCGGCTCGGCCACGAATGGACAGGCTCGGTGGTTGACGTAGGCAGGCGCGTGAATCCGACCTGGACCGGTCGACGGGTTACTGGCGACACCATGATTGGCTGCGGCAAGTGCCGCCGCTGCCAGCGTGGTCACCATCACGTGTGCGGGGCACGCCAGGAGGTTGGTGTCCGCGACGGGCGGCCAGGGGCGCTCGCCGAATATGTCGCGATTCCTGCGGTGGCGTTGCGAGCATTGCCGGATGCCGTGGATCCGACGTTGGGCGCGCTGATCGAGCCGGGCGGGAACGCGTTCAGAGCAGCGCAAGCGGCTTCGTCCAATGGGGAGGAACGAGTGCTCGTGATGGGTCCGGGCACGATCGGGCTGCTCACCGCCATGTTCCTGCGGGCTGCGGGCGTCGAGGTGCATGTGCTTGGTGCTGAATCCGCGTCTCTCGACTTCGTGCGGAGTCTTGGGTTCACGAATGCGTGGGATGCGGACGGCCTGCCGCGGCTGCCGTTCGACGCGGTCGTCGACGCGAGCAACGCGCCGCGCCTGCCTGCACTTGCGATCGAACTCGTCGAGCCCGCCGGCCGCCTGGTGTACATCGGGCTGGCCGGAGAGCCCAGTCTCGTCGACACCCGTGACCTGGTCTTGGGCGACATCACGGCTGTGGGGATCCTAAGTGCTTCGCCTGGGCTCGACTCGGCCATTCACTCCTTCGCAACTGGAGCAGTCGACCCACGGCCGCTCGTTGCCGCGACCCTTGGACTTGGCGACATCGGCCCAGTACTGGCCGGGCGCCCGCCGGGCGGCGCGGGACCAGGTCCAAAGATCCACGTCGACCCGCGGTTGTAGGGGCGCCCACCTTCGCTTCCCCCGTATCGACCAACTGGCTAAGAACGCCTACGCGCCGCCGGTCGAGTGCATCTGGGACCGGAGCCTGATCCTCGACCGTCAGCCATTTCGGTCATTGAGTGGAGTCTCGCACGATCAGTTCCGGAGTGAACTTGATCTGTGCGTGCACATGGTCGGGGTTTCTGGATTCATCCAACGCGAGCTCTGCGGCGGCGCGACCTATCTCAACGTTCGGTTGACGGACCGATGTGAGGGGCACCGCAGCGGCTGACGCGAACTGGATGTCGTCATATCCGACGATTGCGAGGTCGGTCGGAACGTTGATGCCATGGCCGATGGCGCTCTGGAGAAGTCCCAAGGCGACCAAGTCGTTTGCGCAGAAGGCGGCGGTCGGCCGTTCCGCGCGTGGTAGGCGACCCATGCACCCAACGGCGAGGCGACCGCTACCGACATCCATCTTGTCGGAGGAGATAACCGACAGTGCACTGCTGGGCCGACCGGCATCTGCCCAGGCCGCACGCGCGCCGGCAAGGCGGTCCTGTACTTGGCCGAGCGACATCGGGCCGCCAACGAACGCGATCCGGTCGTGCCCTCGCTCAAGGAGATGTTCGATCGCCAACGCGCCCCCGCGGAAGTCGTCGACAGCGACGGAGCACAGTGAGGAGTCTGATCGGGTGCGGTCGACGACGACGAGCGGGGTCCCACGGAGCTGAATCTCCAACAGGCCGGGTGCGTCAGGGTTCACCGGGGTGATGAGGATTCCTTGAACTCGTTGCTGCTCGAGAAATTCCAGATGCACATTCTCTCGTGCCGGTCGCTGCCCGCTGTTACATAACAAGAGCGCCAGGTCCGCCGCCTCGGCCGCCTCTTCCATGCCCTGCGCGACGTCAGCGAAGAACGGGTTCCCAGCGTCCAGCATCACGTATCCCAGCGTCCTGCTCGACCCCGCGCGGAGTTGACGGGCTGACTCGTTGCGGACGAACCCGAGGTCGCGCATCGCGGCCTCAACCAGTGCGCGTGTTTTTGCGCTGACCAGAGTTGGCCGATTGAGCACGTTGGAGACCGTGCCCAATGACACACCGGCGGCCCCCGCGACATCTTTGACCGACACAGAGTGGCGCGACTCACCAGACGCCATCCAAACCCTCCCCGGACAAGCCGAACGCCATCCATGCCTTCGACAGTCGACTCGGTGGGCCCCAGCTCATCACGCGAGAACAGACGCCTTGATTTGCCGCGTTGCCCGGAAGGTAGGACATGGGATTCTCCTGTTGCGCCGCTTGAGCCATCGCGTTCGACACCACGCGCTTGTCCGGGGTCGGCACCACAGGAATTAGATGCCAGTGGGTGCTGTGCATCGTGGACGACGCTCTGTTTGGGCCGGCCTCGGTTGTTCGTGGACCTCGTCATTGGTAGTGCGATTCCAACCAAGGAAGTTGCTCGATGGCAATACAACATCCAGCACGAGGTCGCAGCGCTCGCGTCTCCCAAGGTATGTCATTTCGACATTTGGAACTTAATTTCGATAACTGGACCAGGATCTTAGGCTTCGTCCACAAGTGGTGTCAATGAGCAAAGCGTCGGTCACGCCAACCGCCGCCGGCGCGCATGACCGCGTGCAGCCCACTCGGGAGATCACCCGGCAAAGCATGTTGAAGATCAGCAGGTGCCGCTGGCCCGACCTCCGCCGGACGGCCCACTCACCTGATATTCATAGGGAGCAATGGCCTGACCTGCGTAAATGCTCGTTGCTCCGCCGCGTTTCACCTGGGGGTGGCCAGCCCGGACCTGTTGCGTGAGCTGATGGGCGGCTTCATCAACACCCTGCTTTCGGCCGACGCCGACAGTGTCTGCGGAGCCTCCTACGGCACCCGCGACCCAGAGCGGGCCAACCGCCGCAATGGGTACCGTCACCGCGACCTCGACACCCGGATCGGGACCCTGGACGTCGCGATCCCAAAACTGCGGGAGGGCTCCTACTTCCCCGAGTGGCTTCTCGAGCGACGCCGCCGCGCCGAAGCCGCGCTCACCTCGGTGGTCGCGACCTGCTACTTACTCGGCGTCAGCACCCGGCGGATGGACCGGCTGGTGCAGTCACTGGGCATCACCGGCCTGTCGAAGTCCCAAGTCAGCGTGATGGCCCGTGATCTCGATGAGCTCGTGCGTGACTTCCGCGAACGACCGCTGGACGCCGGCCCATACACGTTCGTGGCTGCCGACGCGTTGACGATGAAGGTCCGCGAAGGCGGCCGGGTCATCAAGATCGCGGTCATGGTCGCCACCGGCGTCAACGCCGACGGCTACCGGGAGATCCTCGGAATCGCGACCAGCACTGCCGAGTCCGGCGCCGGATGGAACACCTTCTTCAAAGACCTCGTCGCCCGCGGCCTGAACGGTGTCGCGCTGGTCACCAGTGACGCCCACGCGGGGCTGGTCGACGCGATCGGCGCGGCACTGCCCGGTGCGTCGTGGCAGCGGTGCCGCACCCACTACACCGCGAACCTGATGTCGATCTGCCCCAAGCACGCCTGGGGCGGGGTCAAGGCGATGCTGCACTCGGTCTTCGACCAGATCGACGCCGACGCCGTGCAGCACCAGTACGAGAAGCTCCTCGACCAGATCGAGAAGACCCTGCCCGAGGTCCACGCGCACCTCGACGAGCACCGCGCCGACGTCTTGGCGTTCACCGCGTTCCCCAAGGCCGTGTGGCGCCAGATCTGGTCCAACAACCCCAACGAACGCCTCAACCGCGAGATCCGCAGGCGCACCGACGTCGTCGGGATCTTTCCCGACCGAGGCTCGATCATCCGCCTCGTCGGCGCGGTCCTGGCTGAGCAGAACGACGAATGGGCCGACGGGCGCCGATACCTCGGACTCGACGTCTTGGCCAAGAGCAGGCTCACCCTGATCACCACCACCGACGACCCCGAGGAGGACACCGACACCGCCGGCGCAATCAGCGCCTGAACACCATCAACGACGAATCACCGTCGTACACCACCACACGGGACTTGACCAAGGCCCCGTCGCCGGTTGTGTAGGCAAATGGACCCAACAGCGACCATCAAAATGGGGGATCTGGCCGCACCCCGACGCGTTCACGAGCAATACTGTCGGTGCCTACCGATATGTTCCATGGCCGTGATTCAACCCACACATCTCGGGACCATCGTGTACGGCGAGGTCAATACCTTCGTCAGTAGCAGCCCTCGCGCATCTCGGTGCCAATTGTGACAATCTCCCAAGCATCTGCGGGCTCGCGGGCCCTTCGCTCTTTGCCGATCGTCCGTGTCGGCGCGAGCCTCGCGGCCGAGTCGTGGTGCCCACACGGACGGTCCGCGAAGACTCGCGTCTCGGATCCGTACCCGCGGCGGCCGTTCCGGTCTAAGGCCAAGGACTCTGAGTTCCTGCTCGAGCCTCTGTTTGGCGCTGTGCACGCTTTCGAGGTCGAGGGGCTGTCTCGTGAGGAGGCGATCGATCGTCTGAAGGCGATCGACTCGATCGGAGTTGCCGAGCGTGCATGGCTAAGCCACGCGATCTCGGTCTATCCCGACTTCGAGGCACAGGGTCTCAAGCCCGTTCAAGGCCTGTGGACCGTTCAGGGCGTGACAGCGGACTCGCGCCGGGAGTTGTACGCCTGGGGTCGTGGATACAGCAACTCTGACGGAAGCCGACGTGTCCATGTGCTGCCAACCAATACGGGGCGACGCCCTGATGCGGTCAAGGTCGCGGTTGCTGCATTCACCGCGGCCTTTGGGCGGCTGGCCACCTGGCCTTCGCCGTGGTCGAATCCTTTCGCTCTTGTCGCTGGTTCCGACAACACCGCACCCGCCGAGGTCATCGTTCGCGCGCTGTCTCTCTACGACGGTTCGTTCGAGGACGTATTTGCCGGTTCCCGCGAGGAAGCGAGAGAGTTCTACGACGACGTCGGACGACCTGCGGCCTCAAGCGCTATCGAGGACGGCGCCGAGGTGCCGAGCAGCAAGTGTGCGCCGTGCAAGTTCCTGGATGGATGCGAGACAGTGCCGCGCGCGTCGGGCCTGCTCGGGCTCAACAACCCGAAGGCTCCGTTGCGCTCCGTGTCGGCAACGACGCTTCGCTATCACTCGCAATGTCCCCGGCAGATGTCCCTCCGGGCGCTGAACGTTCCGCCGCAGCGCAGGGAGAGCGACAGCGTCCGCGTCGGCAGGATCGTCGACGCCACCCTGGACTCCCTGCATAAGGAGCCAGAGGTTCGTCCATGCACGTCGGCCAGGATCACCGAATTGCTCGCCGAGCGCGGTGACATCGACGCAAGTGACCGAGAACGAGCGGCCCACCTCCTGGCGCAGCACGTGTGCATCTGTCCGTGGATCGCCGGAGCCAGCTCGCATCCGCTCCCCCACCCTGAGGTCGTTGCGTTCGACGACAAGGCGTCTGCTCTCGTGGTGGCCGAGCCAGATCTCCTCTACTCGGAGAGTGGCGAGCTGGTGTGGCGCGAGACGACCACGAGCAAGTACGCACCACGGGGCACGGCCCACTTGTTCGCCACGCGCAAGCACATTCAACTGGCCCTGGCAGTCCTGCTCTGCGCCGCGGAAGCAGTCTCCAAGACAAAACGCGTCGCACGCATAGAGGTCGAGTACCTCACGGACAGTGGCGCCGACGTACGGATTCTTGACCCCCACGATCTCCAGACACAGGCGGGAGCCCGCGAGGTTATCAACGGTGTTGCCCCTGATTGGTTCACCGACAGCCAGTTCCCAGCGCGACCCGGTGATGCGTGCAGATTCTGCGCATACACCGAGTGGTGCCCCGATGTGATCGAGAGCGAGACCCAAGCTGATGCCGATGATTGATGAGGAAGACTTCCTGGCTGGCATGGCAAACGCCATAATCCAGCTCTCAGAGTCCGAGACTCCCTCGAAGACGGCGTACGACCCGGTGGTCCAGCGCGTCTACAACCAGTTCGTGCTCCGAACGCTGAGCAACGATGCACATCGGACGCCAGGCAGCGTGCCGGAGATGATCGACATCATCGCCGGCCGCCCGATCAGGGAGTGGCTGCCCGGCTCTGAATCCACAGATGTGCTGGTCCACGCAGACACGCGGACACCCACCGGAACGTGCCTGGAGATGCGGTACCGAAATGCCGATCCGATCGGTGAAAGCTTCGAGAACCGGATCATCTCGCAGGTGTTCTCGGCTTGTCGGGAGGCGGAGTCTCCTCAGACGTACGAGGCGTTTCGTCGTCTTCTCATCGAGAAGCCGGCAATGTTGCGCTCGACGATGGACCGCGAACTCAGCGAGCTCATTCTGGTTCCGGTCAGCGACATTCTCCGCAAGTGCTACCGCCAGGCGCCAGCCACCTTGCGTCGCGGCAACCAGTATGCGCTGTGCGCTGGCTGCAGGTCCCTGCTCGTTCCTTTGGATGGCGATGGCCGGTGGCGCTGCGTAATGGACAGGTGTCACTACATGGACGCCAACCGGGTCGGAGAACTCCTTGAGGCGAACGAGCCTGTGTTCGAGTTGAAGCTCCCGCTCCGGGCGTACATCACGGGACCCGGTCTCTTCGAGATTCAGCTCGAGAAGCTGATGAAGGACCTTGGCCTCCCGGTGGAGATGTGGCCTCACTACGACGCTGTGGACCTACTGATCACCTTTCCCGACAACGTGAGGTGGGCCGTGGACGTCAAGGACTACGCCCACCCGGGGGTGCTGGGACACCGCTTCACGCGGATCCCATCGAAGCCGTCCCACGACCGGGGCTTCCTCGTCGTCCCCGAGTACCGGTTCAAGGCTGACGACAGTTACGCCCGGCGGTTTGGTCATGCGCGAGAGCTAGCGGGCGGTGGCAAGGACATCGTGCCCATCCGCGACAGCAGCTTTGTCAAAGACGTCAAAGCGAAGCTCGCCGAATGCATCGGTTCAACAGAGAAGGCGGGAGTTCAGCATGCGTAGCACGCGAGGGTGGAGCAAGGATCTACTCAGAGAACTCGGGCCCTGTTGGCCCGAGGACGCCCGCCTGTCAGCCGCTCAGGTCGGCGAGATCGAGCTCGGCCTCCACCTGCTCCAGAGCATCGACAAGAGTGCCCCCGCCATGGACCTCTGGCCGCTGCTGAGCGGGTATCCCTACGCACAAGCCTCGGTCCCCGATCTGACCGCTGAGGCACAAGAGCGCATCGACCACGCTCGCTACTACCTGTCTGGCTTGCGGCGCCGGCACGTCTGGGAGACCCTTCTCACGGCATACGTGAACCTCCCACAACAATTTCGCGGGTTCGATCTCATCAGCATCGATTCGGTGCCGGAAAGGCGCGAGCCGTCGATCGGCGCGTGCCGCTTCGACACCTACGAAGCCGCACTCGCAAGCGTCGCCGCGACACCAGGTAAGCGACTTCCGATGGCCGGAGCGGGAGAGTACCGCTTCAGCGCCAACCGAACTGCCCACGCAGTCACCGTGCCACCAGAACTGGTCGATGCTGTGGAACCTGCACGCATGCCGATTCGTGCAGGCAAGGCCGGTGAGGGAGCACCCATCGTCGTCACCCGCAGCGACCTACTGCGAGCCGCAGAAGCCATGGACGCCGCAGCAAGGACGCACGACCCGACGACACGGAACCGGTGGACCGACAGTTTCGGCGAGGTCGAGATGGCCGTCGCGACCATGACGGACTTCAGCGAGACCCCCGACTGGGAGCTAACAATCGGTGGACTCTTCCACCTGGTCGGGATGGTCGGCGCCGGCAAGAGCACCATCATGCACCTCCTCACCTACCACTGCGTCGTGCAACTCGGCCTGAAAGTGACAGTCGTCGTCGGCGATGTCGCCGAGAGCCTGAGAATCGCCACGACCTTCAACGAACTCGAAAGCGACCAGATCTGGGCAGCTCCAATCGTGGGTCGTTCGACCCGCGAACGACACATTCAACGACTGCACATGCGCAAGCACTCGGCGGGAGCAGTCTCGATGCTTGCCCACTCAGACCCCGCGTTCAACTACCTCTCCAGCGCTTGTCCGCTCGACGGCCTCCGCGGATTCGAGGACAAGGAACCTCTTCGAATCAACGACGCACCGTGCGAGCGCCTCCTTCCGGTGCCGACCGTTGCGATCGATCCCTATACAGACCCTGACGACAACTCGTCGGCGCCGACGAGGCGCGCGGCAGAGCCCGTTCCGCACGGCTGTCCGCTCTGGAACCGCTGCCCCCGGCACCGGGCCGCACGAGAATTGGTGGACGCGCCAGTCTGGGTGGCGACGATGCCCAGTCTCCTTCATGCACGTCTGCCGAAGCACCAGTGCGACGAGACCATCCGCTACCTCGAGGCTGCCGCCGACCGCAGCGACCTCATCATCATCGATGAAGCCGACCGGGTCCAGACACAGCTCGACTCAGCCTTCGCGCCGGCCGAGACTCTCATCGGAAGCGGTGACGAGTCATGGATCGACTTGCTCCAGCAACACGCGATCCGGCTGGTGTCCGCAGACGGCCGCAAGAAGCTCACCAATCCCCGGGTCAGCGAGTGGATCAAGGCGCTGGACCTCGTCCACAGCGCCGCCGACAGCATCTACATCATGCTGAACGCCAGCAAGGACCTCCGAGACTGGGTCGGCACGAAGTACTTCAGCACGATGACCCTGCATCAAGAGCTCTACAACGACTGGGTCATCGACGACCAGGATGCGACGGTCGACCGTGACTTCTTCGAGAGTGTCCTCAATCAGTTCCGCGACCGGCCCGTGCAGCACGGCGCAGACAGAGATACTGAAGATGGCCGGCTCGTTGCCGACCTGGTCGACCTCACGAACATGCTCCTCAGCTACGAGTCCGACCCGACCCGGCTGGACGCCGCGCTCGCCAAACTGACCTGCGGAGCATCCACACTCGCCCAAGATCAGGACCGCAACCGCACGCGATTCACCTTCACCCTCCTCGTGGCGGCTCTCGACAACCGGCTCAACTTCGTCACGAGCACCTGGCCCACCGTGGAAGCCGAGCTCGAACTCGAGAACACCGCCAACTCATTGACCCGCCGCCCACCCCGTGACTACGAGCCGGTGATGGCCGAGTCACCCATGGGAAACGTCCTCGGCTACCAATTCACCCAAGAAGTCCCCGGACCTCCACCTCACAGCGGCTCCCTGAGGTTCTTCCACTGCAACGGCGTTGGCCGCGACCTCCTGCGTCGCCTCCCCGACATCGGACTGACTGACGACAGCGTCGGACCCCACGTCCTGCTCATGTCCGGCACCAGCTGGGCAGGAACATCCACGCGCTATCACCTCAACATCCCCGTCAGCGCAATCCTCAAACCCAAGAAGAAGCACGTCGACGCGATCCGCCAAACAGCCTTCAAGCGCGAGCCCGTTCTCGATCGCGCAGGAGAACCCATCCGCATCTCAGGCAACCGCCACCGCGAAGCCGCACTCAAGGAGATGCTGGACCAGCTGGCGATTCCAGATGAGAACTTTCCCGGCGCAACCAGCACCCTTGCAGAGGAACTCGAGGCCCTACCCGACGGCCGCAAGAAGATCCTGCTCCTGACCGGCTCCTATGCCGAAGCCAACACCGTCGCCAACTACCTCCACGAGTCGCCCGCTTGGAAGGGCAACGTCACCCAACTCATCCCAGATGACGCTGAGCGCGACGACGTCTGGCGATCACTTCGCCGTGGGGACGTCGCGAGCTACGCGTCGATGACCAGCCAGATCCTGGTCGCGCCACTTCTCGCAGTCGAACGTGGCCACAACATCGTCCTCGACGACGGGACCGCCGCCATCGGATCGGTCTACTTTCTCGTCCGACCTCACGACCGCCCCGACGACATCAACCTAGCCATCCATGCGATCAACGACTGGGCCATCCGGTTCACCGCAAACCCCAACGGACCCTTCTACGACCTCGTCAACCAGCACGCCACACTCAACCAAGCAGCTGACGACTTCCGACGCCAGGCGCGATTGAAGGCGCGCCACTACCTGACGAGGAGCGTCGCACGCAGCGCGCTCACCGACGCCGAACGCCGGTCGTTCGACTGGGACCAGATGGTCACGATGTGGCAGGTCATCGGTCGCCTCGTACGCGGCGGTGTGGCAGCCCGCGTGAAGTTCTGCGACGCAGCCTTCTTCCCACAGGCCGCCGCTGGTTCAGGCATTCCGGACACCGCACGCATCTCACTGCTCAGCGGCTTCGAGCAACTCCTGAAGCCCTACTTCGATCCAACTGCAACTCACATCGCCGCTGCGGACAAGTCCGTAGCGACCGCACTCTTCCAGCCCTTCTGGGACGCCCTCATCCACCTCGACGAGAGAGAATGACATGGCATACGAATTTGTCGACACTGCCTCCTACCGACTCCGGCTGCCGGCAGACCTCGACCGCCTGCTCGGATCGTTCCATGCGTTTACGATGCCCGAGGACTGGCCCGCGATCATTCGCGAGGTGTACGCCGCCAAGCGCGGCAAAGACGCCGTCGACGAGTCCTGGGCGCTGCCGATCGGCCGGGTCAATAAGACCCTCCGAGCACTGTGCCCCGACGTGCTCTACGCCGGCTCTCAAGTCACACCGTCATCCACGACGCCGTGGCTCTACGCCCGACGTCCCGTAGACGCCGAGACGCTCAAACGGATCATGCAGGCGTACCTCCAGGACGACCTGTCCGATGAGAAGGACTTCCCCGCACTTCTGCGCGCCGTTGATGCGCTCGATGTCTCTGCACACTCCGATGACTGGCACCTCGCATCCTTCCAGTCGGCCCAGATCGACAAGTCGAAGGCTGGAACCGCGGTGCTCGACCAGTTCCTCTATCGCCTGATCCCTGAGGTCATCGCCGAGCGCATCCTGGCGCTCGACCCGATCGCCAACGATCTGCGCTTCCACCAGGTCGCCACGCCAGACGGGGCCGAGTTGATGTCGTGGCCGCCGCTTCAGCACACGACGGTCAACCGCAACGGCGAATCGCGAGTCGCACACTACTCGGCAGTGCTCGGGATCCAGATGCGTACGCGGCCCTTCGATCCGTCGCCGCGATTGCATCTCGGCGTCAGCATCCGCCGATGGGTCACTGACAAGCTCTACATCCCCGACAAGTCGGTCTCGACCTACATCAAACCGCATCTCGACCCATTGCGAGGGCGGACCCGATTCGCGGTTGCGCCGCTGCGATACATGGGCGGAGACCAACCGCCGGCCTGGGGCATGAACGGCAACGCCCGCATGCTCAACCGACTTCTCGTTGGCGCCGATTTCCCCGACCCAGCCGTAATGAGTACCGACGCGGGCGCCTACCTGAGCCCCACCGCCGACATCCAAGCAGGCACCAACCACCACACCCAGATGGGTTGGCACGATGTCGAGACAGGCGTCATGCCCGACGAACGCAGGCACATCCTCACCTGGGCCTCACAGGCTTTGCCCGAAGACTTCGAGCCTGCAATCGCGCTCGAGCAGACCCCGCTTGGCCGCCTGAACCTCGAGCCCCAGATCCTTGCAAGGAAGAAAGTTCCGACCGAGCCTAGGAAGCCGAAGGCAAAACGCGCCCCCGACGATTCGGCAGCGACTCAGGCACATCTGGAGAAAGTCGCGAAGTACGAAGAGGCACTGCGCGCCCATCCCGAACGACGAGACCTTGCCATCTCGGAAAACGAGCGCATCGATGCCCACAACTCCGCCCGACACCGTCACATCCTCGCCCGCGGAATGGAGGGCGAGGAACTGCGCGTGCACGTGCTCACACAGACAGACGACGTACGCGACGCGTTGGTCGCAGCAGCAGCCCACTGGCTCGGACTCGCACCCGAGGTCGTCCATGACCACCCGGGACATATCCTGTTCCAGGACGACGAGCTCAAGGTTCGGGTCATCTGTGAACCAGCAGGTCAACTGGCATCCGCGTTGGGCGGAGGAGCCGTACCCGCGCGGGGCGAAGCCCATCAGAAGGCGATCAACGAGCGTGCGGAACTCGTACGGAAGCACTTCGAGGACCAAGAGTTCATGAGCGAGGCGGCGATCGTAGAGATCCAGCCACGCAGTGCGTTCAAGAAGCGCCGCACCGATCCCAAGTGGGCGATCCGCCAAGGCGCGGCGCGAGCGAAGCGGGTCACCCAGTTCATCACCACGCCGGGCGATACGAAGGACGCCGACAGGCTCCCGTTCAAGGCGCTTGCGTCTTGGGAGGACACGATCCGGTCGCAGGGTATCGGCCTTGTGCCCGAACGGCACCCGGACATCAACATTCCAGACGACCTCGACCAAGCAGCGATCTGGCTCGTGCGCCGCAACGTCAGCAAGACCAACGGCTCATCGATCTTCATGCCCATCGCTGTACTCCTCAACCCGAACAACCCCCGAGTGCTGGCGCGGACCGCCGAGGAGACCGACTGGCTCCCCTACAACGAAGTCCTCTGCCGACTCGCGGCCTCACCGCCAAAGACCGAGGAACAACGATCCGAAGCGGTACAGCGAGACGAACTCGGCCGGTTCATCCGAACCTCCATGCAGCGCCTCAAAGGAAGACCAGCACTACTCCTTACCGACGCAAGCAACGTGCGGTCACTTTGGAAGTGGGCCACCGACAAGGACATCGAGATCGACCGCTTCAGCCCCAACGAGACGGCATCCACGCCGTTGGCAGCGTTCAATCAGAAGCTACGTGTCGTGCGGGTACGGACCGAATCCGACCGCCTCGAAACGCCACAGTGGTGGGCCCGCCCGTCCGCGAAAGAGGACGCTGAGCCTGGACCGGCCGGGTTCACTTATGGACTTTGGCAGGAGTGCGAGGCCACGCCCGATAACCGGGTGTTCTTTAGCCTGGCGCCGAAGAACCCGAAACTTCAGACGCACCACCGCGGCCTCCGAAAGTTCATCCGCATCGGCGCCGACGGACTGCACCCAGACGCCGCAGCCCCCGTTCCGAGAATCCTCGAGATCGCGGTTGCCGGCCTCGCCAAGGGCGACGAACCCGAAACCGCCGCACACTGGGCGATGTTCGTCCACCACCAGCGGTTCACCGCAAGCTACCCCGACGGCCTCGAATACCCGTACGCCCTCAGCCTGTGCCAGCGCGCGGCCTCATTCGCCTTCCCCAACGCGGAGGTCACCAACGAGCCCGACCCGGAGGATGATCAACTAGCGCTCTTCTGACCCGCTCCCACGGCCCCGCGGAGACGTTCGCTGAGGCGAAGGCACGCCTATAGCATCTCGTCGGCAAGTGGGGCCGCGTTGAGCTCATCTCGTCTACTGCGCCAGTCAGGCATAACCTGGTCCATCGCTCTGGCAAAGCGTTCGCCGTGGTTGCGCTCCCGATAATGAGTCATCTCGTGCACGACGATGTACTCCAGACACCTGGGCGACTTCTTCGCGAGCTCGAGGTTGAACCAGAGGTGATGGGTCTCCCGGTTGCAGGAGCCCCACTTGGTCTTCATCCGGCGAATGCTCCAACGCGGAACGGATACGCCAAGGCGTTCCTCCCACTCGGCTATCACGGCCGATAGAGCCGTACGAAGCAGGGCACGATACCAACGGTCCAGAGCGGCGCGCTTGGACTCGGTGTCGACATCGGCAGGGGTGTAGAGGACGAGCCGGTCGCCGTCAATCTCGAAGTGGATCCGACCGGGACGCTCGACAATCTTGAGCCGGCGGCGTACGCCCCAGACGTAGTGCGACTCCCCCGCAACCAGCTCTCTCTCGCTCAGACGCGGCGCTGCCTCCAACTCGGCGCGCTGCTTGCGTATCCAAGGGAGCCGCTTGATGACCGCGAGTCGCACCTGGTCGTCGTCGAGGCGCGACGGTGCTGCTACCCGTACGCGGCCGGCGGGCGGGTAGACGCCGATGTGGAGGTTCTTGATGTCTTGGTAGAGGACGTCGACTTCCAGATCGCGGATGGTGAGCTGGGTGCTAGTGGTACTCATAGTGACGCTTCACCATATCCATCAGCTCCTCGAACTTGACCTCCTGCCACCCCTCCGGAAGCACCCGCTTCACTGCCGTGCGGACCCGCTTCTCCTTGAGGGGGTGGCCGATCCAGTCGGCTCGCTTGCTGCCACGAACCGCTTCATCCACAGCGAGCGCCACCTCGACGCCATCGTTGAAGCCGATCTCGTTCCGGAAGTAAGTCACCAAGGCCCGCTTTCCTGGGGTCTCAGCCCAGTCCGGAAACTCTGCAGACTGGTCCTCACCGGCACCGACCAGGCGTGCTGCCACAAGCAATCGCTTCAAGTACTCCTCGTAGTCGATGGCCGCCTGTCGGCGGTCGTCGAGGATGTCGTCGAGGAGCTTGCTCATCTTGTCGTAGAAGACCGGGTTGAGCGCGCGCTCATCGATGATCACTTTGCGCATGTTATTAACGACGACCTCAGCCACCGCGTCACGGTCACCGCGGATGCCGCCCGGCAGATGACCGAGTGCCTCGGGACCGATCTTGCCGATCAGGTCGATGAGGCCCTGGTCATCGAAGTCGGTGACCTTGCGGGACGGGTCGGCAACGACGTACTTGTCGAGCAGGGCCCGCATGTCGGCTTCGTACGCCTTGAAGTCGACGTTTTCACCCGCGCCGATCTTCACCTCATCGCGTACGTCTGAGTAGTGCTGGATCTCCGCACGGATGGCCGCCGTCTCCTCAGCCGTGTAGCCGGCCTCGGTCATGTCGTTTGCCAGGTTGGCGAACGCGCGGACCACGGTGGAGACGGCCTTGTAGAGGTCGACCCGCTTGGGCTCGTTGGTCTTGAGTTGCTCCGCGTCACCAGGGTCGACGGCGCAGAAGTAGCGCTGGTACTGCAGGGTCGCCTTGGGCGGGAGCACCGGTTCGACGATCGCGCGGATCTGCTCCAGTGCCTCGTCGAGCGCTTCACGCCCCTTCGCTACCCGGTCCTTGAGAAGGCCTTCGACATCAGACTTGTCGTAGTCCTCCAACGCGCCCGAGGTGTAGTCGGTGACTGCGGTCTCCAGAGCCTTGAAAAGGTCCTTATAGTCGACGAGGCCATGACTCTCAGCGTGGTCCCGGATAGCAGACAGCAGTGCGCCGCCGGCACCGTTCTTGCGGTGCAAACGGCGCGGACCGCGCTCGGTGACCGTTCTGTGGCGTGACCGGTGCCGGCATGGTCCGCTGTGGGGTGAACAGCGGCAGTTGGCTCGGGTCGGGCGGCTCGATGTTGCTGGTGGGCGGGCGGTGGTCGTTCATCGAGTCACCTCCTCGACCAATTGGGAACGGCTGCGGGCGATGGCCGCCTGAATGACCTCAGCCAGCGCCACCAGGGAACGGACGTACGTTGCTCGCACACGCCGTCACCCTTGCCGAAGCACGCTCCTACCTTGCCGCGCTCGCCGACAACGCCCGCACCGTCGAGGGCTCAATCGCCTACGAACGCGTACTCCTCCAACTCGACCTGGTCCACGGCGACCAGTCCCCGGCCCACGAGGAGATTCTCCCCGGTCTGCTGCCCCCAGATCAGCTCTACCGCCTCGCGGTCAAGACCATCGAAGATCTCGTACGGCACGGAGTCGACGCCCTCCAGATCGAACTCGTGCTCGCAGCTCTCCTCGAGGCCCGCGAGACCGACACTGCGGTGAACGGCAGCACCGGGCGGTCGTGATGTACGGCGAGAACGGCGGTGAACTCCGCAACGCCCTCGTCACTTTGCTCGGCCAGTACCGAGTCAACTACCGCCTGCTTCTCGGGATCAGCCGAACGCACTCGCCGCATGCCACCCGGGCCCTACAGATCGAGTTCGCCGGGCAGATCCTCCGCTACCGGCGGACCATTCTGACGTGGTGCCATCAGGCACTTGAGCAGGCCAACCCGAATCCGAAGGCCGAGCGGAGCCCGGAGCTCTATGAGCCACCGGACTGGCTGTGCAGAGCGCTGAACCGACTGCGGCACCGCAATCCTGGCCCGCTGCCATCCTTGAGAGAGCTCGCCACTCCTCAAGACATCGGGATTATCGAAGAATGGCGCCGAGCGGCCAAGGCAGCAGCCCTTGCCGAGCACGACCTCGACGGCGGCCTCGGCGGCGGAATCCTCACCCACCGCGAGTGGCTCACCCTCGTCGGCGATATCGCCGACATCACCAAAGCACTGCGCGTCCTCGACCACCGCTACCGCAACCTCCCGGGCTGGGAGCGCCTCAAGGGTGTACGCGGCCTCGACCAGCACATCGACGACTGCTCCACCCGCAGCCAGGCGCGCTACGGCATCCCCGACTACAACATCGACTGGCGCGGATGGCACGCACCGCATCCGGAGATATCCCCGGATGCCGACACGATCACCCGTGTCATCGCCGCCGAGCACCGCCTCCTCAGCTCCCTCAAAACCGTCCCCTCAATGGCCAACCTCCGCCACCTGCTCCACTCCCAGCGCGAACTCTCCAATCTCGCCGCCCTCCGCGCCCGAGACATCGCACCTGAACAGGCGGCACAGTTCCGCAGACGCGAGCAGAACCTCGCCAAGGTGTCGAAAACTGCCCGAACCGCCGGCGGCCTGGCCGGTACCGGCGCCAGCGCCACTCAGCGCAGCGCCGACGCCGTACGCCTACTCGCCACCATCCCCATCGGCGAGATGATCGATGTCGACGCGCTCCGCAACCTCGACAAACTCTTCCGCCACATCGACAACGCCCTTCACCGAGCCATCGAGTACGGCTTCAACACCCGCATCTACCTCGTACGCAACACCCTCCCGCGCATCGACCCCACCGACGGCCTCCAACCTCACCGAGCACGGCAGATCTTCGAACCCCTCCAACACGAGGGACGTACGCCGCTGGTCGCCGTCGCCCGCCGGTACCTCCGCACAGCCCCGGTCCAGATAGCCCCACCCGGGGTCGCTGCGATAAACCGTGCCGACTTCGACAACGCGATCAACCGCCGCCGAAGCTCGGGCCGCGGCCGAGCCTCCCTCTAGACTCGGATCCGAGACCGCAACTTCAAAGCCCACTCGAGATGCTCACTGCCGCCACCACTCCACAACACTGTCCCGGTAAGCCTCAGCGATCCTCCGCGCCGCATCCTCCAACCACCTGACCCCGTCAACGACCCACAGTCGAGCCATCGCGATCGCGACGATCCCGTCCAGGTCCTCGGTCTCCTCCCGGAGCCGATCAAGCAGGTCAGGGACCGTCGGAATCCCCCGGGTAAGACTCACCAGCCTCTCCACAGAAACCGACTCGGCCGAGGGCACGCGCCACGGCCCCAGGACCAGTTCCGCGCGAGCAGTCATCAGGCACACCGCCAGGTCCTCCAGCCCGGCCTCGTCGGCGTGGTCCGAGAGCCCCACGAGAAGAGAGCTCACCCGCCGGCAGATGGTCATTGCCTCATACGTGTTGATGTCATCCATGTCCCAAAGGAGGCCCCCGACTAGGTGAGTCTGTGACGATGACGGTCCGAACGTGTCCACAGTTGTCCCCAAGTCCGCACGACGTCTCCTGACAGGTCAGTTTGGGCCAGACCGTTGGCACCCCGATGAACTCGGCTGCCACAGAGGGCCAGGCGCTCAGGCTCCTTCCGGGTCGGCGCAGATCTCGCACGCTTCGAGATGGCACTCATCGAGCATGTCCGCTGCATCGACCAGATCACGGACCAGGCGGCGAACCGCCACGGCAATCGTCCTGGACGGCGCTTCGTAGGCGACCTCTGTCGCCTCGTCGTTCGCGTCGCGCTCGATTACGACGACACTCACCAGGTGGCCCTCGGGACCGCCTCCGCTCGACGCCGAGATCCGGATACCCTCATGCTCCAACTCCAATGGGTCCCCTTTGCGCCGTCTGCCCTTGCGCTGTGCGTCACCAGTGCCTCTGACATAGTCCTCGTAATGTTCGAACCGGTCACGAAGATCCTTAAGCGCGGGGTGCTCTTCGCTGAAGCGCTGGATGATCTCGCTGTCCTTGCCGACTGCCAACTCGCTTCCGCGGACGACGTTGCGCACCGCGTCAACGAGCACCATCGTCATTGCGTCGCGGCGACCGATCTCTGTCGCGGGCGACTCTGGCATGGAAATGGACTCGATGGTCTGGTAGGTCTGGGACGCGGCGGCGGCCCACATGTGGGCCCACCTGACTAGGCGGCGGTCGACGCTCCAAGGGGAATTCTCTGCCATGGCGGAATCATGGCATCGCCGACCGCGCCGATCAGAACCGTCGGAGTCGCGACGCGCAAGACAGCCACCTCAAACCTCAGAGGCTCGCCGTCAGCTGCTGCAGGGTCACGATGATCTTTCCCGGGGTGACGCGGATGTCCGGCTTGCCGCGAACCTGACGTCCGCTGCCCGCAAGTCGGGCGCTAACCTCGATCGAGCGCTGGTCGACCTGCGTACAGCAGACCTGGACCTCTTTTTGCGCACCATGCCGCGCACCAAAGACGCAGTACAGGTGTCCGTCATGGCTCACGCGGTGCCAGTCCCTGCTGCCCTGGACTGCACCGACTAGGGCATTGCCAAAATCGGTAGCGCTCGCATGACGCTTCGTCGGGTCACCGCTCAGCGACTTCCGCACCACCGCACCGACTGCTCGAGACACGTGCGGCGCGATGCTGCGGAGCTCTCTCGTCGAGCCTGCCAGGAGCTGATCGCGCTGCTCCTGCCTTGAGGCTAGGTGGGTGATCGGGTATTCGCCGCTCAGGAGATAAAACGCTGTCGCCGCGAGCGAGTAGACGTCGGTTGCCTGCGAGCACTTGCCGCCTTCACGGATCACCTCGGGGGCCACGGTGCAATAAGTCCCGTTGGGCGGCGCCGTTCCATCGTCCGCGAGGAGGTGGCAGAAGCCCAGGTCGCCCAAAACTGCATCGACGCCTCCAACCAAAACGTTGCCCGGCTTGACGTCCCGGTGAATCATTCCGGCCCGGTGGATGCGATCAAGCCCTGAGGCAATCTGTTGCACCAGGTGAGCCGCCCTCGACGCAGCTATGCCGTACGGCTGGGCGAGATCTTCGAGGTCGCCTCCGCTCATGATGGGAGTGACGATGAATCGGATGTCGCTGTTGATCACGACATCGGCGTTCACCACCCGCAGCAGGAATCTCGACTTGAGCTGCTCAAGCCGCTGGGCCTCATGCCAGGGGCCCGCCGCGCCTTCCTCCAACGGGTTGAGCAACTTCACCGCGACGCGGGAGTCGAGGTGTCGGTCGTGCGCCTCGTAGACCGAGCCACCAGCCCCGCCGCCAAGTTTGCCGGCCAGCACATAGCGGTCGTTGACGGTAGTTCCGGGGGGAAATTCCGACAGGTCCACAGGTAGAAGGCTAAGGTTTCGCGCATGCGCGCGCTGGGAATCTCCGTGGACCCTGCGGCCGGAAGCCCGAAGGTCCACGTTGCGACCGTAGAACAGCGGCCGTCCGGCCCGCCCTCGGTTGAGACATTCACCATCAAGACGACTGAGACGGATCCTGGGGCACAGGCAGTCAGCCTCGCTCGACTGCTCCAAGGACGGCTCCCTGGGCTGTCATTCGACGCAGCTGCGATCAAGACCGCAGGCGCCTCGCCCGTCGCGCGCCGTAACCGCGCGACGTTCCAGCGAGCTCACGCCGAGGGCGCTCTCCTGTTCGTGTTGCATGAGGTCGCCGACATTCGCGTTGAAGCCAAGGACGCCCATGGGCTCGCGACATCTGCGGGGAAGAAGAAGACTGACCTAGAAATCGCCGCAGATACTGCCGCAGAAGGGCTGCCGGGCAAGTACCGAGACGCGGTCTACGCCGCCCTCGCACTGCTGCCCTAGCGAATCCTGCTTAAGCTCGACGCGGACGTGGTCAAGCTCAGGGACACTAATCTCACCAGCGGATTCGACTAGCGGGTTGAGCACGATCCCGACCAGCGCTGACTCGTTGCCACCATCGCGCAGACGTCGAGCAGCGCGGGCAAGCAGGGTTCCGCTCGCATAGTTCAAGTCGAAGACAATCGCCGGGCCGCAAGCGTCGCCGTGCATAGTTGGGGCAAGCATCATCGCGGCCCCGAGCACACGCTCCGCTTGGGGACTAGCGGCTACCACACCGAAGCCCTCGTACACGGAAGTCGCCCGCACAAGAGACTCAGCACAGCGCCGCAGATGGTCGGCGGCGTCATTCGCTCGGACGACCGCTGAGCCGTGATTCATGATGCTCACCAGGTCCACAACCGCTTCTCCTCTCCGCCCTTCTCCCCCGAACGAGAGTATCGCGTCACCCATTGGGTGTCCTCGAAGTGGCGACATCCGTCCAGTCGTACCCCGGTGCGGCCGCGAGACCGGCAGGGCGACCTGGTGGTCTGGGTGCTGCCCGCAAACCCGGCTCCGCCGGCGTCTTCGACCCAGCCAACCGCTACGTCCGGCTGATGATTGCCTCAAGCCGAGCCCGGAGGAACCCGTGGTCACGAAGGTCCCCCACAATGCCTCAACCACCACGAATCTGCAGCAGGTCCTCGCCCAGAATGGCGTCACCGAGGTGGTGATCAGCGGCATACGCACCGAGCACTGCTGCAAGACGACCACACGGATACCTCCGACCTCGGGTACAACATCGTGTTCGTCAGCGATGCGACCGCAATCCACTCCCCTGCCTCATTGGACATTGCCCGTCGATGCGTCCCTGGAACAGATACTGTCCGATCCGCAAACTCTCAGCCCCCGAGGTCGCGACTGAGCTGACCGAGCATGCTCTGGCACGCCGGTTCGCCACCATCCGGAACCTCGACGAGCCGGCCGCAGACTCCAAAACTGCACCTGCTGGATCTGGCCGGGGTCAGGAGCCGATGCGGATGTCGCAGAAAGGATCCCGTCGCCACAGCTCGGGCAGCGTCGAGCCCTCGGACGCCGGGATCCGCTGCGGTGGATCAGCGGCGGCGATGAGCATCGCGGCCAGTCGGGCGCTTCCTTGCTTGACCTGATCCGGGATGGGGTCCGCGGAGAGCGCCTCGTCGATCCGCTTGCCGACTCGCGTCTTGACCGAGTTATCGAGACGACCTTGGTAGTCGCCCATCTTGTCGTTGAAGGACTGCCAGCGCACCGGGGCCAGCTGGTTCGCGGCGTCGCGGAGGACGTCTTCGCCGAACATGAACTCCATTGAGACCGCTCGGCCGTTGACGTTTCCGACGCTGGGCCCCTCGGGCCCCAGGGTCGGGTACCTGTTCGCGTAGCGCACTTCCGGGAGGCAGACGGTCGCGACCTGGGCTGGCAGCTTGAGCTTCGAAAGCTGCGCAGCGGCCTCGCGCCCAGCTGTGTCATTGTCGAGCACGGCGACGATGCGGTTCATGACGCCCGCCGCAGCCATCCCCTTGGTGAGAGACACGACGCGGTCGCTTCCGCCGGGAGGGCGCAGGTCGACGTCCAGGAACGTGAAGAAGTGGGCCACCTCGGGCACAGCGACCTCCAGAGAGCGGCGCAGCCGCTGCGCGTCGCTCGAACCCTCGGTGATGACGATGACGGGCCCGTTCGCCGCTACTGCGGCGGACATCCGCAGACGAGCCTCTTCGTGGGGGTTCTGATCTGTGGTGAGCCAGCCTCCCAGCACGAGGTCCGTGAGGTCGAGTTTCACCTCGGTCGAGGCTCGTGTGCGACAAAGCGAGAGTGCGAGCGCGAACCTCGGGTCGTCGAAGGCCTCCCGCAGCAGCTGCCATTGCTCGTACAGGAAGTACGCCTCGGGTTGTTCTCGCATGTCCGGATCGACCCCTGCGCCGGAGGCACGCCCCGAGCGGGTGGTCAGCGCGGCTGTGATCGCAGCACCGTTCGGGTACTGCGCTATGTCCTCCTGGTCGTCGAAGAAGGCGGCGCTCAGTCGGCAGACCCAGTCAGAGGAGAAACCTTGAAGCTCCAGCCGCCGTCTCAGTGCACCCGCTGTGGACGAGTAGCCCATCAGGTCTGCGTGCCAGACTGCGAGCGACCCGTTCCATTTCGGCGCGTCGTCGGCTCGGCTCTCGTGCTCGGCATACGCGGCGAGCTTGGCAGCGTCCAGGAAGCGGTCTTCGCCGGCGAAGAGCAGCATCAGGTCGTCGGGCACATAGCTCTTGCCCCACACAGGGACGGCGTGCCCTCCGACCTCCATGTGCCACCATGATCCCATCTGCTGAACCCTAGTGGTCAGGTCGGATGCGACGGTGCAGAACGCCTCAGTCGGCGCTGCCGTGAGCCACACACATACCTCACAACATTCGTGACCAATACCCACCTCCCACGACCTGCAACGAGATCCACCACCTCTTCAACGCCGTCCTCACGCAGCCGCTCGGGATCGCGCACCGACTCGAATGGTCGAGATGGCGACGCAGGCATCAACACCGAGCACGAACCAGCCACTACAACCGCCGCGGCCACACGCCACCGCCGTGACGATCACGAAGTCCGGCTGCCGTACTAGGCGCGACGCTGCTCAGCGGATCGACCGCCTTTCAGGAGCAGATCGCAACACAGGCGAAGGTCTTGTTGGATAATCCTCATCCGGGACGCAGTCGACAGGTCGCCGTTCCCGTCACCCAGATGACGAACGCTGATGACGGCTGGTTTCTCGTCTGGTCGACGCATCCGACTGGCACCGATCTGGCAATGACGATCTCAGACCAGGAACGGTACCTCCGGGTAAAGAAGCACCAACTTGGCCTGCCCCGTGGCGCCCTGTTCCTATTCGACCAACGGAGCCGCGATCTGGTGCACATCTCCTACGACGGTCACATCGGGGAACTCCCCGACGATCTCAAGCCGCTGTTGGAACTGCTGCGTCCACCCGAAGCGATGCAGCACCGGCCGCCACCGACCAAGAAGCGCTCAAGCAAGAAGAAGCGGCGCTGACTCTGCGTCTGTTCGTAGCGCGCCCTTCTGGGCTACTAGAGCCGGTGTGCCTCAACGGGGCATGCTTCCTACCGGGATGGGCCCACACCACAATGGGCGGCGGCGCGCGGCTCAGCCAAGCGTGGTGGGTGCAGGGCACCTTGGACGCGAAGGCACAACAATCGCTTCCAAGGAGTCGAGCATGGCCGCCCAACCTACAGAGGCCCCGGAACAAGCTTCCACGATCCACCTGCTCAGCATCGAGGAGGCAGCGACGTACCTGAACGTGCCCCAGCGCTGGGTTGCCGACGCGGTGCGCCAGCGCCGGATCCGATGCAGCAGGATCGGAAAGCACGTCAGGTTCCGCCTCGAGCACCTCGACGAGTTCATCAGCGCCTGCGAGCAGCCGCTGACAGCGCCCAGCGACACGAAGGCCCTCCACCTGGGCCCCAAGGCGTCGGGCCGTTCGCGTCTCTGACCGTCACTCAGGCGACCGCGTCATCCGCACCCCCACGCAACAAGTGGAGCGGCGGCCGGATCTGCTTGCCGTTCATCACGGCGTCGACGATGTCAGAGATCAACTCGTCGCCGGCGGGCAGCAAGTGGCCGTAGGTGTCGATTGTCGTGGTGATGGACTCATGCCCCAATCGCGCCTGGATGTGCGGTAGCGGGGCGCCTCCGGCGATGAGCCACGACACGTGGGTGTGCCGCAGGTCGTGGAACCGGAACGAGGCGATCCCGTCCTCGATCAGCTCATCCATCAACGGCCGCCAGGCCCGCGTGTAGAAGTCCGAGTTGTGCACCGGCAAGCCCGTCGGCGAGACGAACACGAAGTCGTTCGCGGACTTACCCTCGATCAGCTTCTCCAGGATCGACGCCATGCGCGAGGAGATCGAGACCGTACGCCTCGACTTCGGTGTCTTGGGGTTGCCGAGGTAGTGCTCGCGCATCGTGTGCTTGTCGCGGATCTGCTTCTTCAGCCACGACGGGACCTCGGTCTCACCGTTCTCCCCCACGCGCTTCCACGCCTTGTTCACCCGGAGCGTCCGGTTTCGCAGGTCGATGTCACTGACCCAGAGCGCGGTGACCTCGCCGAATCGAAGGCCAGTTCCGGCGGTGACCCGCATCAGGTCAGCGGCGGCGTACGAGTAGCCGTCAGCCTTGGCCACGACGGCTGCGAACTCGTCCTCTGACAGGAACCGCAGCTCCGCCTGAGACTGCTTGACGCGTCGGCGCTTGGGCGCCGTCCGAGCACACGGATTGGCCGTAAGGAAGCCCTGCTCAACTGCGTAGTTGAAGATCCCGTACATCAGGCCGTGGTAGTTGGCCTTCGTCTTCAGAGCACGGTCCCAGTCGATCAGCCATGCCTTGATGTCCTGTTCCCCGATCGCGGCCACCGACCGCGCGAACGGCGAAGCCCCGCGGATCTCGGTCCTCGCCAGCGTCCGGACCTGCGACAGGTACTTCTTGCGCTGCCCCGGCGTGATATCGACGATCTGCCGCACGTACTCCTCCCCCATCACAGGGAACCCCGGTGGTTCCTCGAGTGGGTCACCACCGCCTGGACGCACGAACCCCTCGCCCTTCACCCAGCCGTCCGGCCAACGCTCTCCCGCCGCCTCGACCATCTTCTTGAAACCCTCGGCGCGAGCCACGTTCTGCTCATCGCTCCCCGCACTGAACGTCTCGGTCTGCCGGTCCCCACTGCCGCCGCCGAGCCTCCAGGCGACGTACGCCGAGACTCCTCCCCCGCTGCGCTTCCGCGTTTCGATCCATGCCATGCCAGACACCTCCACCAGATAGGTGCAGGTCTGTGCCCGACCATCGGGCAGATCCCCGTAAGCAACGGGATGTAACGGTGTGCAACCGCCCCACGATTCACGCTCAGAGAGTAAAATACAGCTTCTGACCTCGTGGTTTAGACCGGTTCAAGTCCCCCCTCGCGCACGCATTGGATTGTGGCCCTGCCTGAGGAAACTCAGGCAGGGCCACTATTCGTTCGGGCACCTTGAATGGCACGGGCGCACTTTGAACTGCCGCGATCACTTCTCAGATTGGCGGTCGACTCCCACCAGTTCGGCGGTATCGGCTGATCGACGGCATCCACCCGTCTGTCCGTTGCACTGCCGACATCGGATCGAGGTCCTGCACTCCACATCGCTGAGCCGTCAGAGACGCGCTCACCACCGTCCCCCATTGCAGATTCTTGCTCTGACCCGACAAAGCGCCGAAGGTAGAAGCCGCCTCGGGGCCGTGCATCTACAGGAAGTCATACCGTTTCTTCGATCGTCGAAGATGTCCCGGTTGAGGTCGCCGCGAAGCTGCCGTCGAGCCGCTCATCGCGCAGGTCGCGCACCTGGTCGCCCGAATCATCCCGTTCCCGGCCAGATGCGAGTAGCCTCGTGGCGCCGTCACCCGAGGGCGAGGCCGGCCACATCGAGCCCTCGTCGCCGAGGCCTTCGCGGCCGGCAGCGTGGTCAGGGTCGACGGCTCGCATGTCCACTACGCCTTGGGCACCGTCTCGGGCGAAAAGGCGCATTGCACCCGAGACGAAGGGGGACGTCATCAACTCGAAGGTTGAGCTTTCCGGATGGGCGGACTTTCAACGCCTGGCCAGAGCTGATCGGATCTCGTGGGACTGGGACACCAACTCTGACGGGGCCACGCAGTACGACGTCCTCGGTAGGTCGGCAGCACGCTGGCACCTCGCCGCCAATCTTCAGGGCGTCCAGGTGACCGGAGCGGACTCACGGACCGAGAAGGGCTACCACGCTGGACTCATAGTTGTCCTCGCATACAGCGCACTCGAGCACCTGGAGGACCAGGCGATTCACAAACGGAAGGGTGCCATCAACAACGTCACCATCCCCGATCCGAGCCTCGCGGATCGGCTTCGATCCGGCACGAAGACCCACAAGCTACTAACCAGCGAGACCATCGTTGACCCGCGGCTCCGAGCGAAGCTTCGAAATTGGGAGGCCGGGCACGACTCAGACGTGTTGGTTGTCGCGAAAGCTCTTCGTCACATGTTCGCCCATGGCGCTTTCACGCCCTACGGTCTCGACATCACCAAGACGGCCGCGCGCAACGCCTTGACCGATCTCGCCGAGGCGGTGCGCGTCACCGCCCAAGACCGCTTCATCACCTGGCTTGCAGGGCATCGTCGGTAAGATGCCCCTTGCTGCTCGCCGTAACACGATCTCCTTAGATTGCGGCCGAAAGATCCAGCGCTCTCATGGCCGTTGATCCTATGCTCGTTCGGTGCGTCGAGCGTCCGAACCTGTACATGCGATCCTCGCGCGATCTGCGCTCAACATACGCGCGAAGATGCTTATCTCGTGGCGCGACCTCGCCCGCGACGCTCCGGAGATCGGCTTGACGCATACTTCCTCCTTGAGCTCTCCCGCAAGGGCGGTGAACACATCAGGGTCGCCTACCCGGCCGGGCCAGAATCGAGGCATGGAGCCGACCTTGAGCTCTGGGTCCGAGCGGGCGCACTGCGCATCGGGTTCCGCCTTCAGGCCAAAGCGCTCCAGCCCAGAAAATCCCGCGTGCTTGGCGTCTACGACGAACTCGATCACGTCATCCGAGGCACGGCGTTACGCCAGGTTGACGTTCTCATCGGGGCGACACCGTCGCTGTTCAACGCTGGCTACGTGTTTTACAACGGTCTTGCTGAGAAGCCGGACTTCGACTCTGGATGCTGCCGCAACGACGATTGGCTAACGCGTAACGGACGCCTCGGGATCACTATCACGACTCCGCAGCACGTACGTGCGATCCTTGATGGTCGTCTGCGCTACCCCAAACGGCTTCAAGCCGTTCTTCCCCGGTCAGTTCCGCTGTCATGCATTGGAACCTGCCTCGCAGGCCCACATCCACGACTCGGCCGACGGCTCGACACGCTTAGTACCGACCACGCCGCACGGATGCCCGGGGGCACTGGAGGCACTCCGGTTGAGTCAGCCGCTTCTCGTTGTGACGGACGGATCTCCTAGTGCATCGAGAGACCTGACCCAGCTCCACGAGCTGGGATGTAGCCATCACCCCAGTCGGCGGTGGGAGAACCGGTTATGTCGACTACGTCGGTACACCAGAGTGGGCGAAATGGGCAGTAAGAGCATTCAACATGGAAGACGGTCTGCCGATTGTCGTCATCAACCTAGACGAACCGCAGTGATCCTCCTTCCGCATCACCAGACTTTGGTTGGTACCTAATCTTGAGGATCCAAGCCCCGACATAGAAAGTCGGCTGTATGTTCGACTTCGCTTGCTGCCAGCATGGGTTCCTTGGCTTGACGATCAGTCGAGTCGATGTCCTTGGATGGGGGATCCCTTGTATCTGTGCCGTCTACGCCTGAGGAACTTCCAGTCGTTCGGGTCCACACCCATCACTGTTGAGCTCGATAAGAAGACGACCTTCCTCCTCGGTGCCAACGGCTCCGGGAAGACGTCGGCGATGGTGGCGTTGGCGCGCATGTTCGCGGCCGACCCGGCGCTCCGGCGAGTGCAGTTGTCGGACTTCCATGTCTCGCTCGATGGAACCCGCAGTGATGACCTCTGGATCGAGGCCGACTTCGTCGCCGCGCCACCGCATACCCCTCAGGCCAGCGACGACGGTGCGCAGCCAGCCGATGCCGGTGACGGCGCTGACGGCGAGTCCGAGATGAACGGGGCGACGGTGCCTGCGTTCTTTGATGACATGCGACTCTTCGATGAGGAGGACGACCATCCCCGGGTCCGGATCCGACTGACGGCCAGGATCGATGAGGCTGAGGAGGTCGAGGAGCACCTCGACTACGTGACTGAGATAGACAAGGCGGACGAGCCGGTCGGCACCTCCAGGGTCAGCACCTACGACCGTCGCTCAGTCCAGGTTCACTATCTGCCTGCGCGGCGTGACCCTCGCCAGCATCTGGAGCACAGCGCGAACAACCTCTTGGGCAGGTTGCTTCGATCTATCGACTGGGAGGATGATCGCGAGACCATCGCCGATCTCAGTCAAAAGGTCAGCGATGCCATCGGCAGCAACGACGTTATGAGCACCCTCGCTGGCGAACTCGACGCGGTCTGGAAGACGGTGCACAGCGGCACGTACTTCCAGTCACCTGCGATCGCATTCGCAGCTGCCGACTTGACCGCGCTCTTGCGCCACCTGACCGTTGCCTTCGCTCCCGCACCGGGGAAGCAAAGGGTCGAGTGGACGCGGTTGAGCGATGGCGAACAGTCTGCGTTCTACCTGGCGCTGGTCCTCGCGCTGCACGCGATCGGCAAAGAGGCCATTATCAATGGTATCGACGGCGTGGACGCTGAGCGCCTGCGTGCTCCGAGCTACACGATCCTCGCCGTCGAGGAACCAGAGAATAGCCTGTCACCACACCACCTCGGTCGGATCATGCGACGCCTCGACAAATTCGCGGCCGACTCGACTGCGCAGATCCTGATGAGCAGTCACTCCCCCGCTGTCGTCCATCGGACGTCGCCCGACTCGATCCGGCATCTTCGCCTGGACGACGCTCGGACCACCCGGGTCTCGGCGGTAGCTCTACCAGAGACAAGCGACGAGGCATATAAGTTTGTGACCCAGGCTGTGCAGGCCTACCCCGAGCTTTACTTCGCCCGCTTGGTCATCCTCGGGGAAGGTGACAGTGAGCGGGCGGTTCTCCCCCGACTCATCGAGGCACACGACTTGGAAGCCGACACGAGCGGCATCTCAGTCGTGCCTCTCGGTGGCCGTCATGTCAATCACTTTTGGCGACTGCTCGACGGCCTGCAGATCCCGTACATCACACTGCTTGACATGGACCTCGGCCGCTACGGCGGAGGTTGGGGTCGCGTACGCACCGCGCTGATGTACCTCCAGCAGTTCCCAGGTACGTCAGGCCTCAAGCCCCCGAGCACGGAGCAGATCGAGAAGGTGCCAGCTTGGGATGACGTAGAACGATTCCGCGATCACGCCCTTCGCGACAAGGTCACGACCTACATGGAGAAGGCCAACATCTTTTTCTCCTACCCACTGGATCTCGATTACGCAATGATCCGAGCGTTCCCCACGGCGTACAAGCTGGCGGACGGCGACCTGGAAGAGCCGGACAACAACGTTCTGGCATCGGTGCTCGGCAAGTCCGTCATCGAGCAGGGTGAGCCCGTTGCTGCGCGAGTCGCGCAGTACACGGATGAGGAACGCACCTACTTCGCCACCTACCACGAGCTGTTCAAGCTGGGCAGCAAGCCGGTGAAGCATCTGGAGGCACTCACGACCATCTCGGACGCCAATCTTCGCGAGCACGCGCCTACGTCGCTGCGCCGGCTTGCTGAGGCCGCCACCGCGCGTCTCAAGGAGCTCCCAGAGTGAAGGTCGCAGACTGGAGACCGGCGGACGGCTTCGAACTCGAGCCGAACGCCGAGGCCGCCTGCCGCGAGGTCACGACGAACGTCGCCGTCATTGCTGGGCCCGGCTCGGGCAAGACCGAGCTGCTGGCTCAGCGTGGCGACTTCCTTCTGCGAACGAACATCTGTCCCTACCCGCGGCGCATCCTGGCGATCTCGTTCAAGGTCGACGCCGCACGGAACCTGGAGAAGCGGGTACGCGACCGATGCGGCCCAGACCTTGCCGCACGACTCGACAGCTACACGTTTGACGCGTTCGCTCTCGGATTGGTCCGTCGATTCCGTCTGGCAATTCCTGACGCTCAGCGTCCGCCAGCTGACTTCACGCCCGCGAAGGAGGGAAACGGCCATAACGTCATCGCCTTCAAGCGCCTGGTTCCGCTCGCACTCGAAATCCTCGACCATCCAGACGTGATCCGGGAGTTGAGGGCTGCGTACTCGCATCTCTTCCTCGACGAGTTCCAAGATTGTACCGACCCCCAATACCAGCTTGTGAAGAAGGCCTTCCACGACACCGAGACCCTGGTGACCGCCGTTGGCGACACCAAACAGCGGATCATGGGATGGGTCCCGGGTGCGCTTGAGGATGCATTTGGCACCTATGGGCCCGACTTTCAAGTTGTCGATCCGCTCAACCTCTATGAAAACTTCCGCTCCTTGCCAGTGCTCCGGCGGATGCAGAACCGGATGATCGCCGTTATGGATCACTCAGGCGCCCGGGACCCGAGCGAACTGAATGGGGACGAGGGAACCATCGAGACCCTCTCGACATCCACTGACGACGAAGAGGCCGCCGCTGTCATCGCCTGGATCAAGGGCAGGCTGGCCGACGGGGTTGCTCCCGAAGACATCGCACTTCTTATGCCCCGCACCCCAGAGGCGTACACCTGGAAGATCCGGGCCTCGTTGGAAGCAGCTGACGTGCCGCTCGACCCGGGCGACGCGGAGCAATCGCTGCGCTCGGAGCCGCTCGCCCAGTTGATCGTGGACCACTTGCGGTTGGCGAGCGGATCACCTGCTCCAGATGCGTACGCCCGGCTCACAGGCAGCGCATTGTTCTTCGCCGAGACGGAAACTGCTTCAGACCGGCTACGTACCGGGTGGAACAAGCTCCGACATCGATTGCGCAGGCACCTCGGCCCAGAAGCATCGCGGCTGCGCTCACGCCTGAATCTGCTGACGGCGATCGGCGAGTTTGTTGCGCTGTTCCCCGACGAAAGCCTCACAGCGCTGCACCCCACGTACACCGCGCCGGGTCGAATCGGCGAGGTACAGGTCCACCTGGCGAACCACCTTGTGCACCTGCTCTCTGGGTCCGAGGAGGTGTCCGCCCTCCTGCGTCGGTTCGGGAAGGCAGAGGGCGTACAGATCATGACGACCTACAAGAGCAAGGGCCTTGAGTTCGACTCGGTCGTGCTCCTCGGCGTCGAGCGCGAGACTTACTGGGGCACGCCGCATGAAGAGGAAGCCCTGTTCTTCGTTGGAATCTCACGAGCGAAGGCGAATCTTCTGCTCACCCACACTTCCCGGCGACCACGACCGGATGGGTACTACGGCAGGTGGCACGTCGGACGGCGCGCGCACAACGAGTTCCTTGGCTACGCCATCGAGCCGTTAACGGCACCCTCGCCATGAGTCTCTCCTCCGCACCTCCATGCACCGGGCGCGAACCCGCACCCTGACAACGGGCACGACACGGGCCAGAACAGGACGCAACGGGAGGTAGCGGAACACCGCTCCACGCCTGGGACGACCAAAGCCAGGCCCAACCTCAGGGTTTAGCATCAGTTCAAGTCCCCCTCGCGCACAGAGAGAAACCCCAGGGAGACCTGGGGTTTCTCGCATTTCCGGGTCACACCGAGACGCTCTGGGAGAACCAGTGGTCGAAGACCCGGAGACGGCTTTGATCGAGCGCGAGAAGCGGTCTCAGAGCTCGAAGACGAGCCGTGCCGAGGTACGCGCATGGAGTACGTCGTCGATCGACTCGTTGACCTCCTCGAGCTTGCGCGGCTCCGCGATGACACGGGTGCGCCCCAGCGCATGGAGCCGGAAGACCTCGGCGAGATCCTCTCGGGTGCCGACGATCGAGCCGATGACGCTGATCCCGAACAGCACGGTCTGGAAGATCGGCAGGTGCATCGGGCCCTCGCTCTCCGGCGGAAGCCCGACACAGACCAGCCGGCCCCCGCGGCGCAACGACGCGAACGCCTGCTCGAACGCCTTGGGGGTGACCGCGAGCGCGACGGCGACATCAGCACCTCCGAGGTCCGCGATCGCCTGCACGGGGTCGGTGGTGGCGGCGTTGACGGTGTGGTCCGCGCCCAGCTCGCGAGCGAGGTCGAGCTTCTCGTCGGTGAGGTCGACCGCGATGACCTCGGCACCGACCAGTCGGGCGTACTGAACCGCGAGGTGGCCCAGACCGCCGATCCCGAAGACGGCGACCCTCTCCCCCGGAGTCACCTGGGCGACCTTGATCGCCTTGTACGTCGTGACCCCGGCGCAGGTCAGCGGCGCCGCGTCGAACGAGGAGACTCCTTCAGGGACGGTCACGACGTAGTTCGCGTCGGCGACCGCGTACTCGGCGAAGGCGCCGTCGACCGAGTAGCCACTGTTCCGCTGCTCCTCGCAGAGCGTCTCCCAGCCGCTGACGCAGTAGCCACAGCGGCCGCACGCGTGGCCGAGCCAGGCGATCGCGACACGGTCACCGACCGCACGGTGCGCGACTCCCTCGCCCAGGGCGGTGACGACGCCGACCCCTTCGTGACCGGGGACGAACGGCGGAGTTGGCTTCACTGGCCAGTCGCCGTGGGCGGCGTGGATGTCGGTGTGACAGAGCCCGCACGTCTCGATCTGCACGAGCACCTGGCCAGGGCCGGGTTCGGGGACAGGACGGTCCTGGATCTCCAGGGGCCGGTCGAAGCCGGTGACGACTGCTGCTCTCATGTCAGTTCTCCTTCGGGTGGACGTCTGGCATCCACTGCACCTCACCCGCCGATCCGGGATGAGTGCCGAATGTCCTGGGCCCTCAGGCACTTGGTCGAGGCGTCAGGTGCTCCGGGTCACGCGATCCGGTCCCGGACGAACCTCGCGGGGCAACGTACGATCACCGCGGCACTTCGCTATCGCGGCGTTGTGCCGACACACGCCAGCCGACGGCTCGTCGACACGTATACCGTCCCTGCTGCCAGGGCCGGTCCCGTGTCTACGGCAGCAGGCTCGCGTGCCTTCCCCCCGAACCAGCGCGTCGACACGTGCCAAGGAGTGACGCTCGTGACCAACCTCCACCCGATGCCCGTACCTGCGGGGCAGATGCGGGCAGCCATGATCGAGGCGGCTCGACGGCTGTTGGAGGATTCCCCCATTCGCAACGTCTCGATCAGAGAGGTGTGCGAAGCCGTGGGTGTGGGAAAGTCCGTGCTGTACCGACACTTCGGCGACAAGAACGGACTCCTCAGCGCGGTGATCGACGAGGCGTTCAACCGCTACATCGAACGCAAACGCTCCCGCGAACACACGGCCGACCCGGTGACAGACCTTCATGCCTGCTGGGACGACTACCTCGACTTCGCGGCCGCCAACCCGGCGCTCTACCGCCTGATGTTCTCCCCCGCCATGCCCAAGGTGCCGGACGCAGCAGGGAGGATCTTCGTCCTCCTCACCGAGGCGCTCGACCGTTGCGCCGTCGCCGGCGCCCTCCGCATCCCGAGCCGGGAAGCCGCACAGATGATCCTCTCGGCGAACACCGGGGTCGCGCTGAGCCTCCTCTCCCAGCCCGACCGGTTCGGCGATCCGGAACTGTCGGCGCGCGTTCGCGATGCCGTCTTCGCCATCTGCCTCACCAGCGGTACGAACCGGCCGGAGGCCGCGGGCACGCAGGCGCTCGACGACGGCTTCGAGATCGGCGGCCAGTACCACCGCTAGCCCGGCACACGTACCTGCACGACGAGGCCGCCGCCCTCGCGTGGCTGGGCGGTGACGGAGCCGTGGTGCGCTCGCGCGATCGCCTCGACGATCGAGAGGCCCAGACCCACGCCCCGGTCCACGACGATCCGGTCGCGGTCCAGGCGACGGAACGGCTGGAACAGCTCCGCGACCTCGTACGCCGGCACCTCCGGGCCGGTGTTGGTGACGACGACCTCGGCGTGCTCGTCGACGGACCGGCATCGCGCCTCGACCCACCCACCGGCGACGTTGTGACGGATGCCGTTCTCCACCAGGTTGGCGACGAGTCGCTCGAGCAGGACGGCGTCGCCCGAGGTGGGCGTCTCCCCCACGTCCGTGCGGACCTCGACACCCGCCGACTCGGCCTCAGGGCCGGTGAGGTCGGCGACGTGCTCGACGATGTCGGCGAGGTCGACGGGCCGGCGGTCGATCGGCCCGTTCTCGGCGCCGGCGAGGTCGAGCAGGCCGGAGATGAGCGCCTCGTGCCGGGCGTTGAGAGCCAGCAGGTCGGCACCGAGCGTACGCAGGTCCACCGAGGCGTCGGGCCGGTGCATCGCCAGCTCCACCATCGCCCGACCGACCGTGAGCGGCGTACGCAGCTCGTGGGACGCGTTGGCCACGAACCGGCGCTGCCCGGCGAAGGAGCGGTCGAGCCGGCCGACCATCGCGTCGAAGGCGTCGGCCAGCTCCTTGACCTCGTCGTCGGGACCCTTCAGCTCGATCCGCTCCCCCAGACCCATGTCGGCGGCCGGAGCCGCGGAGATCCGGTGAGCCGTGGCGGTGACGGTGTGGAGCGGGGCGAGCACCCGACCCGAGATGAACCAGCCGAGCACGCAGGCGATGATCAGCACGACCACCAGGGCGATCGCCCCCTGGATCAGCAGCGACTCCGCTGCCGCGCTCTGCAGCTCCTGCCGCTGGGCGAGCAGCCAGTCCCGCGCCTGCGGACCCGTGAGGACGTCGCCCTTCTGCGTCTCCACGTAGGTGGTGTCGAGCAGCTGCTGGAGCGCGTCCGGGTCGTCGCCGGGGCCGGGCAGCCGGGTCGCCTTCACGATCATCGACCCGCCCGAATCGAGCTGGTTGACGAAGAGGCCATAGGTCACCGCGAGCAGCAGCCCGCCGGCGAGCAGGAAGAGACCCACGTAGGTGAGCGTGAGCCGCGCTCGCAGGCCCAGTCGGTTGGGCAGGATCCTCATCGCAGGCGGTACCCCACACCGGTGACCGTCTCCACCAAAGGTGGATCACCCAGCTTGCGGCGCAGCTTGTGCAGGGTCACCCGCACGGCGTTGGTGAACGGGTCGGCGTGCTCGTCCCACACCTTCTCCAGCAGGTGCTCCGCCGAGACCGGCGCACCGTCGGCCATCATCAGCTCCGCCAGCACTCCGAACTCCTTGCGGGCGAGCGGGACGTAGCGACCGCCCCGGAACACCTCCCGGCGGCTGGGATCGAGGGTCAGGTCTCCGTGGCGCAGCACCGGCGGCACCGCCTGGCGCGAGCGCCGCCCGAGGGCCAGCACCCGGGCGGCGAGCTCGGGGAACGCGAACGGCTTGGTGAGGTAGTCGTCGGCGCCGAGGGCGAGCCCGGAGACCCGCTGGGTGACGTCGGCCGCGGCCGTCAGCATCAGCACCCGCGCGCCGGACTCGGACCCCACGATCTGGTGGCAGACCTGGTCGCCGTGGACGACGGGCAGGTCGCGGTCGAGGACGACCACGTCGTACTCGTTGACGCCGACCCGCTCCAACGCCTGCCCACCGTCGAGGGCGACGTCGACGGCATGGCTCTGCTGCCGCAGCCATTCGGCGACGGACTCCGCCAGCTGCGGCTCGTCCTCGACCACCAGCACCCGCATCGCCTCACTCCTTCTCGACCCATGACTCGACTCATGACCCGGCTCATGACCGGTCCCTCCGGACCGGTCAGCCTGCCGCGTACGGCATTTCCTCGACGTTAACCCGTGCCAGATCACCGGGAAACGCATTCCCGAGTTGGCTGGGGCCGCCGGCCCGGACGCCACCCAGCCCGGGCCGGCGCCATCACCCCGACTCGAGGAGAATCCATGTTCACCCGAACACTCACCGCCGCGGCGTTGGTCGCGCTCGGCCTGACCCTGACCGCCTGCGGCGGGGACGACACCGGCGGGATCGCGTCGGCCGGCGGGGACAGCACCGCCGACGCCGATGCGAGCGCGGTCGCCGGCGACGAAGGCGGCGACCGCGAGCAGATGCTGAAGTTCACCAAGTGCCTGCGCGAGCACGGCCTCGAGGTCGAGGACCCGCCGCCGGGTGAGGGGCTGAAGCTCCAGTTCGGTGGCGGCGGTGGTCAGCATGTCGACCGCGAGACGGTGCAGAAGGCGATGGAGGCCTGCCAGGAGTACGCCCCACAGGGGCAGATGGGCGCCGACAACCCCGAGATGCGCGAGGCGATGCTGGAGATGGCCGAGTGCATGCGGGAGAACGGGGTCGAGGACTTCCCCGACCCGGAGCCGGGCCAGATGGGCATGCAGATCACTCCCGAGATCGGCGAGGACCCGCAGTTCGAGGCAGCGCAGGAAGCCTGCCGCGACATCCTGGAGGACGTTCGCTCCCAGGCGCAGGAGGGGCAGAGCTCGTGACCGACATCGATGACGTACCCGTCCGCACGGAGCCGGCGGCGAGCTCGGTGCCCGGCGAGGCGCTGACGCCACCCGGCCGTCCGCGGCGCACCGCCAAGATCGCAGGCGTCGGCCTCGCCGCCCTCGCGGTCGCCGGCACAGCAGCCGCCGCTTATGCCTACGCCGACCGCGACGGCAGCTCCGCCACGCAGGACGCGCTCCCCCCGGCGACGGCCGAGGTCACCCGCGGCACGCTCACCGACGAGGTCACCGAGGGCGGCACCCTCGGCTACGGAACCCTCGTCCCGATCAGCTCCCGCAGGCCCGGCACCGTCACGGCCCTCCCCGACGAAGGAGAGGTCGTACGCCGCGGCGAACCGCTCTTCGAGGTCGACGCCACCCCCGTGCCCCTGCTCTACGGCACCGTCCCCGCGTGGCGAGACCTCGCCCACGGTGTCGACGGCAAGGACGTGAAGCAGCTCGAGAAGAACCTCTGGGCGCTGGGCTATCGGGGCTTCGACGTCGACGAGGACTACACCTACGCGACCGCGGACGCCGTCGCGGAGTGGCAGGAGGACCTCGGCGTCGAGGAGACCGGGAAGATCCGGACCGGCGACATCGTCGTCCAGCCCGCCGCGGTCAGGATCGGCAGCCTCTCCGCGAGCCTGGGCGACCAGGCAGGAAACGGCGGTCCGGTGCTGTCCGTGACCGACACCGTCCCCTCGGTGACCGTCACCCTCGACCCCGCCGACCGGCGGATGGCCTCGGTCGGCGCTGCCGTCGAGGTCACCCTTCCCGACGGCACCCGGGCGGCGGGCAAGGTCACCGACTCCGCCACGAAGGTGTCCGAGGAGTCCGGCGGGGGCGGCGGGGACGACGGTGAGTCCACCACCACGCTCGAGGTGGTCGCCGTGCTGACGGAGAAGAAGGGCCGCGAGGCCGCCGCTGCCTACGACGCCGCAGCCGTCGACGTCGCCTTCACCGCGGGCGAGCGCAAGAATGTGCTCACCGTCCCGGTCGCTGCGCTGGTCGCCCTCGCCGAGGGCGGCTTCGGCGTCGAGGTCGTCGAGGGCAGCACCACCGAGTACGTCCCGGTCGAGGCCGGCCTCTTCTCGGGCGGTCGGGTCGAGATCTCCGGCGACGGCATCACCGAGGGCGCCGTCGTGGGGGTGCCGGGTGAGTGAGCCGATGATCGAGCTGACCGACGTGCACAAGTCGTACGCCGGCGGAGTGCACGCCCTCGATGGTGCCAGCGTCCGCATCGATGCCGGCGAGCTGGTCGGCATCGTCGGCCCCTCCGGATCGGGCAAGTCGACGATGCTGCACATCCTCGGCACCCTGGACCGACCGACCTCAGGCCAGGTGAGGATCGCCGGGCACGACGTGCGCACGCTCGACGACGCCCAGCTCTCCGCTCTGCGGGCGAGCCGGATCGGCTTCGTCTTCCAGCAGTTCCACCTCGCCCCCGGGACGACCGCCCTCGACAACGTCGCCGACGGGCTGCTCTACAGCGGCCGGCGACGTACGGAACGCCGAGAGCTGGCCGCCCAGGCGCTGACCCGGGTCGGCCTCGGCCACCGGCTGACCCACCGGCCGCACGAGCTCTCCGGCGGCGAGAAACAGCGGGTGGCGATCGCCCGGGCGGTCGCCGGTGGGCCCGCGCTCCTGCTCGCCGACGAGCCGACCGGCGCCCTGGACTCGGCGTCCGGGTCCGGGGTGATGGAGCTCCTCGGGGACCTCCACCGCGACGGCACGACCGTCGTGATCATCACCCACGACCACGACATCGCCCGATCGCTGCCGCGACAGATCGGGATCCGCGACGGCCGGATCGTCTCCGACAGCTCCTCGGTGTCCCTGGTGGGTGGTCGCCGATGAGCACGCTGACACCCAGCCGGCTCAGTGCCGGCGACCGGCTGCGGGTCGGAGCCGCCGGGCTGCGGACCCGGCCGATGCGGGTCTTCCTCTCCTCGCTGGGGATCGCGATCGGGATCGCGGCGATGATCGCGGTCGTCGGCATCTCCACCTCCTCCCGCGCCGACCTCGACGCCCAGCTCGACGCGCTCGGCACCAACCTGCTGAGCGCGCAGAACGGCACGACCATGATGGGCGCGCAGGCGGTGCTGCCGCTGTCCGCGGAGGCGATGGTCGGCCGGATCGGCCCGGTCACCGACTTCTCCGCCATCGGCGTCGTCCCCGACGCCCGGGTCTACCGCTCCGACAAGATCCCTGCGGCCGAGACCAAGGGGATCGCGGCGTACGCAGCCCGGACGGACCTTCTGGAGACCACCTCCACCGAGCTCGCCGCCGGGACCTGGCTGAACGACTCGACCGCGCAGTACCCGGCCGTGGTGCTCGGCTCGGCGGCCGCGGAGCGGCTGGGTGTGAGCTCGCCGAGCCCCGACGCACAGATCCTCGTCGGGGGACGGTGGTTCACCGTCGTCGGGATCCTGGAACCCTCCCCGCTGGTGCCCGAGATCGACTCCGGGGCGTTGATCGGCTGGCCGGTCGCCCAGGAGGTGCTCGGCTTCGACGGGCATCCGACCACCCTCTACGCCCGAGCCGCGCCGGACCAGGTGGAATCGGTCCAGGAGGTGCTCGGCGCCACCGCCAATCCGGAGGCCCCCGGTGAGGTCGACGTCGCCCAGCCCTCCGACGCACTCGAGGCGCAGCAGGCGGCCGACCAGGCCTTCACCGCCCTGCTGCTCGGCATCGGCGCGGTCGCGCTGGTGGTCGGCGGCGTCGGCGTGGCCAACACGATGGTGATCTCGGTGCTGGAGCGGCGTGCCGAGATCGGTCTGCGCCGCTCGCTGGGTGCGACCCGCGGCCAGATCCGCGCCCAGTTCCTGACCGAGTCGCTGCTGCTCTCGCTGCTCGGCGGACTCGCGGGGGTCGCCATCGGCGGGGCCGTCACCCTGGCGTACGCCCTGACGCAGGGGTGGACCCCGGTGGTCCCGCCCTGGGCGCTGGGCGGTGGCCTCGGCGCCACCTTGCTGGTCGGCTGCGTCGCAGGTCTCTACCCGGCGGCACGGGCGGCGCGACTCTCGCCGACGGAGGCGCTCGCGACCCCGTGACGACCGAGGCGTCCAACGCGCCGTCCCACCGGTGAACGTACTGGTGGGACGGCATCGGACCTTCCGCCGCCCGCGTAGGTCACAGGGTCGACTGGATGCCGGCGAGGAGCTGGCGAGCCATCACGATCCGCTGGACCTGGTTGGTGCCCTCATAGATCTGGGTGATCTTGGCATCACGCATCATCCGCTCCACCGGATAGTCACGCGTGAACCCATACCCACCCAACAGCTGGACCGCATCCGTGGTCACCTGCATCGCCACATCAGACGCGAACGCCTTCGCGGCCGCACCGAAGAACGTCAGATCCTTGTCACCACGCTCGGACCGACCCGCGGCGGCATAGGTCAGCTGGCGGGCGGCCTCGATCTTCATCCCCATGTCCGCGACCATGAACTCCACCCCCTGGAACTCCGCGATCGGCTTACCGAACTGCTTGCGCTCCTTGATGTAACCCAACGCATAGTCCAACGCACCCTGGGCCACACCCACCGCCTGGGCGGCGATGGTGATCCGGGTGTGGTCCAGGGTCTGCATCGCATAGGTGAACCCCTTGCCCTCCTCACCGATCAGCCGGTCCGCGGGGATGCGCACGTTGTCGAAGTACACCTCACGGGTCGGGGATCCCTTGATCCCCAGTTTCTTCTCCGGGGCACCGAAGGAGACCCCCTCATCCGACTTCTCCACCACGAACGCCGAGATCCCCTTCGACCGCATCGAAGGGTCGGTCACCGCGAGGACGGTGTAGTACTCCGAGACCCCGGCGTTGGTGATCCACCGCTTGACGCCGTTGAGCACCCAGAAGTCGCCGTCGCGCACCGCCCGGGTCTTCTGGTTGGCGGCGTCCGAGCCGGCGTCGGGCTCGGAGAGACAGTAGGAGAAGTTGCCCTGACCCGCGGCCAGCGCACCCAGATACTTCTTCTTCAGCTCCTCCGACCCACCGATCTGCACCGGCAACGAACCCAGCTTGTTCACCGCCGGGATCAACGAGGCCGACACATCCGCCCGCGCGATCTCCTCGATCACCAACACCGTCGCCAACGCGTCGGCACCCACACCCCCGTACGCCTCGGGCACATGCGGCGCGAAGAACTCGGTCTCCACCAGCGCATCGTGCGCCTCCTGCGGATAACGAGCCTCCTCATCGACCGCAGCCGCGGCCGGCGCGATCTTCGCATCACAGATCTCACGGATGGCCTTGCGGATCTCCTGGTGCTCCTCGGAGAGGGCGAACAGGGGGTACTGGTCGGACATTCGGACTCCACTCACGTGTGCGGGCTCAGTACGCGTAGAAGCCCTGGCCGGACTTCTTGCCGAGGAGACCGGCGTCGACCATGCGGTCCAGCAGCGGCGGCGGCGAGTAGAGCGGCTCCTTGAACTCCTCGTACATCGAGATGCCGATCGCCCGGACGGTGTCCAGCCCGATCAGATCCGACAGCGCCAGCGGGCCCATCGGGTGGCCGCAGCCGAGGACCATCCCGTTGTCGATGTCGGCCGCGGAGGCGTAGCCCGCCTCGTACATCCTGACCGCGCTGAGCAGGTAGGGCACCAACAGGCTGTTGACCACGAAGCCCGCTCGGTCGGTCGCCTCGATCGGCTGCTTGCCGAGCGTCTTCGCGACGAAGGTCTGCATCCGCTCCAGCGTCTCCGGCGACGTGGTCAGGCTCGGGATCAGCTCGACCAGCTGCATCACCGGCGCCGGGTTGAAGAAGTGCACACCCATCACGTTCGCGGCCCGCCCGGAGACCGCACCGAGCTTCACGATCGGGATGGAGGAGGTGTTGGAGGCGAGGATCGCGTCGTCCTTCTCCAGCAGCGCACCGACGGTCCGGAACAGCTCGAGCTTGACGTCCTCCTTCTCCGAGGCCGCCTCGACCACGAGGTCGCGGTCGCTCAACCGGCCGAGATCGGTCGTGAAGGTGATGCGGTCCAGCACGCCCGCGAGGTCCTCCTCGCTGAGCTTGCCGCGGCTCACCGCGCGCTCCAGACTCCCCCGCACCTTCGCCTCGGCGGCTCGCACCGCCTCCTGGCTGATCTCGACCGTGACGGTGTCCAGCCCGGAACGAGCACACACCTCGGTGATCCCCGAGCCCATCAGCCCGCCACCGATCACGCCAATCCGATCCATCCCCAAGCTCCTTGTCCACAGGTCGGTCACGGGTTCCTCAAAATTACTTGGACACCATAGTATCGAATTACTTGGACATCAAAGTATCACCCTTGAGGAGCCTCCGATGACCGAACTGCACAAGCCCGCGAACCCGGTCCGACTGATCACGGCGAGCAGTCTGTTCGACGGGCACGACGCCTCGATCAACATCATGCGGCGGATCTTCCAGAGCCAGGGGTGCGAGGTCATCCACCTCGGCCACAACCGGTCGGTCGGCGAGGTTGCCGAGGCCGCGATCGAGGAGGACGTCAACGGCATCGCGGTCTCGTCCTACCAGGGCGGGCACGTGGAGTACTTCGAGTACCTCGTGCAGCTGCTGCGCGAGCGCGGCGCCGGCCACGTCCAGGTCGTCGGCGGAGGTGGCGGCGTCATCGTGGCCGACGAGATCGCCCGTCTGCGTCAGGCGGGGGTCACCATCTTCTCCCCCGAGGACGGTCAGCGCATGGGGCTGGCCGGCATGATCAATTCGGTCGTCGCCTCTCTCGACACCGACCTGTACGCAGCCCGCGGCTGTGACGTCGAGGGCGTGCTCTCCGGGGACCGAGCGCAGCTCGCCCGGGCGATCACCGGTGCCGAGCAGGGACGTCTGTCGCCGCAGGTGCTGGACGCCCTGCGCTCGACCGGCCGGGACGTACCCGTGGTCGGCATCACCGGAACCGGTGGGTCGGGCAAGTCCTCGCTGACCGACGAGCTGGTACGCCGCCTGCGCACCGACCAGCAGGACAAGCTGAGCGTCGCCGTGATCGCCATCGACCCGACCAGGCTGCGCGGCGGTGGCGCGCTGCTCGGTGACCGGATCCGGATGAACGCGATCGACGGGGACCGGGTCTACTACCGGTCCCTGGCCACGCGGGGCAGGCACGAGCTGCCGGAGCACCTCGATGACGTACTCACCGTCGTGAAGGCGGGCGGCTTCGACCTGGTGATCGTGGAGACCCCGGGCATCGGTCAGGGCGATGCGGGGATCGTGCCGTTCGTCGACCTGGCGATGTACGTGATGACGCCCGAGTTCGGCGCCGCGAGCCAGCTGGAGAAGATCGACATGCTCGACTTCGCCAACATCGTGGCGATCAACAAGTTCGAGCGCCGCGGCGCGGAGGACGCGCTGCGCGACGTCGCTCGTCAGCTGGTGCGCAACCGGGAGGCGTTCGGCTCGCAACCGTCGGACATGCCGGTCTTCGGCACCTCGGCGGCGACGTTCAACGACGACGGCGTGACCGCCCTCTACCAAGAGCTCGTCCGGCTCCTGCGTCCCCTCGGGGTGCCGTTCCAGGAAGGGCGGATCGCACCGGTCTCCGTCCGCCGCTCGAGCGGTACGCAGCAGCCGGTTCCTCTGCGCAGGGTGCGCTACCTGGCCGAGATCTCCGAGACGGTCCGTGGCTACCACTCCGAGACGGAGGAGCTGGTCGAGTCGGCTCGCCGGGTCGATCGTCTCGACCGCGTCCGGCAGGAGCTCGGCGACGGTGCCGGCGCCGAGGCGGTCGACGCACTGCTCGACAGCGCTCGAGGCGACCTCCCTCAGGCGCTGGCCGAGCAGATCGAGCAGTGGCCCGAGGTCGCCGCCTCCTACTCCGGCGACGAGCAGGTCGTCACGGTGCGCGACAAGGAGATCGTCACCAAGCTGACCAAGGAGTCGCTGGCCGGCACTCGGGTCCCCCGGGTGGCGCTCCCGCCGGACGACGAGGTCGGCAGCCTGGTCCGGTTCTGGCGCAAGGAGAACCTGCCCGGCCGCTACCCGTTCACCGCCGGGGTGTTCCCGTTCAAGCGCGACAACGAGGACCCGGCCCGGATGTTCGCCGGTGAGGGCGACCCGTTCCGCACCAACCGGCGCTTCAAGCTGCTCTCCGAGGGCCAGCCCGCGACCCGGCTCTCGACCGCGTTCGACTCGGTGACGCTCTACGGCCGCGACCCGGGCGAGCGGCCCGACATCTACGGCAAGGTCGGCACGTCCGGGGTGTCGGTGGCGACGCTGGACGACATGAAGGCGCTCTACGACGGCTTCGACCTGACCGCGCCGTCCACGAGCGTCTCGATGACGATCAACGGCCCCGCACCCACCGTGCTTGCCTTCTTCCTCAACACCGCCATCGACCAGGAGGTCGACAAGTTCCGCTCGAAGGAGGGCCGCGAGCCCTCCGCGGCCGAGAGGGACCAGCTGGCTGCGTACGCCGTCTCGACGGTGCGTGGCACGGTGCAGGCCGACATCCTCAAGGAGGACCAGGGCCAGAACACCTGCCTGTTCTCCACCGAGTTCTCCCTGCGCTGCATGGCCGACATCCAGGAATGGTTCATCCAGAACAGCGTCCGCAACTTCTACTCGGTGAGCATCTCGGGCTACCACATCGCCGAGGCCGGGGCGAACCCCATCTCCCAGCTCGCCTTCACCCTGGCCAACGGGTTCACCTACGTGGAGTCCTACCTCGCCCGCGGCATGTCGATCGACGACTTCGCCCCCAACCTGTCCTTCTTCTTCTCCAACGGCATGGACCCCGAATACTCCGTCATCGGCCGCGTCGCCCGCCGGATCTGGGCCATCGCCATGCGGGAGCGCTACGGCGCCTCGGAGCGCAGCCAGAAGCTGAAGTACCACATCCAGACCTCCGGCCGGTCCCTGCACGCCCAGGAGATGGACTTCAACGACATCCGCACCACCCTCCAAGCGCTCATCGCGATCTACGACAACGCCCAGTCACTGCACACCAACGCCTTCGACGAAGCCGTCACCACCCCGTCGGAAGAATCCGTGCGCCGGGCGCTGGCGATCCAGCTGATCATCAACCGCGAATGGGGACTCGCGTTCAACGAGAACCCGCTGCAGGGCTCCTTCATCATCGACGAGCTCACCGACCTCGTCGAAGAAGCCGTCCTGAAGGAGTTCGACCGGATCTCCGAACGCGGCGGCGTCCTCGGCGCCATGGAGACCGGCTACCAGCGCGGCAAGATCCAAGACGAGTCCATGCTCTACGAGCACCGCAAGCACGACGGCACCCTGCCCATCGTCGGCGTCAACACCTTCGTCCGCGACACCAACGGCACCCCCGCCGGCCCCGTCGAGCTCGCCCGCGCCACCGAGACCGAGAAGAAGTCCCAGCTCGACCGCGTCCACGCCTTCCGCGACACGCACAGCGACGACGCGGCCGCCGCGCTGGAGCGGCTCAAGGAGGTCGCCACGTCCGACGGAAACGTCTTCGCGGCGCTCATGGACGCTGCCCGGGTCTGCTCGCTCGGTCAGATCACGGACGCCTTCTTCGAGGTCGGGGGCGCCTACCGCCGCCACGTCTAGCCACCCGACACGCCTGGAAAACGCATGTCAGGGGACCATCCAGCCGAGGAGAGGGGTCGACTGGAGGGCGACGAGGACGCACATGAAGGCCAGCATCGCGATGCTCCAGCCGAACACCTTGCGGAAGATCTCGCCCTCCTTGCCGGCCATGCCGACGGCCGCCGCCGCGATGGCCAGGTTCTGCGGACTGACCATCTTGCCGAGCACACCGCCCGAGGAGTTGGCGGAGGCCATCAGCACCTGGTCGAGGCCGGCCTCCTTCGCGGTGGTCACCTGGAGGAGGCCGAAGAGGGCGTTGGAGGAGGTGTCCGAGCCGGTCACCGCCACCCCGAGCCAGCCGAGGATCGGCGAGAGGATCGCGAACGCGCTGCCGGTGCCCGCCAGCCAGGCGCCGATCGAGCCGGTCTGGCCCGAGAAGTTCATGACGTACGCCAGGCCGAGCACCGCCATCACGGTGACGATGGCGGGAGCGAGCTGCCGGTAGGTGTCGCGGTAGGTCGTCGCGACCGCCCCGGGCCGGATCCTCAGACAGACCGCGGTGATGATGCCCGAGAGGAGCAGCATCGTGCCGGCCGCGGGGAACCAGTCGAACTTGAACCCGCCCTGGGCGCCGGCGACGTCGCCGAGCCCCGGGAAGACCACCGTCGGGGTGTGGTCGGTCCCGGAGAGCGTGAACGGCCGGTGGGCCAGGGCCTCCTTGATCGCCGGGATGCTGACGATCACGAAGATCACGATGATGATCGCGTACGGCAGGAAGGCCTTGAAGACCTCCCTGGTGCTGTCCCGCTCCTCGCCGCCGTCGCCGGCTGTGGCATCTGATGCGGTGCCGGAACCCGTGCCGGAACCGGTGCCGGTGGACCCACCGACGGTGGCGCCGACCAGCGACTCGGCGGGGACCTTCTCCCGCGGCTGCCAGACCCGCAGCAGACCGACGACCACGACGACCGAGAAGAGCGAGGCGACGATGTCGGCCAGCGGGACGGAGATGTAGTTCGAGGCCACGAACTGGGCGAGGCCGAAGCCGAGGCCGCACAGCAGCGCCGGGATCCACGTCTGCCGGAGACCACGCCGGCCGTCGACCACGTAGACCAGGATGAGCGGCACCACGACCGCCAGGACCGGGGTCTGACGGCCCACCATCGCGCCGAGCGTGTCGACGCTGAAGCCCGTCTGGTCCGAGAGCGCGTTGATCGGCGAGGCCATCGCGCCGTACGCCACCGGGGCGGTGTTGGCGATCAGCGCGACCGCAGCGGCCTTGACCGGCTTGAAGCCCATCGCCATCAGCATCACCACGGTGATCGCGACCGGCGTACCGAAGCCGGCCAGGGCCTCCAGCAGTGCGCCGAAGGAGAAGGCGATGATCAGCGCCTGGATCCGCTGGTCGTCGCTGACCTTGCCGAACGCCCGGCGCAGCACGTCGAAGTGGCCGGTGTGGACGGTCAGGTTGTAGACGAAGACCGCGTTGATGACGATCCACATGATCGGGAAGAAGCCCGAGAACAGGGCGCCCTGGGCGGCCGAGAGGATCGCGTCGTCGGCCGGCATCTCGAAGAGGGCGACGGCGACGACCAGGGCGACGGCCAGCGAGATGAGGCCGGCCTGCCAGGCCTTCATCTTCAGCCCGCCGAGAAGGACGAACATGGTGATCAGCGGCAGGGCGCCGCACAGGGCGCTCAGGACGAGCGAACCGCCGACCTGGTCCGGTACCGGCTCAAACATGGCGACTCCGAGGGTCGTTGGTGTGGGAGATGAGCCCCCGAGACGTGGGGGTGTTCAGTTGTCGGAGAATCAGATGGTGCGACTGCGCAGCACCTCGGGCGAGGAGCCGCTGATCGAGGCGTCGAGCACCTCGACGAGATGGGCCATGCCGACCCGGTGTCCCTGCGCGGTGATCGCCGAGGCGACCTGGAGCAGACAGCCCGGATTGGCGGTGACGAGCACCTCGGCGCCGGTGGCGACGATGTTGCGCGCCTTGCGCTCGCCCAGCTCGCGGGCGGGCTCGGGGTTGAGGATGTTGTAGATGCCGGCCGAGCCGCAGCAGATCGACCCTTCGGCGATCTCGCGCAGCTCGACGCCGGGGATGCCTCGCAGCAGCGCCCGCGGCTGGGTGCGTACGCCCTGGGCGTGGGCGAGGTGGCAGGCGTCGTGGTAGGCGATGGTGAGGTCGAGCGGGTGACGCTCGGCGACCGGGCCGAGCTCGTCGAGGATCTCGGCGATGTCCCGGACCTTGGCCTCGAAGGCCGCGGCCCTGGTGGCGTACGCGGGGTCGTCGGCGAGCAGCCGGGCGTAGTCCTTGAGCGTCGAGCCGCAGCCGGCGGCGTTGATGACGATGTGCTCGACCCCGGCGTCCTCGAAGGTGTCGATGATCCGGCGGGCGTACGCCTGGGCCTCGCGCTCACGGCCGTTGTGCACCGAGAGCGCACCGCAGCAACCCTGGCCCGCCGGGATGACCACGTCGCAGCCCTCCGCCGCGAGCACCCGCGCGGTCGCGGCGTTGACGCCCGGGAAGAAGGCACCCTGTACGCAGCCGGTGAGCATGCCGACCACCGCCCGCCGCTCCCCCACCGCGGGCACACGCTCGGGCAGCGGCGCGGCCTCGGTGATGGTCGGGGTCAGCCGCTCCATCGCGGCCAGGTGCGGCGCCATCCGGTCGAGCAGCCCGGTCCGGCGCAGGCGACGGTCCAGGCCGGTGCGCTGCAGCAGCTTCAGCGGACCGCGCATCGCGTGCAGCCGCCTGGGGTGCGGGAAGATCGCGAAGATCAGGCTCCGCAGCGCCTTCTCCTTCGGCGTACGCGTGTGGTTGCGCTCGACCTGGGCGCGGGTCTGCTCGATGAGGGTGTCGTAGCGGACGCCGGAGGGGCAGGCGGTCACGCACGACATGCAGCCCAGGCAGTTGTCCCAGTGCTGCACCATCGAGTCCGACATCGGCTCGCCTTCGAGGCCCTCCTTCATCAGGTAGAGCCGCCCGCGCGGGGAGTCCATCTCCTCGCCCCACAGCAGGTAGGTGGGGCAGGTCGGCAGGCAGAAGCCGCAGTGCACGCAGTCGTCGAGCAGGTGCTGGTCGGGAGGGTGCTCCTCGTCGAAGGCGCCGAGGTTTCGGATGTCCATGTCGGTCATGGGGCTAGATCCCTCCTACGAAGCGGCCCGGGCTGAGCCGGTGGTCGGGGTCGAACTCGTCCTTGACCCGGCGCATCAGCTCCAGCGCCGGCACCGGCCCCCACAGGTCCAGCTGCTCCTTGATCGCCTGCGGGGCGTCGAGCACCACGGTGCTGCCGCCGTGACGAACGGTGGTCTCGCGCAGCCGTGCGAGGACCGCACGGATCTCGGTGATGTCCCGGTCGGCGGGGACGGCGACGTACGCGACGCCGACACCGGCCGAGCCGCGCAGCCCGAGCCCGCCGGCGGCCTCGATGACGTCGGCCAGACCTGAGAGCCGGAAGGTCACCTTGATGCCGACGTGCCTGTCGCTGGTGTCGCCCCACGGGTAGCGGCCCCATCCGGCGGGAGGCCGGTCGCTGATCTCGGCGTCCGGGAGCAGCTGCGTCAGGACGGCCGTACGTCCCGCTACACCCTCCGGGCGTCCCTCGACCAGAACGTCGACCCGCAGCCCGTCGGCGGTGGCGTCCACCTCCAGGCCGGATGGCACCGTCTGGGAGTGCAGGACCGCCTGGGTGAGCTCGGCGGCGTGCGCGGCGTCGCGCGCGGCGACGCCGACCCAGCGTCGGCTCCGCGGGACCGGGTGGAGCCGGAAGGTCGCCTCGGTGACCACCGCGAGCGTGCCCATCGAGCCGACCAGGAGCTTGCCGACGTCGTAACCGGCGACGTTCTTGACGACCTTGCCACCGGCCTTGGCGACCACGCCGTCGGCGCGCACCATCGTCACCCCGATGAGCAGGTCGCGCATCGTGCCGGCGAGCATCCGCAGCGGACCGCTGGTGTTGGCCGCCAGGGTGCCGCCGACGGTCGCGCCGGCCAGCGTCTCGTCCAGCGCGAGACGCTGGTCGGCGGTGGCGACCTGCTCGTTCAGCCGGGCGAGGGGCGTGCCTGCTCCGACGGTGGCGATCAGGTCGCCGGAGGCGTGCTCGATCACCTGGTCCAGCGCGGAGAGGTCGAGCAGGATGTCGACCGAGGTCGGCGGGTTGCCCCAGCGCAGCTTGGTGCCGGCTCCGGTCGGGACCACGGACTCCCCCGCCGACGCCGCGGCTCGCATGATCTCGGCGACCTCGGCGGTGCTCGCCGGGCGCTCGATGCGGCCGGGGGTGACTCCGGAGACGGTGATGTCGGACATCAGAAGACCTCCGCGACGCCGGCCTGCTGCAGCGGGTGCGCTCCCTGACGCCGGCCCGGGCGCTCTCCGCACAGGCGTGGGGTCGGGAAGATCTTGCCCGGGTTGGAGATCCGGTCCGGGTCGAAGGCGCACCGGACGAGCTGCATGGTGTCGAGGTCGTCGGCGGCGTACATCTTCGGCATGTGGCCCGCCTTGTCGGCGCCGACGCCGTGCTCGCCGGTGATCGAGCCGCCGTGCTGCAGGCAGAGGTCGAGGATCCCGCAACTGACCTCCTCGGCGGCGTCCCCGGCGCCGGGGACGGCGTCGTCGAAGAGCACCAGCGGATGCAGGTTGCCGTCGCCTGCATGGAAGACGTTGGCGACGCGTACACCGGAGCGCTCGGAGAGCTCCGCGATCGCCCGCAGCACCTCGGGCAGGGCGGTCCGTGGGATGACGCCGTCCTGCACGATGTAGTCGGGGCTGATCCGGCCGACGGCGGCGAAGGCCGACTTGCGGCCCTTCCAGATCAGGAACCGCTCCTCGGCGGTCTTCGCGGTGCGGATCTCGAAAGCGCCGGTCTCCTCGCAGAACCGGACCACGTCGGCGTACTCCGCGTCCACCTCGGCGGCCGGACCGTCCAGCTCGATGACCAGCACCGCGCCCGCGCCGTCGGGATAGTTGCAGTGCACCGCGGCCTCGGCGGCCTCGATCGCGAGCGCGTCCATCATCTCGATCGCCGCCGGTACGATGCCGGCCGCGATGATCGCGGACACCGCGGCACCGGCCCGGTCCGTGGAGTCGAAGCCCACCAGCAGGGTGACAACCTTCTCCGGCAGCCGGACCAGCCGCACCGTCACCTCGGTGACGATCCCGAGGGTGCCCTCCGAGCCGACGACGGCGCCGAGCAGGTCGTAGCCGGGGCTGTCGGGAGCATCCCCGCCGAGGCGTACGCGGTCGCCGTCGGCGGCCACGAACTCGGCGGCGAGCACGTGGTTGGTCGTGAAGCCGTACTTGAGGCAGTGGGCGCCGCCGGAGTTCTCCGCGACGTTGCCACCGATCGAGCAGACCTGCTGACTGGAGGGGTCCGGCGCGTAGTAGTAGCCCTCCGGGGTCGCCGCCCGGGTGACGTCGAGGTTGATGACGCCGGGCTCGACGACGGCTCGCTGGTCCTCGCGACGGACCTCCTTGATGGCCCGCAGCCGCGAGGTGACCACCAGGACACCCTCGGCATGCGGCAGGCTGCCGCCGGAGAGCCCCGTGCCGGAGCCGCGGGCGACGTACGGGATCTGCAGCTCGGCACAGCACCGGACGATCGCGGCGAGCTGCTCGGCGGTCTCCGGGATCACCACGAGCGCCGGGGTGACCCGGTAGTGGGCCAGCCCGTCGCACTCGTACGTCCGCAGCCTGGCGTGGTCGGTGATCACGCCGTCCTCGGGGAGGAGCGCCCGCGCCCGCCGGATCAGAGTCTCCAGTGGTGTCAGGCCCATCGTTCCCTCGATTTCGTATCGCGGAATCTTCCTTCTGCCCCCTGGAACGTTAGGGCACAGAGGGCGGTGAGGGCAATGGTTTGTTGTGACTCACGTCACCAGCTGTCCCGGGTCGGCCGCGTCGACCGTGCCGGGCTGGGCGAGCTGCTCCGGCCGGAGCAGGTGAGAGAGCCGCTCCGGCGAGATCAGGTTGCGCTCGAGGATCAGCTCGGCGACGCCACGACCGCTGCGGAGCGCCTCGCGGGCGATCTCGGTCGCGGCGACGTACCCGATCTCCGGGTTGAGTGCGGTGACGAGCCCGATGGAGCGCTCGACCTGGGCACGGGTCAGCTCTGCGTTGACCGTGATGCCACGTACGCAGCGCTCAGCGAGCACGCGGCACGCGGCGGCCAGGTGGGTGATGCTGGCGACCAGGGAGTGCAGGATGACCGGCTCGAAGGCGTTGAGCTGCAGCTGGCCCGCCTCGGCGGCCATGGTGACGGTGACGTCGTTGCCGATCACCTCGAACGCGACCTGGTTGACGACCTCCGGGATGACCGGGTTGACCTTGCCCGGCATGATCGAGGACCCCGCCTGGACCGGCGGCAGGTTGATCTCACCGAGCCCGGCTCGCGGCCCCGAGGAGAGCAGCCGCAGGTCGTTGCAGGTCTTGGACACCTTGACCGCGACCCGCTTGAGCACGCCGGAGAGGTGGACGAACGCCCCGCAGTCCTGGGTCGCCTCGATCAGGTCCGGCGCGGTGATCAGCGGCAGGCCGGTGATCTCGGCGAGGTGACGACGGGCGATCTCGGCATAGCCCGCGGGCGCGTTGAGCCCGGTGCCGATCGCGGTCGCGCCCAGGTTGATCTCGTGCAGCAGGGTGACGGCCTCCTGCAGCCGGAGCCGGTCCTCCCCCAGCATCACCGCGTAGGTGCGGAACTCCTGGCCGACGGTCATCGGCACGGCATCCTGGAGCTGCGTACGTCCCATCTTGAGGATGCCGGCGAACTCCTCGGCCTTCGCGGCAAAGGCGTCCTCGAGGACGCGCATGGCGTCGGCGAGCGCGCCGACCGCGACGATGGTCGCGATGTTGACGGCGGTGGGATAGGCGTCGTTGGTCGACTGGCTGAGGTTGACGTGCTCGTTGGGGTGAAGGTGGCCGTAGCTGCCCTTCTCGTGGCCGAGCAGCTCGAGGGCCCGGTTGGCGATGACCTCGTTGGCGTTCATGTTGGTCGAGGTGCCAGCGCCACCCTGGATGACGTCGACGACGAACTGGTCGTGCAGCTTCCCGGTGCGGATCTCCTGGCACGCGGACGCGATCGCCCCGGCACGTTCGGGGTCGAGGAGGCCGAGCTCGAGGTTGGCGAGCGCGGCGGCCTCCTTGACGGCGCTGAGCGCGTTCACCAGGTGCGGGTAGGTGCCGATCGTGGTGCCGGTGATGGGGAAGTTCGCGCGGGCGCGGGCGGTGTGGACGCCCCAGTACGCCTCCGCGGGGACGTCGAGATCGCCGAGCAGGTCGTGCTCGCGGCGGGTCGGTGGGGTCATGGCTTCTCCGTCGGGTCGAGAGCGGTCGGGGTGAGCGCTGCGGCCGGGCGCAGCGCGGCGGGCGCGAACGGGGCGAGCGCGTCGGGGTCGACGCCGCCCGCGGCCAGCAGGGCGAGCAGCGCCGGCAGGCGGGCCCGATCGGCGCCGTCGGCGACCTTGAGCGCAAGGCTGGTGCCGTCGGGCAGGGCGGCGATCTGGACGCCTTCGAAGCCGTCCTTGGCCAGCAGGCCGGGCACGGCCTGCATCAGGGCGGTGACGTCGCGGCGGTGGCCCGCGACCATCTCGGGGTGGCGGCGCATCGCCGCGGCGACCCGGTGCTCCGCGCTGCCCTCCGGGGCGAGCACGAGGCTCCGGGCGGCGCGCGCGAGGCCGAGCAGCGAGATCCCGAACAGCGGGGTGCCGCAGCCGTCGGCGGTCACCGTCGCGACCCGCTGCCCGGTGAGCTCCTCCACGGTGGCGCGGACGACCTCCTGGAGCGGGTGCGCGGGATCGAGGTAGCGATCGTGCGCCCACCCCGCGGCGGCGCAGGTCGCGACCATCGCGGCGTGCTTGCCCGAGCAGTTGTGCGCGAGCCGGCTGCGCTGCCCGTCGGCGCGCAGCCACGCCTCTCGCTCGACCGGGTCGTAGGGCAGGTCCGGCGGGTTCTGCAGGGCGTCCTCGCCGAGGCCGGCGGAGGCGAGCAGCCGGCGGGCACCGGCCTGGTGGACCACCTCGCCGGAGTGGCTGGCCGCGGCGAGCGCGAGCAGGTCGTCGCCGACGTCGAGCCCGGCGCGCACCATCGCCACCGCCTGCATCGGCTTGGCCGCCGAGCGCGGGTAGAACGCGGACTCGATGTCACCGACGGCCAGGCGTACCCGGCCCTCGGGGTCGAGGAGGACGGCCGAGCCGTGGTGCACGCCTTCGACCATCTCGCCGCGCCAGACCTCGACCAGAGGCTGGTGGGCCGGCACCCGCATCGGAGCCGCGTCGGCGACCGGTGTCACGAGGTGGGACAGGCTCATCACACCTCCATCGCGGAGGTGTCGATGCGGTCGCGGACGAGGAACCAGCCGCCGACCAGCGCGACCAGCAGCACCGGCATCGCGAGCAGGGTGATCCGGCCGACGTGGTCGAAGAACATCAGGATCAGGACGAGGGCGAGGAACGCCAGCGCGATGAGCTGCGGCACCGGCGACCGCGGCACCCGGAACGCCGGACGCTCGAGCTCTCCGGCGCGACTGCGGCGGACGAAGATCGTGTGGCTGATCAGGATGATCGCCCAGGTCGCGATGATGCCGACCGAGGCCAGGTTGAGGACGATCTCGAACGCCTGAGCGGGCACGACGTAGTTGAGCCCGACACCGAGGACGCAGACCGCAGCGGTCATCAGGATCCCGCCGTACGGCACCTTGTGACGGTTCATCGAGGCGGCGAATCGGGGCGCGGTGCCGGCGGCGGCGAGCGAGCGCAGGATCCGGCCGGTGGAGTAGAGACCGGAGTTGAGGCTCGACATCGCGGCGGTGAGGACCACCAGGTTCATCACGTCGCCCGCACCGGGCACGCCGACCCGCGACAGCACGGTCACGAACGGGCTCTCGTCGGCCGAGTAGGCCGACCACGGCAGCAGCATCGCGAGCAGCACGACCGAGCCGACGTAGAAGATCCCGATGCGCCAGATGATGGTGTTGATGGCCCGGGGCATGACGCGGCGCGGGTCCGCGGTCTCGCCGGCGGCGACGCCGACCAGCTCGATGGAGGCGTAGGCGAAGATGACGCCCTGGATGACCAGGACCATCGGGAGCACGCCGGAGGGGAACATGCCGCCGTGGTCGAGGATCAGCTGCGGTCCGGGGGTGGTGCCGTCGATCGGGTGCCGGGTCACGATGAGCACGATCGCGATCGCCATGAAGACCACCAGGGTGGCCACCTTGACGAGTGCGAACCAGAACTCCATCTCCCCGAACAGGCGGACCGAGAGCAGGTTGAGGGTCAGCACGATCACCAGGGCGCCCAGGGCGAGCACCCATTGCGGGACCGGCGCGAAGAACGACCAGTAGTGGGCGTAGAGCGCGATCGCGGTGATGTCGGCGATGCCGGTGGTCGACCAGTTCAGGAAGTACATCCAGCCGGCGGTGTAGGCGCCCTTCTCGCCGAGGAACTCGCGGGCGTAGGAGACGAAGGCTCCCGAGGAGGGGCGGTAGAGGATCAGCTCACCGAGGCAGCGCACCACGATGAACGCGACGAGCCCGCACGCGGCGTACGCGATGGCGAGGGAGGGACCTGCGCTGGCCAGCCGCCCGCCTGCGCCGAGGAACAGGCCGGTGCCGATGGCACCACCGATCGCGATCATCGTGATGTGGCGCGGCGTCAGCGACTTGCCGTAGCCGTCGTCGCCGGCGTCGGTGATCTGGGGTGTTGCTTCGGTGCCAGTGGAGGATGGCAGTGTCATCGGTCGGTGTTCCTGTCGGTGGTGGGGTCGCGGACGATGTCTCCGAGCGCGCCGTCGACGTGCTCGAGGTGGGCACGCATGGCCGCCTCGGCGGTCTCCGAGGAGCCGGAGGCGATGGCGTCGACGATCAGGCGGTGCTCGGCGTCGGAGGCCGTACGCCGCGTGTCGTCGAGCTTGTTGAGCAGCGCGGACTGGGTGGCGAGGGCCTCGCGGATCTCCTCGATCACCTTTCCGAAGACGGGGTTGGCCGACGCGCGGGCGATGGCGATGTGGAACAGCGAGTCGAGGGCGACCCAGACCGCACCGTCCTCCTCGCGCTCCATCCGCTCGAGCAGGCTGCGCATCTCGTCGAGGTCGTCGCCGCTGTGCCGGGCCGCGGCGTAGCCGGCCGCCGGGACCTCGACATGTCGGCGTGCCTCGACCAGGTCACGTGCGGAGTAGCTGCCGAACGTCGGGTTGTCGGCGGCCCGGTCGGAGACGACGAACGTTCCTCGCCCCGACTGGGACTCCGTCATGCCGAGCGCCTGCAGCGCTCGTAGGGCCTCCCGGACGACCGGGCGGCTGACCCCGAAATCGCGGACCAGGGTCGCCTCGGACGGCAGCCGGGTGCCCACCGGGAAGGTGCCGGACTCGATCTCCGAGCGCAGCTCGGCGAGGACGAGGTCCAAGGCGCTGGCACGCCGGATCGGTTTGACTGTTTGCCTGTCAGACAGGTTCATGGCGATGAGTGTGAGGGGCGTCACCGTCGCCTGTCAACCCGGCCTGGCCTGATAGCGTTGGCGCCGTGGGACTGATCGAGGTGGACAAGTTCTAGCCACCGCACTGCCGGTGGCTCTCGCCTGACGCGCTCGCGTCGGCATGCCGGCACGTCCGCCTCCGCGGACGCGCGATCACGACCCCTCGGTCGACCTCGCGGTGCATTCGCCATCGACTTGTCACCGATTCCCGTCGCGCCCTCGTGGCGCTCGACGGATGAGAAAGAGAACCCACCGCGAATGTCCACCCCATCAGCCATCACCCTGCGCGACCTCACGTTCGAGTGGCCCGACGGCACCGTCGCGCTCGACCACGTCAACGGCACCTTCGGCACCGACCGGACCGGCCTGATCGGTCGCAACGGCGCCGGCAAGTCCACCCTGCTCCGCCTCATCGCCGGCGAGCTGTCGCCGACCTCGGGGCAGATCGACACCGGCGGCGAGGTCGGCTACCTGCCGCAGACGCTCACCCTCCGGCGGGAGACCACGATCGCCGAGCTGCTCGGCATCGACGCCACCCTGGCCGCGATCCGGGCCATCGAGTCCGGCGAGGTCGATCAGCGCCACTTCGACACGATCGGCGACGACTGGGACATCGAGTCCCGCGCCGACGAGGCCCTGGACCAGATCGGCTTCTCCGCCACTGATCTCGACCGCCGCGTCGCCGAGATCTCCGGCGGGGAGGGCATGCTGATCGCGATCACCGGCCTGCGGATCCGTCGCACCCCGATCACGCTGCTCGACGAGCCCACGAACAACCTGGACCGGGCCACCCGCGCCAGGCTCGCCGAGTTCGTCGACCAGTGGCCGGGGACGCTCGTGGTCGTCAGCCACGACCTCGAGCTGCTCGAGCACATGGACAGCACGACCGAGCTGTACGCCGGGACGCTGAGCACGTTCGGCGGACCCTACAGCGCGTGGAAGGAGCACCAGGAGCAGGAGCAGGCGGCCGCTCTCCAGACCGCTCGGTCAGCGCAGCAGGCGCTCAAGGTCGAGAAGCGGCAGCGGATCGAGGCGGAGACGAAGCTCGCCCGCCGTGAGCGGACCGCGAAGAAGACCCAGAAGGACGGCGGGATCCCGAAGATCCTCGCCGGCAACCGGGCCAGCAAGGCCCAGGCGTCCGCAGGCTCTCTACGCTCGACGCTGGACGACAAGGTCAAGGCCGCTCAGGCCGCCGTGGAGGCAGCCGGTGCGCGCGTACGCAGCGAGGAGCACATCCACCTCACCCTCCCCGACCCCGGTGTGCCCCGCGGCCGGCGGATCGCGGAGCTCGAGGACGAGGGCCGGACGGTCGTGGTCCAGGGGCCGGAGCGGGTGGCACTGGTCGGCGCGAACGGCTCCGGCAAGTCGACCCTGCTCACTCATCTCGTGCAGGGATCCGATCCGGTGGCCGGACGGCCGCACGGTCGTCTCCTCACCGACCAGGTGGGCCTCCTCCCCCAGCGCCTCGACGGTCTCGACGAGGAGGCCAGCGCGATGGAGAACGTCCGCGCCGTCGCACCGGAGACGCCTTCGGGCACCATCCGCAACCAGCTCGCCCGCCTGCTCCTGCGCGGTGACAGCGTGGACCGCCCGGTGCGTACACTCTCGGGCGGCGAGCGCTTCCGCGTCTCCCTCGCCCGCCTGCTCCTGGCCGACCCGCCCGCCCAGCTGCTGATCCTCGACGAGCCGACGAACAACCTCGACATCACCAGCGTCGAGCAGCTCGCCGAGGCACTCGACGCCTACCGCGGCGCGTTGCTCGTGGTCAGCCACGACTTCGGGTTCCTGGAGCGGATCAGCATCGACACGGTCGTCGAGCTCGACGCGGAGGGTCGCATGCACCAGCGCCGGGGGCTGGACCAAGCCGGGCCGACCTCACCCGCCTGACATGGTGCGGAGAGTGTGCCCGTAGAAGATCTGGTGGGCCCGCGCGGCGCGCTCCCAGGTGTAGCCGGCGGCGAGCTCGCGCCCCGCCGCCGGCTCGGGCGGCGTGTCCAGCACCTTGCCCAGCGCGACGGCGATCTCCGCCGGCGAGGTGGCATAGGCGACGGTCTCGGCGAAGACCTCCCGGAGCACCGGCAGGTCGCGGGCCACGACGGGTACGCCGGCGGCGAGCGCCTCCAGGGCGGCGAGCCCGAAGCCCTCCTTGGTCGAGACCATCGCCAGTGCGCGGGCCTCGGCCACCAGGGCAGGCAGCTCGTCCTCGGCGACCACCCCGGTGACGACGACCGGCACCCCCAGCTCACGGGCCCGGGCGTCGAACGCGGCCCGGTAGTCGCGGTAGTCGAAGAGGGTCTCACCGCCACCGAAGACCAGTGTGAGGTCCTGGTGGCGGGGGTCGGAGGCGCGCAGCGCGGCGTACGCCTCGAGCAGATCGAGCGACCCCTTGCGCGGCTCGATCCCGCCGAGCGCGAGGACGTAGCCGCCGAGGCGGTCCCGCCACACCGCACGCCCGGCGTGGTCGGCGGCTCCGGCCGCGAACCGGGCCGCGTCGACGCCGTTGGGGATGACCTCCGGGGTGAACCCCCATCCCGCGGCGACCTCGTCGGCCACCGACCGGGACACGCAGATCCGGGCGTACGGCTCGACGACGGCCTTCTCGTGGCAGGCGGCGAGCTGCGGGGTGGTGAAGTGGTCGAGATGGTGGATCGTGCGGACGCACGGAAGCGCGGCGTTGGCGCTGATGCAGTCCTGGGCGTGCACGATGTCGTAGCCGTCCCGCTCCTGCTCGAACGCGGTCCGCAGCACGGCGATGGAGCGCACGATCCGCTCCCCCACCGACTCCTCCTCACGTGCCTCGAACGGGACGGCGTGGACGGTGACGGCCAGATCGACCGGGCGGAAGAACTCCGTGTCGCCGTGGCGGCCGAGGGTCCACACGTGGACGTCCTCGCCGAGCGCGGCCAGCGCCTCGGCGAGCGCCAGCGTGTGCACGACGCCGCCGCGCGGCCGGGTGGAGTAGGTGAGCAGCGCGATCCTCACTGCGGGGATCCCGGGAGCTGGTAGGCCGTCGGGGTCAGCTCCTTGAGGTGGTGGAGGACCCGGCGGGACCGGGCGATCTCCGCCTCGACGTCGATCTCCGCGACGGCGAGGCCGCCCTTGGAGGTGGTGCGGGCGAGGATCTCGCCACCGGGACCGACGACCTTGGCCTGTCCGAGGAACCGCAGCCCGCCCATCACCCCGGTCTGGTTGGAGGAGACCCAGACCACCTGGTTCTCGGCCGCTCGGGCCTGGTCGTAGAGGTCGAAGAGCCGGGACTGGCGGTCCTGCGGGAGCCGCGAGGCGCGGTCGGTGACCGACGCCGGCCAGGCCGAGAGGCACGCGATCACCGAGGCGCCGTCGAGCGCGAGGGTGCGGGCCGCCTCCGGGAAGGTCTTGTCGTAGTCGATGAGCATCCCGAGCCGCCCGACCGGGGTGTCGAAGGCCGCGAAGCTCTCCCCCGCCGCGTACACCAGCGACTCGCCGGCGGGCTGGTGCACCTTGCGGTGGCGTCCGAGGATCCCGTCGCCGCTGAGGCAGACGGCGGAGTTGTAGAGCCGCGCCTGACCGTCGGCGACGACCTCCTCGGCGTAGCCGAGGCAGACGACCATCTCGCCGGCCATCGCGATCACCCGGGCCAGCTCGAAGGAGTCCTCGGTGAGTGCGGGCGGGAGCGCGAGCGGGTCGGGATGACGCAGGTCGGAGAGGTAGCCGCCGAGGGTCGCGTCCGGGAGGACCAGCAGGCCGACCCCGTTGCGGCGGGCGTCCTCGACGATCCCTTCGAGCTTGGCGACCGCGCGGGTCAGGTCGCGCCCGAAGTGGGCCGCAACCGCCCCGATACGCACGTTCGACATGGTTCTCAACCTATCCGTCGTCATCGTTCCGGCCCGGGATCTCCCTCAGGCCACCGCCGAGGCGTCCAACGGCGCCGGGGACCGCCGCCGCGCCAGGTCGGCGGCGGGCTCGGTGGCCGGACCGGTCCGGCCCGTTCGACCGGTGATCTCACCGGTGACGTATTCCGCATCCGCGGCGACGCCGAGGAAGCGGCCGGAGCCCCAGGTGTGCAGCCAGGGCAGACCGAGGAAGTAGAGCCCGGCGACGCCGGTCACGCCCCGGGTGTGGGTCGGCCGCCCGCTCCCGTCGAAGACACCGGCTCGGACCCAGCGGTAGTCGGGCCGGTAGCCGATCGCCCAGATCACCGTCGTGATGCCCGCCTCGGCGAGGTCGAGACGGGTCGGTTCGGCCTCCGGCTCCCAGACCGGCCGGTACGCCTCGGCCGGCGCGACGTCGAGACCCTGCGTCTCGATGTAGGCGTCGATGTCGCGGCAGATCGAGCGGTAGACGTCGTCGGCGGAGTCGAGGGCGCCGCGCAGCGTCGGCGCGATCGCGAGATCGGTGCCCGCCCCGGACTCGAGCCGCCCGTAGAGCCGCATGCCCTCGGTGGCGAACTGGCGCAGGTCGATGTCCCTGCCGCCGTCGCGGCCGGTGACGTAGTGGTTGGTCTTCTCGCGAGCGGCCGGCCCGCCCGGGTAGCTGGCGACCGGGGTGTCGTAGAGCCCCATCTCGGCGAGCCAGGTCATGCAGTCACGCCCGCGGTGGAACCGGGCGACCCGGGGCGCGTCGCCGATCGCGAGGTGCACCTGGCGTCCCTCCAGGTGCAGGTCTTCGGCGATCTGCGCGCCGGACTGCCCCGAGCCGACCACCAGGACGCCGCCGGGGCGAAGCCGTGAGGCGCTCTTGTAGTCGGCCGAGTGCAGCTGGTCGACGGCGGGGTCGAGCGCGGGCGCCCAGGCCGGCACGACCGGTACGTGGTAGCCGCCGGTCGCGACCACGACGTGCTCGACCTCCCAGGCCTCGGCGCCCTCGGGTCCCTCGGCCTCGACCAGGAACCCGCCGTCGGCGCGCTGGGTCAGGGAGGTCACCCGGGTGTGCTCGCGCAGCGGCGGGCCGAAGCTCGGCGCGTAGCCGGCGAGCCACCTCGCCACCTCGTCGCGGGTCATGAAGCCGTCAGGGTCGGGCCCGGCGTACTCGTAGCCGGGCAGGCGGCAGTGCCAGTTGGGCGTCACCAGGGTGAAGTTGTCCCAGCGGGTGTCGGCCCACTCGTGGCCGGCGGTGCCCGCCTCGAGGACGACGTGGTCCACGCCGTCGCGGACGAGGAACCAGCTGGCGGCCAGGCCTGCCTGCCCGCCGCCGACGATCGCGACGGTGGTGCGGTGGGTGGTCATCGGAGCTCCCGGGGTGTCGAGGTGGCGGGCAGGGGCGGGTGCATCGCGAGGACGGTGACGTACTGGCCGAACTCGTACGCAGCGGCCGAGGCGCGCAGCTGATCGGCCGTCGCCATCGCGCTGGTGCAGGCGAAGCCGAACTTCGCGCGGACCCGCTCGGAGGCGGTCGCCAGGGCCGTGAGGCTGCGGTCGAGGAAGTCGTCGACGGCGTACGTCCCTCCGACCGCGAGGTGGTCGTGCATCACCAGCGAGGGTGAGTAGCAGTCCTCGACCCGTCCGTCGGGCCAGCGCACGGTGAAGGTCATCTCAGGCATGCCCGTCACCCACCGGGCTGAACGGCTCGGCGGTCGCCAGCGCGGACGGGTACGCCTCGGGCCGGCGGTCCCGCAGGTGGAACATCGCCCGGCGCGCGGTTGCCAGGGCGCTGGGCACGTCCAGCTCGGCCACGGCCATGCCGGCGTCGACGCCGGTGGTCGCCAGGACGTCGCCGCCCGGACCGACCACCTTCGCGTTGGCGACGAAGCGGAGCTTGCCGAAGGTCCCGTGCTGGTTGGAGGCGAGCCAGACGACCTGGTTCTCGAGCGCCCTGGCGGCGTCGAAGAGGTTGAACCGCTTCGTCCAGCGGTCGTCCTCGATCGAGGCGCTGGTGGCGGTGCGGGACGCCGGCCAGGCCGAGATGCAGGCGATGATCTCGGCGCCGTCGACGGCGAGCGCCCGGGCTCCCTCGGGGAACGCCTTGTCGTAGCAGATCAGGGTGCCGATCCGGCCCGCCGGCGTGTCCACGCAGCCGAACCCGTCGCCGGCCGCGTAGTAGAGGTTCTCCCCCAGCGGCTGGTGCACCTTGCGGTGGGCACCCAGCACGCCGTCGCCGGTGACGACGGCGGCCGTGTTGTACCGGTCGGCGCCGTCGGACTCGCACAGGCCGACGACCACGGTCATGTCTCCGGCCAGCGCGGCGACCCGCGCGAGCTCGGGCCCGTCGATGTCCATCACGGGCGGGAGGTCGTCGGGCGCCTCGTCGTGGTTGCCGTCGCGCCCGGCGCCGAGGACGGAGAGGTATCCGCCGAGACAGGCCTCGGGAAGGGCGAGCAGGCCGACGCCTGCCTGGCGGGCGTCGTCGATGAGGGCGCCGATCTGGGCGAGGTTCTCGTCCACGTCGCGGCCGAAGCCGGCGCAGACGGCCGCGACGGCGCTGCCGCGGTGGGTGTCGGTGGTGGTCATGTGGCAGGTCCTAGTCCGGTGACGGTGTGGTCGATGGCGTCGGTGACGGTCCCGTCCGGCCAGCGCAGGCCGACGCCGGTGCCCGCGACGAGCTCGCCGCAGACGGCGGAGGAGACGAAGCCGGGCAGGCCGGCCGGTGTCGCGGCGCGGCCGGGTTCCTCGGCCGTGAGCATCGCGAAGCCCGGGAAGCAGGTGAACCAGTCCGCGGTCGCGGCTGCCTCCGGGGTGGGGACGGCGGCGACGTCGATGATCGCGCGACAGCCGCTGGCCTCGGCCAGCATGCCGGCGGTGCCGACCAGGCCGGCCATGCTGACGTCCTTGGCGGCCGTCGGGGCCAGTGCGGGCACGACTCCGGACAGCGCCCGCAGCTCGGCCGAGGTGCGGTGCGAGGACGAGTCCCACTGCCGACCCTGGTAGCCGGGCCGCCACCCTCCGCCGAGGTCCGCGCTCAGGCGCAGCCGGTGGCCGGGTGCTCCCCCGCCGCCCGGAACCGGGCGTTCCGCGCGCCCGAGGGCGGTGACCGAGAGCGCGGCCGGGACGCCGAGCTGGGTGTGCCCACCGAGGACGGGTACGCCCCACGCCTGCGCCGCCTCGGCCAGCCCGCGCACGATCCGGCGGGCGAAGGAGGCGTCCCGGGCGCCGATGGCGTCGAGCAGCCCGACCGGCTCCGCGCCCATCGCGGAGAGGTCGTTGACGTTGACGAGGACCGCGCACCAGCCGGCCCACTCGGGGTCGCGTTCGACCATCGAGGGCAGGATCGCGTCGCAGGCGGCGACCAGGTCGCTGCCGGGCACGGGAGCTCCGTCGTCGCCCCGGAACCCGGGGGTCGAGCGCCCGACCAGCGCGCCGATCAGGTCGCCGAGGGGTGACTTGGTGGCCTCGGACAGCTGCCGGATGCGCTCCATCGGCCACTCCATGACCACATGGGTCATGTCGTGCAGGTGGATCCGTTCGCGCGGGACCCAGCCCAGCCGCCGGAAGAGTCCCTCGTTGCGGGCCTGGACCGTCGCGTCGAAGCGGAGCGCACCGGCCTGCTCGGCCGCCGCGCAGGCCGCCCGGACCAGCGCCGCGCCGACGCCGAGCAGCTGGCGGGCGTCGGCCTTGACCGCCAGCCGGCTCCCGCGCCACCAACCCACGTCAGGTGCGTCCGGCTGCGCCGGGTGGAGGCGTACGCCGCCCAGGACCTCGCCGTCGTCGGCCCGGGCGAGCAGCACGATCCGGCGCGGGTCCTCGTCGACGTCGTCGAGGTCGGAGCCCGCGAAGAGGCCCTGCTCGGTGACGAAGACCTCGCGACGCAGGCGGAGGTAGGCCTCCAGATCGGCCGCGGTCTCGGCGCGGACCACGCGGTAGCCCTCCAGGCTCGGCGCCCGGCGCACCCCACCGGCCAGGATGACGTCGTCGAGCAACTCGGTCATGCCGACTCCTCCCCGCAGGCTCCCAGTGCCGAGCAGGCACCGCACGACGCGCAGCCGGCGGCCTGGTCGGCGCCGGCCATCCCGGCCCGGCGCAGGAGCGCGGCGACGCGCGAGGTGACCCGGTAGACGTCGGCGTGCGGTGGCGCGGGGACGGCGTCGACGTCCTTGGCGAGGGTGCCGTCCAGCGGGCGGTAGGGCACCACGAACGGGTAGACGCCCATCGCGATGAGCTCCTCGCAGCCCGCGACCAGCTCGTCGGGATCCTCGCCGAGGCCGACCAAGATATAGGTCGAGACCTGGTTCCAGCCGAAGACGCGGACCGCCTCCGCCCACGCAGCGCGATACTCACTCATGGGCACCGAGCCCTTGCCCGGCATCCAGCGCAGGCGGGCCGCGTCGTCGAGCGACTCGACGTGGATGCCGATCGAGCGGGCGCCGGCGTCGTAGAGCTCCTGGATCGAGGCGAGGTCACCCGGCGGCTCGCACTGCACCTGGATGGGCAGGTCGGGCACCGCCTCGTGCACCGCGCGTACGCAGCGCGCCAGATGGGTCGCCCCGCGGTCACGTCCCCGGGAGGTGCCCGTGGTCATCACCATCTGGGTGACCCCGTCGAGCTCGACGGCCGCCTTGGCGACCTCGGCGAGCTGGGCGGGCTGCTTGACCGCGACCGTGGAACCCTGGCGCAGCGACTCCTCGATCGCGCAGAACCGGCACCGCTCCTCCTCCGCATAGCGGGCGCAGGTCTGCACGACGGTCGTGGCGAGCACGTTGGCCGAGTGCAGGCGCGCGATCTTGTCGTAGCCGACGCCGTCGGCGGTGGTCAGGTCGTAGAAGCGGGGCCGGGCGACGGCCTCGACCCCGAGACCGGTGTCGGCGCCGTCGAGGAGCAGCTTGCCGCCGCGTACGGAATAGGGGCTGCGGGGGTTGAGCGGGATGGCCGCGCCGACCCCGTCCAGGAGGACGTGGCCGTCGTCGCTCGGTCCGGCGCCCGAGCGGCGGGCGACGGGGGCGTCGAGCAGGCGGATCCCCTGGATGGCGACGTCGACGCGGGTGCTGGACGAGATCGGCGAGGTCATGGCCGGTCCCTCAGAGGTTGTAGGTCGAGTTGATGATGGCGCCCTTGCGGGCGTAGTGGATCAGCGCGTCCTGCACGTCGAGCGGGTGCGAGGGCACGACGCCCTCGATCAGGTCCTCCTCGCGCAGGCCGTGGAGGCCCATCCCGAAGCGGCAGCAGAAGACCGTGCCGCCCTCCTTGATGAACGTCTCGATGGCGCCGTTGGTGTTGAGCTCGCCGGGGAAGCCGGCGTCACCCATCGTCGGGAAGCCACGCGAGGCCATGCAGGCGAGCGTGCCCGGGCCGTAGAAGTAGATGGCCGACTCGAAGCCCTTGCGCAGCGCGCGCGTGGCCTGCAGGACGGCGACGAAGCTGACCGAGGACTCGTGCGGGATGCCGTGGACGAGGGTGAAGTAGGTCTCCCCCTCCTCGGCCTGGTAGTCGGGGAAGATCTTCGTCGAGCCGTAGATGTTGGTGCCCGGCTGCGACGAGGGGTGCGGGATCTCGCCGAGCGACTTGGCCATGTTCTCGGCGATCTGGGCGTCGATGTCAGCGGTGTCAGTGGTCACGAGGGTCTCCAGAGAGGTCGGATGAGCGGTGCGGGATGGGAGCGGGCTCGTCGTCCTTGACGAGTGGCCGGCGGTGGAGCCGCCGGTCTCAGCCGTAGAGGGCTGAGAAGTTGTGGTGGAAGAAGGCGTCGGCGAGCTCGCCGTCGCCGGCCGCGGCGGAGAGGCGGGCATGCTCGCCGGCGAAATCGCCCCACGGGGCGTCGGTGGCGAAGAGGATGCGGTCGTGCCCGACGCCGCGGCGCTCGATCTCCTGGACCAGCCAGGTCGGCGCGAAGCCGATCGCCCAGCTGGTGTCGGTGTAGACCTGCATCCCGGCCTCGATCCAGTCGAAGAGCCGGCCGCCGATGAGCTTCATGTGACCGCTCATCCCGCCGCCGAGATGCACGAGATGGAGGCGTACGTCGCGGGCGTAGCGCTCCACGAGCGTGCCGATCTGGTCGACGTCGGAGGCGGCGCCGGGCGAGGTGTGCACATGCACGGTCAGGTCGTGCTCGCGCGCGGTGGCGAAGACCTTGTCGAGCTGCTCGAGGCAATCCGGGTCGGCGGGGTGGCCGCCGAGCAGGAAGCTGGTCTTGAGCGCGGCCACGCCGTCCTCGCAGGCGAGGGCGAGGGCGGCGTCGTTGCGGGCGGAGTCGGTCGGCTTCGGCGAGACCCACAGGCCGCACCGGATCCGGTCGTCGCTCTGGGCGGCCTCGATGGCCAGGTGGTTGAGGTCGAAGGCGATGTCGGGGTCGGGCACGCCGTAGTTCGGCAGCACCAGCGCGCGCTCGATCCGGTCGGCGTCGAGGTCGGCGACCAGCTCCTTCACGGTGTCGCGCGCGGTCACGTCGGCGTTGATCGCGGGACCCCCGTAGAAGGGGTACGCCGGCAGCCGGCCGATGTGGCGGTGCGCATCGCGAAGGGGCTTGGTCATGGCATCAAGCCTTCGGCCCGGGTGTTTCGGGCTGGTTACCCCTGGAATACGGAGTGAGCGTCAGCTCGTAAGTTCGAGGTAACGCGGATTGCGGGGCCGCCCCTCAGGCGCCCTCGGTCGTGAGAGCGGCGACCGCGGTGGCGTACATCGTCGACTTGATCGTGCCGAGCGTCTCGGCCGGCTTGCCGGCGAGCGGGGCGACGCGGGCGATGGCCTGCTCGAGGAGCTCGGTCTCGGGTGCGGTGCCGTCGACGATGCCGGCGGCGAGCGCGTCGGGGCCGGGGAACCGGCGGCCGGTGGTCATCGAGTCGGTCGCCGCCCGCGGGGTGAGCTTGGCCTGGATCAGGGCGGCCATGCCGGGCGTGAACGGGATCTGGATGTCGACCTCGGGGAAGCAGAAGAAGCCGCGGTCCTCGCGCATGACCCGCCAGTCGAGAGTCATCGCGAGCATCGCGCCGGCGCCGAAGGCGTGGCCGTTGATCGCCGTGGCCGTCGGCACCGGGAGGACCAGGAGGCGGGCGAGGAGTGCCTGGACCCGGGCGACGTACGGCTCGAACTGGTCGGCGTTCTGGCCGAGCCAGTCGAGGTCGAGGCCGTTGGAGTAGAACTTGCCGGTCGCGGTCAGGACCAGCGGCGCCGGCGCGGCCACGACCTTGTCGACGGCGTCGTTCACCGACGTCATCCAGTCGGGGCTGAACCGGTTCTCGGTGTCGCCGATGTCGAGGACGTACACGCCGTCCGTCTGGGTCAGGGTCGTCGTCATGGTCGTTCCTTCCGGGGTCAGCCGCGCGGGGAGCGCAGGCTCTCGAGGCCGTTGTTGAGGAGGTACTGGGTCACGTTGAGGGCGGCGTGCCGGTCGGGTGCCGGCTCCTTGCCCTTGGCCATCCGCCACATCTGGACGCTGTAGTAGGTCAGCTCGGTGAGGCTGTCGAGCATCCGGATCCCGCTGCGGCGCGGGTTGACGACGCTCTCGTCGGCGCGGCCGGCGAGCAGCTCGGCCGGGAAGTCGGGCTGCACGGTGAGCGGCCGTCCCAGGCCGACCAGGTCGACCGCGCCGGACTCGACCGCGTCGACCATCCCGCCGGCCGTACGGAACCCGCCGGTGAGCATCAGTGGCAGCGTCGGGAGCTCGGCACGGACCCGCTCGGCGTACGCGAGGAAGTAGGCCTCCCGCCGCCGGGTGCTCGCCTTCAGCGACGGGTCCACGCCGAGCATGGCCGCCGAGGTGTAGGTGCCGCCGGAGATCTCGAGCAGGTCCAGGCCCTCCTCGGCGAGCGCGTGGACGACTTCCAGGGACTCCTCCTCGCCGAAGCCGCCCTTCTGGAAGTCGGCGGAGTTGAGCTTGATCGCGACCGGGATGTCTGCCCCGACCTCGGCGCGGATGGCGCGGAGCACCTCGAGCACGAAGCGGCGCCGTTTCTCGGGTGTTCCACCCCAGGCGTCGGTGCGCTGGTTGGACAGCGGCGAGAGGAACTGGCTGATCAGATAACCGTGCGCGCCATGGATCTGTACGCCGTCGAAGCCCGCTCCGGTCACGATCCTCGCGGTCCTGGCGAAGCGGCGGATCAGGTCCTCGATCTCTGCTGCGGTCAGCGCGCGGGGCTCCGCGAAGAGCCCGCCCGTGCCGGGCACGGCGACGGCCGAGGGTGCCACCGGATGGGCGGTGAGGGTGCGCGGCGTCTGCCGGCCCGGGTGGTTGATCTGCACCCACACCTTCGAGCCGCCTGCCTTGGCGATCTGCGCCCACTCGGCGAGATCGTCGGCGTGGCGATCGTCCTCGACCACGACGTTGCCCGGCTCGCCGATCGCGGTGCGGTCGACCATCACGTTGCCAGTGATCGAGAGCCCGACACCGCTGCTCGCCCAGCGCCGGTAGAGGTTCTTGATGCGGCTTCCCGGGGTGAAGTCGCGACGCCCGAGGCCCTCGCTGAGAGCGGCCTTGGCGAGCCGGTTCGGGATCACGAACCCGTTCGGCAGCTCGAGCGGCTGGGCCAGGATCGAGTGGTCTCGGGTCACGGGTTGCTCCTCGGTGTGGACGGTTCTGTAGGTGAAGCCTTGGCTGGCCGTGGCTCGAGCGGGACGGCGAGGATGGCGCGGACGGCGGCCTCCAGGCGGGCGGCGGTCGCCGCGTCGGCCTCACGGTCCTCGAGGAGGCAGCGGCGCAGGATGCCGCCGGGCAGGTCGACGACACACACTGCGATCGCCTCGACCGCGATCCGGTCGCCGCGTTCCCACACCCCGCGCGCCAGCGTGATCAGCACCTCGACGAACTTCTCCTGCACGGAGCTCAGCTCGGTCTCGATCTCGGGCGGAAGGTCGGCGGAGAAGAGCTGGTCGCGGCGCTGGGCGAAGAACAGCCGAGCGCTGGCCGGGAAGCGGCGTACGAACTCGACGGGGGTCAGTGCCACCGCCACGACGGCGTCCTCGCCGGAGGTCTCGGCTCGCTCCCCCATCGCCTCCGCCATCAGGTCGCCCAGCCGGCACCAGGACCGCAGCCACAGCCGGGCGAGCAGCACGTCCTTCGAGCCGAACGCGTGGTAGATCGTCCCGTTCGACGCCCCCGCCGCGGCCGCCAGCGACCGCAGCGTCAGCCCGGAGGGGTCACCGCTCGTCACGATCTGCTCGGCGACGTCGAGGAGGTCATCGAGCGTGTGCAGCCGCTGTCGGGACATGCTGAGACTCTAAATAGAGCGAATGCTCTAGATCAACGGTTCTTCGCTGTGTCTGGGGTCACATTCTGGGGTGATAACGGGATGACTCCGTGCCCGTCGAACCGGCACGCTCTACCCCATGAATTCGCCGAACCGCCCGGATCCTGTCGTGGCTGCGCGGGACCTGGTCCTCGCCCGCTTCCCGGATGCGGAGCAGGCCTGGCTCGGAGGTTCGGTGGTTCTGGGCGGAGCGACGCCGATGTCGGACCTCGACATCACCGTGCTCGACCCGACCGCGGCAGCCCACCGCGAGTCCCTGCGTCATCTGGGCTGGCCGGTCGAGCTCTTCGTCCACACCGACGCGAGCATCCGCCACTTCGTCGCCCAGAACCTGGCCGAGCGCAAGCCCACGATGGCGCGGCTCGTCGCGCGAGGCGTACCTCTTCTTCCTGGCGACGGCGGAGCGGCCGTACGCCGCTACTGCGAGGACGTCCTCCAAGCCGGCCCCGCTCCGCTCCCGGCTTCGGCCCTGGCGGGCGCGAGGTACGCGCTGAGCGATCTCGTCGACGACCTGCAAGGCGCCGGTACGGGGCCGGAGGGCACCGCGATCGCGGTCGAGACCTGGCGGCGTACGGCCGAGCTGGTCCTCGACGTCAACGGCTGCTGGTGCGGTGGCGGCAAGTGGCTGATGCGCGAGCTCATCGCCCTCGACGCCGCGGCCGGGACGACCTGGGCACCCCGTCTCGACGCCGGTCTGGCCGCCGCCCTCGCCGGCGACACGGTCCTGCTCCGGGAGACCGCCGAGGACTGCCTCGCCCTGGCCGGTGGTCGACTCTGGGAGGGGTTCCACCAGGCGGCCCCGCTCGCCGCGCGTCGCTGACCGTCACCGGATGGCGACGAGAACGCCGATCTTGTCGATGCGGTGCTCGGGGTTGTCGAACTCGTCGGACCAGTAGTTGCCGGCGGCGTGGTCCTCGGGCGTGGCGCAGGTCGACAGCGTGATCATCGCGCGGGTGGGCTCCTCACCGGGCCTGCCGGGAACCGGCGCCCGCTGCGCCCGCAGCGACGCCTCCGACCGGAACGACGTCTCCCGGGTGGCGGTGATGCGATAGACGTACGTCGCCTCCTCGGTGCGCACGGAGACCCGGTCGCCTCGCCTCAGCTCGGGCAGCCTGAGGAACGCCTGCGTGGACGAGAGCCGGTGCGCGGTCACCTGGTAGTTGCCGATCCCACCCGGCCCGGTGCCGCCGCGAGACCCGAACGGGCTGGCCGCGACGCCGCCGTTCTGGATCTCTGTCCCGGGAGCGTCGTCGGTCCAGCCCCGGTACGGAACGACCTCCAGGTCGTTGACGCCGATCTTCGGGATGGACAGCTCGCCACGCAACGGCCTTCCGTCGGAGGACAACGGCGCCGTCTCGGTGGGCATAGGTGACGTAGTGGAGGTCGGGGATGCCGTCGCGGTCGGGGCTGCGGTCGTCGACGGCGCCGCTGATGGCGTGCCGGTCGCAGCACGGGGCTGTGCGCCGCACCCGCCGGCCGCGAGTGTCCCGAGGACCGCGAGGACGGCCCCGGATGACGTGAACTTCATGGCGCCGCCTCGGGCAAGCTGCCGGACGGAGATCCACGGTACGTCGCGGCGACAAGGCTGCTCCGACGATTTTGGTCAGGAGAGCCGGTAGAAGCGCCAGAACCCGAACTCCTCGATCGGCAGAACCTCGAACCCGCCGAAGCCCGCCGCCTCGCCGTACCCCTTCAGGGTCGACGGCCGCATCACCGTCCCGGTCCCGACGCTCGGCGGCGACGAGAGCCCGTCCGGCAGACACACCAGCAGACTGAACCCGTACATGATCTGCTCCAGCTCATCACCGTCCGGAGCGAAGCTGTCCGCCACGGCCTCGTCCATCACCACCATGGATCCCCCAGGCGCCAGCGTCTTCCTGACTGCACTGAGAACGTCGACCGGCCGCGGCATGTCGTGCACGCACTCGAACGCGAACGCCATATCCACCGTCCCCTCCTGAACCGTCGCTGCGTCCTGGCACAGGAACCGCACCCGATCCTCGACCCCTGCCTCCCGCACGTTCGCCACCGCCATGTCGACCGAAGGCTGGTCGATGTCGATGCCGAGCACGGTGGCCTCGGGGTAGGCACGAGCCAAGGCGATGCTTGACCATCCCCCACCGCAGCCCACGTCGAGAATCCGGCACCCCGGCGCGGAGAGAGCGTCGTGGACGACGGGAACACCGGCCAGCGCCGGCCCGAGCTGCTTCACGTACCACGGCCGATTGGCATCCGCCTGCGACTGCCGAGCGTCATCGCCGAGGTCGTCCCAGCTCACCCCACCACCCTTCCGGTAAGCCTCCATCAGCCGAGGCAGCACCGGCCCCACCGCCCCGAACATCCGCGCGATGGGCACCAGATAGGCCAGGCTCGTCGCATCGGTCATCACCTCCGCCGTACTGGCCGGAATCGCGAACCGCCGCTCATCGGGGCTGCCGTCAGCCTCGACCACCAACAGCCCACTCACCGCCTGCTGCTCGAGCCACTCCCGTGCGTACCGAACCTGCGTCCCCGTACGCTCCGCCAGCTCGGCCGCACTCGCCGGCCCGTCATCCGCCAGCGACCGATACCAACCGAGCCGGTCCCCGATGAATACCGAGACGATCTCCACCGTGCCGAGGAGTGACCCGAAGAGCCGCTCGGCAACCTCATCCGCCGTCTGCTGCGATGCATCCATCGATCCACTTTGGGTCGATCGACACACACTCACGCAGTCAGGTTCCGGCGATACTTGGTTTGAGGTACGGGCGCAGAACAGGCCCGACGCAACTCCCCTCGTTAAAGCATTGACGGCTTGACTCCCCCAAGGCATGTTGGAATTGCCTGACCACAGACGCGCGTCAGGTGGCGCATGTCATGACAATCTCGGGCTGTGGATATCCGCTGCCCTCGGCGGAAGGCAGGTGAAGCCATGGCAGCGAAGTCCAGGCCGGGCGACGGTCAGCACGCACGAGGCCGTAAGGGCGGCAGCCGCCTCGGGCCAGAGGTCCATGTCGGCGGGCTGTTCAAGAGCGTGGTGCTCTTGGTCAAGGGCATCGTCACTCGGTGACGGGACCACCGTTCACAAGAACCGAGGAACAGGTCAACCGCGGCATTCGTCAGCACGTCAAAGATGTGCTTCGGCCAAGACGCGGCCCGCGGACAGCAACGTGGCATGTCGATCCCGTAGGCCGCCGGCACGTAGTGCCTCGGATTCAGGCCGGCAGTCGGTTCGACCTCAGCCATCTTGCGCTCTATCTGTCGCCGCCAGCGCTGTTCGGCGAGTTCAGACCCGCCTCGCCGTGGAGGGGCTGGACCCTGCAACGAGAGACAACGTCGCCCGTGAAATCGACGAGCTCTCGGCTCCGGTCGGTGTTCGATCGCACGGTCGAAGAGCTGGTTGCCGGTCATGGCGCGGTTGCGGTGAGGGTGTCGGGCGGCATGGACAGCGCAGCAGTGCTGTCGTCGCTGGCTCGCGTCGCTTCATCGGACGTCCAGGTGACGGCGCTCGTCACCGAGGCAATCGCTGACTCTGGCGAGCGGGCGTCGGAACAGGCGTCGAGGATCGTCAGGAGCATCTTTCAGGATGAGGCGCGAGCCAAGATAGTTGTGCTGCCGAGGTCCAAGATTGCTACACCCGCTTGGAGCGCGGTGGGCCCTCGGTTGGAGGCCGCTCCCGCACGGAACGCAGCAGCCGTCACCGCTGCTGCCGAGGTCGGGGCGACATTGATCCTGAGCGGTGACGGCGCGGACGAACTTCTCACCACACCAGCCTTCTTGGGACGTCGCATTGCGCGCGCGGGCGCAGCGTCCAGCTTGTTGCGCTACCTCGGAGACCACCGGCCCGCGGACCTGGTTGCTACGGCGGTCGCCTCGGCATCTGAGCTCCTGCTGAGCAGACGGACTGAGCAAGCGGCCCGCGTCTATGGCGCTCTGATCGGCGATCCTGTCGGAGAAGGGGATGCAGCCCTCGAACCCGCCTTCGCAGCATTCGTTCGCGAATGGTCGTCGGAGTACGACCGCGCGCTGCAAGAACTGCTTTCGGATCTGCTCGCGGACGGATGGGCTCATACTGAGGCACATCTGGCGATCTGGCCTCAGGATCAGCTTCACGTCGGATCGGAGATACCAATCCGGTCTCCGTTTCTCGAGCAACCATTCATAAGTCACGCGCTCGGCTTGCCGCTACAGGAACGTTGGGACGCCAGGCTGCCAACTCCCTACCTCCGCCGCAAGGCGGCGGTGGCGCTCCTCCTCGATCCTGGTGTCGCGACAGCACTTCCTCGTCACAAGGAAGGGTTTTCCACCGACCTGGCCCGCTCGCTCTTCACCGACCACGACACCCCGACGTTGCTCGATCTCGGGCTGGTGCGGCCTCACACACTGATAAGAGACACCGCGACCGTGATGACGTTACGCGCGCTGGAAGACTGGGTGATCGGTGCTCTCGACCGTGGCTACCTGCCGGTGCGCTCGTAGCTGTGCAGGTGATCCACGACCTCGAACCCCGCCGCGTCGTACAGCGCCAAGGCGGCGGTGCGATCCCGATCGGTGCCGGGAGCATCGTGATCAACATAGAGGATCACCTCGGTAGCACCCAGCGATACAAGATGACGCAGTCCGACGCTGAGAACGGCTCTGCCCAGGCCGCGACCGCGATGCGCGTCGTCGACGTGAAGCCACTCAACGATGCCTGTGCCGGAAGGCAGCAGTCCTACCTCGACAACTCCCTCGTCCGGCCCGGCCTCCGAGGTGATCCTCCACGTCTGAGGATCTTCGCCCTCAGCGACAGTGAACGCAGCGGCAAGACCATCGTCGGCGAGCAGTGGGTCCGACGGCGTGAGGTCTCGGCGCATGTAGACCCACATGTCCTCGTCGGCGAAACCACGGGAGAGAAGTGCTTGGTGGACGTCAGCTCGCAGGTGGACGGGCAGACCCTCCATACCCTCGTCGAGCGCGGTGGCGAAGTAGAACGCGCGCTGCGCTTTCGTGCCCTGTAACGCCTTCAGGGCTGCATCCACCAACGTACCGACGGTGCCATGGTCATCGGCCGCCAGCCACAGCAGATAACCAGCGCCGTCCGCCTTCGATGTGCCGACTGCTACCGCTCCGGCCAACCCTTCCTCACCAGGGACAACCAGGTGTCGAAGGCTTCTGAGCTCCGCCCACCAACCGCCGTCGATGGGGCTGGTGCCTTCAAGCGCTGCCTGGACCATCTGAGCCGACACCCGCGGCTGGCCCGGAATCGGGTCCCGCTGCCTCAGCAGTTGGACAAGTTGGTCGAAGTCCGACTCGGCATACGGCCGCACCGTGGAGGTTTGCATGGCCACCGTGACCAACTCCTCTCGCTATCCACGATGCTACGGCAACGGCGAACAACGATACGTCGGACGCGGAGCTATCGCGGGCGCTCAGTCGTCCTCCATCCGGAAGCCGACCTTGAGCCCGACCTGGAAGTGCTGGATCTCGCCCTCTTCGAGGTGGCCGCGGATCTGGGTGACCTCGAACCAGTCCAGGTGACGCAGGGTCTGGGTGGCGCGACCGAGGCCGCTGCGGATGGCGTCCTCGAGTCCGACCTCGGAGGTTCCGACGATCTCGGTGACGCGGTAGGTGTGCGCAGACATGGCGTGCCTCTCGTGTTGGTGGATGTATCCACCATGGATCCGAGGTCGACCCCGTGCAAGGGGTCCGGCGCGCTGACCTGCCGGTGTGACCCCGAGTGGGAGACTGAGCACGTGTCCTCCAAACCAGCCCCGCACGTACTCGTTCTCTTCGGCGCGACCGGCGACCTGGCCGCGCGCAAGCTGTTCCCCGGGCTGTATCGGCTCGCCCTCGCCAAACGGCTCCCCGACCAGTTCGCGGTCATCGGCAGCGGGCGGCGCTCGCCGGGCACCGACGACGAGTTCCGCGACCAGGTTCGCCAGGCGCTGAAGGAGTTCGTCGGCGACGTCGACGAGTCTGTCGCGGGGCCGCTGCTGGAGCGGATCCGCTTCGTCGCCTCCTCCGCCGACGACGGCGCCGCGCTGGCCGAGGCGGTGCACGAGGCCGAGGACCGGCTCGCGCTGGACAGCGGGCAGACGGTGGGCGACGTACAGCGCCTTCTCTATCTCTCTGTGCCGCCGCAGGCGGTGGAGCCGATGGTCGGGATGCTCGACCGTGAGGGGCTGAATCTGCGCAGCCGGCTGGTCGCGGAGAAGCCGTTCGGCACCGACCTCGCCTCGGCACGCGAGCTCGACGCCGTGCTCAGCGAGGCCTTCGACGAGCCGCAGATCTTCCGGATCGACCACTTCATCGGGAAGGAGGCCGTGCAGAACTTGCTGGCGCTGCGTTTCGCCAACGGCCTCTTCGAGCCCGCGTGGAACCGGCACAGCATCGAGTCGGTGCAGATCGACGTACCGGAGAAGCTCACCGTCAAGGGGCGCGGCAGCTTCTACGAGGGAACCGGCTGCCTGCGCGACATGGTCACCACCCACCTGTGCCAGCTGCTCGGGTTCGTGGCGATGGAGGACCCGCACGCCTTCCGCGAGGGCGCGATCCGCGCGGCGAAGGCCGCCGCCTTCGCGGCAGTCCGGCCGCTGGACCCCGAGCGCGTGGTCCTCGGGCAGTACGACGGCTATCGCGAGGAGCCCGACGTCGCCGCCGACTCCGAGGTGGAGACGTACGTCGCGATCGAGGCGTGGATCGACAACGACCGCTGGCGCGGGGTGCCGTTCTACCTGCGCACCGGCAAAGCGCTCGCGGCCGGGCGGCGGACGATCACGATCCGGTTCACCGACCCGCGGCACCGCTGGCTGCAGCCGGCCGATCCTGGCTCGGCCCAGCCCAACGAGCTGGTGATCGAGCTCAGCGACGACGCGCATATCGAGATCGAGGTACGCGCCAAGCGCCCCGGTCCCGGCATGGCGCTGACCGAGGGGGTGTTCCGCCTCGACCTCGCCTGCGACGCACCGGACGCCGGACCGCTGGAGGCGTACGAGCGGCTCCTGCTCGACGTCATGAACGGCGACCGCACCCTGTTCACCAGCGCGCGCGAGGTGGAGCGGCTGTGGGAGATCTGCCAGCCGGTCCTCGAGCACCGGCCCGCCGTGCACAGCTACCCGCAGGGATCCTGGGGGCCGGAATCGGCGCTCGAGCTGCCAGAAGGCGGCTGGAGGCTGGGAAGGAACCAGTGAGCAGCGCGCCCCGCCGCCTCCTGCTCGTCGTCGACGCGCCGTCCCTGCTCCACCGCAACCATCACGCGCGGGCGCACACCCGCATGGTCGACCGTGCCGGCCGGCCCGCCTGGGCGCTGCACGGGATGCTGCGGCAGATCCTTGACTCGATCGACGCCTTCGCCCCGGACGCGGTGCTCTTCGGTCTCGACGACCGCACCGCGTCCGTACGCCGCGACGCCTATCCCGACTACAAGGCCGGGCGCGCTGAGAAGGACCCGATGCTGGTCGAGCAGCTCGGCCGCGCCGGCGCGATGCTCGACGCCCTCGGACTCGCGACCCTCACTCCCCCGGGCCTCGAGGCCGACGACGTCAACGCCTCCGCCGCGGCGTGGGCGGTCCGCAACGGCTGGAACTGCGTCGTCATCACCTCCGACCGCGACGCGTTCGCGCTGATCAGCGAGCACACCCAGGTCCTACGGCTGATCAACGGCGGTATCAACGGCTCTCCCCTCCTCAACCCCGCCCGGCTCTATTCGATGTACGGCGTTCCCGCCACTCGCTACCTCGAGTACGCCGCGCTCCGCGGTGACGCCAGCGACAACCTGCCCGGGGTGAGCGGCATCGGCGAGAAGACCGCCGCCGCGCTCCTCGACCAGTTCGGCCCCATGGACGGCGTCTGGGCCGACATCTCCGACAACGACGGGCAGAAGGTGACCGAGGTCCTCGACGCGTGGGCGGTCGACACCGGCGTACGCCGCATCGGCTCGCGCGTCGTCCGCGCCCTGTCCGCGCCCGGCGCGCGGGAGCGCTACGACTTCAACCTGCGGATGATGACCTGCCACGACGACCTCGACCTCCGCCTCACCCCGGACATCCCCGGCACCCCCGGCCTGCTCCCGCTCGACATCGACCGGGTCACCCGGGTCGTGGGCTTCCTCGGTGTCGAGGCGACCACGGCCGTGGCGCAGCGGGTGCTGAGCACGAACCCCGCCTCGACCTCGTTCTAGACGGTCGAGTTCCAAGCCTCGGTCGCCGTCTTCTCGGCCTCCGGCCTGGCCGCGTCGATCTGCTCCGCGCACGCGACGCCATGTCTGGAGAAGTCTGTCTTCTCCACAACGCCCCGACCCGTCGCGGTCGACCGTATCCACGCCACGATCGTGCCGGTCTCATCCTCGCCGCCGCAGTCGTACGGCGCCGAGACGAGACCGACCAGCCTCGTGTCCTGCCAACCGACTCCACGCAGCAGCGTCATCACCTTCCGCAGCTCGTCAGGCCGGAAGGATCCTTCTGGCTTGGGATAGGCCAGGACGTACGGCCTTCGCTTGTCGACCCCGACCAAGTCAGGTCCCCAGAGGATGACGTAGCCGAGCTTCGCTATCTCTGCCAGCCTCGGCGCAACCCGGGCCACCTCGGAAGGCCGGTCCACGATATGTGCTGGGCCTGCGCTGTCGCCGTACCACTCGACCGGCTCCGGCCAGGTCACGGCGAGCTCGAGCTGGGGATCGATCTCGACCGCCGCCGCTCCGACGGCACCGACATCGCTCAGTGTCGCGGTCTCGGCGGTGATCTCGGTGAGACCCATGTCGACCTCGATCACGGCCGTCGCCCCGGCACCACGGAGACTCCGGGCGGCCGCCAGAGCAGGCTCGATCCGCTGACCTTTGGCACCCGAGTACGTGACGGCTTCAGTGTCCTCACCGACCTCGATCCGAGCGACCTCGCCCTTCTCGAGGATGCTCTCGACGGCACTCCAGACCGCAGGCGCCTCTCGCTCGTCGCCGACCGAAGTGCGAAGGTCGGAGATCCGACCGTCTCGACCCACCTCCAGCGTCACCGGCATCCGGAGGGCCTCGGCCAGCCGGCCCAACCTGGTAGCTGTCTTGTCGGGATCGTCCAACGGAGAACGCCGGACCCAGACCGCATCTCCGCCCGCCGAGTCCGCGCCGCCGCCGTGGACGAGGATCTCCCACGACCTCCTGGCCAGGCTCTGATCGGCAGCGACCAGAGCGAACAACTTCTGCGCGATCCCGACCCGCGCGCTCGCATCGGCAACCGTCACGCGCGCCTGCAGCTGCAAGGATCGGTCCCGGAGCTCGATCCGCTCCACCTCGGCTTCACGCAGTGCCCCGTACGTGACCAGCGCGGCCGCAGTATCGCGGCTGCCGGGAAGCGCCTCGACCTCGGCGACGCCAAGGCGAGCCACCCACCGACCGCGCGCCGGCCCAGCGTTCAAGCGCCCGAGGACCTTCTTCGCCTGCTCCACCGTGATCCCGTCGGCCAGCACGACTCGCTTCTCGTCGACGTCGACGTCGCGTACGCCAGGCATCTGCGCGACCTCGCCCTGCAACCGCCGTTCGACCTGCCCGTCCGAACCCCACCACCGCACACCGCCGGCAACAGCGCCCGCGATCAGCACAGCCACAGCAACCACCGCGAACCAACGCCCCCGAGTCATGGCCTGATGCTCGCACACCACGGTTGAGATGGGTCACGAGTCCCGGCTCGTCGATCTCCTGGACCCGGCTCACGCCCACCGCTCTTGGAGGTCGGCGACCAGCTTCTCGGCTTCGCTGGTGTCGGGCGCGCGTACGGCATCGAGGCTGGACTGCGGCAGCACCACGTATCGCCCGCCGCCGTTTCGGCCGAGCTCGCTCAGCGCGTCGAGCACGCCGCTCTCGGACAGGTCCAGGACCTGGATGTCCTCGCCGATCCGGTCGAGGACATCTCGGCCGGAGCCGGCCTTCACCTGGTCGATCTGGGCGGCGAGCTGCGTGACGGCGGCACGCGCGTCATGGGCGGCGAGCTCTGCGACCTTCATGTTGTTCTCGGCCGCCTGCATGTTCTGCATGGCTGCGACGTGCTGCTTCTCTGCTTCCTTCTTGTTCTGGTCGGCGGCGTTGGCGGCGCTCTTTGCAGCGGCGCCGGTCACCGAGACCCCGAGGAGCGCGCCGAGAACGAAGAGCGCGATGTTCTGGACCCGGTCGATGATGCCGAGCAGCTGCTCCCAGTCAGCACGCTCCTGTGCCTCGTTGTGCTGGACGATGTAGGCCCAGCCGAGCGCCAGGACCAGCAGCACCGCGATCAGAGCCACCGCGGCGATGGCCGCCGACACCTGCCATGGCCACTTGCCGACCGCCGGCGGGTTCTGCACGTCCGGGCTTTCCTCGACCGGCTCCGGCTCCTGGAGCTCGGTCGGGGCACCTGCCTCGCCATCGACGTTCGCGTTCTGCGTCATCGCGTCTCCCCTTGGCTGTAGACGAAGTGGCGCCGACGTTCCTCCCCGGCGAACACCCGAGGCGAGAACCGCGAGGGTGGGTACCGAGTTTTCGGCACCGCGAAACAGCGGCTCCCTGGGGATCAGGCGAACTCGGGCGACAGAACCCCGCGGCCCTCGGAGTCTGCGGTGCGGGCGGTGGGGACGGGCACGTCTGAGAGGGCGGCGTCGAGGTCGGCCATCAAGTCCTCCGGGGACTCCAGACCGATCGAGAGTCGTACGAGGTTCGCCGACGGCTTGGCGTGGGCGGCGACGGGGCGGTGGGTGAGGCCGGCGGGGTGCTGGATGAGGGAGTCGACGCCACCGAGGGAGACGGCGTGGGTGAAGAGCCGGACCGACGAGGTGACACGGGCAGCGGCCTCGTACCCACCGCGCAGCGCGATCGTGACCATCGCGCCGGGGCCGCTGATCTGCTTCCCGACCAGGCCGCGGTCGTCATCGAGACCCGGGAAGTAGACGTGCTCGACCGCCCGGTGGGATCGCAGCCACGCCGCGATCGAGACCGCGCCGGCCTGCTGGGCGCGGATGCGCGTGGGCAGGGTGGCCAGGCCGCGGTGCAGGAGGTACGCACCCAGCGGATGCAGCAGGCCACCGGTGACGGCGCGGACCTGACGCAACCGTGCGGCGGTCTCCTCGTCACAGGCGATCACGCCGCCGACGACGTCGCCGTGGCCGCCGATGTACTTGGTGGCGCTGTGGAGCGACATCGCCGCTCCCAGCGTGAGCGGGTTCTGCAGGACCGGGGTCGCGAAGGTGTTGTCCACGAGCACCGGTACGTCCCCCGCGGCCGCGACGACACCTGCGATGTCGACGAGGTCGAGGGTCGGGTTCGCCGGGGTCTCCAGGACCACCAACGCGGTGTCGACTCGGAGCGCGCCGGCGACCTCGTGCTCGGCACAGAACGTCACCTCCACACCCAGCAGACCGGAGGCGAGCAGGTGGTCGGTCCCGCCGTACAGCGGCCGGACCGCGACGACGTGCCGCTTCCCGCTGAAGGACGTGCTGGCGATGATCGCCGCGGTCATCGCCGCCATGCCGGAGGCGTACGCGACCGACGTCTCGGCCCGCTCGAGCTTCGCCAGCGCCGACTCGAACCGGGCGACCGTCGGGTTCCACAGCCGCTGGTAGACGTACCCACCCTCGGGGCTCGGGTGACCGCCGGTCGCCATCGCCTCGTAGGACTCGCCGCCGCGCTCGATGTCGGGCAGCGGGTTGGTCGACGACAGGTCGAGTGGGAGGGCGTGGACGCCGAGCATCGCCAAGTCCTCCCGACCGGCGTGGACGGCGAGTGAGTCGAGGTGAGGGTTCTGAAGCGGCATGCCAAGATGGTGGCGAGAATCACAAGTTCCGACCACATCGATTGCTGAAGATCCCGGCGAACCCGCGATCTTGCCGCTTTCGAGCAATGCGACCCATGATCAAGGGTGACCCAGTTGGCGAAAGCGCAACCGTCCCTCGACTCCGTCGACCGCCGCATCCTGAGCGAGCTCGGCGACAACCCCGAGCTGACCAACAAGGCCCTCGCGGCGCGCCTCGGCATCGCCGAGTCGACCTGCGCCTACCGGCTGCGAGCCCTGCGCGACAGCGGCGTCATCACCGGCCGTCGCCTCGACGTCGACGTCCGCTCCCTCGGCTACCCGCTGCAGGCCGTGATCAAGGTCCGCCTCGGCAGCCACAGCAAGGAGCACGTCGAGAAGCTCTACGACGACCTGGCCACCACGCCCGGCGTGATCCAGGCCTTCCACGTCGCCGGGGCCGACGACTTCCATCTCCACGTCGCCGTCGAGGACGCCGAGGCGCTGCGCGACTTCGTGCTGCAGCACGTGACCGTCCATCGCGTCGTACGGCAGACCGAGACGCAGCTCGTCTTCGAGCTCCGCGAGGGCCCGGGAGTGCTGCCGCGCGACAGCGCGTAGAGCCCGCCGGCTCAGTCGAGGAAGTCGAGCAGCAGCTGCGCCGTCTCGGCCGGTGCCTCCAGCATGGCAACGTGCCCGACGCCCGCGAGGTACGCGACGCGGCCGCCCGACGCGACGTCGTACGCGTGCGCGGACGCAGGATCCCAGCGCGGGTCCGCGTCCCCGAAGATCACGAGCGGCCGCCGCCCGATCCGGGTCAGCCGCTCGGGGATGCTCTGCTCGGCGAGGTAGTCACGGTTCGCCCGCATGATCGCCCTGAAGGTCTTGAAGGATGTGCGCCTCAGGTCGTCGACGGCCTCGTCGCTGATCGTCACCGGCCGCGCAGCGGTGGCGGCGATGCCCTTCCGGAGCAACGCGTCGGTGCGTAGCGGCCAGATCACGGCACCGAGCACGGCCCCGGTGAGCAGCTTGACCAGTGCCGGCTCCGGGCGCAGCGCCTCCATGCTCGGTCCGGTGCTGAGCAGCGCCAGCTGCCCCACCAGGTCTGGTCGTCGCTCGGCCAACGCGGTGGCGACGTACCCGCCGCTGGAATGGCCGACGACCGCCACCTTCTCGAGAGCGAGATCATCCAGCACGGCGGCGACCCGATCGGCCTGATCGGGGACGGCATAGGTCGTCGCCGTGCTCGACCTGCCGCAGCCCGGCAGGTCGATCCGGAGCACCCGGAACCGCTCCGCGAGGTCCGGAACCATCGGCTCCCACGTCGAGCCACTGGCTCCCGAACCATGGATGAGGAGCAGCGGTGGTGCGGTCTCCGGTCCGTCGTGGACGAGGTGGACACCATCGACGGTCGGAGTCTCGTACGCAGTCATGGTCCGACGATCTCCCACGGATCGACGGGTCGTCTTGAACGATTGTCGGCCTTGCCCGCGGCCCTAGCCTGAAGCCATGGACTGGTCGCAGGTGGACGTCACGATTCCCGATCGGTCAGGCATCGCCAGGTCCATCCCGGGCGTCCACATGGCCGGGTTCCGCCACGAGGGGACCGACCCCATCGACATCGCGATGGTCGCCCACCCGGCGGTCACTCTGCTCTTCGACCTCGGCGACCACGACTGGGCCGTCCACGACCGGTCAGGAACGCGTACGCCGGGCGGCGCCGCGATCGGGCTGCTCCCCGGCCGCGTGAGTTTCTCCGGCTCAGCCGCCGGCGAGTGCCTCCAGGTGCGACTGTCGCCGGTTCTCGCCGCCCAGGTCCTTGACACCTCCGCGCTCGTCGGCAACGTCACCGAGCTCGGCGACGTCCTCGGGCCCGCGGCGAGGCGGCTCGGCGCCGACCTACGAGACACCACCGCGTGGGAGGAGCGATTCGCTCTGGTCCTCCGCTTCCTTGGTGGCCGACTCGACACCCGTCGCACGGTCGATCCCGAGGTTGCGTACGTCTGGCAGCAGATCCACCTCCGACACGGCCGGTCCGGCGTTCATGCCCTCGCCGAGGAGACGGGTTGGTCCCGCCAGCGGCTGTGGTCCCGCTTCCGAGCCCAGATCGGGCTCTCCCCCAAGCATGCCGCCCGACTCGTCCGCTTCGACCGGGCCGCGAGGCTTCTCGCCATGGGCGTCCCGCCCGCCGAGGCGGCGGCTCAGGCGGGCTATGCCGACCAGCCACATCTCAACCGTGAGATGCGCTCGATCGTGAACAGGACGCCTCTGGACGTCGCCACCACGCCCTGGCTCGCGGTCGATCAGGAGGCGTGGCCGACTCTCATGCGCCGAGCCGCGGGCGGCCCCTCACCGGCTGGGGGTCTCACCGCCCCCGGCCGAGCGAGGCCCGGGCGAGCTGCGCCACGCGTACGTTGCTGATGCCCGTCTCGGCCGCGATCCGCCCGAACGACCAGCCGCGACGGCGCAGCAGCCGAACGGCCTGCGCACTCTCCTCGTGCAGGTCCTCGAGGCGCTTGTCGACCGTGCAGCGCAGGCGCTCGAGGTCGCGGAGGGCAGCCACCGGGTCGTCGACGCCGGCAACCACCGGCAGCTCTGCCTCCAGCCTGCGCGTCGGGGACGCCCCCACGGCCAGCGCGGCCGGCGGGTTGAACGCCCACAGCGTGTAGTCGTCCGCCCAGCGGATGAATCGTGCCATGCGGGTCTCGCGGTGCACGGTGGACGGGACGTCGGTGTTCCCGGCGGGTCGTGTTTCGACTGCCATCTTCGCCTCCTTCACTTGAACTGCAGGGTCGGAAGGATCCTCGGTATCCAGCATGACCGGCAGCGATGACTGCGCCGTTGAGCGCCGGTAACGGGAAGGTAAGGACTCGATCGCTCAGCGTGCCGAACGCCACTCAGGGCGTCATCCGATGATCGCCAGCGTGATGGCGGACGCACCGAAGACGACGTCCAGGGCGATGCAGAACTCGGCCATCGACCGCGGGACCACCGCGTCGCGGCGCCAGTGGACGTAGTCCCACGACGCATGGCTGGCGAGCGCGACACCTGCCAGAGCCAGGCCGAGGCGAGGCGAGATCGACGCGGCCGCGACCGCGAGGCCGCCGAAACCGATCATCGCGAGCCCTTCGGCGGAGAGCGGTCGGACGGGAGTTCGGCGCAGCAGCCCGACCACGACGAGAATCGCGGCGAAGACCGCGAGCCCGAGCCACCACGGAGCGCCGGCCAGCTCGCTCAGGATGGCCACGATCGAGCCGACGAGGATGTTCGCCCAGGCGATCCAGCGCAGGCCGAGGGCCGCCGCGGCCAGGTAGCAGCTCGCGGCGACAGTGACGGTGAGGGCGACCGCGTCGGTCGCCACTCCAGTCACGATCTGGAACGTCGCCGCTGCCAGCCCGAGCGCGGCCGGCCAGTGCCCCCAGACCGGACGCTTCAGGTACGCCGGCGCAGCAAGAGCGGTCGTTGTCGAGTTCATGAGTCTCCTGCCGTCGTGATCTCGGTTGTCGAACAGTGCTGTTCGAGATAATCTCGAACAGCACTGTTCATGTTAGCGGAGGAGAGAGCCCCATGACCGAAACCACGCACGATCCCGCCACGGAGCAGCCCGCGGACCCTCGTCGATGGCGGCTGCTCGGGCTGCTGGGCCTGGCCCAGTTCATGCTCATCCTCGACGTCACGGTGGTGGCGATCGCGCTGCCGCACATGGGCGCCGACCTCGGGCTGGGGCGCGATGCGCTGACCTGGGTGGTGAGTGCCTACACGCTCGCGTTCGGCGGTTTGATGCTGCTCGGAGGCCGGTCCGCCGACTTGTTCGGACCGAAGCCGGTGGTGCTGACCGGGCTGACCGTCTTCACCGTGGCCTCCCTGGCCACCGGCCTCGCCACCAGCGCGGAGCTCGCGATCGGCGGCCGGGTCGCCCAGGGCGTCGGGGCGGCGATGCTCTCCCCCGCCGCACTCTCGACCGTGGTCCGGCTCTTCGACGGCGACGAGCGCAACCGCGCGCTCGGGATCTGGTCGGCGCTGGGCGCCGGCGGCGCGGCGATCGGCGTCCTTCTCGGCGGAGCCCTGACCGCCGGCCCGGGCTGGGAGTGGGTGTTCCTGATCAACGTGCCCGTCGGCGTGGTCGTCGCGGTCCTGCTGGCCCGGCTGCTCCCGCCGCTGCCCGCATGGGGAGGCGACGTACGTCTCGACCTCGTCGGCGCCCTGATCGTCACCGTCGCCACCGGGCTCCTGATCCTCGGCTTCGTCGAGGCCGGCGACGGCGGCTGGACCTCACCCAGCACGGCCGGGCTCGTCCTCGCCGGCATCGTCGGTTACCTCCTGCTGGCCGGCTGGCTGCGGCGTACGCGACACCCGCTGATCGACCCGGCACTGGTCTCGCGGCGACCGGTGCTGTCCGGCACGTTCGTGCTCTTCATCGCGACCGCACTGATGGTCGCGGTCTTCTTCCTCGGCACGTTCTACCTGCAGAGCTCCGCCGGGCACGGACCGCTCACGACCGGGCTGCTGTTCCTGCCCGTCGCCGCGGCGACCATGGTCGGCGCACAGCTGGCCGGCAGGTTCATCGGTCGCGTCGGCGCCCGCACCCTCGGCGTCGTAGGGCTGCTCATCGCCGGCGCCGGGCTCGTCGTACCCGCGATCAGCATGAGCACGCTCACGACCGTGGTCGCGGTCAGCATCGGCTCGGCCGGCCTGGGCGTCCTCTTCGTGGTCGCCTCGGCGACCGCGCTGAGCCAGGTCGAGCCTCATCTCGCCGGCGTCGCTTCCGGCATCCTGAGCACCTTCCACGAGCTCGGCGCCTCGCTCGGCGCGGCGGTGATGTCCGGCGTCGCCGCGGCCAGCCTCGTCGAGGGCACCACCACCGGCTTCGAGAGGGCCTACCTGGTCGCGGCGGTGATCGCAGCGCTCGCGGCCGTCCTCGCCGGAGCACTCATCCCCGGCCGGCCTTCGGCAACCCTCGAGACCCACCAGGAGACCGCGTCATGACGAAGACCCGCCGCCCGAGATCGCGGGCACTCACGTTCGCGCTCCACTACCTGCAGATGATCATCGCGATGGTCGTCGGGATGATGGTGCTCTATCCGCTCTGGATGCTCGCCACCGCCGGCCTGCCCGCGGACGGATGGACGCATCGCGCCGACGTCGAGTCGCTGGTCATGGCCACCACGATGGTGATCCCGATGGCCGTCTGGATGCGCTTCCGCGGCCACGGCCGGCGGCCGGTCGTGGAGATGTCGGCAGCGATGTACGCAGGCTTCGTGGTCCTCTTCCCGCTCCTGTGGCTCGGGGTGATCAGCACCGATGGCCTGATGCTGCTCGGCCACGTACTGATGCTGCTCCTCATGCTCGCCGCCATGCTCGCGCGCCCCGGCGAGTACTCCGGGAGCCACGGCCACCACGCCCATGCCCAGATCCGGACTTCATCAGTCACCGACCAGGAGCCACGCCCGACGCAGCAGCGGGCGTGAGCCGATCCAGCGAACCTAACCTGTACTCTGATGTTCATCATCTCGTGGGAGGTTCTGGCCGATGACGACCCTGAAGCGCGCCGACGCTCGCAAGAACATCGAGTCGATCATGGACGCGGCGACGGCCTGCCTCGCCCGCGATCCCGACGTCAGCGTGGCCGAGATCGCCAAGGCGGCCGGCGTCGGCCGGGTCACCCTCTACGGCCACTTCGAGTCCCGAGACACGCTGGTCACCCGGGTCGTCGAGCGCGCGATCCAGCAGTCCGACGAGGCGCTCGGCGCGGTCGATCTCGACGGCGACCCCCGCGCGGCGCTGACCCGGCTCCTCGAGGCGTCCTGGCAGCTGACGCAGCAGTACGGCGCGCTGATCGTCGCCGCCGAGCAGAGCATGCCCCACGAGCGGTTCCAGGAGGTCCACGTCGGGCTGCTCGACCGCTGGAAACCGCTCATGGAGCGGGGTCGTCGCGACGGCAGCTTCCGCGACGACCAACCGCTCGAGTGGCAGCTGACCTTGCTCCAGAGCGTCCTCCACGCCGCCTCCGGCGCCGTCTACCGCGGCGAGATCAAGGCCGCGGACGCCGCCGACCTGATCGACGGCACGATCCAGGCGGCCCTCACGGCTCCCGTCGCCGCCCGCGACTGACCGAGCTCACTCCGGGAGGTTGCCCACCGACGCGTGCTCCGGGCCGAAGTAGCCGGCCAGCAGCGAGTCGGCATTGCGGTCGCCCCGCCTTTCCAGCCGGGCCCGACCCCGCGCGGATCGGCCGAGGACCCGATATCTGACCAGGTTCATCGGCACCACGTACGCGTGTGCCCAGGGCGGCCTGGTCGGCAGGCCGAGCTCGCGCATCGACCTGGGCCCGAGGAAGACGGTCAGCATCGAGAGGAGCCGCTCGGCCTCGTACCAGCCACGCACCCGGCGCAACGGTCCCGGCCAGCCCGGGTACTGGCGCTCCCGCTGGGCCTCGACCGCGGCCTGTGCCAGCTGCGGCCCGGCCTCGGAGATCTCCGCCTGGGCGAGCAGCACGTGATAGTTGATCCGGTGCCGCTCCCACTCGTCATCGACGAGGAAGTCCTCGTCGACGCCCATGAGCCAGCCGACGTACTTCCACAGATGCATCAGCGCCCGCGCGTCCCGCCGGGAGATCGGCACGCCCAGCGCCCGGCACCCGATGATGAGTACGCCGTCGAACAAACCCAGCGTGGCCGCCTGGTCGGCCTGGTTGATCGGCAGGCCCCACCGGGCGGTGTCCCACCGCTGCTCGAACCCGGCGTTGACCAGCGCATGCATGGCCCGTACGTGGACGGTCAGCCGCCACGCCTCCCCCGAGCTCGAACCCGAGCCCGAACCCGGTGGTCGTAGCGCACCCGGCCGGCGCAGGCTCACCGCCCAGTGCTGGGTCTCGGCCAGACGCCGCCGGGCGGTGCTGCCGGTCAGACCGCCGGTGGCCACGAGCAGATCCGGAGGGCCGCCGAATCGGTAGCCGCTGATGAGCGAGAGCTGCAGGAGCACGTCGGCCGCGTTCTGGCCGAGTCTGGTGAACACGCGGCCGCCCTCGTCGACGAGGTCCCAGTCGACCCACTCCGGCGTGGCCTCGACCTGCGCGAAGAACTCGGCGAGCGCCGGAGGCGGCGACTCCACCGCCGCGACCCCGTGCTCCAGAGCCGTACGCAGCTGGCCCATCGTGACCTTGCCCGAGGTCCCGGCTCGCATCCGGATCGCCTCCGCGAGCCGTGCGCCGGCCTCGTCCCGCTCACCGAAGGCACGCCCGATCCGCTCCAGCAGCTCCTCGTCGATCTCCTCGACACGCCCCAGGAGGCGCAACGGTCGGCCAAGACGCCGGCCGCGCGCCTCGCCTTCGCGGAAACGTGTGGGGAATCCGGTGGGTTCGGTGCCCTGCTGCGCGAGTGTGGTCATGCCTCCAGCCTGATGCGAGCAGGAGCTCGCTTTCAATTCGCGTTCCACCTAGTCTGAGCCCGTGCGCAAGACACCCACCCAGGCCCGCTCGAAGGCGACGGTCGAGCTCATCCTGGCGGCCGGGCGGCAGGTGCTGGTCGACGACGGCTACGAGTCGTTCTCGACCAACCGGGTCGCGGCCGCCGCGGGGATCAGCCCCGGATCGCTCTACCAGTACTTCTCCGACAAGGCCTCGATCCTCGACATCGTGATCAGCCGCTACTGGGACGACGTCTCCGAGCGCACCGCCTCGGCGCTGGCGCTGCAGACGAACACCACCGGCACGGCGGCGATCCGTTCGGTCGCCGACGCGCTGCTCGCCGGGCTGGAGCAGGATCCGACCCTCCTGCGCGTCCTGACCGAAGAGCTCCCCGCCTCCCGCAACCGGGACCGGCACGCGGCACTCGTCACCCGCGTACGCGATCTCACCGCCGCCTATCTGCACGCCGGGGCGGTCGCGAGGACCCGCCCCGACGCGCAGCTCACCGCGTGGGTGCTGGTGGTGGCCATGGAGAACATCGCGCTGCGCTGGGTGCTCGACCGACCGCCCTACCCGCGCGAGGCCGTGCTGGAGGAGATGGTCGCGCTCACCGCGAGCTACCTGAGCCAGGCCGATCTCAGCGGCGTTCGGTGAGATGGATGGTGACGGGGTCGCCGGCGGACTTGCCGAGCGCCTCGCGGAGCTCGGCCTTGAGCGGCAGCTTGTGGGTGCCGTCGCCGAGGGCCATGAAGGAGGCCTCGAAGGGGTGGGCGTCGATCGTCCCGGCGACCCTGACGAGGCCGCGGGTGCCGAAGAACTCCGCGGTCCAATCAGTGACCACGTAGGTCCAGCCGCCCTTCGCCTCGCTCCGGGTCAGCGTCGCGGTGAAGGTCTTGTCGATCGGGGTGCTCATGACGCCTGCTCGATGATCACGAAGCGGTTCCCGTCGGGGTCATCGAAGGTGAACATCGGCGGTACGCCCGGCCACCTCAGCAGCTCCCCGACGCTCACCCCGCCAGAGCTGAGCGCGTCCCGCTCGGCGGCCGCGTCGGGGACGGTGAAGCGGATCCCGGTCTCGCTGATCTCCCCCGCCGAGCGGTCCCCGGCCTCGAGGGCGAGCGAGACACCGCCACCGGGCGGAGCGACCTCGATCCAGCGGGTCGGTCCGTCGACGTCGAGTCGTACGTCGAAGCCCAGGGTGTCACGGTAGAAGGCGATGGCCTTGTCCTGGTCGGCGGTGGTGATGCCGACGGTGCGGATATCGGTGATGGTGCTCATCAGGGTTCCTCTCGGTCGATGACGTCGACGGGGCGTCAGCTGGGTCCGTACATCTGTGATCCCGGGGTGGTCAGGGTCTCCCCCGTCTCCAGCCACGTCTTGAGGCCCGACAGGATCATCGGCCAGCCGCCGTAGAGCTCCGGGGGCGCGTCGCCGCGCAGCTGGTCATGGGTCACGGTGAGGCGGCAGGAGTCGCCGACGGGCTCGATCTCCCAGGTCACCCGCGTGGTGCCCTGCTCCTCGGCGGCGTCGGACCAGAGCGTGCGCATCGACTGCACGAGTCGCCTCGGCGGCTCGACAACGACGTTCTCGCCCTCCGCGAGCGGCCGCTCGGAGCCGGGGTGCACCATGGTGAAGCCCGACCCCGGCGTCCAGTCGGAGTGGACGCCGGCCCCGAAGTGATACTTCCCGCGGATCTGCGGGTCGGTGATCGCCTCCCACAGTCGCTCCGGGGTGGTGCGGATGTAGATCTCGAAGACTTTCTCCATCGTGCGCTCCAGGTCTCGTTTCAGGTCGGCGAGGCCGCTCGCCCAGGTCTCGGTGTATTTCGTCACCCAGCGGTCATGGATCTCGCGGATCGGCACCACGTTGAGGAAGTGGTGCTTCTCGCGTCCCCTGCGGGCGACGACGACCAGGCCCGCCTCCTCGAGGATCGCCAGATGCTTGGCGACTGCCGGGCGAGTCATGGAATGGCGGCTCACCAGCGAGGACAGCGTCTGCCCGTCCTCCAGCAGCAGGGCGTCGAGCAGTGCCCGCCGAGTCGGGTCACCAAGAGCTCGAAACACCTGTTCCACAGCTCCACAATAGGAAACCATTTGGTTTCCTGTCAAGGAAAACGGAGACCCCGAGCGCACAGAGACACAGCGCCTACGGCGCCTCGGGCCGATACAGGGCCGTCATCTTGCCCTTCGGGTCGAGGCGCGCGAGCAGGGCGTCGCCGACCTCCGTCAGCTGCCGGACCTGCTCCGCGGTCAGCCCGTCGAGCACATGGCTGCGTACGTTGGCGACATGGCCGGGCGCAGCCGCGACCACCGCGTCCCAGCCGGCGGCGGTGAGCCGGGCGTTGGTCGCGCGCGCATCCTCCGGGCACGGGAACCGCTCCACGAGGCCCCGCTCCTCGAGCCGGCGCACCACATGGGAGAGGCGCGCCAGGGTCGCGTTGGTGCGATGAGCCAGGGCGGTCATCCGCAGCGTCCGGTCGTCGGCCTCGGAGAGCACCGCCAGGACGAAGTACTCGAAGTGAGTCAGGCCGGCATCTCGGCGCAGCTGGGAGTCGAGCACGCCGGGGAGCAGCTCCACGATCGCGATCAGCCGCAGCCAGGCGGCCATCTCGTCATCATCCAGCCAGACATCGTCCACAGGTCCATGGTAGCCCGCCAGCTTGTCGCTACAACCAAAAACTTGACGCTACAACCATTCCGTGAGAGTTTTGTTGTAGCAACAACCTTCCATCTGAGGAGTGCGACATGACAGACATCTCGATCATCGGCACCGGCAACATGGGTCAGGCCATCGCGACGGTCGCCGCACGCGGCGGCCACCCGACCCAGCTGCTCGGCAAGGCGGACGCCGCCACCCCCGCGACCGGCGACATCGTCGTCCTCGCCGTCCCCTACCCCGCCCTCGGTGAGGTCCTCGCCCAGCGTGGCGCCGAGCTGGCCGGCAAGATCGTCGTCGACATCACCAACCCGGTGGACTTCGAGACCTTCGACTCCCTCACCGTCCCCGCCGACAGCTCCGCCGCCGCCGAGCTCGCGGCGGCGCTGCCGGACTCCCGCGTCCTGAAGGCGTTCAACACGACCTTCGCCGCCACCCTGGCCGAGGGCACGGTCGGTGACCTGGCGACGGCCGTCCAGATCGCCGGCGACGACGCCGACGCCAAGGCGGCGCTGTCCGAGGTCGTCACCTCCGCGGGCCTGCGGGCCGTCGACGCCGGCGCGCTCAAGCGGGCCCGCGAGCTCGAGGCGCTCGGCTTCCTGCAGATCTCCCTGGCCGCCGCCGAGCAGATCCCCTGGACCGGCGGCTTCGGCGTCGTCGCCTGATCACCCCTCACCCGAGGAGTCCACGATGACCGTCAACCCGGTACGTCTCAACCACGCCGTCCTGTTCGTCGCCGATCTCGAGCGCAGCATCGCCTTCTACGAGGCTGCGTTCGGGATGACGGTCATGGCTCGCGAGCCGCGTGCCAACGCCGCGTTCCTGCGGCTGCGCCGGTCCGGCAACCACCACGACCTCGGACTGTTCGGTGTCGGCGCCCAGCCGCCGCGACCGCGCGGCTCGCTCGGTCTCTACCACCTCGCCTGGCAGGTCGACACGATCGACGAGCTCGAGCAGGCACGGATGACGCTGGCCGAGCTCGGCGCGTTCACCGGAGAGTCCAGCCACGGCGCCACCAAGAGCGTCTACGGCGCCGACCCCGACGGCAACGAGTTCGAGGTGATGTGGATGCTGCCGCGGGCCGAGTGGGGCGACTTCGAGAACGCCGCTCCCGTCGACCGGCTCGACCTGGCCAAGGACGTCGCCCGCTGGAGCGGGGTCCGCACGGCCGCCGAGCTGAACCGGACGGAGGACCGATGAGCACCTCGGTGCACACCGCGACCCACGGCAGCGCCGATCCCGAGGCTCCCCTGGTCGTCCTGCTGCACGGCCGGGGCTCGCACGAGCGCGAGATCATCGGGCTGGCCGAGCACCTTCCCGACGGTCCGGCCTATGTGGCCGTGCGGGCGCCGATCGCGGAGGGCGGCGGGTACGCCTGGTTCGCCAACCGCGGGATCGGCCGCCCGGTCGCCACCTCGCTCGCGGAGACGACGAGCTGGTTCCGGGAGTGGCTCGACGGCATCGCGCCGGAGGGCCGCCCGGTCGTCCTCGTCGGCTTCAGCGGCGGCGCCGCCTTCGCCGGCGGGCTCGCGCTCCAGGAGCCCGGACGCTTCGCCGGCGTCGCCGTCCTCTACGGCACGCTTCCCTTCGACGCCGGCGTACCCGTCGAGGCCGGTCGCCTCGCGGACCTGCCGGTCATGGTCGCCCAGGGCGACTCCGACCAGGTCATCCCCCGCGAGCTGCTGGACCGCACCTGGCACTACCTGCTCGAGAAGTCCGGCGCACCGACCGTGGCGCACCGGGACCCCGGCGGACACGGCATCACCCCGGCCGCGCTCCACGAGCTCGCATCGTGGGTCGCCGCCCGCGTACCTCACGCCTGAACCAACCCCCGCACAACGAGAGAAGGAACCCCATGAAACTCGGACAGTCGCTCCCTGCTCCCGCCACCGACCTGGGTCTGCTCGCAGCCCGGCTCCTCGTCGGAACCGTCCTCATCGCCCATGGCTGGCAGAAGTTCGCCACCTACACGCTCGACGGGACCGCGCAGTCCTTCGAGGCGATGGGTGTCCCGGCCGCCCAGGCGGCCGCGACCTTCGCCGCCCTCGTCGAGCTGGCCGGGGGTGCGCTGCTCCTGCTGGGTCTCCTCACGCCGGTCGCCGCCGCCCTCGTCGTGATCGACATGATCGGCGCCTTCTGGTTCGCCCACCGCAGCTCCGGCGTGTTCGTCGACCAGGGCGGCTGGGAGCTGGTCGCGGTCGTCTCGGCCATCGCGATCGCCCTCGCCGTGGCCGGTCCGGGCCGCGCCAGCATCGACCACGCCATCGGCGGGCGGGTCCGGGCCGAGGCCTGAGGATCACCGGCTGACCATCGCCGCCGTGCCTCCGTCGTGCGCGCGCCCGTCGCGCCGCGGAGGCACGGCGGTTCCGTGACCGTTCCCTGACCCGGAACACGCTCGGCAACCGGGTCAGGGAACCAGCACGATCCGCCCGAACACCGTGCCGTCGTCCATCTGCCGGTGCGCCTCGGCGGCCTTCTCGAGGGGCAGTACGTCATGGACGACCGCATGCAGGTCGCCTCGGCCGAGCGCGGCGAACTGCTCGGTGCGGACGACGTCGCGGGCCGGGACCGGGATGGTGTCGAGGCTGAACGTGGCGAAGCTGCGGGACTGCTGGAAGGCGCCGATCAGGCGAGCGGAGACGTCCGTGGGCGGCATCCCCGCGACCGCCCCGACGACCACGAACCGGCCGTTGGGCGCGAGCCGATCCACGAAGTCAGGCGTCGCCGGACCTCCGACGATGTCGACGATCACGTCATGGGCGGCGGGTGCGTCCTGGCCGCCGTGGCCGGAGCGGTCGAGCACGTGGGTCGCACCGAGCCCACGCAGCCGCTCGCCCCGTTCGGGCGAGGAGGTGGTCACCGCGACAGCGCTCGCACCGCGACCCGCGGCGATCTCGACAGCGGCGATGCCGATGCTCCCGGCCGCGCCGCGTACGAGCACGGACTCTCCCGGCGCGAAGTGGGCGTGGGCGAGCGCGAAGTGAGCCACCGGCCCGGAGCTGCCGATCGTCACCGCGTCGACCGGGGTGACGTTCTCGGGTAGGGGGCTGACGTGCTCGGCCCGGGCGAGGGCATGCTCGGCGTAGCCGCCGAGCAGCGTGAACGCCCAGACCCGGCGTCCCACCCACGACGCGTCCACGCCGGCGCCGACCGCCGTCACCGTGCCGGCGACCTCGCTGCCGGGGATCAGCCCCGGCTCGAACCCCATGCCCGCGATGGTGCCCCGTCGGATGACGGCATCGACCCCGCCGACGCCGATCGCCTCGGTGGCGATCACCACCTGGTCGGGCCCCGGCGTCGGCACGTCGACCTCGGTCACCACCATCCCGCCCGGATCCCCGAACCGCTCAACCCGCACTGCTCTCATCGTCATCTCCGTCTGGCTCGTGTGAGGCGTACGCTGGCGAAGCTAACGGACGCCCGCGTCCACTTCCAGAAAGTGAGAGACATGTCCGAGACGTTGCCTCACAAGCTCCGCTCCGACGCCCGGGACAACCGCGACAGGATCCTCGCGGCGGCCAGGTCGCTCTACGCCGAGCGCGGGCTGGAGGTGACCATGCGCGACGTCGCGCGGCGCGCCGGAGTCGGCCCGGCGACGCTCTACCGCCGCTTCCCTTCTCGGCAGGCGCTCCTCGACGCCGTCTTCGCCGACGAGCTGCACGCATGCGAAAGGATCGTGGACGACGGCTGCGCCGATCCCGACCCGTGGCGTGGCTTCACCTCGGTCATCGAGCGGATCAGCGTGCTCAACGTCGGGAACCAGGGGTTCGTCGACGCGTTCATGGCGGAGAAGCCGCTCGACTCGTTCACCCAACATCGCACCGCGGCGCTCGCGAAGCTCGCCGATCTCTCCCGGCGCGCCAAGGCCGACGGCAGGCTTCGGCGCGACTTCGTCATCGACGACCTCGTCCTCGTGCTCCTCGCCGGCCGCGGCCTCGCTGCCAGCCCCGCCGCCCGTAGCGTCCCGGCGGCGCGCCGCTTCGCCGCTCTGGCCATCGATGCGTTCCGGTCCTCCGAGGCGAACGACCCGCTGCCGAACGGCGCCGTGGTTCCTTCCTATCTGGCTTCGCGCCGCGTCGGCGGATGACCACGAGTTCCTCGGGCCCGCGACACGCCTGAAAGCGTTCGACAGCCGAACCCGGTCGTGACAGGTTCCGTCCATGCACCTCAGAGACGGGTCCGTCAGCGACCTCCCCGCCGCCATGAGCCTCCTCGACGCCGCCGTCGCCTGGCTCGCCTCGCAGGGTCGCACCGGGCAGTGGGGTGAGGAGCCGTTCTCCGCGGTCGAGGCCCGGGTGGTGCAGATCCGGCAGATGCTCTCCGAGCGCATCGCCCGGATCGCTGAGGAGGACGGGGAGGTCGTCGGGCTCTGCGTCGTGGCCGACGAGCCGCTGCCGTACGTCGAGCCCGCACCGGTCCCCGAGCTCTACCTGCAGCTCCTCGTCACCGACCGGGAGCGCAGCGGCTCAGGGATCGGCCGGGTGCTGGTCGACGACGCCGTCGAGATCGCCCGGCAGCGGGGTGTGGAGCAGATGAGGCTCGACTGCTACGCCGGTGACGACGAGGCGCTGATCGGCGTCTACGAGCGGTTCGGGTTCACGCTCGAGCGACGGTTCACCGTCGACACCGGGCAGGCCGAGCCGTGGCCCGGCGCGGTTCTCCGCAGAGACATCTGAGCGTCCTCTCCCAGCCACGGCCCCGGGATCGGCCTTTGTAAACTGCCCGGAACCGAGGCGGCGAAGGGGGTGGGCGATGACCGAGATCAGTGCCTGGTTGGCGGCATTCGCCGAGGACCAGCGCCGGCCCGAGGAGGTGGCCCGCTGGGCCGCGTCGACCGCTGACGCGATCCTCGCCGACGGCGAGGTCGACGTCGCCGATCTCAGACCGCTGATCCTGCAGGCCGTCGAGCAGCACTGGTACGCCTTCCTCGACCGCATCACCCTGCCGGAGGCTCCGTTCGAGCTGGTCCCGTCGGCGCAGGCCGTGGCCCTCGAGGCCGCCCGCCGCCATATCGGCCTCCCGCTGCTGCTCAAGGTCTATCAGCGAGCGCAGGAGGCGAGCTGGGACTTCGCGGTGCAGGTCGTCCAGCAGGCACCCGACGACCTCGATCACGAGGCCCTGTTGGTCTGGTTCTGGACGAAGGCCAACGCCTGGTTCGGCTCCTCGGTCGAGCAGTCCGTGCTGATCCACCAGGCCGAGACGAACCGGATCCGGCAGCGTGGGGACGCCCGTCGCTTCGAGATCGTCTCGGAGGCGCTGGACACCCGGAGCGTCTCCCCCGCCGAGCTGTCCGCCGCGCTCGCCGGCCATCCGGTCAACATCCCCGGTCACGTCGCTCTGGTCGCGCACGCGCTCACCGCCGACTCCATCGAGCAGCTCGAGCCGGCCCTCACCGCCGTGACCCGCCGGGCGGGGCACGTCCGGTCGGTCCTGGTCCGTCCCGGCGGCAGGGACGTCTGGGCCTGGCTGGCGCTGGGCGAGCTGCCGGACGCCGTGACCGACACCGAGATCGACGCCGGCATCGACCCCGCCGCCGTCCGCGTGACGATCGGCGTCGGTGGAAGCGGCCTCGACGGTTTCGTCGCAGCTCATCTGGACGCCCAGGCGGCCCAGCGGGTCGCACTGGCGCCAGGGCGCCACGAACCGGTGACGGCCTACGACGACGTGGCCGCCCTGGTCCTCGTCTCGCACGACCCCGACGCCGCCGAGCGGTTCACCCGGACCACGCTGCGCGGGCTGGCCGACCCGTCCCAGAGCCGGCTCCGCGAGACCGTACGCGAGGTGCTCACCTCCGCGGAGACGGCGGACCGGATCGCCGAGCGGCTCGGCGTCCACAAGAACACCATCCGCTACCGCGTGGCCCAGGCCGAGCGGCTCCTCGGGCGCCCGTTGCGCGAACGGGCCGGCGACCTGCTCCTGGCGCTCGACTATCACGACACCTTCCTCGTAAGCACGACTGTGAAAATGCACAGGAATTCGTGATCGATTCGGCCTGATCGACCAAAGACTCCTGCGGCCACTACGTCCATTCTGACAAGGGACGTAACCGGCATCACAGGAGGAAGCAGATGACACTCGACGCCAGCGGCACTGTCGACCGGGGCTCCACCGAGAGGTGGCGCGACAGGAAGCGCTATCTGTGGCTCCTCGGCCTCGTGGTCCCGTCGTTCGCCTTCATCGCCGTGGGTGGCTACGTCCTGACCGGGTGGGGCGCGTTCCTGTGGACGGGGCCGATCGTCGTCCTCCTCATCGTCCCGGCCATCGACTTCGCGGCGGGCCTGGACCGCTCCAACCCGCCCGACGACATCATCGAGGAACTCGAGGAGGACCGGTACTACCGCTACATCACCTTCGCGTTCCTCCCGATCCAGTACGCCGGGTTCGCCTTCGCGATGTACCTGATCGCGACCCAGGACTGGCCGTTGGCGCACAAGATCGGCCTGGCCCTCACCATCGGCTTCATCGGCGGCATCGGCATCAACACCGCCCACGAGCTCGGCCACAAGAAGGAGAGCCACGAGCGGTGGCTGTCCAAGATCGCGCTCGCGCAGAGCTTCTACGGACACTTCTACATCGAGCACAACCGTGGCCACCACGTACGGGTCGCGACGCCCGAGGACCCGGCCTCCTCCCGGATGGGTGAGAACCTCTACGGCTTCTGGTTCCGCACCGTGTCGGGGTCGCTCAAGAGCGCCTGGGGCCTGGAGGCGAAGCGCTACCGGCGCAAGGGCACCCACCCGTTCCACCTCGGCAACGACGTCCTCAACGCCTGGCTGATGAGCGTGGCGCTGTGGACCGCCATGACGCTCTGGCTGGGCGTCGGGATCCTGCCCTACCTGATCCTCCAGGCCGTCATCGGCTTCTCCCTGCTGGAGATCGTCAACTACCTGGAGCACTACGGGATGCTGCGGCAGAAGACCACCTCCGGGCGCTACGAACGGGTGCTGCCGATGCACTCGTGGAACTCCAACAACATCGCCACCAACGTGCTCCTCTACCACCTGCAGCGGCACAGCGACCACCACGCCAACCCGACCCGGCGCTACCAGACCCTGCGTGACTACCGGGAGTCCCCGGCCCTGCCGACCGGCTACGCCGGGATGATCGTCCTGGCCCTGATCCCGCCGCTGTGGCGCCGGGTGATGGACAAGCGCGTGGTCGCGCACTTCGACGGCGACGTCCGGCTGGCCAACGTACGCCCCGGCCGGCTCGACACGCTGCTCGCGAAGTTCCCGCCTCCCGCCGACCTTGCTCACGAGGAGATCGGGGCGATCGACGACGTCACCCGGCAGATCTTCGACGACGAGGTCGCCGCGGGCCGGTGCCCCGGCTGCGGCTACGTCTACGAGGTCGCGGTCGGCAACGAGCTGGAGGGCTTCGCGGCCGGCACCGCCTGGCGAGACATCCCCGACGACTGGTGCTGCCCCGACTGCGGCGTACGCGAGAAGGTCGACTTCATCCCGCTGAAGGAGTCAATGCTGTGAGCGCCATCGAAGCGGACAAGACGGTGTGCGAGGGCATCGGCATGTGCGAGGCCCAGGCCGACACCTACTTCCAGATCGGCGACGACGGCCTCGTCGAGGTGCTCAGCGACGAGGTGCCCGACCCGGACCGCGCGTACGTCAAGGCCGCCGTCGACTCCTGCCCGGTCTCCGCCCTCCGCCTGAAGGGATGAGCATGTCCTCCGACCACGACCGTCACCTCCTGGTCGTCGGCGCAGGCCTGGCCGGGCTCCGCGCGGTCGAGGGCGCACGTGCTGCCGGCTGGTCCGGACCGATCACGATCGTCGGCGACGAGCGGCACCCGCCCTACGACCGGCCACCGCTGTCCAAGGCGGCGCTCTCCGGCGAGGAGCAGCCGGCCGTGCCGGTGCTGCGGTCCAGCGAGGTGATCGAGGAGCTGCGGGTCCGGCATCTCGCCGGGGTGCGGGTCCACGGTCTCGACACCGAACGCCGCACGGTCGCCACCAGCGCCGGGGAGCTCGACTACGACGCGCTCGTCATCGCCACCGGCAGCACGGCGACGACCCTGCCCGGGCTGACCGGCCTCCCCGGTGTGCACGTGCTCCGGCGCTACGACGACGCGCTCGACGTACGCGACTCCCTGGCCCGCTCACGACGGATGATGATCGTCGGGGCCGGGTTCATCGGCTCCGAGATCGCCTCGGCGGCCCGCGCCCGTAGCATCGAGGTCACCATCCTCGAGGCGGGCAGCCGCCCGCTGGAGCGCGCGGTCGGTCCGCACGCGGCCGGGCGGCTGATGGAGCTGCACGCCGAGGCCGGCGTCCGGCTGCTCACCCGGACCACCGTGTCCGGCGTACGCACCTCCGACCGTGGCGTCGACGCGGTCGAGCTGAGCACCGGTGAGACCCTGACGGCCGACGCCGTCGTCCTGGGCATCGGCGCCCGCCCGGCGACGGCATGGCTCGCCGGCAGCAACGTCGCCCTGGACGTACGCACCGGCGGGGTCCTCTGCGACCGCAGGCTGGCCACCAGCGCTCCCGGGGTCTGGGCCGCGGGCGACGTGGCGTGCGTCGACGGCGAGCGCGGCGAGCACTGGACCACCGCCGGCGAGCAGGGCCGGGTCGCCGGCGCGAACGCCGCCGGGGCGGACGAGGTCTTCGCCTCCGTCCCGTTCGCCTGGTCGACCTGGCACGGTCGCCGGATCCAGGTCGTCGGGGAGACCACGGCGGCCGACGAGGAGGAGCGCGAGCCCGGGTTCATCGTCTACCGGCGCGGCGGAGACGAGGTGGGGGCGGTCGGCATCGACAGCCCCGGTCCCGTCGCCCGGCTGCGCCGCGCCCTCGCCGCGCAGGCTCCGGACCGACGCGCTCAGACGGCGGTGGCCGGGGGCGTGTCGGCGCGCGAGTCGCGGGAGTAGGCGGACGGCACGACCGCGACCACGCTGTGCGCATGGTCCAGGAGGTGGCCGGCCACCCCACCGGGACCGCCGGTCACGACCATGTGCATGGTCCGGGACTGCTCGGCGAGGACGTGGGCGAGGCTTCCGGAGTGGATCCGGAGGCGTGGGTTCAGGTCCGGGTAGCGTTCCCGGAGCCCGGCGACGCACTCGGCGACCAGGGCCCGGTCGTCGTCGGTGCTGTCCGGGCCGCCGGCGCGGTAGCAGTACAGCACCGTGACCGGCAGGTTGCGCTGGGCGGCCTGATCGAAGGCGAACTCGAGGGCCGGGATCGAGTCACCCGTCCCGTCGATGCCGACGAGCACACCCCGGCCCACTCCCCCGCCGCCGGGGCGCAGCACGACCACCGGGCAGCGCGCGTCCTTGACGGTCGACCGGCTGACCGAGCCGAGGATCCGGCTCCGGATCGGGCCTCTGCCCCGCGACCCGAGCACCAGCAACGACGCGTGGGCGGAGGCGGCGTCCAGCACGCGTGCTACGGACCCGGCCTCCAGCTCCACGCTCACCTCCGGGCGCCGGTGGCCGGCGAACCCGGGAGCCCTGGAGAGCTCCTCGAGGCGGCGGTCGGCATAGCGGCGGGCGCTGGCCAGCACGGTCGCCCCGTAGTCCTGCTCGGGCTCCGAGGGCGCACCTGCCCGGAATCCGGGCGGGGTGTCCAGGGTCGAGGCGGAGACCACGTGGAACAGGCACATGTCCCGCCCGTCCCGGAACGCCTGCTCCGCCGCCCACGACACGCTCTCGGTCGCATCCGGCCAGTTCTCGACACCGACCAGGACGGCACCCTCGGGGATCGCTGCGTACGTCATCTCGACTCCTTCGCCTCTTCTCGTCTGCCACGTACTGCTCAGGTCGGCACGACGCGCCGGCCGGTGATATCGGTCGGCGTGATGCACACGAACAAGGTCCTTCGGCCGTTGGCCCAGGGCTCCGGCTCGAGGTCATGAGCCTTGAGCCAGACGCCGTCGACGAACTCCGCGGTCCCACGAGCCAGCACGCTCCAGCCCGAGGAGGTGTAGGTGTCGAACTCGTCGATCTGGTACGACACCGGCCCGATGCCGACATGGTTGGAGATCGCGGTGCGCGGGGCGGTGCGGAAGACGATCCGGTCACCCACCATGACGTGGTTGACCGGCAGGACCAGCGGCCCGTCCGGGTCGCCGAAGGCGACGCGGCCGACCTCATAGCGGTCCAGCAGCTCCAGGCACTCCGTGCGGTCCATCTCGGTCAGGTGACCGGGGAACCATCGTGCTGCGAGGTACATCGTCGTCTCCTTCGTCACCGGCGTCCGGCTCCGGCCGACCGGTTGTTCGCTGTGGTGGGGCCGACCGTCGCCCCGGCGTCCCCCTCGAACGCCGGGGCCACGTGCGGGTCGATCTCGACCGGGCAGCTGCTCTCGCGGAGGACCGCCCGGGCGGTGCCGCCGAGGTGTCCGAAGCCGAGGAACTGACGGGCGCGGCCGAGGATCAGCAGCTCGGCCCGGCGCGACGCCTCCACCAGCGCGTACGCCGTCTGGGCGTGCACCACCTCGATGCGGGCATCGACGGCTGCGGCGTCCGGGCCGCACTCGGTACGAGCCGTCTCGAGGGCCACGCTGAGCTCCCGCTCGGCCCGCTCCGTCCAGGCCCGCTCCTCGCTGCCGACGGTGAGGTAGTCCTGGTACGCCCCGAAGGTGTGCCACGCGTGCAGGAGGCGCAGCCTCGCACCGCGCGCGGCCGCCACCTCCAGCCCACGGCGTACGAGGGCGATGGACGCGGCCGGGTCGTGGACCCCCACGACGATCTCGTGGGGCGAGCCCTCCCGCGGCCATGCCGCCGGGACGACGACCATGGGCACCGGCGAGTGGGCCGCGACCGGGCCGATGATCGAGGAGGTGATGATCCGGTCGAACCGGGCTCGTGGCTGGTCACCGAGCACGAGGAGGCGGGCTCTGGCTGCCTCCTGGGCCAGCACCGCCGACGGCTTCCCCAGCAGCAGGTACGTGCTCACGACCGCGCCGCTGTTCGCCACCGCTTCCTCCGCCTCGGCGAGGATCGCGCGGCCGAGCTTGCCCATCCTCGAGTCGGGGTCGGTGTGGGCCGGCGGCCAGGTCGGCAGCGGCGGCGCGTACGGGTCGACCACGTAGACCAGGTGCAACGCGGAGCTCGACCGGACCGCCTCCGCGGCGGCGTAGCGGGCGGCGGCGATCCCGGCCTCGGTGCCGTCGACTCCTGCCAGGACGAGGTTCCTGGTTCCCTTGATTACTTCAGCCATGGCTCCAGCGTCGCTCTGCGGGGCCCTCCCACGACAGGGACCGTCGGCCCCGGCCAAGGGCCTTTGGTCGCTCATCACGACTCCTCCTCGGCCGCGAGCACCGTCTGCGTCACGGCGACCACCGAGTCCGGGGTGACACTGATGGAGTCGATCCCGAGTCCGACCAGGACACGGACGACCTCCGGATGGTCGGAGGGCGCCTGGCCGCAGATGCCGGAGTGGATGCCGTTGCGCCGGCAGCCCTCGACGGCGAGGCCGATCATCCGCTGCACCGCCGGGTCGCGCTCGTCGTAGTCGAAGGCGACCAGCTCGCTGTCGCGGTCGACGCCGAGGGTGAGCTGGGTCAGGTCGTTGCTGCCGATGGAGAAGCCGTCGAACCGCTCGGCGAACTCGTCGACCAGGATGACGTTCGAGGGGATCTCGCACATGGCGTAGACCTTCAGCCCGTGCTCGCCGCGCCGCAGGCCGAGCTCGGCCATCCGCGCCAGCACGCGATCGGCCTCGTCGAGGCGGCGCACGAACGGCACCATCACGACGACGTTGTCCAGACCCATCTGCTCCCGGACCCGGCGCAACGCGGCGCACTCGAGGGCGAATCCCTCGGTGTAGGCGGGGTGCGCGTAGCGGGCGGCGCCGCGGAAGCCGAGCATCGGGTTGGCCTCGCCCGGCTCGAAGGCCGCGCCGCCGAGGAGGGTGGCGTACTCGTTGGTCTTGAAGTCGGAGAGCCGCACGACGACGGGCTTGGGATGGAAGGCGGCGGCGATGGTGCCGATGCCCTCGGCCAGCCTCTCGACGACGTACGCCGCACCGTCGTAGCCGACGAGACGCTCGACCTCGGCGCGCTGCCCGGCGTCGGTGATGCGCTCGGGGTGGAGCGCGGCGAGCGGGTGCACGCGCACGTGCTCGGCGAGGATGAACTCCATCCGAGCCAGCCCGACCCCGTCGTTGGGCAGGAAGGACGACTCGAACGCGATCCCGGGGTTGCCGAGGTTGAGCATGACGTGCGTCCGCGGTCGCGCCGTCAGCGCGGTGGCGACGTCGTTCGCGTGGAAGTCGGCCAGGCCGCGATAGACATGGCCCTCGTCGCCCTCGGCGCAGGAGACGGTGATCTCCTCGCCCTCGGTGATCGTGCTGGTCGCGTCACCGGTGCCGACCACGGCCGGGATGCCCAGCTCACGGGCGACGATGGCGGCGTGGCAGGTGCGGCCGCCGTGCTCGGTGACCACCGCGGAGGCGATCTTCATCAGCGGTTCCCAGTCGGGGCTGGTGCTGGGCGCGACCAGCACGTCGCCGGAGGCGAAGCCGTCGTCGTCCCCGATCCCGCGGACGATCCGGGCACGGCCCGCCGCGACCCTCGCACCGACGGCGCGGCCGGTGGTGATCAGGTCGCCGTGGGCCTCGACCACGTACCGGGTCGTCGCGGTCGGCCGTCTCCGGGCAGCGACCGTCTCGGGGCGTGCCTGGACGACGTAGAGCAGGCCGTCGGTGCCGTCCTTGGCCCACTCGATGTCCATCGGCTTGTCGTAGTGGCGCTCGATGGTCATCGCCGCGCCGGCCAGCTCGAGCACCTCCTCGTCGGTGAGGCAGAAGCGGTCGCGGTCCTCGGGCGGCGTGGGCTCGTTCCGTACCGGCTCCTCCAGCGCCGTCTCCCCCAGCACCATCCGCACCGCCTTGCTCCCCAGGCGGCGGCTCAGCACGGCACGGTGGCCGGCTGCGTACGTCGGTTTGTGCACGTAGAACTCGTCGGGCTCGACCAGCCCCTGGACGACGTTCTCGCCGAGGCCGTAGGAGCCGGTCACGAAGACGACGTCGCGGAGCCCCGACTCGGTGTCGAGCGTGAAGGAGACCCCGGAGCAGGCGAGGTCGGAGCGCGCCATCTTCATCACCCCGACCGACAGCGCCACGGACAGCTGGTCGTAGCCGTGCCGGGCGCGGTAGTCGACGGCCCGGTCGGTGAAGATCGAGGCGAAGCAGCGGCGTACGGCGTCGAGCAGTGCCTCCTCGCCCTGGACGTCGAGGAACGTCTCGTGCTGCCCGGCGAAGCTCGCGTCCGGCAGGTCCTCGGCCGTGGCCGAGGACCTGACCGCGAGCGCGACGTCGCTGCCGTACTCCTCGCGAAGGGCCTGGTAGCCCTCCCGGATCTCCGCGGCCAGGTCCAGTGGCAGCTCCGCGGAGAGCAGCAGCCTGCGTGCCCGGGCAGCGTGCTCGGCGAGGTTCTCGCGGTCGTCGACGTCGAGGTCGGCGAAGACGGTCGCGAGGGCCGAGTCGATGCCCGCGGCACTCAGGAAGCGGCGATAGCCGTCGGCCGTGACGGCGAACCCGTCGGGCACGCGGATGTCGCGGTCGTGGAGGCGGCGATACATCTCACCGAGAGAGGCGTTCTTCCCGCCGACCAGGGGCACGTCGTCGATGCCGATCTCGCCGAAGGTGCGTAGGTAGCTCATGACCCTGCCGTCACCGCAGCCACGGGTGGTGCATGACGACCGGCATCCGTGCCCACTGCTTGCCGAAGCCCCAGGTGTCACCGGCGTACGTCATGGCCAGGACGCCCACGGTGAGCGCACCGAGCAGGTGGTCGTCGATGATCGGGTTGTTGTCGAGCGGGAAGCTCGCGAACCACATCAGCACGTACATCGCCGCGCCGGCGATGGCGCCGACCCGCATCCCGATGCCGAACGTGAGGGTGAGCCCGACGCCGAGCAGGCCGAGCATGAACAGCCCGTCGACCCACCACTGACCGGCCATGTCGTTCCACATGCCCTGCAGCCAGTTGTTCTCGGGCACGTTGGACAGGAAGCCGTCGGTGGGGCTGCCGCCGTTGACCCAGGCCGCATCCTTGGCGAGGAAGTCGATGCCCGTGCGGGTCCCGGCCTCGTTGGTGATCGCACCGGTGTGGAAGCCCAGCGCGAGCAGCTTGTCGAAGAAGGCCCACAGGAACGTGAGCCCGAAGGCGATCCGCAGCACCGCGAGCAGCCGCGCGGCGGGCATCGGGTAGTGCCCGGGCAGCGTCGTCGTGGAACCGGGTGTGGAGATTGAGGTCATGATTCCCTCCATCGGTCTCGCCGGCCCGTCTTGGCCGGACACCTTCAGCCAACCGCCGACGACGCCGTCGCGGCGAGGGAACGGGGTCCGCGCGAAGCGGGCCCTTCGTCCCCGCGGCGTCAGGACGGTCGACCGTCAGGCCTCACGAGCCGGACATCTCCGCCGGCCGCGACACCGACAGCTCCTCCGCCTCGACGATGTCGAGCACCGGAGGCAGCACCTCGACAGGACAGCGGCTCACTCGCAGCAGCGCCCGGCCGGTGCTCCCGAGGCGACCCGCAGGGAAAGCGTGCCGGCGGCGGCCGATGACCAGCAGGTCGGACTCCGCCGCCGCGGCGGCGATCAGCTGCGCCGGCTGCCCCTGGCGCACCTCGATGCGTACCTCGACCAGCCCCGCAGGCGCAGACCGATGACGTCGGGCCCGTTCGAGCGTGTCCTCGAGCTCGTGCCGCAGCGCGGCATCCCACTCGGCCAGGTCGCGCTGCGAGAGCGACAGGCCGTCGTACGGGGTGGGCACCTGCCAGACGTGCAGGATGACCAGCTCGGCGCCGCGGTCGGCCGCTTCGCTCATCGCGCGGGCGACCAGCCCGGCAGCGTCGTCGCAGTCCTTGACCGCGACGACGACACGGTCGGCGCCGGCGCCCGCGGGCCACGGCTCCGGGACGACGGCGACCGCCACCGGGGCGTACCCGGCGACCCGGTTGACCACGGAGCCCGTGAAGATCCGCTCCAGGGCGGAGTGGTGGTGGCCGCCCAGCACGACGAGCCGCGTCGCGGCCGCCATCTGCACGAGCCCGTCGGCGGCGTCACCCCGCACGAGCGTCGAGGTGACGCGGTCGGCCGGCGCCAGCGTCATCGCCTCCTTCACCGCCCTCTCCAGCAGCCCTGCCCCGAGCTCACGGTCGTGGCCGACGGGCGTCGGCGCGATGTACGGGTAGACGACGCCGGGGACGGTCGGAGGCGGCGCTACGTGGACCAGCCACAGCTCGTCTCCGCTGCGTTCGGCCTCGGCCGCCGCGTATCTGAGCGCCGCCCGACCACCCTCCCCACCGTCGATACCGACCAGGATCCGTGCTGTCTCGGACATGTCCTCCTCCTTCGGCACGGACACCCCTGGCCCGGCCCGCTCCGACTCTCACCGGGACGGCGGGGCCGAGGACAGGGGCATCGGTGCCGACGTCCGGGACCTTGGTCCACGCCGGCCGAGCTCGGAGACCCGGAAGCCGACCCGACCCGAGCAGGTGCCGTCCGCTCGATCAACGAACTGCCTGGTGGGAGCTGATGCGTGATCCTCCCCCACCAGGCGTCTTCCCCGGCGCCCGCCCACCCCCATGTGGCGGGCCCCCGGAGGCTCTTCGCAGCCCGGCGGTCGAGTCCGACCTCCTCCGGATCACGCTCTCGGACCTCTCCAGCCAACCTTTCACCGGCCGTTCCCCCGGAGAGGCCATGGTCCGGAGATGTCGGGATCAAGGTCCATGACCACGCCCTCAACGGTCGCGGCCGGTGGGCGCGGCGGGACAGGGCACCACGGCGACCGGCACCTCGGCCTGGTGGATCACCTCGCGCGCGACCGGTCCGAGACCCCAGGTGCCTCGCCCGTCGTGACGCCTTCCGAGCACGATCAGCTGCGCGCCGATGGACCTCGCCAAGATGATGCCGGCGGCACGGCCCCGGTCTCGTTCGATGGTGACCCGAACCTCCGGATACTCCTCACGCAACGGCTTGATCACGGACTCCAGGTCCATGCTGCTGCGCTCCTGACCGTCGCGCACCAGTGGTGCGTTGACGGTCGGGTCCCAGATGAGCACCGGACGAAGGTTGACCGTGTGCAGCACCACCAGCTCGACCCGGTCGCGCCGGGCCCGTTCGAAAGCCGCGCGCAGCACCGGCTCGTAGTGGCTGTCCGGGTCGACACCGACGACGACCGGCTCCTCCACGTGCTCCGCGGGACGCCACCCCGGTGGTACGACCACCACCGTCCCGAGCGAACGTCCGGCGACCCTCATCGCCGTCGACCCGACCAGCAGCCGGCGACCACCCCCGAGGCCGCGTTTGCCGACGACGAGCAGATCCTCCACGTCGGCGTACCCGAGCAACGCCGGCACGGGGTGGTCGAACTCGATGAGCGACACGGTCCTCATGCCGGGGTGCTCGGCCTCCACCTGCCGCTCGATCTCGCCCAGCACGGACCAGTGACGCCCGTCCAGGGCGTCCTCCTCGTGTCGCACCAGATGCTGAACGGCACCGACCGGTACGAGCGGCCGGCCTGCGGCGGCCGCTTCGGCGATGGCATAGGCCACCGCGGCCCGGTTGGGCTCGGAGCCGTCCACGCCGACCACGACCCGAGGTTCGAGCGGCGGTATCGGGCGGGTCGGTCGGTCCATGGGCTCTTGGCCCGCCACGGTTGGCGAGCCAGGACTCGAGGTTGCGGTCATGTCCCCTCCATCACGAGATCGGGTCGTCGCTCCAGCGGCTCAGTGCGCGCCTCGACGCTCTTGGGGCGGTACGCCCCTGAGGTAGCGATCCGGCCAGCCTGCCGCGCGGGCACCCGAGCGGAACCACGCCTCCAGCCCCGGTGCGTCGCGGCGCCCGAGCTCGTCGAGGAGCACCTCTCTGATCTGCACGGCCCGCAGCTTCTCGCTCGGGTCGGCAGCCCGGTCGAGGGCGACGTAGCTCGACCGCCAGGCCATGCACAGGTCCGAGTCGGTCACCTCGTCGGTGACCTCCAGGACGGCCTCGGCCGGATCCACGATCCACGGGCCGATCACTGCTGTCGACGAGACGCTGCTACCGGCCCGGGCGCGCCCCCCGAACCGACGTGTGGTCCGCCCCGGCTGCTTCTCCCGGATACGTCGGTCGAGCCATCCCGCCTCCCAGGCCGCGGCCAGCCCCGTCGCCGTGACCAGCAGGCCGGTCACGAATCCGAGCGCCAGGACGAGTCCCCCGGCGGCCAGCGGGACCGTCGGCCACGGCAGGCTCCTCAGGAGCACCACACGCCACTGGATCGGATGCTTCTCCGGCCACTGACACACCCACAGCGCCACCGCGACCAGCCAGCCCGCCAGCCACCAGGCGACCGTCGCCGCCACCGACCACGACATGAGCGCGACCAGACCACAAACGCCGACCATGCCGGCCACCACGCACCAGATCCAACGTCTCATGAGAGCCACTCTCCACAGCGGCGCGATCCGCGCGAAGGGGCGACGATCCCCTCGGCGTGGGACCAAGGCCCCGACTCCCCCAGCCGTTGGCCACTCGCCGCACCGGACGGCTCGGGCGCACTGTCGAGGCGTACACACAGCCATGCTCCGTGGAGGTCACGATGATGTACTGGTACGGCTCGGGAATGAACGGCTGGGGCTACGCCCTGATGACCATCAGCATGGTCCTGTTCTGGGGACTGGTCATCACGACCGCGGTCGTGCTCGGGCGCAGGCTGCTCCGCGAGGACCGGCCGATCGGCGGAGGCCCGATCACCCCGGAGGACGTCCTCGCCATGCGGCTGGCTCGCGGCGAGATCGATGAGGACGACTACGAGCGGCGGATGACGGTGCTGCGGACACGCGAGATCACCGGACCGCGCTGACCACGCTGACCACGCAGAGAGCTGATCGATACCCACAGAGGGAGTGCACGATGAAGCAGGAGCTGCGACCGATCGACGACCTGATCGCCCTGACGGGCAAGACCGCCATCGTCACCGGTGGTGCGATGGGGATCGGCCTCGGGATCGCCTACCGGCTCGCCGAGGCGGGCGCACGGGTGGCGGTGGCGGACATCGAGGAGGAAGCCGCCGCGTCGGCTGCGAAACAGCTGGTCGCCGACGGCTTCGAGGCCATGCCCGTGGCTGTCGACGTCTCCGACGAGACGAGCGTCCGGCAGATGGTCGACACCGTGGTCGAGGCCTACGATGCGATCGACATCCTCATCAACAACGCCGGGATCTATCCCAACATCCTGGTCATGAACATGACGCCCGACGACTTCCGGCGGGTGCTCGACATCAACCTGAACGGCGTGTTCCTGTGCACGAAGCTGGTGGCCGAGCGGATGATCGAGCGCGGGCAGGGCGGCCGGATCATCAACGTCACCTCCATCGACGCCCTGCACCCGTCCTCCGCCGGACTCGCCCACTACGACGCCTCGAAGCACGGCGAGTGGGGCTTCACGAAGAACGTCGCTCTCGAGCTCGCCCCCCACGGCATCTGGGTGAACGCGATCGCTCCCGGCGGTATCACCACCCCCGGCGTCAGGCATGCGCAGGAGGGCGCGCAGCTGCCCACAGGCGTCGACATGGCGGAGCTGATCGAGCGGTTCACCGCCCGGATCCCGATGGGTCGCTTCGGAGAGCCGGACGACATCGGACGCGCCGCGCTCTTCCTCGCCTCCGACCTGTCCTCCTACATGACCGGCACGCAGATCGTGGTGGACGGCGGCGTACTCCTGTCCTGACGGGCCGATGGCTCACTGTCGAGCCGCCTCCACGGACCAGGACAACAGCCGGACCAGCCACCATCCCGTCAGCACTGCCTGGACGAACGCCATCACGAGTCCGGCGCCGACCCCGATCAGGACGGTGACCCAGGGCCGCTGCCCCTCGTGCCACAGCGGGGTGGCGATGGCGAGGAACGCGCCGAGCGCCAGGAGCCATGCGACCGCGGTCGCCGGAGCCCAGCTGGCGGCGTGCGGCACGTGGTGGCGCAGCTCGAGCCACTGCGCGGCGCCGATCGAGAGCACGAGGAGCAGCCCGCAGAGGATCGGTAGGACCATCTGCATCCAGCCCGACGTGGTCGCGGTGAGTGCACTGGCCATGCCGAGCAGGTACGCCACCACGGCTGCGCCCGAGGTGAGCATCACCCAGCGGTGCCCGCGCACGCCGGGCAGCACGCCCCGGAGCACGACCGACTGCGCCCAGCCGAGGACGGCGCCCTCGACCGCGCCGGCGCCGAGCAACGCCGGCAGGCCGACGTACCAGGGCCGGTCCACCATCGTGGTGCCGACGGCGACGGGAACGAGGAAGCCCACGCCCTCCGACATCGTGACCGCGGTCGTCCAACGGACGAGCAAGGTCGCCATCGCCGGCTCCGTCGCCCTCCGGTCCCCGGATCTCAGAATGCGTGCGTCTCCTCGGCCTTCTCGATCCGGCCCTCGTGCTCGAGGACGAGGTCCTCGACGGTGATGACGTCAGGAACGGGAGGGTGTATCTCGACCGGGCAGCGGCTCTCGCGGAGCAGCGCACGACCCGTGCTGCCCAGGCGACCCAGCGGGAAGGAGTGGCGACGGCGGCCGATGACCAGGAGATCGGCGTTCGCTGCCTCGTCGACGATCACCCGAGCAGGCTGGCCGTGGCGGATGTCGATGCGTACGTCCACCCCGGACGCGCGCGGCACGCGCCGGCGGGCTCGGCCGAGTCCCTCGTCGAGGGCGCGCCGGGCTGCCTTCTCCCAGCCGGTCACGTCCAGGTGCGACAGCGTCATGTCGTCATAGACCGTGTCCAGCTGCCAGGCGTGGATCACGACCAGCTCCGCGTCGCGGTCGGCCGCGTGCCTGAGGCCCTGAGCGATCAGTCCGGCCGAGCTCTCGCAGTCCTTGACCGCGACCACGACGCGGCGAGCGGGTTCCTCCCCCGACCAGTCGCTCGGAACCACGACGACCGGGACCGGCGCGTGGCCCGCGACCCGGTGGGTGATCGAGCCCGTCACGATGTGTTCCAGGCGGTGTCCGCGGTCGTCGCCGAGCACCACCAGGCGTGCCTTCGCGGCGGCGTGGACGAGTCCGGGGACGGTCCTCCCCTCCAGGAGGGTCCCGCTGACATGATCGGCCCCCACGTAGGCGCCGGCCTCGTCCGCTGCCTTCCGCAACACCTGCATCCCGGAGTTTCGGCTGTCCTGCGAGAGCCACGGGTAGGGATGGACCACGTCGGCGGGCTCGCTCAGGGTCACGTGCATGAGCCAGAGGTCGGCGTCGTCGAGACCGGCCTCGGCCGCGGCGTAGGCGATCGCCGCCCGTTCGCCCTCTCCCCCGTCGATCCCGACCAGGATCCGGTTGTTCTCGGACATGTCGTCTCCTCCTGGGCGCGGCACGTCCGGCCGCTCCCAGGGTCCACTCTCATCCGCCGGAACGCGGGAGGGCAGGGACGTCGGGGCCCCACCCCGAGGACCTTGGTCCGTCAGGTCACCGCTCGCGACGGCGGTACGCCTCCACGGCTGTCGGAAGGGTGGGGAAGAGACGCTCCTCGCCGATCCTGTCCAGGATCCCGGAGGGTGCCAGTGAGTCGCGCAGGTCCTGCTTGATCCGGGCGATCGCGAGGACGACGCCGCGTTCGGCCAACGCGCGGCGCAGCGACTCGAGCGCGTCGACCGCGGTGATGTCCACCTCGACGTTGGCCTCGACGTTGAGCAGGAACCACTCCACCGGCCACTCGGCTGCGTCGACCGCAGCGAGCGCGCGGGTGCGGAAGTCCTCCGCGTTGGCGAAGAAGAGGGGCGAGTCGTAGCGGTAGACGAGCAGTCCCGGCACCTCCTCGGCGTCGGGGTAGTCGTCGACGTCGTGCATGCCGGCCAGACCGGGGACGAGCCCCAGGACCGCATCGTGCGGGTGCGCGACCCGGCGCAGCAGGTCGAGCACCGAGAGCCCGACCGCGATCAGCACGCCCCACATCACCCCGGCGGCGAGCACCGCCAACGTCGCGACCAGCGCCAGCACGAGCTCGCTGCGCCGGAACCGGGCGAACCGGCGCAGCTCGCCCACCTCGACCAGCTTGGTGGCCGCATAGACGACGACCGCGCCGAGCGCGGCCTCGGGAAAGGCCTCCAGGACCGGCGCCAGGAACAACACCGCCGCCACGGTCGTGGCTGCGGTGACGTACGAGGTCAGCTGCGTGCGCCCGCCGACGGCATGACCGATGGCCGTACGGCTGCCGCTGCTGCTCACCGGGAACCCGTGCAGGAGCGCGGACCCCACGTTGGCCCCGCCCAGCGCCAGCAGCTCCCGGCGCGCGTCGACCCGCTCGTCGCGGCCCGCGAAGGCACGCCCGGTGAGGATGTTGTCGGTGTAGCCGACGAAGGCGACCCCGAGCGCCGGCGCGAGCATCGCGACGACGCTGCCCAGCTCCAGATCCGGCAACCCGGGCGCCGGCGGCCGGATCGAGATCTCGCCGACGAGACGCAGCCCGTGCCCCTCGCCGAGCAGTGCGACGAGTCCGGTGGCGGCGAGCATGCCGAGCAGCGCGACCGGCGCCCGTGGAGCGAGCACGGAGCCGAGGATCATCGCGGCGGCGGCTCCGACACCGAGCAGCAAGGTCGGCAGATGCACCTGGTCGAGGTTGCGTACGAAGCTGGCGAGCTCGGTCAGCACGTCATCGCCCTCGATCCGCACGCCGGTGAGGTTATCGAGCTGGGAGACGACCATCAGCGCCGCGATGCCGGCCATATAGCCGACCAGCACCGGCCGGGAGAAGAGCTCCGCCAGCACCGAGACCCGGGCGAGCCAGCCCGCGAAGCAGATCGCCGCCACCACCAGCGCCAGCGTCGCCGCGAACCCGGCCGGATCGCGTGCCGCGCCGGGGGTGGCCCCGATCGCGGCCGCGGTCATCAGCGCCGTGGTCGACTCCGGGCCGACCGAGAGCAGCCGGGACGTACCCAGCAGCCCGTAGACCAGCATCGCCCCGACGCAGGCCCACAGCCCGGTCTCCGGCGGCAGACCGGCCAGCTCGGCGTACGCCATCACCTGCGGCACCAGGTAGGCGGTGATCGTCACGCCGGCGAGGAGATCGGGCCACAGCCAGCTCCGCTGGTAGCCGCGGCTCCACGACGGCATCACCTGGCGTACGTCCATGGCAGCACCTTGGCACGAGACGCCCAGGAGGGGTACGACCGGTCAGCTCAGCGGCACCGACCACTCCACCACGGTCCCCTTGGGCTTCGCCGTCTCGACGGTGCACCGACCGCCGTGGGCCTCGGCACGGTGACGCATGTTGGCCACTCCGCTCTCCACCGCGTCGTCGGGGATCCCGACCCCGTCGTCGCTCACCCGGAGCACCAGCTCGTCGCCGGCGGTCAAGGACACCTGCACCTCGCTGGCGCGCGCATGGCGAGCCGTGTTCGAGAGCGCCTCGCCGAGGACCGCGACCACGTCCTTGGCCACCTCAGGAGGCGTCCGCAGGCGGATCGGACCGTCGAAGGCGAGCCTGGGGCGGAACTTGAGCGACGCCGCCGCGCGGTTGACCAGCTCGGTGACCTGCGACTGGATGTCGCCGCTGTGGTCGGGGGCGCCGAGCTCGAAGACCGCCCGGCGAAGGTCGCGAATCGTGTCGTCGATGTCCTCGACAGCCTGGTCCAAGCGGCCGCGAAGCTTGGGGTTGTCGGCCAGGTTGAGGCCGCCCTGCAGACGCAGACCGATGACGAAGAGTCGCTGGATCACGATGTCGTGCAGGTCGCGGCCGATCCGGTCCCGATCGTCGTAGACGGCCAGGCGCTGGCGTTCTTCTCGGTTCTGCGCCAGCCGGATGGCAAGCGCGACCTGCTCCGCGAACGCGGTGGCGACCGTCAGGTCGACGCCCTGCGCCTCCTCGGCGTTGTCCCGCCGCCAGGCCAGGGCCAGCACGCCGACCGCGTTCATCTCCTCGGACGGGTCCGTACGTCCCAGCGGCACCAGCACCCCGGGCCCGATGTCGCTGAGATCGATGACCGCGGCCACGCTCCCTCCCCCGGTCGCGCTCGCGATGTCCTCCACCACCATCGGCACGCCGTCGCTGATCGCCTGGCTGGCTACCGACTCGCGCACCGGAGCACGCTTCAGCACGTCGGGGTCGACCTCGGCGCCGGAGACGACCTCCACCCTCAGCCGCTCGGCCGACGGTCCCGTCACGATCCAGGCCACATCGGCACGGGCGATCTCGCGGGCCCGATCGGCGACGAGCTGGAGGGCCGCGCTCCGGTCGATGTCGCCCATCAGAGTGCTGGTGATCTCGGCCCGGGCATCCAGCCAGCGCCCGCGCCGCTCGGCCTCCTCGGCCAGGAGGGCGTTCTCGACCGCGACGCCGGCTGCGGCGGCGAGGGCGACGACGATGCGCTCGTCCTGGTCGGTGAACTCGACCCCGTCGATCTTCTCGGTCAGATAGAGGTTGCCGAAGACCTTCTCCCCGATGCGTACGGGAACTCCGAGGAACGAACCCATCGGCGGGTGGTTCGGCGGGAAGCCGTAGGAGGCCGGGTGGGCGGCGATGTCGCGCAGCCGGACCGGCTCGGGGTGGTCGATCAGCAGGCCGAGCACACCATGTCCGCTGGGCAGATCCCCGATGAGGATCTGCTCCTCCACGGTGAGTCCCTGGGTGAGGAAGAGTCGCAGCCGGCGTTCGCCGGCGCTGGCGAGGACGCCGAGCGCCGCATACCTGGCCCCCGCCAAGGTCTTGGCGACCTCGACGATCCGGTTCAGCAGGTCGTCGATCGAGAGGCCCGCACCCATCGTGACGATGGCGTCGAGCAGCAGCCGCCAGCGCACCTGCTCGTCTCGCGCGTCGGTGAACCGGTCGAGGACCTCGGTCAGCAGCTCGTCGAGCGGTGTGCTGCGCAGTGTTGTTGTCTCGGCCGTGTCAGCAGGTGCACGGCGCTGTCGGGGTGGCGTACGTCCCACGTCGACCCCCTCCGTCGCAGGGGTGGTACATCCCCCGAATCTATCAACCCTGCAGCGTCTTGGTCACCAGAATCGCAGCCTGGGTCCTGCTCTCCAGGCCCAGCTTGGCGAGGAGGGAGGAGACGTAGTTCTTCACCGTCTTCTCCGCCAGATGCATCTCCTTGCCGATCTGCCGATTGGTCAGGCCCTCGCCGATGAGCTCCAGGATCCGGCGCTCATGGTTGGTGAGGTTCTCGAAGACCGAGTTGGTCTTGGGCCCGCTGCGGATACGCTCCAGCACCTGCGCGGTGACCGCCGGGTCCAGCATCGACTTGCCCGCGGCGACCTGGCGCACGGTCTCGACGAGGTCGGCGCTGCGGATCTGCTTGAGGAGATAGCCGGCGGCGCCGGCCATGATCGCGGAGAACAGCGCGTCGTCGTCGTCGAAGGACGTCAGGATCAGGGCGGCGATGCTCGGGTCCACGGAGCGTACGTCGCGGCACACGTCGATGCCGGACCCGTCGGGGAGCCGGCCGTCCAAGATCGCGACATGAGGGCGCAGGGCGGGGATCCGCCGGCGTGCCTCCTCGGCCAGGCCGGACTCGCCGACGACGACGATGTCGTCCTCGTCCTCGAGGAGGTCCTTGATCCCGCGGCGGATCACCTCGTGGTCGTCGAGCAGGAAGACCCGGATGGGCTCGGTGGCGCCCTCGGGCGCTGCGGATTCGGTCACCTGATCAACCTACGACCATGGACGACGCCCGCCAATGCACGTCTTACCCGTGCGCCGAGGACCAAAGTCCCTCGACGCACGCGTGACACCCCGCTCACGGCCGTCCGGTTCCCACCGGGTCTGCCGGAACCGGCGGGGTCGCCGCCGCGCCGGCCGGGGCCGACGGTTCCGGAGCCACGGGACGGGCCGGGTCGCTCCCACCCTGGTCGAGCCGGAAGGGCGGGTAGGTGTCGGTCATCAGGAAGACGTACGCCGCCACTCGTGCGGCCCACCTGTCCATCCCGAGCACCAGGTCGAAGATCCCTCGCGGGTAGCCGCGTCCGAACAGCATCGCGACGCCGGCGAAGAGGACGAGGAGCCCGACGATCCCGCTCCCCCAGGTCCAGGTCTCCGGGTCGTTGCCGGTCTGCGTGACGTACAGCCCGCCACCCACGAAGAAGCTCAGGACCAGCAGGTGCGGGATCGCCAGCAGCCAGGACTTCACCAGCACCAGCCCGCGTGAGAGCCGCTCGGGATAAGCGATGTGGAGGCGGGCCGGGTAGTCGGCCACGTCGTCGAGGGTGAACGGCGGGTAGGCGTCGGTGCCGAGCGCGGCGTAGCCGTAGAAGTCCACCCGCCAGGTCCAGCGCAGCACACCGAGGTTGAAGTCGAAGATCGCCCGCGGGTAGCGGCCGGTGAACAGGATCGCGAACCAGGCGACCACGCTGAGCACGGCGAAGGCGACCCAGAGGAACAGCAGGATGATGTAGTGCGGGATCAGCAGCAGCCACTTGACCAGCCACAGGGCTCGACTGACCCGGGTGTCGAGATGCCCCTCGAGCACCACCGGGGATTCGGTTGAGTTCATGGCTTCAGCCTCTGCGCCCCGTCGGCCGGCCGCATCGGACCTAGGTCCTCGGGTCCGGGACGTGCGCCACTGCCCGGTCCCCTCCGTTCGGCCGAGGGTGGTGCCATCGGCACCACGCAGGGGGCGTGGCGCGCAGAAAGGACGTGAACCAGATGCGAGCAGCCGTCGTCTACGAGTCGATGTTCGGCAACACCGCCACCATCGCGACCTCGGTCGCCAACGCTCTTCGGCGCACCGGGATGGAGGTCAAGGTGATCCCGGTGGCGCTCGCCGGCGCCGACGTGCTCCGCACGAACGACCTGGTGGTGATCGGGGCCCCGACCCATGCGCTCGGCATGAGCAGGCCGAGCACGCGAGCTGACGCGGTGCTGCGGGGTGCTCCGGCGGAGGTCGAGGCCCGTGGCGTCCGCGAGTGGCTCGAGGAGCTGGACGACCTCGAGGACCCGGGGTCGGTGCGCATCGCCGCCTTCGACACCCGGTCCCGGGCGATGCGCCATCTGCCCGGCTCTGCCGCCAAGCACGCGGCCCACCTGCTGCGGCGCCGCGGCTACGACGTCGCCCCGTCGGTGAGCTTCTACGTCGGCGGCCTGGAAGGTCCCCTCGGCCCCGACGAGGAGGCCCGCGCCGGCGACTGGGCCGCCGATCTCGGCCGCCAGCTGATGCGACGGGTGGTGGTCTGAGATGTCGACCCTTCCCGACGAGCCGACCCTGCGGGCGATCCTGGGTCTGGCATCGCGCGCGCCGTCGGTCCACAACACCCAGCCGTGGGCGTGGGCCGTACGCGACCAGATGCTGCTGCTCCGGGCCGACCCGCACCGCAAGCTCCTCCACGCGGACCCCAACGAGCGTGACCTGGTGATGAGCTGCGGCGCCGCGCTCCACGAGCTCGTCGTGGCCGCCGCCGGCACCGGGTGGGCGTGCACGGTGCACCGCACTCCCGAAGGCGGCCGCACCGATCTGCTCGCGGTCGTGACGTTCACGCCGCGTGAACCCGACACGGCCGACCTCGGCAGGCTCGCCGCCATCGAGCAGCGCCACACCGACCGGCGCCTGGTCTCGTCCTGGCCGGTCCCGCGCGAACGCCTCGACCACCTCGCCGAGCTGGTCCGTGACCACGCCGTCGTGGCCACCACGGTCCCCGACCACCTCCGTCCGGTCGTGCTGTCGGCACTGGAGACCGCTCGCGCCCACCAGTCGACCGACGAGGCCTACCTCGCCGAGCTCTACTCCTGGACCCGCGGAGGAACCGAGGACGGCATCCCGGAGTCCAGCCTGCTCGCTGCCGGCAGCGACCCCTCGTCCTACTCCCGGTTCCCGGGCGGGACGCTCGCCGACGACTACGGCGACACCGGCGGGTCCGCCGAGGAATGGCTCGTCCTGGCGACCGCCTCGGACGACCCGCTCTCCTGGCTTCGCGCCGGTGAGGCGCTGGACGCCATCTGGCTCTCGTGCACCACCTCGGGCCTGGCCCTGGTGCCCTACACGCAGCCGATCGAGATCGGGTCCACCCGGCGTACGCTGCAGCACGACCTGCTCGGAGACAACTCCTGCCCGCAGGTGCTCGTACGGATCGGCTGGCCGCAGCGCCACCAGGCTCTCCTGCCGCCGACCCCGCGGCGCGCCGTCGACGACATCCTGCACCACGAGAGCGCCGCGTCCTCGTGACCCTGCCGAGCGACCCTCGTGGGCAGACCGGACGACGGCAGGAAGGGCCGCTGATGCTGACCTCACCCGACGTCGTGACCATCACCCTGAACCCGGCGCTGGACGACTCCTTCTCCGTGCCTCGGCTCGTGCCGAGAAGCAAGATGCGGTGCAGCGCCCCTCGGATCGACCCCGGCGGCGGTGGGATCAACGTGGCGCGCGTGCTGCACGTGCTCGGCGTTCCCACGCTGGCGGTCTTCCCCGTGGCGGGTCACATCGGGAGTGCCCTCACCGAGCTGCTGGGGATCGAACAGCTGCCGTTCGAGGCGATCGACGTGCGGGGCGAGACCCGGCTGAGCCATCACGTGACCGAGCTGGACACCGGACTCGAGTACCGCTTCGTGCTGCCCGGAACGCCACTGTCCGGCGACGACCTGGACCGCTGTCTCGAGGCGGTGGAGCATGCGGCGCGCCACGCGGCGTACGTCGTGCTCAGCGGGAGCCTGCCGCCGGGCGTCTCCGCCGACATCGTCCCTCGGGTGCAGCGCCTGAGCGACGCCGCCGGCGCCCGGCTCGTCGTGGACGTCTCCGGTGTCGCCCTCGCGCAGGCGCACGGCGCCTACCTGATCAAGCCGAGCGTGCGCGAGCTGGAGGAGCACCTGGGCCGGGAGCTGGCGACGACCTCGGAACAGCTCGAGGGGGCCCGGCAGCTGCTGGGGTCCACGCGCGCAGGCGTCGTCGTGCTCTCCCGCGGCCACCTGGGCATCGCCCTCATCACCCCGAGGCGTACGCAGCTGCTCCCCGCCGTCTCCGGCGACCTGGTCAGCGGCGTGGGCGCCGGTGACGCCCTCGTCGCCGGGATCGTCGCCGGGCTGACCCAGGGCTGGGACCTGCCCCGGGCGGCACGGCTGGGCCTGGCCTGCAGTGCGGCGATGATCGCGACGGCGGGCACCTCGGTGTTCACCCGCGACGGTCTCGCCGAGCTCACCTCGGACCTTCCCGTGGGGCACTCCGAAGGCGGACCGCTCTCGGCGGCGCTCGGGTGACCCTGGCGAAGGGGCGCTGGTCGTGGCCCGAGGCGCCCTTCTCGGGTCATCTGGTCATGTCGAGGACCGCGACGCCACGCACCCGGTCCTCGGCGAGGTCGGCGAGCGCCCGGTCGGCATCACGCATGGCGTACGGCGTGACCTCGGCGTGGATGTCCAGGCGTCCGGCGAGGCGGAAGAGCTCGGCCCCGTCGGCGCGGGTGTTGGACGTGACGGTGGTGAGGGTGCGCTCGCGGAAGAGGTGTCGCTGGTAGTCGAGCGGTGGGACCTCGGAGACGTGGATGCCCGCGACGGCGCAGGTGCCGGCGGCGCCGAGGTCGGCGAGTGCCTCGCGTACGACCTCTCCGGCCGGTGCGAACACGATCGCCGAGTCGAGTGGCGGGACGGCAGCGCCGGGCTCGACCGCGGACGCCACACCGAGCTCGAGCGCGAGCCGGCGAGCCTCGCCGCCACGGCTGACGACATGGACCTCGGCTCCCTGGCGGATCGCGATCTGGGCGGTCAGGTGTGCGCTCGCTCCGAACCCGTAGAGGCCGAGCCGTCCTCCCGGCGGGAGCGCCGAGCGCCGCAGCGCGCGGTACCCGATGATGCCCGCGCACAGCAGCGGCGCGGCCTGGAGCGGTTCGAGCGAGTCCGGGATCCGGTAGGTGTAGGCCGCCGGCGCGACGACGTACTCGGCGTAGCCCCCGTCGTCGTCCCATCCCGTGTAGCGCGACTGCTCGCACAGGTTCTCGGCACCGGCCCGGCACCAGCGGCAGCGACCGCAGGTCGAGCGCAGCCACGGCGCCCCGACCCGCGTCCCGACGCTCGGACCGTGGTCGTGGTCGAAGCGGGCCAGCACCCGGCCCACGACCTGGTGCCCGGGCACGACCGGGACGCGGTGCGGAGGCAGGTCGCCGTCGACGACATGGAGGTCCGTGCGGCACACACCGCACGCCTCCACACCGACGAGGACCTCTCCCTGGGACGGCTCCGGCACCTCCAGGTCGCCGATCGAGAGCCGGCCCCTACCCAAGGTCCGCCACCCTCGCATCGTCGCCATCAGGTGCCCTCTCTCGCGCCGAGCGGCGGACGCATGCTCCTCAGGTCCGGGTCGGGCGCCTGCGCGGCCGGGTGCAGCCGAACCTTCGCGTCGACGACCGAGACGCCGCGCTCGTGCACGATCACGGGATTGAGGTCGATCTCGGCGACCTCCGGAAGATCGTCGGCAAGACGGCCGAGACAGACCAGGAGGTGCTCGACGGCGGCGGCGTCGGCCGCCGGCGCGCCGCGGTAGCCGGTGAGCAGCGGCGCGGTGCGCAGGTCCGCGATCGCAGCGGCCGCGTCGGCACGGTTGAGCGGCGTCAGGAGGAAGCTCCGGTCCTCGATCAGCTCGGTGTACACACCGCCGTACCCCACCATCACCAGCGGCCCGAAGACCTTGTCCTGGGTGACGCCGGCGATCAGCTCGACGCCGGCGGGGACCTGACGCTGGACGAGCAGGCCCGGACGCTCGGCCGCGATGCCGAGGAGCTCGTGCGCGGCGCGACGCACCTCGTCGGGACTCCTCAGACCGAGGCGCACGCCGCCGACGTCGGTGCGATGCGCGACCGGGTCGGCGACCTTGACCACCACGGGATACCCCACCCACTCCGCGGCGTCGACCGCCTCCTCCGCACCGTCGGCCAGGACGCTCGGCAGCACCCCGATCCCGTACGCAGCGAGCAGCTGCCGAGCGTCCGGCTCGGGGAGCCGGCACCCCTCGGGGGCCACCCGCAGTGTGCGGGCGACCACCTCTCGGGCGGTCGCCCGGCTCCCGGCAGGCGCCTCGGAGACCGGGGTGTGGGGCTCGGCGCGCCACTCGGCGTAGCGGGCGATCGGGCCGAGGGCACGGGCGGCGTCCTCGGGGAACGAGAACACGGGCACACGATGGTCACCGGCGCTGATCGGGCGGCTCGGGCCGTGCGGGTCGAGCATCACCGCGATGGTCGTGACCGGGGGTGCGTCCTCGTCCGAGCCGGCTCGCAACGCGGTGCGCAGCGCACGGGTGAAGGATGCGTAGGAGAGGCCGGGCAGCGGGGTGCGTAGCGCGATCAGCATGTCGATCTCACCGCTGCGGGCGATGGTCGAGACCACCTCGGCGTAGGCCTCCCAGCCGACGTCGGAGCCGAGATCGACCGGCATCTGCACGGACGAGGCGTCCGGCACGATCTCCCGGATCGCAGCCATAGTCTCGGCACTCAGCGTCGTGAGTCGCAGCCCCTCGCTCGCGCAGGCGTCGGCGGCCAGGATCCCCGGCCCACCGGCGTTGCTGACGATCCCGACCCGGTGACCGCCGGGCAGGGGCTGGTTCACGAGCACGCTGGTGGTCTGCAGCAGCTGCTCGAGTCCGTCCACGCCGATCACCCCGCACTGCCGGAAGAGCGCGTCCACCGCGTCCGCGGACGTCACCGCCGACGCGGTGTGGCCGAGCGCTCCCTGTCGGCCCGCCTGGCTGCTGCCGCCCACCAGGGCGACGACCGGCTTGTGTGCGCCCAGCCGCCTGGCCAGACGGGAGAACTTGCGCGGGTTGCCGAACGACTCCAGGTAGAGCGCGACCACGTCGGTCGCGTGGTCCTCGGCTGCGTACATGAGGAGGTCGTTGCAGCTGACGTCGGCCTTGTTGCCGGAGGAGATGAACGCTGACAGGCCCACGCCGAGCTCTTCGGCCCGCTGCAGCGCCGCGATCCCCACCGCGCCGGACTGGGTCATCATCGCCACCCGTCCGCGTCCTGCGCTCATGGGCGAGAAGGTGGCGTCCAGGCGGACGTCGGGATCGGTGTTGGCGACACCGAGGCAGTTGGGACCCACCACACGCATCCCCGATCCGCGGGCGATCGCCAGGACCTCGTCCTGCAGGCGCTGCCCCTCCGGGCTCGCCTCGGCGAAGCCGCTGGAGAGGATCACCACGTCGCGTACGCCGCCCTGGGCGCACTCCCGTACAACCTTCGCCACCTCGGCTGCGGGCACCGCGAGGACCGCCAGATCGACCGGTGCGACATCGAGTATCGAAGAGTGGCAACGCATCCCCAGCAGGTAGTCGCAGTGGGGGTTGACCGGATGGACGGTGCCGGTGAACCGCGCCCGCAGCAGGTTGCGCACGACCTGGTGGCCCGGATGGGACTCGCGCCGGCTCGCACCGATCACGGCCACCGAGCGTGGCCGCAGCAACGTCCGGATGGAGTCGACGTCCACCGTCTCCGTGCCCACTTCCGACCGTCCGATCATCCTGCTACCCCTCGCTGTGCTCTGCGACCGGCGGAACCACCTCGACCGGGCAGCCGGACTCGCGCAGCAGCGCATGGCCCGTGCCACCCAGACGACGCAGCGGGAACGCGTGCCCTCGTCTGCCGATGATCAGCAGGGCCGCCTCCTTCGCCGCCTCCTTGATCACCCGGGCCGGCTGACCCCGGCGCACCTCGACCCATGCGTCGACCTGGGCGGAGTTCGGGACGAGCTTTCGTGCTCGTGCGAGGGTCTCCATCAACCGATGACGCGCGTCCGCCGCCAAGCCGGCCGCGTCCAGCTGGCCCAGCGTCGACTCGTAGTAGACGGCGGGGACGTCCCAGGCGTGGACGAGAACCAGACCGCCGTCACGGTCCACCGCCTCCCCGAGGGCACGGGCGACGAGCTCGGTGGAGGCGTCGCAGTCGGCGACGGCGACGACCACCAGCCGGGTGTCCCGGTCGCCGGCCCAGGCGGTCGGCACGACCACCACGGGCACCGGTGCCCGAGACGCGACCCGGCCGGTCACCGAGCCGGTCACGACCCGGGCCAGGCTGTGATGGCGTTCGTCCCCCAGCACCACCAGCGCGCAGTCGCCCGCCGCGTGGGCCAGCTCGGCCACCACCGCACCGTCGCGAAGCGTCGTCGAGACGCGGTCGGCACCGATGAGATCGGCGGCCTCCTTCTCCGCGCGGGCCAGAGCGGTCAGCCCGGCCTCGCGTATCTGGTTCGCCAGGCCGGAGTAGCCGTACGGGTAGAAGACCCCGGTCGCGACGGCCAGGTCGATCACGTGGACGAGCCACAGGTCGGCCCCGCTTCGGCGGGCCGCGTCCGCGGCATAGCCGATCGCGGCTCGACCGCCCTCTCCCCCGTCGACACCGACCAGGATCCGGTGGTGCTCAGCCATCTGTCCTCCTGTGAGATCGGCGCGCCCGTCAGGGGCCGGCCTCTCCACTGTCGCCGGAGGTGCTCCCAGGGAGTCAGGGCCATCGGTGCCGTGGCCGGAGGACCTAGGTCCATGCGGCGCCGTTTCCCGTACCTCGACGGCGGGCCGAAGGTCTCACCGCGGCAGGACCTTGCGCTCATGAGCCACGGCCTCCGGCTGGAGGAGGCTCACCTCATGACGAACGAACACTCCTGGTGGTGATGGTCATGCTTGTCCGAGAGATCATGACCACGTCGCCGGTCACCGCACGGAGGCGCACGCGCGCCAGGGACGCCCTCGCGATGCTCCATGACCACCACATCACCGCCCTGCCGGTGGTGAGCTCGGCCGGCCGGCTCTGCGGCGTGGTCGCCGAGATCGACCTGATCCGCAACCGGGTCCTCCCGGACCCGCGCGCCCACCTGCGCCCGGCGCCTCCCGTGACCGACCGGCCACCGGCGTACGTGGAGGACGTGATGAGCCCGGTGGCGGTCGCCGTGCGCGACAGCGCGGAGGTGTCCGTCGCGGTCGACATCATGGCCGAACGGGGGCTGAAGAGCCTGCCCGTCCTCGACGCCGACGACCTTCTGGTCGGCGTCATCAGCCGGAGCGACGTGGCCGGCGCCCTCGCCCGCGACGACGACATCCTGGACAAGGAGCTCAGCGCGCTCCTGGCCAACCTCGGTCATCGCGACTGGCGCGTCGTGGTCGCCGACGGGAGCGTGACGATCACCGGTCCGGCGACGCCGAAGGACCGCGCCCTGGCCGAGAGCGCCGCGGCGACGGTCGCCGGGGTCAACCGGGTGCGGGTCGCCCAGCCAGAACCTTCCACCCATCGAGGAGTGACATCATCATGAAGCGCATCCTGATTCCTGCCGTGGCGGCCGTGGCGGCCGTCGCTCTCGCCCCGTCCTCCGCCTCGGCCGGTGACGGACGAGACTTCGGACGTCACGTCGTCCACTGCGCCCAGAGCGTCGGCTTCGACGGAGCACACAACCCCGGCATGCACCAGGGTTTCAGCGGCTTCGCCACCGATCACATGTGCGTGATGGCATGAGTACGCCGTCCGCCTCCAGCGCGCCGATCGTCGTCGGGATCCAGGACCCGGACACGGAGGGTGCCCTGCTCGGCTACGCGGGGCGCCTGGCTGCGAGCAGCGGCCACCCGCTGCGACTGGTCCACATCTTCCAGGCCAACGTCCTCCTCGGCGACCCGATCCTCGGTCTCCCGGGCGCGATGCAACCACGGTCGATGATCATCGACGACTCCGCGGTCGGCCGGCTCGCCGAGCAGCGGCTCTACGAGGCCAAGGCACGTGCCCGGGAGGTCGTCGACGGCGCGGTCGAGGTCACCGGGGAGCTGCTGCGCGGCCATGCCGCCCACGTCCTGATCAAGGAGTCCGAGCAGGCGCACCGCGTCGTGATCCAGCGTCGCCGGCTCTCCCGCGTGCGCCGGGTGTTCACCGGCTCCGTCTCCTCCCGGGTCGCCGGGCACGCGCACTGCCCCGTCACCGTGATCCCCGAGGACTGGTCGGCCGCGGGACGCACCGGCGTCGTCGTCGGTGTCGGCGGCGACAAGACCGACGACCAGGTGCTCGGACACGCCCTGGAGGAGGCGAGCCGTCTGAACGAGCCGGTCACCGTCCTCCACGGCCTCGACCTGATGGCGCTTGAAGGTGAGCTGGCCGATCACGCCACGACCCACGACTGGACGATCCGCGGCGAAGGCTACGTGGACGAGCTCATCCAACGGGCCCGAGAACAGGCCCCCGAGGCCGCCCGACCGCCGCTGGTGGGCCGGGTCCTCGCGGAGGCTCCCGCGGACGCGCTGGTCGAGGCAGCCGACACCGCCGCCCTCGTCGTGGTGGGACGGGCATCGCACCTGAACGCCTTCCCGCACCTGGGCGGCGTCACCCGGGCGCTGCTGCGCGAGGCGGCCTGCCCGGTGGAGGTCCTGCCGCTGCCCGCCTGAGCCCGGCGGCCTTCATCCTTTCACCGCACCCTCCAGGCCCTCGCTGCGCAGGAAGAGCCGCTGGAAGAGGAGGAAGAAGACGATCGGGAGCGCGGCCGAGATCGCCATCGCGGCGAGCAGGACGGAGAGGTCCGTGGCCGGCGCGATCGACGGCAGCCGCACGGCGATGGGCTGCTTGGCCGGGTCCGGCAGGACGATCAGCGGCCAGATGAAGTCCTTCCACGCGGCGAGCACCGCGAAGACCGAGACCACGCCGAGCACCGGCCGTGACATCGGCAGGACGACCGACCAGAAGAGCCGGTACGGCCCGGCCCCGTCGATCCGGGCGGCGTCCAGGATCTCGCGGGGAAGGCTGTCGAAGAAGCGCTTCATGATCACCACGTTGAAGGCCGAGGCGCCCGCGGGCAGGAAGGCACCGGCGTACGTCCCGACCAGCGACCAGTGCACGACCGGCAGGCTCAGCACGGTGAGGTAGAGCGGGACGAGCAGCAGCACGATCGGCACGAACATGGTGGCGAGCACCGCGCCGTAGAGAACCCGGCCCAGCCGCGGGCGCAGCACCGAGAGCGCGTAGCCCGCGGTCGTGGCGACCAGCACCTGGACGGCCCAGGAGCCGGCCGCGATGATCACCGTGTTGACCAGGTAGGACGACAGGCCCAGCTCCGTCCACGCCTGCGACAGGATCGAGAGGTCGGGGCCGTTCGGCCACAGCGCGATCGGCGAGCGCAGGGTGTCCTGGGTGGGTGTGACGGCCGACTTCGCCAGCCACAGCAGCGGCCCGAGGCAGACCACCACCAGCACCAGGAGCGTCCCGAGCTGGACACCGCGGACACCCCAGCGCACCGACGTACGTCGCCGGTCGAGGAAGGAGACGAAGCTCATCAGTCGCTCCATCCGCGCGTCAGCCGGAAGTAGATCCACGACAGCAGTGCCAGGCCGACCGCCATCATCAGGCTCAGCGCGGTCGCCGGGCCGTAGGCGCCACCGCCGGTGGTGCTGCCGAAGGCGTACTCGTAGATCAGCAGAAGCAGCGTCAGCGAGGCGTGCGAGGGGCCGCCGCCGGTGAACAGGTAGGGCTCGAGGAAGACCTGGGCGGTGCCGATGATCTGCAGGATCAGGGTGATCAGCAGCACCGGGCGCAGGTGCGGCAGGGTGACGTGCCAGATCTTGCCGAGAACGCCCGCGCCGTCGGCCGAAGCGGCGTCATAGAGCTCCTGCGGCACCGTGGTCAGCGCGGCGAGGTAGATGATCACCGTGCCGCCCGCAGCGGCCCAGGTCGCCTCCATCACCAGCGAGGGCAGCACCCAGGAGGCCGACTCCAGCCATGGCACCGGCCCGAGCCCGACCCATCCCAGCACGGTGTTGAAGACACCACCCTCCGAGGCGTCGTAGAAGGTCTTCCACAGCAGCACCGCCACCGCGGGCGGCACCACGACGGGCAGATAGGCCAGGCCCGCATAGAGTCCGCGCAGCCTGCGCAGCGAGCTGAAGACTACCGCCATGACCAGCGGGATCGGATACCCGACGACGAACGCGATGCCCGCGAAGACCGCCGTGTTGCGCAACGCCACCGGCAGCAGCGGGTCGGCGAGCACCGTGCGGAAGTTGTCCAGGCCCACCCACTCCGCGGGCCCGACGAGGTTGGAGTCCTGCACGCTCATCACCACGGTCCGCACGATCGGCCACCACGAGAACAGCCCGAAGACGAGGAGCATCGGCAGCAGGAAGACCAGGGTCGCCGCGCCGCCGCGCCACCACCTCGCGAGCACGGTGACGGATGACGTACGCCGGCGAGCCGGCCCTCGCACGAGGGCCGGCCCACCCACCCGGGACATGTCGGCGGTCACGCTCAGCCCTTGTCCAGGATCTGCTGGACCGAGGCGTCGGCGTCCTTGAGCAGCGCGGCGATGTCGGCGTCCTCGTCGCTGAGCACCTTCTGCACGACCGGGTCCAGCGCGCCGTACACGGCCTGGGTCTGTGCGGGCGGCTCGGGGATCAGCGAGAGGTCGAACATCCGCGAGGTGTAGCCGGTCATCTGCTCCAGCGGCACGTTGACGTAGTCCTTCACCCAGCCCTGGTAGGTGGTGTACGAGGCCTCGTCGAAGATCGGGAAGGTCGGCGTCCCGACGGGCTGGTCGGCCGCGGTCTGGGTCTTGGCGTCGGCGACGGCTGCCGACTCGTCGGTGTACCTGCGGACCCGGAAGAAGTCGGCCCAGGCCACTGCCGCCTCGGCCTCCGCGTCGCTGGCCTTGGCGCTGACCACGTTGACCGACCCGCCGCCGAGCACGCCGGCGTCGGCCGAGTCCCCCAGCGGGACCGCGGTCAGTCCGTACGTCTCCGGGTCGATCGCCGAGGTGGTGACGAGGGAGTTGTAGACGTCGGAGCCGCTGATGAACATCCCGACCTTCCCGGCCGCGAACGCCTGGTTGATGCTGTTCCAGTCGTAGGCGGTGTTGCCGGAGAACGACTCGTCGCTCCAGCGCATGTCGTGCAGCAGCTGCAGCGCCTGCTCGGTCTGCGGGTTGTCGACGGTGGCGGTGAACGTGTCGCCGTCCTGCGTCTCCATCCGGCCGCCGAGGGCGTAGGTGAGCGTGGTGAGGATCCAGCCGCCGGTGTTGGAGGTGGTCATCTCGGCGTACCCGGTGGCACCGGTGCGGTCGTGGATCTGCTTGGCGGCGGCGCGCAGCTCCTCCCACGTCGTCGGCGGCTTATCGGGGTCGAGGCCCGCCTTTGTGAACAGGTCGCGGTTGTAGTGGAGCGCGTTGGCATAGACGTCCGAGGGCAGGCCGTAGACCTTGCCGTCGGTGCCCTGCGCGGCGGCGAGCACGTTCGGGTTGAGCTCGTCGAAGTAGGGCAGCTCGCGGATCTCGGCGTCCACGTCGGCGACCTGGCCACGCTCGACCAGGCCCTTGGTGTCGGTGAACGGCACCCGGAAGGAGATCGGCAGCGTGCCACCGGCGAGCTGCGCGGGGAACGTCTGCGCGTTCCACTGCCACTCCACCGGCTTCACGGTGATGTCGGGATGCTCCTTGTTGAAGGCCGCGGCCTGCGCCTTGACGGCGTCGATGGTGGCCTGCTTGTCGCCGGGCCGCCAGCCCTCGACGGTGATAATGACGCCGTCGCCGTCGTCCGACGTCTCGCCGCAGGCGGCGAGCGAGCCGAACGCGAGAGCCGCGACCGCGGTGAGCGCGACGGTGCGCAACCGAGTGGATCTCATGGGTCTGTCTCCTGGATGTTGTGGTGGGGTCTCAGGTCGTGGGCCGCAGCCAGACCGCGGCATCGGGGGCGAGCCGGCCGGCCTCGAGAGGCGAGCTGGCCAGCCAGACGTGGTCGCTGTGCGGCAGCTCCACCGGCGCGTCGGTCAGGTTGACCACGCAGGCGAAGTGCGCACCGCGACGGAAGGCGAGGATCCCGGGAGCCGTGTCGATCCAGCGGAAGTCGCCGGTGGCGAGGTCGGGATGCGTACGCCGGATCAGCAACGCCATCCGGTGCAGGGACAGCATCGAGCGCGGGTCCGCGGACTGCGCCTGCGCCGTCAGCCGCGCCCAGCCCTCGGGCTGCGGCAGCCACGTGGTGGTGCCGGGCGCGCTGAAACCGTACGGAGGCCGGTCCCCGCTCCACGGCAGCGGCACCCGGCAGCCGTCCCGGCCGGGGTCGACGCCACCGCTGCGGAAGTGCATCGGGTCCTGCACCCGCTCCGGCGGGATGTCGGCCTCGTCGAGGCCGAGCTCCTCGCCCTGGTAGAGGTAGTAGGCCCCGGGCAGACCCATCGCGAGCATCGCGGCCGCCCGGGCCCGCCGCTCACCGAGAGCGCGATCGGTCGGGGTGCCGAAGCGCTTGGTCTCGAACGCGAACGCGGTGTCGGCGCGGCCGTAGCGCGTCACCAGCCGGGTGACGTCGTGGTTGGAGAGCACCCAGGTCGCCGGGGCCCCGACCTCGCCGTGCACGCGCAGCGTGGTCTCGATGGAGGTACGCAGCGCCGCGGCGTCCCACGGCGCCGTCATGAAGTCGAAGTTGAACGCCGCGTGCAGGACACCGGGCCCCAGGTAGCGGATGAACCGAGAGGTGTCGGGAAGCCAGACCTCGCCGATGAGGGCCCGGTCGGGTCCGTACTCCTGGGCGATCCGCCGCCAGCCACGGTAGATCTCTTGGAGCTCCTCACGGTCGACGTAGGGATGCTCGCCCGGCCGCGGATCGACCGGGACTTCGGGAAGGGCCGGGTCCTTGGCGAGCAGCGCGGCGGAGTCGATCCGGATCCCGGCCACCGCCCGGTCGAACCAGAACCGGAGGATCTCCTCGTGCTCGCGGCGTACGTCCTCGTGCTGCCAGTTGAGGTCGGGCTGCTCGGCGGAGAAGAGGTGCAGGTACCACTGCTCGGGGACGCCGTCGGGTCCGGTCAGGCGGGTCCAGGCGGGGCCGCCGAACTCCGAGGCCCAGTCGTTGGGCGGTTGCTCGCCCCCGGGGCCACGGCCGTCCCGGAACCAGAACCGGTCCCGCTCGGGCGCTCCGGGGCCCGCCTCGACCGCGGCCCGGAACCATCGGTGCTGGTCGGAGACGTGGTTCGGGACGACGTCGATGATCGTGCGGATGCCGAGCTCGAGGGCGTCCTGGATGAGTGCCTCGGCCTCGGCGAGGTCGCCGAAGACGGGGTCGATCGCGCGGTAGTCGGTCACGTCGTAGCCGCCGTCGGCCATCGGCGAGGGGAACCACGGCGTGAACCAGATCGCGTCCACCCCGAGGTCCCGCAGGTAGGTCAGGTGCGCCCGCACGCCGGCCAGGTCGCCGGTGCCGTCGCCGTTGGCGTCGGCGAAGCTGCGGGGATAGATCTGGTAGATCGCCGCGGAGCGCCACCAGTCGGCGGGGCGCTCCGTGAAGACCGGAAGCGCGGCCGGTGCCGGCTCGCTCTGTCGAGGTTCCGTGGCGGTCACGGGCCCTCCCTTCTCAGCAGCTCACAGTCATGTGACGGCCGTCACCGTGACGGCGTGCTGAGACCGTAGAGCCAGCATCAGAAGCGACGCAAGAACTTGACAGAACGTAATTAATTTCAGGACTTTGCGCGGTGGCTTGCAGGTCCGGTCGACCGCCGGACCACCAGCTCACCCTCGAAGAGCAGCTCGTCGACCGGTCCGAGCGTGCCGTCGATCTGGCTCACCAGGAAGTCGACCGCCGCGCGGCCCATCGCCTCGATCGGCTGCCGGATCGTGGTGAGGGGCGGGTCGGCGCAGGCCATGAAGGCGGAGTCGTCGTAGCCGATCACGGACACGTCCGCCGGGGTCGACAGCCGGGCCCGGCGGACCGCCCTGACCGCTCCCAGCGCGAGCGGGTCGCTGGCGCACACGATCCCGGTCACGCCCGCCTCGATCAGCCGCGCCGCGGAGGCCTGCCCGCTCTGGAGGGAGTAGAGGCTGCGTACGACCAGGTCCTCGTCGAACGGCACGCCGGCCCGGTCGCAGACCGCCCGGAAAGCGGCGAGCTTGCGCTCGGAGGGAACGTGGTCGCGCGGGCCCAGCACCAGCCCGATCCGCTCGTGACCCAGGGCCAGCAGGTGCTCGGCTGCCTGCTCCATGGCGTCGGCGTCGTCGCAGACGACCCGTGGGAACGGCAGATCGTCGATGGCCGCGTTGATCAGCACGACTGGAAGGTTGCGCCCGGCCAGCCGGTCGTAGTGGGCATGGTCGGCGTCGCGCTGGGCGTAGGTCCCGCCGGCGAAGACCACGCCGGCCACCTGCTGCTCGAGGAGCAGGTCGACGTACTCCGACTCGGTCACGCCGCCGGCGGTCTGCGTGCACAGCACGGGGGTCAGGCCCTGTTGCGCCAGGTTGGCGCCGAGGACCTCGGCGAGCGCCGGGAAGATCGGGTTCTGCAGCTCCGGGAGCACGAGACCGACGAGCCTCGCCCGCTCGCCGCGCAGCTTCACCGGTCGCTCGTAGCCGAGGACGTCGAGCGCGGTCAGCACCCGCTCACGGGTCGCCTCGGAGACTCCCGGCTTGCCGTTGAGCACGCGGCTCACCGTCGCCTCGGAGACCTTGGCGCGGGCGGCTGCGTCGGCAAGACGTCTACTCATGAACGCAAGAATATAACTGCTTTACGCAAGCTGTCTGCAAGCGCCGCCGATCTTGACCGGCAATTAGATAAGTGATTTAGTCACTTCCTGTGACCAGCAACACACCATCGCTCTCTGAACGCATCGCCGACGGGATCGTCGCCATGATCGAGGCCGCGGGCCTGGAGCCGGGCGACGCCCTGGCCTCCTCGCGCGAGCTGGCCAAGCGGTTCGAGGTGACCACACCGACGATCCGGGAGGCGCTGCGCCGTCTCGAAGCCACGGACGTGATCCGCTTCCGGCACGGCTCGGGCACCTACGTCAGCGGCGGGGTGAACCGGCGGCTGCTGGTCAACCCCCATGTCTCCGAGTCCCGCAGCGAGTCGGTGCTCGAGCTCCTCGACGCCAGGATCGTGCTGGAGCCCCCGGTCGCGGCGGCGGCCGCCGCGGCGCGTACCGACGACGACCTCGCCGCGCTGACGCTCTCGGCCGACAACTCGCTCAAGCCGCAGTACGCCGACGAGCGCCCCGAGCTGCACTTCCACGTCGCGCTCGCCGGCGCCTCCGGCAACCTCCTGCTGCGCGAGACGATCGAGGCGCTGCTGCAGGTGCGGGCCCGCGACCAGATCGAGATCCGCCACCGCTACACCGACCGCGACCGCGACCACGCCGACCACCTCCGCATCGTCGAGGCCGTACGCGACGGCGACCCCGACGCCGCGGCCGCCCTGACCCGCGAGCACCTGCTCGCGATCCGCGACGCGATCGCCGCCACCCTCGGCACGGAGCAGTCCCGATGACCGCGAGGCTCGCGGAGATGACCACCCACGAGGCCGCTCGATCGGCCGAGGCCGGGACAGTCGTGGTGATCCCCGTCGGCGCGTTCGAGCAGCACGGCGCAGGGCTCCCGCTGGCCACCGACCAGATCCGCGCCGAGGCGCTCGCCGAGGCCGTCGCCGAGGCGCTCCCGGGCAAGGTGGTCATCGGACCCGGCGTACCCGTCGGCGTCTCGCCCCACCACCAGGCCTTCGCCGGCACCGTGAGCCTGCGGCCGACGCTCTTCGCCGCCGTCGTGCGGGAGTATGTCGAGTCGCTGGCCGCCCACGGGTGGCGGCGCTTCCTGGTGATCACCGGCCACGGCGGCAACAACGCCACGCTCGGCACCCTGGCCCAGGAGCTGCTGCGCGACCGCCCCGACCTGGAGCTGGCCTGGACGCCGGTGACGACGCTGGCCAAGGACGCCGTCGCGACCATGGAGCTGAGCCCGGTCTCCGGTCACAGCGGTGAGGCCGAGACGGCCCAGATGCTGCACGTCGCGCCCCACCTCGTACGCCACGACCTGCTCGCCCCGGGCACGACCACGCCCGACGAGCTCGATCCGCTCGCCCGGCTGGCCCGCTCGGTGAGCCAGCCCGCCTTGGCCCTCCCCTACGACCGCCTCTCCCCCACCGGCGTGCTCGGCGACCCGCGCCGCGCCACGGCCGAGGACGGCCGCGCCATCCTCGCCGAGGCCACCGACCGCATCGTCGGCTTCATCAAGGAGTGGCTCGACACCTAGGCCACCCGCCCACCCCATCAGCTCGGGACCCCGACCGGGACGCACACCGCGTCGCCGGGCGATCCAGCACACCCGAAAACGCACCGATCCGCCCCAAGGAGCACCCATGTCCCCACGACAATCCCGCCTCCTGGCCCCGGCCGTCGCGGTCGCGGCCGGGGCCGCGCTGTCCCTGGCGCCGACCGCCACCTCCGCTCTGACCCGCGGCTCCGTCCAGAACCAGGCAGCTGGCGAGACCACGCCCTGCGCCAAGCCCACCGACCAGGAGTCCGACAGCAGCCAGAAGTACGAGCTGACCAGCGGCGACCTCGAGCGCAGCTATGTTCTCCGCCTCCCGGAGGGCTATCAGAAGCGCGCCGACTGGCCGCTGATCGTCGCCTACCACGGCCGTGGCAGCACCGGCGTCGAGGTCGAGGGCTACTCCGAGCTCTCCGACCTCCCGGCGGTGGTCGCCTATCCCGACGGTGCCATCGGCACCGGCTCGGGCTACCGCAAGGCCTGGCAGGGCGCTCCGTACGAGGCGCCGGGCGTCGACGACGTCGCCTTCACCCGCGACCTGCTCACCGCGATCGAGGCCGATCACTGCATCGACACCTCCCGGGTCTACGCCACCGGCAAGTCCAACGGCGCCGGCCTCACGGCCCTCCTCGCCTGTCAGCTGCCGAACACGTTCGCGGCCGTCGCCCCGGTCGCGCCGGCGCTCTACCCGGGCGCCCGGGTCGGCTGCGAGGAGGCTCCGCCGACACCGGTCCTGGAGATCCACGGGGTCGCCGACGCGACCATCCCCTACGCGGGCGACCCCGACCGCGACCTGCCCGCGATCCCCGAGTGGGTCCAGGGCTGGGCCGACCACAACGGCTGCACCGCCTCCACCACGCGCACCAACCGCGACATCGAGACCACCCGCTGGACCGGGTGCGACCAGGGCGCCGAGGTCCGGCACGTCGCCGTCGACGGCGGTGGCCACGTCTGGCCGGGCGGCGACATCTACTCCGGTGGCGGCCACGTCACCCACACCATCGAGTCCGCGACGGTGATCTGGGACTTCTTCTCCCGCCACCGCCTCACCAGCGAAGGGTGACTCCCATGACCAGCACCGCAACCCCGACCGGCAGCGAGAGACTGCCGTGGATCATCCGCGCCATGGGCGTGGTCGAGCGCGTCGGCAACGCCCTGCCGCACCCGTTCTGGCTGTTCTGGATCCTCGCCGGGATCCTCGCCGTGATCAGCGCGATCTGCGCCGCCGCGGGCGTCTCGGTCATCTCGCCCGGTGACGGCGAGAGGGTCGTCGTCCAGAGCCTGCTCAGCGGCGAGGGCCTGGCGATGGCCACCTCCACGATGGTCTCCAACTTCGCCGAGTTCCCGCCGATGGCGACCATCGTCGTGGTCATCATGGGCGTCGCCGTCGCCGAGCGCACCGGCTTCCTCACCGCCGCGATGAAGACCGGCATCTCGCGCGTGCCGGTCGGCTGGGTCGTCTTCGCCGTCGCGTTCACCGGCACCGTCGCCCACGTCGCCTCGGCGGCTGCGTACATCATCCTGGTGCCGCTCGGCGGGCTCGCCTTCCGCGCCGTCGGCCGCTCTCCGATCCTCGGGATCGTGGTCGCCTACACCGCGATCGCGAGCGGGTACGACGCCAGCCCGATCCCGACTCCAAACGACGCGATCTTCGCCGGCATCACCACCGCCGCGGCCCAGATCGTCGACGAGAGCGCGTACGTCTCCCCCGTCAGCAACTGGTTCTTCAACATCGCCTCCTCGGTGCTGCTGGCCGCGGTGATCACCCTGATGACCAAGTTCGTGCTCTCCAAGCGGCCCGACCTGGACGCGGACGAGGATGTCGACGACGGCGACTTCGGATCGCTCGAGCTCGACGGCCGTGAGCGCAGGGCGCTGCGCTGGTCGCTCCTCGCCCTGCTGGCCGCGATCGTGGTGATCGCCGCCGTCGTGATCCCCGGCGGATCGCCGCTGCGCGGCGAGGACGGGTCGCTGACCGAGTCGCCGTTCCTCACCGGCATCGCCGCCGTCGTCGCGGTGCTCTTCGGCCTCGCCGGCATCGTGTACGGCACGCTGTCGGGCTCGATCACCAAGGCCGGCGACGTGCCGGCGCTGATGGGCCAGGGGATCAAGCAGATGGCGCCGGTGCTGGTGCTGTTCTTCGCGATCGCCCAGTTCCTGGCGTACTTCGAGTGGTCCCACCTCGGCGACGTCCTCGCGGTCAACTCCGCCGAGGCGCTGGAGACCAGCAACATCCCGGTCTGGGTGGTCTTCCTGCTCGTGCTGGCGCTGCTCAGCGTCGTCAACATCATGGTCACCAGCGGCTCGGCGATGTGGTCGATCGCCGCGCCCGTCCTGGTGCCCATGCTGATGCTGCTCTCGGTGCCGCCGGAGACCACCCAAGCGCTCTTCCGGATCGCCGACTCCGGCTCCACCGCGATCACCCCGATGAGCCCCTACTTCGTGATGGCCCTCGGCTTCCTGCAGCGCTACCGCAAGGACGCCGGCATCGGCACCCTGGCCTCCTACACGCTGCCCCTGGCGATCGCGATGAGCCTCGCCTGGACCGCGCTGTTCTTCCTGTGGTGGGCGCTGGGCATCCCGCTCGGCCCGGGTGCTCCGGTCCGCTGACCCCCTGCGACGAGGCCCGGCGACCTGTGGAGGTCGCCGGGCCCTGTCACGCCTTCGGGGTGGATCAGGCCAGCCGCTCCAGGAGCGTCTTCGCGGTCGAGACGCTGGACTGCGGGTTCTGCCCGGTGATCAGGGTGCCGTCGACGACGACGGTGTCGCTCCACGGCTCACCGGTCTCGACGATGCCGCCGGCAGCGTGCATCCGCTGCTCCACGGAGAACGGGATGCTGTCGCCGTAGCCGCCCTGCTGCTCCTCGGTGTCGGTGAAGCCGGTCATCCGGCGCCCGCCGAAGAGCCAGCCGCCCTCATCGGTGGCGGCCAGGAGACCGGCGACGCCGTGGCACAGCGCCACGACCGGGCGGCCGGCGGAGTCGGTGGCGGTCAGGATCGCGGCGAGCGCAGGGTCCTCGACCAGGTCCGCCATCGGGGCGTGGCCGCCGGGGACGTAGACGGCGTCGTACGCCGCCGGGTCGATGTCGGCGAGCGCGAGCGGGTTCGCCAACTGGTCCTCGAGGGTGGCGAGGTAGGCACGGAAGCGCTCGGCGTCCTCGGGCTGGACGCCGCCCTGCTCGCTGAGCGAGAGCGCGTCGACGGTGGGCTTGCGGCCGCCCGGAGTGGCGATGTCGATCTCGACGCCGGCTCCGGCGAGCGTCTCGTGGGAGGCGGCGACCTCCTCGGCCCAGTAGCCGGTCGGGTGCTCGCTGCCGTCGGCGAGGACGAGGGTGTCGGCCGCCGAGACGACCATCAGTACGCGTGTCACGAGTTGTTCCTCCAAGTTGTGGTTCGGTGATGACGTAACGACGGCCTTCCGCCGCTTCACTCCCGTACCGCCTCCACAGGTCATAATGATTTCTATGACCTCGCTCGACCTCTGGGAAGCGTTCGCACACGCCTACCGGGAGCGCTCGATCAGCGCCGCGGCGCGTCGGCTCGACCTCTCCCAGCCGGCGGTGACCGCCCGGATCCGCAAGCTCGAGCACGAGCTCGGCGCGACCCTGTTCGAGCGCTCCCGGACCGGGCTGGTGCCGACCGAGCGCGCCGACGCTCTCGCCGCCCGGATCACCCCGCTGGTCGACCAGCTCCGCGGCGCCGTCGGCACCGAGCCCTCGATCGGCCCCGCGAGCGTCCGCATCGGCGGCGCGGCCGACGTGATGGCCGCCCGGATCGTGCCCGCCCTGGCGCCCCTGGTGCGCGAAGGGCTCGACGTGTCGGTGGCCACCGGCCTCGCCCAGGATCTCCTCGACGACCTCGCCGGCGAACGTCTCGACCTCGTCGTCTCCTCCGTACGCCCCGGCGACGAGCGACTGCGGTCGACCGCGCTGGTCGACGAGGAGTTCCTCCTCGTCGCGGCCCCGGCGGTCGCGGCACGGGTCGATCCCGCCGAGCTCGCCCAGGACCCGGTGCGCGCACTCGCGAGCGTGCCGCTGGCGGCCTACTCCCACGACCTCCCGATCATCCGGCGCTACTGGCTCACCGAGTTCGACGAGCGACCCACCAACCGCACCGCGCTCGTCCTCCCCGACCTACGCGGCCTCCTCCGTGCCGTCGTCGCCGGCATCGGCGCCTCGGTCCTGCCCCGCTACCTGGTCGACGCCGCCCTCGCCGACGGCACCGTCGTACGTCTCCACGAACCCCGGCTCGGTCCGCTCAACACCCTCTGGCTCGTCACCGGGGCCAGCCCGTCACCGGCGGTCGCCCACGTCTGCCGACACCTGGGCGCCGAAGCCGCCGGCTGGGCGAGCACCTGACGCCGCTCAGTAGGCCTTCCCCGGGTTGAGGATCCCGCGCGGATCGAGGGCGGTCTTGATGGCTCGGTGCACACCGAGCGCGTCCGGGCCGACCTCGCGGGCGAGCCAGGAGCGCTTGAGCAGGCCGATGCCGTGCTCGGCGGTGACGGTCCCGCCGAGGTCGAGCGCGATACCGAAGATGTCGTCGCCGGCGGCGAGAACCTCCGGGGGCACCGGCCCGGACGGGTAGCCGATCAGCGGGTGCAGGTTGCCGTCGCCGGCGTGGGCGAAGGAGTAGATGCGTACGCCGCGGCGGCGGGCGACCTCCTCGACGCGGGCGAACGCCTCGGCCAACCGGGAGCGGGGCACGCAGATGTCCTCGATCAGCACCGAGCCCTTCGTCTCGATGGAGGGCAGCGCGAGGCGGCGGGCCTCGACCAGCCGGGCCGACGTCTCCTCGTCGACACCCTGCTCGATCCAGGTCGCCTCCTTGCCGAGCACGTCGGCGATGGCCTCGATCTCGGACTCCGCGGCGGGGCCGTCGGCCTGGGCGATGACCAGCGCTCCGCCCCGCGCGGCGTACGCGGTCCCCTGGGCGTCGTCGACGACCTGCAGGGTGGCCTGGTCGAGCAGTTCGAGCATCGCCGGCTCTCGTCGGTCCTGGGCCAACGCCGCGCAGGCCCGCGCGGCAGCGTCCACCCCCGCGTAAGCCGCGGCCACGGTCAAGGTCCGCTCGGGGAGGGGACGCAGTCGCAGGGTCGCGCCGACGACCACACCGAGGGTGCCCTCGGAGCCGACGAAGAGACCGGTGAGGTCGAGGCCGGCAACGCCCTTCAGGGTCGACCGGCCGGTGCTGATCAGGGTGCCGTCCGCGAGCACGACCTCGAGGCCGAGCACCGAGTCGCGGGTGACGCCGTACTTCACGCAGCGGAGCCCGCCCGCGTTGGTCGCGATGTTGCCGCCGATCGTGGAGATCGCGGCCGAGGCCGGATCGGGCGCATAGCGCAGTCCGTGCTCGCCCGCGGCCCGGTCGAGGTGGGCGGTGATGACGCCGGGCTCGACATGGGCGGTCTGGTCGACCGGGTCGAGCGAGACGATCCGGTCGAGCCCGCTCACGTCGAGCACGAGCGCACCCGGCGCCGCCACGGCCCCGCCGGCCAGACCGGTGCCGGCGCCACGAGGCACGACGGGTACGCCGTGCTCGAAGGCCAGCCGGAGCGTGGACCGGACCTCTCCGACCGAGGTCGCGTGGACCACCACGTCGGGTATCCCCTCGGCCACGATCCCGGAACGGTCGACGGCGGCCGCGGCACGGTCGGCCGCGCCGGTCGAGACGCCCGGCACCGCGGCGGCGAGCTCGGCGAGGAACCCCTCGGGAAGGGTCACCGGCCGACCCGCCGAACGATCACCGGGAGGTCGGCGCCCAGCTTGAGGCGCTCGAGGAAGAGGATCACCGTGGCCGCGACCGAGCGGTGGGTGACGTCGTTGAGGATGTCGTGGCGGCCACCCTCGACGACATGCTGCTCGACGGTCGAGGCACCCACCCACGGCTTCAGCGCCTCGCCGACCGGGGTGAGCTGGTCGTCGCGGCCGTGGACGACCAGCAGCGGCACCTCCGGCACGCTCAGCGAGATCTCGTCCCACGGCAGCGGAGCCGTCAGGGCGCCGCGCGCGAAGCCGTCGTCGGCGGAGATGGTCCCACGGTAGGTCGGGCAGGCGCTGCGTACCTCGAGCTCGTCCTCCCACCCGGCATCCGCTTCCCCGGAAGCCGTGCCGGGCAGCGCGAGACCGGCGATGACGGCAGCGTCGACCGGCAGCTCGCCGACCAGCAGCGCGGCGAGGGTGGCACCGGTGTCGGAGCCGACCAGCACCTTCGGACCGGGGAGGTCTTCATCGGCCGCCAGCGCGGAGACGGCCGCCCGCGTGGCGTCGAGGTCGTCGAGGTCCACCTCGACGACCCGCACCTTGTAGGCATCGGCGGAGATCCGGCGGCCGAAACGGGCGTACGTCGCGGCCGTCTCGCCCCTCCCGGTGAGCAGGATCAGGGTGCCGCGAGGAGCGACGCCCTCGGGCTCGTCCCAGGTGTGGGGCAGGTCGGTCACGGCGATGGCAGTCATGCCCACCATGCTCGCGGCGGGTGGACGGTGGCGTCCAAGACCAATCTGCTCACCTGATCCATCGCCGATCGTGATCGGTATCTGAGAGGGCACGACATGAATCCCGCGGAGGCCCCACACTGGATATATGAGTATTTCGCTGGACATTGAGCACCTGCGTACGCTCGTGGCGATCGCCGAGAGCGGTGGGTTCACCAAGGCGGCGGCGGTGAGACATATCAGCCAGCCCGCACTGAGCCAGCACGTACGACTCCTCGAGCGCACCCTGAAGCGCCGCCTCTTCGAGAAGGACGGCCGCACCATGCGGTTCACACCCGACGGCGAGCGGGTGCTGGTCGAGGCGCGCAAGATCCTGGCCACCCACGACGCCTCGCTCGCACTCCTCGAGGTCGCCAACCCGACCACGATCACCGTCGGCTGCGTCGAGCACGCCGTCGAGCAGATGCTCCCCGAGCTCCTGCGCACCCTGACCCAGGCCTTCCCAGAGACGGGCACCCGGTTCGAGATCGGCCGCTCGACCCAGCTCTACGACTCGGTCGCCAAGGGCTCGGTCGACCTCGCCTTCGTCCTCGACCCGAGCGGCCAGGCCGCCGGCCACGAGGTCGGCCTCCTCCCCCTCCACTGGTACGCCGCACCCCGCGAGCCGGCCGCCGAGGAGACCTTCAGCCTGGTCGCGTTCGAGGAGCCGTGCGGGCTGCGCGAACGGGCGCTGGCCCTGCTCGCCGAGGCCGGCCACCAGGTCGAGGTCACCGCGACCTCGACGACCCTGGAAGGAGTCCTGGCCGGCGTACGCGCCGGCCTCGGCACCGCCCTGCTCCCCGGCATCGGCGGCAGTCCGCACGGCATCCAGGAGCGCCCCGGCCTCCCGGCGGCCGGCACCGCCCACCTCCGGATGATCGCCCGCCGGGGACTCGACCCCGAGATCGAGGAGACCGCCCTGCTCGCCGGCCGCGACTTCCTGGCCGGAACCCCGAACCTGCGCCTGATCAGCAACGCATAAGCCAGGGCGAAGGATTCACATCCCACATTCCTGTTGGACGCCAAGGCCCCCACCCACCAGCATTGATGACTAAGTCAGTGGACTTTGTCGACTGATCCCGTGCGCCCCGGAAGGAACCCCTCGTGACCACCCCAGTCTTCGACGCCCAGATCCCGGCGACAGCATCACCCAAGGTCGAGTTCATCAGCCTCTCGCACCTGAACCCGTCCACCGAGCTGAACCCGGTCAAGGTCCCCCACGGCATCGACCTGGACTACTTCAAGCGCTACGTGGCCACCCTGGAGGAGCAGGAGTTCGACTACACCCTGCTCCCCTACGGCTCGAACTCGGCCGACTCCTTCATCACCGCGGCGGCCGTCGGTACGCTCACCGAGCGGATCCGGCCGATCGTCGCGCTGCGCCCCAACACCACGTTCCCGCTGGTCGCGGCCCAGAAGCTGGCCACCCTCGACCAGCTCACCCAGGGGCGTGCGGTCGTCCACCTGATCTCCGGCGGGTCCGACGACGAGCAGCACCGCCAGGGCGACTACGAGCCCAAGCCGCGGCGCTACGCCCGGACCGGCGAGTACATCGACCTGCTGCGCCGCGCCTGGACCGAGAAGGAGCCGTTCAGCCACGAGGGCGAGTTCTACCGGTTCGACGACTTCGGCCCCGGCTTCGCCACCTACTCCGGCGACCCGATCCCGATCTCCATCGGCGGGCAGTCGCAGGAGGCCTTCGACATCGGCGGCACCCAGGCCGACATCTTCTCCTTCTGGGGCGAGCCGCTGCCCGAGCTGCGCACGGAGATCGACCGGGTCAACGCGATCGCGGCGGCGGCCGGGCGGCCCGACCCGCGCATCTGGGTCACCTTCCGGCCGATCGTCGCCGCCACCGACGCGGAGGCCTGGGAGAAGGCCTACGACTACATCGGCAAGATCGGCGCGACCTACGAGAAGGCCGCCTACTTCACCCGCCGTCATCAGTCGAAGGCCACCAACATCGGCTCGGTACGCGCCCTCGAGTTCGCCGGCGCCTCCGAGCGCTACGACCGCGCACTGTGGACCCGCACCGCCGCCGCGACCGGCGGCCAGGGCGCCTCCACCGCGCTGGTCGGCAGCCCCGAGACCGTCGCCGCCGCGATCCTCGACTACGTCGACGCCGGCGCCGACCTGGTCTCCATCCGCGGCTACGACACGCTCGCCGACGCCACCGACTACGGCAAGCACGTCCTCCCGCTGGTGCGCCAGGAGATCGCCCACCGCGAGGCGACCGGGCGCCGCGGCAGCCTCCAGTCCGAGCACCTCGGCTACTACAGCGACGACTTCGTCGCCGCCGCGGACAGCGCTGCGGACAGGGCCGCGGCCCTCGAGAGCGCCGGCGCATGACCGCGACCGACGGCACCGGCAAGAGGACGTACGACCTCCCGGTCCCGGACCTCTCCGAGGCCGCGCTCGCGCAGGTCACCGCGGAGATCGCCGAGCACGCCGCCGACTACGACCGCTCCCGCGAGGTGCCGGCCAAGGGCCTCGAGGCCGCGTGGCGGGCGGGGCTGGTGACGGCGACGGTCGGCGAGCGGTACGGCGGAGCCGAGGTCGGCACCATCGACTCGCTGCGCATCGTCCAGGCCATCGGCGAGGGCGACCCGTCGGTGGCGCTGATCGTGGCCAACACGCTCTCCGCCCATGCCGCTCAGGCCGAGCTCGGTGGCTGGCACGACGCGCACTACGACGACCTGCTGGACCGCTCGACGAGGGAGCCGGCCTTCGTCAACGCCATCCGCGCCGAGCCCGAGCTGGGTGCCCCGGCCCGCGGCGGTATCCCGAAGACCACGATCACCCGCACCGAGAACGGCTGGCGCATCGACGGCCACAAGGCGTACGCCACCGGCGGGGCTGCCCTGACCTACCACAGCGTCTGGGTCACCGCCGACGAGCCGGACACCCCCTCGCACCGGCCGCGGGTCGGACATGTCACCGTCCCCGGCGACGCCGAGGGCATCACCTGGGTCGAGACCTGGGACCACCTGGGCCTGCGTGCCTCCAACACCCACGACGTCGTCTACGACGGGGTCGAGGTGCCGTACGAGGCGTTCCGGGAGATCCCGCGACAGCCGGACGGCTCCTACCGCGACCCGGCGGCGACCGCCGGCCCGGGCAGCTTCGCGCACCCCGCGCTCTACATCGGCGTCGCCCGCGCGGCGCGCTCGGCCTTCGCCGAGTTCGCCCGCACCCGGGTGCCCAGCGCCCTGGGGAGGCCGATCGCCGAGACCGAGCGGATCCAGGCGGTCGCCGGGGAGATCGACCTGCAGATCGCGAGCGCCGAGGCGCTGGCGTACGGGACCCTGCGCCGGCTCGAGGCCGGCGACGACTCGGTCCTCCCCCAGCTCTCGGTGATCAAGGTCGCGATCGCCCGGGCCGTCGTCACCGCGGCCCAGACCGCCGTCGCCGCGCTCGGCAACCCGGGTCTGAGCCGCAACAACCGTCTCGAACGCCACCTGCGCGACGCCCTCTGCATCCGGGTGCACCCGCCGCAGGAGGACTTCGCCCTCGTCCAGGCCGGCCGGCGCGTTCTCGGCGCGTGAGTCACCCACCCCCCGCACATCACCGAAGGAACCCCATGAAGATCGCTCGACCCGTCACCCGTCTCGGCACCTGGCGCCGCAAGGCGGCCCTCGCCGTCGCCGCGGCCACCGCAGCGGCCTCGCTGACCGCCTGCGGCAGCGCCTCGTCCGGAGCCTCGGGTGAGGGCCAGGTCACCTTCCTGCTCGACTCCCTCGGCAACTCCTGGGTGCCCAACACCTCCTCGATCTCCAGCTTCCAGGGCAACGTCTACAGCCAGATCTACGACAAGCTGGTCTACGTCGACGACCAGGGCAAGATCTCGCCCTGGATCGCCGAGAAGTGGGAGAACAACAAGGACTACACCTCCTTCACCCTGCACCTGAAGAAGGGCGTGACCTTCTCCAACGGCGACCCGCTCGACGCCGCCGCCGTGGTCGCCAACCTCGACTACTGGGCCAAGGGCCAGCCCGACCAGGGCATCGCCCCGATCAGCCTGTTCCCCAAGACGTACGCAGGGGCGAAGGCCGTCGACGAGACGACCGTCCAGGTGAGCTTCTCGGCGCCGACGCTCGGGTTCATCCCCACCCTCGGCTACGCCGCCAGCGCCCTGTTCGCGCCCAAGGCCATCGCCGGCACCGCCGAGGAGCAGGCCGAGCTCTCCACCAACTACGGCTCCGGGCCGTACGTCGTGAAGTCCTGGAAGGCCGACGACAACGTCGTCCTGGAGAAGCGCGACGACTACGAGTGGGGTCCCGAGGCGCTCGGCAACACCGGCCCCGCGAAGATCGAGCAGATCACCTACAAGGTCAGTCCGGACGCCGCCGTCCGCACCGCCGCGGTGCAGTCGGGCCAGGCGCAGGTCGCCTACAACCCGACGCCGCAGCAGATCTCCGACCTCAAGGGCCAGGGCTTCAGCGTGCACACGCCGGTCTATCTCGGCTTCGCCTTCGGTTGGGCGCTCAACACCAAGACCGCGGTGTTCAAGGACCTGAAGGTGCGCCAGGCGGTCCAGCACGGCATCGACCGCGACGAGATCATCGACACCGTCTACACCTCCGACTGGAAGCCGGCGAGCTCGTTCTTCAACGACACCGTGCCCGGCGTCTCCGACCAGTCCACGGAGTTCGGCTACGACCCCGACGCGGCCGCGAGGCTGCTGGCCGAGGCGGGCTACCGGAAGGGGTCCGACGGCGTCCTGGCCAAGGGCGGAAACCGGCTGGAGTTCACGCTCTACTCCAACCCCTACCTGCCGACCTCCAAGCAGGTCGACCAGCTGATCGCCACCCAGCTGGGCAAGCTCGGCTTCAAGGTGAGCGTGCAGACGTACGACGTGATCACCTACGGCGAGAAGATCACCGTCGGGGCGCCGAACGTGGCCGCCTACGAGGTCACCCGCTCGATCGGTGACGCCTCCACCGCGGCCAACGTGTTCACCGACGCCGACAGCGGGGAGAACTGGTTCGGCATCGGCGAGTCGGACACCACCATCAACAAGCTGCGCGACTCGATCCGGGCCGCGACCGATCCCGCCCAGCGTGACGCCGACCTGGCCGAGCTCCAGCGCCACGTGCTCGAGCAGGCCTACTACGTGCCGATCACCCAGATCGTGCAGCGGCCGCTGCTCGCCAGCCCCGACCTGAAGGGCGTCCGGACCGACAGCACGGCGTTCGCCAAGTTCGCCGCCGCCACCATCGAGTGACAGCCATGCGCAACTCCTACCCCGTCTTCGTGCTCCGGCGCATCGGGCAGGCGATCGTGGTCATCCTGCTGGCCTACATCGCCACCTTCCTGGTGATCAGCGTGCTGCCCGGCGACCCGGTCTCGGGCATGCTGAACAACCCGGAGAACGGGTTCTCGCCCGAGCAGGTCGACCAGATCGTCTCCTACTACAAGCTCGACCAGCCCGTGCTGGTGCAGCTGTGGGAGTCGCTGTCCCGCTTCCTCACCGGCGATCTCGGGGTCTCGCTGCGCACCAACCTGCCTGTCGCTCCGATGATCGGGCAGGTCGCCGCCTCGACGTTCTCGCTGGCCGGGGCAGCGCTCGGGCTCGCGCTCGTCCTGGCCTTCGCGGTCGGCTACGGTGCCCACGCGCTGCCCCGCTGGGCGGGCCGGGACCTGCTGCGGGCGTTCCCGTCGCTGTTCCTGTCGGTGCCCAACTACGTGGTCGGGCTGCTGGTGCTGATCTTCTTCTCCTTCCAGCTGCACCTGTTCTCGGTGATCGACTCCGAGACGCCCGTCGGCACCTTCTTCGCGGCGCTCACCCTCGCGATCCCGGTCTCGGCGCAGCTGGCCGAGGTGATCATCGCCAACCTCGACCACGAGTCCACCCAGGAGTACGCCACGGTGGCCCGCTCGCGCGGCCTGACCCAGGCGAGCCTTTTCGTGCGGCACCTGCTCAAGCCGGCCTCGCTTCCGGTGGTCACGGTCATCGCGCTCATCGTCGGCGAGCTGCTCGGCGGGGCGGTGCTGACCGAGCAGATCTTCGGCCGCAACGGGCTCGGCAGCCTCGTCCAGCAGTCGGTGACCACCCAGGACACCCCGGTGCTCCAGGCCGTGGTCTCGCTCTCTGCGGTCGTCTTCGTCGTGGTCAACCTGGTGGCCGATCTCGTCTACCCGCTCCTCGACCCACGCGTACGCCTCACCGAGACGCGCGCCCGGGCGACGGTCCCCGTCCCCGCCCCCGGCCGCGCCCCGGGCCCGTTCGCTCCCTCGGGACTCTCCACGCGGAAGGCAGGCTGAGGATGACCGTCGCAACACTCTCCAAGCCCTCGCTTGACGAGCCCCGCGCCGCCGGGCTGAGGCGGGTCCCGCCGACCGTCGCCGTCTCGCTGCTGTGGCTCGCGGTGATCGTCGCCTGGTCGTTGGCCCCGGGGCTGTTCACGAGCCATGACCCGGCCGCCGGCGTACCCACCGACAAGCTCCTCGGCCCCGGCGCCGCCCACTGGTTCGGCACCGACGACCTGGGCCGCGACCTCTTCGCCAGGGTCGTGCACGGCTCGGCCTCCTCGGTCAGCTCCGCGCTGATCTCGGTGGCCATCGGGGTCGTCGCGGGCAGCCTGATCGGGCTGCTCGCCGGGTTCCTGGAGGGCTGGGTCGACACCGTGCTCGCCCGGTTCGTCGACGTCCTGCTGGCGATCCCCGGCTTCCTCTTCGCCGTCGTCATCGTCTCCGCGCTCGGGTTCAGGACCGTCAATGCGGCGATCGCGACCGGAGTGGTCGCGGTGGCGGTCTTCGCGCGGGTGATGCGCGCGGAGGTGATCAAGGTGCGCCAGGCGACGTTCGTGGAGGCGTCCTACCTGCAAGGCGGCTCCCGCCTGCAGATCCTGCTCACCCACATCCTGCCCAACGCCTCGCGCTCGATCGTCCCGCTGGCGGTGCTGCAGTTCGGCGTCGCGATCCTGGTCATCGCCGGGCTCGCGTTCCTCGGCTACGGCGACCCGCCACCCGCCTCGGACTGGGGCCGTCTCGTCGCCGACGGCGAGAAGTTCCCGTTCGCCCCGTGGCTGATCTACGCCCCCGCCGCGGTCATCGTCGCCACGGTCCTCGCCCTCAACCGGATCAGCCGATGGCTGCGCCGGCCCGCCTGACCTCGGAGCACCCATGACGAACACTCCTCACCCACTCTCCGCCCCGCTGCTCGCCGCCGAGTCGCTCTCGGTCTCCTACGGACGTGCGCAGGTCGTGACCGACGTCAGCTTCGCGCTCTCCGCGGGTTCCAGCCTGGCCCTGATCGGCGAGTCCGGGTCCGGCAAGTCCACGATCGCCCGCTCGGTGCTGCGGCTGCTCCCTCGCGACCTGGGCCGCGCCAGCGGGTCGGTGCGCCTGTCCGGCCAGGAGATCCTCGACCTGCCCGAGCGGCGCTTCCGGCCGCTGCGCGGCCGCGAGCTCGGCTTCATCCCGCAGGACCCGACCAGCTCGCTCAACCAGGTGCGTACCGTCGGCTCGCAGGCGCTGGAGGCCACCCGGCTCCTCTCCGGCGAGCACAGCAGGGCGGAGCGGCGCGAGCTGGTGCTGGACACGTTCGCGCGGGTCGGTCTCGACGACCCGCGACGGGTCTTCGACTCCTATCCCCACCAGCTCTCCGGCGGCATGCTGCAGCGGGTGCTGATCGGGCTGACGATCATCCCCGAGCCCCAGCTGATCATCGCCGACGAACCCACCTCGGCGCTGGACGTGACGATCCAGAAGCGGATCCTCGACCTCCTCTCCGGGCTGCGTGAGGAGCGCGGCATCAGCCTGCTGCTGATCACCCACGACCTGGCCATCGCCGCCGACCGCACCGACGAGATCGTGGTCCTCAAGGACGGCACCGTCCAGGAGGCCGGACCCACTCGACAGGTCTTCGCGGCCCCGGCCTCCGACTACGCCCGCAAGCTGCACGGCGACGTACCCGCCCTCAACCCCGACCGCTACGCCGCCCTCCGCGACCGCGAGGTCCCGCCCGCCCCGAGGCCGAAGATCGAGTTCCGCGAGGTCGGCAAGACGTTCACCGTGGAGGGCAACGAGCTGCACGCCGTCTCGGAGGCCTCCTTCGCCGTCGCCCCGGGCACCACGCACGCGCTCGTCGGCGAGTCCGGCTCCGGCAAGACCACCGCCGTACGTCTCCTGCTCGGTCTCGAGCAGCCCACCACCGGCGAGGTGCTGGTCGACGGGGAGACCGTCAGCCACCGCACCCACGCGGACCTGCGCGGCGTACGCCGTCACCTCCAGCTCGTCTACCAGAACCCGTTCACCTCGCTCGACGCCACCTGGCGGATCCGGCACATCGTCCGCGAGCCGCTGGACCGCTACCGGGTCGGGACCAGGCGGGAGCGGGACGAGCGGGTCCGGGAGGCGCTGTCGGCGGTCGGGCTCGACGAGGGGCTGCTCGACCGGCGCCCCACCAACCTCTCCGGCGGGCAGCGGCAGCGCGTCGCGATCGCCCGATCCCTGGTGCTGCGGCCGGACGTGATCGTCCTCGACGAGCCGACCTCGGCGCTCGACGTCAGCGTCCAGGCCGACATCCTCGAGGTGCTCCTCGGTCTGCAGGCCGAGCTCGGGCTGACCTACGTCTTCGTCTCCCACGACCTGGCGATCGTGCGGCAGATCGCCCACACTGTCACCGTGATGAACCGCGGCCGGATCGTCGAGCAGGGCCCGGTCGACCGCGTCCTGTCGCACCCGTTCACCGACTACACCCGGGAGCTGGTCGCGGCGGTCCCCGGCCGGGAGCTCGCCGACCACGCCGACAGGATCGCCGAGCGCACCGCATGACGCTCTCCTCCAGCGCCCACTGGGGCACCTTCGAGGTCGAGCTCGGTCCGGGCGGGGAGCTCGTCGGGGCCCGGCCGCACGCCGACGACCCCGACGCCTCCCCCGCGATCGGCAACGTGGTGGCCGGCCACCGCCATCGCAGCCGGGTCCTCCGCCCGGCGGTCCGCCGCGGCTGGCTCGAGGGCGGCCCCGGGGCCAGCGAGCGGCGCGGCTCCCCCGAGGAGACGTACGTCCAGGTCGGCTGGGACACCGCGCTCGATCTGCTCGCGGGCGAGCTGCGCCGGGTCGTGGACGAGTTCGGGAACAGCGCGATCTTCGGCGGCTCCTACGGCTGGAGCAGTGCCGGACGCCTCCATCACGCCCAGGGGCAGCTGCACCGGTTCCTCAACCGGATCGGCGGCTACACCCGCTCGGTGAGCGACTACAGCCGCGGCGCCAGCCTGGTGCTGCTTCCGCACCTGATCGGGCAGCCCGCGACGGCCGAGCTCCGCTCGCGGCCGGTCTCGTGGTCGCAGATCGCCGAGCACACCGACCTGCTGGTGACCTTCGGCGGGCTGCGGCGCTCCAACACCTGGGTCGTCCCTGGAGGGCACGACCGGCACATCGGCACCGCGGCGGCGACGCGGGTCGGCGACACCACGCGGGTCGTCTCGCTGACCGCACAGCGCGACGACGCCTACGACGGCCTGGATGCCGAGTGGGTCGGGGTGATGCCGGGCACCGACACCGCGGTGATCCTGGCGCTGATCCATGTGCTCGTCGCCGACGGTCTGGCCGACGACGCGTTCCTCGGCACCTACACGGTCGGCGCCGAGCGGGTCCGCGCCGACGTCCTCGGCGAGTCCGACGGCATCGCGAAGACGCCCGAGTGGGCCGCGGCGATCTCCCGGACGTCGGCGGAGCGGATCCGGCGGCTGGCGCACGAGATGGCCGCGGGACGCACCCTCGTCAACGTCGCCTACGCCCTGCAGCGGGGCGAGCGCGGCGAGCAGCCGGTCTGGGCGGCGCTCACCCTAGCCGCGTTCCTGGGACAGATCGGTCTGCCGGGCGGCGGGTTCGCGCACGGCTACGGCTCCATGGGCGACTACGGGGTCGGCGTCGCTCCCGTGCCGCTGCCGACCTTCCCGCAGGGGACCAACCCGGTCGCCGACCTGATCCCGTGCGCCCGGATCGCCGACCTGCTGCTCCATCCCGGTGAGCCGTTCGCCTTCGACGGCCGGGTCCTGACCTACCCCGAGATCCGGCTCGCCTACTGGGCCGGCGGCAACCCGTTCCACCATCATCAGGACCTCGGTCGGCTGCGCACCGCCTTCGCCCGGCTGGACACCTTCGTCGTCCACGAGACGCACTGGACCCCGACCGCCCGGCACGCCGACATCGTCCTCCCGGTCGCCTCGGCCCTGGAGCGGTCGGACCTGGCCGCCGGGGCGGGCGACCGCCGACTGCGGACCATGCCGAAGGTCGCCGAGCCTGCCGGCGAGGCGCGCGAGGAGCTGTGGATCTACGGCGAGCTCGGCCGCCGCCTGGGCGCCGATGTCGACGAAGGGCTGACCTCCGGGCAGTGGTTGCGCCGGATCTACGAGGAGTGGCGCGAGCTGCCGACGACACCGGCCGACGCGCCGGCCTTCGACGAGTTCTGGGCCGCCGGCGGCGTCGAGCTGCCGCAGGATCCCTACCAGGACGCCGTGTTCTCGAGCTTCCGCCACAACCCGCGCAAGCACCCGCTCCGGACCCCCAGCGGCAAGATCGAGCTCTGGTCGGAGACGATCGACGGCTTCGGTCTCGACGACCTCGCCGGACACGCTCAGTGGCGCGAGCCCGACCAGTGGTGGGGGTCTGCGTCGGCGGTGACGTACGACCTGCATCTGCTGGCCAACCAGCCCTCCCACCGGCTGCACAGCCAGCTCGACATGGGCGAGGCCAGCCAGGCGACCAAGGTCGCCGGCCGCGAGCCGATCCGGCTCCACCCCGACGACGCCGCCGCGAGGGGCCTCGCCGACGGCGACCTGGCGCTCGTCCGCAGCGCCCAGGGCAGCCTGCTGGCCGGCGTACGCATCACCGACGCCCTGCTTCCCGGCGTCGCGCAGATGCACACCGGTGCCTGGTTCGACCCCAGCGCACCGGAGATCGCCGACTGCGTCAACGGCAACGTCAACGTGCTCACCCGCGACCTACCCACCTCGTCGCTGACCCAGTCCAACACCGGCGCCCACGTGCTGGTCTCGGTCACCCGCCACGACGGCCCGACACCCCCCGTACATGCCTATGAGCCGCCCACCTTCTCCTGAAAGACTTCACCTGTGAACGTACTCATCAGCGCCGACGAGCTCGCGGCCGAGCTCGCCTCCGACCGACCCCCGGTCCTCCTCGACGTACGCTGGCAGCTCGGCGGCCCGCCCGGACACGAGTCCTACCTCGAGGGCCACATCCCCGGCGCCGTCTACGTCGACCTCGACACCGAGCTGGCCCGCCACGGCAAGCCCACCGACGGACGCCACCCGCTGCCGGAGCTCGCCGACCTGCAGGCGGCCGCTCGCCGCTGGGGCATCTCCGAGGGTGACGCCGTCGTCGCCTACGACGCCGTCGGCAACACCTCGGCCGCCCGCGCCTGGTGGCTGCTGCGCTGGGCAGGCATCGCCGACGTACGTCTCCTCGACGGCGCGCTCGGCGCCTGGACCTCCGCGGGCCACCCGCTGACCACAGCCGACGTGGTGCCCGATCCCGGCACGGTGACGCTCACCCCCGGTCACCTGCCCGTGCTGCCGTTCGAGCACGTCGAGGCCTACCAAGGTGTTCTGCTCGACGCCCGCGCCGCCGAGCGCTACCGCGGCGAGGTCGAGCCGGTCGACCCGAAGGCCGGGCACATCCCCGGCGCGGTCTCGGCCCCTACCGGCGACAACCTCGCCGCCGACGGTCGCTTCCTGCCCGCCAAGGAGCTCCGGGCACGCTTCGACGCGCTCGGTGTCGAGGCCGGCTCCCCCGTGGCCGCCTACTGCGGCTCCGGCGTCACCGCCGCCCACGAGGTCGCCGCGCTGACGATCGCCGGCTACGACGCCGCGCTCTTCCCGGGCTCCTGGAGCCAGTGGAGCAACCACGACCTGCCGGTCGCGACCGGCTGATCCGCGCCTGACGCTTCGCGCTTGACCTCAAGTCGGCTTCATCTTCGAGCATGAAGGAACACCGACGAGAGAGGGAGCTGGGACCATGACGGAGCACAACGACCGACCCGCCGTCACCGTGATCGGGATCGGCAACATGGGATCGGCGGTCGCGCGGGCATATCTCGAGCGCGGCTACCGGACCACGGTCTGGAACCGGACGGCCGACAAGGCCGAGGCACTGGCCGACGCCGGCGCCGCGGTCGCGTCCACCGCGGCGAAGGCGGTGGCGGCCAGCCCGGTGACGGTGCTCAGCCTGCTGGACAACACCGCGGTCGAGGACGTCCTGCACTCCGTCGGCGCCGCCGCGGCTGGCCGCACCCTGGTCAGCCTCACCAGCGGCTCACCGGCACAGGCGCGGGCGAACGAGGCCTGGGCGGCCGAGCACGGGGCTGCGTACGTCGACGGGAAGGTCATGGGGGACCCGCCCGACGTCGGCACGTCCAGGATCTCGCTGGCCTTCAGCGGTGACCGCGCGGCGTTCGATGCCGTCGAGCCGATGCTCGCCGAGCTCGGCTCCCTCACCTATCACGGGCCCGACGCCGGGTTCGCGGCCGTCGAGTTCAACGCCCAGGTCGCGGTCGGCTACGAGTTCCTGATCGGATTCCTGCACACGCTCAGCCTGGTCGAGGCCGAGGGGATGGACCTGGAGGCGTTCACCGAACGGGTCGCGGCGTCCCTGAACGGCTACGCCGGTCTGCTGCGGATGATGACGGGCGCGATCAAGAGCGGGACGTACGGCCCCGACCTCGGCTCCCTCGACGTGCAGGCCGCGCTGATGGACGACCTGATCGGGCACCGGGAGTCGACCGGCGTCGAGGCGGTGCGGATGCGGGAGGTGAAGTCGCTGATGGACCGCCGGATCGCCCAGGGCCACGGCGGCCAGGGGTTCTCCAGCATGTTCGAGCTGCTGCGGCTACGAGCCTGACGCCTGGGCTTCCTGGGCCGCCACCTCGGCCTCGGAGCGCAGCACGCAGAACTGGTTGCCCTCGGGATCGGCGAAGATCACCCAGCCGGTCCCGGGACCATATTTGCCGCGGTGGTCGGCGACCTGTGTCGCCCCCAGGCCGAGGACGCGCTCGACCTCGTCGTCGCGGGTGCCGGTGCGCGGGCGCAGGTCGAGGTGGATGCGCTTGGCGGGCAGATCCTCGTCGGGCACCTCGATGAACAGCAACCGGTGGCCGGTTTCCGGGTCGAGGATCATGCACTCCTCGTGACCGGGGAGGTTCGGGTCGCCCTCCACGTCGACATAGCCGAGCAGTTCCTTCCACCACTCCGAGAGCGCGTACGCGTCGTGGCAGTCGATGGTCATGTGCGAGACGAAGAGGGCCATGCCCACATCGAAGCCCAGGTGTGCACCCGAGTCCACCGGTTTCGGTGCCTCAGACCGGCTCGGCGACCTTCTCGTCGATGAACTGCGGGAGCAGGTCGATGGCGATCGGTGCGGCCGCGTCGATCTTCTCCTGCGGCACGTCGCAGATCCGCAGGCAGGTCGCGGCGATGGCCCACGCCTCGCGGCACGGGATCTTGCGGTCCGGGTCCTCGGTGCGCATGTTGATCACGCCCTCGACCTGCTGGATGAGCAGGTCACCCAGCTGCTTGCGGCTGACCGTCGAGCGCACGGTCTTCGAGGCGACCTCGCTGGCCAGGTCCGCGTAGTGGGCGGCCAGCTCGGCGTGCTCGTTGCGGAACTCGTCGTAGACCTCGCACTTGGCCACATCGGGCAGCTGGTAGAGCATGCCGACGTTGTGCGGCACGTCGGCGAGGGTGCGTACGTCGACGAGGACCAGCAGGTAGAGCGCGGTCTCGTAGTCGAGCGGTGGCACGCGGTTGAGGATCTTCTCCACCTTGTCCGTGGTCGGACGGACCGACCGGCGGAGCAGCTCGCCGAGGATCTCGTCCTTCCCCGCGAAGTGGTAGTAGAGCGATGCCTGGCGGATGCCGACCATGTCGGCGATCTCGCGAGTAGACGTCGCCGCGAAACCCTGGGAGACGAACAGCCGCGATGCGGCATCCAGGATCTGGTCGCGCGGTGAGGTCGTACCTGAGTCGGGAACATGCCTAGGGCGGCCGGGCCGAGAACGCCTAGTTGTCATGTTGCCCATCTAACTCCCGTCCGGACTTTCAAGGAAGACTTGAAAGGACTTTATCCTCTACAAAATATGAGTCATAGGACCTATTGGGCATAGCTCGATCGGGCTATGCCCTCGATGTGCGTGTTTGCGTCCGTCAACACCCGGACGGCTACACCGGAAGCCCCCATGTACGGCTGAGCACCGGGTCGCGCCACTTGCATCTGCGCTGTCATCCGGCTGTTACCCGCCGTCACAGTGGCTAACGACGATGTGGGTGACAGGTCACGCATCTGTTGGACATTCGTGGGCTGTCTGTGGCGACCGCCACATGATCTCCGACTGATCCGCTCGACTTACTCGTGCTTAGATCCTCGACATGACCCGCCGGACCGCCCCCACCACCGTCCTTCTGGCCTTCGTCGCCTTCGTCGCTCTCGTCGCCCTCCTGGCCGGACCGACGGTCGGCCCGGCGTCCGGCGCGACGATGCCACCGAACCCGTACGCCGGTCCGGACGGCACCTGGAACATGCACGGCGACGCCGGAGCGTCCGACACGACGCCGTTCGCGGGGCCAGGAGCCGACCCCTCCCCCGCCCAGCCGGTGCCCTTGCCGGCGGTGTGCCCGACGATCCTCAGCGGCGCCGACGGGATGGTGCAGGCGCTGTGCACCGAGTACCTCGACCGGGCGCCCAGCCTCTACCTCCTCGACCCGACCACCCTGCTCCCGGTCGCCCGGCGCCATCTCGCGGCCGGATCGCTGCTCGGCGGCGTCTACGCCTACGTCGACCACGAGGCGAGGCTCGTCACCGTCGACGGCTCCGGATCGCTGCTCTGGCTGGCGCACTCGAGGTCATGGCGCGGCTGGTCGATCGAGGTGGAGCGCGAGGTGCCGGTGACCCTGCCGGAGGGCGATGCGGTCACCACCGTCGGACCGGGCTACGACGCCAACGTCTGGTTCGCCACCGCCCAGGGCCGCGCCGGCTACGTCACGCCCGGCGGAGACGTCGTCACCACGATCCTCGGCGCCGGTGACGAGAAGGTCGCCAACTCCATCTCCAGCGCTCCGAGCGGGGTCGCGGTGACGACCGACCACGCGACGTACCTGCTCCGCGCCGATCGCGACTCCGACGCGGTCCGGACGATCTGGCGCCAGCCCTACGACCGCGGGGAGGCCCGCAAGCCGGGCCAGCTCAGCCACGGCAGCGGCTCGACGCCGACGTTCTTCGGGGAGCGTACGGGGGCCGAGCTCGTGGTGATCACCGACAACGCCTCCCCGCGCGAGAACCTCCTCGTCTACCGGGCGCGCGACGGTCGTGAGGTCTGCCGGCTCCCGATCCTCACCGAGGAGAGCAGCGGCACCGAGAACTCCCCCGTCGCCTGGGGAGGCTCGGTCTACATCGCCAGCACCTACGGCTATCCGTACCCCGCGCAGGCGACCGAGGACGCCGGCGAGTCCGTCCCGGCGACGGCCGACTTCACGGGCGGCATGGAGCGCATCGACGTCGACGAGAGGTCCGGCACCTGCGAGTCGGTCTGGCGCAACGAGGTGCCCTCCGCCGCGGTCCCCCGGCTCTCCCGCGAGGAGGACGTCCTCTACACCGTCACCCGTCGAGGTGTCGGCCCGACCTGGCGCCTGGCCCGGATCGACCCCGCCGACGGCCGAGTTCTCTCCGAGACGTTCCTCGGGCTCGGACCGCTGGCCAACACCCTGCAGATGGTCGGCACGATCCTTCCCGACGGCACCCTGCTCCAGGGCACGCTGGCGGGTCTGGTCGCCGTTCGACGCTGAGCGAGCCACATCCTGACCGGATGTTTCGCGATGCCCCCGGATGAGATCATCTGGCCCGGATCGCTGCGCGTTGGCTCCGTTCATGGGTACGCTCGCACGGGCGGCACGGCGGATCGTGTCCGCCCGCTGCACCATCTCCCCCACGACCGACAAGTGAAATCTCACGGTGCCTGGAGCACTCGTCTCGGGATCCCCCGCCACGGGTGCGCATCGCCAAGGGGGAAGAGCACATGGGCCAGAGCGACGCAGCCGTCCAGCGGGTGGGCGGCCACGCGAGACCGACACAGACACAGCCGCCGGCCGCAGCCGGCCGGACCGAGCCCGCGCTCGGCGGGGACGACGGGACCGGCGGCCCGGACGAACCGCTGGCGACCCGGCGGCGTGGCAGCCGCGGAGGCTTCGGGAGCATCCAGTCGAAGCTGCTGCTGATGTTGGTGCTGACCAGCGTGCTCTCCTCGATCGTGGTGGGCTACTTCGGCTACCGCAGCGGTACGCAGGCACTCGAGGACTCCACCCGCAGCCGCCTCCAGGACGTGCTCGACGAGCGCGCCTCCCGGGTCTCGGCGATGATCAACAACGTCTCCGGTGGTGTCATCCTCGACAGCCAGGGCGTCGGGCCGGAGTCGATGGCCGACTTCAGCGCGGCGTACGGCGAGCTCGCGCGCGGCACGGTCGACCCCGCCGACACGGCGGCGCTGACCCGCTACTACAACGGCTACTACGGACCGCACCTGCAGGAGAACGTCGGCGGCGAGATCAACGCCGAGGCCTTCATCCCGACGTCCCCGGCGCGGACCTACCTGCAGGCGCGCTACACCGTCAAGGCGACCACCGAGACCGACACCTCGCGTCCGGTCTCCGACGTCGACGACGCCGGCGACGGCTCGGCCTGGACAGCGGCCAACAAGAAGTGGAACCCCTACTGGCGGGCCGTACGCGACTCCCTCGGTCTCGATGACGTGATGATGATCGACACCGAGGGACGCATCGTCTACACCGCCGACAAGGGCTCCGACCTCGGCAGCGACGTCGACACCGGCGAGCTGCGCGACGGTGCGCTGGAGTCGCTGTGGCGGGAGGCGTTGCGGTCCAACAACCGCGACTACGTCGCGATCTCCGACTACGAGAGCTATCAGCCGGCGTTCGGCCGCCCGCGGATGTTCGTCGCCTCCCCGATCGGCACCGGCGGCGACGCCACCGGCGTGCTGGTCTACGAGATCTCCTCCAACGCGATCACCTCGCTCACCACGGGCTCCGGCACCGCCGAGAAGGTGACCGGCCTCGGCGAGACGGGCGAGTCCTACATCGTCGGCACCGACGGCCTGCTGCGCACCAACTCCCGCGAGCTGCTCGCCGATCCGAAGGCCTTCGCCGAGCGGATGCGCGACAACGGCACGAGCGAGGAGACCGTCGACGAGATGCTCCGGATGAAGCTCGCGGTCGGCCTCCTCTCCGCGGGACCGGACGTCTCCGAGGTGGCCAAGCAGGGCGACACCGGTGTCGGCGAGATGACCGACTATGCCGGTCACGAGGTGCTGGCGGCGTACGAGCCACTCGATGTGGAAGGGCTCGACTGGTCGCTGGTCGCGACCATCGAGACCGAGGAGGCGCTCGCTCCCGTGCAGGGGTTCGCCCGCAACGTACTCCTGGCGACGGCGGCGGTGATCCTGCTCGTCTGCGCCATCTCCATCCTCCTGGCGCGGGTCTTCACCCGGCCGGTGGGGCGGCTGATGAAGGGGGTCCGCGCGGTGGCCGGCGGTGACCTGGGTGCTCAGGTCGACGCCGGGTCGCGCGACGAGTTCGGCGACCTGGCGACGGCGTTCAACGACCTGAGCTCGAGCCTGGCGGCGAAGCAGGAGCTGGTCGACGCGCAGCAGGCCGAGAACTCCCGCATCCTGCGCTCGCTGATGCCGGAGGCGATCGCCGACCGCTACCAGGGCGGCGAGACGACGATCTCCACCGAGCACCAGAACGCCTCGGTCGTCTACACCGAGATCGACGGCTTCGACTCGTTCGCCGGCAAGCGGCCCGCCGAGGAGTCCCTCGCCATGCTCAAGGAGCTCTCCGCGGGCTTCGACGCGGCCGCCCACCGCGCCGGGATCGAGAAGGTCCGCAGCGTCGGCACCGGCTACATCGGCAGCAGCGGCCTCATCGTCCAGCGTGTCGACCACGTCCGCCGGGTCGCGGACTTCGCCGTCGACGTGGCTCGGATGGTCGAGCGGTTCAACGTCACCAACGGCGCCCAGCTGGTCCTGCGCGCCGGCGTCCACACCGGTGACGTACGCGGCGGCCTGGTCGGCCAGGGCGACATGGTCTACAACCTGTGGGGCGATGCGGTCGACCTGGCCTACCGGGTCCGCACCGTCGCCGGCGAGGCCGGGATCTACGTGACCGACGAGGTCAAGGAGCAGCTCGCGGCGGCGTACGACTTCGAGCAGGTCGGCACCATCGAGGACAGCCCGGTGTGGCGGGTGGTGCTGTCGTGACGCACATCATCGACATCGGCGGCACGCCCTGGTTCGGGTGGGCGATGGCGCTCATCGTCGGGCTCCCGATCGTGCTGCTGGTCCTCTCCGAGGTCCACCTGCACCTGGTGCGCCGGGGCAGCAGCCTGGCCGCACCGGTCAACCGGTTGCGGCTGTGGCTGCTGCCCGGCGCCGCGCTGCTCGTGCTCCTCACCCAGGTCGGCAACCTCTCGGCCGACAACAACGGCGTACGCATCGTGGCGACCGTCGTCGGCGTGCTGGCGGTGAGCATCGCCCTGGGTGCGCTCAACGCGCTGCTCTTCGGCAACGCCGTGCGCGGGAGCTGGCGCGAGCGGCTGCCCGGGATCTTCATCGACCTGGCCCGGCTCATCCTGGTCGTGGCCGGGGCCGCGTTCGTCGCCTCGATGGTGTGGGGCTTCGACGTCGGCGGGCTGTGGGCGACGCTCGGCGTCGGGTCGATCGTCATCGGTCTGGCGCTGCAGAACGCCATCGGCAGCGTGGTCTCCGGGCTGCTGCTGCTCTTCGAGCAGCCCTTCCGGCTCGGCGACACCCTCGACGTCGGCGGCGTCAGCGGCCGGGTCGTGGAGATGAACTGGCGCTCGACCCACCTCGACACCGGCAGCGGGGTCCAGATCATCCCCAACTCCTCGCTCGCCGCGGCCTCGTTCACCAACGACAGCCGTCCGACCCGCGCCCACGACCACATGCTCAGCCTGGCGTTCGGGCCGGTCGACCCGCCACATGAGGTCGTGGAGACCGTGACCACGACCGCGGCGGCCCTGCCGTTCCTGCGGCCGGGGGCCGCCGCGACGGTGCGCACCACCGGTGGCGGTGCCTACGACGTGACCCTTCCGCTGGCCACCGCCTCCGACGCCGGCGTGGCGAGCTCGACCCTGCGCACCCGGCTCTGGTACGCGGCCCGCCGAGCCGGCCTCACCCTCGACGGCGTCGCGGCCGAGCCTCGCCCGACGGCCGACGTGGAGGCGGCACTCCGGTCCGTCGCGACCACGCTCGAGCTCACCGAGGAGGAGATCGAGGCGCTGGCGCCGCAGTGCCGCCTGAGCACGTTCGGTGCCGGCGAGCACATCGTCCGCCCGGGGCGGGTGCCGACGGCGTACGGCTTCGTCGCCAGCGGCGTGGTCGAGGTGACCGCGCCGGCCGGATCCGCGGGCGGGTCGGGCGGTGCCGTCGTCGTGGCACGCCTCGACCGTGGCCAGGTCGTCACCGCGGACGCGCTCCTGCGCGAGAGCGGCACGCTGACCGCGACGGCGGTGACGCTGACCGATGTCCTGGAGCTGCCGCTCGCGGTCATCGACCAGCTCGTCGTCGCCAAGGCCGGTGTCGCCCGACGGCTCAGCGAGGTCGCTGAGACACGGCGCGCCGACGCCCTGGAGGGTCAGCACTAGGATCTTCCCGTGGGGAAACAGCAGACCAAGTGCCGGCGTGACGACGATCTGACCGGACAGCTCGGCACCACGCTGCGGCACTTCATGCATCTGGAGTCGACGAGCGCCACACTGTTGGTGATCGCCTCCCTGCTCGCGCTGGCCTGGGCCAACTCGCCGTGGTCGCACGGCTACGAGCATCTGTGGGAGACGGTCGTCTCGGTGCGGTTCGGCGACGTCGGGCTCTCGATGGACCTGCACCACTGGGTCAACGACGGCCTGATGGTGGTCTTCTTCTTCGTCGTCGGCCTGGAGGTACGCCGCGAGCTCGCCGTCGGCGAGCTCACCGACCGCCGCCGCATGGTGGTGCCGCTGATCGCCGGGGCGGGCGGGCTGGCCCTGCCCGCGCTGATCTACCTGCTGCTCAACCCTTCCGGTGAGGGGGCTCGCGGGTGGGGCATCGTGATCGGCACCGACACCGCGTTCCTGCTCGGGATGCTCGCGCTCGTCGGGCCGGCGGTCTCGACGCAGCTGCGCATCTTCCTGCTCACCCTCACCGTCATCGACGACATCGTCGCGGTGAGCGTCATCGGGGTCGCCTACACCGAGCACCTCTCCGTCGGCCCGCTGGTCGTGGCCGGGCTGGCCCTGGTCGGGATCTTCGTGCTCGACCGGGTGAAGGTGTGGCGCGCCGGGCCCTACGTACTGCTCGTGCTGATCGCCTGGGTGGCCACCCTCGGAGCCGGCCTGCACGCCTCCATCGCCGGGATGCTGGCCGGGCTGCTGGTGCCGGCCGCGGAGCCGACCCGGGCCCAGATGGAGGTCGCTACCTCGCGGTTCCGGGCGTTCCGGCAGTCGCCGCTGCCGACGCTGCAGCGCGAGACCCGCGACGAGCTGACCCGCACGATCTCGGTCAACGAGCGGCTCCAGGAGACGCTGCACGTGCCGACGAGCTATCTCATCGTGCCGGTCTTCGCCCTCGCCAACGCCGGCGTCGACCTGCGCGACGGCGTGCTCGGTGAGGCGCTGAGGTCGCCGGTGACCTGGGGTGTCGTCGCCGGCCTGGTCCTCGGCAAGACCCTCGGCATCGGTGGCGGCGCGCTCGTGGCCACGCGGCTGCGGCTCGGGCGGCTGCCCCAGGGCGTCGGCGGCGGTCACGTCCTCGGCGGCGCGGCGCTGTCGGGCATCGGCTTCACCGTCGCGCTGCTGATCACCACGCTCGCCTTCGACTCCGAGACGCTGCAGCGCGACGCGATCGTCGGCGTGCTCCTCTCCGTGGTGATCGCCTCCGCCCTCGGGTGGCTGATCTTCCAGCTCTCCGCGCGCTTCCTCGGCCAGCGCGACGCGGCCCTGCCGAAGGTGCTCGCGACCCCGGTCGACCCGGCGCGCGACCACATCTACGGCGACGTGGACGCCGAGGTCACCCTGCTCGAGTACCTCGACTACGAGTGCCCCTTCTGCGCCCGCGCCACAGGCACCGCCAACGAGGTCCGCAACTACTTCGGGTCGCGGATCCGCTACGTCGTACGCCACCTCCCCCTCCCCCAGCACCCGCACGCCGAGCTGGCCGCGGTCGCCGCGGAGGCCGCCGCGCGGCAGGGGCGGTTCTGGGAGATGCACAAGCACCTCTTCGACCATCAGAACGAGCTCGAGCACAAGGACCTGGCCGGCTACGCCGGTGTCCTCGGGCTCGACGTGGAGCAGTTCCTCCGCGACCTGGAGGACCCCGCGCTGGCCGAGCACGTCCGTGAGGACATGGCCTCGGCCAACGACAGCGGCGCCCGCGGCACCCCGACGTTCTTCGTCGGCTCGCACCGCCACGAGGGCCGCTACGACGCGCGCACGCTCATCGCCGAGCTCGAGCGCGCGGCCACCGGGGAGACCGCTCGGCTCGGGATGCGCTCGCGCCGCTAGGCCTGGGTGTCCTCAGCAGGCTCAGCAGCCTCGGCCGGCTCGTCGGGGCGTCCCGGCCGGTAGGTGGCGGCGAGGAGGAGGGCGGTGCCGAGCACACCGGCACCGAGCGCCACCGCGCCGCCGATCCAGCCGTCGTAGACGATGCCGAGGGCGGAGTCGAGCGAGATCGTCCCGGGCCCGGTGACACCGAGCACGACCGCGACGACGGCCAGGATCATGACGTACTCCCAGCCCTCCTTGAAGACGAAGAACCCGTTGGGCCGGTGCGCGAGCAGGGCGGCGACCAGCATCACCCCGACCACGCCGGCCGCGGCCAGGGGCGTGATCAGCCCCAGGATCAGCAGCACGCCCGCGCCGATCTCGGTCACCACGCTGGCCCACGCCTGAAGCGTGCCGTGGCGCAGGCCCAGACTCTCGAACCAGCCGGCGGTGCCGGCGATCTTGCCGCCACCGCGCCAGTGGTTGACGCCGTGGGCGATCATCGTGCCGCCCACCGCCAGACGGAGCAGCATCAGGGCCAGATCGACGGGGTCCATCACAAGGTTCCTCGCTGTTATGGGGAGTGGTCGGCCCAGCCTAGGAGGAGGCCGGGCACGATGCACGGAGGGACGCCGTAGGCTCTCCCGAATGCTGCTGCTCGGAGTCACCCTCGCGCTGGGCTCGGCGGTCGCCCACGCCGCCTGGAACACGGCGTCGAAGACCATCGCTCCGGCGGGACGGCCGGCGCTGTGGGCGGTCGCGATCGTGGAGAGCTGCCTGGTCGTCACGGTCACCGCGGTGGTGATGATCGTGCGCGGCCACGGCATCGCGGTGACCTGGGAGCTCCTGCTGCTCTCCCTCGGCAGCACCGCGATGCACGCGCTGACCATGGGCCTGGTCCAGGTGGCCTACCAGGACTTCGACGTCAGCCAGATCTACCCGCTCTCCCGCGGTCTCGCGCCGGTGGTCGTGGCGATCACCGGCATGGTGGTGCTCGGGCAGTGGCTGAGCTGGGCGCAGTGGGGCGGCGTACTCCTGATGGCGGCGGCGGTCGGGGCACTGCTCTTCGAGACCGTCCGCACTAAGGGCTCGCTGCAGGCGAAACCGCTGCTGTGGTCGGCGTGCATCGCCGCCTCGATCGCCGGCTACACGACCTACGACGGCTGGGTGGTCGTCGAGCGCGGCCTCGACCCGATCGCCTACTACGCCGTCGGCACGGTGGTCCAGGTGGTGCTCTGGAGCGTGGTCGTGCGGGGCAGGTACGCCGAGGGGCTGCGCCAGCTCCGGATCCACGCGCGGACCGTGGCCGTGCTCGCTGTCCTGGTCCCCACCTCGTACGTCCTCAGCCTCTACGCCACGCTGCACGCCCCGGTCTCGCTGGTCGCCGCGGTGCGCAGCTCGAGCCTGATCTGGGTCGCGCTCTCGGCGGCGCTGATCCTGCGCGAGCCGATCGGGAGGGTACGCGTCGCCGCGACGATCCTCGCCGCGGCGGCCGTGGTCACGATGGTGGTGTGAGGCTCGGCTGCGCGCGGAGCGCGGGGCGGGCGATGGCGACGTAGAGGAGCGCCCCCAGCCAGCCGAGGAAGATCATCAGCAGCACGTAGAGGATCTTGCTCTGGCCGGCCGCCGACCAGACGCTGTCGGGGGTCCGGAGGGCCTGGACCAGCATCAGCAGCCACCACACGGTGACCGCGAGCCAGACCAGCAGCAGCGCGGCGCCTCCGATCAGGGAGGCCCATTCGGCTCCGGTGGGTAGTCCGATCATCGGTGTCATCGCGTCGCTCCTGGTTGCGTGGTGAGCAGCATCGGCATCAGCCCGATCACCTGCGCCCGCAGGTCCGCCAGGGCGCCGTCGCGACCGTTGAGGTAGCCCAGCAGTGCCTGCTGGAAGATGCCGTCGAACATCCCGTAGGCCACCGGCGCGGCGATCGCGGGCTCGGCGCCGGCGAGCGAGGCGTAGCGGTCCACGATCCGCGCGATCATGTCCTCCAGGCTCTGGTCGATCTGGGTGACCGCCTCGCGCAGGCTCTCCTCGAACATCGATTGCGAGCGCAGGTCGTACCAGAGCCGGTGCATCGCGGCCTCCTCGACGATCGTCTCGACGAGCTTGTCGCCGAACCGCTCGGCGAGGTCGTCGGGCGAGGTCGCCTCGGCCACCACGCCGTCGTAGCGGTGGACGCAGGTCTCCTTGTAGTAGCGCACGCAGTAGACGATCAGCTCGAGCTTGTCGTTGAAGTAGTAGTGCACGACGCCGTGGCTGAACTCGGAGTTGTTGGCGATCTCGCGCAGGCTGGCCCGCGCGTAGCCCAGCTCCCCCAACGTACGCAGCGCAGACTCGGCGAGCGCCTTGCGGCGTTCGTCGTGCTTGTCGGCGGGCGTGCGGCGCGACGCCTTCGGAGCGGCGACCTGGGTCATGGGCCGCAACGATACCCCCTCTCGCACGCCTCCTGCTGCCGTCCGGACCATTTTCTGGTCAATCGTCAAGAAAACTCTTGACACTCGTCAAGATTCGCGATTGCCTGTGATCCCGATCACAGCGCATCACAGCGACGAAGGAGTCACAGATGACCGATCTGAGCGGACGCACAGCACTCGTCACCGGCGGAGCCCAAGGCCTGGGCGAGGGGATGGCCCGCGCGCTGGCCGCCGCCGGTGCCAAGGTCGCCGTCGCAGACGTGAAGGACGACCAGGGCGCGAAGGTGGCCGAGTCCATCGGCGGCACCTTCGTGCGCCTCGACGTCACCGACGACGCCTCCTGGGAGGCGGGCGTCGCCGCAGCCGTCGACGGCCTCGGCGGGCTCGACATCCTGGTCAACAACGCGGGCGTGGAGATCACCAGCCTCGTCACCGAGCTCGACCCCGCCGACATCAAGAAGATGCTCGAGGTCAACGTGCTCGGCACGGCCCTCGGCCTCAAGCACGGCCTGCGGACGATGCGGCCCGACGGCGCTGCCGGCAACGGCGGCGTGATCGTCAACGTCGCCTCGGTCGCCGCGACGATCGCCTTCCCCGGCATCTCGGTCTACTCGGCCACCAAGAGCGCCGTCGACCGGCTGACCCGGGTGGCCGCGATGGAGAGCGGCAAGCTCGGCTACGGCGTACGTGTCAACTGCATCTACCCCGGCCTCGTCCCCACCGAGATGGGCGCCGGGCTGGCCAACGACGTCGCGCAGCTCGGCCTCTTCGAGTCGCCCGACGCAGCCGTCGCCGGCGTCGTCGAGCTGACCCCGTCGGGCCGGCTCGGCACGGTCGAGGACATGGCCGACGCGGTCGTCTTCCTCGCCTCCGACCAGGCGAGGTTCATCAACGGAGTCGGCCTGCCGGTCGACGGTGGAATGGGGATGTGACCATGAGTGACAACAAGCCCGTCGTCGTCTACGGCGCCTCCGGCTACACCGGCCGGCTGGTCTGTGAATACCTGCGCGAGCTCGGCGTGCCGTTCGTGGCCGCCGGCCGCTCGAAGGACAAGCTGGTCGACTCGATGACCTCCCATGTCCCCGGCGTCGAGACCGCCGACTACGAGATCGCCGAGGTCGAGCACACCGTCGAGGCGCTCACCGAGCTGCTCACCGGCGCGCGCGTCGTCCTCAACACCGTCGGCCCGTTCTCCCAGTACGGCCCCGAGGTCGTCGAGGCCGCCCTGGCCGCCGGTGTCCACTACACCGACACCACCGGCGAGCAGGACTGGCTGATCACCTGCGACGAGAAGTACGGCGCCGACTACGCGGAGAAGGGGCTGCTGCTCGCGCCGGGCATCGCGCAGATGTACACCACCGGCGAGATCGCCGCCGAGATCTGCCTCGAGCAGCCCGGCCTCGACACCCTCGACATCGCGGTCTTCTGGGGCGGCTCTCCCACGATCGCCTCGACCCGCACGATCCTGGTCAACGCGGCCACCTCGAAGGCGCACTACCTGGAGCAGAACGCGTACGTCGAGTTCGACCCGACCGCAGGCCTGGTCCCGCTCGTGGTGCCGGGCCAGCACGAGCTCGCGCTCTCGCTGCCGTGGGGCGGCACCTCGCACCCGGTCTGGTACCGGCGCGACCCGAAGGTGGCCAACTGCAAGGCGCAGGGCGGGGTCTTCAACGCCGCCCTGATGAACGGGGTACCGCAGATCGTCGCGGGCGCACTGGAGGCGACCAAGGACATGGACCCCGAGCAGCGCGACGAGGCGCTGACCGCCACCGCGGCCCAGGTCATGAACCAGATGCCGCCGCGCGAGAACCCGCGGCTCAACAAGTCGCTCGACTCGGTGCACGCCTCCGGCCCGCTCGGCCGCGCGCACTGCGTCATTCACGGCAACCAGAACTACAAGCAGACCGGGCTGCTGCAGGCGTACGTCGCCTACTCGCTGCTGCAGCAGCCGCCTCGACGGGTCGGGTTCGCCTCCGGCTGCCAGGCGTTCGGCCACCGCGAGCTCCTCGGCCAGCTGCAGGCCTTCGGGCTGGTCTCGGAGCCGGTCGTGACCCGGCAGCGCGGCTGAAGGGGCGTCGATGCGGCTCGTCGACTACCTGGACAAGGGTGCCTCGCTGGGAGGCGACGCGCCCTGTCTCGTCTGCGGCGAGGACACCTGGACGTACGCCGAGGTCGTCGATCTCTCGGTACGTGTCGCCGCGGGCCTGCAGGCCCGCGGCGTCGCGCCCGGGGCGAAGGTCGCCATCCTCTCGGCCAACGACCCGGTCGCCTTCGCCTCCGTCTTCGGGATCAGCCGCGCCGGGGGCGTCTGGTGCCCGATCAACCCGCGCAGCGAGGCGGCGGAGAACCGCGAGCTCCTCGACCTGTTCGGCTGCTCGGTCCTGATCTTCCAGTCGGCCTTCGCCGGCCTCGTCGACCAGATCCGTGACGACCTCCCCGAGCTGACCACCCTGGTCTGCCTCGACGCGACCCACGACTGGGCGATCGGCTGGGACGACTTCCTCGGCTCCCCCGACGCGTTCGAGCCCGTCGAGGTCGAGGACGACCTGGCCATGGTCGTCGGCACCGGCGGGACCACGGGGCGACCCAAGGGCGTCATGCTCACCGGCACCAACCTGGAGACGATGACGGCGATCACTCTGATGGCCTACCCGTGGCCGGCGGCGCCGACGCGGCCGACCTATCTCGCGCTCGCACCGCTCACCCACGCCGCCGGGGTGCTCTGCTTCCCGGTGCTGTGCCTGGGCGGGACGATCGTGGTGATGCGTACGCCGGACGTGGGCGCGTTCCTCGAGCACATCGAGCGTCACCACGTCACCCACACGTTCCTGCCACCGACGCTGATCTACCTGGTGCTGGACCATCCGGCGCTGGCCTCGACCGACCTGAGGTCGCTGCGCTGCTTCTGGTACGGGGCGGCGCCGATGTCCGCGACCCGTCTGGAGGAGGCGCTGACCCGGATCGGACCGGTGATGGCGCAGCTGTTCGGGCAGACCGAGGCGCCGATGATGATCGCGACCATGTCGCCCGCCGACCACTTCCACGCCGACGGGACGGTCGCCACCGAGCGCCTCTCCTCGGCCGGTCGTCCGGCACCGCTGGTGACCGTGTCGATCATGGGCGAGCGCGGCACGCTGCTCGGCTCCGGCGAACGGGGCGAGATCGTCGTACGCAGCTCCCTGGTCATGCGCGGCTACCTCGACAACCCCGAGGCCACCGCCGAGGCGAGCGCGCACGGCTGGCACCACACCGGCGACATCGGGTTCCTCGACGAGGACGGCTTCCTGCACATCGTCGACCGCGCCAAGGACATGGTGATCACCGGCGGCTTCAACGTCTACTCCACCGAGGTCGAGCAGGCGCTGATGACGCATCCCGCCATTGCCGACTGTGCGGTGGTCGGGCTGCCCGACGAGAAGTGGGGCGAGCGCGTCACCGCCGTCGTCCTCCCTCGGCCCGGCGCCGAGGTCGACGTCGCCGAGCTGAAGGCGTACGTCAAGGAGCGCATCGGCGCGGTCAAGACCCCCAAGCAGATCGAGGTCTGGCCGGACCTGCCGCGCTCGAAGGTCGGCAAGGTGCTCAAGACCGAGATCAAGAAGAGCCTGACTCGGCCGTGAATCTCAGGCCTCCGGGAACGCGCCGGGATCCGCGGCGTACGCCACCATCCAGGTCGGCTCGATGGTGGCGTAGACGACGCCGGGTCCCTCCCAGGTCTGCGGGTCGGAGCCGTAGTACTCGGTGAAGTAGGTGTTGTGGGCCTCGAACTCGGGTCCCTCGGAGACCACGTGCGCCTGTCCATGGGTGAAGACGCCGATGCGCTCGCCGTCGACGTGGGTGGCGCTGACCGCCGGCCGGGCGAGCATGTGCTTGGCCTTGACCGCGGTGGGCGAGGTCCCGAACAGCCAGCGCCCGTGGACGAAGTGGCCGTCGACGCAGCTCGTCCGTGGTTCTCCGCGGGCGGTCACGGTGGCCAGCACCAGCACCTTCATGCCCGTCAGCTCGGTGACGAGCTGACGGGCGTTCAGGCGCTGCTTGTCGGTGACGATGCCGGTCAGGTGGCCGCTCGCGCGGCCGATCGAGGCGTCCAGGAGGCGTTGCAGGTCGGCGATCTCTTCATCTGTCTCGTGCACACGAGGAGTCTCACACCGAGCGCCCCGGGACCGCTTGACCGTTCTTGCGCTAGCTGATCGCGGTGACGATCTCGGGCGGGATGGCGGTGGTGCCCGAGCCGTCGGTCGCGACGATCACGTAGACGACCGACACGGCGCAGGCGACCTCCTCGCCCCGGCGGAACTCGAACTCGAGCGTGAAGCTCTTGGTGCCGACCCGGGTGGTCCGCACCGGCACCTGGACCCGGTCGCCGAAGCCGATCCCGACCTTCCAGTCGAGGTCGGCGTGGGCGAGGTGGGCGTCGACCCCCAGCTCCTTCCAGCGGGAGTAGGGCACCCCGCGGGCGTCGATGAAATGGTTCATCGCCTCGTCGACGTAGCCGAGGTACCAGCTGTTGAACATCACCCCCTGCATGTCGACCTCGAAGTAGCGGGGCGTGAACTCGTAGACCGTCGTCACCGGCGCTCCCTCGCGGGCAGGATCCGGCCGGTGACCTCGCCGAGGGCGATCCGGCCACCGCCGGCCGCCGGCGCGGTGGCGGTGATGGTGACCTCGTCGCCGTCCTCCAGGAACGTACGCACCGACCCGTCGTCGAGCTTGAACGGCTCGGCCCCCGACCAGCTGAGCTCGAGGAACGAGCCGCGCTGGCCCGGCTCCGGCCCGCTGATCGTGCCGCTGGCGAACAGGTCGCCGACGCGCAGCGAGGCGCCGTTGGCGGTCATGTGCGCGAGCATCTGCGGGGCGGTCCAGTACATCGCGGCGTAGGGCGGCTCGGCGACCAGCGTCCCGTTGAGCCGCACCTCGAGGGCGAGGTCGAGGCCCCAGGGGTCCAGCGTCGAGTCGTCCAGGTAGCCGGTCAGCGGAACGTCCCGTGCCGGCGGGCTCACCCGGGCCGCCTCGAGTGCTGCCAGCGGGAGCACCCACGGCGAGATCGAGGTCGCGAACGACTTGCCGAGGAACGGGCCCAGCGGGACGTACTCCCAGGCCTGGATGTCGCGCGCCGACCAGTCGTTGAGGAGCGTGATCCCGAAGATGTGGCCGGCGGCCTCGCGGAGCGGGACCGGGGTGCCCCGGTCGGAGCCCACGCCCACCACGAACCCCAGCTCGGCCTCGATGTCGAGCCGGATCGAAGGGCCGTCGACGATCCCGTCGGGGGTCTTGCGCAGCCCGGTCGGCCGGACGACGTCGGTGCCGGAGACGACCACGGTGCCGGAGCGGCCGTGGTAGCCGATCGGCAGGTGCTTCCAGTTGGGGGTCAGCGGCTCGGAGTCGGGGCGGAACATCTTCCCGACGTTCGACGCGTGGTGCTCGGAGGCGTAGAAGTCGACGTAGTCGGCGACCGTGAACGGCAGCAGCAGGTCGGCCTCCTCGATCGGCACGAGATGCGGGCGCACCACGGCCTCGCTCCCCGGGTCGCTGAGCAGCCGGGTCACCTCCGCACGCACCCGCACCCATGCCTCCGGGCCGGCCGCGAGCAGGCCGTCGAGCCCGCCCGCGCACACGTCGGCGAGACCCTCGGCCGACGCCGCGACGTCGAGCACGAGGTCACCGATCCGCACCCCGAGTCGCGGGGTCGGATCCGCGGCGGTGCGGAAGGTGGCGTACGGAAGCGCCTCGAGGCCGAACAGACTGTCACCGATGTCCAGCCACGACGTCACTGGCGGCCCCCCGCCCAGGTCCAGGCGTACTTGCCGTCGTCGACCGCGGCGCCGGCCTCACCGACCTCGAGCGGCCGGAAGGTGTCGACCATGACCGCGAGCTCGTCGAAGAACTCCGCGCCCAGGCTGCGCTCCATCGCGCCCGGCTGGGGGCCGTGGGCGTGGCCGCCGGGGTGGAGCGTGATCGAGCCGATGCCGATCCCGGAGCCCTTGCGGGCCTCGTAGTCGCCGCCGACGTAGAACATGACCTCGTCGGAGTCGACGTTGGAGTGGTAATACGGCACCGGCACCGCGAGCTCGTGGTAGTCCACCTTGCGCGGCACGAAGTTGCAGATCACGAAGTTGTTGCCCTCGAAGACCTGGTGCGCGGGCGGCGGCTGGTGCACCTTGCCGGTGAGCGGCATGTAGTCGGCGATGTTGAAGACGTAGGGGTAGAGGCAGCCGTCCCAGCCGACGACGTCGAACGGGTGGTGCGGGGTGACGTGGACCGAGCCGGCGATGCCGCCTGCGCCCGGGCCGCGGTGCTTGATGTAGACCTCCGCCTCGGTCGCGTCCACCGTCTGCGGGTCGGTCGGGAGCCGGAGGTCGCGCTCGCAGTAGGGAGCGTGCTCGAGGAACTGGCCGAACCGCGAGAGGTAGCGCTTCGGCGGGGCGATGTGGGAGTTGGCCTCGATCGCGTAGACCCGCAGCGGAGCGTCTCCGCTCGGCACCCAGCGGTGGGTGGTGGCACGCGGGATCACCACGTAGTCGCCCTCACCGACCTCCAGATCGCCGAAGACCGTCTCGACGACACCGCTGCCGGACTCGACGTAGACACACTCGTCGCCGATCGCGTTGCGGTAGAGCGGCGAGGTCTCCCCCGCCACCGCGTAGTGCAGGCGTACGTCGCCGTTGCCGAGCACCAGCCGGCGGCCGGTCACCGCGTCGTGACGCTTCCAGTCCTCACCCGGGAAGAGATCGTGCAGCCCGAGGTGCATCGGGCGCAGGGGGTGGTTGGGGGTGGTGCCGTGGTCGGGCAGCTCCCAGATGCGTACGTCCTTCAACGCCGAGGGGATGTGGCGGTGGTAGAGCAGGGAGGAGTCCGAGGAGAACCCTTCCTCGCCCATGAGCTCTTCGTAGTAGAGATTCCCTTCTCCGTCGCGGTGTTGGGTGTGCCGCTTGGGCGGGATGTGCCCGCGCTGTTGGTAATGCGCCATACCCCGGATCGTACGTGACATGCACCACACCGATCACGGGGGCCGAACGTCCTGAATTCGTCCGGGTACCTCCCGGGGCATAGCCCCGCTCCCCTAGGCTCCTTGGATGCCCTCCGAGACCCCCGAGACCCTTTTCGTGGCGCACGCGACGGGTCGTCTCCTGCACGTCCGGGCGTGCCCTCAGCTCCTCGGCCTCGACGCCCCGATCGTCGCCACTCCGGAGCAGATCGACTCCTTGGGCACATGCGTCTGGTGCGCCAAGGAGCTCGCCGAGGACGGCCGTAGATACTTCGACTCCGTCGAGCAGGCCGTACGCACCCTCGATCCCTCCGACGAGGCCGTCAGAGCCACCGAGGCGGCTCTCGGTGACGTCGACTACGAGCTCGTCTGGGTTCCGCCCAGCTACTCCTACATCGCCGTGGGGTTCAAGGAGCGGGCTGTCGCGTGGATCGGGCGAGGGTGTGTCATGCATGTGGACGGCCGGCTCATCGACTTCGGTTGAGCCCTTACCGCGTGTTGCAGTCTGCATTCTCGGGGTCGGCCAGACGGAGGGCGTCATCGACCTCGCTGAGCTTCGCGGAGGACAGGGCGCCGGCCCGCTCGATCAGGTCGTCCGGGGACAGGGTGGTCAGCCAGGTGCACGGGGTGAAGCCGGGGCGCGGGAGCGCGAACCGAAGCACGCCTTCGAAGGGCAGTCCCTCCTCGGCGCCCAGTGCCACCTCGACGGCCAGACCGGCGATGTCGACGCCTGCCGGAGCCACCACCTGCATCACCTGGATCCCGGACGGGTCCTCTCCCGACAGCAGTACTACGGGCCGGCGCTCGTCGAACTCCACCCACCAGACTTCGCCACGTTGCACGTCTTCTCCTGACTCACGACGGCAGGCCGATGCCCGCGCGACCCCACGAAAGTACCGTCGCTTGCGGAAATTCAGCCCAAAACAGGCGCTATCCTCGAAGCATGACCGCGTTGCCCGACTGGATGCATCCTCCCCGTGAGGAGGGTTGGTTCTCCGAAGACCTCGACATGCTCGTCGAGGCGCCGCGTCATACCGAACTCATCGACGGAGCCCTGGTCTTCAACATGTCACCGCAGCGCCGCTGGCACAGTCGGCTCGTCACGGCCCTGACCAACGCGCTGACGGCGCAGGCACCCGACGGGTTCGAGGTGGACCGGGAGCTGACGGTGGTGCTGGACCGGCGCAACCGCCCGGAGCCGGACGTGCTGGTGAGCACGGCCCGGATCTCCGACCAGGCCTCGTTCTACGACGCAGACTCCGTGGTGCTCGTGGTCGAGGTGGTCTCGCCGGAGTCCGAGCATCGCGACCGGGCGGTGAAACCGCAGAAGTACGCCGAGGCGGGGATCTCCCACTACTGGCGCATCGAGAACGAGGACGGCGCGCCCGCCATCCACGTCTACGAGCGCGACGAGCTCACCAACGCCTACGTCGCGACCGGCATCTTCCGCGACCGGCTCGACGTCGCGGTCCCGTTCCCGGTCAAGATCGACCTCACCGATCTGCTCCGCTGACTCCTCCTCCACGAGGCTGCGCTGTCACAGCCGGCACACCGCCGGTGTCCTAGGGGTATGAACCTCGACAAGCAGGAGGAACCCATGCCCAAGCCCCACGTGATCGTCGTCGGCGGCGGGTACGCCGGTGTGATGGCCGCCAACCGGATCACCAAGCACGAGGACGTCGCGATCACCCTGGTCAACCCGCGCGACCAGTTCGTCGAGCGGATCCGGCTGCACCAGCTGGCCACCGGGTCCTCGGAGGCCGTGGTCGCCTATGCGGACGTGCTGAGCCCACGCGTGCGGCTGGTCACCGACACGGTGGCGTCCATCGACGCGGGTGCGCGCACCGTCGTGCTCGGGAGCGGGCAGCAGATGACGTACGACTACCTGGTCTACGCCGTCGGCAGCGCCGGCACGACCCGGGTCGCGGGTGCGGCGGAGCACGCCTACGGGATCTCGACCTACGAGGAGGCGACCCGGCTGAAGGCGGCGCTGGACGCGGCGCCGGCCGACGCTCCGGTGATCGTCGTCGGCGGCGGACCGACCGGCATCGAGGTCTCCTCCGAGCTCGCCGAGGCGGGCCGGAACGTGGCGCTGATCTGCGGCGACAGGCTCGGTCCGTGGCTGCACGAGAAGGGCCGGGCGGTGGCCGAGCGCGACCTGCGGCGCCTGGGCGTCGGCATCGTCGAGGGCGCTCGGGTGGCCGAGGTGCTGGACGGTCGGGTACGCCTCGACAACGGCCGCGAGCTGCCCAGCTCGGTGACCATCTGGACAGCCGGCTTCGCCGCACCCGACCTGGCCCGCGCGAGCGGGCTCGCCACCGACGAGCTCGGCCGGCTGATCACCGACGAGACCCTCACCAGCGTCGACGACGACCGGATCGTCGCGACCGGCGACGCCGCGGCGCCGTCGGGTCTGGCGTACCGGATGAGCTGCCAGGCCGCCAACCAGCTCGGGCCGCTGGCCGGGGAGACGGTGCTCGCCCGGCTGGCCGGGAAGACCCCGGAGCCGGTGAGCATCGGGTTCGTGGGCCAGTGCATCAGCATCGGCCGTGGCCTGGGACTGGTGAACCTCGCCCGCCGCGACGACTCCGCGGTCGCCGGACGCGTCCGTGGCGTACCTGCGGCGAAGATCAAGGAGCTGGTCTGCCGCAGCACGGTCTGGGCCCTGGGGATGGAGGCGCGCCACCCCGGATCGGCCTTCGGCCTCAAGGACCGGTCGCGCGCCGAGCGGGTCCGGGCGGCTGCGGCCACGCCCGCGTCGCTCGTGGACGAGCCGAGCCGTCGGGCCTGAGCGGCCGGCGGTTCGAGAGGAGTTCAGGCAGGAGACGGACGGCGGTCGTCACGGGATCACGCGGCCCGGCCAGATTGAGGGCCACCCCCACCGATGGAGATCTCGATGCGTACCTTCGTCCGCTCCCTGGCCGCGGCCCTCGCCGCGGCGGCCTTCCTCTCCCCCGCAGCCGCCCCGGCGAGCACCACCGACTCCGCGCGAACCACCGCCGAGCTCGGTACGCCGCACCCGCAGGCGCACGCGCACAACGACTACGAGCACGAGCGCCCGCTGCTCGACGCGCTGGAGCACGGCTTCACGAGCGTCGAGGCCGACGTGTGGCTGGTCGACGGCGAGCTCCTGGTGGCCCACGACGCGGAGGACCTCGACCCGGCGCGGACCCTGGAGGGCCTCTACCTCGCCCCGCTCAAGGAGCTCGTCAGCGGCAGGGGACGCGACGTCTACCCGGGATACGACGGCACCTTCCAGCTCCTGATCGACATCAAGAACACCGGTGAGGCGACGTACGCGGCGATCGAGAAGGAGCTCGCCGGCTACGAGGAGCTCTTCACCCGCTACGAGAACGGCACCGTCAAGGACGGCCCCGTCGAGGCCGTGATCAGCGGTGACCGGCCGCTGGAGACGATGCGGAGCGCGACCCGGCGGCTCACCTTCTACGACGGCCGGATGAGCGATCTCCACTCCGGGATGCCCGCGTCGCTGATGCCGCTGGTCAGCGACAACTGGACCAAGGTGTTCGTCTGGCAGGGCATCGGCCCGATGCCGGAGATCGAGCGCCGCAAGCTCCACGAGATCGTCGACCACGCCCACTCCAAGGGCTACCGCGTGCGCTTCTGGGCGACGCCGGACGCCGACGGCCCGGCACGTGAGGCCGTGTGGACCGAGCTGCTGGCAGCCGGCGTCGACCACATCAACACCGACGACCTCGAGGACCTGGACGCCTTCCTGACCGCCCACGGCTAGAAACTTTCCGGCGCGTGTCACAGTCCCGCGCGCCGTCTCGTCCCAGGGGTGGAAGATGTGACCCGAGGGAGGACGAACGTGACACCTGAGACCGAGATCGAGTTCGAGGAGCTGCGCCCGCTGCTGTTCTCGATCGCCTACCGGATCCTCGGCAGCGTGAGCGAGGCCGAGGACGCGGTGCAGGAGACCTGGATCCGGCTCGAAGGGGCCTCAACCGAGCCCGAGTCGCTCAAGGCCTACCTGTCGACCGTCGTCACCCGCATCTCCCTCGACGTGCTCCGCTCCGCGCGGGTGCGGCGGGAGACGTACGTCGGGCCGTGGTTCCCCGAGCCGCTGCCGACCGACTCCCACCTCGATGAGCGCGAGGACATCTACTCCAGCCCCGAGCGCGCGACCGAGCTGGCCGACTCGGTGTCGATGGCCGCGCTCCTGCTGCTCGAGCGGCTCAGCCCGCTCGAGCGGGCGGTCTTCGTGCTGCGGGAGGTGTTCCACTTCGGCTTCGCCGACATCGCGGCGGCGGTCGACCGCTCGGAGGCGGCCTGCCGCCAGCTCGCCTCGCGTGCCCGCCGGCACATGGACGAGGGCAAGCCGCGCTTCGAGGCCGACCGGCGCAAGCGGGCCGAGCTCTCCGACCGGTTCTTCGAGGCGCTGCGCGACGGCGACCTCGACCAGCTCCAGGCGCTGCTGGCCGCCGACGTCGAGACCGTCAACGACGGCGGCGGCGTCGCCGGTGGCGTCGGTGGCCGGTTCGGTGCGGAGAAGGCGGCACGCATCCTGATCGCGGCGGTGCCGCCGCTGCTCGCCATCGGTGCCCGCCTGGAGCAGCGCGAGCTCAACGGCGAGCCGGGCGCCATCCTGCGCGACGCCGACGGCGCCATCCTCGGCACCTGGACCCTCGACATCCTCGACGGCCAGATCCAGCGGATCCGCTCGGTCACCAACCCCGAGAAGCTGGGCCACCTGGGCCCGGTGGCGGACCTCAAGGACGTCGTACGCCGCCGCAACCGCCACCGCCGCGAGCACTGACGCTGCTCGCTGGTCGAGCCGCGAGGCCGCCTACGGCCGAGCGTGTCGAGACCAACACAGCCCATCGACGCTCGATGGGACCGTGTTGGTCTCGACACGGATTCGCTCGTTCCTCACGAATCCGGCTCGACCAGCGGAGAGACCCTCAGGCGACGGCGCCCTGCGGGGTCGGCGCCGGCCGCAGACCGAGGTCGGCGGTGCGTACGTCCTTGGTCTCGCGGGCGGTCAGGGCGGCGATCGTCGCGACGAGGCAGACGACCGCGGTGTAGCCGGCGGTGACGACCCAGCCGCCCTCCTTCACGCCACCCAGAGCGGTGACGATCGACGGCGTGAACCCGGCCAGCATGAAGCCGATCTGGGTGCCGATCGCGACGCCGGAGAAGCGCACCGGGGTCGAGAACATCTCGCCGTAGAACGAGGGCCAGGTGGCGTTGGCGGCCGCGTAGCCGAAGGAGAAGGTGACGATGGCGAGCGCGAAGACGAGCAGCTCGCTGCCCTGGCTCATCGAGAGCAGGTAGAACGGCATCATGACCGCGCTGGCCACGGCACCGTAGATGAACACGGGCTTGCGTCCGATCCGGTCGGCGAGCCGGCCGAACATGGGCTGGGTGAACAGTGCGACCAGGTTGGCCGCGACGACCAGCCACAGCGTGATCGAGTCGACCATGCCGACCGCGACGCCGTAGGCGATGGCCAGGTTGCCGAAGACCGTGGAGACGGCCGCGATGAAGGCGCAGCAGATGACGCGGAGCACGTCGGTCCAGTGGTCGCGCAGCAGCACCGCGAGGGGCAGCTTGGCGACCTCGTTGTTGGCCTTGGCCTCCTCGAACTCCGGGGTCTCGTTGAGGCGGCTGCGGATGAAGAACGCCACCACGACCACGATCGCGGAGAGCCAGAACGGGATGCGCCAGCCGATGCCGTACTTGATCTCGTCCGGCAGCGCGACCACCGGGATGAAGACGAGCGCAGCCAGGATCTGGCCGCCCTGGGTGCCGGTCAGCGTCCAGGAGGTGTAGAAGGAGCGCTTGTCGTCGGGGGCGTGCTCGAGGGTGAGCGAGCTGGCGCCGGCCTGCTCGCCGGCGGCCGAGAGCCCCTGGAGCAGGCGGCAGAACACCAGCAGTGCTGGCGCGATCCAGCCGGCCTGGTCGTACGACGGCAGGCAGCCGATCAGGAACGTGCCGCCACCCATCAGCAGGAGGGTGAACAGCAGCACCTTCCGGCGGCCGATCCGGTCACCGAAGTGACCGACGAAGACCGCGCCGACGGGCCGCGCGACATACGCGAAGGCGAAGGTCGCGAACGACATCACCAGTGCGGCGTCGCCGGTGCTGGGGAAGAAGACGTGCGGAAAGATCAGCGCTGCGGCAGAGCCGAAGACGAAGAAGTCGTAGTACTCGACGGCACTGCCCATGAAGCTGGCAAGCGCGGCCCGGACCGGGGTCTTGCCTTCCTGGTTCACGGTGCTGTCGGTGTCAGGTCCCGCCATCGGGTCCTCCTCGGGGTCTGTCCCGCGGTCCTGACCGCGGGGCTGTGGGGGGTGGTGGATGAGGTGTTCAGGGGTCAGCCGGCCGCGGCCAGCTCGCGCAGGTGGGCGAGCATCCGCTCGGCATCGGGGTCGATGCCGGTGATCAGCCGGAAGGCGTCGACGGCCTGGTAGACCGCCATGTGGCCTCCGTGGAGCGTCGGGCAGCCGACCTCACGCGCGGCCTGCAGCAGCGCGGTGTCCAGAGGTCGGTAGACGATGTCCGCCACCCACAGATCGGGGCGGAGGAGGCTGGTGTCCAGGGGCGTGCCGGGGTGGTCGGCCATGCCCATCGGGGTGCAGTTGACCAGTCCGTCGGCCTCGGGCACGAGCGCGGCCAGCTTGTCGACGTGGCTCGCCTCGACGGCGCTGTCCGGGTGGTGGCGCCGGATCTCCTCGACCCGCGCCTGAGCACGGTCGAGGTCCATGTCGGCGATGACCAGCCGGTCGACGCCCTGGCTCACGAGCGCGTGCGCGACGGCCGAGCCCGCCCCACCCGCGCCGATCTGCACCACGGTGCCGAGCGGGGCGTCCGGCATCCCGGTGCGCAGCGCACGGCCGAACCCGGTCGTGTCGGTGTTGTAGCCGACCGCGCCCTCCTCGGTGAAGACCACGGTGTTGACCGCACCGAGGCGGGCTGCGGCCTCGTCGAGCCGGTCGAGGTGCTCGATCACGAGCTCCTTGCACGGGTGGGTGATGTTGAGCGCGTCGAAGCCGAGACGCCGGGCCTCCCTCATCAGGTCGCCCACTCCCTCGGCCGGGATCCCCAGCTCGGTGATGTCGAGCGTCTTGTAGACGTACGACAACCCGTGCTCGAACCCTTCGCGCATGTGCAGCGCCGGACTCAGCGAGGGTCCGACGCCCGCGCCGATCAGGCCGACAAGAAACGAAGACTTCATCTGGGTGATCCTTAATGTACGAACTAGTACGTTACGAGAGTGAAGGGCATCACATTCCACCCCGACTCGTCAACCCCCACACGGCAAGAAGCCCGCCCCCGCGGCGCGGGGACGGGCTTCTTCGGCCGGAGGTCAGTGGGCGGTGAGCCAGCCGACGACGATGTCGCCGAGGATGCGGCGGTGGCGCTCGCGCACGTCGGGAGCGAGCATGTCCCGACCGAACAGGAAGCCGAAGGTGGCGCTGTTGGCGACCTGGAAGACGCAGTAGGCGCTGATCATCATGTGCACGTCGATGGCGTCGACGTCGGCCCGCAGCTCACCCGAGGCGCGACCGCGGGCGAGCACCTCGTCGAGGACGGACGCAGCCGGGGCGCCGAGCTCGCGCAACGACTCGACCTTCTCCAGATGCCGGCCACGGTGGATGTTCTCGACGGAGACGAGACGGATGAAGTCGGGGTGGTTGACGTGGTGGTCGAAGGTGAGCTCGGCGATACGACGGATGGCGTCCACCGGCTCGAGATCACCGGCGTGGAGGCTCTGCTCGAGGTCGCGGATCCGGCGATAGGCAGCCTCGAGCACGGCCAGGAACAGCCCCTCCTTGCCGCCGAAGTAGTAGTAGATCATCCGCTTCGTGGTGCGGGTGCGCTCGGCGATCTCGTCGACCCGGGCCCCCGAGTAGCCCTGCTCCGAGAACACCTCGGTCGCGACCTCGAGCAGCTCGGACCGGGTGCGTTCGGCATCACGCGACTGAACCATGCCCCGAGCCTAGAGCACGACCCACTTCCCAACCCGTAGCAATGAATGTACCGTTTCGTACATTAGTCACGAACGGAGAACCATGCGCACCTCGATCGCCACCGTCTGTCTCAGCGGCGGCCTGGTCCAGAAGATGTACGCCGCGGCCGAGGCCGGCTTCGACGCGATCGAGATCTTCGAGCCCGACCTCATCGCCGCACCTCAGTCCCCCGAGGAGATCCGGGCGCTGGCCGACCGGCTCGGGCTCACCCTCGACCTCTACCAGCCCTTCCGTGACGCCGAGGGCGTCGACGAGTCGGTCTTCGCCGACGTGCTGCACCGGGCCGAGGCGAAGTTCCGGCTGATGAGGCGGCTCGGGATCGACCTGATGCTGGTCTGCAGCAACGTCGCCACCGCGACCGTCGACGACGACGAGGTCTCCGCGGGACAGCTGCGGAGGCTGGGCGAGCTCGCCGCGACGAACGGCATCCGGCTGGCCTACGAGGCGCTGGCCTGGGGCCGGTACGTCGACGACTACCGGCGCTCGTGGCGGATCGTCGAGCTCGCCGACCACCCCAACGTCGGGATCTGCCTGGACAGCTTTCACATCCTCTCGCGCGGCCACGACCCCAAGCAGATCGAGGACATCCCGGCCGAGAAGATCTTCTTCCTGCAGCTCGCCGACGCTCCTGCGCTCAGCATGGACGTGCTCTCCTGGAGCCGCCACCACCGGCTCTTCCCCGGCGAGGGCAGCTTCGACCTGCCCGCCTTCCTCGGTCACGTGCTCCGCGCCGGCTACGCCGGTCCGCTCTCGCTGGAGGTCTTCAACGACACCTTCCGCCAGACCGACCCGGTGCGCACCGCCCGCCAGGCCCAGCGCTCGCTGCGCTGGCTCGCCGACCGCACCGCCGACCTGCTCGGCGAAGAGGCTGACAGCTCGCTCCCCCGGCTCCCCGAGGTGGCCGCGCCCGAGGCCTTCGACTTCGTCGAGATCAAGGCGGCGGACACCTCCGGGGTCGAGGTGCTGCTCGAGCAGCTCGGCTTCGACTTCGGCGGGCGCCACCGCAGCAAGCAGGTGCGCCTGTGGACCTGGGGCTCGGCTCGGATCGTCTGCAACGACCTGCCCAGCGCCTCCCCCGAGCCGCGGATCGCGGCCGTCGGCTTCGACGTCGCCGACTCCGACCCGGCCGCCGAGCGCGCCGCGCGGCTGATGGCGCCGCCGGTCCATCGCCGGACCTACGCCGGCGAGCAGGCGCTGCGCGCCTTCACCTCCCCTGACGGCACCGAGGTCTTCCTCTCCCATGCGGAGGACTGGATAGGCGAGTTCGACGGCGGTGTCTCACGCCCGTCCGGGCAGGGCGCCCGCATCGACCACGTCAACCTGGTCCAGCCCTGGCACAGCTTCGACGAGGCGGTCCTCTTCTACACCAGCGTGCTGTCGCTGACGCCCCAGCCGACCCAGGAGGTCGCCGGTCCCTCCGGCCTCGTGCGCAGCCAGGTGATGAGCTCGCCGGCCGGCGGCGTACGGCTGCCGCTCAACCTGCTCCCGACCGAGCAGCAGGGCCAGGCACAGCACATCGCGCTCGCCTGCCACGACATCATCGGTGTCGTCGCGGCCGCCCGGGAGCGTGGCCTGCGACCGCTCGAGGTGCCGGGCAACTACTACGACGACCTGGTCGCCCGCTTCGCCCTGCCCGAGGACCTCGTCGCCACCCTGCGCGACCTCGACCTGCTCTACGACCGCGACGCCGACGGCGAGTACCTGCACTGCTACACCGAGACCGTCGGCGAGGTCTTCTTCGAGCTCGTCGAGCGCCGCCAGCGCTACGACGGCTACGGCGCCGGCAACGCACCGGTCCGCCTGGTCAGCCAAGCCGGCTGACCCCCGCCGAAACCGTAGAAGTGGGCGACGAAACCACAGTTTCGTCGCCCACAACTACAGATTCGGCGATCAGAAGTTGCCGCGGCGCTCCTGCTCGCGCTCGATGGCCTCGAAGAGGGCCTTGAAGTTGCCCTTGCCGAAGCCGAGGGAGCCGTGGCGCTCGATCAGCTCGAAGAAGACCGTGGGGCGGTCGCCGATCGGCTTGGTGAAGATCTGCAGCAGGTAGCCGTCCTCGTCGCGGTCGACCAGGATGCCGCGCTTCTGCAGCTCCTCGATCGGCACGCGGACCTCACCGATCCGGGCACGCAGCTCGGGGTCCTCGTAGTAGGAGTCGGGGGTGTTGAGGAACTCGATACCGGCGTCACGCAGCGCGTCGACGGTGGAGAGGATGTCGCCGGTGGCCAGTGCGAGGTGCTGGGCGCCGGGCCCCTGGTAGAACTCCAGGTACTCGTCGATCTGCGACTTCTTCTTGGCGATCGCGGGCTCGTTGAGCGGGAACTTCACCCGGTGGTTGCCGTTGGCCACGACCTTCGACATCAGCGCGGAGTAGTCGGTGGCGATGTCGTCGCCGATGAACTCGGCCATGTTGGTGAAGCCCATGACGCGGCCGTAGAAGTCGACCCAGGCGTCCATCTTGCCGAGCTCGACGTTGCCGACGACGTGGTCGAGCGCCTGGAAGAGGCGCTTGGGCGCGCCCTCGGGCTTCTTCAGCGTCGAGGTGCGGGCGACGTAGCCGGGCAGGTAGGGGCCGTCGTAGCCGGAGCGGTCGACCAGGGTGTGGCGGGTCTCGCCGTAGGTGGCGATGGCGGCGATGCGTACGGTGCCGTGCTCGTCGGTCACGTCGTGCGGCTCCTGGAGCACAGTGGCACCTGCGGAGCGGGCGTGCGCGATGCAGCGGTCGACGTCGGGCACCTCGAGGGCGATGTCGATGACGCCGTCACCGTGGCGGGCGTGGTGGGCGATGATCTCGCTCTCGGGCGCGACGCCGCCCTTGATCACGAACCGCACTCCCCCGCTGCGCAGCACGTAGGAGTGGTGGTCGCGGTTGCCGGTCTCGGGGCCGGAGTAGGCGACGAGCTCCATGCCGAAGGCGCTCTGGAAGAAGTGGGCGGTCTGGGTGGCGTTGCCGACGGCCCACACGACCGCGTCCCAGCCGGTGACCGGGAACGGGTCAGAGCTGTCGTCGTAGGCCACCAGGCCGACGAGCTGCTCCAGCTCGGCGAGCCCGAGTCCGGCGAGCTTCTCTTGGTTGGTCAGGGTGTCTGCAAGCGTCATGCGGGCAAGTCAAGTGGGCCGGATCACACCAAACAAGTTGACCACCGAGCACTGGTCAATCTGTCAGATCGGACCAGCATTCACCGCTCGTGGCTAGACAATCTGACTACCATCGAGCCATGAACCTCGATGCCCTCGACGTCACCCTCCTGGAGACCCTGCACGCCCACCCGCGAGTCGGCGACCTCGAGCTCTCCCGGGTCGCCGGCGTCGCCCGCGCCACCGTGCAGAGCCGGCTGCGCAAGATGACCGAGGCCGGCGTGATCCGCGACTGGGCACCGACGATCGACCCGGGCGCGGCCGGCCACACCGTCCAGGCGTTCGTGACCCTCGAGATCTCCCAGGGTGCCCTGGAGGACGTACGCCGCGACCTCGCCGAGATCCCCGAGGTGCTGGAGGCGTACGTCACCACCGGCTCCTTCGACGTCTTCTGCAAGGTCGCGACCGGGTCGCACGCGAAGCTCCAGGAGGTGCTCGTGCGCATCGACCAGTCCCACGCCGTGGTCCGCTCGACCAGCGTGGTCACCCTCTCGACCCTGATCGAGCCGCGCACCCTCGACCTGCTGCGCACCGGGGCCGCACCCCGCTGACCGCTGCTCGCCGCCGCTAGGGCATCCGGGGCAGTTCGACCGAGACCCGGAGCCCGCCGCCGGGGCGGGCGAGGACGGCGAGGTTGCCGTCGTGGGCGCGGGTGATGCTCTTGACGATCGCCAGGCCCAGGCCGACGCCGGCGTGGTCGGCGTGGATCCGCTGGGTGCCGCGCTGGAAGGGCTCGGTGAGGGTGGCGACGAGCCCACGGGAGAGCTCCTCGCCGGTGTTCGCGACGGTGAGCACCACGCTCTTCTCGTTGGCGGTGATCGTGACCGACACCGAGCCGCCCTCGGGCAGGTTGTGGACGATCGCGTTGTGGATCAGGTTGGTCGCGACCTGCAGCAGCAGGGCGGGCGAGCCGCTGACCGTGGCCTGCTCGCCGGAGCTCTCGATCCGTACGTCGCGCTGCTCGGCGAGCGGCAGCAACGTCTCGACCGCCTCCTCGGCGACCAGCGACAGGTCGACCCGCTCCCGGACGAACGAGCGCTGGTCGGCCCGGCTGAGCACGAGCAGCGCCTCGGTGAGGTCGATCGCGCGGGAGTTGATCAGGCGGAGCCGGTCGACGAGCTCCTCGACGTCGCGGTTCGGGTCCTTGCCGGCGACGTCGAGCAGCGTCTGCGTGATCGCCAGCGGGGTGCGCAGCTCGTGGGAGGCGTTGGCCGCGAACCGCTGCTGCTCGGCCACCTGCGACTCGAGCTTCTCGAGCATCGTGTCGAAGGCGTCGGCGAGCTCGCGGAACTCGTCGCCGGGGCCGTCGAGATCGATCCGGTGCGAGAGCGACCCGTCGGCCGCTGTACGTGTCGCCTCGGTGATCTTCGTCAGCGGCGCCAGCATGCGACCCGCGAGGATCCAGCCTCCGACCAACCCGAACACGATCAGGAACCCCATCATCGTGGCCGCCCGCGGCGCGAACGCACGCTCGAGGTCGGAGCGGTTCGGGACGAAGGGCGCACCCGGCCGCCCGGCCTGCTGCGGCCACTCCACCCACACCCCGTCGGGGACGTAGCGCAGCAGGAAGACCCACACGACCGCGAGGAGCAGCACCCCGGTGACCACGATGACCCCGGCATAGCTGAGCGTCAGCTTGAGCCGGACGCTCATCCCCGGGCGTCTAGGAATCGACATCGATGCGGTATCCGACACCGGGGACGGTCGCGATGATCGCGGGCTCGCCGAGCCGCTTGCGCAGCGCGGAGACGGTGATGCGTACGGCGTTGGTGAACGGGTCGGCGTTCTCGTCCCAGGCCCGCTCCAGCAGCTTCTCGGCACTGACCACGCCACCCTCGGCGGCGGCGAGCACCTCGAGCACCGCGAACTGCTTGCGGGTCAGCGCGACGTAACGACCGTCGCGGTAGACCTCCCGCCGGAACGGGTCGACCCGCAGGCCGGCGATCTCCCGCACGGGCGGGCGGCTGTAGGCACGTCGCCGGTCGAGCGCGCGCAGCCGCAGCACCAGCTCGCGCAACTCGAACGGCTTGGTCAGGTAGTCGTCGGCACCCAGCTCGAACCCGGAGGCCTTGTCGTCGAGCCGGTCGGCCGCGGTGAGCATCAGGATCGGCATCCCGGTGCCGGAGGCGACGATGCGCTTGGCGATCTCGTCGCCGGAGGGCCCTGGGATGTCGCGGTCGAGCACGGCGATGTCGTAGGCGTTGACGCTCAGCAGCTCCAGCGCGGTGTCGCCGTCGCCGGCGATGTCGGCCGCGATCGCCTCCAGGCGCAACCCGTCCCGGATCGCCCCCGCCATCAACGGCTCGTCCTCGACCACCAGCACCCGCATGCACTGAATCCTAGGTGGACGACATATCGCCGACGTATCCGAAATGCCATACGCGCTGACGACATCTCGGCAGGTTGACTGGCACGGTGACCTTCACCGTCCGACCGATCAGCCCCGCCGAGCACCTCGACCACATCCGGTCGCGGCGCTCGGTCAGCTTCCTGCAGACCCCGGCCTGGGCCGACGTGAAGACCGAGTGGCGCAGCGAGTCGCTGGGCTGGTACGCCGGTGACCGGCTCGCCGGGGCCGGGCTGGTGCTGCACCGTCCCGTGCCGCGGCTGGGCCACACCCTGGCCTACCTGCCGTGGGGCCCGGACATCGACTGGTCCGGCGGGCTCACCGTCTGGTTCCCGCCGCTGATCTCCTACCTGCGGTCCCAGGGCGCGTTCGCGATCCGGGTCGCTCCCCCGGTGCCCACCGACACCTGGGACGCGGCCCAGGTCAAGGAGGGCATCGCCGACCCCGCTGTCGCTCGGCTCACCGACCTCCCGGGCCGGCCCGATCCCGTCGGCGCCGAGGTGACCCGCTACCTCCGCGATTCCGGCTGGATTCCGCAGAACCCCGAGGACGGGTTCGGGGCGGGGCAGCCGCAGTTCACGTACGAGATCCCGCTGCGGCACCCGGACGGGACCGCCCGCTCGGAGGAGGACGTGCTCCGCGGGATGAACCAGCTGTGGCGGCGCAACATCAAGAAGGCCGCCAAGGCCGGCGTCGAGGTCACCACCTCCGCCGGCGGCGAGGACCTGAAGGCCTTCCACGACCTCTACGTGCACACCGCCGAGCGGGACCACTTCACCCCGCGGCCGCTGGCCTACTTCGAGAGGATGTTCGCCGCGCTGTCCGCGGAGGACCCAGGGCGGATCGTACTCTACCTCGCGCGCCATGACGGCGACCTGGTGGCCGCGACGATCTACGTCCGCGTCGGCGGCCACGCCTGGTACGTCTACGGCGCCTCCTCGACCGAGAAGCGGGACGTACGCGGCTCCAACGCCCTCCAGTGGGCGATGATCCGCGACTCCTTGGCCGCCGGGTGCGACGTCTACGACCTGCGGGGCATCACCCCGACGCTCTCCGCCGACGACCCGCACGTCGGGCTGATCCAGTTCAAGGTCGGCACCGGCGGGCAGGCGGTGAGGTACGTCGGCGAGTGGGACCTGCCGCTGCGGCCGATCCTCTACCGGGCGTTCGACCTCTACATGAGACGGCGCGGGCGCTGAACAGCATGACGAAGGAGTGGGGAATCGGATGATCGTGAACGAATCAGGCTCGCTGACCGAGACGGGTGTCGTCGTCCTGACGATGCTGGCTCTCCCGGTGGCCGTGCTGGCCGTGCCGGTGCTGGCGGTGCTACGCCGGGCTTTCGGGGTGGCGTGGCCGCGGGCATGGCGCCACTCGCTGGCGGAGGTCGCCATCGTCTACGGAACGGTCCCGGGCGTGCTGCTGACCCTGCTGCCCGGCAACAACGGCATCCTGTCGGGCAACGTGAGCCTGGTGCCCTTCGAGGACATGTCGACCATGGGCCCCGTCGGCCTGGTCGGCAACGTGCTGATCTTCGCCGCGCTCGGCTTCTTCGGTCCCATCCGCTTCCGGGCCCTGCGCTCGGTGTGGCGGGTCCTGATCCTGGCCGGCGCGGCGTCGGTGTCGATCGAGGTGCTGCAGCACCTGCTGCCGCTCGGCCGGGTCTCCTCGGTCGACGACGTCATCCTCAACGCGGGCGGCGCCACCGCCGCCGCGATCATGTCGTGGCCGTGGTGGCGCCGGCGGCGCCCGCGTCCGGGAGCCTCAGACCAGCGCCGCGGCGACCTGGTCGAGGCGGGCTCCGCGTGAGGCCTTGACGAGCACGACGTCGCCGGGCGCGAGGTGGCTCCGCAGCCAGTCGATCGCGGCGGCGTTGTCGGGCAGCGCAACCGCCTTCGCGCCCGCGCCGTCCGCGATGACGGCGGCGGCCTCACCGACGGTCAGGACCAGGTCGGCCCGGGTGGCGGCGTACGTCCCGATCTCGTGGTGCGCGTCGCGGCTGGTCTCGCCGAGCTCGAGCATCTCGCCGAGCACGGCGATGCGACGCCTGGCCTCGATCGCGGCCAGGGCGTCCAGGCCGGCGCGGGTGGACTCGGGGTTGGCGTTGTAGGAGTCGTTGAGCAGCGTCGCGCCGCCGGACAGCGCACGCAGCTCCATGCGCCACTTCGAGATCGACGCGGTGTTGAGCGCGGTCGCGGCCTGGTCGAGCCCGACGCCGGCGGCCAGCCCCGCCGCCGCGGCGGCCGCGGCGTTGAGGGCCCAGTGGGCGCCGACGAACGGGAGCGTGACGACGGCCGTGGCGTCGTCGTGCCGGAGTGTGAACGATGGCCGGCCGAGCCGGTCGAGCGCGAGGTCGCCTACGCGTACGTCCGCCCGCTCGCCGGCCCCGAAGGCGAGCACCGGACCGTCGGTGAGGTCGCTCATCGCGAGCACCCGCGGGTCGTCGGCGTGCAGCACGGCGGTGCCGCCGCTCGCCAGGCCACGGACCAGCTCGCTCTTGGCGACCGCGATCGCCTCACGCGACCCGAACTCGCCCAGGTGGGCCCGGCCGACGTTGGTCACCACCGCGATGTCGGGCGCGACCAGGCCGGTCAGCTCGGCGATGTCGCCGATGTGCCGGGCCCCCATCTCGAGCACCAGGAACCGCGTCGTGGCGTCGGCGCGCAGCATGGTGAGAGGTACGCCGAGCTCGTTGTTGAACGAGCCGGAGGTCGCGACGGTCGGGGCGGCGCTCGAGAGCACCGCCTCGATCATGTCCTTGGTGCTGGTCTTGCCCTGGGAGCCGGTGATCGCGACCACGGTCAGCCCGTCGCGCAGAAGCGCGACGACGTGCGCGGCCAGCCGCTGCAGTGCTGCCTGGGCGTCGTCGACGACGACCGTCGGGAGCGCCGTCGGCCGGGATCCGAGCACGGCGACGGCGCCGGCCTCGGCGGCCTGCGGTGCGTAATCGTGGCCGTCGGTGTGCTCGCCGGCGAACGCGACGAAAAGGCCACCCGGATCGGCCTGACGACCGTCGATCACGGCCGGGGCGCTCACCGTCACCGAGCCGTCGCCGATGACCTTTCCGCCGACCAACGAGGCTATTTCGTCCAAGCTGAGGGGAATCATCCCCTCAGTGTTCGAATTCCCTTGTTGTCATCGCGTATCCGCTAATCGATATGCGGACGATAACTTATCGTCGGCATATCGGAAATTCCATACGGAGCCACAACCGCGCATTCGGTTTGCTGGCGTCGATGATCTACCACGAGCCGACCCTGACGGCGCCGACCGAGCCGGCGGCGCACACCGCGATCTCGACGACCGCCGGGATCACGGTCTACGGCTGCGCCCCTGATGAGGGCCGCCTTTTCGGCTCCTTGGCCCCGGCCCACGGCGTATCGCTGACCATGACACCCGAGCCGGTCTCCGAGGAGAATGCCGAGCTCGCCCACGGCGACCGGTGCATCAGCGTCAGCCACAAGACGCCGATATCGAACGAGACGCTTCTCGCGCTGAAAAAGGTCGGGGTCCGGTATATCTCGACGCGAAGCGTCGGCTTCGACCACATCGATGTCGACTTCGCGGCGACCATCGGGATAACCGTCGGAAACGTCTCCTATTCACCCGACTCGGTTGCCGACTACACCCTGATGCTGATGCTCATGGCGGCGCGCCAGGCGAAGGCGATGGTCCGGCGCACGGATGCCCACGACTACCGCCCGGCGACCACCCGCGGCCGAGAGCTGCGCGACCTGACCGTCGGCGTGGTCGGCACCGGACGGATCGGCACAGCGGTCATCGACCGGCTGCGGGGCTTCGGCTGCGACGTACTCGCCTACGACATCCGGCCCCGGCCGGCCACCGCCGGAATCGAGCACGTCGACCTGGACACGCTGGTCGAGCGCTGCGACATCGTCACGCTGCACGCGCCGCTCAGCGAGGAGTCGCACCATCTGCTCGACCGGCGCCGCATCGACCGGATGCGCCCCGGCGCGTACGTCGTCAACACCGGTCGTGGCGGGCTCGTCGAGACGCCGGCGCTCGTCGCGGCGCTCGAGGAGGGCCGGCTCGGCGGTGCGGCCCTGGACGTCATCGAGGGCGAGGAGGGCATCTTCTACGCCGATCTCCGGGGGCGCGAGATCCCGAATGGCTGGCTCGCACGGCTCCAGGAGATGCCGAACGTGCTGGTCAGCCCCCATATCGCCTACTTCACCGACCATGCCCTGATGGACACGGTCGAGAACTCCATCGTGAACTGTCGAGAATTCGAAAGCAGGTTTCCGCATGTCTAAGCCCAAGGTCGGCATCATCTTCGGTGGCGTCTTCGAGGAGCACCCGGTCTCGGTGAAGTCGGCGCAGGAGGTCGCCCGGCACCTCGACACCGACAGGTACGAGCCCTATTGGATCGGCATCACCAAGAGCGGTGACTGGCGGCTGTGCGACGGCCCCGACCCGAGCTGGGAGGACGGCGCGCACCGCCCGGTCGTGCTCTCCCCCGACCGCAGCGTCCACGGCCTGCTCGTCCTCGACCAGGACGACCACGGCGGCAGCTACGAGACCATCCGGCTCGACGTCGTGCTCCCGGTCCTGCACGGCAAGCTCGGCGAGGACGGCGCGATCCAGGGCCTCTTCGAGCTCTCCGGGATCCCCTACGTCGGCTGCGACGTGCAGAGCTCGGCTCTCTGCATGGACAAGTCGCTGGCCTACACGGTCGTCGCCGAGGCCGGTATCCCGACGCCGACGTTCTGGACTCTCTACCCGGGCGATGAGATCGACCCCGGCGTACTCCCCTATCCGGTCTTCGTGAAGCCGGCCCGCTCCGGGTCGTCCTTCGGAGTCAGCAAGGTGAGCTCGGCGGCGGGGCTGGACGAGGCGATCGCGACCGCGCGGCAGTACGACGAGAAGGTGCTCATCGAGGAGGGCGTCGTGGCCGAGGAGATCGGCTGCGCGATCCTCGGCAACGGCGCCGACCTGGTCACCGGGGAGGTCGACCACGTCGCGCTCTCGCACGGCTTCTTCAAGATCCACCAGGAGGACGCTCCCGAGACCGGCTCGGAGAACGCGACCTTCATCGTGCCCGCCGACATCCCGGCCGAGGCGCAGGAGCTGGTCAAGACCGAGGCACAGCGGGTCTACCGCGCGCTGGGCTGCCGGGGTCTGGCTCGGGTCGACATGTTCCTGAAGGCCGACGGCACCGTGGTGCTCAACGAAGTCAACACGCTGCCCGGGCTCACCTCCTACAGCCGCTACCCGCGGATGATGGCGGCGGCCGGGATCTCGATGACCGAGCTCCTCGACCGCGCGATCACCCTCGCACTGGAGGAGGCGGGCCGGTGAGGGAGGGCTTCGTCTTCGTCGACGAGCTGGTGCCAGGCATCCGCTGGGACAGCAAGTACGCCACCTGGGACAACTTCATCGGCAGGCCGGTCGACGGCTACCTGGTGAACCGGATCGTCGGGACCCGCGAGCTGTGCGCCGCGCTCGCCCAGGCGCGGGACAAGGCCGCCGCCCTCGGCTTCGGCATCCTGCTGTGGGACGGCTACCGCCCCCAGCGCGCCGTCGACGCCTTCCTGCGCTGGGCGGAGGAACCCGCTCCGGCCGACGACGAGCGCAAGCGGATCCACTACCCCGCGATCACCCGTCCGGAGATGTTCGAGAAGGGGTACGTCGCCACGAAGTCCGGCCACAGCCGCGGCAGCACCGTCGACCTGACCCTCTTCTCCCTGGCCTCGGGCGAGCTGCTGGACATGGGCGGTGACCACGACCTGATGGACGAGATCTCCCATCACGGCGCGGCCGGGGTCTCCGAGGAGGCGGCCCGCAACCGGGCGCAGCTGTGCTCGGTGATGGAGTCGTGCGGCTTCAGCCGCTACCAGAACGAGTGGTGGCACTACTCGCTGGTCGAGGAGCCCTACCCCGACACCTACTTCGACTTCCCGGTCGACTGATCCAGCCAGCCGTGGACCTTCGGGCGGTTCGCCTCCTTCCAGGCGGGGGCGAACCGCTCCTCGGCATCGTCGGCGGCGGCAACCTCCGTCCGGAGGAGCTCGCGCAGGGCGTCGTCGTGCCCGGGGATCTCCTCGATCGCCCGGATCATGACCACGGAGTCGTTGAGATCGCCGAGGGCCGACTGGATCGACCTGGTGGCCTCGGCGAGCCGCTCGGCGTGCTTGCCGAAGACTTCTCGCAGCGACTCAGCGGCGTAGCGGGTGCGCTTGGCCTTCTTGCGCGCCTCATGGAGCCGGTGGCGTCGCTCGCCGGGATCCTCGGCGCACTCGGCGGCGTCGACCGCGGCCGCCAGGCGCCGCCAGCTCTTGCGGAGCCGCTTCCTCAGCGCCTTCTTGCCCGGAGCGCCGTCCGACCAGGGGAAACCGTCGGTCGCAGCCAGCGCCGCGACGAGTGTGCGGTAGCGCTCGCCGTCCAGCTCCGGGAGCAGTCGGGCACGCCCGACGGCCTGGCGCTCGGCCAGAGCGGCCCGGAGCGCGTCGACACCCGACGGCGCCGGACCGTGCTCCGCCGCCCAGCGGCGCAGCCGTTTGCGGAGCACCTCGGCGTCGCGTACGTCTCCGAGGAGGGCGCCCAGCCACTTCAGCTCGTCGCGGAGCGGCTCGGTCTGCTCCGGGTCTAGGAACGGGCGGTAGGTCGCCAGGACGCTGCGCAACCTGCGTACGGTCACACGCATCTTGTGGACCGAGTCCTCCTCGTCACGCAGCACGAGCCGGCCCCAGCGGTGGAGCGCGGCCACCTGGTCGCGCCACCACTCGCCGACCGGCTCGTGTGGATGACTCATCCCTCTATTACTACCGTGCCACGGCGTCCAGGTCACGCGGCTCAGTCCGCTGAGCGCCCTCGGCCTCGGTGCTGCCCTGCTCGCGGTGCGGGAGCAGGGTCAGGAGCAGGCCGACCCCGGCCCAGCAAGCGAGAACGATCAGCGGCGTGGTGGATCCGGCGCCGTCGAAGAACGACAGGCCGCGGAGCGCCGAGCCGGTCGCACCCGGAGGCAGGAGCTGGCCGAGCCAGCCGAACGGGATCATCTCCGGTGCGGAGGAGATGCCGGAGAGCGGGTTGCCGACCAGCATGACCAGCAGCGCCATGATCCCGACGCCGGCCATGCCGATGAAGTGGCGCAGACCGACGATGGGCAGTGCGACCGCCAGGATGCCGAGCGCCACGACGCCCGCGTTGACGAGGTAGTCGCCCTCGAGGGCGCCGAGCCAGCCCTGGATGACTCCGGTCATCGCCAGACCGCCTCCGATCGCGATCAGGAACGCGGCGGCGACACGGTCGCGGGTGCGCTTGAGCGCCAGCGAGGTGATCGCGCCGGCCATGATCCCGCCGAGCGCGAGAGGGAGGGCGGCCGTGCCGAAGACGAGACCGCGCGGGTCGTCCTCGGGGGCCGCGACGACATCGGTCACCGTCGGAGCGGTGCCGGTCTCTGCGCCCATCGCTGTCGCCATCGCGGTGAGCTGCTGGGCGACGTTGGCGCTGGCGGCCGACGCGGTCAGCACCTCCTGGCCCTGCGGGCCGACGACGATCGCGCCGTACGCCTCGCGGTCCTCGATCGCCTCGACCGCTGCCTCCCGGTCGGCGACCGCGGTGACGTCGAAGGCGTCCTCCCCCGCGGTGGCGGCGAGCTGCGTCTCGATCTGGGCGACCGCCTCTGCGGGACCGGCGACGGCCAACGGCAGTGCGCGCGGCTCCATCTCGCTGGAGGGCCAGGCGAACGCGGTGATGAGCAGGGTGAGCAAGGTGACCAGACCGAGGCTGACCCCGGTCACGGCTTTCACTGACGTGGACATATCGAGCCCTTCCTTAAAAAAAACGAATGTTCATTCTCTTTGAGGGACACTCTCCTCCGTCTCGTCGGATTTATCAAGAATGAATGTTCGTTTTCTTTTGAGGTATGCTGCCGCCATGCCGAAGATCAGCGAGGAGCACCGCGCCGAGAAGCGCCAGCAGATCATCGCGGCGACCCTGCGCTGCGTGGAGCGCGACGGCTTCCACAAGACGACGATGGCAGCGGTCATCAAGGAGTCCGGCCTGTCCGCGGGCTCGGTCTACACCTACTTCCGGGGCAAGAACGACATCATCCGCGCGATCGCCGAGTCAGGCCTGACAACCATCGCCGAGGCGATCACCCGGTTCACCCCCGACCCGGATTCCGGCTCGGCCGCTCCCCCGCCCGAGGTGGCGATCGAGGCGGCGACCCAGCACCTTCTCGACATCTCGGCGGAGCTCGGCGTCGACCTCCCCAAGATCGCCCTGCAGACCTGGGCCGAGGCCGCTCGCGACCCCGAGGTCCGCGACCTGATGGCGCCCGAGGCCCGGCGGATCCGGGGCGCCTGGCGCACCTACGCCGAGGCCGCCATCGAGGCCGGCCGGTTCCGCGAGGACGCCGATCCCGAGCGCATCGCGATGGTGCTCACCGGCCTGCTGCCCGGCTTCATCCTGCAGCGGCTGATGCTGGGGGACGTCACCCCGAAGACGTACGCGGCAGGGCTTACCGACCTGCTCCGCTAGGCGCCTGCGGGAGTTCATCCCGCGCTCATGTGACCTCGCTTCCCTGAATGGACCAGCCATTCTCAGGGAGAGTCCATGCGCCTGTCAGTCCCCCATCTGCCAGTCCCCCATCTGCCAGTCCTCACCATCGTCTTCACCGCGATCACCCTGATCAGCTCGTTCGCCCCGGCTCCCGCCGTCGCGCAACCGGCGAGCGCCGGGCCGTACGACATCGTGGTCACCGATCAGGCCAGCGACCGGATCATCGTCCTCGACCCCGACGACGCCGACTGGACCAGCGGCGCCGAGAAGTGGGCCTGGCGGCCGACAGCCGCCGAGGGCTTCGGCGACCTCACCGACAACTGGGGCCTGCCCGACGAGGCCAAGCTCCGCCACCACAACGGACGTCGATACCTGCTGACCACCGACTCCTACGGACTGGCCGCGGTGGTCCCCTACCCCAGCGGCCGCGGCTCCTACTGGGCCGCTGACGTCGGCCGCGCCGACAACGCCCACAGCATCGAGCTGCTGCCGGGCGGCAACGTGGCCGTCACGGCGAGCACGGGCGGCTGGGTCCGGGTCTACACCGCCTCGCAGGGGCGGCGCTCCGCGGCGTACGCCCAGCTTCCGCTCGCCGGAGCCCACGGCGCGGTCTGGGACCCGGCCACCCGGCTGTTGTGGACCCTCGGCGACCACGAGCTGGTGGGACTGAGGATCGGCGGGACGCGTGCCGATCCGACCATCTCGCGGGCAACCGCTCATCCGCTGCCGACCGACTGGGGTCATGACCTCCAGCTGGTCCCGCACCGTCCCGACCGGCTCTGGGTCACCACAGGCACCCGCGTCTACCAGGTGGACAAGGCCACCGGGACCTTCCACAGCGACTACCCCGGCGCGCAGACGATCGATGTCGTAGGGGTCAAGTCGGTCACCACCAACCCGGCGACCGGGCAGGTGATCACCACCCGGAGCGAGCCGGGCAACCCGTGTTCGTGGTGCACCTCGACCGTGCGGCTGCATCGCCCGACCGACTCACGCACGCTTCCGGGCGGACAGATCTACAAGGCGCGCTGGTGGGTGGACTACGCCGGGTGAGCAGCCCAGCGGGCCACCCAGTAGCGCACGCCGTAGGGGTCGTCGTCGTAGTCGACCGCCACCGTCGCGACGCCACGCATCAGATCGGCGGCCTCTACGATCGGGCCGACCTCGGCCCACAGCTCGTCGGCCAGGCCGAGATCGAGCGCGGCCAGCGCCTCGGCGTCGGGCGTCGTCAACGCCTTGCCCAGGGCGTCGTCGAACTCGGCGGCCCGCGGGTCGAGGTGGCCGGGCGCTCTCTCGGTGCGGCGGGCCGAGCCGTTGCCGACGATGAGGTACGCCGCCTCCTCGTCCGTCACCGGAGCCGTTCCGACCTCGGCCAGCAGGGCGGCGGCGACGCGGGCGCCCTGCGGACCGGCGATCACACGTACGTCCTCACCCAGCCAGGCCACCGCGGCCAGGCAGGCCGAGCGGAGCTGGTCGACGGGGTCGTCGAGCGAGGCGTACTCCGGCAGCAGGGCCAGGCATCCCGGAACCAGCGCCACTCGCGTCACTGCAGCCCCCTGATCGCTCGCGCCGGACGGCGGCGCCCGGCGATCGTCCAGACCATGTCGACGGTCTGCCGGGTCTCGACGACCTGGTGGACCCGGTAGATGCGGGCCCCGGCCAGCGCGCAGACCGAGGTGGCGGCCAGGGTGCCGAGGAGACGCTCCCCGACCGGCAGGTCGAGGGACTCTCCCACGAAGTCCTTGTTGGAGAGCGAGACCAGCACCGGCCAGCCGGTCTCGACCATCTCCCCCAGGCGGCGGGTGATCTCGAGGGAGTGGAAGGTGTTCTTCCCGAAGTCGTGGGCCGGGTCGATCACGATCGAGTCCTTGGCGACGCCGGCGTCCAGGGCACGCTGGGCGTAGGCGAGGGTGTCGTCGATCGCCGCTCGCACCACGTCGTCGTACTCGATCCGGTAGGGGCGCGTCCGCGGCGTCACACCGCCGGTGTGGGTGCACACGATCGCGGCGCCGTGGGCGGCGGCGACGTCGACGAGCTCCGGGTCGGCTCCGCCCCAGGCGTCGTTGATCAGGTCGGCACCGGCCGCGCACACCGCGTCGCCGACCTCGGCGCGCCAGGTGTCGACCGAGATCACCAGCGCCGGGAACTCCTCGCGCACCCGGGCGACGAAGTCGACCACCCGGGACTTCTCCTCCGCGGCGCCGATCTCGGCTCCGGGGGCCGCCTTGATCCCGCCGATGTCGACGATCTCAGCGCCCTGGGAGGCGACCAGGCGTACGCGATCGAAGGCCGCGTCCTCGGCCCAGGTCGCTCCCTTGTCGAAGAACGAGTCCGGGGTGCGGTTGACGATCGCCATCATCAGCGCGTCGTCATCACCGAATTCGTGTCGTCCGAGGCGCAGCATCAGGCGACCATACCGCCCGGGCCGTCACTCAGTGGCGGCCGCTCCAGCAGGCTCACGCTCCGGTCGAGCACCTTGGTGGAGCCGTCGATCGGGATGTACTGCCGCATCTCCACGTCGTCGCCCGCCGGACCCGTGCCGAGGCGCCGCGACATCATGCCCACGATCTGCGTCGCCATCAGGCCGAGGTCGAAGAGATCCTGGTGGCTGTGGTCGCGCCGGCCGAGATCGACCTGAGCGATCGCGTCCATCCCGCGGGTGTCCAGGGTGTCGACGAGCGCGGCGAGCTCGACGCCGTAGCCGGTCGGGACCTGCAGCCGCTCGAACAGCGAGCGGCGGATCGACCACTCCCCCGCCAGCGGCTGGATCAGGTCGCGCAGCGGCCGGCGATGCAGGGCCAGCAAGGGGCGGGCGACGAGCTCGGTGACCCGGCCGCCGTCGAGACCGTGCTCGCCGGGGCGCCGGTAGAAGCCCTTGACCAGCTCGATCGTCGGATTGTTGACAAGGGGGCCGACCAGGCCGCGTACGAAATGGGTGTCCCAGTCGGTCAGGTCGGCGTCCATGAAGACGATGAGCTCGCCGGTGGTCACGAACTGCGACTTCCACATCGCCTCGCCCTTGCCGGGGTAGGAGCCGAGATCGGGCCGGATCGCGGCCGAGGCGTAGACGTCGGCACCGGCGTCCGAGGCGATCCGCGCGGTGTCGTCGGAGGAGTCGGAGTCGATGACGACGAGCTCGTCGACCAGGTCCGAGGTCTCCATCAGGCTGGTGCGCAGCGTGGTGACCAGGTCGCCGACGGTCGCGGCCTCGTTGCGCGCCGGGACCACGAGACTGACCCGCTGTCCCTGCTTGGCCTCGACGAGCTCGGCCAGGGACCAGTCGTCCCAGTGATGGGTGTTGCGCTCCAACCAAGACATGCTCAAACCCTATAGACCCGAGCCTTGCCGAAGACCCTACGGAGTGTCCTCGTGGGAGCGGGCGAAGGTGAGGATCTCGTCGGTGGCGCCGTTCATCCAGACGTCCTGGCAGGCCTGCGCCATCTCCTCGAGGCCGTCGATCACGGTGCCGAAGACGTTGCCCGGCACCCACCCCTGGTCGCCGTTGATGAGGAGGTTGTTGCGGCCGTAGAAGAGGGCGAGGTCGACGATCTCGGTCAGCTCTCCCGGGCCGCGGTCCTCCGGGTAGCCGTAGGACGGGTTGCCGAGGTCGTCGGAGGAGAAGGCGAAGTAGCACAGGTCGCCCGGGATCGGGGTGACCGTGGTGTTCTCCTTGCCGGGCTCCTTCGCGGCGAAGGCGGGCACCAGGTGGTAGATCTCGTTGCGGGCGTACTTGCCGTGGAAGACCTGGCCGCTGAGCGGCAGCGCGTCCCACACCGCGCCGGCGGTTCGAGGCGCCTCCTCGTCGAGAAGACGGGCGAGACAGGAGACCCCGCGGCGCTCCAGGGTGACGGTGATGTAGCGGCTCATCGGGCTCCTCGTGGATTGTCGACAGGTCGGGCGAACTGCTCACCGCTGGCCCGCTCGTACGCTCGGGCCGCGCGCAGCACCCGGGCGTCGTCGTGGCGGGCGCCGACGATCTGGAGGCCGACCGGCAGACCCGCCTCGGTGGTGCCGCACGGCACGCTCGCCGCCGGCTGCTGGGTCATGTTGAAGGGGTAGGTGTAGGGCGTCCAGCTCGGCCACCACTGGGATGGCCACCCCCGCGGCGCCTGCAGCCCGCGCTCGAAGGCGGTGATCGGCATGGTCGGGGTGACCAGCAGGTCGTACGTCTCGTGGAACCGCCCCATGAGCCGGCCGAGGTCCATCCGGACGGCGGTCGCGTCGAGGTAGTCGGCCGCGGAGCCGCGGCCCTTGGTCTCGATGCCTTCGCGCAGCAGCGGATCGATCCGGTCGATCGCGCCGGCCGGGTAGGCGTCGACGACCTTCGCCGCGCCGCAGAACCAGAGCACGTCGAAGGCCTCGACCGGGTCGACGAAGCCGGGGTCCACCTCCTCGACACGAGCGCCCTCGGATGCCAGCACGGTGACGGCTGTGCGGACGAGCTGCTCGACCTCCGGGTCGTTCTTCACGTACCCGAGCGTGGGCGAGAACCCGATCCGCAGCCCCTCGACACCGTCGTCGAGCCCCGCCAGGAAGGAGGTCCTCGGCGTGGGCATGGCCGACCAGTCGCGGGAGTCGAAGCCGGCGATCACGTCGAGCAGCGCCGCGGCGTCGGTCACGGTCCTGGTCATCGGGCCGGCGTGGGAGAGGGTGCCGAACGGGCTGGCCGGGTAGAGCGGCACCAGACCGTAGGTCGGCTTGATCGTCACGGTGCCCGTGAACGATGCCGGGATCCGGACCGAACCGCCGCCGTCGGTGCCGAGCGCCCACGGGCCCATGCCGAGGCCGACCGCCGTGGCGGCACCACCGCTGGAGCCGCCCGAGGTCAGGTCGGGGTCCCACGGATTGCCGGTGGAGCCGTGGCGCAGCGAGTCGGTCACGCCCTTCCAGGCGAACTCCGGAGTCGTCGTCTTCCCGATGATCACGGCACCGGCCTCACGCAGCCGCGCGACCGCGGGCGCGTCCTCCGGCCAGGGACCGGCCTCGTCGATGAGCCAGGTGCCGCGGATTGTCGGCAATCCTGCAGTCCACAAGATGTCCTTGACCGAGGTCGGTACGCCGTCGGCACTGCCGAGCGGACGCCCGGCACGCCACCGCTCGGTCGACGCGGTCGCCTGCGCCAGCGCACCGTCCGGGTCGACCCGGACGAACGCGTTCACCGCCGGGTCGCGCTCCGCGATCGTGTCGAGCACCGCCCGGGTCGCGTCGAGCGGGGTGAAGGCACCCGACCGGTAGCCGGCGACGAGCTCGGCGGCGGTCAGGGCGCTGAGGCCGGGCTCGGTCATGCCCGCCCCCCTTCCTGGCCGACGACGAAGCCGTGGCGCTTGTCGACGATGTTCAGCAGCGGCTCACCGCGCAGCCAGCGCTGGGCGTTGTCGACGAACTGACGCGCAAGTGCCTCCCGCCAGCCCTCGTAGTCGCCGGACATGTGCGCCGAGACCGCGACTCCCGGCATCGTCCACAGCGGGCTCTCGGCCGGGAGCGGCTCGACCTCGAAGACGTCGAGGGACGCCGCCTCGAGCGGGCCGTCGCGGAGCGCGGAGACGAGCGCTTCCTCGTCGACGATCGGCCCGCGGCCGACGTTGACGAGGTGGCTGCCCGGCTTCATCGCCACGAGCACGTCCTTGCTGATCAGCCCTCGGGTCTCGGCGGTCAGCGGCGCCGTCACCACGACATGATCGGCCCAGCCGACGTGGGCGGCCAGGTCGGCGCTCGCGACGACTTCGCCGAAGTCGGGATCACCGCTTCGGGCGGTGCGGCCGGCGCCGCGTACCTCCATCCCGACCGCCCGGAGCAGCCGGGCCGTCTCGCGGCCGATCGCGCCGGTGCCGACCACGAGCGCGGTCTCGGCGCTGATCAAGCGGGTCTCGCGGCGATGCCATGTCCTGGCCGCCTGCAGGTCGTGGCTGTGATGGAGATCCTTGGCCACCGCCAGGATCGAGCCGAGCACGAACTCGGCCATCGCCCGGTCGAAGATGCCGCGGGCGTTGGTGACCACGACGTCGGAGTCCACCAGCTCGGGGAAGAGCAGCTTGTCGACGCCGGCGGCGGCGACATGGATCCAGCGCAGCGAGCCGGCGCTCGGCCAGGCGTCGCGGACGGCCTCGGAGAAGTAGTCCCACAGCAGCAGCGCCTCGGCACCACGGAGCGCGTCGGCGAGGCCGGCGGCATCGGTGTAGGTGACCTGGGCGGCGGCCTCGAAGCTCTCCATTCCGGCTGGTCTGCTGCCGTCGGGCGGGCAGAGGATCGTGATCGGCGGGCGCCGGGCCATCTCCAAGAGAATCCTCCGTCGAGTTCGACACACCGCGGCAACAATCCGAGACTACGCTAGGAGGCCAGATTGCAGATTGTCAACAATCCTAGCGAGGTGCGATGTCCCCGACGGTACGCATCGCCGTGGTCGTTCCCCATGACATGGTGCTCGACCACGAGCTGTGGCGGTGGGCCCCGCCCGACACCAGCCTGCTCTTCACCCGCACGCCCTACACCGATCGTGGGGTCACCCTCGAGATGGCCGAGGAGATCAGCGAGACCACGGTCGTCGAGCAGGCCGTGCGCGACCTGTCGGCTGCCCAGCCCCACGCCTACGTCTACGCCTGCACCTCCGGCAGCTTCGTCCACGGCCGGCGCGGCGAGCGCCGGCTGACCGCCGCGATGCGCCGCGCCGGCGGCGCTCCCGCGGTCACCACCTCCGGCGCCGTGCTCGAGTCGCTCGCCACCCTGAACGTCTCCCGGGTCGCGGTCGCCACCCCCTACGACGCCGCGCTCGCCACCCGGTTCGGCAGCTTCCTGGCCGAGGCTGGCATCACCGTCGTGAGCGCGGGCGACCTCGGGCTGAGCCACCACATCTGGGAGGTTCCCTACGAGACGACGCTCGAGCTGGTGCGGGCTGCCGACACCGACGCGGCCGAGGCGGTCGTCGTCTCGTGCACCAACCTGGCGACGTACGACATCATCGGCCGGCTCGAGGCAGAGCTCGGCAAGCCGGTGGTCTCGGCCAACCGGGCGACCATGGAGGTCGCGCTCCGGATGGCCGGACGCACTCCGCCGAGCACGGAGAACCTGTGGGGGCACGCCTCATGACCCGCCCGCCGGTCGTCGGGCTGCTCTATCCGGGCTATGCGGCCGAGGACGACTTCCCGGCGCTCGAGAACTCGCTGGGTGGTGCGATCCGGCTCCCGCTGGTCCACACCTCCACCGACCGGGACGAGCACACCGTCGAGGCGCTCCTCGACACCGGTTCCCCGGACAGGCTCGCCGAGGGTGCCGACGCGATCGCCGTCCACTCCCCCGACGCGGTGATGTGGGCCTGCACGTCGGGCAGCTTCGTCTACGGCGGCGACGGTGCGGCGAGCCAGGCCGCCGCGATCGCCGAGCGCCTCGGCGTCCCGGCCTCCTCGACGTCGATCGCGTTCGTCGAGGCGGCCCGGGCCCTGGGGCTCGGGAAGGTCGCCGTCGCGGCGTCCTACCCAGCGGACCTGGCCGAGCACTTCCGCTCCTTTCTCGCGGCGAGAGGGATCGAGGTGGTCTCGTTCGGCGCCAGCGGGATCTTCACCGCCGTCGACGTCGGTCGTCTCGGCCCCGAGGCGGTCGTCGGGATGGCCGTGGCCGTCGACGTCCCCGATGCCGAGGCCGTCCTCGTTCCCGACACCGCGATGCACACGCTGACCTGCATCGATGCGCTGGAGCAGGCACTCCGCAAACCGGTGCTGACAGCCAACCAGGTGACCGTCTGGGAAGGCCTTCGACTCGCCCGGGCGTCCCGCCCCCTGCCCGGGCTCGGCACCCTCTTCAGGTAACGTCGCGGCTTTCCATAAACCTTCGTAACGCCCTGCGCCGCCACCGGTGCGCTCTAGCCAGAGCACGTGGACAGCGCTAACGTGACGAGAATTGTTGACAAACCTACTGTCGACACTGCGGGTCAAAAGCGGTCCCCAGCCATCAATCACACCGAATAGGTGAGAAGAAATGTCCGGAACCCCCACCATCCCCTCCCACGAGGCACAACCCGACAAATCGAAGCTCCGAAGAGCCATCACGGGCTCAGCAGTCGGCAATGCGACCGAATGGTTCGACTACGGCGCCTTCGCCTACGTCGCGACAGAGATCACCGCCAACTTCTTCCCGGAGTACGGCTTCGCCGGCACCGCTCTGACGTTCGCGATCTCGTTCATCCTGCGACCGCTCGGCGGCCTCTTCTGGGGTCCGCTCGGCGACCGCATCGGACGCCAGCGCGTCCTCGCGATGACGATCATCCTGATGGCGGCCGCCACCTTCCTGGTCGGCTGCCTGCCGACGTACGACTCGGTCGGCATCTGGGCCGTGGTCCTGCTCGTGCTGCTCCGGGTGATCCAGGGATTCTCGACCGGCGGCGAGTACGGCGGCGCAGCGACCTACATGGCCGAGTGCGCCCCCGACAAGAAGCGCGGCTTCTACGGGAGCTTCCTGGAGTTCGGCACGATCGTCGGGTTCACCGCGGCCATCGCCGTCGTCTTCATCACCGAGAAGAGCATCGGGCAGGAAGCGATGACCGAGTGGGGCTGGCGCATCCCGTTCCTGATCGGTGGTCCGATCGGCCTGATCGGCCTCTACATCCGGACCCGGCTCGAGGAGACCCCGGTCTTCCAGGAGCTCGAGACGCAGGACGCCGTCGAGGGCGGTGCCGGGGCCGCGCTGAAGGACCTCTTCGCGCTGTTCTGGAAGCCGATCCTCACCCTGATCGGCCTGGTCGCCGCGCTCAACATCGCCAACTACACCCTGCTCGCCTACATGGCGACCTACCTCCAGGAGGAGGCCGGCTTCACCAGCTCCGACGCCGATCTGCTGGTCATCTTCGGGCAGATCGCGATGCTGGTCTTCCTGCCGATCGCCGGAGCGCTCTCGGACCGGGTCGGCCGCAAGCCGTTGTGGGGTGGCTCCTTCATCGGGCTCATCGTGCTGTCCGTCCCGATGTTCCTCCTGATCGGCCAGGGCTTCTGGCCGGCGGTCCTCGGGTTCACGGTGCTGGGCATCGTCTACGTCGCCCAGCTGGCGACCATCTCGGCGACCTTCCCGGCGATGTTCCCCTCGCAGGTGCGCTACGGCGGCATGGCGATCGGCTACAACGTCTCCACCGCCGCCTTCGGCGGCACGGCGCTGTACGTCAACAACGCGCTGATCGGCGCCACCGGCGATGTGCTGATGCCGGCGTACTACATGATCGCCGGATCGGTGGTCGGTCTGATCGCGCTGTTCTTCGTCGTCGAGACCGCCGGAAAGTCGATCCGCGGCACCGAGATCCCGGGAACGCCGGAGTCCGAGGCGGAGCTCGCCGAGCTCGACAAGGTCGTCTGAGCGTCGACTGCCGACGAGCGTGCCGGGCGCGTCACACGCCCGGCACGCTCACGGTCGATCCCCCCACCGGCACCGCGGCCACATGCAATGATTGTCAACAATCAAACTCTTTCTCGGTGACCCATCGGAGACCACGTTGACAGCGACATCGAGCTTCGAACCCGTGCACAGAGAGTCGACGGCCTCGGTCATCGCTCGCCAGCTGCGCACGGCGATCATGGAGCGCACCCTCCAGCCGGGGGCGCAGCTGAGCGAGACCGCGCTCTCGGCCCAGTTCGGCGTCAGCCGCGGGCCGCTGCGCGAGGCCATGCAGCGACTCGTCCAGGAGGGCCTGCTCCGCAGCGAGCCCAACCGCGGACTCTTCGTGATCGAGCTCGACGAAGCCGACATCCGAGACATCTACCTGGCCCGGGCCGCCGTCGAGGGTGCCGCCGCCACGATGATCGCCCGGGCGCGGGTCCCCGCGGCGCTGCGCGAGCTCCGCGCGGCCTGCGAGGCGATGACCAAGTCCCTCGAGCTGGGCGACCCGGCGGCGCTGAGCGACGCCGACTTCCACTTCCACGACGTGCTGGTGCAGTGCTCCGGGAGCCGGCGCCTGGCCCGCATGCACCAGACGCTGATCGTCGAGACAAGGATGTGCCTGACCGCGCTGGAGGGCACCTACCAGCAGCCGCTCGAGCTGGTCGAGGAGCACAACCAGATCGTCGACGCCATCGAGGCCGGCGACGTGAAGCTGACCCTGAAGCGCGTCGAGCTGCACATGGACGAGGCGCTACGACGCCTCATCCACGCCGACGACAACGACCCGGGCTACGTCTAGACCCCCGGTCTCGCGTCACATCGCGATCCCGACGTACTTGGTCTCGAGGAATTCCTCGATCCCGGTACGCCCGCCCTCCCTCCCCAGTCCCGACGCCTTGACGCCGCCGAAGGGTGCAGCGGGGTTGGAGACCACGCCCTGGTTGAGACCGACCATGCCGGACTCGAGCGCCTCGGCGACCCGCAGACCGCGGCGCAGGTCGTTGGTGAAGACGTAGTTCACCAGGCCGTACTCGGTGTCGTTGACCGCCGCGACCACCTCGTCCTCGGTGTCGAACGGGGTCAGAGGTGCGACCGGTCCGAAGATCTCCTCGCTGGCCATCCGGGCCGAGACCGGCACCCCGGTCAGCACGGTCGGCGGGTAGAAGTAGCCCGGCCCCTCCGGGGCGGTGCCTCCGGTCAGCACGCGTGCACCACCGGCCACCGCGTCGTCCACGAGGGTCTGCACCTTCTCCCTGGCCGTCTCGTCGATGAGCGGCCCGACGCGTACGCCCTCCTCGACCCCGCGGCCGACGGGCAGCTCGGACATCGCCTTGGCGAGTCGCTCTCCGAACTCATCGATGACCGAGCGCTGCACGAAGATCCGGTTGGCGGCCGTGCAGGCCTCCCCCGTGTTGCGCATCTTCGCCGCCAGCGCGCCCGCGACCGCCTCGTCGATGTCGGCGTCCTCGAAGACGACGAAGCCTGCGTTGCCGCCGAGCTCCATGGAGGTACGCAGCACCTTCTCCGCGCTCTGGGCGAGCAGCACCCGCCCGACCGCCGTGGATCCGGTGAAGGAGAGCTTGCGGATCACCCCGGAGCGCAGCAGCGGCTCGGTCAGCTCGCCCGGCCGGGTGGTCGGCAGGATGTTGACGACCCCGTCGGGCACGCCGGCCTCGCGCAGGATCTCCCCCAGCGCGAGCATCGAGAGCGGCGTCTGCGCGGCGGGCTTGATGATGCTGGTGCAGCCGGCCGCGATCGCCGGCCCGAGCTTGCGCGTCCCCATCGCCATCGGGAAGTTCCACGGCGTGATCAGCAGCGCCGGACCGACCGGCTGCTTGGTGATCAGGAACCTGGAGCCGCCGGCCGGCGCGGTCTGGTAGCCGCCCTCGATCCGCACCGCCTCCTCGGCGAAGTGTCGGAAGAACTCCGCGGCGTACGCGATCTCGCCCTTCGCCTCCGCCAGCGGCTTGCCCATCTCGAGCGTCATCAGCAGCGAGAGGTCATCGATGCGCTCGTGGAGGAGGTCGAAGGCGGCCATGAGCATGTCCGCCCGGGCGCGCGGCGCGGTCGCGGCGAACTCCTTCTGCGCGCCCGCAGCGGCGTCGAGAGCACGCCGGCCGTCCTCGGGGGTCGCGTCGGCGACGGCGCAGAGCACCTCTCCGGTCGACGGGTCGAGCACGTCGAAGGTGTCGCCGCCACTCGCATCCACCCACTGACCTGCGACAAGGAGCCCCTTGGGCACCTCTGCCACGACCCGTGCCTCGTTCGGTTCTCCACCCATGCCGCATCAGCCTCCAAGGTCAGCATCCGGCCGTCCGGCTGACAGCCATCCAACGCTGGCCTAGTGTAGTAGCGGGTCGGATTGTCAACAATCGACAGGAGTCCACCATGGCCACGCTCTCCCCCGTCCTCAAGCAGGCAACCCCGGTCGTGGCGGCTCGCGGTGAAGGCGTCCAGCTCTTCGACGAGGACGGTCGTCGCTATCTCGACTTCACCGCCGGCATCGGCGTGACCAGCACCGGACACAGTCATCCGAAGGTGGTCGAGGCGACCCAGCGCCAGATCGCCAACCTGATCCACGGGCAGTACACGACGGTCCGGCACCGACCGCTCCTCGACCTGGTCGACCGGCTCGGCTCCGTGCTCCCCGACGGCCTCGACAGCCTGTTCTTCGCCAACTCCGGCTCGGAGGCGGCGGAGGCCGCGATCCGCTTGGCCCGCCAGGCCACCGGCCGGCCCAACATCATCGTCTTCCACGGCGGCTTCCACGGCCGCACCGTCGCGGCCGCCTCCATGACCACCTCGGGCACCAAGTTCCGCGCCGGCTTCAGCCCGCTGATGGCGGGCGTCGTGGTCTCCCCCTTCCCCGACGCGCCCCACTTCGGCTGGCCGCAGGAGCAGGCGACCGAGTTCGCGCTGCGCCAGCTCGACTACACGCTGCAGACGCAGAGCGCCCCGGCCGACACCGCCGCGTTCCTCGTCGAGCCCGTGCTCGGCGAGGGCGGCTACGTGCCCGCCGACCGGGCCTTCCTCGACGGTCTGCGCGAGCGCGCAGACCGGCACGGGATCCTGCTCGTCATCGACGAGGTCCAGACCGGCTTCGGCCGCACCGGCGAGTTCTGGGGGCACGACCACTTCGGCGGGCGGCCCGACATCATCATGACCGCCAAGGGCCTGGCCTCCGGCTTCCCGTTGTCCGCGATCGCGGCGAGCGAGGAGCTGATGTCGAAGGCCTGGCCGGGCTCGCAGGGCGGCACCTACGGCGCCAACGCCGTCGCCTGCGCGGCGGCCCTGGCGACCCTCGACGTCATCGAGGAGGAGGGCCTGGTGAAGAACGCCGCCGAGCGCGGCGCCGAGCTCCGCTCCGCCCTGGAGCAGGTCGCGAGCAAGCACGAGGCGATCACCGACGTACGCGGTCTCGGGCTGATGCTCGGCAACGAGTTCCGCACGCCCGACGGCGAGCCCGACGGCGCGACCGCCGCCGCAGCCCAGCAGGAGGCCGCCAGGCGCGGCCTGCTGCTGCTCACCTGTGGCGCATGGGGCCAGGTCGTGCGGTTCATCCCGGCCCTCGTGGTGGACTCCCCTGCCATCGACGAGGCCGCCGGCCTCTGGGCCCAGTCCGTCGACGCCGTCCTCGGCTGACCTCAGGGAGCACGCGCGATGACCGACGACCTCGAGCGACTGCTCCGCTGGGAGCAGGCCGGCGCGACCTGGGAGGCGATCTGGCCACGTGCCGGCGAGGTCACCATCGTGCTGTGCACCTGCGACAGCGGCGAGGAGGTCGACCGCTACACCTCGGCGGCCGCCGACCTCCTCGACTACGTCCGGGACCCGGGCCGCGCCGAGCGGTGATAACCGGTTGCCCGCGGCATCGGCCCCTCTCGATGATGGCCCGATGACGCTGACGGAGGTGTGGCCGCTGTTCGGCCTGGTGATCCGGACCCCGAGGCTGGAGCTGCGGCTGCCGACCGACGACGAGCTCGCTCGCCTGGCCGCGGTCGCGGCGGACGGCGTGCACGAGCCGGGAGACCGGCCCTTCCTGACCCCGTGGGCCGAACGGCCGCCGCTGGAACGGGCGCGCCACGTGCTGCGCGGCGCCTGGGCGAGCCGGGGCGAGTGGCAGCCGGCCGATTGGAGCCTCGGCCTGACCGTCTTCCTCGACACGCAACCGATCGGGGTCGTGTGGCTCTCGGCGACCGAGTTCGCCGAGCGGCGCGAGGTGAGCACCGCCTCCTGGCTGGGCCTTCCCCACCACCGCCACGGCTTCGGCACCGAGGCCCGTCTCGGCGCGCTCACCCTGGCCTTCGACCACCTCGGCGCCGCGTACGCCACCTCCGAGGCCTTCCCCGACAACGCCGCCTCCGTCGGGGTGTCCACCAAGCTCGGCTACGAGCCCGACGGCATCTCCCGTGACGTACGCGACGGCGAGGTGCTGGTCTCCCACCGCCTCCGGCTCAGCCGGGACCGGTGGGAGCGCAACGACCGCGGCGGCGTCGAGGTCAGCGGCGTGGAGCCGTGCCTGCCCATGTTCGGTGCGGCCTAGACACGGCTCAGCGCAGGAAGCAGAAGCCGAACACGGCCACGCACAGGACCAGCGACAGCGTGGCGTTGAGGAAGAGGTTGCGGCCGATGTCCCGGGCCCGGACGTGTGCGGCGATGGCACACACGAAGTAGACGATCAGGGCCGCACTGGTCAGAGCCCCGACGTACGGCACCCACAGCCCGGCGACCAGGCCGACCGTGGCCGCGACCTTGACCCACGGCATCACCGGCCACAGCGCCCGCGGCAGCCCGACGTCGGTGAAGCACCGGGCGATGAACCCGACCGGCTTGAAGCACATCACCGCGTCGCCGATCTGGATCACCGCGAGCAGCACGACCGGCCACCACGGGTCCGGCAGGTCACGGACGTACGCCGCCACGACCCCGCCGAGATCGTCCTGCCCCGCCGCGTACATCGCGGTGACGACGAGCGTGGCCGACGCCAGCGCAAGACCGACGGTCGCGCGACCCAGGCTCCGGTCGCCCACCCGCAGGTGCGCCCCGATCGCGAGCACGAAGAAGACCACGAACCCGGCGGCCGCGACGATCCCGACCGCCGGCACCGCCACCCCGACCAGCAGACCGAGGAAGCCCAGCGCGTAGGACACCCCGATCGGGAAGCTCAACCATTCCATGGGCACCGAGAGCCGTTGCGCCTCGGTCACGGGTATCCGGTGGCCGGTCAGGTTGAGCACCGCCCCGCCGAGGGCGGCGATCGAGGCGATGAAGGTCAGGGTGAGATAGGTAGCCGTCATGGCCATCCAGACACCGCTCGACCGGCGTCTGTGACGCCTACCTGCTCAGCAGCCCCGCGATCGCGCCCAGCCCGGCGAGGCCGGTGTCGCGGGCCGCGACGACCGGCCCGTTCTCGACCTGGCCGAGCACGCCGACCAGCCGGGAGGCACGTATCAGCCGCTGGGTCGCCGGGCGCCGGATGCGGTCGTAGGCCACCAGCGCACTCTCGACGCGAGCATGGCCGGCGAGCTGCGCGGCCAGGACGGCGGCGTCCTCGATCGCGGCGCAGGCGCCCTGGCCGAGGTTGGGCGTGGTCGCGTGCGCGGCGTCGCCGAGCAGTACGACGCGACCGTGGTCGAACCGCTTCAGCGGGAGCCGCAGGTCGCAGATGTCACCACGGATGACCACGCTCGGCGGTGTCGCGGCCAGCAGCTGCGGGATCGGCTCGTGCCAGTGGCCGACCAGCGCGGTGACGTCGGCGTGGTGATCGTCGCTGGTCTCCCCGGCGGGCCGGTTGGCGGTCGCGAACCAGTAGGTCCGGCCGTCCACCAGCGGGACGTAGCCGAACCGCACCCCGGTCCCCCAGGTCTCCCCGCCCGTGCTCGAGGCGTCGCCCGGCACCGGCTCCGCGGTCACGCCGCGATAGGCGGTGTAGCCGGCATGACGTACGTCCTCGCGCTGGTGCAGCTCGTTCCGGATCACGCTGCGGATGCCGTCGGCGGCGACCACCAGGTCGGCCGGACCGCGGGGGTCGAGCTCGTCGAGGCCGGCCAGGCCGGTGACGGTGACCCCGGTGCGTACCTCGACCCCGTCGTGCTCCGCCAGCGTCGCCACCAGGGCCTCGTGCAGCCGTGCTCGGTGCACCATAACCGGGGTGCGCTCGACGGCGTCGGCGCGCACCTTCGCCAGCCAGCGCCCGTCGGGGCGGCGCAAGCCTGCCTGGATCGCCGGGCGGGTCCCGTCGACGAGGCGGTCGGCGACCCCGAGGTCGGTCAGGATGCCCCACGCCCGCGGCCAGATCGAGAGCCCGGCCCCGACCTCGGCGAGCTCCGGGGCCCGCTCCAGCACGGTCACCCGCCACCCGGTCCGCGCCAGCGCGAGCGCCGCAGTGAGCCCTCCGATCCCCGCGCCGATCACCAGGGCACTCCGACTGCTCGTCGATCCACTCACGATGCGCAATCTAGCCGACCGGTGCCGTCCTCCAGCTCGAGCAGACCCTTGCGCTCTTCAATCGTTGTCGATAACGATTTACACCCGCGTAACCTCACCTCCGAAGGTCTCCTGTGAACCAGCTGCTTTCCCCCGACCCGACCCTCCGTCACCGCTCCCACGAGGTGACGCTGACGCTGCTCCGTCCCGACGGCGGCGCCTACGCCGACACCGAGGTGGTCGTCGAGCAGACCCGCCACGCCTTCGCCTTCGGCAACATCGGCTTCGACTTCATCGGTCTGGCCAACGCCGACACGGCCGAGTCTCCCGGTGCGGTCTTCGGCGGCGCCGACCCCGAGACCGCCGAGCGGCTCGTGGACCTCTGGCTGGGGTTGTTCAACACGGCGACGCTCCCGTTCTACTGGTCCGGTTTCGAGCCGGTGCGAGGCGAGCCCGAGACCGAGCGCCTGCTCACCGCGGCGCGCTGGTTCCGCGACCGCGGAGTGTCGCTCAAGGGGCATCCGCTGGCCTGGCACACCCTCTCCCCTGCCTGGCTCCTCGACGTGCCGACCGAGGAGGTCGAGGAGGTGCTCCGCGCCCGGATCCGCCGCGAGCTCACCGCGTTCGGCGGGCTGGTCGACACCTGGGACGCGATCAACGAGCTGGTGATCATGCCGGTCTTCGACAACGAGGACCGCCAGAACGCCATCACCCGGCTGTGCCGGCAGCTCGGCCGCATCCCGATGGCACGCCTGGCCTTCGAGGAGGCGCGGGCAGCCGACCCCGGCGTACGTCTCGTGCTCAACGACTTCAACATGTCGACGGCCTACGAGTGCCTCATCGAGGGCGTGCTCGAGGCAGGGATCCGAGTCGACGCGATCGGCCTGCAGAGCCACATGCACCATGGCTACTGGGGTGAGGAGCGGACCCTGGAGGTCCTCGAGCGGTTCGCCCGCTTCGGCCTCCCTCTGCACCTCAGCGAGACGACGCTCCTCTCCGGCGACCTGATGCCGGCCGAGATCGAGGACCTCAACGACCACCAGGTGCCCAGCTGGCCCTCGACCCCCGAGGGCGAGGAGCGTCAGGCCGACGAGCTCGTACGCCACTACCGCACCCTGCTCTCGCACCCGTCGGTCGAGGCGGTCACCTACTGGGGCCTCACCGATCTCGGGTCCTGGCTCGGCGCGCCCGCGGGGCTGGTGCGTGCCGACGGCACACCAAAGCCCGCGTACGACGCGCTCCACCGCCTGGTCAAGCAGGAGTGGTGGTTGGGGCCGACGCACCTGCGCACCGATTCCGAGGGGCGGGTGAAGGTGCGCGGCTGGGCGGGCGACTACCGGGTCAGCGTGGAGGACTCGACCGCCGCGTTCGACCTCACGCCGGACAGCTCGCGAGCTCACGCCGGACAGCTCGCGAGCCGAGGTGACCGTCACGCCGTGACGCCGCCCTGCGGCAGGGTGAAGATGTATCCCTCGGCGAGCTTCTCCGGGAGCACCGTCTCGATCGCGCGGACGGTGTTCTCGCGGTTGCCGCCACCGTCGTGGGCCAGGGCCACCGCGCCGGGCCGGATCGCCGCGCGGAGGTTGTTCGTCAGGGTCTCCTCGGAGAGGTCGTTGCCGTCCCAGTCGAAGATCACGTTGCCCAGGCCGAGCGGCTGCATGCCGAGGGCTGCGGCGACCTCTCCGGTGATGCCCCAGCTGCCGTTCGGAGCCCGGAAGTAGGGCACCTGCTGGGCCGGATCACCCAGCACCTCTCGGATCGTGGCGAGAGTGGCCTCGAGGTCCCGCTCGACCTCGGCATGGGACCAGCTGCCCATGTCGGCGTAGGAGGTGGAGTGGTTGCACAGCGTGTGACCCTCGGCGACGATGCGCCTCAGGATCTCGGCGCCGCCGGGGGCGGTGATGTTCTGACCGATGACGCAGAACACCGCTGTGACCTCGTGAGCTGCCAGGACGTCCAGCAAGCGATCGGTCTCGCCGGGGTTGGGCCCGTCGTCGAAGGTGAGGGCGGCCACCTTGCCCGTGCCCCTTGCAGCGGCGAGCGGCGTCGTCGTCGGACGGACCGCGCCGCCCGGCACGAACCCGGGGTCCCGGCCGGTCTGCCGGTCGCTGCTCGACTCCACCGTCGCGACCCTGTCGTCCCCCTCGGCGGCTGTCAAGCGCCGAGCCCGCGGATCTGAGTACCGGCGCTCATGCGCCTCGTGCCTTCGATCCAGGATCCTGAAGACATGAAGCTCTTCGTACGGCTGACCGTGATGGTCGGCGGCAGCATCCTGTTCTCGGTCGCAACCGATGTCCTCTTCCGCGCCGAGGACGCCACCATCGGCGCCGGCCTGCTCTACTTCGCGCTGCTGCTCGCCGTCTCCGGGCTCTGGGGCCTGTGGGACGGATACCACGCGAAGCGTCTCGTGCCCGTGTTCGTGCGGTGGGCAGTGATCGCCGGCGCGGTCGGCCTCAGCGGTCCGTTCCGGATCTGGTTCGAGGAGGGTCGCGACTTCGGCGTGCTGTGGAGCGACTTCTGGAACCTGACCCCGTTCCTCACCGCTCTCGTCCTCGCCCCCGCCGCGGTGGGCATCGGCATCGGCTACGCCCTCGGCGGCGGCGGGACGGTGGGGAACAGCGCGCCGCAACGCCCCTCCCTCTAGGCTCTCTTCCACCACCGACCCAGGAGGAGCCCGAATGACCACCTTCCGTGAGGCGATCGAGGCCAAGGACATGGACGCCGTCGAGTCGATGCTGGCCGACGACGTCGTGTTCACCAGCCCGGTCGCGTTCAAGCCCTACCCCGGCCGGGCGATCACCGCCGCGATCCTGCGCGCGGTGGTGAAGGTGTTCGAGGACTTCACCTACGTACGCGAGATCCACGACGGCGCCCACCACGCCTATGAGTTCACCGCCAAGGTCGACGGCCTCGACCTCAACGGCTGCGACTTCCTCACCTACGACGAGGAGGGGAAGATCATCGACTTCAAGGTGATGGTGCGCCCGCTGCGTGCCGCCGAGGCCCTCGCCGCCCGGATGGGCGCGCAGTTCGAGGAGATCAAGGCCGCGGCGTCGAACGGCTGAGCCGTCAGCGCGACGACCGCGCCTCCCGCCGCTCCTGCTGCCGCTGCTGGGCCTCGGGCAGGAACTTCAGGCACGGTGCGTCCGCCTCGGGGTGCTTCTGGGTGAGGTGGAAGATCCATCGGTCCATCGCCGCCATGAAGCCGTTGTCCTCACCGGCGCGATAGGTCGCCCACTTGATCCGGTCCCGGACGACACACTCCGTGCAGGTGACCTTGTAGACGAACTGCTGCTGCTCGTCGAGATCGATCCTCACCGTGGCCAGAGGCCCGGCCTGCGAGGCTGCCTTCCTCTCACGAGCCGACTTGCTCGCCGTCATGCTGCACCTCGTTCCGTCGGGACACGAAGCCTACGTCAGCAGGTCGTCACCACGTCGAAGCGGCCGCCCGCCGACTCCTGGAGGGTGGTCACGGTGGCGTCGCCCTGGCCCATGTAGTCCTCGGAGACATCGGCGTAGTACGGGTTGTAGGGGTTGGTCCCGTAGGAGTGCGCTCGCCCGGCGGCCTGGTGCTGGGTGTTGGTCGCCGAGCCGCAGTAGAGGCCGGGCTCGGTCGGCGGGTCGGTGGGCTCCTCCGTGGGCGGGTCCGTCGGCTCGGTGCTCCGATCGACGCGGCGGTTGTTGTCGAAGAAGAAGTCCGTGACGTACGCCGGGTAGTCGATCGAGTTCGTCGTGATGTAGGAGCCACCGGGGCCACCGCCCGCCGGCCAGTTGTGGCCCATCCCGGTGTTCTGGATCAGCGATACCCGCGGGCCGCTGCCGTCCGACCACAGCGTCCCGGAGCCGGCGGTGTTGTTGCCGGCCAGCCCCGACAGCGAGAACGAGGACTGCGAGGAGGCACCGTAGATCCCGGCCATGACCTGCGCGTTCAGGGTGTTGTAGCCGGGCGCGACGGTCGTGTCGTTGGAGCCGTAGATCACCGAGGTGACCTGGCTGCCGAAACCTGAGGAGGCCGAGCCGGCGAAGGTCCGGCAGGTGTTGGTGACCTGCGACTGGGTGACCGCCACGGACCCGATCTGCCCCGAGGTCGTCCCGACCGACGGCCCGGCGTTGATCCCGATCCCGGCGAAGACGTCGGGCGCGAGGCACCCCATCACCATCGTCTCGCCGCCACCGGAGGACAGACCGGAGAGATAGACCTGGTCGGGGTCGATGTCCAGCGCCGGATCCGCGAGCAGGTCGCTGACCAGCTGGAGGAGGTTGTCGTCGTGCCGGCTCGGCGAGGTCCTGGAGTGGTTGCTGTCGTAGTAGTCCCAGCAGCCGAGGATGACGCCGCCGTTCGGCGCCGCGGGGACCGCGACAACCATGCCGCGGGCGTCGGCGGTCGCGGTCCAGTTGCCGCCGTCGCGCAGGTTGGCCGAGGTCTGCACGCAGCCGTGCAGATTGACCATGAGTGCACGCCCGGTGCCGAGCGTCGGAGAGGTGCTGGGGACGTACAGCTGCGTGGTCATCCCTCCCGCGGTCCGGGCCGTCCACGTGCCCGCGGCCGCCGCAGGCTCTGCGGAAGGCGCGACCGCGATCGCCGTACCGCCGGCGAGCACCAGGCCGAGGCCCGCGAGCGCCGCACCGATCCGTCGTTGCCGCAACCTGGGTGAGATCCGTGACCCGAGACGCATGACCGATCCTCCTCAGCGAGACCCGCCCGCCGCTTCCCGGCGGGCAGATCGACGGTAGATGTGACGCCCGCCACAGGTCTATGTCGACCCGAACCACATTCCGCCGCCCGGATGTATCGATCCGGCGCCGGTCAGCGGTAGAGCTCCTCGTCGATGCTCGCCAACCGCGACGGATGCACCCGCTCCCCCAGCCCGTAGAACTGCTGGAAGCTCATCACCAGCGGCCGCCACCGATCCGGGTCGATCCGGTTGGGATGACCCTCGAGGCGTACGTCAGGCATGACCCGCACCGCCGTCACCGCCACCTCCACGGCGAGCAGCTTCGGCTCCCCGAGCTCGTGGATCGCCGAGATCGTCCCCTCGATGTGCACCGGGCACTCGGCGACCGACGTCGGCAGCACCGTGTCCGATCCGTACGCCGTCAACCCGGCGTGCCCGTACTTGTCGGCCACGTGCACATACCCACGCTCCGCCTTCGCCGCCGACATCGCCGCATTGCCCGTCGTCAGCGCCAGCCGGTCCACCTGGGTCACCAGGTCGACGCTGGGAAGATTGAGGACGATCTCGGGCCGCTCCCTCAGGTTGCGCGCCGTCTGCGACGAGGCCCCCATCCCGAGGACCGCCGTACGTCCCAGCCAGAACACCGACGACATCGGCATCAGGTTCGTGCTGCCGTCCTCGTTGAGCGTCGAGAGCACCACCACCGGCGTGCCGAAGTAGAGGATGGCCGGATCGATGTCCACATGCGTACCCATGCCCAGAACCTAGGGCGAGTCATCGGACACTTCCGGCGGGTATCCGACGGAGCACTCAGGGACGGCGAGTGAAGCGGATGGTGCCGTCCGGTGGTCGTTCATGGACATAGGCAGGGTTGTGCGCCAGTCGGTGGTGATGTGGGCACAACAGCGCCCCGTCCTTGAGATTCGTCTTGCCGCCGGTTGCCCAGGGGTCGAGGTGGTGGGCGTCGCACCATTCGGGTGGCATGTCACACCCTTCGGCTTGGCAGCACTTCTGCTGCAGCCGGAGGGCTTTGCGTTGGATCGGCTGGAAGAGCCTGCTCGCCCGGCCGGCGTCGAGGATCTCGCTATCGCCGCCCAGCACCCAGGGGATGATGGTGGCATTGCAGGCCATTCGGCGGGCCTCGGCCGCTGAGATGGTGGTGCCGTTGGTCTCGTCGTAGCCCAGGGTCGCAGTCCCGAGTTCCTTGCGGAGATCCTCGAGCGAGATCACCACGTTGATGGTGGTGGCGTCACCACCGTGCCGGGGCAGGGCGGCCGGGTCGACGGTCTCCAAGAGCCGGGCGAAGCCCTGACCCATCAACCGCTCCCACGGCGGCAACTGGGCACCTTTGTCGAGGAGCTGTTGTTTGCGGGGCTGGGCGTAGGCCTCGACGAGTCGCTTGAACCGCATCCCGACCGAGGTCGGGAGGACCCCGTCGAACCCGACGGTCCCGTCGTGGTTGTCCCACACCCGCAGCGCGGTCTTCTGCTGGGCGCGTTCTTCCTCGGCCAGCAGTGCTTGGGCTTCGGCGTCCTCGAACCTGGCAGGGTCGATCTCGCGCAGGATGCGCTTGCCGACGATGCGGAGTTCGTTGGCGGTCAGCCGGGTGGCGTAGTCGACCAGCAGCTTCTCGGCCAGGACCAGGTCCTCGCGGCTCGCGACCGGGTCGGTCTCGATCTTGTCGAGGGCCTGGGTGATCACCCGGGCCTTGTCCGGGGACACGACGCCCTCGGCGAGACCTGCGGCGACGCGCTCGTACTTGCCGACGCCGGCGGCGAGTTTGATCTGGGCGCGGGCAACAGCGTTGTCGATCAGCAGCTCGGTCCGCAGCCACCCCGCCGCGTCCTTCGCACCGGTCTCTTCAGCGATATCCCCAGCAACGGCCAAGACCCGCAGCTTCAAAGCGGCCTGCTGGGCCTGAAGCTTCTCGAGTCGTTCGAGCAGGTCCCTCTTCTGCCCGGTCCGCCAATAGACAGGGTCGCTCGACAGCAGCTCTCGAAGGGAGGATTCGATGGCGGTCAGGGCGGCGTCGATCGCATCGCCAGGGTTGGTTCCCCGGTGGTCGATCTCGCGGCCGAGACTCATCGCGTCCCTCCCTTCAGAGGTGTGCTGTGATGGGTCTGATTCTACGCCTCTGTCACCGACAGATCCACCTATTTTCCCAGGTCAAACGACCTTTTCGCATTTAGCGAACGGCCTCGTTCCTGTGGATGATAAGTGGCCCGCAGGGCCACCATCCCTCCCCCAAAGCAGTCCGATCCCGTACAAGAATCTCGCTGCGCCACACCCCGGCCGCCGCCCCGATAGCCAGCCAAATCTTTTCTCGATCTGGTCCGGAGTCCAGGACCGCGAAGCGGCCGGCGAAGCCGGCGCCCGCAGGGCGTCCTTGACGCCGGTCCAGATCGAGAAGACCCTCAAGAACGGGTCGGCGGCCCACACCAGCCCCGGGGAACGGTTACGCACGGGGTGGTCTCGACAAGCTCGACCACCGGGGCATCACTGGTCCGCGACACACCATGTCGCGCGCCCGGCGAAGCCGGCGGCCGAAGGCCGTCCTTTACTCCGGGGCCCGGCGAGAAAACCCTCAGGAAAGGGTCGGCGGCCCACCCCAGCCACGACGACGGTCACGCACGCGTTGTCTCGACAAGCTCGACCACCGGGGCATCACTGGTCCGCGACACAACATGTCGCGCACCCGGCGAAGCCGGCGCCCGAAGGCCGTCCTTGACTCCGGGGCCCGGCGAGAAGACCCTCAGGAAAGAGTCGGCGGCCCACCCCAACCACGAAGAACAGTTACGCACAGCGTGGTCTCGACAAGCTCGACCACCGAGACAAGTCACTCGCCGCGCGCCCCACAACCAACAGCACCCGCAACCTCAGCGACCATCACCCGAAGATCCCCCAGAGACAAAGACCGCGACGAAACCCCCGCAGCCCCGATCGTGGCAACCGTGCCACCACCAACCACATCCGGCCCCAGATCACACGCCCAGAAGCCCCGCGCAGCACGCCCGCCACCATCGACGTACGCCCGCCCACCGGCAACCGAGAACGAGTCCTCCACCGCGCCGATCCGCCGGTGCTCGACCTCCCAGTCGTCCTGTTCGACCGACGCCGCGGCCACGACGCTGCCGACCTCCCCGCCGATGCTGTCACTGACGACGGCACAGGACCAGCTTCCCCGATCCCCGAGGGGAAGCGGTTCGGGATCGGAGCCCCTGAACAAGTCTGTGCCGAGCACCGACGCGACACGCCCGGTGCTCATCCCGCAGGCGGTCGGCTCGGCGTACGCCTCGAAGGGTCCGTCGAGAGGATCGGCGTCGCAGCCGGCGGCGAACTCGGCCGCGGCTCTGAGCACCTTGCCGAACGCCTTCGCGGATCCTTCGATCTCGGAGGAGGACCAGACGGAGATCGCCGGTAGCCCCGGCCAGTATCGCGAGCACACCCACCTGCCCTCGAAATTGTCGTCGGTGCGCTCGAAGCCGGCGAGCCCGCCGTTGAAGCTCATCCGGTGAGCGCTCGACTCCACCGTCCGGAGCCGCCTCGGCCAGGTCTCCGCATCATCGGCGAGCAGCGTGAACTCGAGCTCGCCGTCGTCAGAGCCTTCTCCGCCGACGACGGCCGAGCAGCGCCTCCCGAAGCCATACCTCTCCACGAACCTGTCCGTGTCGAGCAGGTCCTCGACGAGGTCGGTCCGTACGCCGCAGACCGTCGCCTTCTCATAGTGCGGCGTCAGGCCGCTTCGCCATTTCCAGACGCCACCACCGACCATCAGCAGCGCGATCACGACGCCGACGACGACAACACGAGAGTTCACAACATCCCCTTGGGTCCCGAGACAAGGGCATGATCTCACCGCTCGGTGTCGTACCAGGTGCGCAGCCGCGCGACGATCGCGTCGAGGGAGCCGTCCTGGAGGGCACGTCCGAAGACGCCGTCGCTGAACTGCTCGCCGCGGCTGTAGACGGTCGCCAGGCGGGCGGCGTCAGCGGCGGGCAGGTCGGCGAGACGGGCGGGATCGGAGAGGAGCGGGTTGCCGCTCATCCACTTCATCCAGTCGATGTTGGCGCCTGGCAGCGAGACGTAGAGCTGTCGGACCCGGTCGCTGTAGACGGGGTACGGCGCCTGGGTCGCGCCGCTCTCCATCTTCTGGCCGCCTCCCCACGTCCAGTCGCGGTCCTCGGCCGTCAGCCCGTCGGCCGCTTCGAACGTCTCCCGCCACATCTTCTCCGGCAGCTTCCGCAGCTCGGCCTCGACCTCGGCGTCCGAGGGATCGAGAGCCGCGCGGGCGCGGTCGAAGGCGTCGTACGCCTTCTGGTCGAAGAGCACCAGGCGCACCTCCTCGACGGAGGTCGGCGTCCGGGCGAGGGTCCACAGCGAGACGTACGCAGCCTCCTCGAGCGGGTAGCGGTAGACGCCGGTCGAGATCGCCGGGAACGCCACCGTGCGCGCCCCGAGCTCGTCGGCGACCCGGAGCGACTCGCGGAAGCAGGAGGCCAGCAGGCCGGTGTTGTCCTGGGCGTCGCCGAACACGGGGCCGACCGTGTGGATCACCCACCGTGCGGGCAGGTTTCCCGCCGTCGTCGCGACCGCCTGCCCGACCGGGAGACCACCGCCGAGGTGACCCGCCCGCAGCCGCCGACACTCCTCGAGGATCATCGGGCCGCCGCGCCGGTGGATCGCCCCGTCCACCCCTCCGCCGCCCAGGAGCGAGGAGTTGGCGGCGTTCACGACCGCGTCGACGTGCTGCTCGGTGATGTCCCCGCGTACGACCGTGATCCTCACGCCGTCAATCTAGCGACCCTTGCGCGAGCGACCCATGCGGCCGGACCGAGTGCGACAGCCACACCGGCGGCGAGGGAGGCGAGGACACCGAGCCACCCGAGGCCGGCGGCCTCGAGCCCCGGATAGACCTGCCAGTGAACGAGGTAGATCCACAGCGACGAGGCGGCGAGCACGGCGGTCAGGCGCGCCAGCGGCCACGGCAGCAGCGCAGGCCACGGGATCAGCAGGACGAGGATGCCGAGGGCGACCGTGGCCTCGCGGACCGGATCTCCGAAGAAGCCGTACGTCGCCACCACGACGAGCGTCGCGACGAGCACCCGCTGCCACGGTCGCTGCGCCTCGGCCGCCGCCCAGCCCAGCGCGACGCACCACAGGACACAGCCGATCGTGTAGCGCTCGGTCGCACCGGCCTCGAGGCCGACCCACAGGTACCGCACCGCGAGGGTCACGCCGACCACGCCGACAGCCGCCGAGAACCGGTGACGCCGCTGCCACCGGTCGAGGACGGGCACCAGGAGCAGGAGGGCGAGCCCGGCGAACGACCAGGTGATGACCTCCAGGAACCAGAGCTGCCAGTCGCGGGTCCACTCGTCGCTGCCGAGCGCCTGGTTGAGGCCCAGGGCGGTCGGCCAGTGGTAGCGGTCGCTGACCAGGGCCACCGCGGCGACCCAGAGGCCGGCCGGGAGCGCGACCGCCGCCGCACCCCGGAGCAGCCGACGGGCGCGCAGCACCCGGGTCGGGGCGGTCAGCCCGAAGCGGGCGAGGTTGAAGCCGGCCACCGCGAGCAGGATGTGTGCGCCACCGAGGAGCGTCCACACGTCCGCGTGGCTGCCGACGATGGCCACGATGGCCACCGCGCGCAGCAGCACCGGGATCTCGACGGGCCGCAGCCAGCGCCGCGGGCTCCGCGCGCTCGCGGCGAGCTCGGTGATGCTCCGGTGCTGCCAGCCGGTCGGCAGGGTGCCGAGCCGCGCGCCGAGCTGGGTCGCGATCTCGACGAAGGAGAGCGAGTCACCTCCGAGCGAGACGAAGCTGTCGGCCACGGTCGCGTCGGGCCGCCCGAGCACCGCCGCATAGACCGTACGCAGCGCCTCGGCGTCCGCACCCGCCGCCAGCCCAGCCCCGGCCGGCCCGGCGGCCGGCGGCCCGGCCGCGTCGGCCACGCTCGCCCACGCGTTGAGGGTGGCGTAGTCGACCTTCCCGTTCGGCGTACGCGGCATCTCGTCGATCCGGTGGACCTGGACCGCCGCGCGCGGCAGGGCCACGATGCCCCCGACACGCGCCGACAACCCGGCGGCTGACCCAGGATCCGAGGTGAACAGGTGCAGGCGGCCGCCCGGCGCGACGACACGAACGGCAGCGGGACCGAGCTCGGACTCGATCCGGTCGAGGTCGAGACGCAGCCCGAGGACCTTGCCGAACCGGCTGCGCCGGCCGGTGATCTCCCACAGCCCGTCGTCGGCCTGCCGACCGAGGTCGCCGGTGCGGAGCTCGGTGAGCTCGGGACCGCGAGCGAGGTCGCCGACGCTCTCGGCGTACCCCATCATCACGTTCGGCCCGGTGTAGACCAGCTCGCCGACGCCCTCCCCCACACCGTCGACGGGATCGAGTCGGAAGTGGCCGCCCGGGATCGGGATGCCGATCGCCTCGGGCCGGCTGGCAGCCAGATCCGGCGGGAGATAGGCCATCCGAGCCGTGGCCTCGGTCTGGCCGTACATGACGACCAGGTCCCAGCCACGAGACTCCCCAAGAGCCGCATAGCGACGGACGGTCTCGGGCGGCATCTTGCCGCCGGCCTGGGTGATGTAGCGCAGCGACGGCAGCGAGCGCTCGGCGAAGCCTGAGGTGTCGAGCAGGTCGAAGGTGTAGGGCACCCCGGCGAACGAGGTGGCGCCGTTGCGGACGGCGACGTCCCAGAAGCACTCATCGGCGACGGAGAGGTCGGTGAGGATCACCGCGGCCCCGGCACTGAGGTGGGAGTTGAGCACCGAGAGGCCGTAGCAGTAGTGCAGCGGCAGCGAACTCATCGCCCGGTCGGCGGAGGTGAGCCCGAGGTAGGCCGCGATGCTGGCCGCGTTGGCGGCCAGGTTGTCCCGCGAGAGCCTGACCAGCTTCGGCGACCCGGTCGAGCCCGACGTCGACAGCAGCAGGGCGAGGTCGGGATGGATCTCGGCCGTGCCGTCGAACGCGGCCCGGTAGCGCGTCCGGAGCTCGCCCAGGTCGCTCCCCGGCGGTGTCAGCAGCACCGGCCGCCGGGCGGCGAGCGCGGCGAGGTAGCCGATCACCGAGTCCAGGTCGTTGCCCGCCTCGAGCAGCACGACCCCGTGCGAGGGACCGTACGCAGCCACCCGGTCCGTCACCGCCTGCTCCAGCTCGGCATAGGTCAGCGTCGCCTCGGCGGTGATCACCGCCGGGTCCCCCGGCCGCCCGTTCAGGAGCAGATGGGCACCCGTCGCGATCGTCGAGCTCATCGAGCGTCCCCGGCATAGCCGACCAGCGGCCCGACGACCTCGAGCGCGACCGTGGCCCCGATGTCGGGGATCCCGGTGCCGGCGACCCGGGCGGTGACGCGTACGTCATCGCCCAGCCGCACCCGGATGGTGGCGTCGTGGCCGAAGAACGAGACCTCCTCGACGACGCCCTTGGTCCCCGAGGTGGCATCGGCCGAGACCTGCACCTGCTCGGAGCGTACGACCAGCGTCACCGGGCCGGCGGGCAGCGGCGCCGCGAGCCTGACCTCGCCGAGCGGCGAGTCGGCCCGTCCGTCTGCGGCGACCTCGCCGGGAAGCAGCGTCGCCGAGCCGAGGAAGGCGGCGACACCGGGATGCTCGGGGGTCAGGTAGACGTCCACCGCGGAGCCGACCTGCAGGAAGCGCCCGGCGGCCATCACGGCCACCTGGTCGGCCAGCGAGAGCGCCTCGCCCTGGTCGTGGGTGACCAGCAGCGCTGACGCGCCGGCCGTACGCAGCGCCCGCACGACCGCACGCCCCGACTCCTCCCGGAGCCCCGCGTCGAGCGAGGAGAACGGCTCGTCGAGGAGCACCAGAGCCGGCCGGGGCGCGAGCGCACGGGCCACGGCGACACGCTGCTGCTGGCCGCCGGAGAGCTCGTGCGGATGCCGGTCGGCCAGCTCCGCGGGCAGCTCGAGCAGCCGGAGCAGCTCGGCCACCCGCGCCTGCCGCTCGGCCCGGGACACCGAGCGGCCCAGCCCGAAGGCGATGTTGCCGCCGACGTCGAGATGCGGGAAGAGCGCGCCCTCCTGCGGGACGTACCCGACCCCGCGGCGACGCGGCGCCAGCCCCGCGACCGAGCGCCCGCCGATCCGGATCTCGCCGGCGCTGGGCGTGATGAACCCGGCCACGCAGCGCAGCAGCGTGGTCTTGCCGCATCCGGAGGCTCCGAGCACGGCGGTGACGCCGTCCTCGACGGTCAGGTCGAGCCCGTCGAGCACCTGGCGCCGGCCGTGTCCGGCGCGCAGCCCGCTCACCTGCAGTGCCGCGGTCATCGCGCCTCCCCTCGGGACGAGCGCCCCAGCAGCACCGTCGCCGGGATCGCGAGCAGCACCAGCGCGAGCGCGTAGGGCGCCGCTGCCCCGTAGGCGACCGCGGAGGCCTCGCTCCAGAACTCGGTGGCCAGGGTCGTGGTGCCGATCGGGGCCAGCAGCAGGGTGGCGGTCAGCTCGGTCGAGACCGCGAGCGCGACCAGCGCGGTGGCCGTCGCCAGCCCAGGCAGCAGCAGCGGCAGCGTGACCCACCGCATCGCCCCGGCCCGGCTCTGGCCCAGGCTCAGCGCGACCTCCTCCAGCCGCGGCGGCACCAGCTCCAGCACCCCGCGCACCGCGACGAGCGCCCGCGGCAGGAACAGGATGACGTACGCCGCCACCAGCAGCGGCAGGGTCTGGTAGACCCCGGGCAGCCAGCCGATCGCGACCGTCACCAGGGCCAGCGCCACCACGACGCCCGGCAGCGCGCTGGTGGTGTACGCCGCCCGCTCGACACCCAGCGACCAGCTGGTCCGGTGGCGCACGGCCTCCCAGACGACCGGGAGCGCCGCGGCCGTCGCGACCAGGCCGGCGACGGCGGCGAGCGCGATGCTGGTGCCGGCCGCCGGGAGCAGCCGGGACAGGTCGAGCTCGGCCGAGGCACCTCGGGCCAGCCATCGCACCAGGCTGGCCGCGGGGAGACCGACGGCCAGTGCCACGAAGGCTCCGAGTCCCACCACGACGGGCGCGGTCCAGCGCCCGAGTCGCGTCCTGGGCGCCGGGCGGGCGGTGCCGCTGCCGACCCGGGCGCGGTGCGCCGGCCCACGGGCCAGCATCTCCAGGGCGAGCAGCCCGAAGCACGCCAGCAGCAGCACACTGGCCAGCAGGGTCGCGGCGGGACCGTTGAAGGCCGTGCCGTACTGCTGCAGGATCGCGGTCGTCAGGGTCGGGTAGTTGAGCAGCTGCAGGGCGCCGTACTCGGCCAGCAGGTGCAGCCCGACCAGCAGCGCCCCGCCCAGGACGGCCGGGGCGAGGGTGGGCAGCACCACGAGCCGGAAGACCTCCCGCGGCCGACGGCCGAGCGACGCCGCGACCTCCTCCAGCGAGGGGTCGAGGCGGCGCAGCGCGGCCACCGTCGGCAGGTAGACCAGCGGGTAGTAGGACAGCGAGACGACGAGCACCGTCCCGGGGTAGGACTGCACCGCGTGGGTCGTCGCCACCCACGCGTAGCCGTTGACGAAGGCCGGGATGGCCAGCGGCGCGCACAGCGCGCCGTGCCACCACCCGGCCAGGGGCAGCGAGGTCCGCTCGACCACCCACGCCCCGCAGACCCCGAACACGACGGAGAGCAGGACCCCGGCGACCACCAGCCGACCGGTGTTCCACAGCAGCTCCCCGATCCGCGGCCGGACCAGGAAGTCGTACGCCTCGGAAGGCCCGACCGATGCGGCCGACCACAGGACGTACCCGACCGGGATCAGGCAGGCGGCGACGATCGCGCCGGCCAGCACCGGGACCAGCCACCGCCCGTACCGGACGGTGTCCAACGTGCCGAGATGCAGGCTGCTCAGAGGAAGCCGACTTCCGTCATCATGTCGACCACCGCGGCGCTGTCGAGGTCGGAGACCGACACGGCGGGCGGCGCGAGCTCGGAGAACTTCTTGACCGGCGGGTCGAGCTGGACCTCGGGGTTGAGCGGGTACTCCAGCGCGTAGCTGTCGGCCAGGCCCTGCTGGCCGGTCTTGCCGGTCAGGTAGCCGACGAACTTCTCGGCGTCGGACTTGTGCTCGGCCGAGGCCAGCACACCGGCGCCGGAGACGCTCACGAACGCGCCGGGGTCCTGGTTGCCGAAGAAGTGGAGCTTCGAGTTGTCGCTGACCTCGCCGGACTCGGCCTGGTCGCGGTACCAGTAGTAGTGGTAGATGATCCCGACCGGCACCTCGCCCGCGTTGACCGACTCCAGCACCACGTTGTTGCCGTCGTAGACGGTGCCGTTGGCCTTGATCCCCTCCAGCCATGCCTTGGTTGCCGCTTCGCCCTCGGTGGCCAGGACCCCGGCGACGATCGCCTGGAAGTCGGCACCGGTCGGCGAGAAGGAGACCTTGCCCTTCCACTCCGGCTTGGCCAGGTCGAGCATCGAGGTGGGCAGCTCGGCCTCGGTGATCTCGTCGGTGTTGTAGACCAGCACGGTGGAGCGGGCCACGAACCCGGTCCAGGCGTTGCTCGTCGGCCGGTACTGCTCCGGGATCGGCGCGGTCACGTCGTCCGGCAGGGTGGCCAGCAGGCCCTCGCGCTCGACCGCGGCCATCGCCGGGGAGTTCTCGGTGAGGAAGACGTCGGCCGGCGACTTCTCGCCCTCCGCGACGAGCTGGGCGGCCAGCTCGAGGTCCTTGCCGTTGCGCAGCTCGACGTCGATCCCGGTCTCCTTCTCGAATGCCGGCACCAGCTCTTCCATGAGCTGCTCGTGCTGAGCGTTGTAGACGACGAGGGCGTCGCCGGAGGAGCAGGAGGTGAGCGTTGCCCCGAGGAGGGCAACCGAGACCGAGACCACAACAGCGGAGAGAGGCTTCACGGCCATCCTTTCATTTGGTAAGGCTGACCTTAGAAAGGTTTACCTAAGAATGCGAGCGCCAGGGTGCCATGCAGGCGGCTCGCACCAGCTCGCGGGTCGACCTGCATCGGTTTTGGCGATGCCTTATGCCAAAAGGATTCGTTTGCCAGAGGAATGGAGGGGTCACGACCATGGGTGTTGCGCCTCACACCTTTGGAGAATGAAACATGCCAGACCAACCAGTCGTCGAGAAGCACACCATCGGCTACGTCCCGCCCGAGGACCGCCATGGCAAGGTGCGCGACCTCTTCACCCTGTGGTTCGGGACGAACATCGCTCCCCTGCCCGTCGTCACCGGTGCCGCTGGCGTCACCGTCTTCGGCCTCGATCTCTTCTGGTGCCTCGTCGCCATCGTGGTCGGCCACCTCGTCGGCGGCGTCTTCATGGCGCTGCACTCGGCCCAGGGCCCGCAGATGGGCATCCCCCAGATGATCCAGAGCCGCGGCCAGTTCGGTTCGTACGGCGCCCTGATCGTCGTGGTGATCGCGGCCGTGATGTACCTGGCCTTCTTCGCCTCCAACATCGTCCTCGCCGGCCAGTCGCTGCACGGCATCGCCGAGCCGATCCCGGTCGAGGCCGGCATCGTCATCGGCGCGCTCGGCTCCGGCCTGATCGCGGTGATCGGCTACAAGGTCATCCACTCGCTCAACAAGATCGCGACCTGGGTCCTCGGCATCGGCATCGTGCTCGGCACCGTCGCCATCTTCGTCGCCGGCGTGCCCGCGGGCTTCTGGACGCAGGGCGGCTACAGCACCGCCGGCTTCCTCGCCACCGTCTCGCTGGGTGCGCTGTGGCAGATCGCGTTCGCTCCGTACGTCTCGGACTACTCGCGCTACCTGCCGGCCGGCGTCGGGGTGAAGGCCACCTTCACCGCCACCTACCTCGGCTGCACCCTCGGCTCCATCCTGCCGTTCGCCTTCGGCGCCATCGTTGCGCTGGCGATGAAGCCGGGCATCGAGGTCATGACCGGCGTCCGGGACACCACCGGAGCGTTCGGCACCCCGCTGCTGGTGCTCTTCCTGCTCTCGGTGATCAGCCACAACGCGCTCAACCTCTACGGCACCGTGCTCTCGGTCATCACCTGCGTGCAGACCTTCGTCGCCACCTGGATCCCGACCGCCCGCAGCCGCGTGGTGCTCTCGCTCGTGGTGATGGCGGCCTCGACGTACTTCGCCATCGGCGTCTCCGGCAACTTCATCTCGCACTTCGTCGACATCGTGCTCGCGCTGCTCGTGGTGCTGGTGCCGTGGACCGCGATCAACCTGATCGACTTCTACCTGATCCACCGCGGCAACTACGACCTCGACTCGATCTTCGCAGCCGACGGCGGCATCTACGGCCGCTTCAACGGCCAGGCGATCCTCGCCTACGTCATCGGCATCATCGTCCAGATCCCGTTCATGGCCACGCCGCTCTACACCGGGCCGGTCGCGGACAAGCTCGACGGCGCTGACCTGAGCTGGATCATCGGCCTGGTCGCGACCGCGCCGATCTACTACCTGCTGGCGCGCGGCCGCAAGCTCGCTCCGAGCGAGGTGGCGCTGGCCCCGCAGGCCTGAGCCACCCAGCACTCCCCCGGCGGGAAGGTCGCGTCAGCGGCCTTCCCGCCGCCGTGCTGCACGACCGGAGGAGCGGACGAAGGCCTGGGCGCGGGCGGTGAGGCGCACGCCCTTCATCGAGGCCAGCACGACCTCGAGAGGCTCGACCGGATCGCTGATCTCGAGGGTCACGATCTCGGCACCGTCGTACGTCGTGGAGCTGGCCGGACGCTGGTTGAGCACCGACCACCCCTGGCCGTTGGCGACCATCGCACGGACGGTCTCGAAGCCGGCGCTGCGGTGGCGGATCTCGGGGCGGAAGCCGGCCGACTCGACCAGCCGCTCGAAGTACTGGCCGCTGTGGGGCAGGTCGAGGAGCACCATCGGCTCCTTCTCGAGCTCGGCGAGCGCGACCTTCTTGCGGCGCGCCAGCCGGTGCCCCTTGCCGACGAGGACGTAGGGCGCCGCGACACCGACCCGGACGTGGTCGATGTCGTCGTCGAGGTCGTAGCCGTACATGAGCGCCAGCTCGCAGCGGCCCGAGCGCAGCGCGTGCTTGAGCGCCGCGTGCTCGTCCTCGAGGACCGAGACGTGGATGCCCGGGTGGTCCTGCTCGCAGGCGGCCAGCAGCCGCGGCAGCTCGAACGGGCCCAGGGTGGTGAAGCAGCCGATGGTGAGGTCGCCGACGAGCGCCTGGCCGGCGGAGCGGGCGACCTCGACCAGCTCGCTGGTGTGCACCAGATAGCTGCGCAGCTCGCGGTAGAACTCCTCGCCGGCGGCCGTCAGGGTCAGGCCGCGGGCGTGGTGGCGCAGCAGCAGCTGGACGCCGAGCTCCTTCTCGAGCTGCGCGACGGCCGTGGAGACGGCCGACTGCGAGACCACGAGCTGCCGCGACGCGGCGGTCATGGAGCCCAGCTCCGCAGCCGCGGCGAAGTAGCGCAGCTGGGTGAGGGTGAAGGACGGCTCGGCCATGCGAGCCATCCTGCCCGAAGTCACTCTCGTTTCGCCCCGTTGACGCGGTCGACGCCGTTGACGCCGTCCGCGTCGAGGTTCGCGAGCGTCTCGGGACGCAGCAGCGCGTCGAGGACGGCCGGGTCGAGTCCGCCGGTCGCGAGCGCGAGGTCTCGCACCGCTCCGGCGCCGCCGAGCGCCGCCTTGGCGATCTCGGCAGACTTCGCGTAGCCGAGCAGCGGGGTCAGCGCGGTGGCGAGACCGGCGTTGGTGGCGGCCGCGGCGGCGAGCTTCGCGGCGTCGACGGTGATCCCGTCGACGCACATCTCCCGCAGCGAGTCGAAGGCGGCGGCGGTCCAGGTGAAGCCCTGGAGCAGACCGTGCGCCATCACCGGCTCGAACGCGTTGAGCTGGAGCTGGCCGCCCTCGGCCGCCATCGTGACGGTGAGGTCGTTGCCGATCACCCAGAACGCGACCTGGTTGACCATCTCCGGGATGACCGGGTTGACCTTGCCGGGCATGATGCTCGACCCGGCCTGGCGGGCGGGGAGCCGGAGCTCGCCGAGACCGGCCTGCGGCCCCGAGCTGAGCAGCCGCAGGTCGTTGCAGATCTTGGAGGCCTTGACGACGATCCGCTTCAGCACGCTGGAGACCTGCACGAACGCACCGGTGTCGCTGGTGGCCTCGACGAGGTCACCGGCGCCGACCACCCGCAGGCCGGTGATCTCGGCCAGGTGCTGGACGGCGAGCCGCGGGTAGTCGGGGTGGGCGGTGATGCCGGTGCCGATCGCGGTCGCGCCGAGGTTGATCTCGCACAGCAGCACCCGCGAGTCCGCCAGTCGGGCCAGCTCCTCGCGCAGCGTGGTGGCGAAGGCACCGAGCTCCTGGCCGACCGTCATCGGGACGGCGTCCTGGAGCTGCGTACGTCCGATCTTGGGGACGGCGCGGAACTCGGTCGCCTTGCGGGCGAAGGAGTCGGCCAGGGCCTCGGTCGCCTCGGCCAGGCGGTCGATCGCGCCGACGAGCGCGAGCCGGACGGCGGTCGGGTAGACGTCGTTGGTGGACTGGCAGCGGTTGACGTGGTCGAGGGGGTGGATCTCGTCGTAGCTGCCGAACGGCAGGCCGAGGATCTCCAGGGCCCGGTTGGCGACGACCTCGTTGGCGTTCATGTTGGTCGAGGTGCCGGCGCCGCCCTGGATCACGTCGACGACGAACTGGTCGTCGAGCGCACCGTCACGGACGTCCTGCGCGGCGGCGGCGATGGCGCCGTGGCGGCGGTCGTCGAGGAGGCCGAGCTCGTGGTTGGCCCGGGCCGCGGCGAGCTTGACCGCGCCGAGGGCGGCGACGAGCGAGCGGTGGCTGCCGACGGTCGTGCCGCTGACCGGGAAGTTCCGCAGCGCGCGGGCGGTGTGGACTCCCCAGTAGGCGGTGGCCGGGACCTCGAAGGCGCCGAGCGAGTCGTGCTCGACGCGGGTGGACGGGGCGTCGACGGCGGTCATCGTGCGGTCATCTCGACAGGCTCGATACAACGCGCCTCCTCGGCGACGTCGAGCGCGGTCCAGGCCAGCGCGGTGGCGGCGTCGAGGAGCGCCTTCTCGGCGTCCCCGCCGACGCAGTGCGCGGCGAACTCGGGCTGGTGGTTGAGGGCGGTCCCGGAGTTGATCCCGACATAGGGGTGGATCGCCGGAACGACCTGGGAGACGTTGCCCATGTCGGTGGAGGCCCGGTTCATCCGGCGAGCCGGGGTGCCCGGGTCGAAGACCCGGCCGATGTCCTCGGCATTGCGCCGGTACGCCGCCAGCGCGGGCGCGAACGTGCGGAACTCGGCGTACGGCTTGCTCTCCGGCTCGACGGTGAGCGTCGCGCCGGTGGCGAGTGCGCCGGCCTCGAAGCAGCGCCAGACCTTCTCCTCGGTCTCAGCGAGCTGGGCGAGGCTCTCGGCGCGGACGTACCAGCGGCCCTCGGTGCGGGCCGGGATCGCGTTGGGCGCCTCGCCCCCGTTGGTCATCACGCCGTGCACCCGCACGGTCGGCGGCAGCTGCTGGCGGAGCAGGCCGATCGCGACCTGGGCGATGGTGAACGCGTCGGCGGCGTTGACGCCCTGCTCGGGATAGGCGGCCGCGTGGGCGGCCTTGCCGCGATACTCGACGTGCGAGTGCGAGACCGCGAACGGCTCGGCCTCGGCGACGTCGACGGGCGCGGGGTGGGCCATCATGGCCAGGTCGAGCCCGGCGAAGGCGCCGCGCTCGAGCAGCTCGATCTTGCCGCCGCCGCCCTCCTCGGCGGGGGTGCCGTAGACCTCGATGGTCAGCCCTGCCGCGTCGGCGAGCGGTGCGAGCGCGCGGGCGGCGCCGACGGTGATCGCGGAGATCAGGTTGTGGCCGCAGGCGTGGCCGAGGCCGGGGAGCGCGTCGTACTCCGCGCAGAGACCGAGCCGGAACGGGCCGCTGCCGAAACTCGCCTGGAACGCGGTCTCCAGGCCGAGGTAGGCCGGGGTCACGGTGAACCCGGCCTCCTCGAGCGACTCGGCGACCCAGCGCGAGGAGCGGTGCTCCTCCCAGGCGGTCTCGGGGTGGGCGTGCAGCTGCTCGGAGAGCCGGATCAGGCGGTCGGCGTCGCTGCTGACGGTCGCGGCGGCGTCCTGCTTCGCGGTGGTCATCACTCGTCCCCGGGAACGCCGTAGGACGGTGCGGTGGTGGGGTCGAGTCCGCGGGTCACGTAGTCGTCGCGCTGCGGCAGCCAGACCTTCAGCAGGTCGCGGAGCTCCTCGACCGGGCGCTCGCTCCAGTCGACCCGGAGGTCGGTGACCCGCCAGGCCACGTCGCGTACGACGGACAGGCCCGCCGAGTGCACGGGCCCGGCCTCGCCGCCCGCGGCCAGTCCGGCCTCGAGCCCGGCGAGCAGCCGCTCCTCGAGCTCTCCGGTCGCCGCCTCGAAGCCCGCCACGACCGCGTCGACGACCTGAGTGCCGGACAGCAGGTTGCCGGCGGCGACGACCTGCGGGGCGACGACGTGGTGGTGGACGCCGAGCGACCCGGACCCGCTGTACGCAGCGCCGGCCCCGTCGAGGCCGAGCACGGTCAGCTGACGGTGCTCGATGTGCTCGCGACCCTGGGTGACCGCGGCCAGTGCGGCCCGGGCGTCGAGCCCTGAGGCGAGCGCGTCGAGCAGGTCGGTGCCCAGGCGCGGGTCGGTGATGTTCTGCGACGAGGCACCGCCGACGCCGGGGCGCAGGTGGACGCAGCGCGCGGCGACGGCCGGGCTCGAGGAGGTGACGGCCATGCCGACGGCGCCCTTGCCGTCGGTCGCGAGGACGGAGAAGGTCACTTCGACGCCTCCGGGATCACGGCGATCGCGTCGACCTCGACCAGCCACTCCGGGCGGGCCAGGGCGGAGATCACCAGGCCGGTCGAGATCGGGTGCACGCCCTTCGTCCAGCGGCCGATGGTCCGGTAGACGACCTCGCGGTAGCGCGGGTCGACGATGTAGATGGTGAGCTTGACCAGGTGCTCCATCTCGGCACCGGCCTCCTCGAGCAGCATCTTGATGTTGGCCATCGCCTGCTCGGTCTGCGCCTCGACGTCGCCGATGCCGACCGACTCGCTGGTGTCCAGGTTCTGCCCGATCTGGCCGCGCACGTAGACGGTGTTGCCCGCGACGACGGCCTGGCACAGGTCGTTGTCGAGGTTCTGCTCGGGATACGTGACGCTGGTGTTGAACGGGCGGATCCGGGTGTGTCCGCCGACGACGATGCTGCTCTTGTTGGTCTCCACGACGTCCAGTTCACCTCGTCCCGGAGCATGTGTCCAACAGATGTTTCCAACGACTATCGTCAATGAAACAGATGCAATGGCGGCAATGTTCGTTGCATCAGTCGATCCGATGGGTAAGGCCAACAACATCTGTTGGACACGACCAAGGGCAGCGGCTCAGGATTTCGGTATGGCAAACGAAGACATCGAGGTCCTCGTCGTCGGCGCAGGTCAGGCCGGGGTGGCGATGAGCGAGCACCTGAGCGACAACGGCGTACCCCACCTCGTGCTGGAACGTGATCGGATCGCCGAGCGCTGGCGCACCATGCGCTGGGACTCGCTCGTCGCGAACGGCCCCGCGTGGCACGACCGGTTCCCGGGCCTGGAGTTCCAGGACGTCGACGCGGACGCGTTCGCCACCAAGGACCAGGTCGCCGCCTACTTCGAGGCGTACGCCGAGAAGATAGCCGCCCCCATCCGGACCGGCGTCGAGGTGACCTCGGTGACCCGCAACGAGGGCCGTCCGGGCTTCCGGGTCGAGACCTCCGAGGGCGTCATCGACGCCCGGTTCGTCGTCGCCGCCACCGGCCCGTTCCAGAAGCCCGTCTACCCGCCGATCGTCCCCGACGGCGCGGTCCAGCTGCAGCTGCACTCGAGCGACTACCGCAACCCCGACCAGCTCCCCGAGGGCAACGTCCTGGTCGTCGGCGCCGGCTCCTCCGGCGTCCAGATCGCCGACGAGCTGCAGCGCTCCGGCCGCCAGGTCCACCTCTCCGTCGGCCCGCACGACCGTCCCCCGCGCAGCTACCGCGGCCGCGACTTCTGCTGGTGGCTCGGCGTCCTCAACCTCTGGGACCTGGAGACCCCGCCGGCCGGCGCGGAGCACGTCACCATCGCCGTCAGCGGCGCCCGCGGCGGCCACACCGTCGACTTCCGCGCCCTCGAGGCCGGCGGGATCCAGCTCGTCGGCATGACCGACCGGTTCGACGCCGGCACGCTCACCTTCCGTGAGGACCTGGCCGAGAACATCGCCCGGGGCGACGCCAACTACCTCGCCCTCCTCGACGCCGCCGACGAGTACGTCACCCGCAACGGCATCGACCTGCCCGAGGAGCCCTCGGCCCGCGACCTCGGCCCCGCCCCGTCGGCCGCGACGGCGCCCCTGCTCTCCCTCGACCTCGCCGAGGCCGGCATCACCACGGTGATCTGGGCGACCGGGTTCGCCACCGACTACAGCTGGCTGAAGGTCGACGCGCTCGACGAGAACGGCCGCCCGGCCCACCGCCGCGGCGTCTCCACCGAGCCCGGCGTCTACTTCGTCGGACTCCCCTGGCTCTCCCGCCGTGGCTCGAGCTTCATCTGGGGTGTCTGGCACGACGCCAAGCACGTGGCCGGCCACATCGCGACGCAGCGGAGCTACGCGGCGTACGACCGTCAGGCGCGCGGCTGATCCAGGCGCACAGCCGCACCGGTCGAAGGCCCGGATCCCGCACGGGGTCCGGGCCTTCGGCGTTGCCACCACGCGGCTGGAGCTGTGCCATCTGAGAGACTCCGGGCATGCGCATCGTCTCGGTCAACGCCTGGGGCGGTGCCCGGTACGACGACCTCGCGGCCTGGCTGCCCACCGCCGGCGCGGACGTCGTCTGCCTCCAGGAGGTGACCCGCACCGCGGGTCTGTCCGGTTGGACGTCCTTCGCCGACGGCGAGCGGTCGCTCCCCCAGCGGGCGAACCTGCACGACGACGTACGCCGCCTGTTGCCGTCGTACGAGGGCCTGTTCCTGGCCAGCGATGCCGGCCCGGTGACCGACGATGCCGGCCGCCGCCACCGGCAGGACTTCGGCCTCGGCACGTACGTCAGCGAGCAGCTGCCCGTCATCGGCATGGCGGGCGCGTTCGTGCACGGCGGATTCGTCGACCACGACGAGTGGACGATCACCGACCGCCCCCGGGCGGTCCAGGCGGTCCGCGTGGTCGACCGCGCAGGCGGGCGGCAGGTGTGCGTCGTACAGCTGCACGGCCTGCGTGACCCGGCCGGCAAGGGCGACACCCCGGCCCGGCGCGAGCAGGCCGAGCGGCTCGCCGCCTTCGTCGAGGCGACCCGGGCGCCCGGCGACCTCGTGGTCGTGGCCGGCGACCTCAACCTGCTGCCGGACAGTGCCACCTTCGACGTGCTGCGCCGGATCGGGCTGCAGGACCTGGTCGGCACGGCCGACACCCGCACGTCGTCCTACCTCAAGCCGGTGCGGCACGCGAGCTACCTGCTCGTCTCGGACCCGGAAGCCGTGGCGGGCTTCCGGGTCCGGACGGAGCCGGAGGTCTCCGACCACCGGATCCTCGAGCTCGACCTCACGCCAGCTGGGTGACCTCCCGCCGGAACGGCACCTCGTCATTCGAAGGCAGCACGGCGTCGAACTCCTCGGCCGCGCGCCGGCCGGACCACACCGCGGCCGCGATGGTGCCGGGTGCCCAGGAGTCGCCGATGCCGCGTACGGACGCGATCTCGCCGGCGTCGCGACGGCCGAGGAGGTCGAGGTAGAGCTCCTCGCGCGGGAGCCGGGCGGTCACCATGACGACGGCGTCGCAGTCGAGGTCGCGCTCGGCGCCGGCGTAGACGTCCTTGATCCGTACGCCGCCGGTCCCGACGGACACGACCGCGTGGTCGGTCACCCGGGTGATGCCGTTCCCGATCAGGCGGCGCTGGATCCGGTTGATCTCGAAGGTGTTGTTGGTCCACGACGAGACCTGCGAGCCGGTGGTGACGATCGAGACGTCGTAGCCCTTCTGCGCGAGCAGCTCGGCGACGACACCGCCGAGGTAGTAGTGGTCGTCGTCGTAGACGACGACCTTCCTGCCGTCGGGCAGCCGGCCGGCGAAGAGGTCGTCGGGCCCGAGCACCTGGGCGCCCTCGTCGATCGGCATCGCGGTCGTGTGGAAGCGCGCGACGCCGTCCGTACGCCAGCTGGCGCCGGTCGCGGTGATGACGTGCTCGAAGCCGAACTCGACGATGTCCGCGGCCGCCATCGGGCTCTCGCGGTAGATCTCGACGTTGGGGAGGTCGGCGAGGACGGCCTCGCGGTACTCCTTGACCCGGCCCCACGCGGACAGTCCCGGCAGCGCGGACTCCGCGGTCACCCGGCCGCCGAGGTCGCGGCCGGCCTCGGCGAGCACCACCTCGTAGCCCCGCAGGCCGAGGGCACGCGCGGCCTCCAGGCCGGAGGGACCGGCGCCGACGATCAGGACCCGGGATTCGCTCTCCTTGGCGCGAATGTTCTCCGGGTGCCAGCCGCGACGCCACTCCTCCCCCATGCTCGGGTTCTGGGTGCAGCGGATCGGCGACATGGTGAGGTCGCCGGAGACACAGATGTTGCAGCCGATGCACTCCCGGATCAGGTTGAGCCGGCCGTCGCGGATCTTGTTAGGCAGGAACGGGTCCGCGATCGAAGGGCGCGCGGCGCCGATGAGGTCGAGGATGCCGGCCTTGACCTGGCGCACCATCGCGTCCGGCGAGGTGAACCGGCCGACGCCGACGACGGGCTTGCTGGTGAGCTTCTTCAGCCCGGCGACGAACTCCTCCTGACGGCCCTCGGGGGCGAACCGGGAGGTGACCGAGTCGCCCTCCCAGCTGCCCATCGCGAAGTCCCACAGGTCCGGCAGCTCGCCGAGCTCGCGCAGCACGCCCTCGATGTCCTCGCGGGTGATCCCGCCGTCGATCTCCTCCTCGACCGTGATCCGGCAGGCCACGGCGGCGCGGCCGGCGACCTCCTCGATGGTGTCCTCGAGCAGCTCGCGCAGCAGCCTCATCCGGTTCTCCAGCGAGCCGCCGTACGCGTCGGTGCGGTTGTTGTAGCGCCGCGAGAGGAAGTGGTGCGGAGCGCCGTAGCCGTGGGCTCCGTAGACGTAGACGACGTCGTAGCCGGCCTCGAGCGAGCGGCGTACGGCATTGCGGTGCCAGCGGCGCAGGTCCTCGATGTCCTGCAGCGACATCGCCCGGGCCTGGACCGGCGCGATCGTGTCGGGGGCGACCGGAAGGTGAGCGGGCCCGAGCGGGGTCTCCCGGCTGAGCTGGTTCGGCGCGTTCATCCCGTTGTGGGCGAGCTCGATGCCGGCCAGGCCGCCGCCCTCGTGGATCGCGTCGGCGATCCGCTTGAGCGCGGGCAGGTCCTGGTCGTCCCAGATCCGCAGCTCGATGAACGGCGCGATGTCGGAGGTCGCGTGGATCTCGACCTGCTCGGTGCACACCACCGACCAGCCGCCCTCGGCCTTGATCTTGCGCATCGCCGCCTGGGCGCTGGGGTCGCGGTAGCCCATGCCGTTGCAGTGCGGCACCTGGTAGAAGCGGTTCTTCGTGGTGAACGGCCCGATCTGGACCGGCTCGAACAGGATGTCGTACGGGGCAGCCACGGGGGTCTGCGTCATCGGGTGGGCTCCTCGGTCGGGACGGACGGAACGGGCGCGCCGACCTGCGCGCGGACGCGGGCACCGCGGGCGTACCCGACGGCGCACAGCAGGAGCAGGAAGGCGAGGGTGCCGAGCGTGAAGGCCTCGAAGGTCAGCTGGCTGACGCCCCAGTACTCCTCGAAGGGGTATTCCTCGCCGAAGAGGCGCTCGAGCGTGCCCGGGAAGACGGCGACCCAGGAGCCGAGCAGGATCCAGGCGAAGGCCACCCAGCCGAGCACCGCGAAGCCGCGGTCGGAGACGGGCACCCGGAACGGGCGCGCGCGGTCGGGGTAGCGGGTGCGCAGCCGGATGGCGGCCGGGATCACCAGCAGGTAGCTGAGCAGGAAGGTGGAGATCGAGATGGTGAGCACGACGCCGAAGATCGAGGCGCCGTCGCCGGTGACCTGCATGGCGACGAGCAGGAAGACGGTGGCCACGACGCCGGAGAGCATGTTGACCCGCACCGGGGTGCCGAGGCCCTCATGGAAGCGCCCGAAGAAGCCGCCGAAGAAGGCGCCGTCGGCAGCGGTCATCGCCTGCATCCGGTCGGAGATGATCATCCACGCGGCGCCCTGGCTCATCAGGATGTAGACGAAGACCACGGCGGTGAGCGTGAGCAGCGGCTCGGCCGCTGCGCCGTAGACGGAGTACACGGTGCCGACCGCGTCGAGGAGGCCGCCGATGCCGGTGATGTCGTCGCTGGGGACGACGAGCAGGATCGCGAAGATCGGCACCAGGTAGCAGACCGCGGCGGTCGCGCAGGAGCGGAAGATCGAGACCGGTACGTCGCGGGCCGGGTTCTCCATCTCGCCGGCGGCGCTGTTGGAGGACTCGAAGCCGAGGTAGGCGAAGAGCAGGATCGGGACCGAGCCGAACAGGCCGAGCAGGGTCGGGCTGAAGTCCCCGCCGCTGAGGCCGACGACACCGTTCTTCGCGGCGTAGATGACCGTGGTCAGCACGAAGAAGGCGAGCAGGCCGACCTTGAGGATCGCGCCGCTGGTCGGCAGCCACTTGCCCTTGGCCAGGCTGGCGATCGCCGCGACCACGGTGATCCAGATGAAGACGATCTTGAAGACGTAGTCACCGATCGAGCCGTGCTCGAGCGGCGTGATGTAGACGCTGACGGTCTCGGCGGCAAGGAAGGCCATCGAGCCGCCGACCCACACCGGCTGGGTGATCCAGGTGAGGATCGCCGCCACGGCGGCGGCCGGTCGGCCGAAGGCGTCCCGGACCCAGGTGTAGGCCCCGCCCTCCTCGCTGAACGCCGCGCCGGTCTCGGCGAAGATCAGGCCGTACGGCACGAGGAAGAACACCGCGAGCACGAGCGCCCACGTGAACGCCTCGGCGCCGTAGAGCGAGACCTGTCCGAGGGTCTCGAGGCCGACGACCGCGGCGATGAGCAGGAAGACGATGTCGAAGCGTCGCAGCGTCTTGCGGAGATGTGACTGTTGCTCGGCCGCGAGCGCGGTCGGCTGGTTGGTCTGCGTCATGGTGTGTCCCTGGCTGTGTGGGCTGGCGGTCAGTGGTTGATCCAGACGGTCTTGAGACCGACGTACTTGTCGAGGGCGTGGAGCGAGAGGTCGCGTCCGAAGCCGGAGCCCTTGAACCCGCCGAACGGGGTCCAGGCGCTGAAGGCGTCGACGCCGTTCACGGTCACGGTGCCGGCGTGGATCCGCTCGGCGAGCCGGTGCGCACGGCCGAGGCTGCCGGTCGCGACCGAGGCTGCCAGGCCGTACGCGGTGTCGTTGGCGAGCGCGACGGCCTCGTCCTCGGTGTCGAAGGCGGTCACCGCCAGGACCGGCCCGAAGACCTCCTCGCGGGCGAGGGCGGAGGCCGGGTCGACGCCGTCGAAGACGGTCGGCTGGACGTAGCAATCGCTGCCGTCGCGGGTGACCCGCTCGCCACCGATCACCAGGCGCGCGTCCGAGGTCTTGGCGCCGTCGACGAACTCCATGATCCGGTCGGTCTGCTCGGGCGAGACGATCGCGCCCATCCCGGCGGCCGGGTCGAGCGGGTCGCCCGGGGCGTACGCCTCGGCCTCCTTCGCGACGAGGTCGACGAACTCCTCGTGGACCTCGCGCTGGACCAGCACCCGGGAGTGTGCCGAGCAGACCGCGCCCTGGTTGAACCAGATGCCGAAGGCGGTCTGCTTGGCGGTGGTGGCGAGGTCCTCGGCGTCGGCGAAGACGACATGCGGGCTCTTGCCGCCGCACTCGAGCCAGACCTGCTTGAGGTTGGACTGGCCGGCGTACTGCAGGAAGTACGCGCCGACCTCGGTCGAGCCGGTGAAGGCGAGCACGTCGACGGCGGGGTGCAGGCCGAGGGCCTTGCCGGTCGTCTCTCCCAGGCCGGGGACGACGTTGAGGACGCCGTCGGGGATCCCGGCCTCGGCGGCGAGCTCGGCGATCCGCAGCGCCGAGGACGGCGACTGCTCGGCGGGCTTGAGGACGACGCTGTTGCCGGCCGCCATCGCCGGCGCGACCTTCCAGGCGAACATGTCGACCGGGTAGTTCCACGGGACGACGGCGCCGACGACCCCGAGCGGGACACGGCGGATCAGCGCGGTCGTGCCCGGCGGGGTCGGCGCGACCTCGTCGTTGATCTTGTCGATCGCCTCGGCGTAGTAGCGGAACAGGTTCACCGAGAACGGCAGGTCCAGGTCGTAGGCGTCCACCACCCGCTTGCCCATGTCGAGCGAGTCCAGGACCGCGAGCTCGGCGGCGTGATCGGCGAGAAGATCGGCGAAGCGGAGCATCCGCTCGCGCCGGAACGCGACTCCGGCCCGCGACCAGCCCCCGTCCTCGTACGCAGCCCGCGCCGCCCGCACGGCGGCGTCGACCCCGGCGGCGCCGGCGTCGGCCACCTCGGCGAGCAGGGCGCCGGACGCGGGGTTCCGGTTCTCGAAGGAGCCCTCCGCGGTGTCGACGGAACGGCCGCCGATGAACGCTCGCGTCCGGGGGCGGACCTCGGCGGCGATCTGACGCCAGTCCTGGTGGGTTCGCACAGGCAAGTCCTTTCTTTGCGCTTTACCGCAAATATGAGGCGCGCCACATCAGGTGTCAATCATTCGCCCGCAGATTTCACATACGCGTTACGGTTGAGCATGGCTCGACGCAAGGACCAGGCCGCTCGGCGCGAACACCTGACCGCGGCAACACTGACCGTGATCGCCGCTCATGGCTTGGCCGGCGCCACGATGAAGAACATCGCCGCCGAGGCCGGCATCTCGCCGCGGCTGATCGCCTACTACTACCCCGAGCTCGACGGCCTCATCGAGGCCGCTCACCAGGCCGCGACCGACCGCTACTACTGGTCGCGCCAGCGCGCGATCGAGGGCGATCTGTCCCCCGCCGAGAAGCTCGGCCGCCTGATGTACTCAGGCCTTCCCCGAGGTGAGGACCTCCTGCTGAGCCAGGTCCTCGACGAGATCTCGGTCAACGCGAGCCGCAGCCCGATGCACGCGACCCTGATGACCCTGCTCTTCGACCGCGAGGTGTCGCTCTACACCGCCGTGCTCGAGGTCGGGCGCGCCACCGGCGCCTTCACGCTGACCGACTCGGCCGAGGCGATCGCCCGCAACTTCGTCGCCCTCGAGGACGCCTTCGGCCTCCATCTGCTCGCCCACAACTCCTCGCTCAGCCTGGAGCGGGCCGAGCAGCAGCTGGCGAGCTACGCCCACTCCGCGCTCGGCGTCCGGGTCACCCCGATCGATCCAGCCTTGCCGAGAGACGCAAAGAATCCGCCCGCTGCGAGGTAGTGGTCAGGCAGCCGCGACCTGGGCCGGGCGCGCCGTCCGCGACAGGACCTCGACGCCCCAGCAGACCAGACAGCCGACGAGCGGGATGGCCACGCTCGACACCATCATGAAGAGGTCGGTCACGAAGGTGTCGCCGACCATCGACTCCCAGACCCTCCCCGACCACGTGATCCACACGATCATCAGCACCGCGGGGACGACCAGCCCGACCAGCCACAGGAATCCCTGACGGCGCGCGATGCCCCACGCGGCAACGAGGCAGAGCACCGTGACCACCATCTGGAGCCGGATCAGCCACAGCCACCACTCACCGTGCGGCAGATCGAACGACCCACGCGCCTGGAGGAAGTTCGCCACCAGCCAGAACGAGTCGAAGAACCACGGCACGATCAGGAGGAGCGGCGCGGTCATCCGACGGACGAACGTTCGTCCGCGCCAGACCAGCACCGCTGCGTACGTCAGGTAGACCAGCGTGAACAGCACACCCTGGAACGCGTAGATCTCGGGATAGCCGATCTCCCACTGGAGCCGGCTCAGCAGCATCAGCCGTAGGGCCTCCGCCACCGCGACGATCCCTGCCGCCACCACCGAAAGTCCGACCCGATTCGTCCGCTCCGCGGTTGTCGTCATGTCCGGCAGTATTGCGGGTCCGCCGACGTGCACGTGGTTGAAAGGCCGACGTGTCGGTCATTCGGCGACCGAGGAACCGGCCGGTCAGTCCTCGGCGCGGTCTCCGATGACGACCGGTCGGCCGGCGACGTACCCGGCGAAGATCTGGACCACCGCGATACCCAGCAGCAGCACGATGGGGACCGACCACGACCCGGTGGACTCGCGCAGCAGCCCCACGACGAACGGGCCGCCGGCAGCGAGCAGGTAGCCGATGCTCTGCCCCATCGAGGAGAGCGCGGTGGTGCCGGCGGTGGTCGCGGTGCGGATGCTGAACAGGGTGAGGACGACCGGGAAGACCGCGCCGCCGATGCCGATGAGCACAGCCCAGACCCAGGCGCCGGCGACGGGAGCGATCCAGAGCCCGGCGAACCCGATCGCGATCAGGGCGGTCAGCACCGCGACGAGATGACCCTGCGACGACGCCCGGATCGCGAGCGAGGGCGCCAGGAAGAACACCGGTACGCCGACCAGGATGCTGACCGAGAGCAGCAGCCCCGCCGTCGTGTGGTCGAAGCCGGCATCGGCGTAGATGCTGGGCAGCCAGCTCATCACGACGTACGCGAACAGCGACTGGGTGGCGAAGAGGACGGTCACGGCCCACGCCACGGGCTCGCGCCACAGCGAGACCCGGGTCGCGCCACGGCGTCGGTGACCGTGGTCGCGCAGGTGCGGCAGCCAGGCGAGCAGAGCCAGGGCGGCGAGCAGCGCCCAGACGCCGAGACCGACCCGCCAGCTTCCGGCCGCCTCGGCGATCGGCACCGTGACCCCGGCTGCGATCGCCGCGCCCAGCGACATGATCGCGCTGTAGGCACCGGTGACCGCGCCGACCCGTTTCGGGAAGCCCTCCTTGACCACGGCCGGCAGCAGCACGTTGGCGAGCGCGATGCCCGCACAGGCGACGAAGGTGCCGGTGATCAGGAGCCAGGGCTCGCCGATCGCCCGGACCAGCAGCCCGGCCACGAGCAGGCCGAGCGCGACCCCGATGCCGCGATGCACGCCGAGCCGCCGCGCGAGCGTCATCCCGGTCGCGCCGACGACGGCGAAGCACAGCACGGGCAGCGAGGTCAGGAACGACCTGGTGCCGGCCGAGAGACCGTCGAGCCCGTCGAGCAGAGCGCCGAGCGAGGTGATGCCGCCGCGCAGGTTCGCCGCCACCAGCAGGACCGCGACCAGGAGCCACACCGTCGACCGCAGCGACGTGCTCGACGGCGGAGACTCAGGGCGGGACTGGAGTCGGGAGGTCACGCCCCCTAGGATGCCAGACATCGGATGATTGGACGAAAGGACGGCACGGTGCCGCTATCCACCACCACGCCTCGCTCCCTGGTCGACCAGGCGATCGACGGCATGCGCGCGCTGCTCGCCGACGGCGAGTGGGCCGTCGGCGCCCGCATCCCGCCCGAGCCCGAGCTCGCGGCGGCGCTCGGCGTCAGCCGCAACACCGTGCGCGAGGCGGTGCGGGCGCTGGCCCACACCGGCGTGCTGGAGGTGCGACGCGGGGACGGGACGTACGTCGCCGCTGCCAACGAGGTCGCCGCGATGATGCGGCGCCAGGTCGGCCGGGTCGACCTGCGGCACGTCCTCGAGGTCCGCCACGCGATCGAGACCCGGGCCGCGGCACTGGCCGCCGAGCGTCGCTCCGACGACGACCTGCGGGCCCTGACCGCCGTCATGGCCCGGCGCACCGCCGCGGTCGCGGCCGGCGACGCCGCGGCCTTCGCGGAGGCCGACGCGGGGTTCCATCTCGGCGTGGTCACCGCCACCCACAACCCCTTCCTCATCGAGCTCTACGCGGGCTTCGAGGACACCCTGCGCGCGACCATCCACCTCGACGACGAGACCGCCGAGATCGCCGACGAGCACGTCGCCGTCTTCGACGCGATCCGCGCCCAGGACCCCGACGCCGCCGCGGCCGCCGTCACCGGCCTGCTCCACACGCTCGCCCGATAGCCCAGCGGCTCCGGTTCGGGAGCCCTACCATCGCCGCATGATCGAGTTCGTCAAGCTGATCGTCGACGTGGTCCTCAGGGCCGTCCCGGGCATCGTCAGCAGGAACGAACGCGACAGGGCGGCACAGCTCGGGGCGGACCTGTTCCTGCTCTACGTACAGATCAACGAGGTGCTCGTACGGGCGGAGCAGATCGTCTCCGAGATGGAGCGCTACGACCGGTCGGCGGGCCCAGAGCTCGCCGGCGCGCGCCGGGCGCTGCTGCGGCTGGTGCCGGAGCAGATCGCCGACATCCAGGTGATCGCGGAGCGTCTCGACGGCCTGCGTTGGGAGCTCCAGGTGCTCGACGGCCAGTCCGCTCTCGCACTCGACCTCCTCCTCGACCTCAAGTTCTCGGCGCTGGACCTGCTCTCGCACGCGCTCAGCCTCGACCACCTCCCGCTCGGAACGACGAGCGTGGAGGTCGACGACGAGGGGATCCGGTTGCCGCAGATCCTGCCGACCCACGAGGCCCGCTGGATGGTGTGCCGCAACCTGCGCGACGAGCTCGGCGGGGACCACCCCACCCGGGACGACGAGGTACGCCGCATCCGGGCGTATCTCGCGCACCGGCGGCCACGGGAGGAGATGCGGGCGATCCGGGAGAGCCTGGAGACGCTGCGCGAGGCGATCGCGGCCAACTTCACGATCCAGGACATCCTGATCCGGGCCGGCGACCCGCGCCTCGACCGCAGGCGCCGGCGCCGGTTCCGCTAGCGGTCCGGGAGATCGACGCGGATGAACTTCGGCCGGTACAGGAGCGGGTTGCGCAGCACCGCTCCGAAGTCGGTGCTGTTGCGGCTGTAGGACACGATCACCGAGCCCGGCTCCTCGAGGATGTCGGGGTGGGCCAGCGGCATGTAGCGCAGCTCGCCACGTGCGACCCCGGAGGGCAGGGTGCCGACCGGGGGCTGTGCCCGGAACGGTCCCGTCGGTGACGACGAGGTCCAGAAGACCAGGTCGTCGCCCAGGAACTCGCCGCTCTTGCTGAACGCGTACCAGCGCCCGCCGCGCTCGAAGACGCTCAGCGTCTGGGAGACGCCGTCGGCTGCGGGGATCAGCTCGCTCGCGGCGCCCGGCCGGCGGCCCCAGCGGGCGCCGTCCCAGTAGGTCCAGCGATCCGGCTCCGCGACGTGGTCCGGCTCGACCCGGGCGACGTGGAGCGAGAAGCCGGTGCCGAGCTCCGGGTCGGGCTCGCGGGCGGTGCCGTAGAGGTAGAGCCACTCCCCCGACACCGCCGCCGCGGCTCCCCACATCGGCCGGCGGGTGTCGGCGTCGTCGGCACCGACGTCGGTCACGGCGATCAGCTGCGGCACTCCCCCGTCCGGGACGACGAACTGGGCGATCGCCGGGCCGAGCGCCTCGAACCCGAACACGTCCTTCGAGGTCGTACGAACCCGCTGAGCGGCCACGACGACGAGCGCGTAGCCGGGCTTGTCGAGCGTGGTCACCGACATCGGCCAGTAGCCCACGCCGTCGTCGCGGTCGGGGATGATGGCACCGCCGGACTCCGGCAGGACGACGCGCAGGCAATCAGGCTCGACGAGCAGCATCGAGTTGCGTACGAAACCGGCTCCGGGGAGCTTCTTGTCGCGCAGGGTGTCGCCGAACATCCAGATGCTCCGCCCGTCGGCCAGGGTCGCGCTGACCCCGACGTCACCGCCCTGCAGGGCCGGCTCGGCCCGCAGCCTGGTGATCCGGTTGAGGTCGTCGACGTCCTCGACGGGCCCCGACGGTACGCACTGGGTCGTCGAGGCGAGGCTGGCCAGCGGTCGCGGCACGGCCTCGGCGTGCAGTGCGGTGGTCAGCGCGGTCGCGGTCACCGCCAGGCAGGTGGCCGAGACCAGGACCACGCCGAGGGTCCTCCGCCACCCGCTCACCGAGACGGGATGGCCCTCGGGCTCGACGAGACCTCGGACCAGCCACCGGCTGGCGACGAGCACAACCAGCCCGAGGATCGCCGAACCCACGATGGTCACCACCGGTTGGGCGATGCCGGTCCGAGCCTCGACCGCCCACAGCAGCGACTCGGCAGCCCCGGCGATCGTCCATCGGGAGCTGGTCGCCCACGGTTCGGCGAGCAGCAGACGGTCGCCGGCGACGACGAGGGGCACCGGGCCGGCGACGATCACCGCGGCCGCGAACAGCAGACCCGGCAACCTGCCGATCACCTCGCAGGCGAAGGTCAGCGCGCCCGCGGCGATCACCGTCGCCGCGAGCACCGATGCGACCAGCAGCCGCTCCCCTGCCGGTGCCGGCGCGGCGAGCAGCCAGCCCCAGACGCCCGCTCCCACGGCCAGCGCGGCGAGCGCGGTCAGGCGTGCCAGGAGCCGACGCAGCGTACGGGCCAGCGGTCCCCACACGAGCGAGACCACACACACCAGCAGGAAGCCGGCCAGCGCGGTCACGAACGTGATCCCGGTCCACGACCGCTCCTCGTGCCGGTCCTCAGCGGTGACGAGCGCGACGGTCCTGCCACGCGTCTTCTCGATCCGCGTGACCTCGACGTGGATCGCGCGGGCGAGCTCGGGCCGGTGCGCGGCCGCGACCCGCAGGTCGTCGCGCGTCCCGGACAGATCGAGGTGGACCGCCGCGACGACGTCACCGCTTCCCAGCAGCTCCGCCGCCTCGGCCGGGTCGTCGACCGCGCCGGCCGTGAACGGGCGCCCGGGCACCGCGTTCGCCTGCTTCACGAGCGGCGCGGTGACGACGTCGGGACCGACCAGCACCACCGGCGCCTCGTGCAGCTCACCGGAATCGGTACGCAGCCCGGTGACGATCCACCCCAGGGCGATCAGCACCAGGACGGCACAGAGCACGACCTCACGACGACTCCCCGGCCGCACCGCTCACCGCCCTCCTCGGTCACCGCACAGCGCGGCGCTCATCGAGGGTCATGTAAGCAGTGCGACCGGGTCGCCCGCCACCGGCCTAGTTCGGAGTGGCGCGCCAGCGCTGTGACCCGGCCGCGGTGTCGGTCTGCTGGATCACCAGTCCTCCGGCGCCGGTCGCCAGGCTGAGGCCGCTGTGCTTGGCGGAGATCTTCAGCGCGGCCCCGTCGGCCGCGATCACCCAGCGCTGGTTGGCCGTGCCGGTGCAGGTGTACTCCACGACCGGGTCACCGCTCGTCCTCGAGCTGTAGGCGACGTCGGCGCACAGCCCGGTACCGGCGTTCTTCAGCTGGTAGCTGCCGTCGTCCTCGTTCCGGGTGACCACCCACTTCTGCGACGCCGCCGCCCCGACCGCCGACGTGGTCAGCTGGCCGTTGCTGGTCCCGGTCGCCGCGTCGAGCGCGAGCCCCGAGGCGGCGTTGCCGAGCGAGTACTGGCCGTCCGCCAGCGCCGGCGGGACGACCTCCTCGTCACCGACCGTCATCGCGAAGACGTGCACCGCCGCGTTGGCGGGCAGCGTGACGGCCGCGATCTCCTTGGCGGGGTCGGTGCGCAGCGTCTTGGTGAACAGCCGGTAGGAGACGGTTGGGTAGGCCGGCCCGCTCGGCGTGTTCTTCCCGAGCGTCGTGACGGCCACCTTGGCGCCGTAGCTGTCGGTCGCCGCGCAGCACCAGTTGGGGAAGCCGAGCGTCCCCGTGGACGAGGTGCCGTCGGCGTAGTGCACCGTCGCCTTTCCGGCTGCCGACAGGCTGGTGCCGGTCCCCAGGAACGCCAGCGCGTTGCCCCGTCCGCCGATCCTGATGGTCTCGCCGCCGGAGGCCACATTGTCCTTCGTGCCCGGCACCGAGTCCGGCCAGGTGAAGTCGAAGCCGTTCGCACTCACCGTCGCTCCGGGCGTGACGCCCTTCTCGGCGAGCTTGCCCGCGAGGAAGCTGCTGCCCCCGCCGTCGATGTCCCCCGGCGCCGGGTCCTCGGCCCTGGTGACTCCCACGTTGTCGAACGCCGACGCGAGATCCGGGTGAGCGACGGTGGTGGTGGCCGGGTCGGTCACCGCGTACGTCAGGTCGTGGGTCACGTACGTCGCGTTCACGTCGATCCGGACGCGCCCCGGTTCGGCGTCGGCCGGCGGGGTGACGCCGAAGGTCGCGGTACGGGAGGCACCCGGGGCCAGACCCCCGGAGACCCCAGCAGCCGGACGTACGTCCCAGCCCTCCGGCGCGGTGGCCGTGATCGACTCGAGCTGCACGCGGGAGCCGGTGTCGTTGGTGAAGGTGGCGCTGACCTCAGCCTCCTCATCGGCGACCGCGATCGCGGAGGTGGTGGCATCCAGGCTCACGTTGCGGTCGCCCGGGTGGCCGCCGCCGACGGCCGAGGAGCCGTTGAGCGAGACCACGGCCGCCGCGGACGTGGACAGCTTCCCCGTCTTCACCGACGTGATGCCCGTCGCGGCATCGTGGAACCAACCGGTCGCGGCGCCCTCCAGCTCGGCGGCGGAGCCTCGCTGCGGCAGCTCCTCGCCGCCCAGCTCCACGCTGCCCGGCTCGGCATCGGCATGCACCGCGAGGCCGTACTCGCGAGAGGCCGGCTTGCCGGCGTAGGAGCCGTCGACCTTCCCCAGCCGCACCACGACGCGGCCGCGGCCCTGCTCGGGGGCGTCCACCTCGAACTTCTGGGTGGCGGACTCGCCGGAGGCGTGCGCCTGGCTGCGGCCGTCGTCCTCGTAGTTGACGAACGACGAGGAGCCCTGCGGGTAGACGTCCAGATCGAGGCGGCCCGACCTCTTGCCCTGCTGCCAGTCGAGCGTGCCCTCGGGGAACTGCGGCACGACCGCGCCGGCGCGTACGAACAGCGGCAGGGTGTCCAGCGGGGCCTTGTAGCCGTCGATCGTGGTCGGCCCCTGGTGGACCCGGCCGCTCCAGTAGTCGACCCAGGTTCCTTCGGGCAGGTAGATCCCGTCGCGGGTCGTGGCGTCCTCGTAGACCGGGGCGACCAGGAAGTCGTCACCGGCCAGGAACTCGTACTTCACCGCGTCGCCCCAGGTCTTCGGGTCATCGGGGTAGTTCAGGTAGAGCGGCTTGACCGCGCCGACGCCGTTGCGGTGGGCGCGCATCGTGTGGGTGTAGAAGTAGGGCAGCAGCCGCTCGTGCAGGCTCAGGTACTTCCGGTTGATCGAGGTGTACGGCTCGCCGTAGCGCCACGGCTGCTTGTCGGAGGCCGCCCACCCGCTCATCAGGTAGGTCATCGGCAGGAACATCTTCCACTGCATGTCGCGGACGTACGTCTCCGCGCTGCCGCCGAAGATGCCGTCGACGTCGCCGGTGGCGAGGTGCTGGCCGGACATGGTTGAGCCGGCGTACGTCGGGATCTGCCAGCGGATGTAGTCCCAGCTCCCGGACTGGTCGCCGCTCCACACCGCGGCGCAGCGCTGGGTGCCGGCCCAGCCCTCGACGGTGAGGACGGTCGAGCGGTCGGCGCTGTTGGTCTCGATGCCGTCGCGGGCCTGCTCGCAGGCGTCGAGCGCGAAACGGTAGCCCGGGCCGACCCAGGCGACGTCGGTCTTGCGGACGCGTACGCCCGCGTTGACCTCGGTCTCCTGCTCGGTGAGGTCGTCCTCGGTCCACAGGCCGAGCTCGGCGCCGTGGTCGTTCAGCATGTCGCCGGTCTCGGCCAGGTCCTCGTAGCCGCAGCCGTAGCCGTCGTTGACCAGCATCCAGCCCAGCGGCAGGTCGTGCTCGGCGTAGCCCTCGGCGATGGCGGTGGAGTCGCGCAGGGTCTCGCGCTCGCCGCGGTTGGCGTTGTGGAGGTAGCAGTCGGCGTCGCCGACCTCGAGGGCGTACATCGGGACCGCGACCGGCCGGCCGGTCAGCTCGGTGTAGGAGTCGATGACGCGCTCGGCGTCGCCGACGAAGTAGTAGGCGTCGAAGCGCTGCTCGTCGTGGGTCGTCGTGGTCGGCGCGCCGAAGTCGTAGCTGCCGGGCGCGAAGGTGTTGCGCAGCACGCCGTAGCCGCGGGAGGAGACGTAGAACGGCACCGCGTTGGGGTTGCCGCCGTCGTTCCAGTTGAAGTCGCGCGAGATCGTGATCGTCTCGCCGCGGTGGCTGAACCGGCCGTTCTGCATCCCGCCGCCGAAGAACTGCTCCTCGGCACCGCGCTCCAGGTGCTGCGCCGTGCCCTGGTCGTCCCAGGTCAGCGGCGAGGACTCCGCCATCAGCACCCGTCCGCTCGGGTCGGTGAGACGCAGCGTGATCGGCCGCTTGGTCACCGTGAGCACGGCCTCGCCGGTGCTGATGACGTACGCCGCGTCGTTCTCCTTCACCTGCGACCGCCCGCCGGGGTAGTCGCGCTTGACGACGATGTCGGCGTCCGGAGCGCCGGGGTCGGTGGGGTCCTCGTTGGCCGGGTCGTCGAACTCGCCGTTCGGGGCCAGGCGCACGCGCACCATGTCGGCGTCCTCGAAGGTCACGCGCAGCGCGGCCTCTCCGGAGGCGAAGGTGTAGCTGTCGCCGTCGTGCTCGAAGCCGGTGACGTCGCCGAGCTCGTTCGTCGCCTCGGCCGCCACCGAGCTCACCGGGCTGAGTGCGACCAGGCCTGCGGCCAACGCGACGCCCGTGACCAGAAACCGTCTGAATGATTGATTGAACATGATCACATCACGCCCTAATTAGTCAGAATCAATCGAAGCCGAGGGCGAGCGTAGCGTGGGTCACACGGCGCGGTCCACCCTCGGTCCACCGATCAGGGCGAGCAGGCGCGCGGCCTCGCCGGCGACCGCGTCGCGGCCGGCGCCGAGGTACTTGCGGGGGTCGACCTTCGTCTCGTCCGTCAGCGCCGCGCGCACGGCTCGGGTGAACGTCGCGTTGAGGTGGGTCGCGATGTTGACCTTGGTCATCCCGGCGGCGATCGCCGCGACGATGCCCTCGTCGGGGACCCCGGAGGAGCCGTGGAGGACGAGCGGCACGTCGACGGCATCGGCGAGCCGGGCGATGAGGTCGTTGTCGAGCGAGGCCGTCCGCGTCGTCATCGCGTGCGAGGAGCCGACCGCGACGGCGAGCGCGTCGACCCCGGTGGCCTCCACGTACGCCGCGGCCTCGTCCGGCCGGGTGCGGACCCCTGGTGCGTGCACACCGTCCTTGCCGCCCACCTCGCCGAGCTCGGACTCGATGGAGGCGCCGCGCTCGTGGCACCAGGCCGCGACCTTGGCCGTGGCGGCCACGTTCGAGTCGTAGTCGAGCTTGGAGGCGTCGAACATCACCGAGGGACAGCCCAGCTCGACGGCCTCCTCGACGAGCTCGACGCGGGTCGCATGGTCGAGATGCACGCACACCGGCACCGTGGCCCGCTCGGCGATCGCGAGGGTCGCCCCCAGCAGCGGTCCGAGAGCACCGCGGTAGTCGGCGGTGTTCTCGGAGATCTGCAGGACGACCGGGCGGCCGGCCTGCTCGGCGCCGGCCACGATCGCCTCGGCCAGCTCGAGCTGGATGACGTTCATCGCGCCCAGCCCGCGTCCGGTCCCGCGGGCGTTGTCGAGCAGCAGCGACATCGGTACCAGCGGCATCTCAGGACTCCTTGTGTTCGATCCGTGCGACGCTGAGGCTTGCCAGGACCGAGGCGTACGTCTCGGTGTCGATCTCGCCGGCGACCGGCGTGGCCACCGCGGCGGCGCCCAGCGCGGCGGCATCGCGGAGGATCTCCGGCCACGGCCTGCCGTGGGCGAGGCCCTGGGCGATCCCCGCGGCGGTGGCGTCGCCGGCGCCGGTCGGATTTCCGGCGATCCCGGCGGGCGGGCTCACCTCCCAGCAGACGCCGTCGGCGCATGCGATCAGCCCGAGGCGTCCCCGGGTCAGCACGATCGGTCCGCCGTGTCGGGTGGCGAGCTCGGTGACCGCTGCGACGGGGTCATCGGGGGCGTGCCCGAGAAGGCGTGCGGCCTCGTCCTCGTTGGGCGTCAGCACGGCGCCGGTCCCGACCCCGGCCGCGAGGGCGGCGTCGTCGAGATCGAGGAGGACCGGGACCCCGGCGGCAGCGGCGAGGCGTGCGATCCGCGCCGGCAGGTCGACGGGTACGCCGGGCGCCAGGCTGCCGGAGACGGTGAGAGCCGTCGCGTCCACGACCCAGTCCCCGAGGAGGTCGAGCATCCGCAGGTCGGCGCCGGGCGCGGCCTGCCGGCCCGGCTCCCACAGCGAGGTCGTCGACTCGGTGGCGGCGACGACCACGGTGCGGCGTACCTCCTCGAGCTCGGGCAGGAAGGTCGAGGGCAGCTCGCTCGCGAGGGCTTCGGCGAAGGCCTCGTCGGCGAGACCGACGGCATGCGTCGGCTCGCCCAGCTGGTGCAGCACCCGGGCGACGTTGACGCCCTTGCCGCCGAGGCGGCTGGTGACCTCGGCGACCCGGTGGACCTCGCCGACGGTCAGCCGGGGCAGCCGGTAGGTCACGTCGATCGCCGGGTTGAGCGTGACCGTGATGATCATGGCTTCGCCCTCACCGCGGCCAGGGCCAGCCGGGCGGCACCGACCAGACCGGCTCGGCCGCCGAGGGCGGAGAGGCGTACGGGCGGGACCGCCGTGACGCCGGCCCGCTCGCGCATCCGGGCCTGCAGCGGGTCGAGCAGGGCTCTCCTGGCCTCGGCGACGCCGCCGCCCAGGATGATCTCGCCGGGCGCGAGCAGGGCACCGACCGCGAGGAACCCGTCCGCGAGCGCGGTGATCGCCGCGGACCAGACCTCGGCGGCTAGGCCGTCGTACTCGGCCCGCGCGACGAGCTCGGCGACGCCGGAGACCCTGATGTCGCCGCCCAGCGACGCATACCTCTCCAGCATCGCGCGCGCACCCGCGTACGCCTCCACGCAGCCGCGCAGCCCACAGCCGCACCGCGGCCCGGCCGGGTCGACCACCAGGTGGCCGATCTCGCCGGCCTGCCCGGAGACCCCGAGGATCGCCCTCCCCCCGACGTACGTCACCGCAGCGACACCCGTCCCGAGCACGGCCACGAACGCGGAGGCCGGCGAGCCGGCGTCCTCCCAGATCGCACCGGCGGCGGCTGCCGTGTCGTGCACGACCGTGACCGGGAGGCCCAGGCGCTCGGCGAGCGGGGCAGCCACGAGGGTGTCGACGAGACCGAGGTTGACCGCTCTGCGGGAGATGCCGGCCTCGGCGTCGACGAGACCGGGGAAGGCGACCCCGACGCCGGCCACCTCCGCGCGAGCCGCGGGACTCAGGCCGGCGAGGAGCCCTTCACCCATCCGCGCGATGTCGTCGAGCACCGCCGGACCGGTCCGGGTGGCCACCCGCGACTCGGCGATCACCACGTCGGCGGCGCCGACCACCGCTCCGCGCACCGAGGTGCCGCCGACGTCGAAGGCCAGGGCGAGCGCCGGCATCACGCTGGAGGGGCGGCAGCCGGGTCGAGGATGATCGAGCGCGTGAGGTTGCGCGGCGCGTCGGGATCGAGCCCGGCTCGCCGGGCCCGCTCGACGCAGAGCAGGTGCACGCGCACCAGCTCGGCGAGCGGGTCGACCTCGTCGTGGATCAGGTCGGCGCCGGTGACCGCGACGTCCTCGGCGAACCCGGGCACCAGGTCACCGAAGGCCCACACGACCCGGCCGGGTGCGCTGATCGAGAGCGGACCGTGGCGGTACTCCATCATCGGGTAGGACTCGGTCCACAGCTGCGCGGACTCCCGCAGCTTGAGGGCCGCCTCCTGGGCCACGCCGTTGGTCCAGCCTCGGCCGACGAAGGTGAGCTGGTCGGCGGTCAGCGCCGGGCCGAACCCGCTGACGCCGGCGTCGATGATCCGCTGGGCCTGCTCGGCGGCCAGGCTCAGGTCGTGGCCGAGGTGCCAGCGCAGCATGGCGAGCGCGGTGGTCGCGAAGCGGGTCTGGACCACCGACTTCTCGTCCACCTCGGGCATCAGGATCGGCTCCGCCAGCTCGAGCGCCGGGGTGCCGGGCGAGGAGGAGATCACCGAGGCCGGGATCTTGCCGTTGACGCGGGTGAGCAGGTCGATGACCTCGGTCGTGGTTCCGGACCGGGTGATGGCGAGCAGCCGGTCGTAGCCCCGGTCGATCCGGGCCTCGGTCGGCGTCCAGGCGTCGGTGACGCCCTGGCCCTGCTCCTCGCGGAGCGCGGCGTAGGCCTGTGCCATGTAGAGCGAGGTGCCGCAGCCGACGACCGCGACCTTCTCCCCCGGCCGCGGCAGGGCGCCGGCGTTGCGTTCGGCAGTGCTCCTGGCGGCCATCCAGTTGGCGGGCTGGGTCGCGATCTCGGCAGCGAGATGTGTCGTCGGTGCTGGTCCGGTCATGGCTGAATCATCCAACGCATTGATCGTTTATGTCAATAACGGTGCTTAAATGATCATTTTCGCTCACCAGCAATCACGATCTCCGCCCCATGCTCGGCCAGCGCCTTTGCTAGCGCCTCGGGCACCGCACGGTCGGTGACCAGCATGGAGACGCTGTCGAGGTCGCGGATGCGCGCGAAGGTCGGGTGCTCGAGCTTCGTGCTGTCGGCCACGACGATGGTGCGCTGCGCGGCCGCGATGAAGTCGGCGCTGATCTTGGCCTCGGCCGGGTGGATCGTGGTGAGCCCGGCACGGGTGCTGATGCCGTCGACGCCGAGGATCGCGGTGTCGATGTTGATCTTCGACAGCACGCCCTCGCTCAACGGCCCGACCAGCTCGTAGGACTGGGTGCGGGCCGCGCCACCGGTCACCACGATGTTGACGTTGGGCCGGATCGAGAGCTCGTAGGCGATGTTGAGCGCGTTGGTGACGACCGTGATGCTGTCGTCCTCGGCCAGGTCGGGGTGGCGCCCGATCGAGCGGGCCACCTCGCTGGTCGTCGTCCCGCCGTTGAGCGCCACGGTCTCGCCCGGCACGAGCAGGTCCGCGACCGCGGCCGCGATCGCCCGCTTGGCCTCCGCCTGACGGCCGATCTTGTACTGCAACGGCAGCTCGTACGCCGAGCCGAGTGCCGTCGCGCCGCCATGTGTCCGGGTGACCAGCCGCTGGTCGGCGAGGTGCCCGATGTCGCGGCGGGCGGTCGCCGCCGAGACACCGAGCGCGCTCTCCACCTCCGCGATCGAGACGTGCCCGTGCTCGCTGATCAGCTCGAGCAGCTGGTTGAGTCGCTGTTGTCTCATGGGCCCCCTTCCTGGGTCCCGGACAGCCTACGCAGATCTCACCCTCCGCAGTGGAAGGTCGCGTCGGCCCAGTCGCCGTGGTCGTTGCCGTTCCCGTCGCCGGCATCGCCGACCACGAGGTCGACGTAGTCGGCGCCGGTGACGTCGGCGGTGATCGACGCGGTGGCGCTGGCCGGCCCGAGCGTGCCGGTCTCGGCGACCGTCCGCCCGTCCGCGACGACCGAGAACCTCACCGATCCCCGGGTTGTCTGGACGTCGTCGACCCCCACGTCGGCGGTGAAGCCGGTGCAGTTGCCGCCCAGGTAGTAGCGGACCGTCGAGACGGCGTGCGCGCCCAGCCCCTTGGCGTAGACCTTGCCGGCGAGCGTGATCGGCCCGCCGTCGCCGGCGGCGTTCTCCCCCACGCTGGTGTCGCGCTCGACCGGCCCCCAGCCGTTGGTGGCCGAGATCCAGCCGAGATCGCTGGCATAGGTGTCCGCGGTCGGCGGGGGCGGTGCGGTCTGCACCGTGGCCGCGCGCGTCACCGTGCGGGTCTGCCCACCGACGTCGTACGTCGCCGACGCATCGAGCCGGTAGCTCGACTCGGCCGCGTCGGCCGGCGGCGTGACCTTCCAGGTGACGGCATGACTCTCTCCCGGAGCGAGCGCGTCGAACGCCGCCGGGGTGGTGGCCTCCGCCGTCCACCCGTCGGGGACGTCGAGGGCGATCGACCCGGCGCCGGTCGCCGACGCCTCGTCGCTGGTCAGCGTCGTGGTGACCTCGGCGGCCGCGCCTGGCAGCAGCTTCTCCTCACCGGCGTCGACGGCGAGGGTGGCGCAGGCGGGCAGGTCGCCGGCCTCACCGAGGTCCTCGACGGTGAAGTCGTCGATGCTGATGTCGCCGTTCGCTCCGTTCTCGTCCGCGGTCCGCAGGCCTACCCAGTAGTCGCCGCAGCCGCCGGCCACGAGCTCGTCGCTGAACCGGGCCGTCTCGACCTGCCTGCCGATCGGGCGGGCAGCGACCTCGACCGAGCGCGGCTCGCCGCTCGCGACCGAGTCGTAGCCGGTCACCCACTCGTAGTCGTCGGCACGCTCGGTCTGGTGGTCGAAGGAGACGCGGTAGCGATGGCCGGGCGCGAGACGTACGGTCTGCGGGACCGTGCGGTAGACAAGGCCACCGTTCTCGGCGTGCGACTTGAGCGACCAGCCGCCGCTGATCACGTCGTCGGTGACCTTGCCGTTCCAGCCGCTCTGCGTGTACGGCTCGTGCCGCTCGGCCAGGTGGGTGCGCGGGTCGGTGACGCCGCCCGAGGTGCCCTTGACGAACGGCGACCACCCCTGGACGACCTCCTCGAAGTCCTCCTGGGCGATGACCTTCGCGCCGGGTGAGGCCGCCAGGTCGCGCTCGACCGGGACGACGCGTACGTCATCGAGACGGACGCGACCCGAGCCTGCCTCCGCGGAGATCTTGACGGTCGCGGTGCCGTCGCGGGCGGCGTCGAAGGGCACCTCGACCCGCTGGAAGTAGGTGCTGTGCAGCTCGTCGGCGGCGACCAGGTTCTTCGCGGTCGAGCGCTCGACGGAGTTGGTGTAGGTCTTCGCGCCGGAGGTGACGGTGACCGTGGTGGCGCGGCTGTGGCCGGGCTCGACCTCGACCCAGACGCCCAGCGCGTTGCGGCCGCTGCGCAGTCCGGTCAGGCGCTGGCTGATCGCGGCCTTCCCGCCCGCGCCCAGGACGGCGACCCGCTGCCCGGTCGAGGTACGTCCCGTCGCGGCCGCCCCGCTGGGGTGCCACGCGTCGAGGGTGCCGGCGTTGAAGCCGGGGTCGGCGATGTGGCTGCCCTGACCCCACTGCGGGTCGGGTGAGCTGCCGGGAGACTTCGTCAGGACGTACGCCGTGCCGGGCTTCGCGTCGAGCGTGACCTTCCCGGAGCGCACCGGCACGCTGCCGGCCGCGACGCGGCCCTGCTCGGTGAGCCGGTAGACGTTGAGCCGGGTGCTGTCGCTCCACGTGTCGGTGAGGCTCCAGGTGGTCCGGCCGCCGTCGGTGTTGTAGTGGTAGAGCTTCGAGTCGTTCTTCCACGGGAGCAGGTAGGCGTCGCCGTCGAGGACGAGGTCGCCGTCCTGGTAGATCTTCCGGGTCGCCGCGGTCGTGCCGGTGTTGACGACGCGGACACCGCCGTCCTGGACCACCTCGTCCGGGCTCCAGCGCAGGATCGGGTTCTGCTGGAGATACTTGGTCGGCAGGTTCGTCCGCCAGATGTTGTCGTAGAAGGCGTCGACGTCGTTCTCGCCGGTCCAGCCCTCGAACTCGACGATCTCGGTGTGCCCAAGCAGCTTGTCGAGGTTCCAGGTGTCCTTCTGCCCGTTGCATACGAATCGGATCAGCTGGCTGTTCAGGCCCTTGTTGGTGGCACCGCCGTAGGACTCGTCGTTGGCCCAGTGGGACCAGAGCGCGTCCTCCTCGAAGTGGTAGGACCACTCGGTGCCGATGTTCCAGCCCTGGCCGCGCAGCTCCCGGGCGAGCCGCTCCTGCAGCCAGCCGTAGGAGTAGTAGACGTCGATGTAGAGGAAGTCGAGGTTCGGGTGCGTCTCGCGGCGCAGCTGGGCGAAGCGGTCGACGATGTTCTTGGTCGCGAGGTCGGTGCGCTGGTCGATGTAGTAGGACTGGTCGATCCAGTCCCAGCCGGGGCTGTTCTCGTTCACGAGGGTCTCGTCGAAGGTCTTGGCCTCGGGGTAGGCCTCGGTCGCGTTGACGTGGACCCCGAAGTCGGCGCCCCACTTCTCGCCCTCATGGGCGAGCGTGTTGAGGTCCTCGAGCCCACCGGCGCGGGTGTTGTAGTTGCCGCCGTAGTCGGGGTGCGCGGAGTCGTGGCCCTCGGAGCCGTAGCCCTTCAGCACCGCCAGCTGACCCAGCCCGTCGGTGGCCAGCGAGACCCGCTTGACGTCGTCGAGCGTACGCAGGAATGGATGCGTCGCCTGGCTGGCGAAGTTGAACGGGATGTGGGTGACCACCCGCTCGGGCGTCTCGTCCGCGCCGTTCACCGGCCGCTGGATGTCGCGCAGCGCGATCGCGCCGTCCTGCCAGTCGACCCGCTGGTCGTCGTTGGCGTCGGGAGTGATGGTGACCTTCGCCCACGGGAGCTCCTCGGTGTAGGGCGAGCCCGCGGCGCGGTAGGTCCATTGGCCGCTCCACAGCCCGACCCGGCGGCCGTCGTCGGTGGCGCTGACGCTGCGCCAGATCCGGCCTCGCTCGTTGGTCGCGTCGCCGCTGCTCTGGTCGTAGACGGAGTTGGTCTCGATGGCGGCGGCCAGCTGGTCGGTGTCGACGATGGCGTACGCCGATCCGACCGGCTTCTCGGTCGTGGCCAGGTCCGCGGTCACCTCGGTGTGGGTGTCGCCGTTCTTGGTGCGGTCGGCGCTGACGACGGCGGCGCTCACCGTCGCGCCGGCCTGGTCCGAGCTGACCGAGAGGAGATCGTGTCCGGGGATGTCGAGGGTGCCGACCCGGTGCTCGGCGGTGTCGGTGACCTCGGTGACGGCGAAGGTGACGACGTCGCCGGCGACCTCGAGCTTCGCGTCGAGCTCGACGCCGGGCAGGTCGGCGAAGGTCAGCCGGTAGGTCGCGGTGTCGGCGTCGACCTGGGTGCCGGTCACGGTCGCGGCGTGCGCGGTGCCGTTGATCCGCACGGAGGTGGGCAGAGTCGAGGCGCCGCCGATCTCGCCGCCGGCGGTGTGCCGGTAGTCGAGCACGGCCGGGAAGTCCTCGGCCACCTGGACGGTCAGCACGGATGAGGTCAGGGTGAAACCGCCCGCGGGGGCGGCGTGGCCTTCGGGCGCGACGGCGACCACGCCGGCGAAGGCCGTCACGGACGCGAGAAGGGCGGTGGGGAAACGCTTCGGCATCGAGACTCCCGAGGGTGGGGGTGGGCCTGAGATTCCATCCATCATGCAGAGTTTTGCGCGGATTGGCTATGTTATGAGCAAAAGTTGTCATAGCCTCGGGCGGGTGACCCCCACCTTGGCCTGGCAGGACGGCGAGTTCCTGAAGCGCGGCGTCCCTCACCGGATCCTGTCCGGCTCGATCCACTACTTCCGCATCCACCCGGACCTGTGGGAGGACCGGCTGCGCCGGGTCGCCGCCACCGGCTTCAACACCGTCGACACCTACGTCGCCTGGAACTTCCACGAGCCGGACGAGGGGTCCCCGGATTTCACCGGGCCTCGCGACCTGGCCCGCTTCGTCATGATCGCCGGCGACCTCGGGCTGGACGTGATCGTCCGCCCCGGCCCCTACATCTGCGCCGAGTGGACCAACGGCGGGCTGCCCTCATGGCTGACCGCGCGCACCCGGGCACCGCGCAGCAGCGACCCGGTCTATCAGGACGCGGTCGCTCGCTGGCTCGACGTCCTGCTCCCCCGGCTCGTTCCGCTCCAGGCCGGCCACGGCGGGCCGGTCGTCGCGGTGCAGCTCGAGAACGAGTACGGCTCCTACGGCGACGACGCCGCGCATCTCGTCTGGCTGCGCCAGGCGCTCCTCGACCGCGGCGTCACCGAGCTGCTCTACACCGCCGACGGTCCGACCGAGGTCATGCTCGACGCCGGCATGGTCGAGGGCACCCTCGCCGCGGCGACCTTCGGCAGCCGCGCCACGGAGGCCGCGACGAAGCTGAGCGCGCGACGGCCCGGCGAGCCGTTCCTGTGCGCCGAGTTCTGGAACGGCTGGTTCGACCACTGGGGCGAGAACCACCACGTCCGCTCCCCGGAGAGCGCGGCCGCGACGCTGCGCGAGATCGTCGACCTCGGTGGCTCGGTCAGCGTCTACATGGCCCACGGTGGCACCAACTTCGGGCTCTGGGCGGGCGCCAACCACGACGGCCGCCGGATCCAGCCCACCGTCACAAGCTACGACTCCGACGCCCCGGTCGGCGAGGACGGCCGGGTCTCGGAGAAGTTCCGGCGCTACCGCGAGATCCTCGCGCCGGCCACCGGGCGCACCGTCGACGAGCTGCCCGCGCTGCCACCCACTCCCGCGCGGCACGCGCACGCCTCGGTGCCGCTCGTGCCCGGCGCCGACCTGCTCTCGTTGGTGACCCGCAAGCCGGCGACCCGTGCGGCGCAGCCGCTGAGCTTCGAGGAGCTCGGCATCGACACCGGCCTGGTGACGTACCGGTCCTCGGTCACGCTCCCCGGCCACGACGTCCATCTCACCGTGCGCGGGCTGCACGACCGGGCGTACGTCTTCCTCGACTGGGAGCCGCTCGGCATCCTCGAGCGCGACGACGCCGAGCCCGCGATGCTCACGCTTCCCGGCCTCGGCAGGGTCGCCGAGCTGACCCTGGTCGTCGAGGCGCTGGGCCGGGTCAACTACGGCCCGCTGCTCGGCGAGCACAAGGGCATCCTCGGTGGCGTCCAGGTGGACCGGCGCCTCGTCCACGGCTGGGACCACCACCTCGCTCCCCTCGACCGCTGGGACGACCTCGACGGTCTCCCCTACGCCACCTTCGAGGTCGAGGCGCCCGCCGACGGCTGGCTCGCCGTCCCCGGTCACGGTGACAGGTTCGTCTGGCTCAACGGCACCCTGCTCGGCCGGCTCTGGGCCCGCGGACCACAACGACGCCTCTACGCCCCCGCGCCCCTGTGGCGCGCTGGCGCCAACGAGGTCGCCGTCCTCGACCTCACCCACCCGGCGACCCACGTCGAGGTGCACCCGGACCCGGACTTCGGACCGAGCGAGGAGTACGTCGAGTCGCTGCCGACCGGCACTCAGCCCAGTCGCCGCAAGGCGGCCTCGGCCGCATGGAACCCGCCCATGCCGTGAACCCCGGCCCCGGGCGGCGTCGCCGAGGAGCACAGGTAGACACCCGGGACGCCGAGAGCGTAGGGATCGAGCGCGGGCCGCGGCCGGAATGCGATCTGGCGCGCGGTGTTGGCGCCGGCGCTGATGTCGCCGCCCACCCAGTTCGGGTTGTACGTCTCGAACTCGGCGGGATTGCGCGTGGAGACCGCGACGATGCGCTCCCGGAAGCCGGGCGCGAAGCGTTCGATCTGGCCGAGGATCGCGTCGGTGGCGTCACCGTCGTAGGCGTGCGGAACGTGGGCGTAGGCGTAGATCGGGTTGACCGAGCCCTGGGAGCGGGACGGGTCGGCGAGATACTGCTGGCCGAGCAGGACGAAGGGACGCTCGGCCATGATGCCGCGGCCCGTGCGCTTCTCGACCGCGGCGATCTCGGAGGCGGTGCCACCCAGGTGCAGCGTGCCGGCGCGGCGGCAGGCCTCGTTCGTCCACGGGATGTCGCCCTCGACGGCGAGGTCGATCTTGAACGCCGCCGGACCGTAGCGATAGCGCCCGAGCGCGCGGCGGACGTGGCCGGGCAGTGCCTCGCCGACGATGTCGAGCACCCCGCGCGGTGCCGTGTCGAGCATGGTGACGTCGGGCGCGCCGCCCGCGAGGTCCCGTAGCTGGTCCAGGGAGGTGACCCGGACGCCGGTGACGATCTTGCCGCCGAGCTCCTCCAGCTCGGCCAGCAGCGCGCGGGTGATGTTCTCGGTGCCCCCTTCGGCCACCGGCCAGCCCACGGCGTGCGCGGCTGCGGTCAGCATCAGGCCGACCGAGCTGCTGAGCGGGGTGTCGAGGCGGCCGAAGGCGTGGGCGGCCACACCCATGAACAGTGCCCGCGCCGGGTCGTCACGGAAGTGGCGCGCGGTCCAGGTCGCCGGCTGGAGGGCGCCGACACCGAATCGGCCCAGCACGACGGGGTGGCGAGGCAGGTGCAGGGCCGGCTGGAACACCTCCTCGATGAGCGCCTCGAAGTTCCGGGTGGGGTTGTCGAACAGACGGTCCCACCGGCCGGCGTCGTCCCCGAGCGAGCGCCGGGTCAGCTCCCGGTCGCGGGCCGCGACTCCCGCCCGGCCGTCGTCGAGCGGGTGGGCCAGGTCGATCTCCGGCCACAGCCACCGCAGCCCGTGCCGTTCCAGCCCGAGCGAGGCGAAGAACGGCGAGGCGACGCCTGTCGGATGGAACGCGGCGCAGTCGTCGTGGAGCACACCGGGCACGGTGCGCTCGCTGGTCCGGGTGCCCCCACCGGGACGCTCGTACGCCTCGATGACGGTCACTTCGACCCCGGCCTGCGCGAGCCTGATGGCCGCAGCGAGTCCGTTGGGCCCGCTGCCCACCACCACAGCGGTGCTCATGCCATCATCTCCCTGCCGCTCGAAGGCCCGGCCGTCAGCGTACGCCTGCGACGGAACCCCGGTGCGCTCCAGGACACCTTCAGCGGGACCGGCCCGTTCGGCAGCCACGGCTGCTCGGCCACGCAATCGCGTACGTCCCAGGTGCCCGTCTCGACCACGCCGAGAGCGGCGTCGATGACGCGGTAGGCCTGGGGCGGGTTGGCCCAGGGGATGGCCTGGGACTCGCAGTAGGCGACGACGAGGTCTCCGGGAGCCAGGTTCAGGCGCTTCTGGACGGCCGCGACCAGGCGTTCGTCGTGGAGGTGGCCGTCGCCGAAGTTCCAGCCGAGGACGGCGTTGCAGACGAATTCGCCATCACGGACCGTGCGCGTCTCGATGTCGTCCAGGTGCTCGTAGAGCACCGAGAGCAACCCTCGCCCCTGGCTGTGCATCGAGCGCCACGCGAGCACCTTCTGCATGGTCATCTCGGCGTCGTCGGGCTCGTAGGGCGTGGGCAGCATCCGCTGGAGCTGGTCGACCTGGTTCTCGACGAGCGGAAGCTCGTTGAGCCGCTCCTCGACCCCGGGCCTCATCGTCCAGACCGCGGAGGCCCAGTTGCCGGCGTACTGCCGCATCGAGGGCAGGAAGGAGACCAGGTCGGGGCGCAGGTTGCCGAGCACCGGGCCGAAGCACAGCAGCGCGAAGATCGGGATCAGCAGCAGCGGTTCGGAGAAGTTCCAGATGTTGTAGACCTCGGCGTCGAACCCTCCGCCGAGCCCGCCCCACAGCACGATGGCGATGTAGCCGAAGTAGACGTTCCACTCCAGCGGCACGGCCAGCGGGAAGGTCGAGGTGATGTAGATGTGGAAGACGAGCATCGCGACCGCGCCGAGCAGGGCGACGGTGTTGTTCGTGGTCAGCAGCAGCACCAGCGGGATCAGGATCTCGACCGTCGTGCCGCCGACGTGTGCCATGAACCAGGCGAGCCGGCTGGGCCGGATGTCGTCCGGTGCGTCGCGGTAGTGCAGCCTCTTGACGAAGCCCGGCTGGCCGGGGCTGTTGGAGACCATCGGCGGCACCACGTTGATGAAGTGCTCACCGAGCTTGGAGACGCCGGCACCGATCCACACGACGCAGATGATGATCTTGAACACGACCACGAGGTTCACGAAGGCCGCGCTGCTGGCGTCCTCGGCCATCACCAGCGCGCCGAACGTCGCGGACATGAGCATGATCGGCAGGTACTGCTCGGAGCGCGCGGCGAGGAAGATCACCTTGTCGCGCAGACCCATCAGGGGCATCACGATCAGGATCGGGACGAACGCCTCCGGCGGGACGAGCTCCTGCGGGCTGGTGCCCTCCGGGAGGAACCGGACCGGTTCGGCCCCGGCCAGCAGCGGGTAGGCCAGGCTCGCCAGCACCGCGACGTACAGGACGACGTCGAGCACCGTCCGCTCGTCGCCACCGGTGCCGGGCACGTGTCGCCCCCACGGCGCCATCCGGATCGTGCCCGGTCGCAGCCAGTAGCGGATGTTGCCGAGCATGGGAGCGAAGTGACCGCACAGCGGCCCGAACGCGCCACCGAGACCGATCACCTCGAGCAGCATCAGCCACACCGCGAGCTTCTGGTAGACGACCACGTTGTCGAACCAGGACGCGGGGTCGGTGAAGTGCACGTGGTCGGTCGTCCACGAGGTGATGGCGAGCCCGAGCGCGAAGTAGAGGCCCAGCATCTTCAGGATGTAGACCACGTGCAGGACGCGCGGGGTCCCGAACCCGTCCTCGACCCAGTGGGCGGCGAGGATCCGGATGCGGTCGCGCAGGGGCAGGCGTACGAAGTCGGCCGGCGGCATCGGCTGCGGCGAAGGGGTGAGGAATCCCATCTCAGGCTCCTTGGAGTGCGAGCTCGGCGCGGAGGGCAGGCTTGTCGGTCTTGCCGACCGGGTTCTTGGGGAGGGCCTCGCGCACGGTGAGCGAGACCGGGACCTTGATCTTCGTGAGCTGCTCGCGGCACAGGGCCAACAGCTCGTCCTCGGTCGCGGTGCGCTCCGGGTGCAGGGCGACGTACGCCACGGGCACCTCGCCATAGGTCGGGTGCGGCGCGCCGACGACGGCCGCGTCCAGGACGGCCGGATGGGTGTGCAGGACGGTCTCGATCTCCTTGGGGTAGATGTTCTCCCCGCCTCGGATGATCATGTCCTTGATCCGGTCGACGATGGCGAGGTAGCCGTCCTCGTCGAGGATCCCGACGTCGCCGGTGTGCAGCCAGCCGTCGCCGAGCGCGTCCGCGGTGGCGTCCTCGCGGTTGAGGTAGCCCTGCATGACGTTGGCGCCCCTGATCACGACCTCGCCGCGCTCCCCCGGCGGCAGCAGGCGGCCGTCGGGGTCCATGATCGCGACCTCCTGCCCGGGGAGGGCCACGCCGACGGTGCCGGCCTTGCGCGGACCGTCCACCGGGTTCGCGGTCGAGGCGCAGGTGCCCTCGGTGAGTCCGTACCCCTCGATCAGCGGGAAGCCGAACCGTTCCTCCGTCGCCCGGATCAGCTCCTTGGACGCGGGTGCTGCACCGCAGAAAGCGAACCGGACCGAGCCGGTGTCGCGTACGACCGCGGTGGGGAGGGCCACCAGATGGGAGTAGATCGTCGGCACCGCCGAGAAGTACGTCGGGCGCAGCCGCTCGATGGCGTCGAGGAACTCGACCGGGTGGAACCGCCCCAGGATCGTCAGCTGTCCCCCACCCAGCATCGTGGCGATGAAGCTGACGCAGATCGCGTTGACGTGGAACAGCGGCAGGACCAGCAGACAGTGGTCGCGCTCGGTGAGCGTGAAGGCCTGAGCCATCGACTCCGCCATCGCGGCCACGTTGGAGTGGCTCAGCATCACGCCCTTGGGCCTGCCGGTCGAGCCGCTGGTGTAGATCAGCAGCGCGAGGTCGCCGCTCGACGTCGCCGGGCGCAGCAGCGCGCGGCCGGCGGGAGCCGTACGCAGCTCGGCGACGAGCAGGCTGCGACGGCCGCCGTCCGGGGCGTCGGGCGACGCCTTGATCACGAGCGTCGCCCCGGCGTCGTTGATCTGGTAGTCGGCCTCGTTCGCGGTGAAGACCGGGTTGACCGGTGTCGCCACGGCACCGAGACGCCAGGCGGCGACCAGGCTCACCAGCAGCTCGACCCGGTTGGGCAGCATCACCGCCACGACCGAGCCGGGCCCGACACCGTGGTCGGCGAACTGCTCGGCGGCGCCGTCGACGCGGGTGGCGAACTCGGCATAGGTCAGCTCGACCCGGTCATCACGCATGCAGGGTCGGTCCGCCCGGTGGTCGGGCTGGTTCCAGGGCACATAGTCGAGGTCCATCGTCGCGCTCCTCAGCGGCTGGGCGGGTGTGGGACCAGACGATAAGAACGAAGGCCGGTTCGGCGTTTGGTTCCTGAGCACAAAGATCCATCGCACTCTTGTGACAGGCTTCACACCATGGGACGCATGAATGGGACCCCCGCGGAGCTGGAGGTCAGAGCAGCAGCTCGGGCGGCGGAGACCACCAGGCGGATGGGCACCGGGCTCACCGCGATCGCGACCGCGCTGCACACCGAGATCGCGGATGCGGTCCCCGAGCTGGGCGGCGACGACGTCATCCTCGAGCTGCTCCGCGCCAGCGTCGAGAGCAACGTCGAGACGTTCTTCCACATGCTCCAGCACGGCATCGCGACCGAGGAGATCGGGGCTCCGCCGGCGGCGATCGAGTATGCCCGGCGACTGGCCCAGCGCGGCATCTCCTCGAACGCGTTGGTGCGGGCCTATCGCATCGGCCAGAGCCGGGTCCTCGACCTGGCCATCGCGGAGGTCACCCGCCACGAGCCCGACCGCGAGGTCGCGCTGGCTGCGACCCAGATTCTCCAACGTGGTGGCTTCGCCTACGTGGACCGGGTCGCCGAGCAGGTCGTGGCGGAGTACGAGTCCGAGCTCGAACGGTGGCTGGCCAACCGCAACACCGTCCGCGCCAGCACCCTCGCCAGCCTCCTGGCCGGCAGTGACATCGAGCTCGGTGTGGCGGAGAACGCGCTCGGCTACCGGCTGCGGCAGCACCACCTCGGCCTCATCGTGTGGGACGCCGACGGCGACGGTGCCGCCTGCGGGCTGCGGCTGCTGGAGTCGCTGGTCGCGGAGGTGGGTGAACAGGTCGGGGCCGTCGGGCAGCCCTTCTTCATGCCCCAGGACAGCAGTCACGCCTGGGCGTGGATCCCGTTGGGCAGGGCGCCGCGTACGGACCCGCTGGACCTGCAGGCGATCGTCGAGCTGGTCACCGCGACCGCCGACGGCGCCAGGATCGCGATCGGCGGCCCGCGTCCCGCCGTCGCCGGGTTCCGCACCTCCCACGAGGAGGCGGTGCGGGCCCACACGGTCGCCGCCATCGCCAACGAACGTGCCGGAGCTGTGACCGTCTATGACGACCCGGGCGTCCAGGTCGCCTCGATCCTCGCTCACGACCTCGATGGGACCCGACAGCTGGTGGCGACGTCCCTGGGACGTCTGGCCGTCGACGACGAACCGCACCAGCGCCTCCGCGAGACCCTCCTCGCCTTCCTCGGCGCCAAGAGCAGCTATCTCGCCACCGCCGAGGTGCTGCACGTCCACAAGAACACCGTGAAGTACCGGGTCGACAAGGCCGCCGAGGTGCGTGGCCGCGCGATCGACGAGGACCGGTTGAATCTCGAGCTCGCGCTGACCGCGTGCAGGTGGCTCGGCGCCGCGGTCCTCGTCAGCGGCGACCGCGACGGCACTGGCCGGCCCTGACGGCCGGCTTGTGCCGAGGGAACAATCGGTCGGCCGAACTTCGTCGCCGCGTACGTGGATGACCGGCGCCGGCGGTTGGCATGGTCCCCCCATCCCGACCTTCGTGCCGTAAGGAGCTCCGTCATGGCCGATGCGCTGACCACCTGCCTGCCGATGATCGCCTTCATGTTCATCCCGGTGTGGATCCCGATCATCGGCACCGCCGTCGGCAGTCTCGTCGACCGGCTTCGACCACCGGTCTCCTCGCCCGCCGAGCGCGCGGTCGCCGCGGCGAAGAGGCGATCCAGCGAAGCACGCAGCGCGACTCCGCGCCCCCTGTCGATGCCCGAACGAGCGTGACAGGTCGTCTCGGGCCCTACACCTAGTCCACGCGCTGCCGTCGCTCACCTTGGCTTGACCAGCCTCATACGACGCTTTACGTTGCGCCGTGGGCACGCCGGATGCCCATGGTGACGTACTCGGGGGATCACATGCGTGGGTTGACTTTCAGGATCAGCGGTGGCCTGGCCGCACTGGCGATGGCGGTCTCCGCGTGTGGCGCCCCCGGTTCCGGCGACTCCGGCGAGGGCAAACCGTCCGCATCGACGCAGCCCGAGCCACGGGAGTCCCCGGACTACGAGGAGGTCGCGGACCTCGCAGCGATGAAGGTGGTCGAACAGCAGTACGTCCTCGGCGACACGCTCTATCTCGACGACTCGCTCCTGCTGATCCAGGCCCGGCCCCATCCCGACGTCAACTACCTCAGTGTGGTCACCGGCATCGACCCCGCGACCGGAAAGGTCAAGTGGGAGATCGACGAGGACGACATCCCTTCCTCGGTCGTGGAGTCAGGCATGTTCATGAACCGAGGTCGTCTGCTTGTCTCGGGCGGGATGGCGTACGTACCTCTCGGCTCCTCGGCCGGCACCGAGACCTACAACGGCTTCGTCGCGCTCGACAGCGAAACCGGCGAAGCTGAGTGGGTTGTGCAGCACCCCGTCTGGGAGCCGAAAGGGAGCGGCCCAGGCGGGCGAAGCGCCCAAACGGTCGTCGACATCGTGGGTGCCGTGGGCGACACGGTCGTCTACTCGGCACACAGCTACTGGTCCGACGGCGACCTGTCCTCGCTCAACGATCCGAACGCCGAGATCAAACCGAACATCCTTCACCGTGCCGAGACAGTGGCGGTCGACGCCGAGTCTGGCAAGGTCCGCTGGAAGAAGAACGGCTTCCTCGGCAGGTACGTCACCCGGAGCCATGTGGTCGGGACGATCCCGGCCAAGCAGGAGGCGCGCCGCAACGAGCCTCTGGCAGCAGTCGAGGCGGACACCGGTGAGGACGCATGGAAGACGACGTGGAAGTCGAACGTCACGGACCTCTCGAAGGACTGGCTGCTCGTCCGCCAGTCGGATTCTGCAGACATCGGCCCCCATGACGGCATCTACGAGGCAGCCACCGGCCGTCGGGTCGCGAAGCTGGATGCCGACACCCCACCTCTCCTGAGCAGGGGCTGGGTGAACGAGATGCCGGAGGCCAAGAGCCATGGCGTCGCCTGGATCGCCACCGAGCAGGACAAGGACGGGCCGCAGACGCTGTACGTCGCCAAGGACGGCGAGTCCAAGCCCCGCAAGTTCGCCCTCCATCCCAACGAGAGGCTCGAGATCGCCCACCCGATGGTGACGGAGGACGACTACGCGATGGTCCAGACGGCGATGATCGATCCCATCGGACAGCAGTTCGCAGACCTGGAGAACGGCGAACTCGGTTTCCCTGTCGATGCCACCGAGGACGACCGCGAGCCGATCGCCTACTCCGACAGCTACCTGATCACCGGCGGAACCCAGGTCGAAGGGACCATCCTCTACAGGCGCGTGCCCTGACGGACCCGTTCATACCGCCCGTACGCGGTTCGCGTCGATCGGCATCGTCGACAGCAGCCCAGCTGATTCGCGAAGCGCCGCGCTGGGCGATGCCGACCGCGTCGAGGTCACCACACGGTTAGCCTCGTACCTGTGAACCCACTCAGCCCCGACACACCTGACATCAAACCCAGGTCGCGCGCCGTCACCGATGGCCTGGAGGCCACCGCCGCCCGAGGCATGTTGCGGGCCGTCGGCATGGGAGACGACGACTTCGCCAAGCCGCAGATCGGTGTCGCGTCGTCGTGGAACGAGATCACCCCGTGCAACCTGTCCCTCGACCGGCTGGCCAAGGCGGTGAAGAACGGCGTCCACGCGGCCGGCGGCTATCCGCTGGAGTTCGGCACCATCTCCGTCTCCGACGGGATCTCGATGGGCCACGAGGGCATGCACTTCTCGCTGGTGTCGCGCGAGATCATCGCCGACTCGGTCGAGACCGTGATGAACGCCGAGCGGCTCGACGGCTCGGTGCTGCTCGCCGGCTGTGACAAGTCGTTGCCCGGCATGCTGATGGCGGCCGCTCGGCTCGATCTCGCCTCGGTCTTCCTCTACGCCGGCTCGATCATGCCCGGGCAGCTCGACGGTCGCGATGTCACGATCATCGACGCCTTCGAAGCGGTCGGCGCCTGTATCGCGGGCAAGATGAGCCGCGACGAGGTCACCCGCGTCGAGAAGGCGATCTGCCCCGGCGAGGGCGCCTGCGGGGGCATGTACACCGCCAACACGATGGCAGCCGTCGCCGAGGCGCTCGGCATGTCGTTGCCCGGCTCGGCCGCTCCGCCCGCGGTGGACCGGCGTCGCGACGGCTTCGCCCACCGCTCCGGCGAGGCGGTGGTCGGGCTGCTGCGGAAGGGCATCACCGCGCGTCAGATCATGACCAAGGATGCCTTCGAGAACGCCATCGCCGTCGTGATGGCCCTCGGTGGCTCCACCAACGCCGTGCTGCACCTGTTGGCCATCGCCAACGAGGCCGAGGTCGATCTGACGCTTGACGACTTCACCCGGATCGGAGACAAGGTCCCCCACCTCGCCGACCTCAAGCCCTACGGCAAGTACGTCATGAACGACGTCGACAGGATCGGCGGGATCCCGGTCGTGATGAAGGCGCTCCTGGACGCGGGCCTGCTCCACGGCGACTGCCTCACGGTGACCGGGAAGACCATGGCGCAGAACCTCGCGGAGCTGAGCCCGCCCGCACTCGACGACGACGTGATCCACTCCTTCGAGCGGCCGATCCACCGCACCGGTGGTCTCACCATCCTGAAGGGTTCGCTGGCGCCCGAGGGTGCCGTCGTCAAGACGGCCGGCTTCGACGACACCGTCTTCCGCGGCACCGCCCGGGTCTTCGACGGGGAGCGGGCCGCGATGGACGCCCTCGAAGCGGGGCTCATCGTCGCGGGCGACGTCGTCGTCATCCGGAACGAGGGCCCGAAGGGCGGCCCGGGCATGCGGGAGATGCTCGCCATCACCGGAGCCATCAAGGGCGCCGGTCTCGGGAAGGATGTTCTGCTGATCACCGACGGCCGGTTCTCGGGAGGAACCACGGGCCTCTGCGTCGGCCACATCGCCCCCGAGGCCGTCGACGCCGGCCCGATCGCCTTCGTCCGCGACGGCGACCCCATCGTCCTCGACGTCGTCAACCGCACCCTCGAGGTCGAGGTGGAACCCGACGAGCTGGAGCGGCGGAAGGTCGGCTGGGAGCCACTCCCCTCAAAGTATCGTCGCGGCGTGCTCGGCAAGTACCGACGTACGGTGCAGTCAGCCGCCGTCGGCGCCGTCACGAGCTAGCTGGCTGCCCGGGCCGGCGGGCCGTCGAGATCATGACGCGAGGTCCGCGAAGGCATCCTCGAACGCCCGCCGGACGACCGCTCCCGGCGTACGGTCGAGGATCCCGAACACCACCTGCTCGAAGGTTCCTCCGAACCGGCCTCCTGGACCGAGCAGGTCGCGGAACGACCCGGCGACCATCGCCGGGTCGTTCTGGAACACCCCGCATCCCCAGGCGCCGAGGACGAGGCTGCGATAGCCGTTGGCCGCCGCGGTCTCCAAGACCCGCTCCGCGCGGCCCGCGAGCACGGCCGGGATCTCGTCCATACGCTCCGGAGCCTTCTTGCGGATGACGCCTGCGTTCGGCGCCGGCGAGGTCAGGAAGCCGACCTCGAACGGCTCGTCGAGCAGCTGGCCCCGGTCGTCACGGAAGACGGGTACGCCCGGCGAGTGGATGACGCGGTCGCTGTAGAACGGGTCCCGCATGGCGCGATGATGCACGTAGTAGGCGGGGGCCTCCAGCAGGCAGGTGTAGAGCGCCGAGGCCCGGCACAACGCCTCCTCCTGCGCCTGAGCTCCGTTGACGTACCCGCCTCCGGGGTTCCTCGCCGAGGCGAAGTTCAGCACCGCGACCGGCCCCGGCAGCCGCCGCGCCTCCCACAGACTGCTGCCGCCGGTGACCGCGAACCGCGTCTGCACCGGCTCGGTCGCAGGCACCTCGACCGGCTCCGGCCCATACAGCCGGGTTCCTTCCCGCGCCGCCCGGACGGCTTCGCCGATGACCACCTTCGTGCCATCCGTACGCCGGTAGGAACCGGCCTCGATGAGGTGCTGGTTCTCCCGCGCGAGCGCGCGCAGCCGCGCGCTCATCCGGTCACCCTCGTGGTGACCGCCGTCGCCCCTGCGACGGCCCTTTCGATCTTCACGGTACGCATCGTCCGGTCCTCGAGGTTTCCATTGCAACCAGGTTTCTTCGACCGCCTAGGGATCCATCACCACGATGTCGAGCCCGTGGGCGAGCATCTCCGTGGCGGTGAGTCCGAACATCGCCCGGAAGGTGTCGCTGAAGTGGCTCGGGGAGGCGAACCCCGCGTCGCTGGCTGCCGTCGACAGGTCCGCACCCTGGGCGACAGCCGTTGCCGCACGACGCATCTTCGCCCACAGACGATAGCGACGAAAGCTGGTGCCCGCATAGGCCGAGAACAGGTGCAGGAAGCGCGACTGCGACAGGTCGACCGAGGCGGCGAGCTCCGCCGCGCTCCCCCACTCCCCCGGCCGGTCGCGCAGAAGCTGCAAGGCGACGCGGATCCGCTCGTCGGCCGGTTCGGCCTCCCCGGCATCGAGGAGTCGTCGGCGCAGCATCTCCGGATCCGTCACGGGACCGTGGCGCCATTCCGTGATCAGCGCGGCCTCCTCGCGATGCCGGTAGGCGATCGCGTCCGCGCGGTCGGTCATGCGGTCCAGCAGCGGCGCCGTCCCCGACGCACCCGGGTCGGCGTAGAAGAAGAGCATCCTGTCCCCCTCGCCGGCGACGATCTGATGAGGCGTACGCGCCGGGATCAACGCGCTCCGCACCGACCGTGACCCCTTACCTGATCGCAGCACGAAGGGAGCGTCCAGCCCCAGCGCGAAGCAAGTGACCGACCCGGAGTGAGGGCCCAGACGCAGCGATGGACCCCGATAGGCCGCATGCCCCGACCAGAGCCACACCGTCGGCCGCTCGTCGTCGCAGCACGAATCCGGAAGCGGCTCGGTCGCCATGCGCGTCATGATCCCACGGTGAACACCGTGGCCAGCCTGACCATCGCCGTCGTCGGCGTCTTCTTCCTCGCGATGGGGACGTACGCTCTGATCTCTCCGGCTGCTCTCGTCGCCCCGTTCTGTCTTTCGGCGCAGTCACCGGAGTCCCGCTCCGAGGTCCGAGCGGTCTACGGCGGCTTCGGCATCGCCATGGCCGCCGTCCTCGGCGCCGCCGCGCTCGACGTCGGCGGCGTCCGGACCGGCGCCGTCACCGCCGTCGGTCTCGCCCTGATCGGGATGGCCGGCGGCCGGCTGGTCTCGCGCCTGTTCGACACGGCCGTACGCTTCTATCCGATCTGGTTCTACTTCGGAATCGAGGTTTTGACCGGAACGGCCTTGCTTGTGTGCGCCTGAGGTCGGCTGATTCGGCTATGCTCGCGCCCGTGGGATCTCGGCCAACCATCGACGCGTCTGTACAACCGCCACGTCCTCGCTCCCCTGAGGTGAGCAGCACGGGCCGCCGAGTCGACTGGCACAACGATCCCTCGGCCCCCGAGGTCAACACCATCAGGCCGAGCGCCAGCGTCTTCGTGCTCGACGACCCGGGCCGGATGCTGCTGGTGCGCCGCGACGACACCGGCAACTGGACGATGCCGGGCGGCGCGATGGATCCGGGCGAGTCGCTCACCGCCTGCGCGGTCCGCGGGACGTTCCAGGAGACCGGCATCACCATCGAGGTGACCGGCCTGGTCGGGATCTGGACCGACCCCCGCCACCGCATCGAATACACCGCCAACGGCGAGGTGCGCCAGGAGTTCAGCATCATCTACGCCGGCCGCTACCTCGCCGGCGAGCCCACCCCCTCGGCCGCGAGCACCCACGTCGAGTGGCTCTACCCCGAGAGCGTCCCCAGCCTCCAGATGGACCGCAGCCAGCGCATGCGGATCGACTGGGCCCTCAACCGCAACTTCCCCCACCTCGACCCCAACCCCTGATCCCCGCGGCCGCGGCTGCCGCGCGAGCGATCCTCTCCTCCGACGCGCCGCAGATCCGCAGGCAGGCCGCCGCGATCGCCTGCCCATGGGCACCGGTCACCTCGTCGCCGTGGGACCGGATCCGGACCACCACCTCAACCACCTGGACCAGCAACCCGCCCAGCTGGTCCATGCCCACCGTCGCCGCAACAGGGCTGCTGACGACAGCAGAACCCAACCGGCCGTACGCAGCGACCAGCTCGCGAAGCGCAGGCTGGAACTCCCCGAAGACCTCGCTGCTCCTGACATCCGGCATCCGGTAGAGCCGGCCGATGTTGTGCGGCACCGTCGCGAGCGTGTCCGCGTCGATCAGCGCGAGCAGGTGGAGCGCCGCCTCCGGGACGTCCGCCGGGCACTCTCGCTCGATCTTCTCGACCTGGTCGAGACTCGGCCGCACCGAGAGCTCCAGGAGCTCAGCGAGGATCCCGGGCTTGCCCGCGAAGTGGTAGTACAACGACGCCTGCCGGATCCCCACCTTCTCCGCGATGTCCCGCGTCGAGGTCGCCGCGAACCCACGGTCGACGAAGAGCTCCGCCGCCGCATGGAGGATCTCGTCGCGCGGCGCCGCGGCGCTTGCCGCGCGCGGGATCACCCGAGGTCGACCAGGGCGGGTGGCACCTGCAGGCGCGTACGTGCTCATCGGGTTCCTTCTCAGGGGGCAGAGTCGGGCTGGAGGTCCCCAGCGCTCCGACGCCGTCTTCGGCCCGGTGCGCCGGGGACTGAACCACCATCGCCTCGAGGCCCGGGACGTTTGCACCGCCCGCCCGAGACCTATTCAGACGTTTGCGACACAAGAAGGCCGGCTTCATCACTGGTCGTAGGCAACGCTCAGCCGCCCGCGAAATTCCTGGCGGCACGTTCCGCCGTGTCCGCGTAAGAGACTGGCACAAAGCGGATGAAACGCCTCCTCGGGTCCAACCAAACGTCCCCGAAAGGTCCCTATGCTGAGCGGCGTGAACGATTCCCTGCGGAATGCGCTGGCTCATCGGGGATGGTCTTCCGCCGACCTGGCTCAGAGAATCGAGCTCGATGAGAAGACCGTCGAGCGCTGGATCACGAAGGACCGGCGGCCTCATCGTCGTAATCAGCGCCTCGCAGCTGAAGCGCTCGAGCTCTCGATCGACCAGTTGTGGCCAGATGACACACGTCATGACGTCGCGGCGGCCGGCGCTCACTCAGAGGTCGTCGGGATCTACCCCAACCGGGCCAGCGTCCCTCAGTGGAAGTGGATGTCCCTCCTCAAGGAGGCACAGACGCGCGTCGACATTCTCGTGTTCGCGGGAACATTCCTCAATCAGACCAACCCGCGCTTCCCGGCCATGCTGGCGGAGCGGGTTGCGGCCGGTGCACAGGTGCGCCTGTGCTTCGGAGACTCGTCCGGTAGCGCAGTGGCCCTCCGGGGCGAGGAAGAAGGCATCGGTAGCGCGCTCGGCGCCAAGGTGCAGGCATCGCTGACTTACTTCAGCGCCCTCCTCGGCGTGCCGGGCTGCGAGATTCGGCTGCACAACACCGCCTTGTACGCCTCGATATTCCGTTACGACTCGCAGGCGATGATCAACACTCACCTTTGGGGCAGCCCAGCCTCAGCCAATCCGCTGCTACACGTCCGAGACACCGGCGAGGATTCGATGTTCAGGAAATACACCGAGAGCTTCGACGCGGTCTGGGACAGCGCCAGGTCATGGATGGCCGAGTGAACGGTCGCATCGAGCACTGGAACAACCCAGACGCCCCATCCGCCAACTCGCTTGTGCCGGCGTCGAACCTATTGGTCGTCAACAGCGCCGGCGAGATACTCCTGCAGCAACGCCGCGACACCGGGCAGTGGGCATTGCCCGGAGGCAAGCAAGAGATAGGCGAGACACCAAGCCAGTGCGCCGTACGCGAGTGCGAGGAGGAAACCGGGATCTTGGCCGAGATCACCGGGCTCCTGGGCGTCTACAGCGACCCCAACCACTTGATCGAGTACCTCTCGGACGGCGAGGTACGGCAGGAGTACGAGGTGACCTATCTTGGTCGGCCGATCTCCGGCGCCCCGACCATCAACGACGAGGCGTCCGCGGTGCGCTGGATCGACCCGACCGCACTCAACGCCTACGACGTCCATCCCACGATGCGCCGCCAGATCGACGACTACCTCACTGGGCGCTACCCGGTAGCGGACTGAGCGCATGCCCAGGATCGACTGACACGACGACCCGGCAGCCCCAGCCGTCAACAGTCTCGTGCCAGCAGCGGCCACCTTCGTCGAGCGCGACGGCGAGGTCCTGCTCATCCACCGCGTCGAGTACGACAACGGTGAGGTCCGCCAGCAGTTCGCCGTCGTGTACCGGGCGACGTACGTGACTGGCAACCGACCTTAAGCCCCGAGAGTCCCAGCGTCGGGTCCGACATAGGGACGTCCTTGACCTCGATATGGATTCCAGCCAACGCATCAGGCTCGCCTGGGCGATTCAGCATCCCAACGGCGATCGCATCGACCCACCTGATCGACATCGAACGGCGGCACCTTGCTCAGGCCGTACGCAGCAGCCTGAACTCGTGCTTCTGCAGCACCTGCAGCACCAGCTTGGCCGGATAGCCGAAGGCGTCGCGCCCGGCGTCGGACGGATAGGGCTCGATCGCGGACACCTGATGCCACTGGCCGTCGACGAACACCTCGCAGCGCCCGGCGGCGACGATGTTGCGATACCAGTTGACGTCCTCGCCGTAGGTCAGCTCCGCGATGAACCCTTCCGGCACGCGCGCCAACATGATCGGCGTCTCGTACGTCTTCCCCGACTTCCGCCCGACGTGCCGGACGAGCGAGAAGGGACCGTGCCCCGAGCGGGCCACCCGGATCGTCACCCGGTTGAACGTGTTCTTCATAAACCACAGCCACTTGCGACGCATCTCAGTCTCCTATGAGCTTCAGGTTCACCATCGGCAGTCCGTCAACCTCGTGGCCGACCGCCGTCTCGATCGCGCCGCGCAGGCGCTGCCAGGCCTTCGGATGTGCCTGCCGATAGCGACCCAGCGCGGCGGCGGACTCGTCCTCGTCGAGAAACCGTGCCTGTGCCTTGACGCTGGTTCGTGTCCCGATGCTGACGCGGCACGACGGCTCGGCCAGGAGGTTCCGGTACCACTGTGCACCCGTGCCGAACCCACTCACCACCACGATCTCGTCCGCGCTCGGCCGCTCGACCACCTCGAGACACACGTACCGCGCCGCCCTTGATCGGCGACCAACGTGCTCGAGCATCAGCATCCGGGACCCGAAGAGCCAGCCGGCGTTGTGACGGTAGAGCCAGATCGGCGCACGTACGACGGCCCGGGTCCGCAGCAGCCGGGACACGATCGAGTCGATCATCGACGTCACGAACCGACCTTACCGACCGGCTCGATCGATCTTGCCCGATCGAACAGCACCGGGGTTACGCTCCAGGAATGGCAACGCTCGAAGATCTCGCCCGGATCATCGGCGAGCTGCCCGAGGTCACCGAGGGCGAGCGGCACGGACACCCGACCTGGTCCGTACGCGGCAAGAGCATCGCCTGGCTGCGCCAGTTCAGCAAGGCCGACATCAAGCGCTTCGGCGACCAGACCCCGCCGTCTCCGCCGATCCTGGCGGTCAACACCGCTGACCTGCACGAGAAGGAAGGCGTCCTCGCCGCCGGCATCGACGGTGTCTTCACCATCGAGCACTTCAACAACTACCCCGCCGTGCTCGTCGAGCTCAGCGTCATCGCCCCAGGAGATCTCCGTGACTTGCTGGTCGATGCCTGGCTTGCCGCCGCCCCAGCCGAACTGATCGAGACGTTCGACGGCTGACGAACTGACTCGCCGTGACCGCGTGCTCGATAGTGCGCGTCACTTCGCCCAGAATGACGCAGCGCTGCGCCAGCGTGCGCGAAATCGCCGCGGACCCTGTGAGCTAGGCCAGGCCAAGGCCAGGGGCCGGAAGGTGCCGGACGGTATCGAGGAGGAGTTCGATGCTTTCTCGAAGCTCCTCGTCGGTGAGGGCGTTGTGGGTGTTCTCGGGGTGATGAATCTTATGGCGGACCGCGACGGGGAGCGTAAGGGTCTGCTGGGTCGGACCGCCCCCGGAGGACGACCGCAAATACGGCGTGGCCCTCGGGAGTCCTTGGGCATGAAGCCAATTGTCGAATGCATTGACATGGTCAAGGCCGGTGTGATCCTGGATCCGGCCGAATAGCAGGGTGTGATTGTTGATGTAGGTCTGCCGGTCGATGTCCTTGAGGTCCTCGAGCGAGACCCATCCACTGTCGATGAGGTCCTGGGTCTGCCACCTCACAGGAAGCTGCAGATTGTCCGGCCGGTCGCAGAGTGCGCGAAGGGTGATCGCGAAGTCCAGGCCGTAGATGAAGTCTTCGAGCCCGTAGATCTCGTCGTCGGTCGATGCGAGCCGAGCGATGACGAAGTCTCTGAAGTCCCAGATGTAAGGTTTCAAGTCGTCAGAGGTCAGCCTCGCGAACTCGATACCTGTCAGCGTGTCGTGAAACTCGTCATAGGTTATCTTCAGGTCGTCATCGGTGCGTTGCCAGCGGTTCAGGTAGGTCTCGAACTTCGCCCTGGACTCCGCGGCTGAGTATCCGAGGTGGCACAGGCGAAACCGGACGTCCGCCAGCGATGCTTCGTACCCGGGCTGGAGCCTGAATCCACTTACGTACTCGGTCGGCACGTTCGCTTCGCTTCCGGGCGGAAACAGCCAGTAATGGCCCTTCCAGTACCGGTTCTTGCCGTAGTCGATGTTGATGTCATTGAGACTCAGCATGATCTGCGTACCCACGGAACGATCATGGCAGCCTGCACCGGTCCGACACGACAGTGTTTCGTGACCAGCGGCAAGCGAACGTCTCACGAGCCCTGGCAGATCCGTGGCGACAGCGACGCGGATTGAAGTCACATGCCGAGCTGCACGTGCTCCGAGCTAACTGGCTCGGACTTCAGCACTTCGCCTGAGGCAAGGCCCACCTCGAAGTAGAACTCGGTGAAGCGTTGCCCATCGGCTTCTGCCAGCCACGCCACAGTGAACGCCTCGAAGGGGACGACCCAATGAGTCGAGTCTCCAATCTCGAGTGGCGCCGGTAGACGCGGGTTGCGCCCAGGGAACTCATCCATGCCGGCTGCGCGCATCTCCTTGGGTGGGTCACCCTCAAACCTGTAGCAGAGCATCACGTGCTCAACGCTCGCCCGCAGCGCGCCGGCGTTCCTGATCTTGACCATCGCCACGTTCTGCGGATCGGCCCGACGCAGCGGATCGATCAAGCTGAACTCACCCATCGCTCCGAACGGTGCGTGTGGAAGGTCGCCTCCGATCAGGATGCCGTGATAGACCTCGAGCAAGATGTCCCGCTGCGGACGCACCTCAGCCACCGCTGCTGCGAGCAACCTCTTAAAGTCGCCCTCGGTGATCTTGTCCAAGCCGCCGTCGTCTACGGCCCGAGCCTCCCGTTCGCGTTCTTCCTTCCAACTGTGCAACACATCCGGCGGATAGTCATCGGGGCGACGGTCGTCGACGAGATCATGATGTGGACTGCACAGAAGGATGAGATTGGCGAACGCTGCTCTCTCTGCGTCCGTCATGTGCGGGTCGTAGCGCGCAGACTTCTTGTTGGCCCCGCGAATGTGTGCAATCTCGGCGTTGTTGTATGCCTCGCCATCCATGAAGACGATCGTCTTCCGCTGACAGCCCGGGAAGTAGCACGTTCCCTTTCCCAACTCGTACAACGCTTTCACTGTCGCTGAGTGGTAGTCGCGCGGGCCCCTAGCCATGACCGTGAGCGTACTTTGCGCCAACGTCATGCCGCGGAACATGTACCGCGCGGACCGCCTCGGCCAGGCGGCGCGAGTTCAGAAGACCTTCGTGATGTGGCAGCCCGCGTCGAGCGGCGCTGGCACGAAGTCGTCGAAGCCGACGTCCCACGTCGCGCCTTCGCGGGTGCGGTGCAGGCCCCGGTGTTGGCCATTCAGCGAGCAGTTCTGGACTTCGACCTGGCCGTCGATCTTCACATGCAAGTATGCGTGACAGAACGGGTCATAGAAGCCGGGCGGGTTCCGGAAACCCTTGCCCTCCGCGACCAGTTCGGCGCATCGGGGGCACTGCCCCGCCGTTCGGGGGTCGTCGTCCGGCACGAACTCGTCACCGAGGACGGCGCGCATGTGCGACCTGCCGCAGGCTGCGCGCGGTCCGCTGTTGATCGGACCGCCGAAGAAATGGACGGCGCCTGGCACGACCTCGCCGCTCCACGGGTCGCCGTCCCAGGTCCCGACCAGGTCCATCGCGTGTACGAGGCCTGGGTTGGCCAGCAGCCGCTTCTCCCGGTTCCTCGCCGCGTCGCGTCCGGCACCGACCCGCTCGTGGGCGACTCGCATGACGTGAGGCTTGGGCTTGCGGACAAGACGGGAGGCCGTCGGCTCAGCGTCCGACTCGGCGGTGAACGCGGCGGGCGGCCTAGGTCGGGCCGCTCGGATCTTGTCGCCGAATACCGTCTCGAAGCGGGTGATCGTCGGCGAGGGGACGGCGGTGTCGGGCCTCGCGTTCTTGAATCCGATCCTGTCGAGCGCACGCACCATGAACGCTTCGCTGACCCCGTAGTGCTCGGCTATCTCGTGAACGGTCATCATCTGGAACCACCTCGAACGTGTGTTCTCAGGATAAGCGAGGGCACCGACAGTTCTGGGCAACACGAGACTCACCTGCGGAATGGGCTACGCAGGGAGCCTTCGTCCGTGACACCGAAAGTCCCTGGTGAGGAACGCTGCGTACCCCGTACCAATCTGCACGCGGACCATGCCGTCAGCTCAACGACTCGTTCGCAGACTGAGTCACCGCCGCGTTAGCAGGCGAGCCAGTGCGACTACCGGTACGCTGGCCGGCACGATCAGGTAGGGGTGTGGTCATGACTAGAGTTTCGGCGGCCGTGTGTTAAGTCCCGATCAGAGCCATCTGCGTAAGTACCTGGCCACTCTGGGCGTCGCGATCGTTGCGGGTGTCATCTCCGTCTCGGGTCTGTTCCTCAGACTCCAAGATGACCTGCTTGTGAGCGCAGCGGAACTGGCTACGCTCACACCGCCGGCGAGAGAGGCGATCGAACAGCGCCAGCGTTACATCGAACTCGGGACCGCCGCGTTGCCGTGGTTTCTGCTGGTTGGATGCCTTTTCGGCCTGTCACTCTCTGGCTACGGCGTCATCGGCTGGGCCAAGCGTCAAGCAGTGGCTGACGAGCTCGAAGACATCGCGCGAGACCGCGGTAAGACCGAACTCCGGCATCTCTCAGACTCCGAGCGCATCACGCGACTGGAACGCGAGAGCGAAATCTTGGCCGCTGAAGCAAACGAGTCGGACGCTGCCGTCGCTTCAGGGTCGCCTGCAACCGAGGGGCCACTGGATGCAGGATCGGTCTCCCGCGGACCGTCGTCAGCGCGAACCGCTCGAGCGTTTCAGCGCACCATCGAGGCGGAATTGCAGCTCGCTGTCGCTCTAGAGGAACTGCTCGGCACGACGTACTCAATCGATCTCGGCGTCGAGGTTCGACGAGGCGAGGTTCGCTACGAGTTCGACCTCGTAGCGACCGCGCGATCCACCGGACAGCGATATGTGTTCGAGTTGAAGTATCTGAGCGTGTTCGGGAAGAACTATCGTTCAGCGCTCTCCAGTGGGATCTCCACGGCTGCGGCCGGCGCCAGCCTGCTGGGTGAATCCGCTGTGGCGGTCGTTGTGGTCGTCTATGAGGAAGACCCCGGCGAGGAGTTGCGAGCCAGGGCACAAGCGTATGCCGACCAGATTGCGGGCACCTTCAAAGCTCCGCCCCGAGTCGCGTTCCTCAGTCTCGAGGCCTTAAGTGGCGCTGACCTCTCACCGCTGACCCGAGCGCTCGAGGTGGGAACCAAGTAGGCGGTCGGTTGTGGACCGACCGCTCATCGCCCTCTGGCCACCTTGCGTCACTCCGCCGCGTCAATGACAGCGCCCACCCCGCCGGGCCTTCGATGTCATCGTCCGATCGGGCCGAGGTCGCGGGCAGGGGTGCCGGGCTCCGGGTGCCACACCAGGTGCGCCTGCCTCAGCGCAGGTTGTTCGCTGGCCGGAACCAACTCGCGAACGCGCTGACAGATGATGTCGTCGTCGCCGGGACCGAACATCAGGAGCACCCCCCGCGCATAGGCGCGATCTTCAGCCGTGAGGAACGCGGCGAGGGTCTGAAGGTCCTTTCTGACACCGCCGCGATCCCACTTGGAGGTGGTCTTAACTTCAGCGACTACGGCGTTGAGGTGTTCGCCTGGAACGTGCCAGACAAGGTCGGGCTTGTGTGTGCCGTTCGCAATGACTGTGTGCAGACCGGCCTTGTCAATTTCTCCTGAGAGGACATAGGCCGGCGAACCCGCAACGGCGTGGCCTTCAGTTCGGACCCGAAGCTGGTGATAGAGCTCGTAGCAGTAAACGCGCTCGCGATAGACGGGAGCACGGTCTTCCTGAGCGACGGGCAGCAGAAACCAGTGGCTCTGGACGGCGCTACAGGTCTCCAGAAGGAGATCCAGGAACGACTCAGCGGCGGCCCGCGGATGCAGCTCGGTCATGGACATGACTTACCGCATCGCCAGCGCAACCGTCCGGGCATTGCGTCATTTCGCCGCTTATCGTCTCGGCAACGCGGCGGGCCGGCGACCGGGAAGCCAATGCGCCATTCAATCTCCGATCCAGGCGAGGGTCGATCCCGGTCGCCTCGAACACTCCTCAGCCAACACCCGCAGGCGTAGAAGACCTCGCCTCTCCGGCCCGTCGTGCGCTACCGCCGTGGCACGAACGCAGTCGGCTATCAGTCCTGCCTTGACCCCGAACGGCATGATTGTTTCGCCAAACGGGTCAACAGATTCCAGGATCGGGATGCCGCCGGCTACTTGGCCATAGGGCGGTTGGTCGACGAAGCGGTCAAAGTCGCCGGCCGCGTCGAAGGTTCCGCCGGAGGGGTCGGGTAGTCCCAGGACGGTGCACCCGGCTTCATCGCGGAGTTCCACGTATATGGCCACCCGCACATTGTTGCGCCTCCTGCGGCCAGGAGCAGGACCACCTGCGAAAGCGGCCGGCCGCCGCGCGTCACACCGCCGCGAACGGGTCAGGCCGCTCTGGGCGAGAGAAACGGGTGGGCCGAACGATCGCGACCTCCTACCGTTGCAGGGTGATCGAGTACGGCAGAAGGACACGACGACTTCCCGCTCCGCCGCGGGTCGTTTGGGCCGACTTGGCCCACCCCAAGCGCGAAGGCACCCGCTCCTGGCTCGCGCTCCTGCCCGATGAGGTCGAGCCCGAAGTTTTCGACACGGATCCACCGAAGCACCTCATCTGGTCCTCACTCTGGCCGAGTCGACCCGACGACCACGTCGTGTTCGAGCTCGCAGATCATCACGGCGAGTCGACGCTGACATTCATCCTCCTCAGTGCCGGCGACCCGCCCGATGACAGCAAGACCGGGCACATCCGCAAGAGAATGAGCCAGCTGCTGTTCGCCGATCTGCGCTACTCGTACGGCCAATGAACCCGGCGGCCTCCGGCGCGTCACTTCGCCGCGGGTGGGCTGACCGTGAGAGACGTCGATACCTGTCCTGGTGATTCGGGAGTGCCCGGACTGGATCGCTTACGTGTGGTGCTGAAGCACGACCATGTCTTCAGCGTTGGTCACCGAACCCAGGGACGCGTCACCGCGACCCGCAGACGATGTCTACCCGGTTCGGCCGGCAGGAGAATCCCGAAGGACTCGCGGCAGATGACACCCGACTCCGCGACGAGGTGCTCGCCGTCTTCCAATCGGCAGGCCTGGGTTCGGCTGGCACTAACCCTCCGGCGGAGGATTCGGATCGCTTCAGCGACCCTGGTTAGGTGCCCCGTTGCGCGGCAAATATGCGGTACTACTCGACGTAAACGCGGCGCACTGCCAACGCATGTGCCCTACGGTCGGCGGAATGAACCCGACCGTGCTTGTGGCCGCGATAGGCTTCCTCTCTACTCTCCTCGGGACCTGGCTAGGCGCGTATTGGCAACATCGAAGCAGCCGCGACCTACAACTTCTGGACGCCAGGGTGCGTGTGTATGGCGAGTGCGCCGCAAACCTTTACGAGTACGAGCGCGTCACCTACAACCGTGTCAAGGCTCGACTCAAGAAGCTTCCAGACGAAGATCGCGAACCGCTGCGGCAGGAGGCCTACCGCAGCAGCGCTGCGACCAAGGCAGCCATCGGCGAGTTGAGCGTTCTCAGCGCGGACGGCGAGGTTCCAAGTGAGTTTGAAAACCTTCGTCGATCGGTTGGGGACCTAAATAACGCCCGCGATAACGACGACCTCAAGAGGAGGCACGAAGAGTTCTACGCGAACCTTGATCGAGCCTTGGGCCGTGCGCGGGCAGACCTCGTTCGCTAGCCGGTTGCGAGATACACAGTCGAACGCACCGTCAGGCCTTTCCTAGCTGTCCGCGTCACACCGCCGCGATGGTCACTCACCAAAGGGGCGAGCTGTCGAGGTCTCCCTTCCTATGGCGTCGTCGTGGCGAGAAGCCGTCGCGCACGACGACCCAGATCGCTCAGATCCACCCGACCCTCCTCAGCCGCGGCCGCCAGACGCGCGGCGAGGTCCATTGCCTCGTCGAGCTCGGGTGCGGTGACCGCGGACTCCTGGCCCATATCGCGAAGGATCGTGATCTCGGTCCTGGACGCGATCAAGGGGTCGGTGACCCCGTCGATCCAGACTCGAGTGCGGCGGCCATCGCCGCGTTCCTCCCCGGTGATGCGCTCCAGGGCGAAGATACGGTCGGCGCGCGCGAACTTTCCGAAGCCCAATGCCACCATCCGGGAGTCCGATGCCATGTAGTCATCTTGCCATCACGCATCGAACTTTGATCTGGCGTGCAACCCCGGCCGGCACGTGTACTTGATGGGACTATCCCAACAGGAGGTTCCGAGATGCCGCGTCAGATCATCACGACACCGAACGCACCAAACTCGCCGCTTTTCAGCCAGGGAGTCAAAGCCGGCTCCCAGGTGTTCATCTCGGGAACCACCGGCATCGACCCGAGCACGGGTCGCATGGCCGGCGACAGCATCCAGGCCCAGACCCGCCAGGCACTGGCGAACTGCGAGGCCATCCTGCGGGAGGCGGGTGCGACCCTCGACGACGTCGTTGAGGTAGGCGTGCTGCTGACCGACCCGGAGGACTTCGCAGGGATGAACGAGGAATACGCCCGCTGGTTCCCGTCTGATCCACCAACTCGCTACGCGGCCAAGCTGGGAGCCGAGATACCAGGACTACGTGTCTCGATTCGCATGACGGCGTGCGTTGCCTGACCAAGCCTCATCCCGCTCACGTGCACGACCTTGTGGCTCACTGGCATCGTCCTCTCCCCGGGAATGATGATCTGCCACCTCGGCCCGACCACTCCCGACGAAAACCACTAACGTCGCGAGCGGGGAACGGGGGGCGCGATGGCGCGGAGGCGGTGGGTCGGCATCGCGACAGTGGTCGCGATCGCCGTGCTTACCTCGGCCGGCTGCGGCTCGGACGACGCTCAGGGCAGCGAGACCCTCGACGCTCCCCCGACGTCCGTGACATCGCCGGAGGACGAGTCGTCTCTTCCTAGTCCTGCGTCAGAAGAGGTTCGGTGCCCCAGCGAGGAACTCACCGAGTTGTACGTCCCGCAGGACTGGACAGCCTCGAGCATCAACGTGTGCCATGACATCGGCCAGAGCAAGGTGCTGGTCATCAACGTGTCGGCGGTCTTCCTCAGAGTTGCTCCGGGTGCGGGTTCCGCACTCGCCTCATGGGGTCAGGCCGAGACCGGCTCCTTCGAGAGCATGGTCTACGACGAGATCGTTGCCAGCTCCGACACAACCGAGGCCTGGCTGATCCCTCCGGGTGGCTGGGTGGTGGTGAACGGCTCTCCAGCCTCCGCGACTGTGGGCCTACCGCTGACCGAGCTCGCAACCGCGTACGCATTGGACAAGCTCGTCGGTTATGTCCTTTCCAAGCTGACCAGTCCTGACCTCGCTGCCGCCCAGCGCGTGTCGGCATGCGCTGTGGAATTCGGCGTGACCATCGCCAACACGCAGGACCCATCCCTTGGCCTCGACTACCTGCTGGCCGACGCCATGCTGGGTGCCGGCGTTCAATGCGGGCCGTTGTTCCGGGAGTTGGCCACCGAAGCACCACCACCGGCTGCGCTCCAAGGTGAGCTCGCCCGCTTCCGCAGCAGTGTGAAGGCGAGCGTGACGGACGATCTGATCCGGGCAGCGCGGAACTCTGTCCAAGTGCTTCGGTGAACGCATAGTGGGTATGGCATCCCCGCGCCCAGAGGAGTAGACAGGGAAGAACCGGCGGTGCCGGTTCGGGCACTGCCCTGTCCTAGAAAGGAGCGGGCTGTGTACGCACGTTCCACTACGTTCCACGGGAGTCCCGGCAACATCGACGCGGGCATCACGTTCGTCAAGAACGAGGCCGGGCCCATGCTCGACAGCATCGAGGGCTGTCGCGGCCTGTCGATGCTGGTCGACCGCGAGTCCGGGCGATGCATCGCCACGAGTTCGTGGGAAGACGAGGCGACCATGCGCGCCAGCGATGGACAGCTTCGCGCGCTGCGCGATCGAGGGAAGGACATCCTCGGTGGCGACATGCAGATCGACGAGTGGGAGATCCTCGTCATGCACCGTAGCCACCACGGCGAGTGCGCCCGGGTCAGCTGGCTGCAGGGTGACGTCGACGCCATGGCCGAGATCTTCCGGGTCGGGATCCTTCCCGAGCTCGAGCAGACCGATGGGTTCTGCAGCGCCAGCCTGCTGGTGAACCGGTCCTCCGGCCTGGGGTGCGCCACCACGGCCTGGCAGTCCCGCGCCGCGATGGAAGCCAGCCGCCCGGCGGCCGACGACATGCGCAACCGGGCCGCGAGCGACGCGCGCGGCGAGATCGTCGACGTGCACGAGTTCGACCTCGCGTACGCCCACCTGCACGTCCCCGAGATGGCCTGACGTCCACGTCTCTTCGCCGAGCCCGCCCCGCCCTGGCCCGGGCTCGGCCAAGCCATCACGCGTCTCCGCGCCCGCGTCCCGGGCGACGACCTCAGGTGATGCCGAGCATCGCAACGTCCAACTCGGGCAGGGCGGACATCTCCGCGGCGACCTCGGCGGCACGCTCGCGGACCGTCTCTGAAGCCATCGTCTCGGCGACGAGCTCCCGCAGCCGTTCCACCTCGCCGCCCTGAGGAACGTGGAAGGCGGAGGCTCCGGAGCCGGGCAGGGCGGTCCCCACGCCTGCCTTCACGATGGCCGCACCGTTCGCGCCCTGATCGGCGAAGAGGGGCACGATCACCTGCGGGACGCCGGCGGCGAGCGCGTCGAGAACAGTGCCCGAGCCGCCGTGGTGGAGGATCACGGCCGCGCAGGAGAGGACGTCGGCGTGGTCGGCCCACGGTTCGATCCGTACGTCGGGGGCAGCGGCGATCTGTGCGGGGTCGAGGTCGTGGCCGATGGTGAAGACGGCTCTGACCGGAAGGGCGCCGAGAACCTCGGCGACGATGTCGAACCACGGTCGCATCGGGGGCATCGTGGGCGCGACGGTGCCGAGGGTCGCATAGACGAAGCGTGGGTCGACGTCGCGCGCGAGGGGCTCACCGACCCGGTAGCGCACCACAGCGGAGAACGGTGAGGGGTCGAGGGTCGCCGGGAACCTGGTCAGGACCGGCGACTCGACGATCTCGCGGTGCAGCCCTGGTCGCCAGTCTTCGAGCACCGGTGCCGCCGCGCTCTCGAAGAACTCGATTTCCGCGCAGAGGCTGACGCCGAGCCGCGCCTGGGGAACGCCCGCTTCGGCGGCGGCCAGTGCCGAGGCGTACTCGGCGGGATCCCGCAGGACCAGGTCGGGCCGGAGATCATCGATCGCGGCACGAACGGCCGGGATCATGGCTCCGGAGTTGAGCCGCGCGAAGAGGTCCCGCAGCACCAGCTCCCGCGACACCTCCATCGGCGATTCCGCCACGCGTTGCCAGATCGCTGCCACCGACGCCGGGTCAGGCGCAGCCCCGGCCCGGAAGTCGAACCCGCTGGCGGCCGCAGCCAGCCCCGGCGGCCCCACCACCGTGACCTCGTGCCCGTGCTCGGCGAGGCGTTTCAACCACGGCTTCATCGGGTTGAAGTGGCCCGCGCCTGCCGTCGACACCGCCAGGACGCGCATGCTCGGCACCGTGCCGGGCACCGGCGCAGTCCGGTCGGCATCTGTCCCCGTCATCAGATGGGTCGGCCCTCGCCGGTCTGCGCTCCCGCAGGAACGCGGATCGACGCCACGACCTCCTCGTCGGGGTCGTCCGAGTCGAGCGTCTCGTACCCACGAACGCGGTGGATCTTCACGACGACGTCCGTGTAGTCGTCCGTGGCGCTCGTCTGGAACTCCAGGAAGTGCTTGAAGAACGGCGGCTCGTCGAGCGAGTAGATCTCGGAGACGAACCGCTGGATCGGGCCGAAGGGCGGGTTCAGGCCGGGGAAGGCGATGTAGGCGCGACGCTTCGCCCACCAGCCGACGCCCTCGACCGCTGCCGGCTCGGCGCCCACCCGTTCCCGCTCGGCCTTGATGATCTTCTTCGCGTCCTCCTCGCTGATGAACCGCTTGTAGGCACCTGGACCCTCGCGGTAGGGGCCGTCGAACCACGCCTTGGGATCGACGAACAGCGAGTACGCACCGAGGAACACGAGGTGGGCCAACATGATGGAGAAGGCGACGGCGACCGTGATGACGAGGGCGGCGCCGACGCCGACAGCCGGCCAGGACGTACGCAGCCACTCCGCGATCCCGCTCGGCACATCACCGGCGAAGCCGAGCAGGCCAGGCACGGCCGCGCCCAGCAGGAGCGTCCCGGCGACGAGGAGTCCGACGACCGTCAGCAGCCTGTGCCGGGACGGGTGGTCACGACGCATCCAGTCACTGACGAACAGCCAGACCGCGGCAGCCACCACGAGTGCGGGAAGCCCGAAGGCGGCCCGAAGCACTGCGGCCGGCGCCGTCCCGATCCACTCGCGCACCGACGGCAGGCCGACCAGGTAGGCGGCCACGACCCAGAGCGTCATCACCACCGGAGCCGCGGCGAGGATGGCGCCCCGGACCCGCCCTCGATAGCTGATCCACGTGCTCCGGCGGCGTACGAGATCTTCGATACCGCGGGTGCGCCGATCCGGGAGCAGCACCAGCCACACGACCACTCCCCCGACCACGACCAGCGGGAGCAGGCCGAGCAGCCCGCTCCAGAACAGCAGCGGCGGCAGGTCGTGGTTGCTCATCACGCGCAGCATCTCGCCCAGGACGACGGCCGCCTGCGCTCCGGTGGCCCACCAGACCGAGTGGTTGAGCCACCTGGCAGCATCGTCGTCGAGCACGTTGTCGACCCGGCGGCCGCGGAACCACCCCCACAGCATGACGGCGAGGTAGACGACGAGCGCCACGACCAACAGCCAGCCCTCCCAGCCCGGCGGTTCGGAGCGTACGGAGTCCAGCACCGTCGGGATCGCCGCCGTTGCCGCGAGCGCTGCCGTGGTGAGCAGGAACGCGACGTCCCTCAACCCGCCGGCGGCCGCGGCGACGGGGTTCCACCAGCGCGTCACGCGCAGCACCCACGCGTTGAGACAGACCCAGAACGTGCAGGTCGCGTAGAGCCACAGCATCGCCGTGGCATCGCCGCCATCGGGCAGGACGTGATGGACGAAGAGCGTCGCCAGGACACCGGCGACCAAGGAGTCGAGCCGGAAGAGCAGCCGCCACCAGAACCGCGTACGCCCCGGGCGTCTCGGCAGCAGATGGAGCATCACCAGCGCCGTCATCGCCAGGACGGCGGCGCCACCGGGACCGACGGGAGGGCCTGATGGATACAGGGTCCACCGAGCCCAGCCACCGTTGGCGAACCACGTACCCAGCGCGAGGCCGGCGTCGAAGAAGATGGCGCTGAGCATCAGCCGCCAGATGCTCGGGACGAGCTGCTGGGCGAAGAAGGACAGGGACTCGTGCGACCGGGGAAACAGCATCTCCTTGGCCGGCATGACCGTCGTCTCCGCCCGCGGGTCCGGCTCCGCCGTCTTGATCGGGTGGGTGGCGTGGGTGTACGCCCCGCCGCCACCGCTGACGATGTGCCACAGGCCCTTCCGGACGCCGGTCTGCTTGTCCTTCGGTGGTTCGTACAGCTGGAAGTTGTGCGTGTCGCCACCGACCGTCGCGATGAACCCGTGATCCGGGTCCGACACGAAGCCGTGGATGGGGTCCGGAACCTTCTCCCGCTGGCCGGGCACCGTGCACTTCCGCACCGCACCGTTGACCACCAGCGGCTTGCCGGTCATCAGGATCTTCGGCTTCCCCTCACCGAGCGACTCCAGCCACGCCATCTGCTCGCGATCGATCGCGCCGTCGATGCCGGTGTCGAGGCACACCAGCCGCACGTGCTCGGTCTCGATGAGGAAGTACGGCGCCGGCTGCAGCGGCTTCTCTTTCGCCGGGTCCCCATCGTCGGTCGGCTTCCCCCACCGCGCCGGCGCGGCGTTGCCGACCGGCTCGCTGGGTGTGCGCCACATGATGCGGCCGAAGCGGTCGCGGAACAGCTGCCATCGCCCGAGCGTCCCGTCGAACGACGGCGCCAGGAGCTCGCCGGGCCAGGTCGGCCGTCCGTCCGCCGGATACAGGAACTGGTGGGCGAAGCCGTAGAGGCCGTCGTACCAGTCGTGGTTGCCCGGGATCGCGTAGACCGGGACGTTCTCGGGGAGCGCGAACTTGTCCCGCACGTCACTGGGCGCGTTGAGGCCCAGCACCCGGTTCGAGCGGTACGGCTTGTAGAAGCCGTCCACGTAGTCGTTGACGTTGCCGGACGGGTAGATCACGTCGCTCAGCACGAGCACGAAGCCGGCCTGCTCCCGGTCCGAGCGGGCACGCGCGGCTCGCGCCAGGGCCGGCGCGACCACGTACTGCGACGGGTCCTGCTCGCCGGTGTCACCGATGACCAGGAACCGCGAGACCTCCGGGACGCAGATCGTCAGGTCATCGCCCTTCGTCCAGTGCGTACGCAGGCTCTCGACGAGCCCCTGCGTACCTTTGCCCAAGATGTCGTTGACCGAGTCGATCAGGGTGCGAGCGGTGATCCAGGAGAGGCTGTTCCACTTGGTCGGGTCGTGCTGCAGATACGCCTTCGTCCGGCCCCAGTCCGTGCTCCCGGTCTCGGCGTCGTCGCCCTGAGCCATGGACATCCCCTCTCCCGGACCGGAAATCGTCAGCTTGGACCCGTGCAACCGCATGCAACAGGTCTAGACAGAACCCCACGCGGCGCATCGATAGCACGTGGGACTCCCCCAGATTGGCGTATGACAACCCGTCGGCGCCGACTGATGATGAAAATGCAAGCCCACACGACATCTCGGCCTTCCTGGCCAAACGTCCGGTTGAGCGGAGACGCCGACCGAAGCTCGGTGCCACGGCAGGTCAGGTCAGGGGCATCGAGACGGAAGGAACAGAGGTCATGAAGTTGTTGATGAAGAGCTGTGCCATCGCGGCCGGGCTCGTGCTGGCCGGAGCCGGCGCCGCGAGCGCGGCAGAGGTGAACGGCAACGGCGAAGACATCCCCGCGCCGGACCGCGCCTCCTCGGAGTGCGTGTTCTCGGGTCAGGACACCGCCGACTCCATCGAGGGCAACCCGCCGGGCTTCGACGACGACGCCCTGGCCGTACGCGGCAACCAGAGCCCCGGCGGCGAGGACCGCTACAACGGGGTGCAGAGCTACGGGATCTTCGTGCGCGCCGGCCTCAAGGAGTTCGTGCCGTCGCCCGGCGACGCCTGCAGAGGCAACCACTGACGCCTCGTAGGCACGGCCGCCCGGATCGGTCCGGCTAGCGCGGCGGCGAGTTCCGGAACTGGAACTGGACCCGTACGTCGTCGTCCAGCCGGACCAGGATGGTGGTGCCGCCGGCGCTCCAGGTGTCGGGCACGAGGAACATCCGGTCATCGCCCTGGATCAGGAGCCTCAGCCGCCAGTAGCGGAAGCGGTAGTCGTCCTCACCGGCATCGGGACGTACGACCTCCTGGACCCCGGCGGTGGCCGGGATGTGCATGCGCTCGCGGGTGTCCAGGACGACGCTGGGCAGGCTGCGCAGGTTGCGGGCCTGCTCCATCGCCAGGCCTCGGCCGGTCCACTGCGCGGTCGTGGCCGTCGCCCAGATCACGCACGCGGCGACGCCCACCCAGAGCAGCGCGACGCGCGGCTCAAACCTGCCGCGCAGCCGGAGGGCGTACGCCACGAGCGCCGCGCCGACACCGAGCACGACCGGCGTCACCAGGGAGTAGTAGGCCCAGCCGCCGATCACGGAGTACGCCGCCAGCAGCACCGTTCCGGCCGCCAGCAGGACCAGTCCGGCACCGAGGACGGTGCTGACCGCCCGACGGAACCAGCTCTCGGTGTCGTGTCGGCCCACCCAGCGGTGGAGCGCGACGACCGCGACGCCACCCAGCACCAGGACCAGCATCGGGGTCAGCAGCGGCTGCGGGCTGCGCATCACGTAGGCGCGGGTGCTGAGTCCGATGACGTCGACGTCGAGGCCGAAGTAGTCGTACTGGGCGCGGGCGGCGACGTACCCGAAGTAGAAGAGGACGCCGCTGATCAACGTCACCGGCGCGACGAAGCTCGTCGCCAGGCTCACCCAGCGGTCGATCCCTGCCGGCGGCGTCTCGGACATGACTCAGCCCGACTCGGTCGAGTCGGTCGAGTCCGTGGTCTCCGTCGACTCCTCCGACTCCGTGGGATCGGTCGGCTCGGTGTCGACCTCCGGCGCCTCCAGGTCCACCTCGATGTCGCCGTCCTCGACGTCCTCGAGCTCGCAGGGCTCGGCCGGGCAGGTCATCTCGCCACCCAGCCGCAGCACGGCGTCCTCCCCCTGCTGCTCGTCGGTCCAGGGCACGAGCGAGCGCATCGGGATCTGGCAGCCGGTCGAGTCGCTGGTGAAGACGAATCCGTCCAGGCAGGACGCACCGTCGCACGCCGCGTCCGTCGCCGGCTCGAAGACCTCCGGCTCGACGACGTAGTCGGTCACCCGGACCGAGATCCCCTCGGGGACCGACGGGTTGTTGCCGTCGGGCCAGAGCCAGCTGACGTCGGCGCAGACCACACCGGGAGTGCCGTCGAGCGGGTAGGACCCGCCGCCGATCGGGAGCGTCGGCACGGACACCACCGGCTCGTCGGGATCCGTCGGATCGTCGGGATCGGGGTCTACGTTCCCGGTCGTCGTCGAGCTCGCATCGGCGACGTCCACCTCCGAACCTCCCGACTCTTCGTCGGTCGAACCGCAGGCGGCAAGGAGAAGCAGTGTGCTGGCAGTGCCAGCGAGGAGTGAACGACTCTTCCACATGATCAACACCTCCTGGTAACAAGGAGGTGCGGCTGCGGGCAGCTGATACCCGCTCTTCGGGGGCAACTCGACCGTGGCGTCAGTGCACGTCGTCGACGATGGCCACCGCTCGCGTCCAGCCGCCGGAGGCGGCCTCGACCTTCACCGGGAAGCAGCTGACCTGGAACCCGGTCGAGGGGATGGCCTCGAGGTTGTGGAGCTTCTCCAGGTGGCAGTAGCCGATGTCCCGCCCGACCCGGTGGCCCTCCCAGATGATCGCCGGGTCGTGCGAGTGCGCGAACCGGGCCGCGGTGTGCGCGAACGGCGCGTCCCAGCTCCAGGCGTCGGTGCCCGTGAGTCGAACCCCTCGCTCGAGCAGGTAGAGAGTCGCCTCGCGGCCCATGCCGCACCCCGAGGTCACATAGTCGTCTTCGCCGTACCTGGCACCGGCGGAGGTGTTGACCACGACGATGTCCAGCGGCTCGAGCCGATGACCGATGCGCTCGAGCTCGGCCTCGACGTCCGCTGCGGTTGCGACGTACCCGTCGGGGAAGTGGCGGAAGTCGAGCTTGACCGCGGGCTGCAGGCACCAGTCCAGCGGGACCTGATCGATCGTCATCGCCTTCTCGCCGCCGTTCATCACCGCGGAGTAGTGGTAGGGCGCGTCGAGGTGGGTGCCGTTGTGGGTGGTCGCTCGCACCCACTCGAAGGACCATCCCTCGCCGTCCGGCAGGTCGTCGACGGTCACTCCGGGAAACATGTCGAGCAGCATGGGCACCGTGTCGGCGTGGTCGTGGTACTCGATGTCGGGACCGAGTCCCGGCGGGTCAGAGGCGATCCCGGTCTGTAGGGGCACGGAGATGTCGATGAGTCGGCGCATCCGACTTCCTTTCCACGAAGCGTATGGGTTCAGCAGCCGGAGGACAGGGGCAGGACGTCAGCCCCGGGGCGTACGGTCTGCCGGGTCTCACCGAGCCCTTGGCCGGTGAGGCTGACGACATCGCCCGGCTTCAGCCAGCGGTCGAAGTCCGCCATGTCAGAGGTGTCGACGTGCTCGAGGAGGCAGCCGCCCGGCACCGTGCCGGATCCGATGACGTCACCGGGGTGGAGGTCGACGCCTCGGGAGATGAAGGCGATCAGCTCGCCCAGGGTCCAGTCCGTCCGGTCCAGGCTGCCGCGGGTGATCTCCTCGCCGTTCACGCTCGCGGACAGCTCGAGGGCCAGCCTCCCGTCGCGACGGTAGGGCTCGAGCTCGTCGACGGTGACCAGCGCGGGACCGAGCGTGATCGCGCTGTCCTTGCTCTTGCCCATGCCGATGCCGAGCGCGAGATCGCGGACCTGATGATCGCGGGCGGTCCAGTCGTTGAAGAGGGTGAAGCCGACGATGTGCGACTCGGCGTCCCGGGGATCGAGGTCGCGGCCGCCGCGACCGAGAACCATCCCCACCTCGAGCTCGAGATCGAACATCCGTGTCCCCGGGGCCATCGGGACGTCGTCGTACGGCCCGACGACCGCTGCCGCGTTGGAGAAGTAGAACGCCGGGACCTGTGACCATGTCGGATCCAGGTCCTCGCTGCGCCCGAGCGCGCGATAGCAGCCACGCAGGTGGTCGAGGAAGCAGAGACCGTCCCGGACGGACGGCGGCCGAGGCAGCGGTGACAACAGCCGTACGTCCGCGACCGCTCGCACCTCCTCCGGCTTCCGTCGAGCGGCGTCACCTGCCTCGCCAAGCGTGCCGTCATCACCCTGGAGGAGGGAGAGGAGCGTCACGCCAGGGACCAGACCGAAGATCTCGTCGCCGTCCAGGACGCCTGTCCGGGCTCCGGCTCCCGCGTCGTAGGTCACCCATCTCATGCGGTGACCCGGGCGTTCTCGACGGCCTTGCGGGCCTCGGCGTAGAAGGCCTGGGTGACGGGGTCGATCGCCGCCCAGGCACCAGGAGGCGTGCCCGGCAGGTCCCGTCCCGACTTCCGGAGCCGCCCGAGGATCTGTTCCGAGGCGGCGTCGACCTCAGCGGCGAGACGATGCCGGTCGATGCCGGTCAGATCGCCGTCGCGCTTGACCACCTTGCCGTCGACCAGCACGGTGCGTACGTCTGCAGCGGAGGTCTGGAAGACGAGGGTGGCGTACGGGTCGACGACCGGGTGCTGCTCGACGGCCGATCCGCCGACGAGCAACACATCCGCGCGCTTCCCGGGCGTGAGCGACCCGATGCGGTCGCTCATCCCCATCGCCTCGGCCGCGTTGACCGTGCTCCAGGTGATCGCCTCGCGGGCGGTGGTGCTGACCTTCTCGGGCATCTGGTCCGCCAGGTTGAACGCGTCCGCCGCGTCGGCGCGGGCGACCGAGAGCCCGAAGCGCAGCTCGTGCCACAGGTCCCCACTGTTGAGCGACACGACGTCTGCGGAGAGAGTCGGCTTGACTCCATGCTTGGCGCAGCGCTGGAAGACCGGGCGGCCGAACCCCATGTTCATCTCGGTCTGGACAGAGATCGACACCTTGCCGCCGCTCCGGGCGACGGCTTCCCACTCCTCGTCACCGAAGGAGCAGCAGTGCACGTGCACCATGTCCGGACCCAGCAGGCCCAGCGCGTCCATCTCCACGATGCCGTTGGCCAAGGGGCTGCCGAAGACGCACCCTGCGTGGTTGACGAGCAACGCCTCACGCTCCCGGGCAGCGGCCAGCTCCGCCACCGTGTCGGCCCAGGGCAGGCCGAACAGCTCCGACAGCGAGACGCCGAGGGTGACCAGGCCGTCGGAGGCGAAGTAGGTGTCGGCGATGCGGTGGAAGTCCGCGATCCGGGCGGCATGATCTCCGAACCTGCTCCCCTCGGGGGAGCTCTCGAAGAAGCCGTAGCAGAACGCGGCGCGGTTACCGGCGTCCAGATGGCCCTGCACCGCGGCGTCAGAGTGATCGGGGGTGTTGTTGCAGTGCGAGAAGTCCAGCAGGGTCGTGACGCCCGCGTTCAGGGCATCCAGCGCTCCGAACCTGTTACCGAGACGTACGTCCTCGGGGGTGAACTCCGGCGAGACACCCAGCCGGATCCCGAAGTAGTAGTCGGCCAGCGTCCAGTTGGCGCAGATCCCGCGCACCAGGGACTGCCAGGTGTGGCGATGGGTGTCGATCAGCCCCGGCATCACGATGTGGCCGGTGGCGTCGATGACCTCGGCGTCCTCGACCGGGAGCGAAGGAGCGACCGCCACGATGGCGCCGTCCTCGATCAGAACGTCTCCCGAGGGCAGGTCCCCGATGGTGGCGTCCATGGACACGACGTGGCCGTTGCGGATCAGGATGCGATGTGTTGTCACTGTGACCTCCGACACTTCGATGTGGTTGTCGAGAAGCATGCGGGGATCGAGCCGGCCGGGCATGTGCCAAATCGGTTGCGCCAGGCGCTGGCGCCGACACAGCGGTCCAGGTATCAAGGAGAGTGCCGAGAACACCGCCGTTCGAGTGGACTGCCATGGACATTCAATCGCTTCGCTACGCGCTCACCCTTGCCGAAGAGCTCAACTTCAGCCGGGCGGCCAGCGTGCACTACATCGCCGCCCAGCCGTTCGGCCGCCGGATCCAGCGGCTCGAGCGCGAGCTCGGCATCCGTCTCTTCGACCGCTCGAGCCACCACGTCTCTCTCACCCCCGCCGGAGAGCGGTTCCTGCCCCGGGCGCAGCGTGTGCTCGCCGACCTCGAGGCACTGATGCGGCTGGCCGAGGACGACAACCCGGACCGCTTCCTTCGCGTCGGGGTCCTCGGCTTCGGGTTCGCCGACCGATGGCCCGCGATCCGAGGGCTCCTCGCCCGCCGCCACCAGGACCTCGTGCTGTCCTACGTCGAGCTCAACTGGGAGAACCAGTACGACGCCCTGCGCACCGGCGAGGTGGACGTCGCCGTGGTTCACGACGTCGGCGGTGCCGACGACCTCCTCGTCGAGCGCGTCATGGACACCCAGCGCTACGCCGTCGTCCCGGCTGAGTCCGATCTCGCGCACGCTTCCTCCCTCACCATGCACGAGATCGGCGACCGACCATGGGTCCTCCCGGCGGGCCAGCCCGGCTTGGCCGCATGGGTCGGCGAGGGTGTCCAGGGCGGCGTCGAGGTACGCTCCCCCGCCGCCACCCCGGCTGCGGTCGTCACGACCGGCTTCATCGGCATGCACGGCGAGCCGGCCATCCGCTTCCTGCCGCACCCGGGCGTCCGGTACGTACCGCTTCAGGGCTCCCCCGCCGCCGTCGCGGTCGCCACCCGCGCCCATGACCGACGCGACGCCGTGGTGGCATTCAGGAGCGCGGTCCGGGCCAGCGCTGCCCTCGACAGCCTCGCCCCAGCCACCCTTGATGAGTCCGCCTAGCCGCCCCGGACCCGAACGGCGAGCTCAGCTCAGCTCGGCCAGCCGCGCGAGTCCGGGCTTGGTGTGCTTCGCCAACCGTTCGCGCGCGTCGTCGAGCGCTGCGGACGCGGGATGCCCGGGCGGCACCCGGGCCGGGTTGAGCGCGACCCGGTCCGACCATTCCTTGATGTCCGGTTCGGAGGAGAACGACATCGCGGCCTGGGTGCCGAGGACGTTCATCCGCGCCCAGCTCGCCATCGTGTCGGGGAACGGGCTCGGCGGGCAGAGCCGGTTCTTCTCTGCGTCGGAGTCGCGGGTCGCCTCCACGTAGCCGGTGACCGCGGCGCCGAAGCAGGGGAAGCCGGCCCGGATCGGCTGCAGCGTGATCGCCTCAGGGCCCCACACCGGGACCAGGGGCGGGTATTTCAGGGCGTCCGCGGCGCAGTGGACCACCAGCGCGTCGGAGGCGACGGCGACGGACCCGTCGGCGAAGGTGAGGGAACCTCGGTCGACGTGCTGGATGTGGCCGCGGCGTACGACGTTCTCGAGCGTACGCAGCTTCTCGAGCTCCCACGTCGCCAGCGTCGGCGCCTTGGCCATGGTCGGCACGACCGTGCGGTCGATGCGAAGCATGATGCCGGCGTCCTCGAGCCGGAGGAACAGCTCCTCCGCCGAGGCCGACCGCTCCGCGGCCTGCATCGTGTCGGCGGCCATGCCGAGGAAGATCGCCGGGTCGGGCTGGATGACGGCCCGGTTGAGCATCCACGGGTCACGCGGCCGCACCCAGCAGATCGCGTCGGGGTCGACGCCCCGCGAGAGCAGCCAGATGCACGCGTCGGTCGCGGTCTTGCCGGAGCCGACGACGACGTACTGGCTCGGCGCCTCCTCGAGCCGCGCGAGATCGTTGACCGGCACCACCCGGGCGTCCTCGGCGACGCCGAACGGTGGCGGCTTCTCGGCGGGGATGCTGGGCGCCAGGTAGCGGGCGTCGACGACCCGGGCACCGGGCATCTCGAACCGCTCCCCCGAGATGTGCGAGACGACGGTGTTGTCCCCGACGTACTCGCTGTTCGGGAAGAACTCGACCTGGCCGGACTCCACCATCCGGTCGAGGGCTCGGGCGTAGTAGGCGCAGATCTCCGCCTGGGCGGCCCGCTCCTGCAGCCCCTTCTCGGGCCCGCGCTGCTGCAGCTGCCCGCCACCGAGCAGCGTCGAGGCGACGCCGTAGAAGGCGGAGGCCTGGTGCAGACGCACGAACGGGTACGCCTCCAGCCAGTGCCCGCCGACGCCGTGGCGGCGGTCGACCAGGGCCACCCGCACGTCGGCATGCTCGGTCAGGGCGTCCGTGAACGCCATCCCCATGGCACCGGCTCCCACCACCAGATAGTCGACATCGACCGTGCGGCTCATGGCTCCACCAAAGCACGACGCCGACCTCGACGGTCAATAGACAGTTGGAGCTATACCCGGTCTCGGGCACAGGCGATGAGCTCGCCGAGGTCGAGACCGTAGGTGGGCCCGGCCCCCTCCTCGTACGCCACCAACCGCCGCGCCGCGCGCTCGATCAGCCGCGAGGCGCCGACGGCGTTGCCGCGCTCGTGGTGGGTCAGGCCGACACACAGCTGGGCCAGGCCCTGCCACAGCTCGCGCTCCTCCTCCGGGCACGACTTCCACCGCACCTCGAGCGCCTCGTGGGCCGCGAACGGGCGCCCTGCGTCCAGGAGCTCGCGGGCGTAGGCCAGGGTCTCCTCCGGCGGGAGCGGCTCCTCGGAGATCGGCTCGACGCCGACCTCGCCGTAGGGCAGCGGGCGCCCGAGCTCGTCACGCGGGCGCGCCTGTTGCGCCCGCCCCTGCTCGTTCCGATCCCGATCGACCACCACGCCTGCCTCCTCGGCTCCCACCTTAGGACCCGTCGGCATAAACCGATTGCACGGGAGGCCGAGGCCCGTGACGCTCGGCCCCATGGAGTTCTTCTGCTACCACCGCGACCGCCCGGGATCGACGCCGCTGCGAACCCGGATGGTGGAGGAGCACTGGGCCTACATGGACACCTTCGCGGAGACGATGATCGCTCGCGGTCCGACCTTCGCGGACGACGACACCCTCACCGGCAGCGTGCACATCCTGGACCTCCCGGATGCGGCAGCCGCCCGGGCGTTCGCGTTCGAGGAGCCGGGCTATCAGACGGGTGCCTACCGCGACGTGATGCTGCGGCGCTGGCACAACTCGCTCGGACGGACGATGTGGGACTTCGACGGCCGACCCGACGCGAACCGCTACCTCGTCCTGGGGTTCACGGAACCGACGCCGGACCGCATCGACCTGCCGCACGGGGACACGCTGATCGCTGCCGGGCCGCTGTTGTCCGACGACGGAGTCGCGACGGTAGGCGCGGCCGTACTGCTGGAGGCGGCCTCGGAGAGCGCCGCGCGGGACGTCCTCTCCCCCGACCACTACGTCGCGATCGAGGTGCATCGATGGACGTTCGGCGGACGACCCGCGTAGGAAGCGTCCCGTATGCACGAAGGGCCCCGACCGCAGCAGCGGTCGGGGCCCTTCGTGGTGAATCAGGAGACGCGGACGTTCTCGGCCTGCGGGCCCTTGGGGCCCTGCGTGACGTCGAACTCGACCTTCTGGTTCTCGTCGAGCGACTTGTAGCCGTTGGACTGGATGGCGGAGAAGTGGACGAACACGTCCTCGCCGCCGCCGTCCTGCGCGATGAAGCCGAAGCCCTTGTCAGCGTTGAACCACTTGACGGTGCCCTGAGCCATGATCTTTTCCTTTGTTCGGTGCCGGGGCACTGTGCCCCGAGCCGCTGAAGACATCCATCTGTGCTGATGTCCAGCGAACCGAAAACCAGGAGTAAGAGATACAAGCCGCGACGTCTTGTGCGGCCAGGACGGCTTACAGAGCCGTCCCTTCAACATGACCCACGGTACGCCATCGAGCGCCGGTTGGTGGTTTCGCCGAGACCTTCGGCTCGGCGGGTCAGACCCGCGCCGCCTCCTCGCGCGGACCGTCGGCGTCGAGCAGCCGGATCGCCTCGTCGAACTCGGCCTCGATGTCCGGGTTCTCCTTGTACGTGGCCAGGCTGACCGCCACGGCGACGACCGTGTTGAGCACGAAGCCCGGCACGATCTCGTACATCTGCGAGCTGAGCGCCTCGATGTTGCCCCACACGACGACGGTCACGGCACCGACGACCAGACCGGCCAGCGCCCCGGACGCGGTGAGCTTCCGCCACCACAGCGCCAGCAGGATGATCGGGCCGAAGGAGGCACCGAAGCCCGCCCAGGCGTAGGCCACCAGGTCGAGCACGGTGCCGGTCTTCGGCCAGGCCAGCACGGCCGCCACGACCGCGATCCCGAGCACGGCGAGCCGGCCGAACAGGACCAGCTGACGGTCCGAGGCGTCGTTCTTGAAGACGGCCTTGTAGAGGTCCTCGACCAGCGCCGAGGAGGTCACCAGCAGCTGGGAGGAGATCGTGCTCATGATCGCGGCGAGCACGGCGGCGAGCATGATGCCCGCGACCAGCGGGTGGAAGAGGATCTGGCCCAGGACGATGAACACGGCCTCCGGGTCGTTGAGCTTCGCGTCGGGGTTCTGCTGGTAGTAGGCGATGCCCACGAGCGCGGTGCCGACCGCGCCGAAGAGGCTCAGCAGCATCCAGCCGATGCCGATGCGTCGCGCGGAGGCGGCCTCCCCTGCCGTACGCAGGGCCATGAACCGGACGATGATGTGCGGCTGGCCGAAGTAGCCCAGGCCCCACGCCGCCGCCGAGATCACGCCGAGGGCGGTCGCCCCTTCCAGCATGCTCAGCCGCGACGGGTCGACCGCGCGGATGCTGTCGAGGGTCTCGGCCGGCCCGCCGGTCACGAAGACGCCGACGAGGGGCACCAGGACCAGGGCGAGCAGCATGATCGCGCCCTGCACGAAGTCGGTGTAGGAGACGGCGAGGAAGCCACCGAAGAGCGTGTACGCCACCACGACCGCGGCCACCACCAGCATGCCGGTGTGGTAGTCCGTGTTGAACGAGCTCTCGAAGAAGACGCCGCCGGCGACCATGCCGGAGGAGACGTAGAAGGTGAAGAACACCAGGATGACGGCGCCGGAGGCCATCCGCAGCAGCCGCGAGCTGTCCTTGAGCCGGTTCTCCAGGAAGCTCGGCACGGTGATGGAGTCGCCCGAGACCTCGGTGTACGTCCGCAGCCGCGGAGCCACGACCTTCCAGTTGAGCCAGGCACCGACGGTCAGGCCGACGGCGATCCAGCCCTCGATCAACCCGGTCGCGTAGATCGCGCCGGGCAGGCCCATGAGCAACCACCCGGACATGTCCGAGGCACCCGCGCTCAACGCACTCACCATCGGGCCGAGGTCACGCCCGCCCAGCATGTAGTCGTCGAGGTTCGAGGTGCGCCGGTAGGCCCAGGCGCCGATGCCGAGCATGGCGACCATGTAGGCCACCAACGCCAGCATTTGATAGGTCAGGTCTGACATCAGAACTCCATATTCGGGGGAAACGCCGCCGCAGAACCTAACCCGTAGACCGCGTTTGCCTGTGATCGGCGTCGTACGCGGGTAGCGTGACCGCCATGACCGGGACACCAGGCATCGACGTCACCGTGCGGCCGTCCGGCAACGGATGTGCGGAGTGCCTCGGCAGCGAGGCCGGGTGGTGGTTCCACCTTCGGCGGTGCGCCGAGTGCGGCCACGTGGGCTGCTGCGACAGCTCTCCGGCGCAGCACGCCAGCCAGCACTTCCGCGAGACGGGCCACCGCTACATGCAGAGCTTCGAGCCCGGTGAGTCCTGGTACTGGGACTTCGAGAACCAGCAGGCGCTCGAGGGCCCGGCGCTGGCCGAGCCGACGAGCCGGCCCGAGGCGCAGTCCCCGCCCGCGCCGGCGGATCGCGTCCCGCAGGACTGGCAGAAGCGCCTGCACTGAGCTGTGCGATCACCATCCCCGCCGGCCACGTCCGGGAAGGGTCGATCACCCCGATCAACTCGGTGAGGCTTCTCCCCTGGAGTCACCGCGCGCCCGCGCCCATTCCTCGTACGGCACCGGGTCGGCGTCCTCCTCGGCCTGGCCGACGATGCTCTCGGTGAACCAGGTACGCAGCGACACCATCTCCGGCGTGGAGCGCAGGGTGAGCAGCTGGTGGGTCTCGCTGATCTCGTCGGCCAGGTTGTCCGCGGCCAGCAGCTCGGGCAGCAGGGAAGCCATCTCGCGAGGCAGGGTCATCTCGATGTCGACGTACTCGAGCCCGGCCGCGGCCGCGTCCAGAGCGATCCGACGACCCATGTGACGCGCGAAGGCCGGTCGGGTCACCAGCCGCTCGATGAGCTGGCCGAGCTCGCGCGGCGGGGTCGGGCCGTCGTCGGAGTCGATGAGCTGCAGCTCACGGACCAGGTCGTCGAGGCGCTGGTCGATCTGGAGCCCGAGCCGCACCGGGCAGGCGGGCAATCGGACGGTGACCCAGTCCGCGGGCAGGACGACCGGCTCCGGCATCGCCTGGTCGCCGTACTCCACCCTGGGAGGTCGTACGTCGTGCTCGACCCCGTCGCCGGCGAGGTCTGCCCAGATCCGCCGGCCGTCGACGCGCTCCTCGATCCCCCATGACTTCGCCAGCACCGACACGATCGCCAGCCCGCGCCCGGTGGTCCCCTGACTCTCGATCGGCGGCGGAGCAACGGCGGGAAGCGGGATCAGCGCGCCGTCGTCCTCGACGCTGAGCCGTATGCCTGGCTCGAGGTCACGCATCCGGACCTGCATGTAGGGGCTGCCGCTGTGCAGGGCGGAGTTCGCCGCCATCTCGGTGATGCACAGCGCCGCGTCGTCGACGAGATGCGGGCGGTCCCACTCCAGGAGCCCGTCGGTGACGAACCGGCGCGCACCGGGCACGCTGGCGGTCTCGGCGGCGAGGCGCACCCGCAGCTCAGGACGGCCTCTGTCGGGCACAGAGATCATGGGGCCAGTCTGCCCCGCGTCTCCCCCGGACGTCACTGAACTCGACAGGCCGATCAGTCGACGGGCAGGGAGCGTCGGGCGCGATGACGACGGACCGCGGCCCGGTTGGCGCAGCGGACCGAGCAGTAGCGCTGGCGTCCGTTGCGCGTGACGTCCACGACCACCGCGGTGCACGGGTCCCCCTCGATCTGCCCCGCGGCGCACCGGCTCAGGCGGTGGATGCCCCGAGTGGTCAGGTGCAGCGCCGTGCCCACGCTGATCACCGCTCGCAGCACATCGGGAAGCGAGTCGTTGGTGTCGTCACGGAAGTGGATGTGCCATCCCTCCTGGTCGTGGTCGGTCAGCCTCGGGTACGCGGTCGCCTGCGCCATCAGCTCGTTGAGCAACCGCGCCCGTTCCGCGGGCTCCTGCGCATCGACCACACGAAGCCACTCGTCGATCACCTCCCGAGTGCGCCGGTGGTCGTCAGGAGACTCACCGAAGTCCATCGTCATCCCGAACTCCCGGGTCCGGGCCTCGATCCCGGCGCGGTCCTCGGGCCAGTCGTCGGCGAGCGAGCCGGCCATCAGCACGGCGTACTCGCCGTAAGGGTTGAGATGCATAAGACCATTACAGCAAAGTGGCGACCATGACCGACAGCGCGACCGAACAGTCCCGGGGCGTGGACGCCCTCCACGAGCACGGCTGGCTCACCGAGTCCAGCCATCAGACGTCGGAGGGTCGAGTTCTCTACGTGCGCTGCGCGCACTGCGGCGTACGTCGCGTCGATCTCCAGCCGCACCCGCTCCTGCCGCCGCAGTCATTGAGCCGCGAGCAGAGGTGATGCCATCGCTCCAGCACGAAGAGAGCACGCACCCAGCAGTCACCAGATGACGAAAGCCTCAGAACTGCAGAACGTTGCTACAATGAACTTTCAGTTCATGTAGAGCGAGGGAGTGCTGAGTATGCCGGACGCGATGAAGCCGTCGGCGGAACAATCCACCCGCACCGAGCGGCGCAAGGCTCGCACTCGTGCGAGCCTGGTTCGCGCCGGTCAGCAGCTGATCGCACAGGGGCGCACGAGCGTCGCGATCCTGGAGATCACCCAGCTCGCCGACGTCGGCATGGGCTCGTTCTACAACCACTTCGAGAGCAAGGAAGAGCTCTTCGACGCTGCCGTGGACGATGCGCTGGAGCGCCATGGCGCCCTCATGGACGAGCTGACGGCAGACCTCGACGATGCTGCCGAGGCCTTCGCGCAGAGCTTTCGCCTCACGGGGCGCCTCCATCGCGCCTACCCCGAGCTCAGCAAGGTGCTGATCTCCACGGGCGCCCGTCTGGTCACCTCGAAGCGGGGTCTGACTCCGCGAGCGCTGAGAGATATCGCCCGCGGGGTCGAGACGGGGCGGTTCACCATGGTCGACCCGGAGATCGCTCTCGTGCTGGCAGGAGGGTCCGCACTCGCACTGGGTCAGCTGCTGCACGATCACCCGGAGCGCGACGACGCGAAGGCCACCGACGAGACGACCGAAGCGCTGCTTCGTACCTTCGGACTGACCACCGAGGAGGCTGCCGAGATCTGCGCCCGACCGCTGCCTGACGTCACCGTTCCCCTGGATGGCTCGGCCGCCTGAGCCCCGAGGCTCAGGCGGCCGAGGCTCGGGGTCAGGCGGGGATCTCGTCGATGCTGACCGGCTCGTGCTCGGCCACGCCGTTGTAGTCGTGGCGGAACGTGCTCGAGTGTGGATAGGCGCTACGGCGGGACCGCATGACAGACCCGAGCGGCCGGTGCGCGGCCAGTGCGTGCCACGGGTTGAACGAGAGCAGGTCGTCGGCGTATCGGCGCCTCGCGTCGCTGTAGGGGTCTTGGGCCGGCAGGTGCACCGTGGCCACGACCTCGTGCGGCGAGAGCTCCTCGGGCCAGAGCACCGAGGCGTCCTCGATCGGCATCCGCTCGACGTCCACGCACAGCTGGGCCCGCAGGTCGTACTCGGCGCCCTGCTCGGTGAAGAAGTCTCCGACGAGCTCGCGCAGCGCGGATTCGCCGAGCTTGGGGTCGACGGGCTGCCCGGTCAGGTTCCTGACGTTGGTCGAACGCGGCGCGACCGACAGCTTTGCCACGTGGTCGCCGTAGCGCACCGCGGCCATCGAGTGGAAGGTCTCGCCGAGGATGTGGTTGTTCTGGGCTGCGAGGGTCTCCACGGCCGGCGGGATCGGCCGGCGCAGGCGGGTCAGGACGGCATCGGCGACCCGCGCACCCGCACCGAGGACCTTGAGCTGTTGATCGCTCTGTCGGGGCTGGCTCTCGAGGAGGTTCTGCAGCTTGGCGTACTCGCCGATCGTGCCGAACGGGAGGGTGGGGTGGTTGACCAGGAGGAAGTCCTGGGTGCTGAAGCCGTCCTCGACCGCCCGATCCCCGGACACGCCCAGGACCTTCATGGCGAACCCGCGCTGAACCGGCACCTGATCCGTACGGAGGTCGCCGGGGGCGGTCGAGAGGCGCACCACGATCGGGTACGTCGCCGGCGCCTCGAACAGGCCCTGTGCGAGGTGCTCGGGTAGACCTGCGTGGACGCGCAGCTCGCCGACAAGCACTCCGTGGCTCTTGGCATGTGCATCGCGCAGGCCGTGCCGATGCTTGGCGGCCACCTGCTTGTTGGCCTCGAGCATGGCTGCCACGACCTGTCGGGTCAGCTCCTCCTCGTCCGGGAAGGGTTGTTCGAGGTCGTCGCGGTATCGGACATAGCCGACGGGTTCGGTCATGATGATCTCCGGTTCAGGCCGTTGGTTCCTGGCTCAGCCAGGCGATGGCGGACAGGCTGGGCATGAACAGGTACTCCCCGCCCAGCAGCGTGTTGAAGCTCTGGATGCCCTGGACGCGGCGCGGAGGTGTGCCGGGCACCGTGAAGTAGGCCCCCTTGTCCTGGTGGGAGATGAGTGGGTCCTTCTCCTTGTCGAGGCCGGCGAAGTTGCCCGAGTTGACCCATTCGCTCTGCAGGAACTCGACGGTGTCGATCGCCCGCGCGCTGAGCGCGATGAAGTCCAGGCCGCGACTGCTTCCGTCGTCGCGTACCTCGCTGTCGGGGACAGCGTCGCCGTAGGACGTGCTGCGACGGATGAGCCGGCGGATCCTGAGGTCGGTGAGGATCTCGAGCTTCGAGTCGCGCGGGTTCATGCGCCGGATGTGCGATCCCAGCGGCGTACGCAGCCCGCGAGGGTCCTCGGCGTACTTGAAGTGGTTCTGCCGTCTCGGATCTTCGCCGAGCGCCGGGTCGTCGCGGTCCGGGGAGAGCGCGAGCGGGGCGCCGCTGCGCCAGCGGCCCACGAGCTTCGCCGCGAGCAGCTCCCGCTCCTCGGCGGTGTCGGCGTTGTCGTGCAGGAACCGGTTGAACGCGGCGACGTGGGAGTGGTACTTCCGGAAGACCACGTAGGTGCCGTTGCGTCCCAGGACGCTCGGGCTCGGCATCGGCAGCGGTCGGCCCGTCTCGCTGGGATAGCCGAGGACGAACTCGCCCGGCTTGATCGGCCGCCCGTCGCCCGGCATCGTCTCCGCACCGCTTCCTTCGACCGCGGGCTGCGTGAAGCCGTCGCGGTAGCCGAACACGTTGAACCCGGTGGCCCCGAAGTCCTGGTGCGACAAGAGGTCGACCCCTGCCACCTGGGCCAGCTCTCGCTGGTAGCCGTCGACGGCGTCCTGCCACGCCTCCTTGCTCTCGGCGTAGACGCTGACAGCAAGATGGGCACGGCCGGTGCCGAAGGGGAACTCCCAGTTCTGCGGAGCGTTGGGGCCGGTGTCGCGAAGCCTCTCGGCGCGGGCCGCCATGCCGGCACGGAAGTTGGCAGGGAACGAGGCCAGGCTCTCCTCGGAGACCCCCAGTGCCTCCAGCCCCGGGTAGCTGATCGCCACGACGGTCCAGGCCGGGACGGGCTCGTCCCAGCGGGCCGCGGAGGTGATCCGCGGCGCGAGTCGCCGCAGGAGCTCCCTGCCGGCCGCGGCATCGGTGATCTCCAGGATCGCGTGGGTGCCGAAGTACGGCTCGGGCCGCGCTCGCAGGACTGCCGCCTGGATGTCGTCCAGTTCGAGCGTCGGCTGTTTGGTCAGGCGGCGGAACAGGTCCATGGCCGCGCGAGATCAGTTCAGCTCGGTGAGGAAGTTCTGCACCGTGCGGTCGAGGCGCTTCAGACGGTTGGCGCCGGCGACCGTGAGGGTGGGATGGGCGACGAACCAGGCCTCCGCCGGGAGCTGGTACTGGACGATGAAGTCCTTCACATCCGGCGACTGGATCCCAGGCCAGCCCTCGACGTTGCCGAACAGGTAGTCCATGAACTCGGGGATCTTGGTCGCGAAGTCGTCGATGTAGGGATCCCACTCGCCGTCGTAGGCGGTGGCGAAGAGCAGCTTGGTGTCGTCGTCGAGGAACACGAAACGCATGTTGTGCAGCGTGCCGACCTGGCCTGCGCCCGCCAGGTTTCCCCCGACGAGGCCGAAGAACTTGCGCAGCTTCTCGGCGCCGCCCGGCTTCAGCGGCATGATCGCCGTCAGCTCTGACACCTCACCGCTCTTGGCTCCGACGCGGCCGGCTGAGGTGACGGCGTGCTCGACCATCTCCTCCTTGTCGGCGAGCAGCTCGGCCACTCGCAGCTTCAGTGCGATCTTGGCGTCGTCGATGACGGCGTCGATCTTCTCGCGGATGGCGGTCGGCAGACCCTGGAATCGGTTCTCGAGATCGCGGTCACTCATGGTTCCCCCTTGGTCGATGGATGGCGCCCCGGAACTGGAGCGTCGCTACGACAGTACTCCAACCTGACGAATTTGTCAGTCCTGCTGGTTTCGGCAAACAGCCGTTCGCAATAGTCCCCGAAAGCACACTGACCAGCTTTCGCTCAAGAATGCCGATTTCGTCAGCGAGGTCTTGACTGAGGATATGCTCGTAAGTGACGATTGTCTCAGTTGAGATGAAGGGAGTGGATGATGGCTGGCCATCACGGCACGCACAACGACCTCCACAGCGAGCAGGGCGCCGTGCGCGGCGAGCACCCGGGCCGAGCGACCGACCCGGTGATCAAGGTGCGCGACCTCGCCTGGCTGGAGTTCCAGAAGCCCGACCTCGCGGCCTCGGAGCGGTTCGCCCACGCGTTCGGGTTCAGCACGCTGACCCGCACGGCGGACGAGCTCCTGCTCCGCGGCACCGAGGCCGGCGGACCCTGCGTCATCGTGCGCAAGGGACCCTCCAAGTACCTGGGCGCGGCCTTCCAGGCAGCAGACGCCTCCGATGTCCTACGGCTCGCGGGTGCAGTGGGCACGAGCGCCGCACAGCTCCCCGAGAACCTCGGGGGCCTGGGCGTCGACCTGGTCGACCCGAGTGGCGCCCGGGTGCGAGTGGTGGCCGACCTGTACGAGCATCCCGCCCTGCCTGATCAGCCGGTGCAGATACTCAACACCGGCCGGCAGACCCTGCGGGTGAACCGGACCCAGCGGCCCGCGCGCGAGCCCGCACGCGTCGAGCGGTTGGGCCACGTCGTACTCCAGACCACCACGTATCTCGAGACGCTCGACTGGTACCTGGAGCACCTCGGCCTGATCGTGAGTGACTTCAAGTATTTCGAGGGCCAGCGGGAGCGCGGCCCGACGATGAGCTTCATCCGCTGCGACCGCGGGTCGGAGCCCGCCGACCACCACACGCTGGCGATGACGCTGGGGCCTCGCAACCGCTACGTGCACTCGGCCTACCAGGTCGCCGATCTGGATGCGCTCGCGGCGGGCGGAGAGCACCTGCTCGCACTGGGCTACTTCCGGTCGTGGGGAATCGGCCGTCACATCGAGGGGAGCCAGATCTTCGACTACTGGCGCGACCCCGACGGGTTTCTCGTCGAGCACTTCACCGACGGTGACCTCTTCGACAACACCCTCGAGCCCGGCTGGTCTCCGATGACCGCCTCCGGTCTGGCCCAGTGGGGCCCCTCGGCCTCTGCCGACTTCATGGGCGTCTCTCCCCGGCGCACCGACACCTTCCGCGAGCTCGGTTCGATGATCACCGCGCTGCGCGGTGACAACGAGTTCGACCTCTCCCGCCTCCGCGGCCTCCTGAAAGTTGCCTCCTCATGACCATCTCCGTACTCCGCACCGCCGACGCCTGGTGGGTGCAGAAGACCGACGGCGCCACCCGCGTCGAGACCGACGCCCTCACCACCGCCGACCTGCTGGCCGACCGGACCGCCGTGGTGGCGGCGCTGTCGCAGCCGGCCACGACCTCGGTGGAAGACCTCGACCTGGTCTCGCCCGTGACGGTGCCGTGCCGCGTCGTGGCGCAGATGACCAACTACGCCTCCCACGTCAAGGACGCGGGCATGAACCCGGCGAGCATCCCGCTCACCTTCTTCCGCAAGACCTCTGGGTCGATCAGCGGCCCCTACGACGAGGTCGTACGGCCGCCCCACGTCCGTCTGCTCGACTACGAGGCCGAGATCGGCATCGTCATCGGACGCTCGATGCCGGTCGGCACCACGATCACCGAGGACAACCTCGCAGACTTCGTCGCCGGCCTCGTGATCACCAACGACGTCTCCGCACGCGACGTACAGCTGCCCAAGACCCAGTTCTTCGAGGCCAAGTCCTACCCCACCTTCACCCCGACGGGCCCGGCGCTGCTGCTGCTGGAGGCCGACGACCTGAAGCGGTTCACCGACCTCCGTCTGCGGCTGTGGGTCAACGGCGAGCCACGCCAGGACATGACCGTCGCAGACATGATCTACAGCCCCCTCGAGGCCCTCCGGGCACTGTCCCTCTTCCAGCGCCTCGATCCCGGTGATCTCCTGCTCACCGGCACCCCCGTCGGCACGGCGCTCAGCGCACCCCCGAAGCCGATCGAGATCATCGGCTCCTTGTTGCCGCCGGCGACCAAGTGGCGGCTGTTCTTCCGGGCCCAGGGCAAGAACCCGAAGTACCTCGAGGAGGGCGACGTCATCGAGATCGCCATCGCGACCGACGACGGCGCTCTCGACCTGGGCCGGCAGCGCACCGAGGTGAGGCACGGGTGAACAGCATGCTCTGGCCGACGTACGACGCGCCCGGCGACCTGACCGAGATCGAGGCGGTGCCTCTCGCCGACCGCGGGCTGCCCGGATCCACCTACTCCCTGCTGAGCCGGGCGGCCTCTCTGTGGCCCGACCGGGTGGCGGTGTCCGTCCTTCGCGACGCCGCACGGTGGGAGCAGCCCTCCGAGCGGACCTTCCAACGGCTTCTGGCGGATGTGCATCAGGTCGCCAACCTGCTGCACCGTATCGGCGTCGGACGAGGCGATGCCGTCGCGCTGCTGTCCCCGAACTGCGACGAGCTCATCACTGCGACGCTCGCTGCGCAGCTGGCGGGCGTCGCGGCCCCGATCAACCCGGGACTCTCGCCCGACCACATCACCCAGCTCCTGAACAGGTCCGGCGCCCGGGTGCTCATCGCCGCCGGCCCCGAGCTCGACCCAGGGGTGTGGCAGACAGCCCGCGAGATCGCGTCCCGGGGTGAGCTGGACGTCCTGCTGGTGCTGCGACCCACCGCCGGAGATGGACCGGCCGAGCCGCTTGCGGCGATCGGGGACGTACGTCTGGACTACCTGTCCGTGCTGGCGCAGGAGGAACCCGACTTCGGTTTCGCAGGAGTCGAACCCACCGGCAGCGACCTGGCCGCCGTCTTCCACACGGGCGGAACCACCGGCACCCCGAAGCTGGCCGCCCACACGCACGCCAACGAGGTCTCGGACGCCTGGATGATCGCGGCCAACGGCCTGCTCGACGAGGACAGCACCGTGTTCGCCGCGCTCCCGTTGTTCCACGTCAACGCCTTGGTCGTGACCACGCTGGCCCCGCTGTTCAAGGGGCAGCGCGTCGTGTGGGCCGGACCGCAGGGCTACCGCGACGCGAATCTCTACGGGTGCTTCTGGCGGCTGGTCGAGCGTTACCGGATCGCCGCGATGAGCTCGGTGCCCACCGTCTACGCCCTCCTGGCCGGGTGCCCGGTGGACGCCGACATCACCTCCCTGCGCTTCGCGCTGGTCGGAGCCTCTCCCCTGCCGCTGGCCGTACGCGAGAGCTTCGAGACGCACACGGGAGTCGCGTTGGTGGAGGGATACGGACTCACCGAGGCCACCTGTGCCAGCGCCCGCAGCTTCCCGTATGCCCCTCGCCCGGGAGCGGTCGGACAGCGACTGCCGTACCAGCAGGTCAAGACCGTCGAGATCTCCCCGAGCGGCGAGTGGGTCGACCTGCCGCACGGCACCGTCGGCATCCTGGCGATCAAAGGACCCACGGTCTTCCCCGGCTACGTCACCGGCCGCAGCAGCGAGGGACGCCTCCTGCTCGACGGCCTCGGCAAGCTCCGCGACGGGTGGTTGGACACCGGCGACCTGGCCTGGATCGACGCCGACGGCTTCGTCCACCTGGCCGGTCGTGCCAAGGACCTGATCATCCGTGGCGGGCACAACATCGACCCCGCCGTCATCGAGGACGCCCTGCTCTCCCATCCTGACGTGACGGCTGCACAAGCCGTCGGCCGTCCAGATCTGCATGCCGGCGAGGTGCCCGTCGCCTTCGTCACGTTGGCACCTGGTGCCACGGCGACCCCTGCCGAGCTACGCGATTGGGCGCGCGACAACGTGACCGAGCAGGCCGCCGCACCCAAGTCCGTCACCGTCCTCGAGGCCATGCCCGTCACCGACGTCGGCAAGCCCTACAAACCCGCTCTCCGAGCCGAGGCGACCCGCGACGCGGTCGAGGCCGCCCTCGCCGGCATCGACGGCGTCGCCGAGGTCCGCGGGCTGGTCGAGGACGGCGGCGTGGTCGCCGAGATCGAGACCACGACCGGACTCGAGGAGGCACTCGTCAAGGACGCCCTCGGGCTCTATCCCATCGCCTGGCGCCTCGCCGCGACCGTCCCCGATCCCCTCGTGCGCACCCGACCGTAGGAACCTCGATGACCATACTCTTCATCCTCACGGTCGCCCTGGCCGCTGTCTTCACAGCGCTGGGCGCGGCCAAGCTGCTCGGTCTGCCCGCCATGGCTCAGCGAGCCGCCCACGTCGGATTCAGCGTCGCCGCCTACCGCGGCATCGGTGTCCTCGAGATCGCCGGCGCGGTCGGGCTGCTCCTGGAATCGGTCTCGAGGTTCATCCCCGTCGCGGCCGCGCTCGGGCTGTTCCTCCTTCTCGCTGGAGCGACCTTCGTCCATCTCCGTGGCGGGGACGGCGTCAAGGAAGCAGCACCGGCGCTGGTGCTCGGTGGCCTGGTCGTCGTCGTGCTGGCACTCAGGCTGGGGAGCCTGTGATGAACTCAGCAGCTCCCTCCGAGACGTACCCGATCGTCATCGCCGGCGCCGGCCCGACCGGCGTCACCGCCGCAACACTGCTGGGGCACTACGGCATCCGATGCCTCGTGCTGGACCGCTGGGACGGGGTCTACCCCCAGCCTCGCGCTGTTCATCTGGACGACGAGATCTACCGGATCCTCGCCGAGCTCGGGCTGGCAGACGACTTCGCTGCGATCTCGCGACCTGCGCACGGTCTGCGACTCGTCGACCGGGATCTCCGGGTTCTGGCGGAGTTCGACCGGAGAGGCGAGCAAGGACGCCACGGGCACCCGCGCGCGAACATGTTCGACCAGCCGGCTCTCGAACACCTGTTGCGCACGAACCTGAAGGACCAGCCGAGCGTCACCGTACGTGGCAACGTCGAGGTGACCGATGTGACCCAGGACGGTCACGGCCGTGTCCGCGTCGACTTCACCGACCGGATCACCGGTGCCCACGAGTCGGTCCTGGCGACGTACGTCCTCGGCTGTGACGGTGCGAACAGCGTCGTGCGGTCCGCCATCGGAGCCCGGATGGAGGACCTGCACTTCGAGCAGCGCTGGCTCGTCGTGGACGTCGCGACCTCGGCCGACCTCGACCAGTGGGAGGGCGTGCACCAGGTCTGCGACGCCACCCGTGCCGCGACGTACATGCGCATCGGCGAGACCCGGTACCGGTGGGAGTTCCAGCTGCTGCCGGGAGAGACCGCCGACGACTTCGCCTCGCTCCACGCGCTGCTCCCGATGATCCAGCCCTGGGTCAGGGGCACCGCCATCTCCTATCTCGAGCTCGTCCGAGTCGCGGAGTACACCTTCCGTGCCCAGGTTGCGGACCGGTGGCGCGATGGCAACGTGTTCGTGTTGGGCGACGCCGCACACCTGACGCCGCCCTTCATCGGCCAGGGCATGGGCGCGGGCCTCCGAGACGCGATGAACCTCACCTGGAAGATCGCCGGTGTGCTGGCCGGAGACCTCCCCGAGAGCGTGCTGGAGACGTACGAGGCCGAGCGCAAACCCCATGCTCGGGCGCTGATCCGCATCGCCAAGCTCATGGGCGTCCTGATGACGCAGGGCGGCCGCGCAGGCGACACCGCTCGCCGCGTCCTCGCCCCGCGCCTGCGCTACATCCCAGGCATGCGGGCCAGGATCCTGGACAGCGAGACCCCCGCACTGGCGCGCACCGCACTCGTCAGGAGGTCGAGGCTCCGCCGCTCGCCGGCAGGGCATCTGGCACCGAACGCGGTCATCTCCGACGGCCGCCGGTTCGACGAGACCGTCGGGCACCGGTTCGCTGTCGTCTCCGCGCAGCCCCTCACCGCTTTCCAACGCTCGTTCCTGACCAGCCGGGGCGCGGTCGCGGTCGAGGCCCCCGCCGGTTCCCCGCTCCACGCCTGGCTCACGCACAACCACGTGGCCGCGGCGTTGGTGCGGCCGGATCGAACGGTCATGCTCGCCAGCCGCGACGTGGCCGCCGTCTGTGCCGCGACGCCGACCTTCTGCCCCGAGCGGGAGCGGTCGTAGGGCAGCAGCGGCCGACGCGCCGTCACCGGCTCCGCGGGCCGCACATGCGCGGGTATCAATTCATCGTCTGGTTCTGGACCGTTGGCCCTTGGCGGACTGGGCGAGCATGACCCTGAACACCATGTCGTCCAGGCCGCGGACCTGCAGAGCCTTTCCTGCGACCCGAGCTCCGATCGCGGTTGCTCTGTCCAGCGGGAATGCTGCCCGGACGTAGGTGTACGCCTGGTCGAGGCTGTGCTGGGTCGCAGCCGTGAAGATCCGATCGGCGGCCTGCTGAAGACGTAGCTCGATCCCGTGCCAATCGGTACCCACCAGTTTCCCGTCCCGTTTGACGATCCGGCCGTCAACCATGACCAGCTCGACGTCGCCGGCCCCTGCTTGCACGACGACGGTCTTGACCGGGTCGAGGAGAGGCGACAGGTGGTGCTCTGCGGTGCGCACCAGGATCAGGTCGGCACGCTTTCCGACCTCCAATGTGCCCACCTCGCGGTCCAGGCCGGCCGCGCGGGCGCCGTCGATGGTGGCGGCGCGCAGGGCGTGCTCCGTGGTCAGCTGCAACTTCTCCGGCATCATTCGGTGGTCGCCGAGCTTGTCGTTGGCGGCCATGCGCCCGGCTGCCAAGGCCAGGCGCATCTGGGTGAACAGGTCCCCCGAGCCTCCCGAGACGATGTCGACTCCCAGACCACAGGCCACTCCTGCGTTCCGTGCCCTGGGCCAGATCGGAGTTCCCATACCCATCTGCATCTCGCTCTCCGGGGTCACCGAGATCGAGGCGCCGACGCTCGCGATACGTGACAGGTCGGCGCGGGACAGCACGTTCCCGTGGACCAAGAGTGTGCGGTCGTCGATCATGCCCTTGGCCAGGAGTCGGGTGACATAACGGGTGCCGCGGGCGAACGGCCCGTTGGCGACGTGCACCGAGAACCGATGCGCGCCCAGGCGCCGGGCAAGCTCCACCTCCGGGACGGTGTAGTGCAAGGGGGCGAAGAGGAAGTCGCTGCCGCTGATCCCGAACCGGATCAGACCAGCGTCAGCAGGCAGCCTCGCGGCGCGAAGCCTCTCCGCGTCCTGGTGGCGCCAACGGGAGGTGAAGGTTCGTTCAGGCTCGATGGGTACGTCGGGGTTCGCGACATCGGGCAGGCCGTAGCAGTAGACGGCTCGAATCCCCGCGTTCTCCAGACCCGTGAGCAACGCGTCGGCATGATCCGGGGTGACGACCAGGTGAGCGTTGTCGACCACCGTTGTCACGCCGGCGTTCAGCGCATCCAACGCGCCTGCGTAGTTGGCCAGTTCCGCGTCAGCCGCGGTGAAGTGGGGCGCGTAGCCGTAACGCACCAGCGCCATGTAGTCGTACAGGGTCCCGTCGGCCAAGGTGGCTCGCAGGAGCGACTGCCAGGTGTGACGGTGCGTGTCGACCATGCCGGGCATGACGATGCCTGCACGTGCGTCGACCACCTCGGCATCGGTGACTCCGAGGTCTTGTCCGATCGCGGCGATCCGACCGTCCTCGACCAACAGCTGGTTGAGTCCAGGCGGAGCCGGTTCGGCGACGGTCAGCAGGTTGGCGTTGGTGATCAGTACGCGTCTGGACATGGATCGACCTCGGATCGATTGCGGCTTTCAGGTGGCGGAAGGGGTCAGCAGTGGGATCGCGGCCGTCGACTTGCTGACCATGTCTCCCGAGGCGATCGAGGCGAGATAGCCATCCGGGCGCACCAGGAGCAGCGTGTCCTCGTCGACTCCGTATGAGTCGCGGAAGCTCCCGTCGTCATCGGTCAGAATCAGATCGGCGGTCGGGGACTGTGCGTCGATCGCCACCGTCCTCAGGGCCGCGCCGGCCGCTGGCCACTGGAATTCGCTCAAGGCACGAGCTGCTCCCTCGCCGTACGCGACAGCGGTGAAGTGTGGGCCTCGGTAGGCATCGAACATCCTCGTGGGCTGCCCCTCGGCGTCGACCACCTTGGCATCCGGCGCGCGGTCGCCGGCGCTGAGCCGGCTGGTGGCCTGGTCACCGGAGGCTGCCAGCGGACCGCCCCGATAGGTGATCCCGAGCTGCTGTTCGTCCTTGCCACGACGGATGCTGGTGAGATCGAGCTTGCCGATGGCCTCGTACTTCTTGGTCGACAGGCCGAGGACTCCGGCTGCGATGGGCTGGCGCTCGGCCTCGTAGGAGTCGAGAAGGGCGTCGTCAGCTCCCGCGAGGACCTGGCCGAGCTTCCAGCCGAGGTTGTAGGCGTCCTGGATGCCGGTGTTGAGGCCTTGAGCTCCTGCGGGGGTGTGCACGTGCGCTGCGTCCCCGGCGATGAAGACCCGGCCCTGGCGGTAGGTGCTGGCGAGCCGGATGTTGGGGCGGAACACCGACCGCCAGCGGATGTCTTGGAGCTCGACACCCGATGCGTGGGTGTGGACACGGATCCGCGCGTTGATCTCGTCGAGATCGGTGGGCGGGTTCTCGTCCGGCGCGAGCCGGACCATCCATTGGAAGAGATCGCTGTCGGGCAGTGGGCACGCCGCGACGAAGCCTGCACGGATCCGGGGCCACATGTGCCACCGGTCTCGCGACAGGCCGGTGGTGGTGGCGTCGACGATGAGGATGCGGTCCTGCTCGTCGGTCGACCCGATGAAGTCGATGCCGAGTGTGGAGCGGGTCGTGCTCGCACCACCGTCGGTGCCGACCAGGTAGCGGGCGGTGACGTGTTCGACGCCGGCGGCCGTGGTGAGGGTCGCGGTGACCGTCGTGTCGTCCTGGGTGAATCCGGTGATCTCGGTGCCGTACTCGACCTTGCCGCCCAGCTCGGCGAACCGAGCGTGCAGCGCCGCGTCGGTGGCGAACTGAGGAATGAGCCACGTGTTGGGATACGGCACGTCGGCGGTGGCCGCGCGGTTCTTCATCATGCTCCACGGGATCACGGCCCGCCCGAGGTGGAGGCCGAGCTTGGGATACAGGCTCCCCTGGTCGAGGACGGCCGAGAGAACACCGAGATCGTCGAGGACCTCGAGTGTTCGCGGCTGGAGTCCCTTCGCGCGGGACCCTTCAAAGGAGCGCGGTGCCTTGTCGACGATCCGGACGTCGAGGCCGCGACGCACCAGGTCGATCGCCAGCGCCGAGCCACTCGGGCCGGCACCAGCGATGAGTACGTCGATCACGGTGTCATCTGTCTTCATTGCTCGAGCCGTTCTGTTGGATGGGTGGTGAACGACGCGACCAGGTGCGCGACCTCGTCGGGTCGCTCGAGTGGCGTCATGTGCCCGCACTGCGTGATCACGTGACACCGTCGCGGCTGCAGGAGTGTGCGAGCCTCGTCGAGGCTGGCGATCGGGGTGACATGGTCGTCGTCGCCCCAGATGAGCATGGTGGGAATGCCCGAGTGGCCGGTGCGACCGAAGAGCTCGGCCCGGCCGTGCAAGGGCAGATTCTGCAGCGTCGAGAACAAGGCGTACATCGAGCCTTGGTAGCGGAAGGCGTCATGCACCATGCGAGTCAAGGCCGCCGCACTTGCGTCGTCTCGCACGTTGTGGTCCAGATGGTTTTCCAGGAGTCGCCGTCCGAGTCGTCTGCCAACGAATGCCGCAGCGTGATCGCTCTTGAAGAGCCAGCGGCTCGCCGGGGCGGCGGACAGCCCAGCCGGCCCGGCAAGAGTCAGACTCTTGATGTCCGAGCGCCCCGCCACGTACGCCATGGCGATGATCGCGCCCATCGAGGTCCCGACAACGTGGTGAGGTGGGAGTCCGAGCGCTTCCACGAGCTCCTCGACCTGACCGACGAAGACTGCCTCGTCGTAGTCGCACGTCAGGCGCTGCGAGTAGCCACGTCCATAGGCGCTGAACGCGAGCGTTCGCAATCCCATGCCGTGCAGGTGCTCGGCCAGGCCGTCCCAGTAGAACAGGGGAACGGTCAACCCTCCGGTGAGGACGACGGTCTCGCCGTCCTCGGGACCGGTCAGCTCGTAGTGCGTCACGCCCTGGGACAGCTCGACGAAGCTTCCGCGTAGGCCGAGCCTCGCTCGCTCGTCCAGGAGAAGGTCCTCACCCTGACCGACGAAGTACTTCATGATCGCGCCCCGTCCTGCCTCGGGCGATCTCTGTGGAGATCCGGATCGCCTTCCAGAAACTCGCGGATCCGCGCGGCAACCCACTCAGGGTCCTCCTCGGGCAGCAAGTGGCCCCCGGTCGGGTGGGTCCGCTCGACCGCCCCCACGATGTCCCGGCCGAAGTGCTGACCATCGATCGACCGGCTGCGAAGCACGAGCGTCGGTACGGCGACATCAGGAATCAGGCTGCTGCGGTCCTCCTGGTCCGTGTTCGCGAAGTCGACGAAGGCAGACCGGTTGCCGGGAAGGCTCATCATCGCGTGGACGCGGTCGACCATCGCCTCGTCCACGATCGACGGTCGACCGACCAGAGCGCGAAGGTTCCGCTCCGTCGCCCGCCTCGGAAGCCCGCGCCGCAGCAGCGGGCGGAGGATCGGGTTGCGGGCCAGCCGTATGCCCATCGGGAGCGACTTCTCGGGATAGCCCGTGGCGTTGATGAGCACCAGGTTCTCCACCCGAGAGGGTTCGGCCAGGGCAAGGTTCCAGCCGATGTTGCCGCCGAGCGAGTTGCCGACGACGGAGAAGCGTTCCAGGCCCAGCTCGGTCATGAACCCAGCGACCGTGTCGACGTACGTCGACACCCGGTAGTCCCGGTCGGGGCGCGGTCCGGTGAGCCCGAAACCAGGGAGGTCGAGGGTGATGACGTCGAACGACGTGGACAGGCGCTCCGCGACGCGCTCGAAACCGTGGATCGACGAGCCGCTCCCGTGCAGCAGCAGAAGCGGGCGGCCGCTGCCGGAGCGCTTGAAGTGCAGCCGCAGGTCGCCGACGACGGCGAATCGAGAGTCCGGGTCCGGATCAACAAGGGAGGATTTCATAACGGATACAGTGTTGTCATTAATGCTGGCGCTTGTCAACAACTATCGGATACGATGTAACCGATATGAATGCGCGCACTGATTCCGCTGCCGAATCGACCTCAGGTCCGGACGGCGACACCGACGCCCCTCGTCCTGGCCGCTCGCGCGGCCGTCCGCCTGTCCCCAAGGAACGAATCGTTGCGACAGCACTGAAGATCGTTGACGAGGAAGGTGCCGAGGCCCTCTCGCTCCGCGTTCTGGCGCAACGGCTGGACTCGAGCACCGCGACCCTGTATCGACACTTCTCCAATCGGGCCGAGCTGATCAACCACGTGATCGACCACACGTTCGGCAGGGTCCCTGTTCAGGTCGACGAGCTCCGGAGCCTCGGCTGGGAGAACGCGTGCCGAGCCATGGCCACGTGGATGTTCGAGAACCTTCGACGCCATCCGAACGTCGCACCCCTACTCCTCGCCCAGGTGCCCACCGGGCCGAATGCGTTGGCACTGCGGGAGGTCGCCCTCCAGGTGCTTCTGGACGCCGGGTTCCAGCCACCAGTCGCAATCCGTTGCTACGCGACGCTCGCGCGATTCGTCCTGGGTTTCGCCATCCAGCTCAACGGTGAGGACACAGAGGACGCGGCACCCGCCCAGGCCTATCGGAACCCCGGCGACGACAGCCGCCCCGCCTCAGCTGCCGTGGCCGACTTCTTCCCCGTCCCGCTGGATGACGAGTTCAGCTTCGGCCTCAATCTTCTGGTGACCGGACTGGCCCAACTGCGACGAGAAGGAAGCGCATGAGGTCCTCACAACCCTCTCGAGAACCCGCGCGAGGCTCCGCCGAGGGCTCCGGCTCGAGCTCGGTCGAGATCCCAGCGGCAGCAGCGCGCATCGCCGCCACCGCCCCACCGGGCCGAATCCCCTTGCCGATCAACCGGCTCACGGCACCTCTCCTCCGGGCAGCCGTCAATCGGCGCGTTCGCCAGCAGATGCGTACGGCGCTCACGAACTTCGACGGTGACATCGTCGAGGACATCGTCGCCGGTGTGCGCGTCACCCGCGCTTGGAAACGCTCAGCAGCACTGAACGGTGGCATGCAGCCATGGGCCGTCTCACCCAGATCAGCCGGGTCCGAACTCTGACCAGGTCATGTATCTGAGCGGGGTCCACGGTCCGTCCGCGACGAAATGCGCGTGGCCACCTGTTCAGGCAGTTTGTCAGGCAAGACCGGACAATCGTTCGACGGACCGAAAAGCAAACCAGCCTCCGACCCGGGTAAAACACCTGGTCGGAGGCTGGTTCTTCGCGTGCGTGATACTGGGTTCGAACCAGTGACCCCTTCGGTGTGAACGAAGTGCGCTACCACTGCGCCAATCACGCGTTGCGGGTGAAACATTAGCGCATCCGCTCGCCGGACCCACATTCGGGGACACGCCGGACGTAGGCTCCGAGCCATCGGCACGACACCCGAGGGCAACCCGAAGGAGCAACGATGCTCGCGTACGAACGGACCGGCAGCGGGGAGCCGCTGCTCCTGATCCATGGCATCGCGCACCGCCGGCAGGCGTGGGCGGGGGTGGTGGAGCGGCTGGCCGACGAGTTCGAGGTGATCACCGTCGATCTGCCGGGACACGGTGAGTCGCCGGCGTTCGATCTGGCGGGACGTACGGTGCGGGAGGCGGTGACGGCGGAGCTCCATGCGCTGCGCAGCGAGCTCGGGGTCGAGCGGCCGCACGTCGCGGGCAACAGCCTCGGTGGGCTGCTCGCGCTGGAGATGGGCGATGCGGGGCACGCGCGTACGGTGACGGCGCTCTCCCCCGCCGGGTTCTGGATGAACCGCGTCGACTACCTCTACGTGCGGGGCCTGTTCGCCGGCATCCAGGCGGTCGCGCGGCCGCTGGCGCCGGTGGCGGGGACGGTGCTGCAGTCTCGGGTGGCGCGTACGGTCACGATGAGCCCCTTCTTCGCCCACCCGGAGCGGATCGACCCGGCGGTCGCGGCCGCCGACACGGCCAACATGGTCGCCTCGCGGGAGGGGATCAAGACGTTCTTCAGCGGTGTCTACCGCTACGACTACCCCGGGCCACCCGAGCCCGACGTCCCCACCACGATCGCCTGGGCATCGCGCGACCTCACCCTGCTCCCCTACCAGGCCAAGGTGGCCGCGCGTCGGCTTCCGCACGCGAACCACCGCTGGCTGGCGGGGTGCGGCCACGTACCGATGAACGATGACCCCGACCTGGTGGCCGAGGTCATCCGCGAGACCGCTCGTACGCAGCCGCGCGGCCAGCAGGTCGCCTAGCAGGTCGCCTACCCGCGCGCGGCGAGGATCCCGCGCGGGTCGAAGGCGACCCGGATCTCGGTGATCCGCCCGTCCTCGACGCGCATCCAGTTGGCGGTCGGGGCGGGCTCGGCGACGGTGGTGTGCAGGTCGAACCAGGTGATCACACTCGGCCCCTCGGCGAGCCGCTCCTTCACCTCGATCCTGTCGAGCACCTGCGCCATCCCCTCCAGGCCGGCGACGCACTCGTCGGCGCCCTCGATGGTGGCGAGCGGGCCGGCGAAGCTCACCTCGTCGGCGAGCAGCGAGCGCAGGCGGGCGAAGTCGCGCTCCTGCCAGGCGGTGAAGTACGCCTCGGCGAGCTCGGCAGCGGATGCGGTCATCGGGTCTCCTCAGTCGGTCCGGTTTTCACCACCCAGCCTGACCGGGATCGATCCAGCACTCAAACAGATAGTTCTGCTGGTTGCTAGCATCAATGCTTATGGAGATCGGACAGCTCCGCTACTTCGTCGCCGTCGTCGACCACGGCTCGTTCACGGCCGCGGCGCAGCGGCTCCACGTCAGCCAGTCGGGCATCAGCGCCCAGCTCGCCAAGCTCGAGCGCGAGCTCGGGCACGACCTGCTCGTCCGGGGGCCTCGCAGCGTACGGCTCACCCATGCCGGCGAGACCCTCCTCCCCCGCGCCCGCGAGGCGATCCGGGCGATCGAGGGCGTGCGGCAGAGCGCCGACGAGCTGAGCGACCTCATCCAGGGCCACGTACGCCTCGGGATGATCGCCGGCTGCACGATCCCCGGCTTCCTCGACGCCGTCGCCACCTTCCACCGGGAGCACCCTGGCGTCGGCGTCGAGCTCGTCGAGGACACCTCCGACCGCCTCCAGCGACGTACGTTGGCCGGCGAGCTCGATCTGAGCCTGATCTCCCACGCCGGACCCGTCATCGACGGCCTGGCCACGAAGTCGGTCAGCGACGAGCGGCTCGCGGTGATCACGCCGGCCGGTCATCGCCTCGCCGGCGCCCGGCCCCGGCTCGCCGACCTCCACGCGGAGACGGTGCTGTGCATCCCACCCGGGACCGGCGTACGGACGGCTCTGGAGCAGTCATGCGCCCAGGCCGGGGTGGAGTCGAAGGTCGACCTGTCAGGGTCGAATCCAGAGACGCTGCTCGGGCTCACCGCGCGCGGGCTGGGGGTCTGCGTGCTGGCCGAGTCGATGGCGGCCGGGACGGATCTGGTCGCGACGCCGATCGTGGACGCAGAGGTGCGCGCCGGGCTGGCGCTGGTGATCCGGGAGGGCGACCAGCAGCGCGCCACCCGCCGGCTCCACGGCCTGCTTCAGGCGGCGCTGACCTGAGGGTGGCGCAGCCCGGGGTGGTCCTCGGGCAGGGAGCGGCGCAGCACGAACCAGCTCACCAGCAGGCAGAGCGCGACCAGGGGCCAGCTGAGCGCGACCCGGGCGATCGCCAGGGCGACCACGTCGCCGGACCACCACAGCGGGCCGAAGATCGCGACCCGGATGACGTACTGACAGACCCAGACCCAGCTCGCCAGCGCATATCCGCGCAGCAGGACGGGATCGCGGCGCCAGGCACCGCGCTGGCGCAGCACCAGGCCGACGACCACGCCGAGCAGCGGCCAGCGGAACGCGATGCTGACCACCCACACCAGGGCGCTGGCCGCGTTGGCCGCGAGCTGGACCACGAAGAAGTCCTCTGCCCGCCCCGTACGCAGCGCGATCATCGCCGCGACCGCGACCCCGGCCACGCCCAGCAGCACGGCGCGCGGCTTGCGGCCCTTGCGCCACTGCCAGACGGCCACGAGCGCGGCCAGGCCGAGCGCCACCACCGTCGCAACCCACAGCTCCCCGCTGACCAGCCAGCCGGCCACGAAGGCGACCGGCGGCACCGTGGCGTCGATGGCGCCGCGGGCTCCTCCGAGGAGGTCGGCCAGGGTCTCGGCGTCGTCGTCGCGGCGGTCGGTCGTCGTCACGCGAGTAAGGGTAGCCTTACTAGCAAGTGGCATGACGTCTCGGGCTGCCGAAGTGACGCCCCGCCCGGCCGAGGTGACGCCTCGGCCTGCGGGGGTGACGGCTCGGCAAAATTTCACCGGGAGGGCAACCGGGCGACGTACCCCGGCCATTCGGCGCCGATTGGCTCTGAGCGCCGCTGCTCGGGCACGCGGAGACGGCTTATCTCACGCGGAGGTTTCAACGTGTCACACGAGCACCACTCCCACTCGCACGGGCCAGACGGTCACCACCACGCCCACGAGCACGGCCACGAGCACGGCCACTCCCACTCTCACTCCCACGAGGTCGACGAGATCACCCTCGCCGCCTCCTCGGACGCGTCCGACAGCGACCTGCGTCCCGCCGAGGTCTCCCGGCGCAACCTGCTCCGCGCCGCCGGCATCGCAGGTGCCGTGACCGCCGGGATGGCGGGCATGACCGGCGTGACCCCGGCGATGGCCGAGACCGCGACCGCCACCGCCCGGACCGGCAACCGGGCCACCATCCGGCACTGGCTCGCCGGCGACCACCACATCCACACCCAGCACAGCTCGGACGCGATGTACCGGGTCATCGACCAGGCGCAGCACGGCGCGGCGTACGGCCTGGACTGGCTGGTCATCACCGACCACGGCGGCGCGACCCACGCCAAGCTGGGCGTCGAGCTGGTCAACCCCGACATCGTGGCCGCGCGCAAGGTCCTCGAGGACACCCTGATCTTCCAGGGCCTGGAGTGGAACATCCCGGCCGCCGAGCACGGCACCGTCTTCGTCGCCCCGGGCGCCCACGAGGTCGCGGTGCTCAAGCAGTTCGAGAACGACTACGACGGGTCCGTCAAGGGCGCCAGCGGCAACTCGCCGGAGAACGAGGCGCTCGCCGTCGCCGGAATCCAGTGGCTCGGCAAGCAGGTCGACAAGCGCCGCGTCGCGGACGCCCTCTTCCTGGCCAACCACCCGGCCCGCAACGGCATCGACAGCCCGCACGAGGTGCGCGGCTGGCGTGACGCCGACCCGCGGATCGCGATCGGCTGGGAGGGTGCACCCGGCCACCAGGCAGCCGGTCTGCCCGCCGGCTACGGTCCCGGCAGCGCCCGTGGCTACTACGGCAACGGCCCGGGTCCGAACTCCTTCCCCGGCTACCCCGCCGAGTCCTACCGCTCCTGGGGCGGCTTCGACTGGTTCACCTCCACGGTCGGCGGCCTGTGGGACTCGCTGCTCGCCGAGGGCAAGCCGTGGTCGATCAGCGCCAACTCCGACTCGCACGTCAACTGGGGCGACACCTCGCGCCGCCCCGACGGTTCGGACTCGGCGTACTTCAACGCCAACGGCCGCTACGGCGACCCGGTCTACGCCGGCTCGGTCAACAACACCGCCGGTGACTTCTGGCCGGGCTACTACAGCCGCACCCACGTCGGCGCCACCGAGCGCAGCTACGGCGCGGTCATGAAGGGCCTGCGCAACGGCCGCGTCTGGGTCGACCACGGCGCACTGGTGAAGTCGGTCGACGTCCGCGTCGTCTCCTCCGACGGCGGCTCGGAGAGCCTCGGCGGCACCCTGAAGGCGAAGAAGGGCAGCCGGATCTCGCTGGTCGTCACCATCGCTGCCCAGGACGTGCCGAACTGGTCGCAGTTCATCCCGTCACTCAACCGGGTCGACGTGATCCGGGGCGCGGTCGACCCGACGTACGTCTCGGACCGCGACACCTGGAAGGCGCCCGACACTAAGGTGATCGAGCAGACCGACACCTCGGGCCGCACCGGCACCTTCCAGCTGCGCTACGACCTCGGTCGCGTCGAGGAGGCGTTCTACGTACGCGTCCGCGGCACCGACGCCAACCGGTCCCAGCCCGGCTACCTCGGTGCGAGCGTCGACCCGGCCGGTCCTGCGATCGACATCGTCGGCGACGCCGACCCGTGGGTCGACCTGTGGTTCTACACCAACCCGGTCTGGGTCGTCCCGACTCGATGACCACCCTGGCCGTCGACGCCGACGCCCGGGATCTCGCCGGCGCCGAGCACCTCGTCCACCGCCTGGACGAGGTGCTCGGCGCGGGCCGGCCCGAGGACGCGTACGTCATCAGCACCCATGTCGTGCGCGAGCCGACCGCCCGCTTCGTGGCCGTCCTGGACTGGCCCGGCGGCCCGGCGGTCGAGGAGCTGACCGCGCTGCTCGCCGACCGGCTCCCCGATGCGTACGTCACCCTCGGCTCCCCCGCGATCGGCGAGGCGGAGGCCCGGACCGCCGGCCGCCTGGCCCGCTACCCCGGCCGGACGAGTATCGAGACCGTCACCACGGTGGCCGCGGTCGAGGCCGGCAGCGTCGTCGACGCCGTCGAAGGGCTGGCCGGGATCGACCTCGAGCCGGGGGACACCCTCGACCTCACCGGGTTCGCGCGGCCGGTGTGGCGCGAGGGGCGCTGCGTGCTCCTGGTCCAGCGGGCCGCCGCCGGTCTGGTGCCGTTCGAGGCCCGCCACCAGATCCCCTGCTGCTCCGACCACTGAGACCAACCGAGAGACCTCAGACCGACGCGGAACCCCGCGGCAGCGGCGCCTCCCAGTGGCGCCACATCGCCAGCAGCCGCCACCCGGAGCAGGTCACGAACGCGACCGCCATGGCGAGCGTCGCGGGTATCCCGGCGTAGAGCCCGAAGGCCGCGACCGCGGCGCCGGCGAAGGCCGGGATGGCGTAGAAGACGCTGCGGCGCAGGATGATCGGGACCCGTCCGGCGAGCACGTCGCGGATCGCGCCGCCACCCACGCCGGTGGCCAGGCCCATGATCGCGGCCGCGAGCGGGGAGAGCCCGAAGTCGAGCGCCTTGACGGCGCCGGCGATGACGAACAGCCCCAGCCCGAGGGCGTCGAAGACGTTGACCATGGGCTCCAGGCGGCCCAGCGCGGGGTGGAAGAAGAACGTCAGCAGACCGGCCGTCATCGGCACCACGAGGTAGCGCCAGTCGGAGAGCGCGGCGACCGGCGTCGCGCCGATGGCCATGTCACGCAGGAAGCCGCCGCCGAGGCCGGTGACGCAGGCGAGGACGATCACGCCGAAGATGTCGAGCTCCTTGCGGACCGCCATCAGGCCTCCGGAGAGCGCGAAGACGAAGCACCCGACCAGGTCGAGCACGAGAAGGGTCAGCGACTGTTCCACTGCCAAATGGTCGCCTCGTTGGTCCCGAAAACCCCAAATGCCACGGCCTCGCGGCATGGGCACCCCATACGATGACGGTCAGTGGCGTAGGGTCGTCACAACCGTTTCTAGAATTGAGAAGAGGATGTCGGCCGAAGGATTGCCTTTGACTCCGGGCCAGCTCGAAGAGCAGGCACCGGATGAGGTTGGTCCCGTCCTTCTGCGGCTCATCTCGGTCAGTGACGATGGTCTACGCATGCTTCTCGTCGATGACGAGGATCGTGAATACACCGCCGACATCGACGACCGTCTCCGTGCAGCACTCGAGGCTGTGTCGACCCGCCGATCGGAGCAAACCGTGAACAAGACCCCGAGCAGCAGCCTGCGGCCCCGTGACATTCAGACCCGTATCCGTGCGGGCGAGAGTGCCGAGGAGGTCGCCGCTGTCGCCGGCACCACGGTCGAGAAGATCTTGGCCTTCGCCGGTCCCGTCCTCGCCGAGCGCGAGCACATGGCGCAGCGTGCCCAGCAGGCTTCCGTACGCCGTCGGCCCGGTGAGGCCGCCAGCACCGCCCGCACCCTGGGCGAGGCCGTCAGCGCCCACTTCCAGACGATGTACGTCGACCCCGATTCGGTCAACTGGGACTCCTACCGGCGTCCCGACGGGCGCTGGAAGCTCACCGGTGAATACGAGACCGCCGAGCGCTCCGGCATCGCCGAGCTGACCTACGACGCCCCCGGCAACTACGTCGAGCTCGACAACGACGACGCCCGGTGGCTGACCGGCGAGAAGCTCGAGGCCGCTGCGCCCGAGCCGGAGCCGGTCGTCACCGACGACATGCTCGCCGCCCGCCGGCGCCGCGCGAAGAGCCCGGCCCCGGCCGCACCGGCCACCCCTCCCCCGGCTCCCAAGCCGGTCCCGGCGGCCAAGACCGCGAAGCCGGACCCGGTCGATGTGGACACCCCGCTCGAGGCCTTCCTGGGCGACGAGAGCCCGACCGAGAAGCAGACAGCGGTCCCGGCCGAGCCGGAGCCCGTCGCCGAGCCGGCAGCCGCCGAGGCAGAGCCCGCCGAGGAGGCTCCGCAGAAGCCCGCCAAGAAGGCGTCCTCGCGCCGCAAGCGCGCCTCGGTGCCGAGCTGGGACGAGATCATGTTCGGCGGCGGCAAGCAGGACTGACAGACTCCTCACACCACGTTCACGGACCGGCCATCGGCCGGTCCGTGATGCGTTGGGGAGCCGACCGACCAGTGTCGGGCTGGGGTCGGTCGGCGTTCATGCGCCACCGATGAAGTGAGTGGAGGCAAGCACTTCCACCTTTCTCGGAGGCCCCCGATGCTCCTGCCCGAATCGCTGAGCCGACGCTCCCTCCTCTCCGGCACCGCCTCGACCGGTGTCACCGCAACCGCCGCCATGCTGCTCGGCACCGGCTCGATCCCCGCCGACGCCGTGTCCGTCAAGACCGCCAAGCCGCTCTCCGGCTACCCGTTCACCCTGGGCGTCGCCTCCGGCGACCCGCTCCCCAACTCCGTCGTGCTCTGGACCCGCCTCGCCCCCGAGCCGCTCGCCGCCGACGGTCTCGGCGGCATGCCGCAGGAGCCGGTCAAGGTCCGCTGGCAGGTCGCGGAGGATCCCCTCTTCCGCAAGGTCGTCAAGGCCGGCACGGTCACCGCCACCCCGAACTTCGGGCACTCGGTCCACCCCGAGGTGTGGGGCCTGCGCCCCGGCCGCGACTACTGGTACCGGTTCATGGCGGCCGGCGAGGTCAGCCAGACCGGTCACACCCGGACAGCCCCGGCGTACGGCTCCCCGCTGGCACGGATGAGCTTCGCCTTCGCCTCCTGCGCGCTCTACAGCCACGGCTTCTACACCGCCTACCGGCACCTGGCGGACGAGGACGTCGACGTCGTCTTCCACCTGGGCGACTACCTGTACGAGTCCGGCGTCACCGCCGAGAACAACTGGCGCCGGACCACGGTCGACCCCTCGCTGGCCGGAGAGACCCTGGACCTGGCGCGCTACCGCCAGCAGTACGGCCTCTACAAGTCCGACCCGGACCTGATGGCCGCCCACCAGTCGCACGCGTTCGTGGTCGCCCCCGACGACCACGAGATCGAGAACAACTGGGCCGACGAGATCCCCGAGGAGCGCAGCCAGTCGCAGGGCGCGCTGTGGATGCCGCGGCGTACGGCTGCCTTCCAGGCCTACTACGAGCACCTGCCGTTCCGGGCCAGCTCGCTGCCCGACGGACCGGACATGCAGATCTACCGGAACCTGCGCTACGGCGACCTGGTCGACTTCAACGTGCTCGACACCCGGCAGTACCGCGACGATCAGGCCTACGGCGACGGCAGCGACCCGGCCAGCCCGGAGCTGACGCCGGACATCTACGACCCGTCGCGCTCGATGATGGGGCTCGAGCAGGAGGCGTGGCTGCAGCGGAACTGGCGGCAGTCGACCGCCCGCTGGCAGGTGCTCGCCAACCAGGCGCCGATGGCCGAGACGGACCTCGACGAGACCGAGGCCAAGACCCTCTACATGGACCCGTGGGACGGCTACATCGCCAACCGCAACCGGCTCCTCGAGGGCGCCCGCACCAGCGGGATCGAGAACCTCGTGGTCATCACCGGCGACCGCCACCACAACTACGCCAGCAACCTGCTGGCCGACTACGACGACCCCGAGTCGGCCGTCGTCGGCAGCGAGTTCGTCGGCACCTCCATCGCCAGCGGCGGCGACGGCGCCGACATGACCACCGGCGGCGAGAGCCTGCTGCGGGCCAACGACCACCTGAAGTTCTTCAACAGCCAGCGCGGCTACGTACGCGTCAGGGTCACGCCCGACGAGCTCTCCAGCGACTTCCGGGTCGTGCCGTACGTCGAGCGCCGGGGTGCCCCGATCTCCACCCGCGCGACCTACGTCGTCGAGAACGGTCGCCCCGGCGTCCAGCTCGACACCCAGAACGCGGCCGTCGGCACGAAGTACGCCGACGTGCCCATGCCGACGCTCAACCGCTGACCGCTGGTCGAGCCGCCGGAGCCGCTAGGCGAAGGCGTGTCGAGACCAACACAGTCCCGTCGAGCGCCGACAGGACTGTGTTGGTCTCGACACGCTCGGCCGCAAGCGGCCTCGCGGCTCGACCAGCGGAGCGGCTCGACCAGGGGGTGTCAGCCGAACGGCAGGGGCTCGGGCACGAGGGAGACGGACTTGGCCCGGGCCGCCGTGAGGCGGCGGCGGTGGTGCTGGCGGCAGAGGACCTCGTAGGAGACCGCGCTGGGGGTGGTGCCGGATTCACGGTCGGTGTCGCCGACGACGACCTGGTCACCCTCGGTGACCATGACGCCGTCCTCGACCCGGGCGTTGTGGGTGGCCCGCTTGCCGCACCAGCACAGCGCCTCGACCTGCAGCACCTCCGTACGGTCGGCGAGCTCGACCAGACGGGCGGCGCCCGGGAAGAGGCGGGTGCGGAAGTCGGTGAGGATGCCGAAGCAGAACACGTCGATCTGCAGCTCGTCGACGATCTTGGCCAGCGCCTCGATCTGCTCGGGGGTGTAGAACTGGGCCTCGTCGCAGATGAGGTAGTCGACCCGGGCGCCGTGGGTCAGCGCATCGACGGCGTGGCGCCAGAAGTCGAAGTCGTCGGTGACCTCGATCGCGTCGTGGGTCAGGCCCAGGCGAGAGGTGACCACCGCCTCGCCGGAGCGGTCGTGGACGGTGAAGATCAGCCCCACCCTGCCGCGAGCCGCGTGGTTGTGGTTGGTCTGCAGCGCGAGAGTCGACTTCCCCGCGTCCATCGTCCCGGTCCAGAAGGTCAGCTCAGCCACTCGCCGAAGCCTAGTGGTCCGCGCCGCGGCCCGTGGCAGGACCCTCGTCGCTGGACCTGCTCCGCCGATAGTGGCGCGCGACCCGTGCCCGGTTGCCGCAGCCCGCGGAGCACCACTCGCGCCGCGGGTGGTCGCGTACGAAGTAGAGGACGCAGCCCGGGCCGCCGCACGCCTTCAGCTCGTGGGGTGCCTGCCGGGTCAGCACCTCGGATCCGTCCAGCGCGATCAGGTTCAGCTCCCGCTGCAGGCCGGAGCCGTCGGTGAGCCACTCGCGCACGTAGCCGCCCTGCGGGCCGTGGCGCAGGACGGGCGCACAGTGGGAGACGAACTCGTTGAGCACCGCGAGCGCCGCTTCGGTGCTGAGCCCCTCCGAGACGCTGTGCGGCCGGCTGTCGCCGGTCACCTCCGCGGCCAGCCGGCGCAGGGCGTCCCGCAGCGCCCGGGCCCGGCCCAGGTCGTGCTCGTCGAGGTCCTGGTGGCGGCCGAGCCCGGCGTCCTCGGCCCAGGCCTGGAGGTGCGCCACGCTCTCCAGCGAGTCGTGCACGGCCGTCCGGTCGGCCCAGATCGTGTTCATGAGGCGTACGGCCGCGGGCTGGGTCGGATACAGCACCGGCACCTGCAGCTCCACGGCCGTCCCCTCCGTCGTCGAACTCATCTCGATCTAATGGTCAGTCTAGGCTTCAGCCGTTACGCCGCCGCCACGGGCGATGGCCAGCTGGGCCTCGAGCTCGCTGATCCGCTCGGTCAGCTCCGCGACGGTGTTCCGGGCGACCGCCAAGGGCACCAGCTGCGGGATGTGCTGCTTGCAGTTCCAGTCGTACGCCTCGACGTCGATGAGGATCCCGCGCTCGACCTTCGCCGAGCTCCCGGCCAGAGCCAGCGACTCGACCAGCTCGGGATCGTCCTCGGGCTCGACGACCCGCGCGCGACCGAAGATCTTCATCCTGGCCTGCAGCTGGTAGTCGATCAGGAACAGCGAGACCCGCTCGTCGTGGTCGAGGTTGCCACGGGTGATGTACTGCCGGTTGCCCCGGAAGTCGGCGAAGCCCAGGGTGATCTCGTCGATCACCTTCAGGAACCCGGGAGGCCCGCCGCGGTGCTGCATGTAGGGCCAGCCGGTCTCGCTGACCGTGGCCAGGAAGAAGCTGTCCCGCGACGAGATGAACGCGGCCTCGCCCCGCCCGATCCGGTCCGGCACGCTCTCGCCGTCCGCCATACGTGCGTACGCCGCCGCACTCCCGTGGATCGCCTGATGCTCGGTCACCAGCGGCGTGAACGCGACCTGTCCGTAGTGCCCGGTCATCGCCGGCCCTCGACTCCGTGCTCACCCATGACACACCCCTTCCCGCCGGATACGACGAGTCATCACTAATGGATACTTAGGTTGTAACCATTAGAGACGGGGTTCATTCCCCTAGGAGACCAGCAGTGGGATGAGCATCTCGTCGGGCGTCAGCGAGCCGTGCAGCCCGACCAGCGTCGTCTCGTAGTTGAACAGGCTCGTCGAGACCACCGCGTGCTCGCCGTGCGAGGCGACGATGACGTCGCCGAGCCGCGGCAGCACCGACGGGGTGACCGGCCCGAACCAGCCGCGACGGATCGCGGTCTCCCGGGTCATCACCTCGGCCTTGTCGCCCAGCTTCTCCGACCAGGTCGCGACCACGTCGTCGACCGCGCCGCGCGAGCAGTAGAGGTGGCGGAACCGGGCCTCGCCGCCGACCAGCGCGACACCGTCGCGGAGCTCGGGGAAGTCGTCGATGTCGGTGCGGGAAGCCGCAGGCGAGTCGACCATGCCGTGGTCGGCGAGCACCAGCAGTCGTACGGACGGGTCCAGGGCGTCCCGCAGCTGCTCGGCCTCGGCGTCGATCATCGAGAGCTGCTGGAGCCACGGCGAGGAGGCGACCCCGTACTTGTGGCCGGTCCAGTCCAGATCGCCGTCGTAGAGGTAGGTCAGCGACCCCGGCACCCGCGAGAGCGCGACCGCCGAGGCGATCCGCTCCCCCACCCGGTCGGCGCCGACGAACTCCGCGCCCCGGTGGGCGGCGATGGTCAGCCCCGAGCCGCCGAAGGCCCGCTTGTTGATGACCGTGACCGGCACCCCGGCCTCGCCCAGCCGCTGGAAGACGGTCTGGTTGGGCTGCCACTCGACCGGGTCGACGTCCTTACGCCACTGCAGGGCGTTGAGGAGGTGCTCGGTGCCGGGGATGCGCGAGGTGTAGCCGACCAGCCCGTGACCACCGGGCGTCAGCCCGGTCCCGAACGAGGTGAGGCTGGTCGCCGTCGTCGACGGCACCCCGGCCGTACCTGCCTCCTGGTCCTCGCTCAGCGAGGCCAGGAAGGGAGCCGCGTGCGCATAGCGCCGCAGCAGGTTGGTGCCCATCCCGTCGACCAGGAAGACGACGTACGCAGCGGCGGACGGCAGCTCGAGACCGGATCGCGCCTCGGAGGTGCCCAGCGGGATGCCCATGGCGGCGGCGACCGCCGGCAGGACATCACCCAGTGAGCGCTCCCCGTAGGCGGGCGCGAGAAACCCGGTCACCTGCTCACCGGTTGTGGGTGCGAGCCGAGAGCGATTCTGCGAAGGAGAGCAGGCGGGCGACCGAGTCGTGCCCGTCGGCGGCAGCCGAGACGCGCAGCGAGAAGTCGTCGGGGGTGAGGACGCCGGTGTAGCCGTGGTCGGCGTCGCAGTTGGGGTCCGAGCAACCCGCGGGCTCCAGGTCGACGCGGTTGACGCCACCCCACCCGATGGTCATGACGACCTCGGCCGGCTTGCTCGATCCCTTGGTCGGGTTGGTGATCATCCGGGTCACCACGACGGAGTTGACGGAGTCGATGCGCACGGCCTCGGTCGAGGTCGAGGTGTAGGGCTCGGGCAGCAGGTCGTCGCCGGCGTGCTCGTCGGTGTGGGCCAGGATCAGCCGGGTCGGGGTCAGCACCAGCACGGAGAGGTGGCGGCGCACCTCGTCACGGTCGAAGGTCGGCTCGTGGTGCAGGAAGAAGGAGGACACCTTCTCCCCCGCCACGGCGGACGCGACGCAGTCGGCCACCACCTCGGGGTAGTAGCCGGTGCGGTCGATCTCTGCGCGCAGATCGTCGGCGCGGTCGAGATCATCGGTGCGGGTGCTCATACACCCATCCTTCCACGGGCCGCCACGGGCCGCCTAGCCAGGCAGCGTGTCCCCGACCGCCGGGTTGAGGCGGCGTACGAACCAGTCCGAGCGGGGATCGGCGACCAGGTCGACGCGGGCGCTGGCGGTCAGGACAGCGGAGTACTCCTGACCGACCAGGACCAGGGACAGGTCGAGCGAGGAGATCTGGGGCAGGTCGTTCTGCAGCTGGGCGACCTTGAGGACGAGCCGCTCGATCTCGTCGACGTCGACCATGTCGCCGCCGCGGTACCCGAAGAGCAGCGGCGCGGCCTTGATCTCGCGCACCATCGAGGCCGCGTCGCGCTGGGACAGCGGCGGGATCCGGTAGGCACGGTCGGCCAGCAGCTCGGTGATCGCTCCGGCGATGCCGAAGGAGACGACGGGCCCGAACAGCGGGTCCTCCATCGACCGGATCGCGACCGGCACACCCGGCGGCGCGGTGCGCTGCACCGCGAACCCGCCCGTGTCCGGCGGGATCCGGCTGGTGATCAGCTCCCAGGCCTCGGTCATCTCCTCGACGTCGTCGATGTTGCGTACGACGTGGGCCTGGTCGGGCCGCTCCCGGACGCTCTCGACGGTCGCCTTGAGCACGACGTCCCAGCCGAGGTCCTCGGCGGCGGAGATCGCCTCCTCGAGGGTGGTGACCTTGTGGGTCTTCCACAGCTTGATCCCGTACGCCGCCAGCACCATCCCCAGGTCCTCGCGGCTCAGGTCGCCGCCCGAGGGTCGCGCGGCGAGCACGTCGGTGACGATCTTGCGGGCCGTACGCGGGTCGCACTCCTCCGCGCTGAGCCACGGGATCTCGCCGTCGGCGGTGCGCAGCCACACGGCGTACTCCACGACCTTGGCCAGGGCGCGTACGGCCGACTCCACCGAGGAGTAGGACGGCACCGAGCCGCGACCGGCGGTCGACCCGGCGACGTCGGGGACCCTCAGGAGCTCGGGGACACCCTCGGCACCGAGGAAGCTGGTGACCAGCGGCTTGTCGGACTGCTCGCCGACCGCGGCGAGCACGTTGGCGATCTCCTCGCCGGAGACGTTGAGCGGCGGGATGTAGACCGAGATCACCGCGTCGACCTCGGGGTCGTCGATGGCCGCGTCGAGCGCGTCCTCGAAGTCCTCCGCGGAGGGTTCGGTGGGCAGCGGGACCTGCTTGTTGACCTGCAGACCCACCGAGACGGCGGCGTCGGCGGCCAGCAGGCCCAGGGCGTCGGAGTTGCCGACGATGGCCACGCGGCGTCCGCGCGGGAGCGGCTGGTGGGCCAGCAGCTGGGCGACGTCGAACATCTCGTCGAGGGTGTCGACCTGGATGATCCCGGCCTGGCGGAACATCGCGTCGACCGCGGCCGGCGGGGCGCTGATCTTGCGGACCGCGTGGCCCATCGGCACACCCTGGGTGGTGCGGCCGGAGCGGACCGCGACGATCGGCTTGCGCTGCGAGACGCGACGCGCGATGCGGGAGAACTTCCGCGGGTTACCGATGGACTCGAGGTACATCATCACGACCTCGGTCGAGACGTCCTCCTCCCAGTACTGGAGGAGGTCGTTGCCGGAGACGTCGGCGCGGTTTCCGGCGCTGACGAAGGTCGAGAGGCCGAGTCCGCGGTTGTTGACCTTCTCCAGGATCGCCGAGCCGAGCGCACCCGACTGGCAGAAGAAGCCCGCACGTCCGCGCGGCGGCATCGTCGGCGCGAGGCTGGCGTTGATCTTCACCTGCGGGTCGGTGTTGATGACGCCGAGCGCGTTGGGCCCGATCAGCCGCAGACCGTAGGAGCGGGACAGGTTCACCAGCCGGCGCTGCCGCTGGCGGCCCTCCTCGCCGGTCTCGGCGAAGCCGCTGGAGATGACCACGAGCCCGTGCACGCCCTTGGCGGCACAGTCGAGCACGACGTCCTGCACGGCGTCGGCGGGCACCGCGACGATCGCCACGTCGACGTCGTCGGGGATGTCCTGGACGCTCTTGTAGGCCGGCATCCCGCTGACCGCGCTGGAGCTGGGGTTGACCATGTAGACCCGGCCGGTGAAGTCGCCGATCACCAGGTTGCGTACGAGCGCCTGGCCGACGGTCTCCTGCCGCCGGCTGGCGCCGATGACCGCGACCGAGCGCGGGTTGAAGAAGCGGTGGATCGAGGCGGCCTCGGCCTCGTGCTCGCGCAGCGCGAGGCGGCCGACCGCGGTGTCGGTGACGTCGATCCCGAACTGCAGCGAGATGACCCCGTCCTCGTAGACGCTGGCCACCTTGTAGCCGGCGTCGCGGAAGGTCTGGATCATCCGCGCGTTGTCGGGGAGGACGTCGGCGGTGAACTTGGTGACCCCGCGCTCGCGTCCCGCCTGGGCGAGGTGCTCGAGCAGGATCTGCGCGATCCCGCGGCCCTGGTAGTCGTCCTCGACCAGGAAGGCGACCTCGGCCTCCCCGGGCTTGACCACGTCGTAGCGCCCGACCGCGATCATCCGGCCTCTGAGCGTGAGGATGAACGCCACCCGGTCCTTGTGGTCGACCTCGGTGAAGCGCGCGACGTCCCGGGCCGAGAGGTGCGGCATCGGCGAGAAGAAGCGGTAGTACTTCGACTCGTCGCTGACCCGGTGGTCGTAGAAGTCGACCAGCAGGTCCTTGTCCGCCGACCTGATCGGCCGGATGTGTGCCGTCCGCCCGTCGCGCAGCAGCACGTCCGCCTCCCAGTGGGAGGGGTACGGCGGGGTCTGCTGCGCGGTCACGAGAGAAATCTAGCGGTTGGCCCCAGGTCGACGCTCATGGCAAGCCGTGCGAAATCGTCACGAGAGCTCGAGAGCGCTCGCAAGCCGCCGCCACTCGGGCAGCGGCAGCTCGGAAGGGCCGCGCTCGGTGAGCACCTGGACCAGCACGTGGTCCGCTCCGGCGTCGCGGTGGGCATGCAGACGGGCCCGCACGGCGTCCTCATCGCCCCAGGCGGCGCCCAGGTCCACCCAGCGGTCGCTCCCCTCGCCCTCGAAGTCTTCCGGCACGAGGCCGTAGTCCCGCAACGCGCCGGTGTAGTTGGGCAGACCGAGGTACATCGACAGCCGCTGCCGCGCGACAGCGCGAGCGCGTGCCGGGTCCGTCTCGAGGACGACCTTCTGCTCGGCGGCCAGCAAGGGCCCCGCTCCGAGCACGGCGCGTGCGTGCGCGGTGTGCTCCGGCGGCATCAGGTAGGGGTGCGCGCCGGCCGTGCGGTCGCCGGCCAGACCGAGCATGCGCGGGCGGAGGGCAGCCAGCAGCCGGCCCTCCTCCGGGACCGTGCCCGCAGCGTCGAGCTCGTCGAGGTACGCGACGGTTCGGCTGTACGGCTTGACGTACGTGTGCTCGCCGACCTGCTGAGCATGGCTGTTGCCGAGACCGAGCACGAACCGACCACCGTACGCCGCGTCGAGCTCTGCATAGCGGGCCGCCACCGCGGTCGCAGGGTTCTCCCAGATGCTCACGATCCCGGTGACGACGAGCAGGTCGGTGCTGCCGGCGAGCAGGGCCTCGTGCACCGCGAACGGCATCGACGAGGACCCGACCCAGATCGCGCCGTAGCCCAGGCTCTCCACCTCGGCCGCGACCTCACGCGCCCGGCCGAGGTCTGTCCACTGCCGCGCACCGGTCCACACCCCGTAGGACGTCAGCCGCTTCTTGAGCTCGTCCACCTTCTGCTGGTCGGGCATGCAGAACTCCCTCCGATCGACTATGTTCGACGGTGATCGAACATCCCAACCTTGTACGACGGAGATCGAACATGTCAACCGATTCCCGGCCCCCGGCGGCCGACGCAGAGCTCCAGCGCGCTCTCGACGCGGTCGGCGACCCCGTACGACGCTCGATCCTGCGGCAGCTGGCCGCGGCCGATCCGTGGACGATCGCGTGCGGTCAGTTCGACCTCCCCGTGGGGAAGTCGACGCTGACCCATCACTTCAGGTCCCTCGTCGAGGCAGGTCTTCTCGAGCAGCGCGACGAGGGCAACCGGCGGATGAACCGCCTGCTGCGCGACGAGTTCGACCGCCGGTTCCCCGGGCTGCTCGACCTGGTGCTCGATCAGTGACGCACGACGTTGGCGCGGTCGCGCTCGTTGAGCACCCGCCAGCCGTCGTAGTCCCAGTTCCGCGCCAGCTTCTGGGCGTGCTTGGGGGCGTCGCCCTCGTGGTTGCGGAGGACGAGCTCGCGCACGGCGAACTCCACCGCCTCCTGGGGCGTGGCCGCGCCGGAGATCCGCTGGACCTCCGCGAGCAGCTCGGTGTCGAGCTCGATCTGGGTGACAGCCATCTTCAAGCACCTCCATGTGCGTTGAACCGGTGACTCCTGGGCGGTTTGACCTACACAGCCAATGTACGCGGATGTGCGGCGTACGAAAGGGCTGCGTGCCTCGGATCGGAGCCTAAATCGGCACAGTCGGCGAGCCCGGTGTCGCGTTCGCACAGGGATTCGAGACAATGCCCCTTATGGCACGCGGCAAGACCACCCAGGATCTCCCCGACGACTTCGAGGAGCACATCCTCGACACCGACATCGGGGAGGAGATGCGCTCCTCGTTCCTGGAGTACTCCTACTCCGTCATCTACTCCCGGGCGCTGCCCGACGCCCGCGACGGCCTCAAGCCCGTGCAGCGCCGGATCCTGTTCACGATGAACGACATGGGAGTGCGTCCCGACCGCGGCCACGTGAAGTGTGCCCGCATCGTCGGTGAGGTGATGGGCAAGCTGCACCCGCACGGTGACGGCGCGATCTACGACGCCCTCGTGCGGATGGCGCAGCCGTGGGCGATGCGGCTGCCGATGATCGACGGGCACGGCAACTTCGGCTCCCCCGGCGGTGACGACCCCGCTGCGGCGATGCGTTACACCGAGGCCCGGATGGGCCCGGCCGCGCTGGCGATGACCGACGACATCAAGGAAGACACGGTCGACTTCCGCCCCAACTACGACTCGCGGGAGATGGAGCCGAGCGTGCTCCCCGCCGCGATCCCCAACCTGCTGGTCAACGGTGCCACCGGCATCGCGGTCGGCATGGCCACCAACATGGCCCCGCACAACCTGGTCGAGGTCATCGCCGCCGCCCGCCACCTGATCAAGCACCCGGGCGCCGAGCTCGACACGCTGATGAAGTTCATCCCCGGTCCCGACCTCCCCACCGGCGGCACCATCGTCGGCCTGGACGGGATCCGGGATGCGTACGAGACCGGCCGCGGCTCCTTCAAGATCCGCGCCACGACGCGGATCGAGACGTTCGGGCGCCGCAAGGGCATCGTGATCACCGAGCTGCCGTTCAACATCGGCACCGAGAAGATCATCGAGCGGGTCAAGACGCTGGTGCAGTCCAAGAAGATCCAGGGCATCGCCGACCTCAAGGACCTCACCGACCGCCAGCACGGCACCCGCCTGGTGATCGAGGTCAAGAACGGCTTCGTGCCCGAGGCCGTCCTCGAGCAGCTCTACAAGATGACCCCGCTCGAGGACTCCTTCGGCATCAACAACGTCGCGCTCGTCGACGGCCAGCCGCGCACGCTCGGCCTCAAGGAGCTGCTCGAGGTCTTCCTCGGCCACCGCTACGACGTCGTCCGCCGGCGTTCGCAGTTCCGCCGTGACAAGGCCGCCGACCGGCTCCACCTGGTCGACGGCCTCCTGATCGCGATCCTCGACATCGACGAGGTCATCCAGCTGATCCGCGCCTCGGAGAACGCCGGTGAGGCGAAGGACCGATTGATGTCGGTCTTCGACCTGAGCCAGCCGCAGGCGGAGTACATCCTCGACATGGCCCTGCGCCGGCTGACGAAGTTCTCCAAGATCGAGCTCGAGAAGGAGCGCGACGAACTGCAGGCCACCATCGAATACCTCGACTCGATCCTCGGCGACGACGAGATGCTCCGCAAGGTCGTCTCCGACGAGCTGGGCGAGGTGGCCAAGACGTTCGGTACGCCACGCCGCACCGTGCTCCTGGCGTCGGCCGGGACCCCGGCGCTGGAGGCGATGACCCTCGAGGTCGCCGACGACCCGTGCTTCGCGATGCTCTCCTCGACCGGGCTGCTGGCCCGCTCCTCCGACGCCGAGCCCTTCACCACCGGCTCGGCGCGCGCCAACCACGACGTGATCGTCTCGGTGGTCCCGGCGACCGCGCGCGGCCAGATCGGCGTGCTCACCTCCCGCGGCCGTCTCGTACGTCTCGGGGTGCTCGACCTGCCGGCGATGCCGCCGACCCACGGTGACCCCAACCTGTCCGGTGGTCTGCCGCTGTCCGCGCTGCTCTCGCTGGAGTCCGACGAGCGCGCGCTGGCGCTCACCACGCTGGCCACCGACGGGCCGGGCATCGCGCTCGGCACCCGCCTCGGTGTGGTCAAGCGGGTCAACCCCGAGGTGCTGCTCAACAAGGACGAGTGGGAGGTCATCAAGCTCGCCGACGGCGACGAGGTGGTCGGCGCGGCCCAGCTGCGCACCGGCACCGAGTCGCTGGTCTTCGTCACCTCCGACGCCCAGCTGCTCCACTTCCCGGCCGACGCGGTGCGGCCGCAGGGCCGCAGCGCCGGCGGCATGGCCGGCGTCCGGATGGCCCACGGCTCTCGCGTCGTCTTCTTCGGGGTCGTCGCGCCCGACGCTCCGGAGGGCGCCGCGGTCGTGACCGTCGCCGGGTCGTCCTCGGCTCTGCCCGGGACGGAGACCGGCAGCGTGAAGACCACGCCGTTCAGCGAGTTCCCGGCCAAGGGCCGGGCCACCGGCGGCGTACGCGCCCACCGGTATCTCAAGGGCGAGGACACCCTCGTCTTCGCGTGGGTCGGCGCCGCTCCCCCGCTCGCCGCGGCCTCCTCGGGTGCGCCGATCGACCTGCCCGAGATCGACCCCCGCCGCGATGGCTCCGGGGTGCCGCTCGAGCAGCCCATCGACGCCGTGGCCGGGCCCGTAGCCAACAGGTGACGCCCCGCTGGTCGAGCCGCCGGAGCCGCTAGGCGGAGGCGTGTCGAGACCAACACAGTCCCTCCGCGCTCGATGGGACTGTGTTGGTCTCGACACGCTCGGCCGCAGGCGGCCTCGCGGCTCGACCAGCGGTGGTCAGCGTAGGGCGATCGGGTTCACCGGGGCGCCGACGGCGCCGGTGACACGGAGCGGGGCCGCGGTGAGCAGGAACTCGTAGCGGCCGTCCTCCGCGCACGCGACCGCCAGGCCGTCGAGGTCCCACATCTCGCCCAGGAAGAGCCCGAGGTGCGGGATCGCGACCTGGTGGAGCGGCTGGAAGGCGTCGTCGAACTCGTTGGGCCGCACCTCGAAGCCCCAGGTATCGGTGGCGATCGCGGCGATCTCGGTGCGGTGGAGCCAGTCGGCGGTGGTGAAGGAGAGTCCAGGGGCCGGTCCCCCGGCGTAGCCGCCCCAGCCCTCGCCCGCGGCGACGCCGCGGCGGGCGCGGGCGAGCTGCCCGGTGCGTACGACGACGATGTCTCCGGGGCCCACGGCCGAGGTCGGGCCCTGCGCCGCGATCGTGCGCTCCAGGTGCTCCTCGGTGATCGCGAAGCCGTCGGGGAGCTCACCGTCCGTGCCGAGCTCGGTGCCGACCGCGCGGCCGACGTCGAGCAGCACCCCGCGGCCGCAGACCACGTCGGCGACCGTCTCGATCCCGGTGACACCGTCGCCGAGCGCGGTCACCACCGCCTCCGCCGGGCGGCCGTTCCAGGCCCGTCCGTGGTCGAAGATGTGGCCCAGCCCGTCCCACTGGGTCGAGCACTGCAGCGGCATCGCGATGACGTCGTCGGCGCCGCCGATCCCGTGCGGGAAGCCCTGGACGCCGGTGACCGCGTCGGTGCCGGTGTCGAGCATCGTGTGCACCGGATTCGTACGCCGCCGCCAGCCGTTCTGCGGCCCGTCCATGTCGAAGGGCAGCGAGAGCGAGTGGGACCGGCCGGTCCGCACCTGCCCCGCGGCCTCGACCCGCTTCGCGTCGGTGAGGAAGTTCATCGTCCCGCGGACGTCGTCCTCGCCCCAGCGTCCCCAGTTGGAGACCCGGGCGACCGTCTTCGCGATCTCGCCCTCGGGATCGGTGCGGTCCAGGACGGTCACGACGCGTCCAGCTCGGCGAAGGTGTCCGCGACCCAGTCGGCGATGAAGCCGGTGACGTGCGGGAGGTGGTCCAGGCCGATGTGCTCGGTGGTGCCCTCCTCGGGCGTGAAGATCCTCAGCTCACGCTTGGGGCTGCGCGTCGCCTGGTCGTAGGAGCGATGGGCGTAGGAGAGCGGGATCTGCCGGTCGTTCTCACCGTGGGCGATCAGGAACGGCACCGTGATCTGCTCGACCACTCCGTCGAGGTTGACGTCCTCGGCGAACCGGATGAACGTGTCGATGTCGGGCTGCCCCCACACCCACAGCACGTGGTCCCAGTAGTGCGGCACCGGGTTCTCGCCCTCCCGGTCGAGGCGGCGCTTCTGCACCGCACCCCAGTCGTGGTTGGCACCCCAGGCGACGCACAGTGCCAGCCGCTTCTCGTACGCAGCGGCGCGAGGCGCGTAGTAGCCGCCGAGCGACCAGCCCACGAGCCCGATCCGGTCGGCACGTACGTCCGAGCGGGTCTCCAGCCAGTCGACGCAGGCCGCGGCCCAGGCCTCGGTGTCGACGCGCGCGGTGAGACCGTCGAGACGCAGCGCCTCCCCGGCGCCGCCGCAGTCGACCATGAGCGTCGAGATGCCACGCGCGGCCAGCTCGGTGTGGACGCCGGAGCCGACCATCATCTCCTTGGTCGAGTCGAGCCCGTTCCACACGATCATGACGGGCGCCGGGCGACCGTCGGCGTTCGCCGGGTGGAAGTAGGCGGGCAGGCTGGTCTCACGGCCGTCCTCGACGTACGGGACGGCGACCTTCGTCGTCGGCTGGTCGAGCAGCTCGAAGGAGCGGACGAGCAGGTCGACGCTGCGCTGGTACTCGGCGTTGCGGCCCGGGTCCTTCGCGCTCTGCATCCGTTCGGCCTGGGAGACGTAGACCGAGGCACGGAAGAGCTTCTGCCCCGCCGTACGCCGGTGGCCCGCCTTCTCGGCCTCGCCGGCCTGCTCCTCGAGCTGATCGGCGACGCGGCGCCAGGCGGCCATGAACTCGGCGGTGCCGACGTCGGAGCCCTGCGCCGCCAGCTCCCGCAGCGGCCGGCAGGCCCGGTCGACCTCGTCGATCAGTCCGCCGGAGTTGAGCGTGGCGACCACGCCCAGGTTCCAGACGTAGTTGCCGGGAAAGTACTCGAACATCTCTTGTCCTCTTGGTTGTGATGGATCTCAGCGCAGCGCGTCGGAGACGGCCTTGGCGCCGGCGTGCGAGGCGACCCCGCCGTCGACGGGGATCTCGGCACCGGTGACGTATGCCGCCCCGTCACCGAGCAGGAAGACCACGACCGACGCGACCTCCTCGGGTGTGCCGACGCGGCCCAGCGGGGTCGCGGCGACCGAGGCCTCGCGGAACGCGTCAGGCGCGGAGGCGGTCATGGCGGTCTCGATGAAGCCGGGATGCACGGCGTTGACGCGGATCCCCCGCGCCCCCAGCTCGAGCGCAGCGGTGTGGGTGAGCCCGCGAACGGCCCACTTGCTGGTGGTGTAGGCCACCGGATAGTGCCCCTGCAGCGCGGCGAGCGACCCGATGGTGACGATCGACCCGCCGGCCGGCATCAGCGGCGCGAGCGCCTGGATGCCGAGCAGCGGCCCGAGCACGTTGACGTCGTGGGCGTCGCGCATGTCGGCGACGCTCGCGGCACCGACGCGGGCACGCCGGGTCACGCCGGCACAGCTCACCAGCCCGTGGACCGGTCCATGCGTCGACCCGGCGAGCTCGCCCGCCAGCGCGGCCCAGGCGTCCTCGTCGCGGACATCAAGGGCCCGTACGCCGGGCGCGGATTCGCGGTCGACGCCCACCGCCGTCCCGCCCGCGGCGGTCACCGCGGCCGCGACCGCCGCGCCGATCCCCGAGGCCGCTCCGGTGACCACGACCGTACGCCCGGCCAGCGAGCTCATCGAGGCACCTCCCGGGCGGCCGCCCGAGACGCACCGTCGCGACGGCGCACCGGCGGCAGCTCGGGGGCGGGCGGGGCGACCGCGACGGTGTTGGTGAGGGTGCCGATCCCCTCGACCTCGAGGGTGACCACGTCACCGGGCTGCAGCGGCTTCGGCTCCTGCGCGCCACGACGGCCCCAGAGCTCGGCCAGGCACCCGCCGTTGCCGACGGTGCCCGAGCCGAGGACGTCGCCGGCGACCACGCGGGAGTCGCGGGAGGCGTACGCGATCATCGTCTCGAAGGTCCAGCCGATGTTCGAGAGGCGGTCGCGGCCGACCTCGGTGCCGTTGACCGAGACCGTGCACAGCAGGTCGAGGAAGCCGTCCTCGTCGCGGTGCGGCTCGAGCTCGTCGGCGGTCACGATCCACGGCCCGAGCGTCGTCGCGAAGTCCTTGCCCTTCGCCGGTCCGAGACCGACCTGCATCTCGCGACCCTGCAGGTCGCGCGCCGACCAGTCGTTGAGGATCGTGTAGCCGAAGACGTACGCCCCGGCCTCCTCGGGGGAGACCGACCGGCCCTCGGAGCCGATGATCACCGCGACCTCCAGCTCTAAGTCCCGGGCCTCGCAGGCCGCCGGGAACGGGACCTCGGCATCCGGTCCGAGGATCGCGTGCGGGTTGGTGAAGTAGAAGGCAGGGGCGTCGTACCAGGCACCGGGGACGCCGACCGCGCCGTCGACGGAGCGGCGTACGCCCTCGACATGCTCCTCGAAGGCCACGAAGTCACGGACCGAGGCGGGCTCCAGCGGCGCCAGCAGCTCGACCTCGGCGAGGTCGAACGGACGCGCCGCCCGGGCATGGTCGGCGGCACGCTCGAGCACGTCGCGCCCGGCCTCGATCAGCGAGCGCATGGTGTGCCGGACGGCGAACGGGTGCAGGCCGTCGCCGGTGACCAGCCCGACGCGCGGCGCCCGCAGGTCCGGGTCGAGGAAGGTGGCGAGCTTCATCGGCTCTCCTCAGACCGGCGGGGCGACGAAGACGCCCTTGTCCGGGTCGTTGAAGGACTTGCCGGCGATCAGCTCGTTCATCGGGTTGGCGGTGCCCCACTGGTCGGTGACCTCGGGGTCGCTGAAGTCGTAGAGGTGCGGGTGCCAGGTGTCCTCGGCGAGCTCCTCGAGCTCGGTGGTGTACTCGATCGTGTTGCCGTGCGGGTCCAGGAAGTAGCTGAAGGTGTTGTTGCCGGCCAGGTGCCGCCCCGGCCCCCAGATCTTCTCCACGCCGGCGCGCAGCAGCCGCCCCGTGCCGCGCATGTACTCGTCCAGGCCGCGCATCTCAAAAGAGGCGTGGTGCAGTGCGACGTGCGGCCCGCGGGCGACCGCAAGACTGTGGTGGAACGTGTTCGTACGCAGGAACCACATCATCGACCCCAGCCGCGGATGCATCAGGGTGTCGGAGAGCGCGAAGCCGAGGTGGCGCTGGTAGAACGCCACGGTCTGCTCCGGGTTCGGCGAGTTGATGACGACGTGGGAGAGCTTGACCGGGACGGACTCCCCCTCCTCGATCTTCCGATGTTGACGCACGGCAACATCGCAGGAGACCTCGACCGTACGTCCGTCGTTGTCGAAGAAGCGGAAGCCGTAGCCGCCACCCGGGGTCAGCACTGGGCCGGGCTCGCTGACGAGGGTCACCCCGGCGCGGCCGAGCCGCTCGGCCATCGCGTCCACGTCGGCGTGGCTGGCCGCGCCGAAGGCGATCAGGTCCAGCCGCTTGTCGTCGGCGCGGCGCAGGCGCACGGAGTAGTGCTCGGGCGAGCCCTCCGCGGCCAGGAACACCAGACCGGAGTCGGTGGTCTCGGCCGAGAGCTTCCAGGTGTTCGTGTAGAACTCCAGCTGCCGCTCGTAGTCGGGCACGGCCAGGTCGACGTGGCGCAGGTGGGTGATGAGCCGCTCGGCGGGCGGGGTCTCGATGACGGGGTCGGTCACGGTGTTCTCCTCGTGAGATGGGTGGGTCAGGCGGGCTGGGTGACGAGGGTGGCGACGCGGGCCATCAGCCCGGGTACGTCACCGCGCTCGTGCGCCTTCAGCCAGGTGCAGAGCTGGAGCGAGGCCTCGACGACGGCCTTCGCGCGCGGTAGCCGTCGCTCGGTGAACGCGGGCCAGACGGCGTCCAGATCGTCGAGGCCGGTGAGCAGCTCGGCGAGCACCGCGGCGTCCTCGAGCGCCTGGGCGGCGCCCTGGGCCATGGTCGGCGGGCAGCTGTGGGCGGCGTCCCCGATGATCACGACCCGGCCGCGGTTCCACGGGCCGTCGACGACGTGGCTCTCGAAGTGGGTGTGGTTCACCCGCTCGGCGTCGGTCAGCGACGCCCGGATCTCGTCCCACGGCCCGTGGTACGCCTCGGCCAGCTCGCGCATCACCGCCAGGCCCTCCGCCGGCGAGAGGTCGGCCCGGTCCTGGGCCGGCTCGACGATGTAGGCGTAGAGGGAGTCCGGAGAGGTCGGGCAGTAGCCGGCGATGTAGGACGGTCCGCCGTAGAAGAGGTCGGTGCGGGTGACCTCGGCCGGTCGACGCGTGAAGGCTCTCCAGATCCCCATGCCGACCGGCTCGGGCTCGACCTCGATCCCGATCGCCCGACGCGTCCACGACCGCACCCCGTCGGCGCCGACGACGAGGTCGTAGCGCCCGTGCGACCCGTCGGCGAAGGCGACGTCGACGCCCGCCTCGTCCTGCTCGAGGCTCGACGGCGTGACCCCGAAGCGCACCTTGGCGCCGGCCGCGGCAGCCCGCTCCACCAGGATCCGGGCCAGCGCGGGGCGGTACATCCCCACCGTCGCCGGCAGGTCCGGCCCGCCGGTGCGGTGGTCCTCGAGCTCGACCAGCAGGGTCCCGGCCGGGTCGGGCGCACGCAGCCCGAGGGTGTCGTAGCCGAAGCCCTCCGCCCGCACCCGCTCCCACACGCCCAGGTCGCGCAGCACCCGCAGGGCGTTGCCCTGCAGGGTGATCCCCGAGCCGAGGGCGGCGAGGTCCGGCTTGGCGTCGACGAGGTCGACCGAGACACCGCGTTCGGCGAGCAGGATCGCGGTCGCCGTCCCGGCGGTTCCGGCGCCGATGACGAGAACCGAGCTGATGGCGGGCATGAGATCTCCCTGGAGGTGCGGGGGTGGAGTGACGAGCACCACTCTCGCTCCCGCAGAACTATTCAGGAAGGGCAGATCCTCTATCCCGCCTATTCATGGCGTTTATAGTCTGGGCATGGCCGCCGATCCGCTCCGCAACCTCGATCTCAACCTGCTGCTGTCGCTGGACGCGCTGCTCGAGGAGCGCAACGTGACCCGGGCGGCAGAGCGGCTCGGGCTGAGCCAGCCGGCGGTCTCGGCCGCACTGCGGCGTCTCCGGCGGCACTTCGGCGACGAGCTCCTCGTCCGCACCGGCAACCGCTACGACCTCACCCCGCTGGCCACCCAGCTGCGCGGCACCACCACGACAGCGCTCGTCGGCGTACGCCGGGTCTTCGAGGCCGAGCCCGGCTTCGACCCGGCGACCTCGACCCGCGAGTTCACCGTCGTCGCCTCGGACTACTCCGCGACCGTCCTCGGCGACCACCTCGCCACCGAGGTGGCCCAGGAGGCCCCGGGCGTACGCCTGCGGTTCCAGCTGCAGACCCACGCCGACGTCGACCAGGCGCCGGAGTCACTGCGGCACGTCGACGGGATGGTGCTCCCACACGGCTTCGTCCACGACGTGCCCGCGGTCGAGCTCCACACCGACGGCTGGGTGCTGGTCGTCTCGGCCGACAACGACGCCGTCGGCGACGAGATCACCATGGAGCAGCTCGCCGAGATGCCGTGGGTGGTCACCCACCACGCCCCGACCGCCTTCACCCCGGCCGTACGCCAGCTCAGCATGATCGGGGTCGATCCCGACGTCCACGTGGTGACCGAGAGCTTCCTGCCGGTCCCGTTCCTGGTCGCCGGGACCCCGCGGGTCGCCCTGCTGCAGCAGCAGCTCGCCGCGCGGCTGGCCGGGGCCGCCGGCGTACGCACCCTCGACTGCCCCTGGGACGTCCTCCCGCTCAAGGAGGCGTTCTGGTGGCACCCCGCCCACCGCGCCGACCCGGGACACGGCTGGCTCCGCCGGATGATGGCACGCGCCGCGGCGCAGCTGGGCCAGCCGGACTGACCCCAAACCATCGACGGGGCTGATACCCGACAGAAGCAGGTTTGGCTTCCGCAATACCTTCCGCGTCTCCCACGATTCTGTGACTGCTGTCACATCATCTCGGCCGACCGTGGGAGAACCCATGCCCGACACCACCATGCCGTCCCGGCGAGCCGGACGCCCTCAGGGCTTCCTGCTGATGTTCATGAGCTGCCTGCCCGTCCTCGGCGCCGTGCTGCTCGCTCCCGTCCTGCCGCGGATGCAGGACCACTTCGGCGACAGCGGGGCGGCGACCGCGCTGGTGCCGCTCTCGCTCACCGTCCCGGCGCTGATGATCACGCTGCTGGCGCCGTTCGCGGGCCGCATCGTGGACCGGTTCGGTCGCAAGCGGCTGCTGCTGACCGGCCTGGTGGTCTACGCCGTCTTCGGCACCGCGCCGCTGTGGCTGGACGGGCTCGCCGCGATCGTGCTCAGCCGCGCCGGGGTCGGCGTCGCCGAGGCGGCGATCATGACCTGCTGCACGACGCTCATCTCCGACTACTTCTCCGGCACCGAGCGCGACCGCTGGCTCGGGATGCAGACCGTGTTCGCGTCGCTGTCGGCGACCGCGTTCTTCGCCCTCGGCGGTGCGCTGGGTGCCCAGGACTGGCGCACCCCGTTCTGGCTCTACGCCTCCAGCCTGCTCTTCCTCGTCCTCGCCGCGGCGCTCATCTGGCAGCCCGCCGGCGAGACCGCTCGGGCCGGCGAGCGCACGCCCCTCCCACCGTTGCCCGCCCGTGCCCTCGCGCTGCCGTGCGCGGTCACCGTCGTCGGCGGCATCGTCTTCTACACCCCGATCGTGGAGCTGCCCTACGTCCTCGACGCGGCCGGGATCACCGCCGTTCCCACCATCGGCGCGTTCACCGCGCTCGCCTCGCTCGCGACGGCCGGTGGTGCGTACGCCTTCGGCCGGATCTCGGGCCGCGGCACCGCGTTCCTGCTTCCCCTGGCCTTCCTGCTGGCCGGAGCCGGTCTGGTCGTGCTCGGTGCCACCTCGGTGGTGCCGGTCATCGTGCTCGGCGCGGTGGTCGCCTCGGCCGGCACCGGCCTGATGCTGCCCACGCTGCTCGTCTGGGCGCAGTCCGGGCTCAGCTTCGAGCAGCGCGGTCGCGGCACCGGCCTGTGGACCGCCGCCCTGTTCCTCGGCGAGTTCGTCTGCCCGCTGCTCGTCGTCGTCTTCACCGGCGCTCTCGGCGGCCTCGGTGCCGCCGTCGTCCTCGTCGGAGCCGTCGCCGTCCTCCTCGCCCTCCTCACCCGTCGCGTCCTCACCCGCGGCGTGCCCGTCGCCGCTTGAGCTCCGAGTGATCTCCGAGGAGGTCAAGAACCGGGATACCGGGTACCGGATCACTCCGTCGCCGAGCGAGGGAGCATGCGATGACACCTGCCGTCACACCCGTCACGGAGCGATGGGCTAACTTCCGTGCGCGTGTTCGCCGCCTTCCGTGGGGTCAGGCGTTGACGACGGCGGTCGCAGGTGCCATCGCGTTCTGGGTGGGTGCGGTCTTTCACGGCCCGGCGGGCGAGTTCCCCTACTACGCACCCCTGGGCGCCGTGGTGGCGATGTCCACGACCGTGCTGGGCTCGGTGCGCACGTCGGTCCAGAGCATGGTCAGCATCTGGCTGGGCTCGGCGATCGCCCTGGCCATCGGCGCGGTGCTCTCGCCCAGCCCCGCGACGGTGGCGCTGGTGATCGCGGCGGGAACGATCGCGGGTTCCACGGGTTGGCTCGACGACTCCGGCTACTGGGTCCCGACGGCCGCCTTGTTCGTGCTGATCATCGGGACGGAGGACCCGGTGGCGTTCGTGAGCGCCTTCGGCGGCCTCACCCTGATCGGGGCCGCGATCGGAGTCGCGATGACGATGCTCTTCCCGCAGCTGCCCCTCGCGCCCGCGGAGCGAGCGATCAGCGACGTACGTCGCGAGGTGCTGGTCCAGCTCCGGCGGCTGGCACATGCTCTCCAACGAGACACGCCACCGACGGAGACCCAGTGGAGCGACTTCCTGGCGCAGCCGGAGCCGGCCCTGCAGAGCATGCGCGCCGCGAGACAGCTCGTCCTCGACGCCTCCCGCGCGAACAGGCGTCGAGAACGCCACCGATACCGCCTGGACAGGCAGCTCGAGCAGGCGGCGAGCCTCGAGCGGGTGTGCCTCCTGGTCGAGGAGCTCACCCAGCTCCTGGAAGAGGAGGAACGGGAGGGCAACGATCAGGTCGGGCTGGGCCCGGAGCTGCGTCCTCCCACGGCGCGGGCGCTGCTCGCGCTCGCGGACCTGGTGGAGTCGGGCGACGGGCGCACCGCCGACCCGGAGGCCAAGGCGGACGCACAGGCCGCGCTGGCCGCCCTCGTCGACCAGATCCACGAGGTACGCGTGAGCGAATCCCCCGATGACGAGCTGTTCACCGCCGGCGGCATCGTCACCACCATCCGGCGGTGCATCGAGACTCCGCGTCCGGTCCACCGATGAGGCCACCCTGAGCACCGCGGGGGTTGCGGGACGTGGCATTCTGAGCGGCATGCCACTGAGCCTGCCACGCCTCACCTTCGCGCTCGTCGCCCTTCTGGCCGCGCTTCTCGTGATGACCTCCTGCGGCGACGAGGACCCGGCCCAGGGCCGTACGCCGAAGCAGGTGCTCGCGGCCGCGAAGAGCCACCTCGACGAGACGAGCGGAATCAACTTCACGCTCGCCTCCGACGACCTGCCCGAGGGCATCACGACGCTCAAGGCGGCGACGGGGACGCTGACCCGCAAGCCCGCGTTCGAGGGCAAGCTGACCGTGCCGGTGATGGGCGCCGAGGCGCAGGTCGACGTGGTCTCGGTCGACGGCGTCGTCTACGCGAAGCTGCCGTTCACGACCACGTTCCAGGAGCTCGACCCGGCCGACTACGGCGTGCCCGACCCGGCGGCGCTGATCGCGCCGGAGACCGGCATCTCCTCGCTGCTCTCCGCGACCGAGGACGTGAAGATCGGCAAGTCGGTGCGCGGTGGCGCCGACAACGACGAGATCCTCTCGACCTACACCGGCACCCTGCCGGACACGGCGGTCCAGAAGATCCTGGCCGGCGCGGCGGGCGACTTCGACGTCACCTACATCATCAACGACTCCGACGAGCTCACCGAGGCCACGATCAAGGGCCACTTCAGCGGTGAGGGCGAGGCGGCGTACTCCTACACGATCGACATCACCGAGTACGACGTCGAGAAGGAGATCGCCAAGCCGTGAGGGTGATCCTCTGGCTCGCCGCGGTCGCGGTGGCGTTCGCCGCCGCGGACACCTACGTCGTCGTGCTGGCGCTGCCGGACATGATGGCGGGCGTCGGGCTCTCGATCGAGGAGCTCCAGCGGGCCGCGCCGCTGATCTCGGGCTTCCTGCTGGGGTACGTGGCGGTGCTGCCGCTGATCGGACGCCTCGCCGACCTCCTCGGCCACCTGCCGGTGCTCGTCGGCGGGCTGGTGGTCTTCGCCTTCGGCTCGTTCCTGACCGCACTGTCGTGGGACCTGGCGGCGATGGTGGTCGGCCGGTTCTTCCAGGGGCTGGGCGGTGGCGCGCTGGTCCCGGCGACCCTCGCCCTGGTCGCGGCGCTCTACCCCGCCGAGCGTCGCGGCGTTCCGCTCGGCCTGGTCTCGGCGGTCCAGGAGCTCGGCTCCGTGCTCGGGCCGCTGATCGGGGCGGTCGTGCTCGCAATCGCCGACTGGCGCGCGATCTTCCTGCTCAACCTCGTCGTCGGCGTCGTCCTGGCGGTCGCGATCCAACGCCTGGGCCGCTCGGACCCGGCGCTCGCCCGGTCCACCCGACCGGACCTGATCACGCTCCTGTTCCTGCTCCTCGCCGGCGTCGCGTTCGTGCTGCTGGCGGTCGAGCCCGCCGCCCTCGTCCAGGACCTGACCTGGGGGGCGCTCTACGTGCCCGCGGTCGGGTCGACGCGCTGGCTGACCCCGCTGGGCCTGGTCACGATCCTCGCCACCCTCGGCTTCCTGGTGAAGTGGGGCCTGCGGTCCGGCGTACGCAGCGTGCTCGGCCGGATCACCGCCGAGGTCGACCTCCTCGGGGCGCTGCTGCTCTCGATCGCCCTGGCCGGGGTGATCCTCGCCTTCGCGACCGCCGACCCCGAGGTGGCGGTCTTCTCCGAGCAGGGCACCTGGTATCTCGTGGCCGGCGGGCTGGCGCTGCTCGGCTTCGTCTTCCACCTGCGCCGGGCACAGGACCCGATCGTGCCGCGCGGCGCGTTCGCCCGGACGCCGGCGTGGGGCTCGGTGCTGGTCTCGTTCTTCGTCGGGGCGGCGCTGGTGGCCGCGCTCATCGACGTGCCGCTCTTCGCCCGCACCACGATCTACGGCGACAGCCAGCTGAAGGCGGCCCTGGTGCTGCTCGAGTTCCTGGTCGCACTGCCGGTGGGGGCCGTCGCCGGCGGCTTCCTGACCAGGCGGCTGCCGGCGGGGGTGATCGCCGGAGCCGGCATGCTGCTGGCGGCGGTCGCGTTCGTGTTCATGGCGCGCTGGGACGCCGACGCGCTGCGCTCGATCGCGGCGACCGTCGTGCTCGTCGCCGGCGGTCTCGGCTTCGGTCTCGCCCTGGCGCCGGTCAACGCCGCGATCCTGGCCACCACCGAGCAGTCGATGCACGGCCTGACCACGTCCTTCACCGTGGTGGCCCGGATGGTGGGCATGCTCGTCGGCATCTCGGCGCTGACCACGATCGGCCTGCGCAGCTACTACGCCGCCCAGGCGGACCTGCCCTCGCTGTCCTCGGTGTGCACCGGCGGCGGGATGTGCGAGGACTACCAGGACCTGCTCATCGGCGCCGCCATCGCCCAGGAGCACACCGTCTTCGCCGGCGCCGCGGTCTGCGCGGCGATCGCCGCGCTGCTCGCGCTGGTGCTGCTGCGGGGCGCTCCCACCCGGGCCCTGTCGCCGAGCGAGACCGTCACCGCGCTCTAGGTGTTCTGGCCGGGGAGGTTGGGTACGCGGTCGATTGGTGACTTGCCTTTGAGGCTGGTGTGGCCGCGGTGGTGATTGTAGTGATGCAGCCATGCGGGGTATGTGGCTGCTCGGTCGGCTTCTGAGGTGTAGGTCGTGGCGTAGGCCCACTCTTCGAGCAGTGTCCGGTTGAACCGTTCGACCTTGCCGTTGGTCTGTGGTCGATACGGCCGCGTGCGTCGGTGCTTGACCCGCCGGCCGAGCGTTTTGGCCCAGAGCCGGCTGCGGTAGCAGGAACCGTTGTCGGTGAGCACGGCCTTGACGGTGATGCCGTGGGCGGCGAAGAACCTCTTGGCGCGCTTCCAGAACGCTGCTGCGGTCTCCTTACGCTCGTCACTGAGGATCTCGGAGTAGGCCAGCCGGGAATGGTCGTCGACGGCGTGGTGCAGATAGACGTAGCCGCGCGAGGACGCGGCACCGGCTCGGCCTGCCCGGTCGCGGGCCGCGTGAGTTGCTCGCGCCTGTGCCGAGTCCCGACCGAAGACCCTCCACCCACCGCCGTCGGGGATCTTGCCGAGCTTCTTGACGTCGACGTGGATCAGGTCGCCGGGTGCTGGGTGTTCGTAGCGGTGCTTGTCTCGTGAGGAGGTCTTGATCCGGGCGCCGGTGGCCGGGTCGGTCCACTTCAGTCGCGGGCAGCCGTTGCGTCGAAGGACCTGGTGAACGGTGGAGGGGTTCTGGCCGAGGTGGTAGGCGATCCGGGCTGGTCCCCAGCGCCGCGTCACCCGCAGCTTCACGATCCGTCGCTCGGTCCGCTGCGGCAGCCGGTTCGGGCAGCGGTGCGGACGCGAGGATCGGTCGACCATCCCGGCCTTGCCGAGCTCGCGATAGCGCTGGGCCCAGCGCCGCGCGGTCGTGACACCGACGGAGAACCGCTCAGCGGCCCTGGCGTAGGACCAGCCCTTGTCGACGACGAGTTTGGCTAGGCGCAGACGTCCCGCTGGTGTGAGGGTGGCGTTAGCGTGGGACACGAAGACCTCCGTGGTGGATGTGGGTGCGTGGTAGCTCCACACCTCACCCGGAGGTCTTCGTCATCGTCCAGTCGGCCCGCCGTACCTAACGTCCGTGGTCAGAACATCTAGGTCGTCTCGACGTACTCCGGACGGGTGGAGCCCATCCGCTCGTGGGTCGCGTTGCGCCGCCCGCCGGCCCGCTCGACCACGCCGAGCGCGGCTCCGAGCCCGAACGTCGGCATGTTGCCGTAGAGCGTCTCGACCTGGTCGGCCGGGACCCGGTAGGTCTCGTGCCAGATCCCGATGTCACCGGTCGAGGCCGCGCGCCGGTTGAAGGCGGCCCAGGCCGGAGCGTGCGTGAGCGACGGGTCCTTGGCGAACCGGCCGAGCTCCTCGACGCTGCGCCAGTACTGCACCGTCATCAGCACCCTCCCCGACCAGTAGCTGCGCGCCGAGAGCAGTCCGAGATCCGAATTCTTGGCGAGCTCGGCGAGCATCCGCGGCATCGCGACGAACACCGGGAACCAGCTGCGCACCTTGCGCCAGCGGTTGACCCGCATCCCGATCAGGAACACGACGACCTCGCCGGTGCCGACATCGGCGACGCGGTGGCCGGGCGCGACGCCGCTCGGCACGTTCTTCGGAGCCTCTCGGTAGGCCCGCGCGATCTTGGACATGCCCGTCTCCTCACTAGATAGCGACAGTATCTAGTCTAGGATAGTGCTCCTATCCAGCAAGGCTGTCAACCACTTTCAACGGAGGAACCATGCGGATCTCCGAGCTCGCCGACTCGACCGGCGTGAGCGTCGCGACGATCAAGTACTACCTGCGCGAAGGCCTCCTCTCCCCCGGCAGAAAGCTCTCCGAGCGCCTGGCCGACTACGACAACCAGCACGTACGCCGCCTCCGCCTGCTCCGCGTGCTGCGCGACGTCGGCGCCGTCCCGGTCGGAGCGCTCAAGGCACTGGTCGACGCCACCCAGGACCGCAGCGCGTCGGTGCACGACATGTTCGGCGAGGCCTGCGACGCGCTCCGCACCGAGACGACGGTCCCCGAGACGAGCGACGCCCACCTTCGCGAGCTCGCCGACCAGATCGTCGAGCGGGCGGGGTGGACGAAGGTCAGGCCCGACGCCCCCGAGCGTGACCATCTCGCCGGCATCATCAGCGTCATCCTCGACAGCGGCCTTCCCACCGACCCCGAGGGCGCGGCGACCTACCTGCCTCTCGTGGACGCGATCGCCGCCTACGAGCTCGACCAGATCGACGCCACTCAGGACCGCGAGGCCATGATGGAGCAGATGGTGCTGGGCCAGGTCGTCCTCGGGGAGTTCCTGCTCTGCCTGCGGCGGCTGGCGCACGAGCACCACAGCGCGCTGCGGTTCGCCGGGCGTCGCTGACCTAGCCCACTCGGATCTGCAGCCGTTCGCGGGCGGGGATCCGCGGGTAGGTGCTCCCGCGCTCGACCACGCTCCAGGAGGCACCGGCGAAGATCTCCACGGTGGCCGAGATCATCGCGATCGTCGAAGGCTCACCCGGACACCGGTGACCCTCCGCCGGGTCTCCCCCGCCCTGCGGCACGAGCTCGAAGGCGTCGACGTCGCGACCGACGAACCGCTCGGCCGAGAAGGTGTAGGGGGCGGACCACGATCCCGGGTCCAGGTTGGTCCCGGGCACGTCGAGGACGACCCGCTGTCCCGGGGAGACGATCTCGCCGTCCCAGTCGGCATGCTGCCGGGCGATGCCGGCGAGCGCGGGGACGAACGGGAAGACGCGGCGTACCTCCTGGGTGAAGGCGTGGCGGCGCGTGGGATCCTCGGCGAGCACCGGGCGCAGTCGTGGCTCGTCGTCGAGGGTCTGGACGGCGAAGGTGCCGAGGTAGGCCACCGCGACGGCGGGACGGAGCACGTTGAGCAGCTCGACCGCGGCCACCGGGACCGGCAGCAGGTCGTCGTGCGGGTCCCGCCAGGCGGCGATGACCTCCACGGGCGTCGAGGGCGGCGTCCGGGCCGCGCGTGCCTCGCGGATCAGCTCCCGCGCCCAGCGGTTGGCCCACAGCCGGGCCGCCCAGGCCATCGGGTAGGACGAGCCGGAGAAGCCGAACCCGTCGACGATCGCGGCCAATCGCCGCCCGACCCGGCCGGGGTTGCGCACCGAGATGCCGGCCCACTCCAGGACCGCCCGGGCGTAGGCCTCCGACAGCAGGGTGAACACCTCCACCGTCTCGCCGCGACGCTCGCCCAGGACCGAGCGGAGGTGGCGGCGTACGAGATCGTGGAGGGTCGTGTCGGCATCGTCGAGCAGGTCGAGGAAGTGCGCCTTGCGGTGCAGGTGCTCGGCGCCGTCGAGGCCGTGGACGGCGCCACGGCCGAAGAGCAGCGCGGCCAGCGGGGCCGGCACCGCACCGGTGCGCCGGATGAGCGAGGGATCGTAGAAGCGACGTACGGAGGCGGGACCGCTCACCACCAGCGCGTCGTTCCCGAGGAGCTTGACGGGGCAGGCCGGCGGGTCGCCGGCTCGCCGTCGGGCGTCGGGAATCGCGTGGTAGCCGTGGCGAAGCAGGTCCGTGGCGAGATCGCGGGTCATCCGGATCGCCGTCAGGAGCCGCTGGTGACCCGGTCGCTCACCCCGGTCACACCGACCTCGTGAGCGCAGTGGGCACAGCAGAACATGTGCTGCTCGTTCTGCACCCCGTGTCCGAGGATGCGGGTGCCGCAGTTGACGCACACCGGCGCGATCACCGACACCGCACACTCGATCGAGTCGAAGACATGCTGCTCACCCGAGGCCGTGGTCACCTCGAAGCTCCCGTCGTACTCGTTGCCGCACGTGGCGCACTTACCCATGGTCGGTCCTTTCGTTCGGCTTCGTCACCCGGCCTCACACCGGGCATGACTCCGGGCTTCACTCCGGACACCACGCGGCCCGGGGCCCCACAGGGGGCACCGGGCCGCACGGTCTCTAGGTGAAGATGCTCACCCCACCGGGGCCGACCAAAAGACCGACCACGATGAGGACAGCTCCCCACAGGATTTGGCCACGGACCAGCGCAAGGATTCCGCCGATCACCAGGACTGCCGCGATCAGCCATAGGAGTAGTGCCATTTTGATCTCACCTCGGTGTGTAGTTGTTGCGGGGGAAAGCTCAGACGTTCCCGTCCAAGCGGCTACGGAGCAGGGCCTTCGCCTCCTCGGCACCCTGCACGGAGTTGGCCTGAGCACGGACGAACAGGTCCTCCAGGTCGGTGTCCTTCGAACGGCGCGCGTCCTCGATGTAGGTGTCCAGACGCAGTGCGTTGTCCAGGCAGGCCTCGGTGAACCAGATGAGGTTGTAGTCCTTGTCAGGGGTTCCCGTGACGGTTCCGGTCTCAACGCTCTTCGTGGTCATGCGGATCACTCCTCATGAGTTCTCTCGTGCGTACGGCCCCACCGGTACCCACCTCGCGCGCTCGTAAACCCTCCGACCGGGAAACGATCAGGAGAGAGCGAACCTCTCCCACGAACGGTGCGCGCCCAGGAGGTCGGGAAGCTCCGCGGCGACCATCGAGCCGGACGCCTCCGCCTTGACGCCCGGCGCGGGCACGGCGATACCCGCCGTCGCGATGACCTCGACCCCGTCACCCCAGGCCAGGAGCGCCTTGCCGTGCCGGAAGATCTCCTCGACCAGCAGCATCACATGCGGGTCCGAGGCGACCGAGGCCGCGCCGTCGGCGACCACGAGCGCGTCGAACTCGACCGAGCGAGCGGTGGCGAACGTACGCTGCACGGTCAGGTCGTCGCCGAGCGGTGCCGCGGTCGGGGCGACCAGCAGCGGCATCATCCGTGACCCGAGGAGCGCCGTACGCAACCCGTCGATCTCGTCGGCCGGGCTGTCCGGGCCGGCGACGATCCCGACGACCCGGCCGTCCGGCGGGTAGGAGCCACCGAGCATCGACAGGGCCGGGCTGGGCTCCGGGTCTGCGAGCTCACCCGTCGGCGAGGGCGCCGGCAGGCCGAGGGCGGTGGCGACCCCGCCGCACAGGTCCGGGGCGATCTCGGCCAGGCACTGGAGCTGGCGCTCCCGGATCTCCGGCTCGTGGACCTTGCCCAGCTCGAAGGCGTACGCCGCGACGATGTGCTGCTTCTCCACCGGTGTCATCGACAGCCAGAAGAGCCGCGCCTGGCTGAAGTGGTCGTCGAACGAGGCCGGCTGCGTGCGCTGCTTGGCCGTCTCGGGCACCGTCACCGGGTTGTCCAGGAAGGCACCCTGCGGGTCGCCGGCCAGGAACGGGCAGCCACCGTCGAGCGAGTTCGGGTGGTAGGGCGCCACCCCACGGTGCACCTCGTGCTGGTGGAACCCGTCGCGCAGCATGTCGTTGACCGGCGCGTGCGGCCGGTTGACCGGGATCTGGTTGAAGTTCGGCCCGCCGAGCCGGGTCAGCTGGGTGTCGACGTAGGAGAAGAGCCGCGCCTGCAGCAGCGCGTCGTCGGTGACGTCGATGCCCGGCACCAGGTTGCCGACGTGGAAGGCGACCTGCTCGGTCTCGGCGAAGAAGTTGTCCGGGTTGCGGTCCAGGACCAGCCGGCCGATCGTCTGGACCGGCGCGATCTCCTCGGGAACGAGCTTGGTCGGGTCGAGCAGGTCGATGCCCTCGTAGGTCTGCTCGGGGGTGTCCGGGAAGACCTGGACGCCCAGCTCCCACTCCGGGTAGGCACCGGCCTTGATCGCCTCGGCGAGGTCGCGGCGGTGGAAGTCCGGGTCGAAGCCGCCGAGCATCTGGGCCTCCTCCCAGAGCAGGCCGTGCACCCCGAGCTTCGGCTTCCAGTGGAACTTGGCCAGGCTCGTCCTCCCCGCCGCGTTGACCAGCCGGAAGGTGTGCACGCCGAAGCCCTCCATCATCCGGTAGGAGCGGGAGATGCCGCGGTCGGACATGTTCCACAGCGTGTGGTGCTGGGCCTCGGTGTGCAGGGAGACGAAGTCCCAGAAGGTGTCGTGCGCGGACTGCGCCTGCGGGATCTCGCGGTCGGGATGCGGCTTGCCGGCGTGGATCACGTCGGGGAACTTGATGCCGTCCTGGATGAAGAAGACCGGGATGTTGTTGCCGACGAGGTCGAAGGTGCCCTCCTCGGTGTAGAACTTCGTCGCGAACCCGCGGGTGTCGCGCACCGTGTCCGCGCTGCCCCGCGAGCCCAGCACCGTGGAGAACCGCACGAAGACCGGCGTCTCCCGGCCCTCGGCGAGGAAGCCGGCGCTGGTGACGGTCTCGGCGGTTCCGTACGCCGTGAAGGTGCCGTGCGCCCCGGCACCGCGGGCGTGGACCACGCGTTCGGGGATCCGCTCGTGGTCGAAGTGGGTGATCTTCTCGCGAAGATGGTGGTCCTGGAGCAGGGTCGGGCCGCGTTCGCCCGCCTTGAGGGACTTGTCGGTCTCGCGGAGGCGCACACCGCCTGAGGTGGTCAGCCACTCGGTCTGGTCGGGGGTGCCAGGGCTCGGCGTGTCGGTCATGGCGGTCCTTCGGTCGGGGAACGGGCTTTACCTCCCGTACCCGCCCCCGCGCCCCGCGATGCCCGAACGGGCCCGTCTCAGCTGGCGCTGCTGCTGGCCACCCAGCGGAGCACGTCGTCCCACTCGTCGAGGAACCGGTCCAGGCCGTAGCGCCGCCTGGCGTGCCGGCGCCCGATGAGGCCGGCCTCCTCGGCGACGTCGGGATCCTTCATCAGGTGACGTACGGCCGGGACGATCTCGTCGCGGCGGGTGGTGACGAAGCCGGCTTCGTGCGGCACCGCGAGCGGGGTCTCGGTCGTGGCCAGGGCGACGACCGGCATGCCGAGGTGCATCGCCTCGATCAGGGAGAGCCCCAGCGAGGTCCAGCGGTTGAGGTGCACGTACACACGACGCCGCGCGAGGTGATCGTGCAGATCCTGCTGCGAGTAGTTCTCGTACGTCCGCAGCCCCTGGTAGTCGGGCAGCCGCTCCACGCGCATGCCGAAGACGTCGGCGCCGACGCCCTCGGCCAGCGCCGGGATGAGGTCGGCGCCGACCGAGCGGCCGCGGCGTACCGGATCGTTGACGACCACCCCGGCGCGCTCGATGTCGCCGGTGTAGCGACGGCCCGGGTCGACGATGCCGTGCTCGATCACCGTGGTCGGGGTGCCGCTGCAGTCCCAGACGAGGTCGTTGAAGCCGGTGACGTGCACGATCGGGATGCCGCCGCCGGCCATCGGGTGACGGGTGTCGGGCACGGCACCGGCCGGGGTGTTGTGCTCCAGATAGATCGCCGGTACGTCGCGGCCCGGCCGCCGTCCGCCGAGCCACCGCTCGGCCAGGTCGACCTCGTGCGGGCGCTGCAGGACGACGACGTCGACCTCCTCCTGCGCGAGGGCGTCGCTGCTCACCTCGCGGGCCGACGACGGCCAGTCCCAGGTGCGGGCCCGGCCGAGACCGTCGGGGCCGCGGTCGGGGGTGGTCGGCAGCAGGTAGTCGTGGCGGCCGTGCACGAACGCCGTCGTCCAGGAGCCGTGCACGTGCCAGATCAGGATTCTCATTCCCCTTCAGTGCCCGGGAGCACCTTCGGTGATGCGGCGGTGCGAGACAAGTTCCGCGGTGAGGCGACTCAAAGCGCTTCGCCCCGGGTACGGGAAGCACTTCGCATCCCTATCCGGTCCGGAAGGCAGCACAGATGAAGGTCCTCGGCGTCAACGCCCTCTTCCACGACCCCAGCGCAGCACTCGTCATCGACGGCAGGACGGTCGCGGCGGCCGAGGAGGAGCGCTTCTCGCGCCGCAAGCACGGCCACCGGCCGGTGCCGTTCGCGGCGTGGGAGCTCCCCGACCACGCGATCCGATGGTGCCTGGAGGAGGCCGGGCTCGAGCCCGGCGACCTGGACGCCGTCGCCTACTCCTACGACTGCTCCCTGGCCCGGCCGGCGGACGAGATGGGGCTGCACGACCCGTGGGACGGCCTGCGCCAGGCGTACGCCTCCCATGCACCGGACTTCCTGACCAACATCCTGCCCGGCCTGGACCGGGCCGACGTACGCTTCGTCCCGCACCACGTCGCCCACGCCGCCTCCGCGGCGCTGGCCTCGCCCTACGTCGCCGAAGGCAGCGACGTGCTCGTCCTCGACGGCCGCGGTGAGTGCCACAGCCATCTCGCCGGGCGCTACGACGCCGACGGGTCGCTGACCACCCTGCGCAGCCAGGAGCTCCCACACTCGCTCGGACTGGTCTTCGAGGAGCTCACCGAGCATCTGGGGTTCCTGCGCGCCAACGACGAGTACAAGGTGATGGCGCTCGCCTCCTACGGCAAGCCGTTCGCGTCCAGCGGCCACCGGATGGACGAGCTCACCGAGCGGATCCGGCTCACCGGGGACGGCGGTTTCATCACCGAGCCGATCGACTGGTCCGCCCTCGCCCCACGGCTGCGACCCGGCGAGGCCTGGACCGCCGACCATGCCGACCTGGCCGCGAGCGTGCAGCTCCGCTTCGAGGAGGTGCTGGTCGAGCTCGCCCGATGGCTGCGCGGGCGGACCAGCGGCAGCCACCTGACCCTCGCCGGCGGGGTGGCGCTCAACTGCGTCGCCAACACCCGGCTGGTCGAGCGCAGCGGCTACGAGAACATCTGGGTGCAGCCGGCCGCGGGCGACGCCGGGACGGCGCTCGGCGCCGCGCTGCAGATCGCCGCCGACAACGGCGACCGCCTCGAGCCCATGCCGGGCGCCGACCTGGGACGCGGATGGCCGGAGGAGGAGATCGAGGCGACGCTGCGTACGGCCCGGGTGGCCTACGAACGTCCCGCCGACCTCGCCGCGACCGTGGCCGAGTGCCTGGCCGACAACGGGATCGTCGCGTGGTTCCAGGGACGCAGCGAGTTCGGCCCGCGCGCCCTCGGGCACCGCTCGCTGCTCGCCCACCCCGGCCGCCAGGAGAACCTCGAGCGGATCAACGACGTCAAGGGCCGCGAGCAGTTCCGGCCGGTGGCGCCGATGGTGCTCGCCGAGCGCGCGGCCGACCTCTTCGAGCGCGGACCGCTGCCCTCGCCCTACATGCTGTTCGTCCACGACGTCACCGCGGAGTGGCACGCACTGATCCCGGCGGTGACCCACGTCGACGGCACCGCCCGGGTGCAGACGGTCGATCCGCACCACGAGCCGCTGGTGGCGCGGATGCTCGCCGAGTTCGAGGCCCGGACCGGGCTGCCCGTCGTCGTCAACACCAGCCTGAACACCGCGGGCCGGCCGATGGTCGACTCGCCCCGGGACGCGTTGGAGTGCTTCGGGTCGGCGCCGATCGACCTGCTCGCCATCGGCCCGTTCGTCGTACGCCGCGCAAGGACGAACTCATGACCATCGAGACCACCATCGTCATCCCGACCGTCGGCCGGCCGAGCCTGCGGGTGCTGCTGGACGCGCTGGCGAACCAGACGGTGCCGCTGCACCGTCCGGTGATCGTGGCCGACGACCGCCCCGACGGGGACGACCTGGTCCTCGACGACCGCTCGCTCGACGTCCAGGTCGTCCGGACCGGAGGCGGCGGTCCCGCCCGGGCGCGCAACATCGGCTGGCGGCACACCCGCACACCCTGGGTCTCCTTCCTCGACGACGACGTGGTGCCGGACGCGTCCTGGTATCGCGACCTGATCGCCGACCTGCGCCTGCTCAAGGACTACCCCGAGCAGGAGATCGCCGGCAGCCAGGGACGCCTCACCGTCCCTCTCCCCGACGGGCGTCCGCCCACCGACTGGGAGCGCGGCACCGCGAGCCTGGAGACCTCGGCGTGGATCACCGCCGACATGAGCTACCGCCGCGACCGGCTGGCCGAGGCGGGCGGCTTCGACGAGCGCTTCCAGCGGGCCTTCCGCGAGGACGCCGACCTGGCCCTGCGCCTCGGCGCCGACCGCGGCCGGATCGTCGTCGGCAGCCGGCACGTGACCCATCCGGTGCGGCCCTCCGACGACTGGGCCAGCGTGCGCGCCCAGGCGGGCAACGCCGACGACATCCTGATGCGTGCGCTCCACGGACCCGGGTGGCACGAGCGGGCGAACGCGCCCGAGGGCCGTCGCAAGTCCCACCTGGCCACCACCGCCGCCGGAGCGCTCGCCGTCGCCGGTCTGCTGTCCCGACGCCGCCGGCTCGCCTGGGCCGGTGCCCTGGGCTGGCTCGCGGGCACCGCCGCGCTCGCCCGGCATCGCATCACCCCCGGCCCGAGGACCCCTGCCGAGATCCGGCGGATGGTGCTGACCAGCGCCGCGATCCCTGCGGCGGCGACGTGGCATCTGCTCCGGGGCGTACGCCGCCACCACGGCGCGACGCCGTGGCGCGGCATCCCGGAGCTGGTCCTGCTCGACCGGGACGGCACCCTGATCGAGGACGTGCCCTACAACGGCGACCCCGACCTGGTGCGCCCGCTCCCCGGTGTCCGCGAGGCCCTCGACCGGCTCCGCGCGGAGGGCGTGCGGCTCATGATCGTGACCAACCAGTCCGGCATCGGCCGCGGCGTCATCAGCGAGGAGCAGGTCGACGCCGTCGACCAGCGGGTCATCGAGCTGCTCGGCCCGTTCGAGGCGGTGCTCCGCTGCCCGCACTCCCCCGACGACCGCTGCGGGTGTCGCAAGCCCGGCCCCGACCTGATCAAGCGTGCCCTCGCCAGCACCGGCGTACATCCCGACCGCGCGATCATGGTCGGCGACATCGGCAGCGACATGGAGGCCGCCAAGCACGCCGGTGTGAGCGGCTGCCTGGTCCCGACGCTGCGCACCCGCCGCGAGGAGATCGACGCCGCCGCCCCGCGCACCGCCGCCGGCCTCGTCCAGGCCGTCGACCTGATGCTGGGAGGCGTGTGGTGAGGACCCTCGTCGTACGCCTGGACTCGATGGGCGACGTGCTTCTCGCCGGGCCGGCGGTCCGCGCGATGGCCGCGACCAGCGACCACCTGACGATGCTGTGCGGCCCGCTGGGCCGCGAGGCGGCCGAGCTGCTGCCCGGCGTCGACGAGGTGCTGTGCTGGGAGGCGCCGTGGATCGCTGCGGACCCGCCACCGGTCGATGCCGACGAGGTCGACCTGCTGCGCAAGCGGCTCGAGGCCGGGCAGTTCGACCGGGCCGTGGTCCTGACCAGCTTCCACCAGTCGCCGCTGCCGACCGCGCTCGTCCTCAGGCTTGCGGGGGTCGGCCGGGTGGCCGCGGTGAGCACCGACTACCCCGGCTCGCTGCTCGACCACCGGGTGCACGTCGAGGAGGACATCCCCGAGCCCGAACGGGCGCTCGCCGTCGCCACCGCCTGCGGCGGCCGGCTGCCCGACGGCGACGACGGCCGGCTCGCGGTCAGTGTCGGCCTCAGGGTCGGCCGCGCCCCCGACGAGCTTCCGGTGCCCTACGTCGCCCTCCATCCGGGCACCTCGGCCCCTGCTCGCGCCTGGCCGCCGGACCGCTTCCGGGAGCTGGCCGAGCAGCTGAGCGGCCTCGGGCTCGGTGTCGTCGTCACCGGCGGCCCCGGGGAGCGCCGGCTCACCGCGTACGTCGCCGGGGACCGCGGCACCGACCTGGGCGGGACGCTCGGCCTCGACGAGCTCGCCGGCGTCCTCGGCCGGGCCGAGGCGGTGGTGGTCGGCAACACCGGCCCCGCCCATCTGGCCGCCGCCGTCGGCACCCCGGTGGTCTCGCTCTACGCCCCGACGATCAGCGCCGAGCGCTGGGCACCCTACGGCGTCGACCGGGTGCTCCTCGGCGACCAGCACGCTCCCTGCCGCGACACCCGCGCTCGCGAGTGCCCCGTTCCCGGGCACCCGTGCCTGACCAGCGTCACGCCGGACGTTGTCGTCACCGCGCTCGGCACCCTCGGCGTACGTCCATCCGAAACCGTGGGAAGGAGCCGCTGATGCGCGTCGCACTCGTCTCTGAACATGCCAACCCGCTCGCCGCTCTCGGCCGTGAGGACGCCGGTGGGCAGAACGTCCACGTCGCCGCGCTGGCCGCCGGCCTGGCGCAGAACGGCCACGAGGTGACCGTCTACACCAGGCGCGACGACCTCGCCACACCGGCACGTGTCCGCACGGACGGCTACGTGGTCGAGCACGTCCCGGCCGGGCCGCCGGCCGAGGTCGCCAAGGACGACCTCCTCCCCTACATCCCGGAGCTGGCCAGGCGCCTGCAGGAGGCGTGGCTCATCGAGCCGCCCGACCTGGTCCACACGCACTTCTGGATGAGCGGGCTGGCCTCGCTCCCCGGCGTCCGGGAGCAGGGGGTTCCGCTGGTGCAGTCCTTCCATGCCCTCGGGTCGGTCAAGCGCCGCCAGCAGGGTGACGCCGACACCAGCCCGCCCGAGCGGATCGAGCACGAGCGGCGGCTGTGCGTCGAGGCCGACACCGTCATCGCGACCTGCACCGACGAGGTCCGCGAGCTCCGCCGGCTCGGCCTGCCCGACGGCCGCGCCACGATCATCCCGTGCGGTGTCGACACCGATCTGTTCCGGCCCGGACCGGGCCGGCTCGCCGACCGGCTGCGGCTGCTCGTCCTGGGCAGGATGGTGCCCCGCAAGGGGATCGGCAACGCGATCGAGGCGCTCGCCCACCTGGTCCACGACGAGGGGCTCGACGTCGAGCTGATGATCGCCGGCGGCCCCTCGCGCAGGGACCTCGATGCCGACCCCGAGACGCTGCGACTGCGGCAGATCGCCGACCATCACCATGTCGCCGACCGCACCACCTTCCTCGGCAGCGTCGACCGCGACGACGTCCCCGGCCTGATCCGCAGCAGCGACGCCGTGGTGGCGGTGCCCTGGTACGAACCGTTCGGCATCGTGCCCGTCGAGGCGATGGCCTGCGGCCGCCCGGTGGTCGGCACGGCCGTCGGCGGGCTTCTCGACACCGTGGTGCCCGGGGTCACCGGCGACCTGGTGCGACCGCGGCACCCCGTCGAGCTGGCCCGCGTCCTGGCCGCCCTGCTGCGCGACCCCGAGCGCCGACGGCGCTACGGCGAGGCCGGGCGGCGGCGCGCGGTCGAACGCTACGACTGGCGCCACGTCCTGGCTGCCACCGAGCACCTCTACGAGCGGGTCACCCGACCCGCCAGATCCACCCGTTCCATCGATGCGAAGGAGGCAGTCCGATGACAACGACCCCATGCGCCCACGAGCACCTCGCCGAGCTCAGCCAGACTCTGCGGAGGTTCGACGGCTGTGTCGACATCGCCGACCAGTGGGGTGTACGTCTCGTGCCCGTGCTCGAGTCCGGCGGGCGACTTCTCGCGGCCGGCAACGGCGGCAGCGCCGCCCAGGCCCAGCACCTGACCGCCGAGCTGGTCGGCCGCTATCGCGAGGACCGCGCCCCGTTCTCGGCGATCTGCCTCTCCGCGGAGACCTCCAGCCTGACCGCCATCGGCAACGACTACCCGCCCGAGGAGCTCTCGCCCGTCAGGTCGAGGCGCACGGGCGGCCCGGCGACGTCCTCGTGCTGATGTCCACCAGCGGCCGCAGCGGCAACCTGCTCGCGGCCGCCCGGCGCGGACGGCGGGCCGGGATGCAGGTCTGGTCGATGACCGGCCCGCTCCCCAACCCGCTGGCCGACCTCTCCGACGAGCACTGCTCCGTCGAGGCGCGCTACACCGCCACCGTGCAGGAGATGCACCTGGTCGCGCTGCACATCATGTGCGCCGCCTTCGACCGCGAGCTCGGCGTCGGCGTGCCGGCGCAGGTCTCGACCGAGGACCTGGAGGTGCTGCGATGAGGGTGGTCGTGGTCGGCGACGTCCTGCTGGACGTGGACGTCACCGGAGACGTACGCCGCCGGCTGCCGGAGGCGAACGCGCCGGTCATCGACGACCCGCGAGAGCGGCTGCGTCCCGGTGGCGCCGGCCTCGCGGCGGCCCTGGCCGCCACCGACGGCCACGAGGTGGTCCTGGTGACCGCGCTGGCGGCCGACGCGGCGGGCTCGCGGATCCACGAGCTGTGCAGCGACGCCGGGATCACGGTCCTCGCCGTCCCGCAGCACGGCACCACTCCGGTCAAGCGCCGGATCATCGCCGAGCAGCAGCCGGTCGCGCGCCTGGACGAGGGCTCCTGCGGCCCGATCGAGCCCGTCCCGGCCGATGCGCTCGACGCGATCGGCGGAGCCGACGCGATCCTCGTCTCCGACTACGGCCAGGGGCTGACGAGCGTCGACAACCTCCGCCGCCCCCTGAGCGGCATCGCCGCGACGACGTCGATCCCGTTCGTGTGGGACCCGCACCCTCGCGGGGAGGCACCGGTCCCCGGCGTACGCCTGGCCACGCCCAACCGGGCCGAGGCCGCCGCCTTCGCCGGCCAGGCCGCCGGCACGGGTGCGAGCGAGCATGCGGCCGCTCTGCGCGATGCCTGGCGAGCCCGGGCCGTCTGCGTCACCCTCGGCGCAGACGGTGCCGTGGTGGCCGAGGGCGACGGGGCGCCTCGGGAGATCCCCGCCCACCGTGTCGGCTCCCAGGACACCTGCGGCGCCGGCGACCGGTTCGCGGCCACCGTGACGGCGAGCCTCACCGGCACCGCATCGACGGAGACCGCCGTGAAGACCGCAGTCGAGGCGGCCGGCGACTTCGTGGCCGCGGGCGGAGCCGGCTCGTTCACCCCCGCCGACCGGCGGACCGAGGGCCGCACGCTCGTCGCCACCGGCGGGTGCTTCGACCTCCTCCACGCCGGGCACGTCGCCACCCTCCAGGCGGCACGGCGGCTCGGCGACCGCCTGGTCGTCTGCCTCAACTCCGACGCCTCCGTCCGCCGGCTCAAGGGCGAGGACCGTCCGGTCGTACCCGAGCGGGACCGCGCCCGGCTGCTCGCCGCCCTCGACTGCGTCGACGACGTGGTCGTCTTCGACGAGGACACCCCGGTGCACGTGCTGGCCCAGCTCCGCCCCGACATCTGGGTCAAGGGTGGCGACTACGCCGAGGACGACCTCCCCGAGAGCGACCTGCTGGCGACCTGGGGCGGACGCACCGTCGTGGTGCCGTTCCACGACGGCCACTCCACCACCTCGCTGATCGAGACCGCGAGGGCGATGCCGGTCTGATGCCGACGGCGCTCGTCTATCGTGCGCTGGGCCTCGGCGACCTGCTCGCCGGGGTGCCGGCGCTCCGCATGCTCCGCCGGGCGCTGCCGCGGCACCGCATCGTGCTCGCCGCCCCCGCGGTCCAGACCCGGCTGATCGCGCTCGCCGCCGTCGTCGACGAGGTCATCGCCACCGAGGAGCTCGAGCCGGTCGCCTGGACGGGTCCGCCGCCGGATCTCGCCATCGACCTGCACGGCAACGGTCCCGCCTCCCGCGACCTGCTCCGCGTGCTCGGTCCCGGCCGTCTGATCGGCTTCGGCGAGCCCGGCGGGCCCGCCTGGGACCCCGAGGAACACGAGCGCCACCGCTGGTGCCGGCTGCTCGTCGAGACCCTCGACACCGACGTCGCCGCCGATCCCGACGACGTCCACCTGCCACCTCCCGGGCTGGAGCCGCCCCCCGAGCCGGACGCGGTCCTGATCCATCCCGGCGCCGCCTCCGCGAGCCGCCGCTGGCCGACGGACCGGTTCGCCGCCGTCGCCACCCGGATGACGCTCATCGGCGCCCGCGTCCTGGTCACCGGCTCCTCCGCCGAGCGCGACCTGGCCGAGGACGTACGCTCCCGGGCCGGTCTCGCGGCCGAGGCGAACGTCGCGGGCAGCACCGATCTGATGGCGCTGGCCGCCCTGGTCGGCTCGGCCCGGCTGCTCATCAGCGGCGACACCGGCATCGCCCACCTGGCATCGGCCCTGGGTACGCCCTCGGTGATCCTGTTCGGACCGACCCCACCCTCCCGCTGGGGCCCGCCTCCGGGCCCTCACATCGCGCTCTGGCGTGGCGACGGCCCCGGCGACCCGCACGCCTCGGTCACCGACCCGGCGCTGCTGCGCCTGCGCGTCGACGAGGTCAACGACGCGGCGCTGCGGGGGGCGCGGGTGAGGTCGGGGCGGCGTACGTGCGGGTCGTCGGCCGGCAGCGCCAAATGATGGATCCGCGACTCGGAGCCGGTCAGCTCGATGATCATCCGGGCCAGCTCGAGCATGGTGATCTCGTGGTCGTTGCCGATGTTGACCGGTCCCGCCACGTCGGCGCAGGCGAGCCGCAGCAGGCCCTCGACGGTGTCCTCGACCCAGCACAGCGACCGGGTCTGCGAGCCGTCGCCGGCAACGGTCAGCGGCTCCCCGCTCAGGGCCTGGCCGAGGAAGGCCGGCACGACCCGGCCGTCGTCCAGGCTCATCCGGGGGCCGTAGGTGTTGAACAGCCGCGCCACCGCGACGTCGACGCCGCGCTCGCGGGCGTAGGCCATCGTGGTCGCCTCGGCGAACCGCTTGCCCTCGTCGTAGACGCTGCGTAGGCCGATCGGGTTGACGTGGCCCCAGTACTCCTCGCGCTGCGGGTGCACCTCGGGCTCGCCGTACACCTCGGAGGTGGAGGTGAGCACGAACCGGGCGTGGTGGCGATCAGCCAGCTCGAGGGCGTTGACCGTGCCCTCGCTCGCCACCCGGAGCGTCTCCAGGGGCAGCCGCTGGTAGTGGACCGGCGAGGCCGGACAGGCCAGGTGCATCACCAGGTCGACCCCGCCGGGGTCGGGGATCGCATGGCTGGCGTCGGCGATCGTGATCGCGAAGCCCGGCCGGCCGAAGAGGTGCTCGATCTTGTCGGCCGAGCCGGTGAGCAGGTTGTCGACGATCCACACCTCCGCCCCGGCGTCCAGCAGGCGCTCGCTCACCCACGACCCGACGAACCCGGCTCCGCCGGTGACCACCACCCGGGCTCCGCGCAATGACTCTTCCCAGTCGTTCATCGCGGATAGCCCTCGTTCCGCAGCATCACGACGGCGCTCTGCAGGCACGCCTCCTCGGGAAGCGTCACCGCGAACCGGATCAGCTCCGCCACGATCGTCGGGTCCATCATCCGCTCCGGCGGCAGCCCCCACTGGTCCATCATCGGCGTCGCCATCGCCGCGGGGTTGATCGCGCTGACCCGGACGGGCCACTCCCGCTCGCGCGCCTCGGTCTGCATCACCTCGGTGAGCTTGAGCAGCGCCGCCTTGGAGGAGTTGTACGCAGCAGCACCCGCCCCCACCGTCAGCGCGCTGATCGAGGCGATGCTGACGATGTCGGCCACCGGCTGGGTCGGCGCGTCCTCGAGCGCCAGGCGGTGACGTACGAACGCACGGGAGAGCCGCATCGGGCCGTCGACGTTGACGCCGAAGACGTCGTGCCACTGGTCGTCGTCGATGTCGACCAGGTCCGAGCCGCGGTCGGTGCCCGCGTTGTTGATCAGGAGGTCGAACCGGGCCCCGAACCGCTCGGAGAGGTCGGCGACCGTCTTCTCGACCGCCGAGGGCGAGGTGACGTCGAGGTCGACGACCTCGGTCTCCCCCCGCCGGGGTTCACCACGGATCAGCTCGACGGTCTCCTGGGCCGCCTCGGGGTCCCGGTCGCTGACCGCGACGTACGCTCCGGAGACACTGAGCACCCGACTCGTCGCCCGTCCCAGGCCGCTCCCGGCACCGGTCACCAGCGCGACCCTGCCGTCGAGACTGTTCGTGCCGTTGGTTCCGTTCATGGTGTTCCTCTCAGAGGGCGTCTGGTCCGTATGACCGAACCGGTACCCGTGCTCACCCCTCGCAGCCCGCCCGGCCGACTTCCCACCCGAAGGGGTGGTTGCGACTCGCGAGGCGCACACCCGACGGGGTGAACTTGGCTTCCTGAGCCGTTGGGGCGGGCTCATTTCGGGCACTACCCAAATATGACGACGACAACTTTCGAGACAGACCTTCCCCGAGCCGAGCGCCAGCGTCTGACCTCAGAGCTGTTGGCGGCAGCACACGAGGCGGAAGGAGAGGAGCAGGAGCGGCTCATCGAAGAGGTGATCCTGCTCAACGCGGCGGTCGCCCGCTCGATCGCCCACCGCTACACCGGACGTGGCATCCCCCGCGCCGACCTGGAGCAGGTCGCGTACATCGCCCTGGTCCGGGCCGCGAAGAGCTTCCACCCGGACCGTGCCGACGACTTCCTCACCTACGCCGTGCCCACCATCCGGGGTGAGGTGAAGCGCTGGTTCCGTGACCACGGCTGGACCGTGCGCCCGCCCCGTCCCATCCAGGAGCTGCAGAGCACGCTGCTGCGGATCGGCTCCGAGCGCGGCAACCTGCCCACCTCCGAGCTGGCTGAGATCGCCGAGGTCCCCGAGCAGAAGGTACGCGAGGCGCTCGATGCCCGCGGCTGCTTCACCCCCTCTTCGCTGGACGCCCCGTTGCGCTCCAGCGACTCCCAGTCCTCGGGCGAAGCGACCATCGGCGACATGCTGCCGGGCGTCGACGGCGGGCTCTCCGACTGCGAGGCCCGGCTCGCGCTCGAGCAGGCGATCCACGCGCTGTGTCCGCGCGACCAGCTCGTGGTGCGGCTGCGCTTCCTGGAGGACCGCAGCCAGGCAGAGATCGGCGAGGCCATCGGCGTCACCCAGACGCAGGTCTCCCGCATCCTCACCCGCATCATCGACGAGCTCCGCGCCCAGCTCGAGGGCATGGAGATGGCCGCATGACCCGCACCCGCCCCGGGTACGGGACCACGAAAGCCGACCCAGACACAAGGAGACCTGGCATGACGTACTCGACGATCACCGGTGAGCGCGACGACACCGCCCAGCGCTCGCTGTGGAATGGCACACCCAAGACCAAGTGGCAGGAGTCGTCCTGGGGCAAGCGGATCGCGGCTGTCGCCGCCTTCCTGGTCCCCGCCGTGATGGCGGTCGCCACCACCGTCATCCGCAAGAAGGGAACCGACGCGCTGCTGCGGAGGTTCAAGGGAGGTCGGAAGAAGTGAGGACGAAACGGAACATCTTCACCTTCGCGCTGGGTGGCGTCGCCGGCTACATCGTCGGCCGCTACCCTGCCGCGACCTACGAGACGCTGCGCGACGGAGCCGGCGCCACCGTCGGCATGGCACGTGAGCGGATCGGCACGATGAACCTTCCGTTCGGTCATGCGGGTGACCACCGCGCTCGCGGCACCCAGCCGGCGGCGGCCGGTGACGACCTCATCGAGCGCACCTCGACGGCGTACGTGTCGCGACCGCACCCGTAGACCGTACGTCGGCTGTCTTCGGCGGCTGTCGGCTCCTGGAGCCGGCAGCCGCCGATCTGTCTGGGCTCCATGAGCCATCGGGGGCTCCGTCTGGGCGGCTGGCTGTCATCACAACGACTTCGCCGCGCCACCCGGTGTGGGCGACGCGGCGAAGTCGATGACCTCCAAGACGCCAGGTGAAGCCTGGCGGGAGTCCGCTCCTAGCGGCCGACGGCCTTCTCGAGCTCGGCCTTGTTCATCTTCGAGCGGCCCTTGACGTTCTTGTCCTTGGCCTCTTCGTAGAGCTGGGCCTTGGTACGACCACCGGGACCACGGTGGCTGCGCAGACCACCACGGCGACCGGAGGAGATGTCCTCGGTCGAGGTGCGGCTGCTTTCGCGGGACGCGCCCTCGCGGGCACGTTCCTTGTTCACCGTGCGCGCGGCGATCTCCTCGGCGGTGTCCTCGTTCTCGCCGCGGTCGAGCAGGCCCTTCTTGATGTGCTCGTACTGGCGTTCGCGTTTCTTGCTCCAGGCACGTTGCGGCATCTCAGCTCCTCCTTCGCGTTCTCGGCGTCGTTCTCGGCTGATCGAAGCGCTCTTCGTCATCGGCGACGCGCTTGTTGCGGCGGGCGTCGTAGAGCCAGGCCGCGATGCCGACCAGGACGACGATCACCCCGATCACGGTGAAGATGACGGCTGGAGTACTCATGGAGAACCGGTACCCAGAACGGATGCCTCTTACGCGGCGACCGCGACCCGCATCCGGCGAAGGATCCGCGCAAGCGTTCGCGAGACCTGCGCCTGCGTCGCACCGATCCGCTCACCGATCTCGGCCTGGGTCAGGCCTTCGGCGTAGCGCAGCCGCAGGACCATCAGGTCGGTCTCGTCGAGCCCCTCCAGCGCCTCCCCCACCAGCACCCGTGCCTCGGCGCGGTCGAAGCCGGGATCGACCTCTCCCACCTGCTCCACGAGCGAGCCGGACTCGTCGTCCCCCTGCTGAGGTCGTACGCAGCGGGCCAGGTCCCGGAAGCAGCGCCGCATCTCGCCCTTGGCCATCGGCACGGCATAGCTCAGGAACGCACCCTGCTCGGGGTCGTAGCGGCGGGCGGCCTTCACCAGCCCCATCCGCGCGGCCTGGCGCAGGTCCTCGACCTCGATGCCGCGGCCCGAGTAGCGAGCAGCCAGCGAGCGTGCCACCGGGAGGTGGCGTACGACCAGATCTTCCTGCTGAGGGGCGAGAAGCGAGGGGCCCTGCTGGTTCCTGTCCATGCCTCGAGTCTGTCGCGCAGATCACCCGATGCCACGGGTTCGCGAGGTATTTGGCCCCCAGGGGTGAGCTCAACCCCCACAGCACACTCACCCCTGAGGGTTAGAACCGCGGTCCCGGGTCCGTTGCCGGGACCGCGGCACCGACAGTGCGACCGTGGTGTCACTCCCCGATCCCGAAGGCAGGGGAAGTCACCCAGACTGCTCTGTCGATACGCTATCGGTAACCATCCTTGCCCCCACGGATGCACCCGATTCCACAGAATTCTCATCCGGTGGCGCGAACCCGTGGGTGATCGCCCAGCTGACTGCCTGACTGCGGGTCGTGACCTCGATCTTTCGGTAGGCCTGACGGATGTGGCTCTTGAGCGTGTTCACGCTCACGACGAGCTTCTCGGCGATGTCCGCGTTGGACAGCCCCTGGGTGATCAGCGCGAGCACCTCGACCTCACGGGTGGTGAGCCCGGCGACCGTGCCGAGCCGGTCCTCGCGCTCCCCGATCGGCTCACCGCTGGCCGTCATCTCGATCGCGCGAACGAGCTCACCGGCGTGCACGCTCATCGACACCCAGGCCTTGGCACCGAGCGAGTAGGCCTTGACGCGCAGATCGGGCCGCATATCGCGGCTGAAGATCAGCACGTTGGCGTCGGTCTCCTGCAGCAGGTGCACCAGATCGGACCCGTCGGCCAGGTGCAGACCGAGCGTGTCGTAGAGGATCACGTCGACACCCGGAGCCTTGCTGCGTACCGACGGAAGGGCCGTCACGACCAGCCTGTCGGGATAGTCCGCAAGCATGGTGGTGAGCCCCCGCATGACAACCTCCTGCGGGCTGACCACGGCCACCCGCAACACCCCCTGCCTCATCACACCTGAACCTTCTCAGATCGGTGGTCGGTTGGACAGGTGTATGGGCAGAACACGCCGTGGGTACCAGGGAAGACGTCCAATCCAGAAGCCCTGAGACAGGAGCAACCCATGTCCCACGTGACCGAAGACCTCAAGAAGGCCTCCGAGCTACCCGAGGGCGACGTGGTCAGGATCCTGCTGCAGCAGCACGCCGGCATCCGTCAGCTCTGCTCGACGGTCGGAAACTCCGAGGGTCCGGCCAAGCGCCAGGCGTTCGACGACCTCCGGGTCCTGCTCGCCGTGCACGAGACCGCCGAGGAGCTCGTCGTCCACCCGTTCGTCTCTGCCCACGGCGGCGAGACGCTCACCAAGGCGCTCAACGCCGACGAGAAGGAGGCCAGCGAGATGCTGGCCCGGCTCGAGGAGGTCGGCGTCGAGAGCCCCGAGTTCGACGAGAGCTTCCCCATCTTCCAGATCGTGGTCGAGCAGCATGCCGAGGAGGAAGAGCGCGTCGAGTTCCCGCTGCTGCTCAACACCCTCGACGAGGCCGACCGCCACACGATGGGCAAGCGGCTGACGGCGGCCGAGACGGTCGCCCCGACCCATCCCCATCCCGGCGCCGCGGGCTCGGTGCCCAAGCAGCTGGCCACGATGCCGTTCCACTCGATCGTGGACAGCGTCAAGGACGCGCTGAGCCGTTCCTGACGTCGCCCGTTCACGACGTGGCACAGTGGGTGCTGAACGGCATCGACGACAACATCGAAGTCCTCAGATGGGAGCAGAACATGGTCGAGAAGGAAACCCGGGACCCCGAGACCGGCGCCGACGAGAGCACCGAGGCCCCGATCCCCTTCCCCACCCCGGAGCGGGTCGAGGAGGAAGGCGAGGAGCGCGATCTTCAGGACGAGACCGAGGAAGAGACGTTCCCCGCCAGCGACCCCCAGTCCAGCTGGGCAGGCCCGGCGGATCCTCGGGACCGCTGACCCTCAGGCCAGGCCCCGGCGCTCCAGCAACGGAGCGATCGGGGCCGGCCGGCCGCGCCACTCGGCATAGGACTCCAGCGGGTCGCGGGTGCCGCCGATGCCGATCACATAGCGGACGTAAGCCTCGCCGTTCTCCCTGGTCAGGCCGCCGTTCTCCTTGAACCACGCGACCGTGTCGGCGTCGAGCACCTCGGACCAGATGTAGGAGTAGTAGGCCGAGGCATAGCCGCCGAAGATGTGCTTGAAGTACGCCGTGTAGTAGCGCGGCCGCACCGCCGGGTTGTCCAGGCCGACCGCCGCCAGCGTGGCCGCCTCGAACTCCCCCACCGCCTCGGGTGAGGTCGGCACGTCAGCGGGCCCGAGCTCGTGCCAGGCCAGGTCGATGAGCGCGGCGGCCAGGTATTCGGAGGTCGCGAACCCCTCGTTGAACGTGGCGGAGGCCTCCAGCTTGCCGAGCACGTCGGCCGGGATCGGCTCCCCGGTCTCGTAGTGCACCGCGTAGTTGGCGAGCACCTCGGGCCAGAGCATCCACATCTCGTTGACCTGAGACGGGTACTCGACGAAGTCGCGGTAGACCGAGGTCGCCGCGAACCGGGGGAAGGTGGCCCGCGCCAGCAGCCCGTGGAGCGCGTGCCCGAACTCGTGGAAGAGCGTGTTGACCTCGTCGAACGTCAGCAGCGTCGGCTCCCCCGGCGCCGGCTTGGGCACGTTGAGGTTGTTGGTCACGATTGCCGACGGCTCACCCAGCAGCGTGTTGGCGGTGACGTAGGAGTTCATCCACGCCCCGCCCTTCTTCGAGTCGCGGGTGTAGAGGTCGAGCAGGTAGAGCCCGATCGGGTCGCCGTCGCGGAAGACCTCGAAGACGCGTACCTCGGGGTGGTAGCCCTGCAGGTCGGGCCGCTCCTCGAAGGTCAGCCCGTAGAGCTCGCCGGCGGCGAAGAAGACGCCGTCGCGCAGCACCCGGTCGGCCTCGAACCACGGCCGCAGGACGGCCAGGTCGACGTCGTACTCCGAGGCCCGGACCTTCTCGGCGTAGTAGGGCCAGTCCCAGGCCTCGATCGGCCCACCCGCGGACGCCTCGAGCGCGGCCTGCTCGGCCCGGGCGTTGCGGGCCGCCGGCGCGGCCAGCCGCTCCAGCATGTCGCGGACCGCCTTGGGCGTGCCGGCCGTGTTGTCGGCGGTGACGAGACCCGCGTAGCTGTCGAAGCCGAGCAGCTGCGCCTTCTCGGCGCGCAGGCGCAGCACGTCGAGCGCGATGGAGCGGGTGTCGTGGTCGTTGCCCCGCGAGCCGCGCGCGAGCTCCGCCTCGAACAGCCGCCGACGGAGCTCCCGGTTCTCCAGCACGGACAGGTAGGGGTGGGCGGTGAACAGCGTCAGCGTGATCAGGAACTTGCCCGCCAGCCCCCGTCCCTCGGCCGCGGCGGCGGCCGCCGAGATCTCGCCCGGGGTCAGTCCGGCGAGCTCCTCGACGGTGTCGACGACCACCGCGAGGTCGTTGGAGTCGGCCTGCGAAGCCTGCGCGAAGGCCGCCTCCAGCCCGGAGATCTCCTGGTTGAGCAGGCGCAGCCGGTCCTTCTCCGAAGGCCCGAGCGCAGCACCCGCGAGCACGAAGTCGCGGTGGTAGCGCTCGACCAGGTAGCGGTCCTCGCCCTCCAGCTCGTCCCGCTTCTCATAGACCGCGTTCACCCGGGCGAAGAGCGCGTCGTCGAGGAGCAGCGCGTCGTGGTGGGCCGCCAGCCGAGGAGCGTACGCAGCGTTGAGATCGTCCAGGGCGTCGGAGGAGTCCGCGGAGAGCAGCGAGAAGAAGACCCGCAGGACCCGGTCCAGTGTCTCCCCCGACCGCTCCAGGGCGACCAGGGTGTTCTCGAAGGTCGGCTCCTCGGTGGAGGAGGTGATCGTGGTGAGCGCCGCCAGCTGCTCGGCCATCCCGTGCTCGATCGCCGGGCCGTAGTCGTCGATCGAGATGTCCTCGAATCGGGGCAGTCGGTGGGGCAGGTCGCTGGGCTCGAGTAGGGCGTCGATCACATCGCGCACGCTATCTGACACAGGCCGAGGGCGTCGCCGCGATATCGGCTACCTTGGGCCCCATGGCCGATTTCGATGACCTGCTTGCCGCGAACCGTGACTATGCCGAGAAGTTCGACAACGGAGGGTTCGACGGCGTCGCCCACGCCGGCGTCGCCATCGTGACCTGCATGGACTCCCGCATCGAGCCGCTCGCCATGCTGGGCCTGGGCCTGGGTGACGCCAAGATCTTCCGCAACCCCGGTGGCCGGGTGACCCCGCAGGCGATGGAGGCGCTGGTGCTCGGCGTGCACCTCCTCAACGTCAAGCGCATCCTCATCGTGCCCCACACCCGCTGCGCGGTCGCCTCCAACACCGAGGCCGAGCTGCGCGCCAAGCTCGCCGAGTCCGCCGGCCAGGACGCCTCCTGGCTCCATCTGCACGTCGTCGACGACCAGGTCCGCGCCCTCGCCGAGGACGTCGCCAAGGTCCGCTCGCACCCGTTCGTCCCCGAGGACGTCAAGGTCGGCGGGTTCATCTACGACGTCGACACGGGGCTGCTCAACCAGAAGGTCTGAGCCGGCGAACCCGCGAAGCGGGTCGAGATCCGCGATATCGGTGCAAACCCCGATGCGCGCTCACCACGGGTGAGCCAGAGTTGGGGTCGTGACCGACGCAGACCGACTCGAGATCGCCGCCCAGGCGATCGACCTGCACAAGACCTACGGGAAGGGCGCTGCGGAGGTCCGCGCGCTCGACGGCGTGAGCCTGGACCTCTACGCGGGACAGTTCACCGCCATCATGGGCCCCTCGGGCTCCGGCAAGTCGACGCTGATGCACTGCCTGGCCGCGCTCGACAAGCCCACCACCGGCGAGGTGATCGTCGGCGGCCGCAAGCTCGGCAGGATGCGCGACCGCCGGCTCACCGCGCTGCGTCGCGACAAGATCGGGTTCGTCTTCCAGGCGTTCAACCTGGTGCCGACGCTGACCGCGCAGGAGAACATCCTGCTGCCGCTCTCCCTGGCCCGGAAGAAGCCCGAGAAGGAGTGGTTCGACCAGGTCATCGACACGGTCGACCTGCGGCCGCGGCTCAAGCACAAGCCGAGCGAGCTCTCCGGCGGGCAGCAGCAGCGGGTCGCCTGCGCCCGGGCGCTGGTGTCCAGGCCCGACATCGTCTTCGCCGACGAGCCGACCGGCAACCTCGACTCCACCTCGGCCGCCCAGGTGCTCGACTTCCTGCGCCGCAGCGTCGACGACCTGGGCCAGACCATCGTCATGGTCTCCCACGACCCGGTCGCCGCCTCCTACTGCGACCGGGTGGTCTTCCTGGCCGACGGCCGGATCGTCGACGAGCTGGCCAAGCCGAGCCGCGAGGAGATCCTGGCGCACATGTCCGACCTGCAGTCCCGGGCGATGGGTCTGGCCCCGATCAGCGAAGGCGCCTGAGGTGCTCCGGCTGACGCTGCGCAACCTGGCCGCGCACAAGGTGCGCCTGATCATGTCGACGCTCGCGATCGTCCTGGGTGTGGCGTTCCTGGCCGGTGTGCTCACGTTCTCGCACGGGCTCGACCGCACCTTCTCCGGCATCATCAACGGCTCGACCCCCGACGGCCAGGTGCGTCCGGTCAACAGCGCCAGCTCGGCCGAGGCCAGCCGCCCCGGCGGTGGCGGCGCGGCGATGCTGGAGCCGGCGACCATCGAGAGGCTGCGTACGCTGCCGGAGGTCGCCCGCGCCGACGGGGTCGTCCAGGGCTTCGGTCTCTACGTCCTCGACACCGACGACAAGCTGGTCAGCAGCTCGGGCGCGCCGACGCTGGCGTTCAACCACACCGGCACCCCCAACCTGCTCGGCGAGCCGTCGCTCGAGCTCACCCGGGGAAGCTGGCCGACCGGGGAGAAGGAGCTCGTCCTCGACGAGGCGACCGCGAAGAAGGCCGGCTACCAGGTGGGGGACTCGGTCACGCTGATCGCGCCCCAGGGCGAGACCCGCCGCAAGGTCACCCTCACCGGCATCGCCGCCTTCAACGGCGGCGGCACCGCCGGCGCGCAGCTGCTGATCTTCAGCACGCCCGGCGCACAGAGCCTGTTCACCGACAGCAAGGACGTCTACTCCGGGATCTCGCTGACCGCCGCCCCCGGGGTCAGCCAGAAGGAGCTAGCGAAGGCCGCGAACGCGGTGGTCCCGAAGGGCTTCGAGGCCGTCACCGGCGACACGGTGGTCGCCGAGTCCGAGGACGCCATCGGCGAGTTCCTCGACGTGATCTCGGTCTTCCTCATCGTCTTCGCGGTGATCGCGGTGATCGTCGGCGCCTTCATCATCGTCAACACCTTCTCCATCCTGATCGCGCAGCGCTCCCGTCAGCTGGCGCTGCTGCGCGCCCTGGGAGCCTCACGCCGCCAGGTCACCACCTCGGTGCTCTTCGAGGCGCTGGTGATGGCGCTGGTCGCGGCCACGCTCGGCATCCTCGCGGGCTGGGGACTCGCCCACGGCCTGGCCGCCGCCTTCCGCCAGGCGGGGCTCGAGATCGCCTCCGACGTCCTCGTCCTCACCCCGCGCACCATCTGGATCTCCTACGCCGTGGGCGTCTGCGTCACGCTCGCCGCCGCCCTGCTCCCGTCGCGACGGGCCGCCAAGGTGCCGCCGGTGGCGGCGATGCGCGAGGACACCCAGCCGCCGGCCAGATCCACCATCCTGCGTACGTCGGTGGGGCTCGTCCTGCTGGCCGCCGGCCTCGTGCTCGCGGCGATGCCGCGGATCGGGATCCCCGAGATCAGCCTGCCGGGCGGGTTCGACGTGCCCACCAGCCCGGCCCTGTGGGTGGGCGTCGGCGCCGGGGTCTCGATCCTCTCGGTCGCCTGGATCAGCGCGTTCCTGGGCCGCCCGGTGCTCGCGGCGCTGCGTACGGTCTCGGGGGCGGTCTTCGGGATGACCGGCAAGCTGGCCGGGCAGAACGCGATGCGCGACCCTCGGCGCACCGGCGCCACCGCCTCGGCGCTGATGATCGGGCTGGCGCTGGTCTCGCTGATCGGGGTGCTCGCCGCTTCGATGAACGCCTCGATCACCGATGTGGTCGAGGACCAGTTCAAGCCCGACCTGGTCGTGCAGAGCCCGACGTTCACCCCGTTCCCGACCTCGATCGGCGACGAGATGGAGAAGGTCGAGGGCGTGGCCACCGTCTCCCGGTCGCAGATCGCCCAGGCGGTCGTGGGCAAGGTCGATCTGCGCAACCCGAAGAACAACGAGGCCACGTTCCTCTTCGGCGTCGACGAGCACCTGTCCCGGGTCTACGACCTCGACGTGCTCGAGGGCAGCGACGACGTCAAGCCGGGTCAGGTGCTCGTCACCGACGAGGCCGCGAAGAAGCACAAGTGGCGGCTCGGTGCCCGCATCGATCTCACCTTCGTCAGCGGCCGCCAGGCGCACCCGCAGATCAGCGGGATCATCGCGGAGAGCCAGGTGACCGGGGACATCACGGTGCGCATCGAGGACCTGGTGGCGGCCAAGGTGCCGCGGGAGGACGCCTCGCTCAGCATCCTGCTCGCGCGCGGAGCCGATCCGGCCGTCGTCCACGACCGCCTCGACAAGCTCGTCGAGGACCGTCCCGTGGTCGCGGTGCAGGACAAGGACGAGTTCGCCGAGTCGATCAAGGGGCAGGTCAACCAGCTGCTCTACATGATCTACGGCCTGCTCGCGCTGGCGATCGTGATCGCGGTGATCGGCATCGTCAACACCCTCGGCCTCAGCGTCATCGAGCGCACCCGCGAGATCGGCCTGCTGCGCGCCATCGGGCTCTCCCGCGGCCAGCTGCGCCGGATGATCACCCTGGAGTCGGTGACGATCGCGGTCCTCGGGGCGGTGCTCGGGCTCGGCCTGGGCGTGCTCTTCGGGGTGCTGCTGCGCGATGCCCTGCGCGATGACCTGACCAGCCTGTGGGTGCCGCTCGACCAGCTGGCCGTCTTCCTGGGGATCGCGGTGGTCGTCGGTGTCCTGGCCGCCCTCCTGCCCGCCGTGCGCGCCGGGAGGGAAGACGTCCTCAAGGCGATCGCCACGGAGTAGCCTGCGGGGGTGAGCAACGAGCGTCGCGCAGACCTGCCCGAACCCACCCTCCGCGTCAGCGAGCCGGAGACGGCCGCGGTGGGGATCCCCGGGGTGGCGCACTCGATGGAGTACGCGCTGCGGGAGATGGGACCCGTGCGCAGCCTGCAGACGCTGCTCAAGGTCAACCAGGTGGGCGGCTTCGACTGCCCCTCGTGCGCGTGGCCGGACCCCGACCACCGCAAGGCGGCCGAGTTCTGCGAGAACGGCGCCAAGGCGGTGGCGTGGGAGGCGACCCGCAAGCGGGTCGACCGTGCCTTCTTCGCGGCCAACTCGGTCGCCTCCCTCGACGAGCGCGACGACCACTGGCTGGAGGCGCAGGGCCGGCTGACCGAGCCGATGTACATCGGCCCCGGCGACACCCACTACTCCCCGATCTCGTGGTCGGACGCGATATCGCTGATCGCGGACCGCATGCGCGCCACCGCCCCTGACCGTTCCGTCTTCTACACCTCAGGCCGGGCGTCCAACGAGGCCGCGTTCGCCTACCAGCTGCTCGCCCGCCAGCTCGGCACCAACAACCTGCCCGACTGCTCCAACATGTGCCACGAGTCCAGCGGCACCGCTCTCGGCGAGGTCATCGGCATCGGCAAGGGCACCGTCACCTACGACGACCTGGCCGAACACTCCGACCTCATCTTCGTCGTCGGCCAGAACCCCGGCACCAACCACCCGCGGATGCTGACCGCGCTCGAGTCCGCCAAGGAGAACGGCGCCAAGGTGGTGTCGGTCAACCCGCTCCGCGAGGCCGGGCTGGGCCGGTTCCGCAACCCCCAGACCGTACGCGGCGTCACCGGTGTCGGCACCAAGCTGGCCGACATGCACGTACCCGTGCAGGTCAACGGCGACCTCGCGCTGTTCGCCGGGATCAACAAGGTCCTCGTCGAGCGCGACGCCGTCGACCACGCGTTCCTGGAGGCGCACACCGACGGCTTCGAGGTCGCGGCGCAGGCCTGGGCCGCGATGGAGTGGGACGAGATCACCCGGCTCAGCGGCATCTCGCGCGAGGTGATCGAGTCGCTCGCCGACCTCGTCGAGACCCGGGACCGCATCATCGTGTGCTGGGCGATGGGCCTGACCCAGCACAAGAACTCGGTCGCCACGATCCGCGAGATCGCCTCGTTCCTGCTGCTGCGCGGCAACATCGGCAAGCCCGGCGCGGGCGCCTGCCCGGTCCGCGGCCACTCCAACGTGCAGGGCGACCGCACGATGGGCATCTGGGAGAAGCCGCCGGCGTGGTTCCTCGACGCGGTCCGTGACGAGTTCGGCATCACGCCGCCGCGCGAGGAGGGCTACGACGTGGTCGCCGCGATCGAGGCGATGCGCGACGGCGCCGTCGACGTCTTCCTCGCTCTCGGCGGTAACTTCGCCGCCGCGACGCCCGACACCGCGGTCACCACCGCGGCGCTCGCCGGCGTCGGTCTCACCGTCCAGATCTCGACCAAGCTCAACCGCAGCCACCTCCACCACGGCCGCGAGGGCCTGATCCTGCCCTGCCTGGGCCGCACCGAGCGCGACGAGACCGGCGGCCGGGAGCAGTACGTCACCGTCGAGGACTCGATGGGCATGGTCCACGCCTCCCACGGCCGCCTGCTCCCGGGCTCGAAGGAGCTGCGCAGCGAGGTCGGCATCATCTGCGCGATCGGCGAGGCGCTCTTCGGCTCGGACCAGGGCATCGACTGGGCCACGATGGGCGTGGACTACTCCCGGATCCGTTGGCACATCTCGGCCGTCATCCCCGGGTTCGAGGACTTCGAGGCCCGCCTGAAGGCGCCCGGCGGCTTCGCCCTGCCCAACGGCCCCCGCGACTCCCGCACCTTCAACACCGCGACCGGGCGGGCCCGGGTCACCGCCAACCCGCTGACCGCGGTCACCGCTCCCCCGGGACACCTGCTGCTCCAGACGCTGCGCTCCCATGACCAGTTCAACACCACGGTCTACGGCTACGACGACCGCTACCGCGGGATCAAGGGCGGGCGCCGCGTCGTCTTCGTCAACCCCGAGGATCTCCTCGAGCTCGGTGTCGCCGACGGCGACACCGTCGACATCATCTCGGTCTGGACCGACGGCGAGCGTCGCGCTGCGGGCTTCCGTGTCGTCGCCTACTCCACCCCGCGCGGCTCCGCCGCGGCGTACTTCCCGGAGACGAACGTCCTCATCCCGCTCGACTCCTACGCCGACGGCAGCCGCACCCCGACCTCGAAGTCGGTCGTCGTGCGCCTGGAGGCCCGCTAGCCGGGAATTACATTGCGGGTGTCTGTGTTGGCACCTAACGTGATGCGCATGTTCCGCGTGGTTTCCGAGTTCGACCTGTCAGGCAAGAGCCTGACGGGCGCTCCCACGTGGGCTCCGTCAGTCGATTGCACCGGCGCTCGAAGCTGACCCTCCTCCTGCCTCGCAGGACCCGCGGAGGAGGGTGGCCCGCACCGGCCCCCTCATCGCGGTGACAGCGCTGTGAGGGCTTGCCGGAGGGTCCTGGCTCACCCCGAAATCTTCTGACGGACAAAGGAACTCTCATGGCCAAGAGCCAGTTCGTGCGGACCAAGCCGCACCTCAACATCGGGACGATGGGTCACGTCGACCACGGCAAGACGACGCTGACCGCCGCGATCACCAAGGTGCTCGCGGAGCGCGACCCGAGCGTGAACCGCTTCATCGCCTTCGACGGCATCGACCGTGCGCCGGAGGAGCTGCAGCGCGGGATCACGATCAACATCTCGCACGTCGAGTACGAGACCGCGACCCGGCACTACGCGCATGTCGACATGCCCGGGCACGCCGACTACGTGAAGAACATGATCACCGGCGCCGCCCAGGTGGACGCCGCCATCCTGGTCGTCTCCGCTCAGGACGGCGCCATGCCGCAGACGCGGGAGCACGTGCTGCTCGCGCGCCGGGTGGGGGTGCCCTACCTGGTGGTGGCCCTCAACAAGGCCGACACCGTCGACGACCCGGAGCTGCTCGACCTGGTCGAGCTGGAGGTCCGTGACCTCCTCTCCGAGTACGGGTTCCCCGGTGACGACGTGCCGGTTGTCCGGGTGTCCGGGCTGAAGGCGCTGGAGGGCGACCCGGAGTGGACCGCCGCGATCGGCGACCTGCTGGACGCGATCGACGACTACGTGCCGGTGCCCGAGCGTGAGCTCGGCGAGCCGTTCCTGATGCCGATCGAGAACGTCGTCACCATCACCGGCCGCGGCACGGTGGTCACCGGTGCCGTCGAGCGCGGCTCGCTGAAGGTCGGCGACGCGGTCGAGGTCGTGGGCCTCGGCGAGACGGTCACCAGCACCGCGATCGGTCTGGAGACCTTCGGCAAGTCGCTGGAGTCCGCCGAGGCGGGCGACAACGCGGCGGTGCTGCTGCGTGGGGTCAAGCGCGACGAGGTCCGTCGCGGCCAGGTGGTGGCACTGCCGGGCAGCGTACGGCCGCACCGGAGGTTCCGGGCGAACCTGCACGCGCTGTCCACCTCCGAGGGTGGCCGGCACACCCCGTTCGCCGCGGACTACCGGCCGCAGTTCTACTTCCGGACCACGGACGTGCCCGGCGGGATCGACCTGGGTGACATCGCCCTGGTGATGCCCGGCGACACGATCGAGCTCGGGGTGGAGCTGGAGAAGCCGATCGCGATGGACGTCGGACTCGGCTTCGCGGTCCGTGAGGGTGGTCGCACCGTGGCCGCAGGCACCGTGACCGAGCTGCTCGACTGACCCAGCCGAAAAGGAACGGCCCCCAACCTGTTGGGGGCCGTTTCTGCTGCGCCGGCTAGCCCCGCGGGCGCCACCGCTTCCACAGCGCCTCGCCCTCGGCGCGGACCTTCCCGTCCCACTCCAGCCGCACCAGCGAGGTGATCTCGTCCTCGCTGGCGTCCTTGGTCGAGGCGATCAGCGTGACCGGCTCCCGGAGCGGAGCCGGCCGGCGGTAGCGTACGTCGATCCCGGCCGTCACGTAGGCCAGCGACTCCCCCTCGGCGGGCATCCAGCCGTTGAGGAAGGCCTCCTGGTGCACCGCGGCGGCGCTGTGGCAGTCGAGCAGGGTCGCGATGATCCCGCCGTTGAGGAACCCGCCGCCGTTGTCGTGCTGCGGCCACGGCTGGAAGGTCGCGGTCACGCTCCCGTCCAGCTGCGGATAGCTCTTCAGCTGGAGTCCCTCCGCGTTGGCCGGCCCGCACCCGAAGCAGGTCATCGCCGGCCACCACTCGTCCTGCAACGCGATCATCTTCACCGCGCCACCATAACCAGCATCAGCCGATCCCGGTCCGGAAGCCCTCGCGCCAGGTCGGGTAGGACGGGGTCCAGCCGAGCTCGCGCTTGGCCTTGGCGTTGGACGATCCGCGCACCGAGGTCATCAGGGCGACCCCGAACTCGCCGATCAGCGGCCGCGCGAGCCAGGCCGGGAGCCGCATCGGGTTCCGGCCGCCGACCTGTTCGGCCAGGTACGGCATCCACTGGTTCACCGGCGCGGGCTCGTCGTCGACGATGTTGTAGATGCCCGGCGCGCCCCGGTCGATGGCCGCGACGGTCGCGGAGGCCACGTCGTCGATGTGGACGAACGACCACACCCCCGTACCGCCCCCGACCACCGGCATCTTGCCCTTGCGCAGCAGCTCACCGATGGCGCCGTCACGGGACGCGGCGTTGCCGGGGCCGTAGAAGTTGCCGTAGCGCAGCACGACGCCTTCGAGGTCGGATCCATCGGAGGTCGAGCCTGTCGAGACCACGACGGACTCCAGGTGCCGGATCCCCGCCAGGGTTTCCCGCGCCTCCTTGCCCGGGTCGGCGATGAGCGGAGCGGTCTCGTCCTTGACCCAGCCACCGGTGCGCTCGAGGGTCCAGCCCCCGCCGAAGCTCTGCGCCACGAACCGCCGCACACCGGCCGCCCGAGCCGCCGCCAGCAGGTGGTCGGTGCCCTCGGTACGCAGCCGGTTGGTCATGGCGAACTCACGGTCGAACTTCTTCAGGTTCCCGCTGACCCCACCCAGCGCGGTGAGCTGGTGGACGACCACCTCGGGCGAGGCCTTGGCGACGGCATCCTGGACGCTCTGCGCGTTGAGCGGGTCCATCACGATCCCGGTCGCGCCCAGGCCCGCCAGCATCTCGCACCCCGCCTCGTGCCGGGTCGAGCCGTACACCTCGTGTCCGGCGGCCACCAGCAGCGGCACCATCCTGATGCCGACCGCGCCGGTTCCGCCTGCGATGAAGATGCGCATTGCATGTTCCTTTCGTCGATGTCTGATCCCACCGACGAAACGACCTGCGCTCCTGTGACAGCTGGCGTAAGGTCCTGCACTCGTGGACCTCGCAAGCGCCCATGACGGGCTCCGCCCGCTGATGTTCTCGATCGCCTACCGGATGCTCGGCAGCGTCGCCGAGGCGGAGGACATCGTGCAGGAGGCGTTCCTGCGGATGCACCGCAGCACGCAGGAGTCGGGCGAGGTCGAGAACCTGGATGCGTACGCCACCACGGTCACCACCCGGATCGCCATCGACACCCTGCGCTCGGCCCGCCACCGACGCGAGCAGTACGTCGGGCCGTGGCTGCCCGAGCCGATCCTGGTCTCCGACGAGGACCCTGCGCACCGTCTCGAGCTCGACGAGACCGTGAGCACCGCGTTCCTGGTCCTGCTGGAGTCGCTCACGCCCGTCGAGCGCGCGGTCTTCGTGCTGCGCGAGGTGATGGGCTACGACTACGACGACATCGCCCCGATCGTCGACAAGAGCGCGACCAACTGCCGCCAGATCTTCACCCGCGCCCGCAAGCGGATCGCCGACGGTACGCCACGCTTCGAGCCCTCGGCCGAGCGCCGCGACCAGCTCGCCGCCCAGTTCGTCGCCGCGCTGTCCGCGAGCGACGTGAGCGGCCTGGAGCGGCTGCTCGCCGACGACGTCGTGTTCGTCGCCGACGGCGGCGGGCGGGCTCCGGCCATCCAGAAGCCGATGCTCGGCGCCGTCGCGGTCGCCCGCTTCCTGCTCGGGCTCATGCGCCAGGGCGAGCGCCTCGGCGTGCGCCTCGAGCTGTCCTACGCCAACGGCCAGCCGGCGATGCTCACCCGTGGCGCCGACGGCGCCCTGCTCGGCGTCATCGCGCTCGACGTCGACGGCGGGCGGATCGTCCGCATGCACAACGTCCTCAACCCCGACAAGCTCGGCCACCTGGGCGAGGTCGGCGACCTCTTCGCGCTGCTGGCGGAGCGCTGAGGATCCACCCGCTCCGGGGCGCTACCCGTCCAGAAACGTACGCAGCGACTGGTCGACCAGCGGCCGCCCCAGCGCTCCGTCGGCCAGTGCCTCGCGCAGCGCCGCGACCGAGTCGAGGTCGCCGACGAGGGTGACCAGATCACCGACCTCCTCGCCGATCTCGGCCGGGCTGGTCGCCGCGACGGGCCGGTCCAGCAGGAGCGGACAGTCGACCGGGCCACCCTCGGGCTCGGGATGGCCCAGCGCCGCGACCCAGCAGCCGATCTCGAAGCGCAGCGGCGCGGTCGGTCCGGCCCCCTGGGCGCGCAGGTCGATGTACCAGACGATGTCGTCGCTCTTGGGGTCACCGAGCCGGTGGTGGCCCTTGCGCAGCGGCATGCCGCCGGCCTTGAACGCCTTGGTCGCTGCCGTCCGTGCTGCCTTCTGATCCACCGTGGCGCCTAGAAGTCGAGGTCGGTCTCGGAGAGCTGACCGCCTCCGGCGACGATGAACTCCTTGCGCGGAGCGACCTCGGAGCCCATCAGCAGGTCGAAGACCGCCGCGGCCGCGTCGGCGTCGTCCAGCGTCAGCCGGCGAAGCGTGCGGTGGCGCGGGTCCATGGTGGTCTCGGCCAGCTGGTCGGCGTCCATCTCACCCAGACCCTTGTAGCGCTGCACCGGGTCCTTCCAGCTGACGTTCTTCTTCTTCAGCTCGGCGAGCTTCCGCTGCAGCTCGGGGTCGGAGTAGGTGTAGATGTACTTCTCCATCCCCTTCTTCGGGTTGGAGATCTCGATCCGGTGCAGCGGCGGGACCGCGGTGTAGACCTTGCCGGCGGCGATCAGCTCGGGCATGTACTTGAAGAACAGGGTCGCCAGCAGCGTACGGATGTGGGCGCCGTCGGAGTCGGCGTCGGCCATGAAGATGATCTTGCCGTAGCGCGCCGCGTCCAGGTCGAAGCTGCGGCCCGTGCCCGTGCCGACGACCTGGATGATCGAGGAGCACTCGGCGTTCTTCAGCATGTCGCCGACCGAGGCCTTCTGGACGTTGAGGATCTTGCCGCGGATCGGCAGCAGCGCCTGGAACTCCGAGTTGCGCGCCACCTTGGCGGTGCCGAGCGCGGAGTCACCCTCGACGATGAAGAGCTCGGCGCGGTCGTCGGTGGTGCGGCAGTCGGCGAGCTTGGAGGGCAGCGCGGACGACTCCAGCGCGTTCTTGCGCCGCTGGTTCTCCTTCTGCTGACGCAGCGAGAGGCGGGTCTTGGAGGCGGCGTACACCTTCTCCATCACCAGCTTGGCCTGCTGCTTCTGCGCGCCGCGCGACTCGGTGAGGAAGGTCTTCATCTCGGCGGCCACGACCTTGCGCACCACGCTGCGAGCCGCCGGGGTGCCGAGGATCTCCTTGGTCTGGCCCTCGAACTGGGGCTCGGCCAGACGCACCGTCACGACGGCGGTGAGGCCCTCGAGGACGTCCTCCTTGACGATGTCCTTGTCGTTGACCTTGAGCACCTTGGCCGCGCGCATCGCGTCGTTGAAGGTCTTGGTCAGCGCGTTCTCGAAGCCGCTGACGTGGGTGCCGCCCTTCGGGGTGGCGATCACGTTGACGAAGGAACGGATCTCGGTGTCGTAGCCGCTCCCCCACCGCACCGCGATGTCGACGCCGAGCTCGCGCTCGACGTCCTGCGGGGTCATGTGGCCGGCGTCGTCGAGCATCGGCACGGTCTCGGTGAAGGTGTCCGACCCCTGCAGACGGAGTACGCCGCTGACCGGCTCGTCCTTGGCCAGGAAGTCGACGAACTCGGCGATGCCGCCGTCGTGTCGGAACTTCTCCTCGACCGGATCCGCACCGGACAGGTCGCGGATGACCAGCTCGAGCCCGGGGACGATGAAACTCGTCTGTCGCGCGCGGCCGAGCAGCCCCTCGAGCTCGAAGCGGGCGTCCTTGGTGAAGATCTGCCGGTCGGGCCAGAACCTGACCCTGGTGCCGGTCTTGCCCTTGGCGACCCGCTTGCCCTTGCGGCTCAGGCCGCTCTGCGGCGTGAAGCCGGCCGTCGGGCCGTCGCCGTCGAACACGCCCGGGACCCCACGACGGAACGACATCCCCTGCTGGGCCGGCGAGCGGTCCACGTCGATGTCCATCCGGCTCGAGAGCGCGTTGACGACCGAGAGACCGACACCGTGCAGACCACCGGTCGCGTTGTAGGAGCCACCGCCGAACTTGCCGCCCGCGTGCAGCTTGGTCGCGACCACCTCGACGCCCGGGAGCCCGGTGCGGGGCTCCTTGTCGGTCGGGATGCCGCGGCCGTCGTCGTAGACCTCCACCGAGCCGTCGGGATGCATCGTGACCTCGACGTGGCCGGCGACTCCGGCCAGCGCCTCGTCGACGCCGTTGTCGATGATCTCCCACAGGCAGTGCATGAGACCCCGGGTGTCGGTCGAGCCGATGTACATACCGGGACGCTTGCGAACCGCCTCCAGGCCCTCGAGGACGAGGAGGTGCGCGGCGTTGTAGGTGTTGTCAGAGATGATCGGCTCCTGGCTGTACTGCGTTGCTGCGATGGTGCTCGGGGGATTGCGGCGGGGTGTTGCTCGGATGAAATCTACCGTGCGACACGCCCGGGTCTCACGCAGGCACGCGGCAACCGGCCCCCGCACCATCCGGCGGCACACCTACGTCGTGATCGGTCCGTTACGCGGAACTTGCGGGTTTCGATGCACGAAATGGTCGACTGACAGGTAAGAATGTCTGTCACGGACAGCGATGTCCCGTGGGGTAGGTCCGACCCGGATCCCCAACCCGGAGCGACAACTGCAAGGATTAGAGGTGCGACGGAGGTAAGAGTCCGCGAGGAAACGCTAGCGATCTAGGGAATCTTCTACGACTCACGTACGTTATCCCGGCGCAATCATGATCAGAAATGAGGCCGATGTGACCACTGCCGTTGCCACCAGCTCGCCGCTCACGTCCGAGGACCGTTGCGACCGGTGCGGAGCGCAGGCCTACGTCCGCGCGGAGCTCCACTCCGGCGGCGAACTGCTGTTCTGCGCCCACCACGCCCGCGAGCACGGTGAGAAGCTCAAGGAGATCGCCAGCTCGATCACCGACGAGACGCACAAGCTCACCGAGAAGAACTGACCCCACCCACCAACTCCCCCGGAGGCCCGGACCACGACGGTCCGGGCCTCCGGCGCATCTCGGCCCGCCGCAAGGGCTAGGGTCACCCCGTGAGTCTCGTCGAAGTTCTCGTCGCGCTGGTCATCGCCTTCGGCATCGCCGGCATCATCGTCCCCGTCCTCCCCGGTGGAGCGCTGCTCGTCGCCGCCGCGATCCTCGGCTGGGCCATCTGGCTGGGCGAGTCCACCGGGTGGGTGATCTTCGGCATCTCCGCCGCCTTCATCGCCATCGGGCTGATCACCAAGTACGCCATCCCCGGCAAGCGCCTCAAGGATTCCGGGATGCCGCTGTCCACCCAGATCGTCGGCGCGATCCTGGCCATCATCGGCTTCTTCGTGATCCCGGTGGTCGGCGTCTTCGTCGGGTTCCCCCTCGGCGTCTTCCTCGCCGAGCTGCGCCGTCACGGCGGCGACGCCGGCGACGCCTGGGCCTCGACCTGGACCGCCCTGAAGGCGATCGGTCTCTTCATCCTGATCGACGCCACCGCCGCCACCCTCGCCACCATCACCTGGGTCGTCGGGCTCTTCCTCACCTGACCCTCCCCCGCCGAGTCGGTCGTTCTGGCGTGCCGAGCAGGTGGTTGTGGGCGACGAAACCACAGTTTCGTCGCCCACAACTACCTACTCGGCGCGGCTTCTCGGCGGAAATGGCGAACGCCCTCCCAGATGTCCGGGAAGGCGTTCGGGGTGATCTTAGCCAGATCAGTCGAGATAGTCGCGCAAAACCTGCGAACGCGACGGGTGTCGCAGCTTCGACATCGTCTTGGACTCGATCTGGCGGATGCGCTCGCGGGTGACCCCGTAGACCTTGCCGATCTCGTCTAAAGTCTTCGGCTGGCCGTCGGTCAGGCCGAAGCGCATGCTCACGACGCCCGCCTCACGCTCGGAGAGCGTGTCGAGCACCGCGTGCAGCTGCTCCTGGAGCAGCGTGAACGAGACCGCGTCGGCCGGGACGATCGCCTCGGAGTCCTCGATCAGGTCGCCGAACTCGGAGTCGCCGTCCTCGCCCAGCGGGGTGTGGAGCGAGATCGGCTCGCGACCGTACTTCTGGACCTCGATGACCTTCTCGGGGGTCATGTCGAGCTCCTTGGCCAGCTCCTCCGGAGTGGGCTCACGGCCCAGGTCCTGGAGCATCTGGCGCTGGACACGGGCCAGCTTGTTGATGACCTCGACCATGTGCACCGGGATACGGATGGTGCGGGCCTGGTCGGCCATCGCGCGGGTGATGGCCTGACGGATCCACCAGGTCGCGTAGGTCGAGAACTTGTAGCCCTTGGTGTAGTCGAACTTCTCGACCGCACGGATCAGACCGAGGTTGCCCTCCTGGATCAGGTCGAGGAAGAGCATGCCGCGGCCGGTGTAGCGCTTGGCCAGCGAGACCACCAGTCGGAGGTTGGCCTCCAGGAGGTGGTTCTTGGCGCGCTTGCCGTCCTCGGCGATCCACTCGAGCTCGTCGAGGATCTTCGGGGTGATCTTGCCGCCCTTGCCGAGCTTCTCCTCCGCGAAGAGGCCGGCCTCGATCCGCTTGGCGAGCTCGACCTCCATCTCGGCGTTGAGCAGCGGGACCTTGCCGATCTGCTTGAGGTAGTCCTTGACCGGGTCGGCGGTCGCGCCCGCGACCATGACGGTCTGCTCGGGCTCGTCGGTGTCGTCGGAGGTGGAGACGACGAAGCTCTGCTTCTCGGCCTCCTTCTCGTCCTCCTTGATCGTGGGATCGGCGGCGACGTCCTTCTCGAACTGCTCGTCGGGGATGTCGGGCAGAATCTTCTTGCCGTCGGGACCGATCTGGACGACCGCGGCCTCGTCGTCGTCGGAGTCGTCCGAGTCGTCGACATCGATCTCGTCGACGTCGTCGACGTCGACCTCGACGTCCTCGAGGACGATCTCCTCGCCGTCCTCGTCGATCTCGGTCGTCTTCTTGGGTTCCGGCTCGTCGGCCTTCTTCGCCGCGGCCTTGACCGGCTTCTCCGCCGGCTTCTCGGTCTCGGCAGCGACCTTCTTGGCGGCGGCCTTCTTGGCCGGCGCCTTCGCGGTGGTCGTCTTGCGGGTCGAGGTCGTCGCCGCCGCGGCACGGCCGGTGACGGCGGTGCCGAGGTCCACCGAGATGCCGAGCGTGCTCAGATGACCGAGCAGTGCCTTCAGATGCCTGGGCTCGACCGCGGCATCCTCGCTGGCCTGGCGGACCTGGTCGGGGCTCACCCGGCCGGTCGGCTTGGCCTGGTCGATCAGTGCCTTCACGGCAGGGTGGGCGAGTACCTCAGCGGGTATCTTGCGCGCGTTCGAGGACACGAACACCTCTCCGTCGAACTTGGTCGAGACTTATCAAAAACTCAGTTTGGGCGCGGCAGGGCCCGGGGTCGTCAAGAGCCGCAGATTCATTCTGCCACGGTGGTGGTGAACATTCCCCATCCGGGGCGTCGTATCACCCGCCAACTCATCCGGCTGCTTTGGCTGCGGCCTTCTTCTGCTGTTTGTAGTCACGCACCTTCTGCAACGACGCAACGTCGACGACGTCAGCCACAGAACGGTAACCATCGAGCGCGTAGTCCCCGACGGCCTCTTCCCAGCCCTCGGGCCGCACCCCCAGCTGCTTGGCCAGCAGCGAGACGAAGATCTGCGCCTTCTGCTTCCCGAACCCCGGGAGCGCCTGGACCCGCTTGAGCAGATCCTTGCCGCTGGAGGCCTCGGTCCAGAGCCGGGTGACGTCACCACCGTACTCGCTGGTGACGATGGCGGCGATCCCCTGCACCTTCGCCGACATCGAACCGGGGAACCGGTGGATCGCCGGCGGGGTCGAGGCGATCGCCTTGAACTCCTCAGGGTCCATCTCGGCGATGCGGGCGGGATCCAGATGCCCGAGTCGGGCCACCAGCTTGTGGCCTCCCTTGAACGCATCCTCCATCCGGTACTGCTGGTCCAGGGCCATGCCCAGCAACAGCGCGAACGGGTCTTCGGAGAGCAGCTTGTCGGCGGCCTCGTCGCCGGTGATGTGGAGCGAAGGCATAAGGGACATCCTGCCTCATCTCGCGGTGAAGCACCTGCTCATGCCTGTGGATAGCGGGTCGCGCCGTTCCGGGATCCGTTGCACGCTTGCCCCATGGCCTCCATGTCCACCCTGTCCGCCCTGTCCGAGACGTCCGTCGAAGGGCTGCACGAGCCGCTCTCCCCCGTGCTGGAGAAGCGGCTGAGGCGGGCCGTGCTCGACCACACCGCCACCGAGCACCGGCGGTCGTTCCTGGCGCTCGTCCACCTCGGCATCCCCGGCGGCAAGGAGGTCGTCCACGCCCACCGCGAGGACGAGCCCACCGACCAGTGGCTGCGGGCCGACATCATCCACAGCATGCGGCGCCGCGTCGGCGTGCCGGACCCGATCGTGTGGCTGACTCGGGCCGGCGGCCTGGAGCTCGAGGACGTCGACCTCCGCTGGCTCGCCGCCGCGCGCCAGGCGTTCCGGGAGATCGGAGCACCCCTGACGTACGTCGTGGTGACCCGCAACGCCTGGGTCGACCCGCGATCGGGGCTGAGCCGCCGGTGGAAGCGGCTGCGCTACCGCAACGACTAGACAGGGAGGTCCGCCCGGCTCAGCGCCTCCTCCCAGGCGGTGGGTGGGACCGCGCCCTCGAGCATCTGCGCGACCAGCAGCCCGAGGCCGTGGTGACGCTCGCTCGCGAAGCAGCGGTCGAGTGCGCACCAGGCGAGCGCGCCGTCCCCGCCCAGCCAGGCGGCGAAGGCCAGCACCGCGGCCGGGTGGGCGACGTGGTCGTCGGGGCTGCGGCGTACGACATCGGTCCACAGGCGGACGTGGGCTCTCGCCTCCTCCCGGGTCATCCCACCCCAGGCGGCGTCGCGCCGCTGCGGGTCACCCAGCGCCAGCAGCAGGGAGGCGACCTGACCAGCCGACAGGACCGACCCGGCGACGGCGTCGTCGACGAGGCGGCCGACCTCGTAGATCTTCATCGAGGAGGCCTTCTCCAGCGCCGCCTCGGTCTCGGCGACGGCCGCGGGGACCGCGGCGATCGAGGCGGCCAGCTCGCTGCGGGAGCGGCGCACCAGGTGACCGTCGTAGACCGCCTGGGCGCGGAACGGGTGGGCGCCGACGTCGAACGGCACCCCATCCTCGGGGACACCGTGGAACCCGAGCGGGTCGAACCACCGGCCGTCCTGCACCCGCAGGCAGCCGATCAGATCGATGTCGCACTCGGCGAGCCGCTCGGCCAGACGTCGGGCGATCTTCAGCCCGAAGCGCGGACCGCTGTCGTAGAGGACGAGCAGGACGCCGCGCACCTGATGACGGACGGCGGGCAGGAGGAGGCTGTCGAGGCAGCCCTCGACCTCGCCCGGGGGCGGGAGGTCGATCCGGCCGTGCACCTGATGCGCGCCGCCGAACGTCAGCATGACGATCGACTTCTCGGGCTGGAAGCCCAACAGGATGGGCACGGCGGCCAGGACGTCCTCGGGACGGGCGATGGAGAGTTTCGTGGTCATGCGGACCACACTCCCCGTGACCCACCGACAGTTTCCGGGCCAAAACGGGCGCCTGTGGACAACTCCGTCCCCGACCGGCCCTGTGGACGACAACCGGCCCAGGACGGACTGTCCCCGCTGCCCGATAGGTTGCCACCATGAGACCGCACGCGTCGGTGATGCACCTCGACCTCGACGCGTTCTTCGCCTCCGTCGAGCAGCGCGACAAGCCCTCCCTGCGCGGCAAGCCGGTGGTCGTGGGCGGCATCGGCGGCCGCGGGGTGGTCAGCACCGCGTCCTACGAGGCAAGGACCTTCGGCGTCCGCTCGGCGATGTCGACCCGCGAGGCCCGCGCGCTGTGCGGGCACGCCGCCTTCCTCTATCCGCGCTTCCACGCCTACAAGAAGGTGAGCGAGCAGGTATTCGGCATCCTGCGCGACCTGTCCCCGCTGGTCGAGCCGCTCTCCCTCGACGAGGCCTTCGTCGATCTCGCCGCGGCCGACCTGCCCGACCTCGAGGTCGAGACCGTGACCGAGACCGCTGCCCGGGTCCGCGCCGAGGTCGCCGAGGTCACCGGCGGGCTGAGCGCGAGCGTCGGCCTCGCCAGCTCGAAGTTCATCGCCAAGATCGCCAGCGACCTGGACAAGCCCGACGGCCTGGTCGTGGTGGCGCCCGGCACCGAGCTCGACCTGCTCCGGCCGATGAACGTCAAGGTGATCCCGGGCGTCGGCCCCGCCACCGCCGAGCGGCTGCGCCGGGCCGGAATCCACACCGTGGCCGATCTGGAGCAGGTCAGCGTCGAGGAGCTCGTACGCCTCGTGGGCAAGTCCCACGGCACCAACCTCTACAAGCTGGCCCGCGCCCAGGACGACCGGCGCGTCGAGCCCGAGCGCGAGACCAAGTCGGTCAGCGTGGAGGGCACCTACGACACCGACCTGACCGACCGGCCGCTCATGGAGCAGATCCTCACCCGGCAGGCCGGCGAGGTCGCCGCCCGGCTGAAGAAGAACGGACTCTCGGGCCGCACGATCACGATCAAGGTCAGGCTCTACGACTTCACCACGATCAACCGCTCCGCGACGCTGCCGGCGCCCACCGACCAGGCCGGCACCATCGCGCGCCTGGCCAGGACCCTGCTCGGCGAGCTGTTCACCGCGGGCGACACGGCCGGCGGCGTACGCCTTCTCGGGGTCGGCGTCTCCGGTCTCGCCGACTGGATCCAGGAGGACCTCTTCGGCGACGACGGCGAGGACGACACCGAGCCCGAGCTCCCGCTGCCCGAGCCCGTGCGGCGGCCCACCTGGGCGGCCGGGATGGACGTCGTCCACGCGGAGATGGGCCGCGGCTGGGTCTGGGGGTCGGGGCGAGACGTGGTGACCGTGCGCTTCGAGACCGCCGAGACCCCCGCCGGCCCGGTGCGGTCCTACGCCGCCGACGACCCGGACCTTCAGCCCTACACCGAGTCCTGAGGCCCTCTCCCCCGGTCCGGATTTCGCCGTCGCGGCCGGTGGGTGCGGTATCGCGCCAGGCGACCCAGGTGTGCGATAGCGCGATGCGATGCGCCAACCGCGCCGGTGCTGCGGTCGGGCGTTCGAGGGTGGCGAGGATAGGGTCTCGTTCATGTCTGCAGACCGCTCCTCGATGCCCTGGCCGATCGCTCCCAAGAAGCCCTCGTCGAAGCAGTTCCACGGCCTGACCCGGACCGACGACTACGAGTGGCTCCGTGAGAAGGAGAACCCCGAGGTCATCTCCTACATCGAGGCCGAGAACGCCTACACCAAGGAGCAGACCGACCACCTGGCCGACCTGCGCTCGCAGATCTTCGAGGAGATCAAGGCGCGCACCCTCGAGACCGACCTGAGCGTCCCGACGCGCTCGCGCGGCTACTGGTACTACGGCCGCAGCTTCGAGGGGAAGCAGTACGGCGCGAGCTGCCGCGTCAAGGTGGCCGACCCCGACGACTGGACTCCCCCGACCCCGGCCGACGTCACCCACGACCAGCCCGCGCTGCCCGGTGAGGAGGTGCTGCTCGACCTGGACGCGCTCGCCGAGGGTCATGACTTCTTCAGCCTCGGCGGCTCCTCCGTCAGCCCGTCGACCACCCTGCTCGCCTATGCGACCGACGTGACCGGCGACGAGCGCTACACCGTACGCGTCAAGGACCTCACCACCGGCGAGCTGCTGACCGACGAGCTCACCAACGTCCACGGCGGCGCCACTTGGGACCGCGACTCCGCCAACCTCTACTACACGACCGCCGACGAGTCCTGGCGCGCCGACAAGATCTGGCGCCACCGCCTCGGCACCGGCCAGGACGAGGACGAGCTCGTCTTCCACGAGACCGATGACCGGTTCTGGGTCGGCGTGGGACGCACCAAGTCCGACCGGTTCATGTTCATCGGGACGGCCGCGAAGATCACCGCCGAGTACCGCTTCCTCGACCTCGACGACCCCGACGCCGGCTGGCAGGTCTTCGCCGCCCGCGAGGAGGGCGTCGAATACTCGGTGGAGCACGCCACCATCGCCGGCGAGGACGTCTTCCTGGTCACCCACAACGCCTCCGGACCCGACTTCGAGATCGCCACCGCGCCGATCGCGCCGACCCCGCGGTCCGAGTGGCGGCCGCTGATCGCGCACACCCCCGGCGTACGCCTGGAGGACGTCGACGCCTTCGCCGGCCACCTGGTCGTGCACCAGCGCAGCGAGGGCCTGACCCAGCTGCGCATCCTGGAGCTCGGCGAGGATGGCGTGGCCGACGACTACCTGGTGAAATTCGACGACGAGCTCTACACCATCGGCTCCGGCTCCAACCCGACCTTCGAGACGCCGGTCGTGCGGCTCGGCTACACCACGATGCGCACCCCGGCCTCCGTCTACGACTACGACGTACGCAGCCGCGAGCTGACCCTGCGCAAGCAGGCCCCGGTGCTCGGTGGCTACGACCGGGACGACTACGAGGAGCACCGGCTGTGGGCGACGGCCGAGGACGGCGTACGGGTGCCGATCTCGATCGTGGCGAAGAAGGGGCTGCACGAGCAGGGGCCGATCCCGGTGCTGCTCTACGCCTACGGCTCCTACGAGGCCAGCATGGACCCCTACTTCTCGATCGCCCGGCTGAGCCTGCTGGACCGTGGGATCGGCTTCGCCATCGCCCACATCCGCGGCGGCGGCGAGATGGGCCGGGCGTGGTACGACGACGGGAAGATGCTGAAGAAGCAGAACACCTTCTCCGACTACATCGCCTGTGCGCGCCACCTGGCCGAGTCGGGATGGTCGACGCCCAGCAAGATCATCGCCGAGGGCGGCAGCGCCGGCGGGCTGCTGATGGGTGCGGTCGCCAACCAGGCACCAGACGCCGTGGGCGCGATCGTCGCCGCTGTGCCGTTCGTGGACGCGCTGACGACGATGCTCGACGCGACGCTGCCGCTGACCGTCACCGAGTACGACGAGTGGGGCAACCCGGAGGCCGACAAGGAGACCTACGACTACATGTCCTCCTACGACCCCTACACGAACGTCACCGCCCAGCACTACCCGCCGATCCTGGCCGAGACCAGCATCAACGACACCCGGGTGCTCTACGTCGAGCCCGCGAAATGGGTCGCCAAGCTGCGCGCGACGGCAGAGAATCCTGGCGACGTACTGCTGAAGACGGAGATGGCCGCCGGACACGGCGGGGTCTCGGGGCGCTACAAGGCGTGGGAGGACCGGGCGTTCAGCCTCGCCTGGATGATCGACCAGGTGACCTCTGCGTAGGGCATATCTGCGGGCTTCTCGGGGTACTCCATGAGAAACCCCTGAGATTCACCTCGCGATGCAACTTATCGCCTGCCGCGTACGTCGAACCGGACAAGAGATCGAAGACGGATTCGATGACAAGGCGCTCTACCAGGGAACACCTGGGAGGGGCGAAGCGTTGAAACCACCGTGAGGCCACAAACCTCACCGTGAGGAGGTTCCCATGGCGACACGCACCGCAACCGCCACCCGAGAGATCGAGGGGCGTGACAGCGTCGGGCTGTATCTCGACGAGATCGCCCGCAACGAGCTCCTGGATGCCGCCAAAGAGGTTGAGCTGTCCAAGGCGATCGAGGCCGGCCTGATGGCCGAGCACCTCTTGGCCGAGGGCCGCGTCGGCCGGAAGAAGGCACCCGGTGGAGCCACCCGAGCGGAGCTGGAGTGGCTGGCCGAAGAGGGTCACCGCGCCACCCGCGAGTTCATCAACGCCAACCTGCGTCTGGTGGTGTCCATCGCGCGGAAGTACGGCCGCGCCCAGATGCCGATGCTGGACCTGATCCAGGAAGGTAATACCGGCCTGATCCGGGCCGTTGAGAAGTTCGACTACACCAAGGGCTACAAGTTCTCGACGTACGCGACGTGGTGGGTGCGTCAGGCGATCACCCGTGGCATCGCCCAGCAGGCGCGCGTGGTCCGGCTCCCGGTCCACGTCGTCGAGGAGCTCAACCAGGTCGGCGGCGCCCGCCGCACCCTGGAGCGTCAGCTCGGCCGTGACCCGGAGCCGGAGGAGATCGCCGCCGAGCTCGGTATGGACATCGACCGCGTCCTCGACCTGCTCTCCTGGGGTCGTGACCACGTCTCGCTCGACACCCCGATCGACGAGGACGGCGACACCTCCCTGGGTGACCTGATGGCCCAGGAGTCGGCGCCGTCGCCGGACATGGACGTCATCGACGTGGAGTCGCGCGAGCGGCTCAACTCGCTGGTCGGCCAGCTCGACGAGCGTTCCGCCGACATCGTCCGCTCCCGCTACGGCCTCACCGACGGCCGTCAGCACAAGCTCGCCGACATCGGCGTCAAGCACGGCATCTCCGCCGAGCGCGTACGCCAGCTCGAGCGCGAGGCTCTGCAGAAGCTCCGCCGCTTCGCAGATCCCGATCTGGCGGCCTGACCTGTAGAAAACCCAAGATTCGGCGCTCCTCGTACGAGGGGCGCCGAATCTGTACTTGTGGCGGGCGAGCATGCAGTTGTGGGCGACGAAAGTGCAGTCTCGTCCCCCACAACTACCGACTCGGCCCGCCACGACGACGGTTTCGGCGGTCAGTAGCCTTCGGGCGGCGGGGCCATCTCGAGGCGTACGCCGATCAGCCGGATCGGGCGGTCCTTCTCGACGCGGTCCAACAGCGCCACCGCCTCGTCGGCGAGGCGATCACCGTCGAGGGTGGGCTCGGGGAGCTTGTGGCCGCGGGTGACGGTGAAGAACGGCTTGAACCGCACCTTGATCTCGACCCTGGTCACCGGGCGGTCCTCCTTGACCACGTCCGCCAGGCATTCGGCGCAGAGACGGCGGGTGGCGGCGACGATGTCGGGCCACTCGACGAGGTCCTGCTGGAAGGTCTCCTCGTGGCCGTGGCCGCGGGCGACCCACGGCGAGGGGTCCACCGGGCTGGTGTCGGCGCCACGGCCGAGGCGGCGCAGCCAGGGACCGGTGGTGGGGCCGATCGCGGCGGCCAGTCCCTCGGCCGAGGCGGCGCCCAGGTCGGCGACCGTCTCGATCCCGAGCCCGGCGAGCCGCTTCGCGGTCTTCGCCCCGATCCCCCACAGCGCGTCGGTGGGGCGGTGGCCCATCTCGGCGTCCCAGGTCTCGTGGGTGATCCGGTAGACGCCGGTCCCCCGCAGCTGCCCGTCCGGACCGGGCTCGTGGCCGCCCGCTCCGGCCTCGCGCGCGACCGCACCGTCGACGCGCTGCTTGGCGAACCCCGTCGCGAGCTTCGCCTGCAGCTTGTTGTCGCCGACGCCGACCCCGCTGTGCAGCCGGGTGCGTTCGAGCACGAGGTCGCGTACGTCCTGGGCGAAGGCCACCGGGTCACCGAGATCTCCGTGGCCGGGGCCGGGCCCGAGGAAGGCCTCGTCCCAGCCGAGGACCTCGACCAGGACGGGTACGCCGCCCCACTCCAGCGACCGCAGGGTGTCCATGACGCCCGCGGAGGCCTTGTCGTAGGCGGCCTGGTCGACCGGCAGCAGCACCGCGTCGGGACACTTCCGCACCGCCAGCCGCAGCGGCATCCCGGAGCCGACCCCGTGCGCCCGCGCCTCGTAGGAGGCCGTCGAGACCACGGCGCGCTCGGTGGGGTCCCCACGACCGCCCACGATCACCGGCTTCCCGGCGAGCTCAGGCCGCCGGAGCACCTCCACCGCAGCGATGAACTGGTCCAGGTCGACGTGGAGCACCACGTCGGTGGTCGCTCGCCGGCGCTCGCTCATGCCACCGATGGTGCCACGAACCGGCGGGCGAGGGCGTCAGCCTTCTGAGGCCACCTCGGAGAGGGCCGCAGAGGCCTTCTCCGCCTGCTCGCGTACGTCACCGGGCACCGGCACCGCTGCGGCGGTGCGCTGCTGCCACAGCTGCATGGCGACGACCTTCGCGGCCGCGTCCTCGACGCGAGCGCGGTCGAGGCGGCCCGAACGCATGGCCTTGACGACGCTGCGGTGGGCGGCCTTGGAGTCGGCGGGCATCAGCAGGAGGTCGGCGCCGGCCTTCAGGGCGGTGACCGAGGGCTTCTTGGTGGTGGTCGTGACCGCCCCCATCCCGAGCGAGTCGGTGACCGCGATACCGGTGAAGCCGAGGTCGTCGCGGAGCAGGTCGTAGATCGGGGCCGCCATGCTGGCCGGCTTCCCGGGGGCCACCGCCTTGACGTCGACGTGGCTGATCATCACGGCCGGGGCCCCGGCGTCGACCGCGGCGTCGAACGGCACCAGGTCGCGGCGCTTCAGCTTCTTCATCCCGAAGTCGAGCTCCTGGAGCCCGAGGTGGGTGTCGCCGGTGACGGCGCCGTGGCCCGGGAAGTGCTTGGTCGTGGAGACCAGACCGGCCTCGTTGTAGCCCTGCACCGCGGCGGAGACCGCCGTGGCCGCCACCCGGGGCTTCTCGCTCGGCGAGCGCGACCCGATCGTCGGGTCGGCCGCGCCGACGGTCACGTCGGCGACCGGCGCGAAGACCCAGGTGAAGCCGAGGTCGCGCAGCTCGAGCGCCGTCGTACGCGCCGCCTCGGTCGTCGCCGCGATGCCCTTGCGCGGCTTCGCCTCGATGGCGTCTCCGGTGCGCGCGAACTCCGGGAACTCGGTGGCCACGCCGCGCAGGTGGGAGACGACGCCACCCTCCTGGTCGACGCCGATCACCGCGGGGAACGAGCGCCCGTCGGCCGCCACCGCACGGGACACCGCGGCGGTCGTCTCGCGCACCTGCGCCTCGTCGACGACGTTCTCGCCGGTCACGCTGACACCGGCGAGGTGGAGCTTGCGCACCATCTTCGCGGCCTTGGCCGGGTCGGTGCCGTGGTAGCGGCCGACGATCACCTGTCCGGCGAGCTGCTTCTCGTCCCAGCCCGCGACCAGCTCACGGGCGGTCGCCAGCTCTCCGCTCGTCGGACCCCAGCCCAGGGGCGTGGTGTCCTTCTTCGGGTCGGTCTTCGTGGTCGCAGCCGCCGGCCTGTTCGGCTCCTCCTCGGCCCGCGTCGGCATCCCGACGGTCACTGCTGCGGCGCCCGCGCCGACTGCCAGCGTCAGCACGACACCGGCGATCACCGGCCTCATCCAGCGGCTCGAACGGCGCGGACGGTCCTCTGATTCGGTGTGCTTGCCCCCAGTCACGCGGCCGAGTATGTCAGCAACACCCGCCCATCACCGCGTTGCCGCGAGTGCGTCGTAGATCTCCTCCACCCGCTTGCGCAGATCCTCGAGAGTGCCGGTGTTGTCGATGACGTACGTCGCCACCGCGAGCCGATCCTCACGACTAGCCTGGGCGGAGATGCGGGCGCGGGCGTCGGCCTCGGTCATCCCGCGCGCGACCGCGCGCTCGACCTGGGTCTCGACCGGCACGTCGACGACGATCACCTCGTCGAAGAACGGCGCGTAGCCCACCTCGACCAGCAACGGGATGTCGTTGACGACCAGCCGTCCCGCCGCCCGCGCGGTCTCCTCGAGCTCCGCGGAGCGCGCCCCGACCAGCGGGTGCACGATCGCGTTGAGCCGCTCGCGGGCGCTCTCGTCGGCGAAGACGATCTCGCCCACCTTGGCCCGGTCAAGCTCCCCGGCCTCGGTCAGCACCGACGGCCCGAACTCCTCGACGACGGCCGCGAGCCCGGGCGTGCCCGGCTCGACGACCTCGCGGGCGATCTTGTCCGAGTCGACGATCACCGCCCCGAACCCGGCCAGCAGCTCCGACACCGTGCTCTTCCCCGAGGCGATCCCACCGGTGAGTCCTACGCGCATGGGCGCAACCCTAGGCCGTGTCCTCCAAGGACGCGGCGGGGGCACACGCGAACCGGCGCCGGTAGGCCTGGGGCGAGAGGCCCCGCACCCGGGTGAAGTGGTGGCGCAGGGCCGCGGCGTTGCCGAAGCCGACCTCGCCCGCGATCCACTCCACCGACCGCTCGGTGCGCTCCAGCAGCTCCTCGGCCCGGCGGACCCGTTGTGCGGTGATCCAGGCATAGGGCGTGGCCCCGGTCTCGGCGCGGAACCGCCGGGCGAACGTACGCGGCGACATCAGGACCTGCCGGGCCAGCGAGTCGACGTCGAGCTCCTCGTGGAGATGGGACGAGATCCAGGCCAGCAGAGGCCCCAGCGTCTCCGCGTCGGGCTCGGGGACCGGGTGGGAGATGAACTGCGCCTGTCCCCCGTCACGCTGCGGCGGGACGACCATCCGGCGGGCGACGGCGGAGGCGACCGCGGCGCCGTACTCCTGGCGCCAGATGTGCAGCGCGGCGTCGAGCACGGAGGCGGTGCCGGCGCTGGTGACGATCTGGCCGGTGTCGACATAGAGCACCTCGGGGACGACCCTCGACTCCGGGAACCGCCGCTGCAGCTCGGTGGCGTACTTCCAGTGGGTGGTGCACTCGATCCCGTCGAGCAGGCCCGCCTCCCCCAGCGCGAAGGCGCCGGAGCAGGCGGTGAGGAATCGGGCCCCACGGGCGTGCGCGCGCAGCAGCGCGTCCTTCACGTCCACGGGAAGGGTGCCGCTGGGACCGCCGAACGCGGGGATGGCGATCAGGTCGGCCTCCTCGAGGCGCTCCAGGCCGTTGGGTGCCTCGACCTTGAACCCGAGGTTGGTGCGCACCATCCCGGCCGTCGGCGCGCACACGGCGAAGTCGAGGTAGGGCACCCCGTCGTCGCGGCGGTCGATGGCGAAAGCCTCGCAGACCGCACCGAACTCGAAGGGGGCGACACCGTCCCAGATCACCGCAGCGACGTTCCTAAGCACCTCAGAAGGGTGCCAGTTGGCAGGAAATCGCGCAACTTAGGCATTTCTGCCAATGTGGCAGGAATACCTGGTAGCGAAGAATTACTGCCATGACCACCGCACTGATCCTCATCGCACTGTTCGCCCTCGCCACCTACGCCACCTTCGCCGTCGTGCACGGCGACCGCCCCAAGGCCGCGCCTCGGTCCCACGCCATCGACCCGGCCTTCGAACCCCGCAGCAGCCTGCCGGCGACCAGGTGGCCCTAGAAAGCCGAATGCCCGGCCCCTACGAGGGGCCGGGCATTCATGCTTTTCAGAGCGTAAGCTCAGGAGTTCACTGACCGCCGGTCAGCTTCTCGCGAAGCGCCTGGAGCGCCTCGTCGGAGGCGAGCGAGCCGCCCTCGTCCTCGGAGACGGTCTCGTCGACCGAGCCACCCGAGGAGTAGGAGGTGGCCTCGCCGGCCTCGGCAGCCTTCTCGGCGGCCTCCTGCTGCTGCTTGATGTGGGCCTCCCAGCGAGCGTGGGCCTGAGCGTACTGCTCCTCCCACTTCGCGCGCTGCTCGTCGTAGCCCTCGAGCCACTCGCCCGTCTCCGGGTCGAAGCCCTCGGGGTAGATGTAGTTGCCCTGGTCGTCGTAGGTCGCCGGCATGCCGTAGAGGGTCGGGTCGAACTCCTCGACGTCGGTCGAGGTGACCGTCTCGTTGGCCTGCTTGAGCGAGAGCGAGATCCGGCGACGCTCGAGGTCGATGTCGATGATCTTGACCATGACGTCGTCGTTGACCTGGACGACCTGCTCCGGGATCTCCACGTGGCGCTCGGCCAGCTCGGAGATGTGCACGAGGCCCTCGATGCCCTCCTCGACGCGGACGAACGAACCGAACGGCACCAGCTTGGTGACCTTACCCGGGACGATCTGGCCGATCTGGTGGGTGCGGGCGAAGTGCTGCCACGGGTCCTCCTGGGTCGCCTTCAGCGACAGGGAGACACGCTCGCGGTCCATGTCCACGTCGAGAACCTCGACGGTGACCTCGTCACCGACGGTGACGACCTCGGACGGGTGGTCGATGTGCTTCCAGGACAGCTCGGAGACGTGGACGAGACCGTCGACGCCGCCCAGGTCCACGAACGCACCGAAGTTGACGATCGAGGAGACGACACCCTTGCGGATCTGACCCTTCTGGAGCTGGGTCAGGAAGCCGTGGCGAACCTCGGACTGGGTCTGCTCGAGCCAGGCACGGCGCGACAGGACCACGTTGTTGCGGTTCTTGTCGAGCTCGATGATCTTGGCCTCGAGGGTCTGGCCGACGTACGGCTGCAGGTCGCGGACGCGACGCATCTCGACGAGGGAGGCCGGGAGGAAGCCACGCAGGCCGATGTCCAGGATGAGACCACCCTTGACGACCTCGATGACCGCGCCCTCGACGACGCCGTCCTCCTCCTTGACCTGCTCGATCGTGCCCCAGGCGCGCTCGTACTGCGCACGCTTCTTGGAGAGGATCAGGCGGCCTTCCTTGTCCTCCTTCTGGAGCACCAGGGCCTCGACCTTGTCGCCGACCTCGACAACCTCGGACGGGTCGACGTCGTGCTTGATCGAGAGCTCGCGCGACGGGATGACACCTTCGGTCTTGTAACCGATGTCGAGCAGGACCTCGTCCCGGTCGACCTTGACGATGACACCGTCCACGATGTCGCCGTCGTTGAAGTACTTGATGGTCTCGTCGATCGCGGCGAGGAAGTCCTCTTCCGACCCGATGTCGTTGATCGCGACCTGAGGCGCGTCGTAGTCAGGAAGAGGAATGTTGAGCGTGCTCGTCATAAGGGAGGTGGTTTCCTTGGGTGGACAGATATCGTCGGGTCACACACATCTGGAGTCTCGGATCGGCAGCCCCTCGCCGGCACCAGCACAAACAGGCTTCGTCGCCCGGTGTGAACCGGCTGTCGAGGTAGCAGGCCAAGGTCCACTCGGTCCGGGACCCGGGCAGACTTCAGACGCAGTTTCCAAGCCTACGCTCCAGTCACAGGCCCCGTCCAACTGTCGGCGTCACCCCGCGGGGCCTACGCTGTAGAGGTGGACCAAGCCATCAGCCCGGTCGTCCGACCGGAGGCGCCCATCGATCCCTTCGGCGCGATCGAAACCATCGAGACGACCGGCCCGATCGTCAGAGCCGAGCGGCGTACGGTCGGTGAGGCCGAGTCACGCCGCGCCAACGGCCCCGACTGGGACCGCTACGCCGACGAGTACCAGGCGACCCACGGACCGTTCCTCGGCGAGGCCGGGTTCGTCTGGGGACCCGAGGGACTGACCGAGGCCGATCTCGGCATCCTCGGCGACGTCGGCGGCAAGGACGTGCTCGAGCTCGGCTCCGGCGCCTGTCAGTGCTCCCGATGGGTGAACACCCAGGGCGGGCGCGCGATCGGACTGGACCTGTCGGGCCGCCAGCTCCAGCACTCGCGGCGCCTCGACGAGCAGACCGGCGTCGTCGTGCCGGCGGTGCAGGCCACCGCGACCGACCTGCCCTTCGCCGACGACTCCTTCGACATCGTCTTCTGCTCCTTCGGAGCGCTGCAGTTCGTCAGCGACATCGCCCACGCGATCGCCGAGACCACCCGTGTGCTGCGGCCCGGCGGCCGCTTCGCCTTCTCGATCACCCATCCGACGCGGTGGATGTTCCCCGACGACCCCGGCCCCGAGGGCCTCATCGCCGCCCAGTCCTACTGGGACCGCACCCCCTACGTCGAGGTCGACGACGAGACCGGCGAGGTGTCGTACGTCGAGCACCACCGCACCCTCGGTGACTGGGTCTCGCTCCTGGCCGGTGCCGGGTTCCGGATCACCGACCTGGTCGAGCCGGAGTGGCCCGAGGACCACGAGCGGATCTGGGGCGGCTGGTCGCGGACCCGGGGACTGCTGACCCCGGGCACCGCGATCTTCGGTGCTGATCTGGCGAGCAGCTAGGCAGAGGCGAGCGCGCCCGACGGGAAAACCGTTCGCGGGCTCGAAGGCCGTCGGCCTTCGAGCCCGCGAACGTCGGTTCCGGTGTGCGGTGGGCCTCAGGCATCCACCAGCGTGCGGTCGTCCGTGGCGGCGTGGGAGCCGCCGTTGGGCTTACGACCGCGCAGCGTCAGCCACAGGCCGATCAGCAGGAGGATCAGGCCGACGACGACGCCGCCGACGGGGATCCAGGTGCCGATCAGGTTGAGCTGGGCGATGTTGTCCTTGGCGTCCTCGGCGTTGTTGGACACCGTCTCCTCGGAGTAGCTCAGGTCGGCGTCGATCAGCACCATGCCGCTGCTGGTGACCATCTTCTGGGTCGCGCTCTGGTCGATGTAGGAGCCGGTGGTCGGCTCGACGTAGATCGTCTGGGTGGCCTCGTAGGAGCCGCGGACGTCGTCGTCGGTGTCCGGCTCGCCGTCCTCGCCCTTGGACAGGATCTCGTCGTCGGAGGAGGCGGAGACCTCGAACTGGTAGGTCTTCACACCCTTGATCTCGACATCGTCGACGTAGGTGGCGATGACGGTCGTGCCGAGCGTGTCGTCCCAGTAGTTGTAGTCGTGACGCTGGGTGTCGAACGGGAACTTGCCGGCCAGGCCGGTCATGCCGTCGACGGCACGGTCCTCACCGACGTACTTGGCCTGGTCCTCGACGACCTCGGAGGTCTTGCGGTCCATGGCGTAGGCGCGCTCGGTCGTGATGACGACGCGGTCGTCGTCCTCGGCGCGGGCGCACGGAGGCGTGTCACCCTCCTGGACCATGATGCAGCCGGCCTCGACGAACACGACGACGTCGTCGGTCGACTCCTTCGGGGCCGCCTCGGTGGTCCGGGTGTACTTCACCTCAACTGGGGAATCCGACTTGGCCAGCGCGCCGCTGGCGGTGCCGTCCAGAACGGTCGTCGTGTTCACGTTGAGCGGCACGGTCGCCGCGGCGTCCCTGCCCCAGAAGCCGGCTACCGCGGCGGCGACCAGCGCGAACGCGCCGACCAGCAAGAAGACGTACCCAATCACTTTTCGCATGTTTCTGCCCCTCCCAAGGCCTCAGGTCCCCCCTCGATCCGCGAACCGTAGCAGCAATACCCGGATAGGTGTGCAACGGGTCACAAACTGCTGTGCGACACTTCCTGTTCGTGTCCTCCCCCAACCCCACGACCACCGCTGCCGGGCACACCGGCGGGCCTGCTGACGCGCCCGCTGCCGACGGCGTGCTGGCGACTCCCCGACAGGTCGTCACGGCCGCGCTCGTCCTGATCGTGGCCCAGCTCGCCTTCCGCGCCTGGGCACTGAGCGGCTCGTGGTACCGCTTCGACGACGCCAACTTCATGTCGAAGCTGATGTCGGACGGGCTCTCGGCCGACCTTCTCTTCCGCGGCTTCGCCGGTCACCTGATGCCGGGCGCGTTCGCGCTGACGGCCTGGAACTTCAGCCTCGATCCGTACGCCTGGGTCTATCCGGCCGTCGAGCTGCTGGTGCTGCAGGCGGTCGCCAGCCTCGGCGCGCTGGTGTTCCTCTGCTCGGCGTTCGGTCCGCGACGCGGAATCCTGCCGCCGCTGGCCCTGTTCCTGTTCTCCTCGATCAGCCTGCCGGCGTTCCTGTCCTGGGGTCCTGGCATCACCCAGCTGCCGTTCCTCGCCGCGATCTTCTGGGGGTCGTGGGCACACCTCAACTACCTGCGTACCCGGCGGTTCCGCTGGGCCCTGCTGACCATCCTCATCACGCTGGCCGCGATCGCGTTCGGCGAGAAGGCGATGCTGCTGTTCTGGCCGTACGCGGTGCTGGCGCTGGGCTGGTTCGCCACCGGTGACATCCTGACCCGGCTGCGCACGATCCTGACCCGCTACCTGCCCGGCGTGCTGCTCTACGGGGTCGTCTCGATCGGCTCCGTCATCGCCTATCTCGCCCTCGGCGCCGGGTCGTCGAAGGCCTCGGGCAGCTCGGACGCCGACGGGTTCGCGCTGGTCGCGCAGCGGTTCCTGTTCGAGTCGTGGGCGCCGGGCGTGGTCGGCGGGCCGCTGCGCTGGACGTGGCTGGAGGGCAACTCGGCGGGTTGGGCCGAGCCCGGGGCGGTGGTCTCGGTGCTCGCCGTCGGTGTGCTGGCACTGCTGACCTACGAGCTCGCCCGCACCCGCTCGATGGCGCTGCGGGCCTGGTGGCTCGTGGGCGGCATCCTCGTCATCGACATCGCGCTGATCACCGCCATCCGGGCCGGCGGGGTCGGGGCCGACATCGCGCTCGCCTACCGCTACCTCACCGACACGATCGCGGTCACCGCGATGGCGCTCGCGCTGGCCACGCTGCCGCTGCGCGGGGCCGTGGAGACACTCACCCCGACGCGTACGTCGCCGTTCCTGGACGTGCCCCGGCGGGTGGCAGTGGCCACCGCGGTCGTCGCGGCACTGGGGCTCTTCTCGTCCTACTCCTACGCCCAGGGCTGGCACGACGACGACAACACCCGGCGCTACATCGACACCGTCCGCGCCGACCTGGCCGAGGTCGACGAGCCGCTGCCGATGGCCGACGGGCCGGTGCCCGAATGGATGGTCTGGGGCGCGTCGTACCCCTACAACCAGGTGAGCCGGGTGCTCCGACCGCTCTCGGACAAGATGGCGTTCCCCCGGGCCAGCACCGACAATCTCTACCTGGTCGACAAGGACGGCCACATCCGGCCGGCGCTGGTCGAGCCCGAGCGACGCTCGGTCGGCGCCGTCGACCCGACGCCCAGCCTGGACCAGTGCCCGCTCCGGGTGCGGCAGACGCCGCTCCAGGTGGGCCTCGACGGTGGCGTCGACGGCGCCGGGTGGTGGGTCCGGGTCGCCTACGTGGCTGCCGACAAGGACGCGGGCCGGATGCGGGTGACCGCCGGCGACCACTCCTACGACGTCGAGGTCGAGCCCGGCTTCCGCAGCCTCTACCTGCGTACCGGCGAGGGACGCTTCGACAGCATCGGCTTCCAGAGCCTGACGCCGGGATCGAAGCCGTGCCTGGGTGGCATCGAGGTCGGCGAGGTGGTTCCGTTCGGCGACCCGATCTCGGGCTCCGAGGAGGATGACTGATGGACCGCCGGTTCCTCACCCTCGACGCGCTCCGCGCGGTCGGCGCGCTGATGGTCGTGCTCACCCACGTCGGGTTCCACACCGGCCGCTATCCGCGGGGCTGGACCGGGGCGATGCTCGCCCACTTCGACCTCGGCGTGGCGCTCTTCTTCGTGGTCTCCGGGTTCCTGCTGGCCAGGCCGTGGTTCGCGGCCAGCGCCGCCGGAACTCCCCCGCCGAGCACGGGCCGCTACCTGTGGAAGCGAGCGCTCCGGATCCTGCCGCTCTACTGGCTGGTGGTGATCGTCTGCCTGCTCGCCGCACCGGCCAACTCCGACGTCGGCGTCGGCGGCTGGATCGCCAACCTGACCCTCACCCAGATCTACACCCAGGACTCCCACGCCTACGGCCTGGCGCACATGTGGAGCCTGTGCACCGAGGTCGCCTTCTACCTGGCGCTGCCGCTGGTGGTGCGGCTGCTGACGCCGCGCGACCGCCTGGACGTACGCCGCGTGCTGGTCGTCTCGCTCCTGCTCGCGGTCGGCGGCGTGGTGTTCGCGGCCGGCGCCCGGAGCTGGTTCGACCAGCCGTTCGCGGCCGAGTGGCTGCCGGCCTACCTGCCGTGGTTCCTGGCCGGCACCGCGCTCGCGGCGTGCTCGGTCGACCCGGGCATGCGGGCGCGGTTGGACCGCGCGGCCCGCGACCTCGCCGGCTGGTGGCTGCTCGCCCTGGGGCTCTTCGTGGCCGCCTGCACGCCGATCACCGGCCCGACCGGGCTCGTGGACGCCCCCACGCCGGCCGAGTCGGCGCTCAAGTGTGTGCTCTACGGCGCGGTGGCGGTCTGCGTGATCTTCCCGCTGGTCTTCGGACCCGAGCTCGAAGGCACCGTACGCCGCTGGCTGGCCGGTCCGGTGCCCAGCGCACTGGGCGAGATCTCCTACGGCATCTTCTCGATCCACATGTTCGTGCTGCTCATGGGCATGGAGCTGCTCGGCTTCGGCACCTTCAACGACCGCTTCTGGACGGTCCTGGGGATGACGCTCGTCATCACCATCCCGGTCGCCGCCCTCTCCTACCTCTTCTTCGAGCGCAGGGTGATGCGGCTGCGCAGCTGGCGCCCCTCGGCGTTGAGGCCCTCGCGCAAGCCGGAGCCGGAACCCGAGCGTGGCCCCGCGGAGGCGGAGGCCGCCACGAGCACGACCGCGGCCAGCGAGAGCGCCTGAGCCGTCCAGGCGGGCGGGTCCCACGGCAGGTCCCAGGCGGTCGGGAGGATCTCGACGGCGAGGGCGCCGGCGAGCAGTGCGGCCCCGGAGCCGACGGCCAGGAGACGTACGACCGCCGGACGGCGGCCGGTCACCCGGGGCAGCAGCCAGGCCACCACGGCGGCCAGCGCACCCCACCAGCCGGCGAGAAGACCGGCCACGAGGATCAGCAGCCCGCCGTCGTACCACCGCCACGGCGCAGCCACCGGGAACAGCTCGAGGCTGGGCGGGGTGCCGCGGCGGCGCCATGAGGTCACCAGCGCAAGAGCCAGGACCAGCGCCGCGCCGCCCGCACCGGCGAGCAGCCCGGCACGGTAGGTGCCCTCGGGGGCGAAGCCGAAACGTACCTCTCCCGATGCTCCGGCGGGCACGATCCAGCCCTGCTGCCAGCCGTCGACCCGCTGGGCGCGCAGGGCCTTGCCGTCCAGGGTCGCGGTCGCTCCGGTGTTGATGTTCTGCGGGAGTACGAGGACCCGGTCGTAGGTCTCCGCCGAGACGGTCGCGGAGACCGCGGCGTCGCGCTCGTCCCGCTCCACCTCGACCGCGGTCGGCGGCTCGGCAGCCGCGATCACCTCGGCGCTGAGCTCGAGGCTGTCGAACCGAAGCGCGCCACCTGCCGAAGCGGAGCCCGAGGCGATCGGGGCCGGGTCGGCGAGGAGCGTGTTCTCGCCTGCGACCAGCGCGAGCGGTGTCGTGCCGCAGACCTTCAGGGACGCCTCACCGCCGCGCAGCAGGTCGGAGAGCGACCCGTCGACCGACGTACGCAGCAGCCGGTCGCCGACGCGGATGTGGGGCCCGTCGGCGCAGCCCGCCCGTAACCGCCCGTCGCCGAGCGCACGACCGTTGACCTGCAGCTCGGAGATGCCGGCCGGCAGCTCGGTGGCGTCGGCCAGGCTCGAGGGCTGGTCGTAGGCCGGGTCGGTCTCGGTGATCCGGATCCGAAGCCGGTCGGTGCGCCAGCCCTTGGGCACGGCGACGTCGCCGTCCTCGCCGACCTCGCGGGTGACGTTGCGCTTGGGGCGGCGCAGGTCGGTGATCTCGACCTCGGTGGGGATGCTGACCGGGGCGGCCTCGTTGACGACGAGCCGCAGCGACCGGATCCGCTGCCGTTCGGGCAGGCGGAGAGTCACCGCGGCCGGGCCGGTCGACGGAGCGCGCCAGGAGGTGCCGTCGTCGCCGTCGATCATCGCGAGCGCCGACTGGGCGATGTCGCCACTGCTCGGGGCGGTGATGTCGACACGGGTGAGGGCCGCGGCGGCCTCGGCGTAGGCGTGATCGCGGCGCAGCGACACCGTGCCGCTGACGTGGAAGGACTGGTCGCGGGTCAGGGTGACCAGCCGGTCGAGGTTGTCGCCGTCGTCTCCGGTGTCGGCCAGGAACGGCTCGCAGTAGAGCACACCTTCCTGGTCGATGCAGCCGCTGCGGTCGGTGTCGCGGCCGAGCCGGATCTTGCGGATCGTGGTGTCGTCGGGGGGCGTGGGCAGCGCGACCAGGCGCTGTGCGTCGACGCCCTCGATGTCGAGCTCGCTGATCCCCCAGGGCCCGTAGGCGGTGGCGCCGCGGGCGGTGATGGTGAGGTTGCGCGCGCTGAACCCGGTCAGGTCGTACGTCGCCTCCGCCCCCGGCTGCGGGGCGTAGACCTTGCGCATCTGGGCGCCGGCGACGAGCTCGAGCCGCTCGACCCCGACGACGTTGTCGGGCAGCCTGATGGTGACCCTGCCGAGGTCGGTCTCGTCCTCGAAGCGCACCCGGAGCCAGGCGCCCTCGGGGCTGTGTCCCCAGCCGGTCTCGGTGCGCCATGCGGTGTCGGGGTCACCGTCGAGGGCGGCCGAGGGTGCCCGGCCCCGGTCGACCGGGAGATCGCTCGGGGTCGCTGCGGAGCTGGAGGCCTCGACGGCCTCGACACCGCGCCAGACCATGGTGCTCTGCCACCGCTCCTGGTCCTCCAGGTAGCGGTGGAAGTTCTCGGGCTGGTCGGAGTCGACGCCCTCCTCGGCGGTGCGGGTCGAGGAGGAGTTGGCGCGGACCCCGGAGAAGATGGTCGTACGCCGCCGCTGCCCGTCGGTGAGGATGACGTCGGGCTTCTCCCCTGCCATGTCGTCGGCCGACCGGGTGTCGTCGGCGGTCAGCACCGCCTGGGCGCCGCTGGCGGGCTCGCCGGGGTCGCCCATCACGGTCGTCCGAGCGGGGATCAGGGTGGCTCCGGCCGACGCGTCGTCGACCCGGTAGATCTCGATCGGGGGGTACTCCCCCGCCAGTCCTCCGTCGACGAGCACCCGGGTGCCGTTCTCGCGGTGGTAGGTGGTGTTGCCGAAGTCGGAGCCGAACCTCGCCTCCCGGGTCAGGCCGGGCGACTGGTCCAGGGTGGCGTGCACCAGCGAGGGCGGCGGGGCTCCGGTGGTGCCCCAGTGCAGATCGTTGCGCACCAGCAGGCGGGTGACGCCGGCCTTGGCCAGCATCGGCGCGAGATCCGCGCTCGCGGTGCCGCGCTCGAGCTCCTCGGTGACCCGGTCGAGCCAGACGACGTTGCCGGGCTCGGCCAGGGGCACCACGCCGCGTACGGCCCAGCGGGAGTCGGCGTAGGGCTGCAGCACCTCGTCGTGGGTGCTGCCCCACAGGTAGTCGCCGAACCGGGCCGCCGGGAGCACCAGGGTGACGCCGCCGTCGTCGGTCTCGGTGAGGTGGTCGGCCGCGTCGGTCCAGAAGCCCGGCACGTTCTCGATCGACCCCGGCGGCGGCACCTGGCCACGCACCCAGGGGACGGCCAGGCCGGCCAGCGAGGCGGCCACGGCGATGACGAACACGGTCCGCAGCCACTGCGCGGCCCTGGTGCTCGTCCCCGAGGCGCGCGCCAGGCCGGCACGGAAGAGGATGGTCTCGACGGCGAGCACGACCCCGGCCGCGAGCCCGAGGCGGAGCACGGCGTCGTACTTGTGGCTGTTGCGGACCGCGGCCAGGGCACCGTCGACGAGGTCCTGACGGGCCTCGGCTCCCCAGCCGGCCAGCGCGCCGGTGTAGCCGATCCCGACCAGGACGACGCCGGCCAGCACGCAGCCGATGAGGAACCGGCTCTCCGGGTGGCGGCGGCCACGGCCCACGCCGGCGAGCCCCGCCAGCCCGATCGCGACGACGGCGGCGGCGTCGAGGACGAGGTAGGGCGTGGCGTGCAGGCTCTGCCCGGCCGGGTAGTAGATCGGGTCGGCGTAGGCGACCCAGTCGGAGGTGCCGAGCAGCGTCGGCAGCAGTCCGGTGGTCGAGGCGGTCACCGCCGCGGTCTCGATGTAGTCGAGGAACGGCGGGATGTAGCGGCCCTGGAGTACCAGGGGGATCGTCCACCACAGGGTGGCGAGGACGGTGAACACGCCCCACAGGACGAGGGCGGCGAACCGCCGCAGGCCGGTGCGGGTCAGCAGGAAGATCACCCCGGGGACCAGCACCGCCGAGACCGCGGTCGCGTTGACCCCGCCCGCGCACGCGACCGCGAGAGCGGCCAGCGCGCACCAGCGCAGCAGGTCCTTGGTGGTGGTGGTCCCGCTGGCCCGGATGACCGCGAGCAGCACCCAGGGCGCCACCGCGGTCGGCCAGAGCTCGACCGAGTTGGCACCGAGGATGGTCATCACGCGTGGCGTCAGGACGTACGCCGCGGCACCCGCGACCTGCGCCCACGGCCGCCCCAGCTGCAACTCCCTTGCCACGGCCAGGACACCGAGGAACGCCAGGTTGAGCAGCAGCGCCCACCACAGCCGCTGGATCACCCACTCCGGCAGGTGGGCCAGCTGACCGAGACCGTAGAACGGACCCATCGGCCACACGTAGCCGATCGCCTGGTTCTGCACCTGGCCGAAGGCGCCCTGGGCGTCCCACATGTGCAGCGCCCGGGCCAGGAAGGCCCACGGGTCGGCGCTGAGGTCGAACTTGGTGTCCGCGACGATCCGGCCCGGGGCCTGGGTGAACGTGATCGCGGTCAGGATCGCGACGTACGCCGAGATCCTCAGGGGGGAGGTGGCCGAAGGGGTCACGTCTTGCGCAGCACGAGCAGGAGGTTCCACGAGAGCACCTCCCTCACCACCGGGACCCGCATCAGCCACGCCGCCCACGCCGGGTGGTAGCGCGGAACCGCAGCCAGGATCTCGGCGTTGCCCGCCTTGCGCTGGGCGCGCGCCCAGCACAGCCCGGCGGCGGCGGTCGCCGCGTACATCGACTCGCCGAACTTGTTCTTGGGCTCGTGGCCGTGCTTGCGCTGGTAGCGGCGGCGCGCGTAGCGGCCGCCGAGCAGGTGCCACGGGCTGGTCTCGTGGCCGCCCCAGGGGCCCCACCACAGCGTGTAGGAGCAGAAGACGACGCCGCCGGGCTTGGTGACCCGGAGCATCTCGTCGAGCATCGCGGTCGGGGTCGGGACGTGCTCGAGCACGTTGGAGGAGTAGCAGGCGTCGACCGAGCCGGTGCGGACCGGCAGCCGCATCCCGTCGCCGAGCATGCTGCCCTCCGCCACGATCCCGGCACCCTGCATCTCGCCGGCGTCGGCGTCCAGCGCCAGGTAGGTCGCGCCGGCCTTCATGAAGGCGTCGCGGAAGTAGCCCGGGCCGCCGCCGACGTCGAGCAGGACGGTGCCTTCAATGGTCTCACCGTCGGTGTAGTGCGCGAGCTGGCCGACCGAGTCGGCCGCCAGTGCGGTGTAGAAGCGTGCCGGGTCGGTCTGCTCCACGCGGAAGTCGCTGAAGAGACGCACGGAGCGCCGCAGGGTCGCCTTCCAGCCGGTGCCGGCCGGGGCGTCGCGCTGGGGGTCCAGAAGGTTCGGCACGGCGGGAACCCTAACCGATTACCCCAGAGGGTGTGCATTTGGTCACGAAATGTCCTACTCTCCAGTAACTGCGTGACCCCTGGGGAGGGAGCACTCAGCAGCGGGGAACTGCGAGATCCAGGGGAGCACTGTATTTTGCGCGCCAACGAGGGAGCGCAGCTGAACGGCGGCCATGTCGCTGTGTTCAGCTGGCGCGATTCTGACAACCCGGAAGCCGGTGGGGCCGAGCTCTACCTCCACCAGATCACCGCCGGCCTGGTCGGTGCCGGAGCGCGGGTGACCGTGTTCACCGCGGCCTATCCGGGCGCTCGTGCCCGTGAGGAGCGCGACGGTGTCCGCTACGTACGCCGCGGCGGCAAGCTCAGCATCTATCTGTGGGGTGTGCTGCTGCTGGCGCTGGGCCGGCTGGGCCCGATCGGACGCGTCGACGCGGTCATCGACGTGCAGAACGGGCTGCCGTTCTTCACGCCGCTCGGCACCCGGGCGCCCGTCGCGGTGCTCGTCCACCACGTGCACCGCGAGCAGTGGCCGGTGGTCTACCCGGGGCTGTCCGGGCGGGTCGGCTGGTGGATCGAGTCGTGGCTGGCGCCGCGGCTCTACCGCCGCAAGCAGTACGTCGCGGTCTCCCGCGCCACCCGCGCGGAGCTGGCCACGCTCGGCGTCGACCCCGCCCGGGTCGCGGTCGTGCACAACGGCGCCGCGCCCGCGCTGAGCGACCAGCCGGCCAAGACCGAGCACCCCTCCGTCTGCGTCGTCGGACGGCTGGTGCCGCACAAGCGGGTCGAGCTCGCGGTCGACGCGGTCGTCGCGCTGCGGGAGACCTACCCGGACCTGCGACTCAGCATCGTGGGCGGCGGCTGGTGGGCCGACGAGCTGGCTGCGTACGTCTCCCGGGTGGGGGCCGGGGACTTCGTCGAGATGCTGGGACATGTCGACGAGGGGACCAAGGAGGCGGTCTACGAGCGCTCCTGGCTGATGGCGCTGCCGTCGCTGAAGGAGGGCTGGGGTCTGGTCGTCACCGAGGCCGCCCAGCACGGCACCCCGACGGTCGCATTCCGCGACGCCGGCGGGACGACGGAGTCGATCGACGACGGCGAGTCGGGGGTGCTGGTCGACGACCAGGCCGGGTTCGTGGCCGCGCTCGACCACCTGCTCGGTGACGAGATCCGTCGCAAGGAGCTGGCCGAGGGTGCCCGCTGGCACGCGCGCAAGCACACCTGGGAGCAGAGCCAGCTCAACTTCAACGCCGTGCTCGCCTCGGCCCTGCAGGGGCGCGTGGTCGGCGCGGACTGACGTCTCTCCGTCATCGAGACGGCGAAGGGGCCCGGCGGAAACCGCCGGGCCCCTTCTGCTTCGTCGTGCTCAGTCGTTGGTGCCGTACTGAACCGTCGACTCAGAGACGCTCGGAGGATTCTCGACGGTGTTGTCCGTGTTGCTGGTGACGACTCCGACGATGGTCGCTGCGGCGACTCCGCCGCCCACAAGAATGCTGGCGACGATGGCAATGATGTTGCCCATGGATATGTGACCTCCCTCTCCTAGCCGCGAACCTTAGCAGCCGGCCGGCGACCCATACTGATCAGTAGCAAAACTGTTGATGTTGCGGCGGCGAGCCAGGCCAGGCCGTACGCCGCCCACGCTCCTGCCATCGCCGGGCCGACCTTCGTCTCGGGCATCCGGTGTTCGCGTTCGGGCAGCCGCTGGACGAGCAGGCCACCGCCCTCGTAGACCGTCTCGCCGGCGATCTGTGGCGCATCGCCCGCGGACCGGTCGGTGACGACGTACCCGATCCCCAGCTGGCGCAGGGTGGTGACCTGTCCCGCGGCGTCGGTCCCGGTGAGCGCGTCGGCGACCTCATCCGCCCGCCGGTCCTCCCCTCGGATCACCCGGCTGCCGATGACCAGGTCGCCGTTCACGATGCTCGCCCGGGTCAGCATCCGCGGCAGCGGGTCGAGCACCGGCCGGCCGTCGTTCCACGACGGCGCGCGGTAGGCGGACCAGGGCAGGACGAGTACGTCGCCCGGAGCCGTCTCCTCGGCGAGCGCCGCGCGCGCCTGGTTCCATTCGCGTGGGTAGTCGGCGGTCCCGATGCCACCCGCCAGGCCCCAGGCAGCGTCGGGAAGGACTGCCACCGGGACGAGCACGACGACCACGGCCGCCGCCCATCTCGGGGCTGATCCGCGCAGCCTCTCCCCCAGCGCCTCCACCCCGGCGGCCACCGTGAGGATCAGCAGCGGCAGGCACAGCGTGAGCAGACGGCTGCTGTCGCGGAGGAGCGCGAGACCGGGGACGTCTCGAGCGAGGGCGTCGAGCGCCTGCGGCGCCGCCCAGCCGGCGACGGCGATCGCCAGACCCGCGGCCCACAGTGCCAGGATCGCGACCCGCCGGCTCTCGGATCTCCACCACCGACGACCTCCCACCGCGACCAGCGCGACCAGGAGCACCAGCGCCACCCAGGCGAGCCAGCCGTCCCGGCTCGCCGGGACGACCGAGGTGTTCCAGATCCCGCCGAGCGACAACGCGGCCAGCGGAGCGGGCAGGGCGTCGCCACGCAGCGCGAAGACGTCGAACCCGGTGGCCGACGCCGCCTGGGACGTGTGGGTCAGGCCGGCGACGATCCAGGGCGCGTTCACCGCCGCCACCGCGGCCAGCAGCAGCGCCGGGCGCCGGCCGCGGCGCAGGCCGGTGGCGAGGAGGACCGCACCCGAGACGATGCCGGCGCTCGCGCTCAGGCTTCCGGCGAGGAGGACGGGCAGCATCCACACCGGGCCCGGACTCCCCGCGGCCCACCGGCGGCCGGCGACCACGAGCCAGGGCACCGCGGCATAGGCCAGCAGCATCGGCCAGTGACCCATCCACAGGCGCTCGGCGACGTACGGACTCCATACGGTCAGGCTCACCACCGCCAGCCGCGCCACGAGCGAGCGGTCGCGCACCAGCTCCGCGGCGCCCGCTCCGGCCAGCACCAGCGCCCCCAGCAGGACGATCTTCTGCAGCACGAGACCCGGAACGACCTCGTCCAGCACCGCGACCACCGCGTCCGAGGGCACCGCCCGCGGCAGCGCCGACCCGAGGCCGAGTACGTCGCGGGTCAGCGCGAGGTCGGGCACCCACACCATGTCGTAGCTGAGCACGAACCCCGGCCCCAGCGTCGGCCCCAGCATCAGCACCGCGAGCACGCCCGCCCACAAGGTCGGCACCACCCGCTCGCTCACGCCGCCACCCTAAGCCGAGACGTCACTTCTGCAGGCCGAGACGTCAGTTGTGGCGAACGAGTTCCGGTCCTGGGCGGATGCCGGTGCCGGCATGTGACCTGCCGCACCCTAGGCTTTCCAAGTGCCCACGATGACCGCCAGCCCGACCAGCGCCCGCCGGCGCCGGCTGTCTGCGCTCATCCGCAGCAGCGGCTTCCTCGCGGTCTGCATCATGGTCACCAACGTCGCGACCTACGGCTTCCAGATCATCGCCGCCCGGATCCTCGGCCCCGGACAGTACGGTGGCGTCGCCTCGATGATGTCGCTGCTCCTCGTCGCCGGCGTCGTCCAGCTCGGCATGCAGGCGACGGCTTCGCGGCGGGTGACCGAGACCCCCGGCCAGGAGCGCGCCATCGAGCGGACGGTGCTGCGAGCGACCTACCGGGCGGCCGTCGTCGTCGGTGCGGTCATGCTCATCGCCTCACCGCTGGTGTGGCAGATGCTGCGTCTGGACTCGATCTACCCGGCGCTGCTGGTCGCGGTGTGCGCCGTGCCGCTGACGATCATGGGCGGCCAGGCCGGGGTGCTGCAGGGCGAGCGCCGCTGGCTCGGCCTGGCGATGATCTACCTGGCGCTCGGCATCCCCCGGGTCGTGGTCGCCACCGCCGCGATGTGGATCCGTCCGACCGAGGGCGCCGCGATGGCCGGTGTCGCGCTGGCCCAGTTCGCGCCGGCGATCGTCGGCTGGTGGGTGCTGCGGCGGCGTACGTCCTCCGTGGAGGCGAAGCCCGGTCCGATCAAGCCCGTCGTGGTGGAGATGCTGCACGGGTCGTTCGCGCTGCTCGGCTTCTTCGCGCTCTCCAACGTCGACATCCTGATCGCGCGCAACGTGCTCTCCGACCACGTCTCCGGCCTGTACGCAGGTGGCCTGATCCTCACCAAGGCCGTGCTGTTCCTGCCCCAGTTCGTGGTGATCATCGCCTTCCCGTCGATGTCGGCCGAGGCGAGCCGCCGCTCCGCGTTGCTCAAGTCCCTGGCGCTGGTCGCCGGTCTCGGCGCGTGCGCGACCGCCGGCTCCTGGCTGCTGTCCTGGCTGGCGATGATCTTCATCGGCGGCCCCGACTACGCCGAGATCGAGGGGCTCCTCTGGGTCTTCGCGATCCTCGGCACGGTGCTGTCCGTCCTCCAGCTGCTCGTCTACTCCGTGCTGGCCCGGCGCAGCCGGCTCTCGGCGTACCTCCTGTGGATCGCGGTCGCCGCCGTCCTCGGCCTCGGCGCCGTCCAGTCCACCGCGGAGGGCCTGGTCTGGGCGGTCCTCAGCATCGACGCCACCCTCGCCGCCGTGCTGCTGGCGGCCACCTTCTGGCGGCTCAGCCAGACGCCTCACCGCGACTGATCTGCGATTTCACCAAACTGTCGGCGGGGCAGGCTTAGATGTGCGCATCATGCCTCGCTGGTCAATCGATGCCGTGGAGAAGGCGGCTCCCGACGCCGGGTCGCTCAACGCCGCCCGCAAGCTCGCCACGCCCGGACCCTGGTCGGAGACGGGTGCCACCGACGTGCTCGTGTGGGGCAAGTGCCAGGGCTCGGGCAAGAACCCCTACCAGGTGAGCGTCGACCTCACCGGCCCTGCCTACAAGTGCTCGTGCCCGTCGCGGAAGTTCCCCTGCAAGCACGCCCTCGCGCTGCTGTTGCTGTGGGCCGGGGCGCAGGTGGGCGAGGTCGACCAGCCGGAGGCGTACGCCTCGGAGTGGGCCTCGCAGCGCGCGGCCCGTGCCGCGGGCGCGGCTGAGCGTGCCGCGGCGCCGGCCAAGCCGGTGGACAAGGCCGCCCAGGCGCGGCGGGCCGCGGAGCGCCGGGCGCTGATGGACGGCGGCGTCGAGGACCTGGTGCTGTGGCTGGAGGACCTGGTGCGAGGCGGGCTCGCCACCGCGAAGGCGCAGCCGTGGACCTGGTGGGACGCCGCCGCCTCCCGGCTGGTCGACGCGCAACTGCCCGGGCTCGGCGAACGGATCCGGGAGATGGCCGCAGCGATCAACCGGCGTGAGGACTGGGCCGAGCATCTGCTGATCGAGGTGGGCCGCTGGTGGACCGCCGCGCAGGCCTGGCGGTCCTGGGACTCGCTGGACACCGACACCCAGGGCGACCTGCGCGCGGTGATCGGCTGGGCGACACCGACCGCCCAGGTCCTGGAGGCCGGGATGCACGCGGACGTGTGGACCGTGCTGGGAGCTCATCGCGACGAGCGCGGCAACCTGATCGAGCAGCGCACCTGGCTGCGCTCGGACTCGGGTGAGACCGTGCTTCTCCTCGACTTCGCCGCGGGTGGCAACCCGCTGCCGATCGCCCGGCTGGCCGGGGCGCGGCTGGAGGCGTCGGTGGGCTTCTATCCGGGCCACGCGCCACGCCGGGTGGTGCTCGCCTCCGAGCCGGTGGCCCTTCCGGCCACGTCCGACCTGGGGACGGCGACCGATCTGGCCGGCGCGCGAGCCGCGCTGGCGGCGCTCCGGGCCGGCAACCCGTGGGCCGACCGGGCTCCGGTCGTGGTCCGCGTCGCCGCGTCGGTGCCGGAGGGCGACGAGCCGCCGTTCGTGGTGGACGACGCCGGTCACCAGGTGCCGTTGCTCGGCGATCCGGGGACCTGGTGGCGCCTCCTCGCGCTGACCGGGGGCAATCCGGTGACCGCGTTCGGGGAGATCCAGGACGACGGGCTGAGGATGCTGACGGTCATGAGCGCTGAGGACGGATCGGACGAAGAGCTGGTGGCGCTGTGAGCACGACCGAGGAGTGGTGGGACGCGGTGACGGCGGCTGCGGTGCTGGGCACGGCCCGGCGCGGGGTGCCGCCGGCGCCCGAGACGCTGCCGATACCGGAGCGGCGGGGAGGCTCGGCGCAGACCGCGCTGCTCGACGCCGCGGCCGTCGGCGGAGCGATGGTGCGCTCGGGCCGACCGCTTCGCACCGCGTCCGCACCGGCGGCGGCCCCGGCCGACCGGCTTCCGGTGGCGCCGGCTGGTGCCGTACAACTGCTGGAGCTGGTGCTCAACCAGACCCCCGGCGGTGCCGACCTGCGCGGCGACCTCCTCGCCCACTGGCTGGCCTGTGCCAACGCGGCCGGCTACCGGGTGCCCGCGCGGCTGCTCCCCCGGCTCCTCGACCAGGCGCTGCCCCGACCCGAGCTGCACCGGGACGCGCTGACGGCGGCCGATGCGCGCGGCGTCTGGCTGGTCGCCAACCGGCGCCGGTGGCGCCCGATGATCGCCTCGGCACGAGCTGCTGCCGGTGCGGGTGAAGAGCCCCTCGACGACGCAGCCTGGGCGCGGCAGCCGACCGCCGCTCGTACCGAGATGCTGACCCGGCTGCGGGCCGTCGACCCGGCCGCTGCCCGGGAACGGCTCGAGTCGGTCTGGGCCGGCGAGAAGGCGGCCGACCGGGCCACGTTGATCAAGACGCTCCGCACCGGGCTGAGCCTCGAGGACGAGCCGTTCCTGGAGCGGGCGCTCGATGACCGGGGAGCGGACGTACGACTCTCGGCTCGGCATCTTCTCGACGCCCTGCCCGGCTCGGCGCGCGGGCAGCGGCTCGGCGCGCTGCTGCGCCCGCTCGTCGGAGTCACCGGGATCGTACGGAAGACGGTGGAGGTCGAGCTGCCCACCGAGGCCGATGCCACGGCCGTGCGCGACGGGCTCGACAAGGCCCCGAGGGGCCGCTCCCAGGGCGGCCACTGGCTGCGGCAACTCGCGGCGGGTGCCCCGCTCGAGATCTGGACCGACGCCACCGGCCGCGACCCCGACGCGACCTGGGCGATGATCACCGACGCCGACGCCCGCGCCGGCATCATCAGCGCCGTCATCGCCCGCCGCAACCCGGACTGGGCCCGAGCGCTGCTCGGCGACGTCCACCGAGGCGAGCTCCTCGAGATCGTGCCGAGCGCCGACCGGGAGGCGCTCGTCCTGCGCCAGCTCATCACCGGCGCCGGGTCGAGCAGCGGCGGGACGACCATCTCGGCCCGGCTCGGCGCCGTTCCGGGTCCCTGGAGCCTCGACTTCAGCCGTACGGTCCTCGATCTCCTCGCCGCCCGGGAACGCGAGCTCGCCAGGTCGTTCGCCGTCCTGGCCGCGCGGATGCCGCCCGAGATCGTTCCCGACCTGCACCGGCTGCCCGACTCGCTCGCCAGGCAGCGCAACCAGCTCATCCAGCACCTCTCCCTCGTCCACGCCATCACGGAGGCCTTCAAGTGACCGACATTCTTCGCGCCCACGCCGAGGACGCCTACGCCGCCGAGCTCACCGCTCTGGCCGCCCACGATGCCGAGACCGGCCGCCCCCGCCCGCCCCGGTGGCGGCTCTCCCCGTGGGCGGTGACCACCTATCTTCTCGGCGGCGAGCTGCCCGACGGCACGACGATCAGCGCGAAGTACGTCGGCGCCCGCCGCCTCATGGAGATCGCGGTCGCCTCGCTGGCCACCGATCGTGCGCTGCTGCTGCTCGGCGTTCCCGGCACGGCCAAGACCTGGGTGGGCGAGCATCTGGCCGCGGCGATCTCGGGCGACTCGACGCTGGTCGTGCAGGGCACCGCCGGCACTCCCGAGGAGTCGCTGCGCTACGGCTGGAACTATGCCCGCCTGCTCGCCGAGGGCCCCTCGCGGGACGCACTGGTGCCGAGCCCGGTGATGCGGGCGATGGAGACCGGCGCCCTCGTCCGCATCGAAGAGCTGACCCGCATCCCCGCCGACGTCCAGGACGGGCTCATCTCGATCCTCTCGGAGAAGACGCTGCCCGTCCCCGAGCTCGACGACGAGGTCCAGGCGCGGCAGGGGTTCAACCTCATCGCCACCGCCAACAACCGCGACAAGGGCGTCAACGACCTCTCCTCGGCGCTCAAGCGGCGCTTCAACACGGTCGTGCTGCCGCTGCCGGACACCCTCGACGACGAGGTCTCGATCGTCCGCAGCCGGGTCGAGCAGCTCGGTGCCTCGCTCTCGCTGCCCGCCGACCTGAGCCAGCTGGCCGAGATCGAGCGCGTGGTCACCATCTTCCGCGAGCTCCGCTCGGGCGTCACCGCCGACGGACGTACGTCGGTGAAGTCGCCCTCCGCCACCCTCTCGACCGCCGAGGCGATCTCGGTGATGACCAACGGGGTGGCGCTCGCCGCCCACTTCGGCGACGGCGTGGTGCGGGCCGACGACGTGGCGGCCGGGCTGGTCGGCGCGGTGGTGAAGGACCCGGTGCAGGACCGGATCGTGTGGCAGGAGTACCTCGACACCGTCGTCCGCGACCGTCCGAGCTGGGCCGATCTCTACCGCGCCTGCCGGGAGCTGGTGTGACCGACCCGAGCTGCGCCTTCGAGATCCTCGGGGTCCGCCACCACGGGCCGGGCTCCGCCCGGTCGGTCGCGGCCGCGCTCGAGGAGCTCTCCCCCGACCTGGTCGTGATCGAGGGACCACCGGAGCTCGACTCGCTGCTCGGGCTCGCCGCGGACCCGGACCTGGTGCCGCCGGTCGCGGCGCTCGTCTATGCCGTCGAGGAGCCACGGCGCTCGGCGTTCTATCCGTTCGCGTTCTTCTCCCCCGAGTGGGTCGCCATGCGATGGGCGTTGGAGCACCGCGTCGATGTTCGCTTCGCCGACCTTCCGGCTACCCACTTCCTCGCCCCCGCGGGGCAACCCGACGTGCCCGACGAGCGGCCCGGGCCGCGCCCGGTGGGCTCCGACCCCATCTCCCGGCTCGCCCGCGCGGCCGGCTACGACGACCCTGAGCGCTTCTGGGAGGACGCGGTCGAGCACCGGGCCGAGTCCTCGCTGAGCCGGTTCACCGCGATCCGCGAGGCGATGGCCGAGATCCGTGCCGAGGACCCGGCCTCGCCGGGTGATGTTCGCCGCGAGGCCTACATGCGCAAGGTCCTGCGCGCCGCCGGACGAGAAGGACGCGAGCGGGTGGCGATGGTCTGCGGCGCCTATCACGCCCCGGTCCTGCACCCGTCGGCCTGGCCGAAGGTCGCCGACGACAACGCGCTGCTCAAGGGCCTGCCGAGGATCAAGGTCACCGCGACCTGGGCACCCTGGACCGCCGGCCGGCTCGCCGCCGAGTCCGGCTACGGCGCCGGCGTCACCTCCCCGGGCTGGTATCAGCACCTCTACGCCCACTGGCACGCCGGCACCCCGGCCGACGTCGTGCCCGGCTGGCTCACCCGGGTCGCCCGGGTCCTCCGTTCCGAGGGACTCGCCGCGGCTCCGGCGACGGTCGTGGAGGCCGTACGCCTCGCGGAGGCGCTCGCCGCCGTCCGCGGCCGGCCCTCGGCCGGTCTCGAGGAGCTCGAGGACGCCACCGTTGCCGTGCTGTGCGAGGGCTCGCGGCTGCCGCTGGCGCTGATCGAGCGCACGCTCGTGGTCGGCGAGGAGCTCGGCCAGGTGCCGGAGTCGGCGCCGTTGGTGCCGCTCGCCCAGGATCTCGCCCGCCAGCAGAAGCGGCTCCGCCTCAAGCCGTCCGCAGCCGAGACCACCGTGGTGCTCGACCTGCGCCGCGAGGCCCAGCGCGAGCGGTCGCTGCTGCTCCACCGCCTGCGGCTGCTCGGCATCGACTGGGCCACCGAGGCCGACCGGGGCGGCACCAAGGGCACCTTCAAGGAGGCCTGGACGCTGGAGTGGCAGCCGGAGTTCGCGGTACGTCTGGTCGAGGCCGGCCTCTACGGCACCACCGTGGTGGCTGCCGCCGAGGGGCTCGTGGCCGAGCGGGCGGCGCAGGCCGAGGACCTCGGCACGCTGGCCGAGCTCATCGACCAGGCCCTCGTCGCCGACCTCCCGGCCGGGCTCGAGGCCGCGATCACGGCTCTCGCCGAGCGCACCGCGCACCAGCACGACACCCTCTCCCTGCTCCGGGCGATCGAGCCGCTGGCGCGGACCCAGCGCTATGGCGACGTACGCGGCTCCGACACCGGCGTGGTCGCCGGAGTGCTCCACACCGTGGTGCTCCGCGCCGCAGCCGGGCTGCGGGCCGCCTGCACCTCGCTGGACGACGACGCGGCCGCGGCCATGAAGGGCGCGCTCGACGCCGCCCACCGCGGGGTGTCGCTGGTCGGCGAGGAGGGATCCGGGGTCCCGGTGTGGGTGGCGACCTGGGAGCAGGCTCTCGTCGCGCTCAGCGCCGACGACCAGGTGCACGGCCTGGTCGCGGGACGGGTCAACCGCATCCTGCTCGACGCCGAGCAGGTGGGCATCGAGATCGTCTCCGCGCGGCTCAGCCGCCAGCTCTCGCGCGGCACCGCGCCGGAGCACGCCGCCGCCTGGGTCGAGGGGCTGCTCGAGGGGGAAGCCCTGCTCCTGCTGCACGAGATCGAGCTGCTCCGGCTGCTCGACGAGTGGGTCGCGAGCGTCGATGAGGCGACCTTCGAGGACCTGCTGCCGCTGCTGCGCCGCACCTTCTCCCGCTTCCAGTCACCCGAACGCCGCCAGATCGGTGGCCGCGTACGCAACCTCGACGCGGCCACCGACCTCACCCACACCGCCACCCTCGATCTCGACCTCGCGCTGCCCGCGGCCGCGCGGGTCGCCGACCTGCTGCAGCTGGAGCCCGCATGAGCCCCGAACGCGACCGCCTGACCCGCTGGCGCCTGGTGCTCGGCGGTGACGCCGACGAGCCGCTCGGGGCCGGGGGCGACGGAACGCCCATGTCGCTGACCGCCGAGGACCGTGCCCGCGACGAGGCGCTCGAGCAGCTCTACGGCGAGCAGCCGAAGGGCCGCAGCGCCGGGCTCGGCGGGTCCGCTCCCCGGGTCGCACGCTGGCTCGGCGACATCCGCACCTACTTCCCCACCTCGGTCGTGAAGGTGATGCAGGGCGACGCGATGGACCGCCTCGGCCTCCACCAGCTCCTCACCGAGCCCGAGATGCTCGACGCGGTCCAGCCCGACATCCACCTCGTCTCCACCCTGATCGGCCTCGGCCGGGTGATCCCCGAGCACAGCCGCGAGTCGGCCCGTGCGGTCGTACGCACCGTCACCGACGAGCTCGTGGCCCGGCTCCGATCGCAGACGGTGCAGGCGGTCACCGGTGCTCTCAACCGGGCCGCGCGCACGCGTCGCCCGCGGCCCGCGGACATCGACTGGGGACGTACGATCGCCGCCAACCTCAAGCACTACCTCCCCGAGCACCGCACGGTCGTACCCGAGCGTCTCGTCGGCCACGCTCGCAAGGCCCAGCAGACGCAGCGACGCATCATCCTGTGCATCGACCAGTCCGGCTCGATGGCCGAGTCGGTCGTCTACTCCAGCGTCTTCGGAGCCGTGCTCGCCTCGCTCCGCTCCGTCGAGACCAAGCTGGTCGCCTTCGACACCGAGATCATCGACCTGACCGAGGACCTCGACGACCCCGTCGAGGTCCTCTTCGGCGTACAGCTCGGTGGCGGCACCGACATCAACCGCGCCCTCGCCTACTGCCAGAGCCTCATCGAGCAGCCCGAGGAAACCGTCCTGGTCTTGATCAGCGACCTCTACGAGGGCGGCATCCGCGAGGAGATGCTGCGCCGTTCCCGCGAGATCACCGACTCCGGGGCCACCATGGTCGCCCTCCTCGCTCTCAGCGACTCCGGTGCTCCCAGCTACGACGCCGACCACGCCGCCGCCCTCGCCGACCTCGGCATCCCCGCCTTCGCCTGCACCCCCGACCTCTTCCCCGACCTCATGGCCGCCGCCATCGACAAGCGCGACCTCGGCACCTGGGCCAGCGAGAACGACATCACCACCGCCGCCCCCACCGACTGACCCTCCGCCGAGCCGTCACCCCCGCAGGCCGAGGCGGCAGGTACGTCGGCCGAGACGGCAGTAATGGCGGCCGAATCTGTCGTTGTGGGCGACGAAGAGCGAGCTTCGGCGCCCACAACGACAGATTCGGCCTACAGAACCACCGATTCGTACGCCACAACTGCCGTCTCGGCCGACGTGGGTGACGCCTCGGCTGTCAGTGGGCGGCTTCGTGCCAGGACAGACCGGTGCCGACGGAGACGTCGAGGGGGACGTTGAGGTCGGCGGCGGAGCCCATCTGGGCGCGTACGAGGGACTCCAGCGCTTCGCGTTCGCCGGGCGCCACCTCGAAGACGAGCTCGTCGTGGACCTGGAGGAGCATCCGGGAGGAGAGGCCGGCCTCGTCGATGGCGGCCTGGACCCGCAGCATGGCGACCTTGATCAGGTCGGCCGCGGAGCCCTGGATCGGGGCGTTGAGCGCCATCCGCTCGGCGGTCTCCCGCCGCTGACGGTTGTCGGAGAGCAGGTCGGGGAGGTAGCGGCGGCGGCCCATGATGGTCTCGGTGTAACCCGTGCGCCGGGCCTCCTCGACCAGGCTGCGCAGGTAGTCGCGGATGCCGCCGAAGGTCTCGAAGTACTCCTCCATCAGCCCGCGCGCCTCGCTCGGCTCGATGCCGAGCTGCTGGGAGAGACCGAAGGCGGACAGGCCGTAGGCGAGCCCGTAGTTCATCGCCTTGATCTTGGCCCGCTGCTCCACCGAGACCGCGTCGGGGTCGACGCCGAAGACCCGCGCCGCGGTGATCGAGTGGAAGTCGCGCCCGGAGCGGAACGCCTCGATGAGCAGCTCGTCCTCGGACAGGTGGGCCATGATCCGCATCTCGATCTGCGAATAGTCAGCCGTCATCAAGGACTCGAACCCGCCACCTACGACGAAGCCCTTGCGGATCCCGCGGCCCTCCTCGGTGCGTACCGGGATGTTCTGCAGGTTGGGCTCGGTCGAGGAGAGCCGTCCCGTCGCCGCGATGGTCTGGTTGAAGGTGGTGTGGATCCGGCCGTCGTCCTGCACGGTCTTCAGCAGGCCCTCGATCGTGACCCGCAGCCGGGTCACGTCGCGGTGGCGCAGCAGCGCGAGCAGGAACGGGTGCTCGGTCTTCACGTAGAGCTGCTGGAGCGCGTCGGCGTCGGTGGTCCAGCCGGTCTTGGTGCGCTTCGTCTTCGGCATGTCGAGCTCGTCGAAGAGCACCACCTGCAGCTGCTTGGGCGAGCCGAGGTTGATCTCCTTGCCGATCACGCCGTAGGCCTCGTCGGCCGCCTGCTTCATCTGGCCGGCGAAGTGACGCTCCAGCGCGTCGAGGTGCTCGGTGTCGACCGCGATGCCGGTCTTCTCCATCCGCGCCAGCAGGTGCAGCAGCGGAAGCTCCACCTCGGAGAGCAGCCGATGTCCGCCGGCGGCCTCGACCGCCGAGTCGAGCTCAGCGGCCAGGTCGAGCACGGCCCGGGCGTAGAGCATCGAGGTCGTCGCCACCCCGTCGCCGCCGACCTTGTCGTCGCCGAAGAGCGACTCCTGGCCGCCGTCGTCCTCCTGCTTGAGCTCACGCTTGAGATAGCGCAGGGTCAGGTCGGCGAGGTCGTAGGAGCGCTGGTCGGGAGCCACGATGTAGGCCGAGAGCGCCGTGTCGGTCACCAGCCCGCGCAGCGACCAGCCGTGGGCGTCGATCGCCAGCTCCGGCCCCTTGGCGTCGTGCATGATCTTGGGCTTCGTGGCGTCCGCGAGCCAGCCGGCCAGCGCCGCCTCGTCCTCGGGGGTGAACCCCTCCACCCCCGCGTACGCAGCCCGCTCCTGCGTCGCGAACCCGAACCCGTCCACGCGGCCGGTCCCAGAACCCCAGGCTCCGCGCACGTGCAGACCGACCGGCGTGGTCCCGAGCTCGGCCAGGAAGGCTCCGACGGCGCCGGGGGCCAGCGTCTCGCCCTCCAGCGCGAACCCGCTCTCGTCGACCGGGACGTCGTCCTCCGGCGCGAGCACGTCGGTGATCCGGGTGCGGATCTCGCCACGGAACTCGAGCTCGTCGAGGAGCTCGAGCGCGGCCGCACGGTCCCACTCGACCCGGCCGAGATCCGTCGGGCCGACCTCGAGCGGCAGGTCGCGCACCAGCGCGTTGAGCCGCCGGTTGCGCATCACGTCACCGAGATGGGCGCGCAGGTTGTCGCCGGCCTTGCCCTTGATCTGGTCGGCGTGGGTGATCACGTTGTCGAGGCCGTCGTAGGTGTTGATCCACTTCGCGGCGGTCTTCGGACCCACTCCCGGGATACCGGGCAGGTTGTCGGAGTCCTCCCCCACCAGCGCGGCCAGCTCGGGATAGCGGTGCGGGGGGACGCCGTATTTCGTCTCGACGGCCTCCGGCGTCATCCGCGCCAGGTCGGAGACGCCGCGCATCGGGTAGAGCACGGTGGAGGACTCGGTGACCAGCTGCAGCGAGTCGCGGTCGCCGGTCAGGATCAGCACCTCCATCCCGGCCTCGAGCCCCTGGGTCACCAGGGTCGCGATGATGTCGTCGGCCTCGTAGCCCGCGACGGACAGGTGGCGGATGTGCAGCACGTCGAGCAGCCGCTGGATCAGCGGCAGCTGCGACTTGAACTCGTCGGGGGTCTTGTTGCGCTTGGCCTTGTATTCGGAGTATTCCTCCAGCCGGAACGTCTGCCGCGACAGGTCGAAGGCGACCGCGACGTGGGTCGGGGTCTCGTCGCGCAGCACGTTGACCAGCATCGAGGTGAAGCCGTAGACGGCATTGGTGTTCTGCCCCGTGACGGTCGAGAAGTTCTCCACCGGCAGGGCGAAGAAGGCCCGGTAGGCCAGCGAGTGCCCATCGAGAAGGAGCAGTCGGTCACGCGTCACATCAGCCACGGTCCGACTCTATCCACGACCACCGACATTCGAGCCTGCGGCACGGCGACGAAGGAGCCGGGGCGCAACGCGAGAAGGTCGAGCGAGGGCAGCGGCTGAGCTTGCGAAGCCGCGAAGCGGGTCGAGACCAAGTGGTGGACAGCCGCGTGCGAACATGCATCCATGACCGATGCACTCCACACCACCGACCCCGCCGAGATCGCGAAGTTCGTCGGGTCGCTCCCCCAGGGCGCGGGCGCACTCAACGAGAAGATGGGCGTCGAGATCCTCGAGATCTCGGCTGAGAAGGTCGTCGGCACGATGCCGGTCGACGGCAACACCCAGCCCTACGGTCTGCTCCACGGCGGCGCCTCGGTCGTCCTCGCCGAGACCCTCGGCTCGATCGGCTCCGGCATCCACGGCCACTCGCTGAGCAAGATCGCCGTCGGCGTGGACATCAACGCCACCCACCACCGCTCGGCGACCTCCGGCGTCGTCACCGGCACCGCGACCGCGATCCACCTGGGGCGGAACTCCGCGGCGTACGAGATCGTGATCACCGACGAGCGCGGCAAGCGGGTCTGCACCTCGCGGATCACCTGCGCGCTGATCGCCGCCCCGCAGATCTCCAACTGACACGCGGAAGGGCCCCGGAACCGAGCGGTTCCGGGGCCCTTCGTCGGCTGGATCAGACCTCGCCAGCGATGTACTTGACGGGCGCGTAGGTCGCCTTGTCGTTGTACTGGTAGATACCGATGGACGCGGCCGTCGGGCTACCGGTCTCGCCGAGCTCGATCGGGCCGGACTTGCCGTCGTAGTCGATGTCCTTGCCGTCCTCGATGAGCTTGACGCAGTCGGCGTACGTCTCGCACTTCTCACCACCGGTGGTGATGTCGACGATCTCCTCGGCGATGGCCTCGCCCGCGTCGCTGTCGGCCTTCACCGCAGCCAGCGCGGAGACGATGGTGGCGTCGTAGGACTCGGCGGCGTAGGAGTAGTCGGCCAGCTTCGGGTCGACCTTGAGGAGCTGCTCCTTGAAGTCACCGGTGGTCTCGGCGCCGGGCAGGGTGCCCTTGACGCCCTTGAGCTCACCCTTGGTGAAGTCCTTGGAGTAGTCCGACAGGTTGCCGTCGACGAAGTAGGTCGGCAGCTTCGAGGGACCGGCACCCGCGGCGATGAGCTGCGGGATGAGCTTCTTGGTCTCCTCGAACGCGATCACGACGACCGCGTCCGCGCCGGCGCCGGCGATCTCGTTGATCTGGGCGTCGAACGAGGTGGCGTCCTCGGAGTAGAACGCCGTGGTGGCGACCTTGGAGCCGGCACCCTCGAGGTTGGCCTTGACCTCCTCGGCGAGCGTCTCACCGTAGGCGTCCTGGCGGGCCAGGATCGCGACGTTGGTGCGCTTGTCCTCGAGCAGCAGGTTGGCCATGACGGCGCCCTGCAGGATGTCGGACGGAGCCGTGCGGAAGTAGAGGTCCGGCTTGGCGAAGTCACCCTCGTCGAACTCGGTCGAGGTGTTGGCCGGCGAGAACATCACGGTGCCGGACGACATGATCTTGTCGATCACGGTCATCGACACGCCCGAGGAGGCCGTGCCGACGATCACGTCGGACTTGGCGTCGATGAGCTTGTCGGCCTCGGCCGGAGCGATCGCGGAGGTCGTGTCACCGGAGTCGGCCACGACGGACACGACGTCCTTGCCGAGCACACCACCGGCGGCGTTGATGTCCTGGATCGCCAGGTCGGAGCCGGCGAACTCGGGCGGGCCGAGGAACGCGAGGCTTCCGGTCTGCGGGAGGAGCTGCCCGATGGTGAGAGTGCCGTCGCCCTTGGCGGCAGCCTTCTTCTCCGGCTCCTCGGAAGCGGTCTCGCCGCCGCAGGCGGCGAGGGTGAAGCTGAGCGCCAAGGCGCCGGCGCCCGCGGTCAGCTTCATCCAGGTAGAGGATGATGAGTTCACTGCTTTGTCCCTCTTTCGTATGGGCTGGCCCGGCTCACGCCGGACCTTGCGGAGACACATTAGAGACGGTCGGTAGGCGAATCACCCGAGGGACCTGTCTTTTCACCAATCCGTTACATCTCCCCCATGGCATCATTGCCTGGGTTGCCGCCATGATCGGCTCCGTATCATCGGGGCCGAGGTGACCCATGATCACTCGGGGAACCCGATTCCCGCCAGGAACAGGCACGATCGTGGAGGAATTGTGATGATCTGTACGCACGGCGCCCATGGAGGACCGACTCGATGAGCAGGGTGCCCGTGACGGTGCGGGAGGCTCGAGCCGACGACGCGCTCTTCCTCCTCGGCATCTGGCAGGACTCGCTGCGGATGACCGATGCCCAGGAGCAGCTGGGCGACCTCGAGACCATCATCCGTGGCGCCGACGCCTCCCCCGACCAGCGCCTCCTGGTCGCCGAGTGCGGCACCGAGCCCGTCGGCGCGGTCTACCTGTGTGCCACGACCTTCGGTCCGCTCAACCTGGAGCCGACCGTGCAGATCTTCGCGCCCCACGTCGTCCCCAGCTTCCGCCGACGCGGGGTGGGCCGGATGCTGATGGAGTCGGCCGTCGCCTTCGCCGAGGAGCGCGGGGTCAGGACGATCGCCGCCGCGGCCTCCGCCGGCGGCCGTGACGGCAACCGGTTCCTCGCCCGGCTCGGCCTCGGCGCCCAGGCGGTCATGCGGGTGGCGCCGACCGCGGTCGTACGCTCCCGCCTCAACGTCCTGGGCCGCGCCCTCCCCCACCACGCCCGTCTGCAGCGCAGCCCGAAGCAGTCCAGCGCCGTCGGCGAGCTGCTCGCCGCCCGGCGCTCCCAGCGGCGCTCGCACACCGTCGCCTGAGCCACCCGACAGCAGAAGACGACCGGGGCCCCGGAGCAGCACGCTCCGGGGCCCTGGTCGTTCGGGACGTACGCCCTCAGTCCTCCTTGGCACCCAGGGTGCCGAGGTAGAGCTCGATCACCTTCGGGTCGTCGGCGAGCTCACGGCCGGCGCCGGTGTAGGCGTTGCGGCCCTGGTCGAGCACGTAGCCGCGGTCGCAGATCTGCAGGCAGCGGCGGGCGTTCTGCTCGACCATCACGACCGAGACGCCGGCCTTGTTGATCTTGCGGGTCTGGACGAAGACCTCGTCCTGCATGACCGGCGAGAGCCCCGCGGAGGGCTCGTCCAGCAGCAGGACCGACGGCTCCATCATCAGCGCCCGGCCCATCGCGACCATCTGGCGCTCACCGCCGGAGAGCCCGCCGGCACGCTGCTTGCGCCGCTCCCCGAGCGCCGGGAAGATCGCGGTGACGAAGTCGAACCTCTCCGCGAACTTCTTCGGGGCCTGGTAGCAGCCCATCTCGAGGTTCTCCTCGATGGTCAGGCTCGGGAAGACGTTGTTCGTCTGCGGGACGAACCCGATCCCCCGGCTGACCAGCTCGTCGGCACGCTTCCCGGTAATGTCCTCGCCGTTCAGCTTGACCGTGCCCTCGTGGATCTTGACCAGACCGAAGAGCGCCTTGAGCAGCGTCGACTTGCCGGCACCGTTGGGGCCGATGATGCCGACCAGCTCGCCGGGCTGACAGTAGAGGTCGGTGTCGTTGAGGATGTTGACCCCGGGCAGGTAGCCGGCGATGAGCCCGTCGGCACGGAGCACCGCGCCCTCGGCCTCGCTCAGGTGCTTCTCGCGGAACTGCTCCGCATCGGTGGAAGTCACTTCGCGTCCTCCTCTTGGGCGATCTCGGCCTCGACCTCGGCCTCGAGCCGCTCTTCGTCGAGCTCGCTCAGGTCGGTGTCGTGGTGGGCCCCGAGATAGGCGTCGATGACACGCTGGTCGGCCATGACCGACTCCGGGGTGCCCTCCGCGACGATCTTGCCCTGGGCCATCACGATGACCCAGTCGGAGATGTCACGGACCATGTCCATGTCGTGCTCGACGAAGAGGACCGTGCGGCCCTCGTCGCGCAGCGACTTCACGTGACCCAGCAGCGACTGCTTCAGGGCCGGGTTCACCCCCGCCATCGGCTCGTCGAGCATGACCAGCTCCGGGTCGACCATGAGCGCGCGGGCCATCTCCAGCAGCTTGCGCTGGCCGCCGGAGAGCGACCCGGCGAAGTCCTCACGCTTCTTGTCGAGCAGGAAGCGGGCGAGCAGCTCGTCGGCCTTCGCGGTGACCTCGTCCTCCTGCTTGCCCCACAGGAACTTGAACGGCGCGGTCCAGAACCGCTCGCCCTTCTGTCCGGTGGCGCCCAGGCGCATGTTCTCGATCACGGTGAGCTTCGCCAGCACCTTGGTGAGCTGGAAGGTGCGCACCATCCCGAGACGGGCCACCTTGTAGGGGGCGACGCCCTTGAGCGACTTGCCCTCCAGGCTCCACGAGCCGCTGTTCGGCTGGTCGAAGCCCGTCAGCAGGTTGAAGAAGGTCGTCTTGCCGGCTCCGTTGGGGCCGATCAGCGCGGTGATCGCACCCCGCTGGATCTCGACGTGGTCGACGTCGACGGCGGTGAGTCCCCCGAACGTACGCGTGATGTTGTCGGCGACCACGATCGGGTCGGGCTTCTTGCTGCCCGGCTCGGTGCTCACCCCGACGAGGCCCGCGGGCCCGGTCTTGATCTCGGCGTTCTCTGCGTTATCTGCGTTCGTCTGGTCAGTCATGTCAGCGTCCATCGATCGCGATCTCCCTACGGTCGCCGAAGATCCCCTGGGGTCGGAAGATCATCAGCAGCATGATGGCCAGACCCAGCACGATGTAGCGGATCACGCTGGCCTGGGTGTCGGTCATGATCGCCGACGGGATCCAGCCACCTTCACCGGCCGACTGGCTGAAGAACGAGCCCAGCCCGGCGATCAGGAACCAGAACAAGACCGAACCGATGACGGGACCCATCACCCGGGCGGCACCACCGAGCAGCAGCGCGGCGAAGGCGTAGAAGGTCATCAGCGTCGAGTAGTCGCTCGGCACGACCGAGGCCTGCTTGAGCGCCAGGAACATGCCGCCCAGACCACCGATGACGCCACCGAGCGCGAGCGCCTGCATCTTGTAGGCGAAGACGTTCTTGCCCAGCGAGCGGACCGCGTCCTCGTCCTCACGGATCGAGCGGAGCACGCGTCCCCACGGGCTGCGCATGAGCGCCCACACCAGCACGCAGCACAGCGCGACCAGGATCCAGCCGACGGTCAGGGACCACAGGTCGTTGCGACCGAAGGAGATGATGCCGAGGTCGATGCCGCTGCTGTAGGGGTTGGCCTCCTGGAACGGCCTGGCGAAGCCGTTGAGCCCGTTGGAGCCACCGAAGGTCTCCTTGGTCTCCACGGCGCCGAAGACGAACCGCAGCACCTCGGCCGCGGCGATCGTGACGATCGCCAGATAGTCGGCGCGCAGACGCAGGGTCGGCACACCCAGGATCACGGCGAGCACCAGCGGCGCCACCAGCGCCATGACGATGCCGAGCCAGAACGGGGCATCGAAGGTGACCACCGAGACGGCCAGGCCGTACGCACCGACCGCGACGAACCCGGCCTGGCCGAAGTTGAGCAGACCGGTGTAGCCGAAGTGGATGTTGAGGCCGATGGCGGCCAGGGCGAAGACGATCGCCTGCGGGCCGAGCGCCTGTTGCAGCGCTGCCCGGAGAATGTCGAGGATATCCATTGTCTCTCCTACCCGAGCCGCTCTTTGCGACCCAGGATGCCCTGGGGCCGCACCAGCAGGATCACGATCATGATCAGCAGCGGGCCGATCTCCTTGATCGACGTGGGTACGCCGAACAGCGGTCCGAGCTCGTAGACGAGCCCGATCACCATCGAGCCGACCAGAGCGCCCCAGATCGTGCCGAGACCACCCAGGGTCACTGCGGCGAGGATGACCAGCAGGATCCGCATGCCCATGAAGCTGTTGACCTGCAGCTGCATCGCGTAGAGCACACCGGCCAGGGCGGTCAGCGCCCCACCGATCACCCAGGCGTTGGTGATGACGCCGTCGACCCGCAGACCGGAGGACGCGGCCAGCGCCGGGTTGTCCGAGACCGCGCGCATCGCCTTGCCCATCCGGCTCTTGGCCAGCCACAGGCAGACCGCGGTGATGGTGACGATCGCGATGATGACGATGACCGCCTCGCGGTCGGCGAGCGAGAGACCGAGGTAGTACCAGTGCTGCTCACGCTGCTGGCCGTTGTACTGCGACAGCGAGCGGGTCGAGGAGCCGTAGAAGTACTGGAACAGGTAGCGCAGGAAGATCGCCAGGCCGATCGAGATGATCATCATCGCGATCAGGCCGGTGCCGCGCCGGCGCAGCGGCCCCCACAGGACCTTGTCCTGCACATAGCCACCGACGCCGCCGAGGACGACCGCGATGACGCCGGCCACGATCACCGAGACCGAGGCCAGGCCACCGGTCTTGAAGATCTGGTCGAAGCTCCAGGCCATCACGGCGCCGAAGGTGAGCAGCTCACCGTGGGCGAAGTTGGACAGGCCGGTCGTGCCGAAGATCAGCGAGAAGCCGAGGCCGGCCAGGCACAGGATCAGAGCGAAGACGATGCCCGCGCGGAGGTTCTGGGCGAGGTCCTTGGCGAAGTTCGACTGCTCGCCGGCGGTGACACCGATCGGGAAGATGGCTCGGTTGTTGGGGCCCTGGAAGCGGACGGTGACGGTGGCCTCGTTCTTGGTGTTCTCGTCGAGGACGGTCCCTTCAGGGAGCGTCTTCTCGTCGAGGGTCACCGTGTACTTGCCGAGCTCGTCGACGACGATGATCGCGACACCCTTGTCGTCGGTGACGCCCTCGCCGGCCTTCTCGCCGTCCTTGCTGACCTCGAGGGTCACTCCCGAGATCGGTTTCGGATTGCCTTGGGCATCCTTGTTGGCCTCGTCCTGAAGCGTCACCTGGATCGCGGTGGCATCCGGCGGTGGGGTGTCGGTTGCCTGTGCGGCACCCGCGCTCCCTACCAACAGCACCATCAGCGCACCGATGAGCGCGACGAGGACTCTGTAGAGCCGCTTGCGCACGTGGGTACTCCTGCCTGTGTGTCCTGAAGACGGATCCTGACACCAGCTGAACTCGCTGGTCCGCCGGATCCGCGCGGGCAGTCTAGGCCGACGTCGCCCACGAACAAGCCACAGGTTGTCCCTCTTCTGAGACCGCAACCGATCTGTGACGTGCCGTTTACACGGATTCAGGTACGCGGTCCGCTGACCCCGTGCTCGATGACTCCCTCGGCGACCTGACGCATCGAGAGCCGCAGGTCCATCGCGGTCTTCTGGATCCAGCGGAACGCCTCGGGCTCGCTCAGGGTGAGACCCTGCTGGAGGATCCCCTTCGCCCGGTCGACGGCCTTGCGGGTCTCCAGCCGGTCGGTCAGACCCGCGACCTCCTTCTCGAGCTGGGCGAGCTCCTGGAAACGGCTCACCGCCAGCTCGATCGCGGGCACCAGGTCGGTGATGTTGAACGGCTTGACGAGGTAGGCCATCGCACCCGCGTCACGGGCCCGTTCCACCAGGTCACGCTGCGAGAACGCGGTCAGCATGACGACCGGCGCGATCCGGTCGCGGGCGATCGCCTCTGCCGCCGCGATCCCGTCGAGCACCGGCATCTTCACGTCGAGGATCACCAGGTCGGGTCTGTGCTCGGTGGCCAGCTCGATGGCAGCCTTGCCGTCGCCGGCCTCACCGACGACCTCGTAACCCTCCTCGGTGAGCATCTCCTTGAGGTCCATCCTGATCAGGACCTCGTCCTCCGCGATGACGACCGTACGCCGCGCCTGGCTCTCCGGGGTGCTGCTGGGGTTGCTCTCCGTCACGAGCACAGACTAGGCCATCACGGGCACGTCCCGGTGCAGTGATTCCGCCCACGGTCCGGTAAGTTTGGCGAATGCCAGGCCCGCTCGCGGGCCGGAGAGCCCCGGTACTCCAACGGCAGAGAGGGCGGTCTCAAACACCGTATAGTGTCGGTTCGAATCCGACTCGGGGCACCAGATTTGTTCGCACGTTCCATCGTGATGTCGGTGGTCGCAGGCAGACTGCGACCGTGTACACAGCTCGTGTTCGCGCCAATGCGCTCGCACTCCTCCGGCAGGGCGACTCGCTGTCGGCTGTGGCACGCGCGACAGGTGTCGCAAGATCCACCATCCGTGAGTGGAGGGACTGCGAGCCGCGCAACCGACCCGGCGCCTGCCCGCGGTGCGACGACCGTCCGATCGACCAGGAGGCGTACGCCGCGCTTCTCGGTTTCTACCTCGGCGACGGCCACATCGCGAGAGCCGCGCGCTACTACTTCCTCCGGATCACGTGCGACCTGGCCCATCCGCGGATCATCGACGACGTAGTCGACCTGCTCGGCCGAATCAGGCCGGGCGGCAACGTATTCATCGTCAGGAAGCCCGGCTGTGTGGACGTTCAGCTGAATTGGCAGCACTTGCCCTGCCTCTTCCCGCAGCACGGCCCCGGCCGCAAGCACGAACGCAAGATCGTCCTGGAGCCATGGCAGCAGGAGATCGTGTCAGCCCACCCCGGCCCGTTCCTCCGTGGACTGTTCCATTCTGACGGGTGCCGGGTGTCGAACTGGGCGACCCGGATCGTCGCCGGAGAGAAGAAGCGCTACGAGTACGGACGCTGGCAGTTCACCAATCACTCCGACGACATCCGCGGCCTGTGCACCTGGGCACTCGATCTGGCCGGCATCCCGTGGCGCAAGTCCTCCTGGAAGACGATCAGCGTCTCGCGCCGCGAGGCGGTCGCGGCGCTCGACGCACTGATCGGCCCGAAGAGCTAGCCCTTGCGCTCGTACGCCGGCGCGACCTCGTTGATCGCGTCGCCGATGCGGTGGATGCGCAGGGCGTTGGTGGAGCCGGGGATGCCGGGAGGCGAGCCGGCGATGATGACGACGAGCTCGCCCTCCTCGACGCGGCCGAGCTTGAGCAGGTTCTCGTCGACCTGGCGGACCATCTCGTCGGTGTGCTCGACCTCGTCGGTGCGGAAGGTCTCGGTGCCCCAGCTGAGCGCGAGCTGGCTGCGTACGGCATCGGAGGGGGTGAAGGCGAGCAGCGGGATCGAGCCGCGGAGCCGGGAGAGCCGGCGGGCGGAGTCGCCGGAGGTGGTGAAAGCGACCAGGTACTTGGCGCCGACCCGGTCGGCCACCTCGGCGGCGGCCTTGGCGATGACGCCGGAGCGGGTGTGCGGGTCCCAGTCGATGCGGCTCAGCTCGGCGGCGGCGGAGCCGTCGCGGGAGAAGGCGTGGCGCTCGGTGGCGGCGATGATGCGCGCCATCGTCTCGACGGTGTGGATCGGATAATCGCCGACGCTCGTCTCGGCGGAGAGCATCACCGCGTCGGCGCCGTCGAGGACGGCGTTGGCGACGTCGTTGGCCTCGGCGCGGGTGGGCGCCGGGTTGGAGATCATCGAGTCGAGCATCTGGGTGGCGACGATGACCGGCTTGGCGTTGAGGCGGGCCAGCTCGATGATCCGCTTCTGCAGGAACGGCACCTCCTCGAGCGGGCACTCCACGCCGAGGTCACCACGGGCGACCATGAACATGTCGAAGGCGGCGATGACCTCGTCGAGGTTGTCGATCGCCTGCGGCTTCTCGATCTTGGCGATGACCGGGACGACACGCCCCTCCTCGTCCATGATCTTGCGGACGTCCTCGTAGTCCTTCGCGTTGCGCACGAAGCTGAGCGCGACCATGTCGACGCCGAGCTTGAGAGCGAAGCGCAGGTCCTCCTCGTCCTTCTCGGACAGGGCCGGGACGGAGACCGCGACGCCGGGCAGGTTGATGCCCTTGTTGTTGGAGACCGGTCCACCGACCAGGACCTCGGTGTGGACGTCGGTGTCGTCGACGGCGGTGACCCGCAGGCGCAGCTTGCCGTCGTCGATCAGGATCGGGTCGCCGACCTTCACGTCGCCCGGAAGGCCCTTGTAGGTCGTCCCGCAGATCTTGTCGGTGCCGGTCACGTCCCGCGTGGTGATCGTCCAGGCCTGACCCCGGTGCAGGGTGGTCGACCCCTCCTCGAAGCGCTCCAGGCGGATCTTGGGCCCCTGCAGGTCGGCGAAGATGCCGACGCTGTGCCCGCTCGCCGCAGCCGCCTCCCGCACCAGCGCGTAGTTGCTGGAGTGGTCGTCGTGGGACCCATGGCTCATGTTCATCCGGGCCACGTCCATGCCTGCGTAGACGAGCTCGCGGATGCGACGCTCCGTCCCGACGGCGGGTCCCAGGGTGCAGACGATCTTCGCTCTTCTCACGGGAGCCCAGACTACCCCTCTGGATCGTTCAAACCAGCACCCGGACCACGTCCTGATCAGGCCGTTCATCCAAGGTTCTCGCCCTTGTCCGCGTCGGATGTCGTCCCTTCACGCTGGGCCCGGCGCGAGGTCGCCGGCGGCTAGCCGGTCAGCGCGGACCCGGGCAATGCACGTGTGCCACAAACTCGTCGCCACAAGTGTGTACGAACTCTGTCGGATCATCCGATCCGATGGCTGAGACCCGACTGGCCCGACACCCCGAGGTGGGGGTGCCGGGCCAGTGGTCGGCACGCCGTTGTGCCTAGGCCTGTCGGCCTCAGACGGTCAGCTGCCGGTCCGTCGGACGGATCGGTGCCGGCAGGTTGGTCGAGCCGGTCAGGTAGGTGTCGACCGCGGCCGCGGCGGCGCGGCCCTCGGCGATCGCCCACACGATCAGCGACTGCCCGCGACCCGCGTCACCGGCGACGTACACGCCGGGGACAGAGGTGGCGAAGGAGTCGTCGCGGGCGACGTTGCCGCGGGCGTCGTACTCCACACCCAGCTGGGTGAGGAGGCCGTCCTTCTCCGGACCGGTGAAGCCCATCGCCAGCAGGACCAGGTCGGCGGGGATCTCCTTCTCGGTCCCCTCCTTCTCGGTCAGCTTGCCGTCGATGAACTCGACCTCGACGAGCTTCAGGGCGCGTACGCGGCCGTCCTCGGTGCCGAGGAACTCCTTGGTGGACACCGAGTAGACCCGCTCGCCACCCTCCTCGTGCGCGGAGGCCACCCGATAGGTCATCGGGTAGGTCGGCCACGGCTGGCCGTCGGGGCGCTCCTCCGGCGGACGCGGCATGATCTCCAGCTGGGTGATCGACTCGGCGCCCTGGCGGATCGCGGTGCCGAGGCAGTCGGCGCCGGTGTCACCGCCACCGATGATGACGACGTGCTTGCCCTCGGCCAGGATCTGGTCGGGGACCGCCTCGCCGAGCGAGGCCCGGTTGGACTGCGGCAGGTACTCCATCGCCTGGTGGATCCCGTCGAGCTCGCGCCCGGGGACCGGCAGGTCGCGGCCGACGGTCGAGCCGTTGGCCAGCACGATGGCGTCGTAGCGGTCCCGGAGCTGCGCGCCGGTGATGTCGGTGCCGACGTTCACGCCCGGCCGGAAGACCGTGCCCTCACGGCGCATCTGCGCCAGGCGCTGGTCGACCTGCGACTTCTCCATCTTGAACTCCGGGATGCCGTAGCGCAGCAGCCCGCCGATCTTGTCGGCCCGCTCGTAGACGGCCACGGTGTGGCCCGACCGGGTGAGCTGCTGGGCAGCGGCCAGGCCCGCGGGCCCGGAGCCGATGACGGCGACCGCCTTGCCGGAGAGCCACTCGGGCGGCTGCGGCTTGACGAAGCCCGAGTCCCAGGCCTTGTCGATGATCGAGACCTCGATGTTCTTGATCGTCACCGCGGGCTGGTTGATCCCCAGGACGCAGGCGGCCTCGCACGGAGCCGGGCAGAGCCGGCCGGTGAACTCGGGGAAGTTGTTGGTCGCGTGCAGGCGCTCCGAGGCGCCCTCCCAGTCGTTGCGCCAGACCAGGTCGTTCCACTCGGGGATGATGTTGCCGAGCGGGCAGCCCTGGTGGCAGAACGGGATGCCGCAGTCCATGCAGCGCGAGGCCTGGGTGTTGATGATCGGCAGCAGGGTCTTGCCGATCTTGCCCGGGTAGACCTCGTGCCAGTCCTTGACCCGCTCCTCGACAGGACGCCGGGTCGCGACCTCACGACCGTTCTTCAGAAAACCCTTCGGGTCAGCCATGGAGGACCTCCATAATCCGAGCTGCGGCCTCGTCCTCGTCGAGACCCTCCTCGAGGGCCTCCTCCTGGGCTTCGAGCACGCGCTTGTAGTCGCTGGGCATGACCTGCGTGAAGCGGGTCAGAGAGTTCGGCCAGTCGGCCAGGAGCGCCTCGGCGACTGCCGAGCCGGTCTCCTCGAGGTGGTCGCGCACCAGCTGCTCGAGCTCGGCGGCGTACTTCTCCTCGACACCGGTGGCGTCGACCAGCTCGCCGTTGAGCCGCTGCCCCTCGAAGTCGAGGACCCAGGCGATGCCGCCGGACATGCCGGCCGCGAAGTTGCGCCCGGTGGGGCCGAGCACGACGACACGACCACCGGTCATGTACTCGCAGCCGTGGTCGCCGACACCCTCGGTGACGATGCTGGCACCGGAGTTGCGGACCGCGGCCCGCTCCCCCACGCCGCCGCGGATGTGGATCCGTCCGCTGGTGGCGCCGTAGGCCAGCGTGTTGCCGGCGATGATGTGCTCCTCGGCCTTGAACCCGGCCGTACGCTCCGGGCGGATGACCACGCGGCCGCCGGAGAGGCCCTTGCCGACGTAGTCGTTGGCGTCGCCCTCCAGGCGCAGCGTCAGCCCCTTGGGGATGAACGCGCCGAAGGACTGGCCCGCGGAGCCGGTGAAGGTGATGTCGATCGTGCCCTCGGGCAGGCCCTCACCGCGGTAGCGCTTGGTGATCTCGTGACCGAGGATCGTGCCGACGGTGCGGTTGACGTTGCGGATCGGCAGCTGGGCGCGCACGGGCTCGCCGCGCTCGAGTGCCGGGGCCGCGAGCGGCAGAAGTTCGTTGACGTCCAGGGACTTCTCCAGGCCGTGGTCCTGGCCCTTGGTGTTGTAGAGGTCCTGGTCGGCGAACTGCTGCGGCGACTCCACCCGGGTGAAGATCGGCGAGAGGTCGAGCCCGGAGGCCTTCCAGTGGTCGATCGCGTCGCGGGCGTCGAGCGCCTCGGCGTGGCCGACGGCCTCGTCGATGCTGCGGAAGCCCAGGTCGGCGAGGAGCTCGCGGACCTCCTCGGCGATGTAGCGCATGAAGTTGACGACGTACTCCGCCTTGCCGGTGAACCGCTCGCGCAGGACCGGGTTCTGGGTGGCGACGCCGACCGGGCAGGTGTCGAGGTGGCAGACCCGCATCATCACGCAGCCGGAGACGACCAGCGGCGCGGTGGCGAAGCCGAACTCCTCGGCGCCGAGCAGCGCGGCGATGACCACGTCACGACCGGTCTTGAGCTGGCCGTCGGTCTGCACCACGATCCGGTCGCGCAGGCCGTTGAGGAGCAGCGTCTGCTGCGCCTCGGCGAGGCCGAGCTCCCACGGGCCACCCGCGTGCTTGAGCGAGGTGAGCGGGGAGGCACCGGTGCCGCCGTCGTGACCGGAGATCAGGACCACGTCGGCGTGGGCCTTGGAGACACCCGCGGCGACGGTGCCGACGCCGACCTCCGCCACGAGCTTCACGTGGACGCGAGCGCTCGGGTTGGCGTTCTTCAGGTCGTGGATCAGCTGGGCGAGATCCTCGATCGAGTAGATGTCGTGGTGCGGCGGCGGGGAGATGAGCCCCACGCCGGGCGTCGAGTGACGGGTCTTGGCCACCCACGGGTAGACCTTGTGACCCGGCAGCTGACCACCCTCACCGGGCTTGGCGCCCTGGGCCATCTTGATCTGGATGTCGTCGGCGTTGGTCAGGTACTCCGAGGTGACACCGAAGCGACCGGAGGCCACCTGCTTGATCGAGGAGCGCCGCTCGGGGTCGTAGAGGCGCTCGGGGTCCTCGCCGCCCTCGCCGGTGTTGGACTTGCCACCGAGGATGTTCATCGCGATGGCGAGCGTCTCGTGGGCCTCCTTGGAGATCGAGCCGTACGACATCGCGCCGGTCGAGAAGCGCTTGACGATCGCCTCTACGGGCTCGACCTCGTCGATCGAGATCTTCTCGCGGCCCAGCTCCTCGGCGCTCTTGAGCTTGAAGAGCCCGCGCAGCGTCATCAGCCGCTCGGACTGCTCGTTGACGCGGTCGGTGTACTGCTTGAAGACGTCGTAGCGGCCGCTGCGGGTGGCGTGCTGGAGGCGGAAGACCGTCTCCGGGTCGAACAGGTGCGGCTCACCCTCGCGGCGCCACTGGTACTCGCCGCCGATGGGCAGCGCGCGGTGGGCGTTGGCGACGCCGTCGCGCGGGTAGGCGGTGGCGTGCCGCTTGGCGACCTCCTCGGCGATCACGTCGAGGCCGATGCCGCCGAGCTTGGAGGTGGTGCCGGTGAAGTAGCGGTCCACGACCTCCTTCGACAGGCCGACGGCCTCGAAGATCTGCGCGCCGGTGTAGGAGGCGACCGTGGAGACGCCGATCTTCGACATCACCTTGAGGACACCCTTGCCGAGCGCCTTGATCGTGTTGGCCATCGCCTTCTCGGCGTCGGCCTTCACGTAGTAGCCCTCGTAGGCGAGGTCCTCGACGGACTCGACCGCCAGGTAGGGGTTGACCGCAGAGGCGCCGTAGCCGATCAGAAGGGCGACGTGGTGGACCTCGCGTACGTCGCCGGCCTCGACCAGCAGGCCGACCTGCGAGCGGGTGCGCTCGCGGACCAGGTGGTGGTGGACGGCGCCGGTGAGCAGCAGCGACGGGATCGGCGCCATCTCCTGGGTGGAGTGGCGGTCGGAGAGGACGATGATCCGGGCGCCGTCCTCGATCGCCTGGGACACCTCGGCGGAGATCTCGTCCAGACGGGTGCGGAGCGCCTCCGCGCCGCCGTCGACCTCGTAGAGGCCGCGGACGACGTGGACCGCGAAGCCCGGCATGTCGCCGTCACGGTTGATGTGACGGATCTTGGCCAGGTCGTCGTTGGAGATGACCGGGAACGGCAGCACGATCTGGCGACACGAGGCCGGTCCGGGGCTGAGCAGGTTGGACTCGGCGCCGATGGTGCCGTTGAGGCTGGTGACGAGCTCCTCGCGGATCGCGTCCAGCGGCGGGTTGGTGACCTGCGCGAAGAGCTGGGCGAAGTAGTCGAACAGCATCCGCGGCTTGTCGCTCAGCGCCGCGATCGGGCTGTCGGTGCCCATCGAGCCGATCGGCTCGGCGCCGGTGTTGGCCATCGGCGCGAGCAGGATGCGGAGCTCCTCCTCGGTGTAGCCGAAGACCTGCTGGCGGCGGGTCACGCTCGCGTGCGTGTGGACGATGTGCTCCCGCTCGGGGATGTCCTCGAGGCGTACGAGACCGGCGTGGAGCCACTCGTCGTAGGGGTGCTCCGCGGCGAGCTCGGACTTGATCTCGTCGTCCTCGATGATGCGGTGCTCGGCGGTGTCGACGAGGAACATCTTGCCCGGCTGGACGCGGCCCTTGCGGACCACGGTGGCGGGGTCGATGTCGTCGAGCACTCCGGCCTCGGAGCCGAGCACGACCAGGCCGTCCTCGGTGACCCAGTAGCGGGAGGGACGCAGGCCGTTGCGGTCGAGGACCGCGCCGATCTGGGTGCCGTCGGTGAACACGACGCTCGCCGGGCCGTCCCAGGGCTCCATCAGGCTCGAGTGGAACTCGTAGAAGGCCTTGCGGGCCGGGTCCATCTCCTCGTGCTTCTCCCACGCCTCCGGGATCATCATCAGCATGGCGTGCGGCAGGCTGCGGCCGGCCAGGTGGAGGAGCTCGAGGACCTCGTCGAAGGAGGCCGAGTCGGAGGCGCCCTCGGTGCAGATCGGGAAGAGGCGCTCGAGGTCGCCCGGGATGAGCTCGGACTCGAGCAGCGCCTCGCGCGCCTTCATCCAGTTGCGGTTGCCCATCACGGTGTTGATCTCGCCGTTGTGGGCGATGAACCGGAACGGGTGGCTCAGCGGCCAGCTCGGGAAGGTGTTGGTCGAGAACCGGCTGTGGACGACGGCGATCGCGGAGGCGACCCGCTCGTCGACCAGGTCGGGGAAGACCTCGGCCAGCTGCGGCGTGGTGAGCATGCCCTTGTAGACGATGGTGCGGCTCGACAGCGACGGGAAGTAGACGTCGGTCTCCTTCTCCGCACGCTTGCGCAGGCAGAAGGCCAGCCGCTCCAGGGCCAGGCCGGTCACGCGCTGCTTGGCACCGGCGACGAAGAGCTGACGGAAGGTCGGCATGACCGCCTTGGCGGTGGCGCCGAGGGAGTCCGGGTTGACCGGTACGTCACGCCAGCCGAGGACCTCGAGGCCCTCCTCGGTCGCGATGTCCTCGACCAGCTTCGTGGTGCGCTCGACCTGGTCGACGTCGCCCGGGATGAAGGCGGTGCCGACGGCGTAGGCACGCTCGGCCGGAAGGTCGAAGTCGACGACCTCACGCAGGAAGGCGTCAGGGACCTGCAGCAGGATCCCGGCGCCGTCGCCAGAGTTGGTCTCGGCGCCGGCGGCGCCGCGGTGGTCGAGATTCACCAGGGCACGGATGCCCTGCTTCACGATGTCGTGGCTGGCCACACCGGTCAGCGTCGCAACCATGGCGACGCCGCAGGCGTCCTTCTCGAACCGAGGGTCATAGAGGCCCTGGGGGGATGGATACGAGTGCTCGTACGGCACCGGGATCTCCCGTCTGTCCGGGCTCGGGCACGCACCATCCGACGCAGCCCAATAGCCCCGGATTTTCGACTCTGCTTCGAGTCGGGTCCGGAGCGGGGGATGTCTGCGACAGGTGCGCGCGCCCTTGCGGGGATGAAACTGGCAATCTGCAGGGGACAGCGTTGGCCCGCGCGAGTGCGGCTAGGTTACCACTGTGTCACGCGTAGGTTGCGAACGAGGGTCCATCGGCGGACACCCTCCCGCGGGGCGCGACTTTGCGCCCAACATCTGCGTCTGATCAGGCCTTTGTCGAGGATTCCTCGTCGTCGGTCCCGTTGTCGGCGTCATCGCCGACGGAGTCGGTCTCGATCTCGGTGTCGATCGCGGTGTCGTTGGCCGGGGCCTTGGCAGGATCGCTGTAGACCTCGTCCTCGACCTTACCTCGGCCGGTGAAGGTGGCGTACGCCCACCAGGCCGCGGCCAGCACGAACAGGATGATCGACATCCACTCGCTCCAGCGCAGGCCGAGCACGTTCGCCAGCTGCACGTTGTCGATGCGCAGGGTCTCGATCAGGCCACGGCCGAGGCAGTAGGCCATCACGTAGAGAGCGACCACGCGGCCGCCGCCCAGGCGCAGCATCTTCTGCAGGTAGACGATCACGAAGAAGAGGGCGATGTCCCAGAGGAACTCGTAGAGGAACGTCGGGTGGAACGTGGTGCCGACCGGGAACTGGCTGGGACCGTCGGGGTAGCGCGACGGGTCGATCTCCAGGCCCCAGGGCAGGTCGGTCGGCCTGCCGTAGAGCTCCTGGTTGAACCAGTTGCCCCAGCGACCGATGCCCATCGCCAGCAGACAGGTCGGGGCGATGGTGTCGAGCAGGGGGACGATCTTGATGCCCTTGGTGCGGGCGCCGATGATCGCGCCCACGGCACCGAGCGCGATCGCGCCCCACACGCCGAGGCCGCCGCGCCAGATGTAGAGCGCCTCGATCGGGTGAGCGCCGTCGCCGAAGTAGAGCTGCCAGTCGGTGATGACGTGGTAGATCCGGCCGCCGACGAGGCCGAACGGCACCGCCCACAGCGCGATGTCCTGGATGTCGCCGGCCCGGCCGCCGCGGGCCTGCCAGCGCCGCTCCGAGACCCAGACGGCGACGATGATGCCGAGGATGATCGCGAAGGCGTAGCCGCGCAGCGGGATCGGTCCGAGCCAGAGCACACCTTCGGTCGGGCTGGGGATGGACATCGGGAGCATCATGCGGCGCTCTTCCTACTAACTCTGGCGGGCTAGTTCTGACTGAGGAGGTGGTGGATGTCGTCGGCGAACTGCTTGGGCGAGGTGTTCATCGACCAGACCACGCTGGCGCGTCCGTCGGAGACCGCCGAGACGTGGGTGTCGTGGACCCCGAGATCGTAGCCCCCACTGGGTAGCCGGTCGGCCTCCCCTATGTAGAGCCGCATCGACTCGGCCAGCGTGACGATGTCCTTCAGGTCTCCGGTGAGGCCGATGAAGTCGTCGTCGTAGCGCTCGAGGTACTTCTCCAGCACCTTCGTCGTGTCGCGCGCCGGGTCGGTCGTCACGAACACGACGTCGACCTTCTTGCGGTCGGCGTCGTCGAGGCGGGTGAGTCCCGCGGTCAGGCTCGACATCACCAAGGGGCACTCGTCGGGGCACTGGGTGTAGCCGTAGAACACCAGCGTCAGCGGCTTGTCGGCGTCGGTCGCCAGCGAGTACGGCTCGCCGTCGGTGTCGGTCAGGGCGGTGTCGGAGAGCAGGTAGGGCGTGTGCTCCTGCCCGGTCATCGCCGAGGCCGGCGCCTGGCCGGTGCCGGCCGCGCCGCAGCCGCTGAGGACTCCGACGAGAGCGAGCAGGACGGGTAGAACGAGAAACCTCAACGCGCGCGGACTCCCGCGGCCAGGTCCTCGGTCAGGCTCGCCAGCGCCTTGAGCGCCGCCTGCTCGTCGGAGCGGTTGTCCAGCAACGTACGCACGAAGGCGGAGCCGACGATGACGCCGTCGGCGTAGGCCGCCATCTCCGCCGCCTGGGCGCCGTTGCTGACCCCGAGGCCGACGCCGACGGGCAGGTCGGTGGTCTTCTTCGTGCGGGCGACCAGCGGGGCGGCCAGGTCGGAGGTCTTGGCACGGGCGCCGGTGACGCCCATGACCGCGGTGGCGTAGACGAAGCCGCGGCACTGGGCCGTGGTCATCGCGATCCGCTCGTCGGTGCTGCTCGGCGCGACCAGGAAGACCTTGTCGAGGTCGCGAGCGTCGGCGGCCTCGATCCACTCCGGCGCGAAGTCGGGCGTGATGTCGGGCGTGATCAGGCCCGCACCGCCGGCGTCCTGCAGCTGCTGGGCGAAGCGGTCGACGCCGCGGCGCTCGATCGGGTTCCAGCTGGTCATCACCAGGGTCGGCACCCCGGTCGCGGCCACGGCCTCGACGACGCGGAACACGTCGTCGACACGTACGCCGCCGTCGAGCGCCTGCTGCACGGCGTCCTGGATCGTGGGGCCGTCCATGACCGGGTCGGAGTAGGGCAGGCCGATCTCGATGATGTCGCAGCCGGCCTCGACCATCGTGGTCAGCGCCTCGATCGAGCCCTCGACCGACGGGAAGCCCGCCGGCAGGTAGCCGACCAGGGCGGCGCGGCCCTCGACCTTCGCCTTCTCGAACGCTGTCGATGTGCTCACTGTGCGTCTCCCAAGCCGAAGTAGTCGATGGCCGTACCCATGTCCTTGTCGCCGCGACCGGACAGGTTGATCAGGATCGTGGCGCCCTCGCCGTGGCGCTCCTTGATCTCCGGGGCGATCTTGATGGCGCCCGCGATCGCGTGAGCCGACTCGATCGCCGGGATGATGCCCTCGGAGCGCGAGAGCAGCGCGAAGGCGTCCATCGCCTCCTTGTCGGTGATGCTCGTGTAGCTCGCCCGGCCGGACTTGGCCAGCCAGGCGTGCTGCGGCCCGACGCCCGGGTAGTCGAGACCGGCGGAGATCGAGTGGGACTCGATCGTCTGACCGTCCTCGTCCTGGAGCACGTAGGTGCGGGCGCCGTGGAGCACGCCCGGGTCGTTGGCCTGGATGGTCGCGGCGTGGCGGCCGGTCTCGAAGCCGTCTCCCCCGGCCTCGAAGCCGTGGATCTCGACGTCGGAGTCGTCCAGGAACGCGGTGAAGAGGCCGATGGCATTGGAGCCGCCGCCGACCGCGGCGACGACGGCGTTCGGGAGGCCGCCGAACTGCTCGATCGACTGCGCCCGGGCCTCGTCGCCGATGCCGCGGACGATGTCGCGGACCAGCGTCGGGAACGGGTGCGGCCCGGCGGCGGTGCCGAACAGGTAGGCGGTGTGGTCGACGCTGGCGACCCAGTCGCGCAGCGCCTCGTTGATGGCGTCCTTGAGGGTGCCGCTGCCCGAGGGCACCGGGACGACCTCGGCGCCGAGCAGCCGCATCCGGGCCACGTTGAGCGCCTGGCGGTCGGTGTCGACCTTGCCCATGTAGACGGTGCAGTCGAGGCCGAAGTAGGCGGCCGCGGTCGCGGAGGCGACGCCGTGCTGGCCGGCACCGGTCTCGGCGATCACCCGGGTCTTGCCCATGCGCTTGGTGAGCAGGGCCTGGCCGAGGACGTTGCGGATCTTGTGGGCGCCGGTGTGGTTGAGGTCCTCGCGCTTGAGGAGGATCCGTACGCCGAGCTGCTCGGAGAGCCGGGTCGCGTGGTAGAGCGGGCTCGGTAGGTTGGCGTAGTCACGCAGGATCGCGTCGAACTCGGCCACGAACTCCGGGTCGGCCTTCGCCTTCTGCCAGGCGTCGTCGAGCTCGATGAGCGCCTTCATCAGCGCCTCGGGCATGAAGCGGCCGCCGAACCCCTCGGCCTCACCACCGAACCAGCCGAACTCGTCGGCGTCGTAGGAAGTCGTCTCGTGGATGTGAGTTGTCATGGCTGTATCTGCTCTCGGATCTACTCTTGGCCTCAGCCTTGGATTCCGGTGAACTCGGCGACCGTGCCTTGCGGGTCGCCATGCTTGACCAGCGCCTCGCCGACCAGGACCGCGCGGGCCCCTTCGGAGACGTGGCGCTTGACGTCGGTGGCGGTGAAGATGCCCGACTCGGCGACCTTCACCCGGTCCTCGGGGATGAGCGGGGCGACTCGTCCGAAGACGTCCTGGTCGATCTCCAGGGTCTTCAGGTTGCGCGCGTTGACGCCGATCAGCTCGGCGCCGAGGTCGACCGCCCGGGCGACCTCGTCCTCGTCGTGGGTCTCGACCAGCACGGTCAGCCCCAGCTCACCCGCCTGGTCGTAGAGGCGGCGCAGGGTGTCGTCGTCCAGCGCGGCCACGATCAGCAGCGCCAGGTCCGCCCCGGCGGCCCGGGCCTCGAGCAGCTGGTAGGGCTCGACGATGAAGTCCTTGCGCAGGATCGGCGTCTCGACGGCCGCGCGGACCGTGACCAGGTCGGCGAGCGACCCACCGAAACGGCGTTCCTCGGTGAGCACCGAGATCGCGGCGGCGCCGCCGGCGGCGTACTTCTGGGCGAGCTCGGCCGGGTCGGGGATGTCGGCCAGAGCGCCCTTGGAGGGGCTCTTCCGCTTCACCTCGGCGATCACGCTGCTGCCCGGCGCACGGAAGTGCGGCATCGGGTCGCGCGGCGCGTCGACGTCGGCCAGCCGGGCCCGCAGGTCCGCCTCGGACACCGTCTCCTGGCGCTTCGCCAGGTCCAGACGTACGCCGTCGATGATCTTGTCGAGCACCGACATGTTTAAACCTCTCGTTTCTGGGTAAGACCCACGTGCAAAGCCTCTCACCCGAACCGTGACACGCCCGATTTGGCGCCACAGTGCGGGCGGGAAACGTTAAGTTTCTTTCACCTCAACCCAACTCGCCTGACTTTGGAGGTCAGACACATGAGCTACGGAACTCCGCCGCCGCCACCGCCCCCGTACGGTTCGCCGGCACCCGGGCAGCCCGGTCAGCCTGCAGGCAACAACAAGAAGGCGATCTGGGCACTTGTCCTCGGCATTCTCGGTTGTGTCTGCTGTGGTTTCTTCACCGGTATCCCGGCGATCATCCTGGGCAAGATGGCCCAGAACGAGATCGACGCCTCCGGCGGCGCGCAGGGCGGGCGTGGCATGGCCACCGCCGGCTTCATCCTCGGCATCGTCGCCGTCGTCCTCGGTATCATCGGGATCATCCTGAACCTCTCCGGTGCGCTCGACTTCAGCGGCAGCACCAGCACCTACTGAGCTCGGCTCCAAATCAGCGAGGCCCCCGGCGGATTCCGCCGGGGGCCTCGCTGTCTCACAGGCTCAGTGTGACTCGACGTTGAAGCCGAGCTTGGCGAGCACGATGAAGAGCAGACCACCGCCGACGGTGACGGCCACGCCGATCCAGAAGACGAACCAGCTGATCGGGTCGAGCATCATGGCGACGCTGCCGATGAGGAAGCCGAGGAGGCCGACCGCGACTGCGATCCAGGCTGCCGGGGTGTTGCCGTGGCTGGCGGACATTCGATGCTCCTCTACGAGTTCTCTGTGCTTGGCTGCAGTGTATTCATTGATCCCCGGCTGTCGGGTCCCGACCCTCGTCCAACGACTTCCAGACGTCGATCGTGGACTGCTCCTCCAGCGGTTTCCGTTCCGGCGTGGCATCGGCGGGGGCGTCGTACCGACGGCCCATCTCGGGCCATGAAGGAGCCAGACGTACGGCGGCGACGGCCGCCGCGACGGTCAGGACCGCGCCGAGCAGCGCGAGATAGGGCCAGGGCGTGGTGGCGTGCTCGGTCTCGCCCCAGACGACCTCGGAGTCGATCGCCCGGCCGAGCGCGTCGATGCCGGCGTGGCCGAAGAAGGTGACGACCACCCCGATCCCGGCCAGGCCGGCGAGGGCGGCCACCAGGCGGCGTACGAGACCTCGGGTGACCAGCACGACGCCCCAGGCAGCGAGGGCGACGAGGGCCAGGCCGGTGGTGGCCGGGGAGTCGTTGAGGTCGGCCGGCATCTGGGCCGGCGCGGTCACCTTCACCCACTCGTTGGAGCCGGCCCAGGCGGCCAGGGCCGCGCCGGCGAGGCCGGCGGTGAGGGTGGGGCCGAAGGACCTCACGAGATCAGGCCGGCGTCGAAGCAGGTGTGGTCGCCGGTGTGGCAGGCGGGGCCCTCCTGGTCGACCTTGAGCAGGATCGTGTCGCCGTCGCAGTCGAGGCGAACCTCCTTGACGTACTGCCGGTGGCCGGAGGTCTCCCCCTTGACCCAGTACTCCTGCCGACTGCGGGACCAGTAGGTCGCCCGGCCCGTCGCGAGCGTGCGCGCCAGGGCCTCGTCGTCCATGTAGCCGAGCATCAGCACCTCGCCGGTGTCATGCTGCTGCACCACCGCGGGCACCAGCCCGTCGGGGTCGCGCTTGAGCCGATCGGCGATGGCGGGGTCGAGTCCCGCGCTCGTGGGTCCAGTAGTCACGCCTCCAGTATCCCGCTGGGCAACAGTACGGACACAACCGGCATGTCGTGGCGCTAATCGGAGGCCGTCGAGGCGACGGGCTGCCACACTCTCTCGGTCATCTGGGCCGGGTCTCGGTACGGCCCTGTCAGCCGACCCTCAGGGTCGACTATTCAAACTGGAGAACACCGCATCATGGCTAACCCCACCCCGCAGCCGGCACCGGCGAAGCAGACCGACACCAGCGCCCTCGTGATCGGCATCCTGGTCACGATCTTCTGCTGCCTGCCCTTCGGCATCGTCTCGATCGTCAAGGCCGTCCAGGGTGACGCCGAGGGCGCCAAGAAGTGGGGCATCATCGGCGCCGTCACGGGCGTCGTCGTGATCGTCCTCTACATCATCGCCTCGGTCGTCCTCGGGCTCGGCATGGCCGCCCAGTCGGGGAGCATGTGATCACCACACCCTCACGGGTGCGCGCGGGGCTCGTCCCGCTGGCCGTCGTGGCCGGCGGGGCGGGCCTCGCGGCCGTCTTCGCCACCTCCCCCGGGCTCGTCGTCTACGTTCCGCCGTGCCCGATCCACGCGCTCACCGGCATCGACTGCCCCGGCTGCGGGATGACCCGCGGCACGATGTCGCTGCTGTCGGGCGACGTCGCCGGCGCGGTCGGCCACAACGCGCTGATGTTCCTGCTCGGGCTGCCGATGCTCGCCCTGCTCTGGTTCTTCTGGCTGCGCGGCCGCGTCGTCGGCCGCCCCGCTCCCGGCTGGGCCCGCTCCCCCGCCGCCCTCTACACCTGGCTGGCGCTGACCGTCGTCTTCACGGTCGTCCGCAACCTGCCCTGGGGACCGTTCACGGTGCTGGCCGCGTAGCGCTGCCGCTACCGGCCGGCGAAGTAGGCGGCGCTGGCCTCGTCGGCCGGGTAGTACGACTCGATCGCCACCTCGTCGAGGGTGATGTCCATCGGAGTCCCGAACGTGGTGATGGTCGAGAAGAGGTTCAGCTCACGGCCGTCGAGTCGAAGCGTCATCGGGATCACGACATCCGCCTCGAGCGTCGGCGCCTGCACCTCGTCCTCGCCGGGCGGTGCCAGCACCTCCTCGTAGAGCCGGGTCAGGTCAGGATCCGCGACGACGGCGAGCTGGCGCCGGACCCGTGCCCGGAACACCGCACGTACGTCGGCCAGGTTGACGACCATCGGCGCCAGGCCGCGGGGGTGGAGGCCGAGGCGTACGAGGTTGATGGGTGGTTCGAGCAGTTCGGGGTCGACGCCGGCGAAGAACTGCTCGACCGCGCGGTTGGTCATCAGGATGTTCCAGCGGCGGTCGACGACCAGAGCCGGGTACGGCTCGTGGGCGTGGAGAACCCTGCCGATCGCATCTCGGGCGGCCGCGAGCGCATCATGCTCGAGGGGCCGCTGGGTGTAGCGCGGTGCGAAGCCGGCGGCGAGCAGGAGCTGATTCCGGTCCCGGAGCGGGATGTCAAGCTGGTCGGCGAGCCGGAGGATCATGTCGGCGCTCGGCCGGGACCTGCCGGTCTCGACCAGGCTGACGTGACGTGCCGAGACCTCGGCGGCGATCGCCAGGTCGAGCTGGCTGAGACGACGACGATGCCGCCACTCCCGCAACATCTCACCAACCGTGTGCATGAGCCTCAGGATCGCGCATCCGCCGGGCGTGCGCCATGAAGTGCGATGTCATCGACACCGTCCCAGGCCCCCAACACACTGGCGGCATGACCACACAGAGCACACCCACAGACGCCGTGACGACCGTGACCACCGCCTTCGCAGGGCTCGTCGCGACCGGTGACACCGGGCCGGTCGAGCAGCTGCTCGCCCCGCACTTCCGTCACCATCGACCGGACGCGACCTCGTCCACCAAGGAGCAATGGCTCCAGGCCGTCCGCGGCTCGCTCTCTCGGATCGCCGGCATGGAGGTGGAGGTGAAGCACGTCCTCGCCTCCGGCGACCATGTCGTGATGCACACCCGTCGCCGGCTACCGGGCGGCCCCGAGATCACCGTCGTCGACATCTGCCGGTTCGAGGACGGGATGATCGCCGAGGTCTGGGAGATCATCGAGCCCACCGCCGAAGCCGCCGCACACCTGTCATGGTGGGACGCCTGAGCCGTCGGGATCAGCTGCCCTGCTGGGCGACCCACGAGGCGTGCAGGCGTGCGTACGTCGAGCCTGCCTGCGCCACCAGGTCGCTGTGCGGCCCCCGCTGGGCCAGGCGTCCGGCGTCGACGACGATCACCTCGTCGGCGGCCTCGGCGGTGGAGAGACGGTGGGCGATGGTGACCGAGGTGCGGCCGCTCATCAGCCGCTCCAGGGCCCGGTTGATCCGCATCTCGAGCCGCGGGTCGACGGCCGAGGTGGCCTCGTCGAGGACCAGCAGGTCGGGGTCGGCGAGCTGGGCGCGGAGCAGCGCCACGAGCTGACGCTCCCCGGCCGAGAGCGACTCGCCGCGCTGGCCGACGTCGGTCCGGACGCCGTCGGGCAGACCGGCGAGCCAGTCGCCCAGGCCGAGCACCCGGGCGGCCTCGACGATCTCCTCGTCGGTCGCGTCCAGGCGGCCGTAGCGGACGTTCTCGGCGAGCGTGGAGTCGAAGAGGAAGCCCTCCTGCGGGACGAGCACGACGCTCGTGCGCAGCGAGGCGTTGCCGATGTCGCGCACGTCGACGCCGTCGAGGCTGACCTTCCCCGAGGTCACGTCCATGACCCGAGTGAGCAGCTTGGCGATCGTGGACTTCCCCGACCCGGTCTCGCCGACCACCGCGACCCGGCTGCCGGGGGCGATCTCGAAGGAGATGTCGTGGAGGACCGGCCGGCCGCCTGGGTAGGCGAAGGTGACGTCGTCGAACTCGATCGAGAGCGGGCCGCGGGGCAGGACCACGCCGGCAGGACCCGGGTCGACGAGGTCCGCGGGCGTGTCCAGGATCCCGATCGTGCGCCGCCAGGAGGCGATCGCGTTCTGCGCGTCGGTGAGGATCTGCGTACCCATCTGGACGGGGCCCACGAACAGCGTCACCAGGAAGGCGAAGGCGAGGATCTCGCCGACGCTCAGCGCCCCACCGGTTCCGCGGTAGGCCAGAGCCAGCAGGACACCACCGACGACCACGCCGGCGTTGGCCAGGCCGCCGGAGAGGCCACCGAGGCTGAAGAAGATCGAGGTGTAGGCCTGGGCCCTGGTCTGGGCGGCGCTGGTGGCGTCGATCTCGCGGTCGATGCGCTGCTGGGTGCGGTCCTCGACGGCGTACGCCTTGACCACCGCGGCCCCGACGACCGGCTCGGAGACCGCGGAGAGCATCTTGGCGACCTGACGGCGGGAGAGCGTGTAGGCCGCGGACAGCTTGCGCTGGAAGAACCGCAGGCTCAGGAACAGCGGGCCGAAGCAGAGCCACACCAGCAGCGCGAGCTGCCAGGAGTAGACCACCATCACGACGGTGGCGATCAGCATCTGCCCGATGCTGACGATGAAGAGCAGACCGCCGAAGACGATGAACTGGCTGACCTGGTCGACGTCGCTGGTGACCCGCGAGACGAGGGCACCGCGGTGCTCGGTCGACTGGGTGAGCATCGGGAGGTCGTGGACGTGCCGGAAGGCCTTCGTACGCAGCGTCGCCAGGCCCCGCTCGGCGGCGGTGAAGAGCCGGCTGGTCATCAGGTAGGACGCCACGCCGGTGACCGCGATGGCGACGACCGCGATGAGGCCGGCGCGCAGCACGTAGCCGAGGTCGGGTCCGCCCGGACCGCTCAGGCCGTTGTCGAGGGTCTGCTGGACGACGACGGGCACGACCACCTGGCCGACGCTCGCGATCACGGCCAGCGCGAACGTGCCGCGGATGCCCTCGACCAGCTCCGGTGAGTGCTTGATGCCCCGGCGGATGGTCTCGAAGGCGCCGAGGTCCTCGCCGCTGCCTACCCGGGTCTCGGGCTCGAGTGTGGCCGTCACTGCGCGGTCTCCGGGGTCTCGTAGGCGTTGACGAGGCGGGCGTAGGACTCGTCGCGGGCGAGCAGCTCGGTGTGGGTGCCGCGGTCGCGGATCCGGCCGTTCTCGAGGTGGACGACCTCGTCGGCGAGCGCGATCGTGGCCTTCCGGTAGGCGACCACGACCAGGCTGGTGTCACCGGCGCCGTCGCGCAGCGCGGCGAGGATGCGCTGCTCGACCTCGGGGTCGACCGCCGAGGTGGCGTCGTCGAGGATGAGCAGCCGGGGGCGTCGGACGAGGGCTCTCGCGAGCGCGAGCCGCTGACGCTGCCCTCCGGAGAGGCTCGCGCCACGCTCGCCGAGGGTGGTGTCGAGGCCGTTCGGCAGCGCGGCGACGAACCCGTCGGCCTGGGCCGCCTTCAGAGCTGACCAGACCTCGTCGTCGGTGAGGTCGGCGCCGAGGGTGACGTTGCCGCGCACGGAGTCGTCGAAGACGAAGGCGGTCTGCGGCACCAGCGCCGCCACCCGGGCCCACTCCCCCGGGCCGAGGTCGCGCAGATCGGTGCCGTCGAGGGTGATCCGGCCCGTCGCCGGGTCGACCAGCCGGGCCAGCAGCATCGTCAGCGTGCTCTTGCCGGAGGCCGTCTCGCCGACGATCGCGACCGTACGACCCGGCTCGACCTCGAAGTCGACGCCGTCGAGGAGGGTCGGGCCGCCGGCGTAGGCGTAGGAGACGCCCTCGACCCGCACGCGCGCGCCGGTCGGCTCGCGGCTCGTGCGCGCCGTCCCGTAGGCGAGACGGCCGGTCGCGTCCAGGACCCGCCGCACCCGCCGGTAGCCGACGACGCTGCGCGGGAACTCCCCCAGCAGCCACCCAAAGGAGCGGATCGGGAAGGCGACGATGGTGAGCAGGAACCCGATCTGGACGACGTCGCCGGGTGCGGCACCGCCGCTCGAGACGCGGCCGACGCCGACGGCCAGCACCGCCAGGACGCCGATGCTGGGAAGCGCGGCCAGGATCGGGTCGAACGCCGCCCGGAGCCGGCCGGCGCGGATGTTGACGTCGCGCAGCTCCTGCGCCTTGTCGCGGAAGCGGGTCGTCTCCTCGGCCTCGCGTCCCAGCGTCTTGACCACGAGGGCGCCGTCGAAGGACTCGTGGGCGATCCCGGAGAGCTCTGCGCGCAGTTGCTGGGCGCGGGTCATCAGCGGCGAGGAGAAGCGCTGGAAGACGAGGTTGGCGACCACGACCGCAGGGAAGACGAGGATCGCGACCGAGGCGAGGACGACGTCGGTCCAGAACATCTGCCCGACCGCGATCACCATCATCGCGAGCGTGCCGACGGCCATCGGCAGCGGCGCGATCGGCGACCAGGACGCCTCGACGTCGGAGTTGGCGTTGGAGAGCAGCTGACCGGTCGGGTGCCGGTGGTGCCAGGCGAGCGGGAGCGCCAGATACTGCCGGGTGACCGCGCGGCGCGAGTGTGCCTGCATCCGGAACTGCATCACTCCGGCGCCCAGCCGGCGCGCCACCACCCCGACCGCTCGCAGGATCGCGACGCCGACGAAGAGTCCGACCACGGCCCACAGCCAGCCGGCGCCGATCTCGCCGTCGCGCAGCGCCGGGACCAGGACATGGTCGGTGGACCAGCCCAGCACCCAGGCGTCGGCGACCGTCAGCGCGCCGAAGAGCGCGGACCCGAGGGTCGAGAGCGTGAAGACCGCCCATTCGCGGCGGATGGCGACTCCGAGAACCTTGAACCCGTCGGTCGTCGTCGCCCGCTGGGGTGTTGGATCATCGTCGCTCATCTCGGGTAAAGCCTAGGTCAGTGCGGTGCATGCGACGAATTTTTTTGAACCACCGACCCTGGGTAGGGGTCGATAGGGTGCAGGCCGTGGTCTCCTTCGCGCGCTCCGAGCGCCTCGCCCTGTGTGACACCGCCGTCTCGCTGGGGCCGTCAGCCCCGACGCTCTGCGAGGGTTGGCAGGTCAAGGACCTGCTGGTGCACCTGCTCGTGCGCGAGCGTCGCCCGTGGGCCGCCGCGGGCATCCTCGTGCCGGCGCTCGCGCCCGTGCTGCGGCAGGCCGAGGCTGCGTACGCCACCCAGTCGCTCGAGTCGCTCGCGGCCAGTCTCCGCGATCCCAAGGGCACGCCCTTCGCGCTCGGCCCCGTCGAGAAGGCCGTGAACACCGTGGAGTTCTTCGTCCACCACGAGGACCTCCGCCGCGCCCAGCCGGGTTGGGAGCCGCGTACGCTCCCCGCCGCTGCCGAGCGCGACCTCTGGCGCACCCTGAAGCTCGTCGGTAAGGGCCTGGTCCGCTCCGCCGGCACCCCGGTGGTGATCAGCAACGGAACCGACACCGCCACGCTGCGCGCCGGCGAGGAACCCGTCACCGTCACCGGTCCGGTCGGCGAGCTCATGCTCTTCTGCTTCGGGCGTCATGCGGTGCGCGGCTTGTCCTTCGACGGACCGGCCGAGCGGATCACCCAGCTGGAGAACGCCAGTCTCGGGTTCTGAGGCCGAGGGTCCGTGCGGCCAGCCTCAGAGGATCTTGTGAAGATCAATCCGCACCGAGCCGTACCCCTCGACGAGGACGGACCCGACGGGATCGGAGTCGTGCAGCTCGAGCGTGACGTCCCAGCCGGTCTCGGCGTTGCTGAGCACGGTGAGCGAGCGGAGCTCGCGGTCGACGATCCAGTACTGCTCGACGCCGGCGACGCGATACTCCTCCGGCTTGCGGAAGAGGTCCTCGGAACGGGTCGAGGGTGAGAGCACCTCGACGACGATGAGCGGGGGCTGCTCGGCCCACTGCCCCTTCTCCTCGGCGCGGAGGACCAGCACGTCCGGGATCCGGCGGCTCATGCCGGTGCGGATCCCACCTTCGGCGATCACGGTCAGGTCCGGGAAGGTGTTGGCGAGCAGCACGAGGATGCGGCTGCCGGTGGCCTGGTGCGGGATCTCGCCCGGCGGACTCACGATGACCTCGCCGTTGACCCATTCGGCGTGGAGGGTGTCGGGGAGGGTCTCGAACTCCGCGAGCGACATGCGTCGTCGCTGCACTCTGTCTCCCACCCCCGTGTCGGCTTGCACCGGCACACCACCCCATCGGACCTCGACACCAGGATTACACCTCCATTGTGACCTCCCCGCCCGGATCGGGAAAGGCTCTTGGTCACAAGGCTCCGGCGCAGTTCGCACATCGTCGCGCAACTGAGGTGAACAGCGGCAACGTTTTGCGACGCCAGCGAAAGAAGAGACGCAGGTACGGCCCCTGGGTGCCGCTCCACGGAACGGCCCGCTCAGGGTGTGACGCCCGTAACCTCCCGGCCTCCCACGACGTTGTGTCACAGATAACCGAATCCCCCAGGAGGTCCCGCGATGCGTCGTGCGGCAGCAGTCACCGTCGCCATGCTCTTCGTCTTCTCGCTCACCGCAGCCGCCCCAGCACTGAGCGCGAGCGCGACCCCGGAGCTGCGGGACGTGATGGTCGTGGGCAACAACTGGGACGGGACCGCCTCGATCGTCGACGCCCGCAGCCTCCAGGTGCTGCGCAAGGGCATCGACCTGGTGCCGGACAAGGACGAGGAGATCGCCGAGATCCACCGGGATCCCGAGCGGCTGGCCTACTACTACCTGGTCCGCTACGGCCCGGGTGAAGGCAACGACCAGCTCGTCGACGACATGTTCACCACCCGGGACGGCCGGCTGCTGGCGGTCTCGCGCCCCAGCCTGGCCGACGTGGTCTGGATCGACATCGAGAAGGCGCTCGCGGGCTCGCCGGACTCCGTCGTGGTCGAGCAGCAGATGGACGGCCACCGCACCGACCACATGGGCCTCTCCCCCGACGGCACCAAGCTGCTGGTCTCCGACTCGACCTCGCGCACGGTGCACGAGTACTGGATGGGTGGTGCGGGCGACCCGCGGACCGGTGAGCGGCTGCGTACGTTCGAGTCCGGCGAGACGCCGCACGAGAACAACTACTCCGAGGACGGCTCGCGCATCTTCCACGCCTCCATCGGCCGCGTCTACCTGCCCGGCGACCAGAAGGAGATCTCCCTCGACTCGCTGCCGCTGATCAACCTCGACCAGCTCGGCCTCGGCACCATCCCCGGCACCGACCTGCTCCCGCCGATCAAGATCGGCCCGGTCCACGACGCGATCAAGGGCGACCGCTGGTTCGAGATCGTCGACGAGTCCTCCTTCGCGATCTCCCAGCGCTGGGAGATGGGCAAGGAGCTGGAGGAGGCTGGCTACCCCTCGGTCTCCTCGGCCGTACGTCCCATGGCGGTCGCGCCCGGTGAGCGGTTCATCTACTTCCAGATGTCGTTCCTGCACGGCCTGGTCGAGTTCGACACCCAGGCGGCCGACATCGACGGGAAGGTCGGCTACTCCACCGGCTCGATCGAGGAGCCGCGCACCGGTGCCGTCACGCGCGTCATCTCGCTCCCCAAACGCACCCAGCTGCCGCGCGAGCTCTACGTCAACGACTCCGCCCACCACGGTCTCTCGAGCGACGCCAAGGGCCAAACGCTGTGTGCGGCGGGCACGATGGACGACTATGTCGCGATGGTCGACCGCGCGACGGGTGACTACACGACCCTCGACGAGGAGACGACCGGCCACTACTACGGCAAGCCCTACTGGACCACCGAGGGCCTCGGCAACACCTGCTGGGCGTCGTTGTCGGACGCCGACGCGGTCGCGGTCATCGACTTCCGCACCGGTGAGGAGCTCGCCTACCTCGACGTCGGCAACCACCCCCAGCGCGTACGCCACGGGCAGATCCTCAGCTCGCTGCTCGGCTAGGCACCGGGGAGCCCGGTCCCGGCCTCGGGACCGGGCTCCTCGCTTCGCGGCGGCTGTGCGATGGCGCCCCCGGCGACGAGGCTGTGCGATAGCGCGCCGGGATATCCAGGGCGGAGGAGTCAGTTTCCCGCCATGGCGGGAAAGTGCCCGACCGTCAGCGAACCGGAGCGCCGGCGCCGGAGAGCGCCTGCTTGACCTCGCCGATCCGCACCTTGCCGAAGTGGAAGATGGTGGCCGCCAGGACGGCATCCGCGCCGGCCTCGACCGCGGGCGGGAAGTGCTCGGCCTTCCCCGCGCCACCGGAGGCGATGACCGGGACGGTCACCTCGCTGCGTACGGCCTTGATCAGGTCGATGTCGAAGCCGTCCTCGGTGCCGTCGGCGTCCATGGCGTTGAGCAGGATCTCCCCGGCGCCGAGCTCGACCGCCTTCGCAGCCCACTCGATCGCGTCGATCCCGGCCGACTTGCGCCCACCGTGGGTGGTCACCTCGAACCCGGAGTCGGTCCCCGGCGCCCGTCTGGCGTCGACGGAGAGCACCAGGACCTGGTTGCCGAAGCGGTCGGCGATCTCGGCGATCAGCTCGGGGCGGACGATGGCCGCGGTGTTGACCGCGATCTTGTCCGCGCCGGCGCGGAGCATCCGGTCGACGTCGTCGACGCTGCGGATCCCGCCGCCGACGGTGAGCGGGATGAAGACCTGCTCAGCGGTGCGGGTGACGATCTCCAGCGTCGTCGCCCGCCCCTCGTGGGAGGCGGAGATGTCGAGGAAGGTGAGCTCGTCGGCGCCTTCCTTGTCGTACGTCGCCGCCAGCTCCACCGGGTCGCCGGCGTCGCGCAGCTCCTTGAAGTTGATCCCCTTGACGACGCGACCGGCGTCGACGTCGAGGCACGGGATGACGCGTACGGCAAGACTCATGCCGCCACCTCCGTAGCGCAAGCGCCAGAATACGGACGCGGCGGCCTGAGGCCCATGGTCGCTCGCTGGCGCTCGCTCATGAGAGGTCTCCGCGCGGTCGGCCGAGAGTGAGGTCGAGCGCCTCGGCGAGGTCCAGGGACCCGGTGTAGAGCGCCGTGCCGGCGATCGCGCCCTCCACGCCGATCTCCACCAGGCCCATCAGGGCCTCGATGTCGTCGATCGTGGTCACTCCCCCGCTCGCCACGACCGGCCGGTCGGTGGCCTCGCAGACCGCGCGGAGCAGGTCGAGGTTGGGGCCCTGGAGCATGCCGTCCTTGTTGACGTCGGTGACGACGTAGCGGGCGCAGCCCTCGGAGTCGAGCCGGGCGAGGGTCTCGTAGAGGTCGCCGCCGTCCTTGGTCCAGCCGCGTGCGGCGAGGGTGCGGCCGCGTACGTCCAGGCCCACCGCGACCCGGTCGCCGTAGGTCGCGATCGCCTTCCGGGTCCACTCCGGGTTCTCCAGCGCGGCGGTGCCGATGTTGACCCGGCGGCAGCCGGTCGCCATCGCAGCCTCGAGCGACTCGTCGTCGCGGATCCCGCCGCTCATCTCGACCTTGATGTCGAGCTTGCCGACGATCCCGGCGAGGATCTCGCGGTTGTTGCCGTGACCGAACGCGGCGTCGAGGTCGACCAGATGGATCCACTCGGCGCCGGCCTCCTGCCACCTCAGCGCCGCTTGATACGGATCGCCGAACCGCTTCTCCGACCCGTCCACGCCCTGGACCAGCTGCACCGCCTGCCCGCCCTTCACATCGACGGCCGGCAGGAGCTCGAGGTAGTCACCCATGGGGACGATCCTATGTTCTGTACGCCGCCACCCCTGCCCCGCCGTCCGGTTGCGAGACGGTCCGCCCTCAGCGGGGCGCCAGCACCTCGAACTCGTACGCATCGGGGTCGGTCATCCGCGCCCACCGCCGTTCACCGTCGCCCTCGGCGACCAGCGTGGCGCCGAGCTCTTCGAGGCGGCGGATCTCAGCTGCAGGGTCGGTGTCCTCGGGTGCGATCAGGTCGAAGCGGAACCGGTCACGCGGACCGCGCGGCACCGGCGGCGGCCCACCCCAGGCAACCTTGGCGCTGCCGGACGGGGTCGCGACCGCGGTCTCGCCGTCCTGGTCCCAGACCAGCGGCCAGCCGAGCGCCGCGCTCCAGAACACCCCGTTCTCGCGGGACCCGTCGGCAGCGACCTCGCCGAGGAACCCGGTCCCGGCCAGCCAGCTGTTGCCGGCCGGGATCACGCACAGCTCGTTGCCCTCCGGGTCGGCGAGCACGATGTGGTCCTCCTCCGGCAGCTGCCCGACGTCGAGATGGGTGGCGCCGAGGCCGAGCAGCCGGTCGACCGTCCGCTGCTGGTCGTCGGGCAGGCTGCTGGTCAGATGGAGATGGTGCGGGTTCGCGAGCGTCTTCGGCGCGGCCGTGGGCAGGAACCGGATCCGGAAGTCGTCCTCGGTCCGTGGTGACAACCTGATCTCGTCGCCGGTGTTCTCGATCTCGCGCCCCAGCACCGCGGCCCAGAATCCCGCGACGCGCTCCGGATCGTTGGCATCGATGCAGATCCCGAACCGCCGAGGTGTCATGACCGGCAACGTAGGACCTGACCGGTCGCTTGCACAACCGGATTCGGGAGCCACTCGGGAGCCATGTGAATGCCGGGAAAGTCCGCGGCGCGGGACTAGGTTGACGGATGTGACGGACGAGTTCGAGGTATTTCAGCCGCGGCCCGAGGAGATCAACGACTGGTCCGGGCGCCAGCTGCATCCCGGGATCAGGCAGTCGATCGGGCCGGGCAACATCGTGCGCATCCAGATCCAGGCGACCTCACCTGATGGAGCACCGGCCGCACCCTCCGATCCGGTCGACGCATGGCACAGTGACACTCCCTATCTGAAGATCGTCGAGGTGGACGGCGATCGGCTGACCGGCGAGGTCGACGACCCGTACCGGTCGGACTACAGCTGGATGAAGAACGGCCGCCTCATCGAGTTCGACCGCGCGGCCGTCACCGAGATCCCGCTCCAATGGGACGGCAACGAGAAGCTTGCCGAGCAGGCCGAGCTCACCGGACTCGGCCGTCAGATCACGGGCGCGATCGACCCGGACGACCGGGGCAGTTGGGCCGACGAGATCGAGTCCTGAGGCAGATCACTCGGCCTCGGAACGGTCCGCACTCACGATCGCGAGCTTGGCCAGCCCCTTCTCCATGTCGGGCGCGATCGCCTTCTCCATCGAGTAGAACTTGAGCATCAGACTCATCACGCCGCTCACCGTCCCGGTGTGCGTCCAGGTCAGCCGGGTGCCGTCGGCGACAGTGGCCAGGTCGAAGGTCACCGTGCTCCGGCTCTTGAACGGCTTCAGGAACTCCAGCGCGACCTCGATGTGGTCGGGCCTCGACTCGATGATCTCCATCGCGCCGGCGCCCGCCCGCTTGTTGCCCGACCAGGCATAGCGCGCGCCGACACCGGAGTCCGCACCCGAGTAGGTGCGCGTCATGTCCGGGTCGAGCTCCTCCCACGGCGACCACGACGGCCACTCGTGAAAGTCGTCGAGCAGCGCGTGTGCGCGTCCGATGTCGCACGGCAGGACGCCGGACCGGGAGACCTCGTAGTCGGTCATGTCATGACAGTACGCCTGAAGCGACGAACGGCGTGGAATCCTGCGAACATTGCAATGGGCCGGCCCATCACCGAGCATCTGGCGAAGCAATGACCGACATCGTCACCGAGACGGGCGGTTGACGCCGACCGAGCCATCGATCGTCTCGCGGAGGAGGTCGGCCCGGCTCTCGTGCTCCGTGGCCCGGTGGGTGTCGTCCCACCACCCGGGGCTGTCCCAGGGCGGGAGGTCGATGGGCGGCGTACGGTCGAAGACCTCGCCGGAGTAGCGGGCGTCGGAGAGGGCGTTGTGCTTGACCAGGCCGAGCAGGTTGGTGCCTGTCGGGGTCATCGGGCGGCGGACCTCATGCTCCGATAGCCCCTCGAGCTTCCACACCCGCGCGTCCCGGACGCCGCGGAGCTTGTCGTGCAGATGAGCCTTGGCGAGGTCATCGATCACGGACGCTCATCCCTCCGAGGCGCGCCGACCGTAGGTGTCGCTGGTCAGCGTTGCGTAGGAGCGTCGAACGATCTCCTCGAGAACCTTCAGGTCGACCGCATCCAGGTCCTTGAGGTAGAGGCAGCCGACGCCGGTCCGGTGCGGTCCGAGGCGCCCGAGGAGTTCCTCGTGGGTGGCGATCCCGTCGTTGAGGTAGACGACCGAGGCTGCCTTGCGGGGTGCGAAGGCGGCGGCCGGCGCGTCGCCCTCGGTGCCGCTGGCGTACTTGTAGTGATACTCGCCGAAGCCCACGATCGAGGTCCCGAACATCCGTGGCTCGGCGCCGGTGACGCGTCGCATCAGCTCCAGTAGCGTCACTGCGTCCCGACGACGCGGTTCAGGCGAGACGGCCTCGACGAAACCCGCCGGGTCCGCGTCGGTCCAGGTCGTCTTGGCCGCCATCCCGCCACTCTAGCGACGGAAGAGCAGCGTGTAGACCACCGGCGCGGCCAGCACCGACGCGATGGCCGCGAAGACCGTCGTGCCGACGTCCTCGGTGACCAGGTAGACCAGCGCGTCGAGGAGAAGAAGGACGACCACCAGGATCCGTACGTTGCGCCGCCGGCGCTCCGCGAGCGCGCTGGTCGGCCGGTTCCGGCGAGCCGGGACCCACCCGAGGAGCCGCTCCCGCCGAGCCCGCCGTGCGGCCACCTTGGCCTGGCGCGCGGCCCGGGACTCGGCGGCGGCCGCGGCGAGCCGCTCACGCTCGGCACGCGCCTTCGCGCGGGCCCCGGTCTGGGCCACCTACGCCGCCTTCAGGGACTGCACCCAGTTGCGCAGCACCGCGGCACCGGCGTCGCCGGACTTCTCCGGGTGGAACTGGGTAGCGCTCAGCGGCCCGTTCTCGACGGCCGCCACGAACCGGTCACCACCGTGTTCGGCCCAGGTGACCAGCGGGGCGACGGTGCGGTCGTTGGTGACCAGGGTCCAGTCGCGCACGCCGTAGGAGTGCACGAAGTAGAACCGCTCCTTCTCGACGCCGGCGAACAGCGACGAGCCCGCGGGGACATCGAGCGTGTTCCAGCCCATGTGAGGCACGATCGGCGCCTGGATGCGCTCGACGACGCCCGGCCACTCACCGCACCCCTCGGTCTCGACACCGTGCTCGATGCCGGTCTCGAAGAGGATCTGCATGCCGACGCAGATGCCCATCACGGGGCGCCCGCCGGCCAGCCGCCGGGCGATGATGCGCTCGCCGCGGATCGCCCGCAGGCCCTTCATGCAGGCCTCGAACGCACCCACGCCGGGCACCAGCAGCCCGTCGGCCGCCATCGCGGCGTCGAGGTCACCGGTCAGCTCGACCGAGGCACCGGCACGTTCGACGGCGCGCACGGCGGAGCGTACGTTGCCCGATCCGTAGTCGAGCACGACCACCGAAGGAGCACTCACAGCGCACCCTTCGTCGACGGGATCCCGGTCTCGCGCGGGTCGTAGGCGATCGCGTCGCGGAAGGCTCGCGCGAACGCCTTGAACTGCGTCTCCACGATGTGGTGCGGCTCGCGCCCGGCGAGCACATTGACGTGCATCGTCAGGTGGGCGTGGTGGGCGATGGAGTCGAAGACGTGCTGCGTCAGGGAGCCGAGGTAGGGCACCCCGGAGCCGCCGAGCAGGACGTACTGCTGGCCCTCCGGCTCACCGGTGTGGACCGAGTAGGGCCGGCCGGAGACGTCCACGACGCAGCGTACGAGAGCCTCGTCCAAGGGGACCGTGGCGTCGCCGTAGCGGCGGATGCCCTTCTTGTCACCGAGCGCCTGGCGCAGGGCCTGGCCGAGCACGATCGCGGTGTCCTCGACGGTGTGGTGGGCGTCGATGTGCACGTCACCCTCGGAGTGGACGGTCAGGTCGACCAGCGAGTGACGACCGAACGCGGTCAGCATGTGGTCGTAGAACCCGACTCCCGTCGAGACGTCCACCCGTCCGGTGCCGTCGAGGTCGACCTCGACGACGACCTTGGACTCCGAGGTCTCCCGCTCGATCCGGGCGGTCCTTGCCGAACTCATGCGCGTGCTCCGTTCACATCGGTCAAAGCTTGTCTGAAAGCGTTCATCTCGCGGGGTGTGCCGACCGAGACCCGCAGCCACCCCTCGGGCCCGGTCTCGCGGATCAGCACGCCGTGGTCGAGCAGCCCCTGCCACACCGCGTGCCGGTCGGCGTAGCGCCCGAAGAGGACGAAGTTGGCGTCCGAGTCGGCCACCTCCAGGCCCTCCGCGCGCAGCCAGGCCACGAGCGCGTCCCGCTCCTCGCGGAGCGAGGCGACGTAGCCCAGCAGCTCCGGCGCGTGCCGCAGGGCGGCGCTCGCCGCCGCCTGGGTCACCGCGGAGAGGTGGTAGGGCAGACGTACGACGCGGATCGCGTCGCAGATCGCCGGGTCGGCCGCCAGGTAGCCGAGCCGGAGCCCGGCCCCGGCGAACGCCTTCGACATCGTGCGGGTGACCACCAGGTTGCGGTGGCGGCCGAGCAGCTCGAGCGCCGAGGGCACCCCGGTCCGGCGGAACTCGCCGTAGGCCTCGTCGACCACGACGATCCCCCCGTCACCGACCGCCTCGCACAGCGCGGTGACCGCCTCCGGCGGCAGCGCGGTGCCGGTGGGGTTGTTGGGGCTCGGCAGCAGCACGACGTGGGGCCGGGTCTCCTCGACCAGCGCCCGCGCCTTCTTCAGGTCGATCGCGAAGTCGGTCTCGCGGTGTCCGACGACCCACTCGGTGTTGGTGTCGCGGGCGTACTCCGGATACATCGAGTAGGTCGGCGCGAAGCTGATCGCGGTGCGTCCCGGACCTCCGAAGGCCTGCAGCAGCTGCAGCATCACCTCGTTGGACCCGTTGGCCGCCCACACCTGGTCGGGTGTGATCTGTGCCTTCGGCACGTCAGCCCGCAGGTACGCAGCCAGCCCCTCCCGCAGCGCGACGAACTCGCGGTCGGGATAGCGGTTGAGGTTGCGCGCCGCGGCGCCGACGCTGGCCGCGATGTCGGCGACCGTCTCGGCGGAGGGCTGGTAGGGGTTCTCGTTGACGTTGAGCTGGACCGGGACGTCCAGCTGCGGCGCGCCGTAGGGCTCGATCCCGGCGAGCTCGGTGCGGATCGGCGGCCAGCTCACGAGGAGAACCTCACGGACACCGCGGCACCGTGGCCCGGCAGGTCCTCGGCCCCGGCGAGCGTGACGACGTGGTCCTTGACCGCCGCCAGCCCCTCGCGGGAGTAGTCGACGACGTGGATGGACTTGGTGAACGCGCGCACCGAGAGGCCCGAGGAGTGGCAGGCGCAGCCGCCGGTGGGCAGCACGTGGTTGGACCCGGCGCAGTAGTCGCCCAGCGACACCGGCGCGAACGGGCCGACGAAGATCGCCCCCGCGTTCCGGATCCGCCCGGCCACGGTCAGCGCGTCGGCGGTGTGGATCTCGAGGTGCTCGGCGGCGTAGGCGTTGACGACGTCGACGCCCTGGTCGACGTCGTCGACGAGCACGATGCCCGACTGGGGGCCGCTCAGCGACGTACGGATCCGCTCGATGTGCTTGGTCGCGGCGACCTGCTTCTCGAGCTCGGCCTCGACGTCGGCGGCGAGCGTCTCGGAGTCGGTGACCAGCACCGAGGCGGCGAGGGGGTCGTGCTCGGCCTGGGAGATCAGGTCGGCGGCGACGTAGGCCGCTTCGGCAGTCTCGTCGGCGAGGATCGCGATCTCGGTCGGGCCGGCCTCGGAGTCGATCCCGACCTGGCCCTTGAGCAGGCGCTTCGCGGTGACGACGTAGATGTTGCCGGGCCCGGTGACCATGTCGACGCGCTCACAGGGGTCGACGCCGTAGGCGAACATCGCGATCGCCTGGGCGCCACCGACGGCGTAGACCTCGTCGACGCCGAGCAGCGCGCACGCGGCCAGGATGGTGGGCTGCGGCAGCCCACCGAACTCCTTCTGCGGCGGCGAGGCCAGCGCGATCGACGGCACTCCGGCGACCTGGGCCGGGACGACGTTCATCAGCACCGAGGAGACCAGCGGAGCCAGGCCGCCGGGCACATAGAGCCCCACGCGCCCCACCGGCACCTTGCGGTGCGTCACCCGGGCGCCGGGCGCCAGGTCGGTGACCGCGTCCTCCTCGAGCTCGGCGGCACAGGTCGTACGCAGGCGCGCGATCGACTCCTCCAGCCCGGCGCGGATGTCGGGGTCGAGCTCGTCGAGAGCCTGAGTCAGCGCGGCGGCCGGGACCCGGATGTCGTCGACACGTACGCCGTCGAACTTCTCGGAGAACTCGGCGATCGCCTCCTGTCCGCGCTCGCGGACCGCGTCGATGATCGGCTGCACCGCATGAGTGGCCGCCTCGATGTCGAACTCGGCGCGCGGCACGGCGGCGCGGTAGTCGACGGTGCCTCTGTCGGCACCCCTCAGGTCGATGCGGCGGATCATGCCTCAAGTCTACGAGTCAGCAGGGTCCGGAGCCGATCTGCCGACGCCACGTGGACGCGGCCGGGAGGCGCATACGGCGGCCCGATCCGGGTACCCGGACGACTGACCCACCAAAGGAGGATCGCCATGGCACGCCCTGGACTTTTCCACCGCGAAGACAAGCATGCCAACGAGAGCTACCCCGAGACCGACGTCAACCACGCGGAGACCCGTGATCCGTATCCCGGAGGTCCCGCGGTCGTCGGCCACGACGACAACGTCGAGCGCCCGCACCAGGCGAACGAGCCGGTCGGCCACGTACGCGACACGAACCGCGACACCTACCGCGACACGGGCTACGACAGGGGTTACGACAGGGGTTCCGAGGCGGCCGGCGTCGAGCACTACCGTCACGCCGAGGACAGCCGCCGCGCCGCCCTTCACGACACCTACGGCGGCATCAACTGGGGCGCCTGCTTCTTCGGCTGGCTCGTCGCAGTCGGCGTCACCGTCCTTCTCGCAGCCATCATCAGCGCAGTCGCCTCCGCGGTCGGCCTCAACCAGAACCTCACCCGGACCGACCTGGAGTCGATGGCCGACTCGGCAGGCATCGCGGCCGCGATCACGCTCGCCGTGGTGATGTTCGTCGGCTATTACGCCGGCGGGTACGTCGCCGCCCGGATGTCCCGCTTCGACGCACGTAGGCAGGGCCTGGGCGTGTGGATCGTCGCCATCGTGGTGATGATCATCGCCGCCGTCGCGGGCGCGCTGTTCGGCTCGAGCTACGACATCATGCGGCAGCTGGACCTGCCCAACGTGGGGCTGAGCGCCGATCAGCTCGGCTGGGGCGCGCTGGTCGCCGGCGTCGTACTCCTGGTCGTGATGCTCGTCGGGGCACTCCTCGGCGCCGCCACGGGCCAGCGCTACCACACCAAGATCGACCGCGCGGCCTACCAGGACTGACAGCTCGACCCAGGCCCGGAGCGGGAACAGAAGGAGACACGGGGCGGGGTTCGCGGGCGAACACCCCTGCGGCACCCATAGGTTGGTCCCGTGAATGAGCGACTCCCGATGTTCCCGCTCAATGCGGTCCTGTTCCCCGGCGTGACGCTGCCGCTGCGCGTCTTCGAGGACCGCTACCGCGCGATGGTGCACCACCTGCTCCGCCAGGAAGAGGAGGAGCGCCACTTCGGCTCGGTGGCGATCCGTGAGGGCTACGAGGTCGGCGAGACCGGCGCCCAGTCGCTCTACCGGGTCGGCGTGAGGCTGCTGATCACCGAGGTGGAGCAGCACAAGGATGGCTCCTTCGACCTCGAGGTGCTCGCCGTCGACCGGATCCGGATGGACAGCCTGGTCAGCTCGGGCGACTTCCCCGTCGCCGACGTCGAGGATCTCCCCGAGGACCACGTCACCGTCCCGAGCAGCGTCGTCGACACCGCCCGGGCGACCTTCACCGCCTACCGGGCCGCGCTGCTGGAGTTCCGCGAGGATCCGTTCACCGGCTCGCTCCCCAAGGACCCGGAGTTCCTCTCCTGGACCATCTCGGCCACCACTCCCCTGCCGATGCCCGACCGGCAGGCTCTGCTGGAGGCGCCCGACGCCGCCTTGCGCCTGGGCATGGCCACCGACCTGCTCCGCGCCGAGCTGAGGGCGATGAACGTCATTCCCTCGCTGCCCGCCACCGAGGTCGCCCGCACGAAGTGGTCGCCCAACTGATGCCGAAGAAAGGTACCGGGAAGAAGGCCGGCGGAGGAACCCCGGCGACCGTCGCGCTCACCGCGGCCGGCATCGACTTCACCCTCCATCCCTACGAGCACGACCCGCGGGCCGAGTCCTACGGCCTGGAGGCCGCGGAGGCCCTCGGCGTCGAGCCCGCGCGGGTCTTCAAGACGCTGATGGCCTCGCTGGACGGGAAGCTCGTCGTCGGCATCGTCCCCGTCACCGGCCAGCTCGACCTCAAGGCCCTGGCCCGTGCGCTGGGCGGCTCCAAGGCGCAGATGGCCGAGGTCTCCGCGGCCGAGCGTGCCACCGGGTACGTCGCGGGCGGGATCTCCCCCGTCGGCCAGAAGCGACCGCATCCGACCGTCATGGACGAGTCGGCCACGGCGTATGAGACCGTCTATGTCTCCGGCGGCCGTCGCGGCCTCGACATCGAGCTGTCCCCCACGGACCTGATCAAGATGACCAGCACCACCACGGCCCCGATCGCCAGATAATCCGCCGAGTCGGCTCAGGAGCGGGGCAGATGCGCCGGGTCGACGTCCTCGTGGGGCGCCCACATCAGGAAGATCACCATCAGCGCGAGCATCGCCGAGCCCGGGACGAGCAGGATGAGCCACGGTGAGGCCAGCTGGAAGCTGTCCTGGAGCACGGTGCCGTCGGCGGCTCCCTTGGCGAGACCGTGGGGGTCCTCGGGTGAGAGCAGCGAGGTGACCAGGAGCATCAGGCCGCCACCTACCGCACCCCCGAGCGTCACCGCAGCGAGGGTGACGAGCTCGGAGCGGTTGAGCCAGACCGCGGCCGCGATGCCGACCAGCAGGCCGAGCACGATCGCGCAGACCGAGAACCAGGCGGTCGCCGCGAACACGCCCTGGTCGATGTTCTGCGCGATGGTGGGCGGGTCGACCGAGATGAGCCCTCGGTACCACTTGTCATCGAGCACCATCCCGGTCGGCGGGGTCCACAGCGTCGCCGCGGCGAGACCAGCGGCGAGACCGCCGACGACGAAGGCGACGGCGATGATCGCCACCTGCACCAGCACCGGGCGGGACAGGTCGGGACGGGCGGAGCGGCGGCCGGTCACGTAGAGACTGGGCGGCGGCGGCACGATCAGATTGTCAGGCATCCTGGTCCGAGGAGGTGTTTGAGGTCGGCGAACAGCTCGGGAGTCGGCGTGACCCGCAGCCGGTCATCGAGCTTCATGACCCGGGTCGCGTCCCGTGTCATCAACCGTAGCCTGACCTCGGCAACTCCGGGGTAGGTGGTCAGTACGTCCCGCAGCGACGCGATCACCGGCGGCGTGCACCGCGTCGACGGCAGCGTGATCACCACCGGTCCCCCGGCCGCACCCGGCCCGCCGGTCAGGTCGGGGACGGTGACCTCCTGGCCGCGCAGCTCGGGCTGGTCCTTGTCACGGGAGAGCTGGCCCTTGACCCGGATGATCGAGTCCTCGACCAGGTGCGGCGCGGCCAGCTGGTAGGACGAGGGGAAGAGCAGCACCTCGACCGAGCCCTCCAGGTCCTCCAGGGTGACCGTCGCCCAGGCGTCGCCCTTCTTGGTGATGCGTCGGTTGACGTTGGTGACCAGACCGGAGACCGTGACGGTGGAGTTGTGGGGCCGCGACTCGTCGGTCATCAGCTGGCCGATGGTGCAGTCGGTGCCGTTGGCCAGGACGTGCTCCAGGCCCATCAGCGGGTGGTCGGAGACGTAGAGGCCGAGCATCTCGCGCTCGTGGCCGAGCAGGGTCATCTTGTCCCACTCGTCCATCTCGGGGATGGCCACCGAGACCCCGAACTCGACCCCGTCGCCGTCGTCGAGACCGCCGAAGAGGGAGTCCTGGCCGATCGCCTCGTTGCGCTTGATGTCGACGTACTGGTCCACCGCGGTCTCGTGGATCGCCACCAGCGAACGGCGCAGGTGCTTCATGTCGTCGAAGGCGCCTGCCTTGATCAGCGACTCGATCACGCGCTTGTTGCAGACCCGGTCGGGCACCTTGGCGAGGAAGTCGTTGAAGTCCTCGAAGCGGCCCTTGCTGGTGCGAGCCTCGACGATCCCGTCGACCACCTGGGCGCCGACGTTGCGGACGGCGGTCAGACCGAAGCGGATGTCGGTGCCGACCGCGGTGAAGTCGTGGGAGGACTCGTTGACGTCGGGCGGCAGGACGGCGATCTTCATCCGGCGACACTCGTTGAGGTAGATCGCCATCTTGTCCTTGTCGTTCTTGACCGAGGTCAAGAGCGCCGCCATGTATTCGGTCGGGTAGTTGGCCTTCAGGTAGGCGGTCCAGTAGGTGACCACGCCGTAGGCCGCCGAGTGCGACTTGTTGAACGCGTAGTCGGAGAACGGGAGCAGGATCTCCCAGATGGTGTCGATCGCGCTCTGGGAGTAGCCGCGCTCGAGCATGCCGGCCTGGAACCCGGCGTACTGCTTGTCGAGCTCGGCCTTCTTCTTCTTGCCCATCGCGCGGCGCAGGTTGTCCGCCTGTCCCAGCGAGAACCCCGCCAGGACCTGGGCGATCGACATCACCTGCTCCTGGTAGACGATCAGGCCGTACGTCTCCCCCAGCACCTCCGCGAGCGGCTCCTCGAGCTCGGGGTGGATCGGCACGATCGGCTCGCGGCCGTTCTTGCGGTGCGCGTACTTGTTGTGGGAGTCGGCACCCATCGGGCCGGGCCGGTAGAGCGCGGAGACCGCGGTGATGTCGGCGAAACGGTCGGGAAGCATCGACCGCAGCAGAGCGCGCATGCCGCCACCATCGAGCTGGAAGACGCCGAGCGTGTCGCCGCGCTGCATCAGCTCGTAGGTCGGCTTGTCGTCGAAGGGCACTTCCTCGAGCACCAGGTCGATGTCGCGGTTGGCCCGGATGTTGGCGAGCGCGTCCTCGAGGGTGTGGAGGTTGGAGAGGCCCAGGAAGTCCATCTTGACCAGGCCGAGCGACTCGCAGGTCGGATACTCGAACTGGGTGACGACCTGGCCGTCCTGCTTGGGCTCCATCAGCGGGACGATGTCGATGATCGGCTCGGAGGCCATGATCACGCCCGCCGCGTGGATACCGGTCTGCCGGATCTGGCCCTCGAGACCGAGGGCGGTCTCATAGATCTTGCGGACGTCGGGGTCGGTGTCGTGCAGGGCGCGGAAGTCGCCGCCCTCGCCGTAGCGCTTGTGGTCGGGGTTGAACAGATCCTTGAGCGGGACCCCCTTGCCCATCACGTCGGGCGGCAGCGCCTTGGTGATCCGGTCGCCGATCGCGAAGCCGTGGTCGAGGATGCGGGCCGCGTCCTTGATCGCCTGCTTGGCCTTGATCCGTCCGAAGGTGGCGATCTGGGCGACCTTCTCCGCGCCGTACTTCTCGGTGACGTACTTGATCGTCTCGCCGCGGCGGTGGTCGTCGAAGTCGATGTCGAAGTCGGGCATCGAGGGACGCTCGGGGTTGAGGAACCGCTCGAAGAACAGACCGTGCTCGAGGGGGTCGAGGTCGGTGATCTTCAATGCGTACGCCACGATCGAGCCCGCACCAGAACCACGGCCCGGGCCGATCCGGATGCCGTTGTTCTTCGACCACTGGATGAAGTCGGCGACCACGAGGAAGTAGCCCGGGTAACCCTTCTGCAGGATGACGTCGATCTCGAACTCGACGCGGTCCTTGACCTCCTGGGTCAGCTTCTCGCCCGGGTAGCGGAGCTCGATGCCGCGCCAGGTCTCCTTGCGCAGCCAGGACTCCTCGGTCTCGCCCTCGGGGATGTCGGCGCGCGCCATGTAGCCACCGGTCGACTCGGTGAACTCGACGTCGCAGCGCTCGGCGATGAGCAGGGTGTTGTCGCAGGCGTCGATCAGGTCCTGGCGACCCCACAGCTCGCGCATCTCGGCGGCGGACTTGATGTAGTAGCCGCTGCCCTCGAACGCGAACCGCTTGCCACCCTTGGAGTAGGGCGGCTCGGTCATCCGGCTGCCCGACTGGACGCACAGCAGCGCCTCGTGGGCCCCGGCGTCCTCGGGGTTGTTGTAGTGGGAGTCGTTGGTGGCGACCGGGCGGATGCCCATGGTCTTGCCCAGCTTGAGCAGGTCGTCGCGGACCCGCTTCTCGATGGAGATGCCGTGGTCCATCAGCTCCAGGAAGACATTGTCCTTCCCGAAGATGTCCTGCAGCTCCCCGGCCTCCTTGAGCGCCTCCTCCCACTGGCCCAGCCGCAGCCGGGTCTGGATCGCACCCGAGGGGCAGCCGGTGGAGACGATGATCCCCTTGGAGTGCTCGGCGAGGATCTCCTTGTCCATCCGCGGCTTGAAGTAGTAGCCCTCGAGGCTGGACCGGCTGGAGAGCCGGAAGAGGTTGTGCATCCCCTCGGTGTTCTCGGCCCACATCGTCATGTGGGTGTAGGCGCCACCACCCGAGACGTCGTCGCCGCCCTCCTGGGCCGCGTCGCCCTTGCCCCACCGCACCCGCTTGCGCTCCGAGCGCGGGGTGTTGGGGGTGATGTAGGCCTCGATGCCGATGATCGGCTTGACGTCGTGGGCCTTCGCCTTCTTCCAGAAGTCATAGGCCCCGTGCATGTTGCCGTGGTCGGTCATCGCGATCGCCGGCATCTCGAGCTCGCTGGTCCGCTTGAACAGACCGTCGAGGAGCGAGGCACCATCCAGCATCGAGTATTCGGTGTGGACGTGCAGGTGGACGAATGAGTCCTTGGAGCCGGCCGCCATTGGCGTGGAGCCCTCCTCGAGGTCGAACGGATGGAGCGGGCGCAGGAGCCCGTGCAGACGGACGACCTGGGGGAAGGACTACAGACTATCGGGGACCACCGACAGGATTGGTAGGCGGGCCGAGGGTCTCGAAAGGATATGTTTGAGATGTGGTGACGATCCTCGACGGCGGCCTGTCCAACGCGCTGGAAGCGCGCGGTCACGATGTCTCAGGCGCCCTGTGGACCGCCCGGCTTCTCGACGAGTCCCCGGCGGAGATCGCCGCCGTCCACCGCGCCTACTACGCCGCCGGCGCCGACGTCGCCACGACCGCCAGCTACCAGGCCAGCGTGCCCGGTTTCGTGGAGGCCGGGATGACCGAGACGTACGCCACCGAGCTGCTGCGTCGCAGCGTACGCATCGCCCGCGAGGTCGCCGCCGAGGCTCCCGGTCGCCTGGTGGCCGCCTCGGTCGGACCCTACGGCGCCTACCTGGCCGACGGGTCGGAGTACCGCGGCCGCTACGGGGTCTCCGCGGCGACGCTGCGTGACTTCCACGCGCCCCGGCTGGCGCTGCTGGAGACCGAGGACCCCGACCTCATCGCGGTCGAGACCATCCCGGACATCGAGGAGGCCGAGGTTCTCGTCGACCTCCTCGACGACATCGGTCTCCCGGTCTGGTTCTCCTACTCCTGCGCCGGCACCCGCACCCGGGCCGGTCAGCCGCTGGCCGACGCCCTTGCGCTGGCCGCCGAGATCCGCTCCGTGGTCGCCGTCGGCGTCAACTGCTGCGACCCGGCCGACGTCCCCGCCGCCGTCCAGCTGGCCACCGCCACCGGCGAGCCCGCCGTCGTCTACCCCAACACCGGAGAGACCTACGCCGACGGCGCCTGGACCGGCACCCCTCACTTCCGCCCCGGCGAGGCCCTCTCCTGGGTCCGTGCCGGAGCGGCGTACGTCGGTGGCTGCTGCCGCGTCGGCCCGCGCGAGATCGCCCTCATCGCCGCCGAGATGTCACATCTGCAGGCCGAGACGTCAGGTACGTCGGCCGAGTAGGCATCGCCGTGCCAACTCGGCCGACGCGAGTGACGCCTCGGGCGTTCTGCCGTCGCGCCCGTCCTCGACATGCAACACTCTCGCCGTGCCGCCGTCCACTGACTCCACATCTACCTCGGACACGACTCGAGCCCGCTGGGTCCTGGTCGTGGTCATCCTGGTCGCGTTCGGGCTCCATATCGCCGACCCGCGGTGGCTCTCGGAGTCGCAGTCCGTTTCACTCGCGGGGCTGGCGTTGATCGCCGGCGGAGCCCTGTGGCAGGTCGTTCGCGCCAACGATCCCTCCGATCGGCTCCTCGGCTTCAGCCTCCTCGTGCTCGCGGCGGTTCTTCTCGGACTGATCCCCGGCGTCGAGCTCGCCGATCCTCCCGACGCATTCCGCAGCATCTTCACGCTCGTCGGGCCGATGGTCGGCATGATCCTCGCCGACCGGTGGCTGCGGCGTACGCGTCGGATCGGGGCCGACTCGGTCGCCACACGGGACAGCTCGGCCACATGAACTGACGTCTCGGCCGTCAGAAGTGACGTCTCGACCGACCGGAGTGACTTCTCGGCGGATCAGGGCCAGGCCATGCGTACGTCGGGGGTCTTCTCCTCGTTGGCGGAGCCGTCGGTGCGCTCGACCTCGCGGAGGCCGTGGCGGGCGTAGAAGGCTCGCGCGGGGGTGTTCATCTCGAAGACCCACAGGTCGAAGCCGTCGGGGGCCAGGGACTTCACCAGGTCGAGCAGCATGGTGCCGAGGCCGGTGCCCTGCGCGCGGGGGTGGACGAAGAGGTCGTCGAGCCAGGTCGGGGTGAAGGCGGCGAAGGCCGAGACCTCGCCGGCGAGCTCGGCGACCCAGACCTCCGAGCCCTTCTGGGGCGCGAGCACCTTGACCGCGAGCCACTCCCGGATGTCCGACTCCGGGTGGATCGGAGCCGGCATCAGCGCGGCGCCCCGGGCCTCGACGTAGGTGCGGACGATCTCGGCGATGTCCTCGGGATCCGCGGGCCGGAGCACCGCCTCAGTCGGAGTCGCGGATGACATCTAGCGCATGCCGGAGGTCGTCGGGGTAGGTCGACTCGAACGTGACGTACTCACCGGTCTCCGGGTGATCGAAGCCGAGCTGCACCGCGTGCAGCCACTGCCGCTCGAGCCCGACGCGGCGGGCGAGGGCCGGGTCGGCACCGTAGGTGAGGTCGCCGACGCACGGGTGCTTCAGCGCCGACATGTGGACCCGGATCTGGTGGGTGCGCCCGGTCTCGAGGTGGATCTTCAGCAGCGAGGCGAAGCGGTGCGCCTCGAGCGTCTCGTAGTGGGTCACCGAGTGGCGGCCGTCGGCGCGGACGGCGAACTTGTAGTCGTACTTCGGGTTGCGCCCGATCGGGGCGTCGATCGTCCCCTCGAGCGGGTCCGGGTGGCCCTGGACCAGCGCGTGGTAGGTCTTGTCGACCGTACGCTGCCGGAAGGCGTTCTTGAGGACGGAGTAGGCGTGCTCGGACTTGGCGATCACCATCACGCCGGAGGTGCCGACGTCGAGGCGCTGGACGATGCCCTCGCGCTCCTTGGCCCCCGAGGTGGAGATCCGGAAGCCGGCCGCGGCGAGGTGACCGACGACGGTCTGGCCCTGCCAGCCCGGCGAGGGGTGCACCGCCACGCCGACGGGCTTGTCGATCACCACGAAGGCGTCGTCGTCGTAGATGATCTTGATGCCCTCGACGATCTCGGGCTTGATCTCGAGCGGGTCGGCCTGGGACGGGATGGTGGCGTCGAGCATCGACCCGGCGCTGACCCGGTCGCTCTTGGCCACCGCCGAGCCGTCCACGGTCACCAGCCCGTCGGCGATCAGCTCCGCGGCCCGGGTGCGGGACAGGCCGAACAGCCGCGCCATGGCGGCATCCACCCGCTCCCCCTCCAGGCCGTCGGGGACGAGCAGCGTGCGCTGGTCGGCGTGACCGAAGTTCACTTCGCCTCGCCCTCGGAGGTGTCCTCGGTCTTGCCGTCGGTCTTCTCCTCGGCGCCGCGGTCGACGGTCCCGTCGAGCCCGATCCCCTTGAACGAGAGGATCACGATCATCACCGCAGCGACGTTGATGCACATGTCGGCGACGTTGAAGATCGGCCAGTTGGGCAGCTGCAGGAAGTCGACGACGTGGCCGACGTAGAACCCGGGCTCACGCAGCAGCCGGTCGATCAGGTTGCCGCTGATGCCGGCGACGAGGATGCCGAGCGCGAACGCCCAGCCCCGGTGGCGCGCCCGGCGCGCGAACCAGAGCACACCGATCGTGGCCACGATCGAGAGCGTCGTGAAGAACCAGGTGAACCCGGTCCCCGTCGAGAACGCCGCACCCGGGTTGCGGATGATGTTGAGCTGCAGCACGGAGCCGATCAGCTCCTGCGGCTGCCCGGGAACGAGCGTCGCGACCGCCCAGAGCTTCGTCAGCTGGTCGATGACCAGCAGAAGCACTGCGACGGTCGCGAACTCTGCCCATCGAACAGGGCGCACGTCGGACTCTGGACCGGTGTGTGCGTCGCTCAGCGACGCTCCTCGCGCTGCTTGCATGTCATGCACAGTGTGGCACGGGGGAACGCCATGAGCCGCATCTTGCCGATCGGCTCACCGCAGGACTCACAGATGCCGTACGTGCCGTCCTCGAGGTATCCCAGGACGCGCTCGATCTGGGCCAGCTTGTCCTTCTCGCTGTTGACCACGGTCAGCTCGTGGTCACGCTCGAAGCTGGTCGCCCCCATGTCGGCCTGGTCCTGGCCGGCGCCGTCGCCGGAGTCCTTCATCAGCCCGGAGAGCTCGGTCTCGAGAGCGGTCAGCACCTCGAGGCTGTGAGCCCTCATCTCGTGGAGCTCGTCGACGACCTCGTTGAGCTCGTCCTTGGTCCACGGGTCCTCGCCGTCCTTGACCTTCAGCTGGTCAGGAGAGACGACGGTCTTGGTTGCTTTCTTAGGCACGGCACTCGCTTTCTGGTGTGATACACGGCCCCCCGGGCCGCACGGTGGTCAAGGTTTGGCTAGGCGCTCGCCGTGGCCACCGACGTGGAAGCCATGACTGCGAGGCTGGTATTCCCAGAAAGCTCGGACGGCATCACGTGGATGCGTCCGACGGTCGCTACGACGCGACCGCTCATCGGTACGGACATGGAGTCCCCTTTCTCCTGCCATCACTCCGCGCCGCCGAGTCGGTGCGGAGTGCGTGCCCGGAATGTAGCCCGGGATCGTGCTCCACTCAACTAACACACCGAAACTCCACTCATATTGGTCCGCAGCGCGGAAAAACCGCACAATCCACGTACAGGACCCACCTCACCTGCTACAACGCGTTTCTGCGCCGTACCCGTCAGAGAGGGCGCGGACATGCGCATCGGCCGGTCCCGCGTCGCGGGACCGGCCGATGGAAGCCTGACTACGAGGGACTCAGCCCTCGTCCTCCCCCAGGATGGAACGCAGGCGCTTCGGCGCCGGGCCCGACTCGTTGACGGCGGCCGCCATGACGGGCGCCTGCGACTCAGCCGAGTTGTTCAGCGCGTCGAGCTGCTGCGTGAAGTAGCTCTTCAGGCGCGAACGGTACTCACGCTCGAAGTTGCGCAGCGTGTCGACCTCGGTGGTCAGGTTGTCCTTCTCACGCTCCAGCTCGCCGAAGAGCTGCTGACGACGCTCGGCGGTCTCGCTGTCGAGCATCTGCGCACGGGTGCGCGCGTCCGCCTCCATGCGGTCGGCCTTCGCCTTCGACTCGGCCTCGAGGCGCTCGGCCTTGGTGCGGGCCTCCCCGACGATCTTGTCGGCGTCGTTCTTCGCCGTGTCGATGAGCGCGTCGTGGTTGCGCGTGGCCAGCTCGAGCAGTCGCGCCGCCGCGTTGGAGGCCTCCGGCACGGTCTCGACCCTGATCGTCTCGATGCCGCCGGTCTGCGGTGCCTCCTGGTACATCGGCATCTGGTGCGAGACCGGCTCGGGGGCCGGCATCGGCTCAGGCGCAGGCGGCTCGGGAGCCATCGGGAAGGACGGACCCCCACCCGACTGCGCAGATGCCAACTTCCCGCGAAGGTCGTCGTTCTCCCGGGTGAGACGTGCCAGTTCGGCCTCGACCTCGTCGAGGAACTGGTCCACCTCGCCCATGTCGTAGCCCTCGCGGAGCCGGACGGGAGTAAAGCGCTTGTTGCTCACGTCCTCTGGCGTCAGCGGCATGACCTCACCCATTCATTACTCGGTTGACTCAGACGTACGGACTGCACCGCCGGGGGGCGGCATCAGGTTAATGCTGTCGAAACTCTAGCGCCTGTCCGTAGACATGCCAGATGCGGACCGCATCCAGGCACCCACAGGCAGGTGTCGAAGGCCTCAGCTCTGGTTGAAGAAGCCGCCCTCAACGATCCTCTGCTTGGCCTCAGCCGTGACCGAAACGTTCGCAGGTGAGATAAGAAACACCTTGTTGGTGACCCTCTCGATGTTCCCATAGGTAGCAAAGATCAAGCCGGCCGCAAAGTCGACAAGCCGTTTTGCGTCCGCATCATTCATCTCGGTGAGGTTCATGATCACCGGCGTGCCGTCGCGGTAGTTCTCGCCGACCTGACGTGCTTCGTTGTAGGACGTCGGAGTCAGCGTGATGATCTTGGAAAGCTCTGCCACTGCAGGCACCACCGTTGCTCGTCGCCGCTCGGAAAGGTCAGCCACCGGGGCGGGACGAGACTGCTTCGACCGCACCGGCGCCTTGACGGCCTGGTGGGAGCGGGTCTCGTCGTCATCACCCTCGTAGACGTCGTCGTCGTACCCGGTGTCTTCCAACAGGCCGAGGTATTCACCGAACCTGCGCATCGCGCCGCTCATGCTGCCACCTTCCCCAAAGTATTGCTGACCGAGACATTACTTGACAGTTGGCCTCTCTCCGAGGACCGCAGACCCGACACGTACGTGTGTCGCGCCATGGGCAATCGCCTGTTCCAGGTCTCCGCTCATCCCTGCCGACAGCACCGTCGCCTCGGGATACTCGACCAGGAAGTCCTCCCGGATCCGCGCCAGCCGGACGAATGCCGGGTCCGGATCCTCGCCGAGGGGCGCCACCGCCATCAAGCCCCGGAGGCGGAGACCGTCGGTCTCCATGACCTCCGCCGCGAGGTCGCGTACGTCACCGGGGTCCGCCCCGGCGCGCCCCTCGCGCCCGGGCGGGTCGAGCGAGACCTGCAGGAGGACGTCGAGGATCTGGCCGCGCTCGCCCGCGCCACGGCTGAGCCGGGACAGCAGCGAGGAACGGTCGACGGACTCGACCACGTCGGCATAGCTCGCCACGGCGGCCGCCTTGTTGGACTGGAGCCCGCCGATGTAGTGCCAGCGCAGCCCCAGGTCGGCGCACTCGGCCGCCTTGGCCGCCGCCTCCTGGTGCCGGTTCTCGCCGACGTCGGTGACACCGAGACCGGCCAGGATGCGTACGTCGGAGGCGGGGAAGAACTTGGTGACCACGACCAGGTGGACGTCCTCGGCGGGGCGACCGGCGGCCTTGGCCGCCACGGCGATCCGCTCGCGGGTCTCGGCGAGGCCGGCGGCGATCTCAGCGACGCGGTCCGCCATCAGGCACCCCGCAGCCGGATCAGCGCGCCCAGCGACATGCCGGCGCCGTCGCGGCGGTAGGAGTAGAGGTCTTCGGACTCGCGGGTGCAGCGGCTGGCGTCGACCGCCTCGACACCCTCGCGGGCCAGCTGCGCGAGCACTCCGGCGCCGACGTCAAGGCTGGGGGTGCCCCAGCTCGTGGTGGCGCGCGTGGCCGGCTCGACCGCGGCGATCTCCTCCTGCATCTCGGCAGGCACCTCGTAGCACTTGCCGCACACGTGCGGTCCGACCCAGGCCTTGATCCGGGTCGCGCCCAGGGCACGCATCCGGGCGATGGTCGCGGGCACGACCCCGACCGCCATCCCCTTGCGTCCGGCGTGGGCGGCGCCGATGACACCGGCCGCCTCGTCCGCGAACAGCACGGGTACGCAGTCGGCGGTGCGGACCAGCAGCACCAGGTCACGCTCCGTGGTGACGATGCCGTCCGCCTCGGGGCGGGCGCCGCACTCCGCGTCGACGACCGCGTTGCCGTGGACCTGGTAGAGGTCGGCGTAGGGCGCGCCGTCGGCGAAGTCGGCCAGCAGCAGCCGGTGGTTCTCGGCCTTGGCCTCCGGCGAGTCCGAGCCGTTGACCGCCAGGTTGAGCTCGGCGTAGGGAGCACGGCTGACCCCGCCGTACCTGTCGGTGAACGCCAGGTCGACGAGGCCTGCGGAGGCTCGGAAGGAGTACAAGCGGGCGCCTTACTTCAAGAAGTCGGGAACGTCGAGCTCATCATCGCTGAACTGGACGCTCGGAGCGGGCTTCTTGGCGACCGGAGCGGGCTCGGCCGGCGGCGTCGCCGGCGGAGGCGTCGCGGGCGCGGCCGGAGCGGGCTTGGCGGGCTTGGCCGGCTCGGCCGGGGTCTCCTCGGCCTCCTCGGCGCGCCGGGTCGCGACCGCGGCGGCCACGGCGGCGGTCTCGCCGTTGTTGGCGGACTGCGAGCTGGTGGAGCGGCCCTGCACGCTGCCGAGCGCCGAGGCGCCCTCGCGGCGCTTGGGCATGCCGCCGTCGAAGCCGGCCGCGATCACGGTGACCCGGACCTCGTCGCCGAGCGCGTCGTCGATGGTCGCGCCGAAGATGATGTTGGCCTCCTGGTGGACCGCGTCGGCGACCAGCGCGGCGGCCTCGTTGATCTCGAACAGACCGAGGTCGGACCCGCCCGCGATCGAGAGCAGGACACCGTGGGCACCGTCGATGGACGCCTCCAGCAGCGGCGAGGAGACGGCCATCTCGGCGGCCTCGACGCTGCGGTTGTCACCGCGCGCGGACCCGATGCCCATCAGCGCCGAGCCGGCGTTGGACATGACCGACTTCACGTCGGCGAAGTCGAGGTTGATCAGGCCGGGGGTGGTGATCAGGTCGGTGATGCCGGAGACACCCTGCAGCAGCACCTGGTCCGCCTGGCGGAACGCGTCCATCACCGAGACGTTGCGGTCCGAGATCGACAGCAGCCGGTCGTTGGGGATGACGATGAGGGTGTCGACCTCCTCGCGGAGCTTGCTGATCCCCTCCTCGGCGGAGTTGGCGCGACGGCGGCCCTCGAAGGCGAACGGGCGGGTCACCACACCGATGGTCAGCGCACCGAGGCTGCGGGCGATGCGGGCCACGACCGGGGCACCACCCGTGCCGGTGCCGCCACCCTCGCCGGCGGTCACGAAGACCATGTCGGCGCCCTTGATGACCTCTTCGATCTCGTCGGCGTGGTCCTCGGCGGCGCTCTCCCCCACGCTCGGGTTGGCGCCGGCACCGAGACCGCGGGTCAGCTCACGACCGATGTCGAGCTTGACGTCGGCGTCGCTCATCAGCAGCGCCTGGGCGTCGGTGTTGATGGCGATGAACTCGACCCCCTTGAGGCCGACCTCGATCATCCGGTTGACAGCGTTGACGCCGCCGCCACCGATGCCGACGACCTTGATGATCGCCAGATAGTTCTGTGCAGCTCCCACGGTGGTCGCCCCTTCGATCGCTGGTTGGTCCTTACGGCGGGTTTCTCAACCCTTACCCTCAGGCTGAGGGTTATAGTTATGTCAACCTCGCCGTTCTCAGAACAGTAGGCAGACGTACGTGCTCGAACTGGCGCGACACGCGGGTGCGGATCAGTTGTGCCGATCTCGTGCCGTCCGGTAGGGGCAATGTGGCAAAGCCGTCCGGTAGAGAATGCGCGCTCCGGATCAGCCGACGCTCTTGCTGGTGACCGGCTGGCCGGGCACGGAGACGTCGTAGCGGGCCACGTCGGGCTCCGCCTTCATCAGGGCGACCAGCACATCGGCCTTGGTGTCGGACTGGGCGCTGCTCCCCCACACCACGCGCTTGTCGTTGCGCAGCTCCAGCGAGATCGAGTCGACGGTGGTCACCTCGACGTGGTCGACCCGCTTGGCCAGGTCGGCCGGGAGCGCCGAGGCCACCGCGGCGGCCTCGCGCAGAGCATCGGAGTTGGTGCCGGTCACGGTGTTCACCATCGGCAGGCCGCGCGGCGCCTTCTCGTAGTCCCAGAAGACGGTGCCGGTCTCGTCCAGGGCCCGCAGCCGGCCGCCGATGGAGACGACCGCCACCGGCGTACGTTCGGTGACGTCGACGCGGATCTTGTCGGGCCACTCGCGGGAGACGTTGACCGAGCGCACCATCGGCAGCCCGTTGAGCACCCGCACCTGCACGGCCTCCAGGTCGGCGGTGGCCAGCGGCTCCCCGACCGGTGCCGCGGCGAACTCGACGACCTGCTTGGCGCTGGTCATCTTCATCGTGCCGTGCACCGAGGTGCCCTTCACCTGCAGCCAGGTGGAGAAGTAGACCGCCCAGATCCCGCCGATCAGGAGGGCGATGACCAGGGTGCCGACGATGAGGTAGCGCCAGGCGAGCCAGCGCCGGCGCCACTGGCGACGGGCGAAGGCCTTGCGGCTCTTGAGCGTCGCGGCGTCGACCGCCGGCCGCTCCGCGTCAGCCGCCGGATCCAGATCCGGCCGCGGCTCCTCGGTCGACCCGGTCGATTCGGTCGACCCGGTCGACTCGGTGCTCTCGTCCGCGCCTGACCCGGAGCCGGCCCTGGCCTCCTCCGAGCCGAGGTCGATCTCGCGCTCCCCGGACGCCGACTGGGCGATCTCCAGGGCCTCGGCGATCTCGGTGTCGACGCCCGACCCCTCCTCCGGCATGCTCGCCTCCCCCAGCGTTACTGCTCAGCCTTACGTAGTCTGGCAAGCACCATCGGGCCCACCTCCGTCACGGTACCCGCTCCGAGAGTCAGAACCAGGTCACCCGGACGGGCGCGGCGGGCCAGCTCGACGGCGGCCTCCTCGAGCCCGGCGACGCTGACCACCCGGTCGGGCGGCAGCGGCACCGCGTCGGCGACGAGCTTGCCGGTGACCTCGGGGTCGTAGTCCTCGCGGGCCAGGTAGACGTCGAGGACGACGACCTCGTCGGCCGCGCCGAGCACGCGGCCCATCTCCTCGCCGAAGATCCGGGTGCGCGAGACCATGTGGGGCTGGAAGGCCACGATCAGCCGCCCCTCCCCCGCCACCGACCGGCCGGAGACCAGGTCGCCGGCGATCTCGGAGGGGTGGTGGGCGTAGGAGTCGTAGACGCGTACGCCTGCGGCCTCTCCCTTGCGCTCCATCCGCCGCCGGGTGCCGGTGAACGACTCCAGGCCCGCCTTGAGCAGGTCGAAGGAGTGGCCGAGGCGCAGGCCCACCGTGAGCGCGGCGAGCGCGTCGGCGACGTAGTGGCGCCCGGGGATCTGCAGCGTGATCCGGCCCAGCTCGTCGAGCCCGTCGACGACGGTGAACGAGGAGGTGGTGCCCTCCAGGACGATGTCGACGGCGCGTACGTCGGCCAGCTCCGACTCACCGACGCCGATGAAGCGGCGGCCCAGGGAGTGGGCGACGTGGCGCAGGTCGGCGGCGCCGGGGTCGTCGATGACCGCGACCAGGAACCCGTCGGGGGCCAGTCGCCCCACGAACTGGGCGAAGCCCTCGCGGTAGGCCTCCTCGGTGCCCCACTGGTCGAGGTGGTCGGCCTCGACGTTGGTGACGACCGCGGCGTAGGGCTTGTAGACCAGGAAGGCGCCGTCGGACTCGTCGGCCTCGGCGACGAACAGGTCGCTGGACCCCTCGGCGGCGTTGGTGCCCGAGGCGGCCAGCTCGCCACCGACCGTGTAGGTCGGCGCGGCGCCCGCGGCCTGCAGGGAGACGGTCAGCAGCGAGGTGGTGGTGGTCTTGCCGTGGGTGCCGGCGACGGCGAGGACGCGGCGGCCCTCCATCACCGAGGCCAGCCCGGCCGAGCGGGGGTAGATCCGCAGGCCCTTCTCGACAGCCGCGACGTACTCCGGGTTGTCCTCGCGGATCGCCGTGGAGACGATCAGCGTGTCGACGCCGTCGACCTGGGAGGCGTCGTGGCCGACGAAGACGGTCGCGCCCTCCTCACGCAGCGCCGCGACCATCGAGGAGTCGGCGCCGTCGCTGCCGGAGACCTCGATCCCGCGGGCCAGCATGACCCGGGCGATCGCGGACAGGCCGGCACCACCGATGCCGATGAAGTGGACCCTGCCCAGCCGCTCGGCGGGCAGGATCTGCTCGGGAACCGGAACCCTCATGACTTACCTCCTGCGACGACCTCGAAGATCATCCGCGCCAGCCGCTCGTCGGCGTCGCGCGGGACCAGGTCGCTGGCCGCCTTCGACATGGCCTCGAGCCGGGCACGGTCCGTGACGATCGGGGGTACGTGGCTGGTGACCCACGCGGCGTTCATCTCGGCGTCGGGGACCAGCACCGCGCCACCGGCGTCGACGACCGCCCGGGCGTTGAGCGACTGCTCGCCGTTGCCGATCGGGAGAGGTACGTAGACCGCCGGGACGCCCACCGCGCTCGCCTCGATCACCGAGTTGGCGCCGGAGCGGCAGATCATCAGGTCGGCGGCGGCCAGCGCGAGATCCATCCGGTCGACGTAGTTGAGCACGTGGTAGCCGGGGCCGGGCGAGGCCAGCTCGTTCTTCGGGCCGATCACGTGGAGCACCTGGATCCCGTTGCTGGCCAGGGCCGGGTAGGCGCCGGAGACCGCCTCGTTGATGGTCCGGGCGCCCTGCGAGCCGCCGGTGACCACGATCGTGGGACGGTGCTGGTCGAGCCCGAAGAAGCTGCGCGCCTCGGCACGCAGCGCCCAGCGGTCGAGCGTCGAGATCATCCGGCGGATCGGCAGGCCGATGTATTCGGCCTTGGGCAGCTTGGTGTCGGGGAAGCTCACCGCGACCCGGTCGGCGACCCGGGCGCCTGCCTTGTTGGCGAGCCCTGGCATCGCGTTGCCCTCGTGCACGACGATCGGGATGCGCCGCCGCTTCGCGGCGAGGTAGGCGGGCATCGAGACGTACCCGCCGTAGCCGACGACGACGTCGGGACGGACCCGGTCGAGGACCTCGTAGGTCGCGTCGACCGCGCCCTTGAGGTTGGCCGGCACCTTGAGCAGGTCGCTGCTGAGCTGGCGCGGCATCGGGACCGGCGGGATCAGCTCGAGCGGGTAACCCGCGGCGGGAACCACCTGGTTCTCCAGGCCGCGAGGCGTGCCGAGGCAGGTCACCTCCACGCTGGGGTCGAGACGGCGCAGGGCATCAGCCGTGGCGAGCAGGGGGGATGTGTGTCCAGCGGTGCCACCGCCGGCGAGGAGGGCCTTCATGATGCGTCAGAACTTATCGGTTGCGTTGTGCGGATCGGTAGGCGGCTGCCTGGCGCGCCCGATCCTTTGCCAAGGCTTTACGCTGCTTCAGCGCCGCCGCCGCTGCCGGTTCACGACGGGCGAAGCCGATCACGACGCCGAGCGCGACCATCGACGGGATCAGCGCCGAGCCACCGTAGGAGACCAGCGGCAGCGGGATCCCGATGACCGGCAGCAGCGCCAGCACCATGCCGACGTTGATGATCATCTGGCCGAGCAGCCAGACCAGCACGCCGAAGCTGAAGTAGCGTACGAACGGCCGGTCGGTCTGGCGCGCGACCTTGATCAGCGCGAAGGCGAGGGTCAGGAAGAGGCCGACGACGAGCAGGGTGCCGACCAGGCCGAGCTCCTCGCCCAGCACCGCGAAGATGTAGTCGGTGTGGGCCTCGGGCAGGTCGCCCCACTTCTGCTGGGAGGCCCCGATCCCCTGCCCCAGCACGCCGCCCGAGCTGAGCGCGTAGAGACCGTGGGAGGGCTGCCAGCCCTGTCCGTGGTAGTCCTTGAACGGGTCCGCGAAGCTGGTCAGCCGGGCGAGCCGCTCGGTGTCGGTGCTGATCAGGAACAACACCGAGACGCCGATGATCGAGATCGCTATCCCGAAGAGCCTGCCCGGCGCGCCGACGACCCAGAGCATCCCGAGCGCGATCGCGAAGAAGACCAGGGCGGTGCCGAGGTCCCGGCCGGCGAGGACCAGCCCCGTGGCCACCGCGATGCCGGGCAGGACCGGCATCAGCACCTCGTGGAGGCTGTCGAGGCGGCGCTCCTTGAGCGCGTAGACGTGGGCCGACCACAGCACGATCGCCAGCTTGGCGATCTCGGACGGCTGGATCTTGACCGGGCCGGCACCGATCCAGTTCTGCTGCCCGTTGACGTCGTGGCCGAGGAAGATCGTCAGGAAGAGCAGCACGCAGGCCACGACGTATCCCGGCCACGCCAGCCGGCGCAGGTCCTTGGGGCGGATCCGCGAGGCGATGAACGCGCACGGGATGCCGATGATCACCCAGAGCACCTGCCGCCCGACGATCGCGTAGGAGTTGTCCATCTGGGTGTAGGCCCACACGCTCGAGGCGCTCAGCACCATGATCAGCCCGATGGTCAGCAGCAGCGAGGTGCTGGTGAGCAGCAGGTAGTAGGCGGCCAGGGGCCGGTTCAGGGCCACCCGCAGCGCATGGAACCAGGCCTTGAGGTAGCCGAGGACCGACTTCGGGTACGCCTTGGCCTGCTCGGCCGAGCCGGCACCGGTCTGGTCGGGGCTGGTGGTCGTCACGGTCCTACCTCCCCGTTCCTGTCCCAGTACGTCCGTTACATTCTCGCCGCCGTCGCGGCGCTCCCGGCGCATCTCCCCCCGCGTGTCGGCTCCCGGCCGGGCGGGGTCAGACGGTGCGGCGTACGGCGTCGGCGAACGCGTCGCCGCGGGCCTTGTAGTCGCGGAACTGGTCCTGGCTGGCGCAGCCGGGGGCGAGCAGCACGGTGTCGCCGGGCTTGGCCAGCGCGGCGGCGATCTCGACGGCCTCCGCGAGAGCGGCCTCGCCGTCGGGGTCATCGAGCTCGACGATCTCCAGGTCACCGGCGTGGGCGGCGAGGGCCGAGGCGATCACGTCACGGTCCTGGCCGATCAGGATGACGGCGCGCAGCCGCTCGTGGATGGAGGCGACCAGGTCGTCGAAGCGGGCGCCCTTGGCCAGCCCGCCGGCGATCCAGATCACCGGGTCGTAGGCCTGCAGCGAGGCCTGGGCCGCGTGCGGGTTGGTGGCCTTGGAGTCGTCGACCCAGGTGACGCCGCCGACCTCGGCGACGACCTCGATGCGGTGGCCGTCGGGGCGGAAGGACTTCAGCCCGTCGCGTACGGCGGCCTGGGAGACCCCGTGGGCACGCGCGAGCGCGGCCGCGGCCAGCGCGTTCTGGACGTAGTGGGGCGCGGAGGAGGCCAGGTCGGAGATCTGGCACAGCTCGGCGGCCGAGGTCTGGCGCTCCTCGATGAAGGCCCGGTCGACCAGGATGTCCTCGACGACCCCCACCTGACCGACGGCCGGGGTGCCGAGCGTGAAGCCGATCGCCCGGGCGCCCTCGACGACGTCGGCCTCCTCGACCAGGTGCATGGTGGCCTCGTCGGCGACGTTGTAGACGCAGGCCCGCTCGACGCCCTCGTAGACGCGGCCCTTGTCGGCGGCGTACTCCTCCATCGAGGGGTACCAGTCGAGGTGGTCCTCGGCGATGTTGAGGACGACGGCGGCCTCGGCGGCCATCGAGGAGGTGTAGTGGAGCTGGAAGGAGGAGAGCTCGACGGCGAAGACGTCGTAGGGCTCTGGGTCCATCACGGCCTCGACGATCGGCAGGCCGACGTTGCCGACGGCCACGGACCGCAGCCCTGCCGTACGCAGGATGTTGTCGAGCATCTGCACGGTCGTGGTCTTGCCGTTGGTGCCGGTGACCGCCAGCCAGGGGGCGGCGTTGTCGGGGTCGCGCAGCCGCCAGGCCAGCTCGACCTCGCCCCAGATCGGGATCCCGCGCTCGCGCGCCTGCGCGAGCAGCGGCGCGGTCGGCCGCCAGCCGGGAGAGGTGACCACGACGTCGACGTCGTCGGGCAGCACGTGGGTGGCACCCTCACCGAGGCGAACGTCGGCACCCAGGATGCCGAGGAGCTTGGCCTTCTCCTGCCGCTCCTCGTCGCCCGGGGACTCGTCGAGCGCGATCACCGAGGCACCCAGGTGGGTCAGGTTGTCGGCGGCCGCGAAACCGGAGACGCCGAAGCCGGCCACGACCGCCTTCACGCCCTCCCAGGAGTCGTTGCGGCCCAGCTTGTCGAGCTTTTCAGCCATGTTGTCGGGCTCAGTCATCAGATGGTCGCCACCCATTCGGCGTAGAAGATTCCGAGACCGGCCGCCACGAACAGGCCGGTGATGATCCAGAACCGGATCACCACGGTGACCTGTTCCCAGCCGAGGAGCTCGAAGTGGTGATGGATCGGTGTCATCCGGAAGATCCGCTTCGGAGTTCCCGTCAGGCGGCGGGAGAGCTTGAACCAGCCCACCTGCAGCATGACCGCCGAGGTCTCCATGACGAAGAGGCCGCCGAGGATGATCAGCAGGAACTCGGTGTGGGACAGGATCGCGAAGCCGGCGAGCACGGAGCCGAGCGCGAGCGAGCCGGTGTCGCCCATGAAGATCTTCGCGGGGCTGGCGTTCCACCACAGGAAGCCGATGCAGGCGCCGCTGATCGCGGCACCGAGGATCGCCATGTCGAGCGGGTCGCGGACCTCGTAGCAGGTGCCGATCTCCACGCTCGGGCGGCCGCAGCGCTGGTTGTTCTGCCAGATCGAGATGATCGTGTAGGCGGCGAAGACGATCGCCGAGGACGCGGCCAGCAGGCCGTCCAGCCCGTCGGTGAGGTTGGTGGCGTTCGAGGTGCCGGTGACCATCACCCAGAAGATCGCCAGCAGCAGCGCGCCGCCGAGCCAGAAGAGCAGGCCGTCGCCACCGAGGAAGTGGGGACCGAAGTCACGGATGAAGGAGAGCTGGTCGGCGGCCGGCGTGATGCCGTCCTCGTTCTCCATCGCGGGATGGATCGCCACCACGCCGAAGCCCACCGCGACCAGCGTCTGCCCGACCATCTTGGACCACGCGCGCAGACCGAGGTTGCGCTGCATGAAGACCTTGATGAAGTCGTCCACGAAGCCGACGGCGGCCATGCCCACCAGGAGGAAGAGCAGCAGGTAGGCCGTCGCGCTCGGGGCGTCGCCGGTCAGCAGCTTGGCCGCGATGAAGCCCACGAGGACCGAGATCACGATCGCGACGCCACCCATGGTCGGGGTGCCGCGCTTGGTGCGGTGGGTCGTCGGCCCGTCCTCGCGGATCTCCTGGCCGTAGCCCAACTTCGTGAACTGTACGATCGCAAATCGGGTGCCGAGCAGCGAGAACAGAAGCGCAATCGCTCCGCTCAGCAAGATCGCTCTCATGTCAGCCGGGTGCCTTCCTTGCCATGCCGTTCGTGGTCCTTGCCCCCGGGCCGGTGTGCATAGCGAAGACACCGGCCCCGGGCATTCTTCCCTACGGGTTCGCCGGCTCTGCGGCACCCCGCCGTATCAGCCCATCGGTCAGTGTGTCGTCAACGCCTCGCGGACGACCTGACGGTCGTCGAACGGGTGGGTGACGCCGTTGATCTCCTGACCCGTCTCATGCCCCTTACCTGCGACGACGACGATATCGCCGGGCTGGGCGAGGCCGATCGCGCGCTCGATCGCGGCCCGCCGGTCGCCGATCTCCTCGACGCTCGCGGAGCCGCCGGTGGTGCCCGCCAGCACCTGCCGCCGGATGCTCGCCGGGTCCTCGGTGCGGGGGTTGTCGTCGGTGACGATCACGTGGTCTGCCAGGCGGGCGCTGATCTCGCCCATGATCGGCCGCTTGCCGGTATCGCGGTCTCCCCCGGCCCCGATCACCACGATCAGCCGGGACTCGGTCAGCGGGCGCAGCGTGCCGAGCGCCGCCTCGACCGCGTCCGGCTTGTGCGCGTAGTCGACCACGACGGTGAACGGCTGGCCCTCGTCGATCCGCTCGAGGCGACCCGGGACGCCGGAGCCCTTGGCGAGGGCGGTGGCGACGTCGCGCACCACGGTCTCGTCGCCGTAGGCATGGTGGATGCTCGCCAGAGCGGCGAGGGTGTTGCTCACGTTGTAGTCGCCGGCCAGCGGGCTCGCGGCCGGGAACGAGAGCCCGTCGGGGCCGTGGACGGTGAAGCTGGAGCCGTCGGGGCGCAGCTCGATGTCGGTGGCGCGCCAGTCGGCGGTGTCGTCGTGCAGGGCGTAGGTCAGGATCGGGATGGTCGCCTCGGCCGCGAGCCGGCGGCCGTGCTCGTCGTCGATGTTGACGATGCCCAGCTCGGCCCGCTCGGGGGTGAACAGGTCGGCCTTCGCGGCGTAGTAGTCCTCGACCGTCTCGTGGAAGTCGAGGTGGTCGCGACCGAGGTTGAGGAAGACGGCGACGTCGAAGACGACCCCGTCGACCCGCCCCATCACCAGCGCGTGGGAGGAGACCTCCATCGCGCAGGCCTCGGTGCCCTCCTCCACCATCCGGGCGAAGAGACCGTGCAGGTCGGGCGCCTCGGGAGTGGTGAGCGGCGTCTTCACGTCGCGCCCGCCGATCCGGGTGCCGACCGTGCCGATCACGCCGGCACGGTGGCCGGAGTCGAGCAGCGCGCTCTCCGCCAGCCGGGTGGTGGTCGTCTTGCCCTGGGTGCCGGTCACGCCGATCAGCCGCAGCCTGCCCGACGGGTTGCCGTAGACGCGGGCCGAGAGGGCGCCGAGCACCTTGCGCGGCTGCTCCACGAGCAGCACCGGCACCTCGCCGAGGCCCTGGGACTCCAGCAGAGCGGCACCGGCCGCGTCGGTGAGCACCGCCACCGCTCCGGCCTCGACGGCACCGGCGGCGTAGCCGGCTCCGTGGGCCCGGCTGCCGGGGAGCGCGGCGTAGAGGTCACCCGGGAGCACCCGTTGGGAGCTCAGCGAGACCCCCGTGACACGGGCCTCGCCGCGTACGTCCAGGCCGAACTCGCCGGCCAGCTCGGCCAGCGTCACCGGCTCGGTCACTCGCGGGCGGGTCGGGCTCTGTGGATCCGCCGTCTCGTACGCACTGCTCACCTGCGAAGGTTATCCGCCCGGCGGGACGAGGTCCCGCCGGGCCGACCCCAGGCGTGGCGCTCAGGCGTGGCGCAGCTGGGCCAGCGCCGCAGCGCTGAGCTCGTGCGGCTCCTCGCCGGGGACGACGAGCACGACAGGTACGCCGGCGGTGCGCACGACCGCGGAGGTGATCGAGCCGTCGGCGAGCTGGGCGGCGCGGCCCCGCGGCGAGGAGCCGAGCGCGATGGTGCGGACCCCGGCCTCGGTGGCGTACCTGGCCAGCTCGATCCCGGCGCTGGCGTGGTCGCCGACGCTGTGCAGGACCAGGCCGGTCGCGGTCACGCCGCGAGCGGCGAGGCGGTCGAGGTGGGCGCGTACGGTCGCGGCGGCCGTCTCGGGCTCCTCGGCGTCGATCGCGAGCTCCTCGACCACCTCGGTCTCGCGGACGTGGACGACCTCCAGCGGGGCGCCCTCGGCAGCGGCCATCTCGGCGGCGCGGTCGACGACGGCATCGGCGTCGAGGGTGGCGCCGACGGCGACCAGCACCGGCCGGCCCTCACCGCGGACCGGGCCGACGGGCTCCAGCGTCGGCGCGACCGGCTCGGCGGTCTCGGCCGACTCGGCGGCCGTGATCAGCCTGTGGCCGCTGGCCAGCACGGGGATCGCGATCAGGAACGCGGCGGCCCCGACGTAGAAGGCCACCGACTGGTCGGTCGCCTCGGCGATCTTGCCCGCGGCGAACGGCGCCAGGCCACCGCCGATGAAGCGTACGAACCCGTAGGCCGAGGAGGCGATCGGCCGCTCCACCGGCGAGACCAGCATGACCGCCTGGGTGGTCAGGGTGTTGTTGAGGCCGACGAAGATGCCGGACAGGATCACGGCCACGATCACCACGGTCGGCGAGGAGACGCCCAGGCCGATGACGGTGAGGAGCACGCCGAGGCCGAGCAGGTTGACGTAGAGGGTCGGCGCGGTGCCGAAGCGGCGCTGCGCCCACGGCGCGCCCCACACGGCGAAGACGGCGACCAGGATGCCCCAGGCGAAGAAGACCCAGCCGAGCTGCAGCGGGTCGTGCAGCCCCATCGGGTAGGGCGCGTAGCCGAGCAGAGTGAAGAAGCCCCAGTTATAGAGCAGCGCCATGATGCCCATGGTCAGCAGGCCGCGGTGCCGCAGCGCGGCGATCGGGGCGAGCAGCGAGACCTTCTTCTCGGGCTTCGGTGTGGGCGGCAGGAAGACCAGCGTCGCGACCAGCGCGATCGCCATCAGCGCGGAGACACCGAAGAACGGGCCGCGCCAGGAGATGCCGCCGAGCACGCCGCCGAGGAGCGGGCCGACCGCGATGCCGAGGCCGAGCGCGGTCTCGTAGAGGATGATCGCTCCCGCGAATCCGCCTGTCGCGGAGCCGACGATGACGGCGAGGCTGGTGGAGATGAACAGCGCGTTGCCCAGGCCCCAGCCGGCGCGGAAGCCGACGATGCCGTCCACGCCGTCGACGGTCCCGGCCAGCCCGGCGAACACGACGATCAGGACCAGACCGAGGATCAGCGTCCACTTCGCGCCGATCCGGCTGGAGACCCAGCCGACGCCGATCATCGCCACGGCGGTCACCACCAGATAGCTGGTGAACAGCAGCGACACCTGCGCCGGCGTCGCCCTCAGCTCCTCGGCCAGCACCGGCAGGATCGGGTCGACGAGCCCGATGCCCATGAACGACACCACGCACGCGAACGCGACCGCCCACACGGCGCGAGGTTGCTTGAACGGACTTGCGGCAGCTGCCCCTTGGTGGGAGCTCATACTTCTTGCCTCTTCTCAGACGTTGTTTCGTACGCGTCGACGGCTGGCCGGCGCGTCAGGAATCGAGCACGGCGTCGACGAGCCGGTCGAGCGCGGGCAGCGCCGCCGCGATCGCGGCACGGTCCTCGGCGGAGACCCGGGCCAGGGCGGCGTCGAGCACACCGGCTCGCTGGCCCCTCCTCGCCTCGAGCACCTCTCGCCCGGCGTCGGTGATCTCGACCAGGACCGCCCTGCGGTCGGCGTCGTCGGCGACGCGGGCGAGCATCCCCTGCCGGGTGAGCCGGTTGACCAGCTGCGTCATCGCGGGCTGGGAAACCCCGGCGGTCCTGGCCAGGTCGGTGACCCGCTGCGCCCCGGTCCGGGCGAGCACCCCGAGCACCGTCGCCGCGGTCGGCGAGATGTCTCCTGCGGTCGACACCTCGCGCACCAGCCGCACCACCTTCTCGAGGGAGAGCGACAGGTCACGGCCGGAGGCTGGAGTCGTACTCACCAGAGAAACATAACATATCTATGTTATGTTTTCGGCCTGGAACTTCTGTCTCATCCGTCACAGCGCACAGGCAATGCGTGCACCCAGCCCCTCACCAACCAGTGGGCATCTTCGACGGCTCGGTGCCGGTCGGCGGGACGCCGTAGCGACGCAGGGCGAAGGACATGATCTGCGAGAAGACCGGACCGGCGACGGAGCCACCACCGCCGCCGTTGCCGGGGTTGTGGATCGCCACGTAGACCGTGAAGCGCGGGTCGTCGGTGGGGGCGAAGCCGCCGAAGGAGACGGTGTTGGTGCCGTCGTAGCACTTGCACTCGGAGTTGACCCGCTGGGCGGTGCCGGTCTTGCCGGAGACGCGGTAGCCGGGAACGGCGGCCTGCTTGGCGGTGCCGTTGACCGGGTCGTTGATGACACGCTCCATCATCTCCGCGGTCTGGGAGGCGGCCTCCTGCGACACGACGCGGTTGCGCGCGGCGGTGTCGGTGCCGACCTCGGCGCCGGAGTTGTTGGTGGCACTCCCGACGATCAGGCTCGGGTCGATGTGTACGCCGCCGTTGGCGATCGTGTTGAGCGCCGCGGTCATCTGCACCGCGTTGACCGAGATGGACTGACCGAAGTCGATGCGGTCCTCGTTGGCGTCGTTCCAGGCCTCCGGCGAGGCCAGCAGGCCCGCCGACTCGGTGTCCAGGCCCAGCCCGGTACGCCGGCCGAGACCGAACGCCGACAGGTACTCGCGCAGCTGGCCGTCGGCGTACTTGTCCGCGGCCATCACGGTGCCGATGTTGGAGGACTTCGCGATCACGCCGGCGAGGGTGAGCTTCTCGACGCCGTGGGGGTACCAGTCACGGATCGGGGCGCCGCCGGACATGTAGGACTCCGGCACCCGGATCCGGGTCGAGGGCGAGACGAGCCCCTGGTCGAGCAGACCGGCGACGGTGAGCACCTTCTGGACCGAGCCCGGCTCGTAGACGTTGGAGAGAGCGTTGCTCCCCCGCAGGGCCTTGGGCGAGGCCGCCGGGTCGCGGGCGTCGAAGGTCGGGTAGTCGGCCAGGCTGAGGATCTCGCCGGTCTGGGTGTCCATGACGACGGCCATACCCGACTCCGCGCGCGAGCTCTGCACGGCGTCCATCAGGGTCTGCTGCACGTAGTACTGCAGGTCGCGGTCGATGGTGAGGGTCAGGTCGTGGCCGTTGACGGGGTCGACACGGTTGTTGGTGCCCAGCGGCATCCGGGTGCCGCTGACCGGGCTGGTCGCGTCGTACTCGGCATGGCCGTCCTTGCCGGCCAGGTGCTTGTCGAAGGCGGCCTCGAGACCCGCGAGGGGGCCGTCGTTACCGAGGAAGCCGACCAGGTTGGCCGCGACGTCGCCGTTGGGGTAGTTGCGCAGCGGGTCACGGCTGGTCCACAGCCCCTGGTAGCCCTCCTTGGAGGCCTTCTCCACCGCCGCGGTCGCCTGCGTCGCGGGCACCTGACGCTTGATGTACTGGAACCGGCTGCCGTCCTTGCGCAGCTTGGCGAGCGCCGAGGCGTAGTCGACCCCGAGCTCCTTGGCCAGGAACGCGGCGATCGCCGGGGCGTCCTTCTTCGTCTGCTTGGGGTCGGCCAGCACCATCAGCCCGTCGGAGGAGTCGGCCAGCGCCTCGCCGTCCCGGTCGAGGATCTCGCCACGCTCGGCCGGCAGCACGACGTCGACGACGTTCTCGGCGGCCGCCATCGCGGCGTACGAGTGCGGGTCGATGCCCTGCAGCTGCACCAGCCGGCCGCCGAAGACCGAGAGCACCATCGCCACCAGGATGAAGCCGACGCGGAGCCGGATGTGCACCGGCCCGCGCCGCCGGGTCGAGGCGGACGCGGGCCGCGGGGCAGGCCGTCGCGCCGGCCGGCGGACCTTGCGCTGGACCTGTCGGCTGACCATCGCTCTCCTCCCCTACCGAGCCTCGCCCGAAGACGTACGCTGCTGCTCCTCGGCCGCCTGCTTCTCCGCCGCCTCCTGGGCGCGCTTCTTCTCGGCGAGCTCGGCAGCCTTCTTCTTGGCCGCGGCCGCCTCGGCCGCCTTCTGCTCGGCGACCAGCACGCTGTAGGGCTTGGCGACCTTCGGGTGCAGCGGCGGCGTCGCGGACCGGTCGGCCGGGGCCGCCTCACCCTCGATCTTGGCCTCGGGGACCCGCAGCATGGCAGCGTTCTGCGGCACGACCATGCCGAGGTTCTTCGCCTTGGCGGCGATCTTGTGCGGGTCCTCCATCTTCTTCAGCTCACCGTCGAGCGCCTGCTCGCGGGCGGCCAGCGTGGTCGCCTGCTCCTGGAGACGCTGCTCCTGGAAGGCCGACTGCTGCATGGAGGTGTTGAAGACGAGCAGGCCCACGACGCCACCGACGAGCAGCATCGAGACGAGCACGACGAACGGCAGCCGCGGCGCCATCGGCGCCGGCAGCGGCGCCGGAACGGCGGCGAGCCGTGGCTGGGTCGTCTCGGCCGCCCGGTCCGGGCGGCGCGCAGGCGCCTGTGGCGCGGCGGCGATGCTCATCTGGTTGCTCCAGGGGTTGGCTTGGCTGTCTTGTCTCTTGGGTTGGATCGGGGCTTGACGCGCTCCACCGCGCGCAGCTTCACCGAGGCGGCGCGCGGGTTCTCCTCGATCTCCGCCTCGGTCGCCTGCTCGGCACCACGGGTGAGCAGGCGGAAGGACGGCTCCGCGTCGGGCGGCACGAACGGCAGGTCCGGGGGTACGTCCAGCTTCGTCGCCTCGGCGAAGGCCCGCTTGGTGAGCCGGTCCTCGAGCGAGTGGTAGGACTCGACCACCACCCGGCCACCGACGCCGACGGCCTCGAGCGATGCCGGCAGTGCCGTACGCAGCGCCCCGAGCTCGTCGTTGACCTCCATCCGCAGAGCCTGGAAGGTGCGCTTGGCCGGATGTCCGCCGGTGCGACGGGCCGGTGCCGGGATCTCCGCGTAGAGGAGCTCCACGAGCGGGCCCGAGGTCGTGAACGGCTGCTTCTCGCGACGCTTGACCACGGCATGGGCGATCTTCTTGGCGAACTTCTCCTCGCCGTAGTCCCGCAGGATCCGGGTCAGGTCCGCCGCCGAGTAGGTGTTGAGGACGTCCGCCGCGGTCTGGCCACGGGTGGCGTCCATCCGCATGTCGAGCGGAGCGTCCTCGGCGTAGGCGAACCCACGCTCACGCTGGTCGAGCTGCATCGAGGAGACACCGAGGTCGAAGAGCACGGCCTGGACCTCGTCGAGCCCTTGCTCGGCGACCACGTCGAGGATCTCGTCGTAGACCGCGTGCACACCGGTCCACCGGTCGCCGAAACGCGCCAGCCGCTCCCCCGCGATGCCGAGGGCGTAGGTGTCGCGGTCGATGCCGATCACCCGCGACCCGGGGATCCGCTCGAGGACCGCCTCGGTGTGACCGCCGTGGCCGGTCGTGCAGTCGACCAGGACGCCGCCGTCGGCGAGCGCGGGTGCGAGCAGGTCGACGATGCGGTCGAGCATCACCGGCACGTGCTTCTGGTTCGTCACCGCCTCGACCCCCATCGCACGGCTTCGTCTGGTGTGTGTTCTCGCCCGCCTCTTCGGCAGAGCCACGGGCTGACAACGCCACGGATCCGCAGAGCCAGGTCTCATGCCCGCTCCGTCACCACCAAGTGCCGTCCGGAACCGGGGAAGGTGCCCCGGATGGCTGGATGAGTGGAGCGGGACTGAGACCTCGTCCTGCGGATCCGCTGTTGACTTGTCTTGGTTCTTGTCGCTTTGTCGATCTGTCCCTTTATCAGTCCGTCGACTCGTCGAGGTCTGCGAACTTGGCCTGTGCACCCGCGGAGTACTCCGCCCACTTGGCCGGGTCCCAGATCTCGATCCGGTCCATCACACCGATCACGACGACGTCCTTGACGATCCCGGCGTAGTCGCGCAGGAGCGGCGGGATGCCGATCCGGCCCTGCTTGTCCGGTGTCGTCTGCTCGGCCCCCGCAAAGAGGACACGGGCGTAGTCGCGTGCGTCCCGAGAGGTGAGCGGCGTCTGCTGGGCCCGCTGCGCCTCCTGCATGAAGACGTCCTCGGGCCACACCACGAGGCAGTTCTCCTGACCTTGCGTCACGACAACCCCCTCCGCCAGTCGATCTCGGAACTTTGCGGGAAGGAAGATCCGGCCCTTCTCGTCGAGCTTCGGCGTGTACGTGCCCATGAAGAACATGTGCTCGCCCCCGCGGTCAGCTCAACGTGGATCGTTCCTCCACTTTGCCCCACCGTACCCCACAATCCCCCACATTCAAACCACCTTCCTCCCCCACGAGGTGTTTTCGCACCACCTGCCGCTCCCCGCAGCCCGATGCGGCCAGTCGTGGACCGCCGGCCGCGCGTCCCCCAGGGAGGTCACAGTCGGGTCAATGGCGCAGACGCCCGTAGGCGCTACCCCGTACGGTGTTCCCATAAGCAGGTGTGAGTCGGAAGGACGCGACGTGACGACGCCGTTGGAGGCCCCAGGATCGGGCCCAGTGCATGGGGCAGAGATCGAGACATTGGTGCGGGTCGCGGGCCGCATTCGCGACAGCATCGAGAAGGTGATCGAAGGAAAGACCGACGTCGTCGACTCCACGCTCACCGTGCTCCTCGCCGAGGGGCACCTCTTGATCGAGGACGTGCCCGGAGTCGGCAAGACCCAGCTCGCGAAGGCGCTGGCGCGCTCGATCGACTGCTCGGTGCGCCGCATCCAGTTCACGCCCGACCTGCTCCCGAGCGACGTCACCGGGGTCTCGATCTTCAACCAGAACACCCGGGAGTTCGAGTTCCGCCCGGGTGGCATCTTCGCCAACATCGTGGTCGGCGACGAGATCAACCGTGCCTCCCCCAAGACCCAGTCGGCGCTGCTGGAGTGCATGGAGGAGCACCAGGTCACCGTCGACAACGTGACCTACCAGCTGGAGTCGCCGTTCATGGTGATCGCGACCCAGAACCCGATCGAGATGGAGGGGACGTACGCCCTCCCCGAGGCGCAGCGCGACCGGTTCATGGCGCGCGTCTCGATCGGCTATCCCCCGGTCGGCTCCGAGATCGCGATGCTGGCCAGCCACAGCGCGTCCAACCCGCTCGACGACCTCGACCCGGTGACCGACGCCGCGGAGATCCGCAAGCTCGTCGGCGTCGTCAACCAGATCTACGTCGCCGACTCCGTGCGCCGCTACACCGTCGCCCTCACCGCGGCGACCCGCGCCAACAACGAGCTCGCCCTCGGTGCCTCACCCCGGGCCAGCCTGCACCTGCTGCGGGCCGCGAAGGCTCATGCCGCTCTGCACGGACGCGAGTTCGTCCTTCCCGATGACGTACGCAGGCTGACCGGCCCGGTCCTTGCCCACCGTCTCCTCCCCAGCGCCTCCGCGGCGATGCACGGCCGGTCGGTCACCGACATCCTCGAGACCGTCGTGTCCGCCGTGCCGGTGCCGCAGTCCTGATCCACCAAGGAGTCATCCGATGCGTGAGGCGCTGTCCGGACTGACCGTCCGGGGCCGGGCGTTCCTGGCCGCCGGGATCACCGCGATCGTCTGCGGGATCCTGCTGGACCAGTCCACGCTGTCCAGGATCGGGATGCTGCTGGTCGCGCTGCCGCTGGTCACCGCGGTGGTCGCGGCCTGGGGCCGCTACCGGCTCGCCCTCGTGCGCCACATCGAGCCGCACCTGACCGAGGCCGGCCAGCCCGCCAGGGTCGAGCTGACCATCGCCAACGAGGGCCGGATCCCCACCGGCACCCTGCTGCTGGAGGAGACGGTTCCCTACGCGCTGGGCGGACGCCCGCGCTTCGTGGTCGACCGGATCGGCTTCGGCTGGCGCCACAAGCTCGGCTACCAGATCCGCTCGGAGATCCGGGGCCGCTTCGACATCGGCCCGATGCGGGTGACGGTGGCTGACCCGTTCGGCCTGGTGGAGCTCAACCGCGCCTTCCACTCCACGCTCCCGTTCACGGTCACCCCACGGGTGATCCCGCTGCCGTCCACCCCGCTGACCGGTAACGCGACCGCGTCCGGCGACTCCCGGCCGCGAGCCTTCCTCGGCGGCAGCGCGGAGGACGTCACGGTGCGGGAGTACCGCCGCGGCGACGAGCTGCGGCGGGTGCACTGGCGCAGCTCGGCCCGTCTCGGCGAGCTGATGGTGCGCCGCGAGGAGCAGCCCTGGCAGGCCCGGGCCACCGTCTTCCTCGACAACCGGCGCTCGGTCCACCGGGGCCAGGGCGCCGGCTCCTCCTTCGAGCAGGCGGTCGTGGTCGCCGCCTCGGTCGCGGTACATCTGGTCGAGGCGGGCTACTCCGTACGCCTGGTGACCTCCGGGGGCGCCACCCCCGGCACCAACGCGGCCGGCGAGATCAACGCCGGCTGGCACGACCGCGAGGGTCAGGCCGACGCGGCCGCGCTGCTGGAGGCGCTCGCCGTGGTCGAGACCGTCCAGCACCACCACATCGACGCCTCCTGGATCGGCGAGGCCGGGCAGGGCGGCATCACCGTCGCGGTGCTCGGCGCCCTCGACGAGGAGGACGCCCGCGTCCTTCGCCGGGTGCGGCACCACACCGGGGCCGCCCTCGCCTTCTCGCTCGCCGTGGACGGCTGGAGCGCGGTGCACCTGGCCCCCGAGCAGCGGCGGCCCAGCGGCGTACCTCTGCTCATCCAGCACGGCTGGAAGGCCGTCGAGCTCGGCATCGGCGACTCGGTGGCCACGCGCTGGCGCGAGCTCGGCACCCGGGGTGCGGCCGCAGGAGCGGGGGCGGCACGATGATGACCTCCTCCGACGTACGCGGCGTCGTGCCCGCGATGGCGGTGCCGGTGACGTGCTTCGTGACCGTCCTGTTCGCGCTGTCCTCGTGGGGCTCGTTCACCAACACCCGCTTCCCCTACCTCGGCCCGATCCTGGTCGCCGGCCTGCTCGTGGTCGGCACCGGCATCTCCGCGCGGCTGCTGCGCGTGCACGGAGCGGTCGTGGTGCTGCTGCAGCTGCTCCTCGGCACGATCGCGACCAGCCTGCTGGTCGTCCAGCACCCCTTCCCCGTCACCGCCGGCGGCAGGGCGCGGGTCACGGCCGCGATGACCGAGGCCTACGCCGCCTTCAACCCCTTCGACCTGCCGATGTCCGCCCCAGAGGTGGCCGCCTACCTCGTCCCGGGCGGTGTCGCGGCCGTGTTCCTGGCCGACGTCCTGGCGGTCTCGCTGCGTCGGCCGCCGATGATGGGGCTCGTCGTGCTGGGCGTGTTCACGGTGCCGTTCAGCATCATCGGCGCCGGTGGCTGGGGTGGGGTCTCCTGGGTCGTCTTCGTGCTCACCGCGACCGCGTTCCTGGTGATGCTGCGCTTCGACCGTGCCCAGCAGCTCGGCCGCTGGGGGCGGCGCCTCGACGAGGACCTCCCCGTGGTGCCCGCCGCCGGGCCGGCGGTCATCGGCGTCTCCGCGGTGGCGATCGCGCTCCTCACCCCGGCCTGGATGCCCAGCCCGAGCATCACCCTCCCCGGTCTGGGGCCGGGAGACGGCAGCGGCCAACTGCGCGTGATCAACCCGACCGTCGGGCTCTACGGCGACCTGCGCAGGCAGTCCGACGAGGTGATGGTCACCGCCACCCCGGTCTATGACCAACCCGCGTCGTCGCCGTCCTACCTGCGGATCCTCACGCTGACGAAGTTCACCGGCACCGAGTGGACGCCTGGCAACCGCGACGTACCCTCCGACCAGACCGGCGTGGCCACCTTCGATCCGCCGATGTCCGACGAGACGTTGCTGGGCGAGTCCACGACCTACCAGATGCGGGCCAGCGACAAGTTCGAGTCGACCTGGCTCCCGGTCTTCACCCATCCGCTGGAGATCACCGCCAGGGGTCCGTGGCGCTATGACGAGGACACCCTCGACTTCATGTCGACCGAGGGCCGGGACCACACCGTCGCCGGCGAGAGCTGGCGGATGACCGCCGCACCGGTCGAGCCGTCCCAGGCGCGGCTGCTGGCCGCGGGCGAGCCCGGGATCGGGGCGCCGACGGGGATGACCGACCTGCCGCTGCTCCCCGAGAAGATCGAGGAGATCGCCCTGGAGCGCACGGCCGGCCAGGACCGGCCCTTCGCCAAGGCCGTCGCCCTGCAGAACTGGTTCCGTCACAGTGGCGAGTTCGTCTACAGCCTGGAGCGCGACGTCGGCACCGACGGCGCGGCTCTGCTGGAGTTCCTGACGACCAACAAGGTCGGCTACTGCCAGCAGTACGCCACGGCCATGGCCGTGCTCGCCCGCGAGCTCGACATCCCGGCCCGGGTCGCCGTCGGCTTCCTCGACGGAGACCAGGACGAGGACGGCGTCTGGCGGTTCCGCGGCCGCGATCTCCACGCCTGGCCCGAGCTGTGGTTCGAGGACATCGGCTGGGTCCGCTTCGAGCCGACGCCCGCGGCTGCCGACACCAGGGAGCCGGGCTACACCGCCGGTGCGCTGGGCAATGCCCGCAACGAGCCGGAGGCGCCCGCGCCCAGCGCCGGCACGAGCGTGGCTCCGGTGCCCAACCGGCCGCAGCGCGAGGAGCCCGACCTGCCCGAGGTCGCCGACACCGGCACCGAGGAGTCCAACGCGGGGGCGATCTGGACCGGTCTGGGCATCGTGGCCCTGCTCGGAGCGGTCGCGCTCGCTGCGCCTGCGGTGATCCGTCGCCGGCGCCGGAAGTCCCGGCTGGCCGGCGACGCGGAGGCCGGCTGGACCGAGCTCGGCGACACCGCGATCGACCTGGGCCTGCCCTGGACCGGCACCCGCTCACCGCGGGAGGAGGCCACCAGCCTGGCCCCGCACCTGCAGAGCCGCGAGCCGATGCTCGCGCTGCAGCGCATCGTTGCCGCCGTCGAGCGCAACCGCTATGCGGAGCATCGCGACACCGCGGCGGTCGGGGACGACGTACGCCTGGTCTCGGTCGCGCTCAGGGCGCAGGCCGACCGGCGGGCGCGGAGGCGGGCACGGCTGTGGCCGGCGTCGGTCTTCCGACGCCCGGCGGCATCGGCCACCGACGGACCGGCGGTGCGGTCCGAGCGGGAGCTGATCTCGTCCTAGAGGCCCTGGGCCTCTACAGGTCGTTGTCGCCGCGGCGGCGCTGCTTCCAGCGCTCGCTGGCCCGGTCGAGGAACGAGCTGCGTGGAGTGTGGTCCCCGTCATCCTCCTCCACCGCAGCCGCACCGCGCAGAGCGGTGAGCAGCACGGAGGTCGAGGCCAGCATCATCAGGAAGCCGACCACTCCGACGATCCACATCCGTGAGATCACACCGGTCATCAGCAACGCGACTCCACCGGCGAGCACGATGCCCGCGATGACCGCGTGTCGACGTTGGGCACGGCGCAGGGCCGTGCCTCGGAGGGCGGAGGCGAACTTCGGGTCCTCCGCCGAGAGCGCGCGCTCCATCTGCTCGAGCAGGCGAAGCTCCTCTTCCGAGAGTGGCACCGTACCTCCCATGTCCTGTTGGGGCATCTCCAAGTCTAGGCACGCCATCCTGAAGGCGGTAGTGAGCCCGGAAAATTCTTGCCCCTCGACGTTCTGCCACATGGCACAACCACCACCGATTGTGTCAAGCGAATGGGCAGTTGCGTCAACCCCGGCCGTGGTCGAGCAGGCTCGCCGGGCGCACCAGGCTGGACCCGAAGCGTTCGGCGACCTGATCGACGGCACGATCGGCCTCGGACCAGCCGCGTTCCCGCTCCCCCAGGACGAGCTGTCGGTCGGTGCCCTCGCGCGCGATCAGGTGCTCGACCCGCACGCCGACCAGGCGCAGCGCCCGGCCACGGAGGTTCAGCTCGTCGTAGAGCCGGACCGCGGTGGCATGCACCTCCTGGGTGACGTCGGTGGGGTCGGGCAGCGTGCGAGAGCGCGAGATCGTCTTGAAGTCGGTGAACCGGACCGTCAGCGCGACCGTGCGGCCGACCGTGCCGGCCCTCCTCATCCGCCGGGTGACACGGGCCGAGAGGCGCAGCAGCTCGCGCACGATGTCCTCGCGGTCGCTCAGGTCGTGGCCGAAGGTCTCCTGGGCGCCCGTCGAGCGGTCGGGCAGGTCGGGGCCGAGCCTTCCGGTCAGCTCGCGCCGGTCGGTGCCGGTGGCGAGCCGGTGCAGGTGGCCGCCGAGGCGGGGGCCGAGGATCTGGTGGAGGGTCGGGACCGGGGTGCGGGCGATGTCACCGACGGTCTCGAAGCCGAGCCGGCGAAGCCGCTTGCGCGTGCTCGGCCCGACGCCGTAGAGCTCACCGACGTCGAGAGGATGGAGGAAGCCGGGGATGTCCTCCGGCCGGACGACCACGACGCCGTCGGGCTTCGCCTTGCGGCTGCCGACCTTGGCCACGCTCGGGGTCGGCGCGACACCGACCGAGCAGGTGATGCTCAGCTCCTCGGCGATCTGGCGCCGGATCCGCTGCGCGATCTGCTCGGGGCTCCCGAACAGCCTGGTCGCCCCGCTGACGTCGAGGAACGCCTCGTCCACGCTGACCACCTCCACCAGCGGGGTGGCTCGGCGGAAGATCTCCCGGACCTGCTTGGAGACCTCGGCGACCTCGCCGAAGTCGAGGCGGACCGAGACGAGCTGCGGGCACAGTCGCCTCGCCATCGAGCCGGGCATCGCCGCCCGCACGCCGTAGGCCCGGGCCGGATAGTTGGCGCAGGTCACCACGCCGCGGGCGTGTCCCCCGACGACCACCGGCTGGTCCCACAGCTCGGGCTGGTGCCTGATCGCCACCGAGACGAAGAAGGCGTCCATGTCGACATGGAGGATCGGGGTGGCCTCCGGAGCGCCAGCGGAGGAGGTCACCCCGATCCTCCGAGGACGCGGACCAGCGCTGACTCGGCGCAAATGTCACGCCGGAGCGCTAGCGGAGGTGGGACCTTTGCGCCGAGTCGGCGCCCGTGGGCGAAGCGAAGCGAGCCCTCAGCGAAGCGAAGCGAGCAAATGCAGCTGCGAAGCGAACGGCAGGTAGTCCGGCCGCGTGGAGACAGCCTGCTCGAGATCGACCAGCGCACTGGTCGCCCCCGGCTCGACGTCGAGCAGCGACCCCGGCACATGATCGACGAACACACGTACGCCACGGACGTCCGTGACCTCGAACCCCGCCGCGTCCAGCAGCCCGGTGACCTCGTCGAGGGCGAACCGGCGACCGGAGCGGCCCTGCGGAGCGGTGTCGTCGAGGAGCTCGACGGCCTGCGCGAAGTGGCCGGCCAGGGCTCGGGAGAGGACCGCGGCGGTGCGCTGGGCGACCAGCAGGCTGAGGGTGCCACCGGGGCGGAGCACCTCGCGGATCCCCGCCAGTGCGGCTGCCGGATCGGGGACGACCTCGAGGACGCCGTGGCAGAGGACCAGATCGGCTCCGCCGGGGTCGGCGACGTCGGAGAGGGCGGCCAGGTCACCCTGGCGGGCGTCGACGGAGACACCGGCCTCGCGGGCGCGCCGGTCGAGCGCTGCCAGCGCGTCGGGGCTGGGGTCGACGACGGTGACCCGGTGACCGAGCCCGGCGATGCGTACGGCTGAGGTGCCGGTGCCGCCGCCGATGTCGAGGACGTCGAGCGAGCCGGAGGCCAGGACCGGATCGAGCGCGTCCCAGACGGCGACGGTCCGGGCGCCTGCCCGACGACTGGTTGATGCGGAGCCAGCTGCCATGGGGCCAAGCGTAGGCCCTGTGCCCACCTCACCTGAATCAGCCCACGAGGCGGTCGTGACGGAGGCGGGTGACGTGGGAGGTGTGGGCCATCAGCCCGAGCGACTCCTCGACGACGGCGAGGAAACGGTCGGCGTCGCGCACCTGGTCGTCGGCCTCCTCGGCGGTGACCGCCCGGATCGAGCCGGCCTCCGCGGCGGCGCGCTTGGCGGCGCCCGCGGCGAAGTAGTCGGCCCACTCGGAGAGCTCGGGCGCGACCTTCTTGAGGCGGACCCAGGCGTTCCACGGACGGCGGCGGCCGGCGCGGCTCGCCGCCTCGACGGGATCGGTGCGGGCGGCGATCAGCGCCGCGGCGGCCTGGAGGGCGGCGACGTGCGCCATGGCGTACCTGCTCGGCACGTCGTCGGCCACGATGGCCTCCGAGAGGGACTCGGTGGCGCGGAAGAGGTAGCTGTGAGTCGTCGCCGGGAGCAGATGCATCGGGTCGTCCTTCTCGCTCAAGGTCGACCCCGCAGTGGACGGCTCCGGCGGGCGTCGGGGGTCGAGGACGACGCCCGCCAGAGCCTGGTTGTTCGAACATTTGTTCGAACACGAGATCAAACTACACCCCGCCACCGACAGTCACAAGACGTTTCGGTGACGGGGCGTGTCGAGGTGGTGCCGGGGGTCGCTCAGTCGTCGGCGACGGCGCCGCGGATCCGGTGCGGCGGGTGGATGTAGCGCGTGTTCGCCGGCAGCCACATGACCGCCAGCAGCCCGGCGGCGATGACGATCGCGATCCCGGTGAGCACGCTGATGGTCACCGGCGGGCCGGTCAGGATGCCGCCGATGCTGGCGACCGCGGAGATGAACACCAGGAACGTGATCACGATCCGGGCCCACTCGAAGCCGTTGCGGAGGAAGACCGCGAGCACGCCGAGCATGCCCGCCATCACCCCGAACAGCGTGATCGCGGGGGCGATGAACGCCGGCGCGCTGACCCGGTTGTCGGTCGGCGGGTTGATCAGGGCCTCGAGGCCCTCGGTCTCCAGGATGCGCTTCGCCGAGGGGTTGCCCTCCGCCCAGGCACGCACGAGGTCGTCGGAGCGCAGCACCATCACCACGACCACGACCGCGCTGAAGGCGATCAGGCCGATGATGAGCCGGATCGCCCACGTCATCTCGCGCGGCACGGGCTCGGCAGCGAGCGCTGCCACCTCGAAAGCGACCTCCGGGCCCTCGCTCACGACCACACCTTCGTTCTCGTCGGGTGTCGTCATGGTCATCCGGTCTCCTTGCGACGTGGGGGTTCAGTCTCCGTTGATCAGCCCATTCTGCCGTACGGGGTCCAACGTAGGTAAATACGCGAACGCGTGCTCTTGGTCTCGGGCTGGGGCCGAGTTGTCGGCGGCGTAGGCCAAGATGTCCTCATGGAATCTCTAGCGCTGACCTTCTCCAGTGGGTGGGCCAGTGGCATCAACGCCTACCTGGTCGTGCTGGTGCTCGGCGTCGTGCAGCGTACGACGGGGGCCGAGGCGATCCCGGACGTGCTCGGCACGTGGCCGGTGCTGGCTGCCGCGGGGCTGATGTACGCGATCGAGTTCGTCGCCGACAAGGTGCCCTACATCGACTCGACCTGGGACTCGATCTCCACGGTGATCCGCCCCACCATCGGCGCGGTCATCGGCGTCCTGCTCGCCGGTGAGGCCGACTCGCTCAACGAGGCCGTCGGCGGCGTGGTGGGCGGCACGACGGCGCTGATGTCCCATCTGATCAAGGCCAGCGAGCGGCTCGCGGTCAACACCTCCCCCGAGCCGGTCTCCAACTCGGTCGTCAGCGTGGCCGAGGACGGACTCGTCCTCGGTGTGGTCTGGTTCGCGACCGAGCACCCGCTGGCCGCGGCGGGCGTCGCCGCGGTGCTGCTGGTGGCCGGGCTGGTGCTGGTCTACCTCCTCGTCCGGGCCGTTCGCGGAGGCTGGCGCAAGCTGACCCGGCGCGGACGACGCGGCGCCCCACCCCCTGACGGGCCCTCCGGCGGCGACACCTTGCCCTACCCCGTCCAGTGACGAGCGTCGTCGTCCTCGGGGGCGGGTACGCCGGGATGGCCAGTGCCGCCAGGCTGGCCAAGCTCGGCCACTCGGTGACCCTCCTCGAGGCCTCCGGACAGCTCGGCGGTGCCCTGGTGCCGGTGCGCGAGGAGGGGTTCACCTGGGACGCCTCGGCGACCTCGACGCTGCTGCCCGCGGTGATGCGCGACCTGTTCCGCAAGTCCGGGCGGCCCGCGGAGCGTGAGCTCGAGCTGGTGCCGATGGACGTGGTCCGCGAGCACCGCTTCGCCGACAAGACCTCGGTCGCGGTGCCCGGCGGCACCCGTGGGGCCCAGTTGGCGGCCTTCGACGAGCTGGGGCCGGGCATGGGCCGGCTGTGGACCGACTACGTGGCCCGGTTCAGCGAGGACTGGGAGGTGCTGCGCCAGCACTACTTCGAGGTGCCGTGGGAGCCCTCGGCGCTGCCGTCGGCGGTCGCGGAGCGGTTCCGGTCGCGCGAGACCCTCCACAAGCGGCTGCGCAAGACGTTCAAGGACGAGCGCCTCCGGCTGGTCGCGGCGCACCCGTTCGTCGCCGCGGGGCAGGAGCTGCGTGACGTACCTGCCTGGGCGGGGCTCACCGCCTACCTGGAGCAACGGTTCGGCGCCTGGCGCGTCGAGGGCGGGATGGGCGTGGTCGCCGAGGTGCTCACCGCTCGGATGGCCACCCGCCGGGTATCGGTGCAGACCGCGACCCGGGTGGAGGACATCGTCGTACGCGACGGCCGGGCGGTCGCGGTCAGCACCGCCGCCGGCGAGATCGACCTCGGCGCGGACGGAGCGGTCGTGGTCGCCTTCGACCCGCGCTCGCTGCCGGCCCTGCGGCCGCTGGTGGAGCGCACCCTGCCGGCGATCCCGCCGATGACGTTCCACCTCGGCCTCGAGTCGCTGCCCGAGCACCTCACCGACCTGCCCGACGAGCTGGTGCTCCACGGCGAGCCCACCCTGGTCGTACGCACCCGCGGGCTCGCCCCCGAGGGGCAGCACGCCTGGACGATCCACTCCCACGGCAAGCTGATGGAGGACATCCTGCTGGCGCTGGCGCGCCACAAGATCGACGTCCGCGAGCACGTCGTGCACCGGGTCGACCTGGGCGCCGCCGAGCTCGTACGCCGCTGGCGCGGGTCCCCGCTGGGCGTGAAGTGGGCGGGGCGCGGCACGGTGTTCCAGCGCCTCGGGCCGCGCACCCCGATCCCGAACGTCTACGCCGCCGGCGCCCATGCGACGCCAGGTGCCGGGCTGCCGTTCGCCGGCCTCTCGGCCGCGCTGGTCGCGCAGTCGATCGGGCCCGCCGAGAGGTGAGCGCGGCCTAGACCGTGACGTTGAGCTTCGCGAAGATCTCCAGCGTCGCCTTGGACCGGTTGAGCGTGTAGAAGTGCAGCCCGGGCGCGCCTCCGTCGAGGAGCTCCTGGCACAGCTCGGCGGCGACCGCGATGCCCTCGGCGCGGATGTCGGCGGGGTCCGGACCGGCCGCGGTGAGGCGCTCGACGATCTCGTCGGGGACCTCGGCGCCGATGAGCTCGCTCTGGCGGCGGATGGCGGCGAGGTTCAGGATCGGCATGATCCCGGGCAGGATCGGGATGTCGACGCCGCGAGCGCGGACCCGGTCGACGAGGCCGAAGTAGTCCGCGGCCCGGAAGAACATCTGGGTGACCGCGAACTCCGCGCCGGCCCTCGCCTTGGCGACCAGCACGTCGGCGTCGGCCTCGATCGACTCCGCGCTCGGGTGGCCCTCGGGGAAGGCGGCGACACCGATGCGGAAGTCACCGCGCTCCTTGGCCAGCCGCACCACGTCGATGGCGTAGTCGAGACCGCCGGGGGTCGGGGTCCACGCGGCCCGCGGGCCCTCGGCGGGGTCGCCGCGCAGCGCCATCACGTGGGCGACGCCCTGGGCGGCGTAGGAGTCCAGGATCGCGGCGACCTCGTCGCGGGTGTGGCCGACGCAGGTCAGGTGGGCGACGGGCAGCAGCTCGGTCTCGGCGGCGATCCGGCCGGTGATGGCAACGGTCTTGTCACGGGTCGAGCCGCCGGCGCCGTAGGTGACACTCACGAAGGTCGGCCGGTAGGGCTCCAGGGCACGGACGGCGTTCCACAGCTGCTCCTCGCCGGCCTCGTCCTTCGGCGGGAAGAACTCGAAGGAGAAGGACCGCTCGCCCTCGTTGATCAGCTCCGCGAGGGAGCGTCCACGTCCAGTCACCATCGGGCCATCCTAGGCAGTGCCCTAGGCTCGGAGAGTGAATGAAACGTGGGGCGCCGATGAATTCCGCAGTCGCGTCCAGGGGGCGCTGGACACCTTCCTCGAGACCCAGTCCGAGCGGCTGGCTCCGCTCGGCGACGAGGTCGAACCGCTGCTGCGCCGGGCCCGCGAGTCGATGTCCGGCGGCAAGCGGCTGCGTGCCGCGTTCTGCTACTGGGGCTTCCACGTGGTCCGCCCCTCCCCCTCGCCCGCCGAGGAGGAGTCGCTCGTGCGCGCGGCCGCCGCGCTCGAGCTGCTCCAGGCCTCGGCGCTCGTCCACGACGACGTCATCGACGACTCCGACACCCGGCGCGGCGCACCCGCCGCACACCGCGCGTTCGAGGCCGACCATGCCGCCGCGGGCTGGCCGGGCCGGTCCCGCGCCTACGGCGATGCCGCTGCCGTGCTCCTCGGAGACCTGCTGCTGACCTGGGCGGACGAGCTGCTGCGTACCTCTGGGTTCGGGGAAGCCGAGACCTCCGCTGCGCTGTCGGTCTTCGACCACACCCGGAGCGAGGTCATCGCCGGGCAGTTCCTCGACATCACCGTCCAGGCGCGCGGCGCCGCGGACGTGGAAGCCGCGATGAAGGTGGTGCGCTACAAGGCGGCCAAGTACTCCGTCGAGCGTCCCCTCCATGTCGGCGCCGCCCTGGCCGGAGCCTCCCCCGAGCAGATCGCGGCGCTGTCGGCCTACGGCCTTCCGGTCGGCGAGGCGTTCCAGCTCCGCGACGACCTCCTCGGCGTCTTCGGCGACCCGTCGGTCACCGGCAAGCCCGCCGGCGACGACCTCGTCGAGGGCAAGCGCACCGTCCTGGTCGCCCTGGCCCTGACGGGCTCGGCCCCCGCCGACGCCGACCGCCTCGACCGCGCGCTGGGCCGGCCGCTCACCGAGGAGCAGGTCGCCGAGCTGCGCACCATCATCACCTCCTCCGGCGCCGAGCAGCAGGTCGAGAAGACCATCACCGAGCTCGCCGACCAGGGCCTCACCGCGCTGGACGACGCCAGGTTCGCCGGCACCCTCGACGCGGGCGCCGCCGGCACGCTCCGCGCGCTGGCCACCGCCGCCACCCAGCGCACCGTCTGAGCTCGCTGGCTCGGCCTCTCAGAGGCGCTCGGCGGGCATCTGGAAGAGGACCTTCTCGGACGGCTGGTCGGAGCCGCCCAGGGGCTCCATGGTGACCATCAGCTCGCCGTCCTCGACGGGTACCGCGACGGCCATCTCGTCGTCGAGGACGCCGGCGGACTCCATGCCGGTGTCGGTGTGCCACCAGACCTGGTAGGTCATCCCGTCGGGACGCGAGAGGTGGGCGGTGTCGACGGCCACCATGTGCATCTCGTGGGACATCGCGACCATCAGCTCGCCGTCGGAGGTCTCCTCCTTGTGCATCCTCGCGTCGGGGGCCGACATCACCTGGGCCGCGGTCATCGGCGGCGGGTCGTCGTCACGTACGACGACCCCGACCGTCACACCGACCCCGACGATCACCGCGGCCGCCGCGGCCACCACCGCCATCAGCCGGCGACGGCGGGGCCTGCCCGCGGCGACGACGGGCCGCAGCTGCGGCGTCTCCGATGCCGTACGCAGCACCCGGCCGCGCAGCGCGACCGGCGGTGTCGCGGCGACCTCGGTGGCGAGGGAGGCGGTCGCCGAGCGCAGCGAGTCGACCTCCTCCCGGCACTCCGGGCACACCGCCAGGTGAGCCTCGAACTCCGCCCGCTCCCCGGGCACCAGCGCGTCGAGGAGGTAGGCCCCGACCAGTCCGTGCACATCAGGCGCCATCGCGATCCCCTCCACCCGGTGTCTCGAGCTCCGCTTCGGCCAGACAGTCGCGCAGCCGGATCAGGCCGTCCCGCATCCGCGTCTTCACCGTCGGCAGCGGCCGGCCGAGCAGCTCGGCGACCTCGGGATAGGTGAAGCCCTGGTAGTAGGCCAGCCGGACGGCCTGAGACTGCAGCGGCGTGAGCGAGTCCAGGCAGCGGCGTACGCCCTCGTGCTCGGCCGCGGTGACCACCGCGTCCTCCGGGCCGGCGACCTCCACCGGCTCACGCCGGGCGACGTGCTCCTCCCGCGCACGCGACGCCTGCGAGGAGCGCACCGTGTCGACCGCCCGCCGGTGCGCGATCGTCAGCACCCACGTCCGCACCGAGCCGCGCGACGGGTCGAACCGGGCGGCCTGGCGCCACACCTCGGTGAACACCTCCTGGGTCACCTCCTCCGCACGCGAGGGATCCCGCACCACCCGCCGGGCGACACCGAAGACGAGCGGAGCCATCGCGTCGTAGAGGGCTCCGAAGGCGTCCAGGTCGCCACCGGCGACGGCGGCGAGCACCCTCCCCGGGTCCAGGTCGTCCTCGGGGTCCGGCGACGACGAATCGCCCACCACCCGCAGCGCTCGGCGCACACGCACCCCTTCCGACGAACGACAGATCTCACCCCGGGTTCGCAGCCGAGAAGTGGGAGGATTGGTCCCATCCGACCACCGATCGGCCACGAACTCACAGCATGACATCCCGCACCTTCCTCGGACGTCTCCCGAGCGGCCCCGTCGCGGGCATCGCCGCGGGCGTGCTCGGCCTCGGCGTCGCCGAGCTCATCGCCGCCCTCGCGCGCGGCGCCTCTCCCCTGCTCGCGCTCGGCGACCGGGTCATCGACCTGACCCCGCGCTGGCTCAAGGAGGCGGCGGTCGCCACCTTCGGCACGGCCGACAAGCCGATCCTGCTGGCCAGCGTCGCGCTGGTCACGCTGGCGCTCCTCGGTGTGGCCGGCGCCCTGGCCGTACGCCGCCCCGCCCTCGGCGCGGGCATGCTGCTGCTCCTCGGGGCCGTCGACATCGCCGCCCTGCTGGCCGACCGGGCCGGCAACGGCACCATGGGCGTCGTCGCGCTGGTGATCGGCCTGGCGGTCGGCATCGCGGCGCTGGTCCTGCTGACGCGGCGTCTGCGGGAGTCCGGCGAGACACCCACCGAGGCGGTGGCGCCCGACGGCTTCGACCGGCGCCGGTTCCTCGTCGCCGCGGCGGCCGTGACCGCGGTCGGAGCGGCCGGCGGCGTCGGCGCGAAGGTGGTCACCGCCCGCCGTCGCCCGGCGACCAGGCTGGCCATCCCGGCTGCCGTCTCCCCCGCCGCGCCCCTCCCGGCGGGCGCAGAGCTGCGGATCGACGGGCTGACGCCCCACCTGACCCCCGTCGACGACTTCTATCGCATCGACATCGCCCTGCTCACCCCACGCGTCGACATCGCCGACTACCGGCTCAAGATCCACGGCCTCGTCGACAACCCGGTCGAGCTGACCTACGAGGACCTGCTCGCGATGCCGCTCTACGAGCGCCGCGTCACGATCTGCTGCGTCTCCAACGAGGTCGGCGGCGACCTGATCGGCAACGCGACCTGGACCGGCGTACGCATCCGCGACGTCCTCAAGCGCGCCGGCCTCGACCCCGACGCCGATGCGGTGAAGTCCACCGGCGCCGACGGCATCACCATCGGCACCCCGCTCGAGGCGCTGACCGACGGCCGCGACGCCCTCCTCGCGATCGCCCAGGACGGGGAGCCGCTGACGCAGGACCACGGCTTCCCCGTACGCATGGTCGTCCCCGGCCTCTACGGCTACGTCTCGGCGACCAAGTGGCTCACCGAGCTCGAGGTCACCCGCTTCGCCGACTTCCGTGCCTACTGGACCGACCGCGGCTGGTCCGCCGAAGGTCCGATCAAGACCCAGTGCCGCATCGACCTGCCCGGCGAGGACCCGGATTCCGCGGGCGAGGTGACCGTCGCCGGCGTCGCCTGGGCGCAGCACCGCGGCGTGAGCAAGGTCGAGGTACGCATCGACGACGGCCCCTGGCAGCCGGCCACGCTGGCCGCCGAGGACAGCATCGACACCTGGCGGCAGTGGACCTACCGCTGGGATGCGACCGAGGGCGAGCACCGGATCCAGGCGCGCGCGTTCGACCGCACCGGCACCCCGCAGACCGGCAACGAGGTGCCGCCAGCTCCCGACGGAGCCACCGGATACCCCACCCGCACCGTCACGGTCGGGTGATCAGCCCAGGTCGGCCAGGTCCGTGTCCGGGCCGTCACCGCGCAGCAGCACGGTGAACGCGGGCCGGTCCTCGGAGATCTCCGCCGCGCGTTCCTGCAGGACCCGGACGATCTTGTCGAACCCGGCGCGGTCGGCATAGGCGGCGCACCCCCACGTCTCCCACAGCAGCACCGTGGGCGCGGAGAGGTCGCGCAGCGAGTCCCAGAGCGCGTCGAGGTTGCGGCCGAAGTGGGCCGGGAACCCGAGCGCGGCGCCGATGGCGCCCAGCACCTCGTCCTTGGTCTCGGCCACCTCGGCGATCTGCTTCAGCGACCAGCCCGCGCCGGTCACCGACTCGTCGAGGTCGGCGGCCGCCAGCTCCGTGTGCCAGCGGTAGACGCCGGGATCGACCTTCCCGGCCAGGAGGCCTGCCAGTCCACTCATCTGTCTCATCACCCCCGGTCGATCCGTGCGAACGACTCGTAGTGGTCCTCGGTGTAGTAGAACTCCCCACCCTCGCCTGCGACGATACGCCGCGCACCCCGGTCATCGGAGCCGGGCGTCGGCACGGTGTACTCGGCGTAGTAGCCCGAGGGCTCCTCGGGCAGGATCCCCTCGCGGTTGCCGAAGGTGCTGCCGTCCTTGCCCGGGTAGGGGAACGGGCCGCCGGCATCGATCAGCTCGAGCGTCTCCACCCCCTCGGGCGGCAGGTCGGACTCCGCGATCCAGGTGAGCCCGCTGTCGGGATCGGTGCCGGTCTTCCCGCCACCCGCGCCTGCGCCCGATCCGGGATCGCCTCCGCAGCCGGCGAGCAGCGCCATCACCACGGCGAGCAGCAGGGCGACCAGGGCAGACTTCGACCTCACGACGGTCCTCCGAGACGTACGGACTTGGTCGTCTAGAGTGCCATGGCCTGGGCCCGGCGCTTGACCTCCGACCCGCGGTTCTCCCGAAGCGCGTCGATCGGGCGACCCGGGAGGTCGTCGTCGAGGAAGAGCCAGGCGATGATCTCGCGGTCGTCGTAGCCACCGTCGTGGAGCACGTGGAGCAGCCCGCCCAGGCCCTTGACCGGCAGGCCGTCCTGGATGAACAGGGCCGGGATGTGCTGGCCCTTGATGCCCGGAGGCACCGCCGCCGCGAGCTCGTGCTCGCGGATCATGGTGCGCACCTTCCCCACCGTCACGCCGAGCAACGACGCAGCGGTGGCCCAGTCGATCCACTCCTCCACCAGGACGCCCAGATCCTGCTCCGCCAGCCGCATTTCGCTCATAACGATCACATTACCGGGCCGGGTAGCCGGGCCGGAAAGTCGTGAGTGGGACCCGCTGGTCCGTACCATTGCCCGGTCCGGAATACTTCTCCAACCGGAGACAGGAGGATCGCGTGGCTAGTGAGGCGGACCCCCGCGAGGGCGTGATCGGGCGCCACGGCGGAGGCTCGGCTACCGCATCCGACCCCCTGCTGGGCAAGGTCTTGGGGATGCGTTACCGGATCGTCGAGAAGGTCGCGAAGGGCGGCATGGCGACGGTCTACGTCGCCCATGACATGCGTCTGGACCGCATCGTCGCCGTCAAGGTCATGCACCGGGACCTCGACGAGGAGGGCAACTTCGCCGAGCGGTTCGTCCGCGAGGGCAGGTCGGCCGCGAAGCTGTCCCACCCCAACGTCGTCGCCGTCTACGACCAGGACGAGGACGACGGCGTCGCCTTCCTCGCGATGGAGTACATCGAGGGCCACACCCTGCGCGACACGATCGCCTCGCAGGCTCCGCTGGGCGCGGCGAAGGCGCTCGCCTACATCGAGCCGATCCTGAGCGCGATGTCCGCGGCGCACGCGATCGGCATCGTGCACCGCGACATCAAGCCGGAGAACGTGCTCATCACCACCGGCGCCGCCTCGATCTCGCAGCGGGTCAAGGTCGCCGACTTCGGTCTGGCCCGGGTGATGACCAACAACTCCAACGACGCCACCACCGGCAACCTGGTCGGCACCGTCTCCTATCTCGCGCCCGAGCTGGTCACCGAGTCGAAGTCCGGGCCGCGCACCGACGTCTACGCCGCCGGTGTCGTCCTCTACGAACTGCTCACCGGCCGCAAGCCCCACAGCGGCCCCTCCCCGGTCGACATCGCCTACAAGCACGTGCACGAGGACGTACCGCCGCCCTCGAAGGCCGCTCCCGGGATCCCGCGCTACGTCGACGCCCTGGTCGCCCGCGCGACCGCCCGCGACCCCGAGTTGCGCCCGGCCGACGCCGGTGTGCTCCTGCGGATGGTCAACCGCGTCATGGCCACCCTGTCCGCGGGCATCTTCGACGACCCCGACCTCACCGCGGACCTGGCGCTCCCGACCGCCGGCGCGCCCGACAGAGGTGCCCCGGCCGGCAACGCCACCGACGCCCCTGTGCGCGCCCACGACGAGTCCGGTGCGGAGTCGACGGCCGTCCTGCCCGCCCTCGGTCTTCCGGCCTCCGGCCCCTCCGGTCCCCCGCCGGGCCGGCCCGCGGGCCCGCCGGGACCGCCTCCCGGTGTTGGCCTCCCCGCGGGCGCGCGGCTCTCGCTGAGCGAGCCCGAGGAGAAGGTACGCATCGCCCCGACCCCCACGCAGCCGAAGCAGCGCTGGAGCATGCCGGCGACGTGGCGGGGCCCGATCGCGATCAGCGCCGCCGTGGTGGCCGTCGCGCTGGTGGCGACCGGGATGTGGTGGTTCGTCGACGGCCGCTACGAGCGGGTGCCCTCGGTGGCCGGTCTGACCAAGACCGCGGCGACCACGCAGCTGCAGGAAGCGGGCTTCGAGGTCTCGGCCAACACCGAGTTCTCCGACACCGTCGAGGAGGGCGTCGTGATCGACTCCGATCCCGGCCGCGACGACAAGGCGCTGCCCGGCTCGACCGTGGAGATCAGCGTGAGCAAGGGCGTCGAGGAATACTCGGTGCCGAAGGTCAAGGGCCTGGTCGCCGACGAGGCCCAGGAGAAGATCCAGGACCTCGGCCTCACCGTCGGTGACGCGATCGAGAAGTTCAACGACAACGTCCCCGAGGGCTTCGTCATCAACTCCCAGCCCCGCGCCGGCACGCTGGTGCGGCCCGGCAAGACCGTGGTGCTGGTGATCAGCAAGGGTCCCGCTCCCGTCGACATCGTCGACTGGACGGGCCGCAACGCCGAGCGCGCCAAGAAGTCGCTGGAGGCCGACGGTCTCGAGGTCGAGATCGAGGAGGAGGAGAACCAGGAGGCCCGGCCGGGCACCGTGCTCAGCCAGAGCCCCAACTCCGGCACCCTCCCCAAGGGCGAGACCGTGACCCTCGTCGTCGCCAAGGGTCCCGCCGCCGTCGCGGTCCCCAACGTCGTCGGCAGCAGCAAGGACGCCGCCAAGCAGACGCTCGAGGCAGCCGGGTTCAAGGTCAAGGAGGAGAAGGACGACTTCCACCTCGGCCTCGACTTCGTGACCCGGCAGGAGCCCGCCGGCGGTGAGGCTCCCTACGGCTCCGAGATCACGATCTGGCTGAACTGACCTTGACCACTTCTCGGACCTCTCTTCGCAACCCGATCGGCACCCACGTACAGGTCGGCAAAGGTCTCGTCGCAGGCGCCCTCGCCAACACCGATGCGGTCGGCGGCGAGACGCTGCAGATCTTCGTCGGCAACCCGCGTGGCTGGGCGCTGTCGGCCGGCAAGCCGGCCGAGGACAAGGCGTTCCGGGCCGAGCTCGAACGGCGCGGGATGCGCGCCTTCGTCCACGCTCCCTACCTGGTCAACCTGGGGTCGCCGACCCCAGCGACGTACGAGAGGTCGGCCGCCCTGGTCGCCCACAACCTCCGCCGCGCCGCCGACATCGGGGCCGAGGGCGTCGTGGTCCACACCGGGTCGTTCGTCTCTCCCGAGGGCGACGCCCGGGAGAACTACGCCGCCGCGATGAAGCAGGTGCGCGAGGCGCTGCTGCCGGTGCTCGACGAGATCTCCGCCGAGGACGCGCCCTGGCTGCTGCTGGAGCCGACCGCGGGCCAGGGCCGGTCGCTGTGTGCCGGCGTGGAGGACCTCCCTGCCTATCTCGAGGCGCTCGACTTCCACCCCAAGGCCGGGATCTGCCTGGACACCTGCCACGTCTTCGCCGCCGGCGCCCCGCTCGACGAGCCCGGGGGCGCCACCGCCTGTGTCGACCGGATCGTCGAGATCGGCGGCGCCGGGCGGCTGCGGCTGATCCATGCCAACGACTCCAAGGACGTACGCGGCAAGAACCTCGACCGCCACGAGCAGATCGGCCGCGGCCACATCGGCACGACGGCTTTCGAGGAGCTCTTCGCCCATCCGGCGACCGCAGGGGTGCCCTTCATCCTCGAGACCCCGGGCTCCCGCGACGCGGAGAACCGCGATATCCCCCTGCTCCGCGATCTGCGGGCTTCGGCGCACCGTCAAGGCGTGTGACCTAGGCTTGTTGACGCACGGGAGTGATCTTCGACGCCATGGGGGTGGCATGACCAGCTGCGCACAGTGTGGACACCGGCTGTCCGATGAGCCGACCTGTCCGGTGTGTGGTCTCGAGGTAGCCACGGAGCCCGACCGAGCAGCCGAGGCTGACTCCATCGATGTAGAGGAAAGGACGCCACCCGTGTCCAGTGCTGAAGCGAAGCCCGAGGCAATGCACGCTGCTGAAGCGGAGCCCGAAGCCATCGACCCCGCTGCGGACGACCTCGACGAGCCCAACGAGGCCACCGTGATCCGCAAGCCCGTCGAGTCGACCGCCCCGGAGGCCGTCGAGGACGTGCCCGACGCGGAGCAGACCTCGCTGAGCCTGCCCCGGATCAGCGCCTACGGCGACGAGGACCGGCCGGGACCGGCGTCGTCGATCGCCGGCACCGACGACGAGCCCGTCGGGCGCACCTCGAGGCGTCAGTCGCCCGATGTCGAGGAGAAGCTCGACACCGAGGAGCCCGACGGTTCCACCGCGATCCGCGTGTCGTACGCACCCCCGACCGCCCCGCCGCCGACCACTCCCCCGCCGGCGCAGGCGCCGGCTGCCGAGGAGGCGGCCGCCGAGGTCGCGGTGATCCCCGAGCCGGAGCCGAAGCCCATCCCGGACCCTTCGCCCTTCGCGGAGCCCGAGCCCGTCCCGGGGCCTGACCCTGTCCCCGACCCGGAGCCGACGCCCACCCCGATCCCCGAGCCGGGGCCGATCCCGGAGCCCGAGCCTGTCCCCGGGCCCGATCCTGTCCCCGACCCCGAGCCCGAGCCGGTCTCCGAGGCCACGGTGGAGGCTGCGTACCAGCCCTTCGTCCAACCTTCGGGGAAGCTCGTCCAGGAGCAGCGGAACGGTCAGGCCCGTCGCTGGGCGCCGCAGGAGACGGTCGTGGAGGAGACCGCGGCCGACCAGGTCTACGAGACCGAGCCCGCCTACGCGGCCGGCTACGCCGAGGGGGCCTACGCCACCGACGAGGCGGCCGACTGGCAGAACGGCTACGGATACGCCGGCGAGCAGGAGCCGATCGAGCAGGACTTCGGCGACTACGGCGTCCAGCAGGAGTACGTCTCCTCGCTGATGGCCGCCGAGCCCGAGGACAACCCCTCGACCTGGATCGTGCTGCTGTGGGTCGGAGCGATCTTCATGATCGTGATGTTCGTGCTCGGTGTCTGGCTGATGACGCTGTAGCGCCTGTATGCCGAGAATCATCGTCGCCGAGATCGACAGCGACGAGCAGCGCGCCCTTGCCCTCGACGTGTGGCGGGCGGCCAACGCCGCTCGCCGCCGCACCGCCACGGAGGCCCGCGTCCGCCGGGTCCGCGAGAAGCTGGCCGGCGCCGAGCTCGCGCTGCTCGCCCACTACGGCACCCGGCCGGCAGGGATGCTGGTCGCCGAGACCTACCTCGTCGACGGCGTACCGCTGCCGGGCTACGGCCACATCTCGATGGTCTTCGTCGACCCCGCGGTCTGGGGATCCCACGTCGGGACCGAGATGATCCGCGACCTCCAGGCACGCGGCTGGGAGGGCCTCAGCGTCTGGACCCGCACCGACAACCGGCGGGCCCAGCGTCTCTACGAGCGCACCGGGTTCACCGACACCGGCAACCGCAGCACCCTCCACGACGGCGAGGAGATCATGCAGCTGGCGTGGGCGCTGGACGCCGACGACGACTAGCGGGAGCGGAGCATCTCGGCGACCTGAAAGGCCATCTCGAGCGACTGGACGCGGTTGAGGCGCGGGTCGACCACGGACTCGTAGCGGTGCACGAGGCCGGCCTCGTCGAGCTCCTCGCCGCCGCCGATGATCTCGGTGACGTCGTCGCCGGTGTTCTCCACGAGGATGCCGCCGGGGACGGTGCCGAGGGAGTGGTGGACGTCGAAGAAGCCCTGGACCTCGTCGAGGACGTCCTCGAAGCGGCGGGTCTTGTAGCCGTTGGAGGTGGAGAAGGTGTTGCCGTGCATCGGGTCGGAGATCCAGGTGACGTTGACGCCCTCGGCAGTGATCTTCTCGACCAGACCGGGCAGCCCGTCGCGCACCTTGTCCGCACCGAAGCGGGTGATGAAGGTGAGCCGGCCCTCCTCGTTCTTCGGGTTGAGCTTGGCGGCCAGCGCGAGCGCGTCGTCGGGGGTCGCGGTGGGGCCGAGCTTGCAGCCGATCGGGTTGTTGAGGTGGCGGAAGTACTCCACGTGGGCGCCGTCGAGCTGACGGGTGCGCTCACCGATCCAGACGAAGTGGCCCGAGACGTTGTAGGGCGTCTCGGTGCGCGAGTCGATGCGGGTCATCGCGTGCTCGTACTCGAGCAGCAGCGCCTCGTGGGAGGAGTAGAAGTCGACCCGGTGGAACTCCTCCGGGTCGGCGCCGATGGCCTCCATGAAGGCGATCGCACGCTCGATCTCGGAGCCCATCGCCTCGTACTTCGCACCGACGGGCGAGTTGCGCACGAACTCGGAGTTCCAGGTGTGCACCTGGCGCAGGTCGGCGTAGCCACCGGTGGTGAAGGCGCGCACGAGGTTCAGGGTCGAGGAGGAGGCGTGGTAGACGTCCAGCAGCCGCTGCGGGTCGGGGATGCGGGACTCCTCGGTGAACTCGAAGCCGTTGACCGCGTCACCGCGGTAGGCCGGCAGGGTCACCCCGTCGCGGGTCTCGGTGTCGGAGGAGCGCGGCTTGGCGTACTGCCCCGCGAGACGGCCGATCTTCACGACCGGGACGGAGGCGGCGTACGTCAGGACCACGGCCATCTGCAGCAGCACCCGGAGCTTGTTGCGGGTGTTGTCGGCGGTCGCCTCGGCGAAGACCTCGGCGCAGTCGCCGCCCTGCAGGATGAACGCCTCGCCGCGGCCGGCGGCGGCGATCGAGCTCTTGAGCTGGTCGCACTCCCCCGCAAAGACGAGCGGCGGCTGCTTCCTCAGCTTCTCGACCGCCGCGGCCAGCGCGGCCGGGTCGGAATAGGTCGGCTGCTGAAGGGCTCCGATGGCGTGCAGCTGCTCGAGGGAGGGGAAGGCGTCGTTCACGTGCCTCAGGGTACGCGGATCGAGCGATTGTTACGAAGTCATCTCAGACACGGCGAGGCCGGCGTACGTCCTGTGGAGAACGTGCGCCGGCCCCGACCGATGTCACCTCGCTACTGGTCGTCCTCGGGGTTGACGTCCATGTGCTCGATGTCGGTGAAGTGCGGCGGCTCGTCGTCCTTGTTGGCGAACTTGTTGACCAGCCAGGTGACCGCCCACAGGATCACGCCGATGACCATCAGGCCGCCGGCGATCTCGTAGACGATGCCGTCGCGGTCGACCCACGGGCCGGCCAGGTAGATGCACAGGATCGCGGCGATCGGCGGCAGCCACCTCGGCGCGGTGAAGAACGTCTTCTCGGTGTCGGGGCGCCGGTTGCGGAGCACCACGCAGGCGATGTTCACGATCGCGAACACGCACAGCAGGAGCAGCGCGGTCGTCGAGCCGAGGTTGGACACGATGTTGCTGTCCGGGTCGCTGGAGACGTACCAGATCAGCAGCAGGGCCAGCAGGGTGGTGAAGATGATCGCGATGTAGGGCGTGCGGCGGCCGGGCAGGACCGCGCCCAGCTGCTTGGGCAGCACTCGCTGCTTGGCCATGCCGTAGACCAGCCGGCTGGCCATCAGCATGTTGATCAGCGCCGTGTTGGCGACGGCGAAGACCGCCAGGAACGGGAACACCTTGTCGATCGGGAAGTCGGGAGCGCCCTTGCCGACCACCTCGAGCAGAGCCCGGCCCTCGGACTCGCGGATCGTCTCGAGCTCACCCGGCGTCAGCACGCTGACGACCGAGATGGCCACCAGGATGTAGAGCAGCGCCGCCGCGCCCAGGCCCATCAGCATGGTGCGCGGGAAGATCCGCTCGGGCTCCTTGGTCTCCTCGACCATGTTGACGGCGTCCTCGAACCCGACCATCGCGAAGAACGCGACCGAGGTCGCGGCGGTGACCGCGAAGACCACGCCCATGTTGGAGTAGTCGTCGAAGGAGACCAGCTCCGACATGTCCGCCTTGCCCTGGGCGATCACGTAGAAACCGACGCCGATGACGATGCACAGCGCGACCATCTCGACGACGGTGAGGATGATGTTGAACTTCACGCTCTCGCCCACGCCACGCAGGTTGATCAGCGCGAGCAGGACCATGAAGCCCAACGCCAGGAGGGTGACGACGCCCTCGCTGGGCGCATCCATCCAGCCGTTGATCTCCAGGCCGCCGAAGAAGTTCTGCGCCAGCGTGTTGGCCGAGGTCGAGGCGCTGGTGATGCCCGAGCAGGCGACCGCGAAGGTCACCATGAAGGTGAGGAAGTGGAAGCCGAACGCCTTGTGCGTGTAGAGCGCGGCACCGGCGGCGCTGGGGTACTTCGTCACCAGCTCGAGGTAGGAGTACGCCGTCATGGTGGCCACCACGAAGGCGAGCAGGAACGGCAGCCACAGGATGCCGCCGACGTAGCCGGCCATGGTGCCGGTCACGGCATAGACGCCGGCTCCCAGGATGTCACCGACGATGAAGAGCAGCAGGAGCCACGGCCCCATCACTCTCTTCAATTCGGGTGTTTCTTCTTTCGCCAGGGTTGTCATGATGTCCTTCCTGGTCACGATCGAAACTCAGTTCCGAAATTGGGATGAAGGGATCCCTCAATCAAAGCCCAACCACGCCGTCAGGTGTACGACAATTCGTAAACACGCCGTAGCCGGACGAAATTTCGTGGATAGGGTCGCTGCCATGACCTTCTCCATCGTCGCCAGAGCTGTTGATCCAGGCACCGGGGAGCCCACCTGGGGTGTGGCCGTCGCTTCGAAGTTCCTCGCCGTCGGATCGGCCGTCCCGGCCGCCGTCGCGGGGGTCGGCGCGATCGCCACCCAGGCCGAGGCCAACGTCGCCTACAAGGGTCTCGCGCTCGCCCACCTCGACGAGGGTGCGACCGCCGCTGTCGCCCTCGAGAGGCTGCTGGAGGAGGACGAGCGCCGTGACCACCGCCAGGTCGGCATCGTCGACGTCGACGGCAACGCCGTCTCCCACACCGGACCGTCCTGCTTCGACTGGGCGGGCGGCCGCACCGGCGACGGCTACGCGATCCAGGGCAACATCCTCACCGGCCCCGAGGTGGTCGAGGCGATGGAGGCCGCCTGGCTCGCCTCCTCCCCCGAGGAGCCGCTGCAGCACCGGCTCCTGGCGGCCCTGGCCGCGGGCGACGAGGCCGGCGGCGACAGCCGCGGGCGGCAGAGCGCGGCGCTCCTGGTCGTGCGCGAGGACGCCGGCTACGGCGGCAACGACGACATCGCGGCCGACCTGCGCGTCGACGACCACGCGGCGCCGATCACCGAGCTGAAGCGACTCCTCGACCTCAGCGACTTCTACCTGACCGCCTCGACCGAGGCCGAGAAGGTGCCGGTCACGCCCGAGCTCGAGGCCGAGCTGGAGACGTACGCCGCGGCGCAGGGCGCCACCGGCTTCCTCGCCTGGGTGGCCACCGAGAACTACGAGATGCGGGTGGCCGAGGACCTGTCCTGGCTCGACCGGCGCATCCTCGACATCGTCAGGACGCCCAAGTGAGCTCCATCCTCGCCATCGACGCCGGCACCACCGGCGTCACCGCGCTGATCGTCACCGACAAGGGCGAGGTCGCGGCTCGGGGGTATGAGGAGTTCGACCAGCACTTCCCCAGGCCGGGCTGGGTCGAGCACGTGCCCGAGGGGATCTGGCAGGCCACCCTGGAGGCGTGTCGTACGGTGCTCGCGGCCCACGGCCGCGACGACCTCGTCGGCATCGGGATCACCAACCAGCGCGAGACGGTGGTGCTGTGGGACCGGGAGACGCTGGGGTCGCCGCGGCGCGCGATCGTGTGGCAGGACCGGCGTACGACGGCGATGTGCTCTGCGATGGCGTCCCACGACGCCCGGGTCCGCGAGCTGACCGGTCTGCGCCTGGACCCCTACTTCACGGCCACCAAGCTGGCCTGGATCCGGGAGAACGAGCCGCACACGTGGACCCATGTGGAGTCGGGGCGCTACGCGGTCGGCACCGTCGACTCCTACCTCATCGCCCGGATGACCCGGGGTCTGCACCATGTCACCGACGTCTCCAACGCGTCGCGGACGATGCTGTTCGACCTCGGCGCCAACGACTGGTCCGACGAGCTGTGCGACCTGTTCGGGGTGCCGCGCGACGCGCTGCCGGAGATCGGGCCCAACTGGGGTGAGGGCGTGGTCACCGACCCGCGCTCGTTCCTCGACCTCTCGCTGCCGATCGCCGGCGTGGCCGGCGACCAGCAGGCCGCGCTGTTCGGGCAGGCTGCCTTCGAGGTGGGCGACTCCAAGTGCACCTACGGCACCGGCTCGTTCGTGCTGACCAACACCGGCTCGGAGGCGAAGCGGTCGGACTCCGGGCTGCTCACCTCCCCCGGCTGGATGTCGCCGTCGGGAGAGGTCACCTACGTGCTCGAGGGCTCGATCTTCGTGACCGGCGCCGCGGTGCAGTGGCTGCGTGACGGCCTCCAGATCATCGGCTCGGCCGCGGAGACCGAGGCCCTGGCGAGCACGGTCACCTCGTCCGAGGGCGTCGTGTTCGTGCCCGCCCTGACCGGTCTCGGCGCGCCCCACTGGGACCCCGACGCCCGCGGCACCATCATCGGCATCACCCGCGGCACCACCCGTGCCCACATCGTGCGGGCGACCCTGGAGGCGATCGCCTTCGAGGTACGCGACGTGATGGCCACCATGCCGACGCCGGTCGCCTCCCTCAACGTCGACGGCGGCGCGGCCGCCAACAACCTCCTGTGCCAGCTCCAGGCCGACCAGCTCGGGGTCGACGTCTCCCGCCCTCGCTACGTCGAGACCACCGGCCTCGGCGCCGCATTCCTAGCCGGCCTCGGGGTGGGCGTGTGGTCCTCCTTCGACCAGATCCGCGAGACCTGGGCCCTGGACCGCACCTTCTCCCCCGACGCGTCGCGCCGGGAGGCGGCCGACGAGGCGTACGCGTCGTGGGCCAGAGCCGTCGAACGATCCCGGCAGTGGGCGTGAGCGGTCCCCGGCGCGGGCTTCCGTGGTGGGCGTGGGCGCTGATGGCGGGCGCGGCGGGGCTCCTCGTCGCGGCGCTGGCCGGGGGCGTCACGTTCGTCGCCTGGGTGGACACCGACCTGCGCGAGGCGGCCGACGATGTGCCGGCAGACTGCGTCGACCTCGCGCACGCGGTCGGGGCGCCGGGCCTGCCGGAGGGCACCTCGGCCGCGACCTGCACCAACATCGAGTTCCAGGACTGGCAGTACGAGGGCATGATGACGGTCCCCCGAGCCGAGCTCGACGCCTGGCTCGCCGAGCTGCCCGGTTCGCCCGCGCTGGCCGGATCCGGCTGCACCGATGCGATCGCCTGTGTCCAGGTCGACCTCACCCAGGCCGGGGACGAGGTCGACGCCCGCTACCTCGATGTCGCCGTGCAGAGCGAGAAGGACGGCATCGCCGAGGTCCTCATGTCAGCCTTCACCACATGACCCGGATCCTGCATCTCTCCGACACCCATGTCACCGGCAGCGGTCTCGACATGGACGGCGTCGACGCCGTGGCCGCGCTCGACGCGATCCTGCGCGACGCCCGCCACGTGCCAGGCCTGGATGCGGTCGTGGTCAGTGGTGACATCGCCGACGACGGCTCGGCCGAGGGCTGCCGGGCGGTCCTGGAGCGGGTCGGGGCGTTCGCTGCCGAGCGCGGCATCCCGCACATCTACTCGACGGGCAACCACGACACCCGTGGACCGTTCCGCGAGGTGCTCGGCAGCGGACACCTCGATGCCGACGGGAGCGACCGCGGGCGGCTGCTGGACCCGGAGTCCGACCTGTGCGCGTCGGTCAGCTACCTCGGCGAGCTCCGGGTCGTCACCATCGACAGCCTCGTCCCGGGCAAGACCCACGGCTTCCTGGACGAGGCCCAGCTCGCCCGTCTCGCCGCCGAGCTGTCCACCCCGACGCGCGACGGCACGGTGCTCGTCCTTCACCATCCGCCGCTCCACCTGGCCTCCCTCCCCTGGGTCGCCGACGTCGTCCTCCACAACATCTCCGCCCTGGGCCGCGTGGTGCGGAGCAGCGACGTACGCGCCATCCTCGCCGGCCACCTCCACTTCCAGGTCAGCGGCTTCCTCGCCGGCATCCCCGTCTGGGTGACCCCCGGCGTCGTGACCCGCATCGACACCACCGCACCCCCACATCTCGTACGCGGCGTGCTCGGTGCCGGCGCCTCCGTCGTCGACCTCGCCGACCGGGCCTCCCCCACCTTCCACGTGATCACCGCCCGCGACCCCCGTGCCGGCGAGCAGGTCTACGTCTACGACCCCGTCTCCGGAGAGGACACCTTCGAGCCGCTCTGAAGCGCAGGCCCTGGTCCGGAAAACTGTTTGTCACGCTCCCGCAGGCACACCACCCTGTGCGCATGACCCTGCCCATGACTGACGGTGCGAACGCGCCCGCGGACGAGGCCGTCCTGCGTCCGCTCAGCGCCTACGTATCCGGCCACGCCACCGGTGACCCCACCCATTTCCGCGACGCGTTCCTCCCCTCGGCCCACATCGAAGGCATCCGCGACGGCGCCTTCGTCTCCTGGCCGCTCGAGGACTACTGCGCCCTGCTCACCGGCTCCCCCGCACCCGATGAGGAGGAGCGCGTACGCCGCCTCGACTCCGTCGCGGTCCACGGCACCGTCGCCACCGCGACCATGACCCTCATCCACGGCCCCGACACGTTTACCGACGTGTTCCTGCTCGTGCTCGTCGACGGAGCCTGGAAGATCGCGAACAAGGTCTACCACCGGCACGCTCAAGCCGCGGCCGCATAGTCGAGGAGTACGTCGCGCAGGCTGAGCTCTGCCCGGGACAGGGGTGGTGGGTATTGGCCCCAGGTGTCGGGTGGTGGGCTGGTGTAGGTGTGGCCGGTGGGTGTGATGGTGGTGACGCTGCCATCGGGTCCGGGTCGGGCTTGCCAGCCGGTCGCTTCTTTCGCCTGATTGCACCGCTCGCACAGCCCTTGGAGGTTCTCGGCGCTGGTGGTGCCGCCATCGGCGTGGCGTTGGATGTGGTCGATGTTGCGGATCCGGGCATCACAACCGACGGTCCGGCAGGTCCCGCTGTCGCGGGTGGTGATGAACTCAGCCAGCCCATCAGGTGCTTTCCGGGACCGGGACTCCATCGCCACCAGTTGACCGGCGGGGTCGGTGAACAACCGGCGCACGAACACCTCGGCGTCGCTGAGGGCGTCGCGGGCCCAGGTGGCGGGGACGGGGCCGTAGCCCTCGACCATCGCGGCCTGGTCGGCGCTGTTGGTGAGTGAGTCGGCGGTCATCACGATCTTGACCTCGATCCGAGGCTTCGCCTCAGCGGTGCTGCGGCCGGTGACGCGGTTGACCAGGGTGTCGGCCATGACCTGGCCCCGGGTCCGTTCATCCCCGGCGGCACGGGCGGCGTTGGCGGCCTGATCCAGGGCGGCGAAGACGGCGACGCCGTCCTTGACCGGGAGTAGGGCTCCGAGCCAGGTCATGGTGTCCGGTGCCGGCCGCAGGCTCACCCGGCGGTCCTTGGTCGCGTTTGCGGCTCGGGCGACGACGGATGCTTGGTCGAGAGTGATCGCAAGCTTCTTGGCAGCGTTCTCGAGCTGCCGTAGACCCATCGCCGCTGCCTTCGCCAGTTCACCGTCGGGTCTGGTGGCGCAGAGCTCGTGATCGATGACCCGGCGGTCCTCGCGTGAGAGGCAGGCGGTCTCGCGGGCCAGGATGGTGGCCTGCCACTGCGAGAACAACCCGGCCTTCATCAACGCGAAGGTGTGCGGCATCTCGGTGATCAGGATCTTCGCCAGCCCGAGCAGCTTCGCACCCTTAGCTGGGGAGACCCGTCGCGCGAGCGCGATCTGGGAGGCGACGCCTTCGCCGAGTTTCCGGACGGGAACCCCGGCCTCGGCTTGGCGTGCCCGAGCGGCTTCCTCGAGACGTACTGAAGCCTCGGCCTGAACAGCCTCAGCGCGGCACTTCACCTCTTCAAGACGGGCGATCCAATCAACCAACTCTCCCTCGGACGCACCGGAAGGTGGTCCGTCGAGGAGGCGGTCGATGGTCTCGTACATGTGCTTTATTATATGCGAATCGCGCACCGTTGCGCGACTCATTTGTGCTGGTCATTGGGATGTTACGCAGTCAGCGAACAAGTCACGTGAGTGCCGCGCCACACACTCGCCGCCGCCCCGATATAGGCGAAATCTTTCTCGATCGGGTGCCGAGTCAAGGATGGCCGAAGGCCACCGGCGAAGCCGGCGGGCGAAGCCCGTCCTTGACGCGGCGCGCGATCGAGAAACACTCAAAGAACGGGTCGGCGGCGAACCCCTGAAACGAGGAGCAGTCGCCAAGCGAGCTCTCCTGATGACGAGAACTGTGTTGGTCTCGACACGCCTCCGCCTAGCGGCTCCGGCGGCTCGACCAGCGGGGACAAGCGGCTCGACCAGCGGAACAAGCGGCGCGAGCGGGGCCTCGGCCACACGACCGAGACCCCGCCCATTCAAGATCAGACCGCCGTACAGCTAGCAGTCGGAGTCGACGTGTTCCCGCCCGAGTAGAGCGTGATCCCGAACTGGTTCCCGTTGCCGTTGGGCGTGGCAGTGAGAGTCCCCGAGGTCCCGGAGACGGTGGCGTTCCACGAGTTCTGCAGACTCTGCCCCGACCCGGTGCTGATCCTGACGACCCAGTTGTTGGTCCCACTGACGGCGAAGACCGTGTTGAACCGGTCTCCCCACGACTCGGTCCGGGTGACGGTCACCGTGCAGCTCCCCTGCGGCGGCGTGGTGGTCCCACCATCTGCAGTGTTGAGCTGGTTGAGCACGTAGGTGTAGGCCAGCTTCTTGTTGCCCGAGCCGTCGAAGAGCAGCGGCGTGTCGGAGGCACGCCACGAGTCGGTGTCACGTACGCCCCAGACCGTGATGCCCGTGCAGCGAGTGACCGCCATGCAGGCCTGGGTGACACCACGGAACTGCTCGGCCTGCGAGGTGCCGGACCCGGCGATGTCGAGCTCGGTGATCTGCACGTCGACACCCAGATCGGCGAAGTTCTGCAGGGTGACGTGGTAGTTGCTCGGCACCGGGTTGCCAGAGTTGAAGTGGGCCTGGAAGCCGACGCAGTCGATGGGTACGCCACGCGACTTGAAGTCGCGGACCATGTTGTAGACGGCCTGCGTCTTCGCGTGGCTCCAGTTGTCGGTGTTGTAGTCGTTGTAGCAGAGCTTCGCGTTGGGGTCGGCGGAGCGGGCGGCACGGAAGGCGGCCTCGATCCAGTCGTTGCCGGTGCGCTGCAGGTTGGAGTGGCGGCGAGCCCCCGAGGAGCCGTCCTCGAAGGCCTCGTTCACGACGTCCCAGGCGTAGATCTTGCCCCGGTAGTGGCCCGCGACGCCGGCGATGTGGTTGAGCATCGCGTTGCGGAGCGAGCTGCCCTCCATGTTCTGCATCCAGCCCGGCTGCTGGGAGTGCCACGCCAGCGCGTGCCCGCGGACTCGCTTGCCGTTCTGGAGGGCCCAATTGGCGATCTGGTCTCCCGAGGAGAAGCTGAACTGGTTCGGCGACGGCTCGGTCGCGTCCATCTTCATCTCGTTCTCGGCGGTGATCATGTTGAACTCGCGGTTGGCGATGGTCGTGTACTGCGAATCCGACATCCGGCTGGCCGCGATGGCGGTGCCGAAGTAGCGGCCGGACTCTGCAGCAGCGGCCTGCAGGGTGGAGCCGTCGGCCTGGGCCGGAGCGGCCGCAGAGACGACAGCGATGCCACTGGCGATCAGCATGGCGGCGACGGCGGCTCCTCGGGCCATCCGGGCACGCACGGGTCTAACTCGAACTCGGGTCATCATCGATCCTGTTCTCTCGATTGAACGGCGGTCGGTGGTACCTCAGAGCTCGCGCGAACTCGGTCGAAAACGTTATCGACATCGTTTTACAGCGTCAATAGATTGAAGCCGATTTGCGTGACATTCCTCACGCAGGAATCCTGTCGGCACAAACCCGTACGACCCGCAGGCACCGACATGACAGGCTCACCCGCGTGCCCTTCACCCACCGCGTCGCGACACCAGACGACATCCCGGCCCTGACCGCGATCATGGACGCCTCGATCGCGGAGCTCCAGAAGACGTTCCTGACCGAGGCCCAGATCGCGTCGAGCCGGATGGTGATGGGCATCGACACCCAGCTGATCGAGGACGGCACCTACTTCGTGGTGGAAGAGGGCGACGAGATCGCCGGCTGCGGCGGCTGGAGCAGGCGGGCGACCCTCTACGGCGGTGACCACACCCCCGGCCGTGAGCCGACGCTGCTGGACCCGGCGAAGGACCCGGCCAGGGTGCGAGCGATGTACACCAACCCCGCCTTCGCCAGGCGCGGCGCGGGAAGGCTGATCCTGGAGCTGTGCGAGCGGGCGGCGGCGGAAGAGGGCTTCACCACCCTCGAGCTGATGGGCACGCTGTCCGGCGAGCCGCTCTACCGGTCCTACGGCTTCGAGCCGGTCGAGCGGATCACCGACGACCGCGGCGGCGCACCGGTCCCGCTGGTCCGGATGCGGAAGCCCGTCACCCTCTGAGGCTCAACGAGCGAAGGAGAACAACCTCTCCGGCAGCGCCACGTGCGAAGCACCACCGGACCGCCGATGGACCCCGACCCGGAATCCGGCGTCGGCGGGACGTACGAGCCTCTCCTCGGTGAAACCGTGACGAGCGAAGACCTCGCGGACGAGGTCTGCCGGGTCTCCGGCGGACGCCGGTCAGGTCTACCCGCCGAGCCGCTCCACCTCCGCGGCCGCCGAGTCCCGGGCGGCAGCCGCCTCCGAGACCGCCGCCTCGGCGGACTCACGCTCCTCCTCCGCCTCGGTGAGCTCGTCCTCGACCCCGAGCGCCGTCTCCTCCAGATCGGCCAGGCGACGGCGGAGCTCCTCGATCTCGGACTTCACCTGGAGCGACCGCGCCTCGATGTCCTTGAACGCCGAGACGGCCTTGTCCCGCTGAGCCTCGGCGCCGGAGAGCGCCGACTCCGCCTCCTCGAGCGCCTCTCGGGCCTCGTCGAGCGCCGCTGTGTCGGGCAGGTCCGGGACCGCCCGCAGCGGCTCGGGAGGCGGCGGGACGACCTCGGGCACCTCGAAGCCCAACGCGTCCGGCAGTGCGACGGCGGAGGCCGCGTCCACGGCGTCGACGCCGGTGGCCGACAGCGGGGAGACGAGCAGGCCGCTGCGTACGGCCTGGGCGGCGGACCCGTCGATCATCGCCGCGGTCAGCGTGGCCTCGACCTGGGTCGCCACCGCCTCGGTCACCCGGAGGCCGTGCTCGCGCGCCAGGCCGCGGGCACGGGTCGTCACCGCCGCGGTCAGCTGCCGCCGCTGCTTGGTGAGCTCACGCAGCTGGGCGGCGTCCATCCCGGTCTGCGCCTCACGCAGCAGGGCGCCGACCGAGATCACCTGCTCCACCTGCTCGGTCTCGTAGCGCACCAGCAGGTTGACCACCCACGCCGCGGTCGACGGCTTCTTGAGCGCCTTGACCGGGCCGGCGAGCGGAGTGCCCTTCAGCCCCTTGGCCCGGGCGTCGCGCTCGGGGGTGAAGTCGCCCAGCGGCAGCCCGTAGAGCTCGGCCGCGATGTCGAGCAGGTCGGGGGCAGGTGCGTCGTCGCTCATGTCCGCCATCTCAGCACGTCGCCGACTATCGCGTCAGCAACCACTCGTCGTACTCGGCGGCCTGTCGCTTGTGGAGCTCGCGCAGCGCATCGTCCTCGACGCCCCGGAACGACAGCCCGATCCCGGCGAGAGCCGTGCGCCACTGCTCGAAGTCGCGCAGCTCGCGCTCGAAGGCCCCCTCGCCGCTGCGCGCGTGCCGGATCGAGCGGATCGTCTCGGCTCCGGACGCGTCCCGCCGCTGCACCACGAGCTTGCGCGTGAAGTCACCGTCGGGCGGGGTGGAGAGACGCACGTGGGAGGTCTCGATCTCCTCCTGCGTCACGCTGCCGCGCACGAATGAGCCGTTGAAGGAGCCGTGCGGGTCATGGTGGAAGGTCCATCCCGACTCCCCCACACGGGCCAGCCGGTAGACGAACCCGGACTGCCGAAAATGCCCCTCGACCAGCGGCAACGGGTCGCGGAAGCCGTCGCCGTAGCCGACGTCGACCACCCATCGGCCACCGGGGTTGGCCGCGGTCGGCAGACCGCGGATCTCCAGCGCCAGATGGTCCAGGGTCCCCGAGGGGCCGGTCGCCTCGAGCATCTGGCCGGTGCGGCGTACGACGTCGAAGCCCAGCTCGGCGAGCGCCAGCGAGAAGACGCCGTTGTTGTGGAAGCAGTAGCCGGCGTTGCCCCCGGCCGCCACCCGCTCGAGCGTCTCCGCCGGGTCGACGGCGTCGGGCATCCCCGTGGCTCCGATGGCGGCGAGCATGATCGAGAGGTTCTCGTAGGGCAGCGTGTCGAGATGGCGGTGGTGAAGATCGACAAGCGTCTCGTACGTCGCCTCCGGCCGTCCCTCGATGCCGAGCCGTCGCAGGTAGCCCTCGATCATCGTTCGTACCTCCCGTGCCGGTGGACCAGCGGGTCGGTGTCGTCACCGACCTCGAGCGACACGATCTCGCACGTCGCCAGGGCCGACCAACCGATTTCCGTCATCGAGACCAGGCGTACGCCGGCCCAGGTCGGGGCGTCGGTGAGGCGGCGGCCGAACTCGGTCGTCTCCCACGACCCCAGCCGGAACGCGCCGCCAGGAGCGGGAGCGGTGCCGCCGAACGCCTCGGCCAGGTCGCGGTGGCGCCAGTGGAGCAGCGAGACGACGCCGACGCCGGTCTCCTCGAGCTCGTCCCGCAGGTCCGAGTCGGGGTCGAGCAGCCCGAGCACGGCTCCCGGCGAGCCGTTGGCCATCATCAGCGAGGAGACCGTGAGCCCGGCCGAGCCCGACGTCCACAGCGAGACCCGCCCACCCAGACGACCGCGCCACCGGCGTACCGGATCCTCCGGCGTCGGGAACGGGTGGGACGAGTGGATCGTCAGGCTACGTCCTTGGTCGGCCGCGAAGACTTCTTCGCCGGCTTCTCACCGGTGGCCAGCTTCTTGGCGTCGGTGGCGTACATGTCGACGTACTCCTGGCCGGACAGCTTCAGGATCTCGTAGACGATCTCGTCGGTGATCGCGCGCAGGATGTAGCGGTCGTTGGCCATGCCCTCGTAGCGCGAGAAGTCCAGCGGCTTGCCGAAGACGATCCGCGGCCGGACGATCTTGCCGAGCTTCTTGCCCGGGGGCGCGATCACGTCGGTGCCGATCACGGCGACCGGGATCACCGGAGCACCGGTATCCAGAGCCAGCCGGGCGATGCCGGTGCGGCCGCGGTAGAGCTTGCCGTCGTGGGAACGGGTGCCCTCGGGGTAGATCCCGAAGAGCTCGCCGTCGCCGAGGACCCGCTTCGCCGCGATCAGGGCACCCTCGGCCGCGGTCGCTCCCGACCGGTCGATCGGCACGTTGCCGGTGCCGCTGAAGAACGTGCGCTGCAGGAATCCCTTCACGCCCGTGCCGGTGAAGTACTCCGCCTTGGCCACGAACCGCACCATCCGCGGAGAGCCGAGCGGCATGAAGAGCCAGTCGGCGTAGGAGAGGTGGTTGCCGGCCAGGATCGCCGGCCCCTTGCGCGGGATGTTCTCCACACCCTCCCAGGTCGGACGGAAAACCGCCCGGAGCAGAGGACCGACAGCGACCCACTTCAAGAACGAGTAGAAGAGCTTCGTCGACACCCCATCGCCTTCCCAAATTGCCTTCGACCGATGAGCCTATAACGAGACAGGTACTTCTACTCCCGCACCCTGTCATGAGATCCGGCTAGGCTGGAAGAGTGAGTGACCGAGACGACCGGCCCGAGGACACGACCGGGGCCTCCGACGACGCCTCCGTGCCTGCCGACGGACCGCCGTCGGACGAGGAAGTCTGGCGCGAGATCGTCGAGAACTACGGCGACCGCCCCGCCCTCGAGGAGGAGCCGGTCTCCCGTGGACTCTTCGAGAAGAAGATCGACATCGTCGAGCCCGTCGACGAGCCGGACCCCTACGACGACATGTGGCGCGACGACGAGGAGGGCTACGTCCCGCCGCCTCCGCCGCCCCTGCCGAAGCCGACCCCGGCGCGTCTGCTGGCGTGGATCGGCGTGCTCGGCGCACCGGTCGCCGTGCTCGTGCTGATCGTGGTCACCCAGGTCACCGACCGGCACTTCGACAGCTGGGTCATCGGCGGACTGGTCGCGGCCTTCATCGCCGGGTTCGTCTACCTGCTGATCACGATGCCGTCCGAGCCCCGTGACCCCTGGGACGACGGCGCCCGCGTCTAGCTCTCGCCGGTGGCCCGGCGGGCCAGGATGCTCGCACCCACGACCCCTGCCTCGGCCCCGAAAGCGGCCTCCGCGATCGGCGGCACCTCGCGGTGGAGGCGACCGACGAGCGAGGCCTCCAGGGCCGTCCGGGCGGGCGCCAGCAGCAGGTCGCCCGCGGTCGAGACTCCCCCGCCGACGACCAGGAGCTCGGGGTCGAATGCGGCCACCAGGCCGGCCATCCCGACCCCCAGCCAGGACCCCACCGACTCGTACGCAGCCAGCGCGAGCGCATCGCCGTCGGCCGCAGCGGCGGTGATGGCCGGGCCCGTGATCTTGAGCGGGTCACCCGCGGCCAGCTCGTCGAGCGCGCCGCCGGCGTACTCCTCGGTCTCCACGCGGGCGCGCACGAAGGCGACCAGCGCGTTGCCGGAGGAGTACTGCTCCCAGCAGCCGGTGAGGCCGCACTCGCAGGGCAGCCCTCCGGGCACGACCTGCATGTGGCCGAACTCCCCGGCCATCCCGTTGCGGCCCCGCACCACCCGGCCGTCGAGGATCACGGCGCCGCCGATGCCGGTGCCGAGGGTGATGAGCAGGGCCGAGTCGACGCCGCGGGCCGCGCCGAGCTCCAACTCGGCCAGGGCGGCGCAGTTGGCGTCGTTGTCGAGCGCCACCCGGGTGCCCCAGCGGGAGGACAGCCGGGTCAGGGTCGGCTCGCCGCGCCAGGGCAGGTGAGGAGCGAACATGACCCGCTCCCCCGCCGCGTCGACGAACCCCGCGGCAGCCAGCCCGACGCCGGCGACGGGCCGGCCGGCGGCCACCTCGGTGACCGCCTCGGTCAGCGCGTCCTCCACCAGCTCGAGCTCGACCCGGCGCCCGGGTGTGCTGCGGTGAGCGGTGCGGAGCACCTCACCGGACGGCGAGACCTCCGCCGCGAGCACCTTGGTGCCGCCGATGTCGACACCGATGTGCAGGCTCACTGGACCCGGCTCATCGGACGTGGCTCACCTGCGGGCCAGGTCGGCCGCGCCGATCAGGCCCGCCTCGTTGCCCAGCGTCGCCTTGCGGATGTCGAGCATCGGGCGGTGTCCGCGGCCGGTCAGCTGCGCCAGGAAGGCGCGCCGCGCAGGCCCGAGCAGCAGGTCGTCGGCCTCGGCCACGCCGCCGCCGATGGCCACCACGGCCGGGTCGAGCACGGCGGCGATCGAGGCGATCCCCTCGCCCAGCCAGATGCCGAGGTCGGTCAGCGCCTCGATCGCGAAGGCGTCCCCGTCGCGGGCCGCCTCGGTGATCAGCGGACCCTTGATCTTGTCGAGGTCACCCTCGGCGCGGTCCAGGACCTCGCGGGCCAGCAGCGACCCGCCGCGCGCCGCGGCGCGGACGTTGCGCACCAGGGCCGACCCCGAGGCGTACTGCTCCCAGCAGCCGCGGTTGCCGCAGCCGCACAGGTGGCCGTTGGGCACGACCCGCATGTGGCCGATCTCGGCGCCGACGCCGAAGGCGCCGCGGTAGAGGTCGCCCTCGAGCACCAGGCCGCCGCCGACACCGGTGCCGACGGTCACCAGCATCATGTTGTCGACCTCGGCACCCGCGCCGTACTCGAACTCGCCCCACGCAGCGGCGTTGGCGTCGTTCTCGATCACGACCGGCAGCTCGAGGACCTTCTCCAGGCGCTCCTTGAGGGGCACGTCGCGCCAGGCGATGTTGGGGGCGAAGAGGACCGTCGAGCGGCCCTTGTCGATGTAGCCCGCAGCGCCGATTCCGACGCACTCGATCGGGTGCTTGGTCTTGAGCTCCTGGACCACCTCGACGATGGCGGCCTCGATGGCCTCCGGGCTCTTCGCCGGCGACTCGACCCGGTGGTCCTCGATGATGTTGCCGTCGTGGTCGACGACTCCGCCGAGGATCTTGGTGCCACCCACGTCGACACCGCAGGCCAGCTTCTTCGTCGTCGTCATGCCTCAGCTCCAGCCGTCGAGATCGATCCGCTCGACCTTCTCCGAGCGTCGCGCCCAGTCCCGGGTCGCATCTTCCTCAGCCCGCACGCCATCACTGTGAGCATCCTCGCCTTCACTAGGGCCAGCACCCGGACTCGTGGCCGCCGCGTTGAGCACCGTGGCCGCGGCCTGCATCAACGATGCGGCAGCGCTGGCCAGATGCACCTTGACCTCCGGGCTCGACTCCCGGAGGACATGAACGGTACGGCACAGCGGGCAGTAGGTGCATTCCGGTGCCCCCGTTCCGAGATGGTCTCCGAGCCCTTCGGCGAGGTGGCCGATCCGGGAGTCCTTGGCCCACTCGCCGATGGCCTCCATCAGCCGGCCGAGCTCCTCGGCGGTCGACCCCAACGGCTCGTCCGCCCACTCGTGGCGCTGCTCGCTCACGATTACTCGCTCTCGATGTTCGTCGTCTGCCGAGAAAACGTTACTCGCAGCTCCCCACCCTCGACGCGCGCCCCGCTGACGCGCATCCGGGCGAGTGCGGCGGGCAGGGTCAGCAGCCGCCGGTAGGACCCCACGGTGATCGCCAGCTCGTCGCCGTTGCGGCCCAGCTGGACCTGGTCACGCTCGACCCACTGGGCCAGCCCGGGCAGCGCCAGGTGGACCACGGTGGTCTCGCCGCCGTCGTCGCTCGCGGTCCGGAACGGCGCCGGGGTCTCGGGGACAGCCAGCGGGTCGACGCTGCCGGTCCAGGCATAGGCGGCCTCGGCGACCTCCCGCAGATCCTCGACGCCCACCGGCTCGGAGGGCCGGTAGAACGAGCGCCACACCGGCAGCCCCTCGAAGGAGGCGCCGACGTCGCCGAGCACGTCGTCCTGGGCCTTGACCCAGCCGGCCCGCCAGTCGTCGGAGCCGCCCGCCGGGAAGATCCGGTTGGCGACGACACCGTCGACGCGATAGCCGTAGAGGGAGAGCGTCGTCCACGACCGTCGTGCCTCGGCGAGCACGACCCGCTCGGGGGTCAGCACGATGCGTACGGACGCCTCGGGGCCGGACAGCAGGGCGCGGACGTCGGCGAGCTCGTCGTGGAGCCGGACGAGCGCGTCGAAGACGGAGTCGCCGGGCATCGGCACCCCGGCAGCCTTGGTGAGCACCGGCTTGAGCGCCTTCACCATCGTGCGCTGGACCGGGAGGATGCGCTCCAGATACCAGCCCAGGGCCTCGGGGAGGGCGAGCAGGCGCAGCGTCTCGGCGGTCGGGGCGCAGTCGACGACGATCGTGTCCCACTCCCCCGAGACGGCCATCCGGCGCAGCTCCAGGAGCGCGAAGACCTCCTCCGCGCCGGGGATGACGGTCAGCTCCTCGGCCGCGATCCGGTCCACCCCGATGGTGTCCAGGACGCTCAGCAGATAGCCCTGCACCTCGGCCCAGGACTCCTCGAAGCGGCGCTGGGCGTCGACGTGCTGGACGTAGAGGTGGTCGGAGACCTGGACGGGCTCGGAGCCCAGCGCCGACTCGAGGCCGAAGGCGTCGCCCAGCGAGTGGGCGGCATCGGTCGAGAGGACCAGCGTGCGCAGCCCGCGGGCCGCGGACATCGCCGCGGTGCCGGCCGAGACGGTGGACTTGCCGACGCCGCCCTTGCCGGTGAAGAGAAGGATTCTCACGAAGGCATGCCCTACTTCTCCACCCGCTGCTTGAGGCCGCGCAGGGCGGTGTCGATCAGGACCTTCTCACCCTTGCGCTTGAGCATGCCGATCAGCGGGATGCTCAGGTCGAGCGCGAGCCGGTAGGTGACCTCGGTGCGGCCGCCGAGGTCGCGCAGCACGTAGGCGCCGTCCATCGACCGCAGCAGGTTGCCCTTCACCAGCGACCAGGTCACCTGACGGTCGTCGTCCCAGTCGTACGCCAGGGTGTATTCGTCCTTGATCGGCGCGACGTCGAGCACGAACCGGACCTGCTCGGCACGCCCGTCGACGCCGGTCTCGAGGACGCTGACCTCCTGCATGCCCTTGGCCCAAGCTGGATAGGACTTGAAGTCCGCGATCACCGCCATCACTGCCGAGGGCGCGGCCTCGATCACGATCGTCGAGGTGGTCTGATCGGCCATCGGTGGTGTCCTCACTCCCTGACTTGCTAGGTGGCATGGAGCGTACCGGATAGCATCCCGGTGAAATGGTCGGGCTGTGACGGGGGTAACCTCCGGTTCGTACCCACCTACCATCAGTATGCGGAGGCCCTTGTGCGCGAGTTCTCCACGCCCGCGACGTACGTCGTTCCCCCCACCGGCAACCTGAGCGACGATGTCGTCCGCAACGCCGCCGAGGCGCCCGATGTGGCCGTCCTCAGCCGGCCAGGTCCTGACGGCACCTGGGTCGACGTGACGTCCGCGGAGTTCCTCGCCGAGGTCTCCGCGGTCGCCAAGGGTCTGATCGCGGCGGGTGTCGGCGCTGGGGACCGGGTCGCGCTGCTCTCCAAGACTCGCTACGAGTGGACCCTGATCGACTACGCGATCTGGTTCGCCGGCGCGGCGACGGTGCCGATCTACGAGACCTCCTCCGCCGAGCAGATCGAGTGGATCCTGCAGGACTCCGCCGCCGTCGCGATCGTCGCCGAGGACGCCGGGCACATCGGCCGGATCAGCGAGGTCCGCGCGAGCTGCACCGCTCTCAACAACGTCTGGTCGATCAACGACAACGCCGTCGACCTGCTGGTCAAGCTCGGCACCGACATCACCGACGAGCAGCTCGAGGCCCGCCGCAGCGCGGTCACCCCCGAGGACGCCGCGACCCTGATCTACACCTCCGGCACCACTGGGCGCCCGAAGGGGTGCGTGCTCACCCACGGCAACTTCATGTTCGAGCTCGGCGTCGCGGTCGACTCCCTCGACGGCCTGTTCAACATCGAGGGCCGCAGCACGCTGCTGTTCCTGCCGCTCGCGCACGTCTTCGCGCGGATCATCCAGATCGGCTGCATCAAGTCGCGCACCCGCCTGGGCCACACCCCCGACATCAAGAACCTCGTCGCCGACCTCGGCACCTTCCAGCCGACCTTCGTGCTCGCGGTGCCGCGGGTCTTCGAGAAGGTCTACAACACCGCCTCGCAGAAGGCCGTCGCCGACGGCAAGGGCCGCATCTTCGACATGGCGACCGAGGTCGCGATCGACTACTCCCGGGCCACCGAGACCGGCAAGGCCCCGCTTCTCCTCACCGCCAAGCACAAGCTGTTCTCCAAGCTCGTCTACGGCAAACTGCTCGCCGCCCTCGGCGGCAACTGCTCCTACGCCATCTCCGGCGGCGCGCCGCTCGGCGACCGCCTCGGCCACTTCTACCGCGGCATCGGCGTCACCGTCCTGGAGGGCTACGGCCTCACCGAGACGACCGCGGCGCTCACGGTCAACCTGCCCGAGGCGTTCAAGATCGGCACCGTCGGGCGGCCGCTCCCCGGCACCTCGGTCCGCGTCGCCGACGACGGCGAGCTGCTCTTCAAGGGCGGCCAGGTGCTCAAGGAGTACTGGCAGAACCCGACGGCCACCGCCGAGGCCAAGACCGACGACGGCTGGTTCCACTCCGGCGACCTCGGCGAGGTCGACGACGAGGGCTTCGTCAAGATCACCGGCCGCAAGAAGGAGATCCTGGTCACCGCCGGCGGCAAGAACGTCGCCCCGGCCGTCCTCGAGGACCGCCTCCGCGCCCACGTGCTCGTCGACCAGTGCATCGTCGTCGGCGACGGCCAGCCGTTCATCGGCGCGATCGTCACCATCGACCCCGAGGCGCTGCCCACCTGGGCCGAGGCCAACGGCAAGTCGGCCAACATCGACGACCTCGTCGACGACGAGGACCTGCGCGCGGTGATCCAGAGCGCCGTCGACGACGCCAACAAGGCGGTCTCCAAGGCCGAGTCGATCCGCAAGTTCGTGATCATCCCCGACTCCTGGACCGAGGAGGGTGGCCAGCTCACCCCCAGCCTCAAGCTCAAGCGCAACGTGGTCATGCGCGAGTTCAGCCACGAGGTCGAGGCGCTCTACGCGAAGTAAAAGCTGTTCCAGTGGCGCCGAGTCGGCGCATCTGACCCCGTGCCTGGCGAAGCGAAGCGAGCCAGAGGCGTCGGATGCGCCGACTCGGCCTTTATCTCAGTCCAGAACCCGATGCGCGATCGCGATCCGCTGCAGGGTCGTCGGGTGCGAACCGAACCACCACTGCGACCACGCCTGCGGCGACGGGTCGGAGAGAGAGCGTACGCCGAGGGCGTGCTGCAGCCGCGTGAACGACTCCAGGTCGCCGGTGGCGTGGAGCGCGTCGACATCGGCGCGGGCCTCGACGTGCCGGCTGAGCCCGTTCTGGACGGGCATCGCGAGCACGCTCGCCAGCGCGAAGACCGCCAGCAGCATCGGGATGCCTTCGGGCGTGGCGTACTGGTCCTGGCGGCGGTAGGAGAGCAGCAGCCCCAGCAGGCCGACGCCGGCGACCGCGCCGGCGGCGCCGATGACGGTGCCGACCAGGACGTCGTCGTGCTTGGCATGGGCGAGCTCGTGGGCGACGACGGAGAGGACCGCCCCGTGCGCCGCCGCATCGCGCTGCGAGTCGACGAGGTTGTCGTAGAGGACGACCCGGCGGGTGGAGCCGAAGCCGGTGACGTACGCGTTGAGCGAGGTCGTGCGCCGGGAGGCATCGACCACCAGGACATCGTCGAGATCGACGCCCTCGCGCTCGGCGATCGCCATCACCTCGGTGCGGAGCTGGCCGCGCGGCAGCGGCTCGAAGTCGTTGAACAGCGGGTCGATGACGACCGGGTAGACGAACGATCCGAGCATCACCAGGGCCGCGACCAGGGCGGCGGCGACCGCCGGCCACCACCGACGGCCGAGGCGGATGCAGGCGAAGAGCGCGAGCAGCGCCAGGGACGTGATCACGATGCCGACGACCTGGTTGAGCAGCGAGTCGGTCAGCCAGGGCGTCCATCCCTGCCTGGAGAGCCCGTAGCGCACCTGCAGGCGGTGGATCGCCACCCCGAACGGCAGCGTCGCGATCCAGCCGAGGAGCGTGACCACGGCGACCGCGAGCACCACCCGGAGCAGCCACGGCCCCCGCAGCCGGGCCACCAGGCGCCTTCCGAGCGAGGTGAACCCGAGCACGCAGGCGATCACCAGCGAGACGAGCAGCGAGGCCCGGCTGAGCCAGCGCGCGGTGCCGGAGTAGGCCAGCATCCGCTCCAGCTCCTCGGGGGTGAACACGTCACGCTCGTCGGGCAGGTCGAGCGGGCCGCCCGGGTAGGGATGCCACGGGATCAATGTCCACGCGAGCACCACGAATGCGACCGCCCCGAGGACGAGAACCACCCAGGACGTACGCCGCATGCCGATCACGACGCAGAGTGTGACAGACGGGTCCGCCAGCGGGCGGTCAGCTCGTCCTCCCCGAAGCCGAAGCTCGCCTGAAGGGCCTTCTCCAGAGGGATGCCGCGGCCGGTGTCGTCGTAGAGGTCGACCAGGGCCTGCTCGCCGCCGGCCTCGGCGAGCACCTCGCAGGCCAGCCAGGCGGCCTCGTACTCGGCGCCGAAGTGCTCCGAGCGGGTGTTGAACTCGGCCTTGCCCGGCAGGTGGTCGGGGGCGCCGTTCTCGCGGACCTGGGCCAGGATCTGGCCGGCGGTCTTGCTCAGCGGGAGCTTGGTGTCGCGCAGCGCGACGTAGTCGGCGAAGCCCTCGACCAGCCACATCGGCCGGTTGACGTTCGTCGCCGCGTCGGTGGCCGCATGGGTGGCCTCGTGGGTGATGACCACCTGGGCGCCGGGCGCGTCCAGGTCGCCGATGACGCCCTGGTTGACCCACACATGGAGAGGTGTCCCGGGCTTCGTGGAGCCGTCGACGGTCGCGGTCACGGCGGCGACGGCGGTGTAGGTGCCCTGCTGGGCGCCGAGCGCGGAGTCGAGGCCGGTGGCCGGCACCTCGAGGACCAGGCGCGGCCGGTCCCACGGGATCACCTTGCGGACCTGGGCGACCGCGGTGGCGGCCAGCTCGGCGTAGCGGTCGGCGACCTCCGCGGAGGCCTGGACGATCACGAGGCTGGAGCCGGCGCGGCGCACCTCGACGGGGCCGCTCAGCCACAGCGGCATCCGGGTGCCCTGGGACGCCGAGAAGCCGGTGATCGCCCCCTGCGCGTCGAAGCCGACCCTGAGCTCCTCGGTCAGCGCCGGGTCGCCCGGGGTGCGCCACGACATCTCCACGTCGGCGGTGAAGGAGCCGTCCTGCTCCACGTTGCCCGCCTCGGCGACGTACCGCGCGGTCACGTCCTCGAGGCCGATGGCGTGCGCGTTGCGCACCGCGACCGAGGCGGCGTCCTCGCCGTCGGGCTCCGCCCCCTCACGTACGCCGCTGACCAGCTGCTCCAGCGAGGCCCGGGCGCCCTCGGTGTCGGCGCGCACGACCGGCGCGGTGGACGGTGTCGGCGCGACGTACTCGCCACCGCCGGTGAGCCGCCACCCGACGAACCCGGCGAGCAGCATCACCAGCACCAGCGCGGCCCCGATCACGGCGGGGTGCGCCTGCAGGCGGGAAAGAAGAGAGCCGACCGTTCGCACCTGCGAACGATCGGCCTCTTCGGGGTCCTGGGTCAACTCAGCCCGGGCGGACGGCGCCCGTGTAGGGCATCTCGTCGATCGGCGAGACCTTCACACCGGTGCTCGGGTTGGCGGCGTGCACGATCTGGCCGTTGCCGATGTACATACCGACGTGGCTGATCGGGCTGTAGTAGAAGACCAGGTCGCCGGGGGCGAGCTGGTCGCGCGAGACCTGCGGGCCGCTGCTGTACTGCGCCGAGGAGGAGTGGGGCAGCGAGACACCGGCCTGGCCCCAGGCACCCATGGTGAGACCGGAGCAGTCCCACGACTCGGTGCCGGTGGCGCCGTAGACGTAGGAGTCGCCGACCTGGGCCAGGGCGTAGTCCACGGCCGCCTTGGCGCGGCCCGAGGGCGGCGGCAGGTTGGACGGGATGCTGGTGTCGGTGGACTGGATGGCCTCCAGCTCATCGGCCTCGAGCTCGTCGAGCTCGGCCTGGGCCGCCTCGAACTTCTCGTCGATCTCGCTCTTCTTCTGCTGCATGGTCGTCTTGACCTTGGACATCTGCGCCTTGGCGTCCTCGGTGGCCTCGCGGCGCACCTGGAGGGCCTCGGCCTCGGTGTTGTACCGAGCAAGCAGGTCGGCCTGCAGCGCGTTGTAGGACGAGACGGTGGCGAGACCGGCGAGGAACTCCTGCGGGTCCTCGGAGGTGATCACCTGGCCGACGGCGGAGACGTCGGAGCCCTCGAACTGCCGCAGCACGGAGTCGCGGAGCTCGGCGCGGATCTTGTCGAGCTCCTTGCTCTGGCGCTTCTCGTCGGCGTTGAGGTCCTCGAGCTGGTCCTTGAGGTCCTGCAGCCGCAGCTTGGCGTTGCTGTAGTCCTCGTTGGCCGCCTCGGCCTGCGTGTAGAGCTTGTCGACCTTCTTGCGAACGTCGTCGATGTCTGGTTCGGCCTGGGCGGGGGTCGCTGCGGGAATGATCCCGGCGACACCGATGGCGGCGATGCCGGCTGCACCGGCAATGAGTCGCTTCCGGTCGCGTGTCACGAGCGGACGGTCTCCTTGTGTAGTCGTTGAACGCCTACCGGGTGAGCTGACGGGTTCAGGCACGACCTGCCCTACCACCGCTCCTCGACCTGGTCTCCCAGATCGACCTTGCGGCGGATGCACCCCAGGTGATCGCACTCCGTCTTGCGGCGTACGACCGGTGTGGTTCCCCGGCTCCTGGCCCGCCCCGAAGCGGGCCTGGACTAAGCGCGACACTCGCGTGAGCCGGTTGACTCACTTCCACGAGCGCCAAGTTCCTGCGCACATTAGCCGACGGGATCCCCCACCTGCCAACCACCCACGCCCAAAAGTTCGGCTACATACCTTCCACTAGTGGCAGAGCCACCATCCGCAGCGGCGGGACGAGCCCGCCGTCGGCGAGCACGTCGAGCGCCCGGCGCTCCTCGTCCTCGATGGTCAGCTCCGGCGGCGGGCCCAGCAGCACGGTGACCACGCAGTCGTGGCACGCCAGTCCGCGCACGAGGCAGGTGTCACAGTCGATTCTCGTCGTCATGCTGCGACGGTCTCACCGACCACCGACATTTTTGCTTTCGTACGGTTGCGTGCGGCGTGTCATCGCCATCGCAGCGCGGTATTCGAGGCGGCGATCGCTGGGGTGGTCCCTACACTTGGAACATGGAGGTCTCCGCGTACGCGACGCTCCCCGACACGGTCCGGGGGCGCATCGTCGCGCTCACGGCCGGGGTGCTTCCCGACGTGGTGCGGCTCCCGCCCGCGCTCAAGCGGATCGCCGACTTCGCGCCCGCCCGGCGCGCCAAGGCCGGCGGCGCGATGATCGCCTCGGTGCTTGAGACCGACGACGAGGTGCGGGAGAAGGTCGGGAGCCAGCTGCGCCCGGCGTACGTCTCCGAGGGCTCCGGCGAGGACGTCACGCTGCCGGAGGATCCGGCCGAGGCGGCCGCCGTCGTGTGGCTCGTCCGCCCCGACGGCTGGGAGGTCTCGCTCAAGGAGGCCCTCGACCGGCTGGACGCCGCCGCGGTCCCGGTGGTCGACGCCGAGGTCGCGCGCCTGCGCGGCAAGCTCGCCGCGGCGGAGGACGAGATCCGCGAGGTGCGTGCCGACCGCAAGGCGCGGCTCGACGAGCTCAAGGCCGACAACACCGCGCTGCGTCGCAAGCTCGGCGAGGCGCGGGCCGCCGCCCGCGAGGCCGGCACCGGGCTGGACGAGGCTCTGACCGAGGCACGCGAGGCGCTCGCCCGCGCCCAGGAGGAGCTCGCCTCACGTGACCGCCAGCTGCGCCAGCTCCGCGGCCAGATCGACAAGCTGGAGCGCGAGGCGGCCGCCGAGCGGCGTACGTCGAAGACGGATCGCGAGGACGCTTCGCTGCGGGCCCGTTTCCTGCTCGACACCCTGCTCGACGCGGCCGGCGGGCTCCGCCGCGAGCTCGCGCTGCCGCCGGTCACCGGCACCCCGGGCGAGCGGGTCGAGGCCGAGCTGGCCTCCGCGGACGCCGCCGCTGGCGTGGGCGTCACCAGCAGCGCCCACCTCGAGCAGTTCCTGGCGATGCCCAGGGTCCGGCTGATCGTGGACGGCTACAACGTCTCCAAGGCCCTGTGGCCCGACTCCGCGCTCGATGCCCAGCGGCTGCGGCTGCTGCGCGCGATCGCCCCGATCGCGGCCCGCACCGGCGCCGAGACGACCGTCGTCTTCGACGCCCACTCCGCGTCCGTACGTCCCACCGCCGTGCCCCCTCGTGGCGTCAAGGTCATCTTCTCCCCCGAGGGCGTCATCGCCGACGACGTCATCCGCGACCTCGTCGACGCCGAGCCCGCCGGCCGTGTCGTCCTCGTCGCCACCGACGACGCCGAGGTCATCAAGGACGTACGCCGCGCCGGTGCCCGCACCGTCCCGCTCTCCTCGCTCTCGCCCCTGCTGGGTTGACGCCTCTGTCGGTGGCGCCCGCTAGTGTGTTCGAACATGAGCACGATGGCGGTTCGTGAGGCGCGGAAGGAGATGCGCGCCCGAGCCGTGGCACGCCGGCACCAGGAGACCGCCGGCCGCTGGGAGGCGCAGCGCGGCTTCGACGAGCTCGGCCGACCGCTGCGCGACCTCACCTTCTGCGTGGTCGACCTGGAGACGACCGGCAACAGCCCCGACAACGGCGGCATGATCACCGAGATCGGCGCGGTGAAGGTGCGCGGCGGCGAGGTGCTGGGTGAGTTCCAGACGCTGGTCAACCCGCACACCGGCATCCCGCCGTCGATCGCCGTCCTGACCGGCATCACCAACTCGATGGTCGCCTCCTCCCCCACGATCGAGTCGGTGCTGCCGGCGTTCCTCGAGTTCGCCGAGGGATGTGTGCTGGTCGCCCACAACGCCCCGTTCGACGTGGGCTTCCTCAAGCACTTCGCCGCGAAGCAGGAGCGGCCCTGGCCCCGTTTCGAGGTGCTCGACACGGTGAAGATCGCCCGCCGGGTGATCACCCGCGACGAGGCGCCCAACCACAAGCTCGGCTCGCTCGCCCGGGTCTTCGGCTCCCCCACGACCCCCAACCACCGTGCGCTCCAGGACGCACGGGCCACCGTCGACGTCCTCCACGGGATGATGGAGCGCCTCGGCAACCTCGGTGTGCTGACCCTCGAGGACCTGGCCGCGTTCTCGGCCAAGGTCACCACCGCCCAGCGCAAGAAGCGCCATCTGGCCGAGGACCTGCCGCACGCGCCCGGCGTCTATCTGTTCAAGGACAGCCAGGACCGGGTCCTCTACATCGGCACCTCGAAGGACCTGCGCACGCGCGTACGCACCTACTTCACCGCCTCCGAGACCCGCTCCCGGATGGGCGAGATGGTCGGGCTGGCGGCGACCGTGCAGGGCATCGAGTGCGCCACGGCGTTGGAGGCGGGGGTGCGCGAGCTGCGGCTCATCGGCGAGCACAAGCCGCCCTACAACCGCCGCTCGCGACGGCCGGAGAAGATGCACTTCGTCAAGCTCACCCAGGAGCCGTGGCCCAGGCTCTCCCTGGTCAAGCGGGTGCTCGACGACGACGCGGACTACCTCGGGCCGTTCGGCTCCAAGAAGGTCGCCGAGAAGGCGCTCCAGGCCCTCCACGACACGTTCCCGATCCGGCAGTGCTCCGACCGGCTCCCGCTGCTCCCGCGCAAGACCCCGTGCGTCCTCGCCGAGCTCCACCGCTGCCTGAGCCCGTGCGACCAGAGCGTCCCGGCCGAGACGTACGCGACCTTGGTGTCCCGGGTCCGCGAGTCGATCCTCCACCGGCCCGACGAGGTCGTCGAGACGATCACCGAGCGGCTCACCGGCCTGGCCGAGCAGGAGCGGTTCGAGGAGGCGGCCGTCCACCGCGACCGGCTCACCTCCTACCTGCGCGCCGCGGCCCGCACCCAGCGGCTCAGCGCCCTGACCCGGCTGCCCGACCTCACCGCGATCCGGCGGGAGGACGACGGCCGCTGGGCGGTCCACGTCGTCCGCCACGGGAGGCTCGCCGCGGCCGGGGTGATCCCCCGCGACGCGAATGCCCACGCCTACGTCGCCGACCTCCAGCTCAGCGCGGAGACGGTCCTGGACGCACCGGGACCGGTGCCGGCCGCGAGCGCCGAGGAGACCGAGCTGGTGCTGCGCTGGCTGGAGTCCCCGGGCGTACGCCTCGCCCACATCGAGGGCGAGTGGACCTGCCCGATCGATGGTGCGGGCCGGCGGGCAGCGAGCCTCTAGACGGATCGGCTAACGTGACCTGCGTGATCACAGCGATCGTCTTCATCAATGCCGAGGTCTCCCAGATCCCCGAGGTGGCAGAGGCCGTGGCCGCCATCGACGGCGTCAGCGAGGTCTACTCCGTGACCGGCCAGATCGACCTGATCGCCCTGGTGCGCGTCCGTGCCCACGAGGACGTGGCCACGGTGGTCGCCGACAAGGTCAACAAGGTCCCCGGCGTGCTCGAGACCGAGACCCACATCGCCTTCCGCACCTACTCCCAGGTCGACCTGGAAGCCGCCTTCTCCATCGGCCTGGACTGACGGGCGCGCTCGGCGTGTGATCCGCTACATCAACGCGACGTAGCCGCGACCCACCGGTCGAGCACCGCCTGAGCAGCCCCGGAGTCGATGGCGTCAGCAGCCCGGGCGATACCGCCGGAGAGCCGCTCGTCGACACTGCCGGAGCCGGCGTCGTGGACCGCGAGGGCGGCGCCGGCGTTGAGCAGCACCGCGTCGCGTACGGCGCCCTTCTCCCCCGCCAGCAGGCGGCGGACGACGGCGGCGTTGTAGGCGGCGTCGTCGCCGCGCAGGTCCTCGGCGGTGGCGCGGGCGATGCCGTGGTCGAGCGGCTCGACGCTCGCCTCGGTCACGACGCCCTGCGAGACCATCCACACGTGGGACGTCGTGGTGGTGGTGAGCTCGTCGAGGCCGTCGTCGCCGCGGAAGACCCAGGCGTCGACGCCACGGCGGGCGAAGACGCCGGCCATGACCGGCGCAGCGGCAGCATCGGCGCAGCCGATCGCGGAGGACGCGGGGCGCGCCGGGTTGGTCAGCGGGCCGAGCAGGTTGAAGACGGTGGCGATGCCGATCTCACGCCGAGCGGCGGCGGCATGACGCATCGCGGGGTGGAAGGCGGCGGCGAACAGGAAGGTGATCCCGGCCTCCTCGGCCACCTCGCCGACACGCGAGACATCGAGGTCGAGCCGGATCCCGAGTGCCTCGAGCACGTCGGCCGACCCCGACTTGGAGGAGGCGGACCGGTTGCCGTGCTTGACGATCTTGGCGCCGGCACCGGCCGCGACGATCGCCGACATGGTGGAGATGTTGACCGAGAACGACCGGTCACCACCGGTGCCGACGATGTCGAGCACGCGCCCGGGCACGAAGATCGGGTTGGCCTTGGCCAGCATCCCGTCGGCGACCCCGGCGAGCTCGTCGACGGTCTCGCCCTTGGCGCGCAACCCCACCGCGAAGGCGGCGATCTGCGCGCTCGTCGCCTCGCCCGAGAGGATCTCCCCCATCGCCCACGCCGACTGGTGCGCGGACAGGGACCGTCCCGCGACCAGCGTGGTGAGGACCTCAGGCCAGGAGTTGGGGGCGGACGTCATGCGCCAACGTTAACGGGCCGCAACAGTCCCACCACCGTCCGGGCCAGCTCGAACGGGTCGAGCGGGTGGGCGACGGTGGCCTCCGCACGCGACCAGGTGCCGAGCCATGCGTCCTGGGGACGACCGATGAGGACCACGATCGGCGGAGCGCCCGGCACCTCGTCCTTGACCGCCTTGGCGATCCCCAGCCCGCCGGCCGGCGCGGCCTCCCCGTCGAGCACGGCCAGCGCCAGGCCACCGGCGTCGAGCTGCGCGCGCACGGCCGGCTCGGTCGCCACCTCGACGTACTCCACCTCCGGAAGGGACGGGTGCGGACGGCGCCCCAGAGCGAGGATCACCTGCTTGCGTACGTCGATGTCGTCGCTGTAGACGAGGATCTTCAAGGAATTCGGGGTGGTGTCGGTCACACCCCGATGCTAGCGCCAACACCAGGGTCCGCGGCCATATGTCACACACCGAACCTGAGCGGTGTCCAAGGGATGTGAGAGCACCCTCGAACACGACACACAGGGTCCCAAGAAGACTCTGGGAAAGGGGCAGGACATAATGGCGGGCGTGGCGACAGTATCGACTCTTCCAACAGCCCGCCTGCACGGGCATCACGACCGTCCGAGCATGGTCAGCGTGGGGACGATCATCTGGCTCGCAAGCGAGCTGATGTTCTTCGCGGCGCTGTTCGCGGCCTACTTCACGATCCGCGCGGTCAGCCCCGAGGTGTGGGAGGCAAACACCGAGGGACTCAACATCCCGTTCGCGGCGGTCAACACGACCATCCTCGTGCTGTCGTCGTTCACCTGCCAGTTCGGCGTCTTCGCCGCCGAGCGCGGCCAGGTCGGACGTAAGGGCTCCTTGCTCGCGATCCGTCTGTGGGGTCTGCGTGAGTGGTTCATCCTCACCTACCTCATGGGTGCGATCTTCATCGCCGGTCAGGCGACGGAGTACGCGGCCCTGGTGCAGGAAGGCATCGCCCTCAACCGGGGCATCACCGGTCCCGACGACCCCTACGGCTCTGTCTTCTACCTGACCACCGGCTTCCACGGCCTGCACGTCACCGGCGGTCTGATCGCCTTCCTCTTCGTGCTCGGCCGGACCTACGTCGCCAAGCGCTTCACCCACGAGCAGGCCGTCTCCGCGATCGTCGTGTCCTACTACTGGCACTTCGTCGACGTGGTGTGGATCGGCCTGTTCGCGACCATCTACCTCCTCAAGTGACCAAGGACTGAATGTGCGTCTACTGAACCGCTCCGTCGGTCGACTGTCGCGGCACCGTCGCCGCCCGTTGGCCGGTGCCGCCGTGCTCCTGGTCGCCCTGTTGAGCACCGGCGGTGCGTACGCCGCTCTCGCCCCGGCCTCCCAGGCCGAGCAGGAGAAGGACAACGCCGCCCTCGTCGCCGAGGGCAAAGAGCTCTTCATGATCAACTGCTCCACCTGCCACGGCTCCAACGGTGAGGGCATCACCACCCAGAACGGGAAGCTCTACGGCCCCTCCCTGATCGGTGTCGGTGCTGCCTCCGTCGACTTCCAGGTCGGCACCGGCCGGATGCCGATGGCCCAGCCCGGTGCGCAGGTCGAGGTCAAGGACCCGAGCTTCAACCAGGACGAGATCGACGCCATGGCCGCGTACGTCGCCAGCCTCGGCCCCGGCCCGGCGATCCCGGACGAGGAGCAGTACGACCCGGAGACCTACGCCTCCGAGAAGGAGAAGGAGGAGGCGGTCACCCTCGGCGGCCAGATCTTCCTGACCAACTGCACCGCCTGCCACAACTTCACCGGTGCCGGCGGCGCGATGCCGCGCGGCGGCGAGGCTCCGAGCATCCTCAACACCGACCCGAAGCACATCTACGAGGCGATGCTGACCGGTCCGCAGTCCATGGACACCTTCTCCGACGGCAACATCAGCCCGGAGGAGAAGAAGGCGGTCATCTCCTACGTCGAGTCGATGAAGGAGCAGCCCGACTACGGCGGCTTCAACAACGGTTCGCTCGGTCCTGTGACCGAGGGCATCGTCGCCTGGATCGTCGGTCTCGGCGTCCTGGTGGCCTTCGCCGTGTGGATCGCCTCGCACACCACGCGCACCAACCAGACCAAGAAGGGATCTGCCAAGTGAGCAGCGACCTCAGCGAGATCGAGAAGCACGACGACTCGCACCCCGAGCTCAACGCGCACACGGACGCGCTGCTGCCCGACCCGGGCATGCACGAGCATCACTGGCGTCCTACCGACGTCGACCCGAAGGCGGAGAAGCGCGCCGAGCGTCAGGTGAGCCTCTTCTTCGGTCTCTCCGCGCTGTGCTCGGTGCTGTTCGTGGTCGCCTACTTCACCATCAAGCCGGGCTACGACGGTGACGTCTGGGCCGGTTACGGCGCCTCCAACCTGGCGCTGGGCTCGACCCTCGGACTCGCGCTGCTCTTCCTCGGCATCGGTGTCATCCAGTGGGCCCGCAAGCTCGTCGTCGACATCGAGCACGCAGAGGACCGCCACCCGGCCGCCTCCTCCCCCGCCACCCGCGAGGTGGCCGTCGCCGAGCTCAAGGCCGCGCTCCACGAGTCCGGCATGGCTCGCCGCCCGTTCATCCGCAACGCGATGATCGGCTCGGCCGCCCTGCTGGGTCTGCCCGCGATCGTGATGCTCAAGGACCTGGGCCAGACCAACGCCCAGATCACCGAGGAGCAGCCCTACCCCGGTGCCGGCCTCGAGCACACCGTCTGGGACGCCGGCGTGCGCGTCGTGCGCGACGTGGTCGGCACCCCGATCCGCCCGGGCGACCTGGAGGTCGGTGACCTGGTCAACGCCGAGCCGGCGACGATCTTCGACGGCAGCCTGCACGGTGCGCCGCTGCAGATCGCCAAGTCGAAGGCGGCCACCATCCTGCTCCGCATGGACCCCAACGACATCGCCAACGACGTGACCCGCAACTGGTCGGTCAACGGCATCGTGGCCTACTCCAAGATCTGCACCCACGTCGGTTGCCCGATCTCGCTGAACGAGCGCACCACGCACCACCTGCTGTGCCCGTGCCACCAGTCGACCTTCGACCTCGCCGACCACGGCAAGGTCATCTTCGGTCCGGCCGGCCGTCACCTGCCGCAGCTGCCGCTGGGCGTCGACGCGGACGGCTTCCTCGTTGCCCTCTCCGACTACCCTGAGCCTGTGGGCGTCAGCTACTGGGAGCGCAACACCTACGACATCGACGAGATCTTCGACGACTGGTCAAAGGACCACGCCGCCGATGCTGAGCAGTACGGCTACAAGGAGGGCGGACAGTGAGCACCGACACGTCCAAGGTTGCCGCCAGTAACGGCACCAATCCCGCTGCCCCGGCGGGCAAGCCGACCAAGGCAGGTGCGGCGGCCAACTGGGCCGACGAGCGCCTCGGCCTCGGTGGCCTGAGCAAGTTCCTCTCCCGCAAGATCTTCCCCGACCACTGGTCGTTCATGCTGGGTGAGATCGCGCTGTGGAGCTTCGTGGTCCTGCTGGTCACCGGTGTCTTCCTGACCCTGTGGTTCAAGCCCTCGATGGCCGAGATCACCTACCAGGGCTCCTACGCGCCGCTCCGCGGCATCGACATGTCCGAGGCGATGGCCTCGACGCTGGACATCTCCTTCGACGTACGCGGCGGTCTGCTGCTGCGCCAGGTCCACCACTGGGCGGCGATGCTGTTCATCGCCTCGATGATGATCCACATGATGCGCGTCTTCTTCACCGGCGCGCACCGCAAGCCGCGTGAGATCAACTGGGTCATCGGCGCCACGCTGCTGCTCCTCGGCACGCTCGAGGGCTTCACCGGCTACTCGCTCCCCGACGACCTGCTCTCCGGCACCGGTATCCGGGCCGCGGACGGGTTCATGATGGCGATCCCGATCGTGGGGACCTACATCTCGTTCTTCCTGTTCGGAGGCGAGTTCCCAGGCGATGACATCATCCCGCGCCTGTTCACGATCCACGTGCTGCTGATCCCGGCGCTGCTGCTGGCGCTGATCGGTGCCCACCTGATCCTGCTGATCTACCACAAGCACACCCAGTGGCCTGGACCCGGCCGCACCGAGAAGAACGTCGTCGGCTACCCGATGGTGCCGAACTACATCTCCAAGATGACCGGCTTCTTCTTCATCACCTTCGGTGTGACCGCCCTGCTCGGTGCCTTCTTCTCGCTCAACCCGGTGTGGAAGTTCGGGCCGTACGACCCGACCAAGGTCACCGCCGGCTCGCAGCCCGACTGGTACATGGGCTGGCCCGACGGCGCGCTGCGCATCATGCCGGGCTGGGAGTCGCACTTCTGGGGCTCGACCTGGTCGTGGAACATCTTCTTCCCGGTCATCGTGCTGCCGATGGCGGCCTGGATGGTCGTGCTGATGCTCCCCTTCATCGAGGCCTGGATCACCGGTGACAAGCGCGAGCACCACCTGCTCCAGCGCCCGCGCAACGCTCCGACCCGCACCGCCACGTTCGTCGCGCTGATGACGTTCTACGCGGGCTTCTGGGCCGCGGGCGGCAACGACATCATCGCGATCAAGTTCGACCTCTCGATCAACCAGATCACCTACTTCCTGCGGGCGTTCGTGTTCCTGGGTCCGATCGTGGCGTTCATCATCACGCGTCGTTGGTGCATCTCGCTGCAGCGTCACGACAACGAGAAGCTGCTGCACGGCTACGAGACCGGCACGGTCATCCGTACGCCGGAGGGCGCCTACCACGAGAAGCACCTGCCGCTTCCCGAGGACGAGGCCTTCGCCATGACCGTCCGCGACCGCGGCCGGGCCGGCGAGGAGCCAGAGCTGAAGAAGAACGGCAAGCAGTCGTTCCGCGCCAAGCTCCGCGCCTTCTACTACGACCACGACGTGGACAAGCCCACCGCCCAGGAGCTCAGCGAGGCACACCACCACGCCGAGCACGAGGCTCACGAGCTGGCCGCCCACGAGGGTCACCAGGTCGACGGTCACGACTTCGACGATCACCGCCACTCGGCGATCGAGGAGCCCCTCAGCCACTGACGCTGAAGGCGTACGCCACGTGGCGCCGTTCCCTCCGGGGGACGGCGCCACGTGCGTTTTCCGGGCCGAAACCCGGTTGCCCCTCCCCCGGCGGGAAATCTAGGGTCCAGCACATGACCGGCCTCCAGGCTCGCCTCCGAGCCGACCTCCTCACCGCCCGTAAGGCCCGCGACACCACGGCGACGGCCGTGCTGCGCTCGACGCTGGCGGCCATCGCCAACGCCGAGGCGCTCCCGGTGGCGGAGACTGCCCTGGCCACGGACGGGACCGCCTCGAGCTCCACGTCGGCACAGGGACCGATCGCCGGCGCCGCGACCGGCGTCGGTGCGACCGAGGCCGCCAGGCGCGACCTGAGCGACGAGGACGTCCGCGAGATCATCTCGGCCGAGCAGACCGAGCGTCGGGCCGCCGCGGCAGACATGGAGAGCCACGGAGCGGGCGAAAAAGCGGAGCAGCTCCGCGCGGAGGCGGAGCTGCTCGGGGCCTATCTCTAGAGGATCAGCCCTGCGGGTCGAGCTCGCCGCCGACGACCTCGAGCACCCGGGCGCGTACGTTGGCCGCGGCCTCGGGGTCGCGGGCCGCCACGGCGGCGACGAGAGCGTTGCCGAGGATCAGCTGCGGGATCCTGATGATCGAGTCGAGCTCCTGACGGAACCCGGCCCGGCCGCCCTGCGGGGTGACCAGCTCGACCTCGGCGAGCTTGGTCAGCTGGGTGCCGGTGAAGGAGGTCAGCGCGATCACGGCCGCTCCCCCGGCGACGGCCGCCTGGGCGACCTGGATCGTGGGCGCGGTGGCGCCGGTGCCGCTGACGACGACGCAGACGTCGCCCGGCTGGAGCAGCCGGGCCCGGATGAGCTGGTCGAGGTGGTCGCTGGGCGCGACGGTGCTGAGGCCCTGGGAGCCCAGCCGCATCGCGATGTCCTGGGCCACCGGGGAGGAGACCCCGGTGCCGGCGACGAGGATCGAGCGGGCCTCGGCGAGCAGCTCCACGGCCCGGCTGACCTGCTCCTCGGAGAGGAGGCCGACCATGTCGGAGGCGGAGTCGGCGATGTCGGCGAAGAAGGAGCGCACCACCGTCAGCGGGCTGCCTCCCTCGGTCGTCTCGGTCTTGGCCGAACCCAGGTCGCGCGCCAGGAGCACCTTGAGGTGCGGGAAGCCGCGGAACCCGAGTCTCTGCGCGGCACGGACCACGGTCGCGGTCGAGACGGAGGCCTCGGCGGCGATCTCGGCGGTGGTCGCCTCGATGGCCCACTCCGAGCGGGTCAGCACGACCTCGGCGACCGCGCGCTCGGAAGGGTTGAGCCGCGGCATGGCGGCCCGGATGGCGGGAAGAACCGGCGCACTCGTCATGCCGCCACCGCAGTGGCCTCGGCGCCGTGCAGGATCCGGTGACGCAGCGCTGCAGACAGCTGGTCCACCAGGATCGTCACGATGATGATCACAGCTAGCATGATTCCACCCCACTCCCATTCTCTGCCCCGAAGGACACGGTTTAAAAGCGCTCCAATTCCACCGGCGCTCACGACGCCGAGGATTGCGCTTGCCCTGATGTTCACCTCGAAGCGGTATAGCCAGAACGCCACGGTCTCGGGAAGCATCTGCGGGATCACCGCAGCCCGGATGCGCTGCCACCACGACGCACCGGCGGCGGCGACCGCCTCGACCGGGCGCGGATCGACGGCCTCGATGTTCTCCAGCGTCAGCTTGCCCAGCGAGCCGATCGAGTGGATGCCGATCGCCATCGCTCCCGCCATCGGGTTGAGCCCGAACAGGGGCAGCATGACGATCACCGCGAGCAGGATCTCCGGGACCGCGCGGATGGCGTTGAAGAAGAGCCGCACCGGGACGCGTACGACCAGCGGCGAGGTGTTGGAGGCGGCCAGGAACGCCAGCGGGAAGGAGAACAGCGCTCCGACGCAGGTGCCGATCCAGGCGAGCGCGACCGACTCCCCCATGAGCTTCAAGGACTGCAGCCACCAGTCTCCGTAGGTGAGCTCCGGGTCGGCCTGACCCTCGGGATGGGCTCCCGGCCAGGTCAGCACACCGTCGAGCATCTGGCCTGCGTATTGCAGGATCTCTCCCGGGAACTGCGGCAGCCGCTCCCACTTGGCGTCGTCCAGGGACCAGGCGGCGATCAGCACGATGCCGATCAGCGTCAGCCCGGCCACGGTGTAGGGCCACTTCGGCGGTGGCTTGGGCCGCGTGGCGGTCGCCTCGGTCACACCAGCCTCCTGCGCAGGATCTGGGAGAGCAGGTCGATCGCGACGACGACCACGAAGATGACGATGACGACCGCCGCGAGCCGCGCGTAGTCGGCCCGGTTGAAGTAGAGCATGATCAGCTGCCCGATCCCGCCGGCCCCGACCGCGCCCAGCACCACCGAGGCGCGGATGTTGAGCTCGAAGACGTACAGGACGTACGAGGCGTAGTTGGGCAGGATCTGCGGCACGATCGCCGCACGGGCCCGCTGCCAGCGGGTCGCCCCGGCCGCGTCGAGCGCCTCCAGGGGTCCCGGGTCGACGGCGTCGATGCTCTCCGCGGTCAGCTTGGCGACGATGCCGATGTTGAAGATGGTCAGCGCCAGGATCCCGGGAAGCGGACCGGTGACGACGGCGACGAAGACGAGGGCGTAGGCCATGTCGGGCAGCGACCGGATCACCGACATCACCGGCTTGATGACCCGGTAGACCGCAGGTGGCGCGCTGACCTTGGAGCCCAGCAGAGCCACGCCGAGGGCGATCAGGGAGCCGACGAACGTCGCGATGACCGCGATGGCGGCCGTCTCCATGAGGGCGGTCCACAGCCGCGAGGAGGGATCGGTGATCTCCTGCCACTCGGGACGGACCACCTCCGCGAGGATCGAGGTCAGCATCGGCCACTGCTCGATCACCGGGGCGAGCGAGAAGTCGATCGCCCAGCCCGCCACCACCGTGATCGCGACGGCACCGAGAACGCCGCCGACGAGCAATGGGCTCGGCGGCGGCTGCTCCGGGCGGACCGGGCGCTGGCCGCCCGGGCGCTCGAGGGTGGCCTGACTCATGCAGATACGTCCTCGGCGGTCAGCGAGCGGCCGTAGATCTTCTCGAAGACCGCGTCGTCGGCCTCGGCAGCGGGGCCGTCGAACACCACCTGTCCCGCGCGCATGCCGATGATGCGGTCGGCGTAGCGCCGGGCGAGATCGAGGAAGTGCAGGTTGACCACGGTAGTGATACCTAGATCCCGGTTGATCCGTTGCAGGTCGCGCATCACCAGGTTGGCTGTGGGCGGGTCGAGCGAGGCGACCGGCTCGTCGGCGAGCACCACGGAGGGCTGCTGTGCGAGCGCCCGAGCGATCGCGACCCGCTGCTGCTGTCCGCCGGAAAGCTCGGAGGCGCGTACCCATGCCTTCTCGACGATCCCGACGCGCTCGAGCGCCTCGAAGGCGATCTCCTTGTCGGCCTTCGTGTGGACGCCGAGAGCCGACCGCAGCCACGACTGGGCGTGCAGCCGGCCGGTGAGCACGTTGCCCATCACCGAGCGACGGGTCACCAGGTTGAACCCCTGGAAGATCATCCCGATCTCGGCGCGCAGCCGCCGCAGCCGGCGGCCGCGTGCCGTGGCCACCTCGGTCCCGCCCACCGAGAGCGAGCCCGACGTGACCGGCACCAGGCCGTTGATCGTGCGGATGAGCGTCGACTTGCCCGCCCCGGAGAGCCCGACGACCACGACGAACTCCCCCGCCGGGATGGTCAGGGAGACCCCGTCCAGTCCCCGGGTGCCGTTCGGGTAGACCACCGAGACATCGTCGAAGACGATGCGGTGACCACCAGCGGGCCCGCCTCCGGGGTTCGAACCGCTCATTCGCCGAAGTTCTCCTCCACGGACTTCGCCTTCTTCAGGGCTGCCGTGTCGACCTTCTCGAGGCCCTCGATCTCGTAGACCGCCTCCAGCGTCTTGAGCCCCTTGGGGTCCTTCGCCATCGCGGTGAACGCGTCGGTCACCTTCGTACGCAGCTCCTTGGAGAGCCCGCCGGCGACGACGATGCCGTCGTTGGGGATCTCGGTGGAGTAGGCGAAGACCACGACCTCGGAGGCCACCTTCGGCTCGTCGGCCGCGACCTCCTCGCGGGCGTCGTCGAAGCTCACGCCGATCGGGTAGTCGCCGCGCGCCACCGCCAGCACCGCGGCGTCGTGGTCGCCGGCGAACTGCGCGTCGAGGTCGACCAGCGCGTCGCCGCCGGTGACCTGGCTCCACTGGGTGGCCGGGTAGTAGTAGCCCGAGGCGGAGCCCTGGTCGACGAAGGCGATCGAGGTGCCGGGCTTGATCTTGGCGATCGCCTCCTCACCGGCGGGGCCGGTCTTGGCGGCATCGGTGCCGTTGCAGTACTTGAAGCCCTCGACCACCTTCACCTCGTCGGCGCAGTAGGTCTCGGGGTCGTTGGTGAACCACTGGGTGTGGTAGGTCCCCGAGCCGTAGCGCACCGACTGCAGGACCGGCACCGCACCGGCCTGGTCCTCGGCCTGCACCATGCCGATCGGGCCGAGCATCGCGACCTGCGCCTGGTCGGACTTCATCGCCACGATTGCGGCGGCGTAGCTCTCGGTGACCTCGGCGCGTACCGGGATCCCGATCTTGTCGCTGAGGAACGACTCCAGGCCCTTCGCGCTCTGCGTGATCGAGTCGACGTCGCCCGAGGGCACCAGCGAGAGCACGATCTCCTCGGGATCCTCCGCGGGCGCGGCGCTGTCCTCACCACTGCCACAGGCGGCGAGCGAGACGGCGAGCGATGCGGCGGCACCGACCGCCAGCAACCGGTTCCTGGGGGTTCTCAACATTGGACAGACTCCTTGAGGGGGTGAGCTGCGATGAAGGATGACGGGTCACTCGACCAGTCCGAGACTGCGGGGTACAGGTCCACGAGTGATCCTGCACGAACATGAGCTGGTCCTTGCCGGCGGTCGAAGGCATCAACGTACGCAGCAACACAACCACGCTCGACGGCGGGAGCCAGGTCATTGCGCCAGATGTCGCCGACCGACATCAACCACTCGGGGGCGTCAGTGGCACCGGCGGCGTCGAGGAAGGCATCCAGGTGCCCCTTCATCCGGGTCGGCTTGAGCGCGTCGGTGCGCACCTCGTCGACCACGCCGCCCAGGCCGAGGTGCTCCAGGATCGCGTCCAGCCCGCTGCCGGGCGAGTTGGTCAGGATCACCCGGTGCGCGTCGATCCCGGCGAGCAGATCGGTCAGCCCTTCGGGTGTGTGGATGTCCCCCGGGCACTCGCTCATCTCCGCCCTGCTCAGGACGTACGCAGCGCTCAGCTGCTCCTCGGTGACCCCAGCGGCCAGGCCCAGGATCTTGACCGCCTCATAGCCGTCCTGAGCGCCTGTGAGCGTCTTCGGGGCACTCTCGGGCAGCCGCTTCCCCAGGAAGGCCTCAGCGGCCTCCAGGAGCGCCTCAGGGACGGCCGTGAGGGCAGCCACCCTCTCGGCGTAGAGAAGCACCGGGGTGTCGCCGAGACACACCGTGCCGTCCAGGTCCAGTACCAGCACCGGCCGAGGCAACGCATCCACCTTCCAGGGGCGCGGGCCGTCGGGGTCAGCCCTGCGCAACGCGATTACGTGATAACTGGAACGTAGGTAAAGACGCTTCAGGACGCAAGCAGCAAACGCTTGATGTCACACGCTATTTACTGCAATGCACGATATCGACTCGGGCCGTCTCACAGGCCCAAGCCGGCTTCGGCGCGCCGCGGGTCAGGCGAGGGCAGACCCGGCCCGGTATTCCTCGTAGGGGGTGTTCCAGTCGCCCCAGCCGTTGCTGAAGGTCATCTCGCGGTTGGTGCCGACGGTCTCGACGACGTCGCCGCGACGGGTCATGTCGTAGAGGAACTTGGCGTTCTCGTCGCTCATCCCGGTGCAGCCGTGGGAGACGTTGGCGTTGCCCTGCTGCGCGACCGACCAGGGCGCACCGTGGATGAACTCACCGGAGAACGTGAGCCGCATGGCCCACTTCACGCCCTCCATGTTGTAGTACTCCCGGTCGCCCTCGTTGATCCCGATGGTCTCGGAGTTCATGGTCTTGCGCTTGAACTTCTCGATGATGACCTTCACGCCGCTTCGGGTGATGAACCCTTCCTTGCCGGTCGTGATCGGGATGGTCTTGATCTTCTGCCCGTTCTTGAAAACGTCCATCTGGTGGGTCTGCGCGTTGGCCCGGTAGATGTGCGCGTCGCCGGTCTTGAAGGTGATCTCGCGGTTCTTCTGGCCGAAGATGCCGCCGCCGGCAGGGACCGAGTTGATGTTGAGCTTCACGTTGATCGTGGAGTTCGCCTGCCAGTAGGTGCGCGGACGGTAGTGGACCTCCTTGTCGCTCACCCAGTACCAGGACCCCTCCTGCTCCGGCGTCGACTCGACCAGCATCTTCTTCTCGAAGGCGGCCTTGTTCTTCACCGGCAGGTCGTACGTCACGATGATCGGCATCCCGACGCCGACGGTCTCCCCGTTGAGCGGTGCGATCGACGGGTAGGTCTGGCGGTCCAGGCCGAGGTCCTCGGTGGAGAAGGTGATCTGGCTCTTCTTCTGCAGACCGTCGTCACCGGTCGCGGTGACCGCGAGCGTGTAGGAGGCGGTCGGCTCGAGCACCTCACCTGCGCTCCAGCTCAGGCCGTCCTCCGTGATCGTGCCACGCACCTTGGTGCCCTTGGCCCCGGTCAGCATCACCTCGTCGAGCCGCCCCTTGGCCACGTCGACCTTGACCACCTTGTCGACCGCGACCCCGGTGGCCTCGTTCTCGACGTTGGGCGTGATCTGCACCGTCGGCTCGGCGGGCTTCTTCGGCTCCTTCGACGCCGGGTCGGCCCCGCACGCGGCGAGCACGGGGGTCAGGACCGCGGTCGCGGTGGTCAACAGCACCCCCCGACGGGCCAGCAGGGACGGGCGGCGAAACGGTGACTGCGTTGACACGGTGAGACTGCTCCAGACCTGAAATTGTGAACCCAGCGCTCTGAACCGGGACGCGGGCGCGATAACCCTATCGGGCATTGCCAAGAGCCGCCCAAGAACGGCAGCGGGGCCCGATCCGGTCTCGGATCGGGCCCCGCGAACGTTTACAGCTCAGTGCTTGAACTCGCCTCGGTAGTACTCGAAGTTCCAGCCGGCGGTGGCCAGCATGGCGAGCACGGCGGCGATGATGACCAGCCACCAGGCGGCCATCGCGACGGCGAGGACGACCAGGGCGAAGGTGAGACCGGCCCACAGCGGCCACCAGGAGAACGGCGGGAAGAAGCCGTACTCGCCGGCGCCCTCGGCGATGTCGCCGTCCTCGCGGTCCTCGGGACGAGGGTCCATCCGGATGGCGTGGAAGCCGAGGTAGACGGTGATCATCGCGAACAGCAGAGTGCACATCACCAGCGCCGACGTGCCGGTCCAGTCGCCGCCCTCCTCGGAGGCCGCGGTGACGAACCAGTAGGCCGGGGTGACCAGCACCATGAAGACGGTGCAGACCACGAAGATCCAGGCTTCAGACTTCAACGGGCTCAGCCTTCCTTGTTGGAGCTGGTGGAGACGAGATCGTCCTCATCGTGCTCCAGCGCGGCGATCTCCGGGTGGTGGAGGTCGAAGGCCGGGGACTCAGAGCGGATCTTCGGGATGGAGACGAAGTTGTGGCGCGGCGCCGGGCAGGCGGTGGCCCACTCCAGCGAACGGCCCCAGCCCCACGGGTCGTCGACCTCGACGATCGGCGCGTGACGCGAGACGTAGAGGTTGTAGAAGAAGGGCAGCATCGACAGGCTGAGCAGGAACGCGCCCACGGTCGAGAACTGGTTGAGGAAGGTGAAGCCGTCGCTGGGCAGGTAGTCGGAGATACGCCGCTGCATACCCTCGACACCGAGCCAGTGCTGGACCAGGAAGGTCGCGTGGAAGCCGACGAACAGCAGCCAGAAGTGGACCTTGCCGAGGCGCTCGTCGAGCATCCGGCCGGTCATCTTCGGCCACCAGAAGTAGAAGCCGGCGAACATCGCGAACACCACGGTGCCGAAGACGACGTAGTGGAAGTGCGCGACCACGAAGTAGGAGTCGGAGACCTGGAAGTCGAGCGGCGGGCTCGCCAGGATGATGCCGGTCAGACCACCGAAGAGGAAGGTCGTCAGGAAGCCGATCGACCACAGCATCGGGGTGTCGAAGCTGACCGATCCGCCCCACATCGTGCCGATCCAGTTGAAGAACTTCACCCCTGTCGGCACCGCGATCAGGAACGTCATGCCGGAGAAGAACGGCAGGTTGACCGCGCCGGTGACGAACATGTGGTGCGCCCACACCGCCACCGAGAGGATCGCGATACCGAGGGTCGCGGCCACCAGGCCGATGTAGCCGAAGATCGGCTTGCGGCTGAAGACCGGGAGGATCTCGGAGATGATGCCGAAGAACGGCAGCGCGATGATGTAGACCTCGGGGTGCCCGAAGAACCAGAACAGGTGCTGCCACAGGATCGGGCCGCCGTGGGCGGCGTCGAAGACGTGGGAGCCGAACTGGCGGTCGGACTCGAGCATCAGCAGCGCGGCGGCCAGGATCGGGAACGCGATCAGCGCGAGCAGAGCGGTGATCAGCACGTTCCACGTGAAGATCGGCATCCGGAACATGGTCATGCCCGGCGCACGCATGCAGATGATCGTGGTGATGAAGTTGACCGAGCCCAGGATGGTGCCCAGACCACTCATGTAGAGACCCATGATCCACAGGTCGCCACCGACACCCGGCGAGTACTGCGCGCTGGACAGCGGCGTGTAGGCGAACCAGCCGAAGTCGGCCGCACCGGTCGGGGTGAAGAAGCCGCTGGCCGCGATGATTCCGCCGAAGAGGTAGAGCCAGTAGCTGAACATGTTGAGCCGCGGGAACGCGACGTCAGGGGCACCGATCTGCAGCGGCATGATGACGTTGGCGAAGCCGAAGAACAGCGGCGTCGCGAACAGCAGCAGCATGATCGTGCCGTGCATGGTGAACAGCTGGTTGAACAGCTCGTCGTTGACGACCTGCTGACCCGGGAAGGCCAGCTCCGAGCGCATCAGCAGCGCCATCAGGCCGCCGACGAGGAACCAGACGAACGACGTGACCAGGTACATCTTGCCGATCAGCTTGTGATCGGTGGTGGTCAGCAGCTGGTAGACGTGCTTACCGAGCGGCTTGGGGCCCCCGGTGACCGGGCGCGCAGCTGTGGCGGTCACTCGCCCTCCTCCTCGTTGTGGCTGGCGATGTCGTCGGTGGTGCGGGTGGACTTGCCACCACCGAGCAGCGGGCGCTCGGCCTCGAAGCCCTTCTGCGCCAGCGCGTCGACGTAAGACTTGTAGTCGCTCTCGGAGAGGATCGCGACCTTGAAGATCATCCGGGCGTGGTAGACGCCGCAGAGCTCGTAGCAGGCGCCGCGGAAGGTCTTGCCCTCGATGAGGTCGTTGGCACCCGGGTTGAAGGTGGCCGTGGCCTCCTTCGTGGTGATCGAGTAGTGGTTGACCCGACCCGGGACGACGTCCATCTTCATGCCGAACTCCGGCACGCCGAAGTTGTGGATGACGTCAGCCGAGCGCAGGTTGAAGCGCGTGGTGGTCTTCTCCGGGAGGACCAGCGTCGGGATGTGCGAGCCGGTGCCCACGACGTAGCCGTAGCTGTCGTAGGGGAACTCGTCGTCGACGAGGTTGTCGTCCGCGCTGGCGTCCAGCTCGCCGATGCCGTGGTTGAAGGTCCACTGCCACTGCTGGCCGGTGACCTCGATCACGTTGGTCGGCGACCCGTCGTCCAGCATCTCGTTCTGGACCTTGACGGTGTGGTCGAAGAACACGATCACCATCAGGACCGGAGCGATCGTGTAGAAGATCTCCAGCGGCAGGTTGTAACGCGTCTGGACCGGGATGTCGGCGTCGCTGCGGCGCCGGTAGCGCCAGATCGCCCAGAAGATGAGCCCCCAGGTCAGGATGCCGGTCAGCAGCGCGGCGATCCATGCGCCCTGCCACAGGGCGAGGTTGTGCTCCCCCTGCTCAGAACGTGGCTCGGGAAAGCCGAAACGCGCCGCCTCGTCCGAACAACCACTCAGCAGGAGGGCGCCGGCCGTCAGCGTCGCCACCAGCGCACCACGTCGGGCGCGGGCGTGGGACGGAGTCGATCCGGCCCCTGGCAAGTGCAGACCCACTACGAGCCTCTCTCTCATGCGAACACTCAGATGTCGGCAGACTACCGCGAGCGCCTCCGGATTCATCTTCAGGGGTTCCCCATGTCGCGTATGGCTACCGTTGGGTTCTGTGACCGACAGCTTCACCTACCTGGACGCCGCATCGGCCGAACCGCTCCATCCGGCGGCCCGCGACGTGCTTCTCGCCGCGGCCGAGCAGGGGTACGCCGATCCCCGCCGCCTCCACCGGCCGGCCCGTAACGCGGGGCTGCTGCTCGAGAACGCCCGCGAGGTCGTGGCCGAGGCGCTGGGCGTACGTCGCGATGAAGTGCTTTTCACATCGTCGGGCTCCACCGCCGTGCACGCGGGCCTGCTGGGGCTCGGATCACGTGGTATCGGTCACAGTGCCGTCGAGCACCAGGCCGTCATCGACGCCGCGCGCTGGTCGCAACGCTCTCCCGTCACCGAGCTGGCCGTCGATGCCGAGGCACGGGTCGAGGTCGACGCCGTCCGCGCCGCCATCGCCTCCGGTGACGTCGACGTGGTCGCCGTCCAGCAGGCCAACCACGAGGTGGGCACGCTCCAGCCCCTCGACGCGGTCGCCTCCGCGGCCGGCCCGGCCGCCCTCTTCGTCGACGCCGGCGCCTCGATGGGAAGGCTGCCCCTGCCCTCGGTCGGGGACGCGATCGCCGGCTCCGCCCGAAAGTGGGGTGGTCCCGGCGGCGTCGGCGTGCTGGTCGTGCGCAGATCGGCGCGGTGGCGCTGGCCGTTCCCGGGCGATGAGTGGTCGCGTACGGATCAGGGGTTCACGAACATCCCCGGGGCCCTGGCCGCCGCGGCGGCGCTCCAGGCGGTCGTCGCCGAGCGGGAGGAGGTCAACGCCCGCCAGCACGAGCTGATCTCGCTGGTCCGGGAACGGGTCAGGGCGGAGATCCCCGACGTGGACGTCGCCGGCCCCGACGACGACCGGCTCCCCCACCTGGTGACGTTCTCGGCCCTGTACGTCGACGGCGAGGCGCTGGTGACCGCGCTGGACCGCCTAGGCGCCGGTGTCGCGAGCGGCTCGGCCTGCACCTCCGACACCCGCGAGCCGTCTCGGGTTCTTGCTGCCATGGGAGCGCTCACACACGGTAACGTTCGGCTGTCGCTGACCCGCGACACGACGCGAGAGGATGTGGAGCGCGTGCTCGACGCACTGCCCGGGATCGTCAAGGACCTGCGCGCCGAGGCTGGGCTATGAGCGAGCGCAAGCGAGTGAACGTCCAAGACGTCACACGGCCGCGCCCGTATCCTGGCGCTTGCGCTACGGGGGTGGTCGTGTGAGCGCGCCGGTCATCACCCTCGACTGCCGGGGCCAGGCCTGCCCCCGGCCGATCATCGAGCTCGGCCGCCACCTCGGCGACGTCGAGGTCGGCGAGGTCATCGCCGTCGCGGCCGACGACGTCGCCGCCCACCACGACGTGCCCGCCTGGGCCCGCATGCGCGGCCAGGAGTTCGTCGGCGAGGTGGAAGCAGAGGACGGCGTACCCGTGTATCGGATACGCCGTCTCAGCTGAGCGGGTAGGAATCACCAGAGAAGTTCAGGCCTTGATGTGCGAGGCGATCTGGTCGGCGGCGGTGTCGCCGTACGACTCGCGCACGCGGGCGACGAACTCCTCGGCGGTGAAGGAGTACTCCTGCGGGCCGACGGTCTCGACGCAGTAGGCGGCCAGGACACAGCCGACCTCGGCGGCCTGCTCCAGCTCGCAGTCCCAGGCCAGCGCGGCCAGGAAGCCGGCGCGGAAGGCGTCGCCGACGCCGGTGGGCTCGACCGCGTTCACGTTCTTCGCGGCGGGCAGCACGATCGCGTCCTCGCCCTTGCGCTGGATGCGTACGCCGTCCTTGCCGAGCGTGGTGACCTGGGTGCCGACGCGGGCCAGGACCTCCTCGGCCGACCAGCCGGTCTTCTGCTCGAGGACGTGGGACTCGTACTCGTTGGTGAACAGGTAGGCGGCGCCGTCGACGAGCTCGCGGATCAGCTCACCGTCTCCGAAGGCGAGCTGCTGGCTCGGGTCGGAGATGAAGGTGTAGCCGCGCTGGCGGGCCTCCTCGGTGTGGCGCCTCATCGCGTCGGGGTCGTCGGGAGCGATCAGGACGAAGGACGGCTCGCCGACCTTCTCCGCGATCGGGCCGAGCTCGATCTCGCGGGCCTCGGCCATCGCGCCCGGGTAGAAGCTGGCGAACTGCGCCATCGCGGTGTCGGTGGTGCACACGAACCGCGCAGTGTGCAGCGTCTCGGAGACGCGCAGGTGGTCGCAGTTGACGCCGTGGCGCTCGAGCCAGGAGCGGTAGTCGGCGAAGTCCTCGCCGACCGCCCCCACGAGCACCGGCGAGAGGCCGAGGTTGGCCAGGCCGAAGGAGATGTTGGCGCCGACGCCACCGCGGCGGATCTCGAGGTCGTTGACCAGGAAGCTCACCGAGAGCTTGTCGAGCTGGTCGGCGACCAGCGAGTCGGCGAACTTTCCACCGAAGCTCATCAGGTGGTCAGTGGCGATGGAGCCTGCGATCAGGAGTGAACCGGACATGCGCGGAACCCTACCGGCGAGACCTCGGGCGACGTTAAGGCTCGACCGTTGCCAGGAGATGAAATGTTACCGCTGAGTCGGCCTTCAACTACCGGTTGGTAGTGCTTACCGTCGTTTGCATGACAGATATGCGCGTTCCGTACGACGACCTCGACAGCCCCGCGCAGCTCTGCGCCGACTGCGCCGCCGCCGACAGCGCGCTGCGCCTGCCCGCGCCACGGGTGCGCGAGACGGCCCGCCCCGCTCCCGCGGTGCGGATGCAGTCCCGCGAGCCGCGCGACGCCGCCATGCTCGAGACCTGCGGCCATGTCGCCGACGGCCTCGCCCTGACCTGAGCCGGCGGCACCGCCGCCCTGGTGCGTCGCGGCGACCGGAAGACATGAGAGCCCCTGTCACGGACAGGGGCTCTTGTCATGTCCGCGCCAGGGTCAGCCCCGCGCGATCATCCCGGTCAGCGCGAGGTCGAGGAGCCGGCCGGCGCGGGCGGTGTCGGTGGCGCTGTCCCGGCTGATCACCCAGGCGATCCCGGCGGCGAGGTCGAAGAGCTCCTCCATGCGTACGTCCGGCTTGATCTCGCCGGCCTCCTGCGCCCTGGCGAGCAGCTCCTTGGTCGTCTCCTGCATGTGCGCACAGGTCACGCCGAGCAGCGAACCCTCCCGGCCGGCCGCGTCGAGCACGCTGTCCGGCAGCCCGCCGTAGGTGCCGATCTGCGCGATCGTCGCCAGCAGCCACTCCCGCAGAGCGACCAGGGGCTCCTCGGTCTCGGCGAGCTCGGTGCCGCGCTTGTGCACGGCCGCCATGTTCTCCGCGAGCGCCACCGCGATGAGCTCGTCGCGCGTCGGGAAGTGCCGGTAGAGCGTCGCGTTACCGACACCCGCGGAACGGGCGATCTCGTCGATCGAGGTGTCGACGCCGTCGCGCGCGAAGGCCGCGCGGGCCGCCTCGACGACGGCGTCGTAGTTGCGGCGCGCGTCGGCCCGCTTCGGCCGCCTGCTCTCCCAGTCGGTGATCTCGGTGCCGGTGATCTCGGTCGCAGTCATCCCATACCCCTTGACAATAACCGGGGACTGTCCCCACATTTGAACCGGGGAGTCTCCCTGGTTCCGATGATAGCGAGGTACGCAGACATGACAGAGCTTCACGAGGCACGGGCCGACAGCGGGGCCGGTGCCCGCGGCGGAGGGTGGGCGGTGGCGGCGGTGGTGACCTGCCAGCTGATGCTGATGGTCGACGGCGTGATCGTCACCGTCGCGCTGCCCTACATCCGCGACGAGTTCGGGCTCGGCGCGGTCGGCCTGTCGTGGGTCGTCTCCGCCTACGCGCTGGCGTTCGCGGGCTTCCTCCTGGTGAGCGGGCGGCTCGGGATGATGTTCGGCCCCCGCCGCGTGCTCCTGGTGGGCGCGGCGATCTTCGTGATCGCCTCGGCAGCCGGCGGGCTCGCTCCGTCCGGTGAGCTGCTGATCGCGGCGCGCGCCGTGCAGGGCATCGGCGCGGCGCTCGCCGGGCCGGCGATCATGGTGCTGCTCGTTGCGAACACCGACGAAGGCCCGCAGCGGCTGCGCGGGATGTCGTGGTTCATCATCGGCTCCAGCCTCGGCAGCTGCCTGGGCCTGGTCGCGGGCGGCGTACTGACCGTGCTCCTGGACTGGCGCTGGGTGATGCTGATCAACGTGCCCGTCGGGGTCGCGGTCATCGCGGGGACCATGGCCTTCGTCCGGGAGGCCGACCGGATGCCCGGGCGCCTGGACATCCCCGGAGCGATCACCTCCGCCGTCACGATGGTCTCCCTGGTGCACGGGCTCACCCGAGCGGGCCAGGAGGGCTGGGACGACCCGGTCGTGCTCGGCTCCCTGGCTCTCGCGCTGCTCGCGCTTGTCGCGCTGATCGCCGTGGAGTCGCGCGCAGCGCACCCGGTCGTGCCGCTGCGCCTGCTCGCGGGCACCCGCCGCGCCGTCCCGTATGCGGGCATGCTCCTGGTCCCGGCGATGATGATCGGGTTCTTCACCTTCTCGGTGCTCTTCCTGCAGGACGTACGTCACTTCGACGCGCTCGAGGCAGGGCTGGCCTACCTGCCGTGGGGAGCATCGGTGATCCTCGGCGCCCGCCTCGTGCCGACGCTGGTTGCCCGCATCGGGGACCGCGGGACGATCACCCTCGGAATCCTCCTCGGCCTGGCGGGGCTGGTCGCCTTCGCGCTGCTGGCCGCCGATGCGCCGCTGTGGGCCGGCGTCCTGGTGCCGTGCTTCGTCTTCGGCTTCACCGCGCCGTTCTTCTTCACCCCGGCCAGCGCCGCGATCATGGCGGCGGGAGGCGAGGACTCCGGTGCCGCTGCCGGGCTGTTCCAGTCGATGCAGCAGCTCGGAGGCGCGATCGGCGTCGCGACGCTCACCGCCGTGTTCACCAGTCGCGCCGAGGACGGGATCGAGCCGGCGATGGAGTCCGCGATGCTCGCCTCCACGGCCTTCGGGCTCGTGCTCCTGCTGCTGGCGCTGACGACGCCGGCGTTCGCCGGCCGCCGGCCGGCGCCGGTCACCACCTGAGCGTCATCCCGAGCGTCATCCTGAGCGTCGTCGAACGCACGAGCGCCCCCGTCCGAACCGGACGGGGGCGCTCGCGTCGATGCTCAGTGGTGCTGACTCAGTGGAACGAGTCACCACAGGCGCAGGAGCCGGTGGCGTTGGGGTTGTCGATGGTGAACCCCTGCTTCTCGATGCTGTCCACGAAGTCGATCATCGCGCCGTTGAGGTAAGGGACGCTCATCCGGTCGACGACGACGGAGACACCGTCGAAGTCGGTGACGACGTCACCGTCGAGGGTGCGCTCGTCGAAGAAGAGCTGGTAGCGCAGGCCGGAGCAGCCACCAGGCTGCACGGAGATGCGCAGGCTCAGGTCGTCGCGGCCTTCCTGCTCCAGGAGGCTCTTCACCTTCGCGGCGGCAACGTCGCTCAGGTTGATGGAGTCGGCGCGGCGTTCGGTCGTCTGCTCGGTCATGTAGCTGGGCTCCCTGTGCGTGGGTGCGGGTTGTGTCTCTGGGTCAATCGTCGCACATCCTCGGTTATTCCCGGTGGTCGGCGGACCACGTCCGGGCGACCCTGGCGGCGACCTGGACCAGGGATTCGTACGCCTGGCCCAGCGCGCGCTCCTCGCCGACGCTGTCGACGAGCGAGTAGGCGGCGTCGATGCCGAGCGTACGCATCTCCCGACCGCTCATGCTGACCTTCCCCGCCAGCACGATGCAGGGCCGCAGGGCCTGCTCGGCGAGCCTGGCCACCCCGGCCGGCACCTTTCCGGCGGCACTCTGCGGGTCGAAGGACCCCTCGCCGGTGATCACCAGGTCGGCCCGCGAGGCCAGCTCGGGCAGCCCCAGCAGGTCGGCGACGACGTCGAACCCAGGCCGGCGGGTGGCGCCGAGAAGCAGCAGCGCGAACCCCATCCCGCCGGCCGCTCCCGCACCCTTCTCGGTCGCGGTCCTGCGGGAGGTCGCGGCGGCCAGGTCCTGCAGCGCTCCGTCCCAGCGGGGCATGGTCTCCTCTGCCAGCCCCTTCTGCGCGCCGTAGACCTTGACCGCGCCGAAGAGCCCGGTCAGCGGGTTGTCCACGTCGCTGGCGATGACGATGTCGAGGCCGAGCGGCTCGGGCAGCGTGACCTCGGTGATGCCCTCCAGCCCGGCGACACCGGCATCGAGCGGCCGGTCGGCGGTGGCGCCCAGCGCGGCCAGCAGCCCCGCTCCCCCGTCGCTGGTGCCCGAGCCGCCGAGCCCGACCACGACGGTGCTCGCCCCGGCGTCGCGGGCGGCGAGGAGCAGCTGCCCCACGCCGTACGAGGTCGCCTGCTCGGCCCCCTTCCCGCCGGTCAGGTGCAGGCCGGCGGCCTGGGCCGACTCGACGTAGGCGGTCTCGCCCACGACCAGCACCTGCGCCGACACCGGCTCGCCGTGCGGCCCCCTGACCTCGACCTCGCGCAGGTCACCGCCGAGGACGTCGTGGAGCAGCTCGAGGAATCCCGGTCCTCCGTCGGCCATCGGAGCCAGCGAGAGCTCGTCTCGCGGAGCCGTACGCCGCCACCCCTCCGCGATCGCGGAGGCCGCCTGGGAGGCGGTGAGCGTGCCTGCGTACTTGTCGGGGGCGATCAGCACTCGCATGGCCGAAACCTACCCGCGGCCGGACGTCGACGGGTGCCCGAGGACCGTTATCGATGTCGTAACCAATGCGCATGCGTCGCGTTAAGGTCGTTTCGTGCGGATCTTCGGGCGACGCGAGGCCAGGGACTCAGAGAGCAGGCGGATCAGCGCCTTCTGGACCTGGTGGGCGCAGAAGGGTGCGCTGGCGTGCGGCGCTGCGCTCGGCGCCGACGACCAGGACGCCCTGGTCGCCCTGCTGGCCCGGCGGGTCGACGCGATGGAGGCGGGCCTGAGCTGGGAGGTCGGCCCCGGGCCCCTGGGCGGACGGCTGCTGGTCGTCTCGGCAGGAGGCAACCCGGACCATCGCGCGCTCGCGCGCCGCTGGCTGCTCGCCGCGCCCGAGCCCGACGGCGTCTCGCCCTGGGAGTTCAGCGACCAGCGCCCGCCGGTCGACGATCCGGTCGAGGCCGTGCTCACCACGCCCGGTGGCGACGCGATCCGGCTCGCCGACGTGCTGGTCGGTGCCCGGCAGAAGGGCGCCCACTTCGACCTCACGCTCTTTCACCCGGCCTTCCCCGACCTCACCGAGGAAGCCCGTCTCCAGGTCGCCTTCCACGCCCTCGACACCACGCTGGGCGAGTCCAGCACGGAGCTGTGGATCGGTGAGGTCGAGACCACCACCGCCCGCCCCCGTGACGGCTTCGGCCTCGACGGGCTGCGCGCCGCGGTGAGGAACCTCCGCAAGGAGTACGTCGACCCCGACGGCAACCCGGCCTGGGTGCTGCTCCACGGGGAGAGTCCCCAGGGTCCGGTGATCGCGAGCGCGGTGGTGCCGCTGCACCCGGTGACGGCACCCAACCTGACCCACCACGTCGGCGTGATGGTGCCCTACATCGGCTTCGCCGAGCGGGGCCTCCCCTCCGCCGACGCCCTGCGCGAGCTCGGGCAGCTCGAGGACCGGCTCGCCTCGACCCTCGGCCCCGACGGCCGGGTCGTGGCCCACGAGACCACCAACGGCGTACGTCTCCTCCACGCCTACGTCGATCCCACCACCTCGGCCCCGCAGCGGCTGGAGGAGACGGTCGGCGGCTGGGTCCACGGCGACGTCGTCACCCGGGTCGACACCGACCCGGCCTGGGACGCCGTCCGGCCGCTGCGCGCCTGAGCCGGGCCCGCGGCGAGTACCACCATGTGACCCACGCCACCGGGCCATCGAACCCTCGACATGTATTATCGTCATCATGACGACTGTCGACCTCCCGCTGCTCCCCCTGGGGCGCGGCACCGACCTGAACTCCGAGCGTGGCGTCGAGTGCCCCGGCGACCTGCCGGCCGCCTCCGACCCCGACCTGGTCAAGCGCGCTCTCGCCGCCAAGGAGAAGCTGGGCGAGAAGGTGTTCGTCCTCGGACACCACTACCAGCGCGACGAGGTCATCCAGTTCGCTGACGTGACCGGGGACTCCTTCAAGCTTGCGCGCGACGCTGCCGCCCGGCCGGACGCGGAGTACATCGTCTTCTGCGGCGTGCACTTCATGGCCGAGTCGGCCGACATCCTGACCTCGCCGTCGCAGGCGGTCATCCTCCCCGACCTCGCCGCGGGCTGCTCGATGGCCGACATGGCGCGGCTGGGCCAGGTCGAGAAGGCCTGGGAGGCCCTCTCGGAGGCCGGTGTGGCCGAGCAGGTCGTGCCGGTGACCTACATGAACTCCTCGGCCGACATCAAGGCGTTCTGCGGCCGCCACGACGGCGTCGTGTGCACCTCGTCCAACGCGCAGGCCGTGCTGGAGTGGGCCTTCGAGCAGAAGGACGACGCCAAGGTCCTCTTCTTCCCCGACCAGCACCTCGGCCGCAACACCGCGGTCCTGAAGCTCGGCATGTCGCTGGACGACTGCGTGGTCTGGGACCCGCTCAAGCCCGGCGGCGGCGTATCTGCCGAGGAGCTGCGGGCGGCGAAGGTGATCCTGTGGAAGGGCCACTGCTCGGTCCACGGCCGCTTCTCCCCCGACACCATCGACGACCTGCGCGCCGAGATCCCGGGCGTGCAGATCCTGGTCCACCCCGAGTGCCAGCACGAGGTCGTCCTCAAGGCCGACCTGGTCGGCTCGACCGAGTTCATCATCAACACGATCGAGGCCGCTCCTGCCGGCTCGGCCTGGGCGATCGGCACCGAGCTCAACCTGGTCAAGCGCCTGGCCGCCGCCCACCCCGACAAGCGGATCGTCTTCCTCGACCGCACCGTCTGCTACTGCTCCACGATGAACCGCATCGACCTGCCCCACTTCGTCTGGGCCCTCGAGTCCCTGGTCGAGGGACAGGTCGTCAACCGCATCGAGGTCGACGCCGAGACCGAGCACTACGCCAAGCTCGCCCTCCAGCGGATGCTCGATCTCCCGGGCAAGACTCAGGACGACTGACCCCGTCCAGCCGAGGCGTCGGCTACGTCGGCCGAGGTGGCACCGGTGTGCCACCTCGGCCGACGTGCGTGACGCCTCGGCTGCGGTCAGCTGACGGGGAGGCGTACGGCGATGGTGGTGTCGCCGGGAACGCTGGTCAGCCTCACGGTGCCGCCGTGGGAGGTGACGATCGCGTGGACGAGGGCCAGCCCGAGGCCGGCGCCACCGTCGCGCTGGCGCGCCTCGTCGGCCCGGGTGAAGCGCTCGAAGGCGTGCGGGACCAGGGCGGGCGGGAAGCCGGGGCCGTCGTCGTGGACGCCGAAACCATCAGGACGTACGCGGACCGTGACCGTGGTGCCGGCCGGCGTGTGCCGCCGCTCGTTGGTGAGCAGGTTGCTGATCACCTGGTGGAGCCGCTGGGCGTCGCCGGTGACGATCACCTCGGCGCCGTCGACTCCGCCGGAGTCGGCGTCGGCGGGCAGCTCGAGCCGCCAGATGTGTGACGGGTCGACGACCCGGGCGTCGTCGACTGCCTCCAGGAGCAGCCGGGTCAGGTCGACGGAGTCGCGCGCCAGCGGGCGGCCCTGGTCGAGACGCGCGAGCAGGAGCAGGTCCTCGACCAGCGCGGTCATCCTCAGCGACTCCTCCTCCACCTTGCCGAGCGCCGTCGGGACCGCCTCGGGCCGCTGCTGAGCGAGCTCGGTGTACCCGCGGATGGTGGTCAGCGGCGTGCGCAGCTCGTGGGAGGCGTCGGCGACGAACTGGCGTACCTGCTGCTCGCTGCGGTGCCGCTCGGCCAGCGAGGTCTCGACGTGGTCGAGCAGCGAGTTGAGCGCGGCGCCGACCTGGCCGACCTCGGTGTCCTCGTCGGTGAGCCGCTCGGGGACCCGCTCGGTCACCGAGACCTCGCCCGAGGAGAGCGGGAGCCTGGCGACGGTGTGCGCGGTGGCGGCGACCTCGCGCAGCGGGCTGAGCTGGCGGCGTACGACGAGGTAGCCCGCGCCTGCCGCGCCGACGACGCCCAGCAGGATCAGCAGGGCCTCCCAGTAGACCAGGCTGTCGATGGTGTTCTCGACCTCGTTGGTCGAACGTCCGGTGACGACGACCACCGTCTGGCCCAGGTTGCGGTTGAACCCTGATTGGGCGATCACGCGGTAGGTGCCGCGATCGGGCAGCTCGACGTCATGGGGGCGTGCGTCGACACGTACCTCGGCCAGCAGATCCAGGTCGGCGGAGCTGAGGGACTCCATCTGGTCGGGGTTGAAGTTGCCGAGGTTGCCTTGGGGCTGACCGTTCTCGGGAAAGGCCGCCAGGACCGAGTCCGGCCCGAAGTTGAGGTCGGTGCCGGGGCCTGGGCCCGGGCCCACGACGCCGCGCGCCATGTCGTGCACGTCCCGGTCGAGACGCTCCATCAGCGTCTGGCGCAGCGCGATCGTGGCGACGGTGGCGATCAGCAGCGAGACGACCAGCACCAGGGCGACCGCGGTGATGACCAGCCGCGAGATGAGCGGCGCGACCAGCCGCTTCAGCGCGCCGGTCACTCAGCGGCCTTCAGCACATAGCCCGCACCCCGCATGGTGTGGATCATCGGCTCCCGGCCGGCGTCGATCTTCTTGCGCAGGTAGGAGATGTAGAGCTCGACGACGTTGGCCTGACCGCCGAAGTCGTAGGACCAGACCCGGTCGAGGATCTGGGCCTTGGACAGCACCCGGCGCGGGTTGCGCATCAGGAAGCGGAGCAGCTCGAACTCCGTCGCGGTGAGGCTGATCTCCTCCCCCGCCCGGCGCACCTCCCGGGAGTCCTCGTCCATCGTCAGGTCCCCGACATGGATCACCGAGTGCTCCTCGATCCGGGTCGCGCCGGCCCGCCGCATCAGGGCGCGCAGGCGCGCGACGAGCTCCTCCAGCGAGAACGGCTTGGTCACGTAGTCGTCGCCGCCCGCGGTCAGCCCGGCGACCCGGTCCTCGACGGCGTCCTTGGCGGTGAGGAAGAGGACGGGTACGGCCGGGTTGGTGGACCGTACGCGGCGCAGGACCTCGAGGCCGTCGAAGTCGGGCAGCATCCAGTCGAGCACGATCGCGTCGGGAGTGAAGTCGCGGGCGGCGCTGACCGCCTTGGTGCCGGTGTGTGCCGCCGCCACCTCCCAGCCCTCGTAGCGCAGCGCCATCATGATCAGCTCGGCGATGTTGACCTCGTCGTCCACGACGAGAACACGAAGGGGCGACCCGTCGAGGCGGGTCATGTCGGAGGCGGCAGCGGTCATGTCACTCATGGTGCCCCGAGAGGCTGTGTGAATCCTGTGTGGCTCCTGTGCGTGTCATCTGGACGGAGGACCGCCGGCCGGGAACCCACCTCCCCCGCCTGGGAATCCACCGGAACCGCCCACGTTGGTGAACGCACCGTCACCGCCGTCGGAGGAGTCGTCGGTGGTCGGCAGCGCGGCCGAGAGGTCGGCCAGCACGATCTCGTCGCCCGCGTCGATCCCTTCGGTCACCTCGACCGTGGTCCTGCCCGTGAGCCCGGTGGTGACGCGTACCCTCTGCGGGTTCCCGTCCTTGTCGAGAACGGTCACGGTTCCGTCGGAGACGGCCGAGGCCGGAACGGTGAGTACGTCCTCGGCGGATCCCAGGACGACCTCCACCGTCGCGGTGTTGCCGGCGAGCAGGTCCAGTCCCTCCTCGTCGAGCGTCACGGTCACCGAGAAGGTGCTGCTGCCCGAGGACGTGTCCGGCACCTTGCCGAGCAGGGTGACCTTGCCGGGCAGGTCCTTGTCGACACCGGCCGGCGAGACCGTGGCCGTCTGCCCCGCCTGCAGCTTGCTCAGCTGCGCGCTCGTGACCTCGAGCTCGACGCTCGTCAGGCCTTCGGCGATCACGGTGACCGCGGCGGCACCGGCGCTCACCGAGGACCCTTCGGTGACGTCCACAGCGGCGACCGTGCCGGCCGCGGGCGCCTTGATCACGGCGGCGGCCAGCGCTGCCTTGGCGTCGATGACGTCGACCTCGGCCCGGTCGATCTCGGCCTGGTCCTGGGCGATCGTCGCCGCCGTGACCGACTGGCCGGCGCCGCCCACGGCGCCACCGGAACCACTCTCCGCGCTGCCCTGACCCGTCATGCCCTCCGGCTGCGTACCCGCGCCGCCCTGACCTTCGATGCTGCCGCCGCCGGTGCCGCCGGGCATCTCCCCTCCGGAACCGCCTGGGGATCCACCCGGGTTGCCACCTCCCTCGGGGGTTCCGCCGGTTCCGCCGCCGGTGCCGCCTCCGGTGCCACCACCGGTGCCACCACCGGTGCCGCCGTCCGAGGAACCTCCGGCCGAGGCCGAGGCGAGCAAGGCGTCGAGATCATCGATCGCGGTGGAGAGCGTTCCCTTCGCGCCCGAGAGCGCCTCCTTGGCGCGGCCGACGGCTTCCTGCGCGGAGCTGAGCTGACCGATCGCATCCTGCACGCTGCCCTTGGCCGAACCCTGGGCGGCGAGCGCGTCGTCCAGGTTGCCGGTGCACCTCTCCGAGGAGCCTTCGTCGGTCGAGGTGCAGCTGGCCCTGGCATCGTTCAGCGCCTGGGCGAGGGCGCCACCGTCGTCGAGCGTGCCGCCACCCGAGACGAGCGCGGAGAGCTTGTCGATGGCGGCGGACAGGTCGGTCTGCGCGTCCTCGAGCTCGCCCTCGGCCGTGGAGACCGAGGTCTGGGCGTCGGTGACCTCGGTCTGCAGCGCCTTGATCTGCGCGACGACGTCGCTGTCGCTGACCGCCGTCACGGTGCCGGTGGTGCCGGTGAAGACGGCCGCGATCACACCGCCCGACGAGTCGGACGTCGTGGTGCTCGACTCGGTGGCCGTGCTCGAGGATGAGGACGACGTGGAGCCGGAGGCCTGGGCCTCCTTGTCGGACTCCAGCTGCGCCTTGGCGGAGGCGAGCGATGCCTTGGCCGTCTTGAGGCTCTTCTTCAGCGAGCTCGTGTCGAGCTCGGCCAGGACCTGTCCCTTCTTGACCGTGGTGCCCTCCTCGACGACCGAGGCCACGGTGCCGCTGGTACCGAAGCTGAGATCGGCACGGCCGTTCGGCGCGACCGTCCCGGTGAGCGAGAGGGTCTGCTCGACGTCGCCGGTCGAGGCCGACGCGAGACGGTAGCCGTCGGCGGGGTCCGTCGAGGCGGCGTACGCCACGTAGCCGCAGCCGGCGAGGACGGCCAGGGTCGCCACCCCCGAGGTGGCTCTGACCCAGCGTGCAGCCGGCCGCCTCACGACGACGCCCCGTCCTGCGAGCCGCCGCCCGGGAACCCACCGCGCCCGAAGCCGGTGGAGCACTCGCCGTCGACCGCGTCGGAGACCTCGATCCGCTCGGCGCTCACCGCGCCGGTGTCATCGGCGGTGCCGCTGGCCGTGACGCAGCGGCCGATGCTCAGCGCGGTGGCGTCGGCCGTCTCGGTGGCCGTCACCGTGGTCTCGCCGGTGGTGGTCACGGTCACCGTCGTGGTCTCGGGATCGGCACCCTCCTCGGCCTGCGGGTCGAACCTCGTCGCGGCGACCGTGATCGTGTCGCCGGAGACAGCGGTCACCTCACCCGAGGTGCCGAACCCGCCACCGCCTCCCGGGCCACCTGAGGGCATCCCGCCCTCGGGCGCACCCGAGGGCATCTCCCCGTCGGGGATGCCAGACGGCATCCCCGACGGACGGCCGCCGCCGAAGCCGCCCTGGCAGGATCCGTCGGTCTTCTCCGTGACCCGGATCGAGCCCGCGGTCACGGCGGTCTCGGAGCTCTCCGAACCGTCGGCCGGGGTGACCACCACGCACACTCCGGCCTTGACGTCGGCGACGCTTCCGGTGACCTGCTGACTGATCGCGGTCTTGTCGGTGTAGGTCACCGCGGTCTGGCTGTCGCTGCCCTGGACCTGGATGGTGGAGCCGTCGGCCGCAGCGACCTTGCCGGTGGCTCCTGGCATGCCGCCGCGCTGTCCGCCGCCCTGTTGACCGGCCCCCTGGCTGTCGCCCGCGGGAGCGTCCTGAGCCGTGTCGTCGGAGCCGCAGGCGGTGAACATGAACAGTCCGCCCACGGCGATGACTGCCAAACAGATGCGCTTCACAAGAGTTCCTTCGTACGTCGAGACGGGTGCGTCACTCGCTGCGGAGTGCGTCGATCGGGGTCAGGCGAGCGGCACGGGTCGCGGGGTAGACCCCGAAGCCGATGCCGAGCGCGAGGGAGGTGGCCAAGGCGGCCGCGGTGGCCACCAGGGAGAGCGAGACCGACTGGTCGATCAGGTCCGGCAGACCCCACGCGCCGAGGGAGGCGATGATGATGCCGACCACGCCACCTGCCAGGCCGAGAAGGGACGCCTCGACCAGGAACTGGTTGCGGATCACCGCCGGCGTGGCGCCGAGCGCCTTGCGCAACCCGATCTCGCGGATCCGCTCGGTGACGGAGACGAGCATGATGTTCATGACGCCGATGCCACCGACGAGGAGCGAGATCGCCGCGATGCCGCCGAGCAGGACCGTGAGGGTCTCGTTGGTCGCGTTGGCGGTCTCGACCAGCGAGTCCTGCGACGAGATCGTGAAGTCGGCGTCGGCCGCGCTCACGTCGTGCAGGTTGAGCAACAGCGCGTTGATCTCCTGGTACGCAGCCGAGAGGCGATCCTCCGAGGCGGCCTCCACATAGATCGTCGAGACGCTCGAGCTGGAGGAGCCGGTCAGGGCCTTCGCGGTGCTGATCGGGGTGACGGCGGTGTCGTCCTCGGTCGAACCCGACGAGGAGGATCCGCTCGAGGCGAGCACGCCGATCACGGTCAGCTGGGTGCCGCCGACGCTCACGGTCTGTCCGACCGGGTTGGCCGGCCCGCTGAACAGCTCCGAGGCGGTGTCGGGCCCGAGCACGACCACCTTCGCGCCCTGAGCGACCTCCTGGGAGGTGAAGAAGCGTCCCGAGGAGAGCTCCCGCTTGCGCACCTCCGGCCAGGAGGTCGTCGCCCCCACGAGCGAGGTGGTCCAGTTGGTCGTGCTGGTGTCGAGCTGGGCGTTGGAGGAGGTCACCGGCGCGACCCCCTTCACGTCCGGTGCGGCCTCGTCGTCCGCGATGGCGTCGGCATCCTGGAGGGTCAGCGTGGACGCCGACCCGAACCCACCGCGTACGCCCTCGGAGCTGGTCGTGCTGCCCGGGGAGACGATCAGCAGATTGCTGCCCAGTGCGCTGATCTGCGACTTCACCTGGTCCTGGGCACCCTGGCCCAGGCCGACGGTGAGGATGACCGAGGCGATGCCGATCACGATGCCGAGCATGGTCAGCACCGACCGCAACCGGTGGGAGCGGACCGCGTCCCAGGCCGTGCGGAAGGTCTCGGCCCAGCTCATCCCCGTCGCCGCGCGCGCAGTGCCCGACGTGTCGCGACGTCGCGGTGCCGCCCTCATCACGCCCCCACCAGGTCGTCCGCGGTGATCAGGCCGTCGCGGATCGTCAGATTACGGCTCGCCCGGGCCGCGACGTCGTGCTCGTGAGTGATGAGCACGATCGTGCGGCCGCTGTCGTGGAGCTCGTCGAGCAGCCCGAGCACGGCCGTGGTCGAGCCCGAGTCGAGGTTGCCGGTTGGCTCGTCGGCCAGGATGATGTCCGGCTCGGTGACCAGCGCCCGGGCCACCGCGACCCGCTGCTGCTGGCCGCCGGAGAGCTCACCGGGCCGGTTGTCGACCCGATCGCCGAGGCCGACCCTCGTCAGTGCCTCGACGGCGCGCTCGTGCCGCTCGGCTCTGCCCATGCCGGCGTACACCAGCGGCAGCTCGACGTTGCGCCAGGCCGCAAGGCTCGGCAGCAGGTTGAACTGCTGGAACACGAAGCCGATCCGGCGGTTGCGGACATGGGCGAGCTCGGTCTCCGACATCGTGGAGACGTCCTCGCCGCCGAGGTGGTAGCTCCCCTGCGTCGGTACGTCGAGGCAGCCGAGGATGTTCATCAGGGTCGACTTTCCCGAGCCCGACGGCCCGACCACGGCGACGTACTCTCCCGCGGTGATCCGCATGTCGACCCCGCGCAGGGCCTCGAACTCGATCGACCCGGAGCGATAGGTCTTGCGTACGCCGTCCAGCGACACCACGGCGCCGGTGGTCTCGGAGAGCGTGCTCACTGGCCACCGCCGCCCGGGAAGCCGCCACCGGGGAAGGCGCCGCCGCCCTGGAAGCCCTCGGGGAGCTCTCCGCCACCCGGGAAGCCGCCCTGGCCACGCTGGCCGCCCTCGTCGCCGCCACCACCGCCGGTGGGCCTGGTGAACCCCTGCATCTCGACGCTGTCGCCGTCCTCGAGGCCCTTGGTGATCTCGGTCGTGGCGCCGTACACCTCGCCGATCGTCACCTCGGTCTTGACCGCCTTCCCGTCGACGACCTTGTCGACGTACGTCTTGTCGCCCTCGGTCTGGATGGCGGCGCTGTTGACGGTGAGCACGTTCTCGCGCTGCTTGACCGTGATCGCGGCGGTGACGCTGGTGCCGGGATAGACGTCCTCGACCTCGCCGGTGACCGCGATCGTCACCGGGAAGACCGCGGCGCCGGTCGAGCTGGACTCGGCCACCTTCCCGACGGTGGAGACGGTGCCGAAGATGTCCTCCTCGGCTCCGTTGAGGGTGAGCGTGGCCTGGAGACCTTTCTTCACCTTCGCCGCGTCATCGGCGCTCACGGTCGCCTCGACCACGAACGAGTCGGTGGACACGACCGTGACGGTGCCGCTGGAGTCGCTGGAGCTGGAGTCGCTCGAGGAGTCCGATCCCGAGTCTCCGGGCATGCTCCCGCCGCCTCCCGCAGCGCTGTCGCCCGAGCCGGAGCTGCTGCTGGAGGATGAGGAGCCGGAGCCGACGGTGTCGCCGACCTCGATGTCGAACGCCGTCACGGTGCCGGAGATGGTGGAGCGCAGCACCGCGTCCTCCACCGCCTCGCGGGCGCTGTCCAGATCGGCCTCGGCCGAGACCACGGCGGCCTCGTCGGCGGCGAGCTGTACGTCGGAGGCACCCGAGTCCTGGTCGGTCTCGTACTGTTCCTCGGCGGCGGCCAGCGCGGACTTCGCCGCGGTGCGGGAGGCGATCAGCGACTCGTCGTCGACCTCGGCGAGCGCCTGACCCTTCTTGACCACGTCGCCCTCCGCGACGTGCACCTTCGTCACGGTGCCCGAGACCTGGAAGGTCAGGTCGGCGGTCTCGGCCGCCTCCACGGTGCCGCTGGCCGACACCGTCTCCTTCACCGTCCCCGAGGACGCCTGCACCGTCATCGTCTGGGACTGCCCGGTGTCCTCGCGGGTGAGCGCCCAGGCTCCCGCTCCGCCACCGACCACCACTGCCGCCACCCCGGCGGCGAGCAGGATCCGGGCCGTCCGCCCCAGCCTCCGCCACCGCTCCGTGAGTCTCTTGCGCACCACGCTGCCTCTCTCGTACGGCCCCGGCGGGGCGCCGGAGGGTCTGACGAGAGGACTGTGGTGAACCCGGCTATGCGGGAGGTCGGCCCCGGCTGTGGGGAGACTGTGAATCCCGTACGTCGCCGACCCGGCGGGCGGTGTGGAGCATCAGGTCCGCACGCACCTCCACCCTTCGGGAAGGCCTCGGGCCAGGTCGGCGAAGAGCGCGGCCCGGTCGTCGGCCGGGAGGATCCGGATCGCGGAGATGGTGTCGAGGTGGCGCACGTAGTCGTCGCGGGCGAGGCTGAACCGGCGCGGCACCTCCCGCTGGCGTACGTCGCTCAGCCGGTCGTCGGCCAGCATCTCGTCCCCGGGGAACAGCATCGGCGCATCCGCCGGGGACGGCGGCGGCAGGTGACGGCCCTCCGGGGCGTACGCCGCGATCATCTCCTCCTCGACCGCCGCGACCTCGTCGTCGGCGAGCTCGAAGGGACCGCCGAAGAAGGCCACCGCTCCCCCGGCGCGGACCAGCGCGGTGGCAAGGTCCCACCGGGTCACCGGCGCGGTCCAGTGCCAGGCCGCGGCCGCGTAGAGAAGGTCGAACGGTTGGTGGTCGGCCGGGTAGAGGTCCTCCAGAGCGGCCCGCACGGTGATCACCGGCAGGCCGGCGCACTCGCGGCGGAGGACGGCGAGCATCTCGGCGTCGGGGTCGGTCGCGAGCACCTCGATCCCGGCGCCCGCGAACGTCCGGGTCGCCTTCCCGGTGCCGGCACCGATCTCGATCGCCCGGCGCACCGGCCCTTCGGCGACCTCGGTCACCAGCGCGACCAGGCTCTCGGGGTAGCCGGGACGATAGCGCTCGTAGTCCTCCGCGACCGCGCCGAAGCTCCGTGCCCGTTCCATGTCGACCTCCGGTCGGTCAGAGCCCGGGGGCGCCCCAGACGGCGAGCCAGCGGGACAGATCCTTCTCGACCGGGAGGTCGCCCTCGATCGCGGTGCGGACGTTGATCTCGAGGAGGTTGTCGCGCTGCTGCGGGCCGGTGGGGACGAAGGGGTAGAAGGTGCCCTGCTTGTAGAGGTAGATCAGGCCGACGCGGCGCCCGTCGGCGCCTTCGAAGGTGATCAGGGAGCACAGCAGCCCGGGGCCGAAGCCGTTCATCTCCAGCGTCGTGTTGACCGCGTGCAGGTCGGTGACCAGGCCGGTGATGTCGGGGTTGTCCGGGTCCAGCGGCTCGCGGTCGACGCTGAGCCAGGTGAAGCCGAACTCGTCGACGCTCGTGGTCACCTTCGGCGCGTTCTCGGAGGCGCCGAGCAGCTCCACGACGTCGTTCTGGGTGCCGGCGAACCCGGCCCCGGCGGCGGCCCGGTAGCAGACCGCGCCGTCGCCGGTCGGGACCAGCCCGAGCGAGGTCTGCATGGTGAGCGCGGCCGTCGGCACCGCGAACAGCGCGTCGAGGTTGGCCTGCTTCGGTCGCGTACGACCTGTGATGACGTCCCAGAAGCCCACGAGGGCGACCCTACTGCGCCGGACGGCCCAGCTCGGCCTCGATCCGGGCGAGTTGCTCCAGCCGCTGCTCCAGCGACGGATGCGTCGAGGTCAGCGTACGCAGCGACTGGCCGCTGATCGCCGGCGCGATGAAGAACGCGTTCAGCGCCTGCGAGGACCGCAGGTCCCGGCTCGGGATCGCGGAGATCTCGCCGGTGATCTTCTGCAGCGCGCTGGCCAGCGCGGCGGGCTTCATGGTCAGCTGCGCGCCGGCCCGGTCGGCGGCGAGCTCGCGGTAGCGCGACAGCATCCGCAGCAGCAGCCACGACACCGCGTAGACCGCGAGCGAGACCAGCAGCACCACCAGCCACACCGGAAGACCGTTGTTGTTGTCGCGGCGGCCGCCACCGGCGTACGCACCGTACTGCGAGCCGCGGCTCAGCATCCCGGCCACGATGCCGGCCGAGGAGGCGACCGTCATCACCAGCACGTCGCGGTGGGCGACGTGGGAGAGCTCGTGAGCGATCACGCCCTCGAGCTCCTCGGCGCTCAGCCGCTGCATGATGCCGGTGGTCACCACGACCACGGACCGCTTCGGCGAGCGGCCGGTGGCGAAGGCGTTGGGCATGTCGGTGTAGGCGATCCCGACCCGCGGCTTCGGCATGTCGGCCAGGGCGCACAGCCGGTCGATCATCGCGTGCAGCTCGGGCGCCTCTTCGGCCGACACCTCTCGCGCGCGCATCGCGCGCATCGCGAGGGTGTCGGAGGAGTACCACTGCCACCAGGCGATGCCGAGCCCGACGATGCCGATGATCGGCGCCCACTGCGCAGGCAGCACGAACATCAGAGCCACGACGAGCCCGACGAACAGTGCGCCGAGCAGGAACATCACCGTGGTCATCCGGACGGTCAGCCCGGCATCACCCTGGAAGCGTGACATGCTGCTCAGCCAGGGATGAGGCCCTCGTCGCCGAGCATCTCGGAGACCTCGGCGAGCGTGGAGCCGGGTCCGGGGAGGATCAGGTCGGAGGAGTCGATCGCGTCGACCGGGTGGGCGGTCCCGAGCGAACGGACGCTGTCGAGCAGCGCGGTGAGAGCCTGTTCGAAGACGGCCTCGTCGGTGCCCTGGCAGGCAGCCTCGACGGCGGCGTCGAGCTCGTTGAGCTTGTCGACGGCGGCGTCGTCGACGTCGTACTGCCCCTCACCCAGGATGCGGACGATCACTGCTCGGCCTTCTTCTCGGTCGACTCCACGTCGATCACCGGCGCGTTGGCGTCGGCGGCGGGCAGCGCCTGCGTCTGCTGCGGAGCGCTGAGGCCCTTGAGCGCGGCGAGCTCGGCCTCGACGTCGTTGGTCGAGCTGAGCGCGTCGAGCTGACGGGTGATGTCGTCGGACGGTCCGGCGGTGAGGTCGTCGAGGGCGCCCGAGGCGAGCAGCTCGTCGACGGCACCGGCACGGGCCTGCATCTCGAGGGTCTTGTCCTCGGCACGCTGCATCGCCAGGCCGATGTCGCCCATCTCCTCACCGATGCCGGAGACGGCCTCGTTGATCCGGGTCTGCGCCTCGGCGGCGGTGTAGGTCGCCTTGATGGTCTCCTTCTTGGTGCGGAAGGCCTCCACCTTGGCCTGCAGCCGCTGCTGGGCGAGGGTGAGCTTCTCCTCCTCACCCTGGAGAGTGGCGAGCTGCGTGTTGAGATCGTTGATCTGGCTGGTCAGCCCCGACTTGCGGGTCAGCGCCTCGCGAGCGAGATCCTCGCGGTTCATCTCGATGGCCTTCTGGGCCTGTCCGGTGAGCTTGTCGGACTGCTGCTTGAGCCCGTTGATCTGCAGCTCGACGCGCTTGCGGCTGGTCGCGACGTCCGCGACGCCGCGGCGGACCTGCTGCAGCATCTGAAGCTGCTTCTGGTAGCTGTAGTCGAGCACCTCCCGTGGGTCCTCGGCCTTGTCGAGCGCCTTGTTTGCCTTCGCCTTGAAGACCAGGCTCAGCCGCTTCATCACACTCATCGGTTCCCTTTACGCCTCTCATATGCGGCCGACCGCCGGCCGCCCCGCGTCGTCGCTTGCCGCTGGACTCTCGTGTCCTAGGACAAGTGTTGCCTCTCACCTTAGGTCGGGTCCACAAAACTCGCTGTCAAGGCCGCTCGGGATATCCTGTGTGTGTCCCAGCCAACAGGTAAGAGGTCACTTAAGTTGTTCGGTCGTAAGTCCCCCGCCCCGCAGGTCGTCGAGCCCGAGAGCCCGGTCAAGGAGACCGGCAAGGGTCGTCCGACCCCCACGCGCAAGGAAGCGGAGGCAGCTCGCAAGGCGCGCCTCAAGCAGCCGCGTACGCGCAAGGAGATCAGCGCCGCCAACCGCGCCCAGCGCGCCGAGCAGGGCGACAAGATGCGCCAGGCGATGAAGACCGGCGACGAGCGCTACCTGCCGCTGCGCGACAAGGGCCCGGTCAAGCGGTTCATCCGCGACTGGATCGACGCCCGGTTCACCTTCGCCGAGATCGTGCTCCCGGTGCTGATTATCGCGCTGGTGGTGCCCTACGTCAGCCTCGAGCTCGCGATGTACTCCCAGCTCTTCACCCTCGTCGTGATGGCCACCGTGATCGTCAACCTGATCGCGCTGCGCTTCCTGCTCCGCAAGGAGCTCAAGCGCCGGTTCCCCGACAACGACCTCAAGGGCACGACCTACTACGCGATCATGCGGGCCATCCAGCTCCGTCCGCTGCGCCTGCCCAAGCCGCAGGTCAAGATCGGCACCCAGCTCCCCGACGACTACCGCTGAGGCACATCGCGCCGAGAATGCAGTTGTGGCGGACGAAACGCTAGTTTCGTCCGCCACAACTGCATTCTCGGCGTCCACAGGTGCGGACTCGGCGAGGCTTCAGAGTCCGAGGACGTCCTCGAGGCCGATGGTGAGGCCCGGCCGCGAGCCGATGCCGCGGATCGCGGCGAGCACGCCGTGGGCGAAGGAGGCGTGGGAGAGCGAGTCGTGGCGGATGGTCAGGAGCTCGCCGACGCCGCCGAGGACGACCTCCTGGTGGGCGACCGACCCGGACATCCGCAGCGAGTGGACCGGGATGCCCTCCACGGAGGCGCCACGGGCGCCGTCGAGCGCCGAGGTGGTCGCGTCGGGCGCCGGGCCCACGCCGGCCTCCCGGCGCGCCGCAGCGACGAGCTCGGCGGTCCTGCGTGCCGTACCGGAGGGAGCGTCGGCCTTCCGCTCGTGGTGGGTCTCGACGATCTCCACCGACGGGAAGTGGGCCGCGGCGAGCTCGGCGAACCGCATCATCAGCACGGCACCGACCGAGAAGTTGGGCACCACCATCGCGCCGACGCCCGGCGCCTTCGCCAGCCAGGCCTCGAGCTGCTCGACGCGGTCGGGACCGAAGCCCGAGGTGCCGATCACCGTGTGCACGCCGTGGGACAGACAGAACTCGGCGTTGCCCATCACCGCCTCGAGGGTGGTGACGTCGACGGCCACCTCGGCGCCGGCGTCGGTGATCGTCGACAGCTCGTCGCCGCGGCCGATCCGCGCCACGAGCTCGAGGTCGTCGGCGGACTCGACGGCATCGCAGACCGCCGAACCGAGCTTGCCACGTGCACCGAGAACAGCCACCTTAGTCATGGGGCCCAACCCTATAGATCACGCTGCAGCAACGATCTACCAGCATCCGGTGAACACTGTCCGGCGAGGGTCGTGCGCACAACCGTAGAAGGATCTGGCAGTCTTGGACCCATGGTGGTGCAGACGATCCCTGCTCGGATCCGTTGGGCCGTTGACTTCATGGACATTCAACCGAACGATCATGTCCTTGAGATCGGCTGCGGTCCGGGGGCTGGTGCCGAGCTGATCTGTAGCCGGCTGGAGACCGGAAAGCTGTTTGCGATCGACCGCTCGGAGTCGGGTGTCGATCGTACGAAGCGACGCTGCGCGAAATACCTGGAGGCAGGACGCCTCACGGTTCGCCAGATCGACCTCGCGACGCTGCGGGTGCCGGTCAAGCGGCTGACGAAGGTCTTCGCGTTCAACGTCAACCTGTTCTGGGTGCGTGACGCATCCGCCGAGATCGCGCTGCTCCACGAGCGCGTCCTCCCCGGCGGCACCGTCAACCTCTTCTACGAGGCCACCCAGCGCGAGCAGGTCCCCGAGATGATCGAGAAGTCGAGCAAGGCTCTGGCCGACGCCGGCTTCCGGGTCTCCATCGTCGACTCCAAGGTCCCGGCCGCGGTCGGGATCATCGGTAAGCGGTAAGCCGCCGCCGACCCAGATCACGCGGAGTCGGCTCGTCCTGACGAGCCGACTCGGCGCTCAGGCCGGTCCCACGACAGCGAGGATCTCGGGCCGGGAGAGGATCTCGGCGGCGACCTCGCGACAGTCCTCCAGGGTGACCGCGTCGATGCGCGCCAGGACCTCGTCGATCGAGTAGAGCTCGCGGTGGACCAGCTCGGCACGGCCGATGCGGGACATCCGGGAGGCCGAGTCCTCCAGGCCCAGCACCAGTCCGCCGCGCAGCTGGCCCTTGCCGAGCTCGAGCTCCTCGGCGGTGATGCCGTCGCGGGCGACGGCGGCCAGCTCGGAGCGTACGACCTCGAGGACCTCGTCGAGCTTGGCCGGCAGGCAGCCGACCTGGACCCCGAAGAGGCCCGTCTCGGCGTGGCTGTAGGCGTAGGAGTAGACCGAGTAGGCCAGGCCCCGGTGCTCGCGGACCTCCTGGAAGAGCCGTGAGGAGGTCGCCCCGCCAACGGCGGTGTTGACCACCTCGAAGGCGAAACGGCGGTCGTCGCCGCGCTGCAGGCCCTCGCGGGCCAGGATCACGTTGACCTGCTCCAGCGGGCGCTGGGCGCTGATCTCGCCGGCCACGACCTCCAGCGGGGAACCCTCGCGGGGAGGCACCGGCGCGGCCGCGCCGGTCAGGAAGCCCGACCCGGAGAACGCCTTCTCCACCATCGCCACGACCTCGTCGTGCTCGACGTTGCCGGCGACCGAGACGACCATCCTGGGCGCGACGTAGTGCTCCCGGTAGAAGTCGTCGATCTCCGCGCGGGTCAGCGCGGTGATCGAGGCCTCGGTGCCGGCGATGCCCCGCCCGAGCGGTGTCTCGGCGCCCCACGCCTGGGCGGCGACGAGGTTGTGGATCACGTCGTCGGGGTCGTCGTCGTGCATGGCGATCTCGTCGAGGATCACGTCACGCTCGGCCTCCACGTCCTCGGCGGTGATCAGCGAGGAGGTCAGCATGTCGCCGACGACGTCGATCGCCAGGGGCAGGTCGACGTCGAGCACCCGCGCGTGGAAGCAGGTGTACTCCTTGGCGGTGTAGGCATTGAACTCGCCGCCGACGCGGTCCATCGAGGAGGAGATCTCCAAGGCCGTACGCGACGGGGTGCCCTTGAACAGCAGGTGCTCGAGGAAGTGGGAGCAGCCGTGCTGACGCGCGGTCTCGTCCCGGGACCCGACGCCGATGAAGACGCCGATGGCCGCCGAGCGGACCCCGGCCATCTGCTCGGTCACGATCCGCAGGCCCGAGGGGTGGACCGTACGGCGCACCAGCGACGTCACCGCCCCGTTGACCTCGGTCTGCTCGAGCGTGACGGTGGTGCCGGGCTCCTGGTTATAGCCGGAGGACCGGCCGACACCCATGTGTCGACCGGTCCCCCAGGTGGTGCGTGACGCCAAGGTCACTCCTCGTCTGCGGCCTCGGTGGCGGTCTCGGCCGGAGTCTCCTCGGCGGGAGCCTCCTCCTCGAGCACCGGGGCGAGCGAGAGCTTGCCGCGGTCGTCGATCTCGGCGATCTCGACCTGGATCTTCTGGCCGACCTCGACGACGTCCTCGACCGACTCCACGCGCTTGCCGCCGTTGAGGGCGCGCAGCTTGGTGATGTGGAGCAGGCCGTCCTTGCCCGGGAGCAGGGCGACGAAGGCACCGAAGTTGGTCGTCTTCACGACCGTGCCGAGGTAGCGCTCGCCGACCTCGGGCATGGTCGGGTTGGCGATCGCGTTGACCGCCGCCCGGGCGGCCTCGGCGGCAGCGCCGTCGGTCGCACCGATGAGCACCGTGCCGTCGTCCTCGATGGAGATCTGGGCGCCGGTGTCCTCCTGGATCTGGTTGATCACCTTGCCCTTCGGGCCGATGACCTCGCCGATCTTGTCCACGGGGACCTTCACGGTGATGATCCGCGGAGCGGTCGGAGCCATCTCCTCGACGCCGCCGATGGCCTCGTGCATGACGTCCAGGATGGTCGTACGCGCGTCCTTGGCCTGGTTGAGGGCCTGGGCGAGGACCTCGGCCGGGATGCCGTCCAGCTTGGTGTCGAGCTGCAGCGCGGTCACGAACTCCGAGGTGCCGGCGACCTTGAAGTCCATGTCGCCGAAGGCGTCCTCGGCACCGAGGATGTCGGTGAGCGCGACGTACTTGGTCTCGCCGTCGATCTCACCGGAGATCAGACCCATCGCGATACCGGCGACCGGGGCCTTCAGCGGGACACCGGCGTTGAGCAGCGACATCGTCGAGGCGCAGACCGAGCCCATCGAGGTGGAGCCGTTGGAGCCCATCGCCTCGGAGAGCTGGCGGATCGCGTAGGGGAACTCCTCGCGGCTCGGGAGCACCGGCAGGAGCGCGCGGCGGGCGAGCGCACCGTGGCCGACCTCGCGGCGCTTGGGCGAGCCCACCCGGCCGGTCTCACCGGTGGAGAACGGCGGGAAGATGTACTTGTGCATGTAGCGACGGTGCTTCTCCGGGGAGAGCGTGTCGAGCTGCTGCTCCATCTTGAGCATGTCGAGGGTGGTGACACCCAGGATCTGGGTCTCGCCGCGCTCGAAGAGCGCCGAGCCGTGGACCCGCGGGATCACGCCGACCTCGGAGTGCAGCGGACGGATGTCGGCCAGGCCGCGACCGTCGATGCGGACCTTGTCGCGCAGGACCTGGGTGCGGATGGCCTTCTTGGTGAGGGCCTTGTACGCCGCACCGATCTCGCCTTCGCGACCCTCGAACTGGGCGCCGATCTTCTCGAGCAGGGCGAGCTTGATCCGGTCGCCCTCCTCCTCGCGCTCCAGCTTGGTCAGGACGCGCTCGCGCGAGCCCTTGACGCTGTAGAGGTCGGTGACGTCGGCGCCGACGGTGGCCTCGACGGCCTCGTAGACGTCGTCCTGGTAGTCCAGGAAGATCGGGTACTCCTGCACCGGCTTGGCGGCCTGCTTGGCCAGCTCGGCCTGAGCCTCGACCAGCTGCTTGATGAACGGCTTGGCGGCGTCGAGGCCACCGGCCACGATCGGCTCGGTCGGCGCCTGGGCACCGGACTGGACCAGGTCCCAGGTCTGCTCGGTGGACTCGGCCTCGACCATCATGATGGCGACGTCGCCGGTCTCGGTGACGCGGCCGGCCACGACCATGTCGAAGACGGCGTTCTCGAGCTGGCTGTGGGTCGGGAAGGCGACCCACTGGCCCTCGATCAGGGCGACGCGCACGCCGCCGACCGGGCCGGAGAACGGCAGGCCGGAGAGCTGGGTGGACATCGACGCGGCGTTGATCGCGAGCACGTCGTAGGGCTGGTCGGGGTCGAGCGCCATGACGGTGATGACGACCTGGACCTCGTTGCGCAGACCCTTCTTGAAGGTCGGGCGCAGCGGGCGGTCGATCAGGCGGCAGGTGAGGATCGCGTCCTCACCCGGGCGACCCTCGGAACGGAAGAAGGAGCCGGGGATCTTGCCCGCGGCGTACATCCGCTCCTCCACGTCGATGGTGAGCGGGAAGAAGTCGAAGTGGTCCTTCGGCTGCTTGGAGACGGTGGTCGCCGACAGCAGCATCGTCTCGTCGTCGAGGTAGGCGGTCACGGAACCCGCGGCCTGGCGGGCGAGCAGCCCGGTCTCGAACTTGACGGTGCGGGTGCCGAACTTGCCGTTGTCGATGGTGGTCTCGACGGCAGTGATGACTGGTTCGGTCAAGGAATTCGTCCTTAGTCTTTGTCGCGGAGCGCCCCCGCGCCGGGCGTGTGCGTTCACTGCGCACAGGGCCGGTCTTCGATCGAGACCCTCAGCCTTCTCGGCACGTGCCGAGATCTGGGAGTCACTACCGAGGACCGAGCCGGACGGGCGGGCCGCTCCTGGTGATGATCATTTTTCTTCGTACGCCGGCCGGTGGCCGTAGCACTCTCGGTCCAGCCTATCCGCCGACCGCCCGAAACGTGGAACGCGCGCCCCTCTCGCGTCTCACACGACGGTGACCGGGTGCCGCACGACGGCGTCGAAGAAGTAGCCGCCGGGGTTGTGGGCGGCGACATCGGGCTGGGTGCGGCCGGCGCGGTCGGTGGCCCGGACGAGGATCTCGTAGGTCCCCGGCGCGGGGTCGCGCCAGGTGAAGTCCCACTGCGCCCACCCGAGACCGTGGCCGCCGGTGGGGCGGCCCGGCGCGTGCGGGATCGCGGGCGCCCAGGTCTCGCCGCCGTCGGTGCTGATCTCGACCCGCGCGATCGGCGCCGCGCCGGACCAGGACCGGCCGCTCAGCACGATCCGCTCCCCCGCCGGGATCTGCGCGTTCCACGCCAGCTCGAGGGCGGAGCGGACCGGGTTGACGGTCAGCGGACCGTCGACGTTGTACCACTTGGTGTCCCACGGCGAGGTCAGCACACTCGTGGACACCTCCAGCGAGCCGAGCCACTTGATCGACGCGATCCCGATCCAGCCCGGCAGCAGCAGGCGCAGCGGGAAGCCGTGGTCGGGCAGCAGGGCCTCGCCGTTGGCTCCCCACACGAGCAGGGCGTCGTCGTAGGCCTTCTCGATCGGGAACGGCCGGCGCACCCGGCCGTAGTCGACGCCCTTGTCCACATAGCTGGCGTCCAGCCCGGTCGCCTGCACCGAGACCGCGTCGCGGCGGACGCCGACGGCGGTGAGCACGTCCTGGAGGCGTACGCCCTTCCAGCGGACCGCCCCCACCGCACCGAGCGTCCACTTCGTGCCGCTGACCTCCTGGCCCTGCTGGGTGGTGAAGAAGCTGCGGCCGTTGCCGGTGCACTCGTGGACGGAGGTCGTCTCGACGTGCCGGAAGGCCTTGAGGTCGTCGAGGGTGAGCTTCACACCGCCTGGATCGCGCAGCCCGTCGCCGAAGATCTCCAGCTCGTACGTCTCGGGGTCGATCCGCGGGGTCGCGGCGTGGTTGCGCACGAACAGGTCGGCCTGCGGGGTCAGGTAGCGGCGCGGGTCGACCGAGTCCCACCGGGTCTCGGCGTTGGTGCCGTAGTCGATGAACCGCTCCGCGGGCAGCGGCTTGAGGATCGCGGGCGCACCCGCCGCCGCACCGGCGACGACCGAGTCAGTCACCTGGGTAGCGCCCACGGAGGCCGCCCCGAGCGCAGCGGTGGTGAGGAACGTACGTCGGTTCAGACCTGGGGGCGTCATGTCCGGATATTAACATGACCAACTTACTGTTGTTAACGCTTCGCCAGTCTGCTCGGCCACCAGATCCGGTCCCCGGCGTCGAGGTTGATCGCCGTGACCAGGATCGACCGGACGATCATCGTGTCGAGCATGACCCCCAGCGCGACGGTCACCCCGATCTCGGCCAGGAAGACCATCGGCAGCGAGCCGAGCACCAGGAACGTCGCCGCCAGGACGACCCCCGCCGACGTGATCACCCCGCCGGTCGAGGTCAGGCCGACGAGCGACCCCTCCCGGGTGCCGCGGACCTCCGCCTCCTCACGCACCCGCGTCATCAGGAAGATGTTGTAGTCGATGCCCAGCGCGACCAGGAACACGAAGGCGAACAGCGGGAACGCCGGGTCCGTCCCGGCGAACCCGAAGACGTACTCGAACAGCAGCACCGAGATGCCGAGGGCCGCCCCGAACGACAGGATCACCGTGCCGAGCAGGATCAACGGGGCGACCAGCGCCCGCAGGAGCACCATCAGCACCAGCAGCACGACCACCAGGACGATCGGGATGATCACCAGGTCGTCGCGCTGGCTGGCCTCGAGGGTGTCGAGCATCATCGCCGAGGTGCCCGTGACCAGCGCGCCCGATCCGTCCACGTCGTGCACGGCCGAGCGCGCGGCGCCGACGATGTCGTACGCCTCGGGCGAGGTCACGTCGGCGTCGACCACCGCCGCGATCGCGACGACACCGTCCTGGGGCGGGCCGAGCGGGAAGCTCTTCACCTCCCCCGCCGGGGTCTCGGTCGGCACCAGTCCCTCGACCCCGTCGAGCGCCTGCTGCACCTGCGTCTGCGTCGCCGCGTCGGCGACCACGAGCAGCTGGTTGGACTGGTCGGCCATGTCGTGGTCGACCAGGACCTGCAGGCCGGTGATCGAGTCGAACTCCTCGGTGTAGGTCTCGTCGGAGGCCAGCCCGTTGGCGTCGAGCCGCAGCAGACCGAGGCACGCGACGAGCAGGAGGCCGGTGGTGACGATCCAGATCACGCGCGGCCGGACCGAGACGATCGCGCCGACCCTCGCCCACAGGCCGGTCTCGGTCGGCTCCGCCGATCCGTACGCCGGGCGCTTCGGCCAGAAGACCCACCGGCCGCAGATGACCAGCAGAGCCGGCAGCAGAGTGACCATCACCAGGTAGGTCACCGCGATCCCGACGGCGACGACCGGCCCCATCCCCGAGGTCGAGTTCATCTCGGCGAAGGTCAGGCACAGCATCGCCAGGATGACGGTCACGGCGCTGGCGAGGATCGCGGGCGCGGCGCGGTGCAGCGCGTGCGCCATCGCCTCGTGGCGGTCCTCGAAGTTGCGCAGCTCCTCGCGATAGCGGGAGACCAGCAGCAGGGCGTAGTCGGTTCCGGCGCCGATCGCCAGGATGCTCAGGATGGCCTGGCTCTGGCCGTTCACCGTCAGTCCCGCGTCCTTGGCCAGGAAGTAGACCAGGCCCATCGTCACGCCCAGCCCGACCACCACCGAGACGATCGGGAAGACCCAGAGCACGGGGCTGCGATAGACGAACAGCAAGATCACCACCACCACGACGAGCGCGGCCGCGAGCAGTGTCGTGTCGATGCCGCCGAACGCCTCCGCGGCGTCGGCGGCGGAGCCACCCTGGCCGGTGACGTGCAGCCGTACGTCGTCGTGGTCGGCGATCTCACGGATGTCGTCGACGATGCCGGGCATCTTGCTCCAGCCGTCCGAGCCGAGGTCGAAGGTCACCGTGAGCTGGGCGACCTCGCCGTCCTGCGACAGCAGGGGCGGCGCGATGTCACCCTCGACCCCGTCGAGCCCGCCGAGCTCGGCGATGTCGCCCGAGGCGACGCCGGCGAGGTCCTCGCCGGTGACCGTGGTCGAGGTGTAGACGAGCGTGGTGGGGATCGCGTTCGGGTTCTGGAAGGGACTCATCCTCTCGAACCCGCGGGTCGACTCCGCCGAGGCCGGCAGCCAGGAGGCGGCCTCGTTGTTCTGCACCTCGGTGAGCTTCCCGGCGAAACCGCCGAAGGCCACCAGCGCGAGCAGCCAGAGCACCACGACGACGTACTTGGTCCTGGGCCCGGTCAGCGTGCCCGCGATCTGTCGATGCACGGTCTCAAGCCTGCGCCCGATGCACCCGCTCGAACGACCCCAAAACAGGCGAACGGGCCGCCCCCGAGTGGGGACGGCCCGTTGCTCACGAAGATCAAGCAGCGTCGCGAGGTGCGTGCGATGACAAGGCGGGGGCGTGAAGGCAACCGTCAAGCGAAGCGGGTTGTCGAACGCCCCCAACGCCGTCAGCGCGCGTGCATCGCGGCGCTGGATCAGCGACGGAGGCCGAGCTTCTCAATGATCGAGCGGTAGCGCTCGATGTCCTTCTTCTGAAGGTAGTTGAGAAGGCGGCGGCGCTGGCCGACGAGCAGCAGCAGACCACGACGGCTGTGGTGGTCGTGCTTGTGCTCCTTGAGGTGGTCGGTCAGGTGGGAGATGCGGTGCGACAGCAGCGCGATCTGCACCTCCGGCGAGCCGGTGTCACCCTCGGTCGTGGCGTACTCGGCGATGATCTTCTTCTTGGTCTCCGCGTCAGTTCCAACTGCCATGCGAAGGCTCCCTTCCGGCCCGTGGGCCTACTCGTTGCGCGGCGCGCCCGGGCCTGTTCACCGGGGCACTCTTGGTCCGCGGCCGATTTCACGGCTTGAGCTGCCGACCCCCATGGGACGACAACCCGAGAAGATTAACAGCGAGCCGGGGTGCGCCCCGAATCGCCGCCATATCAGGCCACGAGCACGAGCCGTGCCACCAGCCGCCGCAACCGCCACCAGAGCTTCATCGCTTCCTCACCCTCGTCTCTCCGCCATATGGATCGACGCTGCGGAACGGAGATCGGTTGCATCGGTCGGGTCATGGCTTGTCGGCGGTACCCGCGGATGCACTCGGAGATGCGCTCGCGGATGCGCTCGGCGAGCTCGTCGTGACCCCGGGCAGCGACACCTTCGGCACGGTGGCCAGCGGCGGCTCCTGGATCGCCGGCGCGTCCTCACTCCCGTCCGCGAAGGCGTTCGGGTCGAGCGCGGTCTCCGGCTGGACGCGGCTGGGCAGCGGGAAGACGTTGTAGAGCTGCGCGGCACCGTTGGACCACGGGTAGAAGATCCGCGGCTGGAGCGGCTCACCGGTCATCTCGTCGGTGCAGGCCACCTCGGCCATGTCCAGCTCGTCGACGGCGAGCGGCGGCAGCGGAGCGGCACTCGTCGAGGTGCAGTCGGGCTGGGTGACGACGTCGATCGGCTTGCCCTCCTGGTCGAAGAGCTGGACGCCGGTCAGCGGCTTGCCCGAGGCGTCGTACGGGTAGATGTTGTTGACCCACCTGCCGCCGGAGTAGACGCCCGCCTGCTCGTCGATCGGCGCGGCATAGGCGCCGCCGGCCTCGTTGAAGCCGTCGCTCCAGCCGCGGTCGTAGTCGGCGCCGCCGCCACCCCACGTCGCCCAGGTCATGAAGAGCACGAAGGCGGCGAAGACGTTCAGGACCAGGAGCACGACGCGCGCGAGGGTCCCCCGCTCACCACCCGGCCAGACCCGGCCGGCGCCGATGAACATGCTGACCGCAACCGCCACGATGAGCAGCAGAACCGCCGGTGCGCTCGACATGCTCAGGCCGAACACCGCCGAGACCAGAGCGACCGCCGCCCAGGCACGTACGATCCACCACAGCGGTCGCAGCCAGGCGACCACAGGCCCCAGATCCGTACGCAGCAGCTCACCGAGCCTGGCGACCGCGGCGTCGAAGCGGGCGTGGCCGGCGTCGAGGAACCCGTCGACCTGCTCGCGGAACCCCCGAGGCGCCCGCACGCCCACCGGGATCCCGGCGGCGGCCCGCAGCTCCTTGGCGTACTCGACCGGGTCCCCGAGCGCGTCGGGCCCACGGTCCTCGACCAGCTCGGTGAAGTCGGCCTCGAGCCCGTCGGTGATGTCGCTGACCACCTCCGGGTCGAGATCGGCGAGCTCACGGCGTACGCGAGCCAGGAAGAGCCGCACCTCCGGTGCGACGTTCGCCTCTGCATCTGTGGTCGTCATGCTCGTGCCCCTTGGAGGATCTCTGTGACGGTGGTGGAGAAGTGGGACCAGTCCTCGCTCTGCTGCTTGAGCTGGCCTTGTCCGGCAGGCGTGATGCCGTAGTACTTGCGGTGCGGACCGGACTCCGACGGCACGACGTAGGAGGTCAGGGCGCCTGCGGCGTACAGCCGCCGCAGGGTGCCGTAGACCGACGCGTCCCCGACGTCCGTGAGCCCGCTGTCGCGGAGCTTGCGGACGATGTCATAGCCGTACGCATCCTCGCCGTCGACGACGGCCAGGACGGTCAGGTCGAGCACCCCTTTGAGCAGCTGGGTGGTATCCATGCTTCGCACACTACTACGCAGTGCGTACTACTTGCCAGAGCATTGCACCGCGCGCCGCCGAGAAGCTCGGCGGCGGCGAGGACCCAGCCCTCGAGCGGCGTCTAGGAGCGGCCGCGTACGTCCCGGACGAAGTCCTTCCAGGCGGCCGTGTCGCCGGCCGGTCCGGAGCCACCGCGGACGGGGCCGGTGAAGGTGCGCACCTGGACGGGCTGCGCGGGCCGCCCGGAGGGCGAGGTGGGCGCCAGGCTCGTCTGCGCGGTCGGCACGGCGACGCTGGCACGCAGCTGCTGGCCGTAGCCACCGGGCGCCCCAGGCGTGCTGCCGGGCGCACCGCCCGGCGCGCCCCCGGAACCGGAGATGAGCGAGGACATCGGCGTGTACTCCTCCACCTCGTCCCGCTTGCCGGGCACCGCGAGCCAGATCAGCGCGATCAGGAAGCCGATCGCCCACCCGTACGTCAGCCCGTACGCAGCCCCTGACGCGATCACGTCGTCGAGCGAGGCCACCAGCCACCCGGAGCGGCCGTCGCTGAAGTAGGCGTAGATGCTCTCCGCGGCCTGGCCGGCGGCGGTGGCGACGATCGCGGCGAACCAGCAGCCGACGAACACCGGCCAGAACGCGCGCGGCCAGATGCCGACGGTGCCGAGCCAGGTCAGCAGCCAGGTGAGCACGAAGACGGTCGCGGTGAGGACCGCGGAGTGCACCAGGGCGTCGCCGGAGAAGAGGTCGCCGAACCCGCTGTTGCCGAAGTAGGTGAGCCGGTCGCCGAGCAGCGAGGCCACCCAGCCGGCCGAGTTGGTGCCGTTCTCGTCGGCCCAGGTCGAGAACGGGGTCGACCCGGAGAAGAACTGCAGGGCCCAGAGCCCACCGGTGACGAGGACCGCGTTGAGGAGGGCCGGGATGCCGCCGCGGGGGCGCTCGGCCTCGACCTCGGTCTCGTAGACGGACGTGGGCGTGGAGTGGGGATCCATAACCAGCAATTCAACCGCACCCGGAGCCGGCTGAACAGGCCGCCCGGATCTACGAGTCGGTAAGGATCTGGCGCGCCCGCTCCACGTCGGCGTGCATCTGCTCGACGAGCGCGTCGATCCCCTCGAAGGCGACCATGCCGCGCAGCCGCTCGACGAAGGCGACCTCGACCTCGACGCCGTAGAGCTCCAGGTCGTCGCGGTCGAGCACGTAGGACTCGACCCGGCGACCGACCACGCCCTCGAAGGTGGGGTTGGTGCCGACCGAGATCGCCGCCGGGAACCGCTCCCCCGTGTCGCGCCGGGTCAGCCAGCCGGCGTAGATGCCGTCGGGCGGCACCGCGGTCAACGAGTCGGTGGGCACGTTGGCCGTCGGGAAGCCGAGCTCGCGGCCCCGCTGGTCGCCCTTCACGACGACGCCGCGGACGGAGTAGGGACGGCCCAGCGCCTCGGCGGCACCGGTGACGTCACCGGTCGCCAGACACGTACGGATGTAGGTGGAGGACCACACCTGGGGCCCGCCGTCGAGCGGGATCCCCTCGGCGGAGAAGTCGTGGATCTTGCCGTAGGCGATCAGGTCGGCCACGTCGCCGGCGGCCTTGCAGCCGTAGCGGAAGTTGGCGCCGACCACGCACGCCTCGGCGTGCAACGCGTCGACGAGGACCCGCTGGGCGAAGTCGTCGGGCGACCAGTTGGCCATGTCCATGTCGAACGGGAGCGCGAGCACGGCGTCGGCACCGGCGGCGTGCAGCAGCTCGGAGCGCTCCTCCATCGTGGTGAGCACGCCGGGGGCGTGCTCGGGGCGCAGCACCGCCATCGGGTGCGGGTCGAAGGTGACCGCCACCAGCGTGAGGTCCTTGGCGTCCGCCACCTCGCGTCCCCGGCTGATCACGTGCTGGTGCCCGAGGTGGACGCCATCGAAGTTGCCGATGACGACGCACGTGCGCCCCAGGCCGGCCGGCACCTCACTCAAGCTTCGCCACAACACGGCCACAGAATATCGGGGAGTGCTCACTCGGACGTGACCTGGGCCGTCTGTCGGGCACGGAGCGTCAGATAGACCGCGCGCATCCCGACGGCTCGCTCGATCTCGCGCAGCACCGTCCCGAAGAACTGCTCGCGGTAGGTCTCGTCCGTCACGGTCGAGACGGTCAGGTAGAGCGAGGAGAACCCGGCGAGGAACAGCGCGACCTTCACCAGCTCGCCCGACACGTTCGGCAGCCAGGACAGGTTGTGCAGCGACTGCTGACCGGTCCAGCCCATCTGCACCCCGTCGGTCATCACGATCGCGCCGAAGAGGAGGAAGAACGCGAAGACGGCGACCGCGATCAGCACGACCTGGGTGGCCTGGATGACGAGCAGCGCCAGGACCAGGTTCCAGCGCTCGAAGCCCGTCACCTGAGCGAGCTCCGCGGGGTCGGCGCCGCGGCCCTCCCGGGCGTCCTCGACCAGCTCCGCGCAGGCGGCCTCCAGGGGCGTTCCCCGGCAGGTGCGCATCAGGAAGGCGGCGTCCACGTCGTCGTCGATCCGGTCCACCTCCTCGGGCAGCCGGACCAGCAGGAACGCCACCGCCGACCCGGCGAACAGCAGCGTGACCAGCCACAACGCACCCAGGTCGAGGTTGGCCGACATCTCCCAGACCTCGGCGTTGATGAACAGGAACGTCATGAAGAGAAGCAGCAGCGGCAGGGCCCGCAGGGCCATCGGCAGCAGCCTGGTCAGGGACCCGAACGTACGCCCCATCGCCCACACCAGGATCGGCCGGAACCGCATCGCGGTCAGCGCGTACCAGCCCGCAGCGGCGCCGCCCAGGGTCAGCAGCAGCGCCGGCGCCGCACCGAGGTCGCCGGTGGTCCATGCCAGCGCCACCCCGGCCGCCACGGCGACGACCACGACCACCAGGCCCACCCTGACCGTACGCCGCGGCCGCATCGCCGCTCGCACCGCGACGCGCTCCTCGGGGACGAAGTAGGTCAGGCCGTTGTGGCGGAACCACGAGTCGGTGAGCCGAAGCGCCTCGGCCGGTCCGTTCTGCTTCACAAGCGCGTCATCCTCGCAGGCTTTACCGTTCCTCGGTCACCCGACGAAGACCGCGCTCGCCTTCGCGGTCGTCGCGCCGACCGGCTCGTAGAGCGCCAGGAACTCGCCGTCGGGGGCGAACACCGCGGTGAGCCCGTCGAGCGCGAGCTCGAGCTTGCGGCCGTAGCGGACGTCCTGGGCCTGCGCCTCGGAGAGGTCGTAGGAGGTGAACGCGGCGCGGGCGGCCTCGGCCAGCGGCAGCGCCGCGAACTCCTCGGCGAGCTCGTCGAGCGTCCTGGCGACGCCGAGATCGTAGGGCCCGACCGCGGTGCGGCGCAGCATCGTCAGGTGTCCACCGACGCCGAGCGCCTCCCCGACGTCGCGGGCGATCGCCCGGATGTATGTGCCCGAGGAGCAGCGCACCGAGATGTCGACATCGACGACGTCGCCCTCCCGCCGGAGCTCACCGACGGTGAGCTCGTGCACGGTGACCGGCCGGGCCTTCAGCTCGACCTGCTCCCCGTCGCGTACGCGTTGGTAGGCGCGCTTGCCGTCGACCTTGATCGCCGACACCGCGGTCGGCACCTGGAGGATGTCGCCGACCTGGGTGGCGAAGGCGCTTCGTACGCGCTCCTCGTCGAGGCCGGCGGCGGAACGCGTCTCGACGCGATGGATCGAGCTTGTCGAGATCACCTCACCCTCGGCGTCGTCCGTGGTCGTCGAGACCCCGAGCCGCACCGTCGCGGAGTAGGCCTTCTCGGTCAGCATCAGGTGGCCGAGGAGCCGGGTGGCCCGCTCCACCCCCAGGACGAGTACGCCGGTGGCCATCGGGTCCAGGGTGCCGGCATGCCCGACCTTGCGGGTGCCGGCCAACCGCCGGACGCGCGCGACGACGTCGTGGGAGGTGACACCGGCAGGCTTGTCGACGATGACGAGGCCGGAGGGACTCACTCCCCCTCGTCCTCGTCCCACTCGTCCTCGATCTCGCGGGGCTTCTTGTAGGGGTCGGCCTCGCCGGCGTAGGTCTCCCCACGAGCGGCGGCGACCGCGTCGTCCTGCGCCTTGGCGCGGGCGAGCACGTCGTCGAGATGGCGGGCCGTCTCCGGCAGCGCGTCGTGGATGAACTCCAGCGTCGGGGCGGTGCGGGTGCCGAGCTGTTTGGCGACCTCGGAGCGGATCAGCCCCTTGGCCGACTCCAGCGCCGCGGCCGTACCGGCCAGCTCGGCCTCGGAGTCGGCGCCCAGCACCGTGTAGAAGATCGTCGCCTGCTGACTGTCGCCGGTCACCCGCACGTCGGTGACGGTGACGAACCCGATCCGCGGATCCTTGATCCGCCGCTCCAGCATCTGCGCCACGATGACCTTGATCCGGTCAGCGATCCGGCGAACCCGTGGGCTACTCATGTTCACACTCTCTCAAACCGCGCCGAATCGGCGCTAATGTCTCAACTCGAAGCGCCGAGTCGGCGCTCATGTCTCACGAACTGGCGCCGAGTCGGCGCGTATTCCCGGGGCAGACGCGCCGACTCGACACGTACGTCCGGGACAAACGCGCCGAGTCGACGCATCTGTGCGGGACAGATGCGCCGACTCGGCAGGGGTTGGGGATCAGCCCCGGGGAATCTCCACCATCTCGAAGGCTTCGATGATGTCGCCTTCCTTGATGTCCTGGAAGTTCTTCAGGACCAGACCGCACTCGAAGCCCTCGCGGACCTCGGAGGCGTCGTCCTTCTCGCGGCGCAGCGAGGCCAGGTCGAGGTTGTCGGCCGCCACGGCGCCGTCGCGCAGGACGCGAACCTTGGCGTTGCGGCGGATGAGACCGCTGGTGACCATACAACCGGCGATGTTTCCGGCCTTGGACGAGCGGAAGATCGCACGGATCTCCGCCTGACCGAGGACCCGCTCCTCGTACTCCGGCTTGAGCATGCCCTTGAGGGCCGCCTCGATCTCCTCGATCGCCTGGTAGATGACCGAGTAGTAGCGGATCTCGACACCCTCGCGGTCGGCCATCTCCGTCGCCTTGCCCTGCGGGCGGACGTTGAAGCCGATGATGATCGCGTCGGAGGCAGCAGCCAGGTCGACATTGGTCTCGGTGATCGCACCGACACCGCGGTCGATGACCCGGATGGAGACCTCGTCGCCACCCACGTCGATCTTGGCCAGTGCGTCCTCGAGCGCCTCGACCGAACCGGACACGTCGCCCTTGAGGATGAGGTTGAGCTCCTGGCTCTCGCCCTTCTCCATGGAGGCCATGAAGTCCTCCAGCGTGCGGCGTACGCGGCGCTTGGCCTGCTGCGCGGCACGCTCGCGTGCCTCGCGCTTCTCGGCGATCTGGCGAGCCATCCGGTCGTCCTCGACGACCAGGAAGCTCTGACCGGCACCCGGCACCGCCGAGAGACCCAGGACCATCGCCGGACGCGACGGGGTCGCCTCGGTGATCTCGTGGCCGTACTCGTCGATCATCGCGCGGACACGACCGTGGGCCGGGCCGGCGACGATGGACTCACCCACGCGCAGCGTGCCGCGCTGGACCAGGATGGTCGCGACCGGGCCGCGGCCACGGTCGAGGTGAGCCTCGATCACGATGCCCTGCGCGTCCTGGCTGGCGTTGGCCTGCAGGTCGAGCGAGGCGTCGGCGGTCAGCACGACGGCCTCGAGAAGGCCATCGATGTTGATCCGCGACTTCGCCGAGATCTCGACGAACATCGTGTCGCCGCCGTACTCCTCGGGGATGAGGCCGTACTCGGTCAGCTGGCCACGGACCTTGGTCGGGTCCGCCTCCGGCTTGTCGATCTTGTTGATCGCGACCACGATCGGGACACCGGCCGCCTTGGCGTGGTTGAGCGCCTCGATGGTCTGCGGCATCACACCGTCATCGGCCGCGACCACGAGGATCGCGAGGTCCGAGGACTGCGAACCGCGGGCACGCATGGCGGTGAACGCCTCGTGACCCGGGGTGTCGATGAAGGTGATCTTGCGCTCGGTGCCGTCGACCTCGGTGGAGACCTGGTAGGCACCGATGTGCTGGGTGATGCCGCCGGCCTCGCCCTCGATGACGTTGGCGTCACGGATGGCGTCGAGCAGCTTGGTCTTACCGTGGTCGACGTGACCCATGACGGTGACGACCGGCGGACGGACCGTCCAGTCGGACTCGTCGCCCTCGTCGCCGAGCTCGATGTCGAAGGACTCCAGCAGCTCGCGGTCCTCGTCCTCCGGGGAGACGACCTGGACGACGTAGTTGAGCTCCTCACCGAGCAGCTCGAGGGTCTCGTCGTTGACGGACTCGGTCGCGGTGACCATCTCACCGAGGCCGAACAGCATCTGCACCAGCTGAGCCGGGTCGACGTTGATCTTCTCGGCGAAGTCGGTCAGCGAGGCGCCACGGGCGAGACGCACGGTCTCCCCGTTGCCCTTGCGTACGCGGATGCCACCGATCGTCGGGGCCTCCATGGCCTCGAACTCCTGGCGACGCGCCCGCTTCGACTTCCGGCCACGACGCGAGGGACCACCCGGGCGACCGAAGGCACCCTGGGTCGTTCCGCGGCCGCCGGGACGACCGGCACCGGGACGACCGCCACCGGGACCGCCGCCGAAGCCGCCGCCACCGGGACGACCGGCACCGCCGCCACCACCGGGACGCCCACCGGCGCCCGGACGACCGCCGCCACCGGGACGACCCGGGGCACCGGCACGACCACCGGGACCGCCACCAGGACGGGCACCGAACGCGGCCGGGGACTTCGGCATCATCGCCGGGTTGGGACGCGGCATGCCGGGACGGCCACCGGTCTGGCCACCCTCACGGGCGGCAGCAGGACGCGGCGGACGCTGGTCGCCACCGGCCGGGGCACCGCCCTGGCCACCCTGGCCTCCACCCTGGCCGCCGGGACGCGGACGCCCCATGCCCTGGTTGGAGGAGAACGGGTTGTTGCCCGGGCGCGGAGCGCCGGGCTTGCCGACCGGACGCGGTCCGGGACGACCGGTACCGGCGCCACCGGCGCCACCCGCGCCACCGCGGGCCGCGGGGGCCTGCGGACGGGCGCCGGGCTTCGGGGCGCCAGGCTTGGGCGCACCCGGCTTGGCAGCCGCCGGCTTCGGGCTGGGCTTGGGCGCGGTGGGGGCCGATGCCGACGCCGCAGGCGCGACCGGTGCGGCCTCGGCCTTCTTGGCCGGGGGCTTCGGGCCGGGCTTGGGCGCGGCCGGCTTGGACGCAGCGGGCGCCTCGGCAGGCTTCTCGGGCGCCGTGTCCGCAGCCTTCTTGGGGGCCGCAGGCTTGGGAGCTGCCGGCTTCGGGCCGGGCTTGGGGGCAGGCTTCTCGTCGGTGGACGCGGAACCACCCTTGCCGCCGGCCTTCAGGCCGGGGCCGATCTCCTTGCGGAAACGCATCTCCGCAGGCAGCTCGACGGTCGAGCTCGCCGACTTGACGAACTCACCCATCTCCTTGAACTTCTCGAGAACGAACTTGCTCTCGACTCCGAACTCTTTGGCGAGCTCGTGGACTCGGGTCTTAGCCACGCTTCTCCTTCTGGCCACAGACCCAAATCCGGGTGAAAACTGTGACCACTAGTGGGTGTAGAACACGCTCATCGCGAAGTACTCATCGAGTGCTCATGAGCTTTTGCTCCAATTCCTGGTCAGTTGACCGTCGGCGACGGTCGTGGGTGTCTGGCGCAAGTCGAGGTAGTCCTCCACCGGTGCGCTGGAAAGCCCGCCCTCGGCCCCCTTACCTTTCGGGAACAGGGCCCGGGTGAACGCCTTCCGGCGCACCGCGAGTTCGTAGCACTCACGCGTGGGGTGCAGATGCGCCCCTCGCCCGGGTGCGGTGGCTGTCGGATCGGGCACCACGGCCGGCTGGCCGTTGCGGTCCGAGCCGGCGGTCACCCGCAACAACTCGCGCTTGGCGGCTCGCTTCCGGCAACCAACGCACGTACGGACAGGTCCGTGCTGCGTAGTTTCTTCGAGGCGTTCCACCGATCCTTAACACTACCGCTTCCGGGGTTCGGTAGACGAAACCGGGGCACAGGTCGTTCTTATTCCGTGACCCGCGCTCACAAGATGGCGGCGATCTCCGGCCACGCCAGCAGCCCGAGCTCGCGGTCGGCGCGCTCCGACCCGCCCCAGGCGAGCGTCCGGCTCGGCGGGAGCACCGGCTCCCCCGGCAGCACGACCCGGTGACCGGCCTCCGGATGGGTGACCACGATCGTCTCCATGTCGTGGGCCGTACGCCGCCGCCGGACCGCCTCGGCGAAGAGGACCGAGGGCCACAGCGCGTCGTCTCCCCCGGCGACCACCACGACGTCACCGGCGATGCGCTCGACCGGGATGGTCGCCGCGGGGACGCGGTCGGCGTACTTCTCCAGGGCCGCGAGGTAGGCCTCGCAGAACGACGGCAGCTCCCCGTCGGCCTCCTTGACGGCATCCTCGATCGCCTCGTCGGCGAAGGGCACGAACGGCACCTGCTCGCCGCGCAGCGTCCACGAGGAGCGCTGCGGCCGCTCGTCGCTGAGGCCGGCCCAGGAGACGTACGTCGGGGAGATCGCGACGACCGCGTCGATCTCGGGATGCAGGGTGCCGAGCAGCAGCGCGGCCTGGGCACCCCAGGACGTCCCGAGCACCACCAGCCGCTCGTAGCGGGAGTGGAGGTCGGTAAGGACGTCGTCGAACGTCTCCAGCGGCACCAGCCGGGCCTCTCCCGGCTGGCCGGGGCCACGGAAGTAGCGGATCGACGCCGCGGTGACCCCGTGGGAGGCGAACATCCGGCACCGGTCGGTCTCGATCCGTCCCGAGGACCCCGAGAGGACGAGTACGCCGGTGGTGGCCCCCTCCGGCTCCAGCAGGACGCCTTCGGGGTCGGTCAGAGTGGTCTCACGCACGCTGGACATGCGCACAGGCTAACGCCGCGCCGGACTCAGGCGACCGGGGTCTCCTCGTCGGAGCGGATGTCGATGCGCCAACCGGTGAGGCGGGCTGCCAGGCGGGCGTTCTGCCCCTCCTTGCCGATCGCCAGCGAGAGCTGGTAGTCGGGCACCACGACGCGGGCGGACTTCGTCGCCTCGTCGATGATCTCGACCGAGGAGACCCGGGCCGGCGACAGGGCGGAGGCGACGAGCACCTTCGGGTCCTCGGACCAGTCGACGATGTCGATCTTCTCGCCCTGCAGCTCGGACATGACCTGGCGGACCCGCTGGCCCATCGGGCCGATGCAGGCACCCTTGGCGTTGACGCCGGGGACGGTCGACTTGACCGCGATCTTGGTGCGGTGGCCCGCCTCGCGAGCGATCGCGGCGATCTCCACGGTGCCGTCGGCGATCTCGGGCACCTCGAAGGAGAAGAGCTTCTTGACGAGGTTGGGGTGGGAGCGCGAGAGCGTGATCTGCGGGCCGCGCATGCCCTTGCGCACGCTCACGACCAGGGCCTTGATCCGGGTGCCGTGGCCGTAGTCCTCGCCCGGCACGCGCTCGGAGAGGGGGATGACGCCCTCGAGCCGGCCCAGGTCGACGAGCACGTCGTCGGGGTTGCGGCCCTGCTGGATGACGCCGGAGAGGATGTCGCCCTCCTTGCCGGAGAACTCACCGAACTTCACGTCGTCCTCGGCGTCGCGCAGCCGCTGCAGCACGATCTGCTTGGCCGTGGTGGCCGCGATCCGGCCGAAGCCCTCGGGCGTGTCGTCGTACTCCCCGACGACGTTGCCCTCGTCGTCGACCTCGGAGGCCAGCACGCGGACGTGACCGGTCTTGCGGTCCAGGTCGACCCGCGCCTTCGTCTGGGCGCCCTCGGTCTTGTGATAGGCCGTCAGCAGCCCCTGCTCGATCGCCTCGACGAGCACATCGAGCGAGATCTCCCGCTCCCGCTCCAGCATCCGCAGGATGCTCATATCGATGTCCATGGCCTACTCCCCCTCGTCGATCCGCTTGAACTCGATCTGCACAAGCGCCTTCTTCACGTCCGCGTACGCCACCTCGCGGCGCTTCCCGCTCACCTCGAGGCTCACCCGGTCCTCGTCGGACTCCTTGACGCGTCCGGTGAACGTGGACCCGTCGGTGGCGGTCACCTTGACCAGGCGACCCTTGTTGCGGCGCCAGTGGCGCGGCAGGGTCAGCGGCCGGTCGACACCGGGAGAGGTGACCTCGAGCGTGTAGGGCTGCTCACCCATGACGTCGGACTCGTCGAGGACCCGGTTGACCTCACGGGTCGCCTCGGTGACCTCCTCATGGGTGATCCCACCGTCCTTGTCGACGGCGATCCGCAGGATCCGGCGCTTGCCGGCCGGCGTGATCTCCACGGCCTCGATGTCGAGACCCAGGGCCTGGAGCGGGTCGGCGAGGGCCTTGTCGATGGCACTCGCGATCGCGTCCTTCCGCTCAGCACTCAACGCGATCTCCCCCTGCATCCTGTTGTCCGGTCCTGTTGTCGTGCGCCTCCGAGCACGCGGCGCCTCTGGTGACACCATACCTGTACGCCTCGGGTGTCTCGAACGCCGCGCGGCTGTGTTGGAAAGCCGCTGACGCGGCTCCCGCGGGGTGTCGTTAGGGTTCCTCACGTGACCAGCGCACGTGCCCTCCGGATGCTCTCTCGGCGCACCGCCGTGGGTGCTGCCGTGGTCGCTCCGCTGGCCGCCTCGGCGTGTTCGGCCTCGGAGACGCTGGATCATGTCAAAGCCCCTCCACCCAGCACTCCCCCGGCCCCTGCCAACCCCGACCAGAGTGTGATCGACGCCACGGTCGCGGAGATCCTCGGCACCGACGACGGGGCTCCGGCGGCGTTCGTCCAGCTCCACCGCGTGCACATCGAGGCACTGGCGCCGACCAAGGGGGTGACCGCCGCGCCCGCGAGCGGACGCTGGCAGGAACGACAGCTGGCCCTGGTCTCGACGCTCACCGCCGCCGCCGGTCGCGCGGCGGACCCGCAGCTGATCACGCTGCTCGCCTCGGCCGCCGCCGGCCAGCAGCAGCTCCTCCACGGACGGGGGCTGGCATGACGACCGCGGACACCGCCTCGACGGAGGCCGTCCAGGCGGCACTCGCCGTCGAGCACGCCGCGATCTTCGTCCTCGGCGCGCTCGGCGGGCTCACCTCCGCCTCTGCCGCACCGGCCCTGGCGCGGGCGCTGACCGACGCCTACGACGACCACGTGAACGCCCGGGAGGCACTGGCCGCGCACGTGGTGGCCGCCGGGATCGAACCGGTCGCGCCCTCGGCCGTCTACGACCTGCCCGGCCGGATCGGCACGGAGGCCCGCATCGCCGCTGCGGCGCTGCGCCTGGAGAAGGACACCACCGCGACCTACCTGTCGCTGGCCCCGAAGGCGACCGGCACCGACCGGACCCTGCTGATCCAGCTGCTGTGCCGGGCGGCCGCGCGGCAGCTCGATCTGGGCGCGAAGCCGTCCGCGTTCCCGGGGACCTGAGCCGCTCAGGCCCGAAAAGCCGAGATGGCCCGCGAACCGTCCGGCGCGGGAGACTCCCGAGATGTCTCCCGAGACCGGGCGGCTCGCGGGCCAGGTTGTGGCCTGGACACGAGGCCTGAGAAGTCGCCTTCGGCTGAACTCCTCTTGCAGAAGTATGCAATCCCCGCTCAGAGTGGCCCAGACCCGCAAAAGCGCATTGCAAGAACTTGCAACTTTTCTGGCGTCATTCCCAGGAGCGGATGATGTGGTGTATGTCGCTCAACCGGTGGGCGACGGCGTCCGGGGAGCCCTCGCTGTGGCCGACCTGGCTGCTCGGGATGTTGCTGTGCGGGATGTGGATCGCCCGAAGACCGGCCTCCTGAGCACCGTACACATCGTCGAAGAGCCTGTCGCCCACGTAGACGCATCGAGACGGATCCGAGACCTTCACGGCCGCCATCGCCGCGTGGAACGCCTCCTCGGCCGGCTTCGTCCACGGGACCTCGGAGGTGTAGACGTCACCGTCGAGCAGATCGAGCACGCCGTCACGCTCGAAGAACCCGCGATGCCACGCGCGCGGCCAGATCGTGTTGGACAGCACCCCGACGCGTACGCCGTCGGCGCGGAGCGCCTCCCACAGCGGCCCGACCTCGGAGTCGGTCAGCGTGTGCGGCTCCCAGAACTCGTAGTAGGCGTCGAGCAGCTCCGGGTCGTGCTCGAGTCCGGCCTCGGCGAAGAGATCGTCGACCGTGGAGCTCTGCTGATGGTCGCGGCTCCGGGCCCAGATCGTGTCGCCGGCCTGGTGGAGCCGGGTCGCGTTGACCGGGTGGTCGTCGTCGCAGGCTCCTCTGACCGCCTGGGCGAGCGCCAGCGACTCCGCATGGAAGTCGATGTCGTGCCACTTCGTCAGCGTGCCGCCCCAGTCGAAGATCACCGCGTCGATCGCCATGGCCCGACCCTAGCGGCGACTCAGCGGGACGGTCGCGCCGTTTCGGCGGCCTCGGTGAGCTGCTCGCGGAAGTCGGGGTGGGCGCAGCGGTCGATGATCCGCCGGGCCCGGGCGGCGGGCGAGAGACCGCGCAGGTCGGCGACGCCCTGCTCGGTGACGACCACCTGGACGTCGTGGGCGGTGTGGTCGACGTGGCGTACGAACGGCACGATGCGCGAGACGGCGCCGTCCTCGGCCGTCGAGGGCGCGACGAAGAAGTTGAGGTGGGCGTTGCTCGCGAAGTCTCCCGAGCTCGCGACGGCGTTCACGTTGCCGTGGATGTCGGCCTCCGTCATCGAGTCGATCGCGATGAGGCCGAGCCGGCGGATGACCTCGGGGTGGTTGGAGATCTCCTGTGGGCGCAGCAGGACCCGGCCCTTGTAGTGGTGGATGTCGCCGTTGAACCGGCGCGCACCCGCCTCGGAGAGGCCGAACGAGGTCGCCGAGACCCCGATCAGCTTCCCGGAGTCGAGGAGGTCGAGGACACCGTCCCGGATCGTGTCGGTGTAGGCCGTCAGGTGCTCGAACTCGGCCTTCTGCAGGCCGGCGAGGACCGCGTCGCCGACGTCTCCGGCACCGGCGTGGAGCGGGAGCAGGCTGTGATGGAGTCGGTCGTGGCGTACCTCGTGACGGAGGAAGTCCACGACCAGGTCGGCCATCGCGTGGCTCTCCTCCCCGATCGGGCTCGGCGGCGAGCCCAGATCGGGACGGTCGGTCTCGACGACGGCGACGACCTTGTCGGGATCGACCAGGAGGTAGGGGTCACCGATGCGCTGCGTCGGTGTCGTCAGCTGGATCGGCGCCCGCAGCGGTGGCAGCCGGGTGCCGTGATGGATGTCGTGGAACCCCTCGAACCCGCGTGGGTGCCAGCTGTTGACCTCGAGGACCACCGTGTCGGCGAGGTCGAGCCAGGTCTGGTTGTTGCCGACGCTGCTCCCCGGGACGAGCAGCCCGTTGGGCAGGATCGCCGCCACCTCGACCACCGCGACGTCGAGGGCGCCGTAGAAGCCGGAGACTGCGTGCTGGGCGACCCGCGAGTGACGTACATCGACGTCCTCCGGCCACTCCCGGACCTCGCCCAGCGCCTCCGGCACGGCCTTCGGGTGGCCGGCTCCGGCGAACCCCGAAAGCGCCACGGTCTCCCCCGGGCCGATCTGCGCGGCCGCCTCCGCCGCGCTCGTCACCCGCCCGGCGAGCGTACGGTCAAGAATCCTGTCCCCCGTCATGGGGTCGATCTTGCCCCAACCGCCACCGCCGAATCCGCAGAAGTGGCGGCCGAGAATGTAGTTGTGGGCGACGAAACTCGAGTTTCGTCGCCCACAACTACAGATTCGGCGGGTGGGTCAGCCGGCGACGACCTCGGTCAGGTGGGCGACGGCCTCGGCGAGCGCGACCTCGGTCTTCTCGCCGCTCTTCCGGTCCTTGACCTCGATCTTGCCCTCGACCAGGCCCTTGCCGACGGTGACGATGGTCGGGACGCCGATGAGCTCGGCGTCCTTGAACTTCACGCCGGGCGAGACCTTGGGGCGGTCGTCGTAGAGCACGTCGATGCCGGCGGCCTCGAGCTCCTCGGCGAGCGTGGCGGCGGCCTCGAAGACGGCCGAGTCCTTGCCGGTTGCGACGAGGTGGATGTCGTACGGAGCGACGTTGCGGGGCCAGGCGAGGCCGATCTCGTCGAGGGTGCCCTCGGCGATCGCGGCCACGGCGCGGGTGACGCCGATGCCGTAGGAGCCCATCGTGACGGTGACCAGCTTGCCGTTCTCGTCGAGCACCTGCAGGCCGAGCGCGTCGGCGTACTTGCGGCCGAGCTGGAACACGTGGCCCATCTCGATGCCGCGCGCCAGCGTCAGCGGGCCGGAGCCGTCGGGAGCCGGGTCGCCCTCGCGGACCTCCGCGGCCTCGATGGTGCCGTCGGGGGTGAAGTCACGGCCGGCGACCAGGTCGATGACGTGCTTGCCCTCGACGTTGGCGCCGGTGACCCAGCGGGTGCCGGTGACCACGCGCGGGTCGACGAGGTAGCGGATCCCGGACTCGGACTTCTCGCCGAGCACCTCGGGGCCGATGTAGCCCTTCACGAGCGAGGCGTGCTTCTTGAGCTCGACGTCGTCCATGGGCTCGACCTCGATCGGCTCCAGCTGGCCCTCGAGACGCTTGATGTCGACGTCGCGGTCACCGGGCAGGCCGACCGCGAGCGGCTCGACGGTGCCGTCGGGGTGGCGCAGCGTCAGCAGCACGTTCTTCAGCGTGTCGCCGGCCTCCCAGGGACGGTCGTCCCGCGGGAACGCCTTGTTGAGGTGGTCGACGAGCGTCTGGATCGTCGGGGTCTCGGGGGTGTCCTCGGCGTGAGCAGCGGGGACGCCCTCGTAGGAGATCGGCTCGGGGGCCAGCGTCGTGACCGCCTCGACGTTGGCGGCGTAGCCGCCGGGCGAGCGTACGAAGGTGTCCTCGCCGGCCTCGGAGACGGCCAGGAACTCCTCGGAGGCCGAGCCGCCCATCGCGCCGGAGGTCGCCTTCACGATGACGTACTCGAAGCCGAGGCGGTCGAAGACCCGGACGTACGCGTCGCGGTGGGCCTGGTAGGCCGCCTCGAGGCCCTCGTCGGTGACGTCGAAGGAGTAGGAGTCCTTCATGATGAACTCACGGCCGCGCAGCAGGCCCGCGCGGGGGCGAGCCTCGTCGCGGTACTTGGTCTGGATCTGGTAGATCGACAGCGGCAGGTCCTTGTAGGAGCCGTAGAGGTCCTTGACCAGGAGCGTGAACATCTCCTCGTGCGTGGGGCCGAGCAGGTAGTCGGCCTCCTTGCGGTCCTTGAGCCGGAAGATGCCGTCGCCGTACTCCGTCCAGCGGCCGGTCGCCTCGTAGGGCTCGCGGGGCAGCAGCGCCGGGAAGTGCACCTCCTGGGAGCCGATCGAGGCCATCTCCTCGCGGATGATCTGCTCGACCTTGCCGAGCACGCGCAGGCCCAGCGGCAGCCAGGAGTAGATCCCCGGAGCGGCGCGGCGGATATAGCCGGCACGGACAAGCAGCTTGTGGCTCGCGACCTCGGCGTCGGCGGGATCCTCACGCAGGGTCCGCACGAACAGGGTCGACATACGGGCGATCATGCGGGCAAGCGTACGGCGCACCGGACCGCTCCCGCGAACCGGTTGGAATTGGCGTTGCAACCGCGGCGGCGGCCCGCGCATCTTAACTTTCATGAGAGGTATCCGAATCCCGGCACTGGCCACGGCCATCCTTGCTGCTCTCATGCTCCCGGTGACACTCCTGTCACCGGCTTCTGCCGCCACATCCGTCAGCGTCCGTCCGCTCCCGCTGCCCATGGGAGCGCCGCCGACGGTCCCCTACATCGCCGGCTCGGTGGGCAACTTCGACGTCGTCGACGGGGAGACGAGGCTTTCGATCCCGATGTCAGACTCCGGCCACGCCAATCTCCTCGGTGCCTCGGGCAACGGCTATCTGGTACGCGTCTTCCCGGAGCACCGAATCGTGCGTGTGGAACCGGGAAAGGCCCCGAAGCAGCTCATCGACCTGAGCCTGGCCGAGGACGCGAGGCTCACCTCCGACGGCCGCTACCTGCTGCTGCTCACCTATCCGAACGACAACGCCGTCGCGCGTGTCCTGGACGCCGCGACGGGACAGCAGATCGCTCGCCGCACGTTCCGGGTCAGCTCTCGCGTGATTCCCCTCGACGTACGCGGAACGACGGTCCTGATGGGCGCCCATTCGCCTTCCCGGACGCTCACCTGGAACTGGAAGACCGGGGCCATCGTCACGATCGGGAACCGGACGGCGTACGTGGCTTCCTACGCCTCCGACCGGCTGGCGACCTATGACGCGTTCTCGGGACAGCCGGAGTGCACGTACGTCTCGAAGATCTCCACCCCGGCGACGACGACCTGGCGCACGTGCACCGAGAAGGTCGCCTCCTTCTCGCCGGACGGCGCTCGGATCGCCACCGAACCGAATGACGGCGGCATCGCGAACGTGAAGCGCCGCAGCCTCAACGGCACCCTGCTGACCACCTACACCAACATGAACGGGGTCTGGGCAGAAGCCTGGGAGACCAACTCCCGGATCCTGCTGAAGTCCTACCCCAACGACCGAACGACCAACTGGCTGGTCCGCTGCGAGGCCGCAGTCTGCGAGCGCGCCGCCAAGGGACACATCGAGGACCTGACATGAAGACGACACTCATCCGCGTCCTGGCAGGCATCACCCTGGCCGCCACCGCGCTCTCACTGCTCACCTCACCGGCATCCGCGGCCCCGACCGTCGACGTACGTCCCCTGCCTCTGCCCGTCGGCGAGAGTCCGACGGTGCCTTACCTGCACCGGCCCTCGTCCGAGTCGGTCTCGGTGGTCGACCCGGCGACTGGCATGAAGACCCCGGTCGCCCTCGTGGGCGACGAGCTCGACGAGTTCACGCTGCTCGGCCGGTCCGGGAAGGGCTTCGTCCTGCGGGTCACCAACCGGGACATCGACCGGATCGTCCGCGTCCAGCTCGACGTCCCGCAGAAGACGCTCGCCAACCTGCACTACTCGGCGAAGGCACGGCTCTCGGCCGACGGCCGCTATCTGCTGCACACGTCCTACCCGAGCACCGGTGGCATCCGAGTCGTCGTGCGCAACGCCACCACCGCGGCCACGGTCGCCGGACGCACCTTCAGGGCGGCGACCCGGCCCGAACCGGTCGACGCGAGCGGCACCCGCGTGCTGATAGGCGGCTTCAGCACTCCGCGCACGTTCGTGTGGGACTGGAGGGCCGGGACGATCCGGACGATCGCCTCCCGCAGCGCATACGCCGGGAGCTTCGCATCCAACCGGCTGGCGACGTACACGAAGGACCCGTCGAACCTCGACGCCTGCTCGGTGGTCTCCACCGTGTCCGCTCCCGGCACCACGCTGTGGCGCGGCTGCCTCGAGGCGGTGGCGTCGTTCGCACCCGACGGCGCCCGGTTCGCGACCAACGCGATCGAGCACGAGAACCACGCCGACGTCGTGCGTCGCCGCAGCCTCCGCGGCACGCTGCTGACCACCTATCGCAACCCCAACGGGCTGTGGATGTACGCCTGGGAGACCAACACCCGGATCCTGATGCGGTCCTACCCGGGTAACGGCAGCGGCGGCTGGCTGGTGCGCTGTGAGGCCACCGACTGCGAACGCGCCTGGCGGGCGTACTCCTAGAACATCGCCGGATCAGAACATGATGGTGGAGAAGCGGGCCGTCTCGAGGAAGCCGGCCCGCTCGTAAGCACGGCGCGCGGGGGCGTTCCACTCGTTGACGTAGAGGGAGATACGAGGGGCGATCTCGCTGCGGACGATGTCGCAGACCGCGGACATCCCGCGGGCAGCGAGACCCTCGCCGCGCCGGTGCGGAGGCACCCAGACGCCCTGGATCTGGGCGGCCTCAGGGGTCGCGCAAGCGACCTCGGCCTTGAAGACGACCTCGCCGTCCTCGATCCGGGCGAACGACCAGCCGCGGGAGATCAGCTGGAGCACCCGGGCCCGGTAGAGGTCGCGGCCGCCGCCGGTCTCGGGCGAGATGCCGACCTCCTCGGTGTACATCGCCACGCACGCCGGATAGAGGACGTCCATGTCGGTGCGGACCGTGCGGCGCACGAACGGGTCGGGCTCGACGAGGCTCTGCAGCTGCTGCTCGAGATGGGGCTGCTCCCACCGCTGGTCGCGCGGAGTGCCCCAGGAATCGCCGATCGATCCCCACAGCGAGCGCACCGCGGGCTGCCGCCCGACGATCGTCGAGACGGTGCGGACCCGGCTGCGAGCGCGCTCGCCGAAGGCCGCGGCGTCGTCCTCGGTGGCCTGGATGGGGACCAGGTTGGCGCCCACGTGACAGGCCGCGACGAGGTCGCCGCCGTCCCAGCGTCCCCAGATCTCGCCGCCCAGCCAGCGGGGCTCGAGGTTGGTGGTGCGCGCGCGGTACTCGGCGAACACGTTCACCACCGGATCCAGGGCGGTCAGCTCCAGGAACGCGCCGAGATCACCCGCATGCAGCGGGCGGATCCCCTGGCGCGTCGTGAGCATGTCTCCGAGCCTAGGGCCAATCTGGTCGTACGTCGCGCCACGGCTCGCTGGCCGGATCAAGAGACCGCGCCGGAGCGACCGCTAAGCAAAGGCGCGTTCGATAGTGTGCATGCGCTCGCGGATGGACTTGAGGCGTACGTCCTGGCCGGCCTCGCCGGTGTCTCCCCAGACCGCACGGCCCACCATCACGCCCCGGGCGCCGAGGGTGCGGACCCGCGGCAGGCGTCCGCTGAAGTCGTCCCAGCCCATCCCGTCCGAGCGCGCGACCCAGGGCGCGTCGCCGATCTCGGCGCGCTCGATGGCCGCGAGGCCCTCGTCGTTGACCTTGAGCTTGAGCACGATGCCGCCGCACCGCGACCGCGCGCCGAGGACGGCCAGGTCGTCGAGGCAGCCCGGCGTCGTGCAGTAGGGCTCGAGGAAGACCCGGTCGTAGCTCGGGAGGCGGTCCAGGATGGCCAGCGCCATCGACGCGCACTCGGCCCGGTGATCGTCGAACCCGACCTTCACCGCGTCCGTCGACCTCTCCGGGACGACGAGGTCATCGACGGCTTCGATGTCCGGGAGCCCGGCGCAGGCGAGCTCGCGGCGTACGTCGCCGTGCCCCTGCGTGGGGCGCACGACGATGCCCCAGCCGGGGGTGTGGGCCACCAGATCGAGGAGCTCGGACCTGATGTCGGAGGAGTCCGAGGTGCGGAACAGCGCATCGTCCGCGTGATCGATGGCAAGCCAGAAATTGGTCACTGTTGTCGCCAGTCTGAGAAGGGAAGAAGAAGACGTGTGGAGGCGCTAGGCGAAGCCTAAGCAGTGCGAGCGCGCATCAGCGGCATCTCGGGTAAATTGCGGATTTCGGGTCGCGCCTCAGTACTCGCCGCCGTCGGCGACGATGCACTGGCCGTTGATCGCGCTCGCGCCGTCGGAGGCGAGGAAGACACACACCTTCGCGACCGCGTCGGCGGTGACGAACCGGTGTCCGGGGATGCGCGCGGCCCGGTAGGAGATGTACTGGTCGACGGTCACGCCCTCCTTGCGGGCGTGCTTGACGAACACCTGCCGGGAGGACTCGCTCCACATCGGCCCGGGGGCGACGACGTTGGCGCGGACGATGCCCTCCTCCTCCTGCGCGATCGCCTGGGCGAGCCCGGTGAGGGCGTGCTTGGAGACCCCGTAGGCGGCCCGTCGTGACGGCGTACGGATCCCGAAGACGGAGCTGACCAGGACGACCGCACCGGACCGGGCGGCCCGCAGCTTCGGGAGCGCGAGCGAGGCCGTGCGCCAGACCGAGGTCAGGTTGAGGTCGAGGGTGAGCTGCCACTCGTCGCGGTCGATCTCGGCGACCGTGTCGGGGCTGGGGTTGATGCCGGAGCAGTTGATGAGGCCGGACAGCGTGTCGAACCCGGCGAGCGTCTCGGCCAGGGCGTTCACGCCGTCGTCGCTGGTCAGGTCGCCCTCCACCCGCGCGACGGCGCCGGTCTCGTCGGCCAGGTAGGCCAGCTCGGTGGTGCGGCTGTAGGCGTGCAGGATGACCGGTGTGCCCTCCGCGGTGAGTCGGCGCGCGACCGCGCTGCCGAGGTCGCCGGTGGCGCCGAGGACGAGCACGGGAGGCCGTGGCGGGGTGCCTGACTCAGACGCTGTGCTCATGGCGCTCCTTGATCCGGTGGATCGCCGACCGGACCACGTCCTGATGGGCGGGCGGCAGACCAGTGAGACCTTCGAGATGGCTCAGGCAAGTGATATCACCCATTTGCCCGAGCCGGTACGCGGTAATCGGAATCGCCGGCGCCAGGACCGGGTGGTGGAGCCGACGGACCAGGGCCGCGGTGATGTCGGTGCCCCAGCCGAGCACGTCGCGCTCGCGGGCGACGGCTCCGGGATCCTCCTCCCGCTCCAGGATCTCGAGGTAGCCGTCGACCGGCACCCGGCCGCGCAGGATCAGCTGGAACATCGCCGCCTTGCGCAGGAACAGCGACCGGAACGCCTCCAGGACGAACTCCAGCTCGTCCCAGTAGCGCTCCGGCGCCTGGTCGAGAAGGTCGCCGTAGTCCTCGCGCTCCTCGGTCAGGTAGAGGCAGATCAGCCGGTCCATCCAGGACAGGCTCTCGCGTACGCTCAGCCGGGCCACGGCATCGAGGTCGCCGGGCTGGAACCCGGCCTTGAGGAACGTCATCACCAGCGGGCCCATGTGCATGTCGGCGAACCGGGCGCCGTCGAGCGCCATGCCGTGCCCGTCGCGCAGCCGGTCGCGGATGCCCTCGGCGACGAAGTACTGGTAGAAGGTCTCGTGGGCGAACTCCGCCGACTCCACCGAGTCCTTGGTCCGTCCGGTCACCCCGAAGACCTCGGAGTGGTCGAGCAGGTCGGCGATCCACTCGTACGTCAGGAAGTCCCGTTGCCGGGTGATGTCGAGGTCGCGCTGCAGGTTGGCGAAGAGCCACTCCGAGACGCGCGGGACCGGGATCAGGTCCTGCTCCTGCGAGTCCGGCTCGTCCATCCCGGTGAACAGGTCCCAGGCGATGTCGCGGTAGGTCTGGAACCGCACCCGGCTGGGGATGCGTGAGCTCTTCCGGTCCCACGGCTGCCCGCAGACGTGCTTGAGGTGGACGGTGTAGCCGTCCCACTGCGTCCGAGGAGCGGGAGCGCCCTCCTCGATGGAGGCGTAGAGCTGCTTGAGGACCATCGGAGTCGCGGGGAAGAATCCTCCCCCGCGCTCCATCTCCGCGGCCAGGTTGCGCAGCTTCTCGTCACCGCCGCGCTCCTCGCTGAGGGCTCGCACCTCGACCGGGGAGATCGGCTCGACGCGTACGACCACGGCCGACTCGACGCCGAGGTCCTCCAGCCGGGCCGGGCTGCGCAGCTGCTCGGCGAGCTCGTCGCGCTCGGTCTGCAGGTTGCGCTTGCTGATCACGACGAACCTGCCACCGCGGCCGAACGCGGAGCGCAGCTCGCTCAGGTCGGGCCGGGTCACGCCGTGCTCCTCGGCGCTGGAGGAGATCAGGTCGAAGTCGTCGATGACGATCGGCGAGCGGTCCTCGCCGACCAGGTCCCCGTAGTCGACCGCGCCGTCGCGCAGGCTGATGTAGCGCACCTGCTCCTGCGAGGCGGTCCAGTCCCTGATCTCGATCGTCTTGCCCGAGCCCGAGGGACCGGTGAGGAAGAAGAGGTTGGACTCGGTGTTCTGGAGCCAGCGGCCCAGCGCCTCGATGAGCGGGATCGTGGGCTGCTCGGTCGTCAGCCCGCTCAGCGCCGCCACCCGGGCTCGCGGGAAGGTCAGCCGGGAGCTGGCGGCCGACACCGTCATCGGGGCCGCGGGTGCCGTGACCGCCGGGGTCAGCACCGGACCGGGCGGTGCGGCACCCTCGTCACGCCAGGAGTACGCCTTCCACCACTTCGCCTGCCAGATGCCGGTGTTCTTCCGGATCCACTCCCCGCGATGGGTCGGGTCGAGGGTGCGGGGCACCGCGCCGCCGACGACGCGGATGAGCTCGTCGAGCGGCATCAGCTTCGAGCCGGACGTACGTCGGTAGAAGGTGCTCCGGGCCATCGCCACACCGGCGCCGCCATCAGCTTTTCCGGTCACCTGCCGGACCCAGGCGCGCAATTCGCTGTTGAACTGCTCTGGTGAGAGAGATTCGTCGGCCATTACCCCTCGCCCAGTCGCCCGCATTCGCGGTTGCGAGTATCCCGCAGGTGTCCCAATTCTGTCCCAGAAACGTCCCAACTCACCAGGGACTGTCCTCACATCGTCCCCACTCCCGCCCGCCCTCTGGCGAGACACCTGTGGCCTCCGCCACCGTGGAGATGTCCCCAGAGGGACAGCGCCGGCCCCACCTACGGGCCCCACCGCTGAAGGAGATGATGACCATGAGGAACCACAAGTTCAGCATCGCCACCTTCGCCGTCACGCTTCTTGTCGTGTTCGGCTTCAACCAGCTGCTCAGCGCCGAGCCGCCCACGTGCCAGGCAGCCGCCGGCACCTCGTCCGTGTCCGTCGTCCTCACGGAAGGAGCGCTGTGATGACCAGCAACTTCCTACGCCTCGGCGATACCGTCCGGGCCCACGGCGGCGTACGTTCCGGAAAGCGCGGTGTCGTCGTCGCCACCGCCGCGGGCCGCACCAAGGTCCGCTTCAACGGCACCAGCGGCACCCGCTGGGTACGCAGCAGCAACCTGAGGTCCACCGGCAGCGGCTCGCTGTCCTGGATCCTTCCGGTCAAGGCCGCACTCGTCCTGTTCCTGGTCGTGCCGGGTCTCCGGTTCGTCGTCGTCCACCTGTGGACCCACGGCGGGCTCGACGGCTTCGCCACGGCCCTCGGGAACCAGATGGGCCAGGCCGCGCTCGCCTGGGGCCACCTGATCACCACGGACCCGCTCGGAGCCCTGCTCCACCTCGGGTTCCTCGGCGTCGTCTCCAGGCTGATGCACTGGTGAGACGACACAGACCTTCGAGGCGCACGCAGGGGGACGCCTCGGAGCACAAGAAGAAGCCCGGTCCGAGACTCGGACCGGGCTTTCCTGCGTTCTGTGTCAGCTGCTGACTGGGTCTCGACCCGCGGTTGCGGCTTCGCAAGCTCAGCCGCACGCTCGCTCGACCTCCTCGCGTTTGCCCTTCGCAAGCTCAGGGCAAGGCTCGGACCTGCGCGCCGGCGCCCTCGACGGGCTCCATGCCCTCGGCGATCTTCATCGCCTCCTCGATCAGGGTCTCGACGATGGCGGCCTCGGGGACGGTCTTGATGACCTCGCCCTTGACGAAGATCTGGCCCTTGCCGTTGCCGGAGGCGACACCGAGGTCGGCCTCGCGGGCCTCGCCGGGGCCGTTGACGACGCAGCCCATGACGGCGACGCGCAGCGGGACCTCGAGGCCGTCGAGGCCGGCGGTGACCGCGTCGGCGAGCTTGTAGACGTCGACCTGAGCGCGGCCGCAGCTCGGGCAGGAGACGATCTCGAGGCGGCGCGGGCGGAGGTTCAGCGACTCCAGGATCTGCAGGCCGACCTTGACCTCCTCCACCGGCGGGGCGGAGAGCGAGACCCGGATGGTGTCGCCGATGCCCTTGGACAGCAGCGACCCGAAGGCGACCGACGACTTGATCGTGCCCTGGAAGGCCGGGCCGGCCTCGGTGACACCGAGGTGGAGCGGCCAGTCGCCGGACTCGGCGAGCAGCTCGTAGGCGCGGACCATCACGACCGGGTCGTTGTGCTTGACCGAGATCTTGAAGTCGTGGAAGCCGTGCTCCTCGAACAGGGAGGCCTCCCAGATCGCCGACTCGACCAGCGCTTCGGGGGTGGCCTTGCCGTACTTCTCCAGCAGCCGCTTGTCGAGCGAGCCGGCGTTGACGCCGATCCGGATGCTCGTGCCGTGGTCCTTCGCGGCGGCGGCGATCTCCTTGACCTGGTCGTCGAACTTGCGGATGTTGCCCGGGTTGACCCGAACGGCCGCGCAGCCGGCCTCGATGGCGGCGAAGACGTACTTCGGCTGGAAGTGGATGTCGGCGATCACCGGGATCTGCGACTTCTTCGCGATCGCCGGCAGCGCGTCGGCGTCGTCCTGGCTCGGGCACGCGACCCGGACGATGTCGCAGCCCGACGCGGTCAGCTCCGCGATCTGCTGCAGGGTCGAGTTGACGTCGGAGGTGAGCGTGGTCGTCATCGACTGCACGGAGATGGGGCTCTCGCTGCCGACGCCCACCGAGCCGACCTTGATCTGGCGGGTCTTGCGGCGGGGAGCGAGCACCGGAGCAGGCGCTTCCGGCATACCGAGGGGGATGGACGTCATGTCTACCAATCTTACGTGCGGGTCAGGCCTGGAGATGAAGCGGGACGACGAGGTCGGCGACGATCAGGACAACACCCATCACCAGCAGCGCCGAGGCCACGACGTACGCCACCGGCAGCAGCTTCGCCGGGTCGGCATGTCCCGGGTCGGGACGTCGGAAGACCTTGGCGAAGGCGCGGCGGATGCCTTCCCACAGCGCCGTCGCGATGTGACCGCCGTCGAGCGGCAGGAGCGGGACGAAGTTGAAGATGCCGATGAAGAGGTTGAACCCACCGACCAGGAACGCGAAGCTGGAGACCTTCTCGGCGACGTCGAGACCCTCGTGGGCCGCGATCTCACCGGCGATGCGGCCACCGCCGACGATGCTGACCGGGCTGTCGGCCGAGCGCTCCTCGATACCGACGATCGCGAGCGCGACGTGCCAGACCTTGACCGGCAGGCGCAGCAGCGAGTGGACGGCGTTCTCGGCCATCGCGCCCATCTCCTTCAGCGCGTAGACCGGCCCCTCCTTGGTCGTCACGATGTGCGACTCGGGAGACATCCCGAAGAAGCCGACCTTCGCGGTCTCCGGGTCGGCGCTGGTGTCGTCGACGTCCTTGATCCGCTCCTGGACGACGGTCTGGGTGTGCAGCGTCATCTGCTTCCCGTCGCGCTCGATGACGATGGTGGCCGCGTCGTCCATGTTGTCGCGGATCAGCTTCTGGGCGACCGACCACGAGGTCAGCTCGGTGCCGTTGAACGAGATCAGCTCGTCGCCGGGCTTCAGGCCGGCGTCGGCGGCCGGGGTCGGCTTGTCGCCGGCGCGGCACTCGCGGCCCTGGTCCTCCCAGCTCAGCAGGCACTCCTGCAGGCTGGAGACGACCGGATGGCCCTCGTTGACGACGGGCTCACGGACGCCGTAGATGCCGAAGACGCCCCACAGCACGAAGAACGCGATCGCGATGTTCACCGACGGCCCACCGGCCATCACGATGACCTTCTTCCACCACGACATCTTGTAGAAGAGCCGCGGCTCGTCCTCGGGACGGATCAGCTCCCACTCGGCCGAGCGGGCGTCGCTGATCAGCTGGGTGAACATGCCGGTGTTGGACTTGCGCACCCGCAGCGCGCCGTCCTCGGTGCGCTCCCCCAGCTGCTCGGCGCCGGGCGGCAGCATGCCGACAATCTTGACGTAGCCACCGAGCGGGATCGCCTTGAGACCGTACTCCGTCTCGCCGATCTGCTTGGACCACACCGTCGGCCCGAAGCCGATGAAGTATTGGGTCACTTTCCCGCCGAACGCCTTCGCCGGGATCATGTGGCCGAGCTCGTGCAGGCCGATCGAGGCCAGGATCGCGACGATGAAGCCGATCACGGCCAGCGTGTAGAGCAGATAGCTCATGAACGGTTCTCCAGCATCCGAGTGGCCTCCTCGCGCGCCCAGGCGTCGGCGGCGAGCACATCCTCGATCGAGAGGCTGCTTTCAGAGCGTACGCCGCCGTGGGCTGCCAACACCTCCGCAATCGTGTCCACGATGCCGGTGAACGGGATCCGGCCCTCGTGGAACGCGTCCACGCAGACCTCGTTGGCGGCGTTGTAGACGGCGGGGTGGGTGCCGCCGCGGGTGCCGGCCTCACGGGCCAGCCGCACCGCAGGAAAAGCGGAGTCGTCGAGCGGCTCGAACCGCCAGTCGGAGGCCTTGGTCCAGTCGATCGGCGTCTCGGCGTCGGGCACCCGCTCGGGCCAGGCCATCCCCATCGAGATGGGCACCAGCATCGTCGGCAGCCCGAGCTGGGCGACCACGGCACCGTCGGTGAACTCGACCATCGAGTGGATGTACTGCTGCGGGTGGACGACGACCTCGATCCGGTCGAAGGGTACGTCGAAGAGCAGGTGTGCCTCGATGACCTCGAGTCCCTTGTTGACCAGGGTGGCGGAGTTGGTCGTGATCACCCGCCCCATCGCGAAGTTGGGGTGCTTGAGCGCCTGCGCCGGGGTGACCTGGGCGAGCTCGTCGCGCGAACGGCCGCGGAACGGGCCGCCGGAGGCGGTCAGCACCAGCTTGCGCACCTCGTTCGCGGAGCCCGCGCGCAGCGACTGGGCGATCGCGGAGTGCTCGGAGTCGACCGGGACGATCTGCCCCTCGCGCGCGACGCGCTTGACCAGCGGCCCGCCGATGATCAGCGACTCCTTGTTGGCCAGGGCGAGCGTGTTGCCGGCCTCGAGCGCGGCCAGCGTCGGGCGGAGACCGACGGCGCCGGTGATCCCGTTGAGCACCACGTCGGCTGGCTGGGCGGCGGCCTCGACCGAGGCCTCCTCCCCCAGCCCGGAGAACTTGGGCGCGAACTCGGCCACCTGGGCCTCGAACAGCTCCTTGTTGGACCCGCCCGCGGTCAGGCCGACGACTCGGAACCGGTCCGGGTTGGCCCGCACCAGGTCGAGCGCCTGGGTGCCGATGGACCCGGTCGAGCCGAGGATCACCACGTCGCGTGGTCGCTGATCGTTCACTCGCTCATTCTCCCAGCAGAGGCTGAGAGGGCGCCAAGCGGCCGGGGCTGCGGCCCGGAAAACTTCACGGGAAATAGCAACAGCCCCGGACTCCCCCACGGGTCCAGGGCTGTGCATGAAACGTTTTGCAACGTCTGGCCACAATTAAGCCACAAAGATGCACGCGAAGGCAAATCCTGAAACCGGCGTCCCAGTTAAATCTGCGTCAGATCAACGGCTCGAGGATGACACCGAGCCTCGGCGTCACGTGACGGACCCACGACTCGGTCAGGTGCGAGTCGTCGTAGTAGGTGACCTTCTCCCCCACGACCAGCGGGCAGCGGTCCTCGGCGCACACGAAGCGCTGGGTGTCGACGTACGCCGCCCGGGTGCCCTTCAGAGCCGCCTCGGTGAGCTCGTTGCTGCTGGTCTCGCGCGAGTCCCGGTCGCTGAGGCAGGACAGCTGGTCCGCCTCGGGAGCGCTGAGGCAGTCGGCCGGGTTGTGGTCGACGGAGGGCACGTCGCCGAGGACGACCACCTTGCGGGAGATCTCCCGGTAGGCCTGTACCGTGCTGCGTACGGCCTGCGACCACTGCTCGTCGCGGCTCATCCCGTCGTAGGTCTTGGGCATGAAGAGCTGGCCGCGGGCCGTGGAGACGATCGCGTCGGGGTCGAGGCGCTCGAGGAGGTCCGCGGACCACTCGCGGAAGTCGTCGCACTCGGCCTGAGTCATCTTCTTGCCGCGGTGCTGGACCGGGTAGGGGGCGCAGCCGACCTTCACGACCGGCACGACCCGGAAGCCGTTCTCGTTGCCGAGGTCGTCGAAGGCGGTCAGCCACATCCCGGCGTGGGAGTCGCCGACGACCGCGACGGTCTTCTTCGCGTCGGTGTCACCGAGGGTGCAGTCGGCACCGCGGGTGTCGCCGTAGTTGGCGTAGCAGTCGCCGTAGGTCTTCTGCCACCGGTCCTCGGTGATGTCCTCGCCGAGCACGGCCGGCGGGATCGGACCGCCGCGGTCGGCGATGTCGAGAGCGGCGCGGAGCTCGCGCTGCACCTGCGGCGGGCCGCCGGTCTCCGCGGCGGTGTCCGGGACCTCGTTGGCCGCGAACCACGCCTGCGCCTGCGCTGCGCGCTCCTTCTCCGCGTACGCCGCGTAGCCGGTCGTCAGCCAGCCGCTGCCGACCGCGAGCACGAGCGCGACCGGCCACAGGACCAGCGAGCGCAGTCCGTGGGAGAGCATCGGCACCCGCTTGTGCTGGAACGGCAGCTCGACGAAGCGGTGGCTCAGCGCGGAGAGCAGCAGCGCGGCGGCGACCGAGACCGTCATCTCGAGGGCGGCGTTGCCGAGCCGGAGGAGCTCGGGGCCGAGCACGACGAGCGGCCAGTGCCACAGGTAGAGCGAGTAGGAGATGTCGCCGACGTAGCGCAGCGGGCGCACGGCGAGCAGCCTCGCCGTCGGGGCGTTCGCGCCGGAGGCCAGCAGCGCGACCGTGCCGAGCGTGGGCACCAGCGCCTGCCAGCCGGGGAACGGGGTGGCCTCGCTGAACACGACGGTCGAGACGACGATCGCCGCGGCTCCACCGAGCCCGGCAGCGACGCTCGCGGCACCCTTGAGCCGGCCGCCCCAGCAGGCCAGCAGCGCGCCCGCGGCGAGCTCGTAGGCGCGGGCGGGCGTGGAGAAGTAGGCGGCGGTGGGGTTCTCGCCGGTCGCGTACACCGACCATGCGAGGCTCGCGACGGCGATCACCGCGGCGACGACCGTGAAGCCCTTGCGGCCGAGCCTGGGGATGAGCAGGAGCGCCAGCACCGGCCAGACCAGGTAGAACTGCTCCTCCACCGAGAGCGACCAGTAGTGCTGGAAGGGCGAGGGCTCGCTGGGCTGGAAGTACTGCACCCCCTCGGCGGCGAAGTGCACGTTGGCCAGGAAGAACGCCGCCCAGGTGCCGTCGGCGGCGGCGTCGGTGAGTCGGGTCGTGGGGAGCTGCCAGGAGGCGTACGCCAGGACGACCAGGATCACGAGGGTGGCCGCCGGCAGGATGCGACGGGCACGGCGCGCGTAGAACTGCGGGATGCTGACGGTGCCGCTCTCGCCGGCCTCACGCAGCAGCAGCGTGGTGATCAGGAAGCCGGAGAGGACGAAGAAGACGTCGACACCGACGAAGCCGCCCTCGGTGTGCGGAATGCCTGCGTGGGCAGCGACGACCAGACCTACGGCAATGGCCCGGAGACCTTGGACATCTGTCCGCCATTGCTTGGCTGACATGTGGGGTGCACCTCGTATGGGGGTTCGACTGCTTCCATTGCTGGCACCGGGTCGCGGAGGTACGCGAAACGGCGCTCGATGCTTTCACGGACCCCTCCGGCCCGCACATCGAGGGTCGCACACTCACATGTTTGTCTAGTGGATTACTCGCCGATGAACGACATCACGTGCTTGATCCGGGTGTAGTCCTCGAACCCGTAGACCGAGAGGTCCTTGCCGTAGCCGGAGTGCTTGAAGCCGCCGTGGGGCATCTCGGAGATGTAGGGGATGTGGGTGTTGATCCACACGACACCGAAGTCGAGGCGCTTGCTGACCCGCATCGCGGTGCCATGGTCCTTGGTCCACACGCTCGAGCCGAGGCCGTAGTCGACGTCGTTGGCACACCGGAGCGCCTCGGCCTCGTCGGCGAACCGCTGCACGGTGATCACCGGGCCGAAGATCTCGTTCTGGATCTGCTCGTCGTCCTGGCGCAGGCCGGCCAGGACCGTGGGCTGGTAGAAGTAGCCGTTCTCGCCACCCTCCACCCGGGCCGGCGCTCCCCCGGCCGCGATCGTGGCATGGTCCGGGAGCCGGTCGACCATGCCCTTGACGCGGGCGAGCTGGCCGGGGTTGTTGAGCGCACCGACGTCGGTGTTGTCCGCGGGGAGGCCGACGGTGGTGCTGCGGGCCGCCTCGGCCAGGGCGGCGACGAACTCGTCGTGGATGCCGGCCTGCACCAGCACCCGGGTCGCCGCGGTGCAGTCCTGGCCGGCGTTGAAGTAGCCCGCCGCGGCGATGCCCGCGACCGCCTTCTCGATGTCGGCGTCGTCGAAGACGATCACCGGCGCCTTGCCACCGAGCTCGAGGTGGACGCGCTTGACGTCGGCCGCGGCGCTCGCGGCGACCTCCATGCCGGCTCGCACCGAGCCGGTGATGGCCACCATCTGCGGCGTCCGGTGGCGGATCAGCGCGCGGCCGGTGTCCCGGTCGCCGGTGACCAGGTTGAGCACCCCGGGTGGCAGGAACTCCTGGGCCAGCTCGGCCAGCAGGGACGAGCTGGCCGGAGTGGTGTCGGAGGGCTTGAGCACGACGGTGTTGCCGGCGGCGAGCGCGGGCGCGATCTTCCACGACATCATCGCGAGCGGGTAGTTCCAGGGCGTGACCTGCCCGATCACGCCGATCGGCTCGCGGCGGATCCAGGAGGTGTGGTCCGGCAGGTACTCACCGGCGCTCTTCCCCTCCAGGGTCCGCGCGGCGCCCGCGAAGAAGCGGAAGTGGTCGATCGTCGGGGGCAGCTCCTCCTCCAAGGTCAGCTGGTAGGGCTTGCCGGTGTCCTTGACCTCCACCGCGGTCAGCTCCTCGGCCCGTGCCTCCATCGCGTCGGCGATCCGGAGCAGCGCCAGGCTGCGCTCCTGGGGCGTGGTCTCGCCCCAGGTCTCGAAGGCCGATGCGGCGGCTGCGTACGCCTTGTCGACGTCGGCCTCCCCTGACATCGGAGCCTGGGCGTAGACCTCACCGGTGGCGGGGTCGACGACGTCGTACGTCGCGGCGTCGGCGGCATCGCACAGCTCGCCGCCGATCACGTTCCTGAAGGTCTGGTCTGCCATGCGATAGAGACTAACTCCTTCCTGTAACAGGGATGTCACAACTGAATCCGCAGTGAAATTCGCACTTTGAAACTGATTCGCTTGCGAAAGCGAGATGCAGTGGGTGACCATGGAGTCATGACCGGCAACCACGAGCAGCTGCAGCGCGACGCCAAGGACCACCTCTGGATGCACTTCACGCGGCATTCGAGCTACGCCGAGGCAGACGTGCCGATCATCGCCAGGGGCGAGGGCGCCTACATCTACGACATCGAGGGCAACCGCTACCTCGACGGTCTGGCCGGGCTCTTCGTCACCCAGGTCGGCCACGGGCGCGCCGAGCTCGCCGACGCCGGCGCGGCGCAGGCCAAGCAGCTGGCCTTCCACCCGCTGTGGTCCTACGCGCACGAGCCGGCCATCGAGCTGGCCGCGCGGCTGGCCTCGCTGGCTCCCGGTGACCTGAACCGGGTCTTCTTCACCAACTCCGGCTCCGAGGCCGTCGAGACGGCGTGGAAGCTCGCCAAGAACTACTTCAAGCTGCGCGGCAAGCCGGGCAAGCACAAGGTGATCGGGCGCAACATCGCCTACCACGGCACCACCCACGGGGCGCTGTCGATCACCGGCCTCGCCGACATCAAGGCGCCGTTCGAGCCGCTGGTCCCCTCGACCTTCCGGGTGCCGAACACCAACATCTACCGCGCCTTCGAGATCACCGGCGGGCTGATGGACGGGAGCGACCCGGAGGCGTTCGGCCGCTGGTGCGCCGACCAGATCGACTTCGCGATCCGCGCCGAGGGCCCCGACACCGTCGCCGCGGTCTTCCTCGAGCCCGTGCAGAACTCGGGCGGCTGCTTCCCCCCTCCCCCGGGCTACTTCCAGCGGGTGCGGGAGATCTGCGACGAGCACGACGTGCTCCTCGTCTCCGACGAGGTCATCTGCGCCTACGGGCGGCTCGGCACGATGTTCGGCGCGGAGCGGTTCGGCTACGTGCCCGACATGATCACCTCGGCCAAGGGGCTGACCTCGGGCTACGCGCCGCTCGGCGCCACCATCATCTCCGACAGGCTGATGGCTCCCTTCCTCGAGGGCGAGGAGACCTTCTACCACGGCTACACCTTCGGCGGTCACCCCGTCTCCACCGCGGTGGCGCTGGCCAACCTCGACCTCTTCGAGGCCGAGGACCTGCTCGGCAACGTACGTCGCAACGAGGCCGCCTTCCGCACCACCCTGGAGAAGCTGAAGGACCTGCCGGTCGTCGGCGACGTACGCGGCACCGGCTACTTCTACGGCATCGAGCTGGTCAAGGACCGCACGACCAAGGAGACCTTCACCGAGGAGGAGTGCGAGCGGATCCTCTACGGGTACGTCTCCAAGGCGCTGTGGTCCGAGGGCCTCTACTGCCGCGCCGACGACCGCGGGGAGCCCGTCATCCAGCTCTCGCCGCCCCTCACCGTGGGCCAGGCCGAGTTCGACGAGATGGAGCAGATCCTGCGTCGGGTGCTGGAGAAGGCCTCGACGATGCTCTGACCCGGGGTCAGCCCTGGATCCGTGGCCACGGCGACTGCTCCTCGAGCGCATAGCCGAGCTCGAGGAGCGTCCGCTCGTCCCCGTACGCCGCGGAGAGCTGCACCCCGATCGGCAGCCCCTCCTCGCTGAGCCCCATCGGCAGCGAGATCGCCGGTGCGCCGGTGATGTTCTGCAGCGGCGTGAACGCGACGTGGCGCCGCAGCCGGTCGACGAGCTCCTCGAACGGCACGTTCGGGGAGAGGTGGCCCAACGGCGGGGTGACTCCGGCGACGACCGGGCAGAGCACCACGTCGTGGTGGTCGAAGACGGCCGCGTAGGCCACCGCGGCCCGCCGCAGGCGGTGCAGCGCAGCCGGCGTACGGCGCCAGCCACCGGAGGTGAAGGCGCGCCGCAGACCGTCGGTGAGGCCGTCGAGCCGGGCGGTGTCGAGGGTCCGGTCGATGGTCAGGCGACCCAGGTTGCCGGCGAGGAACGCGAGCAGGCCCCAGTACTCGAGGAAGTCGTCGCCGAAGCGTGCGTCGACGGGGATCGGGACCGGCTCGACGGTGTGGCCCTGCTCCTCGAGCAGGGTCGCGGTCCGTTCCACGGCCGCCTTCGTCGGGGTGTCCACGACGGCGTCGGTCACCGACTCCATGATCATCGCGACCCGCAGCCGCCGTCGCGCGGGGCCCTCGACCAGCCCGAGCGGCGGCAGCGCCGGGTTGCGCCAGTGCCGCTCGAGCGCGGCATGGAAGGTCGCGGTGTCCCGGACGGTGCGTGTCAGCACGCCCTCGCTGACCATGTTGATCGGCAGGGTCCGGGCCATCTCGCCGTCGATGTGCCGGCCGCGGCTGGGCTTGAGCCCGACCAGCCCGGCGGCCGCGGCGGGGATCCGGATGGACCCGCCGCCGTCGTTGGCGTGCGCGATCGGCACGGCTCCGGCGGCGACCATGGCCGCCGCGCCTCCGGAGGACGCCCCGACGGAGTGCTCGGTGTTCCACGGGTTGGGTGTCGGCGGCCCGCTGCGGAACTCCGTGGTCGCGTTGAGCCCGAACTCCGGCATCCGGCTCTTGCCCAGCACCGTCATGCCCGTGCTGAGGAACTGCGCCGTGTAGCGCCCGTCGCGGGTGGCCGGGCGCGCCCGGAACGCCTCCGAGCCGTGGTTGGTCGGCATCCCGAGCAGATCGGTGTTGTCCTTGAGCAGGGTCGGCACGCCGTAGAGCAGGCCGGTGCCGGCATTCGCGCGACGGGGCGCGTCGTAGGCCTCGTACGCCATCGCGTGCAGCGCCGGAGCCACCTGCTGGAGCCTGGCGACCGCCGCGGCCTCGACCTCGGCCGCGGCCAGCTCCCCCGACCGGATGAGGCGGGCGAGCTCGACGGCGTCGTGGTCGCCGAGGGCGTCGTCGGTGAAGGCGTGTACGCGGGTCGGTGCGGTCATGCCGACAGCGTGCTGGATCCGCCTCGAAAAGTCTAGAAGATCTTCCAGACTTTATGCTGGCTCCCATGAAGCGACGGCACGGCGACAGCGCCAGGCAGCGACGCGACGCCCTCGTCCGCGCCACGATCGAGGTGGCCGCGGAGAAGGGCATGGCCGGGGTCACCCACCGCGCGGTCACCGAGCGGGCCGGGCTGCCGCTGGCGACCGTCGGCTACTTCTTCGACTCCATCTCCGACCTGGCCGCCGAGGCGCTGCGCACCGGCGTGGCCGAGGACGTCGCCCGGCTGCGTACGCTCGCCGACGAGCTCGCCGCGACCTCGCCCGGCACCGATGCCATGGCCGAGGCTTTCGCGGCGGCGCTGATGTCGCCGCCGACCGACGCGCTCGCGTTCCTGGAGGGACTCCTCCACGCCGCCCGCGACCCCGAGTTCCGCCCGGTCGTGGCCGAGATGCTCACCGCCGGCCGCGACGTCGCCGCCCGCGCGGCGACCGTCGCCGGAGCGACCCGGACCGACCCGGCCTCCGTGCTCGCCCTGGTGCACGGCTATCTGCTGCACGCGCTCGCGGCCCCCGACCTGGTCGACCCCGACGCCCTCCTGCGTGGGCTGCGTGCCCTCGTCATCGGGACCCTGGTCGAGAGCGGCGAGATCGATGTCGCCCTGCGGCTCGCCGGCCGTGGGTCAGCCGACGACGCGTACCTCGCTCCCTAGGACCGCGCCGTCCTGCAGGGTCAGGTGGTCACCGGACCAGAAGCGGCCGGGGTCGTAGTAGTTGGTGGGGCGCTCGTCGTCGAGCAGTCCCATCTCCTGGTAGGTGGCCGCGACGACCTCGGCGCAGTAGACCTGCTCGATCCCGGCCTTCGAGCGGACCCTCCCCCGGACCCAGCGCCCGGCCAGGTTCACCGTCGAGGGGAACGGGGTGCCGTCGAGGCGAGCGATCGTGCGGAGCAGGGCATCCTCGCGTGTGCGGTCGATGTCGGCGGTGAGCTGGCGCAGCCAGACCTGCTGCTCGTAGCGGCCGGCCCACTGCTCGACCGCGGCGCGCAGGTCATGGAGCTGTACACCGCGGTGATGGGTGCCGGTGTAGAGGTCGAGCAGCCCCTTGCCGAGCTCGGCGTGCCACATCAGCGGCGGCAGGTCGTCGAGCACGACCGCCATCCCGACGTGGTTGACCGGGGCGTTGCTGAGCATCCGGATGGCCCGGTCGGCAACCGACCGGCCGCGGAAGAGCCACAGATCGCCGGTCCGGGTCTGGTCCACGGCGTCTTCGAGGGAGATAGTGGTGTCGTCAGACATCTCGAGCAGGGGGTCCTCAATGGGTTGGGGCAGTGCACGCGTGTGGAAGATCGTCGGTCTCGCCGGTCTGGCCGGGGTCACCGCGACAGGCGTCATCATCGCGCGCAACCACCGCCAGCGTACGCAGCGCACGCCGGAGGAGATCCACGCCAAGCTCCGCGAGCGGATCGCGGCGGCGCAGGACGCGGCCTGAGCCGGTTCAGGAGTCGAAGCCGAGCCCGAGCCGGTCCATCGTCCGCAGGAACAGGTCGCGACGGCCGCCCTCGGCGTCAGCCTTGCCGAGCGAGCGGACCATCATCGAGATACCGGCGTACCGGGCGGGCTCGGGCGGGAACGGCAGCGGTTTGGAGCGCACCATCTCCAGCGACGTACGTTCCGTCTGCTCGCCGCTGAGCAGGTCGAGCATCACCTGGGCGCCGAAGCGGGTGGCCCCGACGCCGAGACCGGTATAGCCGAGCGCGTAGGCGACGCGGCCGGCGTACGCCTTCCCGAAGAACGCCGAGAAACGGGTGCAGGTGTCGATGACACCGGCCCAGCGGTGGGTGAAGCGCAACCCCTCGAGCTGCGGGAACGTCTCGAAGAAGTGGCTCGCGAGCTTCTCGTGGGTCGCGCCCGTCTCCAGCTCCGGCGAGATCTTCGAGCCGAAGTGGTAGACCGCGTCGTAGCCGCCCCACAGGATCCGGTTGTCCCTGGTCAGGCGGTAGTAGTGGAAGTGGTTGGCGGAGTCGCTGACCCCTTGCCGGTTGGCCCAGCCGATGGCGTCCATCTGCGCCGGTGAGAGCGGCTCGGTCATGAGTACGTAGTCGTAGACCGGCACCGTCATCATCTTCAGTCGGCGCAGCAGCGGCGGGAAGGCGTTGGTGGCCAGAGCCACCCGCCCGGCCCGCACCGAGCCGGTGAGAGTCGACACCCGCATCCCGGCCCCGTCGCGACCGAGCCCGGTGACCGCCGAGCCCTCGTGGATCACGACACCCGCATCGAGGCACGCCTGCCGCAGTCCCCAGGCCAACCGCGCGGGCTCGACGGTGGCGGTGTCGCCGAGCACCTCCAGCCCGCCGAGGTAGGTCGGCGAGTCGAGCTCGGCCCGCGTCCCCGCCTGGTCCAGCAGCCGGTGCTTGACGCCGTGCTCGGTCAGCGCGGCCGACCACTCGGCCAGGTCGTCGACCTCGTGCGGCCTGGTCGCGACGTTCAACGCCCCGGTGAGCCGCCAGTCGCAGTCGATGCCGTGCTCCTGGATGGTGGCCGCCATCTCGTCGAGGTTCTGCTGGCCGAGCCGGTCCAGGGTCTCGAGCTCGTCGGGCCAGCGCTCCAGGCCGTTCCAGAACCCGTGGGTCAAGGACGCCTCCGCGAAGCCGCCGTTCCGTCCCGATGCCTGGTCGCCGCAGCGGCCGGCCTCGAGCACGATCACCGACCACGACGGAAAACGCTCCCGGGCCAGCAGCGCCGTCCACAGCCCCGAGTAACCGCCTCCGACGACCACCAAGTCGGCCGACTCCACCCCGAGCAGCGGCGGCAGCGGGGCAGGTCTCGCGGGGTCGTCGAGCCAGTAGACGGCAGGCTTCGCATCGGTCAGCGACACATGGTTCACGAGGCTCACTATGACAACTCACGAGGGCTTCAGCCACACAGAATGTACGGAATCATGGAAATTGTTCGTTACACACGACGGATTTCGTTGCATCTGGCGACGACAAACGGGTTGACTGGGCGCCATGACCACTCGCAAGCGCAACGGGGGCGCTCACCTCGACGAGGTCAACAAGCTGATCATCGAGCAGCTCCAGCAGGACGGCCGGCGCAGCTACGCCGCCATCGGCAAGGAGGTCGGCCTCAGCGAGGCCGCGGTGCGCCAGCGCGTGCAGCGCCTCGTCGACAGCGGCGTCATGCAGGTCGTCGCGGTCACCGACCCGCTCGAGCTCGGCTTCGCGCGGCAGGCCATGATCGGCGTACGCACCTCCGGACCCATCGAGGGCATCGCCGACGAGCTCGGCAAGCTCGACGAGGTCGACTACATCGTCATCACCGCCGGCTCCTACGACCTCCTCGTCGAGGTCGTGGCCGAGAGCGACGAGGCGCTCCTCAACCTCGTCTCCAGCAAGATCCGCGCCATCGAGGGCGTGGTGAGCACCGAGACGTTCATGTACCTCCACCTGCACAAGCAGACCTACGCCTGGGGCGTCCGGTGAGTGACTACTCCGGCATCAGCCTGTGGCACGAGACCGCGGGCGACTCCTGGGAGCCGCGTCCCGCGCTGATGGGCGACCTCGAGGTCGATGTCGCGATCGTCGGCGCCGGCTACACCGGCCTGTGGACGGCCTACTACCTGTCCGAGGCCAGGCCCGATCTGACGATCGCGATCCTCGAGGCCGAGGTCGCCGGTTTCGGGGCATCCGGCCGCAACGGCGGCTGGTGCTCGGCCCTCTTCCCCGCCTCCCTCGACAAGGTGGCGGCGGGCTCGAGCCGGAAGGCCGCACTCGCCCAGGACCGGGCGATGCGGGAGACCGTCGACGAGGTGGTCCGGGTCGCGGCGGCCGAAGGCATCGAGGCCGACATCGCCAAGGGCGGCACGGTCGTTGTCGCCCGTACCCCCGCCCAGCTCGAGCGCGCCCGACACGAGGTCGAGCACGCCCGGTCCTGGGGACTGGGCGAAGCGGAGCTCTCCCTGCTCGACCAGGCTGCCGCCGAGAAGCGCCTCGCCGCGACCGGCACCCTCGGCGCCACCTATACCCCCGACTGCGCCGCGATCCACCCGGCCAAGCTCGTCCGCGGCCTGGCCCGCGCCGTCGAGGCCCGCGGGGTCACGATCTACGAGCAGACCCGGGTCACCTCGATCGAGCCGCACGTCGTGCGGACCGAACGTGACGTGGTCAGCGCCGACGTCGTCGTACGCGCCACCGAGGGCTACACCCCGACGCTGGCCGGTCTCGAGCGCGAGGTCATCCCGGTGCGCTCCCTCATCATCGCCACCGAGCCGCTCACCGACCTGGTCTGGGCGAGCATCGGGCTGGAGGAACGCGAGACGTTCTCCGACGGCCGCCACTTGCTGATCTACGGGCAGCGCACCGCCGACGACCGGCTCGTCTTCGGCGGGCGCGGCGCTCCGTACTCCTTCGGGTCGAAGATCACCCACGCGGACTCCGCCGACCTGCGCACCCACCGTCGCCTGCAGGAGACCCTGGTGGAGCTGTTCCCGGCCGTACGCGGCCACAGGATCACCCACCGATGGGGCGGCGTCCTCGGCATCCCGCGCGACTGGCACGCCTCGGTCGGCTACGACCCGGCCAGCGGGATCGCTCACGCCGGCGGCTACGTCGGTGACGGCGTCGCGACCACCAACCTCGCCGGTCGTACGCTGCGGGACCTGATCGTCGGCACCGACTCCGACCTCACCGCCCTCCCCTGGGTCGGCCACGTCTCCCCACGCTGGGAGCCGGAGCCGCTGCGGTGGCTCGGCGTCAACGCCGGGCTGCGCGCCATGACCGTCGCCGACGTGGAGGAGACCGCGACCGGAAAGGGCTCGCTGGTCGCCCGGGCCGTCGCGCCGCTCGTCGGCGGTCACTGACTCTGGCCGAATAAACCTGTTGCGTACGCCGGTCGCGGTCCTCCACCATGGACCGCGACCGGCGTTCTCGTCCACGAGGCGCACTGATCGAGAGGAGCAGACCGATGGCTGTCGTTGTCCTGTGCCTGCCCACAGACCACATCTCTCGTATCAGGAGCACCCGAAGTGACTCAGGAGAACATCTCCGCTGATCCCGCCGTATCCGACTCTCTGGCAGGGATCGACCCCCATTTCGTCTTCGACTTCCAGGCCTACGACGACCTCGAGGACGGACAGCGCTGGTCCACCTGGCTCTCCGTGGAGCCGCTCTCCCGTGGACCGGAGCCGCGCCCGGACTGGGTGGTGACCTCTCAGGGCGCCATCGACACCGAGCTCGGCATTCTCAAGACCGGCAAGGAGGCCGACGCCTTCCTGATCGTGCGGGCGGACCCGCTCTATCCGGAGCAGGAGGCGCTGATGGTCGCCAAGCGCTACCGCGACACCGACCACCGCACCTTCCACCGGGCCGCGAGCTACACCGAGGGCCGTTCGGTCAAGCGCTCCCGCGACGAGCGCGCGCTGAAGAAGAACTCCACCTTCGGCCGCGAGGTCGCCAAGGCCGAGTGGGCCAACGCCGAGTGGAACGCGCTCGTACGCTGCTGGAACCTCGGCCTCCCGGTCCCCTATCCGGTGCAGATCGACGGGACCGAGATCCTGATGGAGTGGATCGCGGTCGACGACGGCAACGGGGAACTGGAGACGGCGCCGCGTCTCGCCCAGACCCGCCCGGAGCACCACGTCCTGGAGATGTGGTGGGACGGTCTCGTCGAGGCGCTGGCCACGATGGTGCAGGCGGGGCTGGTCCACGGTGACCTCTCGCCCTACAACATCCTGGCCCAGCAGGACCGGCTGGTGATCATCGACCTACCCCAGATCATCGACCTGGTCGGCAACCCGCTCGGTTTCGACTTCCTGCTGCGCGACATCACCAACGTCGCGAAGTGGTTCCAGGCCCGGGGCCTGGAGGTCGACGAGCAGGAGGTCTACGCCGACCTGATGGCCCACGCCTTCTAACGGGCCAGTCCGCGCATCAGGGTCTCGACGACGTCGCGCACCATCTCCTGCGACTGCTCGGGGGGCACGAAGCCGGACCCGACAAAGGTGGCCAGACCCTGGAGCGCGGCCAGGACGGTGACCCCGATGACCTCGGGGTCACCGTCGACGACCTCACCACGGGCCTGGGCTTCGGTGAGCAGGGCGGTGGGCCGGGCGAAGGCGGCGGCGATCGCCTCGGCGATCTCGGCGCCGGCGGTCTCGGTGTGCTTGCGCGCGAACATCACCGAGAGCAGCGCCGGGTTGTCGGTGGCGAAATCGAGATAGGCCGAGGCGAACGCCACCAGGTCGTCGGTCAGCGAGCCACGAACCGCCAGAGCGGCGTCCATCACCTCGGCCAGCCGCCGGAACCCGGCGACCGCGAGCGCGTCGAAGAGCGCGTTCTTGTCGCGGAAGTGAGCACTCGGCGCGGCATGGCTCACGCCCAGATCGCGGGCGATGCCGCGTAGCGAGAGCGCGTCGGTGCCCGACTCGCGCAGCACCTCCTCGGCGCGGCGGAGCACCGCGGCGCGCAGGTCGCCGTGGTGGTAGCGGGTCATCGTCTCGGTCATCAGGCACACCTTATCGAGATTTCACCAGTCTAGACGTTGTCAAGATTCTTGTCATCGCCTAGATTGGAATCATGACCGAACAGAAGTGGACTTCCGCACGGCTGCCGTCCTTCGACGGCCGCACCGTGATCGTCACCGGCGCAACCAGCGGCCTGGGCCGCGTCGTCGCCACCGAGCTGGGCGCGAAGGGCGCCAGGGTCGTCCTGGCTGTACGCAACGTCGCCGCCGGCGAGGAGGTGGCCGCCACGATCGGTGGCGGCGCCGAGGTGCGCTCGCTCGACCTGGCTGACCTGGGCTCGGTGCGGCGCTTCGCCGAGGAGTGGGAGGGCGAGATCGACGTACTCATCAACAACGCCGGGATCATGATGGTGCCGAAGCGGCTCACGACCGACGGCTACGAGAGCCAGTTCGCGACCAACCACCTGGGGCACTTCGCGCTCACCAACCTGCTGCTCCCCCACCTCACCGACCGCGTCGTGACCGTCGCCTCCTCGGCCCACCGCTGGGGTGGCTTCGACCTCGACGACCTCAACTGGGAGCGGCGCGACTACCAGCCGGAGAGGGCCTACGGGCAGTCGAAGATCTCCAACCTGCTCTTCACCCTCGAGCTGCAGCGACGCCTGGAAGGCACCGGACTCCGAGCGTACGCCGCACACCCGGGCTACTCCGCGACCAACCTGCAGAGCCACACCGGCAACCCCGTCAAGCACGCCCTCATGGCGCTCGGCAACCGGGTCGTCGCCCAGTCCGCGGAGGCCGGCGCGCTCCCCACCCTGTACGCGGCCAGCCAGGACCTTCCGCCGGCAAGCTACGTCGGGCCCGACGGGCTCGGCGAGTATCGCGGCAGCCCGACCCTCGTCGGTCGCACCGCGGTGGCCTCCGACCCCGACCTCGCCCGCAAGCTGTGGACCGAGTCCGAGAAGCTCACCGGAGTCTCCTGGCCACTGTGAGTCGGTAGATTTCTCGGTATGAAGCATCACCGGGGACGGCACGTCGACATCGAGTCGGTCGCGGAGCTCGATGGGCACCTGGCGGCCGGCGCGGGCAGCCTGAAGGGATGGCGGCTGCGGGCGCTGGACCTGACCTCGCGCTCCGGCACGCTGCGTGAGACCGAGCTCGCGGGGGCGACGTTCCTCGGATGCACCTTCGCACCCGGGGACGTCGACTATGCCGAGGACGAGGGCGCGCTGGTGATGCCGGTGATCCCGGAGGCACCGGTGGACGTCTACCGCTCCCGGCTCTACACCCCCGAGGAGCTCTACGACGACCCGGTCTACGCGCGGAGCCTGGACGCGAAGGCGTACGCCTGGCTGCAGCAGCCGCTCGACGCCGACGACGAGCTCGCGATCACCCTCCACGACCACGCGATCGACGCCGCGCTCGAGGCGTGGGTGCGCGCTCGGCGGGACGAAGGGACGCGGATCGTCGGCATGATGGGCGGGCACGCGCTGCAGCGCGGCGAGGAGGGCTACGCGACCGCCGCTCGCCTGGCCCAGCACCTGGCGAGCCGCCACGTGGTCGCCACCGGCGGCGGCCCTGGGGCCATGGAGGCCGCCAATCTCGGCGCCTTCCTCGCCGGGGCACCGAAGACGGCCCTGGAGGACGCGCTCGAGTCTCTCGCCGCAGTGCCGTCGTTCCGGCCCTCGATCGGGGCGTGGGCACAGGTGGCCCTCGGCGTACGCAACCGGGTCGAGGGCAGGCCCGCGCGGTCGCTGGGGATCCCGACGTGGCACTACGGCCACGAGCCGCCCAACGTGTTCGCCGGCGCGATCGCGAAGTACTTCCGCAACGCCACCCGGGAGGCGGTGCTCCTGGAGGTCTGCGACGGCGGGATCGTCTTCCTGCCGGGCGCCGGCGGCACGGTTCAGGAGGTCTTCCAGGACGCGTGCGAGAACTATTACGCCGACACCAGCGCGGTCGCTCCGATGGTGCTGGTCGGACGACGCTACTGGACCGAGGAGTTGCCGGTCTGGCCGCTCCTGCAGGCACTCGCGCGTGGCCGGGCGATGGAACACCACGTCCACCTCGTCGACACCGCCGAGGAGGTCCTCGAGGTCATCGCAGCTGGCGTGACCGGATGACGTCGCGGTAGTGGTCGACCAGGGCCGCATTGACCGCACCCCAGGACTTGTGCGCGACGCTCTTGCGGGCCTCGCGTCCCATCCGCAGCCGCAGCTGCGGGTCGTTGTGGAGCAGCGCGACCTGGGAGCCGAGGTCGTCGCGGCTGCCGGGCTCGTAGAAGAACCCGGTCACGCCCTCGGCGACCAGGTCCAGCGGCCCGCCGGAGCGCGGCGCCACCACCGGGACCCCGGAGGCGAGCGCCTCCTGGACCGCCTGGCAGAAGGTCTCGTGGGAGCCGGTGTGCACGAACACGTCGAGCGAGGCGTACGCAGCCCCCAGCTCCTCCCCCTGCAGCACGCCCAGGAAGGTCGCCTTCGGGAGCAGCTGGCGCAGCTCACGCTCCTGAGGACCACCGCCTACGAGCACGACCCTGTACGCCGGGTTATGCGCCAGCGCGGTCAGCAGGTGCAGCTCCTTCTCCTGGGCCAGGCGGCCGACGTACCCGACGATCGTCTCGCCGTTGGGCGCGAGCTGGGCGCGCAGGTCGTGGTCGACGCGGCTGGGGTGGAACAGCTCGACGTCGACGCCGCGCGGCCACAGGCCGGTGCGCTGGACGCCGAGGCCCTCGAGCTGGGTGAGGGCCGAGGAGCTGGGCGCCAGGGTGCGGTCGGCGGCCGAGTGCGCCTGCCGGGTGAGCATCGCAGCCGCCTGCGGGCCACCGACGGCCTTGTACTTGTCCCAGAAGCCCACCAGGTCGGTCTGGTAGATCGCCACGCTCGGGATGCCGAGCTCCTTCGCCACCAGCACCGCCTGCCGCCCGAGCAGCGCGGGCGAGGCGACGTGGACGACGTCGGGGGCGAACCGGCGCATCACCGCGCGCAGCTTGCGCCGCGTCTCGAGGCCGACGCGGAAGTCCTTGTAAACCCAGAACGTCGCGCCCCGGGTGCGGGTCACCGGGAACCCGGCGTACTCGGTCGGCCCGGTGGGGGCCACGACCTCGACGGTGTGACCGTCGACCGCGAGATGCTCCAGGACGCGGCGTACGGAGTTCGTCACCCCGTTGACCTGCGGCAGGAACGACTCCGTGACGATGAGGACACGGAGCGGCTCCGAGTTGGCGGCGACCATCGGGACCCGATCGAGGCTGATGCTCATGTTTCTGATCGTGAGCGTCCTCCGGCAACGTGATCCCCGACTTGGTTGACGGGTCGGTGAACCTACCGTGGCCAGAACTCCGTGCCGGACGACAGATAGTCCGCCCGGTGTCATCAGCGGAAACGTTGCGTGACTCTCAGAGATCCGTCACCGCACCACCGCTGGGTTGCCGCCGGCCCGCTCGTCTTGCCACGATCGCGGCATGACCACCGATGAGGAGCACATCCGGCCCGAAGGCGTCGACGACCTCACCGTCGAGGCGCTCGGCACGATCAGCGAGGCGCTCGAAGCGATCGAGATCGCCCGCGGCCATCTGTACGCGCTGCATCGCATCACCGGCACGGCCGACCTCACCCTCGGCAAGGGTGTCCAGCAGCTGCGCGAGGCCGGCCACACCGACCTGGCGGACACCTTCGAGCGCGAGCTCGTCGGACGCAACGTGCTCGACGGCAGGTGGACGTTCCAGATCGTCGAGGAGTACGACGACGGCTACTACGCCACCTTCAAGCGGCTCGAGAAGGAGGCACGCGACACTCTCGTCGAGGGCAAGCGACACCTCTACGAGTCGGAGATGAAGGAAGCCCGCCGCACCCGGGGCCGGCACGGCCACGAGCGCCGGCCCGAGCCAGGGGCTTGAGCCGGTCGGTCGTGCCGTCCTCGTAGCGCGAGGACACGGCCCAAGCGGTTACTCGGCGGCGGCGAGCTGGCCGCAGGCGCCGTCGATCTCGCGGCCGCGGGTGTCGCGGACAGTGGTGGAGATGCCCTTGGCCTCGAGGCGGCGTACGAACTCACGCTCGTCGGCTGGGTCGGAGGCGGTCCACTTCGAGCCAGGGGTCGGGTTGAGCGGGATCAAGTTGACGTGGACCCAGCCCCAGTCGCCGTAGCCGTTCAGGACGTCGGCGAGGAGGTCGGCGCGCCAGGCCTGGTCGTTGATGCCGCGCATCATCGCGTACTCGATGGAGACGCGGCGCTTCGTGACGCGGGCGTAGTTCCAGGCGGCCTCGACGGTCTCGGCGACCGAGAAGCGGGTGTTGATCGGGACCAGCTCATTGCGCAGCTCGTCATCGGGGGCGTGCAGCGAGAGGGCGAGGGTGACCGGGATGCCCTCCTCGGTGAGCTGCTTGATCCGAGGAACGAGGCCGACGGTCGAGACGGTCACGTGGCGGGCGGAGAGGCCCAGGCCCTCGGGCGCGGGCGAGGTGAGGCGGCGTACGGCACCCATGAGCGCCTTGTAGTTGGCCATCGGCTCCCCCATGCCCATGAAGACCACGTTGGAGAGACGGCCGGGGCCGCCGGGGATCTCGCCGCTGGCCATCTGCCGGGCCGCGACGACGACCTGGTGGACGATCTCGGCGGTCGACATGTTGCGCTCGAGGCCGCCCTGGCCGGTGGCGCAGAACGGGCAGGCCATGCCGCAGCCGGCCTGGGACGAGATGCAGACGGTGGCGCGGTCGGTGTAGCGCATCAGCACCGACTCGACCAAGGCACCGTCGAAGAGCTTCCACAGCGTCTTGCGGGTGGTGCCCTTGTCGGCCTCCTGCTGACGGATCGGCGTCATCAGGTCGGGCAGGAACGTGCTGACGAGCTCTTCGCGCTGGCTGGCCGGAAGATCGGTCATCTTGGCCGGGTCGTCGACCAACCGCTCGAAGTAGTGCACCGAGAGCTGCTTGGCGCGGAAGCCCGGCAGCCCGGCCTCCTTCGCCGCGTCCTGGCGGCCGGCCAGGTCGAGGTCGGCCAAGTGGCGCGGCGGCTTTCCGCGACCCTTGGGCGGCGCCATCACCAACGGCAGGCGACGGCCCTCCATCGCGGCGGCCTCTGCCTCGGGGCTGTGCGGGGCAGGTACGGTCACGGGGTCGGGCTCGGTCACGCCTCCAGTGTCCCACCGGGGTGCGGCGTACGGCGAAACCTCGATCCGGCCGGCCCGCTCAGCCCGTCTTGAGCAGGATCCAGAACACCAGCGCGCCGACGCCGACCACGACCAGCACGGTCAGGATGATCCCCAGCCAGACGAACTGGGCCAGGCGGCGGGTCTTTCGCGGGACGAGCAGGGCCAGCGGCACGAGCAGGGTCAGTGCCACCCAGGGAAACAGCTCTTCGGCCCGCTCCTGCCCGACCATCCATGCCAGCAGGGCGCCCCAGGTGCCGGGCACCAGGATCGCGTACGCCAGGCCGAGATAGAACCCGACCAGGGCAGCCACGGTCGGGTGCGAGTCGTGCAACCACGCCCACAGCCCACCGGACCCCGAGGACTCCTCCTCCGGGCCGTGATCAGCCTCGACGTCTGGATCGGGGTCCACGTCGAGGTCCGCGGGACGCTGGGTCACTCTTCAACCGTAGCGCCGAACCCGGCACGTCTTCGGTAAAGAATCGCTGCCGTGGCGAACTCGGGGAATCCGCGGTCAGGCGTCCACGGTGATCACGTCGGGGAGGCCGAGGTCGCGCCAGCGGGCGAGATCCGGGGCCGTGCCGGTGAGCTCGCTCGCCACGATGGTCCATGCGGTGCCGTGACCGACGAGCACGACGTCCTCGCCGGCGTGGGCCGAGAGGATCCCGGACACGGCCTTGGTCACGCGGGCCCGGCACTCCTCGAGCGGCTCCCAGCCGTCGTACGCAGGCACGGTCGGATCCGCGAAGGCACGCTCGACCGTGGCCTCGAAGTCATCGACCCAGGCCGCACCACGGCGGTGCTCACGCAGCGCATCGACCACCCCGACCTCACCATCGGTGAGCAGCTGGACGGTCTGCTGCGCCTTGGGCTCGGGCGAGGAGTACCACGCGGCACCGGCCGGGAGGCGGTCCCGCAGGGCCCAGACGTCGTCGAACCCGGCCGGGTCGAGCTCCCAGTGCTCCGCGGCGACGCCGCGGACCTGGACGGGTCGGCCGTGGCGTACGAGATGGAGCATCAGAAGACGCGCCCTCAGAAAACCGCGTAGTGGAGGATCAGCCAGACCGGGGCGACGGTCGCCAGGAGCGAGTCGAGACGGTCCATCAGGCCGCCGTGGCCGGGGATGATCTGGCTCATGTCCTTGATGCCGAGGTCGCGCTTGATCACCGACTCGACCAGGTCGCCGAGGACGGCCATCACGCAAGCGACCACGCCGAGCGCGACACCGACCCACCAGGACCCGTCGAGCAGCCACACGACCAGGCCGACGCCGGTCGCGACGGTGAAGACCACCGAGCCGATGAAGCCCTCCCAGGACTTCTTCGGGGAGATCACCGGTGCCATCGGGTGCCTGCCGAAGAGGACCCCGGCGACGTAGCCACCGATGTCGGACATGATCGTGAGCAGGACCCAGACGATGATGCCGCGTACGCCGTCGTCCGAGAGGCCGCCCGAGGTCCAGCCGCCACCCTCGCCGAGCATGAGGGCGACGAAGGATCCCAGGAACGGCAGGTAGAACAGGGTGAGGACGGCTGCCGCCGACGTACGCACGTAGCCGTCGACGCCACGGCGCAGCACCCACAGCATGATCACCAGGGCGGTGACCGCCGTGGCCGTGACCAGCGCGTCGGCGCCCAGGAAGTAGGCGACCAGGACCATCACCGTGCCGCCGATCATCAGCGGCTGCTCGGGAACGTCCATGTCCTTGGCCATCAGGCCTCGGTGGAGCTCCCAGGTCGCGGCCACGACCGCGGCGACGACGATCAGCATGAACGCCGTCTTCACGAACATCAGGCTGAGCGCGATGGCAACCAGCAGGACGACGGCGGAGCCGATCGCCGCGGGCAGGTTGCGGCCGGCGCGGCCGTAGTCCTTCTTCGGTGGCTCGGAAGCTGACGGCGACGGCGGCGTCTGGCTCACAAGGGAATCCTTCATGCTCAGGTCCTTATCTGGTCGCGGTCCGAATCGCTCGTGGAACTCGACCGCGTACGGGTAGATCTCGACCCGCTTCGCTCGCTCGGTCTCTTCGCGTTGTTGCCCTGCGACTTCGTCGCAGGGCAACAGGCTCAGACCTCGAGCAGCTCGGCTTCCTTGGACTTGAGCAGATCGTCGATCGCGTCGGTGTGCTTCTTGGTGAGGCTGTCGAGGCGCTTCTCGGCGCCGGTGACGTCGTCCTTGCTCGCCTCGCCGTCCTTCTCCAGCTTCTCCAGACCCTGCTTGGCCTTCTGGCGCACCTGGCGCACCGAGACGCGACCCTGCTCGGCCTTCTCCTTGGCGAGCTTGATGTATTCCTTGCGGCGCTCCTCGGTCAGCTCGGGGAAGACCGCGCGCAGGATCTTGCCGTCGTTGGACGGGTTGACGCCGAGGTCGGAGTCGCGGATCGCCTTCTCGACGTTGGCCATCGCGCCGATGTCGAACGGGGCGATGTTGATGATCCGCGGCTCGGGGCTGGTGAAGGAGGCGAGCTGCTGGATCGGCGTCGGGGTGCCGTAGTAGTCGACCAGGATCTTGTTGAACATCTGCGGGGTGGCCCGGCCGGCGCGGATGGTGGCGAAGTCCTCACGCGTTGAGTCCACCGACTTCGCCATCTTGCTGTCGGCCTCGTTGAGGATGTCGTTGATCACCAGATGCTCCTGTGCGCTCGAAAGTGTTGTGGGTGTGGGGTGGCGTGTGGCTCGCGCCGCTCAGCCGGCGGTGACGAGCGTACCGATCTTCTCACCCTGGACGATGCGGTAGATCGCGCCCTCGTCCTCCGCGCCGTAGACCACGATCGGCATCTTGTTCTCCATGCAGAGGGCGAACGCGGTGGCGTCGGCGATCTTGAGCTGCTTCTGCAGCGCCTCGCCGAAGGTGAGCTCATCGTACTTCGTCGCCGTCGGGTCCTTCTTCGGGTCGGCGGTGTAGATGCCGTCGACGCCGTTCTTGGCCATCAGGACGACCTCGGCGTGGACCTCCAGGGCCCGCTGGGCGGCGACGGTGTCGGTGGAGAAGAAGGGCATCCCGGAGCCGGCGCCGAAGATCACGACCCGACCCTTCTCGAGGTGGCGCATGGCCTTGCGCGGGATGTAGGGCTCGGCGACCTGGCCCATCGTGATCGCGGTCTGCACCCGGGTGTCGACGCCCTCCTTCTCGAGGAAGTCCTGCAGCGCGAGGCAGTTCATGACCGTGCCGAGCATGCCCATGTAGTCGGCGCGGGACCGGTCCATGCCGGCCTGCTGCAGCTCGGCACCGCGGAAGAAGTTGCCGCCACCGACGACGATCGCGATCTGCACGCCGGAGGCGGCGACGGCGGCGATCTCCTTGGCGATCGAGGCGACCACGATGGGGTCGACGCCGACCTCGCCACCGCCGAAGTTCTCTCCGGACAGCTTGATCAGGATGCGCTGGTAGCGGGTCATGCCGTGGCCTTTCCTCGGGCGACGTCGTGCAGGGTGGTGCAGGTGGGGATGGCGTGCGAAAGGGCCGGTCCGATGATCACCATTCGGTTCATCGGACCGGCCCTTTCGTCGTACGTTGCTGCTTAACCTAACTGATCACGCCTCGCGGCGCGGGGATCAGGCTCGGTTCAGGCGCCGACGTCGAAGCGGGCGAACTGCTTCACCTGCGTGTTGGCGGCGTCGAGGACCTGCTTGACGGACTTCTTCGACTCGAAGACCGACTCCTGGTCGAGCAGGACGATCTCCTTGAAGAACGCCTTGATCCGGCCCTCGACGATCTTGGCGACGGCAGCCTCGGGCTTGCCCTCCTCGAGCGTCTTCTTGGTGAGGACGTCCTTCTCGGCCTCGACCACGTCGGCCGGGACCTCGTCGGAGGTGAGGTACTGCGCCTTGAGCGCGGCAGCCTGCTGGGCGGCCTGCTTGGCAGCCGCCTCGTCGCCCTCGTAGGCGACCAGGACACCGAGGCTCGGCGGCAGGTCGGAGGCCTTCTTGTGGAGGTAGACCGTGGTCTCACCCTCGAAGTAGGCGACCTGGCCGAGCTCGATCTTCTCGCCGATGGTGCGGGCGAGCTCCTCGACGGTCTCGCCGACGGTCTTGTCGCCGAGCGAGACGGCCTTGAGGGCCTCGAGGTCGTTGATCTTGTTGGCGTTGGCGGCGTCGGCGATCTGCTGGGCAGCAGCGACGAAGCCCTCGTTCTTGGCGACGAAGTCGGTCTCCGAGAGGAGGCTGACCAGCGCGTTGCCCGAGGCGGCGACGAGGCCGGCCGAGGTGGTGCGCTCCGCGGCGCGGGCGGCGGCCTTGGCCGTGCCCTTGACGCGAAGGATCTCGACAGCCTTGTCGAAGTTGCCGTCAGCCTCGTCGAGCGCCTTCTTGCAGTCCATCATGCCGGCCTGGGTCAGCTCACGGAGCTTCTTGACGTCGGCAGCGGTGTAAGCCATGTGTGTCTTCCTCTGACTTGTTATGTGGCTCTTAAGTGGACGATGAGGCTCAGGCCTCGGCCGGGGCCTCGGGGGTCTCGGCGGGGGTCTCCTCGGCGGCCTCGACAGCCGGGGTCTCCTCGACCTTGGCCTCCTCGGCGGCCGGGGTCGCGAGAAGCTCGCGCTCCCACTCGGCCAGGGGCTCCTCGGCGGTGGCGCCCTCGGTGCCCTCGGTCTTGCCACCGGAGCGGGCGATGAGGCCCTCGGCGACGGCGTCGGCGACCACGCGGGTCAGCAGGCCGACCGCGCGGATGGCGTCGTCGTTGCCCGGGATCGGGAAGTCGACCTCGTCGGGGTCGCAGTTGGTGTCCAGGATGCCGACGATCGGGATCCGGAGCTTGCGCGCCTCCTCGACGGCGAGGTGCTCCTTCTTGGTGTCGACGATCCACACGGCGGACGGGGTGCGACCCATCTCGCGGATGCCGCCCAGGGTCTTCTCGAGCTTGTCGCGCTCCCGCTTCATCTGCAGGAGCTCCTTCTTCGTGCGGCCCGAGCCGGCGACGTCGTCGAAGTTGACCTCGTCGAGCTCCTTGAGGCGGTTGATCCGCTGGTGCACGGTCTGGAAGTTGGTGAGCATGCCGCCCAGCCAGCGCTGGTTGACGTAGGGCATCCCGACGCGCGTCGCCTGCTCGGCGATGGCCTCCTGGGCCTGCTTCTTGGTGCCCACGAACATGATCGTGCCGCCCTTGGCCACGGTCTCCTTGATGAAGGCGTAGCTGCGGTCGATGTAGGCCAGCGACTGCTGCAGGTCGATGATGTAGATGCCGTTGCGGTCCGTGAGGATGAACCGCTTCATCTTCGGGTTCCAGCGACGGGTCTGGTGTCCGAAGTGGACGCCGCTCTCGAGGAGCTGGCGCATGGTCACGACTGCCATGATGTTTTTTCTCCTAGGTGGTGGCCCGCGTGTGCACCGCTGGTGGCTCGACCTTGCGTTTCTCGAGGTCGGGCGGGTGTTGGCGCGAGCCGGTCGGTTTTCAGTTTCGCGCCCATCGGTGGTGATGGGCCCTGACGCCTGCACGCGGTCCGACCTGAGCGGGATGCTCGGGACTGAGGGCCGCGCCCGCGGGCGACCGGCGTCTCGGAGCGAGGCACCGTCGCGGTCTGCTGGCGTGCGAAGTCAGCCCACAGGGGGCTGCCGGTCCAAGACTAGCCGCCGACGGGGGTCCCAAGCCAATCCCGCGCCGCCGACTCCTTCACGGGCCGATCGGTGTCCACAGGGGTATCTCGGGACGGGGTTATCCACAGGACGTACGCAGCTCGTTGTACGGGTCCTCGATCCGGGGTTGTCTGCTCGTCATGACCTCGTTCCGCCTCTCCGACCGGGCCCGCGCCCTCGTCGCGGCCCTGTTCCTCGTCGTCCTCATCGCCCCAGCAGGCCCAGCCCTCGCAACGCCACGTGCCGAGGTGGCGCCGTCCGGCGCCTCGCTGGGTGGGGCTGGGGGTCTCGACGAGGGTCCGAGTCCGGTCGGAGGGGCTGACGAAGTGCCCCAGGGCGAATGGCCGCTGGCTCCCCGGCCGGAGGTGGTTCGTCGCTTCGACCCGCCGGACGCTCCGTGGGGTGCCGGGCATCGCGGTGTGGACCTGGCCGGCTCGCCCGGCGCGGTCGTCCGCTCCGCGATGGCCGGGACCGTCGCGTTCGTCGGGGTGATCGCGGGCAAGCCGGTCGTGAGCGTCGACCACGGCGCCACCCGGACCACCTATGAGCCGGTGGTCGCGACCGTCGCCGAGGGTGACCCGGTCGCGGCCGGTGCTCCTCTCGGCCGGCTCGGCGTCGCCGGCTCCCACTGTTTCCCTGCCGCCTGTCTGCACTGGGGCTGGATCCGCAACGCCGACGACGTCTACCTCGACCCGCTGCTGCTCGTCGACGCACCACGTCCGGTCAGGCTCCTCCCCCTCTGGCGCGGCGACCCGGTCCGGTAGACGCGCTCGCCGAATCGGTAGTTGTGGCGGCCGAGAAGTGAGTTGTGGGCGACGAAACTCGAGTTTCGTCCCCCACAACTCACTTCTCGGGCGCCATTTCTGCAATCTCGGCCGCCATTTCTGACGTCTCGGCCGACGCGGCTGACGCCTCGGCAGGTCAGGCGCGGGGGTGGGCCTGGCGGTAGGCCTTGCGGAGCCGGTCGCTGCTGACGTGGGTGTAGATCTGGGTGGTCGCGAGACTGGCGTGGCCGAGGAGCTCTTGGACAGACCGGAGGTCGGCGCCACCCTCGAGGAGGTGGGTGGCGGCGCTGTGGCGCAGTCCGTGGGGACCGAGGTCGGGGGCGCCGGGGACATCGGCGAGGCGGCGGTGGACGAGGGTGCGTACGGCGCGCTGGTCGAGGCGGCCACCGCGCGCCCCGAGGAACAGGGCTGGACCGGAGGACTCGGTGACCAGCTGAGGGCGACCTCGGACGATCCAGCGGTCCAGCGCCCGCGCCGCGGGGCCACCGAAGGGCACCATCCGCTCCTTGCGGCCCTTGCCGAGCACACGAACGACGCGGCGCTCGTAGTCGACGTCGTCCAGGTCGAGGCCGACGAGCTCACCGACCCGGGAGCCGGTCGCGTAGAGCATCTCCAGCACCGCGATGTCGCGCATCCCGACCGCGGTGCCGTCCTCGGCGGCCGCGATCGCGGCGGCGATGAGGGACTCGACCTCGTCGGGGCGCAGTACGGACGGAAGGGTCCGGTGAGCCTTGGGTGAGCCGAGTGCGGCGCCGGCGTCGACCTGCGCGCGGCCGGTCCGAACGAGCCAACCGCAGAAGACGCGGGCCGCGGTGGCCCTCCGGGCCAGGGTCGTACGCGAGTGGCCGGTCGTCTGCTGCTTGGCCAGCCAGCTGCGCAGCGTGCGCAGGTCGATTGCCTCCGGATCGGTGCGGCCCATGCGGCCGGCGTGATCGAGCAGGCTGCGGACGTCGCCCAGGTAGGCCCGGACCGTGTGATCGGACAGGCCGCGCTCGGCGCTCAGGTGTCGTTCGTAGTCGCCCAGGAGCGCGGCGTAGGCCTCGGAGAGCTCCGCGTCCGCGGACCCGCCCTCCGCCTCTGCCTCCTGATCAGCACTCACCCGAGCCAGGATAGTTCTTGACGTTCGGGTCAGGTGCGAGCCGCGCCCGGGGCCAGCTGCCACCCCTCGGGGAACCGCTCGGCGAGGCCGAGCGCCTCGAGTCGGGACAGGGCGGTGCCGGCGGTCTTCGGGTGCAGGCAGGCCGACCTCGCGATGTCGAGCTGTGAGGACGGGCTGCTCACCGGGACGGCGTCGAGGACCTGCTTCTCGACGGAGGTGAGGGAGTCACGCCGGCGGACGGGGCCGCGCGGTTCGACCGGGAGGGCTTCACCCATGTCGCCGACGAGCTCGCGTACGTCGAGACCGTCGGTCACGAGGACACCTCTGCCGCTGCGTACGAGCTCGTGGGTGCCGACCGAGGTCATCGCCCCGACCTGACCGGGCACCGCCATCACGGGGGTGTTGATGCTGTAGGCCCAGTGGGAGGTGTTGAGGGAGCCGCTGCGCGCCGCCGCCTCGACGACGACGGTGCCCCGGGCTAGGGCGGCGATGATCCGGTTGCGGGAGAGGAATCGATAGCGAGTGACCGGGAACCCGGGCGCGATCTCGGAGATCACCGCGCCGCTCTCGGCGATCGCATCCAGCAGGCGTCGGTTGCGCAGCGGGTAGGGAACGTCGACGCCGCCCGCGAGCACCGCGACGGTGCTCCCCGGCGGACCGGTGAGCGCGCCTCGGTGTGCGGCGGCGTCGATGCCGACGGCGGCCCCCGAGACGGTCACGAAGTCGTTGACCGCGAGGTCCGCGGCGATCCGCGCTGCGGCGTCGGCCCCGTAGGCGGTCGCGTCCCGAGACCCGACGACCGCCACCGAGCGGTCGAGATCGCTGAGCAGGAGCGGTCCCCGCACCCACAGGCCCAGTGGCGTGCCGGTGCGGTGCTGGAGCGGCTCCAGCCCGGCGAGCCGCTCGACCTGGGTCGGCCACTCCTCGTCGCCCGGGATGACGTAGCGGAAGCCGGCGTTGGTCGCCCGCTCCAGATCGCGGTCGGGGTGGATCTGGGACAGCCGCAGCCTCGCCTCGAGCCCGTCGTCGCCGAGCTCGGGATCCTCCTCGGCGAAGCGCCGGTAGACGTCGGTCGCGGTGGATCCCACCATGCAGGTGTCGAGCAGCGGGTGGCCGGGCTCGATCAGCTGGGTCAGCGCGATCCTGGCCAGACGCTCGCGCTCGAGGTCGGTGATGGTCGGGGCGACGGGTGCGGCGGTCATGCGGACCTCCCCTCGAAGGCCGAGACGGTGAGCGAGCCACCGCCGCGCAGCGCTAGCGCCGTCTCGGTCTCGGTGACGCCTGGCCAGTCGACCCCGGCGAGGTCGGCCACGGTCCATGCGAGGCGGTGCACGCGCACCGCGCCGCGACGGGTCAGGGCACCGGAGAAGATCCGCGAGTCGATGAGCGCCTCGGCCGCCGGTGGCAGTGGCCAGTGATCGCGCAGCGCGATCCCGCTGGCCTGGCCGTTGAGCCGCCACCCGAAGTCGGCGTAGCGCTCGCGCTGGCGGCGCCTGGCGCCGGTGACCCGTTCACGGATGTCGGCGCTGGTCTCCGATCCCCAGGGATCATGGTTCTGCTCGGACATCGGCCGCAGCGTGCGGATGATGTCGATGCGGTCGGTGATCGGTCCGGAGACCTTGCGGTCGTAGGCCTGGCGCTCGTTGGACCGGCAGATGCAGCCGTCCTTGGTGACCGAGGCGTCGAAGTTGCCGCACGGGCACGGGTTGGCGGCGAGCACGACGAGCGCACGCGCCGGGAGGGTCACCGACTCCTCCCCGCGGGACACGGTGATGTCGCCGCTCTCCAGCGGCTCGCGCAGGCACTCGATGACATCGCTCTTGAACAACGGGAACTCGTCGAGGAAGAGGACCCCCGCATGGGAGAGCGAGACCTGGCCCGGACGGACCCGGCCACTGCCGCCGCCGACGATGCCGGGTTTCGAGGCGTCGTGGTGCGGAGCCGAGAACGGCGGCCGGACCAGCAGGCCCCGGTCGACGTCGAGCACCCCGGCCAGGGACTGCACCGCCATCACCTCGAGGGACTCCTCGCGGGACAGGTCGGGCAGGATCGTCGGGATCCGCTCGGCGATCGACGTCTTCCCGCAGCCCTTGGGTCCTTTGAGCAGCAGGTGGTGTCCGCCGGCAGCGGCGACCTCGACGGCATAACGGGTCTCGGGCATGCCACGGAGGTCGGACATGTCCATGTCGTCCAGCCTCCGGTCGCCCCGCCAGCCGAGCAGGCTGCCGCCGGTGCCGGTGGCCACCGGCGGCGCGTCGGGCACCGGCTCACCGCGCAGCTCTGCCACCACCTGGCCGAGCGAGCGGAACCCGAGGACCTCCATCCCCGGCACCATCCGCGCCTCGGCCACCTGCGGCTCCGGGACCACCACCCGGGCAATCCCGGCGTGAGAGGCGGCGAGCACCATCGGGAGCACCCCGGAGGTCGGCCGCAGCCCGCCGTCCAGCGCGAGCTCGCCGATGAAGACCGTGCGTTCCAGGCCGATCGTCTCGATCTCGCCGCCGGCCGCGAGGATCGCCAACGCCATCGCCAGGTCGTAGTGCGAGCCGCCTTTACGCAGGTCGGCCGGCGAGAGCAGCACGGTGATCCGCTTGGTCGCCGGCCAGTCGAGGTCGGAGTTGATGATCGCCATCCGCACCCGGTCGCGCCCCTCGGCCAGCACACTGTCGGCTCGACCGACCAGCGTCACGCCCACCAGCCCGGGCGAGACATCGGCCTGCACGTCGACCAGGTGACCGACCGCGCCGCGGAGCGCGACGCCATGAGCTCGTGCGTATCCCATCACAGACCCCTGACGTGCTCGACCAGCGCCGATCCGCGGGGCGCATGCATCACCGCGACGAGGTCGATCCGGATCCCCGGAGCCCGCACGTCGTGCTGCTGCAGCCAGGTGATCGCCAGCCTCTTCAGCCGGTCGAGCTTCGTCTTGTCGACCGCCTCGTGCGGGGTGCCGCAGCCGTCATGGCTGCGGGTCTTCACCTCGCAGACGACCAGGGTGTCCCCCTCGCGGAGGACCAGGTCGATCTCTCCGTCGTCGCACCGCCAGTTGCGGTCGAGCAGCGTCATGCCCGCCTCGACCAGATGCCTCTCGGCGACCGCTTCGCCGTAGTTTCCCAGCGCGATCCGCGCCGGTGCCGTTGAACTCATCGTGGACCTCCTGCCCTTCGGCTTCGAGGTCCAGACTCATCGCGAGCACCGACAATCCGGGCTGGTTCCGGAGCGCCTGGGGATAACCCCGGATCGAGATCGCCCTGTGGACAGCAACTGGCCCGCAGAGCCAGGCTCAGTCAGTCCAGCGGCTGGTCGATGTCGGTCGGGTTGAGCGTCTCGACGTTGACGTCCTTGAAGGTGAGCACCTTGACCGCCTTCGCGAACCGCGCGGGCCGATACATGTCCCACACCCAGACGTCGTTCATCGAGACCTCGAAGTAGACGTCCCCCGAGTCAGTACGTGCCCGGACGTCGACCTGGTTGCACAGGTAGAACCTACGATCGGTCTCGACGACGTACTTGAAGATGCCGACCACGTCGCGATACTCGCGGTAGAGGGTCAGCTCCATCTCGGTCTCGTACTTCTCGAGATCCTCCGCGCTCATGTTCAGGACTCTAGAGCCAACACCGGCGAAGTGCCGGGAAGACTCCACGAGCGGCGGTGATATGCCGAGGGTCCGAGGCGCTCGAGCGCGGCGATGTGGGCGGGGGCGGAGTAGCCCTTGTTGTCGGCCCACGCGTAGTCGGGGTACTCCTCGTGCAGCGCGACCATCAGCGCGTCGCGCGAGGTCTTCGCCAGGATCGAGGCGGCAGCGACGGCGGCACACTTCATGTCAGCCTTGATCATCGTCGTCACCGGCGGCACCTCGATCTCCTCCACCATCGCCGAGACCTCACCGAAGAGGCCCTCCTGCGCGGGCGGGGTCAGATAGTTGTGGTTGCCGTCGAGCAGCAGCGCGTCGGGACGTACGTCCAAAGCACTCAACGCTCGCTGACCGGCCAGCCGCATCGCGGCCATGATCCCGACCTCGTCGATCTCCGAGGCCAGCGCGTGCCCGACGGCCGAGTCGACGGCCCAGCGGCGCACCTTCGGCGCGAGCGTCTCGCGGGCCTCGGGCGTGAGCAGCTTGGAGTCGCGTACGCCCTGGGGTGCTGTGCGCGTCGCCGCGGAGATCACCACGATCCCGATCGAGACCGGGCCGCAGAGCGCGCCACGCCCCACCTCGTCGACGGCACCGAGATGGGTGATGCCGTCGCGCAGCATGGACCGCTCGACACGCAGGCTGGGCGCAGTGCTCACTGTGACGGCACGCCCTCGAAGCTCTCGGGCCGGTGGATCCACTTCGCCCGGTCGATCGGCCAGCCCAGGGCGACGACCTTGCCGACCACGTTGTCCTCCGGCACCCACGGGACCAGGGCGCAGTCGGTCTCGTTGGCCGTGCACATGTGCACGGTCGAGTCGGCCGAGTTGGCCCGGTTGTCGCCCATCACGAACAGCGAGCCCTCGGGCACCGGACCGACCTCCCAGTGGCGGTTGCCGGGCATCGGCCCGAAGCACTCGCCCTCCTTGTTGGGGCGGCCGCACTTGGTCTCGGAGGGCCGGGCGTACGGCTCGTCGATCGGCACGCCGTTGACGATCAGCCTGCCCTGCTTGTCGCAGCACTCGATGACGTCGCCGGGGACCCCGATGACGCGCTTCACCAGGTGGCCGCCCTCGGGGTAGAGACCGATGATCGCCAGGCCCTTGCCGAGCAGGTTATCCGGACCGCTGGACTCGTCGACACCGAGCCAGGAACCCGGGTCGGAGAAGACCACGACGTCACCACGCTGGGGCGTCCCGGCGAACCAGTAGGAGGGCTTCTCCACCAGCACCCGGTCGTCGGTGGCCACCGACGGGCCGCCCTGCAGACCCGGCTCCATCGACTCCGAGGGGATGTAGAAGGCCTGCACGAACAGGGCCTTCACCACGACCGCCACCAGGACGGCCAGCACGACCAGGACGATGCCCTCCTGCCAGGCCGACAGGCGCGGCTTGTGCTCCTCCTCGTGGCCCGGAGCATCGCGCGGAGCATGGCGCGGGCCCTGGCCCTGGCCGGCACCCGGGCCGGCGCCCGGGCCATTGCCCGGGTGGCGCCCCGGACCCGGCTGCTGGGGGGTCCAGCGCGGCGCCTGGGAGGAAGACGAGAACGACCGCGATCCCCCCATGTCGGGCCCGTCCCAGCGGGCCTGGGGCCCGACGCCGACGGAAGGATCGCGGTCGTTCGAAGTCACGCGGTGAGTCTAGAGAGTTCCTCCACAACGAGCCTCATCGACTCGCAATGCTCAGGAAACCCTCAGACCTCCGAGGCTCACGCCTCGGCCTGGGGCAGATCGGGCGTCGCTTCGCTCCGCCGATCAAGCCCCAGCCGCTCACGCCTCGCGGCGCTCCTTGATCTTCGCCTTCTTGCCGCGCAGGTTGCGCAGGTAGTAGAGCTTCGCGCGACGGACGTCACCGCGGGTGACGACCTCGATCTGCTCGAAGATCGGGGAGTGCAGCGGGAAGGTGCGCTCGACACCCACGCCGAAGGAGACCTTGCGGACGGTGAAGGTGCGGCCGATGCCGGAACCGTGGATGCGGATCACGACGCCCTGGAACACCTGGACGCGGGACCGGTTGCCCTCGACGACCTTGACGTGCACCTTGACGGTGTCGCCGGCGCGGAACTCCGGCAGGTCGTCGCGCTTGGAGGCGTTGCCGACCTCAGCGAGTACGTTGCTCATCATCTCTCCTCACGCTCGCCACAGGCCGATCGCGGTCATCCATGCCCTGGTCAGGGCGATCTTTGGCGGTGGTCCAGACGCGCTGGCCGGCGGCGCACGGTTCCCCCTGTGGCAGGAGCCCGTCGCGACACCTCCGGGTGTCTTCTTCGGAGCGTGCCTCGGCCGACTGGACCGGCTCACAAGTCTGCCACAGCGCCGCGGGGCGCCGAGAATCGAGACGACCGGGCCAGTGGTAGCACGGAGTGCGGAGACGTACGCAGCAACCCCGCCCCCGTGCAAGGATTCCCCCGTGACCGACACCGACTGGCCACCGCACACCTACGTGACGCGCCCCTACCGGCAGCGGATCCCGCGCGGGCCGCGCGCGGACCGGCTGCTCCGCGAGGTCACCGTGGCGCTGCCGCCCCACATCGCCGACCTCGACCTGGTGCTGGAGCGTCCGGTGGCGGCGATGACGACCGCCAGCGCCGGGGCGCTGCGACACCTCGACCTGGTCCACGGCCGGACGATGGACGGGCTCAACCACCTGCAGCTGCGCACCGAGGCGATCGACTCCTCCAAGATCGAGCACGTCGAGGCCAGCCTGGCCGACTACGGGCGAGCCCTGCTCGGTATCGGCGCCAACTCCTCGGCGACCTCGATGGCATCGGCGACCCAGGCCATGCAGCGGCTGATCAGCGAGGCCGACACCACCCGCAAGATCACCTCCGACGCGATCCTGCGCGCACACCGGGACCTGTTCGAGCGCCACCCCGACGAGGCCGCCAACGCCGGCCGGTTCCGCGTCGTGCAGAACTGGGTCGGCGGTTCCGACTACGCACCGCGCGACACCCTGCACGTGCCACCACCACCGGAGACGGTCGTCGACTACATCGAGGACCTGGTCTCCTTCGCGAACCGCGACGACCTCTCCCCCATCGCCCAGGCGGCGATCGTGCACGCCCAGTTCGAGTCGATCCATCCCTTCATCGACGGCAACGGCCGGATCGGGCGGGCGCTCATCCACGCCGTGCTGCGGCGACGCCGTGCCTCCCGCCACCTGGCCGTCCCGATCGCCTCCGCGCTCGTCGCCCACCGCGACCGCTACTTCTCCGCCCTCAACGACTACCGGGCCGGCACGGTGGCCACGATCATCGCCATGCTCGCCGCCTCGACGACCATCGCCACGACGGAGTCGTGGAAGACCGCCGAGACGTTGGAGAGCATCCGGGCAGACTGGGGCGAGGCGGCCGGCGGCCCACGGCCGGGGTCTGCTGCGTACCGTCTTCTCGACCTGCTCACCGAGGAGCCCATCCTCAACGCCGAGCTCGTCACCGAACAGCTGGGGATCGACGACGCCGTCGGGACGATCGAAGGTCTCGAGAAGGTCGGCATCCTCACCCGCGCCAAGCGCACCCGCCGCTCCCCCGTCTGGATCGCGCCGGCGGTACTGGCCGAGGTGGAGGACCTCAGCGCCCGCATCCAGCACCAGGCGCGGCAGCTGCCGTACGGGCCGCGCTGAGGGCCGGATGTTCACCGAGCCACCTCGGTGAACATCCCGCGCGTACGCCGCGAGGCCCGCCCCGGCGAACCGGGACGGGCCTCGTCGAACCTGATGAGGTCAGCCGACCTCTTGGTAACCGGGCTCGTGGATGGCGAGGTCGATACCGGCGACCTCGTCCTCCTCCTTGGCGCGGAAGCCGATGGTCTTCTCGATCGCCAGGCCGACGACGTACGCCACGATGAACGCGAAGGCGATCACGGCGACCGAGGAGCCGACCTGCTTGATGAGCTGGTCGAAGCCACCGCCGAAGAAGAGGCCGGTGCCGCCGACCTGGGCGAAGAAGCCGAGGTAGGCACAGCCGATGAAACCGGCGACCAGGTGGATGCCGACGACGTCGAGGGTGTCGTCGAAGCCGAGCTTCCACTTCAGCTCGACGGCGAGGCAGCACACGACGCCGACGAGCAGGCCGAGGACGATCGCCCAGATCGGGGCGATGTGGGCACAGGCCGGGGTGATCGCGACCAGACCGGCGACCACACCGGAGGCGGCGCCGACGGCGGTGGACTTACCGTCCTTGAACTTCTCCACGATGATCCAGCCGATCAGACCCGCGGCCGGGGCGATCAGGGTGTTGAGGAAGATCAGGGTGGTCTGGCCCTGGGTGGTGCCCGGGACGCCGGTGTTGAAGCCGAACCAGCCGAACCAGAGGATGGCGGTACCGATCAGGACCAGCGGTACGTTATGAGCAGCCGTCTCCTCCTTGGAGAAGCCGACCTTGCGCTGACCGAGCACGAGCGCCAGGGCGAGCGCGGCCGCACCGGCGGCCTGGTGGACGATCGTGCCGCCGGCCCAGTCGAGGGCGCCCCACTTGCCGATCCAGCCGATGTAGTCACCGTCGGCGTTGAGGGCCCACACCCAGGCCTGGCCCGGGAAGTAGACGACGGTCGCCCAGATGCCCGCGAAGAGCAGCCACGGCCAGAACTTGGCCCGGTCGGCGATCGAACCCGAGATCAGCGCGACGGTGATGATGGCGAAGGAGCCACCGAAGGCGAGGCCGCCGAAGAAGTTCGTCGAGTCCTCGACCGCCGTGCCGTCGTCGAACTCCTTGACCAGGTCGCCGAAGGCGCCGGTCAGACCGAAGTCCTGGAACGGGTTGCCGAAGAAGTTGGTGAAGCCGGACTCGGAGATGGTTCCGATGCCGCTGAAGCCGTAGAGCACCCACAGCAGGGTGATCAGGCCGAGCGAGCCGAAGCTCAGCATCATCATCGAGACGACGCTCTTGGACTTCACGAGGCCGCCGTAGAAGAAGGCGAGGCCTGGGGTCATGAAGATCACGAGCGCCGTGCACAGCAGCTGCCATGCAAGATCGGTAGTCATTCGTACCTCATATGGTCGGGGTTCGGATCGCGTGAGCCGAGCACACGTTTCGCCGGATCTTGTCGAGCCCCCGTTTCGGTAACAAACTCTTTATGTTACAGACGCGTAACAGACTTCCGATGTGGGTGACTTGTTATCTAACCGCTCGCCTCGGTTTGGTGAGGATCACAGCACCGGTCGGCGCATCGAGGTCACGACGCAGCCGGAAGCCGGCCTTCTTGTACATCTTCTGGTTCCGCTCGCTCTTGGCCCCGGTGAAGAGCTGGTGGGTCCTGGCGCCGGCCGGGGCCACCGCCTGGATGTGGTCCAGCAGCTGGCGGCCGAGTCCGCGTCCGCGCATGTCCGGGGCGGTCATCAGCCGGCCGATCTCCCAGACGTCGCCCTCGAGCCGGCCACGGACCGAGCCGATCAGTCGCCCGGCGGAGCGGACGACGTAGACGTCGTGGGTCTCCAGCGCGCGCACCGTGTCCTCGAGCGACTCGTGCAGCGGCGGGATCACGACGCCGGGGTTGTCGTGCATCTCCTGCACCCAGCAGGCGAGCTGCAGCGTGTGCAGCTCCGGGGCGTCGGCGCGGACGGCGGGCACGATCTCCCACTCCGTGGCCGCCTGGGACGCGTGGAGCAGGTCGGGGCGGCGTACGGCGGTTCGTTCCACGGCCTGCTGGTGGCGCCACTCGGCGATGCGCTTGTGGTCGCCGCTGAGCAGCACCTTCGGGACCTCGAGGTCGCGCCAGGAGGCGGGCTTCGTGTAGACCGGGTACTCCAGCAGGCCGTCCTCGTGGGACTCCTCCACGAGCGACTCGGCGTTGCCCATGAAGCCGGGAAGCAGGCGTACGACCGCCTCGGTGATCGCCATCGCGGCGACCTCTCCCCCGTTGAGCACGTAGTCACCCAGGGAGATCTCCCGGACCTCGGCGCGGGTGGCGGCGTGGTCGAGGACGCGCTGGTCGATGCCCTCGTAGCGGCCGAGCAGGAAGACCAGTCTCTCCCGGGTCGACAGGTCCCGAGCCAAGGCCTGGGTGAACGGCTCGCCGCTCGGGGTCGTCACGATGACGGTCGCGCCGTCGATCGCCAGCTCGTCGAAGGCCTCGCCGAACGGCTCCGGCTTCATCACCATCCCGGCACCGCCACCGTAGGGGGTGTCGTCGACGGTGCGGTGCTTGTCGTGGGTCCAGTCACGTACGTCGTGGACGTGCATCTCCAGCAGTCCGGACTCGATCGCCTTGCCCGGCAGGCTCAGCCGCAGCGGCGCCAGGTAGTCGGGGAAGATGGTGAGGTAGTCGAGCCTCACTTCGCCTCGTCCTCGTCCTCGGGGAACGGCGTCACGAGGCCGGGCCGGTCGGCGATGACGACCTTCTTCTCGGCGAGGTCGACGACCGGCACCAGCGCCTTCACGAACGGCACCAGCGCGTCGCGCCGGTCAGGGGTACGGATCGTCAGCAGGTCCTGCGCGCCGCCGTGGACCAGCGCCTTGACGGTGCCCAGCACGCGGCCCTCCTCGTCGAAGGCGGTCAGGCCGATGAGCTGGTGGTCGTAGTACTCGTCGGGGTCCTCCGGCGTCTCCTCGGCCGGGACGTCGGCGAAGAGCAGCGTCCCCCGGGCCGCCTCGGCCTCGTTGCGGTCGGTGATCTCCTCGAAGGCGACATGGAGCACCTGCCCGTGCCAGCGGGCGCCCTCCACGGTCAGCCGCTTCGCGGCGTACGCCGATCCCTTGGGCGGCTGCGTCCGCAGCACCGTCCCCTCGGCGAACCGCCTGTCGGGCTCGTCGGTGCGCACCTCGACGGTCACGAACCCGCGGATCCCATGCGGCTTGCCGATCCGTCCGACCAGCACCTCGATCAACTCCACGAGGTGAGCCTAGAGGGTGGCGTACGTCGGGCTGAACTCCTCGGGGCGGGCGGCCCGGCCTGCTGTAACACGCTGTTCGTAGCACTATCCGGTCGTTCACATAGGGCGAGTAGTACTACGAACGACGTGTTACCCGGAGCCGGCCGCCGAAATGAGCAACGGGCGCCACCCCCGAAGGAGTGACGCCCGTTGTGAGTTGGTGCAGCCGGTGCTCAGCGACCGCCGTCGACGTCGACGAAGTCGATCCGCGCGCCGCCCTTGCCGGCCAGCGCGGAGATGACCGTGCGGAACGCGGTGGCGGTGCGGCCACCGCGGCCGATCACCTTGCCGAGGTCGTCGGGGTGGACCCGGACCTCGAGAACGGAGCCGCGACGGAGCTGCTTGTCGCGCACGCTCACCTCGTCCGGGTTGTCGACGACTCCTCGGACGAGGTGCTCGAGAGCTTCGGCGAGCATGCTGCTCAGGCCTCGGCCTCGGCGGCCGAGGTCTCCTCGGCCTTGGGCTCCTCAGCCGGAGCCTCCTCAGCCTTGGGCTCCTCGGCCTTGGGCTCCTCAGCCTTCTTGGCGGCCTTCTTGGTGACGGCCTCGGAGCCGGCGGAGGCGTGCGCCTCGGCGAGAGCCTTGTTGAAGAGCTCCAGCTTGTCGGGCTTCGGGGCGGCGTGACGCAGGGTGCCCTCGGCGCCCGGGAGGCCCTTGAACTTCTGCCAGTCGCCGGTCACCTTGAGGATCGCCTCGAGAGCCGGGGTCGGCTGGGCGCCGACGCCGAGCCAGTACTGGGCGCGCTCGGAGTCGACCTGGATGAAGCTCGGCTCCTCCTTGGGACGGTAGAGACCGATCTCCTCGATGACAGCGCCGTCGCGCTTCTTGCGCGAGTCGACGATGACGATGCGGTACTGCGGAACCCGGATCTTGCCCAGGCGCTTCAAGCGGATCTTGACAGCCACTGTTGGTGGTATTCCTTCGGAATCGAATATGGGTGAAGAGGCCCGTGTCGGTGTGGGGACACCCGTCAGGCAACTTCGGCGGGCACTGAGCGCCGGGTGAGAGGGTCCCTGCGCACAGGACACGCGCTCCAGTTTGCCAGACCTGCAGGTCGGGAAGAAATTCCCGTACGCAGCGCGCAACCGCCCCACCCGGCGGGGCGTCTCACCAGTCATGACGATCACCGCACCCGCTCCCAGCCCGGCCGAGCACGACGTGCTCGCGATCGCTGCCCGGCGTACGCCGCTGAGCAAGCGCCACCCCTCGCTGCTTCCCCTGGCCCGCTTCGTGCACCGCGAACGGCGCCACCTCGACTGGCTGCTCTCCTCCACCGCCTGGGCGGCCACCCGCTCGGAGGAGAACCTGCCGGTACGCGTCAAGCAGCACGGTTCGCTCCTGCTGCGCCAGCTCGGCGAGGCCGAGATGTGGCTGCAGCACAACAAGATCACCAATCTGCGTCTCGCGGCCGCGGAGACGGACGGGATCGTGGTCCGGCCCGGCGAGACCTTCAGCTTCAACAAGGTGGTCGGCGACTGCACCGCCCGCAAGGGCTACGTCGAGGGCATGCGCCTGTCCAACGGCGAGGCGACCCCTGGCGTCGGCGGCGGGATCTGTCAGCTGGCCAACCTGCTGCACTGGATGTTCCTGCACTCGCCGCTCACCATCGTGGAGCGCTCCGAGCACAGCTTCGACCCATTCCCCGACAACGGTCGCGTGCTCCCCTGGGGCGTCGGCTGCTCGATCGTCTACCCCTACCTCGACCTGGTCGTACGCAACGACACCCCGCACACCTTCCAGCTGCGCACCTGGGTCGGCGAGAAGCACCTGCGCGGCGAGCTCCGCGCCGACACCCCGACCGGCGTCTCCTATCACGTGGACGCCCGCGGCGAGGAGTTCCTCCGCGTCCCCTCCGGCGAGGTCTACCGTCGCAACGAGATCTGGCGCACCCTGATCGACACCCGCACCGGGACCGCGTACGCCGAGGAGTGCGTCAAGCGCAACTGCGCCCTGGTGAAGTACCTCCCCGAGGAGCACCGGATCCGCGACGTCGCTCAGGAGTAGATGGTCCCCCGCAGCACGACGGCAGCCGGGCGGGCCAGAACGGTGAGGTCCTCGAGGGGGTCGGCGTCGTAGACGACGAAGTCGGCCGGGTCGCCCTCGGCGAGGCCGGGGTTGTGGCCGAGCCACTCCCGCGCGCGCCAGGAGGCGGCGCCGAGGACGACGTCGGCGGGAAGGCCGAGGCGGTGCATCGCGAGCACCTCCGTCGGAAGTACGCCGTGCAGCTGGTCGCCCGCGCCGTCGGAGCCCGCGTAGAGAGCGACCCCCGCCTCGTAGGCGCTCATGATCGTCTCGCGGCGGCGCGCGTAGAGGTCCTCCATGGTGGCGGCGTACGTCGGGAACTTGGGCGCCGCCGCCGCGGCCAGGTCGGGGAAGATCTCCAGCTGGGCGACGGTGGGGACCAGTGCGGTGCCCTGCTCGGCCATCGCCTCGACGAGGTCCGGGGTCAACCCGGTGCCGTGCTCGATGCAGTCGATCCCGGCCTCGATCAGGCCCGGCAGGACCTCGCGGCCGAAGCAGTGCGCCGTGACCCGGGCGTCGTTGTCGTGGGCCACCTTGATCGCCTCGGCGAACGACTCGGCCGGGAAGGAGGGCTTCAGGTCTCCCTCGGCACGGTCGATCCAGTCGCCGACGAGCTTGACCCAGCCGTCGCCGGAGCGGGCCTGCCGCTCGATGGCCTCGGCCAGACCGTCGGGCTCGACCTCGTCGGCGTAGTTGCGCATGTAGCGCTTCGTACGGCCGATGTGGCGGCCGGCGCGGATCAGCCGCGGCAGGTCGTCGCGCGACTGGACCCAGCGGGTGTCGGCGGCGCTCCCGGCGTCGCGGAGGAGCAGGGCACCGGCGTCGCGGTCGGCGATCGCCTGGGCCTCGGCGGTCTCCTGGTCCACGGCGCCGTCGCGCCCCAGCCCGATGTGGCAGTGGGCGTCGACGAGCCCGGGGACGATCCAGCCGGACGCGCCGGTCTCGGCCCCCGACGGCCGCTCGTAGGTGATGCGGCCGTCGAGGACGTAGAGGTCCCGCACCTCTCCATCGGGAAGGACCGGGCCGGAGAAGCGCAGAGCAGTCATGTGACGCAGGTTACTAGCCGGGCTGCGGGGTCACTTCCTCGCCGCGGACACGTCCACGCCGGCCGCCTCGAGGATCGGGATGTGCTGGGCGAGCGGGATCACCTGGCCGGTGACGACGTTGCTCTCGTCCCACCCGATGGAGGTCGGTACGCCGACGAGCTCACCGTCGTCGTTGACCGCGGCGCCACCGGAGTTGCCGCTGGAGATCCGGGCGGTGACGTCGAAGACGGCCCGCTCCTCCCCCTCGAAGGAGAGGATCGTCGCCACGTTGCCCTCGGCGACGGTCGGCGGCTGGAAGAGCACGCCGGCCTTGTCGGCGAAGCTCTCCTTCGGCAGCATCGGGAAGCCGATCGTGGCGATGAAGTCGCCGCGGTCGACCGCGTCGGAGTTGCCGAGCGAGATCGTCGGCAGGTCCAGCGAGGACGGGTTCACCTGGTTGCCCTCGCCGTCGGCGACGATCTGCACGACCGCGCTGTCGACCTCGCCGTCGGACTCGATGACCTTGGCGACGTAGTCGGGCTCGCCGACCTTGTAGCCCTCGGCCGGGTCGGTCAGGTGGATGTTGACGAACTCGGGCGAGACCTCGCCCTTCGCGGCGTACTCCGGGATCTTCGCCGGGTCGGCGACGTGGGCGTTGGTGAGGATCTTGCCGTCCTCGGTGACGATCGAGCCGGAGCCCATCGCGATGGTGTCCTCGGTCGGCGCGTAGGTGATCCAGACGGCGGCCCGCTGGGCGCTGTTGAGCTCGTCCTTGGTGAGGCCGTTGTCCTGGGCGGCCGGGTCACCGCCGGGCACCACGAACATCGCGACGACGAGCCCGATGACCACGATCGCGGCCGCGGCGCCGATCCCGCCCCACAGCAGCAGCTTGTTGCGGCGCCTGGCGGCGGCACGGGCGACCTCCACCTCGGCCGCGTAGATCGGGATGACCTTGAGGATCTCGCCGGCCACCGGGTGGCCGAGACGGATCTCGGTCTCCTCGTCGATCTCCTCCCGCGCCAGCGGCTTGCCCTTGAGGAACGAGCCGGTCTGGGAGGCGTTCTCGAAGGTCCAGCCGCCGGGCTTGGCGACCAGCCGGGCGTGCTGGCGCGAGACGCCCTGGTCCTCCAGCACGACCGAGTTGTCGGCCGCGCGGCCGATGGTCACCGTGACCGGATGGCGGAAGCGGTGCTCCTTGCCCTCGGCCACGAGCAGCAGGTCGGGTCCGGTCGGCGGCGTCGGGGGCTGCCCGGGAGCGCCCGGCCGCGCCATCCCCGGGGCGATCGTCATCTCCGAGATCCCGTCGTCCGCCGACGGAGCCGGAGGCGGGGGTGGGCGGTAGCCGGGAGCTGCGGGGGCTGCTGCGGGCACCCCCGCGGGCGGGGCCACGGTCGCGCCCGGACCGGCGAAGCCCGCCGGCGGAGGCGGAGGAGCCGGGGCCTGGGCACGCGGCGCCCCTGCCGCCACCGGTGCGTCGTCGAGCGTGACGGTGATCGTCGAGCCCGGCCCCGCCGGGCCCAGCTGGATCTCGGTCGCCCCTGTCAACGGCACCTCGGTGACGCGGTTGCCGGAGACGTACGTCCCGCCGGCGGAGCCCACGTCGACCAGCTTCCACCCGGTGGGGTCCGGGCGGAGCTCGGCGTGAGCACGCGAGACCGAGGAGGACGACAGCACCACGTCGGCATCAATCGAGCGACCTATTCGGACGATCTTGTCGGGCGGGAAGCTGAGCGCACGTCCCGATACGTCCACGCGAAGCGTCTGCATGCACGAATCATGCACCGAAACGGCCCGATCCAAGCGTCGCGAATCGAAGATTCGCACAACTCGGACCGGGCCATTTCTCCTATCGGTGGATCCTCAGGCCGTGGCCGTAGGCGAACAGCGGGTCGTAGTCCGAGTCGCCGATGTTGATCGGCTCCTGGTCGACCGAGCGCGGCCACGTCACCGGGAGCTTCCCGGTGAAGGGACGCTTGCCGAAGAGCACATCGGCGACGCCCTTGCCCTCGCTGCCCGGCAGCCAGGAGGCCACCAACGCATCGATCTGGCCGAGCAGCTCGGGCGGGATGATCATCGGACGCCCGGAGATCACCAGCACCGTGCAGGTCGCCGCGGCCGCGCAGACCGTCTCGATCGCCGCCGTGTCGGCGTCGCTGAGGTGCATCGTCAGCGCCGGCCGCTGCACGCCGTTCTCGCCCGGGTCGTAGCCCCAGCGCGGGCCGCCGACGTCACCGAAGCCCTCGGCGTACGGGTGCTCTCCGACGACCACGACACCGTGCGCACCGGAGGGGACCGGTGCGGAGGCGTCGGGCGAGTGGGTCACCTCGCCGTGGGCCGCGGCCTCGATGCCGTCGAGGATGGTGTCGCCGGGGATCTGGTGGGTCGAGTTGCCCTGCCAGGTGATCGTCCAGCCACCGGCCTGGTCGCCGATGCTGTCGGCCTTGCTGCCCGCGACGTAGACGTCGTCGCCGCCGGCGAGCGGGAGCGTGTGGTGCCCGTTCTTCAGCAGGACCTGCGACTTCGCCACCGCCTCGCGCGCGACCCGACGGTGGGCGGCGCTGCCGATCTCGTCGATGTTGCGGCGGTCGGTGAACGGCTTCTCGAAGAGGCCGAGGTCGAACTTCGCGGTCAGGATGCGGGAGACCGCATCGTCGATGCGGGCCATCGGGACGGCACCGTCCTCGACCGCCGCGGTCAGCGTCTCGATGAACTGCGGGTAGCCGACCGTGTCACCGGAGAACGGCTCCATGAACAGGTCGACGCCGGCGTTGACCGAGATCGCCACCTGCTCGGCGTACGTCCCGGGGATCTGGTGGATCGCCCGCCAGTCGGAGATCACCAGGCCGTCGAAGCCCTGCTTCTCCTTCAGCCAGCCGGTGATGAGCTCCTCTTGGGCGTGCATCTTGACCGGGTTGCCGAGGCCGTCCTCGGTCCAGTCGACGCTGGAGAAGGACGGCATCACGGAGCCGACGTCGTGCTTCTTGATCGCGGTGACGTACGGCGAGAGCGCGAGCTTCGCGAACTCGGCACGCGAGGCCTGGGTGATGCCCTGGTCGATGGTGTAGTCGCCCTCGCCGGTGCCGAAGGTCGTGAACCCGTCGCCGGCGAAGTGCTTGGCGGTGGCCAGGACCCGGTCCGGGTCGTCGAGCTCCCCCTTGTCGCCCTGGAACCCCTCGATCATCTGGGACATCTTGGCGGCGAGCTTGGGGTCCTCCCCGAAGGACTCGTACGTCCTCCCCCACCGGTCGTCGCGAGCGACGCAGATGCACGGGGCGAAGGTCCACTGCGGCCCGGAGGCGCGGGTCTCCTCGGCGGTGATGTGCCCGATCCGCTCGGCGAGCTTCGGGTCGCGGGTCGCGCCGAGGCCGATGTTGTGCGGGAAGACGGTTGCGCCGTTGAGGTTGCCGTGGCCGTGGACCGAGTCCACGCCGTAGAGCAGCGGGATCCCCAGCCGGGTCGAGAGCGCCTGCTCCTGGAAGGCGTCGATCGTGTCGGCCCAGGCCTCGGGGGTGTTCTCGGCCGGGGTCGAACCGCCGCCGGAGAGTACGCTGCCGAGCCCGAGCTCGGCGATCTGAGCCGGGTCGGCGGCGACGTCCGCGCGCTCGGCCTGGGCCATCTGGCCGACCTTCTCGGCCAGCGTCATCCGGGCGAGCAGGTCCGCGACGCGGGTCTTGGTGGACAGTCGTGGGTTCTTGTAGGGCAGCGCGTGGCCCGCACGGGTGGCCGCGCTGCTCGCGGTGGGAGTGGCAGAAGCCGCGGTGGACGCGGGAGTGACGAGGAGCGTGGCGCAGAGCAGGCCGGCGAGAGCCGAGGCTCCACCGATCGCGCCGCGCTGTCTGTGTGATCGCACGGGACAGGCCTCCTGAGAGTGATCTGCCGGCGCCTCGGCGGTGAGGCGCCAGGGCTCGTGAGAGCGCTCCCAGCGTGACGGCGATCACATCCGTGGTCAATGGCTACGCGTGCGTAACCCCGCGAATTCCTCAGATCTGGTCAAGCAACCAGGACGGTCCCAGCGCCGTGGCACCCCCACAGCGCGCCTGCAGCATCCGGTCGGCGCTCACCAGCGTCACCCGGTCACCCTTCTCCAGCGCCTCGCGGACGACCCCGACGATCGCGGCGTCACCGTCCTTCGGCGCGTGCACGGTCTGCACGTGGGCGTCCCGCCCCGGACGTACGCCGCCCTTGGCCTGTCCCTCCAGGACCAGGACGATCCGGTCGTGCGGAAGGTCTGCGACCAGCAGGGCCTCGTGCAACCGGCGCGCGGCGCCGGCGCGGTCCTTCCACCAGCCGTCGGGGCGGGCGCCGACGACGTTGGCGCCGTCGACGACCAGGACCGTGGCCACTACTTCAGGAACTTGGAGAAGTCCGCGGGCAGGTTGAGGTCGGCGGCTGCCTTCTCGTAGTCGATCTCCTCGCCGCCGGGCACTCCGAACGGGTTGGCGGCGGCCGGCTTCTTCTCGGCCTCGGCCTTGGCCTGCTGGGCGGCCTTGGCCGGGTTGCCGGACTTGCGCGCGCCCTTGCCCTTCTTCTTCTGCGCGACCTGCTTGGCGCCGGCGCGCTTGCCGAAGCCGGCACCGGGCGCGCCGGGCATCCCGGGCATGCCGCCGCCGGAGGCGAGCTGCTTCATCATCTTCGATGCCTCGGTGAAGCGCTGGATGAGCTGGTTGACGTCGGAGACCTGGCGGCCGGAGCCCTTCGCGATGCGGGCGCGGCGGGAGCCGTCGAGGATCTTCGGGTTGGCGCGCTCGGCCGGGGTCATCGACTGGATGATCGCCTTGATCCGGTCGATCTCACGGTCGTCGAAGTTGTCGAGCTGCTCGCGGAACTGGCCCATCCCCGGCAGCATGCCCATCAGCTTCGACATCGAGCCGAGCTTCTGGAGCTGCTGCATCTGCTTGAGGAAGTCCTCGAGCGTGAACTCGCCGCTCGCGATCTTGGCCGCGTCCTGCTGGGCCTGCGCCTGGTCGAAGGTCTTCTCGGCCTGCTCGATCAGGGTGAGCATGTCGCCCATGTCGAGGATGCGGCCGGCCATCCGGTCGGGGTGGAACAGGTCGAAGTCGGTCATCTTCTCGCCGTTGGAGGCGAACATGACCGGCTTGCCGGTGATCTGGACGATGGAGAGCGCGGCACCACCGCGGGCGTCACCGTCGAGCTTGGTGAGGACCACACCGTCGTAGCCGACGCCGTCGAGGAAGGCCTGTGCGGTGTTGACCGCGTCCTGACCGATCATCGCGTCGACGACGAAGAGGACCTCGTCGGGGTTGACCGCCGCCTTGATGTCGGCGGCCTGCTTCATCAGCTCCTCGTCGATGCCGAGGCGGCCGGCGGTGTCGACGATGACCACGTCGTGGAGCTTGCGCTTGGCCTCCTCGACGGCGTCGCGGGCGACGTCGACCGGGTTGCCGACACCGTTGCCGGGCTGAGGCGCGTAGACCGGGACGCCGACGCGCTCACCGTTGACCTGGAGCTGGTTGACCGCGTTGGGTCGCTGCAGGTCGGCGGCCACCAGCAGCGGCGCCTTGCCCTGCTCCTTGAGCCACAGCGCGAGCTTCGCGGCCAGGGTGGTCTTACCGGCACCCTGCAGACCCGCGAGCATGATGACGGTCGGGCCGGTCTTGGCGTAACGAAGACGGCGCGTCTCGCCGCCGAGGATCGTGACCAGCTCGTCGTTGACGATCTTGACGATCTGCTGGGCGGGGTTCAGCGCCTGGCTGACCTCCTCGCCGCGCGCCCGCTCCTTGACCCGGGCGACGAACTCGCGCACCACCGGCAGCGCGACGTCGGCCTCGAGCAGCGCGATGCGGATCTCGCGAGCGGTGGCGTCGATGTCGGCATCGGTGAGGCGGCCCTTGCCCCGGATGTTCTTGAACGTCGTGGCGAGCCGGTCGGAGAGCGTGGCGAACAAAGCGGTCCTTCAGCAGAGTGGTTGTCCTGCCAAGACTAACGAACAGATGTGCGCGGTACGGCATCCGGCGGCAGGGAGAGGAACGGGTCAGTACTCGAGGGCCGCGCGCACCGCATGCGCCGCCTCGGCCGCCCGCTGCTCGGCCAGAGCGCCGGCGTGGGCCTCCTGCAGGTAGAACACGTCGACGGCCTGCGGGCCGAGGGTGGAGATGTGGGCGGAGCGGACGGCGATCTCCATCCGCGCGAGCGCGGCGGCGACGGTGTAGACGACCCCGGGTCGATCGATCGTGCGCACCTCGAGGACGGTGGCCTTGCTGGACGCCTCGGGGCGTACGACGACCGACGGCTCGCTCCCCCGCGCGGCCGCGCTCGGCGCCAGCCGGGCGGCCGGGTCGAGCCGGCCCTCGGTGATGGCCGAGAAGCGGGTACGCAGCACCGCGGCGTCGACGTAGGAGTCGTCGAGGTCCCACACGCTCACCCCGAAACCTGCCTGCTGCCAGGCACGACACGCCCTGACCGGCAGCCGGGCGACCGCGAAGGTGGCGGCCAGGTCGGCGAGCAGCCCGAGCCGGTCGGGCGCGATCACCCAGACCCGGGCGCCGTCGGCGAGCGGCTCGGCGCGGAAGGAGGCCGCCCCGGCACGTACGCTCTCGGGGATCTCGACGGCGGCCTGGGGCCGCTCCCCCGCGGCGATGCCGGTGTCGAGGACGCGCGCGGCCCGACGGGAGAGGTCCAGGATGAGCCGGGCCCGCCAGCTGGTCCAGGCCTGAGCGCTGGTCGCCCGCGCGTCGGCCTCGGTAAGGGCGGTGAGCAGCGCGAGCGCCTCCGCGTCGCCCATCGTGTCGACCACGAGGTCGACGGTCGCCGGGTCGTCCGGGTCTCGGGTGGTCGCGGTCGTGGAGAGCAGCAGGTGCCAGCGCACCAGCAGCGAGATCAGCTCGACCTCCTCGTCCGGGAAGCCCATCCGGGTGGCGATCCGGCGGGCGATCGGCTCCCCCGCGACGCTGTGCTCGGTCAGCGAGCCCTTGCCGATGTCGTGGAGCAGCGCCGCGACGAGCAGCACGTCCGGCCGGGCCACGCGCGGCATCAGCGCGACCGCCTCGATGCAGGCCTCGATGGTGTGCCGGTCGACGGTGAAGCGGTGGATGATCGAGGCGTGCGGGAGCAGCCGGATCCGCTCCCACTCGGGCAGGATCCGGGCGACCGCGCCGGTCTCCTCCAGCGTCTCCCAGACCGCGAGCAGCCCACGCCCGGCCCCCACCAGTCGCAGGAAGAGACGACGTGCCTCCTCCGGCCACGGCTCGGGCAGCGCCGGGGTGTCGCGGGCCAGCCGGGCGGCGGTCGGCGGCGCCAGCGCCACCCCGTGCTCGGCGGCGAGCGCCGAGGCGCGCAGCAGCATCAGCGGGTCCCGCGACGGGCGGGCGCCCGGCACCAGCACCACCTCGCCGGAGGCGAGCGCCAGCCCGCCTCCCAGCGGCGAGAGCCGGGGACGGCGCGGCGCTCCGGGACGCGACCGCTCGAGCACCCCGTCCACGCGCCGCCAGGCCAGGCGGGAGAGGTGGGTGATGCGGCGGCCGATGGTGCGTACGTGGGCCTGCGCGGTGCGCGCGTCGGCCAGCTCGAGACGCTCGGCGAGCTGGTCCCACATCTCCGGCACGACCCGGTCGGTGGCCCGGCCGGCGATCTCCTGCACGAGGTCACGCACGTCGAGCAGGGCCCGGCGCGACTTCTCCAGGTCGACCGCGGGCACGTCGACCAGCCAGGTCGCCACGATCGCCTTGATCACCACCGCGTCCCGCAGCCCGCCGTACATCTCCTTCAGGTCGGGCACCGAGGCGTGCGCGAGCTCACCGGCGCGCCGGTGTCGCTCCACGCTCATCGTCCTCAGCTCGGGCAACAGGGACCGGGCGTGCTTGCGCCAGTGCGCCAGCATCGTCGTACGCAGCCGCAGCACCAGCCCGCGGTCGCCGGCCAGGTGCCGGATGTCGAGCAGCCCGAGGGCGACCCGGAGGTCGCCGGTCGAGGCGGAGAGCATCTCGGAGAAGGAGCGCACCGAGTGGTCCAGCTTGGGCGCGGCGTCCCAGAGCGGATACCAGACCTGCTCGGCCACCGGCCCGGTCGGGACGGCGTCGTCGTGCACCAGGACGAGGTCCCAGTCGGAGAAGGGCGCGAGCTCCCCGCGCCCGAATCCCCCGACCGCGACCAGGGCGACCCCGACCTCGGGGCCGCCGGCCGCGGCGTACGCCTTGGCGCACTGCTCGTCGGCCTCGGCTGTACGCGCCGCCCGGCCCTCAGCGGTCACGCCGCTCGCTGCCGCTCACTCATGCGCCAGCCCCGTCCATGAGTCAGATAGCGGCGTCGTCGCGGTCGCCGGTGCGTACCCGCACGATGGTCTCCAGCGGGGAGACCCAGACCTTGCCGTCGCCGATGCGCTCGGTCTTCGCCGAGGTCTCGATGGCGCTGACCACCGACTCGACCTCCTCGTCGGGCACGGCGATCTCGATGCGGATCTTCGGCACCAGGGCGACGTCGTACTCAGCGCCGCGGTAGACCTCGGTGTGGCCCTTCTGCCGGCCGTAGCCGGAGACCTCCGAGACGGTCATGCCGGTGACACCGACAGCTTCCAGGGCGACGCGAACGTCCTCCCACTTGTGGGGTTTGATCACTGCGGTGACGAGCTTCATTTCTCTCCTCCGGTGGGATTCGATGGACCGACACTGCGACGAAGCCTAGTCAGAGCGCCTCTACGTCGCGCGCCCCGGTCCGTACGCGGACGACGGACTCGATCGGGCTGAGCCAGACCTTCCCGTCGCCGATCCGTCCGGTCTGTGCGGTCTTCACGACGATCCCCACGACGTCCGCCGCGTCCTCGTCCTCCACCACGATCTCGATGCGGATCTTCGGCACCAGGGCGATGTCGTACTCGGCTCCCCGGTAGACCTCGGTGTGGCCCTTCTGCCGGCCGTAGCCGGAGACCTCCGAGACGGTCATCCCGGTCACGCCGAAGGCCTCCAGGGCCTCGCGCACGTCCTCCCACTTGTGGGGTTTGATCACTGCGGTCACGAGCTTCACGAGAGGGCGCCTCCAGAGGTCCTTGATCCTGCCATCTTCACCGCCACCTTCACCTGGCGAGGTTTCGACACCCCGAGGCATGTGTTTCCACTGTGTAACAGACCATTTCACCGTACGTCGCCGAAGCATCGAAACACCCCGCAAATCACCCGCGCCGCACCCGCGCGACACCACCAAAGGTCGCTACCCTCGTCGCATGTCGCACTACGCCGTCGAGATCGACCTCGATCACCCCAACACCAGCCACGTCCAGGTTCTCGACCTGGCTGGGTCGACCGCCTCGGCGGGCGAGGTGAAACGCGTCCTCGACGTCGGCTGCTGGACCGGCGAGATCGGCCGGATCCTCACCGAGCGCGGCTGCACCGTCACCGGTATCGAGATCGACCGCGAGGCCGCGAGCCTGGCCGAGAAGGTCCTCGACAAGGTGGTCGTCGCCGACCTCGACGCGACGCCGCTGACCGAGATCGTCGAGCCCGGCTCCTTCGACGTGGTGATCTTCGCCGACGTCCTCGAGCACCTCGTCGACCCGCGGGCGGCGCTGGAGCAGGCCCGCGACCTGCTCGCCCCCGGCGGCAGGGTGGTCATCTCGATCCCCAACGTCACCCACGGCTCGCTCCGTCTCGCCCTGCTGCAGGGCCGCTGGCAGACCACCGACACCGGCCTCCTGGACCGCACCCACATCAAGTTCTACTCGCGCGAGGGGCTGCTCGAGCTCTTCGCGGAGGCGGGCTACGCGGTCGAGGACCTGCGCGGCACCACCGCCGACCCGCTCAACGTCGAGGTCGCGGTCGACCCCGACCTGCTTCCCGACGTCGCCGTGGAGTGGGTGCGTCAGCAGCGTGACGCGCTGGTCTACCAGTTCCAGCTCGCCGCCCGGCCGCTCGCCGACGGCGAGGTCCCGCCCGCGCCGCCCGAGCTCGTCCAGGCCGCCCCGGCCGACGAGGTGCGGCTCCGCGACGCCCACACCAGGCAGTTCGAGGAGGTCACCCGCTCCCGGCTGGCCACGCGCGACCACATCCTCGGCATCCAGGCCTCCGCCAACTCCGCCCAGGCCCGGGTCGGCACCCTGTCCAAGCAGCTGCGTGAGTCCCGCGAGGTCAACCGGCGCCGCCGCGAGCGCATCGAGCGCCTTCGCGGCAAGGTCGCCGGCCTCGAGGCCGACCTGACCTACGCCAACCGCCACCCGGTGCGTAACTTCGGCCGCCGGGTCGTCCGCCGCCTCCGCCGCGCCGCCCAGTCGTAGTCACACGGAGGCGCTGCGCGAGCTGCGAAGCAGTCGCATTCGATTCAGCGGATGCCGTTGGAGTAGCGCTCGCGCACGTCCATGTAGTTGCCCCACCGGTTGTTGACGAAGTCCTTCTCCCAGTCGTGGACCGCGTTGTCGCGGCTGACCGACTCGAAGTGGAAGAGGACGACGTCGTGGAGCCAGACCAGGCGCAGGCCCAGTGAGCGACGGACCTTGAGGCACAGGTCGACGTCGTTGTAGTTGACCGGCAGCCGCTCGCTGAACCCGCCGGCGTCGAAGAAGACCTCGCGCCGCATCGCTACGCACGCGCCGGTGAGCGCGGAGGTCTCCCGGTTGATGTGCAGCTCGCCGTGGTTGCCGCGCTCCTCGGGGCGGGCCCGGTAGTAGGCGTGGGTGATGGTGCCGCTGCCGTAGATCAGGCCGGCGTGCTGGATGCGGAGGTCCTCGAAGAGGAGCTTGGGGCCGGTCATCCCGACGTCGGGCTCGCGCAGCGGCGCGATCAGCTGCTCGATGACGCCCTCGGAGTAGGCCTCCATGTCGTCGTTGAGGAAGATCAGCACGTCACCGCGGGCGTGCGCGGCGCCGACGTTGCACTTGGCGCTGAAGCTGAACTTCTCGGTGAACTCGACGAGCTTGATGTCGGCGCCCTCGATCGCCCGCAGCGCCTCGAGCACCGGGGCGGGGGTCGGGGTGTCGTAGACGATCACGAACTCGACGTCGCGGTGCTTGGTGGCGGCGACCACGGAGCGGACGGTCTCGACGACCATGGCGCGCTTCTCGCCCCACACGATCGCGCTGGTGCCGATGGTCGGGATGATCACGCTGACCGGGGTGTCCAGGTCGGGCTCCCGCTCGACCCGGTAGAGGCCGGGCGAGACGCCGTGGGTGGCCCTCGCCCGGATCCCGAGCCGGTCCAGGTGGGCCTGGACCGCGCGTACGCCGGCGTCCCAGGCGTAGGGCTTGGCGTGGTTGTCCGCGGCGGCCGAGCCCGGCACCTGGCGCCAGTGGTAGAGCACTCCGGGGACGTGGACGATGCGCCGGGCACGCTCGCTGACCCGCAGCACGAGGTCGTGGTCCTGGGAGCCGTCGAAGCCCTCCCGGAAGCCGCCGACCTCCTCCACGACGGAGCGGCGGAACACGGAGAAGTGGGTGCAGTAGTTGTGGTGGCGCAGCCGCTCCGGGGACCAGTCGGGCTTGTAGTAGGCGTCGCGGAGCTCGCCCGCGTCGCTCATCAGGTCCTGGTCGCTGTAGGCGTAGTCGAGGTCGTCGAACCGGTCGTAGGCGGCGACCATCTTGGCCATCGCGTTCGGCTCGAGCACGTCGTCGTGGTCGAGCAGGGCGACCAGCTCGCCGCTCGCCTCGGCCAGCGAGGAGTTCGACGCGGCCACGATGCCGCCGTTCTCGGCGCGCTCCACGATCCGCACCCGCGGCTCCTTCGCGGCCAGCTCGCGCAGCCGCGGCAGCACCCAGGGCTGCGGTGATCTGTCGTCGCTGAGGATCCATTCCCAGTCCTCGTAGGACTGGCCGAGGACCGAGGCGATGGTGTCCTCGAAGGCATCGGCGGGCGGGTTGTAGACAGCGGTGATCAGGGACAGCCGGGGCGATGGCATGGGCTTCAGCCTATGCCGCCCGCGGACGGTACGCAGCACCCGACACGGGCCGGGCGACCGTTAGGGTGATGGCCGACATCACATCGTCTCGGAGGTTTGGCCGTGTCCCGGTTGGCAGTGTTGGCGACGTACGACTCCGAGGGCCGGCTGTGGCCGCACGTGCGCCGCCAGATCGAGGCGTACGCAGCAGCAGCCGAGGTCGTGGTGGTCTCCGCCGGTGGCCTGCGCGAGGAGGATCGGGCCTGGGCGCGAGCCAGGGCGCAGGTGATCGAGCGCGACAACGTCGGCTACGACTTCGCCTCCTACCAGGCCGGGCTGGACGCCGCCGGGGACCTGACGCGCTTCGACCTGGTCGTGCTGGCCAACGACAGCTTCATCGGCCCGGTGGTGCCGCCGGAGCGGATCTTCGAGGAGATGGCCGCGCGCGGCGTCGACTTCTGGGGGCTGACCCGCAACGAGGAGATGGGCGACCACGTCCAGAGCTACTTCGTGGGCTTCGCGCCGACCACGATCGCCTCCGCCGCCTTCGCCGGGTTCTGGCACGACTTCGAGCCGCTCGACGACCGGGCCGAGGTGATCACCCGCTACGAGGTCGGGCTCACCCGGCGGCTCGCCGAGGCCGGCCTCACCTACGACGCCTACTTCGTGCCGCGGGCGCACGAGCACCGCCGCGCCCGGGCACGAAGGTCCTGGATGGGCGTCAACATCACCTTCGACCCCGACACCGACCCGCACCTGCTCCCGGACAAGACCGCCGAGTGGAACCTGGTCCGCAACATCGGCGACCAGCCGCCCAACCCGTGCAACACGATGGCCGACAGCGTGCTCGACGACGGCCGGCTGCCGATCGTCAAGATCGAGACGCTGCGCGACGATCCCTACGCCCTCGACGCCGAGGCGCTGCTTCGGCACTGCGAGCTGGCCTACCCGAGCGTGTTCGAGGGGGTGAGCGACTACCTCGACCACACCCGGGAGGCCCGCGGCCGACGGCTCACCAAGGTGACCCCGCTGAGCCCCGAGCGCCGTCTCGACGGGCGGGCGCTGGCCTACTGCGCACCCGCGGCGGGGCCCGACGAAGGGCTCCGACCCTCGAGCCGGTTCCCGCCGGGGTCGCTGGCGGGCGAGAACACTCCCCCGGCGCAGATCGCCGCGCTGGTCGGCTCGGCGCCGAACGTGCTCGAGGTCGGCTGCTGGACCGGTGAGCTCGGCCGCCGCCTCGGCGCCCAGGGCTGCCGGGTGGCGGGTGTCGAGGCGGATCCGGAGGCCGCTGCGTACGCGGGTGAGGCACTGGCCGAGGTGGTCGTCGCCGACCCCGCCGCCACCGCGCTGAGCGACCTGTTCGACCCCGGCAGCTTCGACGTCGTCGTGCTCGCCGACCAGGTCGAGTACGCCCCGGACCCGGCCGCGGTCCTCGAGGACGCCCACGCGCTGCTCGCTCCGGGCGGGCGGATCGTGGTCTCCGCGCGCAACGCGTCCCACGGCTCGCGGCGGCTCGCCGCCCTGCAGGGGCACTGGTCGATGACGGCGCTGCCGGTCGACCGCACCCCGCGGCGCTCCTACGACCGGGCGGGCCTGCTGCGGCTCCTGGCCGACGCCAACCTGGTGGCGACCGACCTGCGCGGCACCGTCGCCGACCCTCTCGTCTCCGACTTCGGCGTCCCGCAGAAGACACTGCCGTACGGCATCGCCGAGTGGGTCCGTGACCGCCCCGACGCCATGGTCGAGACCTTCCAGGTCGCGGCACGGCCGGCGGTCCCCGGCGAGCGCGTCGAAGCCCCGGAGCTCGTCCCCGCCGTGGCCCCCGAGACCGTACGTCTCACCGACGCCCACACCGAGCGGGCCGAGCGGGTCCGGGCCGAGCGGCGCGCCGGCCGTCGGCTCCCCGAGCGCGTCGCGGAGCTCGAGGAGCACGTCCAGCAGCTCGAGGCCGAGCTGGCCCGCCACCCGTTGCGACGGGCGGCGGGCCAGCTCAAGCGGCGCGTGCTCTGAGGTCGGTCAGTAGCGCAGGCGGCGCAGGTAGGAGTAGCCGACCTCCGCGGTGCGGAGCGGGCTGATCTCCGGGGTGTCGTTCTCGACGATGTACTCCTCGACCTCGTGGGCCTCGAAGACCTTTGCGAAGTCGATGAAGCCGGTGCCGAGGTCGACGTGGTCGCCGGTGGCGGGGTTGCGGTCCTTGACGTGGTACTGCCGCACCCGCTGCGGCCCCGACGTGATGGTGTCGATGGCGAAGTCGATCGCCTCGGCGTTGGACAGACCGCGGTTGACCCCGCCCGTCACGGCCCAGTAGATGTCGATCTCGAGGTGCACCAGCCCGGGGTCGAGCTCGCTGGTGAGGACGTCCCAGGGAGTCACGCCGCCGCCGAGATCGGTCGTGAACTCGTGGGCGTGGTTGTGGTAGCCGTAGGCGATCCCGTAGCGCTTCGCGGCGGCCGCCTCGACGTTCATCTGCTCCGCCCAGGTCTGCCAGTCGGAGAGCGAGCTCGAGGCGAGGTAGGGCACGACCATGTAGCGCTGGCCCAGGGTCGCGGCGTTCTGCAGCTTGGTCTGCAGGTCGGCGGGTGTGGCGCTGATGCCGTCGTGGGAGGAGGAGGCGCGGATGCCGAGACCGTCGTAGAAGGCGCGCAGCTCGGCCGCGGTCTTGCCGAAGTAGCCCAGCGCCTGCTCGACCCGCGGGTAGCCCATCTCCGCGATCTTCGTCATCGTCGCGTCGAAGCCCGCCGCGCCGTTGAGGTCGTCGCGCAGCGTCCACAGCTGGATGCTGATCCGGCCCGGGGGCACCCGGCAGGCGCCGCGCTTGGCCGCCACGGCCGCACCGGCCGGCGAGAGCAGGCCCGGCGCTGCGGCCAGCATGGCACCGCCCGCGACGGCGCCGAGCGCGCCCTTGACCATCGAGCGACGGCTCAGGCCGCGCTCCTCCAGCGAGCGGCGCAGCGCGCCCTCACCATCGAATCCGTAACACATGGCTGTTTCCTCTCGGGGGGTTTCGAACTCTCGGGGTCGAGTCAGTCGTTGGTGCTGAAGGCGGCGTCGAAGGCGGCCTCCGGGGCGTCGAAGGCGAGCCGGCGGACGAACTCCAGCGCCTCGGGCGCGCCCACGAGGCGGTCCATGCCGGCGTCCTCCCACTCGACCGAGATGGGGCCCTCGTAGCCGATGGCGTTCAGCATCCGGAAGCACTGCTCCCAGGGGACGTCGCCGTGGCCGGTGGAGACGAAGTCCCAGCCGCGCCGCGGGTCGGCCCAGGCCAGGTGGGAGCCGAGCCGGGCGTTGCGGCCGTTGCCGGTCTGCAGCTTCGTGTCCTTGCAGTCCACGTGGTAGATCCGGTCGCGGAAGTCCCACAGGAACCCGACCGGGTCGACCTGCTGCCACACCATGTGGCTGGGGTCCCAGTTGAGGCCGAACGCCTCCCGGTGACCGATCGCCTCCAGGGTCGCGACGGTCGACCAGTAGTCGTAGGCGATCTCCGAGGGGTGCACCTCGTGGGCGAACCGCACCCCGCACTCGTCGAAGACGTCGAGGATCGGGTTCCACCGGTCGGCGAAGTCCTGGTAGCCGGCCTCGATCGTCTCCTGGGAGACGGGCGGGAACATCGCGACGTACTTCCAGATGGCGGAGCCGGTGAAGCCGACGACGGTCTTGACGCCGAGGTTCTTCGCCGCCCTGGCGGTCATCTTCATCTCCTCGGCCGCCCGCTGACGTACGCCCTCGGGGTCGCCGTCGCCCCAGATCTTCGCGGGCAGGATGTCCTGGTGCCGCTGGTCGATCGGGTCGTCGCAGACCGCCTGGCCCTTGAGGTGGTTGGAGATCGTGAAGACCTTCAGGTTGTGCTTCTCCAGCAGGTCCAGCTTCGCCTGGGCGTACGTCTCGTCCTCGGCGGCCTGCCAGACGTCGAGGTGGTCGCCCCAGCAGGCGATCTCCAGGCCGTCGTAGCCCCACTCGGAGGCGAGGCGGCAGACCTCCTCGAACGGCAGGTCGGCCCACTGGCCGGTGAAGAGCGTGATCGGTCGGGTCATGATTGTCCTTCCTCAGGGGGAGCTTTCAGGCGAGCAGGGATGCGAGCAGGTCACGGACCTCGGTGGCCTCGAACCGGTCGCGCTTGGCGGAGGCGTCGGAGCAGACGAGCACGGGGCCGTGCCGCGGGTCGTCCGGCAGCCGGCCGTGGCTGCCCGAGACCGGGGCGGGGTCGAGCGGCACCACGCTCATCGCGTAGCGCAGCCCGGCGGTCTTACGGGCCAGCGTGGTGGCGGCCCGCAGCTTGACCCAGCGGTCCTCGGGGTCGAGGAACAGCTCGGCCGGGTCGTAGCCGGGCTTCTTGTGGATCTCGACGCCGCGGGCGAAGTCGGGCGCGTTCGCGTCGTCGAGCCAGTAGTAATAGGTGAACCAGGCATCGGGCTCGGCCACCACGACCAGCTCGCCGGCGCGCTCGTGGTCGAGTCCGTACGCCGCCTGGCCGGTGCGGTCGAGGACCTCGGCGACGCCGTCGAGGCCGGTGAGCAGGGCCCGGACGCGTTCCAGGTCGGCGGGGTCCTTGACGTAGACATGGGCGATCTGGTGGTCGGCGACCGCGAAGGCCCGCGACGTCCACGGGTCGAGCAGCTCGCCGGTGGCGTTGTGGTGGACGTGCAGGAGACCCTCGCGGCGCAATAGCCGGTTGATGTCGACCGGGCGGGAGGCGGCGGTGATGCCGTACTCGCTCAGCAGCACGACGCGGACCCCTGCGGCCTCGGCGTCGTCGAGCAGCGGTGCCAGGGTGGCGTCGACGTCGCGGGCGGCCTGGACGGCCTGGGGGCTGTCGGGTCCGAACCGCTGCAGGTCGTAGTCGAGGTGAGGGACGTAGACGAGGGTGAGGTCATGGTCGGGCATGACCTTGCGGGCGGCCTCGACGATCCATGCCGAGCTCTTGATCGAGGCGGTCGGTCCCCAGTAGGTGAACAGCGGGAACGGGCCGAGCTCCTGGGTGAGCTCGTCGTGGAGCGACGGTGGCCAGGTCCAGCAGTCCGGCGACTTCTTGCCGTCGGCGTGGTAGGCCGGGCGCGGGGTGACGGTGGTGTCGACGTCGGCGCCCATGGCGTACCACCAGCAGATGTTGGCGACCTTCGCGCCCGGGCGCCGGCGGCGTACGACGTCCCAGAGCTTCTCGCCCTGCACCAGCGCGTTGTGCTGGCGCCACAGCAGCACCTCGCCGAGGTCGCGGAAGAACCAGCCGTTGCCGACGATGCCGTGGTCGCGTGGCAGCGCACCGGTCAGGAAGGTCGACTGGACCGAGCAGGTGACCGCGGGCAGCACCGTGCCCAGCTCGGCGGTGAACCCCGACTCCCCCACCTGCCGCACCCGCGGCATGTGCTGGAGCAGCTCGGGGGTCATCCCGACCACGTCGATGACCAGCAGCTTCTCACCCAGGTTGTCGCTCATGCCGATGCCTCCTGCAGCTGTTCGAGTCCGGCCTCGAGGAGCCGGTCGCGTGTCCAGTCGAGCTCGGCCGCGATGCCCGCGACCAGGCCGGCGTCCCCGTCGGGGCGGACCTGCTCGGGGAGGACGCCCCAGGTGTAGGTCTCGACCTCGAGGTGGTCGGTGTGCGCGACCGGGCCGCCGAGGAGCGCGTCGAGCGTGCCGGCGAGGTGGTCGCGGGTGCTGCGCAGCGGCGGAGCCGGGTCGGCGTGGAGAGGTACGTGGAAGTGCACCCGCCACGGATGCTCGGCCGGCAGCGGACGATGGCCACCGAGCGCCTCGGGCAGGTCGTCGCGGCTGTCCACCCGCGCCCCGCGGGGCTCGCGGGTCTGGTGGAGGAAGCGGTCCTCGGAGTAGGAGGCGAGGGCCTCCCGGGTCGCCGGGTCGCTCGGGTCGTCGGCGTGCAGGGCAGCGGAGACCTGGACCTTGACGACCGGCAGCCCGGCCACCTGCAGCCGGTCGAGCGCCTCGGTGGCGTCCTCGAACTGGGTGGCGAGATGGCAGGTGTCGACGCAGATCCCGAGGTGCTCCGGTGCCAGCCCAGCGAGCCGCGTGACCGCGTCGCGGGTCGTCTCCACGACGCAGCCCGGCTCCGGCTCGAACCCGACCCGGATCGTCCTACCGTGCTCGGCCTCGATGCCGGCCAGGCCGTCGGCGAGCTCGCCGATCAGCTCCCGGGCGGCCCGGTCGCGGTCGGTGAACCACGGGGTGCGCCAGCCCAGCGGGAGCGTCGAGATGCTGCCGCGGGTGGCATCGTCGGGCAGCAGCGCCGCCAGCACCCGGGCACAGTCGAGGGTGTAGTCGAGGCGGCGCCGGGTCGACCAGTCCGGGGAGTAGACGTCGCGCTTCACGACCGGGGCATGGAACCCGGCGTACGGGAAGGCGTTGAGGGTGACCACCTCCAGGCCGTGGCGGTCCAGCCCGGCGCGGAGCCGACCGAGGGTGGCCGGGTCGCCGGCCAGCTCGTGGGCCGTCGCCGCGGGGAGCCACAGCCCGAGACCGAGCCGGGGCTCGCCGAGGCGCGCCCGCACCTCACCGGCGTAGCGGCGGAGCTGGTCGAGGATGCCGTCGACATCCTCGGCCGGGTGCACGTTGCTGCAGTAGCCGAGGTGGACGACGGTGCCGTCGCCGTGCCGGAACCTCATGCCCGCTCACCCCGCAGCAGCGAGTTGCCGGCGAAGGTCGCGCCCTGGTCGGCCTCGGGTACGTCGAGCAGCAGCCGTCCGCTCTGGCCGAAGAACTCCACCGGGTTGCGCCACAGCACCTTGTCGACGTCGTCCTCGGAGAACCCGGCGGCGAGCATCGCCTCGCCGGTCGCCCTCGTCCGGAGCGGATCGGACCTCCCCCAGTCGGCGGCGGAGTTGACCAGCACCCGATCGAGCCCACGGCCATCCTGAACTCTTTGGGAAAGCATCGCGACCATCCGGTCGGGGTCCATCTTGGTGTCGGGGTAGATCGAGAAGCCCATCCAGGCGCCCGCCTCGTCGACGACGTCGACGGTGACCTCGTTGAGGTGGTCGACGACGACCATGCCGGGCTCCATCCCGGCCGCCTCGACGAGGTCGAGGGTGCGGCGGGTGCCGGCCAGCTTGTCGCGGTGGGGCGTGTGCACCATCGCCGGCAGCGCGAACTCACGGGCCAGCTCGAGCTGCCTGCTGAAGGCCTTCTCCTCCTCCTCGGTCATCGAGTCGAAGCCCACCTCGCCGACCGCGACGACCCCGTCCTTGGCGAGGTAGCGCGGCAGCAGGTCGAGCACCGGCGTGCAGCGCGGGTCGTTGGCCTCCTTCGGGTTGAGCGCGATCGTGCAGTGGTGGGCGATGCCGAACTGCGAGGCCCGGAACCGCTCCCAGCCGACCAGTGCGTCGAAGTAGTCGACGAACGAGTCGACGCTGGTCCGCGGCTGGCCGAGCCAGAAGGCCGGCTCCACCAGGGCGCGGACGCCGGCGGCGTACATCGCCTCGTAGTCGTCGGTCGTGCGCGAGCTCATGTGGATGTGCGGGTCGAAGATGCGCATCAGGACTCCCGAGTGGTGTGGAGGGGGGCGGGGTCGGGAAGGAGGGGCAGGGCGTCGGCGGGCACCTCGCGGCCGGCGGCGCGCCGCTCGGCGGCGTAGTCGGCGACCATGCGTCGCAGCTCGTCGTCGGCACGGAGGTCGAGCCCGTCGACCAGACGAAGAGGTACGCCGACGAAGAGGCACTTGAGGACGGCCTGACGCCACGCGGCGTCGTCGAGACGGGCGGCGTACGTCCCCATGGCGGCGGCCACCAGCCGCGGGTCGTTGGTGCGCAGCGCGTCCTGGAGCAGGTCGACGGCTCGGTCGCCCAGCAGCTCCGAAAGGTGTCCGAGGCCGAGCAGGACCGCGCGCCGCTCGTCGGCGTCGCCGAAGCGGTAGAGGTCGTGGATCTCGGCGCTCAGCGCGTCGGCGTCGCCCGCGAGGCCGCGGCCGAGCGCGCCCAGTAGCCGCACCCGTACGTCGTCCTCGACCCGGTCCGCACCCGGTTCGGGCGAGGTGCCCGGAGTGCGCCCGATCTCCCTGGCCGCGGCCGGGAAGCGGGTCCGGATCCGGGCCGGGGTGGCCTCGATCTCGGCGCACCACTCGGTCAGAAGCGTCTCGTTCATGCGCGCACCTCCTCGGTGTGTGGGAGCGCCGCCAGGGTCTCGCGCAGGAACGCCAGGGAGCGCTCTGCGACGACCGGGGCGGCGTGGGACTGCCGGGGCAGCTCGAGCGAGGCCAGCCCGGTGTAGCCGATCTCGACGAGGGTGCCGAGCGCGGCGGTGAAGTCGACCTCGCCGGTGCCGAGCTCGAGGTGCTCGTGGACGCCCTCGACCATGTCGTCGACCTGCACGTTGGCCAGCAGCGGGCCGGCCCGGCGGATGGTCTCGGCCATCCCCCGCGGCTCGTTGCAGACGACGTGTCCGAGGTCGAGGGTGACCCGGAGCAGCTCGGGGTCGTCGAGCCGGCGGCGCAGCTCGAGAAGGGCGTCGAGGGTGTCGATGAAGTGCCCGGGCTCGGGCTCGACGGCGCACACGACGCCGCGACGCTGCGCGAGGTCGAGGACCCGCCAGACGCCGTCGCACAGACGGCCCCATGCCCGGTCCTCGTCGACGCCCTCTGGCAGGCTGCCCGACCAGAACGAGACCGCCTCGGCACCGAGGTCGGCGGCGACCTCGACCGCGCGGTGCAGGTAGTCGACCCGGCGGCTCGCCTCCGGAGCCGGGTGGAGCAGGGTCGGGTGGTGCTTGCGGTACGGATCGAGGATGTAGCGGGCGCCGGTCTCGACCACGACGGACATGCCGAGCTCGTCCAGCCGGTCGCCGATCTGCGCCACCCGGCCCGCGAGGTTCGGCCGGTAGGGGTCGAGGTGGAGGTGGTCGAGGGTGAGCGCGACACCGTCGTAGCCCAGGTCGGCCAGGACGGTCAGGGCGTCCTCGAGCCGGTGGCTGTGCATGCCGTTGGTGCCGTAGCCGAACCGCAGGGTGCTGGTCGCGGTCATGTCGGCGACACCACCTTCGAGGCGGCCCTGACGATCGGCCCTGCGGCCAGCAGCCCGATCGCGGCCAGCGGCGAGCGACGGGCGATCAGCGCAGCCTGCAGCGGGATCATCCCGCGGATCCCGGCGCCGGTGGCCCGCCGGACGGTGCCGGCATCCGGCGAGGAGACCGCGGCCAGCTGGGCGGAGCCGACACTGCCTGCGTACGTCGCGGCGAGGGCGACGGGAAGCGCCGCCCGCCCGTGCCCGGCCGCCATGGCCGCGGTCGCGACCGTGACGCCACCGGCGAGCCCCGCGGTGAGGGGCCGGGTGCCGTGGACCTCGCCCCGGCTGAGCAGGGTGACCCCTGCGGTGTGCGCGGCGAGCAGGCCGGCCGGGACGAGCCCGGCCCGCGTACGTCCGGCAGCACTCGCCCCGAGGAGCACGTCGAGACCTCGTGCCGCGGCCATCGCGAACGGTCCGGCCGGGGTGTCCTTGAGGACGGTGTCGTAGGCCCACACCGCACCGGCCAGGGCCGCCGCCGTGGCGGCGGCCGGACGGCCTCCGGCGAGCGCGGCCAGCCCGACGCCCGCCGCGGTCAGCCCGACGGCCGCCCCCAGCGCCTGGCGGGGGCTGACCCGGCCCGATGGGATCGGCCGCTCCGGTCGCTCGACGGCGTCGAGGTCGCGGTCGGCCCAGTCGTTGAGCGCCATCCCGGCCCAGTAGAGCGCCACCGACGCGGCCGGCATGGCGACCGACCGGGCCCGCAGCGGGCCGGCCGCGGCCGCCCCGGCCAGGGTGTCGCCCGGCACGGTGAGGGCGGCCGGCAGCCGGACCAGCTCGGCGAAGGCTCGGGCGCGAGGCGTCATACGCCCACCTGACCGACGCGACTGCACCACGCGACCAGCTCGTCCCACTGCGTACCGAGCCGGTGCTCGGTGGAGCCGGCCGGGTCCTTGAAGAAGAACCCGAACGGCAGCGGTCCGCTCTCCCCCACCTCGGCCGCCCGCAGGGTGAGCCGGGCCAGGTCGAGCACCAGCGGCGCGGCCAGCGCCGAGTCGCAGCCGCTCCAGGTGAACTGCAGCGACATCCGCACCCCGAGGAACCCCTCGAAGGAGACGTGGTCGATGGCGGTCTTCCAGTCGCCGTGGTCGGGCACGTAGTCGATGTGCATCGGCCCCTCCACCGGGTGGCCGAGCATCGCCTCCAGACCCTGGGCCTTGGTGGCCAGCTTGCTCTGCGCGTTGGCCGGGTCGGCGAGCGTGGCACCGTCACCGCCGCCGAGCATGTTGTAGGACGCCCAGGCGTTGACCTGCAGCGCTCGCGTCGCGAACATCGGCGCCAGCGCCGACTTCAGCAGCGTCTCGCCGGTCTTGCCGTCGGAGCCGGCCCACGGGAGGCCGGCCCGCTCGGCGAGCGTGACGAGCACCGGCAGCCGCGGCCCCGGGCTCGGCGTGAAGGAGACCACCGGGCAGCCGGCCCGGTAGGCGGCCAGGACGTAGACGGAGCTGGCCGGCAGCGGCGACTCCCCCGCTGCCAGGGCCGCGTCGAGGGCATCGGGGTCGGCCAGCGGCCCACCGTCGGTGACCTCGGCCGGCCGCTCGGTGCTCGCGACGTCCACCACGACGACCCGGTCGAGCCCGTTCTCCTCACGGAAGGCGACGAGATCGGCGGTCAGCCGTTCGACGGCGGCACCCTGCGGCTCGGCGCCCGCCGGGTCATAGCCCGTACGCAGCCGCCCCTCGACCTCCTCGAGCTCGCCCGCGATCGCCGGCAGGATCCCGGCCGGGAGGACACCGCCTGCGGCGAGCCGCTCGGCCCGCTTCACGAGCGGCTCGGTGCACAGATCGTGCCCGCCGATCACCAGATCGTCGAGAGAGGGCAACCCGGCAGCGGCGATCTCCGGCTGCTCGGCCACCAGCCCGACCCGTCCGGCGAGCCCGGCCCGCACGGCCAGCGCGCCGACCGTCGTGGTGACACCCACCGAGCCGCAGGCACCGACCAGCCAGACGCCGACTCTGCTGCCCATCAGCCCGCCTCGCAGCGGAACGGGGCTACCCCCGCGACCATCTGGATGCCGCCGAGGACGTGGGAGAGGAACGCCGGCTCGGTGAACGACTCGTTCGTGTGGCCCATCCCGGTGTAGAACGCCCGCCCGCCGTCGTACTCGTGGCACCAGGCGATCGGGTGCGGGTCACCCATGGCGAACCGGCCGGGGCTGTAGCTGGTCTCGTCGAGGTCGGCGAGGACACGGATCGAGTCGGCGGGACGGTCGCGGAAGCTGTACCACTCGTCCCAGCGCGTCCACCGCTTCGGCAGCTCGGCCGTCGCCGCGGTGTTGCGCGCGTGCACCTTCACGGTCGCGGTCTGCTGCGCGGGGTGTCCGGCGAAGTAGGCGCCGACGAGGCCGCCGTACCAGGGCCAGTTGTACTCGGTGTCGGAGGCCGCGTGGACACCCACGTAGCCGCCGCCGTCCTGGATGTAGCGCTCGAACGCGGCCTGCTGTCCCGCGTCCAGCACGTCACCGGTCGTGGAGAGCCAGAGCACCGCCTCGTACTCAGCCAGGCTGGCGTCGTTGAACACGGCCGCGTCCTCGGTGGCGGTCACCGTGAAGCCGTTCTCGGCCCCGAGCTGCTGGATCGCCGCGATGCCGTTCGGGATGGACCCGTGCCGGAACCCCGCGGTCTTGGAGAACACCAGGACGTCGTACGTCCCCAGCCCCTCGCTCCCGTCGGAGCTGTCGGCGCTCGCGGCCGGTGCCGGCGACAGGCCCGGGGCCATGGCGGCCACGGCCACCAGCCCGATGCTCGCGATCAGCGTCCGGAACCTTCTCGATGCGTACTTCATGGTGCTGTCCCTTCTGTGCTCAACGGTCTGAACAGGCTGGAGGCCGGGTGGCCCCGGGGTGGATCAGGCAGGGATCTCCTGCCATGTCCTGGTGTCGGAGCTGGTCTCGACGGCGGCGAGCACGCGCTGGACCTGGAGGCCGTCGGCGAACGACGGTGTCGGCTCAGCCCCCTCACCGAGCGCGCGGACGAGGTCGACGACCTGGTGGGTGAAGCCGTGCTCGTAGCCGAGGCCGTGGCCGGGCGGCCACCAGCCCTCCAGCCACGGGTGCTCGGGCTCGGTGACGACGATCCGGCGGAAGCCGCCCTCGGTGTCCGGCAGGGTCGCGTCGTGGAAGTGCAGGACGTTCATGTCCTCGAAGTCGAAGGCCAGGCTGCCCTTCGACCCGTTGATCTCGATCCGGATCGCGTTCTTGCGGCCGGTGGCGAAGCGGGTCGCCTCGAACGAGCCGATCGCTCCCCCGGCGAACCGGGCGAGGAAGACCGCGGTGTCGTCGACGGTGACCGGGCCACGACCTTCGCCGGCGGTGGCGGAGAGACCGGACGAGGCCTCGGCGACCGGACGCTCCTTGACGAAGGTCTCCAGCATCCCGGCGACCTCACGGATCCGGTCTCCGGTGATGTGCTGGGTCAGGTCGATGACGTGGGCGCCGATGTCGCCGAGCGCGCCCGAGCCGGCCTTGGTCTTGTCGAGCCGCCAGCTCAGCGGGGTCTCCGGGTCGGCGAGCCAGTCCTGGAGGTACTGAGCCCGCACGTGGTGGAGCTCTCCGAGACGACCGTCGGCGACCAGCTTCCGGGCCAGGGCGACGGCGGGCACCCGGCGGTAGGTGAACCCCACCATCGCGCGCACTCCTCGCTCGGCGGCCTCGGCGGCGGCCGCGGCCATCCGCTCGGCCTCGGCCACGGTGTTGGCCAGCGGCTTCTCGCACAGCACGTGCTTGCCGGCCGCCAGGGCAGCGATCGCTATCTCCGCGTGGGTGTCGCCGGGGGTGCACACGTCGACCAGGTCGACGTCGTCACGGGCGATCACCTCGCGCCAGTCGGTGGCGCTCTCCTCCCAGCCGAAGCGGGTGGCGGCCTCGGCCACGCGAGTGGCGTCGCGGCCGCAGACGACCTGCATCCGGGGGGTGAGGGGAAGGTCGAAGAAGCGGTGGGCGCTGCGCCAGGCGTGGGAGTGGGCGGCACCCATGAAGGCGTACCCGATCATCCCCACCCCGAGAGTGGCGTTCTGCTCGGTCATCGGAACTCGATCCTGTGTCTCGGTGGTGTCGCCCCGCGCCCGAGCGCGGAGCGACCTTGCGGTCTGGCTTGGGCAGGCGGTCAGGACTCGAAGGCCGTGGGGAGGAACTCCTCCACGTTCTCCTTGGTGACGACCGGCGCGTCCAGCTGGATGGTGCGCGGCACGGTCACCTCGACCAGGTCGGACATCGCCTTGTCCTGGGCCAGGAGCCGGGCGAGCTTGATCCCGTCGGCGGCCTGGGTGGAGGGGTAGATGACCGTCGCCTTGAGGACGCCCTTGTCCGACTCGATCTCGCGCATCGCGTTGGCCGAGCCCGCGCCGCCGACCATGGTGAACTCGTCACGGCCGGCGTTGTTGATCGCGGCCAGGACGCCGACGCCCTGGTCGTCGTCGTGGTTCCACAGGAAGTCGATCTTCGGCGCGGCCTGGAGCAGGTTGGAGGCCGCCTTCTCGCCGCCCTCGACGGTGAAGTCGGCGGCGACCCGGTTGTCGACGTCGAGGTCGCACTTGGCCAGCGCGTCCTTGAAGCCCTTGCTCCGGTCCTGGGTCAGCGGCAGGGAGTCGATGCCGGCGATCTCGGCGACGACGGCGTCCGTCTTGCCGTCGGCCTGCTCGCAGACGTACTCACCGGCCGAGACGCCCATGCCGTAGTTGTCGCCGAGCACGGTGACGCGCGCGGCGTTGGGGTCGTTGAACTCACGGTCGACGTTGATGACCGGGATGCCCGCCTCCATCGCCTTGAGCGCGACCGGCGTCATCGCGGCGCCGTCGAAGGGCAGCAGCACGATGGCGTCGACCTTGTCGTTGATGAAGGTCTCGACCTGGCTGATCTGCAGGCTGACGTCGTTCGTGCCCTCCGCCAGGCGCAGGTCGACGTCGTCGTAGGCCTCGGCGGCGGTCTTGGCCTGCTCGCTGATCGCGCCCATCCAGCCGTGGTCGGCGGCGGGAGCCGAGAAGCCGATGACGACGGTGTCGCCCTTCTCATCGTTGGAGCCGGCGGCGGCGTTGGACGTACCGCCGACGTTCTCGGACTTCTCCGGGGTGTTGCTGATGCAGGCCGACAGGGCCAGCACCGAGAGCCCGGCGACGAGGATTCTTGCTGTGGACTTCAGTTTCATGGTGGTGGTGCTCCTAGATCGTGCGAGGGTGGTGGAGGGACGAGTCCGAGAGGGTCGAGGACGTACGCCTGTCATGACCCTGGCCGTCGCGCGAACCGCTTCTGCAGCAGCACGGCGGCGACGATGATCAGGCCCTTGGTGAAGGCCTGGGCGGAGATCGAGAGGTTGTTGATCACGAACACGTTGGTGAGGGTCGTGAAGATCAGCACCCCGAAGACGGTGCCGACGATGGTGCCGCGGCCGCCGGCGAGCAGGGTGCCGCCGATGACGACCGCCGCGATGGCGTCGAGCTCGTAGAGCTGGCCGTGGGTCGCGCTGCCGGTCGTGGTGCGGCTGACCAGCATGACCGCCGCGATGCCGCAGCAGAGACCGACGAGCACGTAGAGGAGCACGGTGTGGCGGCGTACGTTGATGCCGGCCAGCCTCGAGGCCTCCGGGTTGCCGCCGATGGCCAGTGTGCGCCGGCCGAAGGTGGTGCGGTTGAGCACGACCCAGCCGATCACCGCCACGATGACGAAGATCCAGACCAGCACCGAGATCCCGAGGATGTCCCGGGAGAACGCGTCGGTGAACCCGGGCACGCTGACGATCTGGGTCTTGCGCGCGGAGATGATCTCGGCCAGACCGCGGGCGCTGGCCATCATCGCGAGCGTCGCGATGAACGGCACCACTCCGCCGTACGCGACCAGCAGCCCGTTGATCAGTCCGGCGCCCGCGCCGACGAGGAGGGCCGTGGTGACGATGAAGATCCAGTGGTAGTCGTTGGCCATCGCCTGGGTCGACAGCGTGGTGCACCAGACCGAGGAGAGCGCGACCATCGCGCCCACCGACAGGTCGATACCGCCGCCGGTGATGACGAACGTCATCCCGATGCTGACCACGCCGATCACCGCGGCGAGACGCAGGATCGTCATCACGTTGTCGACGGAGGCGAACCGCTCGCCACCGGAGACGACGCCGACCAGGGCCAGCAGCGCCAGTGCCAGGACCAGGCCGAGGTTGTGCCCGGCGCCGCTGCGCAGCAGCTGGCCGACGCCACCGGGCTCGGCCCTGCGGGCCGCTTCCTTCTCGACGCGAGCCGTGTCCTCCTGGGCCACAGCAGCGTTCGTCGGGGTGGTGTCGCTCATGCGACCTCTCCTTCCATCACGAGGTCCAGGACCTTCGACTCGTCGATCTCGGTGGCGGGTCCCTCGTGGACGACGGAGCCCTCGCTGATGACGAGGACCCGGTCGGCGAGACCGAGCACCTCCTCCACCTCGCTGGACACCACGACCACGGCGACGCCTTCGTCGGCCAGGCGGCGGACGAGGTTGTAGATCTCGGTGCGTGCCCCGACGTCGACGCCCCGGGTGGGCTCGTCGAGGAGCAGCACCTTGCAGTCGCGCAGCAGCCACCGGGCGAGCACGACCTTCTGCTGGTTCCCGCCGGACAGGTTGCGGACCGGCCGGTCCACCCCGGCAGGACGTACGTCGAGCGAGCGACTGAGCTCCTCGGCGGCGCGGCGCTCGGCGCCGCTGTCCAGGAAGCTGGCCTTGGAGAACCTGCTCAGGGACGAGACGGTCACGTTGCGGTAGACCGCCTGGTCGAGCAGCAGCCCCTGGCTCTTGCGCTCCTCGGGAGCCAGCCCGATCCCGGCGGCCACGGCGGCGCGGACCGAGCCGCGGCGCAGCCGGCGGCCGTCGACGGTGACCGTGCCGGCGCTGGAGCGGCGGGCGCCGTAGATGGTCTCGAGGATCTCCGAGCGGCCGGAGCCGACCAGGCCCGCCAGGCCGACGATCTCGCCTGCGTGGACGCGCAGGTCGACGTCGTGGAAGCGGTCGCCGGACAGGCCGCTGGCCTCGAGCACCGGGGTGGCGTCCCGACCGGGTCGCGTCGTGGGGCGGTCGGGGAAGACGTACTCGATCTCGCGGCCGGTCATGAGCGTGATCAGCTCCCGGGTCGGGGTCTCCGCGACGGAGAGCCCGGTGGCCACGGTGCGGCCGTCCTTGAGGACCGTGATCCGGTCGCCGATCTGCCGGATCTCCTCGAGACGGTGGGAGATGTAGATGATCGCGACGCCCTCCGCGGTGAGGCCTCGGACCACCCGGAAGAGGTTGTCCACCTCCTCCTGGTCGAGGACCGCCGACGGCTCGTCGAGGATGAGCAGGCGGGTGTCGTGGGAGAGAGCCCGCGCCATGCTGACGATCTGCTGCCCGGCCGGCGAGAGGTCACCGACCAGGCGGTTCGGGTCGACCTCGCTGTGGCCGAGCCGCGCCAGCAGCGTACGCACCCGCTGGGTCGCCTCGGCGCGGCGGCTGAACCCGGCGGTGGCGAGCTCGTGGCCGAGGAAGATGTTCTCGGTCACGGTGAGCCCGGGCACCAGGTCGAGCTCCTGGTAGATCGTCGAGACGCCCAGCTTCATGGCGGCGACCGGGGTGGCCAGCCGGACCGGCTCGCCCTCCCAGAGGATCTCCCCCTCGTCGGGCTGGTACGCCGCCGAGAGCACCTTGATCAGGGTCGACTTGCCGGCACCGTTCTGCCCGAGCAGGCAGTGCACCTCGCCGGCGCGGACGTCGAGGTCGACACCGCCGAGGGCGAGCACGCCGGGGAACCGCTTCACGATCCCGCTCATCTCCAGCAGTACGCCACCCCCTTCCGTGCCGGCGGTGGGGCCGTCGGACGACGGCGTCGGGGTCTGGGTCATCGGGTTCCTCCGTGCAGTTCGGGCAGGTCGGCGAGGACGGTGGGGTCGGAGAGCACCGTCTCGAGGGAGACCAGTGCGCCGCCGCGGACCGCGGCGGTCGGGCCGAAGACTGAGATCGCCACCCGGGTGCCGCCGGCGCGCGGGGCGAGGACGTCGGCGGCGAGCCGGGCCTCGACCGCCGGCCGCAGCCACTCGCCGAGGACGGCGTAGTAGCCGCTGAGCACGACGGTGCCGGGGTTGAGCGTGTTGACCAGGACGGCGGCGCCGGTCCCGAGCCAGGTCCCGACCTCGTCCAGCGCGGCCAGGGTGCGGCCGTCAGCGAGCCTGGCCCGCTCGACCAGGGTGGCGAGCCGCTCCTCCAGGGTCAGCGCCGGGTCGCGGATCGGGTCGTCGGGGTCGGTGGCGGCCTCGAGCAGCGCCCGCAGACCCACCACGGTCTCCCAGCAGCCGGTGCGGCCGCAGCCGCAGAGGCGGCCGCGCGGGTCGACCGGGAGGTGGCCGATCTCGCCTGCCCAGCCGTGCCGGCCGGGTGCGACCCGGCCGCCGCTGACGACCGCGCCGCCGAGGCCCACCTCGCCGTAGAGCACCACCATGTCGGCGCGGTCGTCGTCTGTGAGGTCGAGCTCGGCGGTGGCCGCGAGGTTGGCCTCGTTGGCCACCCGCACCGGCGGCACCGGCTCGGCAGGGGTGGCGGCCAGCCGGCGGCGTACGTCCTCGACGACGTCGATGTCGCGCCAGCCGAGGTTGGGGGCGAGCGTGACCCGCTCGGTGGTGGCGTCGACGAGGCCGGCGACCCCGACGGTGATGCCCGCGACGGTGGCGCCGGCGGTCCGGGCCTCGGCGAGGGCGTCGGCGATCAGCCCGGCGAGCTCGGCCAGCACACCCTCCGGCGGAAGGTTCCGGCCGTCGATGCCGCGGCGGGCCTCGGCGATCACGGTCCCGGCCAGGTCGAGGGCGACGACGGCGAGATGGTCGACGTTGATCTCCGCGCCGATCCCGCACACCGAGCGGCCGACGAGCCGGACCTGGACGCCGGGGCGACCGGCGCCACGACGGTCGCCGTCCTCGCGGCAGACCAGCCCCAGCTCGGCGAGCTCGTCGACCAGGCCGTTGGCGACCGACCGGGTCAGCCCGGTCTCCTCGGCCAGGCGCCCCCGCGTGCGCGGGCCGCGGTCGCGCAGAGACCGCAGGAGCAGGCCCATGCGGGCGGTCCGCACGGCAGCCGGGTCAGCGGTGGCGGAGACCCGCACGGTGATGTCTGCGTCGCGCACGGTGGCCTCCTGTCGGGGTCGTGATGGGTCGTGATGGGTCGCTCGACGACCACGTCCTGTGATGGCAGTCACAGAATTCCGTGGCCGAGAGACAAACTAGTGACCCGGCTCACGTTGTACAACCCTTTCTCGGCGGTTTCTGCAAAGTTTCTGGCGAACTTTGAAAAGTGATTGGACAAAGTATCCGAAAAGAGGCACCCGGCCACTGCTGGCCGGGTGCCCCTTTCAGGCGATCGCGAGGGTCACTCGCTGGGTGTGATCACCACCTCATCGCTGCCCGTCAGCGCCGGGATGTCGCCCTCGCCCGGGTCGGTGTACTCCGCCACGAAGACGGCGTTCAGGTCGTCCTGGCCGGGGTCGTGGCCGCCGGGGACGGTCGTCACGATCGAGCCGCTGCAGCCGTTGGCGGTGGACTGCGGGTGGCCGTGCTCGTCGTGGCCCAGGACGTACGTCACCGAGACCTTGTCGCAGTCGACCGGCTGGTCGTCGGTCACCTCGACCTGGAAGTGCACGGTGTCGCCGAAGTGGAACGCCTCGCCGGGCGCCGGGCTGGTGGTCAGGGTCACCACCGGCACGTCGTTGCCGACGATCACGTCGACGTCGGCCGAGGCGTGCTTGCCGCGACCCGCCTTGCCCTTGTCCGTGACGGTCAGGGTCGCACGGTAGGCCCCCGGCTCGGCGTAGGTGTGGGTGGCGGTCTTCCCGGTGGCGTCGAAGGTGCCGTCACCGTCGAAGTCCCACTGGTAGACGAGCTTGTCGCCGTCAGGATCGGTCGTCCCGGCGCTGTCGAAGGCGACGGTCAGCGGCGGCTGGCCGGCGGTCTTGTCGGCGCTGATCACCGGCTTCGGGGAGTGGTTGCCGGTGCGGGCGATGTAGTCGATCCGGGAGACCTGGGCCTCCTCGTTCTCGCTGAAGTACCCGTCGCCGTACTCGAGCATGTAGAGCGAGCCGTCCTTGCCGAACTCCAGGTCCATCACGTTGTCCGTGGCGAAGGTGGAGAGCACCGACTCGATGCCGGTGAGCTCGCCGTCGGCGTCGAGCCGCATGCCCTTGATGTAGTCCCGACTCCACTCCGCGAACAGCGGGACGCCGTCGTAGTACTCCGGCCAGGCACCGGAGAGCGGGTCCTTCGTCGCCGACTTCCGGAAGTCGTACGCCGGGCCGGCCATCGGGGAGATGCCGCCGGTGCCGAGCTCGGGGAACTGCGCGGACTGGCCGTAGGTGTACCAGACGGTCGGCTGCGTCACCGGCGGGAGCTGGGTCAGGCCGGTGTTGTGCCGGGAGTCGTTGATCGGAGCATCACAGTCGAACGCCGGCCCGGAGGTCCCGGTCGCGAAGTCGTAGTCGTGATAGGGCAGCTCGGCGGTGGCACACAGCGGCCAGCCGTAGTTGGCCGGCTTCGTGACGACGGTCCACTTGCCCTGGCCGGCCGGGCCGCGGTCCGGGTTCGCGGAGGAGGCGTCGGGCGAGTAGTCGGCCACGAAGATGCGGTCGGTCTCTCGGTCGATCTCGATCCGGAACGGGTTCCGCAGGCCCATCGCGTAGATCTCCGGACGGGTCTTGGCGGCGCCCGGCGCGAACAGGTTCCCCGCAGGGATGGTGTAGCCGCCGCCGGCCTTCGGCTTGATCCGCAGGAGCTTGCCGCGCAGGTCGGCGGTGTTGGCCGCCGTACGCCGCGCGTCGAAGGCCGGGCTACGGTTCTCCCGGTCGTCGAGCGGGGCGAAGCCGTCGGACTGGAACGGGTCGGTGTCGTCGCCGGTGGCGAGGATCAGGTTGCCCGCGGAGTCGAAGACGATGTCGCCGCCGACGTGGCAGCAGCGCCCGCGGTCCACGGGTACGTCGATGATCTGCTGCTCGGTGGACAGGTCGATCTTGCCGCCCGCGTACTGGTAGCGGGAGAGGCGGATGGCGCCCTTGAACGGCGCGAAGTCGGCGGGCGTGCCGAACTCCGGCGCGTCACCCTCGTTGACGTCCGGCGTGGCCGGGTCGTCGACAGGGGTGTTCATCGGCGGTGAGTAGTAGACGTAGACCCACTTGTTGGTGCGGCCGTTGTATCCGGGGTCCAGAGCGATGCTCTGCAGACCCTCCTCGTCGTGCTGGTAGACGTCGAACTCGGCGGCGACGCTGTTGACGCCGGTGTCGGCGTCGTTGAGCCAGACCTTCCCGGCCCGGGTGGTGTGGAGGACGTCCCCGTTGGGCAGGACCGCGAGGTCCATGGGCTCACCGGGACGGTCGTTGAGGGTCACCTTCTCGAAGTCCGTGTCCGGCGGCGGGGCGGCCGTCGGGGCCGCGTCCGCGGACGTCGTGAGGGGGAGAACCAGGAGCCCTGAGACCACGGTCGTGGCGACGCTCCAGAGGGTGAATCTGCGCACGGTCCATCTCCTTCTCTCGCTGTCGTGGGAGGGGAAGCGAGATCGTCCGCGAACGTAGCGATGTGACGCCGGTCACGTCAAGCGACTTGCGTTCTTTCGCAAGAAGATTTCGAAAGGTGGGACGATGGAGGCCCTCCGGAGTGGTCGGGCGTCGGGTTTACGCCTCCGCGCTGCTGGGCGCGTACACCGAGGCGCTGATCAGGTGAGCGGCACCGATGACACCGCCCTCGTCCCCCAGCTCGCTGAGCACGATCGGGAGGTTGCCGGTGGCCAGCGGCAGCGAGCGGCGGTAGGTCACGCTGCGGATCTCGGCGAGCAGCCCGTGGCCCAGCTTGCTGACCCGGCCGCCGATGACGATGAGGCCGGGGTTGAAGAACGAGACCAGGCTGGCGAGCACCTGGCCGATGCGGTGGCCGCTCTCCCGGATGAGCTGGACCGCCTGGGCGTCACCCCGTGCCACCGCGATGGCGATGTCCTCGGCGCTCAGCTCGCCCTTCTCGGCGAGCAGCTCGGCCAGCACCGGGGAACGTCCGGAACGGGCCGCGGCGAGCGCCTCGCGGGCCAGCGCCGCTCCCCCGGAGAACGCCTCCAGGCAGCCGGTGTTGCCGCAGGCGCAGGTGGGGCCGAAGTCCTCGACCCGGATGTGGCCGATGTCGCCGGCGCAGCCGTCGACGCCACGGTAGAGCTCGCCGTCGACGACGATCCCGCAGCCGATGCCGGTGCCGATCTTGACGTAGAGGAAGTCACGGGCGGTGCGGGCGACACCGGCGTGCTGCTCCCCCGCGGCGAGCACGTTCACGTCGTTGTCGAGCACGACCGGACAGCCCAGCTCGCGGGCGACCGCGTCCCGCACGGGATAGCCGTCCCAGCCGGGCATGATCGGCGGCGACACGGAGACACCGCGGTGGAAGTCGACCGGCCCTGGTACGCCGACACCGGCGCCCATCGGCTGGGTGACACCGTGCTCGTCCAGGAGCGCGCGGACCTCGTCGAGCGCGGTCGCGAGCACCTTCTCCGGGCCGCTGCGGATGTCGCACGTCCGGGTGCGGGTGCCGATCACCGAGAGCCGTCCGTCGGTGAGGCCGACCGACATGCTGGTCGCGCCGATGGAGATGCCGACGAACCGGATGTCCGGCGCGAGGTCGACCAGGGTCGAGCGGCGACCGCCGCGAGAGGCCGCCGGCCCCACCTCGTGGGCCATGCCCAGCTCGGTGAGCCGGCCCACCTCGGCCGCGATCGTGGTGCGGGAGACGTTCAGCCGGTCGGCGAGCTGCACTCGCGACAGTGGGCCCTCGTCACGGAGCTGGGCGAGCAGCCGGGCCTGCATGGAGGTCTCGGCCCTGCCGGCGAGTGAATGGCGCATACCGGCGATCCTGCCATGCGGCACCTGCTGTTAACCCAGAAGCGCGTCGACGAAGGCTTCAGGCGTGAACGGAGTCAGGTCGTCGGGGCCCTCGCCGAGGCCGACGAGCTTGACCGGAACGCCCAGTTCGCGCTGGACGGCGACGACGATCCCGCCCTTGGCGGAGCCGTCGAGCTTGGTCAGGACGATGCCCGTGACGGCGACCGCCTCGCTGAAGACACGGGCCTGGATGAGCCCGTTCTGGCCGGTGGTGGCGTCGAGGACGAGCAGGACCTCGGTGACCGGGGTCTGCTTCTCGATGACGCGCTTGACCTTGCCGAGCTCGTCCATCAGGCCGGCCTTGTTCTGCAGCCGGCCGGCGGTGTCGACGATGACCGTGTCGACGCCGGTGTCGAGACCTTCCTTGACCGAGTCGAAGGCGACGCTGGCCGGGTCGGTGCCCTCCGGGCCGCGGACGACCTCGACACCGACGCGCTCGCCCCAGGTGGTGAGCTGCTCGGCGGCCGCGGCACGGAAGGTGTCGGCGGCACCGAGGACGACCTTGCGGTCCTCGGAGACCAGGATGCGGGCGAGCTTGCCGGTGGTGGTGGTCTTGCCGGTGCCGTTGACCCCGACCATCAGGACCACACCGGGAGCGCCGTCGGCGCCGCTGACCTGGAGCCGGCGGTCCATGCCGGGGTCGACCAGCTTGATCAGCTCGTCACGCAGCGCCGCCTTCGGGTCGGCCTTTCCGCCCTCGACGCGCAGCCGGGTGCGCAGGCCCTCGACCAGCTCCTGGGTCGGCGCCACGCCGATGTCGGCGGTGAGCAGGAGGTCCTCGATGGACTCCCAGGTGTCCTCGTCGAGCTGGTCGGTCGAGAGCAGGTTGAGCAGGCCGCGGCCCAGCGCGTTGGAGCCGGCCAGACGCTGGCGCAGCCGCACCAGGCGGGAGGCGGTGCTCTCCGGCTTCTCGAGGACCGGGGCGGCGGGCTCCGCCGTCGCGGGCTCGGCCTCCCCGGCCGTCGGCCCCTCGACCGTGGGCTCGGTCGGGCGGGTGATGACGTCGGTCCCCGCCTCGGGCGACAGCGAACGGTCCTTGCGGCGCCGGGTGCTGGTGACCAGTCCGACGATGCCGCCGCCGATGATCGCGACAGCGGCGACCGCGATGATGACGATGAGGGTGACCATTTCCATGGCCTCATCCAATCAAATCACGCGTTGTTTTCCGTAGTTCCTGGCTTGCGCTCACCGAACAGCTCGGCGAGATGGTCCTCGCGGCGGGTCTGCAGGCGCGTGGCCGGGCTGAGCGTGGGGGCCGTGTCGACGGCCCGCTCCATCGCCTCGCCGAGCTTGGTGGCGTACGGCATCTTCTGTCCGCGATGGGGGAAGACCGTGTAGACGATCACGAGTCCGGCCAGCGCGACGATGAGGAACATCGCCACGAAGATGACAAGGATGGTCAACACTGGCTCGGCCAGCCCCCTTCTGAATCGCGCACGGACGGCGTCCACCCTTGCACACCCGTCGCCCGAGGCCCACAACGCCACGCGCGCGAGCACCCGCGCGGGCGCCTGGGCGCGTCCCGGCGTACGGCGCGGGATCTCGACAACGTCCACCGTGCCGGTAGTGTTTCACGGCATGAGGATCATCGGGACAATGATGGTCCGGGACGAGGTCGACATCGTCGCCGCGATGATCGAGCACCACCTGGACCAGGGTGTCGACACGTTGATCGTCACGGACAACGCATCGGTCGACGGCACCACCGAGGTACTCGAGCGCTACGCCGCGACGGGACGGGTCGAGCTCCACCACGACCCCGTCCACGAGAAGCAGCAGGGCAAGGTCGTCACCGCGATGGCCCGGCGGGCGCGCACCCACTTCCGTGCCGACTGGGTCCTCAACCTCGACGCCGACGAGTTCCTGGTGCCGAAGGACAAGGGCCTGACCGTACGCCAGGCGCTCGAGGCCACTCCCCTCTCCCTCAACGCGTTCACCGTCGAGGTGGAGAACCTCGTCGGCCCGCCCGCCTGGAAGGGCGGCGGCATCAACCGGCTCCAGTGGCGCGACCGGCGCCCCGACGAACGGCTCGAGGCGGTCGGGCTGCACGCCCACCCGACGCCCAACGCGATCCACCGCGGCGAGTCCGACATCAAGGTCGTCCAGGGCAACCACTTCGTCTCGCTGACGAGCAACGGCCAGCCGGCCGACGAGGTCGCCATGGAGGTGCTCCACCTCCCCTGGCGCTCCTGGTCCCAGCTGGAGCGCAAGGTGATCAACGCCGGCAAGGGCTACGAGGCGAGCCCCGACCTCCGGCCGAGCCCGCGCCACCACGGGATGCGCGACTACCAGCGCTATCTCGCCGGCACGCTGCAGGACGCCTATCTCGCGCGCACGCCCACCCGCGCCGAGCTCGCCGCCGGGGCCTTCTCGGGCGACTACTCGTTCGACGACTGGCTCACCAACCACCTGCACATCGTGCTCGGCCGCTCGCTCGTCCCCGACCTGCTCCGAGACGTGCTCGACCCCGAGAACGACAAGGCCGTGCCCGACGACGAGCACGCGCTCGGTGCCGAGCGCGGCCGGGCCGCCCTGGCAGCCGAGCCCTACATCCCACCCCGCAATCGCTGAACTCTTTCCAGGAGGACCTGTCTTGCCCACCTTCAGGGGCGCCGTACGCCGCGGCCTCGCTGCCGCGGGTCTGCAGACCGTCCGTGCCGCCGACGCCGAGGCAGCGCGCCTGCACGACCGGATCGACGAGCTCAAGCAGCGCAACCAGAGGCTGCGTACGAAGGTGGAGGGGTTGCAGGGAGACCGCAACCGCACCACCGCGGTGCCGGCGATCCCGGGCATGGACCGACTGGAGCTGCGCCGCGAGCAGGTGCTCGCCGGGGTCAAGCCCGACGCCCTGATCCTGGAGATCGGCCCCGCGCACAACGCGATCCTGCCCAAGCGGGACGGCTACGACGTACGCATCGTCGACTATCTCGACCGCGAGGGCCTGGTGCAGCGGTATGCCGGTTTCTCGCAGTACAACCCCGATGACATCGAGGAGGTCGACTACGTCTTCCGGCCGGGAACTCCCTGGTCAGAGGTGATTCCGGAGCGGTTCGACCTGATCGTCGCCTCCCACGTCATCGAGCACACCACCTCGATGATCGACTTCGTCAACGAGTGCGAGAAGCTGCTCAACCCCGACGGCGTGCTCGCCCTGGTGATCCCCGACCACCGCTACTGCTTCGACCGGTTCCGTGAGCGCGCCTCGCTGTCGCGGGTCATCGACGCCTCGCTCTACCCGTCCTCGGTGCACACCATGGGTGCGGTCATCGAGGAGCGGCTCAACGCGGCCAAGCACGGCGGCATCACCGCCTGGGGCCCGCGCCACAAGGGCGACTACACCTTCGCCAACAACCTGGAGACCGTGAAGGCCAACGGTGAGGAGGCCCGCCGCGGGGAGCGCTACATCGACACCCACAACTGGGTCTGCACCCCCCACCACCTCCGCCTGCTCCTCCAGGACCTCGCCGACCTCGACTTCATCTCGATGCGCGAGACCTCGTTCCACGACACGGTCAAGCACGAGTTCTTCATCAACCTCTCCCCCTCAGGCGAGGGCACCGGCCTCGCCCGCGAGGACCTCCTCGTCCTCGCCGACGACGAGCGCCGCGTGCTCGACCAGGCCGTCTTCGAGAAGTAGGTCGCTACCCGGTCGAATCTGCAGTTGTGGGTGACGAAACTGCAGTTTCGTCACCCACAACTGCAGATTCGGCTGGGGTGTCAGCGGCGGCGGAACTCGCGGAGCGCGAGAGCCGCGGCGAGACCCACGACGACACCGAGAAGCGTCTCGGCGAACCGTGACCACAGCAGAGCGTCGACGGGCTGCGGATGGCCGAGCTGCACCATCAGCAGCGAGAGCGGGGTGATGACGACGAGCGCGAGGCCGTAATGGCGCCCGACGAGCAGCTCGGTGACCGCTTGGAGAGCGGCGACGACCACCGCCACGACGAGGGCCGGCAGCGAGATCGAGAGCAGCACGCCCGCCAGGACGAGACCGATCACGGTGCCCACCACCCGCTGCAGTCCGCGGGTCGTCTGGGCCATCAGCCCGGTGACGCCGAACGGCACGGCCGCGGCCACCATCGCCCAGTAGGTGTGGCTGAGCCCGAGGGCGGTCGAGACCGTACCGGCGACCACGACCGCCACGACGACCGCCGTCGCGTGGTCGATCCGGACCTCGCCACGGTTCGGCTCGACCGAGGCGCCGTTGGCGGCGAGCCGCTCCTCGAGCAGCCCGAGGGCAATCGCGATCAGGGCGGCGGCCGCGGCCACCCCGACCGCCACCGCGACCCCGGACATGGTCACCGGAAGCGCCGCACACGTGGCCACCGCGAAGACCAGGAACATCGGCCCCGGAGGCCGCAGCACGAACCGGTCCGACAGCATCGACCCGGCCGCGGCCCACACCGCGGCGGCGGGGATGACGAGCCAGGCCCGGTGCGAGGAGGTCGCGACGAGCGCGCCGCACAGGACCGCGAGAGACATCAGCGCCCCGGCGGCGGCCTGGGTCCGCCACCGTCCCCGCAGCGGCTGCCGGCCGCCGTAGATCGAGGCGAAGGTGCCGAAACAGGCGTACGCGGCCAGCTCGATGTGTCCGGTCACGGCCAGCGCCACCAGCCCGATGAGCAGGGTCACGCTCGCCCGCCATGCGGGCGAGTGGCTTCCGGGCGCCGGGGAGACTCGTACGGACTCCTGCATCAACCGCTCGAGCCGGCTCCGCTCGCTGCCTGACTCGTCTCGTCCCTGCCGTACCGCCCTCATCGCACCAGACACCTTACGGCCGCCGGGTAGTCCAGGGAGTTTCCGTCCATTACCGGCCGGTAGAGCGACGGAAACTCCATGGACTACCCCGGCGAGTTCAGCTCAACCGGCCCAGAAGCTCAACCACACCGTCGCCGTCCAGGTCCGCCGCCACCTCGCGCCGACCGGCCATGGCCATCACCAGGTCGAGCAGGCGGCCGCTGACCTCGGGGCCCTCGCCGGCTGCGAAGTCGGCGTCGACCGCCCGCAGACGCAGCCCGGCGACCAGCGACTTGCTGTTGACCGCGAAGTCCTTGGTGGCGAAGAACCTCGCGACGGCGGTGAGCCCTTCGGCGTCGGGGTCGTGCTTGATTCCCAGCGGTCGCCGGATGTCCTCGCCGTGGACGATCAGCTCCCCCAGCCCGCCGACGCTCTCCGTACGCGGCAGCCTGATCGGTCCGATCCCGGCGAACCGTGCCAGCGTCTCCTCGGGCGTGGCCCCGCGGAACTCCTCGAGCCGCCGGCGGTTGTGTAGGTCCGGGTCGAACCGGGCCCCGATCATGCTGCGCAGCCAGCCCGGGAACGAGAGCCGCGAGGCCGCGCCGAGGTGGGCCAGGACCTCCTCCGTGTCCCACTCGCCGCACAGCGTCGCCGATCTCCACTGCTCGGGCGAGAGCGACCTCAGATCCTCCGCCAGTGCGTCTCGCTCGCGCAGCTGGATCGTCGAGAGCTTCGTCATGCGGACACTCTGACAGGTCCGGGCCGCGCGAGGCGTGGCACCGTCGGTCTAGGCGCGGTCCCGTTTCTTCCGCTCCTCCAGCGCGATGTCGAGGAGCGTGCGGGCGCGGGCGTCGAAGCCGTGGTCGCGGTGGATGCGGGCGGCCTCGGCGCGGATGTGCTCATCGGTGCCGAAGACGACCGAGGGGTCGGGCATCGAGGACCACTTCACCAGGTCTTCGGGGGTCTCGTAGACCTGCACGGTGTCGCCGAAGACCTCGCGGAGTCCGACGACGTCGTCGGAGATGACCCGGGCACCGGAACCGACCGCGTCGAAGAGCCGGTTGGAGATGAAGCCGTAGTCGCGCATGTCGGCCCAGTGGTCGTTGAGGACGACCCCGGCGGCCCGGTATTCGGCGCCGAGCCGGGTGTTGGACATGTGCTGGGCCTTGACGTAGTGGCGCGGGATGTAGGGCTCCCAGCCGTGGCCGTAGACCGACAGCGGCAGCCCGGCCGCGACGGCGTCATGGATGATCGGGCGCTCGACGTCGCGCGAGGTGCCGACGAAGAGCACCGCGTGACCGGAGTCGGGCAGGGCCCGGTCGGGGTTGAACAGCTCGGGGTCGGTGGCCTGCAGCAGTGGGTCGATGCGGATCCCCCAGCGTGCCGACATCTGCTCGGCCCACCGCGGCCCGGCCGCCAGCAGCCGGTCGAAGGCGGCCGCCTCGGCGCGGGTGACCGTGTCGGGGTGGGAGATCACCCAGCCGATGTTGATCCGACCATCGGGCGCGGGGAAGTAGCGCGAGAGCCCGCGCAGGGTGACCACGACGTCGTCGTCGAGCGAGCTCGGCCGCTCCCACTCGTAGTGGTGGTCGACGACCGCCGACTGGCCGAGCTTGCGCAGCGAACGCGCCAGCGCGCGGGCGAAGTGGGTGTCGCCCCACCGCTCCCCCTCCGGCGCCCCCGGCGCCGAGATCTTGATCGACCAGCGCAGCTGCGGGACGCCCTCCACCACCGACACCCGGGGCAGAGGAGCGATGATCGGCCGGGTGGCGGCGTACGTCTTCGCCGGACCGGTCGGCTCGCCGGCCGTCGCCCGGCCGACGACCTGGTAGCCGCAGGCCGCCCAGGCGGCCACGTCGTCGCGAGGCTCGGTGCGCCCGACCCAGCGGTCGAGGTAGATCAGCCGGTTGCGCGGGGCACGCGCGAAGCGGCCCTTCGACTTCGACTCGTGGTGGACGACCTCCGAGGAGGTCACGACCCGGAAGGATCCCGGCCGCAGCTCGGCGAGCCGGTGGCACAGGTCGACGTCCTCCATGCCGTTGGTGAAGATCGGGTCGAACCCCTGCAGCGCGACGACGTCGCGGTAGCGCATCACCAGCGCCGCGCCGGTCAGCGCCGAGAACCGGTGGCCCTCGAGGCCGGCGGCGTCCTCGGGCGGGTACTCGGCGAGCATGTTGTAGGGCAGCCCGCCGTAGGGCGGGAAGACGACCCCGGCGGACTGCACCGACCCGCTCGGGTAGAGCAGCAGCGGCTGCACCGCGAGCACCTCGGGGTCGGCGAGCGCCTCGACCAGCGGCTCCAGCCAGCCGTCCAGCGCCGTGGTGTCGTTGTTGAGGAAGACCACGGTCTCCCCGGTGACGTACGGGATGGCGAGATTGTTGCCGAGCGCGAAGTTGTGGTTGACGGTGCTGTGCACCACCTTCACCTCGGGGAAGCGCAGCGGCAGCGAGTCGAGCACGGCCGAGACGCGGGCCGAGGAGCCGTTGTCCCAGACCACGATCTCGAGCCGCTTCTCCCCCGCACCGTGCTCCATCACGGCCTCGACGGCGCCCACGGTCAGCAGCGAGTCGTCGTAGGTCGGGATGACCACCGAGACCACGTCGGGGTCAGGGGTGCGCGCGGCGAGCGCGGTCCAGTCGACGAACGTGCGGTTGCGTACGACGTCCTCCCACGACTCCAGGTCGAAGGGGTCGAGCGGGATCCGGTCCTGGCGGGGACGGCGCGGGTTGACGCCCTGCCGTCGCTCGACGCCGACCTCGGGAACGACCTCGACCTCTGCCTTCGAGGTCAGTCGCAGCGCGAGGTCGTAGGCCCAGCCGACGCCGATGTCGTCGCGCGGCCCGCCGACCTCCTGCAGCAGCGGCCTGGCGATCAGCAGTCGCGAGACCAGCGCCCGCATCAGCGGACCCGGGACGTCGGGTCCCGGCGACGCCGGAGGTACGTCGACCGCGAACCGCTGCTCCGGCAGCCACGGCCGCTCCAGCACGTCGGCGACCAGCGGCCTGCCGGTCGCCTCGGCCACCGAGACCAGCCGCGCGAGGCGACCGGGCCTCCAGACCTCTCCCCCGGCGACGTACGCGACGAAGTCGCTGCTCACCTGCGCGAACGCGGCAGCGACGCCGGGCTCACCGCGGTCCGGGTCGCCGGGCACGACACGGGCCGCAGGGACGATGTCGGCGACCGACTCGGCGACCGACGGCGTCAGGCCACGGTCGATGACGATGATCTCGGTGTCCACGCCGTGCTGCGCGGCGACGCTGTCCAGCGTCGCCCGGGCGAGCTCGTCGGAGGAACCGAGGTCGACGATGACGCTGACGGTGCCGACGGGCTGACGACCGGCCGGAACGGCACGCACCGGCTCGATCGCCGGCCGCCAGGTCTGCGGGACACCCTGCCGGGCCTGCCATTCGGCGCGCCGGTCCCGGATCCAGTCGCGCAGGTCGGGGAAACGACCGTCGACCTGGGCGAGCCAGTCGTTGGCGCGCCGTCCGTTGCGGGCTCCGCGGTCGACGTAGTGACCGATCGCGCCGCCGTAGAAGTTCTCGGTCTTGCGCCGCTCGGTGTAGCCGTCGGTGTCGAAGAGCGGGTGGGTCGGCTGCAGCCACAGCTCGGCGCGCAGCCAGTAGAGGAACGGGTCCTGGTCGCCCATCTGCTTGCGCAGCCGCGGGGTCAGACGGGCGACGAAGAACTCCGGATCGAAGAGCGGGCTGGGCTGGGCCAGCTGCCTGCTGCGGTCCTGCTCGAGGTAGTGACGGGCGGCCCGTTTGCGGTCGAGTCGCTGACCGACCTGCTCGGCGTACCACTCGTGGTCGAACAACGGACAGTCGACGAGCAGGCGCACGTCGTCGGCCCGGCTGTAGAGAGGCGAGTCGTTGTAGACCTTGCGGGCCAGGTCTCGCCCTCTGCGCAGGCCGCCACGTGCGATGCGCTTCAACTCTTCGTCCACAGAGGTCCCCCAAGACGCTCTAGATCGTGCTTCGGCAGTGGGTCAGACTGTCACAGTGCCGAGTGGCGGTGAACGGCGCCACGCACGTTCACCCAACTGTCAAGGTCAATTCTGCCGCCACAGCGGCATGACCGCCTCCCGGATCTCATCGGGCATCGGCGTCACCGGACGTGACGGGTCGGTGTTGTCGACGTAGACGTGCACGAACCGGCCTTCGGCCGCGGCCTCCTCGCCCGGCCCCTGGAAGAGTCCGATCCGGTAGATCACCGACGAGCTCCCGACCTTGTCGACGACCAGCCCGGCCTCGACCGGCTCGGGGAACCCGATCTCGCGCAGGTAGCGGCACGAGGTCTCCGCGACGATCCCGATCTTCGGCAGCTTCCGCACGTTCACGCCGGTCGTCTCGAACAGGTAGGCGTTGACCGCGGTGTCGAAGTACTCGTAGTAGGTCGCGTTGTTGAGGTGACCGTAGGCGTCGTCGTCGCGCCAGCGGGTCGTGATCGTGCGCCAGTGCACGTAGTCGGCGCGGGTCGGGGCCTTGCGGTCAGGAGTGCTCATCGCGGCTGATCTTAGATCCTAGAGCTCGTCCTCGACCGCCCGGACCAGATAGGGCGCCAGCGTCATCGAGAAGGTCGCGGTGATGTGGCTCCGGTCGCGATAGGCCTGCACGTGGCCGACCACCAGGGGGCACCGGTCCTCGTCGCAGTAGGCCGCTGAGAGGTCGATCAGGGAAGCGCCCGGCCCGGCCAGGCGGACCGCCTCGGCGAGCGGGTCAGAGGTGGCGTACGCCTCCTGGCGGGTCATCTCGCACGCGCCGGCGTCCGCGAGCGTCTCGATCTCGTCGAGGCAGGTCGCCGCCTCGGGGGTGAGGTACGGGTTGTCGGCGAGCGCGACGATCTTCGTGCCCCGCTCGAGGATCGGCTTCCAGGCCTGGGCGAGCTGGTCGGCGGCCGGGTCCGGCTCGCCGGCCGCGAGGTTCGGATTGCGCCGTTGGGTGACCAGCACGACGTCGTACGCCTCCTGGTCGAGCTGCTCGATCAGCGCCTCGCGGTAGGCGCGGCGCGGGTCACCCGCGGTGGCCGGGAGCAGCCCTCCGCCGTTGGCGACCAACGTGTCGACCGACCATCCTGAGCTCTCGGCGACCCGGGTCAGGCCGGGGATCAGCGAAGCGCCGTGCGAGTCACCGACCAGCGCGACCCGGAGCGCATCCGGGTCGTCGGAGCCGAGGTGGCAGACCTTGGGGCGGGCGTCGGCGGCATACGTCTCGACCTCGGGGAGATAGCACTGGTAGGCCCGGCCGGTGTCATCCTTGCGGGCGATCGGCGCAGGCAGAAGTACGCCGTCGAGCTCCGGGTTCCGGCAACCCTCCATCAGGGCGGCGGCGCCGAAGCACTCGGTGTCTCCCGATGCGAGCGCCTCAGCCTGGCCACGACTCTCCTCGACCAGGTTGCGTCCATGCAGGATCCCCGGGACCGCGGCGGCGGCGACCAGGGCCGCTCCGAGCACCGCGAAGAGGAAGGCCCGCGGGGTGGTCCCCAGGATCGGTCCGGTGCGGAACGGCGTCTCCACGAACCGGTAGGTCAGGGCCGCGAGGCCGATGGTGACCAGGAGGATCAGCGGCTCGCGGAGCCAGGTGCCGAGCACGGGGCCGGTCTCGGGGAGCACGACCACGAGCGGCCAGTGCCACAGATAGAGCGAGTAGGAGACCGTCCCGATCCACTGCACGACCGGATGGCCGACGACCCGAAGCCCGAGGCCGCGAGGCGCGCCCGCCCAGATGACCAGCGCGGTGCCGACGACCGGCAGCAGCGCCACCCAGCCCGGGAACGGCAGCGAGTCGTTGAAGAGCAGCAGCGCGCCGAGCATCCCGAGCCAGCCGGCCACCGCTGCGTACGGCGCCCAGCGCCCGGGCACGCGCTCGAGGGAGAGCGGCAGCACAGCGATGAGACCGCCGACCGCGAACTCCCAGGCGCGCGCGTAGGTGACGAAGTAGGAGTCGGCGCCGTCCGTCGCGGTGACATAGACCGAGGCCGCGAAGCTGACCACGAAGACGGCGAGGAAGACCGCCCGGATCGCCGTCAGCCGCGCCTTCGGCCGTCGCCGGGTCAGGAGCGCAACCGCGACGATCAGCAGCGGCCAGATGAAGTAGAACTGCTCCTCCACCGAGAGCGACCAGTAGTGCTGCGCGGGCGATGGCGGGTCCTCGGCGGCGAGATAGTCGACCGCCGCCCAGGACAGCTGCCAGTTCTCCACGTAGAACGCGGCCGCGACCGTCTCCCGCAGGAACTGCTGCCACAGCGCCTCCGGCACCAGGACGTACGTCGCCCCCGCGCTGAACACGAGCACCAGCAGCGCCGCGGGGAGCAGCCGCCGGATCCGGCGGGCCCAGAAGGTGCCCAGCCGCACCCCGCCGGGCTTGGCGGCCTCGCGCACCAGGTGGGAGGTGATCAGGAAGCCCGAGATCACGAAGAAGACGTCGACGCCTGCGTAGCCGCCCCGGATCGCCCCCGGCCAGAGGTGGAAGAGCACCACTCCCAGCACCGCGGCCGTACGTAGGGCCTGGATCTCCAGCCGCTTGTCCCGCAACGGCTGCCCGGTCTGCGCGGACTGCCCGTCCGTGGCGGGCGCGACCGTGACAGCGGTCATCTGCGCACCCGGCGAACGATCCGGCCCGCCACCCGGCGGGCCTTGCGGACGCCGCGCTCGCCGAAGCTCAGCGGGATCTCGATCCCGTGGCGCGGGCGACCGTCGAGCTCGACGATCTGCGCCCTTTCGCCGATCCGCTCGCCGATGACGTCCTCGTGGATGATCACCGGCCCGTCGAACTCGCCCAGCGCGTCACGGCCCTCGAACCGCACCCGCCAGCGACCGCCCGAGAGCGCGGCGGTCGGCAGCGCGACCTCGAGGCTGCCGGAGGCGAGCTCGGTGGCGTAGTAGTCCAGCGTCCGGCGCCGGCGATCGTGAAGAAACACGACGCGGAGCCTAACGGGCTCGACCATCGTGTGGGCCAGGTGGAGGTGGGCGCGGCCGTCGACGAGCGAGAGCGAGGTCGCGGTCACCGGGTCGGTGGCACCGGAGACCACCTGGCGCACCAATTCGGGACCATCCTCGAGGGCGGCCATGATCCGGCCGAGCCGCCAGCCCGGCAGCTCGCCGGCCTCGCCGCTCTCGCCCGTCTCGCCCGCCTCGGCGACCGCGGTGAACAGGTCGCGGTGCTTGAGCACCAGGTCGGCGAGGTCGTCCCCGACCAGGGTCTCGTCACCCAGCGAGATCGTCGCGACGGCGTTGACCAGCGGCCGCTGGAGCGTACGCAGCGGCACCACGCCGCTGTCGGCGACGAGCTTCAGCGTCTCCAGGAGGTCGGCGACTGTCCGGTCGGCCCAGCGGACGTCGTCACCGATCAGCCGCGCAGCGGTCGCCCACTGGCCCGAGGAGACCAGCCGCCAGCCCCACCGCTTGTCGCGCTCCAGGCCGTCGATCAGGTCGTCGATGCCGGCGTCGTCGAAGAGCGCGATCAGCTCGGCGATCAGGAGCCGTGCAGGCTCCAGCGCCACCGGGTCGACCACCGCCATCCCACGCAGCGCCCGGACGATCGCCATCCAGCCGTCGGCGTCGAAGATCAGCGAGGCATACTCCGCGCGCACCTGCGGGTCACCGAGCTCGACGATCCGGCGGGCGCAGCGCAGCTCCTGCTCCAGATAGCTGATGATCCCCGCCGGCGAGTGGGACTTCGCCGTCATCGAACCCGGTCCGGGCCGGTCGCGGTAGACGTAGACCGTCTCGGTCACGATGTCGAAGCGGGCCGTGGTCAGCGCGTGCACCATCGGCTCGATGTCGTTGGAGCGCGAGGCGTCGGGAAACTCGATCTGGGCAGAGTCCCAGAAGTCACGCCGGAAGACCCGGTTCCAGCAGGCCCGGTTGCGCAGGGCGGACGGCGCGTCGGCCAGCCTCACCAGGGTGCGCTCCTCGTCGAAGGCCGGCCACGCCCGCACCGGCCACCAGACCCGGTCGCTGAACAGCTTGAAGAACCGGCCGACCACCATGTCCGAGCCGGTCTCCCGCGTCTTGCGCAGCATCGCGGCGTACGCCCCGCGCGGCACCAGGTCGTCCCCGTCCGCGAAGGCGAGGAAGCGGCCGCGCGCCAGCGAGACGCCGTGGTTGCGCGCCTGTCCCCCGCCCTTGCCTGGCGAGCGGACCACCGTCAGGCGCGGGTCGCGGGCTGCGTACGTCTCGGCGATCTCGAACGTCTCGTCGGTGGAGGCGTCGTCGACGAGGATCACCTCCAGGTCCACCGGGTCGGCGGCCGAGGACTGGTCCTCGAGGATCGAGGAGAGCAGCTCGCCGACCCACAGGCCGACATTGTGCGTCGGGACGACGACGGAGAGCTCAGGTGTGGTCATCGGGCGGCACCCTCCAGATCGCGGGTCAGGTTTCCGGCCAGCTCGTCGAGCAGCCGCAGGTAGTCGCGCGACATGTCGTAGGGCGTGTACGCACGGGTGAACTCGTGCGCGGACCGGTGCCGCGCCTCCTGCCCGTCGAGGGCCTCCAGGATCGCCGCGGCCAGGGCAACCGGCTCGTCCGGCTCCGGCGCGTACGTCACCACCCACGGCTGGTCGGCGAACTGCCGCGCGACCGGGGTGTCCTCCGGGATCAGGGCGGTCCGGCCGAAGGTGCAGGCGGCCAGCAGCGAGCCCGAGTTGAGGATCCGACGGTAGGGCAGCGCGACCACGTCGCTGGCCCGCAGCCAGTCGGAGAAGTCCGCGGTCTCGACGAACCCGAGCCGCTTGACGATGTTGGGCGCCGAGAGCATCTCCTCGACCGTCTCCAGGTCGGTCGCGGGCACCACCTTGCCGGCCACGACGAAGGTCAGGTCGGGCACCTGCTCGGCGGCGATCTCGACCGACCGGCACAGCACGTCGAGGCCCTTGTAGGCCCGGATCTGACCGATGAAGCCCACCGTCGGCACACCCTGCGGGACCCCGATGCGGTCGCGCGAGGCGGCGTCGTCACCGCCATCGGGATAGACGCCGAGGTAGGACGAGTGCGGCAGGTCGACGACCTTGTCGGGCGGGAGGGTGTAGTAGGCCGCGGTCTCCTCGACGGTGGCCGGGTTGAGCTGGATGATCCGGGTCGCATAGCTCGCCAGCGCCTTGGCGACCGCGAGCTCGACGTCGACGTAGTCGGCCTCGTGGGCGATCGAGTTGTGCACCGTCCACAGCACGTCGGCGCCCCGGTCACGCAGGCTGCTCAGCACGTCCTCGAACCGGGCCGCGTTGGCCCACGCCTCCTCGGCGCTCTCGCAGCCCGCGGTCACCGGTGAGGTCCAGTGCACATGGAGCACGTCGCCGCGGCCCAGGTGTGCCGCGCGTGCCTCGAGCCGGTGCAGTCCCTGCACTCCCTCGACGACGTCCCAGCCCGCTGCCCGCGGCGCGACGGTGAGCATCGTGAGATACGGGTTGCTCCGGTAGTACGGGAACGACAGCAGGGTCGCAGGCATGTGGGGGGTCCTCGAAATTCTCAACCGTGACGATCCCCCGAACGTCGAGACGATGTCTCGCCGGTGCCCCGGCCCGGCCGGTGACCGCAGGATTCTAGGCAGGCAAATGGACCCACTTTGACCACTCAGACGGCTTCCCCGCATGCCTTCATCACGGGTTCATCGACGGTTCATCGAACCCACATCAGGGGGTCGCCTAACGAGCGAATTCACCGCGCGGGCGCGGCTGCCGGCGACGTAGCCCACGCCGTTGGACTGCCGCGCAGCCGACGCCAGGCGCCGAGGGCAACGCACGTGCCGCGGTGCTTCCACGAAGACTTATCTCAAGACACCCGCGTCGACTCGCGCTGAAGATCTCTGGTCGACTTCCGCGCTGCGATGCGAGTCGTCGCCGGCCACATGACGAGGGCCGGTCAGCGCCTGTGAGACAGTCTCTTCAGGGATCAAGCGCCGCTCAACCAGCGATACAACACTCAGGCCGGCTGCGCGTCGCGCAGCCGCTGCGAGATGACGGTGGTGACACCGTCGCCGCGCATGGTGACGCCGTAGAGGGCGTCACCGACCTCCATGGTGCGCTTCTGGTGGGTGATCACCATCAGCTGGGAGTTCTCGCGCAGCTCCTCGTAGATCTCCAGGAGCCGGCCGAGGTTGGTGTCGTCGAGCGCGGCCTCGACCTCGTCGAGGATGTAGAACGGGCTGGGCCGCGCCTTGAACAGCGAGACCAGGAAGGCGACCGCGACCAGCGATCGCTCGCCACCGGAGAGCAGCGAGAGCCGCTTGACCTTCTTGCCCGGCGGCCGGGCCTCGACCTCGATGCCGGTGGTGAGCATGTTCTCCGGGTCGGTGAGGACCAGGCGACCCTCACCACCCGGGAAGAGCCGCGCGAAGACGTGGTCGAAGGCGACGCGTACGTCCTCCCAGGCCTCGGTGAAGACCTGCTCGACGCGGTTGTCGACCTCCTTGACGATGTCGAGGAGGTCCTTGCGGGTCTGCTTGAGGTCCTCGAGCTGCTCGGTGAGGAACTTGTGGCGCTCCTCCATCGCGGCGAACTCCTCCAGCGCGAGCGGGTTGACCTTGCCCAGAGCGCGCAGGTTCTTCTCGGCGATCTTGAGCCGCTTGGCCTGCTCGGCGCGGACGTAGGGAATCGGGTCGACCTCGTTGCCGTCCTCGTCGGGGTGCTGCGGGACCAGCTGGTCGGGGCCGTAGTCCTTCACGATCGCCTCGGCGTCGAGGCCGAGCTCCTCGAGGATCCGCTCCTCGAGCTGCTCGATCCGCATCCGCTGCTGGGCGCGGGCCATCTCGTCGCGGTGGACGGAGTTGACCAGCTCCTCGAGCTCCTTGCCGAGGTTGCGCAGCAGCGAGCGGCACTCGCGCAGCGCCTGCTCGCGTCCGGCGCGGGACTCCTCGATCTCGGTGCGTGCCTTGGCGGCCTGCTGCACCGAGACCTCCAGCCGGTCCAGTGCGTACGCCACCGCGGTCCCGACCGCTCGCGCGGCCTCCCCCTCGCGGCGCATCTGCTCACGACGGGCGGCCGCCTTGGCGCGCTGCTCCCGCTCCTGCCGCGCCGCGCGGAGCAGCCCCTCGGCACGGCCGGCCAGCGCGCGGGCGCGCTCCTCGGACGTACGCAGCGCCAACCGCGCGTCCATCTCGCGCTGGCGCGCGTTGCGGGCCGCCTCCGCCAGCTCGTCGCGGGCACCCAGGTCCGGCTCGTCCTCGGGCTCCTCCTCGGCCATCGCGAGGCGCTCCTCGAGCTCGGCGAGCCCGGCGACGGCGTTCTCGCGGGCCTCCTGAGCCTGCTCGACGGCGGCCAGCAGCCTCTCGGCCTCCCCGCGGGCGGCGCGCGACTGGGCACCGAACTGGCCGAGCTCCTCGGCGACGGCGGCCAGGGTGGCGTCGGACTCGTGCAGCTTGGCGAGCGCGACGTCGACCCGCTTCTGCGCGGCCAGCCGCTCGGCCTCCAGCTTGGACGTCTCGAAGGTGGCCCGCTCGGAGACCGCGTGGGCCTCGGCGAGCTGGGCGGTGGCCTCGTCGACAGCGGCCTGCACCTCGATCAGGCTGGGCACGCTCGACGAGCCGCCGGCGGCGAAGTGGGCGCCGATCAGGTCGCCCTCGCGGGTCACCGCGGTGATCTGGGGCTCCGCAGCCACCAGCGCCTGGGCGGCGGCGAGGTCGTCGACCACCGCGACCTTGTCGAGGAGCCGCGCAACCGCGGGCCGCAGCACCGGCTGGCACTCCACCACGTCCAGCGCGTACGCCGCACCAGCAGGCAACGAAGGCCAGCCGCCGGTCTCCTCGGGCGAACCGCCCAGGAGCAGCCCGGCGCGGCCGAGGTCCTCGGCCTTGAGATGCTCGATCGCCCCGATGGCCTCCTCGGAGGAGGAGACGACGACCGCGTCCGACGCGGTCCCGAGGGCGGCGGCCACGGCGGCCTCGTAGCCGGAGCGCACCGCCAGCAGCGACGCGACCGACCCGAGCACCCCCGGAAGCGAGGAGCCGAGCAGCGCGCCGGCGCCGTCCTTGCGGTTCAGCCCCATCTCCAGCGCGTCCTTGCGGGCGGCGAGCGTCGAGCGGTCCCGATCAGCCTGCGACGCCTCGGCCTGCAGCTTGGCCAGACGCTCCTCGATGTCCTCGAGCGCGGCGGCAGCGGCCTCGTGCTCGGCATCGAGACCCTCCTCCCCCGCGTCCAGCCCGGCGACCTTGGTCTCCAGGGCGGTGAAGTCGCGCTGGGCCCGCTCCGCGCGCGCCAGCGCCTCCTCACGCGCAGCCGTCAGCCGGCCGACCTCGTCATCGGCGGCAGCGGCGCGCGACTTGAGCGCGTTGACCTGGCCGGCCAGCCGGGCCAGCCCCTCGCGGCGGTCGGCGGCGGCACGCTCGAGCCCCTTGACCCGGCGCTCCTCCTCGGCCGCGGCATCCTCGGCCTCCTTGCGGGACTCGACGGCCTCCTCGAGGGAGTAGCGGAGCTCCTCGACCTCGGCGTCGGCGGCCTCCTCCTGCTCGCGCGCGATCTCGGCCTGCGCCTCGAGCTCCTCGGGGTCGCGCCCCTGGCGCACCTCCAGGTCCTCCGAGCCGGCCGCGTTGCGCACCCGCTCGGAGGCCAGCGACTGGGTGCCGCGCAGCCGCTCGCGCAGCGAGTTCAGCGCGAACCAGGTCTCCTGCGCGGCGGCGAGCGCCGGCAGGTCCTCGCGCAGCGCGGCCTCGAGCACCGCCTCCTGCTCACGCCCCTCGGCGATGGTCTCCTCGACCTCGGCGCGGCGGGCCAGCAGCGCACCCTCGTCGGCGAGCTCCTTGTCGAGCTCGGTCTTCGCGGTGACCAGGTCGTCGGCGTAGATCCGGGCCTTGGCGTCGCGTACGTCCATCTGCACGGTCTGCGCCTGCCGGGCGACCTCCGCCTGGCGGCCGAGCGGCTTGAGCTGGCGGCGGATCTCGACGAGCAGGTCCTGGAGCCGGTCCAGGTTGACCTGCGTGGAGTCGAGCTTGCGCAGCGCCTTCTCCTTGCGCTTGCGGTGCTTGAGGACGCCGGCGGCCTCCTCGATGAAGCCGCGGCGGTCCTCGGGAGTGGCGCGCAGGATCGTGTCGAGCTGGCCCTGGCCGACGATGACGTGCATCTCGCGGCCGATGCCGGAGTCCGACAGGAGATCCTGGACGTCCAAGAGGCGGCACGGGCTGCCGTTGATGGCGTACTCCGAGCCGCCGTTGCGGAACATCGTGCGCGAGATGGTGACCTCGGCGTACTCGATCGGCAGCGCGCCGTCGGTGTTGTCGATCGTCAGCGAGACCTCGGCCCGGCCCAGCGGGGCGCGGCCGGACGTACCGGCGAAGATGACGTCCTCCATCTTGCCGCCGCGCAGGCTCTTGGCGCCCTGCTCGCCCATGACCCAGGCGAGCGCGTCGACGACGTTGGACTTGCCCGAGCCGTTGGGCCCGACGATGCAGGTGATGCCCGGTTCGAGCTCGAGGGTCGTGGCGGAGGCGAACGACTTGAAGCCCTTCAGCGTCAGACGCTTGAGGTACATCGACTTCTCCCCCGGCTCAGGACCACGTGGTCGTACACAGTTCGCAACACATCAGCGTGGCTGAGGTGAGCCAGCAAATCTAATCGCCGCTGCTCAGGGGAACCCCAGCGGGTCGAGGATAACCCGCCAGGCGGCGCGATCCGTGGACCTGAGAGCAGAGTCTCAGAGCCCCAGCGTCTGCTTCACCTCGGCCCGCAGCTCCCGCAGGTGGGCATCCGCGGCCGTACGCAGCCCGGCGACCGCCTCAGGATCCGGCTCGACCCGCTCGGTGAACCTCTCGGCCAGGTCGGCGGCGTCGAAGGCGGAGACGTTGGCGTCCAGGCCGATGCGCTTCATGAAGTTGCGGTTCTTGTTGGTCGCGATCATCACGATCGACGGCACGCCGTACATCGTGGCCACCACCGAGCCGTGGAACTTCATGCTCGCGAACGCGGTGCACTCCCCGATCGCCCGGGTGAGCTCGTCGAGGTCCTCGGTGTAGACGACCTCCTTGCCCGGGATGTCGAGGTCGTCGGCGTTGGCCACGTCGCGACGGCCGACGTCCATCGTGCCGAGGATGAGGTGGCGTACGCGCCAGCCCTCCGCCAACGCCTTGCCGGCCATCTCCTCGACGCGCGAGTAGTCGTCGGGCTCCTCCAGGTTGGGCCGGTAGCGGGTGACCACGCCCAGGATCGGCGCGCCGTCGGGCTTCTCGACGGGTGGCAGGTCGAGAGAGCAGACCATGTCGGGGGCGACCTTGATGTCCAGGTCGGCGGAGATGTTGCCCAGGATCCAGTCGGCGGTCTGCTGGTCGCGGACGCCGATGAACTTCACGTTCGGGTGCTCGAGGAACTTCCGGTGCCTCTCGATGATGTGAGGCTTGATCTCGGTGTTGCGGTAGATCGGCACCCCGATGCCGACGACGAAGACCGGCTTGGCCAGCATCTTGTGGTTGAAGTAGCGCGGGTCCGCCTGCCACGGCTGCAGGATGTCCCCGCCACCGATGAGGATGGCGTCGACCTCGTCGACGATCTCCGGCAGCGGCCGGTCGTAGTAGGGCTTGGTCATGTTGTCGGCGAGCACCCGCAGCTCGAACTCCTCGCCGAAGTACTGCTCGTAGACCGAGAGGAACAGCTCGTCGCCGTAGTTGCCGGCGCCGAAGAACCCGGCCAGCCCGATGACCGGCTTGCGACCGCGCCGCTCGCGGCGGGCCAGCGCGGCCCTGATCTGCTCCTTGAGCGGGTCGGGCAGACGGCGGGCCGCGGAGCGGAGGACCGGGTGATGACGCAACGAGGACAACGGAGAGCTCCTGTGGGGGATCACGAGACGGGTAGCCACCTGCGATGGCGAACCGCGCGAGCGTAGCGACGCCAAGTTGTTCCGGGCGCCCGCCAGCCGAACCCCAGGTGAACACTCGGGGACCAGTGCGTACGACGTCCGAAAAGGTCGAAACCGACCCTGATTACCAGAGTCGGTTCCCCCTGAGCGAGGCCAGCCTTGATCAAGAAATGGCTCTCGCCCGTGGTGTTGCTTGCCCGCAGGTCAGGCGGGCTGCATCTCCTGCATCGAGGTGTCGAGGTCCGCGGTGTGGGCCGCGACCAGTGCGTCGTTCTCCGTCTTCAGGGACAGAACGAGTTCCTCGAGCTCACGCACACGTGCACGCAGCCGAGCGTTCTCGGCTGTGAGGTGGGCGGGAGTCCGCAGGTCGCTGCTCATGTAACCGATCAGCGCCTTCGCCATGAATACGTTTCCTTCGTTGGAATCACTAGAAGTTCCCGCGATACCGGGCCGTCTACAAGGGTGACACCGTTATCGACAAGCGTCAACGTCGCGCGTCCAAAGCCGGGACCTCCGACCGTGCAAACCGCGGATTTCAGGCAGAACTTGAGTTCATCGCACTCAACTTTTGCCCGATCTCGGGTCAGCCACGGCGACGGCGCTCACGCAGCTGCATGAGCTCCTTCTTCTCCTTGCTGGTCAGCGAGTCGGCGCCCTGGGCGTGGATCTTGTCGAGGAGCTCGTCCATCCGCTGGTCGTCCTTCGAGACGGTCGAGGACTCCCACGGGCCGGTCACCACGGTCGGGCCGGACTTGCGCTTCTTGGCCTTGGCGGGCTTGGTCGCCCTCGGCTGACCGGAGCCGGCCACCTGCGGGATCCAGGCGAACCGGTCGAGCAGGCCGAACTGGCGCGCGACGAACGCGTTGACGGCCAGGCCGACGACGAAGACGAGCAGCATCACCCAGCTGCGGTAGCCCAGGTATTGGATCAGCTGGATGCCGACCAGGATCACACCGAAGAGCCAGGCGGGGATGTTGAACATGAACATCCGGTCGGGCCACTGCGCGATCCACAGCAGCACCACCATCATCTCGAGCATGCCGAGGCCGAAGAGGGCGTAGGACGGGTCCAGCACGGCGCCGAAGAAGACGGCCAGGACCGAGAGCACCGCGGTGAACGCCACCAGCAGCCAGGCGAACCGGACCCGGCCGAGCTCGTTGCGCTCGAGGTCGGAGCCGAAGTACCAGAAGAAGAAGATCGCGAGTACGTCGAAGATGCCGAACTGCGGATAGGCGAACGGCCAGGTCAGCAGCGTCCACAGCTTGAGCTCGGCGATGTTGGGCTGGACCAGGGCCAGCCCGAGCACGCCCCCACCACCGAGGATGGCGAAGAGCACCAGCCCGACGATGCTCGCGAAGACCACGAGCCATGTCGTGGTCACCCCCAAGGAGCCGATGTGGAACCAAGGCTCGTGGGGGTAGCGACCGCCTGGGGACAACCGGAAACGTTCTCGCACGGGGCCGAGCCTATCCACGCATTGGTTGCCGCGTCAGCAGGGCACTCCCATCGACTTTCTCGATGTCACGCAGCTGCGGCGGTAGCGCCGGATCCTCGCGCCACGGATGTTGGCGAAACGCCTTGCCCGCACCGTACCTGTCGATCATCCCGATCAGTGCGGCGAGGCCCTCGGCCCGGTCCTGGGCGACCAGCCAGGCCATGAGCCGCTGAACGGGCGGGACCGTCGTGTCCTCGAACGGGACGCCGGCGTCGTACCAGAACTCCAGGACCGCGGCGCGCAGCAGCTCCCAGTAGCGGCACGGATCCTCGGTGTCGGGGTGAACCGCCGCGCGGAAGTGCTCCCACATGTCGATCGGCAGGATCTCGACGAGCAGCGTCTCCATCAGCTTCGCCGAACCGGCCGCGCGGACCAGCTCGACGGTCTGGCGCTTGGTGTCGATCCGCTCGACGAGGTTGGCCGTCTGCGCACGCTTCTGCGTCGCCGAGGACCGGTCGGCGCGGACCTGCCAGTCGTAGACGATCTCGGTCAGGACGTCGAAGGAGTCGGCGGCGAGGAACACCTGCGTGAGCGCGACCTGGTCCTGGTAGCGGGTGCGCTCGGGAAAGGCGATCGAGTTCTCCGTCCAGAACGACCGCCGGAAGATCTTGTTCCACACGAAGATGTCGGCGAGCATCAACGGCGCGTCCTCGATCCGGCACCGGAGCCGCTCCTCCGCGTGGTTGCGGCGCATCAGCGGCGTCATGAACCTCCGCTCCACCCCGCCCTCGACGCTGACCCGCTCCGCGGCCCCGACCGCGAAGTCCGAGCCCGTACGCCGCAACGACCGCACCATCGCCGACCATGCGTCCGGCGGGAGGATGTCATCGGGGTCGACGAACGTCAGCAGCTCGCCGGTCGCCGCGTCGATCCCGGTGTGACGCGCCCTCGACACCCCTGAGTTCGGCTGGGTGATGACGGTGACGCAGGCCTCCTCGGCGGCGATCCGCTGCAGGATCTGCGCCGATCCGTCGGTCGAGCCGTCGTCGACGACGATCACCTCGAGCCTCGAGATCTCGCTCCGTGGCTGGTCCAGGACGCTGCGCAGGCTCTTCTCGACGTACTCCGCGACGTTGTAGACCGGCACGACCACGCTGAGCGTGGGTCTGCCTCGCAGCAGCCCTCGTGCCCGACGGACCCCGGCTGCGGTCGTCTGGCGCCAGAACGTCACGCCGATCCGCTTCCTGCGTCCTGCTCCGCGATCTGCGCCCGAAGGGCCACCTTGAGCGAGTTCAGGCGGTAGATCTCCTCGGTAGCCGTCACCAGCGCCGCAACCACCTCTGCCTCCTCGGGCGTTCCCGTGGCGGGGCGGAAGACATGGGTCGGAGTGAGGTTGTAGGTGCCCGTCTGGGCGTAGCCCATCCGAATCATCCAGGAGGAGACCTTCTGGTATCCCGTCAGCGTTCCGCACTCGGCATACACGATTGGGCGGTCCCTGGCGATGAGTGCCGCTGCCCCCTCGAGCACATCGATCTCCGCCCCTTCGACGTCGATCTTGAGCGCTGCCACGCGGGCTGGGAACTGCTCGTCGTCGAGAGCGACGACTGCGAAGTCGCCCTCCTCGTCCGCGACCGCGACCGACTGTGCCCCCAGGTTCGTCGCGTCGAGGTCCGCCATCGTGCCGCGTGCCGACTTCGAGTGGACGCCGACCTCACGGACGACGACACGGTCACCGAGGTCGTTCGCCTCCACGCTGGCCCTGATTCCCGCGACCAGCTCGGGGTTCGGCTCGTACGCGACGACCTGGAGGTCTCCGACCACAGCCAGGTACAGCGTGTGGTTGCCGATGTTCGCCCCGACGTCGACCACGAGATCTCCCGGCTCGAGAGCGGCTGTCATCGCCTCGAGCATCTGCTCCTCGTAGGGGCGGCCGGTCTTCACCAGGTTCGACTGGATGTAGTCGGTCGCGGCGTGCGGGACGCAGACCACATAGCTCCGTTCCCCGACCTCGATCGTGGTCATGGGGGCTGGAGATGTCGTGCTGTCAATCATTCGTGATCACTTTCGCAGCGCAAGGACGGGACGGAACTGGTGCCTCGACGCCCTCACGTTTGTGGCAAGGCGTCTTCGATGGCGCGCCCCAGGTACGGCGCGAGGGTTCGCGTGTAGGTGAGTGTCAGGTGTTCACCGTCGTCACGGTAGACGATGACGTGACCGACGACCGGTCGGCAGACCTTCGGTTCGCAGTAGAGGTCCGTCAGGTCGACCAGCACCGCGTTCGGGTCGATGGCCACAGCCTCTGCCAGGCCCGATGGTGGAAGGACCTTTCTGCGAGGCTGAGCACACGCCGATGCTGCGTCCAGCCGCTGCGCCTCCACGCAGGCCATCGTTCCTTCTGGCATCGCCGGGTTGTCCTCGATCGCGATCACGGGCACCTTTCGAGGTGCCGGCCGGTGCGCCCATGCGCGAACCAGCCCGTCAGCAGTCGCACCGACCGAGGGCGTCACGTCGTCATCGGCCAGGATCGGAGAGGAGTTTCGCGCCTTGGAGGTCAGGATCGCATCGAGGTCGTCAGCCTTTTCGACGTACGCGCTGATCTGACGCCGCCACTCTTCGCACATCGTCTGGTCTGCGGTGCTGTTCTTCTGGAGATCCGCCTCCGTCCAATAGCAGCCGACCCGGCCGGCAACGTCGATCCGCCACCCGAACTCGTGCGCGATGTCCTCGTACGCCCCGACCAACTGGTCGTTGTGGGAGTCGCCGACCGCGAGCAGTCGCCTGCTGTAGCCGGTCTCCGGACCGAGCCGACACATGACGACGTCCCCGGTCTTGGCGGCCGAACTCGACCAGCATTCGGCTCTGTTCGCCTCGTCCGTGGCGAGCTCGGACGGGTCCGGGACCAGGACGCCCTCCAGATCGGGGTCTTCGCAGGCCGGATCAGCAAGCTTGGCTGCACCCAGGCACGACAGGTCCTGGGCGAGCAGGGTGTTCACCTTCCGTTCCGACTCCGCGGCGCCGCTCACCTTGACGGCCAGCCCACCGGCAACGACGGCCAGCACGACGGCCATCGCCGCAGCACTCCACAGGCCGACCGTGGCCGGGGAGCGTCCGCCAAGAAGGCGCGCGGAGAAACGCACCCGATTCTCCCACTGCGTCGTGCTGAGCCATGCGAGCGGGAACGCCACGCCGAGGATCAGCAGCTTCGTCCCCACGTTCAACGGCGCATCGGTGATGTACGGCACCAGGACGATGAGCGGCCAGTGCCAGAGGTAGATGGCGTACGAGGTGTCGCCGACGAGCGACACGGGTCGCCATGACCCGACTCGGGCGAGGAACGTTCCCCGGCCGAGCCAGATGGCGAGTGCGGCGCCGCTCACCGGGACCAGGGCGGCGACCCCGGGAAATGGAGTCACGCTGGTGTATTGCGTCGCTGCTGTCGCGATCAGCGCGAGGCCCAGCGCCACCCCCAGGGCGCGCGCCGTTCTCGACGCGATCATCGGAAGGAGTCCGACGAGAACTCCGGCGGCGAACTCCCATGCCCGGGTGAAGGTGGAGAAGTATGCCTCCGGAGTGTTCGCGGTGAGCCATACCCCGTAGGTGAAGGAGGCGCAGACGACGAGCGCGAACAACGACCCGGCGAGACGTCGGGTGGTGACGTACGACCCGAGGCGGATCCACCGGGAGAGCAGCGCCACCAAGAGCAGCAGCACGGGTGTGAACAGGTAGAACTGCTCCTCGACGGAGAGGCTCCAGAAGTGCTGAACCGCGGACGCCTTGTTGTCGGCGGCGAGGTAGTCCACGCTCGCCCAGGCGAGGCGCCAGTTCTCGACGTACAGGCTCGAGGCAGCGATCTCGGTCAGGAACTGCGACCAGAGACTTCTTGGCACCCAGAGGAAGGTCGCGACGGCGCTCACCAGCAGGACGAGGAGCGACGCCGGCAGAAGCCGCTTCGCTCGCCGGGCCCAGAAGGCACCCAGGCGAATGCGGCCGGTCGTCTCCAACTCCCGGAGCAGGTGGCTGCCGATCAGGAACCCCGAGATGACGAAGAACACGTCCACACCGACGTACCCACCACTCAGCCGCCCCGGCGCGAGGTGGTAGGCGAACACCGAGAGGACCGCGATCGCGCGCAGTGCCTGGATGTCCGGTCGATACGCGGCCGCCCGGGTCTGTGTCCTCGTTGCGGCATCCGGATCAGCCGACGGCGTATCCGTCAGGATCGTCATGAAGCTCCCTCGTCCACCTGCACCGTCATCGCCCTCAGAGAAGCGGCGCCGTGTCGACGTCGTCCGGGCCGATCACACGACCGTCGTCCGCGACACCTCGGATTCGCTGCAGCAGTGCATCCCGCGAGACGCCCACGCCGTTCTCGACGTGGTCGAAGACCTTCTCCAGCACGAGGTCGTTGTTGCCCTGGAACGCGTTGCGACGCCACAGCGCGACAGCCTGTGCCTCCTGGATCTGCTGGTAGCCGGCCCGCTCGCGCGGCATCCAGACCGGGTAGCCGTTGGCGGTCGCCATGGCCTTGAGCCACAGATCATCGGCGTACAGCGCGGTCTTGGAGATCGCCTCGGTGTCGAAGGCGGCGGCGGGTAGCGAGTGCTGCGGGTAGAGGACGCCGCCGATCCCGGTGGGGAGAAGCTGGTAGCTCGCTTTGCCACGCAGGTAGTTGCAGTCGTAGACCCAGCCGTCGTAGGACCGCAGGGTGCCATCGGGCCGGAACAGAGCCAGGTTCGCCCGCTGGCAGATGATGGCGTGCGGGTTCGCCACGTGCCCCTCGTACAAGGAGTCGATGAGGTTCTCGTCGTAGATCACGTCGTCGTCGACCGTGACCACGATCGCGTCGGGGTACTCCTGCATGGCGTAGAAGTACTTCTTGTGAGGCGCGATGTCGCCGTCCACCCAACGGATCCGGAAGCAGTCGCCCTGACGGTCCAGGACCTCCTTCGGCACGTCGGACTCCCGGTTGGGGAAGTTCTCGGTCGAGAGCCACAGGAGCACCTTGTCGGGCCGCCTCGTCTGTTCCATGAGAGAGTCGATGCACTGACCGATGGTGAGCATCCGGTGAGGAATCGAGGTGAGCGACACCACGATCTCCCGCGTGCCTGAGGCAGCTCGTCCCCGCCCTCGATCGGCCGTTGACCTGGCCGGCTGGATCTTCCGACCCGGGCCGGCGGCGATTCGGCGTTCGAAGAGGGCTCCGAGGTCCTTGGCGTACGCGTCCATGCTGGCCCGCTCCTCGTACGCCCGCCGGGACGCGATGCCCATCTTCTCGAGGGTCGCGGCCTCCTTGTCCATCATGGCCATGAAGGCGTCGCACAGCGACATCACGTCACCGGTGTCGACCACCAGGCCGTTCGCGTTGCTGACCATGTACTTCGCGCCGACGTTCTCCGTCACGATCAACGGCTTGGACAGCATCGCTCCCTCGAGAGCGACCAGGGAGCACGACTCGTCGCGTGACGCGACCACCACGGTGTCCATCTGCGAGAGCAGCTCGATCTTCTTGCGCTCGTCGGAGATCACGCCGTGGTAGTGGATGTTCTCCTCGTCCGCGATCTGACCGAACACGTAGGAGGTCACCGACGTGCCACTGTTGATGAACCCGCCCGCGAAGTGCAGCTCTGCCCGAGCGCGATACTCCTCCGGCATCGCCTTGAAGGCAGCGATGAAGACGTCGTATCCCTTGCGGTGCTCGACGGTACCGAGCTGGACGAACTTGAACGTGCCACCGGCCGCGATCTCGTACGGCTGCGCGTACTCGGACACGTCCACGACGCTGTTGCGCACGATCTCCACGGGACCGTCGGCGTGCTCCGCAACGGCAGCTGCGGCGTACTCGCTGACCACGCAGATGCTGCGGCTCTGGCGAAGCGTCTCCTGACGCTCCGGAGCTGCGGCGAAGAAGTCCGGCAGGTTGGTCGCCTCACGGACGTACCAGACGAGCGGGATCCGACCCTCCAGGGCGCGAACGTAGTCGTCTGTCGCCACGGTGTTGCAGACGACGAGCTCGACACCGCTCTCGATGAGCTTGTTGATCCGCTTCGGGCCCAGCTGACCGGCGCGCACCACCTTCACGGAGATGCCGAGTGCCGCGAACTCCTTCGAGAAAGGACCGGGCTTCGCAGTCCAGACCACCGGCTCGTACCCCAGCGACATCGCGACCTTGCACATTCTGTGCAGGCTTCTGGGCGTACCGGTGTACGTCATCTCCGGCGAGACGAACACGATGCGTCGCGGCCGCGAGAGCTGCGCGGAGTCGTTCGCCGCGTCCGCGGACTCGAGGGCCTGGATCGGCCCGGTGAGGTCGAACAGGTCACCGAAGCGTTCGGTGTGCGTCTCCTCACCGAACAGCGCCGGTGTCGCGTCGTAGAGGAAGTCCTTGTAGACCTCGTGGGAGTACGACTCGTTCTCGATCGCCGCCTTCAGCGGGTTGAACGCGACGTAGGGCGAGATCGGGCGGATGTCCCGATAGTTCTTGGTCCGCGCCTGGTACGCCTCGACGAAGTCGACGATCCCGCGCTGCATCTCGGTGATCTGCTCGACATTGCGCGGAGCGTTGTTCCCCCGGAGGGCGACAGGCCGGCCGTCGTCGTCGAACCCATAACCCACGACGCTGGAAGCAACCTGGGTGAACAGATACTCGAGCGGGTGGTGCAGCAGATCGGTCTTGCGTGCCGCCTTCGGTCCGCCAGGCATCATGAACCTCGCCAGGTCCAGGTTCGACATCGGTGAGTACGCGTAGGCGCTGATGAACCCGTCAGACACCATGTCGGTGACCTGTTCGGTGCGGCTCGTGCACATGAGTGCACCGAGGACCTCGAGTTCACGGTCTGCCAACGCGGTGCGGAAGAAGTGGCGGAGGGTGGTGATGCAGGTGCCGCTCCAGCCGATGTCCACGATCAGAACCCGCCGCGCATCGCCGACGGCCTCGGCGAAGTATGCCTTCGCCGCATCGACGCTGGTGCGGTTGTGCTCCTCGATGACGTGCTTGTGGTCCCAGAAGAACCGCTCCAACCGCCGCCTGGTGGCGCTCGCCGGGAACAGGAACCTCTCGATGTCTGCCTTGTCCAGGTAGGGCAGGAGGTAGTCGAACCCTGTGTCGATCAGCAGCTGCTCGATGGTCTTGGTGTTGTTGGATTCCTTGAACCAGCGGAAGAAGGAGCGCCCGACGAAGTCGTCGAAGTTCAGATCCAGAGTGATCCCAGAAGCTGCATACCGCGAGACGTCGATATAGGCGCTGTCAGCGCTGCCGTAGAAGCGGTCGTAGACGCGCGAGATCACGTCGCAGTCCCGCCCGCAGAACAGAACCCGATCGATGGCCTTCTCACGAACGACCGTCTCGAGAAACTCGCAGAAGCCGGCTGCCAGGACGCCGCCGACGCGGTAGCCGTGCGTGTAATGCAGACCTTCGGTCCAGGTGCCGGAACCGATCGTGTTGTTCAGGACCGCGCCGTAGAAGCTGCCGGCCAGGGTCTCCATGTACGGCTCCCGAACCAACCGTCGCTGGTCCTCGTTGTACACGGCCGGTAGACCAACCCGTTCGGACTGCTCGACATCAGCCTCGAGATTGTCACCGACGTGCACGAGCGACGTCTCGCTGCCGTAGTACTCCAGGAGGACCTGCTGCAGCGTCCCATCGCCCTTGCGGCGAAGGTACTCGTTCGAGAGGTAGATCTTCTCGTAGCCCGTGTATCCGTTGCGAACGAGCATCTCCTCGATGACCTCTCGGGGAAGGTACATGTCCGAGGTGAACACGATGGTCTTGCCCTGGGCGAGGAGCCGGTCGAAGACCTCTTTGATGTACGGGTTCGCTTCGGACAGCTCGATCTCGAGGTTCTGCTCGAGCACCTCCCACGCCGGATCCGCGCCGTACCGCTCCGCCATCACGGTGTAGATGTCACGCAGCGTGACCTCGCGAGAGCCCTTGTGGTTGTCGTTCTCCCGCCGTGCGTGGTCCTCGGCCTGCCTGCGGATGCTCGGGAACCTGTCGATGCCGAGCCTCGACCCCATGATCCGGAAGACATCCTTCGGGAACTCAACAGCCCGATACAGCGCCGTGTCGAAGACGTCGAACGAGACGACGTCGTACGCGGCCAGCTTCTCGGTCATCTCGTCGATGCTGAGCCGCTCGACGCTGTCCGGCTTGAGGTAGTAGGGCCGCCCGGTCTCCAGCTCTTCGCCTGGGGTCTCTCCGAGACGGGCACGGAGCCGCTCGATCTTCGCGTTCAGACCGGACTGTCGGTCCAGGAGGCGGGTGTAGCGGGACACGACCGGACCGCCGCTGGTCGGACGACCGAACAGCACCAGCTTGTGCTCCCCGTCCACCTCTGCGACGCGCACCATCCGATGGCGCAGCCCGAGCTTGTTGGTCGGCTGCTCGCCCATACCGGCAGGCATGGTTCCTCCTTGTGTTTCTGGGTGACGACAGTGCGGGCAGCCCCGCGGTTGGTCTGGTTGTGATCGAGTTGACTCATGGCCGCGACGGTGCGGGCTACTTCTCGAGGGCGCGGGGCTGTGACTGCGGTGGGCGGACCTCCCGCTTGAGCGAGTTGCGGATGACGCGCGGTCCGGATGTCATCAAGGAGCCGATCCTGAAGGACACCGACCTGCGGGTGTCGGCGAGCTCCTGGTCACGGCCCTGGAGCTGCTGCTCGAGGCTGACCACGCGGCTCCTCAGCCGCTTGCGGACGGCCGAGGTGACGCCGGCAGCAGCCGCGACTGCGTCCGCGAGGTAGTCGGCGACGATCTCGCCGCACATCGGGCTCATCGCCGCGTACTGCCACCACCGCTCCGCGAAGTCGGCCGAGACGTCCATCCACGGCTTGCGCTTGTCAGCGAAGTGGATGATGACCGGCGAGCTCATCGCATCGTCGTACTCGTCCCGGGACCAGACCCGCTGGACGGCCGGCCGGCTCCAGAACTCCTCGACGTTCTTGGGCCCGTACTTCGTCATCAGGTTGAAGCGGAGCGGAAGATGCCGGATGCCGTCGTAGCAGACGATGTTGATGATGTCCTGATCGTCGGAGTCGAACCCCCTGGAGGAGAGCTCGAGGAACTCCTCGACCAGACCGTGCTCACGCATCCGCTTCAGGTTCATCAGCATGACGCCGGAGTTGACGTAGCGGTCGAAGGACGGGAGGCCCATCGCCTGCGCGGCCTCGGCTGAGCGGACGTGGTAGGCGGCGGCGGGCACCGCGGCGACGTAGACGTCGTCCACGTCCTGCGTGTAGAGCTGCGACAGATCGCTCTCGATGATCGTGTCGACGTCGAGGTAGATGATCTTGTCGACGTCCGGGAAGAGATCCGGCAGCTTGAGCCGGAAGTATGCGGGTGCCGTCAGGTGCGAGGTGCTGACCTTGACGTCAGCGAAGCCGTCCACGACGACGAACGAGACCGTGTTGCCCGGATAGCGACCTTCGAAGGAGAGGAACTGGTCGCGTACTTCTGCCGGAAACTCCTCCGCCACCAGGATTCTGAGGTCATATCCGGTGTCGGTGCCCGAGTTCTCCAGCAACGACGTGATCGCCACCGACATCGGCTTGGCGTAGTTGAGGTCGGCGGCCATGGCGACCGGGATGGTCCGGGTCTGCTCGGCCCGGCCGGTGTCTACGCGGGGTTGCGGTAAGTCCAGATCCTGGGGGCGCTTCGTGGGCGCTTGGTCGGATACGGCGAGCTTGTGGGGAGCCACCTGTTGTCCTTGTCGAGCTTTGACCACCCGGTGGCTTGGCGTGTGGTTCACGCCGGCGCCGGTGCTGGAGGGCCGTGGTTTTCATCCCGAGATCCGGGTGACCACGTCGCCACCCGGCTTGAACCGCCGGCCCGAACACAGCGGTGTGTCGTCCGCCCCTTTCGGCGGGTGTAGACGAACTGCACCCAGGACGAACGACCCGAAGGTTAACTCACCCGAATCCTGAATCCTTAACGAACGATGAGGAAGCGCGGAAGTGTCATACGAGCGCAACATTCGAGCGGCCCGGAAGGGCCATGTGACATAGCCCGAAATGACTATTTCGGCTGGGATCTCCGGGGTCGAGGTGCCGGCTGGCACGTGGGGCAGAAGTAGGAGGAGCGGTTCATGAAGGCGATGCGGCGCATCGGGGCTCCGCACCGGTCGCAGGGCTCACCCTCACGTCCGTACGCAGCCAGCGACCGCTCGAAGTAGCCCGACTCGCCGTTCACGTTGACGTAGAGCGCGTCGAAGGAGGTGCCGCCCTGGGCGAGGGCCTCGGTCATCACGTCGTGTACGTGGCCGAGCAGCTCGCGCACCTTCGGGGCGGTGAGGCGCTCCCCCGGTCGTTCGCCGTGCAGCTTCGCGCGCCACAGCGCCTCGTCGGCGTAGATGTTGCCGACGCCGCTGATCACGGTCTGGTTGAGCAGGATGCGCTTGATGCCGCTGGCCGACCTCCGGACCCGTCGGACGACCGCCTCGGCGTCGAAGGCGGCCTCGAGCGGGTCGGGGGCGATGTGGGCGATCTCGGGCGGGAGCTCGGCCCCACCGGGGCTGATCGAGAGGCCGCCGAACATGCGCTGGTCGACGAAGCGGAGCTCGCGGCCCTCGGCGGCGCCTTCGAGCCGGATGCGGACGCGCAGGTGCCTCTCGTCCGGCGAGGCGGGAGGCTGGACCAGCATCTGGCCGCTCATGCCCAGATGGGCCATCAGGGCGTCGCCGGAGTCGAGCGGCAGCCACAGGTACTTGCCGCGACGGCGGGCGCCGGTGAGGACGCGGCCCTTCAGCTCGTCGGCGAAGGCCGAGGCGCCGGCCAGGTGGCGGCGCACGGGCCTGGGGTGCAGGACGTCGACGGCGACGATCCTCGCGCCGAGTACGTGGCGCTCGAGGCCGGCGCGTACGACCTCGACCTCGGGGAGCTCAGGCATCCGGGCCGAGCTTCTAGGCCGAGGAGGAGGCGGAGGCCTGGATCTCGCCGTAGGCGGTCTCCGCGGCGGCCTGCTCGGCCTCCTTCTTGGAGCGGCCCACGCCGTTGCCGTAGAGCTGGTCGCCGACCCGGACCTTCGCGGTGAAGGTCTTCATGTGGTCGGGGCCCTCGTCGGTGATGACGTACTCAGGCACACCGAGGGCCCGCTCGGCGGCGAGCTCCTGCAGGGAGGTCTTCCAGTCGAGACCGGCTCCCAGGTCGGAGGCCTTCTCGATGAGCGGGTCGAAGAGCCGGTGGACGAGGACGGTGGAGACCTCGATGCCACCGGAGAGGTGGACCGCTCCGATCACCGCCTCGACGGTGTCGGAGACGATCGACGCCTTCTCGCGCCCACCGGTGGCCTCCTCGCCCCGGCCCAGCTTGATGTGCTGGCCCAGGCCGATGGCCTGACCGACCTCGGCCAGGGCGCGGGCGTTCACAACCGCCGCCCGCAGCTTGGCCAACTTGCCCTCGGGCAGGTCGGGGTGGGTGCGATAGAGGGTCTCGGTGACCACGACGCCGAGCACCGAGTCGCCCAGGAACTCCAGGCGCTCGTTGGTGGGCAGGCCACCGTTCTCGTAGGCGTAGGACCGGTGAGTCAGCGAACGCTCAAGCAGCTCGGGGTCCAGAATCGGATCCCCGAGCGCTTTGCGTAGCTCGGCGTAGTTGGTCAGGAGACTAACCGCGTGTCAGATCAGAGGACCTGGCGACGCTCGGCGCGAGCGCCGTACTGGCCGCACTCGCCGCACGCACGGTGCGGGATGTGCTTGGCGCCGCAGGCGGGGTTCGCGCACGTCACCAGGGTCGGCGCGACGGCCTTCCAGGCCGAGCGGCGGTGGCGGGTGTTGCTGCGCGACATCTTCCGCTTCGGAACAGCCACTGTTATCTCCTCATAATTCGACCGGCCGGATCTCGACCGGCTACTGAAGCCTGTTGTGCTGGGTGATCCTAGTTGCTGGAGTCGTCTTTCAACGAAGCCAGCCCCGCCCAGCGCGGGTCGACCTTGTCGCCGTGGTTGTGCCCGGGCTCGTCCGCGAGCCGCGCCCCACACTCGGGGCACAGTCCCGGACAGTCGTCCTGGCACATCGGCTGGAACGGCAGCGCGAGCACCACCGCATCCCTGAGCACCGGCTCGAGGTCGATCAGGTCGCCCTCGGTCCGGCTGGTCTCGTCGTCCTCGTCAGGGTCCTGGCCGTCACGAGAGTCGTCGTAGACGTACAGCTCCTGGATGTCGACCTCGACGTCGTCGTCGATCGGCTCCAGGCACCGCACGCACTCGCCCTCGAGGCCGGCGAAAGCCGTCCCCGTGACCAGCACACCCTCCATGACCGCCTCGAGCCGCAGGTCGAGCTCGACCGGCGATCCCTCGGGGACAGAGAGGACTTCGATACCAAGATCTGCCGGCGCCGGCACCGTCAGCTCGACGTGACGCTCGGACCCCGGGCGGCGGCCGAGCTCGCGGGTATCGAGCACGAGCGGCGCTCTCGGGTCCAGGCTGGTCACGTTTCACTTCCGGATGAGGGCACGACAGATCAGATAGATCTTAACGGGACCGGGCGACGGCGACCAAAAGGACGGTCGCCACGCCGACCGCGCACGCGACCCCCGCGACGCCCGCCGACACCCAGGCCGCGGTCTGGAAGACCGGAGCGGTGGCCAGGTCGCCGCCGGAGGGGTTCGGCGGGGCGATGTGGGCGACGAAGACGGCGTACGTCGCCGCCGCCCAGACGCCGGCCAACGGTCCCATCAGGCGAGGCGTGTCGGCGAGGCCGAGCGCGGTGAGCAGGCTGGTCACGATGGTGAGCGGGAGGAGATAGCGCCAGTACGCTCCCCCGCCCCCGGCCGCGTAATTGAGCTGGATGGCGACGATGACGGCGGTGAGGGCGAGCAGCAGCAGTCCCGTCGCGACTCGGACGGGCTCCCGCCGTTCCCGGGAGAGGGCGCGGAGACCGACGACCAGGCCGAGCACGAGGGGCCCGATCGTGAGCACGGCGCCGATGACCACGTGCTCCTGCAGCGCCGGCGGGATCAGGAGCTGGTGCCAGATGTCGGGGTCGGTGGCGACGTCGAGCACGGAACGTACCTCCCGCTCCTGCAGGGGGCCGCCGGGCTTTCCGACGAGGTCGGTCTGCATCCCGGACCAGTTGCCCGTGGCGCGGAAGTTGCGGACGTAGAACCACGCGTTGACGGCGACGGCGAGGAGCACCGCGACGCCCAGACGCAGGACACCCGCCCAGTCGCGGCGCGGGCCGGCGAACAGCCAGACCAGGCCGAGGGTGGTCGCGCACAGGCCGATGAAGACGACACCGGGCAGCCGGGTGCCGAGGGCGGCGGCGGCGTACAGGCCGAAGAGCACCACCCCGCGGGTACGCGGTCCGTGACGGAGCAGCCAGACGGTCTGCCCGACCAGGAGGGTGACCCACAGGACGAACAGGTTGTCGTTGAAGACGACGCCGCCGAGCCGGGTGAGCGCCGGGCTGAGTGCGGTGGCCAGGCCCGCCGCGAGGGCGACCTCGGGGCGGCTGGGGACGATCTGCCGCGTCGTCCACATCACCGCCGCCACGACCAGGCAGGTGATCAGGAGGGTGATGCCACGGGCGGCCAGCCCGGCAGCGAGCAGGTGGCCGGCGTCGGTGAGCGGTCCGACCACGGGCGCCAGCAGCAGGTAGAAGAGCGGCGGATGCTGGCCGGTCCAGTCGAAGGGCAGCGTGTAGCCCCAGATCTGCGGCATCCGCATCGGCTCGCCGATGGCGATCAGGGTGCCGTGCCAGAGCTGGTAGGCGTGGTCGACGTGGGCCACCTCGTCCTTGGTGCCGTAGAGCGGCGAGGAGAGGGCGTAGCCGGCGCACACGCCGGCACAGGTGATGAGGTTGGCGATCAGGCCTGCGGTCCAGAGCTGCGATGCGGTGGGCCGTGGGGTGGGCACAGAGATCTCCCGAGTTTCTCGTTGGCTGGTGGCTGAGCAGATGGCTGAGCAGATGGCTGAGCAGGTGGTGGAAGGTCGCCGGCGCGACGGGTCAGGAGAGCGGCGGCGAGAGCGACGACGACATCGGCCAGGACGGCGATCCCGCGGGCCAGCAGCGCGACCAGCAGCGCCAGCCCGGGCGAGAGGACGCCGGAGAGGGCGACGACCAGGACCGCCTCGCGCAGCCCGGCGCCGGCCGGGAGCCCGATCGCGGCCATGCCCAGGCTGAACCCGAGCGCATAGCCGCCGACGCTGGCCAGCAACGAGGGCAGCGGGTCGCCACCCAGGCCGACCACGACCACCCAGATCTGCAGGCCGAGCAGGAGCCAGACGAGGCCCTGCAGCGCCAGCGCCCTGCCGATCCCCCGCCAGGTCGGCAGCACCTCGAGCGGCTCGCGCCGCAGCAGCCGCAGCCCGGTGTCGACGACCTTCGCGAAGACCGGCGGATGCAGCGCCACCAGGATCAGCGGCAGGAGCAGCACCGCCCACCAGTAGCGCGCGAAGGTCTCCCGCCCGAGGAACGGCATCAGCAGCACCGAGACCATCACCCCGGCGCCGACGGCGATCGCCAGCACCAGGACGCCCTGGGTCAGGGACGTACGCCGCGGCACCCGCTCCGCGCGGGCGAGCTCCATCTGGCCGACGATCGTCCACACCGAGCCGGGCAGGTACTTCCCCAGCTGGCTGACGTAGAAGATCCGGGCCGCGGGCACCAGCGGCAGCGGCGAGCCGAGATCGGCCAGCACCACCCGCCACATCAGCAGCGCGACACCCTGGGCGAGCACGGTGAGGACGAACGCGATGCCCAGGACCCACAGCGGGAGCTCCTGGAAGCCGCGCACGAGCGCGGCCCAGTTGCGGTGGATCGCGTAGGCCGCGACCGTGACGACGATCGCGACGACCACCGCCTTGAGCGGCACCGCCTTCGTCCAGCCTCGGCCCACAGGTCCTCCCAGGCAGCACTTTTCGGGTGCCGACATCTCAGATGCGGGGTGTGCTGCTCGATCTCTCCTTGACCTCGACCCTAACGTTGAGGTGATGCACATCGTCGCCTTCGGCACCTATGACGTGGCCTCCCATCCGCGGGTCGCGGTACTCATCGAGGGCTTACGCGCCTGCGGCGCCGAGGTCACCGAGGTCAATCGGCCGCTGGGTCTGGACACCGCGGCGAGGGTGGCGATCCTGCGACAACCGTGGCGGCTGCCGCTGCTCGTGCTCCGCCTGCTGGTCTGCTGGAGCGGGCTGGTCGTGGAGTCGCTGCGACGCCGTCGGCGGGGGCGTCCCGACGCAGTGCTGGTCGGCTACCTGGGCCACTTCGACGTGCACCTGGCCCGCCTCCTCCATCCTCGTTCGACCATCCTGCTCGACCACATGGTCTCGGCGGCGGGCGTCGCCACCAACCGCCGACTGGCCGGCTCCGGCGGCCTCAAGCTCCGCCTGATGAAGGCGATCGACGCGATGGCGCTGAAGGAGGCCGACGTCGTCATCGTGGACACGGTCGAGCAGCAGCAGGCACTGCCCGAGGACGTACGCCTCCACTCGGTCGTGTGCCCGGTCGGAGCCACCACGGAGTGGTTCGATGCGGGCGCCAGGGCGCTCGAGCGGCCGACCGAGGCGCCGCTGCAGGCCGTCTTCGTCGGTCTCTTCTCCCCCACCCACGGCACCCCGGTGATCGCCGACGCGCTCGACCTCCTCGCCGACGACGACCGGATCGAGGTGACGATGGTCGGCCAGGGCCAGCAGTACGAGGAGGCCCGTCGACTCGCGGCCGGCAACCCACGGGTCTCCTGGGTCGACTGGGTCGACGCCGAGGACCTGCCCGACTTCGTCGCCGGGTTCGACGTGAGCCTCGGCATCTTCGGCACCGTCCCGCAGGCGCGCCGGGTGGTGCCGAACAAGGCCTTCCAGGGCGCCGCGGCGGGCGCGGTGGTCGTCACCTCCGACACCGCACCTCAGCGACGGATGCTGGAGAGCTCGGCCATGCTGGTCTCCCCGGGAAGCCCCGAGGAGCTCGCCTCGGCCCTGACCAAGCTGGCCGACGACCCCGACGAGGCCCAGCGCCTGCGCGAGGCGGCCTACGAGCAGGCCCGCGAGCACTACACCCCGCAGGCCGTCGCCTCCCCCCTCCTCGAACTTCTCAGCTGACCCGACCCCGACCCAGGAACCAGATGTCGCTCACCGCCACCGACCGCCCGCTACCACCGCTCGCACCCCGCGCCTGGCTGCGCTACGACGTCGTCAGCCGCATCATCGACCGGCTGGCCCCGGCGACCGCGCTGGAGATCGGCTGCGGCCAGGGAGCCTTCGGGGCGCGCCTGGCCACGCGCGCCGACTACCTCGGGGTCGAGCCGGACGCGGACTCGTTCACGGTGGCGTACGAGCGGATCACGGCGCTGGGCGGCAAGGTGCTCAACGCGATGTCCTCCGAGCTGGAGCCGGGATCGGCGTACGACCTCGTCTGCGCCTTCGAGGTGCTCGAGCACATCGAGGACGACAAGGGGGCGCTGGCCGAGTGGGTCACCCATGTCCGACCCGGCGGTCAGCTGGTGCTCTCGGTGCCGGCATTCCAGGAGCGGTTCGGGCCGATGGACCGGCACGCCGGACACTTCCGCCGCTACAGCCCCGAGGAGCTCACCGCCCGGCTCGAGGAGGCCGGCCTGGGCGACGTCGAGATCACCGTCTACGGCTGGCCGCTCGGCTACGCCCTGGAGGCGGTCCGCAACCGGATCGACGCCCGGAAGCTGGAGAAGGTGGGCGACCTCACACCCGAGGAGCTCACCCGGGCGACGGGACGTACGTTCCAGCCCAGCGGCCGGCTCAAGGGTGCCGCCATCGCCCTCGCGACCAGCCCGTTCATGGCCCTGCAGCGGCTGCGGCCCGACACCGGCACCGGGCTGGTGGCCGTGGCGACCCGCCGTGACTGATCCGGTCGCCGTCGAAGACTTGACCGAACTGCCGCGTGCGCTACCGGCGCCCGGTTCCGACTACTCATAGATTTTCGGCTTGTGTTCTCATCGGATCGGTGGCGCTCGGGCGTCGTGCTGGCGCTTCTCGTCCTCTTCGTCGCGGTGACCTTCGGCCCCGCGCTCGTGGGTCACGGAATGCTGCTGGACACCGGTTGGCTGCACGCGATGATGCCGTACGCCGCCGACGGCCCGATCCCGCAGGGAACGCTGTGGTGCCGCGGCGACACCTGGGACTACTACCTGCCCGGCGTCGAGAACATCGTCGAGGGCGTACGCCACGGCAACTGGCAGACCTGGGCGCCCTACGAGGTGGGCGGCGCTCCCCTGGCCTCGCTGCCGAACCACGCCGTGCTGAGTCCGGTCTCGTGGCCCTACTGGGTGATGCCGATGTGGCTGGCTCCCGCGTGGGTGAAGCTGACCGAGCTGGTGCTCGTGCTGGCCGGGATGGTGCTCTTCCTCGGGCGCCTCGGGGTGCGGCGCAGCATCGCGCTGGTCGCCGGGCTGGTCTTCTTCACCTCCGGGTTCATGATGATGTGGACCAACTGGCCGCACACCAAGGTCGCCTGCCTGGTCCCGCTGCTGCTGTGGGCGCTGGACCGAGCCGTCCACGAGCGCGGCGCGCGTGACCTGGCCGCGGTCGGCCTGGTCGTCGCCTCGATGCTGCTCGGCGGCTTCCCGGCGGTGACGATGTTCGCGCTGACGCTGGGTGGGATCTACGTCGTGGTCCGGGCGCTCGCGCTCCGGGACGTCCGGCGCACGCTGATCGGCGGCGGCATCGCCGCCGGCGGGGTCGGGCTCGGGGTCGCACTCTCCGCGGTGCAGGTCCTTCCGTTCGCGCTCAACATGAGCGCGCTCGGGATCGACGAGCGGGTCCCCAACCAGGTCAAGCCCGCCAGCCTCGCGCTCACCACCGTCGCACCCGACGTCTACGGCACCTGCGTCGACGGGCTCTGGGCGGGCGAGGACAACCCGATCGAGTCGATCGCCTTCATCGGGGTCGCGGCGCTGGTGCTGGTCCTGTGCGCCCTGGTCGTCCGGCTGCCCGGCGGACGCCGCCCCTCGACGCCGGCGCTGCTCGCGGTCGTCGTGGCCGCGATCGTGTGGCTGCTGTGGATCGGCGGGCTGCCGCTCGAACTGCTCCAGAAGCTGCCGGGCTACAGCTCCAACAGCTTCGGGCGGGCCAACTCCATCTTCGGGTTCCTGTGCGCCGTCCTGGCCGGGATCGGGCTGGAGCGGCTGGTCCAGCGGGCGGAGGACGCGGGCTCGTCGGATCGGGAGGACCGGCCCTGGCGACCGCGTCTGATGGTGTCGCTGGTGGTGCTGCTGGCGGCCGTCGGGGTGACGGCGTACTTCCTGTATGCCGCCTACGCCTACATCGACGGCGCCGAGCGGCCGATCCCGGACGTGGCCGCGAAGCTGCGGGTTCCGGCGCTGCTGCTGGTGGTGTCGCTCCTCGCCGTCGCGGCGACGCTGCTACTGCGGGGCCGGCTGCGGCTGCTTGGCCCGCTGGTGCTCGCGCTGGCCGTGATCGCGCAAAGCACGATGTTCGCGCGCGAGGTGCTGCCGCTGACCGACCGCGACGACTTCTACCCGGTCACCTCCGCCCACGCGTTCCTGAAGAAGCACCTGGGCGAGGAGCGCTACGGCGCCTCCGGCTGGGAGCACTCGGCGGTCGCGGACCACTACCGGCTGCGTACGCCGACCGGTCACGAGTTCACCTCGCCGGAGTGGAAGGAGCTGATCGCGGCGGTCAGCCCGGACGCGCAGCTATCGACGACCTACAGCGACTTCCCTGCCGGCGTACCCACGCCCGGACGCCTGCCGGTGCTCGACCAGCTCTCGGTGCGCTACTGGGTGACCCAGCCGCAGGAGGTCATCGGGGCCGCCGGGCCGACGCCGGTGCCTCTCGCACAGCGGCAGACGCTGACCGTGATGCCCGGCCGGCAAGCGACGTGCCGGGTCCCGAAGGGCGACCTGCGCGGCATCGAGGTCACCGTCCCCGACGGCCTGAAGCCGCGGGCCCAGACGCCGACGGTCGTCCGGGTGAGCGTCGGGGCCGGTGCCGAGAAGGTCACCTCCGAGCGGGCCATCGCCGTGAACCGGCCGCTCAGGCGGGGCGAGAAGCTGCGCGTCGCGGTGCCCGACCACCGCTTCACCACCGGTCCGGTCCCGGTCACCATCACGTTCGCCGGGAAGCGGAAGCCCGTCCACCTGGCCGGCCGCATCGACGGCTCCGCGATCTGCGCACCGGTCCGGCCCGAGAGGGGCGACGGCCTCCGGGTCGTGCACGCCTCGGCCGGCGCGGTCGTCTACGAGCGGGCGAGCGCCCTGCCCCGGGTCCGCTGGGCCGGCACCAGCGAGGTCGTCCCCGACGGCGCGACGCGAGTGCAGCGGCTGACCGAGGGGGTCGAACCCGGCACGGTGCTCCTCGACGACTCCTCGACGCCTGCCGCGTCCGGTTCGACCGCCAAGGTCGACGTACGCCGCGACGAGGCCGAGACGATCTCGGCCGATGTCACCGCGGACGGGGCCGGTTATCTGGTCGTCGCCGACTCGATCGCCCGCCCCGGCTGGTCGGCCACGGTCGACGGCCGCCCCGTGGACCTGGTCGCGGGCAACCACGCCTTCGCCGCCGTACCCGTCCCCGACGGCACCCACACGGTCACGCTGAGCTACGACGCGCCGGGGCTGCGTACGGGTGCGGTGGTCTCGCTGCTCGGCGCCCTGGTCACTCTGGGTCTGCTGGTCGTCCCCGCGCTCGTCGGCCGACGGCGCAGCAGACGCCGTGTGGACCCGTCCTGAACGCCAGGTTTCCTTAGCACATACGCCGGATGACACCCGCGAGGGGGCGTAGGGCCGCAGATTCCACGCGGTAATGTGGCGGGTCAGAAGCCGCTCACTCACCCCCGAACCCGGTGTTCGGTCCCACTACTTGCCTGAGGTCCCTGTGAAGCTTGTCGTTCAAGTCCCCTGCCTCAACGAGGAGGAGACGCTCCCGTCCGTCCTGGAGTCGATTCCGAAGCAGATCCCCGGCATCGACGAGATCGTCATCCTCATCGTCGACGACGGGTGCACCGACCGGACGGTCGAGGTGGCCAAGGAGCACGGCGTGCGCGAGTTCGTGCACCACTCCCGCAACCAGGGTCTCGGCCGGAGCTTCCACGACGGCGTGGTCCGCGCGCTCGAGCTGGGTGCCGACATCGTGGTCAACACCGACGGCGACAACCAGTACCCGCAGGACCGCATCGCCGACCTGGTCCAGCCGATCATCAACGGCCAGGCCGACATCGTCATCGGCGACCGCCAGGTCGACCAGATCGAGCACTTCTCCGGGCTGAAGAAGAAGCTGCAGAAGGTCGGCTCCAAGGTGGTCAACATGGCCGCCGAGACCGACCTGCCCGACGCCGCCAGCGGCTTCCGCGCCTACTCGCGCGAGTCGCTGATGCTGCTCAACACGGTGACCCGCTTCTCCTACTGCATGGAGACGATCATCCAGGCGGGCAACAAGCGGATGAAGATCGCCTCGGTGCCGATCGTGACCAACGCCAAGACGCGTGAGTCCCGGCTGTTCAAGTCGATGCCCGAGCACATCATGAAGTCCGGCGCGGCGATCGTGCGCAGCTACATGATGTACAAGCCGTACGCCATCTTCGTGTGGCTCACCGCCTTCTTCTTCATCCTCGGCGCGATCCCGTTCGTGCGCTACCTGGTGCTGTGGATCAGCGGCGACAACGGCAACCACATCCAGTCGCTGCTGCTCGGTGGCGTGCTGATCAACCTGGCCTTCATGTCCGCGATGCTCGGCGTGATCTCCGACCTGATCCGCACCAACCGGGTGCTCATCGAGGACGACCTCGAGCACACCAAGAAGGCGCGCTTCGGCAAGTCCGGCACCGAGATGCTCCGCGACCAGACCTCGGTCGCCGAGTTCGACCTGCCGCACACCCAGGCCCGTGCGGCCTCGGCCCAGTCCGGCGAGACGTGGACGACCAGCCTGTGACAGCGACCAGCTCCGACCCGGTCTACGCCACGGAGGCCGGGTCGTCGGCTACGCCGGAGCCTGCGAAGCCCAGCCCTGCGAAGCGGCTCCTCAAGATCGGTCTCGCCCTCGTGGTCGTGCTCGGCGGCGCCTACCTGGTCTGGCGCCAGCGCGGCGACCTGGCCACCGCGGTCCAGGAGCTGAGCCTCGGCCGCTTCGCGGTCGCTGGGGTCCTGGCGATCATCGGCACCATGCTGATCGGCCAGATCTGGGTCGCCCTCCTGCACGGGATGGGCATCCGGCCCTCGCTGCGCGACTCCCACTCGGTCTTCTACGTCTCCCAGCTGGGCAAATACCTGCCCGGCTCGGTGTGGCCGGTGGTCGCGCAGATGCAGTTCGGGCTGCGCTGGGGCGTCGCGCGCCGGACGATGCTCGGCGCCAACATCCTCTTCATGGGCGTCGTGGTCGCCAGCGGCATCGGCGTCGGCGCGCTCCTGCTCCCCTGGTCCTCCTCCGAGGGCCTCAGCCGCTACTGGTGGCTGCTGCTCCTGCTGGTGCCGCTGGCCATGTGCCTGCACCCGCGCGTCGTCCCGGGCATGCTCGACTGGCTCTTCGCTCGGCTCGGCCGGGAACCTCTCGGCGTACGCCTCACCGCGCGCGGCCTCTTCACCGCGATCGGCTGGGCGGTGCTCGCCTGGGTCGCCTTCGGCCTCCACCTGGCCGTGATGATGCAGTCGTACGCCTCGGTGGGGCTGCTCGAGGTCGCGGCCGCGACCGGCGGGATGGCCCTGGCCTGGGCCGCCGGGATCGCGTTCATCCCCGCCCCGGCCGGCGCCGGGATCCGCGAGGCGCTGCTCGCGCTCACCCTCGGCCCGATCATCGGGACACCCGAGGCGCTCACCGTCGCGCTCGCCTCGCGCGTCCTCCTGCTCATCGCCGACGTGGTGCTGGCTGGTCTCGGAGCGGTTGCCGGGCGACGTACGTCCTAGCCGGCCAGGCCGCGAGGCAGACGGCGACCAACCCGCACACCACGCCCACGGCCACCACGAGCTCGGCGCCACGCGAGTCGGAGTTCGGAAGTCGGCCGACGTAGGTCGGCGACCCGATGAACCACCGGAAGATCAGGAACGCGTAGAGGCCCAGGGCGAGGGTGGTCGCGGCCGCCGCCAGGTCGGCCCGAGACTCGCGGGAGCCGACCGGGATGACGTCGACGACCGCCATCACCCCCACCGCGAGCACCGTGGCCAGCAGCGGCATGAGCGGCAGCAGGTAGCGGTCGTTCGGGTTCCCGCCGCCCGCGACGAAGCCGACCAGGTTCACCAGGACGACCCCCGCGTGGACCGCGAGCAGCAGCCACCCCGGCCGTGCCCAGGTTTGACCCGTCGGCCCGGTTCTCGCCCGGCGGACGACCAGCACGAGGAGGCCGATCGCCGCGACGACGGCAAGCAGGTCGGCGACCACGACGTAACCCCCGGCCAGCAGCGGCACCCACAGCCGCTCGTACCAGTCCAGCCAGAGCGAACCGTCCGTCAGCACCTGCCACCAGGTCCCGTTCGGCTCCCGGTCGAACTTCTCCAGCAACGCACCGGTGGCGGTCGGGTCGCCGTAGAGGACGATGTTGCGGACGTAGAACCAACCGGTCGCGAGCCCCGGAACGCCGGTCGCCACGGCCGCGGCCACCAGTGCCCGGACCACGCCGCGACGAGAACGGTCCTGCAGGAGCAGGCCCACCGCGATCGCGGTGCCGCACAGGACGACGGTCAGCACACCGGGCGCCTTCGCACCGGCTGCGGCGGCCCCGGCCAGCGCGACCAGCGCCAGGCGCCTCGCGGACAGGTCGCGGTTCAGGATCCGGATCGTGGCCAGCAGGGTCAGCGACGAGGCCGCGACCGCGACCCCGTCGTTGGCGATGTGGCCACCCGCGGTCACCAGCACCGCGCACGAGGCGCTGATCCCCGTGGCCAGCAACGCCGTCGCCGCCCTCCGGGTCACCTCGAAGGCGATCAGGCCCACCAGCAGGACGCACAGCGCGGAGCCGACGGCGTTGATCATCCGCATCCCGACGATCATCACCTGAGGTGCGTCGAGCGCCCCGGCAGCCGCCACGAACGGCAGCGACATCAGGTAGTAGAGCGGCGGGTGGTTGGCGGTCCAGATGTGGCGGTGCGGCTCGTCCACCATGGTCTTCAGCCCCTCGACGACCTGGGGGTAGCGGCGGGCGTCCGTCGTCACGGGTGTGTCGATCGTCGGCAGCCGCCCCGAGGCCAGCTCCACCGTATAGCCGGCGTTCGGCCCCTCGTCGCGGGTCTGGTACTGCAGCGACCGGGTCAGCGCGACGTAGCTGCTCAGGCTCAGCGCGAAGAACGCGACCAGCACCATCGCCGCCAGGAGTCGTCTCGGGAGACGTACGTTGGCACCGTCCTCGGGTGTGGAGCGGGGCATTCGCTGCTTTCGGGGTGGGCTTGGGGGCTTGGGTTGCGAGCCTATGACGGCTGTGGCTCCTGCGCTGTTTGGCTCGGCGAGTTCAACGATTGTTGTTTGTGGCTGGTCTGGGCCGCCGACCCTGTCCTCGAGTGTTTCTCGACCTGCCCCGGAGTCAAGGACGGCCTACGGCCGCCGGCTACGCCGGCCGCTTTGCGGTCCTTGACACCGGACCATGTCGAGAAATTTGGCTGGCTATCAGGGGCGGCGGCCCCAGTGTGGCCGGGAGACAGTCGCCCCTTGGGAGGCGGACGCTCCACGGTGAACGAAAATTCATTCACCCCCGCGGAAGAAGACGCTCTCCTGGGTGAACGGAAATTCGTTCACCTCGGATCCCAGGCCCCTGCCCAACCCACATCGCCGCGCCAAACCCCTGCCGCCGACCCGATAACCAGCCAAAATTCTCAGCGACGGCCGGTGTCAAGGACCGCGAAGCGGCCGGCGAAGCCGGCGGCCGAAGGCCGTCCTTTACTCCGGACGCCGCTGAGAACACCCTCCCGTAACGGGTCGGCGGCAAACACCAACCAGAAAAACAGAGCAACCCTCAGCGCGTCGGAACAAGCTCCCCACCCCGAACGCTGAGATCACGCCGCTCCACACTCCCCCGAGACTTGTGCGTCCAGATCGTCACGGTCGTCGCCTGCTTCTCGATCCTCACGATCGAGCAGGGGACGTAGTTGGCGTGGATGGCGTCGGTGAGCCAGGGCTGCGGAGTGTGCAGCGGCATGGTCTCGATGATGACCGGGATCGAGCCGTCCTCGAGCTGAGGCACCAGCACGTCCTCGTACTGCGCGAAGTCGTAGTGGAACAGGTAGTACGGCGTCGGGTTGGTGACGTCGAGGGTGTCGTAGAGCTCGAGGTAGTTGGGCATCACCAGCGCCTCGCGGGTGCCGCCGCTGCAGCGTTCGTACTCCGGGCCCGCCCAGCGGGTGATCGCGTCGGTCACCTGGAACGACTTCGCGTCGCGGCGCATGTCGTTGAGGTGGTCGACGGAGGCGAGGGCGGGTACGCAGCCGAGCACGACCAGCGCGCCGGCGGAGACAGCCGCAGTCGCGCCTCGCAGGAACGTCGATCCGAGGACCGCACCTGCCACCGCCAGGGCCACGAGGAGCACGGCACCGGCCATGCTCTGTAGTCCGAAGCCGATCCACAGGGTGGCACCGGCCCACAGCACCCCGACCAGGGCGAGCGCCCATGCGGCAGGGCGTCTCGGCAGGCTGGAGGTGCGGGGGCCGGACTCCCACAGCTCGGCGACGGCGAGCACGACGGCGAGCAGGACGAGGGCGGAGACGGTGGTGGTGTGGGGGTTGTCGACGCGCCGGATCGGGACGACGACGAGGACCAGCCCGGCCAGCGCGATCAATCGGGTCGAGTCGGAGATCCGCTGCCACACCAGCGGTACGAAGGGCAGGAGCAGCGCGAACGGGTAGAGCGCCAGGATGAAGAACCGCCCGGACTCGGTCGGCAGGTCGAAGAAGTTCCAGACGGCGTACTGCGAACCCTCGTGCGTCTCGGTCTGGCCGAGGATCACCTGCCGGTTGAAGTCGGCGCAGGAGAGCCCCCACAGCACTTTGTACGCAGCAGCCTCGACGACCAGCCCGAGCACGAACCCGCCGGCCAGCTGGACACAGTTGACGATCCGGGTGCGCCAGGCGGCGTCCCGGCGGGCGAAGAGCTCGAAGAGACCCGAGGCGCCGGTGAGGAGCACGGCCAGCTCGACGTACTGCCAGAAGACCAGGGCCGGGAGCAGCACTCGCGCGGCCGCGGCCAGGCGTGGCCGCGCCTCGAGCCACCCGGTCGGCAGCAGGACGAAGACCCACAGGAGGCAGATCGTGTACTTGATGTGCAGCGGGGTGGCCAGCAGGAGCACCCCGAGCGCGACCGCGACCATCACGGCCGGGTGCAGCCGCAGCCGCAGACCGATGGCGGCGGCGAGGACCGCGCCGAGGCCGGCGCCGAGGAGGCGGCCCCAGAGGAAGTACCAGATCGTCGGGGACCCGGAGGCGACTGCGTAGAGCGCCGCGTTGACCCAGAAGGAGCCGGCGTTCCAGCCGTGCTCGAAGTCGACCAGCGGGATCGCGCCGTGGGCGGTCATCTTCGCGAGGTGGTACTGCGCGCCGAAGTCCTGGGTCAGGAACGTGCCGTTCTGGGCACCGACCGAGTATGCCGACCAGAGCAGCGCCAGCACGCAGACACCGGCGAACGTCGCCCAGCGCACAATCCCCACACGTTCGGTCTGCTCCCCCGATGTCGCCATGGGGAGGACCCTAGGGCGAGCACGTGGCGGCGCGGAAACTCCACGCCGTCACGTACGAGAATCAGCCTTTGGTGAGGACGGAGGTGCGCTCGGGGTAGGGCAGGGTCGGGGTGAGACCGGCGTGGATGGTCTCCTTCAGCCCCGAGGCGGCGATCGCGTCGACGTAGCGCTTGCGGCGGCTGTTGTCGAAGACGATGATCCCGCCGGGAGCGAGGCGGTCCTTGGCCTTCTCCAGGCACGCCTCGCGGGCGCGCCCGTCGATCACCACGAGGTCGAACTCGCCGTCGACGTCGTCGATGGAGTCGACGTACGCCTCGAAGTCGAGGCCCGCGTGGCCCTCCTTCTGCGAGGGGACGACGGGGTTGTCGCTGGGGACCGGCTCGATGACCCGCAGCGAGATCTTCTCCTCGCCGGCGAGCTCGGCCTGCATCATCTCGCCGAACCCCTTGTGGTGCTCGACGGAGTGGATCTCGTCGGCGCGGCGGGAGAGCCAGATGGTGGAGGCGCCGGAGCCGTACTCGTAGACCCGGATCGGACGCTCACGCTCGCTCAGCCAGGCGTCGACGGCGGTGATCGCGTCGTAGGTCCACCACGGCACGTCGAGCTTCGCCATCGCCAGGGAGTCGTAGACCTTGGTGAGCGAGTGGGCCCAGTGACGCCAGCGCTGCTCGACCGGCGGAGCGGTCTCCTTCGCGAGCCCCGTCTTCGTCAGCCCGCGACCGACGGCCTTGAGGGAAGCGGCGTAGGACTGCTTGGCCAAGGAAAGCGGTGAACGGCCTGAGGTGGACATTGATCTCCAGAGAAAGAATGACGGGCAGCGCTGATAGACGATACCGGCGAACCGTGCCTGTTACTCGGAACGTTCTGCCAAACGCTTGGTGAGTCGTGCAAGAACATCGGGCGGCAGGAAAGCCGACACATCCCCACCGAAAGTGGCCATCTCCTTGATCAGGCTGGAGGAGACCGCGGCCCAGCGCGGGTCGTTGAGCAGGAAGACGGTCTCGACCCGGGTCATGTGGGCGTTCATCTGCGCCATCGGCGCCTCGTACTCCAGGTCGGGCGCGCCGCGCAGCCCCTTCACGATCGCCTGGGCGTCGATCTCGACGCAGAAGTCGGTCACCAGCCCGGTGAACGCCTGGACCCGGACGTTGCCCAGCGGGGCGGTGATCTCGGTGATCATCTCCATCCGCTCCTCGGGCGTGAACAGGCGCTTCGACTTCGACGGGTTGACCCCGACGGCGATGACGACCTCGTCGAAGATCGCCGAGGCGCGGGTGAAGATGTCGAGGTGGCCGAAGGTGGGCGGGTCGAACGACCCCGGGCACACCGCGCGACGCGTCATTGCTTCTCTCCTTGTTGAGTGCGGTCAGTCCGGCGCCGTGCCGTACCAGAGCGTGGTCTCGCCGTACTTCTTCGACCTCTGGTCGGTGAATCCGTCGGGCCAGACCGGCTCGGGGCTGCGCGCGGACCGCTCGACGACGACCAGCGCACCGGGCACCAGCCAGCCGTGCTTGACCAGCAGGGCGATGTCCTCGGCGACGGCGTCGTCCGAGAGCGGGTAGGGCGGGTCGAGGAAGACCAGGTCGTACGGCGCCGCCGGCGGCGTCACCAGGGTGCTCGCCACGCTCGCCGCGACCACGTTGGCCCGCGGGAAGCCGAGCTCCTTCGCGTTGGAGCGGATCACCCCGGCCGTACGCCGGTCCGACTCGACCAGGGTCACGACCCCGGCGCCGCGGGACCACGCCTCCAGCCCGACCGCGCCGGTGCCGGCGTAGAGGTCGAGGAAGCGCAGCCCGGCCAGGGAGCCGTAGGAGGACTCGATCGCCGAGAAGAGCGCCTCGCGGACCCGGTCGGTGGTGGGACGGGTCCGCACCCCTTTGGGAGCGAGTAGGCGCCGCCCTCCTGCGACGCCTCCGATGATCCGAGTCATTGGGACACCTTAGGACTTCTCGAGGTAGTCGGCCGAGGCGGACTCCTCGATCTCGGCGACCCGCTCGGCCAGCAGCGGCGCGGTCGCGAGCTCCACGTCCTTCTCCAGGAGGGACTCGGCCGCCTCGCGGGCCTGCAGGATCGTCTCCTCGTCGCGGAGCACGCGCAGGCTCTCCAGGCTCGATCGCCGACCCGACTGCGAGGCGCCTAGCACGTCTCCCTCGCGGCGCTGGTCGAGGTCGACCCGGGAGAGCGCGAACCCGTCGGTGGTCTCGGCGACCGCGTCCAGGCGGGTCCGGGCCGGGGTGCCGACCTCGGCGTGGGAGACCAGCAGGCACAGCCCGTGCAGCCCGCCACGGCCGACCCGGCCGCGCAGCTGGTGGAGCTGGGAGACACCGAAGCGGTCGGCGTCGAGGATGACCATGGTGGTGGCGTTGGGTACGTCGACGCCGACCTCGATCACGGTGGTGGCGATCAGCACGTCGATGTCGCCGGCGGCGAAGGCGCTCATGGTGCGCTCCTTCTCCTCGGCGGGGAGCTTGCCGTGGAGCTTGGCGACCTTCAGCCCGCGCAGCGGCCCGTTGGTCAGCTCCTCGGTGACCTCGTCGACGGCGGAGAGCTGGCCCTTGGCGGAGGCGACCTCGTTGCCGTCGGCGTCGAAGTCGCGCTGGTCGCTCTCGCCCTGCTCGGACTCGTCGCCGCTGATCCGCGGGGCGACCACGTAGACCTGATGGCCCTTCTCGACCTCTTCCTTGACGCGCTCCCACACCCGGGCGATCCACGCGGGATGGTCGACCAGGGAGACCAGGTTGGTCTGGATCTCGGCACGGCCGGCCGGGAGCTCGGTCAGCGTGGAGACCTCGAGATCACCGAAGACGGTCATCGCGACCGTACGCGGGATCGGCGTCGCGGTCATGACCAGCAGGTGCGGCGGAGTCCCGGCCTTGTCGGTCAGGGCGGCCCGCTGCTCGACGCCGAAGCGGTGCTGCTCGTCGACGACGACGAGGCCGAGGTCGTCGAACATCACCTGGTCCTGCAGCAGCGCATGGGTGCCGACGACGATGCCGGCCTCGCCGGTGGCGATGCGGCTCAGCGGTCCCTTGCGCTGGGTCTTGGTCATCGAGCCGGTGAGCAGCTCGACATGGGTCTGCTCCTGGTCGCCGGCGAAGAGCCCGCCGGCCAGACCGCTGGCGGCCAGGTCGCCGAGCATCGCGGTGATCGAGCGGTGGTGCTGCTGGGCGAGCACCTCGGTCGGCGCCAGCAGCGCGGCCTGGCCGCCCGAGTCGACGACCCGCAGCATCGCCCGCAGCGCGACCAGCGTCTTGCCGGAGCCGACCTCGCCCTGGAGCAGGCGGTTCATCGGGTGGGGCTGGGCCAACGCGGTCTCGAGCTCCTCCCCGATCGTCTCCTGACCCTTGGTGAGGGTGAACGGCAGCCGCTCGTCGAAGGCCTCGAGCAGGTGGTGGACCCCGCCCGTGCGGGCGGTGGTGCCCAGGGCCTGGAGCGCCCTTCTCCTCCGGCCCAGGACCAGCTGCAGCCCGAGCGCCTCCTCGAACCGGAACCGGTGCTGGGCGCGCTGGACGTCCTTGAGCTCATGGGGCGCGTGGATCAGGTCGAGCGCGTCGCGCAGCCCCGGCACGTCGTACGTCTCCCGCAGCTGCTCCGGGAGCACGTCGGTGACGTCCTCGACGACCTGCCGGGCGAACCGCACCGCGCGCATGACGTCCCAGTGCTGGAGCCCGGCGGTGAGCGGGTAGATCGGGAAGAGCTCGGTCAGCTCCTCCACGGCCATCTGGTTGTCGGCCGCCTCGGCGGCGTTCTCGGAGTCGGAGGGGTCGCCGAAGACGACCATCTGCGGGTTGGCCAGCTGCCACTCGCCGCGGAACGACCCGGCCTTGCCGACGAAGACCCCACGGACTCCCGGGGCGAGCACGCCCCGACGCCACTCGGCGATCCGCTGCGACTTGGAGAAGAAGGTGAGCTGCAGGTCGGCGGTGCCGGCCTTGAGCTGGGTCTCGACGCGGTAGGCGGGCCGGCCGGTGCGGCGGTCGGTGTGCTGGCGGACCACGCTGCGGACCACCTCGCCGAGCACGGTGAGCATCTCGCCCTCGTGCAGCTGCGGGGTCTGGCTGAGGTCGGCGGTGCGCAGGTAGCGCCGCGGGAAGTGGTAGAGCAGGTCGCCCACGGTGCGCAGCCCGAGACCCTTGGTGAACTTCGTGGCGTGCTTGCTGTTGCCCAGCACGGCCTTGATCGGCGACTCGAGGGTGATCGCCACCGTCTCTTCTCCTCTACTCGACCGACATCAGGAGGGGGTAACGCTCCTGGCCTCCGTCGTACACCATCACATCAACGGCCGGATGGTTGGCAGCCAGCCACGCCGCGACCCCCTGGGCGAGCTCGCCGTCGGGGTCCTCCAGGCCGGAGACCAGCGTGACCAGCTCACCACCACCGCCGATGAGCCGGGCGAGGACGTAGGTCGCACATCTCTGCAGGTCCTGGCCGACCTTGACGAAGTCTCCGTCGAGCACCCCGAGCGCGTCGCCCGGCATGCACGGCCCGGCCATGGTAATCGCTCGGGTGTTCGAGATCGTGACCGCGCCGTGCCGCGCGTGTCGCGCGGTGGCGGTCATCTCCAGCACGTCCTTGTCGAACTTCCGGCCGGGCTCGTGGACCGCGATCGCCGCCAGGCCCTGCACCTGGCTGCGGGTCGGGATCACCGCGACGCTGATGTCGAGGTCGTCCTCGGCGGTGCGCGCGGCGGCCTCGGCCGACTGCCGGGTGGGCGCGTCGTTGGGGAGCACGATCACCTCGGAGGCACCGGAGGCGGTGATCGCCTCGAGCAGCTCCGAGGTCGTCGGGCGCCGGTGCGGGCCGCCCTCGATCACGATCGCGCCGGCGCCCCGGAAGAGCTCCGCCAGCCCCGGGCCCGCGGCGAACGCGATCACCGCGCGGCCGCTGCGGGTCGCGTGCCGGTGGGCCTGTCCGGCGATCTGCTCGGCGAAATGGGTGACGTGGATCCGGTGCGGCCGGCCGGCACTGATCCCGGCCTCGATCGCGGCACCGACGTCGTCGACATGGACGTGTACGTTCCAGATGCCCTCGCCGCCGACGACGACCAGCGAGTCGCCCAGCGGCTGGAGCCGCTTGCGCAGATCCGGGATCGCCCCGTCCTCGGCATCGAGCAGGTACATCACCTCGTAGGCCGGGCCGCCCGGCTCCAGCGCATGACCGTCCGCGCCAGCCAGGCCCGCCGTGATCGGGATCGGGATGTGCGGGGTCGGCGCCTGCGGGCTCGGCCGGCGACCGGTCAGCGCGGTCTCGAAGGCGTCGAGCAGCACGCAGATCCCGCGGCCGCCGGCATCGACCACCCCGGCGGCGGCGAGCGTGGGCAGCTGCTCCTGCGTACGGGCGAGGGCGGCGCGGGCCGCGCTGGCGGCGACCGACATCACGTCGCGGGTGCGTGCGGACTCGTCGATCTCGACGCACGCCTCGGCCGCGTCCGCGGCGGCACGGAGCACGCTGAGCATGGTGCCCTCCTGCGGCTCCCCCACCGCGGCGTAGGCGGCGTTGGCGGCGTTGCGCAGCGCATCGGCGAAGACGACGGCGGTGCGCTCCTCCTCGGTGGCCTGGATCAGGCGGCGCAGCAGGGCGCCGATCATCTCGGCCAGGATCACCCCCGAGTTGCCGCGGGCGCTGAGCAGCGCGCCGCGGGAGAAGGCACGCAGCCCCTCCCGCCAGTCGGAGCCGGTGAACTCGCGCAGCCGGTCACGGGCCGCGGCGATGGTCAGGTAGAGGTTCGTGCCGGTGTCGCTGTCGGGCACCGGGAAGACGTTGAGCGCGTCGATCTCCTCGCGGTGCGACCCGAGCGCGTCGGTCGCCAGGTCGCCGAACCGGCGGAACAGATCGAGCTTGACCTCGGCCACGCCGCTCTCCCTTCCCTCGACACCGTGCAGGCAACCAGACATCGTGACGCCGGACACACTTCCCGGTATCGCGGCCCCAAGGTTAGGCCGTGCCTGGGTACGGGGTAAACGACGGGTGAACAAATCCAAGGCTGCAGCAAAGACACGAGCGAGTAACAAGTTCTGCCGGGTCGCGCCCCGCGCGGGTGACGAATCATCCCTAGTGTGGAGACTTCCCTACGCCGAAGGACTCCCGGATGTCGATCCCGACCCCGTCCCCACGCGCTCGTCGCGTCGCCGAAATCTTCGACTTCTCCACCGGACACGGCCTGGAGATCGGACCGCTGCACAAGCCGCTCGTCCCCCGCGGCGCCGCAGACGTGTCCTATCTCGACCTCTACGACCGCGACCGGCTCTACGAGACCAACACCGACAACCCCAACGTCACCCGTGAGGCCATCCCCGAGATCGACTATCCGATGTGGGACGGCACCCGGATGCGTACGATCGAGGAGGCGGCCAAAGAGGGCGCCCCCTTCGACTGGGCGCTGGCCAGCCACGTCGTCGAGCACGTGCCCGACCTGGTCGGCTGGCTGGCCCAGGTCGAGGCCGTGACCGCCCCCGACGGGGCGCTGGTCCTGGTCGTCCCCGACAGGCGCTACACCTTCGACGCCCACCGCCCGCCCACCACGATGGGGCAGATCCTGCAGGCCCACGAGGCCGGCGACACCATCCCGTCCGTACGTGCCGTCTTCGACCACCATCGTGCCGCGGTCAGCCACGACCCCAAGCGGCTCCACCACCACGGTCCGAGCGAGGCCGAGACCTGCATCCACGACCTCGGCTACACGTTGGCCCAGGTCGAGCGGGCGCGCGGTGGCGAGTACGTCGACTGCCACGTGTGGACCTACACCGACCGCTCGTTCCCCGAGATCATCGCCGAGCTGCGCCGTCTCGGGCTGACCGGCTGGTCGGTCGAGAAGATCCTGCCGGTGCCGGAGGACGACATCGAGTTCTACGTCGTCCTGCGCCGCGGCCTCTCCCCCGAGCTCCCCTCGGTGCCCGCCATCCCCGACTGGGTCGAGCAGGGCCTGGAGCTGCGCGACGAGGTCGCCCGGCTCCGTGAGGTCGTCGCGGACCAGCGCCGTAGACTCGAGTCGCAGCGCAAGCAGCTGGCCGGTCAGCGCTCCGAGATCGACGATCTGCGCGGGTCGAAGCGGTGGAAGCTGGCCACCGCGCTGGCGGCCCCGCTGGACAGGTGGCGGGATCGCCGCTCCGGGGACTGACGATTTCGTTCGTCACAGCCGGACGGGCTACGCTTGTTCGGTTGTCTCGGCTGGGCAGCCGTTCATCGCGCTCGCCGGCAATATCTATTCGACCTCGATCATCTATTCAACCTCAGGAGTTCACGGTGGCTGCCGTCTGCGACATCTGCGACAAGAAGCCGGGCTTCGGCAACAACCGGCCGTGGTCCAAGAAGGCGACCAAGCGCCGCTTCGACCCCAACATCCAGCGCGTCCGTGCCGTCATCAACGGCACCCCGAAGCGTATGAATGTCTGCACGACCTGCATCAAGGCCGGCAAGGTCGCTCGCTGACCCGAGTTCTTCCTCGTACGAAGGCCGCTGCCCATTCGGGCGGCGGCCTTCGTCGTTCTCCTCAGAAGTGTGTCCAGCCCGCCGGCCCCTCATAGACCTCGCCGTCGACCGTGACCGGCTCGCCACCGGGCTCGTCGATCGTCCCGATCACCGTCCACCCCTGCGGCAGCTCGACCTCCGGTGGGAACGCCGCGAGCAGCGAGTGGTCCTCTCCCCCGCCCAGCACGAACGCGAGCGCGTCAGCGCCGGTCGCCGAGGCGACCGCCTTGAGCTCGTCGGGGATGGTCAGCGCAGAGGTCTGCACGTCGATGGAGACCTCCGAGGCCTCGGCGATGTGCCGGGCCTCGGACAGCAGACCGTCGGAGACGTCGATCAGCGCCGAGGCACCGGCCGCCGCGGCGGCGGGGCCGGCTGCGTACGGCGGTTGCGGGCGGCGGTAGGCGTCGACCAGCACACGAGGTGACCGGAACCCCCGCTTGAGGATCGCCAGACCGGCAGCGGCCCATCCCTGGCGGCCACACAGCGCGAGTACGTCGCCGGGCTCCGCGCCCGAGCGGAGGACCGGGGCCTGGGCGACCGCGCCGATGGCGGTCACGGAGATGACGATCTGGTCGGCGCCGGTGACGTCCCCGCCGACGACGGAGGCACCCACCAGCGAGCACTCGGCGGCGAACCCCTCCGCGAAGTCGACGGCCCACTCGGCCGGGAGATCCGACGGGAGCGCGAGGCCGAGGGTCATCGAGTGCGCCACACCGCCCATCGCGGCGATGTCGGCGAGGTTCTGACCGGCCGCCCGGTGGCCGATGTGGGACGCCTCGGCCCAGTCCCGCCGGAAGTGGCGGCCCTCGACGAGCAGGTCGGTCGAGACCACCACGTGACCCTGCTTGACCCGCAGCAGCGCGGCGTCGTCGCCGGGGCCGACCAGCACCTGCTCCCCCTGGGCGAAGTGCTTGGTCATCTCGGTGATCAGCCCGAACTCACCGACGTCGGCGAGTGTCGTGTCCCTCGGAAAAGCCATACCTGTATCCAACCCTCCCGGCGATGCCCGGAGATACCGGGACACGCATCACCTGTCTTATCCCCAGGGTCGGTGTAGGTCGAGCGACAGATAACGCGATAGGTTACATGCCTGACGTTGTGCCAAGGAAGGCACGGAGAACAGGAGCAGCACCATGGTCGTACAGGCGTACATCCTCATCCAGACCGACGTCGGCAAGGCCGCAGAGGTCGCCACCGAGATCGGCAAGATCCAGGGCGTGACCCTGGCTGAGGACGTCACCGGTCCGTACGACGTGATCGTCCGCGCCGAGGCCCGCAATGTCGACGAGCTCGGCAAGATGGTCGTGGCTCGCGTCCAGAGCCTCGAAGGCATCACCCGCACCCTGACCTGCCCGGTCGTCCACATCTGAGATTGACGGCTCGTCCCGGCCGTCTGTTAGAACGAACTCATGAGTACATCTCCTCTTCCCGGGCCCGTCGCCGTCATCGCCGGCGGGCTGAGCCACGAGCGCGACGTGTCGCTGGCCTCCGGCCGCAACCTCGTGCGCGAGCTGTCGGCGCTGGGAGTGGAGGTGGCTGCGTACGACTTCGACCGGGCGCTGCTGCACAACCTCGAGCGCGACAAGGCGGTCGTGGCGCTGCCGGCTCTGCACGGCCAGTTCGGTGAGGACGGCGAGATCCAGACGCTCCTCGAGCTGATCGGGATCCCGTACGTCGGCACCGTCTCCACCTCCTGCCGCGTCGCGTTCGACAAGGCCGCTGCCCGCGAGCTCCTGCGCCGCGGGGGCATTCCGGTGCCCGACTCGGTCTCGCTGTCGTCCACGACGTTCCGCGACGTCGGCGCTCCGGTGCTGATGGAGCACGTCATCTCGCGGATGGGCGAGCGGGTCGTGGTCAAGCCCTCGCGCGGCGGCTCGGCGCTCGGCGTCACCGGCGTCGACGGCCTCTCCGCCCTCCCCGCGGCTTTGGTCAAGACCTACGCCTACTGCGACGAGGCGCTCATCGAGCGCTTCTACGCCGGTATCGACGTCTCCGTGGTCGTCCACGAGACCGACGAGGGCACCAAGCCGCTGACGCCGATCGCCATCGACTTCAGCAAGGGCCACGAGTTCGACTTCGCGGCGCGCTACACCGCCGAGTTCGTCGGCTTCGGCCGCCCCGACCTCCCCGACGCGCTGCTCACCGAGCTCGGCGAGACCGCCGTACGCGCCCACGAGCTGCTCGGCATGCGCGACATCTCCCGCACCGACTTCATGGTCACCCCCGACGGCGGCTTTGTCGTCCTCGAGGTCGCCATCACCCCCGGCGCCACCGAGACCAGCGTCTTCCCCTTCGCCGCCAAGCACGACGGCACCTCGATGGGCGAGGTCACCCTCGCCCTCCTGAAGCGCGCTCTCGCCCGATAAAACGCTGGTCGAGCCGCCGGAGCCGCTAGGTGTACCCGGCCAACACGTTGGTCACAGACGGCTGATCGGTGGGAGTCCGCCGAGTGAGCTGTGGCGACGTTGAGTGTTGTAGTGCTCGAGCCAGGGCGCAAGTGCGGCGGTGCGTTGGTCGTTGGTGGTGAAGACTTGGCGGTAGGCCCATTCGGTTTGCAGGGTCCGGTTGAGGCGTTCCACCTTCCCGTTCTGCCAGGGGCAGTGTGGCTTGATGAACTTCTGGACGATGTCGTGGCGAGCGCATACGGCTCGTAGGGAGTGCCGGTAGGCCCACGCGTTGTCGGTGATCAACCGTTCGATGCGGGTGATGCCGTGTTCAGCGAAGTAGGCAATGCCACGCTCAAGGAACGCGGCACAGGTGGGGCCCTTCTCATCGGGCAGGATCTCGCTGTAGGCCAGCCGGGAGTGGTCATCGACCAGGGAGTGCACGTAGTCGTAGCCCAGCCGGGTCTTGTTCACCCGGGAGCGGTGGTTGCGAGTGGTTTGCCCTTCGGCGCGCCAGCCGCCACCATCGGGGATCTTGCCGAGTTTCTTGACGTCCATGTGCACCAGTTCGCCAGGCCGCTCGCGCTCGTAGCGCACCGTGGTCTTCTTCGAGGCCCGCAACAGCTCGCCGGTGATCGAGTCCAGATCGCACAGGTGCGGCGCGGCGTGACGGGCCAGCACCCGAGACACGGTCCGCGGCGAGATGTTCAGCTCGGCCGCGACCCAGTCACGGCCGCGACGCTCGCGGGTACGCAACTCGAGGATCGATGCCTCGACCTGTGGAGTGGTCCGGCGCGGGCACGAGTGTGGTCGCGAGGAGCGATCAGCCAGGCCGGCCTCGCCCTCGGCCTCGAACCGGCCGATCCACTTCGCGACACAGCGACGCGAGATCCCCATCGCCTTGGCGATATGGGCCCGGGGCCAACCAGCGCGGTGACGATCAATGATCAGCAACCTGCCGTGAAACGTGGTGCGGGCGTTACGGTGGGACACGAGAGCCTCCTGGGCGGCGTGAATCTAGACAATCCACACCTCACCCGGAGGCTCTCTCCACGTCAACGACCTGCCACCAACCTCATGGCCGGGTACAGCTAGGCGGAGGCGTGTCGAGACCAACACAGTCCCCTCGGCGCTCAACGGGACTGTGTTGGTCTCGACACGCTCGCTAGCGCTCGCGGCTCGACCAGCGGCGTGGGCTCAGCTCAGGCCGGTGAGCTTGCCGGCGATGCCGCCGGCGGCCTTGAGGGCGACGCCCTCCTCGAAGTTCCGGGTGACCTGGGGGACGTGCTTCTCGGCCTCGGCGATGGCGCTGGTGAGGACCTCGGAGGCGGGGGTGTCGGGCCACAGGTAGAGCGAGAGCGCGCCGGGGATCGAGTTGACCTCGTTGATGAAGACCTCGCCCTTGCCGTCGGAGAGGAAGTCGATGCGGAGGATGCCGGTCAGGCCGGTGAGCTCCACGACGCGTACGGCCAGGTCCTTGATCTGCTTGGTGACCGACTCCTCGACCTGGGCCGGGAACTCACGCGGGGACGAGGAGAGACCGTCGGTGTGGACGTACTTGGCGGAGTAGTCGTACATCTTCGCCTCGTCGGAGCGCAGCGGGCGCTCGACGTCGCTCACCGCGATCTCGGGCGCGGTGCGGACCGAGGCGTTGAGGTCGAAGAGGTCGGGGCGGTACGGCTCGACGACCGCGCCGGCACGCAGGTGCGGCGAGGTGTTGAGGAGCGCGAGGCCGGTCTCGTAGTCGTCGACCACCTCGATGCCGATCGAGGAGCCACCGAAGCGCGGCTTGACGATGTAGGGGCCCTCGAAGGACGGGGCTGCGTAGCGCGAGAGCAGCTCGCGCTGCAGCGACGGCAGGCCGGCGTTGAGCATGACCGCGCCGAAGGCGAGCTTGTCCATGCCGAGGGCGGCCGAGGCCGGGGTGGCGCCGGTCGCCTTCAGCCCGGCGAGCTCGAAGAGCCACTGGATGCCGCCGGCCTCGCCCGCGCCGCCGTGGAAGGCGGAGAGGATCGGGCCGGTCTCCAGGCGCTTGCCGCCGCCGAAGCCGCCGACGGTGTAGAAGCCGTCGCCCTTCTCGGTGCCGAGCCGGAACTCGACGGCCTTGGAGCCCTTCGGCTCGCCGCCGAGGAAGTCGCGCGCCTCCTGCTTGGCGGGCACCAGGAACCACTTGTCCGAGCGCGCCCAGTAGAGGCAGGTGACCTCGACGCCGGCACCGGAGAGGACCCGCTCGGCCTGCAGGCCGGTGAGGATGCTGATGTCGTGCTCGGCGCTGGGACCGCCGAAGACGATGGTGGCCTTGGTTACGCTCATGGTGGAAGCTCCTGGGGTCCTACGCGTAGTGATCGGGGAGGTCGTTCTCGTACAGCACCACGTCGCCCTCCTTGGCCGCGGTCAGAGCATGATCCGCCGCCGCCTTGCGGCTGTCGAACGCAGTGGTTCGCGCGGGGTCCCCCGCCCGCAGCGCTTTTCGGTTGGTGCGACCGACGATGCACAGCTGCATCTTGTCGGAGGCCGTGGCAGCCTGCGCGAACTCGATGTTGCGCGCGGCCTGCTCGGTGCCCAGCTCGACCATACCGGGCGTGATGGTCCACACCGTTCCCGACTCCCCTGCCAGCCGCTTGGCCTTCGCCAGCGCGGCGGCGGCGCCGGTCGGGTTGGAGTTGAAGGTGTCGTCGATGACCCAGACGCCGCCGGGCGTCCTGTTGGCCTCGGCGCGGTGCGGCGTACCCGGGATCGAGGCCAGCCGCTGGGTGATCGTCTCGATCGGGACCTCGACCGCGAGGGCGAGGCCGACGGCGATCGCGACGTTGATCGGGTGCCCGACCTCGTCGGGCAGCTCCACCGCGTACGTCTCGTTGTTGATCGTCAGCTTGCCGTCGGTCACCAGGACCTCGGCGGCGGTGCCCGGCACCGCGGAGCAGGCGATCACGCGCTTGCTGGCGCGGAGGTTCTCGGCGATGAGGGCGAGCTCGGGCACGTCGATGTTCAGCACCACGGTCGAGGCCTTCGGGAGGATCTCCGACTTGGCCTTCACGATGGTCTCGCGGGACTTCATCCGCTCCAGGTGGGCCTCGCCGATCGTGGTGATCGCGGCGACCTCGGGCGGGAAGATCTCGGTCAGCTCGGCGATCTCGCCGGGGCCGTAGGTGCCCATCTCGGCCACGAAGATGTCGGTGCCGGGCTGGAGGCGGTCGTTGACCGCGCGGGAGAGGCCCATCGCGTTGTTGAAGCTCGCCGGGGAGGCCAGCGTCGACCAGCGGCCCTGCATCAGGTGGGTGGCGTAGTTCTTCGTGGAGGTCTTGCCGTAGGAGCCGGTGATCGCGACGATCTTCGGGTTGACCTTCTTGATGGTGGCGGCGGCCTGCACCTGCCACTTCTTGGCCATCGCCTTCTCGATCGGCCACATGATCGCCAGGGCCGCCTCGGCCAGCGGGACCGCGAGGATCGGGAGCAGGCCCGCAGCGACCGGGGCGAGCAGCGCGATCAGGACGGTGACGACGGCGTGCAGCACGAAGAGCACACCGGCCAGGCGCTTGACCCGGTCGGTCCAGACGAGACGCTTCGCGCCGGTGAACGACATGCCCACGGGCCAGCCGAGGAACAGCAGCGCGCCCACGAGCGCACCATAGGGCAGCACGAACGACGCCAGGCAGACCACGACGACCGCGCCGAGCAGGATCGCCTCGACCGGGCGGGCCTTGATCCAGATCCACTCGATCGCGAACAGCCGCGTCGGCTCGTAGTGCTCACGCTGAGCGACCCGCAGCCAGCGGTAGTAGGAGACCAGGGTCAGCGCGGAGGTGACCAGGACGATCCACATGCTTCTTCTTCAGCCCCTCAGATTCAGTTCGTACGAAGTTCGTCGATGGCGCCTCGAAGGCTCTTGACCAGCCCGGCGTCGAGCAGGTGCGCGGAGCCCGGGACGATCTCCAGGGTCGCGTTGTCCCCCAGGAGGTCCATCGCCTCACCGGGCATCCAGACCGGGGCGGCGGTGTCGTTCTCGCCCCAGATCAGCCGGACCGGGAGGTCCTTCGGGATGGCCGCCAGCTGCTCGGCGTAGGACTCGTTGACGACCTTCACGAAGATGTCGCGGATGATGCCCTTGGCGTTGCGGTAGTCGGTCGAGCCGTACTTCTCCCGCAGCGCCTCCATCCTGGACTCCGGGATCAGCCCCTTGGAGTGAAGCCAGCGGCCAATCCGGTAGGTGAGCTTGGGCTTGCCGGCGGTCTTCGGGCGGAACAGCGGCACCCCGGTGAGGACGACTCCACGGACCAGCTCCGGGCGGCTCGCGGCGAGCTGGACGGCCACCCGGCCGCCGAAGCTGTGACCGACGAGCACCGGGCGGTCGAGACCCTCGAGGATCTGGGCGAGCCACGCGGCGTAGTCCGCGGATCCCCAGACCTCGTCCGGCGCCGGGGTCGCGCCGAATCCGGGCTGGTCGAGCGCGAGCGCGTCCAGGCCCTCGAGCGTCGAGCCCCAGTCGCTGCGGTTGCGGGCCCAGCCGTGCAGGGCCACGACGGTGGCAGCATCCTTGCCGTGCTTCTCACCGAAGGCACGTCCATCCAGCAGGGTCGTCAACACGGCCGCAACCTTATCCGGGACCGTGCGCCGACCCGTAACCGCGCGGCGTGTGAGACCCGTCGACGGAGGGGGCAATAGGGTCGAAGGCATGGATCACAAGCCCGCCACGATCGCCGTCCACGCCGGGCGGCCGGCCCACGAGCCCGACCAGCCGCTCAACGTACCGATCACGATGGCGTCGACCTATGTGGCCGGCGGCGACAAGGAGTACGGGCGCTACACCAACGACGCGTGGGTGGCCTTCGAGGAGGCGCTCGGGAGGCTTGAGGGCGGGCGGGCGCTGTCGTTCGCATCCGGGCTCGCGGCGGTCGCGACGCTGCTGGACCTGGTCAACGACTCGGTCGTGGTGGCCACCGAGCAGAGCTACCTGGGGACCATCGGCCAGCTGGCCGATCTCGAGGCCCGCGGCCGGCTGACCGCTCGCCTCACCGACTTCTCCGACACCGAGGCGGTCGTGAAGCTGCTCGAGCGGCTCGACGGCGAGGTCGCGCTGGTGTGGGTCGAGACGCCGACCAACCCGGGCATGCAGCTCGCCGACCTGCCGGCGGTCATCGCCGCGGCCCACAAGGCGGGCGCGCGGGTCGTGGTCGACAACACCTTCGCCACTCCCCTGCTCCAGCAGCCGCTCGCGCTCGGCGCCGACATCGTCATCCACTCCGCGACGAAGTTCATCGCCGGTCACTCCGATGTGGTGATGGGCGCGGTCGTGGTCTCCGACGACGCGCTGTGGGACGTGCTCAAGGCCCGCCGCGACCTCCTCGGCGCGATCCCGGGCCCGTTCGAGGCCTGGCTGGCGCTGCGCGGCCTGCGTACGCTGCACCTGCGCGTCGAGCGCTCCGCCGCCAACGCGGCGACCCTCGCCGAGCGCCTGGCTGCCCACCCGGCCGTCGCGGAGGTCCGCTACCCGGGCTTCGGCGGCATGCTGGCGGCCGTCCTCCCGACCGCGGACCAGGCCGACCACCTCACCCGCTCCACCTCGCTGTGGGTCCACGCGACCTCGCTCGGCGGGGTCGAGTCCACGTTCGAGCGCCGTCGTCGCTGGAAGACCGAGTCGTCGACGGTGCCCGAGGGGCTGGTGCGGATGTCGGTCGGGATCGAGGACGTCGACGACCTGTGGGCCGACCTCGCCCAGGCGCTGGACGGTCTCGGCAGCTAGTCCTCCGCGTCCACCGGGCTGACCACCAGCGCGGACCCGCCTCCTCGACGCCAGGGCTCCGCCGTCGAGGTCAGCAGCCCGTCGGGGCCGATCTCGATCGCGGCGGCCGCGCCGAGTTCTGCCGTGGAGGCGAACCGGTGTCCCAGCGACGTCAGCGGCCCGCCGTACGTCTCGATGAACGCCGGCTCGGCGCCGGTGTTCGCGGCGTTGCGCTGGGAGACCCGCGGCGCCGCCATCGCCTCGGGCAGGGTCCGGTCGCGGGCGTAGCGCTCGATGAGGATCTGGAGCACGGTGGTGATGATCGTCGAGCCTCCGGGCGAGCCGACCGCCAGCACGGGGCGGCCCTCGGAGAGCACGATCGTGGGCGACATCGAGCTGCGGGGGCGCTTGTTGGGCTCGATCCGGTTGGGGTCGTCGGGCCGGTAGGTGGTCGAGAAGTCGGTGAGCTCGTTGTTGAGGATGAAGCCGCGGCCGGGAACGGTGATCCCGGATCCTCCGGTCTGCTCGATGGTCAGGGTGTATTCGACGACGTCGCCCCAGCGGTCGACCACGGTCAGGTTGGTGGTCTCCAGGTTCTCGGTGTCCTTGGCGGTCTCGCCGGTGCCGGCCGGATCGTCGCAGACGCCGTCGTAGTCGTCGACGTCTCCCGCCGCCACCGGCTTCGGCCGGGCTGCCGCGGGATCGATGCCGCAGGCCCGCTCGGCGGCGAAGGCGTCGTCGAGGAGCGCCGCGACGGGCACGTCGACGTGGTCGGGGTCGCCCAGGTAGGCGCCGCGGTCGGCGAAGGCGATCGCGCTCGACTCGATCAGGTGGTGGTAGGCCTGGGTGGCGCTCATCCCGGCCAGCTCGTAGCGCTCGAGGATGTTGAGCGCCTCCCCCACCGTCGTGCCGCCGGAGGACGGCGGTGCCATCCCGTAGACGTCCAGATCACGGTAGGTCGAGTGGGTCGGCTCGCGGCCGGGGGCGGTGTAGGCCGCCAGGTCCTCCGTGGTGACCCAGCCGGGCGGGACCGGCAGGTCGGTGTCGTCGGTCTTCGGCGGCTCGGCCACGGTCGCGGCGATCTCCGCCGCGAGCGGGCCGCGGTAGAAGGCCTTCACGCCCTTGCGTCCGAGCAGGTCGTAGGTCGCGGCGATGTCGGGGTTGCGGAACCGGCTGCCGACCTCGGGGGCTGATCCTCCGGGAAGGAACAGTTCCGCGGTGGATTCGATCGCTGCGAAACGTTCCGCGTTGTCGACGGTCTGCTGCCGGAAGGTCTGGTCCACGACGAAGCCTCGGCGAGCCAGCCGTGCGGCCGGTTCGAGCGTCTGTGCGAGCGAGCGCGTGCCCCACTTCCTCAGCGCCTTGTCCCAGGTCAGCGGGGTGCCGGGAACCCCGACGGAGGCGCCGCTGGTGACCATGTCGGGGAAGAACGGGTACTCCTTCCCGGTCTCCGGATCGATGAACGCGTCGCGCGGCATCGCGGCCGGCGCCTTCTCCCGTCCGTCGATGGTCTCGACCTTCCCGGTGCGCGCGGAGTAGTGCACGAAGAAGCCGCCTCCGCCGATCCCGGCCGAGTAGGGCTCGGTGACCCCGAGCGCGGCCGCCGTCGCGATCGCCGCGTCGGTCGCGTTGCCGCCCTTGCGCAGCACCTCGAGCCCGATCCGGCTGGCATCGGCGTCGACGCTCGCCACCGCGCCGCCGTAGCCCACCGCGGTGGGCACCTTCGGCGGTGGCGTGAGCCGCTCCTCCGGGGCGGCGGTCGCCCCTGCGTACGGGACCAGGGTGGCCAGCGCGAGCGCGCCCCCGGTCAGTGTGGCAACGACTGCAGAGCGGCGTCCGAGCATGGCGATCTCCCAGAATTGGCGGCTCGTCGAACGTACTACTTCCGCGCCCACCTCGAATTACGTTCTGAAATTCCTTAATTAGTAAGGGTTGCTTACAAATACGGAGGCTGCCACCATCGAAAGGCGATCGGGCGCCTGGTGCCCGAGCAAGCCATCACCTCGGAGGTGTCACCATGCATGTCGCCTTGCCCCCACGAAGGTCACGCCGGATCGCCGGCCTTCTCATCGGCGCTCTCGCCGGAGCTCTCGCCCTCACCGGCACGCTCGCCCTCACCAGCACCCCGTCCAGCGCATCGCTGCAGGCGGCCGCCGCGGAGACGACCGCGATCAACGGCTACCGCAACGTCGGCTACTTCGTGCAGTGGGGCGTCTACGGCCGCGGTTTCAAGGTCAAGCAGCTCGAGACGTCCGGCGTCGCCGACGACCTGACCCATCTCAACTACGCCTTCGGCAACATCCACCACCAGACGCTGACCTGCTTCGAGGCCAACAAGGCCCAGGGCGAGGGGCCCAACGGCTCCGACGGCGCCGGTGACGCCTACGCCGACTACGGGATGTCGTACGCAGCCGACGCATCCGTCTCCGGCACGGCCGACACCTGGGACCAGCCCCTGGCCGGCTCCTTCAACCAGCTCAAGCAGCTCAAGGCGAAGCACCCGGGCCTCAAGGTCCTGCTCTCGCTGGGCGGCTGGACCTGGTCGAAGAACTTCTCCCTGGCCGCGGCGACCCCGGAGTCGCGCCGCAAGCTCGTCTCCTCGTGCATCGACCTCTACATCAAGGGCAACCTGCCGGTGATCGACGGCCGCGGTGGCGCCGGTGCGGCCGCCGGTGTCTTCGACGGCTTCGACATCGACTGGGAGTGGCCGGGCTCGCCCAACGGCAACACCGGCAACCACGTCGACCCGGTCAACGATCGCGCCAACTTCAAGGCGCTGCTGGCCGAGTTCCGCTCCCAGCTGGACGCCCTGGGCGCGACCACGGGCAAGGACTACCAGCTCTCGGCCTTCCTCCCGGCCAACCCGCAGGACATCGAGGCCGGCGGCTGGAACGACCCGGCGATCTTCAACTCGCTCGACTTCGGCAACATCCAGGGCTATGACCTGTGGGGCGCCTGGGACCCGACGCTGACCGGCCACCAGGGCAACCTCTACGCCGACCCCGCCGACCCGCGCCCCGACGGCAAGCGGTTCAGCGTGGACGCCTCGGTCCGGGAGTACCTTGACGCCGGGATCTCACCGGCCCAGCTCGGCCTGGGCATGGCGGCCTACGGTCGCGGCTGGCAGGGTGCGACCTCCGCCAACCCGTGGGGTCCGGCGACCGCCGCGGCACCCGGGACGTACGAGGCGGGCAACGAGGACTACGACAAGCTCAAGACCCGCGGCACCGACCACTACAACGCCGCGACCGGTGCCGCCTGGCGCTACGACGGCAACCAGTGGTGGAGCTACGACAACGTGTCCACCATCAGGCAGAAGGCGGCCTACGCGATCTCCAAGCGTCTCGGCGGAGGCATGTGGTGGGAGCTGTCCGGTGACCGCCAGGGCGAGCTGATCGGCACCTTCGCCGACGCAATGCGCAACGGGACCGGTGGTCCGGTCGAGGAGCCGGACCCGACCGACCCGCCGACCGAGGAGCCTACGGACCCGCCGACCGACCCGCCGGGTGGCGCGGCCGCGTGGTCGGCCACGACGGTGTACGTCGCCGGCGACCGCGTCACCTACGGCGGTCACCTGTGGGAGGCCAAGTGGTGGACCCAGGGCAACACCCCGGGCACCGAGGAGTGGGGTCCGTGGAAGGACCTCGGCTCCGTCTGAGGCCCTACCAACAGCGACGGCCCCGGAGCACTCGCTCCGGGGCCGTTCCGCCTCGATGTCCTACTCGGTCTCCGCCTTCGTCGGCCGCTCGAGCATCTCGTCCATGATCTCGCTGACCGTCTTGGCGCCGGAGACGACGTCGTCGACGTACTGCGCCAGCGGCACGTCCACGCCGACCTTCGCCGCCAGCTCGCGCAGCGAGTGCGACGACTTGGCGCCCTCGGCGACCTGGTGGCTGGAGGCGAGGATGTCGGCGGTGGTCATGCCCTTGCCGAGCTTCTCCCCGAACGTACGGTTGCGGGAGAGCGGCGAGGAGCAGGTCGCGGCCAGGTCGCCCAGGCCGGCAAGACCCATCAGGGTCATCGGGTTGGCGCCCAGCTTCATCGCCAGCCGCGCGGTCTCGGCGAGACCGCGGGTGATCAGCGAGGCCTGGGTGTTGTCGCCGAACCCCATGCCGGCGGCCATGCCGGTGGAGATCGCGACCACGTTCTTGTAGGCCCCGCCGATCTCGCAGCCGACCACGTCGGTCGAGGTGTAGGGGCGGAACGCGGGCGAGTGCACCCGCGCCTGGATCGCCTTGGCGACCTCCTCGTCGGCGCACGCCACCACACCGGCGGCCGGCTCACGACGGATGATCTCCTTGGACAGGTTGGGACCGCTGACCACCGCGATCCGCTCCGGCCCGGCGCCGGTGACATGGGCGATGACTTCGCTCATCCGCTCCAGGGTGCCGAGCTCGACGCCCTTCATCAGCGAGACCAGCGGCACGTCCTTGGGCAGGAACGGCGCCCAGTCGGTGAGGTTGGCGCGCAGCGTCTGCGACGGCGCGGCCAGGACGACCAGCTCGGCTCCGTACGCCGCCTTCTCGATGTCGTGGGTGGCGCTGATGTTGCGGGGCAGCTCGGTGCCGGGGTGGTAGTCGGGGTTCTCGTGGGTGTCGTTGATCGCCGCCGCGACCTCCTCCCGGCGCGCCCACATCGTCACGTCGTTGCCCGCGTCAGCGAGGATGACCGAGAACGCGGTGCCCCACGAGCCCGCTCCGAAGACCGCTACCTTGCCGCCACTCACGCTCACGCCGCCACCTCCGTAGCGCAAGCGCCAGAATTCGGACGCGGCGACGTGTTGCACTCATGGTTCACTCGCTGACGCTGGCTCAATTGCCGTCCTTCTTCTTGGTCTTGCGGGGGTCGCCGGTCGCATTCACGCCGGCCTTCTTCGGGTCGAAGAGCTCGCTGGGCGGCTCCTCCTGCCGGATGTCGGCCACCAGGCCGACGATCGCCTTCATGATCCGGTCGGTCGCCTGGTTCACGACCGCCGGCGTGTGCTCCTGGACCTCGAGATCCTTCAGGTCGACCGGGTCACCGATCTTCATCTGGATCATCTTGCGGCCGATCAGGTGCGGCTTGAGAGAGTACGCCGGAAGCAGCTCCTGAGCTCCCCACTGTCCCACCGGGTAGACCGGAGCACCGGTCGCGAGCGCGATCCGGGCCGCACCGGACTTGCCGCGCATCGGCCAGCCGGTCGGGTCCTTGGTGATCGAGCCCTCGACGTAGACGACCACGATGCTGCCCTCGTTGACCGCCTTCACGGCCGCGTCGAACGCCGACGCGCCGGCCGTCCGGTCCACCGGAATCTGGCGGGCCGCCCGCAGGAACTTGCCCAACGGACCCTTGAACAGCGCGGCCTTGGCCAGGTAGCTGGGTCTGCGTCCGTAGTCCCACACGATGTGCGCGGCGGTGAACGGGTCGATCTCGGAGACATGGTTGAGCGCGAACACCGCTCCGCCACTCTCCGGGATCTTCTCGCCGCCGTCCCACTGGTGCTTGGTGGTGGCGAGAAGGACGGGCTTCACGATGCCGACGGCCACGACCCATGGCCAGCCGAGCTTGCCCTCCTGGAACTTCCGGTACTTTCCCACGCAGGGCAGGCTACCGGGCCGTCACCTCGAGGTTGTGAGATACCTGTCAGGATCTACCCTGTGCCTGCACCTGCACCCGGTTACGTCGTCCTGCTGCCCGTGAAGCCTCCCGCGCGCGGCAAGTCCCGGCTGGTCGGCATCGAATCGCACGAGCGGGCCGATCTGGCTCGCTCGTTCGCCCTCGACACCGCGGAGTCGTGCCTGGCCGCTGCCAGGGTCGGCGCGGTCCTGGTGATCACCGACGACTCGTTCTTCGCCGCCGACGTCGCCCGCCTCGGTGCCGCGGTCATCCCCGACGGGGTCAGCGGGGACCTCAACGAGACCCTCGTGCAGGGTGCGCGTGAGGCCCGGCGCCGCTGGCCGGAGCTTCGCCCTGCGGCGCTGTGCGGCGACCTGCCTGCGCTCCGTGCCGCCGACCTGGACGCGGCGCTGGCCGCCGCGAGCGGGTTCGGGGCTGCGTACGTCGAGGACGCGGCGGGCGGGGGCACCACGCTGTACACCGCGCCCCACGACCGCTTCCGGCCCGCGTTCGGGCCCGGGTCCGCCGCCGCCCACCGGGACGGCGGCGCCCATCCGCTCGAGGGCGACCTGCGCTCGCTGCGCCACGACGTCGATACCCTCGAGGACCTCGAGGCCGTACGCAGGCTGGGGCTCGGGCCGCGTACTGCTCTGGCCTCGGTGCGGGTCGTGCGTCTCGGCTAGGAGTCGCTCGACGGCGTCTCGGCGCCGGTGCTCGGGCGCGGGCTCGGGCTCGGCGAGACCCCGTTCGCGGGCGCCTTCTTGGCTGGTGCCTTCTTTGCGGGAGCCTTCTTCGCCGCCGTCTTCTTCGCCGGGGCCTTCTTGGCCGTCGTCGTCTTCTTGGCCGCGGTCTTCTTGGCCGCGGTCTTCTTCGCCGTCGTCGCCGTCGTCGCCGTCGTCGCCGTCGTCGCCGGGGTCGACGCCGTCGCCGGAGTAGCCGGGCTCACCGGGGTCGCCGCCGTGGCGGTCTTCTTGGCCGCCGGCGTCTTCTTCGCGGTGGTCTTCTTGGCGGCCGTGGCCTTCTTCGCAGCCGGAGCCTTCTTCGCCGCAGGGGCCTTCTTGGCCGCCGTCTTCTTGGCCGCGGTCGTCTTCTTCGCAGGGCTCTTCGTGGCCGTGGTCTTCTTGGCGGCGGCCTTCTTCGCCGGCGCCGGCTTCTCGGCCGGGGCGGCTGTCTCCGCGGGGGCGGGCTCGACCGGCTCAGCCACCGGCTCCGCAACCTTCGCGACGGGCTCGGGCGTGACGACGGGCTCGGCCACCGGCTCCACGACGGGCTTCGTCGCCGGCTCGGCGGGCTTGGCCGGCGCCTTGCGTCCGGGCCTCGGCACCTTGACCTTCGGGATGGAGGGGATCTTGACCTTGCCGGACACCACGTCGGCGACCAGCTTGCCGGCCGTGTCCTTCACCGCCTCGACTACTTTTCCGGCCTGTTTGCTTGCATCAGCTACTCGTTTTCTCACCACCCGTCCGACCTTAGGCCATGTCCGGTTCCTGCGGACATACCGACGGCATGTGAAAACGGATTGTTCACCTGAACTCTCCTGATCCCGACACCCCGGCGTGGTTACCGTGGAGAGACTCGGGGCACGTCCGCAGCACAGCTTCGACATCTCAGCCTTCGGGAGACTGGACGAGGAAGGTACGACCATCACCGACGTGCACATCGACGAGGAACAGCCGCCCGTGGTGCTCGACGAGCAGCCGACCACGGTGCGGCACAGCCGCGCCGGAATCCTGTTCTCGGCCTGCATCATCCTCGCCCTGATCGCCTCCGTGGCCTGGCTCGCGGTCCACACGACCCGGCTCGCCGAGGGACGCACCGGCGCCAACGCCAACGTGCCCACCCCCGCGCCGCCCGCTCCGACGGTCCGCAACAGCGCTCCCGCCATCCCGGCGACGTACGCAGATCTGCCTGTCGGTCCGGCGACGACCCTGCCGTTCGTCGACCAGGACGGCCGGCTCCAGCTCGGCGCGAAGCCGCAGAAGGTCTACGGCTCCCGGATGAGCGTGGCCGGGTGGACGGTGCTGATGTACGAGCGCGCCGACAAGCCCGGTCCGGTGTGGATCGCGCGCCGCGGGAAGACCATCCAGATTCCCGGCCTGTGGATCCAGCCGGTCCTGAGCAAGGATGGCAACCGGCTCTTCGCCCTGCAGCAGACCGGTGACGAGACCTCCGCCCTGGTCGCGGTCGACGCCGCGACCGGCGAGGTGACCGACCGGCTCGACCTCGAGGGCACCCCGGTCGCCACCGCGATCCTCGGCACCGACCGCACCCGCGCCTACTTCCGCACCGGCATCGTCCCGGCCCCTCCGGCCGTACCCGGCAACTACGGCGAGCTGACCGTCTCCCGGCCGCCGGTGACGGCGTGGGACCCGGGCCACGCGACGCAGCGGATCTCGCTGCCGCTCGGCTACCAGCAGCTGATCCCGCTGCGCCGCGGCGTACTCCTCCACAACCCCGGCGAGTGGGAGGCCCGCTTCGCCGCCATCGAGGCCGACGGCAGCCTCACCCAGCCCGGCGTGCACGCGCCGCTGCCCGGCTCCGTCGCGGACTCCCCCGACGGCTCGATCGTCGCCATCGCCCGCAACCCCGGCGACCCCGGGATGATCAGCTTCGGCGCCGAGCGAGGCATCGCGGTCAACATGAGCACCTCCGAGCACATCGACCTGCGCGTACCCGACGCTGTCGAGAAGGTCTACGTCGCCGGCTTCGAGTCCGACCGCAGCGTCGTCCTCTACACCGCGACCGCCGCCGAGTCCTGGTACCTCCGCTGCTGGGTCGACACCGGCTCCTGCGACCGCATCACCGGCTCACAGCGCGGGGCCGACGGCCGCCAGATCCGCCTCCCCGGCCTCCCCTGACCGCCGAAAAAGCAGTTGTGGGCGACGAGAGTGCACTCTCGTCGCCCACAACTACCGATTCGATCTGCCTCAGGCGTGCTGGGTGACCGGCTTGAAGGAGGGCCGGGTGGCCTCGTACGCCGCGATGTCGTCGGCGTGGGACAGCGTGATGCCGATGTCGTCGAGGCCCTCGAGGAGACGCCAGCGGGTGTAGTCGTCGATGTCGAAGGAGTCCTCGATGGCGTCGGCACCCTCGCCGGCCCGGACGGTGCGCGACTCGAGGTCGACCGTGATCTGGGCGCCGGGGTTGTCGTCGAGGTAGTCCCACAGCTTCTGGACGACCTTCTCGTCGACCTTCGCCGCGAGCAGGCCGGCCTTGCCGGAGTTGCCGCGGAAGATGTCGCCGAAGCGGCTCGAGATGACGACCCGGAAGCCGTAGTCCATCAGCGCCCAGACGGCGTGCTCACGCGAGGAGCCGGTGCCGAAGTCGGGGCCGGCGACGAGGACCGAGGCCCCGGCGTACGCCTCGTTGTTGAGCACGAAGGCCGGGTCGTTGCGCCAGGCGGCGAAGAGGCCGTCCTCGAAGCCGGTGCGGGTGACGCGCTTGAGGTAGACCGCCGGGATGATCTGGTCGGTGTCGACGTTGCTGCGGCGCAGCGGCACCCCGGTGCCGGTGTGGGTGGTGAACTTGTCCATGGTGCTCAGGCCTCCACGAGAGTCAGGTCGGCGGGCGAGGAGAGGGTGCCGCGTACGGCGGTGGCGGCGGCCACCTCCGGCGAGACCAGGTGGGTGCGTCCGCCCTTGCCCTGGCGGCCCTCGAAGTTGCGGTTGGAGGTCGACGCGCTGCGCTCGCCGGGGGCGAGGGTGTCGGGGTTCATGCCCAGGCACATCGAGCAGCCCGCGCCGCGCCACTCGGCGCCGGCGTCGAGGAAGATCTTGTGCAGACCCTCCTCCTCGGCCTGGAGACGCACCTTGGCCGAGCCCGGCACCACCAGGAACCGCGTGCCCTCGGCGACGTGGTGGCCCTGGATGATGTCGGCCGCCGTACGCAGGTCCTCCATGCGCCCGTTGGTGCAGGAGCCCAGGAAGACGGTGTCGATGTGCACCTCGCGCATCGGGGTGCCGGCCTCGAGGCCCATGTAGGCCAGGGCCTTCTCGGCCGCGATCTTCTCGTCGGCGTCCTCGAAGTCGTCGGGGCTCGGGACGGAGGCGCCCAGCGGGACACCCTGGCCCGGGTTGGTGCCCCAGGTGACGAACGGGGTGACCTCGGCGGCGTCGAGGACGATCTCCTTGTCGAAGACGGCGTCCTCGTCGGTGACCAGGGACTTCCAGTGTGCGACGGCCTGGTCCCACTCGGCGCCCTTCGGAGCCTCGGGCTTGTCCTTGATGTAGGCGAAGGTGGTCTCGTCGGGGGCGATCATGCCGGCCTTGGCGCCCCACTCGATCGACATGTTGCAGATCGTCATCCGGGCCTCCATGGAGAGCTCGCGGATGGCCTCGCCGCGATACTCCACGATGTAGCCCTGGCCACCACCGGTGCCGGTCCTCGAGATCAGGGTGAGGATCAGGTCCTTGGCGCTCACACCCTCGGGCAGGGTGCCGTTGACGGTGACCGCCATGGTCTTGGGCTTGTCCTGCATCAGCGTCTGGGTCGCCAGCACGTGCTCGACCTCAGAGGTGCCGATGCCGAACGCGATCGCGCCGAACGCGCCGTGCGTGCTCGTGTGGGAGTCACCGCACACGATCGTCATGCCCGGCTGGGTCAGGCCCAGCTGCGGGCCGACCACGTGGACGATCCCCTGCTCGGCGTCGCCGAGGGGGTGGAGACGTACGCCGAACTCCTCGGCGTTCTTGCGCAGCGTCTCGACCTGGGTGCGGCTGACCGGGTCGGCGATCGGCTTGTCCCAGTCGAGGGTCGGGACGTTGTGGTCCTCGGTGGCGATGGTGAGATCCGGACGGCGCACCTTCCGGTTCGACAGACGCAGGCCGTCGAAGGCCTGCGGGCTGGTCACCTCGTGGATGAGGTGAAGGTCGATGTAGAGGAGGTCGGGCTCTCCCGCGGTCGACCGGACGACATGCTCGTCCCACACCTTCTCCGACAAGGTCCTGCCCATGACACGTTCTCCATCTGGCATCTTTAGGTCTGTAGTGGCCGGTGGCGGCTCGAGCGTTGAATCGCGATGTCAGATCCGCCACTTCCAGTCTGCTTCTACGAGCGTAACGTTGCATCTCAGGTTCTGAGAAGTTAGTCTTGCGATATGGACAGTTCCAGCGGTGTGGGTGTGCTCGACAAGGCCGCCCTTGTGCTCACAGCTCTCGAATCCGGCCCGGCGACCCTGGCGGGTCTGGTGGCCGGGACGGGTCTCGCCCGTCCGACCGCGCACCGTCTGGCGGTCGCCCTCGAGCACCACCGCCTGGTCGCCCGCGACATGCAGGGCCGCTTCGTCCTCGGCCCGCGACTGGCCGAGCTGTCCGCCGCCGCCGGCGAGGACCGGCTGCTGGCCACCGCCGGGCCCGTCCTGGCGCGTCTGCGCGACATCACCGGTGAGTCGGCGCAGCTGTGGCGGCGCCAGGGCGACTTCCGCGTCTGCGTCGCCGCCGCCGAGCGCCCCTCCGGTCTGCGCGACACCATTCCCGTCGGCTCGCAGCTCACGATGCGCGCCGGGTCGGCCGCTCAGATACTGATCGCGTGGGAGGACCCCGAGCGCCTCCACCGTGGCCTGCAGAACGCCGCGTTCTCCGCGGCCGCCCTGTCCGGCATCCGCCGCCGCGGCTGGGCGCAGTCGATCGGCGAGCGGGAGGCCGGCGTCGCGTCGGTCTCCGCCCCCGTCCGCTCCCCCGGCGGCAAGGTCATCGCCGCCGTCTCCGTCTCCGGCCCCCTCGAGCGCCTCACCCGCCAGCCCGGCAAGATGCACGCTCCCGCTGTCCTGGCTGCCGCCGACCGGCTCTCGGAGTCGCTGCGGCGCGCGGCTGCGGAGTAGCGGGGCCAGATGCTCACCGAGTTATCTCGGTGAGCATTCAGCCGCAGATCTCCCGCACCGCCTCACGCACGGCCTTGAAGTCCTCGGCCCGGGTCTGGTCCTCGGCCAGCCCGACGATCGCGGCGACGTGGTAGTCGTCGAAGAGCCGGGGCTGGGCGTCCTCGAGGTCACCGGCGACCAGCACGACCACGCCGGCGGCGGTGCTCTCCGCGAACCTCACCGACCAGGTGGGCTGCTGGAGTCCGCCGACGCGTTCGATGGTGTCCTTCGCCTCGTCGCTCGACACGTCCTGGTCGCACGTCAGCTGACCGTTCACGCGCAGCTCGCTCTCCGCCGCCTCGGCCGACCTCGTGCTCTCACCCGTCGCCGGCTCGGCGGGTTCCGCGGCCTCCTCCGCACATCCGGCGGCGACGCCCCCGAGCACGGCCACGAGCGCACAGGCGGCCAGCGGCGTACGCCACGACTGCGGTCTCGGCCGCCACAACTGCGGTCTCGCCATCAGAAGAGGGCACCGCTCTCCAGGCCCAGCAGCGTCGTCTTGCGGTCCAGGCCGCCGGCGTAGCCGGTCAGGGAGCCGTTCGCGCCGACGACACGGTGACAGGGGATCACGATCGGGATCGGGTTCTTGCCGTTGGCGAGCCCGACCGCGCGGGCGCCGTGGCCGGTCAGCTCGAGGCGGCCGGCGATCTGCCCGTAGGAGCAGGTCGTGCCGTACTCGATCTTCAGCAGCTGCTCCCACACCCTCTCCTGGAACGCCGTCCCGGAGGGTGCGAGCGGCAGGTCGAAGGTGGTCCGGTCACCGGCGAAGTACTCGGCGAGCTGCCGGGCGCACTCCATCAGCAGCGGGTCCGAGTCGGATCGTTCCCCGCGCGGCCGGTTCTCGGCGTAGAGAGCCGGCATGAAGTCGATCGCGGTGATCGCGCCGTCGTGCGCGACCAGCCGGAGCTCGCCGACGGGCGAGTCGATGATGGTCCACATCAGAGTTCCTCCAAGGCAGTCAGTGAAGTCCACAGGTAGAGCAGGGCGTACGAGCGCCACGGCCGCCACGCGGCGGCATCCGCCGCGGGCGCACCGAGCACTTCCAGCGCTCGTCGGATGCCGACGTCGGTCGGCAGGAAGACATCGGGGTGGCCGAGCGCGCGCAGGGCGACGTAGTCGGCGGTCCAGGGGCCGACGCCGGGCAGGCCGAGCAGCTGCTCGTGCACGACGTCGCGGTCGGTGCCGCGGTCGAGCTGGAGCTCGCCGGAGGCGAGCGCCGCGGCCAGACCGGTGACCGCCCGTCCGCGCGAGCGTGGCATCGGCATGCCGGCCGGGTCGGCGGCGGCCAGGGTCTCCGCGGACGGGAACAGATGGGTGAGGCCGTCGATCTCGGTCGTGATCGGGCGACCGTGCTCGGCGACGATCCCCGCCAGCACCGTGCGCGCCCCGGCGACCGAGACCTGCTGCCCCACGATCGTACGCAGCGCCAGCTCGCCCCCGTCGACGGTGCCGGGCACGCGCAGACCGGGCAGCACCCGGGCGAGCGGTCCGATCACCGGGTCGTCGGCGAAGACGTCGCCGACCGCACGCGGGTCGCAGTCGGCGTCCAGCAGCCGCCGGGCGCGCTCGACCGCCGCGGTGGTGTCGCGCAGGTCGGCGAGCTTGAAGGTCGCGTGGACGAAGCCGGTCTCGCCCTCGGGGATGTCGGCGAGCTCGAGGCGCAGCGTGCCCGGGCCGTTGGGCAGATCGAGGGTCCGGGCGAACCACAGCCGCCCGTCGTCGACCCCGGCGACCTCGATGCCCGGCACCAGGTGGTCGCGCAGGAAGGCGTGCAGGGCACGGCCGGCGAACGGGGTGCGGACGGCGAGGCGCAGCGCGATCGTCCCGTCGGCCCGGCGCCGCGAGCCGCGACGCCCGCGGAGCTCGGTCGGCGAGGCCGCGTAGACCTCACGGACGGTGTCGTTGAACTGGCGTACGCTCGAGAAGCCGGCTGCGAAGGCGATGTCCGCGAAGCCGAGCTCGGTGGTCTCGACCAGCGTCCGGGCGGTCTGCGCGCGCCGCGCCCGGGCCAGGGCCAAGGGGCCGGCACCGAGCTCGGTGGTCAGCAGGCGGGTCAGGTGGCGAGGCGAGTAGCCGACCCGCCGGGCCAGCCCCTCGACACCCTCCCGGTCGACGACGCCGTCGGCGATCAGCCGCATCGCACGTCCGGCCAGGGTCGCGGCCACGTCCCACTCCGGGCTGCCCGGGGTGGCGTCGGGACGGCAGCGCTTGCACGCGCGGTAGCCGGCCGCCTGGGCGGCCGCGGCGGTCCGGTGGAAGGACACGTTGGTCAGCGCCGGGGTGCGCGCCGGGCACGAGGGGCGGCAGTAGATCCCGGTCGAGGCCACGGCCGTGTAGAAGACCCCGTCGAAGCGCCGGTCGCGCGACCGAACGGCGCGGTAGCACGACTCGAAGTCGAGTCCGTTCACGCTCGTCGTCCCATCCATGTCCTCCATGTTGCCGCGTTCGGAACGAAATTACGCGCGGTTTTCGGACAGTGCCTTCCTCATGGTTTCACATTGCCGTTACCTGAAGGAGCAACCTCTCGGCTCACTGGCGCGTACAACCTGTGTGGGCTGCACACGCAGACGGTCTGCTCACGCGGACGGGCGAGGGAGGGTGATGGGGTCGGAGACGAGGTCAGGCACGCGTATGGTCGTGCTCACCGTCGTGGTCACCATGCTGTTCCTGGCCGTCGGCACCGGGATCGGCACCTGGGCGTTCTACGGCCATCTCAACCGCAACCTCGGCTCCGGCGGCGACATCCACCACCTCGTCGAGGAGCCGGACGACGCCGACGAAGGCCCCAAGCAGCCGCTCAACATCCTGATCCTCGGCACCGACGGCCGTGACTGCGACGGCTGCTCGATCGACGGCGAGGGCGGCTCCGGCGGCTCCGACAGCACGATCCTGCTGCACGTCGCCGCCGACCGGAAGTCGGCCTACGGCGTCTCGATCCCCCGCGACGCGCTCGTCGACCGACCCGAGTGCACCGCCGCCGACGGCAGCACGATCCCCGAGGCCAGCGGCGTGATGTGGAACCAGGCCTACGCCCTCGGCGGCCCGATCTGCACCGCCCGCCAGACCGAGCTGCTCACCGGCATCCCGGTCGACCACTACCTCGCCCTCGACTTCGCCGGGTTCCGCGGCATGGTCGACGCCCTCGGCGGCGTCACGATCTGCATCCCCGAGGCGATCGACGACGAGGAGCACAACATCTTCCTGCCCGCCGGGACCCACAACCTGCGCGGGAAGCAGGCGCTCGACTACGTACGCAACCGCTCCTCCACCCCCAACGCCGACCTCGGCCGGATGCGGCGCCAGCAGTACTTCCTCACCGCTCTCGCCACCAAGGTCCTCTCCGCCGGCACCCTGACCCGCCCGCGCCGGTTGGCCACGTTCGCCACCGAGCTGTCGAAGTCGATCACCACCGACATCGGCTCCGTCGCCGGCCTGGCCGAGCTGGCCGCCCAGATGCGCGACGTCGACCCGGGCAGCATCGAGTTCGAGACGGTGCCCAACCAGGCCTACCCCGAAGGCGACCCCAACTGGGGCCGCCTCCAGATCCTCCCGAAGGCCGACCAGCTGTGGCAGCGGATGCTCGAGGACCGACCCCTCCACGACCCGACGAGCGCCCCGACAGACTCCCCCACCAGCTCGCCGCCCAGCTCTCCGACCGGCACCGCCACGCCCGCGAACCCCGAGGTCAGCGCCTCACCGAACGAGGTCCCGGCCGAGTCCGTGACCCCCGAGCAACGGGAGAAGGACGCCGCCGACAACGGCCTGTGCGCACCCGCCTGAGTGTGATGTGATCCACTCACCTCATGACCAACACCACGGTTCCCGTCGGGGTCGGCGCCCTCACCTTCGACCAGGTAGTCGCCGTCGCCCGTCATGACGCCCCCATCACCCTCACCGACGAGTCCCTGACCGCGATGGCCACGAGCCGCGCGCTCATCGAGGACCTCGCCCACGACACCCGGCCCCACTACGGCATCTCCACCGGCTTCGGTGCGCTGGCCAACACCTCGATCCCGCCCGAGCACCGCGCCCAGCTGCAGGCCTCGCTGGTCCGCTCGCACGCGGCCTCCTCGGGCGCCGAGATCGAGAAGGAGGTCGTACGCGGCCTCATGCTGCTCCGCCTCTCGACCCTCGCCACGGGGCGGACCGGCGTGCGCCCCGAGGTCGCCCAGACCTACGCCGCGCTCCTGAACGCCCGGATCACCCCCGTCATCGGCGAGTACGGCTCGCTGGGCTGCTCCGGTGACCTGGCCCCGCTCGCCCACTGCGCGCTCGCGGCGATGGGCGAGGGCGACGTACGCAACGCCTCCGGTGAGCTGGTGCCCGCGGCCGACGCGCTCGCGGCTGCCGGGATCACCCCGGTCGCGCTGCGCGAGAAGGAGGGGCTGGCCCTGATCAACGGCACCGACGGGATGCTGGCGATGCTCGTCCTGGCGCTTGCCGACCTCGACGACCTGGTGGCCACCGCCGACATCGCCGGTGCGCTCAGCATCGAGGGGCTCCAGGGCACCGACAGCGTCTTCGCCGAGGACCTCCAGGCGCTGCGTCCGCACGCCGGCCAGGCGACCTCGGCCGCCAACATCCGCGCCGTCCTCGCGGGCAGCGGCATCGTCGCCGACCACCGCGGCACCGGGTTCACCCGCGTGCAGGACGCCTACTCGCTGCGCTGCGCGCCCCAGGTGCATGGCGCGGTGCGCGACACCATGGCCCACGCGGCCCGGGTGGCCGAGGTCGAGCTCGCCAGCGCGGTCGACAACCCGGTGATCACCCTCGACGGCCGGGTCGAGTCCAACGGCAACTTCCATGGTGCACCGGTCGGCTACGTACTCGACTTCCTGGCCATCGCCACCGCCGACCTCGCCTCGATCTCGGAGCGCCGCACCGACCGGTTCCTCGACAAGGCCCGCAACCACGGCCTGCCGCCGTTCCTCGCCCACGACCCCGGGGTCGACTCGGGGCACATGATCGCGCAGTACACCCAGGCCGGGATCGTCTCCGACCTCAAGCGCCTCGCCGTGCCGGCCTCGGTCGACTCCATCCCGACCTCCGCGATGCAGGAGGACCACGTCTCGATGGGCTGGAACGCCGCCCGCAAGCTCCGCCGCGCCATCTCCGGGGCACGCCAGGTGGTCGCCATCGAGATCCTCACCGCTGCCCGCGCGATCGACATGCGCGCCCCGGAGTGCCCCGGCGCCGTCGGTGCCGCGCTGGTCGAGGAGATCCGCACCCTGGTCCCGGCCCCCGGCCCCGACCGCTTCCTGGCCCCCGACATCAAGGCCGTCGTGGACCTCGTCGCCACCGGCGCGCTCCTGGCCAAGGCGCGCGAGCTCGCCGACATCTCCTGACTGCCGCGCGGCGCCACTTTCCCGCCATGGCGGGAAAGTGGCGCCATCCGCAGATCCCGCGACAAATCCCCTCCATGGCGGGAAGATGCACCGACCACAGCCGCCAGAGCGAGCTTTTCGCCGGGTCGGGCTGACGCCCGATCCCACGATGAGGTGAGATGGACCACATGAGCGAACCACGCACTGTCCGCGCAGCCCGCGGCCCCGAGATCACCGCCAAGACCTGGCAGACCGAGGCCGCCAAGCGCATGCTGATGAACAACCTCGACCCGGAGGTGGCCGAGCGCCCCGACGACCTGGTCGTCTACGGCGGCACCGGCCGCGCCGCCCGGTCGTGGGAGGCCTACGACGCCATCGTCCGCACCCTCGACGAGCTCGAGGCCGACGAGACGCTGCTGGTGCAGTCGGGCAAGCCGGTCGGCGTGTTCCGCACCCATGAGTGGGCGCCCCGGGTCCTGATCGCCAACTCCAACCTCGTCGGCGACTGGGCGACCTGGCCGGAGTTCCGGCGACTGGAGTCGCTCGGCCTGACCATGTACGGCCAGATGACCGCCGGCTCGTGGATCTACATCGGCACCCAGGGCATCCTCCAGGGCACCTACGAGTGCTTCGCCGCCATCGCGCGCAAGAGGTTCGGCGGCACGCTCGCCGGCACCCTGACCCTGACCGGCGGCGCCGGCGGCATGGGTGGCGCCCAGCCGCTCGCGGTCACGCTCAACGAGGGCGTCGTGATCGTCGTCGACGTCGACGCGGCCCGCCTCCAGCGCCGGGTCGACCACGGCTACATGGACACCGTCGCGTCCTCTCTGGAGGACGCGCTCGCCCAGGCCGAGGAGGCCAAGAAGGCGCGTACGCCACGCTCCATCGGTCTCCTCGGCAACTGCGCCGCGGTCTTCCCGGAGGTCCTGGCGCGTGGGGTCGAGGTCGACATCGTCACCGACCAGACCTCGGCGCACGACCCGCTCTCCTACCTCCCGCTGGACTACACGGTCGAGGAGTGGGCCGCGCGGGCCCAGCAGGACCCCGACGACTTCACCGAGAAGGCGCAGGCCTCGATGGCCAAGCACGTCGAGGCCATGGTCGGCTTCCTGGACCGCGGGGCCGAAGTGTTCGACTACGGCAACTCGCTGCGCGAGGGGGCCCGGCTCGGTGGCTTCGCGAACGCGTTCGCGTTCCCGGGCTTCGTACCCGCCTACATCCGCCCGCTCTTCGAGGAGGGTCTCGGCCCGTTCCGCTGGGCGGCGCTCTCCGGCGACCCCGAGGACATCGCCAAGACCGACCGAGCCATCGTCGAGCTCTTCCCCGAGAACGAAGGGCTCAAGCGCTGGATCACCCAGGCCGGTGAGAAGGTGCACTTCGAGGGCCTCCCGGCGCGGATCTGCTGGCTGGGCTACCAGGAGCGCCACCTCGCCGGGCTGAAGTTCAACGAGATGGTCGCCTCCGGCGAGCTCTCGGCACCGGTCGTCATCGGCCGCGACCACCTCGACTCCGGCTCGGTGGCTTCCCCCTACCGCGAGACCGAGGCCATGAAGGACGGCTCCGACGCGATCGCCGACTGGCCGCTGCTCAACGCCCTCCTCAACACCGCCTCCGGCGCGAGCTGGGTGAGCATCCATCACGGCGGGGGCGTCGGCATCGGCCGTTCCATCCACGCCGGCCAGGTCTGCGTCGCCGACGGCACTCCCCTGGCCGCCCAGAAGATCGAGCGCGTCCTGACCAACGACCCCGGGTCCGGCGTCATGCGCCACGTCGACGCCGGCTACGAGCACGCGCGCGAGGTCGCTCGTGAGCGCGGCCTCAACGTACCGATGCTCGACTAGCTCGACAGATGCACACAGCGTGCATGGTCTGTTGACCGCACCAGCTTCCGCGTGCTCTGCGCGCGGGGTTGGTCCAGCCCGTGCGTGGGTACCGTCGATTTATGGCATCTCAGCGCGTTCGCAGCGGGCCCCCGGGCGTAGACGCGGGCTCGCCGGAGGAGATCCCGCGCAAAGGCTGGGTCCAGGTTGTGAAGCGGGCGTGGCGGGAGGCGAAGTCCGACCAGCTACCTCTGCTGGCGGCCGGCGTCGCCTTCTACTCGTTCCTGGCGGTGTTTCCGGCGATGATCGCGGCGGTGATGCTCTACGGCCTGGTCCGCGACCCCGGGGACGTTCAGCGCGAAGTCGACGAACTGTCCCAGACGCTGCCCTCGGACGCGGCGAGCGTACTGACCACCCAGTTGGAGGCGATCACCTCCACCTCGTCGGGTTCCCTCGGGCTCGGGCTGCTGGTCAGCCTGATTCTGGCACTGTGGAGCGCTTCAGGCGGCGTCGGCAGCATCATGAGCGCGGTCAACATCGCCTATGACGAGGAGGAGACGCGCGGATTCGTCAAGCGCAAGCTGCTGTCCCTCGGGCTCACCGTCGCTGCGATCGTGTTCGTGATCGTGACGATCTCGTTGGTGGCGGTCGCTCCGGCGCTGCTCGACAACCTCGTCGACGCCGGTCCGGTGCGTTGGGGTCTGGAGGCGGCACGCTGGGTGGGTCTGGTGGTCGCGATGTCGATCGCGCTGGCCGTCCTCTACAAGGTGGCCCCGGACCGCGACGACGCCGAGCTCCGTTGGGTTTCCGTGGGAGCCGTCGTGGCGACGGTCCTGTGGCTGGTGGCCAGCGTCGGCTTCTCCCTGTACGTGGACAACTTCGGCTCCTACAACAAGACCTATGGTGCGCTGGCCGGCGTGGTCGTGTTGCTGCTGTGGCTGTGGCTGACGATGTACGTCGTGCTGCTGGGTGCCGAGATCAACGCGGAGGCCGAGCAGCAGACCGTGGAGGACACCACGGTCGGCCCGGATGAACCGCTCGGCGAGCGCGGCGCGGTGAAGGCTGACAGCGTCCCCGATGACCAGACCGCGCGACCGGCCGACCCCTGAGGCCCCGAAGCCACGGCGGGACCTGAGAAGGCCCGGTGAGTTGCTGGGCAGCCTGCGTCTCAGCGTTGCTCGCCGGGCCTGGTCCGACTCACCCACGCCGCTTGCCGAGCACGACCAGATAGCGGCACGGCTCGTCGGTCGGGTTGACGAAGACGCAGTCGGCCGGTGGCCCCAGCTGCAGGCAGTCCCCCGCGTCGAGCTCGTGGACGAGGTCGCCCTCGACGAACCGCAGGTGCCCCGACAGCACCCAGATCTGCTGCTCCTTGAAGGCGTACGCCGAGGCCGGCGCGGCCACCGACGCACCCGCCGGGAACTCCACCTCGACCAGCTCCAGGATCCCGCGCGCGGGCGGCGAGACGGCGCGGCGTACGTAACCGGTCTCGGGGTCCGTCCACTCGGGCTGCTCGGCACGCCTGGCCACGCGCACGGCGTCCCCCTCGACCCGCGCGATCAGCTCCGACAGGGTCAGCTCCAGGGCACCGGAGAGGCGGGCGAGCAGCACCGCCGTCGGCTGCGCGTCGCCCCGCTCGATCTTGGAGATCATCGCCCGCGAGACGCCGGAGGCCTCGGCGAGAGCCGCGACCGTCATCCCGGCAGCCTCCCGCGCCGACCTGATGTTGGCAGCCAGGGCATCACCGAACATGTCTCCTATAGTAGCCATATGGCTACTATAGGAGACATGCCCTCCTGGACCATCCGCGACGCGACGCCGGACGACGCCGCTGCCTGCGCTGAGATCTACGAGCCGTACGTCCGCGACACCGTCATCTCCTTCGAGACCGAGCCGCCGACGGCCGAGGAGATGGCCGACCGCATCAAGGCCGCCCAGGCCGAGCACGCCTGGCTCGTCCTGGAGGCCGACGACAGGGTGGTCGGCTATGCGTACGCCACCAGTCACCGCACCCGCGCCGCCTACCGGTGGGCCTGCGACGTGTCGATCTACCTCGAGACCGGCCGCCGCCGCAGCGGCGCCGGCAAGGCCCTGTACGCCGCCCTCCTCCCGATCCTCCGCGAGCGCGGCTACCGCCGAGCCCTGGCCGGGATCGCGCTCCCCAACGAGGCGAGCATCGGCCTCCACCGCTCCTTCGGCTTCACCGACGTCGGCGTCTACCGCCGCATCGGCTGGAAGCTCGACGCCTGGCACGACGTCGCCTGGATGCAGCTGGACCTCTGAGCGCGCGAAGCCGCGAAGCGGATCGAGGCCTACGCCAGAAAACCAAGAAGCCCCGAGTCACTGACTCGGGGCTTCTGTGCGTTGTACCCCCGACCGGATTTGAACCGGCGTTACCGCCGTGAGAGGGCGACGTCCTAGGCCGCTAGACGACGGGGGCTTGCACCTGTCATCAGGACCGATTCGGTCCCGCTGACGAGAGAAAACACTACCGGATGACCTGCCGATCCCCCACATCGGCACCCCCTTTCGACGCCGACCGCATCAGCGCCCGCGACCGAAAATGACGAAGAGCCCGAGTCAGTGACTCGGGCTCTTCCTGCGTGGTACCCCCGACCGGATTTGAACCGGCGTTACCGCCGTGAGAGGGCGACGTCCTAGGCCGCTAGACGACGGGGGCTTGCAGCGGGTGAAACCTTAGCGAACCGCTTCGGTGACTCCCAAATCCTCCGCAGAGGATCCGCTGGGCTACTAGGACTCGAACCTAGAATAACTGGACCAGAACCAGTCGTGTTGCCAATTACACCATAGCCCATCGCCTTGCTGGACTAAGCCTCACAAGGACGATCTGGCCCTGGGGATTTCTCCCTCGAACCGAGAGGAAACATTACCGGCGAGGTCCCCCGGCGACGAAATCGGCACGCCCTAGACGCTCTTCGTCGTGGTCGACAGGCCTGCTGATCGCGCGGCCCACACGGTCAGCGCCAGGAAGACGCCGGACTGGACCAGGGTGACCGGGATCCGCCACCACGATCCCTCGGAGGTGTTGAGCACCGCCGAGATGTCGCCGAAGGCGACCGCCATGCCGAGGCTGACGAAGTTGTTGAGGACGTGCATCGCGATGCCGGCCTCGATGCCACCGGTCGCGATCACGCAGATGCCGGCGACGATCCCGAAGGCGAACCGGTCAAGGAACAGCGGGAGGTCCTGGGACCCGTGGGCGGAGGCGAACAGCAGCGCGGTGATCGTCACCGAGACGGTCCGCGCCCAGGCCATCCCGCCGAAGAGCGAACCGAAGGTCTGGAAGATGTAGCCGCGGAAGAGGTACTCCTCCCCCGCCGCCTGCAGCGGGGTGAGCAGCACGATCACGAGCACGAAGTCGCGCATCGTGCTCGTGTAGGGGTTGAGCGTGCTGGGCCCGAGATCGTCGCCGGGGATCGGCAGCCGCGAGGCGATGATGACGGTGACCACCATCGTGATCGCCGCGATCCCGAGACACTGCAGCAGCCACGGCCAGCGGATCCGTCGCTCGACCGAGGCGAGCCACCCCGGCCGCAGCCCGTGCAGCGCCCAGCACAGCAGCATCGCCGCCGGGATCGCCCCGGCGAGCGAGAGCAGCAGGAAGGCCAGCGACTCCGGGGTGACGTTCTCCACGTCGGCGACGCGGGCCATCCCGGTGGCGACGTCGTCGCCGGTGAGCACGAAGAAGAGCTCGAAGCCGACCAGCACCACCGCCGGCGAGACGAAGAAGACGCACAGTCCGATCAGGATGAGTCCGACCAGGGGTCGCCCCCAGCCGCTGCGCCCACTGCGTTGCACCTGGTAGTACGCCAGTCCCGAGGGCGGCTCCATGACCGTGCTCATCCTGCCCGTCCTGCCACGTCAGCTCCTCCCGAGAACCGCCTTCAGGCGCCCCAGCGTACGCTCCCGGCCGAGCAGCTCCATGGATTCGAACAGCGGCGGACTGATCCGCTTGCCGGTGACCGCGACCCGGACCGGGCCGTACGCCTTGCGCGGCTTGAGCCCGAGACCGTCGATCAGGGCCGCGGTCAGCGCGTCCTGGATGGCGGCCGTCGACCAGGTGGAGAGACCGGCAAGGGCGTCGTGCGACGCCCGGACGACACCCAGGCCCTCCTCGTCGAGCAGCTTGGCGGCGTCCTCCTCGTCGAGGGCGAAGTCGGCCTCGGGGACGAAGAGGAACCGCAGCATGTCGGAGGCCTCGCCGAGCTTGTTGATCCGCTCGGCGACCAGCGGCATCGCGGCCTCGAGCATCTGCGCGTCGGCGTCGTGCACCGGGTCACCGATGACGCCGTCGGCCTTGAGGTAGGGAATCACCCGGTGGGTGATCTCCTCGACCGGCAGCAGCCGCATGTGGGAGGCGTTGATCGCCTCGGCCTTCTTGATGTCGAAGCGGGCCGGGTTCTTGACCACGTCGGAGATCTCGAAGGCCTCGACCATCTCCTCCATGGTGAAGATGTCGCGGTCGGCCGCGATCGCCCAGCCGAGCAGCGCCACGTAGTTGAGCAGGCCCTCGGGCAGGAAGCCCTCCTCGCGGTACTTCAACGCGTGCGCCTCGGGGTCGCGCTTGGAGAGCTTCTTGTTGCCCTGGCCCATGACGTAGGGCAGGTGACCGTAGGCCGGTGCGCGCTCGGCCAGGCCGATCTCGACGAAGGCGTCGAACAGCGCGATCTGCCGCGGGGTCGAGGAGAGCAGGTCCTCACCGCGGAAGACGTGGGTGATGTTCATGGTGGCGTCGTCGACCGGCGCGGTGAGCGTGTAGAGCGGGTCGCCGTTGGCGCGCGCGAGCGCGTAGTCGGGGACGTGCTTGGTCTCGAAGGTCACCTCGCCCCGGACGAGATCGTCGAAGGTGATCGAGCCGTCGGGCATGCGGAACCGCGGGACCGAGGAGCGGCCCTCCGCCTCGTACGCCTTGATCTGGTCCTCGCTCAGGTCGCGGCAGTGGTTGTCGTAGCCCTGAGCGGGCGCCTCGCCCTTCTCCCCGGCGGCCTTCGCGGCCTTGTAGGCAGCGAGGCGCTCCTCGTAGCGGGCGGTGACCTCCTCGCCGGTGCAGTAGCACTCGTAGACGTGGGAGGAGGCGCGCAGCCGGCCGAGGGCGTCGGCATAGATCTCCGAGCGCTCCGACTGGCGGTAGGGGCCGTAGGGGCCGCCGACCTCGACGCCCTCGTCCCAGTCGAGGCCGAGCCAGCGCATCAGGTCGATGAGCCCGTCGTAGGACTCCTGGGTGTTGCGGGCCTTGTCGGTGTCCTCGATGCGGAAGACGAAGGTGCCGCCGTGGTGGCGGGCGAAGGCCCAGTTGAACAGGGCCGTCCGGACCAGGCCGACGTGAGGCGAGCCCGTCGGCGAAGGTGCCATCCGGACCCGGTAGTCCTTGGGCTCGAGTGTGCCGATCACTTCATTGCCAGTCAACGCTGTGCCACCTTGTTCGTCAGAGCTCCGAGCCCCTCGACGAAGATCTCGATCTCGTCGCCGGGCTCCATGGGGCCGACACCCTCGGGGGTGCCGGTGAGGATCACATCGCCCGGCAGCAGCGTCATCACGCTGCTGATGTGGGCGATCAGCTTGGGGATGTCGTGGACGAGGTCCTTCGTGGACCCGTCCTGGACGACGTCGCCGTTGAGGAATGTCTGGATGCGTACGCCGGCCGCCAGCTGCTCCGGCTCGACCTCGGTCTCGATCCAGGGGCCGAGAGGACAGAAGGTGTCGTAGCCCTTGGCCTGGGAGAAGTGCTTGAGCCGCCGCTGGACGTCGCGCGCGGTGACGTCGTTGGCCACGGTCATCCCGTAGATGACGTCCGTCACCTTCTCCACCGGGACATCGCGGCAGATCCGGCCGATCACGATCGCGAGCTCACCCTCGTAGTGCAGATCCTCGACACCCGCGGGCCGCTGGATCGCGTCGTTCGGGCCGCAGACCGCGGTGTTGGGCTTGATGAAGAAGAGCGGCTCCTCCGGCACCTCGTTGCCCAGCTCGGCGGCGTGCTTGGCGTAGTTGCGGGCGACCGCGACCACCTTGCTGCGCGGGATCACCGGCGCGAGCAGCTTGACGTCGTCGAACTTGTGGACCTGATCGGTGAGGTTGATGCCCGAGAACAGCGGGTCGCCCTGGAGCGCGACCACGGTCGCGTCCTCGCTGAGCTGGCCGTAGCCGTCTAGGTCCCCCATGACGACGCCGAACTGGGGCTCGCCACCCTTGGTCGTGAATCTGGCGATGCGCACAGGCTGAGCCTATCCGGACCCGTCGCCACGATTCACTTCACGATGCGCCGCCTTCGTAGGCTTGTACGTCGTGGAGGTGCTGTCGCGTTCGGAGTGGACCGCTCACGCGGCCGCCCACCACGCGCGCCTGGCGCCCTACGTCGAGCCGCATCTCTCCCGTCGCGGCGCCCGGGTCAAGCACCCGGTCAACGACTTCCTCTTCACCTACTACTCCTACCGCCCCGCTCAGCTAGTGCGCTGGCACCCGGGGTTCGGGGTGACGCTGTCGGACGCAGCGGAGTACGCGGATCTGCGCGGCTATTCGAACGGCACGGTCTCTCTTGAGTTCCTCGCCGACAAGCGCCTGCTCGTCGAGACGCTGCTGAAGCTCCTACGGGCGACCGCTTCGCGCGACGGCAACTTCGGCTGCTTCGGTCTCCACGAGTGGGCGATGGTCTATCGCCTCACCCCGGAGCAGGTACGCCACGCCGACTGGCCCTTGCGGTTGGGAGCCGCCGGCACCGACCGCGTCGTCGAGTCCCACCGGATCGCGTGCAGCCACTTCGACGCGTACCGCTTCTTCACTCCCCCGGCCGCACCGCTCAACACCCTCTCGCCGCGGTCGGACGACCGGGCGTCCTTCGAGCAGCCTGGCTGCCTGCACGGCAACATGGACCTCTACAAGCACGCCTTCCGGCTCTCGCCGCTGATCTCCTCCGACCTCGTCGCCGACTGCTTCGAGCTCGCCTGGGAGATCCGCACCATGGACATGAAGGCCGCTCCCTACGACCTCGCCGAGCTCGGCCTCGACCCGATCCGGATCGAGACGGCCGCCGGGAAGCAGGAGTACGCCGCGGCCCAGCGCGCCTTCGCCGAGCGGGCGGCGCCACTGCGGGAGCGGCTGATCGCCGAGTGTAAATGGCTACTCGGAAGCCTCGCCTAAGTCAGTGGGGCTGAGCCCGAAAGGTCGCGTCCCAAGAGGTACCGGCTTCGGACTCGTGGTCGTACCAATCGAAGCTGATCGTCGCGGCCAACGTGGACGAGTCGTACACCTCTTGATGCTCATCCCATGAGGCATTGAGGTTCGCATCGGCCATCGCCTCTGTCACCGACTTCGGCGCTTGCGTCTCCGCGAGAATGCAATCGCCAACCCAGTATCCAAGGTTTCCAAGGTCCTCACCCTGAGTGCGGGGCGTCTTGACCGTGATCGCGTTTCCGTCTTCGCTCAACTGGATGACGTCACCCACGGGCGGGGCCTGGGAGCCATACGCCTTCCAATCGACGACTTCGCCGGTCGAGCATGCTGCGTACGCTTCTTCCAATAGACCTGCCGTCTGGTCATCGGAGGATGGGGATGACTTCGGGTCACTCGCTTCCTCCGAACATCCGGCAAGCGTGAGGACGAGCACGAAGCACAAGGACACCAGCGTCGCTTTGTAACTCATTCCCGCAGCGTGGCCAACTTGCCCGCTGGCCTTGTGCGACCTTGACGCGCCGTACCCAATCCGAGGTACTAGTCCACGGCGAGGATCAGTTGAGCCTGTCGTGCCGCAGTGTCGATCTGGTCCTGGCCGGCTCCGCACATTCGTAGCCCAGAGGCGGCGATAGCGGCCTCTGCGGCTCCGCCGATCCTGTCTCCAGACCTCCGCATCAGGATCACAGTCTCCGCATGGTTGAGGAGCCACTCCCCCGTAGTTCCTGGCACGACCACTTGAGACCGCACGACCTGACGGCCCAGCCGCTCGTACGCATCTTCGAGCCCTCGACGGGTCTTGTCGTACGGCTCGTAGGCGGGCGACCTCGTGACCTCCGGTAGACGTGCCAGGAACCCTGTGTTGTGCGGGAGCGCCGCCAACGTGCGGACATCGAGCAGCATCAAGACATACAACGCGGTCTCGGGTGCCTCTGGCGGGCACATGCCTTCAATCTGAGCCACCTTGTCGACCGTAGGCCGTACTGACTGCTGTAGGAGCTCACCGAGGATCTCGTCCTTGCCAGACGCGAAGTGGTAGTAGAGCGACGCCTGGCGAATGCCAACCTTCTCTGCGATCTCCCGTGTCGATGTGGCGGCGAACCCCTGGTAGACGAACAGCCGAGCGGCAGCGTCGAGGATCTGGTCACGGGCTGAGAGGGCACTGTCAGGTGCCTGAATGTGCCGGGGTCGTCCCGGGCGAGTGCGTCGGTTCTCTGCGGAACTCATGGTGCTCCGTCGCAGGTCGTTGTCGAGTCTGGATCCCGGGGCGACCGCCGTCGGTGAACCCTTCGGCGCCCCCGGGCTCTGTCAGTTTCGGTCGACTCGCGGGGACGACAACACCTCGCTACAGGGACATTGAGGGACACTCGTGACAGAGTTCAGCCATGGGTAATGTCCGCCTACGCAGTGCGATGAACGCACTCGGGCTCTCCCCTGCTCGCCTCGGGGCCCTGGTCGATGTCGATGCCAAGACCGTCGAACGCTGGATCACCCAAGATCGCATCCCCCGACCCAAAGCACGGGCCCGGGTCGCCGCAGAACTGGGCAAGGACGAAACGTACTTCTGGCCCGTCCTCCTAGGCACAGACCACGCCGTCAGCCCCACTACGTCAGAGATCACCAGAGTCTGGCCCACTCGATCCGCCGTGCCCGCCGAGGTCTGGCAGCGGCACCTAGACAACGCGCAAGAGAACATCGACGTACTCGTCTACGCCGCCATGTTCCTCACGGACACCTACCGACTCCCTGAGACGCTCGCACGCCTGAGCAGCGCTGGCGGCAGAGCGCGCATCCTCTTGGGTGACCCAACGAGCGATGTCCTGGTACAGCGCGGACTTGATGAGGGAATGCCGAACGTCCCCGGCAGGGCCGCATCCGCATACGAGTTCCTCGCGGCGTCAGCATCACTGCCCGGCGTCGAGATCCGCCTACATGGCACAGCCCTGTATGCCTCGCTGTACCGGTTCGACCAGACTCTGCTGGTCAACCTTCATAGCCACGGGCTACCAGCGAAGGACTCTCCAACGCTGGAGTTGGCCGACGTGTCGGGAGGTCACCTGCACAGTTACTACATGGGTGCCTTCGACCGCGTATGGAGCACCGCCCGACGCCCTGAATAGGCTGGGCACATGCCTCGGACGGACTGGCACGACGACCCAGCGGCCCCAGCAGTCAACAGCCTGAAGCCAGCAGCAGCGGCCTTTGTCGAGCACGACGACAAGATCCTGCTCATCCAACGCAGCGACAACGGCAAGTGGTCCATGCCTGGCGGCACGATGGAGTACGGCGAGAGCCTGACCACTTGTGTTGTTCGGGAGACGTTGGAAGAGACCGGCATCGAGATCAATTGCACCGGCCTGGTCGGCGTCTTCACCGATCCACTCCACCGCATCGAGTACGACAACGGCGAAGTTCGTCAGCAGTTCGCCATCGTCTACCGAGCCGAGTACGTGGCCGGAGAACCGACCCGGAGCCCCGAGAGCCCACGGGTCGAGTGGATCCCACGGTCAGACGTTCTCGAGCTCACCATGGACCCAAGCCAGCGCATGAGGCTGGTTTGGGCGATCGAGCATCCCGACATGGTTCGACTCGACCCGGCCTAGAGTTCATCTCCGCAGCGTGAGTCGCTACATGGGGTTGTCGCGACGATCGATCGCAGCCAACTTGGTCCCAGGCAACTTCGAGAACAACCCGCTGATGTTCTTCGGTCGAGCGATGACCTGCTCAACGATGATGTTGAGAAGGTTGAACAGCGCCGGAAGCCACTCGTCGTCGGCGTCGAGATTGATCTCTCCCGGATGCACCGACTCGTTCCCCACGACACGTAGTACGTCCATCGCCTGCTGAACCTGGGGGTCGAGCCCCTTGTTTACGAGGGCGCCGATCTTCTTATCGATCCCTCCGTTGCCTGGCTCCAGCTCATCTACGAGCATCTGCAACGCCAAACGCAGCAATCCCGACGCGCTCTTGCGCGAGATGGGCGCTACCTCTCGTGCCTCGTTGTAGATCGCGAGGACATCCTCAGGCATGTCGGGATGCGGCTTCTCGCCCCGCCGCTTCAGCGGGAAGACCATCGTTTCGTCATGCCAGATGCTGAACTTCTGACACATCGTTGCCGTGCACTGCGCGATGTCGAAGTCGTCGGCCGAAACCCATCCTGCCACCGTCTTCCTCTTTACGACGGACCAGTCTTGAAGCGCATAGACGCCGCAATGAGGACAGTGAAAGGACTCGCGCTGATACGCCGGGGTACGGTCCTCCTTCACCTCAGTTGACCCTCCGAGCCCTCGACATGCCCCAAGGCCCTACTTGAGTCTCGACCACAGCGTCAGGGTCATCGCTTGATGACGCAGGCGGGGCACAGCTCACCGCCGAGGATGTCGAGTTCCCAGTTGCGCAGGGTGCTTCGACCATGCCCGTAAGTCCCGCATTCCGAACAGGTCGCCACTATCTCTCACCCATCTCAGTTCTCGCGAGTCCGCTTGATGGCCCACTCCACTGCCGTGGTGATGATGCCTACCTGGGTCATGGTTGCGCCGATCGCGATGATGATGGCACCAAACGCTCCGTCGTCGGTCATGATCATGCCGCCGATAAAGACGATGATCAGTCCGAAGACCATGATCTCGCCGGGGCCGAGGGAGATCCGAGGTGCTCGCGGCATGTTCTGCTGACTCATGAGGGCCAGAGTGGCCAAGAACGTCGGGAGGCGCGCGGGCCGCTGCGCGGTCATACCCCGCTTTAGGCACGCTGACACAGAGACAAGCGACCTCTCCCCGTCCACCAGACCCGATGACGCTGAGATCGATCCGATGCCGAGCATCTCGCCATCGACAGCGCATGGAATCACCTACCTTGACGAGATACGCACCAGTCACGCGCTTACTCGGGACGCAAGGAACTGGAAGCAACGCGTGATTCCAAGACCCATGAAACCGAGTCGCTACATGAATTACGGCCCGCCCTCGCCGCCTCCGCCACCTCCGCCACCTCCGCCGCCTCCGCCACCTCCGCCACCACCAGGCCCAGACGGAAAACTGAACGTCGGAGCCGTCATAGGTCTATCCGCGGTGATGCTCTGCTGCTGTGTCCCGATCCTGCCGTTCTACCTCTGGCGCAAGGGCAAACTCAGCGCGCCGATCGCGACCGCGATCGCCGGCGTCTGGGTTGTGCTTGGGGTTGCAACCGTGGTCCTGACGTCTCTCGAAGGGGAGGATCCGACGGACCCGACTCCCCTGATGCGTACCCCAAGCGCATCGAGTTCGCCCTCACCATCGGCGTCATCACCTGACAACGAAAGGCCCAGCGCCACCGCTTCTACCCGGCCCACGCGAACTGCGACGCCGACCGCGAAGCCTACCCCAACACCGAAGCCCACCCCCACGCCAAAGCCCAAACCTAAGCCCAAGCCGACACCTGAGTTGGATCCGAACTACGGGACTTGTGCCGAGGCGAACGATCACGGCCTCGGCCCGTATACGCGCGGGGTGGATCCGGAGTACCACTACTACGAAGATCGTGATGATGATGGCGTCGTCTGCGAGTGGAACTAGCAGTTCCGCTCTTACTCGACCAGGATCTGCTCGGCTGATCCCCCGAGGGCGGCTGCCTGGAGCTCGACCGCGGCGGTGACCCGCTCGGCGTCACCGGTGGCGAGGAGATCGAGGAGGGCTCCGCGCAGCGTGGCGAGGGCGAGGGTGCGGAGGGTGAGTCCGTGGTCGCTGGTCCGTTCGGGTTCGGGCTGACAGGCGGCGAGGACGGCAAGCCAGTCGTTGACGGTCGACTCGGCGAAGCTGGCCCAGGCGCCGTCGGGCTCGACCAGGGAACGGGCGTACGCCTCGGCCCACAGCCGCAGGAGCGGGCGGTGCTCCTCGGCGTCGAGCCAGGTCCAGACATGGGAGACCGCCTCGGGCAGGCCGGTGGCCGAGGAGTGCAGAGGCTCGATCATCCTCAGCTCGTCGGCGCGTGCCCGGGCTAGGAGCGCCTTGACCAACCCGTCCTTGTTGCCGAACAGGAACATCAGCACGCGAGGGCTGGAACCGATCGCGGCGGCCACCGGGCGTAGCGAGAGATCGGCGAGACCGTGCTCGAGGGCGTAGGCGTAAGCCGCCTCGAGCAGCTCGGTCTTACGGGCTGACGGGGTTGGCTCCGGGGCGGGCACGGGCCTAGCATAACTCCTACTGAAACAGTCGTGTCAGTAGGAGACGTGATGACACACGAAGAACGCGGCACCCGGATGAGGATCCGGCGTGCCGACAGCCCCGGCGACCTGGGCTGGATGGTGATGGCCCACGGCGAGATCTATGCCGAGCAGTTCGGCTGGAGCACCGAGTTCGAGGCGCTGGTCGCCCGGATCGTCGCCGACTACGCCACCGCCCACGACCCCGCGAAGGAGGCCGCTTGGATCGGCGAGGTCGACGGGCGCCGTGCCGGCTGCATCCTCCTCGTGACCGGCGAGCAGCCCGGCGTCGCCAGGCTGCGGATCCTGCTGGTCGCCGCCGAGGCACGCGGCCTCGGGGTCGGCACCTGCCTGGTCGAGGAGTGTCTCGACTTCGCCCGAGCCGCGGGGTACGACGAGGTCACCCTCTGGACCAACGACATCCTGACCTCCGCGCGGCGGATCTACGAGGCGTACGGCTTCGTCCTCACCGACGAGGAGAAGCACCACAGCTTCGGCCACGACCTCATCGGCCAGACCTGGACGCTGGACCTGCGTCGCTGACCGAACCGAGGTAACGGACGTCACATGCGGAGCACGCTCCTCCCGGCGTGACCTCGATCAACGGGATACGTTAATCCCATAATGGCCATCATTCCCCGCCCCCGAAAAGCTGCCGCCTCGATCACCACCACGGTCGGCGCCGCCGCGGGGAACGTCGCGCACTCGCTGCTCTACGGTGGGCTCGCCGACCTTCGGCCGATGCCGCGCACGCTGATCGACGACGGCACCAGGCGCGAGCTCTACCACTACCGGCCGGTGCGCGGGGCGACCCCGGAGGGCGACCCGGTGCTGCTGGTGACGCCGCTGGCGGCTCCGGCGCTCTGCTACGACCTGCGGCGCGGCTGCTCGGTCGTCGAGCACCTGGTGGAGACGAACCGGCCGACCTATCTGGTCGAGTACGGCGAGGTGAACTTCGCCGACCGCAGCCTCGGCATCGAGCACTGGATCTCCCACGTCGTGCCCGAGGCGGTCCGGTCGGTCTCCGAGCACGCGGGCGGGCGGCCGGTGCACGTGGTCGGCTGGTCGCTCGGCGGGATCTTCGCGATGCTCGCCGCCGCCGACTCCCCCGACCTCCCGATCGCCTCGCTCGCGGTGCTCGGCTCGCCCTGCGACGTACGTCAGGTGCCGCTGATCGCGCCGCTGCGGCCGCTGCTCAACCTGCCTCCGGGCAACCTGGTCACCACCGCCTACCAGGCCTTCGGCGGCGCGCCGAAGCCGCTGGTCAGGTGGGCTTTTCAGCTCTCGTCGGTCGACAAGATGTTCACCAAGCCGGTGGCGAAGCTGTCCAACCTGGCCGACCGCGAGTTCCTCGCCCAGCTCGAGGCGGTCGACCGGTTCACCGACAACATCATCGCCTACCCGGGGCGGACGTTCGGGCAGCTCTACCACCACTTCTTCCGCACCAACGCGCTGTTCGGCGGGAAGATCGATCTCGGCGACCACATCGTCGACCTGCGCGACATCAAGCAGCCCACGATCGTCGTCGCGGGTGCCAACGACGGCATCGGGCCCGTCGCCTCGGTCCGACCGCTGGTCGATCTGCTCACCAGCGCCAAGGAGCTCCGCTTCGAGGTCGTTCCGGGCGGCCATCTCGGTCTGCTCACCGGCCGTGCCGCGCGTGAGACCACCTGGCCGCTCCTCGACGACTGGTTCGGCCGGCACGACTGAGTGTCGGTGGTCGGTGGCAGGGTGTGCGCCATGTCGAACCCACCCGCCGAGGCGACCGACGAGCACTTCCGCAGCGAGGACTGGTACGCAGCAGATCTCACCGGGGCGAGGTTCGTCGACTGTGTCTTCACCGACGTCGACCTGACCGAGGCGACGACGTCGGCCGCGCTCTTCGAGAACTGCGTCTTCCACGGCGGCCGGTTCAACGCCTCGACCCACGTCGGCTCGGCGTTCGTCGGCTGCGACTTCCGGCGGACCAACTTCTTCGACGCGACCTTCGACGGCTGCAAGCTCAGCGGCACCGAGTTCTCGGACTGCACCCTGCGGCCGCTGAAGGTCACCGGCGGCGTCTGGCGCGGGGTCTCGCTGCGCGGAGCCAACCTCGCCCGGCTCGACCTCTCCGGACTGGATCTTCGCGATGCCGACCTGTCGCTGGCCGACCTCACCGACGCGGTGCTACGAGACGCGCAGCTCGGCGGAGCCACGGTCCAGGAGACGACGCTGCACGGCGCCGATCTCCGCGGCGCCGACCTCGACCGCGTCGACCTCACCGTGGCATCGCTGCGCGGCACGAAGCTCGACCTAGCCGGAGCCGTGCTGCTCGCCGAGCTGCACGGCGCGGAGGTCGACTCGGTCTGACCGCGAGCGCCGGGACCTCAGCGGTCGGCCGAGGCCTCGCGGACGGCCTTGGCCATGGAGATGCCGGCGGCGATCAGGCCGAGGCCGGCGATGAAGTCGTCGGTGTCGCGTACGTCGTCCTCGATGGCGCCCGCGGCGGCCGCCTGGAGGTGGGTCTGCTCGTCGACGGCGTGGCCGTAGACGAAGTGGAGCAGGGTGCGGGCGGCGGTCGGGGCGAGGTCGCCGAGGCCACCGTCGTTCAGTGCCGCGACGAGGTCGTCGTAGGGCTGGGTGGCGCCGAGCCCGAAGGCCCACACGGTGGCGACCACCTCGGCGCCGTCGCGGTAGGCCAGCAGCGAGTCGCGCAGGTCGGTGCAGACACCGGTGACGCGTACGTCCCAGGCTCCCGTCTGCTCGTGGCGTCCCCGGAGCAGGATCTCGTCGGCCACCGCGGCCAGCAGGGACTGCTTGTTGGCGAAGTGGTGGTAGAGCGCGCTGGGACGTACGCCCAGCTCGGTGCCGAGGCGGCGCATGGTCAGGTCGGCGAGACCGTAGTCGTCGAGGACCTCCAGCGCGCGGGCGACGACGTCCTCACGGCGGTATCGCATGTTGCTCCCAGGGGCCGGGTGGTGGGACGAAGTGGACGAAGACGTACGTCGACCTTAACCTGAACACCGTTCACCTGACCAAGGTTCAGGTCTGAGTACGCAGGAGCGAGTATGACCGAGTCCCCCACAAGCACGGACAAGACCCCCGCGGCCAATGCGTCGCGTCTGGACACCACCGACCTCGCGCTGATCGCCGCGTTCGCGGCCCTGATCGCCGTCTGCTCCTACCTCGCCGCCATCCCGATGGGCGGCGCGGGCGTCCCGCTGACGCTGCAGGGCTTCGCGCTGCTGCTGACCGGTGCCCTGCTGGGTCCGCTGCGCGGCACCGCCGCGGTGGTGCTCTACCTGGTCCTCGGCGTCGCCGGGCTGCCCGTCTTCGCCGGCCACGCCTCCGGCCCCGGCGTCTTCGTCGGGGTGACCGGCGGCTACCTGTGGTCGTTCCCGATCATGGTGCTCGCCGTCGGCCTGCTCGTGAAGTACGTCCTGCGCGCCCGCCGCACCAACCCCCTCCTCGTCTTCGCCGCCTGCGTCGTGGGCGTCGTGATCAACCACGTCGGCGGGATCATCGGGATGGCCATCGTGCTCCACGTCGGCCTGCCCGAGGCGGCGGCCTTCGACGCTCCCTACTGGATCGGCGACTTCATCAAGGCGGCCGTCGCCGCGGTCGTCGCCTCGCAGGTCCACCGCGCCTTCCCGAAGCTGCTCGCCCGACGTGCCTGAGATCCGCTTCGAGGCCGCCGAGGTCCGGGTCGAGTCCCCGGATCTCGGCGGCTCACGGACCATCCTGCAGCCGACCACGCTGTCCCTGACCGAGCAGCGCATCGGGATCGTCGGCAGCAACGGCTCGGGCAAGTCGACCCTCGCCCGTCTCATCAACGGGCTGGTGCTCCCGAGCGCCGGGAGCGTCACCGTCGACGGGCTCGACGTGGCTCGTCAGGGTGCTGCCGTACGCCGCCGCGTCGGGTTCACCTTCACCGATCCCGCCGCCCAGCTGGTGATGCCGACCTGTGTCGAGGATGTCGAGCTGTCGCTGCGCCGGACCGTGAAGGACCGCGTACGCCGCAAGCAGGTCGCCCTCGAGACCCTGGCCCGCTTCGGGCTCTCCGAGCGTGCCGAGGTGAGCGTGCATGCGCTCTCCGGGGGCCAGCGTCAGCTGCTCGCCCTCGCCGGTGTGCTCGCCACCTCGCCGGACGTACTGGTCACCGACGAGCCGACCACGCTGCTCGACCTGCGCAACACCCGGATGGTCGGTGACCTGCTCTTCTCGCTGCCGCAGCAGCTGGTCCTCGTCACCCACGACCTCGACCTCGTACGCCGCTGCGACCGCGTCCTCGTCGTCGAGGACGGCCGGGTCTGCTTCGACGGCGACGCCGACGCCGCCGTCAAGCACTACGTGAGGACGGTGAGCGAGGGATGAGCATGACGGTCGGGCTCTACCGCCCCGGCGACACCGTGCTCCACCGCCTCCCGGTGGGCCCCAAGCTGCTCGGCCTGGCCGTCATCAGCGTCGCGATCGTCGCGCTGCGCGGACCGATCCTCGCCGTCGCCTTCCTCGTGGTCGCTGTCGCGCTCGCCCTGGTCGGGCGGCTCGACCTGGCCGCCACCGCGCGGGCGCTGCGTGCCGTACTCGTCATCGCCGTGGTGGTCGCGCTCCTGCAGTGGTGGCTCTTCACCTTGCCACGGGCGGTGGAGTCGCTGCTCGACCTGGTCTCGCTCGCCCTGGTGGCGCTCACCCTGACCGTGACCACGCCGACCACCGAGATGCTCGATGCCGTGGTCCGCTGGATCCGCCCGCTACGCCGCGTCGGGCTCGACCCGGAGCGGGTCGCGCTCACGATCTCGATGGCCATCCAGGCCCTCCCCGGCACCCTCACCCTCGCCCAGGAGACCCGCGACGCCGCCCGCGCCCGCGGCCTCGGCCGCTCCCCCAGGGCCTACCTCACCCCCTTCGTCATCCGCGTCGTCGCGCGCGCCCACGAGACCGGCGACGCCCTCAAGGCCCGGGGTCTCGGCGACTGACCATCCCCAGCCGAATCGGTAGTTCTGGCGGCCGAATCTGTAGTTGTGGGTGACGAAAGTCGACTCTCGTCACCCACAACTACAGATTCGGCTCGCCATTTCGGCGGTTTCGGCTAGGGGTCACCAGCCGGGCGGGAGGCGGTGGTCCCAGAGAGCGGCGTCCTCGATCTGGGCCGAGAGGGAGAGCAGGAGGGACTCCTCGGCGGGACGGGCGGCGAGCATGACGCCGACCGGGAGGCCGGAGGGGGTCCAGTGGAGGGGCAGGGAGACGGCGGGCATGCCGGTGACGTTCCAGGCCGAGGTCCAGGGAGTGAACTCCTTCTGGGCCTGGAAGTCGCCGGCGGGGTCGGCGTCGTCACGGATCGCGCCGACCTTCGGCGGCGGGGTGGCGAGCGTCGGGGTGAGCACGGCGTCGTAGGGGGCCAGCGCCTCGAGCGCGCCCGCGGCGAAGCGGCGCAGCTCCGCGATCGCCAGGCCGAACTCCGGGCCACTGACCGCCTCGCCGCGCTCGGTGAGCCAGCGGGTCAAGGGCCGGATCTGAGAGCGCTGGTCAGGGGTGAGGTTCACGACCGCCATCGCGGTCCCGACCGCCCAGACGGTCTCGAAGACCGCGACCGCCTCGACCGGCAGCGGCCGCGGGGTGTCGACGATCTCGTGGCCCAGCGACTCCAGCAGCGTGGAGGCGTTCTCCCACGCCGTGACGCACTCGGGGTCGACCGTGGTCGGGGCGATCAGCGGTTCGATGAACCGGGCAATGCGCAGCCGCCCCGGCGGCCGATCGCAGGCGTCCAGGAACGGGAGCTGCTCCTCCGGGGCCCAGAACGGGTCACCCGTACGCCGCCCCGCGAGCACGTCGAGGAAGGCCGCCGCGTCCCGTACGGTCCGGGCGATCGGGCCGGCGGCGGCGAGACCGGCCGCGTCGCCGTACATCGGCGACGGCGAGATCCGCCCGCGGGTCGGCTTCAGGCCGACCAGGCCACAGCACGAGGCCGGGATCCGGATCGAGCCGCCGCCGTCGGAACCCTGCGCGACCGGCACGAGCCCGGCGGCCACCGCCGCGGCAGCACCTCCGGAGGAGCCACCGGCGATCCGCGTACGGTCCCAGGGGGTGACGGCGGGCGGCGCCACATCCGGCTCGGTGTAGCAGGGCGAGCCGAACTCGGGGGTGTTGGTCTTCCCGAGCGAGATCATCCCGGCCGCCTCGATCGAGAGCGTCACGTTGTCGGACACGTCCGGGACGAACGAGGCGAAGGCCGCCGACCCGAAGGTCGTACGCACCCCACGGGTGAGGTTGAGGTCCTTGATCGCGGTGGGTACGCCCCACAGCGGTGAGGCGCCGACCGGCTTGACCGCGAGCTCACGGGCACACGTCGAGATCCGCTCCTCGGCCACGGTGACGAAGGCACCCACGTCGTCGAGCCGGGCGATCCTGTCGAGATAGTGCTCGGCGAGCTCGCCCGGGGAGACCTCGCATCGATGCAGCAGCTCTCCCTGTTCCAGGGCGGTCAGATCATGAAGCTCGGCCACTCCAGCACACTAACGCCACTCGTCCTCGAGCATCGCGTAGTGCACCAATGTCGTCCACTCCCCCTTGAACCACTCGGCCTCCCGCTCGACCGCCTCCTTGCGCATCCCGAGCCGCTCGATCACCCGAGCGGAGGCCTCGTTGCGCTCGTCGACCCGGGCGGTCACCCGGTGCAGGCCGAGCCCGTCGAACGCCAGCCCCAGCAGCGCCCGGGCGGTCTCGGTGGCGAAGCCCTGTCCATGGAACTCCGGGTTGAAGGCGTAGCCGATCTCTCCCGACCGCTGCTCCTTGCTGTGCCAGAAGAGCACGACATCACCGATCAGCTGCCCGCTGTCCCGGTGCTCGACGCCGAGGCATAGCACCTCGCCCTCGCGGCGCAGGACCGAGGGGCGCCTCCACGCCGCGTAGGACTCGCGCAACGCGTCGCGGTCCTTCGGCACCGGCGGGATGTAACGGCACACATCCTCCCGCGACAGATAGGCGTGCAGGTCCTCCAGGTCGCGCTCGACGTCGATCGGACGCAGCAGGAGCCGCTCGGTGGTGATCGGGTAGTCCGGCGCCAGCACGGGCTCGCCCAGCTCCTGGAAGAGGCTCAGGTGCAGGTCGGCGGGGCCGTCGAGGCGCGCGTTGAGCGACTCCCACGGGGTGCGGGTGGGCGGCGCCACCAGCGCGGCACCACCCTCCACGAGCCGGGACGTGACACCGGCGGAGTCCTCGACCTCGAACGCCACGCGTACGTGTCCGGCCACCGGTCGACCGACCTCGACCTCGTCGATGTAGGCGTGCTGGGCGGGGTTGGCGAGCTCGAGCGTCGCTCGGCCGGCGTCGAGGATCGTCACGTGGGCATCGCCGGGGCCGGAGAAGGCGGCCTGCTCGGGAAGGCCGAGGGTGTCGCGGTAGAACGCCACCGCCTCCTCGTAGTCCTTCGCCTCGACCACCACTCGCAGCTGCTTCACGGGTCCACTCATGTCCCGCAACCTAAGGCCGAATGCCCCATCGCGCACGCGATAAATGACGAAGGTCAGGTCTCCCCCCGGAGAGACCTGACCTCGTAACGCCGCCTGGATGGGGCTCAGGCGGCTGCGGGCTCGAAGCCCGCGAGCTTCTCGACGGCCTCCTTGAAGCGGGCCTGGGCGTCGGCGTCGGTGAAGACGTCGATCTCGTGGACCGGCTGGGAGACGATCGCGTCCTCGACGACGATCGCGCCACCGATGCCGGCCGAGCGGGCGGCGTCGGCGTGGGACCACTTGGCGCCGTAGGGGGTCGGGGCGACGCCGACGACCGAGAGGATCTTGCCCTTGAGCACGCCGGCGGCGTACGGGCGGGAGAGCCAGTCGATCGCGTTGTTGATCACGGCGGGCATGGTGCCGTTGTACTCCGGCGTCACGATGAGGACGCGGTCGGCGGCGTCGATCACCTTGCGGAACTGGGTGACGGCCTCGCCCGGGTCGGCCTCGAGGTCCTCGTTGAAGAACGGCAGCTCCGCGAGGCCGTCGACGATCTCCAGCACGACACCCTCAGGCGCCTCGGCGACGAGCTTCTCGGCGAGCTTGCGGTTGATGGAGTCGGCGCGGAGGCTGCCAACGAGTACGGCGATGCGGGTGTCGGTCACGGGTTCTCCTCGTAGAACGCGGAAAGTTCAATGTTGAACTGTCTAACGTCCTCCGTCCGGAGATTCATTCCGAGACAGCGGCCTCCGAGGGTGTGGTCTCGCCCACATGCCGGCGCAGGCCGAAGGTGAGCCCGTCGACCAGGGCCTCCCACGACGCCTCGATCACGTTGGAGCCGACCCCGACCGTCGTCCACGACGTCACGCCGTCCGAGGTCTCGATCAGCACCCGCGTCCTGGCGTCGGTGCCGTGCCCCTGGTCGAAGAGCCGCACCTTGAAGTCGATCAGGTCGAAGTCGGCGACGACCGGGAAGGCGCGCGTGATCGCGGCGCGCAGCGCCTGGTCGAGCGCGTTGACCGGACCGTTGCCCTCCCCCGTGGAGACGTGACGTACGCCGGCGGCGTGGATCTTCACGATCGCCTCGGTGGTCGAGGCAGCCTCCTGGCCACCACCGCGGGCCTCGGAGATGACCCGCCACGACTCGACGTCGAAGTAGGAGGGACGCGCGCCCTCGACCTCCTCGATCAGGAGGAGCTCGAAGGAGGCGTCGGCCGCCTCGAAGGTGTAGCCCTGCTCCTCGAGCGCCTTGACCCGGTCGGTCACCCGGGTCACCAGGTCGCGGTCGTCGGAGAGGTCGTAGCCGAGCTCGCGGCCCTTGAGCTCGATCGAGGCCCGCCCGGCCATGTCCGAGACCAGCAGCCGCATGTCGTTGCCGACACCGGCCGGGTCCATGTGCTGGTAGAGGTTGGGGTCGACCTTGATCGCGGAGGCGTGCAGCCCGGCCTTGTGGGTGAAGGCGGAGGCACCGACGTACGGCTGGCGGCCTGCCGGCGGCACGTTGGTCACCTCGGCGACCGCGTGCGCGACGCGCGTGGCCTCGCTCAGCAGCCCGGTCGGGAGCACCTCGCGGCCGAGCTTGAGCTGCAGGTTGGCGACGACGGAGACGAGGTCGGCATTGCCCGTACGCTCCCCGTAGCCGTTGATGCAGCCCTGGACGTGCATCGCGCCGGCGTCCACGGCAGCCAGCGAGTTGGCGACGGCGCACCCGGTGTCGTTGTGACAGTGGATCCCGACCGCTCCGTGGGTGTGCTCGCGGACGTCGTGGACGACGTCGGCCACCCAGGACGGGAGCATCCCGCCGTTGGTGTCGCACAGCGCGACCACCTCGGCACCCGCCTCGTATGCCGTCTTGAGGACCTCCATCGCGTAGTCGCGGTTGGCCCGGTAGCCGTCGAAGAAGTGCTCGGCGTCGAGGAAGACCTGCTGGCCCTCCTGGCGCAGGTGGGAGACGGTGTCGCGGATCATCGCGAGGTTCTCCTCGAGCGTGGTGCGCAGCGCCAGCTCGACATGGCGGTCGTGGGACTTCGCGACGAGGGTCACGACGCTCGCGCCCGAGTCCCGGAGGGCCGCCACCTGCGGGTCGTCGGCCGCTCGTACCCCGGCCCGCCGGGTCGATCCGAAGGCCGCCAGCCGCGCGTGCTTGAGGTCGAGCTCGTCGACCGCTCGGCGGAAGAACTCGGTGTCCTTCGGGTTCGCACCGGGCCAGCCGCCCTCGATGAACCCGACGCCCAGGCCGTCGAGGTGCCGTGCGATCGCGAGCTTGTCGGCGACGCTGAGATTGAGGCCCTCCTGCTGCGCACCGTCGCGCAGAGTGGTGTCGTAGACGTGGAATTCCATGGCTTGTCTGTCCTCGGGGTCGACCTGGGGCTGGGCAACAAAAAACCCTCTCGGGAACGAGAGGGTGGCGCGTCGGGCAAGGCTCGACGCGCTAGCGAATGATGATGACGTGGTTCGTCATAACCCTGATACTGCCACGAAATCTTTCTCCGTGGGACGGGCGTCTCACCAGCCGAGGAGCTCGACCCACCACGGCTCGTCGCCGCCGGAGAACTGCGAGCCCTCCTCGGCGAGGGTCTGGATCGGGAAGAGCGCCAGGGTGAGGACCACGGCGAACCCGAGGATCCAGGGCACCCACCGCGCCGAGATCCGGCGGACCACCGTCGTCACCGGGTCGCGCAGCCGGTCACGGCCGGAGCCGGTCCAGAGCGCGAGCACGAACGCCAGCCCGGCCAGGCCCAGGGCCGCCTCGAGGGAGAGCTGCAGGGCGTAGCCGATCAGCACCGCCGCCACCACGAACCCGAAGCCCCACACCCCGACCACGACCGTCTTCGGCAGCGAGCGGACCAGCCGCCAGGGCGCGCCGATCAGGAGCCGAGGCGCGTCGTGCCACTTGCGGCCGCGATACCAGCGCCAGCGGCGCAGGTCACCGGCGGCCAGGGTGGCGGCGCGGATCAGCCACGCCGCGCCCAGCACGGTCAGGAAGCCGACGCTCGGGAAGGCGGCGACGACACCGACGGCGAAGGCGAGCAGGCCGAGCCAGATGGCCGCCCGGCGCAGCTTCTCCAGCCGGGGATCGTGTCGCGGGCCCACCGGCAGGGCGATCGGGGCGACCGGCGTGGTCGCCTTCTCCCGCTCTGCCCGGTCGCTCAGCGAGAGCTGCTCGACCGGCTTGTGCACGAACGGCCGGCGCGGCGTACGCAGCCACTCGCGGACCTCGTCCAGCGTCGGGCGGTCGGCGGGGTCGGGTGAGAGCGCCTGGCCGAGCAGTCCGCGCAGCGGCTGCGGCACCCCCTCCAGGTCGTGCTCGCCGCGCCGGGCCCGGTCCATCAGCTTCATCGGGTTGCCCTCGCCGAAGGGCGGGCGGCCGGTCGCTGCGTACGTCACCACGGAGGCCCACGAGTGCACGTCCGAGGCCGGGGTCGCCGGGTCGCCCACAGCGATCTCCGGCGGCAGGTAGCCGGGCGTGCCGATCAGCAGGCCGGTCACGGTGATCTTCGGGTCGTCGGCGACGCGGGCCAGCCCGAAGTCGATCAGGATCGGGGTGCGGCCCTCCATGATGATGTTGGCCGGCTTGATGTCGCGGTGGAGGACGCCGACGGCATGACAGTCGGCGATGCCCTCGGCCAGGTCGCTGGCCAGCTGCTCGACGTCCTCGCGCGAGAGCGGCCCGTCGTTGATGATCTTGTCGTGCAGCGTCGGGCCGGGGACGTAGCGGGTCGCCAGCCACGGCACGTCGCCCCACGGGTCGGCGCCGACGACGCCGGCCACCCACCGGCTCCGCACCCGCTGCAGCGAGGAGACCTCGCGCGCGAGGCGCTGGCGGCCCTCCTCGTCACCCACGAACTGCGTACGCAGCACCTTCAGCGCCACCCGCTCACCACTGGTGCGGTGGCTGGCCAGGTGGACCCGCCCCATCCCGCCCTGCCCCAGCAGGGAGAGCAGGTCGTAGTCGCCAACGGTCTCCCGTTGGTTCGCCGGGAGACGGCGAGGGGCTGTCGTCACGTCACAAACCTTATCGGCCACGGCCGACAGCAGGCCGAGACGTCACGTACGTCGGCCGAGGTGGCACGGGCATGCCACCTCGGCCGACCGGAGTGACGCTTCCGCGCTACGCGCGGTTACTCCCTCGCTCGGCGCGAGCGGACGAGCAAGCTCGCCGCTCGACCTCGCTCCGGTCGTCTCGGCCGACGCGACTGACGTCTCGGCCGTCGAGGGTCAGACGATCTTGCGCATCCAGCCGAAGGTGTCCTCGGCGCGACCGAACTGGATGTCGACCAGCTGCTTGCGGATGGTCTTCCAGACCTCGCCGTCGCCGGCGGAGGCGATGGAGCCGCCGTTGTAGACGAGCTCACCGACCGGGGTGACGACCGCGGCGGTGCCGCAGGCGAAGACCTCGGTGATCTCGCCGGACTCGACGCCGGACTTCCACTCGTCGATGGCGAACTTGCGCTCCTCGACGGTGTAGCCGAGCTTGCCGGCGAGCTCGATGATGGAGGCGCGGGTGATGCCTTCGAGGATGGTGCCGGTCTCGGGGGTGACGATCCGGCCATCGGCGTGGACGAAGTAGAGGTTCATGCCGCCGAGCTCCTCGACGTACTTGCCCTCCTGCGCGTCCAGGAACACGACCTGGTCGCAGCCGTTGGCCGAGGCCTCGGCCTGGGCGACCAGGGAGGAGGCGTAGTTGCCGCCGGTCTTGGCCGCGCCCATGCCGCCGCGGCCGGCGCGGGTGTAGTCCTCGGTGAGCCAGATCCGCACCGGCTTCACGCCGCCCTTGAAGTAGGAGCCGGCGGGCGAGGCGATCACCATGTAGGTGACGTGCTGAGCCGGGCGGACGCCGAGGAACGCCTCCGAGGCGAACATGAACGGCCGCAGGTAGAGGCTCTTCTCATCGGTCTCGGACGCCTCGGGCACCCAGCGCTGGTCGACCTTGACGAGGTCGAACACGGTCTGCACGAAGTCCTCGATCTCGAGGACGGGCAGCGCCAGCCGCTCGCTCGAGCGGGCCATCCGGGCGGCGTTCGCCTCGGGCCGGAAGGACCAGATCGAGCCGTCGGCATGCCGGTAGGCCTTCATGCCCTCGAAGATCTCCTGGGCGTAGTGCAGCACGGCTGCCGACGGGTCCAGGCTGATCGGCGCGTACGCCTCGATGCGACCGTTGTGCCAGCCCTGTTCGGGCGTCCACTCGACGGTCAGCATGTGGTCGGTGAAATGGTTGCCGAAGCCTGGGTTCGCCAGGACCTCCGCGAGCTGCTTGTCGGTGGCCGGTTGGGTCGACAATGTGGTGCTGATCTCCATGGGCATGAGATTAGTCCTGTTCTGCGAGAGCTGTGCTAATGCGGGCCGGGTAAGTGATGAGGACAGACGAAGGGCCGGGCGCAGCATCTCTGCGCCCGGCCCCGTCAGGGTTGAGCGTCTAGCTGGTTACGCGCGCGGCGATCGCGTCGCCGACCTCAGAGGTCGTACGCGGCTCGGAGCCGCGCTCGGAGAGGTCGGCGAGCACGGCGGCGTCGATGGCGGCGGCAGCCTCGGGGTGGCCGAGGTGCTCGAGCAGAAGGGCCCCGGACAGGATGGCCGCGGTGGGGTCCGCCTTCTGCTGGCCGGCGATGTCGGGGGCTGAGCCGTGGACGGGCTCGAACATCGAGGGGAACTCCCGGGTGGAGTTGATGTTGCCGGAGGCGGCCAGGCCGATGCCGCCGGTGATGGCAGCGGCGAGGTCGGTGATGATGTCGCCGAAGATGTTGTCGGTGACGATCACGTCGAAGCGGGCCGGGTCGGTGGCGAGGAAGATCATCACCGCGTCGATGTGGAGGTAGTCCACGGTGACGTCGGGGAACTCCTCGGCGACCTGCTGGGTGATCCGCCACCACAGCGAGCCGGCGTTGACGAGGACGTTGGTCTTGTGGACCAACGTCAGCTTCTTGCGCGGACGCGCCTGCGCGCGGGCGAAGGCGTCGCGTACGACCCGCTCCACGCCGTAGGCGGTGTTGACCGAGGTCTCGGTGGCGACCTCGTGCGGGGTTCCGACCCGCATCGCGCCACCGTTGCCGGTGTAGAGGCCCTCGGTGCCCTCGCGCACGACCACGAAGTCGATCTCGCCCTTGTTCAGCACCTCGGCCGACAGCGGGGAGGTCGCCCCCGGGAAGAGCCGGCTCGGACGGAGGTTGACGTAGTGGTCGAGCTCGAAGCGGAGCTTGAGCAGCAGCCCGCGCTCGAGGATGCCGGGAGGCAGGTTCGGGTCGTTGGGCTTGCCGCCGACCGCGCCGAGCAGGATCGCGTCCTGCTCCTTGATCTCGGCGAGAACGGACTCGGGAAGCACCTCACCGGTGGCGAGATAGCGCTCGGCGCCCAGGTCGTATCGGGTCTGCTCGAACTTCACCGGAGAAGCGACCTCGAGCACCTTCAGCGCCTCGGCGGTCACCTCCGGCCCGATGCCGTCGCCGGGGATCACTGCGAGGTTGGTCGTAGACATACGGCGAGACTAGTTGTCGTCGGGCTGCTGGCCGCCGTTGTCCCGCAGGTCGAGCGCCTGCTGGACCGCGGCGATCGTGTTCTCGACGCTGTGCGGGTTGTCCGGGTTGTGGCTCGCCGGACCCCACTCGCGGTACTCGGGGCTTTCGGGGTACATCGCGTACATGGCTTCTTCCTTCACACTTCGGGAAACAGAGGGGTGTGGGAGAGAAGCCAGGGTCTTTTAGAAGACGGAAGCCACCGCGACGAGGTGGCTTCTCCTGCGGTCGTTACCGCCGGGCCCCGTCGCGGCACTCGAGTACGAGAAAAATGCTCCGCATGGTGTTCTGACGTTAACCCGGGAGACGCCTCCAGGGAGCCGATCTGGACGAATGGTCCGCTATCCGAGACACCCGTGCGCGCGCTCACACGCGATATCGGGAAGACTGGTCCTGTGAGCGCACCTCCAGAGCTGCCAGACATCGTGACCCGCGCCTTCGACGTCTCCCGTCGCGCGGGCTATGTGTCGTTCTGCCGCAACGAGACCGGACGATTGCTGGCGACCCTGGCGGCCACCCGAAGCGGCACGATGGCGGAGTTCGGCACCGGGTGCGGCGTCGGCACCGCGTGGCTGCGCAGCGGCGTACGCGGCGCGGCCGCCCAGATCGTCTCCGCCGAGCTCGACGAGCATCTCGCCAAGGAGGCCTCCGAGATCTTCGCCGACGACCCGCAGGTCGAGGTGATCGCTGCCGACTGGGCGATCCTGCGCGACCGTGGCCCGTTCGCGCTGCTCTTCCTGGACGCCGAGACCCCCGGCGGGGTCTCCCCCGACCAGCTCGCCGACCTGGTCGAGGAGGGCGGCATCGTCGTCATCGACGACCTCATCCCCACCGACCTGTGGCCGCCGATCGTCTACGGCCGCGTCGACAGCCTGCGCGAGTCGTGGCTCACCGATGAGCGCTTCACCACCGTCGAGGTGATGGTCGCCCCCGACACGAGCGTCCTGCTCGCCACCAAGCGCTGAGGCTGCCGCGATGCTCACCGAGTCACCTCGGCGAGCATCCACGGGCCGACCTAGTCGAAGAGCTCTTGGGCCAGGAAGTGGCCTGACTTCGGCGCTCGCGGGACGGCGAAGATCGCCGACCCGACGTGGGCGATGTACTCGTTGAGCAGATCGACGCGGCCGAGCTTGCGCTGCAGGTCGACGAAGGTCGCGGGGTCCTTCATGAAGGCGATGAAGAACAGCCCGGCGTCGAGCTGACCGAGCGAGTTGAGCCCGTCGGTGAAGTTGTAGCCGCGGCGCAGGATCTTGGCTCCGCCGTTGTTCTCCGAGGCCGCCAGCGCGACGTGGGAGGTCGGGTCGATGACCGGCTTGCCGTCGCGTACGGCCTTGAAGTCCGGGGTGTCGAACTCCTTCTCGCCGCCCAGCGGCGCACCCTCGGCCTTGTCGCGACCGATGGTGACGTGCTGGGTGTCGATGGTCGTGCCGTCCCAGACCTCGATGTCCATGTTGATCTTGCGGGTGACCAGGTAGCTGCCGCCCTGCATCCACACCGGCTCGTCCTGATCGGCGACCCAGACGAACTCGTCGAGGTCTTCCTCGGACTTGATGTTGCGGGTGCCGTCCTTGAGGCCCATCAGGTTGCGCGGCGTCTTCTGCCCCTTGCCCGCGGAGGCGCGACCGAAGCCGAGCACGGTCCATCGGGTGGTGACCAGGCCGCGTCCGATCCGGATCAGGTCGCGGATCGCGTGGTAGGCGACCTGCGGGTCGTCGGCGCACGCCTGCAGCGCGAGATCGCCACCGCACAGCTCGGGCTTGAGCTCGTCGGAGGGCAGCCGCGGGATCTCGGCGAGCAGCTTCGGGCCCCGGCCCGCCAGGCCGAAGCGGTCGTCGAAGAGCTTGGGCCCGAGCCCGAGGGTGACGGTGAGCGAGGCCGGCGAGAGGTCGTACGCCTCCCCCGTGTCCTGCGGTACGCCGTTGCTCCGCGTCGGCTCGACGGAGCCGACCGGGTTGCCCTTCATCATCGTCGCCATCGCCGCCGACCAGCGTGCGAAGAGCACCTTCAGCTGCTCGGCCGTGGTGCCCTCGACGACGTCGAGGGACATGAAGACCAGGTGCCGCTGCGGCGGCGTGGCGATGCCGACCTGGTGGTCGCCGGTGTAGAAGTCGTACGCCTGGGAGAGGTCGAGCCCGTCGGAGGCTGCCGCTTCGGCGGGCGCGGCGACACGGCCACCGAGGAAGCCCGCCGCCGCGCCGGCCGCGACGCCACCCCCGGCGCCGGCGATGAGCCGGCGCCGGGAGAAGCCCTTGCCTTCGGTGGTCATCAGGCCGTCGCTGCCTTCTCCGCCAGCCGGCCGAGCACGTCCTGCAGCGACTGCACCGTGGCCGACAGCTTCTTGCCGTCGGAGGCCTTCAGCTCGGCGGTGTAGGGACGGTAGCCGCCCAGCGCCGTCGGGTCCTTGTAGCCCTCGAGGTCGTCGGTGACGGCGGTGAAGCGCCCGTCGATGGTCTTGACCAGCTCGGCGTCGATCTTCTCCAGACCCGGGCGGAGCGCGGCGTAGGCCTGCTGAGCACCCTCGACGTTGTTGGCGAAGTCGACCAGGTCGATGTGGCTGTAGGCCTCCTCCTCGCCGGTGATCTTGCCCGACTGGACCTCCTCGAGCAGCGCGGCGGCACCGTTGGCGAGGTCCTCGGGCTTGAACTCCAGGGTCTTGCCGACCTCGGCGAGCTTGGTGACGTTGATGACCAGGTCGGCGGCGTACTTCTTGGTCTGGTCGGTGATCTTCTTCGCCTCGAACAGGTCACGCTCGACGGCGTGGAAGCCGCTCCACCCGACCGCCTCGTCGAGGTTGGAGGCGCGCATGTCGATCAGGTAGTCGAGGTTGCCCTTGTTGTCGGTCGGGTCGAAGCCCTCCATCACGAAGCCCTCGACGTCGGACTCGATCTTCTCGTAGAAGGGGCGGGCGTCGGCGTAGGCCTTCTGCGCCGCGGCGACGTCGCCCGAGTCGACGGCCTTCTGCAGATCCTGGACACCGACGACCATCGCATCGAGCTGCGTGTTGACGTAGGTCGTGTAGTCCTTCGCGCCCGCGGCGAGCAGCTCGGCGGTGTCGCCGGTCGGCTCCGCCGCGGCCTCGCCGGTGACCTCGAAGGGGATCCGCTCCTCGGTGGCGCCCGGGCAGTAGACCTCGTAGTCACCACCGCCGAGGGTGAGGGTGAAGGACACCTCGGGCAGGCCCGGGGCGAGGTTCTCCTTCTCGCCGAGGATCTTCTGGCCGTCCATCAGCTCGACCTCGGTGACGCCGGCCGCCGACTCGTTGAGGACCGTGAAGGTCACCGGTCCGGCAGCGGCGGTGTCGGTGTCGAGCTCGCAGACGTCACCGTCCGAGCCGCTGACCAGCTTCACCGCGACCTGGCTCGCGCCCTTCTTCTTCGGCGCTGCCGAGTCGTCGGTGTCGCTGCCGCAGGCAGCGAGGCCGGTCAGGCACAGCGCGGTGAGTGCTGCAACGGAGATCGCCTTACGCGACATGGGTGGTTCCTTCCACTGATGACTCCCGGGGCCCTTCGTGGCCGGGGTCGTTGACGGCGCGCGGTTCGGTGGCGCGGCCGGGCCTGCGCAGGGACTGCCACAGCAGCAGCCCGGCGAGGACGATGAGGGCGACCGGCACCCAGTGCTTCCACAGCAGCCGGTCGTGGGCGGCGCGGTCCGCCTCGGCGATCGTCGCCGACAGGTCGGCCGCGTAGGTCTCCTCGACCTGCAGCGCGGCGCCGTCGACGGTGAAGGTGCGCGGCGAGGTCAGGCCGCCGCCCTCGATCGTGAGCAGGAGCTTGCCGGTGGTGCGTACGTCGACCAGGCCGTCGTCACGGCTCAGCACCGTGTGACGGGTGGTGTCGGTCCAGCGGGTCTCGTAGGGGCCCGGCGCGGTGGTGAGGTTGAGGCCGACCGGGACCCTGTTGCCGGTGTAGGTCAGCAGGTCCCCCGCGGTGAGAGTGGCCGGCAGGTCGCCGGAACCCTCCGCGTGCCAGGCGGTGTCGGCGTTGCCGGTGTGGTCGGTGGGGTTGCCGAGCTCGATCTTCTCGCCGTCGGCGGTCAGGGTCGCCCGGTCGCCCGAGACGGCCAGCACCGCCGTACGTCCGTCCGACAGCGGTGCCTCGCGGGGCACGTCGACGCCCGGCAGCGGCACGAGGACGAAGAGTGCGGCAGCGCCGGCCACGGCGGCGACGGCGCCGCCGATCCGCAGCCGTCGCGCGAGCGCGGCGCCCGGGCGCAGCCGGGCGGGCAGGAGCAGCATCGCGAGCATCGGCACCAGGTAGGCGAGCCAGCCGAGCACCTCGATCACGCGCGGGTCGGCGGGGACGCCGAGGATCCCGGTGATCACGGCCGAGCGCACCGAGCCGTTGGGGATGAGCCAGGACAGGTCGACCGTGCGGCCCTGGCCGACGGTCACCCAGCCCGCCTCGTGCCCGGTGCGCAGCGCGAACATCACCAGCCCGGCAGCGACGAAGACCAGGAAGACCCCGGTGACCTGGAAGAACATCTTCAGGTTGAGGCGCAGCCCGCCGGCGTAGATCCCCCAGCCTAGCCCGATGGCGATGGCCAGACCGAGGAGGGCGCCGAGGATCGCGGCCGGGGCGCTGGTGGCGTTCTGGATCGTGGCGAGCAGGAAGACGGAGGTCTCGAAACCCTCGCGCAGCACGGCCAGGAAGCCCATCAGCGCCATCGCGGTCAGCGTGCCGGCGCCCAGCGCCGCGGCCGCCGCCTTCTCGAGCTCGCCCTTGAGGCTGCGGGCGTGGGTGTGCATCCAGCGGATCATCCCGGTCACGAACACGATCGCGATCACGCCGATGACGCACTCGAGCATCTCCTGCTGCCGCTGCGGCAGCGCCTGCTCGAGGAGACGCAGCGCGACACCGACGGCGACGCTCAGCCCGATGCCGGCGCCGACCCCGATCCACAGCCCGCGCAGCGGGGCGCGGTTACGGCGCAGGAAGGTGGCGATGATCGACACGATCAGCGCCGCCTCGAGCCCCTCGCGCAGGCCGATGACGAACGTTGGAAGCATTCCCGCAGCCTAACGTTAGGTTAGGCTCACCTTGTAGGGCGGGACCCAGAATTTGCCTGGGCTTGCCGTTCGGTTCGGCTGTTCAGAGCCTCGTCAGATCGCGCAGCCGTCGGGTCCGCAGGCGTCGCCGTCACCGACGATCGTGAGCGCGGGCCTGGTCTCGGCGTGCACCTTCTCCAGCAGCTGGCTGAACAGGTCGGTCGGCTGGGCGCCGGAGACGCCGTACTTCCCCTCGACGACGTAGAACGGCACCCCGGTGGCGCCGTAGGCGCGGGCCTGCTCGATGTCGGCCTGGACGTCGCCGGCGAACTCCTCGCTCGCGAGCACCTCGTCCACCCGGCCGGCGTCGAGACCGACGTTCACGGCGGACTGCTTCAGCACGGCGTGGTCGCCCATCGACTCCCCGCGGGTGAAGTACGCAGCGAGCAACTCCTCCTTGAGCGCGGCCTGCTTGCCCTCGGCCTTGGCGAGGTGGAGCAGCCGGTGGGCGTCGATCGTCCGCGCGTGCGGGGTGTCCTCATGGCGGAACTCCAGGCCGGCCGCCGCGGCGGGCTCGTTGGCACGCTTCATCAGCTCGCGGGCCTGGTCGACCGAGGCGCCGAACTTCTTCGCGAGGGCCTCGACGGTGGTCTCCACCGGGACCTCGGGAGCGGTCGGGTCGAGCTCGAAGGAGTGGTAGACGATCTCGACGTCGTCGCTGTGCTCGAAGCGCTCGAGGGCTTCCTCGAGATGGCGCTTGCCGATGTAGCACCAGGGGCAGACGACGTCGGACCAGACATCAATACGCATGTGACGGGAACGTTTGGTTCGGTACGAAACATTCCGCAACGGACTGCTGTGCCAATGAGCAGGGCCCCTGAGATCGTCTCAGGGGAGATCAGGGGTAGGCCCAGGAGCCGTCCAGGGATCTGCCAGGGATCTGCCCGACGCGCGCGACGACGCCGGGGCGCGAGGCTCGGAGCATGATCCAGATCGATGCCCTCACCAAGAGGTACGGCAGGTTCACGGCCGTCGACAACGTGACCTTCAACGCCGAGCCCGGCCGGGTGACCGGCTTCCTCGGCCCCAACGGCGCCGGCAAGTCCACGACCATGCGCATCCTGGTCGGACTCACCGATCCGTCCTCCGGCAGCGCCCACCTCCTCGGCCGCCACTTCTCGCAGCTGCCCAACCCGGGCCGCGAGGTCGGCGTCCTGCTCGACGCCTCCGCCCAGCACGGCGGTCGCACCGGCCGCGAGATCCTGACGCTGGCCGCCCGCACCATGGGCCTGCCGAAGTCCCGCGTCGCCGAGACCCTCGCGCGGGTCAGCCTGACCGAGGACGAGGCCGGGCGCCGCGTACGCAACTACTCCCTCGGGATGCGGCAGCGGCTCGGGATCGCGACGGCCCTGATCGGAGACCCCGAGGTCCTGATCCTCGACGAGCCCGCCAACGGCCTCGACCCGGCCGGCATCCGCTGGATGCGCGACCTGCTGCGCGGCTTCGCCGACGACGGCGGCACCGTGCTGCTCTCCTCGCACCTGCTGCACGAGATCGAGGTGATCGCCGACGACATCGTGGTCATCGGGAACGGCCGGATCGTGGCGCAGGGCACCAAGCAGGAGCTGCTCGCCAGCGGCGAGACGTACGCCCGTTCCAGTGATCCCACCTCGCTCGGCCGGGCCCTCCAGCGGGCCGGACACACCGCCGAGATCACCTCCGAGGGCGCCGTCCGCAGCGACGCCGACCTCACCACCGTCGGCCAGATCGCCTTCGACGCCGGGCTGGTGCTGACCGAGCTCCGCGCCGCCGACGGCGCCGGGCTGGAGGAGATGTTCCTCCAGCTCACCGCAGAGACCCAGCGTGACCACCTCCAGACCCCGGAAGGGGAAGCAGCATGACCACCACGACCATCGCCCCGGAGCCGGCCGGCCCGGCTGCGGTACGCCGCCGCGAGCGGCCCGTGCCCGCCCCGATCCCCTTCGGCAGGATCGCCGGCATCGAGCTGCGCAAGATGTTCGACACCCGCTCGGGGTTCTGGCTGATGGCCAGCCTGGTCGTGCTCTCCCTGGCCGCGACCGCGGCCACGATCATCTTCGTGGACGCCGACAACCTCGACTACGAGGGCTTCGCGAGCGCCTGGGGCATCCCGATGTCCGTGATCCTGCCGATGATCGCGGTCCTCGCCGTCACGAGTGAGTGGAGCGCTCGCAGCGCGCTGACGACCTTCACCCTGGTGCCCGGACGCGGTCGCGTGATCAGTGCCAAGGCCGTGGTCACAGCCCTGGTCGGAGTCGTCGCCATCGCGGTCGCAGCACTCGTCGGCGCCCTGGGCTACCTCGGCGTGGCAACCGTCATGGATCTCGACCCCGTCTGGAACCTCTCCTTCGCCGAGCTCGCCCGGGTCACCCTGGCCAGCGAGATCGGGATGTTCATGGGCTTCATGCTCGGCACGCTCTTCCGCAGCTCGCCGGCCGCGATCGTGGCGTACTTCGTCTACGCCCTGGTCCTGCCCGGCGTCTCCTCGGCGCTCGCCTCGACCAACACCTGGTGGGCCGAGCACGCGACCTGGTTCGACCTCAACTGGGCGACGATGAACCTGTACTCCGAGATGACCGACAAGATGTGGGCCCAGCTCGGCGTCGCCGGCCTGATCTGGCTGGTGGTCCCGATGCTTGTCGGCCTCCGCCTGGTCCTCAAGTCCGAGGTCAAGTAAACCCGTCGAGTCGGCGCAACTGTCCCGCTCAAAACCGCCGAGTCGGCGCGTCTGTCCCAAGACTCTGGGACAGACGCGCCGACTCGGGCCCGTTTTCTGGGACAGTCGCGCCGACTCGGCGAACTTCGGGTCAGCGGGCGGCGCTTCCCTCGGTGTAGTCGTCGTCGGTCTGGCTCCACGAGAAGTGGGCGCGCAGGGCCTTGCCGGTGGCCTCGATCGGGTGACCGGCCTCCTCCTCGCGCAGCTTCTGGAACTCGACCGCACCGTTGTCCTGGTCGGCGATGAAGCGGGCGGCGAAGGAGCCGTCCTGGATCTCGGCGAGCACCTGCTGCATGGTCTCCTTGACCTGCGGGCCGATGACGCGCGGGCCGGAGACGTAGTCGCCGTACTCAGCGGTGTCGGAGATCGACCAGCGCTGCTTGGCGATGCCGCCCTCCCACATCAGGTCGACGATGAGCTTGAGCTCGTGGAGCACCTCGAAGTAGGCGATCTCGGGCTGGTAGCCGGCCTCGGTGAGCGTCTCGAACCCGGCCTGGACCAGGTGGGACACGCCGCCGCAGAGCACGGCCTGCTCGCCGAAGAGGTCGGTCTCGGTCTCCTCGGTGAAGGTCGTCTTGATGACGCCGGCGCGAGTGCCGCCGATGCCCTTGGCGTAGGACTTCGCGAGGTCCCAGGCGGAACCGGAGGCGTCCTGCTCGACGGCGATGATGTCCGGGATGCCGCGGCCGGCGACGTACTCACGACGGACCGTGTGGCCCGGGGCCTTCGGGGCCACCAGGATCACATCGACGCCCTCGGGCGCCTTGATGTAGCCGAAGCGCACGTTGAAGCCGTGGCCGAAGACGAGGGTCTTGCCGGCGGTCACGTGGGGCGCGAGCTGGTCGTTGTAGAGACCGCGCTGGTGCTGGTCGGGAGCGAGGATGACGATCACGTCGGCCTCGGCGGCCGCGTCGGCGGGGCTGAGGACCTTGAAGCCCTCCTCCTCGGCCTTCGGGGTCGACTTCGAGCCGGGCTGCAGGCCGATGCGCACGTCCACACCGGAGTCACGCAGGTTGAGCGCGTGGGCGTGGCCCTGGCTGCCGTAGCCGATGACGGCGACCTTCTTCGCCTGGATCAGCGCGAGGTCGGCGTCGTCGTCGTAGAAAATCTCAGCCACGAGGGCTTCTCCTTTAGTTGTGTTTGATAGGGGTTCAGACCGCGGAAGGCGGAGCGGGCACAGCCACGGATCGCAGGCTGCGCTCGGAGATCGACCGGGAGCCGCGGCCCATGCCGACCATGCCGGACTGGGAGAGCTCACGGATACCGAAGGGCTCGATGACCCGGAGGAAGTCATTGAGCTTGCCGGTGTTGCCGGCCAGCTGGACGATGACGGTGTCGGTGGACACGTCGACGACCTTGGCGCGGAAGAGCTGGATGGTGTCGAGCACCTGGCTGCGGGTCTCCGTGGTGGCGGTGATCTTGACCAGCATGAGCGCACGCTGGACGCGCGTCTCGGGCTCGAGCTCGACGATCTTGATCACCTCGACCAGCTTGTTGAGCTGCTTGGTGACCTGCTCGAGGGGGGTGTTCTCGAGGTTGACGACGACCGTCATGCGGGAGACCTCGTCGTGCTCGGTCGGTCCCACCGCGAGGGATTCGATGTTGAAGCCGCGGCGCGAGAAGAGCGCGGCCACACGGGCCAGGACGCCGGGCTTGTTCTCGACCAGGACGCTCAGCGTGTGCTTGCCGCCGGTCTTCACGGGCTGGATGCTCATCAGAGGTCGTCCTCGTCGAACTCGGGCGCGAGGTCGCGCGCGTACTGGATCTCGTCGTTGGAGGAGCCGGCGGCGACCATCGGCCACACCATGGCGTCCTTGTTGACCCGGAAGTCGACGACGACGGGCATGTCGTTGATCTCCATGGCCTTCTCGATGGTGGCATCGACGTCGTCGGCGGAGTCGCAGGCCAGGCCGACGCAGCCCATGGCCTCGGCCAGCTTGGGGAAGTCGGGGATGCGCTTGGGCTGGCCGTGGCCCTGCAGGTTGGTGTTGGAGTAGCGCTCGCCGTAGAAGAGCGTCTGCCACTGGCGCACCATGCCGAGGTTGTCGTTGTTGATGATGGCGACCTTGATCGGGATGCCCTCGATCGCGCAGGTGGCCAGCTCCTGGTTGGTCATCTGGAAGCAGCCGTCGCCGTCGATCGACCACACCGTGGAGTCCGGGCAGCCGACCTTGGCGCCCATGGCGGCCGGGACGGAGTAGCCCATGGTGCCGAGGCCACCGGAGTTGATCCAGGTGTTGGGGTGCTCGTAGCCGATGAACTGCGCGGCCCACATCTGGTGCTGGCCGACACCGGCGGTGAAGATCGTGTCCTCGCCGGAGATCTTGCCGAGCCGCTCGATGACGTACTGCGGGGAGAGGCCCTCGGCGGGGAGGTCGTAGCCGAGCGGGTACTGCTTCTTGATGCCGGCGACGAAGGCGATCCAGCCCTCGTAGTCGCCCTCCTTGCCGGCCTCCTTCTCGGCGGTGAGCACCGCGATCAGGTCGGTGAGGACCTCGCGCACGTCGCCCACGATCGGGACGTCGGCGTAGCGGTTCTTGCCGATCTCGGCCGGGTCGATGTCGGCGTGGATCACCTTGGCGTTGGGGGCGAAGGAGTCCAGGTTGCCGGTGACGCGGTCGTCGAAGCGGGCGCCCAGGCTGATGATCAGGTCGGACTTCTGCAGGCCGGCGACCGCGGCGACGGTGCCGTGCATGCCCGGCATGCCGAGGTGCTGCGGGTGGGAGTCGGGGAAGGCGCCCCGCGCCATCAGCGTGGTCACCACCGGGATGCCGGTGAGCGTGGCCAGCTGCAGCAGCTCGCGGTGGGCACCGGAGCGGATCGTGCCGCCACCGACGTACAGGACAGGCTTCTTGGCCTCCAGCATCAGGCGCGCAGCCTCGCGGATCTGCTTGGCGTGCGGCCTGGTCACCGGGCGGTAGCCCGGCAGGTGGAGCTCGGTCGGCCACCGGTAGGTGGTGGTGGCCTGCAACGCCGACTTGGTGACGTCGACGAGGACCGGACCCGGACGTCCGGAGGACGCCAGGTGGAAGGCCTCAGCGACCCGCAGCGGGATCTCCGCCGGGTCGGTGATGAGGAAGCTGTGCTTGGTGACCGGCATCGTGATGCCGCGGATGTCCGCCTCCTGGAAGGCGTCGGTGCCGATCATCGCCGCGCCGACCTGGCCGGTGATGGCCACCATCGGCACGGAGTCCATGTTGGCGTCGGCAAGCGGGGTGACGAGGTTGGTCGCGCCCGGACCGGAGGTCGCCATGCAGACCCCGACCTTGCCGGTCGCGGCGGCGTAGCCCTGGGCCGCGTGGCCGGCGCCCTGCTCGTGGCGTACGAGGATGTGGCGGATCTTCGAGTCCATCAGCGGGTCGTACGCCGGAAGGATCGCTCCTCCCGGAATGCCGAAGATGTTCTCGGCCCCCGCTGCTTCCAGCGACTTGATCAGGCTCTGTGCGCCTGTCATCTGCTCGCTCATGTCCGCCGTCCTACTCCTCGGAGCTTCTACTCATGGGATCTCGTGGGGTTGCTTGTGCAACAAAAAACCCTCCGGCCCGGCGGGCAACGGAGGGAGACGCGTCGTCTGGGGCCAGTGGCTCCTAGGCGACGCGCCTGATAAGTACGAGAATGCTGTGCAGCATGCCCACACGTTAACCCCATGTGTCGCGCCGTGTCACCTCACCCTATCGCGCGTCCCATGATCTGAGATCACCGTCCCAGTATCTGTCAGTCGTTCGGTCGGGCAGCTCGCCAGGGCGGATCCTCGGAGCAGATCTCAGGGATCTCACCGAGGCGACGGGACCGCCGGGATCGCTAGCCTGAGCGGACCAGTGGATCTCGGGTCCGTCCGCCCAGTGGAGGCAACGATGTCGACCGACGAGAAACACGGCTCCGCGTGGCTGCCGCCACGCTGGTTCATCCGCGCCGCGTGGTGGTTCCACCGCCGGCTGTACGCAGCGGGCGGCGCCCGCTTCCTGCGCCGTCCACGCCCGGACCGGGCCGGCATGCTCCGGCTGACCACGGTCGGGCGCCGCACCGGGCAGGAGCGCTCGGTCATCCTGTCCTACGTCCCCGACGGGTCGACGTACGTCACGCTGGCGATGAACGGCTGGGCCGACCCGCCACCCGCTTGGTGGCTCAACCTGAAGGCCCGGCCCGAAGCCCTCGCCGAGACCGTCGACGGGCCACGGCAGGTGCGCGCCCACGAGGCCACCGGACCCGAGCGCGAGCGGCTGTGGGCGATGCTCGCCGCCGCCGACGACGGGTGGGGCGACCTCGACGACTTCGCCGCCCGGCGCACGCACCAGACTCCGGTGGTGGTCCTGGAGGTCACCGAGCCCGCCTCGTGACGGCTCAGCCCAGGCCGAGCCGCTCGCGCAGGAACGTCCAGGCGAAGGCGGAGAGGTGGGCCGACTGCGCGTTGTTGGCCGCGCCGCCGTGGCCACCCTCGATGTTCTCGTAGTAGGTGACGTCCTTGCCGGTCGCGGCCAGCAGCGCGGCCATCTTGCGCGCGTGGCCGGGGTGAACCCGGTCGTCCTTGGTGGAGGTGGTGAGCAGGACCGGCGGGTAGGTCTTCGAGCCGTCGAGCAGGTGGTAGGGCGAGAACGTCCGGATGTACTCCCACTCCTCCGGCACGTCCGGGTCGCCGTACTCGGCCATCCACGACGCTCCGGCGAGGAGGTGGGAGTAGCGCTTCATGTCCAGCAGCGGCACCTGGATCACGACGGCGCCGAACAGCTCGGGGTAGAGCGTGAGCATGTTGCCGGTCAGCAGCCCGCCGTTGGAGCCGCCCTGGATCCCGAGGTGGTCGGCGTCGGTCACGCCGGTCTCGGCGAGGTGGCGGGCGACGGCGGCGAAGTCCTCGTAGGCCTTGTGCCGGTTCTCCTTCAGCGCCGCCTGGTGCCAGGCCGGGCCGTACTCCCCGCCCCCGCGGATGTTGGCGACCACGTAGACGCCGCCCTCGCTGAGCCAGGCCCGGCCGACACCGGCGGAGTAGCCCGGGGTCATCGGGATCTCGAAGCCGCCGTAGCCGTAGAGCAGCGTCGGGGCCGGGCCGGCGCTGCCGTCGAGGGCGGCTGCGGAGCCGACGATGAAGTAGGGGATCCGGGTGCCGTCGGCCGAGGTGGCGAAGCGCTGCTCGGCACGGAGCCCGTCGGTCTCGAACCAGGCCGGCGCCCACTTGAGCGGCTCGACGGTCTCGGCGCCGATCGTGGTCAGGCCGTACGTCGCCGGGGTCAGGTAGCCGCTGGTCACGACCCAGACCTCGTCGGACTCGACCGCGTCGACCGCGCGGGTGCCGACCGCGGCCACCGGGTCGGTCGCCGGGAACTCCGAGCGCACCCACTCCCCCGACGCCGACGCCGACGCCGGCGGGGTCAGCACGTGCAACCGGTTCTTGACGTCCTCGAACACGTTGAGGACGAGGTGGTTGCGGGTCCAGGTCGCCCCGGCGAGCGAGGTCTTCGCGGTGGGCTCGAAGAGGACGGTCAGGTCGCGCTCGCCGGCCAGGAACCGGTCGGCCTCGATCGCGAGCAGCGACCCCGCGGCGTACGTCGTCTCCGTCGGGGTCCACTCGTCGCGGAGCTCGATCACCAGCCACTCCCGGTGGAAACCGGCCTCGGCCGAGTCGGGGATGTCGAGCTTGGTGAGCGTCTGCTCGGGCGTGCCGGGGTCGGTGGCGACGTACGTCTCGGACTTGTAGAACGCGATCGACCGGCTGACCAGGTCGCGCTCGAAGCCGGGGGTGTGGATGCGGCGGGCGGAGATGTACATGTCCTCGTCGGTGCCCTCGTAGACCACCACCGCGTCCTCGAACGGGGTGCCGCGCCGCCACAGCTTCACGATCCGCGGGTAGCCGCTCGGGGTCAGCGAGCCGGGGCCGAAGTCGGTGTAGACGTAGACCGCGTCCGGGCCGCACCAGGAGAGCGCGCCCTTGGCGCCGCCCTGCTCGACGGCACGGGTGAAGCCACCGTCCTCGGGGGCCACGAACGCCTTCTCGACCAGGTCGAACTCCCGGGTCACGTCGGCGTCCGAGCCGCCCGGGGAGAGGTCGACGAGCACCTTGCGCCACGGCTCGCCGGGCTCGGGCCGGAGCACCGAGGCGCCGTGCCAGACCCAGCTCTCGCCCTCCTCGGCGGCGAGCGCGTCGAGGTCGAGCAGGATCTCCCACTCGGGGTCGTCGGTGCGGTAGGACTCCGGCGTGGTGCGTCGCCAGATGCCGCGCTCGTGGTCGGCGTCGCGCCAGAAGTTGTAGAGGTGCTCGCCGAGCCGGGAGACCTCGGGCACCCGGTCGTCGGAGTCGAGCACCTCGAGGATCTGGGCCTCGATCTTGGCGAACACGGGATCGGCGCCGACGCTCGCGTGGGCCTCCTCGTTGCGCGCCCGCACCCAGGCCAGCGCCTCGACCCCTTCGACCTCCTCCAGCCAGCCGAACGGGTCCTCCCCGGCAGGGTCGAGCGGGGTCACGATCGTCAGCTCAGAGGTCATGCGGGAAGGCTACTTCGCGGTGTGCAAGTTGCAGCCGACCGGCACAATTGCGGCATGAGTGAAGCGGAGGGGTCGTCGAAGGGTCTGCCGCGGCGAGCGGCGACACGGACGGCCAAGCTGGCCGCGCTGCCGATGGGATACGCCGGGCGCAAGGCGCTCGGGCTCGGGAAGCGGATCGGGGGCAAGCCGGCCGAGGCAGTGCTGGCCGACGTCCACCAGCGTACCGCCGACCAGCTGTTCCGCACCCTGGGTGAGCTCAAGGGCGGCGCGATGAAGTTCGGGCAGATGCTCTCGATCATGGAGGCGGCGCTGCCGGAGTCGCAGGCGGCCCACTACCGCGCCCAGCTCACCCGGCTCCAGGACTCCGCTCCCCCGATGCCGACCGGGATCGTACGCGGCCTGCTGGCCCGGGATCTCGGACCGGAATGGTCCGACCAGCTGGTCGAGCTGTCCGAGGAGCCCGCGGCCTCCGCCTCGATCGGGCAGGTGCATCGTGGCCGCTGGGCCGACGGGCGTGAGGTCGCGGTGAAGGTGCAGTACCCGGGCGCCGACGAGGCGCTGCGCGCCGACCTGCGCCAGATCGGCCGGGTCGCGGCGATCGGCAACGCCGTCGTGCCGGGGATGGACATCAAGGCGCTGGTGGCCGAGCTGCAGGAGCGGGTCGTCGAGGAGCTCGACTACCCGAAGGAGGCCGAGGCCCAGCGCGTCTTCGCCGAGGCGTACGCGGACCACCCCCTGATCGACGTCCCCGATGTCGTCGCCGTGGGGCCGAGCGTGCTCGTCACCGAGTGGGTGGAGTCGGAGGGGTCGATCGCGAAGGTGATCGCCGAGGGCACCCCCGAGGAGCGCGACCACTACGGCGAGCTCCTCGTCCGGTTCTGGTTCTCCGCACCGGAGCTGACCGGGATGCTCCACGCCGACCCGCACCCGGGCAACTTCCGGGTCCTGAGTGACGGCCGCCTGGCCGTGCTCGACTTCGGCCTCGCCGCTCGGCTCCCGGACCGGGGTTTCCCCGAGCCGATGGGTCGGCTGATCCGGATCGCCTCGACCGGCGACGCCGACGCGCTGGTCGCGGGCCTGCGTCACGAGGGGTTCATCCGGGAGGGCATCAAGGTCGAGCCGCAGCACGTGCTCGACTACCTGGCGCCGTTCGTGACGCCGGCGCTCGAGGAGCGTTTCCGGTTCACCCGCGAGTGGATGCGCGAGGAGTTCAAGCGGATCAACGATCCCAAGGATCCCGCCTACACGGTCGGGCTCAAGCTCAACCTGCCGCCGTCCTACCTCCTCATCCACCGGGTCTGGCTCGGCGGTCTCGGAGTGCTCGCGCAGCTCAACGCGGAGGCCCCGTTCCGCGAGATCCTCGAGGAGCACCTGCCCGGCTTCGCGGGCTGACGGCTCAGGGCAGCACGGTCTGCCCCACCGGACCGGGGTTGTAGGCGATCTCCCAGCGGACGCCGTCGGGGTCGGCGAAGTAGCCGGTGTAGCCGCCCCAGACCCGCTCCTCGGCGGCCGACGCCTCACGCCCGAGCGACCGAGCCAGCTCCAGCACGCCGTCGACCTCCTCGCGCGTGGCGACGTTGTGGGCGAGGGTGAACGGCGCGACGCCGTCGGCGACCGCGATCCTGCCGACCTCCTCCTCGAACTCGGCCCGGTCCCACAGCGAGAGGATGACGTGCTCGCCGACGCGGATCATGAGCACCCCGTCGGCCTCCATCTCCGGGGTCCAGCCGAGGCCGTCGACGTAGAACGAGCGGCTCGCCGCCACGTCGGCGACGGCCACGGTGATGAAGCTGATGCGCTGGTCCATGGCAGTCACACTGCCATGGACCAGCAAGGGTGTCAGGCCTCCTTGGCGCGGCCCGGCTTCTCGCGCAGGACGTCTCGGCGAGCGCGGTACTCGTTCTCGTCGATCTCGCCCGCGGCGTACCTCTCGGCCAACCGTGCCTCACCCGCGCGCCGCGGCCCCTCGGCCACCCGCTTGCGGTTGTAGAGGACGACCGCGGTGATGATCGCCGCGATCACCAGGAACCACAGGATCGGGAAGATAGGCCAGAACGCCGGCGGCCCTCCCCCGTCCTGCCACGGTCCGCCGTCTCGCCACGGACCCCAGTGGTCGTCGGCCACCACCGTGGCCACCGTCTCGTTGATGCTCATCGCTCGTGTCCTATCTGTCGGGCTTGGCTATGCCCTCCAGACTGCTGCGCGCGAGCCGCCGGCACATCGGCTCAGGAGCGGGGGCGGCGTACGCAATCGTGCGTACGCAGGCCCCTACTCGGGCCGGAGCCGGCTGAGCTGACGCCCCTGCTCGTCGAAGTTCGCGGGGTCGAGCCAGCGCTCGTGCGCGTCCTTCACGCCTCGCCACTCCTCCGCCGTCATCGAGAACCAGTCGGTGTCCCGGTTGCGACCCTTGACGACCATGTGGTTGCGGAACCGGCCCTCGTAGCTGAACCCGAGCCGCTCCGCGGCCCGCCGGGACGGCTCGTTGAGCGCGTCGAGCTTCCACTCGAAGCGCCGGTAGCCCAGCGTGTCGAAGGCGTGCCGCATGAGCAGGTGGATCGCCTCGGTCGCCGCCCGGGTGCGGGCCAGGGCGGGGCCGAAGAGCACACCGCCGACCTCGATGCTCCCGTTCCTCGGGTTGATCGCGTGGTAGCCCGCGATGCCGCTCGCCCGGCCGTCCCGCTCCCCCTCCTTCGGGACGAAGGCGAACGGGACCACGTCCTCGGCGTCGACCATGCCTGCCAGATGCATCCACAGGTCCTGCAGCGAGGTGGGCATGGCGATCGGCCGGTAGGTCCACAGGTCGGCATCGTCGGGGCCGCAGACCGCGGTGTAGAGGTCGGAGTACTGCGCCGAGGAGAGCGGCGCGACCCGGACGTAGCGCCCCTCGAGGGTCACCGGGTCCGGCCACGGCCGCGTCTCCCAGCCCTCGACGACGCCACCCACCGGAAAGTCAAACGGTCGGGAGAGATCGGTCACGGCGGTCATTGTCGCCGACCGCCGTGACCGCTGCTCAGGAGACCGCCGCATCCACCGCATCCGCCGCGTCCACCGTGGCGAGCGAGCGCCGGGCGCCGGCGAGGGCGAGCATCCCGATCAGGCATCCCAGCAGGAGCACCCCGGCCAGGACCATCACCGACTCCACCGCGAACCGGTCCGCGAGCGGTCCGAAGACGATCATCGAGACCGGCATCGCCACCGACATCACGATGCCGTAGAAGCCGAACACCCGGCCGCGCATCGAGTCCTCGACCTGCTCCTGCAGGACGGTCGCGGCCGGCACCAGCAGCGTCTGGAAGAGGACGCAGATCACCAGGCCGGCGACCGAGAACACCCAGAAGTCGGTCGAGACGCCCAGCCCGACGACGAGCAGGCCCACGCCGACCGAGGCGGCCACCATCAGCCACACCCGGCGCTTCACCTTCGGCCCGAAGACGGCCATCAGCGCGCCGCCGAGGACCATCCCGACGCTCCAGAACAGCTCGTTGACGCTCAGCATCCACACCTCGTCGCCGAAGCTGCGCGTGATCATCAGCGGTGTGAGGTGCGCCGGCGCCCCGGCCATGAACATGACGACGGCCACGAGGCCCATCACCCACCGCACCGAGGCGTTCCCCTTGACGTACCGGACACCGGCGGCGAGGTCGCCGAAGTAGCTCACCGGCCCCGAGGCGCCCGTCGGGCGAACCGTCCGCGCCACCGGCACCAGAAGCAGCAGGAGTACGCCGACCGCGGCCGTCACCACGTCGATGAAGAAGACCGCGACGATGCCGGTGCTCGCGTAGACCGCGGCAGCGACCGCCGGCGCGAACAGCATCATCCCCGACTGGATCGTCTGCTGGGCTCCGTTGACCCGCATCAGGTGCTCGGCCGGGACGATCTGCGGAAGCATCGCGTTCACCGCCGGCGCCTGCACCCCGGCCAGCGCCGAGCGCACCGCCATCGCGACGAAGATCATCCACAGGTCACCGACCCCGCTGAGCATCAGCAGGGCGAGGACCAGGGTGGCCACCGCGATCGTCGAGTCGGCCCCGATGATCAGCAGCTTGCGCGAGTGCCGGTCGGCCCATACACCGCCGAAGACCGACACCACCGCCTGCGGCAGCATCCCGGCCGCCACGCTCAGGGTCAGCACCGCGGCCGACCCGGTCTCGACGGTGAGGTGCCACATCACCGCGTACGCGACGATCATCGAGCCCAACGACGACACCGTCTGGCCGCCGAGGAAGACCAGCAGATTCCGCTTCCAACGATCCGGCTTCTGATCCGACATCGCAACCACTCCCGCATCCGGTGGGCCGCCGTGCCGGCCCCTCATTCATGCCACGAACGGTCGGCCCCGGTTTCGACAGTCGCGGCGACGGCTATTCGGATACCGGGTCGAAGTCGAAGGCCGGCAGACCGTCGAGACTGGCGAGGTTCTTCCGGCGCCGGTAGTCGGCCGAGCCCTCGACGCCCTTGCGGTCGAAGTAGGCCGGGAGCAGGTCGCGCTCACCGACGTACGACATCAGCGGGACCGCGAAGCCGCAGGAGTCGGAGACCCGCTCGATGTCCACGACGACGACCGCGCGGGCGCCGGGGAGGTCGGTGAAGCGGCCGGCCAGGTCGGCGTACTCCTCGTCGTAGCGGGTCACGACCCGGCCGCGGCCGTGGAAGCGGACGATGTTCGGCGCCCCGTCGAAGGCGCAGAACATGACCGTGATCCGGCCGTTCTCCCGCAGGTGCGCGATCGTCTCGCTGCCGCTCCCGGTGCCGTCGACCCACGCGAAGGTGAGCTCGTCGAGCATCCCGAAGGTGCCCGGGATGCCGCGGGGCGACAGGTTGACGTGACCCTCACCGGAGAGCGGCGCGGTGGCCACGAAGAAGACGACCTGACGCTCGACGAACTCCCGCAGACGACCCTCGACGCGCGCATGAACCTTTCCCATGCGGCCGATGCTGCCAGCACGTACGCCGGGTCCGCCCGCAATATCCAGCGGGCGGACCTCCGGGTCGTTCTGGTTACTCCGGCACGTTGCGGTAGGCGCCGTCGGAGGCCGAGGTGGCCATCGAGGCGTACGCCCGCAGAGCCGCGGAGACCTTCCGGTCGCGGTTGAGCGGGGTGTAGGGCTTCTCGCGCTTCTCCTGGGCCACGCGACGCTCGTCGAGGACGATGTCGTCGACGTCGAGGGAGATCGAGCGGTTCGGGATGTCGATGGAGATCTGGTCGCCGTCCTCGATGAGCGCGATCAGGCCGCCGCCGGCCGCCTCCGGGGAGACGTGGCCGATGGAGAGCCCCGAGGTGCCGCCGGAGAAGCGGCCGTCGGTGATCAGCGCGCACTTCTGACCCAGGCCTCGGCCCTTGAGGAACGAGGTCGGGTAGAGCATCTCCTGCATGCCCGGCCCGCCCTTGGGACCCTCGTAGCGGATCACCACGACGTGGCCGGCCTCGACCTTCTTGGCGAGGATGCCCTCGACCGCGTCGTCCTGGGACTCGAAGACGATCGCGGTGCCGGTGAAGGTGAGGCACTCCTCAGGAACGCCGGCGGTCTTCACGACACAGCCGTCGGGGGCGATGTTGCCCGACAGGATCGCCAGCCCGCCGTCCTCGGAGTAGGCGTGCTCGAAGTCGCGGATGCAGCCCTCGGCGGCGTCGGTGTCGAGGCTGGCCCAGAGGTTGTCGGTGGAGAACGCCTCGGTCGTACGCACCCCGCCCGGCGCGGCGAGGAAGAGGTCGAGCGCCTCCTGGCTGGGGTTCTCGGCGCGGATGTCCCAGGTGCCCAGCCACTCCTCGACGCTCGCGGAGTGGATGGTGTGGACGTCGGTGTTGAGGGCGCCGCCGCGGAGCAGCTCGCCGAGCAGGGCGGGGATGCCGCCGGCCCGGTGGACGTCCTCCATGTGGTACTTCGGGCTGTTGGGGGCCACCTTGCTCAGGCACGGCACCCGGCGCGAGATCGCGTCGATGTCGTGCACGTTGAAGTCGAGCTCGGCCTCGCGGGCCGCGGCGAGCAGGTGGAGCACGGTGTTGGTCGAGCCGCCCATGGCGACGTCGAGCGCGACGGCGTTCTCGAACGCGCTGCGGTTGGCGATGTTCCGCGGCAGGACGGACTCGTCGCCCTCCTCGTAGTAGCGGCGGCACAGCTCGACGATGGTGCGGCCCGCCTCCTCGAACAGCGCACGGCGCTTGGCGTGGGTGGCCAGGGTCGACCCGTTGCCGGGCAGGCTCAGGCCGATGGCCTCGGTGAGGCAGTTCATCGAGTTGGCGGTGAACATGCCGGAACAGGAGCCACAGGTCGGACAGGCGGAGCGCTCGATGACGTCGAGCTGCTCGTCGCTGACCGCCTCGTTGACCGAGAGCACCATCGCGTCGACCAGGTCGAGCTTGTCGTGGACGATCCCCTCGATGGCGGTCGTCTTGCCGGCCTCCATCGGACCACCGGAGACAAAGACGACCGGGATGTTGAGGCGCAGGCTCGCCAGCAGCATGCCGGGGGTGATCTTGTCGCAGTTGGAGATGCACACGATCGCGTCGGCGCGGTGCGCCTCGACCATGTATTCCACCGCGTCCGCGATCAGCTCGCGGCTCGGCAGCGAGTAGAGCATCCCGGCGTGGCCCATCGCGATCCCGTCGTCGACGGCGATCGTGTTGAACTCCTTGGCTACTCCGCCGGCCTCCTGGATCTTCTCGGCGACGATCTTGCCGAGGTCACGGAGGTGGACATGGCCGGGCACGAACTCGGTGAACGAGTTGGCGATCGCGATGATCGGCTTGCCGAAGTCGTCATCAGTCATGCCGGTCGCGCGCCACAGCGCGCGGGCACCCGCCATGTTGCGGCCCGAGGTCGAGGTTGCGGAGCGAAGAGTGGGCATACCACAAAGGCTAGACCCGCCGGCGTATGTCTTCGCACACAGCGCCACGCGGTGGACGCGTGCCGATCGCTCGGGACCGGCACGCGAGCGTCAGCGGAACGCCGGCGCCAAGCGCAGCGGGTGGTCGCCCCAACGACCGACGAGCTCGCGATGCAGCGCCTCCGCCCAGGTCACCAGGGGCTGAGGACCGGACAGGCCGGCGGCGAGTCCGAGGCGAGCGAGGGTCAAGGTACGCCGTCCGGGCATCCGGTCGTCGTCGGCGTTGTGAGCGGCGTCCGTGTCGAGGGATGCCGGAAGGAACCAGCTCACCGAGAGAAGGCACCACAGCAGGGTGGCCGCCTCCAGGTCGGCCTCGAAGGTCGACGGCGGCCCGACGGTGCCGTACGCCGCGTCGAGATAGGCCTGAAGAGCGAGGCTCGAGACACCGTCCGGCACCTGCCACGCACACCAGCACGACGGCCACGGCACGCGCAGATAGGCGGCCTCCCAGGCACGGTGCCGGATCTCCGCGTGCTCGAAGTCGAGCAGCATGAGTCCGTCCGGGCCGAGCAGATTGTTGTCGGGACAGGTGTCGCTGGGTGTCAGCGCCAGATCCGGCCCCGTACGCAGCGGCGTGAGTGCGTCCTGGATCGCGTCGGGGACGGCGTCGTCCCATGGAAGCCCGTTCGTCGCGCAGAGCGTCGCCAGAGCGGATCCGAGACCGTCCATCTGGCTGACGGTGAGGTCGGTGCGTACGCCGCTCGCCAGCGCCTCTCGAAAGACGTCCAACCGGTCGGCCGTGTGCGCCTGCAGCTCGCCGACCGCCCGCGCCCAGGCCAGGATCCGATCGCGGCCGAGAACGGCATCGGTGCCGAGCAGCGCATCGGCGACATCGGGTCCCGGACCGAGGTCCGACATCACGACGACGGCCGGGTCCTCGCGGACCCCGAGCAGCCGCGGCGCACGCACACCGTCCGCCGCCTTCAGTCCCGCGGCCTCCCGCGACCAGGTCTTCTCCTCGGGTTCGAGGTACTCCTTGACGATGGCCGTCCCGGTGCCGGCCCGGACCCGGCGTACGACGCTGCGACGGCTTCCGCCGAGCTCCGCCATCTGCTCGACCCGGTCCACCCCGAGGACCTCGGCCGCCACACGGAGCGCGTCAGTCATGCCGTGACCATATCCGGGCACGCTGCGACCCGGCGTTGTCAGACCTGCGAAATTTCTAGCATCTACATGCTAGATTTAGTTCATGAAGACGATCACGATGACCGAGCTGAACCAGCGGATCTCCGCGGTGACGCGAGCCGTCATCGAGGACGGCGAGTCGTTCCGGGTGACCAACAGAGGTCGCCCGGTGCTTCGCCTCGTGCCCGAGGTCCAGGGCTCGGCCAACCCGGTGGAGGCGCTGGTCGACGCTGGTCTGGCGACTCCTCCGAAACGGCCCCACAGGCCTCTCTCGGGCCGTGCCGCCGTCGCGCTCTCCGGCGACCTCGACGACATCCTCGATGAGGTCAACAGTGACGTCGACCTCTGAGCGGACGTGGTACCTGGACTCGTCCGTCGCGCTCCGTGCCCTGCTCGGGCACAGCCGAGCCGCCGCGGACTGGTACGACGAGCGCTGCGACAACGGCGACGTCTTCATCTCGTCCCGGCTGCTCCACCTCGAGATGACCCGCGTGCTTCGCCGCGATCAGCTCCCTGTCTCCATCGTGGATGACTTCGTCGACGAACTCACGTTGCTCGCCGTCGACGACGTTCTCATCGACGAGGCCAAAGAGATCGAGCACCACATCAAGTCGCTGGACGCGATCCACCTGGCATCGGCGCTGCGTGTCGGGACCGAGAACGTCACCGTCGCCACCCACGACAGCAACATGCGAAAGGTCGCCGAACTCCTCGGGTTCGCGGTCCACGACCCGGTGACCGACTGATCACACCTTCGCGGCCCTCACCACCATCACGTCGGGGATGTCGCGGAGGATCTCGCGCCAGGTCTCGCCGGCGTCGGCGGAGGCCCAGACGGAGCCGTTGCGGGCGCCGAAGTAGACCCCGGCGACGTCGTGGTCGTCGGCACACATCGCGTCGCGCATGACACCGACGTAGAAGTGGTCGGGCAGGCCCTTGTCGAGCGCCTCCCAGTGGTCGCCGGCGTCGCGGGAGCGCCACACGATCGGCTTGGCCTCCGGTGGGTAGCGGGACTCGCCGGCCCCGATCGGGAAGGTGTAGATCGTGTCGGGCTCCTGCGGGTGGACGACCATCGCGAAGCCGAAGTCGGTGGGCAGGCCGTCGGCGATGGACTTCCACGACAGGCCCTCGTCGTCGGAGCGGTAGACGCCGCCGTGGTTCTGCAGGTAGAGCCGCTCGGGGCGCGAGGCGTGGCGGGCGACCTTGTGGACGCACTGCCCGAACTCGGGATACTGCTGCCCCTCGGGCAGGAAGACCGCGATGATGCCGTTGTTGCGTGCCTCCCAGGTCTCCCCGCCGTCGCGGGTCTGGTAGACGCCGCCGGTCGAGATGGCCGCGGTCACCGAGTCGGGGTCGGTGGGGTGCGGCAGGATCGTGTGGAAGGCCTGTCCGCCGAACCCCTCGTTCCACTCGGTGCGGTGCGGGTGGTCCCACAGGCCGCGGACGAGCTCGAAGGAGGCGCCACCGTCACGCGAGCGGAAGATCGCGCCGGGCTCGACACCGGCCCAGATCGTGCCCTCCGGCAGCCCGGGCTGGAGCTGCCAGACCCGCGCCAGGCTGGCGTCGACGTCCTCGGGGAACGACATCGAGGTCTCGGTCCAGGTCTCGCCGCCGTCGGCGGAGGTGCGCACCAGCGCACCCAGCCACAGCGAGGAGCAACCGGCAAGGATCCGCCCGGTCCCGGGCTCGATCATGGCGGAGTAGATCTCCTCCATGTCATGGTGCGGACCGGTGAAGTCCCAGTCCTGCCGGGCGTCGTCAGAGCGCCCTATCCACAGACCCTTACGGGTCCCGACAAGCAGCTGCGTACCCATGTTTCCAGCATCCACCCGGTCGCCGTCTGTGGCCAGGAGATTTCGGCGAAAGAACACCGAGGGAAAACATCCCGAGTCAGCGGTACGGGGCCGTCCGGATTCTTCGGCATGGGCGGGCCAGCCCCTAGCCTGAAGGCATGACCAGACCTGTTGCCTGGGAGACGTTCACCGCGATCCTCTTCGACCTCGACGGCGTGATCACGCCGACCGCGGTCGTGCACATGCGTGCCTGGGAGGAGATGTTCAACGCCTACCTGCAGGAGAAGAGCCCCGGAGCGCCGGCCTACACCGACCAGGACTACTTCGCGTACGTCGACGGCAAGCCGCGCTACGACGGCGTGCGTGACTTCCTCGCCTCCCGTGACATCAAGCTTCCCGAGGGCACCTCGGACGACGCGCCGGAGCTGGAGACCGTCTGCGGCCTCGGCAACCGGAAGAACGTCGCCTTCAACCTGGTGCTCGAGCGCGACGGCGTCGAGGCCTACCCGGGGTCGGTGCGGTTCCTGGACTATCTCGCCACGCTCGACGTCCGGCTCGGTGTGGTGTCGTCGTCGGTCAACGCGCCGACCGTGCTGAAGGCGGCGGGGCTGCTGGACCGGTTCGAGACGGTCGTGTCGGGAGCCGTCGCAGATGAGCAGGGCTTGCCCGGCAAGCCTGCACCGGACACGTTTGTCTACGCCGGTAAGGTCCTCGGAGCCACCCCGAGCGAAGCCGTCGTCCTCGAGGACGCCGTCTCCGGGGTGCGCGCCGGCAAGGCAGGAGATTTCGCGCTCGTCGTCGGGGTGGACCGTGGCGCAGGCCACGACACCCTCACGGCCGCAGGCGCCGGCCTTGTCGTGTCCGACCTCGACGAACTTGTCCCTGACCAACACAGCCCTGCTCAAGGAGCACAGCAGTGAAGACCAACGTCGGCCCGAACCCCATGGACCGGGCCCGTTACCCCATCGACCCGTGGCGGCTGGTGGAGACCAGCTACTCCCCCGACGACCTCGGTCTGACCGAGACGCTCTTCAGCGTCGCCAACGGCTATCTCGGCATGCGCGGCACCCCCGAGGAGGGGCGGCCGACCTTCGCCCACGGCACCTTCATCAACGGGTTCCACGAGACCTGGCCGATCCGCCACGCCGAGAACGCCTACGGCTTCGCCAAGACCGGCCAGACGATCGTCAACGCCCCCGACGCGAAGATCATGAAGATCTACGTCGACGACGAGCCGCTGACCTTCGGCACCTCCGACCTGGAGGAGTACGAGCGGGTGCTCGACTTCCGCGAGGGTGTGCTGCGGCGGCACCTGGTGTGGCGTACGCCTTCGGGCAAGCGGGTCGCGATCAGGTCGACCCGGATGGTGTCGATGACGCAGCGCCACCTCTCGATCCAGACCCTCGAGATCACGATGCTGAGCGGCTCGGCGCCGATCGTGATCTCCTCCCAGCTGCTCAACCGGCAGGACGGCAAGGACGAGTACCACGTGCCGGCGGCGGCGCTCGGCGAGGGCATGGACCCCCGCAAGGCCTCCGCCTTCGACACCCGCGTCCTGCTCCCGCAGATGTCGGTCGCCGACGAGGAACAGATGACCCTCGGCTACCGGTGCGCCAACTCCGGGATGACGATCGCGGTCAGCGCGGCCCACCAGATCGACACCCCGGACCCGGTCGAGACCGTCGTCCGTGCCGAGGACGACCTGGCCAAGACGGTCTTCCGGGTCGACGCCACCGAGGGCAGCACGCTGCGGATGCAGAAGACCGTGGCGTACCACACCTCCCGCGGGGTGCCGGTGCGCGAGCTGGCGGACCGCTGCGGACGTACGCTCGACCGGGCGATCCGGCTGGGTGTCGGCCACTTCGAGCGCGACCAGCGCACCTGGTACGACGAGTTCTGGTCGGCCGCGGACGTCGAGATCTCCGCCGCCGTCGAGGCCGACACCGAGGACATCGCCGCGGCCCAGCAGGCGATCCGGTTCAACCTGTTCTCGCTGGCCCAGGCGACCGCCCGCACCGACGGGCTCGGTGTGCCCGCGAAGGGCGTCACCGGCTCCGGCTACGAGGGGCACTACTTCTGGGACACGGAGTGCTACGTCGTCCCGTTCCTCTGCTACACCCAGCCCGAGGTCGCCCGCAACGTGATGCACGCCCGCTCGGTGATGCTTCCCGCGGCCCGGCAGCGGGCGCTGGAGATGGCCGCGAAGGGCGCGCTGTTCGCGTGGCGCACCATCAACGGCCAGGAGGCCTCGGCCTACTACGCGGCCGGCACCGCGCAGGTGCACATCGACGCCGACATCGCCTTCGCGCTGATGAAGTACGTCTACGCGACCGGCGACACGGGCTACCTGATCCGCGAGGGCGTCGACATCCTGGTCGAGACCGCTCGGATGTGGGCCGACCTCGGCTTCTGGCGCCACAACGGCGAGCCGTCCTTCCACATCCACGGCGTGACCGGGCCGGACGAGTACACCACGGTGGTCAACAACAACCTGTTCACCAACGTGATGGCCCGCTACAACCTGGAGAAGGCCGTCGAGACCATCGAGATGCTCCGGGCGGACTACCCGCGCGAGTACGCGCAGGTCATGGGCCGGCTCGACGTCTCCCCCGACGAGGTCGAGGAGTGGGGTCGCTGCGCTGCCGCGATGCACATCCCCTACGACGAGGGGCTGGGGATCCACCCGCAGGACGACAACTTCCTCGACCGCGAGGTGTGGGACCTTCCCAACACCCCCGACGAGGTACGTCCCCTGCTGCTGCACTACCACCCGCTGGTCATCTACCGGTTCCAGGTGCTCAAGCAGACCGACGTGGTGCTCGCCCTCTTCCAGCAGGGCAACCGGTTCACCCCCGAGGAGAAGCGGGCCGACTTCGAGTACTACGACCCGATCACCACCGGCGACTCGACGCTCTCGGCGGTCGTGCAGTCGATCATGGCGGCCGAGGTCGGCTACCAGGACGACGCGCTGCGCTACTTCTACGACGCCCTCTACGTCGACCTGCACAACATGCACGGCAACACCGTCGACGGGATGCACATCGCCTCCACCGGCGGCGTGTGGGGCGGCCTCGCGTTCGGCTTCGGCGGGATGCGCGACTACGACGGCAGGCTCTCCTTCGACCCGCGTCTGCCGGTCGAGTGGGGCTCGCTGATCTTCCGGGTCCAGTGGCACTCGACCCGGATGCAGGTCGCGGTGACCACCGACCAGATCGTCTTCACCGTCGTGGACACCCCCGGCGAGGAGTTCGACATCCCGGTCAGCGTCCGTGGGGAGGAGTTCGTGGTCTCGAAGGGCTCGCCGGTCGTCGTGCCGCTCGCCGACCAGGGGCCGCGGATCGGCAAGCACCTCGACGAGGAGCCGCACGGCGGCGTACGGCAGGACGGGTCGCGGATCATCGCCACCGTGCCCACGCCGATCCCGCCGGAGATCTACGAGCAGGACCACATCGAGCACCCGATGGTCCCGCACGACTCCCCGCGCGGCTCCGAACGGCTCGCCGAGGAGGCCAACAAGGCCGCCAACCTGTCCAACATCTCGCAGACGGACTCGGCTCAGTAGCCGTCTTTACATGGCCCTAGACTGGCCGGGTGGTGCACGCTTCCTCTCTCCGGGCGAGGCTTGCCCACCCGGTCGTCCTGGTTCTGATCGGCATCGCGTCGGTGCAGGTCGGCGCGACGTTCGCGAAGTCGCTCTTCGACGAGGTCACCCCGACGGCCATGGTCTGGCTGCGGCTGTCGCTCTCCGCGCTGATCCTGCTGGCGATCACCCGGCCCCGGGTCCGCGGCCTGTCGCGACGTGACTGGCTGGTCGTGGTCGCCTTCGGGGCCTCGCTCGGGCTGATGAACTGGGCGATCTACCAGTCCTTCGCCCGGCTGCCGATCGGGATCGCGGTCACCATCGAGTTCATCGGCCCGCTCACGATCGCGCTGGTCACCTCGCGGCGGGCCCGCGACCTGGTCTGGGTGGCGCTGGCGGCGGCCGGGGTCGTGCTGCTCGGCGTCGAACCCGGCCGGATCTCGATCGTGGGCGTGCTGTTCGCGCTGCTCGCGGGCGCCTGCTGGGCTGCGTACATCGTGCTGTCGAAGGCGACCGGTGCGCGCTGGGAGGGCATCGACGGGCTCGCCCTGGCATCGACCGTCGCGGCCGTGGCGCTGACGCCTGCGGCGATGGCGTACGCCGACGGGCTGGGGTCTCCGCACGTGTGGCTGGTCGGGTTGATGGTGGGGCTGATGTCCTCGGTCATCCCCTACTCCCTGGATCTTGTTGCCCTGCGTTCGATCAAGCCGGGGCTCTACGCGATCCTGATGTCGCTGGAGCCGGCGGCCGGTGCGCTGGCCGCGATCCTGGTCCTCCACGAGGGGCTGTCGGTGCTGCAGTGGCTGGCCATCGCCTGTGTCGTGGTCGCCTCAGCAGGGGCGACGCGCACCGGCAAGCCCGAGCATCACGTGCCGGCGGAGTCGACCCCGGCGTGACGTACGTGGCTCGTTGCACGACGTAGTGGGGCGTTTCACACAAGCGACATCGGATCGTCACTGACTCCGAATGTTCGGGTCACTACAGTTTGGTGACAACTCCCCCGCCCTCCGCCCGGTCCCCCGCCTGTCTCTGGAGTTGCTCCGTTGTCGACCATCACCGCCCCCGCGCACACCACCGCCGTAGCCCAGATGGCCGCACTCTTCGCCGCACGCACCGCGGGGCGAATGGTGGGCCCGTTCCTCCGTCCGATCCAGCTGCTGCTCGCCTGGCCGGTGGCCTCTCAGCTCGTCGCCCGGCACAACGCCAAGGCCGCCGAGGAGGCGCTCCTGCTGCGGCGAGCCGAGCGTGAAGACGTCCAGCACTATCTCCAGCTGCTGGCATCGGAGAGAATGACCGCATGACGGTTCCCCGGGCGATGGCCGAGTCGACGGTCGCGTTCCGTGACGTGCTCTCCGACGACGGCACCCTGATCCGTGCCTGGACCAACGATCCCGAGGGCGAGATCGACGGGCCGACGGTGCTGCTGTGCAACGGCCTCGGCACCAGCCCGTGGAACTGGCCGGCGCTGCTGCACACCTCGTGCGGCGTACGCGTCGTGTCCTGGCAGCACCGCGGCACCTCCGGCTCTGCCCGACCGAAGGACCTCGAGCAGACGACATCGCGGCACTTCGCCGAGGACGCGCTGTCAGTGATGGACGCCTTCGCGCTCTCGCGACCGGTGGTGATGGGCTGGTCGATCGGCGTCAACACCGCGTTCGAGCTGGCGGCGGACCACCCCGAGCGGGTCTCCGGCATCTTCGGTGTCGCCGGGGTGCCCGGCGACACCTTCAAGTCCATGCTGGGGCCGCTGCCGCTGCCCGCCCCGGCGGCCGCGATCATGACGCGCACCGCCGCGAAGGTGCTGCGCCGCACCGGCTCCCTGATCACCCCAGTGGCGACCCGCCTCGAGCTCGGTCCCCGCGCGATCGAGATGTTCTCGAAGGCCGGCCTGATCGGCAAGGTCCCCGACCCCGAGCTGGCCGCGGCCGCCCTGGCCGAGTTCCTGACCACGCCGGTCGAGTGGTACTTCCACCTCGCGCTGCGCACCTCCCAGCGTCGCTCGGTCTCGCCGCGCCGGATCAAGGTGCCGGTCGTGCTGGTCGCAGGCACCCGGGACCTCATCGCCGGGGCGCGCCACATGTCCCGGGTCGCCGCCGATCTCAAGAACGGCACCTTCGTCGAGCTGGACGGCACCCACTTCGTGCAGATGGAGCAGCCCGACCGCGTCCACCAGCTGCTGCTCGGCTTCCTCGCCCGCGTCGCCGAGCACCAGCGCGTCTGACCAGCGCCGAGACGTCACGCCGGTCGGCCGACGGGAGCGACTACTCGACCGACCGGAGTGACGCCTCGGCGGGGGTGATCATGGCTCGGCGGGCGGCTCGGCGCAGAGTGGCGAGGACGGCGGGCCCGAGGAGGGCGATCGCGACGGCGGTGGTGATCGCGCGCACGGTGTCCCAGCTGCTGGTCGAGGTGACCAGGGTGTAGCGCAGGAACGTCGCCAGGTTCTCGGCGAGCGCGGCCCCGGGCTCGTAGGACAGGTTGCCGCTCGCGCCGGGCACCGTGACCCCGGTCAGCAGCGGCCAACCCTGCAGGTTGAGGAGGAGCCCGTAGGCGTAGGAGGCGAGGATGCCGTACGCCGCCAACAATGCGACCTCCGTGCGGCCGCTCGCCCGTGGCAGGAGCCCGGCTCCCATCGCGACCCAGGCGGCGCCGAGCATCTGGTAGGGCAGCCACGGCCCGACGCCGGCGGTGACGAGCGCGGCGACGAACAGGCTCGTACAGCCGAGCACGAAGCCGAAGGCGGGCCCGAAGACGCGGCCACCGAGGATGAGCATGAAGAAGACCAGCTCCACCCCGCCGGTGCCGGAGGAGATGGCGCGCAGGACGGCCTCGATCGCGCTGAGCACGCCGAGGATCGCGATCATGCGGGTGTCGATCCCGCCCGCCGCGAGCTCGCTGAGCAGCACCACCAGCATCAGCGGCAGCAGCGCGAGGAAGATGAACGGCGGCTGCACCCGCTCGTAGCCGTGGAGCAGCAGCGGCCAGGCGAACATCATCAGCCCGGCCACGGAGATGATCACGAGCAGGAGCGCCGTGCGGGGCGAGAACCTGATCATCGCTCCCTCACCGCGTCGACGACCTCGCGCACGTTCAGCCAGCCCGGGCCGAAGACCTTGCTCACCTGAGGCGCGAAGGCGGGCGACTCGGCGGTGACGCTGCGTACGTCGCCGGCGGAGACGACCTCGCCGTCGGCGAGCACCACGACGTCGTCGGCGGCCTCGGCGACGAACTCGACGTCGTGGGTCGCGACCAGGATCGCCTTGCCGGCGTCGGCGAGCTCGCGAAGGATCTCGGACAGGGCGTGCTTGGCGGCGTAGTCGAGGCCGCGGGTGGGCTCGTCGAGGAGCACGACCGGCGGGTCGGCGCTCAGGATCAGCGCCAGCGCCAGGGCGAGGCGCTGACCTTCGGAGAGGTCACGCGGGTGCTGATCGTCGGGGATGCCCGGGACGAGGCTGTCCAGGATCTCCCTGGTCCGCGGGCCGCCGGCGTCGCACTCCTCGGCCACGGTCTCCAGGTAGAGCAGGTCCGCCGCGGTCTGCGGCAGCAGCCCGACCAGGGTGCGCCGTGCGTCGGGGTCGAGGGTCGCCGGATCCTTGCCGCCGACGTCCACCGACCCGGTCAGGCGCTTCTGGGTGCCCTGCAGCGTCCACAGCAGCGTCGACTTGCCCGAGCCGTTGCGCCCCATCAGCGCCGTCACCCGCCCCGCGGGCAGCTCGATCGAGACGTCGTGCAGGACCGGCGTACGTCCTCGGGTGACGGTGAGGCCGGAACTGGACAGGCCCGAACCCGACTGGCACAGCGTGGACTTGTCGGCTGTTTCAGTGCCCGTCAAGCCGAGGGATACCCGGTCGACCGGGTATCCCACAACCCTCGCCCGCCGCCTAGCATCCCGCACCGTGAGCGGCAGCGGCGACCAGCCGAGCTCACGCCCGAGCTCGACGAGCGGCGGCACGACGGGCGAGTCCGCGAGGATGTCGGCGGGGTCGCCGACCGCCACGGAGCCGTCGCCGACGAGGAGGGCGATGCGGTCGGCGAACGGCACGACCCGCTCGAGGCGGTGCTCGGCGAGGACGACGGAGGTGCCGAGGTCGTGGACCAGCCGGGTGATGGTGGCGAGCACGTCCTCGGCGGCAGTGGGGTCGAGGGCGGAGGTGGGCTCGTCGAGCACGACGACCCGCGGGTGGGTGGTGAGCACCGAGCCGATCGCGACGCGCTGCTGCTGCCCACCCGAGAGCGTACGCAGCGACCGCTGCCGCAGCTCGGCGATGCCGAGCAGGTCGAGGGTCTCCTCGACGCGGCGCCGCATGGTCGCGGGCGGGAGGCCGAGCTGCTCCATCCCGTAGGCGAGCTCCTCCTCGACCGTGTCGGTGACGAAGCCGGCCACCGGGTCCTGCCCGACGTAGCCGATGATCCCGGCGCGCTCGCGCGGCGGCGTACGGATGATCGAGGCCCCGTCCAGCAGCAGGTCACCCTCGAGCGCGCCGCCGGAGAAGCGGGGCACCAGGCCCGCGATGACCCCCAGGAGGGTCGACTTCCCGGAGCCGGTCGGGCCGGAGACGAGCAGCAGCTCGCCCTCCTCGACGGTGAGGTCGACGTCCTTGAGCACGTGCTCGGAGGAGTCGGGCGGGGTGAACGTGATCCCTCGCAGCTCGATCATGCGGCGGTCTCCTCCTCGACGAGTGATGCCGGAACCGGCGCGGCGACGGCCGGGAGCAGCCCGACGAGCACGCCTGCCATCGCGGTCAGGGTGACCCCGGGCGCGGCGCTCACGCCGGGGAAGGCCACCGGGACCTGTGACCGGGCGACCCACCAGCCCGCGGTCGCGACGACGATCCCGCTCAGCCCCACCACGACCTCCGGCCAGCGCCACCGGTCCGGCCGGTAGACGGTCCGGGAAACCCGGCGACCGGCCAACCTCAGCCCGATGGCCGCGGCCCCGACGCCGAGCACCAGCATGCTGGTCGCCAGCCAGCCCGGCGTGGTCCCGTCCAGCACCGCGTAGACACCGGCACAGAGCCCGACGAGCGAGACCAGCATGAGCACCGAGGTGACCCGCCTGGTGGCGACGGGGACCCCGGCCGTACGTCCGTAGCCACGCGTGTCCATGCCGGCCGCGAGCGCCATCGACCGCTCCAGCGCGTCCTCGAGCACCGGGACCAGGAAGCGGCGCAGCCGCTTGACCCTCCCGGTCGCCCCTGCCCGCAGCCGCTGCGCGGCACGGACCCGCTGCACCGACTCGGCCAGCTGGGGCAGCACGGTCACCGCGACCACGACCGCGGTGCCGATCTCGTAGAGCGCCGGCGGCAGCGACCGCAGCAGTCGCTTCGGGTTGGCCAGCGCGTTGGCCGCACCGACGCAGATCACGATCACGCCGAGCCGCATGCCGTCGTAGAGGCCGGCCAGCAGCGCCTCGCGGGTGAGCGGCCCGAGCAGCCGGATCCCCAGCACCCATTCGGGAAGCGGGATCTCGGGCAGGTAGATGAGCACGTGACCCGGCACGGCGCCCAGGAGCACCCGGAAGAGCACCCGGGTCGCCACGATGAACAGGGCGAGGCCGACGTAGAGCCGGAACGCCTTCGCCCACGGTTGCTCCCCGCGGCGGGCCGCGACCACGACCGAGACCACCCCCACCAGCAGCAGGAGCAGCAGCAGGTTGGTGGTGAAGGAGGCGTACGCAGCCAGGCCGATCGCCCACACCCACCACGCGACGGGGTGCAGATCCCGGGGCAGGCGCGCGACCGCGGCTGTGCGGATCAGCGTGCTCATCGCCGACGCCACCACACGACACCGGCGACGGAGAAGAGGGCGAGGATCCCGGCGGGAGCGACCCAGACAGGCAGCTGCCGGGGCTCGGAGGGTGAGTTCTCCGGAGATAACTCCGGCGACGGGCTTGAGGGCGCCCCCACAGCATCCCCAAGCTCCGTCGCCGGAGCGGTAACGACATCGTCGTCTATCCACGTGAACGCAACACCCTGCCCGGAGGTCACGCTGATTTCGGTAACATTTCTGGAGGCATAGCTCCAGGCCCCGGATTCGTCGGTGACCCACAGCGACCAGTAGGCGTCGGCGGGCGGCATCTGGGCGCAGCCGGCGTTCTTCGGCCGGCCGTCGACGCGGCAGACGACGCTGGGCATCGAGGTCACGTAGGTGAGCGGATGTCCTGCCTTCTCGAAGAGGTCGGCGCCGGTGTCGCCCTCCTCGGGCCGGACGCAGGTGACCTCGGGGTCGCCGCCCAGCGCGTTGGGCTCGACGACGACGGTGACGCCGTCACACGCCTCGTCAGACCGCGAGACGGCGGCCGACGCGGAGGCGGGGGTGACGACGAGTGCGGTGGCCCCGGCGAGGGTCGCCAGGGCCACGCGAGCGGACCGCAGGATCAGCACGAGCTCTTCGCGGTCGCGTCCTTGGGCAGGTAGACCAGCGACGGCAGCGCCTGGGCGGCCGCGAGGCGGTACATCCCCTCGGACTCCTTGGTCAGCCCCTTGGTGTTGCCCTCGGTCAGGGCGGCGTCGTCGTAGGCCACCGCGCCGACGTCGTCGCCGCAGGTCACGACGTGCTCGGCGACCCAGGACGCCGCCTTCTCGGCGGCGTCGGTCTCCCCGGCGCGCCCGAACGCCCACCCGGCCAGGCCGGTGGTGTTGGAGTTGGCGATGTTGCCGGTGGCGGCCTTGAAGGACCCGTCCTCGGCCTGGGTCTCCTTCAGCCACTCGACGCCTGCCTCGACCGCCTTCTCGGCCTCGGGAGAGGCCACCGAGGACAGCGCGATCAGCGCGAACGCAGTGGCGTCGGCGTCCGGCGCGGCCTTCGGGTCGGCGTCGCAGGTCTGGTCGGCGGCCGCGGGGTCGGCGGTGAACGTGACCCGGAACCAGCCCTCCTCGCACTGCTGCCCGGCCAGGAACTCCGCGGCGGCCGTGGCCTCCTTGCTCTCCGCGTTGCTCAGCGCCCACACGGCGTACGACTGGCCGATGGTGTTGGAGTAGTCGGCCGCCTTCTTGTTCTTGGGGTCGAGCTCGTCGGCGATGCGGCCGTTCTCGGCGACGGTGCCCTCGAGCTGCTTCAGCAGACCGGGGTCGGAGGCGTCGACGTTCTGCTGGAGGACGAGCGCCTTGGCCGTGGCCCCGGCCGAGGTGACCGTGCCGAACCCCGGCGAGGTGTAGGCCTTCTTGTTCTTCATCACGGCCGCGACGATCGTGGCGATCTCCTCGTCGTAGCCGCCGACCTCGGCCAGCGCGATCCCGATGTCGGCGCTGAGGCCGAAGTCGTCGGTGCCGTACTGCGCGTTGTGGGCCACACCCTTCGGGGCCTGGGCGACGAGCCAGTCGGCCACCGAGGTGGACACCTTCGCGTCGTAGGCGGGCTTCTCCCCCTCCTCGACGGCCTTCTCGCCGCAGCCGGCGAGCGAGGTGAGGGCGAGGGCGGCGGCGATGCCACCGAGGACGGTCTTCTTCATGGTTCCTTCCGCGCTGTTCGTCGGGAAGGCCCAGGGCCGACCCGCTGCTTTCCACGACAGCGTCAGGTCAGTACGCGTCCGTCGGCAGGTGCTCCGGCTCGCTCAGGACCCTCGATGTCCTGGGCCTACGGTTGCGGGTCAGCGCCGGGATTCGACCGGCTTCCCCCACCACGGCGTGTGTTGATTGAGGCTCTGCTTTGATGCGGGGCAATCCTATGCCGCGCACGCCCTGCTTGCGGGATCGCCGTCGAGCAGTCACTCTGTCCCCATGCGCCACCGGATTCTCGGCCTTGTCGCAACCTCGATCTCGGCCACCCTTCTCGCTCTCTGCCCGACCACGACGGCTCTCGCGGCACCGGATCGGACCTCGGTCACGTACGACGACCTCGTCGCCATGTTCGGCGACAAGGTCGGGAACAAGAAGACCGTCGAGACCGGGCTGCCGACGCTCAACCGCGCCATGGACGACGCTCGGATCACGACCCCCTACCGGCAGGCGGCCTACCTGGCCACGCTCGCCAACGAGAGCTCCTTCCACCACGACGCCAAGGGCCCCCGCGACAAGCGGAAGTACGCCGGCCGCGGCTACATCCAGCTGACCGGCGAGGCCAACTACACCGACGCCGGCGCCTACTTCGGGATCGACCTGCGCCGCCGCCCCGAGCTGGCTCGGTCGCTGGACCACAGCGCGCCGATCTCGCGGTGGTACTGGACCGTCGCCCGCGACATCAACCCGCTCGCCGACGACCTCGAGATGGGCAAGGTCAACGCGGCGATCGGCTATCCCCACAACAAGGAGGAGGACGCCGAGCGCTGCCGCGACTTCAAGGCCGCGCTGAAGCACCTCAACGGCTCGGTGCCCAAGGGGATCGACTGCACCCGCCCGAAGCCGAAGAAGGCAGACGACCAGGACCGCACCGCGGACGCCTCCTAGCAGTACGACGTCGTACAGACATACGTCACGCCGCCGCGTTGATCTCGTGGGTCGCTCGCTGACGCTCGCTCACTTCTTGATGCGCTTGTCGCTGACCGCGATCGCCGAGGTGCCCTCGTCCTTGAGCTCGAAGAGGTCGATCGCCTTGATGAGCTTGGTCCAGGTGGCGTAGCCGTAGTTGCGGGGATCCTCGGAGGACTGGTTGCGGATGCGCGAGACGACCGTGCCGACCAGGGCCCAGCCGTCGTCGTCGGCGGCCGCGGCGATGGAGTTGCGCAGCAGCTGGATCAACCGGGCGTTGCGCTTCAGCACCTGCCCCGTGGTCGCCGAGGAGGACGGCTTGCGGGCGGGGGTGGCGCCGGCCTCGGCGTCGGCGTCGGTCTCCTCCTCGGAGCCGCCGAGCTTCTCCACCACGGTGAACCGGGTGCAGGCGCTCTTGAACGGCGCCGGCGTCTTCTCCCGGCCGTAGCCGTAGACCGCGCGTCCCTTCTCCCGCAGATAGTGCACCAGCGGGGTGAAGTCGGAGTCGGAGGAGACCAGCGCGAACGCGTCCGGGATCGCCGCATGCAGCAGCTCGACGGCGTCGATGGCGAGCGCCATGTCGGAGGCGTTCTTGTGGGCGGTCAGGTCGAACTGCTGCATCGGCCGGATCGCGGCGTCGTGCAGCTCCTCGATCCACCCCTTCAGCTCGGGCTTGGTCCAGTTCCCGTAGGCCCGGCGGATCGTCACCTCGCCGTACTCGGCCAGGTCGTTGAGGATCGCGTCGATCTTGGCCGCGGGGGCGTTGTCGGCGTCGATGAGCAGGGCGATGCGGAAGGGCTCGGTCACCGGATCAGTGTGGCAGGAAGAGGAATGTGTTGGTCTCGACACGCCTTCGCCTAGCGGCTCCGGCGGCTCGACCAGCGCACGCTGGTCGAGCCGGGAGGCCGGCTGCGGCCGAGCGTGTCGAGACCAACACAGTCGCTACATCAGGCGAGCTTCTCCAGGATCAGCTCGCGGACGCGCTTGGCGTCGGCCTTGCCGCCGGTCGCCTTCATGACCGCACCGATGAGGGCACCGGCCGCGGCCTGGTTGCCGCCTCGGATCTTCTCGGCGACAGCGGGCTGGGCGTCGATCGCCTCGTCGACGGCTGCGCCGAGCGCACCGTCGTCGGAGACCACGGCGAGGCCGCGGGCGTCGACGATCTCGGCGACCGTGCCCTCACCGGCCAGCAGGCCCTCGAAGACCTGGCGGGCGAGCTTGTCGGTCAGCGAGCCGCCGTCGACCAGCTTCTGCACCTCGGCGACCTGGGCGGGGGTGACCCCGACCTCGGCCAGCTCGACGCCGCGGTCGTTGGCGGCCCGGGAGAGCTCGGCCATCCACCACTTGCGCGCGGCCTGGGCGGAAGCCCCCTCGGCGACGGTCGACTCGATCAGCGTCAGTGCACCGGCGGCCCAGACGTCACGCATCTCCAGGTCGGAGTAGCCCCACTCGGCCTGCAGCCGCGCGCGCTTGTCGGCTGGCGGCTCGGGCAGCGTGCCGCGCAGCTCCTCGACCCACTCACGGCTCGGCGCGACCGGGACGAGATCCGGCTCGGGGAAGTAGCGGTAGTCGTCGGCGTCCGACTTCGGCCGCCCGGCCGAGGTGGTGCCGGTGTCCTCGTGGAAGTGGCGGGTCTCCTGGAAGATCGCCTCCCCCGCGTCGAGGATCCCGGCGTGGCGCGACATCTCGAAACGTACGGCCCGCTCGACCGAGCGCAGCGAGTTCACGTTCTTCGTCTCGGTGCGGGTGCCGAGCTTGTCGGAGCCCTTCGGGGACAGCGACAGGTTGACGTCGCAGCGCATCGAGCCCTGGTCCATGCGTACGTCGGAGACACCCAGACCGAGCAGGATCTCGCGCAGCGCGGCGACGTAGGCCTTGGCCACGAGCGGCGCCTTGGCGCCGGTGCCGAGGATCGGGCGGGTGACGATCTCGATCAGCGGGATGCCGGCGCGGTTGTAGTCGACCAGCGAGTAGTCGGCGCCGTGGATGCGGCCGGTGGCGCCACCGATGTGGGTGGTCTTGCCGGTGTCCTCCTCCATGTGGGCGCGCTCGATCTCGATGCGGAAGGTCTCCCCCTCGACCTCGACGTCGAGGTAGCCGTCGTAGACGATCGGCTCGTCATACTGCGAGGTCTGGAAGTTCTTCGGCATGTCCGGGTAGAAGTAGTTCTTCCGGGCGAACCGGCACCACTCCGCGATCGACCCGTTGAGCGCGAGCCCGATCCGGATCGCCGACTCCACGGCCTTGGCGTTCACGACCGGCATCGAGCCGGGCAGGCCGAGGCAGGTCGGGCAGACCTGGGAGTTGGGCTCGCCGCCGAAGGTCGCCGGGCAGCCGCAGAACATCTTGGTGTTGGTGTTGAGCTCGACGTGCACCTCGAGCCCGAAGGCCGGGTCGTAGCGCTCCAGCACCTCGTCGAACGGGACGAGAGTCTCCGTCATCGGGCCACCTCCAGCTTGTCGATCGAGAGCACCGGGCCGATGGCGCCCTCGAGCGCGGCACCGACGCGGTAGAGACGGGCGTCCTCCAGGACCGGCGCCAGGAACTGTACGCCGACGGGAAGCCCGTCCACGTCGGAGACCCCGGCCGGGACGGAGATGCCGGGCGTGCCGGCCAGGTTGGCCGGGATGGTGGCCAGGTCCTGCATGTACATCGCGAGCGGGTCGTCGAGCTTCGCGCCCAGCGGGAACGCCGTCGACGGGGACGTCGGCGAGACCAGTACGTCGACCTGCTCGAAGGCCTTCTTGAAGTCCTCGATGATCAGCGTGCGGATCTTCTGCGCCTGGCCGTAGTAGGCGTCGTAGTAGCCGCTGCTCAGCGCGTAGGTGCCGAGGATGATGCGGCGCTTGACCTCGTCGCCGAACCCGGCGTCGCGGCTGGCCTTCATCACGTCCTCGGCGCTGGGGTCGCCGTCGGGGGTGACCCGCAGGCCGTAGCGCATCGCGTCGAACTTGGCCAGGTTGGAGGAGCACTCCGCCGGCAGGATCAGGTAGTAGGCCGCCATCGCGTGCTTGAAGCTCGGGGTGGAGACCTCGACGACGTCGGCACCCAGCTTGGTGAGGATGTCGACCGACTCGTTGAACTTGGCCATCACGTCGGGCGCCCAGCCCTCGCCGGCCAGCTCCTTGATGACGCCGACCTTGACGCCCTTCAGGTCGCCGGTCGCGCCCGCGCGGGCCGCGTCGACGAGTCCGGTCACCGGGGTCGTGGTCGAGGTGGAGTCGAGCGGGTCGTGACCGCCGATGAGCTCGTGAAGGAGCGCCGAGTCGAGGACGGTGCGGGTCACCGGGCCGACCTGGTCCAGCGAGTTGGCCAGGGCGACCAGGCCGTAGCGGGAGACCGAGCCGTAGGTCGGCTTCACGCCGACGGTGCCGGTGACGGCACCCGGCTGGCGGATCGAGCCACCGGTGTCGGTGCCGAGCGCCAGCGGCGCCTCGAAGGCGGCGACGGCCGCGGCCGAGCCACCACCGGAGCCGCCGGGGATCCGGTCGAGCTTCCACGGGTTCTTCGTCGGGCCGTAGGCCGAGTGCTCGGTGGAGGAGCCCATCGCGAACTCGTCCATGTTGGTCTTGCCCAGGATCGGCAGACCGGCGGCCTTGATCTTCTTGACCACGGTCGCGTCGTAGGGCGGGATCCAGCCCTCGAGGATCTTGGAGCCGCAGGTCGTCGGCAGACCCGTGGTGGTCAGCACGTCCTTGACCGCGATCGGTACGCCGTCGAGAGCATGCAGCGCGTCGCCGTTGGCCCGGCGCGCGTCGGAGGCGGCGGCCTGGGACAGGGCACCCTCGGCGTCGATGTGCAGGAAGGCGTGGACGTCGCCGTCGACCGCGGCGATGCGGTCGAGGTGGGCCTGGGTCAGCTCGACCGAGGTCGTCTCGCCCGCGGCCAGGGCATCGGCCAACTGCGCGGCCGTCTTCAGGATCAGGTCGCTCACTGCTCGTCCCCCAGGATCCTCGGCACGGCGAAGCGCTGCTCCTCGACGCTCGGCGCACCGGAGAGCGCCTGCTCCGGCGTCAGGCCGGGCACGACGACGTCCTCACGGAAGACGTTGGTCAGCGGAAGCGGGTGGGAGGTGGCAGGCACGTCGTCGCCGGCAAGCCCCTGGATCGAGGCGACGGACTCGAGGATCACCTGCAGCTGCGGGGCAAGGTGATCGAGCTCGGCGTCGCTGAGGTCGATGCGGGCGAGGTCGGCCAGGTGCGCGACCTCGTCGCGGGTGATTTCTGGCATGCCGCACATCCTAGGCGGCGGAAGCCCCAACTCTCACCTCGGTAAGGCCCGCGCCGGATCGGAGTTCGACGCACATACAACCGATCGGTGGCCCCATCGCGTCCTCAACCCTGACAATCGGCTCGAGAGATCGGATGGATCGATGGCGAGACCCCCAACCCAGGAGCAGTTCGACGAGTTCGCCCAGGTCGCCTGGCCGCGGCTCTATCGTTCCGCCTACCTGCTCGTCGGGGACCACGCCAGTGCGGAGGACCTGGTCCAGACCGCACTGGCGAAGACCTACGGAAACTGGGGCCGGGTGCGCACGCTCGAAGCCGCCCCCGCCTATGCCCGACAGGTGCTGTTCAACACCGCGATGAGCTGGTTCCGGAAGGCATCGTGGAACCGCGAGCGGCCCACCGAGGTCCTCCCCGACCTCGGTCACGAGAACGATCCGACCACCCGCTCGGTGCTGCTCGACGCGGTCGCCGCGCTGCCCCCGCGGCAGCGCGCCGTCGTGGTCCTCCGCTTCTACGAGGACCTCGACGTACGCCGCACGGCCGACCTCCTCGGCTGCACGGAGGGCACGGTCAAGAGCCAGACCTCCTTCGCCCTCGACAAGCTCCGCACCATCCTCGGCGACCCGACTCTCACCCTGGAGGCGACCCAGTGACCGACAACGACCTGCGTACGCTGCTCCGCGACGCCGCCGACGAGGTCGCCGTGCCTCGTCTGGCCACCGATGAGCTCCACCTCCGCGCTCGGGCCGTCCGTCGGCGCCGGCGCGCCCGCTGGGTCGCCGGTGTGGCAGCCCTGGCGATGGCCGGCGCGCTGGGGACGTACGTCCTGGGCGGGACGCTCGGCGATGACGATCTGCACATCGCTGCGGCCGAGGGAGACCCCCGGGGCTGGGCGGTCGCGGAGGGCAACAGCGTCCACTTCGGCGACGGGAGCGTGGTGACGTACGGCGGCCGCGTGAACGACATGCGCTACACCTCCGTCGGCCTGCTCACCCGGAGCACGGACACGAACGCGCGCCTCTCGCTGATCACGACGGCCGGCGTCCAACCGCTCGACCTCGGTGACGTGAGCGACCGGCTCATCGGCACCGACCCCGACTCGCCCTACGTCTCCTGGACCGTCGAGCACGGTGACGGCTGGCTGGTACGCGTCGCCGACCTCGTCACCGGCGAGAAGGTCGCCGACGTCCCGATCTCCGGGAAGTACACCTGGGCCGGCTGGAAGACGCCCCCGGTCGCGGTCGACGGCGAGCACGCCTACGTCGCCCTCGACGACCGCACCCTCGACGTCGCCTGGCGTTTCGGGCAGGTCTCCACCTCGAAGGGTCTCCCGGGCGGCTACACCACCGAGGTGATCAACGGCCGCGCGGTGACCCAGGATGCGACCGGCGAGACCCAGAGGGTGGTCGAGGTGGCCACGGGCGAGGTGCTGCTGACCACTCGCTCCACCGACTTCCCCGACGACCTGATCAGACTCAAGCTCTCGCCCGACGGCACCCACGCCTTGGCGGCCCCCTACGCGATGTGCGACGAGAACGACAACTGCCGCTATGACACCCCGACCGCGCCGATCCACGACCTCGGCCAGGGCACCGAGACCGCCGTCGACCTCGGCGACCACATCGGCTGGACCCCTGGGGGGCAGCTGATCCGGGCGTCCGGGACGAAGGTGGAGCTATGCGACCAGGTCGGCAAGGAGTGCGCCGATACGCCGGTCACCTTGACGAAGCGCGCCGACACGATCAGCGGGACGATGAACCAGTCCTGACCTCTCGCGGGCCCACTGCGCCCTACTGCGCCTTGTTCGGACCACCGCCGTTGGAGGGCTTGTCGGTCGGCCTTCCCCCGGAGCCGGGCTGGGTGGGCGCCGCCTGGGTCGGGTCGGCCCCGCGGGTGGGGTCGGTGGCGGGCGTCGGGTCAGCGGCCTGGGTGGGCCGGGTGCTGGCGGTCGCAGCGGCCGGGGTGGGCGTGGTCTGCGGGGCCCGGGTGGGGTCGGCGGCCGGGTCCTCGGTCGCCTCCGGACTCGGGCTCGGCTCGCGCGACGGCTCCTCCTCGGCACGCGGCTTCTTCTCGAGGGCCCCGTGGACGTCGCCGACCTCGGGTACGTCCGGGCTGCCCACCGGCGCCGCGATGGCGACCAGCCCGGCGAGCAGTACCGAGCTGAAAGCCAGCACCAGTCCCCTGCGCCGGGCAGCGGGCGCGGCGGCGGCGCTCCACGCCCAGATCCGCTCCCGGCGGCGGCGCAGGTCGGCGGGCAGGTCGCTGCGGATCGCCGCCCAGCTGTTGATCGGGGCCAGCGCGTAGCCGAACCCCTGGAACGCGAGCAGCGCCGCGAGGGCGACGCCGGTCGCCCCACCGCTCACCCCGACCACGAGCGCCAGGACCACACAGACGGCGGCCGCAAGACTCTCGACCAGGTTGCCCCGCACCACGTCACGCACCCGCGGCTGCCCCTTGATCTTCGGCGTACGCAGGAACGTGCCCTCGCGCGAGACCAGCCCGAGCCAGGAGGCCCGGGCGACGGTCACCCCGAGCGCCAGCCACAGCCCGAAGGCGCCGAGCGCGTCGTGCCAGGACGCCCCGCCCCGGAGACGGACGAGCGCGATCGAGCGGGCCGCGCCGAAGAGCACGAGCGCGACGGTGGCGAACAGCAGGAGCCCGGAGAGGCGGCGTACGACCAGTCCCCCACCCAGCAACAGGTCGAGCGCGCCCGAGATGAGGAAGAAGGTGAACAGCGCGCCGGCGAGATCGCCGAACCACTGCAGCCCGCCCACGAGGTAGGCCCAGCGCTGGGCAAGGGTCATCTGGTTGACCTCGGTGCGACGGCCGGGCAGCAGCGAGCGCCAGTGCATCCGCAGGATCTGGATGCCGCCGAAGCACCACCGGAACCGCTGCTTCTTGAGCGTCTCGAAGGTCAGCGGCATCACGCCACGGCCGTAGGAGCGGTCGACGTGCATGCCGTTGTAGCCCATCTTCAGCAGCCGCAGCGACAGCTCGGCGTCCTCGGTGATGCACCACTCGTCCCAGCCGCCGGACCGGACCAGCGCGGAGGCCCGGATCAGGCCCATGGTGCCTCCGAAGATGGCGCCGTTGCGCTCGTTGCGCGAGACCTGGCTGACGTCGAAGAAGTAGCCGTAGGAGTGGTAGAGGCGGCGGAAGTAGGGCGAGACGTCCCAGTCCCGGTAGTCCTGCGGCGTCTGCACGAAGGCCACCGACTCGTCGGTGAACAGCGGGGCGTTGTGAGCCAGGAAGTCGGGGGCGACGTGGTAGTCGGCGTCGACGATCCCGACGACCTCGGTGAGCGGGTTCATCCGGGTCAGCGCATAGTTGAGCGCCCCGGACTTGAACCCCGGCCAGTTGGTCAGGTGGATGAAGGTGAGCCCGTCGTACTGCTCGCAGAAGTCCTGCACCGGCCGCCACAGCGCGGGATCGTCGGTGTTGTTGTCGATGACCAGGATCTCGTACGCGTCGTAGTCCAGCTCGAGCATCCGCTGGAGCGTCTCGATGACCATCTCCGGCGGCTCGTTGTGGGTGGGCACGTGCAGGCTCACGAACGGCCGGCGCCAGCCGGGGTGGTACTCACCCCGCACCGGCCAGCCACGCCAGCGTCGCCGGGCGAGCACGTCGACCATCTCCCACAGGTAGCCCACGCCGATCAGGAAGACGAAGACCTCCAACAGCCACAGCATGCCCGACAGCGTCGTGGTCCACGCTCCGGGGTGGACGGTGACCGTCCACAGGCCCACATAGGTCAGGTAGAGCAGCCCGACGTCGATCGTGAGCGCCCAGGCGACCAGACCGCGTACGTCCCAGTCCCGAACCGCGGGCAGCCAGGCCAGCAGCGAGGCACCGAGGACGATGCCCCCGATCGCCGCCCGGACGGCACCCTGGCCGAGCAGCAGCCCGACCGCCACCGCGGCCACCGCGGTGAGGGCCGCCGCGAGGACCACCGTGCCCGCGGAGAGCGAGCCGGCACGCGGCGTACGGATCAGGAACAGCAGCACGGTCGCCGGGACCAGGAGGACCGCGGCGACCGTGAGGAGTGGGGGAAGGGCGTCGAGCACGGCCCCACACTATGGGGGGGTATTTCCTAGCCGAGTCCAGTCGGCCCGTCCTCGAGCAGGACCTTGAACGCCGCCTCGTCGAGGATCGGCAGGCCCAGCTCCTCGGCCTTGGCCGCCTTGGAGCCGGCGTTGTCACCGACCACGACGTAGTCGGTCTTCTTGGAGACCGAGCCGGCCGCCTTGCCGCCGCGGCTGATGATCGCCTCCTTGGCGCCGTCGCGCGAGAAGTCCTCCAGCGAGCCGGTGACGACGACAGTCAGGCCCTCGAGGGTGCGGGCGACGGACTCGTCGCGCTCGTCGGCGAGGGAGACCCCGGCGGCGCGCCACTTGTCCACGATCTCCTGGTGCCAGTCGACCTGGCGCCACTCGACGATGGCCTCGGCGATGATCCCGCCGACGCCCTCGGTGGCGGCCAGCTCCTCCTGGGAGGCCGCCCAGATCGCGTCGAGGGAGCCGAACTCGGTGGCCAGCGCGCGAGCCGCGGACGGGCCGACGTGGCGGATGGACAGCGCAACCAGCACCCGCCACAGCGGGACCTGCTTGCGCTCCTCCAGGTTGCGCAGCAGACCGAGGGCGTTGGCGTTGAGGACCCGGTCGCCGGCGCCGGCCTCCTTCTCGGCCTTCTTCGCCGCGCGGGTGAAGAACGTCGTGGTGGCCAGGCCGGCCTCGTCGAGGTCGAAGATGTCGCCCTCGTTGGTGATCACCTCGGCGGCCAGCAGCGCGTCGGCCGCCTCGTAGCCCATCCCCTCGATGTCGAAGGCGCCGCGCCCGGAGGCGAAGAAGACCCGCTCCCGCACCTGTGCCGGGCAGCCCCGGTGGTTGGGGCAGCGCAGATCCTTGTCGCCCTCCTTCTGCTCGGCGAGCGTGGTGCCGCAGGCGGGGCACTCGGTCGGCATCACCCACTCGGGCAGCCCCTCGGGTCGCAGCGGCAGCACCGGGCCGAGGATCTCGGGGATGACGTCGCCGGCCTTGCGCAGGATGATCGTGTCGCCGGGGCGTACGTCCTTCCGCTTGACCTCGTGGGCGTTGTGCAGCGTCGCGCGCTCGACGGTCGAGCCGGCGACCTTGGTCGGCTCCATGACACCGAAGGGCGTGACCCGGCCGGTGCGGCCGACGCCGACGTCGATCGCGAGGAGCTTGGCGTTGACCTCCTCCGGCGGGTACTTGTAGGCGATCGCCCAGCGCGGCGCGCGGCTCGTGGAGCCGAGCCGGCGCTGCAGCGAGATGTCGTCGACCTTGATCACGACACCATCGATCTCGTGCTCGGTGACGTCGTGGCGGTGCTCGCCGAAGTAGCTGATGAACTCCTCGACCTCCTGGAGCGTCTTGAGCACCTTGACCCGGTTGGAGGTGGGCAGGCCCCACGCCTTCAGGGCGTCGTACGCATGCGACTGGGCGACCGGCTGGAAGCCCTCCCGGGCCCCGATGCCGTGGCAGACCATCCCGAGCTCACGGGTCGCGGTCACCCGCGGGTCCTTCTGGCGCAGCGACCCCGCCGCGGAGTTGCGCGGGTTGGCGAACATCGGCTTGCCCGCGTCGACCAGGGAGGCGTTGAGCTTGTCGAAGGCCTCGATGGAGAGGAAGACCTCGCCGCGCACCTCGACCAGGTCGGGCACCGGGAACTCGTCGGTGCCGGTGAGCCGGTGCGGGATCGACTTGATGGTGCGTACGTTCGGGGTGACGTCCTCACCCGTGCGGCCGTCGCCCCGGGTCAGCGCCCGGACCAGGCGGCCCTTCTCGTAGAGCAGGTTGATCGCGAGGCCGTCGACCTTGAGCTCGCACAGCAGCTCGGCCTGGCCGGCGCCGTCCTTGGCGATCCGGGCGTGCCAGCCGGCCAGCTCCTCGAATGAGAAGACGTTGTCGAGCGACTCCATCCGCTGCAGGTGGTCGACCGCGGTGAACTCCGTCGAGAACGTGCCACCGACCTTCTGGGTCGGCGAGTCGGGGGTGCGCAGCTCGGGGAACTGCTCCTCGAGCTCGTTGATCCGGCGCCACTTCTGGTCGAAGTCGGCGTCGGAGAGCGTCGGGTCGTCGAGCACGTAGTAGCGGTAGCGAGCGTCCTCGATCTGCTCGGCGAGCTCCTGGTGCTCGGACTTCTGCTCAGGGCCCGCCTCGGCGGTCAGGTCATCGTTCACGGGCACCATCTTGCCCGGTCGCGCCGACATTTTCTGTCGGCATACCCACCCGGGCGTTTTCGGCGTTTCATGGCCCCAAACGACACTCAACGCCCTCAATATCGACGCAGCCGATCAACACCTGGGTGACGGGGCTCACCACAAGAGGGTAAAGACCGCTACTTTCCTCCCGCGTCGGGAAGGCGGGCCGACACCAATCCCCCATAGACCGCCTTGTGAGGTCTGCAGTGGTTTCTCGGCTCGTGGTGATGCTGTTGACAGCGCTCGCGCTCACCCTGGCTCCGATCGGCGCCACGTACGCGCTCGGGTTGGGAAGCGTCTTCTCCGACGCCGAGGTCGAGGTCTCGATCGTCGAGCAGTCCAAGGACGGCGTGGTCCTCAGCGTCCACGGCACCGACTACAGCGCCAAGGATCCGGGCATCGAGATCGCGCTCAACCCGGTCGGCTACCGCGGATCGGGCACGCGGAGCACCTTCATCAAGTCGGTCGTCTTCAACCCCGACGATCCCGACGACTGGACCTACACGTTCACCCTCGACGCCGCGCAGGTCGCCCGGCTCGACCCCGGCACCGACTACCAGATCATGACCATGCGTGGCGGCGACCGCGACCTCTACGACTCGTCCGACTCGCGGGCGGTGCAGGTCCCCTTCGACTTCGACGCGCTCTCCGAGCCCAGCAGCTCACCGACCCCGGAGGAGCCCTCGGGCGACACCGGGTCCTCGGACGGGTCGGGGTCCGGCTCAGGTTCCGGCTCGGGCTCAGGCTCCGGTGACGGTACGTCCTCGGGCCGGCCCGCAGCCGGTGACTCCGACGAAGGTGCCGCTGCCGGCTCCGGCGACAAGCCGAGGAAGAGGGCGTCGAAGAAGCCCTGGACCGCTCCCGAGGAGCCGCCGACGGCCAAAGGCCTGACCCTCACCGGCCTCGACGACGTCTCGGTCGACGCCGACGAGGTGATCCACGCTCAAGCCTCCGGTTTCAGGCCCAACGAGCCCGGCATCCGGGTCGTCGTCTACTCGACCCCGCTGGTCCTCTCGACCAGCGTCCAGGCCAACGGCCGCGGCGTCGCGAAGTGGTCCGGGCGCCTTCCCAAGGACATCGGCCTCGGCAAGCACACCCTCACCTTCCAGGGATCGGTGAACCGCGGGATCAGGTTCGTGGTGACCGGTACGCCCAGCGACGGCGAGTGCGTTCAGAGCGGCTGCGCCCCGAGCACGAGCACCGTCAGGAAGGCGGCATCGGCCGAGGAGGGCGGGGTCGGCCCGCTCACCTGGATCATCGTCGCCACGATGATCGTGCTCGGCCTCGTGGCCGCCGCGGTCGCCATGCTCACCGGACGCCGCAGGCGCGACCCCGAGTGGGACGAGCCGAACTATGCGCAGGCGCCGCCACGCTATCCCTCGGACCCGCGACAGGCCTCGGGGCCCTACCCGGCTCATCCTCGCCAGCAGCCCCGCAACGAGACCCCGCTCCCCCGCAGGCTCCCTGCCGACCAGCAGCCGATCCGTCGCCAGCCGGGCCCGCGGCAGCCGAGCCACCGCCAGCCGCTTCCCCAGCACCTGCCGCAGCACCGGGAACCCCAGTACCGGGATCCCCAGCACGTGGAGCCTCAGCACCTGGAGCCACAGCACGCGGCTCCCCCGCAGCCCGGTGATCGCCGGCCGCGCCCGCCGGAGTCGTTCGCTCCGCCGAGCCAGCGAGCCGAGGTCTACCAAGGCCAGCGGATCGCCGGGCGCTCCTAGACAAGCGATTCGCCCCGGCGGGCGGTGTCGGCCGAGACCGTCGGCCACAGCGTCTCCAGGGCCGCCTCGAGGGCGGAGAGGACCGGGTCGAGATCGTCCCCCGGGAACGGGGCCGACGCCTGCTGGCGTACGACGGCGCAGAAGGCGCGGCTCTCCCCGTCTGCCTCGTGGCAGCGGACGGTCTCGGCGGACCCCTCGGTCCAGCCGTCGTAGCCGTCGGTGTCGCCCTTCGAGCAGGTGAGCCTCGTGGGGCACTTCCGCTGCCCGGCGGGCAGGTTCGGGGCGTGGACCGCGGTGACGGTGCTGCCGTCGGGGCGGGTGCCGACGACGCCGAAGGCGCCCTTGCCGTAGGCCGAGACATCGGCCTTCTCGAAGGAGTCGATGTCGGCGTACGCCTTGGTCTCGAGCAGCCCGGCCGCGATCGCCCCGGCGGTCAGCGCGACCTCGCCGACGCCGTTGGCGCCTTCGGACGGGAATCCCTCGACCTGCGCCTTCGTCATCTTCGTGGTCGTCCTCGTGCCGAGGCGCGGGTCGGTGACCAGGGCGACGAGGTCGTCCACGCTCACCTCGAGATCGAGCTCGCGCGGGTCCTCGGTGATCTTCTCGCCCACGTAGGCGGCCCGGCGCTCCTCTCGGCCGGACCGGTGGGAGACCATCAGCTGGCCGGGTGTGCCGTCGTCGGTGGCCAGGTCCCAGGCGACGGTGGCGGTGCCGGACGCGCCCTTCACCTCGACGCAGCCCGACATCCCGTCATGGCACCAGGTCGAGAGCAGGTCGTCGTCGACCGGGCCCGCCTTGACCTCCAGCGAGTGGTCGGCACCCCACCGCAGCACGGTGCCGACCTCGTCCTGCTCGAAGTAGAGGTCGCCGCCGTCGAAGGTCTCCGGCACGACGCGTACGTGCTGGAGCGTGATCGCCGCGAGCGCCTCCGGGGTCGCGGGCCGGTTGCCCGGCTTCAGGTCGGCCGGGTCGATGCTCGCCGAGGGTGCGGCCGTGGGCCTCTCGCTGGGCTCGTCCGCCTCGGTCGCGCTGCTGCCGCAGCCGGTGACCAGAAGAGCCGCAGCCAGCAGTGCCATCCCCCGTCGTCGCATGAGGGGAATCTACGCCAGGTGACGCGCGCTTTCGGTGAGGATTCGCAGCGCCGTGCGGGCCCATCGCCAGTCGGCACCGGCGAGACCGCAGGCAGGCGTCAGCACGATGTCGTACGCAGCATCCAGCCCGAGCATGTCGAGCCAGCGCTCCACGGTCTCGGTGACCATCTTGTCGGTGGGCGTGGCGCCCGCCGGCGCGATCGAGGGGACCACTCCGAGCGCGACCGTGTCGCCCGCCTCGAGGGCGGTGGCGAGGTCGTCGTGGTCGGCGGCGGTGAGCTGGGTCAGGTCGACGCCGATCCCCTTCGCCCCGGCCTTGCGGAGCAGGCCGAGCGGGGTCCCGGGCGCACACGAGTGCACCCACGGGATCGCGCCCTCCTCGGCGATCGCGCCGAGCACCCACTCCAGCGACTGGGAGGCCTCGGGGAGGTCGATGCTGCGGTGCTTGCCGAAGCCGGAGGCGGTCGGCACCTGGGCGTTGAGCACGGCGCTCAGCGCGGGCTCGTCGACCTGGACGACCAGGGTGTCCGCGCCGGGGAGGCGACGGCGTACGTCGCGGATGTGGGTGCGTACGCCCTCGGCGAGCGCCTGCGCGAGATCACGCCGGGCGCCGTGGTCGGCGAGCAGCTTGTCGCCGCGCGGCCGTTCGACGGTCGCGGCCAGGGTCCACGGCCCGGCGACCTGGATCTTGAAGGCGCCGCCGCCGGAGGTGAGCGCAGAGTCCTGGACCAGCTCCTCGACGGTGTCGAGGTCCTGGGCGAGCAGGCTCCGGGCCCGGCGGTGGTCGACGCCGGCGGAGCCGGAGGTGCCGGTGAGCCGCCAGCCCGCGGGCTGCAGGTCGGCGTCGAGCCCGTCGAGGACGGCCAGCGTACGGCCGGTCATGTTCGCAATCGCGCCGCGCGCGGGCAGCTCGGGCAGGTGGGGAAGGTCGGTCAGCTCACCGAGGACGATGCGGCAGGCCTCTGCGTAGTCCTCTCCCGGCAGCGACCCGACCCCGGTCGCCCTCACGCGAGAGCCACCCGGCGGGTCGTGGAGATGGTGGCCGACCCGACGACGCGGGTGCCGTCGTAGATGACCGCGGCCTGGCCCGGCGCGATCCCGTAGGCCGGGTCGAGCAGCTCGATCTCGACCTCCGCGTCGGTGGTCGAGCCTGTCGGGACCACGGTCACCCGCGCCCGGTGCTCGTCACCGTGCGCGCGCAGCTGGACGGTGCCCTCCAGGACACCCTCGGGCGCGCGCCCGGCCCAGCGCGGCCGGATCCCGGAGAGACCGTCGACGGCCAGGTGCTCCCTCGGGCCCACCGTGACGGTGCCCGAGACGGGCTCGATGTCGAGCACGAACCGAGGCTTCCCGTCAGGCGCGGGCTTGCCGAGGCGGAGTCCCTTGCGCTGCCCGATCGTGTAGGCGTACGTCCCCTGGTGCTCGCCCAGGACCTCACCGGCCTCGTCGACGATCGGCCCGGACTCGTTGGGTGCGCGGTCGCCCAGCTTCTCGCGCAGCCAGCCGGCGTTGTCGCCGTCGGCGACGAAGCAGATGTCGTGGGAGTCGGGCTTGTCGGCGACGAGCAGGCCGCGGCGGGCCGCCTCCTCGCGTACCAGCGGCTTCGGGGTGTCTCCGAGCGGGAACAGCGAGTGGCGCAGCTGGTCCTGGTCGAGCACCCCGAGCACGTAGGACTGGTCCTTGCCGCCGTCGACGGCGCGGTGCAGCTCGACCAGGCCGTCGGCGTCCTCGCGCAGGGTCGCGTAGTGGCCGGTCGCGACCGCGTCGAAGCCGAGCGCGAGCGCCCGGTCGAGCACGGCGGCGAACTTGATCTTCTCGTTGCAGCGCAGGCACGGGTTGGGGGTGCGGCCCTCGGCGTACTCCGACATGAAGTCCTCGACCACGTCCTCGTGGAAGCGGTCGGAGAGGTCCCAGACGTAGAACGGGATGCCGATCACGTCGGCCGCGCGCCGGGCGTCGTTGGCGTCCTCGATCGTGCAGCACCCGCGCGCCCCGGAGCGGTAGGACGCCGGGTTGCGGGAGAGGGCCAGGTGGACGCCGGTGACGTCGTGGCCCGCCTCCTTCGCGCGTGCGGCGGCGACGGCGGAGTCCACTCCCCCGGACATCGCGGCGACGACTCGCATGCCCATCAGCGGTTCAGTCCTGCCGCGCGGCCGCGCTCGACGGCCGGACCGATCGCCGCGACGAGCCGGTCCACGTCGTCGGCGGTGGTGGTGTGGCCGAGCGAGAAGCGCAGCGAGGAGCGCGCCTCCTCGTCGGACTGGCCCATGGCGAGAAGCACATGAGAGGCCTGGGGTACGCCGGCAGAGCACGCCGCACCGGTCGAGCACTCCACCCCGGCGGCGTCGAGCAGCATCAGCAGCGAGTCACCCTCGCAGCCCGGGAAGGCGATCTGGGCGTTGTTGGGCAGCCGGTGGCGACCCAGCGGCTCCAACGGCGGTCCGTTGAGGTGGGAGTCCGGCACGACCGCCAGCACCTGCTCGACGAGCCGGTCGCGCAGCGCACCGACCCGGGTCGCGTACGCCTCCTGCTCCTTGACCGCAAGCTCGACCGCCGCCGCGAAGCCGGCGATGGCCGCGGTCGCGTGGGTGCCGCTGCGTACGTCTCTCTCCTGGCCGCCGCCGTGGACCAGCGCGGTCAGCTCGAGCCCGCGGCGCACGACGAGGGCGCCGGCGCCCACCGGGCCGCCGAGCTTGTGGCCGGTCAGGGAGAGCGCGTCGACGCCGCTGGTGGCGAAGTCGACCGGCACCGCGCCGACCGCCTGGACGGCGTCGGTGTGGACCGGGATGCCGTGCCGGGCCGCCATCTCGGCGATCTCCGCGACGGGCTGCAGCGTGCCGACCTCGTTGTTGGCCCACATCACCGAGACGAGGGCGACCGAGGCGGGGTCCCGCTCGATGGCCTTCTTCATCGCGGCGAGGTCGACCCGGCCGGTCGCGTCGCACGGGATGAGCTCGACGTGGGCGCCCTCGGTCGCCTCGAGCCACTGCAGCGGGTCGAGCACGGCGTGGTGCTCGACGGTGGTGGTCAGGATCCGGGTGCGCGCCGGGTCCTGGCCGCGGCGTGCCCAGTAGGCACCCTTGAGCGCCAGGTTGTCGGCCTCGGTGCCGCCGGAGGTGAAGACGACCTCACCGGGCCGGGATCCGAGCACCGCGGCGATCCGTTCTCGGGACTCCTCGAGCACCCGGCGCGCACGGCGCCCTGATGCGTGCAGCGAGCTCGCGTTACCGACCAGCGCCAGCTCCGCGGTCATCGCCTCGATCGCCGCCGAGGCCATGGGTGTGGTGGCGGCGTGGTCCAGATAGACGGTCCGGGGGTTCATCGTCTACCAAGGTTACGGCCCGATGGGCGTGCTTGCTGAAACGTCGCCGCCCGTTCACCTCGCCTCCCTATGGTCTGGCCCATGTCCCAGGGATTCCGTGAATACATCGACAACCTGATCACCGAGGGTCACACGATCGGCGAGGATCACGATGACGACCCGGTGCTCCTGGACCCCGCCGGCCGCGCCGTCGACACCTGGCGCGAGAACTATCCCTACTCCGAGCGGATCCCCCGCGAGGTCTACGACGAGCAGAAGTACCTCCTCCAGGTCGAGCTGCTGAAGTTCCAGCGCTGGAACGACCGCGTCGGCGGGAAGCACGTGCTGCTCTTCGAGGGCCGGGACGCGGCCGGCAAGGGCGGCACGATCAAGCGGTTCATGGAGCATCTCAACCCCCGCTACGCCCGCACCGTCGCACTGTCGAAGCCGTCGGACCGCGAGTCGCAGCAGTGGTTCTTCCAGCGCTACGTCCAGCACCTGCCCACCGCCGGGGAGATGGTCCTGTTCGACCGGTCCTGGTACAACCGCGCCGGCGTCGAGCGCGTCATGGGCTTCGCCACCGACGACCAGTACGAGCAGTTCATGGACCAGGTGCCGCTCTTCGAGCAGATGCTCGTCGACTCCGGGATCACGCTCACGAAGTTCTGGTTCTCGGTGGGCCGCTCCGAGCAGCGCACCCGTTTCATCATCCGCCAGATCGACCCGGTACGGCAGTGGAAGCTCTCCCCGATCGACGTCCAGTCGCTGGACAAGTGGGACTCCTACACCGCCGCCAAGGAGGAGATGTTCCGCCGCACCGACACCGACTGGGCACCGTGGACCACGATCCGCTCCAACGACAAGAAGCGCGCCCGCCTCAACGCGATGCGCTACTTCCTCGCCAACCACGACTACGACGAGAAGGACCCCGACGTCGTCGGCAGCCCCGACCCCCTCATCGTGCAGCGCGGCATCGACGCCGTCGGCGACTGACGGATCACGCCGGCCAGGGAATGCGCCTCAGGCACGCCTCGACGGCCTCCTCGACCGTGCCGACGTCGTTCTTTCCCAACGGAACAACCGACGCGTACGCAGCGACGAACGCCTCACGCACGTCAGCCCGGGTCGGGCGCCAGTCGTGATACCGCGTCCCGAGGAGGACGGCAGCCTGAGCGAGGTCGTCCACCCGACGACGGTAGGTCGCCTCCTCCAGATCCAGGACCGCCACGATCCTTCCGTCCGCCCAGAGGATGTTGGCCGACCTGAAGTCGTTGCCAACCAGCTGAGTGCCCGGTGCGGCTGGCTCGTCGGTGGGAATCGTCTCCGGGTAGTCAGCCATCGCGCTGTGCATCCGCGCGAGCATCTCGCCCGCAGCCCGAACCTGGACCGGGTCGGTGACGTCCAACAGCTCGCCCGCGACAACACCCTGAAGCCCGAGCGAGAACCCGTCGACCTCGACCTGGAGGCTGCCGTCCCGAGCCGCCCGCGGTGCCGAGACAGGTATCCCCCGCTCCTCCAGCCAGACCGTCAGCCGTGCGATCTCCGCCAGCCGCGCGAACAGGCGAGGCCGCATCGACCACTTAACGATCATCCGGCAACCGTCGACCGTGATCCACGCCGGGCAGTTGGCATCGCTGATCACCAGCCGTTCACACGCGGCCACTCGCAGCCCCCAGTGCTCATCCAGCACGCCGTCCAACCAGCCGATGGCATCGGCGGTGGATGCGAACCCGAACCGCTCGGTCAGCGCCGCGCCTGGATCGGCAGACTCCCAGAGCATGCTGATCGACGTACTCATCTCTTCGGCTGCGGTCACGGGGTGCAGCCAAGCATGTGGCCTGTGGGATCTCGAAGTGTCGCGTGCTGATCGAGTCGGAGCAGCAATGGTGAAACCACGTCCCGGTGCCGACGGCCTGCCCGAGGAGCTGGTTCAGATACGCCGAGCGAACCGGATCCGCCCATCCGGAAGCCGCTCATGGGCATAGTCCGGGTCGTGGATTCGGCGATGGTCACTGGCACAGAGCAGGACCAGGTTGGCCATGCCGGTCTTGCCGCCTTGGGACCAGGGTTTGAGGTGGTGGGCTTCGGTCCAGGCGGCGGGTGTGTCGCAGTCTTCGGCTTGGCAGCGCTTGTCGCGTAGGCGGAGTGCCCGGTGCTGGACGGGGTGGGCGAGGCGGGTGGTGCGGCCCAGGTCGAGGATTTCAGAGTCGGTGCCCAGGACGACGGGGATGAGGTCGGCGTTGCAGGCCATCCGGCGGGCTTCAGCGGCGGTGATCTGGTCCCCGTCGAACCCGAGGGCTGCGATGCCAAGGTCGGCACGGAGCTGATCGACGCTCATCGTGATGAACACCGTGGTTGCATGGCCACCGTGGCGGGGGAGCTGGTCGACGTCGTAGGTCTCGATCACCCGGGCGAAGGCCTGGCCGAGCAGCCGGTCGTAGGGCGCTTTGATGCCCTTGTCCTGAGCCGACAGCTTCCTCGGCTGGGCCAGCGAGTCCAGGATCGTACGCAACCGCATCCCGACGGCTCGGGAGACCCGGGCGTGGATGTCGATGGTGCCGTCGCCGTTGTCACGGGCCTGGAAGATGGTGCGCCGCTGGGCGTGTTCCTCCTCGCGGTGGAGGACTTTGGCCTCAGCCTGCTCGAACCGTGCTGGGTCGATCTCGGCGAGGATCCGTTTCCCGACGATCGCCAACTCGTTCGCAGTCAACCGGCTGGCGTAGTCCACCAGGAGCTTCTCCGCGAGGACCAGGTCCTCGGCACTGGCAGCGGGGTCGGCCTCGATCGCGTCGAGGGCCTTCGTGATCACCCGGGCCTTGTCTTGGGACACCTCACCTGCAGCGAGACCGGCCGCGACGCGCTCGTACTTCGCGACACTGGCCGCGAGTTTGATCTGGGACCGGGCCACAGCTTTGTCGACCAGCAGTTCGGTCTGCAGCCACCCGGAGGCGTCCTTGGCACCGGTCTCCTCGGCGATATCACCAGCCGAGGCGAGCACGCGTAGCTTCAACGCGGCCTGCTGGGCCTGGAGTTTCTCCAGCCGCTCGAGGAGGTCTTTCTTCTGTCCGGTGCGCCAGTAGACAGGGTCACTGGCCAGCAGGTCGTGAAGGGAGGACTCGATGGCACTCAGCGCGGCGTCGATCGCGTCGCCGGGGTTGGCACCCCAGTGGTCGATCGCGCGGCCGAGACTCATCGCGTCCCTCCCTTCAGAGGTGTGCTGTGATGGGTCTGATTCTACGCCTCGCGCACCGCTTTGGCCACCTATTAGTGCAGGTCAAACTGCTTTTCCGCGGCTAGCGAACGGCCTCGCTCCTGTGGATGGTAAGTGGCCGAACGGCCACCATCCCTCCCCCGGAACACCCCGGTCCAGTACAAGAATCTCGCTGCGCCACACCCGGGCCGCCGCCCCGATAGCCAGCCAAATCTTTTCTCGATCTGGTCCGGAGTCCAGGACCGCCGAAGGCGGCCGGCGAAGCCGGCGCCCGAAGGGCGTCCTTGACGCCGGTCCAGATCGAGAAGACCCTCAGGAAAGGGTCGGCGGCCCACACCGGCCCCGAGGAACGGTTACGCACGGGGTGGTCTCGACAAGCTCGACCACCGGGGCATCACCACCGACAACCGCTCCCGACGTACGCCCAAAAGCCCGAGCCCAACCCCAAAAAACGAGTTACCGTCCACACCCATGAAACCCCTCGGCGACGTCCCCTGGCCCCCAGACCCGATCGTCACCGAGCGCCTGATCCTCCGCCACACCAAGCCCGAGGACAGGAAGGGCCTGGCAGTCCTGCTGTCCGACGCGACCGTGCAGGCCTACCTCGGCGGCCCGCAGCACACCCGGGAGGAGTTGGAAGAGCTCATCCCACCCGATCCGAACACCAGGCCCGGCATCTTCGCCGTGGAGCACGCCGGTGAGTTCATCGGCAGGATCACGGTCCAGCGCCGTGACAGAGCCTGGGCCCACCACGTACGCGAGGAGGGCGACGAGGTCGAGATCGGCTACGAGTTCCTCCCGACAACCTGGGGCCAGGGCATCGCGACCGAAGCCACCCGGGCCGCGCTCGGCTGGATCGAGCGGACGCTCCCGAGCGAGCCGGTGGTCCTCACCACGCAGGTGGCCAACGAACGCTCCCTGCGCCTGGCGCAGAAGCTCGGGTTCGTCGAGGTCGAACGGTTCGAAGCCTACGGAGCGGAGCAGTGGTTCGGGGTGCTCAAGACCGACTAGGCCGACGAGCGCTCACTCCTCGGGAGTGCCGAGATAGGCGACCAGGGCGAGGTGGTCGGATCCGGACACCTCGACGGTCTCGGTCGCCAGCGCGACCAGGTCATCCCCGATCAGGACGTGGTCGATGGCGGCCGAAGGCGGAAGAGGTACACCGGCGAACCCCTCGGTCGGCCAGGTCGGCTGCCATCCGGCGTTGCTGGCGCGGGCGGCGTCCGACAGGTCGGCGTCGTCGAGGAGGCGCCGGACGGTGTGGTGGTCGAGGGAGGCGTTGAGATCGCCCAGGACGAGATCGGGCTTCTCGGCGGCCGCCTCCTTGATGATCAGCTCCTGCTCGGCCGGCCAGGATGCGAGCGTCGGCGGGGCCGGATGCGCGACGACGACCCGCCGCTCCCCCACGTCGGCGACCCACGATCCCATCGGCGTGTCGAGACGGCGGGCCTTGGTGATCGGCTGGTCGGCGAAGAGCATCGTCCCGTCGGTGCCGGGCGCGGCCTCGCCGATCCGGTAGGGCAGCTGGTCGCGCAGCGTGCTCGACAGCTTCGCGAACGCCTCGGGGGTGATCTCCTGGACGGCGAGCACGTCGACCTTGTGCTTACGCACGGTCTCGGCGACGGTGTCGACGTCACCCTTGCCCTCGAAGAGGTTGGTGGTCATCACCGTGAGCGGCTCCCCGGCGCTGGTCTCGCGCGACCCGGCGTAGAGCGGCGCCTGCCAGGCGAGATGCACCGCGAGCAGCATGGCGACGACCCCGGCGCCGACCGCGAGCCGGATCCTCCCCGGTCCGGCGGCCAGCCACACCAGCACGAGGAGCGCGACCAGGCACAGCGCGTACAAGCCGATGCCGAACGGCGCGAACGCGGCCAGCCGCACCGCCCGCAGGTCCGTGCTCGCGAGCGCCCGGGAGAGCGTGATCGCCAAGGCGGGCAGCCCACACACGACCAGCACTCCCCACGCCAGCGCCAGCGGCACCCACCTAGCCCGGTTCACAGCACGACCAGATCGTCGCGGTGGATGACCTCCCGAGCGTACGCAGCCCCCAGGTTGGCCTCGAGATAGCCGGAGGAGCGTCCGGCCAGCCGCGGGATCTCGTCGGCGTCGTAGTTCACCAGCCCGCGCGCGACGGCCACGCCGGACGGGCCGACCACATCGACCGGGTCACCGGCGTGGAACGCGCCGGAGGAACCGGTGACGCCCGCGGCGAGCAGCGAGGCCCCGCGGCGACTGATCGCCGCGACCGCCCCGGCGTCGATGGTGATCGAGCCGACCGGCTCGGTGGCGTGCTGGAGCCACAGCAGCCGCGCCGGGCGCCGCTTGCCGACGGCATGGAACAGGGTGCCGACCGCCTCGCCCGCGAGCGCGGCTTCAGCCTGGGCGGCCGAGGTCAGCACGACCGGGACGCCGTCGTCCACCGCGATCCGGGCAGCCTCCAGCTTGGTCACCATCCCGCCGGTGCCCACGCCCGCGGCGCCGGCCTTGCCGATCGTCACCCCGGCGAGGTCGGCCAGCGAGACGACCTCGTCGATCCGCCGCGAGCCGGGCTGGGAGGGCGGGGCGTCGTAGAGCGCGTCGACGTCGCTGAGCAGCACCAGCAGGTCGGCCTTGACCAGGTGGGCCACCAGCGCCGCGAGCCGGTCGTTGTCGCCGAACCGGATCTCGGAGGTGGCCACGGTGTCGTTCTCGTTGACGATCGGGAGCACACCCAGGTCGAGCAGCTTCGACAGCGTCGCGTCGGCGTTGCGGTAGTGCGCGCGCCGGTTCAGGTCGTCGACCGTGAGCAGCACCTGGCCGGCGATGATGCCGTGCCGCGCCAGCTCGTCGGTGTAGCGGTGCACCAGCAGCCCCTGGCCCACGCTCGCCGCTGCCTGCTGCTTGGCCAGCGCCCGGGGACGCTTGGCCAGCCCCAGCGGCGAGAGCCCGGCCGCGATCGCCCCGGAGGAGACCAGGACGACCTCCTGCCCGGCTGCCCGCGTCTTGGCGAGCACGTCCACCAGACCGCTCACCCGGGCCGGATCGATGCCCCCGGCGGCCGTCGTCAGCGACGACGACCCGACCTTGACCACGACCCGGCGTGCCCCGGTCACGACCTCGCGCTGCACCGATCCCCCTCGTACGTCAGCTGTGCTCTCCGCTGCGCCGGATCCTACCGGCGCCCGAGCCGGCCGAGCCGTCAGTTTCCGCTGGTCGAGCGGGACGACTCGCCCGGGTCGTCCTCGGCCCAGTCGCTGTCCGGGTCGTCCTCGCCACCGATCTCGTACGCCACGGGGCCGGCCCCGTCACGCAGCCGGCGGGCGACGTCGGCCCGGGCCTCGTACTCCGCCTTGGTCTCCATCCCGGCGTCGATCTCGCGCCGCCGGGCGGCGGCGGGCCGCTCCTCGTAGAACCGCTGGTCCTCGCCGCGGCGGCCGAGCATCTCGGCACCGGTCTCGATCGAGGGGCGGAAGTCGAAGACGACCGCGTTGGCCGGGTCGCCGATGATGACGGTGTCGCCCTCCTGGGCCCCGAGCTCGACCAGGCGCTCCTCGACGCCGAGCCGGTTGAGGCGGTCGGCGAGGTAGCCCACGGCCTCCTCGTTCTCGAAGTCGGTCTGCCGCACCCAGCGCTCGGGCTGCGGGCCACGGACGAGGTATTCGCCGTGCTTCGAGACCTTGACGGTGAAGCCGTTCTTGCCCTCGGCGCCTTCGGGACGCAGCACGATCCGGGTCGGCGGCACGACCGGGACCTCCTTGCGGGAGGCGGCCACCAGCTCGGCCATCGCATAGATCAGCTGCTGGGTGCCCTCACCCGAGGCGGCCGAGATCTCGAAGACCTTCAGGCCGCGCTTCTCGAACTCGCCGATCGTCATCTCGGCGATCTCCCGGCCGTCGGGGACGTCGACCTTGTTGAGCGCGACCAGCCGGGGCCGGTCCTCGAGGCCGCCGTGACGGGAGAGCTCGTTCTCGATGACGTCGAGGTCGTCGATCGGGTTGCGGCCCGGCTCGATGCTCGCGGTGTCGATCACGTGCACCAGCGCGGCGCAGCGCTCGATGTGGCGCAGGAACTCGTGGCCGAGGCCGCGGCCGTCGGCGGCGCCCTCGATCAGGCCGGGCACGTCGGCGACGGTGAAGGTGATCTCGCCGCCCTTGACGACTCCGAGGTTCGGCACCAGGGTCGTGAACGGGTAGTCGGCGATCTTCGGCCGGGCCCGCGAGATGGCCGCGATCAGCGAGGACTTGCCCGCGCTCGGGAAGCCGACCAGGCCGATGTCGGCGACGACCTTGAGCTCGAGGCCGATCTCCCGCGACTCGCCCGGCTCACCGAGGAGCGCGAAGCCGGGGGCCTTGCGCTTGGAGGAGGCCAGCGCGGCGTTGCCGAGCCCGCCACGGCCACCCTCGGCCACGACCAGCTCGGAGCCGGGGCCGACCAGGTCGGCCAGCACGTTGCCGCGCATGTCGGTCACGACGGTGCCGTCGGGGACGGGCAGCACCATGTCCTCGCCGTGGGCGCCGTTCTTGTGGTCACCGGCACCCTGGCCGCCGTTGGGGGCCTTGCGCTTGGGACTGTGGTGGTAGTCGATCAGCGTGGTCACGTCGGGGTCGACACGAAGGATGATCGATCCGCCCGGGCCGCCGTTGCCGCCGTCGGGGCCGCCCAGCGGCTTGAACTTCTCGCGGTGCACCGACGCCACCCCGTGTCCGCCGCGACCGGCCTCGACGTGGAGGGTGACGCGGTCGACGAAGGTGGGTACAGCCATGGGTCCAGCCTACCGACGGCATGCCCCACACCTGCTATCCGCGCGACGTCCCGCGGTCCCCGGTGCAGACTGTGCGCATGCGAGTAGGAACAGTGATGTGGCCGATCGAGGACTGGCCGGCGATGGGCGAGCGTTGGGCCCAGGCCGAGCAGCTCGGGTTCGAGACGGCATGGGTCTATGACCACCTGGCCTGGCGTGGCCACAGCCCCTGGGAGGAGGCGTTCACGTCGATGGCGGCCGCAGCCGCCCTCACCTCCACGATCCGGCTCGGCACGCTGGTGACCACCCCCAACTTCCGTACGCCGATCCCGACCGCCGCCGCGATCCGCAGCCTCGACCGCATCTCCGGCGGGCGCATCACGATCGGCATCGGCGCCGGCGGCGACGACCACACCTCCGACGGCGACGTGCTCGGGCGCGAGTTCACACCCCGCGAGCGCGCCGACCGGTTCGCGGAGTGGACCCGCACCGTCGACCGGCTGCTGCGGGAGTCACCGGTCACGATCGACGGCGAGCACTGGCAGACCCGCGAGGTCACGGTCTCCCCCGGTCAGGTGCAGCAGCCGCGTACGCCGCTCTGGCTGGCCGGCAACGGCCCGCGCGGGATCCGGCTCACCGCCGAGGTCGGCGACGGCTGGATCGCCAACCCGCAGGGCGACGACCCGAAGGGCTTCGTCGCCCAGCGGCTCGAGATGCTCCGCGAGGCGTGCGAGAAGAACGGTCGCGACTACGACAGCATGCCCAAGCTGTTCATGTCCGGCTTCACCGACGAGCCGTGGACCGAGTCGGCCGACGCGTTCGAGGACCTGGCCGGCTCCTACGCCGAGATCGGGATCACCGACATCGCGCTCCACTGGCCGCGCGCCGGGACCCGCTGGGAGGTCTCGTGGGACACCTTCGAGGCGATCGCGGCTCGCGCGGCGTACGTCTGAATGTTTGTCTGGGTATGTAGCCCAACCGCCACTTCCCGGTTGGAGTTCCACGTGGGAAGTGAGTGTTCGGCTGCATACCTAGACGAACCGCCACCCCACCCGACGACGCCAAAGGGCCCCCTCCTTGCGGAGAGGGCCCTTCGAAAGTCTTGCTCAGGCGTCGCCCGGGACGATGTTGATCACCCGGCGGCCGCGGCGCTTGCCGAACTCGACCGCGCCCGGCTGCAGGGCGAAGAGGGTGTCGTCGCCGCCACGACCGACGTTGGTGCCGGGGTGGAAGTGCGTGCCGCGCTGGCGGACGATGATCTCACCGGCGTTGACGAGCTGGCCGCCGAAGCGCTTCACGCCGAGGCGCTGAGCGTTGGAGTCGCGACCGTTCTTGGTGCTTGCCGCACCCTTCTTGTGTGCCATCTTCTCAGTCCTTCAAGTATCTCTGGAACGCCGGAATCAGGCGTTGATCGCGGTGACCTTGACCTGGGTGTACTTCTGACGGTGACCCTGGCGCTTCTTGTAGCCGGTCTTGTTCTTGTACTTCTGGATGATGATCTTCGGGCCCTTGGAGGCACCGACGATCTCAGCCGCAACCGAAGCCTTGTCGAGGCCGGTCGTGGTGACGTTCTCACCGTCGACGAGCATGACGACCGGCAGCGTGACCGCAGCACCGGCCTCGCCGTCGAGGCGGTCGATCTCGATGACGTCGCCGACAACGACCTTCTGCTGCTTGCTGCCAGCCTTCACGATCGCGTACACCGCGGTCTCCTTCATGCTCCGAACTCAAAGTCTTGTGTCTACCCGCGGCAGCTGTGCACATAAGTGATCACTGGACCCCGAAGCGATAGGTGCCAGCGGTTGCCTGCAGGAACGGCGCACTGCGCACGCCGAGGGTCAATATTACGTACGCGACCAGGTAGCCGCAAAACGCCGCGACACCACTCCCCCGGACGCTGTCAGGACACCGTCGGGTCGCCGCCGGGACATTGTGCACCCGAAGCCTCGATTCGGGCGATCGGGCGCCCGGTTCGGCCACGTACGCTGCGAACCGGGCACGATTCCGGGCATGATGGCGCCCATGACGTCGACCGAACCGTCGCACGCGAGCGAGACCCGGCAGGAGGAGATCCTGGCGCGCGCACGTACGACCGGACGGGTCTCCGTCACCGACCTGGCGCCCGATCTCGGGGTGAGCGTCGAGACGATCCGGCGCGACCTCAAGGTCCTGGCCGACCGCGGCGTCGTGGAACGCGTCTACGGCGGCGCGGTCGCGCTGGAGAGCGGCAGCTTCGAGACCTCGCTCGAGTTCCGCGCCGGGCGCGATGTCGACGAGAAGCACCGGATCGCCCGCGCCGCCCTCCAGCACCGGCACGGTGCGGAGACGATCTACATCGACGAGGGCACGATGCCGCAGTTCCTGGCCGAGGAGCTCTTCGGCCAGGGGCCGGCGACGGTCATCACCCCCTCGCTCCCGGTGGCCACCCGGCTCTCCTCGGACCCCGACCTCACCGTGATCGTCCTGGGCGGGCGCGTACGCACGATCACCCGCGGCGTCGTGGACCAGTGGGCGACCCGGATGCTGAACGACCTGGTGATCGACCTGGCCTACATCGGCGCCAACGGGATCTCCCGCGAGCAGGGCCTGACCACGCAGGACCCGTCGGTCGCCGCGGTCAAGCGCACCGCGATCGAACGCTCCCGGCGCCGGATCTTCTTCGGCGCCCACACCAAGTTCGGGGCCTCCAGCCTGTGCCGCTTCGCGGGCGTACGCGACTTCGAGCTGCTCATCACCGGCATCGAGCTCCCGGCCTCCGAGGCCCGCCGGTTCGCGGCGCTCGGGCCCCGGGTCGTCCGCGCCTGAGGAGCGCCCGGAGAACGGGCAGCAACCGGGCAACTCGGGCGCCGCGACCGGGCTAGGGGGTCCAGCCCGAATTACGCCATCGTGGTCGTGACGACAGTCACACTGCGAGGAGGCAGATCGAATGCGGGTACGGAGACGGACCTCCGCAGCGCTGACAGCGCTATCACTGGCGACGGTGATGTTGACGGCATGCGGCACCGGCGGCCTGGGCGCCGGCGGGACGAGCGCGGGCGAGCACAGCATCACGGTGCTGATGGTCAACAACCCCCAGATGCTCGAGCTCCAGGAGCTCACCGCGGAGCACTTCACCGAGAAGACCGGGATCGAGGTGAACTTCGTGGTCAAGGTCGAGCAGGACATGCGCGACACCGCGAGCACCGAGTTCGCCAACCAGTCCGGGATCTATGACGTGGCGACGCTGTCCAACTTCGAGATCCCCTACTACGCCAAGGCCGGCTGGATCTCGGACATGGAGAGCATCGCGAACGACCCCGAGTTCGACCAGGACGACATCCTGCCGCCGATGACCGAGGCCCTCTCGGCCAACGGCAAGGTCTACGGCCAGCCGTTCTACGGCGAGTCCTCGTTCCTGATGTACCGCAAGGATCTCTTCGAGAAGCACGGCATCGAGATGCCGGCCGAGCCGACCTGGGACCAGGTCGCCGACTTCGCCGCCCGGATCGACGAGGCCGAGCCCGACATGCGTGGCATCTGCCTGCGCGGCCTGGCCGGCTGGGGCGACAACCTCGCCTCGATCACGACCGTGGTCAACACGATGGGCGGCACCTGGTTCGACGAGGACTGGAACGCCCAGGTCAACAAGGGCGGCTTCAAGAAGGCGGCCAACTTCTACGTCGACCTGGTCCGCGAGCACGGCGAGGCGGGTGCCGCGACCTTCAGCTTCCCGCAGTGCCTCAACGCCATGCAGCAGGGCAAGGTCGCGATGTGGTACGACGCCACCTCCGGCGCCGGGTCGCTGGAAGCGGGCGAGTCGCCGGTCAAGGGCAAGGTCGGCTACGTCGCCGCCCCGCACGACCAGACCCAGAACGCCGGCTGGCTCTACACCTGGGCCTGGGCGATCCAGAAGGCCTCGCGCCACCAGGAGGACGCCAAGGAGTTCGTCGCCTGGGCCTCCAGCAAGGAGTACGAGGAGCTCGTGATGGCCGACACCGAGCACGACACCGGCGGGCCGACCAACGTCCCCGCGGGCAAGCGGGCCTCGACCTACGAGAACCCCGAGTACCTCGAGGTGGCCGGCTCCTTCGCCACCCCGACCATGAACGCGATCAAGAACGCCCAGGCCGACAACCCCGGCGTCCAGAAGCGGCCCTACAACGGCATCCAGTTCGTCGGGGTCCCGAGCTTCACCGACTTCGGCACCGAGTGCGCCAAGCAGCTCTCCAGCGCGATCTCGGGCTCGAAGACCACCGACGCGGCGCTCGACCGCTGTCAGTCGCTCGCCCAGGAGTACGGCGACGTCCAGAAGGAGAAGCAGTGATGGCCTCCGTGACCGCACCTCTACCCACGACAGTGGAGCCGACGGCGACCCGGCCGCCCGCGGCGTACAGGAAATGGGGCCGGGAGTCGTGGAAGCTGCGCGCGCCGCTGCTGCCCGCGCTGGTCTTCCTGATCGTGGTGACGCAGCTGCCGTTCGTGGCGACGCTGGTGATGTCGTTCATGAGCTGGAGCGCCCAGCCCGACGCGCCGGGGCGCAGCTTCGCCGGCCTCGACAACTTCAAGACCGTGTTCACGACGCCGGCCTACCGGACGGCGGTTCTCAACACGATCGAGATGACCGTGGTCGTCGTCGGGGTCAGCGCCCTGCTGGCCCTCGGGATCGCACTGCTGCTCAACCACGCGTTCATCGGCCGCGGCTTCGTACGCACGATGATGATCGCACCGTTCCTGATCGTGCCGATCGCGGCCGCGGTCTTCTGGGGCAACGGCATCCTGATGACCGGCTTCGGTCTGGTCGACGGCGTGCTGGGGCAGCTCGGGGTGCCCGGCGCCCAGGACATCGCGTTCCTGACCGACCATCCCAAGCTCGCCATCGAGATCGAGCTGATCTGGCAGTGGACGCCGTTCATGATGCTGATCCTGCTCGCCGGCCTGCAGTCGCAGGATCCCGAGGTGCTGGAGGCGGCGAGCATCGACGGCTGCAACGGCTGGCAGACGTTCGTGCACATGACGCTCCCCCACGTACGCCGCTATCTCGAGCTCTCGATCGTGCTCGGCACGATCTTCATCGTCCAGAACTTCGACTCGGTCCTGGGCATGACCGGCGGGCTGAACTCCACCAACATCCCGTTCGCCGTGTACGAGACGTTCTACTCCGCCAAGGACTACGGGGTCGCCTCAGCGCTGGGCGTCGTCGTGGTCATCGGCTCCCTAATCATCGCGACCTTCGCGCTCCGCGTCGTGTCGTCCCTGCTGACCGACGAGGAGGCTGCCCGATGAACACCTGGAACCGGCAACGGGTGGCGAAGATCGCCATCCCGATCGCAGCATGGCTGGTCGGCATCATCTTCGTGATCCCGATCCTCTACATGGTCCTGACCTCGCTGCACGCACCGCAGGACGCCCAGACCTACCCGCCCAGCTGGGGTGCCCCGCTGACGCTGGACAACTACAGCGGCCTGTTCACCTCGGCGAACCCGATCACCCCGGCGCTGATCAACTCGGTGATCACCAGCGTGATCTCGACGCTGCTCGTGCTCGCCCTGGCCATCCCCGCCGCGTACTCCCTCTCGATCCGGCCGGTGAAGAAGTGGTCGGACGCGATGTTCTTCTTCCTGTCGACGAAGATGCTGCCGATGGTCGCGGGGATCCTGCCGATCTACCTGTTCACGACCCAGGTGATCAAGATGCCCGACAACGTGATCATCCTGATCCTGCTCTACACCGCCATGAACCTGCCGATCGCGGTCTGGATGATGCGCTCGTTCCTGGCCGAGGTGCCGCCCGCGATCATCGAGGCGGCCTCGATCGACGGCGCCAGCACGTTCCGGATCCTGACTCGCATCGTCGCGCCGATCTCGATGCCGGGTGTCGCGGCCACGTCGCTGATCTGCTTCATCTTCGCCTGGAACGAGCAGCTCTACGCCAAGGTGCTGACCTCGGTCGCCGCACAGACGGGTCCGGTCTTCGTGAACACGCTGATCCAGACCGAGCACGCCTACCTCGCCGAGCTGGCCGCCGGGGCGACGCTGATCTCGCTGCCCGTGCTCATCGCCGGCTTCGCCGCCCAGGACAAGTTGGTCCAGGGCCTCTCCCTCGGGGCGGTCAAATGACCTACGCACCACTCACGTCAGCTCGGCTCGGCGAGCTGTCTGCGGCCATCGCCGTCCCCGCCTACGACCGCTCCGCCGTCACCCCCGGGATCGTGCATCTCGGGGTCGGCGGCTTCCACCGCGCCCACCAGGCGCGGTATGTCGACGACCTGCTCGCCTCGGGCATCACCGACTGGGGCATCGTCGGGGTGGGGCTGATGCCCCAGGACGTACGCATGCGGGATGCTCTCGCCGCGCAGGACCATCTCTACACGCTCGTCGAGCGTGCCCCGGACGGCGGCGTGCACGGGCGGGTGATCGGCTCGATCATCGACTACCTCTTCGCCCCCGACTCCCCCGAGGACGTGCTGGCACTGCTCACCGACCCGCGGATCCGGATCGTGTCGCTGACCATCACCGAGGGCGGCTACCACGTCAACCAGGCGACCGGCGGCTTCGACGCCTCCGACCCCGACATCCAGGCGGACCTGGAGCCGGGGGCGGTGCCGTCGACGGCCTTCGGGTACGTCGTGGAGGCGCTGGCTCGACGACGGGCCGCGGGCGTGGCGCCGTTCACGGTGATGTCGTGCGACAACATCGCCGGCAACGGCGACGTCGCCCGGGGGATGATGTCGGCGTTCGCCTCCCTGCGCGACCCGGACTTGGGAGCCTGGATCGCCTCCGACGTCGCCTTCCCGAGCTCGATGGTGGACCGGATCACCCCGGCCACCACGGACACCGACCTCGAAGAGGTGGGCTGGCGCTTCGGGATCGAGGACGCCTGGCCGGTGGTCAGCGAGCCGTTCTCGCAGTGGGTGCTCGAAGACCACTTCCCACAGGGACGGCCGCCGTTCGAGCTGGCCGGGGTCGAGATGGTGCCCGACGTCGAGCCCTACGAGCTGATGAAGCTGCGACTCCTCAACGCCAGCCACCAGGCGCTGTGCTACCTCGGCTACCTCTCCGGCTACCGCTACGCCCACGAGGTCTGCGCCGACCCGCTCTTCGTCGACTTCCTGCTGGGCTACATGACCCAGGAGGGAACCCCGACGCTGCCGCAGGTGCCCGGGGTGGACCTGGACGGCTACCGGCGCGAGCTCATCTCCCGCTTCGCCAACCCCCACATCCGCGACACCCTGGCCCGGCTGTGCGCGGAGAGCTCCGACCGGATCCCGAAGTGGCTCGTACCCGTCATCTCGGCGCAGCTCGCCTCCGGAGGCTCGGTGCGCCGTTCGGCGCTCGTCGTCGCCTCCTGGGCCCGCTACGCCGAGGGCGTCGACGAGCAGGGCGCGCCGATCGACATCGTCGACCGGCGCCGGGCCGAGGTGATGGCCCGGGCGATCGCCCAGCGCGACGACCCGCTCGCCTTCCTCCGCGACCCCGACCTCTTCGGCGACCTCGTCGACTCCCCCGAGTTCACCGAGCCGTACGCCGAGGCCCTGGCGTCCCTGCACGCCATCGGGGCACGTAAGACCCTCGAGAGCTGGGAGGGCTGAGAGCGCGCTCGGAGACAGCACGACGCCCCGGTGACCACGAGGGGGGTCACCGGGGCGTCGTGGTCTGTCAGCTGTCCTGGGTCGGCGTGGTGTCGCGGCTGGCGCCACCACGGGTGCGGGTCACGACCTTCGGCGCCGGGGTGGACGCGGTGCCGTTGCTGACGACCGGCGCCTCGTGCTTGGTCGCGGTCATCACCGCGCCCTCGCCCGTGCTCACCACCTCGCGGCGGGCGCCGCGGCGCTGCCGGGTGACCACCTTCGGCTTGGAGTCGACCGGCTCGGCCGCGACCGGCGCGGCGACGGCGGGCTCGGTGGTCTCGGGCTCGGTGGTCTCGGGCTCGGTGGTCTCCGGCTCGGTCGCCTCGGGCTCAGCCGCCTCGGGCTCGGCCGGCGGGGCCACCGGGGCGGGCTTCTCCGCGGCCGGCTTCGGCTCGGAGGTCGAGCTCCCGACGACCGCGGCCAGGACCGGACGGCCGGTCGTGGCGGCACGACGGGTGCGGGTGCGGGTGGTGACCTTCGGAGCCTCCGGCTCGGCGGGTGCAGCCGCGGGCGCCTCGGCGACCGGCTCGGCGGGGGTCTCGGCCTCGACCGGCTCGGGCGCCGGGGTCGACGCCTTGGACCGGCGCGAACGCGTACGCGTCGTCACCTTCGGTGCCTCGACCTGCTCGGGAGCGGTCTCGACGGGCTGGACGTTCTCGGCCGGCTCGGTGGACTCGGCCACCGTGGGCTCCTCGGTGGTCACAGCCTTCGACCGGCGAGAGCGCGTGCGGGTCGTGACCTTCGGGGCCTCGGCGGTCTCGGGCTCGCTCGGAACCGTCTCCGCGGGGGTCTCGACGGACTCGGCCACCGCGGCCGGCTCGTCGACCTTCTCCGTCTGTCCGGCCATCGCGGCGAACTCGGCCGGGGACGGCGTCCTGGCGGACTCCTCGACGGGCTCGGTGCGCTGCTCGCCACCGATCTCGTCGCGGCCCTTGCCGCGGCCGCCGCGACCGCCACGACGACGCGAGCGCGGCTCGTCGGGGGCGACACCGGAGGACTTGCCGGGCTCGACCGGGTGCTCGTGGATCACCAGACCGCGGCCGCCGCAGGCGTCGCAGTTCTCCGAGAACGCCTCGAGCAGGCCGGTGCCGATCCGCTTACGCGTCATCTGCACCAGACCCAGCGAGGTGACCTCGGCGACCTGGTGACGGGTGCGGTCACGGCCCAGGCACTCGACCAGGCGACGGAGCACCAGGTCACGGTTGGACTCGAGGACCATGTCGATGAAGTCGACGACGATGATGCCGCCGATGTCGCGCAGCCGGAGTTGGCGCACGATCTCCTCGGCCGCCTCGAGGTTGTTCTTGGTGACCGTCTCCTCCAGGTTGCCGCCGGAGCCGGTGAACTTGCCGGTGTTGACGTCGACGACGGTCATCGCCTCGGTGCGGTCGATGATCAGCGAGCCGCCGGAGGGCAGCCAGACCTTGCGGTCCAGGCCCTTGGCGATCTGCTCGTCGATCCGGTACGCAGCGAAGGCGTCGGCCTCGCCGTCGTACTTCTCCACGCGCTCCTCGAGGTCGGGGGCCACCGACTGGACGTAGTCCTTGACGGTCTCCCACGACGAGTCGCCGGAGATGACCAGCTTGGCGAAGTCCTCGGTGAACAGGTCGCGGACGACCTTCAGGGTCAGGTCGGGCTCGCCGTAGAGCAGCTGCGGGGCGTTGCCGCCCGCACGCTTCTCGATGTCCTCCCAGCGGGCCTTGAGCCGCTCGACGTCGCGGGTCAGCTCCTCCTCGGCGGCGCCCTCCGCGGCGGTGCGTACGATCACGCCGGCCGTGTCGGGGACGATCTCCTTCAGGAGGGTCTTGAGGCGGTTGCGCTCGGTGTCGGGGAGCTTGCGGGAGATGCCGGAGGTGGTGCCGTCGGGCACGTAGACCAGGAATCGGCCGGCCAGCGAGATCTGCGAGGTCAGGCGGGCGCCCTTGTGGCCGATCGGGTCCTTCGTCACCTGGACGAGCACCTTCTGGCCCGAGGTCAGCACCGACTCGATCTTGCGGGGCTGGCCCTCCTTCCAGCCGAGCGAGGCCCAGTTGACCTCACCGGCGTAGAGGACCGCGTTGCGGCCCTTGCCGATGTCGATGAACGCGGCCTCCATCGAGGGGAGCACGTTCTGGACGCGGCCGAGGTAGACGTTGCCGATCAGGCTGGTCTGGCTCTCGCGGGCGACGTAGTGCTCCACGAGGACCTTGTCCTCGAGCACCGCGATCTGGGTGAGGTCCTCGCGCTCGCGGATCACCATGACGCGCTCGACGGACTCGCGGCGGGCCAGGAACTCGGCCTCGCTCACGATCGGGGCGCGACGGCGACCGGCCTCGCGGCCCTCGCGGCGGCGCTGCTTCTTGGCCTCCAGGCGGGTCGAGCCCGACAGCGCGGTGATCTGGTCCTCGCCGGTGCGGCTCTGGCGGACCTTGGTGACGGTGTTCTCCGGGTCGTCGCCGGCCTCGCCCGAGGCCTCGCCGGCACGGCGGCGACGACGGCGACGGCGCGAGGAGCTGCCGCCCTCGCCCTGCTGGTCGGCGTCGGCGTCCTTCTCGTCGCTCTCGCCCTCGGAGTCGTCGGACCCCTCGGCGTCGGTCGTGTCGGAGCCCTCGGCGTCGCCGTTGGCACCCTTGCGGCGACGACGGCCGCCACGGCGGCGACGACGACGGCCGTTGCCGCCACCCTCGCCGTCGTCGGCCGAGCTCTCGTCGGAGTCGGTCTCGGACTCGGCGTCGGTGACCTCAGCCTCGACCTCGGTCGGCTCCTCCTCGGCGGCCGTCTCCTCGGCCGGCTCGGCGCGGCGCGCGTTGCGCCTGCGGCCCCGGGCGGGAGCCTCCTCGGCAGCCGGCTCCACGACCGGCTCGGCGGCGGGCGCCACCTCCTCGGCGGGCGTCTCGACGGCGGCCTCGGCGGGCTCCTCGACGGGCTTCGGCTCGGCGGCCTTCCGCGTACGCCGACGGGTGGTCGTCTTGGTCGGCGCCTGGAACAGCACCGCGGGGGCCACCGGGCCGGCCTGCTCGGTCTCGGTCTCCTCGACGTCCTCGTCGGCGACCTCGTCGGCCACCTCTTCGGCGGGGGCCTCGACGGGCTCGACGACCGGGGCGACGGCCTTCTTGGCGGCCGCCTTCTTCGTCGTCCGCTTGGCAGCGGTCTTCTTCGCCGCCGTCTTCTTCGCCGGGACCTCGACGGTCTCGGCGGCTTCGGTGGTCTCGGTGGTCTCGGTGGGGGCCTCGGCGGCCTCACCCTCCGGCGCAGCGGGGATCTCGGTGGTCTCGACCTCGGCCGGCGCCGCAGCGGCAGCCTTCTTGGTCGTACGCTTCCGGGTCGTCTTCTTCGCGCCCGTCTTCTTGGCGGGGGCCTCGGCGGCCTCACCCGTCTCGGCGGACTCCTCGGCGGGGGCCTCGGTGCCCTCCGTCGGGGCCGCAACAGCCTTCTTGGTCGTACGCTTGCGCGTGGTCTTCTTCGCCGCGGTCTTCTTCGCGGGAGCGGATTCCGCGGTGGTCTCCGCGTCGTTCGTGTCGGTCACCGGGGTCTGCGGCGTTTCAGCGCCGTTCTCGGTGTTCTCGACAGTGGTCTCGTCGGCCATGCCGTTCTCCTCATCCAGGACCTTCACAGGTGCCGGATAGTCAGGTGCCGGGAAACGGGCGCTGCGCAGTATCGAGCTATTTTCCACGTAGCAGCCGCGTCGCGGCGCAAAGCTTGTCAGGGCGGCGGCATCCTCCGCAGTGGTGCGTCACAGGCTGCGGTTCGTCACCTGCCGCGGTCGCTCGGCCGTCCGGGACCTTCCCGGGCGAGTCGCTCTCACTGACCTGCTAGGCCTGCGTCGCGGTCTGGTGACGACCTACCTCCTGTGTGCCGGAGCGAGGCCCCGGAGGGACCCACGCCGGCGAGGCGTCGTCGGACTGTCCATTCCTCGGGTCGGGCCCGATTGTTTGAGCAGTCGTCTCGGAGTATCGCATACACCCTGTCAACAGACCGATATCCGGACGCCAACGAAACTCAGGGAAGGGTCGCTTCTTTCATCTGGCGCGACTTGTAGACGTTCACGATCACGACCCCGTCGAGCCACTCGGTGAGCCGCGCGGCCTCGGTCGCCAGCGCCGCCCGCCCGGCGGCGCCGATGTCGTGGCGCACGATCGGGTGCACCCGGCCGTCGTCGTCCTGCGCCCAGGCGCCCACGATCCGGCCGTCCCACCAGGCGGTGTTGCCGGCGTTGCCGTTGGAGTCGAAGAGGTACGCCACGTCCTCCGCGTCGAGATAGAACCCGCGTTCCCTCCAGCCCATGACGGTGGGGTCGAGGGTGGGCAGCAGAGCGGCCCAGGGCTCGATCTCGGGCTCGGGAGAGGTGGCGATCGGGTCGTCCGGCAGCACCCAGCCGGTGCCGCCGCTCTCCAGCCCGACCTCGACGGCCTCCACCGCGGCGAGCGCCGCTCGCACCGCCGACTTCGTGGACCCGAGCCACCAGACCAGGTCGGCCTCGGTGCCGGGACCGAACGTCCACAGCCAGCGGCGGACGAGCTCGGCGTAGCCATCCGCCGGGGCGAGCGGGACCGGCATCGCGTCGAGCCACGACTCGGTGAGCGTCCATGTCGGCTTGTTCAGCCGCCAGTGGCCGAGGTTGGTCGCCCGCATCAGCCGCCCCTGCGCGGCGAGGGTGCCGATCACCCACCGCCCGATCGCGAACTCGCCGCCCCACTTCTTGCCGGGAGCGCCCATCCGGAAGCGGACGTCGAGCTCCGGGACCAGCTCGCGCAGCTGCGTCGTGGTCCGCGGCTCACCGTCGGCCAAGGCCGCGAGCGTCGCTGCGTACGCCTTCTCGATCCAGCCGTCCTGGTCCTCGACGATGCCGCCCGCGGTCAGCCATTTGTGGAGGTTCTTCTCCTCCTGGGCGGCGACCCGGGCCGACGCGCTCCCCCACGCAGCCGCGACCAGGTCGCGCGGGAAGGCGAAGAGGGTGCGCCGCATCGCCAGCTGCTTGACCAGCGACCGCTCCTCGTAGAGCGCCCGCTCGACGTCCTCGACCCGGAGGTCGCGGACCCGCGCGCGCAGTGCGAGATGGACCGTCGCCGCCTCGGTCGCGTGCCAGACGGTCATCGCCTGCGTCGCGGCGGCCATGTCGGCGTACCGGTGGTCGGGGGCGAGCCCGTGTCGCCGGCCCAGCCTCGCCCGCCGCTCGCGGTCGGTGACCATTCTCATCGGCAGCGCCTCACCACTCGAACACTAGTGCAGCGGGTCGCCGATCGTGCCGGATTCCTCGTCGAAGATGCCCTGGGTGAGCCGGGTGAGCAGCGGCAGCCCGCCGTGCTCGGGGCCGACCTTCAGCCCGCCGATGCGCTCCAGTCCGGTGACGACGTCGTCGGGACGTACGGAGGGGGTGCCGTGCTTGAGCAGCAACTCCAGGCGCGAGCCGCCCTCGCGGGGCGCCGAGCTGAGACGTACGACCGCGCCTCGGGCGTCGAACTCGCGCATCCCCTTCTTGGTCATCCGCTCCACGATGACCTCCTCGGCGCCGAGGAACGCCGCGACCGCCGCGGCCGCGTCCTCCGGCGCCGTCGGCAGGTCGATGATCCATTCGCTGCCGGTGAGCAGGTCGGCGAGCGCGCCCTTGGGCGAGGTGGCGGTGTCGACGACGTCGAGCAGGTCGAGGCCGTCGGGCATGACCTCGTCCAGGGCACCCTTGGTCGCGGCCGGGTCGACGATCTCGCGCAGCGCGAGCTCGACGTACTCGGCCTCGCTCGCGGCCCCCGTCGGAGCCGCGCCGGCGTAGGAGATCCGCGGGTGCGGGTTGAAGCCCGAGGAGTAGGCCACCGGGATCCGGGCCCGTGCGACCGCGCGCTCGAAGGCGCGGCTGAAGTCGCGGTGGCTGGTGAACCGGAGCCTGCCGCGCTTGGCGTAGCGGATGCGGAGACGCTGGACCGGCGGGGCCTGCTGTTCGGGCTGTTGACGCACGGAGTCGATTATGTCGGTCCTCGGGGGCGATCACCCACCCGGCGAATGGGGGACGAACTGGATGTAACGGTTTGCATACGAAAAATGGGAGACTCGCGCGGTGAGCCACCACAGACGACGAACGATCTCGGTACGCCTCGAGGAGCTGTTGCCGATCCTCGCGGTCGTTCTCACCGTCGGTGCCATCGCCGCCCTGACCGTCCTCGCGCCCCGGCTGGGCGACGCGCGACAGGCCTCCGCGGACGCCTCCTCGTCGCCGAGCGCCGAGACCCTCGAGGCCTCTCCGTCGGCCCCGGCGTCGGCCTCGGCGTCGTCGGAGCCGCTGCCGAAGTTCACGACGCTGGAGGCGCCTCCGGCGATCGCCAAGGCCCCGAAGAAGCCGAAGATCGACCCCTGCGCCGTCCCGCGCAAGCTGACCGTGATGACCTTCAACATCAAGGGCGGCCGGGTCTCCCCCGGTGAGCTCGACGGGATCGCCGGCGTGATCCGCGGGTCGGGCGCCGACGTCGTACTCCTCCAGGAGGTCGACCGGAACCGCCGCCGCTCGGGCAACGTCGACCAGCCCGCGATCATCGCCTCCCACCTGGGGATGCAGGCGGTCTTCGGCGCCAACGACTACATCACCGACCGCGGCGGCTACGGCAACGCGATCCTGTCGCGCTTCCCCATCGCGGAGTCCGGCAACACCCACCTGCCCAACAGCGACGGCAAGGAGCAGCGCGGGGTGCTGCGGGCCAACATCATCATCGAGGGCCAGCGCCTGGTCGTCTTCAACACCCATCTCGACCACACCTCCGACTCGCTGCGGCAGGCGCAGATCGGTGCGGTCATGTCCAGGGTGAACGCCTACGACGGCGCCAAGCTTCTCGGCGGCGACCTCAACGCCAGCTCCGGCTCCGGCGTCCTCGGCACCGCCCTGGCCTCGTTGACCGACGCCGGCGCCTCGTTGGGTGCCAGCCACGACGGCGGCGGCCGCGTCGACTACCTCCTCCCCAACTCCTGGCTCGAGGCCGGCGCCGGCAGGGTCACCCCCACCGGCCTCTCCGACCACCACGCGGTCAGCATCGACTTCGCCATGCGTGGCGCCGAGGACTGCTGAGTCAGTAGCGCTCGACCGACACGGCCCTCGCGGGCGGCTCGTACGCCTCCGGCCAGAAGTCCGTCACCCGCGTGATCCGCCCTGCGCCGATCTCGAGAAACGTCTGCGACTCGCCCGATTCGTCGCCCATCGTCCAGTCGAACCAGACCACGGCACGCTCGTCGTCGGCGATCACCACCTTCGGGGTGAGGTGCCACTCCCCGGGGTAGGTCTGGTTGAACTCGAGGAACGACGCGCGCCCGACGATCAGCTCGCGGGTCTGCGGCATGTCGTAGACGACGCCCTCGTCCAGCAGAGCCACCCAGGCATCCCAGTCCCTCCCCTCGAGGAGCTCGAGATACCGGCGTCCCAGCGCGTTGTTGTCCGTCATGGCCGCAAACTATCGGTGGCCGAGTGCCCGCGTGGGACACTTCCGGCCGTGATCGAGCTGCGCCCTGCCACTGTTGCCGACGTACCCGCTCTCATGGCCTTGTGGGAGGTGGCTGCCGAGAACGACGCGCGCCCGACCGACTCCCCCGCGAAGATCGAGGCGCTGATCGCGCGCGACCCCGACGCCTGCGCGGTCGCAGTGACCCCGGACGGCCGGATCGTCGGCTCCCTGATCTCCGGCTGGGACGGCTGGCGCGCCCATCTCTACCGCCTGGCGGTCCACCCCGACGTACGCCGCCAGGGGCTCGCCCGCCGTCTGCTGGCCCACGCCGAGGACCGCCTCGTGGCCCTGGGCGCGAGCCGGATCGACGCGATGGTCCTGGAGGGCAACGACCTGGGGCAGTCGCTGTGGAAGAGCTCGGGCTACGAGGCGCAGTCGGAGTGGCGGCGCTGGGTCCGCCCCGTGGGCTGACCGGTAATCAGTCGCCCGGATCGCGCGGCCGGTCTACCGTCGGCGAGTGGACTTCCTGACCCCCGAAGACCTTCCCGCCCCCGCCGGCTACAGCCACGCGGTGATCACCGACCCCGGCGCCCGGCTGGTCGTCACCTCGGGACAGGTCGGCATCACCGCCGACGGCACCGTGGCCGACGGCTGGGAGGCGCAGACCCGGCAGACCTTCGTGAACCTCGGCATCGCCCTGACCGCCGCCGGCGCGACCTGGGCGGATGTCGTGAAGCTGACCTACTTCGTGGTCGCCACCGACGAGCTGCCGATGATCCGCTCGGTCCGCGACGAGTTCGTCGACGTCACCCACCCGCCCGCCAGCTCGTTGGTGCAGGTCGCAGGCCTGTTCCGCCCCGACGTACTGATCGAGATCGAGGCGACCGCAGCGATCCGCTGAGCGGTCATTCGCCCAGGAGGAAGCTGCCCAGACCGGTTCCGACCATTCGCACTCGCAGTCGCACGTCACCCATGTTGGAAGCTTGCGGACTGATCGGACCGAACGACGACTACGCTCGCCGATGTGGTCCCTCAACCATCATTCGCGGTTCGTCGCGCGGTGGATTCCGATGCCGCCATTCTGCGCGCGATCGCCGTCGAAGCGTACGAGGGCTATCTCCCGCGGATGCGGGATCAACGGCCGGGGCCGATGGATGCCGACTATGACGAGCTTGTGACGTCCGCCGAGGTGTGGGTCGTGACCGACGGAACTGCCGACATCAAGGGATTCGTCGTGCTACTGCCGTCGCCTGACGACTTCGTGCTGGACAACGTCGCGGTCCGCCCCGAGAACCACGGTCAGGGATATGGCCGACACCTGCTCGCGCTCGCCGAGAAGCGAGCGATCGCCGTGGGCGCCAAGGTCATCCGCCTCTACACCCACGAGACGATGGTGGAGAACCAGCGTCTCTACGAGCGCATCGGCTATGTCGAGACGTCCCGGCGCGACGATCGCGGATTCGGTCGCGTCTTCTTCGAGAAGCGGATCGAGCCCTGACCGATCAGACGACGGACAGCGGGAGCAGCTTCTGACCCGTGGGGCCGATCTGGATCTCGGTGTTCATCTCCGGGCAGACGCCGCAGTCGTAGCACGGGGTCCAGCGGCAGTCCTCGACCTCGATGTCCTCGCCGTCGGCTGCGGCGAGGGCGTCCTCCCAGTCGGCCCAGAGCCAGTCCTTGTCGAGGCCAGAGTCGAGGTGGTCCCAGGGAAGGATCTCGTCGTACTCACGCTCGCGGGTGGTGTACCAGTCGAGGTCGACGCCGGTGCCGGCGAGGCCGGTCTCGGCGGCGGCGACCCAGCGGTCGTAGGAGAAGTGCTCCGACCAGCCGTCGAAGCGACCGCCGTCGCGCCAGACCTGCTCGATGATCGCACCCACGCGGCGGTCGCCGCGGGACAGCAGGCCCTCGACGATTCCAGGCTTGCCGTCGTGGTAGCGGAACCCGATCGCGCGGCCGAACTTCTTGTCGGAGCGGACCACGTCGCGCAACTTCTGCAGGCGCTCGTCGGTGGTCTCGTGGTCGAGCTGGGAGGCCCACTGGAAGGGGGTGTGGGGCTTGGGTACGAAGCCACCGATCGACACGGTGCAGCGGATGTCGTTGCGGCCGGAGACCTCGCGGCCCTTCGCGATCACCTTCTTCGCCAGCTCGGCGATCTGCAGGACGTCCTCGTCGGTCTCGGTGGGCAGACCGCACATGAAGTAGAGCTTCACCTGGCGCCAGCCGTGGCTGTAGGCGGCACCGACGGTGCGGATCAGGTCCTCCTCGGTCACCATCTTGTTGATGACCTTCCGCATCCGCTCGGAGCCGCCCTCGGGGGCGAAGGTGAGCCCGGAGCGACGGCCGTTGCGGGAGAACTCGTTGGCCAGGGTGATGTTGAAGGCGTCGACGCGGGTCGAGGGCAGCGAGAGCGACACGTTGGTGCCCTCGTAGCGGTCGGCGAGGCCGGTCGCGACGTCACCGATCTCGGTGTGGTCGGCAGAGGACAGGGACAACAGCCCGACCTCCTCGAAGCCGGACTTCCGGATGCCGTTCTCGACCATGTCGCCGATGGTGGTGATGGAACGCTCGCGCACCGGGCGGGTGATCATCCCGGCCTGGCAGAAGCGGCAGCCGCGGGTGCACCCACGGAAGATCTCCACGGAGAACCGCTCGTGGACGGTCTCGGCCAGGGGCACCAGCGGATTGCGCGGGTAGGGCCACGCGTCGAGGTCCATCAGGGTGTGCTTGCGGACCCGCCACGGGATGTCGGGGCGGTTGGGCACCACGGCCTCGATCTGGCCGTCGGCGGCGTAGTTCACGTCGTAGAACTTCGGGACGTAGACCGCCCCGGACACGGCCAGGCGCCGCAGCAGCTCGTCGCGGCCGCCGGGGCGACCGTCCTGCTTCCACTCGCGCACGACCTCGGAGATCTTGAGCACGACCTCCTCGCCGTCACCGAGCACGGCGGCGTCGAGGAAGTCGGCGATCGGCTCGGGGTTGAACGCGGCGTGGCCGCCGGCGAGCACGATCGGGTCGTCGTCACCACGGTCGACCGCGTGCAACGGGATCTGGGCCAGCGAGAGTGCGTTGAGCATGTTGGTGTAGCCGAGCTCGGTCGAGAAGCTGAGCCCGAAGACGTCGAACGCCTTCACCGGACGGTGCGCGTCGACGGTGAACTGCGGGATCGGACCCTGCTCGTCGCCCTCACGCATGATCTTCTCGAGGTCGGGCCAGACCGCGTAGGTGCGCTCCGCCGCGATCCAGTCGCGCTCGTTGAGCACCTCGTAGAGGATCTGGACACCCTGGTTGGGCAGACCGACCTCGTAGGCGTCGGGGTACATCAGCGCCCACCGCACCTCGACGTCGTTCCACTCCTTGACGGTCGAGTTGAGCTCCCCACCGACGTACTGGATCGGCTTGGACACCAGCGCCAGGCGCGGCTCCAGCCGAGGGAAGACGGACTCAGGAACGAGGTCGCTCTGGGCGACGGTCACGATGGGCACCTCAAAGCTCGGGAACGATCAACCCCAAGCGTACGCCGCACCGCGACCGCCCGGCCAAACCTCGCGTCGTGGGGGCAGAATGCCGGGCATGGCATTGCGTACGTGGGCGGGAGAGTTTGCCGGCGGGACCGTGGTGAAGGCCATGGCCGAGCTCAACGCCCGGCACCCGTGGAGCCACAACGACCACTTCCACAGCTGGATACTCGCGAACCTGCCGGAACGGCGCCGAGCGGCGCTGGACGTCGGCTGCGGGCGGGGTGATCTCGTGGCCGCGCTGTCGCCGAGATTCACCACGGTGCACGGAAACGACCGCGACGAGGAGATGCGGCAGCACGCCGCCGCACGCTGCGCGGGCCTTCCCAACGTGACGATCGACGGCGGCTCCTGGATCGACGCCACCGGGCCGTTCGACCTGGTCACGATGGTCGCCGTCCTGCATCATCTCGACGTCGCCGACGCACTCGCACAGGTGCGCCGCCTCCTCCGGCCGGGCGGACGGTTCCTCGCGGTCGGGCTCGCGCCTCCGCGGAGCGCGGCGGACCACCTGTGGGATCTCGCCTCCGCCGCGACCAACCCGGTGATCGGCTTCGTCAAGCATCCGTGGCCGGCGGCCGAGGCGCCGCCCACTCCGTTCCCCGTCAAGGATCCGACCATGCCACTCGACGAGCTGCGGGAGGTCGTCCTGGAGACCATGCCGGGGGCCACCATCCGGCGTCACCTCGGCTTCCGGCACACGATCGCCTGGACCAAGCCGGCCGTCGAACAGAGATAGCCGTTGGGGCCGCCCCTCCCGGACGGCCCCAACGACGTCGGCGCAGAGCTTCAGCTCAGACCTTCAGCACAGAGCTTCAGCTCAGAACACGGTGGTGAGCAGCAGATTCGGCGAACCGGTGCCCGGGTTGGTGACCACGTCGGGGATGGCGGCACCGGTCAGACCCGTGGCGACGTCGGCCGGGGTGGCCGAGGGGTTCGCCTCGAGGAAGAGCGCGGCGGCACCGGCGACGTGAGGAGTCGCCATCGACGTACCGGAGATGGTGTTGGTCGAGCCGTCGTTCCAGGCCGAGGTGATGTCGACGCCCGGAGCGAACAGGTCGAGGCACTCACCGGTGTTGGAGAAGTCCGCGGCGGCGTCGGCGTTGTCGGTGGCACCGACGGTGATCGCCTCCGGAACGGCGGCCGGCGAGGAACCGCAGGCGTCGGAGCTCTCGTTGCCGGCGGCGACGGCGTAGGTCACGCCGTCGGCGATCGAGGCCTGGACGGCCGCGTCGAGAGCGGCGTCGTTGCCACCACCGAGCGACATGTTGGCGACCGCCGGGCCGTCGGTGTGGTTCTCGGTGACCCACTCGATGCCGGCGACGACACCCTCGGTCGTGCCGGAGCCCTGGTCGTCGAGGACGCGGACCGGAACGATCGTGGCCTCCTTGGCGACGCCGTAGGTGGTGCCCGCGACGGTGCCGGCGACGTGGGTGCCGTGGCCGTTGCCGTCGCTCGGGTCGGTGTCGCCGTCGACGGCGTCGAAGCCCTCACCGATCCGGCCGCTGAACTCCGAGTGGTCGGTCGCGACGCCGGTGTCGATGATGTAGGCGGTCACGCCGGCACCGGTCTGCTCGTAGTGGTAGTTCTTGTCGAGCGGCAGCGCGGCCTGGTCGATGCGGTCGAGGCCCCAGGTCGGGTCCGCCTGGTCGCCCTGGGTGGTGTAGCGGTGGTTAGCCTGCACGTAGGCGACGTCCGGGTTGTCCCGGACCTCGGCGAGCGCGTCCTTGTCGAGCGAGGCGGAGAAGCCGTTGAACGCGGTGTTGTAGACCTCGCGTACGTCGCCACCGGCGTCTCGAGCGTCGCTGCGGACCGACTTGGCCTCGGACCTCGCGAGGTCGCTGCCGCCCTGCTTCTTCATCACGACGATGTACTGGCCCTCGATCGCGGTCGAGGCGTCGGCGCCGCGCAGCGGCGCCGGACCGTCCGCGGCACCGGCCGGCACGGTGAAGGCGATCGCCGAGGCTGCTGCTCCGACAGCCACGGCGGAGATGACTGCCGGCGCCTTGATGGCACGGTTCTTCATGGTTCGGTTCACGAACTGACTCCCGTCATCGTACGGCCCTGTAGGACCGAGACGAACGCCCTGCGCCCTCCCTGTGGCCGCAGCCCGAAGCGTTCGGCCAACCACGTAATCACGTTACGTAGAACGCGTAACGACCCAACTCTTCGCATTGCAGCAACGTGCAGACAGCGAAGGTGAACACCTATAAACAGTCCATAAACAAGGCGGGAAAGGGGCCCTTTCAACAGCACACCGGGCCGCCCGCGTTACGCGAGCGGCCCGGCGGAGCCGATGACGGTCGGTCAGATCAGGCGATGGAGGTGTCGTCGATCAGGAAGCTGGTCCCGAGCGAGGAGTCCTCGGTCCCGGTGAACGTCAGCGTGACGGTGCTGCCGGCGTAGGCACCCAGGGAGAACGACTTCAACGAGTACGAGGAGCTCGCGTTCAGGTTGGAGTACGTCGCCAGGGTCGTCGAGCCGATCTTGACGGTCAGCTTGTCGTAGGCCGTCGAGGTGGTCGTCTCGTTGGTGATCACCCGCAGGTAGAACGACAGCGTCTTGCCGGTCGTGGGCAGGGTCACCGACTGCGAGAGCGTGTCGGTGTGGGTCGAGCCGTAGCCGTTCAGCCACGCCTTGTAGGAGCCCGTACGCGCCGGCGCGGAGCTCGAGTTGTCGATCACACCCGAGGAGGAGCTCCAGCCGGTTGCGCCCGACTCGAAGCCCGGGTTGACCAGCAGGTTGCCCGCCGGCGGCGTGGTCGGCGGGTCCGTCGGGTCGGTGCCACCGCTCCACAGGGAGTAGAGGAGGCGGTTGGGCGAGCCGGAGCCCGGCGAGGTGACCACGCCGGTGGTGGCGTTGGAGACGATCGCCGAGGAGACCGAGGAGGGAGAGGCCGTCGGGTTCGCCTGCAGGTAGAGCGCGGCCACACCGGCGACGTGCGGGGTCGCCATCGACGTACCGGAGATCGTGTTGGTCGCGGTGTTGGAGGTGTGCCACGCCGAGGTGATCGAGGAGCCGGGGGCGAACAGGTCGAGGCACGAGCCGATGTTGGAGAAGCTCGACCGGGCGTCGGTGTTGGTGGTCGAGCCGACGGTCAGAGCACCCGAGACGCGGGCGGGCGAGCCGTTGCACGCGTCGGCACCGGAGTCGTTGCCCGCCGCCACGGCGTAGGTGACGCCGTCGGCGATCGAGTTCGAGACCGCGGAGTCGAGGGTCGAGGAGACCCCACCACCGAGCGACATGTTGGCGACCGCGGGACCGGACGTGTGGTTGGAGGTCACCCAGTTCACACCGGCGATCACCCCGGCGGTCGTGCCGGAGCCGGAGGCGTCGAGCACACGGACGGGCACGAGCGTGACGTTCTTGGCCACGCCGTACGTCGATCCGCCGACGGTGCCGGCCACGTGGGTGCCGTGACCGTTCTCGTCCTCGGTGCTGGACCCGATCGCGGTGTAGCCGGAGGTCACCCGGCCACCGAAGTCGGTGTGCGCGGAGCGGATGCCGGTGTCGATGATGTAGGCCTTCACCCCCGAGCCGGTGTAGTCGTAGTGGTAGTTCGAGTTCAGCGGCAGGTTGCGCTGGTCGATCCGGTTCAGGCCCCAGGTGGGGTTGGCCTGGTCGCCGGTGGCCTTCACGACCTGGTTCGCCTCGATGTAGTCGACATCGGGGTCGTTGCGGAGAGCCTCGAGCGCGTCGGCGTCGAGCGTGGCGGAGAATCCGGTGATCGCCTTGTCGTAGGCGTACTTCACCGAGCCGCCCTTCTCCTTGGCGAGTGCGCGGGCGTCGGCGGCGTTGGCCTTGGCCTCCGAGCCGCTGCCCTTCATCACGACGATGTAGGAGTTGTCGATGGCCGTCGACTTCTGGGCACCGATCAGCGGTGCCGGGTTGTCGGCTGCGCCGGCGGGACCGGACATGGCCAGGATGGTGCCGGCGGCGCCGACGGCGGTCACGGTCGCTGCCGCGAGTGCGCCGAGGCGCTGCATTTTGTGGGGTCGGTTCACGATTACTGCTCCCGTCGTCAAGCAGCCTCAGGATGAGGGCTGCAAGGGGTCACAGATGCCCTGTGGGGCAACCGGGACGGAACGTAATCGAGTTTACTGACGATGAAACGCGACATCTTTTCGCACTGCAGCAACCTGCAGGCGGTCGCGCGAGCGGAGGTCCTGAAGTGGTCCGGACCGGTCCAGACCGGTGCGCCGCGAGCGGCCCGAGATGCCGAGCAGCAGACCCACCGCCAGCAGGGCCGCGATCATCGAGGAGCCGCCGTAGGAGATCAACGGCAGCGGCACGCCGGTGACCGGCATGATGCCCAGGCACATGCCGATGTTCTGGAAGCTCTGGATGCCCAGCCAGCACACGATCCCGGCGGCGGCCACCCGTCCGAAGAGGTCGTCGGTGCGGGCCGCGATCCGCAGCCCGCGCCACAGCACGACGCCGATCAGGCCGATCACCAGCAGCGAGCCGACGAGCCCGAGCTCCTCCCCCACGACCGTGAAGATGAAGTCGGTGTGCTGCTCGGGGACGAAGCCCGCGCGGGCCTGCGAGCCCTGGAACAGACCCTGGCCGAAGATGCCGCCGTCACCGATCGCGATCCGCGCCTGCTGCACGTTGTAGCCGGCGCCGCGCGGGTCCAGCGACGGGTCGGTGAACGCCATGAACCGGTTGATCTGGTACTGCTTCAGCACCCCGGTCGCGACCACGGTCGTGGCACCTGCCACGCCGGTCAGCGCCAGCAGGGCGAGCCATCGTCGTGGTGTGCCCGCGGCGGCCAGCACGCAGAAGACCGTCACCCCGAGCACCAGCGTGGTGCCGAGGTCGGGCTGCAGCAGGACCAGCACGATCGGCACCGCCGCGACGAGGATCATCGCGACCACGTCGCCCAGGGAGACGCGTGCCCGCCAGCGGCCCTCGCTGCGCTCGGCGAGCACCAGCGCCATCGCGATGACCACGGCCAGCTTGGCCAGCTCGGAGGGCTGGACCTGCACCGGCCCGAGGTTCACCCAGGACTTCGAACCGTTGATCGTCGAGCCCATCACCAGCACGAGCACCAGCCCGATCACCGCGGCCACGTAGACCACCGGCGTCAGCAGCCGGACCCAGCGGTGGTTGGTGGCGACCACGCCCACCATCAGCACCAGCCCCGCGGCCACGTTGATCGCCTGTTTGCGCAGGTAGGCGGTGGTGTCCCCGCCGGTGATCGCGTCCCGGTGGATGGTCGCGGACCAGACCAGCAGCACCGACAGCGACACCAGGACCAGCACCGCGCCGAGAAGGACCAGGTCGATGCGGCGTACGAAGGCCATCACGTCGTTCTTCATGACTCAGTCCTCCGTTCAGCCCTTGGGAGCGACGATCGAGCCGTCGGCGCCGAACGCCGGCAGGTTCCTCGGCGGGTCGATGCCCTTGATCGCGGCCTTGTCGGGCCGGACCTCGGCACCACCCTCCTCGATCCCGTAGAGCGACTCCCACAGCTTGCGTACGGAATCACCCACCGCGCCGGAGCCGGTGCCACCTTGGGAGATCGTCATGATGACGACGTACTTCTTGTTGTACGTCGCCACCCAGCCGGTCGTCTGCTTGCCGGTGACCTCGGCGGTGCCGGTCTTGCCGCGCACCTTCACCTCGTCGAGCGGGAACCCGCCGAACTTCCAGGCCAGGGTGCCGGTGCGTGGGGTGCCGAGGAGGGCCTCGTTGACGTAGTCGATGCTCTTGGCCGACATCTTGACCTTGCCCGCGACCTTGGGGTCGATCTTCTCGACCACGGTGCCGTCGCCGCTGACGACCGCCTTGCCGATCCTGGGCTCGAACAGGGTGCCGCCGTTGGCCAGCGCCGCGTAGGCGCGGGCGAGCTGGATCGGGGTGACCATCGTGTCGCCCTGGCCGATGGAGAAGTTCACCGCGTCGCCGGTCCGGTAGTAGTTGCCCTCGATGCAGAACTCGTGGGCGAACAGCTGCAGGAACGCGGTCGGTGCGTTCTTCTTCTCGTCCATCCGGCAGTAGTAGCCCTTCATGGCCTCGTAGTACTCGGCCTTCCACTTCCGGTCGGCGATCCGGCCCGAGGACTCCCCGGGCAGGTCGATGCCGGTGCGCTTGCCGAAGCCGAAGGCCTTGGCGGTGTCGACCAGCGGGTCCTTGGCGTTGACGTCGGCCGGGTTGGAGCCGTACTTCTGCCAGTAGTTGACCGCGATCCGGTAGAAGAACGTGTCGCAGGAGAGCTCGAGCGCCTGGGCGAAGTCGATGAAGCCGTAGGAGGCCGACTCGTAGTTCTTGAACCAGCGGTTGCCCACCTGGAGACCGCTGGAGCAGTCGAGCCGGGTGTCGCGGCTGTAGCCGTTGTTGAGCGCGCCGACCGTCATGAACGGCTTCCACGTCGAACCGGGTGCGAACTGCCCCTGGGTAGCCCGCGGCAGCAGCGGGTAGCCCGCCTTCTCGGAGTAGAGCCGGTCGAGCTGCTTCTGGGTGATGCCGCCGACCCACTCCTCCGGGTCGTACGTCGGCTGGCTGGCCATCGCCACCAGCCGGCCGGTCTGTGCCTCCATGACCACGACCGAGCCGGAGTCGGCCTCGTAGTTGCGGCCGGTGATCTTGTCGAAGGTGCCGCGGGCGGTCTGGATCGACTCGGCCAGCAGCTTCTCGGCGCGGCCCTGCACCTTGGCGTCGATGCTGGTCACCAGCGTGTCGCCGGGCTGGGAGGCGACCGAGTCACCACGGCCGATCTCACGACCGAGCGAGTCGACGGTGACCGTGTCGTAGCCGGGCATCCCGCGCAGCCACTGGTCGTACTCCTTCTCGACCCCGGAGCGCCCCACCATCGAGGTGTTGTTGAGCGACTCGTCGCCGCGCTCGCGGGCGTCGTCGTTCTCGTCCTCGGTGATCGGCGACAGATAGCCGAGCACACCGGCGGCGTTGATGCCGTAGGGGCTCGGGTAGGAGCGCAGCGTCTGCTTCTCGGCGACCACCCCGGGGAAGTCCTCGGGCTGCTCGAGGATGCGCAGCGCGGTCGACTCGGAGACGTCGGTCGCGATCGGCACCGGCTGGTAGCGGGTGCCGGACCAGCTGCCGATCGCCTCGTTCTGCTTCTTCGGGGACACGTCGACGGCCTTGGCGACGCGCTCCATCAGCGTCTTGCGGTCGTTCTCCGCGAGCCCGTCGAGCACGCTCTGGTCGAGGCTGACCACCCAGGCCGAGCGGTTGGTCACCATCGGGCGGCCCTGGGCGTCGACGATGATGCCGCGCACCGGCTGGCGCACGATCTCCCGCTTGGACTGCGAGGCCGCGGCCGCCTGGTAGGCGTCGCCGTGGCGCACCTGCAGGTAGAAGAGCCTGACCCCGAGCGTGGCCAGCAGCGAGAAGACGAGCGCCTGGATCACGATCAGCCGCAGGCGGCTCACCTGGGCGGTGGAGAGGCGCGCACCCGAAGACCTGCCCAACGCCATCTCAGAGGTCCCCCTTGCCCAGCAGCCACAGCATCGCCGGGATGACCAGCGGTGCCAGCAGGAGGTCGTAGGCCACGCTGATCGCCACCGTCGGCAGCAGCGTCAGCGGCGCCTCACCGAGGATCAGACCGCTGACCGCGAAGATGCTGACGCCGATGAACGCGCAGGTGGCCACCGTGGCCATCACGGTCAGCACGTTGGGGCGGCCGTGGCCGTTCTCGATGCTGCTCTCGCGTACGCGACCGGCGACGTAGCCGACGATGAGCAGCGCGAGCGCCCACCGGCCGGCGGTGTGGTCGGCGGGAGGCGCCAGATCGAGGAGTACGCCGGCCGCGAACCCGGTCACCAGCGCAGCCTGCCCGCCCCGGGTGAGCGCGACCGCGAGGACGACCAGCAGAGCCAGGTCGGGGGTGATGCCGCGGATCGCGAAGGCCGGCGCGACGCTCAGCTGGAGGACGATGGCGATGATGATCAGCAGGCCGACCAGGACGTTGCGCAGCAGCGGGCCGGTGCCCGATGCCCGGGCTTCCATGTCACTCATCGCAGCTCCCCTTCCGGCGTGACCACGGCGCGGTCGCTCATCGTGTCGCCCGGCACCACCACGCCGACGACGTCGAGCGAGCCGAAGTCGACGTAGGGCTTGATCCGGACCGTCCGCGAGGAGTCCCGGACGCTCGCGAAGGTGTCGGTGACCTCGCCGATCGGCAGCCCGGAGACGTACGGAGCCGCCCGGCCGTCACCCCAGGTGATCACCGTCTCGCCCTTGAGCGGGGCGGCGGTCTGGTCGACGAGCTCGAGGGTCAGCAGACCGGAGTCGGAGCCACCGGCGACCACGCCGGAGCCCCGGACCATGCCGACCTGACCCGACTTCTGGCCGCTGCGGTCGGCACCGCCGACGCGGCCGCCGACGACCGAGGCGGCGTCGACGATGAGCAGGACGGTGGCGCTGGTCTTGGTCACGCGCAGCACCCGGCCGACCAGGCCGTCGCCGGTCACGACCGACATGTCGGACCGGATCCCGGCGGCGCTGCCGGCGTCGATGGTGACGGTGCGGTTGAAGGTCTGGGCGGGGCCGTAGGCGGTGACCCGCGCCGGCACCAGGGCGTAGCCGAGATCCTCGGCGGCGCGGGTGATCGACTCGTACTCGGCGAGCTTGGCCCGGCCGTAGTCGGTGACCTCGACCTGGCGGCGGAGCGTGGAGTTCTCCGCCTCCAGCTTCGCGATCCGCTCGCGGAAGTCGTCACGGCTGTCGAACCACTCCGGGATCCCGGTGAAGGGGCGGGCCACCATCGCGGCTCCGGTCTCCAGCGGGGAGAGCACCTCGCCGACCGCGGTGCGGGCCGGCTCCAGGACGGGGGTCTGGTCGAGCGTGGCCAGGGTCGCGCAGCACAGGACCAGCGCGATCAGCCAGGAGCGCTTCGGGCCACCGCCGCCGGCGCTCGTCTCGAGGCTGCCGCGGCGGTTGAGCCTCTCCCGCGGCGTACGGACCATGGGTTTGGGGCCTTTGCGTTGTTCCAGCCCTTTGCGCAGACGTTCGCTGGGGCGGGGGCTCAGCAACGACACGTCACCATCTCCTGTTCTCGTTCACCAGGACGGGGCGGAGCACGTCGTAGTCCTCGACGCAGCGGCCGGCGCCCATCGCGACCGAGGTCAGCGGGGACTCGGCAACATGGACGGGCATACCGGTCTCGTGGCGCAGCCGTTCGTCGAGGCCGCGGAGGAGGGCACCGCCGCCGGTGAGCACGATGCCACGGTCCATGATGTCGCCGGCCAGCTCGGGCGGGGTCTGGTCGAGGGTGGAGCGGACCGCGTCGAAGATGTCGTGCAGCGGCTCCTCGATCGCCTTGCGCACCTCCGCGCTCGAGACCGTCACCGTGCGCGGCAGCCCGCTGACCAGATCCCTCCCGCGGATCTCGGCCTCGGGCTCGTTGGGCAGCGGCCAGACCGAGCCGAGGGTCATCTTGACCTCCTCGGCGGTGCGCTCGCCCAGCAGCAGCGCGTGCTCCTTCTTCAGCCAGGTCATGATCGCGTTGTCGAGCTGGTGGCCGGCGGTCCGGATCGACTGGCTCGTCACGATGCCGCCGAGGCTGATCACCGCGACCTCGGTGGTGCCGCCGCCGATGTCGACGACCATGTTGCCGGTCGGCATGTGCACCGGGAGCCCGGCGCCGATCGCGGCCGCCATCGGTTCCTCGATGATGTTCACCATCCGGGCGCCGGACTGGTAGCCGGCCTCCTTCACCGCGCGGATCTCGACCGCGGTGATCCCCGACGGGACGCAGATGACCATCCGCGGCTTGGCGAAGTAGCGGCGGCGGTGGACCTGCTGGATGAAGTAGCGAAGCATCTGCTCGGTCGCCTCGAAGTCGGCGATCACGCCGTCCTTCAGCGGTCGCAGCGCGACGATGTCGTCGGGCGTACGTCCCAGCATCTTCTTGGCCTCATGGCCGACGGCGACCATCTCGCCGGTGTTCTTGTTGAGCGCGACCACACTCGGCTCATCGACAAGGACGCCCTTGCCGCGGACGTAGACGAGTGTGTTTGCGGTGCCGAGGTCCACCGCCATGTCACGTCCAATGATGCTCGCCATACGTCCTCGCGTTCCCGGGGCGCCGCGTCGGGGATCCGTGGTGCTGGATACGGGCCCTGCCGACGAGGCTACGAAGGTCCGAGCCTCAATCCCGAGAGGCTCGCCGAAGCCGCAACGATACGGGGTGCACCCAGGCCGCCGAAGCAGGGGATGCCTGTGTTCACGCGGTGTTGCGGAACGGCTCACGGAGGTCCGAGAGGTGTCGTCTCGGCGGTCCTGGTCGCCCCGGCCGGCCGGGTGGGTGCTCGTGGGTTTCTCGTGCGGTGGGCGCGAGCGATCAGGCGGCCATTCGCCGTCCGTGGTCGGGTCCGTGGTCGGGTCCGTAGTCCGGCAGCCCGGCGTCGGTCGCGAACGCCTCGGTGAGGCGCATCATGGCGCGGAAGAGCGGGCCGCTGGCGAAGACGAGGTCGCGCATCCGGATCCGGAACGCCGTGGGTGGAGCCAGGAACGGGCCCGCATTGGCGCGGCGGGCGACCTTGGACAAGGCGCCCATCCTCCGGTCGTACGCAGCGAAGGCGGCACCGTGGTCGCCGCGAGCGGCCTCCAGCTCGCCGGCGAGGACGTAGGCGCCGACGACCGCCAGCCCGGTGCCGAAGCCGCCGAGCGTGTTGGCGTAGCCGGCGTCGCCCAGCAGCGCGACCCGGCCACGCGTGAACGCCGTCATCCGGGTCCGGGCGAGCTCGTCGAGGTAGAACTCCGGAGCGTTCATCGCCGCCGTCACCATCTCCGGCACGCGCCACCCCATGCCGGCGAGGTTCTCCGCCAGGAACGCCTTCTGGGAATCCGTGTCACGACGGTCGTACCTCGCCTCGTCGGCGCGGAAGACGAAGAAGAGCGGCGCCTTGGAACCGCCCAGGACGGCGTAGCGGCCGGGCTCGTTGTAGCCGTACTGGACCGCGCGCCCGTCCGCCAGCTCGGCCACCTCGCCGTTCGTGGGGAGCTCGGCGTCGGCCACGGCGTAGTAGTGGCCGAGCCGCTCCAGGTGGGTCTCCTCGGGGCCGAACGCCAGGGTCCTGACCGCCGAGTGGATGCCGTCGGCGCCGACGACGAGGTCGAAACGCTCGGTCGGGCGCCGGGCGAAGGAGGCCGTGATCCCGTCGGCGGTCTCGGTGAGGCCGACGATCTCGTCGCCGAAGACGAAGTCGGCGTGCGGCGCGGCGTGCTGGTGCACGATCCGGGCCAGGTCGCCGCGGCGGATCTCCAGATCGCCGCCGAGGAACTCCCCCGGCATCACGGCCTTGACCCGGTGGGCTGCGTCGATGAGGCGGATGTCGGACTTCGCGGTCTGTGCGGCGGCGAGGTCGTCCCAGACGCCCATCCGCTCGAGCACCGTGCGGTGGGTCGGGCCCTTGAAGTCGACCGCCTGGCCGCCGGGCCGGATCCCCGGCGCCTTCTCGACGACGGTGACGTCGGCGCCGTTGCGGCCGAGCCACATGGCCAGCGCCGGGCCGGCGATGCTCGCGCCGGAGATGAGTACCTTCATTGCTTCCCCTTAATTAGCGTCCCTCGGACGCAATTAAATTAGCGTACGTTGGACGCAGAGACAACCCGGAAAGGACACTGCGATGAGTGACGGCGTCGCCGATGCCCTCTGGCCAGCCCCTGCCCCCGCCCGCAGACGCGGCCCGCGACCCAAGCTGTCGGTCGAGGACGTCGTGGCCGCGGGGATCGCGGTCGCCGACGCCGAAGGGGTCGCCGCAGTGACCATGCAGCGGGTCGCCGACGAGCTCGGCGCCGCGAAGATGGCGCTCTACCGCCACGTGCGGGGAAAGACAGAGCTCATCGCGCTCATGCTCGACAGCGCCCTGGGCGAGGCACCGGAGACCGATGGCGAGAACTGGCGCGAGCACATCGGCGTCTGGGCGCGCACGCTTCACGAGCGGATGTCGCGCCATCCCTGGACGACCGAGCTCCTCGTGACGCGCACCGTGCCCGGGCCGCAGGAGATGGGGTGGTTCGAGGCCGGCCTCGCCGCGTTGGCGAGGACGCCGCTCACCGGCGCCGAGCGCCTCGACACGCTCGCCCTGCTGAGCAACCAGGTGACCGCCAGCGTGCGTCAGGCCACGGCGTCGGCGAATCCGGAGGCGTCGCTCGCGGCTGCGATCGCGCCGATCCTGGAGACGTACGCCTCGAGGTTTCCGCACACCGTGGCGGCCTTCTCCGAGACCGAGGAGTCAGGAGACCAGGACAACGCGCTCGGCTACGGGATCGAGCGGATCCTCGACGGGGTCGCCTCGCTGATGTCGTGGCGGCACTGGCCGTCGGATCGGAAATGAGAGATCGCGCCGGGAGAAACCACCGGCGCGATCTTCGGGGTCAGGCGCTCCGCGCTTCGCGCGGTCACTCCCTCGCTCGGCGCGACCGGACGAGCAAGCTCGCCGGTCGACCTCACTCCGGTCGTCTCAGGCGCCGAACCAGAGCTTGATCTCGCGGTCGGCCGACTCGGGCGAGTCGGAGCCGTGGACGAGGTTCTCGCGGTTGGAGAGGGAGAAGTCGCCACGGATGGTGCCCGGCGCGGCCTTGCGGCCGTCGGTGGCACCGTTGAGCGCACGGACGACCTCGATCGCCTCGTCGCCCTCGAGGACGGCGGCCACGAGCGGGCCGGAGGTGACGAAGTCGCGCAGGGGCGGGTACCACGGCTGCTCGACGTGCTCGGCGTAGTGCTCGTCGGCCATCCCCGCGTCGATGGTGCGGTGCTCCAGTTTCACGATCGAGAGGCCCTTGGCCTCGTAGCGGGACAGGATCTCCCCCACCAGGCCCCGGCGGACGGCGTCGGGCTTCAGGATCACGAACGTGCGCTGCGTCATGGGGCTGAGCGTATCGGGGAGAGCAGACCCGGGCACCTTCGGGCCCGTCGAGGAAGCGCCTTCTCGGCCTGGTCTGAAACCATGTCGGTGGCATGCGGCAGGATGGCGCCCCGTGACAGCAACTCCACCAGCACCGACCCTCGCAGACTCGATGGCCAGCATCCCGGCCCGCATCGCCGAAGATCTCGGAGTGCGCCCCGCGCAGGTGACCGCCGCGGTCGCCCTGCTCGACGAAGGCTCGACGGTGCCGTTCATCGCGCGCTACCGCAAGGAGGTCACCGGCGGCCTCGACGACGCCCAGCTGCGTACGTTGGAGGAGCGCCTCGGTTACCTGCGCGACCTGGAGGAACGGCGTGCCGCCGTGCTCGCCGAGATCGCGAAGCAGGACAAGCTCACCCCCGAGCTACAGGCCTCGATCCTCGCCGCCGACACCAAGGCGCGGCTCGAGGACATCTACCTGCCGTTCAAGCCGAAGCGGCGTACGAAGGCGATGATCGCCCGCGAGAACGGGCTCGAGCCGCTGGCCGACGGGCTGCTGGCGGACCCGACGCTGGACCCCGCCGTCGAGGCGGAGAAGTATCTCGGGGAGCAGGTCGCCGACGCCAAGGCCGCGCTCGATGGCGCTCGCGCGATCCTGGTCGAGCGGTTCGGTGAGGACGCCGACCTGATCGGCACGCTCCGCGAGCGGATGTGGAAGCAGGGTCGTCTGGTGACCCGCGTCCGCGAGGGCCGTGAGAACGACCCCGCCGCGGCGAAGTTCTCCGACTACTTCGACTTCTCGGAGTCCTACGCGTCGTTGCCGTCGCACCGCACCCTCGCCGTGCTGCGCGCGGAGAAGGAGGAGGTGCTCGACGTCACCCTGTCGCCCTACGCCGAGGAGCCCGAGCCCGGCGAGGTGACCGACTACGAGCGCTCGATCGCGGCGCGCTTCGGGATCGTCGACTCCGGCCGCCCGGCCGACAAGTGGCTGGCCGAGACGGTGCGGTGGGCGTGGCGTACGCGGATCCTCTTCCGCCTCGAGCTCGACATGCGCACCCGGATCCGCACCGCGGCCGAGGAGGCCGCGATCGCGGTCTTCGCCGACAACCTGCGCGACCTGCTGCTGGCCGCGCCGGCCGGCACGCGGGCGACGATGGGTCTCGACCCGGGCATCCGGACGGGCGTGAAGGTGGCCGTCGTCGATGCCACCGGGAAGGTCGTCGACACCTCGACGGTCTACCCGCACGAGCCACGGCGCGACTGGGACGGCTCGCTGGCGACGCTGGCCAAGCTCGCCAAGAAGCACTCGGTCGACCTGATCGCGATCGGCAACGGCACCGCCTCGCGCGAGACCGACAAGCTCGCCGCCGACCTGCTGAAGCTGCTCCCGGACCTGAAGATGACCAAGGTGATGGTCTCCGAGGCCGGCGCCTCGGTCTACTCCGCCTCGGCCTACGCCTCCTCCGAGCTGCCGGATCTCGACGTGTCCCTGCGCGGAGCGGTCTCGATCGCCCGCCGTCTGCAGGACCCGCTGGCCGAGCTGGTGAAGATCGAGCCGAAGTCGATCGGCGTCGGGCAGTACCAGCACGACCTGCCCGAATACGGTCTCTCCAAGTCGCTCGACGCCGTCGTCGAGGACTGTGTGAACGGCGTCGGGGTCGACCTCAACACGGCGTCGGCTCCCCTGCTGCGCCGGGTCTCGGGGATCACCGAGTCGCTCGCCTCGGCGATCGTCGCCCACCGCGACGCCAACGGCCCGTTCCGCACCCGACGTGAGCTCACCAAGGTGGCACGGCTCGGCCCGAAGGCGTTCGAGCAGGCGGCCGGCTTCCTCCGGATCCGTGGCGGCGACGACCCGCTCGACCTCTCCGGCGTGCACCCGGAGTCCTACCCGGTCGTCAACCGGATCCTGGAGTCGACCTCGACCGACATCGGGTCGCTGATCGGCAACACCTCGGTGCTGAAGTCGTTGAAGCCGGCGTCGTTCGTCGACGACACCTTCGGTCTGCCGACGGTCACCGACATCCTCGCCGAGCTCGAGAAGCCCGGCCGCGACCCGCGCCCCGAGTTCCGGACGGCCACGTTCTCCGACTCGGTGCACGTGATCGCCGACCTGCGTCCCGGCATGGTGCTGGAGGGCACCGTCACCAACGTCGCCGCCTTCGGCGCCTTCATCGACATCGGCGTCCACCAGGACGGCCTGGTCCACATCTCCGCGATGTCGGACAAGTTCGTCGAGGACCCGCGCGACGTCGTCCGCTCCGGCGACGTGGTCCGCGTGAAGGTCCTGGAGGTCGACGAGGCCCGCAAGCGGATCTCGCTCACCCTCCGGCTCAACGACGAGGCGCCGTCCGGTGCGCCCGCGAAGGGCGAGTCCGGCGACCGCTCGGGTCGCCCCGGCGGAGGCCAGCGCGGCCAGGGCAAGGGCGGACCCAAGGGCGGCGGCAAGAGTGGCGGGCGGCCCGGTGGCAACCGTGGCGGCCAGGGCGGCGGCCGCGGCTCGTCCGCCCCCGCCAACAGCGCCATGGCCGACGCACTGCGGCGCGCCGGGCTCAGCTGAGCCGATCGTCTGTCCACCGAGTCACCTCGGCGAAGCGACGCCTCCTTCGTGGAACTCCACGAAGGAGGCGTGCGCTGACCGAGCTAGATCGGTGAGCGTTCCGCCGCCCCGAGCGCTGCGGCGCGACGTACCACGTCCTCCGGCACCGGCCCGGTCGCATCCTCGGAGGTGACCGGGGCGCCGGCGACCCGGTGGATCGGGATCACGCCGGCCCAGATCCCGGCCTCGACGTCCTCGGGATCGTCGATCGGCCCCTCGGCGCGCGCCTTCATCGACGCCTCCGCGAGCGGGAGGGCGAGCACGGCGGTCGCGGCGAGCTCCTTGCGGGTCGCCGGACGTAGCGTGTCCCAGCGTCCGGGGATCATCTGGTCGACGACAAGCGCGAGGGCGCGCTCGCGCTCGTCCGGCTCCTCGACCAGGCGGGCGCGGCCGATGACCACGGCCGAGCGGTAGTTCATCGAGTGGTGGAACCCGCTGCGCGCCGCGACCAGGCCGTCGAGCTCGGTGATCGTCACGCACACGTCGCGCTCCAGCGCCCGCCCGAGCCAGCCGGCGGCGACCGACCCGTGCAGGTAGAGCGAGCCGCCCTCGTCGGGGCCGTCCAGGTCGAAGCCGTACGCCGTGGGCAGGACGACAGGGTGGGCTTCCTCCCCCACTCCGACGGTGACGCCCAGGTGGGCGACGAGGGCGTCGCCGAGGAAGGCGTGGAGACGCTCGCGGTCGGTGACGGCGCGGTTCTTCCCGCGGCTGACGCGGGTGCGTGGGGTGGGTGACAACGTCGTGCTCATGGCACCATCGTGCTGGCGAAGTGGCCTGCATGCACGGGCCAATTCCGATCGACTCCGACAGGCCATTTCGTATGCTCCCCGTGACCCTCGACCGCACCTCCGGCGAACCGCTGCCCGCCCAGCTCGCCGGCCAGGTCCGCTCCCTGGTGCTGTCCGGCACCCTCGCGACCGGTGACCGGCTGCCCTCGAGCCGCGCCCTCGCGGCCGATCTGGGCGTCTCCCGCGCGGTGACCGAGCAGGCCTACGACCAGCTCGCCGCCGAGGGCTGGCTCGAGGCGCGTCGGGGGTCCGGGACGTACGTCACCACGACCCGCCCCTCAGGCGTGACCTCTCGGCCGACAGAGCCGACGCCTCGGCCGACGCGGGTGACGTCTCGGCCGGCGCAGCCGACGTCTCGGCTGGATACCGGCACCCCGTTCTTCGACCCGCGGCTGGAGCCGGGATGGCGGCGGGCGTGGCGGGAGGTCTCGGTGGCCGCTCCCCCGCGCGGCTACGACGACCCACGCGGGCTGGCGGAGCTGCGCGAGGCGCTGGCGGCACGACTCGGCCGCACCCGCGGTCTGGACCTCCATCCGGACGAGATCATCGTGACCGCGGGCACCACCGACGGGCTCCGCGCGCTCCTTCCCGAGCTGCGGCCGGGGCCGGTCGCGGTGGAGGATCCGGGATACCGCGCGGCGGCCGAGACGGTGCTCACCTACGGGCGCGAGGTCATCGACCTGCCCACCGTGGAGACGGTGCGCGACCTGGGGGCGGCGGTCGCGGCGTACGTCACTCCGGCGCACCAGCACCCTCTCGGGCGGGTCATGCCGGCCGCCGACCGGCTGAGCCTGCTGGAGGCCGCCCGGCGGGCGGACGCGGTGGTGATCGAGGACGACTACGACTCCGAGTTCCGCTACGACGTAGCACCGGTGCCGGCGATGGCGACGCTGGACCGCGGCCGGGTCGTCTATCTCGGCACCGCCGCGAAGTCGGTGGTGCCGACCTTGCGGCTGGGCTGGCTGGTCGCGCCGCCCGACCTGCACGAGCTGATCCTGCGCCGCCGCACCATCACCCACGCGGGAGCGGCATGGCCCTCGCAGCGCGCACTGCTCACGCTGCTGCGCGACGGCTGGCTCGACAAGGCCGTACGCTCCGCCCGACGGGTCTACGCCGAGCGCGCCCCGAGGGTGGCCGAGGCGATGACGCCGTATGCGACCCTCGCCGGCCCCCTGGCGGGCATGTATTCGACCTGGCTGCTCCCGGAGCCGGATGCCCGGCGCGCCCGCGACGCCGCCAGAGCGGCCGGGTTCGAGATCAACCTGCTCTCGACGTACGCCCGCAGCACCGGCCTCACCGGCCTGGTGATCGGCTTCGGCGGGGTCACCGACGCCGAGCTCGACCAGGCGCTCACCGCGCTCACCGGCGCCCTCGCGCGCTAGTGACCGCTAGCGACCCGGTTCGTCGTCCTCGATCAGGTCGAAGAGGTTCTCGAGGCTGTCCGGGTCATCCTCGCCGCCACCGACGGCCCACCCGGAGCTGGTACGCCGCAGCTGCGCGCCCACGAGCCGGCACGACTCACCGGCCTTGTGCGCGTAGTGCGCCGTACGCGTCCGCGGCCGGCGCAGCACCAGCGCGTTGCCGCACGCCGGACACAGCGCCCAGTCGGTCGCCGCCTCGTCCGTCGCCATCTGCAGCTCGTCAGGCTCCTCCACGGAAGCCAACGCTAGACCTCTTCCTCGGCGTCTTCCTCGGCGACGAGCCGGTCGAACGCCTCGAAGGCGGCGGCCCGCTCACGCTCGATCTTGCGGCCGAGGATGTCGGCCATGCCCCACAGCACCGCGAAGATCACGCCGACCACGAACATGATGGAGATCAGGAAGCCCATCCCGATCGCGACCACCTGCAGCGCCCAGCCGAGCCAGTAGGCCCACGGGCGGCGCAGCAGTCCGGCGACCAGGATGCAGGCCACGAAGAAGCCGAGACCCAGCGGGAGCGCGAGGCCGGCGGAGACCCCGCCGATCGAGATCATCACCGGCGCGGCCAGCGCGACGGCGAGCCCCTCCATCGACACGATCGCGGCACACATCCCACGCCGCGGCGACTTCTCCCGCTCAGTCGCCATCGGCGTCCTCCTCCAGATAGGCGGCGAGCTCGGGGTCGGCGGTCGGCACGACCCGCGCGGTCGCTGCCGACCCGGCGGCAGAGCCACGGCCGCCCAGCAGCGTACGCGCCTCTCCGGCGGTCACCACCGAGCCGGTCACGAGCACCGCGCCCTCGGAGATGGAACCGCCCTCGGCGGACTCGGACAGGGCGAGGGCCGCGTCGATCGCGTCGGCGAGGCGGGGCACCACGGAGACCCGCTCCTCGCCGTAGAGGTCGATGGCGATCTTGGCGAGCTCGACGGCGGGCAGGGCACGCTCGGTGGAGTTCTGGGTGACGACGAGATGCTCGAGCGCGGGCTCGAAGGCGGCGAGCAGGCCTTCGACGTCCTTGTCCCCCATCACGCCGATGACACCGACGACCGCGGAGAACGAGAACGAGTCCTCCAGGGCGGCGACCGTCGCCTCGGCACCGGCCGGATTGTGGGCGGCGTCGATCAGGATCGTCGGGGAGGCGCGCACGATCTCCAGCCGCGCCGGCGAGTCGACCTTCGCGAACGCGTCGCGCACGACCTCGTCGGAGAGCACGGTCTCACCGAGGAACGCCTCGACCGCGGCCAGTGCCGCGGCCGCGTTCTGCGCCTGGTGGGCGCCGTAGAGGGGCAGGAAGAGATCCTCGTAGGTCCCGTGCAGACCACGCAGCGTGACGATCTGACCGCCCACGGCCGGGGTGCGGGAGACGACCGCGTAGTCGGTGCCCTCCCACAGCAGCCGGGCGCCGACCTCGGCCGCGTGCTGGTCGAGCACCGCGGCGACCTCGACGGACTGCTCCGCGATCACGGCGACGGCACCCGGCTTGATGATCCCGGCCTTCTCGCGCGCGATGGCGACGGGAGTGTCACCGAGGTACTTCGCGTGGTCGACCGCGATCGGGGTCACCACCGCCACGTCGGCGTCGGCCACGTTGGTCGCGTCCCAGCCACCGCCGAGCCCGACCTCGACCACGGCCACGTCGACCGGGGCCTCGGCGAACTTGGCGTAGGCCATCCCGACCATCGTCTCGAAGAACGACAGCGGGTGCGGCTGGTCGTCGTCGACCATGCCGAGGTAGTGGGCGACGTCGTTGAACGCGGCCACGAACTCGTCGTCCGACAGCGGCTCGCCGTCGATCGAGATCCGCTCGTTGATCCGCTCCACGTGCGGCGAGGTGAACCGCCCGACCCGCAGGTCCAGCGACCGCAGCAGCGTGTCGATCATCCGCGAGGTGGAGGTCTTGCCGTTGGTGCCGGTCAGCTGGACGATCCGGAAGGCGTCCTGCGGGTCGCCGAGGATCTCGAGCAGGGCACGGATGCGGTCCAGGGAGGGTTCGAGCCGGGTCTCGGGCCAGCGCGACTGCAGCGCTTCCCAGACCTCCTCGATCGTGGCCGCCAGGCGCGGCGCGGGAGTCTCACTCATCGGGTCGAGTCTATGCGCCCGCCGCTTCCCAGCGAATCGCCGGACCGGCTACCCTCCCACTGATCTCGGACTCAACCCCATCCCCCCACAAGGTCCACCATTCATGCGTACGCTCCGGGCTGCTCTCGCGGTCTCGCTCCTGGCCGGTGCCTACGTCCTGGCTGCCTTCGTCCTGGTCGGCCAGCAGGTGGCGCCTCGGCAGCCCCGCACCAGGACCTCGACCGATCCCGGCGGGCTCCTCCTCACCGAGCACGAGCAGCCGGGGCTGTGGGCGGAGGTCCGCCAGCTGGCCGCCGCCGCCGGGACCCGCGCACCCGACGAGATCCGCCTGGTCCCGGACGTCAACGCGGCGGTCAGCGAGGAGACCAGCCTCCTCGGGCTCAGGACTGGGACCCGGCGGATGTTCCTCGGCGTACCTCTCCTCCAGGGCCTCTCCCGCAACCAGCTCCACGCGGTGCTCGCCCACGAGCTGGGCCACCACAGCACCACCCACACCCGGCTCGGCGCCCTCATCCACCGCAGCCGCCTGGCGATCGCCGAGGTCGCCGCCGGCCTGTCGAACCCGCTGGTGAAGCGGCCCTTCCGGACGTACGCCCGGATCTTCTTCGCCCTCACCCGCCCGCTCGCGCACGCCCACGAGATCGACGCCGACCGGCTCAGCGCGCAGGTGGCCGGGCCGCGGACCGCGGCCGTCACGCTGCGCACCCTGCCGGCGCTGGATGCCGCCTGGCACATCTACCTGGAGCAGTACGTCGAGGCCGGCACCCACTACGGCCTGCGCCCGACGCGCTTCTTCGACAACTTCACCAACCTGATGAGCGACCCTGAGCGCCTCCAGGAGCTGTCCCGGATCAGTGCGGCACCGCCCGAGGCCAAGCTGTCGGCCTACGACTCGCACCCGCCGCTGACGGAGCGGATCGAGCGGCTGGAGGCGATGGCCGCCGCGAACGAAGGCGACCCCACCATCGCTGACGGCACGGACAAGTCGGGCAACGCCACCAGCATCCTGCGCTACCCGCAGCAGTCCTTCCTCGCGCTCGAGGACAAGACCTTCGCCGGCTCTGGCCTGACGCCGGCCCCGATGGCCGAGATCGTCACCGTCGCCGGCGCCCGCGCCGCGGCGTACGACGCCGAGACCCTCCTCAACGCCATGCAGGAGAACCAGATCGAGCCGGCCACCGTCCGCGGCGCCCTCGACCTGATCGCCGCCGGCGACCTCGACCGCCTGCTGGACCTGGTCGAGGTCGAGCCCACGGGTGCCGAGCAGACCGGCGGCCCGGCCGGCCCGGCCGGCGAGGCGAAGCGGAGGGTCATCGCCCGCCTTCTCGGCGCCGCGATCGCCCACGAGCTCGTCGACGAGGACAAGGCCCGTTACGAGCTCAGCTGGGCGGGCCCGTGGCGCCTGGTCGACATCGCGGGCCAGGAGGTCGACCCCGAGGAGCTCGCCTACGAGGCCCTCGGCTCCCCCGGCTACGCCGCCGCGCTGCGCGCCTGGGTGCACCAGCTCGACGCGACGGCCGAGACCGAGGCCCAGGCGCAGCCCGACGACTCCCCCGCCCAGGCGCCGGCGCCCGACGGCTGGATCGGCGCCCTGGCACCGGTCTCCGGCGACGGCTTCCGTACGCTGCTGGTGACCGACTCCGGCCTGATGCTGGTCAAGCCCTCGAGCTCCGACCGCCTCGCCACCGGCCTGGCCTCGGTGACGTCCGGCTCACCCGGCAGGAAGCTGATCCAGCGGGCGCTGGACCGGCCGCCCGCCGAGCTCGCCGCCACCGCCAACGCCTCGTTCGTGCCCTGGGACCAGATCCGTGCCCTGCACCTCAAGCACGGCAGCAGCGGCCGCCGCTCGGCCGACATCACCATCGCCGGCGGCACCGGCTGGTCGCTGCGCTGGACCGACGCCGCTGAGGCGGAGGGCCACATCTGGCCCGCCGTCGACCACTACCTCGGGCGCCGCTTCACCGTCGACTGAGCGTGTGGTTGGCCGAGTCGACGAGCGGGCGGAAGCCGATCTTGGCGTAGACGTGGTTGGAGACCGGGTTGTCCTTGTCCGTGTAGAGCGCGACCCGCGCGCCGGCGGCCAGCAGCTGCCGGCTCACCTCGGCCACCGCGGCGCTGGCGTAGCCATGCCCCTGGTGCGCCTTCGGGGTGTAGACAGGGCCGATCCTGGCGACCCCGAACGCAGGAGCGTTGAAACCGGTGAGGTGCACGACCTCGCCGTCGAGCTCCCACAGCAGGATCCGGCCCTCGTCGATCCGCTTGCGGATGTCGTCGGCGTCGTGGTGCTCCTCGGCCTGCGCCCGGTCGGCGTTGCCGGCCTGCTCACGCGCGGCCCGCCCGAAGTCGTTGAACCACTCCAGGCACACCTCCACGTCGGCGTACGTCGCCTTCCGCGGCCTCCCCAGGACACCGGACGGCACCGCCAGCTCGGCGAGCTCCCACAGCCTCGCCTCCAGCGCGCCCTCGACCGTGCCGCCCCACAGTCTGGCCGACTCCTCGGCGACGATGCGGGACGCCGGCAGCGAGCCGTTGGCACCGCCCGGGTGCTCACCGCGCGCGTGCAGCGCCCGGGCCAGCTCGACCGCGGCCTCGTCCGGCATCGGGCAGACGAAGAGCGGGTAGGGCGCGAACGGAGCCGTACGCATCGCGACCCCGACGACCCGGCCATCCAGGCTCGCGGTCGCCCACCACTCGTACGGATGCCCCTCCGGTCCTCGCCGCGCGGCGCGCTCGGCCACGGTCGCGACCACGCTCACGACCACCGGGTCGGCGGCCAGGTAGCCGCCCGCGGCGTCCAGGAAGGCAGCAGGATCCTCGTAGAAGTCGATACGTGGCACGGCCGGGCTCATGACCGAAGCATGGCGAGTGCGCGACACCGGCCTCAACCGGGTTTCGCGCCACGAACCGTGCGCCCATAGGATTTGGTCCCATGACTGAGACCACGCCCACGAAGACCGCACCGGAGACGAATACGCCCGCTGAGCAGCGCGTAGTCGCCGTACCGGACAAGCCGGTCCTCGAGGGCCTGGAGGCCAAGTGGGCCGAGCGGTGGAAGAACGAGAAGACCTACGCCTTCGACCGCACGCAGCCGCGGGAGAACGTCTACTCGATCGACACCCCGCCGCCGACCGTCTCCGGCAGCCTGCACGTCGGCCACGTCTTCTCCTACACCCACCCCGACCTGATCGCCCGCTTCCAGCGGATGAACGGCAAGTCGGTCTTCTACCCGATTGGCTGGGACGACAACGGCCTGCCGACCGAGCGCCGGGTCCAGAACTACTTCGGCGTCCGCTGCGACCCGAGCCTGCCGTACGACCCCGACTTCACCCCGCCTACGAGGCCGGACCCGAAGCGGCAGATCTCCATCAGCCGGCCCAACTTCGTCGAGCTGTGCAACCAGCTGGTCGTCGAGGACGAGAAGGTCTTCGAGGACCTGTGGCGCACGTTGGGTCTCTCCTTCGACTGGGACCAGCAGTACACGACCATCGGCAAGGTCTCCCAGACCGCCTCGCAGAAGGCGTTCCTGCGCAACCTGGCCCGCGGCGAGGCCTACCTGCAGGAGGCGCCGACCCTGTGGGACGTCACCTTCCAGACCGCGGTCGCCCAGGCCGAGCTGGAGGCCAAGGACTACCCCGGCTTCTTCCACCGCGTCGCCTTCCACAAGGCCGACGGCACCCCCGTCCACATCGAGACGACCCGCCCCGAGCTGATCCCGAGCGTCGTCGCGCTGATCGCGCACCCCGACGACGACCGCTACAAGGACCTCTTCGGGAGCACCGTCACCAGCCCGATCTTCGGCGTCGAGATCCCCGTCCTGGCCCACGAGGCCGCGGAGATGGACAAGGGCGCCGGCATCGCGATGTGCTGCACCTGGGGTGACCTCACCGACGTCCAGTGGTGGCGCGAGCTCAACCTCCCCGCCCGTGCGCTGATCGGCCGCGACGGCCGCTTCGCCCGCGAGACCCCCGAGTGGATCACCACCGAGGCCGGGATCGCGGCGTACGAGGACCTGAAGGGCAAGACCGTCCACTCGGCTCGCGAGGCCGTCGTCGCGATGATCCGCGAGTCCGGTGACCTCGACGGTGAGCCGAAGAAGACCCAGCGGATGGCCAACTTCTACGAGCGCGGCGACAAGCCCCTCGAGATCGTCGCCAGCCGGCAGTGGTACATCACCAACGGTGGCCGCAACCCCGAGCTGCGCGAGCAGCTGCTGGCCCGCGGCGGCGAGCTCTCCTGGCTGCCCGAGCACATGCGCCACCGCTACGACAACTGGGTCGGCGGCCTCAACGGCGACTGGCTGATCTCGCGCCAGCGCTTCTTCGGCATCCCGTTCCCGGTCTGGTACGCGCTCGACGACGAGGGCAACCCCGACTACGACAAGCCGCTGCTGCCGAGCGAGGACCAGCTGCCGATCGACCCGTCCACGGACGTCCCGGCCGGCTATGAGGAGGCGCAGCGCGGCAAGCCCGGCGGCTTCCAGGGTGACCCGGACGTGATGGACACCTGGGCGACCTCGTCGCTGACCCCGCAGATCGCCGGCGGCTGGGAGGCCGACCCCGACCTGTTCAGCCGGGTCTACCCGATGGACCTGTGCACCCAGAGCCACGAGATCATCCGCACCTGGCTCTTCGGCCGCATCGTCCGCGCCCACCTCGAGGACGGCACCGTCCCGTGGAGCCACGCGATGATCGCCGGCTGGATCCTCGACCCCGACCGCAAGAAGATGTCGAAGTCGAAGGGCAACGTCGTCGTCCCGACCGAGATCCTCGACAAGTTCGGCGCCGACGCGGTTCGCTGGCGCGCCGCGCTGACCCGCCCGGGAATGGACTCGCCCTTCGACGAGACCCAGATGAAGGTCGGCCGCCGGCTGGCGATGAAGATCCTCAACGCCTCCAAGTTCGTCCTCGGCAACGTCGGCGCGGCCACGCTCAACCCGGTCGCGATCACCCAGCCGGTCGACTGCGCGCTGATGGCGCGCCTCAAGGAGACGATCACCAAGGCGACCGACGCGTTCACGGCCTACGACTACTCCACGGCCCTGGAGACCTCGGAGAAGTTCTTCTGGGAGTTCTGCGACGACTACCTCGAGCTGGTCAAGGAGCGGGCCTACGACGAGAACGGCGGCCTCGCCACCGAGTCGGCCCGCGCGACCCTGGCCACGGCTCTCCACGTCCAGCTGCGCCTGCTCGCCCCGTTCCTCCCGTACGTCACCGAGGAGGTCTGGTCGTGGTGGCAGACCGGTTCGATCCACACGTCCTCGTGGCCGCGTGAGCTCGAGCTCGGCACCGCTGCCGCCGCCGACCCGGCGGCGCTCGACGCGGTCGCGGCGACCCTGACCGGGATCCGCGGCGCGAAGTCGACCGCCAAGGTCAAGATGCGCCACCCGCTGGCCAAGGCCGAGGTCACCGGCCCCGCCAAGCTGGTCAAGGACGCGGAGGCCGCCGCCGCGGACCTCAAGCGCGTCGGCAACATCGTCGGCGACCTGTTCTTCACCGTCGACGAGAACGCCACCGAGATCACCGTCACCGCCGAGCTGGCCGAGGTTTCCGAGGAGGCCTGAGCCTCAGCGCGGCGCCCGAACGACGGAGCAGGCCCCGGACCGCGATGCGGTCCGGGGCCTGCTCCGTCCCTCACTCCAGCCCAGCGTCCGGGGGGACTCGCTCGGCCGGTCACTCCGGCGTGGTGCGGGTCGCCATCGGAGTGATCCCTACAGCACCGACTTCTCGGCGCAAGCCTTGTCGTCGTTGCTGCCTTCCTTCGGCTCGTGCTCCGGCTCCGGTGCCTCCGTCGTCGCTGCGTCGGACGGCTCGGTGGAGTCGGTGCTGGCCTCGGGGTCGGCTGCGGGCGACGACCCTACCGGGCTCTTCGGCTCAGCGCACGCCTCACCGCACTCCGGCGTGGCCTCCGGCTCCGGACCCTCGCTCGCTCCCGGGAGCGTCTTCACGTCCTCGGCGATCGCGGCGGTGAGCTCACAGGCGTCTTCGGCGATCTGCTCGACCTCCGACTTGCGCGTCTCCGGCTCCTTGGCGGGATCCTTCGTCTCCTCGGTCGCCTCGTCGCGCTCCTGGTCCTTCTTGGGCTCTTCCAGCGGAAGGTCCTCGACCGGGACGCCGGCGTCGGCCGCGATCAGCTGGCGCAGGAACATCGGCACGGCCTCGTCGACGGGCCTGGCGTCCTCCTCGGCCACGAACGGCCACAGCAGCGGAGCCATGATGCCCGGGATCGGGCCCACGGACGGCACCAGCGTGGGGGGCGTCGCATCGCCCTCGTCCTCGCCGGGGTCGGCGGGTGCTGTCGGCTCCTCGGAGGACGGTGCGTCGGGCTGTTCAGCGGGCGCGGACGGCTTGTCGTCCGGCTTCTGGTCACCCTGCTGGTCCGGCTCGGCGGAGTCCTGGTCACCGCGGTCCGCCTCCGCCGCCGTGCTCGGGATCGTCGAGACCCCGGAGACGTCGGGGTCCGGGGCGGGCGAGATCACGGTGAAGTCGGCCTGGCCCGAGAGCGTACGCGGCACCCGGTGCAGCGCCGAGATGTCCGGGCTGAGGGTCTGGACGACCACGAGCAGGCCGATGAGCACCACGGCGGCGTAGGCCATCACCGGGCCCCTCTGGAACCTCACGTGCCCACTTCCCTACCGAGTGACGGAGCTGGAAAGGTACAGACGATCATCAGTGCGTATTGTGTCCGACCGTCCGGGCCGATACCGACCCGGACGGGGAAAATGACCCAAACGGACTAGGCCGACTTCTTCTTGGTCTCCTTCTCGCGCGGCACGAGAGTCGGCATCTCGCCGTCCTCGACCACCTCGCGGGTGACGATCACCTTGCCGACGTCGCCGCGGGAGGGCACGTCGTACATCACGTAGAGGAGGACCTCCTCGATGATCGCCCGCAGGCCTCGGGCACCGGTGCCGCGCTCGAGGGCCTTGTCGGCGATCGCGGTGACCGCGTCGTCGGTGAACTCGAGGTCGACGCCGTCGAGGTCGAAGAGCTTCTGGTACTGCTTCACCAGCGCGTTGCGCGGCTCGGTCAGGATCTTCACCAGCGCCGCCTGGTCGAGCTTCTCGACACTCGCGATCAGCGGCAGCCGGCCGATGAACTCGGGGATCAGACCGAACTTGGTGAGGTCCTCGGGGCGGACGAGCTTCAGGAGGTCCTCGGACTCCTTCTCGGCCTTGCCGCGCACCTCGGCGGTGAAGCCGAGGGTCTTCTTGCCGACCCGCTGCTCGATGATGTGCTCCAGACCGGCGAAGGCGCCACCCACCACGAAGAGGATGTTGGTGGTGTCGATCTGGATGAACTCCTGGTGCGGGTGCTTGCGGCCACCCTGCGGCGGTACCGAGGCGGTGGTGCCCTCGATGATCTTCAGCAGCGCCTGCTGCACGCCCTCACCGGAGACGTCGCGCGTGATCGAGGGGTTCTCCGCCTTGCGGGCCACCTTGTCGATCTCGTCGATGTAGATGATGCCGGTCTCGGCCTTCTTGACGTCGTAGTCGGCGGCCTGGATCAGCTTGAGGAGGATGTTCTCGACGTCCTCACCGACGTAGCCCGCCTCGGTCAGCGCGGTGGCGTCCGCGATCGCGAACGGGACGTTGAGCATCCGCGCCAGCGTCTGCGCCAGGTAGGTCTTGCCGCATCCGGTCGGGCCGATCACCAAGATGTTGGACTTGGCGACCTCGACCTGCTCCTCCTTGGCGTGCTTGCCGGGGCCCTGCGGGCCACCGGGCTGCAGGCCGGCCTGGACGCGCTTGTAGTGGTTGTAGACCGCCACCGCGAGCGACTTCTTGGCCTGCTCCTGGCCGATGACGTAGGAGTTGAGGAAGTCGAAGATCTCCTTCGGCTTGGGGAGGTCGGCGATCTCCACCTCGGAGCCCTCGTTGAGCTCCTCCTCGATGATCTCGTTGCAGAGGTCGATGCACTCGTCGCAGATGTAGACGCCGGGACCCGCGATGAGCTTCTTGACCTGCTTCTGGCTCTTCCCGCAGAAGGAGCACTTCAGCAGGTCACCTCCGTCGCCGATGCGTGCCACGAGTGGCCTTCCTTCCCCGACTTGTGCTGCTAGGTCCGAATAGTTACTGACGGTACCCCGCGCCGCGCCTTCGATGTGGGAGCGGCGCGGGGCCCGAGGGTCAAACGAGCGCCGGCGTCTTGAGCGACTCGAGCACCGAGTCGATCAGGCCGTACTCCACCGCCTGCGCGGCGGTGAGGATCTTGTCGCGCTCGATGTCGTGGCTGACCTCGTCCATCGACTTGCCGCTGTGGTCGGCGATCATCTTCTCGAGCAGCTCACGCATCCGCAGGATCTCGTTGGCCTGGATCTCGATGTCGGAGGTCTGGCCGAAGGTGCCCTCGGTGTAGGGCTGGTGGATCAGGATGCGGCTGTTGGGCAGCGCCATCCGCTTCCCCTTGGCGCCCGCGCCGAGCAGGATCGCGGCGGCCGAGGCGGCCTGACCGATGCAGACGGTCTGCACGTCCGGCTTGATGAACTGCATCGTGTCGTAGATCGCGGTGCAGGCCGTGAACGAGCCACCCGGGCTGTTGATGTAGATCGAGATGTCCTGGTCCGGGTTCATCGACTGCAGGCAGAGCAGCTGGGCGATGACCGCGTTGGCGACGTCGTCGCTGATCGGCGTGCCCAGGTAGATGATCCGGTCCTCGAAGAGCTTGGCGTAGGGGTCGATCCGGCGGACGCCGTACGACGTACGCTCCTCCCACTGCGGGATGTAGTAGTTCATGTCCTCAGTCCTTCTTGTGGGCGGGGCGGCCCTCGTCGGAGGCTTCCTTCGCGCTCTTGATGACCTGGTCGACCAGGCCGTAGTCGAGCGCCTCGGCCGCGGTGAACCAGCGGTCACGGTCGGCGTCGACCGTGACCTGCTCGACGCTCTGGCCGGTGTGCTCGCTGATCAGCTCCAGCAGCACCTTCTTGATGTGCAGGGACTGCTGGGCCTGGATCTTGATGTCGGAGGCCGAACCGCCCATGCCCGAGGAGGGCTGGTGCATCATGATCCGCGCGTGGGGCAGCGCGTAGCGCTTGCCCTTCGCACCGGCGCAGAGCAGGAACTGGCCCATCGAGGCGGCCAGACCCATGCCGACGGTGGCCACGTCGTTGGGGATGTAGTTCATCGTGTCGTAGATGGCCATACCGGCATCCACGGAGCCACCGGGCGAGTTGATGTGAAGGAAGATGTCGGCCTCGGGGTCCTCCGCGGAGAGCAGCAGGAGCTGCGCGCAGATCGCGTTGGCGTTCTGGTCGCGGACCTCGGAGCCGAGGAAGACGATGCGCTCCCGCAGCAGTCGGTTGTAGATGTTGTCGTCGAGAAGGCTCAGACCGCCGCCGTTGCCGCCCAGGCTCGGGGAGAGCCCTGGGGCACCGGCGTGAGCGTCAGCCGCGCTGGAGTCGATGTTCACAGGATCGACACTAGCCGCCACAGCCAGTTGTTCCACGGCTGGTGTGCCAATGTTCGCCGACGGCGTATTCGCTCGACCTGGGCTCAGGCCAGCCAGCGCAGCAGGGCGTCGTGGACCGCCGGGTGGTTCGACAACGGCGTCTCCGCGGTCGAGAGCGTGAAGCGCTCCGCGGTCGGGAACAGGTCGCGCACCCGTCGCGACCGCAGCGGCGTCTTGTGCCGCCACCACAGCATCTCCCCGAAGAGACGCCCCACCCGGTTGGGCCGCGAGGTGGCGTTGTCGGTGACCAGCAGATAGTCGACGTCAGGTCGCGGCGGCAGCATCGCCTCGTCGGCCCCGACGACGGCGATCCCGGCGAGGTGCTCGTCGATCTGCTTGCCGACGCCACCCGAGATCGGGGCGGAGGTGACTGCGTAGGGGGTCGTGCCGAGGGCGATCAGCTCGGAGACGTACGTCGTCCACGGCCGGGCCCCGGAGGTGGCCACCCCGAGCGCGTTGCGGGCGATCAGCCCGCCGCCCGCGTAGCCGACCAGGACGATGCGCGGTGTGCCGGGGAGGGCGTCGACGCACTCCTGGATCCGGCTGCTGAGCGCCACCGCGGCGGGCACCGACGTGCTGCCGGCCGTGACGTGCATGTGCAGCGGCATCCAGCCGAGCAGCTCGGCGAGCCGCTCGGCGTACGTCGCGCCGGTGGACCGGGAGCCCTCGACCCAGACGCTCTCGTCCTTGCCCGCCGGCGGGACCAGGACGAGGACACGAGGATTCGTCCCGGTCTGCCGCTGAGCGGCCGCCCACTCCTGCGGGCTGACCATCCGGCCCTCGTGACGGACGGAGACGGCGGGCCCGGAGTCGGTGTTGACGACGCCACGGACGATCGGCGCCGCCAGCGCGAAGGGCGCCGCGAACGGGCGCCGGGCGAAGGCGGTGATGCGCCAGGCGAGCTTGGCCAGGCCGACGAGGCCGGCCACCTTGCCCTGGCCACGGTCGAGCTGCTCCGCGGCTTCGGGGTCCACCGGAACGTCCTCGACGTTGAGGACCACGGCTCGGACGGTCTCGGGACTGGAGGTCACCCTGGAAGCGTAGGGCTTCCACACCGGCGATGCGTCCAGCTGTGCCATCCGAACGTCGTCCCTGTGTCTCAGATCACATGCCCGTACCCGCATCCCGTACGTTTGCGTTCACTCGCGCGTATGGTGTCCGTGATGCTGTTGTTACTGGTGTTGCGTGACGATGGCGGTCTTCGCGGGTTACCGTCGGATGGGGAAGGGGGTGTCGGTCCGTGAGCGAGGAGAACGAGTCACGCTGCCCGTCGTGCGCCGATCCGGTGCTGCCCGGGGCCATCTACTGCATCGCCTGCGGTGCCCCGCTCCTGGCTCCTCCGGAGCAGCACCGTCCGCTCTTCGTGGACGAGATCGGCGACGAGACGGCCGTCCCCCGCAGCACGCGCATGTTCTTCTTCGGTGAGGATCCGCCACCGGCTCCGACCCGAGGCAACGGTCGCACCGCGCCGATCCTGCTGATGATCGCCGTGCTGGTGATCGTCGCCGGCGTCCTCGGCTTCGTCTTCGGCAAGGACGGGCCGGGCGCGACCCTGTCCGAGGCGGACCCGTCTCCCAGCCCGACCGGCACCACCCCGTCGACCGAGCCCTCCGTGGACCCGGACGCGCCCCCGGAGGACCAGCTGCTCCGCATCTCCCGGCTCGACACCGAGGCCGCCAGCAAGCTCATCGGCACCTGGATCCCGCAGCTCGCTGCCGTCGGCGCCGGCGACGGCGGCGACCCCGACTGGCACAGGGCGCTGAGCCGCTACCAGGAGATCAAGGCCGACCACCCCGACGTGCTGCTCCTCGACACCGGCGAGTGGCCGAGCTCGTACGTGAAGCCGGGGATGTACGCCGTCGTCGTGCCCTCTCCCAGCGACACCTCCGCGCCCGCGCTGGAGTGGTGTGTCGAGCAGGGGCTGTCGAGGACCGACTGTGCGGCCAAGCACCTGGAGGTCTCCGGCGATCCGACCGACAACTTCGACGCGCAGTAGCGCAACAACGAAACCGCCCCTGCCCGGTTCGGGCAGGGGCGGCGTACGTCTGGGGCTGATCAGGCGTCGGCCTTCTCGGTCTCCTCGGAGACCTCGTCGGTCGCCTCGGCCTCGGGCTCGTCCTCGCCGATGGTGCCGTCGGGACGGAGGTTCTTCAGCTCGACGTGGTTGCCGGACTCGTCGGTGACCTTGGCGGCCTCGACCAGCTGGGCCAGCGCCTTGCCGCGCAGGATCTCCTGGACCAGCTCGGGCACGTGGTTGTGCTCGAGCATGTGGTTGACGAACTCCTGCGGGTCCTGGCCGGACTGCTGCGCGCGGCGCATCATGTGCTCGGTCAGCTCCTGCTGCTCGACCCCGATCTCCTTCTCCTTGGCGATCTGGTCGAGGATCAGCTGAGCGGCGACGGCGTCACGGACGCGGCGCTCGAGGTCGGCCTCGAACTCCTCGATCGTCTGACCCTCGTCCTCGAGGTACTTGTCGAAGGTCAGGCCGGCGAAGCCGAGCTGCTGCTCGATGCCCTGGCGGCGGGCGTTGAGCTCCTCGGTCACGATGGTCTCGGGCAGCGGCACCTCGACCTTCTCCAGGAGCGCCTCCAGCACGGCGTCACGGGCGGCAGCGGCCTGCTCGAGGCGCTTGCCGTTGCCGAGGCGGCCGCGGACGTCCTCCTCGAGCTCCTTGACGGTGTCGAACTCGCTGGCGAGCTGGGCGAAGTCGTCGTCGTACGCCGGGAGCTCCTGCTCCTGCACCTGGTTGACGGTGACGTTGACGTCGACCTCCTGGCCGATCAGCTCACCGCCGACGAGGGTGCTCTTGAAGTCCTTGGACTCGCCTGCCGAGAGGCCGGTGATGGCCTCGTCGAGGCCGTCCAGCATGCCGCCCTTGCCGACCTGGTAGCTCATCCCGACGGCCTCGGCGCCGTCGACGTCCTCGCCGTCCTTGGTGGCCTTCAGGTCGATGACCACGAAGTCACCGTCGGCGGCGGGGCGCTCGACGTCCTTGAGGGTGCCGAAGCGCTCGCGCATCGCCTGGATCTGCTCCTCGACGTCAGCGTCGGTGAGCTCGATGTCCTCGACCTTGGCCTCGATGCCCTCGTAGTCGGGCAGCGTGATCTCGGGCTTGACGTCGACCTCGGCGGTGAACTCCAGCGCCTCGTTGTCCTCAAGCTTGGTGACCTCGATCTCGGGCTGCGCGAGCGGCTCGAGCGAGTTCTCCTGGAGGGCGTCGAAGTACTTCTGCGGGAGGACGTTGTTGACCGCCTCGGAGAGCACCGCACCGCGGCCGACCTGCTTGTCGATCACCTGGGGCGGGACCTTGCCACGGCGGAAGCCGGGGACGTTGATCTGCTGGGCGATCTGCTTGTACGCCGCGTCGAGGCTCGGCTTGAGCTCCTCGAAGGGCACCTCGACGGTCAGCTTGGCCCGGGTCGGGCTCAACGTCTCGACGGCGCTCTTCACAGGGTGTCTCCTGTCGTTTGTTTCTGAGAATGATGTCGCGTGCAGGGGCTGTATGGATTTTCAGGCGAGATGTCGGGGCGACAGGACTCGAACCTGCGGTCTCCTGCTCCCAAAGCAGGCGCGCTAGCCACTACGCTACGCCCCGTCAAGGGCCCCTCCCCAATCAGCGGGAATGGCACTTGGAGCGGATGACGGGAATCGAACCCGCGTAATCAGTTTGGAAGACTGAGGCTCTACCATTGAGCTACATCCGCGCACGCGAGAGCCAGCGCCCTCGTGCGACCCGCGAAATCCTGCCATAGATCTGGCTCACACCTGTAACCGGCTCCCCTACTGGCCGGTTTGCGTCACCGTCTACCGACCGCGACGAGGGCTCGATCGTCCGAGCTGGCGCTCAGTCCCTCGAGCAGACGGCGCGCTCCCCCACCACGTCCGGTGACGGCGAGATGGTCGGCGGTGGCGACCAGGTTGCCGATGCCGTGCTCGAGGTCGACGCCCCGCGCCTCCACGACACCGTCGGTGTAGAGCATCACCATGTCGCCCACCCCGAGCACGCCCTCGCAGGCGTCGAAGTCGACGTCGTCGATGAGGCCGAGCACGGGACCGTTGCTCTCGGCCTCCTCCCAGCGGCCGGTCGAGGCGCGGCGTACGAGGGCGGGCGGGTGGCCCGCGGTGCGGATCTCGTAGGCGCCGTTGCCGAGGTCGATCGAGAGGTAGACCGCGGTGGCGAAGCCCTCCTGCCAGTCCTGGCGGAGCAGGTAGCGGTTGGCGGCGGGGAGGAACTCGCTCGGGGGCAGCGCACCGAGCAGGCCGCCGAACGCTCCGGAGAGCTGGAGCGCCCGGGTGCCGGCACGCACGCCTTTTCCGGAGACGTCGACGACGACCACCTCGAGCCGGTTGTCCACGCGCACGGCCACGACGAGGTCGCCGGCGAACTTGGTGCCGCCGGCCGGAAGGACCGCGGAATCGGCGAGCCAGCCCGGAGGCATCGGCGGGATCGCCCCCTGATCGAGCCGGGTCGTCAGGTCGAGCAGCATGCGCTCGTTGCTCAGCCCGCCCACACCGAGATCGCTGCGCTTCATCGCGACGTACAGCACGATGAAGCCGAGCAGGAAGTGCACGACGATGGCGGCGGCATCGCGGTCGGACAGCGTCAGCCGGCTGGCGGCGACCACGATCATCACCATCACGAAGACCACGAACCAGCCCAGCGTACGCGGCCCCAGCAGCACCGCACCGAGCAGCAACGGCACCGTGAGGACGGCCACCGGGACCACCTGCAGCCAGCCGGTCTGGGCGGCCGCGAGGACCGTCAGGACGATGGTGAGCAGCCCGAGCCACAGCACCGTCCGCAGCTCCGGGTCACGGAACCTGCGGCGGAACGCGTTGCTCCGCAAGCGGTCTGCGAAGGCATGGCTCGACATGGCCTCACTCTAGGTCTCGAGGTGGGGGCTGCGTGGTCGTTCTCGCAGGCCGGAGACTAGTGCGGGCTACTTCTTTACGGTCGTCCGGGGCCGGTAGGCGCGCTGGCACTTCGGGCACCAGAACAGGTTGCGCTGCTGCAGCTCGGTGGTGCGTACGCTCGTGCCGCACACCAGGCACGGCTGGCCGTTGCGGCGGTAGACGTAGACCTCGCCGCCGTGGTCGTCCTTGCGCGGCGGGCGGCCCATGGCCTCGGGCGTGTGCTCGTCGCGGACGGTGTCGATGCGGTTCTTCTCGACGCCGTCCTTCATGAGCTCGACCAGGTCCTCCCAGATGGCGTCCCACTGCTGCCTGCGCAGGGTGTTGCCCGGGCGCATGGGGTCGATCCGGTGCCGGAAGAGCACCTCGGCCCGGTAGACGTTCCCCACCCCGGCCAGGACGGACTGGTCCATCAGCAGCGCCCCGATGGTGGTCCGGCTTCGGCTGATCCGCAGCCACGCCCGGCCCGGGTCCGCGTCGTCGCGCAGCGGGTCCGGCCCGAGCTTCGCGACCACCGCGTCCCGCTGCGCCGCGGTGACCAGGTTGCAGGTGGTGGCGCCGCGCAGGTCGGCGTAGGTTCCGCCCTCGCCGGTCGAGCTCGTCGAGACCACCCTCAGGCGGACCTGGCCGACCGGGAGCGGTGGCTCGCCCGTGTAGGGCTTCAGGTCGAGCTTGCCGTAGAGGCCGAGGTGGATGTGGACGTACTGCTCCCCCGGGAACTCCACGAACAGCTGCTTGCCCCACGCCTCGGCGCCGGCGACGACCTGGCCGTCGAGGAGGGCGGCGGAGTCGGCGAACCGGCCCTGCGGGCTGCTGACCCGGACCTGCTCGCCGGCGAAGGCATCGCTCAGATCGAGCGCGAGACGGTGGAGGGTGTGCCCCTCGGGCATCCCCGGATCAGTCCTGGTCCTCGGCCGGCCCCAGGCCCTTGGCCGAGTCCGGGAGCGGCGGCCGCACGCCGTCGGCGTCGTAGGCGTGGAGCTGGTCGATGCGGCGTACGTGCCGCTCGTCCCCGCTGAACGGCTCGGCCAGGAAGATCTCGACGAACGTCGTCATGTCCTCGAGGCTGTGCATCCGGCCACCGACCGCGACGACCTGGGCGTTGTTGTGGTCGCGGGCGAGCTTGGCGGTCTCCTCGCTCCACGCGAGCGCACACCGGATCCCGGTCACCTTGTTGGCCGCCATCTGCTCGCCGTTGCCGGATCCACCGATCACGACGCCGAGGCTGTCGAGCCCCTGGTCGCGGTCACGGGCCACACCCTCGGCCGCCCGGATGCAGAAGACCGGGTAGTCGTCGAGTGCGTCGTAGACGAACGGGCCGTGGTCGACAGGCTCGTAGCCGAGCTCCGTCAGACGGTTGATCAGATGGGACTTCAGTTCGAGACCGGCGTGGTCACAGCCGATGTGGACGCGCATGCCACCATCCTCTCTCACGGGCGGCCCATCTTCGGATTCGGTGGGGCGAGCAGCCGAAAAGCACTCCCGGCCACGAGCCGCACACCGATAGATTCCCCCACCGTGACCCAGTGGAAGACGATGGACGAGATCCTCGCGGCACGAACCCGGTTCGAGACGGCCATCGACGGCTGGACTCCCCCACAGGCCCACGGCGTGGGCCTCCGGCCATCGACGGCGACCACCCACGAGCCCGAGCACTTCCCCCTGGTCAACGCCTACGGCCACCGCTTCCCGGCGGTGGTGATCGCAACGGTCGTCGGACACACGAGCGGCACCGCGGCGTATAGGATGACCCGAGAGCAGCTCGAGCGGGCCATCGAGCTGATCTCCCCGGCGGAGGCGTACGTCGACTACGACCACCCCAACCTGTGGAGCTGGCGCGACCGGATCCTGCCCGCGCTGACCGAGGATCCCGAGGCCGAGGTGGTGGCGGTCTTCATCGGCGACGAACCGGAGGAGTCCCCGGATCCGGCGATCGACGCCTTCCGACGAGCATTTCCGGACGAGGCGGTCGCGATCGCCGCGGCGACGGCGGGGGCGGCGGTCGTCCGGGAGATGTACGGCACCGACCTGAGCCACTTCGACAAGTCGCCGACCGACTTCGCCACCGAGGCGGACATTGCCTCGGAGAAGGCGATCCGGGAGACGATCGCGACCTACCGGCCCGAGGACGCCTTCGAGGGCGAGGAGACCGGTCGCACCGGCGACAGCGAGCGGAGGTGGCTGGTGGACCCGCTCTGCGGGACCCTCAACTACGCCGCCCAGACCCCGCTGGCCGCGGTGAACGTCGCGCTGGTGACCCCCGACGGCGTCACGGCGGCGGTCTCGGCCGACCCGATCAGCGAGGAGATCTTCTGGACCGACGGGGTCTCGGCCCGGATCCGTAAGGGCGGCGGCGACACCGTCCTCGCCCCGACACCGCGCACCAGGCTGGTCGACGTCCAGTGCGACGGTCCGCTCGACCGGCCGTTCGTCGGCGGACAGCTCGTCGCCGACCCACGCCTGCGCGCCGAGTTCGGGCCGCGGGTGATGTCCTCGACGCTCGCGGTCGCCTGGGTCGCGGCCGGCCGGCGGGCGGCGTACGTCACCGACGGCCACCTCGAGGGCAGCGTCCACTTCACCGCGGGCATCGCGCTGTGCCAGGCCGCGGGATGCGTCGTCACCGACCTCAACGGCGACCCGATCCACACCGGCCGCGGGATGATCGCGGCAGCCGACGCCGACACCCACCGGAAGCTGCTCGGCCTGGTCCGCCGACATCTGGACCCGGCGGACCGGCCCTGAGCCGACGAGATCAGCGCTGCATCAACGCGTCCATCGCGACCGCGACGGCGGCGGCGACGCGGAAGTCGACGCGAGGGTCGTGGACGGTGACCGTGTACTTGTCGCGGAAGGCGAAGCGGCGCTCGATGGAGATCAGCGGCTGACCCTCGGAGGACACGTAGTCGAAGTGGATCGGCAGGAAGTCGAGCTCGGTGAAGCGACGCAGGATGGCCACCAGCTGGTTGCGCTCCTGACCGGTGCCGGAGTAGCCCGGGCCCTCGACGTGGAAGGTCGAGCGCAGCAGGCTCTTGCCGAAGTCCTTGCGGAAGAAGCCGAGCGGCGCGCCGCTCGCGTCGGTGACGTCGTAGCCCGCGTTGAGGTCCATCACCGCACGCGCCTTGAACGCGAAGACGGCCTGCGACTTCGACTCGTCGGCGTAGAACGTGACCTGCTCCTTGAACGCCAGCCGCTTCTGCTGCGCGAAGGCGAGCACCTGCCCCTCGGAGCCGTCGGCGTTGGCGGCCTGGGCGACGTACTTGTTGGCGAAGGGCGTGACCTTCTGGCGAAGGAAGAAGCGGGGTACGTGGTAGGGCTGCTGCGTCATGGGCGCAACGTACCCTCGTCAGCGCCGCCGCGCGACGAGATATGCCTGCGGCGTCCGCTCCCAGTTCTCGGCCGACCGCACCACCGTCGCGGTGACCTCGAAACCGGCCTCCTCGAGGAGTGCGCTGGTCGCCTCGACAGGGAGCCGGTAGCCGTCGAAGGTGACGTCGTGACCGTAGGCGCCGATGTGGCGGACGTGCTCGTCGCCGACCTGGAAGGCGGTCACGAACCGGCCGCCGCGCCGGGTGACCCGGGCGAGCTCGGCGATGACGTCGGGGCGGCGCGAGGGCGGGGTGTGGATGAGCGAGTACCAGGCCAGCACGCCTGCGAGCTCACCGTCACGGAGCGGGAGGCGGGCCATGTCGCCGACCTCGAACCTGAGCGCGGGATGCCGCTCCATCGCCTGCGCGATCATGCCGGTCGACAGGTCGACCCCGAAGACGTCCAGCCCCCGCTCGGCCAGGTAGGCGGTGATCCGCCCGGGCCCGCAGCCGATGTCGCCGACCAGGCCGCCACCGTCCTTGCGTACGTAGGCGGCGAAGGTGTCGAGCACGCCGGCGTCGAAGGACGTCTCCGTGAGCGTCGGGTCGACGATCTCGGCGTAGGCCTTGGAGACGGTGTCGTAGGCGGCCCTGGTCTCGGTGACGTCGTAGGGCTCGGTCACCGGCGTCCCCTCGGGCTGTGCTGGTTGATGAAGCCGGCGGTCATCGCCATCACCGACTCCGCCGCGGGGAACGTCGTGCCGTGGCGCCAGAACCCGTGGATCTGGCCGACGGCACGGAAGGCGACCACCTCGACGCCGAGGTCGGCGAGCCGCAGCGCGAAGTCCTCGTTCTCGTCGGTGAGGATGTCGCCCTCGGCGCTGACGATCAGCGTCGGCGGCAGGCCGCGGAGCTCCTCGTCGGAGGCGAGGTAGGGGCCGAGGTCGGGGTTGCGGAGGTCGGCCTCGGTAGCGGCGTACTGCTTCCAGTACCAGGCCGCCTCCTCGTTCCAGCCGTCCTCCATGGTGTAGCCCGGGGTGCTCATCGACGGGTCGAGGAACGGGTAGACGAGCACCATCGCGCCGAAGACGCCGGGGTTGCGCAGCGCCGCGACCAGGGCGAGGTTGCCGCCGGCGCTGTCACCGTGGACGTACGCCGGCAGCGTGCTCAGCAGCGGGTCGTTGCCCAGCCACTTGACGACCGTGTCGACGTCGTCGGGAGCCGCGGGATAGGGGTCCTCGGGAGGCCTGCGGTAGTCGACCGACAGCACCCGCAGCCCGCTCCGGTTGGCCAGCCGCCGGCACGCGGCGTCGTGGACCTCGACGTCGTTGAAGACGAAGCCACCACCGTGGAGGTGGACGATCAGCCCCTCGCGTACGTCCTCGGGGGTGTAGAGCCGGCACGGAACCCCGTCGGCGTCGATCCCGGTGACCTCCGCGACCTCCTCCTTAGCCTCGGCCGCGGCCAGCCTGCGGGCCTCGGTGCGCTGGGCGGCGACGTCGACCTCCCAGACCGGCGGCGAGGCCTGCTCGGCGGCGATGGCACGGCGGGCGGCGGGGAAGAGTCGAACCATGTCAGAAGATTCCCACACCAGTGGCGGTGGTGCATGCTGAGCCGCATGAACGCGGGGGAAGTGACGAGCACCTCGATCTACGTCATCGACGTGCTGGTGAAGGTGGTCGCGCTCGGGGTGGTGCCGAAGAACCGGCGCCCGAGCAGTGCGATGGCGTGGCTGCTGGCCATCTTCTTCATCCCGGGAATCGGCCTGATCGGCTACCTGCTGCTCGGTCAGACCCGGCTGGACCGACGGCGGCACGCCCGCCAGCGGGCCCTCAACGACGAGGTGACCGAGTATGTCCGGGGGCTGCCGAGGACCCCGCACCCGAAGACCATCTCCGAGGTCGACGCGGCGACGATCGAGCTCAACGAACGGCTCGGTTCACTGCCTGCCAGGCCGGGGAACCGGGTCGATCTGATCGACGACTACACCGCCTCCGTCGAGGCGATGACGGCCGCGGTGGACCAGGCCGAGACGTACGTGCACGCGCAGTTCTACATCACCGCCTGCGACCACGTCACCGAGCCGTTCTTCGACGCTCTGGACCGGGCAGCGGCGCGCGGGGTGCGGGTGCGGCTGCTCCTCGACCATCTGGGCTCGCGCGGCATCCCGGTCTGGCGCGCGCTCAAGAAGCGGCTCGACGCCTCCGACATCGACTGGCACCCGCTGCTCCCCATCAACCCGCTGCGCGGCCAGATCCGCCGCCCCGACCTGCGCAACCACCGCAAGCTCCTGGTCGTCGACGGCCGGGTCGCCTTCACCGGCTCGCAGAACCTCATCGAGCCCGGCTACAACAAGCCCAGGAACCACCGCGCCGGCCGGGAGTGGGTCGAGCTGAACGCCCGGATCGAGGGTCCGCTGGTGACCGCGCTGAACGTCGTGTTCGCCAGCGACTGGGACACCGAGACCGGGGAGCTGCTGCGGTCGGAGCTGGCCGCCCCCGCACCGGCCGCCGGCGACGTGACCGGCCAGATCGTGCCCAGCGGTCCGGGTGTCGACGCGGAGAACAACCTGCGCGCGTTCACCCATCTCATGTACGCCGCCAGGAAGCGGATCTCGATCACCAGCCCCTACTTCGTGCCGGACGAGTCGCTGTTGTACGCCGTGACGACCGCCGCCCGCCGTGGCGTCGAGGTCGAGCTCTTCGTCAGCGAGGGCAAGGAGCAGTTCATGGTCTACCACGCCCAGCGCTCCTACTACGAGGCGCTGCTGGAGGCCGGGGTCCGCATCTACCTCTACCCCAAACCCGCCGTCCTCCACTCCAAGCACTTCAGCATCGACGACGAGGTCGCCGTGCTCGGCTCGAGCAACATGGACATGCGCTCGTTCGCCCTCAACTACGAGGTCTCGCTGATGCTCTTCGACGGCGACCCGGTGGCGCAGCTGCGGAAGGTCGAGGACGGCTACCGGGCCATCTCCCGCGAGCTGCTGCTCGAGGAGTGGCTCGCGCGGCCGCGGGTCGCGGCGTACGTCGACAACGTGCTGCGCCTCACCGCCGCTCTCCAGTGAGCCCGGCGGGCACAGCGCTTCGCGCGAAGAATTCCGGGGCGGGATCGCCGGGGGCTCCCTAGACTCCCGCCGTGGACCTCCGAGCACGCGCTGCGGCGCTCGCGCTCGTCGCCCTCCTCGCCGCCGGCTGCGCGGAGCTTCCCGGGGGCGCGGGCGCCGGGCCGTCACCGGCGCCGTCGCATCCTCCGTACGAACCCGTTCCCGCCGACTACGAGGCGGTCGAGAAGGTGCTCGCCCAGCGCGCGACGGCGGCCCTGCAGGGCGACGAGGAGGCGTTCCTCGCCACCGTCGACCCCCGCGACCGCAAGCTGGTCGACCAGCAGCAGACCATCTTCGGCAACCTCCAGGAGCTTCCGATGAAGTCGCTCGCCTACGAGGTGAAGGACACCGAGCAGACCCCGGACGAGGTCCGCAACGACGGTGTCCTCTTCGCCCCGCAGGTCACCGAGGTGGCCCAGCTCGAGGAGGCGCACCGGGCGCCCGTCTCCCACCCGACCGACATGACCTTCGTACGCCACGACGGCGGCTGGGTGATCGGACGGGACCGTGCCGCACCCCAGGAGAGGTACAGCCGGCCGTGGTTCGGCGGCCCGGTCGTGGCGGCGGCCGGGCGTTCGGTCGTCGTGGTCACCGAGCGCGACGGCCCGACCGACGCCGCCGAGCTCCTGGACCGGGTCTCGACGGCGCGCGCGGAGGTCGAAAAGGCCCTCGAACCCGTGTGGCGCGGCGATGACCAGGAGGAGGTGCCGCTGCTCGTCGACGCGACGTACAACGGCAAGCCGCCCGGCGACACCTTCGAGGGCGAGGACGGCGCCGCTGCGGTGACCTTCTGGGTCGACGCCGTCGGGCTCCCGAAGACGAGCATCGCCACCTTCGCCGGAGCCGTCATCAAGGACAACCCGGTCGCGGCCAACCGGCTGGCGACCGACGAGCGCACGCTGCGTCACGAGCTGAGCCATGTCTACGGCCCGGCCCTGGTGCCCACCTGGGTCAACGAAGGGCTCGCCGAGTATCTCTCCGGCTGCGAGGCCAACATCTGTGGCGAGGACGAGGAGCGCGACCAGCTGCTGGCGCACGAGCGAGCGCTCCCGGGCGACGAGGAGTGGGGCGAGGACGGCTCGATCGACTACGCCATCTCCCACGCCGCGGTCTCGTGGCTGATCGACGAGAACGGCGGGATGAAGAGGTTCCTGGAGTTCTGCAACGACTTCTTCCTCCACCTGCCGAGCGGCACCGAGAACTTCCACGACGGGACCGGCAAGGCGCTGGAGGCGAGCTACGGCATCACCGAGAAGCAGCTGGTCGACGGCACCTGGTCGTGGTTCGAGCAGCTGCCCTCCGATTGACTGAGCCCATGCGCCACCGAACGCCCATCCGCGGGGGCAGCCGCTCCGAACCCAGCGACATGAACCTTCGCATCGTGGCTGTGATCGCTCTCCTCCTGCTCGCCGCCGGGTGCGGCACCGACACCGATCAGGCCGCCGAGCAGGCCACCCCGCCGGCCTCCTCGACGCCGTCGAGCGCCGCGTCCGCTCCGGGCGAGACGCCCGCCGAGGATCCCGCCTGCGAGGGCCGCTACGCGGACTACTCCGCCGAGGCGGTCGCCGAGGAGTGCTACGCCGACACGATCCTCTTCTTCCACGCGCCCTGGTGCCCGGAGTGCCGCGGGTTCGAGGAGGCGATCAAGAGCGGCGAGGTGCCTGAGGGAGCACAGATCCTGAAGGTCGACTACGACTCCGCGACCGACCTGCGCAAGAAGTACGAGGTGACGATCCAGTCGACCTTCGTGCGCGTCGACTCAACGGGTGCACGGGTCGCGCTGTGGTCGGGCTACGGCCAGGACAAGTCGGTCGACGCCATCTTCGAGAACACCCAGTGACGCTGCTGCTCGCGTCGTTCCTCGCCGGGGCGCTGTCGGTGCTCGCCCCGTGCGTGGTGGCGTTCGTGCCAGCCATGTTCTCCCGTGGCACCGGCGAGCGCCGCCCGTGGGTGGCGGTTGCCGCGCTCGGCGTCTCCGTCATCGTGTTCAGCGTCCTGCTCAAGTCGACGACCCTGCTGATCGACGTCCCGCCCCGGTTCTGGAGCGTCGTCTCGGGCGTGATCGTGGCGCTCTTCGGCGTGGTGATGATCTGGCCCCGGCTGTGGGACGCGCTGGCGTTCCGCCTCGGCCTCGGCTCCCGTGCCCAGGAGCGCCTGGCCCGGGCGAGCGTCCGCGGCGGGATCGGTGGCGACATCCTCCTGGGCGCGAGCATGGGGCCGGTCTTCAGCGCGTGCAGCCCGACGTACGCCCTGATCGTGGCGGCGATCCTCCCGGCCGAGCCGTTGCGCGGGCTCGGCTACCTGGTCGCGTACGTCGCCGGCCTGACCCTGCTGCTCGCCGCGGTCGTGGTGGGTGGCCGGGCGCTGCTGGCCCGGCTCCGGTGGGCGATCGACCCCGAGGGCGCCTTCCACAAGGTGCTCGGTCTCGTCCTGGTCCTCATCGGCGTCGCGATCGCGACCGGTCTCGACAAGACCCTGCTCACGCTGCTGGTCGAGCGGGGGCTCTTCGACTGGCAGATCGGGCTGGAGGGCCGGCTCAGCACCGATCGGTGACCACGTTCGCGGCGGCCCGGAACGACTCGCCACGCAGGAGCGGCACCACCGACGCGCTGTCCACCTCGGCGGCGACGACGACGTCCTCGGCGTAGCCCTTGGCGGTCAGCTCGCGGCCACCGGCACAGGCGTGGAGCGCGGCCGGGAGGTCGGCGGCACGGAACGCGTCGCGCGCCATCGCCGCCTCGGGCGAGAGGTCGTCGGGGTCGAGCGCGTCGAGGACGGCCCCGGCGCCCCAGAGGTCCTCGACCGCCGGCCGGAGCGTACCGTCCGGCCAGCGCTCCCCCGAGGCGATGACAGCGATGCTGGCGCCGTCGGCGAAGCGAGGAGCCAGCCACCTGGCGACGGCGGTCCGGTTGCGGAGCGAGGCACCGACGACGGTGGCACCGCCCTCCGCGAGCAGGCTGCTGATCGTCGAGCCGTTGGGCGAGGGCAGGACCAGCCGCCGGACCCCGTCGGCCTCGCGCAGCGACGCGGGCGAGAGCGAGGGACGCCCCGGCACCGCGTCCTGACGCTGCACCGCGAGGACGGCGTCGCGGTCGCGGGCGTACGCCTCCGCCCGGTCGTCGCGCCACCGGAACGGGAACACCTCGATCCCGCGCTCGGCCGCGACCGTCAGCGTCGTGGTGAACGAGAGCACGTCCACCACGACGGCGATGTCCGCGGGCCCGATCGCCTCGGCGCCCACCGGGCCCCAGTCGAGCCGGACCCGGTAGGCGTGCTGGCGATGCTGGTCGTCGACGGCGCTCACGCGCCGAGCGCGGCGGCGATCTGCGGAGCGATCTCGCGCAGCGCGCGGCCGCGGTGGGAGATGGCGTCCTTCTCCTCGATCGACAGCTCGGCCGACGTACGTCCGTCCTCGGTGTCGACCGCGACGAACAGGACGTCGTAGCCGAACCCGCCGTCACCGCGGACCTCGCGGATGATCCGGCCGTCCATGCGGCCCTCGACGACGATCTCGCCACCGTCCCAGACGAAGGCGATCGCGCAGGCGAAGTGGGCGCCGCGGCGCTCGTCGGGGACGTCGGAGAGCTGAGCGAGCAGCAGCTCGTTGTTGCGCTCGTCCGACTTCGGCGGACCGCCCCAGCGCGCTGAGAGCACGCCCGGCATCCCGTTGAGCGCGTCGACGCAGAGACCCGAGTCGTCGGCGACGGTCGGCAGCCCGGTGGCCTTGAACCCGGCCCTCGCCTTGATCAGCGCGTTGCCCTCGAAGTCGGGCGCATCCTCGACCGGCTCGTCGTAGTGGGTGACGTCGTCGAGACCGACGACCGAGACACCGGGCACCAGCGGCGAGAGGATCCGGAACATCTCCCCCAGCTTCTTGGCGTTGCGCGAGGCGACGTGGACGCTGAGCTCGTTCCAGGGCTCGTTCGTGGGCTCAGCCGGCAAGTGCGGCCTCCTGCAGCTTGGTCAGGTCGGCGCAGCCCTTCTCGCCCAGCGCCAGCAGCAGGTCGAGCTCGGTGCGGTCGAAGGCGACGCCTTCGGCGGTGCCCTGCACCTCGACGAACTTGCCCTCGCCGGTCATCACGATGTTCATGTCGGTCTCGGCGCGGACGTCCTCCTCGTAGGGCAGGTCGAGGCGCGGCACACCGTCGATGATCCCGACCGAGATCGCCGCGACGGAGCCGGTCAGGGCCTTCGAGACGCCCAGCGAGGCCACCGCGTCGGCGAGGGCGACGTAGGCGCCGGTGATCGCCGCCGTGCGGGTGCCACCGTCGGCCTGCAGCACGTCGCAGTCGATGTTGATGGTGTTCTCGCCGAGCGCCTTGTAGTCGATGACGGCGCGCAGCGAGCGCCCGACCAGGCGGGAGATCTCGTGCGTACGTCCGCCGATCTTGCCCTTCACCGACTCGCGCGAGGAGCGCTCGTGGGTGGAGGCGGGCAGCATCGCGTACTCCGCCGTCACCCAGCCCAGCCCGGAGCCCTTGCGCCAGCGCGGCACGCCCTCGGAGGCCGAGGCGGCGCACAGGACGCGGGTCTTGCCGAACTCGATGAGGACGGAACCGGCCGCGTGGTCGAGCCAGTTGCGGGTGATCTTGATGGGGCGCAGCTCGTCGTCGGCGCGCCCGTCAGCTCGTGTGGTCACGAGACCACCCTATGCAACGGTCTCCCGCTTGGGTTCACCGCTGGGTCGCGCCCACGCCCGGCGCACGACCCACGGCCCCAGATCCCGCGCCCGGCGCCCCATCCACGGCACTCCCTCGCCCGCCATCCAGGCCAGGTCCTGCCGCCAGCTGGTCGGCAGCCCGCCGCCGGGCTCCAGCGAGGGCGGTTCGAAGGAGAAGCCGTACGCCACCAGCTGCTCCCCGAACGCACGGGCCATCCGCCGGTGACCGAGCTCGGAGGGATGCAGCCGGTCGGCGGCCCAGAAGCGCCGTTCGTGCACGTCGGGGACCGCCCCCAGGTCGAGCCGCAGCCCGCCGTAGGTCGCGTAGACCTCGTCCCAGATGGCGTTGAGATCGGCCGTACGCCGCTGGATCGACCGCTTCATCCAGCCGGGCATCGGCCACATCACCGAATGGTCGTGGAAGCGCGCCGTCATCAGCAGCGCGCCCTGGCCCGCGAGGGCGTCGGCGCAGGTCATCAGGTCGTTCCGGAGTCTCGCCGTGTCCCACGTCGAGCGCATCACGTCGTTGACCCCGACGATCAGCGACGCCACGTCCGGCCGGTGCGCCACCGCGTCGGCGAGCTGCTGCTCGACCACCACGGTCGAGGTCGCACCGATCACCGCGGTGTTGCAGAAGGAGACGTCGTACGTCTGTCCCAGAGCCTCGGCCAGCAGCCGGGCCCATCCTCGCCAACCCTCGACAGTCGGGTCGCCGAGCCCAACGGTGGCGCTGTCGCCCAGCGCCGCGTAACGCAGGTAGGTGCCCACGTCCGACAACGGTGACGGGGGTGGGTGCCGAAGCACCCACCCCCGCGTGTCGTGTCGCGAACAGTCCGATGAACTACTTCACCTCGGACTTGAGCACCCGGTAGGCGCCCAGCACGACCGGGACGACCACCCACAGGAAGATGCTGCAGATGAGCGCGAGCACCTGCTGCGTACCGGGGTCGGGAAGACTCGCGCCGTCCGGCACAGATCCGGCACCCGCAGCGAACGGCGACAGCGCGTAGCCCATGTCGATGAACGGGATCACGTCGGCGGCCCAGTCGAAGATGAAGTAGAGCGTGGACCACACCATCAGCGGCAGGAGCAGCTGGTCGACGTAGACGACCACGATCGAGAACGGCGTGCTGAGCAGGCACATCGCGAGACCGAAGGCGCTCACGAAGTAGAGCAGCTGCTGGGCGATCGTCCAGCCCAGGACCTGACCGTCGATCGACCAGCTCGCGTCGTATCCGCCCACCGCAGCGGCGAGCACGTTCCCGACGATGCCGCACAGCAGCGCGACGGCGATCAGGACGAGGGCAAGCGCGACGACGGCGACCAGCTTGGCGCTCATCACTCGCAGCCGGCTCGGCTCGAGGCTGAAGGTGACCATGTTGGTGCGCTGGCCCCACTCCTGGGTGACGATCATGATCGCCAGGACCGGCGTCAGCAGCGAGAGCGGGATGACCAGGATCGAGGACCACGCCGAGAGCGAGACCTCGACGGTCTCGTTGAGCGCGGCCACCAGGACCACGATCCCCATGGCCAGCAGCAACAGTCCGGCCGAGATGATCAGCAGGGCGCGGCCAGCACGCGTGTCGGTCATCTTGCGCCACTCGACCAGCAGCAGCCGGCCGAACGGCACCTTGGTCACCGCCGGGAGCGGGGTGGACGGCGCTACGGATACGGCGCTCATGCGGAGACTCCTTCGGCGTGGATCTGGGTGGTGCTCTCGCGCTGGGTCTCGGCGGTGAGCTGCAGGAAGATGTCCTCGAGGCCGGCGCCGCCGTCACGCAGGTCGGTGAGCACGACGTTGGACTCCAGGGCGGCCTTGCCCACCTCGGCCGGCGCGGCCGAGACGCGCATGCCGGTGCCGAGCGGCTCGACGCTGTAGCCCTTGGCCTTCAGCGCGACAGTGAGCGCCTCGTTGTCCAGGGAGGTGACCAGCGACTGGCCGGCGGTGCCCTGGCTGGCGAGGATCGTGTCCTTGGTGCCCTCGGCCACGATGCGACCGTTGCCGATGAGGATCAGCTCGTCGGCGATCTGCTCGACCTCGTGCAGCAGGTGGGAGGAGAGCAGGACGGTGCCGCCGCGGTCGGCGTACTCCTTCAGCAGGCCACGCATCCAGCGGATACCGGCCGGGTCGAGGCCGTTCGCCGGCTCGTCCAGGATCAGGACCTTGGGGTCGCCGATCAGCGCGTGCGCGATGCCGAGGCGCTGCTTCATGCCGAGCGAGTAGTTCTTGATCCGGCGCTTGGCCTCCGACGGCGTCAGCGACACCAGCTCGAGCATCTCGTCGACGCGCGACTTGGGCAGGCCCATCGTCATCGCGGCGAGCGTGAGCACCTCACGGCCGGTGCGGCCGTCGTGCTGAGCGCTGGCGTCGAGCAGCACACCGACGTGGCGGCCCGGGTTGGGGAGGTCGGCATAGAGGCTGCCGTCGATCGTTGCCCGACCCTTGGTGGGGTTGGTCAGGCCGACCATGATGCGCATGGTGGTCGACTTACCGGCACCGTTCGGGCCGAGGAAGCCGGTGACTTTGCCGGCCTCGGCGGTGAACGACACGTCGTCGACCGCGGTGAAGGTCCCATAGACCCTCGTCAGTCCTTCGACTTTGATCATGGCCCACATCCTGCCGTGCTTCCGGCGCGGACTGCATCGGACATACGGATGACCTGCAACCCGACAAAAGTATGGGGCCGGTCCCGACTGCGGGATCCTGTCTGCCCGACCTCGGTTGACTAGCGTGTACGCCGTGCAGCAACCGTCACCCGAGGTCTATCAGCCACGCCTGAGCCTGTGGGGGCACGTGTGGCGGTATCTCCTTGCGCTGGGGATCAGCGCCATCGCCTTGATATCCAGCACCGACGGCTGGCCGGAGTGGCGCTTCCTGCTCGACCTCGGCCTCGGCGTCCTCTGCATGGTCCTGGTCTTCTGGCGCCGCCGTTGGCCGGTGGCGATCGCCACGTTCACCATCGTCGCCGGAGGGTTCTCGATCCTCTCCGCCGGAGCGTCGAGCCTCGCTCTGGTCTCGTTGGCGACCCGGCGCCGCTGGCGCGAGATCATCCCGATCTCCCTGCTCAACGTCGCCGCAGGCATGTTCTGGTTCGCGGTGATGGAGACCACCCCCACCGAGGAGATCCCCGGCATCCCGTTGTGGGGCTTCAACCTCGGCGCCAACGTGGTGATCATCGCCGCGATGGTCGCCTGGGGCATGTACATCGGCTCGCGGCGCGAGCTCATCGCCACGCTCCGGCTCCGTGCCGAGACGGCCGAGGCCGAGCAGTCGCTGCGCGTCTCCCAGGCCCGCGAGACCGAGCGCCGGCGGATCGCCCGCGAGATGCACGACGTGCTCGCCCACCGCATCTCCCACATCTCCATGCAGGCCGGGGCGCTCGCCTACCGCGAGGACCTCTCCGCCGACCAGGTCCGGGCCGAGGTCGGCACCATCCGCGAGGGCGCCCACCGGGCCCTCGAGGACCTCCGGACCGTCCTGGGCGTGCTGCGCGGCAACGGCGAGGACCCCGAGACCGCGCCCCAGCCGACGTACGCCGACCTGGGCCGGCTCGTCGAGGAGGCCCGCACGGGCGGCATGAACATCACCTTCACGGACGACGTCGAGGGCTCGCCGCCGGAGACGGTGGGGCGGTCGATCTACCGGGTCGTGCAGGAGGGCATCACCAACGCCCGCAAGCACGCCCCGGGAGCGCTGCTGGAGGTCGCGCTGAGCGGGTCCGAGGAGCACGGCATCGACGTACGCCTGCGCAACCGCCTCGGCTTCGACTCGAACACGCCCGGCGCCGGCCTCGGCCTGGTCGGGCTCACCGAGCGCGTCGACCTCGCGGGCGGACACCTCACGCACCGTACGGAAAAGGATGTCTTCATTCTCGAAGCATGGCTACCGTGGGGCCAGTGAGCAGCCCAGGGACCAGCCCAGAGACTCCGGTCAAGATCAAGGTCGGGATCGTCGACGACGACCCGCTCGTGCGCTCGGCCCTCGGGCTGATGCTCGGCGGCCAGGCCGACATCGAGGTCGTCGGCGAGGCGACCGACGGCCAGGAGGCACTCGCCCTGGTGCGTACGTCTGCCCCTGACGTGGTGCTGATGGACATCCGGATGCCGCGGATCAACGGCCTCGACGCGACCCGTCGGGTCCTGACCGAAGCCCGGCCGCCACGGGTGATCGTGCTGACCACCTTCGGTGCCGACGAGTACGTCGTGGACGCGCTCGCCGCGGGCGCCGAGGGGTTCCTCCTCAAGGACACCCCGCCGCCGGAGATCGTCGCGGCGATCCGCGCGGTCGCGGCGGGCGAGCCGATCCTCTCCCCCAAGGCCACCCGCACCCTGATCACCCGGCTCCGCGCCGAGCCGACCGGCGACCGCGCCGCTGCCGCCGGCCGCCGCCTCGAGGCGCTCACCGAGCGCGAGCACGAGGTCGCGCTCGCCGTCGGGCGCGGGCTGAGCAACGCCGAGATCGCCAAGGAGCTCTACCTCTCGATCCCGACCGTCAAGGCGCACGTCTCGCGCCTGTTCGACAAGCTCGGCGCCACCAACCGCGTGCAGATCGCGATCACCGTCCACGACGCCGGGCTGGTCTGAGCCGCCGGCCTAACCGCTGGTCGAGCCGCCGGAGCCGCTAGGCGGAGGCGTGTCGAGACCAACACAGTCCCCTCGGTGCTCGACCAGACCGTGTTGGTCTCGACACGCTCGCTTCGCTCGCGGCTCGACCAACGAGGGCGGTCAGATCTCGTAGATCGACCCCGTCGCCGCCAGCTCCGTCGGACCGTCGTACGCGGACCGCGCCTCGCGGAGCGCGTCGGCGGAGTCGTGCCAGGGCGGGACGTGGGTGATGACCAGCTTCTTCACATGCGCCTTGGTGGCGTACTCCCCCGCATGGACGCCGGTGATGTGCACCCCGGGCGGGTTCTCGACGCCGTCACGGAAGGCCGCCTCGCACAGGAACAGGTCGGCCTCGGTGGCGATGTCGAGGAGCGCCTCGGTCTCGGCGGTGTCGCCGCTGTAGGCGATGACCTTGCCGTGCGCCTCGATCCGCAGCCCGTACGCATCGACCGGATGCTCCACGGCCGTCGGGGTGATCACGAACGGACCGAGATGGATCGGCCCGGTGTAGGTCGAGAACGCGAACTCCTCGCGCATCCCGGGCCGCTTGGGCAGGTCGTAGGCCTTCGCCAGCCGCCGTCCGGTGCCCTTGGGACCGTAGACCGGGATGGGCGGCTGCGGGCCGGTCGGGTGCCACTTGCGGAGCACGTAGTAGGAGGTCATGTCGACGCAGTGGTCGGCGTGCAGGTGCGAGAGCAGGACCGCGTCGATCAGCAGCGGGTCGACGTAGCGCTGCAGGACGCCGAGCGCGCCGTTGCCCATGTCGAGCACGATCCGCCAGGTCCGCCCCTCCGAGTCGTCGGCCTCGACGAGGTAGCAGGAGGCGGGGCTGTCGGGCCCGGGATAGGAGCCCGAGCATCCGATGATCGTCAGCCGCATCCCGGAGGTCATCCCATCCCTCCGGCGAACTGCTGGGCAGCTGCCAGCTCCGGGCCGAGGAACCGGGCACCGATCGCCTTGAACTCGGCAGGGTTGCCGGTGGTGAGGAACGTGTAGGTCGGCTCGCCGCCCTCGCGCATGAGGTCGTTCTCGGCCAGGACGCGGTAGACGTCCTTCGCCGACTCCTCGGCGCTGCTGACCAGCGTCACGTTGTCGCCCATCACATAGGAGATCACACCAGTCAGGAGCGGATAGTGGGTGCACCCGAGGATCAGCGTGTCGACCCCGGCGCTGGTCAGCGGGTCCAGATATTCGTGCGCGGCGGCCAGCAGCTCCTCGCCGCCGGTGACGCCGGCCTCGACGAACGGCACGAACCGGGGGCAGGCCCGGGTGTGCAGCGAGACGTGGGGCGCCGCGGCGAAGGCGTCGTCGTAGGCCATCGACTCGGCCGTCGCGTGCGTGCAGATGACCCCGATGCGACCGGTGCGGGAGGCCGCGACGGCGCGACGCGTCGCCGGCAGGATCACCTCGACGACGGGCAGCGGCTTGTAGCGCTCGCGGGCGTCGCGCAGCATCGCCGCGGAGGCCGAGTTGCACGCGATGACCAGGGCCTTCACGCCCTGCTCGACGAGATGGTCGAGGCACTCCAGGGCGTACTCGCGCACCTCGGCGATCGGCCTGGGGCCGTAGGGGGCGCGGGCGGTGTCGCCGACGTACAGGATCGACTCGTGGGCGAGCTGGTCGATCACCGACCGGGCCACGGTGAGACCCCCGAAGCCCGAGTCGAAGATCCCGATCGGGGCGTCGCGGTCGGGCTGGGCTGAGCCCAAGGGCGAGGGCGAACCCAGGGACGAGACGGACTGCACAATCGTCAAGGCTAGGCCCAAACGCCGCGTAATCGCAGTGCTGGGGGTCACTCGAGACATACCCGAGATCCATCTCACGTTCATCAGCAGTGCCGATCGGTGTTGTTAACGTCCGGTCATGACGATTTCTCGGCGCTCGCTGGTGCTGACGGTGCTGATCGCCCTGCTGGCCGTCACCTTCGCGGTCGTGGAGCTGCCCGGGCGTCCCGCACAGGCGGCGACCACGAAGCGGGTGCTGGCGATCTCCGTCGACGGGCTCAGCGTGACCGCGATCGAGCGGCTCGGCCCGGGACACCTGCCCAACCTCTACCGGCTGATGCGCGGCGGCGCCTCGACCCGCGAGGCGCGCAGCGAGTACGAGCAGAACGTCACCCTGCCCAACCACACCTCGATGGTCACCGGCCGCCGGATCACCCGGTCCGCCCACGGCCACGGCGTCACCTGGAACGACGACCGTCCCTGGATGACGGTGCAGGAGGCCGCCGGGCATCCGGTCTCGTCGGTCTTCAGCCAGGTCGGGCGGGCCGGCCGGAGCAGCGCCCTGTTCGCCTCGAAGTCGAAGTTCGGCCTCTTCGACCGGTCCTGGCCCTCGATCGACCGGTTCGTCGTCGACGGCGACGCCGACCTGGTCGAGCGGGCGGCCGCCGACCTGGTGAGGAACAAGCGCGCTCTCACCTTCGTCCACCTGGGCTCCCCCGACCACTACGGCCACCGCGACGGCGGGATGAGCGCGGCCTACCGCGCCTCGGTGATCCGCACCGACGCCCGCATCGGCAGGCTGCTGAGGGCGATCGACTCCTCGACGGCGCTGAAGGGGTCGACGTACGTCATCCTCACCGCCGACCACGGCTTCAGGGCGACCGCCACCGACCACAGCGCCCACCTCTACGCCAACTACCGGATCCCGTTCGTCGTGTGGGGTCCCGGGGTCGCCCGCGGCGCCTCGCTCTACCGGCTCAACCCCGACTACCGCGCGCCGGGGACGACCAGACCGACGTACGCCGGTGAGCAGCCGATCCGCAACGGCGACCTCGGCAACCTGGCCCTCGACCTGCTCAGCCTGGGCCCCATCCCCGGCAGCACCTTGAACTCAATCCAGTCACTAGACATTCGCTGAGCGTTCGCCCGGGGTGCCATCGGGTTCACTTAGGGTGTGCCGGTGCGTCGCCTCTTCCCTCTGGTCTCCGTCGGCATCTTCGTCGTCGTCGTGCTCGTCGTCGCGTTCACCGCGCTGCCGGACCGTGACGGTGGCGAGCGAGCGGAACGGGAGGCCACCCAGGCCGACCGCAAGGTGCTCGCGATCTCCATCGACGGGTTGAACCCGGATGCGCTGGCGGAGCTCGGGCCGGCGAAGACGCCGAACATCCACCGGCTGATCGACGAGGGCGCCTCGACGCTCAACGCCCGCACGGCCTACGAGAAGAACATCACCCTGCCCAACCACACCGGGATGGTCACCGGCGACCCGATCGACGCCGACGACGGCGGCCACGGCGTCACCTGGAACGTCGGCGACCCGTCGAGGTCGATCGCTCCGGACGAGGAGTCGATGTTCACCGTGGCCCACGAGGCCGGGCTCAGCACCGGCGTCTTCGTGACCAAGCAGAAGTTCGAGCTGTGGCAGCGGGCCTGGGAGGACGACATCGATCTCTTCGTCCCGATCGACGACCACGACAAGCTGGTCCCGGAGGCGGCCGAGGACCTGGCCGACGAGCAGCGGGACCTCACCTTCGTACATCTCTCGCTTCCCGACGTCGCCGGGCACAAGTCGGGCGGGATGTCGCCGCAGTACCTCGACGCCGTCGAGGAGTCCGACGCGCAGGTCGGCGAGCTCCTCGACGTCATCGACGCCGATCCCGAGCTCGCGAAGGAGCTCGACGTCATCCTCACCGCCGACCACGGCTTCAAGCCCGGGATCACCAACCACTCCGAGAAGGTCTACGAGAACTACCGGATCCCGTTCATCGTGTGGGGTCCCGACGCCGGCGCCGGCGCGGATCTCTACGAGCTCAACTCCGACGACTACCGCGACCCGGGCAAGGACCGCCCCGGCTATGACGGCCCGCAGCCCGTACGCAACGCCGACCTCGGCAACCTGGCCCTGGATCTCCTCGGCCTCGGTCCCATCGAGACCAGCGACATCGGCAAGAACCAGACACTCGACGTCAAATGACGTTCTCGTAACCATCCACGCGCACATCGGGCCCTGAGGTACGTTTCGAACGTAATCTCCCGAAGGAGCGTGCGATGTCAGTCAGCCGGATCGCTCGGGCAGCTCTACGCCGGGACCGTCGTGCCCGGCGGGTCACGATCGTCGGCGCCGGGATCGGCGGCCTGACCCTCGCCGTCGAGCTGCGCCGCCGGGACATCGACGTCGAGGTGTACGAGTCCGCAACCGACCCGCACCCGACCGGCGACGCCGTGCTGCTCACCGCCAACGCGACCAGGCTCCTGGAGCGCCTCGGGCTCGAGCCTCGCCTCGGGGAGGCGTCGGCGACCGTCGACGGACTGGCCTGGCGCGACGGCCACACCGGAGCGGCGATCGGCCGGGTGCTCTCGGCCGAGGAGTACGCCGCGCGCTGCGGCGCGCCCTGCTACGGCATCCGTCACGCGGACCTGCAGGCTCTCCTGACCGAGGCCCTCGGCACCGACGGGCTCCATCTCGGCCACCGTCTGATCGACATCACCGACAGCGACGACGGGCCGGCGAGGCTGGAGCTCGCGGGCGGCGACCCGGTCGAGGCCGACCTCGTCGTCGGCGCCGACGGCGCCGCATCGATCCTGCGTCAGCACGTCGTCGGCTACGACGACGCCCAGTTCTCCGGCTGCGTGGCCTGGCGCGGGACCGTCCCGCGCTCGCGGCTCACCCTGCTTCCCGATCCCGGCCGCCTGCAGCTGTGGACGGGAGCCGACGGCCACCTGATGCATCATCCGGTCGGCGACGGCGACCATGCGTTCCTGCTGGTCAAGCGGCAGCTGGGACCCTGGGCGCCGGACTCGTGGTCGTGGCCGGCCGACCCCGACGAGCACGTCCACGCCTACGCCGGCTGGCATCCGGCCGTCGTCCAGATGATCTCCGCGGCGACGGCCTCCGAGCGCTGGGGCCTCTTCCACCGGCCACCCCTGACCACCTGGTCGCGCGGCCGGGTCACGCTGCTCGGCGACGCCGCCCACCTGATCCTCCCCCACCACGCCCAGGGCGCCGCCCAGGCGATCGAGGACGCGACCGTCCTCGCCGACTGCCTCGCCTCCGACGACGACTGGGACCGCGCCCGCGCGACCTACGAGCTACGCCGCCGCGACCGCACCCGCCGGATCCAGGCCGCCTCGGTGGCCGCCGCCGACGTCCTCCACCTCCCCGACGGTCCCCGCGCGCAGGCCCGCAACAAGCGGCTCGGGTCCCCCGATGCGTACGAGCGCCATCTCGCCTGGATCCACGAGCACGACGCGGCCGACCCTGCCCCGGGGCCCGGCGGCCCGTAACTCCGCGGCCCGCTGCCGCGTTGCCCGGTAGTGAGAGCCATCCTTGGCCCCAAGGGCTTCGTGGCGCTCGGCATCTGGGCGATGTACGCATCGGCCGTCGCCGTAGCGCTGGTGCAGCTCGGCTCCACCTCGGCGTCCGGCGGACTCGACTCCGGACGCCCGCTCGCCCCCGGCAGCCCCGAAGCCCTCATCGAGAGGCACGACTGCTGGAGCGCCGAGGCCCCGCGCGACATGATCGGCAGGCTCCCCGGCCACGCCATCGTCGCGACCGGCTCCACGCCGCGCTACGTCGACGCCCACCTCACCGGCAAGGCCCTCGACCAGGTCTTCTCCGGCGACGACCACGGCCTCGTCGTCTACGCCTTCTGCCGCTGATCCCGCACGGCTCGACCAGCGGTGCCGGTCAGGCCCAGAGCTGGCCCTCGAGGCCTTCCTCGGCCTCGTCGATGGTGCCTTCGTACGCCCCGGTGGAGAGGTACTTCCAGCCGCCGTCGGCGACGACGAAGGCGATGTCGGCCTTCTCGCCGGCCTTGAGGGACTTGGCGGCCTGGGCGAGGGCGGCGTGGAGGATCGCGCCGGTGGAGATGCCGGCGAAGATGCCCTCCAGCTCCAACAGCTCACGCACCCGGCGGACGGCGTCGCGCGGACCCACCGAGAAGCGGGCGTCGATGAGGGAGGCGTCGTAGAGCTCGGGGACGAAGCCCTCGTCGAGGTTGCGCAGGCCGTAGACGAGCTCGCCGTAGCGAGGCTCGGCGGCCACGATGCGTACGTCCGGCTTGGCGGCGCGGAAGTAGCGGCCGACGCCCATCAGGGTGCCGGTTGTGCCGAGCCCGGCGACGAAGTGGGTGATCGAGGGGAGGTCGGCGAGCAGCTCGGGGCCGGTGCCCTCCTCGTGCGCGAGCGCGTTGGCGCTGTTGCCGTACTGGTAGAGCATCTCCCAGTCGGGGTGCTCGGCGGCCAGGCGCTTGGCGACCCGGACGGCCTCGTTGGAGCCGCCGGCGGCGGGCGAGGAGACGATCTCGGCGCCCCATATCCGCAGCAGCTGGCGCCGCTCCTCGGAGGTGTTCTCCGGCATCACGCACACGATCCGGTAGCCCTTGAGCTTGGCCGCCATGGCCAGCGAGATGCCGGTGTTGCCGGAGGTCGGCTCCAGGATCGTGCAGCCCGGGCGGAGCCTGCCGTCCTTCTCGGCCTCCTCGACCATGCGAAGAGCCGGGCGGTCCTTGATCGAGCCGGTGGGGTTCCGGTCCTCGAGCTTGGCCCACAGACGTACGTCGGGCGAGGGCGAGAGGCGGGGCAGGCCCACCAGCGGAGTGCCACCGACCGACGCCAGCAGGTTGTCGTAGCGCATGGGGTCCATCGTCGCATCAACCGATCGGCTGATGCCTACTCGCGCCGATCGCCCGATCCGTGAGACCGCGCCACGCACCAGGCTGAACGTATGCATCAGGAGCGAGAACCAGCGGTCGTCGTGGACGGCCTGCGCAAGACCTATGGCGACAAGGTGGCGGTCGACGAGATCAGCCTGAGCGTCCACGAGGGCGAGATCTTCGGCATCCTCGGACCCAACGGAGCGGGCAAGAGCACGACCGTGGAGTCGATCGCCGGGCTGCGGGTCGGCGACCGGGGCCGGATCCGGGTCCACGGCATCGACCCGTGGACGGACCGGGCGGCGGTGACGGAGGTGCTCGGCGTACAGCTCCAGGAGGCGAAGCTGCAGCCGAAGATCACGGTCCAGGAGGCGCTGGAGCTGTGGAGCGCGTTCTACGACGACCCGGAGCCGTGGGCGCCGCTGGCCGAGCGGCTGGGACTCGGGGCTCACCTGCGGCAGCGGTTCGAGAACCTCTCCGGCGGCCAGCAGCAGCGGCTCTCGATCGCGCTGGCGCTGATCGGCCGGCCTCGGGTCGTCGTGCTCGACGAGCTCACCACCGGCCTGGACCCGCGGGCGCGCCGTGAGGTGTGGGACCTGGTCCGGGACGTACGCAACCGGGGTGTGACCGTCCTGCTGGTCACCCACTCGATGGAGGAGGCCCAGACGCTCTGCGACCGGATCGCCATCGTCGACGCCGGCCGGATCCGGGCGCTGGACACCCCGGCGGGACTCATCGACTCCGCCTCCGCCGCCACCATCATGACCTTCGAGACCTCGGTCGCGATCGACCTGGCCTCCCTGCGCGAGCTCGACGGCGTCACCGCCGCGCGCAGCGAGAACGGCACCGTCACCGTCGAGGGCGCCGAAGGAGTCGCGCTCGCGGTCATCGAGGCGCTGCGTCCGCAGGGGGTGGCACCGCTTCGGCTGCGGGTCGCCGCCGGCAGCCTCGACGCCGCCTACCTCGACCTCACCGAGACCGTCACCGACATGGAGGTACTCCGATGACCAGCCCGACCGTCGCCATGATCCGTACGGAGACCCGGCTCTTCGCCCGCGAGCGACTCTCGCTCTTCTGGATCCTCGCGTTCCCGACGTTGCTGCTCGTGGTGCTCGGGGTCGTGCCCGCCTTCCGCGAGTACAACGAGGACTTCGGCAACCGGCGGCTTATCGACCTCTACGTACCGACCACGGTGCTGCTCTCGATGATCATGGCGGCGATCATGACGATGCCGCCGACGCTGACCGGATACCGCGAGAGCGGCGTCCTGCGGAGGCTCGGCACCACCCCGGCCCGGCCGGCCTCGATCCTGCTCGGCCAGGTGCTGGTGCACGCGATCGCGGTCGCGGCCTCCTCGGTGATCGTGCTCGTGGTCGGCCGGGTGGTGTTCGGGACGCCGCTGCCGGGATCGCTCCTCGGGTACGCGGCGGCCTACCTGCTGGCACTGGCCGTCTCGCTCGGGATCGGGACCGCGATCACCGCGGTCTCCCCCAACGCCAGGACCGGACAGGTGGTCGCGATGGTGGCCTTCATCCCCAGCATGTTCACCGCAGGGGTCTACTTCCCCGTCGAGGTCTTCGGCGGCCCCGTCCGTGACGTCATCTCGCTCACGCCGTACGGCGCGGCGTCGAACGCCCTCAACGACGCCGGCGCCGGGGCCTTCCCGCAGCTGATCGACCTCGCGGTGATGGGCTGCTGGGCGATCGTGCTCTACGTGATTGCCGTGCGCGCCTTCAAGTGGGAGTGAGAGGGTCTGGGCATGGACTCGGTCGTCGAGCACGATCAGCGCTGGGTGCGCAATCTCAAGGTGCTGCCCCTGGCGCTGATCGTGCTCGCCACGACCATCTGCATCGCGACCCTGCCGGTGCTGGGACCCAGCACTCTCGAAGGGCGAGCGGCGTTCGGCGGGCTGGTGGCGGCGGTCGCGGTGTGGTCCTGGTGGTGGGCCTATGTCCACGGCGGCCCGCACCCGGTCGGCTACATCGGACGCACGCTGCTGATCGCCGTCCTCACCGTGATGCACCCGCTGTTCTGCATCGTCGCGTGGGTCGGCTTCCTGGACGCCTTCGACTCCTTCCGCGGCCGCCTGCGCTGGGTGGCGATGGGCGTGACGGCCGTGATCATGGCCGTCGGTCAGACCGGCGGACCGCCGCCCTACGACAACCCCTGGCAGGCGATGCTGCTGCCGCTGCTGTTCGTGGTCAACTTCGGGCTGGCGACGCTGATGGGCCACTACAGCGAGCACCTCGATGCCATCAGCCGGGAGCGGGGCGAGACGATCGTCCGGCTGGAGGACGCGCTCGCCGAGAACCACCGGCTCCAGGAGCAGCTCCTGGCCCAGTCGCGCTCCGCCGGCGTACGCGACGAGCGCGAGCGCCTCGCCCGCGAGATCCACGACACCATCGCCCAGTCCCTGGCCGGGGTCGTCGCCCAGCTCCAGGCCGCCCAGGGCTCCGCGGACGCCGAGGACGTACGCCGCCGGGTGGCGCGATCCACCGAGATGGCCCGCACCGCGCTGGTCGAGGCCCGCCGGTCCGTGCAGGATCTCGCCCCGGTCGAGCTGGCCGACGCGAGCCTTTCCGACGCGCTGTCGGCCCTGGTCGCGGGCTGGCGCGACGACCACGGCGTCGAGGCCTCCTTCGTCGTCGTCGGCGAGGCCACCGCGCTGCACTCCGAGGTCGAGGCGACGCTGCTGCGGATCGCCCAGGAGGCCCTCGCCAACGTCGCCAAGCACGCCTCCGCACGACGGGTCGGGGTCACGCTCACCTTCGACGGGTCCGAGGTCATCCTCGACGTACGCGACGACGGCTCCGGCTTCGATCCCGCCGCTCCGCGCCGCTCGTCCGCGTTCGGCCTCGGCGTGATGCGCGACCGCGCCCAGCGCCTGACCGGCACCTTCACCCTGGAGTCCGCCCCCGGCTCCGGCACCGCCGTCTCCGCCAGCATCCCCGCACTCCCCCGAGGACCTGCATGAAGCCATCGATCAAGATCGTGGTCGCCGACGACCACCCGGTCGTACGCGACGGGGTGGTCGGGGTACTCCTCGCCCAGGGTTTCGAGGTCGTCGGCCAGGCCGGCGACGGCGAGGAGGCGCTGGCCCTCGTCGAGACGCTCCATCCGGACGTCCTCGTCCTCGACCTCCGGATGCCCGGCACCAGCGGTGTCGAGGTGATCGAGCGGCTCCGCGCAAGGGAGTCGCGGACCGGCGTACTCGTCCTGACGACGTTCGACACCGACACCGACGTGGTCGCCGCGATCGAGGCCGGGGCGACCGGCTACCTGCTCAAGGACGCCCCCACGACAGACCTCGTCGAGGCCGTCCGGGCGACCGCGGCCGGCGAGACCGTCCTCTCCCCCGCGGTCGCGACCCGGCTGGCCTCACGGCTCCGCTCACCGGGCCCGTCGGCCCAGCTCAGCCCGCGCGAGCGCGAGGTGCTCACCCTGGTCGCCCGCGGCACCACCAACCGCGCGATCGCCGCCACGCTGTTCGTCAGCGAGGCGACGGTGAAGACCCACCTGGGTCACATCTTCGACAAGCTGGGGGTCACAGACAGAGCAGCCGCGGTCGCACGAGCGTACGACCGCGGCATTCTGGGCTAAGAGGTCAGCAGCCGCCGGCGACCGCAGGCAGCACGACGACCTGGTCACCGTCCTTGAGCTCGGCGTCGAGACCGCCGATGAAGCGTACGTCCTCGTCGTTGATGTAGACGTTGACGAAGCGGCGCAGGTCACCGTTGTCGATGAGGCGCTCCTTGATGCCGGAGTGGTTCGCCTCGAGGTCGTCGATGAGCGCGCTCAGGGTCTTGCCCTCGGCGCTGACTGCCTTCTCACCGGCGGTGTAGGTGCGGAGGATGGTCGGGATCTTGACCTCGATGGCCATGGGTTCGTTCTCCTAGATGTAGGTGGTGCGCGTCACGACAACGTCGGGACGACGTTGATTTCTTCCTCGGTGACGTTGCCGTCGACGATCCGGTAGGACCGGAACTCGACCGGACCCTCGTCGTTTCCGTGCTCACGGGTGCTGACCAGCACGTAGTGGGCGTTCGGCTCCATCGCCAGCCCGATGTCGGTGCGGGAGGGGTAGGCCTCGGTGGCCGTGTGGGAGTGGTAGACGACCACCGGCTCCTCGTCGTTCGCGTCCATCTCCTTGTAGAGCTGGAGCAGATCGGTCGAGTCGAACTCGTAGAAGGTCGGCGAGCCGGCGGCGTTGATCATCTCGATGAACCGCTCGGGCCGGTCGGACCCCTCGGGGCCCGCGACGATCCCGCACGCCTCGTCGGGATGGTCGCGCTTCGCGTGGGCGACGATCGCGTCGTACGTCGCCTGGTCGATGGTCAGCACGGGATCAGCCTAGGCGGACCGAGGCCGGCTCCTGAACGTGACCGGCACTCGGACTCCCGCCGGCCTCTCACCGGCGACCGTGCTAGGCGGCGACGGTCAGCCCGCCCCGAACGAGGTCGGCATAGGCACCGCCCCGCAGCAGCAGCTCCTCGTGGGAGCCGACCTCGACGACCCGGCCGTGGTCGAGGACGGCGATCTGGTCGGCGTCACGGACGGTGGAGAGCCGGTGGGCGATGGTGATCGTCGTACGCCCCTCCGCCAGCCGGTCCAGGGCCGCCTGCACCTCCCGCTCGGTGGTGTTGTCGAGCGCCGAGGTGGCCTCGTCGAGCACGAGCACGCGCGGGTCGCGCAGCAGGGTGCGGGCGATCGCCAGCCGCTGCTGCTCGCCACCCGAGAAGCGGTGGCCGCGGGAGCCGACCAGGGTGTCGTAGCCGTCGGGGAGCTCGACGATCAGCTCGTGGATCCGGGCCGCGCGGGCGGCCGCCTCGATCTCGGCGTCGCTCGCCTCGGGACGGGCGTGGCGCAGGTTGTCCCGGACGCTCGCGTGGAGCAGGTAGGTCTCCTGGGTGACCATGCCGACGTTGGCGGCCAGGTCGGCCAGGTCCAGGTCGCGCAGGTCGATCCCGTCGATCATCACCCGGCCGGAGGTCGGGTCGTGCAGCCTCGCGACCATCCCGGCCAGCGTCGACTTGCCCGAACCGGTCGCCCCGACCAGCGCCAGCGAGCCGCCCGCGGGCACGCGCAGGGAGATGTCCTCGAGCACCGGGTGCGAGCCGTCGTAGGTGAACCCGACGCCGTCGAAGACGACCTCGCCGCGAGCCTCACCGAGAGGCACGGGCGAGGCCGGGTCGTCGATCTCGACCGGCAGGTCGAGATACTCGAAGATCCGGGAGAAGAGCGCCAGCGAGGACGTGACGTCGACCCCGACGTTGAGCAGCCCCATCAGCGGCCGGAAGAGCGAGCCCTGCAGCGAGACGAAGGCGACCAGCGTACCGATCGTCAGCGCCCCGGAGGTCGCCGGGAAGCCGGCCGCGAGGTAGAGCGCGGCGGGAACCGCGGCGAAGACCACCTGCATGGTCGCCATCCGCCACCGTCCGGCGAGCTGGCTGCGTACCTCGAGGCCGACGAGGTCGTGAGAGGTCTGCTCGAAGCGGGCGGCCAGGGCCGGTGCGGCCCCGAGGGTCTTGGTCAGCAGGATGCCGCTGACCGAGAGCCCCTCCTCGACCTGCACGTGCAGGTCGGCCATCCTGGCCTGCCGCTGGGTGGTCACGGCGTAGCGCATCTGCGCCACCTTGCGGGTGGTCCACACCGCCGGCGGCAGCACCACCATGGAGATCAGCGCGAGCCGCCAGTTGAGTGCCATCATCGCCACCACGGTGCCGGCCACGACGGTGACGTTGGCCGCGATCGAGGTCGCGGTGGAGGTGACCACCGACTGCATCGAGCCGATGTCGTTGACCATCCGCGACTGGACCTCCCCACCCCGCGTACGGGTGAAGAAGTCGAGCGACTGGCGCTGCAGGTGCCCGAAGAGATCCGTACGCAGCCGGTGCATGACTCGCTGGCCGATCTCGGTCGAGATCAGCGTCTGCGCGACCCCGAGGGCGGCGGAGGCGATCGCGACGAGCACCATCGCGGCGACGCTGAGCATCAGCAGCCGGGTGTCGCCCTCGGGCAGGGCGGTGTCGATGACGTGCTTGACCAGGAACGGCTGCGCCAGCCCGATCACCGAGCTGACCACGATCAGCGCCACGACGAGAAGGAGGCGCCCTCGGTAGGGCGCGAAGAGGCGCGCGATCCGGCGCAGCGAGACCGGCTTGGCCTCGAGCTGAGCGCGGTCGGCGCGCTTGTTCTGGGGGTCACGGCCGTCGCGGCCGGACTCGCGGGAAGACTTGTTGGGGTGCGGGTCACTCATCCGAACACCTCGATCCTAATTACTGAGGTTGGCTCACAATGAGGCAAACCCAGGATGGGTTAGAGTTATTCCCGTGGACGAGACCGCCGACCTGCTGATGGCGGCAGCACACACCCTCCGTCGGCGCTTCGGCGCCGCCACGGCCCGGTGGGGCATCACCCCGTCGCAGAGCCGAGCGCTGCGCATCGTGCTCGCCGCCGACGAGCCGATCCGGCTCTCAGCGCTGGCCGAGCGACTGCACATCGTGCCCAGGTCGGCCACCGAGGTCGTCGACGGTCTCGAGGGTCACGGCCTGGTGGCGCGACAGCCCGACCCGGCCGACCGCCGGGCGGTCTGCGTGGTGGCGACCGAGGAGGGCGTACGTCTCGGCCGGAAGATCGACAAGGCCCGTCAGGAGGCGGCCGACGAGTTCTTGGCCGTCCTTCCCGACAGCGACCGGGAGAGCCTGCGCACGATCCTGGTCAGGCTGACCGCCGACTCACTCCGCTGACCACAGCGCTTCGACGATGGTCTCCTGCAGGATCCCGACCCACTGGTAGATCCCGTAGACCTGGCCGGCGGGGTCGTCCTCGGGCAGAGAGTCCCAGAAGTCCTCGTCGCCCTCCTCGACCCCGAGCCGGGTGGCGAGCGCCAGCCGGATGTCGGTGAAGGAGCGCATCCACGCCTCGGCGTCGGCGATCGGGAGCTCGACGTCGATGACCAGCCCGTCCTCGTCGAGCTCGGGCGGGAGCCCGGCCTCCTCGAGCGAGTCGATGATCGTCGAGGCGGCCCGCGCCTTGCCATCGCGCAGCCCGCCCTCGGTGAACCGCCGGAACTCCCCGGCCGCTTCGGTGTCGTCGCCGTAGGCACTCGGGAAGAGCCGCTTCAAGACCGGATCCTCCGGCTCCGTGGTCGGTCCCGAGAAGTCGAGCAGCGCCTCGAGCGGGTCGTCGCTCTCGGCCGGCGCGGCGACCTCGTTGCGCAGCAGCTCGACGAGCTGGGAGGCCAGCGAACGCAGCAGATCGGCCTCGAATCCGGAGAAGGTCGCGATGATCTGCTTGCTGCGGCGGTGGTAGCTGAACCCGCCCATCAATCCTGCTTCTCCAAGGTCGCCCAGAGACCGTATTCGTGCATCGCCTGCACGTCGCGCTCCATCTCCTCGCGAGACCCGGAGGAGACGGCCGACTTGCCGTCGTTGTGCACCTCCATCATCAACTTCTCCGACTTCTTCTTGGAGTAGCCGAAGTACTTCTGGAAGACGAAGGTGACGTAGGACATCAGGTTGACCGGGTCGTTCCAGACGATCGTCACCCACGGGGTCGCAGGCGCGACGAGGTCGTCGACCTCGGGCTCGTCGAGCTCCACGGGGCTTGGCGCGCTCATACAGTCCATCGTGCCACGATGTGCTCGTGGACTCGACAGCGGACTCGACCGCGCTCCTGACAGATCACTACGAGCTGACCATGCTCCAGGCCGCCCTGAAGGCGGGCACCGCGGAGCGCCGCGCCGTCTTCGAGCTGTTCCCCCGGCGCCTGGCCGGTGGACGGCGCTACGGCGTCGTCGCCGGGGTCGGCCGAGCCCTCGACGCGATCGAGGCGTTCCGTTTCGACTCCGAGCAGCTGGCGATCCTGGAGGGCGTCGTCGACGGCCCCACGCTGGAGTGGCTGGCCGGCTACCGCTTCACCGGCGACGTCTGGGGGTACGCCGAGGGCGAGACGTTCTTCCCGCAGTCGCCGCTGCTCGTGGTCGAGGCCAGCTTCGCCGAGGCGGTCGTCCTGGAGACGGTGCTGCTCTCGATCTACAACCACGACTCGGCCATCGCCACCGCGGCCTCCCGGATGACGCTGGCCGCCGGCGAGCGGCCGTGCATCGAGATGGGCTCGCGCCGCACCCACGAGGCCGCCGCGGTCGCCGCCGCCCGCGCGGCCTACGTGGCCGGCTTCACCGCCACCTCCAACCTGGCCGCCCGGGCCCGCTTCGGCGTACCCACCACCGGCACCTCCGCACACTCCTTCACCCTCCTGCACGACACCGAGGAGCAGGCCTTCCAGGCCCAGGTCGCCTCGCTCGGCAAGGGCACCACGCTGCTGGTGGACACCTATGACATCGCCGAGGCGGTGGCCAAGGCGGTCGAGATCGCCGGTCCCGAGCTCGGTGCGGTGCGGATCGACTCCGGCGACCTGGGGCTGCTCGCCCATGACGTACGCCGCCAGCTGGACGACCTCGGCGCCACCGAGACGAAGATCATCGTCACCAGCGACCTCGACGAGTACGCGATCGCCGCCCTGGCGGCCGCCCCGGTCGACGGCTACGGCGTCGGCACCCAGCTGGTCACCGGCTCCGGCCACCCCACCGCCGGGTTCGTCTACAAGCTGGTCGCCCGCGAGGGTGCCTCCGGCGAGCTGGAGCCGGTCGCCAAGAAGAGCGCGTCCAAGACCTCGATCGGCGGCCGCAAGTACGCCCTGCGCCGCCGCAACCGCAAGGATGTCGCCGACGCCGAGGTGATCGGCATCGGCACCGCTCCTGAGGGCGACAACAACGACCGTCCCCTCCTCACCCAGCTCGTGCGCAAGGGTGAGGTCGTCGGTCGCGAGCCCCTCGACGCGGCTCGCGACCGTCACCGGGCCTCGGTCGCGGAGCTCCCGGTCATCGCCCACTCGCTCCTCAAGGGCGATCCCGCGATCCCGACGCTGTTCCAGTGAGACCGGGTTTCAGCCGGGTCTAGGCTGGCGGGCATGACGCGTGCACTGATCGTGGTCGACGTACAGAACGACTTCTGCGAGGGCGGGTCCCTGCCGGTCGACGGCGGGGCCCGGGTGGCCTACGACATCGGTCAGCTGCTGCGCGAGCGGGCGGCGAGCAAGGAGCCGGAGCAGACGTACGGGCTGGTCGTGGCCACCAAGGACCACCACATCGACCCGGGCGACCACTTCGGCAACCCGCCGGACTACGCCAACTCCTGGCCGGCGCACTGCGTGGTCGGCACCGACGGCGAGGCCTTCCACCCCAACCTCGACCCGGTCACCTTCGACGAGATCTTCCGCAAGGGCGAGTACGCAGCGGCCTACTCCGGCTTCGAGGGCGCCGCCACCGGCGGCACCACCCTGACCGACTGGCTCCGCGCCCAGGGCGTCGAGGAGGTCGACGTGTGCGGGCTGGCGACCGACTACTGCGTACGCGCCACCGCGCTCGACGCACGGGCGGCCGGATTCCACACCAGACTGCTCTCCGACCTGGCCGCGGGAGTGGCCGCAGCGTCGACCGCGACGGCGATCGAGGAGATGCGAGCGGCGGGGATCGCGGTCTCGTGACAGATTTGGGAATTTTCGGCAGATAGAGATCGCCCGAAGGTCTATTGTCTCTCGAATGGCTCGGATCTCGGCGACAGCCCCCCTTCGCGAACCCCACTTCCGATGGTTCTTCGCATCCCGCTCGATCAACATGGTGGGCAACTTCATGGCGCCCGTCGCGCTCGCCTTCGCCGTCCTGGAGGTGAGCGACGCGCCGATCGCGATCGGCGCCGTCCTCGCGGCCCGCACCATCCCGATGATCGTCTTCATGCTCATCGGCGGCGTGCTCGCCGACCGGATGGGCCGGGCCCGGATCCTGTTCGCCTCCAACCTGATCTCCGGCCTGAGCCAGGCGGCGGTCGCCGTCCTGGTCATCGCCGGGGTCGCCGAGCTGTGGCACCTGATCGTCCTCTCCGCCCTCAACGGCATCGTCTCCGCCGCCGGTCTGCCCGCCCAGCAGGGGATCATCCCGCTCGTGGTGCCCCGCACCATGCTGCAGGAGGCCAACGTGCTGATGTCGCTGACGCGGGCGGTGGTCGCGGTCGCCGGTCCCGGCACCGCCGGCCTCCTCGTCCTCAGCGTCGGCGCGGGCTGGGCGCTCGCCCTCGACGCGGCCACCTGGATCATCGCCGCGCTGCTGTTGCTGCCGGTCAAGCTCAGCGGGTCGGTCGGCAAGGCCTCGGTGATCGGCGACCTGCGCCTGGGCTGGGACTACTTCCGCACCACCAGCTGGCTGTGGCTCTGCGTCGGCGCCGCGACGATGCTCAACGCGCTCTACGAGGGTGGGCTGCTCACCCTCGGCCCGCAGCGTGCCGAGGGATCGTCGCTGGGCGCGGGTGGCTGGGGTCTGCTCCTCACCTTCCAGGGCATCGGCGTGCTCGCCGCGACGCTCGTGCTGATGAAGGTCCGGCTCGAGCGGCCGCTGTTCTACGGCATGATCGGGATGGCCCTGTTCGGGCTGCCGATCGCGGCGCTCGGGTTCTCCACCGACCTCGGCGTGCTGCTGCCCGCGGCCACCCTCTCCGGCGCCGGCATCCAGGTCTTCAGCCTCGGCTGGCAGCTGTCGATGCAGGAGAACGTCCCCGGCGAGCTGCTCTCCCGCGCGTCCTCCTACGACCAGCTGGGCACCTATATCGCCATCCCCGTCGGGCAGCTGGCGATGGGGCCGCTGGCTGCTGCGTACGGGATCGAGAACATGCTCGCGATCGCCGGCATCGCCTATGTGGTGATCTCGCTGGCGACGCTGCTGAGCCCGGCCGTACGCGGCCTGAACCGGGTCTCCTTCCCCTCCGCCGAGCGCAACGGCGCCCCGGCACACTAGGGTCTCGCGCTCTCCAGCAACGACCGCAGCAGGTCGACCAGGCTGGCGACCGACAGGTCGGGGTCGAACGCACGCTGGACACCCAGCCCGATGCCGAGGGAGAGCAGCTGGACGGCGGCCTCCTCGGCCGGTGAGGGCAGCGTGAGGCCGAGCTCGTCGGCCTGCTGCTCGATGAGGCCGGCGACCGCCGCGGTGAGCTCGCGGCGCCTGTTGGCGAGCTGCTGGCTCACGCCCGGGACGCGACGGGTGCTGGTCGCGAACTCGACCTCGAGCGCGGTCCAGCCGACGTCACCGATGTTGGCTTCGGCCCACGCCGCGAAGGCGTCGATCCGGCCCTCGACGGTCTCGATCCCGTTGACCGCGCTCGCCAGGGACAGTGCCCGCTCCTGATGGATCACGTCGAGCACGGCGAGGCCGAGATCGTGCTTGGTCGCGAAGTTCGAGTAGACGGCGCCCTTCGAGTAGCCCGCCTCGGCGGCGACCTTGTCGAGCGAGGTCGCGTTGTAGCCGTCCGAGAGGAACAGGCGATGTGCGGTCTGGACGAGTCGCTCCCGCGTCTGCGCGTGCGACTCCTTGCGCGTGATCCGGCCCACGGCCCAGATCTTACCAGCCAGGCCTACCGTCGGTATTCAAATACCGTTAGTATCCGAATCATGACGCAACGACGCGCGCTCGCCATCGGCTGCGGCGGCACCCTCGGGTTCGCCTGGACGGCCGTCGCCCTCCGCACCCTCGAGGAGGCCCTCGACTGGGACGCCCGGACCGCCGACGTCCTGGTCGGCACCTCCGCGGGCTCCGAGATCGTCGCGGCCCTCGGGTCCGGCCGTACGCCGCAGGACCTGCTCGACGCTCTCGACGGGACACCGGGCGCCGACCCGGTGCTGGCGGCCCACGTCGCCGTCCACCCCGGCACGGTGCCGCCGATGCCGGCTCCCGCGCTGCCGGCGCTCGGCCTGGTCCGGTCCGGGCTCTCGCGCCGCTCGCCCTACAGCGCGCTGGCCGGGCTGCTCCCCCGGGGCCGCGGGGACGCCGGCTGGCTGCGGGAGTACGGCGACGCGCTGGCCGGTCCCGACGGCTGGGTCGGCCACCCCGCGACCTGGCTGGTCGCGGCCGACGCGACCACCGGCGAGCGGGTGGCGTTCGGCTCCGACGACGCCCCGGCGACTTCATTGAGCGCGGCCGTCGCCGCGTCGTGGGCGATCCCCGGCTGGTTCCCGCCGGTCGAGATCGCCGGCCGTCGCTACGTCGACGGCGGCGCGGTCTCCTCCGTCTCGGCCGACCTCCTCCTCGGCCAGGCGGTCGACGAGGTCGTCGTGGTCGCCCCGATGACCACCGAGGGCGGCGTACCGGCCCGCGGGATCGACCGGGTCGAGCGACTGCTGCGCTCCCAGATGACCGCGGTGCTCGACCGCGAGGTCGCCCGGCTCCGGGCGGCCGGGGTGCGAGTGATCCGGGTCGAGCCCGGTCCCGAGGAGCTCGCCGACATGGGCCCCAACTTCATGGACCTCGGCCGCCGCGAGGCCACCCTCGCCGCGGCCCGCCGACACGTTCCCGGCCGCGTCGCGGCCGCACTCGAAGGAGCAACCGCATGAGCAAGCATCACGAGGTCGTCGTCATCGGCGCCGGCATCTCCGGCATCGCCGCCGCGATCAAGCTGCGCGAGGCAGGCGTCGAGGACGTCGTCATCCTGGAGAAAGCCGACACCTACGGTGGCACCTGGCGGGCCAACACCTATCCGGGATGTGCCTGCGACGTACCGTCCAACCTCTACTCGTTCTCCTTCGCTCCCAACAGCGACTGGTCGCGGGTCTACGGCAACCAGCCGGAGATCCTCGCCTACATCGACCGCGTCGCCCGCGACCGTGGCCTCGAGGACATCACCCGGTTCGGCGTGGAGGTCCTGGGAGCCGCCTGGAGCAACGAGTCCGCCGAGTGGCGCCTGGAGACCAGCGCCGGTGAGATCACCGCGCGTTTCCTGGTCGCGGCCGCCGGCCCGTGGAACGAGCCGAAGATCCCGGACCTGCCGGGCCTGGCCGACTTCCCCGGTGAGGTCTGGCACTCGGCGCGGTGGAACCACGACGTCGACCTCGACGGCAAGCGGGTCGCCGTGATCGGCACCGGTGCGTCGGCCGTCCAGTTCGTGCCCGAGATCCAGAAGCAGGTCGCCGATCTGCACCTCTTCCAGCGCACCGCCCACTGGGTCCTGCCGAAGGTCGACCACCCGGTGCCGGAGGCGGAGAAGTGGGTCAAGCGCAACGTCCCCTTCTTCGAGAAGGCCCTCGGCGCCGTCGAGTACGCCGCGATGGAGACCGTCGGCCTCGCCTTCCACCGCCCCAAGCCGCTGATGCACGGGCTGCAGAAGATCGGTCAGGCCTACCTGCGCGCTGCCGTCCGGGACAAGGAGCTGCGGGCCAAGCTGACGCCCGACTACCTGCTCGGCTGCAAGCGGATCCTCTTCTCCAACAACTACCTCCAGTCGCTGACGAAGCCGAACGTCGAGGTGCACGCGACCGGCGTCGACCGCGTCGAAGGCGCCAGCGTGATCGGCTCCGACGGCAGCGCGGCCGAGGTCGACGCAATCATCCTCGGCACCGGCTTCCACATCCTCGACATGCCGGTCGCCGACCTGATCCGCGGGGCCGACGGCCGCACGCTCGCCGAGCACTGGGCAGGCTCCCCCGAGGCCTACCAGGGCACCTCGGTCGCTGGCTTCCCCAACGCGTTCGTGGTGCTCGGCCCGAGCCTCGGCACCGGCCACGGCTCCGCCTTCGCCGTCGCCGAGTCGCAGGTCGCGATGATCACCGACGCCGTCACCACCGCCCGCGAGCAGGGCTGGACACAGCTCGACGTGACCCCACAGGCCCAGGCAGCGTACGTCGCGGACGTGCAGGCCGCGCTCGCCGGCACCGCCTACAGCGGCGCCTCGTGCCACAGCTACTTCATCGACGCCAACGGCCGCAACAGCTTCTCCTGGCCGTGGTCGACCGGCGAGCTGGTCCGCCGGATCAGCCGATTCGACCCCGCCGACTTCCAGATCACCTCGGTGGTCGAGCCTGCCGAGACCGAGGTGTCCGCATGACCCGCTGCCCCAGGATCGACCTCGACGGCGCGCTGGTCGTCGTCACCGGCGCCGCCCGCGGTATCGGCCTGGCCACGGCGAAGGAGTTCGCCGCGGCCGGGGCGAAGGTGGCGCTCGGCGACCTCGACGACGCGCTGGCGCGGGAGGCGGCGGCAGGACTCGGCCGGGGCGCGAGCGGTCACCGGCTCGACGTCGCCGACAAGGAGTCCTACGGCGACTTCCTCGCCGCCGCGGAGGAGGCCCACAGCAGGCCGGTCGACGTCCTGGTCAACAACGCCGGCGTCATGCCCAACGGCGCCTTCCTCGAGCAGGAGGACCGGATCGACCGGCTGACCATGGACGTCAACGTCTACGGAGTCATCCACGGCATGCGGCTGGCGCTGCCTGGGATGATCGCGCGCGGTCACGGCCACGTGGTCAACGTGGCCTCGCTGGCGGGCAAGTTCCCGCTCAAGGGCCTGGCGGTCTACAACGCCAGCAAGTACGCCGTCGTGGGCCTCAGCGCGGCCACGCGCCTCGAGCTCGACGGCACCGGGGTCTCGCTGACCACCGTGCTGCCGAGCGCCGTCCGCACCGAGCTCTCCTCCGGCATCGACCTCGGCGTCCTCCCGACGGTCGACCCCGAGGACATCGCGGCCGCCGTGGTGAGGTCGGTCCGCACCCGGGCGGCCGAGATCGCCGTCCCGTCCTACGTCGGCCTCGCCGCCGCCGGCGCTCCGCTCGTCCCCGAGCGGGTGATGCGCCTGATCCGCCGCGCCGTGCACGACGACGCCGCGATCACCCGCGTCGACGACGACGTACGCCGGGGCTATCTCGATCGCATCGAGGCGCAGTAGGGGCGCAGCAGGCCTCAGGCCCAACGGTCGGCGAGGGTGCGGATCACGTTGAGGTTGCGGTTGGTGCTGATGGCGATGTGGCGCTCGACCACGGCGTTGGTGATCTTCGTCTGGTGAAAGCTCTCGGTGAGCAGGTGCACGGCGCGACCGATGACGTAGACCCGCTCGCCCTCGCCCGCCCGGGCGACCAGGGCCTCACGCGAGCTGGGATCGCTGTGCTCCTTGCACAGGAACACGAACTGCCGGCCCTCGTGACCCATCCCGACCGCCGCGGCGTCGTTGGCGATCACCTTCAGCTCGGCGGGCGTGACGCAGATCGTCGGCACCTCGAAGAAGCGGTCGGCGGCGAAGGCCTCCTCCAGGATCGCCTCCATCTCGGCCCGGTCGCCGACCGGGTGGTCGAAGCGTACGTTGCCCGTGTTGATGTAGGTCTCGACGTCGGTTCCGCCTGCCCTCACGACCGCTGCGGTGATCGCCTGCTTGGGGAACTTTCGCGTCGCGCCCAGGTTGATGGCGCGCAGGAACGCGATCCAGGTGTGCCGCTCCGTAGTCATTCTCAGATAGTCTCCACCCGTTCACCGCGCCGCAACCCCAACCCTGGAATCCACCGATGCCTTCACAGCAGCTGCTCCCCACAGCAGGCCCGACCGCCTCGGGCTCCGCTTCGGCGAAGACCCTGGACCTCTCCAGCGACCTGGTGGTCTACGCGGCGCGCCTCATGCGCCTCGTACGCCGCGCGCTCGATCTTCCGGCCAGCGTCCGCGTCCTCACGATCCTCGACGCCATCGGGCCGCTCGGCATCACCGACCTGGCGCGCGCCGACGGCTGCTCCCAGCCGACCATGTCGGCGCAGATCGCCCAGCTGGTGGAGACCGGCCTGGTCAGCAAGGAGCCCAACCCCGCCGATGCGCGGGCGAGCCTGGTGACGCTCACCGACGCGGGCCGGGCCGATCTGGCCGACGTGCGCGAGCGCATCTCGCATCTCATCGCCGAGCGGCTGGAGTCGCGTCACCGCACCGAGGCCGACCTCGAGGCCGCCGTCTCGGTGCTGCGCGACCTGGTCGAGGGCGACACCCTGGCCTAGGCCAGCGCGGCGGCCGCGGCCGCGACCACGTCCGGATCGGTCACCCAGTGACCACCGTCGTCGGCGACACCCAGGGCCACCCGGCCGGCGGTGAGGACCCGTCGCTTCGCGGAGAGATGCACGCCCTCGACCCCGAGCGCCGCCAGCGCCGCGATCGCATCGACGGTCACGCCGCCTCCGGCCAGGACGTCCGGTCCCCCGGCCGCGACCATCTCGGCGATCGTCGCGGCCCCCGCCGCGGCGGCCGGCGCACCACCTGAGGTGAGCACCCGGTCGACCACCCCGGCCAGCGACCGCATCGCCGCGACCGGGTCGGCGCTGAGGTCGACGGCCCGGTGGAACGTCACCGTCGCCTCGTACGCAGCGGCCGCATCCGCCAGGCCACGGACCAGCTCGACGTCGGGCTCCCCGTGCGGAGTGAGCGCGCCGATCACGATCCCGTCGACCCCGGCCGCCAGGACAATCTCGACCTCGCGTTCGAGGAGATGCCGCTCCTCGGCGGAGTAGCCGAACCCTCCCGGCCGCGGCCGGACGAGCACGTGGACACCCTGCCAGCCGTCGGCGGCGTCGGTGCCGCCGACCGCGTCGAGGACTCCCTCGACCAGCCCCTGCGACGGGGTGACACCACCGACCTCGAGGGCCGTGCAGAGCTCGACCCGGGTCGCCCCGGCCGCACGCGCGGCGAGCGCGCCGTCCACCGACGTCACGGCGATCTCGAGTGCTGTCATCGCGTCCTCATGACAGCCAGTGTGCCCGAATCCTCGACCCTCCCGCCGAGTCGGCTCGTCGAAATCAGGCCGAACCTCGCGCCGCCCAGTCACGCAGGGTGTCGATGCGGGCCTTGAGCTGGTCGGCGTTGGCGACGGCGGCGGGCGGGCCGCCGCACTCCTTCCGGAGCCGGTTGTGGGTGACACCGTGGGGCGTCTTGGTGCGATGGTGCCAGGCGGCGACCAGGCCGTTGAGCTCGCGCCGGAGCACGGCGAGCTGCTCGTGGGCGGCGACCGCGGCGACGGGCTCGTCGGCGGCGACCGGTCCCGAGGCCGACTTCTGCTTGCGCGCCCGGTCGCTCTGCCGCTGCTGGAGCAGGGTCTTCATCTGGTCGGCGTCGAGCAGCCCGGGGATACCGAGGAAGTCCATCTCCTCCTCGGAGCCGACGTGCACCTCACCGGAGTGGCCGAACTCGCCACCGTCGAAGAGCACCCGGTCGAAGCGTGCCTCGGAGCCCATCGCCTCCCAGGCCCCCAGCTCCTCCTCGGAGGCGCCCTCCTCGGCGTTGGCCGCCGCCATCAGGGCGTCCTCGGCGGCGAAGATGTCGTCCTCGCTGGTGACCTTCTTGCCGAGCACGTGGTCGCGCTGCAGCTCCAGCTCGGAGGCGAAGCCGAGCAGGTTGGGCACCGAGGGCAGGAAGACGGAGGCGGTCTCGCCCCGCGTACGAGCACGTACGAAGCGGCCCACCGCCTGGGCGAAGAAGAGCGGCGTCGAGGTGGTCGTGGCGTAGACCCCGACGGCGAGCCGGGGCACGTCGACGCCCTCGGAGACCATTCGGACCGCGACCATCCAGCGGTCGTCGGACTCGGCGAACTTGGCGATCTTCTTCGAGCCGGCCTTCTCGTCGGAGAGGACGACCGTGGCCGACTCCCCCGTGATCGACTTGATCGTCTTGGCGTAGGAGCGCGCCGAGTCCTGATCGGTGGCGATGACGAGCCCACCCGCGTCGGGGACGTGGCGCCGCACCTCGGTCAGCCGCTTGTCGGCGGCCGCGAGCACCGACGGGATCCAGGACCCGGCCGGGTCGAGCGCGGTCCGCAGCGCCTGCGAGGTCAGGTCCTTGGTCAGCGGCTCACCGAGGTGGGCGGCGATCTCGTCGCCGGCCCGGGTGCGCCACTGCATCTGTCCCGAGTAGGCCATGAAGAGCACCGGCCGGACGACGTGGTCGCGCAGCGCCTCGGCGTAGCCGTAGGTGTAGTCGGCCGCCGAGCGCGGGATGCCGTCCTCGCCGGGTGCGTAGGTGACGAACGGGATCGGGTTGGTGTCGGAGCGGAACGGCGTACCGGTCAGCGCCAGCCGGCGAGCGGCCGGCTCGAAGGCCTCCCGGACACCGTCACCCCAGGAGAGCGCGTCACCGGCGTGGTGGACCTCGTCGAGGATCACCAGCGTCTTGAACCGCTCCGTGCGGATCCGCATCGCGAGCGGGTTGACCGCGACACCCGCGTAGGTCACCGCGATCCCGACGTAGTCGGCCGAGGTCTTGCCCTGACCGGCCGAGTAGGTCGGGTCGATCGGGATACCGGCACGCGCGGCCGCCTCGGCCCACTGCACCTTGAGGTGCTCGGTCGGGGCGACGATGGTCACCCGGTCGACCAGGCGCCGGCCCAGGAGCTCGGCTGCGACCGTCAGCGCGAAGGTCGTCTTACCGGCGCCGGGCGTCGCCACGGCGAGGAAGTCACGGGGATGGTCGGTGAGGTAGGCGTTGAGCGCCTCCTGCTGCCAAGCACGGAGCTTGGGCGCAGTGCCCCAGGCGGCCTTGTTGGGCCACGCGGGTGTGAGGGCGCCGGGGAGGTCGGCGCTACTCACTCGTCGTCGCCCTCGCCACCGCCCGGCGGCATCCCCTCGAAGATCTCCTTGCAGTCGGGGCAGACCGGGAACTTGGACCCGTCGCGGCTCGGCACCCACACCTTGCCGCACAGCGCGACCACGGGGGTGCCCATGACCATCGCCTCGGTCAGCTTGTCCTTCTCCACATAGTGGGAGTAGCGGTCGTGGTCACCCTCCTCGGTGGGGACGTCTTGATGACGAACGTCCTCCCGTTCCTTGACGGCTTCTTTCGTGCCGAATCCCAGGATGCCCATGCCTCCCAGTCTACTGGTCCTCTAGTTGAGTTCCGGATCGGGCGGGCGCGTGGCGTGGAAGGCCAGCTCACCCGGCTGGCGTCGGAGCACCGCGGACCACATCGAGCTCACGTCGTCGAGGAACGAGTCGTAGGGCTCGCTGTCGACGACGTACCAGGACCCCTCCTCGACCTCTCCCTCGAGCTGAGCGGCGCCCCAGCCGGCGTAGCCGGCGAAGATGCGCAGCCGCGACAGGGTGCCGTCGACGAGCTCGACCGGCGTGTCGAGATCGAGCAGCCCGAGGCGTCCCACCACCGGGCGAAAACCCAGCGGCGGGTCGTCGGAGTCGACCAGGAGCGCCACCGCGATCGCGGAGTCCTTGCTCACCGGGCCGCCCTGGAAGAGGACGTCGGGAACGGCCACCGACGTCGCCCACGGATGCAGCACCTCGGCGACCGGCACCGGCGAGGGCCGGTTCAGCACCACACCCAGCGCACCGTCGTCGTTGACCTCGATCAGCAGCACGACGGTGTCGACGAAGTTGGGGTCGCGAAGCTCCGGGGTGGCTACCAGCAGCCGCCCGGCGCGTACGTCCTTCTGCTCCGTCATGACGCCATGATCGCATCACCTGGGGTACGTCAGCCGCAACAAGAAACCAACAAATACAACGGCCCCGGGACCGGTGCTAAGGGAGGTGCGGAAGGGAGTCCGCGGGAGGGAGCACACCGGCCCCGGGGCCTGGCTTGAAGGTCCGTACGCAGCCCTTCGACAAGCTCAGGACGGGCCTAGGCTGCCGAGCGGACCGCCCGGAACATGTCGACGAGGCCGGCGAAGGGCCCGCGCTCGACGACCTCGACGGCCGGCTCGTACTCGGCACGAGCCCGTGCCTCGATCATCGAGCCGAGGCGTACGCACTCGGCGTCGGCGAACGCACCCTTGCCCGCCATGACGGCCAGGGTCAGGTGCTCCTTGGTCTGCGACTTGGCCAGCGCGGTGGCCATCGCGTCGTCGACGGGAAGCGCGTGGTAGCGGTCGAGGACCGTGCGGATGCCTGGCAGGTCGTCGGCCGCGCCGTGCCACGCCCGGACGACGGCGTCCTCGAGGTCCATCGGCTGGTTGGCGAGCTCGGTCTCGATGCGCCCGGACAGGCGGGTGTGCCAGCGCAGCTGGAGGGCGGCGAGCAGGTCGAGCTCGTCGGTGAAGGTCTCGGTGACGCCGGGAAGATCCATGGGCAGCAGGCCGTCTCGACGCTCGTCGACGGCGGCGACCACGCCGCGGAGGATCTCCCCGCGCTTGTGATGGCTGGTCCAGCTCATTTGTCGGCTCCTTGCGGAAGGTTGGCACTCACATACCGCGAGTACGTACCTATAGTATTGGACATACCGACGGTATGGCCAATAGCCGGGACGGTGATTCCTGACACGGCCGTTAGAGTGGATGGGTGGCAAAGTCGTCCGTGAGCAAGCTCGTCCCCAAGGTTCCCCCGCTTCCGTCGGTGCCGGGGATGTCACGGCGGCAGCAGTTCTCCGCCTCGACCAAGAAGACGCTGGTCGAGGTCGCCGAGAGACTCTTCACCGAGCACGGCTACGCGAGCACGTCGCTGGACGCCATCGTGGCCGGCGCCGAGGTCACCAAGGGCGCGCTCTACCACCACTTCAGCGGCAAGCAGGCGCTCTACGAGGTCGTCTTCGAGAAGGTCGAGGCCGCGACCGCGCAGAGCATCGACGCCGCCATGCGCGAGTCGAAGGACCCGTGGGAGCAGGCCCGGGCCGGGCTGCGGACCTTCCTGGAGGCCGTCCAGCAGCCGACCTACCGCCGCATCGTCGTGCAGGAGGGCCCGGCCGTCCTCGGCTACCAGCGCTACCGGGAGCAGGAGGAGCGCTCCACGTTCACCGTCGTCGAGGACATCGTCGCCGCCGTCCTGCGCGCCGGCGACCGCACCGTCGACGACGAGATGGTCGCCACCTTCGCCCGGCTCTTCTTCGGGGCGATGTCGGCCGCCGGCGAGTCCGTCACCGAGGCGAGCAACCCCGAGGACGCCGCCGAGCGCATCGAGCTGGCCGTGACCTACCTGCTGACCGGGGTCCAGACCCTGGCGAAGCAGGGGGTCAAGGTCGAGGACATGCGCTGAGAGATCGGGCGATCTCTCTGCGCGCTACCTGACGGTCACGCCTCCGGGCTCGACCTGGCCGTTGCCCTTCGGGATCAGGTCCAGCCAGACCTTGCCCGGCGGGATCTCGATCGCGGCGCCCTGCGCGTCGGTGAAGGTGACCGCGCCCTTCTCGCCCTTCTTCACCCAGGTCGCCTCGACGATCTGGCCCTCGCGCAGGATCCACGCCTTGCCCCGGCCGGTGAAGTGGGAGACGGGCACGATCGCGCCGCCCGGGTCCTTGTAGGGGGCGATCGTGGTCTTGGTCTGCGCGACCACGACGGTGTCGGCGAGGAACTGGCCGCTCTTGGCCATGTAGTTGTTCTGCAGGTGGTACTTGCCACCCTTGAAGACCCAGTTGTCGGTGCGCGCCTGGGAGAACTTCACGTCGACGGCCCGGGCCGGCTTGCCGCCGGCCAGCTTCGTGGTCGCGTCGCCCCAGGGCATGAAGTCTCCGGGCCGCTTGGCCTTGCCCTTCCTCTCGGCAGCCTTCCCGACCTTGGCGACCTTGCCGACCACGCTGTGCAGGAAGTCGTGGGGCTTGCTGGTGTCGCGTACGACGTAGGGGGTGGACATGTCGATCCACGAGATGTCGTGCTTCTTCAGCTGCGCGAAGGTGTAGGGAGCCGCGCCGCTGGTCAGGATCTTGGCACCGATCGGTGCGGCGATGCCGGCGTCGGTGGCCCGCATGGAGCGGACCGGACCGGCCTCCTTCGGGAGCTGGGAGTAGTAGGCGACGGCCAGGCGCGTCACGCCACCCTCGACCAGCTCCTGGACGACCATGTCCGCCTTGGCGACGCCGTACTGCGGGTCGCTGGCCGCGGTGTTGTCGATCTTGACGATGTAGGCCGGGTGCTTGCGCGCCGCGCTCTGCCCCTCGGGGAGCTCGACGCCGGTCAGCGGCTCGTGGTCGGGCTCAGCCGGCGCGGACGGCGACGGCTTCGTCTCCTTGGGCTCCTCCGAGGAGCCGCAGCCGGTCAGGACCAGACCCGCGGCGGCCAGCGTTGCCACTGATCGCAGGAGGAACCCCGGGCGGGACGTACGCATCATCAATCTCCATCTGCATCGGCCTGCATCGGCTCAGTACCAAGACGAGTGTCAGACGGTAATCGTTGCATCCAACGCGGGCACGCCCGGGGTTCGGTCCTGACCAGATCAGGCGACGGTCGCGCCGCCGTCGACGTAGAGGGTCTGGCCGGTGATGTAGGAGGCCTCGTCGCTGGCCAGGAAGGCAGCGGCGGCGGCGATGTCGCCGGGCTCACCGACGCGCTTGACCGGGTTGGCCTCGGCCGAGAGCTTGCGGAACTCGTCCACGTCGAGGCCGAGGCGGGCCGCGGTCTGGTCGGTCATCTCGGTGGCGATGAAGCCCGGCGCGATGGCGTTCACGTTGACGCCGTAGGGGCCGAGCTCGATGGCGAGGGTGCGGGTGAAGCCCTGCACGCCCATCTTGGCCGCCGAGTAGTTGGCCTGGCCGCGGTTGCCGAGGGCCGAGGTCGAGGAGACGTTGATGATCTTGCCGTACTTCTGCTTCACGAAGACCGCCTGCGCGGCCTTGCTCATCAGGAAGTGGCCCTTGAGGTGGACGTTCATGACCAGGTCCCAGTCGTCCTCGGTCATCTTGAAGAGCAGGTTGTCGCGGGTGATGCCGGCGTTGTTCATCAGGATGTGCAGGCCGCCGAGCTCCTCGACGACACGCGCGATCGCGGCCTCGGCGTCCTCGGCCTTGGCGACGTTGGCGCCGATGCCGACCGACTTCGCGCCCTCGGCGAGCGGGAGCTTGGCGGCGGCCTCAGCGGCAGCGGCCTCGTGGAGGTCGATGATCGCGACCGAGGCGCCCTCCTCGGCGAAACGCGTGGCGACTCCGAAACCGATCCCTCGCGCCGCACCGGTGATGACTGCGACGCGTCCGTCGAAACGACCCATGACTCAAGCTCCTTTGGTTGTGACCGGCCCCACGAACACGTGCGGCCCCCGCCGACAATAGCGAGGGCCGTACGTGATGTCGCGAGGTGTCTACTGATTGGTAGCAACCCACTCGTCGCGGGCAGCCACGCCCAGGTCGGGGTGGTCGGTGAAGAACGCGTCGACACCGGCGTCGAGGTAGGGACCGACCTCGCAGCCGAGGTCACCGATCGCGATCGGGTCGGTGCCGACGCGGCACTCGGTGGGCAGGTACTTGTTCTCCGCGCGCATCGTCCAGATGACGGTCGGCAGCCCGACGCGGTGGGCGCGCTGGGCGAGGTCGGTGGCCTCACCCAGGGTGCCGTCGGCGTTGCGCGGGATGAAGTAGAACTTGTACGGCGCCACCTGGTCGGCGTACTTCTTGATGCTGCGCAGACCCTTGTCGGTGACCAGGTGGTCGTTGGTCACGCCGGTCCCGGCGACGACCTGGTCGTAGGGCGCCCCGCCGAAGTCGACCAGCTGCACCAGCGGCGTGTCGACCATGCGGTTGAGGTCCTTGAGGTTGCTGATCTCGAAGGACTGGATCACCGCCGCGGCGCGCTTGCCGCCGAGGCCGTGGCGCTTGAGGCTCCTCGCGAGCGGCTCCTCGAGCGAGAGACCGATGGAGTCGAAGTACGTCGGGTGCTTGGTCTCCGGGGCGACGCCGATGGTGCGGCCGGTCTCGGCCTCCTTGGCGTCCACCAGGTCGAGCACCTCGTCGAGGGTCGGCACCTCGTAGAGGCCGTTGTAGGCGGTGTTGGCGGGGCGGTCGCCCGGGATGCGCTCCTTGGCCCGCAGCGTCTTCAGCTCGGCGAGGGTGAAGTCCTCGGTGAACCAGCCGGTCAGCGCCTTGCCGTCGATCGTCTTGGTCGTCCTCCGGCCGGCGAACTCGGGGTGGTCGGCGACGTCGGTGGTGCCGGAGATCTCGTTCTCGTGGCGGGCGACGAGCACCCCGTCCTTGGTCGAGACCACGTCGGGCTCGATGAAGTCGGCACCCTGCTGGATGGCCAGGTCGTACGCGGCCAGGGTGTGCTCGGGCCGGTAGCCGGAGGCACCGCGGTGACCGAAGACGATCGGGTCGGCGTGGTGGTGCTTGGCCGCCTGGGCGGCGGTCGTGGTGGTGGCCGCCGCGGAGGCGGGGTTCGAGACCAGGACGGTCCCGGTGGCGAGCGCCGCGGCGGCAGCAAGCGCGAGAGTACGCATGCGAGTGGGGTTCAGCGTGTTCATGCCCCGATCACACCGGCCCCGGGAGTCCCTGGGGCCGGTGTGCGGTGAACGCCGCGTGACGATCTGTCGGCGGCTCAGGCGGCGTCTCGACCGCCCAGCTCAGGCGTACGCCGCTCCGCGATCACGTCCTGGAGGACGTCGGGGTTGTTGGTGATGATGCCGTCCACCCCACGGTCGAGGACCGAGCTCATCGTGGCGGCGTCGTTCACCGTCCAGGAGTGGATGTCCATCCCGAGCCGGTGGACCCGGGCGACGTAGCCGGCGTCGAAGGAGCCGTGGTGCGGGTTGATCTGGTCGGCCCAGGTGTAGCTGTCCAGGTCGGCGTAGGCCGGGGTGCCGAGCAGACCGACCGGCACCTCGGGCTGGATGCTCTTGTAGGTCTTCATGGAGCCGAAGTCGAAGCTCTGCACGGCGAGCCGTCCGGCCGCGACGGCTGATTCGACATAGCCCGGGAACGAGTCGAACTCGGCAGCGACCTTCTTCTCGATACCCGGGTAGAGCCCGGGCGACTTGAGCTCCATCAGGATCCCGGACCGCGTCGGCCGCACCTGCTCGACCATCTCCTTCAGCGTGGGCACCGGCTCACCGGCGTACCTCTCGCCGAACCAGGAGCCGGCGTCGAGGGTCTTGATCTCGGCGAGGGTGAAGTCCTTGACGTTCCACGGCGAGCGGCCGGGGAAGCGCTGCTCGACGTCGGTGGTGCGCGACAAGGTGGTGTCGTGCATCAGCACGAGCTCGCCGTCCTTGGTGGCCTGCACGTCCGACTCGATCCAGTCGGCGTCCTGCTCGATGCCGACGGCGAAGGCGGCGAGGGTGTTCTCGGGGGCGTACGCGCTCGCGCCGCGGTGGGCGGTGACGGTGATGTCCTCGGCCCGGTGGGCCTCGACGGCGTTGACCGCCACCGGAACGAGCATCGTGCCTGCGGCCAGCGCCACGCCGGCCAGCGTTGAGGTGAAGGTCTTGGACGCGACGGACGACAGCGACATGGCGCACTCCCGGGATCAGTGGATGACGACTGATCTCGAGTGAATCGGTCTCCGCCGACCTCGCCCCGACGCCTCGATGGCCGAAGCCGTACGCCTCGGTGAACTCAGCCAACTGCATTCCTTCGCGGGATCCGCGCTCGTCGGCTACGCCAGACTTGTCTTCACCGGCTGCCCGAGGTCATTGCATGTAGCGCGCGATCGGATGGGTCCAGTCGGCAGTGCAGTAGTAGGTCTGGAGCGCGTACCCACGACCTATCTGCAGGTCAGCAGCGAGTTGGGTACGTCGCCGTAGCTCATACGTTGTGCTCTCAGCGTCCTCGATCGGTCTCCAGATATTGGACCCGTCCCATTCATTATCGAGCTGGACCAGCGCATCGAGCGCCGCACCGCATTCACAACGGAAGTACTCCGGCCCAGCGGGACCCCAGAATGAGGCCGCACCGGCCCACCCACCGACCTTGATGCCTTGCGCGACCGCGAGGGAGTTGTAGGTATATCTCCAGTCTTCACCGAAGATCGCTTCCCACCGCTCTGCAGCGCCCGCGAGCTCCTCCGGCAGCCAGTCGGCCGTGGGGTACTCGGTGATGTGCTCGGGATGCACCACACATGGCGCCGGAACGATATCCGCCCAGATGCGCTCTCTCGGCGCCCGAGGTGGATCGCCCAGCACTGTCGTGATCTCGGTGGACGCCCGCCAGAAAGCTTGGAGATGCCCGTCGGCGGTGTGATCGTCGGAGTCGATGCTCAACGTCGGGCACCACATCAGCTGGAGAAGGTCGGCTCCAGCAGGATGCGGCAGCGCAGGAGCATCGCGAAGATAGAGCTGGATTCCGGGGATCAAAGGCAGCGGCTCCGAGCCATCCTCTTCGAACGCATGGTCGCCAGGACAGAACGGCCATGGCTCGTCCTCAGGCCACAACAACGGTCCGCCGACGGAGCTCTCCAGCACCGTCGGGCTTCCCGGCCGGGGGTGCAACCTGGTGCCGACCCGGGCGAGACGAGCAAGTTCAGGAATCTCATCCGCGAGAGCCACCGGACGCGGCGGAGTGGTGAGCGACACGACGTTGTCTCCTCTTCTGCAGGCAACACCGGACGCTAGCCGTGCCGACACAAGGCTGGGGCGTTGTTACCCGACCGTGGTGGTCCGTCAGCCCAGCACGGCGCGGAGCCGGTCGGCGTACTCCTTCTGCTCGCCGGCGGCGTACTTGTGGCGCGGCCAGAAGAAGCCCTTGAGCCCGTCGCCGCGGGTGCGCGGGACGACGTGGAGATGCAGGTGCGGCACGGACTGGCTGACGACGTTGTTGACCGCGACGAAGCTGCCCTGGGCGCCGAGGCCCTCGACGACCGCGGCGGCCAGGCGCTGGGCGTTCGCGACGAAGCCTGCGTGCAGGTCGGGCGGGAGGTCGAGGAGCGTCGCCAGGTGCTGCCTGGGCACCATCAGGATGTGGCCCTTCTGCACCGGCCGGTGGTCGAGAAAGGCCAGGAAGCCGTCGTCCTCGAAGACGATCTCGGCCTCCAGGTCGCCCGCGACGACATCGCAGAAGACGCAGCTCACGACTCATCTCCCCACGACAGCGTCGCCACCACGAGGTCGACCGTCGGCAGGACCAGGTCGGCGAGGTCGGGGTGGGGGAAGGAGTAGATCAGCCGTGACTCGTAGAGCCGGTCGGGCGAGGCCACCCACCGCTCCCCCACCGTCGTGGTCTCGGCCTGCAGCGGATGCCGCACCATCCCGAACGGAGCGGGCCGGTTGAGCGCGACCGCCAGCCCGGCCGGGCGCCGTCCGACGCGCTGCAGCCAGAAGGCCAGGAACGCGGCGCCCTGCTTGGCGGCCGCGTCCTTGGCCGCGGCCATCCATCGGGCCCATTCGGGCTGCTCGATCCTGGACCGCTGCACCTTCGGGAGGACCTTGTCGGCCAGGTCGGCGAGCTGGTAGTCGCGGATGTCCTCGTCGGACATGTCGACGACGTACCACTCCTGCGCCTTCGGCAGCCGCAGGTCGACGTGCGGCTTGGGGCCGAGCGTCTTGAGCGCCTCCTTGATGCCCAGGCGGAACCGGTTCGGTCCGGCGGGGTCGAAGGTGACGTACGCGATCTCCTCGATGTTGGCGGTCAGGAAGTCACGCAGGCCGTCGGCGTTGCGCAGCTGCGCGCGCCGGCGCGTGTCCTCGGCGAGGAACGTCTCCAGCGCCTCCTGGGAGGAGAAGATCATCGCCTCGTACGGTGGCCGGTTGCCGCGATCCCCGGGAAAGACCCTGATCCGGGCCTCGTCGAGCTGGGGAACGACAACCTGCCCCGTACGCAGCGCGGCACCGACCGCGTCGACGTCGGCGGCGGCGAGCGCCACCTCCAGCGCGCGGTTGCGGTAGCCGTCGATCATCGTCCGAGGCTAACCCCTCGGACGTGATCGGATCGGTCTAGACGGCGCCGAGACGCTGTGGCGTGTCGTCGTCGCAGGTCGCGAAGAAGTTGCCGACCTCGTCGACCATGTGGCTGAAGGACTCCGCCGCGAAGAGCACCGGCTGATAGTGGGTGATGTCGTAGTCGATCGTCGCCATCTGGGCGAAGTCGATCGGACGCACCTCCACCTCCCGCATCTCCTCGATCTCGCCGTAGGAGGAGAGCAGGCCGGCACCGTACGCCTTGATCTCACCCTCCTCGTGGAGCACGCCGAACTCGATGGTGAACCAGAAGACGTCGGCGACGACCTGGAGCGCCTCCCGGGTCTCCACGCGCCGCGCGGCCGCGCCGGCGAGGCGCTTCACCTCGGCGACCTGCGGGTCGGCGAGGAGGTTCCCGTGGCCGATCACCTCGTGGATGATGTCGGGCTCGGGCGTGTAGAGCGGCACCGCGTGATGGCGCAGGTACTGCGTCGAGTGGAACTGCCCGTCCGCCAGGCTCCCGTAGAACTCCTCCAGCGGGACGATCCCCGCGGCCGGGACGTACTCGAACCCGGTCAGCGGCTTCAGCCCCGCGCTCACCTCGTCGAGCTGTGGCACCCGATCCTGCGGGAGGTTGAGGGCCTCGACCGCCGCGAGGTAGTTGCGGCAGGCATATTTGGCGTGCAGCGGCGCGATCTCACGGCACACCGTGCGCCAGATCTCGTTCTCCGTCTCGGTGTAGTCGATCCGCGGCACTGGCCGCCCCGGCTTCCAACCGAGCGCGGCGCCAGCGATCTCGCTGCGTCGAGCCCGGTAGTCCTGGTCTGCGAACCCGGGGTGGTTGTCCCCCAGATGCACCTCGACCTGCCCGTCCTCGCCCACGGTGACGGGCGAGTAGAGCTGTCCTTCCTCGAACATCCTTACCTCCATGTGACGTACGCCTCACAACCCTATCGCGCACGCAACAGAAGTCGTCCCGCCAGGGAGGTGAACAACCGGAAGTCTTCCGCCCACCGAAACATCAGCCACGCCGAACTAAGGGGTCGACGGCAAGGCCCGCCGCGACGCGATCAGCCACGCGCCACATGAACGGGGGTGCGGGTGGCGAAGCCCCCGCCTCCGCGCGAGCGACGACATCAGCCACGCGGAGCTAAGGGGTGCGGGGATATCCCCGCCGCGACGCGAAGCGTCGCCTGAAAATGACGAACCGACGTGGCCCGCGCGAAGCGCGGGCACACGTCGGCCACAGGTTCGTGGAGCTGCGGGGAATCGAACCCCGGTCCTCGAGCGCCGTGCCAGGTCTTCTCCGGGTGCAGTCTGTGGGTGGCGTTCTCTCATCCCCGGGGCTCGACGCAGACACGTCCCCGACAGGCTCAGCCGACTAGTTGTCCCTCATGCCCCGTCGGCATGTGCATGAGGTGGAGTCTCCTAGATGACGCCTGGATCCGAGCCGGAGACGGATACTCGGTCAGACGCTTCGATCACCGCGTCAGGCGGCGAGAGCGAAGGAACTGCGCTTAGCGTTGGCAGTTATTGGTTTCCAGCGATCGTTTACGAGATGACGCTGGCTCCTCGACCCGCTTCCCCTGGGAGCAACGTCCCAAGTCGAAACCGATCAGCCCCTTTTGAGTTTTCAATGCCAGCGATGCTGGCAACAGGACAACACTACAGTCCCCTGCAGACATTCCCCACTCGGTTATCCCTTCATCCCCTTGAGCTTGCGGCCGACCTCGACCTCGGCCTCCCGCTTGGCCGTACGCTCCGCGATGGTGTTGCGCTTGTCCCACGACTTCTTGCCCTTGGCGACGCCGATCTCGACCTTGGCGCGGCCGTTGAGGAAGTAGAGGGCGAGGGGGACGACGGTGAGGCCCTTCTCGGCGACCTTGCGCTCGATCTTGTCGATCTCGGCACGGTGCAGGAGGAGCTTGCGCTTGCGGCGGGCGGCGTGGTTGGTCCAGGTGCCGTTGAGGTATTCGGGGATGTGGATCCCGTGGATCCAGGCCTCGCCGCGGTCGATGTCGACGAAGCCGTCGACCAGGGACGCGCGACCCTCACGCAGCGACTTCACCTCGGTGCCCTGCAGGACCATGCCGGCCTCGTAGGTGTCCTCGATGTGGTAGTCGTGTCGCGCCTTCTTGTTCTGCGCGATCATCTTGCGCCCCTGCTCCTTCGCCATTCCTCCATTCTCTCAGGCAGGAGGTCATGACCGCGAAACGTTTAGGCCTCAGCCGCCGATCAGCGGCACCGGGTCGACCGGAGTGCCGTCGCGCAGAACGGTGAAGTGCAGGTGGCAGCCCGTGGACCAACCCGTGGTCCCTGCGTAGGCCACGGTCTCACCGCGCCCGACGCTCCCCGAGCGTTTCGCGTAGCTCGAGATGTGGTTGTAGACGGCGGTGTAGGAGTGCCCGTTGACCTTGCCCAGGTAGAGGTACAGGCGGTTGCCCCACACGCTCGAGTAGGAGGTCGAGATGATCTGCCCGGACTCGATGGCGAGCAGCGGGCGGCCGCAGGGAGCGTGGTAGTCGGTGCCGTTGTGCAGCGCGACGTAGCCGTAGATCGGGTGCTTGCGGATGCCGTAGGGCGAGGTGATGTAGGTGTCGGTCACCGGCATCCCGAAGAGCCCGCCGACGGAGCCGACGTTGCGGTCGGTGCCGGAGCCGGCCGACGCCAGCGACCGGATCTTCGTACGCAGCGCCGACTCCTCCGCCTCCAGCTTCCGCAGCTCGGCGGCGTCCGCCGCCCGGGCCGCCTCGGCCGACCGCTTGGCGGTGGCTGCCCGCTCGGCCAGGGTCGACATTTCGTCGTGGGCCGCGGCGGCCTGGTCCCGGAGTGAGTCGACCTCGGCGACCAGCTTGCGGGCCTTCTTCTCCTTGGCGGCGATCGCGTCGGTCGCCTCCTGCACCTCGGCCTCGCGGACGACCAGCATCGTCTCGGTCGCCTCCATCCGCTGGAGCGTGGCGTCCTGGCCCGCGGCGGCCGCGTCGACGTACGTCTGCTGGCGCATCAGGTCCTCGAGCGAGCCGCCGGAGAGCAGGGCCGCCGCCTGAGCCAGTCGCGGGTCTCCCCCGGTGAACCGGGACAGGATCTCGTCGCGCATCTGCTCGCGCTGCGCCTTCACCTCGGCCTGGCCCTCGGCGAGCTCCTTCTTCGCCTTCGCGAGGAGCACCTTCTGCTCGGCGAGCTCGGCCTTCACCTGGGTGTGGGCGGCCTGCACCTCGACGAGCCGGGCGTTGAGCTCGTTCAGCCGGGTCTGGGCGCGGTCGAGCTTCTCCCGCGCCGCGGCGTACGTCGCCGATGCCTCCCGCAGCCCGGCACTGGAGTGCTCCAGATCCTCGGCCGCGGCCTTCTGGTCGCGCTGGATCTCCCGCTGCTCCTGCTCGAGCCGGTCCCTCTCGTCGGCGGAGGAGGGCAGGGTCGGCGAGAGCAGCACGGCAGCGACCACGACGCAGCTGAGCGCAGCGGCGAGCCTGCCGGCACGGGGGAAGACGTGCACGGCTAGACCGTAGGGGATCCGGATCAGACCTTGATGTATTTGCGGGTGAGCAGGAGTGTCGGGACCAGCGTGAGCAGGATGCCGAGGACCGCGACGATGGCGAAGGAGCTGAAGAACTCCTCCCAGCCGACCCACTGCGTCACCGCGGTGGACGAGAGCCGCTGCTCGACGCCGAAGTACATCACCGAGGCCAGCGCGATGCCGGACAGCGCGATGCCGACCAGGGCCACCACGAGCGACTCGAGGAGGAACGGGAGCGCGATGTAGAGGGTCGAGGCACCGACCAGCCGCATGATCCCGATCTCGCGACGCCGGGCGAAGGCCGCCAGCCGGATGGTGTTGGCGACCAGCAGCAGCGCCGCGACGACCAGCACGATCGCGCCGACCAGCGCCGCGCTCTGCAGCCCGTCGACGGCGGCGAGGATCGGCCCGGTGACCTCATGGACGTCACCGACGTGGTCGATGCCGTCCAGGCCGGCGACGGCCTCGATGATCTCGGCGGAGTGGTGCGGGTCGGTCATCGTGACCCAGTAGGACTCCCACATGTCGTCGGCCCTGACCACCGGGTCGGGACCGCTGACGCCTTCGACGTCGAGAGCCTGGAGCCGCTCGTAGGCCTGCTCCTGGCTCTCCTCCTCGACCTTGTCGACGTACTTGTTGTCGTCCAGGGCGTCGGTGATGACCTTCTTCTGGCTGTCGTCGACGGCGCCCGCGCACTGCGGGTTGCGGTCGTTGGCGCCGTTGCACATGTAGAAGGTGATCTGCAGCTCGTCGCCCCAGACCTCCTCGGTCAGCTGGGCCTGCTCACGCAGCAGCAGGCCGACGCCGGCCAGGGTGAGCGAGACGAGCAGGGTCAGGGCCACCGCGACGTGCATGGACAGGTTGCGGCGTAGCCCCTGGCGGAGCTCGGTGAATACATAACGCAGCTGCATGGCGGGTAGAGGAAACTTTCTCTAGTCGAGAGCCTGGTCAGGGTGAGCGGGGCCGGCCGAGGACTGAAGCCTCAGAACTGAGCCCCGTAGCCGCCCTGGACCTGGTCGCGTACGAGGTGGCCGTGCTCGAGCTCGATGACGCGCTTGCGCATCTGGTCGACCATCTGGACGTCGTGGGTCGCCATCACGATGGTGGTGCCCGACCGGTTGATCCGGTCGAGCAGGCGCATGATGCCGACGGTGTTGCCGGGGTCGAGGTTTCCGGTCGGCTCGTCGGCGATCAGGATCATCGGCCGGTTGATGAACGCCCGGGCGACGGCCACGCGCTGCTGCTCACCACCGGAGAGCTCGTCGGGCATCCGGTCGCCCTTGCCGTCGAGACCGACCAGCTCGAGCGTCTCCGGGACGCGCTCGCGGATCTCGCGGTTGGAGTGGCCGGTCACCTGCATCGCGAAGGCGACGTTCTCGGCGACGTTCTTGTTGGCGAGGAGGCGGAAGTCCTGGAAGATCGTGCCGACCTGGCGACGCAGCCGCGGCACCTTCCAGCCGGCGAGCCGGTTGATCTCCTTGCCGGCGACATAGACCCGGCCGGTGGTCGGCCGCTGCTCGCGCAGCATGAGCTTGAGAGCCGTCGACTTCCCCGAGCCCGACTGGCCCACAAGGAAGACGAACTCCCCCTTCTGGATGTCGATCGAAAGGCTGTTGAGGGCGGGTCGGGCCTGCCCTGGATAGGCCTTGCTGACCTTCTCGAAGCGGATCACCGCACCGAGGGTAGTGCAATGGTGGTGGGCTCAGCACTTCGGCTCTGACATACCTGCCCCTGTACTCTGACGGCGTGCGCTCTGCAGTCCGGATCCTCATCGGTGCCGTAGTCCTCACCGCGATCGCGGTCGGGGTCGGCGTGCTCACCCTGAAAGACGACGAGCCGGAAGCACCCGAGGTCAAGGGCGACCTGAGCACCGCGGACACCACCACGATGCACGTACGCCGCGGCGCGTTCTGCGACCGCGTCCCGACCGAGGACGCGACCGAGGCCCTCGGCGGCGCCGCCACCGAGAAGAAGGCCTACGGCGACGGCGACCAGACCGCGATCTCGGGCGAGGTCAACGACGTCGCCCAGGAGTACGGCTGCATCTGGACCGGCCCGGAGGACGCGGCCACCTCGGCGCGCGCGTGGGTCTTCGCCCCGCCGGTCACGCTGGACTGGGCCACCCAGATGACCAAGAGCGTGCCCAAGGGCTGCAAGGCCGCGTCGACCCCGGCGTACGGCAAGCCGTCGGTCGCCCTCACCTGCACCGACGCGAAGAAGCAGCCGAAGGTCGTCTACCGCGGGCTCTTCGGTGACGCCTGGCTCTCCTGCGAGCTCACCGGCAAGGCCGGCGAGTCGACCGCGGCGCTGCAGAAGCGCGCGTCCCGCTGGTGCCTGGTGACCGCCACCGCGGCCGCCGCCTGACGGCCGGCCCCACACCCGCCCCGCCCTCTATCGGCGCGTCATTTGCGCCGAAGCAAAGTCTAGTGCTTTAATCGACTTAGTCGCTCGGGCCGGGTAGGCACCTCACCGGGCGGCGCGCGCCGCCGCAGGCACTGAGTCAGAGCAGAGCCGGCTGGCGAGAGCGGGTGGGGTCCTTAGGGATGGGGATCCCACCCGCGACGCGGGACGCGTCGCATTCAGCGCAGCGACGCGAGCCACGCGAGGACGGTGTCGGCGAACTCGTACGGCTGGTTACGGTGCACGAAGTGGCCGACGTCGAAGTGGACCAGGTCCGCCTCCGGGATGCGGAGGGCGGCCTTCTCGAGGTCGGCCCGCGGGATGTGGCTGTTGCCGCCGCCGGCCACGATCAGGGTCGGCATGGGCAGCAGCTCGAGCTGCTCCCACATCCACGCGTCGTACGTCGTCGCCTCGACCAGCAGGGACGCGATGCACTCCCAGTCGTGCGGCATCGGCCTGGTGGCACGACCGGGCAGCCTCCGCCGGCGCGGCGCGGGCGGCACCACGTCCTCGAGGACCAGCCGGGAGACGAGGTCGGGCCGGTGCATGGCGACCAGGAGGGCGACGTTGCCGCCGGTCGAGTGCCCGACGACCACGGCACCGGAGATCCCGAGCGAGTCCATCGCGACGATGACGTCGTCGGCGATCAGTCGGTGGGAGTAGTCGGAGGCCCAGTCCGAGTCGCCGTGCCCACGCATGTCGAAGGCGTGGACCCGGTGCTCGGCCGCGAACGGCGGCACGACCTCCTGCCACCGCTTCGCACTGCCTCCGAGCTCGTGCAAGAGCACCATCGGCACCCCGTCCTCGGGCCCGTAGACGTCATAGACGTACGCCGCGCCGCGGCCCGGGAGTGGAAGCCTGGTGCGCGTTTGCGCAACCATCAGCTCAGTTCTGTTCGGCCTTCTCGGCACCTCGGCGCCAGCGGATGCCGGCCTCGAGGAACCCGTCGATGTCCCCGTCGAAGACGGCCTGCGGGTTGCCGACCTCGTAGGTCGTACGCAGATCCTTGACGATCTGGTAGGGGTTGAGGACGTAGTTGCGCATCTGGTCGCCCCAGGACGCGGCGACGTCGCCCTTCAGCTCCTTGAGCTGCGCCTCCTCCTCGGCCTTCTTCAGCGCGAGCAGCTTGGCCTTGAGAACGATCATCGCGGCGGCCTTGTTCTGCAGCTGCGACTTCTCGTTCTGGCAGGAGACCACGGTGCCGGTGGGGATGTGGGTCAGCCGGACCGCCGAGTCGGTGGTGTTGACCGACTGGCCACCGGGGCCCGAGGAGCGGTAGACGTCGACCTTGATGTCGTTCTCGTCGATCTCGATCTCGTCGGTCTGCTCGAGCACCGGCACGACCTCGACCGCGGCGAAGGAGGTCTGGCGGCGGCCCTGGTTGTCGAAGGGGCTGATCCGCACCAGGCGGTGGGTGCCGGCCTCGACGGACAGGGTGCCGTAGGCGTAGGGCGCGTGGATCGCGAAGGTGGCGGACTTGAGCCCAGCCTCTTCGGCGTAGGAGGTGTCGAAGACCTCGACGGGGTACTTGTTGCGCTCGGCCCAGCGGACGTACATCCGCATCAGCATCTCGGCGAAGTCGGCAGCGTCGACGCCACCGGCGCCGGAGCGGATCGTCACCAGGGCCTCGCGGGAGTCGTACTCCCCCGAGAGCAGGGTGCGGATCTCCAGGCTCTCGACGGCCTTCTTGACCCGGCCCAGCTCGGCCTCGGACTCGGCGAGCGTGTCGGCGTCGCCCTCCTCCTGGGCCATCTCGACCATCAGCTCGAGGTCCTCGATGCGGCTGCTCAGCTCGGTGAACTTGTTGAGCTCACCCTGCAGCAGGGAGAGCCGTCCGGTGACCCGGGTGGCGTTGTCCTGATCGTCCCAGAGATCGGGCGCGGCGACCTGCTCGCCGAGGTCGGCGATCTCCTTGCGCATCGCGTCCAGGTCCAGCACCTGGCCGATGGTCTGCATCGTTGCCTGGAGCTGCTTGATCTCGGTGTCGAATTCGGGGCCTGCCACGTCTTACAGGTTACTTGACGCGTGGTGCAGCACCCGATTCGCCGGCCCACATATGCGCTCGCCCTCCGGCAAGGGGAACCGGAGGGCGAGCGCCAGGGGGATATGTGGGGGTCAGCCCGATCGAACGGGCCCCGAGAAACTTCAGACCTGGTGGGTCGAGCCGGCGAACCAGCCGCTCCAGGCAGCCTCTTCACGAACAGCCGCACCCGGCTTGGGGGCGTGCAGCATGATCGCCTCGCCGTTCTCCCAGCGCAGGAAGATGCCGACGTGGTAGACGGGGCTGCCCCAGAACATCAGGTCACCGCGCTGGATCTGGTCGTTCGGGATCGTCGGCAGCGCAGCAGCCTGGTCCCGCGAGACCCGGGGAAGCTCGATGCCGGCGGCGCTGAAGGCGTACTGCGTCAGGCCGGAGCAGTCGAACGCGCTCGGACCGGTGGCACCCCAGACGTACGGGTCGCCGATCTGCTCCGAGGCGACGCTGATCGCCCGCTCGATCTTGCCCTGCTGGCTCGCGGCGAAGGCCTTGGCCTCCGCCTCGGCCTTCTTCTTCGCCTCCGCGGCCCTCTTGGCCGCGATCGCTGCCTTGCGCTTCGCCTCGGCCGCCTTGCGGGCTGCCTCGGCCTTGCGCTGCTGCACCTCGACAGCCCTCTCGAGCTGCTGGATGTCGGTGAGCATCGCCGCGGGGGTGGCCGAGGCCTCCAGGGTCGGAGCCTCCACCACGGGGGCCGACTCGACGGTGGTCACCTCATGGGAGACCGGCGCGGCGTTGGCGGCGGGAACCGCCACCAGAGCACCGGCGGCGATACCGCTGGCGAGGGTGATGCGGCCGGCGAGCTTGCCGTGGCCGCTGAGAGATCCTGTGATGGCCCGCACGAGCGAGACGTTCGGCGACCGGAACGGGCGCGCGTTGCCTCGATGGGCAGGACGGGATACGGACTTGGACATGCGTGAGTTCCTTCCCACGCCTGCGAGGTGAGCTGTCGGGTTCGGGCCAGAAGGTTGCCCGGCCATCCTTGGATGGCTTCACCCCAAGCGACCGTCCGAGTTAGTCGCGTGGAACTTGGGTCCCCCGCTCCTGTCCCATACGTACTGCTGAGTGTGAGGGTAAAGGGGGTTCAGTAGTAGGGGCCGGCTTCCGGAGGGACAGGATTCGGCGTGTACCGGGGCCGGTCGTGCGTTCTGCACGGCTCAACCAAGGTGACATGCGATTTGGACCGGATCCAATCCCGAATGCCCGGTTTCCGAGCACATTCCGCGTGGTTACGCGTGTTTTTGCCGTCGTTTGTGAGTCATCTCACGCACTGAACAATGGTCTGACGCCGTGTTGGACTTGCGGTTGCTCCGACTTCGAGTCGGCTGTGACTACTCTCCGGCTTCCAGCCGGAACCCGACTCCGCGGACCGCGACGACCTTCTCCTGCACACCGGCCGCCTCGAGCTTCTGGCGCAGGCGTCCGACGGTGACGTCGAGGGTCTTGGTCGAGCCGTACCAGTTCTCGTCCCAGACCTCGGCCATCAGCCGGTCGCGGGAGACCACCTTGTCGCGGGAGGCGGCCAGCACGGCCAGGAGCGCGAACTCCTTGCCGGTCAGCGTCACCTCGCGCTCGCCGGCGTAGACCCGGTGGGCGGCGACGTCGATGCGCAGGGCGTCGTCGTCGGCGCCGGGCTCGACCGGACCCGAGCGGCGCAGGAGCGCGCGGACCCGGGCCTGGAGGACGGCCAGCGCGAACGGCTTGGCCAGGTAGTCGTCGGCACCGGCGTCGAGCCCGACCACCAGGTCGATCTCGGCGTCGCGGGCGGTGAGGATCATGATCCCGCCCTCGTAGCCGTTGTCACGCGCGGCCTTGCAGACCTCGAGTCCGTCCATGTCGGGAAGACCCAGGTCGAGCAGCACGAGCTCGGCCTCGTAAGGGGGCGCGAGCAGCTCCAGCGCCTTCTTGCCGGAGTCGACCCAGGTGACGTCGTAACCCTCTCGCTGGAGCGTGCGCACCAGCGGGGCGGCGATGTCCTCTTGGTCTTCTACGACGAGCACGGAGTTAGACATGGGGAGAACAATAGTTAGAGGCCTGTAGCCCTTGTGAAGAGATCCCCCGATTCTGACACCCGTGTGACCACATCGTTAGGTCCGAGCTGGTCGATCGCGAGCGGATCCTCGGCTCCGTCCTCGACCTCGTCCCAGCTGATCGGGGCCGCGACCTTCGGGATCTCCTTGCCGCGGAGCGAGTAGGGACAGATGGTCGTCTTCGACCCCGAGTTCTGTGACCAGTCCAGGAAAACCTTGCCTGACCTGCGGCTCTTGGTCATCGTCGCGGTCACCTTGCTCGGGTTGGCCTTCTGCAGGTCCTCGGCGATCTCCTTGGCCAGCGCCGTGGCGAGATCCGGCTCGACGGGCTCGGGCAGGGCGGCATACAGGTGCAGGCCCTTGCTGCCGCTGAGCACCGGCGCTGCGGTGAGTCCGCGCTCGCCCAGCGCCTCGCGCACCAGGAGCGCGACCTGGCAGCACTCCTGGAGCCCGGCCGGCTCGCCGGGATCGAGGTCGATCACGATCCGGTTCGCGCCGGCCGGCGTGCCGTCGGCACCGACGGTCCACTGGTGGACGTGCAGTTCCAGAGCGGAGAGGTTGGCGGCCCAGGTGAGCGCCGCCAGGCTGTCGAGGATGGGGAAGGTGAGGGTGCCTTCCTTGTGGTCGGCCGTGCGCGAGCCGGTGGTCGGGACGGTCACCGTGCGGACCCAGCGCGGCGTGCCGGCCGGGGCGTTCTTCTCGAAGAACGACATGTCCCCGATGCCGTGCGGCCAGCGGATCCTGGTCACGGCACGGTCCTGGAGCTGCGGCAGAAGCACCGGCGCGATCTGGGCGTAGTAGTTGAGCACCTCCCCCTTCGTCATGCCGGTGCGTGGATAGAGCACCTTGCTCAGGCTGGTCAGGGTCAGGACGCGTCCGTCGACCTCGACGCGTACCTCTTCTCGATCGACCATCACAGATCCTCCGGTGAGACGTCGTCCCTGATCCCGATGAAGCTCGGCTGCCGCAGCCGGCCCTTGTAGCTCGGCGCGGCGACAGGGCTGCCATGGGTCTCCACCTCGACGACGAGGAGCGGCTCGACCCAGTGCGTGCCCTTCGCGTCCAGGGCCGGCACGCCTCCGTCGGGGTCGACGTCAGGCCCGGCGAACGGGCTTCTCGCGGTCTCGCGGAGCAGCTCTCCGAGCCGCTGTGCCCGCTTGCCGGTGATGCCGCTGCCGACCCGCCCGCGGTAGATCAGCCCGTCCGGTGTCGGCTGCCCGACGAGCAGGGCGCCGAGACGCTCGGCGCCGCCCTCGGTGCCGACCTCCGGTCGCCAGCCGCCGACCACTAGCGAGGCCCGGTAGCGGTGGGGCAGCTTCACCCAGTCCCTGCTCCGCTCGCCCGGACGGTAGCGGCTACCGCGCCGCTTGGACACGACCCCCTCCAGCCCCTGCGCCTTCGTCACCTCGTGGAGCATCCGGCCGTCGTCGTACGTCGCCGGCACCTGCCACGAGCCCAGGTCGCCCTCGGCGTGGACCGCCTCGAGCACCTTGCGGCGCTCCGTCCAGGGCTCCTCGATGAGCAGCCGCCCGTCGAGACGCAGAAGGTCGAAGACCATGTACGTCGCCGGGATCAGCTCCGCGAACCGCGCCGCCCGGCGGACGTCGCGGTTGTGCATCCGGTCCATCAGCACCCGGAAGTCGGGCAGCCCGGCGTCGTTGAGCGCGATCACCTCACCGTCGACGACGACGTCCCGCTCCGGCCCCGTCGCGATCTCGGGCCACGCCGGTGTGGCGTCGTTGCCGTTGCGCGTGACGAGCCGGGTCTTCGTACGTCCCTGCTCGGACTCTCCGATGAGCCGGATGCCGTCCCACTTGACCTCGTGGACCCACTCCTCCCCCGGAGGAACGTGGGTGCCGGGCGTGGCCAGCATCGGACGCAGCATCGAGTGCATGGACCCATCTTGCTTCATCTCCCGAACGCGCGGGACGGCTCTGACGTGGGTGAATGGGGTACCGGTATTGGCAAATACGACAGATACTTGGTGAATTCCTACCGACTGACGAGGGGTCCGCATGCGTGCGATCTGGAAGGGCGCTGTCTCGTTCGGGCTGGTCAGCGTGCCTGTGAAGCTCTATTCGGCGACGGAGTCCCACGACGTCTCGTTCCGTCAGGTGCACAAGGCCGACGGCGGCCGGATCCGCTATCAGCGGATCTGCTCCATCGACGGCGAGGAGGTGCCCTACTCCGAGATCGCCAAGGGCTATGAGACCGAGGACGGCGAGATGGTCGTGCTCACCGACGACGACTTCGCCAACCTGCCGACGACGTCCTCGCGCGAGATCGCGGTGGAGAAGTTCGTGCCGAGCGACCAGATCGACCCGATGCTCTTCGAGAAGAGCTACTACCTGGAGCCGGAGAACACCGGGATCAAGCCCTACGCGCTGCTGCGTCAGGCGCTCCTCGAGGCCGACCGGGTCGCCCTGGTGACCGTCGCCCTGCGCCAGCGCACCACGGTCGCGGCGCTGCGGGTGCGGCCGACCGACAACGGCGACGTGATCGTCCTGCAGACCATGATGTGGCCCGACGAGATCCGGGTGCCCGACTTCAAGGTCGAGGCCGGCGAGGTCAAGGACTCCGAGATCAAGATGGCCAACATGCTCGTCGAGACGCTCGCGGGCGACTTCCATCCCGAGGAGTTCTCCGACGACTACGCCAGCGCCGTCGAGGAGATGGTCAAGGCCAAGATCGAGGGTGGCGAGGTCGAGCGCACGCCCACCTCCACCAAGACCTCCGGCGAGGTCGTCGACCTGCTCGCCGCCCTGCAGCGCTCGGTCGCCGCGGCCAAGAAGTCGCGCGGCGAGGAGGTCCCCGAGGAGGCCGAGGAGAAGAAGACGAAGAAGTCCAAGGCGTCCTGAGGCGACACGTACCGAAATCTCTGGTGCGGGCGTGTCGAAAGGGGCAGGCTCTGCTCGACGCGTAGGCGACGACGCGCAACGGACGCGTCGCCGACCCGCAAGGAGAAGCAGATGCGCTACATGATGTTCGTGAAGATGGACCCGAACGCGGGACCGCCCCCGGCCGCGCTGATCGAGGCGGTGGAGGCCGAGATCAAGCAGCAGTACGCCGACGGCATCCTGCTCGACGCCGACGGGCTCGGTCCCGCGGTGGAGATCCGGCTGACCGCCGGCGAGGTGACCCACGTCGACGGGCCGTTCGCGGAGGCGAAGGAGGTCGCGGGCGGGTTCTCGCTCTTCGAGGTCCGCTCGCAGGACGAGGCGATCGAGCTCGGGCGCCGAATGATCCAGCTCCACGAGGAGCTCTGGCCAGGACAGGACGTGGCCGTGGAGATGCGGCCGCTGTTCGGTCCGCCGACGCCTGCTGAATGACCGCGACCACCGAAGACGCGATCGTCGCGGTCTGGCGCAACGAGTCCGTACGTCTCCTCGCCGGTCTGGCGCGGATGACGCACGACCTCGACCTGGCCGAGGACCTCGCCCAGGATGCCCTCGTCGCGGCGCTGGAGCAGTGGCCGCACGAGGGCATCCCTCGCAACCCCGGCGCCTGGTTGATGTCGATCGCGAAGCGGCGCGCGATCGACGGGTTCCGCCGCGACGAGGTGCTGCGCCGCAAGGTCGCGCTGCTCGGACACGAACTGGAGGAGGGTGAGATGCCTGACCTGGCTGCCGCGGTCGACCACATCGAGGACGATGTGCTGCGGCTGATGTTCCTCTCCTGCCACCCGGTGCTGGCGCCCGACTCGCGCACGGTGCTGACCCTGCGACTCGTGGGCGGCCTGACGACCGCCGAGATCGCACGGGCCTACTTCGCCAAGGAGTCGGCCGTCGGGCAGCGGATCTCGCGGGCGAAGCGCACCCTGACCGAGGTCGGGGCGTCGTTCGAGCTTCCCACCGGCGAGGAGCGAGCGGCTCGGATGCGCGAGGTGATGCAGACGATCTATCTCGTCTTCAACGAGGGCTACGCGGCGACGTCGGGGCCCTCGTGGACCCGCCCCGAGCTGTGCCTCGAGGGCATGCGGCTGGCCCGGATGCTGGCCGCGCTCGCCCCGGGCGACCCCGAGGCGCAGGCGCTGCAGGGGCTGCTGGAGATCCAGGGATCGCGGCTCGCGGCCCGGGCCGATGCGGAAGGTCATCCGGTGCTGCTGGAGGACCAGGACCGGACCCGCTGGGACCAGCTGCTGCTGCGCCGCGGCCTGGCGGCGGTCGAACGCGCCACGGCACTGGCCTCCTCCGGCACTCCCGGCGGGAGCTACCTCGTGCAGGCGATGATCGCCGCGTGCCACGGGCGCGCCCGGCGAGCCGAGGACACCGACTGGGCCGAGATCGCCCGGCTCTACGATCTCCTCGCCTCCGGTGCCCCGGGGGCCGTCATCGAGGTCAACCGGGCCGTCGCGCACGGGCGCGCCTTCGGTCCCGACGCCGGGCTGGCGATCCTGGCGGCACTCCCCGACGGAGCTCTTCCGGGGTCCCATCTTCCCGCCGGCGTACGTGGGGACCTGCTGCACCGCGCCGGGCGTCATCTCGAGGCCGCGGCGGCGTTCGACGAGGCGGCCTCGCTGACCGGCAACACCGGGGAACGCGAGCTCCTCGAGAAACGTGCGGCCGCGTGTCGAAGAGCCGAGGCCTCGTCCGACGCGTAAGTATCTCGACGACCACCGCGACAGAAGTGAGCAGAACGATGACGAAGACCACCACCTCCGCCGACGGCACCACGATCGCCTACGACGTCACCGGCACCGGCCCGGCGCTCGTCCTGGTCGACGGAGCGATGTGCTACCGCGACTTCGGCCCCTCCAAGGACCTGGCCGCCGCGCTCGCGGACCGGTTCACGGTCTACCGCTACGACCGCCGCGGCCGGGGTGAGAGCAACATCGCGAAGCCTGCTGCCGCGGGCACCATGGAGGCGGTCGAGCAGGAGGTGGCCGACCTCGGTGCGGTGATCGAGGCCGCCGGTGGCCACGCGCACCTGCTGGGCCTGAGCTCGGGGGCGTTCCTCGCGCTGGAGGGCGCACGGGCCGGGCTGCCGATCGACAAGATCGTTGCCTACGAGGCTCCCCTCATCCTCGACGACACCCACCGTCCCAACGACGCCGACCTGGCGCAGCAGGTCGAGAAGCTGGTGGAGAAGGGCAAGCGCGCTGCCGCGGTCGAGCTCTTCATGCGTACGGTCGGGATGCCGCTGGTCGCGGTCAAGATCATGCGCCTGACCCCGGCCTTCAAGAAGCTCACCCCGGTCGCGCACACGCTGGCCTACGACCTGGGCATGTGCGTGCCGTTCCAGCAGGGTGTCCCGCTGCCGGGCGGCTACTACAAGAACGTGTCCGTGCCCGTGCTGTCGATGGCGGGCAGCAAGAGCCCTGCCTACATGACCAACGCCCAGCAGGCCATCACCAAGGCGGTCCCGGGCGCCCGCTACGTCGTCCTCGACGGGCAGAACCACATGGTCGAGGCCAAGGCGCTGGCCCCCGTCGCCACCGAGTTCCTCACCGCCTGAACGACCCCGTCCGAGAGCCGCCTATCCTGGCGCCATGGCGCAGCTCTGGGACATCTCCCCACCGGTCCACGCATCCTCGCCGGTCTTTCCCGGGGACCACGCGACCGAGGTCGGCTGGACCTTCCGGATCGGCCCCGGCTGCCCGGTCAACGTCGCCGAGATCTCGGTGTCGGCGCACGTCGGGGCGCATGCGGACGCGCCGCTGCACTTCACCGACGGCGGCACGCCCGCCGGCGAGATGGCCCTGGAGCCGTTCCTCGGCCCGTGCCGGGTGATCGACGTGTCCGGGGTGCGCCCGCTGGTCACCGTCGATCACGTCGACGTCACCGACCTGCCGCCGCGCGTGCTGTTCCGGACGTACGAGACCCAGCCGACGACCTGGGACGAGTCGTTCTGTGCGCTGGACCCCGCGCTGATCGACCTGCTCGCCTCCCACGGCGTGCGGCTGGTCGGCACCGACGCGGCCAGCCTGGACCCGGCCTCCTCCAAGGATCTGCCGGCCCACTTCGCCACCCACCGTCATGACGTACGCATCCTGGAGAACCTGCTGCTCGACGAGGTGCCCGCGGGCGACTACGAGCTGATCGCACTCCCCCTCAAGCTCACCACCGCCGACGCCGCGCCCGTACGGGCCGTGCTTCGGGCGATCACCACCCAGGAAGGTGCCGAATGAACCGCGACGACGCTGTCGCTCTCGACCAGGCCGACCCGCTGGCCCCGCTCCGGGACCTCTTCGACCTGCCGGAGGGGACGATCTACCTCGACGGCAACTCGCTCGGGGCGCTCCCCCGCGCCACCGCCGGCCGGGTGGCCGAGGTGGTCACCCAGGAGTGGGGCCAGGGGCTGATCGAGTCGTGGAACACCGCGTCCTGGATCACCCTGCCCCAGCGCGTCGGCGACAAGATCGCCCGCATCATCGGCGCAGGTCAGGGCGAGGTCGTGGTCGCCGACTCCACCTCGCTCAACGTCTACAAGGTGCTCGCCTCGGCGCTCTCGATCGCCGCTGCCGACTCCCCCGATCGCCGGATCGTGGTGAGCGAGCGCAGCAACTTCCCGACCGACCTCTACATCGCCTCCTCGCTGTGCCGCGACCGCGGCTACGAGCTGGTGCTGGTCGACTCCCCCTCCGAGATCGAGGGGCTGCTGGACCGGACAGCGGTGCTGATGCTGACCGAGGTCAACTACCGCACCGGCTACCTGCACTCGATGGCCTCGGTGACCGCAGCCGCCCACGAGCACGGCGTGCTCGCGGTCTGGGACCTGTGCCACTCGGCCGGCGCGGTGCCGGTCGACCTTCGTGGGGCCGACGCCGACTTCGCGATCGGCTGCGGCTACAAGTTCCTCAACGGCGGCCCCGGGTCGCCCGCGTTCCTGTGGGTCAACCCGCGCCACGTCGACCGCTTCGAGCAGCCGCTGTCGGGCTGGATGGGTCACGCCGCGCCGTTCGAGATGTCGCCGGGCTACCGGCCGGCCGAGGGAGTCTCGCGCTACCTGTCCGGCACCCCGGCCGTCATCGGCATCTCCGCGCTGGAGTGCGGCGTCGACACGCTGCTCGCCGCCGAGGCGTACGGCGGGATCGAGGGGCTCCGGGAGAAGTCGCTCGCGCTGACCCGGCTCTTCGCCGACCTGGTCGCGTCCCGGCTGCCCGGTTTCACGATCGAGTCGCCGCTGGAGGACGCACAGCGGGGCAGCCAGCTGTCGCTGAGCATCGACGACGACGGGGCGTACGCGATCGTGCAGGCGCTCATCGAGCGCGGAGTGGTCGGCGACTTCCGGGCAGGATCGCCGGACATCCTGCGCTTCGGCGTCACCCCGCTCTACACCCGCTACGTCGACGTGTGGGATGCCGTCGACCACCTGGTCTCGGTGATGGACGACGACGAATGGCGCGACGAGCGCTTCTGGACCCGAGGAGCAGTGACATGAGCAGCACGCAGGACCTTCCGATGGACTACTCCGACTACCTCCATCTGCCGGAGGTGCTCGGCGCGCAGCACCCGCTCTCGGGCGACCACAACGAGATGCTTTTCATCGTGCAGCACCAGGCGATGGAGCTGTGGATGCGGCTGGCGCTGCACGAGCTCACCGAGGCGCAGCGGCTGCTGGCCGAGGATGCGGTGCGCCCGGCCTTCAAGGGGCTGGCCCGGGTCTCGCGGATCATGGAGCAGCTCGTGCACGCCTGGGACGTGCTCTCGACGCTGACCCCGACCGAGTACGACAAGTTCCGCCCCTACCTGGCCACCGGCTCGGGGTTCCAGTCGTGGCAGTACCGCTGCATCGAGTTCGCGCTCGGCAACAAGGCGGCCTACACGCTCCGTGCCCACGAGGGACGGCCGCACGAGCAGGACGTGCTGGCCGCGTACGGTCGGCCCTCGCTCTACGACGAGTCGCTGCGGCTGCTGGCCCGGCGCGGCTTCGACATCCCGGCCGACCATCTCGACCGGGACTGGAAGCAGGAGTACGCCGCCTCCGACGCCGTCGAGGCCGCCTGGGGCGAGGTCTACCGCGACCCCGAGAAGCACTGGGACCTCTACGAGCTCGGCGAGGAGCTCACCGACCTGGAGACCGCCTTCCGGGTCTGGCGGTTCCGGCACGTGACCACCGTCGAGCGGATCATCGGCTTCAAGCCCGGCACCGGCGGGACCTCGGGGGTCTCCTACCTGCGCAAGCAGCTCGACATCATCCTGTTCCCCGAGCTGTGGGCGATGCGTACTGAGCTATAGGCGATCCTCCGGATCGCGAGCGCTTCGCTATAACCCTCGTCTTCCTCCGCTCCGTCGTCGCTGCGCTCCTCCTACGCTGCGTCCAGACGAGGGACGCTCAGCGCTGGCTGTGACTCAGCGCTCGAGCTTGCCGCGGAGCCGTTCGGCGAGACGTACGGAGGCCTCGATCTCGACCTTGCGGATCGAGACGGACTCGATGTTGATGCCGAACGGCACCCCGAGCTGGCGGCAGAAGGACATCAGCTCGATCGCGGTCGCCTCGGCCTGCTCGAGCGAGGCGTCGAGGGTGTCGGTGGCGTGGCGCAGCTCGTTCTCGATCCAGCGCGGGACGTCGACGCCGAGCCAGCGGAGGAACTCCAGGGTCTTCATCGAGCCGCACACGGAGAAGGTGAACACGATCGGCACGGGCTGCAGGCCGCGGGTCTCGCACTCGTAGCGGTAGTCGGAGACGAGGTTCTTGGCGGCGTTGACGTCGTAGACGACCTGGCTCACGAAGTAGGAGCAGCCGGCCTCCTGCTTCGCGATCAGGCGCAGGTGCTCGTCGCCCTTGGCGGTGTGTCGCTCGGGGATCGCGACGGCACCGAGGAGCAGGTCGGGGTTGGCCTCCCTGCGGATCTCCTGAGCGCGGCGCAGGCTGGTGGAGACCCGCTTCTCGCCCGAGGAGGCGCCGACGAAGACCGACAGCGCCCTGGCCGGGTCCTGGGTCTTGACCCAGTCGCGCAGCGTCGACTCGTCGTACTTCCCGGTGGCGCGGTAGACGACGGCCGGTACGTCGAGACCGGCGAGGTTGCGCTCGAGGAACTCGGCGGGGTCGAGGGTGCGTACGAACGGGAACGGCCGCTCCTCGGGGTTGCGGTCGGACTCGTCGTCGATGTCGTAGAGGATCAGCCCGTCGACATCGAGCGGCCGGATCCGCTCGAGCGTGACCTCCGCGATCTGCTGCACCCTCTCGGGGTCCGTCGTCACCCTCGGCGGGGTGACGGCGAAAAGCAGAATCTCACCGGCCCGGTCACTGATGCGCTGCTGCAGATCCACGACATCAACGCTAGCCGAGCCCAGCCCACTCGGCGCATCTGTCCCACCCCCGTGCGCCGAGTCGGCGCAACTGCCCCGCAGATACATGCTCAGTCGGCGCGTCTGTCCCGAATTCCGAAGCCGAGTCGGCGCAACTGCCCCAACCGCATGGGACAGATGCGCCGACTCGGCACTGGTTCGTGGGACATCAGCGCCGACTCGGCATGGATGTCTGGGGCAGACGGGCCGAGTCGGCCGGAGGTCAGTAGACGCTCGGGCCGGAGACCGGGGCGTCGTACGTCTCGGTGTCGGGCTTGATCTTGAACAGCTCGGCACGACGCTTGATCGTCTCGGCACGAGCCAGGCGGGGCTTGTCGCTGCCGTCGCGGATCACGCGGCCGCCCTCCTCGAACTTGTGGAGGAACTCGTAGGCCCAGGTCACGTCGGACGGGGACGGGCTGAACGACTCGTTGATCACCGCGGGCTGCTCGAGATCGAGGCAGAGCTTGCCGGTCATGCCCATCGCGACGCCGTCGGCACCCTGCTCACGGAGCAGCGGGTGGCTGCTGCCGACCGTCGGGCCGTCGATCGGGCCCGGAAGGTTGCCGATCCGCGAGGCGAGGACGAGCTTGGTCCGCGGGTAGGCCATGGCGAGGGGGTCGTTCTCCGCACCGGTGTCGCGGCGGTAGTCGCCGGAGCCGAACGCGAGCCGGTAGGCGCCGCGGGCGCGCGCGATCGTCGCGGCGTCCTCGATCCCCAGCGCCGACTCGAGCAGCGGGATCACCGGGGTCGATCCGCCGAGCCGCTGGAAGGTGTCGGTCACCTGGTCGGGCGACTCGGTCTTCGCGAGCATCACCCCGGCGAGCGTCTCGATCCCGGCCAGCGCGGCGAGGTCCTCGCTCCAGTCCTCGGTGGTCCAGTCGTTGATGCGTACCCAGGCGCGGCCGCCGCCCTTCAGCCAGCTGGTCACGTTCTCGCGGGCCTGCGCCTTGAGCGAGGTGTCGATCGCGTCCTCCATGTCGAGGATGATCTGGTCGGCGCGGCTCAGCTGTGCGTCGTCGAAGATCTCGGTACGCATCGCGGAGACCAGCAGCCAGGACCTGGCGTTGTGACCCTCGACTCGGTTGGCTTCGCGCACCTCGCGCTTCTCGGCGATCTGGGTTGTGCTCATCGTTCGCGTATCTCCCTACTGGCGTCCTGGGCTGGGCGCGTTTTGGACGGTAAACCAACGCGCAGGTGACTCGCGAGTAGGAAGGCTGCGGGCAGAGGTGGTTGAGACGTAACCCACATCAGGACCAGATCAGGGCGAGATCACGACCAGATCAGGCCGGGTCCCCGTCCTCGCCGGCGAGGTCCGGCATCGGCTGGATGAGCTGATAGACGGAGTAGAGGTCCAGCTCGTCGTCGGACCGGCGACCGGCCTCGCGATAGCGGGCGACGACCTCGTTCAGCTCTTGCTGGAGCCGCACGGCGTCGTCCTCGGAGAGCCGCAGGGAGGTCTCGGAGACGATGCGCTTGGCCGGGTCGTCCTCGTCCGCGGAGATCTGGAAGGCCTGGTCGACCAGGTGGTGGCCCCATGCCACGGAGTTGCGCTGGAACACGGTGTAGGCGGCATCGCCCCCGGGCTGCTCGACGATCTGTCTGGGGTTGAGCGTGATGTCGTCGTCGACGAGTCGCCAGACGCGGTCACGCTTGTCGCGGCCGGCGTCGGGAGCGACCTCGACCAGGCCGTACTTCGCGAGCTGTCGCAGGTGGAAGCTCGCCTGGTTGGCCGGGATGCCGGTGCGCTTCGCGATGTCGACGGCGCGGAGGGAACCTGCCGCGGACAGCTCGTGCAGCACCCGGTTGCGCGTCGGATGGGCGATCGCGCGCAGGATCCGCGGGTCGTCGTAGGTGGCCATGGCGCCACCCTAGCCGAATCTCGCACCATTTAGTGCGCAAGGACTATTGCGCAATATATGTTGCGCAATCTACGGTGCGGATATGCCCTCCTATCGCGCTCTCGCCCGCAACCACGACTTCACCGCTCTATGGGTCGGCGCCACCGTCGCCGAGCTCGGGACCCGGGTGAGCATCTTCGCGATGCCGCTGGTCGCCTACGCCATGACCGGATCCGCGTTCTGGGCGGCCACCGCCGAGGCGGCCCACCTCGTCGGCATGGTCGGCATGCTGCTCCCCGCAGGGGTGATCGCCGACCGCCACCACCGGCTGCGGATCATGCGGCTCGCCCACGGCTCGGGAGCGGTGCTGTACGCCTCCCTCGCCATCGCCGGCCTGCTCGGCTCGCTCACCCTCCCCCACCTGCTTCTCGTCGCCCTGCTCACCGGAGCGCTCAACGGGCTCTTCCTGCCCGCCGAGAACTCGGCGATCAGGTCGGTGGTCGCGCCCGATCAGCTGCCCACGGCGTTCTCCCAGCAGCAGGCCCGCCAGCACATCGCCGGACTGCTCGGCGGGCCGCTGGGCGGCGTACTCCTCGGTGTCTCCCGATGGGCGCCCTTCGCCGGGAACGCCATCGCGTACGCAGCGGGCTGGCTGCTGCTCGCACGCGTCCGCGCCGACCTCTCGGCGCCACCGGCGGCGGCACGGGAGGCCAAGAAGCCCCTGGCCGACCTGACCGCGGGACTGGGCTACAGCTGGCGGCAGCCGTTCCTGCGTACGCTGCTCCTCTTCAGTCCTGCCATCAACCTCGCCGTCAACGCGCTCTTCTTCCTGGCCCTGCTGCGGCTGGTCGAAGCGGGCTTCCCGGCGTGGCAGATCGGGCTGGCCGAGGCGGCCATCGGCGCCTGCGGGATCCTCGGCGCCCTCGCCGTGCCCTGGCTGATCGACCGGCTGCCGACCGGATGGCTGACGATCCTCGTCGCCTGGAGCTTCGTGCCGCTCTCGATCCCGCTGGCGTTCTGGACGCACCCCGCGGTCATGGCTCTGGCCGCCTCGGTCGGTCTCTTCCTGAACCCCGCGGGCAACGCCGGCATCGCCGCCTACCGGATGGCGACCACGCCGCAGGAGCTGATCGGGAGGGTGCAGGCCGCCGCACAGTTCGTCTCGATGCTCTCGATCCCGCTCGCACCGGCACTGGCCGAGGCGCTGCTCGCCGGAGTCGACGGCGCCGTGGCCGTCCTGATGGTCGCCGCGCTGACCGCCGCAGCGGCCCTCATCCCGACCCTGGCGCGGTCGGTCCGGTCGATCCCGCGCCCCGCGGAATGGCAGTCCGCGACCTCGAACGACGCCAACCTCCGCCACACGCGTGATTCAGAGCGCAAATCTCGGCTCCCGCTCGGATAGCCTTCCTAAGTCCCCCAACGCAACATTTGCTCCTCGGAAGCAAAGGAACCCCTCCATGTTCAACCGGGCCTGCCTGGCGTTGGCACTATTGGCCGGAGTGTTCGTCACGGTGCTGTCGCCGGCACCGGCCCACGCGATGACCGACTCGTGGGCCGAGTGGGCGCCCATCTCCGGGACGTCGAACGACTACTCCACGACGATGACCCAGCGGTCGGCAGGTTTCCCGGCGGCACAGATGGCGAGCGACTCCCGCGCCAACGTCGCCCTTCCCAGCGGCGCGTCCACCTTCCTCGACGCCGGCACGCCTCCGGGCGCCAAGTACGGCTCGAGCCGCGGGTCCGCCTACATCAACCTGCGCCCGAAGGCCGACACCCCGAGCGGGGCCTCGACCACGACGTACACCTTCGCCAACCCCACCCCCGACACCGGCTGGGCGTTCGTGCTCGGTGACATCGACTCCGACCAGGTCCAGATCCGGGCGACCGACGAGAACGGCGAGGACGTCCCGGCCGCGGCGATCTCCGCATGGTTCCAGGGCCCGTTCAACTACGCCGGCGGCACCGACCAGCCGACCTGGAACCCGGCCACCTCGACGCTGACCGGCAACCCGACCGCCACCGACACCAACGGAGCCAGCGGCTGGTACGAGCCCGACATCCGGCTCACCAGCCTGACCTTCGTCTTCACCCGCCGTGCCGGTTTCCCGGTCTACCAGACCTGGTTCGTGAGCAGGGCGCGCCCGATCGGCGGCACTGTCACCGACGTGTCGACCTCAGGATCGTGCCCGGTCGAGGACTCGGTACTCACCCTGGTCTCGCCCTACGGCGAGACGCTGGCCACCACGAGCCCCGCCGCCGACGGCACCTACTCCTTCGGCGAGTTCGCCACCCAGGACGGCTACACCGTCCGGCTGAGCCGGCCCGAGGGGTGTGTGACCGTCGGAGCGACCGAGGCGACCGTCAGCAACCGCGGCAACGACGGCGACCCCGCCTCACGAGCCGACTTCGACGTACGCCAAGTGATCCCGCAGCCGATCAGCGGCACCGTACGCAACGACGCCGGTGCCCCGGTCCCCGGCGCGACCGTGACCCTCACCCGTCCCGACGGCACCACCGCGACCACGACCACCGGCACCGACGGCAGCTACCTCTTCGACGACAACGAAGCCGGCACGGGCTACTCGGTGACGCTCACCGTCCCCGCCGGCTACACCGCGGGCCCCGACGGGACGACCCGCTCCGACATCACCGTCGACGACACCCCGATCACCGACCAGGACTTCGTGGTCGACCAGCTGGCCAGCGTCTCGGGCACCGTGACCGGTGGCGGCAGCGGGCTCGGCGGCGTCCAGGTTCGCCTGGTGCCCGCCGGCGGCGGCGACCCGATCACCACCGTCACCGACGGCGACGGCAACTACACGCTCGACGGGGTGCCGCCGGGCGACTACACCGCGGAGATCGACGCGCCCGAGGGCTACTCGGGTGCCACCACGCGACCCGTCACGGTCGCCTCGACCGACGTGACCGGGGTCGACTTCGACCTCACCCGCCCCGGATCGATCGCCGGGCGGGTCACCGACGCCTCGAGCGGCGACCCGGTCGCCGGTGTCACCGTCACCGTCGACGGTCCCGACGGCCCGGTCGAGGTCACGACCGACGACGCGGGTGGCTACATCGTCGAGGACCTTCCGCCGGGCGACTACACGATCAGCGTCACCGCGCCCGACGGGATGCGTGTCGTGGGCGAGGCCTCGCGCACGGTCACGATCACCTCCGCCGGGGAGATCCACGGCGGGCAGGACTTCCGGGTCGACGAGGTCGCCTCGCCGAGCCCGACACCGGACCCGACCCCGACACCGGACCCGACGCCCACGCCGGACCCGACACCCGAGCCGACCCCGACACCGGACCCGACCCCGGCGCAGGAGCCGACCGACGTCCCGACCCCGGGCGGAGATGAGAATCCGCCGACGGCCCCGAACCCGGGACCGCCGACGGAGACCTCACCTCAGAGCTCGTTGCCCGACACCGGCGGCCCGTCGTGGATCTTCGCCGCGCTCGGCGTCTCCCTCGTGCTCGCCGGCACCGTGCTCACCGTGACGGCCCGTCTACGCACCCGAAGGCACGGTTGACCTCTTCGTTGACCGCCGAGGTCGCCCAGATCTCCCACCGCAGCGGGTGATCCACGATGGCCTCGGGGAACCGCTCGCGGATCGGGGTCGGGAAGTAGGCCACCAGGCGCTGGGTCATCTCCTCGTCCTCGGCCGGGTCGGGCAGACCCTCGGCGACCAGCTCACGCCGGCGCTCGATCTTGGTCCAGGCGAGGACGACGGCCAGCTCGGGGGCGGTGAGCCCCTCCCCCGCCTCCAGGCGGCGTGCGACCTCGGTCGACGACGGCAGACCCTCGACGTCGCGGTCGAGCACGCCCTCGGTGACCCACTCCGCGATCTGGCGCTCGTGAGCCTTCAGAAGCTGCGGCGCCGAGGCGATCGCACGGGTCAGGGTGACGTTGTGGGCCTCGTTGTCGGCCAGGACCAGCGCGGCGACCTCGTCGGTCATCTCCTCGAGGAGCTCGTCTCGCGCAGCCAGCGTGAGCGAGCCCGCACGTACCTCTCGGTCGAGCAGGATCTTGAGGTTGACCTCGTGGTCGGAGGTGTCGACACCGGCGGAGTTGTCGATCGCGTCGGTGTTGATCAGTCCGCCCTTGCGAGCGAACTCGACCCGGCCGGCCTGGGTGATGCCCAGGTTGCCGCCCTCACCGACCACCCGCACCCGCAGCTCGGCGGCGTCCACCCGGACACCGTCGTTGGCGTGGTCACCCGCATCGGCGTCGGTCTCGCTGGACGCCTTGACGTACGTCCCGATCCCGCCGTTCCACAGCAGGTCGACCGGCGCCCGCAGGATCGCGCTGATCAGCTCCTGCGGAGTGAGCCGCTTGACGTCGGTCGGCAGGCCGAGCGCCGTACGCACCTCGGGGCTGATCGGCACCCACTTCAGCTGCCGCGACCACACGCCGCCACCCGCCGAGATCAGCGAGGTGTCGTAGGACTCCCAGGTCGACCGGGGCGTCTCGAAGAGCCGCTTCCGCTCCTGGAAGCCCGTCGCCGCGTCGGGCGTCGGGTCGATGAAGATGTGCCGGTGGTCGAAGGCGGCCACCAGCCGGATGCGGTCCGAGCGCAGCATGCCGTTGCCGAAGACGTCGCCGGACATGTCCCCGACGCCGACCGCGGTGATCTCGTCGACCTGCGGGTCGATGCCGAGCCGCTTGAAGTGGTGCTGCACCGAGACCCAGGCACCCCGCGAGGTGATGCCCATCGCCTTGTGGTCGTAGCCCGCCGAGCCCCCGGAGGCGAACGCGTCGCCGAGCCAGAAGTCGTACTCCGCCGCGACCGAGTTGGCCAGGTCGGAGAACGTGGCGGTGCCCTTGTCGGCCGCGACGACCAGGTAGGAGTCGTCGGCGTCGTGGCGGACCACGTCGGCCGGCGGCACGATCTCGCCGTCCACCCGGTTGTCGGTGACGTCGAGGAGACCACGCAGGAACGTGACGTAGGCGTCGGGACCGGCCACGCCCTTGGGGACGAAGCCACCCTTCGCGCCACCCGGCACGATCACGGTGTTCTTGACCTGCTGCGCCTTCGCCAGCCCCAGCACCTCGGTGCGGAAGTCGTCGCGCCGGTCGCTCCACCGCAGCCCACCACGGGCCACCGCGTCGAAGCGCAGGTGCACGCCCTCGACGTCGGGTGAGTAGACGAAGATCTCGTACGCAGGCCGCGGCAGCGGCAGGTCGGGCAGCTGCTGCGGGTCGAACTTGAACGAGAGGTAGTCCCGCCCGCGGTAGTAGTTGGTGCGCGTCGTCGCCAGGATCGCGGCGACGTAGCTGCGCAGGATCCGGTCCTGGTCCAGGCTGGCCACGTCGTCGAGAGCCTCGATGATCGCCTCGGCCCGCTTGGTCTCGTCACGCGCGGTGAGCGAGGGGTCGAAACGCGTCTCGAACAGCTCCACGATCTGCCGGGCGATGCCCGGGTTGGTGCACAGCGCGTTGCCGATCGAGAAGAACGAGCTCGGGGTGCCGGTCTGGCGCAGGTAGCGGGCGTACGCACGCAGCATCGTGACCTGGCCGTGGTCGAGCCCCGCCAGGACGAGCGCGTTCAGCCCGTCGATCTCGCTTCGCCCGGACCAGGCCTGGTGCAGCGCTGCGACCAGCTGGGTGGGCGTGCCGGCCGGGGTGCCGGAGTAGGCGAGGCCGAAGTCGTAGATGAACCACTCCTCCGAACCGGACGTGCCGACGCCCTCCAGGTCGTAGGGCCGCTCGTCGGTGACCTCGAAGCCGAAGGAGGACAGGATCGGCAGCATCAGCGACAGCGAGAGCGGGCCGCCGGTGCGGTAGATCTTGATCCGGAATCCGCCGGGGCTCTCCGGGTCCTTGTAGAAGGAGAAGTCGACCGCCTCGCCCTGGTGCGAGAGCAGCTCCAGGCGCGTCAGGTCGGCGGCGCCGGTGTCGGCGTCGAAGTCCTCCTTGTAGGCCTCCGGGAAGGCGTCGAGCACGTGCGAGAGCCGGGCCGCGCCGTCCTCGCCGGCATGGGCGATGACCGCGCTGACGAGGTCGTCGCGCCAGCTCCGGGCGGCCTTGCGCAGCCGCGACTCCAGGCTGTCGATCAGCCCCGGGGTGTCCAGGGCCTTGCCCAGCGACTCGGTGGTGCCGTGCACCACGAAGTGCACCCGGGCCGTGGTCGACTCGCTGATGCGTACGGTGAACTCCAGGTCGGTGCCGCCGAGGGCTTCGAGGAGCACCTTCGAGAACCGCTCGCGGACCGTCGTGTTGTAGCGGTCACGCGGCAGCGAGACGAGCACCGAGACATAGCGTCCGTACGTGTCGGGTCTGACGGCCACCCGCAGGATGCGACGCTCGATCGCTCCCAGCGCGGCCTCGGCGAGGTCCATCAGCTCCTCGGTGGAGGCGTGGAAGAGCTCCTCGCGCGGGTAGGACTCCATCGCGTCGAGCATGGCCTTGCCGGTGTGGCTGCGGCGGTCGTAGCCGGTGTGGTCGAGGACCGCGGCGACCTTGCCGCGGACGACCGGTATCCGGGTCACCGACTCCCGGGCCGCCTTGGTGGTGAACAGGCCGAGGAAACGGTGCTCGCCGACCACCTCGCCGGCGCCGTTGAAGATCTTGATGCCGACGTGGTCGAGGTAGGCGGGCTCCCCGACGGTCGAGCGGGAGTTGGCCTTCGCCAGGACGAGCATGACCTTGTCCCGGGCATGGGCGGCGACCTTCGGCGGCATCTTGCCGTGGTCGGGGGCCTGCGGCGGGTCGGCACGCAGGATGCCGAGGCCGGTGCCGGAGCGGCCGCGCAGGTAGTCGCCGTCGAGGCGGTACTCCCGGTAGCCGGTCAGCAGGAAGTGGTCCTCGGCCAGCCAGGCCAGCAGCTCGGCGGCCTCGGCGGCCTCCTCGCGCGGCACGCTGTTGGGCGGGGTGTAGCGCAGGCCGGCCGCGATCTCCGCCAGCCGGCGGTGCAGCCGCGGCTCGTCCTCGACGACCTCGCGTACGTCCTCGAGGATGCCCTCCAGACCCGCGACGATCTCCTTGGCGGCGTCGGGGGCGAGGCGGTCGATCTCGATGTGCATCCAGGACTCGCGGATGTCTCCTTCGTTCACCCCCTCGAGCGCACCGGTCACGTCACGGGCGACGTCGATGACGGGGTGGACGACGAGATGGACGTCGAGGCCACGACGGTAGAGCTCGGTCTTGACCGAGTCCACGAGGTAGGGCATGTCGTCGACGACGATCTCGACGACGCTGCGGCCTCCGGCGGACCAACCGTCTGCGGCGGTGGTCGGGGTGAGGATGCGCACGGCGGCGGTGCCCTGGGGGCGTTTCGCTGCCAGCGCCAGATGCGATCCCACCGCGCCGGCGAGATCAGCCTCGCTGCGGCCGGTGAGCTCCTCGGGGGCTACGTGGCGGAAATAGGTGGTGCTCGGCAGTCGGTTCTGCAGGACGTTCTGCGAAGCTTGGACAGGTTTGATATGCGTCTCCGTTGACACACCTCTCACGGTATCCCGGCATCACTCCGGATAGGCCGCCGCGTCCAAAGGAATCGCCGATGTGAGTCATAGGCCGATGGCCCGGTCGCCGGCGCCGCGGTAAAGAGCATACCCGGAGAATGTGTCGGTTCTCTCGGTCCCTTCACTGATGACTCTGGCCCGCGTAGGCGTCATGATGTGTGGTCATGAGCAAAAAGCTGTCGGTGGACCTGGCCTACGACGCCCCGATCGCAGCCGTCTCCCGGATGCTCGCCGACGCGACGTTCCGCGAGCAGGTCTGCGACGCGCAGCACGCGCTGTCCAAGAGCGTGGCGATCACCGGGTCGACGGTGAGCATCCGCTACGAGCAGGCGGTCAGCGGCGTGCCCGGGTTCGCGAAGAAGTTCGTGGGCGAGACCATCGAGGTGCACCAGGACGAGATCTGGTCCTCCGACTTCGCCTCCGGCGACCTCAAGCTCACCCTGCCCGGCAAGCCCGGCTCGCTGTCCGGCACCGCCCGCCTGGCCGAGAACGGCACAGGGACCGTCGAGACCGTCACCTTGACCGCTACCGTGAATGTGCCCCTGGTCAGCGGAAAGCTGGAGGACCTCATCCTCTCGATCTTCAAGAAGGCGCTCGAGAAGGAGCATGAGGTGGGCACCCGCTGGCTCGCCGGCTGAGCCACCTCATCCCCCGTCCCAACCCGCAGAAGAGCCTCAAAGGATTTCGGCAATGACGACGACCCTTCAGCACGAGCTCGTCTACGACGCTCGCATGGGCGAGGTGTCCGCGATGCTCGCCGACCCGGGCTTCCGGGAGCAGGTCGCCGACGCCCAGGGCGCGCTCCGTCGCCGGGTGACCATCGGCGGCGCGCCGCGGGAGGTCCGCATCGACCGCGTGCAGTCCACCGTCGGCGTACCGTCGTTCGCGAAGCGCATCGTCACCGGCGACCTGACCGTCCACCAGAACGAGGTCTGGTCCTCCGACACCGTGGCGGTCGTCGACATCACCGTCCCCGGCGGCCTGGCCACCCTGCGCGGCAACATCTCCCTGTCGGAGTCCGACGGGCGCACCACCGAGAGCGTGCGGCTGAACATCAAGGTGCCGGTGCCCCTGGTCGGGGCCAAGCTCGAGGCGTACGTCGAGGAGCTGATGCTCAAGGCCTTCGACCTCGAGCAGGCCGTCGGCGCGGCGTATCTCTCCCGCTGAAATTTTGTCACCGATCTGGTGCAACCGAACTGAAAAGCCAACCGTCCCCATAGGTGCTCGGCAATAGATTGCCGGGGTTCAGGTCTCGGATCAGGAGGGATTCGGGCCACTCATGAGGGGGCATCTCGATGGTAAAACCTCGTACGCGCACGCGGCAGCTGGTCTCGGCCGGCATCGGGCTGGTGGCAGCCGCACTCGTCCTCACCACGACGGTGACGGCGAACTCGGGACCCGCGAGCGGTGCTACCGGCAAGGGAACGCTGAAGCTCGTCGCCGCCGCCGACACCGTCCAGGTGGAGGCTTGGGAAGGGACGGCGTACTTCCAGCCGTCGGTCTGGCTGGCCGCCTATGACGCTGCCTTCGAGTTCCGTGCGAGCCACGCTGCCTACGACGAGCCGGTCAAGCTGACCAAGACCGTCATCCGGGGCAAGAAACGCACCACCACGACCGCGCCGGCCTCGATCGTCGACGGGATGAAGGGCTTCAAAGACGGCCTGCGGGTCACGCTGAAGAACAAGTCCGGCAAGGTCGTCCTCGACGACACCCGGCCGCTGTGCCCCGGTGGCTACGACCGGCAGCGGGTGCAGACCGACGGCGCCACCGGTCCGGTCTACCCCGAGTTCTGCGGCGGCAACTGGTTCACCAAGGGCGTCCTCTACGGGATCGAGCGGGGCATGGCGGTCCCGGCCGTCTCCGACCTCGAGTTCGAGACCAAGGGCGAGACCCGGCTCACCATGACGATGAGCGTCAGCAAGGCGGTCGCCGACTTCCTCGGTCTGCCGAACGCCAGCCGCACCGCTAAGCAGGACCTGGTCATCGTCGACGGATGCGCCGAGGGTGGCTGCGAGACCGAGGGCGAGGGCGAGATGGGCATCATGGCGGCCCACGGCGCCGATGACGACCAGGGCGCTCGCACCGTGGTGCCGCGAGAGACGCTGGAGGGCGGCGAGAACGGCCGCGGCCGGCTCCCGCTGGGCGGCGCTCTCGGCATCATCAAGCCGGGCAAGCCCAAGAAGGACACCCTGCCCGACCTGGTCTCGCTGCCCGCATGGCAGATCTCGACCGAGGTCGACGAGGGCGGCACCGACCGCCTCAACTTCGCCGCCAACGAGTGGAACGCCGGCCCCGCGCCGATGGTCGTGGAGGGCTTCCGCCGTGGCACCTCGGCGGTGATGGACGCCTACCAGATGTTCTACCGCGACGGTAAGCAGGTCGGGGTGAAGCGCACCGGCACGATGGAGTTCCACGAGGCGCCCGAGCACAACCACTGGCACTTCCTCGACTTCGCCAAGTACGAGCTGGTCGACGCCAAGGACAAGGTCGTCTCCACGAGCGGCAAGCAGTCCTGGTGCCTCGCGCCGACCGACCCGGTGGACCTGACCGTGCCGGGCGCGACGCTGCGGCCCAGCCAGACCGGCCTGCAGTCGGCCTGTGGCGAGAAGTCCGCGCTCTGGCTCCGGGAGACCATGCCGACGGGCTGGGGCGACACCTACAACCAGGCCCAGACCCAGGCCTTCGACCTGAGCAAGGTCAAGAACGGCACCTACCGGATCAAGGTCACCGTCAACCCCGACGGCAACCTCTACGAGCGGACGCGGTCGAACAACGTCAGCTACCGCACCATCACCATCGGCGGCAAGGCCGGTGCCCGCACCGTCAAGGTCCCGCCCTACCAGGGCGTCGACACCGAGACGTGGTGGGGCGAGGAGGAGTGATTCCGGCCTGAGACCGCGCCGCCGGCGTCGATCTACCCGATGAGCTGAGGGATCTCCTGGGTCGCGAACCAGCCCAGGTCCTCGTCGGGATCGGCGTCGGCGGGCCGGTCGGCCAGGTCGGCGTGGACGGCGGCGACGAGCTTCAACGGCACCACCTGGTCGCCCAGGGCGGCGGGCGCGTCCACGACGACCACGACCCGGCGGCCGGGACCGGCCAGGAGCGCCGCCGAGTCGTCGGCGGCGCTCATCAGGGCTGCGTACTCGGCCTCTTCGCTGTCGTCGGGGGCGGCGTAGCCGTCGGCGGTGCCGGGCAGCTCGCCCTTGGCGTACCAGTCAGCGAGCAGCGCGAGCGTGGCGGGTACGTAGATGCGGGTCACGGTGGGATTGTGCCTCACTCGCCGGAGTTCTTGACCACGCGCAGGCCCCGAGGCGCGCGGAAGCGGCGGCCGGATGCGGTGTCGAGCAGCTCGTCGAGGGCCTCGCTGATGCACTGTCCGACCAGCGACGCGTCGGGCACCAGGTCACGGTCGGCGGTGATCGCGAAGAAGACCTGGCCGTCGTAGGAGGTCACCCCGATCGCGAGGGTGTGGCCCTCGGTCAGCGGGTGGATCGGATAGGAGGCCACCAGCCGCGAGCCGGCCGCGTAGCGGGCCTCCTGCGGACCGGGCACGTTGCACACCGAGAGCAGGTAGTCATGCTCGCTCTCGGCGGCCACCCGGGAGCCGACCACGTGGAAGGTCGCCGGGGCGAAGCCGCTGATCCCCGCCAGCCGCTGCGCGCTGACCGTGCGGGCGTTCGCCTTGTGCTGCTCGAAGGAGTAGGACACCTGGTGGAGGCGGACCACCGGCGACGGCTCCGCGACCGGCAGCACCACGAAGTGGGGCGCGACCGCCGAGCCGAGCTGCGTCGGGTCGAGCTCCTCGTCGATCACCGAGACCGGCACCAGCGCCGGCACCTGGCGTACGCCGGCCAGCGACTGCTGCCGGGTCATCAGCCACGCGCGCAGACCGCCGGTGACGGCAGCGAGGATCACGTCGTTGACGGTGCCGCCGTGGGTGTCCCGGATGCGGCGGAAGTCGGCCAGGTCGGCCTGCAGCGTGACCACCAGCCGCTGCTGGGAGAGCGCGCCGCTGAGCGGTGTCGGCCGCTCCGGAGTCCGGCCGGTGAGCGCCCGGGCGATCCCGTTGCCCGCGGTCTGGAGATCCTTGGCGACGCTGGTGACCCGCCCCAGGGCGACGCCGCCCAGGCTGCGTGCGGTGCCGGTCAGCCCGCTGACCGAGGTGACCGCGTCGAAGACCGCACCCGCGACCAGACGGGCACTCGACTGCGGCTCCGGCGGCTCCCACAGGTCGGGCACGATCGGCCCGACCTCGGGCTTGTCGTCGAGCAGCAGCTGGACCAGGTCGACCGTCTCGGCACCGTCCACCAGCGCCTGGTGGGTCTTGGTGATCAGTGCGACCCGGTCGCCGGCCAGCCCCTCGATGACGTAGAGCTCCCACAGCGGCCGGGAGCGGTCCAGGGGCCGGGAGACGATCCGGCCGGCCAGGTCGAGGAGCTGGTCCATCGAGCCCGGGCGGGGCAGTGCGGAGCGGCGTACGTGGTAGGTGAGGTCGAACCGGTCGTCGTCCGCCCAGACCGGGTAGGCGATGCGACCGGGCACCACCCGGACCCGTTGGCGGTAGCGGGGCACGAAGGACAGCCGGTCCTCGACGTGCTCGAGGAACGCGCCGTAGTCGAAGCCCTCGGACCGGGGCTGGATCAGCTCGATGCTCGCCACCTGGTGCGGTACCGCCAGCGTCTCCCCGTCCAGGAACGCCACCTCACGTGGCCGAAGTCGGTCGCTCATGCTGCCACCTCCGTAGCGCAGGCGCCAGGGTAGGGACGCGGCAGCATGTTGGTCCCGTGATTCGCTCGCGGACGCTCGCTCATACCCTCTCAGCCCCCTCTTTGGTTCATGTGCGATTGTGGCAGAAGCCAGCTTGAACTTAGCCCACGAAACGGGGGAGCAATGCGCCTCACGGCCCGAATCATCGCGGTCGTGGCAGCAATCTGCGGGATCGCGTCCATCGCGACCGCCTGCGGAAACGACGTCGCCACCGAGCCCAGCACCGACAGCGACCCGGTGGTCGTCCAGATCAACTTCTCCGATGACTCGGTCGACCCGCACGGCACCCAGGTCGACGTCCCGCTCGGCCACAGCGTCGAGCTCGACGTGACCGCCGACGCCGCCGGCGAGATCCACGTGCACACCGACCCGGCGCAGTCCGCCGCCTACGGCGTGGGCACCACCCGGATCAGCCTGGGCGCGTTCGACATCCCCGGTCAGTTCGTGGTCGAGTCGCACACGCTCGGCAAGACCATCGTCACCCTCGAGGTCAGGTGATCCTCACCCACGGCGTGGGCGGTCGCCAGGACCTCCCACTGCCGCTCGAGTACGTCATCGCGGGCGCCGTCCTCGCCCTGGTCGTCTCCTTCGCACTGCTGGTGCTGACCACCAGGCGCGCCGCCGAGGGCGAGCTGGTCGCCGCACAGGGTCCGCAGAGTCGCAACCCCCGAGGTTGGCCGTTGCCGCGGCTCGGGCGTGTCGTCGACTCCCCCGCCTGGACCGCGCTGTGGCGCGTCGTCGGGCTGCTGATCTTCGCCTACTTCGTGCTGGTCGCCTTCGCCGGCTCCGACAACGCCCTGAATCCCATCTTCGGGATGACGTACGTCTGGATCTGGGTCGGCCTCGTCCCGTTCTCGCTCCTCTTCGGACCGGTCTGGAAGGCGATCAGCCCGGCCCGCACGTTCGTGGCCGGACTGACCTGGCTGCGCGGACCGGGCGATCCCCCGCTCCGGCTGCCCGAGCGCCTCGGCTACTGGCCTGCGGCGTTCACGCTCCTCGCCTTCGCCTGGCTCGAGCTGGTCTACCCGGAGAACAACTACCTCGGCCCCGTACGTCTCTGGCTGGCCGTCTACCTGGCCGTCATGATCCTCGGCGGCGTGCTCTTCGGTGAGGAGTTCCTGGAGCGCTGCGACCCGTTCGAGGTCTACTCGTCACTGACCTCGAAGCTGTCGGTGTGGGGACGTACGCAGGCCGGCAACCTGGTCCTGCGCACCCCGCTCGGCAACCTCGACACCCTGCGTCCGGCCCCCGGCCTGGTCGCGGTCGTCTCCGTGCTGTTCGGCACCATCGTCTACGACTCCTACCGGGAGTCGCCGCCCTGGCTCCAGATCGTGCAGAGCCCGGAGATCTCGGGCGGCACCGCCTACCTGATCAGCAATCTCGCCCTGATCTCGTTCCCGCTGGTCGTGGCCGGGTTCTACTGCCTCGGGACGATGCTGACCGGCGTCGGTGACGTGCCGCGCCGGGCGCTGCCCGCCGAGCTGGCGCCCTCGATCGTGCCGATCATCGTCGGCTACGTCGTGGCCCACTACCTCAGCTACTTCTGGGAGAGCGGGCTGGCGACGCTGCGCAACGCGTCGGATCCGCTCGGAAACGGAGGCGACTGGTTCGGAACGGCCGACCTCCCGGTCTCCTACTTCTTCGCCTTCCACGCCACGCTGCTGGCCGTGATCAAGGTGGCCGCGGTGATCATCGGTCACGTGCTCGGCGTCTGGTCGGCCCATATCCGGGCGCTCCAGGTGCTTCCCAAGCAGCATCTGGTGACCGGGCAGGTGCCGCTTCTGGTGACGATGGTCGGCTTCACTGTTGGCGGGTTGTATCTCTTGTTCGCTGCCTAGCGCGACTCTGCTTCACGGTTCACCCACCACGCATCCACAAAGCAGCGCAACACTACCTAAAGCGGGCTAACAGGTTTGCGCGATGGTTTACGGCCGCTTGCCAAGTCTGGGAGACTGATCCTTATGTCTGGTACCCCCCGCTTCCTGACTCTTGCCGACGTGGCCGAGGTGCTCAACACCTCGAGCGCACAGGTCTATGCCCTTGTCCGCCGTGGTGAGCTCCCCGCCATCAAGATCGGCGGCCGCGGCCAGTGGCGCGTCGAGGCCAGCGTCCTCGAGAAGTTCATCGATGACATGTACTCGCAGACCAAGGCCTTCGTGGCCGACCACCCGTTCGTCGAGGCCGAGGGCGCTGCGCCCGCCGCCACGCCGGACGCGTCCTGAGTCACAGCCCTCAACCCCCACAACCAAACCTTCCCCACAACAACGCGAAGAGCTGCCGGGCATCGCGCCCAGCAGCTCTTCGCGTTTTACGGCCTCGCGGTGTCAGGCGAGGTTCTCGGTCTGTGCCTCCAGCTTGATCTTGAGCTCGTGGCGGGCGCCGTTGCGCATCACGGTGAACTCGATCGTCTCCCCCGGCTGGTGGGCGCGGATGGCGACGATCATGCCGATCCCGTCGGTGACGGTGACGTCTCCGACCTTGGTGACCCGGTCGCCGTCCTTGAGGCCGCCGGCGGCCGCGGGCGAACCCGCCTCCACCACCGAGATCAACGCGCCGTTGTGGTCGACGGCCTGGACGTCGACGGAGGCGCCGACGATCGGGTAGGTGGCCTTGCCGGTCTTCAGGATCTGCGCGGCGGTCACCTTGACCTGGTCGATCGGGATGGCGAAGCCGACGCCGATGCTGCCGCCCTCCCCGCCCTCGCCGCCACCAGCGGTCGCGATCGCCGAGTTGACGCCGATGACCTGGCCGACGAGGTTGACGAGCGGACCGCCGGAGTTGCCGGGGTTGATCGCGGCGTCGGTCTGCACTGCGTTGATGTAGGAGGTGTCGTCCTCGGTTTGTCCGGTGCTCACCGGGCGCTGGAGCGCGCTCACGATGCCCGAGGTCACCGTCGAGCTGAGACCGAGCGGCGAGCCGATGGCCACGACCCCCTCACCGATCCTCAGCCTCGAGGTGCTGCCCAGCGACGCGGGCTCGAGCTCCTTGACCTCCGGCACGTCGAGCACCGCGAGGTCGTAGACCGCGCTGCGCCCGACCACGTCGGCCTTGTAGCGGCGACCCTTGTGGTCGACCACCTCGATGCTGCCCTTGGCCTTGGCCGCGTCGGCGACAACGTGGTTGTTGGTCACCACGTGGCCGTTGCGGTCGAAGACGAACCCGGAGCCGGTCGCGGCGTCCTCGACGCCCTGGTATTCGGCGAAGATCTGCACCGTCGAGGGCAGCAGCGTCGCGGCCACCTTCACGATGCTGGCGTCGTCGCCCGCCAGGGGCGCGTCGGTCTCGATCGAGCCGGGGTCGAGCCCGCCGCCGGCCAGGCTGGACATGTCGTCCTGGTCCTCGAGCACGCCACCTGCGTAGCCGCCCAGCACTCCGAGCAGGAACGCGACGGCCGCCGCGAGCGCCCAGATCGGGCCCGGAACGCGCCAGCGCTGCGTGGAGTCGGTCCTGACCGCTGACGCGGGCGGCGGGACCGGCGGGGCGTCGAACCCGGGCAGCGAGGGACCGGGCGGTGGCGGCGGCGAGGGCGGCATCGGGCCGGTGACGGGGCCCGGGCCCGGCGCGACGGCGGGCCTCGGTACGTCCGGAAGCGGCACCTCAGCCGTGTCGCGCTCGTCGTCGACGACGTTGTCGGGGGACGACTGTCCGGCCGAGGGCACGTTCGGCACGTTGCTCGGCGGTGCCCAACGAGAGATCGGCCGCGACTGGTCGTCTTGTGGTTCCTGCGTCACAGGACCCATTCTTCCCACTCGTCCCAACAATGGGCAGCCGGGGTCTCGTGACGTGTCGCCGTGTCGTCGGTCAGCGGCGTACGTGCGCGACGACCGGGGCGCCCGGGACCTGAGTGACCGAGGTGACCGGAAGGTTCCTCGGGACCGGCGCGTCGGCTGGCGCGGCGGCGAAGGTGAACATGCTGAACACGGCGGCGCCGACAGCACCGCCACCGGCGGCGACCATCACCAACGTACGCCGCATGGAACGGGGGTCGGAGTAGCTCTCGCCGAGGCGATGTCCTGAGCTTGTCGAAGGGTCGTCCATGGGCCACATCGAGGCGGCCATCACGCCACCGCGGAGGGACCCTTTCAGGTCGGCCGGGGCCGAGACGCCGGGATCGACGCTGAGCCCGGCCAGGCGCCGCTTGAGCCAGCCCTCACGCTCGACGAGGCGGCGGCAGGCGCAGCACTCGTGCACGTGGGCCCAGGCCCGCTCCTCCTCCGCTTCGGGGAGCTGGCCGTCGAGAAGCGCGCTGGTGCGCGCGCCGAGGTGGTTGCCCAAAAAACTCATGAAGCCCCGCCCCACAACACCTTGGGCCCGGAGTGACGCAGCCGTCCGCCGCGCGGGGCGCGGTGGGCGAGAGCGTCACGGAGCATCGCCCGGCCGCGGTGGATCCGCGAACGGACGGTGCCGAGCTTGGCACCGAGGATCTCCGAGATCTCCTCGTAGGAGAGCCCCTCCACGTCACAGAGCACGACCGCGGCCCGGAAGTCGGGCGGCAGCGTGGCCAGGGCGCGCTCGATGTCGTCGTCGAAGCGCTGGTCGGTGTAGGCCAGGTCGGGCGTCGGGCCGTTGCTCGTCAGGCGCGAGGCGCGCTCGTCGGAGAGGGCATCGAAGCGGATCCGCTGCTTGCGGCGGGCCTGGTCCAGGAAGAGGTTGGTGGTGATCCGGTGCAGCCAGCCCTCGAAGGTGCCGGGGCTGTAGGTGTCGAGAGAGCGGAAGACGCGTACGAAGACCTCTTGGGTGAGATCCTCCGCGTCGGGGCGGTTGCCGGTAAGACGGTATGCGAGCCGGTAGACCCTGTCGGAGTGCTTCTCCACGATCTCGTCCCACGACGGCACACCCGGCTCTGACGTCGGGGGCTCGGTCGTGGGTTCCGCGGTCATGGTGCTCCTGCCTGTCTCGCTGATCGCTGACATCTCCTACGTTAGATCGCCTGGACCTGGAAGGGCTGAGAGTTGCCTGTGAGGCTCCTATTTTTCCTCTTCCTGTCACCGTCCAACGCACAAGTTGGATCAGGCGTTCCCGCACCGTGGAGGGAAACACGTTAGGTTTTGCGGTGTGACCAGCCCTGTCTCGACCGCAAGTTGGACCTACGCCGACGAGTACGTCGCGGAGGACGACCTCCTCGCAGCCGCCCGCTCGCGGGCCGAGGAGGTCGGAGTCGCGCCGATCGGGCCGGGCGGTGGCGCCACGCTCCGCTTCCTCGCCTCCGTCCTGGACGCCAAGAACGTCGTCGAGGTCGGCACCGGCACGGGTGTCTCCGGGCTGTGGCTGCTGCGCGGCATGCGTCCCGACGGGGTCCTGACCACCGTCGACATCGAGACCGAGCACCAGCGGCTGGCGCGGCAGAGCTTCACCGAGGCCGGCTTCGGCCAGCGGCAGGCGCGGTGCATCGCCGGCGCCGCCCTCGACGTGCTCCCCCGGCTCACCGACAACCACTACGACATCGTCTTCGTCGACGGCGACAAGACGGAGTACGCGGCCTACCTCAAGGAGGCCCTGCGCCTCCTCCGTCCCGGCGGCGTGGTCGCCTTCGACAACGCGCTGTGGCACGACCGCGTGGCCGACCCGTCCGTACGCGACGAGGAGACCGCCACCATCCGCGAGCTCAACCAGCAGGTCGCCGACAACGACGACCTGATCCCGCTGCTGCTCCCCGTCGGCGACGGCCTGCTGCTCGCCCGCAAGATCTAGCCGAGCGAGGCGTCACCCCCGTCGGCCGAAGCGGCACCTGCGTGCCGGCTCGGCCGACGTAGGTGACCTCTCGGCCGACCGGGGTGACCTCTCGTCAGGACCCGACGCCGGCCAGCGGGTCCGCTTCGGCCAGCCACGTCAGCAGCACCCGGGCACCGAAGCCGGTGGGTCCGGGGGTGAGCTCGTGGACGTCGGCGTAGGCGTCGCCGCAGGCCACGTCGAGGTGGGCCCACGGGATGCCGCCGGTGAAGTGGTGCAGGAAGAGCGCGGCGGTGATGGCGCCGGGGCCGCCGGGGGCGTTGTCGGCGTCGGCGACCTTCGAGGACAGCTTGTCCTCGTAGTCCGCGACCAGCGGCATCCGCCACAGCGTCTCGCCGGAGAGGTCCGAGGCCTCGCTCAGCCGGGTCGCCAGCGCGTCGTCGTCGGCGAAGTAGCCGGCCATCGTCTGCCCGAGCGCCACCCGCATCGCACCGGTCAGGGTGGCGATGTCGACCAGCGCGGCAGGTTTGATCTTGTCCACGGCGTACGCCATCGCGTCGGCCAGCACGAGCCGGCCCTCGGCGTCGGTGTTGGTGACCTCGGAGGTGCGGCCGCCGTAGTGGGTGACCACGTCGCCGGGACGCAGCGCCGAGCCGGAGATGGCGTTCTCCGCGGAGGCGATGAGACCGACGACCTTGACCGGGCAGCCGATCTCGGCGAGCGCCGACATCACCGAGAGCACCACCGCGCCACCGGTCATGTCGCGCTTCATGTTGATCATGCCGTCGCCGGGCTTGATGTTGAGCCCGCCGGTGTCGAAGGTGATGCCCTTGCCGACCAGCACCACGGTCGGCGTCCTCCGGCCGGCCTTGCGGGGCGTGTAGTCGAGCCGGATCAGCCTCGGCGGGGTCGCCGATCCCTGACCGACCGCGACGATGCCCCCGAAGCCCTCCGCGGCGAGCTGGTCCTCGCCCCAGACGGTGACCTTCAGACCGGTCTCCGCGCCCAGGGCCGTGGCCTGCTCGGCGAGCCAGGCCGGGTTCTTGAGGTTGCTCGGGACCGTGGCGAAGAATCGCGCGCGCCAGCCGGCGCGCGCGATCGCCTGGGCCCGGTCCAACGCTGCCGCCTGGTCATCACCGAGGTCGGCCAGGGTGATCGTCTCCACCGGCGTCCACGGCGCTCCCTCGGAGCGCCAGTGGAAGAGGAAGGACCCCAGCGTCGCGCCGGCCACGAACGGCTCCAGCCCGACCTCGGGATCGACTGCCGGAATGGTCGTGACCACCTCCGACCGGTCCCGTACGGCGCGAGCCAGTGCGGCCCCCGCTCGCCGGAAGTCGTCGCGACGTTGCGCGCCGACACCGATCAGGAGGATCCGTCGCAGCGCACCGGAGCCGGTGACGGCGTACGTCGTCACCTCACCGGCACTGCCGGTGGCACCCTCGAACTCGAGGTGACCCAGCAGGTCGTGATCGTCGCCCAGGTCGGCGGCCCCGGGACCGATGACCAGCGCATCCTCGCCGGGGATGACCGGGAGCGCGATGATCTCGGCATCGAGGCTCTCCGGACCGAGAGGGCTGAGCGTGAAGGTGGGCGGCGTGACCTGCGACGGCAGAGCCTGTGACGGCAGCGTTGTGGTCATCTACGCGTTCAGCCCGAGACCTTTGATCTCTTCGCCGAGCGCAGCGGCCTCTTCGGCGTTCAGTTCGACGACCAACCGGCCACCACCCTCGAGCGGGACGCGCATCACGATGCCCCGACCTTCCTTGGTGACCTCCAGCGGACCGTCTCCCGTCCGCGGCTTCATCGCCGCCATGCGGCACCTTCTTCCGTGTCTCGCGTGTCGGCGCTCACCTGCCGGATGGCCTCGGAGCGCGCATTGCGCGTCCATTATCCCTCATCAGGTCAGCAGACCTGACGGCAAGGTGGGAGTTTCGGCGGGTTGACCTGCAATCGAACCTGTCAGATGACCGAGGTCCCGTAGGCCCACGTCAACCAGATCGCCAGGATCACCAGCGTGAGGTGCACCACGATCGCCGCCCCGGAGCCCTCCAGGAAGGCTCCGCCACGCTCCCGGTGATCGCCGCCGGCCGACCGGTCGTAGGCGTCGTCATAGCGATCGTCATAGCGGTCGTCGTAGCCGCGGTCGTACGCCTCGTCGTAGTCGTAGCCCTGGGCGTACGGCTGGTCGTAGCCCTGCGCGTAGGCCTGGTCGTAGGCCTGCTCGTATCCCGCGTAGGCGGGGTCGTCGTAGTCCTGGTCCTGCTGCCGACGCGACCGCCTCTGGGGCGCGCGCGGCGCCTCGGACTCGGCCCGGCCGCGGGGACCGTAGGACTCGAAGGAGTAGGGGTCGTACGCCTCGGGCTCCTGGGCCACCCGGCGACCCGACGGGCGGCTCGGCGGCGGTGCTGGTGCGGGCTCGGGCTGCGGCTCGGGCTGCGGTGCCGGGCGTGGCGCGGGCCGCGGGGCGCGCGGCGGGGCCGGCTGCGGCTGGCCCGGCTGCGGCTGACCCGGGTAGCCCGAGTAACTGCTGTCACGACGGTATCGGCGGTCGGCGAACTCGTCATGGCTGTCGTTGCGGCGGTCGTCGTAGCGGTTGTCGTAGCCACGGGAGCGGCGCTGCGGCGGCTCCTGCCGGCGACCCCACGGATCCTGGCCGCCCTGGCCACGGCCCGGCTGGGGCTGGGGCTGGCTCGGCTGGGGCTGGCTCGGCTGGGGCTGCTCGGGTGGCGGCGCCTGCGGAGCCTGGTGCTGAGGGGCCGGGCGCTGGGGGGTCGGGCGCTGCGGTGTCGGGCGCTGCGGTGTCGGGCGCTGGGGCGCGGGCCGCTCGCGCACCGGCTGCTCCGGTGCCGGCCGCTCCTGCACCGGACGCTCCTGGGCGGGCCGCTCCCGGGCGGGGCGTGCGGGCGCCGGCCACTCCTGGCGGGACCGCTCCTGCCGGGATCGCACGGGCGCGTCCGGCGTAGGCGGCTGGGGCGTGGGCGGGCGCTGCGCAGACCGCTGCGGGGCGGACCGCTGCGGCGCGGGCGGTGGCTGAGGGGCCGCAGGCTGCTGGGGGGCGGGCTGCGGCGGCGCCTGACGCCCTGCGACGCGACGACCGATCTGCCCGTCCCGCGCCGGCGCGGGAGCAGGAGCGGGTGCCGGCGGCGGTGCGGGCGAGGGGTCACGCTCGACCGGAGCCATCACGGCCGTCTCGTCGAGCCCGGCGGCCGCCCGTCGAGGCTCGGGCCGAGGCTCGGGCCGGCGCTCGGCCGGTCGTCCGGGCTGCGCGACCGGCTGCGGAACGGGCGGGACCGCGGACCGGGCCACCGGCTGCTGGACAGGCTGGCCCGGCTGTGGAACGGACTGCTGGGCCGATCGCCGCGGGTCGGCGTAGCCGGTCCGGTCGTCGTACTCGCTGTAGCCGTCGTAGCCGGCATCGTCATAGCCGGACTCGTCGTAGCCGTAACCGTCCTCGGCGGCGTACTCCTCGTCGTAGTCGTCATAGCCGTAGTCGTCGTCGACGGCACCGGCGCGCTGCTCCTTGAGCCGCCGGGCGAGCAGGTAGAGACCCGCGATCGCGGCCAGCCAGATCCCGAAGAGCCCGATCACGCCCGGGAGGTTGCCGCCGAGGAAGAACGACGACGGCGAGGCGAGGAAGAGGACCCAGATCAGCAGGCCGGCGACGCCGGCGTACAGGTGGATCCGGGGCGGCAGTCCCGCCCGCTGCGGCTGCAGGAGATGGGGCTTGAGGTAGGTGAGCGCGACGATCACCGCGACCAGGGCGGTCACGGCGTAGACGAGTACGGCAGCGAAGCTCACGGCAGCGATTCTGTCCTAGACGTCGGGCGAGCCCGAATCGGGCTCGGGCGTGTGTGATGTGAGTCCCCCGACTCCGACCCCGTCACCGGCATCCCCGGCCGCGGCCGACTCACGCCATTCTGCCTCCTCGGCAAGGCGGGCGATCAGAGCGTCCACCTCGTCCATCCGGTAGCCGCGGAAGGCCACCGAGAAACGTACGCGACGCAGGTCTGCCGCCTCCAGGAGCCGATCGCGCGGCACCAGCGCGTCGGGCCGGTCGCCGTACTCCTCCCCCATCGGCGCACCCGAGCCGGCGGCAACGAGGGCGACTCCTCCGAGAACCAGCACGATGAGTGCCGCGAAGATCCAGCCCATCGGTCAGTCACGCGCCTTCAGCATCAGCTCGACCGCCTCATCCACGTCGTCGGTGAGGGTGATCATGTCGAGGTCGGTCTGCTTGATCCGGCCGTCGGAGAGCATCGTCTCGCGCATCCAGTCGAGGAGCCCCTCCCAGTGCTTCACGCCCATCAGCACGATCGGGAACTGGGTGATCTTCTTGGTCTGGGAGAGCGTCATCGCCTCGAAGAGCTCGTCCATGGTGCCGAGGCCGCCGGGCATGACGACGTAGCCCTGGGAGTACTTGACGAACATCATCTTCCGCACGAAGAAGTAGCGGAAGTTGAGCCCGAAGCTGACGTAGTCGTTGAGCCTGGCCTCGAAGGGCAGCTCGATGCCGAGGCCGATCGACTCGCCGCCGGCCTCCAGGGCGCCCTTGTTGGCCGCCTCCATCGTGCCCGGGCCACCGCCGGTGATCACCACGAAGCCGGCCTCGGCCAGGCCGCGGCCGACCGCCTCGGCCTGGGCGTAGGTCGGGTGGTCGTGAGGCGTGCGCGCGGACCCGAAGACGCTGATCGCGGGGCCGATCTCGGAGAGGTCGTTGAACCCCTCGACGAACTCGGCCTGGATCTTCATGACCCGCCAGGGGTCGGTGTGGACCCAGTCGCCGTGGCCGGAGCTGTCCAGCAGTCGTTGGTCGGTGGTGCTGCCGGCCGGACGCCCCTTGGTGGGGCGCGGGCCGGAGCCGCTGCGTCGCGTCATGCGGTCAACCAATCACGAAGGGCCAGCTCGCACGTGGTGATCTCGGAGATCCGCACGTGCTCGTCGGCTTTGTGGGCGAACATCGGGTCACCTGGACCATAGTTGACCGCCGGTATGCCGAGAACCGTGAACCGCGCCACATCGGTCCAGCCGAACTTGGGCCCGACCTCCCCGCCGACCGCCTCGACGAAGGCCTTGGCCGCCGGCCGGTCCAGTCCCGGCAGCGCCCCGGGCGCGGAGTCGGTCAGGGTGACCTCGTAGCCCTCGAAGAAGCTCTGCACGAAGGCGAGCGCCTCCTCCTCGGAGCGGTCCGGCGCGAAGCGGTAGTTGACCGTGACCACGCACTCGTCGGGGATCACGTTGCCGGCCACTCCCCCGGAGACGAAGACCGCGTTGAGACCCTCGTGGTACTCGAGCCCGTCGATGACCGGCTTGCGCGGGACGTACGCCTCCAGGCGGCGCAGCACCTCGCCGGCCTTGTGGATCGCGTTGACGCCACGCCACGAGCGGGCGCTGTGGGAGCGCTCGCCGGTGGTGCGCACCTCGACCCGCAGGGTGCCCTGGCAGCCCGCCTCGACGCCGGCGTTGGAGGGCTCCATCAGGATCGCGAAGTCGCCGGCGAGCAGGTCGGGCTCGCTGGCCGCGAGCTTGCCGAGTCCGTTGTGGACGGCCTCGATCTCCTCGGCGTCGTAGAAGACGTACGTCACGTCGCGGTTGGGCGCGTCCAGCGTGGCGGCGAGCTTGAGGATGACCGCGTCACCGGACTTCATGTCGCAGGCTCCGAGGCCGTGCAGGATGCCGGTGGCCTCGTCGAGGCGGCTCGGGAAGTTGCCGTTGACCGGCACCGTGTCGAGGTGGCCCGCGATGACCACGCGCTCGGGAAGACCGAGGTCGGTGCGCGCCACGATCGAGTTGCCCCGCCGCTCGACGACGAGGTGGTCGTACGCGGCCAGTGCCCGCTCCACGGCATCGGCCAGCTCCAGCTCGTTGAGGCTCACCGAGTTGATGTCCATCAGCTGCCGGGTCAGCGTCACCACGTCGGTCGTCAGGTCGAGCTCGGGAGTGTCAGCACTGGTTGTCACGGGGGTAAGTCAACCAGCCCTCCCTGAGGGATCGGCCGGGGACCTGGCTGCCTGGATGCCGGACATCCACCGCCGAGCCCGATACACGCGCTAAATTCTGTAGTTACTAACTTGACTTAATGTAGAGAGGGGTGTCGATTGACCGCCGTGCGTCGTGCCCGCCTCTTCGACGAGGCCGAACCGCTGCACCTGTCCGGCGGCCGCACGCTGGCTCCCGTCGAGGTCGCCTACGCGACCTACGGCGACCTCGCGCCCGCCCGGGACAACGTCGTGTTCGTCGCCCACGCGCTCACCGGCGACGCCGAGGCGGCGCAGTGGTGGCCGACGATGGTGGGGCCGGGAAAGCCGGTCGACACGGACCGGTTCTTCGTCGTCTGCGCCAACCTCCTCGGCGGTTGCCGAGGCACCACCGGGCCGTCCTCGACCGACCCCGCCACCGGCCGCGCCTGGGGGCTCGACTTCCCGCTGATCTCGGTCGCCGACCTGGTGACCGTCCACCGCCGGCTGCTGGCCCACCTCGGCATCGAGCGGCTCCACGCCGCCGTCGGCGGGTCGCTCGGCGGCATGCAGATCCTGCAGTGGGCCGCCGACGCCCCCGGCCAGATCGAACGGGCGGTCCTGGTGGCCACCTCCGCCCGGCTGAGCACGCAGAACATCGCGCTCTCGAACATCGCCCGGCAGGCGATCCTCCGCGACCCCGACTTCCGCGGCGGGCGCTACCCGGACCACGGCGTCGTCCCCGCCGACGGGCTCTCGGTGGCGCGGATGCTCGGCCACGTCACGTACGTCTCCGAGCCCGGGCTGGAGGCGAAGTTCGGCCGCTCGCGGCGCGACGGTTCGACGCCGGGATTCGGGATCGACTTCGAGATCGAGAGCTATCTCGACCACCAGGCGAGCACGTTCGTCGACCGCTTCGACGCGCTCTCCTACCTCTATCTCTCCCGCCTCCTCGACTACTTCGACCCCTTCGCCGACGACGGTTTCGCGAAGGCGATCCGGGACACCCGGTTCCAGGTGATCTCCTTCGACTCCGACTGGCGCTTCGGGACCCCCCACTCGGTCCTGATCGAGAAGGAGCTGCGGCGCGCGGGGGTCGACGTCGAGCGCCACGAGATCGCCTCGACCTGGGGCCACGACTCGTTCCTGCTCGACCCACCGGGCTACCTCGACCTCGTCGAGAGCTTCCTCAACGATCGAACTGGAGATGGTTCATGAGCGACCACGCGTACGGCTTCAACACCCGTGCGATCCACGCGGGCAACATCCCCGACGCCGCCCAGGGCGCCCGGGCGCTGCCGATCTACCAGTCGGCGTCGTTCGTCTTCGACGACACCGCCGACGCCGCGGCACGCTTCGCACTGCAGAAATACGGCAACATCTACACCCGCGTCGGCAACCCGACCGTCGCCGCGTTCGAGGAGCGTCTCGCCTCCCTGGAAGGGGGCATCGGGGCGGTCGCCACCGCGTCGGGCCTGTCGGCGGAGTTCGTCACCTTCGCCTCCCTGGCGGGCGCCGGCGACCACATCGTCGCCTCCGCCCAGCTCTACGGCGGCTCGGTCACCCAGCTCGACGTCACCCTGCGCCGCTTCGGCGTGGCGACCACCTTCGTGTCCTCGACCGACCCCGAGGCGTACGCAGCAGCCATCCGCCCCGAGACGAAGCTGATCTTCGCCGAGACCGTCGCCAACCCGTCGGGCGACATCGCCGACCTGGCCGGACTGGCCGATGTCGCGCACGCCCACGGCGTGCCGCTGGTCGTCGACTCGACGATTCCGACGCCGTACCTGTCCCGGCCGATCGAGTGGGGCGCGGACATCGTGGTGCACTCGGCGACCAAGTTCCTCGGCGGGCACGGGACCACGCTGGGCGGCGTGGTGGTCGAGTCCGGCCGCTTCGAGTACTCGCCCGAGCGGTTCCCGCTCTTCCACGAGCCGGTCGAGCACTACGGCGGCCTGTCCTGGTGGGGCAACTTCGGCGAGTACGCCTTCCTCACCCGGCTCCGCGCCGAGCACCTGCGCAACGTCGGCGCGACGTTGTCGCCCCAGTCGGCATGGCAGCTCGCCCTCGGCGTCGAGACCTTGGCCCTGCGGGTCCAGCGCCACGTGGAGAACGCCCGGATCGTCGCCGAGTGGCTCGATGCCGACCCGCGGGTCGAGCACGTCCGCTGGGCCGGACTGCCCTCCCACCCGCACCACCCAAGGGCGCAGAAGTATCTGCCCAAAGGTCCGGGCAGCGTCTTCTCCTTCGACATCGCGGGCGGCCGGGCGGCCGGGGAGCGGTTCATCGAGTCGGTCGAGCTCGCCAGCCACCTGGCCAACATCGGCGACGCCAAGACCCTGGTGATCCACCCCGCCTCGACCACCCACCGCCAGCTCAGCGAGTCGCGGCTCACCGAAGCCGGTGTCTCTCCCGGCCTGGTGCGGATCAGCGTCGGCATCGAGGACGCCGACGACATCATCTTCGACCTCGACCAGGCGCTCACCGCCGCCACGAAGGAACTCTGATGACCATCGCGCAGATTCCCCACGAGCCGACCGCACGCGAGCGGCAGGGGCTGCTCCGGGCAGCGACGTCGATCGCGATCGTCGGCTTTTCCCCCAACACGGCCCGGTCGAGCTACTACGTGGCCACCTATCTCACCCAGGACACCGACTATCGGCTCTACTTCATCAACCCGAACGCCGCAGGCCGCGAGGTGCTCGGCCGGCCCGTCTACGCCAGCCTGGCCGACCTCCCGGAGACCCCCGACGTCGTCGACGTCTTCCGCCGGGCGAGCGACCTGCCCGCGGTCGTCGACGAGGTGATCGCACTGGGCTCGCCGGTGGTCTGGTTCCAGCTCGGGCTGACCAACGACGAGGCCGCGACGACCGCTCGAGCCGCCGGGCTGACCGTCGTCCAGAACCGCTGCCTCAAGATCGAGCACGCCCGCTTCCACGGCGGCCTGCACCTGGCCGGGTTCGACACCGGGTTGATCACCTCGCGCCGGATCGCGCGCTGAGACTTCCCCAATAGTCGAGTTAGTTAGTCTATTATATCGATTAACCTAGTCCCTCGACCCCGGAGTGTTCCCATGAGCCTCGATTCACGGACACAGCTCAACGATGTCGACCTCGCCGCCGTCGGCAACCTCGTCCAGGCGATCCAGGACGATCCCGCCAAGGCGCGCACCACGTGGGCGGCCCACGTGACCTGGAAGGGCGCCTTCGCCTCCGAGGCGAAGATCCGATCCTTCGAGCCGACCCAGTCCGACGAGCCCGCGGGCCTCGGCGGCGGAGACACCGCTGCCAACCCCGTCGAGCAGCTTCTCGGCGCCCTGGGCAACTGCCTCGCCGTCGGCTACGCCGCGAACGCCTCGGTCGCGGGGATCAAGCTCGACGACCTGCGTATCGATCTCAAGGGCGACGTCGACCTCACGGTCTTCCTCGGCCTCGCCGAGGGCCACGCCGGCTTCGACGCGATCGACGCCGTGGTCACCATCGCCTCGGAGGCACCCCGCGAGGAGATCGAGGCGCTCCACGCCAAGGTCCTCGCCAGCTCGCCCGTCGGCCACACCCTCCGCAGCGCGGTCCCGGTCGACGTCTCGCTCGCCTGACCAGAGTCCCCACAACTCCATCCACACCCATCGAAACGAGGAACCACCGATGACAGAGACCACTGTCGACAACGGCGTCAACGTCGAGGCCCTGCTGGGCGCACGCGCCGCCCTCCAGGAGACCCCGGAGGCCGCCAAGTTCACCTGGCGCGCCACCAACACCTGGGTGAAGGGCACCCACTCCAAGAGCAAGGTCGAGGGCTTCTTCGGCCTCGGCGAGGAGCAGGAGGCCGGGCGCTCCTTCGAGTCCGACGGCGACCACCCGCCGCAGTTCGCCGCCGACAACCAGGGCCCCACGCCGGTCGAGACGGTCCTCGTCGCCCTCGGCGGCTGCCTGACCGCGGGCGTCGCCGCCGTCGCCCAGCAGCGCGGGATCCAGCTCAACTCCGTCACCGCGACCATCGAGGGCGACCACGACATCCGCGGCATCCTCGGTGCCGACGCGGACGTACGCAACGGCTTCACCGGCGTCCGTGTGAACTACTCGATCGACGCCGACGCCTCCGCCGAGGACATCGAGGCGCTGGTCGCGCAGTCGCAGAAGCGCTCGGCCGTCTTCGACATCCTCACCAACCCGACCGCGGTCAGCGTCTCGGTCTCGTGATGACGAGTGCCCCGTCTCGCCGCACCACCGTCGCGGTGATCGGGGCGGGGCACAGTGGCCTCGCGGTGAGCCACCGCCTCGGCGCCGAGGGGATCGACCATGTCGTCCTCGAGCGCGGGCAGGTCGCTCACTCGTGGCACACCCAGCGCTGGGACTCGCTCCGCCTGCTCACCCCGAGCTGGATGAACCGGTTGCCCGGGCTCGCCGACCCGCTCCTCGGCCCCGCCGAGGCCGACGAGTTCCTCACCGCCGCGCAGGTCGCCTCGCTGGTCACCGGCTACGCCGACGTCATCGGCGCGCCGGTGCACGAGCACGTCGAGGTCCACCGCGTCGCCCCCGGACCGAACGGCTATCTGGTCGAGACCTCCGCCGGCCCCTGGTCGGCCGAGCACGTCGTGCTCGCCACCGGTTCCGTACGCGGCGTGGTGCCCGCCCTGGCCGCCGACCTGCCGCCCGGCCTGCCCTCGGTGCACGCCATCGACTACCGGCGTCCCTCGCAGCTCCCGACCGGCGGCGTGCTGGTCGTCGGGGCGGCCGCGAGCGGCGTACAGATCGCGGCGGAGCTGCAGGCCTCGGGCCGCCAGGTCACCCTCGCGGTCGGCGAGCACGTCCGGGTGCCGCGCCGCTACCGCGGCCGGGACATCTTCGCCTGGATCGAGGAGGCCGGGATCCTCGACGAGCGTTGGGACGAGCTCGACGACATCACCCGCGCCCGCCGGCTCTCCTCCTTCCAGCTCGTCGGCGGCGCCACCACCCTCGATCTCAACACCCTGCAGGAGGCCGGGGTACGCGTGGTCGGCAAGCTGGCCGGGCTGCGCGACGGTACGGCGCTCTTCTCGGGCTCGCTGGCCAACATGGCGGCCCTGGCCGACCTCAAGGCCAACCGGCTGCTGGCCGGCATCGACCAGACCTTCGGCGGGTCCGGCGAGCGGCTCGAGCCCACGCGTGTGCCCGAGCCGCTGCTGTCCCTCTCGCTGACCTCCGGCGAGATCGGCTCGGTGGTCTGGGCGACCGGCATCAAGCCCGACCACGGCTTCCTCGACGCCGACGTCTTCGACCACAAGGGCGCGATCCGCCACCACGGCGGCGTCACCGACCTGCCCGGCCTCTACGTCACCGGCCTGCCGGTCCTCCGCCGGCGCCGTTCGACCTACATCGACGGCGCCCGCGAGGACTCCGCCGACCTGGTCGCGCACCTCTCCCAGCGCCTGGCAACCCCCACCCGCCGCACCGCAGGCTGACCCGAACGCCGAGTCGGCGCAACTGTCCCGAATTCTCCCGCCGAGTCGGCGCAACTGTCCCGGATCCCCACGCCGAGTCGGCGCAACTGCCCCAGCGCCTGGGACTGACGCGCCGACTCGACTCCCATCCGCGGGACAGACGCGCCGACTCGACACTCCACAGCGGGACAGACGCGCCGGGTCGGCTATCGGTTGACGTGCGCGAGGACCCCGTCGATGATCCGGGCCAGTCCGTAGTCGAGCTCACGCGCGGGGTCGGTGGCGGCCTGGTAGGCCTCACCGGCGGCGGTGCCGACCCGGTTGGCCAGCGGATAGTCGCTGCCCGCCATGACCTCGGTCAGCGTGTCGTAGTTGGCGGCCCACCACTCCGCCTCGGTCATGCCGGTGACCTGCTCGGCACGGCGCTTCATCAGCTCGCCGCGGACGATGTTGCCCGCGAACCCGATCAGCACGGCGACCGTCTGGTCCATCTCCAGATCGGTCAGCCCGAGGCCGTCGACGGCCTGCAGCTGCCACTCGTAGCGGTCGCTCATGTTGGGCCCCAGCCAGGGGCGTACGTCCTGCACCTCGAGCAGCCACGGGTGGGCCCGGAGCTCGTCGTGCTGCAGGTTGGCGACCAGCTCGAGGCGCTTGCGCGGGTCCTCGGGCAGCTCCGGGAGCTCGGTGCGGCCGGTCACCTGGTCGGCCATGAGCACCAGCAGCGCGTCGCGGTTGGGGACGTAGGAGTAGAGGGTCATCGCGCCCAGACCGAAGCGCTGGGCGATCGCGCGCATCGTCACCGCCGCCAGTCCCTCGGCGTCGGCCAGGTCGATCGCGGCGTCGACGACCTCGTCGACGCTCACCTTCTGCTTCGGCCCCCGCTTCGCCTTCGGCTCCTCGGGCGTCCCGGTCCGATGGCGCCAGAGCAGGCGCAGGGACGGATCTGGCTGATCACGCTGGTCTGGCTCCGGCACGTGGCTCATCGTAACCTCATCCGAAACAATTTCGTACACCGTACGGAACAAATGCTAGAGTCGCTCCGTTGTCATCTTCGTACAGCGTACGAAATTGGAGGAACGTGCATGCCGAACGACGCGAAACCGGTGCCGCCGCGCTGGCTCAAGCCGATGAACAAGGTCTTCATGACCCTGTCGAGGACCGGGCTCGGGATGAAGGAGCTGCCCGTGCTCACCGTGCCCGGCCGCACCAGCGGCAAGCCCCGCAGCACCCCGCTCTCGGTGCTGGACCTGGACGGACGGCGCTATCTGCTCGAGGGCTTCCCGGGTGCCGACTGGGCCCGCAACGTACGGGCCGCCTCCGGCCGCGCCACGCTCCGGGTCGGACGGACCACCGAGGACGTGCAGCTCGTGGAGGTCGACGGGGACGAGGCGCTGACCGTGCTCCGGCTGTGGCCCGAGCGGATGGCGGACGGGGCGAAGATCATGCTCGACGCCGGGGTCGTCGCCGCGGTGACGCCCGAGGCCTTCGAGGCCGTCGCCGGGCGTTGTGGGGTGTTCCGGATCGAGGTGGGCCGATGACTCCGTTGTCCGCGCGAAACGTGCGCAAGCGCTACCGCGACACCCAGGCGCTGGACGGCCTCGACCTGGAGGTGGCGGCCGGCACCGTGCACGCCCTGCTCGGGCCCAACGGTGCCGGCAAGTCGACCGCGGTGAACGTCTTCGCGACGCTCACCCGGCCCGACGCCGGCGAGGTGCGCGTCGGCGGCCACGACGCCGTACGCCACCCCGCCCGGGTCCGCTCCACGATCGGCCTGGTCGGGCAGAGCGCCGCCCTCGACGAGGCCCTCCACGGCCGGGAGAACCTGGTGATGTTCGCCCGCCTGCACGGCCTCTCGAAACCCACTGCCGTACGCCGCGCCGCCGAGCTCCTCGACGCCTTCGGTCTCACCGAGGCCGGCGACCGGAAGGTCTCGGGCTACTCGGGTGGGATGCGGCGACGCCTCGACATCGCCGCCGGCCTGGTCACCCGCCCGCAGATCCTCTTCCTCGACGAGCCGACCACCGGGCTGGACCCGCGCGCCCGCCACGAGGTCTGGGAGATGGTGCGGCAGGTGGTCGCCGACGGGACGACGGTGCTGCTGACCACGCAGTACCTGGACGAGGCCGACCAGCTGGCCGACATGGTCACCGTGCTCGGCGCCGGCCGGGTGATCGCCGAGGGCACGCCGTCGGCCCTGAAGAGCGACCTGGGCGGCGACCGGGTGATGATCACCGCGACCGGGCCGGACGACCTCGCCCGGATGGCCGGCGTCCTCGGCTCCGCGGCCGCCGTCGACCCCGATCGGCTCGAGGTCACCGTCGAGGCCGGCCCGGCCGGTGGCGGCGCCGCGGTCGTCGAGGTCGTACGCAGCCTCGACGCCGCCGGCATCACGGTCGACGACGTGCTGCTGCGCCGGCCGACCCTGGACGAGGTGTTCCTCCATCTGACCGCACCTGAAGGAGTCTCCCGATGACCGATCTGACCCCAGGACTCACCACCACCCTGCGACAGACCGCGACACAGACCTGGGTGATCACGCTGCGCGACCTCAAGCACTGGCAGCGCGAGCCGTGGGGGCCGGTGTTCGGCATCCTGTTCGCGATCATGATGCTGCTGATCTTCGGCTACCTGTTCGGCGGCGCGATCGAGATGCCGGGCGGCGGGACGTACCTGCCCTATCTGCTTCCCGGCGTGCTCGCGCTGACGATGATGTTCGGCATCGACGGCACCATGGCCGTGGTCACCGAGGACACCAAGCGCGGGGTCACCAACAGGTTCCGGTCGCTGCCGATGAGCGGCCTCGCCGTGCCCCTGGGACGGGCGGTCGCCGACCTGGGCAACTCGGCGGTCCAGCTGGGCGTCCTGATGCTCGGCGGGCTGCTGATCGGGTGGCGGATCGAGGGCTCGTTCCTCGAGGCGGCGGCCGCGGTCGGGATGCTGCTGTGGCTGCGGCTGGCGATGCTGTGGCTGGGCATCTTCCTCGGTCTGACGCTGCGGATGGAGGGCGCGCTGACGATGGTGCAGGTGCTGGTCTGGCCGCTGGGGTTCTGCTCGAGCCTGTTCGTCTCGCCGGAGACGATGCCCGGCTGGCTCGGCTTCCTGGCGGCGTGGAACCCGGTCTCGGCGACCGCGACCGCCTGCCGCGACCTCTTCGGCAACCCGACGGGGATCACCTCTGGTCTGCTCGCCGACCACGCGGTGCTGCTGGCGGTCGCGTGGCCCGCGGTCCTGCTGGCGATCTTCGTCCCGCTGTCCACGCGCGCGTTCCGGCGCCTCGGCTGACCATGGGAGAACGGGCCCGGGAGGCGATGCCTTCCGGGCCCGTTTGCGGATGGGGGAGAGTCAGGCGGTGGCCGGCTCGAGGCCGTCGGTCGCGTCCGTGGCCGGCTCCTTCGCCGGAGCGACGGCACGGGTCAGCGACCCGAGCGCGAAGGCGACGAACAGCAGCACGACGCCCAGGCCCGCGACCAGCGCCGAGAGACCGAAGGCGGTGACCGCGGTCAGCAGGGAGGCGCGTACGAACGACGACTCGGCCGCGACCGGGCGGATCGGATCCTCCTGGTCGAGCTCGGCGTACGTCTTGCCCTTGGTGATCCCCAAGGCGTGCTTCTCGACGGTGGCCGCCTGGGCGTAGGCCGAGAACGGGCCGTCGACGTGGTCGCCGGCGAGGAACGAGGCGTCGTCGGCGACGGTGATCTCCTGCGCCTTCAGCTGGGTGTGGGCCAGGTAGTAGGTCGTGGCTCCACTGGCGATGAACAGGAGGCCGAACAGCCCGATCAGGGGGCTCAGCAGCTTCGCGATCCGAGGTTTGCGGGTCATGCCGACTAAGGCTCACCTAACTCACCTCCGTTGGAAAGCCCTGGAGGGTGTGATCTTCGCCCCGCGAATTTTTTTCCGGGGAATCTGTCGGATCGGCGTCGAGGCGTTCGTGGAGTGGTTGAGAAGCGGCCGAACGGACCGCGAACAACCACACACGCATCACGAGACGAGAGGCACCATCATGAGCACCAGCACCTACACCGAGGCCACGACCACCACCCGCCAGTTCGCCGGTCGGATGCCGGTCTGGCTGGTCAGCACCGCCGCCGTCCTGGCCGGCGCCCTGGTCACCGGCGTCTACGAGTTCGTCGCCCGGGCGATCGGGGTGCCGTTCAACGTCGCGCTCCCCGGCACCGGCGTCGAGCCCGCCGCGATCCCGGCAACCGGGCTCGCCTGGGCCGTCGCCGAGCTCGGCCTGATCGGCATCATCATCGCCGTCTGCCTCGCCCGCTTCGCCAAGCGTCCGCGCTCGACCTGGAAGCGCACCGCCTGGAGCCTGACCGCGCTCTCGCTGGTGCCCAGCCTGATCGCCGTCACCGACTCCTACGCCACCAACATCATGCTGGTGATCTCCCACCTCGTCGCCGCCGCGGTGATCGTCCCGGCCGTCGCCGCCCGGCTGGCGGAGCGGAACCCGCGCCGCGCCTGAGGTCCGGCACACCGTCAGCCGGCACACCGTCAGCCCGGTGGGCGGCGAGCGATGATCAGCTCGCCGACACCGGGCATCGGCGACGTCTCGACCGTGAACCCGGCGGCCGCCAGGTCCGCGAGGAGCGCCGGTCTCGGATGGGTGCGGTAGTACATGACGAACTTCGGCCGCCACACCGCGTTGCGTACCCGCATCACCAGGTCGAACCCGGTGAGCAGCCAGTAGGCCGGGTGCGTCGGCCCCGGCGCCCGAGCGGCCGGCAGCGCGAACACCCCGCCCGGCCGCAGCGCCCGGTAGATGCCGTCGAAGAGCGGCCCACGCTCCTCCGGCAGGAAGTGCCCCAGCGCCCCGAAGCTCACCACCAGGTCGTACGCAGCGTCGAACGGCAGCGCGCGCGCATCCGCCCGCACCAGGTCGGCGCCGGGGTGGGCGGCTCGGGCCTGCGCGAGCATCCCGGCGCTGAAGTCGACCCCGGTCGGTGGCTCCGTGGTCGCCTCCTCGAGCAGCTCCAGGCCGACCCCGGTGCCGGTGCACACGTCGAGGCCCCGCTCGAACGGCCCGTGCTCCCGCAGCGCCGTGATCGTCGCGGCGAGCATCCAGTCCGGCGTGCGGAACGGCGTCGCGTCGAACTTCGGCGCCAGCAGGTCGTAGCCGCGCTCCACCGACGACAGCGCCTGGATGGCGAGCTCCTTGAGCGTGGGCCTCTCCACACCTCCACGATAGGTGTCGCCGGCCGCTCCTGCCGGGTATTGCCGACCACGACCCCACAGCGCCGAGGCGCAAGCCCGACCAGGAGAGACCCTAGGAGGGTGAGTCACGCCAGGCGTGACTCACCCTCCTAGGGTTGATGGAGCTCAGGCCTTCGCCACCGCGATCTGGGCCTTCTCGCCGTCACCGAGGTCGACCGGGTTGCCATCGAGCGAGTCGACGACGTCGTAGGTCGTGGCGAGGGTCTCGCGGGCGATCAGGTCGGCGTGGGTGGTGGCAGCCTGGCGTACGGTCTCGGAGCCGGCCACCGCGAGGGTGATGCGGTCCTCGACGTTGAGGCCGGAGTCCTTGCGGGCCTGCTGGACCGCGCGGACCAGGTCGCGGGCGAGACCCTCGGCGGCGAGCTCGGGGGTGACGACCGTGTCGAGGACGATGAAGCCCCCGGGCAGCATGGTCACGGCGATGTCGTCGGAGGCGGAGCCGGCGACGGTCTCGAGCGTGTACTCACCCTCGACGAGCGCCAGACCACCGGCGACGACCTCACCCGAGTCGGAGACCGACCAGTCGCCGGACTTGGAGCCCTTGATGGCCTTCTGGACGTCCTTGCCCAGGCGCGGCCCGGCGGCGCGGGCGTTGACGCTGAGCTTCTGCTCGATGCCGTAGGTGCCGGCCTCCTCCGAGTCGGCCGCGAGCAGCCGGACGGACTTGACGTTGACCTCGTCGGCGACGATCTCCTCGAAGCCGGCGATGTCGGCCCCGACCACGGTCAGGTTGCCGAGCGGCAGCCGGTTGCGGAGCTTGCGCGCCTTGCGCAGGGCCGAGGTCGAGGAGCAGACCGCGCGGACGGCGTCCATCCGGGCGACCAGGTCGTCATCGGCGGGAAGGTCCTCGACGACCGGGTAGTCGGCCAGGTGCACCGAGCGACCACCGGTCAGACCGCGCCAGATCTCCTCGGTGGTCAGCGGCAGCAGCGGCGCGACCAGGCGGGTCACCGTCTCCAGCACCGTGTAGAGGGTGTCGAAGGCGGCCTTGTCCTCGTTCCAGAACCGCTCCCGGCTACGTCGGATGTACCAGTTCGTGAGCACGTCGATGAACCGCTGCGTCGCCTCGCACGCCTCGGCGACGTAGTAGTCGTCCATCGCCGTGGTCATCTCGGCGACGTAGTCGCGCAGCTTGGCCAGGACGTAGCGGTCCAGCGGGTCGGTGGACTCGGTCGAACCGGTGGTCTCCAGGTTGGCCGCGTTCGCGTAGAGCTGGAAGAAGTACCAGCTGTTCCACAGCGGGATCATCACCTGGCGTACGGAGTCCCGGATGCCCTGCTCGGTGACGACCAGGTTGCCGCCGCGCAGGATGGGCGAGGACATCAGGAACCAGCGCATCGCGTCGGCGCCGTCGCGGTCGAAGACCTCGTTGACGTCGGGGTAGTTGCGCAGGCTCTTGGACATCTTCTGCCCGTCCGAGCCCAGCACGATGCCGTGGCTGATGCAGGACTGGAACGCCGGCCGGTCGAAGAGCGCGGTCGCCAGGATGTGCAGCGTGTAGAACCAGCCGCGGGTCTGGCCGATGTACTCCACGATGAAGTCGCCCGGGAAGTGGTGGGCGAACCACTCCTCGTTCTCGAACGGCACGTGGTTCTGGGCGAAGCTCATCGAGCCCGAGTCGAACCAGACGTCGAGCACGTCGGAGACCCGGCGCATCATCGACTTGCCGGTCGGGTCGTCCGGGTTGGGACGGACCAGGTCGTCGACGTACGGCCGGTGCAGGTCGGGGTTGCCGTCCTTGTCGCGGGGCAAGGTGCCGAAGTCACGCTCCAGCTCGGCGAACGAGCCGTAGACGTCCAGGCGCGGGTAGGCCGGATCGTCCGACTTCCACACCGGCACCGGGGAGCCCCAGAAGCGGTTGCGGGTGATCGACCAGTCGCGGGCGTTCTCCAGCCACTTGCCGAACTGGCCGTCCTGGATGTGCTCGGGCACCCAGCGGATCTGCTGGTTGAGCTCGAGCATCCGGTCCTTGATCTTGGTGACCTCGACGAACCAGCTGCTCACACCCTTGTAGATCAGCGGCTGACGACAACGCCAGCAGTGCGGGTAGGAGTGGTTGTAGGACTCGCGGCGCAGCAGGATCGTGCCCGCGGTGACCGACCCGGTCTCCCCCGTGCCCTTCGTCGTGGCCTTGAGGTGGTCGATGATCTGCAGGTTGGCGTCGAAGACCTGGACGCCGGCGTAGTCGACCACCGGCGCGGTGAAGCGGCCGTCCTTGCCGACCGGCATCACCGCCTCGATGTTCTCGCGGTCGGTGACCTCCTTGTCGACCTCACCGAAGGCACCGGCGGTGTGGACGACCCCGGTGCCGTCCGTGGTCGTGACCGCGTCGTCGGCGGCCACGATCCGGAAGGCGTTCTGGTGACCGGCGTAGTAGGAGAACGGCGGCGTGTAGGTGCGACCGAGCAGCTCGGAGCCCTTGTAGCGCCCCAGGACCGTCGCCTCGTCGGCGTCCGGGAACAGCTCCTTCTGGTACGCCGCGAGCCGAGCCTCCGCGAGGACGTACCTGGCCGTCTTGTCGGTGCCCGGGACCGGGCCCTCGACGACGACGTAGTCGATGTCGGAGCCGACCATCACCGCGAGGTTGGACGGCAGGGTCCACGGTGTCGTGGTCCAGATCAGGATGTGGGCGCCGTCGAGGACCTCGTCCTCGCCGGTCGCGTCGAGCTCGTAGCCCACGGTGACCGCCGGGTCCTGGCGGTCCTTGTAGACGTCGTCGTCCATCCGGAGCTCGTGGTTGGACAGCGGGGTCTCGTCCTGCCAGCAGTAGGGCAGGACGCGGAAGTCCTCGTAGACCAGGCCCTTGTCGTAGAGCGTCTTGAAGGCCCAGATCACCGACTCCATGTAGTCGGGGTTGAGGGTCTTGTAGTCGTTGTCGAAGTCCACCCAGCGCGCCTGGCGGGTGACGTAGTCGCGCCACTCGCCGGTGTACTTCAGCACCGAGGCGCGGCTGGCGGCGTTGAACTTGTCGATGCCCATCTCGACGATCTCGTCGGTGGTCTTCAGGCCGAGCTGGCGCATCGCCTCGAGCTCGGCGGGCAGGCCGTGGGTGTCCCAGCCGAAGCGGCGCTCGACGCGCTTGCCGCGCATCGTCTGATAGCGCGGGACGATGTCCTTGACGTAGCCGGTCAGCAGGTGGCCGTAGTGCGGCAGACCGTTGGCGAACGGCGGACCGTCGTAGAAGACGAACTCGTTCTCGCCGTTCTCGCCGGCGTCACGGTTGTCGATGCTCGCCTGGAAGGTCCCGTCCTTCTTCCAGTAGTCGAGAACCTGCGTCTCGATCTCCGGGAAGCGTGGGCTGGCCGGGACGGCACTCTTGTCGGCTGAGGTGACCTTCGGGTAGGCCATCGGCGGCATCTCCTGCTGGGTGGTGTGTGGGTTTCGTCTTCCACAGGGACGATCTTGCGACCGCGGTACCACCCTGCTTGCCCATGCCTGGGCCACTTCGTTTCGGCTGTGACGGGCCACTCCCGCCGGGTTCTACTTGCCGTGGAGGCTTTCTTCCCGGGGCTCGCCGCTGATGACGGCTCGAACGCCTGTAAGGAAGAGGGTACGCCGCCTGCGCCCCGCCGCGCGAACCCGAATCAGACGGCGCGCCACATCCGCACGTGCGGGCCGATCTCGGGGTCGTCCCAGGGCTCACCGATCACCTGGAACCCGGCCCGCTCGTAGAACCTGGCTGCCGGCGTACGCGCGTTGCACCAGACGAGCCCGCCACCCGCCGCCTCGACGTGCTCCAGAGCCGCCGCCAGCACCTGCGCGCCTACACCCTTCCCGCGCCACCCGTCGGCCGTCGCCATCCCCCGGATCCGCCATCCTCTACCGGGGTGTCCTGGCAGGTCAGGGCATGGTTCCGGAAATAGCCCGACGCACCCGATCATACTCCCGTCCGCGTCCAGCGCGGCGTAGGTCGCGACCTCGGGATCATCGTCCCCCGGCACCCGCGCCGCCTCCGGCGGCCCACCGTTGCGCAGCACCTTCGCCCGCAACGGATACGTCTCCTCGACCTCCACCCGACGTACCGTGATCACGCCGCGACGATAGCCGCGCACCTGGCAGGATGCGCGCATGAGCCTGATTCGCTACGAGTACGCCGACGGTTGCGCACGCATCACGATGACCAACCCGGACCGGGGCAACGTGTTCAAGCCCGAGGCGGGTGCTGAGATGCTGGCGGCGATCCTGCGGGCCAAGGCGGACTCGGCGCGGGTGATCGTGCTCGCCGCGGAGGGGAAGTACTTCTCGGTCGGCGGCGATCTGGCCGGGTTCGCGGCCGCCGACGATCTCGGCCCGTTCATCCTCGAGCTCGCCGAGGGGGCCAACCGGATCATCACCGAGCTCGTACGCTGCGACGCGATCGTGGTCAGCGCGGTGCAGGGCACCGCCGCGGGTGTCGGCTTCCCGCTGGCCGCGGCGGCGGACATCGTCGTGGCCGCCGACCGGGCGAAGTTCAGCCTCGCCTACGCGAAGGTGGGGCTGTCGGTCGACGGCGGCGGCTCTCTCCTCGTGCACACCCTGGGACTGCACCGGGTGCTCCGGCTGACCCTGCTGGGCGACATGCTCTCCGCGACCGAGGCGCTCGAGGCAGGGCTGGTCGCCCGCGTCGTACCGGCCGACGAGCTCGACGCGACGGTCGACGAGGTCGTCGCGACGCTGCTGTCCGGGTCTCCGGAGGCGCTGGCCCGCACCAAGCACCTGATCCGCGACGTCGCCGACCCGAACCCCGAGTCGGCGCTGCGGCGCGAGGCGCAGTCGATCTCCGCGCTCGGCGGCTCGGCGTCCGGGCGCGAGGGCATCAACGCGTTCCTGGAGAAGCGGCCGCCCAGCTTCACGAGCTGAAATCATTGGCCGAAAGGCGCTGGTTCCGCGAGGGTAGGGCCCATGAGCAGCGATCAGCGGCAGGTGGGGTTCGGCGGCATCTGGCTTCCCGAGGGCGAGGACCCACGCCTCCAGAAGGAGCAGCCCGTCGGCGAGCTGGCGACCTATCGCGACTACCTGCGCCACTACCGGCTCACCCTCGAGCTCAAGTGCGAGGACCTCGGGCCGGAGGACCTGGCCAAGCAGAGCGTTCCGCCGAGCGACCTGAGCCTGATCGGGCTGATCCGGCACATGGCGCGGGTCGAGCACGGCTGGTTCCAGCGGGTGCTCAAGGAGAACCTCCACATCCCTCGCCTCGACGCCGACGACCCCACCGGCGGCTTCCACAAGGTGGAGCCCACCGAGGAGTCGGTCGCGGAGGCGTTCGCGAGCTGGCGCGAGCAGGTCGCCCTCGCCGACGAGTGGCTCGACTCGATCGACGACAGCGTGCTCGGCGAGCTGCGCGACACGGGCCACGAGCAGACCAGCATCCGCGACATCCTCGTCCACATGGTCGAGGAGTACGCCCGCCATGCAGGCCACGCCGACCTGCTCCGCGAGACCATCGACGGGCGTACCGGGCAGTAGCCCCACCGGCCGTCGGACGACGGTTTCCTGAGACTAGGCTGAGACCGCGGTCACAAGCGACCGCTCACCACGCTGAACCGAGGGAGACCATGTCAACGTCGACCGCCAACCCCACCGGCTCGGGCCCACGGTCCGGGCTCACCATGAAGTCCATCGTCATCTGGGCCGCCGTCGCCGTCGTCGGCGCCGTCTGCTGGGCCATGCTCGCCCTGTCCCGAGGCGAGGAGGTCTCGGCGCTGTGGATCCTGTTCGCCGCGCTGGCCTCGTACGCGATCGCCTACCGGTTCTACTCGAAGTTCATCGCCGACAAGGTGCTGAAGGTCGACGACACCCGGGCCACCCCGGCGGAACGGCTGGAGAACGGGCAGGACTTCGACGTCACCGACCGGCGAGTGCTCTTCGGGCACCACTTCGCCGCGATCGCCGGCGCCGGCCCGCTGGTCGGCCCGGTGCTGGCGGCGCAGATGGGCTATCTGCCGGGCACGATCTGGATCATCGTCGGCGTCATCCTCGCCGGTGCCGTGCAGGACATGGTCGTGATGTTCTTCTCGATGCGACGCGACGGCAAGAGCCTCGGCCAGATGGTGCGTGAGGAGATCGGCACCGTCGCCGGCGTGGCCGCGCTGATCGCGGTCTTCGCGATCATGATCATCATCCTGGCGGTGCTCGCGCTGGTCGTCGTCAACGCGCTCGCGGAGTCGCCGTGGGGTGTGTTCTCGATCGGTCTCACCATCCCGATCGCGCTCTTCATGGGCTTCTACCTGCGCTACCTGCGTCCCGGCCGCGTCAGCGAGGTCACCGTCATCGGCGTCGCGCTGCTCCTGCTGGCCATCATCGGTGGCGGGTACGTCGAGGAGATGGGCCTGGCCGACGCCCTCACCCTTTCCCACGAGACGCTGGTGGTCTGCCTGGTCGTCTACGGCTTCATCGCCTCGATCCTCCCGGTGTGGATGCTGCTCACCCCGCGTGACTACCTGTCCACCTTCATGAAGGTGGGCGTCATCGTGCTGCTGGCCGTCGGCCTGGTCCTCGCGGCCCCGGCGCTGCAGAACGAGGCCGTCACCGACTTCGCCACCAACGGCGCGGGGCCGGTCTTCGCCGGCAAGCTGTTCCCGTTCGTGTTCATCACGATCGCGTGCGGCGCCCTCTCCGGCTTCCACGCGCTCATCTCCTCCGGCACCACGCCCAAGATGGTCGCCAAGGAGAGCCATGTCCGGATGATCGGCTACGGCGGCATGCTGATGGAGTCGTTCGTCGCGATCTCGGCCCTCATCGCGGCCTCGGTCATCGACCAGGGCATCTACTTCTCGATGAACGCCGCCGCCGGCGCGACCGGCGGCACCCCGGAGACCGCGGCCGCCTTCGTCAACGGGCTCGGCTTCACGATCACCCCGGCCGACCTCGAGGCAGCCGCAGCCAGCGTGGAGGAGACGATCATCTCCCGCACCGGTGGCGCCCCGACCCTGGCGTTCGGGATGTCGCTGATCTTCACCGAGGCGTTCGGCGGGGGCCTGGCCGCCTTCTGGTACCACTTCGCGATCATGTTCGAGGCGCTCTTCATCCTGACCGCCGTCGACGCCGGCACCCGGGTGGGCCGGTTCATGCTCCAGGACACGATCGGCAACGTCTGGAAGCGCTACGCCGACACCTCGTGGCGCCCGGCGGCCTGGTCGGCCTCCGCGCTGGTCGTACTGGCTTGGGGCTACATGCTCTGGATCGGTGTCGGTGACCCGCTCGGCGGTATCAACCAGCTGTTCCCGCTCTTCGGCATCGCCAACCAGCTGCTCGCCGCGATCGCCCTGACCCTGGCCACGGTGCTGATGTTCAAGCACGGTCTGGCCAGGTTCGCCTGGGTGCCCGGCATCCCGCTGGTCTGGGACCTCATCGTCACCATGACGGCGAGCTGGCAGAAGGTGTTCAGCGACAACCCCGCCATCGGCTACTTCGCCCAGGCCTCGGCCGCTCGTGAGGCACGCGACGCCGGTGAGCTCTACGGGGTTGCGAAGACCCCCGCGGACGTCGACCAGATCATCTACAACTCGACCCAGAGCGGCATCCTGCAAGCAGCGTTCGCTCTGCTGGTGATCGTGATCGTCGCCGGTGCCGCGGTGACCGTGGTCAAGGCGATCCGCGCCGGCGGGCTGCCGACCACCGAGGTGCCCAAGGTCGAGTCGAAGATCGTCGCGCCCTCCGACTTCTTCGCCACCAAGGAGGAGAAGGAAGCCGTACGCGAGTGGGAGGCGTCCCAGAAGGCGCCGGTCTCGTGAGCGTCCTGACCGAGCGTGTCTCCGGCGCCTGGCGGCTGCTCCGCCAGGCGACCGGGGAGGCGAAGTGGGACGACTACGTCGCCCGGTGCGAGCGGGAGGGCGTCGAGCCGATGACCCGGCGTGCCTTCGAGCGTCACCGGGCTGACGAGAAGGAGCACAACCCGCAGGCTCGCTGCTGCTAGCGACCTAGCGGGGGTTGTCGTCGGCGAAGGCGGCGTCGAGCCAGGCGTACACCTGCGAGTCACCTCGGGTGACGAGCAGGACCACCTGCTTCTCGGCGTCGCTGACCGGCTTGCCGTTGATCCAGCTCCGGACGATGTCGGCGGCGGCGCGGCGGACGACCTCCACGCCCTTGGCCATCGCCCACTCCGGCGCGGGATGGCCCTTGCTGGTCGCCACGCCGGGGATCTCCAGGGTCCAGGTGTCGTCCTCGGCCTGGATCAGCCGGGGCGTCGGCGGCGCGCTCTTCTTCACGCGACCACCTCCGTAGCGCAAGCGCCAGAATACGGACGCGGTCGCGTGATGTTTGGATGGTTCACTCGCTGACGCTCGCTCACGCGACCATGTTCGCACGCCGAGACCGTCGATAAGGGGACGCTCAGGCTCGGCCACTAGACTGCGCCCCGTGACGAATGCAGCTTGGGGCTTCGGCCTCGTGACGTACGCCTCCGACAACTCCGTGCTCGACGTGTGGTTCCCCGCGCCGCAGCTGGGTGAGAAGCCCGCCGACGCGACCGCGCCGGCCGAGCTGACCGCGCTCGAGGGCGCCGACGAGGTGCGTCAGGTGAGCAAGAAGGTCGCGCTCGTGGAGGTCAAGGACCTCGACACCGCACCCGAGAACACCGAGGACGTCTGGCTGCGTCTCCACCTCCTCTCCCACCGCCTGGTGCAGCCGCACGGGCAGAACCTCGACGGCATCTTCGGCCTGCTCACCAACGTGGTGTGGACCAGCGCCGGCCCGTGCGCGGTCGAGGGCTTCGAGCTCACCCGGGCCCGGCTGCGCGCCGCCGGCCAGCACGTGACCGTCTACGGCGTGGACAAGTTCCCGCGGATGGTCGACTACGTCGTGCCTTCGGGGATCCGCATCGGCGACGCCGACCGCGTCCGCCTCGGCGCCCACCTGGCCGCCGGCACCACCGTGATGCACGAGGGCTTCGTCAACTTCAACGCCGGCACGCTCGGCGCCTCGATGGTCGAGGGCCGGATCTCCGGCGGGGTCGTCGTCGGCGACGGCTCCGACGTCGGTGGCGGCGCCTCGATCATGGGCACGCTCTCCGGTGGCGGCAAGGCCGTCATCTCCATCGGCCAGCGCTGCCTGCTCGGTGCCAACTCCGGCATCGGCATCTCCCTCGGCGACGACGCCGTGGTCGAGGCCGGGTGCTACGTGACGTACGGGACGAAGGTCACGCTCCCCGACGGCACCGTCAAGAAGGCCGGCGAGCTGTCCGGCGCTTCCAACATCCTCTTCCGTCGCAACTCGGTCAGCGGCGCCATCGAGGCCGTTCCGTGGAAGGGCGAGGGCATCGAGCTCAACGCCGCCCTCCACGCCAACTGATCCAACACCGAAGAGCAGAGTGCTGAGTTGAAGAAGTTTTTCACCACGTTGGTGGTGCTCAGCGTGATCGCCGGCGGCATCTACTGGGTGGTCCGGGCCGCGACGGACAAGCTGGACTCGTTCCTCCCCGACCTGGAGCATTGCACGGCGGTCGCGGGTGAGTACGAGGCGCGCTTCGACCCCGAGCAGATGGGCAACGCGGCCGTGATCACCGCGCTCGGGCTCAAGCGCGGCCTGCCCGCGCGGGCGGCCACGATCGCGATCGCGACCGCTATCCAGGAGTCGAAGCTCTACAACATCAGCCACGGCGACCGGGACTCCCTCGGTCTCTTCCAGCAGCGGCCGTCGATGGGCTGGGGCACCGAGGAGCAGGTCCAGGACCCCGTCTACGCCACCAACAAGTTCTACGACGCGCTCGTGAAGATCGAGGGCTACGAGGACATGGTGATCACCGAGGCCGCGCAGGAGGTGCAGCGCTCGGCCTACCCCGAGGCGTACGCCGACCACGAGGGTGAGGGCCGGGCGATCGCCTCCGCGATCAGCGGCTACTCCCCCGCCGCCCTGACCTGCCGGATCGACGAGCCCGAGGCCGGCTCCGGCAAGCCCCAGGCCACCAAGACCGAGGTCAACCAGCTGCTCGGTGGCATGGTCGGCCGGGCCCGGGTCGAGGACTCGACCGTGGTGATCCCGGTCAACGCCGGCGAGACCGGCGAGCGCGGCGGCTGGACGGCCGCCCACTACGTACTCGCCCGGGCCAGCGAGTTCGGTGCCACCTCTATCGCGTACGACGGACGCACCTGGTCCGCCGGCAAGGACGAGGAGTGGGCCGAGACCCCCGAGGTCACCGACGACCAGATCGTCGTCACCCTTGCCTGACCCTGCCGAGGCGTCACCCCCGTCGGGCGAGGCGTCACCTCGGTCGGGCGAGACGGCGGCGTGTGACGCTTCGACCGACGTACGTGACGCCTCGGCCGGCGCGGGCGACCTCTCGTCAGTCGGCGACGTCGACGTGGACGTGGTCGCGGTGCTCGAGGATGGCCTGGTCGCCACCGCGGGGCGGGACCTCGTAGTCGCGCCAGCCGGCGGCGGAGCGCCACTTGGTCCAGATGCGGTCGTCGTAGATGACCGTCTCGATGTCGAGGCGGTCGGCGTTGGCGACGAAGTACTGGGCCAGCGACCAGCCCTTGATGTTGTTGCGCGCGTTGATCGGCCGGAAGAAGTAGTCGACCGCGCGGCCCTCGTAGTGGGCCGAGCCGGCCATGTGCCCGGTGGTCACTCCGCCGGGCTGGAAGCCACCGTCGGGGAGCCGCCCGTAAGCCTGGCGTACGTCATCGCGCAGCGCCTCCGCACGCGAGGTGAGCCCGGCGCCACTGAGCTGGTCCGAGACCTCGTCGGCACCGCCCTTGACGACGCAGGAGAACGCCTCGGGGGTGTTGCCGGTCAGCGCCGAGGCCAGGGCCCGTGCCTCCGGCTCGGCGTCGCGGTAGCTGTCGCGCGAGCCGTCGCTGATCTGCTGGGCGACACCCGGCACGGACTGCTGGCGGTAGTCGGCGACGCCGGAGAGCCGGTCGTAGAGGGCGGCCGCCTTGGCCGGGTCCCGTTCGAGCGAGTGGTCGGCGAGCTCGACCGCCAGCACGACGGAGGCCGCGCGGGCGGGGAGCCCGCGGCGTACGGCCTGGGCGGCGATCGCCGAGGCACGTTCGGCCTGGTCGGAGGAGAGGTCGTAGGTCTCGCCCTCGGAGGTGACGGTGCACGACTCGCGGGACAGGACCGGGATGCCGCCGACCCCGACGCCGAGAAGGCGCAGGCCCGCGAAGACCAGGGCCACGGCGATCACGATGCCGAGCACGATGAGGTGCTTGCGTACCGGACGCAGCTGCTTGCGGGCCTCCCGCGCCGACTTCCGCAGCGCCTCGCGCGCCGGCTCCGGGAGCCTCGGCCCGGAAGGGCCCGGCGCAGGAGGCCGCGGGCCCGGGGGCGGGATGGTCGGCGGGCCCGTCGGGGTCCCCGGCTGTGCGCTCACGCCACCATCTTCACGTACGGGGCAAAACCCGCCCGGCGCGATCTCTCACTCGGCCAGGCGGGCGACGGCCGCGTCGATGCGCTCGTCGGTGGCGGTGAACGCGATGCGTACGTGCTGGCTGCCGGCGCGGCCGTAGAAGGTGCCGGGAGCGGCGAGGATGCCGCGCTCGGCGAGCCATTCGACGGTGTCCCAGCAGTCCTCGTCACGGGTCGACCACAGGTAGAGCGAGGCCTCGGAGTGGTCGATGCGGAAGCCGGCCGACTCCAGCGCCGCCTTGAGCTTGGTGCGGCGGGCGGCGTAGCGGGCGTGCTGCTCCTTGGCGTGCTGGTCGTCGCCGAGCGCCGTCACCATGGCGACCTGCTGCGGACCGGGCATCTGCAGACCGAGGTTCTTGCGGACCGCGAGGACCTCGCCGAGGACGGCGGCGTCACCGGCGACGAAGGCGCAGCGGTAGCCCGCGAGGTTGGAGCGCTTCGACAGCGAGTGGACGGCGAGGATGCCCTCGTAGGAGCCACCGCACACGTCGGGGTGCAGGATCGAGACCGGGGACGCCTCCCAGGCGCACTCGATGTAGCACTCGTCGGAGATCAGCAGCGTGCCCCGCTCGCGGGCCCACTCCACCGTCTTGCGGAGGTGCTCCACCGGGAGCACCCGGCCGCTCGGGTTGGAGGGCGAGTTGATCCAGAGGATCTTCGGCGCCTTGGGGCCGAGCGCGACCAGCGAGTCGGTGGCGACGGTGTCGGCACCGACGAGAGCCGCGGAGACCTCGTAGGTCGGGTAGGCCAGCTCCGGGTAGGCGACCAGATCACCCTGGCCGACACCGAGGTGCAGCGGCAGCGAGCCGATCAGCTCCTTGGAGCCGATCACGGGCAGCACGTTGTCCAGTCCCAGACCCGAGACCCCGTGGTTGCGCGCAAGCCAGTCGATCGCGGCCTGACGCACCGCGGGGGTGCCGATCGTGGTCGGGTATCCCGGCGAGTCCGCCGCCCCGGCAAGGGCCTTCTGCACCACCGCCGGGGTCGAGTCGACGGGCGTGCCAACCGAAAGGTCGACCAGTCCGCCGGCGTGCGCCGCGGCCTTCTCCTTGATCGGGACGAGCTTGTCCCAGGGGAAGTCAGGCAGACGCTGCGAGACCGGGATCGAGGGCGGCATCAGTCCTGGTTCTGCGGGGGCAGAGCGGCGACGAACGGGTGGTCCTTGTCGATCTCGCCCATGCGGGCGGCACCACCGGGCGAACCGAGGTCGTCGAAGAACTTGACGTTGGCGTCGTAGTACTCCTTCCACTCCTCCGGGGTGTCGTCCTCGTAGAAGATCGCCTCAGGCGGGCACACCGGCTCGCAGGCGCCACAGTCGACACACTCGTCGGGGTGGATGTAGAGCATCCGCTTGCCCTCGTAGATGCAGTCCACCGGACACTCGTCGACGCAAGCCTTGTCCTTCACGTCAACACAGGGCTGGGCGATGACGTACGTCATTCGGGGCTCCTCCAAGCGGGGTATCACGAAAGTCAGAGGGGCGCGACTGGCCCTTCAGGGGACAGCCTAGTATCCCCACGTGCCTGCTCATCTCCTGGGACCACATGTCGTCGGCAAGCGGATCGTCATCCGCCGCCTCGTCCCGGGCGAGACCGGCCCCACCGGCGGGCCCGCCTTCACCGACATCCTCGGAGTCTGTACGTCCTGGGCCGACGGCACCGCCGTCATCGAACGCGAGTCCGGGGAGCAGGTGAGCGTGCCGGTCGCCGAGATCGTCTCCGGCAAACCGGTGCCGCCGCGGCCCAACGTACGTCTGCGGATCGGGGTACGCGAGGCCGAGCTGCTCAGCGCCGCGATCTTCCCAGGCACCACCTCCGAGGCCCTCGGCGAGTGGGTGCTCTTCGACCACGAGGTCTCGGTCCGCCGACGGCCCAACTCGGCGCTGGCTATCGGCGACCCCGGCATCGGGCTGGACGCGGCGATCGACGCGATCGAGACCTTCTACCGGAGCCGGCACAAGCGACCCCGCGCCAAGATCGAGGTCGGCTCCGCGGCTGAGGAGGCCCTGGTCGCGCGCGACTGGGTCGAGGACGTGACCGTCGAGTTCCAGCTGGCCGGCCTCGCCGCCACGCGCCGCATCCTGCCCCCGCCCGTCGAGGACGCCCGCGTCGAGACCGTGGCCGGGACCGACGACGCGCAGGTGCTGATCACCCTCGGCGACAGCGCCCGGATCATGGGCACGATGGAGCGCGACTGGCTCGCCATCCACGACCTCGAGGTCGCCGAGTCGCACCGCCGCCAGGGACTCGCCACCAAGGCCCTCGCCACCCTGCTCGAGTGGGGCGCCGAGCGCGGCGCCCGAGCCGCCTGGCTGCACGTGGAGACCACCAACGACCCCGGGCTCGCCCTCTACGAGTCCCTCGGCTTCACCGAGCACCACCGCTGCCGCTACTACTCCTCACCGACCCCGTAGGGACTCACCCCGACAGCAGGTCCCACAGATTCCCGAAGGGATCACGGAACACCTGAACGGTGCCGTAGGGCTCCTCACGCACCGGCCCGACGAGCTCGATCCCGGCGGCGACCAGCTTCTCGTACGTAGCGCCGAAGTCGTCCACACGCAGGAAGAACGTCACCCGGCCACCGGTCTGGTCGCCGACCCTCGCGGTCTGCACCGGGCCGTCGGCCCGGGCGAGCAGGAAGCCGGTTCCGCCGCCGGGCGGACGTACGACCACCCAGCGCTTCGGGCGGCCGTCGTTCGTGGTCGCCGGGGCGTCCTCGGCGACCACGAACCCGAGCACGTCGCGGAAGAACGCCACCGCCTCGTCGTAGTCGGGAACGACGATCGTGACCAGATCCAGATGCATCCTGTCCTCCTCGGTGCGGCACGGCCATGGGTTGACCAACCTGGTTGACCAACCTACCGTGGAGGCATGGATGCAGCACGCGTCGTGAAGGTGCAGGAGGCGAAGACGCACCTGTCGAGCCTGCTCACCGAGGTCGAGGCGGGCGGCCAGGTCATCATCGCCCGAGGCGACCACGCCATCGCGCGCCTGGTGCCGATCGAGCGGCCGACCAGGCGGATCCTCGGCGGCCTTCGCGTGAGCGTCCCCGACGAGTTCTTCGACCCGCTCCCCGACGACGAGATCGCCGCCTGGGAGGGCTCGCTCGATGAGGACCTATGAGCGGGTCCTCCTCGACACACATGCCTACATCTGGTTGGTGAGCGACCCCGACCGGCTCAGCCAGACCGCCTACGAGGCCGTCATCGACATCGACACCGAGGTGTTCGTCTCGGCGGCGAGCCTCTGGGAGATCTCCACCAACACCCGGCTCAGCAAGCTCCCCGGCGGAGGCACCCTGGCAGCCACCTTCGAGGACCGCACCCGACTTCACGTCCTGGAGCGGCTGCCGATGGACTTCAACCACTCGCGCCTCGCCGGAGAGCTCGACTGGGACCACCGCGACCCCTTCGACCGCATGCTCGCCGCTCAGAGCATGCTCGAGAACCTTCCTCTCGTGACCAAGGACAGCAGGCTGCAGGCGTACGAGTCCATCCACACCATCTGGTGACCGCGACGGTCAGCAGGTCTTCAGCGCCGGGGACGCCGGGCCTTCGTGGGTCAGCGCGTCGAGGGTGAGCGCGATGGCGGAGGCGCTCGTCGGGATGAGCAGGTGCTCGGAGAGGTCGGCGGCGCACGCGTCCTGGATGCGTACGTTGGTGGTGTTCGGACCAACGGCCAGGAAGCCGGAGGTGTAGGGCACGACGACCTCGTCGGTGGCGGTGACGATCTGGGTGTAGGAGATGTCGCCGGGGGTCTCGTCGCCGGCGTTCAGATCGGCGAGGAACTGGGAGCCGGCGGCCTGCTGGGCGCAGGACAGACAGAGACCGGTGGCCTCCGTCGCGCCCTCGTCCAGGATGAGCGAGGTGCCGTGGTTGGACGGCGCCAGGCCGACGAGGTCCTCGACGTAGGACGCGCCACCGAGGTTCTTGATGTAGTAGCGCGGCATCATCCCACCCTGGGAGTGACCGACGAGGGAGACCTTGTCGGCGTCGGTGGCCTCGCGTACGCGCTCGACGAACTCACCCAGATGAGCCGCCGAGTCCCGGACGTCGCCGGTGGCGCGGTTGCCGTAGTCGAACGAGTAGACGCAGAACCCGGCACGCTTCATGGACAGCGAGATCGGGTCCAGCAGCGAGCGGCGGTCACCGAAGGTGCCGTGCACCAGGATCACCGGCGTCGGGCGGTCCGCGGAGGGCGCGCACGCCCAGTCGTTGGACCCGGCGGGGTCGCCGTAGGGCGATCCGGGCAGTGGGATCCCGGTCTGCCTCGGCCCCTCCGCGGCCGAGGCGGAGACCGGGACCAGAACGAGCGCGACGGCAGCGAGCAGGCTCAGCAGGAACGGGCGCATGACCAGCCCAACGAGAGACTGTGAGCCACGTCACGCTCAAAAACCCGTTGGCGAGCGGCCACGAGCGAGATCTACGCTCGTCACCGGCGCCGCCGAGGAGTGACGACCCTCGGCCGAACGCGGCACGGCGGCGCCCGCGCGTGCGGCGTATCGACGAGAGGCTGATGAGACATCAGCGAAGGTGTGGTGGCACCGCGACCTAGCCCCCGCCCACACCTCCAGGGCCCCGCCACCTGGAGGAACGATGAAACCGATAGACCGTACGCTCGCCGCCCGTCTCACCGCGGCGACCCCCGGCACGACCGTCCGGCTGTGCGGCCACGTGCACCGTCGTCGCGAGCTCGCCACCGTGACGTTCCTGGTGCTGCGCGACCGCAGCGGCCTGGCGCAGGTGGTCGTGCGGCCTGGCGACGGACAGCAGGCACCGCCCGAGGAGACGCCGGTCGAGGTGATCGGTGTCGCCACCCCGAACCCACAGGCTCCCGGAGGTGTCGAGGTCACCTCACCGGCCGTCACGACGCTCTCCGAACCGGCGCTCACCTCGCCGGTCGAGCTGTGGCGCCCCGAGCTCGCGGCCGCCCTGCCGACGCTGCTCGACCGTGCGCCGGTGACCTGGCGCCACCCTGCGGTCCGGGCGCGATGGGAGCTGGCCGCCGCGTCCCTGCGCGGCTTCCGCGCAACTCTCGACGCCGCCGGGTTCACCGAGGTCCACTCCCCCAAGATCGTCGACTCGGCGACCGAGTCGGGCGCGAACGTCTTCGAGATCGACTACTTCGGGCGGCCCGCCTACCTCGCCCAGTCGCCGCAGTTCTACAAGCAGCAGCTGGTCGGCGTCTTCGAACGGGTCTACGAGGTCGGGCCGGTCTTCCGCGCCGAGCCGCACGACACGGTGCGCCACCTCGCCGAGTACGTCAGCCTCGACGTCGAGCTCGGCTTCGTCCGCGACCACCGCGACGTGCTCGCCGTCCTGCGCGAGGTGCTCGCCGGCATGGTCGAGGGGATCGAGACGTACGCCGCCGCGGCGGTCGAGCGGCTCGACCTGGAGCTGCCCGTCGTGCCCGAGGAGATCCCGGTCATCCACTTCGCCGAGGCGCTGAGGCTGGTCGGGGCGCCCGAGGACGAGCCCGATCTAGCCCCCGAGCACGAGCGTGCGCTCGGAGCATGGGCTCAGGAGGCGTACGGCTCCGACTTCGTGGGCGTCGAGGGCTACCCGATGCGGAAGCGGCCGTTCTACACCCACCCGGTGCCGGGCGAGGAGCGGTGGAGCAACAGCTTCGACCTGCTCTTCCGCGGCCTGGAGCTGGTGACCGGCGGGCAGCGCCTGCACCGGCTCACGGATTACGAGGCGGCGATCCGGGCCCGCGGCGAGGAGCCAGCGGCGTACGCCTCGTACCTGCGGGCCCTCGCGCACGGAATGCCGCCGCACGGCGGCTTCGCGCTGGCCTGGAGCGATGGGTGGCGCAGCTCGTCCAAGCCGCCAACATCCGCGAGGTCACCCTGTTCCCGAGGGACCTGCACCGCCTCAGGCCTTGACCCGCTGGTCGAGCCGCCGGAGCCGCTAGGCGGAGGCGTGTCGAGACCAACACGGTTCGTACGCGACTGTGTTGGTCTCGACACGCTCGCTGCGCTCGCGGCTCGACCAGCGGGACCCGTCAGTTGGGGTCAGCGGGGGGCGGCGGCTTCTCCGACTCGTCGGTGCACTCGACCTCGTCCTGCGGGATGTAGGTGGTCTTGAAGGTCTGGGTGTCGACCTTCGTGCCCGACCCCGCGTTGTAGAAGTCGCGCCAGACGTTGATCGAGAAGCCCGGGGCGCCGACGGTGTTCTCGCAGTTGCCGTCGGTGATCTTCTGCTTGCCCGGCGACTTGAAGTCGTAGCGCTCACCGGTGCGGGCCTTGATGTCCCAGATCTTGGTGGACCACATCTCGACGGTCACCGAGCCCTGGCCGCTGGCGCTGGCGGGGTTGACCCAGGAGCGGATGAGGACGCCGTACTTGGTGTTGTTCTTGAACTTCAGGTCCAGCGTCGGCCAGGCGACGGTCGCCTCGCGGCCGATCGGGTAGCGGTCGATGTAGAGCGAGTGCGCCTTGTGCTCGACGTCCTGGAGGCCGGCGAAGAACATCGCGTTGAACGTGGTCGTCGCCATCTGCGAGACGCCGCCGCCGTAGTCCTCGCGGAAGATCCCGTTCTGGATCATCCAGCCCTTGGTGAAGCCGTTGGCGGCCGTACGCTCCCCGACGATGCCGTTGAGGGAGAAGGTGTCGCCCGGCGCGAGCACGGTGCCGTTGACCAGCTCGGCGGCGCGGCCGATGTTGACGTTGCGGTATTCGGCGTAGGGGAAGTTGGTGGTGAAGGTCGAGACCTTCTCCTTGATCCCCCAGGACTTGGCCTCCTCGGTGGTGACCTTCGGCTTGGCGACCTTCGACTTCACCTCGACCGTGCGCTCACCCGCAGGAGCCGTGACGACGTCGAGGAAGACCGCCTCCAGGTCCTTCTGGTTGAAGGTGACGCCCGGCTTGGCGGGGATGACCTTCGGGGCGCCGTCGACCATCTCGACGGTGGCGTCGACCGGCTTCGCGGCGTCGTCGGCGAGGGCCTTCTTGAGCACCTTCTTGAGCTTGCTCGGCGCGACCGCGGCCTGCAGCTCGCCGTCCTTGGGGTCGAACCGGATCGCCTCGCCGAACTCCTTCGGGGACAGCTCCACCGGGGTCTTCTCGAACTTCAGCGTGATCGGCCCGGAGACCGCCGGGGTGGCGACCTTCTCGACCGCCTCCTGGACGTCGGCCTCGTCGACGTCGGGGGTGAGCTCCTCGAGAGGTACGTCGGCCTTGCGGTCGCCCTCGACCAGCAGCTGGCCGGCGAGCGCGGTGCGGAGCGCGTCGTCGCCGACGCCCTCGCCCGCGACCGGCTGGGTGGTCTTGATCTTGCCCTTCTTGATGACGACGTCGCCGTCCTTGAACGGCGTGCCGGCGCGCTTGTTCACCTTCGCGGCGACCTTGGCGATCAGCTTGTCGTCGGACTTGATGACGGGCTCGATCTCGCCGCCGCCGGTGAAGTGCTTCCACAGCTTCACCGGGCTCCAGCTGTGTCCGGCGTTGGCCTTCTCGATCGTCGCCTCGGCATCGAAGCTCAGGCCCGCCTCGGCCGGGTTGACCTCGGTGGTGCTCTCGCCGGCGGTCACGATGATCGGCTGGCTGTGGGCGGCGGCGAACTTCTCGTTGAGCAGCGGCGTCGCCTCGGCCGCCGTCATGCCGCCGATGTCCACACCGGCGACCGTGGTGCCCTCGGAGATCTTGTCCCCCGCCACGGCGTACGCAGCGGCCCACCCGGCGAAGGCCAGGATGGCGAAGCCACCGGCGACCGCGACGGCGACCTTGGCACCGGTGCCGAGGTGCTTGCTCTCGGCCGGGACCGGCTGGGCGTAGTCGGGCTGGGCGTAGTCGGGCTGCCCGTAGTCGTGCTGCCCGTGGTCCTGCTGCTCGAAGGCGGCCTCGAAGGGGGAAGGGTCGACCGGGGCCGACTCGTTCACGACGAACGGCCCGACGCCCATGACGGTCGCCTCGAGCGGCTCGTCGTCGAAGTCGGGGGTCGGCCGGGGCTGCCTGTCGAACGCGACCTCGGTGGCCGCGTCGTCAGCCAGGTCGGGGGCGGCGTCGGCGGCGTCAGGCTCCGGGGCGAACTTCCGATTCTTCGAGACGAACAGGAAGTTGTCCTCCTCGGGCAGCTCCGCTCGCTTCGGCAGCTCCGAGCGCAGCATCGTGCTCCGCAGCAGGGTCTCCTCGGCGACGTCGTCGTCGAAGTCCATCCCGGCGGGGACGATCCTGGTCGCTCCGTCCGGCTCGTCATCGGGCACGTTGGCCACCGGCTTGGCACCGGTGGACTCGGCAACCCGGGCGTCGATCTCGATCTGCGGGATCATGATCGTCTCGATGGCAGCATCGTCCGCGCCAGTCTGGCTGGCGGTGGACCCGGCCGCGTCAGTTCGCTTCGCGGGCTCGGGGGCCTTGAAGGCCTCGGGCTCATGGGACATGCGGGAGAGCCTAGGACCTATACCCCCCTAGGCCGAACCCGTAGCCCATCTTGGGACGTTCGTCACTCTCCGGGGTGGCCCGGTTCCGCCTGCGAAGTGGCCTTCACCACGGTCGCCGCCGCCACCACGATCATCAGCACGGCCCAGAGGATCAGCAGGTATCCCTCGAGGTCGCCCGCGACGGCATACCCACCCGCCGGCCTCGGCGTCGCGGCCAGGGCGACGACGATCGCCCAGGCCGCTGCGTACGAGATCCGGCAGGCTCCGCGCGGCAGCGCCAGCAACGCGGCCGAGGACGCGGCCACCGCGAGCAGCAGGCCCCACCACCACGGATGGACCGCGACCGCTGCCACCCCGACGAGCAGGCCGAGGAGAAGACCGGCGAGTGTGCCGCCGAGCAGTCTCACAAGCCCGCGAAGAGGTCGGTCAGGCTGTCCCCTTCAATCCGCCCCTTGGCGATCCGGAAGTGCTCGTGGGACCACGCGGTCGTGCCGAGGCTGTTGGTCATCGCGAACATGCCCTGCTCCATGTCCATCTGGGTGGGGTAGGCGCGCATCGCGGCGACCTTCTGGTCGGCGTAGGTGGTGCCGTCGATCGCGGCGGCGATGTCGACGTCGGGGGTGGCCATCGGCAGCGGGCCCTCGGGATCCATGCCACCGAGCGCGTCCTCGTCACCGGCCGCCCGGGCCGCGCGCAGGCCCTCTCGCAGCCAGCTCTCGGCCAGCGCGGTCCAGAAGATCCGGTCGATCTCGTGGGCCTCGCCGAGCTCCTTCTTGTAGGTCGGGACGGCGGCGAGATGGGCGGCGTACGTCGCGACTCGGTGGGCCTGGATGTGGTCGGGGTGGCCGTAGTTGCCGAACTCGTCGTAGGTGACCAGCACCTGCGGACGCACCTCCCGGATGATCGTGACGAGGTGGTCGGCGGCCTCGGTGAGGTCGGCGTACCAGAAGGCGTTCTCGCGGGCGTCGGGGTCCGGCAGCGCGTGGGTGCGGTCCTCGCTCCAGGTCATCCCGGAGTCGCGGTAGTTGCCGAAGCCGCCCAGCCAGCGGTGGTCGACCTCGCTGCCGTCGGGCGCCTTGAGAGCCGCCATCGCGTTCTCGATCTCGCCCCGGCGGTGCTCGCCCAGGGCGTCGTCGCGGTCGGCGGCGAGATGGGCCAGCTCGGGCACCAGGATCTCGCCCATCTCCCCTGCCGTGCAGGTCACCAGGGTGACGCGAGCGCCCTCGGCGAGATACTTCGCCATCGTCGCCCCCGTCCCGATCGTCTCGTCGTCGGGGTGGGCGTGGACGAGCAGCAGGCTCTTCTCAGAAGTCACGCATCCGATCCTAGGTCGGGCCGCTCAAAGGCCCAGGTCGGGCCGCTTGATCCGCTTGGGGTTGTCGGGGAGCTCGACGGGTTCGGGGGCGATCGAGTCGTCGGGGGCCTCCTCGGGGATGTCGAGCCAGCCGTCGTACGCGTCGACCAGCAGCTCCAGGACCATCTCCGGGGCGTCGGTCTCCACCGACCACGGGTGGTCCTCGTCGTCGTCCTCGCCCTGGTAGCGCTCCCGGTTCACCCGGGCGGTCCAGCCCTCGCGCTCGAGGGTCTCCGCGGCCGAACGGGCGTCCTCCTCCTCGAAGAAGATGCCGCGCAGGGTGGCTCCTTCGGGCATGCCGAGCACGTGGCGGAGCGCATCGAGGAACGGGCGGTCGGGCTCCAGCCAGTCGACCGAGTCGAGGTCCTCGGCCGCCAGCCAGAGGACCTGGTCGTGCTCACGCGGCCGCGGCTCCCCCGCGACCACCCGGGCGGTGGCGGCGATCAGCCGGTGGCTCTCGCCGATGGGCGCTTCGCCCTGCATCCAGTCGAGCACCTCGATCAGGCAGCCGAGCTCCTCGCCGATCTCCCGGACGAGGGCGGCCTCGGGCGTCTCCCCCTCCTCGACCTTCCCGCCGGGGAGCTCCCAGCGTCCGGCGGCCTCGGGCGGGGACGTACGCCTCGCGGCCAGCACCTGCTTGCCGTCGGCGCTGAGGATCGCCGCGGCCACTACGGTCTTGGGGCTGTTCACGTGTGAGATTGTTCCCTAGACACCCGGAAAGTGGGCTCTCTTGGGTACGCTGCAACGCCGTGCCCCGCCGTCGTCCGCTCATCGCCTGCCTGCCCCCGTCCGGGGCCCCCTCATGAGCGATCAGCAGTGGCCGCCGCGGCAGCCCGGCGAACCCCGTCGGCCCTACCCGGGACAGCAGCCCTACCCGGGCCCGAGGCAGCCCCAACGCCCACCGACGCAGCCTGGGCGACAGCAGCAGCCGCACCCCGGTCAGCAGCGGCCTCATCCGGGGCAGCACCAGCCTCGACCGGGACAGCCCTACCCGGGTGATCAGCGCTTTCCGGGCCAGCGGCCCTACCCGGAGCAGGAGCGGCGCTACCCGCCGGCCCCGCAGAGGCCGTACCCCCCTGAGCAGCAGCCCTACGGCCAGCAGCCCTCCCCGGACCAGCACTATCCCGAGAACCCCTATCCCGAGCAGCCCTACCCCGAGCAGCCCTACCCCGAGCAGCCCTACGCCGGCCAGCAGCCGCCGGGCTACCCACATGGATTCGGGCCCGGCCGGTTCGGCCCGGAGCCACCGAAGAAGCGGCGCTGGCCGAAGGTGCTCGTGGCGTTGCTGGTGCTCGCGCTGGTCGGGGTCGGCGGCTACGGGGCGTACGACTTCTACGAGCAGATGCAGAAGTGGGAGCAGACCACGACCGACGACCTCGAGGGCGTCGGCAGCGACCTGTCGGTCGCGGTGGCGTCGCTGCGCAGCGTCGGCTGGGAGGTGACCGGCGCCGACATCGGCACCTGGCTCGAGCAGCCGGGCGCCTACGGCGACGGCCTGAGGCTGCGTACGCTGCAGGCTGATGACACCGGCAGCTTCACGGTCGCGGGCTACCGGACCTGGCAGGACACCTACGCCCAGCGTGACCACACCACCGTCGTGTGCGCGACCATCACCCTCGCGGCCGGCACCCAGAAGCCGCTCGGCGAGACGGTCACGACCTGCCCCGAGGACGTCCCGAAGACGGCACCGGGCTCCACGCCGACCGACACCGAGGCGGGCGGCGTCACCGGTCATCTCGCCGAGCTGGCCGTGAAGGCTCACGAGCAGCGCGCCGCCGGTGCCACCGAGGGCAAGCTGCTCGAGGTCGCGGCGCCGACGAGGCCGGTGGGCGACGTACGCACCGACTCGACCGGGCTCGTGTGCGCGCCGGGCACGAAGGATCTCGGTGAGGGCGAGGGCTACGACGAGGGCAAGCTGATCCCGGTGCGCCTGTGCGCGGTGGAGGGGCTGCCCAACACCGGCACCGAGAGCACCAAAGGCGACGCCTACTACATCGACGGCGCCGACGGCCTGACCGTCGTCAACGCGCGCATCTCCGGCGCCGCGGCGGCGCTGGTCAAGAAGGCCGCGAAGCAGGGCGTGGACCTCGTGGCGAGCAGCTCGTTCCGGACGATGAAGAAGCAGAAGGACCTGTGCCGGGAGGACGTCACCGGCGGCTGCCCGGCCGGCGACTACACCCTGACCGCGCAGCCCGGCTACTCCTCCCACCAGCTCGGCATCGCCATCGACTTCGAGCAGCCCAGCGTGACCGGCGGCAAGACCTGCGCGACGCGCGCCTCCGAGCCGTCCAGCGCGGTGTGGAGGTTCCTCAACAAGACGGCGCTGAGCGTCGGGCTGAAGCAGTACTCCGCCGAGGCGTGGCACTGGGACGCGTACGGCGGGAAGGACCGCTGCGCCCCGATGTGACCGGCCCGCGCTGAGCCGTCAGGCGCGCGGCAGCCGAGCCAGCTGACGCGCCTGCGCGACCAGCCGGCCGGCGGAGTCCCAGACCTCGCAGTCCTCCTCGAACATGCCGCCGGAGAGGTTGCGCGAGAAGTGGGTGACCTTGAGCCAGCCCGGAGCCGGCTTGTGGCGGATGTGGCAGGTCAGCTCGAGGGTCGGCGCCCAGCCCGGCAGCTGGAGCCCGAAGGTGACCGGCGGGAGCGCGTCGAGCACCTGCAGCAGCGAGAGCGGGTCGGGCTCACGGTCGTGGTGGCGGAACCACCCGGTGAAGACCGCCTCGCCGGTCGGCGCGGCACCGCCCCAGACGAACTGGTCCTTCGGCACGCAGAGCTCGTAGCGGTCCAGCATCGGCACGAACTCCTTCACCTCCTCGGGCGCCGTGGTCGAGGAGAGGCACTCCTCCAGCGGCGGCAGCTCCGGCTCGGTCGCGGTGACCCGCTCGAAGCCGCTGCTCTTGGCGTGGAGACCGTCGAGGTCCGCGTACGTCGCCGTGGTGGTGATCCGCAGGTCCTCGCCCTGCCACAGCTCGGCGGTCGCGATGGCCAGCGAGCCCTTGTCCCGCTTGGTCTCGATGCGGACCTCGGCCGGTCCCGGCGTGCTGGCGCTGGCGTAGAACGCGCTCAGCACGATCGGGTCGGGGTGGCTCGGCAGGCGGGCGCGCAGTGCGTTGGCGATGACCGCCAGCAGGTAGCCGCCGTTGACCCCTCCGCCGACGACCCAGCCGGCGGCGAGCTCGGCCGCGTAGGTCTTCTCGTCGGTCCTGCGGACCGCGATGTCACGATCGAACTCTGCCTGTTCCCTATTACCCATGGGTAATAATCTAGATCGGTACCCGATGTGATGGACGATGGGGGCATGACCGACACACCATCGAAAGACCCTCGGCACCCGCGCTGGGTCTACGCCCACGGCTCCGAGCCGGACCCGCGGTTCACGCTGGCCAACGAGCGTACGTTCCTGGCCTGGGCACGCACCGTGCTCGGGCTGCTCGCCGGTGCGGTCGCGCTGCACTCGTTCCGGGTGCCCACCGCGGAAGGCGTACGCGTCGGGGTGATCGCCGTGCTGGTCTTCACCGCGATCCTGTGCACGGTCTTCGCGATGGTCCGGTGGGCACGGGTCGAGCGCGCAATGCGGGAACGGCGCCCGCTGCCCGCCTTCTCCGCGGGGTTCATCCTCGCCGGCGCACTCTTGGTGATCGGTGTGTTGTTGGGGTTCTCCCTGGTGCTCTGACCGGATCAGGGCAGACTTCACCCATGACTGAGCTCAAGCCTGTCCCGCACGGGCTGCTGCAGGCCTTCCGCGCGTACGAGAGTGCCCTGACGTCCGACGACGTCGCCGCTCTGGACGCCCTCTTCGCAGACTCCCCCACCACGCTGCGCGGCGACGCCGCCGGGCTGCTCGTCGGCCACGAGCGGATCGCGGCCTTCCGCGGGTCGCGCGGCGGCGCACCCAAGCGCCGCATCGTGCAGACCCACGTGCAGGTGATCGACGAGGACCACGCGCTGATCGTGGCCGTCACCGAGCTCGACCGCGGCGGCCGCGGGCTGCAGACGCAGCTGTGGGCGCGGGACCCGGTGCGGATCGAGTACGGCGGCTGGCAGGTCACCGCCGCCCACGTCTCCGCGCCCGCGCCGGCCTTCGACAGCCGGATCTGGCGCGTCGTCGGCGACCCGCTGGTCTCCTCCCACACCGCCGACGGCGCACTCTCGGGAGAGACCGTGGCGGTCAAGGACCTCTTCGCGGTCGCCGGCTTCGCGGTCGGCGCCGGCAGCCCGGCGTGGCTGGAGCAGGCGCCCGTCGCCTCGACCCATGCCGCTGCGGTCGCGGCGCTGCTCGATGCCGGCGCCTCGGTCCGCGGTATCGCGCGCACCGAGGAGTTCGCCTACTCGCTCTCCGGGCTCAACGCCCACTACGGCGCGCCGCCGAACCCGAAGGCTCCCGACCGGATCCCCGGCGGCTCCTCGTCCGGATCGGCCACCGCGGTTGCGCTCGGCCACGCCTCGATCGGGCTCGGGTCCGACACCGGCGGCTCGATCCGGGTGCCGGCCGCCTACCAGGGCCTCTACGGCATCCGTACGTCCCACGGAGCCGTCTCCCGTGAGGGGCTGCTCCCGCTCGCCAAGGCCTTCGACACCGTCGGGTGGATGACGCGTTCTGCGTTCCTGCTGCAGGCGGTGGGCGACGTACTGCTGCCGGAGGCTGTCCCGTCGTCGCCGGCCTCCGTGGACGAGGTCCACCTGGTGCCCTCGCTGGTCGCGCTCGCCGAGGAGGACGTCGCCACCGCGGTGAGCGAGGCCCTGCCCGAGGCCCAGCCGCTGGCCTGGGAGCCCGCCAGGCTGGACGAGTGGCGCCAGGCGTTCGCCATCGGCCAGGCCTACCAGGCGTGGCAGGCGCACGGCGCCTGGCTCGAGACCAGGCTGGACACGCTCGGCGAGGCCGTGCGCGGGCGCTTCGAGATGGCTCGGACGGTGACCCGGAAGCAGGCGGACGAGGCGCGCACCGTGCTGTCCCAGGCCCGCGCGGAGATCCTCGACGTCGTCGCCGACCGTGTCCTCGCCTACCCCAGCGCCTCCTCGGTGGCGCCCACGGCGGCCGAGGCCGCCGGGGTCCGCGACGACACCCTGCGGCTCACCTGCATCGCCGGTATCGCCGGTCTCCCCGCCGTCTCGATCCCGGTGCGCACCCCGACCAACCTGCCCGCAGGTCTCTGCCTGGTCGCCGCCCCCGGCCGCGACCGCGATCTCCTCGCGCTGGCTCAGAGCCTGAAGTAGCCGCCCGGTCGTTACACGGAGGCAACCTGCGTTTCGGGCGCCGAAACGCTCGTTTCATAGGCTGTCCTGGTGACGACGCTCGCCGACTTCAACGACCTGCCCGCTGACGAGGCGGAGAAATTGGTCGCGCCCTGTGTCGCGATCCCCTCGTGGGCGACCGGGCTGGTCGCAGGACGTCCCTACGCCGACATCGGCGACCTGCTCGCGACCGCGGAGCGGCTGGCCGCGGCCTGGACCGACGCGGAGGTCGAGGGGGCGCTGGCCGACCACCCGCGGATCGGCGAGCGGCACGCCGGCGACGGCGAGAGCGCGGCGCTCTCCGCCCGCGAGCAGGCCGGGGTCGACCCGGCCGACGTCGAGGTGCAGGCCCGCCTCAGGGCGGGCAACGCGGCCTACGAGGAGAGGTTCGGCCGGATCTATCTGGTCCGGGCTGCGGGGCGGAGCGCCGAGGAGATGCTCGCGCTGCTCGAGGAGCGGCTGGAGAACGACCCGGCTACCGAAATCGCGGTGACCAGGGCTCAGCTCGCCGAGATCGCGTTGCTCCGGCTGCGAGGCTTGGTCGTATGACCACCGTCTCCACGCACGTCCTCGACGCCGCTCTCGGCCGGCCCGCCGCCGGGCTCGCGGTGATCCTCATCCTCCCCGACGACAGCGCACGCACCGCGACGACCGACACCGACGGCCGCGTGCGGTTCGAGGGCGAGGTGCCGCCCGGACCGCACACGCTGACCTTCACGACCGGGCCCTGGTTCGCCGAGCAGGACCGCGAGACCTTCTTCCCCGAGGTGAGCATCGGATTCACCGTCACCGCCGGCGAGCACCACCACGTCGCCCTCCTGCTCAGCCCGTTCTCCTACACGACCTATCGAGGAAGCTGATGTCGATCACTCTTGGCCCCAACCAGCACGGCAAGGCGGAGGTACGCCTGGTCAAGGTCGACCGGGACGGCACCCGTCACACCATCCACGACCTGAACGTGTCCACCCAGCTCCGGGGCGACTTCGCGACCGCCTTCACCGAGGGCGACAACGTGCACGTGCACGCCACCGACACCCAGAAGAACGTGGTCTACGCGAAGGCCAAGGAGCTCGGCATCACCTCGCCCGAGGGGTTCCTGCTCGACGTCACCGCCCACTGGGCCGCGCAGCCGTGGGTCACCGGCTCGGTGATGAAGGCGGAGTCCTACAGCTGGGACCGCATCCCGGCGAACGAGTTCTCGTTCGCCCGGCGCGGGCAGGAGACGCGTACGGCGGTCGTGAACCGTCACGACGAACGAACGTTCGTGCTGTCCGGGCTGACCGACCTGGTCGTGCTCAAGTCGACCGGGTCGGAGTTCCACGGCTTCCCGCGCGACCGCTACACCACCCTGGCCGAGACGACCGACCGCATCCTGGCGACCGAGGTCACCGCCTGGTGGCGCTGGGAGACCCACCCGGAGGACTGGAACGCGGCCTACGACGGGATCCGCACGATCATGCTCGACACCTTCGCCGAGGTGCACTCGCTGGCGCTGCAGCAGACCATCTACGAGATGGGCAGGGCGGTGATGGAGGCCTTCGAGGGGATCGCCGAGTTCAAGATCTCCTGCCCCAACAAGCACCACTTCCTCGTCGACCTCTCCCCCTTCGACCTGGAGAACCCGAACGAGGTGTTCTTCGCCGCCGACCGTCCCTACGGGCTCATCGAGGCGACCCTGCAGCGCGACGGGTCGACCGAGCCGGACGCCTGGGCATCGGTGCCCGGGTTCGCGTGATCAGGCAGGCATGAGCATGAGCACGTCTCGGGCGGACCAGCGGATCGACCGGCGGATCGCCGCGACCTATCAGACGCTCTCGCCCCAGGAGCGCAAGGCGGCCGACACGCTCCTGGAGCACCTCGATGACCTGGCGACCTACCGCGCGGCCGAGCTGGCCTCGCTCGCGGAGGTCTCCAAGGCGACGATGAGCCGGCTCTTCCGATCACTGGGGTTCGACGGGTTCGACGAGGTACGCGACCACCTGCGGGGGCTGCGTACGGCGGGTGAGCCGCGCCGCGTCGAGGGCGCACCGGACCTGAGCGCGCACGCCGAGGACGAGGCGGCCGCGATCGCACGGGTCGTCACGCAGGCCGGCATCACCGAGGCCATCGGGGCCATCGCCGGCGCGACGACCGTGATGGTCGCGGGCTGGCGCAACTCCTACCCGGTCGCGCTCCACCTGCGCCAGCAGCTGACCCAGACCCGGGAGCGGGTCACCCTCGCCCCGGCTCCTGGACAGGTCATCGGCGAGGAGCTGGCCGAGCTCGGCGAGGGATCGGTCGTCGTCGCGGTCGGGCTCCGGCGCCGGCCGCCGGGTTTCGGCGAGTTCGTCGACGCCGCCGCAGGCTCCGGCAGCACCGTGATCGTGATCGCCGACCCGACCGGGACGGTCCACCTCGGCCGCGCCGACATCGCGCTCGAGTGCCCCGTCCAGGGCGGCCTCGCCTTCGACTCGCTGGCGGCGCCGATGTCGCTGGCGAGCGTGCTCGCCGACGGCGTGCTCCACGAGCGCGGGCGGGCCGGACGCGACCGCGTCTCGGCCATCAGCGCCACCTACGATCGCCTCCACGAGGTCGAGTGATGGCGGGGAGCAGAATGACAGTGGAAACATCGATTCTCGGGCCTGGGCAAGGGGGAATCGGCATGACCGACACCATGTGGTTGGAGCAGGCGGTCGCGCTGGCGGTCCGCAACGTCAACAACGGCGGCGGCCCGTTCGGCGCCATCATCCTGCGCGACGGCATCCTGCTCGGCACCGGCCAGAACCGGGTCACCCGCGACCTGGATCCCAGCGCCCACGCCGAGATCGTCGCGATCCGCTCCGCGTGCAAGGAGGCCGACAGCTTCTCGCTCGCTGGCTGCACCCTCTACACCTCGTGCGAGCCCTGCCCGATGTGCCTGGCGACCGCCCTGTGGGCTCGTCTGGACCGCGTCGTCTACGCGGCCGACCGCGACGACGCCGCCAAGGGCGGGTTCGACGATCGTGCCTTCTACGACCTGTTCGGCACCGGCCGCGCCAACGAGCACCACGACTGGCCGACCAAGGTCGACGAGCTGCGGATCCCGCAGGCGTACGACCCATTCGACGCCTGGCTCGCCAAGCAGGACCGCACCGACTACTGACCCCGGCCGAAACTGCACTTCTGGCGAGCCGAGAAGTGAGTAGTGGGCGACGAAAGTGGAGTTTCGTCGCCCACAACTACAGATTCGGCGCTAGCGGGTCATCCCCATCCGCTCCAGCGCGACCGACTCGAGGAGCTGGACGAGGTTGTAGAGCACCAGCGTGACCACGGTGATGATCGCGACGGCGGCCCACAGGTCGTCGAAGCGGGCGGCGGCGGGGAACTTCTGGATGTTGCCGCCGATGCCGTTGCCGGTCGAGAGCCACTCGGCGAGCAGCGCTCCGGTCACCGCGCCGGGCACCGAGACCCGGGCGGCGGCGAAGATCGACGGGAGCGCCCCGGGCAGCGAGACCTTGCGGATCGCGGTGAGCCGCGAGCCGCCGTAGACGGCGACCAGGTCCAGCGACTGCGGCGAGGCCTGGGAGAGCCCGAACAGGACGGCCGCCAGCGCCGGGAACAGCACCACGATGATCCCGAGCACCACGACCGAGGCGGTCGAGGCGCGACCGGTGATCAGCATGACCACCGGGGCGATCGCGACCAGGGGGATCGAGCGCAGCAGCAGGGCCAGCGGCATCACGCCGGCCTCGACCGTACGCGACAGGTTGAACAGCACCGCCGCCACGATCGCGAGCGCCATCCCGGCGAGGAAGCCGAGCCCGGCGTCCTTCAGGGTCACCCAGGTCAGCGGGAACAGCGAGGCGCGGTGGGCGGCCGCGTCCGGCCCCGTGAAGAGGTGGTCGACGACGTCGAGCGGCCCCTTCGCGACGAACTCCGAGACGCTGGAGAACGACACGAACGCCTGCCACAGCACGGCCACGATCACCAGCGCGGCGACGGTGTGCAGCACCGGCCCCAGGACCGCCCGCGTCAGACCCTTGGCACCCGACCTCATCCGGACCTCCCAGCCACCCACGGCGTCACCAGACGCGAGACCAGCCCCAGCAGCAGATAGCCGGCCAGGGCGACCAGGGCACAGACCAGGAAGACGGCCCAGAGCCGCTCCGGGTCGGGCTTGCCCTGCAGCACGATCAGCGTGCGCCCGACGCCACGGTCGGTGGAGCCGAGATACTCGCCGAGCACGGCACCGAGGATCGCCGTCGGCACCGCGATCTGGAGCGCGTTGAGGATCGCCGGAACGGCCGCGACGAGGCGTACCTTCACCAGCTGGGTCCACACCGAGCCGCCGTAGACGCGGACGACGTCGAGCGAGGCACGGTCGGCCGACTTGAACCCGAGCACGGCCCCGACGACGGTCGTGAAGAAGACCATCAGCGCGGCCAGGAAGACGGAGGTCTTCGAGGGGTCACCGGGCTGCTCGGCGCCGCCGAGGACGACGATCGAGATGCCGCCGACGGCGACTACGGGCAGGCAGTACGTCGTCACCGCGATCTGCATGATCACCGGCTCCAGCCACGGCACCAGCAGCACCAGCGAGGCCAGCAGCATCGCGATCAGGTTGCCCCACAGGAAGCCGATCGACGCCTCCATCAGCGTCTCGCGGAGCACGCCGCCCCAGAACGCCGACGGGCCGGCGGCCGCCATCTCGGAGAGGACGGTCCACGGCGGCGGCACCGGCGTGAAGCCGGTCCCGGCATCCGGCGGGAACCCGACCACGGCCACGACTGCCCACAGCACGAACAGGGTGACCACGCCGATGATCCCGGCGAGCCAGCCCGGCATCCGCACCCGCATCAGGACTCCGCCTCGGCGCGCCCGTCGTCGCCGAAGAGCAGCTCGGAGGCCCGGTCGGCGAGCGCGTGGAACTCCGGCGTACGCATCATGTCGGGCGTACGCGGCCGGGGAAGGTCAACCTCGATGATCTCCTTGATCCGGCCCGGTCGCGGCGACATCACCGCGACCCGGTCGGAGAGGAAGATCGCCTCGTTCACGCCGTGGGTCACCAGCAGGGTGGTGGCCGGCTTCTCGGTCCAGATCCGCAGCAGCTCCAGGTTGAGGTTCTGCCGGGTCATGTCGTCGAGCGCACCGAACGGCTCGTCGAGCAGGAGCACGGAGGGCTTCAGCGCGAGCGCCCGGGCGATCGAGACGCGCTGCCGCATCCCGCCGGAGAGCTGCGCCGGGCGGGCCTTCTCGAAGCCCTCGAGCCCCACGAGCTTGATCAGCTCGTGGATGTAGGCCATGTCGGGGCGCCGTCCGGCAACCTCGAAGACGAGCTTGATGTTGCCGACCACCGAGCGCCACGGCAGGAGCGCGTGGTCCTGGAACGCGATCCCCAGCTCGGAGTCACGCCGCAGCTCGGCGGGGGCCTTCCCGTCGACGTACGCCTCCCCGCTCGTCGGGGTCTCCAAGCCGGCGAGGATCCGCAGGATCGTCGACTTGCCGCAGCCGGAGGGGCCCAGCAGGGCCAGGAACGAGCCCTGGTCGGTGTGGAGCTCGGTGTCCTTCAGCGCGGTGACGGCTTTGTTCCCCGAGCCGAAGACCTTGCTGATTCCTGAGATGTGGATGCCGGTGCCACCGGTGGTCTCCGTCGCGGGAGCACCGGCATCCATGAGCTTGTCGTCGGCCATGACTACTTCTGGTAGTCCTTCAGCTCGGGGTTCTCCTCGTAGATCTCGTCGATGATCGAGGTGTCGAACAGGTCCTCGGCCGAGACCTCCCAGCCGGCGGCGGCGAGCGAGTCGACGGTCTGCTGCTGAAGCTCCTCGGAGATGGTGAACAGGCCGTTCTTCTCGGTCTCCGGGGTCGAGATCAGCTTCTGCGACTCCTCGAGACCGCGCTTGGTCTTGACCGGGTCGAGCTCACCGAAGCTGGCCTCGAGGCCGTCGGAGTCGCTGGCCGCCTCGTTGTAGTGGGTCGTGATGACCTTGACCACGTCGTCGGAGGGGTTCTTGAAGGTCTCGGTCCAGCCCTTGATCTCGGCGGTCAGGAGCGCCTTGAGGAGGTCGCGGTTCTCGGCGAGGTACTGGTCGGTGACGGTGTAGGTCTCGGCGACGTACGGCACGCCGTTCTCGGCGTAGGGCAGGTTGGTGACCTCGTGGCCGGCGAGCTCGACGGTGATCGACTCGTTGGTCAGGTAGGCCATGAAGCCGTCGACCTGGCCCTCCATCAGCGGCGTCGGGTCGAAGTCGACCGGGACGACGGTGATGTCGTCCTTCTTCTCCTCCAGCCCGTTGGCGGCGAGGATCGCCTTGAAGACGTTGACGTTGGAGTCCTGGACGCCGATCTTCTTGCCCTTGAGGTCGGCCGGCGTCGCGATGTTGCCGCCGTCCTTGAGCGAGAGGATCGTGAACGGGTTCTTCTGGAAGGTCGCGCCGATGATCTTCAGCGGCGCCTCCTGCTCGGCGATCGCGGAGCCGACGGAGGCGGCGTCGTTGATGGCGACCTGCACCTTGCCGGAGAGCAGCTTGGCGACACCGGTGTCGGGGCCCGAGATGCCGTTGACCGCGTCGAAGCCGGCTTCCTTGTAGTAGCCCTTGTCCTCGGCGTAGTACTCGCCGGCGAACTCCTCGTTCTTGATCCACGAGTACTGCATCGAGATGGTGCCGAAGCCCTCCTCGCTGCTGCTGCCTTCGGAGTCGGAGCCGCAGGCGGCCAGCGTCGTGGCGGCCACGACGGACAGGAGGGCCGCGGCGGCCCGGAGATGTACTGACTTACGTCGCGAGGTCCGAGAGGCGGGGGTAGACATCGAAACGAGTTCCCTTCGAGGAGTTGCACGCACAGGTCCCGGGGACCGTAGCGAGCGGAGGTTTCAGGTGCTGGCACCAGCGTTTCGGCGTTGTAACGACCTTTTCAAACGTTGTGTTCGATGCAGGGGTCGGTCCCGAGCCACGGCGTCCGCTGGACAACAATGCCGTGGTTGTTGTCTAGTTACCCAACGCGCGTACGCCGCATCGCATGTGCCGTCCGACACACCGGATCCACCGTTATCGGTTCGTGATCAACCCGAGACCATTCGGTGACCGGCCGGAGGCGCCGGACCACGGCAGGAGGACCTCCGATGCAGGGACCCCGGCGCCGCTCCGTGTTCGCCTCCCGCCTGGTCAGCTCCGCCGGCGACGGTGAGCAGCCGCATGTCATCGAGGACCTCCGGCTGGCGATCCTGTCCGGCGAGGAGCCACCCGGAACGCTCATCCCGATCGCCTCGGTGGCGACGTTCTTCGGCGTCAGCCAGATCCCCGTGCGCGAAGCTCTCAAGGTCCTCACCGGCGAGGGGCTCGTCGAGCACCGCCCCCATGTCGGCTATGCGGTGGCGAAGCTGACCTTCGCCGAGTTCCGCGAGCTCTACGACGTGCGCGCCGCCCTGGAGACGTCCGCGTTGCGCGTGGCCGTCCGATCGGCCACGGAGGCCGACGACGAGCGCGTACGCAGCGCCCATTCCGCCATGGCGGCGGCCGTCGCCCGAGGCGACGAGCGCGGCTATCACGTCGAGTCGCGCCGATTCCACCGGGCGCTGATCGCGCCGGCCGGAATGCAGCGGCTGCTGCACATGTACGACTCCGCCTGGAACATGACCGAGCCGGCGCGGCCCATGTCGCGCGTCGCCGAGGTCGACCGGGCGCTCCTCCACGGCGACCACGACGCCATGGTCGCCGCCTTCTGCGCGCGCGACGCGGACCGGCTCGTCACCGAGTCGGCCGCCCACTACGAGCATCTCAAGACCGCCATCGAGGTCTTCCGGAGCGACCCGGACGTGTTCCGGCAGCCCTGAGCGCCACCGGCAGTCGGCGGCGTACGTCGTATATCTTTCGCGTCACATTGCTCTGACACGGCATCTGATCAGGTGAAACACCCGGTCTCCACGATGGGGTGACCCCCACCCGAAGGAGACCGTGATGACCGAGGTGACAGCACCGCCCGCCTACCATCCCCGACTGTCGAACGAGGACCTCGACCCGCTGCCCGAGCAGAAGTGGGGCTGGTACAACATCTTCGCCTTCTGGATGTCGGACGTGCACAGCGTCGGCGGATACGTCACCGCCGGAGCCCTCTTCGCGCTCGGCCTCACCGGCTGGCAGGTCTTCGTCTGCCTGATCGCCGGGATCGTGCTGGTGCAGATCTTCTGCAACCTGGTCGCCAAGCCGAGCCAGCAGACCGGGACGCCCTATCCGGTGGTCTCGCGGGCCTCGTTCGGCGTGCTCGGTGCCAACATCCCCGCGATCATCCGCGGGTCGATCGCGATCGCCTGGTACGGCGTGCAGACCTTCCTCGCCGCCGGGTCGCTCACCATCGTGATCCTCAAGCTCTTCCCCTCGCTGGCGACCTATGCGACCGCCGACCACTCCTTCCTCGGCCTCTCCTATCTCGGCTACGTCAGCTTCGCGATCCTCTGGGTCGCCCAGGCCCTGGTGTTCTGGCGCGGCATGGAGTCGATCCGCAGGTTCATCGACTTCTGCGGGCCGGCGGTCTACGTGGCGATGCTGGCGCTGTGCGTCTACATGCTCTACCGCGCCGACTGGAACGTCTCCTTCTCGCTGTCCGACAAGGAGCTGACCGTCGGTCAGCAGGTGACGGCGATGCTCGGCGCGATCGCGCTCGTGGTCTCCTACTTCTCCGGCCCCATGCTGAACTTCGGCGACTTCGCGCGCTACGGGAAGTCGTTCAAGGCCGTCAAGACCGGCAACTTCTGGGGCCTTCCGGTCAACTTCGTGCTCTTCTCGCTGCTCACCGTGCTCACCGCCTCGGCGACCATCCCCGTCTTCGGTGAGCTGATCACCGACCCGGTGGCCACCATCGAGCGGATCGACACCTACACCGCCGTCCTGCTCGGCGGGCTGACCTTCGTGATCGCGACCGTCGGCATCAACATCGTCGCCAACTTCATCTCACCGGCGTTCGACTTCTCCAACGTCGCCCCGCAGAGGATCTCCTGGCGGATGGGCGGCATGATCGCGGCCGGCGGCTCGGTGCTGCTGACCCCCTGGAACTGGTACGCCAACGACGAGGCGATCTTCTGGACCCTCGGCCTCCTCGGCGCCCTGATCGGGCCGCTGTTCGGCATCCTGATCGCGGACTTCTACCTGGTCAGGGGCCAGAAGATCGTCGTCGACGACCTCTACACCCTCTCCGAGTCGGGCACCTACTACTACACCCGGGGCACCAACCCCAAGGCCGTCTACGCGCTCGTGGTGGCCGCAGTGTTCTCGTTCGCGTCGGTGCTCGTCCCGAAGCTCGGCGGCGTGCTCACCTGGCTGCCCGACTACTCCTGGTTCATCGGCTGCGGCATCGGGTTCGTGGCGTACTACCTGTTCTCCGGGGCCGCCGCCACGGAGCCCTCCTCGGAGCCCTCCTCGGAGCCCGCCACCGAGCCCGCCTCGGAGCCCGCCTGATGCGGATCCTGGTCGTCAACCCGAACAGCTCGGCGTCGATGACCGCACTGATCGGCGAGTGCGCCCGGGCGAGCGTCGGCCCGGGCGTGACCGTCGACGCGATCGACCCGGGTGCCGGGCCGGTCTCGCTGGAGTCGCACTACGACGAGGCGATCGCGGTGCCTCATCTGCTCGGTGTCCTGGAGCGGGAGGGCGCGGCGTACGACGGGTTCGTGATCGCCTGCTTCGGCGACCCCGGGCTGCACGCGGCCCGGGAGATCCTCACCGGCCCGGTCGCCGGGATCGCGGAGGCGGCGATGCGCACGGCGGCGTACCTGTCCCGGAGGTTCTCGGTGGTCACCACGCTGCCGCGGGTCATCGCGCACACCTGGTCGATCGCGCGCGACTACGGCGTCGCCGACCTGGTCGGCGGCATCCACGCCTGCCGGATCCCGGTCGTCGACCTGGAGACCGACCCCGAGGCGTACGCGACGATCCTGGCCGCCTGCCGCCGGGCGCTGGCCGAAGACGGCTCCGAGGCGATCGTCCTCGGCTGCGCCGGGATGGCCGACCTGTGCGCCCGGCTCTCCAAGGAGCTCGAGGTGCCCGTCGTCGACGGCGTCGCCGCGGCGACTGCCGAGGTCGAGAAGCTGGTACGTCTCGGGCTGAGCACCAGCAAGCACGACGGGTACGCCGCTCCCCCGGCGAAGGAGATCAGGGTCCTGCGGTGACGTCCAGCGACGCCGTACGGCGCAGCAGCGGCGGGTGCAGATGCTCGGCCGAGCCGCGGCGGAAGAGCTGGGCCGGGCGGCCGCCGTCGCGGGTCGTGGTGGCGCCCGTGGGCTCGAGGAAGGCCTCGGTCTTGGTGACCTTGCGGTGGAAGTTGCGGGGATCGAGCCGCTCGCCCCAGACGATCTCGTATACCCGGCGCAGCTCGGCGACGGTGAACTCCTCGGCACAGAAGGCCGCGCCCAGCGGGGAGTACTCCAGCTTGGAGCGGGCCCGCTCGACACCGTCACGGAGGATCGCGGCGTGGTCGAAGGCGAGGTCGTCGCCGGCCAGCAGCGCTTCGACCTGGCACCACTGCGCGTCGGCCGCGTCCGAGCCCGCCGCGGGCACCGGGAGGTCGGGCGCCAGCGCGAGATAGGCGACCGTCACCACCCGCGCCCGCGGGTCTCGCCCCGGCGCGCCGTACGTCGCCAACTGCTCGACATGCACGCTCCCCGGCTGCAGGCCGGTCTCCTCGGCGAGCTCGCGCGCAGCGGCCTCCTCCAGGCCCTCGTCTTCGAGGACGAACCCGCCCGGAAGCGCCCAGGCGCCGGCGAACGGCTCGATGCCGCGGCGGACGACCAGGGCGCAGAGCGCATCGTCACGGACGGTGAGCACGACGAGGTCGACGGTGACGGCGACCTTGCTCACGTGGCCTGGGGGGTGCTCCATGGGGCCGATCTTGCACCAATCGTCATCTTGACGACAAGCGCGCCACGCCTTATCGTCATAATGACGCTAATAAATCCGATGGAACAGACACGGAGTCCGAGATGGCCGACATCGCCCGCTACCCCTTCCTCCGCCACCTGCGCGGGAGCACCACCACCCACGTCCAGCACCTGCACAACGGCACCGTCCGCCACAGCGGCGTCGGCGTCTCGTTCTGGTACCGCCCGCTCTCCGCGGTCCTCTCCGAGGTGCCCGTCGACGACCGCGAGCTGCCGCTGCTCTTCCACGCGCGCACCGCGGACTTCCAGGACCTGACCACGCAGGCCACGGTTAGCTTCCGGATCGTCGACCCGGCCGCGGTCGCCGGCCGCATCGACTTCTCCATCGACCCCGAGAACGGCCGCTGGCGCGGCAGCCCGCTCGACCAGGTCGCCGGCCTGCTGACCGAGACCGCGCAGCAGTACGCCCTCGACCTCATCGCCGCCCAGAGCCTGGCCGACGTGCTCGCCGGCGGCGTCGGGCCGGTGCGCGACGCGATCGCCGCCGGCCTGGGTGGCGACGAGCGGCTGACCGCCACCGGGCTCGCGATCCTGGGCGTGCGGGTCGTCGCGTTGCGTCCCGAGCCCGAGGTGGAGAAGGCGCTCCTCACCCCGACCCGCGAGCGGGTCCAGGCGGACGCCGACAAGGCGACGTACGAACGGCGCGCGACGGCGGTCGAGCGCGAGCGGGCCATCTCCGAGAACGAGCTGCAGAACAAGATCGAGCTCGCCCGCCGCGAGGAGCAGCTGGTCGGCCAGCAGGGCGCCAACGCGCGGCGCAGTGCCGAGGAGAAGGCCGCTGCCGCCCGGATCGCGACCGCCGCCGAGGCCGAGCGCACCCAGGTGCTGGCCGAGGCGAACGCCCAGGCCACCCGGGCCACCGGGCTGGCGAAGGCGGATGCCGAGGCCGCCGCCCTGGCCGCCTACCGCGACCTGCCCGAGGCGGTCCTGCTCGGCCTCGCCCTCAAGGAGCTGGCCGCCAACCTGCCCCAGATCGAGCACCTGGCGCTCACCCCCGACCTGCTCGCGCCGGTCCTCGCCAAGCTCGGCGCGCGGAGCACGGAGGCGGCATGAGCGTCGCCCCGCGCGTGGTGCTGGTCCATCGGGCCACCGAGCTGGAGGAGCTCGTCGCCCGGCACGGCACCCTGGGCCAGGTCGGCTTCTTCCTCTCCAGCAGGGGCCGTGACCTGGCCGAGGTGCAGGGCCGTCACGAGGCTCTGAAGGCGGCGATCTCGCAGGTCGGCGCCGCGATCCCGCTCGACTGGCGGCAGGGGTCGGTCGAGCGGGGCGATCTCGACCGGTTCCTCTTCGGTCCCGAGGACATCGTGGTCGTGGTCGGCCAGGACGGTCTGGTGGCCAACGTGGCGAAGTACCTCGACGGGCAGCCGGTGGTTGGGATCGACCCCGAGCCGGGCCGCAACGCGGGTGTGCTCGTGCGCTACCCGCCGCGCGCCGCCGCCGACCTGATCCGCTCGACCGGCACGTGCGAGGAGCGGACCATGGTCGAGGCGGTCGCCGACGACGGTCAGTCGCTGGTCGCGCTGAACGAGGTGTACGTCGGTCAGGCGACCCACCAGACCGCCCGCTACCGGCTCACCGTGGCCGGCCGGTCGGAGTCGCAGGCCTCCTCCGGTCTGATCGTCGCGACCGGCACGGGTGCCACCGGATGGGCGCGGTCGGCCTGGGTCGAGCGGCACAGCACGCTCACGCTCCCCACGCCTTCGGCCCCGGAGCTGGCCTGGTTCGTGCGGGAGGCGTGGCCCTCGCCGGCGACCGGGACGACCCAGACCGAGGGCACGCTGGCCGGCGGCGAGCAGACGGGCGACTGCCTCACGATCGAGGTGGAGTCCGACCGCCTAGTCGCCTTCGGCGACGGCATCGAGACCGACACGCTCGCGTTGTCATGGGGCCAGCAGGTCGTCGTGCGCCGAGCGGAGCGCAGGCTGCGGCTGGTCTCAGGCTGAGGCGATGGCTCCGGCGGCAGCGGCGAGGTCGGCCACGCCCGCGGCGAGCTCGTCGGGCCTGTCGGTGGCCAGGTCGAGATGGAAGCCGAACAGCGAGGAGTCCACCAGCGTGACGATCCGGCCGGCCCGCTCCGGCGGCGCGCCGCACGCGGTGATGTAGTCGCGCAGCGCGGCGTACCAGAGCTCGTTGGTCTCACGGACGACCGAGCGGTAGGGCTCCATCCCGATCAGCCCGGTCGCGGCCGCCTGCAGGTAGATCTGCAGGCAGCTGTGCAGCGGGTCGCAGCGGTAGGCCCGCCACAGAGCCTCCACCCCGGCCCGTACGTCGTCGGCCGGCGGCAGCGCCGCGACCGCCGCGACGGAGAGCTCGTTGGTGCGCGCCACCACCGCGGCGACCAGCTCGTCGCGGCCGCCGAAGTGGTAGATCAGCATCCGGTCGCTGGTGCCGATCGCGGCCGCCAGCGGACGCAGGGTCAGCCCGATCAGCCCGTGCTTGTGCACGTGCTCGACCACCTGCTCGAGGAGCTCCTCCTTGCGGTCCATGGAAAGCATTATGCCCAACCTGTAGCGACTGCTACATTTCTGCCTGATGTAGCAGTCGCTACACACGCTTCAGGAGGACCCCACCCATGTACGCCGCCACCCTGCTCGTCGTCGCGATCGCGATCGAGGTCGCCAGCACCGCGCTGCTCCCTCGCACCGAGGGATTCCGCAACCTCCCGTGGTCCGTCGCCGTCCTGGCCGGCTACGGCGCCTCGATCTGGCTGCTGTCGGTGGTCGTGGAGCGGATGCCGGTCTCGGTGGCGTACGCCATCTGGTCAGGCCTCGGCACCGCCCTGGTCGCGGGCATCGGCGTGATGTTCCTGGGTGAGCACCTCACCGCCGCGAAGGCCGGCTTCCTCGCGATGATCGTCATCGGCGTGGTCGGGCTGAACCTCTCCGGCGCCCATTGAGCCAGACCGGTCAGATCGCCGCAGCCGCGGCCCGCCCCGCCGTACGTCCCGAGAACAGGCAGCCGCCGAGGAACGTGCCCTCGAGCGCGTTGTAGCCCATCATCCCGCCGCCGCCGAAGCCGGCGACCTCGCCGGCCGCGTAGAGCCCGGGCAGCGGGGTGCCGGCCGAGGTCAGGCAGCGGCCCGACAGGTCGGTCTCGAGCCCACCGAGGGTCTTGCGGGAGAGGATGTGCAGCTTGACCGCGATCAGCGGGCCGGCCTCGGGGTCGAGGATCCGGTGGGGCTTGGCGGTGCGCTGCAGCTTGTCGCCGCGGTAGTGGCGGGCGGCGTACAGCGCCGTGATCTGGGCGTCCTTGGTGAAGTTGTTGGCGATCTCGCGGTCGCGGGCCTCGATGATCCGGCGCAGCTCGCCCTCGTTGATCTGCGGGCCGGTCGGGTCCTTCTCGGCGAGGCCGTTCATCCCGTGGACCAGGGCGGTGAGGTTCTCGGCGACCACGAAGTCCTCGCCGTGCTCCATGAACTTCTTCACCGGGCCGGGGCCCTTGCGGGCCCGCTCGGCGAGCAGCTTGAGGTCCTTGCCGGTCAGGTCGGGGTTCTGCTCCGAGCCGGAGAGCGCGAACTCCTTCTTGATGATCTTCTCGGTCAGCACGAACCAGGAGTAGTCGTAGCCGGTCTCGCGCAGGTGCTTGAGCGTGCCGAGGGTGTCGAAGCCGGGGAAGAACGGCGCCGGCAGGCGCTTGCCGGTGGCGTCCAGCCACAGCGACGAGGGACCGGGGAGGATCCGGATGCCGTGGTTGGCCCAGATCGAGTCCCAGTTGCGGATGCCCTCGACGTAGTGCCACATCCGGTCGTCGTTGATGATCCGCGCGCCGGTCGCGGCGGTGATCTCGAGCATCCGGCCGTCCACGTGCGCGGGCACACCGGAGACCATCGACTGCGGCGGGGTGCCGAGCCGCGAGGGCCAGTGCTTGCGGACCAGGTCGTGGTTGCCGCCGATGCCTCCGGAGGTGACGATCACGGCCTGGCCACGCAGCTCGAAGTCCTCCACCTCCGTACGCGAGGAGGCCTGTCCACGCTCGATGTCGCTGGGCTCGAGCACCTTGCCGTTGACGCCGACGGCGGCACCGTCCTCGACCAGCACCTGGTCGACGCGGTGCCGGAAGGCGAAGGTGATCCGGCCGGTGTCGGCATGGGCACGCACCCGCCGCTCGAACGGCTCGACCACACCCGGCCCGGTCCCCCAGGTGATGTGGAAGCGCGGCACCGAGTTGCCGTGCCCGTCGGCGCGGCCGTCACCGCGCTCAGCCCAGCCGACGACCGGGAAGATCCGGTGGCCCATCTGGTGCAGCCAGGAGCGCTTCTCCCCGGCCGCGAAGTCGAGGTACGCCTCCGCCCACCGCCGCGGCCACAGGTCCACGTCACGGTCGAACTGAGCCGACCCCATCCAGTCCTGGAGCGCCAGCTCGGGCGAGTCCTTGATCCCCATACGGCGCTGCTCGGGGCTGTCGACGAGGAAGAGTCCGCCCAGGCTCCAGAAGGCCTGGCCGCCCAGCGACTGCTCGGGCTCCTGGTCGACGAGCAGAACACTCTTTCCCGCGTCGGCGGCCTCGGCCGCTGCCGCCAGGCCGGCGAGGCCGGCTCCCACCACGATCACGTCGGCGTGCTTCGTCATGTCCGCAGATCCTGCCACCTCCGATACCGGCGGGTACATGGAACCTGTCGCTCGACCGTTCCGTCTGGTGGACAGTTGTCGGACTCGCACCCCGAAGCGGCCGCCCTCGAGGGTCGGAGCGGATAGATTTTTTGCTCGTGATCGACCCCAAGGTGACCGCGCGAAGGCAGCAGAAGTGGGTCCAACGCGGCATCGACCGCACCGAGGCCTGGCTGGGCCGCAGCGGCAGCAGACTGGGTCCGCTGATCCCGCACATCGCCACCTCGATGGTGCTCACCGGGGACGAGGACCACGGCTGGATCCCCCAGGGGCTGGCGTACTCCCCCGAGGCCGACCTGCTCCTGCAGGGCTACTACGGCGACAAGCTCGGCTCCGCGCTGGCCCTGGTCGACAAGCCGTCGGGCGAGCTCATCAACGCCGTCTACCTGGGCGGGCCCAAGGGCAGCGTGAGCGGCCCGGTCAACGCCGGCGGGGTCGCGGTGATCGGCGACGAGGTCTTCGTGTGCCGCGAGGGCAACCCGCCCCGTCTCTACCGCTACTCCCTCACCCAGATCGTCCACGCCGAGCCGCTCTCGACCATCTCCACGGTCGCCCCGCTGGTCTCGGTCGCCGCAGGCTCCTACCTCGCGGCCACGAAGGACCTGCTCTACGTCGGGTCGCACGCGAACAACCGCCTCTACAAGTACATCCGCAAGGACGGCTCCTGGCAGATCAAGACCCCGATCGGCGTACGCACCCCGGTCGGCACCCAAGGCGTCGTGGTCCGCGAGGAGGAGTACGTCTTCAGCGTCTCCCGCGGCCCGGGCCGGCGCAGCCAGTTGATCGTGCAGGACCGGGTCACGATCCGGCCCCGCGCCATGCAGTGGCTCCCCAACCTGGCCGAGGGCATCGCCGAGGTCGGCGACGAGTTCTTCGTGACCTACCAGTCGGGCGCCAGGCCCTACTCCCGCGGCTCCTCGACCCGAGGCCAGGCCTGGCCCTCGGCCCACATGACCCGCACTCCCCTGGCCAAGCTCGGCCTGGAGCCGCGGAAGCCGTCGGAGGTCTGATCAGGCCGGCCAGTCGGTGATGTCGGCGTACTCCTCGCCGTGCCGCTTGAGCCACCCCGCGACGTAGGGGCAGTGCGGGATGATCCGCTTCCCCTTCGCCTTCACATCGGCCAGCGCGAACGCCACCAGCTTCGAGGCCAGCCCCTGCCCGTTGTACGCCTCGCCGACCTCGGTGTGCAGGAAGTCCACGTGCTCGTCGTCGGGCAGCCGGTAGACCGCGAATCCGGCGACCGTCTCGCCGTCGCGGATCTCGTAGCGGTGCCTGGACGGGTTCTCTACGTACTCGATGTCGCTCACGCAGACATTCTCACCGCTGACCCCAAGGCTCGCCACGGTGGTCGTCTCGGTGTCGCGTGCCGAGCCAGCGGGGCGTGGCCGCCCGGTAGGAGTCGTACGCCTCGCCGAAGCTCCACGACAGGGCCTTCTCCTCGGCCGGGATCTGGGTGCGGTCGATGACGGCGACGAAGGCGGCGACGGGAAGGAACGGCAGCAGACCACCCCGCAGGACCGCGTGGGCGGCGAGGAGACCGGCCATGCCGACGTACATCGGGTTGCGGGTGAAGCGGTAGGGCCCGTCGGTGACGACCGCGGTGGCGCGCTCGGGCTCGAGCGGGTTGAAGGTGGTGTCCTTGTGCTTGAACGCGCGAGCCGCGCCGCCCGCGAGATAGACCGACCCGGCCGCGACGAGCCCAGCCGCGACGGACCGCACCACCGTCGGCCGGCGACCGCGGGCGAGCAGATGCTGGGCGGCCAGGCCGACGACGACATAGACAGGCGGCGGCACCTTCGGCATGTCCTCCACCGTAGCCCTGCCCCGAGGCTCCACACCCCCTCTTTCTTGGGTAAAGAAAGCGGTCAGTGCAGCAGCGCGCGCACCAGCCGCTCGGCGATGTCCGGAGCGGGCTCGGAGCGCTCGAGGGAGTGGAGCACGAAGCCACCGACCAGGGCGCGTACGAACTCCATGACCGGGAGGTCGGCGGGCAGCTGGCCGGCCGCGACGGCGGCCTCGATGCGGGTGGAGACGGTCGCGGTGATGCCGAGCGCGTCGTTGAGGCGGTTGCCGATGTCGGGGTTCTCGCAGGCGGCCGCGACCAGCGAGCGGACGAGGCCGTCGTTGCCGGGCTGGGCGACGAGGTCGATGAGGCTCTGCATCCACGCGATCAGGTCGGCGCGGATGTCACCGGTGTCGGGGACCACGGGGTGGTCCGGCAGCAGCTTGTCCTCGATCAGCGCGTCGGCCACGACCGCGCTCTTCGAGGACCACCAGCGGTAGATCGTCTGCTTGGAGACGCCCGCCTCCGCCGCGATGCCCTCGATGGTGAGGTGGTCGTAGCCCTGGGTCGCGAAGAGCCGCCCGGTCGCGCCGAGGACCGCGATGCGAGCCTCCTCGCTGCGTACGGCACCTCGACGGCGCACTCCTGCTGACGCTGGCATGAACGGCATCCTAAGAGCCCGTGGCATCTTCTGGCCAAGGCACAGGTGTGACCCATCACTCGCTCGTCGACCCTTGTCCAGCGGCGTACAGGTGATTAACTGGACGCACCGTTGCGAATTACCGGAGGGATGCCGCCATGGCGGAGCTGTTGTATCGATTGGGCAAGACGGCCGCGCGCCGCGCCTGGCTTGTGATCCTTGCCTGGGTGCTGGCGCTGTCCGGCGCTGCCGGGGCGTACGTCGCCTGGTCCGGTGAGCTCACCACGAGCTTCGACATCCCGGGGCTGCCCTCGTCCGAGGTGGTCGACGAGCTCCAGCAGGGCCTGCCCGACCTGGCCGGCGGCTCCGGCACGATCGCCTTCCAGACCAAGGACGGCACCCCGCTCAGCGCGACGCAGAAGAAGGAGATCCAGGCACTGATCACCAGCGCCGAGGACCTCCCCGACGTCGCCGCGGTCACCGACCCGTTCCAGACCGAGGCCCAGCGTGAGGCCCAGGCCGAGAAGGTGGCCGAGGGCCAGGCCCAGCTCGAGGCCGGCCGGACCAGGCTCGACAGCGCCCAGGCAAAGCTCGACAAGGCGCAGGCCGACATCGACGCGGCCCGCACCCAGCTGCAGGCCGCCGGCCTGCCGACCACCGACATCGACGCCCAGCAAGCCGCCCTCGACAAGCAGCAGGCGAAGATCGACGACAGCTCCGCCGACCTCGAGGCCAACACCGCCAAGGCCGAGAACGGCGCCGAGCTGCTCGCGCTCTCCGAGGAGATCCGGATGGTCTCCGCCGACGGCTCGGCCGCCCTGGTCAACGTCGCCTACTCGGTCGGACGTCTGGAGATGTCCGAGGAGACCAAGAAGGCCACGGTCGACCACTTCACCGACCACCCCATCGACGGGGTCGAGATCGGCGTCTCCTCCGACATCTCCCAGGAGGCACCCAACCCGATGGGACCGGGCGAGATCGTCGGCGTCGGCGTCGCCGCGATCGTCCTCCTGGTCATGCTCGGCACCATCATCGGCGCCGGCGTCCCGCTGGTCACCGCGCTGACCGGCGTCGGCATCGGCGCGCTCGGCGCGCTCTCCCTCTCCGGGGTCGTCCAGATGGCCTCGATGACCCCGATCCTGGGGCTGATGCTCGGCCTGGCCGTGGGCATCGACTACTCGCTCTTCATCCTCAACCGGCACCGCAAGCAGCTGCTCCACGGCTCCGACGTCACCGAGTCGATCGGGCTCGCCAACGGCACCGCCGGCACCGCCGTCGTCTTCGCGGGCTCCACCGTGATCGTCGCGCTGGTCGCGCTCAACATGACCGGCATCCCGTTCCTCGGCCTGATGGGCTCCGTCGGCGCCGCCTGCGTCGCGATCGCCGTGCTGGTCGCGATCACCCTGACCCCGGCCATCCTGGGCCTGGTCGGCGGCCGCATCGTCTCCAAGCGCGCCCGCAAGAAGGTCACGGAGCAGGACGCCGCCGAGGCCCACGCCCGGCCGATGCCCACCTGGCGCGCCGTGGTCACGGTCGTCGCCTCCGTGGTGGCGCTGCTCGCCCTCGCGATCCCGGCTCTCGACATGCGCCTCGGCCTGCCCGACGGCGGCTCGGAGCCCGAGGGGTCGCTGGCCAAGACCGCCTACACGATCACCGAGGACAGCTTCGGCCCCGGCGCCAACGGCCCGCTGCTGGTCGCCGCCGACCTGCCCGACGGGCTCGACGAGTCCGGCATCCAGCACGCCCAGCTGACGGTCGCCAAGGCGCTGGCAGACCTCGACGACGTACGCGCGGTGGCGCCGGTCGCGGTCTCCGAGGACGGTCGCACCGCCGCCTTCCAGGTCGTCCCCGAGGAGGGGCCCAACAGCGTCTCCACCAACGAGCTGGTCAACGCGATCCGGGACATGCCGGCGGTCAACGGCGACATCACGCTCGGCGTCGCCGGCGCCACCGCGGTCGCGATCGACGTGTCGCAGGGTCTCAACGACGTACTCCTCCCCTACCTCGCCGTCGTCGTCGGTCTCTCCCTGCTGATCCTGATCCTGGTCTTCCGCTCCCTCCTGGTCCCGCTCATCGCGACCGGTGGCTTCGTGCTCTCGCTGCTGGCGACGTACGGCGTCGTGGTCGCGGTCTTCCAGAAGGGCATCGGCGCGGAGTGGATCGGCATCGACAGCACCGGTCCCATCCTGAGCTTCCTGCCGATCCTGCTCGTCGGGATCCTCTTCGGCCTGGCGATGGACTACCAGCTGTTCCTCGCCTCCGGCATGCGGGAGGCGTACGTCCACGGTGCCCCGGCTCGCGTCGCCGTCGCCCAGGGCTTCCGGGCCGGGCGTTCGGTCGTGATCGCGGCCGGCCTGATCATGGTCTCCGTCTTCGGCGGGTTCATCTTCGCCGAGTCGGTGATGATCCGCTCGATGGGCTTCGGGCTCGCGCTCGGCGTGCTGCTGGACGCGTTCATCGTCCGGATGCTGCTGATGCCGGCGCTGATGCACCTGCTCGGGCGCTCGGCGTGGTGGCTGCCGAAGTGGCTCGACCGCATCCTCCCGAACGTGGACGTCGAGGGCGCCGCGCTCGAGCGTGCCCACGGCGGCACCGCCCCCGACGACGCGCCGGTCGAGCGGGAGAAGGTCTCGGTCTGAGGAGGACCGTCGGTGGTCGCCGGTAGGGTCGCTCGCGTGATGGAGTTGACCCCGGAGCTGGAAGTCCTGCGCCGCGTCTTCGGCTACGACGAGTTCCGCGGCGACCAGGCCGAGATCGTCGCGCACGTGGCCACGGGCGGCGACGCCCTGGTCCTGATGCCGACCGGTGGCGGGAAGTCGCTGTGCTACCAGATCCCGTCCCTGGTGAGGGCCGGGACCGGGGTGGTCATCTCGCCGCTGATCGCGCTGATGCAGGACCAGGTCGACGCGCTCTCCGCGCTCGGCGTGCGCGCCGGGTTCCTCAACTCCACGCAGATGCCCCATGAGCGGCAGCAGGTGGAGCAGGCGCTGCTGGCCGGCGAGCTCGACCTGCTCTATCTCGCCCCCGAGCGGCTGCGCGTGCCGGAGACCGGCCGGCTGCTCGACCAGGCCAAGATCTCGCTCTTCGCGATCGACGAGGCCCACTGCGTCTCGCAGTGGGGTCACGACTTCCGGCCCGACTACCTGCAGCTCTCCCACCTCCACGAGCGCTGGCCGGAGGTGCCACGGATCGCGCTGACCGCGACCGCCACCGCGGAGACCCGCCGCGAGATCGCCTCCCGGCTCAACCTCGAGGACGCCCGCCACTTCGTGGCCTCCTTCGACCGGCCCAACATCCAGTACCGGATCGCGCCGAAGGACAAGCCCGCCAAGCAGCTCGTCGACCTGATCCGCACCGAGCACCCCGGCGAGGCCGGCATCGTCTACTGCCTCTCCCGCGCCTCCGTCGAGCGCACCGCGGCGTCGCTGGTCGGTCAGGGCATCCCCGCGCTCCCCTACCACGCCGGTCTCGACGCCCGGACCCGCGCGGAGAACCAGTCCCGCTTCCTGCGCGAGGACGGCATCGTCATGGTCGCGACCATCGCCTTCGGGATGGGGATCGACAAGCCGGACGTACGCTTCGTGGCCCATCTCGACCTGCCCAAGTCGGTCGAGGGCTACTACCAGGAGACCGGCCGGGCCGGGCGTGACGGGCAGCCGTCGACCGCGTGGCTGGCCTACGGGCTGGCCGACGTCGTCCAGCAGCGGCAGATGATCGAGACCTCCGAGGGCGACCGGGCCCACAAGCACCGCCTCGGGCAGCATCTCAACGCGATGCTCGCGCTGTGCGAGACCGTCGACTGCCGGCGGGTGCAGCTGCTGCGCTACTTCGGGCAGGCCTCGGAGCCGTGCGGCAACTGCGACACCTGCCTGTCGGCGCCGGAGTCCTGGGACGGCACCGTCCCTGCCCAGAAGGTCCTCTCCACCGTCATCCGGCTCGACCGCGAGCGCAACGGGCAGCGCTTCGGTGCCGGCCAGATCGTCGACATCCTGCGCGGCAAGGAGACCGAGAAGGTCCGCCAGTTCCGCCACCACGAGCTCTCGGTCTTCGGCATCGGCACCGACCTGGCCGAGAGCGACTGGCACTCCGTCATCCGCCAGCTGCTGGCTCGCGAGATGCTGGCGGTCGACAACCGCTACGGGGTCTTCTCGGTCGCCGAGCCGGCCGGCCCCGTGCTGCGCGGCGAGCAGCAGCTCATGCTCCGCAAGGAGCCGCCCCGGCAGGCCCGTCGCAGCGGCTCCGGGGACCGCAAGCCGAAGGTGGCCGCCGCCGACCTGTCGCCAAAGGCCGCCGAGGTCTTCGAGCGCCTGCGCGCGTGGCGCGGCGAGGTCGCCAAGGAGCAGGGGGTGCCGGCGTACGTCGTCTTCCACGATGCGACCCTGCGCGAGATCGCCACCCGGCTGCCGGCCAGCCGCGACGAGCTCTGCACGATCAGCGGCATCGGTGAGGCGAAGCTGGACAAGTACGCCGACGGGGTGCTCGCCGCGCTCACCGCGTGAGCCCTACTCGTCGGACAGGCACCTTTCGGTCTGGACGGCCATCAGGGCGTGGACAGAGCGATCAGACCGCGGAGCCATGCCGGCGCACACGCCTACCGCGCTGACGTTGACCCAAGAAGCTGACGGCTGCCACCGCAAGGACGAGGACGCCCATACCGAACGCGCCCACGGCACCGCCGAGCAGCCCAACCAAGATCGCCTCAGCCGCGGATGCTGGCGGATCGACATGTACCTCGACGGCTCCGGACTCGTCGTAGACCCGAACGACCTCCACGACATCACCCGCCCGGTACTGATCGCAGCCGTCGGTGGTCTCGAAGAGGAGAGGACGAGCTTCCGGTCCGTCCAGGGACCGCCAGCGGATGTCGTAGGAGTCAGATATCTGCTTGAGGCCCGCGCAACCGCCGTCGTTCTCCTTGACCGACACAACCTGCGCCGACTCTCTCGCGCGACCGTGGACCGACACAGCGTCGACGACGGTCTCGCTTCCCATGCCCGCACCGAAGATCAGTCCCGTACCCAGACACAGCAGCACTGCGGTTCTCACATCAGCACCCAAGCGACCACATCTCCGTACGCACGCACCGGTTGCCGGTCATGATGGCAGCCAGCGCTCCGCCGGTCCGAGATATCCCCTGATTCCTCGATAGGTCGAGTAGGTACGCTACCGTGCGATGGGCGCAGAGGTCTGGTACGTCAGCTACGGGTCGAACATGTGCCGTGACCGCCTCGCTGCCTACCTCCTGGGCGGCCAGCCGGTGGGTGCCCGCCAGTCCTACGTCGGCGCGCGCACGCCGTCGATGCCGCTCGCCGATGTCGCCGTCGACCTCCCCGGACGGCTCTACTTCGCGGGCGAGTCGCGCACCTGGACGGGCGGGGTGGCCTTCTACGACCACGACGCGCTCGGCTCCTGGACAGCGGCCCGCGCCCACCGGATGAGCGTCGAGCAGTTCGCCGACATCGCCGCACAGGAGATGAACCGGCTGCCCTCGCCCGGCGACCCGATCGAGAGGGTCGTCATCGACGGCCTCGAGAACGGCCGCCACGAGGCCGGCCCGGGACACTACGAGACCCTGATCGAGGTCGGCCGCCGCGACGGACTCCCGATGCTCACCTTCACCGCGCCGCACGGCTTCGACGCCGTCGAGCACACCCGGCCGTCGGAGGCGTACGTCGCGATGCTGACCCGCGGGCTCCACGAGTCTCGGGGCTGGGACCGGCATCGCGCCGAGGCGTACGTCCTGGAGCGCTGCTGACCGCCTGAGCGTGGTCGGTGGTGTGAGTCACCCTGCGGCTCCGCCGCTGAGGTGGACTCCGGTGAACCGGGCCGACACCTGCCAGAGACGCTCGGCGCTTTCGGGGTCGATGGCGTAGCCGCGTACGCCACCGTCATCCATCGATCCCGCCGGGCCGGCGAGCGGGGCGATGTCACAGTCCTCGCAGTACACACCCCCACGACCCTCCAGCGCGGGCGACGTCGCCGCCCACAGCCCGGTCGCCGCGCCTTGGCTCGGCGTCTTGAAGCCGGACCCGATGACGTTCCCTTCTGCATCGATCCATCCCCGCTCGACCTGTTCGGCGGCGGTCATGTCGCGCTGCAGGTCGGTGATGATGGCCCCGGGATGCAGGGAGAAGGCACCGATCCCTTCGTTCTTCGCGATCGCGTCGAGGTGCACGGCGAACAGCACGTTGGCCGTCTTCGACTGGCCGTACGCCAGCCACTTGTCGTAGCCCTGGTCGAAGTCGAGGTCGTCCCACCGGATGTCAGAGAGGTGGTGTCCGGCCGAGGAGTACGAGACCACGCGAGCACCTCCGGCGTTCGCAAGCAGCGGGAGCAGCAGGTTGACGAGGACGAAGTGGCCGAGGTGGTTGATCGCGAACTGGCTCTCCCACCCAGGTCCGACCCGCCGCTTCGGTGATGCCATGACCCCGGCGGCAGCGACCGCGATGTCCAGCCTCGTTTCGGACTCGCGGACCTGCTCGCAGGCGGTGCGCACGCTCGCGAGGTCGGCCAGGTCCATGGGGATCACGGTGACTCCGTCGAGGCCACCGAGCCGGGAGCGGGCTAGCTCCGGACGCCGCGCGGGCACGAGCACACGCGCGCCTGCCTGCGCCAGGGCTCGCGTGGTTTCCAGTCCCAGGCCGGAGTATCCGCCGGTGACCAGGGCCGTCTTGCCTCCGAGGTCGACGTCGGCCATCACCTCCTCGGCGGAGGACGCGGCCGTGAATCCTGACTGGAGCGGTGTCTGCTGGCTGATCGTCATGCCCCGAACCTAAAATCTAGAGTGGACTCTAGATCAAGCACGGAAGGGCGTGACATGACCACCGACGCCCAACAGGAGGAGACCTTCACCATCGGCGAGGTCGCCAAGCGCACCGGTCTCAGCGTTCACGCGCTGCGCTACTACGAGCGACAGGATCTGCTCATCGGCCCGGTCCAGCGAACGTCGGGCGGTCGGCGCATCTACTCCACCGTCGACATCGACTGGCTGCAGATCTGCGTCAAGCTGCGGGAGTCCGGCATGCCGCTCTCGGACCTGACCAGGTTCGCGGCCCTCGTCCGACGAGGACCGGGCAACGAGAGCGAACGGCTCGAGCTCCTCGACGAACACCGCCGGCGCATCGAGACCCAGATCCACGCGCTCGAAGAATGCCGCGCGCTGATCGATTGGAAGGTCGGTGTCTACAGCGAGCACCTCCAAGCCGGCACCGCCACGGGGCTGTGGGATCCCGGACACCGACCCTGATCGTCCGCCGGCCCGGCAGCGTCATCGACGTCCTGCCCGCAACAGCTAGCCTGCCGCCATGAAGATCGGACAGGCGGACGAGCGGGCACTTCTCGAAGGAATGGTCGACATCCAGCGGGAGCAGATCAGCGGCATCCTCGAGGATCTCGACGACGAGGAGGCGCGGCGCAAGCTGGTCCCGTCGCTGACCACTCCGCTGGGGCTGGTCAGGCATGCGACCTTCGTGGAGAAGGTGTGGTTCCACGCGCGGGTCGCGGGCGTGTCTCGCAAGGAGATCGGGCTGCCCGACACGGTCGACGAGAGCTTCGTGCTCGACGCCGAGGACACGGTCGCCTCGATCCGGGCCACCTACCACGCGGCCTGCGAGCGCTCCCGCGAGATCGCCGCCACCCACGAGCTCGACGAGGAGTTCGACTGGCACGGCAACCGGGTGACGCTCCGGTTCGTCTACGTGCACATGATCCAGGAGCTGGCCCGCCATGCCGGACACGGCGACATCCTCGTCGAGCAGATCCAGGCCGCCCGGGCGAGCTAGCCGAGGACGACCCGGTCGTACGCCGGCTGAAACCCTTGGCGCCGCGGCCCGCCGATGACGGACAATGGTGGGCGTGCCGACCCTGAGCCAGTTCGCCGCCTTCGCGCTCGCGTCCGTCATCTTCATCCTGATCCCCGGACCGAGCGTGCTCTTCGCGCTCGGCCGCGCCCTGACCGCGGGCCGCCGCGAGGCGGTGCTCGCCGTCGGTGGCAACGCGCTCGGCCAGTTCGGCCAGGTCCTGGCGGTGGCCGTCGGCCTCGGCGCGCTCGTGGCAGCCTCCGCGACCGCGTTCACGGTCGTGAAGCTGGTCGGCGCTGCGTACGTCGTCTATCTCGGCATCCAGGCGATCCGTCACCGTGCCGACGCCCGGGCCGCGCTGCACGGTGAGGATGTCGCGCGGACGACCGCGTGGGGCGCGATCCGCACCGGGATGATCGTCGGCGCGACGAACCCGAAGACGATCGTCTTCCACCTGGCGTTCCTGCCCCAGTTCATCGACGCCTCGGCGCCCGCGGTGCCGCAGATCCTCCTGCTCGGCGCGATCTTCTCGGCGATGGCCTTCGCCTGCGACTCGGGCTGGGTGCTCGCCGCCAGCCGGGCCAAGGCCTGGTTCGCCCGCAAGCCCAAGCGTCTCGACACCCTCGGCGCCGGCGGCGGGGTCATGATGATCGGCCTCGGGGCGACGATGGCCACCGCCTCCCACGGCGCCTGACCGACACGTCGGGCCGACCGCCGAATTTCCGGGACAGGAGCGCGCCGGTCGCAGAGACTGGGTCCCATGCGGACTCCATGGAGAATCTCGGGCTTCATCGCGGCTGCGATCGCCTCACTCGTCATCACCTCGGGCACCTCGGTGACCCCCGCTCACGCCGAGGAGGCGAAGCGTCCGGATCCGCTCCTGGCCTTCAACCACGCGTGGGCGATGGTCGACCGGGAGACGGCTGACGCGATCGAGCACTCCGAGTATCTGGGGCAGTTCGCCGACCGCCGGATCAACACCGGCAACGACGGCACCTCGACCTGGACCGGTCGCTACCTGCTCGGCAAGGAGACCTACCTGGAGTTCTTCGGGCCGGGCGACGCCCCCGATGCGGTCGTCGGGGACACCGGGCTCGCCGTCTCGGCGGACAAGGACGGCGACCTGGCCATCGCGACCGACAACCTGCACGAGCTCGGCGTCGACCCGGTCGAGTTCACCCAGGTGACCGACCTCGGCGACGGCGAGCTGATCCCGTGGTTCGACGTCACCTACACGACCGCGACCTACGACACCTTCTTCTCCTGGGCGATGGAGTATCGCGACGAGTTCCTCAGCGACCCGCGGCTCTCCTTCCCGCCTCCTGCCTACGAGGGTGACGTCAGCAGGGACCGCTACAACCGTGACCGCTACCTCGACCACGAGATGCGCGACGTCATCGGCATCCAGATCGCCACCACCGAGGCCGACATCGAGAAGATGGTGCCGCTGTGGCGCGCCGCGGGGATCACGATCCGTGTCCTGAAGGACGGCGGCGTCCTCGCCTTCGACGGCATGACCACGATCCGCCTGCAGCCGGTGCCGGTCGAGGAGGCAGGCGTACGCCACATCATCCTCGCTCTCAACGAGCCGGCCGAGGAGCCCCGCACCGAGACCATCGGCAACTCGACGCTGCACGTCGGGCCGGGGGCGTACGCACTGTGGACGTTCGACCCGGTCGAGGGCTCGCCGGCCACCCGGTCCGGCGGGTCGGGCAAGCCGCTCCACCCCGCCTTCGGCGGCTGAGGACTCTCACCCCGCCGGGGCCGCGCTCCTTCCTCTCGAGTCGAGGAGGATGATGGCGTCGAATCCGACGGGGTGAAGGCAGACGACGATGGCGGGCAACAGCCGACACGCCGGCACGAGCGTGACCAGCCGGGCGCTGGCGATCCTGAGCGCGTTCGACGAGCAGCACCGGGCGATGTCGCTCAGCGACATCGCCACCCGCGCCGACCTTCCGCTCGCGACGACCCATCGTCTCCTGGGCGAGCTCTTCCGCTGGGGCGCGCTCGAGCGGCTGCCGTCGGGTGACTACGTGATCGGCCGGAAGATCTGGGACATCGGCCACCTCGCACCGACCGAGACCGGGCTGCGCCAGGTCGCCGAGCCGTTCCTCCACGATCTCTACGGCGCGACCCTGGCCACGGTGCACCTGGCCGTCCGCGAAGGGATCGAGGTGGTCTACCTCGACCGGCTGCGCGGCAACCAGTCGGTCCCGGTCGTGAGCAAGGTCGGCGGGCGCCTGCCGATGCACGCCACCGGGGTCGGCAAGGTGCTCCTCGCGCACGCACCCGCCGAGGTCCAGGAGGCCGTGCTGGGCGCGCTCACCCGGATCACCCCCTACACGATCACCCAGCCCGGCGCCCTCCGCAGGCAGCTGCGGCAGGTGCTCGACAAGGGCTACGCCACCACCCACGAGGAGATGAGCCTCGGCGCCTGCTCGATCGCCGTCCCGATCCACCGACGCGAGGAGGTGGTCGCCTCCCTGGGCCTGGTCGTCCCCACTCTCAAGGGGAGCGAGCAGAGGTTGTACGGCGCGCTCCGCGTGGCCGCGCAGTCGATCGGGCGTCGGCTCTGAACAATTTCGGCCAGCTTTCCACTGAACGGAAGCTGTGTCGATGCTCACAGGGATGACCGCTCCTAGGTTCGTCCCATGAATGTGTCCGCAACCACATCGCACACCATCGCCGAGGGCAGCCGAAGCCTCTGGCCGGTCATGCTCTGCTGGCTCGCCGTCGCCCTCGACGGCTACGACCTCGTCGTGCTCGGCGCAGTGATCCCCACCCTCGCCGGCACCGGCGACCTCGGCTTCACCAGCGCGTCCTTGACCACGGCGGCCACCGTCGGGCTGATCGGGGTCGGCATCGGCGCCGTGGCCATCGGCCCCCTTGCCGATCGGTTCGGCCGACGCAGGACCCTGATCAGCAGCATCGCCCTGTTCTCGCTGCTGACGCTGGCGGTCGCGTTCGCACCGAACGCGACGGTGTTCATCGCGCTGCGCTTCCTGGCGGGCCTGGGACTCGGCGCCTGCCTGCCGACAGCCCTGGCCTTCATGAGCGAGCACGCCCGCCCGGGCCGCTCGGGCACGGCCATGACACGGATGATGACCGGCTACCACGTGGGGGCCGTGATCACCGCTCTGCTGGCGCTGTGGGTCATCCCGAAGCTGGGATGGGAGGCGATGTTCGTGATCGGCGGTGTCGCCGGACTGCTGACCGTCCCGGTGATGTGGGCGAAGCTCCCGGAGTCGCAGGCCTACCTGGAGACCGTCGAGACCGAGAAGGTCCGCCCCTCGGAGGTCGTACGCGGCCGCCTGCTGTGGGTGAGCCTGGGCCTGTGGGCGGCGTCGTTCTGCGGGCTGCTGCTGGTCTACGGCCTCAACACCTGGCTGCCGACGATCATGGGCGAGGCCGGCTACTCCCTCGACGCCGGCCTCGGTCTGCTCCTCACCCTGAACGTCGGCGCGGTGATCGGCCTTGTCCTGGCAGGCCTGATCTCCGACGCCCGGGGCAACAAGCCGACGGTCGTGACCTGGTTCGGCGTCGCGGCGGTGATGCTGGCCCTGCTGTCGATCAAGATGGAGAACAGCCTCCTGGTGTACGGGGCGGTGCTGGCCGCCGGAGTCTTCGTGTTCAGCGCGCAGGTGCTGGTCTACGCATTCGTCAGCCACCTCTACCCCGCCCGGATCCGCGGCACGGCGCTCGGCATGTCCGCCGGCGTCGGCCGGGTCGGCGCCATCGTCGGGCCGTTCCTCGGTGGCGCTCTCCTCACCGCCGGCATCGCCTATCCGTGGGGCTTCTACGCCTTCGCCGGCGCAGCCGTGATCGCCGTGCTCGCCCTGCTGACCGTGCCTGCGCACCCCGACAACTGACCACCCGACACCAAGGAGCACACCATGTCCGTTCTCGACTCCGTCGACTGGTCCGGCAACATCCTCAAGGCCGGAACCTGGCAACCCGGGCAAGGAGGCGACTACGCAGTCGTCGAACCGGCCACCGGCGCCGAGCTGGGCAGGATGGGTCTGGCCACCGCGGCCGACGTGGCGGATGCCGCCGCGGCGGCCGCCGAGGCCCAGCTCACCTGGGCCGCACTTCCGCACCCGGAACGCGCCGCCGTCCTGCGTCGCGCCGGCGACCTGTGGCACCAGCATGCCGAGGAGATCACCGGGTGGAACGTCCGTGAGGTCGGTGCCGTGCCCGGCATGGCCGGGTTCGCGCTCCACGTCGCGGCCGAGGAGTGCTACGAGGCCGCCAGCCTCCCGAGCCGCCCGATCGGCGAGGTCATCCCGTCCGAACAGCCGCGGCTGTCGATGGCCCGCCGCATGCCCGCCGGGGTGGTCACCGTCATCGCGCCCTTCAACGTGCCGATCATCCTCGGCATCCGCTCGGTCGCCCCGGCCCTCGCCCTCGGCAACGCCGTGATCCTCAAGCCGGACCCGCGCACCGCCGTGACCGGCGGCACCCTGATGGCCCGCATCTTCGAGGAGGCGGGCCTGCCCGCGGGCGTGCTCCAGATGCTGCCCGGTGGCGCCGACGTGGGCGAAGCACTGGTCACGGATCCCCACATCCGGGTCATCTCGTTCACCGGCTCGACCGGGGTCGGGCGCCGCATCGGCGAGCTGGCCGGCAGGCACCTCAAGCGTGCCCACCTCGAGCTCGGCGGCAACTCCGCGCTGCTGGTCCTCGATGACGCCGACGTCGAGGCCGCCGTCAACCTGGCAGCGTGGGGCTCGTTCTTCCACCAGGGCCAGATCTGCATGACGACCGGCCGGCACCTGGTCGCTGCCGGCATCTACGACGACTTCGTCGAGGCCCTCGCCGAGAAGGCCGGCCACCTGCCGGTCGGCAATCCCGCCACCGACCAGGTCGCTCTCGGCCCCGTCATCGACGCCGGCCAGCGCGACAAGATCCACGGCCTGGTCACGGCATCGGCGGACGCCGGCGCCAAGATCGCGGCCGGCGGCACCTACGAGGACCTCTTCTACCGGCCCACCGTCCTGGCGAACGTCCCGATCACCGCGCCGGCGTTCGCTGAGGAAGTCTTCGGCCCGGTCGCACCGGTGACCAAGGTCGAGTCCGTCGAGGACGCGATCAAGCTCGCGGGAGCCAGCGAGTACGGCCTGTCCCTGGGCATCGTCACCAAGGACGTCATGCACGGCCTCGCGGTCGCGGAGCAGATCCCGACCGGCATCGTCCACATCAACGACCAGACCGTCAACGACGAGGCCAACGCGCCGTTCGGTGGCGTACGCGCCTCCGGCACCGGGTCCCGGTTCGGCGGCGCCGAGGCGAACATCGAGGCGTTCACCGAGACCCGGTGGATCACCATGCGGGGTGAGCCGGCGCGCTACCCGTTCTGAGCTCCCGCGGAGGACAGACCGAAGGTCACGCCGGCCATCTCCTCGAGCGCCTCCCAGACGCGCGCGACGACCTCCGTGCCCGGGTCGATCGTGTGCGGCAGCGGAGCCAGGCGTACGGGAGGGCCGGCGATCTTCGCGGGACCGAAGTAGTCGCCGCCGACCGCGTCCGGGTCGACCAGCGCGCGCACGCCGGACCAGGCCGCAGCGTCCTTGCCCTGCGCCCACGGCGTGTACGGGTTGCGCCGGTAGCCGACGCTGCCGTCCCGGATCCCGGCGCGGTGGGGCGTCTTCGCGTCGACGCCGACCCCGGGGTGGGTGAGGATCGAGGCGACGGGCAGTCCCGCTGCGCGGAGCCGGCGGTCGAGCTCGTAGCCGAAGATCTCGGTGAGCGTCTTGGCCTTGACGTACGCGGCGATGCCGGTGCGCGGCGTCGCCCGTGGGTCGGACACGTCCAGGTGGAAACGCCGCACGAACCCTGTGGAAGCGTGCACGATCCGGAGCGGGTGGGCGGCCCCGGCAGCCCGCTCGGAGAGGAGCCGGGCGACGAGGCCGAAATTGGCGACGGTGTGCGCGCCCGTCATGAGCGGCAGGCCGTCCGTCGTCGTCCCCCGGCCGAGCTGCATCGGGGCACCGTTGAGGAAGATCCCGTCCAGCCGCGGCAACGCGGCGAGCTGCTCGGCGCCCTCCGCGACCGACGCGAGGGAGGTGAGGTCGAACGCGACCGCGCTGGTGACCGCGTTCGGAGCCTGCCCGCGGATCGCCGCCGCGGCGACGGCGATCTTCTCGGGCGAGCGGGAGGCGAGCACCACCTCGGCGCCGGCCGAGGCGAGCTGTTCGGCGGCGAAGTAGCCGATTCCTCCGGTGGCGCCGGTGACGGCGTAGACGTGCCCGCGCAGATCGGGCAGGCGAGTGGGGTCCCAGGTCATGAGTGCTCCTTCAATCGGATAGATCATCCGTTTCAAGATACCCCAAAGCGGATAATCCATCCGAATCAGGTAGGATCTGTCTCATGTCCTCGCTCCGTTCGGACGCCGCCCGCTCCCGCGCCAAGATCCTCGACACCGCTCGCCAGCGGCCGGTGACCGAGCTGCGCCTCAACGAGCTGGCACGCGCGGCCGGGGTCGGCGTCGCGACGGTCTACCGCCACTTCCCCACGGTCGACGCACTCGTGGAGGCGCTCAACCTCGACGCGCTCGAGCAGCTGGTCGCGCAGGCACGCGTTGCAGCCGCCCTCCCCGATCCCGGCGAGGCCTTCACCACCTTCGTACGCAGCGCCGCGCTCTTCCAGGTCGAGCACGAGGGTCTCCAGGCGATCCTCCTGTCCGAGGAGGTCTCACCGGCCGCACGCGAGCTCCGCGAGGAGCTCCTCCGCCTCGCCGACACAGCCCTCGAGTCCGCCGTCCGCGACGGCGTCGTTCGTGCCGACATCACCACCAGCCACGTCCAACGCCTCGTCTGCGGCGTCGAGCACGCTGTTCGCCTGGGCGACGGAACCGACCGTGACCTGCTCCTCGACGTGATGCTGACCGGACTCGCTCCGCCCGACTGAGCGCGGACGGCCTACCGAGCGAGGGTCGGGTGGAGGTGCTCGGTCTCGATCGCGACCCGGGCCTGGTCGGCGGCGGCTCGAAGCGCGACATCCACCGTCTCCCCACGCAGCCGCGCGGCCAGGAAGCCGGCCATGAAGGCGTCGCCGGCCCCGTTGGTGTCGACGACCGTGGCCGGCGACGCGGCCACCTCGTGCCGGGTCCCGTCGGCCTCGAGCGCGATCGCGCCCTTGGCGCCGAGCGTGCAGACCGCGAGGCCGGGACCGCGGTCGAGGCACGAGGCCATCAGCCCCCAGGGGTCCTCGGTGCCGTCGTCGTTCATGAACACGCCTTCGGCCGCGCGCAGGAACGGCTCGTGGAACGCGGTGGCGCCGTCGTAGTCGTGCAGGTCCATCCACAGCGGGGTCCGCGGCGAGGGCATCGCCTCGAGCACCAGCCGGCCGAGCTCGCTCAGGTCGATCACCGCGAGATCGGCCGCGGCGACCGCGCTCACCGCCGCCTCGACCGCCTCCGCGGACGGGGTCGAGGGGGTGGTGACGTACAGCGAGACCCGGCCACCCCCGTCGGCCATCAGGTTGACGTGCCGCTCGGTCTGCTCGCTGGCGATCGCCTCCACGACGACGCCCGCACGGGTGAGCCGCTCCCGCAGCCGCGCGCCGTCCTCGTCGGCGCCGACGGGAGACCACAGACGTACGTCGATGCCGAGCCCGGCCAGGTGCAGCGCCTTGCCCGCCGAGGTGCCACCGATCGTGTGCCACGACCGCCGCGCGAACTGCATGTGCGGCACCGGCTCGGGCAGACGGTCGAGGCCGATCAGGTGGTTCCAGGAAGCAGGACCGCAGACGACGACGCGGGGCGAGGAAGGCATGCGCCTATTCAGCACCAACAGCCGGAGCGACGCACCCGGTTTGCGTGGGCCGCGGCGAGGCGAAGGCCGCCGGGGTCACGCCGAGGATGCGGCGGAAGTGGCGGGTGAGGTGTGCCTGGTCGTGGAAGCCGGCCAGCGCGGCCGTCTCCGCGGGCCGGTGGCCGTCCACGAGCAGCCGGCGGGCGAGATCGACACGGCGACCGACGAGGTACTGATGCGGGGCGATGCCATAGGTCTGCGAGAACACCCGCACCAGATGACTGGGGTGAGTGCCGAGCTCGGCGGCGGCCGCGGCGATGGTGAACGACTCCGTCAGCCGGTCGTCGAGGAGCGCCCGCAGACGACGGGCCAGCGGTGCGTCGCGAAGCGTCGGCGCGGGGCTTCCGAGGTGCGTGAGCACCTCGTCGCGGACCGTCAGCAGCCAGTGTTCGGCCGCCATCAGGTCACCGGGGTCCTGCAGCGCCGCGTGCACCTTCCGGGCAGCGGCGATCGGTGCTGTCGCCGCGAGGGTCGGTCGGCGGACGGCAAGGCCCTGCGCGGTCGCCGGCAGCCAGTCCGGATCGAGGTAGAGGACCCGTTTGCGGTAGCCCTTCCCCTCGATCGCCGAGTGACCGTCGTGCGGCACCCCGGGCGGCAGCAGGGTCAGGGCACCGGGAACGGCATGGTGGTCGGCGCGACCCAGGCCGTAGGCCACCGCCCCGTCGTCGACCAACATGACCGCCCAGTCGTTGTGGGTGTGCATCGGGTAGGAGTGGTCGAACCTCGCGTGGTAGACCTCGCGCAGCGAAGGCACCGCGGGGTGCCAGGCGCGCACGTGATCGACCATGCAAGAAACGTACAAGACCTCGCTGCGGGCGACGACGGAGACTTCGAGCATGACGGCACAGCTGACTTCCGACGACCCGGCGACCTCACCACGTTTCGACACGAAGGTCGTGGTCGTGCTCAACGAGGATCTGGAGCCCTGGCAGGAGCTCAACGTGACCGCGTTCCTGATGTCGGGGATCGCGACCAGCTCCCCCGGCCTCGTCGGCGAGGCCTACCGCGACGGCGACGACATCGAGTATCTGCCCATGCTCCGCCAGCCGGTGATGGTGATGAGCGCCGACTCCGGCCTGCTGGCCAGGGCCCGCGGGAAGGCGGCCGCCCGGGACGACGTCTCCCTCGCCGTCTACACCCGGGAGCTGTTCGGCACCGGGAACGACGAGGCCAACCGAGCGGCCGTGGCCGCGGTCCGCGCGGACGACCTCGACCTCGTCGGCATCGCCCTACGCGGCCCCCGCAACGCCGTCGACCGCATCGTCAAGGGCGCCCGGTTCCACGACTGACCGAGCGGTCGAGCCCGGCGATCAGCACCAGCGCCGCGAACCCGTCCTCGGTGCCCGGCCACTGCGACCGTACGGCGTCGATCCCGGCCCGGCGGACGACGCTGCGCAGGACGGCGGCGACGATGATCGCGTCGTCGGCGTAGCCCAGCACCGGGATGAAGTCGGGCACCAGATCGATCGGCAGAGCCAGGTAGACCATGAGCAACCCGAGCCGGATCCGTACGCCGCGGGGCATCGTCTTGTCGGCCGCGAGCCGACGGAGCAGCCGCACCACGTCCGGCAGGATCCGCAGCGCCTCGCGCAGCAGATCGCCGCGCGGGCGGACGACGAGCAGGGCCACGACGAGGCAGATCCAGGTCAGGACCAGGGCTGCGGCGACCCCGATCGCCAGGTCCCACCAGAACGAACCGGTCATCCTCACCCTTCCCGCACCGGCCTCCGCTGTGGAGCCGCGCCTCTGAATTCCATCACGACGCCATGGCGAGGTGGACCCTCAGGCCCCGGCGAACGGCCCGTCGAGGGCAGCCCACTGCAGGAGCATGATGGTCTTGCCGTCCATGATCCGGCCGTCGCGGGTCATCGCGAGCGCCTCGGCGAAGTCGAGCTCGAGCACCTCGATGTCCTCGCCCTCGTCGGCGACTCCTCCTCCGGCACCGGTACGGCTCGCCGGCGAGTAGGCCGCTGCGAAGAAGTGCAGCCGTTCGGTCACCGAGCCGGGGCTCATGTACGCATCGAAGACATGGTCGACGTCCGCCAGGCTGATCCCGAGCTCCTCGGCACTCTCCCGCCGGATCGCGGTGACCGGGTCATCGGCGTCCAGGAGCCCCGCAGCTGCCTCCATGAGGAGACCGTCGGGGTGGCCGTTGACGTAGGCCGGATACCTGAACTGCCGCGTCAGCAGGACGGTGCGGCGCTCGACGTCGTAGGGAAGGAGGACGGCCCCGTTCCCGCGGTCGTACGTCTCGCGCTGCTGCGTCTCCCAGCGCCCGTCCCTGCGGCGGTAGTCGAAGGTGGTGCGCCTGAGCACGTGCCACCCCTGCGAGGTCAGCTCGACGTCGCGGACCACGACGTCGGGGTTGCCGGCCAGGTCCCATCCGGCGCGGTCGAGGCCGGTGCGGCCGCGATGGTCCGGGACATCGATGCCCGGGCGCGCTTCGGCTTTCGCTGTCGTCATGGCCGCAGCGTACATGCAATAATGTGCAAGAACAGAAAGGAACGTGCATGCTGGTTGGGCAACGCCGCGCTCATCTCCTGCGTCTTCTGGAGGAAACAGGCAAGATCGTGGCCAAGGACGCCGCGAGCGAGCTGGGCATCTCGGAGGACAGCATCCGTCGAGATCTTCGTGACCTGGCCGCGGAGGGGCTGTGCCAGCGGGTCTACGGCGGCGCGCTCCCCGTCTCCCCGGCGGTGGTCGACTACACCGCCCGCCACACCGTGGAGCCCGACGCCAAACGGGCCGTCGCCGCCACCGCCGCCGGCCTCGTACGTCCCGGCAGCACGCTCATCCTCGACGGCGGCACCACCGCCCTCGCCGTCGCCCGAGCGCTCCCGGCGGACCTGGAGTGCACCGTCATCACCAACAGCCCGACCGTCGCCTCGGCCCTCCTCCAGCACCCGAGCGCCGACCTCTTCCTGCTCGGCGGCCGGGTCTTCAAGCACTCCGCCGTCGCCTGCGGCGCCGCGGCCGTCGAGGCCGCCCAGAACGTCTCCGCCGACCTCTGCCTCCTCGGCGTCACCGGCGTCCATCCGGAGGCCGGCCTCACCACCGGCGACGCCGAGGACGCCGCGATGAAGCGCGCCCTGGCCGGGCGAGCCGCCGAGACGTACGTCCTCGCCTCCTCCGAGAAGATCGGCACCGCCTCCCCCTACCGCGTGCTCCCCTGGAGCCAGGTCGCGGGCGTCATCACCGACGCCGACCCGACCGACGACGTCGTCGAGCAGGTCTCGGCGCTCGGTGTCGAGATCGTGCACGCCACCTGATCGAATACCGCGCCGAGGGACAACGGGGCGGATAGCCTGCGGGCATGGGTGAACCGCTGGACGAGGGGCCGTTCTACCACGGCACGAAGGCCGACCTGCGGGTCGGAGACCATCTGACCGCAGGGTTCCGGTCGAACTACCGGCCCGAGGTGGTGATGAACCACATCTACTTCACCGCGCTGCCCGACGGCGCGGGCCTCGCGGCCGAGCTCGCCGCGGGAGACGGGGAACCGCGGGTGTATCGCGTCGAGCCGACCGGGGAGTTCGAGAACGACCCCAACGTCACGGACAAGAAGTTCCCGGGCAACCCGACCCGCTCCTACCGCAGCACAGCGCCGCTCCGGATCGTCGCCGAGGTCGCCGACTGGACCCGGCTGGCACCTGAGGCCCTCCAGCTGTGGCGCGACCGCCTCGCCGCGATGGGCGACGACGCCGAGATCATCAACTAGCGCCGGGCCCCTGCGGCCGTCGGATCAGTGCCGCTCCTCGAGCCCGACGGCCTGGCGCAGGATGCGCACCGACTCGGCGAGGTCCTCGTCGTCACGGGCCCGCGACTCCATGAGATCGGAGAGGGCCGAGGCGATGACGTTGAGCTTCTCGTGAGAAGCCTCCTCCGAGCGTCGCCCGGCGTTCTGGAGCAGCACCAGCAACAGCAGCGAGAGGACCGATGAGCCGGTGTGCACGGCGAGCTCCCACTTGGTGCTCGAGGACCAGAACGGAAAGCTCACCGCCCACACCAGCAGGACGGCCACGATCACATAGAAGAAGGGCGCGTGGCTGACCACGGAGGTCACCACCTCCACGAAACGCTCGAACCCGTTGCGCCCGTCACCTCGCTGGCGTGACTTCCTGGCCTCGTTCTCTCCGGTCATGCGGGTCACGGTAGCCCCGATCCGACGCCGGGTCTCAGCCTTCGCGGATGGTCATCCTGGTGAGCCGGTCACCGTCGACGTCGAAGACGAACTTCGAGCGCCCGTTGGCGTGGGTGGAGCGCCAGTCACCGACGACGGTCACCGTGCCATCCGCGGCCTCGACCTCCTCGACGGCGAGGGTGCCGTGGGCACCGATGAACTCGTCGTCGCTCCAGCCCTTGATCTGATCGCGTCCGGTGAAGACACGGCCCCAGTCGTCGACCGCCCCGCCTTCGGTGAAGGCGTCGAGGAACGCGGACTCGTCGTGCCGGTTGACGGCCTCGATGAACGCCGCGACCGGCTCGGGGATCGTCTGCTCTGTCATGTGAACTCCTCCATGGACATGTCGGACACCAGGAAGCGTACGTTCCGCGCCAGGCCAGCTCAGGCCGACTCGGGCCGGCTCAGACCGCGAGGACCGAGGTGACCAGCACGTACGCGGCGGTGCCGGCGAAGATGCTGAGCGTCATGCTGCCGCGCCACACGTGCAGGCCGATGGTGAGTGCGAGGGCCAGGACGGCCGGACCGGCGGAGGCGAAGGCGGCAGGATCGGTGTCGCGGAGGGTGTACGCGGCGAGGATGACCATCATCCCGACGGGCATGCGTTCGCCGATGTGCGCCATCAGCGCGCTGTGCCGCAGCGGCGCCAGCATCGCGAACGGGACCGCACGGAGCGCCCAGGTGACGGCCGCGGAGACGGCGATGGCGGACAGGACGTACCAGGGATCAGTCATGGCGGCTCCTGCGGGCGGCGAGGACGTACGAACCGACGATCGCGGCGACGAACAGGCCCATCGCGATCAGCAGCATGTTCTCCCGCGAGATCAGGGCGGCGACGAGCGCGCAGCCGAGCGCGAGCGCCGGGATCGGCAGCGACCGACGGACCTTGTACGCCTCGAGCCCGAGCACGACGAACAGCGCCGTGACGGCGAACTCGAGCCCGACCACCTGCGGCGGGATCAGCGAGCCGAGGCCGGCGCCGGCAGCCACGCAGAGCACCCAGGCGACGTGGAAGAACGCTTGGATGCCGATGATCCGCGCCCGCGACCACCCGGCGGACTCCGGCGTGACGGTGACCGCGTAGGCCTCGTCGGTGAGCGCGAAGGTGCTGTAGGCCTTCCAGCCGGAGCCGTGCACCCGGTGGAGCGGGAACGAGATCGCGTAGAAGACGTGGCGGAAGTTCACCAGCAGGGTGCTGACGGCGATCTGCGCCAGGGGCGCCGCGGCGGCCAGCAGGCCGACCAGCAGGAACTCCATCGTTCCGGCGAACACGATCGCGCCGAGCACCGGCGCCCACCACCAGGCGAGCCCGGAATGGACCACGAGCACGCCGAGCGCGAGCCCCAACGGCACCACGGCGACGCACGCCGGAAGCACGGTCCGCCACCCGGCGGCGAACTGCTCGCGGGTGCTCGCGGGCTCCCGCAACGCTGTCTCCATCTCCATGACCTGCATGCCGCAAGCCTAGGAAAGTTCAGACGTTCATGGGTTGCCCATTGACGCTGCTAAAGTGCCGTCATGCGCAATGATCATGCGATCGACGACCTGGATCGAGCAATCATTGCCGAGCTCGAAGACGACGCCCGACTGAGCAACGCCGAGCTGGCGCGACGGGTCGGCCTCACCCCGGCTCCCTGCCTGCGTCGGGTGCAGCGCCTGGAGAGCGACGGGGTGATCAAGGGCTACCACGCCCGCATCGACCCGAAGAGCGGCGGACGCGGGTTCGAGGTGATCGTCGCGATCGACATCGCCGTCAACGACGGCAAGACGATCGAGGACTTCGAGACCGCCGCCGTCGCCATCCCCGAAGTCACCGAGATGCGCCGCATGCTCGGCCAGCCCGACTACTACCTGCGCGTGCAGGTCGCCGACCCCGAGGCGTACGAAGCGCTCATCCTCGGGACCATCTCCCGGCTGCCCGCGGTGAGCCGGGTGCTGTCGCACCAGACGATGCGGCTGGTCAAGGGCTGAGCAGCCGCCGCGTCCGGTCGTCGGCGGGGACGAACGTCTCCAGGTGGAGACCGTGCAGCGTCACGTCGGAGGCGCTCTCGATCTGGCTGGCGACGCTGAAGAAGCGGAGCGTGTCACCACCCATGTCGATCTCCAGCGGAACGACCGGGTCGGCCAGCGGCCGGGCGGGCGGCTCACCGTCGGCGGGATAGGCGGTGACCTCGTCCCGGAGCGCGACCAGCGCCGGGTCGCCACCGGTGTGCGTGATGCGCCGGCCGAGCTGATGGAGCAGGTGGGCACGCCAGACGGGAAGGTTGCGGATCCGCGGGGCGATCCCGCGCGGGTGCAGGCAGAGCCGGATGACGTTCAGCGGAGGTTCGAGCAGGCTCGGGTCGCAGCCGACGAGCAGCGCGTCGACCGACTGGTTGGCATCGACGACGTCCCAGCCGTCGTCGAGAAGCAGGGCCGGGTACGGCGCATGGGCGTCCAGCAAGCCGCGCAGACCGGCCATCACCGGGGCCAGCGCGTCGTCGTCGGTGGCGCGCTGCGGGTAGCGAGGCGCGAACCCGCCGGCGAGCAGGAGCCGGTTCTGCTCGGCCATCGGCACCCGCAGCACCTCGGCCAGCCGCACGATCATCTCCGGCGTCGGCCGGGCTCGGCCGTTCTCGACGTAGCTCACGTGCCGGGTGCTCACCTCGGCCTGGGTGGCGAGCGCGAGCTGGCTCAGCGACCGCAGCTCACGCCAGCGGCGGAGCTCGCTGCCGACCGACGATGACGGTGACGTCGCGGTTGAGATCACGGCCACGAGGCTAGCCAAGCGCGCATCGGGTCGGCCATGACCTCGGAGGTCATCGACCGGCGCACCCGGTGGCGGCGAATCTTCTCCTGGCAACCCGATCCGAGAGAAGGAAGACACCATGAACGACATCGTGACGCGCTACCTCGACACCTGGAACGCCACCGACGAGGAGCTCACCGACCTGCTGGCCACGCACTGGTCCGCCGACTGCGTCTACGTCGACCCGCTCGCGGAGGTCGAGGGCCGCGAGGCCGTCGCCGCCACCATCCGGGCCGTACGCGGGCAGTTCCCCGGCTTCGTGTTCACCCCCGTGGGGGCCGTCGACAGCCATCACCAGCAGGCCCGCTTCCAGTGGGGCCTGGGCCCGGCCGGCGCGGAGCCGGTCGTCGTCGGCTTCGACGTGGTCGTCGTCGACGCGGACCAGCGGATCCGGGACGTACGCGGGTTCCTGGACAAGGTGCCCGCCTGAGCTCAGGCCGGACCCGGGGTCAGCGGCGACAGCGGGCGCTCGAAGAAGGTCTCCAGGACCACGGTCGCCTGCGTCCCGCTGACCCCGTCGATCGCGTAGATCCGGCGCAGCACGTCCTGCAGCTGCTCGGTGGTCGCGGTCCTGACCTTCACCAGCACCGACGCGCTGCCCGCGATGACGTGCGCCTCCACCACCTCCGGGAGCGCGGCGAACGCCTCCGCCGAGTCCCCCATCCAGGACGTCGACTCGACCATGACGTACGCCAGGACGCCGCTGCCCACGGCGGCCGGGTCGACCTCGGCGCTGGTGCGCCGGATGACGCCCGCCTCGCGCAGCTTGCGTACGCGCTCGTGGGCGGCGCCGGCGGAGAGGCCGACGGCCTGACCCAGCGCGGCATAGGACTGGGTGGCGTCGCGCTGGAGCTCGGCCAGCAGCTCACGGTCGATCTGATCCACAGCATCTCCGTTCGGAAATATCTTGCCACGACCGTACCTCATCTTGCAGTCTTCGGTTATGGCCGATTCACGTTCGGCTCGGTTGAGGAAGAGGAGTGGGTTCGATGAGCGGTGAGCGCCCCGGCCTGTACGAGATGCTCGATGACCGGTTCCGCACCGGACGGTGCATGAACGGCGATGAGGCGCTGGAGGTCCTGTTCACCGGCTGCCGCTGGGCCGAGGGGCCGATCTACGTGCCCGCCTGGCGCCAGGTGGTCTGGAGCGACATCCCGAACGACCGGATGCTGCGCTGGGACGAGGAGACCGGCGACGTGTCGGTCTTCCGTCGCGCTGCCGGGCACACCAACGGCAACACACTCGACCGCGAGGGTCGGCTGATCACCTGCGAGCAGGGCAACCGCCGGGTGACCCGGACCGAGCACGACGGCACCATCACCGTGCTGGCCGACCGCTGGCAGGGCAAGCGGCTGAACAGCCCCAACGACGCGACCGTGAGGTCGGACGGCTCGATCTGGTTCTCCGACCCCGACTTCGGCATCACCAGCGACTACGAGGGATATCGCGCCGAGAGCGAGATCGGCGCCAACAACGTCTACCGGATCGACCCGGCCACCGGCGAGGTGAGCCTGGCGGCGGACTGCTTCGGTGCGCCGAACGGCCTGGTCTTCTCCCCCGACGAGCGGCAGCTCTTCGTCTCCGACACCCGCGCCGGCCGGATCTGGGTCTTCGACGTACGCGAGGACGGCACCCTCTCCGACGAGCGGGTCTTCGCCGAGGCCGGAGCCCGCGACGACGCCCGCTTCGACAACATCCGCTTCGACGACGGCGGCCGCCTCTGGGTCGCCGCGATGAACGACGGCGTGCACTGCTACGACCCCGACGGCACCCTCATCGGCCGCCTGAACGTCCCCGAGGCAGTCGCCAACATCTCCTGGGGCGGCGCCAAGCGCAACCGCCTCTTCATCACCGCGGAGACCAGCCTCTACTCCGTCGTCATGGGCGTCACCGGCACCCACCCGACCGGCCCCGGACGCCGGCCCTGGCTGTGACCGGCGCTCAGGCGCGAGGCAGCACCCCCACGAGCGCCGCGGTGCACGAGGTCCGCAGAGCCTCACGCAGGTCCAGGTGGAGCACGGCGAGGTCGGGCTCGTCCGAATAGACGGCGAGCAGGCTCGGCGGTGGCGGGTCGTACGCCGCCAGGGCACCCGCCGAGATCAGGCTCATCAGGCAGAACGTCTGGGCACCGTCACCGACCTCGGGCAGGTGACGCCGGACGAGCTCGACCATCGTCTCGAGCTTCGCGTGCGACGAGCGCTTGTGACGTTTGACGACCTCGACGGAGACGTTGTGCTCGAGGACGCCACCCTGGGCGCCGACGAGATCGCACAGCACCGGCCGCTCCGCCAGAGACCGGCTGAGGACCTCGGCCAGCTGGCCGGCGCGTACCTCCGGCGGGGCGTCCGCCTCGATGCCGGCGGCCAGCTCCTCCCCCAGCTCGTCGAGCCACCTGCCCAGGAAGTCGTCCAGCAGCTCGAGCAGCACCGCCTCCCGCGACTCGAAGTAGCGCAGGACGTTCGACTTGGCCAGACCGACCCGGCGGCTGAGCTCGTTGAGGCTCAGCTCGGCCACCGGCATCTCGTCGAGCATCGCCACCGCGGTGTCGAGGATCGCCCGGCGGCGGATCTCCCGCTGCTCATCGCTTCGCGCCCGTTGGAACGTCATCGCCCCAGACTAACTTAAAGACCGCCGGTCCCTTGACATTAGACCGCCGGTCTCTTAAATTCGATGTCATAACAGACCGATGGTTCCTTAGGAGTGGGCAATGAGCGAGACCTGGACCGAACAGCACATCCCCGACCAGCACGGCCGCGTGGCGGTCGTGACCGGCGCCAACACCGGCCTCGGCTTCGAGACGGCGCGCATGCTCGCCGAGCGCGGCGCCCAGGTGGTCATGGCCGTACGCGACGTCGAGAAGGGCAAGCAGGCAGCGGCGCGCATCGACGGCGACGTCACCGTCCAGGTCCTCGACCTGGCCTCCCTGGAGTCGATCCGATCCGCGGCGGCCGATCTGCGCGCGAGCCACCCGCGGATCGATCTGCTGATCAACAACGCCGGCGTGATGTACACGCCGAAGCAGACCACCGCCGACGGCTTCGAGATGCAGTTCGGCACCAACCACCTCGGCCACTTCGCCTTCACCGGCCTGCTGCTCGACCAGCTCCTCACCGTCCCGGGCTCGAGGATCGTCACCGTCAGCAGCGTCGGCCACCGCATCCGAGCCGACATCCACTTCGACGACCTGCAGTGGGAGCGTTCCTACAGCCGCGTCGCCGCGTACGGTCAGGCCAAGCTCGCCAACCTGATGTTCACCTACGAGCTCCAGCGCCGGCTCGCCCCACACGGCACCACGGTCGCGGTGGCTGCCCACCCCGGCGGCTCCAACACCGAGCTCGCCCGCAACTCCCCCGCCGCGCTGCGGGTGCCCTTCGCCCTGGTCGGGCCGCTGCTCGCCCAGTCGGCCGCGATGGGCGCCCTGCCCACCCTGCGCGCCGCCACCGACCCCGCCGTCCTCGGCGGTCAGTACTACGGCCCCAGCGGCCGCGGCGAGATCCGCGGCTACCCGAAGCTGGTCACCTCCAGCCCGGCTTCCTACGACCTGGCGACCCAGCAGCGGCTGTGGGCCGTGTCCGAGGAGCTCACCGACGTACGCTTCCCGCTCGACAGCTGAGCCGGCAGCTCGGCCCCATGGCGCCAGGTCACTCGGGGCCGATGGAGTCGGCCGCCTCGATGCGGTGTGCGTGCCGCACCGACACCGAACCGGCGTACCCGTCGACGAAGCCGACCACCACGTCGTACTCATCCCCCGCGGTGGAGCGCAGCGTGAGCGTCCAGGAGTCGTCTGCCGGGTGGTGCTCCTCCGCGCGGAGCGACAGGGCGTCCGGGTCCACGGCGTACGCCGTCGCAGCCGCGCTTCGAGAGCGCTGGACCGCCGACTCCCGTGTGGTCGGCGTCCGCTCCGGCTGACCGACCACCTCCATCACGTCCCGGAAGGCGCGGGTCACGCCGTCGTACGACGCCTCCGAGAGGGCCGTGGTCCGGGGCCCGGTGTCCACGAGCAGTCCGAACTCCAGGGCGCCCGGACTCGCGCCCCAGCTGGTGTGCCATCGGTGTTGGTGCAGGGAGTAGTGGCGACGCGCGTCGGCCCTCGCGTACAGGACCGGCTCCAGTGCGGCGAGGATCGCCCTCTCCTCGAGCACGTCCTCGCCCTCCGGCTCCGGGACCGACAGATCGAGCAGGTAATGCCGATCCACCCGATCGTCGGGGCTCGCCCGATAACCGACCTGGACCCGCACCGAGTCCACCCGGCCGAGCGTCAGCAGCGAACGTGAGTCATCGACCGCACGGCTAGTCATCCCTCCAGAGTTCTCCTGGTTCCCGCCCGGGTCAAGCACCTCAGCGCTCTACGCGCTGGCACGCCCCGACCGGGTGCCGAGGGCTTCACGAAGCTGCCGCGAGGCCGACCGTGGTGTCGCGCCCGCCCGCCAGATGGCGAACAGCAGATCCGCGCGCGGCCGGCCCGGCTCGGTCCAGCTCGGTCCGAGCTTCGCCTGGTGAAGCGCCTCGATGAGGTCATCGTCGGCCGCTGTGCGCGCTTCGGCCCAGGCCCGAGCGTACGCCTCATCGACCCGTTGCAAGGTCGTCTCGCTCTCCACGATCGCCGGCAACGCAGCGACCTCGGCTTCAGACTCCTGGCGGTGTCGCAGGAACGCGATGAGGAAGTAGACCAGGGCACCAGCCCAGCTGAAGACCAGCACCATCACGATGTCGAGGACGTCCAGCCCACTCATGCGTCCCCGGGCAGCGATACTTCGGCCGATCAGGACCAGCGCGACGATCGTCGGCACCCACCACAGCGCCATGAACGCGATGAGCGTGACTGTCCACGTCGCCTCAACCTGACCACCCATGACAGCTCCACTCCGCCAGCCGAGACCTCGGCCGAGAGTAGCCGCGGTTCGTCAGACGTCGATGTCGAACGCGGAAACACGTCGCGGCACGCCCGAGCCGTTACGCCTCAGGACTGGGCAGGGCATCCCTCAGCCACGCGTTCCGTCGCTCCAACAGCTTCGTCATGTAGCGAGTGAGAACGAGAACATTCGCCACCCGCCCGACCACCCCGACGGGCGCTTCGAACTCCACGACATCCGTCATCAGCGTGCCGCCGGCGATCGGTTCGAATCGGTGCTCGTGCCACCACCGGCGGAACGGGCCGGACTCCTGCTCGTCCACGAACCGGTTCGGAGCGGCGTACTCGCTGATCACCGAGGTCATCGTGATCGGCAGCCCGAAGTGGCGGGCCTTCCAGGTCACCGAGTCTCCGAGGCGCATCACACCTGAGGTGACACCAGCGACGGCGCGCTCGCCCGAGTCGGACATCGACGACCGGTGCGCGTCGACGGACAGGCTCAGCTCGAAGCACTGTTCCGGCCTCGCCGGGATCTCCGTCGTGAGCTCGATGCACGGCACTGGACGATCCTAAGTGCCCCCGATGGTGACTACGGTCACACAAGTTGAAGCAGAACTCGCGAGTCACGGTCGACGACGACCTGTTCCGCGAGTTCTTGTTGTCACCCCCTCGCCACCATCGTCCAGATTGCCGTGGACGGGGCTACTGAATGCCCTCCGGCAACCATGCCCGCTTGGTCGAGGGTGGAGGTCGACCGAGAGGAGGTGATCTCTGATGGACGTTGACGCGTTCTTCGCTGGCCGACTCGTGGTCGGCACCCCCGAGCTGCGTGACCAGGCGCTTCGCAAGATGCCTGGTCACGGTGATGCCGACCAACGGGGTGATCACTGCAATCAGTAAGGGCGTTGGCCCGCGCAATTCTCGTGGGGCCGGGCCCGCATGGTTCCGGCCCCACAGCTACCGCTGACCGAGGGAGTTCTGAATGTTGAGGTTCGAGATTCATGCGGTCGACATCGGTGGCCAGGATTGGCGTCGAGACGGTGCTGTCTGGGTGTGTGGGAGCAGTTGGATCGAGCCGCTGGCCAGCCCCGTGCTCGAGTCCACACTCGACGTCAGCCTGTCGGGCAAGTGCGTGGCTACTGTTCGCGAGCGAGATGCTGCAGGCGATACCCGCTCTGAACTCACCATGGCCAACATGCGCAGATGGCCAGGCGACCATGTCACCCTCGAACTCTCTCAGGGCAGGGTGACGGTCCAAGCCGGCGTCATGGGGACGGCCCCGATTCATATCGCCTCCCGCAATGGCGTCTTTTTCGGGTCATGGAATCTTGCCGAGCTTCGCTCGGGGTTCGACGTAGCGACATTGAACGGCCCCTCGGTTGTAAGGGCACTCCTTCGCAATCCCGTGTATTCGTCCGCAACGATGTTCGACGGCGTTCACCGCATCACCGAACGAGCCACGGCGACGATGACCTCCACGGGGATCCACGTGACCTACCCAGATCCCGCGGACCACGTTCTGGCTGCTCGCGATCTAGCTGACGCTGTTGATCCGGTCGAGGCGTTCGAGAAGGTGCTGACGTACCTCGTGCAGAGGTTGCCCGATCCTGACGGCACGGCGGCCGTAGAGCTGTCAGGCGGCGCCGACTCTGCGAACGTCTTGCTGACTGTTGCTGAGCGCTACCGAGAAGTGCGGACGGTCGGGATCGAGGTCACGGGCCGTGCCGGCCGGGAGCAGCGCTATCGCCGCCGTACGCTCGCTTCGCACGTCGGCGCCGCGGACGCAGTGGTGCAGGCACGCGATCACCTGCCGTTCGACCCCTCCATCCGCAAGAAGCCACACAGCCCTTCGACGGCCTACTACCGAGAAGCCTTCGACGCGATGCGTGACCGGGTCTCCGACGTCTCAGCGCGCGTCGTGTATCTCGGGCTCGGGGGCGATGAGGTCAATGCGCCGCACCCGAGCGAGCGGGTCGCCGACTCACCTGCGAACACGTATGGGCATCTGCCGCCTCCGCCGTGGCTCGGTCCAAGAGCCTGGGGGTCGCTTGGTGACCTCGAAGCCGATGCGGCACCGGTGTCCGTCGTCCCGCTCCCCACCCTCGAGGCGCTTGCGCTCCACAATCCGACGTATCTGGACGCTGGTATCTGGCCGGTGGCGCCCCTCGCTCATCCTCTGGTTGGTCGATTCACCGAGCAGCTACCTGCCTCGCATCGGCGCGGGAAGAGGATGTTCCGTGAACGGCTCGCCCGCGCCGGTATGACGCGGCGCCTGACCCACCCGGCCGAGCCGGAGAGCTTCCTCGACCTCATGGAGTGTGGGATGCGCACCAACGGGCTCCAAGCGCTGAAGCAGATCCGATCCGAGTCGCTGCTGGCAGATGACGGTTGGATCAACCACGCTGGTCTTGTGGACGCCATAGACCGCTACGAGAGCACGGGCCAGGCGGACCCCCGCCTCGCCGATCTCGTCACCGTTGAACTCGCGCTTCGGAGTCTTCGATGAATCTCAGCGCAACCGTCGCCTCCGAGCAGGCTCGAGCCCTCGCGGCTGGCAACCTCATGTACCGGGACCCCGTCCTCCATGACCACTTCGCTGGGGACGTGAGCACGCTTGCGGTGCTGCTGGAGCTTCTGCTCAGCGAGTACGGGCCCAAGGGCGCTCGAGGCATTCTCGACCTGGGTTGCGGCACCGGCATCCATTCGACGGCCTTGACGAACTACGAGTACGTCGGCGTCGACCTCCAGCCACAGCTGATCGAACATGCCCAAGCGACGTGCCCACACGGGCGCTTCGCCGTCGGCGACGTCACTCGTTACCGATCCCAGCGGCTCTTTGACGTCCTTCTCTCCCTTGGCAACACCCTCGCTTACCTGCACACCGAGGAGCAGCTCAACGCCGCCTGCGCGACCTTCGCTGCCAACGCCGCACCCGGCGCGCTCGTCGTAGCGCAGACCCTGGTCTCGCCTCCGACAACAGCCCACAGTCAGCGAGACGTCTCGGTGCCAGGTGGGCAAGCAACCGTCACCATCGACAGCGCCTGGGACTCCGAGCGTCGGATAGCGACCACGACCCGCACCTGGACCTTGCCTGACGGCGCAGAGGTCGCTGACTTCTTTGACCGCCGCGTCCACCGCTTCGCCGACCTGCAAACAGCACTTACCGCCGCCGGACTCGAGGTGCGAGAGGTCTTCGACAGCTACGACCGACGTGGTGAGCCGATGCAGGGTCCGGTCGCCTACGTCATTGCCCAAGCGCCAGACGTCGGCGACCATCGTTAGTGCAAAGAACCGGTCCGGGAGGTTGAGCATTGGCTAACGAGCTGCTCCGTCGACGGCGGCAATCCATGCCCTCCCCCTCCGGCTCGGGCGCGCCGATGACACGGCTCGAGCTGGCCGAGGCGGTCAACCGTCACATCTGGTCCACTACCGGCACCAGGTCCACGATCGATGCTGAGACGATCGGCCGATACGAGCGCGGTCAGATCCAGTGGCCCGGCGAGATCTACCGCCTCGGCCTTCGAGCAGTCCTCGGCGCCGGGACGGACGCCGAGCTCGGCTTCAAACCAACCCGCCGAGGTCGAGCAGTCGCAACCCCTTCGACCCAAGTGACGGCGAGTTCATCCGGCCGCCCCCACGACAGATTGCTCGACGCGCTCGGACCTACGACACCCGCCACCATCGGATGGCCCGAGGTCGAGTTCATCCGAGAGACCACACGCGTGATCGCCACATCGGAGAACCGCTTCGGCGGAGCAGTCGCCGCCGAGATGGCCACAGCACAGCTACGCATGGCCGTCGGGTTGCTGCAGGCCCGCGCGGCCATCGACGTCCGTCGTGCGCTGTTCCAAGCAGTCGGTAATCTCGCCGGCGTCGTTGGATTCTCCGCCTACGACATGAACAACTTCGGCGTCGCCGACCGGTGCTACGAGCTCGCGCTCTGGTGCGCGGACGAAGCCCGCTCGACATCACTTCGGGCAAGCGTCATGGCAGACATGGCACGCAAGACGATCGACCTCGGCCGCCCTCAGGACGGTCTTGCCATCGTCGACGCCGCCAAGGAACTTTCCGGCGACCTCACCGCCACAGGACAAGCGATGCTCGCCGCGTGGCGCGCACGACTGCTCACGAAGACCGGGCAGTACGCCGAGGCTCGAAACGAAGTCGAGGTCTCTGACGAGTGGTTCTCCAAACGCGAGGTTGACCAAGACCCGCCGTGGCTGGGCTACTACGACGAAGCCGAGCACCAAGGCTCCATCGGCAGGACGCGCCTGCCACTCGCGCAAGCCGGCATCGACGTCGACGACACCTTGAACCGCCTGGACGCCGCCGTATCGCTGCGCGAATCGACCTACGTGCGCTCGCTGACCTTCTGCCGGATCCGACTCTCCACGCTTCTGGTATCCATGGGCGAAACTGACCGGGCCACCACAGTCGCACAGATCGCTCTCGAGGAGTCCCCCAGCGTTCGCTCGTCCAGAATGCGCGAAGAGTGGGCCGTACTGGCTGCAGCGGCCGGCACGACAGGATCCCCCGCAGCACGCGACCTCCACCACGCAGCGTCCAACGCAGCACGCACCAGATGACCCCGTAAGGACGACCTCCGTGACAGCGGCAGCACCCACAACAAACGACAACCTCGACGTGCTGCAGCAAGCAGCATCGCAAGCCGGGTTGAACACAGCGAACGCTCGCTTGTTGCGGAATGGCTCGAACGCGATCTATTTGCTGCCCGAATCCGGGGTCGTCGCCCGCGTCGGCCGCTCCGGAACGGCCGAGGACGCCGCCCGCCAGGTCCAGATCGCTTCCTGGCTGTCGAGCAACGGGATCAACGCAAACCTCCCTATTGACAGGTTGCGCCTTGTCCTGGTCGGTGAGAGGCCAGTGAGCTGGTGGACGCCGATCCCGCCACACCGTCACGCAACTCCCGCCGAACTGGGCGCCATGCTCCACAAGCTCCACGACCTCCCAACGCCGACCACCATCGACCTACCGAACCTCGACGTGGTCGGGCACGTTGCCGAACGCATCGATTCTGCGACTGGGATATCCACCACAGACCGCGCATGGCTACAGGACCGACTCGCGACCCTGGCCACCGACCTGACAACCACCGAAGTCCCCCGATCCCGACATGTCATCCACGGCGACGCATGGCAAGGCAACCTGGTCGTGCCCGACGACGGCTCACCTGTCCTTCTCGACTTCGACAACGTCTCGATCGGCCACCCCGCCTGGGACCTGATCCCACTCGCCGTCGACCACGAAGACTTCGCGCGAATCGACAACGACGACTACACCGCCTTCGTCACCGCCTACGGCGGCTACGACGTACGCGAAGCACCGTGGTTTCGGACACTTGCGGACCTGCAAGAGCTGCGCTGGACCGCTTTCGTTGCAGACAAATCAGCGCAAAGTCCCGACGCGGCAGCGGAGGTCTCTCACCGGCTCGCCTGCCTACGAGGCGAGATCCCCCGACCCTGGAAGTGGACGGCGTTCTGAACGACGCAGATTGCCCTGACCCAGCCAACTGAGTGCCCTGCCAGCACACCTCTCCCCGCGCGAAAGTGGTTTCAGGTCCTGGCCGTGGGGCCCCCGAACGCGCCACACGGCTGGGACCACCAACAACACCCACCAGTTGAGAGGCCCGTCCATGTCCTTCGCCATCCCGGTCTCCGGCACCTCAGGACGACGCGGCGTCGGGCGGCCACGGCACACCAACATCGCCTCGACGCTCAGCCCGCGCGAACAGATCCTCGACGCCGCAGGGCAACTCTTCGTCACCCGGGGATTCGCTGCCACCTCCACCCGCGAGATCGCCGAGAAGGTGGGGATCAGGCAGGCCTCGCTCTACTACCACTTCGCCGGCAAGGACGAGATCCTCGCTGCCCTCCTGGAACGGACGCTCCGGCCCACACTCGACCAGGTCGATCAGATCCTCACACTGACCATCGACGATCCGCGCCCGACGGCCCTTACCTCTTGGCGCTGGTCGACATCGACACTCTCGCGACCGCGCCCCACAACATCGGGCTGCTCGCCGGCGTGCCCGATATCGTGTCCTCCCCCGCCGCAGAGGGGTACGTCGCAAGCCGGAATGACTTGCTCACCGCATATCGCGACTTGGCCAACACCGTCGCGACCGAGTCGAGAACGGACAACCACGACCCCGAGGACCTCGGCGACCTGGTCCTTCAACTCGTCGAGGGCGTGATCGCAATCCGCGCCAGTGGGCGGTCCATCACTACCTCGACTGCCCGCTCGATCGCATCATCCTGCCTCCGACTATGTGGCGTCGGAACGGAAGACCTTCGCGTCGCGCAGTCTGTCGCACAAACCCGTCTGGCCGAGTTCGCCCTTGGCGGGACGGTAGCAACGACGCCGCAGATTGATCTGCCGACATAGACGTCCATAAGTAGCACCGCTGGTTCCGCCACTCTGACCGACCTGCAAGAACTGCGTTGGTCCGCGTAAGCCGCAGGCAAGGCTGCACACAACACATGCTGTAGCCGAGTTCACTCACCAGCTCGCCTGTATACGACCGAGATCGCTCGACTATGGCAGTAGGCCGCCTACTAGTCATCACAGATTCATCAGTCGACCTCACCCTGGGAGCCGACCATAAACGACGACCGCTCCGACGCCGTCAGTCTCTTGTGGTAGCAACTCGACCCAGTCATCACGCCGAATCAACAGGGGCAATGCAATCGCAGGGAACCGCTTGCAGATAAGTCGGAGGTCGACCGAGACTCGGTCAGGACCATAGTTGATCCAGTCGCTCGCGTCGCCAAGGTTCTTAGTGATCTGAGGCCCTAGACCGACTCGCTCGCTGCGGACATCAGATGGAACGAGAGTCCATGTCAAAGGCGGGAAGACGATGTCACCGAAGGAGTGATGAACAACCCGATCGGATAGAACCTTCATTGCCCAGACTCCGCTTGATACGACGCTAGCGCGCAGCAGACCCGGATGGCTGCGGCCCACCAGGAGACGCAACTGGACCGGCCACCGAATTGGACCGTGCCCAGGTACCGTCTCGTGACACAGATCGTGCGCAAGATCTGGGTAAAGGATCCGCAAGCGGGGATTGATCGCAAACATGCTGTAGAGGACGCACCGAGCCACTAGCCCTGGAGCAAAGCGCGCCCCGGGAGGCTCGCCGGGTATGACTTGCAGACGAAGGGCGCCTGGGCTCGTGAGCCGGCCGATCTGTGCAGCGAAGTCCGCGTAGGCACCGTCGTACGTACTCCCCGAGAGGTGGTTACACCGCTCGCATAGCCCACGCACCCATACACCGCCCTCGGTCCAGCGGCCGGGTCGCCGTACACCCGCGTCGATGACATCCGGGGCACGCTCAACTCGCGTCGAATTGCCAGCGACCTGAGGGGGAACGTGAGCCCTAGAAAGCTTGCGGACGTCTCCGCACAGTCCGCACGCCCTTGGTTGGGTCGACGACAGCATCGTCCCAACGTGCGAGAGCCCCGCCATCCGTCCTCCTCAACACTACTGTCTGCGGAACTCGGCGCCTCCGCCCCGCCCTTCACCGAAGCCCAGAGCGAGCGACTCCGCGCTCTGCTCCTGCCAGTCGCCGAGATCGCCGCAACAGCCCAGTGACAAGAGACCGAGGCTGCATGAGCGCCGTGCTGCTGCGCACCTGGCCGCCGACCGACGCTCAGCCGTCCGCCTCCGGAGCAACCAGCCACTTGTGTGCGGCCTTTGCAGTTGCCCGGAGTTGCGGATGCTCCCGCACGATCTCGCGCTGCCGTTCTGGAGGCAACCCGAGCTCGTGCAAGACGTTAAGGATCACGACGGCGGTCGTCACCTCGACAACGACATGCAATTCTTCGATGGAGTGGTCGGGGGTCGTACCCTCGTGCGCCAAGTCGTTACGCGCGCTTGTGGTTCGCCCCGCCCAGCGGTCCACATCCGGCATGAGCTGGGCTATCGCGCCTTGATCTGGGCGCGCAGCGAGGGCATAGAGCCGGTCCCGGAGCGTGGGATCGTTACGAATGGCTTTCTTGAACCTGTCGCGGTGCTCCTCCGGCACCTGCCCAAGCATTGCCTCGCGCATCGCTTTGAACTCACCTCGGGGAAACGGCTTCTCATCGATGCGGAGGCCGCGATGCAGCACCTCCGCCGCGCCTACGGCCGTCAGTAGGTTGTTCTCCACATAACGGGCCGGCGCATAGCGGAGCCCGAGAATCATGTTGGTTGCAGCCTGCAGTCGTCCGTGCGCATCGCACCAACGAGGAATGACCTCTTCGAACGAGAGTGATTCGCATGTGAAGAAGGTTCGGTCGACGTCTAGCGCCTTGGTCTCGGGCTTGCCGAGGGCAGATGGCGAATGAAGCACATCAGCATATCGGGTCGGTGCAGGACGATCACCACGCACCTCGCCTTCGGCCTCCGCCACTTTCAACCTCAGCCAGATCACCCCGGCAGCCCGATGCGTAGCGACCGCGATCAAGTCCTGCATCAATCTGGCAGACGTCATAGCCGCGTTCAACGAGAGGGGCTCCGACGGGACGACGCGGATAAGCGCTGTGTTGCGCATACGTCCAACAGTCCAGCCCTTGCGCCGGTCAAAGAAGGGGAGCGTGTGTCGGTGCTCAAGACGAAACTCGGTCCCGTCGACAACGACCGACTGAACTTCCACCGGCCCCGCGGAGATGCGTCCAGTTCCGTCAAGTTTGCCACCAGAAGTACCGATGAAGCCCTCTTCGAAGACCGAAGACGACGCCCAGAGGCCGAGATCCTCGATCGACACCTCAACCTCGGAGAAGGCCATGTCGTCGTCCCCAGCGACCTGAGCGCCAATGAGCGCAGCCGTGGCCGCCACGGTCTGCTTATCGGGACTCTTCACGCGTGCGAAGATCGTGCGCGTCGTGCTCCTCGGGGCGCAGCCCAGAAGGGTGATCTCGCGCTGCTCAGCCACACCGTGGATGACGTCCCACGTCTGATAACCCTCGTGGATGTCTACGACGCCAGGTGAGGGGCTCGACATAATGCGATCCTCGAACGTGCCGATTAGCGAGAGCTCTAGGCCGCGCTCCGGTTCGTAGCGGAGTACGCCGGCGACCTGGTCATCAGGATCGCCCGGAACCCACCAGACGCCCGCCCATTCACCCGGCTCATCGAGGTTCAGCGGATCATTCGCCACAGCGCGCCCCATCGAACGTCCTGCCGCCGACCCCTGGCCCCTGGAGGGGCTCGCCGCCGCAGCAGAACCGCCTCGTGACAACCGACATGTGTCCGGCCGTTCGGCCCGTTTCACGCACAGCACGGAGCATAGAAAGCGATTTGGCGACCTATGACGCAATCGGCACATAGCCGTGGGCCCATCCCCTGAATGAGGTACAGAGCGCGGCTGAGGGCTACTTCAGGATGCAGAGGTTACTCCGCGTCGAAACTCGACCACATCACCGTCGGCCATGACGCATTCCTTGCCCTCCATGCGGACCTTGCCACGTCACCGGGCATTGGCAACGGCGCCCGGCAGAGATGAGGTCGTCGTAGGAGACGATCTCGGCCTTGATGAAGCCCTTCTGGAAGTCTGTGTGGATGACACCGGCGGCCTCGGGGGCGGTGGCGCGCTTGGAGATCTCCGACGCGCGGACCGCCTCGGCGGCCAGGAACTTACGCCTGGCCAGCGGTAACGGCCTCGCAACCAAGAGATCGCGGATCTTCACTGAAGGTCCGACCGGACCTCGGTCAGTCGAGGCCTTCGACGATGCGGAAGTCGCGCTCGACGCCGCCGGCGAGGGCGGCCAGCGCCTCCTGGTAGGCGGCGCTCTCGTGCGTCGCGACGGCCTGCTCGAAGCTGTCGAACTCGATCAGGACGGTGCGCTCGGCGATTCCGTCGTCATATGCCACGACCCGGCTGCCGCGGGTGAGGACCCGGCCGCCCCCGGCCTCGACGGCCGCCGGAGCGAGCTTGCCGTAGGCAGCCAGCTTCTCGGGGTCCGAGATGTTGCGGTAGACGCTGACCCAGTAGCCCTTGGGCATGGAACCTCCAGTGTTGGCGTGAGTGCGGGGACGACAGATGACGGCCGTCGCTCAGACGTTGAAGCGGAACTCCACGACGTCGCCGTCGGCCATGACGTAGTCCTTGCCCTCCATACGGACCTTGCCGAGGTCACGGGCCTTGGCGACGGAGCCGGCGGCGATGAGGTCGTCGTAGGAGACGATCTCGGCCTTGATGAAGCCCTTCTGGAAGTCGGTGTGGATGACACCGGCGGCCTCGGGGGCGGTGGCGCCCTTGGGGATCTCCCACGCACGGACCTCCTTGGGTCCCGCGGTGAGGTAGGTCTGCAGGCCGAGGGTGTCGAAGCCGACGCGGGCGAGGATGTCCAGGCCCGGCTCCTCGACGCCGGCGTCGGCCAGGAACTCGCGGGCCTCGTCCTCGTCGAGCTCGACGAGCTCGGACTCGAACTTGGCGTCCAGGAAGATCGCCTCGGCGGGGGCGACCAGCTCGCGCATCGAGTCCTTGAGGGCCTCGTCGGCGAGCTCGTCGGAGTCGCAGTTGAAGACGAAGATGTAGGGCTTCGCGGTGAGCAGCATCAGGTCGCGGATCAGGGCCCGGTCGATCTTGGTGGCGATGATCGGGGTGCCGGCCTCGAGGGCCTCCTTGGCCTCGACCACGGCGGCGAGGTTCGCCTTGAGGTCAGGAGCCTTGCGCGACTCCTTCTCCAGCCGCGGGATCGCCTTCTCGACCGTCTCCAGGTCGGCGAGGATCAGCTCGGTCTGGATGGTGGAGATGTCGTTGGCGGGCTCGACCTTGCCGTCGACGTGGGTGACGTCGTCGTCGCGGAAGACCCGGGTGACCTGGCAGATCGCGTCGGACTCACGGATGTGGGAGAGGAACTTGTTGCCCAGGCCCTCGCCCTGCGAGGCGCCGCGCACGATGCCGGCGATGTCGACGAACTGCACCGTGGCCGGCAGCAGCTTCTGGGATCCGTAGATCTTCGCCAGCTCGGCCAGCCTCTCATCGGGGACCCCGACGACGCCGACGTTGGGCTCGATGGTGGCGAAGGGGTAGTTCGCCGCGAGAACGTCGTTCTTGGTCAGAGCGTTGAAGAGGGTCGACTTGCCCGCGTTGGGAAGTCCCACGATGCCGATGGTGAGTGCCACGATCGACAATCCTAGAGTCGTACGCCGCCTTCCCCCGAAACCACGGACGGCACCCGGGCACAGCGGGCACACTGTGGTTGCGTGAGCGAGCTTCCCGGCACCAGCCTTCCGACCGGCTTCCGCTTCGGCGCCAGCACCGCCGCCTACCAGATCGAGGGGGCGGCCGACCAGGACGGCCGGGGTCCCTCGGTGTGGGACACCTTCTGTGCCGAGCCGGGACGGATCCTCGACGACAGCAGCGGCGAGGTGGCCTGCGACCACTATCACCGGCTCGATGAGGACCTGGGCCTGATGGCGCGGCTGGGACTGGATGCGTACCGCTTCTCGATCTCCTGGTCCCGGGTCCTGCCGACCGGTTCGGGCGCGGTCAACAAGGTGGGCCTGGACTTCTACGACCGCCTCGTCGACGGGCTGCTCGAGCGTGGCATCGCGCCGATGGCGACGCTGTTCCACTGGGACACCCCGCAGGTGCTGCAGGACGCGCACGGCGGCTGGCTGAGCCGGAAGACGGCGCAGCGCTTCGGAGAGTACGCCGCGGTGGTGGGCGATCGCCTGGCCGACCGCGTCGCCCACTGGTGCCCGGTGAACGAGCCGAACGTGGTGACCGTCCTCGGCCACGCGCTCGGCATCCATGCCCCTGGTCAGGCGCTGGTCTTCGACGCACTGCCGGCCGGTCACCATCTGCTGCTCGGGCACGGTCTGGCGGTCCAGGCGCTGCGGGCCGCGGGCGCGAGCAGCATCGGCACCGCCACCAACCACATGCCGGTCTGGCCGGCGACCGACGCAGAGGCGGACGTCGCGACCGCGGGCCTGCTGGACACGCTGTGGAACCACTCCTTCGCCGACCCGGTGCTGCTCGGCCACTATCCCGAGGATCTCGCCGCGCTCTTCCCGGTGCAGGACGGCGACCTCGAGGTGATCAGCACGCCGCTCGACTTCTACGGGCTCAACTACTACAACCCGACCGCGGCGGCCGCCGCTCCCGAAGGCGCCCCGAACCCGATCGAGCAGCCGCCGATCACCGGCTACCCGACCACCGACTTCGGCTGGCCGGTCGTCCCCGACGGGCTCCACGAGCTGCTGACCGCGCTGCACCAGCGCTACCCGGAGCACCCGCCGTTCGTGATCACCGAGAACGGGGCGTCCTACAACACCGCCCCCGGCGACGGCGACGCCGACCGCATCGCCTACCTCGACCTCCACCTGCGCCAGGTCGAGCGCGCGGTCGCCGACGGCATCGACGTCGCCGGCTACTACTGCTGGTCGCTGATGGACAACTTCGAGTGGGCCGAGGGCTACACCCAGCGGTTCGGGCTGGTGCACATCGACTACGACACCCTGGTGCGTACGCCGCGCGACTCCTTCGCCTGGTACGCCTCCGTAATCGCCGACCACAAATCCAGACGGTAAAGGGAGCCGACCCAATAGGCTCGCGCCGTGAATGCCGACGCACCACAGCGACTGCGCGAACCCGCCCATCAGGTCTCCGAGCGAGCACCGGCCTACTGGCGTACGGCGGAGGCGATCGGGGCCGTGATCTGGCTGGCGCTCGCAGTCGGTGCCGTGGTGGCGGCGGTCATGGTGCCCGACGGCTTCTGGACCTGGATCCTCTGGCTCGCCGCGGTGGTCTTCGCGCTGGCGCCGGTCCCGGGACTGACCTTCGTGCCGTCGATCCGGTTCCGGATCCACCGGTGGGAGGTGACCGACATCGCCGTCCACGTACGCCACGGGTGGCTCACCGTCGTCGACGAGATCGTGCCGCTCTCCCGGGTGCAGACGGTCGACTCGACGCAGGGGCCGCTGATGCGGCGGTTCGGGCTGCGTACGGTCAAGGTCTCCACCGCCTCCTCGGCCGGCATCGTCCAGATCGCCTGCCTCGACGACGCGCTCGCGCTCGAGGTGGTCGCGAAGCTCGTCGCGATCACCGCCGCGACGCCCGAGGACGCGACGTGAGCACACCCGAGGTCCCCGAGACCCCCGAAACCCCTGGGATCCCGGACGCGGAGTGGCAGCGGCTGGCCGGCTGGACCGCGATCGTCAGCCCGCTCGCGACGCTGCGCCAGGCGATCATCCCGGCCGCGGTCGGTGCCTTCGGCGCCGGTCAGGCCAACGTCTTCATCGGTCTCCTGGTCGCGCTCGGCATCGCAGTCGTCGCGGCCCTGGCGGGCCTGGTCCCGTGGCTGACCACGACCTACCGGGTGACGCCGACCCATCTGGAGGTACGCAAAGGCCTGCTCAACCGCACCACCCTGACCGCGCGCCTCGACCGGGTGCGCAGCGTCGACCTCAGCTCGACCCTCATCCACCGTGCCCTCGGCGTCACCAAGGTCAACGTCGGCACCGGCGTCGACGAGGGCCAGATCACCCTCGACTCGCTGACCAAGGACGCCGCAGCCCGCCTCCGGCGCGAGCTGCTCCACGCGGCGCCCACGTCACCGACGGACGTCGCGCCCGAGGCGTCCGGCAGCGACGCCTCGGCGGCTGTCGCGACCAGCCCGGGGCCACATCGCTCAGACGCCGGAGGCGAGGTCATCGCCAGGCTCGACTGGTCCTGGATCAGATACGCCCCGCTCAACCTCAAGAACCTCGCGATCGCGCTCGGTGGTCTGGCCGCGTTCTTCGGCGCGTTCTCCGACGTCATCCCGTGGGAGCGGACGATCGGGATCCGGGTCGACGACGGCGAGATCAACGGCCGGCCGATCGACTCCTTCCTGCAGTTGCTGGTCATCGCCATCCCGATCGCCCTGGTCGCCGCGGTGGTGGTGTGGGCGGTCGGCTCGTGCGTGGGCTACGCGGTGCGCTGGTGGGACCTCCAGGTCGTGCGTGAGCAGGGCCGCGAGGGCACCACGCTGCGGCGCAGCTTCGGCCTGACCAGCACCCGCGCGACGACGGTGGAGGAGGCGAAGGTACGCGGCGCCACCTCGACCGTAGGCCCGCTGATCGGCCTGGCCGGCGGTGCCGACCTCAACCTGCTGACGACCGGCCTCGACGACAACTCCCCCGCGGTCCTGCCGACGGCCCCGGAGTCCGTCGTGTCGGCCGTCGGCACGGACATCCTCGGCGAGGACGCGTTCTCGGCGGAGCTGACAGGTCACGGGCCGCGGCCCCGCCGGCGCTACTGGTTCCGGGCGGCCGTCGCCACCGTGATCTGGACGCTGGTCGCGCTCGTCCCGACCGTGCTGATCGGCGTCCTCGGCGACACCTGGATCTGGTGGCTCCCGGTGACCGTCATGGTGGTCGCGCTCGTCCTCGGCATGCTCGGCGCCGAGCTGCGCCACCGCCACCTCGGCCACGCCCTCACCGACCGCTACCTGGTGGTCCGCTCCGGCTCCTACACCGCCGTACGCACGGCCCTCCAGACCGACGGCATCATCGGCTGGCGGGTCCGGCAGACCTTCTTCGACCGCCGCATCGGCCTCGCCCAGGTCACCGCGATGACCGCGGCCGGGCAGGAGCACGTCGCCGTCCCGGACGTGCCGCTCGAGACGGCCGTCGCCCTCGCGGCGGCGGCCACGCCGCGTACGGTCTCGGGGTTCGTCGAATAACCCGTTTCCCGCGGTCCGGCTTTGGAGGATGATCCGCCCATGACGATCCAGATCCGCCACCTCACCTTCGACTGTGCCGACCCTCGCAAGCTCGCCGAGTTCTGGTCGGCGGTCGCCGGCTGGCACCTCTTCTACGACGAGGACCCCGAGGTGATCGTCGCCAGGAGCTTCCCGTCGAAGGAGCTGATGTTCCTCTTCGTCCCCGTGCCCGAGGCGAAGACGGCGAAGAACCGGGTCCACATCGACATCAAGCCGGAGGACACCACCCGCGACGAGCTGGTCGAGCGGGCGCTCTCGCTCGGCGCCACCGTCTTCGGCGACCACCGCAAGGAGGACGGGTCCGGCTTCGTCGCGCTCCGCGACCCCGAGGGCAACGAGTTCTGCATCGAGCGCGGCGAGCACGAGATGGCCCCGAGCGGCCCGATGACCATCGGGCTCACGATCTGACCCTCAGCGGCTGAGCACCCCGACCCGTCCACCCGCGCCGGCGGCCCAGCAGGTGTCGCCGACGCAGTCGACGGTGTGGAAGCGGGTCTGGGTCGCGCCGAACGGCTTCCACGAGCGGCCGTTGTCGTGGCTGATGTCGCTGCCGTTGGGGCCGACCGCGATCGCGGTGCGGCCGCCGATCCAGTCCACCGCTTCGCGGTATCCGCCCAGGTCGGAGGTGGAGTTCTTCCAGGTGCGGCCGCCGTCGGTGGAGTAGGCCGCGCGGTCGACGCCGTCGTCCTCGAGGCCGAAGTCGCCACCGACCGCGATCCCCTGGCGGGGGTTGCGGAAGCCGAGACCGAAGACGCCGGCGGCCTCGCCGGTCGCGATCGTGGAGTCGGCCGACGACCAGGAGCGGCCGCCGTCGTGGGTGGCGTAGATCTTCGCCGCGGCACCGCCGCCGCCGATCCAGGCGTCGTGCGCCCCTGCGGTGACCAGGCAGGTCCCGCTGGCCGAGTAGCCGAACTCGCCCGGTGCCTCGAGGCCCTGGGTGTCCGCGATCTCCCAGGTGTCGCCGCCGTCGGAGGTGGTGATGATCCGCCACTCGCCACCGACCGGGTCGCTCATCGCGATGCCCCGCTCGCCACCCGGCCAGAAGTCGACGCAGTTGTAGAACGCTGTCGGCTCCGCGGAGCGGAACGTCTCGGTCCAGGTCGCGCCGCCGTCGACGGTCTTGTAGATCCGGCTCGCCTCACCCTCGCCGATCGAGAGCACCACGGCCTCGCGCGCCGAGCGCGCCTCGACGTCACGGAAGAGCAGCCCGTCGGACCCCGGCGGCGAGACCTCGTCCCAGGTGTCACCGCCGTCCGTCGTACGGAACACTCCCCCGCGGTCCCCGCCGACCCACGCGGTCTCCGCGTCGACGGCGTCGAGCGCCCGGAACCCCTGTGTCGTATCGACGTTCACAGCCGTCCAGTCGTACGCACCCCCTGACTGCACAGCCTGCGCCGCCGGCGCCAGGGTGAGGGTGGTGAGGGCGAGAGTGGCCGCCGCTGCGGCTCCGACAACGATGCGCACGAAGGTTCACCCTGGCCCTGCGAAGCCGTTCTGTCCACCGATCCGACAAAATTCGTCCGCCGAATCAGTGGTTGTGGCAGGCGAATCTGTAGATGTGGGTGACGAATGTCGAGTTTCGTCCGCCATTGCGACAGTTTCGGTCGCCACAACGACTGATTCGGCGTGTCCACTTGCGCGGAGTCGTCAATTATCTTCCGTGACCGGTTGGTAGCCCCTAAAGTGAATCGCCGTGCCGCACGGCAGCGGCGCAGATGGCGAGGTTGTCATGAGCAGAGCGACACTGACCAGAGGTGCACGGCTGGCGACTGCGGGGCTTGCCGCCGCGGTGGCGGTTGCGATGCCGTACGCAGCAACCCACGCCGTCGAGCCCGACCCGCCCAGGACGACCGCCGGCCAGCCGGCCCCGGACACGGCGTCGCCGCAGCACCGTCAGATCGTCTCGCTGATGCGCCACATGTCGCTCCAGCAGAAGATCGGGCAGCTGTTCGTGATCGAGGTCTACGGACGCGACGCCAACAACGTCAGCGACGCCGCGAAGGCCGGCAACCAGAAGCTCTACGGCGTCGACACCCCGGCGCAGGCGATCGCGAAGTACCAGCCCGGCGGGGTCATCTACTTCACCACCCGCGGCCCCGACAACATCGGTGACGCCACCCAGGTGGCGACGCTCTCCAACGGCCTCCAGACCGCCGCGCTGCAGCAGCGCCCCAAGATCCCGCTGAACATCGCGGTCGACCAGGAGGGCGGCGCGCTCGTGGCCCGCTTCGGACCGGCCAGCGGTGCGACCCAGATGCCCGGCCAGATGGCGCTCGGCGCCGACGGCTCGACCGCGGACGCGGCCCGGTCGGCCGAGGTGATCGGCACCGAGCTGGCCGCCGTGGGCGTCACCCAGGACTACGCGCCCGTCGCCGACGTCAACCTCAACCCCAACAACCCGGTCATCGGCATCCGCAGCGCCGGGGCCGACTCCGCCGCGGTCTCCGACATCGTCGCCGCGGAGGTCGGCGGTTTCGACAAGGGCGGCCTCTCCTCGATCGCCAAGCACTTCCCGGGACACGGCGACACCGGCACCGACAGCCACTACGGCCTGCCCGAGGTGACCCACACCCGCGAGCAGCTCGAGGCGATCGACCTGCCGCCCTTCGAGGCCGCGATCGATGCCGGGATCGACGCGATCATGACGGCCCACGTGACCGTGCCCGCGATCGACCCGAGCGGCGAGCCGGCCACCATGTCCGAGCCGATCCTCACCGGCCTGCTCCGCGAGGAGATGGGCTTCAACGGCCTCATCGTGACCGACGCCCTCGACATGCAGGGCGCCAGCGCGACCTACCCGCCCGACGTCGCCCCGGTCGAGGCCTTCCTCGCCGGAGCCGATCAGTTGCTCATCCCGCCGCAGATGGACACGGCGTACGCAGCGGTCCTCGGCGCCGTCAAGAACGGCACCATCTCGCGCCAGCGGCTCGACGAGTCGGTCTACCGGATCCTCAAGCACAAGCTCGACAACAAGATCTTCGAGAGCCCGTACGTCGACCCGGCCGCCGCTCCCGCGGTCTTCGCCGACCCGGTGCACAAGGCCGACGCCCAGGCGATCTCCGACCGCACCACCACCCTGGTGAAGAACGACGACGGCCTGCTGCCGCTGGCCCCCGGCCCGAAGGACGTCCTGGTCGCGGGATGGGGAGTGGACACGACCGCGGGCATCGCGGCCGGTTTCCAGAAGCGTGGTGCGACGACCCAGGTGCTGCAGTCCGGCACCACCCCGACCGACGCGCAGATCGACGCCGCCGTCGCAGCCGCCGCGGGCAAGGACCTGGTGGTCGTGCCGACCAACAACGCCTGGCAGATCAACCCGGCGACCGGCCAGCCGACGCCGGCGTCGGTGGCGCAGACCAAGCTGGTCAAGGCGCTGCTCGCCACCGACACCCCGGTGGTCGTGACCGCGATGCGCAACCCCTACGACGTCACGTCCTTCCCCGAGGCGGCCACGGTCCTCGACACGTACGGCTACACATCCCACCAGCTCGAGTCGCTGGTGCGGGTGCTCCACGGCGAGGTGAACCCGAGCGGCAAGCTCCCAGTCGAGATCCCGGATCTCTTCCCGCTCGGTCACGGACTGTCCTACTAGGCGATACAGGAAGGCGGCCCTCCCGGAACCGGGAGGGCCGCCTTTGTGCTGCTAGATGATCAGGAGCCGTACAGCGCCCGGACCCCGGCCGCGTCGGAGGCCTGGAACTCCAGGTCCGAGGAGCCGCCGTTGCACTGCGGGTAGTGCATGATCGAGGACGAGTCGTACGGGGTCAGCGCACGCCAGTTGTTGTCCTCGAAGCAGGTCGCCGCCTCCGGGCGGGTGTGCTCGTGGCGGAAGCCGAGGGTGTGACCGAGCTCGTGACCGAGGATGTCACCCGGCTCCCAGGCGCCCGACGAGAAGATCGAGTCGTCGATGAGCACGTTGCGCGAGCGCTTCGAGGTCGAGGGGAAGAACGCCCGCGCGATGTACTGCGAGGTGCTCACCGGCTCGACGGAGAAGAGCACGTTGGAGTTACGGGTGTTGCACGAGGCGTCCTGGGTGGGGACGTAGATGAAGTCGACCTTCGAGCTCGCCGCCTCCCAGAGACCCGCGCCCTGGCTCATCGCGGTGACGATGGCGGCCTTGTTGGTGCCGAACTTGTCCGAGACACAGTAGGTCAGGTTGAGCGCCTGGGAGGCGGACCACTTGTCGTCCTTGCCGCTGATGGTGTTGACGATGAGGCCGTCCTCCGGGACGTGCTTCGGCGTCGAGACCATCGACTCGTAGAACTTGTGCAGGTCACCCTGGTTGGACACGACCTCGTCGCCGTTGACGATGTACTGACCGTCGACGTCGACATACGTGGACGCCTCGAACTCCTGGTAGCTCGGGGCCTCCTCGGCGAATGCGGGAACCATCGACGCAGTCAGCGCTGCGGCACCCGCAGCCGCGGCGATCATCATGGGAATACGAACTCGCATAGCTCTTTCCTCCTGGATTTGTGAACGGCCGCCGGCGATTGACGCCGACGGCCACAGGAGATTCAAGCGTTACGACCCCGGATGCGACATAGAAACTCCGGCCAAATTGCCGTTGAACAGGCAAAAGTTTCGAGCGAAACTCGTACGTTTGCCATCGGTCGCGTCACGGAGCGGGCCAGATCACCTTGTCGGCGTCGTCGACGACAGCCTCGGCGAACGAGGTGTCGAACCAGGAGGCTGCCTGCTCGGGCGTGACCTTCTGACCTGCGTACGTCGTCACGACCTCGGCCAGGGCGGCGACGTTGGCGGGGTCGACCGAGCCGAACCTGCCGGGGAGCGGGTTGTCGGCCGCGACCTTCACCTCGGTGCGCCAGATGGCGGTCTCGTGCTTCTCGTCGGACTCGGCGCCGGCCAGGTCGTGCTGGTAGCCGATGCACTCCTCGACGTGCTCGTCGGCGGCGCAGTAGGTGTAGGCCTTGAAGACGGCGCGCAGGACGTCCTCGACCGCGGTGGGGTGCTTCTCCGCCCAGGCGGGGTTGACGGAGTAGGCGCCGAGGGAGCCGGGCACGTCGAAGTCGGTCGGCTCCCAGACCGTGACCTTCTCCCCGGCGTCCTTCAGCTGGTTGGGCTCGTTGGAGACGAAGCCGACCAGCGCGTCGACCTGGCCACGCGGCAGCACGCCGGGGTCGTAGCCGACCTTGACCTGCTTGACCTTGGACATGTCGACCCCGGCCTCGGCGAGCATCGCCTGCACCCCGACCGGCACCCAGCCCTTGTGGCCGAGGGTCTTGCCCTCGAGCTGCTTCAGATCCGTGATCGAGGTGCCGGTCATCAGCACGTCGAGGCCGGCGTTGGAGTAGGAGGAGACGCCGAGCACCTTCAGGCCGCTCGCGTTGGAGGTCATGATGTCCTGCTCGGAGAGCGGGCCGACCTGCACCTTCCCGGCGGCGATCAGCTTGGCGTTCTGGGAGACGTCGCCCGAGCCCGGCTGGAGCTCGACGTCGAGGCAGAGATCGTCGAAGTAGCCGAGCCGATCCGCGGCGATGGCCTCCATGATCGAGGCCGACGCCTGCCAGTAGTAGCCCGACATGTAGGTGATCTTCCCGGCCTTCTCGTTCTGCTCGCAGCGCTCGGCCGAGACGGCGCTCCCCTGCTCGCCGGCGGAGTCCTGCGAGGAGCCGCAGGCGGTGAGCGCACCCAGCAGGACGACCGCCGACGTGAGGGCAGCGGCGATCGGACGTACGCGAGACATGAAGGCTCCTTCGAGTCAGGTCAGGACTGGTGCCAGTGGAGCACTCGCCGCTCGGCGAGCGTCACGAGCCAGAACAGCAGCGAGCCGAGCGCCGCGAGGACGAAGATCGCTGCCCACACCGTAGCCAGTCTGTTCTGCGAGCTGGCCACCTGTATCACGCTGCCGAGACCGTCGGCCGAGCCCGCGGCGGAGAGCTCCGCCACGACGGCGCCGATCATCGACAGCGGGAAGACGATCCGCAGCGACGCGAAGACGTAGGGCAGCGAGGCCGGGACCCGCAGGTGCCGCAGCACCTCCAGCCGGCTGGCGGCCACGGTGCGGTAGACCTGCAGCACGGGGCCGGGCACCGCGCGCAGCCCGGTCGCCACGTTGATCAGGATCGGGAAGAAGCAGACGAGCGCGGTCAGCACGACCTTCGGCCCCATCCCGAACCCGAGCGCAACCACGAGCAGCGGCGCGATCGCCACCAGCGGCGTCACCGAGAGCACCACGGCCAGGGGCATCACCGCGCGCCGCACCACGCCGATCTCGCTCACCACCACCGCGAGCACGAACGCGGCGACGAACCCGATCCCGAGCCCCACCAGCGCCTCGCCGAGCGTGACCAGGGTGTTGGAGAGGAAGTAGCCCGGGTCGCCGGTCAGCACGCTCGCGACGTCGCCGAGCGGCGCGAACAGGTAGGGCATCCGCCGCGCCCCCATCTCCCAGCCGAACCCGAGCACCACGAGGAGGAGGACGAACGGGAGCCAGTACGCCGGCCGGAGCATCCGGGCGCGCTGACGGAGGCGTCGCGCGCCGACTCGCCCCGTGGCCGTGTCGGGAGCCGGAGCGACCACCTCGCCGATCACCCGGCTCACAGGGTGACCCCGCTGTGGCTGAACGCGTCCCGCAGGCTCTCCCGCAGGGCGAGCTCGTAGGCGTGGAACTCCGGCGAGGTGATGATCTCCTGATGCCGCGGGCGGGGCAGGTCGATGTCGATGACGTCGGTGATCCGGCCCGGCCGCGGCGCCATCACCACGACCTTGTCCGAGAGCCTGACCGCCTCGGAGATCGAGTGGGTGACGAAGACGACCGTCGCGCGGGTCTGCTCCCACAGCTCCAGCAGCTGCTCCTGGAGCGCCTCCCGGGTGAACTCGTCGAGCGCACCGAAGGGCTCGTCGAGAAGGAGTACGTCGGGGCGCAGCCCGAAGGCGCGTACGATCGCGGTCCTCTGCTTCATGCCGCCCGACAGCTCGGCGGGGAGCTTGTGGAGCGACTCCCCCAGGCCGACCTCGCGCAGCATCGCCTCGAGGTCGGGGCGAATGCGGTTGTCCTTGTCTCCTGGGCGCCGTCGCCTGACCCCGCGCCGGTTGACCTTGTGGGGCAACGTCACGTTGCCGAGCACGCTCAGCCAGGGCAGCAGCGCCGGCGACTGCGGAACGAAGCCGAAGGCCTTCGCCTCGGCGGCCTCCTTCGGGGTCAGGCCGCACACCGTGATCCTGCCCGCGTCCGGCTTCTCCTGCCCGCTGATCAGCCGCAACAGCGTCGACTTGCCGCATCCTGAGGGCCCGATGATGCTCACGAACGTGCCGGGCTCGATGGTCAGCTCGATGTCGTCGAGGGCCACCAGCTCGGAGAGGTCGGCCTGCTCATAGAGACGACGGACCCCGTGCATCTCGATCGTCGCTCTGCCCACGCCTCAAACGGTAGTCCACGACGGCCAGTCGATAGTCTGACGGGCGTGCGTATCGCCACCTGGAACATCAACTCCATCCGCTCCCGCATCGACCGCGTCGAGGCCTTCATCGAGCGACACTCGATCGACGTGCTCGCTCTGCAGGAGACCAAGGCCAGGCCCGACCAGATCCCGACGATGGGGCTGGAGGCGCGCGGCTACGAGGTCGCCTCGGTGGGGTACGACCAGTGGAACGGCGTCGCGCTGATCTCCCGCGTCGGGCTCTCCGACATCCAGGTCGGGTTCGAGGGGATGCCGTCGTTCAAGGACGTCGCGGAGGCGCGGGCGCTGACCGCCACGTGCGGCGGGGTCCGGGTGACCTCGGTCTACGTCCCCAACGGCCGCAAGCCCGACGACCCCCACTACGCCTACAAGCTGGAATGGCTCGCCGCGCTGCAGAAGGCCGCGACCGCCTGGTACGACGGCCCCTCGGCGATGGTCGGCGACTGGAACGTCTGCCCCTTCGACGAGGACTGCTTCGACCCCAAGCAGTTCGTCGGCAAGACCCACCTCACCCCCGCCGAGCGCGACGCCTTCTTCGCCATCGAGAAGGACTTCAAGGACGTCGTACGTCCCTTCGTGCCCGGTCCGGAGGCCTACACCTACTTCGACTACTACCGGCAGCGCTTCGAGCGCAACCGCGGCCTGCGCATCGACTTCGTCCTCGGCTCGCCGTCGTTCGCGTCGCGGGTCACGGGTGCCTTCGTCGACCTCGACGAGCGCAACCCCGCCATCGGCACCGGCGCCCCTTCCGACCACGCTCCGGTGATCGTCGACCTGGCCGACTGAGGCGGCTCGGCTACTTCGGTGGCTTCGGCGGCAGCGACTCGGCCGTCGCCACGCCCCGCCGGACCCAGTCGGCGAGCGCGTCGCCGCGGAGCAGGTCGGCGGCGACGTTGACGTAGCCGGACATCGTCCGGGCACCCATGACCATCGGCTCGGCGCCGGCCTCGATCGCGGCCTCGTAGGCCGACTTGCCGGTGCGTACGAGCAGGTCGTCGGCGCCCACCGCGCACGCCATGTTGCCGTTCACCATGAACGCCAGCCCACCGAACATCTTCACCTCGGTCACGCCGGCAGGCATCAGCGCGCGGACACGTTCTGTGAGCTCGGCGTCGTAGGCCATGTCTCCATGCAACCACGAACAAGCTCCTTCCCTCCACGATCAGCGCTGGAGCGCCCCTCGTCTGGACGCAGCGCAGTGAGGAGCGAAGCGACGAACGGAGCGGAGGAAGACGAGGGGCAAGCGCAAGCGCTGCGCGAATTGCGAAGCAGTCGCAGACAAAACTGTCGGTGGTTCCTGGAAGGATCATCTTCATGGAGATCTGGATCCTCGTGCTCGGGCTGATGATCGGTCTTGCTCTGGGCGCTGTGCTCGGGGGGCTCTGGGTGCGCGCGCGGAGCGTGGAGACGGTCGCGGCGGGGATGGTGGACCAGGCCGAGGTGATGCAGGGGCTCGACCGGCTCAGCGACCAGATGCAGCATCTCGACCGCGAGCGGGCGCGCTGGCAGGGGCAGTTCGAGACGGAGGTCGGGCGGCTGCAGAGCGAGACCCGGTCGCTGTCGACGGCGCTGCGCAAGCCTCAGGTCAGGGGCCGCTGGGGCGAGATGCACCTGCGCCGCGCGGTGGAGCTGGCCGGCCTGGTGGACAAGTGCGACTTCTCCGAGCAGGTCCAGCTCGAGGACGGACGGCTCCGTCCTGACCTGGTGGTGCACCTCTCCGGCGGCAAGGAGCTGGTCGTCGACTCCAAGGTCCCTCTCGATGCCTACCTCGACGCCGCGGCGGCGGACAACGAGGACGACTACCGCACCCACCTCCGCCGCCACACCGCCCAGCTGCGTACGCATGTGGACCAGCTGGCCTCGAAGGCCTACTGGCGCTTCCTGGAGGAGTCGCCCGAGTTCGTGGTGCTCTTCGTGCCGGCGGAGTCGTTCCTCTCGGCGGCGCTGGAGACCGAGCCGGGCCTGATCGAGTACGCCGGGGAGCGCCGGGTCGTGCTCGCCTCCCCGACCACGCTGATCGCGCTGCTGCGCACCGTCGCGCACGGATGGTCCCACGAGGCGCTCGCCGAGCAGGCCCGAGAGATCCACCGGCTGGGCCGTGACCTGCACCAGCGCCTCGCCACGATGTCGACCCATCTGGACGGCATCGGGCGCTCTCTCAACACCGCCGTGACTCGCTACAACCAGGCGATCGGATCCCTCGACAACCGGGTCCTCGTGGCCGCCCGTCGTTTCAATGAATTATCGGTAACTGATGATGAACTCGAGACGCCGCGTCCCGTCGAGATCCGCGCCGTGGAGCGGCTCAGCAGCGTAAGGGAGGATGATCGGCGCGCCGCCGAAAATGACGGTGTGCCGGGCCCTACCGTGGGTTCTGATACACAGGCTGCATACGAGAGATCGTGACCCCATGAGCGAGCGCCAGCGAGCGACAATGAGCCTCGGGCCGTCGCGTCCGTATGATGGCGCTTGCGCGACGGAGGCGACGGCATGAGTCAGCGTCAACGCACCGTTTGGGAGGAAGGACGAGAGTCCGGCCGCCATGTCGTCGCGCTCGGATCCGCCACATCGCTGACCGTGACCTTCGTCGACCTCCTGATCGACGACCAGATCGGCCTGCTCTTCGACCTCACCTTCGTGGCGATCGCGCTGACGCTCGCGCTCATCGTCAGACCCAGCGACTTCTTCGTGGTCGGCGTGCTCCCACCGCTGATCATGCTCGGCATCTTCATCCTGCTGGCCGCGACCCAGCCCGGGTCGATCGCCGATGCCGAGGACGGCTTCGTCCAAGCCGTGGTGAGCGGCCTCGGACACCACGCGATCAGCCTCTTCATCGGCTACGCCCTGTGCCTGGGCTGCCTGGTGATGCGCCGCCGGGTGCTGCGACAGCGCAGCGAGACCCGCGACGAGGTCGAGCGCGAGCGCGCCCTGGCCTCCTGATCGGTCCGGCCAGACCGCTCAGTCGAGCGCGAGGAACCCGGAGACGTCGCCGGCACCCTGGCGGATGATCTCGGGCTGACCGTCGGACCAGTCGATGACCGTGGTCGGCTCGGCCGGGGTCTCGCCGGCCTCGATCACGATGTCGACCTGGTGGTCGAGCGCCTCCTTGACGTTCCAGCCGAAGACCTCCGGCTCGGTCTCGCCGGGCAGGATCAGCGTCGAGGACAGCAACGGCTCACCGAGCTCCTCGAGCAGCGCCTGCACCACGGCGTGCTCGGGGATGCGTACGCCGACGGTCTTCTTCTTCGGGTGCATCAGCCGTCGCGGCACCTCCGGGGTGGCCGGCAGGATGAAGGTGTAGGGCCCCGGGGTGGCGTGCTTGATCGCCCGGAAGGCGCTGTTGTCGACGTGGACCATCGTGCCGAGCTGCGCGAAGTCCTTGCAGATCAGCGTGAAGTGGTGACGGTCGTCGAGGCCGCGGATCCGCAGGATCCGGTCGCGGCCGTCCTTGTTGCCGATCCGCGATCCGAGCGCGTAGCCGGAGTCGGTGGGGTACGCGATCAGCTGGTCGTCACGCAGGGCATCGACGACCTGGCTGATCAGACGGGGCTGCGGGTTGTCAGGGTGTACGTCGAGAAATCGGGCCACCCCTCGACCCTAACGCTCCTGGGCGGGGGCCGCTCAACCCCTCGCGGACGCTGCCTTCAGATCCTTGCGCAGCTCCTTGGGCAGCGCGAAGATCAGCGACTCCTCGGCGCTCTTGTGCGCCTTGGCGTCGGGGAAGCCACGGTCCTTGAGGAACCCGACGACGCCCTCGACCAGCTTCTCGGGGACGCTGGCACCGGAGGTGACCGAGACGCTGCGTACGCCCTCGAGCCAGGACTCGTCGATCTCGCTGGCGTCGTCGACGCGGTAGGCGGCCTTGGCGCCGGCCTCGAGCGCGACCTCGACCAGGCGGACCGAGTTGGAGGAGTTGCCGGAGCCGACGACGATGACCAGATCGCTGGCCGCGCCGATCTCCTTGACCGCCTGCTGGCGGTTCTGGGTGGCGTAGCAGATGTCGTCGCTGGGCGGGTCGAGCAGCTCGGGGAACTTCACCCGGAGCGCGGCGACGGTGTCCATGGTCTCGTCGACCGAGAGCGTGGTCTGGGAGAGCCAGACGACCTTGGAGGGGTCGGGAACCTCGATGCCGGGTACGTCGTCAGGGCCCTCGACGAGCGTGGTCGCCTCCGGCGCCTCGCCCATGGTGCCCTCGACCTCCTCGTGACCGGCGTGACCGATCAGCAGGATGCTGTAGCCCTCGCGCGCGAACCGCTTGGCCTCGAGGTGGACCTTGGTGACCAGCGGGCAGGTCGCGTCGATCGTCTTCAGCTCACGCACGGCCGCATCGGCGTGGACCGCCGGGGAGACGCCGTGGGCGGAGAAGACGACGGTCGCCCCCGAAGGCACCTCGTCGAGCTCGTTGACGAACACCGCACCGCGGTTGCGGAGGTCGTCGACGACGTGCTTGTTGTGGACGATCTCCTTGCGCACGTAGACCGGCGCACCGTAGAGGTCCAGGGCCTCTTCGACGGTGATCACGGCCCGATCCACCCCGGCGCAGTAGCCGCGCGGCTCGGCAAGAAGGACGGCCTTCTCGTCGTCGGTGATCAGGCGTGGGGTGCCGAGGTCGATGCTCATGGCTTCAGTCTAGAGACCCGGTGCACGCATGCCGACTCGGCGCGTCAGTCCCACACCACGACACCGACCCGGCGCGTCTGTCCCGCCGATCTGCGTCGAGTCGGCGCATCTGTCCCACGGTTGCCCGCCGGACCGGGACAGACGCGCCGACTCGACGCTCTGAGGCGGGGCAGACGCGCCGTGTGGGCATGCGTGTGTGGGGCAAACGGGCCGAGTGGGCGGGCACTAGGGTGGCAGCCATGGCCCTGGACACCTCTCCCGAGTCGCCCGCTCCGGTGCGGCAGATCGCGAACGCGATCGGCGGTTGGATCGACAAGCTCGGTGCGGTCTGGGTGGAGGGGCAGGTCGCCCAGCTGAGCCGGCGGCCGGGGATGCAGACGGTGTTCCTGACGTTGCGCGACTCGGTGGCCGACATCTCGGTGCCGGTGACGTGCACCCGGTTCCTGCTCGACAGCCTCAACCCGCCGCTGGTCGAGGGCGCGTCGGTGATCATCCACGCGAAGCCGTCCTACTACGCCAACCGCGGCACCCTGTCGCTGCAGGCCCGCGACATCCGTCCGGTCGGGCTCGGCGAGCTGCTCGCCCGGCTCGAGCAGCGCCGGCAGCTCCTGGCCGCCGAGGGGCTCTTCGCCGCCGAGCTCAAGCGGCCGCTGCCCTTCCTGCCGACGAAGGTCGGTCTGGTCACCGCGGCCAACTCCGCGGCCGAGCGGGACGTGCTCGAGAACGCGCGGCGGCGGTGGCCGCAGGTGCGGTTCGAGGTGGCGTACGCAGCGATGCAGGGGTCGCGCAGCGCCGCCGACGTCGTCGAGAAGCTGCAGCGGCTCGACCGCGACCCCGAGGTCGACGTCATCGTCGTCGCCCGCGGCGGTGGCTCCGTCGAGGACCTGCTGCCCTTCTCCGACGAGCACCTGATCCGTGCGGTGCACGCCGCCCGCACGCCGATCGTCTCCGCGATCGGCCACGAGCCCGACTCACCGCTGCTGGACCTGGCCGCCGACGTACGTGCCTCGACGCCGACCGACGCCGCCAAGCTCGTCGTGCCCGACGTGGTCGAGGAGCAGCGGATCGTCGCGACCGGTCGCGACCGGCTCCGCGGCGGCATCGCCGCGCTGATCCACCGCGAGCAGACGCTCCTCGACGCCCTGCGTTCGCGTCCGGTGCTGGCCGACCCACGATCGCTGATCGACGCCCGGCGCGACGAGGTCACCTCGCTGCGCGACCGCGCCCGTCGCACCGTCGGTCACGCCCTCGACCGGGCCGCCGACGACATCGGCCACCATCGCGCCCGCGCCCGCGCGCTCTCACCCCTGGAGACGCTCAGACGGGGCTACGCCGTCACCCAGGACGCTGACGGACACGTGCTCACCAGCGTCACCGACGCCACCGCGGGCGCCGCCGTCAGCATCCGCCTCGCCGACGGTCGCCTGGCCGCCACCATCACCTCGACCGAGAAGGACCCAGCCGATGACTGACTCCGACGACGCCGACAAGAACCTCTCCTACGAGCAGGCCCGCGAGGAGTTGGTCGAGGTCGTCCGCAAGCTCGAGGCCGGCGGCATCACCCTCGAGGAGTCGCTGGCCCTGTGGGAGCGCGGCGAGAAGCTGGCCACGCTGTGCCAGGAGTGGCTCGACGGCGCCCGGAAGAAGATCGACGCCGCCATCGCCGACGACTGACCCCTACTTCTTCAGGGGCTCGGTGGTGAGGAGCGCGAGGTAGTCGCGAACGTCGCCGTCCTTGGGGCCCCAGAGCATCAGGGTCTGGCCGTCGACCTCGGTGGAGTAGGCGCTGTCGCCGTCGGAGTCGGACCACTCGGTCCAGGTGGTGGCGACGTCGGTCTGGATGCTGACCTCGTCGCCCTTCGTGGCCTGGGTGTCGACGTTCTTCTGGGCCAGCGCCTGCGCCGAGCGGGCGGAGAGCTCCAGGCCGACATAGGAGGTCTCACCCTTGACGAACGACATGGTCCACGCCGGCTCCTCGCCGCCCTTGTAGGACGGGTCGGTGTTGGCGTACCAGCCCGAGGGCAGCTCACGCGGGTAGACGACGTCGAGGTCGGCGACCTGGGCGCTGCGTACGGCCTCGGCCCAGTCGGCCTTGTAGGTCTCGTTGGCGCCGCTCACCTCGCGCTCGAGGTTGCCCCGCCACTGCACGATCAGCACGATCGGGACCACGAGGACGAGCAGGAAGATCATCGATCCGATGAGAGCACCGAACGTACGCGGGTAGCTGCGCGCCGGGGTCTCCGGCTGCTCGCTCGTCGGCTGATTCGACGGCTGGGCGGGCTGCTGCTGATCGGTGTCGCTCACGTCCTCCATGGTCCCACTCGACCGATGTTCCCTCGAATCGTGGTCTCGACAGGCTCGGCCACCGAGTCCCGGTGTTCCGCAGATGAGGACAATTGAAGCGGAATCGCTCCGCAGATGCGATACTCCTCCGGTGACCTCGTACCGCATCGCCGAAGCCGCCGATCTCCTCGGCGTCAGCGACGACACCGTCCGCCGCTGGGTGGATGCGGGACGGATCGAGGCGAGCACCGAGAACGGCCGCGCGGTCATCGACGGGATCGTCCTGGCCACGCTGGCCTCGGAGCTTGCCGACGCGCCCAACCCGGACCGGACGAAGGCGGTCAGCGCCCGCAACCGGATGCTCGGGATCGTCACCAAGACCACCCTGGACACCGTGATGGCCCAGGTGGAGATGGTGTGCGGGCCCTATCGGATCGTCTCGCTGATGAGCGCCGAGGCCGCCATCGAGCTCGGCCTCGAGCCGGGAGTCAGCGCCGTGGCCTCGATCAAGTCGACCAACGTCGTAGTGGAGCGCCCATGATCACGAAGTCCAGAGTCTCCGCCGTCGTCGCACTGACGGCCCTGTTCGCGCTCGCCGGCTGCGGGAGCTCGAGCGAGGGGTCGGAGGAGCAGGAGCTGACCGTCTTCGCGGCCGCCTCGCTGACCGACACGTTCACCGAGCTGGCCGAGGAGTTCGAGAAGGACCACCCCGGGGTGAAGGTGACGATGAGCTTCGGCGGCTCCTCGGACCTGGTGGCTCAGATCGAGGACGGTGCCCCGGCCGACGTCTTCGCCTCGGCCGACACCAAGAACATGGACAAGCTCGGCGATCTGGCCACCGCCCCGGAGGACTTCGCGTCCAACACCCTGGAGATCGCCACGCCGTCGGGCAACCCGGCGAAGATCACCGGCTTCCAGGACCTCGTCAAGCCCGGCACCAAGGTCGTCGTCTGCGCGGCCGAGGTCCCGTGCGGCAGCGCGACGGCTGAGATGGAGAAGAAGACGGGCGTCGACATCGAGCCGGTGAGCGAGGAGCAGTCGGTCAGCGACGTGCTCGCCAAGGTCACCTCCGGCGACGCCGACGCGGGGCTGGTCTACGTCACCGACGTGACCGCTGCCGGCGACACCGTGACGGGCGTCGAGTTCGAGGAGTCCGACCAGGTCGTGAACACCTATCCGATCAGTGCCCTCGACGACGCCGACGACGCAGACCTGGCCCAGGAGTTCGTCGACCTGGTGCTTAGCGAGACCGGGCAGAAGGTGCTGAGCGATGCCGGCTTCGGCCAGCCCTGATCTTCTCGGGAGGTCCGGACGGACGGACCGGCAGCGGGGGGCCGGTCCGTCCGTCGGTATGCCGAGCTGGCTGTGGCTTCCGGCGGCCGTCGCGGCGGCGTTCATCATCGTCCCGCTGGCCGCGATCATCCTCCGCGTCGACCTGGCCGGTTTCCCGGCACTGATCACCTCGCCGTCCGCGCTGGAGGCGCTCTGGCTCAGCCTGCGCACCGCGGTGGCCAGCACCGTGCTGTGCATCCTCCTCGGCGTACCTCTCTCCACGGTTCTGGCCCGCACCCGGTTCCGGGGACAGGGACTGCTGCGCTCGCTGGTGCTGCTTCCGCTCGTGCTGCCGCCGGTCGTCAGCGGGCTGGCGCTGCTCTACACCTTCGGCCGTCGCGGGCTGCTGGGGCAGTCGCTGGACCTGGTCGGCATCCAGATCCCGTTCACCACCCTCGCCGTGGTGATGGCGCAGACGTTTGTCGCGCTGCCGTTCCTGGTGATCAGCCTCGAGGGTGCGCTGCGCACCAGCGGCACCCGCTACGAGGCGGTCGCGGCCACGCTCGGCGCCGGCCCGACCACCGTCTTCCGCCGCGTCACCCTCCCCCTGGTCGGCCCCGGCCTGCTCTCCGGCTCGGTCCTCGCCTTCGCCCGCTGCCTGGGTGAGTTCGGCGCCACCATCACCTTCGCCGGCAACCTCCCCGGCGTCACCAGTACGATGCCGCTCCAGGTCTACCTGCTCCGCGTCGACGACCCCGACGCGGCCGTCGCGCTCTCGCTGGTGCTCGTCGTCGTCGCGGTCGCCGTGATCGGTTTCGCCCGCCATGGGAGGGCGCTGTGAGCGAGCGTCAGCGAGCGAGCCATGGGACCCACACGCCGCCATCTCCGTATGATGGCGCTTGCGCTACGGAGGTGGCGGCGTGAGCACGCTGCACCTCCGTGCCGTGATCGCCCAGCGCGGCATCGACGTCACCCTCGACGTGGCCGCCGGCGAGACCGTCGCGCTCACCGGCCCCAACGGCGCCGGAAAGTCGAGCATCCTCGGCGTGATCTCCGGTCTCCTCCGCCCCGACGAGGGAGAGGTACGTCTCGGCGACCGCATCCTCGACGCCACTCCCCCGCACGCCCGCGGGGTCGCGCTCCTGGCCCAGGACCCGCTGCTCTTCCCGCACCTGTCGGTGCTGGCCAACGTCGCCTTCGCACCGCGAGCCCGGGGCGTACGCCGCCGCCAGGCCAACGAGCTCGCCACCCGCCACCTCACCGAGGTCGGCGCCGAGAAGCTGGCCGGACGCAGGCCCACGGAGATTTCCGGCGGCCAGGCCCAGCGCGTTGCCGTGGCCCGGGCGCTCGCCGCAGACCCCGAGCTGCTCCTGCTCGACGAGCCGATGGCCTCGCTCGACGTCGACGTACGCCCGGCGCTGCGGCAGACGCTGCGTACCGCCCTCGAAGGCCGGACCGCCATCATCGTCACCCACGACGCGGCCGACGCCCGAGCGCTCGCCGACCGGGTGGTAGTGATCGAGCACGGTCACGTCGTCGAGGACGGCCCGACCGAACAGGTGCTGAACGACCCGCAAACACCGTTCGCCGTGAGACTTGTCTCTGGATCGATCAAGTGACACGGCGGTCACGCCACCGCACGCGGCGGATAGATTGATCCCTATGAACGACACCCAGCCGCTCGGCGTCGCCCCCACCGCCCCTGACCGCAACCTGGCCCTGGAGCTGGTGCGCGTGACCGAGGCAGCGGCGATGGCCGCTGCCCGCTGGGTGGGCCGTGGCGACAAGAACGGCGCCGACGGTGTCGCGGTCAACGCGATGCGCACGATGATCTCCACGGTCGCCATGAACGGCACCGTCGTGATCGGCGAGGGCGAGAAGGACAACGCCCCGATGCTCTTCAACGGCGAGCAGGTCGGCGACGGCACCGGGCCCGAGTGCGATGTCGCGGTCGACCCGATCGACGGCACCACCCTGACCGCCAAGGGCATGAGCAACGCCGTCGCGGTGATGGCGGTCGCCCCGCGCGGCAGCATGTACGACCCCAGCGCCGTCTTCTACATGGAGAAGCTGGTCACCGGCCCCGAGGCCGCCGACGTCGTCGACATCCGCCTGCCCGTCGCCGAGAACATCGCCGCCGTGGCCAAGGCCAAGGACACCACGACCTCCGACATCACCGTGATCGTGCTGGACCGCCCCCGCCACGACAAGCTGGTCGAGGAGATCCGCGAGACCGGCGCCCGGATCAAGTTCATCGTCGACGGTGACGTCGCCGGCGCGATCTCGGCCGCCCGTGCCGGCTCCGGCGCCGACCTGCTGATGGGCATCGGCGGCACTCCCGAGGGCATCGTCGCCGCCTGCGCGATGAAGGCGCTGGGCGGCACCATCCAGGGCCGGCTGTGGCCCAAGGACGACGAGGAGCGCCAGCGTGCCCTCGACGCCGGCCACAACCTCGACCCCGACTTCGTCCTCCACACCGACGACCTGGTCACCGGCGACGACTGCTTCTTCGTCGCCACCGGCATCACCGACGGCGACCTGATGCGGGGCGTGCAGTACCTCCCCCACGGCGCCGTCGTCACCGACTCCCTGGTGATGCGCAGCCGCTCGGGCACCATCCGCAAGGTCACCTCCGAGCACCAGCTCGCCAAGCTCAAGGCCTACAGCGCGATCGAGTTCTGAGCCTGTGACCCTGCGACGAAGTCGCAGGGTCACAACGCGAAGAGATCGAGCGAGCGCAGCGGGTGAGCTTGCGAACCCGCGAAGCGGGTCGAGATCTACGCGTCCAGGAGACATCTGGTCCCGTCCCGTAAAATCTCGGCATGACCACCTCCGCCGAGCCGACCGAGTCCACCGCCTTCCTCCCCGGAGGAGTCGAGCTTGCGTACGACACGTTCGGCGATCCCGGCGCTGAGCCGCTGCTGCTGATCATGGGGCTCGGCGGGCCGATGACCTGGTGGGACGTCCGACTGTGCCAGCAGCTGTCCGAGGCCGGGTTCTACGTCATCCGCTACGACAACCGCGACGTCGGTCACTCCTCGCCGCACCCGAGCGACGAGCGGATCACGCTCGCCCGGCTGGCCCGGGCGTTCGTCGGGCTGCCCACCCGGTCGCCGTACACCCTGACCGACCTCGCCGACGACGCGGCCGCTCTGCTGACCCACCTCGGCATCGAGTCCGCGCACGTGTGGGGCGTGTCGATGGGCGGGATGATCGCCCAGACCCTGGCCATCCACCACCCCGACCGGGTGCGCTCGGTCTGTTCCACGATGTCCACCACCGGCCGCCGCGCCGTCGGATTCCAGCACCCGACCCTGCTGCCCGCGCTGGTCATCAAGAAGCCCGGCCTCGAGGGCTACATCGAGCGCCAGATCAAGGGCGGCATCCAGATCGGCTCGCCCCTCTACCCCGAGCCCGAGGACGAGGTACGCCGCCGCGCGATCGACACCTGGAACCGTGGCGTGAACGCCGCGGCCGTCGCCCGGCAGATGCTCGCCATCCTCACCCAGCCCGACCGCACCGAGGACCTCGGCCGGATCAAGGTCCCGTTCAGCGTGATCCACGGCCTGGCCGACAAGATGGTCCACGTCTCCGGTGGCCGGGCGACCGCCTCGGCCGTCCCCGGCGCCGAGATCACTCTCATCAAGGGCATGGGCCACGACCTTCCCGTGGGCCTGTGGCCGACCTTCATCAAGATCGTGCGCCGCACCGCCGACCGAGCCGCCGACCGCACCCTCACGGCCTAGCTGTACCCGGCCATGAGGTTGGTGGCAGGTCGTTGACGTGGAGAGAGCCTCCGGGTGAGGTGTGGATTGTCTAGATTCACGCCGCCCAGGAGGCTCTCGTGTCCCACCGTAACGCCCGCACCACGTTTCACGGCAGGTTGCTGATCATTGATCGTCACCGCGCTGGTTGGCCCCGGGCCCATATCGCCAAGGCGATGGGGATCTCGCGTCGCTGTGTCGCGAAGTGGATCGGCCGGTTCGAGGCCGAGGGCGAGGCCGGCCTGGCTGATCGCTCCTCGCGACCACACTCGTGCCCGCGCCGGACCACTCCACAGGTCGAGGCATCGATCCTCGAGTTGCGTACCCGCGAGCGTCGCGGCCGTGACTGGGTCGCGGCCGAGCTGAACATCTCGCCGCGGACCGTGTCTCGGGTGCTGGCCCGTCACGCCGCGCCGCACCTGTGCGATCTGGACTCGATCACCGGCGAGCTGTTGCGGGCCTCGAAGAAGACCACGGTGCGCTACGAGCGCGAGCGGCCTGGCGAACTGGTGCACATGGACGTCAAGAAACTCGGCAAGATCCCCGATGGTGGCGGCTGGCGCGCCGAAGGGCAAACCACTCGCAACCACCGCTCCCGGGTGAACAAGACCCGGCTGGGCTACGACTACGTGCACTCCCTGGTCGATGACCACTCCCGGCTGGCCTACAGCGAGATCCTGCCCGATGAGAAGGGCCCCACCTGTGCCGCGTTCCTTGAGCGTGGCATTGCCTACTTCGCTGAACACGGCATCACCCGCATCGAACGGTTGATCACCGACAACGCGTGGGCCTACCGGCACTCCCTACGAGCCGTATGCGCTCGCCACGACATCGTCCAGAAGTTCATCAAGCCACACTGCCCCTGGCAGAACGGGAAGGTGGAACGCCTCAACCGGACCCTGCAAACCGAATGGGCCTACCGCCAAGTCTTCACCACCAACGACCAACGCACCGCCGCACTTGCGCCCTGGCTCGAGCACTACAACACTCAACGTCGCCACAGCTCACTCGGCGGACTCCCACCGATCAGCCGTCTGTGACCAACGTGTTGGCCGGGTACACCTAGCCGGATGCCCACCACGGTCCCCGAGGACGAGTCGGGGTCGCTGCTCGCGAGGGCGCTCGCGGACGTCGCCGAGCCGATCGAGGACGAGGCGGTGACCGCGAAGCTCCTCGACGCCGCCGCCGAGCAGTTCCGCCGGATCGGGATCAGGCGCACCACCATGGAGGAGGTCGCGAAGCGGGCCGGGGTCGCCCGGATCACCGTCTACCGCCGCTTCGCCAACAAGGACGCCCTGGTCGAGCAGGTCGTACGTCGGGAGTTCCGGCGCTACTTCGACCAGTTCGTGCTCGACATCGCCGACGCCGCCGACGCGGCCGAGCGCGTGGAGATCGGCTTCGCCAGCGCGATGCGGGCGATCCGCGGCAACCCGCTGATCGGTGGCCTGCTCACCGTCGAGACCGACTCGCTGGTGCACTCGATCGTCGGCGACGGAGGCCGCACCGTGGCCACGATCGCGCGCTTCGTCGCCGGCCAGCTGCGGCGCGAGCAGCGGGCCGGCAACGTACCTGCCGAGGTCGAGGTCGACCTCGTCGCCGAGCTGATGGTCCGCACCTCGACCTCGTTCCTGGTCACCCCCAGCGAGGTCGTCGACATCGACGACGAGGCCCAGCTGCGCGCGCTCGCCCGGCTGTTCCTGGTGCCGCTGATCCAGCCCACCGGCCGCCTGGAATAACCTCCGGTCCCGACCCGGAGATACCGTGAGACCATGCACGACCACGGCTCCCTGCCCGCGCTCGGCTGGTCCGAGTTCCTCACCACCTGGAGTCTCCAGCCCGGCTGGCTGCTCGCCGTGGTCATCCTCGGCGCGGGCTACCTGACGCTCCGCAACGCCGCCGGAGCGGCGTCGACGGTCGAGGGCTGGCGGGTGGCGTCGTTCCTGACCGGGCTCGGCCTGATGTACGTCGTGGTCGCCTCGGCCATCAACGGCTATGCGATGGCGCTGGCCTGGATGCACATGGTGCTCCACCTGACGCTGATCATGGTCGTGCCCGCACTCCTGGTGCTCGGGCACCCGCTCACCGTCATCGCCGAGACCGGGCCTCGCGCCGAACGGGCGATGCGCTCGCTCCCGGTGACCGTCCTGGTCCACCCGGCCACCGGCACCCTGCTCTACTCGCTGGTCATCATCGGCACCCACCTGTCCGGGTTCATGGACTCGATGGCGCAGAGCGTGCCGCTGATGGTCGGCGAGCAGATCGCCTACGTCGTCGCCGGCTTCCTCTTCCTCACCGGCACGATCGGCGAGGAGAAGGTACGCCCCGACCTGCCCTACCTGGGCCGGATCTCGCTCCTCGTGGTCGGCATGGTGCCCGACACCATCGTCGGGATCGTGATGCTGCAGACCGAGCGCAACCTCTACCCGGTCTACTCCGCCGCCCGGCCCGAGTGGGCGATGGACGCGGTGCGCGACGTCCAGACCGCCGGCGGTCTGATGTGGGCCGCGGGCGACGCCGGGATGATGTTCCTCGCCATCGGCCTGGTCATCGCCGTGGTCTCCTCACCCGAGCGCCGCACCAAGATGACCGGCCGCTTCCTCGACGGCGTACGCAGCGCCCGGCTCGCGCAGGAGAGCGCCCGGGGCACGACCGAGGGCCCCGCCGAGCCGGGATCCGTGGATCCCGACAGCGACGAGGCCCTCGACGCCTACAACGCGATGCTGGCCAGAATGAACCAGCAGCACTGAATTGTCAGCGCTGAAGCGCCCCTCGTCTGGACGTAGCGGAGCGAGGAGCGTCAGCGACGAGCGCAGCGGAGGAAGACGAGGGTCAAGCGCAAGCGCTGCGCGAATTGCGAAGCAATCGCCAATAGTTCAGTTGACTCGGAGGCCGGACTCGGTGTCGAAGACGTGGACGTCCTCGGGGTCGGTGGTGACGTAGATGGTGTCGCCCTTGCTGACCTGGTCCTTGGAGGAGACCCGGACGATCAGGGTGGACGGGACGCCCTCGACGTCGCTGGTGCCGTAGACGTAGGAGTCGGATCCGAGCTCCTCGACGACGGTCACCTGGACCGGCAGACCGCCCTGGCCCTCACCGATGACCCGGAAGCTCTCCGGGCGCACACCGACGGTGATCTGCTTGGGCAGGTCGCGGCCGCTGATCGGCACGACGTACTCCTCGATCTTGGCTCCGCCGTCGGCCGAGGTGGCCTTGATGAGGTTCATCTGCGGCGAGCCGATGAAGCCGGCGACGAAGAGGTTGACCGGCTTGCGGTAGAGGTTGAGCGGGGTGTCGACCTGCTGCAGCTCACCGTTGCTCATCACCGCGACGCGGTCGCCCATCGTCATCGCCTCGACCTGGTCGTGGGTGACGTAGACGGTGGTGATGCCGAGCTCGGCCTGGAGCTTGGCGATGTCGGTGCGGGTCTGCACGCGCATCTTGGCGTCGAGGTTCGACAGCGGCTCGTCCATGCAGAAGACCTGCGGCTGGCGGACGATCGCACGGCCCATGGCGACGCGCTGGCGCTGACCACCAGAGAGCGCCTTCGGCTTGCGGTCGAGGTAGTCGGTCAGACCCAGGGTCTTGGCCGCCTCTGCGACGAGCTTGTCACGCTCGGCCTTCGGGACCTTGGCCATCTTGAGCGAGAACGCCATGTTCTCGGCGACGCTCATGTGCGGGTAGAGCGCGTAGTTCTGGAAGACCATCGCGATGTCGCGGTCCTTGGGGGCGACGTTGGTGACGTCGCGGTCGCCGATCTTGATGGCGCCCGAGTTGACCTCCTCGAGCCCGGCGAGCATGCGCAGGGTGGTGGTCTTACCGCAGCCGGACGGGCCGACGAGCACCATGAACTCGCCGTCCTTGATCTCCAGGTCGATGCCCTTGACCGCGGGCTCGGCGGCGCCTGCGTACCAACGCTGCGCCTTCTCAAAACTGACTGTTGCCATGATTCCGTTGTCTCCTTCACCGGCAGGTACGTGCCGGACGATCCGTTGTGAAGTGACCGGGGCCACATTTGGCCCCGGCTGGGACACCATAGCCCAGATTCGGAATCAGCGGGTCAAAGCCCGGCATACAGCCGGGGCACAGCCCTCGTAGGCGTTGAGCCGGCGCATCAGGTCGCGGGCGTACGGCTTGGCGTGGTCCTCGGCGAAGACGTTGCGGTCCTCCCACGGCCGGTCATAGCGGTAGAGCTCGTAGGCGTAGTCGGTGCCCTTCCAGGACTTGTCCAGGTCGAACCGGACCAGCAGCCCCCGCGAACCACGCACCCCGATGTAGGACGGGATGATGTCGATGGTGCCGCCCGAGCCGTCGTCGAGGTCGACCTCGCCGGGGTGGGACTTGGCGTAGGTGTGCTCGAAGAAGACGTATCTCCCGCCCGGCAGCCGCGGCCGGCTCAGGGTCTCGGCGAACGAGGTGCCAGAGACGTACGCCGGGGTCGAGGCGCCCGCGATGTCCAGGAACGTCGGCGCCAGGTCGATGTTGTTGACGAACTGGCTGCGCTTGCCGGGCACCACGTCGGGGCCGACGACCACCAGCGGGACCCGGGTGTCGGAGTCGTAGGGAGCGCCCTTGCCGCCGTTGAGCTGGTGCTGGCCGAGGTGGAAGCCGTTGTCCGAGGTCAGCACGATGTAGGTGTCGTCGCCGGCGGCCTTACGGACCTGGGTGATCATCCGGTCGATCGACTGCACCATGCGGGCGCGGTCACGGTACTGGCTCAGCGCCGTCTCGTCGCTCAGCGAGACCTTGTTGGTGCGCCAGGCAGGAGCCTGCGACGTACGTCCGGCGCGGCCGAGGTAGGTGGGCGCGTTGTCCCAGCGGTCGTCGCCGTAGCCGACGAGGTCCTTCAGCGTGAGATCGGCACATGCGACCCGGCCGCAGTTGCCGCCCGCGGGGTCGCCGGCGGGCGCCTGGTCGGCGAACGCAGGCGGGAACCAGGTGTCCAGGCCCGGGTAGTGGTGGCCGAGCCGGGAGTGCGGCCCGTAGGCGGCGATCTCGAGGAAGTAGGGGTTCTCGTCGTCGCGGTGCTTCTCGATGAAGTCGAGGGCGTAGTCACGCGTGACGCTGGAGGCGTACGCCGCGTCCTTCTGCTGCACGGTGGCGTTCCGCGCGGGCTGCGGGTGGTTGCGCAGCTGCACCGCGCCGTTCCCGTCGAGGAACGTGCTCTGGTAGCCCCAGCCGCCGTAGGCGCCCCCGAGGAGCGCGTTCCAGGAGTCCCAGCCCGGCACCTTGGGCGGCGGGACCCGCTTGCCATCGGAGCCGAGGGTGGCCTCGTAGGCGTTGATGTACTTCCCCACGAACCCGGTCGTGTAGCCGGCCTCCTGCAGCCCGATGCTGAACTGCTTCTCGACGTTGCCGTAGCGCTGGAACGCCGACCAGCCGCCGACCGGGTGCTCCGGGTCGTTCTGGGTGTTGGTGAGCACCTTGGTGTGGTGGGGCGTCTGCCCGGTCAGCAGCGCGGCCCGCGAGGGGCAGCAGAGCGAGTCGATGACGAAGGAGTTCTGGTAGGTCGCTCCCTCGGCGGCCATCCTGGTCGCCTCCGGCATCGTGCGGAGCAGCTCCAGGGAGAAGTCGTCCATCAGGATGAGGACCATGTTGGGACGCTGGTCGGTCGTGGCGGCCAGCTCTGCCGCGGGCTTCTCGACCGGGGCTGCCGACGGGTCGGCAGCGGCGGAGCCGGCGACGAGCGTCTTCGGGCCGATGACCAGGAGTCCGGCGATCAGGGCCACGACGGCCACGAGTGCGGCGCCCAGCAGTGCGCTCCACTTCGGCTTCATCCCGAGACTCCTTTGTCTATTATGTAACTACACAATAACTTGTTCAGGCGAGGTTAGTGCCTGATTTCCAGGCACGACAAAATCGGTCCGCGGAGCGGACCATCCCCCGAGGTGTGTTGCTCAGTGCATCCCGTGTGGCGGGAGCTCGTGCGGCGGCGGCGGCAGCCGCAGCTGCTTGGAGCCCTTGGACTCCTTCAGCGGCTTACGGATGACGGTGACGCCACCCATCAGCGCCAGCCCCTTCACCCGCAGCACCGGACCGCCGGTCGGCTCGATGCCGCGCGGACCGACGTAGCCGCCCATGATCCCGACGCCCTGCATCACGACCTGGACGTCGGGGCCGACGGTGATGTTGACCCCGCCCATGATCGCGTTGGCGTAGATCACGGTCTCCTGCGCGGAGAACTGCGCCTGGCGCATGTCGAGGTCGGCCCCGCCCATCAGCGCGATCACGTTGCCGGTCGCCGGGACCGTCCAGACCCCGCGCCGGTCGACGCCGCTCATGATCGCGACGTAGAGCTGGCTCTCGATCGGGTTGTCGGCGAAGACCGCCGGACTGCTTCCGGTCGCAGGCTTCGCCACCGGCACCGGCGGAGCGGGGGTGCCCGCTGCCGGCAGGTCGACGGTGATCGGGATCAGGTCGGCGTACGTCTTGGCCTTGAAGGTCGCCTCGAGGCGGTCGTCGAGCTCGTCGATCTCCAGGCGGCCCTCGCCTGCGGCCTCGCGCAGGATGTCGGCCACCTTGTTGCGGTCGGCATCGCTGATCCGGAGATTCGGATCAGGATTCTGGCCGCGAAATGGCTCGGGGGTCGTTCCCATGGGGCGAATGGTAGTGGGGGCATCGAGCCTGTGCCTCAACAATCCCCCTACCCCATTTCCATAAGCCAGTCACTCCAGGCCGAGATGCTGCTTCAGGGTGCGTTTCGGGCCGCGCGGACCCCGGCGCTTCACGGTCACATCGCCCAGCACCGCGATGCCCCGCACCCGCACCACCGGCGAGTCCGCGGAGAGCACCTCGGGCACCTTCGCCGACGGCTCCTTGAAGTCGCCGAGCACGCCGTTGCCCTCCACGATCACGTGCACGTGGGGCGGCACGGTGACCTTCACGCTGCCCAGCACCGAGGTGGCGTTGATGACCACCTCGCGCGCGGAGTAGTGCGCCTCGCGCAGGTCGATGTTGGCGTCGCCGAGCACCGCGTTGACCGAGAGGTGCTGCGGGACCATCCACACGCCCTTGCGCTCGACGTTGCTCAGGAACGCGCTGGCGGTGTCGGACGCCTCGCCGTGGCCGTAGACGACGGGCACCGCCGATGCGGTGGGCGCGGCGGGTGCCGCCGGCATCTGGCCCGCGACCGGGAGGTCCTGCGTGATCGGCTCCAGGTCGGCGTACGTCTTGGCCTTGTAGGTCTCCTCGAGCCGCTCCTCGAGCTCGTCGATGTCGAGCCGGCCCTCCCCCGCCGCCTCGCGCAGGATGTCGGCCACCGCGTGACGGTCGGCGTCGCTGACCCGGAGGTCGGCGCGGCGGGGCTGGCCGGGGTGCGGTTCGGGGAGTCCCATGAGTGTTGATGCTATCGGCGCACGCCGGATCCGTCTCTCAGGTTGATCCCTGATCCTTTACCCGCGCGCTGCACTCACCGAATGGTGCGTACCCCAGTAAATAGTGGGTACTCCCGTGTCGCGACGACCTGCTCCAGCATGGAGGACGTGTCAGAAACCATTCGAAACTCCACCCACGCGACCGACATCACCGTGCTCGGCCTCGGCGCGATGGGCAGCGCCCTGGCGGCAGCGCTGCTCGGCTCCGGCCGCTCCATGACCGTCTGGAACCGCACCCCCGGCCGTGCCGCGGACCTCGTGGACCGAGGCGCTTCAGCCGCCGGCTCGGTCCGCGAGGCGGTGCTGGCCAGTCCCGTCGTCATCGCCTGCCTGCTCAAGCACGCCTCGGTCGAGGAGACCCTCGGCCCGGTCGCCGACGAGCTCCGGGGCCGCACCCTGGTCAACGTCACGACCACGTCGCCGAACGAGGCCCGCGCGCTCGCCGCTTGGGCGGCCGAGCGCGGTGTCGACTACCTCGACGGCGCCATCATGGCCGTGCCCGCGATGATCGGGTCCCGCGCGGGTCAGATCTTCTACAGCGGCTCGCGGGCTGCGTACGACGCCCTCCTCCCGACGCTCGACGTCTGGGCCACCAGCGAGTTCCACGGCGAGGACCCCGGCCGGGCGTCGCTGGTGGACCTGGCGATGCTGTCGGGGATGTACCAGATGTTCACGGGCTTCTTCCACGGCGCCGCGATGGTCGCGTCCATGGGGATGAGCGCGGCCGACTTCGCCGCTCGGCAGGCGCCCTTCCTGGCCGCGATGACCGAGGGGCTCGACGGCTACGCGAAGGTCATCGACGGTGGCGACTACACCGTCGCTGGCCAGCAGAGCCTGGAGTTCTCCGACCTCGCTCACATCGTCCGGGCCAGCGAGGAGGAGGGGGTCGACCCCTCCCCCATCGCTGCCGTCCAGGCACTGATCAGCGGACAGATCACTGCAGGGCACGGATCGGAGGGACTCGCGAGGGTCTACGAGAGCCTGCGACCGGGCTCCTAGCTCTCAGTCGGCGAGCGGGAGGTACACCCGGCTTCCCGCCGCCGCGAACTCCTTCGACTTCTCCATCATCCCGGCCTCGACCTCCTCGGGAGAGGCGCCGTCGCCGCCGAAGCGGTCGCGTACGTCCTGGCTGATCTTCATCGAGCAGAACTTCGGGCCGCACATCGAGCAGAAGTGGGCGGTCTTGGCGCCCTCCGCCGGCAGGGTCTCGTCGTGGAATGCCTCCGCGGTGACCGGGTCCAGGGAGAGCGCGAACTGGTCGCGCCAGCGGAACTCGAAGCGGGCCCGGGAGAGGGCGTCGTCGTGGTCACGGGCGCCAGGGTGGCCCTTGGCGATGTCGGCGGCGTGGGCGGCGAGCTTGTAGGTGATCACGCCGGTCTTCACGTCGTCCTTGTCGGGCAGGCCGAGGTGCTCCTTCGGGGTGACGTAGCAGAGCATCGCGGTGCCGTGCATCGCGATCGTGGCCGCGCCGATGGCACTCGTGATGTGGTCGTAGCCCGGTGCGATGTCGGTCGCGAGCGGGCCCAGCGTGTAGAACGGCGCGCCGTGGCACCACTCCTGCTGGAGGTCGACGTTCTCCTTCACGAGGTTGAGCGGCACGTGGCCGGGGCCTTCGACCATGACCTGGACGTCGTGCTCCCAGGCCCGCGTCGTGAGCTCGGCGAGGGTGCGCAGCTCGGAGAGCTGGGCCTCGTCGTTGGCGTCGGCGGTGCTGCCCGGACGGAGCCCGTCACCGAGGGAGAAGGCGACGTCGTACTGCTTGAAGATCTCGCACAGCTCGTCGTAGTGCGTGTAGAGGAAGTTCTCCTGGTGGTGGGCCAGGCACCAGCCGGCCATGATCGAACCGCCTCGGGACACGATGCCGGTGACGCGGTTGGCGGTGAGCGGGACGTAGCGGAGCAGGACGCCCGCGTGGATCGTCATGTAGTCGACGCCCTGCTCGGCCTGCTCGATGACGGTGTCGCGGAAGACCTCCCAGGTCAGCTTGTCGGCCTCGCCGTTGACCTTCTCCAGGGCCTGGTAGATCGGGACGGTGCCGATCGGGACGGGCGAGTTGCGCAGGATCCACTCGCGGGTGGTGTGGATGTCGTCGCCGGTGCTCAGGTCCATCACCGTGTCCGCGCCCCAGGTGATCGCGTGGGTGAGCTTGTCGACCTCCTCCGCGATGGAGGAGGTAACCGCGGAGTTGCCGATGTTGGCGTTGATCTTCACCAGGAACCGCTTGCCGATGATCATCGGCTCGGACTCGGGGTGGTTGACGTTGTTGGGGATGATCGCGCGACCGGCGGCCACCTCCTCGCGGACCAGCTCGGGGTCGCAGCTCTCCCGCACCGCGACGTAGGCCATCTCCTTGGTGACGATGCCCTTCCGTGCGTAGTGCATCTGGGTGATGTTCCTGCCCTTGCGCGGCTGGCGGCGCTCGCCCTGCCACTCCTGGCGGGCCGCGCCGCGGCGTACGGCTGCCTTGCCGTTGTCCAGCAGCTCGGTCCGGCGGCCGTCGTAGGCCTCGGTGTCGCCGCGCTCGTCGATCCACTCGTCGCGACGCGGCGGGAGGCCCTGCTCCGGCTGGGATCCCGGGCCCTCGGTGCAGTAGCGGTCGAAGGTCTCGCCGTTGGTCAGCGCGACCCGGGTCACCGGGACCTTCAGGTCACCGAGCTCGAGGCGGGTGTGGGCGGGGTGGACGGTCATGCTGTCTCCTTCGTGCTGGTCGGGCTGGGCTGATCTGTGAAGAGGTGGGCGATCGGGCCCCGGCCGCGGCCGAGGGTCCAGCGCCTGCTGATGGCGAGCTGCCGGGTGACGTACGCCGCGGCCTGCTCGGCGGCGTCGTGCAGCGGTGCGCCGTGGGCGAGGCGGGCGGCCAGGGCCGAGCTGTAGGTGCAGCCGGTGCCGTGGTCGTTGCTCGTGGGGACCGCGGGGTGCCTCAGCGGGATCGCGGACCTCCCGGGCTCGGCGAGCCAGTCGATGCACTCCCCGGTGGCGGCCGGGTCACCTCCGGTGACGATCACCGCCGGCTTCAGCCCGGCGAGCTCCTCGGCGAGCTCCTCGGGTGACCCGTCGCGTCCCGCCAGGGCCCGAGCCTCGTCGAGGTTGGGGGTGACGACGGTGGCGACGGGGAGCAGGTGGTCGAGGTAGGCGCGGCGTACGTCCTCACCACCGAGCACCGCTCCCGAGGTGGCGACGAGGACGGGGTCGACGACGAGCGGGCGGTCGGCGCACAGGCGCGCGACGAGCTCGACCGTCTCGGCGCTGCCGAGCATGCCGGTCTTCACGGCCGCGACGGGAAGGTCGTCGAAGACGGCGTGGAGCTGCGCCTCGACGGTCGCGAACGGGACGGCGTGGATGTCGCTGACCCCGGTCGTGTCCTGGGCGGTGACGGCGGTGATCACGCAGGCTCCGTGGACCCCGAGCGCGGCGAAGGTGGCCAGGTCGGCCGCCGTGCCCGCTGCTCCCCCGGAGTCGGTGCCCGCGACGGTGAGCGCGACCGGCGGGTTCATCGGGTCACCCCCGCGGCGAGGGCGGCGAGAAGGTCGCGCACGACCTGTCCCGGCTCGTCTGCTCGCATCACCGCGCCCATCACGGCGACCCCGTAGGCACCCCCGGCGACCGCGTCCGCGGCGTTGTCCGGGGTGATCCCGCCCAGTGCGTACGTCGGGAGCGACAGGTCGCCGAAGGCGCCCGGGCCGAGCGGCGGCCCGTAGCCGGGCTTGGACTCGGTCAGCGCATACGGGCTCAACATCGCATAGTCGAACCCCTCCTCAGCGGCGGTGGCGACCTCGGCGGGGCTGTGGCAGCTGCGGCCGAGGTGTAACACGCTGTTACACCGACTATCCGGTCGCTCCGATAGGGCGAGTAGTTCTACGAACGACGTGTTACAGCTCGCGGAAGCCGGGAGCTGCACCCCGACCGCCGCGGGCAGGGGGGTGTGGGCGGCGATGACGTTCAGGCCGAGCCCAGCGAGCAGCTCGGCCAGCTTTGCCCGATGCTCCAGGGGCTCGTCGAGCTCACGGAGTACGACGTGGGTCAGGCCCGCCTCGGCGCACGCTGCCATCGTCGCGAGCAGGCTGCGGCCGAGCGGCAGCTGGGAGCGGTCGGTGAGGACGAGCAGTCGCGGTAGCGCGGTCATGCGATCCGTCCTTCCATCGGCGAGGAGGCGCGGGCGACCGCCTGGCGCGGGATCCTGCCGGCGCCGCGGGCGGTGTGCCCGGCCTCGACTGCCAGGCGCAGCGCGCGGGCCATCGCGACCGGGTCGTCGGCGCGCGTGACCGCGGTGGCGGCGAGGACGGCGGAGCAGCCGAGCTCCATCGCCAGGGCCGCGTCCGAGGCGGTGCCGACCCCGGCGTCGAGCACCACCGGCACGTCGACGGCGGCCACGACGGCCTCGATGGCGTAGGGGTTGAGGATGCCGAGCCCCGACCCGATCGGCGAGCCGAGCGGCATCACCGCCGCACAGCCGGCGTCCTCGAGCCGGCGGGCGAGGACGGCGTCGTCGGTGGCGTACGGCAGGACCGTGAAGCCCTTGCGCACCAGCTGCTCGGCGGCCTCGACCAGCTCGACGGCATCGGGCATCAGCGAGGTCTCGTCGCCGATCACCTCCAGCTTCACCCAGTCGGTCTCCAGCGCCTCGCGGGCCAGCTCGGCGGTCAGCACCGCCTCGCGCGCCGAGAGGCAGCCGGCGGTGTTGGGCAGGATCGGCACGCCCGCGCTGCGAAGCGTCTCGAGCAGGCCTCCGGACGCCGTCGAGGACGTACGCCGCATCGACACCGTCACCAGACCCGGCTCGGCCGCGTCGATGACGTCCGGGAGCAGCGCCAGGTGGGGCAGGCCGCCGGTGCCGAGGAAGAGGCGCGAGGACAGCTCGCGGCCGGCGATCTTCAGCACGCTCATCCGCCCTGCACCGCCGTCACGATCTCGACGACGTCGCCGTCCCGGAGGCTGGTGGTCGCATGCTCGGCACGCGGCACGACCTCACCGTTGACCGCGATCGCGCTTCCCGCGCGCTCGTTCAGCAGGTCGACGATGCCTGCGCCGTCGGCGACCTCGGCCGGTTCGCCGTTGATCATCAGTCTCATCTGTCGGTCTCCTCGATGTTGCTTGACGGGCACTTCGTGGGCTTGTCGGGTGTTTCAGTGCCGGTCAAGCCCTGGGATCCCCGGTCGACCGGGGATCCCAGGAACCGGCGCGGATCCACCACGGGCTCCACCGCCCCGGTCTCGATGTGATCGGCGACCAGCCGCGCGACGAGCGGCGCGAGCAGGACCCCGTTGCGATAGGCGCCCGCGGCCAGCACGACCCCCGGCTCCTGGGTCGGGCCGACCAGCGGGAGGTTGTCGGCAGTCCCGGGGCGATCCCGCGAGGTCACCTCGACCACGCCGGCCCGGTCGAGTGCCGGCACCACCCGGCGGGCGGAGTCGAGCAGCCGCCAGACGCCCTCGACGGTCGGCAGCAGCGGCCCGTCGCGCTCCTCCGAGGTCGCCCCGATGACGACCTCGTCGCTGTCGGTCCGCGGCACCACGTAGACCTGCTCGCCGTGCACCCACGCCCGCACGGTCCGCTCCACCCGCTCCTGCGTCCGCACCCGCACCACGTCGCCGCGGACCGGGCGGATGAGGGAGGAGTACGGAGCGGGCAGCCGCGCGCCGGTCGCGACCACGGTCACCTCGGCGGCCTCCTCGGTCGGCTCGCGACCCACTCTGTCGCCGACCCGCGCGAGCAGCGCCGCGACGACGGCCCGCGGGTCGACGGAGTGGTCCTCGGCGAGGAAGGCGCCACCGGCGACCCGGCCGAGCCCGGGTTCGTAGCCGAGCAGATCCCTCCGCCCCAGCCGTTCGTAGGCGACCCCGGCGAGGTCGAGCACGGCGAGCTGCCGTTCGACCTGCTGGACGTCCCCGGCGTCGACACCGGCCAGCAGCGTCCCACGGGTGTGTACGGGCACCCCGAGCCTCGCGGCGAAGTCGGGCCACAGCGCCAGCGACGACAGGCACAGCCGGGTCAGCGACTCTTCTCCGTACCAGGCCTCGCCGGCCGGGCTGAGCATGCCGGCCGCGGCGTACGACGCCCCCGAGCCCGGAGACGGGTCGACCACCGTGACGTCGTGACCGCGACGGGTCAGCTCGTCGGCCACGGACAGTCCGACGATCCCGGCGCCGAGGATCCGCGCCCGCATCAGCCGACCGCTTTCACGAGCTCCTTCGCGGCCTGGAGTGGATCGGGTTGTCGCCAGAGCCCGCCGATCACGGCGACCCCATGGGCGCCGGCAGCGTGCACCGGCCCGGCGGACTCCGCCGAGATCCCGCCGATCGCGATCAGCGGGAGCACCCCGGCGGCGTCCGTGACGGCGGCGACGCCCAGCGGAGAGGGAAGCCCGGCCTTGGACGTGGTCGCGAAGACCGGCCCGAACCCGGCGTAGTCCGCGCCCGCCGCGGCAGCCGCCTCGACGGCGGCACGGTCCCGGCAGGTCGCGCCGATGACCAGCCCCGGAGCGACCGCGTCGGCGATCCGCCGGGCCTCGGCCACCGGCAGGTCGGAGGCGCCCAGGTGCACGCCGTCCGCACCGGCGGCGAGCGCCACGTCGAGCCGGTCGTCGACGACCACGCAGGCCTCGTACGTCCCGACCCGCTCGATCACGGCCGCCGTCAGCGCGAGCAGCTCACGGGTCGTCGCGGTCTTGTCGCGCACCTGGAAGCCGGTGACACCGACCTCCGCGAAGGCGGGCAGCAGCGCGAGATCATCGCGCGAGGAGACCAGAGCAAAAATATGTGGAAGAAGCACAACCAATCACTTCCTTCGCCGGCATGATCCGGATCAGGTGTAACGGTCGGAGCGGCTCCAGCTCCCTCTCAGCCCGCTGCCGCGGACTCCCGTGTGGACGTCTCCGACCATAGCGCGGATGTCTCGCGCGTGCAGCCTGATCTCAGACGGAGGCGCCCGGCGGCGTACGATTCGCTTCCGTGGCTGACGTTGAGTTCCGGTACTCCGACCTCCTCCCGACCGGCAAGGACGACACTCCTTACCGGCTGATCACCAGCGAGGGGGTGGAAGAGATCGAGGTCGACGGGCGCAAGTTCCTCAAGGTCGACCCCGAGGCGATCCGCCGGCTGACCGCCGAGGCGATGAAGGACATCAACCAGTACCTCCGCCCGGCCCACCTCAAGCAGCTCCGCAAGATCATCGACGACCCCGAGGCCTCCGGCAACGACCGCTTCGTCGCGCTCGACCTGCTCAAGAACGTGAACATCTCGGCCGGCGGGATCCTGCCGATGTGCCAGGACACCGGCACGGCGATCGTGATGGGCAAGAAGTCCGAGGGCGTGCTGACCGGCTCCGACGACGCCGAGACCGTCAGCCGCGGTGTCTTCGACGCCTACACCAAGCTCAACCTCCGCTACTCGCAGCTGGCTCCGCTGACGACGTACGAGGAGAAGAACACCGGCTCCAACCTGCCCGCGCAGGTCGAGATCTACTCGACCCCCGAGGGCGAGAACGGCCCGGAGTACAAGTTCCTCTTCATGGCCAAGGGCGGCGGCAGCGCCAACAAGTCGTTCCTGTTCCAGGAGACCAAGGCGATCCTCAACCCGGACAAGATCCTCACCTTCCTCGACGAGAAGATCCGCTCGCTGGGCACGGCCGCCTGCCCGCCGTACCACCTCGCCGTCGTCATCGGCGGGACCTCCGCGGAGTTCGCCCTCAAGACGGCCAAGTACGCCTCGGCCCACTACCTCGACAACCTCCCGACCGAGGGCTCGATGAGCGCCCACGGCTTCCGCGACACCGAGCTCGAGGAGAAGGTCTTCGAGCTGACCCAGTCCTTCGGGATCGGCGCCCAGTTCGGCGGCAAGTACTTCTGCCATGACGTACGCGTCGTCCGGCTCCCCCGCCACGGCGCCTCCTGCCCCGTGGCGATCGCGGTCTCCTGCTCCGCCGACCGCCAGGCGCTGGGCAAGATCACCCGCGACGGCGTCTTCCTCGAGCAGCTCGAGACCGACCCGGCGCAGTACATGCCGGACGCCGGGATGGCCGAGGAGATCTCCGCGGGCGAAGTGGTCGACATCGACCTCAACCAGCCGATGTCCGAGATCCTCGCGACGCTCTCCCAGCACCCGGTCAAGACCCGGCTCTCCCTGTCCGGCCCGATGGTGGTGGCCCGCGACATCGCGCACGCCAAGATCAAGGAGCGCCTCGACGCGGGCGAGGAGATGCCGGAGTACATGAAGAACCACCCGGTCTACTACGCCGGCCCGGCCAAGACTCCCGAGGGCATGGCGTCGGGCTCCTTCGGCCCGACGACCGCCGGCCGGATGGACTCCTACGTCGAGCAGTTCCAGGCCGCCGGCGGCTCCATGGTCATGCTCGCCAAGGGCAACCGTTCCAAGGTCGTCGCCGAGGCCTGCGGCACCTACGGCGGCTTCTACCTCGGCTCCATCGGCGGCCCGGCCGCGCGGCTCGCCCAGGACTGCATCAAGTCGGTCGAGGTGCTCGAGTACCCCGAGCTCGGCATGGAGGCGGTCTGGAAGATCGAGGTCGAGAACTTCCCCGCCTTCATCGTCGTCGACGGCGAGGGCAACGACTTCTTCACCGACCCCTCCGGCACCGCCACCGTCCCCCTCACCGGGATCAGGGTGCGGTCGAAGGAGCGCTGAGCGGACGCCCGCCGACGCTGAGCCTCGCCGAGGCGGGACGACCGGATAGGTTGATGGGCGCCGATCCCCGACGACGAGGAGACCCCCCATGCAGTGCCCCATCGACGGTGTCACCCTGGTGATGAGCGAGCGCCAAGGCATCGAGATCGACTACTGCCCGCAGTGCCGTGGCGTGTGGCTCGACCGCGGCGAGATCGACAAGATCATCGAGCGGTCCGTCGGCGCCCCGCAACCCGGTAGCTACCAGCAGCAGCCCCGCCAGGAGCAGCGCGACGATCGACGCTACGAGAAGCGGGAGTACGAGCGGCGGGACTACGACGACGACCACCGCTACGACAAGCGCCGCAGCCACCACCGCGAGTCCTGGTTGGGTGACCTCTTCGGCTGAGCCTGACCCAGCCCGGCCCGCCCGCAGAATCGCTAGACGTCGTTGTCGCGGCGGTTCTCGGGCGGCGCCTCGCTCGGTCCGGACCCCTTCGTGTCCGGGCTTCCAGACTCGGACTCGGGGTAACCCGCCGTCGAGTCCGCGGGCGCGATCGGAGTGTCGCCCTCGTCCTCGTCGAGGCGCTGGGTCTCGGAGACCTGCCCGGACTCGTCGGTGTACTCGGGGTCGTCGGGCCCCTCTGCTGGTAGCTGCTCGTGGCTCATGCCCCTGCGGTACCCCGTTGCCGGGCGAACCACTCCCGCCGGAGCAGCCCGAAGACCCACGAGTCCGAGACGTCGCCGTTCACGACGCAGTCCTCCCTCAGCGTCCCCTCCAGCTTGAACCCGAGCTTCTCCAGCACCCGGGCCGAGGCGGCGTTGCGAGTGTCGGCCTCCGCCTGGACCCGGTTGAGGTCGAGCGCGTCGAAGGCCCAGGTCAGCACGGCACCGGCGGCCTCGGTCGCATAGCCGTGACCCCAGGCCGCCTCGCCGAGGCAGTAGCCGAGCGAGGCGCTGCGGAACTCCGGGTTCCACGAGTTGAAGGTGCACCAGCCGAGGAACACGGAGTCCCGTTCGATGACCACCCGCACGCCGACCCCCTCCTCCGCCATCTCCTGAGATCTGGCGATGAACTGCCCGGCGCGGGCCCGATCGGTCCACGGCGGTGAGTCCCAGTAGCGCAGTACGTAGGCGTCGCTCTGCAACGCGAAGAGGTCATCCGCATCAGCGTCGGTGAACGGCCGCAGCCGCAACCGTGTCGTGACGAGCGTGGGAGTGGGCAGCGACATGGCCCGATGCTGTCAACCCGTGACCGCCCGCCGCATCAGGTTTTTCGAGTCACCGATGCCCGACAGCCCGACCAGTCGGCGTGCCCGTTGCGCGAGGGCACCAGCCGCCTTCGCCGCGAGGTGCCTCGAGGGTCGCGGTCATCGGCCAGGAGCGCCCGGGGCGCCGAGGTCGGTGACCGCGACGCGCTTGACGACGATGCCCCAGTCCTCGCGCGAGCGGCGGGTGGCGTCATAGGCGACATCCGTCAGGCGCTGGGTGGAGTTGAGGAACTCGTCCTGGTCGACGATTCCGGCGAACTCTCGCAGCGCCTCGCGGACAGCGCGTTCGAGCTGCTGCTGGGTGTTGTCGACGCGGTAGGCGATCGACGGGTCCTCGAACTCGAAGTAGATGTTCAGAGCCGCCTCGCACACGTAGTGATCGCGGCAGACGAGCGGTTCCCGCATCGACAGCACCTGCTCGCGCATGTCGAACCGAGCAACGACCGGTCCAGCAGCGGCACGATGGCGTTGAGGCCCGGCCTCAGCGTCGTCCGGTACCGGCCGCGGCGCTCGACCACGAAGCAGGTCGCCGCCGGGACGATCCTGACACTCATCAGCATCCCGACGACCACCACGACAACGAGCAGCACGACCACGAGACCCGGCGACATGCCGGTCAGGCTACCGACGTACGTCAGCCGACGATGCGATCGGCGCGGGCCGACTCCTCCTTGGCCTCCTCGACGGCCTTGACGGCCTCGTCGTGAGCCTCGCGCTGGGCCTGCTCGATGGCGTTGCGCGGGGTGGGCAGCGGTGGCGTACGTCGTTCCTCGCCGTTGCCGTTCCCGGTGGCCTTGGAGGCGGTGTCCGCGAAGGCCCCCGTGACCGTACGCATCGCCTCGGTGAGCTCGCCGGGGATGACCCAGAACGAGTTGCCGTGCGAGGCGAGCGAGGGCAGCATCTCGAGGTACTTGTAGGCCAGGACCTTGGCGTCGGCGTCGTTGGCGTGGACCGCCTGGAAGACCCGCTCGAGCGCCTTGGCCTCACCGTCGGCCTCGAGCACGCGGGCCTGCTGGTGGCCCTCGGCCTCCAGGATCGAGCGCTGCCGGGTGCCCTCGGCCTCGAGGATCAGCGAGGCCCGCTTGCCCTCGGCGTGCAGGATCGCGGCACGCTTGTCACGCTCGGCGCGCATCTGCTTCTCCATCGCCTCCTTGATCGAGGCCGGCGGGTCGATCGCCTTGATCTCGACCCGGTTGACCCGGATCCCCCACTTCCCGGTGGCGTCGTCGAGCACCTCGCGCAGCCGTGCGTTGATCGTCTCGCGCGAGGTCAGGGTGCGCTCCAGGTCCATCGACCCGATCAGGTTGCGCAGCGTGGTGACGGTGAGCTGGTCGATCGCCTGCAGGTAGTTCGCCACCTCGTAGGCAGCCGCCCGCGGGTCGGTGATCTGGTAGTAGAGCACCGTGTCGATGTTGACCACCAGGTTGTCCTCGGTGATCACCGGCCGCGGGTTGGAGGAGTAGACCGTCTCGCGCACGTCCAGCTTGGTGTTGACCCGGTCCACCAGCGGGATCACGAAGTTGAGCCCCGGTTGCAGCGTGACCCGGTAGCGCCCGAACCGCTCGATGTTGTAGCGGCGGGCCTGCGGCACGATCCGCACCGTCGAGGCGACTCCCCCGACCACCAGCCCGATCAGGACCAGCACAATCAGCAGAAGTTCCATGTCGTACGTCCTCCTCTAGGGCGACAGCGACAACGGGTCCCGCGGATGCACGAGCGCCGTCGCGCCTTCGATCTCGAGCACGTCGACCCGGCATCCGACCGGGATGACGAGGTCCTCGTCGTAGGGCCGGGCGGTCCAGTCCTCGCCGGCGAGCCGCACCAGGCCGTGGGCGAAGCTGACCTCCGCCAGGACGACCGCCTGACGGCCGACCAGGGCGTCGGTGCCGTCCCGCACCGGCGGCGGCAGCGCCATGTGACGGCGTGCGACGGGCCGTACCAGCAGCACGCTGCCACCGCCGGCGAGCGCGAAGACGAGCATCTGCACCAGCACCGGGGCGCCCAAGGCGGCGCTCCCGGCGGCAAGCAGCGCCCCGCCGGCGACGAAAGCGAACGCCAGCGTCATCGTGAACGCCTCGGCAAGTCCCAGCAGCACCGCGACGATGATCCAGAAGATCGACCACATAAGCCCACCCGACTCGGTTCCCATCCAGCGTACTCCCGCTGTGGGGGTCATCACACCGGGTCAGTGGGAGTTGTTTCGTCCGTTCAGGAGCGGCAGTCCCGCCCACAGCGAGATGAACAGGACGAGCACGGCCGCCGCGGCCACGAGCGCGGCTTCGAGCGAGACGACGACGTCGAAGACGAGCAGCACCACCAGCGCCGAGACGATCGCGAAGCCGACCAGCCCGGCCCGCGCGCAGATGTGCGAGGCCGTGACCAGCCAGGGGCGCTGCCGGCGCCGGAACAGCATCCGGTGGAAGGAGACCGGGGCGATGATGAGACTGGTGGTGATGACCGAGCCGACCAGCACGACGAGATAGATCGTCTGCTGGTGGTCGTTGAGGTCGGGGAAGCGTGGCGAGAACGGCACCGTCAGCAGGAAGCCGGTCAGGATCTGCACCCCGGTCTGCAGCACCCGCAGCTCCTGGAGGAGCTCGTTCCAGTTGCGGGTGATCCGCTGCTCCGGTCCCTCGTCCGGACCACCGCCGTCGATCTCGTTGCCCTGGTAGCTGCTCGTGGCCATCAGAACACCGGCCGTCCCCCAGTCACCCCGAGGACGGTTCCGGACACGTAGGACGCTTCGGTCGGCGAGGCCAGGAAGACGAACGCCGGGGCGACCTCGGCCGGCTGGCCCGCGCGACCCAGCGGCGTGTTGGCCCCGAACTTCTCCACCTTCTCCGGAGCCTGCGTCGCCGGCTGCAGCGGGGTCCAGATCGGCCCGGGCGCCACCGCGTTCACCCGGACCCCGTCGGGCCCGAGCTCGGCGGCGAGGTTGACGGTGAAGTTGTTGATCGCGGCCTTCGTCGCGGCGTAGTCGAGCAGGCTGGTCGAGGGTTCGTACGCCTGGATGGAGGCGTTGTTGATGACGCAGCCGCTGCTCTTCTTCAGGTGCGGCACGGCCGCCCTGGTCAGCCAGAGCAGGGCGTACAGGTTGGTCTTGAACGTCCGGTCGATCCGCTCGTCGTCCATGTCCGTCAGACCCTTGTCGCGGGCGAACTGGTAACCGGCGTTGTTCACCAGGATGTCCAGGCCGCCGAGCTCCTGCACGGTGCGCTCGACGACCTCGTCGCACGCCTCGCGCTCACGCAGGTCGATCGGTATCGCCAGCGGCGTACGTCCGGCCTCCTCCACCAGCTTCGAGGTCTCCTGCGCGTCGGGCTCCTCCTCGGGGAGGTAGGTGAAGGCCACGTCGGCACCCTCGCGGGCGTACGCGATCGCGACCGCGCGACCGATGCCGGAGTCGCCTCCGGTGATCAGGGCGACCTTGCCCTCGAGGCGGCCGTGGCCCTGGTAGCTCGACTCGCCGTGGTCGGGCACCGGCTCCATCTCGCCGGTGAGCCCGGGAGGCTCCTGCTGCTGGGCGGGGAACTGGGTGTTGTCATCGCTCATGGCAGGGCCGGTACCCACATCGGACACAATGGAGCCGTGAGCGGGATGGAATCGGTGATCGCAGACGGGGGCCTGGTCCTGAAACACCGGGCGGACGGCCACCTGGAGCTGCGGGCCAACGGGATCTTCGTGATGGACACCCGGGAGACCTCGACCGAGAAGGCGCTCGCGACGCGCGCGCTCGGGCTGCACCCGCAGCCACGGCACGTGCTCATCGGCGGCCTCGGGCTCGGGTTCACCCTCGAGGCGGTGCTGGCCGACCCGCGGGTCGAGGCCGTCACGGTCGTCGAGATCGAGCCGCGCCTGGTCGAGTGGATGCGCGCCGGCCGGATCCCCCACGGCCCCGGGCTGCTGGCCGACGAGCGCGTCCACGTCGAGGTCGCCGATGTGGCCGTGGTCCTGCGGGAGAGCCGGCCCGAGACGTACGACGTGGTGCTGCTGGACGTCGACAACGGGCCGGGCTACCTGGTGCACGACGCCAACGGGGCGCTCTACGAGGCGCCCGCGCTCGCCGATGCGCGGCGGGCCACCACCCCGGGTGGCAGTGTGGTGGTGTGGTCGGCGGCGGAGGCTCCGGCGCTGCTGGGGGTCATGGCGCAGGTCTTCGACGACGCCGAGGCGCTCTCCTATCCCGTCGACCTGCAGGGGCACTCGGAGACGTACTGGCTCTATGTGGGCACGGTCTCGCAAGGGAATGGCACCAACTAGTCAAAGGTTGAACCAGACATGGACGACATGAGCTTTCGCATCGAGCACGACTCCATGGGTGAGGTCCGGGTCCCGAAGGACGCGCTGTGGCGCGCCCAGACCCAGCGGGCCGTGGAGAACTTCCCCATCTCGGGCACTCCGATCGAGCCGGCGCTGATCCATGCGATCGGCCATGTGAAGGCCGCCGCCGCCAAGGCCAACCTCGACCTCGGCGTGCTCCCCCGCGACAAGGCCGCGGCGATCATCGCGGCCGCGGGCGAGGTCTCCGAGGGCCGGCACGACGACGCGTTCCCGATCGACGTCTTCCAGACCGGCTCCGGCACCTCGTCGAACATGAACGCCAACGAGGTGATCGCGTCGCTGGTAGCCAGGGCCGGAGGCGACGTACACCCCAACGACCACGTCAACGCCTCCCAGTCCTCCAACGACACCTTCCCCACCGCGATCCACGTCGCCGCCGCCGTCGCCGTCACCGAGCAGCTGCTGCCCGCGATCGACGTGCTGGCCACTTCGCTCGAGGCGAAGGCCACCGAGTTCTCCGGCCTGGTGAAGTCGGGGCGTACCCACCTGATGGACGCGACGCCGGTCACCCTCGGCCAGGAGTTCGGAGGGTACGCAGCCACCATCCGCTACGCGGCCGAGCGGCTCGAGGCCGTGCTCCCGAGGGTTCGGGAGCTGGCGCTCGGCGGCACCGCGGTCGGGACCGGCATCAACACGCCCGCCGGCTTCCCGCAGGCCGTGATCGCCGAGCTGTCCGACCGCACCGGCCAGCCGTTCACCGAGGCCCGCAACCACTTCGAGGCCCAGGGCACCCGCGACTCGCTGGTCGAGCTCTCCGGCGTCCTGAAGACTCTCGCGGTCGGTCTGATCAAGATCAACAACGACCTGCGCTGGATGTCCTCTGGCCCGACCACCGGGCTGGCCGAGATCCACCTGCCCGACCTGCAGCCGGGCTCCTCGATCATGCCCGGCAAGGTGAACCCGGTCGTCCCGGAGGCCACCTTGATGGTGGCGTTCCAGGTGATCGGCAACGACGCCGCCGTGACCGCCGCTGGCGCGTCGGGTGCCTTCGAGCTCAACGTCGCGATGCCGGTGATGGCCCGCAACATCCTGGAGTCGATCCGCCTGCTCTCGACCTCGATGACCGTCCTGGCCGAGCGCACCGTCGACGGGATCGTGCCGATCCCCGAGCGCCTCCGCGCCTACGCCGAGTCCTCTCCCTCGATCGTCACGCCGCTCAACAAGTACATCGGCTACGAGGCCGCCGCCAAGGTCGCCAAGCAGGCCCTCGCCGAGGGCGCCACGATCAAGGACACCGTCATCAAGCTCGGCTACGTCGCCGACGGCACGATCACCGAGGAAGACCTCGACAAGGCCCTCGACGTGGAGTCCATGACCCACCCCTGATCAAACACCGCCGAGAATGTAGTTGTGGGCGACGAAACATGAGTTTCGTCGCCCACAACTGACGATTCGGCCGCCGGCTGGCACGGTCGGCCACAAGCCAGCGCCGAAGCGCCCCTCGTCTGGACGGAGCGGAGCGAGGAGCGCCAGCGACGAGCGCAGCGGAGGAAGACGAGGGTCAAGCGAAGGTGCTGCGCGAATTGCGAAGCAATCGCAAAAAGCTCAGTACCAGCCGACGGACTGGGAGTGGCTCCAGGCGCCGCACGGGGAGCCGTAGCGGTCGTTGATGTAGCCGAGGCCCCACTCGATCTGGGTGGCGGGGTTGGTCTCCCAGTCGTCTCCGGCCGAGGCCATCTTGGAGCCCGGGAGGGCCTGCGGGATGCCGTAGGCGCTGGAGGAGGGGTTGGCGGCGGTCGGGTTCCAGCCCGACTCCTTCTCCCACAGCGGCTCGAGGCAGGAGAACTGGTCCATGCCCCAGCCGAAGTCGCCGAGCATCGACTTCGCGATGTCCTTGGGGTTGCGGAGATCGATCTCGATCTCCTCGACGCCGGCGATGGCGCGGACCTCGTTGCCGGCCGACAGCGCGGCCTGCTTGCCCGGGTCGGCGACCTCGCGGCGGTCACCGGCCGAACGCGACAGCGTCGTCTCGCTGCCGCGGGCGGCGGACTCGGCCTCGATCGCGGCGCGCTGGGCGTCGGTCAGCTCGGGGATGCCGGCTGCCTCACCCGCGCTCAGCGTCGGGTCGTCGGTGGCGGGGCCGGTGTAGGCCACCCCACCGGCGACTGCGGCGCCGGTCCCGCCGAGGGCGAGGACGGAGAGGAGGAGGGTTGTCTTGGCGGTCGTACGCGCAGCCTTGTGCGGAACGTCGACAAGCGGATTCGCTGGCGCACCGCGATGTCGCGGGGCACGATGAACAGGCTTGGTCACGGGCTCTCATTCGGGGGCTGAGGCATTACAGACCCGCAAACAATGCATGAGCACCGAGCCCGTATCAAACCGGACGCACCGTTTGTAGGTCAGAAATGACCGTCCTGAGCATCACTTTCGTAACATGAGTCACAGGAATCACAACGGCCCCAGACCTCACCGGTCTGGGGCCGTTGACGTGACAATGATTACGGCGTCACGGGACGACGTTCTCCAGCATCTCGGTGACGAGCGCCGCGATCGGCGACCGCTCGGAGCGGGTGAGGGTCACGTGCGAGAAGAGCGGGTGGCCCTTCAGCTTCTCGATCACCGCGACGACACCGTCGTGACGGCCGACCCGGAGGTTGTCGCGCTGGGCGACGTCGTGGGTGAGCACGACCTTCGAGTTGGCACCGATCCGGGAGAGCACCGTGAGGAGCACGTTGCGCTCCAGCGACTGCGCCTCGTCGACGATGACGAACGAGTCGTGCAGCGACCGGCCGCGGATGTGGGTCAGCGGCAGCACCTCCAGCATGCCGCGGTCGATGATCTCGTCGATCACGTCCTGCGTGGTCACCGCGGAGAGGGTGTCGAAGACCGCCTGGCCCCACGGCGACATCTTCTCGTTCTCGGTGCCGGGCAGGTAGCCCAGCTCCTGGCCGCCGACGGCGAACAGCGGACGGAAGATGACCACCTTCTTGTGCTGGTTGCGCTCCATCACCGCCTCGAGACCCGCGCAGAGGGCGAGCGCGGACTTCCCGGTGCCGGCCCGGCCACCGAGGGAGACGATGCCGACCTCGGGGTCCAGCAGCATCTCGAGGGCGATCCGCTGCTCCGCGGAGCGGCCGTGGATCCCGAAGACCTCTCGGTCACCGCGGACGAGGTGGACCTGCTTGTCCGAGCCGACCCGGCCCAGCGCGGTGCCCCGGTCCGACATCAGCACCAGGCCGGTGTGGCAGGGCAGGTCGCGGGCCGCGTCGAGGTCGAGCACCCCGTCGTCGTAGAGCTCGTCGAGGTCAGCGGCGGTGACGTCCAGCTCGGCCATCCCCGAGTAGCCGGGGTCGGAGTCGTTGATCCGCTCGCCGCGGTAGTCCTCGGCCTTGAGCCCGACCGCGGACGCCTTGATCCGCATCGGCAGGTCCTTGGAGACCAGGGTGACGTCGAGCCCGTCGCCCTGGAGGTTGCGTGCGACCGCGAGGATCCGGGTGTCGTTGTCCCCGAGCCGGAATCCGCTCGGCAGCGAGGACGGGTCGGTGTGGTTGAGCTCGACACGGATCGTGCCGCCCTCCTCGCCGACCGGGACCGCCGTGTCGAGGCGTCCGTGGGTGACCCGCAGCCCGTCAAGCTGCCGGAGCGCGGAGCGGGCGAAGTAGCCCAGCTCCGGGTGGTGCCGCTTCCCCTCCAGCTCGGTGATCACCACCACCGGGAGCACGACCTGGTGCTCGGCGAAGCGCGTCATGGCCTTCGGATCCGAGAGCAGGACGCTGGTGTCGAGAACGAACGTCCGCGGGTGCGGTGACTCGCTCTCCGGAGAAGACTCCGACGCCGGTGTCGGAGCGGCCGACGTGTCGGCCTCGGTGACATGCTCGTTCGTGGTTCGGTTGGCCACGCGGATCACCTCTCGCGACCGGCTCATACACCCATGAGTCCGGCCATTTCATCGTCAATCAGATGGACCGGACGGTGGACCGTCAGTCGGGGTGCCGACCGCCTCACACCCGTCAGGATCGATGTGATCCTGACGCAGGTTCGGTTCGTGACTACTCACGTAACGGGCCTCCAGGTGCGACGGGAATTTGTTCCCCGCCGTTGGTACAACGCTACGACGCCGCACCAACGGTCCGTGGCAACACGAACGATTTTTCTTTGTGAACACCTGGTGACACCACCGGTTTGTTCCATCCAGCGGTCAGCGCTGAGCGTCCCTCGAAGCGCTCGCGAACTGCGAAGCAATCGCAGACGATTCAGGTCACCTGCCGAGGCGACGCTCCCGGTGGGCGTAGGCGCGCAGGGCCCGCAGGAAGTCGGTACGCCGGAAGTCGGGCCAGTAGGCCTCGCAGAAGTAGAACTCCGACTTCGCGCTCTGCCAGAGCAGGAACCCGCCCAGGCGCTGCTCCCCCGACGTACGGATCACCAGGTCGGGGTCGGGCTGGCCCTTGGTGTAGAGGTGGTCGGCGATGTGCTCGACGTCGATGATCTGGGCGAGCTCCTCCAGCGAGGTGCCGCGGCTGGCGTGCTCGTTGAGGAGGGCGCGTACGGCATCAGCGATCTCGCGGCGGCCGCCGTAGCCGACGGCGACGTTGACCAGCATCCCGTCGACGTCGCGGGTCGCCTCCTCGGCGGCCTTGAGCCGGTGGGCGAGCCAGTCGGGCAGCAGGTCCAGCGCACCGACCGGGTGCAGCCGCCAGCGGCGTTCGTCGGCCAGCGAGTCGACCGCGTCGGCGATGATCTCGAGGAGCGGGGCGAGCTCCTCGGCGGGCCGGTTGAGGTTGTCGGTGGAGAGCAGCCACAGGGTGACCACCTCGATGCCGATCTCGTCGCACCAGGTCAGCAGCGGCTCGATGTTGGCCGCGCCGGCACGGTGGCCGTGGGCGGTCGACTGGCCGACCTCCTTGGCCCAGCGGCGGTTGCCGTCGAGCATCACCCCGACGTGCTTGGGAAGCTTGGAGACGTCGAGCTTGCGCAGCATCCGCGCCTCGTAGGCGGGATACAGAATTCGACGTACGCCGTCCTTCCAGTCTGCCACGGGAGAAGGGTATCGGCGCACGAGATCGCGCGGGTAGCGGCACCTGCTGCGCGCCGCGATACGGGCGCGCTGGCTGCGTTGTCACCTCTCGACGGTGCAACCAGACCGCCTTCGAGGCTCCGCCTTGCCAGCACACCCGTCTCGCGACGCTCGCGACGGCGCCGCCACCCGCGCGATCCCGGCCGAACATCACCCAGCGGGACGGGATTCACCGGATCTTCAGGGTCGACCGATAACCTAACGCTTCATGAGTGAGATGACGGACGCGATGCGCCTCAAGGTCGGCACGATCACCGACTCGGTCTCCTCGACCGTTCACGAGGCCCTCCCCAAGCTGCGCGGCTGGATCCACCTGGCCAGCGCACCGCTCACCCTCGCCGCCGGGATCGTGCTGATCGTGCTCGCTCCGTCGGGCGCGCCACGTCTCGGCGCGGCGGTGTTCACGATGGCCGCGCTGCTGCTCTTCACGGTCTCCGCCGTCTACCACCGCGGCAACGCGATGGGTAAGTGGAGCGCCCGCGCCCACACCATCCTGAAGCGCTGGGACCACGCCAACATCATGCTGATGATCGCGGGCTCCTACACCCCGTTCTCGCTGCTGCTCCTCGAGGGCACCACCCAGATCGTGCTGCTGTCGGTGGTCTGGACCGGCGCGATCCTGGGTGTCTTCTTCCGGGTGTTCTGGCCCGAGGCCCCCCGCTGGCTGTACGTCCCGAACTACATCGCGCTCGGCTGGGCCGCGATCTTCTTCATCCCGTCCTTCTTCTCCGGCGCCGTCGCCCTCGGCGTCGGCATCGGTATCGCCACCTTCACGCTGATCTGCGTAGGCGGCGCGCTCTACACCGCCGGCGGCGTGATCTACGGCTTCAAGCGGCCCAACCCGTGGCCGCAGTGGTTCGGCTTCCACGAGGTCTTCCACACCTTCACGATCCTGGCGTTCATCGTCCACTACACCGGCGTCTCGCTGGCGACGTACTCGCTGCGCTGAGGCACGCCCGGGGCGCGCGCCGCGGCGGCGTGCCGGGCGAGCACGGCGGTGAGGACGCCGGTGACGGCGAAGAGCGCACCGAGCGCCATCCACCCGCCGGTGCCGTGGTCGATCGCGGTGGCGGTCACGACCAGCGGCGCGAGCATGTGGGCGAGCGCGTAGCCCATCTGGCTCACGCCCTGGTACGCACCGGCCCGCTGCTGGTCGGCCAGCTCGAAGGCCAGCCCCCAGCTGCCCGCCTCGCCGCGGGTCTCGGCGGCCGAGGACGCGAGCGCGGCCGACAGCAGGAGCGCGGTGGCGACCACGGGGCCGGCGTAGGCCGCCGCGGCGAAGAGGACGCAGGCCGCCAGCAGCAGGAAGCCGGCACCGCGCACGGCCCGCCCGGCCGTGGCGATGTCGTGGGTGCCGCGCGAGGCTCGCACCTGGAAGAGCGCCACGTAGACGGTGTTCACCACGAGGAGCAGCGAGACCAGGACGGTCGGGGCGTCGGTGTGGTCGGCCACCCACAGCGGCACCCCGATCGAGGTCACCCCGAAGTGGATCGCCATCACCCCGCTGAGCACGGTCGCGGTCACGTAGGTGCGGTCGCGCAGCGGCGAGGGTCCCTTGGCCACCGTCGGGCCGGAGCCGGCGTCCATCGTCTCGCCCAGCCCGGCGACCCGGCGCCTGAGCCCGACGAGCGGCACCGCCGCGAGCGTGGTGAGCGCCCCGACGAGCACCATCGTGGCGCGGTAGGCCGCCCCGGTGTCCACGGCAAGCGCCACCGCTGCGAGCAGCGTCCCGACCCCGATCATCACGTTCATCACCACCCGCAGCCGGGCGCGTACGGCCACCCGCTCGGGACCGTCGAACCAGCGCGCGACCAGCGTCGACTGCGCGCTCGACTGGAAGCCCCGAGAGGCCGAGACCCAGGTCGCGACCAGCACGAACGCGACCACGTCCCGCGCCAGGGCGTAGGCCAGCAGAGCGATCCCGTAGCTCGTCATCGCCACCAGCTGGACCCGGTCGGCGCCCCACCGGTCGCTGAGCCGCCCACCTGCGTACGTGGCCACGACGCCGACCGCGCCGGCGACGGTCAGGCCGACACCGACGGTCACCGCCGAGAGCCCGATCGTGCGGGTGAAGTAGAGCGCGCTGACGGCGAAGAACATCCCGCGGGCGAGCGAGAGGGCGGCGACGGCGCCGACGAGCGGGCGCTCGACCGGGTCGCTGGGAGGTCGGATCATGAGGCAGTTCTCGCACCTGGCGACCGTGGAACGTTAACGATGTAGCGTATTGCTTCATGATCAGGTACGAGCTGGCCGGCCCCGACCTGAGCGAGGTCAGGTTCGCCATCTCGCCGCTCAACGAGCTCACCCTCTCGCTGCGCGCGCTGCGCGACCCCGGCCGCTTCCCGCTCCACCTGCCCTGGCTCCGCTCGGTCGGCACCGCCGACCTGGACCGCGAGACCCTGCTCGCCCTGACCAACGACCGGCTCTGGACGCCGGACTTCCTCAACCCACGACCGCGCACGCCGCTCGCCCGGCTCGAGGACGAGCTCGAGGTCGTCGCGGCGACACCGCCGGACCGCGTACGTGCCGACCTCGCCGCCGTGCACTTCGACGACGGTCCGCCGGCCGTCCTCGGCGGGAACCCTCAGGAGGTGCTGAGCCGCGTCCTCACCGCGCTCCGCGGCTACTGGGACGCCTGCTTCGAGCCGCACTGGCAGCGGATGCGCGCGGTGCTGGAGGCCGACATCGTCTACCGCGGGCGCACGATCGTCCACTCCGGCATGGCCGCGATGTTCGCCGACATCTCGCCCCGGGTCTCCCTGGCCGACGACATCCTCTCGATCCGGCTCACCACCTCGAAGGTCGACTACCGGCGTACGACCGCGGGGGTCGGGCTCACCGTGGTCCCCACCCTGTTCACCCGCAACCCGTCGACCCCGATCTCGCCGCAGGAGCCGCCGGTCATGTTCTACCCCGCGCGCGGCCTCGGCACCCTCTGGACGACCGACCGGCCGCAGGCGCCGCGGGCGCTGCGCGACCTCATCGGCGAGACCCGCTCCGGGCTGCTCACCCTGCTGGAGGCCCCGGCGTCCTCGACCGAGCTGGCCGTACGTCTCGGGGTCACCACCACGGCCGTCAACCAGCACCTGCGGGCGATGCGCGCGGCCGGCCTGCTGACCTCGGCCCGGCACGGCCGGTCGGTCCTCTACCTGCGCTCCGACCTCGGCGATCGCCTTCTGGACGCGGTGAGCTGAGAAGGGGCGCGCGGCCACCGGCCGCGCGCCCCTTCCTGGGTGGCAGAGCGTCACATGTGCAGGGGCTCGACGGCCTTGTCGTCGCCGCCCTTGCCGACGCGCGAGTTGCGGTAGCCGTAGACGAAGTAGATCGCGAAGCCGATCGCCATCCAGATCAGGAACCGCAGCCAGGTCTCGACGCTCAGGTTGAGCGTCAGGTAGATGCAGATCAGCGCGGCCACGATCGGCAGCACCGGGTTGAACGGCACCTTGAAGGCGCGCGGCAGGTCCGGGCGACGCTTGCGCAGGATCGGCACGGCGATCGAGACCAGCGCGAACGCGGTCAGGGTGCCGATGTTGACCATCTCCTCGAGCTTGCCGATCGGGGTGAAGGTGGCCACGATCGCGACGAAGACGCCGACGGTGAGGGTGATCCGGACCGGCGTGCCGGTCTTCGGGTTGACGTGGGCGAACTTCACCGGGAACAGACCGTCGCGGCTCATCGCGAAGATGACCCGGATCGCGCCGATCATCAGCGTCATCACGACGGTGGTCAGACCGGCGACGGCGCCTGCCGAGATCAGGGTCGCGAAGCCGCCGCGGCCGACGTCACGGAACGCGGTGGCGAGGGCCGCCTCGGGGTCGATCTGATCGTACTTCACCATGCCGGTGATGACCAGGGCGACCGCGACGTAGAGGATCGTGCAGATCACCAGCGAGCCGATGATGCCGCGGGGCAGGTCGCGCTGGGGGTTGTTGGCCTCCTCCGCGGTCGTGGCGACCACGTCGAAGCCGATGTAGGCGAAGAAGACGACCGAGGCGGCCGAGATGATGCCGAGGACACCGAAGGTCTGCGGCTCGAGACCGAAGGCCCACTGGATCAGCGGCTGGTGGATGCCCTCGCCGCTGACGGAGCCGGCGCGCTCGGGGACGAACGGGTCGTAGTTGGAGCCGGAGATGTAGAACATGCCGGCGACGATGACGAACAGGACGATGAACAGCTTGACGGCGACGAGCGCGAGGTTGACCCGCAGCGACTCCTTGATGCCGATCGCGATCAGTCCGACCAGGACGATCACGAGCACCAGCGCGGCCAGGTTGGGCTGGCCGAACTCGGCGTTGGCGTCAGGGCCGTAGCCCTCGGGCCAGCCGAGGCCGATCTCCTCCAGGAACGTCACCAGGTAGCTGCTCCAGCCCTGCGCGACCACGGACGCACCGAGGACCATCTCCAGGATCAGGTCCCAGCCGATGATCCAGGCGAGCATCTCGCCGAGGGTGGCGTAGGAGAAGGTGTAGGCCGACCCCGAGACCGGCACGCTGGAGGCGAACTCGGCGTAGCACAGCGCCGCCAGACCACAGCAGATCGCGGCGATGACGAAGGAGAACACCACACCCGGACCGGCGTACTGGGCCGCGGCCCGACCGGTCAGGGTGAAGATTCCCGCTCCGATGATGACGCCGATCCCGAAGACGGTCAGGTCGACGGCGGTCAGCCGTCTCTTGAGCTTGAAATCAGGGTGGTCGGCATCGGCGAGAGATTGTTCGATGGACTTGGTTCGCCAAACAGACATGAGGGATAGGAAACCATCTCGACTGATGGACTGGGTAGGTCGGGGGTGTAGTCCGTCACATGCCGCACCGGAAGCTGCTCGCCTCGGAGACGGGTCCCCCGACGTACGCAGGCCAGGTCGGCCACTCGCACAAGGGCCGGGTGCGGTTGGCCCCGACGTTGCCGTCGGCGACCACCTGATGCCTGTCCGGAGCGACGCCGTCCTCGGCCCACTTCTGCAGCGCCGTGAGGGAGTCGTACGAGGCGGAGAACGCGACCGGGGCGAAGTTGGCGTGGTTGGCGCCGGACACCAGGTAGAAGCGCGAGAACTCCTCGGTGGCCCGCTTGCCCATCACCCGCTGGACCCGCTGGTAGTAGTCGATCGTGGAGCGGTGGCTGACCAGCTCGTCGGCGGCACCGTGGACCAGGATCAGCCTGCCGCCGGAGCGGGCGAAGGGGCGTAGGTCGACGTCGTTGACGTCCTGGAGCGCGGTCAGCTCGCTGATCCGGCGCTGCCACTCCCCCGGGGCGGCCGGGTCGATCGCGAAGGGGCTGATCTGAGGGTCGCGGGCGATGAAGTACTTGGCCCACTGGTTCCAGAACTGCATGCCGTAGCCCGCGGTGACGGGCATCGGGTCGGCCGGTGCGGTGGTGCCGAAGCCGAGGATCGGGGTGGACATCCGCGCCCCCGACAGCACCGGGAACCCGGGGTAGCCCCACTCGCCGCTGGCCACCCGGTAGGGCAGCCGCCAGCTGCTGTCGGCGGCCACGACCGCGTCGATCTGCTCGCGGGAGAGGCAGGTGGCGCCGGGCGTCTCGCCCTCTCCGCACAGCAGGGTCTCCGGGTCGAAGTCACAGCCGGCCTCGTCGGAGACGACGCCGTCCGCGAGCCCGTCGCCACCGTCGCACGCGGCGAGGACCCGCTGCGCGACCAGGTCCTGCTGGACCTTCGACGGGAACGCACCCGGCTTGGCGAACTCGTGGGTGATCCGGCCGAAGAAGAGGTCGAGGGTGGCGGCGTTCCAGGCGGGGTAGGCCGAGATCACGCCGTCGAAGTCGCGCGGCCAGCGCTGCGCGACGGCGAGGGCCTCGCGCCCACCGGTCGAGCCGCCGGCGAAGTAGGTCGTGCCGGGCCCGCGGCCGAACGCCTTCGTGATGACGAACCGGGCGGTGTCGTGCACCTTCTTGAGCGCGTCGCCGGAGAAGTTGCGCAGCGCCTCGTCGTTCTGGCCGAACCAGCCGTCCAGGCTGGCGATCGGGTGGCGGGTGGTGTCGGCCTGGTGGCCGGAGTCGCTGGCGTAGGTCGCGTAGCCGCGCCCGAGCGGGGTGCGCTGGTCGACCGGGCCGAAGGGCACGTTCTGGGCGAGGTTGGGGACGGTGCCGTTGTAGCCGCCACCCCCGAACATCATCGACCTGCCGTTCCAGCCCTCCGGCAGCGCCAGCCCCATCCGGATGTCGGGTGCTGCCGGGTCGACCGGATGGATCGCGATGTCGGCGCGGCAGTAGGCCGGGATCGCGGTCGGGCCGGTTCCGGAGGCCGGCATCGAGGTCGTCGCGGTCACCTCCGCCCCGGTGGTCGGCAGGCCGATGCGGTGCGCGGGGATCCTCAGCCCGGCGAGCGCCGAGCAGTCGGTGGTGCTCGCCGACGGTGCGGCGCTCGCGGGCACCTGGCCGGCGACCAGGGCCGCGGCGGCGAGAGCCAGCGACGAGCCGAAGGTCAGGAATCTGCGTACGAGGGTGCGGGGCATGGCTCAAGGATCGCGACGCGGTGTGACGTGCGCCATGTGGACTGCGCACACAACTGCGCGGCCGGAGATGTGGCCGGGCCTCGACGGGTCGGCATGGTTCCACGCCACACAACAGACCCGCTCAGTGTGTCCCGAACCCCTATGGCGTACGTCTCACCACTTCCCTAGCGTCGCCCCTGTGACGAGCACCACACCAATCCAGGACCGGGCCCCGGAAATGGCATTGCGGACCGAGGGCCTCACCAAGGACTTCCGCGGCTTCCGTGCGGTCAGCTCTGTCGACCTCGAGGTCGCCGAGGGCACCGTACACGCGCTCGTCGGCCCCAACGGCGCCGGCAAGACGACCCTGTTCAACCTGCTGACCGGGTTCCTCAAGCCGACCAGCGGGCGGATCAGGGTCTTCGGTGACGACGTCACCGGGATGGCACCGGAGCGGATCACCCGGCACGGGGTGGCCCGCTCCTTCCAGATCACCAGCCTCTTCGAGAACCTCACCCCGCGCGAGCACGTCGAGATCGCGCTCCAGGGGCTCACCAACCAGGGCCTGCGGTTCTGGCGCTCGGAGAAGCTGCTGGGCCGGCGCCGCGAGGAGGTCGACCGGCTGCTGGCCGAGGTCGGCCTGACCGAGCTCGCCGACAGGCCGACCGGCCTGATGGCGTACGGCCAGAAGCGGGCGCTCGAGCTCGCGCTCGTGCTCGCCGTCGAGCCCCGGCTGCTCCTGCTCGACGAGCCGACGGCGGGGATGGGCATCGAGGACGTCGACCGCACCATCGAGCTCGTCCGGCGCATCGCCGCCGGCCGCACGGTCGTCTTCGTCGACCACAACATGCACGTCGTCGCCCACCTCGCCGACCGGGTCACCGTCCTGCAGCAGGGCTCGGTGCTCGCCGAGGGGCCCTACGACGAGGTGCGCGCCGACCCGCGCGTCATCACCGCCTACCTCGGGGAGGCCCACAGTGCTTGATGGAGGTCCCTGTGCTTGAGACAGAGAATCTGAGTGCCTGGTACGGCGAGGCGCAGGCGCTGCGCGAGGCCACCCTGAGCGTGGCCGAGGGCGAGGTGGTCACCCTGGTCGGCCGCAACGGCGCCGGCAAGACCACCCTGGTCCGCTGCCTGATGGGCCTGCACAAGCACCTGACCGGATCGATCCGGCTCGACGGTCGCGACATCACCACGCTGCCGGCGCACAAGCGTGCCCGCGCCGGGCTCGGCTGGGTGCAGGACGACCGCGGCATCTTCGCCAACCTGAGCGTGGAGGAGAACCTGCTGCTGCCGCCCCGCGTCTCGGAGTCGGCGTGGACGCTGGAGCAGGTCTACGACGCCTTCCCGGCCCTCGGCAGCCGCCGCCGGGCCGGCGGGACGACGCTCTCGGGCGGCGAGCAGCAGATGCTCGCCGTCGCCCGTGTGCTCCGCACCGGCGCCCGGGTGCTCCTGCTCGACGAGCCCTCCGAGGGGCTCGCGCCCGTCATCGTCGCCCAGATCGGCGACATCGTGCGGACCGCGAAGCAGTCCGGGATCGGCGTGCTCCTGATCGAGCAGAACGTACGTTTCGCCGCCACCGTCGCCGACCGCCACTACCTGCTCGCCCAGGGCCGCCTGGTCGAGAGCCTCGACAACGACGAGTTCGTCGAACGTCAGGACGAACTGCTCGAACACCTCGGGATCTGACGTACCGCCCCAGCACAACGCAGTCCCAACCCCCGCGAGGAGAGACACGATGAACAAGCGACGCACAGTTGCCACCGCCTCGATGGTGATGGCAGGTGTCCTGGTCACCGCAGGCTGCGGCGCCGGCGGACCGAGCGCGGGCGGAGGCGACTTCACCGACGACAAGGTGGTCCTCGCCCTGCTCAACGACGCCTCCGGTGTCTACAAGGACGTCTCCGGCCCCAACTCGAAGATCGCGATCCAGATGGCGATCGACGACTACAAGAAGAAGTACGGCGACGAGGCCGTCGTCGACGACATCGAGGTGACCTCGGCCGACCACCAGAACGAGCCGGACATCGCCAACACCAAGGCCCAGGAGCTCTACGACCGCGAGGGCGCCGACGTGATCCTCGACGTGCCGACCTCCTCGGCCGCGCTGGCCGTCGCGACGCAGGCGAAGAACAAGAAGAAGCTCTACATGAACGTCGGCGCGGCCACGACCGAGCTGACCGGCGCGCAGTGCAACAAGTACACCTTCCACTACGCCTACGACACCTGGATGCTGGCCAACGGCACCGGCACCGTCGTGACCGAGGAGGGCGGCAAGAACTGGCAGCTGATCTACCCCGACTACGCCTTCGGCCAGGACATGGTGAAGTCCTTCACCGGCGCCATCGAGGCCGGCGGCGGCAAGGTCGCGGGCACGATCGCGACGCCGTTCCCGAACGACAACTTCGCGACGTACATCACCAAGGCGGGAGCCGCGAAACCGCAGGTCATCGGCACCATGCACGCCGGCGGCGACCTGATCAACCTGGTCAAGCAGTACAACGAGTCCGGCCTCAAGGACCAGGGCATCGACCTGGCCGTCGGGCTGATGTTCATCTCCGACATCCACTCGCTCGGCGTCGAGGCGTTCGAGGGCACGATCTTCACCGACGCGTGGTACTGGAACCTCGACGAGGAGTCCCGCGAGTGGGCCGACCGGTTCATGGAGGAGACCGGCGACCGGCCGACGTACGCCCACGCGGGCAACTACTCGGCCGCCACCCAGTATCTGGAGGCGGTCCAGGCGGCCGGCACCGACGACGCCGACAAGGTCGTCGCGGAGCTCGAGGGCAAGAAGGTCGAGGACATGTTCCTGCGCAACGGTGAGATCCGCGCCGAGGACCACCGGGTCATCCACGACGTCTACCTGGCCCGGGTCAAGGGGCCGGCCGACGTCAAGGAGGACTGGGACTACGAGGAGATCATCAAGACCATCCCGGCCGAGGAGGCGTTCCGCCCGGCGGCGGAGTCCGGCTGCTCGATGTAGCTGTACCCGAGGTCTAGAGGGATTCGTATGAACGCGGTTCTGCAATACACCGTCCAAGGGCTCGCGGCCGGCAGCTTCTACGCGCTGGCCGCGCTCGGCCTGGCGGTCATCTTCGGGGTGCTGGGCGTGGTCAACTTCGCCCACGGCGCCTTCTACATGCTGGGAGCGGTCGCGGCCGCGGTGCTCCTGGACACCGTCGGAATGAGCCTGTGGCTGGCGCTGATCGTGGTGCCGCTGCTGATGCTGGTCTTCGGGATGCTGGTCGAGCGGTTGCTGGTGCAGTGGCTGCTGCCGCTCGACCCGCTCTACAACCTGCTGCTCACCTTCGGGCTGACCCTGCTGCTGGTCGACCTGGTCAAGCGCCGCTACGGGGTCTCGGGGCTGCCCTATGAACGCCCCTCCGCACTGGACGGGCGGGTGCAGGTGGGTGGCGTCGGGCTGCCGGTCTACCAGCTCTTCGTGATCGGTGTGGCGCTGCTCGTCTGCCTCGGCGTCTGGCTGCTGATGACGCGTACGCGGGTGGGGATGATCGTGCGGGCCGCGACCGAGCGGCCGGAGCTCGCCCGTGCGCTCGGCATCAACGTCGGGCGCTGGGTGACGCCGGTCTTCGGCTTCGGGGTCGCGCTCGCCGGGCTGGCCGGAGTCCTGGCCGCACCGTTCCGGGCGATCACCGCCGAGATGGGCAGCGACTTCATCATCATCCTGTTCGCGGTGGTGGTGATCGGCGGGCTCGGCTCGATCGTCGGTGCCGTCGTCGGCGGGTTCCTGGTCGGGCTCGTGGAGGCGTTCGGGCAGGCGTACGCACCGACGTTCGCGCAGGTTCTCATCTTCGTGCTCATGGCCGTGGTCGTCCTGGCCCGGCCGGCCGGGCTCTTCGGCCGAGAGGAGGCGACGGCATGACATCGATCGCGACCGCTGGCGCGAGCGTCAGCGAACAGCACGCGGCGATCGCCGGGGCACGGCCGTGGCAGCGGCTGTTGCTGCTGGCCGTGGGTCTGGTGGTGGCGCTCGGGCTGCCATGGTTCGTCTATCCGCCGGTGGCGATGGACATCGCCGCCTGGGCGCTCTTCGCCGTGGCCCTCGACCTGCTGCTGGGCTACTGCGGGCTGCTCTCCTTCGGTCACGCCGCGTTCTGGGGCGGGTCCGCCTATGCGACCGGACTGATCGCCATCCACCTCGGCGTCCCGTTCCCGGTGGCGGTGCTCGGCGGGGCGCTCTTCGCGATGGTCCTGGCGGTGCCGATCGGCTACCTGTCGGTGAAGCGGTCCGGCATCTACTTCGCGATGGTCACCCTGGCCTTCGCGCAGATGCTCTTCTTCATCGCCAACCAGGCCTCCTCGCTCACCGGCGGCGAGAACGGGCTCCAAGGCGTGCCGCGGTCGTTCTTCGGGATCGAGGCGGTCGAGACCGACTCGTTCTTCTTCTACTACGCCGCGCTGCCGATCATCCTGCTCGGGATGTGGGCAGCCTGGCGGATCGTCCACTCCCCCTTCGGGCGGGTGCTCGTCGCCATCCGCGACAACGCGCCGCGGGCCCGGGCACTGGGCTACGACGTGGAGCGCTACAAGCTCATCGTCTTCGTGCTCTCGGCCGGGCTCTCCGGGCTGGCCGGCGGCGTCTTCGCGGTCTCGCACGGGTTCGTCGCGCTGCCCGAGCTGCACTGGGCCACCTCCGGGGAGGTCGTGCTGATGACGGTGCTGGGTGGCATCGGCACGCTGTGGGGCGGGGTCATCGGCGCCGGGCTGATCGTGATGCTCGCCGACTACCTGGCCTCGTCCGGGTTCGACGGCATCGGGATCGTCACCGGGGCCGTGTTCGTGACCGTGGTGCTGCTGTTCCGCCGGGGCATCTGGGGTACCGCTCGCCACATCTGGCTGAGTCGCCGTCGTTCCTAGGAGCTCCTAGGCAACGAGCTGATGGAGCCGGAGCGCCAGCTGCACCTCGAGCTGGCGCTCCGGCGCCTGCCAGCCCTTGCCCAACAGCCGGGTGACCCGCTCCAAGCGCTGGGTGACGGTGTTGACGTGGACGTGCAGCGCCGCGGCGGTGCGGGTGAGGTTGCGGTCGGCGGCGAAGTAGGCCCGCAGGGTCTCCACCAGCTTCGACCCCTTCGCGGTGTCGTAGTCGATCACCGGACCCAGCCGCGAGGTGACGTACGCCGCCGGGTGGCCGTCGGAGCCGAGCAGCAGCCCCACGAACCCGAGGTCGTCGGCGGTGACCACCTCACCCTCCCGGCCCAGGGTCATCGCCGCCGCGAGACAGCGACGGGCCTCGTCGTAGCCCTTCACCACGGCACCCGGACTGCTCAGCGGACCCGGCACCGGGCCGGCCGCGCCGACCGTCACCGGCGCTCCCGCCGACAGCCGCAGCCCCTCGACGACCAGCTCACCGGCGGCGCGGGCATCGCAGTCCGGGAAGATCAGCACGACCTGTCCCTGCCGCACCGCCGCGAAGCCGTCGTGGGTCGCCGCGACGAACGTCGCCGCCTGGCCGACCCTCGCGCGGTCGCCGGGGACGTTCGCGACCACCACGGCGTAGGGCCTGGACAGGTCCGCCTGCAGCAGGCGCCCGCGCTCGCGCAGCGTCTCCGGGTCAGGGGTGGTGCCGGAGAGAAGCTCGTCGAGGAGCTCGCCGCGCACCCGGCCCTCGGCCTCGGCGACGCTGCGGCGGAAGAGCAGCAGCAGCGCCGTCACCAGCGCCGCGCGCTCCAGGATCCGCTGGTCGCCGTCGTCCAGATCACCGTCGTCGCGGTCGACCTCACGCGGACCGAGGAGCATCGAGCCGAGCTGCTCCGCACCGGCGAGCACCGGGGTGGCGTAGACGTCGCCGCTGCCCGCGGTGCGGCTCAGGTCGAGGCTCCGCCTGGTCACGGCCGCCTCGTAATCGGAGACCGGCTGGTCCGGGGCGCTGCTCGCGATCGTCTCGCCGTCGAGGTCGAGCACGACGACCCGGGCGCCGAGGACCTCGGCGACGCTGCGTACGACGTCGTCGACGCCACCACCCTCGACGACGATCCGGGTCAGCCGGTCGTGGGCGTCGGCGGCGCGCTCGACCACCTCGTTGCGCGCCTGCAGCTGACGGGTGGTCACCTCGAGCTCGGCGACCGCGGCCCGGGTCTCCTCCAGCAGCCGGGCCTTGTCGACGGCGATCGCGGCGTGGGCCGCCAGCGAGACGAGCAGCGCGCTCGCCTCGGCACCGAAGGGACGTACGGTGCGGTTGGCGGCGAAGAGGACGCCGATGACCTGACTCCCGAGCAGGAGGGGAACGCCGATGATCGCGCGGATGCCCTCGCCGCTGACCGCGGCGTCGATGTCGGGGGCGTGCCGGAACCGCTCGTCGGGGATGTAGTCGGCGGTCGAGTAGGGCTTCATGGTCTGCGCGACGAGGCCGCCGAGGCCGATGCCGAAGGGGATCCGGGTCGAGCGGAAGGCCGCGGTCAGGATCCCCTCGGTCACCCGCATGTACTCACCGCGGCGCTCGTCGTTGAGGGTCAGGTAGGCGACGTCGCTGTTCAGCAGCTGCTTCGCCCGGGTCACGATCGCCTGCAGCACCGCTTCCAGGTTGGTCAGCATCGCCAGGTCGTTGGCCGACTCGAACAGTGCGCCCAGCTCGCCCTCGCGCCTGCGGCGTGCCTCGAGGGTGGCTCTGACCTGGAGCGCGAGGCGCTTGGCGTGGTCGATCCGCTCCTGCTCCTCGACCGTCGCCCCTGCCGCTCGCGCGGCCCGCGACGGTCCCTCGAACTCGGCCTCCGTGGCATCCCCGGCCAGCAGCTCCAGGAACGCAATCACATCGACCGTCATGTGACCGAAGTTACACTTCTCCGCTCACGCCGACATAGCGGATCGCCACATAGTTCCTGCGTATCAGGTATGGGTCTTCGCTAGCTCTTCCACCGTGGTGACCGGGCGCTCGCAGACGAAACCCCGGCAGACGTACGCCGCGGCCTTCCCGTCCACGGGAGTCCGGCTGCTCAGCAGCGGGATGTCCTCGCGGGCCTCGTCGGCGACGACCACCACCGCGCCGGGCTTCCGCCGGGCGGCCGCCTCGAGAGCGTCGCGGTCAGGCCCAGGCGGACCGACCACCGCGATCTCCAACGGCCCCTCGGCCATCGTGACCGCCGCGGCCAGCGACCAGCCGGCGAACCGGGGCGCCTTGGTCATCAGCGTGCTGGTGGCGGCGAGCGCCTCCTCGGCGGCGGTGCGGTAGCGGCCCTCCCCGGTGAGCGCGTGGGCGGTGACGAGCGCGTGGACCATCGCACTGGTGCCGCCGGGGCTGGCGTTGTCGGAGGCGTCCCGGGGCCGGGTGACCAGCGCCTCGGCGTCGTCGGCGGTGTCGTAGAAGCCGCCGTCCTCGGCGCGGAAGTGGGTCAGCGCGGTGTCGAGCAGGCTCGTCGCCCGGTCGAGCCAGGTGGCGTCGCCGGTGGCCTGGGTCAGGCTCAGGAATCCCGATGCGACGCAGCCGTAGTCCTCCAGCACGCCTGCGTGCGCGCCGGCCACGCCGTCGCGGCTGACGCGGAGCAGGCGGACTGTGTTGGTTTCGACACCGGCTCGCTGGCGCTCGCCGGGCTCAACCGACGGTAGTTCGCTGGTCGAGCCGCCGGAGCCGCTAGGCGGAGGCGTGTCGAGACCAACACAGTGCTTGTCCCACAGCAGTTCCCCGGCAGCAAGTCCCGCATCGACGTATCTCGGCTCGCCCAGCAGCAGCCCGGCGTCGACCAGCCCGCTGATCGCGAGCCCGTTCCAGGCGGCGACGACCTTGTCGTCGCGCGCCGGCCGCACCCGCTCCGCACGCGCGGTCAGGAGCCGCGCCTTGACCGACTCGAGCCGCTCGGTGTCCTCGGGCCGGTGGCGCAGCTGCAGGGTCGAGGCGCCCTCCTCGAAGGTGCCGGCCTCGGTCACCTCGAAGACCTGCGCGGCCCAGGCACCGTCCTCGGCACCGAGGACCTCGACGAGCTCGGCCGGGGTCCAGACGTAGAACTTGCCCTCGACCCCCTCGCTGTCGGCGTCGAGCGCCGAGGCGAACCCACCCTCGGCGGTGCCGAGCTCGCGGATCATCCAGTCGGCGCTCTCCCGCGCGACCCGATCGCCGAGCTCGGTGCCGAGCCGGGCGTAGAGGCCGATCAGCTGGGCGTTGTCGTAGAGCATCTTCTCGAAGTGGGGAACGACCCAGCCGCGGTCGACGGCGTAGCGCGCGAACCCGCCCCCGACCTGGTCGTAGATCCCGCCGCCCGCCATCGCGGCGACGGTGCGCGAGAGCATGTGCGAGACCCGCGAGTCAGCGCCGAGCGCCCCGGCCGCCCGCCGCAGGAACTCCAGCACCATCGACGGCGGGAACTTCGGCGCGCCCCCGAACCCGCCCGCCATCGGGTCGAACTCCCCCGCCAGCGTCTCGACCACAGCATCGACATCCACCTGCCAGTCGCCCGCCGCCCCGGCCACCCCGGAGATGTTGGCCAGATGCTGACGTACGTTGTCCGCCACCGCCCCGATCTCCGAGCGCCGCTGCGTCCACGCCTCCGAGAGCGCCTGCAGCACCTGCGTGAACGCCGGCTGCCCGTGGCGCGGCATGTCCGGGAAGTAGGTGCCCGCGAAGAACGGGTTGCCGTCGTGGTCGAGCACCACCGTCATCGGCCACCCACCCGACCCGGTCATCGCCGTCGTCGCCGCCATGTAGACCGCATCCACATCCGGCCGCTCCTCCCGGTCGACCTTGATGTTGACGAAGTGCTCGTTCATGTACGCCGCCGTCGTCTCGTCCTCGAACGACTCGTGCGCCATCACGTGGCACCAGTGGCAGGCGGCATAGCCGACGGACAGCAGGACCGGCACATTGCGCTCGCGCGCTTCGGTGAACGCCTCGGGCGACCACTCCCACCAGTCCACCGGGTTCTGAGCGTGCTGGAGCAGGTACGGCGACGTTGCGGACGCGAGTCTGTTGGCCATTCCCCCAGCGTCGCACGCACGCACGCAAACCAGTCATGCAACTTGTCTCGGGACAGGAATTCGGGACATACATGGGGGCAACCTGGCAAGAGCAGAACGGACGACCGCTGCGAAAGTCCCATTCAATGGGACTGAGTCCTCGCGATGACCTTGCGGGCGAAGCACGATTGACGATGACGCCCACGACTGGAGAAAGATGGCACGCTGGTGCATCCCGACCGTCGGTCCAAGGATCGACGGGAGTGATCGCGCGCAACGGCTCTCCGGTGCACCCGTCGTCACCGCGGTGCGCCTCGCCGAGAGGATCCAACAATGAGCCCGGTACACCGTCCTGACGGAGAGATCAGTGCGATCGGTCGCGCGACCGAGGTCATCAAGCAGTTTCGAGACAGTCGCGGCAGCCTGAGCGCCGCAGCTCTCAGCCGCCGCACGGGGCTGCCGAAGTCGACGGTCTACCGGATGGTGGCCGACCTGGTCCGGGTCGGTTTACTCGAGCGCGACGGAGACGATTACCGTCCCGGCCTGCTGTTGTTCGAGATCGGGGAGGCGGTACCTCGTCAGCGCGACCTACGCGAAGCCGCCAAACGACACCTGGCCACGCTGCACCAAGCCACCCACGAGAATGTCGGCCTGGCGCTGCTCGACGGCTTCGAGGTCGTGCACATCGAGATGTTCCGCGGTCGCGAAGGACCGAGGCTGCCACAACACACCGGGGGCCGCTGGCCCGCACACGCGAGCGCGTCGGGCAAAGCAATCCTCGCTTTCAGCGAGGGCTCGGTAGAGATTCCGCGGGTGCTCCCACGGCTAACCGAACGCACTGTGGTCGACCACGACGAGCTGTGCCGTGAACTCGAGGTGGTACGTCGGCGGGGCGTCGCCTTCGACCGGCAGGAGGCAATCCCCACCATCGTGGCCGTCGCTGCCCCTGTGTTCGGCCCCGATGGTGCTGCCCTCGCGGCCGTGTCGATGTCTGGGATGGCCGGACGTTTCGACACCAACCGCATGGACGCGGCCGTCCGTACCACGGCTCTCACGATTTCGCAGGAGCTCATCGATGCCCGGTCCGTGGTGCGCCCGGTGCTCCAAAGCCGCCGTTGACCCTCAGCCACGACCGGCGAACGGCATGGCGCGAGCCATCACAGTCAGCTGCGGCACAGCGACGTCGGTCGGCAGTTCGACCACCTGAGCGACGAGTGTCGCGACGTGGCGCACGTCAATGGTCGGCTCCGCCCTGTGGGTGCCATCGGGCTGAAGTGCACCTTGGGCGACATAGGCTCCCGCCGTCATCGCGGTAGAGGCGTTGCCGATGTCGACCTGGGTAACGGCGATCCCTTCGTCTCGAAGATCGAGGGCCAGCGACGCTGTGAGCCCCGAGATCGCGTGCTTGGTCACCGCGTAGGCCACGCTGTGCGGGCGCGGCACCTGTGCGGACAGCGAGCCGTTGTTGATGATGCGTCCGCCGGGCCGGTCCTGCGCAAGCATGACGCGAACCGCCTCTCTTGCGCAGACCACCGACCCGGTTACGTTGGTACGCCAGGTGTCCTCCCAGTCCTCGAGCTGAAGTTCGTCTATGCGAACAGCAGGTCCAAAGGTGCCCGCGTTGTTCACCAGCACGTCAACCCGACCGTGCCTGGCCAACGCATCCCCGAACATGGCTGCGACGGCCGCAGGATCGGCGACATCGAGCGGTGCCACGGTGGCGGCGGGATGCCCCGCGGCGGCATCGTCGAGCGGCGCACGTCGGCGTCCTGCGAGAACGACCCCGTGGCCCCGGTCGAGCAACTCTCTCGAGATGGCCCGCCCGACGCCGGTTCCGGCACCCGTTACAACCACGATCTGCGTCGACGTCATCAATGGTTGTCTCCCGTGACCAGTGATCCTCGACGACCGACGAGGAAGTCGAAGTCGACGCCCGCGTCAGCCTGGGTCACGTGTTCTACGTATAGGCGAGCGTAGCCCGAAGCGGGCGCGGGCATCGGCCGCACAGCGGCCAGGCGGACCGCAATCTCGGCCTCGTCGACGAGAAGGTCGAGCTCGCCCGTCGTGACATCGAGGCGGATCAGATCACCGTCGCGTACCGCGGCCAATGGGCCCGCAGCGGCGGCTTCTGGTGCGACATGCAGTACGACCGTGCCGAATGCTGTGCCACTCATCCGGGCGTCCGAGATCCGCACCATGTCAGTCACCCCCTCGCGCAACAACTTTGCGGGCAGCGGCAGGTTGCCCAGTTCAGGCATGCCGGGAAAGCCGCGCGGGCCAGCGTTGCGCAGGACCAGCACCGTATCTCTGTCGACTGGGAGGTCGGGACTATCGATCCGGTTCCGCAGGTCGTCCATGCTGTCGAAGACCAGCGCGGGGCCGGTGTGTCGGAGCAGTCCGGGTGTGGCCGCGGCGGGCTTGATGACGGCGCCTCCCGGGGCAAGGTTGCCTCGTAGCACGGCGATCCCGGCGTTCTCCTTGAGCGGGTCGTCGACCGGACGCACCACATCATCCCCCCAACGCACCGCATCGGCGACGTTCGAGTGCACAGTGGAGCCGGTGACGGTTGCCGCGTCGTGCAGCAGATCGCCCAACTCACGCTGCACGGCCGGCACGCCGCCCGCCTCGAAGAAGTCCTCCATGAGGAACCGGCCTGAGGGCATCAGGTCAACGAGTAGCGGAATCTTCTCAGCGATGCGCCCGAAGTCGTCGAGTTCGAGGTCGACTTCAAGGCGACCGGCCAGCGCGAGCAAGTGCACCACGGCGTTGGTCGATCCACCGATTGCGGCATTCACCCGGATCGCATTCTCGAACGCCTCACGCGTGGCGATCGATGACATGGTGACACCCTCGTGAACCAACTCGACGGCACGTACGCCGCTGTCGCGAGCGAGCAGCCGCCGACGGGCGTCAACCGCGGGAATGGCGGCGTTGCCGGAGAGCGACATGCCGAGCGCCTCCACCATGGATGCCATGGTGGACGCGGTACCCATCGTGTTGCAGTGCCCGGCGGACCGTGCCTGGTCTGACTCGGCCGCACGGAACTCGCATTCGGTCATCCGACCCGACCGGACCTCCTCGCTCATGTGGAACATCGAGGTGCCGTTGCCCACCTTCTGTCCACGGAAGCGACCAGTCAGCATGGGCCCGCCGGAGACCACGATCGTCGGAACGTCCACGCTTGCCGCACCCATCAGCAGGGCCGGCGTCGTCTTGTCACAACCGCACAGCAGCACGACGCCATCGACCGGGTTCGCTCGGATCGACTCCTCTACGTCCATCGCCACTAGGTTGCGGTAGAGCATCGTCGTGGGTCGGACGATCGTTTCCCCCAACGACATCACGGGGAACTCCACGGGGAACCCGCCGGCCTCGAGCACGCCGGCCTTGACCTCGGCGGCCAGGTCGCGGAAGTGCGCGTTGCAGGGGGTCAGGTCCGAGAAGGAGTTGCAGATGCCGATGACCGGCCGGCCGTCGAACATGCGGTCCGGAGTGCCCTGATTCTTCATCCACGACCGGTGGATGAAGGCGTTGAGCCCGGTTCCGCCGAACCAGTCCTGGGAGCGCAACTGCACGTTGTCGTAATCAGGCACGGGGAACCTCCTCGTCGAGGCCAAGGGCAGCTCGCGCCTCGGCAGGGGTGGCCGGGGTCAGGCCGAGAGCCTCGATGATCGATACGACGTGCTCCACCAGGCGGACGTTTTCGGCCGGCTCGCCGTGCAGCAAGCCGTGGTCCTCGATGCCGACACGGACGTTCAGCCCGAGGGTGAGGGCGTGGGCGAGACCGACCATCTGGTCAGGGCCGTTGATGCTCACGCCGACTACGGAGTTCGTCGGCACCACATCGAGCATTGAGCGAAGGTGCTGAGATCCCCATGGCAGCGCGTTCTGGAACGTGGCGTCGAGCCCGAGCACGAGGTTGATGATGTGCGGTGCGGCGTCCATCCCTGCGTCAGTCAGTCGAGCGACCTCACGGATGAGGTGGGTCGGGCTGAACGCCTCCCACTCCGGCTTGATACCGCGGGCGCGCATACCGTCGGCGAGCTGGCGTGCCCTGGCGGTCGATGTGTCCATCAGCACTTCGCGCCCATCGGGCCCGGTGATGTAGGCGGTGACGGCGTCCAGCGTGCAGGTGTCGGCGCCCCCATCGAGTCCCTCGAGCCGTGCAGCCCAGTCGATGGCATGAGTTCCCTGGTCCGTCTCGAACAGCAGGTCGCCGTTGATGCCTCCGCCCGTGGAGTTGTTGACGATCACGTCACGCAGGGAGCGCACTCGCGTGTTGATGTCGCGGTAGATCGCCGCCGAGCAGGTGGCCTGTCCGTCGGGTCGTCGTGCGTGCAGCGCGGCGACGCTGGCCCCTGCGTCGACGCATCGCGCTACATCTTCGGCGATCTCGATGGGCTGCACCGGCACGTGAGGATGGTGCTCTCGGGTAAGGAATCCTCCGGTAGGGGCGATCGTTACGATCACGCGGTCGTGTGGGAGCGTCATGAGTCGGATCCAGCCTCGAAGAACCAGGCGACGGCCAGCGCTCCCGGGTCAACGACCTCACGGGCCCTTTCTCCCACGTAACTCGCCCGGCCGCGCGATGGAACCATCGCACCGGTCGACGCTGCGCCTTCAGCGGCCGCCACAGCGGCCGCTGCGAGCGCCTCGGCCCACGGACGCTCGGCCGACCGCGCGAGGGCACCAACGGCTGGGATCATCGCATCGACCATGGTGCAGTCACCGGCTGAGGCGCCGCCGAGTCGGGTGACGGCTTCGGTGGCTCGGGCGACGCCCTCGGCGAGGTCGCGAGCGGTCCACACGGGGACGTCGGCAGCCCCGAGGCGACCAAACCACAACCCGAAGAGCGGCCCGCTCGTGCCTCCGGCGGCGAGGAAGGAGTCGCTGAGCGCGGCCCATAACGCACTGGGAACAGCAGCTCCCGCCGACTCAAGAGCGGGACGGGCCCGGCGGAGTGCGGCGCTGGTGTTCCAGCCGAAGTCACCGTCACCAGCGAGCCGGTCGAGCTCCGTGAGGTCATCGGCATCGGCGATCACGCGGTCGGCGAACCGCAACAGCCAGGCGCGGGTCGCCGCCGTGTCGAGCGCGCTCACCACGACACCGCTGCGGTCGTGACCGGCGCGTCCCAGTGCGAACGCAGTTCATCGTCGAGGTGGGTCAACGTGATGGAGAACCCGTGCATGTCGAGCGCGGTCACGTACGTCCCCACGAGCGATCTGTCGACGCGGATGGCGCGCCGCCCGAGTGCTGACCGTGCCGCCCGAGCGATCACCGACAGCTCCAGAGGATGCGCGGCACCCAGCCCGTTCACAAGCAGAAGCACCGGGGCGTCGCGCGGCAGCGCGAGGTGGCCGACCAGATGCCCGACCAGTTCCTCGACGACGTCGTCGGCCGTTCCTGCCGGTCGGGTCTCCCGACCTCGTTCGCCATGGATGCCGATGCCCATCTCGATCTCGTCGGGTGCCAGGTCGAACGACAGAGCTCCTGTGAGCGGATTGGTGCACGCACGGTAAGCGACGCCGAGGCTTGCCGACCGCTCGACCGTCCGGCGCCCCAATGCGGCAACCTCGGCAAGATCCGCGCCGCGACGGGCGGCCGCACCGCACACCTTCTCGACCACGATCGTGGCCGCAGTGCCGCGCCGTCCAGGTCCTCCATCGACGGTCGAGGTCGTCGCGAGGTCGTCGGCGACAAGCACTATCTCGACGTCATGACGATCGGCGAGCAGCTCACGCGCGATCGAGAAATTGAGGACGTCACCGGTGTAGTTCTTCACGACCAGGACCACGCCCCGGCCGGCGTCGACGGCCTCGACCGCGGCCTTGACCTGTAAGGAGGTCGGACTCGAGAACAGGGCGCCAGGCACGGCAGCGTCGAGCATCCCGTCGCCGACGAGCCCTGTGTGCAGCGGCTCGTGGCCCGAGCCACCGCCAGACACGATCGCCACCCTGTCGGAGGCCGGGTCGCGCCGAGCGAGGAACAGCGGCTCGGCGTGCAGCGCGAGGAGATCGTCGTGCGTGGCCACGAGCCCCTCCAGCGCCTCACGGACGTAGTCGTCCGGGTCGTTGATCAACGATCGGGTCATGCGGATCCTTCCTCGAGGTGCGCGGCGGCCCAGCGACGAGCGAGCGCGAGCACGGCGGGTCCGGCGGGGTCGCCTGGAGCGACGCCCTCGGCGAGGGCTGCCGGATTGACGTGGGACACAACACCAGCGACCCACATGTCGCGGGCATCGGATATCTCGGCCGTGTCGTGGCCGACGGTCGCCGCCGGGATCCTTGCTTCTTGAAGCGTGGCGAGACCAGAGATCCCGGCACGGTCCTTGCCGACGCCGGCATCGTTGAGCAGCACGAAGCCGCAGCCCGCGGCCACGCCCACGTTGCCCGACTCCTGTCCGCCGTTTGATCCGGCAACGACGATTGCGCCGGTGTCGCACTGCTCGACCTGCGACATGCTGTCCATGAGCACAATCCGCACCGGTCCTTCGGACCACACGGTCTCGCGATACATCTAGAGCACCTCCTTGTCGAGGAGACGGGCAACGACAGCGCGCAGCGGCTCGCCGACCCGCGCACCCAGAGATTCCGCCCGGGCGTTTACATAGCTGACAACGCCGCTTTCCCACGTGTCGGCACCGTCACCGATGCGCGCCGTCTCATGACTGACACCGATCCCAGCGATGTCGAGTGCGTCGAGAGCAGACAGCCCAGCTATGCCGGCTGCATTCTTGCCGACGCCGGCGTCGTTGGCGACCATGACCGCGACTCCGTAGGAAGCGGCGTACTCGCCGGCGCTCCGGCCGCCGTGCGACCCGGTGACGATCACCTGACCGGCGTGCTCCGGGCCGCCAAACGCGACTGAGTCCATCACCCATACGCCGATGGCCCCCACGCGCAGCACCTCGACGGGGCGTCCGCCCGCGGTGTCAACGATCCGCACGAGTCCGCACCCCCAGTAGCTGTCGGGCCTGTTCTGGCGTCGCCGGCTGGCGGCCGTGGCGGCGCCCCACCCCAGCGGCCAGCTTGACCAGCTCGGGCGTCGTCGGTAGCCCGCGCTCGACATGCGGGTGGTCGCCGGTACCGACGACCAAGTGGCCGCCCCGAGCGACGACGTGGTCGGCCACCTCCAGGACATCGCCCCGATGGCTCGAGACCAGCCACTCGACAGGGGCTGCGGCCAGCGCGTCCACCTGGGCCTCGATCGTGGCTACCGAGGCCGGCTGTGCAGCGACGAACTCGGGACCGCCGAGCACCAACAAGACCACGGCTGGTTCCGGCACACGACCCGCGGCGATATGGGTCAAGATCGCCCGGGTCCAGCTGAGGTTGAAGGAGGCCAGGTACGGTGTGAGCCCGTGCTCCATTGCGCGCTCCAGAAACCAGTTCTGATCGGACACGGGGGTAGCAAACACACGGTCGCCGGTGGCGAAGTCGCCCGTCCCGGGGTCGACCAGGTCCATGGACGCGGTGCCGGGGTCGATGGCAAGGAAGTCGATCCGGGTCTGGGGATCGGCCTGCAGCGCCCCGATGTTGCCGAAGCGCTCGGCAGCCGTCGCGCCAACCGCCATCGCGGGGGCGAGCAGCAAGTCGCTGCAGGACCGGACGGCGCGAACCGTTGCTGCGTAACTCGCGGCGTCGTGTGCTGCACCGCCGTCCGGGGTGCGCGCGTGGAAGTGCATCACCGAGGCTCCCGCCGCCTGGCTGGCCGCCGCGACGACGGCGATCTCCTCAGCGGTCCACGGCACGTGGGGGGAGGCCTCCCGGCCCATGTTCTCGTTGACATTGACACCGATGACCAATGGCTTCGGTTCAGCCACGGCGTGCCTCCGTCCGCCAGCCGCCGTACGCCAGCTGGCCTCCGTCGACACCCCACACCTGCCCGGTGACGAATGAGGAGCGTGGGCCGGCGAGGAATGCGACGACCTCCGCGATCTCGGCCGGATCGGCGTAGCGCGCCATGGGGATCGCCCCAAGGATCGTGCGCTGCACGGAGGCGTCTCCCTGCGCCTTGGCCACCAGCGGGGTGAGCGTCGAACCCGGCGCTACGCAGTTCGCGCGAATCCTCTCGGGCGCGAGCTCGACAGCGAGCTGGCGGGTGAGCGCCTCGACGCCGCCCTTCGACGCGGAGTACGCAGCCCGGTGCTCGCTGCCGCGGGAGCCGGAGACGGACCCGATCGTCACGATCGCCCCTTGTTCTGCAGCTAGGTCATCGAGGAAGGCATGGCACACGGCGTACGTGCCGACGAGGTTGAGCGCGAGTGTGCGGGCGAACCGTTCCGGCCCGACCTCGCGGGCCGGGCCGTTGTCGGCACTGCCGGCGCAGGTAACGACAGCACCCACGCGGAGGTTCGCGGCGTGGACAACCTCGACGAGACGCGCCACCGAGGTGGGGTCCGTGACGTCTGTGCGGACCGTCCGGAGGTCGTCAGCAGTGACGTCGTCGTCGACGCTGAGATCGGCGACGACGACGTCCCAACCCTGCTCACGCAGAGCCGCCACGACAGCAGCACCGATCCCGGAGGCACCACCGGTCACGACCGCGGTCACGGCGTCACCAGCGAGGTCATGTCGCGGACGGGGTCGGTGCCGTCCCAGTTGGCTCCGGCTTGGGCGACGGCATCGAAGAGCGCACGCTTTCGACCTGAAACCTCAGAGATCTCGACCACGGTGCCCTGCGGTCCGCCGCCGTCAAAGTATGCGAATCGCTCGTCGGGTGCTCCGCTGCCGGAACGTCCGGACATCACTTCGGTATGTCCCTGCTCGCGAACCTGTGCTGTGACCTCGTCGAATCTCGTGGTCCAGAACGCAATGTGCTGGAGGCCCTCGCGACCCTCGTCGACGAACTCCTGGAACGCCGAAGGAGTCGGATCGTGCTGCTGAATCAGCTCGACTTGCAGGTGTCCGGCTTGGGCGAGCGCGACGCTGAACTCCGGGGCTGCCAGGGGCACGCCCCGAAATCGGAAGTCGTTGACCGGCTGACGCGCCACGTGAAAGAACGGGCCGACGCCCAGTCGCTCCACCCAGTGGCGCATTGCGGTCTCGAGGTCGGGAACAACAAAGCCGAGTTGTCGGATCGTTCCGAAGGTCACGCTCATACGGCTCCTCAGTTCGTGGCGCCGAGGGTTCGACGCGCTTCGATCGTGCCGTGAGTCATAGCCCGCACGGCAGGGCAGGTTCCCGTTCAGTGGGAACTCAAGAGCCCGCTCGGCCAGCGGCACCAACGGCCATGCGTCCTCGACCACATGCAAGTGCGGCCGTCATGTCCCGAACGGGACATGACGGCCGCGAAGACTCAACCAGATCGACTCAGGCGGAGACCTTGACGGGCACCGATCCAGCTTGGCGGCGCGCGCGATGCTGGTTGCGGGTGAGGACGAGAGCAATCACAGCAGCAGTGAGTAGCACGGCCGAGTAGACTCCGATCGCCGGTATGAAGCTACCGGTGGAGTCCTTCAGCCAGCCGGTGACCTGCGGGCCGAAGTAGCCGCCCAGGTTGCCGATGCCGTTGATGACGCCGAAGCCGGCCGCGAGCGCGACGCCGCTCAGGAACGACGCTGGCATCGTGATGAAGACAGCCATCGCTGAGTAGAGGCCAATGCCCGCGATGCAGAAGCCCACGATCGCGACGGTTGGCGTCGAGAAGAACACCGCGGCGATCGCAAAGCCCACGGCGGCTGTGGCGGCAGCGGCCGCGAAGTGCACCCCCCGTTCCTGATGGCGGTCCGAGTGCCGCACCCACCAGATCATCGGGCCAATCGCAAGAAGCGCGGGCAGTGCCGCCACGTAGCCCAGTCGGCCAGTCGACAGACCGAACTGGGCCAGAATCTGCGGCATCCACAACTGGAAGCCGTTCAGACTGAATGTGAAGCAGACCCAGACCATGACGAGCACAAGCACCTGCGGATGCACCAGGCCTCTGAAGAAACCCGCAGTGCCGTGGCTCTCCTCGTGCTGGGACCGCTCGGCCTCCAGCGTCGCCTCGAGCCACTTGCGCTCGTCGGCCTCGAGGAACTCGGCCTCGCCGGGACGCTCGCGCAGCACGCGGAAGGCGATGACACCCAGAATCACCGCCGGAATGCCGGTGATGATGAAGATCCAGCGCCAGCCCGCCAAGCCGAGCAGACCGTCGAGTGCCAACAAGTGCGTCGTGATCGGAGTGCCCAGCGACGACAGGCATACGAAGACGACGATCCACGACATCGCGCGGCCGCGTTGCACGGCAGGAAACCAGCGAGAGACGAAGTAGAGCATGCCGGGCGAGAAGCCAGCCTCGGCCGCGCCCAGCAGCACCCGGGCGATCGTCAGACTCAACGTGCCCTGCACGAATCCGGTGGCGATCGTGATGATGCCCCATGTGATCATGATCCGGCTGATCCAGCGGCGCGCGCCGACCCTGGTGAGCACCCAGTTGCTCGGAGGCTCGAGAATCGTGTAGCTCCAGAAGTAGATGCCGGCCGCGAAGCCGAATGCTGAGGCGGAGATACCCAGGTCGTCGTTCATCGTGAGTGCCGCGACGCCGATGTTCAGGCGGTCGAGGTACAACACGATGTAGCAGACGCCGATCAACGGCATGAAGCGCCACATCACCTTGCGGAGTGCTCGCCGCCTCGATTCGGCAGAATTGGTCTCAGTACTCATGCTCACCTCATCGTGTCCCACGGCGCCCGTTGTGACGCCGGACACACCACGATGGAACCAGGCCAGGACGTTTCCCATCCCGGCTTCCCGGTGATCGGGAACCCGCCCAGACCCAACAGACCCTTGGGCATAGGGACGCACGCACCGGTAGCTCCCGTCCGCGGCGGTCCCACTCCACTCACTGCGGAGTGGCGAGCCTCCCGAAGGACGGTCCTGTCGAAGTGGTGCCAGGCCTTCAGTGGGAGGGCACGCCTGAGCCCGTCTCGTCTTCCCCAGCAACGACCGATGAGCAGCCGCCCATTGCGCCCCTGGCCCGCGCGATGATCCCGCACACCCAAGCCGGGGACTCAGTCCTCGAGCGGCCCCAGGGACGGCCCGGCGACGAACCGGGCGGTCGGATCGGGGAGCACGTCCAGCTCCAGGACGACGAGCTCGTTGCGGTCGGGCCGCAGCAGCGGGCCCGGCACGAAGAGGGTGTGCTGCGGACCGCGGCGCCAGTAGCGGCCCAGGCAGAAGCCGTTGACCCAGGCGATGCCCTTGCCCCAGGCGGTGGTGTCGAGGAAGAGGTCAGCGTCGGGCTCGGCCGAGAAGTGTGCCCGCCAGGCGGTGGGCCCGACCCCAGCGCCCCGGCCGGAGGATGGGACGGTCTCCCACAGGCGGGGCACCCGGTCGAGGTCGATGGCCAGGACCTCCCAGTCGGTGAGTGGCATCCCGTCGAACAGAGCCGGCCCGACCAGGCCCTTGTGCTCACCGATGCGGGCGCCGTAGTTGACCCGGCCCTGGTCCTCGACGACCAGCTCCAGCCGGCCGCGGCCGCGCGGGAGCGCGATCGCGCGCTCGGCGTGCTCCCGCTCGAGGATGCCGACCGGAGCGCCGTCAAGGAAGACAGCGGCCCGGTCACGGACCTCACCGAGGGTGAGGACGCCCGGGCCGTCGCCGTCGCCCGGCAGCTCGGTCCGGTAGACGGCCAGACGAGTGTCGGAATCCAGCTCGTCCAGCATCGGGAGCGACTCCCACGTGCTCGAGGAGCCCCAAGCCTCCGGGTCGTCGAGCAGCCGGACCGGCTCGCCCAACGCCACCGTCTGCTCGGGGGCGGGCCCAGTCGCGACCGGGACCTCGGCCGGCACCGGGGAGTAGCGGGCGATGACGTCGCGGAACGCGAAGTACTTCGCGGTCGGGTTCCCGGCCTCGTCCAGGGGAGCGTCGTAGTCGTAGGAGGTCACCGTCGGCCGGTAGATGCCCTTGTCGTTGGCTCCGCTGGTCAGGCCGAAGTTCGTGCCGCCGTGGAACATGTACACGTTGACCGAGGCGCCGGCCGCGAGCAAGGCGTCGAGCTCCTCGGCGGCCTGCTCGACGGGGGTGGTGTGGTGCCGGCCTCCCCAGTGGTCGAACCAGCCGTCCCAGAACTCCATGCACATCAGCGGCCCGGTCGGCTGGTGGTCGCGGAGGGTGCGTAGGCGGTTCGCGCTGTCCGACCCGAAGGAGCTGGTACGCAGCACCCCGTCGAGACCACCGGCGGCGAGCATCGCATCGACGGGCTGGTCCACGGTGACCAGAGGAACGTCGATGCCGGCGCCGCGGATCATGTCCGCGACGGCCTGCAGGTAGTCCCTGTCGTCACCGTAGGCGCCGTACTCGTTCTCCACCTGGACCAGCAGCACGGGTCCGCCCAGGTCGACCTGGTGCGGGCGTACGAGCGCCAGGACCTGGTGGAGGTACTTCTCGACCTCGTCGAGGAAGCGCGGCTCGTGGCGGCGGATGCCGACGCCCGGCTCCCGGAACAGCCAGGGCGGCAGCCCGCCGTTGTCCCACTCCGCACAGATGAACGGCCCCGGACGCACGATCGCGTGCATGCCGGCCTCTCCCACCAGGCGCAGGAACCGCGGCAGGTCGAGGATGCCGTCAATGTCGAAGACACCCGGGCGGGGGCTGTGCGCGTTCCACGGCACGTACGTCTCGATGGTGTTGAGGCCCATGAGCCTGGCCTTCTCGATCCGGTCCGCCCACTGGTCGGGGTGGACCCGGAAGTAGTGGAGCGCCCCGGAGAGGATCCGGAACGGCTCACCGTCGAGAAGGAAGTCGGTCTCGCCGATCGTGAACTCGGGCATGCCTACCTCTCGGAAGGGACCGACAGCCGCCGCTCTGCGACGTGCGGCGGCTGTCGGTCCCTGTTGGTCGTGGTCGTGGGTCAGTCGTGGGTCAGTTGACGCTGAAGCCCTGCTCGTCGCCGTACTTCACGAGCGCTTCCTGCCAGGCCGTCAGGCCGCCCTCGAGGGCGGTGTGGGTCTGGTAGGACTTGCCGACGGTGTCGCCGTAGATCGTGTCGGCGTACAGCTGGTAGGGCAGGTACTGCCAGCCCTCGACCACCTGCGTGGCTGCCTCGGTGAGCACCTGGTTGACCTGCTGGCCACCGAAGTAGTCGAGCTTCTTGTCGACGAACGCCGGGTCCTCCAGGTCCGCGACCGTGGCCGGGAAGCCACCGCTCTCCAGGAACGGCTCGACGCCCTCGTCGTGGTTGAGCCAGCGTACGAACGCCGCCGCCAGCGCGGGGTTCTTGCTCTGCTTCAGCACGGACTGGGTGCCGCCGCCGTTCTCGGCGGTCGCCGGTTGGCCGTCGTACGTGGGCATCGGTGCGGCCCGCCACTTGCCCGCACCGTCGGGCACGGACTGCTCGAACACGCCGGGCGCCCAGGCGCCGAGGGGGATGGACGCGATGGTCCCGTCACCCAGTGCCTTGTACCACTCCTCGGTCCAGCCCGGGATGGAGCAGGCCAGCTCGTCCTCGATGAGCTGGTTCCACACGCCCGTCCACTTCAGCGTGCCCTCGTCCTGCAGATCGATCGTGACGTTCTCGCCCTCGGACTCGAACGGCGTGCCACCGGCCTGCCAGATCATGCTGGTGGTGAATCCGGCCTCACCACTGTCGTTGGTGATGCACTGCGACGGGTTCTCCTTCTTGATGGTCCGGGCAGCCTCGACGTACTCGTCCCAGGTCTTCGGCACCTCGAGCTTGTGCTCGTCGAAGACCTCCTGGTTGTAGAAGAGCGCCATCGGGCCGGAGTCCTGCGGCAGCCCGTAGAGGCCCTCGCCGGCCTGCACCGAGGCCCACGTCGACGGCGTGTAGTCCGACTCGAACTCGTCGAAGCCGTACTGGCGCAGGTCGACCAGGTCGCCGGGCAGCGCGAACTGCGGGAGGGCCTTGTACTCGATCTGCACCACGTCGGGGCCGCCGGAACCGGCCTTGATCGCGTTCTGCAGCTTCGTGTAGTGGTCGTTGCCGGTGCCGGCGTTGACCAGCTTCACCTCGACGTTCGGGTACTGCTTTTCGAACGCCGCCACCTGGGCCTCGGCGGACGGGGTCCACGTCCAGTACGTGATGGTGCCCCCTTCCTCGAGAGCGGCGTCGAGGTCCGCGGCCGTGCCTTCGCCTCCGCTGCCGCCACCGTCGCCCGAGCCACAACCGGCGAGCACGGAGGCGGCCGTGAGGGCTGCCGCGACAAGGGCGATCCGGCGGCGGGCTCTGCGCCCACTGATGATCAACATGTCGTTCCTTTCATTTCACTGTTTGACGCTTCCCGCGCTCAGGCCGGACTGCCAGAACCGCTGGAGGAGGATGAAGGCGATGACGAGCGGGACGATGGTCAGCAGGGATCCCGTGACCACGAGGTTGTAGACGGGCTGCGCGTTGGCGCCCGTCGCCTGGGCGCTCCACTGGGTGAGGCCCACGGTGAGCGGGTAGAGCTTCGGCTCGCTCAGCATGATCAGTGGCAGGAAGTAGTTGTTCCACGTCGAGACGACGGCGAACAGCAGCACCGTGACGACGCCGGGAGCAAGCAGACGCAGCGTGACCGTGAAGAAGATCCGGATCTCGCCGGCGCCGTCGATGCGCGCCGCCTCGAGCAGCTCGTCCGGCACGGCGTCCGCGGCGTAGACCCACATCAGGTAGAGGCCGAACGGGCTGATCAGCGAGGGGATGATGATCGCCCAGACCGTGTTGGTGAGCCCCATGTTCGAGAACATCAGGAACGTCGGCACGGCCAGCGCGGTGCCGGGCACGGCCACCGCCCCGATGATGACGGCGAAGACCGTCCGGCGTCCGGGGAAGCGGTACTTGGCCAGGCCGTAGCCGGCCGCGGTGGCCAGCAGAGTCGCGCCGCCGGCACCCACCACGACGTAGAGAAGCGTGTTCGCCAGCCAGCGCAGGAAGATGCCGTCGCGATAGGTCAGCGTGTCGCGGATGTTGCTGAAGAACGCGAAGTCGTCGCCGACCCACAGCCCGGGGCTCGAGAACAGATCCTCCTGTGTCTTGGTGGCGCTCAGGACCAGCCACGCCAGCGGCACCAGCGTGTAGACGAGGAACAGCGCCATCAGCACGGTCAGCAGCGGCGATCGTCGCGGCGTCAGCGGCGACGTACTCACCCGGCCCGTCATCTCATCGCCTCTCGTGAGCCGCGGAGCTGGACGGCGTACGCGATGATCGCGGTCAGCAGGCCCATCACGATCGCGACCGTCGCCGAGTAGTTGTACTGCTGCCCGCCGAAGGACAGGTTGTAGGCGTAGAGGTTCGGCGTGTAGTAGGTCGTGATGACGTTGGGTTCCAGCGTGCGCAGGATGTTCGGCTCGTTGAAGAGCTGGAACGTCCCGATGATGGAGAAGATCGTGGCGATCAGGATGGCCCCGCGCAGGGCCGGGATCTTGATCGAGAGCACGGTCCGCAGCGGCCCGGCACCGTCGAGCGCGGCGGCCTCGTAGAGCTCGCCGGGCACGGTGCGCAGCGCGGAGTAGAAGATCAGCATGTTGTAGCCCACGAACTCCCAGGTCACGATGTTGGCGATCGAGGCGAGCATCCAGTTGCTGCTCAGGGGCACGATCGAGGTGCCGAACAGGTCATTGAGGTCGGCGGCCAGCCCGAAGTTGGTGCCGTACATGAAGCCCCACATCAGGACGGCCACGACGCCGGGAACGGCGTACGGCAGGAAGATCACGAGCCGGAAGAAGCTCGTGGCGTAGAGCCGGGCGCTGTCGATGGCCAGCGCGGCCACCAGGGCGAGGGCGAGCATGATCGGCACCTGTACGACGAAGAACAGCAGCACTCGCAGCGAACCGTCCCAGAACTTGTCGTCGGTGAACACGTCGACGTAGTTGTCCAGACCGACGAACTCCGTGGTGCCGAAGAACGCCTGCGCGCGGAAGAGGCTGAGGTAGGCGGCGTAGCCGATCGGCGCCAGGAAGGTCAGCGCGAACACCGCCAGGAACGGGCCGACGAAGATCCATCCCTTGGTGTCGCTGCGCGACCACCGGCGACCGGGCACGGGTGGTCGCGGACCACCACCGGCCGCCCGGCGGCCCTCCATCTCGGCCACATCCTGGGACACGGTCCCGCCTCCTTTCACCGCCTTTCGGTGGCGGCCTGTTAACGTCAACAGGTACAGTGACGTACGACACATGTTGACGTCAACAGGTGCGGGGAAGGAATATTGCGATCCATGGCGACAGACAGCACGGCTTCGGGACCGGTGCCACGGCGAGGGGCCTCGCAGGCCGACGTTGCAAGGATTGCCGGCGTCTCGGGACAGACGGTCTCACGGGTCGCGAACGGCGCCCGCTACGTCGACGCGGCCACCCGGGAGCGGGTCCTGTCCGCGATGCGCGAGGTCGGCTACCGGCCCAACCGGGCGGCCCGGGCGCTGCGCAGCGGACGGTTCCAGAGCATCGGCGTGATCGCGTTCGAGCTCTCCAGCGTCGGCACCACCCACACCCTCGACGCGATCGCGGCCGCCGCGACCGAGACCGGCTACGCCATCAACCTGCTCCCGGTGCTGGACGCCACCCAGGACGCCGTGCGAGCGGCGTTCGACCAGCTCGGTGAGCAGGCGGTGGACGGCATCATCATCCTGGTCGAGACGCACCGGCTGGACGGCGTCGTCGTGCCGGAGGGACTGCCGGTGGTCGTGGTCGACTCCAGCGCTCAGTACGACTACCCGATCGTCGACAACGACCAGGCCCTCGGAGCACGGTTGGCCACCGAGCACCTGCTCGACCTCGGTCACGAGACCGTCTGGCATGTCTCCGGGCCCGAGCTGTCCTACTCCGCGCGACGCCGCCGGACGTCGTGGCAGGAGACGCTCGAGGCCCACGGCCGAACGGTGCCGCCGGTGCTGCCGGGCGACTGGTCGACCAGGGCCGGCTACGAGGCCGGCCTCCGGCTGGCCGACAACGAGGAGGTGACCGCGGTGTTCACCGCGAACGACCAGATGGCCCTGGGGCTCCTGCGAGCCCTGCACGAGCGTGGTCGCCGGGTCCCCGACGACGTCAGCGTCGTCGGCTTCGACGACATGGAGGAGGCGGCGTACTTCTGGCCGCCGCTGACCACCGTCCACCAGTCCTTCGACGAGGTCGGCCGGGGCGCGGTCGACGCCCTGATCCGGGAGATCCGGTCCGGCGAGCACGAGCACCAGGAGGCCCTGGTACGCCCCCGGCTGGTGGTCCGGGCCAGCACCGCCGCACCCCGCAGGACGACCGCATGAACCCGCGACCCCACCGCTGGGTGCGGTGGCCCGCGTCGCTCGCGACCGAGAACCCTCGCGGGCCGCTCGGCTTCGGGGCCGACTACAACCCCGACCAGTGGGACCGGGAGGTGTGGGACGAGGACGTCCGGCTGATGCGCCAGGCCGGGGTGAACATCGTCTCGCTCGGGATCTTCTCCTGGGCCCGCCTGCAGCCGACCCCGGACACCTGGGACTTCGGGTGGCTCGACGAGGTGATGGACCTCCTGCACACCCACGGCATCGCCGTCGACCTCGCCACCGCGACCGCCTCGCCACCGCCCTGGCTGAGCACCCGGCACCCGGAGATCCTTCCGGTCACGCGCACCGGCGAGACCATGTGGCCGGGCGCCCGGCAGCACTGGCGACCGACGTCACCGGTGTTCCGACAGCACGCCCTGGCCGTCGTCGAGGAGGTGGCGAGCCGGTACGCCGACCACCCGGCGCTCGCCGCCTGGCACGTCTCCAACGAGCTCGGTTGCCACAACCTCTACGACTACTCCGACGACGCCGCGGCCGCGTTCCGCACCTGGCTGTCGCAGAGGTACGGCGACCTCGACGGGCTCAACCACGCCTGGGGCACCGCGTTCTGGTCGCAGCGCTACAGCGACTGGAGCGAGGTGCTGCCGCCGCGGCTGACGCCGACCATCCCCAACCCGACGCACCAGCTGGACTTCCGGCGGTTCTCCTCCGACGCGCTCAAGGACTACCTACGCGCCGAGCGGGAGGTCCTCGACCGGTTGGCCCCCGACGTGCCGGTGACCACGAACTTCATGGTGATGGACAACTTCACCGGCATCGACTACGCCGGCTGGGCGGACGAGGTCGACTTCGTCTCCAACGACCACTACGTGCTGGTCGACGACCGCGCCCGCGACGAGCTGTCGTTCTCGGCCAACCTGACCGGCGGCATCGCCGGCGGTGAGCCGTGGTTCCTGATGGAGCACTCGACCAGCGCGGTCAACTGGCGCGCGATCAACCCGCCCAAGGCGGACGGCTCGCTGGTGCGGGACTCGCTCACACACGTGGCCCACGGAGCGGACGCCGTCTGCTTCTTCCAGTGGCGGCAGTCCGTGTCCGGTGCGGAGAAGTACCACTCGGCGATGGTGCCCCATGCCGGCGAGGACAGCGACGTCTATCGGACGGTGGTCCGGCTGGGCGGGCACCTCGAGCGGCTCGCCCCCGTCGTCGGGTCTCGTCGCCGGCAGGCTCCGGCCGCGATCCTCTTCGACATCGAGTCGTCGTGGACCCTCGACCTGGAGGCCAACCCGAGCTCCTCGGTGAGCCATCGGGCGGAGGCGCTCGACTGGTACGCCGCGTTCCTGGCGCTCGGTGTCCGGGCCGATGTCCTGCCGGTCGGCGCGCCGCTCGACGGCTACGACGTCGTGGTGGCGCCGGTGGTGCACGTGATGCCGGCCGCGACGGCCGACCGGCTGAGGGCGTTCGTCGACCGTGGTGGCCACCTGATCACGACCTACTTCTCCGGCGTCGTGGACGAGAACAACCACGTGCTGCCGGGTGGCCACCCGGGTGCGCTGCGTGACCTGCTCGGCATCCGCATCGAGGAGTTCGGGCCGCTCCTGGACGGCGCCGAGGTGGTTCTCGACGACGGCAGTGTCGGGACGTGGTGGACCGACCGGATCACCGCGACGGCTTCCGACACGCAGATCCTCGCGACGTACAAGACGGGTCTGCAGGCGGGCCGTCCGGCGGTGACGCGACGGGCGGTCGGCCCCGGCTCCGCGACCTACGTCTCCACCCGGCTGGGTCCGGAGAGTCTCGAGGCGCTGCTGGCCCGGCTGTTGGAGGCCGCCGGGGTGGACAGCGAGCTGCCCGAGGCGCTTCGCGGCCGGGTGGAGCTCGCCATCCGTACGGACGGCGCGAGGGAGTACTGGTTCCTGGTCAACCGGACCGACGACGTGGTCGACCTCGGCGAGCTTGGCGACCTCGGCGAGCCGGTGTTCTCCTCGGATGCCGATCGCGGCACCGAGCTGGCGGGCTCCGCGGTGGCCGTGTTCACCCGCGCCGCCCGATGACCGGCACGACCCGGCCCGCGCTCGTCCGGCTGGACCAGCGGCGTGATCGAGGCCCGCTCGACCCCCGGCTGTTCGGCAGCTTCGTCGAGCACCTGGGGCGTTGCGTCTACACCGGGATCTACGAACCGGGGCACCCGTCTGCCGACGAGCACGGCTTCCGGCGCGACGTCGCGGAGCTGGTCGGCGAGCTCGGCCCGACCCTGGTCCGCTACCCGGGTGGCAACTTCGTCTCCGGCTACCGCTGGGAGGACGGCATCGGCCCACGCGAGGACCGCCCGCGACGGCTCGACCTCGCCTGGCGGTCGGTCGACAGCAACCAGGTCGGCACCGATGACTTCCTCGCCTGGGCCGAGCGCAACCGGCTGACGCCGATGATGGCGGTCAACCTGGGCACCCGGGGGATCCAGGCCGCGGCCGACCTCGTCGAGTACTGCAACCTGCCCTCCGGCACGCACTGGTCGGACCTGCGCCGGCAGCACGGCCGCGAGCAGCCGTACGGCGTCGGGCTGTGGTGTCTGGGCAACGAGATGGACGGCCCCTGGCAGATCGGCCACCGGTCCGCCGCGGAGTACGGACAGCTGGCCGCCGAGGCCGGTAAGGCGATGAAGCTGGTCGACCCCAGCATCGAGCTGGTCGCGTGCGGCAGCTCGAACCACACCATGCCGACCTTCGGCTACTGGGAGTCGGAGGTGCTCGAGCACGCGTGGGACGTCGTCGACCACATCTCCATGCACGCCTACTACGAGGAGCGGGACGGCGACCGGCGCAGCTTCCTGGCCTCCGGCGCGGACATGGACGCGTTCATCGACGGCGTGGTCGCCACCATCGACGCGGTGGCCGCGCGCAAGCACAGCAGCAAGCGGATCGGCATCGCGTTCGACGAGTGGAACGTCTGGTACCAGTCGCGGTTCAACGACGAGGGGCTGCCGCAGATCACCGAGGCGGGTCGGCTGCTCGAGGACGACTACAGCGCTCTCGACGCCGTGGTGGTCGGCGACCTGCTGATCTCGCTGCTCAACCACGCCGACCGGGTGCGGATCGCCTGCCAGGCCCAGCTGGTCAACGTGATCGCCCCGATCCGCACCGAGCCGGGCGGCGCGGCCTGGCGGCAGCCGACCTTCCATCCGTTCGCCGCGGTCGCCGCTGCCGCGCGCGGTGCCGTCCTGGCCGCCGAGGTGGACTGCGCGACGCTCGCCACCGACCGGTACGGCGAGGTCCCGACCGTCACCGCCGCCGCCACCCACGACCCGGACACGGGCGCGTGGTCCGTCTTCCTGACCAACCGCTCCCCCACCCCGACCGAGACCTGCCTCGACGTCCACGGGCTCACGGCACCGGTCGCACCGTCCGCGCGCTCCCTCACGGCCGGTGACCCCGCAGGGTCGAACACCGCCTTCACCGCGACCGACGTCTCCTCCGGCCCGGGCGACACGCTCTCGCTGGTCCTGCCGCCGGAGTCGTGGACGGTCGTCGAAGCGCGCCCGGACGCCCGGCTCGGCTGACCCCGACGTACCACCCAATGACGAGGAGTCCCATGACCCACGCGTCCCACTCGACCCGCCCCGCCGGCGGCGTGCACCTGCGCCGCGGCGACACCAGCCTGGTCGTCCGGCTCGACTCCACCGAGCTCCCCTGCATCCTCCACTGGGGACCGGACCTCGGCGAGACCGCGGCCGAGCACGTACCCGACCTCCTCCGCTCGCTGGAGATGCCGAGCCTCGACGGGCCGATCTACCAGCACTCGTGGGCCTCCGTGCTGCCGCAGCAGACCAGTGGCTGGGTGGGTCGTCCGGGTCTGCTGGGCAGCCGCAACGGCCAGGCCTGGGCGCTCACCTTCGACTCGGTGGGCCACACGGTCACCGAGTCGGCCGACTGCACCCGGCTCACCAGCGTCGCGCTGGACGGGCCGGCCGACGTGGAGGTGACCACCGAGATCGAGCTCTTCGGGAACGGTCTGCTGCGCCTGCGTGCCCGCGTACGGAACCTGGCAACGACGCCGTACGAGGTGACGCTGCTCGAGCCGGCGCTGCCGGTGCCGGCCGAGGCCGACGAGCTCCTGGGCATGGCAGGACGGCACGCGCACGAGCGCACCCCGCAGCGCCACGCGTTCACCCAGGGACAGCACGTACGCGAGGCCTGGGGCGGTCGCCCCGGCCACGACTCGGCCACCGTGCTGTGTGCCGGACGGTCCGGGTTCGGCTTCCGCGGCGGTCGGGTCTGGGGCGTCCACCTCGGCTGGAGCGGCAACCAGGTGCTCTGCGCCGAGAACTCCTTCACCGGCTGGAAGCTGCTGCGCGGAGGCGAGCTGCTCATGCCCGGCGAGATGGTGCTGGGCCACGACGAGACGTACGCCTCGCCCTGGCTCTACGCCTCCTGGGGCGACGGGCTCGACGCCTTCTCCGGCCGCTTCCACGAGCACCTGCGGGCGCGCCCGACCCACCCGCGGCGCGAGCGACCGGTGCTCCTCAACACCTGGGAGGCGGTCTACTTCGACATGGACACGGACAAGCTCATCGAGCTCGCCGAGCGTGCCGCCGAGCTGGGCGTCGAGCGGTACGTCCTCGACGACGGCTGGTTCAAGGGGCGGCGCGACGCGACGAGCTCGCTGGGCGACTGGGTGGTGGACGAGGACGTGTTCCCGGACGGCCTCACCCCGCTGGTGAAGACCGTGCAGGGCCTGGGCATGGAGTTCGGGCTGTGGTTCGAGCCCGAGATGGTCAGCCTCGACTCCGACGTGGCCCGGGAGCATCCCGAGTGGATCCTCGGCACCCACGCCGGTCCCGGCATCAGCTCGCGCAACCAGCACGTCCTCGACCTCTCCAACCCGGACGCCTGGGACCACGTGTTCGGCCAGATCTCGGCGCTGGTGGAGCGCTACGACATCGCCTACATCAAGTGGGACCACAACCGCCCGCTGACCGGCGCGGGCCGCGGCCGGGACCACCGGCCCGCGGTCCACCTGCAGACGCTCGCGGCCTATCGGCTGATGGACGCACTCCGTGCCGAGCATCCCGGGCTCGAGATCGAGTCCTGCTGCGGGGGTGGCGGGCGCCTCGACCTGGGAGTCCTCGAGCGGACCGACCGGGCCTGGGTCTCCGACTGCATCGACGCGCACGAGGGGCACCGTCTGGTCCGGTGGACCGGGCTGACCCTCCCGCCCGAGCTGATGGGCACCCACGTCGGATCGGGCACCGACCACACCACCGGACGCCAGCACACCCTGCGCTTCCGCGCCGGCACCGCCATCTGGGGACATCTCGGCGTCGAGTGGGACCTCACCACCATGTCGGACGCGGACCGCGAGGAGCTCCGGGCCTGGATCGCGCTGCACAAGCGGTTCCGTGGGCTGCTCCACTCCGGCCGCGTCGTGCGGGCCGACACCGTGCCCGACGGCCTCCAGCTCGACGGCGTGGTCGCCCCCGACGGGCGCGAGGCGCTGTTCCGTGCGTCGGCGCTCGACCACACCCTGGGCCAGCCGGCCGGCCGCATCCGGTTCCCCGGCCTGACCCCGGACACGGCATACCTGGTGATGCCGGTACCTCTCGCGGTGTCGCCCAAGAACCGCCCGCGACCCGCCTGGTACGACGGCGGCACGGTGATGAGCGGCCGCCTGCTCGACGAGGTCGGGGTCATCGCGCCCCTGCTGGAGGCCGACGACCTGGTCATCGTGCACCTGGTCGCGACGCGGTGACCCCGAGCCGGCTGTAGCGGTCGGTTGCCGCGGCCCCCGGGATTCACCGACCGTTTGCACCGTGTTGGTCGAGCCACGTTCCCCGTGACGTATGCATCCGGTTGGCTGGTTCACGCCTCACCGCTCGGGCCTGCATGCCATCCATCGGCAGGTGCCTCCGCCCCCAGCCACAGGATCCCCCCACATGAACCAGATCAAGTTGGTCGTCGCCGGCGCAGTGGTCCTCCTAGGCGCGATCGCCTTCAGCGGATACTTCTCGCAGTCCACGCCGACCGCCACCGACAAGGCCAGCGCCGCGGTCGGCAGCAGCAACACCCTTCGGATCGGTGTCGACAGCACCGAGCCGGTCTACTTCAAGAGCGAGGACGGCTCGGCCAAGGGCTTCGACTACGAGATGGCGCGCAGCGTCGCCGAAGGCATAGGCCTCGAGCCCGAGTTCGTGGCGATGGACTTCAACGAGCTCTTCCCGGCCCTGCGAGCGGGAAAGATCGACATGATCGGGGCCCAGGTCACGAACACCTCGGTGCTCGAGCGCGAGTTCGACTTCAGCGCGCCGTACTTCTCGACGTACGTCGCCTTCCTCACCCCCGAGGGATCGACCATCCGGACACGCCGCGACGTCGACGGGAAGCGGATCGCGGTCGTCGACGGCGCGATCCAGGAGTCCTACCTGCGGGACAAGTACCACGACGTCCAGATCGTCAAGGCTCCGAACGTGGGCGCTGCCGTCGACCTGATCGAGCGAGGCGAAGCGGACGCGCTGTTCCACGGAGCCCCGTACGCCCAGTCGATCATCAAGAGCGCCCCCATCGTCCTGGACGAGCCGATCGTCTACCCGGTCGACGACGCCCCGATCGGGTTCGTGATCCGCTCCGGCGACCCGCGCAAGGAGCAGATCGACGGGGTCCTCAAGGACATGGTTCTCAGCGGCGAGTGGCTGAAGATCAAGACCGCCTACTTCGAGGCCGACCCGCTCTCCGACGTGTTCCGCGACAAGGGAGCCTGACTCTCTAGCCCGACGGCATCATGGCGTGCGGCGGCGGTCGTGCTCGCCACGCATCGCCGGAGCCGCGTCGCCCGAGGCGGACTACTCCAGGTCGTCCGCGAAGGTGAGATCGAGGTCGTCAGCCAGGGCAGCGGTGAGATCAGCCAGCTGATGACGGTCCAGGAGCGCCTGGCGCAGGTTGACCACCCCGGAGATCGCAGACAGGTCGTTCTGGCGAAGGTCCGTGCCGCGGTAGGTTCCCGGCCCGAACCTGGTCCGTGCCAGCCTGTTCTCGGTGAACGCAGCTCGGCTGAGGTCGCTGCCGTCGAACTCGGCCTCGGTCAGCGAGCACCCGACGAACGCGACGGCGCCCTTTGCGACGACGTGAGTGAAGGTCGCATAGTCGAGTCGGCATCGTTCGAAGACGACGTCCTCCAACGTGACCTCGCTGAACTTGGCGCCGAGGAGGCGGCAGTTGCTGAACCTGACGCGCGTGAGTCTGCTGTCGGCGATGACGAGCGAGGCCAGCTCGCAGTCGGCGAGCTCGACCGACGACAGGCGTACGTCTGACATCTGCGTCCGCTCGGTCGTCACCTTCTGAATCAGCCCGTCGTGGAGGCGCGAGTCGACGACCTCCAGGAGACGAAGGGCCTGATCGCGGTAGGAGAAGAAAGTGATCGGGTCATCGGCCGCCTCAAGGGCGGACACCGCCTGCAGATCACGCTCGTCGACGGCCGGCAACGCTACGCGGGTATCGCGGATCGTGAACGTCTCCATGGGCCTTCACCCTATGTGCGAGCAAGTAGGGATCCGCATCTCATCTCTTCTTCCAGTTGTCCCAGGTCGGCCGGTTGTCGAAGCGCTTGGGCCCGGTCTTGGCCCAGTTGTCCCAGGACTTCCGATTGTCGAACGCCGTCGGCGATAGCCCCGCTGCATGCGTCGCGATATCAAGGATCGGATGTCCGGTGCGCAGGAGCCTCTCGAGCTCTGTGCCTGACTCGGGCATGGTCTGAAAGGAAGTCTCCATGTCTGTTCTCTCCTAGATCGGTGTGGTGTCGACGAGCGCTTTGACGAGCTCTTGCCTGCTCACCCGGCAGTAGTTGGTCTCGGTCGTATCGAAGCGGCCGTTCTCGAAGTACCGGTTTCCCGCCTGGGCGCCCCGGCAGAAGTCAAAGAAGTCGCAGGTTGCAAGGCATCTGTTGAGACCGTCGAGGAACTCAGCGACGTACCGCAGACGGCTTGCCGAGGCGAGGATCTCGCTGATGCTCTGGTCGCGAACGTTGCCGGCGATGAAGTCGCCGTAGTGCCCGTCCTTGATCCCGGCGAGTTCCGGGGAGAGCAACACGACGTCCCCGTTGAACGTCACGGTGGGCAACGGGTCGAACCGGTGCGACTCCCACCGGTCGCGGTGACCGGTGCGGATCAGGCGGAGGTAGCTCCCGATCCGCTCGAGTTCGCGCACCTCAGTCTCCGGGTGCTCGAGCGACCACGCGATCGCGCCGGCCCAGAACTCCCGTGCGGTGGTCGTCGTAGGAAGCGGCCGATCAAGGTTGGCCCCTTCTCGCTCCTCCATGTTGATCCCGACCGATGAGGCACCGATTTGGGTCGCAAAGTCGAGCACGTCAGCCGCGGTCGCGCGACTCGGGTCGACGACAGCGATCATCGAGAAATCGATCCCATGGGCATGGAGCCGTTCAATCCCTGCCATGGCGCGGTCGAAGGACTGGCGACCGGCTCGGTCAACTCGCTCCCGGTTGAGGTGTTTCGGCCCATCGAGGCTGACCCCGACCTTCACGTCGTATGCGGTGAGCAGTTCGCACCAGGAGTCGTCGATGAGGGTGGCATTCGTCTGCAGGCTGTGGACCAGCCTCCCGGCGCGACGCAGCGCCTCGAACTCCTCCCAGAGCCCGACCATGTGGTCACGACCCGTCGCCAGCGGCTCTCCGCCGTGCCAACACACCTCGACCACGTCGTCGACCGGTTGGTCCGCGATGCTACTCGCGATAGCTGCAGCGACCTCGACACTCATCTCACGGCGTCGCATTCGCTCGGGCAGGTAGCAGTAGCTGCAGTCCAGATTGCACAGCGTGGTCGGCTGCATGATCACCAAGCTCGGCCGAGGAGCGATCCAGCGCTCGTACGCCGCCAATGACGGATGCTGCGACCACATCAGCGCGCCACCTTGCGACGGCATGCCGGGCATAGCGCATCGTCTCTGACCTCTGCCCGTGGGCGCGCTGGCACGAGGTTCCATCGGCCCAGGCGACGCCCACAGCGAGTGAAGACGTAGCTTGCGCGACCGACCAGGCCGGGCCGCGCCAGATGCCAGAACGCACCTGCTCGAGTGCGAAACACGTACATCAGCACATCTGCTGGCGGGTCCGTGGTCTCGGTTGCAGTCGCCATCCCAATACTCCCGTGATCGTCCGGTTGGCTGACCCAGCGCCGAGAAGCCCTCGACGCCGGGGCGCTCTTGACGCTATGGGCCGCTCGGTCTCCTGGCCCTGCAGGAAATTCCGACCCGGAAGGAATTTCCGGGGTCACCGCGCCAGCCCCAACCGCATGGGAGACAACTGCACCCTTCGGGTGGCAGGCTCATTCCCGTGCGAGGGATGACGACGCAATTCACCGTGGGCGAGCGCATCGCCTGGTATCGGCGACGCCGTGGCCTCTCACAGGAAGTTCTCGCCGGCCGCGTCGGGCGCACGGCGGACTGGCTGAGCAAGATCGAGAACGGCCGCATCGACTTGGATCGGCTCTCGGTGCTTCGGCTCATCGCCGACGCCCTCGACATCACTTTGGCAGACCTGATCGCCGAGCCATCCCTTATGGAGTGGACCGAAGACAGCGGGCAGCACACCGTGCCGGCGCTCAGGTCCGTCCTCATGGACTACCGCCCCGGCACCGGGTTCCGCAGCGCGCCGACCACGAACCCGACAACCCTGGAAGACCTGGTCACGCGGCTGAACGATGCCTGGAGCGCCTACCAAGCGGCGCGCTTTGGGTACGTCACGGCCCAACTCGCCGCCCTCATCCCGGACGCCAAGAGTGCTGTCGCGGCATACGACGGCGACGACAGCCGTATTGCGTCCGGCAGGCTTGCGCTCGCCTACCACCTCGCTGCGACTTTGCTCACCAAGCTCGGCGAGACCGACCTCGCCTGGACCGCCTCGAACAGAGGTATGGAAGCGGCGCGGTTCAGCGAGAACCCTGTCGTAATCGGATCGCTTCTGCGATCGCTCTCACACTCGCTCCAATCCGCCGGCGAATACGCTGAGGCCGTGCGTCTAACCCACGACGCCATCGAGTTCCTCGACCCCTACATGGCCAGCGCAGGACGCACGCTCACCTCGGTCTATGGCACGGCGCTGCTCGCCGGATCGATGGCAGCCGCACGAGCCGACGACCGAACCACCGTCCGAGACTTCCTCGACGGCGCCACCAGAGCAGCGACGCGCCTTGGCAGCGACCACAACCTGATGTGGACCGCGTTCGGGCCCACCAACGTCGCCATCCACCGAGTCTCGACATCCATGGAACTCGGTGATCTGCAGGTCGCGCTCTCGCTCGGTCCCACGCTCGATACCAGTGGCGTCCCCACCGAACGTCGGGTTCGACACGCGCTCGAGCTATCCCGCGCCTACAGCAGCGCCAACCAGCGCGACGACGCGCTCGCCACGATCCTCGAGGCCGAGCTAATCGCCCCCGAGCAGGTCCGATACCACTACATCAGCCGCCACCTCGTGCAGACCTGGATCCGCACCCAGCGCGGCAAGCCACCGCTGCGCCTCGTCGAACTCGCCGAGCGCGTCGGCGTGGCCTGAACGCGGACCCGGATCCGTCAGACCGACTCGGCCACCAATCGACCCGTGTACCCAGCCGCGACCAGGCGCTCGTACGCAGCCATCGTCCTGTCGTCGATTTCCTGCGGCGTCGCGAACCCCTTCTCCGCGTACACCCACAGGCGCTGGGTGTCGCCGACGAGCATGTCCAGCACTCGCTTCTCGCTGCCGATCGACGCGATGTACGCGCCCAGCTCCTGGCTTCGAGCCGAGCACACGACATCCAGCCCTGGCCACAGCTTCTGAGCCGTCGCGTACGCCCGCCGCTGCTGATACGGGCGGCTGATCAAGGTCGCACTCGCCACGCTGACCTCATGCTCGACGAGCAGGTCGCGACTGAACGTCAGGTTCTCGCCCGTGTTGGTCGCACGCGGTTCCACGAGGATCGCGCCGCGCGGCACGCCCAGCTCCTCGGCACGCTCCGCGAAATGGACCGCCTCGCCGCGCGGGAAGTCCTTCACCGTCGTCGGCGCGTTCGCCCCGGTAAAGACGATCAGCGGGAAGCGACCGGCACGGAAGAGGTCCGCGGTGTGCTCAGCCACCCCGATGTCATGGCTACCCAGCGCAATTGCCACATCGGTTGGACGAGGCGCATCGGGAAGTTGATGGAAGTCCCACAAGACACGGGCATCGTCAAGCGCGGTCGATCGCATCGGCTCAGTCTGCCATGCGAATCCGTCACCGATACCTGGTCACTGTCGAACTCCGACTCCGGAGCCTGCAACGACCCGTCAAACGGCCTCGTCACTCGGGAGCGCGTGATCGCCACTTGGTTCATCCCAGTGCAACACTCCGCAACCCCAAACGACACCGTCCGACAGGGTCCCAAGCTCGCGACACCGGCCTCACGAACAGTCGACGCAGACCGGCTCGTCGGTCTCGAAGTCCGCCGGTGGCTTGATGACCCAGCATCGTTGACATTGCCGTTCGCCAGCCATCGGCGCACTCCCACACTTGCAGCCACGACCACACTCCGGGCACGGAACGGCTCCACATTCAGAGCAACCGGCCCCCAAAGCCGGGTACTCACGACCGCACGCATCACACACCAGGTCCTCGACCGCCGACCAAGTCGAACGAGCCGAATGTAAACCCCCAGGCGCCGGACCGTCGATCGCGACGGCTACCGCCCCGAACTCGAGAGGGACGGCCTCGACATACAGCTCAGCTGTCGCCGACCCCGCGCCGAGAGCGATCCGCTCAAGCCCACGGCAGGCCACGCCGCGAGAAGCCCGCTCAAGGAGCCCCGTCTGAGGAGTGCCACGGCGCACCGGAAATACATCCATTCCCCTGGCGGCGAACACGACCTGTGCATCACTGTCCAGCAGCACGACGTACCCGGGCAGGGTCAGCGCCTCAGCTGCGGCGACCGCGACTGCCCAACTGGACGCACTCGATGCACTAATAAGCTCGGCGACCCGCCTAGCGCTGACACCCTCCGCGAACGCATCCGCCCGAGTGTGCGCCGGAATCAGGCACAGGGACGCAAACGCGTCACAAACCGACTCCTCGAGCGCCGCGGCCCGAGGACCCGACGCGAAGAGCCCAAGCAAAACCTCCGGAACTTGGTCCCGCAGATGATGTGCGTACTCATGGAGCAGGCTGAACCGTTGGCCCGCGCGCCCACGGTCGTTCGAAACTGAAATCCGTGCAGGCACCACCGAACGGTCGTAGGTGGCCACAATGGCGCACCCAGTCGGGAGGTCACCGACGTCCACCCACCTCACCGTCACTGACGAGTCGGCCTTGAGTGCCATCTCGGGCTCACGGCAAAGTTGGTCGAGGTTGACCACCCCCTGGTTTCGGACGTGGTCGATCAGCAACTGAGCGAGGTCAGACGGCTTCAACTAGAGGGTCCGTTTCCGGATTGGCTTTGGAGGTACGCCAGCTGCGCCCGCCATCGTCGACGCCAACCTTCATCGTCGTCAGAAGCTGACGAAGTCCGAGCAGCGACTCCCTGTTCCCACATCTTGGCGACAAGTGGCGCCACAGAAGCCGCATCCGCTGACGCGTCCACTTCATGCTCGTTGAACCAGACCCGGAACGGACGCACGGAAGGCTCAGCGACGACCTCGATCAACGCCGTCCTTGCCGCTTGCGGCATTGCCGACGCCACGGGGCGGCCCAACGCCGCTGAAAGTATGGAAGCTTCTCTGCCGGAAGGCTGGGACCGGCCGTTCATGAGGTCAAGCAACTTGCCCATCGCAATACCCGTGCGGTCAGCGAGCTCTGCAACTCCTCCCTTGCGTGCAACCGTAACAAGAGCCTGGCGAATGTCCACCTCTGCGGTCCCACTTTCCGGCTCCGCCGCATGACTGAAATCGGAGACGTCCGTGACCGCACTGGAGAACCACTGCATCTGCTCTTGCAACGAGTCGAGAAGCTCGTGTGTCTCCCAGTCAGCTGGTTGCAGCTCGGGACCCGTTGGGACGTCCGCACCTGCTTGCCGGCCGCGCATGCATGCAGCATCAAGGGTCCTGAGAGCGCTTCGAATGGATGTTCCTCGGACCGTGACGTCGCCGAGGAAGCGCGAAAGGGTGAACGTGGGCACGTTCGCGCCAGCACGGCCGAAGACTGCCGCAGCACTTCCCAAGCTCAGGTCCGAGCCTTCGAGCAACAGCGAGTATTCGTCCGCAAGCGCGACGTCTGTCGTCACTGGCATGACGCGAACGGTCCAGTGATCCCTATAAACAATGACGACCAACGCCTGCTCGCCGCGCCATGACAGGCGCCACATCTGGCCGGCAGCAACCGCAGGCGCACCGGCCGGCTCGGTTTCGAGAAGGCTAGCCAGGCGGGCCGGCATCGCCCACTGCGACGCAACTCGGACGTCATCCTTTGAGATGGGTCGTTCTGCCAACTCGGCAAAGAGGTCACTCAATCCCTCAGGACCGTCGCTCGCTTCAAAACGGGCCAGGCGAGACCGACACCACGCACAGTCGGCAAGGTGCTTGTCGCTATCGGGCCGCCGGGTAACCCCAGCAATCTCGTCGTCATCAAGGTGTGCTGACGGCGCAATCGGCGGTGGAACCAAGCGACCCTCGGAGTCAGTCATCGCATACCAGGATGCGGGACTCGTCCATCATCCTCTTCCTCTCAATACAGAGCGCATCTGCGCAATAGGTAGCCACCGCGGTATGCCGTTGCAGAGCACCTTGGTGGTGTGGCGTCGCTACTCCAGTGTCTCTTCAATTGGGGCTTCTGAGACAGATGCCTGTTCCATACGTCGAACTTAAAGCCAGTGTCCACCTCCGCCGAGAATTCATGTGTCGAAAATTGATGTGCGACGCGGTCACGCGGGGTCGAGACCGAGACGCTTCCGCGCTTCATCCCTTGCCGCCACAGCGGTCCGCTCTGCTTCGGCCATGTCTATGCCCGACAGCATCGTTGAGAGTTTGTCGGTCACTCGCTGCTTGACCAGCCCGGCTGAGGACACCGCGAGCCCCGTCTGGTCCGCGATGACTCTGACCTTCTCGTGTAGCCACGCGAGGACGAGCACTTCCTTGTCAGACAACTGGGCCAACAACCCGTCGACGAGTTCGGCCTGCTCGGTCGACAACCCTTCCTCCGGCCTGGCCATCCCGACCGAAGCCTCATCGCCCCCAATAACCGGGTCCCAGTCGTCGACCAGCGTGGTCGCCGGGATCCGCCGCGGGTCGACGCCCAGCCGAAGCGCCAGAACGTCAGCGAGGTCCTCGACTCGCAACGAACCCTCCGCTGCGGAAAGAACAGCTTCGGACAACCTGAGTAGCGAAGTTGTGTCGGCGAGCGGGCCTTCACGCTTCGCATCGGGACTCCACCTCACCACGGTGATGCCAGTTGCCGAGCGCGCGGCATCCTGGAGGACCGACGGGTGCGCTGCAGACGGCGCCGTTTGACCAGAGCCTGCGAGGTACACGTTCCCTTCGCCGGGGGCACCGTCAGGGACGAACTCAAATCGGACGTCGTCGCGCAGGAGGGGCCGGAGCCTTCGAACGAGCTTCCCCAAGACAGTCTTCCGACCACGGTCGCGCAGGAAGTTACGTACAGCCGCCCCAAACATTCGGGCGAAACCGTCGTCATCCTCGGCGCGCGCCACCAGTTCAACCAGCCGGCGCGGCGTCGCATCGTCGGCCAGGAAGTCGTGAGCGGTCTCCACTACTGCGTCCGCAGTCCAACGCTGGTAGCCCTCCGGCGGCGGGAAGTTCCGGGCCTTCGCCACAGTTGCCACATGCTTGTACAGAAGCCTGACGAAGTCGTCGGACAGGGCACCATGACGTAGGTCCTCGATGATGCTCACTCGGTCTCCCCTTCCGTCACATCAGGCTCCTCCGCGCCAGTGCCTGGCTCACCGAGCGCCTTCAGTAGGCGCCGCTCCGTGTCTGGATCAATCCGGCCGAGATGTTCAACCTCATCGTCGTCGAACACCGAGTACGGCACGCGGTGCGGGTCGGCGATCAGCCACCAGCCGAATGCCATCATGCCCATCTGCCGGTCCGCCGGATGCGGAACACCGTTTGGCCCCCGTGCGTGCGCCTTCGTCGTGCGAGAGGCCGTGATGGCCACCTTGCGGACCGGGTCCAGGCCAATGACGAGCTGCGGGTGTTCCTTACGATCCCTGGGGTCGTAGTAGTCCCTTGGCATCGAGTACACGCCGTAGAGCACGGGTAACCGCTTCGGGATCCCGCCAAGCAGGTTCACGCCCCGTCCTCCATCGCCAACTCCCAGGCCATGGAGGCCCTTCACCCCAGATCGTAAGGCGCGGCGACTACTTAACGCACCAAGCAACATCGGTGACAAAGAAGTCCGCCGCCACCTGGACAACCCATCCCGGTTCGACGTGAGCACAAGACAGCACTGCAAGGAGCACGCCACCCGCGGGTGGTCGCCAAGAAATCGGAGGGAACCAACATCATGACCCCGCCTTACCAGGGCAACGACACCTACGAGGTGACCGTGTACGCCCCGCGCCACCCTGATCCCAAGCCGTTCTCCTTCCAGCACGGCATGAAGGTCGGCGAAGCCGCCGCCATCGTCGCCGCCGAATTCGGCTATACCGGGGGTTCCCAGACCTTCAAGAACGCCGACGGCGAGGTCCTCGACCGCGACAAGCCCCTCGCCGGCGAGCACGTCCGCGACGGCGCCGTCCTTGAACTCATCGACGTCGGCGGCGGAGTGTGATCACCGCCCACCAGGCCGAGACGCTAGGCGGCCAGCCGGGCTTCGACGTCACCCAGGTGGTGGTGGCCGCCGAGATGGACGCCGCCACCGCCTGGGCGACGCGCCGCGGCTGGATCCTTAGCTACGACCCCGCCACCAAAAAGGGCAAGGCGTTGGCAACACACCCGGTCACCGGCACCACCATCACATTCCGGTTCGACACGACCGGATACCCCGACCGGCAGCCCCCCGCCTGGTGGTGCGGCGACGAACCGACCGACCCGAGGAACTATCCCTCAGGACCGTCCGAGACCAAGGCCGGCCACCCAAACGGAACCATTTTCCATAGCCAACCGGTCATCTGCGCGCCTTGGAACCGACTCGCGTACAACCAGGTCGTGCCCGGTGCCCCCCACGGCGACTGGACCCTCGCCGCTTGGAAGACGATGGCACCCGAATACACCCGAGCCCACACACTCGGCGACATGCTCGCCGCTCTCGAACTCCATCTGACCCTCAGTTCCGGGATGCAGGTCTCATGACGGTCCACCGCCTCACCGCACTCCCGCAAGCGATCTCCCGTGGCAGGCTCCTCGTAGCCGAGAATGTCATCGCGCCCACCCGCGCCGCGCTACTCGCCGCGAGCACCGCCGGCGAGGCCGACGAAGGCCTCGTCCTCTGGCTCGGCCGCAACGATCGCGACACCTCCATCATCCTCAGCTGCGCCACTCCGAGGACCACCTCCTCGTGGGGGTCGGTCAGCGCCGACGAGTCGACCATCGGGTCCGTCATGACCGCAGCCCGCCAGGTCGGTCTTGGCGTCCTCGCGCAGGTCCACTCCCACCCCGGTTGGGACACCCGCCACTCCGACGGCGACGACGAGCTCGTCTTCATGCCGTACGAGGCGATGTTCTCCCTCGTGGTGGGCGAGTACGGCGCCGGCTCCATCCTTCCCGAGGCCGGTGCTGGCCTGCACCAGTACCAAGACGGCCGCTGGGTTCAGGTGACCAACCTCAACGCGTTTGTCGTCGTCCCGCCCATGGTGGCGGTGACCGCGTGACCGCCAACACTGGTGCCGCCGCCGCGGCGTTCTACGCAGCACGTGAACGGCGAACGGTTGAGTACGGAGCAGACCTCGACCGCCTCGCATTGCCCGTCACCGTCAGCATTCCCACCGAATGCGCCGCCACTGCGGAGGGCCAACTGGCTACGTTGGCGCTCGTCGACCTAGTCACTCGAGTTCACCGCAATGTCCGCCTCGACATCCCGCCGGCACCGCTAACCGACCAGACCCGGGGCACCAACCTGCAGGCCGCCGCCGTCGAACTTGCCACAGCAATTGACCCGTTCCAGACTTGGGGCCGCGTCATCGAGGACGGGGAACTGGTCGTTCGCGTCGAAGGACCTGATGCCGTACTGGCCACGCCGGTCGACGTCGCCATCCGCTGGAACGGCGGTCGCGGGGAGGTCATTCTTGCCGGCCTGCCCCCTGAGTCTTCAGCTGGCTCGGACACCACCTCTGTCGACCGATCGACCGCTGGAACCGGATCCGCAGCTGACATGCTCGGAGCGGCCACCGCCGCATGCCTCGGTGCCGCAGCACTATTCCAACTCGCCCACGGCACGTCACCCAGGCCCGCAGCGCTGAACCTGTTCACACGGACCGAAGGATCCTCAGCAGGACCCGAGTCGGACACCGGCCCGGTCGATGTCGGAGACGTTCACCTCGTTGGAGCCGGCGCGGTGGGGCACGCCCTCACCTACTGGCTCTCCTGGTTCGGCGCTGAAGGGACCTGGACCCTCATTGACCGCGACTACTCCGCCCTGCACAATACCAACCGCTGTATGGGAATGACCGCCGCAGACGCCGGCTGGCCCGCAGGGATACCCGGCGGCCACGTGGCCAAGAAGGCGACTACGGCCGCCCGCAGCCTTCGCTGCGAGCACCGGACTGCCCACGCCTGGTACGACGAGGTAGCCAACACCCTCCCCCGGCCAGACCTCACCCTCGTCCTCGCCAACGAGCGCCAGGTTCGCGAAATCGTCTCCCAGCGCGGCACCGAACTTCTGCTCCACGCCACCACCGGCCGGGACTGGACGTCTGAACTTCACCGTCATATCGCTGACACTGACGACTGCCCCGCCTGCCGGCTGTCCTCGACCCCCATCCAGGAACTCGCGTGCTCGGTCGGTCCGGCTAACCCAGCCAGCACCGGATCCGCAGATGCCGCGCTCCCGTTCCTGTCCGCACTCGCCGGCCTCGCGCTCGCCGCAGCGCTCCTGGACCTCACAGCCGAAGGCCACATCCTCAAGACCCGAGACAACCACTGGCGAGTCGCTCTCGACTTGCCCCGAGGGGACATCGTGCAGTCCGCCAAGCACCCCAACCGGGGGTGCGTGCACACCCTGTCCGCGTCCGTGAGGCAAGCCATCCACGCGGCACACCCTTCCCGTTGGGACGACCTTCCGACTCGGCCGTAGCGCAACCTCAAGGAATGCAGGCAATCTTCGCCTGTTGCATCAGACCCTGGCTGCCAGGAATCCGACCCTCCCTATGGCCCTGAAGTGGTTCGCGAGAACCCGTTAAGTGACGCCAGTTGGATCAGCGTTCCCAGCTGCGCCTTGCTGTGAATCCGTGTGCGCAAAGGCGGTGGGATCCGCGTCCTTCCCCGCGCTTGACGTGATGGTGTCCTGGGGCCGATGGAAATGAGATGAAAGGACTCTCGAACCCAGACCTCTCTAGGTCACTCCTTGCCCCACGCCCGTTCGATGACCTCGATCACCTTGGGCCGCAGGTCGCTGGCCGCGATGACCTCGTCGACCGAGCCGACCTCGACGGCGCGGTGGATGTTGTGCACGTCGTCGAACTCGGCGGCGACCTCGGCGATCTTGTCGGCCCGCAGCTGGGCACGGAGCTCGGCGAGCTCGACGACGAGCTCCCCGCGCTCCCCGTCCTCGGCGTGGTCGATGCGCTCCTCGAGCGCGGCGACGCGCGGGTCGGCAGCCGCTCGCTTGGAGACCTCGGCGGCGAACACGACCGCGGCCGCGGGCGCGCCGCCGAGGACCGAGGCGTACGAGCCCTCGATGGCGAGAACCGTCATCGACGGGTTCAGGTGCTTGGAGAACACCACGAACGCGCCGCCGTGGTAGCGGGAGATGACGCAGAAGACGATCGGGCCCTGGAAGTTGACGACCGCGCGGCCGATCTCGGCGCCGTACTCGAGCTGCAGGTTGCGCATCGACTCCGGGGAGCCGTCGAAGCCGGACAGGTTGGCGAGCACCACCAGCGGCCGGTTGCCCGAGGCCGCGTTGATCGCGCGCGCGACCTTCTTCGACGACCGCGGGAACAGGGTGCCCGCGGTGTAGGTGTCCGGGCCGTCGGTGGGAGGGAAGCCGGCGCGCGGCACCGGCTTGGACTCGATGCCGACCAGGCTGACCGGGTAGCCGCCGATGCGGGTGTCGACGACCACGGCGGTGTCGGCGTCGGCCATGCCGGCCCACCGCTCGAGCATCTCGTGGTCGGCGTCGGCGAGCGCCCGCATCACGGTGCGGATGTCGAAGGGTCGCTTGCGGTCGGGGTTGTGCTCGGCCGAGAAGATCTCGCCGACCGTGGCGAAGTCGCCCGGGTGCGGGAAGGAGGACACGTCGCGGTCGATCGGGTCGGCCGTCGGAGCGCGCCGCGGGCCGGTCTCGCCGGGGACCACGTACGTGTGCTCGTAGTGGGCCATGAGCACCCGGAAGGCGCCGGCCAGGTTGGGCACCCAGTACTGCGCCTGCCCGTTCGGGCCCATCACCCGGTCGTAGCCACCGATGCCGTGGTTGTCCTCTGCGGACACACCACCGGAGAAGTCGAGCGACTGCTTGCCGGTGAGCACCATCGCGCTGTCCGGGGTCATCACCAGGATGCCCTTGGTGTGCATCAGCATCGTCGCTTCGGCGTTCCAGTAGGGCTGGGCGCCGACGTTGATCCCGGCGACGACGATGTTGATCTCGCCGCCGTCCTGGGTGAACTGGACGATCCGGCGCAGCGCGGCGGCGACCCAGTCCATGTTCTCGGTGCCGCTCTCCATCGAGATCCGGGCACCGGCCGAGACCGCGAACCACTCGACCGGGACCTGCATCCGCTCGGCGAGGTCGATGGCCGCGATCACCCGGGCGCACTCGGGCTCCGAGAGGGCGCCGAGCGACTTGAGCGGGTCACCGCAGAGTACGACGCGGGTGATGCCGTCGGGGTAGAGCGAGCTCGGGGTGGTCACAACGGCGACGATGATGCCGGCCTTGTTGAGCCCGGGGGCACGGTCGACCGGTGCGAGCTTGCCCGAGTCGTCGAGGTCGTGCTCGACGACCGTGCCGCCCGCGGCCAGGGCGCGCTGGAGCTCATAGGGATAGACGAGGCCGCGGCGTCGGGCGCGGAGCACCTTGGCGGCGTACTCGTCCAGCGGGGCGAGCGGCTCGGTGGGCGGCTCGATGACGTCGGCCACGACGCCCGCACCCGGCTGGGCGTGGAAGCGGATCGCCAGCCGGGTCGGCTCGCCGCCGTCCGGCGAGGCCACCCGACCCTCGGCGAGTACCTCCTCGATCCCGGTGCCCTCGCTGAGGGGTGTGATCTTGCTCTGGAGCGCGGTGATCTGGTCGAGGTCCGCCTCGACGACCGGCCACACCGTCACCCAGACGTGGTTGACGTCCAGCTTGGTGCCCTCGCGGCCTCGGGCGGTGCGTACGCGGCGGATCGCCTCGAGGCAGTTCTCGACGGCACGCTCGACGTGCGGCAGCGCGATCACGCGGCCCTCGTCGTCGCGGACCACGGCGAGCTGGCGGGCCTGCGCGGCCGCGACGAGCCGGCGGTCGGCCGGGTTGGCCCGGGCGACGCATTCGTAGAGCAGGACGTCGTCGGGCGCGGGAAGCCTGGTGACCTCGAACTCGCTGAGGCGCCACAGGTTGAGCCGGCGACCCACCATCGGGTGCATGCCCCGGACCAGCGTGTCCTCGACCAGCTCTTCGGTCGGGATGTGCGGGGCGCCGTCCGCGTGGTGACGGTAGGTGAAGTAGTCGATCGGCTGCGGCGCGGGATGGCAGACCGCGACCGAGACGCGGCGGGCGCGACGGGCGAACTCCTGCCCGGCGAGCATCGCGGCCAGCTCGGCCGAGGCCTGGTCCGGATCGGTGGGCGCGTCCGTCCAGCGCAGGTAGATCTCGACGACGTCATCGTGGTCGGGGGTCATCGCCGAGGTGATGGCGGTGGCGAGCGGGCCGTCGGGATCGGCGAGCTCGGTGACGTCACCGATGGTGGACACCACCCGGGCCGCGCCCTTCTCGTCCGTGGCGTAGTCGGCGTGCGCCACCGGGCGCCCGCCGCCGTTGCCGGTGACGGTCAGGTCGTGCAGGTCGTAGTCGCGGTAGTGGCGCCGGATCAGCACCTCCAGCAGCGGCTCGCGCTCGGGGAGCCCCTCGACCAGCCGGTCCCGGAGGAAGCCGACCAGCGGCTCGGGGACGGCCGCGAGTGCGTCGATGCGGGCAGCCCGGTCGGGGGCGTCCGGGTCGGTGAGGGCGGCGACCTCGGCCGGTACGCCCTCCAGCACCGCGCGACGCTCGTCATCGACCGCCGGCTGATCGAACCAGCCGAACCGGACCGAGCGGGCCAGGTCGCCGACGACGGCGAACCGGAGCTGTGTGGCGCGTACGATCCGCTCGAGCAGTGCGCGGACGGCGGCAGCGTCCTCGGTGGCCGGCGGCGGGTCGCCGAGCCAGCGCTGGAGCACCCCGATCGCGACGTCGACGTCGGCGGGATGCTGCTGGGCGAGGAAGATGCGGAACACCGCACGCTCGAGCTCCGGCGTACGTTCGAGGTCGGTGACCCCGTAGTGCGCGAGGACCCGCTGCAGCTTGTCCCGGAAGTGGTCCGGGAGCGCGCCCCGGTCGGGATCCAGGCTGCGCAGGTAGGTGTGGAAGTACTCCCGCGAGCTGTGCACGCGCAGCTCGGTGGACGGCTCGTCACCGGCCGGGCGGTTGCGGCTGAGCTCGGCGAAGTCGGTGAACAGCGACAGCAGGCCCATCTCGGTGCGGAGGGTGTCCGCGGGCGCGCCGGTGGAGCGGGAGGCCAGGTGGGCGGCGAGCAGGGCCGGACGCTGATCCTCCTCGACGTCGTAGCCGAGCAGCAGGCTGCTCAGGTCGGCGATCGCACCGTTGCTGCGGCCGGTCTCGGTGGTGGGCTCGGGCAGGTCGAGGTCGGCCAGGCGGGCGCTGCTCGCCTGCTCACCCTCGGCGCCGCCGGTCGGCTCGAGGCGCAGCAGCGGCGCCGCGGTCTCGACCTGGCTCCCGACCCGGACCAGGAGCTCCTTGACCCGGCCGGTGAACGGCGCGGTCAGCGCGGTCTCCATCTTCATCGACTCGAGCACGAGCACCGGGTGACCGGCCTCCACCTCGTCGCCGACGGCGAGCGGGGTGGACACGACGAGCGCCGGCGCGGGCGAGCGCAGCATGCCGCCCTCGTCGCGGCTGACCCGGTGCATCACGTCGTCGACCTCGACCAGGTGGACGGGGCCGTGGGTGGCGGTCACCAGCCGGTAGCGGTGGCCGTCGACGGTGAGCCGGCCGTGCACCTCGTCGATCCGGTCGAGGGTGGCGGTGAGGGTGCGCCGCTCGCCCCCGGCGGTGATGGTGACCTGGTAGCGGGCGGGCCCGGACTGCCGCACCGTCAGGGCGTACGTCGCCCCGCGCAGCTTGAGCTCGATGGTGCGGGCAGGGTCGTGCTGGATCTGAGGGCGGCCACCCTGGGCGGTCTGGAGCATGCGGGCGATCTCGCCGCGCTCGGCCTCGTCGTAGCCCTCGATCGCGGCGGCGACGAGCGCGACACCGGCATGCCGGGCGGCCTGCAGCCGCCCCTCGCCGCGCACTCGGTCGATCCAGCCGGTGTCGGCCCAGGCCGGGCTGCCGGTGGTGACCTCGGGCTGGTCGAGGAGGTCGAGGATGAAGCTCTTGTTGGTGGCGCCGCCGTCGATGATGACGGTGGTCTCCCCCATCGCCCGGCGCAGCCGCGCCAGGGCCTGCTCGCGGTCGGCGCCCCAGGCGATCACCTTGGCGATCATCGAGTCGAAGTCGGCCGGGATGGTGTCGCCCTCTGCCACGCCGGTGTCGACCCGGATGCCGGGTCCGGCGGGGAACTCGAGGCGGCTGATCCGGCCCGGAGCGGGCGCGAAGTCGCGGTCCGGGTCCTCGGCGTTGAGCCGGGCCTCGACCGCGTGGCCACGCTCGGCCGGCCGGTCGCCGGTGAGCGGGACACCGGAGGCGACCTGGATCTGCAGCGCGACCAGGTCGGTGCCGGTCACGACCTCGGTGATCGGGTGCTCGACCTGGAGGCGGGTGTTGACCTCGAGGAAGGCGAACGTCTTCTCGCCCGGGTGGTAGAGGAACTCGACGGTGCCGGCTCCGGCGTAGCCCACCGCCGTGGCGAGCCGCTCCGCCGACGCCTTGAGCTCGGCGGCCTGGTCGTCGGTCAGCAGCGGGGAGGACGACTCCTCGATGACCTTCTGGTTGCGCCGCTGCACCGAGCAGTCGCGTACGCCGATCGCCCAGGCGGTCCCCTGGCCGTCGGCGATCACCTGGACCTCGACGTGACGGGCGTCGGTGACCAGCTTCTCGAGGAACACGACGCCGCTGCCGAACGCCCGCTCGGCCTCGTCCCGGGTGCGCTGGTACGCCTCGGCGAGCTCCGCACCGGAGGTGACCTTCCGGATGCCGCGACCGCCGCCACCGGCGGTGGCCTTGAGCATGAGCGGGTAGCCGATCTTCTCGGCGCTGGCCAGGGCCGACTCGAGGTCGTCCACACCGCCGCGGCTCCACGGAGCCACCGGGACGCCGACCTCCTCGGCGATCAGCTTCGAGCCGATCTTGTCGCCCAGCTTGCGCATCGCCTCGGCGCTGGGACCGATGAAGGTGACGCCCAGCCGGTCGCAGAGCTCGGCGAAGGCGGGGTCCTCGGCGACGAAGCCCCAGCCGACCCAGGCGGCGTCCGCTCCGGTGGCGACCAGCGCCTGCTCGAGGACGGCGAGATCGAGGTAGGGGCGATCCGCCGCCGCTCCCAGCAGATGGGCCTCGTCGGCCTCGCGTACGAACGCCGCTCCGGCGTCGACGTCGGTGTGCAGCGCGATGGTGCGGATCGTCCCTTCGGACGATCCCCGCGCGTTGAGGTCGCGGACGGCATGGATCAGACGCATCGCGGCTTCACCGCGGTTGACGATGGCAATTCGAGAGACCTGTGGCACGGTGCAGACCTTGTCATCTGGCGCCGCTCCTGTGACCGCTCGACTCCGACAGGCTTCGCGGGGATTCCTTGTGGGCACCGGCCAGCGACACGGCCGAAACGGCGTCCCACCGGGCATCACCGGTGCCGCACGGTCAGGGGTGCCGCAGTGTCATGCTGGTCACACCTGCCTGACGTACGCGTCCCGGCAGGCCTGCGCACAGAAGCCGACGGTCACGCCGGCGCCCTCAGACTGAGACGGTGCGAGCTCACGGTTGACCTGTGATGGGTTGGGGTACCAGAGAGACCAGAGAGGAGGCACGGCCATGTGGGACGTCGTCGGAATCAACTCGCTCCATCTGTCGCACGACCTGCCGTGCCCGCGATGCGGCCACCCGGCACACATCTACCTGGCGTGCGGTGACGGCTGCGACTGCGAGCCGACCTTGCTGCCCGGCTCCGCACTGCCAGCGGGCCACCTCACGCGACGAGAAGTGGCTGCCTGAGACCGCAGCCGCTGGTGGAAGCTCGGCAGGCTACAGCGTCCGGCGAGCGCCGTTGACCTTCTGCCGGAGCCAGGCGGGGATGCGGTCCTCGTCGCGGGGGAACGTCTCGAGGTCGAGCGCGTACAGCCCCGGATGGGCCGGCCAGCGCCAGACCGGCTCGTCGTCGTAGTTGAACACGACCTTCGTCGAGTTCTTCTCCCCCTCGCCCTCGCCGCTGGCGATGGTCCAGCGGGCGGAGAACCAGGCGCCCCGGCCCGGCTCGTACATCACCCGCCGGAGCTCGTCGGTCAGCGCGAGGATCGTCTCGGGCGGACGGGCGTAGGCGAAGCTGCCGTCCGGCCGGTGCACGTCGATGCGTCCGGTGAAGAACATCGACAGGTTGCGGTGGTTGAAGACCAACGTGGACCAGTCGCCCTCGACCTCGTCGGCGAGGTGGAGGGCGATCTCATCGATGAGCTGTTCCTGTCTGACCACAGGAGGAACGGTCATGACCGCCAACCTACTACCGCTGTCGACCCCAATCCGGGACCATCGTCCCGAGGTCCGGCACAGTGAGGTGTTTCCCACACGTGACGGGACCGTGAGTTTCCGATGGCTCCGTGAACGGCGAGGACCGTTTCGGACTAGGTTGAGCAGATGACTCGGAACCCGCGACAGTCCCTCGATCGCTCGGTGCAGCGGCTGGGTTCCCGCGTGCGCGAGCTGCGCAAGGCGCAGGGGATGACGCTGGTCCAGCTCGCCGAGGCGACCGACCTGTCCCACCCGTTCCTGAGCCAGATCGAGCGCGGGATGGCACGCCCGTCGATGTCCTCGCTGTTCCGGATCGCGCAGACGCTGGGCACCACCCAGCAGGGCCTGCTGGCGGACAGCGTCGAGAGCCCCTCCGCAGGCCCGGCGGCGGTCGTACGCCGCTCCGACCCCGGCACCGCGGAGGCGTCCAACGGCGCGGTGCAGGCGCTGGTCGCCGGGGCCGACCATGCGTTCATCCCGATGGAGTTCGTCGGCGACGAGACGACCTGGGACCGCTACTGGCAGCACGAGGAGGACGAGTTCGTCTACGTCGTGGGCGGGACGCTGCGGATCGACCTGGACGGCGAGGAGCAGGTCATGGAGACGGCCGACTCGGTCTACATCCCCGGCGGCGTACGTCACCGGTGGGCGAGCGCCGACGGCGAGCTCTTCCGGCTGCTGGTGGTCAAGGAGCAGCGCGGGCGCTGAACCGCGCCAGCTCCGCCACGATCTCCCGCTCGTCGGCGGAGACGAGCACCCCGTCGCGTACGACGACCCGGCCGGCCACGACCACGTGCCGGGGGCGCCGCCCGGGCGAGGCCCACAGCAGACCAGCCGCCGGGTCGTGGACCCCGGCGTCGGCGACACCGGAGACGTCCCAGACGCACAGGTCCGTCCCCGAACCCAGCCCCGGCCGACCGAGGCCGGCCGCGGAGCCGGTGGTCGCCATCTCGAGCACGTCGGCTGCGGCCAGCGGCGGACCGACCAGCGGCGCCACCTGCATGGCGAGGCGGGCGTCGGCGAGCAGGTGGCCGGCGTCGTTGCTGCCGCCGCCGCTGGTGCCCAGGCCGACCTCGACCCCGGCCTCGCGGAGCGCCGCGACCGGCGCGATCCCCCACCCCATCGGCAGGTCGCAGCCGGGCGCGTGCGTGGCGCTCACCCCGGCGGCGGCGAGCCGCCGGATCTCGTCCGGCGTCACGTCGCACAGGTGTGCCAGGGTCACGTCGGGCGCGAGCCAGCCCCACTCCTCCAGCAGGTCGATCGGGCGCCGGCCGTAGCGCTCGGCCGCGACCGCGACGTCGACCTGCTCGTTGGCCTGCGTACGCCGCCGCAGCCCGCGCCGGGCCGCCACCTCCCCCATCAGGCGGAAGGTCGGCTCCGGGTCAGAGTGCACCCCGGCCGGGCCGACGGCGACCTGCAGCATCCCGTCGGCGCTCACCCCGCCGGGCGCCTCCCCCACCAGCGCCTCGGCGATCAGGTCGGCGCTGTGCGCCGCGGTCTCGGGGTCGTCGCGGGCGGCACCACGGACGAACACCAGGCGGGCGCCGAGCTCGGCCGCCGCTCTCACGGTCCCCTGCGCCAGCGGCACCGTCTCCTCGGGAGTCAGCGCGGCCGGCCAGGTCAGGTGGTGGTCGGCGACCGTCGTGACCCCGCAGAGCAGCGACTCGGCGAGGCCGGCCCGCGCCGCGGCGTACGTCAGCTCGGCGTCGACCCCGACCCGGTCGTAGGCCGCGGCCATCGTGGGCAGCCAGGTCGCCATCGGGACGCCGCGGGTGCCGGGGAGGGTGCGGAACGCGGTCTGCAGCAGATGGTGGTGGGCGTTGACCAGGCCCGGCGTGACCAGGCATCCCGAGGCGTCCAGGTCGTCGTCAGGCCCGTCGACCGAGAGATCCCCCGCGACCGCGTCCGTGATCCGCAGCGTCATGCCGACGGCGTGAAGCGGGAGGCCTCCACGATGACCTCGGCCAGCGTCGCGACCCCGGCCTCGAAGCGGGCCTTGCCGTCCTCGGCGGTGGCGGTGGTCGGGTCACCGAGATAGCCGTCGGTGCCGAAGTCGTCGGAGAGCCAGCCAAAGGAGACCGGCTTGCCGAAGCCGATGTGTCGGTAGCCGGCCAGCTGCTCGGGCACTTTCCGCTCCCCGCGCTCCTGGTGCACCAGCTCGGGCCGCAGATGGAGCATCATCGAGGTCTCGCCGTGGCCGCCGTGGATGCCGAGGCCGAGCTCGTCCGCCCGCGAGGAGGTGCCGCCCTGGTCGGGCGGCACGGACAGGTGCGCGAAGAAGGTCGCGAGACCGAACTGCTTGCGCAGCTCGCGGCTGGCGACCTGTCCGAGCGCGGAGTTGCCGCCGTGACCGTTGACGAAGAGCAGCCGGGTGATCCCGGACGTGCTCAGCGAGCGGCCGATGTCGACGAGCACCCGCATGAGGGTGTCCCAGGAGAGCCAGATCGTCCCGGGCGACCAGGAGTGCTCGTCGGACTTCGTGTAGGCCAGCGGCTCCAGCAGCACCACGGACGCACTGCCCGCCTCGGCCACGGCAGCCACCGCCGCCGAGGCCGCCTCGGCGGCGATCACGTAGTCGGTCGAGACCGGCAGATGGGGGCCGTGCTGCTCGATCGCGCCGAGACCGAGGACCGCCACCGTGTCCGGCGGCAGCTCGGCGATCTCGGGGGCGGTGAGGTCGGCGAAACGAGGCACGCGGTAGGGCATCAGCGGACTCCGATGTTGACGCGGGTGTCGACCAGCGTGTGGTCGGTGAGCTTGCCCTGGTTGAGCAGCCCCTTGGGGTCGCGCTCGCGGGCGACGGCGGTGACGAGCTCGACGTTGCGGTCGACGTACCACTGGTGGGGCGAGTGCACGCCCACGCCGATCTCGTCGAAGCGCGGGATGCCGGCGAGGACCTGCTCCTCGGAGACGTACTCCGCGACCACCATCGCCAGCGGGCCTCTCCCCATCAGCTCCAGATGCAGCCAGACCGGCCCGTCGTAGACCTCGCGCACCCGGTCGGCGTCGGTCCAGTAGAGCTCGCCCCCGGTCTCCATGTGGAACCACGTTCGGTCACGGTGCGCGCGCTGCAGGAAGTAGACCGGGTGGTTGTAGGACATCCCGGAGAGCAGGTCGGTCGCGGCGTAGTCCTCCAGACTCGCCCGTACGCTGCCTCCGGCCGCCACGACGAGCGACTCGATCTCGGCGACCGTGGAGGCCTCGGCGATCACCCGGAGGCTGTGCTGGGCCGGGTCGAGCGAGACGTTGGTGGTCAGCGTCGGGACCAGCGCGGGCTCGTCGCCCGAGGCCAGCCGCGGCAGCACCGGCAGGTCCAGCAGCCGGCGGTGCACCGACACCATCGCGTCCCAGCTGTCGAAGGCGGCGTAGACCGCCACCCAGTCGCGCGCGGGATCGGTGCGCACCACCACCGAGGTCACGACGCCGGTCACGCCGTAGGCGTGGATGTAGGGCAGCGTCTCCTCGCCCCGCATCGTGAGCAGGCGGCCGCTCCCGTCCATCGGGGCCACGGTCAGCTCGGTGACGAAGCCGTCGGAGGTGGTGCCGTGCTCGATGGTCCCGGTGCCGGCGCTGCCGCCACCGATGAAGCCGCCGATCGTGGAGCCCTTGGTGGAGGGGAAGATCCACAGGTCGCGTCCGGCCTCGCGGGCCACCTTGTCGATCCGGGTCATCCGGGCACCGGCCCCGGCGCGTACGTCGCCGTCGGGCAGCACCTCGATCGCGTCCAGGCCGCGGAGGTCGAGGATGATCCCGCCGGTGAACGGGGTCGCCTGGCCGTAGTTGCCGGTCCCTGCGCCACGCGGGACGACCGGCACGTCGTGCTCGTAGGCGATCGCCAGCACGTCGGCGACCTCCTGCTCGGTCCGCGGCCGGACGATGGCGTCGGCGACGTAGCGGCCGCTCGGCACCTTCTCCTGGAGGATCGGCGACATCCGCGACCAGTCGGAGGAGAGCTTGACCAGCGCGGCCGGGTCGGTCTCGACCCGGTCCGCGCCGAGACGGTCGGCGACCTGGGCGGTCACCAGGGACGTACGCTGCGAAGTCGTCATCGGCGTCACTTCATCGAGATCGAGTCGTCGATGAACCGGTTGTCGTAGAGCGACTCCGGGTCGATGTCGTCGGAGGTGATCGTGCCGGCCTGCTTCATGATCGGCGCGAACGTCTCGACGATCTCCTTCATCCGCTCTCCGTCGATCTGGCCGAAGACCCCCGACTTCGGGTCGTCGTGGACCAGGTCGAGGTCGGTCATCGTCTCGGCAGCGTACGCAGCCACCCCCTCGCTGTAGGTCCAGCCGGTCTGGTAGCGCTCGACGATGTCGACGATGACGCCGTTGGCCCAGTCCGGGTCCGCCAGGTAGTCGATCTCGGCCTGCTGCATCACCGGGACGAGCTTCTCGAGGCAGTCGGCCTCCTTGTCGACGTCCTCGGCGCGTACGGCGATCGGCTCGGGGTAGATGCTGTAACCGATCTCGGAGAGGAGCTGGTAGCCGATCGGCTTGCCCCAGCTGCTGATCTCCTTCTCGTAGATGTAGGGCTCCGCGGTGGCGAACCCCTGCTGGAGGATCGTCGGCTCGGTGACGAAGCGCTGCGGGGTGCCCTCGTAGGAGAGGTCCGACTGCTTCTTCTCGATCATCCCCTGCGACTCGAGCAGCGCGGGGATCACGTCGCCGGCGGTCACGACCGGGTCGCCGTCCTTCGCGGCGTCGGCGACGGTCTTCGCGCCGTCCTGGCTCTTCGGGTCCCACATCAGGATCTGCGGCGAGACGGTCAGCTGCGAGGTCAGCGCCACGGTGGGCTGCTTCTCCGCGGCCGCGATCGCGGCGTCGGTGTTGACCGCCCCGATGAGGATGTCCTTGTCGAGGTACATCGTCGCCGGGACGGGCTGGAACCCGGTCGCCGGGCCACCCGAACGGACCTCGATCTTCACGCCGGTGTCGACGCCTCCGGAGACGAGCGGCCCGGTGACGGTCTTCTTGTCGGTGTCGACGGTGTAGCCCTCGCCGACCAGGCTGTACATGCCGCCGTGCTCGGCTTCGGGCTGCCAGTCCTGCTGCATCACCACGGTCGCGGGGCAGACGTCGGAGAGGTCCTTCGCGCTGCCCTTCTCGGCCTTGGTCACCTCGCCCGCGGAGGCGGTGTTGGTGGCGCCGGCGTCGCTGCCGCAGCCGGTCAGGGCGAGCGGGACGATGGTCGAGAGTGCTACCAGGGTGGCGGTACGCAGGGGTAGGTGTCGGTTCATGCTGGGTCCGTTTCTGGGGTGAGGGAGGGGGTCAGCGCTCGCCGTACCACTTGCCGATGACGGCACGGTCGAGGGCGGCGAAGGCCGAGAAGACGACGACTCCGAAGAGGGCGGTCAGGATGATCGCCATGAAGAGCGGCTCCATGCTGAGCCGCAGCGTGTAGACGCGGAGCAGGCCACCGATGCCGGGGCTGCCCTGCTGGAAGTAGAAGTCACCGACGATCACGCCGATGACCGACAGCCCGGCGGCGTTGCGCAGACCGGTGAAGATGGCGGGCATCGCCGCGGGCAGCTGCAGCTTGAGCAGCCGCTGCAGCCGGTTCGCCCGGTTGAGGGTGAACAGGTCGTGGGCCGGCGCCGTCGCCGACTGCAGACCGAAGAGGGTGTTGGCGATCATCGGGAAGACGGCGATGATCACGCAGACCACGATCCGGGCGGAGATGCCGTAGCCCATCCAGATCCCGATCAGCGGGGTCAGCGCCAGGATCGGGACGGTCTGCAGGATCACCGCATAGGGATAGAGCACCTTCTCCAGGAGCCGGGTCTGGGCCATCACCATCGCCCAGGCCATCCCGATCACCACCGAGATCACCAGACCGGCCAGCGCGACCTGGACCGACTGCCACAGCGCCGCGAGCATCGGCTGCATGACCTCCGGTCGGCCGAGCGTCTCGCCGAAGACCTGGTGCGGCGGCGGGAGCAGGAACCGCTTGTCCTCGCTCAGGACGACGTACGTCACCAGGTACCACAGCCCCGCCAGGCCGGCGAGCGCGGCGATCATCGGCACCACCTTGGCGAGGAGGCGGCGCAGCACCGAGGGCGTACGTCTCCTGGGCTCTGCAGGAGCAGCCTCGGTCACGGCGGCGATGTCCGGCTCGACGACCGGCCCGGCGCTCAGCTCGGTGCTCAGCTCGGTGCTCAGCCCGGCGCTCAGCTCGGTGCTCATGCGTGCTCCTCCAGTGCCTCGGAGACCTGGCCGACCAGGTGGGCGAAGTCGGACTCGAACCGCAGCTCAGGCGGTCGCGGGAACTCCCAGGGGACCGGGATCTCCGCGACGATCCGTCCGGGACGGCCGCTCATCACCACGACGCGGGTGGAGAGGTAGACCGCCTCGGCGACGGAGTGGGTGATGAAGAGGCCGGCGAAGCCCTTGAGCCTGAAGAGCCGCTGCAGCTCGGTCTGCATCGCCAGCCGGGTGATCTCGTCGAGGGCTCCGAACGGCTCGTCGAAGAGGGCGAGGTCGGGTTCGGCGACCAGCGCGCGGGCGATCGAGACCCGCATCCGCATGCCTCCGGAGAGCTGGCGGGGATGCTGCTTCTCGAAGCCGGTGAGGCCGACGAGGTCCAGCGCCTCCTGGGCAGCCCGTTGCCGCTGTGACTTCGGGAGCCCGCTCATCTCGCCGATCAGCTCGACGTTCTTCCGGGCGCTGCGCCACTCCAGGAGGGTGGGGTCCTGGAAGACGTAGCTGGTGGTGCCGGCGTCGACCTCGACCCGCCCGTCGGTGGCCTCCTCGAGTCCCGAGGCGAGCCGCAGCAGGGTGGACTTGCCGCAGCCGGACGGGCCGACGACGGAGACGAACTCGCCGGCGTCGACGCTCAGGTCGACCCCGGTCAGCGCGGTCGTGCCGGTCGGGAAGCGCTTGGTCACCCCGGAGAGGGCGAGCGTGGCGGTGGTCGTTTTCATGTCACCTCGGCATGGGATCGAGATCGAGGACGGTGCTGACGCGGGTGTCGGCGACCACCCGGCCGCCGTGGACGACGACGCGGGCGGCCTGTGTGCCGGCGACGACCTCGTCGACGGGCACGTCGGGGACGAGCATGAAGTCGGCCCGGCTGCCCGGCCCGGTGCCCGCGGCTGGGAGCCCGAGCACGGTGCGGGTCGTCGTCGTGACGGCGGCGAGGGCCTCGGCGGGCCGGAGATGCCCCGCGGAGACCAGGAGCGACGTGGTCTCGAACGGGTCCGCCCGGCCGACCGGGTTGAACGGGTCGCGCAGGTTGTCGGCGCCGGCCGCGACCGGCACACCCGCGTCGAGCAGCGCCCGGACGGCGGTGAGGCCGCGCGGCACCGCCCCGTCCGCGTCGCGGCCCTGCAGGTAGAGGTTGGTGATGGGAAGGGTCACGATGCCGATCCCCGCCTTCGCGACCATGTCCACGACGGGCCGGCGCCGGTCCGGGTCGAGCATGCCGAGACGTACGCAGTGGGAGGCGGTCACCTGCTGCTGCAGCCCGCGCGCGATGACCTGCTCGGCGAGGTCGGCGAGGTCGAGGTGGGTGGTGGTGGTCTGCTCGTCGGTGTGGAGGTCGACGGGGAGACCGGAACGCTCGGCGTGGTCGAGGATGCGGCTGGTCTCCTTGGCGGGTTCCTCGGCGAGGTGGGGACAGCCGCCGAGGACATCGATGCCACGGCCGATCGCGTCCTCGATCACGGCGTCCGGGACGTCCTGCCCGGCGAGCAGGCAGACCTGGAGGGTGACCGCTCCGCGGAGCTCCTCGCGCAGGCCGAGCAGGGCCTCGACCCCGCGCAGCGGGTCGCCCGCGAGGAGCGCGTCGGCATGCGTACGGATCGTGGTGATGCCGTTCGCCACGTAACGACGAACCGCCCGCCGGGCCCGGTCGGCGAAGTCGTCGGCGGTGAGCGTGGGGACGAGCGCACGCCACTGCTCGATGGCGGTGACCAGGTCGTTGCCCGCGTGCCGGCCCGGCACGATCTGCTCAGCGCTCAGCGCCTTGTCGAGATGGGCATGGGGTTCACCCGCACCGGGGACCAGCCGCCAGCCGGTGGCGTCGGTCCCCAGACCGCCCTCGACCGGCTTGACGACGGTGATCTCGCCGGCGCGGAGATCCAGATCGGCGAGGGTGCCGTCGAGGAGACGTACGTTGCGCAGCGCGGTCAGCTCCACGCCGGCCAGGGAGGCCGGGCCGTCCACCGGCCCGACCTGGTCCGCACCTCGTGCCCCGGTCATCGGCTACCCCTTCCCGTCAAAAATGTTGATGAGATGAACATTTTTGAGCGTAGGGAGCGGTTGTTTCGGCGGCGTAACCGTTTCGGTCCGCCTCGATGAAACCGTCTAGGACGTCGCGCGCACGGCCTCGGCGAGCGCCCCGAGCACGTCGGATCCCGGGGGCGCCAGGTAGGCGACCATGGTCAGCTCGTCGTCGACCGTGCGCATCTTGGTGAGCTCCAGCTCGACCCGCCCGAGGCTCGGATGGTGGACGACCCGGGTGTGGGAGCCGATCGCGGCCAGGTCACGGCGGCCCCACAGCGTACGGAACTCCTCGCTGACCGCCTCCAGGTCGGCGACCAGCTTCGCGACCTCCGGGTCGGCCATGTCGACGGCCGTCTGCGAACGGAAGAAGGCGACCGCCTCGGCCGCCTCGGTCTCCCAGTTCTCCGACATCGCCCGCACCTGCGGCGAGGTGAAGGTCAGCCAGATGACGTTGCGCTCGACCTCGTCGAGCTGGTCGAGGCCCGGGAAGAGCAGCTCCGCTCCCCGGTTCCAGGCGACGATGAAGAAGTGGCGGTCGACCACGAACGCCGGGTTCGGGTCGAGGTGGTCGAGCAGCCGCTGGTAGTGACCGGCATCGGAGCGCTCCGCGCCTCGGGGCGGCAGCTCGCCGGACAGCCGGAAGAGGTGCTGGGTCTCGAGCTCGTCGAGGCCGAGCACCTCGGCGATGCTGGAGAGCACCTGCCGAGACGCCCGTACGTCCTGTCGCCCCTGCTCCAGCCAGGTGTACCAGGTGACGCTGACGGCGGAGAGCGTCGCCACCTCCTCGCGACGCAGGCCCGGCGTACGTCTGCGCCCGCTCACCCGCAGGCCCACGTCCTCGGGGCGCCGGCGCTCGCGGCGGCTGCGGAGGAAGTCGCCGAGCTCGCGGCGCAGGTCGACGCTGGTCACGACCTCCATTGTGCCCAAGCCTGGTGATCCGGCTACCAGCATCGACTGCATCTGGTTGGCCCCCACCTGGTTCATGACGATCGTCGTATCCCTGACAGATCCCGAGGAACGAGGAAAGACATGCGCAACGTGTTCATCACCGGAGCGACCGGCGGCATCGGTGTGCCGACGGTGCGGATGCTCGCCGGCCAGGGCCACCGGGTCTTCGCCGGCGTACGTGACCACAACCTCGCCCGCGCCTTCGACGACCTCGCCGGCGTGGTTCCGGTGCAGGTGGACGTCACCGACGAGGCCTCGGTGACCGCGGCGGCGAAGGCGGTCGCAGCGCAGCTCGGCGCCAACTCGCTCGATGCCGTCGTCAACAACGCCGGCATCATCGTGCAGGGCCCGCTGGAGCTGGTCGAGGGCGCCGAGCTGGAGCGGCAGCTGCGGGTCAACGTGCTCGGTCCCGCGACCGTCATCCGGGCGTTCCTGCCGCTGCTGCGGTCCGGCCGGGGCCGGATCGTCAACGTGTCCGCCCCGACCGCACGCCGGGCGGTCCCGTTGATGGGACCGATCTCGGCGAGCAAGGCCGCGCTCGAGTCGCTCTCCGTCGCGCTGCGCGGCGAGCTGGCACCGTGGGGCATCAAGGTCGTCATCGTCGAGCCGACGGCGACGGACACCCCGATCTTCGCCCGGGCCCGAGCCGCGGCCGAGGAGTCGCTCGAGCGCACCGACCCGCAGCTCCAGCGGATGTATGCCCCGTTGATCGACGCCGCGGACGACGCAGCGGCGAAGATGACTCTGGCCGACCCGAACTCGATCGCCAAGGTCCTGGTCACTGCGGTGACCACCGCTCGGCCGCGGACCCTCTACACCGCCGGGCGCGGCGCGGGGATGCTGCCCATGATCGGCCGCCTTCCCGATCCTCTGGCCGACGCCATCATCGCCCGCGCCATCGGGATCGCAGGAGTGCAGGCCGGGTGACATACCGGGCGGCGTCCGCGGGTACCGCTCAAGGATGCAGCCGTCATCCACCTCCGATGCGCCGACCGGGCCCGCGGTCGCCCAGGGCGTGTTCAACATCGTCGGAGGTCTGTGGCCGCTGGTGAGCCTGCGCAGCTTCGAGTGGGTCTTCGGCCCCAAGCGCGACCGCTGGCTGGAGTACACGGTCGCCGGTCTGCTCTGCGTCAACGGCGCGGCCCAGATCGCCGCCACCCGGGCCGGCGAGCCGGTCGCGGCACGCCGGATCGGCCAGGGCACCGCGCTCACCCTGCTCGCGATCGACCTCGTGTTCGTCCCCATGGGACGGATCCGCTGGACGTATCTGATCGACGCAGCCCTGGAGGCCGGCTGGCTGGTCGCCTGGCGAGGTGCTCGCTGATGGTGACTAACGGCGTGGTGCTCGTCTGGCTCTTCACGATGGCTGCCGGGGCCTTCATGTTCGGCACCGCGAGCCGCTTCGGCGCCCCGCCGGCAGCCATCCGCAACTCCCGGCTGCCGGCTCCGGCCCTGCTCTCCCACCCCACCCTGACGGGAGGCGCCTCCGCCGCCTGGCTGGGCTTCCTCATCACCGAGGAACGCGCCTGGGCCTGGGTCGCCGTCGGCATGCTCGCCGCCGGCATCTGCCTCGGCGCCTTCCTGTTCGTACGCACCATGAAGCCCGAGCACGTCGTCCTCGCCGAGGAGACCGACGAGGTCGTCGGCGAGCCCGTGCGCGTGCCGTACGACGTCGCCGAGCACGAGATCCCGCGCCCGGTGATCTACGGCCACGGGATCTTCGCCGCCGTCACCTTCACTCTCGTCCTGCTGGTCGCGCTCGGCGTCGTCAGCTGACATCAGCCAGATCAGGGGCCGGTCAGGCCTGGCTCGCGAACACCTCGCGAAGTCGAGCGCGGGATGCCTCGAGGTGGTCGCGCATGGCGTCCTGCGCCGCGGTCGGGTCGCCCGCCCGGATGCTGTCGGCGACGCGGGTGTGCTCCTCGAGCGCTGCGGTGCCGACGTACTTCTTGTAGAAGAGGCGGAAGATATGCATGTGGCAGTTGGTGCGCTCGAACGCCGCGGGTAGGTATTCGTTGCCGGACAGCCGCGCCACCAGCACATGGAACCGGTGATCGTGCGCCGCCACGGCCCGGTATGCGGAGTAGATGTCCGCCGTCGGCACCTCCTCGACGGTGTGCAGCTCCTCGACCAGCTCCCGGATTTGATCCTCCCCCGCCCGCTCCGCCGCACGAGCCGCCGACCAGGGCTCGATCAGCAGCCGGTACTCGAAGAGGCTCTCGAACTGGTCCTGAGAGATCAGCGGAGCGACGAAGTAGCCGCGCAGCGACTCCTTGCGCACCAGCCCGTCGGCCTCCAGCCGCGCCAGCGCCTCGCGCAGCGGGGTCGGTGACACGTTGAGCTCGCGCGCGATCGCGTCCATGTTGACTCGGGAGGACGGCTCCAGCTCGTGGTCCATGACCCGGGCCTTGAGCAGCTCGTAGACGTCGTCGCCCAGCGTCTGCCGCGAGGGCATGCGGGCCGGCGGCACTGCGGCCGAAGCGCTCGTCATCGTCGTCCACCTCCTTGGCGTCGCACAGATTCTTGCACGCACCCCTTGACGTGACTGCTGTCACATGTCAGTCTCTCGGATCGTAGATCCTACAGGATCTTTGATTTAGACGGACGGCAGCCGATCGCCGCTGGATCCGTGAGGCCTCAGCCATCAGAATCTCGCTACGTCCGGTCGACGCGACCGGGGAGGAACCGTCCTATGTCCACCCAACACACCAGATCCGGTCCGGCGCCCGCCGCGGTCGCCGCACGGCCTCCCGCCGGCGCCACCCGCGTCCGCTGGGGCATCATCGCCCTCGCCTTCGGCGGCCTGACCATCAACTACCTCGATCGAGCCAACCTCGGCGTCGCACTCCCCTTCATCGCCGAGGACATCCATCTGACGATGACCCAGCAAGGACTCATCCTTGCCGCGTTCTTCTGGTCCTACGACTTCTGCCAGCTGATCGCGGGCTGGTACGTCGACAAGGTCGGCCCCCGCCGATCCTTCACCACGGCGTCCGTGTGGTGGTCGCTCTTCACCATGCTGACCGGTGCGGCGACCAGCTTCGCCTCACTCTTCGGCATCCGCCTGCTCCTCGGCGCGGGCGAGAGCCCGGCTCCCTCGACCAGTGCCAAGGTCGTCTCCCGGTGGTTCCCGCGGCAGGAGCGCGCTTTCGCCACGGCGATCTGGGACTCCGGCTCACGTGTCGGCGGCGTGCTCGCCCTGCCGGTGGTGACGGCCCTGGTGGCCATCTCCTCGTGGCGGACGGCCTTCATCGTGACCGGCGCGGTCGGGCTACTGTGGACGGTCGCGTGGTGGCGTACGTATCGCGACCCCGACCAGCACAGCCGCGTCAACGCCGAGGAGCTCGCCTACATCCGCGCCGGCGGCGCGCGCACCGCGGACGCCGACTCGGAGTCGGCGCTGAAGGTCCGCTGGCGCGACCTGTTCGGCTACCGCACCGTCCGCGGGATGATGGTCGGCTTCTTCTGCCTCAACATGTGCATCTACTTCTTCATCACGTTCTTCCCGACCTACCTGGTGGAGGAACGCGGCTTCTCGCTGCTCAAGCTCGGCGTCTTCGGCGCCCTGCCCGGCCTGTGCGCCGTCGTGGCCGCGTGGGTCGGTGGCTGGTTCGCCGACCGTGCGATCCAGCGCGGCGCCGATGTCACGAAGGTGCGCAAGACCGTCATCATCGGCGGGATGCTGGGCGGCTCCGTCATCGGTCTGGCGGTCGTGGTGCCGTCGGCGTGGATGGCCCTGGTCCTGCTGGCCACGGCGTACTCGAGCCTCGCGTTCGCGGCCTCGGGTATCTGGTCGCTGCCAGCGGACGTCGCCCCGAGCGACAACCACGTCGCCTCGGTCGGAGGCATCCAGAACTTCGCCTCCAACCTGGCCGGCATCGGGAGTCCGATCCTGATCGGCATGCTCGCGGACAGGACCGGCTCCTTCGTCGTCCCGCTCCTGGTCGTGTCCTGCTTCGCGCTGATCGGCGCGTTCTCCTACGCGTTCATCGTCAAGAACGCCGAGCCGCTGCCCGCCCGCGTCCGCGCCTGACCACTTTGCCGTCCTGGGTTCCGCCGCTCAGCGGAACCCAGGACCGCACCTCGTTCGCGCCTGAGAAGAAAGATCTGCGATGACTTCCACCAGCCTCCAACAGGCCTGCCTGCTCCTCCACGCCGACGACGACGTCGCCATCGCGCGGGACACCCTGCCGGCGGGCACCGTGCTCGACACCGGCCGGGACTCGCTCGTCCTCGTCGACGACGTTCCCGGTGGCCACAAGGTCGCCGTGCGCTCCCTTCCCGCGGGGGCCGCGGTCCACAAGTATGGCCAGGTGATCGGCTTCGCCGTCGGCGACGTCGAGCCGGGTTCCCACGTGCACAGCCACAACCTCGCCTTCGGCCAGTTCGAGCGCGAGCACGAGGTCCCGGCCATGACCGAGCGCTCGCCCGAGCCCGCTCCGGCACCCCGCACCTTCGACGGGTACGTCCGGGCCGACGGACGCGTCGGCACCCGCAACTACCTCGGCATCGTCACCTCGGTGAACTGCTCGGCCACCGCCGCCCGAGCCATCGCCCGTCAGGTCGAGTCCTCCGGGATCCTCGACGACTACCCCGGCGTCGACGGTGTCTTCCCGCTCACCCACGGGCTCGGCTGCGGGATGGCCGGCGCCGGCAACGAGGGTTTCGAGGTGCTGCGTCGCACCCTCACCGGCTACGCCCAGCACCCCAACTTCGCCGGAATCCTCATGCTCGGCCTCGGCTGCGAGGTCAACCAGGTGCGCGACCTCGCCGACGGTGCGCGCGGCGGGGTCGGCGTACCTCTGCACTCGCTGGCGATCCAGGACCTCGGCGGCACCCGCAAGACCGTCGCCGCGGGAGTCGAGCGCCTGGCGGCGATGCTGCCGGAGGCCGACGCGATCAGCAGGCAGCCCGTCCCCGCCAGCGAGCTGGTGATGGCGATGGAGTGCGGCGGCTCGGACGCCTGGTCCGGCATCACCGCCAACCCGGCCCTCGGCGCCGCCGCCGACCTCCTGGTCGCCCAGGGCGGCACCGCGGTCTTCGGGGAGACGACGGAGATCTACGGCGCCGAGCACCTCCTCACCCGCCGCGCGGCAGGACCCGAGGTGGCCGAGAAGCTGCTCGAGCGGATCCGTTGGTGGGAGAAGCACGTCCAGGCCGACGGCAGCTCGATCGACAACAACCCCTCCCCGGGGAACAAGGCCGGTGGCCTCACCACGATCCTCGAGAAGTCGCTCGGGGCGGTCGCCAAGGGCGGCACCACCACACTGCGCGACGTCGTGAAGTACGCCGAGCGGATCACCTCCAAAGGCCTGGTGTTCATGGACACCCCCGGCTACGACCCGGTGAACGCGACCGGCATGGTCGCCGGCGGTGCGACCGTGCTGTGCTTCACGACCGGCCGGGGCTCGGCCTTCGGCTGCAAGCCGACGCCCAGCCTCAAGCTGGCCACCAACACCGCGGTCTACGAGCGGATGCGCGACGACATGGATCTCGACTGCGGCCCGGTCGCGACCGGCGGCGCCACTGTCGAGGAGATGGGACAGCTGATCTTCGACCGCGTGCTCGACGTCGCGTCCGGCCGCCGCACCGCGAGCGAGGAGCTGGGCTACGGCGACGAGGAATTCGTCCCCTGGCAGCTCGCGACCACTCTCTGACCACCCTACGGAAGGACTCTCATGCACATCGTTCGCTATCTCGACCATGACGACGAGCAGGTCCGGGTGGGCGTACGGACCGAGGCCGGTGTCACGCCGGTCGACCTCCCCTCGCTCGGGGCGTTGCTGGCACGCCCGCTCGCCGACATCCGGCTCGCGGTGGACGCGCCATCCGCCGAACCGGTCCCGCTCGACCGGGTCACCCTGCTCCCTCCCGCTGACGGCCGGATGGAGGTCTGGGCGTCGGGGGTGACCTACGAGCGCTCCCGAGCCGCCCGGAAGGAGGAGAGCTCCCAGGCATCGGTCTACGACCTGGTCTACGACGCGGAGCGGCCGGAGCTGTTCCTGAAGTCCGTGCCCTGGCGGGTGGTGACCGACGGCGAGCCGATCGCGGTGCGCGGCGACTCCCGGCTCGACGTCCCCGAGCCCGAGCTCGCCGTCGTGGCCAACGCCTTCGGCGAGATCGTCGGCTACACGGTCTGCGACGACGTCAGCTCGCGCGACCTGGAGGGGACCAACCCGCTCTACCTGCCGCAGGCGAAGATCTACGCCGGCAGCTGCTCACTCGCCACCGGCATCAAGCCCGCCTGGCAGGTCGCCGACGCCCACGACCTGGCCATCGACGTCGAGATCCGTCGCGGCACCGAGGCGGTCTGGTCCGCGAAGACGTCGACCGCGACGATGCGCCGGCGGCTGCCCGAGCTCGTCGAGTGGCTGTTCGCGGAGACACACTTCCCCGAGGGCGTGGTGCTCTCCACCGGCACCGGCCTGGTGCCGGAGATGACGGTCACCCTGCTGGGCGGTGACGTCGTGACCATCGGGATCGCCGAGGTCGGCACGCTCTCCAACCCCGTCGTCGAGGGCAAGGACGAGATGTCCTGGCTGCTCGACACCGACCCCACGACCCGGGAGAAGGTCCGATGACGATCACCACCCACACGCCGACCGACACGACCGCCGACAGCGTCGACGCACTCGTCGCCGCGGCCGCGGAGGCGGCCGCACCACTCGCGGCGCTGCCCCTCGAACGTCGGGCCGCGCAGCTGGAGGCGGTCGCCGACGCGCTCGACGCCCACGCCGACGAGCTCGTGCCGCTGGCGCACGAAGAGACGAATCTGCCGCTGCCCCGCCTGACGGGCGAGGTCGCGCGCACGACCGGGCAGCTGCGCCGGTTCGCCGCGGTCGTCCGCGACGGCGCCTTCCTCGAGGCGGTCGTCGACCATGCGGTACCCGATGCCACTCCCCCGCAGCCCGACCTCCGCCGGATGCTGGTGCCGCTCGGGCCCACGCTGGTCTTCAGCGCCAGCAACTTTCCCTTCGCGTTCAGCGTCGCGGGAGGCGACACCGCGTCGGCGCTCGCCGCCGCCTGCCCCGTGGTGGTCAAGGCGCATCCGGGACATCCGAGGCTGTCCGTACGCACCGCGGAGCTCGTCCAGGACGCGCTCGCCGCTGCCGGCGCGCCCTCAGGCACCTTCGCTCTGGTGCACGGGCTCGAGGCCGGGGTCCAGGCGCTCGAGCACCCGCTGTTGCGCGCCGCCGCGTTCACCGGCTCCACCTCCGCGGGACGGATGCTGTTCGACATCGCCGCGGCACGACCGGAGCCGATCCCCTTCTACGGCGAGCTCGGCAGCACCAACCCGGTGTTCGTGACCAGGGACGCGCTCGCGGCGCGCGGAGCCGAGCTCGTCGAGCAGTACGTCGCGTCCTTCACCCTCGGAGCCGGCCAGTTCTGCACCAAACCCGGGCTGCTGTTGCTGCCGGCCGGCCACGGGCTGGACGAGGCGCTGGCCGCGGCGACCGGTGCCGTCGAGGGCAGCGCGATGCTCAACGAGTCGCTGCACACCGGATTCGTCGACCGGCGCCGCCGGCTGAGCGTGAACAGCGACCGGGTTCTCCACGCAGGCGCCGATGGACCGGCCCCGACCAGCGGCCCGACGCTGCTGGCGGCGTCGCTGGCCCAGGTCCGTGCCGAGCGCACGCTCATGGACGAGTGCTTCGGCCCGGTCTCCCTCGTGGTCGAGTACGAGGACGAGAACGAGCTCGTCGACTTCGCCGCCGAGCTCGACGGCCAGCTGACCGCCACCGTCCAGGCCGAGGAGCACGAGGCCGCGCGCCTGGCACCGCTGCTCGCCGTGCTCGCCGATCGGGCCGGTCGAGTGCTGTGGAACGGGTGGCCCACCGGCGTGGCGGTCTCCTGGGCGATGCATCACGGCGGTCCGTACCCCGCGACCACCTCGGCGCTGCACACGGCCGTCGGGGCGAGCGCCGTGCGGAGGTTCCAGCGACCGGTCTGCTTCCAGGACCTTCCCGAGGTTGCCCTCCCGGAGGCGCTGCGCGAGGACAACCCGCTGCAGCTGCCGCGACGCGTGGACGGTCGGCTGGTCCTCTGAGCCGAGGGTCGCCGGCCGTGCGAGATGAGGGCCCGGAGCGATCGGTCCGGGCCCTCGTACGCGGAGCCTCAGAGGTTGAACCCGCCGGACGCCTCGATGTCCTGGCCCGTGACCCAGCGAGCGCCGTCGGACAGGAGGAACGCGATCACCCCGGCGATGTCCTCGCCCTCGCCGATCCGGCCCAGGGCGGTCTGGGCCGCGAGCGGGGCGATGAGCTCCGGGTGCTTGGCGAACCCGTCGTCGCCCAGCCGGGTCCGTGTGGGTCCCGGGGCGACCGAGTTGACCCTGATCCCCCGCGGGCTGAGCTCCTTGGCCAGGTAACGGGTCCACACCACGACGGCGCCCTTCAGCGCGCCGTACGCCGAGTATCCGGGGGTGAGACCGGTCAGCCCGGCGGCGTTGCTGGAGGTGTTCACGATGGCGCCGCCGTCAGCCAGGAGGGGCAGCAACCGCTGCGTGAGGAAGTAGGGCCCCTTGAGCAGCGCGTCGGAGAGCTCGTCGAACGTTCCGACGTCCATCTGATCGAAGGGCAGGGCCCGCGAGAGTCCGGCGTTGTTGACGAGGCTGGTGAGACGGTCGGTCTGCCAGACGTCTTTCAGACAGCGTCGTACGTCCTCCACGAAGCCGTCGAAGGTCTCGACGCTCCCGACATCGAGCGCGAGCGCCGCAGCGGTCCCACCCGACCTCGTGATCTGCTCGACGGTCGCCTCGGCGCCGTCGGGATTGTTGAGGTAGGTCACGATCACGCCGGTTCCCTGACGTGAGAGCTGGAGCGCCGTGCTCTGGCCGATGCCTGAGCTACCACCGGTGATGAGAGAGATGTTCATGCCTTCGAGCCTGGTGCCTGGCGACCCGATGCCCTAGACCGTTCCTGGTGATCTCTTGCCTGATCCTGCTCGGTTGGCTCCTTGTGGGCAACGGGACACGTCCACTCGCCACCGGCCATCCGGTCAAGCACGGGCGACGGATGATCAAGGCGGTCGGTCGGATCGCGGCGACGATCGAAGGGTGACATCGACTTCGCCGGCTTCGACCGCCACCCCGACCACCCCACCGACCACGACCTCCGGGCGCGCCGCGCCGGTGGTCGCGCTCGCCGCCGGGATCGCGATCCTGGTCTCGAGCGAGTTCCTGCCCGCGGGTGTGCTGCCCACGATGGCGCGCGACCTCGGGATCAGCGAGGGGACCGCCGGGCTGGCGGTGGCCGCGACCGCGATCGCCGGGGCGGCCACCGCGCCGACCATCGCCATGGTCTTCCCCCGGCTGGACCGGCGTACGTTGCTGGTCGGCCTGCTCGTCGCCGCCGCGGTCGCCAACCTGGCGGTCGCGGTGGCCCCGGGCTTCGTCGTCCTGCTCCTCGGCAGGCTGGTGCTCGGGGCGGCGATCGCCGGCTACTGGTCCTTCGCCTTCGCCGTCGGGACGTACGCCTCGCCCGGCCGTGACCACGTGATCTCGACCTCGATCGCGCTGGGCGTCACGGTCGCCACGATCCTCGGCCTGCCGCTGGGCTCGCTGCTCGCCGACGGGCCAGGCTGGCGCTGGGGGTTCGCGGCGGCCACGGCGCTGAGCCTGGCCTCCGCCGCCGCGCTGGCGCGGGCGCTGCCGCCGGTGCCGGCCCATCCGGCGGCGGGGCTGACCATGATGCGTCAGGCCCTCCGCAACCCGCTCCTGGTGGCCGGCGTGGTGGTGCTGGTCGTGGTGGTGCTCGGGAACTTCCTGGCGTACCCGTTCATCCGGATCGCCATCGCCGAGACCTCCCCGGGTGCGGGCATGTGGATGCTGGCGCTGTGGGGCCTCGGTGGGCTCTTCGGCAACCTGGCGGCCGGCCGGTTCTCCCACCGCCTGCGTGCGGTCGTGACCGTCGCGCCGCTCCTTCTCGCCGGCGGGCTGCTGCTGACCGTCCTCGCCGAGAGCACGCCGGTGATGGCGCTGGCGATGCTGGTGTGGGGATTCGGATTCAACATGGTGCCGGTCGGCACCCAGCTGTGGGTCACCCGCGTCGAGCCGGAGCGCACCGAGTCGGCGCTGGCGCTCCAGGTCACCGCCTTCCAGGTGGCGATCACCCTCGGTGCGGCGCTAGGAGGCGCGGTGCTCGACCAGTACGGCGTCGGCCGGGTGCTCCTCATCGGAGCGATCGGGGCGGCCGTCGCCGCGGCAGGCTTCGGCGCGCTCCGCGTGCCGCGCTCCTGAGGCGTCCTCGCGCCACGCCTGCGGACCGATGCCGTGGGTGGCGGTGAAGGCGCGGCTGAACGCCGCGCCCGATCCGTAGCCCACGGCGTACGCCACCTGCTCGACCGGACGGTCACCGCCGGCCAGCAGGTGGCGGGCCGCACGCATCCGGACGTCGCGCAGCGCCTCGCTCGGGCTCTGCCCCAGGCTGCGACGGAAGCGCTCCCCCAGCGCCGACCTGGACAGGTGCACCGACTCCGCCATCGCCTCGACCGACCAGGCCCGCCCCGGATCCTCGGTCAGCGCGGAGAGCACCTGCGCGACCGACGGGTCCAGGGCGGGCGCGGGACCATCGGTCCCGCGCCCGGTGTCCTCGAGCCAGGAGGCCGTCATCGCGGCGCCCAGCAGCGACGCGTAGCCCGACGCGAAGAGCGCCGACGGCCGGCACGCCCCCGCCAGCGGGCACCGGCGGAGCAGCTCGGCCACCCCACCGTGCCTGCCGACGAAGTCACGCACGACCAGCGGGTTGGCGAGCGGGTAGCCCGCCGTGACGGCCCGCAGGTCGCCCCGGATCAGGGCCGCCCCGTCGTGGGTCGCCACCCGGTGGCTGACCTGTCCCCCGACCAGCGCCGCGTCGCCCGCGCGCAGGAGGTGCGACTGCCCGGCGGCGGTCAGCACCACGGTGCCGTCGTCGACGAGCAACCAGGTGGCGGAGCGTACGTCCTCACCGGCGGAGCCGGCGGACAGCTCCTCCTGGTAGGCGAACGTCATCTCCCATGCCGTACGGTCCTGGTTCACACCTGACGCAGCGCGCGGCCGCCGCCGGGCTATTCCCGAGCCTCAGTCGGCGATGAACTCGAGGATGTCGGCGACGAGGGCGTCCTGGTAGTCGCCGGCGACGCCGTGCGGAGCACCCTCGTAGACCTTCAGGGTGCCGTCGGACACGAGCTTGATCGCCTTGTCGGCGGCGGCAGCGATCGGCACGATCTGGTCGTCGCCACCGTGCGCGATCAGGATCGGCACGTCGAGCGCCTTCAGGTCCTCGGTGAAGTCGGTCTCGGAGAAGACCTTGACGCAGTTGTACGCAGCGACGAGACCGGCCAGCATCCCCTGACGCTGGAAGTCGTCGATGAGGCCCTGCGAGACCTTGGCACCCTCGCGGTTGAAGCCGTAGAACGACACCGCCAGGTCCTTGTAGAACTGCGAACGGTCGGCCAGCACACCGGCACGGATGCCGTCGAAGACCTCGATCGGGGTGCCCTCGGGGTTGGTCTCCGACTGGACCATGATCGGCGGCACCGCGCCGGCGGTGACGACCTTGCGGACGCGACCCTTGCCATGCTGGGCGGCGTAGCGGACGACCTCGCCGCCGCCGGTCGAGTGGCCGATCACGACGAGCTCGGTGAGGTCGAGGTGCTCGATGAGCTCGGCCAGGTCGCGGGCGTAGGTGTCCATGTCGTGCCCGAGGTCGGTGTTGGTCGAACGGCCGTGACCCCGACGGTCGTGGGAGATGACGCGATAGCCGGCGTCGGCGAGCAGCTTGGCCACGGCCGCCCAGGCGTCCGAGCTCAGCGGCCAGCCGTGGCTCAGCACGACCGGCTTCCCGGTGCCCCAGTCGGTGTAGTAGATGTCGGTGCCGTCAGAGGTGGTGAAGGTAGGCATGGTGGAAGTCCTCGAGGTTCTGCGCCGGTCTGCCGCCCCCATCGCCGGAGCTGTCGCGGACCCGACGCGATATCCATCATCCGCCTCGGGAACCCCTTTCGGCCCCGCCGTATCTGCCCGATACCCCACGAATCCGGACACCTTCGACCGCACCTCGACCACAACGGCCGAGCCTCGTCAGGTCCAGGGGTTGTCCCAACGCCCGTCGGCCTGCGCCGCCCGGACCTCGGCGATCCCCGCCGGCCGCATCCGGCCCTCGGCGGTGAGGCGCTCGACCTTGGAGATGTTGAGCCGGGACCACTTCGAGCCCGGACGCCGGCGGGTGTAGCGCTGCAGGTAGGTCTCCTCATCGCCTCGGCGGCGTACGGCCGAGATCCAGCCGAAGCACAGCCCGACGTCGACGAGCTCGTCGGAGGAGAGCGAGGCGGGCTCGACGCCCTTCCGGGTCAGCCGCAACCACACCGCCCGGGTGGCGGGGTCGGCGGCCTCGAACCAGGCCTCGACCTCGGCCACGGTCGGCCGGTCCAGCACCGGCTCGCTGTCGATCGTCTCCATCTCGCCAATCTACCGATCCACGGCGCGTGGGTTGGCCGGGTCGCCGCGATCGGCAAGGATGTCCCCGTGATCGACGAGCGCCCCATCAAGACCTGGCTGACCGACATGGACGGTGTCCTGGTGCGTGAGGAGGAGCCGATCCCGGGAGCCGCCGAGTTCCTGAAGAAGCTCACCGAGGCGTCGGTGCCGTTCATGGTGCTGACCAACAACTCGATCTACACCCCGAGAGACCTCCGGGTCCGGCTGCTCCGCTCCGGCCTGGACGTGCCCGAGAAGTCGATCTGGACCTCGGCGATGGCCACCGCGCAGTTCCTCGCCGACCAGCGGCCGGACGGCTCGGCGTACGTCGTGGGTGAGGCCGGGCTGACCACCGCGCTGCACGCGGTCGGCTACGTGATGACGGAGAACGACCCCGACTACGTCGTGTTGGGCGAGACCCGCACCTACTCGTTCGAGTCGATCACCCGGGCGATCCGGCTGATCGAGGGCGGCGCCCGGTTCATCGCGACCAACCCGGACCCGAGCGGGCCGAGCCCGCAGGGCACCCTCCCCGCGACCGGCTCGGTGGCCGCGCTGATCAGTGCCGCGACCAACCGGGCGCCCTACTACATCGGGAAGCCCAACCCGCTGATGATGCGCAGCGCCCTCAACCAGCTCGAGGCCCACTCCGAGACCACGGTGATGATCGGCGACCGGATGGACACCGACATCATCAGCGGCCTCGAGGCCGGCATGCGCACGATCCTCGTCGAGACCGGTTCGACCAAGCCCGAGCAGGTCGAGACCTTCCCGTTCCGGCCGACGCGCGTGGTCGCGTCCATCGCCGACGTACTGCCGCTCGTCGACGGTCAGCAGGACGGTCAGCAGGACGGTCAGTAGGGCAGCGGGCCCTGGCCCGAGACGTACGTCCCGGTCGGGCCGTCCGGGCCGAGCTGTGCCATCCGGACGATGATCTCGGCCCCCTCCTCGACGGTCTGGGTGCCGGTGTGGCCGTTGAGGTCGGTGTCGGTGAAACCGGGTTCGACCGCGTTGATCCGGATGCTCGGGTAGGCCTTGGCGAGCTGGATGGTGGCGGCGTTGACGGCGGCCTTGGAGGCCGGGTAGCTCAGCCCCCGGTAGAAGTAGGTGAAACCGTCGGGGTCGCTGAGCATGCCGAGCGAGGCCAGGCCGCTGGAGACGTTGACGATCACGGGTGCCGCCGACTTCAGCAGCAGCGGGACGAAGGCCTGGGTCACCCGGAGCCCGCCGAACAGGTTGGTCTCGAAGGTGGCGCGTACGTCCTCGACGCTCTCGTCCGCGGCGGTGGGGATGGCGTTGCCGGCCAGCCGCGGCTCGACGCCGGCGTTGTTGACGAGTACGTCGAGGCCGCCGTCGGCGGCGATCTGCTCGGCCGCGGCGGCGACGGAGGCGTCGTCGGTGACGTCGATGCGCACGAACCGGGCGCCGAGCTCGGCGGCCGCGGCCCGGCCACGGGCCTCGTCCCGGGCGCCGATGTAGACGGTGTGCCCGGTGGCGAGAAGGCGTCGGGCGGTCTCCTTGCCGAGGCCCTTGTTGGCCCCGGTGATCAGTGTGGTGGTCATGCCTCCAGGCTGCGTCGGTGACGCGGCCCCGGGAAGCGGTCCGGTTTTCGTAGGACTGGCAGGGCCAGGACATCGGCCCGGTCATGTCGGAGACTGGTGGGGTGGAGTCATCGGAGTTCGGCCGGGTGCTGCGTCGCTGGCGTGACCGCGTGGATCCCGCCGCGGTCGGCCTGCCTGCGGGTGGCCGGCGACGAGCCGCCGGGCTGCGGCGCGAGGAGGTCGCCGGCCTGGCCGGCATCTCGGTCGACTACCTGACCCGGCTCGAGCAGGGCCGGGCGACCTCGCCGTCGGCTCAGGTCGTCGAGGCACTGGCCCGGGCGCTCCGGCTTCCGGACGCCGACCGTGACCTGCTGTTCCGTCTGGCCGGCCACGCCGCTCCCGGCCGGGAGGCGATCTCCACGCGGGTCTCGCCGAGCGTGCAGCGGCTCCTCGACCGCCTGGCGCACACCCCGGTCGTGGTCTACGACGCGGCGTGGAACCTGGTGATCGCCAACGAGGCCTACGACGCGCTCATGGGCGCGACCACGACCTGGCAGGGCCGCGAGCGCAACGCGGTGTGGCGCAACTTCGTCGGCCCGGGCAGCCGGGCGGTCACCTCCCCGGCGGAGACCGAGGCGCTGCAGGCGGGGCTGGTCGCCGACCTGAGGCTCACCGCCGCTCGCTATCCCGGTGACCAGCGGCTGCGACGGCTCCTCGACGACCTGCGCGCCGCCAGCCCACGCTTCGTGGACCTGTGGGAGAGCGCCGACCCTTCCCGGCACCATGAACCGGCCCGGCACAAGGTCATCGACCATCCCACCGTCGGCCCGATCGCGCTCGACTGCGACACGCTCACCGTCGCCGTCGAGGACCTGCGGATCATGGTCTACACCGCCGATCCGGGCACCGAGGACGCCGATCGTCTGGCCCTGGCGACGGTCGTCGGCAACCAGACGCTCGAGGATCGCTGAGCGCCGCGGGCCGCCTCAGTCCGCGAGCTCGAACTCGGCCCGTCCCTTGCGCCGCCCGCGGTCAGCGGGGAACGCCGACCAGAACCGGCGCTGGTACTGCGACGGTGAGATGCCGAGCCGCGCGACGAACGTACGCCGCAGCGCCTCCGGGCTGCCGTATCCCGACCGCGCCGCCGTCTCGGTCACGCTCGCACCGCCTTCGAGGCACACCCGGGCGAGGTCGAAGCGCACCGCGGTGACGTACTCCGAGGGCGTCTGGCCGAGCTCGTCGCGGAAGCGCCGGGCCAGATGGCGCGGGCTGGTCGAGACGAGCCGGGCGAGGTCGGTCACGGTCCAGGCGCGGGTGGGGTCGGCGTCGACCAGATCGGTCGCGCGGCGCACGATCGACGCCGGTTGCGCCCGGGCCCGCAGCGGGACGGAGTACTGCGACTGGCCGCCGGAGCGCTGCAGGTAGACGAGGAGGAGCTGGGCGACCTGCCGGGCGACGTCGGCGCCGTGGTCGTCCTCCACGAGGGCGAGCGCCAGATCGATGCCCGCCGCGACCCCGGCCGAGGTCAGGATGTCGCCGTCACGTACGAAGATCGCGTCGGGGTCGACGCGCACGCTCGGATAGCGCCGCTGGAGCTCCGGCGCGAACTTCCAGTGCGTCGTCGCGCGCCGGCCGTCGAGCATGCCGATCTCGGCGAGCACGAAGGCACCGCTGCAGATCGAGACCACCCGCCGCGCACGCGAAGCCAGCGAGGCCGCCGCCTCGGTGAGCGGGCTGCGTACGAACTCGTGGGGCGGCCGCTCGCTTCCCGGCAGGATCACGGTGTCGAACTCGCCCGCATCGTGGACGGCGCCGTGCACGGAGACCCGGCTGCCGAGAGAGGTCACCACGTCGTTCCCATCCGGTGAGAGCAGCACGATGTCGTAGGCGTCCACCGCCTGGTTGGCCTCCACGAAGACCTCCGCGGGACCGACGTAGTCGAGCATCTTCACGCCGTCGAAGAGCAGGAACGCGATGCGTCGGCGGGCGTGGGACGAGGGCACGTGACCATCGGCAGGGCCGCGGTCGATCAAAGCGGTGCTGGATATGTCGGTTCACTCCTCGAGGCGGATTACCTTGCGTACAAGGAATCTACGCCGCGCTTACCTTGCACACAAGGCTTCTTTCCCAAAAGGCTTGCGCGCAAGGGTTGTAGGGTGGGCTCATGACAGAGACTCGCCACAGCCTGGAGCTGAGCGAGCAGCTGTGCTTCTCGCTCTACACGGCGCAGCGGCTCGTGACCGCGGCCTACCGACCGATCCTCGACGCCCTTGGCCTGACCTATCCCCAGTACGTCGCCATGCTCGTGCTCTGGGAGAGCTCCCCCGTCACCATGGGCGAGCTCGGCGAGCGGCTGGGCCTCGACTACGGCACCGTCACGCCGCTGGTCAGGCGCCTGGAGGCGGCCGGGCTGATCACCCGCGAGAAGCGCCCCGAGGACCAGCGCAGCGTCCGGCTGCGCCTGACCGACGCCGGCACCGAGCTGCGCAGCCGGGCCGAGGGCGTGCCCGACACCATCGCCGAGGTGATGGCGCTGCAGCCCGAGGAGTTCTCCATCCTCAAGGAGTCCCTCGACCACCTCAGCGACAACGTCGCCCAGCGCCTGCGCTGACCTCACCGCATCCCGAACAGGAACCGGGTCACCGGCGTACGCCTGACGAGGAGGTCGTAGATACCGACCGTGAGCAGCAGCGAGACGGCGACGATGACCACGTATTGGAGGAGCGCCGGGAGGGGCCAGCGGACGACGACGTACGCGACGCCGACCACGACCGGTTGATGCAGGATGTAGATCGGCAGGACCGCGGGGCCGAGATAGCCGGCCAACCGGGCTCGCAGCGACGATCCGTCCTCTCGCGGTGAGGCCCGCGGGCGGTCCAGCAGCCCGAGGATCGCCACCACCGCGCACCAGCCGACGGCTCCGTAGAACGCTCGGCCGACCATCGCGAGCGGGCTCGACTCGACGAACGGATCGTCGGTGAGGAAGAACCCCGGGGCGCCACCGCAGAAGAGGAGCACCGCCGCCACGAGCGCCGTCCTGCCGTTTCGCTGCATCGCGGCGCGGAGCCGCTCGTCGGCGGCGATGAGGAGGCCGAAGATGAAGAAGAGCAGGTACGCCAGCCGGTGCCAGCCGCCGTAGTCGACCTCCAGACCCCACACCGCGCACACCACCGCCAGCGGGAGCCCGGCGAGCAGGATCGTCCACGGCCGCCGCTCGACCGCCCCCGCGACCACCGAGAGCGCTCGCGCGCGCCACCCGTCCGACAGCAGCGCCACCGGCACCGCCACCACCAACGAGAACGCGAGCAGCAGCACCACGAACCACAGGTGCCCCGACTCGAACTGCTCACCACGAACCAGGAAGGGCAGCCGCCCCAGCGAGAGGTGGACGTCGAAGAAGATCGGGAGGTACTCGACGTACGACTCGGGGTGGCCGTCAGCACGCCACCGCAGCCACTGCGGGAACGGCAGCAGGGCGAAGACGGAGAAGACCAGCGGTACGCCGAGGCGGCGCAGCCGCTCCAGGACGAACCCGCTCCCGCCGCGGCGGCGCAGTGACTGCGCCGCCCCGAACCCCGCGATCACGAAGAGCAGCGGCATCGCCCAGACCACCACCGGCCCGGCCGCCATCGCGAGCGGGGCCGTGGTGTCGTTGTGGACGTAGAAGTCGGTCTCGGAGTCGAAGACCAGCGCGGAGTGGAAGAAGACCAGCCCCACGACCACCAGCGCCCGCAGCGCATCCATCTCCGAACGCCGCTCGGGCCGGGCGGTGCCCTCCGCCTCCCCCGCCGGCACGGTCGTCATGACGCCTCAACGTAGCGCCGCGCGCGTGGCCTGTCGCCCTCAATTGCCGGCGGTGCGAGGACCGGCGCCGACCACCTCAGTCGGTCAGACGCAGGTCGTCCTCGGCCCGGGGCGGCAGGTTGGAGAGGGCGGTCTGGACGAGCGCGACGCGGGCCTTGACCGTGACCGCCCGGCGGAGCCGGCCGACGTCGTCACCGATGTGGCGCTCGACGGACTCGCGGATCTGCTCCTCCGGGAAGGACGGGCGACCACCGACCGGGACGTCGACGTCGGGGAGGTCGGTGAGCACCGGGAAGATCTGGGTGCCGATGCTGTCCAGGAGCTTGAAGCGCTGGAACCGGTCGGTCTCGTCCCAGACCTTGTCGATGTCTGCACCGCCCTTGCGGAACCTCCGGCCGGAGGCCAGGAAGGTCTTCGCCGTCCCAGTCAGGGCCACGGTGAGCTCGTGCTCGGTCAATCGCATGAGCCAAGCATGCCCCCAACCAGGACGGACACCACCCCTGGGCCGATCACCGATCGATAACACCTGCCCCGGCAGACCAGGAGGTCAGGCGGCGTTGAACGTCGCCGGGTCCGGGCCGGTGCGGCCGTCGCTCTCCAGGGCATCGATCGCGGCGAGGTCGGCGTCGGTGAGATCGAAGCCGAGCACGTCGATGTTCTGCGCGATCCGCGACGGGGTCACCGACTTGGGGATCACGATCCGGCCCTGCTGGAGGTGCCAGCGCAGGATCACCTGGGCGGTGGTGCGGCCGAGGCGGTCGGCGATCGCGGTGATGACCGGGTTCTCGAGCATGGCGCCCTGAGCGAGCGGGCTCCACGCCTCGGTCGCGATCCCGAGCCTGTCGTCGGCGGCCGCCGTCGCGCGCTGCTGCAGCGCCGGGTGCAGCTCGATCTGGTTGACCGCCGGCACCGTGCCGCCGAGGGTCACGATCCGGTCGAGGTGCTCGGGCAGGAAGTTGGAGACGCCGATCGCGCGGGTCCGGCCCGCGGCGTACAGCTTCTCGAGGCCCTGCCAGGCGGCGGCGTACAGATCGCGGCCGGGGGTGGGCCAGTGGATCAGGTAGAGGTCGACGTGGTCGAGGCCGAGCAGCTCGAGGCTCTTCTCGTACGCCTCGGCCGGCCGCTCGTGGTCGGCGTTCCAGAGCTTCGTGGTGATGAAGAGCTCCTCGCGGGCGATGCCGGACTTCGCGAGGGCACGGCCGACGCCGGCCTCGTTGCCGTAGACCGCCGCGGTGTCGATGCTGCGGTAGCCGGCCTCGAGCGCCGCGGTCACGGCCGCCTCGGTCTCGTCGTTCGGCACCTGGAAGACGCCGTAGCCGAGCTGCGGCATCTCGACGCCGTTGTTGAGGGTGATGTTCGGGATGGTCATGACTTCCTTCTCTTCGAGGTAGGTGAGGTTCAGGCAGGAACAGGAACGGACGTACGCCGCTCTCCCCCGGGCGCACGGACGGCGACCAGCAGCACGAGGAGACCGAGCGCGGTGACCCCGGCGCCCGCCCACAGCGGCGAGGTGTAGCCGAGTCCGGCGGCGAGGGTGAGGCCGCCGATCCACGCGCCGAGCGCGTTGCCGACGTTGAAGGCGGCGATGTTGGCGCCGGAGGCGAGGGTGGGTGCCCGGTCGGCGTACCCCATCACCCGCATCTGCAGGGCCGGCACCGTGCCGAAGCCGACCGCGCCCATCAGAACCAGCGCGACGACGGTCAGCACCTGGCTGGTGGCGACGAGGGCGAAGACGGCGAGGACGACGGTCAGCGCTGCCAGGAGGACGCCGAGGGTGCGGACCAGGTCACGGTCGGCGGCGCGGCCGCCCACGATGTTGCCGAAGAACAGGCCGACGCCGAAGAGGACGAGCAGCAGCGGGACGGCGCCGGCGGAGAAGCCGCTGACCTCGGTCAGGGTGAAGGCGATGTAGGTAAACCCGCCGAACATGCCGCCGTAGCCGAGCACGGTCAGGGCGATCGAGAACCAGACCTGCGGGCTGGCGAAGGCGGCCAGCTCGGTGCGTACGGCCGGGGCGGCCTCCTCGTTGCGGCCGGTGTGGGCCGGGACCAGGAGCGCGATGCCGATGAAGGCGATGACGCCGATCACGGTGATGGCCCAGAAGGTCGAGCGCCAGCCGGCGGCCTGGCCGAGCAGGGTGCCGAGCGGCACACCGAGGACGTTCGCGAGGGTGAGGCCGCCGAACATGAAGGCGATGGCACTCGCCTTACGCTCCGGGGCGACCAGCTGCGCGGCGACGACGGCGCCGATGCCGAAGAACGCGCCGTGGCATAGGGCGGCGATGATCCGGCCGACCATCATCGTGGCGTAGTCGGGCGAGATCGCCGAGATCAGGTTGCCGATGATGAACAGCACCATCAGGCCCAGCAGGGCGGACTTCCGGGGCACGCGGGTGAGCGCGAGGGTCAGGGCGATCGCGCCGATCGCGACGCTGAGGGCATAGCCGGAGATGAGGTAGCCGGCGGTGGTCTCGCTGACCGCGAAGTCGGTGGAGACCTCGGGCAGCAGGCCCATGATGACGAACTCGGTGAGGCCGATGCCGAACCCTCCGATCGCGAGGGCTAGCAGTGCGACGGGCATGGATGACTCCTGAACGTGGACGGGTTGCGTCTGTCGATAGTCCGCGTGCGCAGTAGTTGCACGCGCTTCATATTTATAGTTGCACGCGCGCACTATCCGCGCAACTCGGGTATGCTTGGAGGTGTCCACGAAGGAGGACCCATGGGAATCGCTGACGACGCCGTCGAGATCCGCGCTCAGGGCTGGCGCACGCTGGCCGCCGTGCACGGACTGATCGAGGCCGCGCTCGAGAAGGCGCTGCAGCGCGAGCACGGGCTGTCGGTCGTCGAGTTCACCGTCCTCGACGCGCTCAGCCGCCAGGACGGCTGGCACATGCGCATGCAGCAGCTGGCCCGCGCGGCAGCCCTCTCCTCATCGGCGACGACCCGCCTGGTCACCCGCCTGGAGAACCGCAACCTCCTCACCCGGATCCTGTGCGCCGACGATCGGCGCGGGATCTACACCGAGCTCACGCCCGCCGGACGGGCGCTGCTGAAGAAGGCGCGTCCGTTGCACGACGAGGTGCTGCGTACGGCTCTGGACGAGGCCGCCGAGATCCCCGAGCTCGCGCCGCTCGTGCACGCGCTCGGAACGTTGTCGCCGGCCTGACCGGGCCGGCACAGAAGCCCAGCGAGCTTCGCTCGTTGCTAGTTGACGCCGCCCCGGCTAGGTCGCCGCGCGGGGTGAAGGAAAATTCATTCGCCATCGCTGGGTGAACGAACTTTCATTCGCGATCGCCGAGTGAACGAACTTTCATTCGTCCCTCGCGGGTGAATGAATTTTCGTTCACCCGACAGGAGATCAGCTCAGCCAGCCATTGCGGCGGGCGGTCAGAGCAGCCTCGGTCTTGTTGCGGGTGCTGGTCTTACCTATCGCGGCGGAGAGGTAGTTGCGGACGGTGCTCGGGGAGAGGAACAGGCGCGAGGCGATGTCGGCGATGCTCGACCCGTCCTCGGAGGCTGCGAGCACGTCACGCTCGCGGGAGGTCAGCGGATTCGGGGCGGCGCGGAGCGTGGCGGCGGCCAGGTCCGGGTCGAGAACCGTCTCGCCGCGCAGCACCCGGCGGATCGCGTCGGCCAGCTCCTCGACCGGTCCGTCCTTGACCAGGAAGCCGACCGCGCCCGCGGCCATCGCCTCGCGCACGTAGCCGGGTCGCGAGAACGTCGTCAGGATCATCACCCGGCACTCCGGGAGCCGCGCGGTCAGCTCGCGTGCGGCCTCGAGACCGCTGATGCCGGGCAGCTCGATGTCGAGCAGCGCCACGTCTGGGCGCACCTCGAGCGCGGTCGGCACGATATCGGTGCCGGCGCCGACCTGGGCGACCACCTCGAGGTCGTCCTCGAGCCCGAGCAGCACGGCGAGCGCGCCACGCATCATCGCCTGGTCCTCGGCCAGCAGGATGCGGATCACGATGCCGGCACCGTCGCCTCTAGGCGAAAACCTTCGGCCCCAGGAAGCACGTCGAGGCGACCGTCGACGGCACGGAGCCGCTGCCGCAGGCCCTCGAGCCCGCCGGACCTCTCGCTCGCTCCGCTCGGGCCCGCCGGTCCGCCCACCCCGTCGTCGACCACGGCGAGCCGGAACTCACCACCGTCCTCGGTGAGCTCGAAGCGGCAGCTGGCAGCCCCGGAGTGGCGCAGTACGTTGGTGGCCCCCTCGCGCACGACCCAGGCGAGCGCCTGGCCGGCGATGTCGGGCACCTCGCCCGGGGCTGCGGTCACCGACGTACGGATCCCGGCGGCGTCGAGAGCACGGCGTGCGCCGTCGAGCTCCTCGGCCAGGGAGAGCGTCTTCATCTGGTCGACGGCGACCCGGACGTCGGCCAGGGCGGCGCGGCCGACCTCCTCGATGTCGGCCGCGTGCGCGGCGGCGGCCTCGGGATCACGAGCCGCCAGGCGACGTACGGCCTCGGCCTTGACGACCATCACGCTCAGCGTGTGGCCGAGCAGGTCGTGGAGGTCGCGGGACATCCGGGCGCGCTCCTCGGCCACGGCCGCGCGGGCCAGCTCCTCGCGGGTGCGGCGGAGCTGCTCGACGGCCTCGATGAGGCGCAGGAAGGACGTCGTGGTGATGCCGCTGAGCAGGGTGCCGCCGACGCTGAGCAGGTAGGCGTCGCCGATGCCCTCGATCACCGCGATCGAGACCGCGACCCCGGCCGTGGCCACGGCGATGGCGACCAGCAGGCGCCAGCCGCGCAGCACCGCCGGGGAGACGATGGCCAGCACTCCCCAGACGGTCTGCCAGCCCTCGCCCTGCATCGCGGCGAGCGCGATCAGAGCGACGAGCGAGGGCAGCAGGACGGGGATGCGCTCGGTGACGACGAGGGCGACCGCGGCCGCCGCGATCGCCAGCACCAGAGCGACCTGGCCGAACGCCGGCAAGAGCCCGTCGGAGAGATTGAGCAATGGGAAGAGCAGCAGCACCGGCAGCCACACCAGCACCACGCCGTGGCGCTGGAGGTGACACCTCAGGCCGGACACGCTCGTCACTTTACCGTCGCCGCAGGCCGGCGATGACCACAACGGCCACGACGACGTGCAGGCTCACGAGCCCCAGCCCGGCGGCCACGGTGAGCGCGCTGGTCGGCGTGATCAGCGAGACCGACGCGATCCCGACGGCGAGCATCGTCCAGCGCCTGGTCCCGCGCTCGGAGCGGCCCTCCCACCACCGCAGCAGCGCGCCGCCGGCGAGCCCGATCAGCAAGCTGCTGAGGATGACCGAGCCGATTCCGATCTGCTGCGCCCCCGACCCCGACTTCACCTCGAGGTCCACTCCCCCGGCCGCGGTCCACAGCAGCCAGACGACCGTCGCCGCGACGGCCGCGGCGGCCGCCGTTCCCACGATCCGCGGCCACCCGATTCGGGTGCGCTGCGGGATCTCGTTCGTCACCGTTGTCATGCGAGTCCTCCGTCTCCACCACCCACCGTGGGTGGTGTCTCCAGACTCGCGCCCGAGGGATCTCGGGCGGCAGATGTGAATGTCCGGACCCGATGGTGACAATTGTCAGTGGACTCGTATGCCTAGGGTGAGAGCATGCGCATCGCCATCGTCGGCGGCCACGGCAAGGTCGCCCTGCACCTCCATCCGATCCTCGCCGCCGCGGGCCACACCCCGCTCGCACTCGTACGCAGCGAGAGCTACCGAGACGAGCTCGAGGCGCTCGGCGCCGAGGTCGGCCTGCTCGACATCGAGAACCAGGACGCCGACGGGTTCGCCGCCGCCTTCGCGGGCTGCGACGCGGTGGTCTTCGCCGCCGGAGGCGGCCCCGACGGCAACAAGGAGCGCAAGCGCACCGTCGACCTGGAGGGCTCGACGAAGTCGATCGCCGGCGCGAAGGAAGCCGGCATCAAGCGCTTCGTGCAGGTCTCGGCGATCAACGTCGACGAGCCGGTCCCGGCCGATGCCGGCGAGGTCTGGAAGGCCTACGTCGAGGCCAAGCGCGACGCCGACATCGCCCTGCGCGACAGCGACTTGGAGTGGACCATCCTGCGTCCCGGTGGCCTCACCGACGAGCCCGGGACCGGGCGGGTGAAGCTGGCCCCGAAGCTCGACCGCGACACCATCCCGCGCGCCGACGTGGCCGCGGTCATCGCCGCGGTGATCGACGACGCCGCCACCGTCGGCAAGCAGTGGGAGCTGGTCTCCGGCGACGCCACGGTCGACGAGGCCATCGCCGCAGTGCTCTGAGGCTCGCTCTCAGCGGAGAGCGAGCAGCCCCTTGACGTACGCCGCCTGGCCGATGTGCTGCGCGGCGTCGTCGACGACGCTGACCAGCCGCACCGCAGCGGTGACCGGCGGGTCCCAGCGCTCGTCGATGACGCGCGCGAGATCCTCGTCGCTCAGCGAGTCGACCAGCTCCAGGGTCGCCGCGTGGACGGCCTCGTAGTAGCCGGTCAGTAGCGTCGGGTCCTCCAGCCGGAAGGCCGCGACCTCTGCGGCGGACTGCCCGTAGCCCATCGCACGCGGCCGATAGGGCAGCCCGAACCGCTCCACCCAACCGTCCCGCGCCCACACCTCGTCGGTGCCGGCGAGCGGTGCGATCTGGGCATCCTCCATCCGGCCGATGTGCCACAGGGTCCAGGCGATCGAGTTGGCCCCGTCGTACGGCCGCCACAGCAGGTCGTCGACCGAGAGGCCGTCGACGATCGCGGGGAGGTTCTCCGCGATCCGGCCGAAGCCGTCCGCGAGCAGGCGCTGGGAACAGGTTGGGCTCATGCCCTCCGTTCTACACCGCCGTCCTACTCCGCGTCGGGAAGGAGACTCCGGGCCTCGCTCCACATCCGGGTGACGATGTCGGCCGCGGGCTCGGCGACGGCGCGGCCGGCGGCCTGCCCGGCCCAATGGTTGGCACGGTCGAGAGCCACCGCCGCGGCCGCATCGGGCGTGCCCTTGCGCCACCTGCCGACCAGCCGGCGCTGGTGCGGGTAGGGCGCGGGCGAGGGCGAGTCCGGGTCCTGCCAGGAACGCACATAGGGCGTCGGGGCTGCACGGCCGAGGCGGCCGGAGTAGGCCCGGGTGGCGACCGTGTCCTCCGGCTCGAGCCCGTCCAGCGAGGCCGCCCAGGCGTCGGCGATCCCGGTCTCGGGCGAACGCAGCAGCGCACTGCCGACCTGCACGGCGCTCGCGCCGAGGGTCAGCGCCGCGGCGACGCCACGGCCGTCGGCGATCCCTCCGGTGGCGATGACCGGCAGGTCCACGCCGTCGACGATGTGCGGGAGCAGCGCGAACAGCCCCACCGCCGTACGCTCCGCCGTCTCCGCCTCGAAGACGCCACGGTGCCCGCCGGCCTCGAGTCCCTGGGCGACGATGGCATCCGCGCCGGCCTCCTGGGCGGCCCGCGCCTCGGCCAGGGTCGTGGCGCACGCGAACCAGGCGATCCCGGCCTCGTGCAGACGGTCCACGTAGTCGGGCGAGAAGAGACCCATGATCGAGGAGACGACCGTCGGCCGGGCGGTGAGCATCGCCTCGCACTGCTCCTCGAACGAGGGCGCGGGTGGCTGCTCGGGGCCTGGCGTACCGAACCTTCCGAGAAACTCCTCCGCGGCCGCGATTCTGGCCTGGTCGTCGTCGATCGGGTCGGGGATCCAGATGTTCAGCTGCAGCGAACCCGTCGACATCGACCGGAACTCGGCGGTCCACTCCGCGATCCGTTGCGGCGAGTCGAGCACCACTCCCGCCGCACCCATCCCGCCGGCGTCGGCCACCGCGGCCGCCGCCGCGGGCGGACAGGCGCCCGCCATCGGCGCCTGAAGGATCGGCATCGAGAGGCCGTACGCCTCGCAGAACTCCTGAGCACGTCGTCGGGCGGTCATGCGATCCAGGTTAGTGCTCGATCAGCCCGTCGTGGCCCCAACGGGGCGTCGGCCCGGGGTCGCCGAGGTCGGTGCCGGGCGGGTCCTGGGAGACGTCCTTCGCGATCGCGGTGCCCCAGTCGAAGTAGGCCATCAGCGTCTTGTGCAGCTCGGGCCGGTCGGCCAGCACCTCCTCGATGGCGGCTTGCATCAGCTCGAGCCAGCGCTGCCGGTGCTCCTCGCGGATCCCGAGCCCGAGGTGCACCTTCAACAGAGCCTGGTGGCCGCCGAGGGTGGCGGTGAAGTCGGCCGGGCCGCCGAAGATCTCGCCCAGCCAGACCGCCACCCGCTCGACATGCGTGGGCGTGAAGCTCGCGAACACCGGCGCGAGGAGCTCGTCGGCCAGCACCCTCTCGTAGAACGCGTCGCTCAGCCGGCGCAGCGCGGGAGCACCGCCGAGGTCGTCGTACAAGGTCATGCCTCACCATCACGCGCGGCCGCCGGATACGCAACGAAATACTTGTGGCGGCAGGTGGGTCCGCGCGGCAGGATCTGCAGATGCGCACCCTCATCTACTCAGCGTTCGTATCCCTCGACGGCGTCGTCGACTCCCCCGGCGGCGGCTCGCCGTCCGAGCAGCACCGCAGCGGTGGCTGGACCTTCAAGGACATCGAGTTCCTGCCGGAGGCCTACGCCATCAAGGGCAGCGAGATGGAGGAGGCCGGCGCGCTGATGTTCGGTCGCCGCAGCTACGAGGCCTTCGCCCCGATCTGGCCCGACATCGAGGACTTCGCGGTGGTCAAGGAGATCCCGAAGTACGTCGTCTCGACCTCTCTGGGCGACGACGCTCTGGTCGAGGGCTGGGGCCCGCAGAACATCGTGAGGTCGCTGGACGAGGTCGAGAAGCTCAAGCAGGGCGACGGCGGCCCGATCCTGATCGCCGGCAGCGCCGAGCTCGCCCGCAACCTCTCCGACGCCGGCCTGATCGACCGCTACCACCTGCTCGTCTTCCCGGTCATCCTCGGGGCCGGGAAGTCGCTGTGGAGCGAGACCGACAAGGACAAGCAGATGCTGAAGCTGGTCGAGTCGGAGACCTACGCCAACGGCATCCTCAAGCTCGTCTACGACGTCGTCCGCTGACTCCGGCCAGGACGACGCTCAGGGGCAGCGCGCGTAGAGGCGGCGCGACCCGGTCCCGTACGCACCGGGATCGGTGAACGCGCAGCCGTAGTCGGGTGCGGCGACCGCGGCCCGGTCGAGCACGTCGTCACCGGCCGGGCGGTCGCCGTGCTCGACCCAGTCGACGAGGTCGCCCCAGGCGGCCGAGGCCTCGGCGGGGCTGAACTCGCAGTGCCCGGCGGACCGGATCGCCCGCTGCACGACCAGACCGTCGCGGTGGTGGCGCTTCACCTCACGCAGGTAGATCTGCTCCAGCGAGAACGGCACGAACATGTCGCCGAGGTTGTGCAGGCTCACCACGGGTGCGCTCGGACGGCCGGAGATCCGCGAGGGCGCGTTGAGCCGGTGGCTGTAGCGCCCGGCCGGGTCGGCGGGGGCGATCCGCTCGATCTGAGTGTTGAGATCGACCGGCGAGCTCGGCGTGTAGACGGTGTCCTGGTTGGTCGCGACCCGGGCGATGTTGAAGGCCAAGGTGCCGCCGTCGTCCACCGAGGGCAGCGAGAACAGGAAGTCCTTCCACTGCCCGAAGGCCGCGGTGGCGCCCGGCCGGGGGCCACCGCTGCGCTCGATGGTCATCGCCCGCAGCTGCTCGCCCTCCGGCGTCAGCGTGCCGTCCAGCCCCAGCCGCTCCTTGATCACCGGGACGTCGGCGCTCTGGTAGTCCGCGCCGTAGGGGTAGGCGTCGTACCCGGCGAGCGCCTGGGCGCCGAGGTTGTAGTCGACGAAGAAGTCGAAGAGCTCCACGTCCCCGAGCTGCCCGCACATCGGCATCGCGCCGTCGTAGAAGCCCGGATACTGCTCCAGCGAGCGCCCGATCACGTGCCCGCCCATCGAAACCCCGGTCACATACGTGCGGCTGGCGCGGCGGGGCAGCAGCTCGGAGGCGTACGCCGCCAGGTCCCGCGTCGAGCGCACCCCGGCACCCACGTCGTAGCCGTTGGTCGAGTAGCTCGACGCCGCCCAGGCGTAGCCCTGCTCGAGGAACGTACGCCGCAGCCCGAACGCCGGGGTCTCGGGCGTCAGCGTGTAGCTGAGCCCGCGGTAGCCGTGGGCCCACATCACCAGCTCGCCGTTCCAGTCCGCCGGCACCTCGAGGATGTACGCAGCGTGCTCGTGCACGCCCTGACGCACCGTGGTCGCCTCGCCGCCGACGACGATCGGCGCCACCGCCGGGTTGCTGATCGTGTAGCCCGGCAGCGGCTGGTCACCGGGTGGCTCGGGGTCGGCGAGGACCGGGCCGGTCGAGGCGACCAGAGCGGAAGCGGTCAGGAGCAGGGCGAGTAGAGCGGCTGACGCACGTGGCATGCCTCCGAGCGTAGGGCTCACTGTGACCCACGTCACAAGAATGGCGCACGAGGTGCCTCGTACGCTGCGCACAACGCCGATCGGCGGGCAGCGGCGTCAGCGGCTCAGCGCCCGACGGCCTTCCGGATCGCGCCGAACGCAGCCTGGCCGACGCCCTTGATGCCCGCCGCGATGAACGTCGTCCAGTCGAAGTAGTCGCGCCAGAGCACGATCTTGCCGTCGCGCACCTCGAAGGTGCCGCACACCCAGAACTCGGCGGAGACCGAGCCGCGGCTGAGCACGTCGATGCGCTCGGTGAGCACCACCGGGCCGTTGGCCGCGATGTTGATCATCCGGACCTCGAAGCCGGTGGCGTACTTCCCCATGACCCGCAGCTGGCGCCCGACCTCGGACAGGCCACGGGCGGGCGGCAGGGGCACGTTCTGGTAGGTGACGTCGTCCGCGCACAGCGCCAGCGCCGCGTCGACCTCTCCGGACTCGAGCGCGGCCAGGAACTGCTCGACGATCTGGATCTCGGTCATGCCGTCACGCTATCGCCGATCCGGCGGCAAGGGCAGGGCTCAGCACGACGCAGTCCTGGCGGTGCAGCGTGGGGTCGTCGAGAAGCTCCTCGACGGCGATGCGCTCGCCGGGCACCCGCCGCAGCACGCTCGAGTCCTTCTCCTTGACGAACACGTCGCGGGTCCGCGCCAGCTCGGCAAGGTAGCCGCGGTCCATGTGCTCGATCTCGAGCATCAGCGCCCAGTACGCGTTGCGCCCCAGCGACCTGGCCGCGCCGTCGACGACCTCCCGCTCGAAGCCCTCGACGTCCACCTTCACGCAGAACGAACGCGCCGCGCCGCCGAGCACCTCGTCGAGGGTGGTGACCTCGACGTCGCGGAGCTGCCAGCGGGCCGAGCCGTCGTGGCGCTCGTCGTACAGCGACGACGTCCCCGACCAGGTCCGGTCGACCGCGAACCGCGCCGTGCCGGGCCTGTCGGCGACGGCCTGCGAGCGAAGATCGATCGCGACGCCTCGGGCCTCGAGGGTCTTGCGCAGGACCTTGTGCAGCGATGTGTTCGGTTCGAACCCGATCAGCTCCGCACCCGCCGGGATCTCCACCCCAACGAGCATCTCGCCGTAGTTCACGCCGATGTCGATCACGGTCTGCCACTCGTGCAGCCCGAGCGCCACCCGCCACAGCTCGAGCGAGCCACGGATGATCCGCCCCTTGTTGGCGATCAGGCCGAGAGCCCGCGGATCGGTCGGCTTCACATAGATCCGATGACCTTCTTCGGTCGTCGCGTACGCCATCTCGAGCACCTTCGCCTAGGGGTCTTCGGCCCAGCCGCCATGGGCTGTCGCCGAACCGTACGGTGCCTACCGAAACGGCAGCCGAACCCTGGGCAACGCGGACCGGACTGCCAGCATCAGGAGATCTGCTCGACCAGGTTCGCGGCGTACTCCTCGATGCTGTTGCCGTCCTGGAACTGCTCGCCGTCGAGCAGGATGGTCGGAGTGCCGTTGACGCCGTCGTCGGCGGCCGCCTTGGTGGCGGCGTCGGCCCAGGCCTTGCCGTCGAGGCTCTCGATACGGTCCTTGACCGCAGACTCCTCGGCGCCGGCCTCGACCGCCAGGTCGACCAGATCGGCGGCCTTCGGGAACGGACCGGACTCGCTGGGCTGGTTCTCGAAGAGCAGGTCGTGGAACTTCTTGGCGACCTCGTCGCCTGCTTCCTCCTGGACGACCGCGAAGGCCGAGGTGGCGAGCTCGGAGTAGGGGCCGATCCGGTCGAGAAGCACGAACGGGCGGTAGTCGACCTGCACCTTGCCGTCGGCAGCCAGCTCGGCGAGGTCCTCACGGGAGGCGGCCTCGAAGTCGCCGCAGTAGGGGCACAGGAAGTCCTCGTAGATGACGACCTTGTGGGGCGCGTCGTCGGGACCGATGACCAGACCGTGCTCGCTGCTGCCGGCTTCGGGCGCGGCGATCTCGCTGTCCCCGGAGCGGCTCAGGCTGAACCAGACGAGGCCGCCGACGATCACGGCGATGGCGGCGACGACCGCCACGACGGTGAGGATCGACTTGCGGGCCTGCTTCTTGCGCAGAGCCTCCAGCTCCGCGGCGGCCTTGGCAGCGCGGGCCTCACGCTTCTCCTTGCGCGAGGGGCTGCTGGCTGAATCCGTGCTCATGGGGCCAACATAGGCGCGCCTCCTGAGTGCATGCTGAAACCACGCCATGGGAACCGTTATCACATCGTCTCCTAACCCTCCGCGAAGCCGTTGAGCAGCGGCGTTATGGTGCTCTGCGTGGCTTCACTGAACGAACGTCTGGTCTGGATCGACTGCGAGATGACCGGGTTGTCCCTCGAGAACGACGCGCTCATCGAGGTGGCGGCCCTCGTCACCGACTTCGATCTCAACGTGCTCGGCGACGGGGTCGACATCATCATCAAACCCCCGGCCGAGGCGCTGGAGCAGATGGACGACTTCGTTCGCGACATGCACACCAAGTCCGGCTTGCTGGTCGAGCTCGAGAACGGTGTGACGATGCGTGAGGCGGAGGAGCAGGTCCTGGCGTACGTCTGGGAGCACTGCGGCAAGGACTCCCGGCCGCCCCTCGGCGGCAACACGGTGGCCACCGACCGCAACTTCCTCGCCCGCGACATGCCCGAGCTGGAGGGGTTCCTGCACTACCGCAACGTCGACGTCTCCTCGATCAAGGAGCTGTCGCGCCGCTGGTTCCCGCGGGCCTACTTCTCGGCTCCCCCGAAGCGCGGCAACCACCGCGCGCTGGCCGACATCCAGGAGTCGATCGAGGAGCTTCGCTACTACCGCGAGGCGGTCTTCGTGCCGATGCCCGGCCCTGACTCCGACACGGCGAAGGAGATCGCCGCCCGGCACGGCGCCTCGATCACCGGCCTGATCGATCCGGACGAGGTCGCCGATTCCACAGATCCGGCCTGATTCCCCTATGCTTTCTGCTGGCTCGGACATGCGCTGTCCGGGTCGATGGTGGGCGTAGCTCAGCTGGTAGAGCATCGCGTTGTGGTCGCGAGGGTCGCGGGTTCAAGCCCCGTCGCTCACCCCATGAGAGCGAGGTTCAGACACCGACCGAGGTCGGGTTTGAACCTCGCTCTTTCTCATTCGCCCGCCACCACGACTCGCGCCAGCGCACCGTGCTCGAGAGCGACCCACAGCGCGCCGTCCGGCCCGAGGGTGAGTCCGTGCGGCTCGGAGTTCGGAGTCGGCAGCGCGACTGAATCGATCACGCCGTCGACCGTGATCGACCCGACACGGTTGGCGCCCCACTCCGAGAACCACAGCACGTCGCCGGCGCCGGCGGTGATGGCGTGCGGGCTCGCTCCCCGGTCGGGCAGCGGATGCTCGCTGATCTTCCCGTCGACGGTGATGCGGCCGATCTGACCCGCCGCGATCTCGACGAACCACAGCGCGCCGTCAGGGCCGAGCGTGATGCCGACCGGGGCCGCGTCGGGCGTGGGAAGCTCGTAGAGGGTCACCGCGCCGCTCAGATCGATCCTGCCGATCGCGTTGGCCCGGTTCATCGTGAACCACAGCGCCTCGTCCGGCCCGGCAACGATCGCGGACGGGAACGCCTCGGCAATCGGGAGCGGAACCTCGGTGACCGCGCCGTCGGTGGCGATACGTCCGATGGAGTCGGTGGTCGTCTCGGTGAACCAGACCGCTCCGTCGGGCCCTGCGGTGATGCCGTAAGGCCCACACTCCCGCAGCCCGAACTCGGTCACCATGCCATCGACAGAGATCCGGCCGATCCTGTTCGCGCGGTACTCGGTGAACCACAGTGCTCCATCCGATCCGGGAGCGATGATCGTCGGGCCGCAGTCGGCCGCCAGCTGGAACGTCTCCGGCGACCCTCCAGGAGCGAGACGGCCGATCTCGCCGCTGCCCTCGAGGGTGTACCACAGCGCCTGGTCTGGGCCTGCGGCGATGGCGTACGGGCCGCAGCCCGGCACCGGATGCTCGGTGATGCGGCCGGTCGATGGGGACGTCATGGATGCCTTTCGCTGTCGCCTGCTGCACTCCACTCTCGGCCCGCGGGCGCGGCCGGAACAACTGGTTATCGGAGACACTTGGAATCTTCGAATTACCTGACTAAAGTCAGATATATGACAGTGGACACCTCGGTGATGCGCAAGTTCAACATGAGCTACGTCCGCCGCGTGGGAGCGCTCGAAGAGTCCTTCCTCGGCAGCGGTCTCCCCTACGGCACGGCGCGGATCCTCTACGAGATCGGCCTCGGCGCCGAATCCGTCCAGGACCTGCGCATCCGCCTCGGCGGCCTGGACTCCGGCTACGTCAGCCGGATGCTGCGGAGCCTGGAGAGCAAGGGATACGTCGCGACGAAGCGTGACCCGGCCGACGGCCGGCGCCGGCTCGTGGTGCTCACCGAGGACGGCCTCAAGCAGTGGGACGACCTCGAGCGGCGCTCGGAGGAGCGCGCCCACCTCCTGCTCGACCCGCTGACGCAGCGGCAGCGCGACCGCCTCAACGAGGCGCTGGCCACCGCCGACCTGCTGGTGCGAGCGGCCACGATCACCATCGAACCGGTCGACCCGCGCGACCCGATGGCCCAGGAGGCGATGGGCCACTACTTCGCCGAGATCGGCGAGCGGTTCGGCTTCAGCGTCGGCGACGAGGGGTTCGGCGACGACCCCTCCCTCCGGCCGCCGCACGGCTCCTTCTTCGTCGCCGCCAGCGACGGCGCCCCCGTCGCCTCGGGCGGGGTGCGGGAGTTCGACGGCACCGGTGAGATCAAGCGGATGTGGGTGGACCCCGCCTGGCGCGGCGCCGGCCTCGGCTCACGCCTGCTGCGCCACCTGGAGGCCGAGGCGCTGCGGCTGGGCCACCGGGTCGTACGCCTCGACACCCGTGACGTCCTCACCGAGGCGATCGGCATGTACGAGCGAGCCGGCTACGAGCGCATCGACCGCTACAACGACAACCCTCACGCCACCCACTTCTTCCGCAAGCAGCTGGGCTGAATGCCGACCGAGGCGATGTCCTGAGCTTGTCGAAGGGTAACTAGGTCAGCGCTCGCCTTCTTCGTGGAGTTCCACGAAGGAGGCGAGCCTCTACCGAGTTACCTCGGTGAGCATCCCCCGGCCGCCGCGTAGACCTCCAGCCGGTCCAGCGGCGGCTGCGCACTCGGGTGGGCGACGGCGGCCGCACCCACCGCGCAGGCCGTACGCAGCGCCTGCTCGTCCGGCGCACCCGAGAGGATCGCGAGGGTGAGCGCCGCCGAGAAGGCGTCGCCGGCACCGACGGTGCTGACCACCTCGGACACGGGCATGGCGGGCACGCGCGTCACCTCGGCACCGCCGACGAACATGGCCGCGCCCGAGGCCCCGTAGGTCACCGCGACCCGCTCGGCCTCCCGCAGCTCGGGCATCGCGGCGTACTCGGTCTCGTTGACGATGAAGAGGTCGACGCGCTCGACGAGGTCGGCGGGAAGCGGCTGCGCCGGGGCCGCGTTGACCGCGACGAACCCGGTGGCCTGCGCGGCCACGGACCGGACCACGTCCACAGAGAGCTCGAGCTGCATCAGCACGGCTTCGTCAGGCCCGACCGCGGTCCCGTCGACGCCGACCAGCGCGTTGGCGCCGCCGCACACCACGATCTGGTTCTCCCCCGCCGCGTCGACCGCGATCAGCGCGGTGCCGGTCGGTGCGTCGACCGTGCGTACCGCGGCGACGTCGACCCCCGCGGCCCGGATGGTCTCGACCGCCGCGGCGCCATCGGCGTCGGCGCCGACGGCTCCGACCATCCGCACCCGCGCCCCCAGCCGGCTCGCCGCGACCGCCTGGTTGGCACCCTTCCCGCCGACGTCACGGCGCAGCTGCCCGCCTCCGACGGTCTCACCGGCCCCGGGCAGCCGCTCGACGAGCGCGGTCAGGTCGACGTTGATGCTTCCGACGACGACCAGGGGCTGGGGCGGCCGCACCGGCATCAGGGACGCAGCAGCCCGACGCAGGAGTAGGGCAGGTCGGAGACGCGCTCCACGGGCACCTCGCGCGCCTCGGCGAGCTTCCTGACCTGGGCCAGGTCGGCGTCGCGCGCCGGGTCCACCAGGACCATCGCCGGCTCGCCGTGCAGCAGCAGCCGAACGGTCTCGTCGACGCCGGCCACGACCAGGCTGACGTCGCCGTCGCCGAACCGCTCGGCCACCTCCTCGACCGCGTCCCAGCCCGCCCACGTCGGGGTGTGGTCACCGCCGAGATGAGCCTCCAGGTCGAGCATCACCTTGGTGCGTACGATCGGGAACCTCGCCGCGACCGTGTCGATGAACTTCTTGGACACGTCGGCCGGAGCCAGGTCGGCGTGGAACACCGCGCCGTGGAAGTCGTTGGGTCCGACCCGGTCGTCGTCGACGACGGGACGCGAGACGAGACCCGAGACGGTGGCGTCGAGGCACGCCGACGGGATCAGGTAGTCCTCCCGGGTGCCGTAGATCGACACGCTCCGGCCCGGGTCGGCGAGAGCCGCGAGCTCCGGGGAGAACGGCGAGGAGAGATGGGCGTCGAGCGTCGAGTTGGCCTTCTCCACCGACGCCGCCAGCTCGCGGGTGACCGCGCCGGTGCCGGTCCACCCGTCCACGAACATCACCCGGGCGGGGTCGTGGTTCGCGGCCAGATAGGCGAGCGCGGTCTGGTCGATGCCGCGTCCGTGCGTCAGCGAGATCGCGTAGTGGGGCAGGTCGAGCCCGTGCACGCGCTGCGCCCAGCGCCGCATCAGCACGCCGATCGGAGTGCCGGACGGGGCCAGGGAGACCAGCACGGCATCCTGTCCGCGCCGCGCCAGGACGTGCTCGGTGACCAGGCCGACGGCGTACGCCACGCGCTGGGCCGACGCGCTCAGCGCCTCGTCGAAGAGCTCTGGATGGGCCGGCGCGCTCTCCTCGGCCGGCGTCTCCGCGTCCTCCGAGGAGAGGTCCTTGAGCAGCCAGGCGACGTCGTCCCGCTCGTAGGAGCCGAACGCCGGTCCGTGCAGCGGGTCGGGCAGCTGGAGGGCCGGCTGGTCGTGGCGCGGCTCCGGCGCGAACGCCGGGATGGTCACGACCACGACCCGCGGCGCCATCCGCGCGAGCTGGTCGACCAGGCCGCCCTCCGCGTGCAGCGCGGGGGTGTCGGCGGGTTCGTCGACGACGAGCACGATCGCCTCGAACGCACCCTCACGCAGGTTGTAGGCGAACCGCGGACCGTCACCGTCGGCGGGAGCGTCGTGGGACGGGAAGGTGATCGCGGTGCGGATCGCATAGCCCGGATCGTCGACGTCGAGCACCGGCGACCGCGTCGTCGTCGAGTAGGTGATCTCGTGGCGGCGGCCCTCGGCCGCCCGCCGGTCGGCCAGCGCGGAGGCGATCCGCAGGGGTGCGTACATCAGCTCCTCGGTGCCCAGGACGTGCACCGGGCCGTCGGGGATGCGGCCGGCGATGGCCGCGGCGGTCACCGTGACGGCGGACTCGTAGGTGCCGGCGGCGCTGGGCGTGAAGCCGTGGCGGCCGCCTTCCGGGACGGCCCGCGGCCAGGTCGCGACGACCTGGACGATCTCGCCGCGCGGACGCTGGGTCGGCTCGACGCCGGCCAGCTGACGGAGGTTCTCGACGGTGTCGATGAGCCGGTTGCCGTTGTCGGCGAGGTCCTCGGGCAGCTCGATCTCGCCGCTGGCGATGGAGACGACGTCCACGGTGGCACGCAGCCGCTTGATCGAGCGCTCCATCCGGCCACGGTCGTCCTCGGAGCGCAGGTCGACGAGGGCGGCCACGACGTAGTGCTTGCGCGGGAACTTCTTGTGCAACGCCCGGATCGTGCTGACGACGGTCTTGCCGGTGATGATCTCGTCGTCGACCAGCACCAGCGTCTCGGCACGAGCGAGGAAGGCCGGGTCGGCGGGGAGCAGCCGGTGGGCGGTGGCGTGCGAGTGCTCCTCGAAGAAGTCGGCGACGGACTCGATGCCGTCGATGACCCGTCGGGTGGAGTGCAGGTAGGGCGCGCCCAGCGCGTCGGCGACGAGGTGGCCGAGCGCGGTCGCGGTCTCGGCGTAGCCGAGCACCACCGCGTCGCCCGTGACCGCGGCGCGAGCCTTGGCCCCCAGGCGCAGCCCGGCGTCGGTCACCAGACGCGGGTCGGTCGGGACGTGCTTGCCGAGGACGGAGGAGACGAGAAGCTGCGCCCGGCGGGGGTTGCGTCGCACCGCCAGACCGACCAGGTCGGTGATCATCATCCCGCTCGGCGCGTCGGTCGTCCTAAGACGCACACCCAGACGTTCGGCCACCCAGGTCCCCGACCAGCCGCTCGCTTCGTCTCTCACAGGTGACATTCTCCCCCAATGTTCCGCACCTGACTCAACCGCACGTGGGTCTTGATGTCCACTGCCGGTCTCGTACGGGCCACCGCGACGCCCAGAATGAGAACACGTTCTTGTCGGTGGCGGCAGAGAGCGCTAGGTTCCGCTCATGTCACGTCGCTCGGGAAGCTTCGGAATCGTTGCCGTCACGGCGGCTGTGCTCGCGTTCGGGACCTCGCTGCTGAGCCCGGTCGGGCCGGCCGGAGCCGACCCCGCGGAGACCCCGCGGTTGGCGCGCGAGGGACGCTGGCTGGTCGATCAGCACGGCCGGATCGTGCTCGTGCACGGGCAGAACCTGGTCTGGAAGCACGATCCGTACGTCCCGCCCGACTCGCCCGAGGGCTTCACCGCGGCCGACGCGGAATGGCTGGCCGAGCACGGGTTCAACGGCGCCCGGATCGGCACCCTGTGGGCGGGCGTGACCCCGGACGCTCCCGGCAAGGTCGACGAGGACTACCTCGACGACTGGCAGCGGGTGATCGACCTGCTCGCCGACGAGGGCATCTGGATGCAGTACGACTTCCACCAGGACATGTGGCACGAGACCTACGGCGGCGAGGGCGTGCCCGACTGGGCCGCGAAGCGGCCGGCGCCCTACCACCTGCACCCGCCGATCAAGCTCTCCTTCCCGGCGACCTACATCACCCCCGAGCTGGCCACCGTCTACGACAACTTCTGGGCGAACAAGGACGGCGTCCAGGACGGCTGGGCCGCGGCCTGGGGCGCGGTCGCGCAGCGGTGGGGCGACCAGCCCTACTCGATGGGCTACGACCTCATCAACGAGCCGTGGGCGGGCCGGGAGTGGCTCTCCTGCCCGATCACCGGGTGCGCGAGCTCCTACCGCGACGAGTTCCAGCCTGCGTACGAGAGGGCGACGGCGGCGATCCGCGAGTCCGATCCCGACGGGATCGTCTGGTACGAGTCGCAGCTGCTCGCCAACCAGGTCCCCAACTCCGCCTTCGGACCGGCGAACGACGACCAGGTCGGCTACTCCTGGCACAGCTACTGCCCCTACGGCTACCTCGACTCCCAGGGCATTCCGATCGGGGTCAGCGGGTGCAAGGACTACGACGAGACCCACAACACGAAGGCCCTCGAGCAGGCCGAGACGATGGGCGCGACCAACCTGATGTCGGAGTTCGGCGCGACCGACAACACCGAGCTCCTGGCCATCGACACCGCCTCGGCCGACGACCACTTCACCTCCTGGATGCACTGGGCCTACAAGCACTGGGACGACCCGACCACCGCCGACGGCCGCCAGGGCATGTTCGCCGACGACGCCGATCTGTCGACGGTGAAGCAGGAGAAGCTGCGTACGCTCGTCAGGACCTACCCGCAGGCCACGGCCGGCACCCCGGTCGATCTCTCCTTCGACCCCGAGACTGGCGCCTTCAGCTACACCTATGAGCCGTCCGCGGCGATCGACGAGCCGACCGAGATCTTCGTCAGCCCGATCCACTATCCGAACGGTCCCGAGATCTCCGTCGCGGGCGGCCGGGTCGTCGGAGAGGCCGAGCACCACCGGATCCTGGTCGAGGCGACCGGAACCGGGCCGGTGACCGTCACGATTGACTAGGCTGGTCTCGTCCCGCCCGCTCCGGCCAGTGTCGGCCCAGCCATCGGAGGATCAGTTTGTCCGTCTCGCTTGCTCGGGGACAGTCGGTCTCGCTCACCACAGGTGACGGCAGCAGCATGACGCACGTGCGGATCGCGCTCGGCTGGGACGCGGTGCGGAAGGGCCTCTTCGGCGGTTTCCGCGGCGCCGACGTCGACATGGACGCCTCCGCGATCCTCTACGATGCGGCCGGATCCCACGTCGACCAGGCCTGGTTCCGGCAGCTGAAGTCCCGCAACGGCGCCGTCGTGCACACCGGCGACAACCGCACCGGTGCCGGTGAGGGCGATGACGAGTCGATCATCGTCCACCTCGACCAGGTGCCGCCCGAGGTCGCCCAGATCGTGTTCACGATCAACTCGTTCACCGGGCAGAGCTTCGCCCAGATCCAGAACGCCTTCTGCCGTCTCGTCGACGAGAACACCCGCACCGAGATCGCCCGGTTCGACGTGAGCCAGACCGGCCCGCACACCGCGGAGATCATGGCCAAGGTCAGCCGCTACGACGGCGGCTGGACGATGACCGCGCTCGGCGAGATCGGCAACGGGCGTACGTTCCAGGACCTGCTGCCCTCGATCGCCCCGACGCTCTGACGCCCGGCCGACGCCTGGGCGGCCTCAGCCGAGGGAGCCGACGCCGACGACGGTGAGCCCGGCGCCGAGGACCGTGACGCCGAGCGCAGCCAGGATCGGCGTGACCTTCGCCGCGACCTGCAGGTACGCCTGGGACTCGGCGACGCGGACGACGAGGTTGTTGCCGGCCAGGGCCAGCAGACCGACTCCGAACAGGATCGTCGCCATGCCCAGGCCGAAGGTGATCACCAGCAGCAGCGCGAACGCCGAGCGGCCGGCGAACAGGCCGGTCACCAGCACCAGGAACGCGCCCGGGGACGGCGTCAGGCCGCCGGAGATGCCGAGCAGGACGATGCCGGGGCGGCGTACGCCTGCCTGATCGTGACCATGGGAATGGCCGTGCGAGTGGCCGTGTGAGTGCCCGCGGCCGGTTCCGGCGCGCGCGGAACGCCAGTGCCGGCGCAGCAACCAGAGCCCGGTGCCGACGACCAGCACCCCGGCGACGATCTGCAGGCCGGCGGTGAGGTTCTCCAGGCGTACGAGGTCGGAGAGCGAGAAGAACGCCCAGGCCACGGCGATGACGAGCACCGAGAAGGTGTGCATCACCGCCACCGACCCACCGAGCCAGGCGGCGTCACGCACGCGGCCCTCGGAGCCGATCAAATACGCAGCCGCCAGGGTCTTGCCGTGTCCGGGCGCGATCGCGTGCGCGGCGCCGGCGGCGAAGGCGAGCACGAAGGCGGCCGCGGCGATCCCGGGCTCGTCCAGGTAGCCCTGCACCCGCTCGACCAGCGCCGCCGCGCCGAGCCAGTCGCCCGTGAAGAAATCGTTCATGTCAGGCGCAAACGATGGCACAGGGATGCGTCGGTGGATACGGCTGCGGCAACCGTTTACCAAGTCGACAGCCGGGCGTCGACAGCGCTGCTCGGCCGTGTTCATCCGATCTCAGGATGCTTTCAGACTGGCCGGACACGGGTGTCCGGCTGTTCGGCACCTCGGGCGATGCCGCACGTCTCATTGCCGCATGACCCCCAAGGAGCATCGTGTTCGCCGTAACGAGTGCCAGCTTCGCCCGACCCAGACGAACGCGGCTTCTCGCCGCGGTCGCGGGTCTGGCCCTCGCCGGGGGCGTCGTCGCCGCCCTCCCCGGCGACGCCGTCACACCCGCCAGTGCCGCGACCTACACCGCGGTCGGCGCACCGCTGACCGGGCCGCCGCCGGCGGCCCTGGCGACCGTGGACGCCCCGACGGCCGACGTGCTCGACATCGACTTCGAGGGCGGCGCTCCGCACGAGCGCGCCCGGTCCCTGGAGCCGCGCACCTGGGGCGCGCCGACGTACGGCACCGACGACACGCTGGCCGAGACGCCGACCGGCGTCATGACCGTCGACGGCGTCGATGATGCCGTCTCCGTCGAGCACGACCCGTGGGCCGACCTGCAGCAGGGCTTCACCATCGAGTGCGTCTTCCGGGTCGAGACCACGCTGCCGACCAGCAACGAGAAGGACCTCTGCTCCAACAAGGAGGCCGGCGGCTACTCGGTCTACGTGACCGGCTCCAACCTGGGCACGATGGCCCACATCGGTGGCGGCTACAAGTCGGTGCTGACCCCGATCACGGCCGACCGGTGGTATCACGTGCTCTCGGTCTGGGACGGCCAGACGCTGAGCCTCTACGTCAACGGCACCAAGGCCGGCTCGACCGCGGCCACCGGCACCCTGCAGGCCCCGGCCGCCACCTCGCGCCGCTTCGTCGTCGGCGCCGACTCGGCGCCGAGCGGCATCGGCCAGCCCGCCCCGCCGGCGTCCTTCGCCGGCGCCTCGCTCTTCGCCCGTGCGGTGACCGACGCCGAGGCCGCGGCCCTGGCGGGCGCCTACGACACCGCTCCCCCGGTGCCGGCCGCGGACGTGCTCGACGTCGACTTCGACGACGGCACGCCGTCGGACGACACCGGCCGCGCCGTGACCACGGTCGGCGAGCCGGTGATCTCCGACGACACCGCGCTGAAGGCCAAGGTCGCCTCCTTCGACGGCTCCGACGACGCGTACGCCTATGCGATGGGCTCCTCGGCCTGGGACCTGATCGACGACCAGGTCTCCATCGAGTGCACCTTCAAGGACAACGGCACCTACCCGAACGGGACCGAGCACTCGATCTGCTCCGAGAAGGAGGGCGGCGGCTACTCGATCGTCGTCTACAGCGGGAAGCTGACCTTCGCGGTCCACGCCGGCGGCGCCTACCGCAACGCACAGGTCGCGATCGAGACCGGTCGCTGGTACCACGCGGTCGGCACCTGGGACGGCACCACCGCCCGGCTCTACGTCGACGGCCGGCTGGCCGCCTCGATCGCCGCGCCCGCCCCGCTGACCCGCCCCGGCGGCAGCGCCCTCAACTCCTTCTACGTCGGCGCCGACTCGGTCAACCAGTTCTGGTCGCCGGTCACCGTACGCAACGCCCGCATCTTCACCGACGTGCTCACCGCGGACCAGGCCGACGCCCTCAACGTGGCTGCGCTCGGTGACGTCCGCGACGCGGGCGTGGTCGTCAACGGCACCACTCCCGCGGCCGGTGTGCACCTCACCACCCCGACCGAGTTCGCCGTCGACGTCACCAACCAGGGCAACGCCTCGGGCTGGGCCTACACGCTGGACGGGGACCCGATCCAGCCCGGTCAGGAGATCGGCGCCGGTCTCGCCGCCGGCGAGCACACCATCGAGATCACCGCGAAGGACGTCTTCGGGCGACCGGTCGCGCACACCTCGACCTTCACCTCCGACGCGATCCCGACCGGCGGCGGGACCGACACCGGCCAGGGCGAGGGCACGGTGACCCTCTCCGCGATCGCCAACAGCCCCGACGGCTCCGACGTGACCACGACCTTCAAGGCGGCCTCCGCCTCGGTCGCGGACGGCGGCTTCCAGGGCGTCGTGCCGGTGCTCCCGAGCGCGCTCGAGTTCGACTACTCCTCGCCCGAGACGATCGCCGGAAAGCAGGCGCCCGACGGCAAGACCACCGACAGCGCCTCGAGCAAGCTCATCCCGTTCCAGCGCTACGACGTCACCGTCCCGGCCTCCGACGCGCGTCGCCACGTGGTCTGGACGGGCACGGCCGACCCGGCCCGATCGGTCTCGCTGCGGGTGTGGAACACGGTCGAGAACCGCTGGGACGAGCTCGCCTCCGCCCGCGGGATCGCCGACGGCGACACCACGCTGCGCGGCCGTACGCTGGCCGCGCACGTCGACGACGGCGTCGTGCACGTCCTGGTGACCGGCATCGACCCGTTCGCCGACGACCTCTCGCCGCGCGACGAGACGGCCGCCGACGACAAGGACCACTTCGAGAACCCCGAGGACTACGACTTCTCCTTCGCCCACTTCACCGACACCCAGTACATCGCCGAGGGTGCGGCCGGCGGGACGTACGAGAACTTCAACGGGATCGAGGAGCCCTCCGACGTGCAGCTGGTCGAGGAGCAGGCGGTGTGGCAGCGCGCCTACCGCGCCGAGACCGAGTGGATCCGCGACAACGCCGACCGGCGCAAGATCGCCTTCACCTCGCACACCGGTGACGTGACCGAGAACGACACCAAGGACCCGTTGGCCAGCGATGCCAACGGCAACCTGCTCTACCCGGGGCTGGACGAGCAGATCACCCGCGAGTTCGAGTTCACCTCGGACGCGCAGTCGACCCTGGACAAGGCCGGCGTGGTCAACCAGGTCGTCGCCGGCAACCACGACAACCAGGGCGGCAAGGAGATCGGGCCGCAGTCGCGGTTCAGCCGCTACTTCAGCCCGTCGCGCTACTACGAGGCGGCGCAGACCTGGCCCGAGGGTGCCTCCTACCACGCCTGGGACGAGGAGACCGACGCCTCGGGCAACGTGGTCACACCCGGCACGGACAACCAGAACAACTACGTGCTCTTCTCCGCCGGCGGGCTCGACTTCGTCGCGGTCGGTCTCTCCTACGGGGTCACCGAGGAGGAGGCGGCCTGGGCGAGCGAGATCTTCTCCCGCTTCCCCGACCGCAACGGCATCCTGAGCACCCACGCCTACCTGGCGCCGTCCTCGGCTCCCGACGGGCGCGGGGCGAAGTTCTCCACCGACGGCTCCCGGCTCTACGACCAGGTCGTGGAGGCCAACCCCAACGTGTTCCTGGTCCTCGCCGGCCACGAGCACGGCGTCGGCACCAACCTCAAGCGCGGCATCGGCGCCACCGTCTCGCACAACGTGGTGGAGCTGCTCGCCGATTACCAGTTCTACAAGGTGACCGCCGGGGAACTCTTCCCCGACTCCGTCGACGCCTCCGGCAACATCGACCTCAACGGTGACGGCACCGTCGACCACAAGGCGACCGACCTGCTGCAGTTCGGCGCCTCCTACCTCCGCCTGCTGCAGTTCGACACCGAGCGCTCGGAGATGTCGATCGACACCTACTCCCCGCACCTGGACGACTTCGGGGCGACGGAGTACGACGACCGCCACCGCTACAACGGCGCCGAGGACAACCTGACGCTCCCGGTGGACCTCTCCACCCGGCGTACGTCGTTCACGACCGACGCGCTGACGGTGGTCACCCCCACCGACACCGTGATCGGCACGGACACGGCACGTTCGGGCTGGCCGGCGACGGTGGAGTGGAGCGGGCTGACCGAGGGTGAGGTGTACGCGTGGACCTCGACCTCGCGCACCGGTCAGGCCGGTGAGACCCAGACCCTCGGCTCGATCGACCAGTTCGGCGGCGTCTTCCTGGCCACCGCGGCGGGCACCGACACCACACCGCCGGTGCTGAAGGTCCCGGCCTCGACGACGCTGCAGGTGGGGGCCGAGTTCGACCCGCTGGACGGGGTCAGCGCCACCGACAACGCCGACGGTGACCTCACCTCGTCGATCCAGGTCACCGGGAGCGTCGACACGAACACGCCGGGCGCCTACCCGCTGACCTACACGGTCACCGATACCAACGGCAACCAGGCCGTCGCCTCGCGCGCGGTCGTCGTGGAGGAGCCCGAGACGCCCGACCTGAAGCCGGTCACGCTCACCGCGAAGGACGTCACGGTCCGGTTCGGGCGGGACCTGACGCTGCGTACGTCGATCACGCCGCGCAGCGCCACCGGCACGGTGCAGTTCCTCATCGGCGAGGACGTGCTGTGCGAGGCGCCCGCGCGACGCGGGGCGGCCGAGTGCGACGTGGACGTGCTCCCGCCGCCGGGGCGCCACCAGGTGCAGGTCGTCTACCCGGGCGACCCGGCTCACCGGCCTGCCACCACGAACTTCACGCTCACGGTCAAGCAGCGCTAGTGGCTCTTCTGCCCCGGGCTCTCGCGGTGGTCGCCGGCTTCGTGCTGGCGGCCACCGCGGGCCTGCCCGCCGACGCTCATCCGTTCGGAGCCCCGCAGACCGCGACGATCGCCGGGAGCACCAGCGCCCCCGAGGTGACCTGGCGGTTCGGGGCCACCGACGACATCGCCTACCTCGCCGTGCAGGTCGGCGCGCTGCCGCCGGACCGGATGACGCTCGACGGCGTCGTCCTCTACGAGTCCGGCGACGAGACGGCGCTGGCGCGGTCGGAGGCCTATGCCGACTACGTCCTCGACCACATCCGGATCGAGGGCTGCGACGGGTCGGTCGAGCCGGGCGAGGATCTCATCGCCGACGGCACCACCGTCACCTTCGACTGTCCGTCACCGACCTCGTCCACGAGGATCGAGATCGACATGCTGACCGACCTGCATCCTGCGTACCAGACCCTCGCCTCGGGCCCGAACGGCCAGAAGGCGGCGTACGCAGGCGACGCCCGCTCCCACGGCTGGTCGCTCGACGAGTCCCGGGCCGCGGCGACGGGGCTCAGCGCCCTGGTGCAGCTCGGCGGCACGCTGGGCGTTCTCGCGCTGGCCGGCGTCGCCGCGTGGTGGCTGGTGCGACGCCGCCGCTCCGCGGGGACTAGCGCTTCAGCTTCTTGATCTCGTCCTTGGCGGCCTGCTGGGCGATCGCCTCGGCCTGGGCCTCCTCGCCGAAGACGCCCTCGACCTTGGCCTTCTCGACCTTCTTGAACTGGCGCAGCATGCTCCAGGCGATCACCGCGACGGCGACGCAGAGCGCGATGAAGATGCCGAAGGCGGTCCAGCCCGCCACGACGTCCTCGTCCTGGGGCGGGTTGGGCTCAGGAGCGGGCTGAGAGGTGTGGAACGACTGCGTCGTCGCCAGAGTCGTCATCGGAAGGCCGGACATGGGGACATTGTCTCACCTTCGCCTGAGAATGCTTCAGCCTGGGCTCAGCCCGCTCAGGCGGTGATCACCTTGCCGAAGCTGATCTCGCGGCCGACCGCGGCCTTGCCCTCGTCGTCGGCGGTGGAGCGGTCGAGGCCGGCGAACAGGTCGGTCTCCTGGCGCTTCTCGGCCTCGGGCACCGGCACGTAGGAGGTCACCAGCTCGTAGTCCTCGGTCGGCCAGGCCTCCTTCTCGATCTCCCGGGGCACCGCGAACCAGGGGCCGTCGGGGTCGATCTGGGTGGCGTGCGCGAGCAGCGCCTGGTCACGTACGCCGAAGAAGTCGGCGCACTCCACCTTCGTGGTGACCCGCTCGTCCCAGCCCGGGTCGGGCTTCCAGTCCTCGAGGCGCTCCTCGTAGGGCGAGCTGAGCCCGTGGCTCTTCATCGCCTCGTGCAGGGCGACCATGCGCGGGTAGTTGAAGGTGTGGCTGTAGTAGAGCTTCAGCGGCTGCCACGGCTCGCCCGCGTCCGGGAACAGGTCGGGGTCGCCCGCCGCCCGGAACGCCTCCACCGAGACCCGGTGGCACATGATGTGGTCGGGGTGCGGGTAGCCCCCGTTCTCGTCGTACGTCGTGACCACGTGCGGCCGGAACGAGCGGATGATCTCGACGAGCCGGCGCGTGCTCACCTCGAGCGGCATCCGGCCGAAGCAGCCCTCGGGGAGCAGCGACCAGTCCTTGGCCGCCACATCCTTGACCTCCATGAACTCCTCGACCCAGCCCGAGTCGACGAAGCCCAGCCAGTCCTGCTTGATGCCGAGGATGTCGCGGGCGCGATGCATCTCCTCGCGGCGGATCTCGTGGATGTTCTCCAGGATCCCCGGGCGCTCCATCTTCGGGTTGAGGATGTCGCCCCGCTCGCCACCCGTACACGTCGCGACATGGACGTCGACACCCTCGGCGACGTACTTCGCCGTGATCCCGGCGCCCTTGCTCGACTCGTCGTCGGGGTGCGCGTGCACGTGCATCAGGCGGAAGGCCTGCTGGAGCTGCTCTGGCATGGGTTCAATCCTAACCACGCCCCGTCTCACGTTTCGGTTACCCGCTCCCACTCCGCGGACAACTTTCGTGGTAGGCCGCGGGGACGGATGTGCGGTCTGCTCCGGCAGGATGGGACCATGGCCTGGTGAGCACGCCGTCAGCCGAAGATTCCCGCATCGCGACCCGCTACGGTCGCGGCCCGCGCCGTCGTCCCGGCGTACTCATGATCGCGCTGATCCTCGCCCTGGTCGCCGTCGTCGGCTGGTTCGGCTGGGCGCTGTGGCTCGCGCTGCACCCCGAGGTCTCCTCCGGGCTGGAGAAGTGGGAGGCGGTCAGCGAGAACGAGGTCGAGGTGACCTTCGTCGTACGCCTCCACGACAAGGACGCGAAGCCGGTCTGCACCGTCGAGGCGGAGGACGACCAGGAGGAGAAGGTCGGCCACCTCGAGTTCACCGCCGCCGAGGGGCGTCAGACGATCACCGTCCCGACCGAGCGCCGCGCGCTGCGGGTCGAGTGGGGTGACTGCACGGTCGAGTGACCGCGCAGTCACCGATGTGGATCAGCCGGTGTAGACCTCGGTCTTGAGGATCTCGACCTTGAGCGGCCCGCGAGGACCCTCGTAGGTCACCGTGTCACCGACGCGGGCGCCGATGAGGGCAGCACCGATCGGCGAGGCGGCGGAGGAGATCTCGACGCCGCCGGCGTAGTCCTTCATCTCGATCGAGGCGATCAGACGGGTCTCGGCCTCGTCGTCGTCATCGCCCTCGAACTTGAACGTGACCAGCTTGCCGACCGAGACGACGTCGTCGTCCTCGGGGACCGTCGTGTCCGCCTTGCGGAGCAACGCCTCGAGCTGCTGGATCTGACCCTCGAGCTTGCCCTGCTCCTCACGAGCGGCGTGGTAGCCGCCGTTCTCCTTGAGGTCACCTTCGTCGCGGGCGGAGCTGATCTCGGCGAGGATCTCCTGGCGCCGGGGGCCCTTCAGGTATTCCAACTCCGCGGTGAGCTTGTCGAATGCACCCTTGCTGAGCCAGATCGTGGCAGCCGTGGTCTCGGTCGACTGAGTCATAGCGAGTTACTCCTGATGGGTAGTGAATAGGTAAGGGGCGCCGGTCAACCCCCATCAACCGGCGCCTTTTCTCCCTGCTGTGCGGGCGTAGTTCACCCAGCGGAACGTTCTGCGGGAGATTGTCAGAACGTTCAGTTTAACAAGGCAACCACACCCGGAGACAGTTCGCGACCGAAACGTTGCTCAATCTGGCCTCGAGACCGCTCCCCGGAACGTCAGGGACTGACAGCGGGATAGCCCTTGCTGCGCAGCTGTTCGAGGACGCGCTCGGCGTGGTTCTGGCCGCGGGTCTCCAGCTGGAGCTGCACGCCGACCTCGGCCAGCCTCAGCCCGGGGTTGGTGCGCGAGTGCACGACCTCCATGACGTTGGCGCCGGTGTCGCCGATCACCGAGAGCAAGGTGGCCAGCGCGCCGGGCTGGTCGGGGATCGTGACCGCGACCGGCAGATAGCGCCCGGCCAGCGTCATGCCGTGCTGGATCACCTTGCCGAGCAGGAGCGGGTCGATGTTGCCCCCGGAGAGCACCACCACGACCGGCCCCTCGAAGGCCTCGGGCGCGTCCATCAGGGCGGCGACTCCCACGGCTCCCGCGGGCTCGACGACCAGCTTGGCCCGCTCGACGAGCGCGAGCAGCGCGCTCGAGATCGACTCCTCCGAGACGGTGCGGATCTCGTCGACGTAGGACTGGATCATCGGGAAGTTGGTCTCCCCCGGCAGCCCGACGGCGATGCCGTCGGCCATCGTCGGCATCTTGTCGAGCCGGATCGGACGGCCCTCGCGCAGCGAGACCGGGTAGGCGGCGGCGGTCTCCGCCTGCACGCCGATCACCTTCACGTCAGGGTGCTTCGCCTTGATCGCGAGCGCCGCACCGGCCAGGAGGCCGCCACCGCCGAGCGGGATGACCACCGTCTTCACGTCGGGGGCCTGCTCGAGGATCTCGAGCCCGATCGTGCCCTGGCCCGCGACCACGTCGGGATGGTCGAAGGGGTGGATCATCACGGCGCCGGTGCGCGCGGCGAAGGCCATCGCGGCATCGAGGCACTGGTCGACGTACTGGCCCTCGAAGATCACGTCCGCGCCGTAGGCGCGGGTGGCCTTCTCCTTCGGGATCGGCGCTCCCTCGGGCATGAACACGGTCGACGGGATGCCGAGGGTGGTCGCCGCCAGCGCGACCCCCTGGGCGTGGTTGCCCGCACTCGCGGCCACCACCCCGTTCTTGCGCTGGTCCTCGGGCAGCCGGGCGATGCGTACGAAGGCTCCGCGGGCCTTGAAGGAGCCCGTACGCTGCAGGTTCTCGCACTTGAGGACGACCTTGTCGCCGACGATGTCGGTGAGCCAGCGGGACCCCTGGACCGGGGTCTCGGTGATGTGGTCGCGCAGCAGCTCGCGGGCCTCGAGGATGTCGTCGTACGTCGGCTGAGCGTGCATCTCAGGCACCGCCTGCTCCTGGGCTCGGTGGGGGTGGGGACGTCGGGCCGGTGGCCGGGGGCGGTGGCGACGTCGGCGGAGCGGGCGTGGCCGATGCCGTGGTCGAGGTCGTGGCCGATGCCGTGGTCGATGTCGTGGCCGATGCCGTGGCCGGGACCGCGGTCAGGTGGTTGGCCACCGCGTTGAGAGCGGCCACGAGCGGCACCGCCACGAGCGCACCGGCCACACCACCGAGCACGATGCCGGTGGCGACCGCGAGGATGACGCCGAGCGGGTGGACCCGGACCCAGCGGCCGAGCAGGAACGGCTGCAGGCCGTGGGCCTCGAGCTGCTGGACGAGGATCACGCCACCGAGCATCAGCAGCGCCGTCACCGGTCCCTGGGACACCAGCGCGACGAGCACGGCGACCGCGCCCGCGACGGTGGCGCCGATCAGCGGCACGAAGGAGCTCAGGAAGACGAGCACGCCGATCGCCACCACGAACGGGATCTGCAGCGCCGCGGCGATGATCATGATGCCGACCGCATCGACCGCGGCGACGATCACCGTGGCGCGGGTGAACTGCGTCAGCGAGACCCACGCGACCCGGCCCGAGCTGTCCATCCGGCTGCGGGCGGCCCGCGGCGCGAGCCGCACCAGCCAGCCCCAGATCCGCTCGCCCTCGGCGCAGAAGAAGTAGGTGGAGAAGAGCACGATGAACAGCCCGGCGAAGACGTCGAGGGCGACCCCGCCGACCTCGCTGACCCGGGAGAACGGGTTGGACGCGTACGCCGCCGCCCAGTCCTCCACGGTGGTCTGCACCGTGTTGAGCCAGGTGTCGATCTGGGTCTCGCTCGCGTGGAACGGGCCGTTGATCAGCCAGTCACGGATCTCGTCGAGCGCCTTGACGGTCTGCCCGGCCAGGTCGGTGAAGCCGTTGGCGACCTGGGTGCCGGCGAAGCTGAGCATGGCGATGACCGCCGCGAGCACCCCGATCACCACGAAGAGCGCCGAGATGCTCCGCTTGAGGCCGACCCGGGCCAGGCCGTCGACCACCGGGGAGACGAGCGCGGCGATCAGGAGGGCGATCACCACCGGGACCACGACGATGCTGAGGAAGCCGAGAGCGCGGACGATCAGATAGCCGGCCGCGACGATGACCAGGAACCGCCAGCCCCACTGGGCCGCCATCTCGACACCGTAGGGGACGTTGGTCCGGCTCGCGGAGGTCGGAGCCGTCACCGGCTCGGGAGCGGCCAGCTGCTCCTGGCGCCCCTCGCGCAGACGCTCGAACTGGTTGACGAGGCGCAGCGCGAAGTTCTCGGCCGACTCGCGAGCCTCGGCGGCGGCCTCCTTGGCCACCTCTGCGGACTCCCGCGCGTCGGCCTCCTCCTGCGCTTGGCGCTGGGCCAGGCGATGGGCCTCACGCGCCTCGCGGTTGCGTCTGAACGCACCCGTCATCCGCTCGAAACTTTCCTTCGCGGTCGACTTCTCGCCGCCGGGTGCATCCCCCTGATCCGTCACCTGACAGAGGCTACCGGGAGGGTGTGAGGTGGGTCGCAAGGTGGCGTGCCGTGGCCGGGTGCGACCGCGCGAGCAGGCCCACCGCGGCGAGCACGTAGTCGCTGTCGACCGTCCGCAGCGGCGCCTCCGGAAGCTGCCACCCACCGCGCGCCGACCAGCGCATGACGCGGTCCTCGATGTGCGGACGACCGTGCCTGAGTACGCCGCCGGAGCCGATCACCACGCCGACCCGGCGCAGGTCGGTGCCGGTGCGCTCGATGACCTTGCCGCTCGGGGACAGCACGACCCGGGACCGTCCGGCGTGCCGCTGCAGCGCGGTGCAGATCGCGATCCTCGCCAGAAGCTCGTCGATGTCCTTGTCCTGCTCCGTGCGCGGCAGCCAACCGGGGTGGTTGCGCCGGTAGTCGACCTCGCCGGAGAGATCGGACTCGGCCAGGGACGGGTCGCCGTGGTCGGCGGCATCGAGGGTGGTCGGGGCCGACCAGCGCATCCCCAGATCGCCCTCGACCGTCCGGGTCACCGGAGTGACCGCGACGACCTCCTCGCGGACGTGCTCGGCCTCGGGATCGGGGCGGACCACGCTGTGCACGTCGGTCGTGGCGCCGCCGACGTCGACGACGACCACGTCCTCGCCGAGCACCTCGGCCAGCGTCTCCACGCCCTGGAGGACCACATCGGGGGTCGCGCCCTGGACGATCCGCCGGAAGTCGGCCCGGCTGCTGAGGTTCTTGCCGCCGATCACGTGCTCGAGGAACATCTCCCGGACCGCCGCGCGGGCGCTCTCGGGCGCCAGCACGCCGATCTTGGGAACCACGTTCTCGCAGGTCACATGGGGTACGTCGGCCAGGATCTCGTCGATCTCGGGGTTGGCATCGCGGTTGCCCGCGACAACGACCGGCCCGCGCCAGCCGGCCGCGGCCAGCTCGCGCGCGGCGGAGACGATGGCGTCCCGGTTGCCGCCGTCGGTACCGCCGGTCAGCAGCACCAGATCAGGGGTCGTGGAGCTGAGCGTGGCCCCCAGGTCACCCTCGGCCTCACGGCCAGCGGTCGCGATCACCGCGACGACCTTGCCGCCGCTGGACAGCGCCACCCGCCGACCGGCCTCGGCGGTCACCAGCTCCTCGTTGCCGACCACGGCGATCCGCAGCCCGCCGCCCGCCGAGGAGCAGGCCAGGATCTCGGCCGTCGTCGCCCGCGGGTCGGTCTCGGCGAGGGTCGCCAGACAGGCGTCGTACGCCTCCATCACCTCGTGCAGCGACGTCGGCGCGCTCGCGGACCCGAGGACCTCGCCCGAGACGAGGTCGACGTGGAGAGCCTTGGTCCAGGTGGAGCCGAAGTCGACGCAGACGGCGGTCTGTGAGGCGTCAGCTCTGGTCAAGGGCCTGCTCGAGATCGGCGACCAGGTCCTCGGCGTACTCGATCCCGACGGAGAGCCGGACCAGGTCGGCCGGCACCTCGAGGTCGGTGCCGGCGACGCTGGCATGGGTCATCTTGCCCGGGTGCTCGATCAGGCTCTCGACGCCGCCGAGCGACTCGCCCAGCGTGAAGATCTTGGTGCGCTCGCAGACCGCGAGCGCCTGGGCCTCGCCGCCGGTCACCCGGAAGGAGACCATGCCGCCGAAGCGCTTCATCTGCTTCTGGGCGACGGTGTGGCCGGGGTGGGTCTCCAGACCGGGGTAGATGACCTCGCCGACCTTCGGGTGCGAGGTCAGGAAGTCGGCGACGCGCTCGGCGTTGTCGCAGTGGCGGTCCATGCGTACGGCCAGGGTCTTGAGGCCGCGCAGGGTCAACCAGGCGCCGAACGGGTCGGCGATCGCGCCGGCGGCGTTCTGGAGGTAGCCGATCTTGTCGGCGAGCTCGAGGTCGCGGACGACCACGGCGCCGCCGACGACGTCGGAGTGGCCACCGACGTACTTGGTCGTGGAGTGCACCACCACGTCGGCGCCCAGCGTGAGCGGCTGCTGCAGGTAGGGGCTGGCGAAGGTGTTGTCGACCACCAGGCGGGCGCCGGCCTCGTGGGCGACGGTGGCCAGGGCCGAGATGTCGGCGATGTTGAGCAGCGGGTTGGTCGGCGTCTCGACCCAGACCACCTTGGTCTTGCCGGGCTGGATCGCGGCTGCGACGGCGTCGACGTCGGCGACCTGGGCCGGCGTGTGGGCGATGCCCCACTGGCTCTCGACCTTGTCGATGAGGCGGTGGGTGCCGCCGTAGGCGTCGTCGGGGATGACCATGTGGTCACCGGGGCGCATCAGGCTGCGGATCAGGGTGTCCTCGGCCGCCAGACCGGAGGCGAAGGCGAACCCCTTCTCGCCGTCCTCGACCGCGGCCAGCGCGCCCTCGAGCGCGGTGCGGGTCGGGTTGGCGGAGCGGCTGTACTCATAGCCGTTGCGCAGGCCGCCGACGCCGTCCTGCTTGTAGGTCGTGGTGGCGTAGATCGGCGGGATCACCGCACCCGTCGTCGGGTCGGGCTCGTAGCCCGCGTGGATCGCCTTGGTCTCGAAACCGGCCTTGCCGAGGTGCTGCTGCTCGCTCACGGTCCGAGCCTACGTCCGATCTCGCCGCACAGCCCATCCGGGAACGTTCGCGCGTCGAACTGTGTTGGAGACTGGTAGACAACCCGACCAATGGAGGTTCCGCATGTTCGGCCGACCGACTCAGCTCTTCCCCGAGGACCGCACGCTCGCCGGGCGCGACCAGGCGCTCTTCGAGCTGCCTGCGAAGCACCGGGTCCTCGGCACTCCCCTGCTCGCCTCCCCCGAGGACGGGACCGCCCCCGAGGGGGCCGAGGTGGCGTACTTCGGTCTCGGCTGTTTCTGGGGCGCCGAGGAGATCTTCTGGCAGACGCCGGGGGTCTACTCGACCGCTGTCGGGTATCAGGGCGGCACGACCGCCAACCCGACCTACGAGGAGGTCTGCAGCGGTCAGACCAACCACACCGAGGCGGTCCGGGTCGTCTTCGACCCCACCGTGGTCTCCTACGCCGACCTGGTGAAGAAGTTCTTCGAGGTGCACGACCCGACGCAGGGCATGCGGCAGGGCAACGACGTCGGTACGCAGTACCGCTCGGCGCTCTACTACGTCTCCGACGCCCAGCGGGAGACCGCTGAGGAGCTGACCAAGGTCTACGGCGACGAGATCGCGAAGCGCGGCTACGGCGAGATCACCACCGAGATCCGCGAGGTGCCGACCTTCTACGCCGCCGAGCCCGCCCACCAGCAGTACCTCGACCGCGTGCCCAACGGCTACCGCTGCCACGCGAACACGGGCATCCCCTTCCCCGCGACGGTCTGAGGTCAGGTCAGCGGCAGATACATCACGTGGAGGCCGACCCGGCCGTGCGACCTCGAGTCGAACGCGTCCGGGACGGTCCCGATGATCTGGAACCCGAGCGACTTCCACAGACGTACGGCGGTGGTGTTGGTCTCCACGACCGCGTTGAACTGGATGCCGTGGAAGCCGTTGTCCTTGTGCCAGCGCACGCAGTAGTCGCCTAGCGCCCTGCCGACGCCCTTGCCGCGGGCTGCCGAGGAGACCATGAACGAGGCGGTGCCGATGTGGCTGCCGCGGCCCGGGCGGTTCGGCCCCATCTTGGCGCTACCCAGGATCTGCTCGTTCTGGGCATCGCCCTCGACCGCGACGACGACGTGGTCGTACATCCACATCTCTCGGGCCTCCTCGGAGGTGGCACCGAGCGGATAGGCGTAGGTCTCCCCCGCCTCCACGATCTCGGACCAGAACGGGTAGATGTGCGGCCAGTCCTCGGCCGTCGCCTCGCGGATCTGCATCAGATGTCCGTCCTTCCGTCGATGGCCTCGCGCATCAGGTCGGCGTGGCCGCAGTGGCGGGCGTACTCCTCGATCATGTGGACCAGGATCCAGCGCAGGCTGATCTCCTGGCCGTCGCGGCTCCTTCCGGCCGCGATGTGGTCGAGAGAGCCGGCGGCGTCGGTGAGCTCGTTGGAGCGAGCGATCGCCTCGCGAAGCAGTGTGCGCAGCTGGTCGGGGTCGTCTTCGGAGGCGCTGGTGAAGTCCCAGTCCTGGTCGTCGTCCCAGGGAGCCGTGTCGAACGGCGGGACGGGGACGTTGCCGGCCAGGCGTACGCCGAACCAGATGTCCTCGACGTACGCCATGTGCTTGAGGAGTCCCGCCAGGGTCATGGTCGTGGGCGGGAAGGGCCGGTTGACCTGCTCGTGGTCGAGGCCCGCGACCTGCCTGAGCAGGGTCGCCCGATGGAAGTCGAGGAACGTACGCAGGGTCGTGGACTCGTCCGCGACGTAGGGGGCGCCGGTCGGATGGCGGGTGTCCTCGAAGAGTGCCTCGGTCATGGGCGTCAACGTAACGGCGGAGAGTTTCCTCGGCGAATCACTTTCGCGAAACTGTAACGCGTTCTAGATTTGGCGGCATGTCCTTCGCCGCTGGAAGTCCCGAGAAGCCGCTCAGAGTCGTCGTCTGGTCCACCGGGACGGTGGGACGCCATGCGATCGCGGGGGTCGATGCGCATCCGGACCTGGAGCTGGTCGGGGTCTGGACCTCGACGCCGGCGAAGGCCGGGGTCGACGCCGGGGAGCTGGCGGGGCTGGGGCGGACTCTCGGGGTGGCCGCGACCACCTCTCGTGACGAGCTGATCGCGCTCGCGCCGGACTGCGTCGTCCACGCCGCGATGACCGACGACCGGGTCTTCGAGGCGATCTCCGATCTCACCGAGCTCATCCGGGACGGGGTCAACGTCGTCTCCTCCGGACCCGTGATCCTGGTACACCCGCAGGGCACGCTGCCGGACGAGATGATCGCCGGGATCGACGACGCCGGGCGGGAGGGTGGCGCGTCGCTGCACGTCAACGGCATCGACCCCGGCTTCGCCAACGACGTCCTGCCTCTGGTGCTGACTTCGCTCTCGCAGCGGATCGACCATCTCCGGGTCAGCGAGATCGCCGACTACTCGACCTACTACCAGCCCGTCGTCATGAAGGATCTCTTCGGCTTCGGGGGCTCGCTGGAGGACAAGCCGTTCCTGTGGGAGCCGGGCGTGCTGAGCACCGCCTGGGGTCCCGTCGTCCGGGTGCTCGCCGCCGGTCTCGGGGTGACCCTCGACGAGCCGCTCGTCGAGCACGTCGAGCGCCGTCCGGCCCTCAAGGACACCAAGACCGTGTCGGTCGACATCGCCGAGGGCACCCAGGGCTCCGTACGTTTCACCGTCACCGGCACCGTCGACGGCATCCCCCGCATCACCCTCGAGCACGTCACCCGCACCGACGCCGGCTCCGACCCCGACTGGCCCGTCCCCGCGACCGGCGACGGCTGCTACCGCATCGAGATCACCGGCGAGCCGACGATGACCGTCGAGTTCAGCCACCACGGCGAGCACGGCGACCACAACGTCTCCGGGATGATCGTCACCGCCCAGCGCCTGGTCAACGCCATCCCCGCCGTCGTCGCCGCCTCCCCCGGCCTGGTCTCCCCTCTCGACCTCCCGCTGATCACCGGCCGCGGCCTCGTCTCAGCCGAGTAGGTGGTTGTGGACGCCGAAACCGCACCTTTGGTGGCCGAGACTGCAGAAATGGCGGGCGAGCCTGCAGTTCTGGCGATCGCCGGAACGACCGACTCGGCCGCCACACCTGCAGTCTCGCCCGCCACTTCTACCGATTCGCCCACCACAACTACAGATTCGGCCGCCGCTTCTACAGATTCGGCGCGACTGAGGAGACAGCATGAGCATTCTTGAACGATTCGAGTTGACCGACCACGTGGCGGTCGTGACGGGGGCGGGGCGCGGGATCGGGGCGGCGACGGCGGTGGCGCTGGCGGAGGCCGGGGCGGATGTGGTGATCGCGTCGCGGACCGAGCGGCAGCTCCAGGCGGTTGCCGAGAGGATCGAGGCGGCGGGGCGGCGGGCACTGGTGGTGCCGGCGGACCTGGCCGACACGGCTGTGACCGCGGGGCTGGCGGAGCGGGCGTACGAGGAGTTCGGGCGTCTCGACATCGTGGTCAACAACGTGGGTGGGACGATCCCGAACACGTTCCTCGACACCGACGAGGGCTATCTCGAGGAGGCCTTCCACTTCAACGTGACCACGGCGCACGCGCTGACCCGGGCGGCGGTGCCGTACATGGTGAAGAGCCCGGACGGGCAGCAGTCGGTGGTGTCGATCAGCTCGATGATGGGACGTACGGCAGGCAGGGGTTATCTCGCCTACGGCACGGCGAAGGCGGCGTTGGCGCACTGGACGAGGCTGGCCGCGACCGACCTGGCGCCGAGGATCCGGGTGAACGGGATCTTCGTGGGCTCGGTGCTGACCAGCGCCCTCGAGTTCGTGGCCGGCGACGAGACCATGCGTGGCGAGATCGAGGCGAAGACCCCGCTCGGACGGATCGGGGAGGCCGAGGACATCGCCGCGGCGGTGGTGTACCTGACCTCGCGGGCCGGACAGTTCGTCACCGGCAAGCTGCTCGAGGTCGACGGCGGCACCGAGGCGCCGACGCTGGACCTCAAGCTTCCTGACGTCGGCGCCTGATCGTCAGACGGTCAGACCGTGACGTCCTTGTGCCAGGACTCGGTGACGTAGTCGGTCACCCACCCCATCGACTTGTAGAGCCCGTCGGCCCCGGTGGGGCTGTCGGCGTCCACCTCGAGCGAGACCCGGTCGCGGCCGCGTTCGATCGCGTCGCCGATGACGGCGTGGAGCAGCCCCTTGGCGACCCCGCGGCCGCGGGCGTTGCGGTTGACACCGATGTACTCGACGTACGTCCCCTCGACCCCGGCCGCGTTGGCGGGCAGCACCGAGGCGACCAGCGAGCCGGCGGGCAGCGTGTCGTCGACGTAGGCGAGCCACCAGTGGTCCCAGCGGTGGCCGGGGTCCTCGCGGAGGCGCTGTACGAACTCCGGGAAGCTCTCCCGGTAGGAGTTGAAGTGGTCCTGGAAGGACTCCTCCAGGGTCTGGTGGACCGTCTGCAGGTCGGCTGCGACGGGCATCCCGTTCTCGTGGGTCTCGACCGGTCGGATGGTCACGCCCTCGCGGAGCGGGGGCACGGTCTCGTCGGGCAGCACCGGGCGGCTCATGTGCAACCAGGTGCGCTTGTTGGTGAACTCCGCCGCCGCCAGCCACTCGCGCTGCACGGTGTCGTCGGCGAACGGGCTGGCGTCGAGGTGGGACTCGGTGATGCCGCGCAGCTCGGCCATCGCCCGGGCCTGCTCCTCGAGCCAGGCGTAGAGCCCGGCGGCGACCTCGGCCGCCTGGGCGATGGTGCGGTCGACGTAGAGGTAGACGAGGGTGCGTCCGGCGGCGCGGTCGTGGGCGATCGCCCAGGCGCGGACGTCGCCGTCGGGGTCGACCGCGACCAGCTGCTGGCGGGTCCAGGATGCGGGCCCGGCGATCTCGCCGGTGATGGCGTCAGCGTCGACCTTTCCGGACCCCTCGAACGGCCTCTTGTCGGCCGCTCGAAGCCTCAGCAGAGCGGGTAGATCGTCGAGGTCAGGGACCTTCGTCGTCCATCCGGTAGGGAGTTCCACGGGCGTCTCGCTATGGTCGCTCACGCGTCCATTGTCCCAAACGTCAGCGGACGTCGACCCACTGGTCCGCGCCCGGGACCAGCGACGACGCACCCGCGGTGAGCTCCGCGACGAGTGCTGCGAGGTGTTTCTCCTCGGCCGGCGGGGCCCCGATCCGCAGGGTCACGGCAGCGCCGTAGGTGGTCTCGAGGACGGCGACACCGGAGGATCGGAGGTCGGTCTCGAGGCGGCCGGCGGCGTCGTACGGGGCCTCGATCGAATACTCCCGAACGAGCTCTCGCCGGAGCGTCCCGACCTCGCCCAGCGCGGTCCGGACGGCGTCGGAGTAGGCCCGGACGAGACCGCCCGCGCCGAGCAGCGTCCCGCCGAACCAGCGGGTCACCACCGCGACCGTGTCCGAGACCCCGGCCCCGCGCAGCACCTCGAGCATCGGTGCCCCGGCCGTGCCGGCCGGCTCACCGTCGTCGTTGGAGCGCTCGACCGGCTGCGGCGGCGGACCGATCCTGAAGGCGGAGCAGGTGTGCCGGGCGTCCCAGTGCTGCTTGCGGAGCCGCTCGACCACCGCCCGCGCGTCGGCCTCGTCCTCGACCCGGGCGAGCGTGCACAGGAACCGCGACCGCTTCTCCTCGATCTCGGCTGCGCCGTCGCGGGCGATGGTCAGGTAGTGCATCACCAGACTCCGAGCACGCTGCCGCCGATGCGGATGATGAACCCGGCGACCACGACGATGAAGAAGACGCGTACGAACCCGGCGCCCTTCGCCACCGCCGTCCGGGCCCCGAGGTAGCCGCCGATCAGGTTGCACACGCCCATCACCAGCCCGGTCTTCCACAGCACCGCACCCTGCGGGACGAAGACGACCAGGGCGGCGAGGTTGGTGGCGACGTTGGCCATCTTGGCCTTGGCGCTGGCCTCCAGGAAGGAGTAGCCGAGCAGGCCGACGAGCCCGATCACCAGGAAGCTCCCCGTCCCGGGCCCCAGCGCGCCGTCGTAGAAACCGACCGCGAAGCCAACGACCATTGCCCCGATCACGTGCCGGTGGTCGTCGAACTTCAGCTCCGTCGCCTCCCCGAGCGACGGCTTGAAGAGCACCCACGCCCCCACCAGGATCAGCGCGACCAGCACGATGGGCTCGAAGACCTTCTCAGGAAGGTACGACGCCGCCCCCGCCCCCAGAGCGGACCCGACGAACGCGAGGACCATGAGCGGGACGAAGGTCTTCGGGTCCGGCCCCACCCGCCGGTAGTAGGTCGCCGCGCTGATCGAGGTGCCGAAGACCGAGGCCAGCTTGTTGGTCGCCAGGATCTGCACCGGCGCGGCGCCCGGCAGGAACAGCAGCAGCGCGGGGAGCTGGATCAGCCCACCTCCGCCGACCACGGCGTCCACGTATCCGGCGGCCAGGGCCGCGAGAGCGAGAAGGGCAAGTACGTTCAGCGTCTCCTCGGGCACGAGCGCAGGCTACGCGGCCGGATGTTCACCGAGTTAACTCGGTGAACATCCCAGCACGGCTCAGCCGGCCCACCAGCCACGACCGCCGAACGCATCGGGGTAGCCGCCGTAGGTGTTCGACGTACGCCGCGCCGTCCTGTCCCCCAGATACGACCCGACCACGGCGGCACCGAGGTCGTCGAGCTCGGGCGCGACGACGCGGCCCTCGACGCGGCGGGCCATGGAGTCGATGAACCGGGCCAGGCCGGGATCCTCGCCGAGGCGGAAGAAGGTCGTCTGGGCACCGAGGCGCCGGGAGTTCTCCAGCTCCTCGACGGACCTCGCGATCGTCACCGGGTGCGGCGGGTAGGAGAACCAGACGTCGCCGCCGGGCTCCAGGTGGGCGGTGGGCTCGCCGTCGGTCACGATCAGGAGCACCGGCTGGGCGCCGGGGTGCTTGCGGAAGTGCCGGTTGGCCAGCAGCAGCGCGTGGTGCAGGTTGGTGCCCTTGTCCCAGATCGCGTCGAGCGCGGTGAGCTTCTCGATCTCCATCGTCTGCGCGTAGCGGCCGAACGAGATCAGCTGCAGGTCGTCGTTGCGGAAGCGGCTCCTGATCAGGGTGTGCAGCGCGAGCGCGGTGCGCTTCATCGGCACCCACCGGCCGTCCATCGCCATCGAGAAGCTGGTGTCGACCAGGAGGGCGACCGCTGCCTGCGTACGCGCCTCCGTCTCCTGCACCTCGATGTCGTCGACGGTCAGCCGGACCCCGGGGCCGCGGCGGCCCTCGCCGACCTCGCGGATGACGGCGTTCGTGATCGTGCGAGGTACGTCCCAGGGTTCCGTGTCGCCGAAGGCCCAGGGCCGCGAGGAGCCGGAGAGGTCGCCCGCCGCACCGGCGCGCTGCAGGTCGCGTTCGCCCTGCCGCCCGGAGAGCCGCTGCGCGACGTCGCGGAGCAGGGCCTTGCCGAGCTGGCGCATCGCCTTCGGGGTCAGCCGGAGGTCGCCGTCGGAGCCGCGCTCGAGCTGACCGGAGTCGCGCAGCGCCTGCTCGAGCTCCTGCAGGGTGCGCGCGTCGACCGCGGCCTGGTCGCCGAGCTGCCGGGAGAGCGCGTCGAGGTCGATGTCGTCGAGCCGCGAGCCGGCGTAGGACTGCTGGAGCTGCTCGGAGAGCTGGTCGAGCTCGGCGATGTCCTGCAGCACGCCGGTGCCGTCGCCGAGACCGAGGCCCTCGCCGCCACCGAACTCCTCCGAGCCGTACCAGTCCTCGCCCGGCCGCGCCGCCTGGAGGTTGGCGTCGAGCTGGGCCATCTGCTCCATCAGCGCGGGCGACCCGAACGCCTGCGCCGAGAGCTCCATCAGCTCGCGTCGCTGCTCGGCCGACATCGAGTTGAGCATCCGCTGGGCGGCCGCCGAGCGCTGCGCGAGGGTGTCGAGCAGTTCGTCGATGTTCTGCGGGTTCTCGGGGAAGTACTGGCCGTGCTTGGCCATGAACTCGTCGAAGTCGGCGTCGGTGTCCTCGCCGCGGTTGTGCTTGTCGAGCAGCTGGTTGAGGTCTCGCAGCATCTCCGCGATCGCCTCGCGGTCCTCGTCGGTGGCCCCTTCGAGCGCCTGCTTCATCCCGGCGAACCGCTGGTCGAGGATCTCGCGGCCGAGCAGGTCCTTGATCTCCTCGTAGGCCTCGCGGGCCTCGCGTGAGGTCCAGTCGTAGGAGGAGAGCTCGCTGACCGCGGCGGCGGTGTTCGGCGAGAGGCTGTCGATCTGCATCTCCCGGAACGCACGGTCGCCGTCGTCCATCGTGACGTCGCGGGCGAGCTGCTTGCGCTCCTCCAGGACGGCCTTGTCCAACAGCTCGCGCACCTGCTCGAGCGTGCCGTCGAGGTTGTGACGCTGAAGCAGCTCACGGCGCCTCTCCGCGACCTGCCGGGCGAGGTCGTCGAGGCCGCGCTGGTCCTGTCCCCCACGCCGCAGGAACTCCCGCATCGCGCGCTCGGGCGAGTAGCCGGACATCACGTCCTCGCCGATGGCGTCCAGCGCCTCGGCGATGTCGACCGGCGGGGCGAGCGGGTCGCCCCCGGCGTACTTCTTGTAGCGGCTCATGGCCTACCGCCTGCCGGATCAGCCATAGATCGTCTCCCCGTCAGCCGTGTCCTTGCCGATCTTCCTCGCCAGGAACAGGCCCTCCAGGGCGAGCTCGATGGCACTGGCCAGCTGGCCGTCGTTCTTGGGGCCGCCGGTGGCCTCGTAGACGCGGTCGCCGATCTGGTCGTAGAGGTCGGACTCGCCCAGGACCGGGAGGCCCTCGAGGAAGGCGCGGGCGGAGACCTTGGTGCCGGTGGTGACCATCCTGCCGTCCTCGATGGCGTCGATGAGCAGCGCGAAGTCGAGGCCGCGGAAGGACTTGCGGACGGTCTCGGCGATGGCCGTACGCAGCAGGTGGGTGAGGATGTCGGCCTCGCGGCCCTCCTCGCCCGACTCGAACTCGATCTTGCCGGAGAGCACCTCGACGGCCGTCTCCAGGTCGACGATGCGGGCGACCGCGTCGGCCTCCCCCTGCACGGTGGCCCGGTGGAGCGCAGCCGCGGCGACGGTCTCCGCGCCCGCGATCGAGAAGCGCGCCGAGACCCCGGAGCGCTGGTCGACCGCGGAGGAGGCACGCAGGTGGCGGGTGAAGACGGCGAGGATCTCGAGGAGGTGGTCCGGCACGTCGGCGACCAGGGAGGCCTCCTGCCGGATGACCGCCATCTCCGCGGCGAGCTCGCGCGGGTAGTGGGTGCGGATCTCGGCGCCGAAGCGGTCCTTGAGCGGGGTGATGATGCGGCCGCGGTTGGTGTAGTCCTCCGGGTTGGCGGAGGCGACCACCAGGAGATCCAGCGGCAGCCGCAGCACGTAGCCGCGGATCTGGATGTCGCGCTCCTCCATCACGTTGAGCATCGCCACCTGGATCCGCTCGGCCAGGTCGGGCAGCTCGTTGATCGCGACGATGCCACGGTGGGAGCGCGGGATCAGCCCGAAGTGGATCGTCTCCGGGTCGCCCAGCGAGCGTCCTTCGGCGACCTTCATCGGGTCGACGTCGCCGATCAGGTCGGCGACCGAGGTGTCAGGCGTGGCCAGCTTCTCCGCGTAGCGCTCGGAGCGGTGCTTCCACGCGACCGGAAGCGCGTCACCCTGCTCGGCAGCCGCGCGCTGGGAACCGACCGAGACCGGCTCGTAGGGGTGCTCCCCGAGCTCCGAGCCCGCGATGACCGGGGTCCACTCGTCGAGCAACCCCACCAACGTACGCAGCAGCCTGGTCTTGCCCTGGCCGCGCTCGCCCAGCAGGACGACGTCGTGGCCGGCGATCAGGGCACGTTCGAGCTGGGGGATGACGGTGTCCTCCAGCCCGTGCAGCCCGGGCCAGGGGTCCTCGCCGGCTGCCAGCTTGGCCAGCAGGTTGTCGCGGATCTCCTCGCGGAGCGACTTGAACACGTGGCCGCTCGCGCGGAGCTGGCCGAGGGTGCTGATCGTGGGTGCGGCAGTCACGGACGCAACGCTACGCCGCCGCCCAACCCCTGGGCGGCCGTCGCGTCGACGTCCCGATCCTCGGATGGGGCGGGTCCGACGCCGGCGAGCAGCTCCTCGACCCGCTCCCTGGTCAGTGCGGTGCGGTCGAGCTCACCCACCTCGTCCAGGATCGCGACGACCTCGTGGAGCGTCGCGCGGGCCTGGGCGACGCGGTCGGTCTCGCGCTCGATCAGGGCGCGGCGTACGAGGGCGTTGGCCTCGGCCCACCGGTTGCGCTCCTCGACGTGGTGGGCGAGCTCGGGGCGCAGGTGGCTCTCGGCCTCGGCGTAGCGGCCCAATCCGATCAGGGCGTCGATCAGGGTCATCCGTGGCGAGGCGGAGGAGTCGACGTCGACCGGCCCGTGGCCGATCTCCTCCTCGACCAGCCGCACGGCGTCCTCGTAGCGCTCCATCCGGACGTAGACCTCGGCCAGCCCGATCAGGCTGCCGCGGGCACGGTCGTCCATCCCGGCCGCGTCCGCGACGGCGTAGGCCTCCTCGAGGACGGCGACGGCCTCGTCGAGGGAGCCGATCATGCTGAGCGCCTGGCCGCAGTTGGACAGCGCCATCTCCAGGCCGGCCGCGGTCCCGGCCTCGCGGAACACCGCGGCGGCGGCTCTGAACTCCGAGATCGCCCGGGTCAGGTCACCCGCCCGCGCCCGGCTGATCCCCGCCTGGTTGCGGATGTAGGCCGCGTCGACGTGCTCGCCGGCGCGGAGAGCGGCGTCGAGGCCGAGCTCCTGGAGCGGCAGGGTCTCGGCGGGTGGGTGCCGCATCGAGAGTGTGAACATCTTGTTGACCAGCTGGTAGGCGGGTCCGAGCAGGCCCGCGCGCACGGCGAGACGTACGGCGCTGCCCATGGTCAGCCACTCCCGGTCGCCCCAGGCGCGGGCCTGCTGGGTGGTGGCGAAGCTCAGCGGTGTCACCCCGGCGACGACGGGGTCGAGGCTCATCAGCCGGAAGGACCGGCCGCCGGCCTCGGAGGCCGCTACCAGGGAGTGGGTGTACCAGCTCACCAGCCGCAGCAGCGCTTCCCCGGACTCCTCCTCGGAGCCCATCTCCAGCGCGTAGTCGCGGATCAGGTCGTGGAGCACGAAGCGTCCCGGCCGCTGCTCCCGGACCAGGTTGGCATCGACCAGCTTGTCGACCAGACGCCGGGCGGCGGCGATGTCGACGCCGAAGAGGGCGGCCATCGCGGGCATCCCGATCTCGTGGCCCGGACGGAGGCCGAGGAGCCGGAAGGATCGTCGCGACTCCTCGTCGAGGGAGTCGTAGGACCAGGAGAAGACCGCGCGCAGGTCGGAGATCGGGTCGAGCGGCGCCTCCAGCGCGGCCAGCCGGCTGGTCTCGCCGTCGAGCTCGGCGAGCAGGTCGGTCAGCGAGAGGTCCGGGTAGCGGCTGCAGCGCTCGGCGGCGACGGCGAGAGCCAGGGGCAGGTGTCCGCACCTGTCCGCCAGGGCGCGTACGTCCGCCTCGTCGGCCGCCCGGTCGGCGAGCCGCTGCTTCAGGAAGGCCGCCGACTCCTCCGGGGCGAGGGTGTCCAGCGCGAGCCGGCGTGCGCCCTCCCGGGTGGCCAGGCCACGCAGCTGGCTGCGGCTGGTCACCAGCACCAGGGAGTCACCGCCCGGCAGCAGCGGCCGCACCTGGGCGGAGTCACGGGCGTTGTCGAGCACGAGGAGCATGCGCCGCTGCGCGAGGGTCGTACGCAGCAGCGCCGATGCCGCGTCCACCTCGCCCGGAACCGAGGCGACGTCGACGCCGAGCCCGATCAGCAGGGTCGTGAGCGCCTGCGCGTGCGAGAGCGGCTCACCCGGACCGAAGCCGCGCAGGTCGATGAAGAGCTGGCCGTCGGGGAAGTGCTCGGCCCGGGTCCGCGCCCAGTGCACCGCCAGCGCGGTCTTGCCCACCGCACCGATGCCGTGCACGGCGACCACGCTCGGCCAGCCGGCGTCGTGGGAGATGGACACCGCGTCGAGCAGCCGGAGCTCGGCCGTACGCCCGGAGAAGCTGGAGATGTCGGCGGGGAGCTGCCGCGGGACCAGGTCCTCCTCGGAGACCCGCTGGGCGGGCACCGTCGCCCGGCCCGCGGGCGCCTCGACCTCCGGAGCAACCGGCGAGGAACCCGCCAGCAGCCGGGTGAACGTCGAGCGCAGCTCCGCGCCGGGGTCGGCACCGAGCTCGTCGGCCAGCCGCCCGCGGACCTCCTCGTAGGCCTCCAGCGCCTCGGCCGTACGCCCCGCGGCCTCCAGCGCGTCCAGGAGCACGACCCACAGCGACTCCCGCAGCGGATGGTCGCCGATCACCCGGCGCACGTCGGCGACCGCCTTCGTGGCCCGGCCGGCGGCGACGTCGAGCTCGGCACGGCGCTCCAGCGCGGCGAGGTAGCGGTCGACCAGCCACGGACGGGTGCGCTCGGCCAGCGACTCCCCCGCGGCGTCGTCGAACGGATCGGCGCGCCACAGTGCGATGGCCTCCTCGAGCCGTTCGTAGGCCTGCGGCCCCTCGGCCGCGTCGAGCAGGTCGATGAAGGCGAGCACGTCCACCGACGAGCGGGGCAGGTCGAGGATGTAGCCACCGGCGGCGCGGCGTACGACCTCCTTACCGAGCACGCGACGCAGCCGCCCGATGTAGGTGTGCAGGCTGCCGCGCGGGTTGTCGGGGAGGTCCTCGCCCCAGATCCGGTCGGCGAGCAGGTCGGCGGAGACCGGGGTGCCGGCCTCCAGGGCCAGCAGGGCCAGCAGCGTGCGGGGACGTCGTCCCGGGACCTCCACGGGCTCGCCTGCACGCGTGACGATCAGAGGGCCCAGCAGACAGATGGTCACATCCGTCACCACAGCACCCCCGCCGTCCCGAGCCGCCTGCGCCTGAGAGCCACCCTCACACAATAGTCGTGTCGCTGCGGGCCCACGAAGGGATTCCAGCCATTCCGGTACACAATGGAGACATGTCCCCCTTCGGCCGCACCTCCGCCGGATCGACCCTCCAGCAGGAGTGCCCGTGCGGCAGCGGGCGGCGTTACGCGCTGTGCTGCCACCGGCTGCACCGTGGCGGAGCCCTGGCCGAGACGCCCGAGGAGCTGATGCGCAGCCGCTACGCGGCGTACGCCCTCGGGGACTGGGACTACATCTTCCGCACCTGGCACCCGGGCACCCGCCCCGACGATCTCGGCGTGGCCGCGCCCGACCCGCGGCTGACGTGGACGGGCCTGGAGATCGAGGGATCCGGGCTCGACGACGACACCCACGGCTGGGTGGCGTTCCGGGCCTCGTACGAGACGCCGTCGGGAACCGGCGTGCTCGCCGAGCACAGCCGGTTCGAGGTGCGTGCCGGACGGTGGCACTACGTCGACGGCGAGATCGCCGACGAATGACCAAACGCACGCATTCGCGTGAGTTTGAGGCAGACAGTGGAGAAACTGTTGCCGATATGTGGACGCGAACGGGTGCGGCACGACAGACTCTGACAAGTGACCACCGACGCGACCGAGGACCTGACCGGTCTCGAGCCATCGGCGCGCTCGCTCTTGGACGCGGTCATCGCGATGTCGAGCGAGCTCGACCTGAGTGCCATGCTCGAGCGGATCACGCGCTCGGCCTGCGAGCTGACCGGAGCCGGCTACGGCGCTCTCGGCGTGCTCGACCTCGACGGCAACCTGCAGGACCTGATCACCTACGGTCACCAGCAGGAGCCGACGCTGCAGGTCGTGGGCAAGAGCCGCGGCCGCCGTGCGCGGCTCGATTCCGACGCCGATGCCTCCGACAGCGCCTACGACGGCGCCGATGACGGTGCGGATGACGGTGCAGATGACGACGAGCCGGCATCGACGACCCGGCCCCGTGGGATCACCGCTCCCGATCCTCTGCTGCTGGTCGCGTCGCGCGGTTCCGAGGGCGGCAGCCACGCGCTGCGTACGGGCGATCCCGGCAAGCGGAAGTTCATCGAGGTACCGCTGCGGATCAAGGACCACGACTTCGGCCACCTGCTGCTGTCCGAGAAGGTCGGCGGCGCCGACTTCACCAGCCACGACGAGCAGCTCGTCGTGGCCCTGGCCCGCGCTGCGGGCGCCCAGATCGACAAGGTACGCGAGCTCGAGCTCAGCGAGCAGCGCCGCAAGTGGCTCGAGGCGAGCGCGGAGCTCAGCCGCGTCCTGAGCCCGCCGCTGGATCACATGGTCGCGCTCGAGCGGATGTGCGAGACCGCCCTACCGCTGATGCGGGTGATCGGCGTCGGCGCCGGCACCCGCATCGAGCACGGTCTCGTCTCCGGGGTCGCGGCCGTCCCCGGTCAGGAGGAACGCGTCCGCGCGGTGACCGAGAAGGTCCCGCTCCTGATCGACCGCCGCATCATCGAGCCGCTGGACCTCGAGGTCGACGGGCTCTACGTCGTGGTGGCGCCGGTGCGCTCCTCGCTCGCCGGCCGCGGCGCGCTGCTGGCCATCTACGACAAGGCCCGCGCCGCCCACGACGAGCACGAGCGCGAGCTCTTGTTCGGCTTCGCCGGCCAGGCCGCTCTCGCCCTGGACCGCCTCCGTGCCGTCGAGGACCGGGCCGACCTCGCGGTCATCACCGACCGCGACCGGATCGCCCGCGACCTGCACGACGTGGTCATCCAGCGTCTCTTCGCGATCGGGCTCCATCTCGAGACCCTGGGCCGCAACCCGGAGCGGATCGAGAACCTGCCCAAGCGGCTCTCGGAGCAGGTCGACGCGCTGGACCAGACCATCAAGGACGTACGCGGCTCCATCTTCGACCTCAGCAACCACGACACCTCCTCGCTGCGGGCACAGGTGCGTGAGGTCGTCCGGGAGTACGCCGGCTTCATGGACTTCACCCCGGAGATCAAGATCACCGGGCCGGTCGACACCGCGGTGCCAGAGACGGTCCGCAACCACCTGCTCCCGGTCCTGCGCGAGGCCGTCTCCAACCTCGCCCGGCATGCCCAGGCGCACAGTGCCCAGATCGAGCTCACTCTCCAGGACGACGAGATCAAGCTGGTCGTACGCGACGACGGCAGCGGCGTCCCCGAGGAGGCCGAGGAGAGCGGGCTCAAGAACGCCCGCTGCCGCGCGACCCAGCTCGGCGGTCAGCTCGAGATCGGCCCACGCTCCCCCAGCGGCACCGAGCTCGTCTGGCAGGTGCCGATCACCGCTGGGGTCTGACTCAGCTCAGTTCCCCTTGCGGGGGTGGAGCAGCTCCTTGGCCATCAGCGCTGCCTGGGTGCGCCGCTGCACACCGAGCTTGGCGAGGATGCTGGAGACGTAGTTCTTCACGGTCTTCTCGGCCAGGAACATCCGGCCGGCGATCTCGCGGTTGGTCAGGCCCTCGCCGATGAGCGCGAGCAGGCGCTTCTCCTGGGGCGTGAGCGCCTGCATCTGCGGCGACTCGCCGTCAGGGTTGCGCATCTTCTCCATGACCTTCGCGGTCATCAGCGGGTCGAGCAGCGAGCCGCCACCGGAGACGGTGCGGATCGCCTCGACGAGGTCGTTGCCGCGGATGTCCTTGAGGACGTAGCCCTTCGCCCCGGCCATGATCGCCGAGAAGAGCGCCTCATCGTCGTCATAGGAGGTCAGGATGAGCGCGAGCATGTCCGGGTAGGCCGCCCGGACCTCACGGCAGACCTCGATCCCCGAGCCGTCGGGGAGGCGGGCGTCGAGCACGCAGACGTCCGGCTGGATGCGGTCGATGTCCTCTCGCGCCTGGGCGGCGGTGCCACCCTGGCCGACGACAGCGATGTCGTCATGACTGTCGAGCAGCGTCGTCAACCCCTGACGGACGACCTCGTGGTCGTCGAGCAGGTAGACCCGGATCGTCCTTGTCTCGGTCAACACCGTCTCACTTCCCCCATTCGTTGAAGGGAGACCACGGTATCGGTCAACCCCAGTCCGGTCGATGTGTGAGTCATCCACACTACGGTTTTCGTGCCGCCATGCGGACCAAGCTCCGCGCCGTGTTCTCCGCCGGGCTCTGTGTCAGCTGTCGAGCCATCCTCCCGCGCGAGCACCTCGCGCGCCAGCGACGCGGCGGTCGAGGTGTCCAGATGAGCCAAAGGTTCATCCAGAACCAGGACCTTGTGCCCGGCCAGCAGCGACCTCGCCACCGCCAGCCTCGCCCGCTCGCCGCCGGAGACCTGGGCCGCGCCGTCGCCGAGCCTGGTCTGCAACCCGGCGGGGAGGGCGTCGAGCCAGTCGCCGAGGTGAGCGCGCCGGAGCGCCTGCTCGACCTCCTCGTCGGTGGCTTCGGGCCGCGCCAGGCGGACGTTCTCGACGAGGTTGGAGGCGAAGACGTGCGGGTCGTCATCGACGAGCCCGACGACCTTCCGTACGTCCTGGGGGTCGAGCTCACGCGTCGGCCGGCCGCCGAGCGTGATCGTGCCGGTGTCCGGGTCGAGGAAGCGCAGCAGCAGCGCGGCGAGGGTGCTCTTGCCGGAGCCGGAGGGGCCCACGATGCCGATCCGCGCGCCCGGCTCGAGGTGCAGGTCGGGGAGCTCGACGGCGTGGTGGGCACTCGTGTCGCCGCCGGGGTGGGCGGTGACGCCGGTGAGGGTGATCGTGGTGTCGTCGGCAGCCCGCTCGGGGTGCTCCGGGGCCTCGACCACCGGGCGACGGGTGGTGAGATCGTCGAGCCGCCGCTGGGCCGCGCGGGTGCGGGCCCGGGCGGCACCGGCGTCGGCGAGGGTCGCGGCCGGCTCGGCCAGCGCCAGCGGGACCAGGGTGAGGAGCGCCAGCATCGGGCCGTCGCCGACGGTGGTGTAGGCGGCGGTCGCGGCGACGGCGGCACCGGCGGTCATCAGCACGAGGGCCTTGGCCGCGGAGGCGGCGACCGCTGCGGTCGTGGTCGCTCGGGTGGCGGTACGGGCCAGGCCGTCGAGGGCGTCCAGCACCGGCTCGCCCGCCTGCCACATCCGGCGCTCGGTCGCCGTCTGGGTCGCCTCGACCACCTGCTCGGACACTCTGGCCCGCACCGTGACCGAGATGTCCTCGGCACGTGCTGCGCCTGCGTACGCGATCCCGAAGGTGGCCCCCGCGGCCACCACCGTGGCCGCCGTGAAGGCCGTGGCTACCGGGTCGATGAGCGCGGTCGCCAGGACCGCGAGGAGGGCCACGACGACGTACTCCCGGATCGGCAGCCGCACCCTCAGCTCCTCGTCGAGCACCGCGTCGACGTCGTCGACGACGCTCGCCAGGACATCGCCTCTTCGGCCCGGGAGAGCACCTGGCACCAGCGGCACCAGCGCGTCGTAGATCTCCACCCGCCGTCTGGCGAGCAGGCGCAGGGCACTGTCGTGGGACCACAACCGCTCCAGGTAGCGCAGCACCGGCCGCGCGATCCCGAACGTACGCACCCCCACCATCGCCGCGACCAGCGTCATGATCACCGGGTGGTAGGAGGCCTTGATGATCAGCCACCCCGCCAGCGCCGTCAGCGCCACCCCCGACGCCCAGCTCAGCCCGCCGACCACCGCCGACCCCCACAGCGCCACCCGCGCCGAACCGGTAGTTGTGGCAGCCGAATCGGTAGTTGTGGGTGACGAAACTCGACTTTCGTCCGCCATTTCTGCAGTGTCGGCCACCGCTTCTACGGTCTCGCCTGCCACTTCTACCGTTTCGGCGGAGAGGGTGATGACCTGGTCGGCGATCTCGATGAGGGCCGGGCGGTGGGCGACGAGGACGACGGCTCGGTCGCGGGCGAGGTCGGTGACGGTGTCGGCGATGATCCGCTCGGTGTCGGGGTCGAGATGGGCGGTGGGCTCGTCGAGAAGGACCCAGGGGCGATCGGAGAGTACGACGCGGGCCAGTGCCAGCCGGGCCCGTTCGCCGGCCGAGAGCGAGCGGCCGTCCTCGGCCAGGTCGGCACCGAGCCCGCCGGGAAGCTCGGCGATCCGGTCCGCGAGCGCGACCCGCTTCAGGACCTGCCACAGGTCGCCGTCCGTCGCCTCCGGCGACCCCAGGCGCAGGTTGTCGGCGATCGTCCCGCCGACGAACACCGGGCGCTGCGGCAGGTAGGCGAATCGCCGGCGCCACTCGTCACCCGCGGTCGGGGTCTGTCCGTCGAGCTCGACGGTGCCGACGTACGTCTCGTGGAGGCCCGCGATCGTCGCCAGCAACGTCGACTTCCCGCAGCCGCTCGGGCCGACGATCGCGGTGATCCCCCGCTCCGGGACCGTCGCGGAAACCGGTGCGAGCGCCGGCCGATCGCGGTCCGGATAGGTCAGTCCCACCCCGTCGAGAGACATGCCGAGACGTCGCTCCCGCGAGCCGAGATGGCCGTCGCTGACGTCTCGGCCGACGTACGTGACGTCTCGGCCGACCGCACCGACCTCTCGGGAGCCGAGGTCGGCGGTGGCCTCGAGCGTGGCGGTTCCCTCGGCGGCGGCGTGGAACTCGGTGCCGACGCGGCGCAGCGGCCAGTAGGCCTCGGGGGCGAGCAGCAGGACGACGAGGGCGGTCTGCAGGTCGACCGAGCCGGCGGCGAGCCGTACGCCGATGATGACCGCGACCAGTGCGACCGAGATGGTGGCGACGAGCTCGAGCACGGCCGAGGAGGCGAAGGCGATCTTCAGGGTCTCCAGGGTGCGGCGGCGGTAGCGGTCGGTGATGGTGGCGATGACCCCCGACTGCGCACGAGCCCGACCGAAGGCGACCAGGGTCGGCAGACCCTTCATCACGTCGAGGAAGTGGCCGGCCAGGGCCGACATCGCCCGCCACTGACCGGCCGCCTGGTCGCGCGTGGCGAGCCCGACCAGCACCCCGAAGATCGGGATCAGCGGCAGCGTGAGTCCCACGATCAGGCCGCTGAGCGGGTCTGTCCAGACGATCACCGCGAGCACCATGACGGGCAGTACGCAGGCCAGCACCAGCGCGGGGACGTAGCGCGTCAGATACGGCTCGGCGGCGGTGACCCCTCGCGTGGCCAGGGCCGACAATGACCCCGAACGACCCGCCTGCCCGCGCAGGATCGCACCGACCACCCGGCGCCGCAGGTCCGCACCGACGGCCCCGGCAGCCCGGGCACCGGCCACGTCCGAGACCACCCCGACGAGCGCGCGCCCGGCGAAGACGGCCACGACCGCCAGCGCCCAGCCGCTCACCGACCCGGTGTCGCGGATCGCGGAGATGAGCAGTCCGGTGACGGCGTACGTCTGGACGATCAGCAGCACCGCCCCCAGCACGCCGGCCGCCACCACGACGGCGAGCGGCCGCCGGGCTACCGACAGCTGGGCTCGCAGTCGCGGGTCGTTCGGGCGCATCTCAATGAGCGGCGGGGATGTGGTGGATCGAGATCCGCTTGCGGAAGATCCAGTACGTCCAGGCCTGGTAGCCCACCACGATCGGCGTGAACACCGCCGCGACGATCGTCATCAGCTTCAGCGTGTAGGGCGTCGCCGCCGCGTTCGTCGTGGTCAGCGAGTTGGCGACGTCGGTGGAGGAGGGCATCACGTCGGGGAAGAGCCCCACGAAGAGCCCGGCCACGGCCAGCCCGATCGCGAGGAAGGTGCCGGCGAAGGCGACCCCCTCACGACCGACGTACGCAGCCCCGAGCCCACCCACGAGCGCGAGCGCCGCCAGGACGAAGATCACCGCGGTCGCCAGATTGCCGGTGAGCACCTGGGTCCAGACCAGGAACACGACGGCGAGAACGGCCGCGACGACCCCGGTCTTGAGCGCCAGCGCGCGAGCCCGGCCGCGGATCTCGCCGTCGGTCTTGAGCGCGATGAACACCGCACCGTGGGTCACGAACAGGGAGAGCGTGACCAGACCGCCGAGCAGACCGTAGGGATTGAGCAGCGTCAGCACCGTGCCGGTGAACTCGAAGTCGGCGTCGATCGGCACCCCGCGCACGATGTTGGCGAAGGCCACACCCCACAGGAACGCCGGGACGTAGGAGCCGAAGATCACCGCACGGTCCCACCAGCCGGCCCAGGTGACCGAGGGTCGCTGGTGGCGGTACTCGAACGCGACCCCGCGCACGATCAGCGCGATCAGGATGAGGAACAGCGGCAGGTAGAAGCCGGAGAACAGCGTCGCGTACCACTCCGGGAACGCCGCGAACGTCGCCCCACCGGCGGTCAGCAGCCAGACCTCGTTGCCGTCCCAGACCGGGCCGATCGTGTTGATCATGACCCGCCGCTCGCGGTCGTCGCGGGCCAGCACCGGAAGCAGCATGCCGACGCCGAAGTCGAAGCCCTCGAGGACGAAGTAGCCGATCCACAGCACAGCGATGAGGCAGAACCAGATTGTCGTGAGTTCCATCGCAGGCTCCTCAGTACGCGAAGTTCATCGGCTCGTCGGCATCCGAGTCGGAGCCGCGCAGGGACGGTGAGGGAGGCTCGACGAACGGGTCCGGAGCCTTCTTCACGTACTTCATCAGCAGCCCCACCTCGATGACGGCGAGCACCGCGTAGAGCGCCGTGAACCCGAGCAGCGACATCCAGACCTCCCAGGGCTCGACACCCGGCGAGACACCGTTGGCGGTGGTCAGCACCCCGAAGACCACCCACGGCTGGCGCCCCATCTCGGTGAAGATCCACCCCATCGAGTTGCCCAGCAGCACCATCACCGGCGCGGAGATCGCCAGCGCGGGGAGCACCCGTCCGACGAACCCTGTCGGCGTACGTCCCCTGCGGGTCAGCCACAGCACCGCCAGCCCGACGAGGCCACCGACGACGCCGAGTCCCATCATCCAGCGGAAGGTCCAGTAGGTGACCGGGATGTTGGGGGTGTAGTCACCGGGCGAGTAGTAGGTCGCGCCCGGCGTCGCCCCGTAGGTCTCGCGGTACTTCTCCTGCAGGTCGTAGATGCCCTCGACCTTGCCGTCGAAGGTGCCGGTGCCGAGGAAGGAGAGCACGCAGGGCACCTCGAGGGCCCACTTCTCGTGCTTCCCGTCGCGCGTGCCGATGGTCAGGACCGAGAACGGCGCGCACGAGTCCGAGGTCTCCCACAGCGCCTCGGCGGCCGCCATCTTCATCGGCTGCACCTCGGTCATGATCTTGCCCTGGACGTCACCCGAGACCGCGACCCCGACGCCGGAGAAGACCATGATCCAGGCGGCCAGCACCATCCCGCGCCGGTACATCGGGCGGTCGTCGTTGGCAGTATCCATTGCCTCGGGCTCCGCTTCGGCAGGCCCCGGCCGGCGCAGGTAGAGCCAGCCCAGGATGCCGAGCATGAAGGCGGCCGAGGTCAGGTACGCCGCGAGGATGACGTGCGGGAACGTACCCAGCTGCACCTTGTTGAACATCACCGCCCAGAAGTCGGTGAGCTCGGCGCGGCCGGTGACCTCGTTGAACTTGTAGCCGACCGGGTGCTGCATCCAGGAGTTGGCCGCCAGGATGAACCACGACGACGCCAGCGTGCCGAGGTGGACGATCCACATGCACGCGTTGTGCAGCGCCCGGGGCAGCTTGTCCCAGCCGAAGATCCACAGGCCGAGGAAGGTCGACTCCAGGAAGAACGCCAGCAGCGCCTCGATCGCCAGCGGAGCACCGAAGACGTCCCCCACGAAGCGGGAGTAGTCCGACCAGGTCATCCCGAACTGGAACTCCTGCACGATCCCGGTGACCACACCGAGCGCAAAGTTGATCAGGAAGAGCTTGGCGAAGAACTTGGTCAGGCGAAGCCACTCAGGGTTCTTCGTACGTAGCCAGATCGTCTCCAGCACGGCGACGAGCATGGTGAGTCCCACCGTGAGCGGGACGAACAGAAAGTGGTAGACGGTCACGATGCCGAACTGCCACCTGGCTAACTCCAGGACGCTGTCCACGTCAGTCACTATGACACTCCCGCATCACCGGCCACACCACCCCCTCCCCTAGGCATACGTCCCATGTGTCGTGGCTTACGTCCCTTGTGAATTGCTTCACGAGCTGCCTGCAATGCCACCTCCTCAGTTCGGCGCGGCCCGCTCGCCGCAAGCCCAGCGCTGGAGCGCTCCTCGTCTGCACGCAGCGCAGTGAGGAGCGCCAGCGACGAACGAAGCGGAGGAAGACGAGGATCAAGCGGAGGCGCTCGCGAATTGCGAAGCAATCGCCAACAACCCAGCGCTGCGCGAATTGCGAAGCAATCGCAAATAGAACAACCCGGCCGCCCTGGGCTCGAGGTCACGACCGCGGGGGGATGATCGCGACCTCGAGTCCGGGACGGCCGGGCTCTCAGCTCTTCGTGCCACCAGGGCCGCAATCAGATGGGGGAGCTGATGCGGCGACCTGGTGGTCACTCAGTGGTGCAGGCCGAGGCGAACCTCAGCCCGTGAGATCACTATCTCATCATCCTGGGCCAGTGGTTGCGGTCGCGGACGGACTGTTTACGTACTGTAAACAGGTAACCTGCGTATCAGTAGACCTAATACGCGGGCGATACAGCGCTCCCACAGAAAATCCGGTATGCATTTGGATGTACCTTGAGGTGGGGGGTGACCATGTCGGATCGCGAAGGTGTCCTCGCGCGGGTGGTCGACGAGGTTGCCGACTACGTCGGTGCGGGCCTGAGCGTGCATCTGGTCGGCCCGCGAGGATCGGGCCGCAGCGAGCTCTGCGCCCTGGTCGCCGACCGGCTCGAGGACGAGGGCCTGTCCGTGTTCCAGCTCAGCGGGCACCGCGCCTGGCAGAACGAGCCGTTCGCCGCGCTTCTTGCCGCGGGCATCGGCGGCGCGACACCGCCGGGGCCGCGGAGGACCATCGGCGAGATGACCGCGGCGCTGAGCAAGCAGCTCGGCAACGGCACCGTCCTGGTGATCGACGACGCCGACGCCCTCGACACCTACTCGGTCGGCGCCCTGCGCAACATCCACCGCCAGCGGCGCCTGCTGGCGGTGACCAGCAGCCGCCACCAGCACCCGGTCGCCGAGAACACGCTGATGCTGGGCATCGCGCCGTCGGTCCAGGTGCGCTCCCCTGCGCTCGAGGTCGATGAGGTGCACGAGGTGTGCCGGGCGATCCTGGGCGGCCCGGTCGAGGCCGGGTCGCTGGCCCGGATCACGATGGCGACGGGCGGGCTGCTCGGCCTGGTCCGGGCCATCGCCACCGTCGGGCCCCGGGCAGGGGTGCTGGAGCAGCTCGACGGGCTGTGGCGGTTGCCGCGGCGTACGGGCTGGGCTCCTGAGCTGGCCTCGGCCGTCGAGCCGCTGGTCGCCGGGCTCGACCAGGCCGCATGGGACGGCGCGACCGCGCTCGCGGTGACGGGCCCGGTGCCGCTGGACGAGGCCGAGAAGCTGCTCGAGCGCGACGTGCTCGACGCGCTCTTCGCCCACGGGCTGGCGCGCCACAGCGAGGACGGACCGGGCAGCGGCGTCGTGGGCCTCTACCCGCCGCTCATCGGCGACTACCTGATCACCGAGGGGTCGGCGTTCGGGCTGGTGATCGCACGCAACCACCTCGCCGCCGACCAACGCCTCCTCGACCACGCCACCCATCGGCCCCGCGGCGCCGATGCCGCCCTCCTCCACCAGCGCTCGCTGCGCCAGATGGCCGACGAGGTCGCCCGCGCGCGCCGCGCCTGGACCGAGATGCCCTCGCCCGAGACCGCGCTGCCGCTGCTCGTCGCGCTCCGCAACACCGCCGCGCCTCGTGACCAGATCGACGAGGTCGAGCGGCGCACCCCGCTGACCGACACCCAGGAGTCGGCCTGGATGCTGGCGTGGTTCGCCACCTGGAAGGCGGTCGAGCTGGGTGACCTCAAGGAGGCCAAGGCCGTCCTCGACGACGGGCTGACGCGACTGCCCGCCTTCGCCGCGACGCTCGAGGCCTCCCGGGCCCACCTGCAGTTCCAGACCGAGTACGTCCCCGAGGTGCCCACCGTCGAGCCCGACCCGCGCGACACGGTCGGCCCGGAGATGCTCGCGGTCGTCGCCGCCGAGCGCCTCCTCTCCGCCGGGATGGTCGAGCAGGCGCGCAACCTGCTGGAGAGCCAGCAGCCGCAGAACCCGCTGCCGGCGGGGCTGCACGCCTTCCTCGTCGGGCTGGCCGACGTGCTCGGCGGTGATCTCGACCGCGGCATCGACTTCGCCCGCGAGCAGCTCGAGGCGGCCACCCAGAGCTCGAGCGCCATGCTCATCCAGGCCCACGCCTATCTATGCGTACTCGGCCTGAGCATCGCCGGCAGGCTGACCGAGGCGAGCCAGGCGGCGTTCCAGAGCCTCTCCTCCTCGAGCGTCGCCGCCTACCGCGACGTCGCCCACACCGGCATCCTGACCCTCGGCGCCGAGATCGCGATGGCGCAGGGTCGCCCGGAGTACGCCCGCAGCCTCGCCTCCCAGATCGGTGGCGCGAAGGTGGCGTTCGGCCCGTGGCCCGGGATGGTGGCGAGCATCATGGCGCCGGCCAACGGCCGGATGCCCAGCCTCAAGGAGCTGTGCGAGCTCGTCGGCCAGCGCCTGGACGCCGGCTACGTCACCGGTGGCATCTTCCTCGCCATCGAGGCGGTCGAGCGCGGGGCCAACGAGAACAAGCACATCACCCGTGCCGCCAGCCTCGCGGCCGGCACCGAGAGCCCGCTGCTGCAGGGCATGGGGGCGTACGCAGCCGCCACCGCCGCCGGCGACGTCGACGCCCTCCGCGAGGCGATCGTGGTCCTCGCCGATGCCGGCGCCCTCGTCTTCGTGACCCGGGCCGCCATCTCGCTGGCGATCCTGCAGCGTGAGGCCGGCAACCTGACCGAGGCCGCCGAGACGCTCGACCTCGCCTGGGAACGCTCCGAGATCTCCGGCAGCCGAGCCGGCCTGTTCCGCCGCGCGGCGACCCACATCGGGCTCTCCGGACGGGAGAGCGAGGTGCTCCGGCTGCTGCCCGACGGCCCCACGACCGCCTCGTTGGCCGCGGACCTCGAGATGAGCACCCGCACGGTGGAGACCCACCTGCACAACATCAGCCGCAAGACCGGGGTCTCCGGTCGTGAGGACCTCGCCCGGGTGGCGAGCACCTGGCTGCGGCCGGCGCCGAACGGCGACTACTCAGCGGGCGTCAGGCACTTCACCAGCGGCTCGTAGAGCTCCTTGCTGGCCTTCTGGTCGGCCTTGGACAGGTCCTCCGGGCTGATCTTGGAGACGTCCTCGGCCTCGACCAGGAGCCGCACCGCCTCGTCGGAGAGGTCGGACTCGTAGTAGGTCTTCGCCAGGCACGCGGACTGGTCCTCGGTCACCTGGTCACCGCTGCTCTTGGTGATCTGGCTCTCGATGTCCGCGACGCTGGGACGATCGCTGCCGCTGCTGCTGTCCTGGCCGCCGCCGCAGGCGGTCAGCGAGAACAACGCGAGCAGAGAGGCCGCGGCCAGAGCCGACCGGCGATATCGCCGGTCTCGGGCTCCGCTTCGGCGCATGTGGGGATACGCGATCATGACCACGCATCATGGCGTACGCCACCCTCCCCCGCTAGGGGGGAGGGTATCGCGGCCTCAGGAGCTGGTCAGGAAGAAGAGCAGGTCCTGACGGGTCAGGACACCGACCGGCTTGCCGTCCTCGTGCACCAGCAGCGCGTCGGAGCTGCCCAGGGTGTGGGCGGCATCGTGAGCGTCGGCTCCGGAGCCGATCGAGGGCAGCGGCGGCGACATGTGCTCCTCGACGGAGTCGGTGAGCTTGGCCTTGCCGGTGAACAGCGCCTCCAGCAGGGTGCGCTCCGAGACCGAGCCCGCGACCTCGGCGGCCACGATCGGCGGCTCGGCACGCACGACCGGCATCTGCGAGACGCCGTACTCCTGCAGGATGTGCACCGCCTCGGCGATCGTCTCGCCCGGGTGGGTGTGGACCAGGTCGGGCAGCCGGCCGGACTTGCCGCGCAGCACGTCGCCGACGGTCTGCTTGGCGGCCTCGCCGGTCGCGAAGCCGTACTGCGCCAGCCACTCGTCGTTGAACACCTTCGTCAGGTAGCCGCGCCCGGAGTCGGGCAGCAGCACGACGATCACGGCGTTCTCGCCCTCCGGCGTGCCGGCCAGCTCCGCGGCGAGCTGCTTGGCGGCGTACGCAGCCATGCCGGCGCTGCCGCCGACGAGCAGCTGCTCCTCACGGGCGAGCCGGCGGGTGTAGGCGAAGGAGTCGGCGTCGGAGACCTCGATGATCCGGTCGGCGATGTCGCGGTCGTACGTCTCCGGCCAGAAGTCCTCGCCGACGCCCTCGACCAGGTAGGGCCGCCCGGTGCCGCCGGAGTAGACACTCCCGGCGGGGTCGGCGCCGATGATCTGGACGTCCGGGTTCTGCTCCTTGAGGTAGCGGCCGATCCCGGAGATCGTGCCGCCGGTGCCGACACCGGCCACGAAGTGGGTGATCCGGCCTTCGGTCTGGCGCCAGATCTCGGGGCCGGTCTCCTCGTAGTGGGAGCGCGGGTTGTTGGGGTTGGCGTACTGGTTCGGCTTCCAGGCGCCGGGCTGCGAGGCGAGCCGGTCGGAGACGTTGTAGTAGGAGTCGGGGTGCTCGGGCGGCACGGCCGTGGGGGCGACGACGACCTCGGCGCCGTAGGCCTTCAGCACGTTGCGCTTGTCCTCGCTGACCTTGTCAGGGCAGACGAAGATGCACTTGTAACCCTTCTGCTGGGCGACCATCGCCAGGCCGACACCGGTGTTGCCGGAGGTGGGCTCGACGATCGTGCCGCCGGGCTGCAGCTCACCGGAGGCCTCGGCCGCCTCGATCATCCGGGTGGCGATGCGGTCCTTCACCGAACCGCCCGGGTTGAGGTATTCCACCTTGGCCAGAACCAGCGGTCCCTGGCCGGGTTCAGAGGCCCCGGCGCCGTCCAGCGCACGCCCCAGCCGCACGAGCGGAGTGTTGCCAATAAGGTCGAGAAGCGAGTCCACGTACTCCATGGCGACAGCGTATGTCCACTAGGTGAGATCCCCTATATCCCGATACTGAGTGCCCGGTAATGGGCCGAAGACTTTAGAGTGTTCCCCGTGGCGAAGAAGAGTCTGGCTCGCAAGACCGCGTACGCCGGTGGGGGTGTTCTGGCCGCGACAGCCGCGTTCGCCGGGGTCCTCGTCGCGGAAGCGGCGCTTGCCGTCAGGGCGACCCACCAGGTGAAGATGCCCGTGGCACCGTCCCCGACGGGGTGGTACGGAGCGCGTCAGCCGGGGCGTCCGATCAACATCGCGCTGCTCGGTGACTCGAGCGCCGCGGGCTACGGGATGACCGAGGTCGAGGACACGCCCGGCGCCGTCCTCGCCTCCGGTGTCTCCGAGAAGGCACACCGGCCGGTGCGTCTGCACGACCTCTCCGAGATCGGCGCGAAGTCCTCCGACCTGCACCCGCAGGTCGAGAAGGCGATCGCCGCCGACGCCGACATCGCGGTGATCCTGGTCGGCTCCAACGACGTGATCCGCCGGGTGCGCCCGCGGGTCGCGGTGAGCCACCTCGCCCAGGCCGTCATCCGGCTCCAGGAGGCGGGGGTCAAGGTGCTCGTCGGCACCGTCCCCGACCTCAGCACGGCCACCCCGATCCTGCCGCCGCTGCGCTCGATCATGCGGGCCTGGTCGATCCGCATCGCCGCCGGACAGATCTTCCACGTCATCCGCGCCGGCGGCCACACGGTGTCGCTGGGCGACGTCCTCGGTCCGGCCTTCAAGGCCACTCCGGCGTTCTGGTTCGGCGCCGACCTCTTCCACCCCTCCGCCGCCGGCTACCACGCCCTCGGCGAGGTGCTGGTCCCGCCGACGCTCTCGGTGCTGGGCCTCGTCGGCGACGAGAACGCCATCCTGGAGACCTACAACGGCAAGCACGTCATGCCGCTCGCCGCTGCCTCCCTGCGCGCCGTCATCCGGCCGGGAACCGAGATCGACCCGGCACCGCGCCCGCGTGGACGCTTCGGCAACTGGGCCCGTGCCCGGTCCTTCGAGAACGAGCAGCGCACGCCTCACCGTGGCGAGCGTCCCTCGGAGACTCCCCCGCTCGCCGAGCGGCAGGCCGCCCGCTAGCCCCGCTGGTCGAGCCGCCGGAGCCGCTAGGCGGAGGCGTGTCGAGACCAACACTGTTGGCATGCGAAACGAACCGCCCCGCGCCTTCAAGGCACGGGGCGGTTGTCACTTCACGCGACTGGGTCTCGACCCGCTTCGCGGGTTCGCAGGCTCACCCGCTGCGCTCGCTCGACCTGATCGCCGTCGCAGGTCTTCACTCCTTCGTCGTGAAGACCTGCGGGCGATCAGTCCTGCTGGAAGATCGCCAGGAGGCGGAGCAGGTTGGTGTAGATCCAGACGAGGCTGACGGTCAGGCCGAAGACGGCGCGCCACGACTCACGCTCAGGGAGCTGGGCACGAACGCCCTGCTCGATCTGGTCGAAGTCGAGGATCAGCATGAACACACCGAGCGCGAGGCCGATGATGGCGGTGATCAGGCCGAGGGTGCCGAAGCCGAAGAGACCGAAGCTGGCGCCGAAGAACCCGAGCACGAGCTCCATCAGGCTCAGGCCCACCATGCCGAACATGGCCGCGATCACGAAGGTGCGGAACTTGTTGCCGACCTTGATGTTGAAGAACTTGTATGCGGCCAGCGTGCCAGCGAAGGCAGCGAACGTGCCGATCACGGCCTGGACGACGATGCCCCCGCCGAACACGGCGTCGAAGGTCTTGCTCAGCGCACCCAGGGCGATGCCCTCGGCGACCGCGAAGGCCAGCACCAGCGCCGGGCTGACCACGCGCTTGAACGAGTTGACCAGGGACAAGATGAAGGCCGCACCGGAGCCGACGGTCGCAGCCAGGTAGAGCGGCGCGAGGTTGGCGTCAGAGTTGATGTCGGGGGTCATCACCCAGGTCGCGATGGCGGCGAGGAAGACGACACCGAGGGTGATCGCGCCCTTCTGCACCACCGAGTCGATCGTCATGGGGGCGCCCGTGGTGGGCGCCTGGGGGGCGCCGGTCGACCACTGGCTCGGGTCCTGCCCGTAGCCGGCGTACGGAGCGCCGTTGCCACCGTAGGTCGCGTTGCCGTAGGCGTTCTGCGACGGCTGCCCGAAGCCCTCTGCCCTACGGAACACCGGGTTGTTGCTCTGCATCTGGGGGTCACTCCTCGAAAGCGACGTGAAAGGTTCCGCCACGGTGGCGGCTCCTGTGGCCAGCGTACCGGCCCTGTGTCTCACTCAACGTCCGGGACGACCCTGAGGTTCCCGCAGTAACGCGACTGTCGGACGTCAACGGCAGACGGAGAAGGATGCCATACTGTTTGGTATGCCGGGCCGCACGCGCGGATGGACCGCATCGGATCTCGAAAGAGCCGTGTCCCTCTCGTTTTCCATTGCCGAGGTCCTTCGTCGACTCGACCTTCGGGCAGCAGGTGGCAACTACGCCACGATCCGCAACGCGATCGATCAAGCAGGCCTGGATACTTCCCACTTCAGCGGCCAGGCCTGGAGCAAGAACGTCGTGCTCGGGGCGCGGCGGACGCTCGACGCCTACCTCTCCAACGACTATCCGATCAGTTCGCATCGCCTGAGACTGCGCTTGATCAACGAGGGCGTCATGCCCGCAAAGTGCAACAAGTGTGGCGGCGTGGAATGGTTGGGCCAGCCGATTCCCCTGGAGCTCGACCACCGAGATGGCAACTCCAAGAACAACCGACTCGAGAATCTTGAGTTGCTCTGTCCGAACTGTCACGCTCAGACACCCACCTACCGGGGAAAGAATCGCAAGCGGGCGTAGGCCAACGGCGAGCCGGGGACCTTAAAAGTCCTGTCGAATGTGTGGGTTCGAATCCCACCGCCCGCACCAACCACCCATCAACCGCAGGCGTCATAAGTACGTCTGGCGCTGGTGGAGCGCGTGGGCGCCGGCGACGCGGTCGATGAAGAGCAGACCGTTGGTGTGGTCGATCTCGTGCTGCAGGCAGCGGGCCTCGAAGGCGTCGGTGACGATCTCGACGGTCTCGCCGGTGACCGGGAGCTGGCCGCGTACCTTCAGCCGGGAGGCCCGCTTCACGTCACCGGTCAGGTCGGGGACGGACATGCAGCCCTCCCGCGCCTTCTCGTTGCGGCTGGCCTCGACGACCTCGGCGTTGCACAGGACGTACGTCCCGTGGTGGGTGCGCGTCTTCACGTGGGTCGAGACGTCGACGCAGAAGATCCGGGCCGAGACCCCGACCTGGTCCGCGGCCAGGCCGACGCAGCCGGGCGAGACCCGCATGGTGGCGATCAGGTCGGCGGCGAGCTGGACGGTCTCGGGGGCGGCGGGGTCGACGTCCTTGCCGGGTACGGAGAGGACGTGGGCGGGGGCGCGTACGACATCGAGGACCTTGCCCTCGACACCCAGCTCGGCTTCCGTCCAGGACAAGACTCGTTCGTTGATCCCGCTCACAGGTCGTCGGCCTCGATCGGCCGCAGGGTGGCGTCGACGCCGAGCTCCTGGGTGACCCGCTTGATCGACGCCTCGAGCACGGCGACGTCGGCGTCCACAGGAAGCTCGAGCTCGGCGACGACGACATAGAGGTCGCCGGAGAGACGGGTGGTCAGGTCGGTGATGTTGCCGCCGACGGCGGCGATCTCGGCGGTCACCGTGGAGACGATGCCGGGGCGGTCGCCGCCGTGGACGGAAAGGACGAAGAGCTGGCCGGAGCCGGCCGGGGCCTGCTCCTCGGGGAGCTCGTAGACCGTGACCGTCAAGGTGCCGTCGGACGCGATCGGCTCGAGGTCGGCTCGGATGGCCTCCGTGGTCGCCTCACCCGCGCAGAGCAGCGTCATCGCGAAGTGACCTCGCAGCCGGGTCATCGTCGAGTCCTCGAGGTTGAGTCCGAGTCCGGCGAGACGGGCGGTGGTGTCGGCGATGATCCCCGGGCGGTCGTGTCCCAGGACGGTGATGGCGTGGATGGTCACCAAACCATTGTCACCCGCGGCCTGCCGAACGCAGACCGCGGGTGACGCAGTTGGCCCGCTTTGAGGATCAGCGCCGGAGCGCGGATCAGCCGCGGAACCAGTTGTCGGTCTTCTTCTCCTCCGCGGGGTCGACCGGCTCGGGAGCGTACTCGGGCGTGCCCTCCGGGGTCGGCTTGACCGCGGTGTCGCCGCCGCCCAGGTCGTCGTAGGACGTCTGGTCGGTGTCGGCCGGAGGAGCCGGCGGGGGCGGGACCTCGGTGGCGTAGGGGTCGGCCGGGTCGATCGGGTCGGTGAGCGGGTCACCGGTGACACCGGCCTGCGGAGCGGACGGCGCCGGCGGAGCGGGCGGGTAGCCGCCGTACTCGCTGGTCGAGGACGAGCCCGTGGTCGACTCCGGGGCAGCCGGGGCCTCCGAGACGAACCCGTCGGGGGCGGGCGCCGCGGCAGACTCGGGGGTGGACTCCGGAACCGAGCCGTTCCGGTGCAGCTTGTCGGAGGCGACCCCGGCAGCGGCCGAGACCTTCTCCTTGGCCTGCTCCGCGTAGGGACCGGCCTTCTCCTTGACGGTGGCCGCGTAGGGCCCCGCCTTCTCCTTCACGGCCTCGGCATAAGGAGCAGCCTTCTCCTTCAAGGGCGCCGCCTTCTCCGAGGCGGTCGCGAGGGCCGACTGGACGCGCGGGTCGCTGGTGACCTTGTTCGCGCCGGCCTTCAGCTGCTCAGACTTGTTCTTGACCAGCACGCCGACACCAGCGGCAGCGATGGCAAGCAGGATGAGCTTTTTCACTTCTTGACCTTCCGAGAGACAGCATTTGGTTCTGTTTGATGGGTACGCCGGTGAACCCAAACCTAGGCGCCAAACACAAAGATCAAGTCCCCCGACATGCCTAGTCTCTAACGGACCAGGCGATTCCGTCGAGGATGTCGGACTCGGAGACGAGGAGAGAGTCGACACGCGTGCGCCTGAGGATCCGGCTGAGGATCACACCGCCCGCGGCGATCACGTCGGCCCGGCCGGGATGCATCCAGGGCAGCGCCAGCCGCTCGTTGACGGTCATCGCCAGCAGCCGGTCGACGAGCCGGTGGACGTCGTCGGGAGAGACCTCGGCATGGTCGGTGGCGGTCCGGTCGTACGCAGCCAGCTCGAGCAACCCCATGGTCAGCTGGATCATGGTGCCGCCGACGGCGACCACGGTGCGGGCGGCGGCCGGGTCGACCGGGCAGTCGTCGAGGTGGGCGTCGATGTCGCGTACGCAGGCCTCGATCTCCTCCCGCGTAGGCGGGTCGGAGCGCAGATGACGCTCATGGAGCCGCACCGACCCGATGTCCATGCTGTCCGCCGCGCTGACGCCCATCGTGGGGCCGTCCCCGAGGATGAGCTCGGTGGAGCCGCCGCCGATGTCGATCACCAGCACCGGCGGCTCCGGGGTGCCACGCAGGTTGCGGGCCGCGCCGCCGAAGGAGAGCGCCGCCTCCTCCGCCCCGGTGACGACCTCGGGCGTGACCCCGAGGCGCTCGCGTACGCCGTCGGTGAAGGTGGCCGCGTTGGCGGCGTCCCGGGTGGCCGAGGTGGCCACGAAGCGCACCCGCTCGACGCCGTGCTCGCGGATCATCGCGGCGTACTCGTCGATGGCGCCGAAGGCCCGCTCCAGGGCTTCGTCGGCGAGCACACCGGTGCGATCGACACCCTGGCCGAGGCGGACCATGCGGGCCTCGCGTACGTCCTCGGTCAGGCCGTCCGCGGTGACCGTGGCGATCAGCAGCTTGATCGTGTTGGTGCCGCAGTCGATCGCCGCGACCCGTTGCGTCACAGAGTCACTGCTCCTCGTCCTCGAGGTCGAGGTCCACGCACGGGCCGGACTTCCACCATTCACCGAGGCGCTCGAGCACCTCGTCGCCGAGCGGGTTGACGCCCGGGCCCTGGGCCAGCGCCTGGCCGGCGAGGACGTGCAGGCACTTGACCCGATTCGGCATCCCACCTGCGGAGATGCCGTGGATCTCGGGCGGGTCGCCGAGCTCGTAGCGAGCCTCGAGGTAGGCCTCGTGGGCCTTGGCGTAGGCGGCGGCGAGCTCCTCGTCCTCGGCCAGCCGCGCCTCCATGTCCTTCATCACGTGGGTGCCCTCGAGGGTGCCGATCTTCGAGGCGGCCCGCGGGCAGGTGAGGTAGAACGTCGTGGGGAACGGGGTGCCGTTGGGCAGCCGCGGCTCGGTGGTCACCACATCGGGCAGCGAGCACGGGCAGCGGTGCCCGACCTCGTGGATCCCCCGGGGCTCGCGTCCCAGCTGTGCCGCGATCGCGGCCACGTCCTTGGGATCGATGGCCATGTCTTCAGTCTTTCTTCTGCTTGGGCGGGTCGATCTCCGACTCCGGCCCGTCTCCAGTCTGCTCCGGCGGGTCACCGGCCAGCAGCACGGAGCCCCACGCATCGTCCCACCACGCCTTCGGCTGCTCCGCACTGCCCACCGACTTGGGGTCGGTGAGCTCCGGCTCGGTCTGGATGCGCTCGCCGTTCTCGTCGAGGGCGACGTACGCCGTCTCCCCCGGCATCACGAACCCGAACCGCTCCCGGGCCTGCTGCTGGACGTAGGCAGGGTCCTCCCAGCGACGGGTCTGCTCCTCGAGCTGCTTGATGTGCTCCTTGCGCTGGGCGATCTCGGTCTGGAGCGCGTTGATGTCGTGGCGCTGCTGCAGGTAGGCACGCAGCGAGGAGGCGTAGGAGATCACCAGCACCGCGGCCACCACGATGATCATCATCGCCCGGCCGGTCAGCTTGGGCCGGCGCAGCCGCTTGCGCAGGGCGTCGATGCCGGCGCCCGACGGTGGCCGGACCGGGAGCGGGGCACGCGGCCGTCGCCCCGGACCCTGTGGGGCCCGAGGACCGCGTACGCGCTTGCTCTGACTCTGCTGCCCCGGTCCCTGCGTTGCCACGTCGCTCATCCTCCCATCCACGACCTACCTCCTGGCGGCAGACGCGCGGCGGCCCGTGTCCTGAGGACACGGGCCGCCGCGGCGTACGGGATTCCCTAGGCCTGGTAGCGCGGGAAGGCGGAGGCGCCGGCGTAGCGGGCGGCCTCGCCGAGCTCGTCCTCGATGCGGAGGAGCTGGTTGTACTTCGCGACGCGCTCGGAGCGGGCCGGGGCACCGGTCTTGATCTGGCCGGAGCCGACGGCGACGGCGAGGTCGGCGATGGTGGTGTCCTCGGTCTCGCCGGAGCGGTGGGACATCATCGTCTTGAAGCCGGCCCGGTGGGCCATGTCGACCGCGTCGAGGGTCTCGGTGAGGGTGCCGATCTGGTTGACCTTGACCAGCAGCGCGTTGCCCTGGCCGCCCTCGATGCCGCGGGCGAGCCGCTCGACGTTGGTGACGAACAGGTCGTCGCCGACGAGCTGGGTCTTGGAGCCGATGGCGTCGGTGATCGCCTTCCAGCCGTCCCAGTCCTCCTCGTCGAGGGGGTCCTCGATGGAGACGATCGGGTAGGCGGCGACGAGCTCCTCGTAGTAGGCGGTCATCTCCTGCGCGGTCTTCTTGGCACCCTCGAACAGGTAGGCGCCGTCCTCGTAGAACTCGGAGGCGGCCACGTCCAGCGCCAGCACGACGTCCTTGCCGAGCTCGTAGCCGGCCTTGCCGATCGCCTCGGCGATCAGGTCCAGGGCGGCGCGGTTGGACTCGAGGTTGGGCGCGAAGCCGCCCTCGTCGCCGAGGCCGGTGGCCAGGCCCTTCGCCTTCAGCACGGACTTGAGCGCGTGGTAGACCTCGGCGCCGATGCGCAGTGCCTCGGCGAAGGTCGGCGCGCCGATCGGCGCGATCATGAACTCCTGGATGTCGACGTTGGAGTCCGCGTGGGAGCCACCGTTGAGGATGTTGAGCATCGGCACTGGCAGCACGTGGGCGTTGGGGCCACCGACGTAGCGGAACAGGGAGAGGCCGGCCGAGTCGGCGGCGGCCTTCGCGACGGCGAGCGAGACGCCGAGGATCGCGTTGGCGCCGGCCTTGGCCTTGTTGGGGGTCGCGTCGGCCTCGATCATCGCCTGGTCGATGGCGCGCTGGTCGTCGGCGTCGAAGCCCTCGATCGCGGGGGCGAGGGTCTCCACGACGGCGGTGACGGCGTTCTGCACGCCCTTGCCGCCGTAGCGCTCGCCGCCGTCGCGCAGCTCGACGGCCTCGAAGGCTCCGGTCGAGGCGCCACTGGGCACCTGGGCGCGGGCGAAGGTGCCGTCGTCGAGGACGACCTCAACTTCCACAGTCGGGTTGCCTCGCGAATCGAGGATCTCGCGGGCGCCTACGGCGTCGATCGATGCCACTGAACTACTCCTGGGTCAGGAATGGATTGATGGAGAGAGGGGGTGATGTCCGTCAGCCTATTACTCGGCCGGATGGGCCTGGCGATTGGAACGTTAACCGGACAGTAGGGGTGCAACCGAGGGCGCCCACCTGGTGTTCATCGGGGAGTCGGCCGGTCGAAACGTACGTGATGCCTCGGCGCGCAGTGCCGCCGAGATCGTTCGTCCCGGCAATGATTTTCCGAGAGGAACCCCGACATGCAGCTCCTGCACAACCGACTCACACTGGCCGGTATCGGCGCCCTGGCCATCGGGGGCCTGGGCGTCTCGATGATGACCGTCCTCGGCGGCACCGCCGCCGCCGGACCCGGCCAGCACGGCGAGTTCAGCCGGCTCGCGACCTATCCGGTCTTCCAGAACGTGCCGGCGGGTGTCGACCCGGCCGACGCGACCGTCGCCGAGATCTCGGCGGTCTCCGAGGACGGCAAGACCCTTGCCTACACCGACGCGGCCGGCGGCCGGATCGGCTTCCTGGACATCACCGACCCCTCCTCGCCGAAGGGGATCGGCAGCCACGACGTCTCCGGCGGCAAGGGCGGCTCGCCCACGTCGGTCTCGATCGTGGGCGACCACGCGCTCGTGGTCGTCGACGAGTCGACGTACCCCGGCCTCGAGGACACCGAGTGGGAGGACGAGGAGCCTGCCGTCGGCACCCGTGCCGGGCGGATCGACGTGATCTCGCTGGCCTCCCCGCACGAGGAGGTGGCCTCGTACGATCTCGGCGGCCAGCCGGACTCGATCGCGGTCAGCCCGGACGGGACGTACGCCGCGATCGCGATGGAGAACCAGCGCAACGAGGCCGCCACCCCTGCCGGGGGCGAGGAGGGCGACCTGCCCCAGGCGCCGGCCGGCTCGGTCAAGGTCGTCCGCCTGGACGGCGAGCCGGACGCGTGGTCGATCACCGATGTGGCGCTGCCCGCCTCGGCGCTGAAGGGGCTGGACACACCGGAGGACGCGGAGCCGGAGTACGTCGACATCAACGCCGACAACCAGCTCGCGCTCACCCTGCAGGAGAACAACGGCGTCGCGATCATCGACCTCCCCTCCGCGACCGTCGAGACGGCGTGGAGCGCCGGGAATGCGGTCGTCCCCGGTGTGGACACGACCAAGGACGGACGCTTCAACCCCGTCGACACCATCGACGCACCGCGCGAGCCCGACTCGATCCAGTGGGTCGGACCCGGGCTGGTCGCGACGGCGAACGAGGGTGACTGGAAGGGCGGCACCCGCGGCTGGACCGTCTTCCGCGCCGCGACCGGCGAGGTCGTCTGGGACGCCGGATCCAGCTTCGAGGACCTCGCCACGAAGTACGGCCTGCACAACGACTCCCGCGCCGCCAAGAAGGGCGCCGAGCCCGAGGGGCTGGCCTTCGAGACCTTCGGCGGCGTGCCGTACGCCTTCGTGGGCTCCGAGCGCAGCAACTTCGTGGCCGTCTACGACATGCGTACGCCGTCTTCTCCGAAGTTCACGCAGGTGCTGCCGGCGACCAACGGGCCCGAGGGGCTGCTGCCGATCCCGTCGCGCAACCTGCTGGCGGTCTCCTCGGAGGAGGACTCGGCCGAGGACCTGGTGCGTGCCACGGTCTCGCTCTACGGGTTCGGTCGGAAGCGGTCATCGTCCTTCCCGACGGTCGAGTCGGCCTCGCGGAACGGCAAGCCGATCGGCTGGGGCGCGCTGGGTGCGCTCTCGAAGGTCCCCGGTGAGCCCGGCAAGCTCTACGCGGCCAGCGACGCCGCCTACGCCACCGGCCGCATCTACAGCCTGGATGTCCGCCGCTCTCCGGCTGTGATCCGCGACGTCCTCGAGGTCACGACCGCCTCCGGCGAGATCGCCGAGGACCTCGACATCGAGGGCCTGGTCGGGCGCCGCGGCGGCGGCTTCTGGGTGGCGAACGAGGGTGCGACCGGCGCCGGGAACGCGCTGCTCCGCCTCGACCGCGTCGGCCGGATCGCCGAGACGGTCCCGCTGCCCGCGGAGATCGCCGAGAAGGTCGGCAAGTGGGGCCTCGAGGGCGTCACGGTGACCGGCAGGGGTCGCACCGAGAAGGTGTACGTCGCGCTCCAGCGCCCGCTGTGGGCCGACTCGACCGCGAAGAAGCCCGGTGTGGACGGCGCGAGCACCGCCCGGATCGGCCGCTACACCCCGGCCACGGGCGCCTGGGAGTGGTTCGGCTACGGCCTGGAGCCGACCGCGGTGCCCGGCGACTGGATCGGGCTCTCCGAGATCACCGCCGTCGACGAGGACACCCTCGCCGTGATCGAGCGTGACAAGCAGAACGGCACCACGGCGGCGGTCAAGCGGGTCTACACGGTCGACGTGCCCCGCCACGGCACCACCGGGCTGAGCCCCGTGAGCCCGCTGCGCAAGCGCCTGGCGTACGACCTGCTGCCCGTGCTGCAGAGCACCCACGGGTGGACGCAGGAGAAGCTCGAGGGATTCACCGTCGGCGCCGACGGCCGCGCCTACGCGGTGACCGACAACGACGGCCTCGACGACGCCACCGGGGAGACGGTCTTCCTCGAGCTCGGCAAGGCGTTCAAGCGCTGAGAGGCGCCTTCACGCCGGCCCGTCACCGTTCGGTGGCGGGCCGGTGTCGTTCGTGGACCGGTCAGTCTTCGGAGCAGTCGCCGGCCGGCAGGTGGGTGCCGGCCCACTCGGTGAGGGCGCCGAGGGTCGGCGCGAGCGCGGCACCGGAGCCGGTGAGCGCGTAGCGGACCGCCACCGGCGGGCCGGGGTCGACCTCGCGGGCGAGCAGGCCGAGGCCGGCCAGCTCGCTGAGGCGCTCGGAGAGCATCGAGTCGCTGATCCCGGCCACCGCTCGCTTGAGCTCGGCGAAGCCGAGCGGGCCCTGGGTCAGGCTGCCGAGGATCACGCCGTTCCAGCGCTTGCCGAGGAAGTCGAAGGCCCGCACGAGCGCTGCGTTGCACACCTGTGGATCGTGTGCGGGCTTCGTCGCGGGCATGCCTCCCAGCCTACAGGACTTGCCTGAATACTGAGGGACTACTATTTTCGAAGCAACCGGAATAATCCTAGTAACCACGGAGTTCAGAGCGACATGACCGAGACCACTGCCCTCGAGACCACCACCCTCGAGAAGCTGGACCCCCGCGGCCGCCAGATCGTCTTCACCGGTGCGCGCACGTCCAACACCTTTGCCGACACCCCTGTCACCGACGAGGAGCTCGCCGACATCTGGGAGCTCACCCGCTGGACTCCGACGATGGCCAACACCCAGCCGCTGCGGGTCGTGTTCGTGCGCACGGCCGAGGGCAAGGAGCGCCTGCTCCCGCACATCGCCGAGGGCAACGTCGAGAAGACGAAGGCCGCCCCGGCGACCGCGATCGTCGCCTACGACAACAACTGGCACGAGGAGATCCCCAACGTCTTCCCGATCCGCCCGGAGATGAAGGACTACTTCCACGCCGACGAGGACGCCCGCCACGGCGCCGGTGGCTGGTCCGCCGGCCTGCAGGCCGGCGCCTTCATCCTCGCCGTACGCGCGGCCGGGCTCGCCGCCGGCCCGATCGCGGGCTACGACACCGCGGGCGTCGACAAGGAGTTCTTCCCCGACGGCGACTGGACCGCGAAGATGATCGTCAACATCGGCCACCCCGGCGAGAACCCCTGGTTCGACCGCCTCCCCCGCGTCGACGCCGACACCGCCGTCAAGTGGGCCTGACCCGCTGACCTGCCCGGATGAGGCGCTCGCTTGCCGTCACGGCGAGCGAGCGCCTCTGTGTTTCCCGAGCGAGTGGTTCCATCACGGACGAAGTGGCCCATGGAACACAGTTAGCCAAGCTAAACTTTGCTTCGATGCCTTCGACCCACAGCCCCCGCCTCACGTTCGCGATCGTCGCCATCGGCGTCTGCTCCTACTCCCTGCTGCAGTCGGTCTCGGTGCCGACCATGCCGCTGATCCAGACCGAGCTGGAGACCGACCAGGCGACCGGGTCCTGGATCCTGACCGCCTTCCTGCTCTCCGCCTCGGTCGCGACCCCGATCATCGGCCGGATGGGCGACTCCTTCGGCAAGCGCAGGATGTACGTGTGGAGCCTGGCCGCCCTCACCGCCGGCGCTCTCCTCGCCGCCGCGGCGCCGAGCATCGAGGTGATGATCGGCGCGCGGGTCCTGCAGGGGCTCGGTGGCGGCACCTTGCCGCTGGCCTTCGCGATCCTGCGCGACGAGCTGCCCAAGGAACGCGTCGCCGGTGCGATCGCGGTGACCTCCTCGCTGCTCTCGATGGGTTTCGCTGCCGGGATCGTGCTGGCGGGGCCGGTCGCCGAGACGCTCGGATTCCGGGCGCTCTTCCTGCTGCCCGCGCTGGTCGCGGCCGCCGCCGCGGTCGGCACGCTGTTGATGGTGCCCGAGTCGCCGGTGATCACCCGTGAGTCGATCCCGGTGCTCCCCGCCGTGCTCCTCGCCGGCTGGCTGGTCGCGCTCCTCCTCGGGGTCAGCCAGGCGCCCTCGTGGGGCTGGACCGCTCCCGCCACCATCGGCCTGCTCGGCGCCGCCGTCGTCCTCCTGGCCGCCTGGATCCGGGTCGAGTGGACCGTACGCCAGCCGCTGGTCGATCTGCGTCTGATGGGCCGCCGCGGGGTCTGGACCGCCAACCTGGTCGCCCTGCTGATCGGCATCGCGATGTACGCCTCCTTCGGCTTCATCCCGCAGCTGACCCAGACGCCGTCGTCAGCCGGCTACGGGTTCGGCGCCTCGGTCACCGTCGCCGGCTACCTGATGCTCCCGACGGCCGTCACCTCGTTCCTGTGCGGACTGGTCAGCGCCCGGCTCGCCGACCTCATCGGGATGCGCCGCATCCTGGTCATCGGCGGCCTGCTCACCGCGGTCTCCCTCGCCATGGTCGCCTTCGTCCACGACGAGCCGTGGCAGATGTGCGTCGCCGCCGGGCTCTCCGGCTTCGGCACCGGCCTGGTCTTCGCGAACCTCGCCAACGCGGTCGTGGCCGCGGTGCCACCCGAGCACACCGGCGTCGCCACCGGGATGAATGCCAACATCCGCACCGTCGGCGGCACCATCGGGTCCGCGGTCATGACCTCCGTGGTCACCGCCCACACCCTGCCGTCGGGCTATCCGACCGAGCAGGGGTACGTCAACGGCTTCGGCTTCCTCACCGTCGTCGCGCTCGGCGCGGCGCTCGCGGCCATGCTCATTCCGCTGGCGCCGCGAAGGGTCGCCCCCGCCGGCCGAGAGGTCGCGTACGCAGGCCGAGACGTCGCTCCGGTCGGGCGAGAGGGCACCGAGATGCCCTGTCGGCCGACGTAGGCGACGCCTCGGCCGACGGGGGTGACGCCTCGGCCGACGGGGGCGCCTACTCGGCGGGGCGAGCGCGCTCTGCGGCCTTGGCCGCCGACCAGAGCTGCTCGACCTCTTCGAGGGTGTAGCGGCGACCCGACTCGGCCTCGGGGCCGAAGACGTGGGGGTTGCGGCGCTTCATCTTCTCGGTCAGGCCGGCGATGACGTCGTCCATCGTGAACTCGCCGGCCTCCTCGGCGATGGCGGCATGGAAGTAGACCTGGAGCAGCAGGTCACCGAGCTCCTCCTTGAGGTGCTCGGGGTCCTCCTCGGAGATGGCCTCGAGGACCTCGTCGGACTCCTCGCGCAGATACTGCGCCAACGACGCGTGGGTCTGCGACGACTTCCACACGCACCGCTCACGCATCAGCCGCATCAGGTCGAGGAACTCGACGAGCCCCTCCCCCGATGCGTACGTCCTGCCCTCGGCGTCGGCTGAGCTCAATCCAGCGCCCCGAACGCGCTCAGGCACTGCCGCAGCAGGGCGCCGCGGCCACCCTCCATGTCGCCGACGACCTCGTCGGAGGCCGCCTCGGCGGGCGTCATCCAGGACAGCTCCAGCGCATCCTGGCGCGGCTCGCACTCGCCGGTGACGGGGATGACGTAGACCAGCGAGACCGCGTGCTGGCGCGGGTCCTGGTAGCGCTCCCCGGGCCACGGGAAGTATTCGGCGACCGTCACCGGCACCGTGGTCAGCGGCAGGGTCGGGAACGCGACGGGTCCGAGGTCCTTCTCCAGGTTGCGCATCAGCGCGTCGCGGATCCGCTCGCCGTGCAGCACGCGGCCCGAGACCAGCGACCGGGTGATCGTGCCGGTCGTGGGCGACCCGCGCAGCAGCAGCCCGACCTCGGTGACGCGGCCGTCGGGATCGACACGAACGGGGACCGCCTCCACGTACAGGATGGGCACCCGCCCGCGGGTCTCGCCCAGCTCCTCCTCGGAGAGCCATCCCGGCTCGGTGTCCCACTCGTTGCCGAAGGGCTCCTCAGGGAAGGACTGCTCGCCGAACGCCTCCATGGTCATGCGTCGATCCTGCCAGACACAGGCGTACGCCACGGAGCAACGGCGCCGGAGTGTGGACTGTCACCGACGCAGAGCCAGGAAGCTGTCGGCCTTGAACACCTTCTCGACCATCCACCACGAGAACCCGTCGTAGTAGGGACGCGCCTCCTCGCGGCCGAGGATCCGCGGCTCGGTGGCGGCGTGGTCGCGTCCTTTCCAGGTGATCGTGCACTCGCCGGCCGCCAGCACGTTGCGGACCCAGTTGGTGCCCGGGCCCCACGGCAGCGTGATCACGAACTCGTCCTCGGTGTGCAGCAGGGCGACCGGGAGGCTCAGCGCTCGTCCGGTCTTGCGGCCGCGGTGGTGCACCACGGCCCAGAGCGGGAACAGGCGGCGCCCGGCCAAGGTCCGCACCATCGGGGCGGTCGCCTTCGCCATCCGCCAGGAGTCGTTGCTCGGGGTGATCGTCGTCATGGCTCCACTGTCCCGGGATACCCGGGGTCACCGCTTCCCGGAAGGTGCGCAGCGGAACTGACGGGTTCCCGTCAGTCGGCCCCGTTGCGGATGGCCCAGGCGGTGGCCTCGGCCCGGCTGCGTACGCCGAGCTTGCGGTAGAGGTTGGCCGCGTGCCGCTCGACGGTGTGCTCGGTGATGCCGAGGTCGCGGGCGACCGAGGCGTTCGTACGTCCCGTGGCGATCAGCCTCAGCACGTCCCGCTCGCGCGTGGTCAGTGCCGACAGACCCGGCGCGGGCGCCCCGCGGTGCACCTCGCCGGTCAGGAACCAGCGGCTCACCATCGCGAGGTCGCGGGCTCCGCCCTCGACGAAGAGTGTGGGGGTGCTGCCCTCGAGCTCGACCAGCCGTCCGTCGCGGACGCCGTCGGCCAGGCTCCGGGAAACCTCGACCGGGATCTGGCTCGCGGCCTGGCGGTGCAGCACCAGCGTCGGCGCCACGACCCGGTCGAGCAGCTCGCTGACGTCGAGACGGGCCGCCTCCGCGAACCAGTCGCGGGCGACCGCCGGGGTCGTGGCGGTGCGGAACGCCTCGGCCACCCGGCCGGCGTTCTCGCCCGAGCCCCAGCCGAGCCAGGCGGTCGCGGCGGCATCGGCGAAGAGGTCCCAGTCCTGCTCGACCAGCGACAGCAGCGCCTGCGTCTGCGCCGGGCTCATCGCGTCGCGCATCCGCGCCGCCCCGCCGAAGAGGAGCATCCGGTCGACGCGCTGCGGGTTGGTGGCGGCGTACGCCACCGCGGTCGCGACCGCGTGGTAGTAGCCGAGCAGGTTGACCCGGTCGGCGCCGACCGCCTCGATGACCGCCTCCAGGTCACGGATGTGTGCCTCGAGCCCGAGGTCGCCGGCTCGGCGGTCGGAGGAGCCGGTGCCGCGGCCGTCGTAGAGCACGAGGGTCAGGTCCTGGCTCAGCCGCTCGTAGGCCATCCGCAGCGCCGGCACCCGCCACTGCGCCCTGATGTTGCTGAGCGAGGGCATCCAGATCGTCACCGGCCCGCTGCCCACGGTCTGATAGGCGATCGCGATGTCGTCGCTGGTCTGCGCGTAGCGCACCTCTGGCTCGCCGGTCACGCCGCCCATTCTTGCGCCTGGGACGCATGAGTAGCGTCGGTGCCATGAACCGAGTGCTCCTGATCGGGCTGGCGCCCGAGGCAGTCGACCTCTCCGACGCACCGATCGACCTGGCCACGTTGAAGGAGCGGATCGCTGTCGGCAACGCTCAGGTCGCCGACGCCGGCTACGACGCGCTCCCCTGCGAGATCGGCACCGATGTCTCCACCGCGTCCGCGCAGGTGCGCGCGGCGCTCGAGCAGCAGGCCTGGGACATCGTCATGATCGGCGGCGGGATCCGGGCGATCCCAGCTCACACCGAGCTCTTCGAGGCGATCGTCAACCTGGTTCACGAGCTCGCGCCCGAGGCCCGCTTCGCCTTCAACGCCGGCCCCGACACCACCCTCGAGGCGCTGCGCCGGGTCGCCGACGGCAGGAGCTGACCCGGCTCAGGCCGCGAGCCGCTCCACGGCGGCGTCGTAGAGCGTCTGCGCGGCCTCGGCGGCCGCGTCGGCGGCGGCGACGGTGACCGGCTTGCCGAGGTAGTTGTTGGCGTTGCGGTCCAGGCGCATCACGTCGTAGTGGATGGCCGCGTCGCGCGGGGGCGGGGTGTCGAAGACGGCGGCGAGGAACCGGCCGACCTTGACGTGGCCACCGGCGCCGTACGTCGTCTTGTAGCCGTAGGCGGCGAGCATGGCCTCGCCGACGTCGTGAGCTGCCTTGTAGGCGAGGTTGTAGCGGTTCTCGGTCCGGGTGACGTTGGGGACGTCGGCAAGGGCCGACTCCGCGCCGCCGAGGAAGGCGCGGGCCTTCTTCTCGTCGGGTCGCACCGCGCGCAGGGCGCCGGAGCGTACGAGTGCGTCAACCGTCTTCTGCTGCGCCGGGGTCAGCGGCAGGGCCATCCGGTCCTCCTCCGTAGATCTCGATCACCGGGCTGGCCCGGACCTCCTCGAGGAACCCGGTCTGCTCCTCGGCCTCCTCGGGACTCATGATCGTCGGGTTGACGATCCGCCCGACGCTGTCGGAGACCTCCCGGCAGACCTCGTAGACCGCTCGCACGTCGGGCGTGCCGATCACCATGAGATCGATGTCGTTGGGCGGCGGGCCCGGCTCCCCCTTCGCCCGGGCCGCGAAGGACCCGAAGATGAACGCGCGCTCGATCCCGTCGAGACCTTCGAGGGCCTCCCGGAGCAGCACGGCCGGGCCGGTCACGGTCAGCAGGATCTCCCGCGTCGGCGCGAGCAGTGGGCTCTGCTCGTTGCCCTTCACCAACCGGGTGCGGCCCACGCGGCGGTCGGCGAGGAGGCCGGCGTCGAGCAGCCGGGCGACCTCGCGGTGGACCGTCGGATAGGGCAGGCCGACGCGCTCGGCGAGGTCGGTCATGCTCAGCTCCTCCCCCGGGAGCAGCAGCTCCGAGAGCAGCAGCGCCTGCGCCTCCGACCGGAACAGAGGCGCGAGCACCGGAGCCTGACTTCTCACAAAATGGATAATAACCTCCATTTTGTGGATATGTAACCCCTACGTGAGCGGGTCGATGATCGCGTCGATGACGACCCGGGCCCAGTCGAGGAGGTCGGGACCGTCGAGGGGCTTGGCCGGGAAGCCGGAGGAGACCGGGCGCGGCACCATGATCGTCTCCAGCTGCGGCTTGACCAGCGACTTCGGGTACATCCGGTTGAGCCGGACGACGCGGGAGTCGGGCAGCGTGACCGGGTGGAAGCGCACGTTCTTGCCGGCCAGGGTGACCTCGGAGACGCCGGCCTGGCGGGCGCGGGCGCGGAAGCGGGCGACCTGGAGCAGCGAGGAGACCTCCGTCGGCGGCTTGCCGTAACGGTCGAGGAGCTCGGCAGCGACCGACTCGACGTCCTCGTCGGAGCGCACCTCCGCCAGGCGCTTGTAGATCTCCAGCCGGAGCCGCTCGGAGGGGATGTAGTCGTGCGGGAGATGCGCATCCACCGGGAGCTCGATGCGTACCTCGTTGAGCTCCTCGGCGGCACCGTCGGGGCCGGCCTTGAACTCGGCCACGGCCTCGCCGACCAGGCGTACGTAGAGGTCGAAGCCGACGTCGGCGATGTGGCCGGACTGCTCGCCACCGAGCAGGTTGCCGGCACCACGGATCTCGAGGTCCTTCATCGCGATCGCCATGCCGCCACCGAGGTCGGAGTGCTGCGCCAGGGTGGCGAGGCGCTCGTGGGCGGTCTCGGTCAGCGGCTTCTCCCCGGGGTAGAGGAAGTAGGCGTAGGCGCGCTCGCGGGAGCGGCCGACGCGGCCACGCAGCTGGTGGAGCTGGCTCAGACCGAGGGTGTCGGCACGCTCGATGATCATCGTGTTGGCGTTCGACACGTCCAACCCCGACTCGACCAGCGTGGTGCACACCAGCACGTCGAACTCCTTCTCCCAGAAGTCGACCATCACCTGCTCGAGCTGCTTCTCGTTCATCTGGCCGTGGGCGACCGCGACCCGCGCCTCCGGCACCAGCTCGCGGATCCGGGCGGCGGCCTTCTCGATCGAGTTGACCCGGTTGTGGATGTAGAAGACCTGACCCTCGCGGAGCAGCTCACGACGCACCGCGGCGACGATCTGGCGGTCCTCGTAGGCACCGACGTACGTCAGGACCGGGTGTCGCTCCTCGGGCGGCGTGGTGATCGTGGACATCTCCCGGATGCCGGTGATCGACATCTCCAGGGTGCGCGGGATCGGGGTCGCGGACATCGACAGGAAGTCGACGCTCGTGCGCAGGCGCTTCATGGCCTCCTTGTGCTCGACGCCGAAGCGCTGCTCCTCGTCGATGATGATGAGGCCGAGATCCTTGAAGCGTACGTCCTTGTTGAGCAGCCGGTGGGTGCCGACGACGATGTCGATGGTGCCGTCGGTGAGGCCGGCCATGACCTCGGCCGCCTCCTTGTCGGTCTGGAAGCGGGACAGCCCGCGCACGTTGACCGGGAAGCCCGACATCCGCTCCATGAAGGTCGACAGGTGCTGGGAGACCAGCAGTGTCGTCGGCACCAGCACGGCGACCTGCTTGCCGTCCTGGACCGCCTTGAACGCGGCCCGCACCGCGATCTCGGTCTTGCCGTAGCCGACGTCGCCGCAGACCAGCCGGTCCATCGGCACCGGCCGCATCATGTCCTGCTTGACCTCGTCGATCACGGCGAGCTGGTCGGCGGTCTCCTGGAAGGGGAAGGCGTCCTCGAGTTCGCGCTGCCAGGGGTTGTCGGGGCCGTACTGGAAGCCCTTGGTGGCCTGCCGGGCGGCGTAGAGCTTGATCAGCTCGGCGGCGATCTCGCGGACCGCCTTGCGCGCGCGGGCCTTCCGCTTCTGCCAGTCGGCGCCGCCGAGCCGGTCGAGGCTGGGCTGCTCACCACCGACGTAGCGAGTCACCTGGTCGAGCGCGTCGGCCGGGACGTAGAGGCGGTCGGGCGGCGCGCCGCGCTTGGAGGCCCCGTACTCCAGGACGAGGTATTCGCGGGTCGCGCCCTGCACCTCGCGCTGCTTCATCTCGATGAACTGGCCGACGCCGTGCTGCTCGTGGACGACGTAGTCGCCGGGCTTGAGCTCGAGCGGGTCGATCTGCTTCTTGCGCCGCGCGGGCATCTTCACCATGTCGCGCGTCGAGGACTTCTGGCCGGAGATGTCCTCCCCGGTGAGCACCACCAGCTGGTTGGCCTCGTCGAAGAAGCCGTGGGTGAGGCGGGCGTGGATCACGGTGACGGTCTTGTGGACCGGCTTGGCGGTCTCCTCGTCACCTTCTGCCAGGCGAGCCGGGACGTCACGCTCCCCCAGCGCCTCGACCGTACGCTGCGCCGTGCCGTGGGCGGGCTGGACGACGACCACGCGGCAGCCGTCGTCGCGCCAGCGCTCGATGTCCGCCATCGCCGCAGCGGTGTCGCCCCGGTAGGCCTTCGCGGGCTGCCAGTCGATCTTGCGGACCGGTACGCCGACGACGTCGGGATCGGCGAGATCGGACTCGCCGTCGTCGAGACCGAACGGGCTGACCGACCACCACGGCTTGCCCTGCGCGATGGCGTGGGCACGTACGTCGGCGAGGTCTCGGTAGGAGGCGGCGGAGAGGTCGATCGGGGCGACTCCGCCGCTGGCCGCGGCGGCCCAGGAGGCACCGAGGAACTCCTCGGCGGTGGCGACCAGGTCGTGGGCCCGGCTGCGGATCCGCTCGGGGTCGAGGAGCAGCACGTGGCTGTCCTCGGGGATCAGGTCGATCAGCAGCTCCATGTCGTCGACGAGGGCGGGTGCGAGCGACTCCATGCCCTCGACCGCGATCCCGGCGGCGATCTTGTCGGTGAGCTCGATCAGCGTGGGGTGGTCCTCGCCCAGCTTTCGCGCCCGGTCGCGGACCTCCGGTGTCAGCAGGAGCTCGCGACACGGCGGCGCCCAGAGGCGTTCGGTGGCCCCGCCGTGCTCCTCGGGGATGGCGCGCTGGTCGGCGACCGCGAAGTGGCGGATCGAGTCGACCTCGTCGCCCCAGAACTCGACGCGGACCGGGTGCTCCTCGGTCGGCGGGAAGACGTCGACGATGCCGCCGCGGACGGCGAACTCGCCACGCTTCTCGACCAGGTCGACGCGGGAGTAGGCGGCGTCGGCGAGCTTCACGACGACGTCGTCCAGGCTCACCTCCTGGCCCTTGATCAGCTCCACCGGCTCGAGGTCGCCCAGGCCCTTGACCTGCGGCTGGAGCACGCTGCGGACAGGGGCGACGACGACCTTCAGCGGCCCGTGGGCGCCGTCGGCATCAGGGTGGCGGAGGCGACGGAGCACGGCGAGCCGGCGCCCGACCGTGTCGCTGCGCGGGGAGAGCCGCTCGTGGGGCAGCGTCTCCCAGCTCGGGTAGTAGGCGACCGAGTCGGGCGGGAGCAGGTCGGTGAGGTCGCTGACCAGATCCTCGGCCTCACGCGAGGTCGCGGTGACGGCGAGGACGGTGCGCTCCTGGCGTACGAGACCGGTGACCACGAAGGGGCGCAGCGCCTCCGGGCCGGTGACGTCGAGCGCCAGCATCCGGCCGCCCTTGGCCTCCGCCATCACCTCGCTCAGGGCGGCATCGCGCAGGACGAGATCGGCGAGCGGGGCGAGGATCACGGGTGACTCCAAAGTGATGGGCATGCACGAGAGCCCCCGGCCGGAGAGAACAGGGGGTGCGGCACCAGTCTAGGAGACGGCCGTAAAGACGTTTGACTTCGAGCGCGCGCGAAGCCAGAGCGTGGAAGACATGCGATACACGACCATCGGATCAGGCGCCGGGTCCCGGCGCGTCAGCAAGCTCGCGCTCGGTGTGATGCGGTTCGGCACCGACACGGACATCGAAACCTCGTACGCGATCCTCGACCGCTTCGTCGAGGCCGGCGGCACCTTCGTCGACACCTCCAACAACTACGCCTACTGGGCCAACGGCACCCAGGGCGGCGAGAGCGAGACGACGCTCGGGCAGTGGCGCCGCGACCGCGGGATCGGCGACGAGCTCGTCATCGGCACCAAGGTCGGCGCGCGCCCGACGGACGTCGTCGAGCGGGTCGAGAACGGCTGGGAGAACCAGCGCGACCGCCGCTGGGAGGGCTTGGCCCCGGAGAACGTACGCGAGCAGGCCGACCGCTCCCGCGAGCGCCTCGGCGTCGAGCGGCTCGACCTCTACTACGCGCACGTGCCGGACATGAACGGCGTGCCGCTGGAGGAGTACGCCGCCGGCTTCGCGGCCCTGGTGAAGGACGGTGTCATCGGCCAGTTCGGGCTCAGCAACCACTGGTCCTGGCAGGTCGAGCGGGCGCGGGCGGTCAACCCGGAGGCGGCGCGGCCGAGCGTGCTGCAGTATCACCACACCTACCTGCGGATGCGCACCGACATCCCCGACCGGCGACTCTCGGTCGACGGCGAGATCGGCGTGGCCGACGCCTCGCTGCTGGCCTACCTGCGGGCGACGCCGGGACTCACGCTGGTGGCCTATACGCCACTGCTCAGCGGCGCCTACACGAACCCGTCGAAGCCGCTCGACCCCGCCTACGACCACCCGGGGACGACCGCCCGGCTGGCGGTGCTCGACGAGGTCGCCGCCGAGACCGGCGCGACCCGCAACCAGGTCGTGCTGGCCTGGATGCTCGGCGACGCGCTCCCGGTCATCCCGCTGGTCGGGGCGTCGTCGGTGGCCCAGCTCGACGAGAGCCTGGCAGCGATGGACCTGGAGCTCAGCGAGGAGCAGCGGGCTCGCCTCGACGCTGCTGGGCGATGAGCTCGGCGTCGGGGTCCGTCTCGCCCACGGCCGCCGCGTAGTAGGCGACCTTGAACTCGATCGCGTCCAGATGGGCGGCCGTCTCCTCCAGCTGCGCGCGCACCCGGTCGCGGTGTGCGCGCAGCAGGGCGAGGCGCGCCTCCTCGTTGCCGCCACCGTCGCGGACCATCTCGGCATAGCGACGGATCTCCCGGATCGGCATCCCGGTCGAGCGCAGCCGGGTGATCAGTGTGATCCAGCCGAGATCGTCCTCGGTGTAGGCGCGGTGGCCCGAGCCGTTGCGGCCGACGCCGAGCATCAGCCCGTCGCGCTCGTAGTAGCGCAGCGTGTGGGCGGTCAGGCCGGTCCGCTCGGCCACCTCGGCGATGCTGAGTCCGTTGCTGTGCACCTGCGACGTCATGACTCCAGTGTCCTGGTTGGAGTGCACTCGAAGTCAAGACGATTCAGAGGGCCGAGCCGCCGGTCACGTCGAGCGTCTCCCCGGTGACCCAGCGCGCCCGGGGCGAGGCCAGGAACCCGACGGCGTCGGCGACGTCCTCCGCCGTGCCGATCCGGCCGAACACCGACAGCGCCTCGGCCTGCGCCCGCGGCCCGGGCAGGTTGATCCAGTCGGCGTTGATGTCGGTCTCGATCACACCGGGAAGCACCGCGTTGACGGTCACGCCGCGTGCGGCGAGCGGCGCCGCCAGGGAGCGGGTGAGGTTGTTGATGCCGGCCTTGGAGGCGGCGTACGTCAGGTGGGTCGGCGCCGCCACCCGGGTGTATCCCGTCGACACGTTGACGACCCGGCCACCCTCGCGCAGACGCGGCGCGAGCGCCTGGGTGAGGAACATCGGTGCGATCAGGTTGACCTCGAGCACACGGCGAGCGGTGTCCGGGTCGAGCTCGTGGAGCTCCTGGTTGCCGTTGATGCCGGCGTTGTTGACCAGGATGTCGAAGCCGTCCTCCTCGGCGAGCGCCGCCCCGGCCCAGGCCGCCGCGACGTCCGCGGCCGCCTGCGCGCCGTCCTTCCCGAGGTCTGCCTCGATCAGGACCGCCCGCGCCCCGGCGGACTCGACCAGCCTCGCGGTCTCCTCGGCGGCCGCCCGGTTCGAGCCGTAGTGGATGCCCAGCAGGCCGACGCCGTCGGCGGCGAGACGTACGGCGATGGCGCGGCCGATGCTGCGTGAGGCGCCGGTGACGAGAGCGTTGCGGGTCATCTCGTGCTCATTTCTGTAGCAGTCGCTAAATAACTTGGTACGGGATAATGTAGGGATCACTATGGAAATGCGCAAGGCCTCCCGCGGACGACCGCGCTCCTTCGACGAGGACGCGGTGCTCGATGCCGCGATGCGGGCGTTCTGGGAGCACGGCTACGAAGGCACGAGCGTCGCGACGCTCGAGGCCGCGACCGGCTTGAAGGCGCCGAGCCTCTACGGGGCGTTCGGCTCCAAGGAGGCGCTCTACCAGTCGGCACTCGAGCGCTACGCGCGCGAGCACGGCGCGGTGCTGCGGCCCGACGGACCCGTCCGCGAAGCGGTCGCGGAGTTCCTGCTCGACGCGGCCGACCGGTTCAGCGAGGGCGGGCTGCCGGCGGGCTGCATGATCTCCACGGCCGCGCTCGGGGTCGGCGCCGCTCAGCGCGGGGTCGCCACCCGCCCGGCCAGGATGCGGGCGCAGACGCTCGCCGGGATCGAGCAGCGGCTGCGGCGTGCCGTCGACGAGGGTGAGCTGCCCGCGGAGACCGACGCCGGCGCTCTCGCCCGCCTGGTCGGAGCCGTGATCCAGGGCATGTCGGTGCAGGCGATCGACGGCGCGTCCCGTGCCGATCTGCGTGCCCTCGCCACGGTCGCGATGAACGTCTGGCCCACAGCGGGTTGAATGGAGCGGTGAGAACCCGCACGTACTCCGCCGCGCTGGCGGCCCTCGCGCTCGTGCTCGCCGCCTGTGGCGTGGCTTCCGAGGCCGGGCCCGCGCCGAGCCCGACGGTGGACGCATCGAGATCGGTGTCGGCGGAGCCGTCGCCCAGCGACGTACCGTCGTCTTCTCCGGTGGTCCCGAAGCCGGGGTCGGTGCCGCCGCCGTGGCTCGGCACGCGGGTGCTGAAGGAGGACGCGCAGGGCTACGGGATCGCCCGGCCGACGCCGCCGGAGCTGCGTCACCGGGCGTGGACGCTGCCGGACGTCGTGCCGATGCTGCCCGGCGACGGGTTCGCCGCCGAGGTCGACGTCGCCCCCGACGACGTGATCGAGCGCTCGACCTGGGTGCCGGGATGCCCGGTCTCACGCCAGCAGCTGGCGTGGGTTCGCATGACGTTCTGGGGCTTCGACGGTGCCCGCCACACCGGGGAGATGCTGATCAACGCCCGGGTCGCCGAGGACGTCGTCGGGGTCTTCCGGCGTCTGTACGAGGCGCGCTTCCCGATCGAGCAGATGGACATCGCCACGAAGGCCGCGCTGGACGCGCCACCGACCGGCGACGGCAACGGCACCGGCGGCTTCGTCTGCCGCCCGTCGGTGGGCCAGACCTCGTTCTCCCAGCACGCCTACGGCCTGGCGATCGACATCAACACCTTCCAGAACCCGTACGTCAAGGGCGACCGCGTCATCCCCGAGCTGGCCCGCTGGTACCTGAACCGGTCCCGGAAGGCGCCCGGGATGATCCACGCCGACGACGTCGTCGTCCGGGCGTTCGCCGACATCGGCTGGGAGTGGGGCGGCGACTGGAACTCGCTGAAGGACTACCAACACTTCTCTGAGAACGGCACCTGAGACCCCGCCGACTCGGCGCAACTGTCCCAAGATCAACGGCCGACCCGGCACGTCTGCCCCGAAATTCAACGCCGAGTCGGCGCAACTGTCCCAGGCGGCCGGTGAGACAGACGCGCCGACTCAACCCTCTACGACGGGGCAGTCGCGCCGGGTCGACCGCTTCCGGCGGGACAGACGGGCCGGGTCGACCGCTTTCGGCGGGGCAGATGCGCCGAGTCGGGGGTCAGACGGACTCGGCCGCGGCGAGCTCTCGCTTCCACTCGCGGAAGGTCTCCTCGGTGCGGCCGCGGCGCCAGTAGCCGGAGATGGAGAGGTCGGCCTTCGGGACGCCGCGCTCCTTGAGGAGGTAGGGGCGGATGCCGTGCATGGTGACCGCGGCCTCGCCGTGGACGAAGGCGTGGACCCGGCCCTCGAGCCAGGGCAGCTCGCGGATCGCGGTGACGAGGGGCTGCTCGTGGCCCTCGGCGTCCTCGGCGGCGTGGTGGGCGTGGCCGCCGGTGACCAGCCAGGTCACCTCGACGCCGTCCGGGTGGTCGAGGGGCTGCTCGTGGCCGGTGGCGGGGACGTCGATCACCGCGTAGCCGCGGGCGTCGGCCGGCAGCGCGGCCAGGGCCGCACGGATGGCGGGCAGGGCGGTCTCGTCACCGGCGAGCAGGTGCCAGTCGGCCTCCGGGTCGGGCGCGTAGGCGCCACCCGGGCCGAGAGCCGTGAGGGTGTCACCGGGCTGGGCCGCGGCGGCCCAGGGGCCGGCGTAGCCCTCGGTGCCGTGGACGACGAAGTCGATGTCGAGGGTGCCGTCCTCGACCGAGGGGTTGAGGGCGGTGTAGGTGCGCAGCACCGGGCCGTCCGCCTGCGGGAAGGCCAGCTTCACGTAGCGGTCGGTGAACACGCTCGACGAGAAGGCACCGAGGTCCTCGGAGCGGAAGCTCACCCGGATCATCGTCGGACTCAGCCGCCGGGTGGCGGTGACGACGAGGACGGTCTCAGGCTTCGCGGGACGGTTCATGTAGGCAACCCTAACTTGCTATCCAATCAGCCACGGTGAACAAGCCGCGGTCAGCCCACCGACCGGTTGGACTGCGTGGAGTGCGTCGGGTGGATCGGCCGGGGCTGGGTGGTCTCGACCGGCTCGGCGGGCGCCGGGATGACCGGGGCGGGGCGCTGGGGCTTGCTGACCAGCGAGAGGCTCGGCTCGAGCACCCGCAACAGCGTCTCGACGTGGCCGCGCGCCTCGGTCACCAGCCGCCGGGCCTCCCGCGGCGACCGCTTCCGCAGGTCGACGAGGTCGTCGTCGGCCGGACGGCGGACCCGCCGGCGGGCTCTCTGCAGCGGCGCGAGCTGGACCAGCGTACGCAGCCGGGTGGCCGCGTCCGCCTCCGAACCGGCGGGCCCGCCCAGGGCGGTGCGGCCCAGCAGGTCGCCGAGCGCGGCGATCTCGACGAGCGTGAAGGTGCGCTTGACCGCCGACGGCACGAGTCGGGCGACCTCGCTGCGATGGGAGCGCTCGGCGGTGATGATCAGGTCGGCGCTCTCGATGTCGTCGACGTCGAGCGGGTAGGCCTGGTGCCGGGTCAGCCGGGTGCCGGCGAGAGCCACCTCGGAGGCGATCATCGGGTCCATCTCGTAGCCCTCGAGCGCCTCGCTGCCCGCCGAGATCACGTTGATGCCGTGGCGCGCCAGCCCGCCGATCTGGCCGACACCCTCGCGGAGCATCGCCTCGATCGCCGGCGATCGTCGTACGTTCCCGGTGCAGACGACCAGGATCGTCGCGGTGTCCATGCCTGCCTACCTTCGAGTCGTCTGACGATTCTGGAGCGTGGAACCGCACGTCCACGCGGCCAACCCCCGAACGTGACGAACAGACATTACGCAGTCGGCGTACGGCCCCCGAAACCGACGGGGGATCAATCCCCCATTTGGGGGAACGGGCCGGACACTCGGCCCTGTCATCCCCAGAATCGGGTGAGGATGTGCGATGGCCCCGCGGACCTGCCCTGACGGCGCCACCCATTGCCTCGGGCTCCGCTTCGGCGGATGAGCCGCGGACGAGCAGCCTGGCAAAGACATCGGACGGAGTGACCTGTTGGACCTGCGCGACTATGTCGCTGCCCTGCGCAAGCGCTGGTACATCGTCGCTGTGCTCGCGATCATCGGTGCCGGCGTGGCGTTCGCCCAGGCGCACGCGAGCCCGCCGCAGTACCGGGCGCAGAGCACCGTCTTCGTCTCGATCGCCCGCGGCGCGACCACCCAGGAGCTGGTCCAGGGCTCGACCTTCACCCAGGACATCGTCCAGTCCTACGCCAAGCTGGCCACGATGCCGGTGGTGCTCGACCAGGTCATCTACGACCTCGACCTCGACACCACGCCCAAGGCGCTGGCCGAGCAGATCACCGCGGAGAACCCGCTCGACACCGTGATCATCGAGATCGACGCGGTGGCGACCACCAGCACCGGTGCCTCCGACCTCGCCAACTCGGTCGCCGACGAGCTCACCACCACGATCACCAACCTCTCCCCCAGCTCCAACAAGAAGGCCGCGGTCGAGGTGACCGTGGTCGCCCGCGCCGACCCGCCGGAGGAGGCGTTCGCGCCGCGTACGCGGCTGGCCGCTCTGGTCGGGTTCACGGCCGGCTTCGGGCTCGGCGTCGCGATCGCCGTGGTCCGCGCGCTCCTCGACACCCGGGTCCGGACCGCGGCCGAGATCGAGCAGCTCACCGACGTCGGGCTTCTCGGGGCGATCCCCCGGCGCCGGGGCCAGCGGCGCTCACGCGGCGCGGTGACCGCCATCGACCCGCACAACGTCGCCGCCGAGGCCTACCGGCGGCTGCAGACGAACCTGCAGTACCTCGACGCCTCCTCCCCCGTCCGCTCGATCGTCGTGACCTCCTCGATCGGCGGTGAGGGCAAGTCGACGACGTCGATCAACCTGGCGCTGGCGATCGCGGAACAGGGCCAGCGTGTGCTGCTCGTCGACGCCGACATGCGCCGCCCGGCGGTCGCCGACTACTGCGGTCTGGAGGGGGCGGCCGGGCTGACCACGGTGCTGATCGGCAAGGCCGAGCTCGACGAGGTCGTCCAGGTCTGGGGCGACGCCAACCTGCACGTGCTCACCATGGGCGAGATCCCGCCCAACCCCGCGCAGCTCATCGGCTCGCCGCGGATGGCCGACCTGCTGGAGGAGGCGCGCGCGAGCTACGACGTGGTCATCCTCGACTCCCCTCCGCTGCTCCCGGTCGCCGACGGCGCGATCCTGTCCCGCCTGACCGACGGTGCCCTGGTCGTCGCCAACTGCCGCACCATCCACCGTCCCCAGGTCCTGGAGGCCATCGACAGTCTCGAGACCGTCGACGCCCGCTGCCTCGGCATCGTCGCCAACCAGGTCCGCGACACGGCTGCGCACACCTACTACGGACAGCCCGAGCAGGGCTGGCTCGCCCGCCTCCTCTCCGGTTTCGTACGTCCCCGGGAACCGCGCCAGCAGGGCTACCCCGCCGCCGGGAGCTGAGCATGGCCGTCGCGACGGCGATCCGGGTCCGCACCGGGCACACCGGGCGCACCGGGCGCCCCGGGCGCACCCAGGTCGCCGAGCGCACCGGCTGGGAGGTGCTGACCGCTCTCCTGGCCGGGGCCGCGGCGTTCCTGGCCGGCACCGACTTCGACCTCGTCCGTGGCCTCACCGTGGGCGGACTGATGGGCGCGGCCCTGGCGCCGGTCTGGATCCGGGAGGCGGGCCGCTATCGCGGGGCGGCGCTGGGCGGCGTACTGCTGCTTGCCTGCTTCGTCTCCGCGCTGGCGCTCACCACCTGGCGCTCGGCGACGCATCCGCCGACCGAGGCGGGTGTGCTGTTCGAGCTGTTCCCGGTCGTCTCGGCCGTGATGTGCGTCGGGGCGCTGCTGTGGGGGCAGCGCGTGCTCTCACCGGGGATCGTGGTGTGCCTCTACGCGCTCGGCTCGTTCATGACCGCGCCGCTGGGGTCCAGGTTCGCCGAGGAGCCGTGGCGGTTCGGGTTCGCGATGCCGTCGACGATGTTGCTGCTGGGAGCCTGCCTGCTCATCCGGCGACGTCCCCGCAAGCGGCTCCTCGCCGACATCACCGCCCTCGGGGCCCTCACCGCTGTCACGGCGCTGTCCGGGGCCCGGTCGATGAGCGCGTTCCTGATCATGACCGCCGTGCTGCTGCTGTGGCAGCACCGGCCCAGGACGGCGAAGCGCACCACCTCCGCGCTGCTCTCGCTGGTGCTGGTGGGCGCGCTGGGCTTCGGGCTCTACCGGGCGCTCGAGGGTGCGGCGCTGGACGGCTACCTCGGCCAGTCGGCGCAGGAACGCACCCAGGAGCAGACCCAGGCCGCCGGATCTCTCATCCTCGGTGGCCGGCCCGAGATCGGGGCCACGGTCGCGCTGATGCTGCACGAACCGCTCGGCTACGGCGCCGGCACCATGGCCACGCCGACCGACATGCAGGCCGCGAAGCAGGGCATGTCCCGGCTGGGCTACGACCCCGACAACGGCTACGTCGAGCACTACATGTTCGGCACCCGGATCGAGGTGCACTCGCTGATCGGCGACCTCTGGGTCTGGTTCGGGCTCGCCGGGCTGGTGCTGTCGGGGTGGCTGCTGTGGCTCGCCACCATCTATCTGGGCCGCAGCATGGCTCACCGCACCGGCACCGCGCTGGGCCTCTTCCTCGCCCTCCAGCTCGGCTGGAACCTCTTCTTCGGCCCGATCATCAGCTCGCTGCCGCCGCTCGCGCTCGCGCTCGGGGTGTTCCTGCTGCAGCGCAAGGAAGCCGATCAGGCCCCGCCGATGCCGCTGCGGCCGCAGCTGCCCCGGCGCCAGGGCCGTCACGGCCAGCGCGCCCGCCGTCGCTATCTCGCCGGAGGTCCGCAACGTGCGTGAGAGCTGGATCGACTCCGCACGCGGCCTGGCGATCGTCCTGGTGGTGCTCTTCCATGCCGTGATCAACCTCGACCTGGTCGGCCTCGCCGGGCCGTGGTCTCGGCTGGCCTACACCCTCGACACCTTCCGGATGCCGCTGTTCTTCTTCCTCTCCGGCCTCCTCGCTCCCGCACTGCTCGCCCGCCCGCTGCGGGAGGTGCTGCGCACCCGCTGTCTGAACCTGATCTACCTCTACCTGCTGTGGTGCCTCCTGCTCGGCGCCTTCCGCGCGCTCCTGCCGCACTCGCCACCGGGTGGGGTCGCCGCGGTCGCCCGGGTGCTGGTCGAGCCCAACGTCTACCTCTGGTTCCTCTACTCGCTGTGCCTGTTCACGCTCGTGGGCTGGCTGACCCGCCGGCTTCCCGCGTGGCTCGTCGTCGGCACCGCGCTGATCGTCTCCGCGGTCTTCGCCGCCGGGCTGGTCTCCACCGGCGACGTCCCATGGGACAAGACGTTCCGCTACTGGTTCTTCTTCGTGCTGGCCTCCCGCGCCGCCCCCAGGGTGCGCTCGGTCGTCCCGCGGATGCGGGCGGTCCACGTGGTCGGGCTGGGGGTGGCGTACGTGGTGGTGCTGGGGTTCTTCCTCTACGTCGCCGACGACCGGATCATCTTCGTGCGGCCGATGCTGGGCCTGCTCGCGGTGGCCGCCGGCTGCGGGCTCGGGGTGATGATCGCCCGGATCCCGGCTCTCGGTTTCGTACGCCACCTCGGCACCCGCACGCTGCCGATCTACGTCGTCCATGCCTTCCCGATCACCGCTGCCGCGGCCCTGCTCACCGGCCGCGACGTCGACTGGCCGCCGGGCGCAGGTCTGGTGGCCGTGCCTCTGCTGACCCTGGTTGCGATCCTGCTCGCGCTGACTCTCGACCGGCTCATCACCGGCCGCGTCCGGGGCATCTTCGACTTCCCGATCCCACGCTGGACGGCCAAGCGCGATCTGGCGATGCCACCAGCCCCCGCCGGTCGAGGCGGCGAGCGCTAGCGGGCGTACTCGGACACGTGGGAGCCCCAGGCACCGCGGAGCATGCCGAGGCCGCGAAGGAGGGTGCGGGTGCCGCGTGCATGGTGGGGCTGCGAGCCGGTCAGGCGGCCCAGGACGAGACGGGCGGAGCCGCCGAGCACGCGGACGAGGCCGCGAGCGGTGGCTCGCAGCCGGGCGAGCGGGCGGCGACCCGACGGAGCGAGGTGGACCTGCACCCGGGAGTCGGAGTTGCCGATACGGGAGGCGCGGGCGCGTACCCACTCCCGGGTCGCCCGGTCCGCGGGCACCAGGTCGTGCACCGGGGCCTCGTCGCACCACACGATCCGGCCGCCGGCGGCCGACAGCGTGCGGGTGAAGACGGTGTCGGAGCCACCGGAGAGCCCGAAGCCCAGGTCGAAGCGGAGCTCGCCGACCTGAGTCATGTCGAGCAGGAGGTTGTTGGTCGCCGCGGTGGTGACGACGGTGCCGGTCGGGTGCCGGAGGCGCCGGAAGAAGCCACCCGCCTCGATCCACGGGTCCAGCGGCCCGTCGAAGTAGGAGACCACCGGCCCGACCACGGCCGCGGCGCCGGTCTCCTCCCAGCACGCGAGCAGGGTCGGCAGCCACTTCTCCGAGGGCTGCTCGTCGTCGTCGATGAAGACGACGACCGCCTCGGGACCGGCCTCGTCCAGAGCCCGGTTGCGGGCCGCGGCGATGCCGGGGGTCGGCTCGTGCACATAGACGACGCGTACGTCCCCCGCGGCTGCCTCCGCCACGGCGGAGGCAGCGCTGGGCTGCTCGTCGTTGTCGATGACGAGCAGCCGCGCGTCAGGGACCAGATCGAGCTGGGTCCGGAGCATGCCGACCGCCTCGGCCAACCCCTCGGGGCGCCGATAGGTGAGCATGCAGACCCAGATCATCTGATCGTGACCGTCACCCAGTCGGAGCGGGAGATGTTGCCGAGCGGGTCCACCGCCTCGATCTTGTACTTCTGCGACGAGCCGCTGGTGCGGCCGGTGTCGGTGAAGGTCATCGCGGTGTGCTTCCAGAACGGGGCCGAGACCTTCACGGTCTTGATCGGCGTGGAGTCGAGCGAGCCACGGTAGAGCTTGTAGGTCACCGCCGCGTTGTCCTTGTCCGGGTTGCCCGGCCACTTCAGCGTGGCCTTGCCCGCGGAGGGCGAGGAGCCGGTCAGCGCCCACTTCGCGCCCTTCAGCGTCGGCCCGACCTTGTTGGGGGCGACATCCTTGACGGCGAACCGCACCAGGCCCTGCTGGGCGACGCCGTTGACCTTGAGGAACTCACCGCCGTACAGCACATAGCTGGCGTTGGCGGTCACGGTCCAGGTCGACTGCTGGGCGCTGGTGTAGGTGCCGTTCGTCCACTTGGGGTACCACTCCAGGAACTCCGGCCGCGGGGTGCCGGGGTGGTCGGGGTAGCCGTACTTGTCGTCGGCGATGTTGGTGCCGCGTACGTCCTGGGTGGTGGCGGTCGAGTGATACCAAGCCCGTGGCTTGGTCTCCGGGAAGCCGCCGGAGGTGTCGCAGCCGTGCTTGTGGCTGGCCTGGTAGACCGTCTTGGCGGTCGGCCAGACGGCGTAGGTGTCACCGTGGCAGTCCTCGAGCCAGGTCAGCTTGCCGGTGGCCCAGTCGGCCTTGAACGAGCCCTCGAGGTTGCCGGAGCCCGCGTAGTTGTAGCCGGTGCCGTAGAAGCTGGTGCCGTCGGACTCGAGCGAGAGGATCGCCGACTCGGTGCCGCCGTTGCGGACCTCGTCGTTGACCGGCAGCGCCAGCGAGCTGCCCGAGGAGACCTCGAGCCGAGCCAGGCCGAAGCCCGGCTTCGAAGAGCCGTTGACGCTGGTGAACGCCCCGCCGATCACGATCTTGGTGCCGTCGGAGGAGACCACGATGTCGTTGACGTTGCCACCGGCGACCTTCGGGTTCATCGGCAGCAGGCCGGTGCCCGTGTCGCCGGGCTTGACCGCGGCCACCTTCGTCCGCGCCGTCTTGTCGGCCGAGGTGAACACGCCGCCGTAGAAGACCGCGCCGGCCGTCGCCGCGACGGCGTTGGTGGTCGAGTTGAAGATCGGCCGGAAGCTCGTCGCCTTGCCGGTCGCGAGGTCGATCGCGGCGGCCCGGTAGCGGTTGACGCCGTCGACCTGGGTGAAGCCGCCCGCGACGTAGAGCAGCTTCTTGTCGGGCGAGAGCGCCATGTCCTTGACCTGGCCGTTGAACGTCGGCGCGAAGGTGGTGATCAGCTTCCCGGTGGAGAGCCGGTAGGCGAGCATGTTGGACCGCGGCGTCTCGCTGGTGCCGGCCGCAGCACCCGCCGGCCGGGCGGAGGTGAAGCTACCGCCGACGTAGACGATGTCACCGACGATCACCTGCTTCCAGGCGACGCCGTCGATCTGGACCGTGGGAAGGACGTCGGCCGCGACCGTCGTCGGCAGGTCGGTGTCGGTCGGCGCGGTGTCCGCGGAGGCGGAGGTCGTCGCCAGGGTCAGGCTCGTTGCCACGAGCACCAGCACAGCCAGGATCGGCTTCATCACATCTCTCATCGTGGGGGAGGTCTATCGCTGGGGTCGGCCCTTGAAGACCACCACGTCGGCGCCGTTGCCCAGATCGAGCTCGACGCGTACGGGACGGGCTTCCTCGGGGATCTGGAAGACATAGGTGCCTGTGGCCGACTCGCCATCCGCGACCGAGGCCGGGAACGGCACCTCGCCGTCGGAGGCGACGCTCACCGCCGGGGTGCGCTCGCGGCCGTAGTAGGCGTTGACCACACCGAGCGCCAGGTCGAGCTTCTTCCCGGTCTGGTTCTTCACCTTCACGGTGATCGCGAGCGCCGGACCACCGATCTCACCGGGCAGGCTCGCGGTGGCCTGGACGGAGTCGATCCTGGCCAGCCGGGCGGTGACGCCCGGGGCCGAGGTCGCCTCGGCCTTCAGCCCGACGGTGCGGTTGTCGCCCGACGGCTTCCCCGGCTCGGTCTCCTCGGACTCGGAGGACGACGCGGACTCCTTCTCCGACGGGCTGGCCGTCGCAGAGGGCGCGGCGGCCACCGTCGAGTCCGACCCGGCGGTGGCCGGGCCGGACGAGCTGCGCACGATGAGCACGACCGCGACGCTCACGAGGACGACGGCAGCGACAGCTGCCGCGACGTACATCCTCGAACGCGGGACTTGACTGAGCATGGGGGATCTTCCGCGGGCGGGGTCGGACAAAGACATCTGTTCAAAGACGTTGCATTGAAGCCCACGTCCGACGCCCGCGGGGGGATCCGCACGCCTACTCCCCAAGATCGGGTACGTGCGGAGCCAGGCCTACGGCTCGATCACCTTCAGATCGTCGTAGCTGACCTCCACCGGCGTGGTGCCGATCGTCGAGGAGCCGAAGCCGCGCAGCATCACGCCGCCGGGGACCTGGTTGGCCGCGGTCGAGTCCGAGAGCTCGTACGTCCAGCCCGACGGCTCCGCCGAGCCGGCCGGCCACACCTTGGCGCGCGCGGTCGTGGGGGCAGTGCCGGTGACCTGGAGGCGGACCTTCAGCCGGTCGCCGGCGGCGACGCTCAGGCCCGGGACGACGTTGGCGCCGACGACCGGGGTGCCGCTGCGTACGAGGTGGAGGCCGACGGTGCCGTCCGGGTTGAACCGGAGCCGCGAGGCGTAGTGGTCGGTGCCGGAGACGCGGGCGCCGAGGATCGACCAGACGTAGCCGGCGTCGGGGAGCCGGGAGACTCCGACGCTGACCGTCGCGTCGACATCGCCGGCCGAGACCTCCTGCAGGCGGGACTCGGTGGTCCCGCTGGCGGTGACCGCGTGGCGGCCGCGACCGTCGGAGACCGAGAAGTTGCCCGCGGTGCCGGTGGTGCGGGTCCAGGTGCCGCCGGTGTCGGCCGTGCCCCAGCCGCTCGTCTCGGCACGCCCGAAGGCGTCCGCGGCGACGATGCCCTCGACGGGCGGTGCCGGCTCGCCGGCGACGTCGACGACGACCCACTCGGTGGGCGACTGGTTGCCGAAGGCGTCCTCGGCGACGACGCGGTAGCTCTGGGTGGTGCCCGGCGGCGCGGCGGTGTCGAGGAAGCTCTGCGTGGTCTGCTTCCAGAACGCCGCGGTGACGGCCTTCGTGTGGATCGGAGCGTCGGCCGATGCCCGGTAGACCTTGTAGGTCACGGTCGCGTTGTCCCGGTCGGCGTTGCCGGGCCAGATCAGCCGGACCTGGCCGTCGGCGGGCGAGGTGGCGGTGAGCCCGAAGTCGGTGCCGGACAGGGCCGGACCGACGTCGTTGGGGGCGATGTCCTTGACCGCGAAGCGGACCAGGCCCTGCTGGGCGACCCCGTCGACCTTGAGGAACTCGCCGCCGTAGACGACGTAGTCGGCGTTGGCCGTCACGGTCCAGGGCGCCTGGTTGGCGCCGGTGAAGGTGCCCGGGGTCCACTTCGGGTACCACTCCAGGAACTCCGGCCGCGGGGTGCCGGGATGGTCGGGGTAACCGTAGATGTCGCGGGTGTTGGTGCCGCGTACGGACTGGGTGACCGCGGTGGAGTGCTGGAAGCTGCGCGGGCTGGTCTCCGGGAAGCCGCCGGAGTTGCCGCAGTAGTGCTTGTGGCTGGCCTGGTAGACCGTCTCGGCGGTCGGCCAGATCGAGTAGGTGTCGCCGTGGCAGTCCTCGAGCCAGGTCAGCTGGCCGGTTGCCCAGCTGGCCTTGAAGGAGCCCTCGAGGTTGCCGCCGCTGCCGTAGTGGTAGCCGCTGCCGTAGAAGCTGGTGCCGTCGCTCTCCAGGGCGAGGATCGCGGAGTTGGCGCCACCGTTGCGGACCTCGGTGTTGACCGGGAGCGCCAGCGACGCCCCGGTGGCGACCTTGATCCGAGCGAGGCCATAGCCGGGGCTGGACCAGCCGTTGACCCTCGTGAAGTTGCCGCCGATCACGATGTCGGCGCCGTCGGGCGAGACCACGATGTCCTGCACGGAGCCGTTGGAGACGGTCGGGTTCATCGACAGCAGGCCGGTGCCGGTGTCAGTGGGGCTGACGGCCGCCAGCTTCGTACGCGCGGTGTTGTCGGCGGAGGTGAACACGCCGCCGTAGAAGACCGCGGTGGACGTGGCCGCGACCGCGTTGGTGGTCGAGTTGAAGATCGGCCGGAAGCTGGTTAGTGCACCCGTGGCCAGGTTGATCGCGGCGCCCCGGTAGCGGTTCACACCGTTGACCTGGGTGAAGCTGCCGGCGACGTAGAGCAGGGACTTGTCGGGCGAGAGGGCCATGTCCTTGACCTGGCCGTTGAAGCTCGGCGCGAAGCCCGGGATCAGCTCACCGGTGGAGAGCCGGTAGGCCAGCATGTTGGCGCGCGGGGTCTCGTTCGTGCCGGCCGCGGCGCCCGCCGGACGAGCCGAGGTGAAGCTGCCCCCGACGTAGACGGTGTCACCGACGATCACCTGCTTCCAGGCGACCCCGTCGATCTGCACCGTCGGAAGTACGTCGGCCGAGACCGTCTCCGGCAGCTCGGGGTCGACCGGAGCCGTGTCCGCCGTCGCCCCTCCCGACATGACCAGGCTGCTCACCCCGAGAACAGCTGCGGCCGCCCCAGCCGCAAGCAGACGCCACTCGTGAATCCGCGTCATCATCCATCCCTGCACAAGGCGGCCACCTCGGCCGCGACACGGCAGTGTCGCGGACATCCGCAGCCATCTGCCCGTCAATCGCCCTCCCCATCCCCTGAATCGGGTATGTGTTGGACCCAGACGCCCAACCCGCGCAAACTGCGTGGTGCAGACTCCAGCAACGTCAGTAGGCTGCACAGTCCACAGGAAGGCATGCGTCTCTTGGCTGTCCCGCCCGGCCCGTCCCGGATCCTCGTCCTCGGCATCTCCGCGGTCGCCACCGTCGTCGCGCTGTCCTCCACCTATGTCCTGACCAGGGCTCAGGACGAGGACCCCGCGCCGCGTACGGAGCGGAACTACGCCAACCTGCCGCCCGACGACTTCGGCGGACCGGTGACCTTGACGCCGGCCCCGTCCTCGTCGGCGTCCCCGTCGGCCTCCTCGACCAGCTCGGTCAGGCCCTCGCCCGGCGCGACCCCGAGGACGCGGTCCTCGGACCCGGCGAACCGGTCCGGTGACCGGCCGACCGGGCAGGAGCCGCGGGAGGGCGAGCCGCTGGGTTCACCACCCCCGGGAGCAGGCTCGCCGGGGCCGCGCGACACCGGCGTACCTCCGAAGAAGAAGCTGCGCACCCACCGCGGCGACCTGATCATCAGGACGCCCGGACAGGTGGTCGACGGCCTCGAGGTGCACGGCCGGATCCAGGTCGAGGCGCCGAACGTGACGATCCGCAACACCTTGGTGATCGTGCCGACCGGCTCCGAGACCGCCGGCATCTCCAACAACAACGACCGCGGCGCCGGGATGCTGGTCAGCAACGTCGAGGTGCGGGCCGAGAACGCCGCCCCGGGCGTCAACGGAGTGGTCGGCCACGACTTCACCCTGCAGAACTCGGAGGTCCACCACGTCACCGACCAGGTCCACATCACCGGCAGCAACGTGACCGTGCGCGACAACTGGTTCCACGACAACTACCATTTCGAGAGCGACCCCTACCAGGACGGCGGCGCCTCCCACGACGACTCGATCCAGATCATCGGCGGCAGCAACATCACGATCGCGGACAACCGCTTCACCGGCGCCTACAACGCCGGTGTGCAGATCACCCAGAGCATCGGCGACGTCAGCGACGTCACGATCCGCGACAACCTGCTCGGCGGGGGCGGCTGCACCGTCAACGTCGCCGAGAAGAGCCGGGGCCCGATCCGCGGCGTCGAGATCCGCGACAACCGGTTCCTCAGCGACCAGCGTATCGACGGCTGCGCGATCATCCACCCGTCGTCGACGAAGATCAGCCACTCCGGGAACGTCTGGGACGACACCGGCCGCCCGGTGACGCTCACCCGCGGCTGAATCGCCCGCCGAGCGCACCGCGCACCGTCACCACCAGCGACATCACGTCGCGGCGGATCGGCGGGACGACCAGCAGGAGCGCGTACGCCGCGGCCCCGGCCACCACGCAGACCGGCACCGTGATCCCGGGGTGCTGCCCGTGGAGGGCCTGGGCGGTGGCGTACGCAGCGGCGGCGACCGCGCCGGCGACGAGCAGGATGCGGGCCGCGCCGAGGTAGAGCGGACCGACGCGGAGCCGGGTGCGGCGGGAGATCCACCACAGCGACAGCGGCCACTCCAGCAGGTGGGCGGTCGCGTAGCCGACGGCGACACCGGTGACGCCGTAGCGCACGCCGACGAGCACGCAGACGACCTTCAGCACCGAGGCGACCAGGGTGTAGTGGCGCAGCTCGGTGGTCAGCCCGTGGGCGAGGTAGACCCAGTAGCCGACGTAGGCCAGCGTCTGGAACAGGCCGGCGCAGGCGAGCAGGGCGAAGATGCCGGCGACGTCCCAGCCCGGACCGAGGAAGAGGGCGCAGACGGGTACCGCGGCCCCGGCGACCAGGCCGAGGCCCGCGCCGAGGCTGTAGCCGAGCGCGATCTGGCCGCGCTGCACGAACCGCTGGGTCAGCGCCGGGTTGTCGCGGATCCGGCTCAGCACGGGCAGCGCGACGGTGGTGGTGGGGCCGCGCAGCTGGCCCAACGGGTTCATCAGCAGCTGCCAGGCGCGGTTGTAGGTGCCGAGCTGATGGGCGCCCAGGCGGGTGCCGATGAGCACGGAGTCGATGTTGCTGGCGGCGTAGTTGATCAGCTGGGTCCCCGCCAGCGACCAGCCGAAACGCAGGAACTCGCCCATCTCCACCCCGCGTCGCGGGCGGCCGGGGAGCCAGCCGGCGAAGAGCCCGACGGCAACCAGGGTGACAGCGCCCTGGAGCAGCTGCTGGACGACGAGGGCCCAGTAGCCGGCGCCGTTGGCTGCTGCGTACGCCGCGACCCCGAGGGCCAGCAGCGGCGCCAGCGTGGAGGCCGCGGCGAGCCTGGCGAACTGCATCCGGCGGGTGAGGTCGGCGCGATACTGGGCACCCATGCCGTTGAGGACGAACATCCCTGCCAGGGCGGCGGTCAGGGTCGTCAGGGCCGGTTCGTCGTAGAGGGCGGCGATGAGCGGGGCGGCCGCGACGGCGAGGATCGCGAAGCCGAGGCCGAGGGCGGTGTTGAGCCACCACAGGTTGGTCTGCTGCTCGCGGCTCAGCTCCTCGGCCTGGACCGCGGCGGTCGAGAGCCCGAGGTCGCGGAAGATCTCGGCGACGGCGATGACCGCCAGCACCATCGCGACCAGGCCGTAGTCGCGTGGGCTGAGCAGCCGGGAGAGCACCGCGACGGAGGCGACCTGGACCAGGATGCGTACGCCCTGGCCGCCGAGCACCACCATCCCGCCCCGGGCCGCGCTCCTACCCAGACTCAACCGAGCACCTCGGCGGCGATCTCGTCTCGGTAGCGCTCGGCGCCGAAGCGTTCCTCGGCGTCTTTGCGTCCGGCGGACGCCAATTCGGCGGCCTTGGCGGGGTCGGCGGCGAGGCGCCGGATCGCTTCGGCCAGATCGTGCACGTCACCAGGGGTCGCCAGGAGGCCCGTCTCGCCGTCGGTCACGATCTCGGCCAGCCCCTGCACCCGGCTCGCGACCAGCGGCCGCTCGGCGAGCAGCGCCTCGACGGCGACGTTGCCGAAGGGCTCGACCCGGGAGGGCACCAGCACCACGTCGGCCTGCTCGAGCTCGCGGGCGGGCTCGTCGACGTAGCCGAGGAACTCGACGGCGCCGGCGAGATCGCTGTCGGAGGCACGGACGCGGAGCTCCTGCTCGAACCACTCGTAGCCAGCGAAGACCGACCCGCACACCCGCAGCCGCGCGTCGATCCCGCCCCGGCGCACCTCGGCGAGCGCTTCGAGGGCCACGTCGGTCCCCTTGCGCGGCGAGAGCCGCCCGACCAGCACCAGCCGCAGCGGCCCGTCCGGGGTCCGGGTGCGCACCGCCGTGACAGACTCCGGGCCGGGCACCCCGTTGTAGACGACCGTCGTACGCCGCGCCAGCACCTTCACCGTCCGCACGAGGACATCGCGCGATGCCCGCGAGTTGGCCACCACGCGGGTCGCCAGCAGGAGCGGGGCGGTCAGGGCGAGGCGTACGGGCCTCGGCTGGTCGTCCTCGGCCTCGTGCACGTGGCAGACCACGGGGACGCGGGCCGCGCGGGCGACGAGGATCCACCACGGGATGGTCACGGTGTTGACCAGCAGGCGGCTCGGCCGGACCCGCCGCCACAGCCGCGCCGCACGCACCCAGAAGACCGTCAGCGCCGCGGCCAGCCGGACCAGACCGGTCGGGCTGAGGTAGGCCTTGCGCAGCACCGGGAACGTCATCACCTCGACGCTCGCGCCGGCGGTCTCGAGCAGCGGGATGAGGGGTCCGTGCTCGGGCACGACCACGGTGACCCGCTGCCCCGCCTGGTGCAGCCCACGCACCGTCTCGACCAGCTGAAGATCGGAGCCGTAGACGTCCGGTGACGGGTGGGCGACCAACAAACGCATGATGAGTAAAGGTAGGCCACCCGAACGGCCCGGGCCGAAGGTCCTGGCAAAGTCCTACCCAGATCTGGGGAGCCAACGGCCTCGGTGACCTGGGAGGACCGAGGGTCCTCTAGGGTCCCGATGTCCCTCCCCCACGTATCAGCAAAGCAGGATCGAGCATGGCCGCGACCGGCGCCGAACGCGCCCCCGGCGGGTTCCGTACGCACCTGCAGGCGCTGGGGCAGGCGCAGAAGCCCTCGCTCAACACCGCGGCCTACTCGCGGCTCGTCAACCGGCCCGCCGGCCGGGTCGTCGCCGCGGCCGCGCACACGTTCGGCGCGACACCCAACCAGGTGACGGCGCTGAGCGCGACGCTCTCGGCCGCCGGCCTGGCGGTGCTCGCGCTGGTCGAGCCGCGTTGGTGGACCGGGATCGTGGTCGCGCTGCTGCTCGCCGCGGGCTACGTGCTCGACTCCTCCGACGGCCAGCTCGCCCGGCTGCGTGGTGGCGGGTCGCGCTCGGGCGAGTGGCTCGACCACACCATCGACTGCTTCAAGACGGCCGGCCTGCATCTGGCGGTGCTCGTCTCCTGCTACCGCTTCGGTCCGGACTCCGACGGGTGGCTGCTGGTGCCGCTCGGGTTCGAGGTGGTTGCGGTGGTGACGTACTTCGGGCTGATCCTGATGCCCACGCTGCGTCCGGTTTCGTCCGGGTCGCCGTCGACGGCCCGTGAGAAACCGCTGCGCAAGTGGGCGCTGCTGCCGATGGACTACGGCGCGCAGTGCTGGATGTTCGTGCTGCTCGGGTTCGGGATGCTCTTCTGGTGGACCTACGCGCTGATCTTCGCCTGCAACGCGGCCGCGCTGGCCGTCGCGCTGCGCAAGTGGTGGCGTGAGCTGCGGGCGCTGGACGGCCCCTCGCAGGTGTCGCGATGAGCGACCTCGCCCGGGTTGCCGTGGTCGTGGTCAGCTACGGCGACCCGGCGCTGCTCGAACGGCACACGACCCGGGTCGCCGCTGCGCTCCGGCCCGCCCGGATCGTCGTGGTCGACAACCACTCGACCGACGCCCACCGCGCGGCGGTCCGGACCCTCTGCGAGCGCGAGGGCTGGACCGGCGTCTTCCCCGGCACCAACACCGGCTTCGGTGCCGGCTGCAACCTGGGCGCCGCGGCCGCGCTGGCCGCGGGCGCCGAGGTGCTGCTCTTCCTCAACCCGGACGCCGGGATCGATGCCGAGTCGGCGGTACGCCTCGTGGCCGCCGTCGAGGCAGAGCCGCTCCTGCTCGCCGGCCCGACCGTGCTCGGCCCGGACGGGTCGGTCGCCTCTGCGGGACTCGATCTCGACCTCGACACCGGGACGATGCGCCCCTGGCGACGTCGCGCCGAGCATCCGGGGGCGGACACACTGCCCTGGGTCACCGGAGCCTGCTTCGCGGTCACGCGAGAGCTGTGGGAGCGGCTGGCCGGCTTCGACGAGCGCTACTTCCTCTACTGGGAGGACGTCGACCTGTGCGCCCGCGTCCGGGCGTTCGGCGGCCGGGTCGCGGTCGTCGACGGTGCCACCGCGATCCACTCCGGCGGCGGCACCCAGCGCGCCGAGGGCTCCCGCGCCAAGTCGGCGGCCTACTACTACTTCAACATCCGCAACCGCGCCCTCTTCGCGCGGACCTGGCTCAGCCAGGAGCAGGAGCGGGCCTGGCGTCGCGGGGCGGTCGGGGCTGCGTACGAGATCCTGATGCGGGGTGGACGTCGTCAGCTCCTGCACCCGGTACGCCCCGTCTCCGCCGTCCTCCAGGGACTGCGCGACGGCCGCCGCGACCGGCCGGTCCGGGTCATGGAATCGGTCCGCGAGCTGCGCGCGACGACCAATCCCTACATCGTCCAGCTCGTCGAGACCCTCGGGCAGCGCGACGACACCGAGGTGGTGCTGTTCGGCTTCGGGCGGGCCATCGCAGGCCGCTACGACATCTTCCACGTGCACTGGCCCGAGCTGCTGATCACATCGGCGGGTACACCTCTCCGCCGCCTGGCCCGCCGCCTGCTCACCACCGCGTTCGTCGCCCGGCTGTGGCTGACCAGGACCCCGGTCGTACGCACCTGGCACAACCTCGCCCGCCCCGACGGCCTCTCCCGCTGGGACCACCGGCTCCTGGACGCCCTCGAGCGCCGCACCCGGCACGTCATCCGGCTCACCGACCAGACCGCTCCCCCGCTCGAGGTGCCGACCTCGACGATCGTCCACGCCCACTACCGCGACTGGTTCGAACGGATCGAGCCCGCCGCCGAGGTCACCCCGAACCCGCGGCGTGCCCTCTACTTCGGCCTGATCAAGCCCTACAAGGGCGTCGAGCAGCTTCTGGAGGCGGTCGCCGACAGCCCCGAGGCAGACCTGGACGTACGCCTCGTCGGCTCCCCCGCCGACCCCACCCTCGCCGACCGGGTCCGCGCCGCGGTATCGGCCGACCCACGGATCAGCGCCGAGCTGAGCTACGCCGACGACGCCACCCTGGCCGCCGAGATCGCCGCCGCGGCCCTGGTCGTGCTGCCCTACAAGGCGATGCACAACTCCGGCGCCCTCCTGCTGGCCCTCTCCCTCGACACCCCCGTCCTCGCCCCCGACAACGAGGTCAACCGCCGCCTCGCCGAAGAGGTCGGCGAAGGCTGGCTCCACCTCTTCGAGGGCACCCTCACCATCGAGGACCTGGAGCGCGCGTTGAAGGCGGTCGCGGCCGGTCCGCCCCCTGGCCGCCCCGACCTGTCGGCACGGGAATGGCCGGAGTCCGCCGCCCTCCACGCCGCAGCCTTCCGAGCCGCCCTGCTCCCCTGAGCCGGGCACGCCGACCCGGCGCATCTGTCCCACCACCCACCGCCGACTCGGCGCATCTGTCCCACCACCCACCACCGAGTCGGCGCATCTGTCCCGCTGCCCAACGCCGACCCGGCGCATCTGTCCCAAGCTCCAGCACCGACTCGGCGCGTCTGTCCCGCAGCAGAACGGCGCCAGGGCGGGCGATGCCGCGCCTGCACCTACAGCACAGAACCGGGCCGGATGCGTGAGACAGTCACGCCGACTGGGGCGTTCCGTCCGAGACATTTGCGCCGACTCGAGCGCTCGACGTGAGACAGTCACGCCGACTCGGGCGCTCCATCCGAGACAGTCGCGCCGACTCGAGCGCCCCATCCGAGACACTCACGCCGACTCGAGCGTTCGACGCGGGACATTTGCGCCGAGTCGGCGGGGGTGTGCGGTTCTTTACTAACCTGAAGAACGTGCCTCCTCCCCCAGACCACTCACCGAAACGCCCACCGGTCTGGATCTCGGTGGCCTCGTTCGTGAGCAGCTTCGACCGGTTCGTGGTGAGCCCGATCCTGGTCCTGGTCGCGGCGACGTTCGGGGTCTCGGTGGGGCAGGCGGTGGCGATCGCGAGCGGGTACTACCTGGCGTACGGGCTGTCCCAGCCGTTGTGGGGAGCACTCTCGGACAGGTTCGGCAGGGTCCGGCTGATGCAGGGGGCGCTCGTCGGGGCGGGGATCGCGGGGCTGGTGTCGGCGGCGGCGCCGAACCTGATCACGCTGGTCGTGGTGCGGGTGGTCGCGGGGGCCTTCTTCGGGGCGATCGTGCCGACGTCGCTGACGTACGTCGGCGACACCGTCTCCGCCACCCACCGGCAGCGGGCACTCTCGGACCTGATGGCCGCGATGGCGGTCGGGACCGCGCTGGCCGCGGCCGCGGCGGGGATCACCGGTCAGCTGGCGGGATGGCGGGTCGTGTTCGCGGTGCCGGCAGTCGTGGCCCTGGTCAGCGCCTGGGGCCTGAGGAGGCTCGCCGAACCACCGCGAGCCACGAACGGCGGGGTCGGAGCCGCCTTCCGGGCCGCGCTGAGCAACCGCTGGGTGATGGTGGTCGGGCTGCTGGTCTTCGTCGAGGGCGGCCTGGTCCTGGGCGTGCTGACCCTCCTCGCCCCCGCCCTGCAGGCGCAAGGCGTCGACGCCGCGCGGGCGGGGCTCGCGGCCGCTGCGTACGGCATCGCGGTCCTGCTCTCCTCGCAGGTCCTCAAGGCGCTCACCCGGCGGCTCCCGCGGTGGGCGCTGATGGGGATCGGCGGCAGCGCCCTGACGGCCGGGTACGCCGTCGCGACCCTGCGCGTCTCGGTGCCCACCATCATCGGCATCGTCATCATGCTCGGGGTCACCTGGGCCTTCCTGCACACCTCGCTGCAGACCTGGGCCACCTCGATCGTCCCGGAGGCGCGCGGCACCGTCGTCGCCTGCTTCGCCGCCTCGCTCTTCATCGGCAGCTCCGTCGCAGCCGTCCTCGCCGGCCCGGCCGCCGACCACAACCGGTGGCACACCCTCTTCACCGTCTGTGCCGCGACCGCCGCCGTCCTCACCGTCGCCTGCGTCCTCGCCTACCGCGCCTACGCGGCCCGCGAGGCCGCACCCAGGGCCACAGACATCACGACCGACGTCTAGGAAAGACCTCAGCGCATGTGGGCGCGGAGGAGCGCCTCGTACTGGTCGGTGATCCGGCTCCAGGTGAACTCGGCCGAGTGCCGGGCCCGAGCCGCCGCGGACAGCGACCCCACCAACTCGGGCTCGGACAGGAGCCGCTCCAGCGCGGTGACGACGCCGTCCTCGTCGGAGAAGTAGAGCGCGGCGCCGTCGGCGACCCAGCGGTTGTAGCGGTTGTCGTGGGCGATCACGGCGTTGCCGCAGCCCAGCGCCTCGACCAGCGACGGGTTGGTGCCGCCGACCTGATGCCCGTGGACGTACGCCACCGAGTGGAAGCGCAGGGCCGAGACGATGTCGGTGTCGTAGATCGCACCGAGGAAGACGACCTCGTCGCTCGCCGCCTCGAGGACGGCGCGCTGGTAGGCGTCCGCCGGATCATAGGAGCCCAGGACGACCAGCTTCCGACCCCACCGACGGCTGGAGAACGCCCGGACGACCTCGAGGATGCTGTTCTCCGGCACCGGCCGGGCGATCAGGGTCAGGTAGGAGCCGGGCTCCAGCCCGTGGTCGAGCACCGGCCACTCGGGCGCGTCGACGACGCTCGGGGCGCCGTAGGCGATCGTGGTGATCTTCTCGACCGGCACCCGGGTCGCCAGGTGACGGGCGATCTCGGGGTGGTCGGCGATCAGGTGGTCACCGAGCCAGCAGGCGGCCCGCTCCTGGGTCCACAGGAAGGCCTTCTCGGGGCCGGACCAGCGGGCCCGCTTCCACTCGATGCCGTCCATGTTGATGATGTTGGGGACGCGGCGGGAGCGGAGCACCGAGTTGAGCGCGCCGGTGTTGTAGCCGAACGTCACGCAGACGCTGCCGTCCTGCGCGGCCTCGCGGGCGGCATGCCGCACCGCACCGACGTCGAACTCGATCGTCCCGCGCGGACCGTCGTGACGGGCCGGCACGTGGACGCGCTCGATGCCCTTCCACGAGTCGATGCGCAGGTCTGCGTGCGGCTCGTCGTCCTGGCAGTAGACGACCACGCGCCAGCCGCGGTCGACCAGGTCGAGTCCGATGTTCTCCACCGCGGTCTCGAAGCCGCCGTGGGCAGCGGGCACACCACGGGTGCCGAGCATCCGTACAGTGGGGGTCACGTGGGGTTGACTCCTAGTTCGCAAGGAGCCGACAGCCCCTATTTTCGATATAAGGAGCCATCCAAGGGGATCCGCGCGGATCGCGGTCCCGAACCCGGGTTCATATACCCGAAATGGGTTACGTCGCCGCAGGTCCTCGGGTCAGCACGAACTCCCGGAGCGCGTCCGGGTCGTCCAGATCGACGTACTCGAACCCCTCGACCGCCGCCGGCGCCTCCCCGATCGCGCACATGGAATCGTAGACCTGCACGTACGCCGCCGACTGCGGCCCCCAGTCGAGCACCTTCGCCGCCCGTTCCCGTGCCCGCAACGCCAGCTCGACGCGAAGCTCGGGGTCGTCCAGGAGCGACTCGACGGCATCGGTGAACGCCGTGACGTCCCCGGACGGGACGAAGAGCGCGGCGTCCTCGGCGGAGACCCGCGTCTCGACCAGGTCGAAGGAGACCGAGGGCAGGGCGTAGGCCATGTACTCCATCGTCTTGTTCATCGTCGAGACGTCGTTGAGCGGCGTCTTCAGGTCGGGGCAGAGGCCGACGGCGGCGGCGCTGAGGTGCTGGGCGATCAGCGCGGAGCCGGCCCGCCCGGTGAAGGTGACGACATCGTCGAGGCCCAGCTCGGTGCAACGGCGCTGGAGGTCCTCGAGGCAGTCACCGAAGCCCATCAGCACGGCATCGACATCGGTGCGGCCGCGCCGGTGGACGAGCTCCGCCATCACCTCCAGCACCGTGTCGACACCGTCCTGAGGACCCATGATCCCGAGGTAGGCCAGGGTGTGGCGACGACCCGTGGGAGCGGGGTCGTGGGGCCGGATCGGGCGCATCACCGAGGTGTCGGGTCCGCTGCGGACCACGGTCACGTCCGCCGGGTCCATCCCGCCGCGGGTGATCGCGACCTTCCGGTAGGACTCGTTGGTCGAGATGACCTGGTCGGCGGTGGCGTACGTCTGCTTCTCGAGCCAGCGCAGCGCAGCCAGCTGGGCACGGCCGGAGAGCGAGGTCGGGGTGCCGAACCTGGAGAGGAAGAGCTCGGGGTTGAGGTCGTGCTGGTCGAAGACGAAGCGGACGCCGCGGCGCTTCCAGATGCGGGCCAGGAGCCAGTAGGTGTCGGGCGGGTTGCACGCCTGCATGATCGTGAACGGTCGGTCGCGCCAGACCTTGTTGGCCAGCAGCGCGGTGCGGATCCAGCAGTAGACGAACTCGAGCAGGTAGCCGAGCACGCCGCGGGCCTGCGGCGCGGCGCGGTACTTGTAGATGCGTACGCCGCCCAGCTGCTGGCGCCCCGGGTCGCCGGGGCCCTTCGGGCAGATCACGCTGACCTCGTAGCCGCGCGCGACCAGCGCCTGGCACTCCAGCCAGACCCGTCGGTCCAGCGGCACGGGGAGGTTCTGAACGATGATCAGCACGTGCGTCTTTGCCACGCCATGTCTCTGCTGGGCTGCGTTGACCATACGAGCAGCGTTGAGGAGTGCGGAGACCCGCTCGCCGGGGACACCCGGCATATCCCCGAATCCGGGGATCGTGATCGGTGACCCGGGTGCCGAGGCGCTCCGCGGCTCCTAGCGTCGCGTGCTGTGAACCCGCTGGCCGAGCGCATCCTCTCCGCACGCACGCGACCTCGTTCGGAGTCCGTGATCGCCGATCGGCGCACCTCGGTCGGCGCGGACGGGCTGTTCGAGGCGGCCGAGGAGCTGCGGCTCGCGCTCGTCACGGCCGCCGGTACGCCGCGGCCGCTGGTCGCCGTCGCGCTGCCCCTCTCGACCGATGCGGTCGTCGCGCTCGTGGCCGCGATCCTCGGCGACCTCTCGGTCTGCTTCGTGGACCCCTCGGCGCCCGAGGAGCACCGCCGGTCCCTCGTCCAGGCGCTCCACCCCGACGTCGTCCTCGACCGGACGGGGATCCGGACGGTCGCCTCGTCGGCGTCGGCGGAACCCCGAGAGGCCGGGTACGTCGCGATGTCCTCCGGCTCCACCGGCGGCGGCCCCAAGGGGGTGGTGTCGGCCTGGGCCGGGATCGATGCCTTCGTCCCCCACGGCGCGGCCGCGCTCGACCTCGACGCCTCCTCGGCGTGGGCCGAGGTCTCGCACCTCTCCTACGACCTGGCGATGACCAACCTGCTGGTCGCCCTGGCCGCCGGCGCCTCCCTGCACCTCTCGTCGTCGCTGGGTGACCGGCTCCGGCCGCTCGGCTTCTGCGCCCGCATCGAGGCGACGCACCTGCGGCTGGCTCCCCGGTTCATCGATCTCGCCGCCGCCGAGCGGATCGACGCCGCCCCGCGGAGCCTGCGGGTGTGGGGCTCGGGCGGCGACCGGCTCTCCGCCGCCGACGCCCGGCGCGTCTTCGACCTCGGGGTGGCGACGGTCGTCAACACGTACGGCACCAGCGAGACGATCGGGTTCGCCAGTGCCGCCCGGTTCGATGCCGGCGACGAGCTGCCGACGGTCCACGGAGCGCTCGGTATCGGGCGCGGGGCGGTCGGGGCGTGGCGTACGTCGTTGTCGGGTGACGGCGACGACGGGACGCCCGCCGAGGGGATGCTCGCCATCGAGTCGCCCCACCTGCCCGGCGGCTATCTCTTCGGCGCCCCGAACGGCGAGTATCCGCGCTGGGACACCGCGGAGCGGGTGCTCACCGGCGATCTCGGCGTGCGCCGCGGCGAGGACCTCTTCTGCCTGGGCCGCGCGGGGCGCCGGGTCAAGCGCAGCGCCAGCTTCGTCGACCTGGACGCCCTCGACGCCGAGGTGAAGCAGGCCTTCGGCCTGGCCGCCTTCACCGCCGCCACCCCCGCCGGCGACCTGGTCAGCCTCGTCGAGGGCCCGGCCACCCAGCTCGACGACCTCCGTCGTGGTCTCCCGACGGTCCTGCGCCCGGACTCGGTGCCGGACGTGCTCGTCCCCGTCGCCCAGCTCCCCCGCCTCGGCAACGGGAAGATCGACCAGGCCGCGGCTCAGGCGCTGGCCGAGGGCGGGATGCTCACCGAGTCACCTCGGTGAGCATCAACCCAGCTGCGCGCCCACATACTCAGCCAGCGACCCGACGGACTCGAACACCTCGGCGTTGATGTCATCCTCGTCCATCTCGAAGCCGAAGCGGTCCTCGAGGACGGTGATCAGCTCGACCAGGGCCAGCGAGTCGAGCTCGGGCAGGGAGCCGAACAGCAGCGTGTCGGCGGTGAGCGTGCCGGCGCTGTGGTCGGGGCCGATCACGTCGGTGATCGCCTCACCGACCCGGTCGAGGGTCGCTTCGGTGGTGTCGATGGTCATGAGCAGGACTCCTTGGGTTCAGGGTTCAGGGGTTCAGACGAGCACTTCGAGCGGCGCCGGGTGGCTCAGGAACGCGGTGGGGCTGGCGGTGAGGCCGTACGCCCCGGCCTGGTGGACCACGACCAGGTCGCCCACCTCGGCCCGCGGCAGGCTCACCTTGTCGCCGAGCAGGTCCAGGGGCGTGCACAGGCAGCCGACGACCTGGACCGTCTCCTCCGCAGCCGCGTCCTCGGCCTCCGCCCTGTCGCGGGCCGCCGCGACGGAGATCGGGTAGTTGCGGCGGATGACCTGCCCGAAGTTGCCGGAGGCGGCGAGCTGGTGGTGCATGCCACCGTCGACGACGAGGAAGGTCTTGCCGCGGGAGATCTTGCGGTCGACGACCCGGGTCACGTAGACCCCCGCCTCGCCGACCAGATAGCGGCCGAGCTCGATCACGACCTGTGCGGACGGCAGCGAGGGACGTACGCGACGGGCGAGCAGCTCCTCGAGCCGCGAGCCGACGAGACCGAGGTCGAGAGGACGGTCCTGGGCGTAGTAGGGGATCCCGAAGCCGCCGCCGATGTTGAGATAGGTCATCGCCGCAGGAAGGTCGTCGGCCAGCCGCAGCACGAGGTCGACGGTGCTCTCCTGGGCCGACGCCAGGATCTCGGCGTGCAGGTTCTGGGAACCGGAGAAGACGTGGAAGCCGGCCACCTCGACGTCGCGGTCGTGCAGCGTCTTGAGCAGCAGCGGCACGGTCTCGGCGTCGACCCCGAACTGCTGGGCGCCGCCGCCCATCCGCATCCCGGAGCCCTTGACCTCGAAGTCCGGGTTGACCCGCACCGCGACCCGCGGCCGAAGACCGAGCCGCTCGGCGGCCTCGACCAGGCGGTCGGCCTCCAGCGGCGACTCGATCTCGACGAGCACGCCGGCCGCGACGGCCTGGGACAGCTCGGCGACCGACTTCCCCGGTCCTGCGAAGCTCACGGAGCCCGGAGCGATCCCGGTGTCGAGCGCCACCCGCATCTCGGCCCCCGAGGCGACATCGAGGGCGTCGACGGTCCGGGCGAGGTGCTGGACCACCGCCGGCATCGGGTTCGCCTTGACCGCATAGCTCAGGTGCACGTCCTCGGGGAGCGCGGACCGCAGCGAGGCGACCCGGGCGTCGATCGCGGCCCGGTCGTAGGCGAAGAACGGTGTCGACCCGACCCGCTCCGCCAGCAGCCGCACCGGTACGCGTCCCACGGCCGGTCTCCCGACGTACGTCATCTCACCACTCCAGACATGTCAGCTCGCTGTACAGGTAGTCGACCCGAGCCGGGTCGAGGGCGTCGCTGCGGAGCATCTTCGGCCGCGACCGCGACAGCCGGTGCGACCCGGCGGGAGCACCTCCGGCGACGCGGTGCTCGATCAGGGTCGCCGCGGCGCCGTGCTGCCGCAGCAGGTGCGTGGCCAGCCGCGGCGCGTGCCGCCGGAGCAGCTCGGGGTTGCTCGCGTAGAGCACCGAGGCGAACGCGCGTACGCCCTTGCGGGTGTCCTTGCGGGCCACCACGTAGCAGTGCTCGGAGCCGGTGCTGAGCACCACGTGCCGGGCCGCCGCCGCGGCACGGTGGTCGGCATAGAGGTCCCGCTCCTCGCCCTGCAGGACCGAGTCCAGCACGTCGGGACGACTGCTCACCCGCACCCCGCGCCCCGGCAGCGCCACCGCCGGGACCAGCGAGGTGGTCGTGTCGAGGTCGGTGAACTTGAGCTTCCGGTTGAGCGCGACGACGTTGCCCGAGGGCGAGAAGTCGGTGAACTCGTAGCCGGGCTGCTTGAGCAGCGTGGTCAGCAGCCGCAGCCCCTGGTGGCGGTGGCTGTCGAGCACGCACCAGGCGCCCAGGTTGCAGATCTGGAGCTTCTCGGCACCGACCGCGCGCTCGGAGTAGTAGGCGAGATAGGCCCCGACCACCCGGTCCCCCTCGGCGAGGAAGAACCCGTGGTTGGGCTGGGGTACGTCCCACGGCACCCGCAGCGCCTGGGTCCACTCCAGCTCCCGCACCCGCGGGTTCAGCTCCTGGTGCAGGAACGTGGAGACGGCCGGAAGGTCCTCGGCCGTGATCGGGGCGAGCACGGCCTTCATGCGCTCGCCACCCACTCCGGGCCACGTGGGGCGCTCATCCGCCGGGGGCTGACCAGGGTGCGGACGGCACGTCGCGAGGTCTGCTTCCCCAGCAGCGCGCGGCTGCACTCGCGGGCCAGCACCATCAGCCAGTACGCCGTCCCCTGGACCCGCCCGCGACGGGCCGTGAAGAGCCGCACCCGGTTGGCGACCAACAGCGCCCACAGCCCGGGCGAAGTGGTGGACTCGCCGCCGAGGTGCACGGCGCGGGCGGCGGGGACGTAGCGCACCCGGAAGCCCCGGTCACGGGCACGCAGGTGGAACTCGGTCTCCTCGGAGTAGAGGAAGTAGGACTCGTCCCAGGTCCCGCACGCCCGCCAGCACTCCGCGCTGATCAGCTGGGTGGAGCCCTCGGCCCAGTCGGTGTCCTGGGCTCGCTCGTACTCGGCCGGCGACGCCACGATCTCGCCCGCCCAGCGCACGCGGCCGGCGCGGTTGGCGCCCACGACGGCATCGGCGAAGGCCCGGACCAGGTTCGGCGCGCCGCGCATCGACTCGATCAGCCGGCCCTCGGCGTCGACCAGGTGCGGAACGGCCACGCCGACGCCGGGGTGTCCGCCGGCGGGCAGTGCGAGCTCGCGCGCCAGCGCCACGCCACAGCCGGGCTCGAGGCGTACGTCCGGGTTGAGCACCAGCACCGCGTCGAGGCCAGGCTCTTCGCCGAAGGCGGCGGCGACACCGGCGTTGATCCCGGCGGCGTAGCCGCCGTTGCGCCCGGTCTCGACGACGGTCGCCTCCGGCGCGAGGCGGCGGGCGACCGCCACGGTGTCGTCGGCCGAGGCGTTGTCGGCGACCACCAGCCGCCACCCGAGACCGGCGAGCCCGCCCGGCAGGGAGGCGACGAGATCGGCCAGCAGGTGAGCGCTGTTGTAGGTCACCACCACGACGGCGATGGTGCGGATCCGGTGCGACACGTCATGAGTCTCGACGGCGCCGACCCCCAACCGAGCGGCCTCCCGAGCGCAGATCCCCCGTATGAGGTAGGCCTTCGCACCGGGCGACCGGACGCGTCCTCCGGATCCTTACCGTGAAGAACATGCCCGTCCACGTGACCAACATCTGCTTCCACGGCATCGGCGAGCCCGAGCGCGAGCTGGAGCCGGGCGAGGACCGCTACTGGATCGGCCAGGACGCCTACGAGGACATCCTCGACGCCGTGGCCGGCCGCCCCGACGTGCGGATCAGCTTCGACGACGGCAACCACTCCGACGTCGCCCTCGGGCTGCCGGGTCTGCTCAACCGCGGCCTGACCGCCACCTTCTTCGTCCTGGCCGGGCGCCTGGGCCTGCCGGGGAGCGTCGACCGCCTCGACATCCGTCTCCTCCGGGTGGCGGGCATGCGGATCGGCACCCACGGCATGGACCACGTCAGCTGGCGCGGCCTCGACGCCGCGGGTGTACGCCGCGAGCTGATCGAGGCCCGCGAGCAGATCACCATGGCGGCCGGTGAGGTGGTCGAGGAGGCGGCGCTCCCGCTGGGCCGCTACGACCGCACCACGCTGCGTCACCTGCGCCGCCTCGGCTACCAGCACGTCTACACCAGCGACCGCGCCCACGCGGTCGCCGGCGCCTGGCTGCAGCCGAGGTTCAGCATCACCGCGAGCGACGACGGTGCCAGCGTACGCAGCCAGATCTTGAACGGGCAGGGCATCGCCCGGCGGATGGAACGCCAGGCGGCGGGTCTCGTCAAGAGGCTGCGCTGAGACGAGGAGCCGACCCGTTGCGAAGTAACCAGTTTGAAGGATGCTCTCGGCCCCGGGGTCGGGCAGGGTCGAGCAGACAGTGCCGAAGAATGATGGCCATCGAGACGCGAACGGGTGCAAACACATGCGAACCAAGCCAGGCCGGCGCCGGCGGATCGCGGTCGTAGCGGGCCTGGCCCTGCTGCTGGCCGCCACGACCTGGTTCCTGTGGCCCAACTCCGCCCAGGTGCGCAAGGTCGGCTCCGACTCGCTGCCGACGGTCCCGCCACCGGCGAGCGCGACCCCCTCCCCCTCACCCTCGGCCAGTCCCAGCCCGACGGCCTCGTCGACCCCACCGACGCCGACCCCCACACTGTCGGCCACCCCCGAGCGTACGAAGCCCACAACCGCCGCCGCACCGCCGGCCAAGGGGTTCCCGACGCGCGAGTCGGCGGGGCTGCCCGGCGGCTGGAAGCCGAAGCGCACGGTGACCGGTGACTTCTGGGTCCGGCACCGCGGCGCGGTCGTGGAGGACCTGCGGATCACCAACGGGGTCATCTACGTCACCGCACCCGGTGTCACCCTGCGCCGTATCGAGGCGATCGCCTCGGTCGTGGTCAACGACTACAACGGCGTGTGCAACGCCGGCCTGCGGATCGAGGACTCCGACTTCGTCCGGAGCAGCGCCCCGACGACCGAGGAGGCCTGGCCGGCGGTCTCGGCCGGCGGCTACACGGTGCGCAACGTCGTGATCGACGGGGTGCCCGAGGGGCTGCGCGCCTCCAACAAGGAGCGCTGCGGGGGCGTCAAGATCCACGACTCCTTCGTCCGGGTCACGTCCCCGGACGTGTGCAGCGACTGGCACGGCGACGGCCTGCAGGGCTACGGCGGCGGCAAGGTCACGGTGCGGCGTACGGTGATGATCCTGGACGTCAAGAACAACTGCCACGGCACCGCCCCGTTCTTCAACCCCGCAGGTCAGGGCAACGACTCGGTCGACATCGACGGCCTGGTCGTGGCCGGGGGTGGCTACCCGTTCCGCAACGGCATGCCGGGGCCGGTCCGCGGCCTCTACGTCGTCGACCAGAGCTGGGTCTACAACCCGCTCGACGTGGACTGCTCGGTGGTCACCGAGTGGAGCGCGGCCGTCGTCACCATGGATTCGGCCGGCCAGCCCGTGCCGATCCGCGACCTACCCTGCGAGTGACCTCCACGCCCTCGAAACCGGCCAGATATACCGAGTTTTGGGGGTGCCTGTTCGGCAAGGTTCAAACGTAGTGTCGATGCCGTTGCCGGTATCCCATACGAACAGGTGCATTCATGCCCTCGCACAGCATGCCCCCGAGCACGCATCGACGACGGATCGACCGACCTCCCCACGACTCCCGCAGGACCACCCGGTGGCGACGTACCGCCGTCGTCAGCGTCCTGGTCACCCTCATCACCGGGGGTGCGCTCTGGACGTTCGGACCGGCGACCGCTCACCCGGAGACGCTCAGCCTTCTCCCCGACGACGCGGTCCCGACGGTGCTGACGGATCCCGACTCCCGGCCGGTCGAGCTCGGGCTGCGGTTCCGGACCTCCCGGCCCGTCGAGGCGGTCGCGGTCCAGGTCTACCTGGGCCCGCACAACCACGGCCCGCACCCGGCGACCCTGTGGTCGGAAGGAGGCGTCCCGCTCGCCCGCGTCCAGGTCGGCGGCGCCGCCGGGGAGGGCCTGAAGGTCGCCGAGCTCGACCGGCCGATCCGTCTCGAGCCCGGCCGCTCCTACGTCGTCTCGTACACCGCACCCCGAGGTCATTACTCGACCGACGAGTACTTCTTCGACCGTTCGATCAGCAACGGTCCGCTGTCGGCCGGGACGAACGCGGGCGTCTACACCTACGAGCCGGGTGAGTTCCCGCGCTCGACGTACCGGGCCACCAACTACCAGGTCGACGTCGTCGTGCGGCCGACCGGCTCTGACGAGGAGCCGACGACCTCACCGTCGCCGTCCGGCAGCCCGACGCCGTCCGGCGCACCTCCCACCCTGAGCCCCAGCCCCTCGACGAGCGCCGGCCCGACCGCTCCGGCGAGCACGCCGACAGCCCCGTCGGCCTCCCCGAGCTCCCCGAGCAGCGCTCCGACGACCGCCGCCCCCTCGCCGACCTCCGCCCCTCCCTCCGGTGGCTTCCCGACCCGCGCCTCGGCCGGGCTGCCGGACGGCTGGCAGCCGAAGCGGTCGGTGACCGGGACGTACACGATCAACACACCGGGCGCCGTCGTCGAGGACCTGCGGGTCACGAACGGGACGATCAACGTCACCGCCAGGAACGTGACCCTGCGCCGGGTGCAGGCGGTCGGCTCGGTGATCGCCAACTACACCAGCGCCACCTGCGCGACCGGTCTCGTCATCGAGGACTCCGAGATCGTCCGCGGCGCGGCCCCGACGACGGACGAAGCGTGGCCGGCGGTCACCTCGGGCGGCTACACGGCCCGCAACGTCCTCATCGACGGCGTTCCGGAGGGCTTCCGTGCCCAGGGGAGGTCGGCGTGCGGCGGCGTCGGGATCTACGACTCCTACGTACGTGTCGTCTCCCCCGACGTCTGCACCGACTGGCACGGCGACGGCATCCAGGGCTACGGCGGCGGAGCGCTCACCGTCCGGAAGACGGTGATCGACTTCGTCGACACCAACAACTGTGGCGGCACCGCCCCGTTCTTCTACCCCGACCAGGACAACACCTCCGTCGACATCGACGGCCTGGTCGTGAGCGGCGGCGGCTACCCGTTCCGGCTGGGCACGCCGGGCAGCGTGAGGAACCTGTACGTGGTCGACCGGAGCTGGGTCTTCGGGCCGCTCGACGTCCGGTGCAGCCTGATCACCCAGTGGCAGGCGGCGACCGCGACGCTGAACTCCGCCGGCCAGCCGGTCGTGGTGCGCAACCTGCCCTGCACGACCTGAGCGGGGCGGGTCACCCGGGACGTACGCTCTGCGACACCTCGCCCCGGGCGCCGGTGCGCACCTCGGTGCGCACCTCGGTGCGCTCCGGTGGCGCCGTGAGCACCAGCCGGGTGACCGCGCTCCCCAGCCCGAGCACCAGGAAGATGGTGCCCATCGTCATCGGGAAGGCGAACGCGTCGAAGAAGGCCAGTCCGGCGAAGCCGGCGGCCGCGGCACCGATGAGCGAGATGACCAGGTCGCGCGTCTTCGGGTCCTCGCAGGCGCGATAGACCCGGGCGAGCTGGATGAACGTCGCGATCACGAAGGCCGCGAACAGGAGCACGCCGACGATCCCGATGCTCACCATCATCTGCAGGTACTGGTTGTCGAAGATGCGGTACTTCGGCAGGAACGTCCCCAGCCCCCGCCCGAAGAACGGGTTGCGGTCGACGAAGAACCAGGCCACCCCGTAGCTGTCGGTGCGGGAGGTGACGCTGGGGTCCTGCTCGGCGCCGACGAACATGCCGGTCACCGAGTTGATGATCCGCGGCGCGGCCAGGAACACCAGCGACAGACCGCCGACCGCGAGCCCCAGCACCAGCCCGCGCTGCTTGCGCGACCAGCCGATCATGCAGACCATCACCGCGATGGCCGCACCGAGGTAGGCCGACCGGCTCGAGGAGGCCGCGATGACCATGCAGATCAGCATGACCGGGGCCCAGCGTACGAGCGGGTTGAGGTTGCGGTGGTGGAAGCCGACGTGGAGCGCGACCGGCAGCAGCATGCCCATGAGCGTGCCGTACTCGATCGGGCTCAGGGCCGTCCCGGCAGGACGTACGAGGCCGTTGCGCATCGCCAGCTCGACGGTCGTCATCGGGGTCAGGACCGGGATCGAGATCCGGTCGACGAAGACCTGCCGGGCGAAGAACTGGGCCAGGCCGAGGACCGCGAGGAAGCTGCCGCCCACGACCAGCCGCCACACCAGCACGTGGACCCTGGCGATGCTCGGGATGGCGTCGCCGGCCAGCAGCAGCGTGCCCACCCAGGAGACCATCGCCAGGATCGCGACGTCGGCCGGGCTCACCTCGTCGCGGCTGATCGGGCGCGACATCGCGATGACGTAGGTGATCCCGACGCTGAACAGGAACAGCCCCAGCATCAGCCGCATCGGTTGCCGGGGCCGGTTCTCCGGCAGCGGCCGCCCGATGCTCAGCAGCACCCAGATCGCGAAGCTGCCCAGGCCCATCAGCATCGAGACCGACCCGGCGCTGCCCAGCGGCCGGAAGACCAGCCACGAGGGGATCACGAAGACGGCGAACGTGTAGAGGCTCAGCCACGTCACCGCATCGACACCACGGCGTACGGCCATCGTTCCGGCCTCAGCCGTGGAGGCGCTGGACGACGTGGTCGTCGCGGTCGAGCCGGTCGTCCTGGTCGGCCCGGTCGTCCAGGTCGGGGTCGTCGTCGACGACGTCCTGGGCGGCCAGCGACGCGGCCCGCTCCTCGCGAGCCAAGCGGCGGCGCAGCGCGATCCCGTCGATCGCATAGATCAGCACCGCGGTCATCGCGATACCGAGCACGACCGCCATGATCCGGGCCCGCAGCGGCCCGCTGCCGTCGATCGCCGCCGTCTCGTCCAGCGCGAGCGGTCGCGAGCGCAGCCGGGCGTTGCCCTTCGCGTTGACCTCGTCCTGGAGACGGCCGAGCGTCTCCGGGATCGAGTCGGCGACGAAGTTGAGCGCCTCGATGGCGTTGGCCTCGCTGTCGGCACTCACGTCGATCGCGATCACCGGCCCCCGCGTCGACTCCTCCATCGAGACCGTGACCGCGGCGCCCGGGGTGACCTCCGCGATCGCCTCCTGCGCGGGCGCGCTGGTGTAGTAGGCGACCACGACCCGGGCCGGCAGGTCGAGCCCGCCGAGCCCCAGGAACGGGTTGCCACCGGGGCCGACCGCGTTCTTCGAGGGAAGCATCAGGACCAGGCCACGGGCGGTGTAGGACGGCGCCACGAAGGCCGATGCGCTCCAGCCGAGCACACCGGTCAGCAGGATGCCGACCACCGCGAGATACCAGCGCCGCCGGATCGCACCGACGAACTCCGACAACACCATGGCCACGAACGTACCCATCGTCGGGCGGCCCGAGCAGACCTCGCCGGGGTCCTACCCGATTTGGGCGATGACCCCGCTGACCTGCACGGACCTCGCCCCACCCGACCTAGCGTTCGGAGCATGGCGCTGTGGGACCTGCTGCGGGCGATGGTCCGGCGATGGCCGTTCGTCGTGGTCGGCGCGATCATCACGCTCGCCGTCGCCAACTACGCCGGCCAGGACCGGAGCATCTACTGGACGCGTACGGACCTGGTCTTCCTGGCGCCGAAGAACGCGCAGTACCCCAACGCGCTGCGGGCGACCTCCGAGGACCTGGTGATCACCGCCGGCGTGGTCGGCAAGCTCGTCACCGGCACCCGGCAGGTCCCGAAGTTCACGGCCACCGACGCGGGGCTGATCGGGATGGGCGTACGCGACGGGTGGACCGTCCGGCTGCCCGACACCGGCGGCCAGTGGGCGCCCAACTATGTCGACCAGTGGCTGATCATCGAGGTCGTCGGCCCGGACCCGGAGACCGTCCGGACCCGTAAGGAGCAGCTGGTCGAGGAGATGGCGGCCGCGCTGGACCGGGTGCAGGACGAGTACAAGGTGGCCCGCGCCTTCCGGATGACCACCAAGGAGGCGCCCGGCTCGACCGTCGTCTACCCCGTCGGCGGCAGCTCGCGGCGGGCCTTCGTCGTCTCCGGGATGCTCGGCGCCGCCGCGACCCTCTACCTGGTCGTACGCATCGACCCGATCCTGCTGCGGCGCCGTGAGCGCCGCGCCGAGACCCTCACGGAGCCCGACGTTGTCTGACGCCCGCCCGCACACCGCGCTCGCCTGGAGCATCGCGAACACCGCCGTGACGAAGCTCGGCACGATGGTCGTCGGCATCCTCGTCGCCCGGCTGCTCGGGCCGGAGAGCTACGGCACCTACGCCGTCGCTTTCCTCGCCCTGATGGCCGTGCTCAGCTTCAACGAGCTCGGGGTGAGCCTCGCGGTGGTGCGCTGGAAGGACGACCCGCGCGAGATCGCGCCGACGGTCACCACCATCTCGGTCGTCGCGAGCGTGCTCATCGCCGCCGGGATGGTGATCGGTGCCGGCCCCTACGCGCGGGCGATGGGCGAACCGGACGCGGCCGTGCTGGTGGCTCTCTTCGCCGTCCCGGTGGTGCTCAGCGGGATCACCGCGACCCCCGCGGCGCTGCTGCAGCGCAACCTGATGCAGGGCAAGCGGATGCTCATCGACCAGATGGCCACCCTCGTGGCGGTGCCGGTCATGCTCGGCCTCGCACTGGCCGGCGCGGGCCCGTTCTCGCTGGTTCTCGGGCATCTTCTGGGCGTGTGCGTGACCACCGTGATGTTCCTGCGGATGTCGCCGCTGCCGTGGCGCCTGGGGCTCTCCCGGTCGCACGCGGTCGCGCTGCTCCGCTTCGGCACGCCGCTCGCGGTGACCAGCATCCTGGTCTTCGCGGTGGGGTTCGCCGACCAGATCGTCATCGGCAGCGCGCTCGGCGCGACCGCGCTCGGGTTCTACGTGGTCGCCTTCAACCTCTCCAGCTGGCCGGTCACCATGCTGTCGCGGCCGTTGCGGCAGGTCACACCGGTGATCTTCTCCCGGCTGCAGCGCGACCCCGAGGGGATGCAGCACGCCTTCTCCCGGCTCTCCGCGCTGGTGCTGACCGTGACGCTCCCGGGCTGCTCGGCGCTGGCCGCGCTGGCACCGGAGGTGATCCGGCTGGTCTACGGTCAGGTCTGGCTGGCGGCTGCCGCGCCACTCCTCTGGCTCGGCGCGCTGGCCGTGCTGAGGATCTCCTTCGAGCTCGCCTACGACTTTCTGGTCATCGCCGGCTCGACGCGCAGCCTGATGACGATCCAGATCGTCTGGCTGGTCGCGCTGGTGCCGGCACTGCTCGCAGGGGCAGCCTGGGCCGGCGTGGGCGGGGTCGGTCTGGCCGCGTTCGCGGTGGGGCTCGTCGTCATCCTGCCGCTGCACCTCTTCTACCTCGCCCGGGCCGGGGTCGGGCTCGCCGGCCTCGCCGCCGGTGCCGCCCTGCCCGCCCTCGGCGCTGTCGCCGTCTGGGCGGCGGCGTTCGGGCTGCGGGCCGCACAGCCGTCGGTCTGGGTGACCTGCGTGGTCACCGGCCTGGTGCTCGCCGCCGTCTGGGCGGTGCTGCTGCGCCGACGCCGCGAGGACGTCCGCTGGTTCCGCTCCGGAGCCGGCTCCCCCACCGAGACCCCCACCGATCCCCGGAGCGAGGACGTGCATGTCTGACCGTCTCGACGACAACCACGCCACCCTGGAGGAGATGTACGCAGCCGCAGCAGCCGCCGGGAAGCGACGGCCGCAGCGCGCGGCCGCACTGGCCCAGGCTGCGGCGGAGTTCGCCTGGGGCAACCACACCGGCTGGTTCGCGTACGAGCCTCTCGAGCTGCTGCTGAGCGACCTCGGCGGCTCACTGCCCTCAGCGTCGTCGCCGGTCCGCGGGCCGCGCACGCTGCACGTCGTCACGCAGATGTACCAGAGCGGCGGCCACACCCAGATCATCGCCGGCTGGACCGACCAGCTCGCCGACCGCTCCCACGAGATCGTCGCCACCCGGCACATGACCTCGCCGGTGCCGGCCAAGATCCTCTCCCGGCTCGGGGACCGGGTCGGCCTGACCATGCTCGACACTGCGCCGGGGTCGCTGCTGCACCGCGCCGCGCGGCTGCGCGCGCTGGCCTCCACCGCCGATCTGGTGGTCTCCCACTGCCATCCCTTCGACGTCGTCCCCGCACTGGCGTTCGCCGACCGCCGCGGCCTGCCCCCGGTGGTCTACATCGACAACACCGACCACGTCTTCTGGGTCGGCGTGCGGGCCTACGACCGCATCGTCCACCTGCGCCGCAGCGGCCAGGATCTCGCCCTGCACCGCCGTGGCCTGCCGATGGCGCGGTCCCTGGTGCGCAACCGCCCGCTGGCCGTCCGGGGGCGGACCAAGCGGCGCGAGACGGCGAAGCCGCAGTGGCGCGTACCGGCCTCCGACGTGCTGGTCGTGACCGCGGCCGACGCGAGCAAGTTCAAGGGCGGCGACACCTACCTCGCGGCCGTCGAGGCCGCCGTGGCCGCCGAGCCCCGGCTGCAGTGGCGGGTCGCCGGCCCGGACCCGGAGTCGGAGCCGTGGGCGGGGCTGGCGCGGCGTACGTCAGGGCGGATCCAGGCCGTCGGCATGCTGTCCGACGTGGCCCCGCTCCACCACGCCGCCGACGTCTACCTCGACTCCTTCCCGTTCGCCGGGCTCACCTCGCTGCTGGAGTCGGGCGGCCTCGCCAACCCGGTGGTGACCTTCCGCGGGCACCGGCCCGCGTGCGCGGTGTGGGGCTCCGACTCCCCCGGGATCGACCACCTGATGCTGCGACCGAAGACCCCCGACCAGCTGCGCGACACCCTCATCGACCTCGTCCGCCGCCCGCGCGAGCGGGTCACCCGCGGCACCGCCACCGCCCAGGCGATCCTCGAGTGCCACACCGGCCCCGGCTGGGTCGCCGACGCCGAGTCGCTCTACCGGATGTCGCAACGGCTCGACGACGACCTGCTCGCCCCCGTCCGCGGCCGCGGCCACCTCGACCTGCTCACCGTCTCCGTCCAGGCGACCAACCCGTTCAGCCGCACCTCCGCCGACATCACCGCCGGTCTCCTCGGCGCGATGCCCCTCACCGACCGGATCTCGATGTGGCGCCAGACCCGCCGCGGCGGCGCCGGCCGCGTCCGCGACCTCGCCCCCGAGTGGGCCGCTGCGGCGGTGCGGTCGCGGTTGCGGCGCCGGCGTGACGTGATACCCGGCTGACCGGGTAACCCTGCCCCGAGCTCACCCCACGAAGAACGCCCGGTTGCGCGGCCGGCTCCACAGCGACGCGAGCACGGCAGGCTCGACGCCGACGAGGAGCCACAGGCCGGTGTCACGGGCGAGGCCGACGACGTAGGGCGCGGTCGTGGTGGCGGCGAGGGGGGCGATCTCCTCGGACCGCAGGCCGGAGACGAGCAGGAGCTCGCCGGGGGCGGTGGCGGCAACGGCGGCGACGACACCGGGCCAGCGGAGGGTGGCGGCGGAGAAGGGGACGCCGTTGCGCTCGAGGCCCTCGGCCTCACCGACGGTGCCGTCGCGGGAGGGGTCGACGACGCGGATCGAGGAGCTGCCGGCGAGGCGGGCGACGTCGTCGACGAGCAGCCGGATGTCGGCGAGCACCACCTGGCCACGAGCGGGCCGGGAGACCCGGCGGAGCGAGCGCGTCACCCGGCGGGCGCGGACCGACTCCCCCAGGAACCGACGCGCGCCACGGGCGCGCCGGACCGGCCAGGACGTGGCGCCGTGCTCACCGCCGACGATCCCGCAGGTCGTACGCACCGGCGCCAGGCCCGCGTAGGTGTGGCCGACGCTGCGGTGGGCGACGTCGAGGCGGGCGAGGTTGGTGGTCATGCTGTTGTGGGTCAGCGGGATGTCGACGGCGGCGGCACGACGGCCGGAGGCTCGCATCCGGAGGCAGTACTCGACGGCGTACGCGTGCCAGGCCAGGTCGGGCGACTCCGAGAGCGGCTCGCGCAGCACCTGGGACCGGGTGACCATGAAGAGCACCTCGTCGAGCGAGTCGACGTCGACCGGGATCGAGGTCGAGCGGCCGAGCGGGACGACCCGGTCACGCATCGCGCCGATGACCTCGCCGCGGTGGCTGACCCCGACGGCGCCCAGCACCCCGATCGCCGGGTCGGCGAGGAGGGTCGCGGCGGCGGCCTCGAGCGCGGGCAGCGAGTGCAGGTAGACGTCCTGGTGGACGAAGACGACGACCTCGTTGCGTGCCATCCGGGCGCCGTGGTTCAGCGCCGCGCCGGCGCTCGCGAAGTCGCCCGAGACGTTGTCGACGGGGATCACCTCGGTCTGCCGCGATGCGTCCGGGCCGGCCTTGACCGAGGCCTCCAGACACGACTCCAGCACCGCCGGGTCGTTGTAGACGCAGACGATCGATACCGGTGTACGCACCTCACCCATGCCTCACCGCCGCGGTGAGTACGTCGGCGACGTACTCCTGCTGTTCCGGGCTCAGGTGCGGGAACATCGGCAGCGACAGGATCGTGCCCGCCGCCCGCTCCGCGACCGGGAAGGAGCCCTCGCCGAACCCCAGCGAGGCGTACGCAGCCGTCAGATGCACCGGGAACGGATAGTGGATCCCGGCGCCGACGCCGGCGTCCAGCAGCGCCGACAGCACCCGGTCGCGGTCGGCGACCCGGACGACGTAGAGGTGCCAGACGTCGACGTTGCCCGGCGCGGACTCGGGCAGGCGGATGCCGGGGATGCCGTCGAGAAGACGGTGGTAGCGGTCGGCCGCCTGGCGGCGCAGCTCGTTCCACTTCTCCAGGCGGGCCAGCTTGGCGGAGAGCACGACGGCCTGGACGGTGTCGAGGCGGGAGTTCATCCCGGCGACCTCGTGGACGTACTTGGTCTCCGAGCCGTGCGCCGAGAGCAGCCGGACCATGCGGGCGATCTCCGGGTCGGAGGTCGTCACGGCACCCGCGTCGCCGGCGGCGCCGAGGTTCTTGCCCGGGTAGAAGCTGGTCGCGGCGACGGTGGTGAGCGAGCCGGCCGGACGGCCGTGGCGCCGGGCGCCCTGGGACTGCGCGGCGTCCTCGATCACCGCGATCCCCGCGGCCTCGGCGAGCGGGAGCAGCTGCTCCACGAACGCGGTCTGCCCGAACAGGTGCACCGGCGCGATCGCCTGCGTGCGGGGCGTGATCGCCCGCTCGACCGCGACCGGGTCGATCAGCAGGTGCGACTCGTCCACATCGACCGGGACGGGCACGGCGCCGATCCGGGTGGCCGCCTCGGCGGTCGCGATGAAGGTGTTCGCGGGCACGATCACCTCCCCGCCGGGCCGCACGCCGACGGCTCGCATGGCCAGCTCGAGCGCGTCGGTCCCGTTGCCGACGCCGACGCAGTGGTCGACGCCGACGTAGGCCGCGTAGGCGTTCTCGAAGGCGGTCACCTCGGGCCCGCCCACGAAGGCGGTGCGCTCGAAGACGCGGTCCAGCCCGAGGCGTACCTCGTCCTCTATCTCCGACTGCTGCGCCCCGAGGTCGACGAACGGCACCTTCACCAGATCAGCTCCTGACGTGAATTGAGACTGCGGGCGGGCACTCCGGCCCAGGTCTCCCCGGCGGGCAGGTCGTTGAGCAGGACCGCTCCCATGCCGAGGACGGAGTCGGCTCCGACGGTGGTGCGCTGACGCACCGAGGAGCTCATCCCGAGATAGGCGGCCTCGCCGATCACGACCTCGCCGCCGAGGGTGACCCCGGCGCAGAGGGTGGCGTAGTCGCCGACGATGTCGTCGTGGGTGAGGACGACGTTGGGCATCACCACGACATGGCGCCCGACGCGTACGCCGGCGGTCAGCACGACCCCGGCGAGCAGCACGGTGCCGGCGCCGAGCTCGCAGCCCGTCGGTACGGACGCCGAGGGGTGGACGACGGTCGCGTAGCGCTCCGGTGCGACCCCGTAGCCGCTCAGCCGCTCGGCGAGGCGACGACGCGTCGCGCCCGCCCCGGCACAGAGCACCAGGTCAGCACCGCAGTCGGCGACGACCTCGACCGGGCCGATCACCTTGGCCCCGCCGGCACCGTCGACGGAGCCGATCACCTCGCCCCAGCGCTCGCGGTTGTCGTCGACGGCGACGATCTCGTCGTAGCGGAACTCGTTGGACGCGGCCGCCGCGGCGACCTCGCCCGCCAACCCGCTCGCGGCGACGAGAACGAGCGCGGTCATCGACGTTCCCCCCGGAGTACGTCGATGACCCGCGCCTGCTCCGAGTCCGATATCTGGTGGAAGAGCGGCAGGATGAGGGTGGTGTCGGTGAGGTGCTCGGTGACCGGGAGGCTGACACCCGAGGAGGCGTACGCAGGCTGCCGGTGCGCCGCCATGATCCCGCGCCGCGCGGAGATCCCGGCCTCGGCCAGAGCGCTCAGCAGCCCCTCTCGGTCCAGGCCGTACGCCGAGCCGCGTTGTATCGAGCTTGTCGAGATGACCTCGATCCAGAACGACTGGAAGTTGCAGGTCCCCCAGGCCGGGTCCGCGACCGCGCGCAGCCCCTCGATCTCGGCGACCGCCTTCGCGTAGACCGCGGCGAGCTCACGGCGGCGGGCGACCACCTCCGGCAGCCGGGAGAGCTGCACCAGGCCGACCGCGGCCTGCAGGTCGGTCATCCGGAAGTTGAAGCCGACCTCGTCGTAGGACTCCGGCGGCGAGACCAGGCTGGCGTGGCGATCGGCGGCCGAGACGCTCATCGCGTGCTCCCGCAGCTTCCGTGCCCGCGCGGCCCAGTCCTCCCGCGAGGTGGTGAGCATCCCGCCCTCGCCGGTGGTGAGGATCTTGCGCGGGTGGAAGGACCAGGCCGCGATCTCGGCGCCGGCGCCGACGGGGCGGCCGCGGTAGGTCGAACCGGCCCCGCAGGCCGCGTCCTCGATCACCACGATGCCGAGCGGGTCGCAGACCTCCCGGATCGCGTCCAGGTCGACCGGCACCCCGCCCTGGTCGACGACGATCACCGCCGTGGTCCGTGGCGTGAGCGCCTCCCGAACCGTCTCCGCGGTGAGGTTCCCGGTCACCGCCGAGACGTCGGCGAAGACCGGCCTCGCACCGAGGTAGACCACCGCGTTGGCGGTCGCGATGAAGGAGAAGGACGGGACGACGACGTCGTCCCCGGGACGTACTCCGGCGACGACCAGCGCCAGCTGGAGCGCCGTCGTGCAGCTCGAGGTGGCGACGGCGTGATCGGCCTGCTGCGAGGCCGCGAAGCGGCGCTCGAACTCCGCCACGCGCGGCCCCTGGGCGACCCAGCCGGAGCGGAGCACCTCGGTGACCGCGGCGATCTCCTCCTCGCCCAGCCAGGGCTGCATCACGTTGATCCGACTCACGACGGACCGCCCTGCAGAGCCCGCCCGGCCGCGATCTCGGAGCGCAGCGGTCGCCACCACTCCACCAGCTGCCGCAGCCCCTCCTCGAGCCCGATCGTGGGCGTCCAGCCCAGGTCCTCGCGGGCCGCGGAGATCGAGGCGAGCCGGCGGGTGACCCCGTTGACCGCACGCTCGGGCCCGTGCTCGACCTGCAGGCCGGAGGCGCCCATCACCCGCAGCAGCGCCTCGGCCAGCTCGAGCAGCGAGGTCTCGGTGCCGGAGGCGATGTTGTAGACGCCCTCGGTCACGTCGGAGGCGGCCGCGAGGATGTTGGCGCGGGCGATGTCGGGGACGCAGACGAAGTCCATCGTCTGCCGGCCGTCGCCGAAGATCAGCGGCGGCTGGCCGTCGGCGATCCGCTCCATCCAGCGCACCAGCACCTCGGTGTAGGCGCCGTGCACGTCCATCCGCGGCCCGTAGACGTTGAAGTAGCGCAGCCCGACGTAGTCGAGCCCGTACATCGCCCGGAAGGACCGCACCAGCCCCTCGTTGTAGGACTTCGCGGCGCCGTAGAGGGTGTCGTTGTTGTTGTGGTGGTGACCCTCGGGCGTCGGGAACTCCCCGGCCAGGCCGAAGACCGAGGCGGAGGACGCGTAGACCAGCTTCGAGACGCCCGCGGAGACCGCGGCCTCGACGACGTTGAAGGTGCCGTCGACCAGCACCTCGTTGGCCAGCCGCGGCTCCTCGGCGCACAGCGTGATCCGGATGGCGGCCTGGTGGAAGACCAGGTCCTTGCCGGCGGTGAGGTCGCCGACGAGGTCGCGGTCACGGATGTCGCCCTCGACGAGCGTGACCCGGCCGGAGGCGAGCGCGTCGTCGAGGTTGGCCTTGCGGCCCCGGATCAGGTTGTCGAGGACGTCGACGTGCGCGACCCCTTCGTCGAGGAGCTGGTCCACGATGGTGGAGGCGATCGTGCCCGCACCTCCGGTGACCAGGACGTTCGCACCGTGCAGAGAAGTCATCGGATCAGCTCCAGGGAAGGGGTCTCGGCGGCCACCTCGACGAGGGCGCCACGGGCTCGGAGGCTGGTCTGGGCCGCCTCCAGGACGGAGAGGACACGGAGCCCGGCGGCCCCGTCGGTGACCGGCGCACGCCCGCCCCGGATCGCCTCGGCGAACTCGCCGACCATCCGGGAGAGCGCCTCGTACTCGGGCAGCGCCGGCGCCCAGGTGTCACCCAGGCGGTAGGAGATCGTCGCGGCGGCGCGGTCGGCGATGTCGACGCTCTGCTGGACCAGGTCGACGCCGCGGTCGAAGACGCTGAGCCGTTGCTGGGGGTTGAGGTCGTCCCAGACCAACGTACGCCGGCTCCCGCCGATCACCATCTGCCTGATCTTGGTGGGGCTGAGCCAGTTGACGTGGACGTGGGCCATCGCCCCGCCCTCCAGCGGCAGGGTGAGATAGCCGACGCACGCCTTCCCGGCACCCAGCGGGTCGGAGCCCTGGGCGGCCACGCCGGTGGGGCGCAGCCCACCCGGCAGGACGAAGTCGAGGATCGAGAGGTCGTGCGGGGCCAGGTCCCAGAAGACGTCGACGTCGGGCTGCACCAGGCCGAGGTTGATCCGCACCGAGTCGACGAACAGGATCTCGCCGAGAGAGCCGTCCTCGACCAGCTCGCGGATCTTCTGCACGACCGGCGTGTAGCAGTAGGTGTGGTCGGCCATCAGCACGAGACCGTTGGCCCGCGCGGCCTCGACCATGCTCCGTCCCGACTCCACGTCGTCGGCCAGCGGCTTCTCGACCAGCACGTGCTTCCCGGCGCGCAGCGCCCGCTCCACCAGCCCTCGGTGCGTCCGGGCGGGGGTGGCGATCGCGACCGCGTCCACGTCCTCGCGTGCGAGCACCTCGTCGAGGTCGGTCGTGGCCAGCACGTCGGAGCCGCCCCCGATCACCTCCTGGGCCCGCTCGAGGTCCAGGTCGACCACCGCGACCAGCGACCAGTCCCGTGCGTTCCGGAAGTTGCGGACCAGGTTCGGTCCCCAGTAACCGGCCCCGACCACTGCCACGCCGAGCGGTTCCCCATCAGTCATGTCGACCATGAAATCGGCGTGGGGCGAGGCTCCGAAGAGCCTCGCCCCACCTATCCCCCCAATTAGGGACCGCTCGCCCGGCCTACGGGGACGCCGGGCGGAACCTCACGTCCACGAAGTAGTTCGTGGAGTTCCAGGATCGGTTCGGGAGCCCCCCTCCGGTCCCGTACCGATACCGGCCGTTGGCTCCGCCCGGAGCCGTCAGCGGGCCGACCGTCCGCGACTGCGTGAGTGCGGCGGGGGTGGACGAGTAGCGCCCGTTGGGGGCGTAGTAGGACACGACGTACACCGCTCCCGGCGTGAGCGCCACCGGCGTCGCCAACGTGGCCTGCTGCCAGCCGGTCGCGGTCTCGTTGGTGAAGGTCACCTGGGCGATCCGGGTGCCGGCCGCGTTCCACAGCGAGCCGACGTGGGTGCCGGTGTTTCCGCTGCCCTTGTAGAACCGGATCGCCGTCACCGAGCCCGCCACCGAGGTGGTGAACGCGGTGCCGACCTCGATCGGCATCAGGTCGAACGTCGACGCGTTCTGCGGGGTGACGCCGGTGAACAGCGAGACCTCTGTGACGACCGGCGGGACCGTGGTGAACGACCAGGTCTGCGTCGGCAGGTTCGCCCCGTCGGTCGAGACCACCCCCGAGACCGTCACCGACACCGTCGCCCCGGCCGGCAGCGCCGCCGACGGGGTGAAGCGCAGCGTACGTCCGTCGCTGCTCAGCGCCGCCGAGCCAGCGACCGCGGACCCGTTGGCCGTGACCGACATGTTCCAGCCGCTCGCGATCGCGGCCGAGAACGTGATCGACGGGTTGACCGACGTCGCCACCTCGGTCGCACCCGGCCCCGGGTCCTGCCCGGTGACCGAGATCGTCGGGCCCGCGCGCTGGAAGACGACATCGGCGAAGTAGTTCGTCGACCCGAACGAGTACTGCGGGAAGCCACCGGCGGCACCGTAGAGATAGCGCCCGTTGGTGCCGGCCGGAGCGGTCAGGTCACCGGCGGAGTAGGCGGTCGCGAAGAACTGCGACGTGGTCGCATAGTGCCCCTGCGGCGCCAGGTAGGAGACCATGTACGACACCCCTGCCTGCACCTCGACCGGACTGGACAGCGTGGCCTGCTGCCAGCCGGAGGCGGTCTCGTTGGTGAAGGTCACCTGGGCGAGCCGCTGGCCGGCCATGTTCCACAGCGACCCGACATGGGTGCCACCGTTGCCGGCCCCCTTGTAGAACCGGATCGCGGTCACCCGCCCGTCACGGGTGGGACTGAACACCGTCCCGACCTCGACCGGAGAGGCGTCGTCCTGGGCCTCGATCGCGGGCACGACGTCACCGAAGAGCGTCTGGCTGTCGGGTGTCTCCGCCGATCTGGTCCGGAACGTCCACGTCTGCGTGGGCAGACTGGCCCCCTCGGTCGAGGTGACCCCGCTGATCGTGACCGTCACATCCGCGGCCGCGGGCAGCAGAGACGTGGGGTCGAAGGTGAGCGTCGTCCCGGAGTTGCCGAGCGTCGTCGTCCCCTGGACCGGCTGGCCTCCCGAGGTCACCGACACCGTGTAGCCCGAGTTGATCGCCGAGGAGAACGACGCCACCACGTTGGTCCCGCGTGCCACCTCGACCGCCCCGGGAACCGGGCTACGCGAGGTCATCGTGATCGTCGGCGCGCCCTTCTCGAAGACCACGTCGACCATGTAGCTCGACGGCGAGGTGGCCGCCGGGAAGCCCGTGCCGTAGGCGTACGCCCCGGCCGTCGAGGTCACCCGCAGCGGCGGCTTCGACAGGTCGGACGAGGCGAAGGCGTTCGGGGTGGCCGAGTAGTAGCCGTTGGTGCGGTAGGAGGCGATGTAGTCGGTGTTCGCCTGGATCTGCACCGGCTCGGCGAAGGTCAGCGTCTGCCAGCCGGTCGTCGACTCGTCGGTGAAGGTGCCCTGGGCGAGCACGGCGCCGTTGGCCGACCACAGGGTGCCGGTGTGCGGGGCGGCGTTGTTGACGCCCTTGTAGAACTTCACCCCGGTGACAGTGCCGGCCACGTCGGCCCGGAACCGGACACCCAGGGTGAGCTGGGCGTTCTCCGGGTCCTGGAGGACCGTCGGGGTGGCGTCCTCGTCATAGAGCGAGCACGGGCAGACCCCTGCCGCCGCCGGCGGCTTGGCCGTACGGAACGACCAGGTCTTCCCGGTCGAGATGGCCGTCCCACCGCTGTCCTGCCCCGAGAGCGTGGCGGTGTAGGTGACGAACCCGGCGAGGTTGGCCGACGGGGTGAAGGTCACCGTCCTGGTCATCGAGTCGTAGGCCGTCGACCCGGCCACCTGGTTGCCGACGGAGTCGGTCAGCCGCAGCCCGACGGTCGAGGCGACCACCGGCTTGGTGAACCTGGCGCTCACCGTGGTGTTGCGCGGCACCGAGGAGGAGCCGGCCAGCGGCCACTGGTTGGTGGCGGTCAGCGGCGAGTCGTCGGTGGTCGTGAACAGCACGTCCACGAAGTAGTTCGGGTTCTGGTAGGAGCTCGCAGGGAACTGTCCCGCGTTCGCGTAGACCCCGGCGGGTGCGGCGCCGTAGCCGCCCTCCACCTCGAACGGATACGCCTCGAACCCCTTCGCCGCGAAGGCCCACGGCGCCACGGCGTAGTGACCGGCCGGAGCCGTGTAGGAGACGGTGTACCTCGCCCCCGCGGCGACCGCGACCGGCTGGCTGAACGTCGCCGACTGCCAGCCTCCGCTGGACTCGTTGGTGAAGGTGACCTGGGCCAGCCGCTCGCCGCTGCTGCTCCACAGCGAGCCGACGTGGGTGCCGGTGTTGCCGGCGCCCTTGAAGAAGCGGACGCCCGCGACGTACCCGTCTGCCTGGGGCGTGAAGCGCAGGCCGAGCTCGGCGGCACCGCCGTCGTTGGCCGACGGGGTCGCCGGGCTGGTGACGGCGTTCCAGGTCGTCGGCACCTCCCGCTGGCCGAGGATGCTGCACGGGCAGGTGACGTTGAAGCTCCTGGTCGCAGAGGCGCCGATGTTGGCGCTGTCGTCGACGGCGCGGACCCGTATCGGCGTGCTGCCGACCCCCGGCTGGACGTACGTCACCGACCAGGCGGTCGTCCCGGTGGCGGGGTGCCACGAGGTGCCGTCGTCGAGGGAGTACTCGACCCCCGCGACCACGCCACCGCCCGTGTCGACGGCGGTGCCGGTGAGCGTCACCTTGGTGCCGTTGGGCTGGGTCGATCCGGCCGTGGGCGAGGTGATGGCGACCGTCGGTCCGGTCGTGTCGGTCGACTTGGTGGCAGCGTTCAGGCCGGTCATCAGCGTGGTCGGCTGGGCACCCATGTCGGCCAGCAGGTTGACCTGCGCCTGCTGCATCCGCCGGTCGGCGGTCTCGTCGTGGTACGGGTTGTCATGCTCGGAGTCGAGGCCCCAGGTCCACTGGACCGACCCGGCGCCGAAGACCAGAGCGCCGCTGGCGGCCCGGTAGAGCGTGAGCGAGTGGGTCGTGGTGCCGTCGCCCGTGGTCCGCCCGAAGTCGCGCATGTACTGACCCGGGATGAACCCGGTGGTCTCCGACAGCCGGATCGTGCCGGGCGGCCGGAAGCCGTTGTCCTGGTCCTCGTCGGACTCGTAGCCCACCGTGTGCGGGGCCAGCTCGGTCTGGTCGGCGGTCATCGAGGCCAGCCCGGTGTTGCGCCACAGCCGCAGCCCGCCCTGGGACTTCTTCACCGTCACCGGGAGGTCGGTCAGGTTGGACATGAAGATGGTGCCGGTCAGCGAGTTCTCCGGCAGCCCACCGCCCTGGGACTTCGGCGCGTAGCGCGGGTCGCGCCAGGTGCCGGTCGACTCCGCGGTCGGATCGAGCTTCTGCTGCGCCCAGGACTCCTTGTAGGTGACCAGGGTCCGGTAGGGCGTGTTGGTGCCGTCCTTCGACGCCTCGTAGCGGGTCCGCCAGTAGACCTCGTTGCCGCTGAGGAACTGCAGGTTGACGCCGGCGTCGCGGGCGGCCTCGACGTTCGCGCGCTGCCGCCCGCTCCAGTACTCGTCGTGTCCCACGCTCAGGAAGGTCTTGTGGTTGGTGAGCAGCGAGCCGTAGCGATCGGTGTCGATCCCGGACATGTAGCTGACGTCGTAGCCGTTGCGCTCCAGGAACCGCACCGCCGGGTACTCGTTGGCGAAGAAGAAGTCGTGGGAGGTGCCGCCGGAGCGGGTCGCGAACGGACGGTTGTAGCTGAGCTTGTAGGCCCGGCCGTTCCCGCCGCCGACGTAGAAGCTCGAGCCGCCGTAGTTGTTGTAGGCCTGCCAGGTGGTGTCGGAGGTCTGGAAGACCACGTCGGAGTTGCTGTCGTCGTCGCGGACGATGAAGGTGATGTGGCTCGACTCGTTGGTGTCGGCACGGTCCAGCTTGGCGATGTAGACCCCCGAGACCGCGGTCGCCGGCACGTTCCAGGACGCCGAGACCCCCCAGTTGCCGCAGTCGGTGATCTCGGTGGTGGTGTCGCGATAGCAGTTGGGCTGGTTCTGCGGCAGGTTCGCCGACGGCGTCACCGAGGTGATCCTGCGGGCGCCGTCACCGCCGTAGTAGCCGATCCGGTAGATCGTGATCGTGTAGGCCGAGGCGTCGGTGTCGACCTTGAAGTCGATCCGGTTGCCGGCATCGACGCTGATGTCGGTCGCGAACCCCTGGATCGAGTCGTCGCCTGCGCCGGTGATGCCCCATTCGCTCGACGGATTACCGGGTTTGCTGTTCTCACAGGCGATCTCGTTGCCCTCCGGACCGCACGGGTCGGCACTTGCGCTGGACGCAGTGACGAGCGAGATGACAGGGGTGACAAGAACAACTCCGAGCAACGCGGCCAGTCCCGTTCGCAGCTTCACAGTCGTGCTCCTTCTCGGATCAGGCTCGCGAGCTCTCGTCGCGTAACCAGGTGGTGTAGTCGCCGGTCCGGACAGCTCTGCGGGAGAGCATCCGGGCGACGAGGGTGACTGTCATGAAGACCGGAACCCGAAGTCCGATCGCAGGCTTACGCAGCCCGAGCACAAGCAGGTCCGAGAGCGAGGTGGATCCGTTCCGAGCGCCGTGGTCATCGGCTTGAGCGTTGCCGGTCACGACGCGGATCCTGCGCCTGACCAGGTCTTTCAAAGTACGAGGCGGCCGAACGACCACGGTCGCGTCGGCGACGACACGGCGCTCGGCGGGTGCGAAGAGCTCGGAGACCACCAGGTCGTCGTTCATCAGGCTCGTGCCGGCGGCGGCGACCCGGGCCCGGCCCTCGGCGGTGAGGCAGAAGGCTCCGCGGCCGAACAGGCCGCTGCGTACGCTCGGGAGGGCCTGCCACACCCGGTAGTAGGCGCGGACGGGCCAGGACGACGCCGCCAGCGGCACCGTCCGCTCGGGGGCGACCGCGAGCACGCCGTCCTCGTCGAGCGCGTCGAGCAGCCGGAGCAGGTCGGTGCCGGTGAGACGTACGTCGGCGTCCAGGTGGAGCCGCGGGAGGTGCGTGTTCTGCGGGGCGTCCGCCGCGGCGTTGCCGACCTCGACCGCGCGCGCCTTGGAGGCCTCCGCGATCTCCAGGACGCGTACGCCGGGGACCGACCGCGCGACCGCGGCGGTGTCGTCGGTGCAGCCGTTGCACACGACCACGACGTCGAGGGCCCCGTAGGGGAGGCCGTCGAGCAGGGCCGTCAGGTTCTCCGACAGCCCCCGGGCCTCGTTGTGCGCCGGCACCACGACGCTCGCGATCATGACGCTCGCACCCCGCCGGCCGAGCCGCCGGAGTCGGCGATCACGTAGTTGATCATGTTGCTGTTGTCGTAGTCCTTGGCGATGACCCGGCCGGGGTTGCCGCCGACGAGGCTGTGCGGCGGGACGTCCTTGGACAGCACCGTCCCGGCGGAGATCGTGCAGCCGTCGCCGACCGTGATCGCGCCCGTGATCACCGCACCGGGACCGATCCAGACGTCGTCGCCGATCCTCGGCACGCCCAGGTCGCCGTCGGCGATGCGCTGGCCGATGGTCACGTTCTGGTGGAGCACGCAGTTGCTGCCGACCACGGCCGGGCCGACGATGATCCCCGAGCGGTGCATGAGCAGCAGCCCGGGCCCGATGTCGGCGCGCCGGAAGATGTCGGTGTGGTGGACGCGGATGTTGCGCCGGTTCCAGAACCAGTAGACGCCCAGCGCCAGCACGCCGAGCAGACGGTTGCGGGTGCGCAGCCGGGACGCCCAGCGTCCGAAGCGGTAGCAGGCGACGCAGTGCAGCTCGTAGTCGAAGAGCCAGAACCGCAGCCTGGACAGCCAGGATGTACGCGGACCGTCGAGGACGATCGCGTACATCTTGGCCAGGTCGACCTCGAAGTCGCCTGTGTCACGGGCTCCGTCAACTAGCAAGGCTCTGTGCCTCTGACGTCTTCCGGCCGACGTACGCCACCAGGTTGGCGACGCCGTCGAGGTTCTCGGGCACGGTCTCGGCCTCGTCGACGGAGATCTCGAACTCCGCCTCGAGGAACTCGATGAGCTCCAGGATCCCGGTCGAGTCGATGACGCCCGACTCGACCAGCGACTCGGTCGGCCCGGGCAGCCGGGTCTCGTCACCCAGCAGCAGGCTGTCCAGGATGAAGCCTTCGATCGTGCTCTGTACGTCCGCCATCACATCTCCTGTCTACGAACGTCTACGAATGCCCTCCCGTTCTGTCAGCCGAAGAGGGTCGGGAGCCGAAATCAGGCCCGGAGATGCCGACATTGGGTGATAAACGCCCCCATCCCGGCGCCCCGGCAGGACTTCGCGGGCAACTCTTCGGGCACCGTCCGGGATCGATCGAGGAGCGCCATGTGCGGGATCTGTGGGGTGCTGAGCAGCACCGAGTCGCCTGAGCCTGCCCTCGTGCGACGGATGCTGGGCAGCCTGGCCCACCGCGGACCCGACGGCAGCGGCTACTACCGCGACGAGCGGGTCGCGCTCGGCCACACCCGGCTGGCGATCGTGGACACGGCCGGCGGCACCCAGCCGATGACCGGCCGCTCCTGCCGCGAGAACGGGCAGATCTGGGTCACCTTCAACGGCGAGATCTTCAACCACGTCGAGCTGGCCGCCCAGCTCCGCGCCCGCGGCCACGTCTTCGACACCCGCTCGGACACCGAGGTCATCGTGCACGCCTGGGAGGAGTGGGGGCCGGGCTGCTTCGAGCGGTTCAACGGCCAGTGGGCGCTGGCGATCTGGGACCGCCGGACGGACTCGCTCGTGCTCTCCCGCGACCGCTTCGGCGTCCGCCCGCTCTTCTACACGCGCGTCGCGGGGCAGCTGCTCTTCGCCTCCGAGGTGAAGGCGCTCTACGCCTCCCCCGACGTCCCGCGCGAGCTCGACCCGGTCGGGCTCGACCAGGTGCTGACGCTGTGGTCGGCGGTCGCGCCGCGCACGGTCTTCCGGCAGATCTCCCAGGTGCCGCCGGGCTCCTACCTGATCGTTCGTGACGGGCACGGTCGCGGCGTGGAGGTCGAGCAGCGCTACTGGGCGCCCTCGTTCCCGCCGGCGGGGGCCGAGGAGCTCACCGACCTGGAGGCCAACGCCGAGGCGCTGCGTACGACACTGATGGCGGCCACCCGGCTGCGGTTCGAGCGCAGCGACGTGCCGGTGGCGGCGTACCTCTCCGGCGGGATCGACTCCGCGGTCACGGCCGGCGCGATCGCATCCGGCAGGGTCGTACGCAGCACCTCGGCGCCGCTGCACACGTTCTCGCTGCGGTTCGCCGAGGCCGAGTTCGACGAGGGCGGCTTCCAGACCCTGATGGCCGAGCGTCTCGGCACCGTCCACCACGACGTCGTGGTGAGCGAGCGCGACATCGCCGACGTCTTCCCTGAGGTCGTACGCCACGCCGAGTCGCCGCTGCTGCGGACCGCCCCGGCGCCGATGTTCCTGCTCTCCCGGCTCGTGCGGGACGCCGGCTTCAAGGTGGTCGTCACCGGCGAGGGCGCCGACGAGGTGCTCGGTGGCTACGACATCTTCCGCGAGGCCAAGATCCGCGACCTGTGGCTGCGCGACCCGGCGGCCGCCGAGGCGGCGGTCGAGCAGCTCTACCCGTGGATGCACCGCTCCCCCAACCAGGCGCCGGCGTTCGCGCGGAGCTTCTTCTCGCGCAACCTCTCGTCCGACGACCTGGCGATGTCGCACCGGCCGCGGTGGGACTCCAGCGCGGTGCTGGCGTCGATGCTGCGTCCGGAGGTCCGGGTGCCGGCAGGCGGCGCGGCCGACGGAGTGGTCGCCCAGATGCCCGCCGCGGCCGCCTCCTGGGACCCGGTGGCGCGCGCCCAGTGGCTGGAGATGACGACCCTGCTGCCCGGCTACATCCTGGCCTCCCAGGGCGACCGCATGCTGATGGGCAACTCCGTCGAGGGCCGGTTCCCGTTCCTGGACCCGCACGTCGCCGAGCTCGCCGGCCGGGTCCCGGCCGAGCACAAGATCCACGGCATGGACGAGAAGCACCTGCTCAAGCGGGCCTTCGCCGACCTGGTGCCCGAGGAGATCCTGCGCCGGCCCAAGCAGCCCTACCGGGCACCCGACGCGGCGGCCTTCTTCGCCGGCGGCACCCCGGACTGGGTCTTCGACGTCACCTCGGGCGCCGCTCTGGAGGCGGCCGGCGTCTTCCGGCCCGAGCTCGTCCAGCGGCTGCTGGAGAAGGCCCGGCGGACGCAGGGCCGCGGCCTCGGCAACACCGACAACATGCGCCTGGTGGCCGTCCTGTCCACCCAGCTGCTGCACAGCGAGCTGCTCACCGGCGCGGCCCCGGCGGCCGCGCCACCGGAACCACTCACCGTCTTCGACACCACTCTCGAACCCACCGGCCTCGAGCCCACCGGAAGGACCTCGGCATGACCACCAGCCCAGCCATGACAGGCACAGCCACGACCAGCCAGAACGCAGCGTACGGACTGGAGACGCTCCGCTACGACGAGGAGGCGGAGGCGACCCGGATCGGCGATGCGATCCGCCGCTATCTAGTGGCTAACAAGCGCAAGGGCATCGTGCTCGGGGTCTCCGGCGGGATCGACTCCAGCGTGGTCGCCGCGCTGGCGGTCAAGGCGCTCGGCCGGGATCGGGTCTTCGCGCTGCACATGCCCGAGCAGGAGTCGTCCGACGACACGATCGGCTACAGCACGAAGCTGACCGAGTCCCTCGGGATCGACTCGGTGCTCGAGGACATCTCCCCCGTCCTGGTCGGTCTCGGCGCCTACCAGCGGCGGGACGACGCGATCCGGCGGGTCGTGCCTGCGTACGGCCCGGGGTGGAAGTCGAAGATCGTGCTCCCCAGCGTGGTCGACTCCGACACGTTCCGGCTGTTCTCGGTCGTCGTCGAGGATCCGAACGGCACCCAGAGCACCCACCGCCTGACGACCGAGGCCTACCTGGAGATCGTCGCGGCGACGAACTTCAAGCAGCGGGCCCGCAAGGCGCTGGAGTACTTCCACGCCGACCGGCTCAACTACGCCGTCGCCGGCACCCCCAACCGGCTCGAGTACGACCAGGGCTTCTTCGTGAAGCTCGGCGACGGTGCCGCCGACCTGAAGCCGATCGCACACCTCTACAAGTCGCAGGTCTACGCGATGGCCGCTCACCTCGGGGTGCCCGAGGAGATCCAGGCGCGGCCCTCCACCACCGACACCTACTCGCTGGAGCAGTCGCAGGAGGAGTTCTACTTCTCGCTGCCCTACCAGCGGATGGACCTGTGCCTCTACGGCCTCAACAACGGCGTCCCCACCGCCGCGGTCGCCGGGGCGACCGGGCTCACGGTCGAGCAGGTCGAGCGCGTCTACCGCGACATCGAGCAGAAGCGGCGTACGACCGCCTACTTCCACGCGGCTCCGATGCTCGTCGAGGAGGTCGCCGAGATCGCCAGTCCTGGGTAGATCTCCGATGCTGCGGCTCGCGGCGTGCTGACCGGAACAGGCTCGCGGTGGAGACATGTCCCGCCCAGAACCAGGAGGTTCCATGTCTGACACCACACCAGAGCCCGGCGAGATCGCAGACCTGACACTCGGTCTCTCCGACGCCGAGGCCGCACCGATGATCGACGCACCTGTGATCGACATCGACGAGGCCGCCACCGATATCAACACCTTCGACGAGGACATCGAGGACGGCGAGCCGACGGAGACCGCGGGCACCGACACGATGGTCCCTGCCGCGGATCTTCCGGAGGACCTGATCTATGAGTGACGTGCTCACCCTCAACGGCAAACCGGTCGACTGGAGCAAGCCCCCGAAGCAGACCGACCTGGTCCTGTGGTCGCGGAAGACCTCGGGCGGCAAGCAGGTCAAGGGGTCGGCCCGGACCATCGCGCACCTGTGCGCGCTCGACGCCGCCGCGCAGAAGAAGTTCGGGACCGGGATCGTCATCATCCAGGCCCCGTTCAACACCACCGTCAAGGCGTCCGCGGGCACCCACGACCACGACGCCTGCGCCGACCTGCACATCCCGGGCGTGAACTGGCGGACCCAGGAGAAGTGGCTGCGGGCCAACGGCTACGCGTGCTGGTACCGCTTCCCACCGAAGTTCGGCCACCACATCCACGGCTTCACCCTGCCGCCACAGTCCGGGGTCGTCAGGACGGACGACTTCCGCGACCTCGGGGTCACCGTCGGCAAGTTCGTCGACGGCGGCCCGGCGCTCTTCGGCTTCCTGGCCACCAGCTCGCAGATCAGCGACTACTACAACCATGCCTTCGGCCTCAGTGGCCAGCACGGCGTCGGCACGGACGAGACCTGGCACCCCGCCGACATCAGAGCCACGATCTTCGACTACGCGGCGTACGCGAGGTCGAGGGCGAAGCCGGTCTGGAAACCGAAGGAGACCAAGTCCAACCTGGCGATCATCCAGAAGCAGTTCCAGATCGCCGCGGGGCTGCGCAAGGGCAAGCGGATCCGCACCAACGGCGTCGGATGGATCCAGAACGCGCTCAACGTCAAGGCCGGGGCGAACCTCGTGGTCAACGGCATCGTGGACGACGCCACCCTCGCCGCCTGGAAGAAGTTCGAGCTCGCCACGGGCGGCACCGGCGCGAAGTCGACCCCGGACCCGCGGAGCCTGAAGAAGCTCAAGATCGCGTTCCGGTTCGTCGGTCCCGAGGCCCACCTGCCCGTCGGCTGATCCGGTTGAATATCAAGATGCATTGATATAACGTCGGCAGGCATGAGCACACCACCTTTCATTCCTGCCGACCACCTCGGCGCGGTGAACCGCGCGCTGACCACGACGACCCGCGGCGGCGAGGAGCTGCGCGTGCTCGTCGTCGAGCGCAGCTACGACGCCGACCCCGACGAGGTCTGGGACGCACTGACCACCAAGGAGCGCATCCCGCGCTGGCTGATGCCGGTCACCGGCGACTTCGAGGTCGGCGGCCGCTACCAGCTCGTGGGCAACGCCGGCGGCGAGATCCTCGCCTGCGACCGCCCCAAGCTGCTCTCGATCACCTGGGACTACGGCGACATGAAGTCGTGGGTCGACGCGACCCTGACCGCCGCCGGCGGCCGTACGCTGCTCCGGCTCGAGCACTCCGCCCCCGTCCCGCCCGAGCAGTGGAAGGAGTTCGGCCCCAGCGCCGTCGGCATCGGCTGGGAGCAGATGCTGCTCGGCCTCGCCCTCCACCTCTCCGCCCCCGATGCCGAGAAGATCGACCCGATGTCCCCCGAGGCGCTGCCCGCGATGATCGAGCACACCCAGGGCTCCGCCGCCGCCTGGGTCGAGGCCGACATCGCCTTCGGCACCCCGCCCGACCAGGCCCGCGCCGCCGGCGAGCGCTGCGTGGCCGCCTACACCGCGATGCCGGAGTAGCCGCTTGCACGCCTTCGACGTCCTCGGCGACCCCGTACGCCGCCGCATCCTCGAGCTCCTCGCCGCCGGCGACCTCACCTCCGGCGAGGTCGTCGAGACCATCTCCGCCGAGTTCGGCATCCGCCAGCCCGCGGTCTCCATGCAGCTCAAGGTCCTGCGCGAGCACGGCTTCGCCAACGTACGTCCCGACGGCACCCGCCGCATCTACTCCCTCGACACCGGCCCCCTGGCCGAGGTCGACGCCTGGCTCACCCCGTTCCGCCGCTTCTGGACCCAGCACCTAGACGCCCTCGACACCGAGATCAAGCGTGGCCGGCGGGAGGGCTCCACTGACGGCTGAAGCCCCTGAACCTGATACCCGCCGAGTCGGCGCAACTGTCCCGCTACCCAACGCCGAGTCGGCGCATCTGTCCCGAAATTGAGCGTCGAAACGGCGCCAGGGTCCAGCTACGACGTCGCCAGAACCGCAGCACGGACTCCGACGCGGTGCGTGAGACAGTCACGCCGACTCACGCGCGCCAGACCGGGACAGTCACGCCGACTCGGGCGTTCCACGTGGGACAGTTGCGCCCACTCGGCGGGGTGTGTGGTCCGTGATCGTCCTGCTGGTTCAGGGGCGGCGGGTGAATCGGATGGTGCCATCCGGTAGTCGTTCATGAACATAGGCCGGGTTGTGGGCCAGGCGGTGGTGGTGCGCGCACAACAGCGCCCCGTCCTTGAGATTCGTTGTGCCGCCGGTTGCCCAGGGGTCGAGGTGGTGGGCGTCGCACCATTCGGGTGGCATGTCGCAGCCTTCGGCCTGGCAGCACTTGTGCCGTAGACGCAGCGCTTTGCGCTGGATTGGCTGGAAGAGCCTGCTCGCCCTGCCCGCATCGAGGACCTCACCATCGCCGCCGAGCACCCAGGGGATGATGGTGGCGTTGCAGGCCATCCGCCGGGCCTCGGCCGCGCTGATGGTGGTGCCGTTGGTCTCGTCGTAGCCCAGGGTCGCGACCCCGAGGTCTTTGCGGAGCTCCTCGAGCGAGATCACCACGTTGATGGTGGTGGCGTCACCACCGTGGCGGGGCAACGCAGCGGGGTCGATGGTCTCCAAGAGTCGGGCGAACCCCTGGCCCATCAACCGTCCCCACGGGGGCAGCGGGGCACCTTTGTCGAGGAGTTGTTGTTTGCGGGGCTGGGCATAGGCCTCGACGAGTCGCTTGAACCGCATCCCGACCGAGGCCGGCAGAACACCGTCGAACCCGATGGTGCCGTCGTGGTTGTCCCAGATCCGCAAGGCGGTCTTCTGCTGGGCGCGTTCTTCCTCGGCCAGCAGTGCTTTGGCTTCGGCGTCCTCGAACCTGGCCGGGTCGATCTCGCGCAGGATGCGCTTGCCGACGATGCGGAGTTCGTTGGCGGTCAGCCGGGTGGCGTAGTCGACCAGCAGCTTCTCGGCCAACGCAACGTCTTCGGTGCTGGCGACCGGATCTGCCTCGATCGCGTCGAGTGCCTGGGTGATCACCCGGGCCTTGTCCAGCGACACGACACCCTCGGCGAGACCCGCGGCGACGCGCTCGTACTTCGCGACGCCGGCGGCGAGTTTGATCTGGGCGCGGGCAACGGCCTTGTCGATGAGCAGCTCGGTCCGCAGCCACCCCGAGGCGTCCTTCGCACCGGTCTCCTCGGCAATGTCGCCGGCCGAGGCGAGGACCCGGAGCTTCAACGCGGCCTGCTGGGCCTCGAGCTTCTCGAGTCGTTCGAGCAGATCTTTCTTCTGCCTAGTCCGCCAGTAGACGGGGTCGCTGGCCAGCAGGTCATGGAGGGCGGATTCGATGGCCAGCAGAGCAGCGTCGATCGCGTCGCCGGGGTTGGTACCCCAGTGGTCGATCTCGCGGCCGAGACTCATCGCGTCCCTCCCTTCAGAGGTGTGCTGTGATGGTCTGATTCTACGCCTCCGTCACCGATTTATCCACCTATTTTCCCAGGTCAAACGACGTTTTCGCACTTAGCGAACGGTCCCGTTCCTGTGGATGGTAAGTGGCCCGAAGGGCCACCTTCTCTCTCCGGAACACCCCGGTCCCGTACAAGAATCTCGCTGCGCCACACCCGGGCCGCCGCCCCGATAGCCAGCCAAATCTTTCTCGATCTGGTCCGGAGTCCAGGACCGCGAAGCGGCCGGCGTAGCCGGCGCCCGAAGGGCGTCCTTGACGCCGGAGCAGATCGAGAAGACCCTCAAGAACGGGTCGGCGGCCCACACCAACCCCGAGGAACGGTCACGCACGGGTGGTCTCGACAAGCTCGACCACCGGGGCATCACTGGTCCGTGACACACCATGTCGCGCACCCGGCGAAGCCGGCGGCCGCAGGCCGTCCTTGACTCCGGGGCCCGGCCCTCAGGAAAGGGTCGGCGGCCCACACCGGCCCCGAGGAAACGGTTACGCACACGGTGGTCTCGACAAGCTCGACCACCGGACGACCCGCTCAGTCGATCCGCCCCCGACGCCGATCGGTGGTGATCAGCTCGACGTTGATCCCAGCAGCCCGCACGAACGCGATGAGCTCATCGTCGAACATCTCCCCAGGCTGCGGCGGACTGAGCGTACGAGCCCCGGCGGCCCCGAGCTCGACCAGAGTGACCTCGAGATCAGGTGCCATGAAGGCCAGGTGATGGAGACCGTACGCATGCGGCCCAGGAGTCACCGGGGTGATGAGCTTGATGGGCAGAGAGTCCGGCTTCTCCAGGAAGACCCCGCGGACCCCGTGACGGGTGTTGACGACCGGATCGGTGACGCGCCGGTAGCCGAAGAGCCGCTCGAAGGCCTCGGCGGCGCGGTGCAGGTCGCGGACCTGGATGCCGATGTGGTCAAGTCGAAGGTCGGGCATTGTCACCTCGCATCGGGTCGCCGTCGGCGACAGCTGTGGCGATGGCCATCCGAGGGCCGGGAACGGTGGCGACCCGCACACCGGTGACGCCGGCCAGGGCTGCGAGCTCGGCCGCAGGGCCCTCGAGGCGTACCGAAAGAGACCCGGAAGCGTCCTCGAGCACCGTGATCCCGCGCCACGGCAGCGGCCCGGACCATTCGCCGGGACCGAGTGCCTTCCAGACGGCCTCCTTGGCGGCGTACCTCATCGCGAAGGCCGTGGCGGGGGTCGCCGCGGCCATGCACTGGGCGATCTCGGCGTCGGTGAACCACCGCACCGCGAAGCCGGAGCCACGCATCGCCAGGAGCCGCGCGAAGCGCCGGATGTCGGCGACGTCGATCCCGACCCCCTGCAGGCTCATCGCATACTCATCGCCCTTCGTCCGCACCTCAGGCGACCGGACTCTGGGTCGCCACCACCCTGAGCAGCTCCGCGGCGACGGCCTCCGAGCCGACCTCGTTGAGGTGACCACGGTCGAAGGTCAGGTTCTCGTTGAGCACGTAGTAGGTGGTGCCGTCCTGGCTGCGCTCGCCGGTGCCCTCCGCCTCGGCGGCGGCGATGTCGACGAGGCGGCCGGTGGATCCGTACTTCTCCCGGATCATCGCGTTGTAGCGCTCCCGGGCGATGTTGTCGGCCGGACCCATCTGGTCGTCCCGACCCAGGGCCGCCTTGACCTTGGACTTCCAGTTGCGGTCGGCGGTGAGCGGCGCGGTCGTGTAGAGGAAACGTACGTCCGGATGGGCCGCCTCCACCTCGGCCATCGTCGACACGTAGGCGTCGAAGACGGCCTGCACGTCGGTGGCCGCGGTGATGTCGACGTAGCAGAGCTTCATCAGCGCCACATCGATGTCCTTCCCGGCGGGGCTGTCCATCACCTCCTCGAAGGCGGCGAACTTGCTCATCGGGTCCTCGTTCACCCCGATGTAGGCGTGCCGCAGCATCGCGCCCTCACCCTCGGAGTCGACGGAGCCGCCGGTGACATCGGCGACGACGGGAGCCGAGACCGAGGCGTCGGAGTACACCTTCGAGACCCCGTCGATGATGTTCATCCCCACCGAGTTGTGCCCGAAGAGCACCTTGGTCTGCCCCACGACCCGCAGCTCCGACTCGGAGGGCCCTGCGATCGCGACGTGGTCGTTCATTCCTGGACTCCTCAGCAACCATGCGCCGGCCAGCGCGACCGCGACGACCAGCACTCCCGCCCATACGCCGGCCAGCAGCTTCACCGACCTGGGCACGTTCCTCACCGACATCCTCAACCCACCTTGACCCCTTCGAAACCCGCATCGTCCGCATCATCGACGTCGTCGTCCTGTCCCCCGGCGGGTTCCTGTGCCAGCCGGAGGCACATCGCGCGAACGTCGCGCTTGATGACCTTTCCGTTCGCGTTCATCGGCAGCGCGTCCACGAAGCGGACCACCTCGGGCACCATGTGCTTCGAGAGCCGCTCGCGACAGTGCGCGATCACGTCGGCGCCGCGCAGCGTCGACCCGCGCCGCCGCACCACCACCAGCTCGACCCGCTCACCGGCGGCCTCGTCGGGGAGCCCGACCGCGGCGGCCGCCACCACGTCCGGCAGATAGAGCGCGGCAGCCTCGACGTCCTGGCTCGCGATCCGGTGCCCCCACGACTTGATGAAGTCCTCGACCCGGTCGACCACGTAGATGTAGCCGTCCTCGTCGACCTTCGCCAGATCACCCGTACGCAGCATCCCGCCGGGCATCTTGCGGGCCGTCGCCTCGGGGTCGTCGAGGTAGCCGGGCGAGATGTTCGCGCCGCTGGCCCAGATCTCGCCGACCTCGCCGGGCTCGACATGCACCCCGTCGCGGTCGAGCACCCGCAGGTCCACACCCGGGATGCCCCGGCCGATCGACCCCGGCCGGCGGCAGAGCTCCTCGGGCGGAAGGTAGGAGAGCCGGGCGGTGGCCTCGGTCGCCCCGTACATCACGAAGACCTTGGCCTGCGGCTGGGCGCGCGCCATCTGCTCCACCAGCGCGGGGGCCAGCCGGCCACCGGCCTGCTGGATCGTCCGCAGCGTGGGCACCGCCGTGGAGCCGAACGTGCTGTTGCGCAGCAGCATCCCGAACGTCGAGGGCACCCCGGCGAAGCCCGTGCAGCGCGCGGACACCATCCGGTCCACCACCGCCTGCGGGAAGACGAACGTCGGCTGGATGACCATCGCGGCGCCGGCGCGCAGGTGGGTGTGCAGGAGCGAGAGCCCGAAGACGTAGGTGAACGGCAGCACCACGAGCATCCGGTCGGAGGACGTGATCTCGAGGTAGCCGAGGATCGAGGTCGTGTTCGCCTGGATGTTGCGATGGGTGAGCCGCACCGCGCGCGGGTCGCCGGTGGTGCCGGAGGTGAACATGTAGAGCGCGTCCTGGTCCGGGTCGACATCGACCGCCTCGGGCAGCTCGGCCGGCGCCGATCGTTGCTTCGGGACGAGCCGCTCCTTCCGCTCCACGACGACCGGGAGGCTCCTGGGCAGGCTCAGCCGCAGCGCCTCGGCCTGGGAACGGCCCACCAGCAGCGCGTCCGCACCGACCCAGCGCACCCGGGCCACCACCTCCTCGGCCGGCAGCGTGACCGCCAGCGGCACCACGACCAGACCCATCCGGAGCGCCGCGAGGTAGGCCGAGACCCAGAACAGCCCGTTGGGCGCCATGATCCCGACCGGCGTACCCGGCGTCAGGCCGAGCGTCGAGAGACGCTCGGTCAGCACGGACACGCTGGATCGCAGCTCTTCGAAGGTGTACTCGCGACCCGCTTCGGCGAGCGCGATCGAGTCCTCGGGCGCTAGCTCGAGAAGAAAGTCGGCGGTGTTCAACGTGGCCTGTCCCCCGGGATGCTACGGCCGGGACAGTTCCCGGCTACCGCAACGTCGCACGGCCCGCCTCCAGCGACGCTGGCCGGTCCGGCAGGCTGCCTGAAATTTGGTACGCGGCCCACGCATCCGTCTCGACACGGCTCCGCTGCGCGTCGACTGGTCCCGTGAACCTCAAGCGCCTCGCCCTTCTCGTGCTGCTCGGCGTGCTCGTCGGCGTCACGATCTTCTGGGTGCCCGGGCGTTTCGCCGACTCCTCGTCCGGCAAGGACGGGGATCCGGCAGGCGCCTCGTCGTCCCAGTCGGGCTCACCGGGAGCCGACGCGAGCTCCGGGTCGGGATCCGGGTCCGGGTCCGGGTCCGGGTCGACGTCGGAGTCGGATCCCGAGCCCGCGACCGAGGCGCTGCCGGAGGCAGCCTCGACCCCGTCCGAGTCCGGACTTCCCGGCCTGACCGAGAAGCCGCGTACGAAGTCGGCGGCGCTGATCTCGGAGCCCCTGCCGAAGTCCGCGGTCCGCAAGGGCGCGCTGGTGGCCGGCTACCCGGCGGCGCTGGAACCGCCGGCGCGGACCACCGTGGACGTCTCCAGCGTCTCGGCCACCAAGGGCGTGCTCCAGGTGGCGCTGACGGCGAGCTGCCGGCGGCCCTGCGACGTACTGCGTCACTTCCGGACCAGCCTCGCCCAGCACGGCTTCAAGGAGGTCACGACCACCTCGGTCGAGAACACCCCCGCGGTGTCGCTGCAGCGCGGCGACGAGACGGTGAGCGTCACGGTCACCCGGACCGGCCGCCGCGCCGTCGACTTCAGCCTCTTCTCCGTCCTCCGCACGAAGACCTGAGCGCCGGTGTACCTCTCCCTCAGCGACCGTCCCACCACGAGTGCCGAGCCGCAGCGCACCGGCGGGCGGGTCTCCCGGACGGTCATCACCCTCGGCATCGTCAGCCTGCTGACCGACATCTCCTCGGAGTCGGTCTCGGCCATCCTGCCGCTCTACCTGACCGCGGTGGTGGGGCTCTCGCCGGTGGCGTACGGGCTCATCGACGGGCTCTACCAGGGCGTCTCCTCGCTGGTGCGGATCGCGGCCGGCTGGGCCGCCGACCGCACCGACCGGCCGCAGCCGGTGGCCCTGGCTGGCTACGCGATGAGCGCGGTCGCGCGGCTCGGGCTGATCTTCGCCGGTGGCTTCGGGACGATCTCCGCAGCGATCTCGCTGGACCGCGTCGGCAAGGGCGTACGCACCGCTCCGCGCGACGCGATGATCGCCGCCTCCAGCGACCCGGCGCACCTCGGCCGCAGCTTCGGCATCCATCGGACGCTGGACACGATCGGGGCGACGCTCGGGCCGCTGCTGGCGTTCGTGATCCTGTGGCGGATCACCGACGGCTACGACACCGTCCTGGTCGTCTCGCTCGGCTTCGCGGTGCTCGGGGTGGCCACGATGGCCTTCTTCGTCCCGTTCCGCACCGGAGCCGTCCGCCGGGTCGCTGCCCGCCGCGAGCCCCGCGCCAAGGTGCGCTGGCGTGCCGCGCTCACGCCCGGTCTCGCGCGGGTGACGGGCGTGTCCGGCGTGCTCGCGCTCCTGACCGTCGGCGACGGCTTCGTCTACCTCGCGCTGCTCGAGACCGGCGGCTTCGCGGCCCAGTGGTTCCCGGTCCTCTACGTCGGCACCAACCTCGCCTACCTCGCCCTGGCCGTCCCGATGGGACGGCTCGCGGACCGCGTCGGGCGGGTCCGGGTCCTCGTGCTCGGTCACCTCCCGCTCGCGGCCGCGTACCTGTGCGCGGCCACCGGCTCCGGCGTGCTCTGGACGACCTGCGCCGCGGTGCTCCTCCTCGGTGTCTTCTACGCCGCGACCGACGGCACCCTGGCCGCGGTGGCCGGACAGCTGGTCCCCGAGACCGTACGTGCCAGCGGCATCGCCACCGCCCAGACCGCGGTGGCTCTCGCCCGGCTGGTCGCGGCGACCGGCTTCGGCCTGCTCTGGTACGCCGTCGGCCCCCGGGTCGCGATGCTCGCCGTCTGCGTGGTGCTGGTCGCCGCGATACCGGCCGGCCTCGCGGTGCTGCGCCGGCTTCTCGAGTCCGAACGACCTGGCCCCGAGCCGGCCGAGCCCCCGACGAAGGTCCAGGGATGAACCGGCGTACCACGGTCTTCGGCGCGGTCGTCGTGCTCGTCACGGCCGCCATGACCGCGTACGCCCTCTCGGCGATCGCCGAGAACGACCGGCGTACGTCCCGGGCGACCGACGCGACGACCACCTCCCTGGCGCAGGTCGAGGAGGGGCCGAGGATCCTCTTCCAGCACACCGGACGCGACGCCGACTACGGGCACGTCGCGGCGGTGACGCTGGCCGACCCGGGCGGCGCCCGGGCACTGACCGACCTGAGCTGCGACCGGGTCTACGCGCAGGCGAGCTCCGTGTCGTGCCTGGCGACCGAGCGCGGTGTGGTGAGCCGCTACCGGGCGACCGACCTGGAGACCTCGGCCCCGGGGAAGCGATGGCGCGAGGTGGACGGGACCGACCTGCCCGGGCTGCCCAGCCGCACCCGGATCTCGCCGGACGGGCAGCTGGTCTCCTCGACGGTCTTCGTGAACGGCGACTCCTACATGGTCAGCGGGTTCTCCACGCGCACCGTCGTCCGCCGGATCGGCGGGAAGAGCTACGGGGACCTGGAGAAGTTCAGGCTGGTCGTCGACGGCCGCCGGGTCGCCCCGGTCGACCGCAACATCTGGGGCGTCACCTTCGCCGACGACGACCGCACGTTCTATGCCACCCTCGCCACCGGCGGACGGACCTACCTGGTCCGTGGCGACCTCGCCGCGCGCTCCCTGACCACGATCGCCGACCACGTCGAGTGCCCGTCGCTCTCTCCCGACGGCACCCGGATCGCGTTCAAGGAGGCCGTCGCGGACGGCACCCGGTGGACGCCCGCGGTCCTCGACCTCGCCACCGGGCGGCGCACCGTGCTCGCCGGCGAGACCCACAGCATCGACGACCAGATCGAGTGGCTCGACGACGACACCGTGCTCTACGGCCTCCAGCGCGAGGACGAGCCGGTCAGCGACGTCTGGTCCCTCGACACCTCGGCCTCCGCGAAGCCCCGCGTCCTCATCTCGGAGGCGGCCTCACCCGCGGTCCTACGCTGAATCGGGTACGCCGCACCGAGGCCGCCCCGCACGCCTCCAGGTCCCGCTTTGCTGGCGTCATGACCATGGAGGAAATAGGGGCGGAGCCCCGGATCGCACCCCGGGTCGAACCTCGGATCGAACCCCGCATCGAACCGAGCGCGGACGTCGACGACCGCGCCATGATCGGCGAGGGAACCCTCGTCTGGCACCTGGCCCAGATCCGCGAGCACGCCCGCGTCGGCAGCGAGTGCATCATCGGCCGGGGGGCGTACGTCGGTCCCGGGGTCGTGGTGGGCGACCGCTGCAAGATCCAGAACCATGCGCTGGTCTACGAGCCGGCGGTGCTCGAGGACGGCGCCTTCGTCGGGCCGGCGGTGGTGTTCACCAACGACTACCTGCCTCGCGCCGTCAACCCGGACGGCACCCTCAAGGACGGCGACGACTGGGAGGCCGTCGGCGTGACCGTACGCACCGGTGCCAGCATCGGCGCCCGCGCCGTCTGCGTCGCGCCGGTCACGATCGGCGCCTGGGCAATGGTCGCGGCGGGTGCCGTGGTCACCCGCGACGTACCGGACCATGCCCTGGTCGTCGGGGTCCCGGCGCGGCAGGTGGGCTGGGTCGGGCACGCCGGTGCGCCGCTGGTCGCCCAGGGAGACGCCTGGCGCTGCCCGCAGACCGGCACGTTGTACGTCCTGCGCGGCACGAGCGAGGACGACGGCCTCGTCGCGTGCTGACGCCGAGGCGTCAGGCGGCCCGCCACTCGGCCTTGTGGGCGATGCTGACCGCCGCGATCTGCGAGGAGACGCCGAGCTTGGCGAGGATCGACTTCACCTGGGTGCGCACCGTCGCCTCGGAGACCACGCGGAGCTTGGCGATGTCACCCACCGTCAGGCCGTCCATCAGGTGCTCGAGCACCTGCGACTCCCGCCGGGAGAGCTGCGCGAGGCGGCGACGGATCTCGATGATGTCCTGCTCCTGCCCCACCCAGGCGCGGATCAGGCGCTCACGCTCGTCGACGTCGAGCACGCTGTGGCCGTAGTTGAGGCGGCGTACGGTGCCCAGGATCTCGCCCAGCGGCACCGTCTTGGGCAGCACCGTGCGGGCGCCGGCGTGCAGGGCGTGGCCCCAGCGGGTCTCGTCGGTCGCACCCGTCACCACGACGACGTCGACGCCCGCCCGGACGAGCGGGGAGATCAGGCGTACGCCCGAGCCGTGCTGCCCCAGGTCGAGGTCGAGCAGGACGATGCGTGGCTGGGAGCGCATGATCAGCGAGGTGAGCTTGGCCTCCGACGGCGGCTCCTGCGGAAGGTCGATGCGGTGGGCGTCGTAGCCCTCGAAGGTGAGCGCGAGCTCGAGGGACTCGGCGAACAGGGTGTGGTCCTCGACGATGACCACCTTCACCCGTTTACGCGGCGACACCACGGCGACCTCCCCGGGTCGGGGTGTCGTGCTCGTCGGCCCCTTCGGCGGCCCCGTCGTCGATGCAGCCGAGCATCGGGATGCCGATGACGAAGGTGGTGCGCCCGCCGGTCTCGACCAGCTCGAGATAGCCGCCTTGGCGCTCCATCAGGTCGCGCGCGGCGTGCAGGCCGATGCCCTGGCCCGTGGAACCCGGTCGGCTGACGCCCCAGGCGAAGATCCGGCGGCGCAGCTCCGGCGCGACCCCGGGCCCGTCGTCGGAGACCGCGATCTCGAGCGAGGTGCTCGCCGCTCCGGCGACACGTACCTCGATCCGGACCGTGCCGCTGCCGTGCGCGGCAGCGTTGTCGAGGAGCACGTTGAGGGCCTCGGTCAGCTGGTCGGAGTCGCCCAGCGCGAGCATCCGGCTGGGCCGCCACTCGATGTCGGCGCCCTTCGCCTCGTGGGCGAGGACCATGGCGGCCACCACGGCGTCGAGGTCGATCACCTCGGCGCGCAGCTCATCGGCCCGCGGCTCCGGGGTCGCCGGCCTCGCGGCGTCCTGCTGCTGCCGGACCATCCGCTCGAGGCGCTGCAGCTCGCTCTGCACCATCGCCGCCATCGCGGCGCGCCGGTCCTCGTCGATCTCACCCGGCGAGTTGAGCAGCGACGTCGCAGCCCGGACCCCGGCCAGCACCGAGGCAGCCTCGTGCAGCCGGGCACGTTCGTCGGGTCCGACACTTGGCTTCGACACAGTTCTCCCCTGGTCATTCATCGAGCTGTGCCCTCCCAAGACACAGCCAGGCGGCTGGAAACACCTGGAGACATCGGCTCCAGCGTGAACAGCGCCATACAGCAAAGTGACTTTACTCAGCCGCACCACACGACGTATTGCCTACCTATTTTTGGTTACCAGCCGTTACCGAGCGGTGCCTGAAATTGAGGAATGGCGAGCATCTGGGCCCCGCAGTCGGGGCGTGCCGGGTCACATACTCGGGTGGCCATCCTCGATCACCCGCCCGTGCCGCCGCAGTCGGATCCTGCGGGCGAGCCCCGCGCGCGCGGATGGCGCCGTGCCCGCAAGCCGCTGATCGGGCTGCTGGTGTGCCTCCTCCTGCTGTGCGCGGTAGCGCTGACCGGGATCCTGTGGCTCCAGGCCAAGGTGGAGGGCAACATCAACCGTCTGCCCGACACCTTCACCGGGCTGACCGACCGGCCGGCCAAGCCCACCTCCGGGTCGGCCGCGGACGCGGTCAACATCCTCGTCCTCGGCACCGACACCCGCTCCGACGCCCCCACCACCGGCGCCGAGGCTCCTGGCTGGCAGCCGGGCCAGGCACGGTCGGACACGATGCTGCTCGTCCATCTCGACGGCGACCGCCGCTCCGCCTCGGTGGTCTCGATCCCCCGTGACTCCTGGGTCGACATCCCCGGCCACGGGAAGGGCAAGGTCAACTGGGCCTACTCCTTCGGCGGCCCCACGCTCACGGTCGAGACGGTCGAGAAGATGACCGACGTACGCATCGACCACCTCGCCGTCATCGACTGGGACGGGTTCAAGGCCCTGACCGACGCCGTCGGCGGCGTCGACATCGACATCCCGAAGACCGTCTACGACTCGGCCCGAGGCGTCCGCTGGGAGGCCGGCCGCCACCATCTCGACGGCGAGCAGGCGCTCCTCTACGTACGCCAGCGCTACGGCCTCCAGGACGGCGACCTCGACCGCGTCGCCCGCCAGCAGGCCTTCCTCCGCACCCTGCTCAAGCAGACCCTCAACCAGGAGCTGCGCAAGAACCCCGAGCAGGTCCTCGACCTCCTCACCCTCTTCTCCGAGCACGCCTCCGTCGACGACGACTGGTCGACCACCCAGATGGCCAAGCTCGCCGCCTCGCTCCGCAACCTGCGCACCGACGACATCAGCTACCTCACCGTTCCCACCGACGGCACCGGCATGGTCGGCGACCAGTCGGTCGTACGCCTCGACCCCTCCCGCGACCGCGACCTGTGGCGCGCGGTCCGTGAGGATCGGATGGGCGAGTGGGTCGAGGAGAACCAGGATCTGATGACGCCCGACGTGGTCCGCTGACCCCAGCCGACCCCGTCAGGACGAGCCGACTCGGCGCGACCTGCGGGACGGTCGCGCCGAGTCGGCCGTCTTCAGGAAGCGACCTCCGCGGCCTCGAGGTCGAGCCGGTTCTCCGGACGCGGCAGCCCGTAGTGGTCCCGGAGGGTGACCCCGGAGTACTCGGTCCGGAAGAGCCCGCGCTCCTGCAGGATCGGCACGACGGAGGACGCGAACGCCTCGAGCCCCGAGGGCAGGACGGCGGGCATGATGTTGAACCCGTCGGCGGCGCCGTTCTCGAAGTAGTGCTGGATCGTGTCGGCGACCTGGACAGGCGTCCCGGCGAAGGTGCGATGCCCACGCCCACCACCGAGCTTCCCGATCAGCTCCCGCACGGTGAGCCGGTCGCGGCGGGCCCAGTCGACGATGAGCGTGTAGCGGCTCTTGGCGCCCTCGATCTCGTCCTCGGTGGCGATGTCGGCCGGCAGCTGCTCGTCGAGCTGGAGCCGGGAGGGATCGACCTGCAGGAGCTGGGCGAGCTGTGCCACCGCGTACTCCGGGGCGATCAGCCGGTCGAGCTCGGCCTCCAGCTCACGCGCCTCGGCCTCGGTGTCGCCCAGGACCGGGACGATCCCGGGGAGCACCAGCACGTGGTCGGGGTTGCGCCCGGCCGCGGCCACGCGCCGCTTGATGTCGGCGTAGAACGCCTGGCTCTCCTCGAGGGTCGGCTGGGCGGTGAAGATCGCCTCGGCCCAGCGGGCCGCGAACTCCTTGCCGTCGTCGGAGGAGCCCGCCTGGACGAGCAGCGGGTGACCCTGCGGCGACCGCGCCAGGTTGAGCGGTCCCTCCACCGAGAAGTGCGGCCCGACATGGGAGATCGGCCGGATCCGGTCACCGACCGCATGCACCCCGGCGTCCTTGTCGGCGACGATCGCGTCGTCGGCCCAGCTGTCCCACAGCTTGGTGGCCACCTCCAGGAACTCCGAGGCCCGCTCGTAGCGGGTCTTGTGCAGCGGCTGCCCCTCCAGACCGAAGTTGCGGGCGGCGGCGTCACCGGCGGTCGTGACGATGTTCCACCCCGCCCGGCCGCCGGAGATGTGGTCCACCGAGGCCAGCCGCCGGGCGAGGTTGAACGGGTCGTTGTACGACGTCGAGGCCGTCGCGATCAGGCCGATGTGCTGCGTGGAGACCGCCAGCGCGGACAGCAGCACGGTCGGCTCGATCCGACCCGACGGCCGCCGGCCGGGCTCGCCGAACAGGGCCGGCGAGTCGGCCAGGAAGAGCGAGTCGAACCTGGCCTCCTCCGCGACCCGGGCCAGGTGCTGGTGCGCCGCGAGCGAGAGGTTGGCGTGCGGGTCCGACCCGGGCAGCCGCCACGACGCCTCGTGGTGGCCGGTGTCGAGCAGGAACAGGTTGAGGTGGAGCTGTCGAGCGCCCATCAGGCCACCTCCTCCTCGACCGACTCGACCACACCCAGCTCGGTCAGCAGCTGGGCCCGCAGCGACGCGAACCGGGGATCGCCCGGGCTCCGCTTCGCGCCCAGGTCGATCCGGATGTCCGATCCGACGACACCGTCGACCAGCACGATCACCCGGTCGGCCAGAGCGATCGCCTCGTCGACGTCGTGGGTGACCAGCAGGACGGCGGGGTTGTGGGCGGCGTACAGCTTCTTGAGCAGCTTGTGCATCTTGATCCTGGTCAGCGCGTCCAGGGCGCCGAACGGCTCGTCGGCCAGCAGCAGCTGGGGATCCCTGACCAGCGACCGGGCCAGCGCCGCGCGCTGCTGCTCGCCACCGGAGAGCTCGTGCGGCCAGGCCTTGTCGCGGCCCTCGAGCCCGACCTCGGAGAGCGCCTCGAGGCCACGGGCCCGTGCGTCAGGACCCGGCAACCCCAGGATCACGTTGTCCAGCACCCGACGCCACGGCAGCAGCCGCGAGTCCTGGAAGACCACCGAGACCCGCTCGGGCACGTCCACGACTCCCGACCCCGCCACCGAGCGATCGAGACCGGCCAGGGCCCGCAGCAGCGTCGACTTCCCGGACCCGGACCGCCCGATCAGTGCCACGAACTCACCGGCGTCGATGGTGAGGTCGAGCCCGTTGAGCACGCCGCCCGCCTCGGAGAAGCTGCGGTGCAGCCCCTCGACGCGTACGGCAGGCTCCTTCAGTGACTCTCCAGCGTGCGTCGCCATGCCAGTGCCTTCCTCTCGGTGAAGCGGACGATGCCGTCGGCGACCAGGCCCAGCAGGGCGTAGACCACCAGGCCGACGACGATGATCTCGGTCTGGCCGTAGCTGGACGCGAGGGTGATCATGTGGCCGATGCCGCTGGTCGCGTTGACCTGCTCGACGACCACGAGGGCCAGCAGCGCGTTGAGCACCGCGAACCGCAGCCCGAGCAGGAACCCCGGCGTCGCCCCCGGCAGCACCACGTGCCGGATGAACGCCCCGCGTCCCAGGCTGACGGTCTCGGCCAGCTCCGCGTAGCGGCTGTCGATGCCGCGCAGCCCGTTGTGGGTGTGGATGTAGATCGGGATGAGTACGCCGAGGGCGATCGTGATCACCTTCATCGGCTCCCCGATCCCCAGCCACAGGATCAGGAGCGGCATCAGCGCCAGGCTCGGGATGGCCCGCTTCACCTGCACCGGACCGTCGATCAGTGCCTCCCCGGCCCGGCTGAGACCGGAGACCAGCGCCAGCGCCAACCCGACGCCGACCCCGATCACCAGGCCGAGCGCCGCCCGGTAGGCCGAGGTCGCGAGCGCCTCGGGAAGCCGCCCGTCGGCGATCAGCCGCTGAGCGGTCTCGACCACGACCCACGGCTCGGACAACGTACGCGGATCCAGCACGCCCGTCGCCGAGGCGACGATCCACAGTCCCAGGAGCAGGACCGGCCCGATCCACAGCGTGCCGGGGACCCGCGGCCCGGGCCCGAGGCGGCGGCGTACGACCCTCTGGTCGGTGACCTTCTCGGAGACGACGCCGACGATCGGCGCCTCGACTGCCGTGGTGGCCATCACTGACCCTCCTTCAGGGCCTCGGCGATGACCTTCTCGTAGCGGCGGTCGTAGAGGTCGGCGACGTCCAGCTCCGGATGGTCCTGCTCCTCCGAGAGGATGTCCGCGGTCTCCTGCTGACGCTCGATGAAGCCGTCCCAGCTCTCCGGGATGACGTTCTGGCCGGAGGTCTCGAAGACCTTCTTGCCGTCCTCGAAGGTCAGTCCCTCGTGGTCGACGTAGTAGGCCTGGATCCACTCGTCCGGGTGCTCGTCGACCCACTTCTCGGCCTTGACCCACAGCCCGAGGAAGTCCTTGAACGCGGCCGCCTTGGCGGAGTCCTCGAAGGTCTTCTCCGGCCCGTAGATGAGGGTCGAGTCGTCGCGGATGCCGGTGCGGATCGAGGTGGCACCGTCACGGCCGTACTTGGCCAGGTAGGAGGCCAGCTGCGTGCCTCCGAGCGGGGCGACGTCGACCTGGTTGGACGCCAGCGCGTTCGAGAAGGTGTCGTCGACGCTCTGGATCTCGACCAGCTCGACGTCCTTCTGGGTGAGCCCGGCGGCCCTGAGCGTCTTCAGGATCAGCGCGCCCTGGGCCTGGCCGGGCGAGTAGGCGATCTTCTTGCCCTTCAGGTCCTGGATCGTCTTGACCTTCGACTTCGGCGCGATGCCGAGCTCGTAGATCGGGTTGGCGAGCGGGTCCGGGTTCTCGGTGACCGCGACGATCTTGACGGGCGTGTCGGTCCAGGTCGCGAAGAGCGGCGGGATCTCGGCGACGTAGCTCGCGTCCAGGGCGTCGGCGCGGAACGCCTCGATGCTCTTCGGACCACCGGAGATGTTGGCCCACTCGATCTCATAGCCCTCGACCTCGTCGATCAGGCCGGACGTCTTCAGCGCGACCTCGATCGGCGGGAGCCCGAGGCGCAGGACGGTCCCCTCCGGGACCTGGTCGGGGAGCGCCGCGTCGGCGGCGAGCTTGGAGGCACTGGAGGCATCGGCGCCGCCGCAGGCCGTCAATCCCAGGAGCAGGGTGGTGAGAACGGCGGCGATGGCGGTCAGGCGCGGTGGGGTGGGGCGGATCATGGCTCTCCTCTGGTTGGTCCGTCCAAACCAGAGTAAGTCACTAGAGTTTAGTCATAAATTGTTGTTCGGATCCTGAGACCGGGACCGTCGAGGCGTCACGTACGCAGGCCGAGGCGTCACGCGCGTCGGCCGAGCCGGCATCCGGATGCCGGCTCGGCCGACGGGGGTGACGCCTCGGCAGGTCAGACCCGGTCGAGCCAGTCGGTGAAGCCGGAGGGGTCATGGCGGCCGAGGACCCCGTGCTCGAAGAGCCCCCAGCCCTCGACCCCATCAGCGCTCGGACCGCGCGCGACCGCGCGCCCGACGTGGTCGATCACACCGAACGGCACCCGGCCGGCAACCTCAGGCGCGTTCAGGTCATAGGTCAGCCGCTCGGTGAACCCGGCACCCTTCCAGACCCCGTGCGCCCAGTCGGAGTCGCCGCCGTAGCCGCCACCGACGTGGATCGGCACGCCCAGCAGCGAGAAGACCTGGAGCACCAGCTGCTCCCCCGTCGGCGTCGTGCACGTGATCGTCGCGCCCTCCGGGATCCGAGTCCCGTCCCGGTAGTGCATCCGGACGTGCGGCCAGCCGAGCTGCTCGACCCGGCCGTCGGCGAAGGTGCGGGTGCAGTCGTTGAGCGTGCGATAGCCGTCGGGCGTCTCCTGGATGATCAGGACGACGGCGAACTCCTCGAACCGCAACGGCAGGTAGAGCCACCACATCCCCTCGAACCCCGGGTCGGCGGGCTTGCCCGCCGGCACGCCCTCCCCCGACGGGCGGATCCCCCAGGACCGGTCCCGGGTGCCGACCCAGCGATCGTGGTCGACGGCGATCGTCTCGCCGTCGACCTCGATCACCCCCTCCCAGGTTCCGACCTGCGCGAACCGCTGCGCGTCGAGGACGGTGGCCGCCCCCTGGCGCATCACGTGCGGCTGCTCCTGGACCACGTCGAACGAGCCCTCCCACCGCAGGTCCAGCGCGATCCCGTGGGTCTCCTCCATCACCAGCCGCAGCTTCCGCAGCGGCTCGGTGACCTCGATCCGGTACGCCCCGACCCGCTGCTCCATCCGGTCACCGCCCCGCGGGTCGGCGCCGTCACCGAGGTGCACGGCGGTCTGCTCGTCGCCACGGCGGAGCAGGACGTACGCGTCCTTGGTGCCGAGGTTGGGGTAGAACCCCATCCCGGTGATCAGGAAGAGGTCGCCGGTGCGGTCGTGGGCGTTGAGGTAGCAGCGGTCGTAGAAGTTGCGGTCGCTGCTGCCGGCCCAGGCCACCGGGCGCGGGAGCTGGTGGATCGGGTACTCGTCGAGCGGGCCGACCCCGACGTACTCCCCGTGAGCCCGAAAGGTCCCGGTCACGCGCCGACCTCGTCGAGCATCGCCTCGAACATCGCCCGGTGGTAGAGCGCCGACTCCGGGTCCTCGGGCGCCTCGATCTCCCCGAAGTGGATCTGCCGGGCCGCGATCCGCAGGTAGATGACGCCCCACATGACCGCGGCGTGGACCTCGTGCCAGGTCAGGTCGCCGAGCTCGACACCGCTCGCGGCGACGTAGGCATCGCGGACGTCGTCGGCGGTGAGGAAGTCCGGCATCCCCGGAAGACCCAGCATCGAGGCCAGGTCCTCGAAGATCCGGTGGGCGAAGATCATCCAGGTCACGTCCATCTCGCGGGGCCCGAGGCCGACCATCTCCCAGTCGAGGACCGCGACCGGCGCGAAGTCGCGGTAGATGATGTTGCCGATCCGCGCGTCGCCCCAGCACAGGACGGGCTCGCCGACCTCGTCGGGGAGGTTGGCCTCGAGCCAGGCCAGACCTCGCTCGACCAGCGGCGAGCGGCCGCCCCACTCCTCGGCGGTGGAGGCGAAGGCGTACCAGGCCCGGGTCTTGGCCAGGTTGCGGGCAAGCAGCGTCTCGCCGGAATGACCAGCCAGGACCGGGTCGAGAAAGGCGAAGCGCGAGGCGGCATCGGGGATGCCGTGGAGCCCGGTGAGCACCTCGACCGAGCGCCTCTGCAGCGCCGCCCGGTCCGCGGCGGAGCCGTCGAAGAGCCAGCTGTCGCCGAAGTTGTAGGGCATCACGTCCGGCGGGACGACGCCCTCGACCCGCTCCATCAGGAAGAACGGCGTCCCCAGCACCGAGCCGGTCATCTCGGCGAGGCCGACCTCCGGCACCGGCACAGACGACAGCGAGCCGGCCAGCCGCATCGCGTCGTACTGCGCCTGCAGGTCATAGGTCGCGAAGACCGGGATGTCCTCCGGTCGGGGCGCCACCCGCAGGACGTACGCCTTCGTCTGCCTCCACCCGTCGACCATCGAGGTGACGTCGAGCAGCACGGTCTCGCTGGACATCCCGTTGGCGTCGATGCCGTCGAGGATGGCGACCTCGGGGTCGGCGCCGGGCGGGAGCACGGTGGTCAGCCAGTGCTCCAGCCTCGCGCCGATCGCCGCAGGGTCGCGGCCCGACTTCTGGAAGGTCATCTCGGGCGGCGGGGGCGCCTGGGTCACGTGCTCCTCCTTGAGGCGTGTGAGTCAGATCACACGCCTCAGATTGGTGGAACACGTTCTAGTCTGTCAACAGGTCACCCGTCAGAACCGGATTTTCGACGGCGTCTCGGTCGGCGCTGCCTTGGTGACGAACGCCTGCCGCTTCGCGGCGAACCCGTGCCGGTCGTCGAAGATGTCGCGGGCCATCTCGGCCAGCTCGATGCTCTGGTAGTAGGACATCGGCATCGAGCCGGCCCGGCGTGACTCACGGGCGGCCAGCGCCGGGACGTACGCCCCGGGCTCGGTGTAGCTCTTCGCCAGGTCGCGCAGCCAGCCGTCGAACTCGGCCGCGTCGCGCGGGCCGAGCTCGCTGACCATGTCGATGCGGGCCGCCTCGGCTGCCGAGATCGGCAGCTTCGCGCCGAGCAGCTCGTCGGCCTTCTCGGAGCCGACTCGGCTCGGCAGACCCCAGGTGTGCAGCTCGGAACCGAAGATGCCCATGTCGTAGTAGGGATTCAGCACGACACCGGCGCGCGCGACCGTGACGTCGGCACAGAGGCCGGCCATCACGCCGCCCGCGCCGGCGTTGGCGGTGAACGCGGCGATGGTCAGCTGCTCGGCCTCGGCGATCGCCATGCAGAGCTCGTCGATGGCACGGATGTTGTCCCAGGCCTCGGCAGCCGGGTCGGGAGCCGCCTCGATCACGCCGAGGTGGATGCCGTTGGAGAAGGCGTGCTCGGTGCCGCGTACGACCAGGACCGTGGTGTCCTCGATGAGCGCCTTGCGCACCGCATCGGTCATCCGCCGGCACTGCTGGGTGTGCATCGCACCGCTGTAGGAGCGCAGGGTGAGGTAGCCGACGTCGCCGTCACGCTCGTAGGTCGTCTCGGCCAGCGCGTCGGGCATCCTCAGATAGGGCGCGTGGCGGGTGTCGAGCACCCACGCGGCCGGGAGCTTCGGTCCGCGCTTCTTGTCGAGCGTCGCGGCGTAGCCGACCCACAGGGTGCCCTCGCCGGTGGCGATCGCGACCGCGTCGGTGTCGACACCGACCACCGTGCCGTGCTCGTGCTCGCCGTGCTCGTCGGGGGTCGCCACCGCGTCGAAGAGACAGTACGTCCTGCCCTCGACGGTCGCCGGAGCACCCGGCGCTCCGTCCGCCGCCGCGATCCTCCGAGCGATCTCGGTGGCCGGTGCGGACCAGTCGATCTCGAACGCCTTCCGGCGCAGCAGCGGGAGCTCGCCGGTGCCCTCGACCTCCGCGGGCCACTCCTCGGCGGGCTTCGGCCCCTCCCCGGCGGCGACCATCCGGACGACCTCCGCGACACAGGCCATCGCCGCGTCGGCGACCGGCCCGTTGTAGAGCGCGCTCTTCGCGATCGGGACCTCGGGCATCGCGAAGGTCTCGGTCGCCCAGACCGGTCCGGCGTCCATCTCCTCGACGGCGGACAGCGCCGTGACGCCCCAGCGCGAACGCCCGTCGAGCGTGGCGTGGTCGAGGGAGGACGGGCCGCGGTCGCCGACCGGGCCCGGATGGATCACGACCGTGGGGTAGCTCCCCCAGACCGCCTCGGGCACCCGGTGCTTGAGGAACGGGCACAGGATCAGCTCGGGCTCGATCGCCTCGACGGCCGCCACCAGGGACGAGTCGTCATGAACGGGTGCGAGCACGACACCGATGTCGTGGCCACCCTCTTTCAGATCGCACCAGACCCGCTGGGTCAGGCCGTTGAACGCGGAGACGAGCAGCAGAATGCGCATGTGGGGGAAGTGTCCTTACTCGTAGGCAACCCGAACAGACCTGTATCCCCCGAGGGGTATTTATCCCCCGAGGGGTGTCACTGTATCGGGCGCCGCCGAGCCAGGGCATCTCGGTGTCCAGAAGAGGGTCGGAAGACCTGGTGACCTCCGGGTCCCTCGCCCCGGTCTGATATGGGCCACCCCGCCGGCGTCTTGTCGCGGCCTGCAAAGATGACTCTGTCAGGAGGGGACAATGACAACAGTCGACGACAACCCGATCAACGGGTTGATCGATCTCGTCGAGGCGAGCGGCGACGAGATGGCCCGCGAGCTGGCCAGATTCCGGATGCGCTACAAGTTCGCGATCGACGAGGTCTCGACCAAGATCGCGATCCTGCGCGAGGAGTTCGAGCACGCCCACGACCACAGCCCGATCGAGCACGTACGCACCCGGCTCAAGTCGCCCGACAGCCTGCTCGCGAAGGCCCGCAAGATCGGCTGCCCGCTCACCCTCGAAGCGCTCGAGCAGCAGATCCGCGACATCGCCGGGATCCGGGTGGTCTGCCCGTTCGTCTCCGACGTCTACTGGATCATGGAGATGCTGGGCAGCCAGTCCGACGTCGACGTCGTCGAGGTCGAGGACTACATCGCCGAGCCCAAGGCCAACGGCTACCGCAGCCTCCACCTGATCATCAAGGTGCCGGTCTACCTCTCCGACCGTGCGGTGGACGTGCCGGTCGAGCTGCAGATCCGCACCATCGCGATGGACTTCTGGGCCAGCGTCGAGCACTCGATCTACTACAAGTACGACGGCACCGTCCCCTCGACCCTGCGCGACGAGCTCGGCGCCGCGGCCCGCACCGCGGCCGACCTCGACGCCACCATGGCCAGGCTCCGCAGCGAGGTGCACGGCCCGGTCCGCTGACCGGGCCGTGCCCCCTTCGACAAGCTCAGGACACCGCCTCGACGGCGTCAGCGGCCGTTGACGAACCGCTGGTACTGGGCCCGCGCCTCGTCCGGGGTGATCGCCCGGTCGAGGAACATCAGCGAGTCCATCCGGCAGTCGCAGGGGTTCCGCTCGACGGTGTCCTGCGGGAACGAACCGCCGATCTTGATGCCTCGCGGCAACGTGTCGGAGGTGCCGGTGCCGTCGACCTGCCACGGGTCACCGGCGGAGGTGTAGAACCCCTCGACGGCCTTGCCGTTGCGGTAGAGCGCCATCTTCCCGGTGGTGTAGTCGAACGTCGCCGCCAGGTGCACCCACTGCCCGCGCGGCAGCAGGGTCTGCCAGTCCGCCGAGGCCGCGAACGTCTGCGAGGAACCCTCGTCGAGCCGGCGTCCGAGCGCGACCAGGCGCAGGGTGCCGTTGACGTTGATGAGCTCGAGCAGGGCGCGTACGCCGTGGCCGTCGGAGTTGCCCGAGAGCACCCCTGCCAGGCCGATGGCGTTGAACCGGTCCGTCGGGTCGGCGGTCACCGAGTTGAGCGCGGGGCCGTCCATGTCGACCTTGAACCAGCCGGCCACGGTGATCTGCTCGGCTCCGGCGAACGGCGCCAGCGACGCGACGCCGTTCTGGTTCCACGACCCCGCCTTCCAGTCGTCGTTGCCGTTGACCTCCGGGGCGACCTGCTTGGTCTGCAGAGCGTTGTTGCTGGTCCGGTAGGCGGAGTCGGTGACCTGCATCGCGTTGCCGCCGTTGACCTGGTTCAGCAGCGTCCGCGAGAAGCCCTGGTCCTCCTCGCGTGCCCCCGGGGCGAAGGGGTGCTCGAAGTCGTAGTAGCTGACCAGGTCCTCGCGCAGCGACGGCACGACCTCGCTCGGCCACGGCCGCTGCACCGTGTTCACCACCTTCCAGATCTTCCCGTTGGCCTTGGCCAGCAGGTAGAGGTTGCGGCGCGAGTCGGTGCCGAAGCGCAGGTCGACGCGCGGGTGGTCGACGAAGTCCTGCATCGAGAGCCGCTTGCCCGAGGTGTCGAAGAGCTGCATCTGGTGCAGGGTCGCCTCCCGGCTGCTCCCCCGCTTCATCTGCCGGGCGTCGGTCCAGAAGACCTCGCCGTTGACCAGGTCCCCGAAGACGTACTTCCCGCGAAGGTCGTCGAAGCGGCCACGGTAGACGACACCGCCGCTGACCGCGTGGCCGCTGTCGGAGGTGCAGGGGTAGTTGGCCGGCGGGTCGTGGTCGAAGGACGCGACCGGGAGCGTGAAGCCGGACATGTCGTAGTCGTCGGGCACCGTGTAGAGAGCGCACTCGTCGGTGTTGTCGTAGAGCAGCCGGCCCTCGATCTCGCTCCAGCCGAGGTTGTCCCCGGCCCGCACGTCGTAGACGCCCTCGATCGCGTGCTGACCGATGTGGCCGAGCAGCAGCCGGCCCGTCTCGACGTCCCAGGAGAACCGGTGCGGGTCACGCATGCCGTACGCCCAGATCTCGCCGATCGCGCCCTCCCGGTCGACGAACGGGTTGCTGTCCGGGACCCCGTACGCCCCGTTGCGGCCGTCGCGGGCGAGTGGGTCGATCCGCAGGATCTTGCCGAAGGGGTTGGCGAGGTTCTGCGGGTCGTCGCTGCGGACGCCGTTGCCGCCATCGCCGGAGGCGATGTAGAGCAGGCCGTAGTCCTCGTCGCCGGGCCGAGCGGTCGGGTTGAAGTCGATCTGCTGGATGGCGTGGATCTGGCCGGCGAAGTCGATCCGCATCACCTCGCGGCTGGTTCCTGCGAACGTGTCCGCGGTCGGGTCGCTGGTGTGCCACTCGGTCACGACGCTGACGGTCCGCCCGGAGCCGGGGTTGGTCTGGGACGGGAACGTCGGGGTCTTCGCGAAGCCCCCGAAGCGCTCGGTGTGGGTGGTGTAGAAGAGCCCGTTGGTCTCGAACTCGGGGTGGAAGGTGATGAACCCGGCGCCGCTGCCCAGCCCGGCACCGGACCAGAAGTCGACGAAGTGGTCCCGGAGGTTCAGGTACTCGTGCTGCTGCCCACCCTCGAGCAGATACATCGGCCCGTTGAGGTCGGGGACGTACATCCGGCCCGAGCCGTCGGGGACCTCACCGATGAAGTTGATGCGGTTGTGGCGTACCAGGCGCTGGTCGGTGGGGGCGGGGTAGGGCTCGGTCGCAGGGAGCTGGGTGACCTCCTCGAGCACGAGGCCGAGGCTGCTGCGTACGGGCTGTTCGGGGATGGGGTCGGGGACGGGCTCGCTGCCGGGGATGGCGGCGCCTGCGGAACTGAGCGAGAGCGTGGGGGTGAGCAGCGCGGCGAGCAGGGCGCCGACGGCGAGGCCGGCCCGCGCCTGTCTGCCCCATAGACGTGAGGTTTCCATGGGTTGTTCTCTCCTTACCGAAGGTTCAGCGATGACGCACGCCCGCGACGGTCACGTCACGGATGCGCCCGAAGTTGTCGAAGGAACCGAAGCCGAACCGGCCTCCGGCGAAGCTGGTGTCGGTGGCGGTCATCCGAGGCTCGTCGGCTCCGTCGAGGTAGACCGCGATCGCGCCCGTGCGGGCGTTGTAGTCGAGGCGTACGTCGTGCCACTCCGCGTCGGTGATCGACGGCGCGGCGCCGACCGTGCCGTTCCACTGGTGGTCGATCCGCAGCCGGTCGGCGTCGTTGACCACGAAGATGCCGTTGTGGGGGTAGATGGTGTTGTCGGTCGAGAGGTGGGCGTAGTAGAAGCGCGTCGGTGACTGGTAGTTCCAGACCAGGATCACGTCACGGTTGGTGACCGTGACGGCCTCGTCGATGCGCACCTCGGCGCGGTAGGTGAGCGAGCCGAGCTCGGGGCCCTGCGTGACGATGGCGTACTCGAAGGGCCGTCGCGGGCCCGGCTGCGGCGTCCCCGGCTCGGTCAGGATCACCTGGCCGTCCTCGAAGGCCCACTTCTCATCGGTCAGCGGATCCCAGTCGGCGAGGCTCGCCCTGGGCTTGACCACGGCCAGGCCGGGCCCCTCGGGCGTGTGTGCCTGGGCTCCGGCGACCGGAGCGGCCAGGGCAACGGCGAGGGCGATCACACCGGCGCGTACGCCTCGCCCCATCATTCGGTTCAGCTTCCATCTCATGGTGCTTCCCTTCCCCTATTCGAGACCATCGGTGGCCCCTGCTGAGGTCGTTGCGGCTCCCCCGAGATAGAGCTCCGCCATTCGCGGGTCGGCGAGCAGGTCGGCGGCCCGACCTGAGATGTGCACCTTCCCCAGATCCAGTACGCAGCCCAGGTCGGCCGACTCCAGGGCCCGCCGGGCGTTCTGCTCGACGAGCAGGACCGCCAGCCCGGCGTCCCGCATGCGTACGACCTGCTCGAACACGGTCGCGGTGGTCTTGGGATCCAGGCCCATGCTGGGCTCGTCGAGCAGGACGACCTTCGGGCTCACCATCAGCGAGCGGGCGAACTCGACCTGCTTCTGCTGACCGCCGGAGAGCGCGCCGGCGAGGGTGTGCCAGCGCTCGGCGACGACCGGGAAGAGGCTCTTGACGAAGTCGGTCCGCTCGGCCACCGCCGCCGGGTCACGGACGGTGTAGGCGCCCAGCCCGACGTTCTCCGCGACGGTCATCTCCTTGAAGACCGAGTGGCCCTGGAGGACGTGGGCCATGCCCGCGCGGAGCATCTGCTGCGGACCGTTGCGGGTGACGTCGACGCCGTCGACCGTGATGGTCCCAGAACGCGGCGTCAGCATGCCGCTGGCGACCTTGAGCACGGTGGACTTGCCGGCACCGTTCGGACCCACCAGACAGACGATCTGACCTGCGGGAACGGTGACCGTGAGGCCACGCAGGACCAGCGCCGCGTGGCCGTAGCCGGCCTCGATGTCGCGCAGCTCGAGGAGAGGTTCAGACACCAAGGTAGGCCTCCAGGACTCGTGGGTCGTTCTGCACGTCCGCCGGCGCACCGGAGGCGACCGGCCGGCCGCGGTCGAAGACCACGACATGGTCGGAGAGGCTCATCACCAGCTCCATGTTGTGCTCGACGATGACGAAGGTGCGGCCCTCGGCGTTGAGCTCGCGCACGAGGGTGGCGATCCGGCCGATCAGCGCCGGGTTCACTCCTCCGGCGGGCTCGTCGAGCATGATCGTGTCGGGCTCGGCCATCAGCACCCCGGCCAGCTCGAGCAGCTTCTGCTGGCCGTAGGAGATGTCGCGGGCCTCGCTGCGCTCGAGGTGCTCGATGCCGACCCGGGCGAGCAGCTCTCGGGCCCGGGCGATGTCATCGGGGTTGTGCGCCCCGCGCAACCGGTGCGTGACGCCCGCCGAGCGGACCCCGGCGAGCACGTTGTCGAGCACCGTCATCCGCGGGAAGATCCGGCACAGCTGGAAGCTGCGCCCGAGCCCGGCCCGCGCGATCCGGTGGGGCGCGTGGCCGGTCACGTCGCGACCGCGGAAGGTCACCGTCCCCGAGTCGGGGCGGATCATGCCGGTCACGCAGTTGAAGAACGTGGTCTTGCCCGACCCGTTCGGGCCGATCAGGGCGTTGATCCTGCCCTCGTGGAAGGTGACCGTCGCCGCGTCCACGGCGCGGACGCCGCCGAAGGCCTTCGTCAGTCCGTGTGTCTCGAGGCCGGGCTTGATCGGATCGGTCATGACTTCGCCTCCTCGAGCGCCTTGCGCTCCTCGGCCAGCTGGGCGGCGTCGACCTCGCGGATCGAGGTGCTGCCGGGACGGAGCCGGTCGAGCTGCGCGGTCAGCCAGGGGATCACCCCGTCGGGCATGAAGAGCACGACCAGGGCGAGCAGCAGCCCGAGCGCGACCAGGTGCAACTGGGTGTCGCCGTACTGGTTCTTGAAGAACTCGACCGCATAGCCCACGATCACCGCTCCCACGACCGGACCGAGCAGGCTGCGTACGCCGCCGAGCAGCGACATCAGCACCAGATAGGAGCCGGTCAGGATCGAGAACTGGAAGATCGGGTCGAGCGAGCCGAACCAGAGGGCGTACATCCCGCCCGCCATCGCGGTGAAGAACGCCGAGACCACGAAGACGACGAGCTTGTAGGCGAAGGTGGGTACGCCCAGGGCCTGGGCCTTGTCCTCGTCCTCCCGGATCGCCTTGAGCCCGGTGCCGAGGCGGGACCGGTCGATCACCCACCACAGTGCGAGCGCGATCAGCGTCAGCCCGACGAACAGGTAGAAGAACCGCTCGTGCTGCTCGGGCCGGAGGACGTCGGTGCCGAACGGCCGCGGCACCCGTAGCCCGTTGGACCCACCGGTGACGCCGGCCCAACTCTGCGCGACCAGCAGCAGGATGAGCACCAGCGCGATCGAGACGATCACGAACGACGCTCCGCGGACCCGGAGTGACGCGATCCCGATCGGCACCGCGGCCACGCCGACGAGGACCGCCGCGATCACCATCGAGAGCCACGGGTTCACCCCGGCCTCGGTGATCAGCAGCGCGGTGCCGTAGCCACCGAGCCCGGAGTACGCCGCGTGGCCCAGCGAGATGTAGCCGGTCAGCCCGCCGACGAAGTTCCACGCCACCGCCAGGGCGGCATAGCTGGCGATCACCACGCCCACCGACAGGATGAACGGGTCCGGGGCGAGCGCCGGGAAGGCGAGGACGAGGGTGAGCCCGACGGCCGCCGCGACGAGCTTGGTCACCAGGATCGAGCGGCCCGGGGACGTACGGCTCTGCTTGTGTCTAGAAGCGCTGAGCAAGGCGACCTCCGAAGAAACCCTGGGGGCGGAACATGAGGGTGGCGAAGAGGGCGATGTAGAAGACCGTCTGCGCCCAGGTGGTGCCCATCGGGATCTGCAGCAGCGCCTGGGTGACCCCGAGGAGCATCGCCGCGATCGCGGCGCCGGGGATGCTGCCGAGGCCGCCGATCACGATGATCGCCATCAGCGGGCCGATCCAGTGCCAGTGCAGCGAGGGGTAGATGGTGGCGTCGAGCGCGAGCGCGGTGCCGCCGACCGCGGCGGTCGCCAGGCCGAGCCCGAAGCCGAAGCCGGCGATCCGGTCGGTGTCGATGCCGAGCAGCTGGGCGGCCTCGCGGTGCTGGATCGTGGCCCGCAGCGCCTGCCCGAAGCGGGTCTTCTTGAGCAGCAGGAACAGTGCCAGGAGCGAGACCGCGGCCAGCCCGAAGGCGATCAGCTTGACCACCGCGATCCGGGCGCCCCACAGCTCCAGGCTGGCGCCGGAGTAGCCGAGCTGGATCCTTCGCTGGGTGCCGGAGAAGAGGTAGCCGAGGCCGCCCTCGATCACCAGCGCGATCGCGAAGGTCAGCAGCACCGACATCATCGTCAGCGTCGCCGGTCGCAGCCGCGAGAGCAGCGCCCGCTGCATCCCGTAGCCCGCGGCGAAGAAGAGCGGCACGGTGATGAACAGCGAGAGCAGCGGGTCGAGCCCGGTCTGCTGGGTGAAGAACCAGGCCAGGTACGCAGCCAGGATCAGGAACGCGGAGTGCGCGATCATCACGACCCGCATGACGCCGAAGTAGAGCGTCAGGCCGGCGGCGAGCAGGGCGTAGAGGCCTCCGAGCAGCAGCCCCAGGATCAGGCTCTGCAGCAGCAGCGAAGCCGACATCGACTCACCACGCCGGCTTCGGGAAGATGAACTCGGCCTCGGCCTGGTCCTCCGGCAGGACGATCTTGATCTCTCCGTCGACCCACTGCTGGATCATGTGGGCACTCTGCGGGCGGCCCTTGTCGTCCCAGCTGAGCGGACCGACGACCGTGTCGACCTCGTTCTCGCGCAGCCAGTCGATCAGCTGGGCCTGGCACTCCGGGTCGGGCTCGGCGCACTCGACCGCCTCGACCGCCGCGGCGACGACCTGGCCGGTGGTCCAGGCGTTGGCCTCGTCCTCACCGGGCGCCTCGCCGTGCTTCTCCTCGTAGAACTTCACGAACTCCTGGTTCTCGGGGTAGTCGGCCTTCGTGGTGTAGCCGGTCGGCGCGATGATGCCCTGCGTCTTGTCACCGATCGCCTCGGCGAACTCGGTCTCGGTCGGCGCGGTCGAGAAGGCGGCCAGCTTCGGCTGGTAGTCGAGCTGCTGGAGTGCGACGATCAGGTTGACGCCGTCCTGGTACTGGCTGCCGCCCACGACGATGTCGGCCTTGCTGTCGGCGATCTTGGCCGCGATGCTGCTGAAGTCGGTGGTGTTGGGCGGGTAGACCTCGTCCACGACCGTCTTCACGCCACCCTCCTCCAGCGCGTCCTTGAGCCCGTAGGCGGTGCCCTGGGCGAACGGGTCGTCCATGGAGGCGTACGCCGCGGTCTTGGGCCGCTCGGCCTCCGGCATCGCCAGGATGTGCTCGGCGAGGAGCTTGTAGTGGTCGTCGGCGACCGCGGGGGCGGCGTAGAAGAGGTTCTCGAAGCCCTCCTCGAAGACCTCGGGCGCCGCGCCGGCGGGCTCGACGAAGAGGTAGCCGTAGTCCTGGGCGACCTGGGCGGCCGGGATCACCAGGCGCGTGGAGAACGGCCCGACGACGAGGTCGACCTGCTCCTGGTTGATCAGCTTCTCGTAGTCGGCCGCGACACGCTCGGCGCTGGACTGGTCGTCGAGCATCTCCAGACGTACGTCGCGGCCGAGCAGGCCGCCGTTGGCGTTGACGTATTCGGCCCAGGCCTCGTAGCCGCGCTGGATGCCCTTGCCGGGCTCGCTGAAGTCGCCGGTCAGGGGCAGCGAGATGCCGATCACGATCTCGTCCTCGCTGCCTCCTTCCTCGGCGGCGCCACAGGCGGCGAGGGCGAGGGCGAGGGCGGCGGTGGCGCCCAGGGCTGCTCGGGACCGCTTGCTCGCGGTGGGGGTCTTCGTGAAGGGCATCTGCGGTTCTCCTCTACGAAAGCGCTTACGTAAGCGTTTACGATGACGTTACCGACTCTCGCTTAGTGTGGCAAGGGTCACAATCCTGACGACAAGGGGCATCGATGGTCCGAACCAACCGCTCCCCCCGCCTGATCGACGTCGCCCATGCGTCCGGCGTCTCGATCGCCACCGCCTCTCGTGCGCTCTCGGGAACCCCCGGAGTCAGCGACTCGGTCGCCGAGAAGGTCCGCCAGGCGGCACGCGAGCTCGGCTACGTCGCCAATCTCCACGCCCGCTCGCTCGCCAGCGGATCCACCGCGACCATCGGGCTCGTCGTGCACGAGATCGGCGACCCCTACTTCTCCGAGATCGCCAGCGGCGTGCTCAGCCTCGCCGCCGAGCACGGCCGCACCGTCCAGATCTGCCACAGCGGCCGCGACCCCGAGGCCGAGGTCGAGCAGGTACGCAGCCTGGTGGCCAACCGGGTCGGCGCGATCCTGATCGCGGGGTCGGGCTTCGTGGACGCCTCGGTCGAGGCTCCGATGCGGCTCGAGGTCCAGCGCTACGCGGAGGCGGGCGGACGTGTCGCGGTCGTCGGCCGGCACCACCTCGGGGTCGACAGCGTGCTGCCGGACAACCGCCCCGGCGGCCGCGCCGTCGCCGAGCACATCCTCGGCCTCGGCCACCGGCGCATCGTGGTCGTCTCGGGATCGCTGGAGCTCACCACCGTCGCCGACCGTCTCGAGGGGGTGCGCGACGCGCTCGCCGCGGCGGGGCTCGCTCCCGGTGACGTACCCGTCCTCGAGGGGCCGTTCACCCGCGAGGGCGGGCGCGAGTGCATCCGCCGGATGCTCGCCGACCACCCGCATACGACGGCGGTCATCGCCCTCAACGACGACATGGCCATCGGGTGTCTCTCCGAGCTGCGCAGCTCGGGGGTCTCGGTGCCCGGCCAGGTCTCGGTCAGCGGCTTCGACGACGTCGCCGTCGCCCAGGACCTCTCCCCCGGACTGACCACCGTGCGCCTGCCGATGGCCGAGATGGGCGCGCGAGCGCTGACGCTGGCCCTGAAGGAGCCCGGCGCGCGCCCCCGCCGGCAGCGGGTACCCGCCGAGCTCGTGGTGCGCGACTCGACCGGCCCGGTGGGCTCCGTCGACGCCTCGGAGGAGAATGGGGGTCGAGCGAGAGGAGCCAGATGAAGGACATGCAGGTGCCACCGGGCCCTGGTCTGCCCGAGGGTCTGGTCATCCCCGACTCCGAGCTGGCCGAGCGCTTCTCCCGCTCACCCGGTCCCGGCGGGCAGTCGGTCAACACCACCGACTCCCGCGTCGAGCTCTCCTGGGACCCGTCCGCGTCCGAGGCACTCGACGAGTCGCAGCGCGCCCGGATCCTCGCCCGCTCACCGGGCCCGATCACCGTCGTCTCCCACGAACAGCGCTCCCAGCACCGCAACCGCGTCGCCGCCCGCGAGCGTCTCGCCCTGCGCATCCGCGGGCTCCTCGCCCCGCCCCCTCCCACCCGCCGCCCCACCAAGCCCACCCGCGGCTCCAAGGAGCGCCGCCTCGACGCCAAGCGCCAGCGCAGCCAGACCAAGCAGCTCCGCGGCCGCGTCCAGGACTAGCCGAGGCGTCGCCCCCGTCGGCCGAGGCGTCACGCCGGACGGCCGAGACGTCACGTACGCCGCCCGAAATGTCACCCGGAGACGTCTCGGTTCGCGGGCGTGACGCTTCGGCCGACCGGACCGACGCCTCGGCGTCAGGCAGGCTCAGGGTCGGTCGCGAGCCGGGCGTGGGTCTCGGTGTCGTAGCGGACACCGTCGTACAGCAGCTTCTGGCGCTCGCGACCCTCGACGACGAAGCCGGCGGCGGTGGCGACGCGGCATGAGCCGGGGTTGTCGACGCGATGGCCGGTCTCGAGGCGGAAGAGGTCGAGCTCGTCGAAGCAGTACCTCGCCAGCAGCTTCAGTCCGGTGCTGCCGACACCTCGGCCGCGATGCTTCTCGAGGGTCCAGTAGGAGATCCAGCCGATGCTGTGGACGCGCAGCTGGGTGGTGACCCGCATCTGCCCCAGGATCTCGGCGCCGTCGACGACCGCGAAGGTGTAGGCCCTGTCCGCCGCCGCCTCCTCGGCCCACCCGGCGATCAGCCGCTCGGCGTCCTCGACGGTGGCCACGTCCGCCGGCCGCTCGGTCCGCATCCCCGCCCCGTCGTACGCAGCGAGCAGCACCTCCGCGTCCGCCTCCTCCCACTCGCGGAGCCGGAGCCCGTCGTCAGCCATGCAGGCGACGATAGCGCCGGCACGTGCACGATCGGTGCCGTCAGGACCGACACCTGAGTGCACCGATCGTGCACATGCACGATCCGTGCATGGGCGACGATCGCCCGAGTGCATGGATCGTGCACGTCACCGAATCACTGGAAAGTGGGGGCGCCAGGCGTCCGACAGCTGCTTCGGCACGCCCGGCTCGCCCCGCTCCAGCAGCACCCGGTGAATCTTCTCGAGCGTCAGATCGGGTCGGCGATAGATGCCCTTCGCAACGACGGTGAGAATGCGCCAACCGTCGTCGTCGGCCTCCTCGCGTCGTTCGAGGTCGCGCTCCCACTGGTCGGCGGGGTGCTGCTTGCCGTCGTACTCGATCGCGGTCTTCGAGGCCGCATAGACCAGATCGTGCTCGCGCTTGAGCATGCCGTCCCCGGTGCCGACGAGCGCATTGATGCGCGGTTCCGGCAGACCGCCGAGCACGATCAGCATGCGCACCCGGGTCTCCATCGGCGAGCGAACGTTCTCCCGTACGTAGCGCGCCGCCGTCGCCGCCGGGCGCGAACCCGGCAGCGTCCCGGAAGCCGCGAAGTCGGCCAAAGTCGTCGGAGTCACACGCCCGTGGTGGCGTACGAGATGGTCGCCGGCGACGACGAGGTCGACCAGGCTCACCTGGCTGGCGAGTTCGGTGAAGAGCTGATCGGGCGAGGAGACGCCGATGCCATCGACGACCACCGCTCGCGGCTCTCTCATCACGTGGCAGACGATGCCTGGATGTGTACGCCGGTGGGCCGCGACCGTCACCGTCACGTGCTCGTCGGGCAAGGTCGGGATCGGCACGTCATAGACCCGAGCGGCGGACGCGTGACTGGCGAACCCGCGGCCCTGGAACGGTACGAGCGCCGCTTGGACCCGCTGCAGTGGCGTCGCCGGGGCGTCGGCGGCGACGTACACGCCACTGAAGAGACGCGTGAAACGCGGTCCGCGCAACGTGCTCGGTTTGAGCTTCGCTTGTGCACCTTTGAGCAGATCAGCGATGCATCGACCGCGCACATGAATGATCGGTGCACTGCGCCAAGCAGGCGCAGTGCACCGATCGGTCAGTCACAGGGTCGACTGGATGCCGGCGAGGAGCTGGCGGGCCATCACGATCCGCTGGACCTGGTTGGTGCCCTCATAGATCTGCGTGATCTTGGCATCACGCATCATCCGCTCCACCGGATAGTCACGGGTGAACCCATACCCACCCAACAGCTGGACCGCATCGGTGGTCACCTGCATCGCCACATCCGAGGCGAACGCCTTCGCAGCCGCACCGAAGAACGTCAGATCCTTGTCACCCCGCTCCGAGCGACCAGCGGCGGCATAGGTCAGCTGGCGGGCGGCCTCGATCTTCATCCCCATGTCCGCGACCATGAACTCCACCCCCTGGAACTCCGCGATCGGCTTACCGAACTGCTTGCGCTCCTTGATGTAACCCAACGCATAGTCCAACGCACCCTGGGCCACACCGACGGCCTGGGCGGCGATGGTGATCCGGGTGTGGTCCAAGGTCTGCATCGCATAAGTGAAGCCCTTGCCCTCCTCGCCGATCAACCGGTCGGCGGGGATGCGCACGTTGTCGAAGTACACCTCCCGCGTCGGGGACCCCTTGATCCCCAGCTTCTTCTCCGGGGCACCGAAGGAAACCCCCTCATCCGACTTCTCGACCACGAACGCCGAGATCCCCTTGGAGCGCTTCTCCGGGTCGGTCACCGCCAGGACGGTGTAGTACTCCGAGACCCCGGCGTTGGTGATCCACCGCTTGACGCCGTTGAGCACCCAGAAGTCGCCGTCGCGTACGGCCCGGGTCTTCTGGTTGGCGGCGTCCGAGCCGGCGTCGGGCTCGGAGAGGCAGTAGGAGAAGTTGCCCTGACCCGCGGCCAGCGCACCCAGATACTTCTTCTTCAGCTCCTCCGACCCACCGATCTGCACCGGCAACGAACCCAGCTTGTTCACCGCCGGGATCAACGAGGCCGACACATCCGCCCGCGCGATCTCCTCGATCACCAGCACCGTCGCCAACGCGTCGGCACCCACACCCCCATACGCCTCCGGCACATGCGGCGCGAAGAACTCGGTCTCCACCAACGCATCGTGCGCCTCCTGCGGATAACGAGCCTCCTCATCAACCGCAGCCGCGGCCGGCGCGATCTTCGCATCACAGATCTCACGGATGGCCTTACGGATCTCCTGGTGCTCCTCGGAGAGGGCGAACAACGGGTACTCGGCACTCATGTCTCGGAGTCTATGCCTGTTTGCTACTCGCCAGTACGTTGGCGGGTCACGGAATCCCCGAAGCGCGGTTGTTGTTGTGCTCCACATGACCGCCGCATGGCTCGACCAGGACACCATCGACACGCTCCTCGACGACTCCGAGACCTGGGCCGTGGTCGGCCTCTCGGGTGACCCGTGGCGTACGGCCTACTCGATCGCCCAGGAGCTCCAGCAGCACGGCAAGCGGATCATCCCGATCCACCCGGGCGCGGCCGCGGAGGGCAAGGAGGTGCTCGGCGAGAAGGTCTACGCGACCCTGGCCGAGGCTGCCGCCGCGGTCGGCAAGATCGACGTCGTCGACGTCTTCCGCCGCTCCGAGGCCGCCGGCCAGTTCGCCGACGAGGCCGTGGCGATCGGCGCCGGTGGGGTGTGGTTCCAGATGGGCGTGATCGACAAGTCGGCCTTCGAGCGCACCACCGCAGCCGGCGTACCGATGGTGATGGACACCTGCCCCAGCAAGGTCTGGTTCGAGCGCGGCAGGGCCGGCGCGCGGAGGTAGGGCTACGGCTCGAACGTCATCGTGCGCAGGTGCTCGTAGATCACCGAGGTCTCGACGTCGGCGATCTCGGCACGCGAGGTGAGCCGGTCGATCACGAAGGCGTAGAGCGCGTCGTTGTCGGGGACCGCGACATGGACGATGAAGTCCATCCGGCCGGAGGTGACGAACACCCCGACCGCCTCCGGGAGTGCCCCGACCCAGTCGCGGAAGGACTCGATGTTGGCCCGCGACGGCGGCCGGATGCGTACGGCGACGAGCGCCTGCACGCCGCGGTCGATCTGGCGGAGGTCGAGATCGAGGTAGGCGCCGCGGATGAGCCCGCGGCGCTGCATCGCCCGCGCCCGGTCGTGCACGGTGGTCGCGGAGACGCCGACTTCCGCGGCGATGTCCCGGAGGCTCCGCCGTGCATCCATCGTCCAGGCGGCCAGAATCTGACGGTCGACTTCATCCATGCCCGCCAATCTAGCCGATTCTCCTGACATTGACCGGACCGATTGCGATCTGTCCTGACATTCTCAAGACTTATCAGTGAATCAGTTGGCGAATGACAGGAGTCAGAGCGATGAGCACAGGTGTCGAGACGGCGACGATCGGATTCGCGCCGGACGAGATCGACCAGTCCGCGAGCACGCGCGAGGTGCCCTTCAAATGGGTGGTCGTCGTCGACCAGGCCCTTCCCGCCGGCCGTGCCGTGAACGCCGCCGTCTGCGTCGCGGGGGCGACCACGCAGCGTACGGCCGGGCTGCTCGGCGAGGACGCGATCGACGCCGACGACTCGACCCATCCAGGGCTGCCGTGGATCGGCTGCACGGTGCTGGGTGCCCCGGCGCAGCGGCTGACCGACCTGCGTCGTCAGGCGGTCGCCCAGCCCGGGGTCGCGGTCATCGACATGCCCACCCAGGCGCAGCACACCCGGGTCTACGACGACTATCTGTTCGCCGTCGGCAGCAGCCGCGGCGCCGACCTCTCCTACTGCGCGGTCAGCCTCTTCGGCCCCCGCCGCATCATCGACAAGCTCGTGAAGGGCCTCTCGCTCCTGCCCTGAGATCAGGAGGTGGCGCGGCGTACGACCTCGCCCTTCTCGCGGGCGAGCTCGGCGAGGGACTTCTCGTACGCCACCAGCTTCTGCTGCAGCTCGGGGTCCGCGACGCCGAGGATGCGGGCGGCGAGGATGCCCGCGTTCTTGGCGTTGCCGATGGCCACCGTGGCCACCGGGATGCCGCCGGGCATCTGGACGATCGACATCAGCGAGTCCATGCCGTCGAGGTACTTCAGCGGCACCGGGACGCCGATGACGGGCAGCGGCGTGACGGAGGCGAGCATCCCGGGCAGCGCGGCAGCACCGCCCGCGCCGGCGATGATCACCGACAGCCCGCGGCCGGCCGCCTCGCGGCCGTAGTCGAGCATCTCCTGCGGCATCCGGTGGGCCGACTTCACATCGGCCTCCCACTCGATCCCGAACTCGTCGAGGAGGTCGGCCGCGGCCTTCATCGTCGGCCAGTCGGAGTCGGATCCCATCACGATGCCTACGCGCGCGCTCATGGGGACAGGCTATGCGCCGCCTGACCCGCATCGTGTCACCGGTCCGACCTCTGTCCGTCATCTACATGTCGGTGCTGACCGCTAGTGTCTTCCGACGCCGTCCTGCAGTCCCCGACAACCCCACAAAGGCAGATGGATCCAGCTACGAGCACCGACGTCGTCAGCACGACGCCGAACCCCGCCTCGGTCGAGCGGTTCACCGAGCTGACCAAGGCGGAGCGCAAAGCGCTGCCGTCGCGCGTGCGGCAGGTCTCGTCCTGGTCCCGGCAGGCTGCCTCGGCGACGGAGGCGCGGACCGTGATCGAGCGGGAGGCGGCCGAGGCGGTCGACCACTACCGAGCGAGCGCAGCCGAGCTCAAGCGAGCGGCCCAGGTGGCCTGGCGCAGCATCGCGCTCGACCGCAGCGACGGGCCACGGCTGGCCGCGATCGCGCGGCGGCACGCGCTCGAACCCGTCGAGGAGACCACCCAGGAGCTCGTCGAGGCGCTGTCCGCCGCGACCGAGGACCTGGCGCAGGCGAAGAAGGCGACCGGCGCCCGCCGTCTGTTCGTACGCGGCAACCGCCGCGAGGACGCGGAGCTGGCGGGCAAGCGGATCCTCGACCTGCACCGCTGGGCCGACGAGATCCAGGCGCCGATACGGCTGGGCGAGCTGACCAGGCGCCCGGACCGGCGCCGGGTGCGGGTCCGCGAGGCGCTGCTGCCGAGCGTCGGGCTCCTCGAAGCTCTCTCCGATTTGGGTTCCGAGGCCGTGCTTGCGCCGCGCAAGGGCATCCTCGTCCTGCGCAACGAGGGCGAGGCGCTCAACGAGGCTCGGCGCTCCGAGGAGCCGGCTCGCCGGGCCGCGACCGACGCTGGCAACGCGGTCCGCAGCGCCGACACCGACACCGCGGTCAGCGCTCTGCCGGTCGACGAGCTCGCCGACCTCGTACGCATCGAGCCCCTCCTCGAGGCCGGGATCCGCACCGTCCACGAGGTCATCCATCCCGTCTCTGACCTGCGGGAACTTCCCGGGGTCGGCCCGGCCACGGCGATGCGGATGCAGGAGGCGGCGCAGGCGCTGTGGCAGCGCACCTACGACGAGATGCCCCTCGCGATCGACCACGAGCGCCGCACCCCGGCGGCGACCAGGCTGCTCGCCCGGCTGGCTGAGTGGGAGGCGGGGCGGCGTACGAAGGATGCGGGGGCGGAGCTCGCCCTCGTCCAGTCGCTGCGACCGCTGATCCGCTCGCTCGACGGCGGCGCGAAGTTCCACCTGATCCTGGCCAACGCGGCCAGCCTCGACGACTTCCAGGCCGCGTTGCGGGCGATCGCCCACCGCGCCGAGATGGCCCGCCGGATCCGTCCGGGGAACCGGCCGGCGGACCCGTGGGAGGACTTCGAGAAGCGCCCCGCCGACTACTACGCGATGCTCTCCGAGCTCGGCTTCCTCACCGAGGACGAGGACAAGATCCACGGCGACCTGTCGGCCGAGATCATCGAGGCGGTGCGCGCGCAGGAGCTGCGCACCAACAACCTGACCGCGTCGCTGCGCGGCTACCAGCACTTCGGCGTCCGCTTCGCGCTGGTGCAGATGAAGGTGATCATCGGCGACGAGATGGGGCTCGGCAAGACGCTCCAGTCGCTGGCGGTGCTCGCCCACCTGCACGCGATGGGCGCGTCGCACACCTTGGTGGTCTGCCCGGCCGCCGTGGTCACCAACTGGGTACGTGAGACCGACTCCAAGACGACCCTGATCCCCCACCGACTCCACGGCAACCGCCGCCAGAAGGCCGCCAAGATCTGGGTCGAGCAGGGCGGCGTCGCGGTGACCACCTACGAGACGCTCAACGCGATCCACCCCTTCCTCGACCAGGTCAAGGTCGCCTGCGTCGTGGTCGACGAGGCCCACATGATCAAGTCGCCGCGCACCCAGCGCACCGAACGCGTACGCCGCGCCCTCGACGCCTCCGAGCGAGCCATCCTACTCACCGGCACCCCGATGGAGAACCGCATCGAGGAGTTCCGCAATTTGGTCTCCTACCTCCGCCCCGACCTCCTGCTCTCCGCCGACGAGTTCAACCCGCACCGATTCCGCAAGCAGGTCGCGCCGGTCTACCTGCGCCGCAACCAGGAGGACGTCCTCACCGAGCTCCCCGACCTCGTCGAGGTCGAGGACTGGCTGCCCCTCTCGCTCGCCGATGAGCGGGCGTACGCCGAGTGCGTCCGCGAGGGCAACTTCATGGCCATGCGCCAGGCCGCCATGCTCCAAGGCACGTCGTCGGCCAAGGTCGAGCGGCTGATCGAGATCGTCGGCGAGGCCGAGGAGAACGGCCGCCGCGTGATCGTGTTCTCCCACTTCAGGAAGGTCCTCGACGACCTGGTCACGCTGCTGCCGGGCGAGGTCTTCGGGCCGCTGACCGGCTCGGTTCCCGCCGAGGAGCGCCAGCAGATGGTCGATGAGTTCTCCGCGGCCGGCCACGGCGCCGTGCTGGTCACCCAGATCGTCGCCGGCGGCGTGGGCCTCAACATCCAGGCGGCGTCGGTCGTGGTCATCTGCGAACCCCAGCTCAAGCCCACCATCGAGTGGCAGGCGATCGCCCGCGCCCGCCGGATGGGCCAGCTCCAGTCGGTCCAGGTCCACCGCCTCCTCTCCGAGGTCGGCGTCGACCAGCGCGTCCACGACATCCTCGCCGCCAAGGCCGAGCTCTTCGACGACTTCGCCCGGGTCAGCGCCACCGCAGCCAGCAGCCCGGAGGCCTACGAGACCTCCCACCCCGAAGACGCCGTCACCGCCCTGGCGAACGAGGCCTCCGACGCCGAGATCGCCCGCGAGGTCGTCGCCACCGAACGCCAGCGCCTCGGCGTCTGACCCCAGCCGAGCCGTCGCCTACGTCGGCCGAGGCGTCACGTACGTCGGCCGAACCGGCAGCTGAGTGCCACCTCGGCCGACGCGGCTGACGCTTCGACCGTCAGTCGGAGTCGTTGCCGAGGTCGCCCTGGAACCAGTCGGCGGCGTGGCGGGCGCGCTCGAGGCAGTCGTCGAGGTCGTCGCCGTAGACGTTGACGTGGCCGACCTTGCGCCCCGGGCGCATCTCCTTGCCGTAGAGATGGACGCGGAGGTGGGGGTCGCGGGCCATCGCGTGCGGGTAGCCGTCGTAGAGGCGGCCGACGTCGGGCCGGGAGGAGCCGAGGATGTTGACCATCACCGACCACTTCGCGCGGGGCGCCGGAGAGCCGAGCGGCAGGTCCATGACCGCGCGCAGGTGGTTCTCGAACTGCGAGGTGACGGCGCCGTCCTGGGTCCAGTGGCCGGTGTTGTGGGGTCGCATGGCGAGCTCGTTGACCAGCAGCCGGCCGTCGACGGTCTCGAACATCTCGACCGCCAGGATGCCGACGACGCCGAGCTCACCGGCGATGCGCAGCGCGATCTGCTCGCCCTCGACGGCCAGCTCAGGCGAGAGGTCGGGCGCCGGAGCGATGACCTCCTTGCAGACGCCGTTCTCCTGGTAGGTGTGCACGACCGGGTACGCAGCGGCCTGACCACTCGGCGAACGGGCGACGATCGCGGAGAGCTCACGGCGGAAGTCGACGAGCTCCTCGGCGAGGACCTGGACCCCGGCCTCATCGGCGACGCGCAGCGGCTCGGCGACATCGGCGACGTCGCGTACGACCCAGACGCCCTTGCCGTCATAGCCGCCGCGGGTGGTCTTGAGGACGCACGGGAAGCCGAAGGCCTCGACCTCGGCGACGGACGACACGATCGCGTTGCGCGGGCACGGGATGCCGAGCTCGGTCAGCCGCGAGCGCATGACCCCCTTGTCCTGGGCGTGCACGAGCGCGTCGGGCCCGGGCCGGACCGCGACGCCGGCGGCCTCGAGCGCGTGCAGGTGCTCGGTCGGGACGTGCTCGTGGTCGAAGGTGACCACCTCGCAGCCCTCGGTGACCTTCTTCAACGTGTCCAGGTCGCGGTAGTCGCCGACCATCTGGTCGGGGATGACCTGAGCGGCCGACACACCCTCGCCCTCGGCGAGAAGCCGGAGCGGGAGGCCGAGCGCGATTGCTGGCTGAGCCATCATGCGGGCCAGCTGGCCGCCGCCGATGATCGCAAGTGTCGGTGCGAGGGTCACGACGGACAGAATAAGGAAACTGCTCTGCTGGAGCCGATTTCGCGGATCCCCCTCACGACATCCGCGAAATCCGGCTCCCGGCAGGTTGAGAGAAGGTCAGGCCTTCTCGAAGCGCAGGCCCTTGCCGCGCAGAGTGGTGATCAGATGGGGCTTCCGAGGGTCGTCGCCCAGCTTCCGACGCACCCATCCCAGGTGCACGTCGATGGTCTTCGACGAGGTGTAGAAGGTCGCGTTCCACACGTCCCTCATCAACTCGTCGCGGGAGACGACGTCGCCAGCCCTCTTGATCAGGGCATGAACCAGGTCGAACTCCTTGCGAGAGAGCGTCAGCTCCTCATCGTTCCGCCATGCTCGCCGGGTTTCCGGGTCGAGCTTGATCTCCTGTACCTCGATCATGGAACCGACATTAGGGAGGTAAAGAGCCCTTGGCAAAGGATTGCACGATATTGCCACTGACATTTTCGTGCCAAGGTGCAACGAAATGGGCATGACAAACGTGCGCCCCCGAACGGCGCTCTCAACCATGCCCACGAAGGCGCGACGAGGTAAAGCGATCGACGCTCCGCGTTGATCGACTGTTAACTACAACGGAATGTGAACAAACCTGCGAAATCGCAGGTCAGCGGCACCCTAGAAAGTCACGATTCAGACACGGCGGACGGCGACGGGCTCTACGATCCCGAAGCCTCGCACCGGTCGAGCGGCCAGTCGGCGGGTCTCGAACTCGTCCTCGGGCATCGTCCCGGCGGTGGCCTCGTCGACGATGATCCGGTTGCGGCGGGCCACGGCGGTCAGCCGTGCGGCCATGTTCACGGGCGGCCCGAACACGTCGCCGAGGCGCGAGACGACGTTGCCGGAGGCCAGTCCGACGCGTACGTCCGGCATCCGCGGGTCCCGGCCGATCACGTTGATGATCCCCTCGGCGGTGCCGTAGGCCTGCAGCGGATCGTCGTTGACGAAGAGCACCGAGTCACCCAGCGACTTGATGATCCGGCCGCCCCAGGTCGCCACCACATCGGCGCATCGCGACTCGAAGAGCTCGACCAGGTCGCCGATCTTCTCCTCGGTCAGCGTGTTCGACAGCGCCGTGAACGAGACGATGTCGGCGAACCCGACCGTCTGCCAGACCGTGCCCAGCTGCTCCTCGGGTCCCGCGATCGACGCCTCGGCCCGCGCGAGCGCGGCGCGCATGTGGCGGCGCCAGGCGAAGATCATCATCTCCTCGAACGCGCTCTCGAACTGCTCCGAGACCGAGACGGTCGCCTTCAGCAGCTCGGACGGCGAGCGTTCGTCCTCGTTCTGGGTCTCGACGTGGTGCAGCAGCGCGGAGACCTCGTAGTCGGACAGCCGCGCCATCGACTGTCCGATGCCGCGGGTCAGGTTGACGACCAGGTCGAAGCTGACCAACCCGTTGCCCGCGATCTCGTTGGCCTTGGACAGCGCGTGCACGTCCGCCTCGTCGAAGAACGCCTCGGTGTCTCCGATCTCCGGGAAACCGAGAGCACGCCACAGGCGTTTCGCCTGGTCCAGGCTCACGCCGGCCTTCTCGGCGACCTCCGCCGAGGTCAGGTTGACGGGCTGCTTCGATTTCGCCACGAACTGATCATGCCATCCGGCTCGTCAGGACCGCCCGTCACGACCGCGGCCGGAGCCGGGCGTGGATCACGTCGCCCGCGCCGACCACCCGTGACCCCTCGTCGGTCGCGATGACCAACCGGCCGAAGTCGTCGATCTCGGTGGCCACACCCTCCCAGACGTCCCCGCCCGGCAGCTCGGCCCGCACCTGCTCGCCGACCGTCACCGACAGCTCCCGGTAGCGGCGAGCGAGCTCGGCGGGATCCGACCCCCAGATCTCGTACGCAGCCCCGAGCTCGGCCAGCAACGCGACCAGCATCTCGGTGCGGTCGACGGGCGCACCGCTCTCCAGCTCCAGCGAGGTGGCGGCCTCGATCGGCAGCTCCTCGCGCGTCTGCGAGGTGTTGAGGCCGAAGCCGATCACCGCCGCGGCGCCCTCGGGCGCCTCGATCCGCTCGATCAGGATCCCGCAGACCTTGCGGCCCTCGATGAGCACGTCGTTGGGCCATTTCAGCCCGGCTGCGTACCCCTTCTTCCGCAGCGCCGACGCGACCGCGACCCCGGTCATCAGCGGCAGCCATGGCCACCGCTCCACGGAGATCGAGGCGGAGGGCCGTAGCAGGACGGAGACGGTCAGTGCCGAGCGCGCCGGAGTGGTCCATCCCCGGTCCAGCCGGCCACGGCCGGCCGTCTGGTGCTCGGTGGTGATCACCAGGCCGGGCGCCTCACCCGAGCGTGCACGCGCGGCCAGCTCGGCGTTCGTCGACGGCGTCTCGTCGAGGATCTCGACGCGCCATCCACCCGGTAGCGCATCGAGCCGGGAGTGGTCAAGTGACGGGCGTCGCATCGCGAAAGGTGGCACGGGCATTAGATTGGCCCCCGCACCGCCCGAAGTCCAAAGGAGCACCGTGAGCGCCGAAGCCACCCCTCAGCCCGAGAACGAGCCCAGCATCGACCTGCACACGACGGCCGGAAAGCTGGCCGAGCTGGAGCGTCGTCTCGACGAGGCCATCCACGCCGGCTCCGCGAAGGCTGTCGAGAAGCAGCACGCGAAGGGACGCCAGACCGCCCGCGAGCGCATCGACATGCTGCTCGATGAGGGGTCCTTCCAGGAGGTCGACGAGCTGGCCCGCCACCGCAGCACCGCGTTCGGGCTGGAGAAGAACCGCCCCTTCGGCGACGGCGTGGTGACCGGCTACGGCACCATCGACGGCCGCCAGGTCTGCGTCTTCTCCCAGGACTTCACTGTCTTCGGTGGGTCGCTGGGCGAGGTCTACGGCGAGAAGATCACCAAGATCATGGACCTCGCGATCAAGACCGGCTCCCCGCTGATCGGCATCAACGAGGGCGCCGGCGCCCGCATCCAGGAGGGTGTCGTCTCCCTGGGCCTGTACGGCGAGATCTTCAAGCGCAACGTCCACGCCTCCGGCGTGATCCCGCAGATCAGCCTGATCATGGGCAACTGCGCCGGCGGCCACGTCTACTCCCCGGCCGTCACCGACTTCACGATCATGGTCGACAAGACCTCCGGCATGTTCATCACCGGCCCCGACGTCATCAAGACCGTCACCGGTGAGGACATCACCATGGAGGAGCTGGGCGGCGCGCTCGCCCACAACTCCAAGTCCGGCGTGGCCCACTACATGGGCTCCGACGAGGCCGACGCGATCGAGTACGTCAAGGCGCTGCTCTCCTACCTCCCCTCCAACAACATGGAGGAGCCGCCGGCCTACGACGAGGTCGCCGACCTGGAGATCACCGACCTCGACCGCGAGCTCGACACCTTCATCCCCGACGGCGGCAACCAGCCCTACGACATGCACGAGGTCATCTCGCACATCGTCGACGACGAGGAGTTCCTCGAGGTCCAGCCGCTGTGGGCGCCCAACATCATCATCGGCTACGCCCGCATCGAGGGCCGCCCGGTCGGCATCGTGGCCAACCAGCCGATGCAGTTCGCCGGCACCCTCGACATCGACGCCTCCGAGAAGGCCGCCCGGTTCGTACGCACCTGCGACGCCTTCAACGTCCCGGTGATCACCTTCGTCGACGTCCCCGGCTTCCTGCCCGGCACCGACCAGGAGCACAACGGCATCATCCGCCGCGGCGCGAAGCTGATCTACGCCTACGCCGAGGCCACCGTCCCGCTCGTCACCATCATCACCCGCAAGGCCTACGGCGGTGCCTACGACGTCATGGGCTCCAAGCACCTCGGCGCCGACATCACCCTCGCCTGGCCCACCGCCCAGATCGCGGTCATGGGTGCCCAGGGCGCGGCCAACATCGTCCACCGCCGCACCCTGGCCGAGGTCGAGGCCGCCGGCGGCGACGTCGAGGCCAAGCGCGCCGAGCTCATCGACGAGTACGAGACCACCCTCGCCAACCCCTACATCGCTGCCGAGCGTGGCTACGTCGACGCGGTCATCCCGCCGCACGAGACCCGCGCCGAGGTCACCCGCGCGCTCCGTCTCCTGCGCACCAAGCGCGAGACCCTGCCCGCGAAGAAGCACGGCAACATCCCGCTCTGAGTCGACCCCGAAGCGAAGCGAGGGGTCGGCGAAGAGCGGATAACGCCGAGTCGGCGCAAACGGACCGGAGCGAAGCGAAGCGAGCGAGGACCGGATTGAGCCGACTCGGCGAAAACCCGACGTAAGCCGAACCGAGAAACGAAAGGTGGTCACGGAATGACCAGCCCCGAAGAGCAGAAGCCCCTGCTCAAGGTCATCGACCAGAACGCCACCCCCGAGGACGTAGCCGCGATCGTGGCCGTCTTCGCGGCCATGGGGTCGGCGGGCGATGCCCCGAAGAAGAAGCAGCGCTCCCTCTGGGCCACCCCCCAGCTGCGTACGCCGCTCCACCCCGGCCCCAACGCCTGGCGCGCCAGCGGCCTGCCCCGCTGACGAGGATCGCAATGTCATGATCGCTGCGTGATCACCTTCTCTCGGCGATATCTCCTGGTCACCCTGGCTTGGCTGGTGACCCGGGGATGGGTGGTGGTCCTCTACGGATTCCCGGCCGCGGCCGAAGGCCTGGTCGGCTGGTGGGGCATGGAGTGGGGCGTCGTCGGCGACGTCAACTACTACCGCGACAGCCTGGACGCACTGGCCACGGACGGGGTGGCGGGGACGCTGGTCGAGTATCCGGTGCCGGCGCTGCTGCTGCTCTGGATCCCGTACGCCGCGATCGACCTGCTCCGCCTCGGCGCAGACGCCTACATCGTGGCGGTGCTGGCGATGGCCGCGCTGACCGACCTGCTCTTCATGCTGCTGATCGTGCGCAACCGCCGCGGGGAGCACCCGAGGCTGGGGATCACGAGCAGCGAGGCGCTGTGGCTGGCCGCCCTCCCGGCGCTGGGGGCGACGGCGTACGCCCGCTTCGACCTCTTCCCCGGGATCATGGTCGGCCTGGCGGTGCTCTACGCGGTCCGGAGGCCGAGGGTGGCGGCAGCGTTCGCGGCCTTCGCGACCGGCGCGAAGTACTGGCCGATCCTGGTCATCCCGGCCCTGGCGGCGAACCGCGCCGCCCGACGCGGGGTCATCCTCACCGTCGGTGCCACCGGCATCGCGCTGGCCGGGCTGAGTCTCGTCCTCGGTGGCTGGGACCGGCTCTGGACGCCGCTGAGCTACCAGGGCGAGCGGGGCCTCCAGATCGAGTCGGTCTTCGCGACGCCGGCGATGTTCGAGTGGGGCCACGGCGGACCGGCGAGCGGCTACGCGATCGACTACACCGAGTGGAAGGCGTACGACATCAGCGGGCCGATGGTCGAGGCGCTGCTCCTCGCGGCGACGATCGCCTCCGTGGTCGTCGGGGCGCTCGTCATCGTCTGGTGGGTGCTCGCCTGGCGTCGTCTGCCCGGCGGGGAGAGGACCGAGGAGACGATCGTGTGGCTCGTGCTCGCGACCGTGGCCGCGTTCCTGGTGACCAACAAGGTGCTCAGTCCGCAGTACATGCTCTGGCTGCTCCCCGCCGCCTCCGCCGGGCTGGTCCTGCTCCGCGGCCGCGCGCGCCGACAGCTCGGGATCTGGTCGTTCGTGCTGGTCGCGGTGACCCTGCTGACCCACGAGATCTTCCCGCGGATGTACGGCTACATGCTCACCTTCAACGACATCGGCTCACCGTGGATCACCGAGGTGCTGGCCTGGCGCAACGGCCTCCTGGTGCTGCTCTTCCTCTACGCCGCCTGGCGCACTACTCGGTTGCTGGCCGCCCTCCCCGAGCGGGGGCGGCCAGCAGCCGAGGGTCAGGAGAGGCAGACCTTGGCGACGTCGCCCTGAGCCGAGTAGATCGTGACCGGATCCTTGGCGAACACCGGCCGGCAGGCAGCCGCGCTGAGCTCGTGCACGGTGAGCCCGTCGTAGAACCCGTGGTCCTCGCAGTTCTCGTAGTTGACGTAGACGTCGCCGGGCTCGCCGTCGCGGAAGATCCGCAGGATGACGTACGCCGTGACCGGCTGCCCCGCGGCGCAGTTCTGCGGCGAGTTGGGGCCGGAGCGGGCCGGCGCGTCCCGGATCGCCTCCACGAGGCCGGAGGCGTCGGAGCCGGTGATCTCTCGCGAGCCGGTCAGCGACGCCGAGGACGGCTCGTACTCGCAGATCGCGATCGACTCCGGAGCGTCGCCCTCCAGCGGTGAGGTCTCCGGCTCGGTCGTGGGCCGCACCGGGTCACCCGCGGCCAGCGGCGAGGCCGTGTCACAGCCGTAGGGGTCTTCCGGCGTCGTCTTCAGCGAGGCCTTGATGTCGGCGTTGACGTCGTCGTCGCCGGGACCGGTGAGGATCGAGGCGTACGCATCGTCGACCCGGACCCTGGTCAGCAGCCAGCCCTCGTGCTCCCAGGAGCCGGTCTCGAAGGTCTCACCCTTGTCGGGCTTCTGGATCAGGACATAGGGCTGCCACAGCGCGAACGGCACCTTGCCGAACTCTGCCGGGAAGTCGCGGTCGTTCGTCTCGTTGCAGGCGATCGCCGGGACGGGCTGGTTGGTGATGTTGGCGACGTAGGGAGTCCGCGGCACGGTGTCCCACTGGTCGCCCGGCTTCACGATGCACTCGGGCAGCGCCGGCGCGTTTGCGTCGGCCCACTCCTGGGGCACCTGGAAGGCGATGTCGTAGCGGACCGCCCAGCGCTTCCCCTCCGCGGGCGCGCCGAGGTCGGTGCGGCCGCCCTCGTCGTAGGTGCCCTCGGGGGCCGCTTCCTTCCCCGCGAACGGCTCGGGCGCGTCGCCGGCACTGTCCTGCTCCCCGACGGTGTCGCTCGCCGCCGTGCTCTCGTCGCTGCTTCCGTCGGGCTGCAGGTTGGCGATGACGCCACCCAGACCGACGACGGCCAGAACCGCGGCTGCCGCGGCCAGGATCCAGGTGTACCGGCGGCGTACGGGTGCCTTCTCCTCGGCCGTCTCCGTCTCCGACTTCACGGACACGGCAGCCGGTCCGGACTCCTCAGCGTCCCCGGGGATCGCGAGCTCCCGCGGCTCGAAGCCGTCGGCGGCACGGGCCAGGGCGGCCCGGAAGGCCCACTCCTCGCGCTCGAAGTCACTCATTGTCAACCCCCTCGTTCAATCGTTCCCTCAGCTTGGCCAGCGCCCGGTGCACATGGGACCGGGCGGTCGCCTCGGCGCAGTCGAGCACCGTCGCGATCTGTGCGAACGACAGGTCCTCGTAGAAGCGGAGCACCACGGCCGCTCGCTGGTTCGACGGCAGCGTCTGCACCAGGGCCCACGCCTCGTCCGCGTCGCGTTCCTCGGGGCCGGGCTCGTGCCTGGTGGCCATCGGCTCGACGTCCTCGACCAGCACCAGACGGCGCCGCTTACGCCATCCGCTGATCGACCCGTTGACGATGCTCCTCTTCACGTACGCCTCCGCCGTCCCGGACGCCGCCAGCGACTCCCACCGCGGCAGCGCTCGGGTGAGGGCGTCCTGCACCAGGTCAGGAGCGTCGGCGTTGTTGCCGGTCACCAGGTAGGCGAACCGCTGCAGCGCAGGACCCCGCGAGGCCACCCAGGCACCGAAATCCGGCTCTGTCGCCTCATGGTCGGCATCCACAGACACCTCCTCTGGCACGTTCACACCCCCTCTACGCGAAGTCTGTCGAGTTCGTTGCGTGTAGCCAGGAATTGAGTTGCCCCAGCACGTCCCGGTCCTATGGTTGGCCGGGTGACCCGTGAAGTAGACGCCCGCACCGACCGCTATGTCGAGGAGCTCTGCGCTCTCGACCCGCTGACCGCAACCTACGTCGGTGTCGCCGGCCACGACGCGGAGCTCCCCGACCTGTCTCCCGACGGCATGCAGGCGGTGGAGGACCTCAACCGGGCCGCCTACGCCGACGTCGCCGCGATCAAGCCGGTCGACGAACGTGAGCAGGTGGCCAAGGAGGCGTTCCTGGAGAGGGTCGGGCTCGACATCGAGTTCGCCGAGGCGCAGCTGGACCGGAAGTTCGTCTCCGTCATCTCCAGCGGCATCCACAACCTGCGCGAGGTCTTCGACCTGATGCCGACCGACACCGAGGACGACTGGGCCGCGATCGGGTCCCGGCTGGCGGGGATGCCGGACGCGGTCGCCGGCTACACCGCGACGCTGCGCGAGGAGGCCGCGGCCGGCCGGGTCTCGGCGACGGCCCAGTACGCGAAGGTCGCCGACCAGATCCTGGGCTGGACCGGCCAGAAGGGCGCCGGTGACTTCTTCAGCGGCCTGGTCGCGCGCGCCCCCGAGGCCACACCCGCTTCGCTGCGCGCCGAGCTCGAGGCGTCGGCCGCGAAGGCCAACGAGGCGTTCGCCGAGTTCGGCCGGTTCATGGCCGACGACCTGGTCCCCACCGGGCTGCCGAAGGAGGCGGTCGGGCGCGACCACTACCGGCTCGCCTCGCGCCGCTACCTCGGCGCGGAGATCGATCTGGAGGAGACGTACGCCTGGGGGTGGGAGGAGCTCAAGCGGCTCTCCGACGACATGGAGGCCACCGCCGACCGGATCCTGCCGGGATCGAGCGTCATCGAGGCGGCGGCGCATCTCGACAACGACCCCGCACGGCAGCTGACCTCGACGGACGCGCTCAAGTCGTGGATGCAGAGCAAGGCCGACGAGGCGATCGCGGAGCTGGCCGACGTGCACTTCGACATCCCCGAGCCGGTCCGGCGGATCGAGTGCATGATCGCCCCGACCTCCGACGGCGGGATCTACTACACCGGCCCCTCCGAGGACTTCTCCCGGCCCGGCCGGATGTGGTGGTCGGTGCCCGAGTCGGTGACCTCGTTCGGCACCTGGCGTGAGCTGACCACCGTCTACCACGAGGGAGTACCCGGTCATCACCTCCAGGTCGCCCAGACCGCCTACCGCGCCGAGCTGCTCAACCGCTGGCAGCGGCTGATGTGCTGGGTCTCCGGCCACGGCGAGGGCTGGGCGCTCTACGCCGAGCGCCTCATGGACGACCTCGGCTACCTCGACGACCCCGGCGACCGCCTCGGCATGCTCGACGGCCAGTCCTTCCGGGCCGCACGGGTCATCATCGACATCGGCATGCATCTGGAACTGACCATCCCGGAGGACAACCCCTTCGGCTTCCATCCCGGCGAGGTCTGGACCCCTGAGCTCGGCCGCGAGTTCATCGGCCAGCACTGCCTGATGGAGGACGCCTTCCTCGATTTCGAGGTCGCCCGTTACCTCGGCTGGCCGGGCCAGGCGCCGTCCTACAAGGTCGGCGAGCGGATCTGGCTCCAGGCCCGCGAGGACGCTCGTACGCGGGCCGGGGCTGCCTTCGACATGAAGGCCTTCCACCGGGCCGCGCTCGATCTCGGGTCGCTCGGGCTCGATCCGCTGCGGGCTGCTCTTGGGCGGCTCTAGCTGCGGGGTTGGTCTGGGCCGCCGACCCTGTCCTCGAGTGTTTCTCGACCTGCCCCGGAGTCAAGGACGGCCTGCGGCCGCCGGCTACGCCGGCCGCTTCGCGGTCCTTGACACCGGACCATGTCGAGAAAGATTTGGCTGGCTATCAGGGGCGGCGGCCCCAGTGTGGCCGGGAGACAGTCGCTCCTCGGGAGGCGGACGCTCCACGGTGAACGAAAATTCATTCACCCCCGCGGGAGAAGACGCTCTCCTGGGTGAACGAAAATTCGTTCACCCACCAATCCGCGCAGCTCCTCCGTGTGAAAGAGAATTTTCTTTCACGGGCCGAGCCACCCTGGGGCCTGGTCGCAACGCAGTGAACGAAAATTCGTTCACCCCGGATCCCAAGCCCCTGCCCAACCCACATCGCCGCGCCACACCCCTGCCGCCGGCCCGATAGCCAGCCAAAATTCTCAGCGACGGCCGGTGTCAAGGACCGCGAAGCGGCCGGCGTCAGCCGGCGGCCGAAGGCCGTCCTTTACTCCGGACGCCGCTGAGAACACCCTCCCGTAACGGGTCGGCGGCAAACACCAACCACAAAACACAGCAGCCAACGCGCGCCGAAAGAAGTCGCTAACTCCGCCGAGTCAACACCCGCTGCGCGACGACAAACACGAGCACCAACACCCCGATCGTGATCCGCGTCCACCACGACGACAGCGTGCCGTCGAACGAGATGAACGTCTGGATGGTGCCGAGCACGAGCACCCCGAGGAGCGACCCGATCACGAACCCACGGCCGCCGGTGAGCAAAGTCCCGCCGATGACCACGGCGGCGATCGCGTCCAGCTCCATGCCGACGGCGTGCAGCGAGTAGCCCGAGAGCGTGTAGAGCGCGAACAGCAGTCCGCCGAGCGCCGCGCACAGCCCGCTGATCGCGTACACCCCGACCTTGGTCGCCGCCACCGGAAGTCCCATCAGCAGCGCCGACGGCTCGCTGCCGCCGAGCGCGTAGACGGTGCGGCCGAAGCGCGTCGAGGAGAGGACGTACGCAGCGACCGCGACGATCACCAGCGCGAAGACAGCCGTCCACCCGAGGTAGTAGCCACCGGGCAGGGTGATCGAGCCGAACGCGATGGCCGAGAAGGTGTCGTCCTTGATCGGGATCGAGTCGACGCTGATCAGGTAGCACAGGCCGCGGGCCAGGAACATTCCCGCCAGGGTCGCGATGAACGGCTGGATGTCGAAGTAGTGGATCAGCAGCCCCATCGCGGTGCCGAGCAGGGTGCCGGCGAGGAGTACGACCCCGATCACCGCCACCACCGGCCAGCCGAGCTCGAGCGTCCTCGCCGCGATCAGCGTCGAGAGGGCGACGTTGGAGCCGACGGAGAGGTCGATCCCGCCGGTGAGGATCACGAACGTCATCCCCACCGCGAGCACGATCAGGAACGCGTTGTCGAGCAGCAGGGTCAGGAAGACCTGCGGGTCGGCGAACCCCTCGTAGCGGAGCCCGCCGACACCGAACATGCCGATGAACAGGGCGAACGTGCCGAGGACGGGAAGGTAGCGCCGCGGCGGGCTGAACCGCGCCACGTTCGCCAGGACACCCTGCGTTGGTGCGATGGTGCTCATGCGACCGCCTCCTCGCGGCTCGGGCCGGTCGGCGTACGGTCGCCGCGCCGTTGCAGCACCGCTCGCGCCTTCGGCGATTGCAGCAGGCACACGAGCACGACCACCAGCGCCTTGAACAGGTAGTTGGCCTCGGCCGGGATGCCGATGTTGGGAATGGTCCGGGTGAGGGTGGCGATCAGCATCGCGCCGACCAGGGTGCCGGTCAGCGAGAAGCGGCCGCCGGCCAGCGACGTACCTCCGATGACGACGGCCAGGATCGCGTCGAGCTCGATCCACAGCCCGAGGCTGTTGGCGTTCACCGAGTGGGTGTTGGCGGCGATGATCAGGCCGGCGGTGCCGGCGCACAGCGCCGCGAAGACGTAGACGGTCCAGATGATCGTGCGGGAGCGTACGCCGACCAGCCGGCTCGCCTCGGGGTTGATCCCGACCGACTCGATGAGCAGGCCGAGCGCGGTGCGGCGTACGACGATCTGGGTGGCTGCGAAGACCCCGAGCGCGATCAGCGCGGCCACCGGGAGGGTGAGCAGGTGGCCCGAGGCCAGGGCGGCGAAGGTGTCGTTGTTGACGGTGGTGATCTGGCCGCCGGTGACCAGCATCGCGATCCCGCGGCCGGCGACCATCAGGACGAGCGTGGCGATGATCGGCTGGATGCCGATCACCGAGACCAGGAAGCCGTTCCACAGTCCCAGCGCGACGGAGACCGCGAGCGCCATGGTGATCGCCACGACCGCGGTGCCCGCGGCGCCGTCGACCGGGCTCTTGACGATGTAGACGCACGCGACCGCACCCGCGATCGCCGCCACCGCGCCGACCGAGAGGTCGATCCCGCGGGTCGCGATGACCAGGGTCATCCCGACGGCCACCAGCAGCACCGGAGCGCCGTTGCGGACGATGTCGATCAGGCTGCCGAAGAGGTGCCCGTCCTGGATGCGTACGTTGAAGAACGTCGGTGTCGCGATCAGGTTGACCACCAGCAGCGCAGCGAGCGCGGTCAGCGGCCAGAAGAGGTGGTGGGCCATCACGCGGGCCCGAAGGGCCTTACCCGTTCTGACGGTCTCAGGCATCTGCCCGCTCCTTCTCGGCCAAGCCTCCGGGCTCGCCGGTGATGATCTCGAGTACGTCGTTGACGTCGATGTCGCGGTTCGGCCGCTCGGCGATCTTGCGGCGGTCCTTGAGAATCACCAGCCGGTGGCTCAGCCGCAGCACCTCCTCGAGCTCGGCGGAGATGAACACCACGCTCATCCCCTTCTCCGCGAGGTCGGCGACGAGCTGCTGGATCTGGGTCTTGGCGCCGATGTCGATGCCACGCGTGGGCTCGTCGAGAAGGAGTACGTCGGGCTCCGTGATCAGCCAGCGCGCCAGCAGGACCTTCTGCTGGTTGCCACCGGACAGGCTTCGCATCGGCAGACTCGGGTCGGTGGGCCGGATGTCGAGAGCGGTCATGAACTCCTTGACCAGCTTCTCCCTGGTGGCGGTCGGGATCGGCCGCAGCCAACCGCGGGTGGCCTGCAGCCCGAGCAGCATGTTGTCGGCGACAGAGAGCTCCTCGAAGACCCCCTCGGCCTTGCGGTCCTCGCTGCAGAAGGCGAGCTTGCGGTCGATCGCGTGCCGCGGGCTCCGCAGCCTCCGTCGGCTCGACCCTCTCACCGTCAGCTCGCCGGTGTCGGGGGTGTCCGCACCGAAGAGCAGCCGGGCCAGCTCGGTGCGGCCCGAGCCGAGCAGGCCGGCGATGCCGACGACCTCCCCGGCGTACAGGTTCAGGTCGGTGGCCTCCAGGTTTCCCTTCCGCCCCAGACCGACGGCGCTCAGCACCGGGAGACGCTGCTCGCTGGAGGCCTCCTCCGCCGCCTCCTGGACGGCATGGTCCAGACGGTCGAGCGCCTGGAGGTCGCGGCCGATCATCAGCTGCACCAGCTCCAGCTGGGTGGTCTCCGCGACCAGCCGTTCGCCCACCACGCGGCCGTTGCGCAGGATCGTCATCCGGTCGGAGATCTCGAAGACCTGGTCGAGGAAGTGGGAGACGAAGACGATGGCCGTGCCCTGATCACGCAGCCTGCGCATCACCTCGAAGAGCCTGGCCACCTCGTCGGCGTCGAGGCTGGAGGTCGGCTCGTCGAGGATCAGCACCCGGGCATCGGTGTCGACGGCGCGCGCGATCGCGACGAGCTGCTGGACCGCGATCGGATGGCTGCCGAGCTCGGAGCCAGGGTCGACGTCGATGCCCAGGGCCAGGAGCGAGGTCGCCGCCCGCCGGTTCATCTCGCGCCGGTCGATCCGGCCGAGCCGGCGCGGCTCGCGGCCGAGCAGCATGTTCTCGGCCACGGTGAGGTTGGGCACCAGGTTGACCTCCTGGTAGACCGTGCTGATCCCGGCGTGCTGCGCCGCCGCCGGGGTGGCGAACTGGGTCTCGACCCCGGCGATCTCCACCCGACCGGAGTCGATCGTGTAGACCCCCGTCAGCGCCTTGATCAGCGTCGACTTCCCCGCCCCGTTCTCCCCCATGAGCGCGTGCACCTCCCCCGGGAGGAGACGAAGCGAGACGCCGTCGAGCGCTCGCACCGCCCCGAACGTGATGGAGACGTCGAGCATCTCCACCACCGGTCCGGGTGACTTCACTTCTGCCTGACTCATGTCGTGCTGGCTCCTGGGGGATCGGGGCGGCTGCGGCGGGTCGGATGCTCACCGAGGTATCTCGGTGGGCGCGCGCTTCCTTCGCGGAGTTCCACGAGGGAAGCGGCGCCTGACCGAGATAGCTCGGTCAACGGCGTCAGTACTTCCGGTCGGGCAGCGCCTCGGCCGCCTGCTCCGGGGTGAAGGTGGTCTCCTCGGTGACGATGCGCTCGGGGACCTCCTCGCCGGCGACGACCTTCTCGGCGACGTCCATCAGCTGCGGGCCGAGCAGCGGGCTGCACTCGACGATGAAGTTGATCTCGCCCGCGGCCAGCGCGGTCATCCCGTCCTTGACCGCGTCGACGGTGATGATCTTGATGTCGGTGCCGGGCTTCTTGCCGGCTGCCTTGATCGCCTCGATGGCACCCAGGCCCATGTCGTCGTTGTGGGCGTAGACGACGTCGATCTTCGGCTCGGACTGCAGGAAGGCCTCCATGACCTGCTTGCCGCCGTCACGGGTGAAGTCGCCGGTCTGGGAGGCGGCGATCTTGATCTTCGAGTCCGAGGAGATCACGTCCTCGAAGCCCTTCTTGCGGTCGATCGCCGGGGCCGACCCCGTGGTGCCCTGCAGCTCCACGACGTTGATCGCACCGTCCTTGTCGACGTCGGAGGCGTCGGCGTTGTCGACCAGCCACTGGCCTGCCTTCTCGCCCTCCTCGACGAAGTCGGAGCCGATGAAGGTCACGTAGAGCGAGGTGTCCTCGGTGTCCACGGCCCGGTCGGTCAGCACCACCGGGATCTTGGCCCGCTTGGCCTCCTGGAGCACCGCGTCCCAGCCGGTTTCGACGACCGGGCTGAACGCGATCACGTCCACCTTCTGCTGGATGTAGGACCTGATCGACTTGATCTGGTTCTCCTGCTTCTGCTGAGCGTCGGAGAACTTGAGCTCGATGCCGGCCTCCTTGGCCGACTCCTGGATCGAGGTGGTGTTGGCGGTGCGCCAGCCGCTCTCGGCCCCGACCTGGGCGAAGCCCATCGTGATCGAGCCGTCGTCGGCACTTTCGCTGCTACCGCACGCGCTGAGCGACATCCCGCCGATGGCGAGCGCGCACAGGGCGGTGAGGGTCTTCTTCACTGTCGTCCTCCAGTGTTCCCCTGCGGCGGCCAGTGTGACCGCCGTCACGATGCGACTCAGTGTGAGCGTTAACATCGGCGCGGTCAAGCGGAATCGGAAGATCGGTGCGAATCGGCAGCAGGTCGTCCGGAACTCCCCATAGTGTGACGACCATGACGCTCACCCTGGCTCCGGAACAGGCGCGCCGGATCGCGGTCCGGGCACAGCTTCTCGACGCCCGCCGGCCGGTGTCGCTGGTCGCGACCGTCGATCAGCTGACGCTCCTGCAGATCGACCCGACCAAGGCGATCGCGCCGAGCGCGGATCTGGTGGCGTGGTCGCGGCTGGGTGATGCGTACGACCATTCGGACCTCACCTTCGCCCTCGAACAGGAGCGTTCGCTGGTGGAGTTCTCCAGCTTCATCGTGCCGATGGACGAGATCGAGACCGTCCTGGCCCTCTCCCCCGGCCGGATCCACCCCACGGCCGTCGAGTGGGTGGAGGCCAACAAGAGATTCCGTACGCAGATCCTGGATCGCCTGCGAGCCGACGGCCCGCTCGTGGCCGGCGAGATCGAGGACACCTCCGAGGTGCCCTGGGCCTCGACCGGGTGGACCAACGACAAGAACGTGCTGCGGATGATCGAGCTGCTCAACCGGATGGGCGAGGTCGCGATCGCGGGCCGCCGCGGCAAGCTCCGCACCTGGGACCTCGCGGAGCGGGTCTACCCCTCCGACCTGCAGTTGCCCTCGCCCGAGGAGGCGCTGAAGGTCGAGACGGTGCGCCGGCTCGCCTCGCTCGGGATCGCCCGTCCCGGGCGGAAGGAGTCCTCCGGTGGCGAGATGCTCGGCGCGGGGGACATAGGTGTCCCGTGCACCGTGACCGGGGTCGACGGCGAGTGGCGGGTCGATCCCGAGGCACTGGCCGCTCTCGAGGACGAGTTCGCGCCGCGTACGGCCCTGCTCTCCCCCTTCGACCGCCTCGTCTACGACCGCGACCGGGCGTTGGACCTGTTCGGGTTCGAGTACGTCCTGGAGATGTACAAGCCGGCCGCCAAGCGGCGCTGGGGCTACTTCGCCCTGCCGATCCTGCACGGCGAGCGGCTGGTCGGGAAGCTCGACGCGAGGGTGGACCACAAGTCGGGGCTGCTGAACGTCTTCGCCGTCCACGAGGACTTCCCGTGGACCCCGGAGATCGGGGACGCGGTGGACGCCGAGATCGAGGCTCTGGCCGCCTGGCTCGGCGTCGATGTGGCCCATCCCTGAAGTGGATGAGGCAATGCGGATTGCTCTTCTCAGCACCATGGCGCGCGCCTACTGTGGGCAGCGGGGTCAGACATCGATCAAAGGAGATCAGCATGGGAACGCTCAACCCCTACATCAGCTTCAACGGCCGGGCGAAGGAAGCGCTCGAGTTCTACAGCTCGGTGCTCGGCGGCAAGGTCGAGATCATGACGTTCGGCGACATGCCCGAGATGGGCGCGCCCGCCGAGGCCACCGACCAGGTCATGCACGGCTCGCTCACGTTCGACGACGGCCGGGTCCTGATGGCCTCCGACACGCCTCCGGGCATGGACTACGTCGCGCCGACCGCTGGCGTCACCATCGCGGTCACCAGCTCCGACCCCGCCGACCACGAGATCTACGCCGACCAGTTCGCCAAGCTCTCCGAGGGCGGCACGGCCGGGATGCCGTTCGACCTGGCTCCCTGGGGCGACTACTTCGGCCAGTTCGACGACAAGTTCGGCGTGAGCTGGATGTTCGACGTCGCCGGCCCGGAGTCGGCACCCGCCTAGTCAGACGAAGGTCGAGGTGAAGATCGTCCTTTCGTAGGAGGTGCGGTCGGCGACGGCACCGTAGCGTCTGAGGCATGCTCATCGCCGAAGACCTGCTGCTGCTCGTGCTCGACGACGAGAAGGGCACCCTCGCCTCGTCCTGGGTCCAGCAGGCGCTGGGCGGAGCCATCCTGACCGAGCTCGTGATGACGGGCTCGGCCCGAGTGATGCCCACGTCAGGTCTCACCCCGGCCAAGGCCGTGGCGGTGCCCGGGCACCGGCCGGACGAGCCGGTCCTGGCCGCTGCGTACGACTCGCTGGCAGCCAAGCCGTTGGCAGCCCAGAACGCCGTGACCGACCTCGGCAAGGGCCTCCACGAGGCCCTTGCCGCTCGGCTCTGCGATCGCAACATCCTCAAGCGCCGCGACGAGAAGATCCTCGGCATCTTCCCGCGCACCACCTGGCCGGCGGCGGACTCGACGCACGAGAACGCCGTGCGCGGCCAGCTGGTCGCCGTCCTCGTCCAGGGCGCCACCCCGGACGCCCGGACCGGGCAGCTCATCGCGCTGCTCTCCTCCATCGACCTCGCCCACAAGGTGGTCGACACGCGGACGGTCGGCGCCGGCGCGGTCAAGAAGCGGGCGAAGGAGATCGCCCGGGGCGACTGGGCAGCCAAGGGCGTCAAGGACGCGATGGACGAGGTCACCGCGGTCATGACCGCGGTGATGGTCGCCACCACCGTCACCACGACGACCACCTGAAAACGTGCTCGAGGATCGCAGCCGTGGGGGGACTGCGATCCTCGAGCTCTGCCCGGTCCTGTCAGGCGAAGAAGGCCTTCAGGTCGGCGGCGATGTCGGCGGGACGCTCCAGAGCCGCGAAGTGGCCGCCCTCGGGGAACTCCGACCAGTGCTGGATGTTGGCGTTGTCTCGCTCGGCCAGCGACCTGATGGTCTGGAAGTCGTCCTTGAAGACGGCGACCCCGATCCGGCCCTGGGACACCTCCGGCTCACGCTCGGCGTGCCCCTCCTCGTAGTGGTAGCGGGCGGCCGAGGCGTAGGAGTTGGTCAGCCAGTAGAAGGTCGCCTGCTCGATGACCTGCTCGGGGGTGACCAGCGAGGTGCCGTTCCCGAAGGACTCGAAGAGCTCGCTGTAGGCCAGCGTCCCCACCGGTGAGTCGGCCAGCGCCGCGCCGATGGTCTGCGGACGGGAGCCGTTCATGGCGTTGTAGCCGCCGACCGACTGGAACCACTGCATGTGCTCCAGCGCCGCGTACTCCTTCGGGCCGAAGCCCTCGAACTCGCTCGGGTCGCCGGACGGGAACGAGAAGAGCTGCAGGACGTGCGCGCCGAGGAAGCCCTCCGGGTTCAGGATCGCCAGCTCGCGGCCGACCATCGCGCCGCCGTCGCTGCCGTGCACCCCGTAGGAGTCGTAGCCCAGCCGGCGCATGAGGACGTCGTACGCCTCGGCGACCCGCTTCATCGTCCAGCCGGTGTCGATGACCGGCGTCGAGAGCCCGAAGCCCGGCATCTCCGGGATCACCAGGTGGAACTCGTCGGTCAGGGAGTCGATCATCGGGAGGAACTCCAGGAACGAGCCCGGGTAGGTGTGGGCGAGCAGGAGCGCCTTGGCGTCCGGGTTCGAGGACGGCACGTGGGCGAAGTGGATGACCTGGCCGTCGATCTCGGTCAGGTGGTTGGGGACCGCGTTGATGCGCTCCTCGACCGCCCGCCAGTCGAAGCTCTTCCAGCGCTCGACCATGTCGGCGAGGTAGGCCGTCGGGGTGCCGTAGTCCCAGGAGTCGCCGGGCACGGCCGGGGCGAACCGGGTGCGGTCCAGGCGGGCGCGGAGGTCGTCGAGATCGGCCTGCGGGAACTCGACGGTGACGGTGCTGATCTCGGCCTTGATCTGGTTGCTGACCTGGGTGTTCATGACTTCTCCTTGGTGGTTTCCGACCTTGTGAGACCTACGTTATGAACGGTTCCGGCAAGCCTGATTCCGGAATTTCGCTGGCTCGAGAATTTCTTTTGGAGCACGCTGAGTCCGTGCTGGAAACCTCCGCGAGACTCCTTGCCCTCCTGGGCCTGCTGCAGTCCTCGGCCGGCTGGACCGGCACCGACCTGGCCACCCGCCTCGACGTCTCCGAGCGCACCGTGCGCAACGACATGACCAAGCTCCGCGAGCTCGGCTATCCGGTGGAGTCCGTGCGCGGCCCGGGCGGCCGCTACCGGCTCGGCGCCGGCGGCAACCTCCCGCCGCTGCTCCTCGACGACGAGGAGGCCGTCGCGGTCGCCGTCGGGCTCCGGGCCGCGACCGGCATCGCCGGGGTGGCCGAGACCAGCGCCCGGGCGCTCGCCAAGCTCGACCAGGTCCTCCCCGACCACCTGCGCCGCAAGCTGGCCGCGGTGGTCGACGCCATGGAGGCCGGTCCGGTCAACACCGACAGCAACGTCCCCGACCCGGACGTCGACGCCGGCACCCTGCAGGCGCTGGCGACCGCGATCCGCGACGGTCAGGGCGTACGCGCCGACTACCGCGAAGAGCCGATCGAGGTCGAGCCCTACCGGCTGATCTCCTGGCAGCGCCGCTGGTACCTCGTCGCCCGCGATCCCCGCGCCGACGCCTGGCTGCCGCTGCGTGTCGACTGGCTGCGCCTCAAGGTCCCCGGCGGCCGCCCGTTCCGTCCGGCCGATCCAGGATTCGACCTGACCGAGTTCGTCGTACGCGAGGTCGCGCGCACCGGCTGGGCCGTCCACGCCCGCCTGGTCATCGCCGCCCCCGCCGACGAGGTCATCGCCCGCATCAACCCCGCCGTCGGCACCGTCGAGCCGATCGCCCCCGACCGCAGCGTCCTGGTCACCGGTGGCGACAGCCTCGAGGTCGTGGCCGTCTGGATCGGCATGCTCGGCCTCGACTTCACCGTCGAGTCACCCGCGGAGCTCCGCGACCACCTCGAGATCCTCGCGAAGCGCTACGCCTCCGCGATCACCCCACCCGAATGACGACGCCGTGCTGATCGCGGAGGACCTCGTGCTGCTCATGCTCGAGGACCTCAGCGGGCGCCCGGTCGGCGGGCTCGACATGGGGACGCTCGACCTGCTGGTGGGCGGTGCGCTGGTATCCGAGCTGGCGCTGTCCGGTGCGGTCCACCTGGTGGAGGAGCCCGTCGGGGGCACCGTGGAGGTCCATCCGACCGGAGTCCGCGTTCCGGCAGATCCCTGCCTCCAACGCTCGCTCGTGCTCGCCGCCGGGCGAGCCCGCCCCGCTCCCCTGGTCAGGAGCTGCGGCATCCAGATGTTCGCGCATCTCGCCGACCGCCTCGTGCACCGCGGCCTGCTGCGTGGCGAGACGGAGCGGCGCCACCTCATCACCCGGACCATCTGGCCCGCCACCGAGATCAGCTACAAGCAGGACGTACGCCACCACCTCACCGCCGCCCTGTTCCACGGCGCGCAGCCGAGCCGACGCACGGCGACCTTGATCGGCCTCATCGCCGCCGCCGACCAGGTCGACCTGTTCTTTCCCTCCGCCACCGTGCCCCTGACCGAGGTCAGACGCCGCGCGGATCACATCGCTGCGGGCGACTGGGCCGCGACCACCGTACGCGGGATCCTCCGAGCCTCCCGCAGGCGACGTGACTGGTTCGGCTGGGGCGACGGCGGCGGCGACGGTGGAGGCTTCTTCGGTGGAGACGGCGGGGGCGGCGGCGACGGCGGGGGTGGCGGCGACGGCGGTGGTGGGGGTTGATGCCAGCTACGCGATGACCCGCCCGAACCGCGCCACGTAGTGCCAGACCCGCTTGACCGACTGCGGGTCATGGTCGCCGGACCGTGCGGCGTCGCCGAGAAGATCAGGCGTGAGTACGTCACCCAGCGACCGTGCCAGGTCGACGTACTCCTGACCGCGGTAGCTCGGATCGAGGCCATCGGTGGCGACCCGGAACCCGGGATGCCACTCCACCGCGCAGCCGAGGTCACGAGCCGCCGACTCGACCTTCGTGTCCCGGAAGCACGGGTCGAGCACGACCGCCTCGACGTCCCGCTCGATCACGACGCCACCGTGCACGTGTGCCTCGACGCACTCGTCGAGGTCGTCGAAGCCTGAGGCGTCGGCCATCGCGGACAGCTGCGGCAGCACCTCCGGGCCACCGAAGTCGGTCGGCTCGAGGACCGAGTCGGGGAAGCAGAAGGTGCACCGCTCCAGCACGTCGGGCCGAAGCCGGAGGTGGGCGGACCCGAACCGGATCGCGCCGCCGTACGGATCCTCACGGCGGTTCCACGCTCCGTAGACCGGCCGCTCACCGGCCGGCGCGTCGTCGTAGCGCCCGCCGAACAGCCGGCTCTCCCAGCGCCACCGGTCCCCTCCCCGATGCGCGGTCAGCCCGCCGTTCGACGTGCCGGTCTCGAACTGCGACCGGTACCTCCCGTCTCGTGCCAGCGACTCGATCACCAGCCCGCCGGCGTACGGCCAGTCGGGGTGGAACTGGAGCGTGACGCTCATCGTCGGGCCAAGACCGCGCTCACGAACGCTCGCACGAGCGGGTGGACGGGCGCGCCGGCGAGGGCGCCGATGTGGGGCTGGAACATGCTGGTGACGTAGAAGGGGTGGTCGGGGAACTCCAGGACCTCCGCACCGGCGTCGTCCGCCGTGGCGCCGACGACGACACCGATCTTCTCCAGCGCGGCGACCGCGTCGGCGGTCGGGGCGTAGGTGCAGAAGTGCATCCCGACGAACGGCTCCGGCTGCCACCCGGCGAACCGGGTGCCGGGGACAGGGGTCACCAGCCGCTCCTCGCCGTAGAGCGAGCAGGCCAGCGCGGCCACGGCGTTGTCATCGCCCGCACCGTCCGACTCCGCATGGGTCGCCGCCGATCCGAGTACGTTGCGGGTCCACTCCAACACCGCGTACTGCATCCCGCCGCACACCCCGAGGAACGGGATCTCCCGCTCCCGCACCGCGGTGAGAGCGTCGATCACCGCGGCGTCGGAGGCGTAGGGCGAGCCGGGAACCAGCCAGACCCCGTCGTAGGCCGTGACGTCGAACCCGGAGTCGGTCGGCACCCACTCCGTCTCGACCCCGAGCTCGGCCAGCTGCGGCCGCAGCGCGTTGAGCTCCTGATGGCTACGGTGTCCCCGGTCGTCGCCGAGCAGTGCGATCATGCGCCGAATCGTCCCAGCCGCGCGGGGCTCGATCCAACCGATTACTCCGGATTGACGCCCAGCCGGTCGAGCTCCTCGTCGATGACCGCGGGGTCCAGCTTCTGGAAGACCGGGGTGGGCTTGGCGACCGGGGTGCCGACGACGATCGGGTGGCGCTGCCAGGCGGGCGCGCCGGAGTAGTCGCCGGTGATGATCGGGTGGGGCTTGCCGGTGTCGAGGTCCTCGACCTCCTCGACGCGGGGCATCGGGGCCACCTCACCCTTGCCGCCGAGGGCCTTGTCGATCTCGTTGGCGGAGAACGGCAGGAACGGGGACAGGATCAGGTTGAGGTCGGCCACGCACTGCGCCATCACGTGCAGCACGGTGCCGAGACGCTCGCGGTCCTCGGGAGCCTTGGCCAGCTTCCACGGCTCGAGGTCGGTGACGTACTTGTTGACCTCGCCGACGGCCCGCATCGCCTCGCCGATCGCCTGCTTCTGCCGGTGGCGGCCGATCAGGTCACCGACCGTGGCGAACGCACCGCCGACGGTGTCCAGGATCGCCTTGTCCGCCTCCGTCAGGGTGCCGGCGGGCGGCAGCTCGCCGAAGTTCTTCGCGATCAGGGTGGCGGTGCGGTTGACCAGGTTGCCCCAGCCGGCGACCAGCTCGTCGTTCGTACGCCGCACGAACTCCGCCCAGGTGAAGTCGGAGTCGTTCGACTCGGGGCCGGCGGCGGCCACGAAGTAGCGGAACGCGTCGGGCTGGTAGCGCGAGAGGAGGTCGCGCACGTAGATCACGATCTTCTTCGAGGAGGAGAACTTCTTGCCCTCCATCGTCAGGTATTCGCTGGAGACGACCTCGGTCGGCAGGTTGAGGGTGTCGTAGGCCCCCGGCTGACCGCCCTTCGACCCCTGACCGTTGTAGGCGAGCAGCTCGGCCGGCCAGATCTGGGAGTGGAAGACGATGTTGTCCTTGCCCATGAAGTAGTAGGACAGCGCCTCCGGGTCGTTCCACCAGTCGCGCCACGCCTCGGGGTTGCCGGAGCGTCGGGCCCACTCGATCGAGGCGGACAGGTAGCCGATGACGGCGTCGAACCAGACGTACATCCGCTTGGTCGGGTTGTCGCGCCAACCGTCGAGCGGCACCTTGATGCCCCAGTCGATGTCGCGCGTCATCGCGCGCGGGCGGATCTCCTTGAGGATGTTCTGGCTGAACCGGATGACGTTGGGACGCCACAGGCCGGTCTGCTCGCGATCGTCGAGGAACGCGTGCAGCGCATCGGCCAGCGCGGGCAGATCGAGGAAGAAGTGCTGGGTCTCGATGAACTCCGGGGTCTCGCCGTTGATCTTGGAGACCGGGTTGATCAGCTGGTCCGGGTCGAGCTGGTTGCCGCAGTTGTCGCACTGGTCACCGCGGGCCCCGTCGTACCCGCAGATCGGGCAGGTGCCCTCGATGTAGCGGTCCGGCAGCGTCCGGCCGGTCGACGGCGAGATCGCGCCCTTGGAGGTCTGCTCGACGAAGTAGCCGTTGTTGTAGACCCCGAGGAACAGCTCCTGCACCACCGAGTGGTGGTTGGCCGAGGTGGTGCGGGTGTAGAGGTCGTACGTCAGACCGAGCGAGGTCAGGTCCTCGACGATGATCCGGTGGTTCTTGTCGACGAGCTCCTGGGGCGTCATGCCGGCCTCGTCGGCGGCGATCAGGATCGGGGTGCCGTGCTCGTCGGAGCCGGAGACCATGAGCACGTCGTGGCCCGCCATCCGCATGTACCGACTGAAGACGTCGGAGGGCACGCCGAACCCGGCCACGTGGCCGATGTGGCGCGGGCCGTTGGCGTACGGCCAGGCGACTGCGGACAGAACATTGCTCATGGGCAGCATCCTAGTGAGCGGACGCCAGAGGGTTTATTCGCCGCCGCGTCAGTTGAACATCTGGTCGCGCTGGTAGGCGTACTTCCGGATCCACGGCAGCCACTTGGCGAGCTGGGCGCCCGGGCAGGAGGTCTCGTTGGTGTGGAAGTGGCCGTCGATGACCCAGACCCGGACCCGGCGGCCGGCGGGGAACCGGTCGCTGCCCTGGGAGACGGTCTCGAGCGTGCCGCGCTCGTCGCGGCCGGCCATGTCGAGCTTCCAGGCCGCCATCCGCTCGGTCTTGATGAGGGCGTCGTCGGAGGGACGTACGTTCTCGAAGTTCCCGATCAGGGCGATGCCCATCGACTGGTGGTTGAAGCCACGCGTGTGCGCACCCTTGACGAGCCGGTCGATGCCGCCGGAGCGACCCTCCCAGGCACGGCCGTACTTGTCGATCAGGAAGTTGTAGGCGATGTCGAACCACCCCAGTGACCTGGTGTGATAGCTGTAGATGCCGCGGATGATGCCCGGCACGTCGCCCTTGGAGTAGTTGTTGCTCGTGGCGGTGTGGTGGATGTGGACCTGCTTCAGCGAGCTGTTGTACTCCGGGCGGCCGTTGCGCCAGGAGTTGTTGGCGCCCCACTGCGACCGGGTGTAGATCACCGGCTTCGGCGCCCACCGCGGCCGCGACCGGGCGACCCGGCCGTTCACGGAGCTGCCGTCGGAGGCGCTGCCGTAGCCCAGGTCGTCGGACTCCCGCCTCGGCGCCTTGACGTCCTCCTGCGGGCCGGTGTTGATCAGAGTCAGCCGCAGGTCCTCGGGCTGCGCGCCCTCGACCCGCACCTGTACGCCGCTGGCCCGGCCGGTCCACACCGGCTGGGTGCCCCGGCGCTCGACCTTGCCGCGCGCGGCCACGGCCTCCTCGGCACCGTCGGGCAGGTCCTGCTGCAACGGCAGCGGCTGCCACTCGCGCCACCGGTCCGACTTGCTCACCCGCACCTCGACCTGCGGCGTCTCCGCGCCGGTCCAGGACACCCCGACCATCGAGAACGTCGTCGTGTTCAGCTTCTCGGTCGCGGCCGCGCCGGCGGACCGCTCGGTCAGCCGCGGCGGCAGCTTCACGTCACGAGTCGCGATGCCGTCCTCGAGCCGCGGGAGCTTGATCAGCTTGCTGCCCTCCGCGGCTGCCGGATCCATCGACGACCCGATGGCAGGCACGAGCATCGACGCGCCGAGAACGACAGCGGTCAGGGTCACGGTGATGACGCGGGGGAAGCGGGCCATACCCTTGATTTTGAAGAACCGGCGGCCCGACATGCCGCAAACGCCTGTGTTCGGTGTGTCGTTTGAGGCCGTTGTGACCAGTGCGACGGTGCCGATCTCAGGGGTTCGCCACGAACGGCACCGGCCGTCCGGCGTACGCCGCCAGGTGCTCGTAGGCACCCGACCCCTCCGGCGCCGAGAGCGCGTTGGCGAAGGCCCGCCCCTTGCGCTCCGGGCCGAGGATGCGGTCCATGGCGACGACGGCTCGCTGGGCGACCGCCTCGTCGAGGCCGTCGGTCGTCCGTCCGAGAGAGACCGCCAGGTCCCAGGTGTGGACCGCGATCTCGGCCGACTGCCAGTCGGGGTCGACCATCACCATGTCGTCGGGGCCGACCTCGCGCCACAGGTTGATCAGCGCGTTGCCCCGGGTGCGCAGCTCCTCGCCGAGGTTGACCGCGTAGTCCTCACGCCCGTCCCATCCGGGAGGCGAGCCCTGGAGCATCGTCACGAAGACCCGCGGCTGGGCGATCATGTGGTTGGCCAGCTTGCGCAGATCCCACTCCGGACACGGCGTCGGCCGGGTCAGGTCGTCCGCCGTGACGGTGTCGAGAAGCTCCGCTGCCTGCGTCAGTGCTCGCTGCAGCGCGAACACTCCCATCTGGTCAACCACACGACCATGGTCTCAGGAGACCTGCCGTCCGGCGAAAGCAGCCAGCCGCTCGTACGCTCCAGCCCCCTCGGGCGCCGTCACCTCTGGGGCGAACGCCCCTGAGCGCATCTCCGGCTTCAGGGTCGCCTGCATGAACTCGAGCCCCACCTCGGCCACCTCCGGGTCGAGCTGGGAGGACGGGACGCCGAGCGCCTGCGCCAGGTCCCAGGAGTGCACGGCGTACTCGGCCACGAGCAGCCCGACCGGCACCGACGCGCCACCCTCCCCGCCGCCCGCGCCGGGGCCCTGGTCCCAGGCATGCAGCACGTCGTCGGCACCGACCCTGAACGTCGGCCCCCAGCTCTCGCCGACGTGTGCGGCCGGCGCGCTCCAGTCGGGCTGCCCACCACGAAGCATCGTGACGAAGTTGGTCCCGTCCGCGATCACGTGGTCGGCCAGCGTGCCGACGTCCCACTGCTTGCACGGCGTCGGCCGCGAGACGCTCTCGGCGTGCACCCGGTCGAGCAGGTCGCCGGTCTGGTCCAGCGCCCGCGAGAGAATCCCTGCCTCGTCAGTTGTGGCCATGCAGCCAACGTACGTCTTCGCGTCCAGCCCCGTCACCGCCAATGCTCGGCTACTGCATGTTCTCGAAGTCGATCTGCTGACGGGGCTTCGGCGCGACGATCTCCGTGGGCTCGTCGAAGCCGCTGAAGGTCAGATCGGCCGCCTCCTTGCCGGTGCTGGACACCTTGACGACGTAATGAGGCTCCTCGGCCTGGACGTAGATCGTGCCCTGCTCGCTGCTGCGGTCCTCGAGCTTGATGACGGGCTGCCCGTCGATCTGGTCCTTCGACTTCTTGATGGTCAGGCCTTGGATGGTGCTGGGGACCAGGAACTCGAGAAACTCCTCGGAGAGCTCGTCCCAGTCGCAAAAACTGGTGAGGTCGCCGAGGTCTTCACCACCGGCGACCCACTTCTTCCCGACCATCGCGAGAACCGCGTCGGCATCGCTACCGGCGTTGGTCTTCCAGAACTTCCGGTCGGCCTTGAACCAGGCCTTGCCGCCGACGACGAGCAGGGTCATCTCCCCGTCGGGCGTACCGATGGTGCCGGTGCAGTCGCCCGCCGTCGAGACGGTCATGTCGATGCTCATCTCGTCGCCGTCGTCGAGGCCGGTCCCCGAGAGGTGGACCGACTCCAGCGAGCTCATCGACGCCTTGGCATCGGCAAGGATCTTCTTAGGGGACTCGTCGGCGTACGACGTGTCCTTACCCGAGGATGCAGTGCCTCCGCAGGCGGTCAAGCCGCCCAGCAGAGCAGCCAGTGACACGGTCAGTGTCATCCGGCGGCGCAATCCGTTCCATGTCATACGCGATGGTCCCACCGCCCCGACCCACCGGCGACCTCATATTCGGCGCCCTCAGCTGAAGTCGAGGTCGTGGACCCGGGCGCGCTTCAGCTCGTAGACGTAGGGGTAGGCGGTGATCAGCTGGAACCCGTCCCAGAGCTTCCCGGCCTCCTCGCCCTTGGGCGCCTTGGAGATGACCGGGCCGAAGAAGGCCGAGCCGTTCATCGCGATCGTCGGGGTGCCGACGTCGTTGCCGACCTGGTCCATGCCCTCGTGGTGGGACTTCGCGATGGCCTCGTCGTAGCCGGAGTCGTCCATCGCGTCCGCCAGCTCGACGGGCAGCCCCACCGAGGCCAGCGCCTCCTCGATCAGGACCCGGTCGAAGTCGCGACCCTCGACGTGGCGGCGGGTGCCGAGCGCGGTGTAGATCTCGGCCAGCTTCTCCTGCCCGTACTCGTTCTGCACCGCCATGCAGACCCGCACCGGGCCCCAGGCGGTGGAGAGGAAGTCGCGGTACTCCTGCGGGATGTCCTTGTCCTGGTTGAGGTACGCCAGGCTCATGATGTGCCACGTCACCTCGACGTCGCGCACCTTCTCCACCTCGAGGATCCAGCGCGAGGTGATCCAGGCGAACGGACAGGCGGGGTCGAACCAGAAGTCGGCGGCGGTCTTCTCGGAGGCGGGGGTGGTCTGCGTCATATCGACACTCAACCACCGCTCCCGAGGTTCTGTTCCGCGCCGCGTTCAGAGCGGTTCGTACGCCCACACCGGTTCAATCGATGACGCCGGTCCAGTTCGCCGGCGATTCGGCGATCTCGTCGTTGGCGTGAACGGTCTCTCCCCATGGACCCCGGCGGTCGACAGGGTCACCAACTCCGCTCTTGGAACGGCACATAGCTCGAGATATCCAGGTCCCAACGCCGTCCCCCGCCGAGACAAGTTCCGGACGAGTTCGTCATCTCTCTAGTTCTGCAATCAATCCATCGTCGACGCCGTTGAATCCGCTCAAGCGCAATTCCTTGGCCACCCCGGGATGTCATCGAGGTATTCAGGTTGCCTGTAGGACAGAGTCAGAAAGACATAGTGCTCGGCCAGCTCTCGCCGGGCTGCAACATCCTCCACATACAGTTCGAGAGCGTTCTTCAAGTCCGGCCATCTAGAGAGCAACTGTCGCCACAAGCGGAGGACGTCGGGATATGGACGCAATCCGCTGACCTCAACTTCTGCGAGTTGGCCAAAGACAACATCGGGCTCTCTTGAGACTTGCTTTCCAAAGTGCGTAGTCGCTACTCAGGTCCCGAAACCCCACCAATACCTACCGCAAATGCCTCTCATCGGCGGCGGACTAAGCCAACATCACCCTGGTCTGAGAAAGAGCCCGCAATCCTTGCTCCCGCGCTTCGGCGGGAACCTTGATACGCACCGACCTACGAGCGATCACGCTTGTGAACCTTGTACGTCACAGGAATCGCCCAGTCCATATGGCGCGCAACCCGAACACCGGCATAGTTTGGAATCGAGTCCTGGATCAGGCCACCAACGAAATCGGTGAACGACAATTCGTACGCCGACCACTCATCGAATCCACGGTCATACACGAAGACGGGAAACGCAGCGTCGGATAGATCGAAACAGTATCTGTTCGAATCGGTCGACACGGCCCAGCACAATAGTCGTGGCGTCCTGGCTGCTATCCGATCCGCCCTAGGGGTGGCAGGGTCATCCCAGTCATGTTGAGCATCCCGGGTCTCGATCGCCATGGCGAAGACGTCCATGCCGCCGAGCGCGCCAGGGTCGACGCCACTCCCAGCGTCGAGGTCGGCTGTGGGTGCCATTACATCGAGATACTCTCCGAGTATTCCGGGACCGATGTGTCTCATGAATTGGACATAGTCTTCAGGAGGATCCGCCCTCCAACCCTCTGCGATGGCAGGCCAGTCAAACGTTCTGCTCCGAGCATCCTCGACTCGGATCAAGCGCGTGAGGTCCACCTATATCTCCCGTTCACATCAGTCCAACCGCAGTTACCGAAGCGGCACGGGCTGTCCACCCTCGGTATGGATGCCCAGATTGATCCCATATAGCTCATTGTGCACGATCTCGTTGTCGAACATCGTCGTCCTTGCCCCGTCCTCACCGATCGACCAAGCCGAGAGCTTGAACGCGTACGGCACAACCCGATCGCCGAAGTATTGGGGGGTGACCTTGTAGAAGACGTCGTTTCCACTCTTCACCTCGGATTGGACTGCCCGCTCGAAGACCCGCATCCCTCCGTCCTGCGACCCACGCGAGCTGTAGAAGTTCGCCGCCCGTGAGCAGGTCGCAAGATTAGCCTTGTCGTCTCCAGACCCGCCAAGTGAGCTGGCGATCAGGTGACAAGAGTTGATCATCTTGGAGGCCTCATCGTCGAAGATCGCCTCAGAGAACTCACGGGCCCACTCGTAGCCAGGAATGTCCGTCCTTGCAGGTGAACCGGTGCCGAGCATCTCCTTCGTGATGCATCCCCCGGCGCCGGTGGCCCGACCGCCCGCGCCCGTCGGCAAGGAAGCAGTCCATCCTTCGCCGTCGGCGTTCCTGCACCCTGCGGAGGCTTCTTCATCCTCAAGAGACCACAGGTAGATCCGCAGTTGCAGCGGGTTGAGGACGACCGCGCCCTCGTTCAACGGCGGAAGGGAAATGGCTACATCGTCGTCAGGGTTGGCATCGTCGTACATGCCGGCCCCATAGGTCCAGATGGTCTCTTCGCTGAAGTCCTCGAAGCCCTTACCCTTCTCGTGCCACGGCCGTGGCTCATGTCCGTCAACCTCGACCATGCTGATCGGGTTGCCGCCACCGAACCCATACCGGCTGCCCGTATACGGGTCGACTCCGAGTCCAAGGTCGGCGAGGGCGCCGTTGTACATATCTCGGGTAGTGAACGTATTCAGGCCGGGCGCGTAGTCACGGAACCCCATGTCGTACGTGCCCGACCCGGCGTCCCAGCGCTTGGAGTTGAACCGATACGCGTTGAACGACTCATCCGAGGGCTGCTCCGGGTTCGTAGCGTCGGGCTTGTCGATACCAGTGAACTCAGTATCGTCGTTCTCGCCATAAGCCGTGTAGCCGTAGGTCGCGACAGTCTTGCCCGTGTCGTCGGTGACGGTTTCGACATCGGTGTGGGCGTTGTACCCGTAGTAGCCCGTCTCACCCGCTTCGACACCAGCCTCGGTGTCGGCCTGGTGCGAGACCTGGGAGAGCCGCTGGCCCCAGGGGGAGTACTGGTAAGACTTCGTCAGCTCACCAGCGACCTCCTCGCCCAGGACCTCCTGAGACAGGCCAAGGTAGGTGTAGTCGGTCGTCTTCCCATCGGTCCCGGACGTGGTCTTGGAAGCGGTCCGATCCAGCGGATCGTAGGTGTACCGGGTGGCCTCGAGGACGCCAGCGTCGTTGGCCTGTTCGGCGACCTTGATGTGGTCGAACCCGTCGTAGGTGGTCCGGGAGATTGTCTTCCCACCGCCCACGACACTGGTCTGACGACCGAAGGGGTCATACCGGTAGGAGGCGGTCTGACCATCGACCGTCGAAGAAAGGAGTCGGTTGCGGTCGTAGTTGAACGACGTCGACGTGCCGCCTACCGTCTGCTGGATCACGTTCGCGTTCGCGTCATGAACATAAGTCTCGGTCGACGCGCCGTGGCCGGTCTTGGTCTTCTTCGAGAGCCGGTCGACCGGGTCATAGACATACGTCGTGGTCGAGTCAAGGGTCGCCGTGGCGTCATCAGCGTTCCGCTTCGACGCCACGTCCTCGAGCTGATTGCCGTTGGCGTCATAGGTATAGGTGTGCGACGCGACCAGCGCACCCGCGGAGGTCTCCTCACGCATCGACTTCAGCGCGCCGTCCGCCTGGAAGGCGTTGGTGGTGACGTTGCCGTTGCCCTTGGTGATCGTCTTCTGACGCCCCAAGACGTCGTAGGTGTAGCTGGTGACCTTCGCGGCCTTGGTGTCGTTGAGGTCGTCGACGGTGACCTTGGTCAGGAGATTCCGGGGGTCGTTGTAGACGTAGTCCGAGGCTTGGTCGGGGTGCGTAACGGTGAGCGGCTTGCCCAGGTTGTTGTAGGTGTAACTCGTGGTCGCGGCCGGCGACCCGGCCAGGTCCTCACGGACGGACTTGATCTGGTTGAGCCCGTCGTACGTCATCGCATAGGCGTCGGCGTTCTTCGCGGTGCCACGCGACGTGTCGGTGATGTCGGTCAGGTTGCCGTTGAGGTCATAGCCGTAGGCGAAAGCCTTGTCCTCGGCATCCGTGTCGGCCGCGTTGTCACGGACCAGCCGGACCGAGTCGGCGACGACGGTGCCAGTCCCCGACGGGGCGAGGGCGACGGTGACCTTCTCACCCTTGGTGAGAGTTACCTTGCCCAACGTGTTCCAGGCGGCGGCGCCGGTGGTCTGGTTGGCCGTGAAGTTCACGTCCGTGCCCGCGCCGTCCCCGTGGTTCAGGGTGAACTTGGCGTCCGTCGCCGCACCCGACACCTGCGGCCATGCAGCCGACAGCGTGTAAGCGCCGTCCGCGGGGACGTCGAGCGTCCAGGTGAACTTGTCCGTCGATCCCGTGGCTGCAGCATGGGTGCGGTGACTGGTGCCCTGCTGGCCTGCCGCGGACGCCTTGGTCCAGGTGCCGGTCGCGGCGAACAAGCCGTTGGTGTCGTCGTCAGTCACCACCGAGTGGGAGCCGACCGGAACACCATCGTCCGACTTCGCCTTGAGCTTTCCGTCAGGGTAGTAGGCCCACGTCATCGTCCGGGACGCGGACCCGTCCGCCGACGTCAGAGTGCGAGCGGTCTGCGCGCCGAGGTCGTCGTACTCGTAGCGAGTCTTGATCCCCCACGCATCGGTCGAGGACTTGATCCAACCATTCGAGTAGTACTCGACCGTCGTGTCGTTACGGACCGTCTGACCGTCCGACGGCGGCAGGCTCGTCTTGATCGCTCGCCCGGCGGCGTCGTAGGTCGTCTCGGTGTAGACGTTCGGGTCGTTGTACCGCGCGTCCGACGGGTCGTACGGCTGGTAGGAGCGAACCGGACGGTTGAGCTCGTCATAGGTCGTACGGGCGACGAAGTCGTCCGTGTTCGCGGTCTGCGCGCCACGCGGGGTCGTGACCCGGGTGGTGTTGCCGACCTCGTCGTACTCGTACCGGGTCGTGCGGTAGACCGTGCTGTCCCCGGTCCCAGTCCAAGGCGTCTTGGTCTCGATCTGGGCACCGCGCTCGTCATAGGACGTGTAGGCGGTGTGACCTGCGGCGTTGGTCGTCGACAGGGTCAGACCATCGGCGTCGTACGCGGTGCTGGTGGTGTTCCCTTCCGCATCCTTGACCGTGAGCGGCTGGTGGTTGAGGTCGTAGGTCGTCTTCGAGGTGTAGTCGGTCGTGTCCGCAGACTTCGTCTTGGACGGGTCTCGAACCTCGACCACGTTGCCGACGTTGTCGTAGTCGTACTCGATCCGGTCCGCGTTGGCGTTCTCGACAGCGGTCTGCTGGTAGAGGGAGTCGTAGAAGTAGCTGGTGACGAAGTCGCCGGCATCGGTGGTCGCGACACCCTTCGGCTCGGTGGCCTTGAGCAGGTTCCCGACCGTGTCGTAGGTGAACTTCGAGACCCGGGCCGCGCTCGAGGACGTGTCCTTGGGTGCAGTCGACTCGATCACCTGGTCGGCGGCGTCATAGGTCGCCGTCGAGACCGCACCGTTGGGAGCCGTTGAGACGGTGACGTTGTCGTTCGCGTCGAAGACCGGCGCCGGAGTGGTGATCGTCCGCTCGGCGGAGACCTTGGTGGTGCCCGCAAGCGGGCGTCCGAACGCGTCGTACGCCTGGGTGACGACTCCGTCGAGCGGGTCACGCGCCTCGGTGACCAGGCCGCGCTCGTCGTAGATCGTCGTGGAGATCTTGCCCTTGGCGTCCTCGGTCGTCTTGGGGTAGCCGACCGGCGTGTAGTCGCGGTACTTCGTGACGTGATCGTTCGCGTCCTTGGCGGTCAGCAACTGCCCGAACGAGTCGTACGTGTAGGTCGTGGTGTAGTCGCCGGCGGTGGTGGTCGCCAGGCCCTTACCGTCGGTGACGGTGAGCAGGTTCCCATAGGCGTCGTAGGAGAACTGGTTCTTCCTGCCCGCCGGGCTGGTGGTGCGGAAGATGTCCGCGGCATAGCCGTCGGCGCGGGTGGCGTACTCATACACGCTCGAACCGGCGGGAGCGGTGGCGGCGGTCTGACCCGCAGCGCACTCGGACGCGGCAGGGGCACCACCATGGGCCTTGTTCTGCTCAGGGTCGCGCTGCCAGATCGGGTAGCCGGTCTTCGGGTCGTAGCAGTACGCCGTGACCGCGCCGTTGGCCTCGGTCAGGGTGCGGGTGTTGTTGTCCCCGTCCCAGGTGAGCTCGACCTTCTCGGACTTCGCGTTCGTCACGCTACGGGGGCGACCGAGGTCGTCCGAAACGTACTTCGTCGTGTGGGCCTCGGAGTCGGTCACCGTGGTGTCGACCCAGGTGCTGGTGGTCGCGTTGGTGACGTAGTCGAAGGTCGTGGCGTGGTTCAGACGGTCGGTGATCGTCTGCAGGGACCAGTGGTCCTTCGGGTCATCACCCTGCGAGGGCGCGTAGTAGTCCATCGATGTGGAGTTGCCGCGCGGGTCGGTGACCTTGGTCAGCTTGACGTTCTTGTTGCCCTGGTCGGCGTCGTAGGTGAACTTGAAGGTCTTCGCGATCGAGGCTCCGGACGCATCCTTGGCGCCGGCACCGTCGATCATCCGGCCCATCAGGCCCTGGGTCGTGTAGTAGAACTCGACCCGACGACCGGAGATGTCGGTGATCGCCTTGACGTGGTCGTAGATCTTCGAGTTCGACAGCTTGCCCGCGTCGGTGACGAGGTTGCCGGTCGCTGCATCGACGTAGGTGTAACCGGACTGGCCCTTCTCCCAGTACTCGACGTTCAGCGAGCGACGGCCTGCCGGGTCTGTGATGTAGGTCAGGAACTTCCGCGGCTGATTGTTGGACTTCCGCTCGGCGTAGGTGAACGTCTGCGTGTTCCCGTTCTTGTCCACGCTGGAGGTCATGTAGCCGTCGCAGCCGAAGATGAATCGGGTGCCGTCGGGGCGCAGCAGGGTCCAGGCGTCCGGGATCGGGTCCTTCTCCGGCGTACAGTCCAGATTCGCCTTCGGCGTGAGGCGGTAGTTCACGCCCTTGGGCGCGATCCAGGCACCTGTCGTGGCGTCCTTCTTGAACAGATGGGTCGTGCCGTCACCGTCGGGGAGCCGGATCTCGGTCGGATTGGGGTTCGGATGGAAGTCCAACGGTGCGCCCAATCGGGTTATACCGGCGATCTGGCCGGACCAACCGAACCCGAGAACCGTGTCGGAGGTGTCCTGGGAGTTGTAGGCGAACCGAGCGAACGTCGACAGGCCACGACCCGGGTTCGAGAAGGCGTCGTAGGACCAGACCGCGTTTCCGGAGGCGACGTTGCCCATCAAGGTGCCGCCTGCGCCGGTGTTCTTGCCTACGTAGGAGTAGAACGACTCGAGGCCCAGCTGATCGCTGGTCGGCTCCTCGACCGCAACCTCCTGCTTCAAACCCGGTGCCGCGATCGTCCCGGTCGAGGCATCCTCCACCTTCCAGGTCAGGGTGTAGTCGGTGCGTACGTTGTTGGTGTCGGAGGCCGGCGGAGCCTTGACCTTCGCCGAAACGGTCTGGGACTGGCCCGGCGTCAGCGCGCTGGGCAGGGTCGTCTTCAACTTCGTCGAACCGGTGGCGTCGGTGCCGTCAGGCAGCTGCCACGAGTAAGTGAGCACCTTGCCCGAGGCGGCCCAGTCGGTCGCGGTCGTGTTCGTGACCGTCACCGGCACAGTGGCGGTGGTGCCCGCAGCGACCCGTGTCGGGGTGGACGGGGCGTAGTAGGTGTCCTCGGGGGTCGCGTCGACATAGATCACCCGAAGAAGAGGCCCGAGCTGCCAGTCCGGGGCCTCGGAGGAGAGCCACTGGGTCCGCTCCTGCGGGCCGGTGCTGGTCTCGTCGGCGAGCTTGACCAGTGCGCCCCGGTTGCCGGACGGGGTGGTCACCCAGTTCTGAGTCATGAGCGTGGCATCCCACCAGTGGCGGCCGACCTCGGACACCGAGCCAACGGTGTCAGCCGTGTTCGGGCCGAAGTCACCACCCGGCGTCGTCCACGCCGTCGTGCCATTGGTCGTGTTCCAGGTCGCGCCGGTCTCGGTCCATGCCCCTGCGGTCATACGACGCAGCTCATAGGTCGCACCGTCGGTGCCGGTCGTCGTCTCCGCACCCCACAGGAACAACCGAGACTCCAACACCGTCGCCGTCGTCGGAATCGGTGTCGTGTTGAACTTCATCAGGGACCGCGCGTCGCCGTAGGTCGGCGACGAGTTGCCGGTCGAAAGCCACGCCTGGGGGCCGTAGACGTTGAGCGTGTCCAGATTCGTGGTCGGCTTCGCCGACGACAGCGTGGTGTCGGTGACCTGGCTCGGGCCCTGGATCAGCCGCATCGTCCGCCCCGCCTTCGGCACACCGACCAGACGGGTCGGCGATCCGATCAGCTCGTTCGCCTTGGTCTTGACGACGATCTGGTAGTAGTAGCTGCGGCCGATCTCGCTGCTCGACGAGTCCGCTGTCGGGGTAGCGGTGGTGTCTGTGAAGGAAGTCGCCGATGCGCTGATCGGCGCGACCAGTGTCCCCGCGGACGGGTTGAACGCCTGCTGGGTCGAGCGGTGCAACTGGTATTCGACGATGTCGTTGCTGGTCGAACCGGTGTTGTTCACGTAGGCCGGCCAGGTCAGCTCGGGGCCCGTGCCATGAACGACCTGCGGAGAGTCGAGCGCGGTGCCGACCTTGCCGTACGTCACCGTCAGACGGGGCAGCGTCGAGGTCTCGCCACCGTAGTCGCCGTCGCCCGCCTCATACCGCGGACCACCCAGCGGGGCGGTGCTCGACTCATCGGCCGCCCGCAGAACGAACCCGTGATTCTCGACGCTCCCGTTCAGCATGTTCTGAACCGGCTGCTTGAGATTGAACTTGTGCCAGGTGTTGAACTGATTGACCGGCTTGGTCACGGTGTCGTTCACGAAGGTCGAGACCAGGCTCGTGGTGTTGTTCCAGGTCGCCGTCGACTCGGTCCAGGCACTCAGCGCCCGACGCACCTGGACATCGACCGCGTTGCTGTTCGTCTCGTGCGCCTGGTCGAAGTAGAGCTCCATGGTCGCCGACGTGATCGTCGTGTTCGCCGGGATCTCCGTCAGCGGGAACTTGATCAGCGACCGGGCCTTCAGCCCACCTGAGCCGACGCCGACCGAGAGCTTCCAGGTGTTGTTGTAGTTCGTGTCCGGCGTCGTCGAGATCACCATCGCGTCCTGCGACGCTGACGCGTTTGGGGTGATCGTGATCGTCGGGTCGATCCGGATCTCACCCTCACGCTCCGCCGAGGTCAGCCACTCCATGTCCGGCTTGAGCTCGACCTTCCACGTACCGTCCTCGTCCAGGAGGCGCTGCTTCACCTTGCCCGAGTAGGAGGTGCCGTACGGCGAGGAGGCGTCCTTCTTCTCATCAGTCATGTAGGCAGCCGGGATGACCATCACCGGGGAGTGCGCGAGCTCGCCGTAGATGCCGATCGAACCGTCGTCGTGCTCGACCGGGTAGAGGTCCTTCGAGACGTCCAGGGTGAAGGTGTAGACCAGCTGCTCGGTGCCCTTCGCCGGCGCCTTGTCCAGGACGATGAACTCCTGGACACGGCCCGGGCCGGTGACGTACTCCAGGTCGGTGCCCTCACCGAACGCATCGGCGTAGGCGACCTTCGAACCCTTCGCGGTCGGCTTCAGGCTCTTTGCCTCGATCCCGTCGAGACCCAGTGTCGCTGTCTGACCGCCAGGCGCGGTGAACTTCACCAAGTCCTCTGGCCGGTCCGAGAACCACGAGCGACCGCTGTTGGTGGTGTTCGCGAACACGAACGCCTTGTCAGCGGAGATGCCGACCGTCGTGTCGATGGGCTTCCAGTCGGCGTCCTTTCCGGAGCCCGACTTGTACGAGGTCGGCTCCGGAGACAACTCCACCTGGGTGCGTCCATCACTCAACCGCCAGTACCGAGCACTCTCGCTGCGCTTCGACCTCAGCTCCTTGACCCGTTTCGCTTTCGGGTCGTACTTCGGCGCGTGGCCAAAGGTCGACTTGTGGTTGCGGTCCTTGACCAACGAGCCCTTCGCCACCGGGGCTGGATCGAGGTTGTCCTGATCAGCGCCTTCGTCCGCGGAATCGTCATCGTCGCCGCCGAACAGCCCACCGAACCAGCCGCCATCGTCGTCGTCCTGTTCTGGTGCTGAGGCTGCCTCACGGGCTGCCGCCGCATCCGCCTCCGAGACGTTGTCCGTCGCCGCGGCCGGCGAGATCGGCGCGAGCACCCCCAGCAGCAGCGCCGCCGTCGTCACCGCAACCAGCAGGACTTGCCTGCCTGCGTGGCGTACGAGCTCAAACGATGTGAACAGACGACCAAGGCGACCGAGACGGCCCATGACGCACTCCTGCAGGCTCAACCAAAGTGGGGGTTGCCTATGCCCGCCCCGGTACGGCGCATATGCGGATCCAGATCTTTACCAACGGTCGGCGGCGGCACCACTTTCGACAACGAACTGTTGCGCTTTGGCCGTTCAGTGACCACGGCGTGCCACCAGCCGGTCGGTAATCGCATCAAACTTCCGAATGCGCCCCGATTCGGCTTAGATACCCCCCGCCCCACACTCGGCGGGGTTCTCGGCGTCCACTCAGGGAGGACCACACCAATGCACACCAGCTGGATCAAGGCGCTCATCGCAGCAGTCGAGCACGGCAGCATCGAAGCCGCCGCCCGAGCCCAGAACATGACCCGGCAGGGGCTCCGCAAACGGATCTCCAACCTCGAGACCGCAACGGGGGTCAAACTCCTCGCCAGCGACGCTCGCGGCACCCTCACCCGAGATGGCGAGAAGCGGATCCGGATGTTCCGCGAGATCCTCGAGACCACCGATCAGGTGCTCAATCTCGACCACGCGGCCTGATCCCGGACAGCGGACGGCGCATGTTGTTCCGGACTCGTTACCCGCTACCCGTAGGTAAAACCTCCATACCCCACTAGGCTTCCGCGGTCTGTCATCACCGGGGTGACAGAACTTCCCACAAGGAATGCTCGATGTCTCTCTCGTTCAACCCGTCGAAGAAGACGGTGCTCGGATCGATCGTCGCGTTCGTCGCCGCCTCCGCGGCCGCGGTAGCACTGTTCGTGAACAACGCCGACGCGGCGACCACCGTCGTTCTCGACGGCGTCACCGTCACCGTCCCCGACGGAGGCACCCAGATCATCACCGTCAACGCCAAGGACAAGACGTACGCCAACGTTCGCTACTGGACCAAAGCCGACGGCAGGTGGACCCAGCAGTTCATGACGACCAAGGGCCGGATCGGCGCCGGCGGCGTAGTGCCGCGCGACCAGCGCAAACAGGGCACCAGCACGACCCCGCTGGGCACCTTCTCCCTGATGTCGACGTTCGGCACCCACTCCAAGGCGTCGACCCAGAAGCTCGCGCACACCAAGATCACCAGCGAGTCCTACTGGGTCCAGGACAACGAGTCGGCCTACTACAACCGCTACCGGCTCAAGTCCCAGGGCGGCTTCCGCTACTGGCTCCCGACCAGTGACATCAACAGCTCGGAGCGCCTCGCGGCCTACCCGACGCAGTACGAGTACTCCGTCGTCATCAAGTACAACTACGACAAGCCCGTCCGCTACCGCGGCGCCGGCATCTTCCTGCACGTCAACGGCTCCGGCGCGACCGGCGGCTGCGTCAGCGTTCCGCGCTGGATGATGATCGAGCTCTTCAGCAAGCTCGACCCGGCCAAGAAGCCGGTCATCGCCATCGGTGCCTGACCGAGGCCTGACCGAGGTCGACCCCGACGAGCAACGACGTGGGCCGGAGCGAGAATCGCTCCGGCCCACACTGCTTCCACCGATGACCTCAGTCGACTGACCTCAGTTGACGGTGGTGAAGTCACCCCCGCTGGCCCAGTAGGCGACCTCGTCGCCGCTGTAGGCGGCGGTGACGGCGTACTCGCCCTCGGGGAGCTTGACGAACGTGACCCCGGCCGCCCCGCCGCTGAGCGTCTTGGTGACCGTACGTCCGCCGTTGGTCGTGATCTTGACCGTCCCGGTCGGCTGGTAGCCCGGCGCGGTGACCTCGACGGCCACCTCCGCCTGGCCGGAGCCGCCGGTCGCGGTGACCTCGACGCTCGGCTTCACGCGCACCCGGCCGCTGGGGCCGTACGTCTCGGTGAGCGTCTCGCCGTTGCCGGAACGGGCGACCACGGTGACGCTGAGCCGGTGCCCGACGTCGGAGGCCGTCGGGTAGTACTTGTGGCTCGTCGCACCGTCGATCGGCGTGCCCTCACGCGTCCACTGGTAGGAGAGGTCGACCTCCTCGCTGTAGCTGCCCGGGTCGACCTGCATCAGGCCGCCGAGACGGGTGCCGCCCTTCACGAAGCCGGCTGCCGTCTGGGCGAGCGTGCCGCCGGGCGGAGGCTCGACCGGCTCCATCGGCTGCTGCGGAGCCTTGCCGCCGCCGACCAGGGTGTCGGCGAAGGCGTAGGACTGCTTCGGACGGTAGCCCTCCTGGACACCGACGACGACCGCGCCGATCCTCTTCCCGGAGGCCGTTGCGGGCACCTTCAGGAAGCGGGACGTGCTGCGGGAGATCAGGGTCTTGTCGGCGTACCACCGGATCTCGCCGATCTTGGCCGACGGCTCGTAGTCCGCGCCGCCGACGGCGACCGTCGAGCCGACCTTCTGGGTGCCGGTGATCTTCGGCTGCGCCAGGACCTTGAACGTGCCCTGCTTGATCGGCGGCAGGATCTCACTCATCGTCTTGGCCTCGCTGTAGTCACGGCGGACGCCGGTGAGCACCGCCGCGATCTGCTTGCCGGCGAGGTAGCCGGGGATGCGGAAGGTCTTGTTGGTCGCACCCGGGATCGGCTTCTTGTCGACGATCCACTGGTAGCGGATCTTGTTCGGGTTCGGGCTCCACGAGCCGGTGTTGACCGTGACCGCCTTGCCGACCTGCGCCGTGCCCTCGATCGTGGGTCGCTTGGTGACCGAGAGCCGCTGGTCGTTGAAGTGGATGAACCCGGTCGGGTAGTTCACCGAGTCCTTGCCGATGCGGCGCCAGCTGATGTCGCTGCCGTAGTTGGACTCCGAGATCGTGATCGAGTTCTCGCCGACCCGCTCGACGATCGCGACGTGCCCGAAGCGGCTCGCGCTCGGGTGCGAGGAGTGCCACCAGGCGACCGACCCGACGGTCGGGGTCCGGTTCGTCAGCCTGCTCAGCGCGATGCCCCAGTTGGTCGCGTTGCCCTCGCCCGACCAGGGGCGAGCGTTCGGCAGACCGGTCTGGATGAGCTTGTACGCGACGTAGTTGGTGCAGTTGCGACCGGCGTACATGCGCCAGTACATGCTTCCCCAGGCACTTTCGTAGCCGGCGGTGGAGTAGCCCTTGCTGCGGCAGTCCGAGAAACCGGAGCAGAGCGTGATGGAGCCCGCGTGCGCCGGTGATGCCAACTTAGGGATGACTTGTACACCGAGGCCGACGAGCAGCAGGACCGCGCCGGTGACCAAGGTCCGGCGCAGCGCCCCGCCAGGCTTCCCCACCCGGCGCGGCTTCTGTGAATACTGGTGTTCCTGTGACTTGAGGGGCACAAGAGCACCCTAGAGAAAGTTGTCAACCATTGATACCGGTGTGTCGGAATTACAACACTGTATTTTTACTTTCCACGCTCAGCGACTCCCAAGAACGGGCAACAAGCGCGATATAAATGTCTCGAATTCCGGGCAGAATGAGAGGATCCAGCCATGCCTGGAACCAATCTGACGCGCGCCGAAGCCACCGCGAGGGCCGCACTCCTTGACGTCCTCTCGTACGACATCGAACTCGACCTCACCACGGGCACCGAGACCTTCGGTTCGACGACGACGATCACCTTCACCTCCACCGAGGCCGGCGCCTCGACCTTCGCCGACCTCGTCGACGCGACCGTCCACGAGATCACGCTCAACGGCGTCGCGCTCGACCCCGCGGTGGCCTACCAGGACTCCAGGATCCAGCTCGACGGCCTCGAGGCCGAGAACGTGCTGGTCGTCAAGGCCGACTGCACCTACTCCCACACCGGCGAGGGCCTGCACCGCTTCGTCGACCCCGCCGACGACCGCGTCTACCTCTACTCCCAGTTCGAGGTCCCCGACGCCCGCCGCGTCTACACCACCTTCGAGCAGCCCGACCTCAAGTCCGTCTTCACCTTCCACGTGACCGCCCCCGAGGGCTGGAAGGTCGTCTCCAACGCCGTCACGCCCGAGCCGAAGCCGCTGGGCGACGGCCGCGCGACCTGGGACTTCGAGCCCACCAAGAAGATGTCGACCTACATCACCGCGCTGATCGCCGGTGAGTACCACGAGGTCCAGGACGTCTACGAGGGCAAGTTCGGCACGATCCCGCTGGGGCACTACTGCCGCCAGTCGCTGGTCCCCTACCTCGACCGCGACGAGGTCGTGAAGATCACCAAGCAGGGCTTCGAGTTCTTCGAGGACGCCTTCGACTTCCCCTACCCCTTCGGGAAGTACGACCAGCTCTACGTGCCGGAGTACAACATGGGCGCGATGGAGAACGCCGGCGCCGTCACGCTGCGCGACGAATACCTGCCGCGCTCCAAGCAGCCGCGCTCCTTCTACGACTTCCGCGCCTCGGTGATCCTGCACGAGATGGCGCACATGTGGTTCGGCGACCTGGTCACCATGAAGTGGTGGGACGACCTCTGGCTCAACGAGTCCTTCGCCGAGTGGGCCTGCTACCACGCCCAGGCCAACGCGACCGAGTTCACCGACGCCTGGACCGGGTTCACCAACGCGCGCAAGCAGACCGGCTACCGCCAGGACCAGCTGCCCACCACGCACCCGATCGCCGCGGACAACTACGACCTGCAGGCCGTCGAGGTCAACTTCGACATGATCACCTACGCCAAGGGCGCCTCGGTCCTGAAGCAGCTCGTGGCGTGGGTCGGCCTGGCGCCGTTCCTGGAGGGGCTGAAGGCCTACTTCAAGGAGTTCGCCTACGGGAACTCCGAGTTCAAGGACCTGCTGCGCCACCTCGAGGCCGCCTCCGGCCGTGAGCTCCAGGGCTGGGCCCAGGAGTGGCTGCAGACCGCCGGCGTCAACACCCTCGCCCCCGAGTTCACGCTCGCCGAGGACGGCTCCTACGCCTCCTTCGCCGTCAAGCAGACCGCCGCTGCCGACTGGCCGACCCTGCGCCGCCACCGCATCGGCCTCGGTCTCTACGACCTCGTCGACGGCGCGCTCGTGCGTCGCGACGCGTTCGAGATCGACGTCACCGGTGAGCTGACCGAGGTCCCGCAGCTGGCCGGGGTCAAGCAGCCCGACCTGCTGCTGCTCAACGAGGGCGACCTGACCTACGCCAAGATCCGGCTCGACGAGCGTTCGCTGGCCACCGCGCTGTCGTCGCTGTCGGCGCTGGACGACTCGCTCTCGCGCGCGCTGATCTGGGGTGCCGCGTGGGACATGACCCGCGACGCCGAGATGCGGGCCAGCGACTTCGTCGAGCTCGTGCTCGCCAACATCGGCCAGGAGACCGACGCCTGGGGCGTCACCCGGATCCCGGTCTTCGCCGCCCAGGCGGTCAACTCGTTCTCGGCCCCGGCCAACCGCGACGCTCTCAAGGCGCGCTGGGAGAGCGGGCTCAAGAGCCTGCTGGAGAGCGCCGCACCGAGCAGCGACCACCAGCTGACCTTCGCCCGGACGTACGCCGCGGCCGCCCGCTCCGAGGCCGCGATCGCCGACCTCCAGGGGCTGCTCTCCGGCGACCTGGCCTACGACGGTCTCGAGATCGACCAGGACCTGCGCTGGGCGCTGGTCACCGGTCTGGCGGCCTCGGGCACCTTCGGCGAGGCCGAGATCGACGCCGAGCTCGAGCGCGACAACACCATCTCCGGCAAGGAGAAGGCCGCCGCCGCCCGCGCCGCGCAGCCCACGGCCGAGGCCAAGGAAGCCGCCTGGGACGCGGTCGTCGTCCGCACCGACGTCGCCAACGAGACCGCCCGCTCGATCGTGCTCTCGTTCCAGCGCAGCGGCCAGGACGAGGTGCTGGCGCCCTACATCGACCGCTACTTCGAGGCCGCCGACACCCTCTGGGACCACCTCGGCACCCACCGCGCCTCGACGGTGCTGGAGTTCATCTTCCCGAAGCCCGCCGCCTCCCCCGAGCTTCTGGAGAAGGCCGACAAGTGGCTCGAGACCTCTCCGGCCGAGCCCGCCGCCAAGCGGTTCGTCCGCGAGGGACGTGACGAGGTCGCCCGCGCCCTCGCCGCTCAGGAGCGCGACGCGCAGTAGCTCGCACGAAAGGACCCCCAGGCGCAGGTCGCCTGGGGGTCCTTCGCGTCTGCGGCGAAAACCACGAATGGAAGGGATCTCTCCCTTCCACTAACAACTTTATAGCGCAGATAGGGGCTTGCCGCAAGGCCCCCGGATTGGGGCAGAATCTCCTCCTCGAACAGGTAAAGTGCCTGCTCAGACAGGGGATTCAACGTTGCAAGCATTCGATCTCGCGGGCCGTCACGATGCCAAGGCGGACCCGGCACTGATCGCCGATGACGAACAGCACTTCGCTGCCATCGGGCAGAGTCTCGAGGAGCAGATCTCCGAGCTGAACGAACGGCTGGACGACGTACGCCGCCGGCCGGGTGGGCACGGGCAGGAGGCGATGGACCGCGATCTGGAGGTGCACCGGATCGGCGGGCAGCTGCGGATGCTGCGGAGGTTCAGCCTGGACCTGTGCCTGGGGCGGATCGTCACCGAGTCCGGCAGCACGATCTACATCGGGCGGCTCGGGCTCACCGCCAGCGACGGCCGGCGGCTGCTCGTCGACTGGCGCTCGCCGGCGGCGGAGCCGTTCTTCGCGGCCACGCACGCCGATCCGCGCGGGCTGCTGAGCCGGCGCCGCTACCGCTGGACCAACGGCCGGATCACCGACTACTGGGACGAGGTCTTCACCGCCGAGGGGCTCGAGGGGCACGCCGCGCTCGACGACCAGTCGGCCTTCATCGCTACCCTCGGCAGCAGCCGCTCCCCGCGGATGCGCGACGTGCTGGGCACGATCCAGTCGGACCAGGACGCCATCATCCGGGCCTCGTCCCGGGGCGCGCTGGTCGTCGACGGCGGCCCGGGGACGGGCAAGACCGTGGTGGCGCTGCACCGCACGGCGTACCTCCTCTACTCCGACCCGCGCCTGGGCGAGGGCAAGGGCGGGGTGCTGTTCGTGGGACCGCACGAGCCCTATCTCTCCTACGTCGCCGACGTGCTGCCGAGCCTGGGCGAGGAGGGCGTACGCACCACCACGCTGCGCCGGATGATCCCGGAGGGCGACACGCTGGCGCCCGAGACGGATCCGGAGGTCGCCCGGCTCAAGGCCGATGCCCGGATGGTCGCCGCGATCGAGCCGGCGGTCGCGCTCTACGAGAAGCCGCCGTCGAAGCCGACCCTCGTCGAGACCCCCTACGGCGACGCGGTGATCAGTGTCAGCGACTGGGCCGAGGCGATCGCCGCGGCGGAGCAGGGTACGCCGCACAACGACGCCCGCGACCAGGTCTGGGACGCGCTGCTGAGGATCGTCACCGACAAGATCCAGGCGAACGCCGGCGACGACCCCGACCGCGACTACGACGCAGACGCCGATCTCGACGACTGGGGCGACCCGGAGCCGGAGGAGGACGAGTTCGACGCGTACGGGCTGGTCGACGAGGATGCGGTCGACGCCCTCCGCGCCTCGCTGGAGACCAACGCCGGGCTGCTCGACGTCTTCGGCCAGGTCTGGCCGCGGCTGCGGCCCGCCGACATCGTCGGCGACCTGTGGGAGGTGCCGGCGTTCCTGCGGCTGTGCGCGCCGTGGCTGACGCCCGAGCAGGTGAAGCAGCTGCAGCGGGAGGACCCGCAGGCGTGGACCGAGGCGGACATGCCGCTGCTCGACGCCGCCCACCGCCGGCTCGGCGATCCGGACGCCTCCCGTCGCCGCAGCGCCAAGAAGGCGGCCGCAGCCGCCGACCGCAAGGCGAAGGCCGAGATCGTCTCGGACCTGATCAGCCACGACGACTCCGAGATGAAGGTGATGTCGATGCTGCGCGGCCAGGACGTGCGCACGGCGCTGCTGGACGACTCGGTGCGGGAGCCCGAGGAGCTCGACCCGTACGCGGGGCCGTTCGCGCACATCGTCGTCGACGAGGCCCAGGAGCTGACCGACGCGGAGTGGCGGATGCTGATCAGCCGCTGCCCCTCGCGCAGCTTCACGATCGTCGGCGACCGCGCCCAGGCGCGCCACGGGTTCACCGAGTCGTGGCAGGAACGGCTCGAGCGCGTGGGTCTGGACCGGATCGAGATGGCCGGCCTGAGCATCAACTACCGCACGCCCGAGGAGGTGATGGCCGAGGCCGAGCCGGTCATCCGCGCCGCACTCCCCGACGCCAACGTGCCGACGTCGATCCGTGCCTCCGGCATCCCGGTCGCCCACGGCCCTGTCGCGGACCTCGACACGATCCTGGACACCTGGCTAGCCGAGCACGACGAGGGCATCGCCTGCGTCATCGCGGCAGGTTCGAGCGACCAGAACGAAGGCCGGGTACGCCGGCTGAGCCCCGAGCACGCCAAGGGGCTCGAGTTCGACCTGGTCGTGCTCATCGACCCCGAGACGTACGGGACCGGGATCGAGGGTGCCGTGGACCGCTACGTCGCGATGACCCGGGCCACCGAGCAGCTGGTGATCCTGACGAGCTGACCCGTGCGCGAGTTGCGAAGCAATCGCAAACGACTCAGCGCTGTAGCGCTCCTCGTCTGGACGCAGCGCAGTGAGGAGCGCAGCGACGAACGGAGCGGAGGAAGACGAGGATCAAGCGAAAGCGCTCGCGAATTGCGAAGCAATCGCAATTAACTCAGTGCGTCGCGGCGGGGAGGTTGTCGTCGGAGGGCTTGTGGGGCTTCGGCAGCAGCCCCTCGCCGCGGAGCACGCCGGGAAGGAGGACCACGAGCGAGATGACCACCATCAGGATCACCGGGATGAGCAGGATGAGCAGGAGCAGACCGGAGGCGGTCATGTCCTCGGCGATCGGCCAGCCGTTGGGGACCTCGGCGCTGGCGGGGCCGGCGGTAGCAACAGAGGCGACGACGGCGGCGGAGGCGGAGGCGCCGAAGAGGCCGGCGCGGCGCAGGATCTGGTTGCTCACGGGGCAGATACTAACCGGCGTACGTCAGGGTTCTCATCTCTGCCCTCACGTCTGGGACCGCAGAAGTTGCCCGGCCGGGGATTGGCAGCCGACCTTGAAGGCGCTGGATACTGGAACCCATGTCCATTCCCCCGAACCCCCCATTGCTCTCGGTCTCCTGGTCGAAGCTCGGCGAATGGGTGATCGGCATCCCGCTGCGCATCCTCGGCCTGATCCTGCTCGCCGTCGTGCTCCGCTGGGTGCTTCACCGGGTGATCGACAAGGTCGTCCACCGTGCCGTGGAGGCACCGGCGCTGGCCGGGAAGATCACCAAGATGCACGAGCCGGGCGAGGAGATCCACGCGAGCTCCCGTCGCAGCCAGCGTGCCCAGGCGATCGGCTCGCTCTTCAAGAGCGTGGTCACCGGCGTCCTGGTCGCGGTCTTCGCCACCATGATCCTGGACCAGCTCGGCATCAACATCGCCCCGATCATCGCCTCGGCCGGGATCGTCGGTCTGGCGCTCGGTTTCGGCGCGCAGTCGCTGGTGCGCGACTACCTGTCCGGCATCTTCATGATCATCGAGGACCAGTACGGCGTCGGTGACAGCATCGAGGTCAACAACATCAGCGGCACCGTCGAGGCGGTGACCCTGCGGATCACCCGGCTGCGCTCGCTCGACGGAACGGTCTGGTACGTCCCCAACGGCGAGATCCTCACCGTCGGCAACCACAGCCAGAACTGGGCCCGCGCCGTCATCGACGTCGGCGTCGGTTACAACGAGGACCTCAACAAGGTCCAGCGCGTGCTCCGCGAGGTCTCCCACGACCTGTGGATCGACGAGGACTTCAAGGGCCAGATCATCGAGGAGCCCGAGGTCACTGGCGTCGAGGCGCTCGCCGCCGACGCTATCACCGTGCGGGTGCTCGTCAAGACCCTGCCGCTCAAGCAGTGGGCGATCGCCCGCGAGATGCGCCAGCGGATCAAGGCGCGCCTCGACTACGAGGGCATCGAGATCCCCTTCCCGCAGCGGGTCATCTGGCACCGCGAGGAGAAGGACGCCGCTGCCCGGGAGCAGAAGGCCAACGCCTGACCCCTCCGTTTCGTCGGTCGAGCCGCGAGCGCCAGCGAGCGTGTCGAGACCAACACAGTCCTGTCGAGCCCTGATGGGACCGTGTTGGTCTCGACACCGGCTCGCTGGCGCTCGCCGGGCTCGACCAGCGGTGGATCAGGCGAGGGCGGCGTCGAGGGTGATCGTGGTGCCGGCGAGCGCCTGGCTGACCGGGCAGCCGGCCTTGGCGGCCTCGGCGAGGCTGACGAAGGTCTCGTTGTCGAGGCCCTCGACCACACCGCGGGTGGTGAGCTTGATGCCGGTGATGCCCTTGCCCGGGGTGAACTCGACCTCAGCGCTGGTCTCCAGGCTGGTCGGCGGGGTGCCGTTGTCGGCGAGGCCGTTGGAGAAGGCCATCGAGAAGCAGGACGAGTGGGCGGCGGCGATGAGCTCCTCGGGGCTGGTCTTGCCGCTGGGCTCCTGCGAGCGGGCCACCCAGGTGACGTCGTACGTCCCCAGGCCCGAGGAGTCCAGCGTCACCTTGCCGGCGCCCTCGAAGAGCGAGCCCTCCCAGACGGTGGTGGCGGTGCGGGTGGTGGCCATCTTCATCTCCCAAAGATCGAGTGTGTGCGTACGCCCCCGATCCTGCCACGGGCCCGTGGAGGACGCAGCGTGGAAGGCCGCGTGGAACAATGGTTCAAGTGACGTTCTATGAGGAGATCGGCGGGATGGACACCATCCGCACGATCGTGGCCAAGTTCTACGAGGGCGTGGCGACCGACGAGCTGATGCGGCCGATGTATCCCGAGGAGGACCTCGGTCCGGCCCAGGAGCGGCTGGCCCTCTTCCTGGCGCAGTACTGGGGCGGCCCGACGACCTACTCCGAGCAGCGCGGCCACCCGCGCCTGCGGATGCGTCACGCCCCCTTCGAGGTCACCTCGGAGGCGCGTGATCGCTGGCTCCAGCACTTCCGCGAGGGCCTCGACGCCGCCGGGCTGACCCCCGAGCAGGACGCGCAGTTCTGGGCGTACGCCGAGCATGCCGCCAACTTCATGATCAACACCCCGAGCTGAGCTGACCCCGGGAAGGGCGCTCAGCCCACGTGGACGTGCGGCCGCCGTGACCTGTCCGGCTCGGCGCGGCGGAGCACCTCACGGGTGGTCGGCGCGACCTCGCCGCCCCCGATGAACAGGAACCGCAGCAGGTTGACGACCGGGTTGCCCTCGGTCCATTCGAAGTAGATGTGCGGCACCACGCCGGTGACGTCGCGAATGTGGAGCAGCAGGGCAGCCAGGGCGTTGGGCACCGACGGCGCCTCCAGGCGCAGCACCCGACGGCGTCCGGTCACCTCACCGCGTACGGTCAGGGTGCCTTCGAAGTCCGACGGGTCGGTGACGAGCACCTCGACGAAGATGAGGTCGGTCTCGTCGGCCAGGTCGTTGTCGGCGACGATCTGACGAAGCTTGTCCTCGTACTCCTCGGGACCCTCGGTGCCCTCGTGCTCGTTGGCGATCAGCCGGATCTGGCGGCGGGCACACTCGCGCAGGAACGACTCGGCCTTCCTGTCCAGCTCGACGCCGGTCACGCGCAGCTCGAAGGAGCGCATGATCCGGGAGACCAGCGAGACGCAGATGATCGCGGCGATGAAGCAGGCGGCGATCTTGACGCCGTCGGGCCGCTCGATCACGTTGGAGACCGTGGTGTAGGCGAACACGGCCGCGATCAGGCCGAACAGCACCGTCCGGACCCGTTGGCCGGCCTTGCGCGCGGCCAGGGTGACCGCCACCGCGGCCGACAGCATCAGCACGAGCACACCCGTCGCGTACGCCCCGCCCTGGGCATCCACGTCGGCGTCGAAGATCCAGGTGATCAGGAACGCTGCCGCCGAGATGGTCACGACCAGCGGCCGGGTCGCGGCCGCCCACTCCGGTGACATCCCGTAGCGCGGCAGGTAGCGCGGGATCAGGTTGAGCAGGCCGGCCATCGCCGAGGCGCCGGCGAACCACAGGATGAGGATCGTCGAGATGTCGTACGCCGTCCCGAACGCGCTGCCGAGGTAGTCGTGCGCGAGGTAGGCCAGCGCCCGGCCGTTGGCCTCGCCGCCCTCCTCGAACGCCTCGGCCGGGATCAGCAGCGTGGTCACCCAGGAGGAGGCGATCAGGAACACGCTCATCGTCAGGGCGGCCGCGGTGAGCAGCTTCTTGGTGCCGCGGATCCGACCGGCGGGGTCTTCCTCGGTGTCGCTCTTGTCACCCCTGACCTGCGGCATCACCGCGACGCCGGTCTCGAAGCCGCTCATCCCGAGGGCGAGCTTGGGGAAGACCAGGAGCGAGACGGCGATCATCGTGGTGACGTTGCCGTGCTCGACGAAGAGTGCGTCGTTCCAGCGGGTGAAGACGCTCGGGTCGCTGAACACGTGCACCAGGCCGACGGCGATCACGATGGCGTTGAGGGTGAGGAAGGTGACCACCAGGCCGACCGCGATCCCGATCGCCTCCTTGAACCCCTTCAGGAAGACCGCGGCCAGGGCGGCCAGCAGCACCAGGGTGATCACCATGTTGTGCCCGTGCCAGGTGGACGGGAAGAGCGGGTTCTCCACCACGTGCGCGGCGCCGTCGGCGGCCGAGAGGGTCATGGTGATGATGAAGTCGGTGGCCGCGAAGCCGAGCAGGGCGAGCACGAACGCCTTGCCGCCCCAGCGGGACAGCAGCCGCTCCAGCATCGCGATCGAGCCCTGCCCGTGCGGGCTCTCGGCAGCGACGCGGCGGTAGACCGGCAGCGCGCCGAGCAGCGTCAGCCCGACCAGCACCAGTGTGGCGATCGGCGAGAGCAGCCCGGCGGCGAGGGCCGCGATGCCCGGCTGGTAGCCCAGCGTCGAGAAGTAGTCGACACCGGTCAGGCACATCACCTGCCACCACGGGTGCTTCTTCTCGGGGGTCTCGGCGGGCTCTTCTGCACCCGAGACGCCGCTATCGGTGGTCACTGCGGTCACCCGATCAATTCTTCAGACCGATCGACCGCGATACCTCATCCGAGCCCCGCGGGAAGGCGTAAGGATTCCGTCAAGATTCCGCGGAGCGGGTGTCAGAGGAGCGTCCAGAGCCCGGCAAGGGGTCCAATACGCGCGCAGGCTGGTCGCATGGAGCTGCTCGAGAGGGTCAAGGCGGTACGTGCCGGAGCGGCGGCCGCCACCCTGCTGGTCGCCACGGCGGTCTTCACCGTCGCCGGGGTCGGCTTCTCGGTCTGGTTGATCACCATCGTCGCCCTAACCACCTGCGCCGCGCTGACGCTGACCCTGCCGTACGCCCTGCTGCTGGCGCTGACAGGGTGGGGACTGGTCACCGGGTTCGCGGTCAACACCGGTGGTCAGCTGACCTTCGCCCCCAGCGACCTCCGCCACCTGGCGCTCCTCCTGGCCCTCGGGTGCGTGGCTTCGCTCTACTCCCCCGGGTCCAGGGTGTAGCCGACCCCGGCGGTGGTGACCAGGTAGCGCGGGTGCGACGGGTCGTCCTCGAGCTTGCGGCGGAGCTGGGCGGCGTAGACGCGCAGGTAGTGGGTCTCCTTCGCGTAGGCGGGCCCCCAGACCTCCTTCAGGATCTGGTCGCGCGGAACCAGCCGGCCGACGTTGCGGGCGAGCAGCTCGAGGAACGACCACTCGGTCGGGGTCAGTCGCACGTCGTCGCCGGCCTTGTGGACGCGCTTGCGGGCGAAGTCGATCTCCAGGTCGCCGACGCTCAGGGTGGTCGCGGCCGGCGGCGCGGACTCCTGGGAGCGACGGACGGCCGCACGGAGCCGGGCCATCAGCTCGTTCATCGCGAACGGCTTGGTGACGTAGTCGTCGGCACCCAGGTCGAGCGCCTCGATCTTGTCGTCGCCGTGCTGACGCGCGGAGAGCACGACCACCGGCACCTGGGTCCAGCCCCGCAGGCCCTCGATCACCTCGGTGCCGTCCAGATCCGGGAGGCCAAGGTCGAGGAGGACCACGTCGGGGTGCGTCGCCGCCGCGGCGGCGAGCGCCGAGCGGCCGTCGACCGCGGTCTCGACCTCCCAGCCGGCGGCGCGCAGGTTGATGGCGAGCGCGCGCAGCAGCGCGGGCTCGTCGTCGACGACGAGTACCCGGCTCATCGGGCCCCCTTCGCGCGCGGGACCGCGACGACCATGGTGAGCCCACCGCCGGGGGTGTCCTCCGCCGACAGCCTGATCCCGAGTGCCTCGCTGAGTCCCTTGGCGACGGCGAGGCCGAGCCCCAGCCCGACGGCCGAGGTGTCGTCGAGGCGCTGGAACGGCTCGAACATGCGCTCCCGCTGCTCCTCGGGCACCCCCGGTCCACGATCGACGATCATCACCTCCACAGTCTCCGCCGTCTCGTGCGCGAGCACGCGCACCGGCTCGCCGGAGCGGGGTCCCTGGCCGCTGGCCCGGACGGCGTTGGTCACCAGGTTCGCGACGATCCGCTCCAGCAGGCCGGAGTCGGTGCGTACGAGCGGGGCGTCCTCGCCGACCTCGAGGGTCACCGTTCCGGGCGGGAGACCGGCCACGGCGAGAGGAAGGGACTCCTCCAGGCTGACGTCGCGCAGCACGGGGTGGACCAGGCCGGCCTCGACCCGGGAGAGGTCGAGCAGGTTGTCGATGAGCGCCTCGAGCTGGTCGGCGGAGGTGGCGGCCGACTCGACGAGCTCCTTGCGGTCCTCCTCCGGGACCCGGCCCACGAGCAGCCCGTCGAGCGCGGCGCGCATGGTGGCCAGCGGCGTACGCAGGTCGTGCGAGACGGCTCGGAGCAGCGCTGTCGAGGTCTGCTCCGCCCGCTCCAGGGCGAGGGCACGGTCGGCCTGGTCGCGCAGCCGGCGATGCTCCAGCACCAGCGACGTCTGGACGGCGAAGGCCTCCAGGACCCGCCGGTCGCGGGCCCGCAGCGGGGTGCCGCGCAGGACGATCACATGGCTGTCGTCGACCGCGACCTGGGCGTCACCCTGGTCGGGGTCCGCCGGATAGCCGATCCCGGCGCCGGCCAGCCGCACCCACCCCTGCGGTGTCTCCTCCAGCAGGACCACCGCCTGCTGGGCGAAGGTCTCGCGCACCCGGCTCACGATCGCCTCAGCGGTGTCCTGACCGGTGAGCACCGAGCGGGACAGTGCTCCCATCGTCGCCGCCTCGCCCTTGGCCTGGCGCGCTTCGTCCGCCCGCCGCGAGGCGCGGTCGACGACGGTGGCGACGCCCACCGCGACCGCGACGAAGATCACCAGCATCACCAGGTTGCGCGGCTCGGCGATGGTGAACCGGTGCACCGGCGGCGTGAACCACCAGTTCAGGTGCGCGAAGCCCGCCAGGGCCGCGACCACGGCGGGCCATCGCCCGCCGACCATCGCGACCAGGACGGTCGCGGCCAGCAGGAGCATGCTGGCCAGCGGGAGCTGGCCGGAGATGGGGCCCTCGATGCCGTCGTTGTGCAGCAGCCACACCAGGCCCACCGGCACCAGGAGGGCACTGATCCAGCCCAGGGCCTGCCGGGTGCGGCTGAGCGGTGAGCCGAGGCCGCCCCGGACCCGTGCGCCACGGGCGATCTCGTCGTGGGTCACCAGATGGACGTCGATCGAACCGGCCGCGGTCGCGATCCGGTCACCCGTGGTGCCGGTGAAGAATCTCCGCAGGCGTCCGTGACGGGAGACGCCGACGATGATCATGGTGGCGTTGGCGCCGGTCGCGAAGTCGACGACGGCGGACGCCGCATCTTCGCCGACGACGCTGTGGAAGGTCCCGCCCAGCGACGCCGTCAGCGCCTGCACGCGTTCGATCGACCCGGCCTCCGGCCGGGTCAGCCCGTCGGCGGTGACCACGTGCACCGCCAGCAGCTCGGACCCCTTCGCCCGCTGGCACAGCCGGGCCGCTCGCCGCAGCAGCGTCTCCGACTCCGGGCCGCCGGTGACCGCGACGACGATCCGCTCCTTGGTCGGCCAGGGGTGCTCGATCTGATGCTCGCGCCGGTAGTCGCCGAGCGCGTCGTCGACCCGGTCGGCCAGCCACAGCAGGGCCAGCTCACGCAGCGCGGTCAGGTTGCCGACCCGGAAGTAGGAGGTCAGGCTCGCGTCGATGTTCTCCGGCTTGTAGACGTTGCCGTGGGCCATCCGCCGCCGCAGCGCGTCGGGCGCCATGTCGACGAGCTGGATCTGGTCGGCGGTGCGGACCACCTCGTCCGGTACGGTCTCCCGCTGGCGTACGCCGGTGATCCGCTCGACCTCGTCGTTGAGCGACTCCAGGTGCTGGATGTTGACGGTCGTGATCACGTCGATGCCCGCCGCCCGGATCTGCTCGACGTCCTGGGCCCGCTTGGTGTGGCGGCTGCCGGGGACGTTGGTGTGTGCGAGCTCGTCGATGCAGACGACCTTCGGGTCACGGGCGATCACCGCCTCCACGTCCAGCTCGGTGAAGGTCGTCCCGCGATAGCGGAGCTCCCGGCGCGGGATCAGCTCGAGTCCGTCCAGCATCTCCGCGGTGTGCACGCGGTCGTGGGTCTCCACGAACCCGACGACCACGTCGGTCCCGCGGGCCACCCGCCGCCTCGCCTCGCCCAGCATCGCGTACGTCTTCCCGACCCCCGGCGCCGCGCCGAGGTACACGGTGAGCCGGCCGCGCCTGGGCACGGCCGGCTTCTCCGTCCTGCGATCGATGCTCACGAGGATCAGTGTGCCGCCTGCTTCACCGCGATGTTGAGCAGGAGCACGTTGACGCGCGCCTCGCCGAGCACGCCCCACGTACGTCCCTCGGTGCTCTCCTCGACGAGCTCACGCACCTTCGCCTCGGGGAGGTCGTTGGCCTTGGCCACCCGTGCGACCTGGAGGGAGGCGTACGCCGGGGAGATGTGCGGGTCGAGGCCGGAGCCGGAGGCGGTCACCGCGTCGGCGGGCACCTCGTCGGCCGTGACGCCCTCGCGCGCGGCGATCTCGGCCTTGCGCTCCTTGATGGCGTCGATCAGCGCGGGCTCCTCGGGACCGAGGTTGGAGCCGTAGGAGGACATCGTGTCGTAGCCGTCACCGGCGGCCGAGGGCCGCGGGTAGAACAGCGCCGAGTCGTCGCTGACCTGCCCGAGCAGGGCAGAACCGGTGGCCTCGGAAGGGTCGGTCGTGTGGCTCCCCTCGGCCGTCACCAGCGAGCCGTTGGCCTGCCAGGGGAAGGCGACCTGGGCGACGCCGGTGACGAGGAGCGGATAGCCGAGACCGAGCAGGAGGGTGGCCGCGAGGAGCACCCGGAGCCCTGCCCAGGAGTGCCGCAGAAGGGCGTAGATGTCGTTCATGGCAGTGATCACAGTCCTGGGATGAGAGAGAGGACGAGGTCGAGGAGCTTGATGCCCACGAAGGGAGCGATCAGGCCGCCGACGCCGTAGAGGAGGATGTTGCGACGCAGCAGCTCGACCGCCGACGAGGGCCGGTAGCGCACGCCGCGCAGCGCCAGCGGGATCAGCGCGATGATGATCAGTGCGTTGAAGACGACCGCCGAGACGATGGCGGACTCCGGCGTGGAGAGCCGCATGACGTTGAGCACCTCGAGCTGCGGGAAGGCGACCACGAACATCGCCGGCAGGATCGCGAAGTACTTCGCGATGTCGTTGGCCACCGAGAAGGTGGTCAGCGCGCCTCGGGTGATGAGCAGCTGCTTGCCGATCTCGACCACGTCGATGAGCTTGGTCGGGTCGGAGTCGAGGTCCACCATGTTGCCGGCCTCCTTGGCCGCGGTGGTGCCGGTGTTCATCGCCACCCCGACGTCGGCCTGGGCGAGCGCGGGAGCGTCGTTGGTGCCGTCGCCGCACATCGCGACCATCCGGCCGCCACGCTGCTCCTTCCGGATCAGCGCCAGCTTGTCCTCCGGGGTCGCCTCGGCGAGGAAGTCGTCGACCCCCGCCTCCTTGGCGATGGCCGCGGCGGTGGCGGCGTTGTCGCCGGTGATCATCACCGTGCGGATGCCCATGGCGCGCATCTCGTCGAACCGCTCGCGGATGCCGTCCTTGACGACGTCCTTGAGGTGCACGATGCCAAGCACCCGCGCCCGCTCGCGGTCGCGCTGCTCGGCGACGACGAGCGGCGTACCGCCCTCGGCGCTGATGTCCCCCGCGATCACGTACGTCTCGGGCGGAACGGTGCCGCCGTTCTCCTCGACCCAGGCGGCCACGGCCGAGGCAGCGCCCTTGCGGATCTTGAGGTCGGGCGCGTCCAGGCCGCTCATCCGGGTGGTCGCGGAGAACTCGACCATCGTGGCGCCGGCCGGGCCGGCGGCGCTGCGCCCGACGAGGTGCAGGATGCTGCGCCCCTCCGGGGTCAGGTCCGCGAGGCTCGCCTGCACCGCGGCGTTCTCGACGGCGGTCAGGGTGACCCCGGTGACCGGGAGGATCTCGGTGGCCTGCCGGTTGCCGTAGGTGATCGTGCCCGTCTTGTCGAGCAGGAGGACGTCGACGTCACCGGCCGCCTCGACCGCCCTTCCTGACATCGCCAGGACGTTGCGGCGTACGAGCCGGTCCATGCCGGCGATGCCGATGGCGCTCAGCAGGGCGCCGATGGTGGTCGGGATCAGGCAGACCAGCAGGGCGATCAGCACCAGCCACGACTGGTGGGCACCGGAGTAGTCGGCGAGGAAGTAGAGCGTCCCGCAGACGACCACGAAGATCACCGTCAGGGTCGAGAGCAGCACGTTGAGCGCCATCTCGTTGGGCGTACGCTGCCGCTCCGAGCCCTCGACCAGCGCGATCATCCGGTCGACGAAGGAGTGACCGGGATCGGAGGTGATCCGCACGACGATCCGGTCGGAGAGCACCGTGGTGCCGCCGGTGACCGCGGACCGGTCGCCGCCCGACTCCCGGATCACCGGTGCGCTCTCGCCGGTGACCGCCGACTCGTCGACCGAGGCGACCCCCTCGATGATGTCGCCGTCGCCGGGGATCCGCTCCCCTGCGCTGACGACGACCGTGTCACCGGCCCTCAGCGACGTGGAGGGGACGGCCTCCTCGCTGCCGTCCGGGCGCAGCCTCCGGGCGGAGGTCTCGGTCTGCAGGGCGCGCAGGCTGGCCGCCTGGGCCTTGCCGCGGCCCTCGGCCACCGACTCGGCCAGGTTGCCGAAGACCACGGTCAGCCACAGCCAGGCCGTGACCAGCCAGCCCATGACGCTCGGGTCGAGGATCGACAGCACGGTGGTCACCGCGGCACCGATCTCGACCACCAGCATGACCGGGGTGGCGATCAGCAGGCGCGGGTCGAGCTTGCGGAAGGCGCCCGGCACCGCCTCCTTGATCTGGGCGAGCGAGAGCACCCCGCTCGCCGCCGGCACCGGGTGCCGCTCGTGGTGGTGCTCCTGGGCCTCGTCGGTGTCAGGAGTGGGGGAAAGAACGTTGAACTGGGTCATGACAGCGACTCCACGATCGGACCGAGGGCAAGAGCAGGGACGTACGTCAGGCCGACCACGACCAGCGCGACGCCGGTGAGCAGCGCGACGAAGAGCGGCCGGTGGGTGGGCAGCGTGCCGGCGCCGGCGGGCAGGTGCTGCGCGGTGGCGAAGCGACCGGCCAGGCCGAGCACGAAGACGATCGGCAGGAACCGCCCGAAGAGCATCAGCAGCCCGAGCAGGGTGTTCCAGAACGGGGTGCCCGCGGTCAGCCCACCGAAGGCGGAGCCGTTGTTGTTGGCGGCCGAGGTCACGGCGTACAGCGCCTCGGAGAAGCCGTGGGCGCCCGAGTTGAGCATGCCCGCCGGTCCGGCCGGAAAGCTGACCGCGATCGCGGCCCCGCCCAGCACGAGGATCGGCGTGGCCAGGATGTAGAGGGCGACCAGCACGATCTCGGGTCGACCGATCTTCTTGCCCAGGTACTCCGGCGTACGTCCCACCATCAGGCCGCACAGGAAGACCGTGACGACGGCCAGCATGAGCATCCCGTAGAGCCCGGAGCCGACGCCGCCGGGCGCCACCTCGCCGAGCATCATGTTGAACATCGCGATCCCGCCGCCCGGCGCGGTGAGGCTGTCGTGCATCGCGTTGACCGCGCCGGTCGAGGTGCCGGTCGTCGAGGACGCGAAGAGCGCCGAGGCGGCCTCGCCGAAGCGGGTCTCCTTGCCCTCCATCGCGCCACCGGCGAGCTGCGGGGCGGTGCCGGGTCCGGCCATCTCGGCCCAGGTCAGCAGGGCGACCGCACCGAGCCACAGCGTCGCCATCGTGGCGAGCACCGCGCCGCCCTGACGCCGGTCCTTCACGATCAGCCCGAACGCCCAGGCCATCGCGAACGGGATCACCAGGAGCAGGAAGATCTCGAGCAGGTTGGTGAACGGGGTCGGGTTCTCGAACGGGTGCGCCGAGTTCACGTTGTAGGGGCCGCCACCGTTGGTACCGAGCTCCTTGATCACCTCCTGGCTGGCGATCGCACCGGAGGTGAGGATCTGCTGCCCGCCGTCCAGCGTGGTCATCGCGAGGTCGGCGCGGAGGTTCTGGATCGCCCCGAAGCCCACGAGCACGAGCGCCCCGACGAACGAGATCGGCAGCAGGACGCGCAGGGTGGTGCGGACGAGGTCTGCCCAGAAGTTGCCGACGCGGCCGTTGCCGCGCCCACGGGCGAGCCCGCGCGCGAAGGCTGCCGCGACCGACATGCCGACGGCGGCGGAGACGAAGTTCTGCACGGTCAGGCCGGCCATCTGGAGCAGGTTGCCCGCGGCGGCCTCACCGGAGTACCACTGCCAGTTGGTGTTCGTCACGAACGAGACCGCGGTGTTCCAGGCGCCGTCGCTGGGGAACGGGTCGAAGCCGAGGCTCAACGGCAGCCACTGCTGCGTCCGCGTGAGGAGGTAGAGGAACAGCACCCCGACCAGGGAGAACCCGAGCACCGCGAGCGCGTACGAGCGCCAGCGCTGGTCCGCGTCGGGGTCGACGCGCAGCACCCGGTAGACCAGCGTCTCGACGCGCAGGTGCTTCTCGGATGTGTAGATGTGGGCGAGGTACCTGCCCAGGAACGGGACCGCGAGAGCCAGCGCGGCGATCAGGGCGACGATCTGCAGGACGGCGGCGGTGACGGCGTTCATCGGCCCACCGTCCGCGGCTCTGTCTCAGTGGGGGCGACGTCGGTGTCGGAGGGTTCGCCCAGTCGTCGGTCGATGACTCCGACCAACGCGGCGAGCCCGGCGAAGGACACCAGCGTGATGAGGATGTAGACGAGATCTAGCACGGCTCCATTGCATCCCCGCGCGTGGGCGTGGAGGCCCCGCCTTGACGGTTCCCTGACGGCGTACGCCGCGCGATTGACGCATCCTTGACCCGGTCGTCCCGGAACGAGCCGAGCGCCGGACATACCCGAGTACGTCCGGCGCTCGCGAGCTCTACGGCCTAGAGGACGACCAGCCGCATGAGCACGCTCAAGGCGGTGGCGACCAGTGCGGCGAGGGCGACCATCAGGGCTCCGCCGTACCCGGGCCCGGCGGTCATGCGGAGACCTTCTCGACGAGGGCGGCGGGCGAGCCGGGACGGCGGCGGGAGGCTGCGTGAGCCCCGCCGCCGTCCGGCCCTCCTCGGGTTCTTCGTGAGCGGTCGGCCGGTGCATCGTGGAACGGGACTCGTAGAGACACACCTGCGACGCTAGGCGCGGTGGGGCGCCGGATCCGTTCCGCTGACGCATCGCTGACGGTGACGGCGTCCGTGTTGATGGTTCCCTGATGCCTCCACGACTACCTGAGCCGAGCGTGCTGGACCTACGATGTCCCGGTGCGGACGTGGATCCGTACGAACGAGGCATCCGGGCTGCAGCCCCGCGAGCGAGGAAGAGAGAGGAGGTGGCCGGCATGGACGGTCAACCTCCGAGTACCACCTCGCCCTGACCGGTCCGGACACCTGGAGAACGTGCCCGGGCCGGCGCGACGCGTCTGTTCGTCGCCGTCCCGCTCGCTCGCAGCATCCAGGAGGCCACCATGTCCGAGCGCCCGTTCAAGTCCCTGCGCGCCCTCACCAAGCAGCGCCGCTCCGACCCGCCGAAGGTCCCGCCGACGACCTCGCCGCAGGGCGGAGGCGGTCGGTCCTCGATGCCGACGCCGGTGACTCGCGGCAGCATGATCGACAGCGCCGTCTACGTCGGCGGCGACCGCGTCGACTCACCCTCGACGTTGGCCGACACCTACCGCTCGCTCCACGAGCACGACGACGCGATGGCCTGGATCGGTCTCTACCAGCCCAACCAGCACGAGCTGGCCTCGCTGGCCGACGAGTTCGGCCTGCACGAGCTCGCCGTCGAGGATGCGATCCTGGCCCACCAGCGGCCGAAGATCGAGCGCTACGACGACACCCTGTTCGTGGTGCTGCGGGCGGCCTGGTACGTCGACGAGACCGAGGACATCGACTTCGGTGAGCTGCACCTCTTCGTCGGCCCCGACTTCGTGCTCACCGTGCGCCACGGCGCCCAGCCCGACCTCTCCCCCGTACGCCGCCGGATGGAGAGCAACCCGGATCTGCTCCGGCTCGGCCCGGAGGCGGTGCTGTACGCCATCCTCGACCGCGTCGTCGACGGCTACGCGCCGGTCGTGGCCGGGCTCGCCAACGACATCGACGAGATCGAGACCGAGATGTTCCGCGGCGACACCCAGGTCTCCCGCCGCATCTACGAGCTCTCCCGCGAGGTCGTCGAGTTCCAGCGGGCGACCCGTCCCCTGCTGGGCGTCGTACGCTCCCTGGCCGCCGGATTCTCCAAGTACCGCACCGACGAGGAGCTCCAGCGCTACCTGCGCGACGTCGAGGACCACGTGATCGGCACCGTCGAGCAGATCGACGAGTTCCGCAACCTGCTGCGCGACATCCTCACCGTCAACGCCACCCTGGTCGCCCAGCAGCAGAACGAGGAGATGAAGGCGCTCAGCGAGCTCAGCGTGCAGCAGAACGACGAGGTCAAGAAGATCTCCGGCTGGGCGGCCATCCTGTTCGCTCCCACGCTGGTCGGCACGGTCTACGGGATGAACTTCGACTTCATGCCCGAGCTGCAGTGGCGCTACGGCTACTTCATGGCGCTCGGGCTGATGCTGACCGTCAACGTCGTCCTCTATATCCTCTTTCGCCGCCGCAACTGGATCTGAGGAGAGGCTCCCCCACACATGTTGGTCTACGCCCTGCGCCCGACCGGTCTCACCGAACACCAGCCGAAGGAGGTGCCCGACCTGCTCGAGGAGGCGGACACCGTGGTGTGGATCGACGTGCCGGAGTGCGACGAAGCGGCATCCGAGCAGCTCGGACGTTGGTTTCCGTTCCACACTCTTGCCCTGGGCGACTGCCGGGCCCGCAACCACATCTCGAAGTTCCACTTCTACGACGACCACGTCTTCACCGTGCTGCACGCTCCGAAGCTCGGCACCGGCGGGCACGTGCACTACGTCGAGCTCGACCAGTTCATCGGTGCCGACTACCTGGTCACCGTGCACGGACCGGTCAACCCGGTCGTCGCACCCGAGGTGGCACACATCGACACCGACCATGTCCGTCGGCGGATCCTGAAGGGCGAGGTCGACATCCGTACGTCCTGGGACCTGTCCCACGCCATCGCCTCCTCGATGATCCGGCGCGAGACGCAGCTGGTCGCCGACCTCGCCCGCGAGTCGGGGCGGATCGAGCAGCAGGTCACCGACGACGACCCCGACGACGATCCCGCGACGCTGCTGGAGGAGCTGTTCCAGGTCGGGCACGCGCTGTTGGCCGTACGCACCATCGCCACGCACAGCGCGGAAACCTGCCGAGCGCTGGCCCGACGGCGTGATGCCGGGCCGGTCGTCGGCCTGGCAGCTCGCGCGGCCGAGCTGGCCGACCGGTTCGACATGGTGCGCACCATGGCCGACGGGCAGGGCGAGTTCGTCCGCGGGGTGATCGACTTCTACCAGGCACGCACCAGCACCCATCTGGCGTTGGCGACCGAGGAGCTGGCCGCCACCTCGGTACGGCAGAACGACGACATGCGGCGGATCTCGGCGTGGGTCGCGATCATCGCCGTGCCCACCCTGGTCACCGGCTTCTTCGGGCAGAACATCCCCTACCCCGGCTTCGGGCAGCTCAGCGGCTTCATCGTCTCCAGCGGCGTCATCGTGGTCGCCGTGGTCGTCCTGTACATGCTGCTCAAGGCGCGCCGCTGGCTGTGAACCGGGGTCGGGATCCGGCAGCGAGCGCGTAGGCAACAATGTGCCCCATGCTGAAGCTGCGGATCACCTCGCCGACGCACCTGACACCCTCGGTCCTCGAGATCCTCACCGCCGATCCCGCGGTCAGCGAGCTCTCGTCGCTGCCGGGGGCCTCGCTGCGCCCGGAGGGCGACGTGGTGCTCGCCGCGGTCGCCCGGGAGGCGGCCAACGACATCATCGACCGGCTCCGCGGGCTCGGCATCCCCCGGGAGGGCAGCCTTCACGTCGAGCCGGTGCAGACCTGGATGTCCGAGGCCGGCCTGGCCGCCGACCACCTCGCTCCGGGAAGCAGCGCCGACTCGGTGGTGTGGGCGGACGTGACCCAGCGGGCCTACGACGACACCGAGGCCAACTGGTCCTTCCTCAGCCTGATCAGCCTGGCCACGATGCTGGCGGGCATCGCGATCGTCCTCGACTCCCAGATCCTGGTCATCGGGGCGATGGTCATCGGGCCGGAGTTCGGCGCGATCGCCGCACTCGGGGTCGCCCTGGTACGCCGGCGCTTCGGGTTGCTCGGCCGGTCGCTGCGTACGTTGCTGGTGGGGTTCGCGGTCGGCATCGCCATGACCACGGCGGCCGCGCTCGTCGCCCGCGCACTGGGCTGGGTCACGGCCGCGCACGTCACCGCGGAGCGGCCCGGCACGGCCTTCATCTACACCCCCGACAAGTGGTCCTTCATCGTCGCGCTGATCGCGGCGGCCGCGGGCGTGCTCGCGGTGACCTCGGCCCGGGCCGGCAACCTGTCCGGGGTGTTCATCTCGGTGACCACGATCCCCGCGGCCGCCAACGTCGCGCTCGGGATCGCCTTCGGGCTCGGCGAGGAGATCTGGGGCAGCGCCCTGCAGCTCGTCGTCAACATCGCCGGGATGGCGCTCGCCGGATGGCTGACGCTCCTGATCCAGCAGTTCGTGTGGCAGCGCATCTCCGAACGTCGCGCGCTGCTGACGGCGCGGCTCAGGAAACGCTGACAAAGGTCCCGTTTCTCGACAACTGCCGCAAGCACTGAGAGGCTACTGGACTCAAGCACAACATTCTGCCGATCAGAGCCATCTCGGAGGGCGCATGCGGGCAATTCAGCGGGCCATCGTCGGAGTCGGGCTTGTCCTCGTCGCCGTGGTCGCGATGGCACTGCTCATCCCACGTCTGGCGGGACCGGACCCGTCCAGCCAACCCCCGGCGCAGGCCACCGGCCCGCAGGTTCCGCTCGCGGACGGACCCGCCGGACCGCCGGAGCCCGTCGACGCCGCCGAGGACACCTCGGTCGGGACGCTGCCTCCCCCGGACACCTCGCGCGCCACCGAGCTGGTCTCCCGTGACCTCCTCGCGCCGCCCGCCCCCGCTCAGGACTCGCGGGACGCCCAAGCGCCGAGCGACGACGAGTCGCTGAGCGCGCGGAAGGCGCGCCCGGCCGAGAAGCCGGCCGAGACCTCCGCCCCGGCGTTCCCCCAGCACGACTTCACGATCAGCCAGGACGGCTGGGAGTGGGGCGACTGGGACGGCCACGAGCGCGACGACAGCGACTGCCGGCGCGAGGACCGCTACGACCGCTACGACCGGTACGACCGCCGCTACGACTGCGACGACCACGACTGGCGCGACTGAGGCCTACAGCACGCTCTCGATGGCCGCGCGCACCTCGGCGCTCGGCTCGACGGCCTTCCCGGACGCCAGGTCGTAGAAGACCAGCGTGACCTGACCGCGGGCGAGCCTGAGGTCGCCGTCGGCGATCTCGGACTCGATCGTCATCGACTTGGTGCCCAGCCGGGAGACGTGGCTCCACACGTCGTACGGCTCGGAGCGGGCGAGGATCGGCGCGTGGTAGGAGACGTCGGTCTGGGCGACGACGACGGACGGCCAGGTGTCGAGGCCGTGGTGCGACCTGAGCCGCTGCATCAGCGCCACCCGCGACTCCTGGAAGTACTCGAAGTACTTCACGTTGTTCACGTGCCCGTAGGCGTCGACGTCGGAGAACCGGACGAAGAGCGGGAAGCGGCCCTGCTCGAGGCGCTTCGGCTCACCCAGGGCCAGCGGCTTCGGCGTCCAGCCGTCCGGATCGGTCTCGAGGTAGGGCTCGAGGTTGGCCTTCTCCTCCGGCTTGAGCCGGCGCGGCGACTCGGTGGAGAAGACGTACGGCGCCAGGACCGTGCTCGCCCGCAGGAAGACCGTGCGGGTGCCGTCCGGCGCGGTGCGGAAGATCTCGTAGGCCATCGTGAAGCTCGCCGCCCGGATCTCGGTCACCCAGGACTCCACGTAGACCGGCGTGAAGTCGAAGAGCAGCGGGGCGACGTACGTGACCTGGTGACTGGCCACCACGACACCCTCGGCCAGCCCCTGGGTCTGCGGGCTTCGGGCATGCGTGCGCAGCATGTCCACGCGCGCCTCTTGGAGGTAGTCGACGTAGACGACGTTGTTGACGTGGCCGAGCATGTCGAGGTCGGCCCAGCGCATGGGGCATTCGTAGAGGTGGCGCACGTGGCCGATCCTTCCAGACCATCTTGGGCACTGGGCCTGGTCACCACGGAGCGGGCGGGCGAGTATGGTGTCGACCACAGTCCTCTACTCATCAGTAACCGGGAGTCTTCATGCCTGAGGCAGTCATCGTCGCCGCCGCCCGCACCCCGATCGGGCGAGCCAACAAGGGATCTCTGAAGGACTTCCGTCCCGACGACCTCGCCGCCCTGATCACCAAGGAAGCCGTCGGGAAGGTAGAGGGTCTCGACCCCAACGACATCGACGACCTGCTGCTGGGCTGTGGTCTGCCGGGCGGTGAGTCCGGCAACAACATGGGCCGCGTGGTCTCCGTGCTCAACGGCTGGGACAAGGTGCCCAGTGCGACCATCACCCGCTACTGCTCCTCCTCGGTGCAGACGTCGCGGATGGCGCTGCACGCGATCAAGGCCGGCGAGGCCGACATCATCGTCTCGGCCGGTGTCGAGACCGTGTCCCGCTTCGTCAAGGGCACCTCCGACCACCTGCCCGACACCGTCAACCACCTCTTCGACGACGCCCAGTCGCGGACCGCCGCGACCGCCGCCTCCAACGAGAAGTGGCACGACCCGCGCGAGGACGGCCTGCTGCCCGACGTCTACATCGCCATGGGCCAGACCGCGGAGAACCTCGCCACCTCCCGCGGTATCTCCCGCCAGGAGATGGACGAGTTCGGCGTACGTTCGCAGAACCTCGCCGAGAAGGCCATCGCCGACGGCTTCTGGGCCCGCGAGATCACCCCGGTCACCACCCCCGACGGCACCGTCGTCTCGGCCGACGACGGCCCCCGCGCCGGCGTCACCCTGGAGGCCATCTCCGGGCTCAAGCCGGTCTTCCGCGAGGACGGCACCGTCACCGCCGGCAACTGCTGCGCCCTCAACGACGGCGCCGCCGCCGTCGTGGTCATGTCCGACACCAAGGCCGCCGAGCTCGGCGTCACCCCGCTGGCCCGGATCGTCTCCACCGGCGTCTCCGGCCTGTCCCCCGAGATCATGGGCCTCGGCCCGGTCGAGGCGACCCGCAACGCGCTGAAGTACGCCGGCATGTCGATCGGCGACATCGACCTGGTCGAGATCAACGAGGCCTTCGCGGCTCAGGTGATCCCGTCCTACCAGGACCTCGGCATCGACATCGACCGCCTCAACATCAACGGTGGCGCCATCGCCGTCGGTCACCCCTTCGGCATGACCGGCGCGCGCCTGCAGAACACCATGCTCAACAGCCTCGACTGGCACGACAAGACCACCGGTCTCATCACCATGTGCGTCGGCGGCGGCCAGGGCATGGCGATGATCCTCGAGCGCATCTGACAACCACGCCGACTCGGCGCGTCTGCCCCAGGCAAGCGCGCCGAGTCGGCGCGTCTGTCCCGGTTGTCAGCGCATCTCGATGCCGGGACGGTCGCTGATGAGGTGGTCCGAGACGGCGTTCATCACGCGCCCCAGCGCGGCGAAGTCCTCCGGGCTGACCAGATCGATGAGGTACTCGCGTACGCCGGTGACGTGGACGTGGGCCGCCTCTCGCAGCAGCGCGAAGCCACGGTCGCTCAGCGTGGCGACCACGCCCCGGCCGTCCTCGGCCGAGTTGCGGCGCTCGACCAGCCCCGCACGCTCCATCCGGGTGATCGTGTGGGTGACCCGGGAGCGCGAGTGAGCCAGGGAGTCGGCGAGCTGAGCCATCCGCATGGCACCGTCGTTCTCGGAGAGACGTACGAGGATCTCGTACTCCGGGAGCGAGATGTCGAAGCGGGCGCGTAGATCGGCATCCAGGCGGTCATCGAGCAGGGTCATCCCCATCATCAGCGCACGCCAGGAGCGCTGTTGCTCTTCGTCCAGCCACCGAGTCTCATCACCCACGGGGCATTACGTTAGCCCGGCGTCCGCACCGATCCATGCACTGGCACCCATTTAAGGGTCACGAAATCGTCACCGGACGCCCGATCGACACCTGGGACGAGAGCCCCGTCACGGTTGGGACCAAGGCCAGAACTCAGCCAGGACCTTAGCCCGCCCCAGCGGACGCGAGGCGCACTAAACAATTCGCCACCGATTCAGGTAAAGGCGAAGATTGTGCGGTGTCGACTCCCCCTGCTCTCGGACTCCGTGACTTTCTAGCCGCCCTTCCGCGCGAGGGCCGCTGGCTCCTGGCGACGGTCGCGATCCAGCTTCTCGGCCGCGGCATGACACTGCCGTTCACGATCATCTACCTGCACGAGGTACGCGGCTTCGACCTCGGCCTCGCCGGCACCTTGATGGGCCTGATCGCCATCGTCGGCTTCGTGGTCACCGGCCCGGCCGGCTCGCTGATCGACCGCTACGGAGCCCGTCCGGTGATCCTCGGCGGCCTGGTCTGCGCGATCGCCGGCGACATCATCCTCGCCTTCGCCGCCACACCGGTGCTCGCCGCGGCGGCGCTGGGCCTGCTGGGCGTCCAGGCCGGGGTGTCGTGGCCGGCCGCCAACGCGCTGGTCGCCACGGTGGTCGAGGGTGAGCTCCGACAGCGCTACTACGGCGTGAACTTCGCCCTGATCAACCTCGGCATCGGCGTCGGCGGCGTGATCGGTGGCCTCTTCATCGACGTGACCCAGCCCGAGACGTTCACCTACGCCTTCCTTGGCAACGCCGCCACCTTCACGATCCCGGCCCTCGTCCTGCTCGGTCCGCTGCGTCACCTGCACGGCCGCGCCGCGCGGCCCGCCGCCGACGAGCCCCACGCGACCGCGTCGTACGCCACGATCCTGCGCCGCCCCGAGGTCATCTGGCTGGTGGTGATCGGGGTGCTGCTCTCGACCCTCGGCTACGGCCAGATCGAGAGCGGGTTCCCGGCCTACTCGCGGCAGATCTCCGAGGTCTCCACGCGGGTCGTCGGGTTCGCGTTCGTGGTGAACTGCGCGGTGATCGTGCTCGCCCAGTTCTGGGTGATGAACCGGGTCAGCGGCCGGCGCCGCACCCGGGTGCTGATCGCCACCGCGGCAATCTGGGGCGTCGCCTGGGCGGTGTTCGGGGCGACCGGCCTGGTGCCGGGCTCGGTGGCCGCCATCGTCGGCGTCGTCGCCTTCCAGGGCCTGTTCTTCGCGCTGGGCGAGACGCTGATGCAGTCGGCGTTCCCGGCGCTGACCAACGAGATGGCTCCCGACCATCTGCGTGGGCGCTACAACGCGATCAACTCGGCGTCGTTCCAGACCGGGGCGATCGTCGGCCCGATCCTGGCCGGGTTCCTGCTCGAGCACGGCCAGTCGACGGTGTTCATCGCACTGATGGTGGTCGGCTGCCTCGGGATCGTCGCCGGCTCGCTGCGACTCGAGCGCCGGATCACTCCCGCCGTGAACGGCGTACGTCCCGCCCTGATCGCCGAGTCGGCTCGAACCGAACCCGACGCCGGCCGAGTCGGCTCGTCATAACGCGCCGACTCGGCACGGGGTTCGGTCACAACGCGTCGACTCGGCGCGTCCGTACGAGACAGACGCGCCGAGTCGGCAGGGATTTGATCAGTCGCGGGTGAGGCGACGGTGGGTGACGCGGTGGGGACGGGCGGCCTCAGGACCGAGACGCTCGATCTTGTTGGCCTCGTAGGACTCGAAGTTGCCCTCGAACCAGAACCACTCGCCCTCCTTCTCCTCGGTGCCTTCCCAGGCGAGGATGTGGGTGGCGACGCGGTCGAGGAACCACCGGTCGTGGGAGGTGACCACGGCGCAGCCGGGGAAGTCGAGCAGCGCGTCCTCGAGCGAGGAGAGCGTCTCGACGTCGAGGTCGTTGGTCGGCTCGTCGAGCAGCAGCATGTTGCCGCCCTGCTTCAGGGTGAGCGCCAGGTTGAGACGGTTGCGCTCACCACCGGAGAGCACGCCGGCCTTCTTCTGCTGGTCGGGACCCTTGAAGCCGAACGAGGCGACGTAGGCCCGCGAGTTCATCTCGAAGTTGGCGACCTTGATGAAGTCCAGGCCGTCGGAGACGACCTCCCAGACGTTCTTGTTGGGGTCGATGCCGCCGCGGCTCTGGTCGACGTAGGAGATCTTCACCGTCTGGCCGACGTTGAGCTCGCCGGCGTCGGGCGTCTCGGAGCCGGTGATCATCCGGAACAGGGTGGTCTTGCCGACACCGTTCGGGCCGACGACGCCGACGATGCCGGCGCGCGGGAGCGAGAACGAGATGTCGTCCCACAGCGTGCGACCTTCGAAGCCCTTGGTCAGGCCCTTGGCCTCCATCACCACGTCACCCAGGCGCGGGCCCGGCGGGATGTTGATGTCGGCGGTGTCGATCTTGCGGGCCTTGTCGGCCTCGGCGGCCAGCTCCTCGTAGCGAGCCAGACGCGACTTCGACTTGGTCTGGCGAGCCTTGGCGTTGGAGCGGACCCACTCCAGCTCCTTCTCGAGCATCCTGGCGCGCTTGGCGTCCTTGAGGCCCTCGACCTTGAGACGCTCCTTCTTGGTCTCCAGGTAGGTGGAGTAGTTGCCCTCGTAGCCGTGGATCGAGCCGCGGTCGACCTCGGCGATCCACTCGGCGACGTTGTCGAGGAAGTAGCGGTCGTGGGTGACGGCCAGGACGGCACCCTTGTAGGTCTTCAGGTGACCCTCCAGCCACTGCACCGACTCGGCGTCGAGGTGGTTGGTGGGCTCGTCGAGCAGCAGCAGGTCGGGCTCCTGCAGGAGCAGCTTGCACAGGGCGACCCGGCGGCGCTCACCACCGGAGAGGTTGTCGACGATCGCGTCGCCCGGAGGGCAGCGGAGCGCGTCCATCGCCTGCTCCAGCTTGGAGTCGATGTCCCACGCGTTGATGTTGTCCAGGTAGGTCTGGAGCTCACCCGTCTCCGCCATCAGGGCGTCCTGGTCGGCGTCGGGGTCGCCCATCTCCATGTAGGCGTCCTCGAGGCGCTTCATCTTCGACTTGATCTCGCCGACCGCCTCCTCCACGTTCTCGAGGACGGTCTTGCCCTCGGTCAGCGGCGGCTCCTGCTGGAGCATCCCGACGGTCGCGTCCTGGTCGCGGACGATGTCGCCGTTGTTGGGGTGGTCGAGCCCCGCCATCAGCTTGAGCAGCGAGGACTTACCCATGCCGTTCGGGCCGACGACGCCGATCTTGGCACCGTGCAGGAACGAGAGAGTGACGTTGTCGAGGACGACCTTGTCGCCATGGGCCTTGCGCACATTGCGCAGGGAGAGGATGTAGTCGGCCATGGGGCCCACCCTAATGAGGGAGAGGCACGCCGGTACAACCGGCGCACCCCGCCGCCGACCCGGCACGCGGCCCGACCCACCTCAGGCCGCCACGGAGCTTTCCGTCTCGGCGGTCTCCTCTGCGTCGTCGGCGGTCGCAGGCTTCTCCTCCCACGGGTCCGATCCGGGCGCACGCCAGTCGGCGATCGGGTCGTGCTCGGGGTCGTCGCCGGCTTCGGGGGCCGGAGCGGCGACCGCGGCCAACGAACGCGGGTTGCGCGAGAGGCTGGTCATGCCGCGGTTGAGATCGTGGCCGACGACGTTCGCCTCGACTTCGAAGGTGTTGACCTCGAGACCGTCCTTGTTGACGTAGCTGCGGGCCGTCAGCCGGCCCTGGACGACGACGGGGTCGCCCTTGCGCAGGGAGCGACCGACGTTCTCCCCCAGCTGGCGCCAGGCACTCACCGTGAACCATTGGGTCACGCCGTCGCTCCACTCCCCGGACGCCCGGTTGAACTTCCGCGGGGTGCACGCGATCCGGAAGTTGGCCACCGACACCTCACCGACGCTGCGCACGATGGGGTCGGCGCCGACGTAGCCGCGCAGGGTGATGATCGAGTCGTTCATCGTTGTCTCCTCAGTGTTCGCGCCCGCCTGGTGCGGGCCTCGGAGACAACCCTGCGCTCGACCACCGACAGTTCCGGGCGGCGTACGTCTGTCTGTGGACAACCCCGGATCGAACCGTCCCTGTGGACGGTGATCGGCCCGAACAAGAGGTCAGGCGGACCTACCCGCCCGACCTCCAGGTCAGCGCAGCGCCTTGGCCACCCCGTGCCGGAGCGCGGTGTAGGCCGCCAGCTCGGTCTCGATCGGGTCGACGACGAGCTCGCGAGAGACCTCGGCGACCGCCGTACGCAGCCGCGCATCGGCCACCCGCGCCCGCCGCCGGGCGGTGCTGATCACCAGCAGGTGACACACCCACCACAGCAGCACCCCGAGCCCGACGCCTCCGATGAGCATCACGTAGGGCAGCTCGACCCCGGCGACCGAAGGCGTCACCTCTCCGACCTGGGCGGCCCCGGAGAGCAGCAGCGCCACCGACCACACCAGCCCGACGCCGGCGACGATGATCAGCAGCCACTGGAGCGCCTTGACCAGCCCGGTCCACAGCGGCAGTCGCTCGGCGTTGAGGTCGACACCGCCGACCGAGGCGTCGAGCCTGTCGGCGAGGTCGCCCATCCGCGAGACCGAGGCCCGCCGGATCGCGTCGCGCCACGGCGAGGCGAGGCCGGCACCGGCCTCGTCGGCCAGCTGACGCACCTCGGTGTCGACCCTCGCCCGCTCGACCGCGGTGGTCTGCGGCAGCGAGGTCCGGGCGCGCCCGGCCAGCTGGGTCGCCTCCTCGCCCAGCGCGAGGTGAAGCCGCTTCAGCGGGTCCGGCTTCAGCCGGGAGACCCACGAGACCAGCGGCCATCCGGTGGCCGCACGGGCCCGGGTGCGTACGGAACGCTCGACCGCGTCGACCACGGTCGGCACTCCCGCGGCCTCCGCGATGGCGTCCTCGAGCGCCTCGACGCGCGGCTTGGCCAGGGAGCGCGGCTTGGCGTCGCCGGAGGCCTTGGCGAGCTTGACCGCGGCGGACCTGATGTCGGCCGAGAGCCGGGACTTGTTGGCGCGCTTCGCCGCGGCCCGCTGGGCGATCTCGGTCTTGAGCTGCGGGATCCCCCAGCCGAGCTTGGCCGAGACCGGGATCACCGGGACGTTGCGCAGCCCGTCCTGGTCCAGCAGCCGGCGTACGTCACCCAGCATCGACTCGCGACGGTCCTCGGGAACACGGTCGATGTGGTTGAGCACCACGACCATGATCTCGGAGTGGGTGCGGAGCGGCTGCAGGTAGCGGTCGTGGATGGCCGCGTCGGCGTACTTCTGCGGGTCGAGCACCCACACCAGCATGTCGGCGAGCTCGACCAGGCGGTCGACCTCGAGATGGTGGGAGACCTCGGTGGAGTCGTGGTCGGGGAGGTCGAGCAGCACGACGCCGTCGAGCTCGTGCCCCTCGCGGCGGGTGTCGAGCATCGAGTCGCGGGTGGTCTGGTGACGCTCGGGGATGCCCAGCCACTCGAGCAGCTCCTGAGCGCCCTCCGAACCCCACACGCACGCGGTCGCCCACGACGTGGTCGGCCGGCGGACGCCGACGGCGGAGAGCTCCAGCCCGGTCAGGGCGTTGAACGTGGACGACTTGCCCGACCCGGTCGCCCCGGCCACCCCGACGACCGTGTGGTCGGCGGAGAGCTTCAGGCGTCCCTGCGCCTTGTTGACCACGGTGCGCGCCTCCTCGACGAGCCCGTCGTCGAGGCGTCCCGTCGCGGCGGTGGTCGCAGCGGTCAGTCCGTCCAGTCGATCACCGAGGTCTCCACCCCGGCTGACCAGGTTCTTCGCACCTTCGAGCAGGCCGCTCAATGATCCCCCTTAAGTCCCTGACAAGTCTCAGTCGTCGCCGCGCTGGCTGGCGAACCGGGCGTCGCCGACCTTACGCGCGGCGTGCCGCAGTCGCTCCGGTGCACCCTGATCGATCTGCAGCGCGTCGACCTGTCCTGTGTAGCGCGCACGCTCCTCGTCGACGAGCCCCACGATGCGTACCTCCAGCGCCTTGCGCGCCTTGGAGGCCAGCCCGCGCACGGCCTGATCGCCGAAGACCGCCTCCAGCAGCTTCTGACCGAGGAGGAGCGTGCCGCCGGCGATGCCCACCTCGGCACCGACGAGCGCTCCTCCGGTCGAGGCGAAGACGACCACCATCAGCGCGACGCCGAGGCCGTTGACCCCGTAGGAGAGGAACTTCGCAGTCGTACGCTTGTCCTGGCCCTCGCTGCGGACCATGTCGAGCACGTCCTGCTGCCAGTCGCGCACCGCGCGCTCGGCCTTGGGCCGCAGCGCGCGCGAGGCCCGGCCGAGGTCGGCGGGGCCGGCTGCCAGGAGCCCGCGTCCCGCCGGGCTCATCTGCCAGGCGGCCTCGGCCCTCTCGGCGGCCGCCTCGCACTGCTCCAGGATCAGCATCTCCAGGCCACCCTGCACGGCCGCGGTCACCCGCTCGGCCTGCTGGGGCTTGCCCTTGATCGAGCCCAGGATCCGGTCGCGGATCATCCCGACCCGGCTCTCGAGCGCCTTGAGGATCTCGCCGGTGCCGACGAACTCCTGCCAGCGGGCGAGCACCTCGCCGCGCAGCAGCGTGCCGTCGGCGGTCGCCGCCATGATCGACCTGAGCGCCTCGTCGTAGGCCATGTCCGCATCCGTACGCAGCCGCCGCGCCGCCTCTCCCTGACCGTCCGCGGTGTCGGCGATCGGGTGGACCTCGAGGGTCAGCGCCCGCACCGCACCGTCGAGCGTCTGGGTGACGACCTGATGTCGGGCGGTGGCGTCGTCGGCGAGCATGTCGAGCCAGGCGCGTACCTCGGCGACGTGCTCGGCCGGCAGCAGCCCCTTCTCGGAGACCTCGCCCTCGTGGACGATGAAGAGCGGGGAGTCCTTGAGGCCGCGCGAGGCGAGCATCCGGGCCAGGTGGCCGGCGACGGTCTGGACGGCTTCGGTCGGGGTGCGGTCGAGCACCACGGCCACCGCGGTGGAGCGGTTGGCAGCGAGCTGCAGGAACTCCCACGGCACCTGGTCGGCGTAGCGCGCGGCCGAGGTGACGAAGATCCACAGGTCGGCCGCGGCGAGCAGCTCGGCCGCGAGCACCCGGTTGGCCTCCTCGACCGAGTCGACGTCGGGCGCGTCCAGGATCGCCAGGCCGGGGTGGAGCCGGTCGCTGGCGACCAGCTGCAGGGCACCGGGGTCGTTGGTCGGGTGGTCGACCCGCTCCAGCTCGGGAAGCAGGCGGTCCTGACCGAACCAGCGGCCGTCCTCCGGGTTGTGCACCAGCACCGGCGAGCGCGTCGTCGGCCGCAGCAGCCCCGGCGTGGTCACCTTGGCACCGACCAGCGAGTTGACCAGCGTGGACTTGCCGGCACCGGTGGAGCCACCCACGACCGCGAGCATGGGCGCGTCGATGGTCATCATCCGCGGGATGATGTAGTCCTCGAGCTGCTCGACCATGGTCTGCCGGGCCGCGCGCTGCTCCTCGGCGCCGGGCAGGTCCAGCGGGAGGGTGACCTCGGTCAGCGCCTGGTGGAGCTTCACCAGCGCGGTGACCATCCGATTGCTCTCGCCGCCGGCGGCCAGGATCGCCGCCCGGGCGGCCTCGAACTCGGTGGTCGGCTTCTCGGCGAGCATCCCCGCCGTCTGCGCCTCGTAGGCGGTCGGCCCCAGCCCCGGAGCGATGTCCGGAGCGATGTCCGGAGCGATGTCGTCGTGTGCCTGGTCCTCGGTCATCCTGTCATCACCTGTCCGCTCGGGAACGCGATGTGCGGACGTACCTCACTGATGCGGTCAACGTATGCCCTCCCCCGGGCGGCGAAGTCTGGCGGCGGGTTGCCGCGCAGGAATCGCCAGTGCAAGTATCCGAGCTCGATGGCAGCCTGCTGGTATTCACGCATCGCCGCAACCCCCTGAGCCCCTCCGTGGGTCGACGCGAACCTCCGCGCCTGCTCCCGCCGCCGCAGATCGACCACCCAGCCGATGTCGGTGTAGGGGATCAGCCCCCGCTGGGCCGCATCGGTCAGCGACCGGGTCAGCACGATGCGCTCGGACTTCCGGCGCCAGATCGCGAAGACCACCATCGACACGAACGCGGGCACCATCAGCACGACGTACGCCAGCAGGAAGCCGGCCCCGTCGAAGAGCAGCGTCGAGCCGTTCCAGGTGCCGTGGGTGAGCACCGCGACGGCGTAGCCCAGGAGCGGCGCGACCACCTTCAGCCAGCGCTTGCGGGTCACCACCGCGACGCCGATGCCGATGCCGGTGAAGGCGGTGAAGAGCGGGTGGGCGAACGGGCTGAACAGGCAGCGCATCACGAAGACGACGGTGAACTCACCGATGTGTCCGGCCGAGCTGTCGCCCATGCCGGGCGTGCCGTTGTAGGTGCCGCCGAGATAGAGGATGTTCTCGGTGAAGGCGAAGCCGATGCCGACCATGCCGGCGTAGACGATCCCGTCCAGCACGCCGTCGAGGAGATGGCGTCGCCAGAACAGCAGCACGAAGAGGAACAGCCCCTTGGCCGCCTCCTCGGTGACCGGCGCGACGATCGCCAGCTGGGTAGCCTCGCTCCACCCGGCGAGCAGCGCCCCGACGCTCTGCACGATCAGCGCCGCTGCCACCGCGATGAAGGCGCCCCACCCCAGGCCGAGCGCCAGCAGCGACTTCGGCTCGGGTTCGTAGCGGTCCAGCCACAGGAAGGCGTAGACCAGCGGCACCACCGGGACGGCCGCGAAGAGCACCCCGAGGATGGCGCCGGTCGGAGCGAGCTGGTCGTCGACCACGCTCGTGCTCAGCAGAACGACCCCGAGCACGGGCAACGAGGTCAGCACGACAAGCACGCCCACCACGATGGTGAACGTGCGGCTGCTTCTTGTCGGATCCTTCGGGATCGCCCCCATGCGCGCCAGACTATCGGGCGTCCGGCCCGCACGTGCGACCAGACACCGTTCGGACACCCTCACGGGCCCCGTGGCCAGGGAACTCACGAGCGTCGTCGGCACGGCGCGGCGTACGATTCCCATATGACGGACAACGGCGCCCCCACCCCTGCAGAAGACCACACCGAGAGCCACGACCAGCCGGTTCCGGAAGCTTGGTCCAACTTCATGAGGGAGGGCTGGGACGACCGCGAGGTCGAGGTTCCCGAGCATCCGATCACGCCGTGGGCGGCCGCGCGCCGGGAGCGGCTCGCGGGCATCTTCCCGGGCGAGCGCCTGGTCGTTCCGGCCGGCACCTACAAGGTCCGCGCCAACGACACCGACTACCGCTTCCGCGCCGACACCGCCCACGTGCACCTGACCGGCAACCAGACCTCCGACGCCGTCGTGGTGATCGAGCCCGACGGCAGCTCGGTGCTGTACGCCCGCCCGCGCAGCGGTCGCGACACCGACGAGTTCTTCCGCGACCGTCAGTACGGCGCGCTCTGGGCCGGTGCGCGTCCCTCGGCCCGTGAGCTCTCCGACTCGCTGGGCATCGAGGTACGCCACGTCGACCAGCTCGAGTCCGCGCTCTCCGGCAGCACCCCGACCCGAGTGCTCCGGGGCGTCTCGGCCGACGTCGACAAGCTGGTCGGCCCGGCCGGGGGCGGCCGCGACGAGGAGTTCGCCAAGGCGCTCTCCGAGCTGCGCCTGATCAAGGACGAGTGGGAGCTCGGCGAGCTGCAGGAGGCCTGCGACATCACCGTGCGCGGCTTCACCGACGCGGTCCGCGAGTGGGACCAGGTGCTGAAGCACGGCGAGCGCTGGATCGAGGGCACCTTCTTCCGCCGCGCGCGCGCCGAGGGCAACGACCTCGGCTACGACTCGATCGTCGGCGGCGGGTCGCACGCCACCACGCTCCACTGGATCGACAACGACGGCCCGATCGTCCCCGGCGAGCTGGTGCTGCTCGACATGGGTGTGGAGGGCCACAACCTCTACACCGCCGACATCACCCGCACGCTCCCCATCTCCGGGAAGTTCACGCCGCTGCAGCGCAACCTCTACGAGCTCGTCTACCAGGCCCAGCAGGCCGGCATCGAGGCGATCCGCCCCGGCGTGACCTTCCGGGCCGGCCACTTCGCCGCGATGGAGATCCTCGCCCACGGCCTCGACGACCTCGGTCTGCTGCCCGTCTCGGTCGACGAGGCGCTCTCCGAGGACAACAAGACCTACTCCCGCTGGACCCTGCACGGCGTCTCCCACATGCTCGGCCTCGACGTCCACGACTGCGCCTCCGCGTCGAAGGAGGCCTACATCGAGGGACCGCTGCAGGAGGGCATGGTCCTCACCGTCGAGCCGGGCCTCTACTTCCAGAAGGAGGACAAGCTCGTCCCCGAGGAGCTGCGCGGCATCGGCATCCGCATCGAGGACGACATCGTCGTCACCGCCGACGGTTCGGTGAACCTGTCCAAGGGCCTGCCCCGGACCGCCGACGACGTCGAGGCGTGGATGGGCCAGTATCTGTGACGTGAATGCTGACCGAGGCAACTCAGTCGAGCAGCACTGCCCTCGTGGAGTTCCACGAGGGCAGCGACTGCTCACCGAGGTGACTCGGTCAGCGGCCGCCGTGGCCGGCTGCATCGTCCTGGCATCGGCCCTGACGGCCTGCGGCCCCGGACGTACGCCACGACAGCAACCCGCCGCATCGGGGACGCCCAGCGCGTCGGCGTCCGAGTCCGCGTCCTCGGCTCCGGACGACGTCTTCGACGGCGCCGTGGTCGGGATCGACCCGGGCCACAACGGCGGCAACGCGAGCGCCCCCGAGGTGATCAACGAGCCGGTGTGGAACGGTCGCTCGAAGAGCCCGTGCAACACGACCGGCACCGCGACCGCGGACGGCTATCCGGAGACCGACTTCACCTGGGCCGTGGCGACCAAGCTCGCCGCCGACCTGCGCGAGTCCGGCGCGAAGGTGGTCATGACCCGGAACAGCAACGACGGGGTCGGGCCGTGCATCGACGAGCGGGCGAAGATCATCAACGACGCGAAGGCCGACGTCGCGATCGACATCCACGCCGACGGCGCTGCCGAGACCGAGCGCGGCTACTCGCTGCTGATCCCGGTGCCCTCCGGCACCAACGACGAGGTCGTCCAGCCGTCGCGGCGCTACGCCGAGCTGCTGCGTACCGAGATGCGGAGGACCGGGATGCCGCTGGCCTCCTACCTCGGCGAGGGCGGCTTCGTGGAGCGCGACGACCTGGCCGGGCTCAACCTCACCACGGTGCCGCAGGTGCTGCTCGAGACGGGCAACATGCGCAACGCCGAGGATGCGCGGCTGCTGAAGTCCGACCGGTTCCAGGAGCGGACGGCCGCCGCCATCAAACGGGCGATGGCGGCGTACCTCCGCTCACGCTGAGCTCCGCGCGGTCACGCCTTCGCTCGGCTCAGAGCTTCTTCCACTCGACGGGCTCGAGCCCGTACTCCTCCGCGATCGGGCCCCAGGCCTTGGCCGCCGCCTTCTTCGGGTCGTGGCTGGCCAGGCTGAGCGTGGTCGCCTTCTCCAGCTTGCCCTTGCCGCCGATGCACTCCCCGTCGGCGTTGATCCGGCGCTTCTCGCCCCAGGCGGCGAAGGCGAGATCGGCGTTCTGGGCCGTCATCCAGGCGGACTCGAGGTTCTTCACGAGCTTCCGCGAGCCCGGGAGGACGGCGGTGTCGATCTCGGCGACCTTCGTCGCCAGCTCCTTGCGGGACGCCGCGGCGTCCTCGAAGGTCTGGATCGCCTCCTCGATGTTCTCGCAGGCCTGGAGATCGGCCTGCGCGGCACCGATGGCCGCCTTGTCCTTGGCCGAGGTCTTGATGAGCTCGTCGATCTTCTTGGCCTCGGCGGCGGCACCGCCCTCGGTGGTGGTCGCGCCCTTCGTGGTGCCGGTCTCGGCGTTGGCGTCGCCGTTGCTGTTGATCAGGCCGATGACGAAGGCGATGATCGCGACCACGACGGCCAGCGCCACGACGATGATGCCCCAGCGCTTCAGGTTCAGGCCGGAGCCCTTGCCCTGACCCTGGCCGCGCTGCGGCTCGTAGCGGGCGTCGAAGGCGTTCCCGTAGGGGTCATAGCCCTGGGGCGCCATCGGAGGCGGCGCGGGCGTGTTCGGCCCACCACCGACCGGCGGCTGCCCCACGAGGGTGGCGTCGGAGTAGACGTTCTCGTAGGGGTCACCGTAAGGCTGGCCGAACTGGTCCTGGGACGGGTCCTGCGGCTGCCCGTAGGGCTGCTCGAACGCCTGGTCGTAGGACTGGTCGTAAGGCTGGTCGTAGGACTGCTCGTGAGGCTGGTCGTAGGACCCCTCGTAGGACGGCGACCACTGAGCCTGGTCCGGCTCCAGCTGCGGCGCGAGCGGGGCGTAGGAGGGATCGCCGTACGCCGGCGGCTGCTGACCCTGGTCGGCCTGACCGTCGTCGTAGCGCGCCTCGGGCGCGGGGGCGTCGAACTGACCCTGCGGCGGCGCGAACTGCTCGAACTCCTCGCGCGGCCGGGTGCCGCCCGCGGCCTCCTCCACGCCGTCGAACCGGGGGCTCATCGCGACCTGGGTGTTGTCCTGAGCCTGCCGGAAGGTCTCCTCCTGCTGGGGCGGCGCCGGCTGGCGTCGCTCGACCGGAGGCATCGCCTCGTGGGTCATCTCGGAGGCCGGGCCGCCCATCTGCGGCGCGGAGTCCACGAACGCCGGGTGCTCCGTGCTCTGGCTGTGTGCCGCAGCCGGGCGCTCGGGAAGCGGTGCCAACGGCTCGGTCGGACGCTCCGGCGCCTGCCGCTCCGGGAGCGGTGCCAGCGGCTCGGACACGGCGCGCTCGGGCGCCTGACGCTCCGGCAGCGGTGCCAACGGCTCGGACACGACGCGCTCCGGCGCCTGACGCTCCGGCAGCGGCGCCAGCGGCTCGGACACCGCGCGCTCGGGCGCCTGGCGCTCCGGCAGCGGCGCCAGCGGCTCTGAGTTCTGCGGCGGCTCGGGCCGCTGCGGCTCCGGCGCGGGCGCCTCAGGCGCCGGCCGCTCGGGCGCGGGCGCCTCGGCAGCAGGCTCCGGGGCCGGCTCGGCCTCCGCGACCTTCCTGCGCTTGGGCAGGAAGAGCGACTGCGACTGGGAGGCGAGCTCGGGCTCGAACTTCGGCGTACGCGCCGCCAGCCCGAACAGGCCACCACCGTCCGACCCGGCCGGCGGCGGAGCCATGCCGCCACCGAAGGCGGGCTGCTCACCGCTGGGCGCGGTCATGTTGAGCTGGGGCGCCATCGAGGCCCCCGGCGTACGTCGGACCTGCTCGAGCGGCAACGGGGCCGGCTCCGTGTCGGCCTCGGGCGCGGGCACAGAGGTTCCTTGCCCACGCCTCGGCAACGACAGACCACCCTGCTCAGGATCGGCACCCCTCTGCGGCAGTCGCGGGGGTGCGACCGGCTCCGGTGCACCCTGCGACGGCGGCTGATGAGCGCTTCTGACGGGGGTCCCACAACCTGTGCAGAAGCGCATACCGGTGACGGCTGCACCGCACGAGGTGCACATGGACTCCATAGTCATGACCGGGGACCTTACCGATGATCCGGTCGAGTCTCGAACCCTCGTAGTCCGCCCATCGGACACGCACGTCGACAGTGTGGGGACAGTGCACCCAAATACCCCCCACACCTTGGTAACACTCCGGTCAGCGTTTCGGATTCCGATGCACACATGGGATACGGGCACCGGTAAGATCGGCCGCGGCCTGCGCAAACCCCCTTCCGGCGGGGTGCTCCAGCGGGCCACGCCTCCGTAGCTCAGCTGGATAGAGCATCGGCCTTCTAATCCGACGGTCACAGGTTCGAATCCTGTCGGGGGCGCCCCAGTAATTTTGTGTGGGTTAAATCATGCGCCCGCGCGTGTTTCGGCGGGGACGGCGGTCGCGGCCGCCCTCCCGGCGTACACGGTCCGGAAGAACGGCAGGGTGCGGTGCACCATCGGACCGATGAGGAGTGCCTCGGCGACGGTGCCGATCCCGACGATCCCACCGAGGAGCCAGCCCGCCGCGAGCACGGTGATCTCGACGCCCGCACGGCAGATCCAGACCGGCGCGCCGGTCCGCTGGTGAAGACCGGTCATCAGGCCGTCGCGCGGACCGGGACCGAGGCCCGGCGCGATGTAGATCCCCGTCGCCGCGGCCAGCAGCAACAGGCCGCCTGCGAAGACCGCGACCTGCACGAACACACCGGAGACCGGCGGGATGAGCCACAGGCCGATGTCGGCCGAGGTGCCGACCAGGAGCACGTTGAGCACCGTCCCGATCCCGGGCCGCTGGCGCAGCGGGATCCAGATCAGCAGCACGCCCAGCCCGAGCAGATTGGTCATCAGGCCGAACGAGATGCCGGTGACCTCGACCAGACCCGAGGCCAGCACGTTCCACGGCCCGACGCCGAGCGAGGCACGCAGAAGCAGGGCGAGTGCGATGCCGTAGAGGAAGAGTCCAGTTATCAACCAGGAGAGCGACTTCACAGAGAGATCCTTCACGATTGCAAAGCCAATCACGGGTCCAATCGAAGGTAAAGAAGCCAATCAGCGTAAGGTGGCCTCATGCCTCGCGGAAGAATCGGTGCCACTGCGCTCGCTGGCCTGCTCGGTCAGTGGCAGGGAGAAGGCCCCGCCTACGAGAACCTCGCCGAGCGGATCCAGCTGCTGCTGATCGACGGGCGGCTCTCTGCCGACGTACGTCTCCCCTCCGAGCGCGAGCTCTCCGAACGGCTGATGCTGAGCCGCACCACGATCACCGCCGCCTACCGCCGCCTGCGGGAGCACGGCTACGCACTGAGCGTCCAGGGCTCGGGCACGACGACGAAGCTCCCGCCCACGGCGCCCGACTCCTTCACCGAGGGCGGCGAGATCGACCTGGTCAGGGCCACCCTGCCAGCCACCCGGCGACTCCCCGAGGCCGCCGTCGAGGCGACCCGGCGGCTGGCCGACCACATGACCGGTCCCGGCTACACGCTGTGGGGCATCGAGGAGCTCCGCGCGGAGATCGCGGCGCGCTACACCGACCGTGGCCTGCCGACGGACCCCGACCAGATCATGGTGACCACCGGCGGCCAGAGCGCGATCGCCCTGCTCGCCCGCACCGTGATCAGCCGCGGCGACCGGGCCTACGCCGAGAGCCCGTCCTACCCCAACGCGTACGACGCCCTGAGCCTCGCCGGAGCCCGGATCATCACCAGCCCGGTCACCACCGACGCCGGCTGGGACATGCCGGCGATGCAGGCGGCCATCGCCCGCACCACCCCGGTGATGGCGTACGTCATGCCCGACTTCCACAACCCGACGTCCCGCTCGATGTCGACCGAGGACCGGCTCCGCCTGCTGCACTCCGCCGCGAAGGTCGACACCCTCGTGGTGGCCGACGACACCACCGCCGAGCTGGACATCGACCGCCGCCAGAGCCACCCGCCGCTGGCAGCGATGGCCGGTGAGCACCAGGCCCGGGTCGTCCACATCGGCTCGGCGAGCAAGATGCTGTGGGGCGGGCTGCGGGTCGGCTGGATCCGGGCCGACCCGGTGCTGCTGACCCAGATCGCCAGCGGGCGCTCGGCGACCGACCTCGGCACCCCGATCTGGGAGCAGCTGGTCACCACCATCCTGTTCCAGCATCTTCCCGAGATCCTCGAGGAGCGCGCCGCACAGCTGGCCGCCGGCCGCGCCGCCCTCTACCAGGCGATGCGCGAGCACCTGCCCGACTGGGAGCTCCCGCCGCGCATCGACGGTGGTCTCTCCGCCTGGGTCGGCCTGCCCGCGCCGGTCAGCTCCCAGCTCACCCTCGCCGCCCGGCCCCACGGCCTGCTCGTCACCGCTGGCCCGCGGTTCGGCGTCGACGGCGCCTACGAGCGTCATCTGCGGCTGGCGATCACGCCGCGACCCGACCTCGTCCGGCGCGGCGTCGAGATCCTCGCCGAGGTCTGGCCCCGCGCCGCCTCCACCCCTGCCCTGGCCCTCACCACCTCGGAAGCGGTCGTCTGAGCCGCAAGAAGTTCGGGTGAACTCGTTGTGACGCGCGCCACGTTGGGTCACGATGTGCAGCATGCAAGGACTGATCCAGGACGCACCGCTGACCATCGACACGATCATCCGGCGCGCCGAGCGCGTCTTCCCGACGCGGGAGATCGTCACCAAGACCGCAACCGGTCTGGAACGCAGCACGTTCAAGGACCTGGCCGTGGAGGTACGCAAGCAGGCCGGTGTCCTCGACCGGCTCGGCATCTCCGAGGACGGCCGGGTGGCGAGCTTCGCGTGGAACACCCTGCGCCACCTGGCGCTCTACTACTCCGTCCCGTGCACCGGCCGGGTGCTGCACACCGGCAACATCCGCTACTTCCCCGAGCAGCTCGTCTACACGTTCAACCACGCCGAGGACGAGGCCGTCTTCATCGACCGCTCGCTGCTCGGCCTGCTGGCGCCGCTGCTCCCGCAGCTGACCACCCTCAAGCACGTCGTCGTGATGGACGACGGGGCGCCGACGCCGCTCCCGGACGACCCGCGGGTCGTCTCCTACGAGGAGCTGATGGCCGATGCCGAGGAGGCGGTGATCGACGGACGGGTCACCGACGAGCGCGCCGCCGCCGGGATCTGCTACACCTCCGGCACCACGGGAAACCCGAAGGGCGTCGTCTACACCCACCGCTCGCAGTACCTGCACGCGCTGGCTTCCCTGTCCGGCACCCTCTTCGGCACCAACGACCGTGACCGCGTGCTGCCGGTGGTGCCGTTCTTCCACGCCAACGGCTGGGGCTTCGCCCACTCCTCGCTGCTGGCCGGCGCCAACCTGATCCTGCCCGGCCCCGACCTCTCGCCCGCCGGCATCATCAAGCTCCTCGAGGCGGAGAAGGTGACGATCGCGGCCGGCGTACCGACGATCTGGATGGGCATGGTCCCGCTCCTCAAGGACGCCGACCTCTCCTCGCTGCGCGTGGTCATCTGCGGCGGCTCCGCGGTCCCGAAGTCGCTCTCGGAGGCCTGGCGCGAGGCGATCGGGCTGCCGATCACCCAGGCCTGGGGCATGACCGAGATGTCGCCGCTCGGCAGCGTCTTCAACGAGCGCGCCGAGATCGCCGACCTCTCCGAGGAGGAGAAGGCCGACTTCCGTACGTCGCCGGGCATCCCGGCCGTCGGTGTCGAGCTCCGCATCGTGGAGCCCGGCACCACCGACGAGCTCCCGTGGGACGGCGAGACCACGGGCGAGCTCGAGTGCCGCGGGCCGTGGATCGCGTCGGGCTACTACAAGGTCGACGCGGCCGGCTCGTTCTCGCCCGACGGCTGGCTGCGCACGGGTGACATCGCCGCGATCGAGCCGCTGGGCTACGTACGCATCGTCGACCGCACCAAGGACCTGGTGAAGTCCGGTGGCGAGTGGATCTCGACCGTCGCGATCGAGAACCTCATCATGGGCCACCCGAGCATCGCCGAGGCCGCGGTCGTCGCGGTGCCGCACCCGAAGTGGGGCGAGCGGCCGCTGGCGTTCGCCGTGGTGAAGGAGGGTGAGTCGGTGACCAAGGAGGAGCTGCTCGGCTACCTCGCCGACAACCTGGGCAAGTGGCAGGTGCCCGACGACGTGGTCTTCATCGACGAGGTGCCCAAGACCTCGGTCGGGAAGTTCTCCAAGAAGACCCTGCGCGAGGAGTACGCCGACTACAAGCTGCCCACGGTCTAGGCCGCGGATCAGCCCAGCTGCGCGAGGATCGAGTCGCACTCGACCCTCGCGCAGCGGGCGTCCTCGTGCTTGCCCAGGGCCGTACGCGTCTCGGCCAGGTGGCCGAGGGCGTCGGCCAGTCCTGGTAGGTCGCCGGCGGCACGCAGCTTGGTCACGGCCTCCTCGAAGTGGCCGGCCGCCTCGTCGAACGAGCCGAGCTGCTGGTGGATCCAGCCGATCGTGGCGACGACGTTGCCCTCGCTGCGGTTTCCGGGCGCCACCCGGCGCAGCCCGGCGAGCGCCGCCTTGCAATGCCGGAGCCCCGACGCGTAGTCGCCGTCGAGGGCCTCGTAGAGACCCAGCCGCCCGGTCGTCCAGGCCGCGCGGATGGGGTCGCCCGCCCGGGCGAAGACCTCCGCCGCCCGAGCAGCGTACGCAGCAGCCCCGGCGTGGTCGCCGGAGGCCGTGGCCACGGTGGCCAGCCGGTGCAGGGTCTTTCCCTCCGCCGCCAGGTCGGCCGACTCCATCGCCAGGTCGAGGGCGCGGCCGAGGTGGTCGAGGGCGTCCTCGACCCGCCCGAGCCGCCCACAGGCCGCCCCGGCGGCACGGTGCAGGACGCCGAGCCCGGCCGGGTCGCCACCCTGCGAGACGCTGCGGCGGATCCCTGGCAGCGCGGCCTCGGCCAGCGCGGCGAGCTCGATCCAGCGTCCCTGGAGGTCGAGCAGGCGCTCGAGGGCCGCGACGAGCAGGACGATCCGGTCGAGCGCGATGCTCCTGGCGACGGCCGCGTCGATCACGCGTGACATCACCGGCAGCTGGGTGGCGATCCAGACCAGCGCCTCGGCACTGTCTCCGACGACCTCGACGGCCACCCCGTCGCGGATCGGCTCGGTGGGATCGATGTGGCTCTGGTGGGGGTCGTAGGCGCTGTGCACGGACCGCGCGCTGAACACGTAGTGGTCGATCATCCGCAGCTCGGCCTCACGACGGACGTCGTCGGGCTCGTGGCTCGCGAGGTCGGCGGCGTACTCCCGGAGCAGGTCGTGCAGCACGAACCGGCCCGGTGCCACCTCGGTCAGCAGGTTGGCCTCGGTGAGCTCGTCGAGCAGGCGGCGGGCCCGCACGCGCGGGACCCCGGCCAGGCTGGCCGCGGCCAGGACCGTGAGCGTCGGCCCCGGGTGCAGACCGATCAGCCGGAAGAGCCGCGCAGCCGCGTCGGACAGGTGCCGTACGGACCACGAGAAGGTCGCCCGGAGATCGCCGCGTCCTCCGCCGAACCCGTCCAGGCGGGACTCACCGAGCTCGTCGGCGAGGTCGGCCAGGGCATACGCCGGCCGGGTGGCTGCGCGGGCAGCCACGACCGACAGCGTCAGCGGCAGCGAGGCGCACAGCTCGATGATCCGCTCCACCGCCTCCGGCTCGGCCAGGAGACGGTCCTCGCCGAGGCGCCCGGCCAGCAGCTCGTAGGCCTCGACGTCGTCGAGCAGCCCCAGCTCCATCGGCTTCGCGCCGGCCTCCGCGACCAGACCGGAGAGCCTGTTGCGGCTGGTCACCAGGGTCACGCAGCCGGGGCTGCCGGGTAGCAGGCTGCGGACCTGCTCGCTGTCGCGGGCGTTGTCGAGGACGAGCAGCACCCGCTTGTCGGCGAGCCTGCTGCGCAGCAGCCCGGCCCGGCCGTCGATGTCCTGGGGCTGGCGGGATCGTTCGACCCCGAACGCCTCGAGCACCACCCCGAGCGCGTCCAACGGGTCCAGCGCGTCGCGCGGGTCGAAGCCGCGCAGGTTCACGAACACCTGCCCGTCCGGGAAGTGGTGGGCGCTGCGATGGGCCCAGTAGAGCGCCAGGGTCGTCTTGCCGATCCCCGCCGTGCCGGCGATCGCCGAGATCACCACGGCCCTGCCCTCGTCCTCGGCGGCCAGCTCGTCGAGCATCGTCAGATGGTCCTCGCGGCCGGCGAAGGCGGCGACGACCGGCGGCAGCTGGCGCGGCACGATCTGCTCGTGAGCCGGTTCGGGCGTGGGCTCGGGATCGTCGCCGTCGAGGATCCGCAGGTGCAGGTCGCGTACGTCCTTGGACGGCTCGACCCCGAGCTCGTCGCGCAGGAGCCGGAAGAGGCGCTGGTAGGCGTCGAGGGCCTCGGCGGTGCGGCCGGAGTGCCACAGCGCAGTCATCAGCAGCAGCCACAGGCGCTCGCGCAGCGGGTTGTCCTGGACGAACGGCCCCAGGTCGCCCACCACCGCGGCCTGCCGGCCGAGCGCCAGATCGGCGGCGGCGCGCGATTCGACGGCGACCAGGCGCAGCTCGTCGAGCCGGGCGGCCTCGGTCGCGATCATCTGGGACTCGCCGACCCCGCCGTACGCACCCCCGGTCCACAACCCCAGCGCAGCATCGAAGAGCATGCTGGCCCGCTCGTGGTCCCCGGCGTCGGCGGAGGCACAGCCCTGCTCGACCAGCTCCTCGAAGCGGACCTGGTCGACGTCCGCGCCGACCAGCGCATAGCCGTTCGCACGGCGCTCCAGGTGGTGGCGGTGCTCACCGAGCGCACGGCGCAGGTCCCGGATGCGCTGGTGCAGGAGGTTCACCCCCGTCGCCGGGGGTGAACCTCTCCACAGCTCCTCGACCAGCAGGTCGGAGGAGACCGGCGCTCCGCGCGCGGCCACCAGCAGGGCGAGCAGCGTCCGCCGCGTACGCGACAGCTTCTGCACCGTGCCGTCGTCACAGATCAGCTCGACGGCGCCAAGGACCCGGACCCGCACCACACCTCCTGTTGACCACGCAGCATTACGTCCGAGACGACCTATCGTCTCATCACCACGCAGATGGTGACGCGGAATGCCGCCAGACGGTTGCCTGGAGGTTGGCTAAAATTTCGAGTTTACGGAACCCGCCACAGGCCGCTCTCGCCGCCCTTGTCGATCTGGAAAGCGACCTGCTTGATGTTCACCCCGACCGGGACGACGAACGGCACCAGGGCCGTCCGCTGGTCTCGCGGCTGCAACCCGAACGGGTTGGGGAACACCTCGCCGCCGTCGACCGTCACCGTGCTGGGCGCGCTCTTGTACTTCTTGCCCGAGGCGTCGATGACCGTCGTACCGGTCGCCGGGGTGTCGTTGAACACCCGCGACCCGGCGTTGACGACCTGGATCTCGACGGCCATCACCCGCGACCCCGGCGGGGTCTCGCTGCCGTCGGTGAACGACGTCTCGAAGACGTCCTGCACAGTCACCCTCAACAGGATTCCGGGTGCCTCGCCCTTGATGGTGCCCTCTGCCGTCAACCCCAGCTGCTGGTTCTGCTGGATCCTCTCGGTGCTGTCGACGGTGATCACCTTCTTCTCCATCGCGGGGTTCTCGCCATGGTTGTTGCTGTAGAACCCGTAGTCGATGGAACTGTCCGAACCGCAGCCGACCCCGGCCGCCGCGACGGCTCCCCCGAGGATCAGCATGGCCACACGACGCACACGCACTCCTTATGAAATTTGTTGCCATGGAAGGGTAATTGTTCCCCTTGATTTACCATGGCAACATGCCGGAGTCCAAGCAGTCGGCCTAGGGTCTAAGGTCCCAATCCCAGCACAAGTCTTCGGGGATCATTTCCACAGAACGAAGCGGTGGACGGGCCTGTCATCACCGGCTCGACGAGAAACCAGGGCGTGACCAGCGAAAGCTCGTCGATCGGGCTCGCGCCGGCCATCGCGATGTGCACGAGCGGACCCTACTCCGTCCCCACGGCCGGACGCTCGACGAGAGCGGCCAGCTTCGCCGGAGCCTGGATGCAGTAGGAGTCGGTGAGGAGCTCGGCGATCTCGTCCCAGTCGGTGTCCTCGTCGACGATCATCCCGACCACGTTGCCGCCCCAGCCGGCCTTGAAGTAGGGGTGGCCGAGATGCTCGAAGGCGATCACCTCGTCAGGCTCGGCCCGGAACACGATCCGGAAGAGCTGGTCCTCGCCGCCGAAGACGTGCGCGACCGTCGCCTGGCCGACCCGCCAGCGCACGCCGACCCAGGCGTCGTCCTCGAGACACTTCGGGAACGCGGCGAGGATCTCCCTCAGCCGCGCCACCATCGCCTCGGGAACCGCAGGACGCTCAGCCATGCTGCCGATCCTGCCAGGGACCACCGACATCATTAATTGCTATACATGTTTATGATCAACATGTACCGTTTCTGCCATGAAGAAGCAGACGATCGGATACGTCGTGTGGCGCCTCGCCATGCGTCTGCGGGTGTCGATGGACCGAGCTCTCGCGCCGCTGGGCCTCACCCACGCGCAGTACTCGCTGATCGCCTCCCTCCACGGCCTCCGCTCCTCGGAGGCCCCCACCCAGAAGCAGCTGGCCGACATCACCGGCTTGGAGCCGATGTACGTCTCCAAGCTCGCCCGTCAGCTCGAGACCAAGGGCTGGGTCGAGCGCGTCCGGGACACGAAGGACACCCGGGCAGTACGTCTCGCCATCACGCCCGCGGGCACCGAGGTCACCAGCGAGGCGATCGCGGTGACCGGCCGGCTGCTCGACCAGCTCATCGCACCCCTCGGCGGCCGCGACAGCCGTCAGGCGGCCGAGGCGCAGGCCGCGCTCGAGGCGATGCTCGCCGCACCCATCGACACCGATCCCACACCTGGAGATTGATCATGACCACCGCCACTCCCCCTGTTCCGGGCCCCGTCACCGGCGCCAACCTCGGCGTCGCCTACTTCGCGATCCGCAAGAACCTGCTCGAGGTGCTCGACGACTACGACCTGACCTTCGAGCAGTCGCTCCTGCTCAACTACCTGAGCCGAGGCGACACGCCGCGGGACGATCTGGTCGCGACGACCGCCGGCAACATCAAGGTCTCCGCGGCCGAGGTCGAGTCCCACCTCGACGCCGCGATCGCCCGCGGCCTGATCGCCGACGGTCTCACCCTGACCGCGGAGGGCGAGCGCCTCCAGCAGCAGATCACGGAGCGCAGTCAGCCGCTGACCAGGACGTTCTTCGCCGACATCCCGGCCGAGGACCTCGCCGCGACTGCGCGCGTCCTGGCCACCCTCACCGAACGGGCCAACGCCGCACTAGCTGCCTCCTAGTATCGGGGCCATGGCACAGGAGAAGTACGACGTAGTGGTGGCCGGCGGCGGTCACAACGGCCTCACCGCCGCCGCCTATCTGAGCCGGGCGGGCCTCTCCGTCCTCGTGCTGGAGCGGCTCGACCACGTCGGCGGCGCGGCGATCTCGGCGCAGGCGTTCGAGGGCTTCCCGACCCGGCTCTCGCGCTACTCCTACCTGGTCTCCCTGCTGCCCGAGCAGATCCGCACCGACCTCGGGCTCGACATCGAGCTCGCGTCGCGGCAGACCGCGTCGTACTCCCCCTTCCTCGACGGCTCCCGCGCCACCGGCCTCCTCGTGGAGACGCCGGAGGGCGAGGCCACCGCGGCAAGCTTCCGGGCGGTGACCGGGTCGGACGAGGAGTACGCCGCGTGGCAGTCGTTCTACGCCGAGGTCGCCGATCTCGCCCGGGTCGTCGCACCCACCCTCACCTCCCCGCTGCCGACCGCTGCCGCGATCCGCTCGCAAGTGGCAGCGCCGATCTGGCGCGACCTCGTCGAGCGGCCCCTGGGCGAGGCGATCGAGCGCCGGTTCACTGACGACCTGGTCCGCGGCGTGGTCGCCACCGACGCCCTGATCGGCACGTTCGCCGGCCTCGGCGAGGAGAGCCTGATCCAGAACCGCTGCTTCCTCTACCACCTGATCGGCAACGGCACCGGCGAGTGGCGCGTCCCCGTCGGCGGCATGGGCGCGGTCACCGGGGCGATCACGAAGGCGGCGTACGCAGGTGGCGCGGAGGTCCTCACCGACGCGACCGTCACCTCGATCCGCGGCGGTGCGGCCGGGGAGGGCGCCGAGGTCACCTGGACCGACTCCTCCGGCTCCCACACGGTGGCAGCCGACTTCGTGCTCGCCGGCCTGGCTCCGTACGTCCTCGACGGCCTCCTCGGCCGCACGCCTTCCCCCGCGGTCAAGCCGGTGGGTGCTCAGCTCAAGATCAACATGCTGCTCCAGCGCCTCCCCCGGCTGCGCTCGGGCGAGGACCCGAACGTCGCCTTCGCTGGCACGCTCCACCTCGGTGAGTCCTACTCGGAGCTCGAGAAGGCGTACGCCGAGGCCGCCGCCGGCTCGGTGCCCACCGAGATGCCCGGCGAGGTCTACTGCCACTCGCTGACCGACCCCTCCATCCTCGGAGACGTGCCGCCCGGCACCCAGACGCTCACCTACTTCGGCCTGCACGCCCCGGCGACCCTCTTCGACGACCCGGCCACGCGCGAGGAGCGCAAGGCCCAGGCGGTCGAGCGCGCCATCGCCTCCCTCGACAAGCACCTGCTCGACCCGATCTCCTCCGTCGTCGCGCGGAACGCCGACGGTGAGCCCTGCATCGAGGCCAAGATCCCCCAGGAGATCGAGGCCGACCTCGCCATGCCCGGCGGCCACATCTTCCACGGCGACCTCGCCTGGCCCTGGGCACCCGACGACGCCGACCTCACCACCCCCGCCGCCCGCTGGGGCGTCGCCACCGACGTCGGCAGCGTCCTGCTGTGCGGCTCCGGCGCCCGCCGCGGCGGCGCCGTCTCCGGCCTCGGCGGTCACAACGCCGCCCAGGCCGTCCTGGAGCTCCGCTGACCCGCTCCTCGATTTGGGCCGCATCCGAGCCCGCTGCTAATGTTCTTCTCGTCGCCGAGCGCGCCTGACGCGCGAAGGACATGCGCCATTAGCTCAATTGGCAGAGCAGCTGACTCTTAATCAGCGGGTTGTAGGTTCAAGTCCTACATGGCGTACATCGAAATCGGCCCCTGACCTGGTCAAACAGGTAAGGGGCCGATTCTCGTTTTGCGGTCGAAAGTCGCCACTTAGGACGAATACAAGGATGAATGGCTACGCTGCGCCCGCATTCTCATCACCTTCGGCGTCCCCCTTGCGACCGACTTTGTGAGCGTCCGGGTTGAGAGCTTCGAGAGCATCGAGGTTGCCCGCGTTCTTGGCCTTGCGGCCAAGGTAGACGTCCTGCGTCATCGAGACACGTGAGTGCCCCAACTGGTCAGCGATCGCGCGGGCACTCCGGCCGCCTTCGTCCAGCATCGTCGCGACCGTCTTTCGGTAGGTGTGCGTCGTCAGCCACTCGAAGTCGGTACCCTCCCGCACCTGCCGAATAGAGCGCTGCACGGCGTTCCGGTCGCGCCAGGTGCCCGCGCCACTCGGGAACACCGGGCTGTCGTCGGCGCGACGGCGCTCATGGCGCTCCTTGAGCATCGCGATGCACCACTGCGGCAGGAACAACGGCCGCTCCGACGTCTCCGACTTCACCTTCTTGGCAACCAGCCCTTTCCCCTTGACACGGATGATCGTCCGCTCGACGCGGACCATGCCCTTGACCAGGTCGACGTCAGCCCAAGTGACCCCGACCGCCTCACCGACGCGCAGCCCGGTAGCGAGCATGAAGCGCGCCAACTGCGGCAGATCCTGGCGGCAGGCGTATTCGCTGGCGTCGAGAGCATCGATCCACTTGCGCAGCTCCTCTACGTCGAGCGCCCGTGCCTTCTTCGTCTTCGCGGTGATCGGCGTCAGCTCGCGCATCGGGTTGTACGTCATACCTCCCTGCCGAACGGCCCAGCCGCAGGTGTTCGACACCACGGTCTTGCAGACCTTCGCGGTGGCCGGGCCCTTGTCCTTGAGCACGCCCTGAACGAACCGGTCGAGCAACGGCGTACGCAGCTCCCCTAGCCGAAGATCACCGATCGCGGGCAGGATCACGCGTTCCGCTTCTCCCGTGTAGAGGTCGAGGGAGGACTGAGACCGCTCCCCTGCCTCGACCTGGTCGGCGAACGTAGCGAGCCAACCCGCGTACGCCTCTCGGAAGCGGGTCGTTCTGGAGCGACCCCTTTGCCATACCCGCAGCAGCCACCGCGACGAGAGCCCGAGTATCCGCCCGCGCCCTACGCGCCGCGCTCGGAAGCGACCCGGGCCTATCGCGCTGCCTACGATCTCGGCGTACGCCACTTCGGCACTATGAGTTGGGACATCATCTCCCGCTACGAGGCTAGGCCTACGGCCCGGTTCACCCGAACAACACGGCTACCGCGGCGGGGTAACTGCGGCTTGGCGACGCCTGCAGACGTTGAAGGCCTTCGGCCGCGAAGTGGCCTGCCGCGATTACGCCGAGAGCCGCGAACAGCTCCGCAGCGAGGCGCAAGATGACCGTCCGTACTGAGCTCCGCGGTAGGGCAGTCAGGACAACCGGGGTCCGGCCGATTGGCCGATCCGTACCCAGTCTGGGGGTTGTGACCACACGGAACCATCAACGCGCGAGCCGCCGTAGTTCGAGACTGCTGCACGTGACCTCCGAGGACCTACCCAGGGAACCCCCAGCCGATGAGACGGATCCGCGCCTGGCGGCGCTCAGGGAGAGGCTCAACGACACCTTCTTGGATGTGAGTCACGGAGAGTACTTCCGCTCCCGCGTCCACGGCTGGGCCGCCTATCGAAGCAACGCCAACCTGTCTCTGCCTGAAGGAGTTGCCGAGCGACTGCCCGCGACCCTCACGTTTGGTCGGACCAGCGATGCAGAAGACATCTCTTCACTCGATGCTTTCGTGATCGCCTATCACGCTGCCGAGACTTACTGGCGATACCTCTTCGCCTTGCTGGACGGGGACGGCCCAACGGGCATGCCAGCCGTCGAAATGATGGAAGTGCGGGCAGGAGACCCGTTGTTCGACCGGATTACGGAGTACATCAGCCTCGATGATGCATACCTCACGCCTCGTCTCGACTTCCTCTTTCTTCCGCCCGAGCTTGCCGCGAAGTGGTCAGACGACCGTCCAAGCATCGACGGGATCCAGGAGTATCTACGCCAGTGGTGCCGAGAGCTTGGACGATTCCTTAATGACTTCCGCCGGGCGAACAACTCGGTCAAACATGGATTGGCTGTCGTGTCCCGCCCGGGGCAGCTCGCTTTCGTCCCCGCCGACGCTGCATTCGGACCTCCCGTGGATCTCATCAACGGCCCGACCTTGTCCACCATCGAGACCGACTTGGTCCTAGACGAGGACGGCAAGCCTCGCAAGGGTGCCAACGGGAAGAACCTGCGTAACTGGTTCTGGGTGGACCGTGCAATCGACCCAGAAGAACTCATTGCGCAGGCCATCGTCACTGCCGACCTTCTCGATTGGCTCAGGGCGATCGCGCAGATTCGCCTGCTCCGACCTGAAGGACTGCAAGCGCGCGGCATCCAGGTTGGATTCATGGTGCGATCAGAGCCGACACCGACCAGCATTCGGAAATCCCGACTGCCCGGCCGTACCTTTCGGCTCCCCTTCAATGCTGAGCCACTCCCCCCAGAAGCCGCCGCCGAGGTGCTGCGTCGACTCGACCTGGGCGATGACAACGAGGATGCCTAACTCGCGCGACCCTCCGACCCGACCCCTGCACCCTGCGCGATTGCGCACACAAACGACCACACATGCCCCACTGGTCCAGCCGATCTCCGAGGCCTTCCACAGTTGGGTAAATCTTTGGAGGCCGCTGCGAGCAGTGGCGGAGAATAGCAATGTTCGGACCGCGCGGAGCGAATAGGAGGCGCAGGGTTGTCTGACGCAGGGTCGGTACCTGATGCAGGACCGGAGAAAAAGCCCAAGAAGTCGTCACCCAAGACGGTACGGCCTGGGAAAGCGCCAACTGACGGTAAGCACGATCTTAGGATCGCAGTCGTCGCGGCTGTTTCAGCATTAGCTGGTGCGGCAGTAGGGGCAGGCGCGAGTATTTGGATTGCGCATGCGCAGATAGACGAACAACGCGCTACCGAGGCTCGCGAAAGGAAGGCTCAGGTTTATTCCGATTATTTGAATGCGGCAAACAACTTTAGCGTGGCGGCCGGGCGACTAACTGAGGAATTGAAGACGTCAACGCAGGCGGAGCGAGACAAACTCACGCCGAACACGCCCATAATAAAGAACTACTACGACGCAAGGTCCAACTATCAGGATCAAGTCAATCGTGTCTACGTCTACGGGAGTGACGAGGCCTGGAAGAGACACCGCACGATGGCTGGGGTACTGCCTCCTTCGCTCCAGTCTTATGACATCGAAAAGGTCGATTCCACGAAATTCCTTGCAGCCTACCAAGGGTTTCAGGAGATCCTCTGCGAAGAAGTGCCCGCCCAGCCCCGCGATGGGTGCAAGGATCATTGACTCTCGATTCATAGCCAGCGTCCATGGGAATGGAGAGCTTTTGGTGTCCCTGCCGGTGCGACTCCCGGCGCGTGGCCCAGGATGAATGTGTGTGGATGACAGCCGTGTAGTCCTGATCTACCACATATTGGGAACAGGTCACGGAAACGCGACGCACATGACGGGAACTCCTGTAGTTTCCGTTGAATGCTAATCCAAATTGCGTTCCTACTAGCGGGAGCCATCCTTGGGGTTCTCGCAACCAATCTATCCGAAGGTTTTGGCCTCAGTCAGCGTGCAGCCAGGACGAACAGGCGACGCGCACTTCGAAGGATAGACAAGCTTCGAGCCGAACTGGCAAGAATTAGCGAGTTTCACGAAGAGCCGACAAAACTCGTCGCATACTTGGCAGCGCGGATGTTCCTCTTTCAGATTCTATGGTTAGCAATTGGATCGGTCGACGCAGCGATAGGCCTGATCTTAAACGGCGCCAACGCAATGTCGCTATTTGCCGTCGCTCGACTCCCTACGGAAGAATTATCTACTGTAGGATTTGCGATCGCATCAGCGGTCTATCTGCTGTCTTCTCTTACGATCGTCTCATTCGGCACTGCTTGGTATCGAAATTGGAGGCGTGCTCAGTCGTTCGCGTCGTACAAGTTGCGCGTCATGGCACAAATTGGCCAACTTGAGGAAGTCGCGTCACCGACGAATCAACAGACAACTCCGGGCAGCAGCTCATCGGACTAAGTCGCTGACCACCTGGCTAAATATCAGGCGGACCGACAGGGGAAACACTTGTTCTCAGGATCACGCTCGTTGTGAGGCGAAATGAAGCCTCGATGGCTCCGTTAATCACTTCGCTCCAACCGTCGATCACTCGACCAGCAATCGATTGAGGCGGCTGGCGCGCCCCGGTTTCATCCTTTGTCACGCGAACCTCCGTCGGAGATCTTCCGGACCCAGCGTGACGGAGCGCGGACGACTCCCCGTCGCCTCACCAATCTTGGGGATGTCACGCGTACAATGGCGCTCAGCGAGGGGTAGCCGGGCACCAGACCCGATGGCGCGCTACTCGTCCGGAGTGAGGACGAATGCTGGGATGAATGCGCCACGACCCCGTACGAACAACCATGAACAACCAGAACCGCAAGACAGGCCATTGAGCGGGTCTTCGAACGAAAGCCGTGTAGTCCTGATCTATCAGCGGGTTGTAGGTTCAAGTCCTACATGGCGTACCAAACAAGACTCCTGACCAGCACAAACGGTCGGGAGTTTCTTGCATTTCAAGGCCCTGATACCCGGTGCGTAAGGAATGCGGTTCACGAGCCCGTCTCCCCGCCCTCGTCATTCTGGCCGGTTTCAGAGTCCTCAGCGTTCGCTACGCAACTCCTGAGGAACTCGACTCCTACGTCTTCCTGCCACTCGTCCCAACTCCCCTGCAGTCGCAGCATGTGCGACCTCACGCTGAAAGCCCGCTCCGACCATTTTCCCAAGCCCCCGCGTTGGGCGCTCGCGCGTACGACCTACCTCGCCAACTTCTTCAAACGCGTCAGGGTCCACTTGTCCGCGTGGACTACCCCTACGGTCTTGTGGCGCGGAAAGACCGGGCCGCGCTCGACAAGACTCAGGGCAGTACGTGCTGCATGTTGCACGGTCACATCGTCGCCCAATGCCTCGGCTATGCGGATGAGCGCCAGGTGCCAGCGGAAGAGCACATTCGGAAACTGAGACGTGCCTCGTTCGAAGAAAGAGTTCAGGAGTGCTTGAGCCTCGTTCACACTGGCTGCGTCGCCCTTTTCGATCAACACTTCAGCGAGGGCAATCTCGACCGTGCACGACGTCCCGTTGAGCGTCGGATGTTCGGCTAGCAGCCTGCGAAAGTACGCCTCGGCAGTTGCCGGATCGTCGTCCGTGTACGAGTCGCCGAGGTGCTCCAAGGCTGCCGCCTTCTGGGTGACGGCCAACTCATCAGTGCTCTGGAGAACCCGTTCCCACAACTCTCGAGCCCCGCGGATCTCGCCTGCGTCGCTCAGCGCAAGTCCTTTGATGCGCATGTACTGAGCGCGGTTGTTGGGCCGCGCACGCAAGACGCGCGCCTCGAAGTCGGCCTGAGCCGCGAGTGACCAGTCGGGAGAGCGGAACCAGTCTTTGGGCACCGAAACAGTGTGGCAGCCTGGTCGTCCCTCATGGCCAATCGCCTAGGATCAGGAACATGCAAGGGCTCCGGACACCGGCACCCGGGCGCGGGACGCGCCTGGCGCTGGCCGCTGTCGCGGTGGCGCTGTTCGGGCTGATGTCGATGCACGGCTGGGGATCGCACGTCGGTGCTCATCCGATGGGTGCCCCGCCCGAGAGCGCCGGGGTCATGGTCGTGATGGACCAGGGCGGCCCGCATGCATCCGGCCCGGTGACCGCGGCCGACAGCTCGGCAGGTCATCAGACCCAGGTCCCAGGCGACGACGAGGAAGGCGGGGGTCTCCTCGGCCTCTGCCTCGCGATCCTCACCGGACTGATCGTGGGCATCGTGCTGACCCTGGCGCGACGAGGCATCCGGATCCTCCGCAGCCTGCTGCCCGCCTGGCCGAGTGCCGGCTTCTCCGGGCGGGACCGTGACCCACCCGATCTGCTCCGACTCTGCGTGATCCGCTGCTGACAGGTCGTCGCCACGAGGCACCCACCCGGGTGGCTCGGGCTTTCGCCTGCCCAGATCACGATCACGTAGATGGAGTAACTCTCATGCGCAAGACCCTGACGGCCGCCGTGCTCGCGGCCGCGCTGCTCACGCTCGCTGCCTGCGGCGGTGAGGACGACAGCGACACGACCGCTGGACACAACGACGCCGACGTCACGTTCGCCCAGCAGATGATCCCGCACCACCAGCGGGCCATCGACATGGCCGAGGCCGCCGAGACGCGGGCCGAGAGCCAGGAGGTCAAGGATCTCGCCGCCGACATCGAGGCCGCACAGGATCCCGAGATCGAGACCATGACCGGCTGGCTGGAGTCGTGGGGCGAGGACGTACCCGACGGCGGCATGTCCGACATGGACCACGGCGACATGTCGGACGACATGAGCGGGATGATGTCGGAGGAGGACATGACCGCGCTGGAGAACGCGAGCGGCGCCGAGTTCGACCAGATGTTCCTCACGATGATGATCGAGCACCACGAGGGTGCCATCGAGATGGCCAAGACCGAGCAGGCCGACGGTGAGTTCGCCGACGCCAAGGCCCTGGCCGAGGACATCGAGACCGCTCAGACCGAGGAGATCCAGACGATGCAGGAACTGCTGAAGTCCTGACCGTCGTCCACGTGTGTTGGGCAGGCCCGGTGCCTGCCCGACACCTCCCTCGATTTCCGGAGCAACCCCATGAACCGAACCTCCCCCGTTGCCTTGACCATCGTCGCGGCAACGGCCCTTCTCTCGACCGCCTGCGGCGCGGATCCGCAGTCTGATCGACCGGCCGCCGACGGCGACACCGAGGACGCCACCGAGGTGGGTCACATCCACGGCCTCGGGGTCGATCCCGCCGACGACACCCTCTACGTCGCGACCCACTTCGGTCTCTTCCGCGTCGACGACGCCGGCGAAGCGGAGCGGGTCGCCGACCGGTGGCAGGACACCATGGGCTTCACCGTCGTCGGTCCCGGTCACTTCCTCGGCAGCGGGCACCCCGACCTGACCGAGGACCTCCCGCCGCACCTGGGACTGATCGAGTCCACCGACGCCGGGGAGAGCTGGACGCCGCTGGCCCTCCAGGGTGAGGCCGACTTCCACATCCTCGAGCAGGCAGGTGAGCTCCTCTATGCGTACGACGCCACCACCGGCCGCCTGCTCCGCACCGAGGACCGGAAGCAGTTCGAGGAGATCCTCACCGGCGACCTCGTCAGCATCGCCGCCACCGATGAGGCCGAGCAGCTCTACGCAACCACCGGCGACGGACAGCTCGTCAGCATCGATGCGTCCACCGGTCAGGCCCGGGAGCTCGGCGGTCCGGTCACCGCGTACGTCGACATCACGGCCGACGGCGACCTCGTCGGCATCGGTCCGGACGGCGTCGTCCGGGTCAGCGACGACTCGGGCGAGAGCTGGCAGGAGGCCGGTTCCATCGGCGGCCGGCCAGCGGCCTTCACGGTCACCGAGCAGGGCTGGTACGCCGCCACGGCCGAGGAGGCGTACCGCTCGAGCGACGACGGCGAAAGCTGGAAGCGGGTGCTGTAGAGCTCCTAGGAGCGGATAGGCGAATCTGCACCCGTCCGGGACGGCTCGCCTGCGGTTGCCGGAGCCGGCAACCGCAGGCGCCGCAGCAGGAGCGCGTTGACCGCGACCAGGGAGCTCGAACCCGACATCGAGAGGGCCGCGATCTCCGGGCGGAGCATCAGCCCGAACGCCGGTACGAACACGCCGGCCGCGATGGGCAGCGCGACGGCGTTGTAGCCGACCGCCCAGCCCAGGTTCTGACGCATCTTGCGCAGGGTGCCGCGGCCGATGAGCAGGGCGACGGGGACGTCGAGCGGGTCGGATCGCATGAGGACGACGTCCGCCGCCTCGATGGCCACATCGGTCCCGGCCCCGACCGCGATACCGACATCGGCCTGGACGAGCGAGGGTGAGTCGTTCACTCCGTCGCCCACCATCGCGACGACCCGGCCCTCGGCCTGCAGCTTCTCGACCTGCTCGGCCTTGTCCTGCGGCAGCACCTCGGCGATCACCGTGTCGATGCCGAGCTCCGCGGCGATCCGCTCCGCCGTGGCCCGGTTGTCGCCGGTGAGCATGACCACGTGGATGCCGGCCTCGTGCAAAGCTGCCACGGCAGCCGTTGAGGTCTCCCTGATGGCGTCGGCGATGCCGACCACGGCGACCGCGCGGCCGTCGACGGCCACGAAGATCGCGGTGCGCCCACCGGCGGCGATCTCGTCGCGCCGGCGACCCAGATCTGCCTCGTCGATGCCCTCGGACTCGAGCAGCCGACGATTGCCGACCGCGACCCGGTGCCCGTCGACCTCGGCGACGGCGCCGATACCCGTGACGTTGCGGAAGCCGGTCGCCCGCAACCGCGGGACAGCGGCCTCGTCGACGTACCGGACGACGGCGCGGGCCAGCGGGTGCTCGGACTCGCGCTCGACGGCACCGGCCAGCGCCAGCAGCCGCGTACGGTCGATGTCGCCGAGGACGACATCGGTCACCTCCGGCTCCCCCTTGGTGAGGGTGCCGGTCTTGTCCATGACGACGGTGTCGATACGTGCCGAGGTCTCGATCGCGGTGGCGTTCTTGAACAGGATCCCGCGCTTCGCGCCCAGTCCGGAGCCGACCATGATGGCGGTCGGCGTCGCGAGCCCGAGCGCGTCGGGGCAGGTGATCACCACGACCGTGATCGCGAACAGGAGCGCTGTCGTGACCGCGGCGCCGGTGGCCCACCAGACCAGGAAGGTGGCGGCTCCGCCGATCAGCGCGACGAGCACGAGCCAGAACGCCGCCCGGTCGGCCAGCCGCTGGCCGGGGGCCTTGGAGTTCTGCGCCTGCTGCACGAGCGCCACGATCTGCGCGAGCGCGGTGTCCGCGCCGACCTTCGCGGCTCGCACCCGCAGCGTCCCGCTCGCGTTGACGGTGGCGCCGGTGACCGCGTCGCCGGGCGCCTTGTGGATCGGCAGGCTCTCCCCGGTCACCATGGACTCGTCGACCTCGGACTCGCCCTCCTCCACGATGCCGTCGGTGGCTATCTTCGCGCCGGGACGTACGAGCAGCAGATCTCCGACCCTGACCTCCGAGGTCGGCATGTCGACAAATTGACCGTCCCGGATCACCGTCGCCCGGGGCGGGGCGAGGTCGAGCAGCGTACGGATGGCGTCGTTCGCCCCGCCGCGGGCGCGCATCTCGAACCAGTGGCCGAGCAGCACGAACGCCGCCAGCACCGTGGCAGCCTCGTAGAAGACCTCGCCACCGCCGGTCAGGGTGACCCCGAGGGAGTAGAGCCAGCCGGCACCGATGGCGACCGCGACCAGCACCATCATGTCGAGCGTGCGCGCCTTGAGCGCGCGCCAGGCTCCGTCGAAGAAGATCCACGACGAGTAGAAGACGACCGGGATCGACAGGATCAGGCTGAACATGTCGTCGCGCAGCCCGAACGGCGCCGGGGCGTCGAAGCCCAGGACCTCGCGCCCGATCGGCGACCAGAGCAGGATCGGGATGGAGAGCACCAGGGCCACCAGGAACCGGTTGCGCATGTCGGTGACCATGTCGGCCATCGACATGCCCTCGTGACCCCCGTGCCCCATCGCCTCATGCGGCGACATCGTGGGAGCGTGCTCGTGGTCCGCATGGGCCGCGTGGTCGCCATGGGCCGCGTGGTCGCCGGGAGACGCGAGCGGGTCGCAGATGTGGCCGGGCACCGACTGCCCGGAGCAGTGATAGCCGCACTCGCGGACCCAGTCGCGCAGCTGCGTCACGTCGGTACGCTCCGGATCGAACGTGACGGTCGCCGTCTGAGCGACCGGGTTGGCCTCCACGCCGAGGACGCCCGGCTGCCGCCCGAGAACGGACTCGGCCACCGCCTTGCTCGATGCCCAATGGACTCCCGAGACCTCCAAGACGACCGTTTCTTCTCTGACCATCCCCAAAGGATACCCCCTAGGGGTACGTCGGCAAGGCTCGAACGTCCTCCGCGCGAGGGGACCTTGGGACCTGTGACGACGTCCGTATTGCTCTCCTGCTGCCCGGTCCCGCTTGTGACGATGACCGAGAACCTGGCGGAGAGGACGGGGTCATGGGACGGTACGACCCGACGATCACGCGCCGTACCCTCCTGCTCGGCTCCCTGGGCACCCTGGGCGCCGGAGCCACGAGCTCCTGCACCGACAGCAGTCCCACGACATCCCGGCTCATCGGGCCGCGGTCGGACGAGGTTCGGGCTGCCGAGCGGTTGCGCCGTACGTCGGGGCAGCGTGCCGTGACCCGGAGCATCACCGCTCGACCCGGATCCGTCGACCTGGGCGGCAGGACGGTGTCGACCTGGACGTACGACGACGCCCTACCCGGGCCCGAGCTGCGGACGAGAGCCGGTGACCTGCTGCGGGTCGAGCTCACCAACGACCTCCCGGACGAGACGAGCATCCACTGGCACGGGCTGGCGTTGAGCAACGACATGGACGGCGTGCCGGGCCTGACCCAGGACCCGATCGGCGCCGGATCGAGGTTCGTCTACGAGTTCACCACCCCCGACCCCGGGACGTACTTCTTCCACCCGCACACCGGGGTCCAGCTCGATCGTGGCCTGTACGGCGTGCTGATCGTCGACGACCCCGCTGAGCCGGGTGACTACGACCAGGAGTGGGTCGTCGTCCTCGACGACTGGATCGACGGCACCGGAAGGACACCCGACGATGTGCTGGAGCGCCTGGCATCGAGCACGGGGCACGGCCGGATGATGGGCCGGACGATGCAGTCCGCACTGCTGGGAAGCGCCGGAGACGTCGACTACCCGCTCTACCTGATCAACGGACGCACCCCTCGGGCGCCGGTGACCTTGACCGGCCGCCCCGGGCAGCGGGCCCGGATCCGGATCGTCAACGCCGGCTCCGACACCGCCTTCCGGGTCGCTCTCGGCGACCATCGGCTCACGGTCACCCACTCGGACGGGTTTCCGGTGAGACCGGTCGCCACCGATGCCCTGCTGATCGGCATGGGCGAGCGGTACGACGTGATCGTCGATCTCGCGGACGGGGTGTTCCCGCTGGTCGCGCAGGCTGAGGGCAAGACCGGTGCCGGTCTGGCGCTCGTGCGCACCGGCGCAGGCGCCGCGCCAACGGCGGGGACAACTGTTCGCGAGCTCGACCGGCAGGTCCTGCTGGGCACCGATCTGGCAGCGGCGGACGGTGTGCGGCTCGGTTCGCGGAGCATCGACAGGAAGCTGGACGCCGTGCTCGGCGGCGGGATGATGTCCTACCGGTGGACGATCAACGGTGCGGCGTTCCCCGACACCGATCCGCTGGAGGTGGCGCAGGGCGAACGAGTCAGGCTCCGCGTACGGAACACCTCGATGATGTTCCACCCGATGCATCTGCACGGGCACACCTTCGCGCTGGCCGGGAGCGGCGTCCGCAAGGACACGGTGGTCGTGCGCCCCCATCAGAGCCTCGAGGTCGATCTCCAGGCCGACAACCCCGGCCAGTGGGCACTGCACTGCCACAACGTCTACCACGCCGAGACCGGCATGATGACCGTGCTCTCCTACCAGCGATGACCCGGCTCGCGAGAGGCCCTGGCCGAGGTCACAGGGCGCCCACGGCGCGGAGGACGAACTCCTCGATCCGCTCGGCCGGGAGGTTGCGGGTGCCGAGGACGGCGTGGACGAGGGCGAGGGTGGCGTCGACGTCGGTGACGACGAAGATGCCCTGGTCGGCGCCCTGCTCGAGGATCTCGGCGAGGACCTGCTCGACGGCCACGATGTGATCGCGGATCTCCTGGCGGGCCTCCTCCGGGAGCCCGCCGTAGACCTGGGGTCCGAAGCCCATGTGGAACTTCTCGCCCAGCGCGAGGTGGTTGCGTACGTAGATCCGCAGCCGCTCCGCCGGATGCTCGCTCGCGGCGAGCTGTGCCTGCAGGGACGCGACGTACTCCGAGGTCTCGTGGGTCGCGAACGCGACCATCACCGCATCACGGTCCTTGAAGTGGTGGTAGATCGCGGTGCGCCCGATGTCGGCGCGCTGGGCCAGCTTCGACATGGTGACGGCGTCATAGCTGCCCTCGGCCATCAGCTCCGCGAACGCCGCGAAGATCCGCTCGCGCACCAGCCTGCGGTGCTCGGCGACGTTCTCGGCGGCGATACGGGGCACGAGAACGAACCCTAGTTCACGTGCGATAGGTGTCGAGGCGAGCGCCGAGCTCCTCGAAGAGCGCCTGGTTGAGACCGAAGGCGACCTGGACCTCCTCGACGATGCGCATCTTCTCCGCCGGGTCGAGGTCCAGGGCGTCGAGGCGGGCGCGGTAGCCGTCCTTGTAGGGCTTCGGCTTCGGGATCTCGGCGAACTCGTAGAACGCCACCCCTTCGCCGTCGAGCTCGAAGAACCGGTCGAGCAGCCGGCCGATCGCCTGGCCACCGGAGAGGTCGCCGAGGTAGCGGGTGTAGTGGTGGGCCGCGTAGAGACCACCCCAGGCCCGGGTGGCCTCGATCCGGTCGGCGTACGCATCGGCAGCCGCCGACTCCACGCCGTCGCGCTCGACACCCGGCGCCCACACGGCCAGGTCGGCGTCGATCGCGGCCAGGCGCTCCAGCGCGAGGTCGTGGACGGCCGCGGCGATGGGGTCGGTGGCGGCCAGGTCACGACCCACCGACTCGAGCGCGACGTAGACCTTGCGCAGGCGCAGCAGGTAGTCGGCGTACCCCTGCTTGTTGACCCGTCCGGCCAACAGCTCCCCCATGAAGGAGGACGTCTCGGCAGCGGTGTGCTGGACCCGGGAGCCCTCGCGCATCAGCGCGGAGAGCGGAGCTCCGGAGGTCTCGTCGACAAGGAGGGCAGACATGTGTGCTCCAGAGAGGTCGGGGCGTCGGGCGGGCGGCGTTCCGAACAAAGATATTGACACACTGTCAGAAAGTCATCAAGGCCTTGGTTAGGTTACCCTAAGTAGCACTCGATCGTGATTGAGAACGAGTTTTTACAATCCGGACGGAAAAGAACAGCCCGGGCACAAGATCCATACGGCCGATCCATATCGAAGGCGACTTCCGGGACATTGGTCATTTCTGCCTCGGAATCGGCCCCGAGCACGACGTGTTACCAGCGAAGTTACGGGGAAATTCTGTGACCTCGGGTCTGGATTGAGCGCTGGGCGACGGCGAATCGACGTGGCTAGACTCCCCGCTTCGTCACGGCGAGTCACAGCAACCGGGGGGCTGCAGAGGCTGACTTCTACTCGTCGTGCCCTGTCATCGACAGTTATCAACACCATTGGAGAAGTCACTTGCGCTCCCCACTCTCGGTCCGCGGAGCCGCCCTTGTTGCGGCGACCGCGATGATCGGTCTTTCCGTGACCGCGGCCCCGGCGACTGCGTCGGCGGAGAAGCCCCAGGCCAAGGCGTCGTCGGTCGCGCTGACCGTCAACGTGTCTGACAAGGTCAAGGCGGACACCGGCCGCTACACCGCCACCTACAACGGCAAGAAGACCGTCAACTCCGGCACCAACAAGCCGGCCCTTCCCCTCCTCGAGGGCGAGCAGCAGCTGCTCTCCGTCGGCGTGTTCGCCCAGGACGCTGCCGCCGCACTCCGCAACGGCACCGTCTACTCCGGCGCCTGCTCGGCCCTGGCCGGCAAGGGCGCGACCCTGGTCTCCATCGGCGACGGCTCCAGCTGCGTCAAGCCGGGCGAGGCCGTCACGGTGAACCTGGCCGAGCTCGACCTGCAGAAGCTGGGCGCGACCACCGACTACGTGCTCAACGACGAGAGCAAGGACTTCCACGTCAAGCTCGGCCCGGTCAACGACCTGGTGCAGAACGTCGTCTCCGGCGTGCTCACCAAGGTCGGTGGCCTCTCGGTCGGCGTCGACCTCGACGCCGCGGAGAGCACCTGCGTGGCGAAGGGCAGCACATTCAAGGGCGACACCCAGCTCAAGAACGCCGCCGTCACCGTCAACATCCCCGGCAAGGGTGACATCAAGGTCGCCGACCTCCCGGCGAACCCGAAGAAGAACACGACGGTCGTCCCGGACCTCTCCCCGGTGACCGACGCCGTTCTCGGCCGCGTCGACACGCTGCTGCAGTCGGGCCTGAAGAGCCAGGCCGCGGGCGGCCTGGACATCTCCATCCGCGTCGACCTGATCGAGCACATCAAGGAGCAGCTCGCCGTGCTGCTCAAGGGTCTCGAGACCGACCTGGTGAAGCTCACCCTGAACAAGCAGACTCTGAACAAGCAGGCCGGGACCGCCAAGTCGCTCGAGGTGTCCGCCCTGGACATCAAGGTGCTCGACGCCGTGAAGAAGGTCGGCGTCCCGACCGCCGCCAAGGTCGCCATCGGCACCAGCACCTGCGGCACCAACGGCCTCACCGCCGCCGAGGAGAAGGCTGCGGCCACCGGCGACAAGAAGAACGTCGACGTCGTCGTCTCCGGCGACAAGTCCGACCCGGACACCAGCGTTCAGGCCAAGCCCGACAACGCCCCGGCCAACGCCGAGCTCAACCTGCTCTCGTCACCGGCCGCCAAGGGCGGGTTCGCCGCCGGTGCGCTCGTGCTGCTCGTCGCCGCCGCTGCCGCCACCCGGTGGTTCCTGCTGCGCCGCGCACACGCCTGATCCACTGATCAGCACCCCGTCCCGGGCCAAGGCTTCCAGCCTTGGCCCGGGATTCTTCTTGGGGTGAGCGACCGGGCGGCGCGCCTGCGTGCCGACCGCTGCAGGATCCGACAAAGTTGCGCCGCCCCCGATGCTCCCCAGAGCTCTTCCCCAACTCTCTGGAGTCCCCCCATGCTGCGCCCGTTGGCGACCGTGCTCGCCGTCGTACTCCTCTGCGCCGGTTGTGCCGAGATCTCCCCGCCCGACACCGCGGTCCAAGCCGGATACGGCGCCGAGAGCGGTGAGGAGGTCAGCCTCCCTCTGACCGAGGCCATCGCGAAGCTCCCGGTCGCCAAGGAGGTCACCTCCGGCTACGAGCGGGAGAAGTTCAACCACTGGGTCGACGCCGACGGCGACTGTCAGGACGCCCGCAACGAGGTGCTCCTCGAGGAGTCGAGGAAGAAAGTACGCGGCAGGTGCGAGGTGAGCCGGGGCACCTGGCTCTCCACGTACGACGGCGTCACCCTCAAACGCCCCGGCGGCCTCGACATCGACCACATGGTCCCGCTCAAGGAGAGCTGGGAGTCCGGCGCCGACGCGTGGAGCGACGAGCAGCGGGAGGCGTACGCCAACGACCTCGGCGACCCGCGCGCCCTCATCGCCGTCACCGCCGCGACCAACCGCAGCAAGGGCGACCAGGACCCGGCCGACTGGATGCCCGACGCCACGAGCTACCACTGCACGTACGTCGCCGACTGGGTCGCCGTGAAGATCCGCTGGAGCCTCTTCGTGGACCGTGCGGAGAAGGCCACGCTGAAGCGGATCGCGGCAGGCTGCGACAACCCCGTGATCACCGTACGTCTCGCCCGGGCCGAGCAGCCCGAGGGCGACCCCGGCGAGGGCGAGGTGCCCGCAGGCGGCACCGGCGAGGACCCCCGCTTCGACACCTGCGCCAAGGCGGCCGCGAAGGGCTACGGGCCCTACCGGAAGGGACGCGACACCGAGTACGAGTGGTATCGCGACGGCGACGGCGATGGCACCGTCTGCGACAGCTGATTCCGCCCTGCAGAAGCGGGCTACTCGCCCGTAACCCCGGTTGTCCCACCCCGTTGAGTGTGACGAAGGTCAAAGGGAGGGGAGAAGTACGTGCGCACAACACTCATCGCGCGAGGAGCCGCAGTCGCGGCCGCAGCTGCCATGGTTGCCTTGTCAGCCGCACCCGCGAGCGCCGCGACGGTGTCGCAGGCGTCCGCAACCGCGCTGAGCCTGGAGCTCGCCGGCACCGGGGCGAGGGACACCGGCACCTATGCCGTCACCAACAACGGCTCCACCGAGTCCGCCGAAGGCACCAACGAGCCGCTCATCACCGCGCTCGGCGGACAGAAGGCGATCCACGCCGGCACGCTGGCCCAGGACGCTGTTGCCACCAAGGACGCCACCTCGGCAGCCTGCTCGGGCCTGGCCGGAGACGGCGCGACCGTGGTCGCCGTGGGATCCGGCGACTGCCTCAGCGGCGGCGACAACATCTCGCTCGACGCGGCCAGCCTCGACTTCGCCGACGTCGAGCTCGTCTCGTCCGGTCTGTTCCAGGGCGTCGACCAGCAGCTGATCAGCGCGCTGAAGGAGGCGGGACTGAGCCAGACCGCGGTCACCGACCCGCTGTCGAAGGCGCTCAAGGATCTCCTCGCGGCGATGGGTGACCCCGGGCTGCACCTCGACCTCGGCGCCGTGCAGAGCAGCTGCACCGCCGACAAGGACAAGGCCTCCGGCGACAGCAGCCTGGCGAACAGCCGGGCCTACATCACCGTCCCGACGGTCGGCGACGTCACCCTGGTCGACCTTCCGGTCGACCCCGACGTCAACCAGAAGGTCGTCACCGACCTGACCGGGGTGACCGACGCGATTCTGGATGCCTTGCGCACCCAGTTCACCAAGGCCCTGAACGGCGCCCTGGCACCGGCCAACGGTGGGCTCGACCAGCTTCAGACGCAGGTGCTCGACACGGCCCTCGGCCAGATCGAGTCGCAGCTCGCGCCGCTGGAGGAGAACGTCCTCGACATCACCCTCAACGCCCAGACCACCTCGCCGGGCGCGATCACGGTGACCGCGCTCGACGCGAAGGTCCTCCCGGCCGCCCAGGAGTTCGTCGATGGCAGCCTGGCCCACCTGACCATCGGCACCAGCAGCTGCGGCCCGAACAGCCCGATCGCCAAGACGGTCAAGAACCCGCCGAAGGCGGACAACCCGCCGGCTTCGGTCCCGACCGTCGTGACCGCCGGGATGGAGAGCTACGACGACGGCAGCGCCGGTCGTATCGCCCTCGTCACCCTGCTGCTCCTCGCGGCCGCGGGCGCCGGCGTGGCGACGTACGTCCGCATGTTGCGGCGTGGCTGAGACTCACACCGACTCGTCGCCGCGGCTTGCCGCGGCGACGAGCAGCCTGTGGACCTCGCTGGTCGTACTCGCCGTGGCGATGGTGCTGGCCGGACTGGTGTGGCCCAGCGGCAGCGCCGCGGTGGAGGTGCCACCCGGCGCCCCGCAGCGCCTCGAGCTGCCCGGGCTGAACACGAAGGCCAAGGTCGTCCCGATCCGTCTCGACGGCGAGGTGCTCGACCCGCCGCGCAACCCGCGCGAGATCGGCTGGTGGGTCGGCAGCGCCAAGCCCGGCTCGGCACAGGGTCAGACGGTGGTCACCGGCCACACCGTGCACACCGGTGGCGGCAGCCTCAACAAGCTCGACCACATCGAGGAGGGGCAGGAGGTCGACATCGTCACCAAGGACGGGACCTTCCAGCACCAGGTCGACTCCGTCGAGGTGCTCAGCCGCAAGGAGCTCGCCGAGCAGGCCCAGCGGATCTTCGGCCAGGACCACGGCGACGGCCGGCTGGTGATCATCACCTGCACCGACTGGAACGGCTCGTCCTACGACAGCAACATCGTCGTGATGGCGCACCGGTTCAACGCATTGCCCAAGGCGCAGAGGAAGAGCTAGAGGTAGAGGCCCGTCGACTCGTCGGCGATCCGCTCGGCAGCAACGGCGTGCACGTCACGCTCGCGCATCAGGACGTAGACCTCGCCGGCGACCTCGACCTCGGGCTTGTCGTCGGCGTCGAAGAGGACCCGGTCACCGATCTCGACGGCCCGCGCGTGCGGGCCGACCGCGACCACGCGTGACCAGGTGAGCCGCCGGGCCGCGCCCATGGCGGCCGTGGCCGGGATGACGATGCCGCCCGAGGAGCGACGCTCCCCGGCGTCGGACCCGACCTCGACCAGCACCCGGTCGTGGAGCATCTTGATAGGGGTCTTGTCGGTCACGTTCCGTCTTGCCTTGCCGGTGGGGGGATGGGTCAGTTGACCTTGGTGATCTTACGCAGCGTCGCCATGAGCAGGACGGTGCCCACCACTCCGCCCACGGTCTTGGCGATGTTGCCCATCCTCGGCTCGCCGGAGACCGGGTCGACGTAGACCGCCTTCACGGCCGCCACCTGGCGCTGAACGATCGTCTTCGGGCTGCCCCGGTAGATCAGCTCGTCGATGGTGCCCGCGAGCCGCTCGCGGATCTCTTCGATCTCGGACTCGAGCGAGGAAGTCTGGTCCTTGGACATGCCCAGACCTTAGCAACCGGCGTACGTCCACTGCGTGCTCCACCGCTGCGGTTCGCTCGATCTCTTGGGTAGGTTGTCGACATGACGCGTCTCGAGCCGGGCGATGTTGCCCCCGACTTCACTCTTCCCGACGACACCGGAGCGGAGGTCTCGCTCAGCAGCCTCCGCGGCCGCAAGGTGATCGTCTACTTCTACCCCGCCGCGATGACCCCCGGCTGCACCAAGCAGGCCTGCGACTTCACCGACTCGATCGACTCGTTGAAGGCCGCCGGTTACGAGGTCGTCGGCATCTCGAAGGACAAGCCCGCCAAGCTCGCGAAGTTCCGCGAGCGTGACGGGCTCACCATCACCCTGGCCTCCGACGAGGACCTCTCGGTGCACAAGGCGTACGACGCCTACGGCGAGAAGAAGCTCTACGGCAAGGTCGTCGAGGGCGTGATCCGCTCGACGTTCGTGGTCGACGAGGAGGGCAAGATCGAGGTCGCGCAGTACAACGTCAAGGCGACCGGTCACGTCGCCAAGCTCCGCCGCGACCTCAACCTGGTGGGGTAGGCCTACTGCTGGTCGTCGGGCTTCTGGAAGTCCGGCGGAGGAGGTACGTCCCCCGGGATCTCCTTGGGAGGATCGACGACCACGGGGCCGGTGCCGGCGCTCCACTTGGCACCGGTCTCCTTCAACCACTCGCCCGCGTGGGCGGCGACCTCGGTGGCGGCCGCGCCGACCTGGAGCAGGCCGGAGATCGCCTGGTTGCGCGGCGAGTCGGCGTCGGGAGCCGACGCCATCTCGGCCCGCTTGGCCTCGATCTGCGCCTTGAACTCGCCGGCCTTCTCGATGGTCTTCTCGCCGCCGGTGACAAGGTGAGGCGCCGACTTCACCTTGGCGTCCTCAACTGCGGGCTTGGCGCCTTCGACGCCCTTCTGGACGCCATCGCGCCAGTTGGACGCGCTGTCCTTGAACGACATGACTTCATCCCTCTCTGGATGGGGTGTTGTTCTTCCATCCTTGAGGGTCAGGTACCCGTTGTCCATGGGGATCGCCCCTGGTCTGCCCCGGGCCGTACCCGGACTCTGTGTGCCGAAGGCGGGACTTGAACCCGCACGCCCTGGGGCACAGCATCCTAAGTGCTGCGTGTCTGCCAATTCCACCACTTCGGCCGAGCGGCGATCAGTCTAGAGACTGATCGCCGCTCGTGGTTAGCCGCCGGTCAGGCGACGTTGTACTTGTCGCCCTCGGCATTCTCCGGGAGCGCCCAGAAGACGATCAGCACGATGACGCCGACGCAGGTCAGGTAGAGCAGCTGCCACCAGCCGGAGCGGCCGGTGTCGTGCAGGCGGCGGGCGCCGACGGAGAGCTGCGGGACCAGGATGGCGAGCGCGAAGAGCGACCCGACGATGGTGCCGGCGGTCGAGTCGGCGCCGAGGATCAGGTTGATCGCCATGTTCACGACAAAGGTGAACAGGATCGCCCACCAGAACTCGGACCGGCTGGCGCGGCCCTCGAAGGAGGCATACTTCTTGAAGAAGCGCACGATGGCGTCGCGGGGCGACGCGCCGCGGAGCGGCTGGCTCAGTGAAACTTCCCCCACGGGGCCAGCGCCGTACGGCTGCTGCGGGGGCGGGGGCGGCGGGTAATCCGTCACGTCGGATTTCTCCTCGTTGAGATGGGTTGGATGTGCGAAACCTAGTCGGGACGGACACCGAGGTAAAGGACCCTTACCCCTAGGGTGGAGCCATGACCACGCTGGTCCTCGCCTCCAAGTCCCCCGCCCGGCTGCAGACGCTGCGCAGCGCAGGTGTCGAGCCTGTGGTGATCGTCTCCGGCGTCGACGAGAGCGTCCTCGACGGCCTCGCGCCGACCGAGCTCGCCCTGGGGCTCGCCGAGCTCAAGCGCGACGCGGTCGCCGGTCGCCCGGACGTCCCCGAGGGCGCCCTCGTGCTCGGCTGCGACAGCGTCCTCGAGCTCGACGGCAAGGCACTCGGCAAGCCGCACGATCCGGAGGAGGCGACCCAGCGCTGGCGGGAGATGCGGGGGCGCAGCGGCGTACTCGTCTCCGGGCACGCGCTGGTCGACACCGCGACCGGCCGGCAGGTCTCGCAGACCGCGGCCACGACGGTGCACTTCGCCGACGTCAGCGACGAGGAGATCGCGGCGTACGTCGCGACCGGTGAGCCCCTTCACGTCGCCGGCGCGTTCACGATCGACGGGCTCGGTGGTGCGTTCGTGACCGGGATCGAGGGCGACCACCACAACGTGGTCGGCCTGAGCCTGCCGCTGCTACGCGACCTGCTCAGCCGGCTCGGTCATGCGTGGCCTGATCTGTGGAACCGGTGACCCGCTCGCGACGGTCCGGGGCCACCGCGAAGGTCCGACCGTCGGCGGCGCTGAGCGCGGCCGCCTCCTCCTCGACGCTGCCGTAGACCTGCGTGTAGCGGATCGGGCGGCCGAAGACGAACCTCCGGAACAGGAAGAACCGGGCGATCTGACCCAGCAGCACCCCGACCACGTTGGCCGAGAGGTTGTCGGCGATCGCGCTGTCCCAGCCGAACACGCTGCGGGTCAGGTAGAGACACGCCACCGGCAGCAGCATCGTCACCGCGTTGATCACGACGTAGGCCGTGAAGCCGCCGTCGGGATGGTCCGAGACCCGGTGACGGAAGGTCCAGCGACGGCTCAGGTCGTAGCTGATCAGCATGCCGACCGTGTTGGCGATGATGTAGGCCGGGATCGGCTGCCCGTTCATCGGACCGGCGCCCATGAAGAAGCCGTGGACCAGTCCGTTGAACAGCACGAAGGCGACTGCCGTCGCGATTCCGCCGACCATCATGAAGCGGACCACCTCACCGAAGAGGCGGGTGCGACGCAGCCGTCCCAGCAGCTGTCCCCCGAACACCATGGAGCCACAGTAAACGGTCATTGGTGAGATGGCTCTTGATTACTTGCCGCGGGTTGTTCAGCGCGCAGTAAGATCCGCACTCACTCGACGGGCAGGCCGAGGCCTCTTGCGATCAGCATCCGCTGCACCTCGGAGGTGCCTTCGCCGATCTCCAGGATCTTCGCGTCGCGGTAGAAGCGGGCGACCGGGTACTCCTCCATGAACCCGTAGCCGCCGAAGATCTGGGTGGCGATGCGGGTCGCGGTGACGGCCGACTCGGTGGCGTACAGCTTGGCCGCGGCGGCCGCCTGCTTGAACTCCTTCATGGTCACGGCGCCGGAGTCGAGGCCGGACTTCATCGCGGCGGCCTCGTACGTCAGCAGGCGCGAGGCCCGCAGCATGACCTCGAGGTCCGCGATCTGGAAGGCGACGCCCTGCTTGCGGCCGATCGGGCCGCCGAAGGTCTGCCGCTCCCCCGCGTACTCCAGCGCCATGTCGAGGCAGGCCTGGATGCAGCCCACCGCGAGCGCGGCGATCGCGACGCGGCCGTCGTCGAGGGTGGCGAGGAACTGGGCGAAGCCGCGGCCACGCTCGCCGAGGAGGTGGTCGGCCGGCACCCGGGCGCCGTCGAAGGAGAGCGGGTGCGTGTCGGAGGCGTGCCAGCCGAGCTTGTCGTACGCCTTCTCGGCGGTGAAGCCGGGTGTGCCCGAGGGGATCATGATGGTGCTGATCTCGGGCTTGCCGTTCTCGCGGGTGCCGGTGCGCGCGGTGACGGTGACGACCGAGGTGATCGAGGAGCCGGAGTTGGTGATGAACTGCTTGGCGCCGTCGACGACCCACTCGTCGCCGTCCAGCACGGCCTTGGTCGCGGTCGCGCCGGCGTCGGAGCCGGCCCCCGGCTCGGTCAGTCCGAACCCGGCCAGCTTCTTGCCCGCCACGAGGTCGGGCAGCCACCGCTCCTTCTGCTCGTCGGTGCCGTAGGTGAGGATCGGGTTGATCCCGAGACCGACCGCGGCCTCGAGCGTGATCCCGATCGACTGGTCGACGCGGCCGAGCTCCTCGATCGCGACGCAGAGCGCGACGAGGTCGCCGTCGCCCCCGCCGTACGCCTCGGGGGCGGTCAGGCCGAACAGGCCGAGCTCACCCATCTTGTGGACCACGTCGACGGGGAAGTGGTGGTCGCGGTCCCACTGCGAGGCATGGGGCGCGATCTCCTTCTGGGCGAAGTCACGGACGACAGCACGCAACTCTTCGTGCTCGGGCTGGAGAAAAGCGGTCACGCGCTCCAGGTTAGCGCTTATTAACCTGGAGCGCGAGACCCGCGTCACATCTGAGCCAGATCCGGGTCAGATCAGGGTCAGATCAGGGTCAGCGGAACGTGCCCGTGGAGACCGTTCCGGCGATCCGCCGCTGGAAGATCAGGTAGACGACCAGCACCGGGAGCACGGTCATCACCACGCCGGCGAAGAGCGCCCCGAAGTCGACGTTGTAGCCCGCCTGCGACGAGAACGACGCCATCCCCTGGGTGAGCACCCAGTTCTCCCGCTGGGTGTTCAGCGCCACCGGGAGCAGGAACTGGTTCCACAGCCCGAGGAAGTTGAAGATCGCCACGCCGGCCATCCCGGGCGCCGCCATAGGCAGCATGATCTGGAAGAACGTGCGCCACTCCCCCGCACCGTCCATCATCGCGGCCTCGTAGACGTCGTCGGGCAACGTCTTGAAGAAGGCGTAGAGGAAGAAGACGGTGAACGGCAGCGCATAGGCCACGTACGTCAGGATCAGTCCCGGCAGCGTGTTGAGCAGCCCGAAGCCCTGGAGCACGAAGAACAGCGGCACGATGACCAGGAAGACCGGGAAGGTCAGTCCGCCGAGCATCGAGTAGTAGATGAAGTTGCGCCCGAAGAACTCGAACCGCGCCAGCACGTAGGCGCACATCGCCCCGAGCAGCATCACCAGCACCAGCGCGGTGCCGACGACGATGACCGTGTTGAAGAAGTACGTCCCGATGCCGGCCTTCGTCCAGGCGCTGGTGTAGTTCTCGAAGCTCCACTCGGCGGGCAGCGAGAACGGCGAGGACAGGATCTCCTTGGACGTCTTGAACGAGGAGAGCACCACCCAGCAGAACGGCACGATGACGATCACCGACCACAGGATCAGCATCGTGTGCGAGGTACCGGCGACCAGCGCGTCGCCGGGCGTACGCCGCTGGCGATCGGCGCGGGCAGCGACCGGCTTGTCCAGAGTGACGGTGCTCATCGGCGTACGTCTCCCTTCTTGTCCCGCCCGCCAGCGAAGTGGAAGACGGCGAAGACCAGGGCGGCGAAGAGCAGCGTGACCAGGGCGAGGACGACGCCCATGGAGGTGGCGTAGCCGAACTGGCTCTTCTTGAAGGCGGTGTTCATCAGGTGCTGGCTCATCGTCAGCGTGCTGTTGGCAGGACCGCCGCCGGGGGCGAGCGCGGCCATGAAGACGTAGGCATCGAGGGTCAGGATGCCCAGGTAGATGTAGGCCGTCTGCACGTTGTCGCGGATCGAGGGCAGCGTGATCGAGATGGCGGTGCGGAAGCGGCCGGCGCCGTCGATGCGGGCGGCCTCGTAGATCTCCGCGGGGACGCCCTTGATGGCGGCCACGAAGAGCACCGTGTAGAACCCGATGTTGGCCCAGATCATCACGAACATCGAGGCGGGCATCGCCGCCCGCACCTCACCGAGCCAGGCGTAGTCCTTGAACCCGTCGAGGCCGATGCCGGTGAGCATGCCGTTGAGCAGGCCGGCGGCCGGGTCGTAGACCTGCGCCCAGAGCAGACCGATGACGACGGCCGGGACGGCGTAGGGGAAGAACGAGACGACCCGGTAGAAGCCGGATCCGTTCAGGCCACGGACCTGACCGGTGCTGGGACCGGCGGTGGTCACCACCACCGCGATCGCCAGCGCGGCCACGAGCGTCACCAGGGGCACCACGATCGTGAGAAGTACGTTGTTGCGCAGTGCTTTGAGGAACGTCTCGTCGTCGAGCAGCTTGGCGTAGTTGTCCAGGCCGACGAAGTTCATGACCGGGGAGAAGCCGGTCCAGTCGGTCAGCGAGTAGAAGAGGGCCTGCCCGATCGGGACCACGACGAAGATGACGAAGACCGCGACCGGGAGGCCGAGGAAGACCGTCATGAACAGTGCCCGGTCGAGGGTGAGCTTGCGTCGGCGCCGGCCGGGGGCGGCCCCCCAAGGATTCTCCTCGGAGAGGCCGCCCGCCGTCACCGCCATCGTGGTGGATGGGTCCGGCATGGTGTCAGGAAACCTTGAGCTTCTCGATCGAGGAGTCGTCCGCGACCTTGTCGAAGATGCCCTGGACGGCCTTGGTCAGGCCCTTGACGTCCAGGTCACCGGAGAGGAAGGAGTTCCACACGACCAGCTCGTCGGCGTTGGTGCCGTAGTAGTCGTAGAACTGGAAGTTGAAGGTGTTCTCGCCGGCGGCGTCGAGCATCGCGCTCTGCGACTTCAGCGCCGCGGAGCCGAAGCCGTCGGCCGGGATGGTGTCCTTGACGATGGTCGGCGCGAGCTTCGTCTTGGCGAAGTTGGTCGCGGCCTCCTTCGACAGCATGGCGCGGAGGATCTCCTTGCCGCCGGCGGGGTTCTTCGCCTTGCTCGGGACGATGAAGGCCTCACCAGCCGCGGCCCGAACGGCCTCGTACGGCAGCGCCGGGCTGTCGCTGAGCACGAACTCCGGGATGCCGGTCATCTCGAAGCCGGACTTGGTGGCGTCCTTCATCTCGTTCTCGATCCAGCCACCGCTCGGGTAGAGGAGCGCCTGCTGGTCGTTGGACCACTTGGCCTGCGCGGCGGTGAACTGGGTGCCGGCGCCGCCCGGGATGAACATGTCCTGGCTGACCATCTCGCCGAGCTTGCCGAGGATGTCCTGGATGACCTTGTGGGACCAGATGCCCTTCTCGAGGTTCTCGAGACCGAGGCGCACCTCGTCGCCGCCCTCCTTGGCCGCCGAGTCGATGACCAGGGTGCGGTAGTAGGTCGCCGCCTCCTTGCCCCAGGTCCACAGGTACTTCTTCTTGGCCTTGGCCTTGGCACCGAGGTCGAGCGCCTCGTCCCACGTCTTCGGCGGGGTCCAGCCGTTCTCCTCGAAGAGCGAGGCGGAGTACCACACGCCGTAGAGGGTCATGACGTAGTTGATCGCGACGAAGCGGTCGCTGTAGGTGCCGGGCACCTTCACGTTGGGGTAGAGGGTGTCCTCGATCTTGACGCCCTCGTAGCTGTCGGCCTCGAAGACGTCGTCGAGCTCCTCGAGCTGGGCGGCGATCGAGCTGAAGCCGATCAGGTCCGCACCCGAGTTGTCGATCAGGTCCGGGGGCGTGCCACCGACGAAGCGCGGCTGCAGCTCCGTGGCGATCTTCGTCGTGGCGCTGACCTTGATGTTGGCGTCCGCGAACTCCTTGCCGACGATGCCGGCGGCGAACTCGACATAGTCGTAGCCGTAGCCACCGTCGAAGATGACCGCGTCGACGGTGCCGTCCTTGGCCATGCCGAACGGGTTGGAGGCGGACTTGGTGCCACCACCGGAGTTGTCGGTGTCGCTACCAGGTGCGCCACACGCGGCGAGCGCTCCGGAGAACGACACGAGCGCCGCGCCGGCGAGGGTGCCGCGCAGAAGGGTCCGGCGGTCGAGCCGGTGAAGCTGCTGGGACATCGTGCTGCCTTCTTTCGGGTGGGTTCCTCTTTGCTTCTTCTTACGGGGGTTCAAGCCATGCTTCCGATGCGCTCGCCGTAGCGAGCCTTCAACGCATCGTTGTGCTCATCGCCACCCGGGATATTGGCGGAGAGATAGAGGGGCGGGGTCTCGCCCGCCTCCTGGATCCTGGCGGCGGTGCCGAGGGTCAGGAGCTGGGCGATGTAGGCCGCGGTGATGGAGGAGACGGCGCCGGCGAGGACGCCGCCGTCGCCGACGGGGACCGTCGCGTCGCCGAAGGGGGCCAGGTTGTCGATCACCACGTCGGCGATCTCGGCCAGGCGCTTGCCGCTGGGGTGCTTGGGGGTGACCGCGTTGGTGTGCTCGAGGCTGGTCACCGCGATCACCGTGTGGCCCTTCTCCTTCGCGCGCAGCGCGATGCCGACGATCGAGCCGTTGACCCCGGAGTTGGACGCGATCAGGAAGACGTCCTCGGGGTGGAACTCGTGGAGCTCCCAGAGCTCGTCGGCGATGTTGGTGTCACGCTCGAGCAGACCGCCCTTGAGATCGCTCGCCGGCCGGTCGCCCTTGAGGACGGTGTCGCGCAGAGCGATGGCGTGGCTGGGGATCAGACCACCGGCCCGTCCGGCGATCTCCATCGCGAACGCCTGCGAGTGGCCGGTGCCGAAGGCCTGCAGCACACCGCCGTTGCGGATGCTGGTGACCATCGCCTCGACAGCCTCGTCGAACCCACCGGACTGGGCGATCGACTGCAGCTCGGACAGCCGTGTGCGAACCTGCTCGTCGAAGGCTCCGAACACGTCTCTGGTCAATTAGTCCACCCACCTAGCAAACTCGCGCCGCGACTGTATGCCGAGGCCTGCGCTCGAAAACTATTTGGAGAGAGTACGCCTGGCAATGGTTTTCTGTTACGAAACGGTGTCAATGAATAACAACTACTTGGGACTCGACGCTGGAGGCACCAGCACTCGCGCCGTCGTGGTCTCCTCAGACGGACGCTGCACAGGCATCGGGAAGGCCGGCAGCGGCAACCCGACCTCCGCCGGCGTCGACGCCGCGACGGCGGCGATCAGGGACGCGGTCACCCAGGCCGTGACCTCCGCGAAGGCCGGCCCGGTCGCCGGCGCCGCCCTAGCGGTCGCGGGTGCCGGCGACCCGGGCCACCGGGCCGCGATCGTGTCCGCCCTCTCCGGGCTGGTGGCGACCGAGCCGGTCTTCGAGTTCGACGTGCTGGCTGCGTACTTCTCGGGGACAGCGGCTCCCGACGGCTATGTGCTGCTCTCCGGCACAGGGGCGTCGGCGGTGCGGGTCGAGGACGGCCGGCTCGCGGGCATCTCGGACGGCCTGGGCTGGCTGCTCGGCGACGTCGGCTCGGGCTTCTGGCTGGGCCGGGAGGTCGTACGTGCCGGACTGGCGCCGCTCGACGGGCGGGGCGCGTCCACGGCGTTGACCGGCCTGCTGCTGGACCGCCTCGGGATCGCCGTCGACGAACGTCGACAGGGCGGCCGGACCGCGACGCTGGTCGCGGCGACAGCTGCGCTCTACGCGATGCCGCCGCTGCGACTGGCCGACTTCGCGGCGCTCGTCTTCACTGCGGCGGGTGCCGGGGACCAGGTCGCCGCGGCCATCCTCGACGAGGCCGCGGCCGGGCTGGCGGAGACGCTGGCGGCAGTGCGTACGCCTGAGATCGAGGGGCCGTTGGTCGCCGCCGGGAGCGTCCTGGCCCGGCAACCCGACTTCGCCGCCAGGGTCGCTCCCGGGGCCGTCGTCGCCACCGACGGGCTGGCCGGGGCAGCGGTGCTGGCACTGCGTCACGGGGGTGTGCTCGTCAACGATGCGACCTACGCACGGGTAACCTCGTCGCTCGACCAGCTGACCAGAGTGTGACAATCGTTACTACGGCTGCCTGAAGCCAGGCCGGAAGGCCTCCCCTAGCATGTCCTTGCATTCACGATGGAGGAGTTCTCGTTGAGCAAGCCACTGACAAAGGTCCTGATCGCCAACCGCGGTGAGATCGCCGTCCGAGTGATCCGCGCGTGCAAGGACGCCGGCATCGGCTCCGTAGCGATCTACGCGGACCCCGACCGTGACGCGCTCTTCGTGCGCCTGGCCGATGAGTCCTACTCACTCGGCGGAGCCACGCCGGCGGAGTCCTACCTGTCCATCGAGAAGATCATCGATGTGGCGCGCCAGTCCGGTGCTGACTCGGTCCACCCGGGCTACGGCTTCCTCGCGGAGAACGCCGACTTCGCCCAGGCCGTGATCGACGCCGGCCTGACCTGGATCGGTCCCTCGCCCGAGGCGATCGACGCGCTCGGCGACAAGGCGAAGGCCAAGCAGATCGCGCTGAAGGCGGGCGCCCCGCTGGCCCCGGGCCTCAAGGACCCGGTCAAGGACGCCTCCGAGATCGTCTCCTTCGCCGAGGAGTACGGCCTCCCGGTCGCCATCAAGGCGGTCTTCGGTGGTGGTGGTCGCGGCCTCAAGGTCGCCCGCACCCTCGAGGAGATCCCCGAGCTCTACGAGTCGGCCGTGCGCGAGGCCGTCGGTGCCTTCGGTCGTGGCGAGTGCCTGGTCGAGAAGTTCCTCGACAAGCCGCGCCACGTCGAGACCCAGTGTCTGGCCGACAAGCACGGCAACGTGGTCGTCGTCTCCACCCGCGACTGCTCGCTGCAGCGTCGCCACCAGAAGCTGGTCGAGGAGGCCCCCGCGCCGTTCCTGACCGACGAGCAGAACAAGCGCCTCTACGAGTCCTCCAAGGCGATCCTGCGCGAGGCCGGCTACGTCGGCGCGGGCACCTGTGAGTTCCTCGTCGCCGCCGACGGCACCATCTCCTTCCTCGAGGTCAACACCCGCCTCCAGGTCGAGCACTGCGTCTCCGAGGAGGTCACCGGCATCGACCTCGTCCGCGAGATGTTCCGCATCGCCGCAGGTGAGGAGCTGGGTTACGACGACCCCGAGGTCCGCGGCCACTCCATCGAGTTCCGCATCAACGCCGAGGACGGCGGCAACAACTTCATGCCCGCCCCCGGCACCCTGACCGAGTGGGCGCCGCCTGCCGGGCCTGGTGTCCGGTTGGACGGTGGCTACGAGAAGGGCGAGACCATCCCCGGCTCGTTCGACTCGCTGATCGCCAAGCTGATCGTCTCCGGCCGCGACCGCACCCAGGCACTCGAGCGCTCGCGTCGTGCGCTCGACGAGTTCAAGGTCGACGGAATGCCGACCGTCATCCCGTTCCATCAGGCCGTCGTCACCGACCCTGCCTACACCGCCGAGAACGGCTCCTTCGACGTCTACACGACCTGGATCGAGACCGACTTCGACAACCAGATCCAGCCGTACGCCGGCGCTGCCGGTGAGGCTGAGGAAGCCGGCGAGCGCCAGACCGTCGTGGTCGAGGTCGGCGGCAAGCGCCTCTCGGTCTCGCTGCCCGCCGGGCTCGGTGGCCTCGCTGCCGGCGGTGGCACCAGCGCCGCGAAGAAGCCGAAGCGCTCGGCCAAGAAGGCCGGCGCCGCCGCATCCGGCGACTCCGTCGCCTCGCCGATGCAGGGCACCATCGTCAAGATCGCCGTCGAGGAGGGCCAAGAGGTCGCCGAGGGCGACGTCGTCGTGGTCATCGAGGCCATGAAGATGGAACAGCCCCTCAAGGCCCACAAGGCCGGCGTCATCACCGGCCTGAGCGCCACCGTGGGCGAGACCGTCACCAACGGCGCGGTCATCGCCGAGATCAAGTAGTCGGCTCGACCGACGGCGGCCGTTCACCGAGTCACCTCGGTGAACGGCCGCTGTCGTCGTGGGGCTACAACCCGAGCTCGTCCGCCAGCACGGCCAGATGGAGCTCGAAGAGACCGGCCGGGTCGCCGAAGCGGTCGGGGCCGAACTGGCCGAACACCTCGAAGCTGACGCGGCCGAAGAGGCTGGTCCAGACGAGTACGCCGCGGGTGAGCGCGGCATCGGGCAGGTCGAGGCCGAGCTGGTCGCGGATGCCCTGGAGCCCCACCGCGAGCTCGGGCGAGATCTCGTCGTCTCCCTCCGGCACGGTCAGCCGGCCGGCGGCGAGCGCGCCGGCACACACCCGCAGCATCGCGGTCGGCACGCGGGTGCCGGGCACGCTGGTGCGCTCGTCGGGCGCGGCGTAGCCGGGGACGGGCGACCCGAACAGCAGGGCGTACGTCGCCGGCTCGGCGAGCGCCCAGGTCCTGACCGCGCGGCCGAGCGCCAGGAACTGGGCGCGGTGGTCGTCCTCGGGGGCGGCGGCGACGGCCGCGTCGACGGCGTCGCCGAGCTCGTCGTAGCCGGAGACGAGGAGCAGGGTCAGCAGCTCGTCGCGGTTCTTCACGTAGCGGTAGACGGCCGAGGAGACCACCCCGAGGTCGCGGGCGACCGCGCGCAGCGAGAGCGCGGCGGCGCCGTGGACCGCCAGGTGCTCGCGGCCGATCCGGACGATCTCGTCCATGGTCTGCGCCCGCGCCCGCTCGCGTGGGGTCCCGTCTCGTGAGGTGGCTGTCATGGCGCCATCGTGTCCCGATCCAGAGAGCGCTGTCAACAAAAGTGAGCAGTGCTCTTGCTTTTGTCGCCGACTCGCGCCAGACTCATTCCGAGAGCACTGCTCTCGGAGTCTCGACAGGTGGTTCCTGAGCCTGTCGAAGGGCTCGACCACCGAAACCAAGGACACAGTCATGAACAGCACCTACCTCGTCATCGGCGCCGGCCCCGTCGGCGCGACCATCGCCCAGCAGCTCGCCGCGCGCGGCGACCGCGTACGCCTCCTCACCCGCTCCGGCAGCGGCCCGGTGCACGAGAGCATCGAGCGCCTCCGCGGCGATGCGACCGACGCCGAGACCGTCACGCAGGCGGCCACCGGCACCCGCGCCGTCTTCCACTGCATGCACGGCAGCGCCTACGCCGCCGAGACCTGGCGCGCCGAGCTCCCGCGGGCCGAGAAGGTCGTGCTCGAGGCCGCCGGTCGGGCCGGCGCCGTGGTCGTCTTCCCGGAGAGCCTCTACGCCTACGGCCACGTCACCGCGCCGATGACCGAGCAGACCCCGCGGAACGCCGACTTCGGCAAGCCCGCGGTGCGCGTCGAGCTGCTCCGCGCCCGCGACGCCTCCCCGACACCGACCGTCAGCGTCGCAGCCTCGGACTTCTACGGCCCGCTGGTGCGTACCGCCCACGCGGGCGAGCGGATGGTGCCGACGGTGCTCGCCGGCCGCACCATGAGGGTGCTGGGCGACCCGGACGCGCCGCACTCGTGGACGTACGTCCCCGACCTCGGCGCCGCGATGATCAGGGCGGCCGACGAGGAGAGCCTGTGGGACTCCTTCCTGCACGCTCCGACCGCGCCGGCGATCTCCCAGCGTGCCCTCGTCCGGCTCTACGCCGAGGTCGCCGGGGTCGAGGCGCCGCCGGTCGGCCGGATCCCCACCTGGGCGCTGAAGGCGATCGGGACGGTGCACGGCGGCACCCGGGAGCTGGCCGAGATGGTCTACCAGTTCGACAAGCCGTTCGTGCTCGACTCCTCGGCCAGCGAGTCCCGGCTCGGCCTGTCCCCCACCCCGCTCGAGACGGGGGCCAAGGCGACGGTGGACTGGTGGCGTACGCAGGCCTGAGCAGGCCAGAACCGGAACTGGGGCTAGCGCGCGCTCCAGCCGCCGTCGATGGCCCACGAGGCGCCGGAGACCATCGAGGCGTCAGGGCCGGTGAGCCAGCCGACCAGCGAGCCGACCTCGTCCGGCTCGACCAGCCGCTTCACGGCGGCGTCCTGCAGCAGCACCTTCTCCAGGACCTCGTCCTCGGGGATGTCGTGCACCCTGGCCTGGTCGGCGATCTGCTTCTCCACCAGCGGCGTACGCACGTAGCCGGGGTTGATGCAGACGCTGGTCACGCCGTGCGGGCCGCCCTCGAGGGCGGTGACCTTCGAGAGTCCCTCCAGACCGTGCTTGGCCGAGACGTAGGCGCTCTTGAAGGGGGAGGCGACCAGGCCGTGCACGGAGGAGATGTTGACGATGCGACCCCAACCGTTGGCGTACATGTGCGGCAACGCGGCCCTGACCAGCAGGAACGGCGCGACGAGCATGATCGAGTGGATCCTGCGGAAGTCGTCGGGGTCGAACTTCTCGATCGGACTCACCCGCTGGATGCCGGCGTTGTTGACCAGGACGTCGACCTCGAGGCTGAGGTCGTCGAGCTCGTGGGTCGCGGTCAGGTCGACCACCCACGCCTCGCCGCCGATCTCCTCGGCGAGGGCGTGGGCGTCGTCGCCGGCCACGTCGGCGACGACGACCCGCGCGCCGCGGGCGGCGAGCTCGCGGGCCACCGCCGCACCGATCCCCGACGCGCCGCCGGTGACCAGGGCCCGCCGGCCCTGGAGCGTACGACCGGAATCGACGGCGCCCGAGACAGCCGTAGCCGAGTTCACGCCGGGCTCACCTCGCGTGCGGCCTCACGGTCGGCGTCGGCCCGGTCCAGCGCACGCAGCGAGGTGCCCTTCGTCTCCTTGAGGGTGAGCACGACGAGCGCGGTGATGATGCCCGCCACGGCGAGGTAGATCGCGGTGTTGGTCCAGGTGCCGGTGTCCTTGAGCCAGGCGATGGCCAGCAACGGCGCGAGCGAGCCGGCGAAGATCGAGGTCACCTGGTAGGAGATCGAGATGCCGGAGTAGCGCATCCGGGTCGGGAACATCTCGGCCATGATCGCGGGCTGGGTGGAGTACATCAGCGCGTGGATCGCCAGGCCGGCGATCAGCGCCGCCACGATCGCGATGTTGCTCTTGGTGTCGAGCATCGGGAACGCCCAGAAGCCCCAGGTCGCGCCGAGCACCGCACCGACCAGGTAGACCGGCTTGCGGCCCACCCCGTCGGCGAGCCGGCCGACGGCGAGGATGAAGAAGAAGTGGCAGGCGTGCGCGATCGCGATCAGACCGAGGAGCGCGCCCTGGTCCATCTTCTGGTCCTCGACCAGGTAGACGATCGAGAACGACACCACCAGGTAGTACATGATGTTCTCCGCGAACCGCAGGCCCATGCCCTTCAGCACTCCGAGCGGGTAGCGACGCAGCACCTCGAAGACGCCGTAGCCGGCGGCAGCGGCCTCGCCCTGCTCGGCCTTCGCCTCCTCGAAGATCGGCGAGTCGGTGACCGAGCGGCGGATGAAGTAGCCGACGAGGACCACGACGGCCGAGAGCCAGAAGGCGACGCGCCAGCCCCAGGCCAGGAACGCGGCGTCGGAGAGCGTGATCGTCATCAGCGTGAGCACCAGCGTGGCGAGCAGGTTGCCCACCGGCACCGCGGCCTGCGGCCAGGCGGCCCAGGTCGCCCGCTTGTCGTCCGGGGCGTGCTCGGCGACCAGCAGGACGGCCCCGCCCCACTCACCACCCAGCGCGAGCCCCTGCACGAACCGCAGCAGCACCAGCGCGATCGGTGCGGCCAGGCCGATCTGGCCGTACGTCGGCAGGCAGCCCATCAGCACGGTGGCGACACCGATCAGCATGATGGTCAGCTGCAGCGTGTACTTGCGGCCGAGACGGTCGCCGATGTGGCCGAAGACGACGCCGCCCAGCGGGCGGGCGACGAACCCGATGGCGTAGGTGACGAAGGCCGCGATGATCGCGTCGTAGGCGTTGCCGGTGGCCGGCATGATCACCTTGGCGAAGACGAGCGCCGAGGCGGTGGCGTAGAGGAAGAAGTCGTACCACTCCACGACCGTGCCGGCCATGGAGGCCGCCACGGTCCTGCGGAGCAGGCTCTGGTCGTTGGGGGCGGCGGTGGCGCCCGACTGTGTCATGGACATGGCTGGGAGTGTGACAGTGATCATAATGTGCTTGCAACGCGCATGTTGGCACACGTGATGAATGGAAATGCACATCAGGCGTTAGGGTGGCCCGATGCCCACGACCTCGCCGACGCCGCCGTCCGCCGACCAGCTGCTGGTGCTGCTGGAGGTCGCCCGCAGCGGCCGTTTCACCACGGCCGCCCGCTCGCTCGGCCTGACCCACACGACGGTCAGCCGCAACATCTCCGCGCTCGAGCGCGCCCTCGGCGGGCGGGTCCTGGTACGCGGCTCCGACGGCTGGGCGCTGACCGCTCTGGGTGAGCGCGCGGCGCGGGCGGCCGAGGGCGTCGCCGAGTCGCTGGCCCGGCTGGCCGCGGACGAGCCCGCCGACCCGGTGGCCGGCGTGGTCAGGATGTCGACGACCGACGGGTTCGCTGCGTACATCGCCTCACCGGCGGTCGCCGCGCTCCGGCAGGACCACCCCGAGCTCGCGGTCGAGATCGTCACCGTGACCCGGCAGGCGGCGCAGCACCGCTCCGGCGTCGACATCGAGGTGGTGGTCGGCGAGCCGGCGGTCATGCGTGGCCGCGCGCTCCACCTGGGCGAGTACGAGCTCGGCCTCTACGCCTCCCCCGGCTATCTGGAGCGCCACAGCGCCCCGGCGACGATCGAGGAGGCCGTACGCCACCGACTGGTCTACTTCGTCGACTCGATGCTCCAGGTCGACGACCTGGACATCCCCCGGCGGCTGCTGCCCGGCATCCGCGACGCCGTCACCTCGACGAACGTGTTCGTCCACGTGGAGGCGACCCGCGCGGGAGCCGGCCTCGGCCTGCTCCCCTGCTTCATGGCCGACCGGCACCCCGACCTCGTCCGGATGCTCCACGAGGACATCCACCAGCGGCTGCCCTACTGGGCCGTCGTGCACCCCGAATCCTGGCGCCGGCCGGCCGTGGCCGCCGTCGTGGGCGGCCTACGCGAGCAGATGGCCGAGCAGCAGGACGCCCTGCTCGGCCGGGGGACGCGTCCACCGACTGGGCGGTAACGTTCCATAACCTGGACAAGCCGATTCTGATGGGTACCGTGGCCGCCATGTTCAAGAAGGTGTTGGTTGCCAACCGCGGCGAGATCGCGATCCGAGCTTTCCGTGCCGGCTTCGAGCTCGGGGCCAAGACGGTCGCCGTGTTCCCCTACGAGGACCGGGGCTCAGAGCACCGGCTGAAGGCCGATGAGGCCTACCAGATCGGAGAGCTCGGTCATCCGATCCGGGCCTACCTCGATCCCAACGCGATCGTCGAGGTCGCCAAGCAGAGCGGCGCGGACGCCATCTACCCCGGCTACGGCTTCCTCTCCGAGAACCCGGCGCTGGCCGAGGCCTGCGCTCGGGCGGGGATCACGTTCATCGGGCCTTCGGCGGAGGTCCTCACGCTGACCGGCAACAAGGCCACCGCCATCGCGGCGGCGAAGGCTGCCGGCGTACCGACCCTTCAGTCCGTCGAGCCGTCGACCGACGTCGACGAGCTCGTCTCCGCGGCGTCCGCCCTTCCCTACCCGCTGTTCGTGAAGGCGGTCGCCGGTGGTGGCGGTCGCGGGATGCGTCGCGTCGACGACCCCGAGAAGCTCCGCGAGGCCGTGGAGACCTGTATGCGCGAGGGCGAGGCCGCCTTCGGCGACCCGACCGTTTTCATCGAGCAGGCCGTGGTCGAGCCGCGCCACATCGAGGTGCAGATCCTCGCCGACGGCGAGGGCAACGTCATCCACCTCTTCGAGCGTGACTGCTCCGTGCAGCGCCGCCACCAGAAGGTCGTCGAGATCGCGCCCGCGCCCAACCTCGACCCCGAGCTGCGCGAGCGCATCTGTGCGGACGCGGTGCGGTTCGCCAAGGAGATCGGCTACTCGTGCGCCGGCACCGTCGAGTTCCTGCTCGACCCCGCCGGCAACTACGTCTTCATCGAGATGAACCCGCGCATCCAGGTCGAGCACACCGTGACCGAGGAGGTCACCGACGTCGACCTGGTCCGCTCGCAGATGCGGATCGCCGCCGGCGAGACGCTGGCCGACCTCGGCCTGAGCCAGGACTCCGTGCAGCTGCGCGGCGCGGCGATGCAGTGCCGGATCACCACCGAGGACCCGGCCAACAACTTCCGCCCCGACACGGGCATGATCACCACCTACCGCTCCCCCGGCGGCGCCGGGATCCGGGTCGACGGCGGCACGACGTACGCCGGCGCCGAGGTCTCGCCGCACTTCGACTCGATGCTCGCCAAGCTCACCTGCCGCGGGCGCACGTTCGAGGACGCCGTCACCCGCGCCCGCCGGGCCGTGGCGGAGTTCCGGATCCGCGGCGTCGCGACGAACATCCCGTTCCTGCAGGCGCTGCTCGACGACCCCGACTTCATCGCGGGCTCGATCACGACCTCGTTCATCGAGACCCATCCGCAGCTGCTGACCGCGCGCGCCTCCGGCGACCGGGGCACCAAGCTGCTCACCTACCTCGCCGACGTGACCGTCAACCAGCCGCACGGCGCCGCGCCGGTCTCGCTGCACCCGTCCTCGAAGCTGCCGGCGGTCGACCTGTCGGTCGCGCCTCCGGCGGGTTCGCGCGACCTGCTGCGCGAGCTCGGGCCGGAGGGCTTCGCGGCCGCGCTGCGTGCCCAGGAGGCGGTGGCGGTCACCGACACCACCTTCCGTGACGCCCACCAGTCGCTGCTCGCGACCCGGGTCCGCACCACCGACCTGCTCGGTGTCGCCGGCCACGTCGCGCGGCTGACGCCGCAGCTGTGGTCGATGGAGGCCTGGGGCGGGGCGACGTACGACGTGGCCCTGCGCTTCCTCTCCGAGGACCCGTGGGAGCGGCTGGCGCAGCTGCGCGAGGCGATCCCGAACATCAACCTGCAGATGCTGCTGCGCGGTCGCAACACGGTGGGCTACACGCCCTACCCGACCGAGGTCACCGACGCGTTCGTCTCGGAGGCCGCGGAGACCGGGATCGATGTGTTCCGGATCTTCGACGCGCTCAACGACGTCTCCCAGATGCGGCCGGCGATCGACGCGGTGCGTTCGACCGGGACCGCTGTCGCCGAGGTGGCGCTGTGCTACACCGGCGACCTCTCCTCGCCCGACGAGAAGCTCTACACGCTCGACTACTACCTGCGACTCGCCGAGGAGATCGTCTCGGCCGGGGCGCACGTGCTGGCGATCAAGGACATGGCCGGGCTGCTCCGGGCGCCTGCCGCGCGCACCCTGGTCACCGCGCTCCGCTCGCGCTTTGATCTGCCGGTCCACCTGCACACCCACGACACCGCAGGTGGCCAGCTGGCCACGCTGACGGCCGCGATCGAGGCCGGTGTCGACGCCGTCGACGCCGCGACCGCGTCCATGGCCGGCACCACCTCCCAGCCGCCGCTCTCCTCGCTGGTGGCGGCGACCGACCACACCCCGCGGGCCACCGGACTCTCGCTGGCCGCGGTCAACTCGCTCGAGCCCTACTGGGAGGCCGTACGCCGCGTCTACGCGCCCTTCGAGTCCGGGCTGCCCGCGCCGACCGGCCGGGTCTACCGCCACGAGATCCCGGGCGGCCAGCTCTCCAACCTGCGCCAGCAGGCGATCGCGCTCGGGCTCGGCGAGAAGTTCGAGCAGATCGAGGACATGTACGCCGCGGCCAACCAGATCCTCGGTCGCGTCCCCAAGGTCACCCCGTCCTCGAAGGTCATCGGCGACCTGGCGCTCTCGCTGGTCGCCGCGGGCGCCGACCCGGCCGCGTTCGAGGCGGACCCGGCTGCGTACGACATCCCGGCCTCGGTCATCGGCTTCCTCAACGGGGAGCTCGGTGACCCGCCGGGCGGCTGGCCCGAGCCGTTCCGCAGCAAGGCGATCGCCGGTCGCACCTGGAAGGAGCCGTCGCCGTCCCTGTCGGAGGAGGACGCCGCCGGGCTGAAGTCGGACCGTCGTGGCACGCTCAACCGGCTGCTCTTCCCCGGCCCGACGAAGGACTTCACCGAGGCGCGCTCGAAGTGGGGCGACGTGTCGGTGATCTCGACCCTCGACTACCTCTACGGGCTGCGCGAGGGCGAGGAGCACGTCGTCGAGATCTCCGAGGGCAAGACCGTGATCTTCGGGCTCACCGCCGTCTCCGAGCCCGACGAGCGTGGCATCCGCACCGTCATGGCGACGATCAACGGCCACCTGCGCCCGATCAGCGTGCGTGACCGCTCCGTCGCGGCCGAGGTCGCCGCCGCCGAGAAGGCCGACCCTGCCGTTCCCGGCCAGGTCGCGGCGCCGTTCCAGGGTGTCGTCACCATCTCGGTCGCGGCCGGCGAGTCGGTCAAGGCCGGCGACACCGTCGCCACCATCGAGGCGATGAAGATGGAGGCCGCCATCACCGCCCCCATCGACGGCACCGTCTCCCGCCTCGCCTTCTCCGGCACCCAGTCCGTCGACGGCGGCGACCTGGTGCTCGTGCTCGGCTGAGCCGAAGCGTCAGCCGCGCCGGCCGAGATGGCACTGCGGTGCCATCTCGGCCGATGCGAGCGACGCCTCGGCCAGCCCGGGAAAGCAAAAGGCATGTCCGCGAGGTGACCCGAAGCGCTAGGTTGAGCGCACCATCACACGACCGCTAGGACGCCTTCGTGAGCAGTACGTCTCGGCAGCCTGCACCCGAGCAGGGCCCACGCCCTACGTCTGAGAACGCAAAGAACCTCTGGAACCACGGTCCCAACTGGATCTCCGCGATCGCCGCGCTGGTCACCGCACTGGGTCTCGGCGGCGTGGTCACCCACTTGGCCGGCTCCGATGGCTCCTCCGGCGGTTCCGCGAGCACGCCGACCGCGACCACCACCGTCACCGTCACCGCGACGGTCGATCCGTCCGGCGGCACGGCGCCCAGCGACGTCGCGAACGACGCCGGCACCGACGGGGTGCGATGGAGCGGCGAGGTCACTCTCGGGAAGCTCAACTTCGACTTCTCGCCACCCAAGGTGGCCCCAGCCAACACCGTTGGCTGGCTGCAGTCCGACATGATGTCGGTCGATGACAGCTCCGAGGTGCTGATCGCGGCCTGGCTGAGCGACTCCGCGCCCACGAAGGAGGAGTGCGACACCACTGTTGTCGAGAGCGGCGACCGGGTGGTCCGAGACCTCACCCAGGGCCTCTACGTGTGCGGCAAGACGGCTGAAGGACGCATCTTCCGCCTCGAGACACTGGCCACCGGGAACGCCATCAAGGTCGACGCGACCGTCTGGAAATAGCCCGCACCGGCCGGTTGTGGGCGACGAAACCACAGTTTCGTCGCCCAGAACTGACGTCTCGGCCGCCACAACTGACGTCTCGGCCGACGTAGGTGACGCCTCGGCCGACCGGAGCGCCTATTCGACGTGGTGGAGGCGGCGGGCGGCCTCGGCGGTGGAGCCGGAGATCGACGGGTAGACGGTGAAGCTGTTGGCGATCTGGTCGACGGTCAGCCCGGTGGAGACCGCGAGGGTGATCGGGTGGATGAGCTCGGAGGCGCGGGGGCCGACCACGACACCGCCGATGACGACGCCGGTGCCGGGGCGCGAGATCAGCTTGACGAAGCCGTCGGTGATGCCCTGCATCTTGGCCCGCGGGTTGCCCTTGAGGTCGAGGCGCAGGGTGTCGGCGACGACCTCGCCGGAGTCGACCTGGGCCTGGGAGTAGCCCACGGTGGCGATCTCGGGCGAGGTGAAGACGTTGGCCGCGACCTCCTTGAGGTCCATCGGGATGACCGCGTCGCCGAGGAAGTGCCGCATCGCGATCCGGCCGGCCATGGCAGCGGTCGAGGCGAGCATGAAGCCGCCGGTGCAGTCGCCGGCTGCGTACACGCCATAGGCGGAGGTGCGCGACACCTTGTCGGTGCGGATGAACCCGCCCTCGTCGAGCTCGATGCCGGCCTCCTCCAGGCCGAGGTCCTCGGTGTTGGGGATCGACCCGAGCGCGAGGATGCAGTGGCTGCCGGTGACCTCGCGGCCGTCGGTCAGCCGGACCGTGACGACGTCGCCGTCGCGGGTCACCGACTCCATCCGCGACTTGCTGAGGATGTTCATGCCCTGACGCTCGAGTACGTCCTGGAGGACCGTCGCCGCGTCCGCGTCCTCGCCCGGGAGGACACGGTCGCGCGAGGAGACCAGGGTGACCTGCGAGCCGAGGTTGAGGTAGGCGCTGGCGAACTCCGCGCCGGTGACACCCGAGCCCACGACGATCATGTGGGAGGGCAGCTCGTCGAGGTCGTAGACCTGCTCCCAGGTCAGGATCCGCTCGCCGTCGGGCTGAGCGGTGGGCAGCACCCGCGGCCGGGCGCCGGTGGCGATCAGGACCGCATCGTTCTCGATGGCCTCCTCGCCGCCGTCCTGGGCCCGGGTCGCGATCACCTGACGCTTGTCGGCGTCGATGCGGCCGGCGCCCTTGACGATCCGGATCCCGCGACGGGACAGCCGGCTCTCGATGTCGCTCGACTGCGCGAGCGCGAGCGACTTGACCCGCTTGTTGACGATCCCGAGGTCGGCGTAGAGCTCGGTGGCCGGGTCGCCCTGGTGGTCGCGGAAGTGGATGCCCAGGTCGCGGGCGAGCGTCATGTCCGACATCAGCTCGGCGGTGGCGATCAGGGTCTTGCTCGGCACACAGTCGGTGAGCACCGCGCTGCCGCCGAGGCCGTCACGGTCGACGACCGTGACCTCCGCCCCGAGCTGCTGCGCGACCAGCGCCGCCTCGTATCCGCCTGGACCTCCACCAATGATCGTCACCCGCGCCATGGGCCGCATTCTTCCACGCGCCCCGGAGGGCAGAGTCAGCCCATCGTCTTCTGACCGTCGATGGTCTCCCGGATGATGTCGGCGTGGCCGGCGTGCTGGGCGGTCTCGGCCAGGATGTGGGCGAGGACGCGGCGGTTGGACCAGCGGGCGCCGGCCTCGAACCAGGGGGCCTCGGGAAGGGCGTGGTCCGCGTCGAGGTCGACGGTCCGGATCAGCTCGTCGGTGGCGGCGGCCACCTTCTCGTACGCCGCGAGCACGCCCTCCAGCGTCTCGTCCTCGGCGAGCACGAAGTCGGCGGCGAACTCGGCGTACTTCTCCGGGGAGAGCTCCTGCGCGACCGTCCCGCGGACGATGAAGTCGGCCCAGCCCCGCTCGACGCCGGTGACGTGCTTGACCAGACCGCCGACGCTGAGCGCGGAGGCGGTCGGGGTGAGCCGGGCCTGCTCGTCGGTGAGGTCGCGGGCGGTGAACCGCAGGAAGCCGCGGTGCTTGGCCAGCGTCTCCAGCAGGTCGGTCCGCTCGCGGCTCAGGGTGGTGGTGGCGACGGTCATCGTTCAGCTCCTTGGTCGTGTTTCCCTCTGACACCGACAACGCTAGGGGCCCTTCAGGTCAGTTTCCGTCCGCAATGAACCCGGGTCCGAAAAAGATCCGCCGGCCACTACCCTGCTGGGATGACCAGCCCTGCGAACCCGAGCCGGAGCGACGCGGTCCGCAACCGCGACCTGCTGGTCTCCGCTGCCCGCGAGGTCCTCGCCGAGCAGGGTCTCGACGCCCCGATGTCGGCGGTGGCCAAACGCGCCGGCGTCGGTCAGGGCACCCTCTACCGGCACTTCCCCGACCGGCTGACCCTGGCCACCGCGGTGCTGGAGGAGAACGTACGCGACATCGAGCAGGTCGCGGCCAGGCCCGACGCGACGCTGGCCGACGTGCTCGGCGTCGTCACCTGGCAGATGATCCGCTCGACCGCCTTCGTGGGCATCGTCCGGCTCAGCAACGAAGAGAGCTCCCAGCACCTCGCCGATCGCGTACGCACGGCCATCGACGGGCTCCCGATGGAGACCCACGACACCGACGACGTCATGCTCGCCGTCGCGATGGTCTCCGGCGCGGTGCTCGGGCCGACACCCGAGGCACGTGAGGCCACCGCCCGCCGGGCTTGGGGCCTGCTGGGGATCGAGATCGGCCCGGTCACACCCGGCGTCTAGCGGGACCGGAGAAGCGACGAGGCCCGGATCCGCGGTCGTGCGGATCCGGGCCTCGTCGGGTGAGATCAGAAGTTGATCATGTGACCCGCGATGCCGTGGACGGCCTCCTTGACCGCCTCGGAGAGCGTCGGGTGGGCGAAGATGTTGCGCGAGATCTCGTCGGCGGTCAGGTCCCACTGCTGCGCGAGGGTCAGCGCCGGGAGCTGCTCGGTGACGTCCGGGCCGATCATGTGGGCGCCGAGGAGCTCGTTGTGCTCGGCGTCGGCGACGATCTTCACGAAGCCGACCGCGTCGCCCAGGCCCTGGGCCTTGCCGTTGGCCGAGAACGGGAAGGACGCGGTCTTGACGTCGTAGCCCTTCTCCTTGGCCTGCGCCTCGGTGTAGCCGAAGGAGCCGATCTGCGGCTGACAGTAGGTCGCCCGCGGGACCATGTCGAAGTTGATCTCCATGGTCTCGGCGCCGGCGATGGTCTCGGCGGCGACGATGCCCATGGCCTCGGCCACGTGGGCGAGCATGAACTTCCCGGTGCAGTCACCGATGGCGTACACGTTCTCGACGTTGGTGCGGCCGCGGCCGTCGATCGCGATGGCCTTGCGGTCGGTGAGCTCGATGCCGACGTTCTCCAGGCCGTAGCCCTCGACGCGCGGCGCGAAGCCGAAGGCCGCGAGGAACTTGCCGGCCTCGATGACAGTCTCCTCGCCACCGGCGGCCGGCGCGACGGTCACCTTCACGCCCGAGCCGGTGTCCTCGACGCCCTTGACGGCGGTCGAGGTGAGGACCTTGACGCCCAGCTTCTTGTAGTGCTTGGCCAGCTCCTTGGACACGTCGGCGTCCTCGGTGGGCACCATCCGGTCGAGGAACTCGACGATGGTGACGTCGACGCCGAAGTTCTTCAGGACGTACGCGAACTCCACGCCGATCGCGCCGGAGCCGCCGATCACGATGGACTTCGGGAGGTTGGCGTCGAGGATCTGCTCCTCGTAGGTGACGATGTTCTGGCCGTTCGGCACGACACCCGGGACGCTGCGGACCGTGGCGCCGGTGGCGATGATCAGGTTGTCGAAGGTGTAGTCGGTGTTGGCACCGTCCTTCGCGACCGTGATCGACTTCGGACCGGTCAGCGTGCCCCAGCCGTCGATCTCGGTGATCTTGTTCTTCTTCATCAGGAAGTGGACGCCCTTGACGATCCCGGCGCTCACCTGGCGGGAGCGCGCGTGAGTCGGCCCGAAGGACATCGTGGCCTCACCCTCGATCCCGAACTTCTGCTTCTCCTTCGGGTCGTTGAGGGTGTGGGCCAGCTCCGCGTTCTTCAGCAGCGCCTTGGACGGGATACACCCGACGTTGAGGCAGACACCGCCCCAGTACTTGTCTTCGACGACGGCGACGGACTTGCCGAGCTGGGCGGCACGGATGGCGGCGACGTAGCCACCGGGGCCAGCGCCGAGGACGAGAACATCAAAGTGGGTCACGCATCCAAGGGTAGACCGCCAATAACAGATAGATCCCAAGCGGGTGAGGACTGGGCGGTAACCTCGTGACCCGTGACTCTCTACGCGGCCTATGGCGTCAATCTCGACCCGGCGCTGATGAGTGAGCGGTGTCCGCATTCGCCGTTGCGTACGACCGGGTGGCTGGACGGCTGGCGGCTCACCTTCGGGGGCGAGGACAACGTGCTCGGCGACGGTCCGACGACGACGATCGTCCCCGACCCGTTCGAGCAGGTCTTCGTCGCGGTCTACGACGTGGTGGACCAGGACATGGAGGCGCTGGAGAAGTGGGAGCTGGCCGACATCGGGCTCTACTTCAAGACCAAGGTGCGGATCGCCGCGCTCACGGGGGAGCTGCTCTGCGAGACCTACGTGCTGGACACGTACGAGGGTGGCATCCCCTACGCGCGCCACCTGGGCGCGCTGGCCGATGCCGCCGAGGCGGCCGGGGCTCCCGACGACTACGTGCATGCGCTGCGTACGCGCCCGTGCCGGTCAAACGACTGAGCGAGTCTAGGCTGCGCTCGTTTAGGATCGGCGAGTGACCACGCCTTACGAACTCGCCAAGGAAGCCGCCGCCGCGCTCGCGGAGAAGACCGGCGTCGAGACGCACGACATCGCGCTGGTGCTGGGCTCGGGCTGGCTGCCCGCCGCCGAGGCGCTCGGCGAGGACTACACCGAGATCGACACCACCGACCTGCCCGGCTTCAGCGCCGCCGCGGTCGTCGGTCACAGCGGCAAGATCCGCTCGATCCGGTCGGCGAGCGGTCGCAACCTGCTGGTCTTCCTCAGCCGCACCCACTTCTACGAGGGCAAGGGCGTCGACGCGGTCGTGCACCCGGTCCGCACCGCGGCCGCGGCCGGCTGCTCGACGATGGTGCTCACCAACGGCTGCGGCGGGCTCAACCCGTCCTGGTCGCCGGGCACCCCCGTGCTGATCCGCGACCACATCAACCTGACCGCGGCCTCCCCGCTGGTCGGCGCCAACTTCGTCGACCTCACCGACCTCTACTCCGCACGCCTGCGGGGCCTCGCCAAGGAGGTGGACGCCACCCTCGACGAGGGCGTCTACGTCCAGTTCCCCGGACCCCACTACGAGACCCCGGCCGAGGTGAAGATGGCCGGCATCATCGGCGGTGACCTGGTCGGCATGTCGACCACCCTCGAGGCGATCGCGGCCCGCGAGGCCGGCATGGAGATCCTCGGGATCTCGCTGGTCACCAACCTGGCCGCCGGCATCTCCGACCAGCCCCTCGACCACGCCGAGGTCCTCGAGGCCGGCCGCAGCGCCGCCACCCGGATGGGTGCACTTCTCGGCGACCTGTTGCCCAAGATCTGAGCCTCCGGGCACCCGATGACCTAGGGTCTGGTCCATGGTCCCCACCGATCAGTCCGCGCTCGTCGTCCAGGCCAGGGAATGGCTCGCCGACGACCCCGACGCCCACACCCGGGCGGAGCTCGAGAGCCTGCTGTCCTCCTCCGACCCGAGCGCGGTCGCCGAGCTGGCCGACAGGTTCTCCGGCATGCTCCAGTTCGGGACCGCCGGGCTGCGCGGCGCGCTCGGAGCCGGTCCCAACCGGATGAACCGGGTGGTCGTGATCAAGGCCGCCGCGGGGCTGGCCCGCTATCTGCTCGCCACCGGCGCGCAGGGGCCGGTGGTGATCGGCTACGACGCCCGGCACAACTCCGACGTCTTCGCCCAGGACACCGCCCAGGTGATGACCGGGGCGGGCCTGCAGGCGCTGGTGATGCCGCGCTCGCTGCCGACCCCGGTGCTGGCCTACGCGGTCAAGGCCCTGAACGCGAGCGCGGGTGTGATGGTCACGGCCAGCCACAACCCGCCCCAGGACAACGGCTACAAGGTCTACCTCGGTGACGGGTCGCAGATCGTGCCGCCGGCCGACGTCGAGATCGCGAAGCGGATCGCGGCGGTCGACAAGGTGAGCTCGGTGCCGCAAGGACCGGCCGGGCAGACGATCAGCGAGGACCTGGTCGACAGCTACCTCGACACGGTCGTCGGGCTCCTCGAGGAGGGTGGCCCGCGCGACCTCAAGACCGTCTACACGCCGCTGCACGGCGTCGGCGGCGACCTGGTGCAGCTGGCGATGAAGTTCGCCGGCTTTCCCGACCCGGTCGTGGTCAAGGAGCAGGAACGGCCCGACCCCGACTTCCCGACCGTCGCCTTCCCCAACCCCGAGGAGCCCGGGGCGATGGACCGGGCGATGGCGCTGGCCGGCAAGAAGGGCGCCGACCTGGTCATCGCCAACGACCCCGACGCCGACCGCTGCGCCGCCGCGATCCCGGTCGGCAAGAAGTGGCGGATGCTGACCGGTGACGAGGTCGGCGCCCTGCTGGCGACCCACCTGCTCCGCAAGGGCGTGACCGGGACGTACGCCGCCTCGATCGTCTCCTCCTCGCTGCTCGGCAAGATCGCCGCGGCCGCCGGGCAGGCCTACGCCGAGACGCTCACCGGCTTCAAGTGGATCTCCCGCGCGCCGGGGCTCGCCTTCGGCTACGAGGAGGCGCTGGGCTACTGCGTCGACCCGGGGCACGTACGCGACAAGGACGGCATCTCGGCGCTCCTGCTCCTGTGCGAGCTGGCGGCGTCGCTGAAGGCGGAGGGGCGCGGCCTGGCCGACCTGCTCGACGACCTCGCGGTCGAGCACGGCCTGCATGCCACCAGCCAGCTCTCCGTACGGCTCGAGGACCCGGCCCAGATCGCCGCCGCGATGCAGCGGCTCCGCGAACGCCCGGTGACCGCCTTGGCCGGGGCCGCCGTGCAGCAGCTCGACGACCTCACCACCGGCATCGGCGGCCTGCCGCCGACCGACGGCATCCGCTACCAGCTCGCCGGCGGGTCGCGGGTGATCGTGCGGCCCAGCGGCACCGAGCCCAAGATCAAGTGCTACCTCGAGGTCGTGCAGCCGGTCGCCGACGCCTCCGCGCTCGCCGACGCCCGTGCCGACGCCGAGATCGCGCTCGGGGCGCTCAAGGTCGACATCCGCGCCGCCCTCGGCGTCTAGCCCCTGCCGCGCCGGCCCGGACTACCCCGATCGCTCAGAGCACGAGCAGGACGACGAACACGACGGCCACCGCGAGCGTGACCGCGATCAGGGGCCAGTCCCAGCTGCGGCGTACGTCCTCGGCGAGCGCGAACTGCTCGTCGGAGTCCCGCTTGATCCGGAGCCGGTCGCGGGCGTCCTGGGCCAGCGCGTTGAGCCGGTCCTCGATGAAGTCGACGTGGTTGCTGAGCGGCTTGTGCTCGCGCTTGGAGCCCTTGACCGCCTCGCGCATCGGACGCCCGACGGCACCGCTGACGTAGGTGCGGCCGCCGGCGTAAGCACCGAGGGTGCGGCCGACCGAGACGCTCTCCAGGGCGGCCATCGGGAAGCGCACCGTGGAGTAGAGGTGGTTGAGCACGAAGTCGCCCTGGCTGACCCCGACCTTGGTGCGGATGAAGGCGGCGTACGCCACCAGCACGAAGAGCACGCCGCCGGCCGTCGTCTCGGGGTGCCAGCCGGTGACCGCGTCGACCACGATGACCACGATCGCGGCTCCTGCGGAGAGGAAACCCCATGCGGTGCTGCTGGAGTTGCGGAACCACTCCTCGGGCTGATCGTCATTCACGGCGCAAACATTAGCCCGCGACCCGCGAATGCCTATGCTGAGGCCGTGCCTACCTCCACAGAGATCGCCAAGCTGATCGACCACACCCTCCTCAAGCCCGAGGCGACGCACGCCGACGTCGAGGCGCTGATCGTGGAGGCCGCCGAGCTCGGCACCTACTCCGTGTGTGTCTCGCCCTCGATGCTGCCGGTCACCGCGCCGGCCGAGCTGAAGCTTGCCGTCGTGTGCGGCTTCCCGAGCGGCAAGCACATCTCCTCGGTCAAGGCCGCCGAGGCCGCGGCTGCCGTCGAGGCCGGCGCCGACGAGATCGACATGGTCATCGACATCGGCGCCGCCAAGGAGAAGCGCTACGCCGACGTGGAGGCCGACATCGCCGCCGTCCGCGCCGCGGTTCCGGCCCCGACGGTGCTGAAGGTGATCATCGAGTCCGCCGCGCTGGAGGACGACGAGATCATCGGCACCTGCCAGGCCGCCGTCCGCGCCGGGGCGGACTTCGTGAAGACCTCCACCGGCTTCCACCCCGCCGGCGGCGCCACCGTCCACGCGGTGGACCTGATGCGCAAGACCGTCGGCCCCGACATCGGCGTCAAGGCCTCGGGCGGCGTACGCACCATGGAGCAGGCCGAGCAGATGATCGCCGCCGGCGCCAACCGGCTCGGCGTCTCGGGTTCGCGCGCCCTGCTCGCCGGGGCGCCGGGGGCGGGTTCCGGCGCCGGCTACTGAGTCCCGGCTACTGACTTTCACGCACTCTCGGGGAGAATGCTCCGGTGCGTGCTCAGGTCATCGTCCTCGCCGGCCCCTCGGGTGCCGGCAAGTCCCGTCTGGCCGAGCGGCTGGGCCTCCCGGTCCTCCGGCTGGACGACTTCTACAAGGACGGCTCCGACCCCTCGCTCCCCCGGATCACGGAGGGCCCGAACGCGGGCCTGGTCGACTGGGACCATCCCGACTCCTGGCTGCCCGCTGACGCGGTGAAGGCGATCGCCGCGCTGTGCGAGGCGGGCACCGCCGACGTACCCGTCTACGACATCGCCCACGACGGCCGCACCGGCTGGCAGGAGCTGACCCTCGGGGACGAGCCGTTCTTCGTCGCCGAGGGGATCTTCGCCCAGGACATCGTGGCCGAGTGCCGCGACGCCGGCCTGCTGGCCGCCGCCTACTGCGTCACCCAGTCGCCGACGGTGACCTTCTGGCGCCGGCTCACCCGCGACCTCCGCGAGCGCCGCAAACCACCGTTCGTCCTGGTCAGGCGTGGCCTGGCGCTGATGCGCGCGCAGCCGCGGGTAGTCGCGGACGCGGTCGCCAAGGGCTGCACCGCGGTCTACCCGAAGCACGGCTACGTCGCGGTCCAGCAGCTCACAAGGCGGCGTACGCGTCCTTGATCTCGTGGATCAGGTCGACCCGCTCGTCGTAGGGGATGAACGCGGACTTCATCGCGTTGGTCGTCAGCCGCTGGAGCTCGGGCAGGCCCCAGCCGAAGGCCTCCACGATCCCGGCCATCTCCGCCGACATCGAGGTGCGTGACATCAGCCGGTTGTCGGTGTTGATCGTGACCCGGAAGCCGAGGTCGTAGAGCAGCCCGATGGGGTGCTCGGCGATCGACTTCACGGCCCCGGTCTGGATGTTGGAGCGCGGGCAGAGCTCGAGCGGGATCCGCCGGTCCCGGACGTAGGCAGCGAGCCGGCCGAGCCGCGGTGCCTCACCCTCCTCGACCGTGATGTCGTCCACGATGCGTACGCCGTGACCGAGCCGGTCGCAGCCGCAGGGGTGGACGGCCTCCCAGATCGAGGGCAGCCCGAAGCCCTCGCCGGCATGGATGGTGAAGCGCATGTTCTCCGCGGCCAGGTGCTCGAATGCGGCCAGGAACCGGCTCGGCGGGAAGCCCTTCTCCGGCCCGGCGATGTCGAACCCGGCGACCCCGCGGTCGCGCCACGCCACCGCGAGGTCGGCGATCTCGGTGGCATGGGCCGCCTGCCGCATGGCGGTCAGCAGCTGGCGTACGACGATCTTCTTCCCGGTCGCCGCGACGGCGGCCATGCCCTCGTCGAACCCGGCCTGGACGGCGGCGACGACCTCGTCCGGCTCGTGGCCGTTGGCCAGGTGGAGCTCGGGCGCCCAGCGGACCTCGGCGTAGACGACCCCGTCCTCGGCCAGGTCCTCGACGCACTCACGGGCCACCCGCGTCAACGCCGGCAGGGTCTGCATGACCGCGAGCGTGTGCGCGAACGTGTCGAGGTAGCGCTCCAGCGAGCCCGAGTCCGCGCTGGTCACGAACCATTCCTCCAGCGCGACCGGATCGTCCTGGGTCCCCTCGGGAAGCTCGTGGCCCACCTCGGCGGCGAGCTCGATGAGGGTCGAGGGACGTACGCCACCGTCGAGGTGGTCGTGGAGCAGCACCTTCGGCGCGGCCTTGATCTGCATGTCGGACGGTTTCATGGGCCTATTGTTCCCTATCGGACTAGATTCCGGGGGTGCGCAAATTCACCACTCTCGAAGAAGTCTCCGACGCTGCAGGCACCGAGATCGGCACCGGCGAATGGCTCCAGGTCGACCAGGACCGCGTCAACGCGTTCGCCGACGCCACCGGCGACCACCAGTGGATCCACGTCGACGAGGCGCGGGCCAAGGAGGGCCCGTTCGGGGGCACCATCGCCCACGGCTACCTGACCCTGTCGCTGATCCCCTACCTCGGCGTGAGCGTCTACTCGCTGGAGACCCCGGGCGCCAAGCTCAACTACGGCCTCAACAAGGTCCGGTTCCCCACGCCGGTCCTGGTCGGCTCCCGGATCCGTCCGGTCGTCTCGTTCGGCGAGGTCACCGAGCTCCCCACCGGACTCCAGCTCGTGGTGAAGACGACCATCGAGATCGAGGGCTCCGACAAGCCCGCATGTGTCGCGGAGTCGGTCGTGCTGCTGCTCGAGGGCTGACCTCAGGAGTAGTCCGCCCACAGCCTACGGGCACTGCCGTCGACGGTCATCTCGCCGCCGTACGGCAGGACCCACTGCGGTCGGGTGTGCCCGAACGGCGGGCCGACGACGACCACCGCGTCCGGGTTGTAGCGGGCGACGGTCTCGATCGCCGCGTCCCGCTGCTCGGCGCGCTTCGCGGCCCGCTCCTCGGCGCCGGGCTTCCGCTCGAAGTCGGAGGTCGGCGGGCGCCCGACGACCACCGCGTCGACCGCCTCCAGCAGCCCGCGCTCGCCCAGGGCACGCGTGATCCAGGCGAACTCCTGCGCGGGGATGAGCTCCTCGGAGGTCTCCAGCAGGAGTACGCCGCCCGCGAGCACGCCCGGGTCGGCCGGGAAGCGTCCGGCGGTGAGCACCCACTGGAGGATCTCGATGCAGCCGCCCCAGGTGCGGCCGGTCACGGTGCGGGCCGGGCCGGCCCAGGTCCACGGCTCGGTCGGCTCCCGCTCGCCGTACTCGGTCAGCGCCCGCGGGTCGTTCCAGTCGCGGCCGATGTCCTCGGACTCCCCCGGCTCGGTGATCTCGAGCCGCTCACCGGTGAAGAGGGCCGCCTTCAGCGAGGCCTCGTGGATCGGGTCGAGCGCCGGCCCCGGACCGAGGTGGACCTGGGTCGAGCCGCCGTGGAACGCGGCGACGCCGTTGGTCCACAGCCAGTTGAGCAGGTTGGTGTTGTCGCTGTAGCCGAGGAAGGGCTTCGGGTCCTTCCGGACCAGCTCGGGGTCGAGGTGCGGGATCACGGTGATCTGGTCCTCGCCGCCGATGGTCGCCAGCACCGCCCGGACCTCAGGGTCGGCGAACGCGGCGTTCACGTCCGCCGCCCGCTCCTGGGCCGACGCCCCGAGCTTCCGGGTGGTCGAGTACTCCACCGGCACCAGCCCGGTGACCTCGGTCAGCCGCGCCAGCGCCTGCTCGTGGATCGCCGGCGCCACCCCCGGCGCCGCGAACGAGGGTGACAGCACGGCGACCTTGTCGCCCGCGGCGGCCTTGGGTGGCTTGACGATCTCCATGCCCGAAGTCTGGCCGTCCGTCCACCCGCGAAGCGAACGGTTATCGACCGGTCGCCCTCGCTGGTCGAGCCGGATTCGTGAGGAACGAACGAATCCGTGTCGAGACCAACACGGTCCCATCTAGCGCGACAGGGGACCGTGTTGGTCTCGACACCGCTCGCTGGCGCTCGCGGGCTCGACCGACGGCGGGTCTGTCAGCCGATCCGGTCGAGGATCAGCGGCGTCGCCTCGTACGCAGCCCCGTCGCCGATCTCGTAGCCACCCTCCAGCGCAGCCAGGGCCCGGTCGAAGCGCTCCGGGGTGTCGGTGTGGAGCGTGAAGAGCGGCGCGCCGGCCGTGACCGAGTCGCCCGGGCGGGCGTGCCAGGTGACCCCGGCTCCGGCCTGGACGGCGTCCTCCTTGCGCTCGCGTCCGGCACCGAGGCGCCAGGCGGCGAGGCCGACGGCCATCGCGTCGAGCCGGGTCAGCACACCGGACGAAGGCGCGGTGACCACGTGGGTCTCGCGCGCGACCGGCAGTGGTGCGGACGGGTCGCCGCCCTGGGCCGAGATCATCGCCCGCCAGGCGTCCATCGCCTTGCCGGAGGCGAGCACCTCGGCCGGATCCGGACCGGAAACGCCCGCAGCCGACAGCATCTCCCGGGCGAGCGCGACGGTGAGCTCGACGACGTCGGCAGGACCACCGCCGGCGAGGACCTCGACGGACTCGGCGACCTCGATCGCGTTGCCCGCGGTCAGGCCGAGCGGCGTGGCCATGTCGGTCACGAGCGCGACCGTGTTGACCCCGGCGTCGGTGCCGAGGTCGACCATGGTGCGCGCCAGCTCCTGGGCGGAGTCGAGCGTCTTCATGAAGGCACCGGCGCCGACCTTGACGTCGAGCACGAGCGCCCCGGTGCCCTCGGCGATCTTCTTGGACATGATCGAGGAGGCGATCAGCGGGATCGACTCGACGGTGCCGGTGACGTCGCGCAGCGCGTAGAGCTTGCGGTCGGCCGGGGCCAGCCCCTCACCGGCCGCGCAGATCACCGCGCCGACCGACCCGAGCTGGGCCAGCATCTCCTCGTTGGACAGCGACGCGCGCCACCCGGGGATCGACTCGAGCTTGTCGAGCGTGCCGCCGGTGTGGCCGAGCCCGCGCCCGGACAGCTGCGGCACCGCCACACCGCACGCGGCGACCAGCGGCGCCAGCGGCAGCGTGATCTTGTCACCCACCCCGCCGGTGGAGTGCTTGTCGGCCGTCGGCCGGTCCAGGGAGTCGAACGACATCCGCTCCCCCGACGCGATCATCGCCGCCGTCCACCGCGCGATCTCGCGCCGCGACATCCCGTTGAGCAGGATCGCCATGTTGAGCGCCGACATCTGCTCCTCGGCCACCACCCCGCGGGTGTACGCCGCGATCATCCAGTCGATCTGCGAGTCGCTCAGCTCGCCACCGTCGCGCTTGGCGAGGATCACCTCGACCGCATCATGTTCCGCCATACGGACAGCGTAAAGCGCGACCGCCACAGGCCCCTACCGGGCGTCGCTCGCCCTCGTCACGCCAGCGCCTCCGGGCCGAAGGCGTCGGGAAGGACCTCGGACATCGGCCTCACGCCGGAGACGGTCATCAGCAGCAGCTCGGCGCCGCCGTTCTCCCACAGGAGCTGGCGGCAGCGGCCGCACGGCATGATGACCTCGCCGGAGCCGTTGACGCAGACGACGTGGGTGAGCTTGCCGCCACCGGTCATGTGCAGCGAGGAGACCAGGCCGCACTCGGCGCACAGCGTGACCCCGTAGGCCGCGTTCTCCACGTTGCACCCCTGGAGAAGGCGCCCGTCGTCGGCGATTCCGGCCACTCCGACGGAAAAGTTGGAGTAGGGCGCGTACGCATGTTTTGCGGCCTCGACCGCCTGCGCACGCAGGCCTTCCCAGTCAAAGCCCTCTGTGGCGTACGTCTGTTTCTCGGTCATGGTTCGACCTTAAAGCCTGTCCGGACAACCGGAAGACAAGCTACGAGGCTTAGGCTTCGTCGAGATCAAAAGTTGGTAACCGTTCGCGTAATCCCTGGCGTTGCTCGGTCATTGGGGAGAACGTTCGGACATGAATGTCCTTTGCGCCGTGATTTGCGGAGCAACGACCTGGAGGCACCAGTGAAGAACAACATCAAGAAGGCCGCCGCCGGCGGCGTCGCAGCGGTCCTGTCCGCTGCCGCCCTTGCCGCGTGTGGGGAAGCGCCGGCCGAGCGCGCAGGCGAAGGCAACAGCGACTACCTTCCCTGCATCGTCTCCGACTCGGGCGGGTTCGACGACAAGTCGTTCAACCAGCTCAGCTTCGAGGGCGTGAAGGAAGCTGCCGACGAGCTGGGCTCGAAGTACAAGGATGTCGAGTCCAACAGCGAGGCCGACTACGAGGCCAACCTCGAGGGCCTGACCGGCCAGGGCTGCGACACCATCGTGACCGTCGGCTTCGCCCTCTCGGCCGCGACCATCGAGTCCGCCAAGGCCAACCCGGAGACCGAGTACGTCCTGATCGACGACGCGGCCGACGCCGACTTCGACGGCAAGACCGACGCGGAGAACATCAAGCCGATCCTCTACGACACCGCCCAGGCCGCGTTCCTGGCCGGCTACGTCGCCGCCGACTACACCAAGACCGGAGTCGTCGGCACCTACGGCGGCCAGCCCTTCCCGACCGTCACGATCTTCATGGACGGCTTCAAGCAGGGCGTGGAGTACTACGCGAAGACGAAGAACAAGGACGTCAAGGTCGTCGGCTACGAGGGTGGCGAGAAGGGCTCCTTCACCGGTGAGTTCGTCGCCAACGAGAAGGCCACCAACACCGCCCGCCAGATCATCGACCAGAACGCCGACGTGATCCTGCCGGTCGGCGGTCCGATCTACCAGGGTGCGCTCACCGCGATCGAGGACTCCGGCAAGGAGGTCGCCCTGATCGGTGTCGACGCCGACTTCTACGAGACCGACCCGAACACCCAGGACGTCGTGCTCACCTCGATCCTGAAGAACATGAAGACGTCCACCAAGGACGTCATCGTCGCCGCCGGCGACGACAAGTTCGACGCGACGCCGTACGTCGGCACCCTCGAGAACGGTGGAGTCGGCCTGGCGCCGTTCCACAACTTCGAGTCCAAGGTGTCCGAGACTCTCCCCGACGAGATCGAGGAGGTCACCGCCGGCATCAAGGACGGCTCGATCAAGGTCAACTCCTACCTGGCCAAGTGATCCTGCTCTGACGAGCAACGCGAGGGGGCCGGGGACCCGGCCCCCTCGCCACGTACTTTGGAACTTCTCCACCCCTGCAAGGAATGATCCGTGCCATGAGACTCGCGCTTCGCGACATCACCAAGCGCTTCGGCTCCCTGGTCGCCAACGACCACATCTCCCTGACGATCGAGCCAGGTGAGATCCACTGCCTCCTCGGTGAGAACGGCGCGGGCAAGTCCACGCTGATGAACGTGCTCTACGGCCTCTACCAGGCCGACGAGGGCGAGATCCTCATCGATGACGAGCCGCAGCGATTCAAGGGTCCCGGCGATGCGATGGCCGCCGGCATCGGCATGGTGCACCAGCACTTCATGCTCATCCCGGTCTTCACCGTCGCCGAGAACGTCATGCTCGGCCACGAGGCCACCGGCTTCGCCGGCAAGCTCGATCTCGACGCCGCCCGCAAGCAGGTCCGGGACATCTCCGACCGCTTCGGGTTCCAGGTGGATCCCGACGCGCTCGTCGAGGACCTCCCCGTCGGCGTGCAGCAGCGGGTCGAGATCATCAAGGCGCTCTCGCGCGACGCCGAGGTGCTCGTCTTCGACGAGCCGACCGCCGTGCTGACGCCGCAGGAGACCGATGAGCTGATGGCGATCATGCGCCAGCTCAAGGAGTCCGGCACCGGCATCGTGTTCATCACCCACAAGCTGCGCGAGGTCCGTGAGGTGGCCGACCGGATCACGGTCATCCGCCGTGGCGCCGTGGTCGGCGAGGCCTCCCCGGAGGCGTCCAACGCCGAGCTCGCCGCCCTGATGGTCGGACGCCCGGTCGAGCTCAAGGTCCACAAGGACCCGGCCCAGCCGGGCGAGCGCGCGCTGGTCGTCTCCGACCTGACGGTGGCCGACGAGGACGGCTACGTCCACGTCGACGGGATCAGCTTCCACATCGATGCCGGAGAGATCCTGGCCGTCGCCGGTGTCCAGGGCAACGGCCAGACCGAGCTCACCGAGGCCATGGTCGGCCTGGCTCCGCACGTCGAGGGCTCGATCAAGCTCGACGGCCGCGAGATCGTCGGCCGCTCGGTGCGCAAGGCGCTCGAGGCCGGCATCGGGTTCATCCCCGAGGACCGGCAGGTCGACGGTCTGGTCGGCAACTTCACCATCGCCGAGAACCTCATGCTCAACCGCAGCTTCGACGAGCCCTTCGTCTCCCGCGGCTCGCTGAACCTCAAGAAGCTCGACACCTTCGCCAAGGAGAAGCTGGCGGAGTACGACGTACGCGCCCCCGGGGTCTCGACCCTGGCTGGCCAGCTGTCGGGCGGCAACCAGCAGAAGGTCGTCGTCGCTCGCGAGCTCTCTCGTGACCTGCGGCTCCTCGTCGCCGCCCAGCCGACGCGCGGCGTCGACGTCGGGTCGATCGAGTTCATCCACAAGCAGATCGTGGCGGCACGGGACTCAGGCGTCCCGGTGCTCGTCGTGTCCTCCGAGCTCGACGAGATCGCCGCTCTCGCCGACCGGATCATGGTCCTCTACCGCGGGCGGGTCGTCGGCATCGTCCCCGCCGACACCTCCCGCGACACCCTCGGCCTGATGATGGCCGGCGAGTCTCCTGAAGGGAGCGACGCGTGAGCGAGAAGGGGCCGGAGAACGAACCGGCCGAGACGACGGAGTCGACAGAGACGACTGAGCCCTCGGAGCAGACCGAGGCGGCGAAGGCGGCGTCCGACGCCGACCGGGTGCCCGAGGCCAGCCGCTGGCACGTGGCGCTGCGGGAGATCACCACGGGCAACGCGCTGGTCGCGGTGCTCTCGGTGGTGCTCGCGATGTTCTTCGGGTCGCTGATGATCCTCTTCACCGACGAGGACGTCCGCTACGGGCTCTCCTACTTCTTCGCCCGCCCCTCCGACACCTTCTACTACGCGTGGGAGGCCATCTCGGGGGCGTACGTCTCGCTGTGGCGGGGTGCGGTCTTCAACGACCTGGGCGGCACGTTCGTCCAGCAGATCAAGCCGATCACCGAGACGCTGAAGTACGCCGCGCCGCTGACCCTGGCCGGGCTCGGCATCGGCCTGACGTTCCGCGCCGGGCTGTTCAACATCGGTGGCCGTGGGCAGATGCTGCTCGGTGGCGCCGCCGCCGCGTTCGTCGCGGTCAAGTTCGACCTGCCGATGATCGTGCACCTGCCGCTGGCGGTCCTCGTCGGTGCGCTGGTCGCGGCCCTGTGGGGCGGGATCGCCGGCCTCCTGAAGGCCCTCACCGGGGCCCACGAGGTGATCGTGACGATCATGCTCAACTACGTCGGCTACTACCTGGTCTTCTACGCGCTGACCCGCAAGTCGCTGCTCCAGGCACCGGGCTCGGGCAACCCGAAGTCGTCGCCGATGCCAGAGTCGGCGATCCTGCCGGACCTGCTCGGCCCGCAGTTCAACCTGCACGCCGGGTTCCTGCTCGCGGTGCTGGCGACGTTCCTGGTCTGGTGGATCCTCAACCGCTCCTCGCTGGGCTACCGGTTCCGAGCGGTGGGTGAGAACCCGTCGGCCGCACGGGCGGCGGGCATCAACGTCGGGGTCGCCTACTTCAGCGCGTTCCTGATCTCCGGCGCCCTGGTCGGGCTGGCCGGCGTCAACCAGGTGCTCGGCTCGGTGACCGACGGTGCGACCAGCGGTCTCGACGCCGGGATCGGCTTCGACGCGATCACCGTCGCGCTGCTGGGCCGCTCGCGTCCGTTCGGCATCCTGGCCGCCGGCATCCTGTTCGGCGCGTTCAAGTCCGGCGGCTTCTTCATGCAGGCCTCCGAGGGCATCCCGGTCGACATCGTGCTGGTCATCCAGTCCCTGATCGTGCTCTTCCTCGCCGCACCGCCCCTGGTGAAGGCGATCTTCCGACTCCCCACGAAGGAGGCCTGACCGTGTCCACCGTCGATCTTCCGGTCAACTCCGAGGCACCCGCCGTCGCCGAGCGCATCCCGGGTCTGTGGAAGACGCCCGGCGTGATGGCGGCGTTCACCGTGCTGGTGGCGCTGCTCGTCCTCGTCCGCCCTCGCGCCGGTGACTCCACCTTCCGGTGGAGCCGCGACGGCGACTGGTTCGCCATCCCCGACATCACGCTGCCGGCCAACGGCATCGTCTGGACGGCCGTTGCCTTGTGCCTCATCGCCACGGCGTACGCAGCCTGGAACGCCTACTCCGGCCGCAAGACGCACCTGGTCGTGGTCGCCGTGTTCGCGGTCGTCGCGGTGTCCGGCTTCCTGGCCTGGGCGGTCGCGGGCAAGACGCTTCCCGTGGTCGGTCTGCTCGCCGGCGCGCTCGCACTGGCGGTCCCGCTGGTGTTCGGTGCGCTCGGCGGCGTACTCGGCGAGCGGGCGGGCGTGGTCAACATCGCCATCGACGGCCAGCTGCTCTTCGGTGCCTTCGGCGCGGCGATCACCGCCTCGCTGACGGGCTCGCCGTGGGCCGGTCTGATCGCGGCGATGCTCGCCGGCATGCTGATCGCGCTGCTGCTCGGCCTCTTCGCGATCACCTACTGGGTCGAGCAGGTCATCGTCGGTGTCGTCCTCAACGTGCTCGTCATCGGCTTCACCAGCTTCATGTTCTCGCAGGTGCTCTCGGAGAACGCGGCCGCGCTCAACAACCCGCCGCACTTCCCGCGCCTGCCGATCCCGCTGCTGTCCGGCATCCCGGTCATCGGGCCGATCTTCTTCCGCCAGACCGTGCTGGTCTACCTGATGTACGCCGCGGTCATCCTGGTCGCCTGGGCGCTCTACCGCTCCAAGTGGGGCCTGCGGGTCCGCGCGGTCGGCGAGCACCCGAAGGCCGCCGACACGGTCGGCATCAACGTGATCGCGACCCGCTACCGCACCGTGCTGCTGGCCGGTGCGATCGCGGGCATCGGCGGGGCGACCTACACGCTCGTCTCGGTGCCGTCGTTCGGGCGTGAGATGACCGGTGGTGCGGGCTACATCGCGCTGGCCGCGGTCATCTTCGGCAAGTGGGACCCGATCAAGGCGACGCTGGCGGCGCTGCTCTTCGGCTTCGCGTCCAACGTCGAGTCGGTGCTCTCGGTCATCGGCTCGCCGGTGCCGTCGCAGTTCATGCTGATGCTGCCCTACGTCGTCACCATCTTCGCCGTCGCCGGGCTCGTCGGGAACTCCCGTGCCCCGGCCGCCGACGGCGTGCCCTACCGAAAGGGCTGACCCGCCGAAACTGCACATGTGGGCGACGAAACTGCCGTTTCGTCGCCCACATGTGCGTTCTCGGCCGCCACTTCTACCGGTTCGGCGGGGCGAGTGTGCGGTGGGCCGCGGCGGCAAGCACCTTGGCGCCGACGCCCACCGCTCGCTCGTCGATGCGCAGGTCGCCCTGGTGGAGGTCGTAGGTGGGGCCGCCGGGGGTGCGTACACCGAGCCGGAACATCGACCCCGGCACCTGCTCCTGGTACCAGCCGAAGTCCTCGCCGCCGAGGCTCTGCGCGGAGACGACCGCGCCCCGTTCGCCGAGGACCTCCCGGACCGTGTCGACGAGGATCTGGTGGGACTCCTCGTCGTTGCTCACCGGCGGGACACCCCGGGTGTAGTCGACGGCGGCGCTCACGCCGTAGGGCGCGATGATCTCGGCGACGACCTCACGCACCACGTGCTCGACCTCGCTCCAGGCGTCGCTGTCGAGGATGCGTACGGTGCCGCCGACCGAGCCGTGGGCGGGGATCACGTTGTGGATCTGGCCGGCGGTGACCTTGCCCCAGACCACGCTCACGCCGGCGCGCGGGTCCATCCGCCGGCTCAGGATCACGGGCAGCTCGGTGGTCACCTTGGCGAGCGCGAAGACCAGGTCGCCGGTCAGGTGCGGGCGCGAGGTGTGACCGCCGGTGCCGCTGAGGTGGACGTCGATCAGGTCGGCCGCGCTGGTCAGCGCGCCGGAGCGGATCCCGACCCGGCCGACGTCCACGGTCGGGTCGCAGTGCAGCGCGAAGATCCGCTCCACGTCGTCGAGCGCACCCAGGCTCATCAGGTGCAGCGCCCCGCCCGGCATGACCTCCTCGGCGGGCTGGAACAGCAGGCGTACGCCCCCGGGCAGCGGTGACTCGCGGTGGAGGTCGGCCAGGGCGAGGCCGGCGCCGAGCAGCGCCGTGGTGTGCACGTCGTGGCCGCAGGCGTGGGCGACCCCGGGAACGGTGCTCGTCCAGATGTCGGTGGTGACGTCGTCGACGGGCAGCGCGTCCATGTCGCCGCGCAGTGCGACGACCCTCTCCCCCTCGCCCAGATCAGCGATGAGACCGGTCGCGGAGGGCCGGTCGACCTGCCAGCCCGCCTTCTCCAGTCTCTCGGCGATCAGCTCGGTGGTGCGGTGCTCCTGCCAGGAGAGCTCCGGGTGGGCATGGATGTCCCGGCGCAGGTCGATCAGCTCGGCATCGTAGGCATCGACTCGCTCGGCGAGGAAGGCAGCAGGCTCCAGCATGGTCCTGCCAGACTAATCCTTGTCGTAGGCGGCCAGGATCCTGTCCGCGGCCACGGTCGCCGGAAGCTCACCGGAAAGCACCTCGCCACGGATCTGGTCGCGGATCGCCTTGACGCCCGGGGAGTGCTTGAGCCGCTGGTCGAGCTCGTCCCGGACGAGCGCCCAGGTGAAGTCGAGCTGCTGCTCGGCGCGCTTGGTGCGCAGGCCGTCCTCGCCGAGGTGGGCGCGGTGCGCCATCACCTGCTCCCAGACCGAGTCGACGCCGTCGTCGTGGAGCGCCGAGGCGGTGATCACCGGCGGCGCCCACTCCTCACGGGAGCGCACCAGCCGGAGCGCGCCGGCGAGCTCGCGCGCGGCCGCGCGCGCCTCCTGGGCGCGGTGGGGGTCGTTGGGGTCGGCCTTGTTGACCGCGATCACGTCGGAGATCTCCAGGATGCCCTTCTTGATCCCCTGCAGCTGGTCGCCGGTGCGCGCGATGGTGAGGAACAGGAATGTGTCCACCATCCCGGCCACGGTCACCTCGGACTGCCCGACGCCGACCGTCTCGACGAGGATCACGTCGTAGCCGGCGGCCTCCAGCACCGCCATCGCCTGCACGGTCGCCCGGGCGACCCCGCCGAGCGTCCCGGCGCTCGGGGAGGGCCGGATGAAGGCGTTGGGGTCCACCGAGAGCCGCTGCATGCGCGTCTTGTCGCCCAGGACGGAGCCGCCGGTGCGTACCGACGACGGGTCGACCGCCAGCACCCCGACCTTGAGGCCGTTGGCGGTCAGCCGGCTGCCGAGCGCCTCGATGAAGGTCGACTTGCCGACCCCCGGGACGCCGGAGATCCCGACCCGCACCGTGTCGCCCGCGGGGAGCTTGGTGAGCAGCTCGCGAGCGATGTCGCGGTGCTGCGGCTTGGTCGACTCCACCAAGGTGATCGCCCGTGACACCGCCGCCCGCTTGCCGTCGCTGATGCCGTCGAGAAGGTCTTGTACGTCGGGCCCTGGCATGCCCAGCACCTTAGCCAAAACACCCGGCACCCCGTGGCCCGGCTCGACCAGCGGAGCCTGGTGAGCGCCGGTACGCTCGACCGACGTGACCGAGATGACGAGAACAGCGGTGGTGACAGGCGGCGGGACCGGACTGGGACGCGCGATCGCCGATCGACTGGCGGCGGACGGGCTCGAGGTGACCATCGTCGGTCGCCGGGCGGAGGTGCTCGAGACCGCGACCAAGGAGATCAACGCCGCCGTGGGCGCCGACCGGGTGACGTACGTCGTCGCCGACTGCGCCGACCCGGGCGACGTACGTGCCCTGGCCGATGCCTGCCCGGACCGCGTGGACGTGCTCGTCCTCAATGCCGGCGGCCTCACGCCCTCGACCGGCGACGACCTCGAGGCGCTGGCCCACGACTGGGCGGCCGACTACCGGCTCAACGTGCTCACCGCGGTGCTCCCGGTCGAAGCGCTGTTGCCCAGACTGGCTCGGCCCGGTGGCCGGATCGTCGCGATGAGCTCGATCGCGGCACTGCGCGGCCCCGGGTCGTACGGAGCCTCCAAGGGCGCGATCAACACCTGGATCACCGGGCTCGCGGCCGAGGTCGCGGCGGACGGGATCACCGCCAACGCGGTCGCTCCCGGTTTCGTCCCCGACACCGAGTTCTGGGACTCCCGCCGCAGCCCCGAGCTGATCGCGCAGCGCACCTCGCAGATCCCCGTCGGACGTCCCGGCGCCCCGGAGGAGATCGCCGCGCTGGTGGCTCACCTCACCTCGCCGGATGCCGGGTTCACCACCGGACAGGTCGTCGGCATCCACGGCGGGGCGCTCCTCGCGCGGCTGTGACCACAGCGCCGCGTCGCGGCAGGGTGTGAGACCGCAACACGAATGGCCACCCAGGACATGGGTACAGAACGACCATGACGAATCTCGGATACACCCTGTTCACCGAGCAGAGCGGACCTCGCGACCTCGTCCGCTACGCCACCTCCGCCGAGGAGGCCGGCTTCGACTTCGAGGTGATGAGCGACCACTACTCGCCGTGGCTGACCGAGCAGGGGCACGCGCCGTACGCCTGGAGCGTGCTCGGCGCGGTCGCCCATGCGACCTCGCGCGTGGGCCTGATGACGTACGTCACCTGCCCGACGCTCCGCTACCACCCCGCCGTGGTGGCGCAGAAGGCCGCGACCGTCCAGCTGCTCGCCGAGGGTCGCTTCCGGCTCGGCCTCGGCTCAGCGAGAACCTCAACGAGCGTGTCGTCGGCCAGGGCTGGCCCGCGGTCCAGGAACGGCACGCGATGCTCCGCGAGGCGGTCGGGATCATCCGCGACCTGCACACCGGCGAGCTCGTCGACCACCGCGGTGAATACTTCCAGGTCGACTCGGCCCGAATCTGGGACCTCCCCGAGGAGCCCATCGAGATCGGGCTCGCCGTGGGCGGCGAACGCGCCATCGAGGAACTCGCCCCGCTCGCCGACCACCTGATCGCCGTCGAGCCCGAGGCGTCGCTGGTCGACACCTGGAACGGTGTCGAGGGCGCCAAGCGGATCGGCTCCGAGGCCCGGGCGATCGGCCAGATCCCGATCTGCTGGGACCCCGACGAGGAGACCGCCGTACGCCGCGCGCACGAGCAGATGCGCTGGTTCAGCGGCGGCTGGGAGGTCAACGCCAACCTGCCCACGCCGGCCGGTTTCGCCGCGGCCACCCAGCTCGTCCGTCCCGAGGACGTCGCCGAGTCGGTGCCCTGCGGTCCCGACCTGGACGCGATCGTCGAGGCGGTCTCGGCCTACTGGAAGGCCGGCTTCACCGACGTCGCGCTGGTGCAGATCGGCGACGAGACCCAGGACCGGTTCCTGGCCGAGGCCGCCGGGCCGCTGCTCGAGCGGCTCCGCGCGGCCGCGCCCTGATCACCGAGCACGCCGCAGGACGTCGCGGAGGACGTCGCGGAGGGCATCAGGGAGCTGGCTCGACCGAACGTCGTCCAGGGGCGTCCACGAGACACCCACCTGCAGGACGTACCAGGCGACGCCGGCGGCGATGATCGCCAGGCCGACGACGGCGACGACCCATCGCTGGGAAGGCGACGAGGCGGCGCGGGCGACCGGCCCGACGGTGTCGCGGACCCGCTGCGAGGCGAGCCAGGCGGCGGACATGAAGGTCATCGCGGCGGCGTAGAGCACGGCGGCCGGCGGCACCCCCAGCGCCAGGAGCCCCACGCCGACGGCGGCCGCGATCACGCCGGTCAGCACGGTCAGCGCTGCCGTGCCGGGGATGGCGCGCACCAGGTCCCACGGCGAGCGGATGAGCGCCCACGGCCCGTCGTACCACTTCCGTCCGCGCGCCTCGCGGCGCTTCGTCAGGTGGTCGGAGGCGAGCGACGCGGCGCGCAGCAGCCAGACTCCGACGCCGAGGAGGGTGGCGCCCAGGAACGGGTAGGCAGCCACGATCCCGGCGAGGATCGCGGCGAGCGCGACCAGGATCAGGAAGTGCATCGGGCCCGGCCAGCGCTTGAGGTTGGCGTGCTTGCTGGGCGGGCTCCACCCGGGCTCGCGCGGCGGAGCAGACGGTGGCGGCTGCTGCGGGTCGAACCGACGCACCACCAGTGGCTCGGCCGGCGCGTCGGCGACGGTCACCGCGGTCGGCGGCACCTCCTCCACCGCCGGCGGCTCCACCTCCGTCACCGCGTCGCCGGCAGCGTCCGGGTCGACCAGCGTCGGCTTCAGCTCTGCGTCCATGGGTGCGGCGGCCAGCGGCATCGTCAGCGGCAGCACCTTCGTCACCGCCGCGGCGTCGCCCCCGGACCACGGCACCTCGGGCTCCATCAGCCACTCACGCAGCTCCTCGAGACCCGGCCGGTCCGCGGGATCGGTCGCCAGCGCGGCCGTGAGGACCTCCCGCATCGAGCCCTCGATGCCGTCGAGATCGTGCTGGCCGCGGCGTACGCGATCCAGGACGGCCATCGACGGCCCGGTCCCGAACGGCGGCCTGCCCAGCAGCGCATAGGCGGTCGTGGCCGCCCACGAGTGCACGTCGCTGGCCGGCGTCGCGGGCGTCCCCTCCAGGATCTCCGGCGCCAGGTAGCCCGGCGTGCCGACCAGCCACCCGGTCAGGGTGATCTTGGGATCGTCGGCGACCCGGGCGAGCCCGAAGTCGATGAGCACCGGCGTACGTCCCTCCATCACCACGTTGGAGGGCTTCACGTCACGGTGCAGCACGCCGGCGTCGTGGCAGGCGGCGACGCCGTCGGCGAGGCAGCGGGCCAGCCAGAACCGGTCCTCACCGAGGACCGGCCCGTCGTCCTTGATCCGGTCGTGGAGCGTCGGCCCCGGGACGTAGCGGGTCGCGACGTAGGGAAGGTCCGCGTAGGGGTCGGCGTCGACGATCTCGGCGATCCACGGGCTGCGCACCTGCCGCAGCGACCGGACCTCGCGCTCCAGCCGGGCCCGGGTCTCCTCGTCCCCCACGACATGCGTACGCAGCACCTTCAGCGCCACCCGCTCGCCGGTCTCCTCGTGGCGGGCCAGGTGGACGACGCCCATGCCGCCCTCACCGAGCTTGGTGAGGAGCTCGTAGGCCCCCACCCTCACCAGCCCGTTCCCGGATGCCCGCCCGGGGCGTAGGTCCGTCACAGCTCTGAGGCTAGACGAGCCCGACGCCCCCGGCGAGGACAAACTCCGGGTCGGTCCGACCTCAGTGGTCGAGCTGCTCCCGCAGACGACCGAGCAGGTCGAGGGCGGAGTCGGCGATGACGGTGCCCGGGAGGAAGACCGCGGCCGCGCCCATCTGCTCGAGCGTCGCCACGTCGTCGGGCGGGATGACGCCGCCGATGACGATCATGATGTCCGGGCGCCCCTGCTCCTCCAGCGCCGCCTTGAGCGCGGGGAGCAGCGTGAGGTGACCGGCAGCCAGCGACGAGACCCCGACGATGTGTACGTCGGCGTCGACCGCCTGCTGCGCGACCTCCTCGGGCGTGGAGAACAGCGGGCCTACGTCGACGTCGAAGCCGAGGTCGGCGAAGGCCGAGACAACGACCTTCTGGCCACGGTCGTGGCCGTCCTGGCCCATCTTCGCGACGAGGATGCGGGGGCGGCGGCCCTCGGCCTCCTCGAACTCCTTGGTCGCCTTCAACACCTCGGTGACCTTCGAGTCACCCGACGTCGTCGCCTCGTCCCGGTACACACCGGAGATGGTACGGATCACGGCCTGGTGCCGTCCCCATGCCTTCTCCATCGCGTCGGAGATCTCCCCGACGGTGGCCTTGGCGCGGGCCGCGTCGACGGCCAGCGCGAGCAGGTTGCCGTCGAGGTTCGCCGCGGACTTCTCGGCCCCGGCAGCGTTCGTGATGGCCTCCAGGGCCCGGCGTACGTCCTCGTCGTCGCGCTCCGCGCGCAGCCGCTCCAGCTTGGCGACCTGCTGCTTGTAGACCTGGTCGTTGTCGACCTTGAGCACGTCGAGCGGGTCCTCGGAGGGGAGCCGGAAGGTGTTGACGCCGATCAGCTTCTGGGCGCCGGAGTCGAGGCGCGCCTGGGTGCGGGCCGCGGCCTCCTCGATGCGCATCTTCGGGATGCCCTGCTCGATCGCCTTGGCCATCCCGCCGGCCGCCTCGGCCTCCTGGATGTGGGCCCAGGCGCGCTCGGCGAGGTCGTGGGTCAACCGCTCCACGTAGTAGGAGCCGCCCCACGGGTCGATGATCTCGGTGGTGCCGCTCTCCTGCTGCAGGAGCAGCTGGGTGTTGCGGGCGATGCGGGCGGAGAAGTCGGTCGGCAGCGCGATCGCCTCGTCGAGGGCGTTGGTGTGCAGCGACTGGGTGTGCCCCTGGGTCGCGGCCATCGCCTCGATCGCGGTGCGGCCGACGTTGTTGAAGACGTCCTGCGCGGTCAGCGACCAGCCGGAGGTCTGGCTGTGGGTGCGCAGGGACAGCGACTTGGGGTTCTTCGGGTCGAACTGGCTCACGAGCCGGGACCACAGCGCCCGGGCCGCGCGCATCTTGGCGACCTCCATGAAGAAGTTCATCCCGATCGCCCAGAAGAAGCTCAGGCGAGGCGCGAAGGCGTCGACGTCGAGGCCGGCAGCCAGACCGGTCCGGAGGTACTCGACGCCGTCGGCCAGCGTGTAGGCGAGCTCGAGGTCGGCCGTCGCGCCGGCCTCCTGCATGTGGTAGCCGGAGATCGAGATCGAGTTGAACCGGGGCATCTTCGCGGCGGTGTAGGAGAAGATGTCGCCGATGATCCGCATCGACGCCGCCGGCGGGTAGATGTAGGTGTTGCGGACCATGAACTCCTTGAGGATGTCGTTCTGGATGGTCCCGGCGAGCTTCTCGGGCGGAACGCCCTGCTCCTCGGCCGCCACGATGTAGAGCGCCAGCACCGGCAGCACCGCACCGTTCATCGTCATCGAGACCGACATCTGGTCCAGCGGGATGCCGTCGAACAGCGTCCTGGTGTCGTAGATCGAGTCGATCGCGACGCCCGCCATGCCGACGTCGCCGCGCACCCGCGGGTGGTCGGAGTCGTAGCCACGGTGGGTGGCCAGGTCGAAGGCGACGCTCAGGCCCTTCTGGCCGGCGGCGAGGTTGCGCCGATAGAACGCGTTGGACTCCTCCGCGGTCGAGAACCCGGCGTACTGCCGGATCGTCCACGGCTGCGTCGTGTACATCGTCGGGTAGGGACCGCGCAGGAACGGGCTCAGGCCGGGGAAGGTGTCGAGCGCGTCGAGGCCCTCGAGGTCCGCAGGCCCGTACGCCGGCTGGATCTCGATGCCCTCGGGGCTCAGCCAGCCCTCGCCCGAGGGAGCGGCGGCGGCGTACGGCGGGGTCTCGCCCTGCAGCGGAAGACCCTTGAAGGAGCTGGGGATGGTCATGCGAGCTTCTCCCTCGTAGCGGTCAGGAAGGCGAGCGCGTCGACGCCCATCGAGGCGGCGTCGTCCACCTCGGCGTCGACGGCGTCGGGCTTCCCGGCGATGATGACGTGCGTGGCGCCGGCCTCGCGGAGGGCCGCGATCGCGGCCGCGCCCCACTCGGCGTACGCCTTGTCCGAACCAGCCAGGCAGACGACCGTGGGCGCACCGGCCGCACGGTACTTCCCGGTGAGGTCCTCGGCGTCGGCGGTCGCACCCGCGACCTCGACGCCGATGCCGCCGGCGGCGAGCAGGTTGGTCGCGAAGGTTGCCCGGGCGGTGTGCTGCGCGACCGTCCCGAGGGTCGCGAGGAAGACGCGGGCGGTGGCAGGGGTGTCGCGCAGCGCCTCGAAGGAGGCGCCGTAGCGCACCACCCGCTCGTTGAGCGGGTCGACCGGTCGCTCGGGAAGCGTCTCGGCGAGGTTGGGGAACTCGGTGAGCCCGGTGATCGGGCGCTTGCGGCGCGCGATCGCCTTCTCCCGCTCGGCGGAGACCGCGGCGATCCGGTCACGGAACGGCGAGAAGTCGTGGCCACCGACGGCGTTGGCCCCGGTCCACTCCTCCTCGAGCTGGATGAACGCCTCCCAGCCGGCCTCGGCCATGTCGGCGGTCAGCCGCTCCACGGCGAAGGAGCCGCCGGCGGGGTCGGCGACGGCCGCGACGTGGGACTCGTCGATCAGCAGGTGGGACACGTTGCGGGCGATCCTGCGCCCGAACCCGTCCGGCACGCCGTTGGCGGAGTCGAAGGGCAGCACGGTGACCGCGTCCGCCCCGCCGACACCGGCGGCGAAGGCCGCGACGGTGCCGCGCAGCATGTTCACGTAGGGGTCGTACTTCGACAGCATCGGCCGCGAGCTCACCGCGTGGATGCGCATCTCGACGCCGTCGGCCGCGGAGAGCTCGAGGACTCGCGCCCACAGCTGCCGGGCGGCCCGCAGCTTGGCGATCGTCGGGAACTGCTCGTCGGTGGCGGCGTAGCGGAACTCCATGAGGCTCGCCGCCACGGCCGGCGAGAACCCGGCCTCCGTCAGCGCGCGCAGGTAGGCGACGCCGACCGCGATCGACCAGCCGAGCTCCTGCACGTCGGAGGCACCGAGGTCGTGGGCGGCGGTGGCGTCGACCACGATCGCGCGCACCCCGATCCCCTGGGCCAGGCGGGCGAGGTCGACCAGCTCGGCGAACGCCTCGTCCGGCGCCAGCGGCAGGTCGCGCAGCAGCGCACCCATCGGGTCGGCACCCAGGTTCGTCGCGGCGTGCAGCCCGGTGCCGCGCTCGGCGATCAGCGCGAGCAGGTTCTGGGCGACCTTGACCGCACCGATCGGCGCGTCGAGCACGACCGGCGCCAGGTCCAGCAGCACCTTGTCGAGCAGTACGTTCAGGTCGGTGGTCTCGTCGGCGGCCACCCATAGCGAGGAGACCCCACCGTCGAGGTCGACCAGAGCCGCCTCGTTGGCCGCCTTCGCGTCCACCCCGGACAGGCCCGAGACGAGCGAGCGGATGTCCCAGGCGCCGGCGCGCGTGGGGCGCGCCACGTCGGCGAAGGACGTGTCCGGCAGCCCGAGCGGGGCGATCCGGAGACCGTCGAGGGAGGTGCGGGTCAGCTTGTCCCAGACCAGAGAGTCGGCGTCGTCGGCGCTCAGCCGACCACTCTTGCGGAGGACAGCAGCGGTCGCCGCCTCCCACTCTGCCTGGGAATGGGCATCCGCCGGCTGGGCAAGGCGCAACGAGTCGGCGCGAGCGGCGTCGTTCATGGATCGAACCTTAGGCGGATGAAGTGGCGGTGACCACAAAGTGTGAGGTTTACAACCGCTAACTGAGACGCAGCGAACGTACGTCGGGGAGAAACCGCGGCGCGAGGGGGCGCGCGCACCCTTTCCCGCTACGGACCTCAGGAGCACGAGGCACGCCACACGTGCGTGGCACTCCTAGGCCTCTGCTCCAAGCGGGCACTGGACCGAGCAGGCGATGGGGACTCCCGCCCAGCCTCGCAACGTCAGGATCCGAGCCAGAGAAAGGGCCGTGCGACAGGGCGATTCGTAGACCTGATGCCAGCGCAGACGCGCGGTGACCGCACCGGTCGCGGCCAGGTCGTCGAGAGCACGGTCCGCGTCGCGGGCCTGATCCCGCCAGGTGTCGTGCCCCAGCGCGCCGTCGAGCTCGACCGTCCGTACGCCTCGTACTCGACATCGCGGAACTGGCTGCCGCTCGGCGTGGTGCGCGGAACCTGCCTGTCGGACTGCGGCAGGCCGTGGGCGCGCTCGACCTTGGCGAGATAGCCGTGCTCGAGGACGGAGTGGGTCCCGGATTCCAGGTCGTCGATGATCGTCGCGATCCACGCTCGCCGGCGCAGCGACGGGAAGCGTCCGAGGGCAGCGCGCAGAGAGTCCGGGTTGGCGTACGACCGTCCGACGACGTCGGCGAGACTCGCCACCGCGTCGATCTCCGAGCGTGCTTCGTGCGCCACCGCCAGGGCGTTGTCTTCGAGCCGCAGCCTCGGCGGCGTGCCGCCATAGGCATGGCTCTCGAGGTTGGTGATCCGATGGATCACGATGCCCGGCTGCGCGTTCACCCGACGACTCTGATCGATCGCGACATGGATCGGATCGGGGACGAAGCCCGGGCGCGCGAGCTGCTCGGTCCGCGGGGGCTCCGCGCTCGGGCCATACAGATAGGCGGGCGCGGCGTAGAGGACCGCCGCCCACGCTCGCTGATGCCAGTTGAGCGGACCGGTGTGATCGACATAGACCCGCGGATGTACCCGCCGCAGCTCCTTGCGCCGCTGCATCCGCGCCAGATCTGCACGCGTCAGGCCGGCCGCCACGAGCTGAGCATGGGTGAGCACCCCGTCCTGCATCCGCCGTTGACTCTCCAGCTGCAGACGCAGCCGCTCGCGCTCCCACGAGTCGTCGTCCGCACGAGACTCCCCCGAGACCCCCATGGACCAGTTATCCCACGAAGCCCGCCCGATCCCTAGGAGCGCGAGGCACGCCAGGCGTGCGCAGCACTCCTAGGGATCAGGAACTGCAGCAGTGGCAGACCGGTGTAGACGAGCACCCACACCGGCCAGAAGAAGCCTCGCCCGGTGAGGTGCCAGGCAGCGACGGCGATCGCGCCGCAGATCAGGAACACCAGAAGATCCCGTACGAAGCGGGAGCCTGCCGCGCGGGGCGGAGCGGGATCCTCTCCGAGGTCGCCGACCACCGCGGTGAGGTCGGCGGCGCGGGCCGCACCCCACACCGCCTCGGCGCGCGCCTCCAGCTCGGGCGCGTCGATCCGCCCCGCGGCGTACGCCTCGACGAGCCGCGCCCGCGCGGCCTCCCGCTCCAGGTCGCCGATCCTCATCACAGGCCCTCGAGGTCGAGGGCCTGGCCGGCGGCGTACAGATCCTTCGGGCAGGTCGAGGCGGCGCAGTCGGCATAGCGGGACGCCAGCCGGGCAAGCGCCTTGACGGTCTCCGCGGAGGCGGGGTCGGCGGCGAGGTTGTGCTGCTCGTAGGGGTCGGAGGAGCGGTCGTAGACCTCGACCTGGCCGGTGTGCACGCGGGCGTAGGTCCAGGAGCCGACGCGGATGCCGGACCACAGTTGCCGGTTCCCGTCGGCGACCCGCCAGCCGGCGATGGGGATCGCGCGGATCTGCTCGGGGGCGCGCAGCCACGGCATGATGTCGATCCCGTCGGACGCACGGGGCGGCCGAGCGCCGGCGGCCGCGAGCAGGGTCGCGGCCAGGTCCGGGTTGGTGACCGGGGTGCGCACCGTCCGGCCGCGCGGCACCCCGGGACCGCTCATCAGGACCGGGATCCGCAGGGACTCGTCGTAGTGCCACAGCTTGCCGTTGAGGTTGTGGTAGCCGTTGGAGAAGCCGTTGTCGGAGGTGAAGACGACCAGCGTCCGCTTCAGCTCCCCGCTCTTCTTCAGCGACCCGATCAACGAGGCGATGTTGCGGTCCAGGCTTCGGGTCGCCTCGAGCCGGCGCTGGTAGGCGATCCGGAGCGCGTCCTTCTTCCTCGGGTTGAACGTCCCGCGACCGGGCGACCCCTTCGCGTAGCCGGAGGTGTCCTCGGGGAAGAGGTTCGGCCGCGCCGGGATCCGCACGTTGTCGTAGAACCCGCGGTCCTGCCGGTCGGGCACGGTCACCGAGAGGGCGGCGTCGGTGCCGGGGTAGATCTTCTTCGGGTCGTCGGGCCCCGAGGGACCGCCGTGGTGCGGCGCCACGTAGTTGACCCAGGTGAACCAGGGCTTCCCCGATCCGCGCTCGGCGGCGATCCCGGCCTTCGCGTGCTCGGTGATGACGGTCGAGGAGTAGCCCTTCGACTTGATGATCTCGCCGTTGACGTTGAACTTCGGCGAGCGGAAGTTGTAGGTCGACGGGTCGACGGTCGCGCGCCACTGGTCCCAGCCGGGCGGTACGTCGCCGCGGGTCTCACCCTCGCCGTAGCCGTTGAGGTACTTCCCCGCCAGGATCGTCGCGTAGCCCGCGTCCTGCAGCGACGTCGCGACCGTCGAGGAGTCGTCGAAGGCCGCATATCCGCCGTGGGGCCCCTCGATCGTGCGCGCACCGTGGTTGTGGGCGTACTGCCCGGTCAGCAGCGACGCCCGCGCCGGCACGCAGATCGGCGTCGGCGCGATCCCCTCCGAGAAGGAGACCCCGGTCCGCTCGACCAGCTTGCGCACCTGCGGCAGGTAGTCCATGTCGAGATAGGAGAGGTCGTCGACGGTGACCAGCAGCAGGTTCGGCTTATTCACCGGCCGTTCCAGAGCAGGCGTACGCGTCGGGGCCGCCGCCATCGCGGCCGGCTCGTGCACCAGCCCGGTCACGGCGAGGGCGCTCATCGCAGCCGTCGCCACGGCTGCCCGCCTGCGGCGGGTGAACAGATTGCCGACCGACATGACCAAACACTCCCCAGTAATATGAGTTATTTAGTCTACTTTAACGCGACGACGCCTCCAGAAGAATCCGCGCTCGTCCGCCGGACGCGCGTTCAGTCGGCCTGGACCGTGCTGGTCACCAGCGAGAGGGACACGATGCCGGGCAGATAACGGTCGTCGCTGAGCTCGAAGGCGCGACCGTCGGCGAACCGCGCGGTGCGGACGACCCGCAGCAGCGGGCTCCCCCGCGAGACCCCGAGCAGGCGGCCGTCCATGGCCGAGGTCGCGAAAGCCTCGATCCGGTGCTCGGCGTGCGCGAGTCGGACACCGAGCTCGGCTTCGACCACGTCGACGATCGAGGGCGCGTCGACCGGCAGCGCCTCGATGGTCGGGGCGAGCCAGCCGGGGAACACGGTGTGCTCGACCATGGCCGGCGCCCCGTCGAGGGAGCGGACCCGCACCACCCGCAGCACCGGGTTGCCCGGCCGCTCACCGAGCTCGCGGGCCTCCAGGGTGGTGGCACGGCCACGCGCCACATCGACGAACCGGCCGCCGGGGCTCAGCCCGGACGCGACCGCCCACTGCGCGAACGACCGCACCCCCAGGCTCTGCAGCCGCGTGGCCACATGGGGGTGCCAGTGCCGGCCGTGGTGGGAGACGAGACGGCTGTCGGTCTCCAGCCGGGCGAGCGCGCGTTCCACGGTGCCGCGCGCGACCCCGAACTCCCGCGCCAGGCAGGACACCGCCGGGAGCGGCCTGCCCGGCGGGTACTCGCCGGCTCGGATCCGCCCCTCCAACGTCGCCGCGACCGCGTGGTAGCGGCGCGACGCCCTCGACTCCCGCATCGGGTCACCCCGTCCCGAGGACACGTTGGACGAACCAGAACAGCCCGACGACGGCGACCCCCGTGGCCGCGGCGACGCCGAGCCACCAGCCGATCACCGGCTGCCGACGCCGCAGGACCAGCAGCACCGGGAAGGCCAGCGCGATGATCACGAGCTGCACGGCCTCGATGCCGAGGTTGAAGACGAGGAGGGAGACCAGCAGCCGCCACGAGAACGGCTCGTCGATGCCGAGGGCACCGGCGAAGCCCAGGCCGTGGATCAGGCCGAACCCGAAGACCACCGCGAGCCGAGCCCTCTCCCCCGACATCCACGATCCTGACGTCCACGATCCCGCCGTCATCGGCGCGGTCTCGGTCGCCGTACCAACCGGCGCGACCACCGCGAGGACGCCACCGGAAGGGGCGACCGGGGCAGGACCGACACCACCCGGCTCCCCGAGCGACGGCGAACCGGAGCGCCCGGGGCGCCCACCGCGCCACGAGCCCCACACGTGCCAGGCGGCCACCGCCGCGATCGAGAGCGCGATCACGGGCTCGACGATCGCGGCCGGGACCGACACGAGACCGAGGCTCGCCAGCACGAAGGTCACCGAGTGCGCCGCCGTGAACGCGGTCGCGGCCAGCAGGATGTCGCGCGGGCGGCGGGAGCCGACGATGAGAGCGACGAGGAACAGGATGTGGTCGATGCCGAAGAGCAGGTGCTCGGCACCGAGGACGAAGAACTCCAGCAGCCTGGTCGGCGACGACTCGTCCGTGGAGAAGCTCGGGTCCTCGGCGGTGAGGACCGTGTTGCCGGAGGCGTCCGGCAGCGAGTACTCCACGATCGTCTCGGTGTTCCCGACGAAGCCCTCCGACTCGGGAAACAGCTCGCTGGAGATCTCGTACGCGACGTCGCCCGACACGTCGCGGCAGGCATGTTCGAGCGTCACCACGACGTGGGGCACGCCGTCGCGCTCGGTGGTCCGGATCTCGTCGGACATCGACGGCGCACAGTCCTGGCCGTCGACGGAGACACGGAAGCGGTCGCCGAGGTAGCCCAGCACCGCGTCCCGGTGCTCCTCGACCAGGCCGACGTCGGCGCCGGAGGTCTGGAAGGCAGCCTTCGCCTCGCTCTCCAGCCCGGGGTCGCCCTCGGCCTTCGCCACCGACCTGACCAGGAGGACGTACTCCATCTCGAGCTCGGTGCTCACGACACCGTCGGCGCGCTGGGTCGTCTCGGCGTAGACCGTGGAGGTGAAGCCATGGGCCGAGGCCGGGAGCGTCAGCAGGACGGGCGCGAGCAGCGCCAGCGCAGCAGCGGCGAGGAGACGTACGCCGGTGGGAACGGTCATGAGGATCCTCGATCCGAAAGTGGGGAAGGAGGCCCGCCCGGCACTCCGCCGGGCGGGGCCTCCGGCGGGTCAGACGATCGGCTCGGTGTCGAGTCGAACGTGGTCGATGGCCCAGTACCAGTCGTTCATGGCGTTGAAGAGCCGGAAGCTGACCTTCATCGAGGTCGCGCCGGCCGGCACGTCGACGGGCAGGTTGACGGTCTTGTTGCCCTGGCTGAGGTCGGGGGTGTTGGCCGGCGTCCAGTGGACCAGCTGCACCTTCTGGCCGGTGTCGAACTCGACGGTGACCTCGGCCTCCTGCGGCTCCTCCTCGCGGTAGTGGTTGTCCCAGGCGAGGTAGACGCGCGAGGTCCCGGCCGGGATCGGCGCGCTGGGTGTGGAGAGGGTCGAGTCGAAGCGGCCGCGGCTCTCCGGGTCGTTGACGTCGTCCCACTCGTCGGGATCGGCCACGGCCACGACGTTGCGGCCCAGCGTGAAGCCGCTGCGGTCCTGGTCGTCACCGTTCTGCCAGAACGCCTTGGTCATCAGCGACCAGCCGTTCATCTCCTTGGTGCCGGTGGGCATGTCCGGTGCGTTGGTGATCGTCCACCCCGCCGGCGTGCTCTTGGTCCACCCGAGGACGCTCGCGTTCGCCGGCATGTTGTGCTCGACGCCGTACTGGAGCTGGCCGGCCACCGACTCGAAGTCCTGGTAGACGAGGTAGTCGGCCGGGTCGACCGGAGGCGGCGGCGGAGCGGTCTTGAAGGTGGTCGAGATCGACCCACCCGCCTTGCCCCAGGTGTTGTAGGGCGTCACCCGCACCTCGTACCTGGTGTCGCCCTTCAGGTTCCGGATCGCATGGCCGCGGGAGGCCGGCAGCGGAAGGATGTAGAAGCCCGACCACTGCTTGAGTCGGCGACGGTCGCCCCGGTCGCCTTGTCGACGACCTGGTAGCGGTAGAGGTGGACGATGTCCTGGACATCGTTGGCCGCCGGCTTCGCCTGCGGGAACGACACCTGCGCGCTGTCCTCCTTGATGTCGGAGACGGTCACCGCCGATCCCGCGGGCCACTTCGGGCCGGCTGTCCTGGCCGCGCGGCGGTCGGTGTAGGGGAAGTTGCGCTGCGGGTTCTTGATCGCTTCCTCGACGTCCCACGTCCAGGTCTGGTCGATCCACCGGCCGGCCTGCAGGTCGTAGTTCTTGACCTTGACGACGCTGCCGGCGACCTCGACGACCGCGGTCTGCGCGTTGTCGCCCGCGTCGTTCGGCGTCGTGTCGTTGTCGACGCCGCTCTCCATCTCGAAGTACGCCAGCGGCGGGGCGTTCACGGTCGTGAAGCCGCCGTCCTGCCAGATCGAGGTGGAGATGTTGTTGGGCGTGTGGATGTGCCCGCCCCAGACGACGGCCTGGGGGAAGTTGTCGAAGACGGACTTGAAGGTGTCGCCGCAGCCCTCGGAGAGGCCGGCGCCGTACCACTCGTTCGAGACGTAGTGCGTGCACTTGAGGGGGTGGTGCACGAGCACGAACACCGGGCGGTCCGGGTGCTCGGCGGTGTCGGCGGCCAGGCGGGTGTGGAGCCAGTCGCGGGCATAGGCGTAGTTGCCGGTGCTGCGCTCGGTCGGCCGGCCGGTCTCCTCGTCGAGCTCGCCGGCGCCCGGCGAGACGGTGATGAAGTGGTAGCCGTTGATCAGGTAGTCGGCGTTGGGCCGCTGGCCACCCGTCGACTGGGTGAAGAGGTCGTAGCCCGTCATGCCCGAGCCGATGTCGTGGTTGCCCAGCGCGGCGACGAGGGAGATGTCGTCCTTGCCGTCACCGTTCTCGTCCAGGCGGCGGTCGAGCACCTCCTTCAGGCCGGCGTACTCGCCCGCGGTGGCGTTGTTCGTCAGGTCGCCGACGAACAGCGTCGCGTCGAGGTCCTGGGCGTGGTAGAGGTCGAAGGCCTTGTCGAGGTCGCGCCACTCGTTGTGGATGTCGCCGATCGAGCCGAAGGTCACCTGCGGCTGGTGGGTGTCGGCGGTGCGTCGCGCGGCCTCGGCACGGGCCTTCTCGACCTCGGCGCCGTTGCCGGCGACGACCTCGAAGTCCTCGAAGTCGACGGTGCCGTTCTCGCCGACGGCCGAGTAGCTGATCCGGTAGTCGCCGGGGGTCTGCGGGGTGAACTCGTAGACCGGGTCGCTCGCGGAGCCCGTCGGAGAGATCTCCGCCGTGACGCCGTCGGGCGAGGTCACCGAGACGACGTAGTCGCCGGTCCGGAAGGAGCTGCTCTCCTCGGTCGGGACGGGCTCCGGGATGCGGAAGGTCTCACCGACCGCGGCCTTGGGCCTGGGGGCGTCCTGCAGCCGCACCTGCTCGTCGAGCAGCGCGAAGGCCGGGCCGTCGGCCTCGGCGCGCTCCTGGGCGACGACAGTGCCGCCACCCGCGATCGCGACAGTCACGAGGGCGCCAGCGGCAAGCCGCGCGCCCCACGATCGTCTGATGGGAATCATCGGTCTCCTCGTCTCGGTCACGGTGCTCGGGCACCGGGAACTTGTCTGGACAAGTCCATCCGAACGAGGTGGCGCGTGATTGTCCGTCTGCAGCCCGAAACCACGGCAGACAGATGAAATATCCGTGACGCGATGCGGCAATCCGGCGTGGTTGCCACATCGGGATCAGCCGGGGAGCGTCTAGAGGCCCTCGAGGTCGAGCGGCCGGTCGGCGGCGTACATCCCCTTGGGGCAGTCGTCGCCGGCGCAGTCGCGATACTTCTCGGTCAGGTCGGCCAGCTGCGAGACCGTCTCGGCATGGTCCGGGTCGTCGGCGAGGTTCTTCATCTCGTAGGGGTCGGTGGTGCGGTCGTAGAGCTCGACGCCACCCGTGGTCAGCTCGACGTACGTCCACCGCCCGACACGTACGCCGGACCAGAGCCGGGAGGTGCCGTCGGAGGTCGGCCACGCCTCGATCGGGACCACGCGCGTCTGGTCGGGCGCCCGCAGCCACGGCAGGATGTCGACGCCGTCGGGCTCGTGCGGGTCGTCGGCGCCGGCGGCCGCGAGCAGCGTGGTGGCGATGTCGGGGTTGGTGAGCGTGGTCGCGACCTTGCGCCCCTTCGGCACGCCGGGCCCGCTCATCAGGACCGGGATGCGCAGGGACTCCTCGTAGTACCAGAGCTTGCCGTTGAAGTTGTGGTAGCCGTTCGAGAACCCGTTGTCGGAGGTGAAGACGACCAGCGTGCGCGCCAGCTCGCCGCTCTTCTTCAGCCCACCGAGCAGGGAGGCGATGTTGCGGTCCAGGCTGCGCGCCGACTCGATCCGTCGCTGGTAGGAGAGCTCGTAGGCGTCCTTCTCGACCTGCGAGGGGTTCTTCCGTGACGGCGACCCCTTGGGGAACTGCTTGCGTCCCTCCGGGAAGAGGTTCGGCTGCTGCGGGATCGGCTTGTCGGCGTACGCGTCCCGGTCCTGCCGGTCCGGCACCGGTACGCCGATCGCGCCCTTGGTGCCGGGGAAGCGCTGCTTGGGGTCGCCCTTCTCCGTCGGGCCGCCGATGTGCGGCGCCACGTAGTTGACCCACTGGAACCACGGCTTCGCCTCGGCCCCGGACTTCTTCCTCGCGTCTCGCAGGGCCGCCTGCGCCTGCTGGGTGATGACGGTGGTCGAGTAGCCCTTCGGCTTCACCAGGCGCCCGTTCACGTTGAACTTCGCGCCCAGGTAGTTGTAGGTCGACGGGTCGACGGTCGCGCGCCACTCGTCCCACCCGGGAGGGATGTCACGGTCGGTGCCGTCCTCGCCGTACTCGTTGAGGTACTTCCCGGTGAACACCGTGGTGTAGCCCGCGTCCTGCAGAGAGGTGGCAACGGTCTCGGAGTCGTCGAAGGAGGGGTAGCCGCCCTCGGGACCGTGGATGGTGTGCGCGCCGTGGTTGTGGGCGTACTGCCCCGAGAGCAGCGAGGCCCGGGCCGGCACGCAGATCGGCGTCGGCGCGACCGCGTCGGTGAAGGTCACCCCGCTCTCGCCGACGAGCTTGCGCACGCTCGGCAGGTAGTCCATGTCGACGGTGGCGAGGTCGTCGACGGTCACCATCAGCAGGTTGGGCTTCTCCACCGGCATCTCGAAGGCCGGTGCCGGCGTCGAGGGCTGGCCCCCGTCACCGGACGGCTGCTGGGTCGGCGCGTGGCCACAGCCCGACATCCCCACGACTCCGGCCACCGCGAGTGCCGCCGACAACGCCCGGACGCGCCTGGATACCGCCACTGATTGTCCTCATCACACTGGTCATCTACTGGTCGCCATGACTGGGCCCGCCCGGTCGCGCGGACAGCCTGCCACTATGCCGATGGTTCATCCCAGATCAACGCACGTGTCGCGCACTCGCCATCCCCGGGCAGGACGCTGGTCCCATGAAGATGGCGCTGGTCACCGAGAGCTTCTTTCCTACCATCGATGGTGTCACAACCACGGTGAAGGCCATCGCCGACCGCATGATCGAGTCGGGCCACGAGGTGCGTTTCATCGCGCCCGGCCCCGGCCTCCCGGTTTACCGCAACAGCCGTGTCGTCCGGGTCTCGCCGATCGCCAAGACCGGCAGGCAGGTACGCACCGCGCTGGAGTCCTTCGATCCGGACGTCGTGATCAGCTTCGACCCGGGGCGTCTGGGTCGCAAGGCGCTGGCCTCGCCGACGGCCGCCGACGCGACCACGCTGGTCGTCCAGCAGTCCCCGATCTCCCCCAAGGCGGCACTCACCTGGGACACGTCGATCGCCGCGTACGCGGATGAGATCTTCGTCACAAGCGAGTGGCTCCGTCGCGTGCTCTCGGCGATCGACGTCCGCGCCGAGGTGTGGGAGCCGGGGGTCGACACGGCCGCCTTCTCACCCAGCCTGCGCGACGACTGGCTCCACCGCCGCTGGTCCAAGGCGAAGTCCCGTCCCACCCCGCTGGTCGTGGTCGGCTATGCCGGGAACCTGGCCAAGAGCCATGGCGTACGCCGCCTCGCCGAGCTCACCGCCGTGCCCGGAATCCGCCTCGTCATCATCGGCGACGGACCCCAGCGCGGCTGGCTCAAGCAGCGGGTCCCGCAGGCGAAGCTGACCGGGCCGCTGGGCACCGGCGACCTGGCCATCGCACTGGCCTCTCTCGACGTGCTGGTGCACCCCGGCGAGGAGGAGGGATGCGGCCACATCCTGCGTGAGGCCGCGGCCAGCGCCCTCCCGGTGGTCGCCCCGCGTGCCGGCGCCGCGGCCGAGATCGTCCAGCACCTGGAGACCGGTGTGCTCTACAACCCGGCGCGCAGCCGCGAGCTCGCCGACGCGGTCGCCTCGGTGGTCTCCGACCCCCGTCGACGCCTGCTGGGCGACCGGGGTCGCGAGCTGGCTGCGACCCGGCCGTGGACCGATGCCGTCGACGAGCTCTTGACCCGTCTGGTCACACTGAACGACGCCCGGACCTCACAATCTCACGCCGCTGCCTCCGAGAATGCGGGACCTGCTGTTAGGCTTGCCTAACTCGCGATAACGATACTCATCGGTAACCTCGCCCGCCCAGGTAGAGACGACAATGTCACATACTCCCTGCGTACAAGTTCGGGTCTGAGGGGTAGTAGCGTGCGTGCCGTGGCAACCACGACTCTGATCAAAGGCGCGCGGTCGACGCGCTCGACGATCGCCCTGAAGCTCCTTATGGCGGCCAGCGGCATCGTCTTCATCCTGTTTGTGCTCGTGCACATGTACGGCAACCTCAAGGCCTTCAGCGGCGAGCTTGCCTTCAACGAGTACGCCGAGCACCTGCGTACGTTCGGGGAGCCGATGCTGCCGTACGGCGGCCTCCTCTGGATCATCCGGGTGGTGCTCCTGGCCTCGCTGGTGGCGCACGTCGGCTCGGCGATCGCACTCGCGAAGCGTGCGCACGCGCAGCGGCCGGTGAAGTACGCGGTGAAGAAGAACAAGGCTTCGTCGCTCTCCTCGCGCACCATGCGCTGGGGCGGCGTGGCGCTGTTCCTCTTCCTCGTCTGGCACCTGCTCCAGTTCACCATCGTGAAGATCAACGTGGGTGCGGGCGGACAGGCTCCTGACGTCACCGAGAACCCCTACCGGCTGCTGATCAACGCCTTCCAGCCGGAGCAGTGGTGGATGGTGATCATCTACCTGCTCGCGATGCTCGCGCTCGCGTTCCACCTGCACCACGGCACCTTCAGCGCCATCCAGACGCTCGGGTTCACCAACACCGCTGAGTCGCGTGCCAGGGCCCGCGTCGCCGGCTGGGTCGTCGCGATCGTGGTCGCCGGCGGCTTCTCGCTGGTCCCCCTGTTCACCGTCTTCGGCGTCATCTCGTAAGGACATCTGACACATGGCTGCTGGAACCCACTACCTGCCGGGCCTCACTCCGACCAACGAGGCACCGGTCCAGAAATCCGACGACGCCGCGGGCTACTACGTGCTCGGCGACAAGCTCGTCGACCCGAAGGCTCCGACCGGTCCGATCGAGGAGCGCTGGACGACCCGCAAGTTCGAGAACCGCCTGGTCAACCCGGCCAACCGCCGCAAGCTGTCGATCATCATCGTCGGCACCGGCCTGGCCGGCGGCGCCGCCGCCGCCACGCTCGGCGAGGCCGGCTACAACGTGAAGTCGTTCTGCTACCAGGACTCCCCGCGTCGCGCCCACTCGATCGCCGCCCAGGGCGGCATCAACGCCGCCAAGAACTACAAGGGCGACGGCGACTCGGCCTACCGGCTCTTCTACGACACGGTCAAGGGCGGCGACTACCGCGCCCGCGAGTCCAACGTCTACCGCCTCGCCGAGGAGTCGGTGAACATCATCGACCAGTGCGTGGCGCAGGGCGTCCCGTTCGCCCGCGAGTACGGCGGTCTGCTCGACAACCGCTCGTTCGGTGGCGTGCAGGTGTCGCGTACGTTCTACGCCCGCGGCCAGACGGGTCAGCAGCTCCTCATCGGCGCCTACCAGGCCATGGAGCGCCAGGTCGCGGCCGGCACGGTGGAGCAGTTCACGCGTCACGAGATGCTCGAGCTGATCGTCGCCGACGGCAAGGCCCGCGGCATCATCGCCCGTGACATGGTCACCGGCGAGATCGAGACCCACCTGGCCGACGTGGTCGTGCTCGCCACCGGCGGCTACGGCAACGTCTTCTACCTCTCGACCAACGCGATGGGGTCCAACGTCACCGCCACGTGGCGTGCGCACCGCAAGGGCGCCTACATGGCCAACCCCTGCTACACGCAGATCCACCCGACCTGCATCCCGGTGACCGGCGCCCACCAGTCGAAGCTGACCCTGATGTCGGAGTCGCTGCGTAACGACGGCCGCATCTGGGTGCCCAAGAACGCCGAGGACTGCGCCAAGGACCCGCGCGACATCCCGGAGGAGGACCGCGACTACTTCCTGGAGCGGATCTACCCGTCCTTCGGAAACCTGGTCCCCCGCGACATCGCCTCGCGTGCCGCGAAGTACATGTGCGACGAGGGCCGCGGTGTCGGCCCGGAGGTCGAGGAGACCCAGCCCGACGGCTCGGTGAAGAAGTTCCGCCGCGGCGTCTACCTCGACCTGGGTGCCGCGATCGAGCGCCTCGGCAAGGCCGCCATCGAGGAGAAGTACGACAACCTCCTCGACATGTACGAGCGGATCACGGGTGAAAACCCCTACGAACTGCCGATGCGCATCTACCCCGCCGTCCACTACGTCATGGGCGGTCTGTGGGTCGACTACGAGCTCTCGACCAACATCGAGGGCCTGTACTGCACCGGTGAGGCCAACTTCTCCGACCACGGCGCGAACCGCCTCGGTGCCTCGGCGCTGATGCAGGGTCTGGCCGACGGCTACTTCGTGCTCCCGAACACGATCCGCGAGTACCTCGCCGACGGGCCGTTCGAGCCCATCTCCGAGGACCACCCGGCGGTCGTCGAGGCGAAGCAGTCGGTCCAGGAGCGGATCGACAAGTTCATGTCGATCAACGGCACCCGCTCGGTCGAGTCGATCCACAAGGAGCTCGGCCTGATCATGTGGGAGTACTGCGGCATGGAGCGGACCGAGGAGGGCCTCAAGAAGGCCATCGGCCTGATCCGTGAGCTCAAGAAGGAGTTCTGGACCAACGTCAAGGTCCTCGGCTCGGCCGACTCCCTCAACCAGGACCTCGAGAAGGCCGGCCGTGTCGCCGACTTCATCGAGCTCGGTGAGCTGATGTGCATCGACGCGCTCAACCGGCGCGAGTCCTGCGGCGGCCACTTCCGCGCCGAGTCGCAGACCGAGGACGGCGAGGCGCTGCGTCACGACGACGAGTTCGCCTACGTCGCGGCCTGGGAGTTCGGTGGCGAGGACGGCGCCCCGATCCTCCACAAGGAGGACCTGATCTACACCGCCATCGAGATGAAGCAGAGGTCGTACAAGTGAAGCTCACCCTCAAGATCTGGCGGCAGGCCAACGCGTCCGAGAAGGGTGCGCTCAAGACGTACGAGCTGGACGGCGTCTCGCAGGACATGTCCTTCCTCGAGATGCTCGACCTGCTCAACGAGCAGCTCCTGCACAACGACGAGGAGCCGGTCGCGTTCGACTCGGACTGTCGCGAGGGCATCTGCGGCATGTGTTCGCTGATGATCAACGGCCAGGCGCACGGCCCGGAGGTCACCACGACCTGCCAGCTGCACATGCGCTCGTTCAACGACGGTGACACCATCACCATCGAGCCGTGGCGCGCCGCGTCGTTCCCGATCGTCAAGGACCTGATCGTCGACCGCTCGGCGTTCGACCGGATCATCCAGAACGGCGGCTACATCTCGGCCAACACCGGCTCGGCCCCCGAGGCCAACTCGGTGCCGGCTCCGCGCGACAAGGCCATGCGGGCGTTCAACACGGCCACCTGCATCGGCTGCGGCGCCTGCGTCGCCGCCTGCCCCAACGGCTCGGCGTCGCTGTTCCTCGGCGCCAAGATCACCCACCTCGGTGAGCTGCCGCAGGGTCAGCCGGAGCGCTACTCCCGCGTGCAGTCCATGGTCGGCCAGCACGACGCCGAGGGCTTCGGTGGCTGCACCAACATCGGTGAGTGCGCCGCCGCCTGCCCCAAGGAGATCCCGCTCGACGTGATCTCCCAGCTCAACAAGGACCTGCGCAAGTCGCTGATCCTCGGCTGACCAATCTGGTCGCCGGACGCCAGAAGGGCCGCTCTCCTCGGAGAGCGGCCCTTCTGCTGTGTCGAGGTCAGGCGACGGTGAGCTTGACCTCGATGTTGCCGCGGGTGGCGTTGGAGTAGGGGCAGACCTGGTGGGCCTGCTCGGCGAGCTGCTGGGCGGTCGCGGCGTCGGCGCCGGGGATGGTGACCTCGAGCTGCACGGCGAGGCCGAAGCCGCCCTCACCGTTGCTGCCGATGCTGACGTCGGCGACGACCTCGGAGTCGGTCATGTCGACCTTGGCCTTGCCGGCGACCAGCTTGAGCGCCGAGTGGAAGCAGGCGGCGTAGCCGGCGGCGAAGAGCTGCTCGGGGTTGGTGGCACCGCCCTCGCCACCCATCTCCTTGGGGACGCGGACGTCGGCGTCGATGAGACCGTCGGTGGACTGGACGTGGCCGTTGCGGGCGTCGCCGGTGCTGACTGCGGTGGCTGTGTAGAGAGGTGTCATGTGCACAACTATATTGCGCACAACTTAATAGCGCAAGGGAGTAGACTGGTGAATGTGTCCGGACGTACCTATCCCCAGCTCGCGCTCGACCTACAGCTCTGCTTCCCGCTGTACGCAGCGACCCGAGCCGTCACGAAGCGCTACGTGACGCTGCTCAAGGGGACAGGCCTGACCTATCCGCAGTATCTGGTGATGCTGGTGCTGTGGGAGGCCGAGGAGCCGCTCTCGGTGACCTCCCTCGGCCAGCGGCTGCGGCTCGACTCCGGCACCCTGACGCCGCTGCTCAAGCGGCTCGAGACCGCGGGGCTGGTGAGCCGCGACCGCGACCCCGGCGACGAGCGCCGGGTGCTGGTCAGCCTCACCGAGGAGGGCCGCGCCCTGGAGGAGCAGGTCTCCGGTGTGCCGCATCAGCTCGGCGCGTCGATGGGGATCACCCGTGACGAGGCGCTCGCGCTGCGCGACCAGCTCACCGAGCTGGTCGACCACCTCGACACGGCCGAGTCGTCCTGAGCGTCCTATCCCCTGGTCAGCAGCCGCTGCACGCCGAGCTTGATCAGCAGACCGCCGAGCAGGACGTCGACGACCACGAGCACCGCGTGGGCGATGTAGTAGGGCTTGGGCCGGCTCTGCTCCGGGTCCTTGGCCGTCTTGACGAGGTTGCGGCCGAAGTTGGTCCAGATGGCGATCGTCCAGATCCCGATGACTAGGAGGAGCGCGCCGTCAGTCTTCTCGAGCTTCATGGTCCGACTCTCTCATCCGCTGGTGTCGTCTGAAGCGGCAGCCCGGTCGGGATCGTCCGAATCGGCCGGAGTCGCCCCGACGTGCGCATACGAGGCGGCGTACAGGATCACCATCGAGGTGTAGTGGATCCAGACGACCAGGATGAGGGCGATGCCGAATGCCTGGAACGCGGGCTGCCCCTGGGTGGCGTTCAGCAGCAGGGTCGAGGCCTGCTTGAGGACCTCGAAGCCGATGGCGCCGAGCACGGCGCCCGCCCACAGGGGTCGCTTCGGGGTGTCCTTCTGGGGCGCCAGGTGGAACATCGCGAAGAAGAGCACGGTGTTGGCCGCCAGGCCGAGCACCAGGGAGAGGAGCACGATCAGCCAGCCGAAGCCCTCGTCGAGGCCGATCCAGTCCAGGACGTTGACCGAGAACGTACGGATGAGGCCGGTGAACGCGACTGCGACCAGCATGATCAGGCCGAGCAGGATCAGCGCGGCCAGGTCGCGGACCTTGGCCATCAGGAAGCCCGGCTGCTCCTCCTCGGGCACCAGGAAGACCGCCTCGAGCGCCTTGCGCAGCCCGTCGATGAAGCCCAGGCCGGCGTAGAGCAGACCGAACGCACCGACGATCCCGACCGCTCCGGCGGCTCGCTCGATGTCGGCGATCTTCAGCTGGCCGGGGCTGTCCCCGACCAGGCCGGGCAGGACCTGGTCGATCGCCTCGACGAGGTCGCTCTCGGCACCGCCGTAGACCTTGGCGATCTGGCCGACCGCGAAGAACGCCAGCGCGAGGATCGGGAAGGTCGACAGGAAGCCGAAGTAGGTGATCGCGCCGGCCTGCTGAGAGGCCCCCACCTCGCCATAGTGCTCCTGCGTACGCATCACCCGGTCCAGTGCCGGGAAGCGAGCACGCAGCTCGGCGATCTTCGCCTTGATCTTCTCTTTGTCGAGCATCCCGAGGTCCCCATCCGTCGTTCGTAGGCGGACCCGAGCCCGCCTAACCGGTCAGTGCTGCTCTCAGTGCGAACTCCCGGGTCGGGCGCCAACCGTCCGTGTCGTCGTGGACATAGAGGTGGAACTCCTCGACCGACCACTCGCACTCGAAGTCGGCCAGCTCACCGAAAGCCTTGTCGAGGCTAGCGTCGGGAAGGTCGTGGGCGATCGTGACATGCGGGTGATAGGGAAACGTGAGCTTCTGGTCGAGCGGACCCTGCCGGACCGTGTTGGCCAGCTGCTCACATCCCGAGATGCCCTGGACCACAGCTACGAACACCACGGGTGAGACCGGCCGGAAGGTGCCGGTGCCGCGTAGGTGCACGCCGAACGGAGCCACCCTCGAGGCAGCCTGCTCGAGATGGCTCTCGACGTCCGGCAGCAGATCGTCGTGGATCTCGGTCGGTGGCACAAGTGTGATGTGCGTCGGGATCATGGTCGCCGTCGCGTCCCCGAGAGACGTCCGGTAGTCCTGGAGCTGACTTGCCCACGGCTCCGGGATAGCGATGGCAACACCGATGGTGCGCATGCGCCGACCTTACTAGCCGAGAGGCGCCGCGGGGGCCACAAAGCCAACCCGCTCGTAGACGTCGGCCAGAGTCTTGCGGGCGACCGCACCCGCCTTCTCCGCACCCTGCGCAAGGATGCCGTCGAGATACTCCCGGTCCTCGAGGACCTCGAAGGTCTTCTCCCGGAACGGCGTGACGTAGTCGACGACGACCTCGGCGAGATCCTTCTTCAGGTCGCCGTAGCCCTTGCCGGCGTACTTGCCGACCAGGGTGTCGATGTCGGAGCCGGTCAGCGCGGAGTAGATCCGCAGCAGGTTGGAGACGCCCGGCTTGGCCTCCTCGTCGAAGCGGATCTCCATCTCGGAGTCGGTGACCGCGGAGCGGATCTTCTTCGCCGAGACCTTCGGGTCGTCGAGCATGTCGATCAGACCGCTCGGGCTCGAGGCCGACTTGGACATCTTGATCGACGGGTCCTGGAGGTCGTAGATCTTCGCGACCTCCTTGAGGATGTAGGGCTCGGGGAGACGGAAGGTCTTCTTGTAGCGGCTGTTGAACCGCTGCGCGAGGTCGCGGGTCAGCTCCAGGTGCTGGCGCTGGTCCTCGCCGACAGGGACGTACGCCGGGCGGTAGAGCAGGATGTCGGCGGCCATCAGCATCGGGTAGGAGAAGAGGCCGACGGAGGCCGCGCCCTCACCACCCTTGGCGGACTTGTCCTTGAACTGGGTCATCCGGCGGGCCTCACCGAAGGAGGTGATGCACTGCATCACCCAGCCGAGCTGGGCGTGCTCGGGGAGGTGGGACTGGACGAAGATCGCGGACCGCTCCGGGTCGACACCGGCGGCCAGCAACTGGGCGGCGGCCCGCCGCGTACGCTCCCGGAGCACCTTCGGGTTCTGCTCGACGGTGATCGCGTGCAGGTCGGCGATGAAGAAGAACGGCTCGTGCTCCTCCTGCAGGCTCACCCACTGCCGAACGGCGCCGAGATAGTTGCCGAGGTGGTAGGAGTCCGCGGTCGGCTGGATGCCGGAAAGAACCCTGGGCCGAGTGGTGGGAGCGGTGCTGCCGGTCATGTGCGCATTCTGTCAGCCGGTCGCCGAAAGGCTCGAAATGACAGAGGATCCTGCCCGCGGCACTGATCTGCGTGCCGGCCATGGGCCTCGACGCCCCCCGTGATCAACGTCGAGGACCATGGTCGCCCGCAGTCTTAGAGGCCGCGAGCAGGATCCGCATGACCCATCAACGACGGATCCTCGGCGGGGTTATCGAACAAGTGCATCCAATTTCTTACGAGTTTGTGGACCTCCTGAGAGGCTCTACTCAGTGCAGATTCGATGCTCCGTCAAATGCCCGTTCCCTGGATGACACACGCTCCTGTTAACGTGGTTGGTCGACCCGCGGATCCTCCAAGGGGTCCGCAGCCTCGGGCCAGCTGCCGAATCGGCCTCGAGGCCAGGCGACCCCCGAGGAGACTTGTGAACGACACGTCCGCTGCCAATGCGCGCATGCTGCTCGCGACCGATCTGGACGGAACCTTCCTAGCCGGCGACCCCGAGGCGAAGGTCAAGCTCTACCAGACGCTGAGCCGCCGCGAGGACGTACTCCTGTCCTTCGTCACCGGTCGTGGGCTGGAGTCGGTGATGCCGCTGCTCGCCGACCCGACCATCCCGACGCCCGACTTCATCATCTGCGACGTCGGCGCGACCATCGTCACCGGCCACGACCTGCTCGCCGTCGAACCGATCCAGCAGGAGATCGCGGCCAAGTGGCCCGGCGAGCTCGCCGTCCTGGAGAAGATCGGCGACCGACCCGGCCTGGTGCGCCAGAACGTGCCCCAGGATCGCCGGGTCTCCTACTTCTGCGACCCCGAGGCCGTCACCGACGACCTCGCCCCGCTGGTCGCGGAGATCGGCTGCGACCTGCTCTACTCCCTCAGCCACTACCTCGACGTGCTGCCCGGCGGGATCAACAAGGGCCACACGGTCACCAAGCTCGTCGAGCACCTCGGCATCCCCAAGGACCGCGTGCTGGTTGCCGGCGACACCCTCAACGACCTGGCGATGTACGACATCGGGTTCAACGGCGTCTGCGTCGGCGAGGCCGAGGACAAGCTCCTCGACGCGACCCGCGACCAGGAGCGTACGTTCCACGCCACCTCCCCCGGCACCGGCGGGATCCTGCAGGCGATCAGGCGCTTCAACCTGCTCGACGACGAGCACATCTACGACCCGGAGAACGACGCCGACGACCCCGGGAAGTCCGACCTCGTCATGGTCTACCACCGGCTCCCCTACGACGAGGTGATCGAGGAGGGAGAGGTCAAGCGTCGCCGCCCGAAGTCACCCAACGGCATCATCCCGACGCTGCTGTCCTTCTTCACCGAGCGCACCGGATCCTGGGTCGCCTGGTCGATCGACGACCCCAAACGCGGGAAGTTCGCGACGCACACGGTGGTCGACCCCAAGCTCTATCCCGGCCTGGTGGCCTCCCGGCTGCCGCTGTCGAAGAGGGACGTCGACGTCTTCTACAAACGCTTCTCCAAGGAGGCGTTCTGGCCGTTGCTGCACACCTTCTGGGAACGCGCGAAGTTCAAGGAGGAGGACTGGAAGGTCTACTGCCGGGTCAACAAGGCCTTCGCCGAGCAGGCGGCGGCCGAGGCGGCGTACGGCGGCATCGTCTGGATCCACGACTACAACCTGTGGATGGTGCCGGCCTACCTGCGTGAGCTGCGTCCGGACGTGAAGATCGCGTTCCTGCACCACACCCACTTCCCGGGCGCGGACGTGTTCAACGTGGTGCCGTGGCGCCGAGAGATCATCGGCTCGCTGCTGCAGTGCGACTACATCTCGTTCCACATCCCGCGCCAGGTCGAGAACTTCGTCGACGTGGCCCGCGGCGTGGCACCGGTCGAGGTCGTCGAGACCGAGGACTCGGCGCCGCGGTTCCGCACCTACGGCTTCGCCCTCGGCCTCGACACCATGCCGTCGGTGATCGACGTCGGCGGGCGGCGCGTGCACCTGGGCGCCAACCCGGTCAGCGTCGACACCAAGCGGATCGAGCAGACCCTGGCCTCCTCGGCGGTGCAGGCCTCGATCGCACGGGTGAAGGACGAGTTCGAGGGTCAGCGGATCGCCCTCGCGGTCTCGCGACTCGACTACACCAAGGGCGTGCTGCAGCAGCTCGAGGCCTTCGAGCGGGCTCTGCTCGAGGACCCCTCGCTGCTGGGCGAGCTGTCGCTCGTGCTGGTGTGCGTGCCCGCGGCCGGCGAGATGACCGTCTACAAGACCCTGCAGAACCAGATCGAGCAGGCGGTCGGGCGGATCAACGGCCGGTTCTCGCGGATGGGCTGGATGCCGGTCCACTTCTACTTCCGGCCGATCCCCTTCGAGGAGCTGCTGGCCTACTACGCCAACGCCGACGTCATGTGGATCACCCCGCTGCGCGACGGCCTCAACCTGGTCGCGAAGGAGTACGCCGCGGTCCACGGTCTCCGCGGCACGAGCGGCACGCTGGTGCTCTCCGAGTTCGCCGGGGCGGCCGCCGAGCTGCGCGGCGCGGTGCTGACCAACCCCCACGACGTCTCCGACATGGTTCGGGTCTTCCTCCAGGCCGTCGACATGGACGAGGCCGAGGCCAAGGACCGGATGCGCGGGCTGTGGGACACCATCCGCCACCACGACTCCAAGGCCTGGGCCGACGGGTTCCTGGCCGCGGTCGAGGCCGCGACCTCCAACACCCCGGGCGACGAGGTCGAGCTCTAGGACTGGGCCCGCCGCCGGTGGATGCTGATGCTCCACACCAGCACCAGCAGCCCGGCGGCGGCCAGGCCTGCGCCGACCAACGGCGCCTCACGGACGCTCCAGACGTCGAGGGCCACGCCGCCGGCGAAGGCGCCGAGCGCGTTGGCGATGTTGAGGCTCGCGTGGTTCATCGCGGCACCCAGGGTCACCGCGTCGTCGGCGACGTCCATCAGACGCACCTGCAGGTTGATCACCAGCACCGACGCCACCGCGGTGGTCAGGAAGGCGACCGGCGCGAGCCACCAACCGGCCGGGGCGACCAGCCAGAAGAGCGCCAGCACCGCCACCATCCCGAGGCTGCTGGCGAGCAGTGAACCCATCACCGACCAGCGCGCCAGTTCCCCCGCGATCCAGGTGCCGACGACCATCCCGGTGCCGAACGCGAAGACGAACCACGGCACCGCGCCCGCCGCCAGTCCGGCCGTGTCGGTCACGATCGGGGCGATGTAGGAGTAGGCGGCGAACATGCCGCCGAAGCCGATCGCGCCCGCGAGCATGGTCAGCCAGACCTGCTTGTTGGTGAAGAACCGGCCGGCCTCACTGCGGCCGGTCGCGTTGGGGTCGCCCGGGAAGTGGGGCACCGAGAACTGCACCAGGACCACGGTCAGCAGGGCGAGGCCTGCTGCGGCTGCGTACGGGGCTCGCCAGCCGGCGGTCTGGCCGAGCCAGGTGGCGAACGGGACGCCGACCACGTTGGCGACCGAGAGCCCGAGCATCACCAGGGCGACCGCCCGGCCGCGGTGCTTCGGGGCGGCCATCGAGGTCGCGACGATGCTCGCGACACCGAAGTAGGCGCCGTGCGGCAGCCCGTCGAGGAACCTCGCGACCAGGAGCATCTGGTAGTCGACGGCAGCCGCGCTCAGGACATTGAACAGCGCGTACGCCGCCATCAGCGACAGCAGCAGCCCCTTGCGCGGAAGGTGGGCGACGAAGAACGAGAGGATCGGTACGCCGACCACGACTCCGACCGCGTAGGCGCTGATCAGGTGGCCGGCCGTGGAGGTGCGGACACCCACGCCCTCGGCGATCTCGGGCAGCACGCCCATGGTGACGAACTCGGTCGTACCGATCGCGAAACCACCCGTCGCGAGGGCGATCATCGCGATCGCGAACCGGACGGGGGTGACCTGCCTCAGGGCGGTCTCGGTGCTGGCGCTGTCGGTCACTACGGCTTAACCTTCCGCGATTTGGGGGCTATTCCGCGAATCGGTGTGACTCGGGTCCCGCTTCTCCACGCTTCTGTCAATCTTGGTTGACATCGCGGATCTGTCAACCTACATTGACATCATGACGGATGCCAAGGATCTCGCCGAGTCGGCCGCGAGCGCCGACCCGCGCACCGGACTGCGAGCCGCGCTCGCGCTACGTCGCCTCGCCGACTCGCTGGAGCGGCTGCAGGTGGCGAACGCCCGTCGACAGGGATGGGCCTGGCAGGAGATCGCCGACGCGCTGGAGGTCAGCCGGCAGGCGGTCCACAAGAAGTATGCGAAGGAGCTGTGATGTTCGAGAGGTTCACCAAACAGGCCCAGCTGGTCGTGGTCGAGGCACAGGGCGTCGCCCGAGAGCTGAACCACACCCAGATCGACACCAACCACCTGTTGCTGGCGATGCTGGGCGACCCCGAGAATCCCGCCGCCCGGGCGCTCCTCGAGGCAGGCATCGACCGCGAGCGGTTGCGCTCGGAGGTCGCGAAGGCCCACGACCGCCTCGGGCCCGACGACGCCGAGGCGCTCGCGGCTCTCGGGATCGATCTCGACGCCGTCCGGGAGAAGGTCGAGGAGGCCTTCGGCCCCGGAGCCCTGGACAAGAGCGGACCGCGGCGCCGCGGCGGGCACATCCCCTTCTCCAAGGAGGCCAAGAAGACCCTCGAGCTCTCGCTCCGCGAGGCGATCCGGCTCAAGGACCGCTCGATCGGCACCGAGCACATCCTGCTCGGCATTCTGCGGGCGGAGGGGGAAGGACATGCTGCACTACGGGCCCTCGGCGTGGATGTTGCTGCGCTGCGCCGCACGCTCGAGCACGGCGAGGCCGCCTGACGCCGAAGCGCCAGACGGCCTGCCGAGGCGGCGATCAGCCGGCGAGGTGGGACCAGGCCGGGGCCAGCTCGGCCCACGGACCCACGGCCGCGACCTCGCCGTCGACCATGACGACCACGCGGTCGGCCTGGGCGAGAGCGGCTCGCTTGGAGGTGGCTCCGATGACCGTCGTGTGCCGGTCGCGGAGCGCCCGCCAGAGCTCGATCTCGGTGGCCGCGTCGAGCGCGCTGGAGACGTCGTCGGCCAGGAGCAGCTCGGTGTCGGCGGCCAGCGCCCGCGCCAGGGCGAGACGCTGGACCTGACCCCCGGAGAGGCGTACGCCACGGTGACCGACGATCGCGTCCGCACCGCCCGCCTCCTTGACGTCGAGCTCGAGCCGCGCGTCGGCGACCGGGCTGTCGAAGGGTCGGTCGTGACCCAGACGGATGTTGTCGGAGAAGGTGCCGGAGAGCACCCGCGGCACCTGGGCGACGTAGGCGACCTGACCGGGCCGCAGGAAGGCCTGCGGGTCCTCGACCAGCTCGTCGTTCCACCGGATCGTGCCGGTGTGCTCGATCAGGCCGGCCAACGACGCCAGCAGGGACGACTTGCCCGAGCCGACCTGCCCGACGAGCAGGACCAGCTCGCCACGCTCGATGGTGAGCGAGACGTCCGAGACACCGATCGTGCCGTCGTCGTGGACCGCCGACAGGGCCGAGAGCTCCAATGAGTGGAGCGGCACCTGATCGACCGGACCCGGATCCGGCGCGTCGCCGGAGACCAGGTCGACACCCGGCGGCAGGTCCATCAGGTCCCGGCCACCGGCGAACCGGCTGGTCTCCCTCTGCCACGCACGGGTGCCCGGCGCCTCGGTGACGACCATGCCGGCCACGCGGCCGAACCAGTCGAAGCCCGAGACCGCGTTGGCCACCAGCAGCGCGGTGGCCAGGCCCCAGCCGCCGCCGAAGTAGATGCCCCACGCAGCCACGACACCGCACTGCACCATCAGCGCGGGCACCCCGTCGAGGAACGCCTGCACCCGGTGCTCCTTCACCGCCGCCTCCACGCGACCCGAGTCCACGTGCTGCAGGTGGGCGTGGACCTGCGGGGTGGCCGCGGCCAGCTTCACCGTGCGTACGGACTCCAGCGCCGAGACCACGGCGCGCCCGAACCGGGCACGAGCGGCGGAGGAGGCCGCGGCCGAACGACCGGCGATCGGCCGACCGACCGCGGAGGCCAGGGCCGAGGCGACCATGACGACCAGGAGCACGGCGCCCGCGAGCGCGGTGCCGGCGAGCAGGGCCGTGATCGTCGCGATCACCAGACCGTTGACGAAGTCGACCCAGCGGTCGGCGTAGCGGGCGTAGCGGTCCGCGTCCATCGACCGCGCGACGACCTCACCCGGCGGCGTACGCGTCAGGCGGTGCTGGCGGGTCTGGCCGTAGAGCACGGCCATCCGGGCCCGCAGCATGACCTCGATCCACCAGCGCGGGTAGCGGTAGAAGGCGTCGGCGAGCATCAGCGGGGCGGCCAGCAGGCTGACGACCAGCAGCACCGACAGCACGGTCGGGCTGCCACCGTCCTGCAGCGACTCGACGATCCGACCCCACAGGAGTCCGGTGAAGGCACCCTGCGCACCGGTCATCGAGGCGAACAGGAAGAGCAGCGCACCCGCGACTCCCCACTCGGGGCGCAGGAACAGGACGTGCAGCATGCCGCGGGCGAGCGACGGCCCGGTGCCGACCTCCGGGAGCTCCGGCGGAGCACCCGAGCGCCGCTTGCCGCCGACCCCGGAACTGCCCTCGGCGACGTGGTCGAGGGTGGAGTGGTCGACGGGCTTGGCCTCCGGCGAGGGCGAGTCGTGGTGATCGGTGCGACTGGCCTCGAGCAGGTCGTGGAACGGCCCCGGCGCGGTCGCCAGCGAGGCCCGCAGGCCATGCTGGATCACCCGGCCGTGGTCGAGCACGGCCACGTGCGGAGCCCGCTCGATCGTGGACAGCCGGTGGGCGATCAGGATGCCCGTGCGCCCGGTGAGCAGCCGGTCGGCAGCAGCGACCACCCGGCGCTCGGTGAGCGGGTCCATCCGCGCGGTCGCCTCGTCGAGCACGACCACGCGTACGTCGCGCACCAGCAGCCGGGCGAAGGCGACCAGCTGCTCCTCCCCCGCCGACAGCGAGGTGCCGCCGGGTCCGAGCAGGGTGTCGAGGCCCTCGGGCAGCCCCGCGACCCACTCCGAGAGCCCGAGCCGGGCAACCGCCCGCTCGATGTCCTCGCGCGGACGCGAGTCGTCGAAGAGCGCGATGTTCTCCGCGAGCGTGCCGGCCAGGATCTCCGTACGCTGCGTCACCACGCCCACGGAGGCGCGCAGCTGCTGCAGGTCGAGGTCGCGCACGTCCACGCCACCCAGGAACACCGAGCCGCGCGGCGGCTCGACGGCCCGGGAGAGCAGCGAGGCGAGCGTCGACTTCCCCGAGCCGGTGCGGCCGACCAGGGCGATGGTGTCGCCGGCGGGCACGGTGAGCGAGATGCCCTGGAGGGCGAAGGTGCCCTCGGCGTAGGAGAAGCTCAGGTCGCGCAGGTCGACCTCGAGCGCTCCCCCACCGGGCACCGGCTCGCCGCCCTCGGGCTCCGGCTCGGCGGCCATCATCTGGCGCAGCCGGATGACCGCGCCGAGGCCGGCCTGGATGTCGGGCAAGTGGTTGGCGAGCATCGCGATCTGACCGACGAACGTGCTCGTGACCAGGAAGAGCGTGACCAGCGCGCTGATCCCGAGCCGATCCGTCGCGGCGAGCGCCACCCCGGCCAGGCCGATACCGGCCAGGAGGGAGTGGAGCAGCACGCCGGCGCGACGGCCGACCTTCGCCTCGACCGTGACCACGGCCCGGAACTTCTCGTGGACCGTCGACGAGAGTCGCGCCACCCGGGCGACCACGTGGTCCTGGCCCAGGCTCGTACGCAGGTCGTCACGCCCCGCGATGCCCTCCTCGAGCACGGCGGCGTGGTCGGTCCAGGAGGCCTCCTCGATGACCTTGAGCCGCGAGATCTGGCCCAGCAGGCCGCGGATGACGAACCAGGTCACCGCGGCGAGGAGCGGGAACAGGATCGCTGACGGCCACCAGGTGAAGCTGGCCACGATCCACATCGGCAGCGCCGCGAAGACCGAGCGGAAGAGCATCCACAGCTGCCAGCGCAGCAGGTTGCCGACCTCGTGGGAGTCGTCGTCGACCCGGTCGAGGATCTCCCCGACGGCCTGCTCGCTCAGCTCGGAGAGCGGCTGTCGCATGGCGGCCTGGAGCACGTCCTCGCGCAGCTTGCCCTCGACCCGGTCGGAGACGCCGACCCAGGCGATCTTCGCCGTGGAGTCGACCAGCGAGGCGCCGATCACGCACAGCGCCAGCCACCCGACCAGGCTGGCGGTCGGGTTCTCGGCCAGCCGGCCGGCCACGACGGTGCCGATCGACTGGGCCACCATGGCAACCGCCAGAGCGAGCAGCGCAGCGACCGTCACCGGCCCCTTCAGGCGTCGCCAGTCGACCTGCCGGCTCGGGTCAGCAGGTTCGGCGGAGACTCCCAGAGCCTTGCCTGAGGTGGGCGCGGGCGGAGTCGAGAGGGTCGCAGTCATCAATAGATCACGGTAGGCGCGAGCACCGACACTTACCTAAAGGTTTTCCGCCTCTCGTCGGCGGAAAACACCATGCTGACCTGGACTTATAGGAATCAGAAGAAAGATCTGGAGAGCAAGGTCACCTCTGTCGGGAAGGTGTCCCGACAACGCACGACGGCCCGGCACGGAGTCCGTGCCGGGCCGTCGGGGATTGAATCAGAGAGAGTCGATCGCCTCGTTGAGCGTCGCGGAGGGACGCATCACGGCGGTGACCTTCTCGGCGTCGGGCAGGTAGTAGCCACCGATGTCGGCGGGCTTGCCCTGGACCGCGAGGAGCTCCTCGACGATCTTGTCCTCGTTGGCCGCGAGGGTCTCGGCAAGGCCCTTGAAGGCCGCGGCGAGCTCGGTGTCCTCGGTCTGCGCGGCGAGCTCCTGGGCCCAGTAGAGGCCGAGGTAGAAGTGCGAGCCGCGGTTGTCGGTGGTGCCGAGCTTGCGACCCGGGGAGCGGTCGTTCTCCAGGAAGGTCGCGGTCGCCCGGTCGAGCGCACCGGCGAGCACCTTCGCAGCCGGGGCCGAGGCCTGCTCGGCGTACTTCTCGAACGAGGGCACCAGCGCGAAGAACTCACCCAGCGAGTCCCAGCGGAGGTAGTCCTCCTCGACCAGCTGCTGCACGTGCTTCGGCGCCGAGCCGCCCGCACCGGTCTCGAACAGACCGCCGCCGGCGATCAGCGGGACGATGGAGAGCATCTTCGCCGACGTACCGACCTCGAGGATCGGGAACAGGTCGGTGTTGTAGTCACGCAGCACGTTGCCGGTGACCGAGATGGTGTCCTCGCCGTTGCGCAGGCGCTCGAGGGAGTACGCGGTCGCCAGCTCCGGCGAGAGGATCTTGATCTCGAGACCCTCGGTGTCGTGCTCGGTCAGGTAGGTCGTGACCTTCTTGATCAGCTCGGCGTCGTGGGCACGCGACTCGTCGAGCCAGAACACGGCCGGGGTCTTGGACTCGCGGGCACGGCTGACGGCGAGCTTGACCCAGTCGCGGACCGGGATGTCCTTGGTCTGGCAGGCACGCCAGATGTCGCCGGCCTCGACGTCGTGCTCGATCAGCACCTCGCCGGCCTTGTTCAGGACACGTACGGTGCCGGCGGCCTCGATCTGGAAGGTCTTGTCGTGGGAGCCGTACTCCTCGGCCTTCTGCGCCATCAGACCGACGTTGGGGACGGTGCCGATCGTCGCCGGGTCGAGCGGACCGTTCTTCTTCACGTCGTCGATGACGGTCTGGTAGACGCCGGCGTAGGAGGAGTCCGGGATCACCGCGAGGGTGTCGTCCTCGCCGCCGTCGGCACCCCAGAGCTTGCCGCCGTTGCGGACCAGCGCCGGGATCGAGGCGTCGATGATGACGTCGGAGGGGACGTGCAGGTTGGTGATGCCCTTGTCGGAGTTGACGTAGGACAGGCGCGGGCCGGCCTCGATCGCGGCCTTGAACGCGGCCTCGATCTCGGCGCCCTTCTCCAGGCCGGACAGACCCGAGAGGATCGCGCCCAGACCGTCGTTGGCGGAGAGGCCGGCGGCCTCGAGGTCGGCGCCGTACTTCTCGAAGACGTCCTTGAAGTAGGCCTTCACGACGTGGCCGAAGATGATCGGGTCGGAGACCTTCATCATCGTGGCCTTGAGGTGCAACGAGAACAGCACGTCGTCGGCCTTGGCCTTGGCGAGCGCGTTCTCGAGGAAGGCGTGCAGGTTGGCCGCGGACATGTACGTCGCGTCCACGATCTCGCCCTGGAGCACGGGCAGCTCGGCGAGCAGCGTCACCGTCTCGCCGTCGGCCTTCTCGAGCACGATGGAGAGGGTGTCGTCGGCCGGGAGGGTCACCGACTTCTCGTTGGACTTGAAGTCGTGGGCGCCCATGGTGGCGACGGTGGTCTTGGAGTTGTCCGCGAACGGCTTGTTGGTGTGCGGGTGGGCCTTGGCGTACGCCTTGACCGAGCCGGGCGCGCGACGGTCGGAGTTGCCCTCGCGCAGGACCGGGTTCACCGCGGAGCCCTTGACCTTGTCGTACTTGGCCCGGATCTCCTCCTCCTCAGGCGTGCTGGGCGCCTCGGGGTAGTCGGGGATCTCGTAGCCCTTCTCCTGCAGCTCCTTGATCGCGGCCTTGAGCTGCGGGATGGAGGCGGAGATGTTGGGCAGCTTGACGATGTTGGCTTCCGGCGTCTTGGCCAGGTCGCCGAGCTCGCCCAGCGCGTCGTCGGCCAGGCCGAACTGCGCCAGGATGCGCGCGGCCACCGAGATGTCACGCGTCTCGACCTCGACGCCCGCCTTGGCCGCGAAGGCCGAGACGATCGGGAGGAAGGAGTACGTCGCGAGCAGCGGCGCCTCGTCGGTGTGGGTGTAGATGATTCGTGCGGCCATGGGTGTGGCTACTCCTGACAAGTTGCGATCTGCGGTGCTGCGGACTTAGGTCGGGGACCCGGACATGAGAAAGTGCCTTGACGTCAAGATACCTGATGCTCGATGCGACACCGCCCCGCCCTACCTAAGCACCACGAAGTGCCGTCACAAAAGAGTTACTGTGTGTCAACACCTCCTTGTTGTTCAGGTGACTGCTGGTGCCTGAGTGCTTCTCGGGTGTCGATGGGTCTGACCGACGTCAACAGACATTGAAGGGTTTAAGGGGACATGACTGAGGAATCACTGTCGGCCGCTGAGCCGACCTTCATCCAGAAGATGGCAGCCGAGGTCATCGGCACCTTCATCCTCGTGTTCATCGGCTGCGGTTCTGTCATCGCGGTCGTGGCCGGCGCCGGCCACGCCGAGCAGCCGACCTGGGGACTCGAGGTCGTCGCAGTCGGACTGGCCTTCGGTATCGCCGTGGTGATGGGGGCCTACACCTTCGGCCGCATCTCCGGCGGCCACTTCAACCCGGCGGTGACCCTCGGCGTTGCGACGGCCGGCCGGATCAGCTGGAAGGACGCCGGCGCCTACATCGGTGCCCAGTTCGTCGGCGCGGTCATCGGCGCGATCGCACTGTTCCTCATCGCCCTCTCCACGGGCTACAACTCCTGGAACGACGGCGGCCTCGGCGCCAACGGCTTCGGCGACGGAGCCGGCACCGGCATCGTCGGCGCGATCCTGGTCGAGCTGATCCTCACCTTCATCTTCGTCTTCGTCATTCTCGGCGTCACCGACGTCCGGGCCGGCACCAACGCCGCCGCCGCGCCGCTCGCCATCGGTCTGGCGCTGGCCGCGATCCACTTCGTCGGCATCCCGCTGACCGGCACCTCGGTCAACCCCGCCCGCTCGTTCGGCCCGGCCCTCTTCTCGGGCACCGACGCACTGGCCAACCTGCCGGTCTTCCTGATCGTCCCGGCCCTCGGCGGCGCGCTCGCCGGTCTCGTCTACCCGCTGCTCTTCGACAAGGACGGCTCCGAGATCGCGGGTGCCGGCCTCGCCTTCGGTGGCGACAACCTGCGCCCGGCCGTCCCGTCCTGGGACTCCCAGGCTGCCGCCCCGGCCGCCCCCGCGGCTGCGGCTCCGGCGGCTCCCGCTCCGGCCGCTGCTCCGGCTCCGGCTGCACCCGCAGCTCCCGCGGCACCCGCCGCGCCGGCCACCCCGGCCGCACCTCCGGCTCCGGAGAACAGCGACCGCACCATCGTCTCCGGCGGTGCCGGTGGCGGCCAGCAGGCCTGGCAGCAGCCGACCCAGACCGCCGAGGGCGAGCTGCCGGTCTACGAGCAGGACGGCTGGCGCTGGGACTACGCGAAGCAGGAGTGGGTCCCGATCGAGCAGTGACCCGGACATAGAAGAAGGCCGTCCCGCTCGGGACGGCCTTCTTGCTGTTCCTGGGTCCTACTCGCCCGGGACGGTCACCGCGAGGATCCACAGCGCGCCCGCGGTCAGCGCCAGCAGCACCACGTCGAACCAGCGGTTGCGCACCGCCAGCATCCCGGCGTCCTTGGTGCGCAGCACCGCACGCCCCAGCGACGCGGCCCCCAGCCCGGCGGCGAGGACGATGATCCCCACCCGCCAGTGGCCGAAGCCGACCAGCCCGAGACCGACGATCGCAGCCGTCAGCACGCCGAGGTAGACGAAGCCGCCGATGGTCGAGGGGAAGCTGCGTACGTCTTTGGGGTCCGTCTTCTCATGCGCCACCGCCACCGGTGCGGGAGCCGCCGGTGTGGGGCTGAGCGGGGGATGGACGGACACGTGTCAGAGCCTTTCGACAGCCTTCTCGGCGCTGAGGACGATATTGGAGAGCAACATGGCGCGTGTCATCGGACCCACCCCACCCGGGTTCGGAGACACCCAGCCAGCCACGTCCCACACGTCCTCGGCCAGGTCTCCTGCGATCTTACCGTCGACCCGGGAGACACCGACGTCCAGCAGCGCCGCGCCCGGCTTGACCATGTCCTTGGTGATGATGCCCGGCACGCCCGCGGCGGCCACCACGATGTCGGCGTTGCGGGTGTGGGCGGCCAGGTCGCGGGTGCCGGTGTGGCACAGCGTGACCGTGGCGTTCTCGGAACGCCGGGTCAGCAGCAGCCCCAGCGGACGCCCGACAGTCAGCCCACGGCCGACCACGACCACCTCGGCGCCGTTGATCTCGACCCCGTGACGGCGCAGCAGCTCGATGCAGCCCACCGGGGTGCACGGCAGCGGGCCGTCCTCACCCAGGACCAGCTTGCCGAGGTTGTGCGGGTGCAGGCCGTCGACGTCCTTCTCCGGGGCCACCCGAGAGAGCAGCGCGAACTCGTCGAGCCCGGTCGGCTGCTGGATGAGGAAGCCGGTGCAGTCCGGGTCGGCGTTGAGGCGGTCGATCTCCGCCTCGACCTCTTCCTGCGTCGCGGTCGCCGGTAGGTCCACCCGGATCGACTCGATGCCGATCTCGGCGCAGTCCTTGTGCTTGGCGTTGACGTACCACCGGCTGCCCGGGTCGTCGCCCACCAGCACGGTGCCGAGCCCAGGCGTCACGCCCGCGGCCTTCAGCTTCTCCACCCGGTCGGCCAGCTCGGCCTTGATCGTCTTGAGGGTGGCGGTGCCATCCAGCTTCTGTGCAGTCACAGGAACCATCCTAGGCTCGCTCGACCCGAGCCTTGCGAAGGCCCACGCGCGTCAGGGGATCAGCCGCTCGCAGCCGTACTTGACCTCGGCCCGGCAGGCGTCGGTGCCGGCGCGCCCGTAGACCGTGTCCCGGCCACCGTCGCCGTCGAGCACGTTGGCGCCGGCCGTTCCGTAGACGATGTCGCGGTAGTCCGTGCCGTCGAAGTTCTCGAGGCTGGTGAAGGTGAATTCGTACGCCCCATAGTCCGTCGTTCCGGGCATCACCAGCGTGCGCCCGGTGCCCGCCGCGAGGTCGACGCGAGCACCGCCGGTGTCGGCGGCCCCGAAGAGAAGGGTGTCCGCTCCGGTGCCACCAACAAGTCGAACGCCGTCGCCATACGGCCCGAGCTTGTCGTTGCCCCCGTCGCCATAGCCCTTCCCCTTGGTGACGCCGATCCCGTCAGCACCCGGGCCGCCGTGGCCCTCGCCGCCCCACAGATGGATCCAGTCCCGTCCGTCGCCGCCATAGACGACGTCGCCCACCGTCTGACCGAACACCGTGTCGTCACCGGGACCGCCGAAGAGTCGGTCGACGCCCTCGTGGCCCGTCGAGTCGTCGATCTTGTCCGCGCCGAGTCCGCCGAAGATCCGGTCCTTGCCGAAGTTGCCGCGGATCGTGTCGTCCCCCGAGCCACCGCACACGATGTCGTTGCCCGCCTTGCCGAGAATGACGTCGTTGCCGGCACCCCCGACGATCACGTCCACCCCAGCGGTGCCGACCAGCCTGTCCGCAGAACTGGTGCCGACGATGGTGGCGGCCTTCCCGTCGCACGTCGCTGCGGCGCTGGCCGAGTTGAGCGCGAAGCCGACGGGGACGGCAGCAGCGGCTGCGAGGGTGATGACTACGGCGGCACGGCGAATCATTCGGCAGTTCTCTCTTTCGGGCGTTGAGGCAGCCCGACAGTAAACCCCGGGGCGTATGCACGCAGCCGATCCCGCACCGTGTTACCCGACGGTTGCAGGATCGGCTGCGAAGGGAGGATCAGTGCGCGAAGTGGCGCGTGCCGGTGAAGTACATCGTCACCCCGGCCGCCTCGCACGCCTTGATGGTGAGCTCGTCGCGGATGGAGCCACCGGGCTGGACGATCGCCTTGACGCCGGCGTCGATCAGGATCTGCGGGCCGTCCTCGAAGGGGAAGAAGGCGTCGGAGGCGGCGACGGAGCCGCGGGCACGCTCGGTGCCCTCGGCGAGGGTGTTGGCTCGCTCGACGGCCAGGCGGCAGGAGTCGACGCGGTTGACCTGGCCCATGCCGATGCCGACGGCGGCACCGTCGCGGGCCAGCAGGATCGCGTTGGACTTGGCGGCGCGTACGGCCTTCCAGGCGAACGCCAGGTCGGCCAGGGTCGCCTCGTCGGCGGCCTCACCGGTGGCCAGGGTCCAGTTGGCGGGGTCGTCGCCCTCGGCCTGGAAGGTGTCGGTGTGCTGCATCAGCAGGCCGCCGCTGATCGGCCGGGTCTCGACGCCGGTGGTCGCGAGCGGCTCGGCCACGAGGATGCGGATGTTCTTCTTGCCCTGCAGGATCTCGACGGCGCCGTCCTCATAACCAGGAGCGACGATCACCTCGGTGAAGACCTCGGCGACCTGCTCGGCCATCTGCTTCGAGACCGGTACGTTGGTGGCGATCACGCCGCCGAACGCGGAGACCGGGTCGCACTCGTGGGCGCGGCGGTGGGCCTCGGCGACGTCCGCGCCGACCGCGACACCGCACGGGTTGGCGTGCTTGATGATCGCGACGGTCGGCTGGTCACCCTGGTCGTAGGCCGCGCGGCGGGCGGCGTCGGTGTCGACGTAGTTGTTGTAGGACATCTCCTTGCCGTGCAGCTGCTCGGCGGCAGCCAGGCCTCCCGGACCGAAGCCCGAGCGGTAGAGCGCGGCCGGCTGGTGCGGGTTCTCGCCGTAGCGCAGCACCGCCTGGCGGTCCCAGGTCGCACCTGCCCACGCCGGGAAGCCCGAGCCGTCGGAGGTGTCGGTGAGCACGTTGCCCATCCAGGAGGCGACGTGGACGTCGTACGTCGCGGTGTGCACGAAGGCGGCCGCGGCCAGCGCCTTGCGCTGGGCGTAGGTGAACCCGCCGGCCGCGAGCGCGGCGAGGGTGTCGGCGTACTGCTCCGGGCTCGTCACGATGGCGACGGAGGGGTGGTTCTTGGCGGCGGCGCGGACCATCGAGGGGCCGCCGATGTCGATCTGCTCGACGACCTCGTCCGGGCCGGCGCCGGAGGCGACGGTCTGCACGAACGGGTAGAGGTTGGAGACGACCAGGTCGAACGGCTCGACCTCGAGCTCCTTGAGCTGCTCGACGTGGGACTCCAGGCGGCGGTCGGCGAGGATGCCGGCGTGCACGCGCGGGTGCAGCGTCTTCACGCGGCCGTCGAGGCACTCGGGGAAGCCGGTCAGGTCCTCGACCTTGGTCACCGGCAGGCCGAGGTCGGCGATCAGCTTGGCCGAGCCGCCGGTCGAGACGAGCTCGACGCCGGCGTCGTGAAGCCCCCGGACCAGGTCCTCGAGACCGGTCTTGTCGTAGACGGACACCAGGGCCCGCTTGATGGCGATCTTGTCCTGCACAGCCACTCCTCATCGGTCGATGAATTCGATGAGGGGCACCCAGGCGGTCGATGCCGTCTCTTTACACTCCCCGGTGGTCCCCCACCTGCGCCAGTCGTGTGCTCGTCACTCTAACCGTTCAGGCGCGCCCGAATCGAACCCGCCGGCCGTCCACGGTGTAGCCCTCACGGGCGATCCGACCGACCGACTCGACGAGCATCGAGCGCTCGACGACCTTGATCCGCTCGTGCAGCGTCTCCTCGGTGTCGTCGTCCTCCACCAGCACCGTCACCTGGGCCATGATCATCCCGGTGTCGACCCCGGCGTCGACGATGAACAGCGTCGCCCCGGTCACCTTCACGCCGTAGTCCAGCGCGTCCCGCGCCCCGTGCATCCCCGGGAAGCTCGGCAGCAGCGCCGGGTGGGTGTTGAGCGTCTTCCCGCCGAACCGGTCGAGGAAGGCAGCGCCGACGAGCTTCATGAAGCCGGCGGAGACCACCAGATCAGGCTCGTACGCAGCCACCGACTCGGCCAGCGCCGAGTCCCACTCCTCGCGCGACCCGAAGTCCTTGACCCGGTGCACGAACGTCGGGATGCCGGCGTCGGTCGCCCGGGTCAGCCCCTGGATCCCGTCGCGGTCGGCCCCGACCGCGACGACCTCGGCCCCGTACTCCGGGGACGCACAGGCGTCGAGAAGAGCCTGGAGGTTGGTGCCCGAGCCGGACACGAGGACGACGAGACGCAGCGACATGCTGCGAACTCTAGGCGGATGGGGCGGCGGGGAGGGAACGCCGGTGCCACCAGGTCATGGTGAGACCGGCGAGGAGACCGGCGAGGCCGAAGAAGGCGATGGCGTTGACGAGCACCTGGCCGGCGTACGGCCCGACGTCGGCCATCCGGCCGGGGCCGACGGCGCCGCCGGCGATGCCGGAGAGGATCGCGACAAGGAGGCCGGCGACGACTCCGGCGCTGACGCCGCGGAGCGCGCCCTCCGACCAGCGCAGGGTGGGCCGGACCCGGCTGACCCGGCAGACGGCCCAGAAGGCGGTGAGTGGGCCGAGCGCCATCACGGCGGCGACCCAGGCGGGCGGGGCGCCGTTGTCGGGCAGCGCGGCGAGCATCGGGAACATCGGCAGCGGACCGAGGGTCACCGCCGTGGGGGTGACGGTCGTCCCGACGCCGACCGAGAAGCCCGGGCCCAGGGCGTACGCGCTGGAGAAGAGGACGGCGTTGGGCAGCACGAGGACGGCGAGCAGCGAGTAGAGGATGATCCCGCCGAGGTCGAGGTGGAGCTGGGAGACCACGTTGACCGAGGTGGTGAAGTCGGTGAAGAGAGCCGCGAAGAACACCAGGGTGCTGACCGCGAACCACCAGAGCAGGATCGAGCGGACCATCACCAGCACGTCCACGGCAGCGCGCGGCAGCAGCGTGATCCACAGCGCCGCGCGGCCGGAGCCGACCGCGATCGCGGGCAGCGCCACGACCACGCAGAGCCCGACCGACCAGGCGAAGACCCCGGCGATGCTCGGCGCGGTGGCCGGGGTGCCGGCGATGCTCGCGGTGACCAGGGCGGTGGCGGTGTAGCCGAGCGTGAAGAGCCCGGCCACGACCGGGACGGTCAGGTCACGCTCGCCGTCGGCGAGGGCGTTGGCGTCCGGCCCGTGCAGCGAGACCGCGTCACCGACCCGGACAGCCACCTGCCACATGACCCAGGCCAGGACGAGGGTGAGGCCGAGCGGGACGACGGTGACCGCCACGCCGGAGACGAGGACGCCGGACCCGTGGCCGAGCAGCCAGCCGAGCGCGGCGACACGCAGGGCGTCCGAGGGCTCGCCGTGGGCTCCCATGTCGCTGATGAACCAGCCGAGGATGCCGACCGCCAGGCACACGACCAGCGTGGACGCGGCCGTGCCGACGCCGCCGAGCAGGGCGACCGCGACCAGCGGGCGGCGGTGGCGGAGATCGTGGAGATCATCCGCGACTCGCCCGTCGGGGGTGCGAGGAGGCAGCAGCGAAGACATCGCCACTCATCCTCGCAACCCTCGTCGGCTCGATCTCGGCGACGCGCCGCCACGGCCCGTGCCCGGCTTGGTCACAGCGGTTGATACCCGCCTGTGCATCTGCGGGTATTGCCGTTCATTCGACCGAATCACCTACAGTTGACCGCTGACATGGGCATGACCGCGGCAGACCACGAGACCTTCGAGGCGTTCTATCAGGACGTCCGCGGACGCCTCCTTCTCCAAACCTGGTCGCTGACCGGGGACCTGGAGGCTGCCAAGGCCGCCGTGCGCGGCGCGCTGGTCATCACCTGGCACCACTGGCGCAAGGTGAAGCCGATGGACGACTTCGAGCGCGAGGACTGGGTGCGCCCGATCGCCTGGTCCAAGGCGATCCGCAACCACTCGGTGCCGCTGCTCCACCGCGACCAGACGATCGCTCCCGAGGCTCGCAGCACCCTCTCCGCGCTGCGCAGCCTGCCGCTCCACGACCGCAAGGTCTTCCTGCTCGGCCACCTCACCAGCGTCGACCTGGCCCAGCTGGCCCGCGAGGTCGGCACCCCGATCAGCCGCACCGAGACCGACCTGCAGGGCGCCAACGCCGCCATCTGCGCCGAGCTCGGGATCGCGCCCGAGCAGCTGCAGTCCATCTTCGACCCGCTCGTCGACGTGCTCACCGAGCAGCCCTGGCCGAAGACCTCGACGATCACCACCGCCGGTGCCGTACGCCGCCGGGTGCACACCGCGATCGGCGCGGTCGCGGCCGTCGCCGCCCTGGTCGGCACCGGTTTCTTCGTCACCCAGGACGCCGAGACCGAGCCCCGGCTCAACACGCTCTCGATGCAGTCGGCGGCCGAGGAGTTCGAGGTCGAGCCGAGCCAGATCCCCGGCAAGAAGCTGACCGCCAAGGACCTGATGACCGAGGACGAGGTGGCGAAGATCTACGGCGGCACCTGGGCCGTCGACATCTCCTCCGACAACCTCGAGGGCACCGGCCTCACCATCCCCTGCCAGGCCGACACCTCGGCCGACAAGCGGCCGGTGGCGAGCCTGGCGCGCACCTTCACCGCGCAGGCGAAGGCGACCACCGCCGGCACCACGATCGAGTCGTCCGTCGACGCGAAGGCGGCGGCTGCTGCGTACAAGAAGATGCAGGGGTGGTACGCAGCATGTGCTGAGCCCCGCTACCAGCTGATGTTCACCGAGACGGTCCAGGGCATCGGCGACGAGGCGACCCTCTTCACCTACCGCGACTGGGAGAACAGCCGGGCGGTCACCTACGGCGTCGCGCGCACCGGCCGGCACACCGCCGCGGTGACCGTGAAGACCGAGGGCAAGTCCAGCACCACCGCGGCCAAGACCTCGACCATGCTCGGCACCGCGGTCCACAACCTCTGCTCGATGCCCGGCGCGGGTGCGTGCGTGGAGACCAAGCGGCCGCGCGCGACGGTGGTCCCGATCCCGACCGGCAAGGCGCCGGGACTGATCAACGAGACCGATCTTCCGCCGGTCAGCACGATCGGTGACCCCTGGGAGGGCACCGAGGCGAAGGCGGCCAAGACCAACCCGGCCCAGACCCGCTGCGACAACACCGAGTTCAACGCCAAGGGCATGTCCGGCGCCCAGACCCGCTCCTTCGTGATCCCCGAGACGAAGAAGAAGCTCGCCCCGATCTTCGGGCTCACCGAGACCGTCGGCAAGTTCGGCTCGGCCAAGGAGGCGCAGGCGTTCAACGTCGCGATCAAGGGCCGGCTGGACAAGTGCAGCGACAAGCAGCTCGGCAGCCACGTCACCCAGCTCGCGACCGAGTCCATCAAGGACGGCGCGATCACGGTGTGGTACATCCGGGTCGAGCTCGAGAACACCTCGATCTACTACCGGATGGCCGCGATCCGGCGCGGTGCGAACGTCGCCCAGATGAGCTTCGTGCCCGACGGTGACGCCGACATCAGCAACTCCGAGTTCGTCGCGCTCGCCAAGCGCGCTGCGTACCGCCTCGACTACCTCTGAGCAGTTCTCGGTATTTCTCGTCCGGATGCAACCGGACCTGCCTCTCGTGCATCTGACTGATCGAGGCTGGCGCAGGGCCAGATCGGCGAGGCCCAGTCTGGGGGAGGCAAGCGATGGACGAGGACGAGTTCGACGCGTTCTACAACGCGTCCTACCGCCGCGTGTGCGCGCAGGTGTACGCCATGATCGGCGACTCCGACGAGGCCGCCGAGTGCGTCCAGGAGGCCTTCGCCCGCGCCTGGGCGCACCGGCGCAAGCTGTCCACGGTCGACTACCCTGAAGCCTGGGTCCGCACCACCGCCTACCGCCTCGCCGTGGGCCGCTGGCGCCGCAAGAAGTACGCCGGCCGGGTCACCGACAGAGCCGTCGGCATCCGGATGGAGATGCCGGCCGTGGACGAGACCCATGTCGCCCTCGTCGCCGCGCTCAAGAAGCTCCCCGAGGCCCAGCGCCAAGCCATCGTCCTGCACCACATCGCCGACCTGCCGGTCCATCAGGTGGCCGCCGAGGTCGGCGCCCCCACCGGCACCATCAAAGCCCGCCTGGCCCGAGGACGAGCCACGCTGGCCGAGCTACTCGCCGACGAAACACCCGGCGCCGTCTGGAAGGAGGCCTGAGATGAGTGATCCGATCTCGCGTCTGGACCAGTTCCGCGCCGACACCCCTGGAGCACCGATGAAGTCCGCAGCCGAGGTACGCCAACGGGGTGATCAGATCCGACGCCGCCAGCGCGCCATCGTCACCGCCGGTGCGGTAGCCCTGGCCGCGGTGGTCGCCGGGCCGATCATCTTCCTCTCCGCCGGGTTCGGCGAGCGGGCCACCGAGCCGGACCCTGCCCCGGCGCCGAGCCAGACACCGAGCACGGCGCCGAGCCCGTCGTCCTCGGCGCCGGCCGCGGACCTCACCCGTGCCCACCTCCCGACCGCGGACGACCTGGTCGCCGACGAGCCCGCTCCGCGGTGGGTCGAGGACCAGACGTACGACGACGAGGGCAAGAGCGACTACAACGAGTGCCTGCCCGAGTCGCTCCGGGACATGGGGGCGACCGCTGCGGTGCGCCGCGACTTCCTCCCCCGGTCCGGCGAGGAGCTCTCGGACTCCGCCGGGACGCTGAAGGCCGTCGTCGCCGAGTTCTCGTCGGCCAAGGAGGCCGAAGCGGCCCGCGCCGAGATCACGAAGGCCGCAGCGAACTGCTCCGCCCTCGACGCCGAGACCGCCGGCTCGTTGCCGGTCGAGGGCGGCGTCGCCTCGGCCGGGGACATCAGCGTGGTGACGTACCAGCCCGACGACCCCGACATGAACGCGGTCTGGGAGGTCGCGACGGCCGTCGTGACCGTCGAGGACCGGGTGCTGGTGATGACCCGGAAGCGTGGCGTGCAGAGCTACGTCCCGCCGACCGACCTGCGGACCTCCGCCGTCAACGCCACCTACCGGATGGTCGGTGCCCGGCCGCCGGCCGCATCGACGTCGTCGCCGGCGTCCAATCCGGCGTCGAACCCGCCGTCCTCGCCTCCGCCCGCCGACATCCTCGGCGACGCCCAACTCGTCTCGGCCGCGGCGCTGCCGGCGCTGCCGCTCGAGGGCGAGTCGTCGGCGACGTGGCAGCAGGTCGCGGCCCAGCCGACCCCGACCCTCTACTGCCAGGGCGCGTGGCTCTCCTCGTTGAAGGCCGCTGAGTCGGTCAGCCGGGAGTTCCGGCTCGAGAACCCGGGCGAGATCGGCAAGGTCAACGTGACGGTGCTGGAGTTCGCCACGAAGGCGGCCGCCGACGCGGCGTACGAGACCGTCCACGGCTGGCTCGACGGCTGCCCGGCGACGATGGCCGACGCGAAGCTCTTCACGGCCGGTCCGGTCGAGTCCATCGAGATCGATTCCACCCCCGCGATCGACCGCGCCGCACAGACCCTCGCCGAGTACGCCGGTGACTGCGGTGACGGAAACTGCGACGCCACCTGGTACGACCACCAGACCGTCGCTCAGATCGGGACCCGGCTGGTGCTGGTCACCCACGCCGAGGCCGGTGGTCCGTGCCCGCCGACCCGGGCCTGCCCGCCGGAGGAGGCCTCGGACTACACCGAGTGGGACAACCGGGTCGCCCAGACCGTCGAGGCCACCGTGGGCCAGGCCGTCGTGGACCTGCGCTGATCAGGGGACCCAGGTGCTATTGAACTTTACGGTCACGCCCGTCACCGCCGACACTGACGCTCTGGCAGGCGTCAGGGGACGCGCCAGGCAGAGCCAGCCGGGGAGGCGAACGATGGACGAGGACGAGTTCGACGCGCTCTACAACGCGTCCTACCGCCGGCTGTGTGCTCAGCTGTACGCCATGATCGGTGACTTCGACGAGGCGGCCGAGTGCGTGCAGGAGGCGTTCGCGCGCGCCTGGGCGCACCGGCGCAAGATGTCCTCGGTCGACTACCCGGAGGCCTGGGTCCGCACCACCGCCTACCGCCTCGCGGTCGGCCGCTGGCGCCGCCGGAAGTACGCAGGCCGCGCCGCCGACAGGGCGGTCGGCGCTCGCACCGAGATGCCGGCCGTCGACGAGGCCCACGTGGCTCTCGTCGCGGCCCTGAAGAAGCTTCCCGAGGCGCAGCGCCAGGCCATCGTCCTGCACCACATCGCCGACCTGCCGGTCCATCAGGTCGCCGCCGAGGTCGGCGCCCCGACAGGCACCGTCAAGGCCCGCCTGGCCCGAGGACGAGCCGCCCTCGCGGAACTGCTCGCCGAGGACAATCCCGGCGCCGGCGCCGTCTGGAAGGAGGCCTGAGATGAGTGACCCGATCTCACGCCTGGACCAGTTCCGCGCCGACTCCCCCGGAGCCCCGATGAGCTCCGCTGCCGAGGCCCGGAGGCGAGGCGACCAGATCCGCCGGCGCACCCGTGCCGTCGTCACCGCCGGCACGGCTGCCGTCGCCGCGATCGTCGCCGGACCGGTCATCTTCCTCTCCACCGGGATCGGCGATCAGGGCGTCGACCCGGCACGGAGCGACAGCATCAGTGCGGCCGAGTCCAGCGCGGCGGACTCCGTGTCGCCGTCCGATCTCACCCGCGCCAACCTGCCGACCGAGGACGACCTGGTCGCCGACGACCCCTATCCGGCGTGGGTCCAGGAGCAGACCTACGACGGCGAGGGCACGGACCCCTACAACGAATGCCTGACCGAGTCGCTGGGTGACTCCGGTGCGACGACGACGTTCCGCCGCGACTTCGTCGCGAAGCCCGGTGCGGAGATGGCGGACGCGGCAGGCACGCTGAACGCCGTCGTCGGGGAGTTCGACTCGGCCGACGAGGCCGAGAAGGTGAGCATCGACCTCTCCGACGCCGCGATCTCGTGCTCCGGCGTGGATGGCGCGGAGCTGGCCGGCACGCTGCCGGTCGAGGGCGACGTCATCTCCAGCGGCAGCATCGACGTGGTGACGTACTCCTCCGACGAGCCGGACATGAACGCGGTCTGGGAGGTCGCGACGGCCGTCGTGTCCGCCGAGGACCGGGTGCTGGTGATGACCCGGAAGCGCGGTGTCCAGGACTACGTCTCGCCGACCACCCTGCAGACCTCCGCGGCCAACGCCGCCAACCGGCTGGTCGGCGCCACGCCCCCGGCCGAGCCGTCCACCGATCCGGCCGCCGACCCGACGGCCACCGGCTCCCCGACCGAGGAGCGTTTCGGCGACGCCAACCTGGTCGCGGCCGGCGAGCTGCCGGCGCTCGACCGCTTCGAGAGCGCCCTCGGCTGGAACCGCTACACGCCCACCCCCGACGTGCCGACCCTGGCCTGTCAGAAGGAGTGGCTCTCAACCCTCGGCGCCACAGCCAAGGTGGCGGCCGACTACCGCTGGGACACCGATCGCGCCATGGTCGGCCAGGTGCATGTGGCCGTGCTGGAGTTCTCGGACGTGAACGCGGCGGGTGCTGCGTACAACGAGGTCATGGAGTGGATGGAGGTCTGCCCGGCCAACAAGCTCGGGGTCGACCCCGAGGTCACCGCGCTGCCCAGGGACGTCAGCGCCGACCTCGATGCCGGGCCGAAGCGCGCGGCGCGGTCGCAGGCGACGTATCCGGGGTCGGACGGCAACGACAGCATCTGGTTCGAGACGGAGCTGGTCGCCGAGTACGAGACCCGGCTGGTGCTGGTCGGCTACGCCGAGTCCGCTGGTCCGTGCCCGCCGAGCACCGGCGACAAGGAGGACCCGTGCTACCAGCCCGACCAGCCTGACTCCTGGCCCGACCGGATCCTGGCGATCGAGAAGGCGGCGGTGACTGCCGGCATCAGCGATCTGCGCTGACGGCGCTCCTCTTGAATACGATATGGTCGATCGTCTTTCATGACTTAGCGCCGAGACTCCTGTCACAACGCGCGCACGCAGGGAAGACACGTACTGGCCATGGCGTTCGGGACCCACAGAGCCCGACCCGCATCAACCCTGGAGTAGCCCTCTCGTGTCCACCGCCCCCACCACCAGAAGGCGGCTGCCGCTTCCGTCCTTCTCGGTCCAGATCATTCTCGGCCTCGCTCTCGGCGTCGCCCTCGGTGCCATCGCGCGAGCGATCGGGCCCGGGGCCGGCGACGAGGCCAATTGGCTGACGACGACCCTCGCCACGATCGGCAGCTCGTTCGTCGCGCTGCTGAAGGCCGTCGTCGTACCGCTGATCTTCACGGCCATCATCGCCTCGATCGCCAACCTCCGCACGGTCAGCAACGCGGCCCGGCTCGCCGGCCAGACGCTGCTCTGGTTCGCCGTCACCGCGGCGATCTCGGTCGCCATCGGCATCGGCCTGGGGCTGCTCTTCCGGCCGGGCAGCAACACCGCCGTCAGCACCGCGGACGCCGCCGAGGCCGGTGCCTCCGCGTCATGGCTCGACTTCCTGCAGGGCCTGATCCCCGGTAACTTCCTCGGCCTCCAGGCCTCGACCAGCGTCGAGCAGGTCGGCGGGAGCCCGGTCGCGGAGACCGCGCTGAGCTTCAACGTGCTCCAGGTGCTCGTGGTGGCGCTCGCCATCGGCATCGCGGCGCTCAAGACCGGCGAGAAGGCCGAGCCGTTCCTCGCCTTCAACCGCTCCTTCCTGGCCATCGTGCAGAAGGTGCTGTGGTGGATCATCAGGCTGGCGCCGATCGGCACCCTCGGCCTGATCGGCAACGCGGTCGCCTCCTACGGCTGGGACTCGCTGAGCTCCTTGGCCTGGTTCGCGGTGGCCGTCTACGTCGGCCTGGCCCTGGTCCTGTTCGTGGTCTACCCGGTGCTGCTGCGTGTCCACGGCCTCAACCCGATCGCCTACTTCCGCGGCGCCTGGCCGGCCATCCAGCTCGCCTTCGTCTCGCGCTCCTCGGTCGGCACGATGCCGGTGACCGAGCAGGTCACGGTCAAGAACCTCGGTGTCCCGCAGGAGTACGCCTCCTTCGCCGTCCCGCTGGGCTCGACCACCAAGATGGACGGCTGCGCGTCGATCTACCCGGCGATCTCGGCGATCTTCGTCGCCCAGATCTTCGGCATCGACCTGAGCATCACCGACTACCTGCTGATCGCCTTCGTCTCGGTCGTCGGCTCGGCCGCGACCGCTGGGCTGACCGGCGCCGTCGTGATGCTGACGCTCACCCTCTCCACCCTCGGCCTGCCGCTGGCCGGTGTCGGCCTGCTGCTCGCGATCGACCCGATCCTCGACATGGGACGCACCGCCGTCAACGTCGCCGGCCAGGCGCTCGTGCCGACGATCGTCGCCAAGCGGGAGGGCATCCTCGACATCGACCGCTACCGCTCCGCCTCCGCGGAAGGACTGCTGGCCGACGAGGAGCCCGCGGACGCAGTCGCCGCCTGATCATTCGTGGGCTTCAGCGCCCCGGCAGCCTGTGGCTGCCGGGGCGCTGTCGTCTCAGCCGGGGTAGGAGGCGGTGGACCGGGCCGTCCGCAGGGCCTCGGCCCACCAGGCGAGCTGAGCGAGCATCGCCTTGGCGTAGACGGCCGAGTCCGGGTCGTCGGGTCGGCCGTTCTCGTCGAGCCGCTCCCAGTAGCGAGGGAAGGCGAGGCGGGCCTGCACGGGATGGGCGTGCAGCTCGGTGAGCACGTTCTCCAGGTGCAGGGCGGCATGGCGGCCGCCGCTGTCGCCGCCATAGGAGACCAGCGCGACCGGCTTGGCCTGCCACTGGGTGAAGTGCCAGTCCAGCGCCGACTTCAGCGAGGCCGGGTAGCTGTGGTTGTACTCGGGCGTGACGATGACGAAGCCGTCGGCGGCCTCGAGGGCGGCGGTCAGGTCGCCCTGACCCTCCGGCCGTGGATAGTCGGCGCCGGCCATCTTCGGCGACTCGGCGGGTAGGGACAACGGGATCTCATGGTCGGCCAGGTCGATCAGCTCGACGTCGAGACCGCCGTACGCCTCGGCCTGCTCGGCCATCCAGGAGCCGAAGATCGGGCCGCCGCGACCTTCCCGGACGCTGGCGAGAATGACTGCGATACGTAGTGGTTCGTTCATGTCATCCAGGCTCACGCGGATCAGCGGGTGGCGGGAGACCGAGCCGAGGCTGGCCCCGCCAGGGCCACCCTGACCACCCGGCCCCGCCGTAGGCTTGGCGCCATGCCTGCCAACCCGGGAGCCCTCGGCTCGTTCATCAGGGACCGCCGGGACCAGACCACGCCGGAGAGCGTCGGCCTCCCGGTCGGCGTACGCCGCCGCGCGCCCGGCCTGCGGCGCTCCGAGCTGGCCACGCTGGCAGGGATCAGCGTCGAATACCTGGTCCGGATCGAGCAGGGCCGCGACCGCCACCCCTCGCCCCAGGTCCTCCGGGCGATCGGTGACGCGCTCCGCCTCGACGCCACCGCCCACGAGCACCTGCGCGCGCTGGCGATGGCTTCCAGCGGACAGTGCCTCGGGCCGTACTCCACGGGTCGCGACGTACGCTCCGGCGCCCGCGCCGTCGTGGAGCAGTTCGAGCCGGGACTGGCGGTGCTCACCAACCGGCTCGGCGACCTGCTCGCCCACACCTCCGGGTTCGACGCGCTCGCCCGGCCGCTCGGCCTGCTGGACCAGGCCGAGCCCAACCTGACGAGGTACGTCTTCCTCGACCCGCGCGCTCGCGAGGCGTTCCCCGACTGGGACCGGGTCGCCGACGACCGGGTCACCAACCTCTACCGCGGACCGACCGCCGGCGCCTCACGCCGGCTCATCGAGGCCATCTCGGAGCACGCGGGGCCCGAGTTCACCGGCCGGCTGAACCGCCACGAGCAGCCGCACGGCGGGGTGTGGCGCTGGCGCCACCCCGAGGCCGGCGAGCTGCGGCTCCAGGTCGAGGAGCTCGAGCTCCCGGCCGCCGACAACCAGCAGATCCTGGTGATGATGCCCGCCGACGACGCCACCGCCGAGTCCCTCGACGCGATGCGGCGCCGCCGGTCGGGCGCCCTGCGAGCGGTCTGACGTAGGTCAGCCTCGGTCGCTCTTCTCGGCGTCGTCGTCGGCCGACAAGCTGTGCCAGACCTCGTAGGCGACGGATGCCGCACCCTCCGCGTCGCCGGATGCGAGCAGATCGATCAGGGTGTCATGACGCTCGACCGAGGCCCGGCCGTCGGCATCGAAGCGGTGTCGCTCGGCGCGGCGTACCAGCGGGTCGAACTGCTCGAGGACCGTCTCGATGGCGCGGTTCCCGAGGACTGCCACGGGGACACGGTGAAGCTCCTCGTCGGCGTCGAGAGCCGCGGTGACGTCGCCGGCATCCACCGCCTCCGCGAACCGTCGGTTGGCCTCGCGCATGCGATCGAGCTCCCGCTCCCCCAGCTTGCCGGCAACCTCGCGCGCGGCCAGCTGGTGCATCGCGGCCACCACGTCGCGCGCGTCCCGTACGGCCTGCGACTCGATCGTGCTCACGGTCGTCGACCGTCCGGGCAGCGCCACCACGAGCCCGCTTCCCCCGAGGCGCAGCAGCGCCTCGCGGACGGGAGTGCGGCTGACGCCGAGCCACGCCGCCAGCTCGCCGTCCTTCAGCTGCTCGCCGGGACCGAACGTGCCATCGACGATCGCATCTCTGAGCCGTCGGTAGACGTCGTCCCGGAGGAGGGTGCGGTCGACGGCGGGCGTACCTGAGGGGATCGGCATGCAACATATTGCACACGGCTTCCCGGGTCGGCGCAAACCCGACATTGTTTCCGACTGTTGCATGCAATATATTGCACATTGGTGGCGGACGCCGCCACCGACAACCGCTCGCGGGACCGCCTCGCGGCACACGAAAGGAACGGCAGCATGAGCACCACCGGTCAGCAGATCAAGAACGTCGTGCTGGTTCACGGGGCCTTCGCCGACGGCGCCGGATGGCGCCGCGTCTACGATGACCTCACCGCCCGCGGATACCGCGTCAGCATCGTGCAGAACCCGCTGACGTCGCTCGCCGACGACGTCGCAGCAACGACGCGGGTCCTCGATCACCAGGACGGTCCGACCGTCCTGGTCGGTCACTCGTGGGGCGGAACGGTCATCACGGAGGCGGGAAACCACCCGAACGTCGCCGGCCTCGTCTACGTCTCGGCGCTCGCACCGGCTTCGGGCGAGACCACCGCGCAGCAGTACGAGGGCTTCGCCCCCACCCCCGATTTCGTCATCGAGGTCGGCGAGGACGGCTACGGGTTCCTCAACTCCGAGAAGTTCAAGGCCGGTTTCGCGGCGGACGCGAGCGATGAGGACGCCGCGTTCCTCCGCGACTCGCAGGTGCCGATCAACATGTCGGTGTTCGACGAGCCCGTGACGCACGCCGCGTGGGGCGACAAGCCGAGCTGGGCCGTCATCGCCACCGAGGACAAGTCGTTCGACCAGGCGATGCTCCAGCACATGGCCACCCGCGCGGGCGCCAAGATCACCAACGTGTCCGCGAGCCACGCGTTGTACATCACCCAGTCGGGCGTCGTCGCCGACACGATCGCCGACGCCGCCGAGCACGCGCTGATCCCGGCCGGCTGAGCCACCCGGGCGCTGAGCTCATCCGGCTGAAGCAACGGGGAGCGGCCTGGGCTGCCGCAGCCCGGGCACCGCCCCTCGAAGGAGACACACGATGACGATCACCACGCTTCAGGCGCCGCTGTGGATCGAGCTTCTCGCGGCCGGCCTCGGCGGGCTGCAGGGCGCTCTCTTCGCCGCGGGCGAGCGCCACCGCCGCATCGACGTCCTGGGAGTCGTCGTCATCGGCCTCTCCGTCTCGCTCGGCGGCAGCCTGCTGCGCGACATCTTGCTCGATCAGCCGCCCGTGGTGATCTGGAGCAACTCGTACCTGCTCGTGGCCGGCGCCTCCGCGGTCGTCGGCATGCTGGTCCAGCCTCTGCTGGCGCGTGCCGACTGGACGCTCACCGCCCTCGATGCGGTCGTGATGGGTCTGTTCGGCGCGATCGGCGCTTCCAAGGCCCTCTCGCTGGGGGCGGGTGAGGCCGGTGCTCTGGTGGTCGGGGTCGTGGGTGCCATCGGCGGCGGGATGCTGCGCGACGTCATCCTGAGCCTGCCCTTCTCGTTCCTGCAGGTGGGGACCTTGTACGCCGTCGCCGCCGCCACCGGCGCCGGCATCCTCATCGTGCTCGTCGGTCTCGGCACCCCGGTGGCGGTGGCGGGCCCGGTCTGCGTCATCGTGACGGCGACTGTCCGGCTGGTCGCCGTGCGCTTCGAATGGCGTTTCCCCGAGCAGCGGCCGCTGCGCCTCCGGCGACGCCTCGGGCGCGACGGCGAAGCCGCGTGATCAGCTCGACGGGATGTAGAGCTTGAAGCCGGGAGGCAGCTTGTCGGGTGCCCGGTGGCCGTTGTAGATCCGCAGCTCCTCCTCGGTGACACGGAACTTCTTGGCGACGCTCGCCCAGGTGTCCCCGGCGACCGTCGTGTAGACCGTCTCGCCGGTGCCGGGCTGGGGCTTCGGCTTGGGCTTGGGCTTGTCCGCCTTGGCCGGGATCTCGATCGTCGAGCCGGCGAGCAGCTTGGTGGGGTCCGTGTAGCCGTTGTGCGCCATCAGCTCGTCGGCGGTGACGCCGAACTTCTTGGCGATGCTGAAGAACGTGTCCCCGGCGACGACCTTGTACTTCTTCAGCTTCGGCTTCGCCGCCGGGATCTTGATCTCGCTCCCGGCCAGCAGCTTGGTGGGATCCTCGTAGCCGTTGTGGGCCATCAGCTCGGCCACGTCGACGCCGAACTTCTTGGCGATGCCGGAGAAGGTGTCACCCGGCGCCACGGTGTAGGTCTTCTCGGCCGGCTTCGCAGGCGGGCTGACCACGAGCTCGGCCCCCGCCCGGATCTTGGCCGGATCGGCGATCTTGTTCCAGGTCGCGAGGTCGGCGACCTTGACGCCGTACTTCTCGGCGATGCCGGAGAGGGTCTCCCCCGGCTGGACGGTGTGCGTCTTCCGCTCCGCCTTTGCCTGATCCACGCTCCGGTGCGTGCCGGGGGCCGATGCCGCCACCGCCGGGGCCGACCCGGCGATCGACGACCCGACCGAGGCTGAAACAGCGATGACGACCGCACCCGAGATCAAACGCGTCATTCTCTTGGCCATAGCCGTCACAGTAAACCGTTCGGACGCTCACGCGCGCCCATTCGAACCAATCCCCGAAAACACGACCGCCCCGCGACCATTGCGGTCGCGGGGCGGTCAGGGTCTGACGTACGTCAGAGGGACTGCAGGATCTCGCGAGCGAGAGCAGCGGTCTCCGACGGGGTCTTGCCGACCTTCACGCCGGCGGCCTCGAGGGCCTCCTTCTTCGCCTGCGCGGTGCCGGCGGAGCCGGACACGATCGCACCGGCGTGACCCATGGTCTTACCCTCCGGCGCGGTGAAGCCGGCGACGTAGCCGACGACAGGCTTGGAGATGTTCTCCTTGATGTAGGCCGCGGCACGCTCCTCGGCGTCGCCACCGATCTCACCGATCATGACGATGAGCTTGGTCTCGTCGTCCTTCTCGAACGCCTCGAGGGCGTCGATGTGGGTGGTGCCGATGATCGGGTCACCACCGATGCCGATGGCGGTGGAGAAGCCGAAGTCCTTCAGCTCGTACATCATCTGGTAGGTCAGCGTGCCCGACTTGGAGACGAGACCGACCGGGCCCTTGCCGGTGATGGTGTGCGGCGTGATGCCGGCCAGCGACTCGCCCGGCGTGATGATGCCGGGGCAGTTCGGGCCGATCATCCGGGTGGCCTTGCCCTGCAGGTAGGACCACACCTCGGCGGTGTCCTGGACCGGGACGCCCTCGGTGATGACCACGATCAGCGGCATCTCGGCGTCGATGGCCTCGATCGCGGCGTCCTTGGTGAACGCCGGCGGCACGAAGAGCACCGACACGTTGGCGCCGGTCTCCTTCATCGCCTCGGCGACCGTGCCGAACACCGGGAGCTCCACGTCGGCGCCCTGGGCGTCCTTGTGGGTGACCGTGGTGCCGGCCTTGCGGGCGTTGACGCCACCGACGATCTGGGCGCCCGAGTCGAGCATCAGGGCGGTGTGCTTCGCACCCATGCCGCCGGTGATGCCCTGGACGATGACCTTGCTGTCCTTGTTGAGGTAGATGCTCATGTTTCTCTCTCCTGACCTCAGGCGTTGGCCAGCTCGGCGGCCTTGTCGGCGCCGCCGTCCATGGTGTCGACGATGGTGACCAGCGGGTGGTTGGCCTCGCTGAGGATCTGGCGGCCCAGGTCCACGTTGTTGCCGTCCAGACGCACGACGAGCGGCTTGGTCGCCTCGTTGCCGAGAATGTCCAGCGCGCCCACGATGCCCTTGGCGACCTCGTCACAGGCGGTGATGCCACCGAAGACGTTCACGAACACGGACTTGACCTGCTCGTCGTTCAGGATGACGTCGAGACCGTCGGCCATGACCTGCGCGTTGGCGCCGCCACCGATGTCGAGGAAGTTGGCGGGCTTCACGCCGCCGTGCGCCTCGCCGGCGTAGGCGACCACGTCGAGGGTCGACATGACCAGACCCGCGCCGTTGCCGATGATGCCGACCTGGCCGTCGAGCTTGACGTAGTTGAGGCCCTTGTCCTTGGCCTTCGCCTCGAGCGGGTCCTCCTCGTCACGGATGACGAACTGCTCGTGGTCCTCGTGACGGATCTCGGAGGCGTTGTCGTCGAGCGACACCTTGCCGTCCAGGGCCTCCAGCTTGTCGCCCTCCAGGCGAGCCAGCGGGTTGACCTCGACGAGGGTCGCGTCCTCCTCGGTGAACACCGTGTAGAGGCTCTGGATCATCGAGACGGCCTGCTCGAAGACGGGCTCCGGGAAGCCGCACTCGGTCGCGATCTCGCGGGCCTTGGCCTCGTCGACGCCCTTGCCGGGGTCGATGCCGATCTGCTTCACGGCGTCGGGGTTGGTCTTGGCGACCTCCTCGATCTCCACACCACCCTCGACGGACGCGATGCAGAGGTACTGCCGGTTCGAACGGTCCAGCAGGAAGGAGAAGTAGTACTCCTCCACCGGCGGGGTCGCCGGGGTGATCAGCACCCGGTTGACCTTGAGGCCCTTGATCTCCATACCGAGGATGTTCGAGGCGTGCTCGAACGCCTCGTCCGCGGTCTTGGCCAGCTTCACGCCGCCGGCCTTGCCGCGGCCACCGGCCTTGACCTGCGCCTTGACGACGCAGAAGCCGATCTCCTCGGCGGCCTTCCTGGCTTCCTCAGCCGTCTCGACGACGACACCTTCGGTCACGGCGACGCCGTGCTTGGCGAAGAGCTTCTTCGCCTGGTACTCCATGAGATCCACTGATCCACCTGGTCTGTGTGTTGCGGTACGAGGCGGCGTACCGCATGGATCAGCGGTCGACGTCCTCGTCTTCAGATGTGTCCGTCCTGCACCCTAGACCCCGTCACGGCCTGGTTACGAGCCCAGGGGCCACGACGTGACGTACGCCACTAGCGGGGCGAGAGGCCGGACACACCGGACATATACCAACAAATCAGCAACCTCGAGTAACAGTCCGTAGCCCTGCCCGCTGAGGCCCGTTTGACCGCCTACGGCGCGACCCGCCGCTCGAGGAATGGCGGGTTTCAACACCGTATCGAGACGCAAACCCGGCCGTAGACACGCGTTTCGGGTGACACGAACAAGCCGCAATCCAGTTTCTAGTCTGGCGGAAATACGCAGATCAGCGCCCGGTTCCGTGTTCGCCCAAGGTGAAATCAGCGAAACGGGCGTGCCACATTTCTTGACCGCGCCCTCCGGTCCGTTACAGTCATGGCTCGCCGTCTGACCCCGAACAGCGGAGATATGAACTGATGGGCAACCACCGAGCCGACGTCACAAGTGACAGTCCGCGTTCGGTCACCCCTTCCCCCGGAGCAACCACGAGCAGCAGCTACGTCGGGAAGCGGCGCGCAGCGCCGGCGACCGACAGCCCTGCTTCCAGGCCCGCTCCGCGAGCGACCGGATCGACCTCCTACGTCGGGAAGCGGCGCGCCGCGCCGTCCCCCGCCGTCGGGACCGCGACACCGACCCCCGCCCCTGAGACTGTTGAAGAGCCGGTCGCCAAGGCCCGGCCCAACCGCGTGGTCCTCGAGCAGACCGGCAAGATGCCGGTCGTCGGGTCTCCCCGCGACACCGAGGCCACCGACGGCCGCATCTCGACGGGTGAGCTGCGTGCCCTCGTCGAGGGCGACGGCGGCCCCTCCTTCCCGGCGACGTTCCCGACGACGCCGCCCGCCCCGCAGGCGCCCAGGCCGATCGTGCCGGTGCAGCGCCGGGCGGCCCAGATCGACCCGGTCCTGGCTGACCTGCTCTCCTCGATGGGCATCGACCCGGACAAGGTGACTCCCGAGGTGCTCGAGGACCTCGGCGTCGGGGGCATGACGACCTCCGAGCTCACCAAGTTCCTGACGCAGCCGACCAAGCCGGCGCCGATGAGGGCCGCGCTGAGCACGCCGGTCTCGACCAAGACCCCGCCTCGCGGCATCCCGGCAGCTCCGGCTCCGTCCCGCCCCGAGCCGGTGGCACCGGTCGCTCCCGTCGTTCCTGCCGCCCCGGCCGCGCCCGTCGCCCCGGAGCCGACGTTCCAGGCGCCCGAGCCGACGCACACCCCCAAGCCGCTGCGGATGGCCAACACGTTCGCACCGCTGACCGGCAAGGTCCGCGCCGTGCGCCAGGCCCGCCAGATCCCGGCTCCCCCGATGGCCCCGGCGCCCGCTCCGGCCTACGAGCCCGAGGTCAGGGAGCCCCGCGGGTTCCAGGAGGCGTTCGACGCCCCGCCGACCTCCTTCAAGATCGACACCACCTCGTTCCCGGCCCCGCCGGTGTCGCTGCCGCAGCAGATCGACTTCGACTCGATGGCGATCGACCTCCCGGCCGAGACCTACACCGCCGACGCGCCCTACTACGAGGCTCCGCAGGCCGCCGAGCCGTTCTACCAGGACGACTACGCCGACGGCTACGGCCATGAGGCCCACCAGGCCGAGTCCTACTTCCGCGCCGAGACCGGCAGCATCGACCTGCCGAGCATCAGCGAGATCGCGACCTACCGGCCCGAGCTCCACGACCTGCCGGCGGTCGAGACCACCGGCACGATGGTCGGCATCGGTGGCCCCACCCGGCCGCGCACCCGCCGGGCCGCTGCCGCGGCCGCCGGTGGCCGCCCGACGGTCCCGCTGACCGCTGGTGCCGCCGCTCTCGCCGCCGCCATCGGTGGCATCGCGCTGACCGGCGGACCGACGATGGTCGCCGCCGACGACGTACGCCTCGTCGGAGCCACCGCGCTCGGTGGCGACAGCGACATGGTCGTCGTCGGTGACCGCTCGGCGACCGTGACCCGTAACGACGAGCGCTCCGAGGCCGACACCGCGGCGAGCGACCGGGAGAAGGCGCTCCAGGGCGTCGACGTCCAGGCGGACAAGCAGGACAAGTTCCTCAAGTCCAACCTGTGGGAGCTCCCGATCCCGGCAGGCGTCTACCGCATCACCGGCACCTTCGGTTCCTCCGGCTCCAACTGGGCCAGCACCCACACCGGCCTGGACTTCGCGGCGCCCTACGGCACCCCCATCCACGCCATCGCCCGCGGCACGGTCACCGAGACCGCGTGGGGCGGGGCCTACGGCAACCGGACGATCATCACGCTCGATGACGGCACCGAGATCTGGTACTGCCACCAGAGCGACTACGGCGTCTCCGTCGGCCAGACGGTCTCCCCCGGCGAGGTCATCGGCTACGTCGGCTCCACCGGAAACTCCACCGGCAACCACCTCCACGTCGAGGTCCGCCCCGGTGGTGGTGACGCCGTCGACCCGGACGCCGCGCTCAACGAGCACGGTGTCGACCCGAGCTGACACAGAGCCGAGTCGGCGCAACTGCACGCCTTGGAGCGAAGCGAAGCGAGCGAGGCGTGCCGTTGCGCCGACTCGGCGTACCCCGAGGAGACAGCCGCCTATGCGACTGGCGCCACGTGAGCCTTCAACCGCCCCGAGTCACAGCTTCTCGACCGGCGCGTAGCGGAGAAGCAACCGCTTGACGCCCGTATCCCCGAAGTCGATGCTCGCGACCTGCTTGTCGCCCGATCCCTCGATGGTGACGACGGTGCCGAGGCCGAAGGAGTCGTGGGTGACCCGGTCGCCCGGGTCGAGCGACGGCACCGCGCGGGCAGGCTTCGACTTGGCGGCGGCATCCGCGCGGAGGGCGGCCGAGGAGAAGTTGCGACGCCCGGCGGCCGTGGGCTGGCCGAGTCGCTGGCCACCGCCCCAGCTGTCGCCGGCGAAGTTGGGCCGGCCCCAGGAGGACATCTCCTTCTCCGTACGCCGCCAGTCGACCAGGTCGACCGGGAGCTCGTCGAGGAAGCGGCTGCCCGGGTTGTGCGAGGGCGCGCCCCACGCGGACCGGACGACGGCCCGCGAGATGAAGAGGCGCTTCTCGGCGCGGGTGATGCCGACGTAGGCCAGCCGGCGCTCCTCCTCGAGCTCGGTGCCGTCACCCAGGGCCCGGGAGTGCGGGAAGACGCCGTCCTCCATGCCGGTGAGGAAGACCGCGGGGAACTCGAGGCCCTTGGCGGTGTGGAGGGTCATCAGCGTGACCACGCCGTCCTCGTCGTCGGGGATCTGGTCGGTGTCGGCGACCAGGGCCACCCGCTCCAGGAAGTCGGCGAGGCCGGGCTCGACGGTGCCGGCGTCGACGTCGGCCGGGTCGGCGCTCGGGGCGGCGACGGGGTCGTCGGAGAACTCGCGCGCCACGGCGACGAGCTCGGCGAGGTTCTCCACCCGGGTCTCGTCCTGCGGGTCGTCGGACTCCTCGAGGGAGGCGAGATAGCCCGAGCGGTCGAGCACCGTCTCCAGGATGACGTCGGCACGCTCGCCGGCGTCGACCATCTGCAGCAGCTCCTCGACCATCGCGACGAAGACCTTGATGTTGGTCAGGCTGCGGGTGGCCATGCCGGGGGCGTCCTCGGCCTTCTGCAGCGCCTCCCAGAAGGTCAGGCCGTCGCGCTCGGCCAGCGCGTTGACGCAGGCCACGGCGCGGTCGCCGATGCCACGCTTGGGGGTGTTGAGGATCCGTCGCAGCGAGACCTGGTCGTCGGGGTTGGCCAGCGTGCGCAGGTAGGCCAGGGCGTCGCGTACCTCCTTGCGCTCGTAGAAGCGCACGCCGCCGACGACCTTGTAGGGCTGGCCGGTGCGGATGAACACCTCCTCGAACACGCGCGACTGGGCGTTGGTGCGGTAGAAGACGGCGATGTCGGCGGCCTTGAGCCCGCCGTCGACGAGCTTGTCGATCTCGTCGGAGACGAACCGCGCCTCGTCGCGCTCGTCGTCGGCGACGTAGCCGACGATGCGCTCGCCGTTGCCGGCGTCGCTCCACAGGGCCTTCTCCTTGCGGCCCTTGTTGTGCTTGATGACCGCGTTGGCGGCGGTGAGGATCGTCTGCGTGGAGCGGTAGTTCTGCTCCAGCAGGATCGTGGTCGCGTCGGGGAAGTCCTGCTCGAAGTCGAGGATGTTGCGGATGTTGGCGCCGCGGAAGGCGTAGATCGACTGGTCGGCGTCACCGACCACCATCAGCTCGGCCGGTTCGCTACGAGGCGCCTCGTCGGCGTAGGAGTCGGTCAGCGCGGTGTCATCCATGCGATCCGCACACAGCTCGTGGACCAGGGCGTACTGGGCGTGGTTGGTGTCCTGGTATTCATCCACCAGCACGTGGCGGAACCGGCGCCGGTAGACCTCGCGCACCTCGGGATAGGCCCGGAACAGCTCGACGGTCGACATGATCAGGTCGTCGAAGTCGAGGGCGTTCGCCTGCCGCAGGCGCTTCTGGTACTCCTTGTAGGCCGCGACGTAGGTCTGCTCGAGGTGGTTGCGAGCGTCCTTCTCGGCCGCTTCGACGTCGCGCAGCTCGTTCTTCTGGTCGCTGACCCAGTTGAGCACCTGGCCGGGCTGGTAGTGACGCGGGTCCAGGTCGAGGTCGCTGAGCACCAGCTGCATCAGCCGCTTCTGGTCCTGCGCGTCGTAGATCGAGAAGTTGGACTTGAGCCCGACCTTGTCGATCTCCTTGCGGAGGATCCGCACGCAGGCGCTGTGGAACGTGGAGACCCACATGATCCGGGCACGCTTGCCGACCAGGGCCTCGACGCGCTGTTTCATCTCGGCGGCGGCCTTGTTGGTGAAGGTGATCGCCAGGATGCTGCCGGGATGGGCACCGCGCTGGGAGATCAGCCACGCGATCCGTCGGGTCAGCACCCGGGTCTTGCCCGACCCCGCACCCGCGACGACCAGCAGGGGCGCACCCTGGTGCTGCACCGCCGCCTTCTGGGGCTCGTTGAGCCCGTCCAGGAGCTCCTCGGCGCTCGGCCCACGCCGTTGCGTACGCGGCTCGTCGGCCGGCTGCGCCGAGGCGAAGGCCTCGAGGCCCGGGATGGTGGCAACAGGGGTCTGGTCAGGCGTACTCATGCTGCCTCCAGCCTAGGGGCTGGCACCGACAAGTCGCGGGTCGGCGTGAGCGACAGCCCGCAGCGAGCCCACTAAAATATCAAGACGAACATTAATATCTCATTCTGGCCTTTGATATTTTAATCCCGGAAATGATATGATGCTGCCATGACAGAGACCCCGCTGACCACGAGCGTCATGGTCGCTGCGCTCACGAAGATCTTCAAGCCCTCGGCTCCGACCGACGACGAACAGCTGTTCCGTGGCCGTCAGACGCAACTCGACAGCATCGTCACAGCAACTCAGGAGCAGGGGCAGCACGCGATCGTTTTCGGCGAGCGCGGTGTCGGCAAGACCTCGCTGGCGTATATGGCAATGTCCGTATTCCGCCACAACGCCCCGTCGGGGCTCGCAGTACGCGTCGCGTGCTCCGCCGAGGACGATTTCGGCAGCGTCTGGCAGAAGCTCGTGCCCCGACTGCGCCAGGTCGTTGACACACGCGAAACAGAAGAACGCGACGCGTTGGCCGATCCGATCGACCGCGTCGAGGACGTCTTCATGGACACACCGACACCCGAATCCGTTAGCCGAGCTCTTCATCTGCTCGCCTCACGCGTACCTATCCTGGTCGTGATCGACGAGTTCGATCGGATCAATGGCTACTCCCATAGCGACGCGTTCGCCGACCTGATCAAGCTGCTCTCGGACGATCTCATCGATGCAACGGTTGTCGTCGTCGGCGTCGCCGACGACGTGAGCGGGCTTCTCGCGGGGCACGCCTCCGTCGACAGATCATTGCGGCAGATCGCCATGCCTCGAATGACGGTGCCTGAACTTGCCGAGATCGTAGTCAAGGGCTTTCAGGCATTCAGCGCGCGCTCCGGAAAATCGATGGAGATCGAGGATGACGCCGTAACCGCAATCGCCGACCTCTCGCAAGGCTTCCCTTACTACACGCATCTGCTGGCCAGCTCAGTCGGTAAGCAGGCCATCCATGAAGGGGCCGACAAGATCACGTTCAAGGACGTTATTTCAGCGTTGGTGCGCGCGGCCGACGACGCCGAGCCAAGTATCAAGGACGCCTACCACCGCGCCACGGTGGCCGCCCGCACTGGCGCGACCTTCGAGAAGACGCTTCTCGCATGCGCTCTAGCAGCCCCAGATCACAAGGGGTACTTCTCAGCAGGAGACGTGCGACCGCCACTCGAGCGAGTCATGGGTGTCCCGCGTCGTACCTCCGATTTCAACGCGCACCTGCGCCGATTCAGCCAGGACGAGCCGTACGTCCTTGAGGCCCAAGCGTTCAAGAGTACCCAGCGTTATCGATTCCGCAATCCGCTTATGCGCCCATTCGTCCTCATGCGCGGCTATGCAGACGGACTGCTCGCTCCAGGCGTCCTGGCTAACGACCACGAGTGACCTCACGCCAAAACTGGGAGACACCGCTCGACGGCGTGCTGAACTCGCACTCAGGAAGCGACGTGCGCGGAGGACCAGAAGACGGCCACGCAGACGTTGATGACCGTCAGGCCGAAGATCGTCCAGTAGAGGCCGTCGGAGATCTTCGGCTTGCGCAGCTGCGACATGACCAGACCGAGGACGACCAGGCCGATCACGAGCTTCACGCCGACCTTGGCGTGGTCGACCGGACCGTCGCCCATCTCGAGGACGCCGACGAGCAGCAGCCCGGCCAGGAACGCGGTGCCGGAGCCGTCGCGCATGAGGCCGTTGGCCACCTTGTCAGGGGCCTTGATCTGCACCAGCAGGCCGCCGAAGAGCGCCGCGAAGCCGAGCAGGTGAATGACGAGCAGGATGTGCCGCACGATCTCCATGGGCAAAGACTAGAGCCCCCGCCTCGGAGCCGATCAGCCGGTACCGCATCGACGCGTTTTCGAACGATCACACGAATTTGATCACATTCGCCTTGGGGAATTCCGGTGCGTCTGCCTACTCTCACCGTGACCGCCACCATCGCTCTCGGCTCCGCAAGGAGGATTCTGACGTGTCATCACCTCGCCCGACCCTGCCCACCGGCGGGTCCAGACCGCTCGATCAGCTCCGCCAGTCCATTCGCTTCGACGTACCGGCCTCGCTGGTCGTCTTCCTCGTCGCCGTGCCGCTCTCGCTCGGCATCGCCGTCGCCTCCGGTGCACCTGTCGCCGCAGGCCTGATCGCCGCCGCGGCCGGCGGCATCGTCGCCGGTCTCTTCGGCGGCTCTCCCCTGCAGGTCAGCGGCCCCGCTGCCGGCATGACCGTCGTCGTGGCCGAGACGGTCGCCGAGTTCGGATGGGAGGCGACCTGCGCCATCACCGTGATGGCCGGGATGCTCCAGGTCGTGCTCGGCGCCACCCGGCTGGGACGCTACGCGCTGGCGATCTCTCCCACCGTCGTCAGCGCGATGCTCGCCGCGATCGGGATCTCGATCGTGCTCGGCCAGCTCAACGTCGCCCTCGGCGGCCGGTCGCAGTCCAGCGCGTTCGAGAACGTCAAGCACATCATCGGCAACGCGCAGGAACCCAACGTCCACGCCGTCCTGGCCGGGCTCGGGGTGATCGCCATCCTGCTCGCCTGGCCACGGCTCCCGCAGCGGATCCGCGCGGTGCCCGGCCAGCTGGTCGCCGTCGTCGCGCTCACCCTGCTCGCGGCCGCGTGGCTGCCCGGCGCCGAGCGGGTCGAGCTCGGCACCGACCTGCTCGACGAGATCGGCTCGGTCGCGCTGCCGGAAGGCACCCCGCTCGCCGTGGCCGGCGCGGTGCTGACGGTCGCGCTGGTCGCGAGCGTCGAGAGCCTGCTCTCCGCGGTCGCCGTCGACAAGCTGCACGGCGGCCAGCGCAGCAACCTCAACCGCGAGCTCATCGGTCAGGGACTGGCCAACACCGCGTCCGGCGCCCTGGGCGGCCTCCCGGTCACGGGCGTCATCGTGCGCAGCTCGACCAACGTCGCGGCGGGGGCGCGCACCCGTGTCTCCGCGATCCTCCACGGTGTCTGGGTGCTCCTCTTCGCCCTCGTCCTGGTCGGTCTCGTCGAGCAGATCCCGCTCGCCGCGCTGGCCGGCCTGCTGATCATGATGGGCACCGGCCTGGTCAGGCCCGCCGACATCTCCCAGGCGCATGCCCGCGGCGAGCTGTGGATCTACGCGCTCACCATCGCCGGTGTGCTCGCGCTCAACCTCATCGAGGGTGTCCTGATCGGCCTGGTCGCCACTCTGGTCCTGGTGCTGTGGCGGCTGATCCACGTGCGGATCGACGTACGCCCGTCCGGCCAGGCGGCCGACGGCCGCGAGAAGTGGCTGGTCGAGGTACACGGCAGTCTCTCGTTCCTGGCCACGCCGACGCTGGTGAGCAGGCTCGACACGATCCCGGAGGGTCAGCTCGTCGAGCTCGACCTCCTGGTCGACTACCTCGACCCGGCCGGGCGCGATCAGCTCGACCACTGGCGGGCCCGCTACGAGGCCGCCGGCGGCACGGTGCTCGTGGAGCACTCCGGGCCGCACGGCGCCGAGGCGCCCCGTCAGGAGCGGGCGCTGAAGGCACCTCCGATCAGCCCGCGGGGGCTGCTTCCGTGGGGCGCCTGGCAGGACGTACGCACCGACCGCACCTACCCGCACCACCCGCTGGCCCTCGGCGTCCGGGAGTACCACCGCCGGCACGCGGCACCGCTGCGGCCGGTCTACGAGGGCCTCGCCGACGGCCAGGAGCCGCAGGCGGTCTTCCTGACCTGCGTCGACTCGCGGGTCGTGCCCAACCTGATCACGTCCAGCGGCCCGGGCGACCTGCTGACGGTCCGCACCATGGGCAACCTCGTGCCGGAGCCGGGCAGCACGGACAGCTCGGTCGCGGCGCCGATGCTCTTCGGTGTCGACGACCTCGGCATCAACACCGTCGTCGTCTGCGGCCACTCGCGCTGCGGCGCGATCACCTCGGCGCTGGAGAGCACCCGCGCCGGCGAGGTGCCCGCGGGGCCGGTCGGTGACTGGCTGCGCCACGCGGCGCCGGCGATCCAGGAGTGGCAGACCGGGCATCCGGTCGGTCTCGCCGCTGCCGCCGCCGGCCGGAGCGAGGTCGACCAGGTCTCCCAGGTCAACGTCGCGGTGATGATCGACCGGCTCGGGGAGCTGCTGGCAGGTCGGGACGTACGTCTCGTGGGGCTGTTCCTGGACATCTCCGACGGCACGCTGCAGATCCTGCGCGGCGACGGGTTCACGACGCTGACCGACGCGGAGACCGACGAGCTCGCCCACCTGATGGAGGCGAGGCCGCCCGAGCCCGCGTGACCGGGACCCCTAGAGCAGGCGGCGGTCGTTGGCCCAGCGAGTGAGCTCGTGACGGCTCGACAGCTGCAGCTTGCGCAGCACGTTGGACATGTGGGTCTCGACCGTCTTGATCGAGATGAACAGCTCTCCGGCGACCTCCTTGTAGGAGTAGCCGCGGGCGATGAGGCGCATCACCTCGCGCTCTCGTTCGGTCAGACGGTCGAGGTCCTCATCGATGTCGGCGATGGCGATGGTGCCGGCGAAGGCATCGAGCACGAAGCCGGCCAGGCGCGGCGAGAAGACCGCGTCTCCCCCGGACACCCGCTGGATCGCGGCGACCAGCTCGGAGCCGGTGATGGTCTTGGTGACGTAGCCGCGGGCACCGCCGCGGATGGTGCCGATGACGTCCTCGGCCGCGTCGGAGACCGACAGCGCGAGATAGCGCGGCGAGCCGTCGACGGCCGGAGCCTTGCGCATCACCTCGACGCCGCCACCACCGGGGAGGTGCACGTCGAGCAGCACCACGTCGGGCTTGCCCTCGGCGATCGCCTTGACCGCGGTGTCGACGTCCTCGGCCTCCCCGACGATCCGGATGACCGGCGACCGGCTCAGCTCGGCGCGTACGCCGGTGCGGAACATCGCGTGGTCGTCCACGATGACGACCTTGACCTCACTCATGCCCGTTCTCCTTCATACCCGGCCTCCTTCGTGCGAGGCTGCTTCAGCCGCACCTCGGTGCCTTCTCCCGGTGACGATCTCACCACAGCCGAGCCGCCGTGGCGCGACATCCGGTCGATGATGCTGTCGCGTACGCCGTGCCGGTCCGCGGAGATCTCGTCCACCACGAAGCCGGCGCCGCGGTCGCGGACGAAGACCTCGAAGGCCTCATCGGTCGCCTCCGCGTAGACGTCGACCCGTCCGGTGCCGGCGTGCTTGGCGGCGTTGGTGACGGCCTCGCGGGTGGCGGCGACGATGGGCCTCACCGTCTCGTCATAGGGCCCGTCGCCGACGACCACCACGTCGACGGTCACGCCGTGGGCGTCCTCGACCTCGGCGGTGGCCGCCTTCAGCGCCGCGGCGAAGGTCTCGTCGGCCTCGGCCGGGGTCGAGAAGAGCCACTCCCGCAGGTCGCGCTCCTGGGCTCGGGCGAGCTTCTGCACCATCGCAGGGTCGCCGGAGTTGCGCTGGATCAGCGCGAGCGTCTGGAGGACGGAGTCGTGCAGGTGGGCGGCCATGTCGGCGCGCTCCTGGCTCCGGATCCGCTCCTCGCGCTCGCTGCCGAGGTCGCTGGCGAGCTGCCGCACCCACGGCCCGGCGACGAGGAAGCCGGCGGCGAGCACGATCAGCCCGGCGATGATCAGCGCGGTGGCGTTGCCGAGGTCGAGCTGGCCGCCGGCGAGGATCACCGCGAACAACATCAGCCCGACGCCGACCCCGACCCGGACGTAGGCCCGCCAGCCGCCCTTGCCGAAGACCATCCGCACCAGGTCGAGACGCCCGGTGCCGTCGATCCAGCGCTCGCGCTGGGCGGCGTCGGCCTGACGCCACAGCAGCGCGACACCGGCGACGCCGAGCATCGCCGGCCAGATCAGGGCGCCCGCGCCGAGCACCGTGTCGAAGAGCACGACGGCGCCGAACCCGAGCGCGAGCAGCGCGATCGCCGGCCCCTTGTCGACGCCTCCGGGGCGCGAGGACGGGCGGCGGCCGCCGCGGGTCGCGCTCTCGCCGCCCGGGGTGGACTGCTCGATGTGGGGTGCGGCGGGGATGAAGATCCACAGCGCGGCGTAGAGCACCACGCCGAACCCGCTGAACACCGCCGTCACCACGAAGAACGCGCGCACGGCCAGCACCGGGAGGCCGAGGTGCTCGGCCAAGCCGGCGGCCACGCCACCGATCACCGACGCGTCGGTGTCTCGGTAGGCGCGGCGTACCGCGGGCTCCGGGGGCGGTGCCGGCAGCTCTGCCGTCGCATGGGTCGTCGTCATGATGACAACCATCGTCACACCAACCGGGGGCGGGTGCCATGAGGATTCACCCTGATCCTGGCGCGTCGAGAACTCAGGGCCGTCCCTGATGGCCTGCGACTGGCCGAGGGGTCAGAGTAGGGGTGTGACGATCCCGCCCGAGGCGCCGCTGCCTCCAACCCCGGAGCCGCCATCGCCTGTCTCCGAGGCGCGCACCCGTCCCAGCGGCGAGCAGCTGCGCAACCTCAGTGCCCTGCGGCGTACGACCCAGGCGTCCCCGGAGGGACGGCACATCGCCGGCGTCGCGGGTGGGATCGCACGCCACTTCGACGTCGACCCGCTCCTGGTGCGGGTCATGCTGGTGGTGGCGGTCTTCTTCGGCGGTTCCGGCGGGATCGTGTACGTCGCGGCCTGGCTGCTGGTGCCCGAGGACGGCGCCGAGGACGGGCCGATCCCGGTCGGGCCCCCTGCCCGCAACCTGCTGCTCTGGATCGCCGGTGGCATCGCCACGATCTCGCTGCTCAGTGACGCGTTCGGCGACACCAGCGTCCCCTGGTTCTGGCTCGCCGTGCTCGCGGTGGTCGCGCTCTGGTACGCCAACCGCGGCAAGTGGGGCCGCCGCAAGCAGGGCGGGCCTCCGCCCGTGGCTCCGGTGCCGACCGGCGATGTGCCAGCCCGTGCTCCCGCCGCGCCGACGCGCTATCTTCCGGCGCCGTGGGCGCCCGGCACCTACGACCCGCACGCGCCGATCCGGCCGGTCGGCCGCCGGCGCCCGCCGCTGCTGTTCGGCCGCGCCATCGCGGTGGCCGCCCTGGTGGTGGGCGTCCTCGGGCTCGTCGACGTGGCCGACTGGATGCCGGTCCCGACCAGTGCCTATCCGGCCGCGCTGCTGGCCGTCTTCGGCGGCTTCCTCGTACTCGGCGCCTTCTGGGGCCGTGCGGGCGGCCTGATCTTCCTCGGACTGGTCTCACTGGCCGCGCTCCCGCTCACGATGATCGACATGTCGAACCTCGAGACCGGCAGCAGCATCGAGATCCACCCCCGCAGCGTCGCGGCCCTGGAGAGCTCCTACGTGGTCGACGCCGGCGCGATCGTCGTCGACCTGAGCGCGATCGACCCGAAGACGCTCGACGGCCGCGACCTCGACATCACCAGCTCGTTCGGCGAGATCACCGTGATCGTCCCCGACGACGCCACCGTTGCTGCGGAGGCGACGCTCGGCGCGCTGGGCGAGGCCCAGGTCTTCGACGAGACCCGCAGCGACCTCGGCGGGTTCGCCCTGGCCCGCACCCACGTCGCCGGGGAGGAAGGCAGCGAGCCCGGCCTCGCCGACGACGCCGACCTGCACCTGACCGCGACGGCCGACCTCGGGGCGATCAACGTCTACGAGGAGAGCGACCCCAGAGCCGTACGCTTCGTCGGGACGGCCGGGAGGAGGACCCCATGAGTCACGACTACGCCCCGCCTCGCTTCGAGGATCGCGCGGGCAAGGCGAAGCCCACCGGCCGGCACCCGGTCAACATCGGCCACCTCGTCATGGGCCTCGCCTTCCTCGTCTTCTTCGTGGTCTGGGCGCTGATCGTCAGCGGCACCGTCGTCATCAACAGCATCGAGGACCTCCGCTGGCTGCTCCCCATCCCGTGGATCGTCGGCGGCTCCGTCGGGCTGCTCGCCGCGCTGCTCAGGAAGAGCTGACCGAGTCGGCAGTGCGGTGACGCCTCGCCCGACCGGAGTGACGCCTCAGGAGACGCTGGAGATCTCTCCGGACCAGCCCCCGATGAGCTCGGCCTCGTGCGGCGGCGGACCCGGAAGCCGGCGGCTCGCGGCCTCCGCGCGCAGACCGTCGCAGACGAGGGCGAGGTAGCGGCGGCGCAGGGCGGCGCTGCGTACGTCATCGCCGACGTCGATGCGGCCGATCTGCTCGAGGATGACGGCGATGTCGGCGCGGGTCACGTCGGGGCGGAGGATGCCGCTGCCGCGGGCGCCGCGCAGGAGCCGGTTGGTGGTGTCGACGGCGAGCTTGTCCAGGTCATGCAGGTCCTGGTCGAGGTGGACCTCGCCGCGCAGGGCGAGGGTGAGCCGCGGGAGGCCGTCGTCGAGCACCTGGCGCAGGAAGCCGGTGAACGCGTGCCAGGGGTCGTCGGTGTCGCTCAGCGCCGCCTCCGCGAAGGCGATGTAGCGGCGGTAGCTGTCGGCGGCGACCGCGCGCAGCAGCGCCTGCTTGTTGGCATAGCGGCGGTAGAGACCGGCCACGCCCATCCCCGCCTCCTCGGCGACCGCGGCCATCGTCGCGCGGGGGTCCCGGAGCAGCACCTCGCGAGCAGCGATCAGGACCGCGCGGTCCGCGTTGAGGGGCGGCATGCCCCTCACCCTACGGGGGCGCGCCAGCCTCAGGCGGTCTGCGACGCTGTGATGTCGGCCAAAGCCGCGATCGGCCGGTTGGGGTAGTCGGCGAACACCCCGTCGACCCCTGCCTCGAAGAGGCGATTCGCCTGGTCGCGGCCTGCTTTCAGGGTCCACACGAAGACCTTGAGACCGTGCCGGTGGGCCTCGTCGGCCAGGCCGGTCGGCGGCTGCCCCTTCTTCCGGACCATCGACTTCTTCGGACCGATGGCCTGGGCGTACGTCGCGATCTCCGCGCAGTCGACGGCACCCCATTTCTTGTCGACCAGCTGCACCAGGGACAGGTCCGTGCGGGTGCTCATCTCGCGCACCCACGCCTCGTCGAAGCTCTGCAGCCACAGCCGCTGGGTCGGCAGACCCGGGAGGCTGTTCCAGGCCTCGACGCCGTGGTCGGCGAGGGTCTGCAGGAGGGTGTCGGTGACGGGCAGGCCGATGGAGGCGAAGTAGGTCGGGTGCTTGACCTCGACGTGCAGCCCGACCCGTCGGCCGCGGCGCTGCGACTCGTCGGCGACGAGCAGGAGCAGCGTGTCGAGCGTGATGATCGGCTGGCTCGTCGTCGGCGCGCCGAGACTGAGCAGCTCGGCGAAGGTGAAGTCCTCGGTGAACCAGCCGGTCCACTTCTTGCCGCTGATCACCTTGGTCGTACGCCGCTCCGCGAACTCCGGGCGAGAGGCCACGTCCGTGGTGCGGGTGAGCTCGTTCTCGTGCCGGAGCACCATGACCCCGTCACGCGTCATCACCACGTCGGTCTCGAGTGCGTCCACGCCCTGGCGCAGCGCCAGGCGGTAGGACTCCAGGGAGTGCTCCGGCAGGTAGCCGGGGGCTCCGCGATGGCCGATCACAAGGGGGCGGGAGGCCGATGCCATGGCGCCAAGCGTGCGTGCCGGCAGCGACGCCGCGGCGGGCGCAATGTGAATGGGACGTTACGAGCGGCAGGCCATTCGATGGGCACCGCGGTTCGGACCTCAGGGAGTGTCCTCGCCCGACCAGACGACGTTCTCGCGGATCAGCCGGGCAGGAACACCGGCCACGGCCGTACGCGGCTCGACCTTCTGGTTGCGGACCATGCTGCGCATCCCGACGACGGCGCCGTCGCCGATCTCGACGTGACCGGTGACGATCGCGTCGCGGCCGAGCCAGACGTGCTCGCCGAGGCGGATGTGGGCGCCGTACGGATTGATCCGCTGCCCCGTCTCGCCGTCCTCGAGCCGGTGCATGTCGTCGGTGGCGACGTAGACGTTGGCGGCCCAGAGCTGGTCGCGGGCGGTGACGATCGAGCCGCCGTTGCGGGCGTCGATCTGCGCGCGCGAGGTGGCGACGAGGCCACCGGAGAGGATCACCGCGGAGTCGCCGCCGCAGTAGATCTCGCCCCAGACCATGCTCGTGTCCGGGCCGATGAAGATCGTCGGCCGGTCGCCGCCGACCAGCAGCGCCTGCATCGAGGTGATGTCGGTCGCGACCACGATCAGCGCGTCCGAGAAGGGGTAGAACCCGAGCAGGTCGATCAGCCGCTCGTCGAGCCGGAAGCCGTCGCGCAGGTAGAGCGCGTTGCCGCCCTCGTGCCACCACTCGGGCAGCGGCCCGGTGATCTCGCTCAGCTCGAGACCGACGAGCACCTCCGGATCGAGCCCTGCGGCGACGAGCCGCTCCCGATGTACGTCGGTGAGCGGCTCACCCCTGGTCCAGGACATGCCGGGAACCATAACCCGCACGGCTCGCGCGACAGGAAAACCGTTCGCAACCCCGTCCCGAGATGCTGATAATCGGTCAGGTGCGCAGACTCCCTCTCGATGATCCCGGGGTCGCGGACCATCGGTCCCCCGGCCGGTTCCTGTGGTGGATGGCGAGGGGGCAGTGGGACACCCTGCTGGGCGGGATGTTCTTCGGGATCGTCTGGATGTGCGCCCAGGCGGTGATGCCGCTGGTGATCGGCCGTGCGATCGACGAGGGTGTGGCGACCAAGGACATCCCCACTCTCAGCGCCTACGCGGCCGTGCTGCTCGGCGTCGGCCTGGTGCAGGCGGTCGCGGGGATCATGCGCCACCGGTTCGCGGTGACCAACTGGCTGACCGCGGCCTACCGGGTGGTGCAGCTGGTGACCCGACAGTCCGTACGTCTCGGCGCCTCCCTCCCTCGCAAGGTCTCGACCGGCGAGGTCGCCGCGATCGGCACCTCCGACCTGTCCCACATCGGTCAGGTCATGGACGTCTCCGCCCGGTTCTCCGGCGCGGTGGTCTCCTTCGTGGTCGTCGCCGTCGTCCTGCTGCAGACCTCGGTCACGCTCGGGCTCGTGGTGCTGATCGGCGTACCGTTCGTCGTGCTTCTCGTCGGCCCGCTGCTCTCGCCGCTGCAGAAGGTCTCGGCCGACCAGCGGCAGCTGATGGGCGAGCTGTCCAACACCGCGGCCGACATCGTGGGCGGCCTGCGGGTGCTGCGCGGGATCGGCGGAGAGGAGGTCTTCGGCGCGCGCTATCGGCGGCAGTCGCAGGACGTACGCCACGCCGGGGTCCGCGTCGCGCGGCTGCAGTCGGTGCTCGACGCGATGCAGATCCTGCTGCCCGGGCTGTTCGTGGTCGCCGTGGTGTGGCTCGGCGCGCGGATGGCGGTCGCGGCCGAGATCACGGCGGGGCAGCTGGTCGCGTTCTACGGCTACGCCGCGTTCCTGATGCTGCCGCTGAGGACCGTGGTGGAGTACGCCAACAAGTTCATCCGTGCCCGGGTCTCGGCCAAGCGGGTCATCACGGTCCTCGCACTCGATCCGGACAACGTCTCCCTCGACACCCCGCTGCCCATGCCTCCCGCGGGCTCCGAGCTCCGCGACGTCGTCTCGGGGCTGCGCATCGAGCCCGGACGACTGACGGCACTGGTCTCCGAGCAGCCCGATGACACCTCTCACCTCGCCGACCGGCTCGGCCGGATGTCACCGCCGGACGACCTGACGGACCGGTCGGTCACTCTCGGCGGAGTCCCGCTGTGCGATCTGCCGCTGGCAGACGTACGCAGCAGGATCGTCGTCTCCGACACCGGCACCCAGCTCTTCTCGGGCCCGTTGGGCGAGGTCCTCGACGCGACCGGCCGGGCCGGGAGGGCAGGCACCGAGGCAGCGGTGCACACGGCATCGGCCGAGGACATCCTGGAAGCCCTTCCCGGGGGCTACGAGGCCCCGGTGACCGAGCGTGGCCGCAGTCTCTCGGGCGGTCAGCGCCAACGGCTGACGCTCGCCCGGGTGCTCACCCTCGATCCCGAGATCCTGATCCTCGTCGAGCCGACCTCGGCGGTCGACGCCCACACCGAGGCCAGGATCGCCTCGCGGCTGAGTGCACACCGCGCCGGGCGGACGACCGTGGTCACCACCACCAGCCCGCTGCTGCTCGACACCGCCGACGAGGTCGTCTTCCTCGAGGAGGGGAAGGTCACCGCCACCGGGACCCACCACGACCTGCTGCAGAGCTGCCCCGGCTACCGGCGTGTGGTCGTGCGAGACGTAGAGGAAGAGGTCACGTCGTGACAACCGCGCTCCCGGTGGCGTCGAACAAGGACGTACGCGCCTATGTCGCCACCCTGGCCCGCCGCCACCCACGCATGCTCTGGGGTGCGCTGGGCCTGCACCTGCTCGCCGCGGGCGCCGCGCTGGCACCGCCACGACTGATCGGTGACCTGGTCGAGTCGGTGGAGACCGGCACGACGACCGGCCACGTGGACCTGCTGCTGGCACTTCTGGCCGGTTTCCTCGTGGTCCAGGTGCTGCTCACTCGGTATGCCCGGCTCCTGTCCCAGGTCCTGGGCGAGCAGGTGCTGGCCGAGCTGCGCGAGGAGTTCGTCGACAACACCCTGGCGCTCCCGCTGGGCACCGTCGAGGACGCCGGCTCCGGCGACCTGCTGACCCGCACCGGCCGCGACGTCGACCAGCTCAACTGGTCGATCCGCTACGCGCTGCCGGAGTGGACGATCGCCTGCCTGACCGCGGTCGCGACGCTCGTCGCCGCGCTCACCGTCGGCTGGTGGGTCGCGCTGCCCTGCCTGCTCGGTGTGCCGGCGCTCGTGATCGGCCTGCGCTGGTATCTCCGCCGCGCCAAGGACGGCTACCTGCGCGAGTCGGCGACCTACTCCCAGATCAACTCGACGCTCACCGAGACGGCCGAGGGGTCGCGCACGGTCGAGGCGCTCGGCCTCCAGCGCGCCAGGGTCGAGGCCGGTGACGCCGACATCGCGGAATCGTTCCGCGCCGAGCGCTACACGCTGTTCCTGCGGACCGTCTTCTTCCCGGCGATGGAGATCTCCTACCTCGTTCCCACGGTCGTCACGCTGCTGTTCGGCGGCTGGCTCTACACCCAGGGCGTCTGCTCGCTCGGCGACGTGACCGCGGCGACCCTGTACGTCCAGATGCTGATCGATCCTGTCGACCGCATCGTCTCGATCCTCGACGAGCTGCAGATGGGCAACACGTCCCTGGCCCGACTTCTCGGTGTCGCGCACGTCCCCGACGACCGGGTGGCCACCGGCGCCGAGCCCACCGACGAGAAGATCCGGGCCTCCGAGGTGAGGTTCTCCTACGCCGAGGGCCGCGATGTCCTCCACGGGATCTCGATGGACATCGGGGTCGGCGAGCGGGTGGCCATGGTCGGGCCCTCCGGCGCCGGCAAGTCGACGCTCGGGCGGCTGCTCGCGGGCATCCATCCGCCGCGTACCGGAGCCGTGACGGTGGGTGGTGTGCCGCTGGTCGACCTGCCGCTCGACGAGCTGCGCGGGCATGTCGCGCTGGTCACCCAGGAGCACCACGTCTTCGCCGGGACCGTGCGCGACAACCTGGTCCTGGCGCGCCCCGGAGCCTCGGACGCCGAGGTGCTCGACGCCCTGGCGGCGGTGGATGCCCGCGAGTGGGTCGTGGCACTCCCGGACGGCCTGGACACCGAGGTCGGCTCCGGGGGCCGCGCCCTGACCGCGCCGCAGGCCCAGCAGGTCGCCCTGGCCCGGCTCGTCCTCGCCGATCCGCACACCCTGGTGCTGGACGAGGCGACCTCGCTGATCGACCCCCGCGCCGCCCGGCACCTGGAGCGGTCGCTGGCCGCGGTGCTGGAGGGACGTACGGTCATCGCGATCGCCCACCGGCTCTTCTCCGCCCATGACGCCGATCGTGTCGCCGTGGTCGAGGGCGGCCGGATCACCGAGTTCGGCCCCCACGACGAGCTCGTCGCCTCGCGCGGGTCCTATGCCCGGCTCTGGGACTCCTGGCGCACCTGACCTCGCGGCTCAGCTCGGGTACATCCCGCTGGTCACGTTGAGCCAGGTGCCGGTGATCGCCCCGGCGCCGTCGGAGGCGAGGAAGGTCGCGGTGTCGGCGACCTCCTTCAGCCGCGGGGACCGCTTGGTCATCCGCAGCCCGTCGAGGTTCGCCCGGATCCCCTCGAGCGCCTCCTCCGGGAGCCGCGTCCCGAGGACGCGTTCGAACTTCTCCGCGGTGAAGGTCTCGGTGATCCCGGCCGTCCAGATCCCCACGACGCGTACGCCGGCGGGCCCGACCTCGGCCGCCAGGTCGCGGACCAGCGCGTCGAGCGCACCGTCGGCGGCACTGGTCCCACCCATGCCGGGGGCCGAGCCGCGCGCGGAGCCGGAGTCGAGCGCGATCACGACGCCCCGCTTCTGCCCCGCCATCTGCCGGGCCGCCGCGCGGGCGGTGTGGAAGGAGCCGGTGATGCCGCGGAGGACCGGCTGGGTGTAGTCGGCGGCTGAGATCTCCAGCAGCGCCTGCCCCTGGATGTCGCCACGGTCGGCGACGTTGAACGAGATGTCCAGCGAGCCGGTCTCGGCGACGACCCGCTCGACGAAGGCGACCACGGCGTCCTCGTCGAGGATGTCGACCACGCCGTAGCCGGCGGCACCGACCTCCTCGGCCCTGGCCGCGAGCGTGGCCTCGGTACGACCGGCCAGATAGACCGTGGCGCCCGCCTCGGCGAAGGCCTTCGCGGTGGTCGAGCCGATGTCCCCCGCGCCGCCCCAGACGATGGCGGTGCGGTCCTGAAGCTGTGCGTTCACGATGTCTCCTGAGCTGTCCTCACGCACCCGGTGTGCGTGATCTGACCGTTAGGACGTACGCCACCTCGTCCACTCATCGGGTGCGCCCGAACTTTTTCTGATCCGTGCTCAGGTCAGCGCCTGCGGGAGCCCGAAGGCGGGGAAGAGATGCGGTTCGAACGTGGTGATCTGAGCGATCCTGCCGTCGACCACGCGGAGCACGTCGAGCGTCTGCGGACGGTAGATCGTCGTCCCCGGGCGGCGTACGTAGCCCGCGACCGCAGGCATCCGGTTGGCGCTCGCCGGCACGAAGCGCCATTCCCCGAGGTAGGTCGGCGATGACGGTTCCAGGTTGGGCAGCACGAAGTCGATCAGCGCCTGCCGGGTGGAGAACCAGAACGGGTTCGGCGGCATGGTCAGCACCGCGTCGCTGGTCAGCAGGTCGGTGATCCCCTCACGCCAGTTGCTCTCCCCCGCGGCGATGTAGGCGTCGATGACCTTGCGCTCCTCCTCGGTCGGACCCTCGGTGCGCCAGGCCGACCGGTCCTCGGGCAGATGCCGGCGCAGCGCGGGCTTGGCGCGCTGGAGCAGCGAGTTGACCGTGGCGACACTGACGCCGAGCGCGGCCGCGGTGTCGGCGGCCGACCAGCCGAGCACCTCCCGGAAGACGAAGACCGCCCGCTGCTGCGGGGTCAGATGCTGGATCGCGGTGAGGAAGACCAGCTCGATCGTCTCCCGCGCGACCGCCTCCTCCTCGGGGCGCTCCGGCTCCAGCAGGGAGTCGGGGAACGGCTGGAGCCACTCCAGCAGCTCCGGCGGCTCACCGGTGCCGTGGTCGAACCCCGGCAGCGCGGCGTACGTCCTCGGGCGTCGCTCGTTGCGGCGCAGGAAGTCGAGACAGGTGTTGGTCGCGATCCGGTAGAGCCACGCTCGCATCGCCTCGGGGTCGGTCAGCTGGTCACGGCGCTCCCACGCCTTGACCAGCGTCTCCTGCACCAGGTCCTCGGCCTCGTCGAAGCTCGCCACCATCCGGTAGCAGTGCACCCCCAGCTCGCGCCGGTGCTTCTCGGCGGCCTCCGCGAACGGGTCGGTCGTCACGCTCATGGCTGGGAGCGTAGGGCCTCACGTCGGCACCGGGAACGGAATTCGCAACCGATCTCAAACAGGTGCAACGCAAGTTAAATGAAGGGCGTAGTAGGTATGTGGGGCGGTCCTCCCAGGGCCCCGGCTCTGATTCCCAGCCGGGGCCCTGGCCTTGCCCGGGGCCCAGGGTCAGGCTCAGATGAGAGCCCGGAGCTTGGGGAGGATCTCCTCACCGTAGAGCTCGAGGAACTTCGCCTGGTCCGGACCCGGAGCGTGGAAGACCAGGTGGGTGAAGCCCATGTCGAGGTATTCCTTGATCCGGGCGACGTGCTCGTCCGGGTCGGTCGACACGATGAACCGCTTGGCGGTCGCCTCGGTCGGGAGCGCGTCGGCGAGACGCTGCATCTCCACCGGGTCCTCGACGGAGTGCTTCTGCTCGGGGGTGAGGCCGAGGGCGCCCCAGAAGCGGGTGGCCTCCATCGCCTGCTCGAGGTCGTGGTCGAAGGAGATCTTGACCTCGATCATCATGTCGACGTCCTCCGGCTTGCGGCCGGAGAGCTCGATCCCGGTGCGCACGGCCGGGAGCAGCGTCTCGGTGTAGAGCTCGGCACCCTTGCCGGAGGTGGTGATGTAGCCGTCACCGGCACGGCCGGCGTACTTCGTCGCCGCCGGACCCGAGCCCGCCAGGTAGATCGGGACCGGCGTGGAGGGCTTGTCGTAGATGGTGGCCCGGTCGAGCTGGTAGTAGTCGCCCTCGAAGGTGACCCGGTCCTCGGTCCAGAGCTTCTTGATGACGCGCACGGCCTCGCGGAACCGCGCGAAGCGCACCTTGCCCTCGGGCCACTCCACACCCAGCGGCGCCTCGTTCATCGCCTCACCGGTGCCCATCCCGAGCACGACGCGGTCGGGGAAGAGCGAGCCCAGGGTCGCGAACGACTGCGCCACGATCGCCGGGTGGTAGCGGAACGTCGGGGTGAGCACCGAGGTGCCCATCACGATCCGCTCCGTGCGCGCGCCGAGCGCGCCCAGCCAGGTCATCGCGAACGGCGCGTGTCCGCCGTCGTGTCGCCAGGGCTGGAGATGGTCGGAGATGAAGACCGAGTCGAAACCCTGCTCCTCCGCCATCACGCCGTAGTTCAGCAGCTCCGTCGGTGCGAACTGCTCGTTGGACGCCTTGTATCCGAACCTGATCTCCGTCACGCGCCCACGGTAGCCTCCCCTTCATGAAGCTTGCGATGCCCTTGACCTACTTCGGCAACCCGCGTGACACCGCAGACCAGGTCGTCGGCCTGGAGAAAGCAGGGCTCGACCAGCTCTGGGTCGCCGAGCCGTACGGCTTCGACGCGGTCTCGCTGCTCGGCTACCTGGCCGCGAAGACCGAGACGGTCGAGCTCGGCGCGGGCATCCTCAACATCTACAGCCGTACGCCGGGAGCACTGCTCCAGACCGCGGCCGGTCTCGACAACGTCTCCGGCGGGCGCGCGATCCTGGGCCTCGGCGCGAGCGGGCCTCAGGTCATCGAGGGCTTCCACGGGGTGGCGTACGACAAGCCGTTGGCCCGCACCCGCGAGATCATCGGGCTCCTGCGCGCCGGGCTGCGCGGTGAGCGGCTGCAGAGCGACGGGCTCTACAAGATCCCGCTGCCGGCCGACCAGGGCACCGGGCTCGGCAAGCCGCTCAAGCTGCTCAACCGGCCCGAGCGCGCCGACACCCCGATCTGGGTCGCCGCGCTGGGTGACAACAACGTCGCCATGACCGCCGAGGTCGCCGACGGCTGGCTGCCGTTCCAGTTCCTGCCCGACAAGGCCCGCGACGTCTGGGGCGAGGCGATCGACAAGGGCCTGGCCAAGCGCTCGCCCGACCTCAAGCCCCTCGAGATCTCCGCCGGCGGCCTGCTCGCGATCACCGACGACCCCGACGAGGCCAAGCGTCACCGCGACACGATGCGCGGCCTGCTGGCGCTGTACGTCGGCGGCATGGGCGCCCGCGGCAAGAACTTCTACAACGACATGGCCGTGAAGTACGGCTTCGGCGACGCGGCCAAGAAGATCCAGGACCTCTACCTCGACGGCCACAAGCGCGACGCCGAGGCCGAGGTGCCCGAGGCCTGGCTCGAGGCGGGCAACCTGGTCGGACCGGAGTCGTTCGTGAAGGAGCGGATCGCGGCGTTCAAGGAGGCCGGCGTGACCAGCCTCCAGGTCACTCCCGCCGCCGGCACCGACGGTCTCGCGTCGATCGCCCAGGTCAAGGAGTGGCTGGTCTGACCTCCCCGGCCGGCTGTGACCTCGCTTACCCCCACGGCCGGCCCGGCCGTCCCCCTGTGACCTTGCCCCCACGGGCATTGGTTGCATGGACGCATGTCTGAGCGGATCGGCGCCCAACTCGCGACCAGCATCACCGGACCCGTCACGAAATGGGTCGTGCTCGGCTTCTGGCTGGTGATGCTGGTCCTGATGGGTCCGCTGACCGGCAAGCTCGGCGACGTCGAGTCCCACGACAACTCCGACTGGCTCCCGGCCAACGCGGAGTCGACCCGGGCGATCGACGAGCTCGCCAAGGTGCAGGACCCCGACGACCTGACCACCACGATCGTCTACCACCGCGAGGGCGGCCTGACGAAGGCCGACTACACCGCGATCGTGCTGCAGATCCCGGAGATCGCGTCCTTGGACGGGGTGGTCACCCAGGAGAGCAAGCCCGATCAGCCGGTGATGCCGGCGATCGCCTACCCGACCGGCGAGAAGAAGGGCCAGAAGCAGGGTCTGGTCTCCGCCGACGGCGAGGTCGCCACGGTCTCGCTCGTGGTCAACTACGCCGACGAGGACCCGACCGCGCTGCTCGACCTGCGCGACGACCTGGTCGAGCTGACCGAGATCGACGGCGTCGACGTCTACATCGGCGGTGCCGGCGGCTCCACCGCCGACCAGATGGAGGCGGGTGCCGGGATCGGCGGCGCGCTGCTCTACGCGGCTGCCGGCGTGGTCATCGTGATCCTGCTGATCACCTACCGCAGCCCGGTGCTCTGGTTCCTCCCGCTCGTCTCGGTGCTGGTCGCGCTGGTCGTGTCGATGGGCGTCGTCTACCTCTGCGCGAAGTACGCCGGGCTGACCCTCAACCAGATGAACCGGGCCATCCTCGACGTGCTCGTCTTCGGCGCCGGCACCGACTACGCCCTGCTGCTCATCGCCCGATATCGCGAGGAGCTCGGCCGCCACCAGGACCGGCACGTCGCGATGGCGGCGGCGCTGCGCGGCTCGGCGCCCGCGATCATCGCCTCGGCCGGCACCGTCACGGTCGGCATGCTCGGCCTGATGGTCGCCACCATGGGCTCGACCGCCAGCCTCGGACCGGTCTGCGCGATCGGCATCGTCGCCGGCCTCGTGGTGATGCTGACCCTGCTCCCGGCGCTGCTGGTGATCACGGGTCGCTGGGTGTTCTGGCCGGTCAGGCCGGCGTACGGCACCACCGGCGAGAAGCACGGCGGCATCTGGACCCGTCTGGGCGGGTGGATCCGGAAGCGGCCGCGAGCGGTCTGGATCGGCACCGCCGCGGTGCTGCTGGCCTGCTGCGGCGGGCTCTCGATGCTCAACGTCACCACGCTGGACAGCTCGGAGACCTACACGAAGGACTTCCCCTCGCTGATCGGCGACCGGGTGCTCGAGGAGCACGACCTCGGCGACCCGTCCAACCCGATCCAGGTGGTCTCCGCCCCGGGCAGCGAGCAGGACGTCGCCGAGGCGCTGACGAAGGCGGGCTACGACGGCGTCACCCCGGTCACCGACGGCACCCACGAGGTCGCGCTGACCGCGGTCCCGCTGACCACCGACCCGATGTCGAAGGCCTCGTTCGACACCGTCGAGGACGTACGCAGCGTGGTCCACTCCGTCGACGGCGCCGACGCGCTCGCCACCGGCACCGCCGCGATCCAGCTCGACATGGCCTCGGCGACCGACCGGGACACCCGGGTCGTGATGCCGCTGGTGCTGGGCCTGGTGCTGATCATCTTGATGATCCTGCTCCGCTCGGTCCTCTCCCCGCTGCTCCTGATGGCCACGGTGGTGCTCAGCTTCGGCGCCGCGCTCGGCCTCTCGGCGGTCATCTTCGACGCGATGGGCTTCGCCGGCCAGGGTCGCGAGTTCCCGCTGTTCGTCTTCGTCTTCCTGGTCGCGCTGGGCATCGACTACAACATCTTCCTGATGCACCGGGTCCGCGAGGAGGTCGTCGAGCACGGCGACACCCGGCGCGCCTCGCTGGTCGCGCTCTCGGCGACCGGCGGGGTGATCACCAGCGCCGGGCTCGTCCTGGCCGCGACGTTCGCGGTGCTCACCACGCTGCCGCACGTCAGCTTCATCGAGATCGGCCTGGCGATCGCCCTCGGCGTGCTTCTCGACACTCTCGTCGTTCGCTCCGTCCTGGTCACCGCCATCAACCTCGACCTCGGCGACGTCATCTGGTGGCCGAGCAGGCTGACCCGCGGGCGAAGGGTCGCTCGTTCCTCCCACCCGGTAGGCGGCCCGCCGATGCCCCCGCACGGGTACGCGCCCAGGCCCCCGCGAGACCTCCGGGGCCACCCGCCGCCGCAGCAGCGTCCGCGCGCTCCCGGCCGGTACTGAGGTCTCGGCTGCGAATTCGGCGAAGTGTCTTTACGATGTGCCCTACGACTCGGGTCGCTCGGCCCGGTCGCTCCACTTCACTGACATGCGGGGCGTGCGACATGGGGCCAGACGACCAGGACAAGACGAGACCCGGTACGCCGCGGCCCACTCCGCCGCCGACGCCCGAGCCCGCGAACCCGGTCGACCCGGACGCGACCCGGATCCCCAGCGCGCGCCCCACTCCGCCGCCGCCTCCGCCCCCTCCGCCGTCGGCTCCCCCGGCTGGGCCACCGGCTGCTCCGCCGACTGCTCCGCCGCCGTCGTCTCCTCCGCCTGCAGGGCCCCCGGTGGCCCAGCCACCGGCGGCCCAGCCACCGGCAGCACCGCCCCCGCCGCCACCCACGATGGCGATGCCGGCGGCACCGCCGAGCGGCTACGGCCCGCCCCCGGCACAGCCGCCGGTCACGTACGGCTCGGCCTACGGGCTGCCGCCGCACCACCAGCCGAAGAAGAGCAACAAGGGGCTGCTGATCGGTCTGGGTGCCGCGGGCGCGGTGGTGCTGGTCGCGCTGCTCGGCACCGGGGCGTGGGCGTTCTTCACCGGGCGACTGGGCTTCGGGCCGCTGAGCGCCGAGGACAAGAAGGCGGTGACCGCCATCGCCGCGGACGCGCCGAAGCCGGCCTGGGCCTCCGAGGGTGACGCGAAGTGCGCCGCTGAGCAGCTGGTCAAGGACGAGCGCAGCGACGCTCTGCGGAAGGCCGGGCTGATCCAGACCAGCGGCGAGACCGTCACCTACACCGGCGCCTGGCGCGGGCAGCAGGCGACGACGTACTCGGAGGGTCTGCTCTCCTGCGCCGGCGACTGGAGCAAGGCGATCGGCACGGAGTGGGCGCTGGCCGACACCGGCTGTCTCGGCGACGTCGACGAGTCCGCGATGGCCGGACTGATCACCTCCCAGGTGATGGAGGTCGAGGACGCCGGCGTCCAGAAGAAGGCCGACGAGGCCGTCTCGGCACTGGACGAGTGCTACGCCAGCGACGAGCTCACCGAGCCGACCGCGACGGCGACGCCTGCCGTGCTCGGCGTCGACTTCTCCGTCAAGGGTCCGGCCGTCGAGGGCAGCGAGGTGGTCCTGCGGGCGAAGTCCGCCGACGCCACCGAGTGGACCCCGGTGTCGGGCGGGAAGGTCAACATCCCCGTGCGCGAGGGCGGCCAGGAGGGCTGCGCCACGTTCGAGGCGTCGATCAGCTACCCCTGGGGCACCACGAAGACCAGTGAGACCGAGGCCTGCGGCAAGGCGAAGGACCGCCGGCTGTGGTGGACGAAGGACAAGTCCTGCGCCCAGCCGAAGTTCGCCCCGTGCAGCTCCTGGACGCTCCACTACGAGGGCTACGAGCTCCTCTCCAGCGTCACGATCAAGCTGAAGCTCAACGGCGGCAACTGCCAGTCGGCGTCGGGTAGGTGCTCGGACACCGCGTTCGTCACCAAGCCGAGCGGCACCTGGACGAACTGGACCGCGCCCAAGGGCTGGAAGGACCGGTTCACGGCCGAGGTCGACGGGCTCACCGCCGTACTTCCTAACTAACGCCTTAACAATTGGTCTCGCCCGTGGCGTTGGAGCACGACGATCGTTGACGGGACGCTAGGGTTTCGGCAGACGTCATTCGGGTAAAAAAGTCAGGGCGAGGTTCTAAAGATGGTTGCGTTCCCCCAGGAAGGCGAGCAGTTCGGTCGCTACGTGATCGAGCGGGTCCTGGGTCAAGGTGGCATGGGTGTCGTCTACCAGGCGAAGGACCCGGCCCTGCGGCGCAAGGTGGCGCTCAAGCTGGTGCTGCCGTCGCTCACGGTCGACAAGGACTTCATCACCCGGTTCGAGCGGGAGGCCAACATCCTGGCCAAGCTGCGCTCGCGCAACATCGTCCAGATCATCGAGTACGGCGAGGTCGAGGGCACGGTCTACCTGGTCACCGAGTACGTCCCGGACGGCGACCTGCACGGCTGGCTGAAGTCCAACGGCGCCCTGGAGACGGTCCAGGCGCTGCGCCTCGTCGGCGACGTCAGCGACGCTCTCTTCGACGCCCACCGCGCCGGCGTGGTCCACCGCGACGTGAAGCCGTCCAACGTGCTCCTGTGGGAGCGCCAGGAGGGCGAGCTCGTCCCCTACCTGACCGACTTCGGCATCGCGACCGAGGGCGACTCCAACGTGACCCGCGCCGGCTCGGTGGTGGGCTCGCTGCCCTACATGTCGCCCGAGCGCCACATGGGTGAGCAGGCGACCGCTGCGGGCGACATCTACGCTGCCGGCTGTCTGCTGTGGGCCTGCCTGACCGGCAAAGCCCCCTACACCGGCACCGACTTCGAGCTGATGAGCGCCCACATCAACAGCCCGGTGCCGCGGCTGCCCGCCGCCACGCCGGGCGCCGACCTGATCAACCCGATCATCCAGCGGGCGCTGGCCAAGAAGCCGGAGAACCGCTTCCGGACCGCCGCCGAGCTCTCCAAGGCCCTCGACAAGGCCGCCGACCGGCTCGAGGAGGCCGGCCTGGGCGGCGGTGTCATCGGCGGTGCCGCCGGCGTGGCCGCGGCCGATCTCGGCTCGCGTCCCGGTGCCAGCTACGACACCACCTCGAGCGGCGGCACCTCCGGCGGTGGCACCCCGGCGCCCGAGGCCGAGGCCCAGCCGACGATCGTCAAGCGCCCCGGCGAGGGCACCCCGACCCCCGCCCCGCTCGCCAACGAGACCGACTCCACGGTCGTCCACAGCGGCAAGGGCCTGCCCGCGGTCGCTGCGGCCGCAGCAGCCGCGGCCTCCACCACCGGCGGCAGCCAGCCCGAATGGCTGCCGTCGCACCACTCCACCGCCGGCCAGGGCGACGGCGGCGACAAGAAGAAGCTCTACGCCATGGTCGGCGGCGGTGTCGCCGCGGTCCTGCTCCTCGGTGTCGGCATCTTCACCCAGGGCTTCGGCATCTTCGGTCTCCACGGCGACGACGGCAAGGCCGCCGAGGCGATCGCCAGCGGCGTACCCAAGCCGGGGTGGGCCAGCGAGGACCAGATGACCTGCGCCGCCGAGAGCCTGGTCGGCAAGGTCCCCGCGGCCGAGCTGCGCTCCCACGGGGTCGTCGACGCCGGCGACGAGTGGACCTACACCGGCGAGTGGCCCGCCGACGACGCGATGAAGTTCACCCAGGGCCTGCTCGACTGCACCGAGTCCTGGGCGACCGAGATCGGCGACAACTGGAAGGTCGGCGACACCCGCTGCATGGAGAAGGAGGTCGACAAGACCTCCATGGCCGGCCTCCTCGCCGTCGGTGACCTCCTCAAGGACGGCGACCCCGGCGCGGCCGGTCCCGCCAAGGACAAGGCCGTCAAGGCCCTCGACGAGTGCTACGTCAAGGCCGACGCGCTCGGCGCCAAGGTGACCCCCAAGCCCGCCTACATGCAGGTCGACTTCGACGTGCAGGAGCCCACCGCTCCCGGCGGGGAGTCGGTGATCGGGATCGCCAAGACGGGCAGCAGCAGCTACGAGGAGCTCAAGGGCTCCTCCTACGAGCTCCCCGTCACCGAGGGTGGCGTCGAGGGCTGCATCGCGGTCAAGACCACCGTCACCTTCGCCTGGGGCACCGAGAAGGCCACCGACGCCGAGGCCTGCGGCAAGGCGGAGCCGAAGAAGCTCGAGTGGATCAAGCAGGACAAGTGCACCGACCCGATCTATACGAAGCAGAAGGTCGAGTGCAACACCTGGCGGCTGACCTTCGAGGGCTTCCAGCCCGGCAAGCCGTTCAACGTGAAGCTCACCCTCAACGGCGGCAAGTGCTCCGACGCGAAGGGCGCGAAGTGCGCCTGGCCCGGCACCCCCGACGGCGAGGGCAAGGGCGCCATCGTCGACTGGTCCGGCCCGAAGGACTGGACCGCCAAGTTCGTCGCCACGGCCCCCGGGGCGAGCGCCCAGATCGACAACTAGTTCGACAACTGGGCGGGGCCTACTAGGCTGATCGTGATGAGCGAGCAGCCGACACCTCAGCAGATCCGCCGGGCGCTGGCCCGGGCCGAACGTGGCGCAGCCCTCGACGTGGCGGAGGCTTCGGCGCTCCTCGCGGCCCGGGGCGACGACCTCGACCGGCTGACCGCCGCGGCGGCGAAGGTACGCGACGCAGGCCTGGTCGCGGCCGGACGACCCGACACGGTGACCTACTCCCCAAAGGTCTTCATCCCGGTCACCAAGCTGTGCCGCGACCGATGTCACTACTGCACGTTCGTGGAGACGCCGGGGCAGGCGGCGCGCGAGGGCCGCGAGCCCTACCTGAGCCCCGACGAGATCCTCGAGATCGCCGCCGAGGGCGCCAAGCTGGGCTGCTTGGAGGCGCTGTTCACCCTGGGCGACCGGCCGGAGGACCGGTGGCCGGAGGCGCGGGAGTGGCTGGAGAGCCGCGGCTACGACTCGACCCTCGACTATGTGCGGGCGATGGCGATCCGGGTGCTCGAGGAGACCGGCCTGCTCCCCCACCTCAACCCCGGCGTGATGTCGTGGGAGGAGATGAACCGGCTCAAGCCGGTCTCGCCGTCGATGGGGATGATGCTCGAGACCACCAGCCGCAGGCTGTTCGAGACGAAGGGCGAGGCCCACTTCGGCTCGCCCGACAAGGACCCGGCGATCCGGCTGCGGGTGCTCGAGGACGCCGGACGGCTCTCGATCCCGTTCACCTCCGGCCTCCTGGTCGGCATCGGCGAGACGCTCACCGAGCGCGCGGAGACGATCTTCGCGCTGCGGAAGGTGCACAAGGCGTACGCCGGGCTGCAGGAGATCATCGTGCAGAACTTCCGGGCGAAGCCGTCGACCGCGATGCGCCACGTCGACGATCTGGGGCTGGACGAGTACCTGGCCGCGATCGCGGTCACCCGCATCGTCCTCGGGCCCAAGGCCCGGGTGCAGGCCCCGCCCAACCTGGTCGACCTCGACGAGTGCCGGGCGCTGCTCGGTGCCGGGATCGACGACTGGGGCGGCGTCTCGCCACTCACCCCCGACCACGTCAACCCCGAGCGCCCCTGGCCCTCGCTGGACGCGCTGCGCCAGGTCAGCGCCGAGGCCGGCTTCCAGCTGAGGCCGCGGCTCACCGTCCACCCCGAGTACGTCGAGGGCACCCTGCGCGACGGCCAGGCCTGGATCGACCCGCGCGTCCTCTCCCACGTCGAGGCGCTCGCCGACGTGGACGGGCTGGCCCGCGACGGTGTCCGGCCCGAGGGTCGCCCGTGGCAGGAGCCCGACGGCGGCTTCACCGCCGCCGGCCGGGTCGACCTGCACGCCTCCGTCGACACCGAGGGCCGCACCAACGACCGCCGAGACGACTTCGAGACGGTCTACGGCGACTGGGACGCCGTGCGGGAGGCGGCCACCTCGACCGGGGCGCCCGCCGTTCTCCACGCGGAGGGGAGCGCGGCTCTCGCGGCCGCCGAGAAGGACCCCGGCAACCTCTCCGACGAGCACGCGCTGACCCTCATGACCGCCGAGGGCGACCTGCTGCGCCAGGTCACCAGGCTCGCCGACGACCTGCGCAAGGAGGTCAACGGCGACACCGTGACGTACGTGGTCAACCGCAACATCAACTTCACCAACGTCTGCTACGTCGGCTGCCGGTTCTGCGCCTTCGCGCAGCGCCGGACGGATGCGGATGCGTACTCCCTCGATCTGGACCAGGTCGCCGACCGCGCCGAGGAGGCGTGGAACCTCGGCGCCACCGAGGTGTGCATGCAGGGTGGCATCGACCCCGAGCTCCCCTCGACCGCCTACTTCGACCTCGTCCAGGCCGTCAAGCAGCGCGTCCCGGAGATGCACGTGCACGCGTTCAGCCCGATGGAGATCGTCAACGGCACCGCCCGCACCGGGCTCTCGATCGAGGACTTCCTGATCAAGGTGCGCGAGGCCGGGCTGGGCTCGCTCCCGGGCACGGCGGCAGAGATCCTCGACGACGAGGTCCGCTGGGTGCTGACCAAGGGCAAGCTGCCCGCGAAGACGTGGATCGAGATCGTCTCCACCGCTCACCGCGTGGGCATCCCGACGACCTCGACGATGATGTACGGCCACGTCGACAACCCGCGGCACTGGGTCGGCCACCTCCGCGTCCTCGCGGGCATCCAGGACCAGGCTCGCGAGCACGGCAACGCCGGGTTCACCGAGTTCGTGCCGCTCCCGTTCGTCCACACCAGCGCGCCGATCTACCTCGCCGGCGCGGCCCGCCCCGGCCCGACGATGCGCGACAACCTCGCCGTGCACGCGCTGGCGCGGATCATGCTCCACGGCCGCATCGACAACATCCAGACCAGCTGGGTCAAGCTCGGTGTCGACGGCACCAGGGCGATGCTCCAGGCCGGCGCCAACGACCTCGGCGGCACCCTGATGGAGGAGACCATCTCTCGGATGGCGGGCTCCGAGCACGGCTCGGCCAAGACCGTCGCCGAGCTCGAGGAGATCGGTGCGGGCATCGGCCGCCCGGTCGACGAACGGACCACGCTGTACGGGACGCGATGAACCTGCGGCGGGTGGAGCGACGACTCGTCGCGCCGTTCTACCTGAAGATGATGGGTTCGAACGCGACCTTCCTGGACAAGAGGACGTACCGAAGGCTGGTCCGCGTCGGACGGAAGGCGACATCCACGGAAGTGAGAGCGTTGCTGCGGGGCGGCTCGCTGACGGTCGATGCGTGGTACGAGGCTGCGGCTGAGTCCCCGGATCGGGCCGCCCTGCTGACCCACGTCACCGGCCTTGCTCCAGATCATCTGCCATGGCGACCAGTCGTGATGGGTGCGTGGCTGAGCCTCGCCTGCCGCCCCGAGGAGATCGCTGACGACATCCTTTTCTCACTTGCCCGCTGCGACGGCGACCTGACAGCCGCTCCCCTGAGCACGGCAGCTGTCCTGATCGCCGGCGACGCGGCGGTTGAGACGCTCAGGTCCAACCGCCTTCGAGCGGATGAATATGAGGCGGACGCGGTGGCGTACCTCGACGCCGCGCTGGAACGCCTCGGAGAGGTTCCGGTGGAGCCACCCGGAGAGGGGATGCGGGAGCACTTCCGTCGGATAGTCGAGTTCGGCGTAGGCCTTCGACACGACCTCACGCGTTAAGCCGGTCAGCCTCCGAGCCGAACGATCGAGACCGCCAGATCGACGAGGGATCGGGCGCGCGGCGTTCGAGCGCCTCAGCCTTCGTATGACTGGATTTCCAGTCATACGACCGGCATGGCGGTCATACGCCCTCATGGCCTCATCGAGGGAGTGGCGGGGGGGTATCGGAAACGACTACCCTCTACGATCCTCGCTGAACTGTTCTCGAGGGAGTGAGATGTCCGACCCCACCGGCAGTACCGCTCAACAACAACCGAAACCCACCGAACTCGCCAACGCGGCGGCCGAGGAGGCCCGCCGGCGGCGGCTCGGGCTGCCCCCGATGCCGCGGCGGCGGCGCGACCGGACCCGGCCCGTACGTCTGGTGCTGCTCTGGCTCATGAGCGTCGGGGTGCTCGTGGCGGTGGCCTTCCTCGGGACGTCGGCGTGGGCCTACTTCACCGGTGAGATCGGTCCGATGCGCGGTGATGAGAAGGCTGTGGCGCGCACACTCAGCCTCGCCGGCGACACCCCGTCGTGGGCGGACCCGGCGCAGATCCGGTGCGCCGCGGAAGCGGTCGTCAAGGACGAGGGCAGCGCCGGGCTCGCCACCGCCGGAGTGGTCACCAAGACCGGCAACGGCTTCAGCTACACCGGCGAGTGGCCCTCCGCGCTGGGCGCGCAGTGGTACGCGGAGCTGCTCGACTGCGCCGACGGCGGCGCCAACAGCTGGAGCAGGCAGGTCGCGGAGGCCTGGACGCTCGAGGACCCGAGGTGCCTGCGCGAGGTCGGCCGCCCGGCGATCGCCGGCGTCCTCGCGGTCACCAACCTGCGGCTCAGCGACGAGGACCTCGCCGCCAAGAACGTCGCCGCGATCACCGACCTGGACAGCTGCTACGCCCGCACCCCGGAGACGCCGACCGGAGCCGCGTCCGCGGGCTACCGCGAGGTCACGCTGAAGGTCACCGCACCGGCGGTCACCTCCGGCGTCGCCTCCATCGACGACGGCGCCGCGCAGCCGACCGCCGGCGAGGACCCGGAGCTCACCTACACCCTGCCGGTCGCCAAGGGCGGCACCGAGGCCTGCGTGGAGGCGACCACCAAGGTGACGTACGCCTGGGGCACGGTCCGCACCGGCGAGCCGGCCAAGATCTGCGGCAAGGCGCAGGCCGCCACGATCCAGTGGCGCCCCTACAAGCACGCCTGCCCGAAGAACATGCCCAGGTGCGCCTACATGGCGGCGTACATCGAGGGACTGGCGGACAACCAGAGCCTGACCGTCACCTACCGGATGTCGGGCGATTTCAAGTGCCCGCGCAAGAAGCCCAGCTGCAGCGCCACGGTCAAGGCCGACGACACGGGCAAGGCACGAGCGCCCGGCATCCTGGTCACCGGCAAGAAGGGCAAGGTCGTGGCCAGCGCGGGCAGCCTGAAGACGACCTACCCCCGCTGAAGCGGAGCCCGAAGCCATAGGCACAGCTGAGGCGGAATGCCCAGCTCGTAGGCTGGTGGCCGTGCCCTCCGACCTGACCTTCGGCGCGACCCGCGGACCCAGCCCCGACCCGGCTCTGCGTCCGCCGGCCCTGCCCCGCAAGCGCCGCCGGACCCTCGTCGACCTCCCCGGCGGGACGTACGCCGCCGGCGACTCCTTCGGCGAGGGATACCAGGCCGACGGCGAGGGCCCGGTGCACCAGGTCGAGCTGCCCGGCTTCCGGCTCGACGCGACCGCGGTGACCAACGAGGAGTTCGCCCGGTTCGTGAAGGCGACCGGCCACGTCACCACGGCCGAGCGGGAGGGCTTCTCGGCCGTCTTCCACCTGGCCTTCGAGGGCGACCCCCGCGACGTGCTGGGCCGCTCCCCCGAGGCGCCCTGGTGGCTCGGCGTGCGTGGCGCCTCCTGGCGCACCCCCGAGGGCCCCGGCTCCAACGTCGGCCGCCGCGGCAACCACCCCGTCGTGCACGTCTCCCACGACGACGCGCTCGCCTACTGCGACTGGGCCGGGACGAGGCTGCCGACCGAGGCCGAGTGGGAGTACGCCGCCCGCGGCGGCCGCGCCGGCTCGAGGTTCCCGTGGGGCGACGACCTGGAGCAAGACGGCACCCATCACGCCAACGTCTGGCAGGGAGTCTTCCCCGACACCAACACCGCGGACGACGGGTTCGTCACCACCGCGCCGGTGCGGACGTACGACCCCAACGGGTTCGGCCTGTTCCAGATGATCGGCAACGTCTGGGAGTGGTGCGCGGACTGGTTCTCGCCGACCTACTACAACGACCTCGTCGAAGCCGGGCAGCCCAGCGACCCGCGTGGCCCCGCCGAGGGCCTGACCCGGGTGATGCGCGGCGGCTCCTACCTCTGCCACGACTCCTACTGCCACCGCTACCGGCTCTCGGCGCGCTCCAGCAGCCCGCCCGACTCGACCGCCGGCAACCTCGGGTTCCGCTGCGCGGCCGATGCTCCCGACGCGGCCGATCAGTCAGCCGGGTAGAACTCCTTCGGGCAGGTGTCGCCGGCGCAGTCGGCGTACTTCTTGCTCAGCGAGCGCAGCTCGGTCAGCTCGTCGGCGTACTCGGGGAGCAGCGCGAGCGAACGGATCTGGTAGGGGTCCTCGGCCAGGTCGTAGAGCTCTTCGCTGCCGTCGGAGAAGCGGGCGTAGGTCCAGTCGCCGAAGCGGATCCCGGAGTAGATCTGCTTGTGACCGTCGTTGACCCGCCACGCGGAGAGCGGGATCACCCGGTTCTGAGCGGGCGCGGTGAGCCAGGGCATGAAGTTGACGCCGTCCTGGATCCGGCCCGGCTCGGCGCCGGCGATGGCCATGACCGTGGTGGCGATGTCGGGGTTGCCGACGCCGGTGGCCAGGCTCCGCCCGACCGGGATGCCCGGCCCCCGCAGGATCAGCGGGATCCGCTGCGTCTCGCGGTAGTGCATCAGCTTGCCGTTGATGTTGTGGCCACCGGTCGTGTAGCCGTTGTCGGAGGAGAAGATGATGATGGTGTTGTCGAGCTGGCCGGTCTCCTGCAGACGGAGTACGTGGCTGGCGACCGCCCGGTCGAGCGCCTGGACGGCCTCGACCCGCTGCTCGTGCGCGATCCGCAGCTCGGCGCGACCCTCGGCGTCGAAGAACTTGCGCGAGGCCGAGATCCGCGGCGCGTCGGTCGGCGTACGGAACATGTAGGGCAGGTCCGGCAGCTCGAGACCGTCGAAGGAGTGTTTGTCCTCGGCCGCCGGCCTGGTCGTGCTGGTGCCCTCGGGGTCGTCCGGCTCACCGGGGCCGCCGTGGTGCGGCGCCACGTAGTTGAGCCACATGTACCACGGCTTCTCGGCGCGCTCCGGCGCGGAGATCATGTCGTTGGCCTGGTCCCGCATCACGTAGGTCGTGTAGCGGTGGTAGGTCGTGAACTTGCCGTTGTGGTTGATCCGCGGCCTGATGAAGTTGTAGGTCGACATGTCGGTCGTCGCCCGCCAGTCGGTCCACCCGGGAGGCACGTCCTTGGCGGTCCCGCGCAGGCCGTAGCCGTTGAGGTACTTCCCGGCGAAGAGCGTGTCGTAGCCGGCCTCCTGCAGCGCCTCGGGCAGCGTGCCGGTGTGGTTCATCGCCTCGTAGCCACCGCGTTCGCCGTTGATGGTCACGGTGTGGTGGTTCTGGCTGTACTGCCCCGTCAGCAGCGACGCCCGGGCCGGGACGCAGATCGGCGTGGGCGCGATCGCCTCGGTCATCGAGGTGCCCTGCTCGGCCAGGAGGCTGCGGGTGTGGGGCATGAACTCGAGATCCTCGTAGGCGAGGTCGTCCGCCGTGATCATCAAGATGTTGGGCTTGGTCGAGTAGGGCGCCCACTCGGGCGTCTTCGTCGGTGTCGACGGCACCACGCCCTCCTCGGGAGCGATGCCGACGCGGGCGAAGGCGTTCCCTGCCAGCGTCCCCAAGGACCCCAGCGGACCGGTCGAGTCGGGCATCACACCGAGCGCGATCGAGGAGCCCGCGAGCACGGCAACGGCCGCCACCGCCAATCGGGCGCGAGGCGCCATCTACTCTGCTCCCTCGGTCGTTCCCCGCGTCGTCTGTTTCCGTCCGGTTCCACTCCATACCGGACCGGGTTAACGTTACCGAAGGGGGCCTCGATGACCCCAATGCCCGGCCGATGAGGAGACCCAGGTGAGCGAATCGCGCGAGAACTACGGCGACTACAGCGTCGACGACGAGGACCAGATCACCGGCGAGGACGCACTCTCCGGGGACGTTCTCGAGGGTGAGGTGCGCGACGAGCTCGACCACGGCATCGTCACCGCTGACCACTACTCCACCGACTACGGCAACACGCCGTGGGAGGAGGAGCACCGCGAGTGCATCGACCAGCGTCAGCACCAGGAGATCCCGGAGCCGGATCCCTACGCGGTCGAGTACGACGACGCCGAGGAGGCCGACGACCCCGACGGCCGCGAGGTCGGCAACAAACGAGCGGGCCGGCTGGTCGACCCCGACCAGGGTGGCGGCGAGGACACCGACTCCGAGGTCTACGGGATCGACGCCGGCATCGACGGCGCCGGCGCCTCCGCGGAGGAGGCGGCGATGCACATCATCGACGACGAGGACAATGACGAGGACGGCGACGAGGACTACAGCTAGGCGGTGAGGTCCTCGACCTCCAGCACGATCTCGACCTCGAACCCCTCCGAGCTCTCCAGGTAGAGCGCGGTGTGCTCGTCGCCGCCGGCGTGCGGATAGCGGTCGGCGTACATCTCGTGCCAGCCGTGCTCCGTCGACGCCGCCCGCATCCGGTCGAGCACCTCCCGGCTCTCGACGGTGAAGGCGATGTGGTTCACGCCCGGCCTGAGCCGGTCCTGCGTGCCGTGCTGGTCCGTGGAGTGCTCCATGAAGACGTACGTCCCGTCCGGTGCCTCCCAGAAGTGACCCTTCTCCCCGGCCTCCCAGCCGAGCTCGCCGAAGAGCCAGCCCCACTCCCCCGAGGCGGTCTCGAAGTCGTCGACCCAGAGGTCCCAGTGGTGGATCGCCCGCATGCCTGCCTCCAAGCCTTCGATCTGGTCCGGACTAGCCCACGATCGCGACGTTCTTGACCTCGATGTCGTGTGCCTCTTCACCGTAGTTGTGCACGGCGGTGGCCATGGTCTCCAGCACGCTCGCGGCGCGGCCGGAGGCGTCGATCATCCTGCGGGCGGCCCGGTCCGCGGCCTGCTTCGAGCCCGTCTCGGCCGACCAGCCGGCGGTGATCCGGTCGACCTCGTCCATCAGGTCGGTGAAGAAGGTGCGCAGGTCCTCGGCGGCCGTCCTCAAGGTCGTCTCGAGGTCGTCGATGCTGGCTTCCTTGACGATCAGGCTGTTGTCGCTCATCAGAGGGGCCCCAGTCGCTGCTGGAGGTTCGAGGCCTGGCCGTGGGCCTCGTGGACGATGTCGTTCTGGGTGGTGGCGTGCTGGATGTCGACGTCACGCAGTGCGGCGGCGTACTCCTGCATCAGGGTCCCCAGTCCACCGACTTTCTCGAACCAGGTCTGCAACGACTCGACGAGGCCGCCCGCGGCGCTGCCCATCATCCCCGGGATCGAGCTCTCGATGTCGCCGGAGAGCGTGGTCAGCAGCTTCTCGAGATCGGCGATGCTGTCCTCGACATGCTTGGCCGCAGCCGTCTGCTGCCCGAGTGTCAGCTGGATGTTGTCGTTCACGAGCTCCCCTGGCGCTGGTGGATGTGCACCGGTCCTGAGGTTACATTGTCTTCGCGTACGCGGCTCGGGCATCGCGCCCGGCACACGATGGGGAGGCTGGACGGGTGGCATCGTACGACTTCGAGGTCGATCTGGAGTCCTTGGCGAAGGCGGCTCAAGGCTTGGCCGACACGGTCGAGCTGTTCAAGGACAAGGACGTCGAGGACCTGGTCCCGTCCGAGGACGCCTGTGGATCCGAGGAGGTCTGGGGTGCGGTCGAGGAGTTCAAGGACCGCTGGGAGCGCGGCATGAACAACCTGTGCGAGGACGTCGGCGAGATGTCCGGTCGCATCGGGAAGATCGCGATGAACTACTTCGAGCTCAACGAGAAGGGCACGACGGAGATGGCGAAGGCCAAGTCCGCTGCCACCGACCTCACCATCACCGGCGGCGGGAAGTAGCCGGTGCCCGACTTCACCATCAAGGGCAATCCCGGCGAGATCCGCTCGCGTGGTCAGACCTGCGCCGACAAGGGACGGCTCTTCGACCAGACGGGCGACGCTCTGACCAAGATCGACACCCAGGGCTGGATCGGCCGGGCTGCCGACAACTTCCGCGACGCCCACGACCGGGAGCCGAACCGCTGGTACGAGGCCGGCACCGGCTTTCGCGCAGCCGGCAATGCCCTGATCGACTACGCAGCCGCGCTGGAGGTCGCCCAGCGGAACGCGGCCACCGCCAAGTCGGAGTATGAGCGAGGCGAGGGCGTCACCACCCAGGCCAAGTCCGACTATGCCGAATACTCCAGCCGCTTCGACCGGGCCCGCTCCGATGCGCTGGCCGGCGGCATGACCTATCCCTACACCAAGGAACCCTTCACGGATCCGGGGGCCGAGATCCGCTCCGGCGCCTTGGAGATGTTCGAGACCGCCAAGAGCGACCTGAAGCTCGCTGCGGCTCGCTGCGCCCGGGAGGTACGCGTCGGCTGCAAGGACGCCCCCGAGAAGCGCAACTGGTTCGAGTCCGGGCTCGCCTTCGTCGGCGGCATCTTCGAGGGTGCCGGCGAAGCCGTCTGGGATCTGGTCAAGATGGGCTACAACATGGGCCCGCTCCACGACATCATCGAGCTCGCCACCGGTGACCTCACCGCCGAGGAGCTGGCCGCTCAGAAGTCGATGATGCTCGAAGACGCCGAGGCGCTCTGGGAGGCCCTCAAGAAGGATCCCCTCGAGTTCGGCAAGCAGCTTGGCAAGGGCCTGCTCGACTGGGACACCTGGGCCGACGACCCGGCCCGGGCCATCGGCCACCTCGTCCCCGACATCGTCGCCGGCGTCCTGACCGGTGGAACCGGCACCGCTGCCACCCGCGGCATCAAGGGCGGTGCCGATGCACTCGACGCCCTGGGCGACATGACCAAGGCCTTGCGCGGTGTGGACAACCTCGATGGTCTCGGCGACATCGGCAAGATCGACAACGCCATCGACGACCTGAGTGACCTGGGCAAGCTCGACAACTTCGACGTTCCTAGACGTGAGTACTCCATGTGGGACGGTCAACCTCACCTGGCGGAGTACGCACCCGAACGGCTTCCGACGGACGGGGCTGGGCGTGACTTGGTACAGAACGCGCTCGATGATGGTTCCGTATTCGCCAAGCACGGTGAGGCGCCGTGGTCACGTGATGATCTGATCGAGAAGATCAACACTCCGACCGACCAGCTCTCGGCGGTCGACCGCCAGATCTTGACGGAGCTGCGCGACGAGGTGCCCATGCCGAGGGCTGGTGAGCCGATGCAGAAGGTCATCACCCAACAACAGTTTGACGACTACATCCTCGGCCGCTCCGACACCAACAGGTTCTTCCAAGTCGATGGTGTCGGCGGGTCCGTCACCCGTGCTTCCGACACTGCGCACCTCGGTACACCTCGTGACTTGCACGACGGTCTGCGACTGGACTACCAGATCGATCGACAGATGCCAGACGGCACTACAATCCCGAAGGACGATTATCAATACCGCCCCCACGACGAGTCCATGCGAGTGATGCGCTTCCAGACCCGTGAAGAAAACTACGTTGTTCCCCGCAACAGCGACATGCCAAGCGGGTCTCCACGGTTCGACGGATGGGATGAGCCCTTCACTGGCAACGGGTTCACCAAAGCAGGCAACGACGTCATCCCCGAGTTTCAAGTCGATGGAGGCATCACGATGCGCCAAGGCGCCGAAATCTGGGAGGTTCTTCCAGATGGCACACAGCGCCTGGAGGCAGTACTCAGGGGCAGCGATTGGATTCCCGTAGGCCCGGAGGTCAAGTGATGCGTTCCCCAGGGTTGTTCGCACGGCATTACGGTCGCGACTATCCAGTCGCGTTCATCGGCGGGGACTGGGTAGCAATTCGCCCGGCATCAGATGCAGACGAGTCTGATCTCATGGCCTCCGCCATCGAGGCTGGTTCGGACAGCAAGGGAACGTGGGTCAAGATTCCAGAGAGTCGCCTCGAGAGATACTTCAGGGTCAAACTCAACGCGATCTGGCACGACGAACCGGTGTGGGTCGAGGGCATCGGCGACGACGGGCTCATCGGGATCGGTTACCTCGGATCCGGCGACTTCGCTCGACGCCACGGGCTTGTCGGGCAGGAGCGAGAGGGCTTCTTCGGGGAGGTCCCTGAAGCGGAACTGTCAGATATCCAGGTGACAGAAAAGGATCTCCTGCCGTGACCGTCATTCAGAAGTTGCTCACGCCCACCGGCGCCTCACGGATCGTGAACGAAGGCTACGCCGGTGTGGGTGGGTACGTCGCAGATGCCCGTGACATCGCAAGTTTCACGCCGTCGGAGCTGGTCGTGGCGTACGACTGGGAGACCGTCCTCGGTGAGTCGCCGCGATTCGTCGACGTACTGCGCTTCGAGACCAACCAGATGATGCAGATCGCGAAGCCGAACTCATCTGGCGACGTTCCTTGGCCCTCCTATCCGACCGGCTTCCTCAAGGGCTCATCGTTGGCCCCGGTGTGGGAGCTGTCTAAGACACGCGTGCCGATCGGCGCCGAGTTCTGGCGGGTTCGCGCCGACGGTGAACAGCGGATGTTGTCGGTGTACGGCGGCCCCGACCGCGGCTGGGCAAATGCGAGGGGATACACCCCGCCGACCGAGCTCATCGGCACGCGGGCCGAGTGGCGTGGCCTCGAACTGGTCGCCGCTTTGGTTCCGAAGACGGATCAGATCTCGCTGCTCGCAATCGGCGATGCGCCGGCGATCGACGGATTCACCACCGTGATGCCTGGCATCCACAGCATCCAGGTTCCTGTCGCCGAGTGCGATGCGGTCTTCGAGGTCATCCTCACCGCGCGCACGATGGGCGCCGAGGTCAGGTTTCTGGAGCGGGTTGGAGACGACGCGCGAGTCCAGGTTCTGTCGCCAGATCAGTACTCGATCGAACGCCTGGGCGCCCAGGAAGTCGAACCCGGTGTCTTCGAGGCACGGGTCCGCGCTGACCAGTTGACTGAAGTCTCGGGTGTTCGCAATGAGCTGTCGGCCCCAGCAAGCCAATGACCAGCAAGCAACCCCTCTGATCCGGGAGGTTCACCATGGGCGACGACCGATTCGAGCACAGTTATCACGTCGACGGACCGTGTCCGATCTGCGGGAACATCACCGCCCAGAACGCCCGGTATCCCCAGGCGATCTGTCGTGACTGCGAGCGGCGTGCGCTGTGTCATCATGGGCAGCCGCTGACGGCGTACAACACCTCACTCAGCGGCGGTTTCGAAGCCGCCCACGCTGCCGACAAGGTGGTCTGCATCGAGGCGACCACCACCCATCAGGTCTGGATCGACGGCGTCGAGTGCCACATGGGTGAGGCCCGCTTCGGGGGGATCGTGTCGCAGCCGGCGAACAACTGAGCACATGGTCCGCGTGATCATCCAGTTCGCTGAGCGCCGGATTCAGGTCGGAGCACGCTAGCTGTGTGTCGAAGTCCCGGCGACGATCGCATCGCCTGAGATCTGGACCTCAGGCAGTCTTGAGATGCCGGAGCCGAGCCACGGCATCAGCGCCCACTCGACGATGGGGGCCCTCTGGAAGCGTCGCCAGGTGACCCTCGAGAGCATCGACAACGGCCAAGGACACCGTCTCCGGCGCCCGTTCGATCAGCTCGATCAAGGAGGTGAGGTATTCGCCTGCGTCGATGTCGTCTGCGATGACCTCGAGCACATCGGCAGGGATGGACGGCCGCGCCTCCATCAGCACGCCGTAGGCGAAGTCCTCGATGTTCACGGCCACCAGGCTAGTCCTCAGCGTCCACCAGATATGCGTTCCAGATCTCTGGCGGTCCTTGTCGACCCTCACCTGCTATCCGGATCACCGACATTTCTTCTGACGTGTATGAAACCGAGTCGCGCGGCGGCGTACGACATGTGACGATCGGGGCGTGAGTGACCTGAAGACCTTCATCGCCGGGCTGCCGAAGGCAGAGCTGCACGTCCACCACGTCGGGTCGGCCTCGCCGCGGATCGTCGCGGAGCTGGCCGCGCGGCACCCGGGGGCGGTGCCGGCGGACGTGGAGCTCCTGAAGGACTACTTCACCTTCAGTGACTTCGCGCACTTCATCGAGGTCTACCTCTCGGTCGTGGACCTGGTGCGGACGCCGGAGGACATCCGCTACCTGACCTACGAGATCGCGCGGGACCTGGCCCAGACCCAGCAGGTGCGATACGCCGAGCTGACCTGCACCCCCTACACGTCCGTACGTCCCGACCTGGCCGTGCGCGAGCCGGGCACCGGGCACAACGGGATGGCGATCGAGGCCTACACCGAGGCGCTCGAGGACGCCCGGGTGGCGGCCGAGCGCGACTTCGGGATCACGCTGCGCTGGATCTACGACATCCCGGGCGAGGCGGGGATCCCGGCGGCCGATGCGACGCTGACGTATGCCGTCGACCACGGGCCCGAGGCGCTCATCGGCTTCGGGCTGGGTGGGCCCGAGGTGGGCGTTCCCCGCCCGCAGTTCGAGAGGCACTTCGACGCCGCCCGCGCCGCCGGGCTCCGCTCGCTGCCGCACGCCGGGGAGACCACCGGACCGCAGACGATCTGGGACGCCCTGAACGTACTGAAGGCCGAGCGGATCGGCCACGGCACCTCGGCGGCCCAGGACCCGGCCCTGCTCGCCCACCTCGCCGAGCACCGGATCCCGCTCGAGGTCTGCCCGTCGTCCAACGTCGCCACCGGTGCGGTCGCCTCGCTCGAGGAGCACCCGCTGAAGACGTTCGTCGACGCCGGAGTGCCGGTCACGATCAACTCCGACGACCCGCCGATGTTCGCGACGACACTCAACCAGGAGTACGAGATCGCGACCGACCTCCTCGGCCTCGACCCGACCGGCATCGCAGCCCTCGCCCGGGCCGCGGTCGACGTCTCCTACGCACCCGACGACGTCAAGGCCCGGCTGCGCAGCGAGATCGACACCTACGCCGCCGGCACCGATTAACGCTTGACGCGTTCGGCCGAGGGCGATCTGCTGGTCGCCATGGAGCAGATGCTGGCGGTCAACGGGATCGAGCTGTGCACGGAGACGTTCGGTTCACCGACCGACCCGCCGATCCTGCTGATCGGCGGGAAGTCCGCCTCGATGGACTACTGGGAGGACGACTTCTGCGCGGCGCTGGCGGCCGGCGGCAGGTACGTCATCCGCTACGACCACCGCGACACCGGCCGCTCGACGACCTGGCCGGCGGGCAAGCCGGACTACACCTGGCGTGACCTGGTCGCCGACGTACCCGGTCTTCTCGACGCCCTCGGCCTCGACCGCGCTCACCTGCTCGGGATCTCGATGGGCGGCGCGATCGCCCAGTGCGTCGCCGTGCTCCACCCCGAGCGGGTCGCCACCATGGTGCTCGACCAGACCACGTCCGCGTTCGAGGGCGTCGAGCTTCCGCCGATCGGCGAGGCGCTGGCGGACTTCTTCGCAACGGCTGCCGACCGGCCGATGCCCGACATGGACGACCACGACGCGCTGGTCACCATGCTGGTCGAGGACCAGCGGGCGTTCGTGCCCGAGCGCTTCGACGAGACCCGGGTGCGAGCCTTGGTCGAGCGGGCCGTACGCCGCACACCGGACATGCGGCCGAGCCTGACCAACCACCACGTGATGGGCGACGGCGAGCCGGTCGAGGCGACGCTGGCGGACATCACCGCCCCGACCCTGGTCGTCCACGGCACCCGGGACCCGCTCTTTCCCCTCGGCCATGGCGAGCTGCTCGCCCGGGAGATCCCCGACGCCACGCTGCTGACCCTCGACGACGTCGGCCACGAGCCGCCGCCTCCCTACACCTGGGAGACGGCCGTCCCGGCGATCCTCGATCACACCGCCTAGAGCTACTCGATCTTCCCGAGCACGTCCCCGATCGCGACCGAGCCACCCACATCGGTGCCGCGGGAGAGCACGCCCGCACGATGCGCGGTGACCCGGGTCTCCATCTTCATCGCATCGAGGACCGCGACGTCCTGGCCCTCGGTGACCTTCTCGCCGTCGGCGACGAGCCATTCGACAAGTACGCCGGGGACGGGCGCCTCGAGCGCCGTCGGGTCCGCGGCCTCGGCTGCGCCGTCCACCGGTGCAGGCCCGCCCGCGGCGAGAGCCCGCAGCAGGTCGTCCGGCAGTCCGAGCATCACCCGGCGACCGTCGATCTCGATCGGCACCCGCCGGAGCGGCTGCTCGGGCGCCCGCTCGGGGCGCCGCTGCGCCTCGAGGCGGGGCATCAGCGTGGTCTCGATCCACTGCGTGTGCACCGCGAACCCGTCGGTCGAGAACGCCGGGTCGTCGAGCAGCACACGATCGAAGGGGATGACCGTCGCGACGCCCTCGACCGAGAGCTCGCGGAGCGCGCGGCGGGCGCGTACGAGTGCGGTGTCGCGGTCCGGCGCGTGCACGATCAGCTTGGCGATCAGCGAGTCGAAGGCACTCTGGACGGTGTCGCCCGCCTCGATCCCCGCATCCCAGCGCACCCCGGGGCCCGCGGGGACCCGCAGGCCCGTCACGACGCCCGGGCTCGGCAGGAAGCCGCGGCCCGGGTCCTCGGCGTTGATCCGCAGCTCGATCGCATGGCCGACGGGCTCCGGGGTGGAGGAGAAGGAGAGGCCCTCGCCTGCGGCGATCCGCAGCTGCTCGGCGACGAGGTCGACCCCGGTGACCGCCTCGGTGATCGGGTGCTCGACCTGGAGCCGGGTGTTCACCTCGAGGAACGAGATCACCCCGTCGGCCCCCATCAGGAACTCGACGGTGCCCGCACCACGGTAGGAGACCGCCGCGCAGATGTCGCGCGCGGCGTCGTGGATGCGGCGGCGCTGCTCGTCGGTCAGACCCGGCGCGGGTGCCTCCTCGACGAGCTTCTGGTTGCGTCGCTGGAGCGAGCAGTCCCGGTCGCCGACGACGACAACATGACCGTTGCCGTCGCCCAGCACCTGCGCCTCGATGTGCCGCGGACGCTCGAGGAACCGCTCGACGAAGCACTCCCCTCGACCGAACGCCGCCAGCGCCTCACGCGAGGCGGACTCGAAGGCATCGGCGACATCGTCGAGCTCGCGGGCCACCTTCAGACCGCGACCTCCGCCACCGAAGGCGGCCTTGATCGCGATCGGGAGACCGTGCTCGCGCGCGAACGCGACCGCCTCGTCGGCCGACTCCAGCGGCCGGTCGGTGCCCGCCACCAGCGGCGCACCCACGCTCTGGGCGATCCGGCGCGCGGTGATCTTGTCGCCGAGCCTGTCGATGCTCTCCGGACTCGGGCCGATCCAGGTCAGTCCGGCCGCCTCGACGGCGCGCGCGAACTCGGCGCTCTCCGACAGGAACCCGTAGCCGGGATGCACCGCGTCGGCCCCGGAGGCCTGCGCCGCGGCCATCAGCCACTCGATGCTGAGATAGGAGTCGGCGGCAGTGGAGCCGCCCAGGACGTACGCCTCGTCGGCGAGCCGCACGTGCAGCGCGTCGGCATCCTGGTCGGCGTAGACGGCGACCGACACCAGGCCGGCCTCGGCGACCGCCCGCACGACGCGGACGGCGATCTCTCCCCTGTTGGCGATGAGCACCCTGCGCATGTCAGTCTCCTCGGATCTCGGCCGCCGGCGCCTCTGGCGCGACGGGTCGGAAGCGGATGCGGACCCCGGGCGGCAGCTGCCCGGCCAGGTCCAGGTCGCGGTCGATGACCGCGCCGATGATCGGATAGCCGCCGGTGAGCGGGTGGTCCGGAAGGAACAGCACGGGCTGCCCGTCGGGCGGCACCTGGATCGCGCCGGTCACCGCCCCCTCGCTCGGCAGCTCGCCGGACACGGCGCGCTCGAGCGGGACGGCTCCCTCGAGACGTACGCCGACGCGGTCGGAGCGTGGGGTGACGGTCCACTCCTGCTCGACGAGGGTGCGTACGCCGGCCTGGGTGAACCAGTCCTCGCGCGGGCCGAGCACGATCCGCAGCACGACGGTCTCACCGGGTGCGGGCAGCTGGTCACCGGGAGCGGCACCGGGTTCCACGGCGTACGGCGCCGCCGCGGGGCCTCGCAGCGGGACGACGTCGCCCGCCCGCAGGGGGCGCCCGCCGAGGTCACCGGGGCCGAGGCCGGCGAGGGTGTCGCTGGAGAGGCTGCCGAGCGCCGGCGGAAGGTCCAGGCCACCTCGTACGGCGATCACGGCCCGCAGGCCGGCGGTCACCGCGCCGAGACGCAGCTCCTCACCGTCCTCGAGCGCGGTGGCGGCGCCGTGCTCGACCGGGAGCGGGGGTCCGTCGCTGCGTACGATCGTCGTCTCGACGACCGCGCCGGCCACCGCGACGACCGCGGGTCCGGTGAAGCGCAGGACCGCGCCGCCACCGGCGAGCTCGAAACCAGCCGCTGCCGGAGCGTTCCCGACGGCTCGGTTCGCGGCCCGGAGGGCACGACGGTCGGCGGTCCCCGACGCCGAGACGCCGAGCGCGGCATGGCCCGGGCGGCCGAGGTCCTCGATCACCAACTGGAGGCCGGGGCGTACGACCTCGACGGCGAAAGGGTGGGCCGCGGCGTCGGCGGGCGCGGCCGGCGCGGCGACCGAGACGGACTCACGCTCGAGCCGCTCGAACCGCACGGTCATCCCGGGCGCAAGGAGCGCGGGCGGGTCCCGGTGCAGGTCCCACATCGGCGCGTCCGTACGCCCGATCAGCTGCCAGCCGCCGGGGCTCTCCCGCGGGTAGACGCCGGAAAACGTCCCGGCGAGCCCGACCGAACCGGCCGGGATCCGGGTGCGCGGCGAGGAGCGGCGCGGTACGTCGAAGAGCGGGTCGTCGCCGACGAGATAGCCGAAGCCCGGGGCGTAGCCGGTGAAGGCCACCCGCCACGTCGCGGCCGTGTGACGCGCGACGACCTCCTCGGCACTGACCCCGAGCAGCTCGGCGACCTCGTCGAGGTCCTGCCCGTCGTAGCGGACGCCGATCGTCACCGAGCCCGCGGTCGGAAGACCGCCGTGGACGGCCTCGACGTGGGACAGCTCCTTGGCGAGCGTCGCCTCGTCGACCAGCGTGGGGTCGAACCGGACGAGCACCGTCCGGGCCGCGGGCACCAGTTCGACGACGCCGGTCGGAGGTGCGGCCACGAGGGCGGCGTGCAGCCGCATCGCGCCCTCGAGGTCCTCCTCCTCGACCAGCAGCGCCTGATCCGATGCGATGAGAACGCGCCTCACGCCAGATACTCCGCATCCCGTACGTCGGTGATGAACATGTGGCCGGGCGCGTGGGTGAGCGCGAACGGCGGGCGCGAGGCCATGATCGCCGCCTGTGGCGTGACCCCACAGGCCCAGAAGACCGGCACCTCGCCGTCCCGCACCTCGGGCGGGTCGCCGAACTCGGGGGCGGCCAGGTCGGCGATGCCGAGCGAGGCCGGGTCGCCGACATGCACGGGCGCACCGTGCACCGCCGGATAGCGCCCGGAGATGCGTACGGCATCGGCGACCCGGTCGGCGGGGATCGGGCGCATCGAGACCACCATGTCGCCACGCAGGCGCCCAGCCGGTGCGCACGCGCGCGAGGTGCGGTACATCGGCACGTTGCGGCCGAGCTCCTGGTGACGGATCGGGATCCCGGCATCGGCCAGGCCGGCCTCGAAGGTGAAGCTGCAGCCGATCAGGAACGAGACCAGGTCGGGGTGCTCCTCCCACGCCGCGCCGGCGTCGGTGACCTCCTCGGTCAGCTCGCCCTCACGCCAGATCCGGTACGCCGGGATGTCGGTGCGCAGGTCGGAGCCGGGCGCCAGGGACGACTCGTAGGCACCCGGGTCGAGCACCTCGAGCACCGGGCAGGGCTTCGGGTTGCGCTGCGCGAAGAGCAGCACCTCGAAGGCCCAGTCGGCCGGCACGGAGATGAGGTTCGCCTGCACGAGGCCGTGGGCGACGCCGCTCGTGGGGGCGACCTCGCCCGCCCGGTACGAGGCGCGCGCGGCGCGCGCCTCCTTCAGCTGGGTGGCGCTGGCGGTCATGCAGACGCTCCGGCGAAGGGCGCGATGACCATGCCCTCGGCCTCGAACAGCTCCCGGATGGCCGCGGCCATCCGGATGGCGCCGTCGCTGTCACCGTGCACGCAGATCGAGTCGGCGCGTACGGCCACGTCGGTGCCGTCGATCGCCTCGACGACACCTTCGCGGGCGAGCCGCAGCATGCGGGCCGCGACCGCCTCGGCGTCGTGCAGCACCGCACCCGGCTCGGCGCGCGAGACCAGCTCGCCGCCGGGCGTGTAGGCGCGGTCGGCAAAGGCCTCGGCGGCCGTCGCGAGCCCGGCCTTCTCGGCCACGTCGAGGACGACGCCGCCGGCGAGCCCGAGCAGCACGAGAGCCGGGTCGATCGCCTTGACCGCAGCCACCACGCTCCGTGCCTGCCGCTCGTCGCGGGCGATGGTGTTGTAGAGCGCGCCGTGCGGCTTCACGTAGCGGACCGCGCCGCCGACCGCCGTGGTCAGGCTGATCAGCGCGCCGAGCTGGTACTCGACGTGCGCCTGCAGCGTCGCGGACTCGATGTCCATGGCACGACGGCCGAAGTTCTCGTAGTCGCGATAGCCGGGGTGCGCGCCGATCGTGACGCCGTTGGCGACGGCGTCGGCGAGCGTCGTACGGATCCCCTCGGGGGTGCCCGCGTGGAAGCCGCAGGCGACGTTGGCGCTCGAGACGATCCCCAGCATGGCCGCGTCGTCGGCGACCACCCGGTCGGGCGAGTTCTCGCCGAGGTCGGAGTTCAGGTCGATGGTTGCCTTGGTGTTCACGGTGCTCACGCTCCAATGCCGATGAAGGCGAAGATCGGGCCGACCGAGACGATGCCCATGTACCAGCTGAGCAGGGTCGCGAGCGTCCCCAGGGCCAGCAGCCACACCGGGTAGCGGTAGCCGTGCAGGACGTCGCGCTGACGGAACCAGCCGACGTACATGAAGATCGTCATGCCGATCGGGAGGATCAGACCGTTGAAGCCGCCGACGAAGACCAGGATAGCCGCGGGCGCCGCACCGATCAGCAGGTAGAGGACGAGGGAGACCACGATGAAGGCGACCGTCGCGACCTGCAGCCGCCACCCGGTCCCCAGCTTCTTCGAGAAGGTCGAGATGAACGTGGCCGAGGTGTAGGCAGCACCGATGACCGAGGTGATCGCCGCGGCCCAGAAGATCGCACCGAAGATGCGGATGCCCGCGTCGCCGAGCACGGCTCCGAAGGCCTGACCCGCCGGGTTGGCCGCCTGGCTCGAGAAGTCGAGGGTGACGCCCGAGGCCACGACACCGAGGATCGCCAGGAAGAGTACGTAGCGCATGATCCCGGTGACGAGGATGCCGCTCATCGAGGCCCGGTGCACGGCCGGCACGTGCTCGGGTCCGGTGAGGCCGGAGTCGAGGTAGCGGTGGGCGCCCGCGTAGGTGATGTAGCCGCCGACGGTGCCGCCGACGATCGTGGTGATCGTCGCGAAGTTGAGGGTGTCGGGCACGAAGGTCTGCCGCAGCGCGTCGCCGACAGGAGGCTGCGACGCGATCGCGACGAAGAGGGTCAGCCCGATCATCAGCAGGCCGAGACCGAGCACGACCACGTCGACGACGCGGCCGGCCCGCTTGTACATGAAGATGCCGATCGCGAGCAGGGCCGAGAGCAGGCCGCCCACCTTCGGGTCGATGCCCAGCAGGGCGTTGAGACCCAGGCCGGCACCCGCGATGTTGCCGATGTTGAACGCCAGGCCGCCGATCACGATCAGCGTCGCGAGCACGTGCCCGGAGAACGGCACGGCCTCGTTGGCCAGGTCTCCGGCCCGCTTGCCGGCGACGGTGATCATCCGCCACACGTTCATCTGCAGCGCGAAGTCGATCAGGATCGAGGCCAGGATCGCGAACGCGAACGCCGCGCCGAGCTGGGCCGTGAACGTCGCGGTCTGGGTGATGAAGCCGGGGCCGATGGCCGAGGTGGCCATCAGGAAGATGGCGCCGAGGATCGGTCCTCGGCGTGAGCGGGCGAAGCTCTTCGCGCGCTCGGCGCTGGTCGTGTCAGTCATGGGGGACTCCTGGCATCTGCGGGCCGTGTGGTTGGGGCCACATTCTTGATGTAGTACAGGATGACATCGATTGTTCAACAATGATAGTCGCGTCCGTTAAAATCGTGTTTCGATTGTCCGCGGATGCGATTCCCCTAGGATGCGGTCATGCCCGATGTCGAGGACACCCTGACGAACGCCCTGCGCCGGCGGATCATCGACGGCGAGTTCGCGCCCGGCACCCGGCTGTCGGAGATCTCCCTCGCCGAGAAGCTCGGCGTCTCGCGCAACACGCTCCGTGAGGCGTTCCGCGTGCTTGCGGAGCAGGGCCTCATCGAGCACGTGCCTCACCGCGGGGTCTCGGTCGCCTCACCCGGCGTGGCGGACGTCGTCGACATCTACCGCGCGCGCCGCTACGTCGAGCCCGCTGCCCTGGCCGCGGGCTCCCCGCTGCACCCCGCCGTGGCCGCGATGCGCGAGGCCGTGGAACTGGGCGAGACCAGCCTCGAAGCACGCGATTGGCGCACCGTCGGCACCGCCAACATGGCGTTCCACGACGCCATCGTCGCCCTCGCCGACAGCCCGCGCCTGGAGCGGCTCTTCCGTGACATCGCCGCCGAGCTCCGGCTCGCGTTCCTCGAGATCGACAATCCCGAGGCCCTGCACGCCCCCTTCGTCACCCGCAACCGCGCCCTGCTCGAGACCTTCCTCGAGCAGGGCGGGCCCGCGGCCGCGGCCGAACTGCAGGACTACCTCGTGCTCTCCGAACGCACCGTCCTCGGCGCCTTCACCCGCCTGCGCCGCTAGGACACCTCGTGGTTGAGGGGGTAGTCCGACGATGCCGCCTATCTCAGGCGGTGACCAGGCCCCGCAGCCGCTCGTCGCGGGGCCAGGCACCCGCCCAGACGAGGACGGCGGTGGCGATGGCGAAGACGGTGTTGAAGGCGGGCTGCCCGAAGACCAGGTTCACGGTGACCGCGCCGCCGAGGTAGGCGGTGATCAGGACCGTCCCCATGGCCCGGGTGGCCGGCACGTGGTACGCGACCAGCGACAGGCCCAGGACGACGCCGCAGACCACCGGGAACCAGCCCGGCGCGCCGATCTTGTCGTTGAAGTCCATGACCGGCTCGACCCGCAGCAGGTGCGTCACGATGTCGAAGCCGAGGAACAGGGTGACCAGGACGGTGATGACCCAGCCGGCTCGTTGTGCGTTGGTGCTCATCTCGATCTCCTCGGAGGTGGGTGGTGATGCTCTTACCCATCCGTCGAGCGTGCACCGGCGATCTCGACATCGCCTCTCGCAATTTCTCTGCGGTCATTTCTTCAGGGCTGCTGCGGCGACCTTCAGATCGGCGACCAGACCGTCGTACGTCGCCTGCCGCTCGTCCTCCGCCCGGAGCACGGCGGAGGGGTGGGTCGTCGCGAGGACCCAGGGGTCGAGGGTCGCCGTGGTGATGGCCTCGGGCCAGTCGAGCAGATGGCCGCGGGCCTCGCCGACGCGGAAGGACGAGCCGAACAGTGCCTTGCCGGCGGTCCCGCCGAGCAGGACGACGCCGGTGGGACGTACCAGGTCCAGCTCCGCGGCCAGCCACGGCGCACAGGCGCCGACCTGCTTGCTGGTGGGCGACTGGTGGATGCGGCGCTTGCCCGAGAGGCGGTGGCGGAAGTGCTTGACCACGTTCGTCGTGTACGTCGCCTCCGGATCGATCCCCGCGTCCGCGAGCGCCTCGTGGAGGATGCCGCCGGCGGGGCCCACGAAGGGCTCGCCCTCGCGGTCCTCCCGGTCGCCGGGCTGCTCTCCGAGCAGCATCAACGGGGCGGGCGTGGGGCCTTCGCCCATCACGCCCTGGGTGGCGTCACGATAGAGCTCGCAGCCACGGCAGTCCTGGACGGCGCTGCGCAGCTCGGCCAGCGTCGGTGACTCCGGCACCCACTCCGCGGCGCTCACGGGACCAGCGGGTCGTGTCCGACGTTCATCAGCCGGTGGCGCCAGTGCTCATCGCCCGCGGTCGGCTCCCACTGGCCGGTGTCCCCGCCGCGCAGGTCGGTGACCTTGTCGACGACGCGCCGCATCACGTCCACGTCGTCCGGAGTCACATCGGCCCGACGCTTGCCGAGGATGTCGGCCACCCGGTGACCGAGCTCGCTGCCGGCCCGGTCCGGTTCTGTTTCGGTCGTCTCTCCTGCGCCCTGCACGGCGAGCCACTGCCGCAGGTCGCGCGAGGTCATGTTCACCGCGCGGTGGAAGTTCTCCCAGAGCCTGTCGTCGACGATCGTCTCGGCCATGTCGTGCCTCCTACCTGATCGACTGCTCCGATCCGGTACCCAGCGCAGCGGCCGAACACGCGGGGCGTCACCCCAGGAGAGCCTGGGCCTCCGGAGAGTCGTAGAAGCTCGACAGCCGGCGACGGATCAGCTGCTCGAGGACGCCGGCCTCGGCGAGCGCCTCGATCACCGGCGGCCCGAAGCGGAGAGCCTCCTCGATCAGGTCGTCGCGACCCAGGCCCCACTCCTCCAGGAGCCGGTCGAGGGTGAAGCTCCCGTAGGTGTCGAAGAAGAAGTCGACCCCCGTGTCGACCAAGGCCTGCAGATACTCCGAGTCCCGGACGTCGAGCCAGACCTGGTAGCCCCCGACGAAGAGCGCGACCAGCTGCTCGTCGTCGACCAGGTCGGCGATCTCGCGCACCGGGCGGGTGGCGAGCGCGTCCCAGACCTCGAGCAGCGCGTCGTACACCTCCTCGTCGGTGACCGAGCTGGCCGCGGTGTCGGAGAGATAGCCGAGCAGCGCCCCGGCTCCCCGCTCGGCGAGCTCGCGGGCGCTCTGGTCGACGGCCGCACCGACCGGGGTGCCCTTGACCGTGTCTGCCATCCGGCCGGCGACGCGTTCGGCGATCGAGAAGCCGAAGGCACCTCCCGGCAGGTTGTCGGCGAGTCGGCGTCCGGTGTCGACGGCACCCCGGGCCGTGCCGCGCACCAAGGTGCCGACGCCGGCCTGGATCCCGGAGTTCTCGGCCAGGCTGCGCAGGACCTGCTGGCGCAGCGTACGCATCTCGACGAGGACCTCGACCAGCTCGGCGATCCGCGGCCGGCTGACCACCTCACCCAGCAGGGTGTCGTTGGCGGGGTGCGCCCTCAGTCTCGTCGCGATCGCCCCGGCGACCTCGGGGATCGCGCCCGGGAGCCGGAAGGTGCTGACGTACTTCAGCGCGACCTCCTTGATCAGGTCGCACGGCATCACCTGATCGAGCGTCAGCTCACTGGCAGCGCGCAGCGCGAAGTCGATCTCGCCGGTGACGAGATCGAGGAAGCGTACGCCGCGGATCGCCGCCATCTCGTGGGCGACATGGGCGTCGAGGAGTCGTCGAGCGAGGTCCGGCTCAGTCATGGACGACATTGTCCACGGCCGGGACCGCTCGACGACTCATTCCCACTCGATGGTGCCCGGCGGCTTCGAGGTGATGTCGACGGTGACCCGGTTGATCTCGCTCACCTCGTTGGTGATCCGGGTGGAGATGCGCTCCATGACGTCGTAGGGCAGCCGGGCCCAGTCGGCGGTCATCGCGTCCTCGGAGGTGACCGGGCGGAGCACGACGGGGTGGCCGTAGGTGCGGCCGTCGCCCTGGACGCCGACGGAGCGGACGTCGGCGAGCAGCACGACCGGCATCTGCCAGATGTCGCGGTCGAGGCCGGCGCGGGTCATCTCCTCGCGGGCGATCGCGTCGGCCTCACGCAGGATGTCGAGCCGCTCCTTGGTGACCTCGCCGATGATGCGGATGCCCAGGCCGGGGCCGGGGAACGGCTGGCGCTGGACGATCTCGTCGGGCAGGCCGAGCTGGGAGCCGACGGCACGCACCTCGTCCTTGAAGAGCTCACGCAGCGGCTCGACCAGCTCGAACTCGAGGTCCTCGGGGAGGCCGCCGACGTTGTGGTGGGACTTGATGTTGGAGGTGCCGGCACCGCCACCGGACTCGACGACGTCGGGGTAGAGGGTGCCCTGGACGAGGAAGGCGACCTTCTCGTCGGAGTCACCGAGGATCTCGACCTCGGCGCGCTCGAAGCAGCGGATGAACTCGCGCCCGATGATCTTGCGCTTCTCCTCCGGGTCGGTGACCCCGGCGAGCGCGTCGAGGAACTCCTTCTCGGCGTCGACGATCTTCAGCTCGGCGCCGGTCGACTCCCGGAACGCCTTCTCGATCGCGACCGACTCGTTCTTCCGCATCAGGCCGTGGTCGACGTAGACACAGGTCAGCCGGTCGCCGATCGCCTTGGCGACGATGGCGGCCGCGACCGCCGAGTCGACGCCGCCGGAGAGCGCGCAGATCGCGCGGTGGTTGCCGATCTGCTCGCGGACGCGCTCGATCTGGTCCTCGGCGATGTTGCCGATGGTCCAGGTCTGGCGCGCGCCGGCGATGTCCCACAGGAAGTGCTCGAGCACCTGCTGGCCGTGCTCGGAGTGGAGCACCTCCGGGTGCCACTGCACGCCCGCCAGCTGCTTGTCGACGTTCTCGAAGGCGGCGACCGGGGTGTCCGCGGTGCTCGCGAGCACGGTGAAGCCCTCGGGCGCCTCGGAGACCGAGTCGCCGTGCGACATCCACACGTTGTGGGCCGGCGGCATGTCCCGGAGCAGGGTGCCGGGGACGCCGATGGTGACCGGCGTCCGGCCGTACTCCCGCGCGCCGTTGTCGTCGACGGTCCCGCCCAGGCCCTGAGCCATCAGCTGGAACCCGTAGCACATCCCGAAGACCGGGGTGCCCGCGGTGAACAGGCTGTTGTCGATGGCGGGGGCACCCTCGGCGTACACGCTCGACGGGCCGCCGGAGAGGATGATCGCCTTCGGGTTCTTGGCGAGCATCTCCTCGACCGGCATCGAGTGCGGCACGATCTCGGAGTAGACCTTCGCCTCACGGACGCGGCGGGCGATCAGCTGCGCATACTGCGCGCCGAAGTCCACCACGAGAACCAGATCGTGCTCTTCCGCCCCAGGAGCCTGCGTCATGCACGAATCCTAACGACGGGTCGCGCTGCCCGCGAAATGCACCAGGGCCCGGCCGGGGAGGGAGGTGGCCGGGCCCTGATTGCCCGAGGCATCACTGTCCCGGACTGAAAAGACCCGGCATGTATTAGGGAGGGAGCAATCCCGGGTCTGATCACTCCAACGACCCCTCTTAACCACGGTTACGGGTCAACTAAAAACTTCCTGCCAGAAACTTCGTGCACAGTCGGTGTCATTACGGCAACAGTCCGGTCACCGAACATCAACGATGGGCAGCTGCAGCGCGGCCGGCGCCGTGGCCGGCACCGCAGGAGCGGCCGGCCGGACCGGCTGGATCCGCGCGTACGCGGCGCCCAGCTCCGGACGCGGGTCGGCCTGGTCCTTGTTGGGCCAGAACGCCATCGCCCGCTCGGCCTGCGCGGTGATCGTCAGCGACGGGTTCACGCCCAGGTTGGCGGAGATGGCGGAGCCGTCGACGACATGCAGGCCCTGGTAGCCGTAGAGACGCTGGTAGGGGTCGATGACACCGGTCTCCACCGAGTCGCCGATCGTGCAGCCACCGATGAAGTGGGCGGTCATCGGCTTGTTGAACGGCTCGCCGATCGTGCCGCCCGCATACCCCGGCTTCTCCCCCGAGCTCATCACCCCGGCCATCTTCCGCACGGCGTCGAGGCCGGCGGGGATCCAGGTCGGGTTGGGCTTGCCGTGGCCCTGCTTCGACGACATCCGCCACCCGAAGATCGTCCGCTTCGGGAAGGTCGTGATCGAGTTGTCGAGCGCCTGCATGACCAGCGCGATGACGGTGCGCTCGGACCAGTGCTTGAAGTCGTAGAACGTACGCAGCGACCGCCGCTGCAGCCACATCTCCTTGAGCCACCGACGGAGCCGATGCGGACCACCTTCGGTGAGCACCGTCTGCATGGCCGCGATCGCGTTGCTGCCGTGGCCGTAGCGGACCGGCTCGATGTGGGTGTGCTCGTCGGGGTGCCACGAGGAGGTGATCGCCACGCCCTCGGTGTAGTCGATGGCCGTGTCCGGCGCGATCGCGCCGAGGATCGACTCCGAGTTGGTCCGGGTCAGCTCGCCGAGACGGTCGGAGATCTGCGGCAGGTCGCCGGTGCGCTTGAGCTTGTGGAGCAGCTTCTGGGTGCCGAGCGAGGCCGCCGAGAAGATCACCTGGTCGGCGGTGAACCGCTTCGTCCGGCCCAGCCCCAGCTTGGCCTTGGTGGAGCGGGTCTCGACGACGTACCCGGTTCCGGTCTTGGCCGGGTAGACGCGGGTCACCGTCGTCAGCGGGTGCACCTCGGCGCCGTTCTTCTCGGCCAGGTAGAGGTAGTTCTTGACCAGGGTGTTCTTCGCGTTGTGGCGACAGCCGGTCATGCACTCGCCGCAGTTCGTGCAGGTACGCCGGTCGGGGCCCTCCCCTCCGAAGTAGGGGTCCGCGACCTCCTGCCCTTCCACGTGGCCAGGGCCTCCGAAGAAGACGCCGACCGGTGCCTTGTGGAAGGTGTCACCGCGTCCGGCCTCGGCCGCGACCTTCTGCATGACCTCGTCGGCGGGGGTCAGGTGCGGGTAGAGGGTGACGCCGAGCATCCGCTTGGCCTGCTCGTAGTAGGGGGCGAGCTCGTCCTTCCAGTCGGTGATGTGGCTCCAGGAAGGGTCCTCGTAGAACGGGTCGAGCGGCTCGTAGAGGGTGTTGGCATAGACCAGCGACCCGCCGCCGACCCCGGCACCGGCCATGATCACGGCGTCCTTGACCATGTCGATGCGCTGGATGCCGTAGCAGCCGATCGCCGGCGCCCAGAGATATTTGCGCAGGTCGAAGGAGGTGTTGGGCAGCTCGTCGTCGGCGAACCGGCGACCCGCCTCGATCACCCCGACCTTGTAGCCCTTCTCGGTCAGACGCAGCGCACTGACCGACCCGCCGAACCCCGAGCCGATGACGAGAACGTCGTAGTGACCCCCGCTCATGCGCGGCCCAGCGACTTCAGCACCCGCAGCGAGGCGGTCATGAACTTGGCGTACGCCTGGTCGCTCATCCCGAACTGCGGGGCGAAGCGCAGGACAGCCTGGGAGGCGACCGACTGGGTCTCGGTGTAGCGCAGGATGCCCTCGACACCCTGGCGACGACCCTGGCCGGACTCGCGCATGCCACCCATCGGGGCGTCGATGCTCGCGAAGGTGGCGCCGAAGGCCTCGTTGATGTTGATCGTGCCGCACTTGATCTGGCGGGCGATACGACGGGCGCGGGCGGTGTCGCGGCTGTAGATCGAGCCGTTGAGGCCGTACTCGCCGTCGTTCGCGCGCTCGATCGCCTCCTCCTCGCTGTGGAAGCGGTAGATCGAGACGACCGGGCCGAAGGTCTCGTTGCCGAAGCAGGTCATCTCCGGGGTGACGCCCTCGAGGATGGTCGGCTCGAAGAAGAACGGCGCCAGGTCGGGGCGGGCCTTGCCGCCCGCGAGCACGCGCGCGCCCTTGGAGACGGCGTCCTCGACGTGGGCGGTCGCGGTGTCGACCTGCGCCTGCGAGATCAGGGTGCCCATGTCGTTCTCCCACCCGAGGGTGGCCCCGAGGGTCATCGCCTGGGTGCGGGCGACGAAGCGCTCCACGAACCGGTCGTAGATCTGGTCGTCGACGAAAAGCCGCTCGACGCTCACGCACAGCTGGCCGGAGTTGGAGAAGACCGCGCGTGTCGCGCCCTCCGCTGCCTTCTCGATGTCGGCGTCCTTCAGGATCAGCATCGGGTTCTTGCCGCCGAGCTCGAGGCTGGCGCCGATCAGGCGCTCCGCGGCCTGCTTGGCGACGATCTTGCCGGTGTTGGTCGAGCCGGTGAAGCAGACGTAGTCGGCGCGCTGGATGATGCTGGTGCCGACCTTCGAGCCCGGTCCGGCGACCACGGTCCACAGGTTCTCCGGAAGTCCAGCCTCCTCCAGCAGCTCGGCGCCGAGGAGGGCGCTGAGCATGGTCTGCGAGTCGGGCTTGATGACCACCGCGTTGCCCGCGGCGATCGCGGCCAGGCCGTCGCACAGCGCCATCGTGAACGGGTAGTTCCACGGGCTGATGATGCCGACGACGCCCTTCGGGACGTGGTTGAGCTCGACCCGGGTCAGCATCGGGATGACGCCGAGCTTGCGCTCGGTGTCGAGGATCTTGCTGCTCCTGCGCCCGTAGTAGCGGGCGGTCAGCGCGATGTGCAGCGGCTCGTCGAAGGCGTGCTTGCGGGCCTTGCCCGACTCCAGCACGATCAGGTCGAGGATCTCGTCCTGGCGGTCGAGGACGAGGTCGTGCAGCTTGATCAGGATCCGCTCGCGCTCGGCGACCGGGGTCGCGGCCCACTTCTCCTGCGCCACCCGGGCCTTGGCGAACGCCCCGGCGACGTCGTCGTCGCTCGACTGCGGGATGTGCGCCAACGGCGCCCCGTTGAGCGGACTGATGACCTCTCGGCTCTCCCCCGTCGTCGCCACGATGCGGCCGGTCAGGCGGGAGACGTAGTCAGGCTCGAGGGCCAGGGACGCCGTGGCGTCGTGCTCGGGATCGAGCGGGCCCTCGACGATCGGGCCGCCGGAAGAAGTCGGGTTGGATGCGCTCATGTACCGAGAGTATGTGACGGGCGTCTCGGAAGCCAGACAGTCGTCCCACTAACTCACGATACGAACGTCCGCGGACCACCACAGGTAGTCGTGCTGCTCGGCCGGAAGGTCGATCACGACGCGGTCCAGGGGCAGCCGATCGAGCGCGTGCACGGTGCATTGCTCCGCGGGGGTTGCTCGGTAGAGATAGGCGTCCAAAGGCCATTTCGTACGCAGCCACTCATCGAGCCGCTCGGCGACCGCCGCGCCGAGCCCGGGCTCACGGTCCTGGCGGAGCCAGTAGCTGACCCGGGCGGTGGAGCCACCTGCGTACCGGAGGAGGGTCTGGGCGTCCGCGCCCATCGCCTCCAGGTAGGGGAACAGGGGCTGCACGTAGAGGCAGCCGAGCGAGGAGGTGCCCGCGGGGTCGAGGAAGAGGTAGGTGAAGGCGCGCTTCGCCTGGTGGTCGGACCAGTGCCGGATCACCAGCGGCAGGTTGTCCTCGGTGCCGAAACCCTCCAGCGGCCACCGGCCACAGCTGTGGTCGCGGATGACGTCCGGGCTGGCCAGGTAGGCCTCGGTGTCCAGGTCGAGCAGCTCGGGCCGGAGCGGGGCGAGCACGAAATCTTCGGTGGCCAGCGGCTCGGGGGGATCTGCGACCAGAAACATGGCGTCAGAGTGCTACGTCAACCGCTTCGTCCGCCACGGTAATTCGCTCGCCGTGAACCTTCGCCGCAGGGCCGTAGGCTCAGACCTCGACCTCGTGCCGAGCGCGGTCGGCCTCCTCGTCGGTGACCTGGAGCTGGGAGCGGCGCTCGGCCTCGATGCGGCGCAGGTAGTGGTCGACCTCCTCCTTGGCGCGCTGCTCGTCCCAGCCGAGCTCGTCGGCCATGATCTTGGCGACCCCCGGCGCCGCGCGTACGCCGCGGTCGAAGGTCTCCATCGAGATCCTGGTGCGGCGCTCGAGCACGTCGTCGAGGTGGCGGGCGCCCTCGTGGGTGACGGCGTAGACGACCTCGGCGGCGAGGTAGTCGTCGGCCCCCTCCAGCGGCAGCGCGAGCGGGCGGCGCTGCTGGATGAGGTCGAGGACGTCGTCGATCAGGCCGCCGTGACGGCCGAGGAGGTGGTCGATGCGGGCGACGTGCAGGCCGGACCGACGGGCGAGCAGGACGCGCTGGTTGGAGCGGGTCTCGAAGCCCTCGGCCCCGACGAGCCGCACCTTGTCGGTGATCGAGTCACGCAAGGTCATGTTGGTGGTCGTACCGAGCGAGTGGGCCGCCGCGTCGACGGCGTCCTTGGCCATCACCCGGTAGGTCGTGAGCTTGCCGCCGGCGATCAGCACCAGGCCCGGCAGCGGCGTGACCACGGTGTGCTCGCGGCTGAGACCCGCGGTCTGGTCGGACTCGCCGGTGAGGAGCGGGCGGAGCCCGGCGTACACGCCCTCGACGTCCTCGAGGTCCAGCGGCTCGCGCAGGATCGCGTTGACGTGCTCGAGGACGTACTCGATGTCGGTCTTGGAGGCTGCCGGGTGGGCGAGGTCGTAGGTCCAGGGGGTGTCGGTGGTGCCGATGATCCAGTGGCGGCCCCACGGGATCACGAAGAGGACCGACTTCTCGGTGCGGACGATGAAGCCCGACTCGGAGCGGATCCGGTCGCGCGGGACGACGAGGTGGATGCCCTTGGACGCCTTGACGTGCAGGGCACCGCGGCCGCCGACCATGGCCTGGATGTCGTCGGTCCACACCCCGGCGGCGTTGACGACGGTCTTGGCGCGGATGACCAGGTCCTGGTCGTGCTCGAGGTCGCGGGCTCGGACGCCGACGACCCGCTCGCCCTCGCGCAGGAACCCGGTCACCTGGACCCGGGTCGCGATGTGGGCGCCGTGGGAGGCGGCGGTGCGCGCGATCGTCATGACCAGGCGGGCGTCGTCGACCTGGGCGTCGTAGTACTGGATCGCGCCGGTGATGGCGTCGGTGTTGAAGTCGGGGGCGATCCGGGCGACTCCGCGGCGGGTGAGGTGGCGGTGGCGCGGGAGGCCGGAGTTGCCGAGCCCGGAGAGCGGGCCGAAGCTCGCCATCCCGTCGTAGAGCGCGAGGCCCGCGCCGATGTAGGCGCGCTCCCAGACCGGGTTGGTCAGCGGGTAGAGGAACGGCACCGGCCGGACCAGGTGCGGGGCCAGGGTGTTGAGCAGCAGACCGCGCTCCTGGAGCGCCTCGCGGACCAGCTCGAAGTCGAGCATCTCGAGGTAGCGGAGCCCGCCGTGGACGAGCTTCGAGCTGCGCGAGCTCGTTCCGGAGGCCAGGTCGCGCTGCTCCAGCAGGCCCGTGCTCAGGCCTCTGGTGACGGCGTCCAGCGCCACGCCGGCGCCGGTCACACCTCCGCCGACGACGAGTACGTCGAGCTCGGTCTCCCCCGCCGCACCGACCATCGTGCCGATCGCGAGATCGCGGCTCTGTGGACTCAGTGCCCCAGTACGAGTCATACGTTCGAAGTTAACCCACCACGCCGAATTGTCACTTCCGGCGCGCGAGAAATTCACCGGCACCGGCCGATAAGTCACGCAGCCGTCACAGACGGGCGGCGCTGACCAGGGTGGCGAGGCGATCCGGACCCATCGGCTCCTCGACCACGAGCATCGTGTCGCCGTCGGCGTGGATCATCGGGCGGGTGCCGTCGGGCTCCGGAGGCGCGGTGGCGATGGCGACATGCATGACGCGCCCGTCCGGGCGCGCGAAGAAGTAGAGGTCGCCGGCGGTGACGTCGTCGAGGTCGATCGCCTCGAGCGCGACCGCCTGGTCGCGGGCGTCTCGCGGGAGACGTACGCCGATGGCCTCGGCCGCCCGGAAGACCAGGCCGGAGCAGTCGATGCCGGCCTCGGTGGTGCCACCCCAGACGTAGGGGACGCCGAGGTAGCTCCTGGCCTTGCTCAGCAGGATCGAGACCGAGCTGGTCAGAGCGTCCGCCGGCAGCCACCCGGGATAGCCGCGCTCGTCCTTCGTGGAGGCGTGCGAGGGGACCACGACGTACGCCCATTCCCCCTGCGTCTTCAGGACGACGACCTCCTCGCCGGGGACGACCTCGGTCTCGTGCTCGGCGTCGTCGGCGGGCTCGGCCACGACGAAGGTGGGCTGGTTGACGGTGGTCATGAGAGGACTCCTTCGATGCCGAGGCCGTCGGCCCGGGGGAAGAGGATGCGGGGGCCGTCGTAGGCGATGCCACCGTCATACGGGCTCGTCCTCGCCCACCAGCCGGCATCGAGATCCTGCTCGGCGGGGAGGCCTGTCGCGGCGACCAGGGCTGCCGCCGCGCCGATGCCGAGGTGGGACTCCATCATGCAGCCGACGAGCCGACCAAGGCCGTGGCGCTTCGCGACCTCCAGCAGCTCGATCGCCGGCGTGATCCCACCACACTTGGCCAGCTTGACGGTGACCGCGTCCGCCGCACCCGCGCGGATCACGTCGACGAGGTCCTCGAGGTCGAAGACGGACTCGTCGGCGAGGATCTTGTAGGGCTGGTGACGGCGGACGTACGCCATCCCCTCCAGGTCGCGCCGAGCCACCGGCTGCTCGACGAACTCCAGCTCGACGCCCTGGTCGGCCAGGGCCGTCAGCACCGCCACCGCCTCGTCCGCGCGCCAGCCGGTGTTGGCGTCGAGACGGAGTACGCAGCCCGGGGCCGCCTCGCGCACCGCGAGCACCCGCTCGGCGTCGCCTGCCGCGTCCGTTCCGACCTTGATCTTCAGCGTCGTGAAGCCGTCTCGGGCTCGCGCGGCCGCGGCCTCTGCGAGGTCGACGGGGGTGCCTACGGAGAGGGTCATGTCGGTGAGCAGGCTCGTTGGAATACCCGGTTCACCGGCCAGGTGCTCGACCATGGACACCCCGGCTCGCCGGGCGACGAGGTCGTGCAGCGCGATGTCGGCGGCCATCTTGGCCGACCGGTTGCCGACGACCGCACCCTGGATCAGGCCCGCCGACGACAGGTCCGCGGCAGCACCGACCAGGACATCCGAGATCGGTCCCTCCAGCGCCGCGGCGGACCCGGCGAGCGAGTCGCCGGTGACCCGCCAGACCTGCGGCGCCTCACCCCACCCGACGCGCCCGTCGGAGTCCTCGACGGTAACCACGACCGTCTCCGCGAACTCCGTACGCCGCAGCGCGGTCACGAACGGGGTGTGCAGCGGCACCCGCACACGCCGGGTGCGCACCGCGACGACCCGAGGCACCGTCACAGGGTCGACCACAGATAGCGAGCGACCTCGCTGATCCGGAACTCCGACTCGTCGTCGTCCAGGCCGGTCGTGAGGACGACCATCACCTGCGGTTCGCCCTGAGCCGGCCGGATGATCGCCATGTCGTGGCGTACGCCGTCGACCCAGCCGGTCTTGTTGCCGACCACCGCGTCCTCGGGCACGCCGAGCGGGATCGCGTCGCGGTACTCCTGAGCGACCAGGATGCCCTCGAGCTCGGCGGTCGACTCGGGCGAGAGCAGCCGGCCGGAGGCGAGCTTGGTGAGCAGCTTGCCCATGTCGTTGGCTGTCACCAGGTTCTGCAGCCCGGCCTCGCGCGCGGGCGCGTCCTCGATCCCCCGCGCGATCGTCGTCATCGGCGTGACTCCGGCGTCGGCGAGCACCGCGGCGACCTCCTCGAGCCCGACCCGCTCGAGCACCAGGTTGACGGCCAGGTTGCCCGACACGGTCAGGGAGCGGCGTACGAGATCACCCAGCGGCAGCTGCGAGCCGACCGCCTCCCAGGTCACGGGATCCTGGTCCTCCTCCCGCGACATCTCGAAGCGCGACCCGGTGACCGCGGAGTCGAAGTCCGGATGCACCGCGATCGGCTCGTCCAACGACAGCAGCCCGCGATCTCGCAGCCGGTAGGCCGCGATCGCGACGGGCACCTTCATCAGGCTCGCCGCGTAGTGCTGCTGGTTGACGTTCTGGGCCTGCGTCGGGATGCCGTCGAGCCCACTGAGCCAGGTCGAGACCAAAGGTTCCACGCGTCGAGGCTAGTCGGTCCGGTCGAGATCCTGCCGGATCCGGTTCACCTCGTCGAGCCAGCTGTCGACGTCCGCGGCACGCGTGGCGTACTCCTCGGCCACGTCGGGCTCGAGCGAGATCCAGAACTGCGAGCTCTGCCCGGCATCCCAGACGGCGTCGGCGACCTCCTCGGCGGTGAGCGCGCCCTCGGCCGTCCGGAAACCCGGGAGTCCGGAGGAGCGCTCGAGCATCGCGGTCTTCACGCTGCGCGCGACGATCGCCTGAGCGACGATGCCCTGGTGCCGGTAGGTGGCGGCGAGCCACTCGGCGAAGGCGATCTCGGCGTGCTCCGTGGCCGCGTAGGAGGGGGAGCCGAGCAGCGTGAGGAGACCCGCGGAGGAGGAGGTCACCACGAACCGACCGGCGCCGCGGGCGACCCAATCCGGCAGCAGCAGCCGCGCTGCGCGTACGTGGGCGAGGACGTTGACCTCGTAGGAGGTCAACCAGGCGTGGTCGGAGGCCTCGAGGCCGCGGCCGCGCTCGACTCCCGCGTTGCCGTACCAGGCGTCGATCTTGCCGAGCTCCTCCCGGGCAGCGTCCACGAGCGCCGCGGTGCCGGCGGCGGAGGCGGCGTCGCCGGGGACCGCAAGGGCACCGATCGAGTCGGCCACCGAGCGGAGCTCGGCGTCGTCGATGTCGGCCACGACGACGCGACACCCTTCCGCGGCGAACCGCGTGGCCAGGGCTCTCCCGATCCCTCGGGCTGCTCCGGTCACCACTACCCCGCTCCCGGGTGCGAGTACGTTCACGGACCGACCACCTCCAGTGGCATTTGGGGTTGGCTGACCACTGTACCGAGGTCGATCCGTGAACGTGTGACTACCTACTGATCAGTACGGATTACTCCGCCCATCTCATTCGGGCAGCCCGGACGAGGGCGGGGCGTCCGAGGCGGCGCTGTCGTCCTCCTCGATCGGGGCGTCGCCGATGTCGGTGACGAGGACCGGCGTGAGCGGCTCGGAGGCACCGTTCTTGATCTCGACCACGCTGACTCCGGAGATGCCCATGTGGGAGTCCTCGGAGAAGCGGAACGGCGCCAGCCCGGGTCCTTCGAAGGAGGCGCCCTCCTTCTCGATCGTCTCCACGATCGACTCGCGGGTGAGGTCCTCGCCGTTGGCCTGCAGCGCCTGGACGAAGGTGTAGGCCTGCGACATGCCGTAGATCCGGTAGTTGGTCAGCTTCTCCGAGCCCTTCTTGGAGTAGGAGTCCCAGACCTTCTGCCAGAGCTTGACCCACTCGTCGTCGGGAGCGTCGACGCCGGGGATGTACTCGGTCGTCATCATCCCGTCCATCAGCTTCACGCCCTGCTCGGCCGGGATCTTCCCCTTGGTCATCGAGGCCAGGAGACCACCGACGAGCGCCGGGTCGGAGCCGACGTTCGAGTAGAACCACTTCGACTTGAAGCCGACACCCTGAGCGGCGATCTGGCTCAGCGCCGTGTAGGAGGGGGTGTTGAAGCCGATCACCAGGTTGACGCCCTTGGACTTGAACGAGGACATCTGCGGGGAGAAGTCGGTCGACCCACCCGGCGTGTACTTCTGCACGTCGACGATCTGGGAGTCGAGGAACTGCCGCGCGCCCTTCTCGCCGTCCTCGCCGAAGTCGTCGTCCTGCAGGAAGAGACCGACCTTGGCGTCGGGCATGTTCTCCTTGACGTACTGGCCGATGACCTTGCCCTCGATCTCGTAGTCCGGCTGCCAGCCGAACGTCATCGGCGAGGTCGCCGGGTCGTCGCCCCACTGCAGCGAGCCACTGGAGACGAACAGGTCGGGGATGCCGTCGTCGTTGAGCCGCTGCACGACCGCGCGGTGCGTGGGGGTGCCGAGGCCGGAGACCATCGCGAAGATCTCGTCCTGCAGGATCATGTCGTTGGTGACGGCGCTGGTGTTGGTCGGGTTGTAGGCGTCGTCCTTGACGACCATCTCGATCTCGCGGCCGTGGACGCCGCCGGCGTCGTTGACGTACTCATAGAACGCCTGATGGCCCGACGGGATCTCCGAGTAGCCGGGTGCGGCCGGGCCGGTCAGCGGGAAGTGCGCGCCGACCTTGATGGTGGTGTCGGTGACGCCGACCGCCGTCCCGTCCTCGGACGGCCGCTCCTTCCCCGCGCCACAGGCCGCGAGGAGCGAGGCAGTGGTGAGGACACAGACGACCTGTACGGCTCTGCGTGCAGTGTTTCTCATGTTGTCTTCTCCTTGGTTGACCCGAGAGATGAGCGCGCCAGCAACGGGCGCAGGCTGCCGACGATCCCCGCCGGAGCGAGGAGGATGACGAGCATCAGCACCAGCCCGTAGACCACCGGGGTGACCTCCGCGGCCTGGGTCGCACTGAGCCCGGCCGACTCCCCGAGATCGGTGGCGAAGTGAGGAAGAAAGGCGAGTACGCCGGCCCCGATGAGCGCTCCGGTCAGGCTGCCCAGCCCGCCGAGGACGACCGCGGCCAGCAACGTCAGCGAGAGCGTGATCGTGAACGCGCCCGGCGCCGTGAGACGTACGTTCATGGCCATCAGCCCGCCGGCGAGCCCGGCGCACATGGCGCTGACGGTGAAGGCGACCACACGGGCGCGGCCGAGGTGGATGCCGGCCAGCTCGGCGGAGACGTCGTCGTCGCGCACCGCCCGCCAGCGGCGTCCCACCCGGGACCGGCTCAGGTTGGCGAGCGCCACGAAGGTGAGCACGAGGAGCAGCCAGCCGAGGTAGGCGAGGAAGGAGTACTGGTCGATCTCGACGGCGGTGAAGAACCAGATCAGGTCCTGGATCCAGGCCGGGAGCTCGCTCGCCCGCGGCACCGGCACCTGGAGACCCTGCTCGCCGCCGAGGACGTCCCACTGGTTGGCCAGCCGGGGCACCGCGACGGCCAGGGTCAGCGTCGCGCCGGCGATGTAGGGCCCATGCAGCCGCGCCGCCGGGACCCCGACCACCACGCCGACCACCGCGCAGACGGCGATCGCGACGAGCAGGGCGACGAAGACGTCGGCCAGCGTCTCGCCACCGGTGCGCTCGAGCACGAGGGTGGCGGCGTACGCCCCGACGGCCATGAGCGCGCCGTGGCCCAGGGAGAGCTGGCCGGAGAGGCCGGTCAGCAGCGTGAGACCGCCGGCGGCGATGGCGAAGTAGGCCATCTCGGCGTAGCGGGTCTGCAGGTACTGGCTGGAGGTGCCGATGACCGCCATCGCCACCACGAGGGCGACCAGGGCGACGACGAGGTGGCGGGCCAGCGGCACCGACATCACCGGACGGAGGAGAGAGCGCAGACGTTCCATGGGTCAGACCCTCCTGGTCGCGGCCGCCGCGAAGAGGCCGCTGGGACGCACCAGCAGCACCACCATCAAGATCCCGAGCGCCACCAGCGGCGCCAGGTGCTCCCCGACGTAGCCGGTCACGTAGGAGAGCGAGAGCCCGAGGATCAGCCCGCCGATCACCGACCCGAGCGGCGAGTCGAGGCCGCCCAGCACGGCGGCGATGAAGCCGTAGATCACGAACGGGTCCATGAACGCCGGGTTCACCAGGTCGCCGCCGGCGATGAGCATCCCCGCCACCGCGCCCACGGCCGCGGCGAGCGCCCAGCCGAGGGTGAGCATGCGGCCGACGCGTACGCCCAGGAGGCGGGAGACCTCGCCGTTGAACGCCGCCGCCCGCATCCGCAGCCCCAGGTCGGTGAAGCGGAAGAGCACGACGAGCCCGGCCATCACGACGGCGACCACGACGATCGTCAGGATGCCGAAGGGGGTGATGCCGATCGAGGTGTCCCCGACCGCGATCGCGTTGGTGCTGACCGGGGCCGGGAAGCCGCGGTGCTGGACACCGAAGGTGATCGCGGTGAGCCCGTGGAGGACCATGAAGAGCCCGAGGGTGAGGATCACCGCGTTGAGCTCGGCCTTGCCCTCGACCGGGCGGATGATCACCCGCTCGATCACGGCGCCGAGCCCGAAGCCCGCGGCCAGCGCGGCGACGAAGGCCAGCCAGTAGGGCACGTCGGCGTTGAGCAGCGACAGCGCGATGTAGGTGGTCACCATCGCCATCGCCGCCTGGGCGAAGTTGACGATCCGGGTCGAGCGCCAGATCAGGCACAGGGCCAGCGCGAACGCGGCGTAGACCGCGCCCAGGACCAGCCCGCCGAGGGTGGTGTCGAGGAACTGTTGCATCGTTCTTGGCCTCCTAGAACCCGAGGTAGGCGTGGCGGAGCTGCTCGTCGGCGGCCAGCTCGGCGGCCGGCGCCGAGGCGACGACCTTGCCGAGGTTGAGCACGACGCCGTGATCAGCGATGGACAGGGCACTGCGGGCGTTCTGCTCGACCAGCACGACCGTGAGCTCCTCGGTCTGCACCAGGCCGCGGAGCAGGTCGAAGATCTGGGCGACGACCCGGGGCGCGAGCCCCAGCGAGGGCTCGTCGAGCAGGAGCACGGTCGGTCGGGCCATCAGCGCACGGCCGATGACGAGCATCTGCCGCTCACCGCCCGAGAGCATGTGGGCGGTGGCCTCGCGGCGCTCACCCAGGCGTGGGAAGAGCTCGAAGACCCGCTCGATCGGCATCGGCTGCGAGCCCGTCGCGCGGTGCAGACCGCCGAGGCGGAGGTTCTCGACAACGGTCAGCTCGGCGATGACGCCGCGGCCCTCCGGGACGTGGGAGAGGCCGTACGAGGTCAGCTTCTCGGTCGCCGTGCGGGTGATGTCCTTCCCGTCCAGCTTCACGCTGCCCCTGGTCGACCTCACCAGCCCGGAGACGGTGCGCAGGAGCGTGGTCTTCCCGGCGCCGTTGGCACCCAGGACCGCGGTGACCTGCCCTCTCGACGCGGTGAAGGTGACGCCGTTGAGCGCCTTGACAGGTCCGTACGCAGCGCTCAGTTCCTCGACGGCGAACATCAGGCCTCCTCACCATCGTTGGTCGAGCTTGTCGAGACCATGGCGTGGACCTCGGCGTCCAGGTCGTCGTGCTCGACCTGGTCACCCAGGTACGCGGCGAGGACGGCGGGGTCGTTGCGGATCTCGTCGGGTGTGCCGGCCGCGATGACGCGGCCGAAGTCGAGCACGGTGATCCGGTGGCAGACCGACATCACCAGGTCCATGTGGTGCTCGACCAGCATCACGGCGGTGCGCTCGGTCAGTCCGGTGATGATCTCGCCGAGCTCGGACATCTCCTCGGCGCTCAGCCCGCTGGCGGGCTCGTCGAGGAGCAGCAGCTCCGGCTCGGCGACCAGGGCGCGGGCGAGCGCGACCTTCTTCCGGATCGGGTAGGGCAGGCTGCCCGGGTAGCGGGCGGCGTACGACGCGATCCCGAGCTCGCCGAGCACCTCCCGCGCCTTGGCGGCCAGGCGGGCGTCGTCGCGGTGGCCGAGCCCGAGCAGGCCGCGCACGAACCCGGCGCGGGCGAGCCGGTCGGCTCCGACCATCACGTTGTCGAGCACCGTCATCCGCTCGAAGAGCCCGAGCCCCTGCAGGGTCCGGGCGACGCCGTGGCCGGCCAGCTGGTGCGGGCGGAGGTCGTGGATCGGCTCGCCGCGCAGGCGGAGCTCGCCCTCGGCGGGGCTCACGAAGCCGCACACGACGTTGAACAGGGTGGTCTTGCCGGCACCGTTGGGGCCGATGACGCCGAGCACCTCGTGCGGCGCGACCTCCAAGGAGACGTCCTCGAGGGCGCGTACGCCACCGAATCTCACCGAGACGCCCTCGACGGCGAACAGCGGCGTGGCTTCGCCAGGGTTCTGCATCGTGCTCCCTTCACCCGTTGTGACGGCTATCACTTTGGACTCTCCGCACAACAGGGGATATGGGCAACGCGCCCAAAATCGTTCGGGCACTCTGTCTGAGATTCCCCGGTTTACTGGCGGATACGGCAGTGGGCATGGGACGCTCCGCACATGGGTGTGATGCGCGACACATCTCCCGACTCGGAGCTCCGACCGCTGGTGGAGCGTGCCTGGGCGTCCTTGGTGAGCCAGGCCGACGCGATCGCCGACGACATCACGTTGACGCTGATCGCGATCCAGCCGGAGTGGCACCAGAACGCGGAGCCGTCGGTGCGAGCCGACCTGCGCTCGAGCACCCGGGAGCACGTACGCCGGGGCATCCGGGCCATGGCCGGGATGACCCCGGGAGCCAATCCCGTCGACCTGTGGCGCGAGACCGGCAGGCGGCGCGCGCGGCAGGGCGTGCCGCTGGAGTACTGCCTCAACGCCTACACCGTCGGCACCCGGATGCTGTGGGAGGCGATGGTCCGCCAGCAGGCGGCACTGGGCATCGACGACCGGGTGATGGTGCTCGCCGGGCGGCAGGTGTGGACCGACCTGGACGTGCAGAACTCGGTCATGTCGGGGGCCTACCGGAAGGAGGCGGCGCTGCTGCAGCGTCGCGACCTGCAGCTCCAGGCCAGGCTGCTGGACGGGCTGGCCGAGGGCCGTGGCGGTGACCCGGCCTTCGCCGCCGAGGTGCAGGACATCCTCGGGATCGCCGCCGACGAGCAGATGGCCTGCGTGGTCGCCGCCTTCGACGGCAACCGCGACTCACCGCTGCGCAACCCCGACGACCGGCTGGAGAAGGCCGAGCTGATGTCGTTCTGGCACGTCCGCGGCGACCACCACTTCGGGCTGGTCCCGCTCGGGTCGCGCCCGATCGCGGAGGCCGTCGAGAACCTCGTCGAGCAGCTCGCCTGCTGCAACTCGGGCCGGGTCGGGATCGCCACCGCCGACGACCTCAGCGGCTTCGGCACCGCCTTCCAGCTGGCCACGCACACGGTGGAGACGGTGCCCCGGGGACGTACGGACATCGCGGTCGTCGACGACCGCCTTCCGCAGGTGCTCCTGACCGCCTCCCCGGCGGTCTCCTCGCTGCTCGTGCGCCGCACCCTCGGCCCGATCCTGGCGCAGCCGACACACCAGTCCGACGTGCTCCTGGCGACCCTGCGGGCTCTCATCGCCCACGGCGGCTCACCCACCCACGCCGCCGAGGACCTGATCTGCCACCGCAACACGGTCATCTACCGCATCAAGCAGATCCAGGACCTCACCGGCAAGAGCATCTCCGACCCCGGCGACCGCCTGCTCCTGGCGCTCGCCCTGATGGCCCTGGAGAAGTAGCCGCGCTGGTCGAGCCGTCGTCGTGAGGAACGAACGACGACGTGTCGAGACCAACACGGTCCCTTCGGCGCTCGATAGGACTGTGTTGGTCTCGACACGCCTCCGCCTAGCGGCTCCGGCGGCTCGACCAGCGGTCTAGATGTCGACCAGCGCCCCCAGACGGTCGCGATGGAGGCCGGGGAGGCCGTACGCGATCTGGTCGGCCTTGGCCCGCTTGAGGTAGAGGTGGGCGGGGTGCTCCCAGGTCATGCCGATGCCGCCGTGCAGCTGCACCGCCTCCTCGGCCGCGGTGACGGCGAGGTCACCGCAGTACGCGGCGGCGACATGGGTCGCGATCTCCGCCTCCTCGGCGTCGCCGAGAGCCAGCGCTCCGGCGGCGTAACGCGCGGCCGCGCCGGCGCCCTCGACGCTGGTGTAGAGGTCGGCGAGCCGGTGCTTGAGCGCCTGGTAGCCGCCGACGATCCGGCCGAACTGGCGGCGCACCTTGAGGTAGTCCACCGTCGTGCTCAGGCACCACTGCGCCACCCCGACCTGCTCGGAGGCCATCAGCGCGGCCCCGGCCAACAGACCGGAACGTACGCCGTCGGCACCGTGCTCGGCGGCCACGACCACCTCGCCGGCGGCCGGGTCGAGACGTACGTCGGCGAGCTGGCGGGTCATGTCCAGCGAGCTCACCGGGGCGATCGTCGCCTGGTCCGCGGAGACGGCCCGGACCTCGATGCCGTCAGGTGTCGCCACCGGCACCAGGAGGGTGTCGGCCTCGAGCGCACCGGCGACCGATCGCACCTCGGCCTCGCCGGCCTCCAGCGGCTGGACGGTCGTGGCGGTCAGCGGCACCACCAGCGCCGCGGTGCGCTCCCCCGCCGCCAGTCCGCCGAGCAGCTCCACGCCCTTCTCGGTGGGCCCGGCCAGCAGGACCGAGGTCGCGACGACGGCGCTGGTCAGGAAGGGCACGGGGGCGACCGAGCGCCCCAGCTCCTCCAGGACCACGGCGGCCTCGCGGGCGGACGCGCCGGCGCCACCGTAGGACTCCGGGATCAGCAGCCCCGCGAGCCCGAGCTCGCCGGCGATCCCCTTCCACAGCACCGGGGTGAGCGAGCTGTCGCCGTCGTACGCCTTGACGACGTCGGCCGGGCCGCAGCGCTCCGACAGGAACGACCGGACCGTGGCCCGCAGGTCGGCGTCGAGCTCGTTGTCGAGCAGTTCGACTTCGGGTCCGCTCATCGCGGGATCTCCTTCCAGGCGACGTCCTTGTCGACCCGGTGCTCCCCGGGCAGGCCGAGGACGCGCTCGGCCACGATGTTGCGCAGGATCTCCGAGGTGCCGCCCTCGATGGAGTTGCCCTTGGCGCGCAGGTAGCGATAGACCGCGTCGCGACCGGCGAAGTCGACGTGCTCGGGCCGGACCATCGTCCAGCCCTCCCCGTCCTCGTAGCGAAGACCCTCCTCACCACGGAGCTCCAGGTCGAGCCCGGTGAGCTGCTGGTTGATCTTGGCGAACGTCAGCTTCATCGCCGACCCCTCCGGGCCGGGCTGGCCGACGGCCAGCTTCTGCCGCAGCCGCGCCCCGGTCAGCCGGGCCACCTCCGACTCGACCCACAGCTCGAGCAGCCGGTCGCGCAGCTCGGGCGTGTGGTTCTCCGGATGCGTACGCCAGGACTCGGCGACCACGCCGAGCATCCCGCCCTCGCGAGGCATGGCGGCGCCACCGATGGCGACACGCTCGTTGTTGAGGGTGGCGTTGGCGACCTCCCAGCCCTGCCCGACCGCACCGAGCCGGTGCGCGTCGGGGATCCGGACGTCGGTCAGGAAGACCTCGTTGAACTCCGCCTCGCCGGTGATCTGGCGCAGCGGGCGCACCTCGACGCCGGGATCGTGCATGTCGCACAAGAAGTAGGTCAGACCGCGGTGCTTGGGGACGTCCGGGTCCGTGCGAGCGACCAGGATCGCGAAGTCCGCGTTATGGGCACCCGAGGTCCACACCTTCTGCCCGTTGACGACCCACTCGTCGCCGTCGAGGACCGCCCGGGTCGCCAGCCCGGCCAGGTCGGAGCCGGCGCCGGGCTCGGAGAAGAGCTGACACCAGATCTCCTCGCCGCACCACAGCGGCTCCAGGAACCGCGAGCGCTGCTCGGGGGTGCCGTAGGCGAGGATCGTCGGGGCGGCCATGCCGAGCCCGATCCCGTTGCGCCGCGGGTTGTTGTCGGGGGCACCGGCCGCCTCGAAGAGGTCGTTCACCAGCGGCTGCAGGGCCCGGGAGGCTCCGAGACCGCCCTCGCCCTCGGGGAACGCGACCCACGCCAGCCCGGCCTGGTAGCGGGCGTGCAGGAAGGCGCTCGGCTCGGTCGTCGCGACCGGGTGGGCTGCCAAGAACTCCTCAACGCGCCCTCTGATCTCCTCCGGAGTCACTGCCGGCCCTCTCGACGTGCGGCCTGCCGGCGCAGCTCCGCCTTGGCGAGGGCGTTCTTGTGCACCTCGTCGGGGCCGTCGGCGAAGCGGAGCGTGCGGATGCCGGCGTACGCCTTGGCCAGCGGGAAGTCCTGCGAGAGGCCGCCGGCACCGTGCGCCTGGATCGCCTTGTCGAGGATCCACTGGACGGTCGCCGGGGTGGCGATCTTGATCGCCTGGATCTCGGTGTGGGCGCCCTTGTTGCCGACCGTGTCCATCAGCCAGGCGGTCTTGAGGACGAGGAGCCGCAGCTGCTCGATCCGCACCCGCGACTCGGCGATCCAGTCCCGGATCACGCCCTGCTCGGAGAGGGGCTTCCCGAAGGCGACGCGGTCCTCGACCCGAGCGCACATCAGCTCGATCGCCCGCTCGGCGAGGCCGATGGAGCGCATGCAGTGGTGGATCCGGCCCGGGCCCAGGCGCGCCTGCGCGATGGCGAACCCCATGCCCTCGGTGCCGATGAGGTTGGCCGCGGGGACGCGTACGTCCTCGAAGATCAGCTCCGCGTGACCACCGTGGTCGTGGTCGTCGTAGCCGAAGACCTCCATACCGCGCTTGATGGTGAGGCCCGGGGTGTCACGCGGCACCAGGATCATCGACTGCTGCTTGTGGCGCTCGGCGGACGGGTCGGTCTTGCCCATCACGATGAAGATCTTGGCGTTCGGGTTCATCGCGCCGGTGATCCACCACTTGCGGCCGTTGAGGACGTACTCGTCGCCGTCGAGGGCGATCGAGGTCTCGATGTTGGTCGCGTCCGAGGAGGCGACGGCCGGCTCGGTCATCGCGAACGCGCTGCGGATCTGCCCGTCCAGCAGCGGCTCGAGCCACTCCTTCTTCTGCGCCTCGTCGCCGAAGTCGTGCAGCACCTCCATGTTGCCGGTGTCGGGGGCGGCGCAGTTGAAGGCAGCCGGCGCGAGGTGGCTGCGGCCGGTGATCTCGGCCAGCGGGGCGTACTGCAGGTTGGTCAGCCCCGCCCCGCCCTCACCGGGAAGGAAGAGGTTCCACAGTCCACGCTTGCGGGCCTCGGCCCGGATCTCGCCGAGGACCGGGACGCTGTCCCAGGCCCACCTGTCCGGCAGCGCCGCGAGCTGCTCGTCGAAGACGGCCTCGTTGGGCTCGACGTACGTCTTCTGGAAGTCCCACACCGAGGCGACGAGCTCCTCGGTCCTGGCGTCGGGTTTGAAGTCCATGCGTCACTTCTCCTTCATTGCAGACAGTCCCATGTCCAGGAGCGGGTGGATCCCGTCCCCGATCTTGTCGAAACCGGGCCCGACGGTCTGGCCCTTGAGGTAGCGGTAGTGGATCCCCTCGAGGATCGCGGCGAGCTTGTACGCGGCCAGACCGAGGTAGAAGCCGAACTCGCTCAGGTCGCGCGGGCTGGCCGCGTCGTAGCGGGCGATGATCTCGTCCTCGGAGAGCCAGCCGGGTGCGTTGCTGACGTCGGTCACGGTGCCGTCGCCGGAGACCGAGGCCATCCGCTGGTAGGTGAGCAGGATCGCCAGGTCGGTGACCGGGTCGCCGAGTGTGGCCATCTCCCAGTCGACGACCGCCTTGATCCGGTCGGCCTCGTCGGTGAGGACGTTGTCAAGGCGGTAGTCGCCGTGCACGATCCCCGGGCCGGTCGAGGCCGCCTCGGCGGCACCCACCCGGGCCTCCAGCAGGGCGTGGAGCTCGTCGGCGGCGGGAAGGTCGCGGGAGTAGGACGCCTCGAGCTGCTTCTTCCAGCGCCTGACCTGTCGCGACAGGAACCCGTCCGGGCGGCCGAACTCGCTCAGCCCGACCTTCGCCGGGTCGACGGCGTGCAGCGCGGCCATCACGTCGATGAGCTGCTCCGAGATCGCCCGGGTCCGCTCGGCGCCGAGCGGCTCGAGCTCGCGGGCGTAGCGGTAGGGCCGGCCGTCGACCTTCTCCATCACGTAGAACGGCGCCCCGAGCACGTCCTCGTCGTCGCAGAAGGCGAAGGTGTGCGGCACCGGTACGTCGGTGTCGCGCAGCGCGGTGATCACGGTGTGCTCGCGCTTCATGTCGTGGGCGGTGGCGAGCACGTGCCCCAGCGGCGGGCGCCGGACGATCCACTCGTGGGTGCCGTCGGAGACGGCGTACGTCAGGTTGGACTTGCCCCCGGAGATGTGGGCGGCGCTCAGCTCGGCGCCGGCGCCTTCGACGTTCTCGGCGAACCACGGGCCGAGCCGGTCCAGATCGAGGCCGGGCAGGGATTCGGTCGTCACGCGGCACCTCCGAGCGCGGGAATCATGCGGGCGAGCGCTGCGCGGGTGCTCGTCGCGTCTGTATGGAGCAGTGCGTCGAGACCGACCGCGCGGGCGCCGAGCACGTTGGGCTCGGCGTCGTCGATGAAGAGGCACTCCTCGGCCCGGAGACCGAGCCTGCTCAGGGTGCGTTCGAAGATCGGCGGCTCCGGCTTGCGCATCGCGACCTCCTCGGAGATCACCACGACCTCGAACAGCGCGTCGACCTGCTTGCGCGGATAGAAGTTGCCCCAACTGTTGGAGAGCAGGGCCAGCCGGATCCCGGCGTCGCGGAGCTCCTCGGCCAGCGCGAACATCTCCGGGTTGGGCCGCATCCCGGCGAAGAGCCGGGACAGGACGCCCTCGGGATCGACCGGGCTGCCGTCGTACGTCTCCAGGCGGGCGGCCAGGAGCGTGTCGAACTCCTTGACCGAGAGCTCGCCGAGCTCGAGACGGTGGATCGGGGTGCCGGCGTCGGCGTAGCGACCCAGCCACTCCTTGAGCACCGTCGTGAAGCTCTCCGGCTTGATGCCGTCGGCCTTCAGCCAGGCCCGGATCGAGTCGCCGATCGGCGTGGTCAGCACCCCGCCGTAGTCGAAGATGACAGCCTTCATGCGACGTACACAACCCGTCCGACGGTGGTGCCGTCGGCAAGACGCTGTACGCCGTCGGCCACCTCGTCCAGCGGCAGCTCCTCGCTGACCAGCGGCTTGATCGAGCCCTCGGCCGCCATCCGGGTGAGCTCGGCGTGGCACTCCTTGACGAGCTCGGGGGCGAGCATGTTGTAGAGACCCCAGTGGAGCCCGACGATCGAGTAGTTCTTGATCAGCGAGTGGTTGAGCGCGGCCTCCTGGATGCGGCCACCGGCGAAGCCGATGATCAGGATCCGGCCCTCGAAGGCGATGCACTTGGTGGAGCGGTCGTAGGTGTCGCCGCCGACCGGGTCGTAGATGACGTCGGCGCCCTTGCCGCCGGTGACCTCCTTCACCACCTTCACGAAGTCCTCGGTGTGGCGGTCGATGACGACGTCCGCGCCGAGCTTCTTGGCGACCTCGGCCTTCTCCGGGCCGCCGACCACGCCGATCACCGTGGCTCCGGCGGCCTTGCCGAGCTGGATCGCGGCGCTGCCGACCCCGCCCGCGGCGGCGTGCACGAGCAGCGTCTCGCCGGGCTGGAGGTGGGCGCGACGGTGGAGCGCGAACCAGCCGGTCTGGTAGCCGATGTAGAGGCTCGACGCCTCGGCGTCGGTGAGCGCCTCGGGAGCCGGGAACGTCGTCGCGGCGTCCATCAGCGCGAGCTCGCCGAAGCCGCCGTAGGGCAGCGAGCCGCCACCGATCACGCGGTCACCGACCTGGAACCCGTCGACGCCGTCGCCGAGCGCGACGACCTCGCCGCACAGCTCGACGCCGGCGGTGAACGGCAGCTCGGGCTTGACCTGGTAGAGACCCCGCGCCATCAGGACGTCGGGGAAGTTGGCCGGGCTGGCCAGCACCTTCACGACGAGCTGTCCGGCCCCGGGGGACGGGTCGGGCACCTCCTCGAGCCTCATCACGTCCTTCGGCTCACCGAGCTCGTTGATCCGCCACGCCTTCATACCTGTCCCTCCACGTGCTGCCAGAGTCGGTTCATCCCGCCGAGCCACTTGTCGGTCTGTGTCGCCCGCGCGGCGTAGTAGTCGCCCACCTCCGGGTGCGGGAGCACCAGGAAGCGGTCGTCGGTCGTCGCCTCCCAGGCGGCGTCGGCGACCTGCTCGGGGGTGAGTGCCACGTCTCGGCTGAGCAGGTCCTTCATCACGCCGGACCGCTCGAGCATCCCGGTCTGCACACCCTGCGGGCAGATCGCCTGGACGACGATCCCGTGGTGGCGGTACGTCGCCGAGAGCCACTCCGCGAAGGCGACGGCACCGTGCTTGGTCACGGTGTAGGTCGGCGCGCCGATCATCATCAGCAGCCCGGCTGCGCTCGCGGTCACGACGTAGCGGCCGGCCTTGCGCTCGACCCAGTCGGGGACGAGGAGCCGGGCCGCCCGGACGTGGGCCATCACGTTGACCTCGTGGGACGCCTGCCAGTCCTCCTCGGGACAGTCCAGGCCGATGCCGCGGTCGATGCCGGCATTTCCGTACCACGTGTCGATCTGGCCGAGGTGGTCCTTCGCCGCCTCGACCAGGCGGGCGACGCCCTCGACGGAGGCCGCGTCGCCGGCCACCGGGTGGGCGCCGATCTCCTTCGCGGTCTCGGCGAGGCGTACGTCGTCGATGTCGTTGACCACCACTCGGACGCCCTCGGCGACGAGCCGGGCGGCCAGCGCTCGGCCGATGCCGCCCGCGGCGCCGGTGACGACGGCGGTGCTGTCGGGAGCGATCGGCATCAGACGCGACCGCCGGCGAGGGTGAGGCCGCCGTCGACGGTGACGAGCTGGCCGGTCATCCAGCCGGCGTCCTCGGAGAGGAGGAAGGAGGCGACGCCGGCGATGTCCTCGGGTACGCCGAGGCGCTTGAGCGGGTAGGCCGCCGAGACCTCGGCCTCGCGGCCCTCGTAGAGGAGTTCGGCGAACTTGGTCTTCACCACCGCCGGGAGGATCGCGTTGACGCGTACCTTCGGGCCGAGCTCGACCGAGAGCTCCTGGGTGATGTAGCTGAGCATCGCTTTGCTCGCGCCGTACGTCGCGATCAGCGGCGTCGGGGCCAGGCCGGCCACCGAGGAGATGTTGACGACCGCGCCGCCGTGCTCGGACATCCACTGCCGCCAGACCTGCTGGGTCCAGCCGATCGGCGAGAGGCAGTTGACCTCGACCGTCTTGCGGGCCGACTCGCGGTCCATGTCGATCAGGCCGCCGGCCTTCGGGTTGATACCGGCGTTGTTGACCAGCAGGTCCGCGCTGCCGAACGTGTCGATCGCCGCCTTGACGACCTCCTCCTGGTGGGCCGGGTCGTCGGCCTTGCCGGCGATGCCGAGGGCGACCTCCTTGCCGCCGAGCCCCTCAACAGCCTCCGCCAGCGCCTCGGGCTTGCGCGCCGTGATGACGACCTTCGCACCCTCCTCCACCAGCCGCTGGGCGATGCCCAGCCCGATGCCCCGGCTGGCCCCGGTGATGATCGCCGTACGTCCCTCGAACCTCGACATGCTCAATCCCTCGTGTGCTCGGCTAATCTAAGCGCTTGCTTAGGTGGTGACAGCGGTCACTCTACGGGGTAGCCCGAGAACATGGAAGGTCGACGTCCAAGCAATGCCGAGAAGTCGGCCGCGTCGGCCGAGGCGTCACCCCGGTCGGCCGAAGCGTCACCTCCTGACGTCTCGGACGACGTACGTGACGTCTCGGACGACGTACGTGACCTCTCGGACGACCGGCGCGACGTCTCGGCAGGGTTTGACCGCGATCAGATTCCAGCTTTGGCGGGAAAGGCCCCTGTCGCGCGTCGAGAGCGTCGAGACGTCACGCAAACAGGCCGAGACGTCACCAGGGTGACGTCTCGGCCTGCGGGAGCGACCTCTCGGCCTGCGTATGTGACCTCTCGGCGACGGCGGGTCAGCCGACGACGACCTCGATCCGCTGGAACTCCTTGAGGTCGGTGTAGCCGGTGGTGGCCATGGCGCGCTTGAGGGCGCCGACGAGGTTCATGGTGCCGTCGGCGACGTGGGAGGGGCCGTAGAGGACCTCCTCGAAGGTGCCGACGGGCTGGAAGGCGACGCGCTCGCCGCGGGGCAGGTCGGCGTGGTGGGCCTCGTTGCCCCAGTGGAATCCCTTGCCGGGGGCATCGGTCGCCCGCGCGAAGGGGCTACCCACCATGACCGCGTCGGCGCCGCAGGCGATCGCCTTGGCGATGTCGCCGGAGCGGCCGACGGCGCCGTCGGCGATGACGTGTACGTAGCGGCCGCCCGACTCGTCGAGGTAGTCACGACGCGCAGCAGCCACGTCGGCGACGGCCGAGGCCATCGGCACCGCGACACCCAGCACCGTCCGGGTGGTGTGGGCCGCACCGCCACCGAAGCCGACGAGGACGCCGGCCGCGCCGGTGCGCATCAGGTGCAGCGCGGCCTGGTAGGTCGCGCAGCCGCCGACGATGACCGGCACGTCGAGCTCGTAGATGAACTCCTTGAGGTTGAGCGGCTCGGCCTGCGAGGAGACGTGCTCGGCCGAGACGGTGGTGCCGCGGATGACGAAGAGGTCGACACCGGCGTCGACGACTGCCTTGGCGTACTCCTTGGTCCGCTGCGGGGACAGGGCCCCGGCGACGGTGACGCCCGAGGCGCGCACCTCGCGCAGCCGCTCGGTGATCAGCTCGGCCTGGATGGGAGCCTCGTAGATCTCCTGCAGGCGCCGGGTCGCGTCGACACCGCTCAGCTCGGCCAGCTCGTCGAGCAGCGGCTGCGGGTCGTCGTAGCGGGTCCACACGCCCTCGAGGTTGAGCACGCCGAGACCGCCGAGCTTGCCCATCGCGATCGCGGTCGACGGCGACATCACCGAGTCCATCGGCGCGGCGAGGACGGGGATGTCGAAGCGGTAGGCGTCGATCTGCCAGTCGGTGCTGACCTCGGTGGTGTCGCGGGTGCGGCGGGACGGCACGATCGCCACGTCGTCGAAGGCGTACGCCCGTCGTGCTCGCTTGGCCCGGCCGATCTCGATCTCAGTCACAGGACGGATTGTTCCACGTGACCGGATCGAGATCGGAAAGCACGCACCGACCTGGACCGTCGAGGCGCTAGCTGCGTACGGCGGTCAGGAGCAGGTACTCCCAGTTCATCGTCCCGCCGGCGAGGTAGCGGTCCCCCAGCTCGGCGAGCGCGGCGTCGAGCTCGGCGGTCCGGGCCTCGTCCTCGGCGATCCCCCGGTAGGCGACGATCGTCGGCCCGTAGCAGGCCTTGAAGAAGTCGCGGAACTCCGCGCCGGTGTCGAACGAGTCGATGGCGACCGTCCGCTTCTCGGCCCGGACGTCGCTCACCGCGTCACCCAGCAGCCCGCGTACGTGGGTCTCGTCGCCCCACCGAGGAGGCGGCTGAGCACCTTCGGGCGGCGGCGCCATGAACGGCTTCATCGTCGCGAACATCTGGCCGATGAAGCCTTCGGGCGTCCAGCTGATCAGGCCGATCCGGCCGCCCGGCCGCACCACGCGGACCAGCTCGGCCGCGGCCTTCTCGTGGAACGGCGCGAACATGATGCCGACGCAGGAGATGACGACGTCGTACGCGGCGTCGTCGAACGGCAGAGCCTCGGCGTCGGCGACGCGCCAGGTGATCGAGCCGGCTCCCGCCTCCTCTGCCGAAGCGGAGCCCGAGGCGATCTGCGCTGCATGCGCCTGCCCGATCTCGAGCAGCTCCGGCGACAGGTCGCTCGCGGTCACGTCCGCGCCGGCGAGAGCGGCCGGGACGGCGGCGTTCCCGGTACCGGCAGCGATGTCGAGCACGCGGTCGCCGGGTCCGATCTCGCAGGCCTCGACGAGCACCTGGCCGAGCTCGGGGATGAGCTCGTCGGCGACCCGGGCGTAGTTCCCGAGCCCCCACATCGCCCGGTGCTTGGCCTTCAGGTCGGGTGAAACTGGTGTTGCGGTCATGTCGTCCTCCACGACGTCGACCCGAGATGTGATCTGGAGGCTCCAGCGTCACCCGGCGCCATCGCGGGCGGATAGTGCCGGATCTGAACCCCTGACGGTTCTGGATCTGTACTTGCCACCCGTCCAGGTCAGCGGTCTACTGATGGCAGGGATCTCGGGCTGCGAGAGAGGCGGTCCGGTGGCGGGATACGGCCAGTTCTGTCCGGTGGCGAAGGCCATGGAGGTGCTCGACGAGCGGTGGACGCTGCTCGTCGTCCGCGAGCTGCTGCTCGGCAGCACCCACTTCAACGAGCTCCGCCGGGGCGTGCCGAAGATGTCGCCGGCGCTGCTCTCCAAGCGGCTGCGCACCCTGGAGCGCGCGGGCATCATCCAGCGGCGCGGCGAGGGGCAGCGTACGTCCTACCACCTCACCGACAGCGGCCAGGAGCTCGCCACCGTCGTGACCGCGCTCAACGAGTGGGGAGCGCGCTGGATCGGCTCGCTCGGCCAGGCCGACCTCGACCCCCACCTGCTCTTCTGGGACATGCGCCGCACCATCCCGATCGACGTGTGGCCGCGGCAGCGCACCGTGGTCGAGTTCCGCCTCACCGACGTCGAGCCGAAGGCCGCTCGCTGGTGGCTCGTGGTCGCCGCCGACCAGGCCGAGGTCTGCGACTTCGACCCCGGGTTCGAGGTCGACGCCCGGCTCACCTGCAGCCTGCGTACGCTCACCGAGATCTGGCGTGGCGACCTCGCCTGGCCGATGGCGCTCCGGGCGGAGATGGTCAGCATCGCCGCCTCCGAGGACGTACGCCGCGCCCTCCCCTCCTGGCTCGGCCAGTCCTCCGCCGCCCACGTCCCCCGCCCCCGCCGTCAGCTCCAGTCGTAGGAGAGCACGAAGCCGTACGACTCGCCGCCGCCCTCCTCGGAGAGGACCATGTCGGCCTCGCCGACGAGACCTTCGAGGCCGCCGGTGCCGAGGCCGGGGACGATGGTGAGGTGGGAGCGGACGGTCTTGTCGGCGTACGTCCCGCTGATCCGCCACACGCAGGAACCCTCCTGGCCGGCGATGGAGCCGGTGAACTGCTCGTACGCCTCGAAGACCGCGCCCCCGGCGGGGTTGCAATAGGCGCCGATCATCCGCGCGACCCCCTTGCCCTCGATCTCCCCGGCGTAGGTGTAGTCGGTCTCGGCGGTCGTCAGGCCGCGCGTGGGGATGTAGACGTCGTCGCCCATCCGGGTGCCCTCGCCGTCGATGTCGACGTAGGCCGCCTCGATCCAGCGCGCGACGGTCATCGTGGTGCTTGCCTTGTTTCCGTAGGTGTTCATGGCTTCAGCCTGCTGCGGGAACCGGGGCGCAGGATTGAAGGAACGCGCCATATCGTTGGCGGCATGGCTGGCCAGGTGGAGGGCAAGGGCTATCCCGACGCGATCGTGCGGCCGGTGACGGCGGCGCGGACGATCACGACCGAGCGGTTCGCGCCGTCCGCGGAGATCGCCGGTCACGTGGACTACCACTGGTACGTCGGCTGGGACCTCGAGCACCCGCACGACCAGCAGGTCATCCCCCAGCCGCGGATCCACATCGCCGCCGAGGAGGGCCGGCTGCTGGTCCACGGCATCGGCCGGCGCCCGTTCGTCCGGCACCTCACCGGCCGCGGCCACACCCTCGGCGTCTCGTTCCTGCCCGGCCTGTTCCGCCCCGTGCTCGGCAGCCGGGTGAGCTCGATCGCCGACCAGGTCGTCCCGGCTGAGGAGCTTCTCGGCGTCGACGACCGGCCGGCCGCGGACCGGATCCTGTCGTCGGCCGATCCGAAGGAGATGGCCGCCGCGATGGAGTCCTACCTGCTGGAGGTCGGCCTTCCCACCGACCCCGTCGCCGAGGACGTACGCCGCTGGGTGGCTCTCGCCGAGGACGACCGCTCGATCACCCGGGCCGAGCAGCTCGCCGACCACGCTGGCCTGAGCCTCCGGTCGCTGCAGCGCCTGTTCAGCGAGTACGTCGGGATCAGCCCGAAGTGGGTCGTGCAGCGGTTCCGCGTGCTCGAGGTCGCCGCCCGCGCCCACTCCGGCGAGGTCGACTGGGCCGCGGTCGCCGCGGAGCTGGACTTCAGCGACCAGGCCCACCTGGTGCGGACCTTCCGGGACGTCGTCGGCGCTCCCCCGGCGACGTACGCCAAGGACCTCTAGCCGCGAGCGAGCTGCTCGAGCGCGGCTGCCGAGGGCGAGCCGGGCTCGGCCCGGTAGAGCACGATCCGCTGGCTGGTCTCGGGCAGCACCATCGCCTCGTACGCCAGGTCCATCCGCCCCGCCACCGGATGCCGCAGCCGCTTGATCCCGTAGCCGCAGTCCATCACCGGATGCTCGGCCCACAGCTCGGCGAACAGGTCGCTGCGCTGGACGAGCTCGCCGACCAGGCAGCTGAGGATGTGGTCGTCGGGGTGCAGGCCCGAGGAGTAGCGCAGGAAGCCGACCATCTGCAGCCCGGTGCCCTCGGGGTCGACGAAGAGCTCCGGCCCGTCCGGCTCGAGGAAGAACCGGCGGATGAGGTTCGGGCGGTGGGGGCGGCGGGCGTAGGGGGCGTCGAAGTCGAGTCCGTGACCGAAGAGACGGTGACCGAGATCGTTCCAGGCGAGCACGTAGTTGGCGTGGTCGACGATGAGCGCCGGCCCCGGGTAGTCCATCAGCATCGCCACCGCGGCCGGGCGTGGCTCCACGTCGCGGCCGCCCGAGACCGTCTCGACGGGGCGCGCCAGGCGACGCAGGTGGTCGTGCTCCTCGGCGCTCAGCCGCAGCGCCCGGGCGAGCGAGTCGATCACGGCATCGGAGGCGTTGTGGTGGTCGGCCCGCTCCAGCCGGGTGTAGTAGGTCGGCGAGACGCCGGCCAGCATCGCCAGCTCCTCGCGCCGCAGGCCGGGTACCCGTCGAGCGCCGTAGGACACCAGTCCGGCCTCCTCGGGACTGATCGCCGCCCGGCGGCTGCGCAGGAACTCTCCGAGCTCGGTCGTCATGGTTCCTATAGTGCGGCCGCGCGGCGATTTCTTCCTGTCCCTGTCAGTGCCAGGCACGCCGGTGACTGTCAGGACAGGTGTCTGGCTGGCGTACGCCGTCCGGCGCAGCGTTGGGGTCATGACCACGACTACCCAGGCCGAGCCCGTACGCGCGGCCGCCATGACCCGCGGACAGCTGCTGGTGCTCCTGCTGCTGCTCGCCTCCCAGTTCACCCTCACCGTCGACTTCTCGATCCTCAACGTGGCACTGCCGACCGTCGGCGACAGCCTCGGGTTCGCCGAGGCCCACGTGCAGTGGATCGCGACCGCCTTCGCCCTGTGTGCGGCCGGGTTCACGCTGCTCTTCGGCCGGATCGGCGACTACGTCGGCCGCCGTCGGGTCTTCCTGATCGGCATGGTCGCGCTGGGCGCCGCCTCGCTGCTCGGCGGCGTCGCCACCTCGCCCGAGGTGCTGCTCACCGCCCGGGTCGCCCAGGGCCTCGCCACTGCCGCGGTCACCCCGGCGGCGCTCTCGCTGCTCACCGTCTCCTTCCCCGAGGGGCCGCTGCGGCAGCGCGCCCTGGGCCTGAACAGCGTCGTGATGTCGACCGGCTTCACCGCCGGGGCGGTGCTCGGTGGCGTGCTCACCGATCTGCTCTCCTGGCGCTGGGCGTTCCTGGTCAACGTACCGATCGCGCTGCTGGTGGTCGCCGTGGCGCCGTTCGTGCTGCGCGACTCCGCCGACCGGGAGCGGTCGCGGCTCGACCTCCCGGGTGCGGTGCTGGTGACCAGCGGTCTGCTGGCGCTCGTCTACGGCGCGACCCGGCTGGGCGAGGCCGGCATCGGCGACGTCATCGGGCTGGCCGCCATCGGTGTCGCGGTGGTCCTGCTGGTCGCCTTCTGGCGCGCCGAGTCCACCCACCCGCACCCGCTGGTGCCGTTGCAGATCCTCACCCGGCGCACGATCGGCTTCGGCAACATCGCCGGCTTCGCCACCTTCGCCTTCGAGTCGTCGCTGGTCTTCGTGCTGACGATGTACCTCCAGCACGTCCTCGGCCTCGACGCGCTGCAGACCGGTCTGATGCTCGTCGCGATGGGCCTGGGGGCGATCTTCGGCGGCTCCCTCGCTCCTCGGTTCATCGAGACCTTCGGCGTACGCACCGCCGTCGCGGGCGGCCTGGCCCTCCAGGCGGTCACCACCGGCGTGCTCGTCCTGGTCGGGCCCTCGGTCGGCTGGCTGTGGTTCGTCGGGCTGATGAACTTCGTCGGCGCGATCGGGCACGTCGCCGCGATCGTCGGCTTCATGGTCGCGGCGACCTCCGGGCTGCCCGACCACGAGCAGGGGCTGGCCACCGGGCTGGCGATGATGACCCAGCAGGTCGCGATCGCGCTCGGCATCCCGATCATGTCCACCGTCGCCACCGCCGCCGGCGGCGTCGCCTCGCTCGGGGCTCTGCACCTGGCGATCGCGGTCAACGCCGTCCTGGTCCTCCTCGCCGCGGTGCTGGTGGCCGTCGGTCTGCCCGTCCGTCGGTCCACCCTCCGAAACTCACCACACTAAGTTTATGAAGTCAGTAGACTTTACTCATGAGCGCTCCCACACCTCGTCTTCGACTCGCCGTGGCTCTCGACGGCGCCGGGTGGCATCCGGCCGCCTGGCGAGAGCCGAACGCCCGGCCCGGGGATCTCCTGAGACCCGGCTACTGGGCTGATCTCGTCCGGGAGGCCGAGTCCGGCCTGCTGGACTTCGTCACGATCGAGGACTCGCTCTCGATCCAGACCGACGCGCCCTTCGCCACCAAGGACGACGATCGCACCGATCGGGTGCGCGGGCGGCTCGACGCGGTGCTGGTCGCCTCCCGGATCGCCCCGCTGACCCGGCACATCGGCATCGTGCCGACCGTGGTCGTCACCCACACCGAGCCGTTCCACCTCAGCAAGGCGATCGCGACGCTGGACTACGTGAGCCGGGGCCGGGCCGGCGTACGGGTCCAGGTGGCGCCACGGCCGCGCGACGCGGCGCTGTTCGGGCGGCGCGAGTTCCCCGACATCTCGTACGCGGACCTGCGCTCGCCCGCGGGCGAGGGGCTGCTCCGAGAGACGTTCGCCGAGGCAGCGGACTACGTCGAGGTGCTGCGGCGGCTGTGGGACTCCTGGGAGGACGACGCCGAGATCCGCGACGTCGCGACCGGCCGGTTCATCGACCGCGACAAGATCCACTACATCGACTTCGAGGGACTCCACTTCGACGTGAAGGGTCCCTCGATCACCCCGCGGCCACCGCAGGGCCAGCCGGTCGTGGCCGCCCTCGCCCACCGCGACCGGCCCTTCGAGCTGGTCGGCACCTCGGCCGACGTCGGGTTCGTGACGCCCCGGACGGCGGCCGACATCGCCTCGATCACCGCCGAGATCCGGGCCGCTCAGTCGGCCGCCGGGCGCGATGACCAGACCGTCCATGTCTTCGGCGACGTCGTCGTCCTCCTCGACGAGACCGACCAGGGCGCCCAGGACCGGCTGGCCCGGCTGAACGAGTCGGCCGGGGCTGCGTACGAGTCGGACGCGCTGGTCTTCGCCGGCACCCCGGAAGGCCTGGCCGACCTGCTCGCGACCTGGCACGCCGCCGGGCTGAGCGGGTTCCGGCTGCGGCCGGCGGTGCTCCCCGACGACCTGCGTCAGATCACCCAGAGGCTCGTGCCCGAGCTGCAGCGGCGCGGGCTCTTCCACGATGCGTACGACGCCGCGACCCTCAGGGGCGCGCTCGGTCTGCCGCGTCCCACCAGCCGCTACGCCACCACCGAGGGGACGCCCGCATGAGCACGCCGCACCGCACCGACAGGCCGAAGAAGCAGATCCATCTCGCCGCGCACTTCCCCGGCGTCAACAACACCACCGTGTGGAGCGACCCGGCCTCGGGCAGCCACATCGAGTTCGACTCGTTCGTCGAGTTCGCGCAGATCGCCGAGCGCGGGCTGTTCGACTTCATGTTCCTCGCCGAGGGGCTACGGCTGCGGGAGCAGGCCGGGGAGATCTACGACCTCGACGTGGTCGGCCGGCCGGACACGTTCACGATCCTGGCCGCGCTCGCGGCGGTCACGGAGCACCTCGGGCTGACCGGCACGATCAACTCGACCTTCAACGAGCCCTACGAGGTGGCCCGCCAGTTCGCCAGCCTCGACCACCTCTCCGACGGCCGCGCCGCGTGGAACGTGGTCACCTCCTGGGACGCGTTCACCGGCGAGAACTTCCGGCGCGGCGGCTACCTGCCGCAGGGCGAGCGCTACGAGCGGGCCAGGACGTTCCTCGACGCCGCGACCCGGCTGTGGGACACCTGGAAGGGCGACGAGATCCTCGCCGACAAGGCCTCCGGAGAGTTCCTGTCGACGCCGGCGCCCGGCGCGTTCGAGCACCACGACTCGCAGTTCGACATCAGCGGCCGGTTCAACGTCCCGCGCAGCCCGCAGGGCCGCCCGGTGATCTTCCAGGCCGGCGACTCCGAGGAGGGCCGCGACTTCGCCGCGGCCAAGGCCGACGCGATCTTCTCCCGGCACAGCCACCTCGAGGACGGGCAACGCTTCTACGTCGACGTGAAGGGTCGCCTGGAGAGGTTCGGGCGTCGCCACGAGGACCTGCTGATCCTGCCCGCGGCCACCTTCGTGCTCGCCGACACCGACGCCGAGGCCGTGGAGCTGGCCCGGGAGATCCGCCTGCAGCAGGTCTCGCCCGCGACCGCGATCAAGCTGCTCGAGCAGCTCTGGAACCGCGACCTCTCCGACCACGACCCCGACGGCCCGCTGCCCACCGTCGACCCGTCCGAGAACGACGACCTGATCGCCAAGGGCCGCGCCAGCGCCCGCTCGCACGGCGACCGGCTCGAGCAGGCCGAGCGCTGGCGGGAGGTGTCGCGCGCGAAGGGGCTGAGCACCCGCGAGACCATCGTCGAGGTCACCGGTCGGCAGAGCTTCATCGGCTCGGCCGAGACGATCGCGTCCACCATCGACGACTTAGTCCAGGCCGACGCGGCCGACGGCTACATCCTGGTCCCCCACATCACCCCCGGCGGCCTGGCGCCCTTCGTCGACCACGTGGTGCCGCTGCTCCAGGAGCGCGGCGTCTTCCGCACCGCCTACGAGGGGTCCACGCTCCGGGAGAACCTCGGGCTGCGGGAGCCGACCAGATGAGGTTCCTGGCCATCACGCTCATCGTCCACCGGCCCGATCCGGTGACGGGGCAGCAGAAGTCGACGTACGAGAGGTTCCGGGAGGTCGTCGCCAACGCCGTCCTCGCCGAGGAGCTGGGGTTCGACGGGTTCGGGGTCGGCGAGCGGCACGAGCGGCCGTTCATCTCCTCCTCCCCGACGGTGGTGCTCTCCCACCTCGCGGCGCGCACCGAGCGGATCCGGCTCTTCACCGCGGTGACGACGCTGGCGCTGCTCGACCCGGTGCGGGCTTACGAGGACTACGCCACCCTCGACCACCTCTCCGACGGCCGGCTCGAGCTGATCATCGGCAAGGGCAACGGCTCGGCGCAGCGCGACCTGTTCCAGGTGACGCCGGAGGACCAGTGGGACCGGAACGCCGAGTCCTACGAGATCTTCCGGAAGCTGTGGCGCGAGGACCGGGTGACCGCCTCGCCGCGGTTCCGGCCCGAGCTGGTCGAGGCGGAGGTCTGGCCGCGGCCGCTGCAGCAGCCGGTGCGGGTCTGGCACGGGAGCGCCACCTCGAAGGAGTCCGTCGACCTCGCCGCCCGCTACGGCGACCCGCTGTTCTCGGCCAACGTCACCAACCCGATCGAGCCCTACGGCGAGCTCGTCGACCACTACCGCGAGCGCTGGGCGGCCTACGGGCACGACCCCGCCACCATCGCGATCGGCGCCGGGACGGCGGGCCTCTACGTCGCGCCGACGAGCCAGGAGGCGTACGCCGCCTACCGCCCGGTCTTCGAGGGCCAGCTCGCCTTCCAGGCGAGCGTCGGGCTCGAGCCGGTCTTCCCGACCCTGGAGGACTTCGTCGAGCGTTCCTCGGCGCTGGTCGGGTCGCCGCAGCAGGTGATCGAGAAGATCCACCGCTACCACGAGCGCTTCGGCCACCAGGTCGTCCACGTCCATGCCGATGCGAGCGGCCTGTCCGAGCAGCAGCATCGCGACAGCCTGGAGCTCTTCGCCTCCGAGGTGGCTGCCCCGCTGCGTACCGCCCTCCCCGACCCGCCCTGGGGCTGGGGCTCCCCCACGAACGGAGCGACTCCATGAGCCACACACCCCTGTCCGTCCTCGACCTCGTGCCCGTGTCGTCCGGCGCCTCCGGGTCGGACGCTCTGCGCAACGCCGTCGCGCTCGCCCAGGCGACCGAGTCGTTCGGCTACCACCGCTACTGGGTCGCCGAGCACCACCTCAACCCCGGCGTCGCCGGCACCTCGCCGGCGGTCGTCCTGGCGCTGCTGGGCAGCGCCACCTCGACGATCCGGATCGGGTCCGGAGCGGTGCTGATGGGACACCGGACGGCGCTGTCGACGATCGAGGAGTTCGGGCTGCTCGACGCCGCCTTCCCCGGCCGGATCGACCTCGGCCTGGGCCGCTCCGGCGGCCGTCCCGGGTCCTCGGGCCCGGTGGACATCGGGGTGAACCTGGTCGACGGACGCACTCCGGAAGGCCTGCTCGTCCCGCCGAAGTTCGATCCCAGCGGGCTGCTCGGGTCACCGCGGTTCCGGCTGCAAAAGGAGCTCCTCCAGCTGCCCGGGGCGACCTCGGCCGACTACGGCGAGCAGGTGGACACGATCCTGGCCTTCATCGACGGCACCTACCGCGACGCCGCCGGAACCCCGGCGCAGGCCGTCCCCGGCGAGGGCGCGGAGCTCGAGCTGTGGGTGCTGGGCAGCAGCGGCGGCGAGAGCGCCGAGGTGGCCGGCAAGCGGGGGCTCCGGTTCGCGACGAACTACCACGTCAACCCCTCCGGCGTCCTCGAGGCGGCGTACTCGTACCGCACCGCCTTCGCGCCTTCCGACACCCTCGCCGCACCCCACGTCGCGGTCTCCGCCGACGTGGTCGTGGCCGAGACCGAGGAGGAGGCGCGCGAGCTCGCGACCGGCTACGGTCTCTGGGTCCGCTCCATCCGCACCGCCGAGGGCGCCATCCCGTTCCCCACCCCCGACGAGGCGCGCGCGTGGGAGTGGACCGAGGAGGACCGGGCGCTCGTGCAGGACCGGCTCGACACCCAGTTCGTCGGCACCGCGGCGCAGGTCGCCGATCAGCTGGAGATCCTCCAGCGTGCCGTCGACGCCGATGAGCTGGTCATCACGACCATCACCCACGATCACGCCGACCGGGTCCGCTCCTACCAGCTGATCGCCGAGGAGTGGGCCCGCCGCGGTCACTGAGGTCGGGTGCGGGGGTGACACGACGTCCGCCGTGCTACCCCCGCTGCGCCCGAACCCCTACGGCTTCTTCTCCCCCGCCTCGACCGCGACCGGGAGCCGGTTGCCGGCCGGCGGGAGCGGGCAGGTGGCGTGGTCGGTGTAGGCGCACGGCAGGTTGGTGGCGCGGTTGAAGTCGATCACCACGTTGCCCTGCGCGTCGGGGGCGCCGACGGAGAGCGACCGGTTGGCGGCGTACGTCGTCCTCCCCGAGGTCTGGTCGACGAACAGCACGTGCAGTGAGTCGGGCGCGAAGCCGGGGAACGCGATGAGGCTGTGCACGGCACCGCCCACCTCGAACTCGATCTCGCCCACGGCCTCGTAGACGTGCTCGAGGCCGTCGACGACCGAGCCGACGGTGGTCGGCACGGGCGTCTCGTAGGCCACGAAGCGCCCCGGCACGGCCCACTTCGGGTCCGGCGGATAGGCCTCGGTGCCGCGATAGCCGACCAGGACCGGGTTGTCGGGGTGGCGGGGGCGGATGATGTCGTTGCCGCCGCGCTTGGCGATCTCGACGACGGCGTCGCCGAACGCGGCGGTGACCCCGCCGCGCTCGTCGATGATGCCGAACGAGTGCCGGCCGGTGACCTCGACACCGTCGACGACCAGCGACTCACCGGGGGCGAGCGAGACCACGATGCCCTCGGGCCCGGTCGACCAGGCTCCCGGCACGTCGTCATACGTCTCCGGCTCCTCGGTGAGCCAGCGGATCGAGGTGATCGCGAGGAAGCCGTGCTTGTCGGCGCGGCGCCGCTCGTGCTCCTCGTGCCAGGTGATCCAGTCCTGGGCGAAGGTGTCGGTGTCGATGACGGTCATGTGTCCTCCCGGAAGGTTCAGAATGCCGGCTTCGGATTGAACTCCGACTTGTCGAGCTTTATGTCCGAAACGTCCCACTTCGTAAAGATCTTGTTGTACGTCCCGTCGGCGATGAGCGCGTTGATGGCATCGACGAGCACCGGCGCCAGCGGCGACTTCTTGGCGACGACGAAGCCGACGTCGGTGAGGCTGAGCTCGCCGAGGTACTTCAGACCGGGCTGGTGGGAGACCAGATACTTCAGCGACAGCGTCGGCCCGAAGTAGAGGTCGGTCTTGCCGTTCTGCAGGCCGAGCAGGATCGCGGCGTTGTCCTTGAAGTAGTCCACCTCGTAGGCCTTCTTGCCGGCCTTCTCGCACTCGGCGGCGCCGTCCTCGAGGATCTGCTGGAAGCTGGAGCCCGGCGAGGTCGCCACCGTGTGGCCGCAGATGTCGGTCAGCGTCTTCACCTGGTCGAGGTCGCCGTCCTCGCGGGAGACGAACGACTGCCCGTCGAGCAGGTAGGTGGCGTAGTCGACGACCTCGAGCCGCTCGGAGGTGACCGCGAAGTTGGCCTGGCCGACGTCGTACTTACCACTCTGCGTGCCCGGGACGATCGTCTCGAAGCTGCCGAACTCCGTCTTCCAGGTCACCCCGAGCTTGGCCGCGAGCGCGTTGCGCAGGTCGATGTCGAGACCGATCTGCTCCCCGGACTGGTCCGAGCCACCGTGCGGCAGCCCCTGCTCGCCGGTCGCCTCGGTGGTGCCGAGGATCAGCGTCTTGGACTTCTGTACGTCGGCCGGCAGCCGCTCGGTCAGCGCCGGGTCCGCCTGCACGTCCGAGACGACGTCCTGGGTCGGGATCGCGGCCGGCTCGGCGGAGGCCGACCCGTCCGACCCGATGCCACGTTCGGCGTCGCTGAGCGTGTCGGAGGCGTTGCCGCAGCCGGCGAGGACGAGGGCCGCGACGGCGACCAGGGCGAGCTTGAGCTTCACGGAGTGGGGTCCTTTCGAGGGGGTCACAACACAGCGGAGAGGAACGCCCGAGCGCGCTCATGGGTGGGAGAGACGAGTACGTCGCCGGGCGCCCCGGCCTCGATCAGCCGGCCCTCGTCGAGGAAGACGACCTGGTCGGCGACCTCGCGCGCGAAGCCGATCTCGTGGGTGACCACGATCATCGTCATGCCGGTCCGGGCAAGGTCCTTCATCACGCCGAGCACCTCGCCGACCATCTCGGGGTCGAGCGCGGAGGTCGGCTCGTCGAAGAGCATCAGGTCGGGTTCGACGGCGAGCGCGCGGGCGATCGCCACCCGCTGCTGCTGACCGCCCGACATCTGTCGTGGGTAGGAGCGCTCCCGGTCGGCCAGGCCGACCCGGTCGAGCAGCTCGCGTCCGCGCGTCTCGGCCGCCCGGCGGCGTACGCCTGCGGCCAGCTGGCCCTCCACGACGTTCTCCAGCGCGGTCTTGTGCGGGAACAGGTTGAACTGCTGGAACACCATCCCGATCCGGCTGCGCTGGCGGGTGATGGCCCGGTCGGAGAGCTCCCTGAGGTGGGCTCCCTCGCGGCGGTAGCCGATGATCTCGCCGTCCACCTCGACGAAGCCGGCATCGGGCTTCTCCAGGTGGTTGACCGTACGCAGCAACGTCGACTTGCCCGAGCCCGACGGCCCCAGGACGACCGCCACCGAGCCGCGGGCGACGTCGAGGTCGATGGCGTCGAGGACGGTGTTGGCGCCGAACTGCTTGCTCAGGCCGCGGATCCGCACGAGGGGCTCGCTCATCAGATGACCTCCACGTCTCGACGGGGGCGCGACCGCGGGACGAGCGGGAGCTGCCCGCGCCACAGCCGCCAGAAGCCGGTGCGCGCACCCTTGCCGCGGGCGTAGTAGCGCTCCACGAAGAACTGGATCGTCGACAGGACGGTGACCAGGATCAGGTACCAGATGGTGGCGACCAGCAGCAGCGGGATGACCAGGTAGTTCTGCGCGTAGATCAGCTGCACCGAGTAGAGCAGGTCCTGCACCGCGATCACCGAGACGATCGAGGTGCCCTTGAGCAGCCCGATCAGCAGGTTGCCGGAGGCCGGGATGATCGCCGGCATCGCCTGCGGGAGCACGATCCGCCAGAAGATCCGGGCCCTGGACAGACCGAGCGCCTTGGCCGCCTCGGTCTGTCCGGCCTCGACCGAGACCAGGCCGCCGCGGATGATCTCGGCGGCGAACGCGGCGATGTCGAAGGTGAGCCCGACGAAGGCCGCGAGCAGGCCGCTGAACAGATGGGCCGTCTCGATGGTGACGAACGGCTTCAGGAACGGGATGCCCAGGCTGATCTGCGGATACAGCGAGGCCATCTGGAACCAGAAGAGGAGCTGCAGCAGCGGCGGCACGCTCCGGAAGAACCAGATGTAGACCGCGCTCACCGAGCTCAGCACCGGGTTCGTGGAGAGTCGCATGACCGCGAGCACGATGCCGAGCAGGTAGGAGCTGACCAGCACCGCCGCGGTCAGCCACAGGGTCAGCACCAGCCCGTCGAGGATCGAGGGGCGCAGGAAGAAGGCGCCGACGACGTCCCAGTGGTAGCGCGGGTTCGTGACCAGGCTCTTCACGATCCCGGCGACGACCAGCAGCACGAGCACCGCCGAGATCCACTGCCCCGGCTTGCGCCGCGCGACGAGCCTGGCACCGAGGAGCTCCTCGTCGCCGTCGCGGGCGAGCAGGGGGCGGCGACGTACGACCTCATCGACGCTCACGTGCAACCACCACCTATTTGTCGAGTAACTTGCTCAACATTCTAGCCGTGGTTCGTTGATCCGGAGGAGGCATCCGGAAAATGGGACGAGCCCCGAACCCATCGGGTCCGGGGCTCGACTCGCGCGAGACTCGGGCTAGCTCAGACGTGGTAGTTGGGCGCCTCGGCGGTGACCTGGACGTCGTGGGGGTGCGACTCCTTGAGCGAGGCGGAGGTGATCCGCATGAAGCGGCCCTTCTCCTGCAGCTCGGGGATGGTGCGCGCGCCGACGTAGAACATGGTCTGGTGCAGGCCGCCGGTGAGCTGGTGGGCGACCGTGGCCAGCGCGCCCTTGTAGGCGACCTGGCCCTCGACGCCCTCGGGGACGATCATGTCGTCGTCGGTGACCTCGGCCTGGAAGTAGCGGTCCTTGGAGAAGGACTTCTTGCCGCGGCTCGACATGGCGCCCATCGAGCCCATGCCGCGGTAGGCCTTGAACTGCTTGCCGTTGATCAGGACCGTGTCCCCGGGGGTCTCCTCGGTGCCGGCGAGCATCGAGCCGAGCATCACGGTGTCGGCGCCGGCGACGAGGGCCTTGCCGATCTCACCGGAGTAGCGCAGGCCGCCGTCGGCGATCACGGGGACGCCCGCCGGCTTGCAGGCCAGGCTCGCCTCGTAGACGGCGGAGATCTGCGGCACGCCGACACCGGTGACGACGCGGGTGGTGCAGATCGAGCCCGGGCCGACACCGACCTTGACCGCGTCGGCGCCCGCGTCGACGAAGCTCTGCGCACCCTCCTTGGTCGCGACGTTGCCGCCGATGACCTGGACGTGCTTGGTGGCCGGGTCGGTCTTGAGACGGCGGACCATGTCGATCAGCATGCGTACGTTGCCGTGGGCCGTGTCTGCGACGAGCACGTCGACTCCGGCCTCGATGAGCGTGGTGGCCCGCTCCCAGGCGTCGCCGAAGTAGCCGATCGCGGCGCCGACGAGCAGGCGGCCCTGGGCGTCCTTGGAGGCGTCGGGGAACTGCTCGGACTTCACGAAGTCCTTGACGGTGATCAGGCCGGTGATGCGACCGTCCGTGTCGACCAGCGGGAGGCGCTCCAGCTTGTGCTGGCGCAGCAGCTTGGTGGCCTCCTCGCGGGAGATCTCGGCGGGGCCGGTGATCAGGTCCTTGGAGGTCATCACCTCGTTGACCTTCGTGGTCGCCCACTCGGCGACGGGGGTGAACCGGAGGTCGCGGTTGGTGATGATGCCGATCAGCTTCTGGTCGACGTCGACCACGGGGAAGCCGGAGATCCGGTATTCACCGGCGAGCTTGTCGAGCTGCTCCAGCGTCGCGTCGGGGCCGATGGTGACCGGGTTGGAGATGATCCCGGTCTGAGTGCGCTTGACCAGGTCGACCTGGTAGGCCTGATCCTCGATGCTCAGGTTGCGGTGGAGCACGCCGATGCCGCCCTGGCGGGCCATCGCGATCGCCATCCGCGACTCGGTCACGGTGTCCATCGCCGCGGAGATCAGCGGCACCCGGAGGTTGATCTCACGGGTCAGCCGGGAGGTCGTATCGATGTCAGACGGCGCCAGATCCGAGTATCCAGGCATCAGGAGTACGTCGTCGTAGGTGAGGCCGAGCGTCGCGAACTTCTCCGGGATCTCCATAGAGAAATGTTACGGCCGAGCCCCGGGGATCGCCGAAACGGCGAGACTTCTCATCCCGAGCTACCGGTCCAACGGCTTGAGGTCCCGCACCGGCACCTTGACGGTCAGCAGGTCGCCCGCCATCCGGATCCGGCCGCGCATCCCGGCGGCGAGGACCATGGGCAGCACGGCCTGGTTGTCGGACTGGGTGGTGAGCAGGATCTCGTCGGCGCCGAGCATGTGCGCGAGCCTGGCGGTGTCGACCAGCAGCCGGGTGCCGATGCCGCGGCGCTGCCAGGCCGGGTCGACGCGCAGGTTGACGATGCGTACGTTCTCGTCGTCGTCCGCCGGGCCCAGGACCTCGCCGATGCCGACGGCGACGCCGTCGATCAGCGCGGTGACGGTCTCACCGGTGACGACGAGGTCGGGGGTGCTCCCGGTGCCCAGGCGGCGTACGGGCGGGGTGGTGCCGATCGCCGCCGACTCGCGGCTGCGGTCGAGGACGTCGTTGACCAGGTCGGCCATCGCGGAGCCGCGGGCGTGCTCGGTCGCGGTGAAGGGGGCGGTGCGGTGGAGCTGGACGTCGACGTCGGCGACCCGCAGCTCCATGGTGTCGTGGACGACCCCGGGCGGCGCCTCGGCCTCGGCGTCGAAGAGCTGGGCGACGACCTCGGGGAACGACATCGGCCGCTCCAGGACATGTCGCGCGGCCTGGACGTAGCGCGTCGGCTGGTCGGCGAGGGCAGCCTCGTTGGCGGGCTGGATCACCATGTCGCACCCGCCTGCGGAGGCGAGCAGCTCAGCGACCCGCAGGTCGTTCCAGCCCGGTGGCGTACGCAGCACGAACTCGTCGGTCACCTCCTCCAGCCCGGGGAAGATCTGCATCCCCAGGATGTTGACCCCGGCCTCACCGCAGCGCTGCGCCAGCGCCGCCAGCGTGCCCGGTCGGTCCGGCAGCGTCGTACGCACTCTCCACAACATCGTCCCCGCCATGGGCCCTAGTCTGCCTGTTCTGCTGTTTCTGGTCCGTTTCCCACGGTTAAACCTTCAGTCGGCGGGCGGTCGCGGCGGGGTCTGCTCGCCCGCTTCGACGAGCACGTCGATGTGGTTGCTCGCCGGCGGGAGCGGGCAGGTGGCGTGGATCGTGTAGGCGCAGGGCATGTTGGCGGCCCGGTTGAAGTCGAGGACGGCCTTGCCGTCGACCGGCTGCTCGACGGCGAGCTGGCGGCAGGCGGCGTAGGTCGTGACCCCGCTGGTCTCGTCGGTGAACAGCAGCCACAGCTCGTCGTCGCCGCCGTCGAAGGCGATCAGCCGCTGCGGGCGCCCGTTCACCTCGAACGCGACCTCCCCCACCGCGTCGATGATGCTCGAACGCCCCTCGACCACGGAGCCGACCGAGATCGGGCGACTCGTCTCATAGGCGGTGAAGACGGCTTTGACCTGCCATGACGGGTCCGGATCGTACGTCGGGGTGCCCGTGTAGTCGCGCAGGAACGGACCGTCGGGCTGCCGCGGACGGAGCACCGGGGTGCCGAAACGGTCCGCGACCTCGACCGTGCCTGCGCCGAAGGTCGCGATCACGCCGATCGGGTCGACGTGGCCGAAGACGTGACGACCGGCGAGCGTGGCACCGCCGAGCTCGAGCCACTCGCCCTCGCCGAGCTCGACGACGGCACCCTCGGGACCGTTGGACCAGACGCCCGGGATCCCGGGGAACCGCTGCGGCCTCGGCCCCAGCCAGTGCAGGCCGGTGATCGCCAGGAAACCTTCGGGACTTCTCAGCTCGGCCTCCCGCTGCTCGCGCCATCGCTGCCAGGCCTGCTCGAAAGTCACGCGCCGCACTCTACAAAGACTTGCGTTGCCAGGTCTTGCAATGGTTGCCGACTTTTACCCTCGGCTTCACCGACTGTGTGCCTGCCCCCTCCCGCGTGCGAGCCGGGCCAGGTGGATCGCGCCGCGAGCCGCGGTGACCAGGACGAGGTACCAGATCGCGGCCACCGCGAGCAGCGGGATGATCAGGTGGTTGCGCTCCTCGAGCGCCTGGACGACCCCGAGCAGGTCGGTGATCGAGAGCACCGAGACCAGGCTGGTCGCCTGCAGCGTGGTCACCAGGATGTCACCCGACGCGGTCAGCCGGTCGTCGTCCGGAAGAGCCTTGGCTGCGTACGCTCCCATCGCCAGCGCCAGCCCCGCGATCGCCGCGTAGACGGGTGTGACCAGCCGCATCGCATCGAGATGCACCCCGGGAATCGCGAAGGTGATGTCGGGGAAGACCAGCGCGATGTTGCTCCACAGCAGGAGCTGGACGAGCACCGGGATGCTGCCGAAGACCCAGACGTACGCAGCCGCGAGCCCGCCCAGCAGCGGGTTGCCGGACCTCTCCATCCTGATCACGACGAGCCCGATCGCCGCGGCCATCGCGAAGACCAGCGCGGTCAGCCGGACCGTGAGCCAGACACCGGCGAGCACGTCCGGGTGGAGCAGATGGCCGACGACCTCGCCGAGAAGGAGGTTCTCGTTCCGCACCATGCTCCACAGGAGCCGGAGGAGAAGGAGGGTGAGGAGGGCTGCGATCACCCAAGCGACTGTGTTGGTCTCGACACGCCTCCGCCTAGCGGCTCCGGCGGCTCGACCAACGGTCCCGTCGGTCGAGCCGCGAGCGCCAGCGAGCGTGTCGAGACCAACACAGTCGTCGTCGGCAGCCGTCTCGGTCATCGCCGTGAACCATGGCGTCTCCTGGTGACCAGGAGGTTGCTATCAGCTGGTCTTTCCTTGAAATCGCCGAGTCGGCGCATCCGACCCCTCTCGCTCGCTTCGCTTCGCGAGACACGGGGTCAGATGCGCCGACTCGGCTCTGCTCAGTAGGAGGGCTGGGCCTGGACGTTCAGCTCGTCGAACCTGACCCTCTTCGCCGAGGCGACGCGCGGGTCACGCAGGTCGAAGACGTCGAAGCCGCGCTGGATCTCGTTGGAGTAGATGTAGCCGTTGTAGTAGTAGGTCGACCAGGGGCCGGCGATCGTCGAGGTGTCCTCGAACGGACCGCGGTCGAACCAGGCGATCTCCTTCGGGTTGGCCGAGTCGGTGAAGTCGTAGACCGACACACCGCCCTGGTACCAGGCCTGGACCATGATGTCCTTGCCCTTGACCGGGATCAGCGAGCCGTTGTGGGCGACGCAGTTCTCGGTGTTGGACTGGGTGCGCGGCATCTTGTAGTAGGACTTGAAGACGAGCTGGCCGTCCTCGATGTCGTAGATGCCGTTGGCGCCCTTCTCCATCCCGGTCTCCGGGTTGCAGGTCGGCGCACCGCCGCCACCGAGCTCGTCGGTGAAGACGACCTTGGTGCCGGTGTTGTTGAAGGTGGCCGAGTGCCAGAACGCGAAGTTCTCGGTGTCGGTGACCTGCTCGGTCACGACCGGGTGCTCGCGGTCGGAGATGTCCATCAGGATGCCGTCGCCCATGCAGGCGCCGGCCGCGATGTCCTTGGACGGGTAGGTGGTGATGTCGTGGCAGCCGGCGGTGTTGGTGTAGCCACCGTCGGGGAACAGCACCGGCTCAGCGACCACCGCGGCCCGCTCCGGCGCCCGCTTGGGGATCTTCACGATGCTGATCTTGTCGTGCGGCGGCTGGCAGTCGGGGTAGGTCGCCCGGGGCCCGTAGGAGGAGACGTACGCATAGACGGACCGGCCGTCCTTGCTCGGCGCCAGCGAGTGGGTGTGGGAGCCGCACTTGGTCTCGACCGCGGCGACGTACTCCGGGTCTCGCGGGTTGCTGATGTCGAAGACGCGGAGGCCCTCCCACGACTCCTTGATCTCGGCCGACTGCGCCACGTTGTCACAGGTGTTGTTGCTGCGGCTGGAGTCGACGGAGAGGACGAGCAGGTCGCCGTAGACGGAGATGTCGTTCTGGGAGCCGGGGCAGACGTACTGCTTCACGAGTCGCGGGCTGGCCGGGTTCCTGATGTCGATGACGTTGAACCCGTTGTAGTTGCCGGCGAAGGCGTAGTGGCCCTGGAAGGCGAGGTCGCTGTTGAGGGCGTTGGTGGGCGTGAAGGCACCTGACTTGGGGATGTTGGCGATCAGGTGCATGTTGGGTGTGCCGTCGGACTCGCCGGCGGGCACGACCGGGTTGTTGGCGCCCAGCTGGGCGAGGTCGTTGCCGGCGACGCAGGCGGAGGCGAAGTTGTCACCGAGCTTGGTGATCGCCTGCTTCTCTTCGGCCGTGCAGCTCGTCTGGGCCTCGGGAGCCCGAGTCGTCTGACTCGACTCGCTCTCGGTGCCGTGGGTGTGGGACTCGTCTGCGGAGGACGGGGCGGCGACGGCCAGCCCTCCTGCGACAACCAGGACCGCCGCGATGGGGGCCAGGTAATGGGTAGGTCGTCTAAGCCTCATGGTGCAAGCCTTCCGAGTCGGCCGCCGTGGGGTGGCAGGGCATGACCACTCAACTTTAGTAAAACGCGTACATGGTCGGCACGGAATGTGAATAAATTGTTCATCCCCCCGGCATCTCGGAAGGAGACACATGCCCAGGCGACTCGGCGTCATCTCGGTGGTCGTTCTCGCGGCGATGTCGCTCGGCGGGTGCGGAGGTTCCTCGCACGATGCGCACGCCTCCCACGGCTCCCACTCGCCCAGCCCGGAGGCGGCCACCCAGTCGGCGCCGGTGGTGCAGGGCGGTGCACCCGGCGAGCCGGCGCGGACCGTCTCGCCGTCGGCCGCCGCCACGGACGAGTGGACTCAGACCGACGCCGACTTCGTGACCATGATGATCCCCCACCACGCCCAGGCGCTGGAGATGACCCGGCTGGCACGGGAGCACGGCGTCAACCCCGAGGTCGTCTCCCTGGCGAAGCGCATCGAGTCGGCCCAGGGTCCCGAGATCGTGGCGATGAGCGGCTGGCTCGACCTCCGCGGACTGAGGGTGCCGCGGGCCTCGGATCCCCCGCACACCATGGCCGGCATGCTCACGCCTGAACAGATGACCGCACTCGGCAAGGCCCGAGGCGAGGAGTTCGACCGGCTCTTCCTGACCGGGATGATCCAGCACCACCAGGGCGCCCTGGAGATGGCCGAGCCGATGGCGTCCAAGGGCGGCGACGCGCTGGCGATCGAGATGGCGACCGACGTCGAGGCCACCCAGTCGGTGGAGATCGAGATCATGGAGAAGCTGCTCGCGGAGCTGTGAGAACCGGTACGTTGCGGCGGTGCCCCTCACCCCTGCCCGTCGTCGACAGGTGCTGATCGGCTCCGCCGTCGTCGCCTGTCTCGCGCTGGTCATGGCCGCGCTGGTCTACACCGGCGTGGTGATGCCGACCCGTCTGTTCGCCGCGAAGTACGACGTACGCGGCATCGACGTCTACCACCACAACGGCACCGTGGACTGGCCACAGGTCGCCGAGCAGGACATCGACTTCGCCTGGATCAAGGCCACCGAGGGCTCCTCCCACGTCGACTCACGCTTCGCCGCCAACTGGGCCCAGGCGCAGCGCACCGGGATCGCGACCGGCGCCTACCACTTCATGAGCTTCGAGAGCCCGGGCGCCGACCAGGCGCACAACATGATCGCCACGGTGCCCCGGGTCGCCGGCACGCTCGCCCCGGTCGTCGACCTGGAGCCTTACGGTCGCTTCAAAGGTGATCTGCCTCCCGCCACCGAGATCCGCGCCATCCTCGACGCCTTGCTGGCTGCCCTCGAGGATCACTACGGGATCGCGCCGGTCATCTACACCACTCCGTCGGCCTATCGTGCCTACCTGGTCGACGCCTACCCCGACAACCCGATCTGGTTCCGCTCCGTCGCGTGGCCGCCGCGGGTGCCGGACGGGCGTGACTGGACCATCTGGCAGTACTCGAACCGGGACCGGCTCGATGGTGTGGGCAGTGAGGACGAGGCGTACGTGGACATGAACGTGCTCTCGGACGACGCCGATCTCGACGAGTTGATGCTCCGCTGAAATCGCCGAGTCGGCGCATCCGACCCCTCCCGCTCGCTTCGCTCGCGAGACACGGGGTCAGATGCGCCGACTCGGCTGTGTGTCAGTGGCCGTGACCGTGGCCGTGACCGGCCGCGGGCGCCTCTTCCTCTTCCGGCTTGTCGACGACCAGGGTCTCGGTCGTGAGCAGCATGCCCGCGATCGAGGTGGCGTTGATGAGCGCGGAGCGGGTCACCTTCACCGGGTCGATGACGCCCTGGGCAACCAGGTCGCCGTACTCACCGGTGGCGGCGTTGTAGCCCTGGCCGACGCCGAGGTCGCGGACCTTGGTGGTGATGACGTAGCCGTTGTCGCCACCGTTCTCGGCGATCCAGCGCAGCGGCTCGTCGGCGGCCTTGCGGACGACGCGTACGCCGACCGCCTCGTCACCCTCGAGGCCGAGGTCCTTCTCCAGGACGGAGACGGCGTGGATCAGCGCGGAGCCACCGCCGGGGACGATGCCCTCCTCGATGGCGGCGCGGGTCGCGGAGACAGCGTCCTCGATGCGGTGCTTCTTCTCCTTGAGCTCCACCTCGGTGTGAGCGCCGACCTTGATCACGCAGACGCCACCGGCGAGCTTGGCGAGGCGCTCCTGGAGCTTCTCGCGGTCCCAGTCGGAGTCGGTGCGCTCGATCTCGGACTTGAGCTCGGCGACGCGGCCCTCGACGGCAGCAGCGTCGCCGCCACCCTCGACGATGGTCGTGTTGTCCTTGGACACCGTCACGCGGCGGGCGGTGCCGAGCACCTCGAGGCCGACCTGGTCGAGCTTGAGGCCGACCTCCTCGGCGACGACCTGCGCGCCGGTCAGGATCGCGATGTCCTGCAGCATCGCCTTGCGGCGGTCACCGAACGCGGGCGCCTTGACGGCGGTCGCGTTGAAGGTGCCCTTGATCTTGTTCACGACCAGGGTCGAGAGGGCTTCGCCCTCGACGTCCTCGGCGATGATGAACAGCGGCTTGCCGGCGGCGATGACCTTCTCCAGCAGCGGCAGGAGCTCCTGGATGGAGCTGATCTTGCCCTGGACGAGCAGGATCAGCGGGTCGTCGATGACGGCCTCCATCCGCTCCTGGTCGGTCACGAAGTACTGAGAGATGTAGCCCTTGTCGAACTGCATGCCCTCGGTGAACTCGAGCTCGGTGCCCGTGGTGTTGGACTCCTCGACGGTGATGACGCCGTCCTTGCCCACCTTCGCGAAGGCCTCGGCGAGGATCTCGCCGATCTTCGCGTCGCGGGAGGAGATGGTGGCGACCGAGGCCATGTCGGACTCGTCGACGACCTCACGAGCGGCGGCACGCAGCGCGTCGCCGACGGCGGCGGCAGCGGCGTCCATACCGCGCTTGAGGCTCATCGGGTTGGCACCAGCGGCAACCGCGCGCAGACCCTCGTGGACCATCGCCTGGGCGAGGACGGTCGCGGTGGTGGTGCCGTCACCGGCGATGTCGTTGGTCTTGGTCGCGACCTCCTTGGTGAGCTGAGCACCAAGGTTCTCGAACGGGTCGTCCAGCTCGACCTCACGGGCGACGGTGACACCGTCGTTGGTGATGGTCGGGGCGCCCCACTTCTTGTCGAGGACGACGTAGCGGCCCTTGGGGCCCAGCGTCACCTTGACGGCGTTGGCGAGGGCGTCGACGCCGCGCTCGAGGGCGCGGCGGGCGTTCTCGTCGAACTCCAGGATCTTCGGCATATGCATTTACTCCCTAGTACGCAGCGCGCGGCCGTGGCCGCCGGGACATACCCCGCCCGGCCCGGCCGCGCTGTGCGAGACGGATGACGTCAGGCGATGACCGCGAGGATGTCGCGGGCCGACAGGATGAGGTACTCCTCGCCGGCGTACTTCACCTCGGTGCCGCCGTACTTGCTGTAGATGACCTTGTCGCCGACGGCGACGTCGAGCGGGACGCGGTTGCCCTTGTCGTCGATGCGACCCGGACCGAGGGCCAGGACCTCGCCCTCCTGGGGCTTCTCCTTGGCCGTGTCCGGGATGACCAGGCCCGAGGCGGTGGTCTGCTCGGCCTCGACGGCCTTCACGACGATGCGGTCCTCGAGCGGCTTGATGTTGACCGACACTGTGTCGACCTCCCCATTTCTTCTATGGAGTCAGATGATTCTGGGTGGGTGTTGCTACGTCTGTGCTTGCGATCTGCCACGTACGCCGTCGCGGGGGTCGCACCCGGCTCGCAAGCGCTGGCACACTCAAGGGGAGAGTGCCAATGCAGACGTTAGCACTCGACCACAATGAGTGCCAGCAAGGCCCGGCTATCGCTGTCCGGGGAGCCTCACTGTCAGGGCGATCGCACCGGCCACGAGCCCCAGGACGATGATGCCTCCGACGACCAGGACGGACCAGCGATCCTCGCTCTCGTCCTTTTCCTCGAATGTGGTGATCTCGAGCTCCTCGCCATCGCTCAGCAGGGGACCCAGGGAGGACGGCTCATCCGGGACCACGGACTTCTTGGTGCCGGCCGAGCCGCTCTGCTCCACCTTCTCCTCCGGTGCTTCCGCCGTGACGTCGGCCGTCGGTTCCTCCTCCGGCGCCGCGGTCTCCTGGTCCGATTCGGGCTCGCTGGCGACCGGGGTCTGCACGTACGTCACCGAGTAGCTCTCCAGCTGCTTGCCGCTGCTGTGACTGATGACCGTGGTCCGCTGCGGCGTGGAGAGCGTGTGCCTCTCGGCGCCGGCGTTCCCGCGTCCGACCACGCAGAACGACGCGATCCGGTAGCCGTCGGGCGCCGTCGCGGTGGCGGACGTGGCACCCACCGATGTGTAGGAGCGGTCACCGGACGAGCACTGGCTCACCGGAGTCGCGGTGTCGGCCGACGCGGGCGGGGTGAGCGTCAGCGACAGCAGGGTCATGACGGCTCCGGCTGCCCAAAGGATCGGGGGGACCATGCGGGGGGATCTACGCACTCGGCGGATCCTACATAAACACCCCACCCGGTAATGGAGTTTGCCGCGTCCGGAAACTCGCCTGAGAGGATCGGTGCATGGACCTCGATGCCTTCGCCTGGCTGCTGACCGATGACGGGCAACGGCTGCTGGCGCGGGCCACCGAGATGACGTCGTCGGACGCCGCCGACGGCAAGGGCTCGGCCCTGGCGGTGCAGACCGCTCTGCGCAAGGACGAGACCGCCGAGCGCGTGGCCGCGGCGATGACCCAGGTCGACCTGCGCCGGAAGGCGGCCGCCAAGTTCGGCGACCTGGCACCCAGGATGTACTTCACCCCCGACGGCCTCGAGCAGGCAACCCGCCTCGCCGTCGCCCACCACCGGTCGGCGCGGCTGCGGGCCTTCGACGCGGCGAGCGTCATCGACCTCGGCTGCGGGATCGGCGGCGACCTGATCGCCTCCTCGCGCGCCGGGCTCACCGCTGCCGGGGTCGACAACGATCCGGAACGGGTCGCCGTCGCCCAGGCGAATCTAGATGCTCTCGGGCTGCCCGGCGCGGTCACCGTCGCCGACGCGACCGGCGTCGACCATTCCCCGTTCGACGTGGCGTACGCCGATCCGGCACGTCGCGGCGCCAAGGGCCGAGTCTTCTCCGCCGAGGGGTGGACCCCGCCGTGGTCGTGGGTCGAGACGCTCTTCGACCGCGATGCCTGTGTGAAGGTCGCTCCGGGGATCCCGCACGACCTCGTCCCCGAGAAGGTCGAGGCCGAGTGGGTCAGTGACCGGGGCGAGGTCAAGGAGGCCGCGCTGTGGTCGGGCTCGCTGGCCAGCACGCATCGACGCGCCACCGTGATCGGCGAGCGCGGCCTGGCGACGCTCACCTCCGAGGACGATCCGGGCGGCGAGGTCGGCGAGGTCGCCGAGTTCCTCTACGAGCCCGACGGTGCGGTGATCCGTGCCGGGCTGGTCACCGCCGTCGCAGCCGGGGTGCAGGGCCACCTGGTCGACGAGCACATCGCGTACGTCACCTCCTCCGCCTCCTTCGAGACGCCCTTCGCCCGTGGGTATCAGGTGCTCGAGGAGCTGCCCTACCGGGAGAAGCAGCTCAAGGCGGCGCTCCGCGAGCGGGGCATCGGGAAGCTGACCATCAAGAAGCGCGGCGTGCAGGTCGTGCCCGAACAGCTCCGCAAACGGCTCGCGCTGTCGGGCTCGGCCGAGGCGACGATCGTGCTCACCAGGGTTGCCGGCGAGGGGACGTGTCTGTTGGTACGGCCCTTCTGAGGGTCAGACCAGGACGGTCGTGATCGGCTGGGAGGAGTCGGCCGGGAGATCCAGGGCCGAGGGCGTACGCCCCCTCGCCACCATCTCCGCCCCGAGAGCCGCCACCATCGCACCGTTGTCCGTGCACAGGCCCGGGCGCGGGACCCGGACCCGGATGCCGAGCTTGGTGGCCCGCTCCTCGGCGAGCACGCGGAGCCGGCTGTTGGCAGCGACCCCGCCACCGATGATGATGTCCTCGATGCCTTCGGAGGAGGCCGCGTCGAGGGCCTTCCTCACCAGGACGTCGACCACGGCCTCCTGGAAGCTGGCGGCCACGTCGGCGACCGGGACCGGCTCGCCGCTGCGCTCCTTGGCCTCGATCCAGCGGGCGACCGCGGTCTTGAGGCCGGAGAAGGAGAAGTCGAAGCGGTGTCTTTCGAGGTCGCGGCGGCTGGTCAGCCCGCGGGGGAAGTCGATCGCGATCGAGCTGCCCGACGTGGCGGTTCTGTCGATCACCGGGCCACCCGGGAAGCCCAGACCAAGGAGACGGGCGACCTTGTCGAAGGCCTCCCCCGCTGCGTCGTCGATCGTCGCGCCAATCGGGTCGACGCCCTCGGTGATGTCGGTGACCTTGAGCAAGCTGGAGTGGCCGCCGGAGACGAGCATCGCCACGCAGGGTTCGGGAAGCGGGCCGTGCTGGAGCTGGTCGACCGCGACGTGCGAGGCCAGGTGGTTGACCCCGTAGATCGGCTTGTCGAGCCCGAGAGCGAGGGCCTTGGCCGCGGCCACCCCGACCAGCAGGGCGCCGGCGAGCCCGGGGCCGGCGGTGACGGCGATCGCGTCGACGTCGTTCAGCCTGATCCCCGACTCCTCGCAGGCACGCTCGATGGTCGGCACCATCGCCTCCAGGTGCGCCCGGCTGGCAACCTCCGGCACGACCCCACCGAACCGGGCATGCTCCTCGACGCTGCTCGCCACCGCGTCGGCCAGCAGCGTGTGACCGCGCACGACACCGATTCCCGTCTCATCGCACGACGTCTCGATCCCGAGGACCAGGGGCTCATCAACGAGGGCACCGGAAGTCATGAGCCCATTCTGCCTCCACGTCACTCTGAGGCTCAGCGTCGGGCCGGGCGGGGACGCCCTGGCTTCGGCGGACGAACGAATTTTCATTCACCTCCGACACGTGAACGAACTTTCATTCACCACCGACACGTGAACGAACCTTCATTCACCACCAACACGTGAACGAACCTTCATTCACCACCAACACGTGAACGAACCTTCATTCGTGACAGGCGCGCGAATGAATTTTCGTTCGTCACGGGCGCGCGAAAGAACTTTCATTCGCCCGGACTCACGGGCCCGCCCGAGAAGCGCCCCGAGAACCGCCCAGACGAAGACCCGGCCTCTCAGGCGGCTTGGGCGCTGTCCAGATCGTCATGAAGGGCTGAGTAAGCGGCGGCCCAGAGTCGTTGCGCGAGATCAGGCTCGATCGGGTCGGCGGAGCAGAGGCTGTCCCACAGCCCACGGAGCAGTATCACCAGCCCACCCGATTCGTAGTCGGTGAGTTCCCGGCCGATCGAGCTGCTGAGCCAGAACCTGACGTTGTGCCACAGGTAGCGGACGGCCTCGCCGACATCGTCGTTCGTCCGAGCGAGTTCCTCGATGCCCAGCCAGGCCCTGAGAAAGAACAGCTCGTCCCGAGTCGAAGGCAGGTAGCCGGCCCATCCCCGTAGGTTCACGCGCCGAGCGACCTCCTCCCAGTAGATGCCGGCGAATCCCGCGGCGGCATGGGGCAGCATGTTCTCCCGCCCGGCGAACCACTTGTGCAGCGTCGACACCGCCATGTTCGCCTCCTCGGCAACCACTTTGAGGGTGGGCGCACGCAAGCCGTCGCGCCCGATCGTCCTCGCCAGGGCGAGGCCGGCTGTCGTCGATTCGAAACCGCTGCGGTTGAAGGCCATGACACTGATCGCACCACAGACCACCGACATTTCAGCCGACACGGCCTCAGCCAGATGTCGCCGTCGGGCCCGTGAGCTCCATCGCCAGCACGATCCCCGTCGCCCCGTCGCGGTAGTAGCGCTCGCGACGGTCGATCTCGACGAACCCGGCCTGGTCGTAGAACTGGAGGGCCGCGACGTTGCCCTCACGCACCTCGAGGAGAAGTCGCTCGGCTCCCTCGCTCCGAGCGAGGTCGATCGCCGCCGCGAGGAGCGACCCACCGATCCCGCGGCGACGCTGCTCCTCGGCGGTCGCGATCCGCTGGAGCTCGGCGATCTCGTAGACGACGCTCATCAGCGCATGACCGACGACCGTCCCCGCGTCATCGACCGCGACCAGGATCCGGACGGTGGGCATCTTGCCTTCGATCGCCACCTGCAGGTACTCGGGCGTCCAGGCGTCGTCGGGAAACGCCTCGACCTCGAGGTCGGCGATCGCGTCGACGTCGTCCGGACCCGCCGAGCGTACGGTCACTGCAAGACCTTCTTCTGCGCCTTCTTCTGGGCCTTCTTCTGCGCAGCCTGCTCCACCGCATCGGGCCGGCGCAGATAAAGCGGCTCAGGGTCCATCAGCTCGACCCGCTCCTCGGCCACCGCACGGGCCAGCCAACCCGCGGAGGGACGCTGCGGACCGAGCGGCGTCGGGAACGCGTCGGGGTAGAGCAACGCCCCCTCACCGACCACCGGCATCGAGGTGGCGACGTCGGCAGGGCGGGCGACGACAGGTCCCTCGAGGCGTACGCCGTCGGCGTCGTAGGAGGCCAGGTAGACCTCCTTGCGCCGCGCATCGGTCGCCACGAAGAACCCGCCCTCGATGTCCCTCGTCGTCGAGCTCGTCGAGACCACGGCCTCCACAGCGAGCACGTCCAGGGTGCAGGCCGCGTAGACCGGGATATCCAGCGCGAACCCGAGCGTCCGGGCGGTGACCAGACCGACCCGGAGACCGGTGAACGGCCCCGGACCGGCGCCCACGGCGATGGCGGTAAGGTCCTGACGTACGATCCCGGCCGCCGCCAGGATGTCGGAGATCAGCGGCGCGAGCTGCTCACCGTGCTTCATGGTCCGGTCGGAGGCGAGCTCGGCGACGACGTCGTCACCGTCGTGGAGCGCCACGGTGACCTGAGGTGTTGCGGTGTCAAAGGCGAGAAGCACGACCACACCCTAGAGCGCGCTCAGGTCGACGCCGCGCCAACGGGCCCCGACGGGAACGATCTCCACGCGCCGAGGATCGGCGCCGTCGGGCGCCTCGACCAGATCCAGCGGAGCCTCGTCGGCCTCGGCTCGGACGATCCGGATCTCCAGCCGCGACTCGGAGAGCCCCTCGGCCAGGCCCTCACCCCACTCCACGACGGTGACCGCATCGTCGAGATCGGTGTCCAGGTCGAGGTCGTCGAGCTCCTCGATCCCGCCCAGCCGATAGGCGTCGACATGGACGAGCTCGGGCCCGCCGACCGTCGAGGGATGCACCCGGGCGATCACGAAGGTCGGCGAGGTGATCTCACCGCGCACCCCCAGCCCCGCCCCGAGGCCCTTGGTGAAGGTGGTCTTGCCGGCACCGAGGCCGCCGGAGAGGACGAGTACGTCCCCGGCGGCGAGCAGACCGGCCATCCGCCGGCCCAGCTCGAACATCGCGTCGGGGTCGAGCGCCTCGACGACATGCTCGTTCAGCGGACGATGCAGCCGCACCGCGGGCGATTCCCGCGAAACCTCGCGAAAGCCTTGCCGCTCCCAGAATCGCAACGTCTCCGGCAGCTCCTCACGAGCGATCACCGCGAGATCGCCGAAACCCTCGGAGCGCGCCAGCCCGGCGGCGTACGTCACCATCTTGTGCGCCACGCCATGACCCTGTTGATCAGGCAGAACAGCGAAACGACGCAGCCACATGGTCGAGTCGGCGGGATCCATCACGACGGTCCCGACCCCGACCCCGTCCAACCGCGCCAGGACGCCCCCGAAGCCGGAGAGGCGCTCCTTCATGGACGCCTCGGTCTCCCCGAGCGCATCGGCGGGCGGGTCCAGGGCCCGGCGGGCGGAGAAGGCCGTGCGGACGATGGCGAGCACCTCGGCCGCGGCCTCCGCCCCGACCCGCTCGAAGTCGAGCGTCATGCCGATGCCGCATCCCGGGTTGCCGAGGCGAGCAGCTGGTCGAGCTCGGCGTTGACCTGACCGTGCCGCTCGAGGATGACCATGTGACCGGCGTTCTCGCACTCCACCAGCCGCGAGCCGGGGATGTAGGAGTGCAGCTTGCGGCTGTGGCCGATCGAGGTGAGCCGGTCCGCGGTGCCGCAGATGACCGTGGTCGGCACCCGGCCGAGCGTGGTGATCGACGAGAACTTGTCCAGCGCGCGGAAGCTCGGGAAGAACTCCGCGACCACCTCGAACGGCGTCTGCGAGAGCAGCCCGTCGACGAACTCGACGTACGCCTCGGGCACCTCGTCCCCGAAGGCGAACACGTCGGTGAAGACGGTCGCCACCGAGGACCCCATGGCGCGGAACCGGTCGACGATACCGTGCCCGCGGGCCAGCGTACGCATGGTGCTGTTGGCGATCCCGCCGGACAACTTGGCCGGGAGCACCGGGATCAGCAGCCGGCTCGGATCCAGACCACCGGCGGTCGTCGAGATCAGGGCGGCGCCGATGATGCGGCCACCCTCGTCGTAGGGAGCGAACAGCTCGGGGTGGTCCTCGGCGAGCGCGGCGATCGTCATTCCGCCCATCGAGTGGCCGACCAGGATCACCGGACCCTCCGGCACGACCGCGTCCAGCACCCGGAGCAGGTCGTCACCGAGCTGGTCGATCGTGGCGTTGCCGAGCGAGGACCGGCCGCTGCGGCCGTGGCTGCGCTGGTCGTAGAAGACCGACCGCACCAGGCCCCGGTAGGCGGCGCGCTGGAAGTGCCAGCAGTCGAGGTTGAGGCAGTAGCCGTGCACGAAGACGAGCGTCACGTTGCTCGACCCGCCGTTGTGGGTGTGCGCCGCGTCGACCTCGTCGACCTCGACGTGGAGAGGTACGCCGTCGGAGGTCACCACCGTGACCGGACAGGACCGCAGTGTGCCGAGCGGGGTCCGGTCCTCGGGTCGTTCCTCGATCGCGCGGCGGCGCTTCTTGACCACGACCGCGCCGCGGGCCGCGGCAGCGACCGCAGCAGCCCCCAACGTCCCTGCCGCGATCTGACCGATCCGTGTTGCGATGCTCATTGGTCGCCTCCCTGTTCGGTCTGCTCGGTGTCGACGTAACGGCGCTTCATCCGTCCTCCGATCCTGGTGACGACCTCGTAGGCGATGGTCTCGCTCGCCTCGGCCCAGTCCTGGGCGGTCGGCCCGCCGTCGGCGCCGGTACCCCACAGAACCACCTCGGCACCTGGTTCGACCGCGGTGTCGCCGAGATCGACCACGATCTGGTCCATGCAGACGGTGCCGCGGACGGGGCGTCGCGCGCCGTCCACCCACACCGACGCGCGGTTCCCGGCACGACGCTGGATGCCCTCGGCGTAGCCGACCGGGATCAGCCCGACGGTGGTCGGCTCCTCGGCCACCCAGGTGTGGTTGTAGGAGACGCCGGCACCGGCCTCGATCTGCTTCACCAGCGCCAGCTCGGCGCGCACGGTCATCGCCGGGACGAGTCCGAGCTCGTCCCACGGCGATCCCTCGACGCCCGGCGCCGGGTCGATGCCGTACGTCGCGATCCCCACCCGCACCAGGTCGAGGCGTGCGCTGGGGCGCAGCAGCGCTCCCGCGGAGTTGGCCAGGTGGCGCACCTCGGGCCGGAGACCGGCCTCCTCGGCGACCGCGAGCGCCTCGCCGAAGACCTTCTCCTGGAGGGCGCTGGCCGGGTCGGCGGTGTTCTCGCTCGCGCTGAAGTGGGACCAGATCCCGGTGACCCGGATCGCGCCCTCGGCCTCCAGGATCCGCGCCCGAGCGACCAGGTTGCCCCAGTCGGCGAAGGCCGCACCACCCCGCGAGAGCCCGGTGTCCACCTTGAGCTGCACCCGCGGCGTACGGCCCAGGGCGTCGCCGGCGGCGGCGAACTTCTCCAGGTCGGCGACGGTGTAGGCGGTGACGTCGATGTCGGCGGCCACGAGGTCCTCGGCGGGTTCGCTCGGCATGATCAGCCAGGCCAGCAGCCGGCCCTCGTCGCCGGCGGCGCGCAGCGCGAGCGCCTCGTCGGCCGAGGCCACGCCGAGCCAGTCGGCACCGCCCTCGCGAGCGGCCCGTCCGGCCTGGACCAGGCCGTGCCCGTAGCCGTCGGCCTTCACCACCGTCATGATCGGCGTACGAAGGTGCTCCTTCAGCCGCGAGACGTTGTGGCGGATCGCGGCGAGGTCGATGACGATCTCGGCTCGCCGAAGCGGAGCCCGAGGCGCTGGGCTCGGTGACATGCTGTCAAGGATAGTTGCCGCTAACTTCAGACAGCAGGAAGGGATCGGATAACGGCAGGTATCGCCGCGGCGACGCCGCTCGCGGTGACCGGCCCGCCGGCGCTCGCCAGCGTCGCCGCCGCGCCGTGCAGCCAGGCCCCGGCCGAGGCCGCGTCGATGGGCGCGAGACCGGTGGCGAGGAGCGAGCCGATCAGCCCGCCGAGCACGTCGCCCGACCCGGCGGTGGCCAGCCAGGAGGTGCCGGTGGTGTTGACGCGTACCGGCGTGTCGGGATCCGGCGAGGCGATCGTGGTGCGGCGTCCCTTGAGCAGCACCACCGCGTGGAACCGCTGGGCCGCGAGCCGTGCGTAGTGCAGCGGCCGGGCCTCGATGTCGGCGCGGTCCTCCCGGATCAGCGTCGCCAGCTCGCCCGCGTGCGGGGTCAGGATCGCCGGCACTCCGAGCGGCCCCGACAACGGCCGGAGGCTGTCGGCGTCGATGACCAGAGGTACGCCGCTGGCCCGCGCGAACGCGAGCGCGCTGTTGGCCCCGTCGGCGCTGCCCGAGCCGACCACCCAGGCCTGGGCCTGTCCGTCGCCGACCACCTCCGGGTGCTGGCGCTTGACCCACTCCGAGGCGGTCCCGACGTAGCGGACCATCCCGGCGAGCCCCGTGTTGGCGCCGGCGACGGCGAGCAGCGCGGCGCCGGGATAGGTGGCGCTGCCGACCCGCAGCCCGACCACGCCGCGGGTGTACTTGTGCACGTCCGGCGCCGGGCGCGGTACCAGTGCGGCCACGTCGGCCGCCTCGAGGCTCTCGATGGCCGGCGTCGGGAGGTCGAGGCCGATGTCGATCAGCTCGACCTTCCCGCAGGCCGAGGCCGCCGGGTCGAGCAGATGGCACGGCTTGTAGGTGCCGAAGGTGACCGTCAGGTCGGCGGTCACGTGCGCACCGTCGACCTCCCCGGCATCGACGCAGACCCCGCTCGGCGTGTCGACGGCGACCACCGGAACACCGGCGAGCATCTCCAGCGCCGCCTCGGCCTCCGGCCGGAGCCCGGGCTTCCCCCCGATCCCCACGATCCCGTCGACGACGACATCCGCACCGGTGGTCGAGCTTGTCGAGATGACCGCCCCAGAGGAAACAGTCCCCCCTGCCGCCTTCAGAGCACCGACCCCACCCGCATGCGCCCGATCCGACAGCAACCACGCCTCGACCCGAGCGCCGCGACGCGCGAGCAGCGCCCCTGCGTACAACGCGTCTCCGCCGTTGTCGCCGCTCCCGACCAGCAGAACGACCCGGCGGCCGTAGGCACCGCCCAGGTGACCGATGACCGCGTACGCCAACCCGGCCGCCGCGCGCTGCATCAGGGCGCCTTCTGGCAGGCTCGCCATCAAGGCCTTCTCTGCCGCTCTGACCTGCTCAACCGAGTGCGCACGCCGCATGACCCCAGCCTACGCGCCGAAGCCCTGCCGGGGCCGGGCCGAAGGGCTCGAACAAGCCCGTCAGTCCTCCAGGACGACCATCGCCGAGGCGATCCCGGCGTCGTGGGAGAGCGAGAGGTGGACGGTGGCGACGCCGAGCTTCGTGGCCTGCGCCAGGACCGTGCCGCGGAGCTCGAACCGCGGCTGCCCCGACGACTCCGAGATCACCTCGGCGTCGTGCCACTCCATCCCCTGCGGTGCGCCGAGCGCCTTGGCGAGCGCCTCCTTGGCGGCGAACCGGGCGGCCAGGGAGGCCATCGGCTTGCCCGCCTCGGCGGGGGTGAACAGGCGCTCACGCAGCCGCGGCGTACGCTCCAGCGACTCCTCGAAGCGCGCCAGGTCGCAGACGTCGATCCCGACTCCGATGACGGCCATCAGCGCAGCGCCATCACTCGACCGTGACCGACTTGGCGAGGTTGCGCGGCTGGTCGACGTCGTAGCCGAGCTCGGTGGCGAGCTGGCAGGCGAAGAGCTGCAGCGGTACGACCGCGACGAGAGGCTGCAGGAGGACCGGCACCTTCGGCAGCCGGATGATCGTGTCGGAGACCGAGTCGACCGAGTCGTCGCCCTCCTCGACCAGCGCGATCGTGCGGGCGCCGCGGGCCCGCACCTCCATGATCCCCGAGCGCATCTTGTCGTGGAGGAAGTCGCGGCCGCGCGGCGGCACGATGCACCAGATCGGCAGGCCCTCCTCGACCAGCGCGATCGGGCCGTGCTTGAGCTCGCCGGCCGCGAAGCCCTCGGCGTGCAGGTAGGCGAGCTCCTTGAGCTTGAGCGCTCCCTCCAGAGCGACCGGGTAGCCGGCGTGGCGACCCAGGAACAGGAAGGCCCGGCGGTCGGCGTACTCACGCGCCAGGTCGTAGACCTGCGGCGCGGTCTCGAGCACCTTCTCCACAGCCGAGGGCATCGCCTCGAGCTGGGTCATCACGCCGTCGATCTCGTCGCCGTACATCGTGCCCTTGACCTGGGCCAGGTAGAGCGCGAGCAGGTAGCAGGCGACCAGCTGGGTGACGTACCCCTTGGTCGAGGCGACCCCGATCTCCGGGCCGGCGTGGGTGTAGATGACCGCGTCGGACTCGCGCGGGATCGTGGAGCCGTTGGTGTTGCAGATCGCCAGCACCTTGGAGCGCTGCGAGCGCGCGTGCCGGATCGCCTGCAGCGTGTCGGCGGTCTCGCCGGACTGCGAGATCGCCACCACCAGGGTGGAGTTGTCGAGGATCGGGTCGCGGTAGCGGAACTCGGAGGCCAGCTCCACCTCGACCGAGATCCGGCACCAGTGCTCGATGGCGTACTTCGCGACCATGCCCGCGTAGAACGACGTCCCCGCGGCGATGATGATGATCTTGGTGACCTCACGCAGCTCGTCGTCGTCGAGCCGCATCTCGTCGAGGTGGAGCGACCCCGAAGGCGTACGCCGCCCCAGCAGCGAGTCGGCGACAGCACGAGGCTGCTCGAGGATCTCCTTGCGCATGAACCAGTCGTGGCCGTCCTTCTCGGCGGCGGCCAGGTCCCAGTCGACATGGAAGCGGCGGCCCTCGGCAGGAGTGCCGTCGAAGTTGGTGACCGTCGCGCCCTCGCGGGTGATCGTGACGACCTGGTCCTGGTCGAGCTCGAGCGCCTCGCGGGTGTGCTCGATGAACGCGGCGACGTCGGAGCCGAGGAACGACTCCCCCTCGCCCAGGCCGACCACGAGCGGGCTGTTGCGGCGGGCGGCGACGACCCGGGACGGGTCCTCGGCGTCGACCGCGACGAAGGTGAAGGCGCCCTCCAGGACCGAGCAGACCTTCTGCATCGCGATGGTCAGGTCGGCTCCGCCGACGACCTCGCGCTCGAGCAGGTGGGCGGCCACCTCGGTGTCGGTCTGCGAGGCGAACTCGTGCCCGTCGGTCTCCAGGGAGGCCCGCAGCTCGGCGAAGTTCTCGATGATCCCGTTGTGGACGACCGCGACGCGCCCGGTGCGGCCGACGTGCGGGTGCGCGTTGCCGTCGGTCGGTCCACCGTGGGTGGCCCAGCGGGTGTGGCCGATCCCGGTCGTCGCCGCCGGCAGCGGCGTGTCCGCGATCGCCTTCTCCAGGTTGGCGAGCTTGCCGGCCTTCTTGTCCACGGCCAGCTTCCGGTCCGCGACCAGAGCGATCCCGGCCGAGTCATAGCCGCGGTACTCCAACCGCCTCAGGCCATCGATCACGACGTCCTGCGCCGACCGGTCTCCGACGTACCCAACGATGCCGCACATGGCGGATGATCCTACGGCTCTCGTGGGCCCCATAAGGAAGTGGCGGTGCGTGTGCGTAACAATCGTTGCCATGTCACACCCCGGGCCACACGGCGATGACCGCGGCTCCTCGCCCTACGTCGAGCTCGACCGTAGCGCGTGGGCCGAGCTCGCGACCGAGACCGAGAGTCCGCTGACCGAGGCCGAGATCGAGTCGCTGCGTGGCCTGGGCGACCAGATAGACCTCAAGGAGGTCGAGGAGGTCTACCTGCCGCTGAGCCGCCTGCTCAGCCTCTACGTGAGCGCCTCGGCCAAGCTCCACGACCAGCAGGAGCTGTTCCTCGGCAAGACGATGCCGGAGCGTACGCCCTTCGTCATCGGCGTCGCCGGGTCCGTCGCGGTCGGCAAGTCGACCACCGCGCGTGTGCTCCAGCAGATGCTCGCCCACTGGCCCGAGCACCCCAACGTCGCCCTGGTCACCACCGACGGGTTCCTCTACCCCAACGCCGAGCTCGAGCGGCGCGGCCTGATGGAGCGCAAGGGCTTCCCGGAGTCCTACGACCGCAAGGCGCTGCTCCGCTTCCTCGTCGACCTCAAGTCGGGTGAGGACGAGGTGCGCGCGCCGATCTACTCACACCTGACCTACGACGTCACCGACCAGACCGTGACCGTCAAGAAGCCGGACATCGTGATCCTCGAGGGGCTCAACGTCCTGCAGCCCTCCCGGGTCCGCGCCGACGGCACCATCTCGCTGGCCCTCTCGGACTTCTTCGACTTCTCCGTCTACGTCGATGCCGGGTCGCGCGACATCAAGCAGTGGTACGTCGACCGCTTCCTCCGACTGCGCGAGACCGCCTTCCGCGACCCGTCGTCCTACTTCACGAAATATGCGGCCCTGTCGCACGACGAGGCCGTCACCCGCGCCACCGAGATCTGGAACGAGATCAACGGCCCCAACCTCCGCGAGAACGTCCTCCCGACCCGCTCCCGCGCCACCCTCGTCCTGCGCAAGGACAGCGACCACTCGGTCCGCTACGTACGCCTGCGCAAGATCTGATTCGCCCCGTCGGTCGAGCCGGGTTCGTGAGGAACGAACGAACCCGTGTCGAGACCAACGCAGTCCCCTCGGCGCTCGACAGGACTGTGTTGGTCTCGACACGCTCGGCCGCAGGCGGCCTCGCGGCTCGACCAGCGGTGGAAACTAGAGCGCCAGGCGGGACCGGACCACGTCCGCGAGCCGCTCGGCACACGCCTCGGCCTCGTGGTGGCTGGGAGCCTCGACCATGACACGCACGAGGTTCTCGGTGCCGGAAGGACGCAGCAGGATGCGCCCCGAGCCGGCGAGGGCCTTCTCCTCGGCGGCGACGGCCTCGAGGAGCCCGTCGTCGCTCTTGCAGCGGGCCTTGTCGACGCCCTTGACGTTGAGCAGGACCTGCGGGAGCCGGGTGACGACGGAGGCGAGGTCGGCGAGCGTACGCCCGGTGTCGGTCATCCGCTGCAGGACGTGCAACGCGGTGAGGATGCCGTCGCCGGTGGTGGCGTGCTCGCTCATGATGATGTGGCCGGACTGCTCGCCGCCGATGGCGTAGCCGCCGCGGCGCATCTCCTCGAGCACGTAGCGGTCGCCCACGGCGGTCTGCTTCACGCGGACGCCGGCGGCGTCCATCGCCTTCACGAAGCCGAGGTTGCTCATCACGGTGACGACCACGGTGTCGTCCGGGAGCCGGCCGGCGTCGTGGAGCCCGAGGGCGAGGATCGCGATGAGCTGGTCGCCGTCGACCAGGTTGCCCTGGGCGTCGACGGCCAGGCAACGGTCGGCGTCGCCGTCCCAGGCGAAGCCGACGTCGGCACCGTGCTCGACGACAGCCTTCTGGAGCATCTCCGGGTGGGTCGAGCCGACGCCGTCGTTGATCGAGAGGCCGTCGTTGGTGTCGTTGATCGCGATCACCTTCGCGCCGGCCTGGTCCAGGGCCAGCGGCCCGGCGGCCGCAGCGGCACCGTTGGCGCAGTCGACGACGACGGTCAGCCCGTCGAGGCGCCGCTCGAGCGTGGAGACCAGGTGGGCTGCGTACATCTCCACGGGGTTCTCGTGGGACGAGATCCGCCCCACTGACGCGCCGGTCGGGCGGTCCCAGGGCTCGTCGAGGTGTGCCTCGATCCGGTCCTCGAGGATGTCGTCGAGCTTGTGCCCGCCGCGCTGGAGGAACTTGATGCCGTTGTCGGGCATCGGGTTGTGCGAGGCCGAGATGACCACGCCGAGGTCGGCCTGCAGCGCCGCGGTCAGGTAGGCGACCCCGGGCGTCGGCAGCACGCCGACCTCGATCACGTCGCAGCCGGCCGAGGCCAGACCGCCGGCGACCGTCGCCTGCAGGAACTGTCCCGAGACGCGCGAGTCGTTGCCGATGACCGCCAGCGGCTTGCGTCCGCTGCCGGAGCCGCGAAGCTCCTCGGTGAGGACCAGTGCTGCAGAGGTCGCCAGGTTCTGGGCGAGCGAGGCCGTGAGGACCTCGCCGTTCGCGAGACCGCGAACTCCGTCAGTGCCGAAAAGGCGTGCCACGTCCGTGTGACCTTCTTTCGTACGTCGGCCCCCGCCCGAAAATGAGTCGGGGTGCCTCGGCGAGCCGAGGCACCCCAACAATGCTAGGCGATCGCGAGGGCGATCAGCGCTTGCTGAACTGCGAGGCCTTGCGGGCCTTCTTGAGACCGGCCTTCTTCCGCTCCACGACGCGGGCGTCGCGGGTCAGCAGACCGGCCTTCTTCAGGGTCGGGCGGTTGGCCTCGACGTCGACGTCGTTCAGCGCACGGGCCACGCCGAGACGCAGCGCGCCGGCCTGACCGGCGATGCCGCCGCCGTCGATGCGGGCGATCACGTCGAAGCGACCCTCGAGCTGCAGCGCGACGAACGGCTCGTTCGCGACCTGCTGGTGCAGCTTGTTCGGGAAATAGTCCTCGATGGTGCGACCGTTGATGGTCCACGCGCCGGTGCCCGGGACGATCCGGACGCGGGCGACGGCCTCCTTGCGGCGGCCGGTGGCGGCGGCCGGGGCGATGGTCGCCGGGCGCTCGGGGGTGTCGGCGGACGGGGCGCTCTCGGAGGTGTACGCGAGGCCCTGCTCGTCGGTCTCGAAGGTCTCCTCGACCTCTACGGTGTTCTCAGTCATGTTCTGGTCCTGGCTCACTGGGCGATCTGCTTGATCTCGAACGGAACGGCCTGCTGCGCGGCGTGCGGGTGCTCAGGGCCGGAGTAGACCTTCAGCTTCTTGAGCATCTGGCGGCCGAGCTTGTTCTTCGGCAGCATGCCCCACACCGCCTTCTCGATCGCCTTGCGAGCGTCCTTGTCCAGGACCTCACCGATCGGGGTGGCCGTCAGACCGCCCGGGTAGCCCGAGTGACGGTAAGCCAGCTTGGTGGTCTTCTTGTTGCCGGAGAGGGAGACCTTCTCGGCGTTGATCACGATGACGAAGTCGCCGGTGTCCGCGTTGGGCGCGAAGATCGCCTTGTGCTTGCCGCGGAGGAGCTCGGCGACCTGGACAGCGAGGCGGCCGAGACGGACGTCGGTCGCGTCGATCACGAGCCAGGCGCGCTCGATGTCGCCCGGCTTGGGAGCGTAAGTACGCACGTGTGCCTTCTTAGTTCGTAGTGCCCGCCCAGCGGGTGCAGGAGGCGGGATGTTGCTGCGTGGCTTCTGACGAACACGGCCCGGCTTGCCCCGCCGCTGGAAGTCCAGCGGCAGTCATCCGGATCTGCGCCCCTGACCGTGCGACGGTTCTCATCGAACCTGGATCAGGACGCGGCAGGAGTCACGACCTCACAAGGTTACGAGTCCCCGCGCAGCGGAGACAAATCAAGACGTACGCCGCCGGTCGGGGAGCCTGGCGGCGTACGCGTTCTTGGGGCGGGTCAGCTCGACTGGCCCGGGAAGGACCGTCCGAACTGGTCCTGGGGCTGGCCGAAACCGCCCGGACCACGGCCGTCCTGACCGAAGTCGGGCGGCTGGCCGTAGGGCATCTCGCCGCCGCCGCGCATCTGGCCCAGCTCCCGCGGGCCCCGGTCGGAACCACCGTCGGCGACGGCGGCGACGACCCCGGTGGCGACGCCGCCACCGAGGACGAGTCCGGCGGCCGCCGCGACCGCGACGCTCTTCCAGCCGAAGACCCGGTCGGAGAGCTTCTTCCTCGGTGCCGGCGCGGCCACCGGTGCCGCGGTCGGAGGACCGTAGGCAGGCGGCGCGTACGCCACCGGCGCGGGCTGCGCTGCGGGAGCCTGCGGCGCAGGAGGCTGCTCGGCGGGGGCCTGCTCGGCGGCCGGCTGCTCGACCGTCGGCTCCACCGGTTCGGGGGCCTGGTCGCCCGTACTCTTGTCGCTCATGTTTCCAGAGTCCGCCGGGTTCCTGTGGTGAGGCTGTGCGAGACCTTTGGCTTCGATGAAAAGCAGGACGTACGCCGCCGGAGCCTCGCCCCGGCGGCGTACGTCTTTTTCCGTCTTGCAGTCAGCTATTGGTCGACGCCGACCTCACCCTCGGGGGCGTAGAGGTCGGCGACCTCCTCCGGATCCTGCTCCGGACGCTCCTGGGGGCCGGCCGGTGCCGGCTGCTCCTTCTCGACGGCCGGGCGCTGCGGCTCGTCCTCGCCCGAGAGGGCGAGGGCGCCACCGAACGCACCGCCGGCGACCAGCACCGCCGCGGCGACGGAGAGCATCAGCGTGCGCGTCATGGTCACGCCAGCACGCGGTACTGGATGCCGACCGAGTACTTCCAGATGTCGTAGCGCGAGCTCGAGTTGAGGCCGGCGGTCCACCACACGGCGGGGCAGTACTGGGTCGAGGTGCGGCTCTGGATCAGGCTGTTGGGCAAGGCGACGGACGCCATCGTCTTCCACTTGACCGAGTTGCCGAACTGGTGGATCTGACGCGAGGACCAGTCGGACGGGCGCAGGACGGTGGTGATCACGTAGACGTTCTTCGTGTAGCCCTTGGGACGGCCGCCGTAGTGCTTGAGCGTCAGGTTGCGGTAGTTGCCGTCGACCGACTTCGGCAGGCACTTGACGTTCTCGGTGTAGACGGTGGCCTTCGCGCTGTCGCCGGGGGCCTTGCAGCGTACGTTCGACCGCAGGCCGCGCGACTCGGCCCAGTCGCTGCGAGCGGGCGCCTTGAGGGTCGAGCAGGAGCCGACGTACTTGTAGTTGAGGGCGTCCGCGGCGGTGAGCGTCCGGCTGTAGGTCTTCCAGGTCAGCTTCTTGGCGGACGCGGCGACCGAGATCTGGGCAGTGGTGACGTTGCCGGCCTTGTCCTTGGCCTCGATGCGGACGTAGAAGGTGCCGGAGACCCGGGTGCCGGCGTTGTTGTTGCCGTTCCAGGTGTAGGAGGTGGTGCCGGTGAAGCTCGTCGACGAGCCCAGGGTGCGCACCAGCGTGCCGCCGGCGGTGACCACCTTGGCGGTGTAGCCGACGGTCTCATTGACGGTCATCTTCGCCGTGACGGTGTCGCGGTAGCCGTCCGGGTAGGGGTAGAAGGTCGTCAGGCTGCGGCTCAGGGTGACGACCGGCTTGGTGGCGTCGACGGACCCGAGCTCGACGGTGACGGAGTCGGTCGCGCCGCTCTCGCCCTCGACGAACCCGGTGAGCCGGTAGGTGTCGGTCGCGGTCGGCATCGTCGCCTGGACCGTCCCGACACCGTCGGCGTCGAGCGTGATCGGCGCCGACTGCGGGCCGCTCGGCGAAGCACCGTTCGAGCCGGTGATCGTCCAGTTGGCCACCGGGTTGGCCCCGAGCGCCTCCACGTTCTCCACGTCGTACGTCACGGGGAACGTCGCGCCCCCGGCCGGGGCGGTGGCGGGAACGGTGATGACGACAGTGGTCACGACGGCGGCCGCGGGCTCCTCCGCCACGCCTGCCGCGGGAGGCTCCGCCTCAGCACCGGGCTGGGTCTCGGCCTGGGCCTCCGGCTGGGTCTCGGGCTGGGCCTCGGGCTGGGTCTCCGGCTCCGTCACGGTGTCCGCCTCGGTGCCCGTCTCGGTCTCCGTTTCGGGAGCGGGCTGCGAGTCGGCCGGGGTCGTCTCGACGCTCGCCGTCTCCGACGGGTCCGTGGTGGACGGGGTCTCCGTCGCGAAGGCCGGCACCGCCGGCACGATCAGGGCGACGGCAGCAGCCGCCACCAGTGCGCGTACGCGCATCTGTGGTTCCTCCGAGTCTCTTGCCCGAGATGGTCTTGGGGTTGCTTCGCTGCCAGAGAACGCGAAGCGGGCCGAGATGGCTGACGGAACATATACCCCGGGGCGCACGCCCTCCGCACCGGTATTTGCTGCCGCGTCACCGACCCGGCGACAGCGATGAGGCATCTGGCGTAGCCTGATCGTAGGATTGTCTGACAATCAGATGATCTTGGCTCAGATCACCCAGAACGCCCCACGAGATGGAGGAGTGCGATGACCCTGCTCAACGAAGCTCAGGACACCGTTGCGACCAGCCTGACCCCCGCCGCCTTCGCTGCCGCCGAGGCGCACTCCGCGCACAACTACCACCCGCTCGAGGTGGTGATCAGCCACGCCGAGGGCGCCTGGGTGACCGACGTCGACGGTCGCCGCTGCCTCGACATGCTGGCCGGCTACAGCGCGCTGAACTTCGGTCACGGCCACCCCGCACTGCTGTCCGCCGCCCGTGAGCAGCTCGACAAGGTCACCCTGACCTCGCGTGCCTTCGTGCACGACCAGTTCGCCGAGTTCACCGCCCGCCTGGCCGCGATGTGCGGCAAGGACATGGTGCTCCCGATGAACACCGGCGCCGAGGCCGTCGAGACCGCCATCAAGGTCGCCCGCAAGTGGGGCTACGACGTGAAGGGCGTCCCCGCCGACCAGGCCGAGATCATCGTGATGGCCGGCAACTTCCACGGCCGCACCACCACGATCGTCGGCTTCTCCGACGATGCCGACGCCCGCGACGGCTTCGGCCCGTTCGCCCCCGGCTTCGTGATGGTTCCGTACGCCGACCTGGCCGCGATCGAGGCCGCCATCACCCCCAACACGGTGGCCGTGCTTGTCGAGCCGATCCAGGGCGAGTCCGGCGTGGTCATCCCCGGCGACGACTTCCTGATCGGGCTGCGCGAGGTCTGCACCCGCGAGAACGTGCTCTTCGCCGCCGACGAGATCCAGGCCGGCCTCGGCCGCACCGGCTACACCTTCGCCTGCGACCACGCCGGCGTGAAGCCGGACATGTACATCCTCGGCAAGGCGCTCGGCGGCGGCATCGTCCCGGTCTCGGCCGTCGTCGCCGATCGCGACGTGCTCGGCGTCATCGGCCCCGGCCAGCACGGTTCCACCTTCGGTGGCAACCCGCTCGCCTGCGCCGTCGGCACCGCCGTCATCGAGCTGCTCGAGACCGGCGAGTTCCAGGCCCGCGCCGAGGCCCTCGGCCAGGTCCTGCGCGACCGGCTGATGGCGATGGTCGGCAAGGGCATCGTCGGCTTCCGCTCCCGCGGCCTGTGGGCCGGCGTCGACATCGACCCGGCCGTCGGCACCGGTCGCGAGATCTGCGAGCGCCTCCTCGCCCGCGGCGTGCTCGCCAAGGACACCCACGGCTCCACCATCCGCCTCGCCCCGCCCCTGGTGATCGCCGAGGACGACCTCCACTGGGCCCTCGACCAGCTCGAGGCGGCCGTCTCCGAGTAGAGCCGAGCCGCCCTGTAACACGTCGTTCGACGTACTGGTCGCCCGGTGAGAGCGACCGGAAAGTACGTCGAACGACGTGTTACTTGTTCGCTAGCCGTCGAGCGCTGCGAGATCGTCGATGATCTCGTTCGCCGCGGCGACGAACAGCTTCTGCAGCCCACGGATCAGCTCGGTGCAGGACCCCGTGTAAGCGTCCGGCGTGAGCGTGACCCGGTCCAGGCTGCCGGTGGACAGGATCTGGTTGACCACCCGGTGCGCCGGGACCCCGATGGCTCCCTCGGTCGCGGTGTTGACGGTGATCCCGTCGAGGGTCTCGCGCTGACGCTCCGAGGCCGCCGTGTAGAAGTCCGCGAGCGACCGACGCCACGTCGCCTCGGCCGAGGCGAGCGCGGCGAGGTCTTCCTCGCTGATGGGTTCGGCCGACATACCCGCCGCCTGCGAGTGCCGGCGCTTCGTGAGCGCCTCCATCATGATGGCCCGCTCCTCGCCCAACGACCGGAACGCCGGACGAATGGCGCCGAGCGCTTCGATCTCAGTGTCGATCTCGGCGTCGCCGACCGACGGCACGAGCGTCGCGAGCGAGAAGAGATCGTCGGCGAGCGCCCCGTAGGCGGCCTCCGCCAGCACCTGGGCCTGGCCCGTGTCACGGATGTCCGATCGCGTCTGCGCCATGCCGTCCAACGACCGCTTGATCCTCGCGAGGACATCCGCGAGCTCCTGGTCACCGCCGGCGTCGATCTGCTCCGCTTTCGCCGTCCAGATCGTGATGGACTCATCGGTCGTCGCCCGCAACGGCCTCATCACGACGTCGGGGACGCCTGCCAAGTCGCCGTCGCGCTCGAACATCACGTTGATCGCCAGGTCGAACGTGCTGGGCAACGCCTGCGCGACCGACTCGGCCCGGCGCACCGACGAGGTCGAGGGGGAGGTCGGGGACCCTGCCGGATCGGTTGCCCGGTCCGTGACCACGGGCTGGAGCGCCACCCCGGCGATGGCGATGATCCCGACCGCCATCACGGTCCCGACGGTCGCGACCACGCGGGCCCGGAGCACGCGGCGGCGGCCACGGCGTACGTCCTCGGCGGGGTCCGCGAGCGGGACCGGAGCGGCCGCACCGATGCGGTAGAGGCGGTCGCGCAGCAGGGTGTCGTCATCGAAGATGTTCATCGCCGGCCTCCTCGGGCAGCGTCGGAGTCAGCGTGGCCGGGGCGAAGGGTGCGGCGCAGGTTGGCCAGCGCCTCGGAGGTCTGGCTCTTGACCGTCCCACTGCTGACCCCGAGGTCGGCGGCCGTCTCCTCGACCGACAGGCCCCAGTAGTGCCGAAGCACCACAACCCGGCGCTGACCTGCAGGAAGAGATCGCAGCGCGGTCCAGAGCTCGTCCAGCTCCTCGGCCCCGAGGCCGACGGGCGCCGGGCGGTCGGCGATCTCGCCCGACCGCTCCCGCCGCCACGGACGGCGGCCTTCGTCGAGGTGACTGTTGACGAGCACCCGACGTACGTAGGCATCGACGCTGTCGGCCTTCTGCACCTTTCGCCACGCTGCGTACACCTTCGACAGCGTCAGCTGCACGATGTCCTCGGCTCGATGCTCGTCACCGCACAGCAGGTAGGCCGCGCGGAACAGGTGCGCGCGTCTCTCCCTGACGTAGGCGGTGAACTCCTCGTCCCGACTCACCAGTCTCCTCCTCCGGTTCCAACCCCCGACGCCCTACTGACGCGGTCGGTCGTCCATCGGTTGGGTCCGGGTAACCGCTTCCTGAGTGCGGGCGCCCGGGTAACACGTCGTTCGTGGCACTACTCGCCCTATCAGAACGACCGGATAGTCCTACGAACGACGTGTTACAGCTCGCCTGAACCCACCCCGGAGCTCCGCGGCAGCATCTCCAGCAGCACCGGCAACGAAGAGGCCAGCATCCCCAGCAGCTCCTCGCGCGACAACCCGGCGGGATCCGCCTTCCAGGACAGCACCAGCTCCTCCGACATCGCCTGCCAGCCACGCACCACCAGCCGCGCGGCGGGGGTGTCCTCGACGAAGTCGGCACCGGCATCGAAGATCCGGAGTCCCAACGCCAAGAAGGCCTCGTCGTAGATCTCGCGCAGGACCGGGTCGCTCGCGGCGCCGCGGACCATCGAGACGTACCCCTCGTAGTTGGCGTCGACGAAGTCGACGTAGGCCGTCATGGACGCCAGCAGGCGCTCGACCGGCTCGCCCGTCGAGGGCGGGGCGGTCTGGGCGACGAGGGCGTCGGCGGCGCGGCGTACGACCGCCTCACGGAAGGCCATCTTGTCGCCGAAGTAGTGGTAGAGCAGCCCGCGCGAGATGCCGGCCTCACGCGCCACCACGTCGATCGAGATCTCGTCGAGGGAGTGGCGCGCGAAGAGGCGAATGCCCAGGTCGAGCAGCTGCTCGCGGCGCTGCTCGGGCGTCAGACGCGTCCGTTGGCTCATGCCGACCATTCTATTGACATCCGTTCAATAGGCAAGAATACTCTCGGTATGACCACTGCTGACCTCACCCACGTCGACCACCTGATCGTCGGTGCCGGCTTCGGCGGCCTGTGCTCGGCGATCAAGCTCGAGGAGGACGGCGAGCGCGACTTCGTCGTCATCGAGAAGGGCTCCGGCGTCGGTGGCACCTGGCGAGACAACACCTATCCCGGCGCCGCCTGCGACGTGCCCAGCCAGCTCTACAGCTACTCCTTCGCGCTCAACCCCGACTGGTCGATGAGCTTCTCGCCCCAGCCGGAGATCGAGGCGTACATCAAGAAGGTCGCCGAGCAGTCCGGCACCCTGGACCGCTTCGTCTTCGACACCGCGGTGACCGCCGCGACCTGGGACGAGACCCAGCAGCGCTGGCTCGTCGAGACCGAGGGCACGAACGGCAGGAAGACGTACGCAGCGACCACCGTCATCGCCGGACCCGGCGCGCTCTCCGAGCCGAAGCTCCCGGACATCGAGGGCATCGAGGGCTTCCAGGGCGAGATCTTCCACTCCGCCCAGTGGAACCACGACGTCGACCTCACCGGCAAGCGCGTCGCGGTGATCGGCACCGGCGCCAGCGCGATCCAGATCGTCCCGGAGATCCAGAAGAAGGCCGCGCGCCTCGACGTCTACCAGCGCACCGCGCCCTGGGTGCTCCCCCGCAACGAGCACCGCTACTCCAAGCTCGAGAAGGCCGCCTTCCGCCACGTCCCCGGCGTCCAGCGGCTCGCCCGCGCGGCGGTCTACTGGGGCCTGGAGGTCCGCGTCCTGGGTCTGGCCGTGGAGCCCAGGCTCACCAAGGCCCACGAGCTGATGGCACGGAACAACATCCGCCGCGGCATCAAGGACCCCGAGCTTCGCCGCAAGGTCACCCCCGACTACACGCTCGGCTGCAAGCGCACGCTGATCTCCAACGCCTACTACCCGGCGCTGGCCGCCGACAACGTCGACCTGATCACCGACGGCATCGACCGGGTGAGCGAGAACGCGATCGTCGCCAAGGACGGCACCAGCCGCGAGATCGACGTCCTCGTGGTGGCCACCGGCTTCTACACCACCGACCTACCGATCGCCCACGCGATCACCGGCAGCAAGGGCCGCACCATGGCCGAGCGGTTCGCGGAGACGGGGATGAGCGCCTACAAGGGCACCACCGTCCCCGAGTTCCCCAACCTCTTCTTCGTGGTCGGCCCCAACACCGGCCTGGGCCACTCCTCGATGGTCTACATGATCGAGTCCCAGGTGGCCTACATCCGCGACGCGATCCGCACGATGCGTACGAACGCGTACGCCACCGTCGAACCCACCGAGGACGCCACCTCCGCCTGGAACGACGACCTGCAGCGCAAGATGGACAAGACGGTGTGGTCGGAGGGCGGCTGCGCGTCGTGGTATCTCGACGAGCACGGCCGCAACACCACCCTGTGGCCGAGCTTCACGTTCCTGTTCCGCCACCTGACCAGCAAGTTCGACGTCGACAAGTACGCCGTCACCGCCGCCGGCAAGCCGGCAACGACCAAGGAGAGTGTCCCCGCATGAAGTCCTTCGACGACAAGGTAGTCGTGCTCACCGGAGCCGGCTCCGGCATCGGCCGCGCCCTCGCGCTCAACCTCGCCGGGCGCGGCGCCCGGCTGGCGCTCTCCGACGTGAACGAGGCCGGCCTGGCCGAGACCGTCGAGCTCGCCAAGCAGGCCGGCGCCCGTGAGATCAAGGCGGACAAGCTGGACGTCGCCGACCGCGAGGCCTTCACGGCGTACGCCGCGGACGTCATCGCCCACTTCGGCACGGTCAACGTGGTGATCAACAACGCCGGCGTCGCGCTGTCGGGCCGCGTCAACGACCTCGACTGGGACGACATCGACTGGATCATGGGCATCGACTGGTGGGGCGTCGTGCACGGCACGAAGCTCTTCCTGCCGGCCCTGATCGAGTCCGGCGACGCGCACATCGTGAACATCTCCTCGCTCTTCGGGCTGGTCTCGATGCCCGACCAGGCGTTCTACAACGCGGCGAAGTACGCGGTGCGCGGCTTCACCGAGGCGCTGCGCGAGGAGATGCTGATCGACGGCCACAAGGTGGGCGTCACCTCGGTCCACCCGGGCGGCATCAAGACCGCGGTCGCCCGCAGCGCCCGCGTCTCGGCCAAGGACGACCAGGCCGCGACCGCGAAGTTCTTCGACGAGAAGCTCGCCAAGATGGAGCCCGAGCGGGCCGCCGAGATCATCGTCAAGGGCATCGAGAAGAAGCAGGCCCGCGTGCTGGTCGGTCTCGACGCCCACGTGATCCACAACTTCGGCAAGTTCACCGGTTCCCGCTACCAGGACCTCATCGCCTTGGGTGCCAAGTACGTGATGCCGAAGAAGCAGGCAGACTAGGCCCATGCGCTTCGAGGCCGGTCATCCTGTTCGTGTCGAGTTCACGAAGTGGGGTGGCCGGCCTCACTGGTCCTTCACGGGTCTCTACCTCGGCGAGGACGAGCACGGCGAGTGGATCGGCCACCCGGTCGGCACCGAGTTCGCCCGCCCGGGCCGGGGCTGGGTCGCCGACTGGGAGTCGGTCAGCCTGGTCCCCCACCACGACGCGGCCCACTTCCCCGCCTTCAACCGGCCCAACGAGCGGGTGACCTCGCAGATATATGTCGACATGTGTACTCCGCCGGTGTGGCAGGACTCGACGGTCACCTGCATCGACCTGGACCTCGACGTGGTCAAGAAGTTCGACGGCTCGGTCTACATCGACGACGAGGACGAGTTCGAGCACCACCAGATCGAGTACGGCTACCCGCCCGAGATCATCTCGATGACCGAGGACTCCGCCGAGCGGGTCTATCTCGCGGTCAAGGAGAGCCGGGCGCCGTACGACGCGACCCCGGAGCGCTGGTTCGAGGTGCTCGCCGGCCTGTGAGGCCTAGGCATCGGTCTCGACGGCGGCCGGCACCGGGGTGGTCCGGTCCTTCCGCAGCGGACCGACCAGGCGCGGTCCGGAGAGTCGGGTCTCGATCCGCCAGGACCGGCGGCTGAGTGGCTGGGCGATGTATTCGCCCAGATAGACGCCCGAGGCGAGAGCCAGCGCGACCGAGGCCGCGGTGAAGAGGGCGACCAGGCCGACCGAGGTGGTCGCCGGGGTCTCCTGGGCCAGCATGGTGAGGCCGCGGTAGATCGAGTAGCCGGGCAGGAACGGCACCACCGAGGACACCACGATGACCAGCGGCGGCACCTTCAGCCGGGTGGCCACCGAGTAGGCGATGAGACCGATGAAGAGGGCGGCCACGGCCACCCGCCACGTACGTCCGACGTCGCCGGGCACGACGATCGACAGCACCACGGCGATGCCGGCGATGACCGCGATCGGGACCAGCGTCCGCTTGGGGGCGTACGCCGCGTAGGCGAAGGCCGCGGCCCCGACGGCCCCGCCGACGGTGGCGAGGGTGATCGACTGCAGCGTGCTGGTGCCGCCGGAGACCGCACCGTGGATCGGCACCCCGACCGCGCCGGCGAAGACCAGACCGCCGGTGACCCCCGCGATGATCCCGGCGGTGGAGACCAGGGCCTCCATGATCCGGGCGCTGGCGGTGACGTGGAAGCCGGTCAGCGCGTCCTGCAGGGCACCCATGAAGCTGATCCCGGCCAGCATCACGGTGATGTTGGCGGTGATCGAGGTGGAGACGTCGAGGTTCAGGGGCAACGCCGCGGCGATGACCGCGAGCAGCGTGGCCAGGCCTGCCCCGGCGACCTGCAGGTAGAAGAGCGGCAGCCGCCAACGGCGGTGGAGGAGGTGCTGCAGCTGGTCGATGGACGCGCCCGAGATGAAAGAGAGGACGACGACCCAGGGATCACCACCGACGTAGACGGTGAACGCGGCGGCCATCACCGCCATGCCGAGCGTCGCGGCCCAGCGCGGCCGGCGGTGGCCGCCGGAGATGATGCGACCCAGTGCGATCCGGGCGCCCTGGAGGTCCACCTCGTCGCGTACGACCTGGCGGACCAGGTGGTCGACGGCGGTCAGGTGGTCGTAGTCGATCGTGCGGTTCTTGACCTGCCGCGTGGTGTGGATCGGGATCGCCTCTGGGTCGGCCTGATAGCTCATCGAGAGGCTGGTGTAGGTGACGTCGACCTCGGCTCCGCGGAGCCCGAGATGCTGAGAGAGCGACCTCATCGTCGCGGTCACGTCAGCGGCCCCGGCGCCGGTGGAGATCAGCAGCTCACCGACGCGGAGGCAGAAGTCCAGAGTCAGGTTCACCTCGCGCGCGTCCACCGTCACAGGGTGCCATCGGGGCGGTGATCGACAGGCATTCACGGTGCTCGACAAACGGGCCCGTGCAAGGAACGCTCAATACATGCGGATCGACTTCCACCCCTCCCCGCGACCGACGCTCGGCGTCGAGTGGGAGCTCGCCCTCGTCGACCGTCAGAGCCGGGACCTGGTCAACGTCGCCGACCATCTCTTCGCGCGGGCCAAGGCCCGGGTTCCCAACCCCGAGCGGATCCACAAGGAGCTGCTGCGCAACACCGTCGAGATCGTGACCGGGATCTGCGGGACGGTCGAGGAGGCCATCGACCAGATCCGGGAGACGACCCTCGAGGTCGTACGCGCCGGGGACGATCTCGGCGTGGACCTCTTCGGTGCCGGCACCCACCCGTTCGCGTCCTGGACCAGGCAGGAGCTGTCCGCGGGGCATCGTTACGAGGAGCTGATCAACCGCACCCAGTGGTGGGGGCGGCAGATGCTGATCTGGGGCGTGCACGTGCACGTCGGGATGCCGGAGCGCGACCGGGTGCTGCCCGTCCTCAACGGGCTGCTGACCTACTACCCCCACTTCCAGGCGCTGTCGGCGTCCTCCCCGATCTGGGCCGGCGTGGACACCGGCTACGCGTCCAACCGGGCGCTGATGTTCCAGCAGCTGCCGACGGCGGGGCTGCCGTTCCAGTTCGCGACGTGGCCGGAGTTCGAGGCGTACGTCTCGGATCAGACGGTCACCGGCGTGATCGAGGACATCAGCGAGATCCGCTGGGACATCCGGCCCTCGCCCCGGATCGGCACCATCGAGAACCGGATCTGCGACGGGGTCGCGACCCTGCAGGAGCTGGCCGCGATCGCGGCGCTGGCCCACTGTCTCTGCGTCGACCTGGATGCCAGGGTGGCCGCCGGCGAGCCCGTCGCCACGATGCCACCGTGGCACGTCCAGGAGAACAAGTGGCGCGCCGCCCGCTACGGCCTGGACGCGATCGTGATCCTCAACGACGCCTCGGACGAGCGGCTGGTCACCGAGGATCTCGCCGAGCTGCTGGTGCGGCTGGAGCCCGTGGCCGCGCGCCTCGGCTGTGAGAAGGAGCTCGCCGGGGTGCACGACATCATCCACAAAGGTGCCTCCTACCAGCGACAACGTGCCATCGCGGCGTCCACCGAGGGCGACCTGGTCGCGGTCGTCGACTCGGTGGTCCGTGATCTGCGCGGGTCGCTGTGAATGCTCACCGAGCTGACTCGGTGAGCATTCACCGAGGCGGCAGCGGCGGCAGCGCGTCGGTCGCCTCGAACTGCCCCATCCCGGTGACCCCGAGCAGGTCGACGATGATCGACCTGATCTGGACGAGGATGACCTCGGCGTTGAGCGATTCCGTACGCTCCACCTCGGCCGAGTGCTCGCCGACCGCGAGCAGCACCGACCGGGCCTCATGGCTCAGCCCGTCCGGGCCGAGGCCCGCGGCGAGCTCGGCCTCGACGACGTCGACGGCGTCGGCGAGCCCGAAGGCCAGCTGGTAGTAGCTCTCCGGCACGATGTCGCCGCGATAGGCCGACACCGCCGCCCGCCGCACCAGCACCCGGGTGCTCCGCAGCGCCCGGTCGAGCGGCTCGACCAGCTCGGCCATCCGGTGCACGTGGCTGCGATGCCGGAACCGGAACGGCGAGACCGCCAGCACCGACATGCCCTCGTCGGAGGCGTCCTGCAGCTCGCGGATCAGCGGATCGGTGGCACGCGCGTCGGCGAGCACCTTGAGCCCGTGGACCGCGTCGGCGTCGAGCATCACCTGGCCCGCGGCACGCAGCAGCGAGGCGATCTTCCTGGCGACCACCGCCGCCTGCTCACCGGGCCGTCGCAGCGGGGCGGCGGGCACGATCGAGGCCGCGACCAGTGCGACCGCACCGCCGATCAGCGCGTCGGTCCAGCGGGTGAAGGCCGCGCCGGGCGTCGGCAGCAGCCCCATCACGAAGATCGACTGCACCGCGGCCTGGTTGCGGAAGACCTGGCCCGAGGAGATGAAGATCCCCACCGCCATGGCCATCCCCACGACCAGGGTCATCTGCCAGGCACCTTCGCCGATGACCTGCACCACGACGTCGCCCAGGAAGACGCCGAGCGCGACCCCGATGGTCACCTCGGTGACCCGTCTCAGCCGCTGTCCGTAGGACGTGCCGAGGCTGACCACCGCCGCGATCGGCGCGAAGACCGGTTGGGCGTGGCCGAGCAGCCCTGCCGCGATGAACCACGCCACCCCCGCCGCTCCCGCGGCCTGGAACACGTGCCACCGCTTCGACTTCAGGCGCGCCAGCCGGCGACGTACGTCGGACTTCACCTGCTCACGGGTGACTCGCGGAGCAGTGAACGCCATGGCGCAGATCCTAGGCCAGCCGAGTCCTCAGTTGTGGCGGCCGAATCGGTGGTTCTGGCGAATGAGATCGGGATCTCGGCTGCCATTTCCACCGATTCGGCCGCCACTTCTGCAGAGTCGGCGTGGGGTCAGCGGGCGAGGGTCACCGACACGGTCTGGCTGCCGCAGCCGTTGGCGGAGGTGAGGTTGGTGAGCGCGGACTTCTCGGTGCTGTCGACGGAGAGCCGCCAGCGGATCTTCACCGAGACGAACTCCTTCAGGTAGCGGCACTTCTGCAGGTCGGGCATCCACCCGGCCGGGTCGGAGTCGGACTTCTCCTGGTTCTCGTTGTCGGTGACGCCGACGAGCGAGCCGTAGTAGCCGAGGTCGTTGGCGTAGTTCTTGCGCTCGGTCGAGGTCCAGGTGCGGGCGCCGGAGTCCCAGGCCTCGGCGAGCGGAACCATGTGGTCGATGTCGATGTCGCTGGTGGCGGTCCAGGACAGTCCGTCGTAGTAGGAGTACCAGCGGCCGCCCGACAGCGAGCAGCTCGAGCCGACCGTGGGGGCCTCCTCGGCTTCCGCGATCAGCACCTCGTTGCGGGTGTTGCAGCCGTCGCCGTCGGCGTCGATCCAGTGCTGGAAGAGGTCGCGGCTGTAGCCGGTGCGGTTCTCGGCGGCGACCGGGAGGTCGCCGATGGCGGTGGAGAGCGGCTGGGAGTAGGACTCGGCGTGTGCTGCCGCCGGAATCGTGAGCGGCACGAGGGCGCCGCAGGCGAGGATGAACAGGCCACGGAGTTTCATGGGGGTCTCCCGAGGTGAGGTGTTCGGTCGCCCCCAGACGATGCCGCGTTTTGCGCGGCCCGTGTAACGCGGTTACCAGATGTTGCGAGAAGTTCATCCAGCGGCGCGATCACGCCGAGACGAACGGCTCCGTCAGGTGCGGCGTCGCGAGGTGAAGCGTGGTGTCGGCCTCGCGGCTGAGCATGCGCTCCCTCGAGCGCCTGGCCGCATCGGGATCGACCTCGTGCGCGTAGGCGAGCTCGGGGTGGAGCAGCTGGAGCGCGTGCACCAGGAGGTCGCCGGTGACCAGCACCAGCTCGCGCCCCTCGGTGACCAGCACGCTCTGGTGCCCGGGCGTGTGACCGGGCGTGGCGACCACGCGCCCGGCGCGCAGGGACGTGTCACCGTCGAGGAGCCGGAGCCGACCGGCCTCCGCGAGCGGGTCGGTGAGGGTCTCGCGAAGCTGGGGGTTGAGCGAGTCGAGGGCGTCGTACTCGGCCCGCTGGAGCAGGTAGTCGGCGTTCGGGAAGTAGGGGTGGCGACCGTCGGCCTCGGTCACGACGGCCCATCCGACGTGGTCGGTGTGCAGGTGCGTGAGCACCACGGTGTCGACCTCGGCCGGGTCGATGCCCGCGGCGTCGAGCGACCGAGGAAGCACACCGGGCACGGGCGCCCACGAGGCGGCCGGGCCGTCCGCCGGGCCGATCCCGGTGTCCACCACGGTGAGGCCCTGGTCGCTGCGGATCGCGTAGGCACGGAACTGGATCCGCCAGCGACCCTCGGCGTCGACCGCGCCCGGATCGTGGCGGTCGGCCTCGGCCCACTGAGCGGCCGTGGCCTCGGGGAAGGCCTGGGCACGCGGGGAGAAGAACGGGCCCTCGCCATCGGCGAGGGCGATGATCTCGGTCGAGCCGATCCGGAGGCGGGGGACGCTGAGGGCCATGGCCGCGATCCTGCCACGCCTTCTACGCGCCTCGCGTCACACCAGAGGTCTCGAGAAGCTCACCCAGGTCGCGCTCGACCAACCCGTCGGTGCCGCCGTTCCCGTGCGCCGCGACGACGGCCCGCAGCCGGGCGCGGGTGATGTCGGAGACGTACGCCATCTCGGCCTTGGCCGCGTTCGAACCGGGCCGGGTCGTCTCGGCGATCTGCACCGACCAGCACGTACGCCGCGCCCCGTCCTCCACGTTGGCCAGCGCGACCGCGTGGCCGGTGGTGCCGGATCCGGCGAAGAAGTCGAGGACCCTCGCGTCGGTCGGCATCGTGGCCAGGATCCGGCGGATCAGCCCGGTCGGCTTCGGCGACTCGAACAGCGGCCCCACCAGCGACTTCAGCTCGGCGACGGCGGAGTCGGTCGAGCCGATCTCCTCGGCCAGCCAGATCGTGGTGAGCTTCTTGCGCCGGGCATCGCCCGAGGCGTCACGGGAGAGCCAGTCGCGCTGGTAGACGTCGACCCGCTCCCCCAGCTTCCCGCGTACGCGACGGCACATCAGGTCGTCGGGACGGGCCTCGATCAGCGGGGCGCTCCACCGCCAGACCGCCGGGCGGCCGTCACCGAAGACCGGCCAGATCTCCTGGCCCCCGTCGAACGGCTCGACACTGACGCGGCCGGAGTCGGGGTCTCCCCACACCGGGAAGTGGAGCGTCCGGGCGGTCGCCGGGTTGAACTTCTTGTTGGTGTTGCGCAGCGGGAGCCGTCGGTAGTGGCGCCCGTCGTCGGTGACCAGCGGGAAGTCCCGCTCGTTGACGGCCTCGGGGATGCTCGACTCCAGCGCACAGGACCGGGCGTCCTTGGCGTAGACGAGCAGATACTCGTGGGACGTGGCGAACCCGTTGCCGAGCTGGCGGCCCTTGGGGTTGAGGTTGACCACGATCTGCGCGAGGTGGTTGCGCTCGTCGAAGACCTCGTCCATCAGCACCTTGAGGTGTGCGGCCTCGTTGTCGTCGATCGAGACGTAGATCGCCGCGCGCTCCGACATCACGGTGCGCGCCGCCTCCAGCCGGGGCCGCATCATCGCGATCCAGGCCTCGTGGCGGCCGGCCCGCTTGCCATCTTTCCCGCGCCGGTCGTCGTGGTAGGCGAAGAGGCTGCCGGTGTTGTAGGGCGGGTCGATGTAGATCAGGTCGAAGGTCTCCCCCGCCGCCGAGAGCGCCTGGAGCACGTCGAGGTTGTCGCCCTCGACGAAGGTGTTCCACGGCTCCCCCACGCGGGGAACGTTAGCCGACCGGCTGATCGACACTCAGCAACGCGACCGATCGCTCGGCCACCAGGCACTGGATCTTGGTGCTCTTGGGCGGGGTGACGTGGAGGACCACGTCAGCGCCGGAGGTGGAGGCCGTGATGGTCGCCGGGTCCGGCGCCTCGCAGCCGTCGTAGACCGTCTGGGCATAGAGCCGCTGGCCGGACGGGACATGGGCGAGCAGCCTGGTCGCCTCGGTGGTGAACGAGTCCTGGAGCGAGGAGCCGAGGCCGGCGGCGTACGCCTGGATCGCGGCGGCGTCCGGGAGCGGGGTCGCGGTCTTCTCCAGGTCTCCCTCGGCCGCGCCGCCGGCGGAGACGAGGCCACGGACGGGCTTCTCCGAGCTCGGCGGACGGGACGGCTCGGGTTCCGACTTGGGCGTGCCGGGCGAGGAGGCGGAGGGCGTCGGGCTCGAGCCCGGGTCGGTCGCCTCGTCGGGGCTGCCGCAGGAGGAGACGAGGAGCGCCGTCGCAGCGACTGCGAGTGGGAGAAGACGCGTGGGGTGCATATTTCACATACTCCCCACGGCACCCGGCTGTTGCACCCCCGAGGGCCCGGTCGTTACGGAGATGGAAAGATCACGCCGTGGCCCGCTTCACCCAGGCCGAGCTCCAGACCTACTACGGCGCCTCGGTCCCCGACCTCCTCCCGGCAGACGACCAGCCGCTGCGCCTCCTCTTCGTCGGCATCAACCCCGGCCTGTGGACCGCGGCGACCCAGACCCACTTCGCGCACCCGCTGAACCGCTTCTATCCCGCGATCTTCCGCGCCGGGATCACGACCCGGCCGATCGACGCCTCCGCAGGGATGACGCCGGAGGACCGCGACTACTTCCGGTCCCGGGGCATCGGCTTCACCAACATCGTCCGGCGTGCCACGGCCAAGGCCTCCGAGCTCTCCAACGCCGAGCTCAAGGAGGGCGGCGCCGAGCTGTTCTCCCTGGTCGCACGGAGGAAACCGGCCGTCGTCGCGATCGCCGGGATCACCGCCTACCGCACCGCGTTCAACCGCCCCAAGGCCAAGCAGGGCCGCCAGCCCGAGCCCCTGGCCGGCGCCGAGCTCTGGGTGGTGCCGAACCCGTCGGGCCTCAACGCCCACGAGACGGTGCCCACGCTGGCCGCCGCCTACGCCGAGGCGGCCCGCGCCGCCGGTCTGATCTGAGACCTCAGAACCCGGAGGGAGCTTCCGGCAGCTCCGGGACCCCGAGCTTGGCCAGCAGCGCGACCGCGTCGTCGGCCGAGACCCTCGCGGACTGTGAGTGCAGCATGTCATCGACAGCGAGGTCCACCTCGGCGGTGAGGCAGACGAGCACGTCCTCGCCCTCGGCCTCGGCCGGCCCCTGGAAGGCGAGCACGGGCAGGTAGGCCAGGTCCAGGGATGCGGCCTTCTGCAGGAGACGTACGGCGCCGAGCACGTCGGCACGCGGATCAGCGACCTCGAGCGGGCGGCCCTCGACGGACGCCACCCCGTCGGCCGGCACCTCGACCACACCGGCCGTGGAGGGGATGTCGTACTGCTCCACCACGGCGATCCCGCCGGGGTGCACCACGACGGCCTCGATCTCGCGGCCGGAGACCGGGACGTTGAGCACGACCAGCGCCGACTCGAGCTGGCCCAGCGCCTGGCGGAGCTTCTCCTCGCCGAAGGTCTCCGGCGCACCGAGGTCGAGCATCCAGCCGCCCGCGGCGGTGGCGACCCAGGAGGCGGTCTCCTGCTCCTTGAGCGCCATCAGCTTCTCGGCCTCCTGGCGCAGCCGGTCCCGCTCCAGCGCCGCGTCGTGCGCGCGCCGGCGCTCGTCGTCGAGCTCGGCGCGCAGCATCGCGACCTCACTCTCGGCCAGCTGCTGCAGCTCCCGGCGGCGCTCCGCCTCCCGGGCACGCTCCTCGGCGGCCTGCTTCTCGGCCCGCAGCCGGGCGACCTCGAAGCGGCGTACGCCCTCCTCCAGCAGGCCGAGGGTGCGGTCGGAGACCGCGACGTCGGCGCCCGACTCCAGCCGGTCGCGCAGCGCACCCCAGTTGACCTCGGGGTGGTCGGTGACCAGCGCGTCCAGCACCTTCAGGAGTACGTCACCCTCCACTCCCGCACGCGCGGCCAGCGAGGCCTGGTTGAACCGAGCCGGCGCGGGCGCCGGGGCCGAGACGGGCGCCGGGGCCGGGGCCGGAGCCAGGCTCCACTGCCCCGGAGGCCCCTCGACGAAACCACCCGAGCCGAGCACGGCGAGCAGCTCCTCCTCGGTCAGCAGGACCCGCTTCCCCTTCAGCGCGGCGCGCAGGACCTGCAGGCTCAACGGAGCCCGCAGGCGCAGGATCTCGGCGACGGCCGGCTTGGAGGATTCAGGCATAGGGGCTGGTAAAAAGGGGTCGTTCTCGCAGGCGCGGCGATCGTACACCGGCCCACCGACAATCGAGCTCCGCCAGGAGCCGTTGCGTGGAACAAGACGAAGCCCCGGACACCGCCAGGTGTCCGGGGCCCCGTCATCGGGCTAGTCCAAAGGCTTCAGGTCGAAGTTGTAGACGGTCGTCTGACCAGCCACGATCTGCGCCTTCTTGGTTGCCGGCACGAACCCGTCGGCCGCGACGATCACCTGGAGCGGCGCGTTGGACTTCTGCATCCAGTACCCGTAGGTGCCGTCCGCCTTCGTCCGCAGCGTCACGTCGTAGGACACACCGTCGAGAGCCACGACAGCTCCCTCGAGCGGCTCGCCCGAACCCGTCACCGTGCCCGTGATCTTGCCCCAGCCGGAGGGCGCCTTCACGATCATGGTCGCCGGGACCGGCGCCACGGTGTAGGGGGTGTTGTTCCCGATGACCACGTCGGCCGTGTAGGTGCCCGGCTGGTCGACCGTGGCGTCGAACGTGACGATCGCGGTGACCGCCTTGCCCGGCGCCAGCGTGAACGACGGCGGCTGGACGTCCAGCCAGGCGACGCCACCGCCGCCGGTCTCACCGGTCACATCGAGGATGATGTTGGAGTCGGGGAACCCGAGCTCCGCGGCGTCCGTCGGCTCCGGCGTACCGCAGGCGTCGGAGGCCAGGTAGGTCGGCGACGTCTCGGCAGCGGGGTTGCCGCCGAAGTAGACCGCCGCACCCGCCACCGAGACGACCAGGATGTCGTCCGGCGCGATCTCCGCGGAGGCCGCGACCGGCACCGTGTAGGTCGAGCCGAAGTCGCTGGTCACCGTCGTGGTGCCCGACCCGATCGGGGTCAGGTTGGCGAAGGTGAACGCAGCACCGGCCGGCAGGGTGTAGAGCGTCGCCGTCACCGGCGTGTTCCCGTTGGCCGTCTCCTGGACCGCGAAGCTGACGCTGGTCGGCGTGAAGCCTCCGGAGATCCCGAAGTCGCCCGGCGAGTAGGTGCGCAGGATCGTCGTGGTCCCCGAGGGGCACGCGACGGAGCTGGACTGCACGACCTCGTGCGAGCTCGAGTGGGACAGCGTCGTCTCACCCGCCGGCGTGGGCGCGATCGCGGTGACCGAGGGCTTCCCCGACGTACCGAGCTTGCTGCCCGGCTTCGAGGAGGTCAGGCCCGACGACTTCGAGCCGGCGCCCGCCTTCGTCTTGACCGCGGTGGCCTTCTTGGTGGTGCTCTTGGTGACGCCGGCCGAGGCGGTCTTGTCACCCAGGATGACGACCTCCTCGCCGGTGGCACCCAGATCGACCTCGACCGGCGCCGAGCCGGTGTTGGCGATCTTCAGGTTGCGCGAGACGGAGCCACCCATCGCGAGGCTCGCGTTGAGCGCCGTCTGGGTGACGGCGAGCCGGCCGGCCTTGAGCTGGGCGTCGGAGGTGACGGTCGCGTCCTCGGCGACGGTGACGTCGCGGCTGACCGAGACGTAGTCGGGCGCGGTGATGCTCACGCCGTACGCACCGGTCACCGCGTCGACGCTGTAGGAGCCGTCGGCGCCGGTCTCGACCGTCTTGGCGGACCCGCCGGCGGCCGGGGTCAGGGTGACCTCGGCGCCGTCGATGCCCGACTTGGTGTTGTAGTCGGTGACGACACCGGAGACCGTGCCCATCGGGGCCAGGTCGAAGGTGATCGACTTGTCGTCGCTCAGCGAGGCGGTGTTGAGCGAGAACTGCGTGCCGATCGTGCCGGTGGCGTTCTCGATGCCGACGGTGGCCGAGCCACCCAGGGCCCGGTCCCCGCTGGGGAGGTCCCCGTAGCCCAGCTCGACCCGGCCGTCCTCGAAGAGGGTGACCGAGAAGTCGAGCGCGTCCGTCGTGCCGAGCAGGAGGATGTCCCGCCACTCGATGACGAACGCGTCCTCACCGTCGACGGTCGTCGCCCCGGTGAACACGTCCGCGTCGCCACGGGCGTCGAGGTCGTCCCAGAACGGGTAGATCGCCGCGTTCGGCACGCTCGCCGACGGGATCCCACCGTTGGCGTAGGCCGTGCTCGAGGCGAGGAAGTTCACGTGACCGTTCGAGGTGACGTACGCCTTGGCATAGCTGCCGCCGTAGAGCGGGAAGCTGAACGGCAGGTCCACCGAGGCGGCCACGTCGTCGCCCTCGAGCCCGAGAGCGGTGGTCCCCGAACGTACGCCGCTCGAGCCCTCGGAGCAGAAGTACCCGTAGTCGTCGTAGGAGAAGACCACCTTCACGTGGTGGGTCTTGTTGCCCGTGACCTCGATCTCCGAGCTCGTCGCCTCGGCACAGCCCGACCCCTCGGTGAAGATCGTGTACGTCCCCTCCGGGACGCCCGCGAACGAGTAGGTGCCGTCGGCGCCTGCGGTCGCGGACAGGTTGCCCGGCGACAGCTGGACCACGGCCCCGGCGACCGGGGCGTCGGTGCCGGCGTTGGTGACCGTGCCGCTGAGCGTGTACTTCGGGGCCTCGGCGAGGTCGAAGTCGACGGTCGTGGTGGCGTCCTCGGTGACGGTCGCGGACCCGGTCTCGGTGACGAACCCGAAGGCCGAGGTGGTCAGCTCGTAGTCGCCGACGTAGACGTCGGCCGAGAAGTGACCCTCCGCGTCGGTGGTGAGGGTGCGGTCGAGGGTGTCACCGTCGAGCTCGACGGTCGCGCCCGCGATCGGGTCGCCGCCGCTGGTGACGGTGCCGGCGACCGTGCCGCCCTCGGCCGGGGCCAGCGCGATCAGGCGTGCCAGGTCGAGGTAGCCCTCGCCGTACACGTTGTTGTTCGCGGCGGTGCCGCCGCAGGTGGTGTCGTCGACGTCGGTCGCCGCCTCGTTGAGCAGGCGGCGGGTCTCCTCGACGTTGCCGATCAGGGTCGGGTTGTAGCTCCACAGCGCCGCGACGGCGCCGGCCAGGTGCGGCGCGGCCATCGAGGTGCCGTTGTAGCTGGCGTACCCACCACCCGGGACGGACGAGCGTACGTTCACGCCCGGCGCCGCGATGTTGGGCTTGACCAGGCCGTCCTGCCCCGGGCCGCGGCCCGAGAACGAGGCGACCGTGCCGGAGGAGTCGACCGCGCCCACGGAGTAGGTGAGCGTGTTCGCGCCCGGCGAGGACGTCCCCTGGCACATGGAGCCCGGGTTGCCCGAGGCCCACGAGGAGAACTGGCCGGCTGCGTTCCAGGCCGCGTTCACGTCGTCGAAGAAGGAGTCGATGTAGCCGACGCCGTTCCAGCCCCAGGAGTTGTTGATGACGTGCGGACGCTTGGACACGTCCGGGTTCTCGCCGTCGGCGTCGGTCGGCTCCAGCAGCCACCAGCCCGACTCGAGGAGACCGGCGTCGGTGCCGCAGCAGCCGTTGGTCTCGATCCACTCGGCGTCGGGGGCGACACCGATCTGGTTGCCGGCGCCGTCGTCGCCGACCATGGTGCCCATGGTGTGGGTGCCGTGGCCGTCGAGGTCACAGGGACCGCTGGAGCAGTCGCCGTAGGCGTCGAACCAGTTGTAGTCGTGGGTGAAGGTGCCGTCGCCGTTGTTGCCGCGGTACTGGCCGACCAGGGCCGGGTGGGTGTAGTCGGTGCCGGAGTCGACGCTGGAGACGACGATGCCGGCGCCGGTCGCGCCCTGCGCCCAGGCCTCGGGAGCATGGATGAAGTCGATGCCCCACTCGGTGCCCTGCGGCGCCTTGGTGGCCGTCTCCTCCTTGACCGGCTCGACGAGCGAGAGCTTGGCGCGTTCGTGGACGGTCTTGATCTCGGGGTCGGCGGCCAGCTTCAGGGCCAGCTCCTCGGAGCCGCCCTTGACCAGGATCGCGTTCGAGATCGCGTACGTCTTGTAGCTGGCCTTGGCGGCGTCGAGCTGCGCGACGGCCCCGGCCTGGGAGGCCTTCGCCGTCTTCTCCAGCGCGTCGACGACGTACTGACCGCGCTCGGTCCAGTCCTTGATGGACGTGGCAGGCCCGAGGTTGGCCTTGTCGGAGAACCGGAGCCAGAAGTCGGTCGAGTCCGACTTCTCGAACTTCGACTCGAGGGTGGACGAGAGCTTGGCCGCGGGGGCCTTGTCGTCGGCTGTAGGGGTGCCGGCGAATGCGGGGGTGGCGGCAAGCATCGCAGCGGTGGCGGCGAGTATGCCCGTGGCTGCTACGGCCGAACGGCCGAGGCGTGAATATCTCAAGGTGGGTCTCCTTGCGGAAACCGTCGGCAAAGCCCGTGACAGATCGTGCGCGTTTCCCGGGTGATGCGGACGGATCGAATATTGCCGCCCGAAATCGTTCTCCGAATTTGTTACAGGTAAAGACATTCGGGCCGCCGAAGCGCGGCAGATACCTGTCAATGTCGTAAAAGCGACACGTGGTCTAGACAGGTTGGCGAGTCAAATATGACACGGGCGCGTCATTGACACCGCGCCCGGTATCCGCGCCGATCGAAAGCCCCCTGAGCACCGCGGGTCGTTGAGGTAGGTCCCCTTTCCGTTCGCTGTACGTTTTTGTGAAAGGAGGGGCATGTCTGCGATCAAGCGCGTGACGAACACGTCCGAGGCCGAGGCGCTGGCGGCGTTGCTCAACGGCGACACCCGCACCAAGCCGACCGTGGTGGTGACCGTCGCGTCCGGACACACCGATCCCTACGCCGACGTGGAGCGGATCGCCGCCGAGATCGGCGACCTCGCCGAGCTCTACCTGGTCACGACCGGCGGACACACCTGGGCCTTCTCCAACAAGATGACACCCGGCACGCAGGTCTACGGCGGCGCCGGGCGGGTCTACCCGATCGGCCTGGGGTGGAACGTCGACCTGAAGCAGGCACCGCTGCGCTTCGCCTGGAACAAGTCCGAGGGCAAGAAGCTCACCGGACAGCTCATCGACGACGCCCTCGACATGGCCGCGGCCGCCGGCCTCTTCGACAGCGCCCGCACCGCGTCCACCCGGGAGCGCCGTGCCGGCACGGTGCGCTCGATCATGAGCGAGCGCGCGCTGGTCGACCTCGTCGGCGGCGACATGGCGTCGATCCCGCCCCAGCTCGCCCAGGCCGGGGTGCCGATCGAGCGGGTTCTCGCCCCCGGGATGCACGTCGACGGCGTCCTGGAGAAGAAGTCACGCTGGCTCGACATCCGGGAGAGCCGCCCCACCGCGGACGAGGCACTGAAGACGTACGCCGCCGGGGACGTCGTCCCCGCGCAGGTGCGCTCCGTCCTCGCCGGCTCCGCGGACCTCCGCCTGCATCCCGACGTCACCGTCGAGCTCTTCCGCTCGGACGTGACCGGCGACCCCGACGACGATTTATCGGCGCTTCTCACTCCTGGTGAGGTCGTGCTCGCGCGCGTCCTCGCGACCGGCCCCAAGTGGCGGCTGTCGCTGCGCGAGGTCCGCGAGCACGACACCGCGCGCGAAGCCCTTTCCCTGTACGCCGGCGGCCCGCCCTGGCTCGACCCGGATGCGCCGCCGCCCGCCATCGTCGAGCACGTCGAGACCGTGCCCTCGGCTCCGGAGCCCGACGAGAGCGTGCCGGACGCCGAGCCAGTTCCCGAGGCGCCGCCCAGGCCGGCGGTGCCGAGCCCGGCGATGATGCCGCGCCGCCGGGGCGAGCCGGTCCGAGCGGTCCGGCCCGCACCTGCGCCCTCGCCTGAGCCGTTGCCGGCGAAGGAGCCTGCGCCGGCGAAGAAGGCGGCGGTGCAGTCGATGTCGCTGCAGGTCACCGCGATCAAGGCCGAGAAGGCCCATCTCGAGGCCGAGCTGGCCGAGCTCCGCGACCAGGTCTCGGGGCTGCGCAACGAGCGCGTGCAGTTCGCCAAGGACCTGGCCCGCGCGGCGCGGCAGGTCGAGACCCGCGACGCCGAGCTGGCCCGGATGCGCTCCCAGCTGCGCCGAGCCAAGCAGCGCACCGCGCCGCCCGACGTCGCCCTGCCCGTCTTCGCCGACCGCGAGCGCGGCTTCCGCCATCTGGTCGAGGCCGCCTGGGCCCGCCGGATCCCGGTCGGCGAGCAGCCCACCCGCCCGCTGCCCGAGTTCGCGATCGGCGACCGGTTCCTCGACAGCGTCGACGCGCTCGAGGGCATCACCGTCGACAAGATCGCCGACGTGGTCATGGAGGTGCTCACCGGCCTCGCGGAGCAGTCGACCGGGCGCGAGCTGCACCAGCTGCGTACGTCTGCCGGGGGTAATGCCGCGCCACAGTCACGTCCCGACGGCGCGGTCTGCTACCGCGTCTCGATGCAGATCCACACGCCCAGCGCCCGCCGGCTGCACTTCTGGAAGTGCCCCGACGGCACCATCGAGCTCTCCCGCGTCGTCGTCCACGACGACATGGAGCCGTGACTCAGCCCCAGCACCAGGTGAGGAGCCCCACCAGCGGGTCCGGGATCGCCTCGATCTCGACGGCCTCGCCGAGGATCGTGCCGTAGCGGATCTTGCGTCCCGAGGCGGTGCCGAAGAAGCGGTGCAGCTGGTCGGCGACTTCCTCGCCGCGGTGCTCGGGCTGGTTCTGCAGCGTACGGAACTTGCCGCCCTCGCCGTTGGCCTCCAGGATCTCGACGATCCGCGCCGCACCGATCGCCCGGATCATCTCGTCCTCGAGGTCGCGGCGGCACGCGAAGAACCCCTGCCCGGAGAGGTCCTCACCGAGCTGGCGGCCGAGCGCGTTGGCGACGAAGCGCTCCTCGGCCTCGTCGTAGAGCCCGCCGACCCGGTGTCCCGCCGCCGTCGTCTCCTTGATGAACCGGCCCGCGTTGCCGGCGCCGTTCATCGAGACGACCTCGATGCCGAGCTCGGTCAGCTCCACCCCGTAGCGCGGCGCCAACGCCTCCACCAGAGCCTTGTCCGACTCCCCCTCGACGAGCAGCGTGATCGGTCGCGTCATGGCGGACACCTTAGAAGAAGGTGCGTCGGCACGCCTGTTCCATATATGCAACATCCTTTACTAGGGTTGCATATATGGAACAGGACGTCGGGCGCCTCGTTGCGGAGTGCATCGAGCGCTCGGGGCTCAGCGCTCGGCAGGTGGCTGCGCGGGCCGGAGTGTCCGCCTCGACCGTTCACCGGATCGTCAACGGCGTGGTCAGCCCATCGGTCGACACGCTCGACACCATCACCACGGCCTGCGGCGCCGGGCTCGTGCTGAGCGCCGCTCCGCTGGCGACGCCGGCGGCCGCGGCGGGAGCGCGCACGATCCTCGATCCGCTGTATCCGACCGAAGTTGCTCCTGACATCGAGCATTGGGCCGGCCGGCTCGACGCCTGGGCCGACGGCGACCCGGTCGAGATCGTCGAGGCGGCCGCGCGGGCCTCCGGCGTACTGCACCGGCCGGAGGCCGTCCGACTCAGCGGGGAGACCACCATCGGCCGGCTCGCCTCCGCCGGCGACGCGTCGGGACAACGGTGGGCGCTCTCCGGTGCGGCGGGGCTGGACCTGCCGTCCTTCGACGAGGCCGTCCCTGCGATCTCGGTGATGTGGTGCGAGGACCCGAGCGCTCTCGCACCCGTTCTCGTCGGCGGGCCCCTCCGCCCGGCGTCCGCCCCCGACGGTGCCACCGTGGTCGTCGCCGCCGCCGAACCGGACCTGTTCCTCGGTACGTTCGAGCGCGACCGCGTCGTCTACGCCGCCCCGATCCAGATCGCCATCGACGCCCTCTCCGTCGGCGGCGACGCCGCGGACCGAGCCCGCGAGGAGATCCGGACATGGTGACGAAGCAGCCTCGCTGGGCACCGGACCCCGAGACGTACGCCGCCCGCAAGCCGGCCACGGACGACACCTACCGCGTGGTCGCCGACCGCGAGGACCAGGTGCGCGATACCGGCGTCTGGTGGACCGAGATCGACACCTCTCGGATGCTCCCCGGCGACACCGAGCGGGCCTGGCGTCGGTTCCGCGCACACCTCCCCGAGCTGGTCTGGCACGCCGCGCGGCTCGAGGGCAACAGCTTCACCCTTTCCGAGGTGCGCACCCTCCTCGCCGGCATCACCGTCGGAGACCACCCGGCCGGGGAGGAGCGGCAGGTGCTGGCGCTCAGCGAGGCGTACGGCACGCTCCGCGACCTGGTCGGCTACGGCAGGTTCCATATCGACAAATCAACGTCCGACCGCCTCAACCGCATCGTCGCCCGTCATGAGTCGCCCGACGCCGGAAGATTCCGCGGCGAGGGCACCCTCCGCCGCGGTGGCAGCGAGCTGCTCCGGACCCGCTTCGCGGCGCTGCGGGAGCGCGTCGCCGAGACCGACGACCCTCGACTCCAGGCGCTGATCTACTTCTGCTCCGCCGCCCGCACCCGGTTCTACACCGCCGGCAACAAGCGCACCGCCCTGTTGATGATGACCGGCATCCTGATCTCGAACGGCTTCGACCCCATCACCGTCCCCCACGTCCGGCGCCTCGAACTCGACCACGCCCTCGACACTCTGGTCACCACCGACGACGCCACCGAGCTGATGTCCTTCCTCGTCGACTGCGTCGCCTCCGAAGGCTGATCATCACAGCACCCGATCTGCCCGATCACGTGTCGCCCGCACCAGCGCGGCGTTGCGCAGATCGCTCGCTGCGATCTTCGCCTCCGCCTCCTCCCGCGACTTCCCGCCGGCGAGGAACCGCTCGAGCAGCCTCGGCACCAGGACCTCGTCCGGAACATCGATGAACCAGACCTCATCGAGCAGACCACGTACGTCCCGCCACGGCCCCTCCTCCAGCAGCAGGTAGTTGCCCTCGGTGATCACGATCGACTTGTCCTCGATGACCACCCCACCAGGCACTGGCTCGTCGGTGACCCGGCTGAACGTCGGCCACTCAACCCGTTCCTGACCCCGCACCTGTCGCAAGGCGGCCACGTACCCCTCGGCATCAAAAGTGTCCGGCTCCCCCTTCCGCGCCCTCGCCCCCATCGCGTCCAGCTCCGCGTTGCTCCGGTGGAACCCGTCCATCGGCGCCACCACCGCGACATGCCCGCCCTCATTCAGTACGTCCCGCAGCCGCTCCGCCAACGTCGACTTCCCCGCCCCCGGCGGCCCGACGACGCCGAGCAGAAATCTGCTGCCGGTTTTCTCCCGTAGCTGCTCCGCCAGCCGAAGGAGTCCGCTCTCACTGACGGCCAACGTAAACCTCCACGACGCACCCGAGCCGATCGGCAATCGGGTCTTTTACTAGACGATGACACTCCGCGAAACCCGCTCGCGCCGACGGATCCCAGCCACGCATGATCACGTCAGCCCAGGCCAAACGGCAACGGAAGGCGATCCCCGCATCCCCGATTCGGTGGATACGTTCCGACGCAGATCGACCACGACTCGATCACGAGCGCCAATGGAAACATGAAGTCCCGAAGGCCACTCACCCGATGAGCACGGCGCTCCTCATCGGCGCAGGTATCGGCTACCTGCTGGGCATCCTCGTCGGCGTGTGGATCGCGCACGGCCGCCGGACCGCTCACTAGACCGCCACGCCGAGCTACCGCGTCGTGCTCGCCCGCACCCCCGCAAGCGTCGCGACATCCTTCACCGTCGTCCGGCGCTACCTCACGGTCGCAGGGTCCAGCGTCATCACCGCTGCCCCCACAACCTACGGCGCCGACGCTGACCGCCGTCATGAGCGACCTCGGCGCGCTTACGGATCTCGGCAGCCAGCCCGTCGATGCCACCCTCGATACCGTCGAGAATGAGCATCTCTCCAGGAACCAAACGGGCACACCACAGTCGCGGCGTCCGCCGCGTGTGGTGGATCGCGGACGGATCAGCTGGCACCACACGGACGTCGTCGACGCGAGGCATCGCCGTGTCCACATCGCTGAACGCAATCTCGCTGCGCAGCCCGAACTGCTCGTTCACGATCCTCGTAGGCGTCAGCCATACGCCACCAAGCCGGAACAGACCGACAGCACGCAGGACAGGGAAACCCAAGAAGTACGCCGCTGGGAAGGCCGCGAGCACCGGCCAGAGCCAGTTCTCCTCGACTGCTCCGACGACGCCCATCACCAGAAACCAACCACCAAGCAGGACGAGCACGATGTTGCTGACGACACTGCCTCGGTGTGCCCTTCGAGGCAGGAACCGCGCGGGCTCGTTGTCGAGGACAGTGTCGCGGGCAGGGTGAGCCGGTTTCCTTGAACGCTTGGCGAGAATCAAGCCGACGCAGGAGATCAGAACGATCAGACCGAGCACGATGGGGAGCGACGACCACACGATGATGAAAGGCTCATCGTGGTAGTTCCTCAGGACCACAGCGCCGATCCCCAACGACGCCAACCCGGAGAAAACCGCAAGGGCACTGCCAACCGGGCCGGGGGCTTGGGGCGAACTCAGTCGAACCACCCGCCAACGGCCTTCACTGCTCCTGACACTCCGTCTCCGATGGCTTCGCCTGTGTCAGCCAAAGCCTTCCCGCCTTCCTCCAGCGCCTTGCCCACATCGGGCCCGTTTTCGAAGAGTGAATCGATCGCCCCATCGGCGAAGATCGCTATTCCGGCACCGACAGCCGTGCCGACAACTGCACCAACTGCGGTGCCCAGGCCAGGAACCACCGAGCCGACCGTCGCCCCTACGATAGCGCCGGTGGCGATGGTTGCGCCGGCGCCTGCTGCGACTCCAAGTCCTGCAGAAACGCCTTGCGACACGACGATCTGCGTCCCCGTTTCACCCTCTTGGTAGTCGTTGTACAGACCAAGGCCGAGTCCAAGGGGACCAAGCACCTTGCCGGCACGTCCGAGGAACTTCGGGATCTTCCCTCCGTCGAGTTTCGCTGCGTCGTCGAGAAGCTTCTCTGCCTTGTCGAGCTTCCCCTCGAGGGCAAGCTGATCTGCCCTGAGCTTCGTCTCATCGAGGGTTTCGAAGAAGAGCCACTTCCTCTTCATGTAGCGCTCCGGATGCGCTTGGAGATCTCGGATGGCCTGCTTCGTCTCATCGACAAGGGCCTGCGCCCGGCCGTGGAGCTTCGACTGCTTCGCGGCGACGTTCACGCCAATCGCACCTGCCGCGGCGGCACCGAGCACGTCCGCAGCGTTCAGGATCCAGGCCGCATGCTGGTTGAGCGCATATTCCTCTTGAAGGGCCTTGCACGCCGTCGCGTATTGCCGGTCGATGCGAGCAGCCTCTGCCTTGGCGTCGCTGTACGCGATGACCTTGTCCAGGTGATCGTTGTACGCCTTCACGTCCTTCTCATACTGCGACACCTGCTCAGGTGTCCCGGTGAAACTTCCAGGCGGCTCAACTGGCGGCGGCCCAGGGTCTTGGACGAGAAAGCCAGACACGACAAGGTGTGCATCCCGCGCGTCACGCCGTACGTCCTCCATCTGGTCCTGGCATCTGCGCAGCTTCTCGCCGAAGTCCTCGAGGTCTCCAGCCATCTTCTTCGCGGCCTTCTCCAGGTCCTCGGTCTTGTCGCGCGCCCGAGACATCATGTCGACGAACTCATCACCCGCGTCCGAGTTCCACGACCCGTCCGCGTTCCGTCGGGAGTCGTTCAGCTTGCCGGCGGCATCTCCGATCTTGGAAGCGAGCTTGCCCTTGACCCAGTTCGCGGCACTCTCCACGTGCGCCGGGTTTCCTTGGATCTCGGTGTCGATGCTCAATTGCCCATCACCTTTTTGATGTCGCTGAGGCCAGCCTCAGCGTCGGCGTCTGCACGTTCGTAGTAGCGGCGGCACAAACGGACCGCATCAGCCGCGCCGGACATCGACGTCGACACGTTGCCAGCGCTGTCGACGATCTGGCTCAACATGCTGGTGATCACCGCGGTCATCGGACCAGCATCGATACCGCTGGGAACCCCGCTCGCCAGGCCCTCCAACCCTTCCGCGCCGTCGTCCAGACCACTGGCGATATCGCTGAGCACATTCAGCTCGACATCGACACTCATGAGACCCCGTCCTTCTCCCAGTCGCGGAGACCTGGGTCGACATCGAGGAACAACAGGTCGTAAGGCGTCTCGTCATGCACGCGCTGGAGTGCTGGCACATCACAGACCACCCATGGCGCCTTCGGCAAGTAATAGCGATGGAGCCGGTCGATCGCCGAGTACGTGTAGAGAGCCGTACGTCCGTCCTCCACCTTGTGCATGAGGATCCTGCGTGTTGCCGGGTCGTCCTCGCTTGTCGTGGGCACGTACACGAGCGGCGGAAACTCAGTCCGGTTCTCCGATGTTTCCGCACTGGACTCGTTGTCAACCATGGCCAAACCCTCCCGATAGAGATGTGAATTCCACAACACGTCACCGCCCACGACGGGGCTGCTGTGGCTCGCCGCCGGCGTTCAACCCCAATGCATCCTGAAGCCAGTCCGCAAGCGCCTCGGCGGTGTGTCCCATCATTGAACAGCGGACAACCATCGAATCCGTCGCGATCCTGCGGCTTCCTCGCCACAGCGCCGGACACTCGGTCACCACCGCGGGTGACTCCAAGACCAGCACCACGGCATTCCCCCTGCCACGCACCACCCGAACAGAGCTCCCAGGACAACCGGACCAGCCGGCCGGGGTGCGATGAATGACGTAGCCATCCAAAATCACGAGCGCCTCGTTGCGACGCCTGCCAACCACAGCAAGCAGCGCACGAATCAGGAACCATGCGCCAAGCGTTCCGACAACCAGAGCTCCAAGGAGCCAGTCGCTGCCAGCGCGAACCGCCAGGACACAGATCACGACTCCCGCCGTCCCCAGTCCCAGGTCGAGCCCGACCGCGTGCCACCAGTCCCCCCGCCATGCATGAACCTCGAATCCGGCCTTGCCATCGTGGACATGCGGTTCGACCGTCGGCAACTGTCTCGTCACGACCAACGCCACGACCAAGACGAGGGTGATCACGACCGCGAACAGCGTGAACCAGGCAGCAACGCGCACCGGGAGCACGTTCGCGGGGACCTGCGAGAACGCAACCCAAGCAAGCAGAGAACCGAGCGCCGCCAACAACACGTTGCCCGCAACCTCACCCCACTTCGCGCGGCCGCGGAACGGGATCGCTTCTGGCGCCCTCATCAGATCGCTCCTGCTATGTGGTGGGCCATCGTCTGCTTCCAGTCGAGAACGGGTGGTCACGGACTCTCATACCCAGAATCGGATGTCCTAAACCAACATCTCGAGAAACTCAGAAAGAAGGCTGACGAGAACACCGTCGCGCGCCGCGCTCGAGCAGGTGCTTCGTCACCTCATACCCGGCCTGCCGCGGCTGTCGATCAGCACCCGATCGACCTTGCGCTGCCCGACCTCCCCGATCAGCACACCGGCGGCAACTGGTCGTCGGTGGACGATGATGCTGTCCTTGAGCCGGATCGGGTTGAGGATCAGCCCGTCGATCTGGTGCTCCCGGGCCCGCGAGACCAAGTCGTACTCCCGCTTCGGCTCCGCCGCCGTCTCCTCGATCTGCACCACCATCCCGCGCTCGTGCGCCACCTGCACCACCCGGTGCACGACATCCGCCGAGAACGCCGTCGCCAGATCCGGCAGCGCCAGCGCGATCACCCCGGTCCTTCCGTTCCGCAGGCTTCGGGCACGCAGGTTCGGTACGAACCCCAGCTCCTCCACCGCCGCCAGCACCCTCTCGCGGGTGTAGGGACGTACGAACACGGTCTCGTTCATCACGTTCGACACCGTCATCGGCGACACCCCCGCAAGCGCCGCGACATCCTTCACCGTCGCCCGGCGCGGCCCCGTGGTCATGAGGTCAGCGTAGATGAACCCACGAGCGTCAGAGACCGGGGAAGGTCTTTCGAAGCACTTCCATAAGCTGCTCAGCGATGGCCCGGTCGACCTGTATTGACTGACTGCTCTTCGGCGCGCTCTCGCGTGAATCCGAACCGAACGTCGTGAGGTGCAGCAGCCGCTCATTCCGTGGACCGTCGACTGTCTGATAGAAGCAGTCCACTTCTGACGTGTGTGGGCGCACATTCTGCGTCCCTGGATCGAGCGTCCTGATACGAGCCATGAAATCCCTCTCGAAGATCCTTCTTCCACGCTAGGACAACGGTGGCGAGCCCGCCACAGAACGAGCGATGTTGCGGTCACATCCCACCGAGGATCCGGTAGGGCAACAGGCATGCGCGGTTCTGCCACTGTGCGCGCCCTTAATCGAGACTGAGCGTGTCGCGAAGATGACGATCGTGGACTAGCTTCTTCGCGGATGAGCTGCGAAGCTCGCCGACGTGGAGGGCTATGCGCGGCATGTGGGGACATTGGTGCCACTGCATCATGCCGCGGAGATGAAGAAGGTAGATGAACTCGCTCAAGATCTCCTCGCACACATCGAGGCGACAAAGGATGAGATCGCCGCGATCCACGTACACGGCGCCAAGAGCCAGGAGATTCAGGCGCACTTCGCCCGTTTGCTTCGTCTTGAGCTCGGCTTCAGGGAGGAGGTCGTCCTGACTCCGCAGGCAGGCTTCGTGACGAAGGCTCGACCGGACTTCTTCTTTCAGCTCGGAGCTGGCCGCGGCATCATCGCAGAGGTCGAGCGCGGCGGTGCGACGACGAACAACCATGACCTCAAGGACATGTGGAAGGCGCACATCGCCGTCGACGCCCAACACCTGTTCCTCTTGGTCCCTCGCAACAACTGGCGGGAGGACGGGTCTCCCCGGGAACGACCGTTCCAGACCGTCGCCCGCCGCCTCGGAGCGTTCTTCGGCGATACGCGTCGCGAGGTGGACGTCCTCAGCGCACACATCTTCGCGTACTGATCCAGACTTGCCCGCGACACCGACAGCGGCGATCACGTCGACGCGTCCGAGATCCGTAGACTGCTCCCGAGGTGAACACATGAGCGAACGAATTCCGAGTCAGCCCGCAGTCTTCGACCGGGGGATGCCCCTGAAGCTGGCGCCCCATGCTGAGCACGTCGACGATGCCGACCGGCTCGTAGACCACTGTCGAGCGCTTCGCTCAAAGCAACCTGGAACGCTGCTCGCTGCAGATCTGTTCTCAGGAGCTGGGGGTATGAGTCTCGGACTCGAAGACGCTGGCATGCGTGTCGTTTTCGGCGCTGACTTCGACGCAGACGCGTTAGAGACCCACGCTCACCACTTCGGCGGCATGGCTGTCGACTGGGATCTCGGCGACCCGACCAACGTCGATCGTGTGGGAAAGATCCTCCGGTCTGTCGAGATCGACGTTATCGCCGGCGGCCCGCCGTGCCAGCCCTTCTCCAAGGCAGGTCGCTCCAAGATGCGTCACTTGGTCCGGGAAGGGATGCGAGAGCCGCACGACCAGCGACGCGACCTGTGGCGTTCCTACTTGGAGATCATCCACACCGCGCAGCCGCGTGCGGTGATCATGGAGAACGTGCCGGATATGGCACTGGACCGCGAGATGTTCATCCTCCGAAGCATCGTGCAGGAGCTGGAGGACGCCGGATACGCCGTGCAGGAGCGCGTGGTCGAGACATCCTCATATGGTGTGCCTCAGTTTCGGCAGCGACTGATCCTTGTCGCGTTGAAGAGCGGCTCGGACTTCACGTGGCCAGAGCCGACTGAGGAACGTGTAACACTGAGCAATGCCATCTCCGATCTGCCCAGCGTCGACCCGAAGGCCGGCTGGCAGGCTGAGACGACCAGAACTGAGTACAAGCCGTACAGCGGCCCCACAACGAGCTTCCAGCGTGAGATGCGGAGCGGGGTCTCCAACCTTCATCGCTTCCGCGTGTACGACCACGTCACCCGCAAAGTCCGCGACGACGACCTCGAGGCTTTCGAGCATCTGGACACGAAGACCAAGTACTCCGAGCTGCCTGAAAACCTCAAGCGGTATCGCGACGACATCTTCGATGACAAGTACAAGCGCTTGGACGGCGACGACCTGTCTAGGACCATCACGGCGCATATCGCGAAGGACGGCTATTGGTACATCCACCCAAGGGAGAACCGGACGCTCACTGTCCGAGAGGCTGCAAGGATCCAGACATTTCCGGACGACTTCAGATTCGCTGGATCACCGACGTCAGCGTTCCGGCAGATCGGTAACGCTGTCCCGCCGTTCCTCGGACGTGCAGTCGGTCGGACGGTCGTCGAAGCGCTCAACGCTGACTCGGGTGTGAAGGCGGTCCCAAGCTCTTGGACCCGTAACGCTCTTGCCGCCTGGATCGAAGCCCACCTCGAGGAGTTTGACCCCTGGATCACCTCGGGATCGCGGTGGAAGGTCCTAGTTGGCGAGACGCTGCTCGGCGGCGAGAGTGATGTGGTCAAGCGGGCTCTTTGGCCCCTAGTAGCAGGTTTGGAACGGCCCCAACAGGTCTTGGATTCGGACGAGACGATCCGCGAGATCTGCGAATGGATCGACCGCGCGCAGGCTGCTGACACATTGCTGGCGATGGCTGACACATTGGTGGAACATGGCGTCGATTCGACGATCCCCGATACCGAACTCCAGATCCTCGTCCAGGACAAGCTCGTCCCCAACGGGATAGCTGAGCTCTCGATGGTGGTGCAGTCCGACGAGGAGGAACCCGTCATCGCCACAGCCGGAGCGCTGAGGGTTGCGGGGCGATTCTTCCAAGGCAACGAGGGATGGCTGCGCAACCGCAACAGCGATGGACGTATCGCAATCGCGCGGCTGATCGGTAACTCCGAAGCCAGTCGGGCTGCCCAGCTCGCTCTGATCGAACTCGGCCAGCGGACCTGCACACCGAAGGCCCCCAATTGTGGCGGTTGTCCGCTCGCCATGTCGTGCCGCCGCAACTTCGACGACTCCGCCCGAGAACGTCTACAGACCCAGCGCGTCCGCTAAGTCGGGGTTTCGTCGCCGTAGCGTGTCAACGGCGATCTTGAACGAGGGCAGTCCATTCTCTTCAAGCAGAGCCGCTTTGAGCGCCACGCCGACCTCATGCAGGGCGACCTGGGAAGCAGCGGACTTCGAGGCCTCCTTACGGTCACCTGCATTCGCCGAGCGTCGGTAGGCGTCGTTGGCAAGGACCGAGAGTTCATGCACAGGTCGCTCAAGCATCTGCTTGAGCGACGGCGGAAGTTCGACCTTCATCTTCGCGACGTTGATCTGGAAAACCTCATCGAGATTCGTGTCGAAGTCGATCGACGCACGAGCGAGCTTCGTGTGCTCGTCGATTCCTCGAATCCCCGACCAGCCGCCGTGCTGCACCAGACGATCGGCCCGATAGATATAGAGGCCCTGCTGCCGGTTCCACTTCAGCGGGCCCGACATCCGGTCGAACTCATCGGAGGATGAGAACCGATCACGGGCAGGCAGAATGTATCCGCGGAATTTTACCGACGAGGATCCGCCATCGGCTTCGATCTCGAATCGCTGCTGAGGCAGCGCTTTCGTCTCCGGCTCCGAGAGTGCAAACGGGTTCCAAGGCTTAAGTTTCTCGCCATTCACCGCCATTACCATCTCGTTGCGGTTCGCAACAGTTCCCTCTATGAAGCGGTGGAACACCATCGCGAGGTGCTCGCTGGTCTTAGACGCAAGGCTACCGAGCCGCCGGCGGCCCCAACCGTTCTCCGCATAACGGTCCGGAAGCACTCGGTCAAGGTCTTCCCACACGACAACAGTCCCCGGCGCCTCTTGGAGCTTGTCGATCGCACGCTCGATCGCTGGCGAGCTCTCATCCGCCAGAACAGCCCACGAGTCGTCACGTGCGACACGATTGAGATCGAGGGTGACGACGTGGATATCAGGCTTGCCTCGGTGGCTACGAGAGACGACAGTCAACCGTCGGCACTGAGAGAACGAACCGGTCTTGAGGCCCAACCCGAATCGGCCCAGCTCGTTGAGCTCGTAGCCCCGCCTGGTCCCGAAGCGCAAGGCTTCGACAGCTTCGGTCTGGTTCATGCCGGAGCCATCGTCGGAGATGAGCACATACGACCCATTCGGTTCGAAGACCGTCTCCACGTTGATGTGCGTCGCACCTGCTGCGACAGAGTTGTCGACGATGTCCGCGATCGCAGTGTGGAAGTTGTAGCCAATGTCGCGCAACGACTGGGTCAGCCGCGCTGCCGACGGTGCCACATCGTACGATCGACTCATTACCACCAGGCATCTCCTCCTACACTGCGATGATGACACGTACGAGACCTCAAAGTCGGTCACCCGAACACGTGTCTGAGGAACGTTACCGGGATGGACCGACAGGCACGGCATCCTCTGCGATCGTGCCGCCGGTCTCGCCAGCCGCGGCAGCGACGATGCGGGCGAACCGCTCGCGAGACACGGGCCCCGAGATGGCGTTGCGGCGGGCTCTCCACTCGGCCGGGCTGCGATTTCGAGTCGATGTTCCGCTTCCGTTCGACCGGCGTCGGCGGGCTGACATCGTTTTCACGCGGGTGGGTCTGTACGTTTTCGTGGACGGATGCTTCTGGCATGGTTGCAGCGAACACTTCGTTGTGCCGAAGACTCGACGCGAGTTCTGGACGGCCAAGGTCGCCAGCAATAGAGAGCGGGATCTAGACACAACCGGTCGGCTCGAGGCTGCCGGCAATGCCGTCATCCGAGTCTGGGAACACGAAGATCCGTCGACCGCAGCAACCCGGATCGTCCAGCTCTATTTTCAACGCCGAACCCTGTGACGCTACTGCTCACGCACTCTTGATCAGCTCATCGAGCTCGGCGTCGTCGAGCACGTCCAACATCCGTGGCCCGGTCAAGAAGGTGACGCGCTTGTAAAGCCTTCGGGCCCACTCTGACCTCGCCTCGTCACCCGAATAGGACATCACTGCAACCGCCAAACGGCGGGCGAGAGCGCGATTCCGGACAAGCGCGGTGCGCTCGAACAATCCGACAAGCTCGTCCTCGCCAAGTGGCCTGCTGGATCCCTGCATGAGATCGGCAAGGAGATCCTGTCGCTGCCAAGGTCGTCTCAGCGCGTTCCTTCCAGTGCCGACGAGGCGGTCCTCATGCATGTCTGGGAACCGCAGTACCACCACGTCCGGCAGCACGACTAGGGACAAGAAGCTCCACGTCCCTTCATGCGCAGCATCGGCAGGAAGGATCTGCAGACTGTCATGAAGCGCTGCACCGAGAGCGTTGTCGAACAGACTGACTGCCGAACGACTGAGCTTTCCGTTCTGGTACCAAGGCGAGACCGCACCCAACACTTCGTCGCGGACGACACGGATCCGCTCCGCAGTAGCGATGGTGGCTCCAGTTGCCACTGGCTCCGCCCTCGGATGCTCCGCAGCCGCAGCATCTGCAAGCCCCGAGAGTCCTCGTTCACGGCTGACAGACGCGAGCTCGTCGATGATGCCCCTAGCTGCTGACAACGGCAGGCGCGGGTATGCGAATCGCCCCATCAGAAGACCCCTGCCCAAGGTTCCAGTACAGCCTGAAGGATGCGTTCGAGCTTTGCGGGGTCTTCGCGATGGGTTTGCACCGCGACCTCCAAACTCCGCTGAAGGAAGAGCAGACACATTCCGCCGAGGACGTCCCCCACGGAACCCTCGATGTACTCCTGACGTACTTCCTCCTCAGATCGGGCAACCTCTGCGATGAGAGTCCGCAGAATGTCTGCTTGGAGGAAGCCCTTGACCGAGGACGCCGTTGCAGGATCTAACGCACGCCTTCCGATGGGATGTTCAGTGTTGACGAAGAGCCGAACACCGCCCATGAACGAGTCGTTCAGATCGTAGAACGTCCGAGTCACGGTCCACGGTGCCTGCTCCATGCCCAGTGTCGAGAAAGGGACAGCCTCAGTCGGGAACCGGGAAGCATCCCCCTCGAGCACGACCGAGATGCGCTGGCTCGTGGCCAACCGAGCACCCTTGACGCGTGGCACGTCGAAACCGGTCGGCTCCCATGTGGAGGCGAGAACGAGGTGGGCTGACAGATCCAGTTTGTGGGCGGCTTCGCCCGCGGGAATCGTTAGTGAAAGATCGACCGGTCCATTGTGAGTGTTGCTCATGCGCTGTCTGACGACGAAGCGTCGGAGGACCTCGCGGCATTCAGCGATCACGACGACCTCGACTTGGTCGAGCGAGCCGAGACCGGTCGACGTGAGCACCTCGCTCGGGTCCAGGTCCAAGGTCAGACCGATGGTCTCATCTTTGGCGTAGTCCCAGCCATCCATCAGATAGGGCAATGGTTCCTTTGCACTGCCATTCATGCGCCACCAGCCGCGCCAGATCAGTGCCCTGTCCGGGACGACGCGATGTGGGTAGAGGCGGAGCTTCGTCATACCGGCTCGTTCACCACACTCGCATCCACGTCGATCGCGAGGTCTTCGCGAGATTCATAGACGAAGTGCGATTTCGCTCCGGGGAGGAAGGTTCGGTCGTTTCCGGCGGTTGAGTCGCTCCAACCAACCACTCGAATGACGTCGTCGCCTTCCTCGCTTCCCCCGTCGATTCCCACTCTGAGGGTGACCCGGACCGTCGCGCCTACGGCTGGAAGGTCTTCGGCTGTCAGGGTAAGCGTCGTCCGCCTCCAGCCAGGCGACGCATGCTCCCGCTGGACCGATTCCACGACTGCTCTAGGCCGTGCCGCACGCTTCCCAGCTCCGCCCTTGGCTTCAGGGGTCCGAGTTGAAGGACCAGGGCCCTCGATGCCGGCAAGCATCCCGGCGAGCATGTCCCCAACGGCCGCCGCGGACGTCGCCACGTCCCGGGACGCTGCGGACGGAGGTGCCAAGAACTGGTCGACAGCCTCCTTCATCCGAGTGAACGAGATATTCACGTCCCGCTTCATCCTCGGATCCTTGATGTGTTGGGTGAGCCAGTCGTCATGAGCGGGAGGCTCCGCCTTCGCGAAAGACGCGTCCACCTCATTCACGGGTTTGAACACGCCTGCCCATTGGAAGCCCGCCGTGGTCAGCGTCTGTTGAAGCGACGTCGTGACCACCAGTTCTGCCTCGTGGCGCATCATCGTCACTCCGCGCCCCGGATCAATCCCCGCTGCATCGGCGGCACGCTCGTCCAGCGGATAGCGTGTAAGGGCCAGATGACCTAACAGCTTGATCGGACGCTGGCTACGGATCTCATGGACGTCCACTTTCCAGGCAGCGGTCGGCGTGGGCCATCCTGCTTGTGCCGCCCGCACCGCTTGCAAACAGTCCGCATAACCTGAAAGGACTGGATGAGTCTCAACCGCGGGTACCGGCACTTCCGCACCGTCGATCTGGATTCGGATGTTCATCCGCGACCGATCCCGCTGATCCCTTAGCAACTTCGGCCAGAGATTGTACAGGGTGGCCTTGACAAGCATATCCACATCCGCCTCGCGGTCAACGCCGCCGAGAACTGGGCTAAGGACGAGTTGACTAGTGCCGGTGGCACCATCATTGAAGCCGTGACTGAACACATCGCTTCCGACTGTGGACGCCTCTCGCCCGAGAATGGGCTCCACGCGATCACCATCGATCGCACGCCCCCACCAGTGGCGGCCGGTGTATCGCTTGCCGCCCCGGTCGAAGGCCTCACCAATCGCGGAACCGATGAGGCGATCCTGAACCTCGGCTTCGTCTCGACACCGGGACCAGATGAGCACGGCTCCGACCTCACTCACGGAGTAGGAGATCGTTTTACCGAAGCCATAGTTCCCACCAGCGTGCGGGTCGCTCTTCGTGGACCCGACGTTGAAGACAAGATCGATGAAGTTCGTGCTCACGCCAGGAGTGACCGCCAAGTCGTTTCGAATAGGTCCCCCCAGTCCAACGGTTCCCCGGTCTGAAATCTCCAACGCCCAGACCTCAGGGCGGGTTAAAAGCTCGCGCAGGCCGGTTCCGGTGGCGGCGCCGGTGAACACTTGCTCGCGAAGCACTGAGACGACCGCCGGGCTCAGTTTTCGAAGATTCATCGTGAACGCGATCTCCGCAGCATCGCCACGTGCGTCCCAACTGTTCTGCGCCATCTCTCGAACGAGAACATCCGCCGGAGAGACAGCAGGCGTACCTAGCAGCTTCTTCGCGCCTTCGCCGTTGATCGCGCCGGCGTCGAACTGCTTAGGAAACCAACTGAGCGGTGCCGTGTCCACGCCCATTAGGACCCCTGCAACCAGGACGCCAACAAATTACCGAACTCCATGGCGCCCATCCTGGGCGGGGCACTGTCAAGTACAAGGTCGTATCTGAGCCGACTCACGCCGCGTCGGCGTTCTTCACTCAGATCCGAGGACCGGATTCCGGGAAAGTTCTGACCAACACGCCAAGCACGGACGGTCCGGACGGCATACCGCGTGTTCACGATCGGATCCGACTCGTATACATAGCCCGCTTCCTTGACCTTGCCCAACAGCTCGCTGCGCGACATCCCGGAGAGAAGGAGGGCATCGATCCTCTCGTCTAGCGAAGGAGCGGACTCGTCCTCCCGCGCATGAACGACGACCAAATGCAGTTGCTCGACCAAGGACGGATCCAACTGGTCGATGTTCGAGATAGAGACGTATGTCCCGTCGACCGATGCAGTCGTCTTGACCTCGATCTCGGAACCGCCCCGAACGAAGTCGTGCACCGACTTGTTAGGTCCACGCCATGACGCAAGTGCGGCGTAGGGGTCATGCGGCACCAATAGCCGCAGGAACTCCAACTCTCCGACGAGCCCGACGATCGTGTCGCGGTCTACGTCACGGCTCGCCGCACGAAGAAGTGAGCGCCAATCCTCAAGAGCTTGTCGAAGCGTCTGAACAGGCTTGGCTGGTGCGGTCTCCAGCCGAACGACCACGTCCGAGACCAAGCGTTCAAACACCAACCCGAGTCTCGGAATCGTGCAATAGAGATCCGCGTACGAGATATTGTTGCCGCCGATGGTGACGGTGCGTTCCCCCAGCACGACACCTTGGCTGGTTCGGTCCGAAGAAATGTTCTCGGATCGAGCTGGCACGAGCAGGTGCTTCTGCCCAAGGCTGTCGATCCCGACGAGGACTCCCCGATCGCCGAAACTGATGCCGAGCGGCCGCGTGAGGATCTTGGTCTCGGCCTCAGGTCGGGGTCCATTGCCCAGCAGCACGAAAGTTTCGGAGACGTCGATCATCAGTTGTCCCCCGCACCGGCAGTTGCACCGTCGACTTGAGCTCCGGGCTCGGTGTCTCGTGGCAGGTCCTCATCCTCAGTCACCTCAACCTCCCAGTCGGGGTGCACCGAGTAGTAGGTGCCTTCCGAGGCGACTCCGTCGCGGTCGACGTCTGGGAAGATGACCCCAAGGCCGACTAGATGCTCTTCAGCATTCATCCGTCGGCGACTCTTCGCTTTGGTTTCGCCTCTGCCCATCGGCTCGGAATCCTTGCTCACGGGGTAAACGATGATCAAGCCCCTACCGTCGGCATGTTCCCTGCGGACGCTCTGCGGGACCTTCCTCGCCTCCGCCGATAGTTGACTTACAACGGCGGGGTCTAGGTCCCTGAACCAGTCCTGGTGCGAGAGAAGCGCTTTGATGTTCGCCACGCCTGGCGTCGACTTCACCAGCGGGGCACGGTTGACTGCCGGAACTGGTTCATCCAGACCAAGGTCGACCGATCCGAGGTCAATGACCTCACCTGTCGACCGCCGCTGAGCCCGCGACTGGCCGATGACGACCACGTTCCATAGAGCTTCGGGCGCAGCTTTCTCGATCCATCCAGTCATGAGGTCGGCGCCGAGTGAGACCTGATCCGGATGGAAGGCGTAGGCCCCCAGGTACTCGGTCACTACTTCGCGAGGCACGTCGGCGAAGTGCCAACGCTTCGAATTACGCGGACGGACCGGATCTGCGACTTCCATGCACCTCTGAATGAAAGTCCGGGTTGCCTTGATGTTCCGCTGCGCCATCGTTTGTCCCGGGTCGAACATGAACGTCTGTAGCCGTTGTCCGCTGAACGACACGCGTACGACGTCAGCATGCTGCATCTTGTTGCGTGCCACTATCGAGAGCCGCCCCGGGTGGGAACGGACCCGCACACCCATCTCCTTCGGGGTAACGCCCATCCGTTCCATGTGACGCATGTCGAGCCGGATCTCTTCCTCGACGAGCGCCAAGAACCGAAACTCTTCAGCAAGTGACTCCTGCATCCAGATCCGCGGCAGGTCCTCATATCCCGGTCGGTACCCGAACCAACGTCCCATCTGGAGGAGCGTGTCGTAGGTATTCGATGTGCGCGTGAAGTAGGAGACAACCAAGCCCTCCAACGTAAGTCCCCGCGACAGGGTGCCGCCACCGATCGCGATGACGGTCTCGGGGAGGGACTGTCCCTGCTCGTCAGTCTTCTCGTAATCCAGCCGGTCCTCAGAGCTTCCGTTGTCCACGACGACCCGAACACTATCGAGCACCTCCCCCAGCGAGCCCGCGACGAGGTCCCATCCAGGCAGTGGCCTAGTCGCTACCTCCCTGACCCGGGTCGCCTCGCTCGCGAAACTCGACTCGAACCGGACCGTCCGCGACCTTGACCACTCATCGTGAAGTTGACTCACAAGCGCCGCGATGCGGTCACGCATCGCAAAGTGCGGGTCCGTGTAGTGCGTCGTGTGAATGAGCATCGAACTGTGTGCTGCCACCTGACCGCGGGCACGGCGAATCGCCGTCGCCACGAGGAACCAAACGACGGCATCAATCAACGACTTTGGTACCTCAGGATCGAAGTCAGAGCGGGCATCCTTCGACGACGGGGGGCGCAAAGCATCTGCATCCAGTTGCGGGATGTCGCGAATCATGTCCAGACCGCTGTCGGGCGCGTCGTCGTCATCGACCGGCTCCCGACCGAAGACCCTTTCAGCACCGAAGTAAGCCTCCGGTCTGGGCAAATCTAGGATGAAGTCCGATGGGTAGAGCTCGGTCTCATCGTTGGGGTCCATGAAGATGTTCGCGAACGGTGTCGCTGTATAGCCGAGATAAGTCCCCGTGGGAATCTCGCCCCAGATTTCCCGCAGCAGCTTGTTGATTGCTGTACGCTGCTGCCGACCGGTTGCTGAGTTCGGAGTAGCCTGATCGGCCTCGTCGTCAAGTAGAAGAACCGGAACCCGCGCGCGGATGTCGGGTGGGATATCATGCAACCAGTTTCGAAGCTTCTTGAGGCGGGTCGGGTTCTTCTTGACCACCGCCACCGCATGCACCCCGCGCTTGAGCATCGCGGCGCCGTTGATCACGTTCCCGAAGTCCGCGTCGTTGGTCGTTAGGCCAGCCCAACTGTCGTCGACGAGGTCCTTTGACAGCCGGACCTGGGTTTGCCGACGCAGATTATTGTGCAGCCCAGCAAGCACGATGAACAGTTTGAATCCTGCGTCAGCCGCCTTGGCCATGACAGCTGTGTAGTTCGCCGTCTTCCCCGACTGCACGTATCCAACGACCATGCCACGCTTCTTGAGACGCATCACGTTCGGGTTGCTCAGTTGAGCAACTACCTTCGTCGAGGCTTTATCGATCTCATCGAGGACATCGCTCATCGAGCCTGAACTGAGATGTTCCCGCAGTCGTGGCCAGAACTCGTCCCCGTCCTCTGGCCCCGAGTACCAAGCGGCAAGCCGCGCCTCATCCTCAGTTTGCCGATCCACCACGCCGGTCGGCGTGTCGAGCAACTGATTCTGATCGATGTCGGCCCGAATACTGTCGATCGCTGGCCGGAGAGTGGCGACAGGAACACCGAGACCCTCCGCCGCCGATCGGGCCGCGACGTCGAGTGTCTCGCCGCGACGGCGCATACGGTCGATCAGCATCTGCCGGACGAAATCCGGATTCATAAAGCGGTTCTCCTGAAGGGGAAGAGCGGCAGCGTGGTCCAAACAGCAAACATAGTTGCCCTCACCGAGAGATGCTGACGTTTCAGACGATCGTCACCGGCCGATCCCCGGCTGCGGCCCTGTCCGGCCGACGAGTTCGGCTCCAGCCCGAGAACGACCCGCCCGTCCTCGCGGGCTCCAGAGCAACGACGGCGATCTCGCCAACGAGCTCTACACCGGGGCAATCGCCGCTCGAGAAGCTAAACGGTGGCAGCCCTCGGCACCGTGGGCGAAACTGCTGTCAGGTTTCGGGAGCATCGGGGGACATGGGTTGGGCGGTCGGGCACCGCTTCGAGTACGCCGAAAGGGCAGGCGATCGCGTCTGCTCGTGGCTCTGCTCGCCCTGACCTTCGTCGTCATCGGGTCGGTCGTGGGCGGTTCGCCGGCTCACGCGGCCGATCTCGCATGCAACAACGACGATGCGCCCATCCCTGCCTCCCCTCACGGGGCAGGATCGTGGATCGTCCAGCTCGGGGAGAGCCCGAAGGACGCTGATCCTTTCGACGACGACGGCGTGACCCTCGAGTCGACCTACGGCACGACCCCGCAGCTGTGGACCTACGACAACGGCTGCACCGGCCAGTTCGTCGCCGGAGCGGGGACGGCGATCGGGAACATCCTGCTGCAGGTCTCCGGCACGATGCCGAACTGGACCCACGCGCTGCTGGCTGCCGTCGTCGACCCAGACTCTCCGGTCCAGGCCCTCGACAACCCGGTCGTCGACGCCACCCGCGCCGTCACCGACGGGGTCTGGCGCCCATGGATCACCATCGCCGTGCTCCTTGTCGCGGCGACCGCGATCTGGCGCGCACGCACCGGGCACATCGCCGGATCCGCGACCGCGGTCGCATGGGCTGGTGTCGTACTTCTTGGGACGTCCCTGCTGATCTCCTACCCCGCCGAGTCGGTCCGCCTGGTCGATGACGGCGTACGCAACGCGGTCACACTGATCGCCACCGGGTTCGAGGACCATCCGGCGCCGGGCGAGGATCCTGCGGTGGCTGCGATCAACGGCCAGATGGACGAGGTCGTACGCTCCACCCAGTACCGCACCTGGCTCACCGGCGCCCTGGGCGATGCCGACTCCGCGACCGCACGCGAGTACGGACCTGACTTGTTCCGGGCAACCCACTTCACCTTCGACGAGTACGAGAGCTACCGGTCCGACCCCGAGGGTGAGGGCAAGGCGATCGTCGAGGAGAAGCAGGACTCGTTCAAGACGATCGCCGGTCAGATCGACCGTGAGGACTCGGTCGCGTACGAATACTTCAAAGGCGAGCACTGGGGTCAGCGCGCCACCGCGGGTCTCGTCAACCTGGTCGCGGTAGTCGTGACCTGCGGCTACCTGCTGATCGCCGGGCTGGCGATCCTGCTCGCGTTCGTGCTCATCCGCCTCATCGTCCCGTTCGCGCCGGCGGCCGGGATCCTGTTCATGTTCGACCGCACTCGCGACCTCGCCGTGGGCTGGCTGCATCGCGTGATCGGTCCGCTGGTCATGGGGCCGATCTATTTCGTTGTCGCCCTGTGTCTGCTCCGGTTCTTCAGCGCAGTCCTGACCAGCGCTCAGGTTCACTACGCCCTCAAGCTCGCCATCTGCGCAGTCCTCACCTACCTCGCCTGGCGGTTCACACGCCCCGCCGCCTACGGGGTCGGCCACATCTGGGGCGCAGCCGGGTTCGCCTGGGGAACAATGACCGGCTGGCGTCGCCAGCGCTCGCCCTATCGCGAGCCTGCTCCGCCAGCCGCCCCTATCCCTGGACAACCGCGCGTACGGCCCGCGGTGATGGAGGCTGCTGGACCTGCCCCACGTCAGCAGATCGAAACCCGCCCCTCGATGCCCGAACCTTCTGGGGCGATGTCGACTGCCTCAGATCCGACCACAAACGCCATCACCAGCACGGCGGCCGAAGTGCCTGCGATCCCGGCGACGGGCTCGAAGGCGATCCGAGCAATCTGGACCGACCAAGGAGCTCGGGACGAGTGGGTGCGTGAATGGACATCCCGACCCGGTATCGCGACTCCCGAACGAGGATCCGGCCCGGCGTACGACTTCCAGCGAAAGCACGCCGGGTCTGACACCATCCGTCTGCAAGCCGACTTCGGAAAGACCGAGATCGTGGCGGACGGGCTTCACGTCGATCCAGACGACGTCGTCGCAGTCGATGCGAAGTACGTCCTCAAACCTGGCAGTCCGAAATCCATGTACGAAGGCAAACGCCCTGACTTCCTGCTGCGAGACTTCGACCGCGAGATGAAGCGCTACTCCCGTGTCGTGCGAGACACCGCCAACCCGGTCTCACGAATCCGAATCGTCACCAATACCGACCTCGCCGGCGAGTTTCTCGGGGCGCGTGCCCGCCGCATGCTCGGGGAAGATGTAGACCTGACCGTGGACATCCAGCCATCTGAAGAAACGGAGAGTCTCGGCGATGACTGACGGCGCAATCGTCTACTCACCCGACGGCGTGCTCACGCCCTCTCGGGACACGCTCCTGGCGGCAGCTCGCCGTCAATGGCCGAACGTTGAGGTCATCGACCTCGATGATGAGCTGACACTACGTATCACTACCGGCAGCGAACGCTTCCAGATCTTCGACCTCGGCGACGGCATGTTGTCCACCGATGGCAACCACAGCCAACAGCTCGAGTTTGCAGCCTGGGCCAGCGCCCTGGTTCCCGAGACAACGGAGGGTCGCGTCGTACTCCTCAACAAGGATGCTTCCGTCGCCGCCTACCTTCGCCCAGGCATGACTCCTGACGACATCGACGCCGCATGGAACGCCGAACCCCCAGAGTGACGGACTCGAAGCAGGATAGGCAGGGCGAGCTGATCGAGGAGTTGCGCCAGGTGATGTAACGGCCAGACGCCCGTCGGCGAGGTCATCACCGACGCTCTTCGGGGCGCAGATGGCGCGTTCTTGTCCGCGACCGGTTTCGGTCAGTCCGCTGGTTTGAGCGTGAGGTCGGCGCTGACCACAACCTCGCCGAAGCGCGGGAAGTTCAGCGTCACCGCCGCCTCGTGCTCGGGCGCGGTCAAGGCCGCCATAGCGTCCTCCGCGAAGATCAGCTCGTAGCCCAGGTCGGAGGCGCCGCGGGCGGTGGACTCGACGCCCAGGTTGGTGGCGATGCCGGCGAGTACGAGGGTGGAGATTCCGTACCCTTGGAGCAGCTCGTGCAAGCCGGTGTGGTGGAAGCCGCCGATCGTGTGCTTGACGACCACCTCGTCCGCGAGCGCGGCGACCCGTTCGTCCAGCTCACTACCGGGCGGCTGCTCGTCGAGGCCCGGCCGCTCCACACGTACGGCCACGACGAGCGCACCGGACGCGCGGAAGCGTCCGGCCAGCAGGCAGCCGGTCGCCAGCGCCTCGGCGCCGGGGCGCGGGGCGAGGGGGAGGTCGATGATCCGGGGCATGAGATCCACCAGGATCAGCGCGGTCCGGGTCGCGTCGAGCGTGGTCACGGGAGGGGAGGGTAATGATCTTCGGCGCGGGGCGCACGGGGATTGCCGTTCGACTCCGTCCCCGGGGGCTCGACAAGCTCGTCCGCCGGGACTTCACGCCTCCCGACGCCAGCGGTCAGGGGTAGTGCCGTAGCGGGCCTTGAAGCGGCGTACGAGGTAGCCGGGGTCGGTGAGGCCGGTGCGGGTGGAGATCACCGACAGGGGGAGGTCGGTTTCGCGGAGGAGGCGGCGGGCTTCGGTGAGGCGGCGCTCGGTGAGCCAGTCGAGGAGGGTGCGGCCGGTGCGTTGGCGGATGACCGTGGTGAGGTGGCCGGGGGTGTAGCCGAGGGAACGGGCGAGGTCGCCGGCGGAGACCTTGGTGGCGTACGTCCTTTCGATCTCGTCGAAGACGCGACTGACCAGCGGGTCAGGGGCGATGGGGGCGGTCGGGGCCAAACGGGCCGAGGCGACCAAAAGATTGGTGAGGGTCGCGGTGACGGCGTCGTGGGCGCCGAGGCGGTCGGGGTGGCGTAGCTCGTCGGCGAGCTCGGCGAGCCAGGCCTGCCAGCGTGGGCGCTCCTTCTCGGGCACCACCGCATGACGACCTTCGGCGGCGAAGAGGGCGAGCAGGGGGTGGTGGGCCCAGGTGAGCGGGGAGATGGAGGCGAGGGCGGGGATGGCGTCGGGGGTGAAGGCGACCGACCAGGCCCGGGCGTGGGTGAGCTCGGCGAGCGATTCGGCGGCCACGACCTCGCCGGGAGCGACCGCGTGGACCTCGCCGTCGCGCAGCGCCACCTGCCGGCCGTCGAGGCCGACGGCGCCTCCGCCACGCTCGACGTAGGCCAGCACCCAGAAGTCGTGGGCGTGCCGGTTGTCGGGAGGCAGGTGCTCGGTGTCGCAGTCGGGATCGAGAGGTACGACCCTGACCGCCGGCATCCCGGGGCTCTGCTCCCAACGGTAGATCGGGGTGCCGTCGGCCCGGACCGTACGCACCGAGCGCGACAGTGTCGCGGCCGAATCCGAAGAACGTCCCATCGCCGCCTACTTCCCTCCCACCGCAGATCCGCAGAATGTCCCATCGTGGAACCATGACCACGATACAGATCATCGACGGCCGCGCCGAGAGCGATCGGGACCGCGAGTTCCTCCCCGGCATGGGCCGCACCTGGCTCCTCCCCCTCTACGACCTCTTCACCCGGTTCGCCCGCGTGCGCCCGCTCCACGAACGCACGGTCGAGCTCGCCGGCATCCAGCCCGGCCAGACCGTCCTCGACGTCGGCTGCGGCACGGCCAACCTCTCCTTCGCGGTGCTCCGCGCCGTACCCGGAGCCGTCGTCACCGGGCACGACCCCGACGCGAGCGCGCTGCGGCTGGCGGCCCGCAAGGCGGGTCGGCGAGGCGTACGTCTCTCGCTGGTGCAGGGGTATGCCGACCGGTTGCTGCCCGCGGACGGCAGCGTCGACCACATCGTCTCCTCGCTCGCGCTGCACCACGTCGACGACGCCGGGCGCGAGGGGTTCGGGCGCGAGGCGTACCGGGTGCTCAAGCCCGGCGGTCGGGTAACCATCGTCGACTTCGGCGCCCCCGACCACGGCCACGGCGGTCACGGACACGGGAAGGGACACGAGGGTCACCGTCACCGCGGCATGAACGCCTACACCGAGCGCAACCTCGACAACGGGATCGTCACCATCCTGACCGACGCCGGGTTCACCGACGCCCGCGAGATCGACCACATCGAGCACCGGTTCGGCCCGATCACGATCGTGCAGGCGACCCGCTGACGACCGCGGAGGTTAGGCACGCGCCGCGCGGACGGGCAGTCTGGCCTCATGCACTTCATCGGAGTCGACCTCGCCTGGGGCGTGCGCAGGCCGACCGGCCTGGCCGTCCTGGACGAGGAGGGCCGTCTCGTCCACGTCTCGGCCGCCAAGACCGACGACGAGATCGTCGCCGCCCTGGAGCCGTACGTCGACAGCGACTGCCTGGTCGCGATCGATGCTCCCCTGATCGTCACCAACGCCACCGGCAACCGGCCGGCGGAGGCGGCGCTCAACAAGGACTTCGCCCGCTTCGATGCGGGCGCGCACCCCACCAACACCAGCAAGCCGGAGTTCGGCGAACAGCCGCGAGGCGCCCGGATCGCGGCCCGGCTCGGGCTCGACATGAACCCTCGGTCGGGTCGTCGGCGCCGGGCGATCGAGGTCTACCCGCACCCCGCGACGGTCGCCCTCTTCCGCCTCGGCCGGACCCTGAAGTACAAGCACAAGTCGGGCCGTGAGATCGACCAGCTCCGCGCCGAGCTGCTCGTGCTGCTCGGCCTGCTCGAGGGTCTCCAGAGCTCCGAGCCGCCGCTGCTGCTCGACGACCCGGCCTGGCTCGCCCTTCGCACCGCCGCCGAGAACGCCGTACGCAAGAGCGAGCTGCGCGCGGTCGAGGACCAGGTCGACGCGGTGCTGTGCGCCTACATCGGCCTGTTCGCGACCCGCGCCCCGGACCGCACCACGACCTACGGAGACTTCGCCACCGGCTACATCGTCACGCCGACGCTGCCCGACGACCTCCGCCCCACACCGCGCGGTCAAGCCGGCGCGAAGATCCACGACCCCGGGACCGCTGTCCGTGAGTACGCCGCGATCCAGCCGACGCTGCAGGAGGCGGCCGACCAGTACGTACAGCTGGTGACCTCGATCCTCGACGAGGCGGGTATCAACTACCTGACCGTGACCTCGCGCGCGAAGTCGGTCGCGTCGTTCGCGGCCAAGGCGGCTCGCACCGTCGACGGACGGCCGGTCTACGCCGACCCGCTCCGCGAGATCACCGACCAGATCGGGCTGCGGGTGATCACCTACGTCCACAGCGACGTCCAGGCGGTCGCAGAGCTCCTCGACGACCAGGTGGTGGTCCTCGACGACCGCGACATGGGCGAGGAGACCGCGAGCGAGGGCCGGTTCGGGTACGCCAGCCGTCACCTGCTGGTCGGCCTCGACCCCGCACGCGAGGGGCAGGCGGCGTACGAGCTGTTGCGCGGCCGCCAGGCGCAGATCCAGATCCGCACCGTGCTGCAGCACGCCTGGGCCGAGTTCGAGCACGACATCCGCTACAAGGGCACGATCCCCAGCGAGCACGTGCCCGACTTCGACCGCCGCTTCACGCTCGCCGCGGGCCTGCTCGAGCTCGCGGACCGTGAGTTCTCCACGATCAGGGACCGGCTGCGGCAGGGCGTCACCGGCGCCACCACCGAGGCCGTCGACGACGACCCGCGCATCAGCCCCCGAGAGCTGGCGGCCTTCCTCGCCGGGCAGTACGCCGACGCCGGCTGGTCACGCACCGACCACTACGGGTGGATCTCCGGCGTCATCCTCGAGCTGGGTATCACCTCGCTGACCGAGCTCGGCGACGCGTTGCGCTCGGTCGACGAGGACACCCTGATGGCGCGGATGGACTACCGCTATCCGCCGGGTGCCGTGCGGCGGCTCGACGACGCCCTGCTCTGGGTCTATGGCGACGCCTACGTCGAGCTGCGCGCCAATGCGCACCGGGTGCCTGCCCTGCGCGCCAGGCTCGCCAAGATGCGCGACTCCGACTGAGTCGACCGCTCGCTGAAATCCGATCCGGGCGCGGGCGCGAATCCCCGCTATGAGACACCTGGATCGCCATACCCTCGCCCATGCCGCCGCCGGTGTGCTCGCCGGTGCCGTCGGAATGTCCGTCGCGCACCTCACGGCCGCGCTGCTGACGCCGGCCTCGTCCCCAGCGCTCGCGGTCAGTACCGCCGTCATCGACGCGACGCCCACCCCGGTCAAGGAGTGGGCGGTGCGCGAGCTCGGCAGCGCGGACAAGCCGATCCTGATCGGCAGCGTGCTGCTGGTCACGATCGCGTTCGCCGCCGTGATCGGCGTCATCGCCCGACGGCGGCTGAGACTCGGCGTCGGGCTCATCGCCGGCCTGGTCGTGCTCGCCGGAGCCGCCGTGGTCCGCCAGCCGCTCTTCCAGATCACCAACCTCGTGCCCACCCTGGTGGCGCTCGTCCTCGGGCCCGCCGTGCTGATCCTGCTGACCCGCGCCCTGACCCGCGCCCTGACCGCCGAGCCCGCGCCGAGCCACCGGCGAGAGGCCCCGAACGACGGCGCGGCCACCCGCCGCAGCGTCCTGATCGGGTTCGGGGCCCTGGCCCTGCTCTCGGCCGCGGCCGCGACCGGCGGGCAGCTGATCGTACGCAGCCGCACGGCGCTCGCCGACCTGATGCTGCCGCGGGTCCGCGACCCGTTGCCAGCCCTCCCGGCAGGGCTGGAGGAGACCCACCAGGGCATCTCCCGGTTCATCACCCGCAACCGCGACTTCTACCGGGTCGACACGAAGCTGGCCGTCCCGATCGTCGACCAGAACAGCTGGTCGCTGACCATCGACGGCGACGTCGAGCGCGAGCTGACCTTCAGCTACGACGACCTACGTCAGCGCGAGAACGTCGAGCACGACATCACCCTGACCTGCGTCTCCAACGAGGTCGGCGGCAAGCTCGTCGGCGCGGCGCGCTGGACCGGCGTACCTCTCAAGGAGCTGCTCGAGGAGGCCGGCGTCGGCAGGAACGCCGACCAGATCCTCTCGACCGACGTCGAGGGCTTCACGATCAGCACCCCGCTCCAGGCGGCCATGGACGGCCGCGACGCGATGGTCGCCCTCGGCATGAACGGCGAGGTCCTCCCCCGCGTCCACGGCTTCCCGGCCAGGCTGGTGGTGCCCGGCCTCTACGGGTACGTCGGCGCCACCAAGTGGGTCACCAAGCTCACCCTGACCCGCTACGACGAGGCGACCGCCTACTGGACCGACCGCGACTGGGCCGTCGATGCCCCGATCAAGCTCTCCAGCCGGATCGACACGCCCCGGCCGCTGAGCAACATCTCCGCCGGCCGCACCGTCATCGGGGGCGTCGCCTGGGCCCAGCACCACGGCGTGGCCAAGGTCGAGGTACGCATCGACGGCGGCCGCTGGCAGCCGGCGGAGCTCGGCCCGGATGCCGGGATCGACTACTGGCGCCAGTGGTTCCTGCCGTGGGATGCCGAGCCGGGGAGCCATCAGCTGGCCGTACGGGTCACCGACCGCGACGGCGCCGTGCAGAGCGACGAGCGAGCCACCCCGTTCCCCGACGGGTCGAGCGGCATCCAGCAGATCGTCGTCACGGTCGCCTGAAAAAAGACGAAATCCGATCCGGCCACCGTGCCGAAGCCCTCATGACAGCAAGACGAACCATCCCTCGAAAGGCCAATCCATGAAGACCAACACGCTCACCCGCACCGGCGGCGCGGCTGCCACCCTGGCCCTCCTGATGGGTCTCGGCCTCTCCGCATGCGGCTCCGAGGACACCGAGTCCACGGACAACGGCGGCTCGAAGACCTCCGAGACCACCGAGGCCGCTCCCGAGGAGACCGAGGAGGCCGGCGCCCAGACCTTCGGCGAAGGCTGCAAGCTGATCCCCGCCGACGGTGCCGGCTCGTTCAACGGCATGTCGACCGCACCGGTCGCCTCGGCTGCGAGCGCGAACCCGCTGCTCAAGACGCTGGTCTCCGCCGTCGGCCAGGCCGAGCTCGTCGACACCCTCAACAGCGCCGACGCGCTGACGGTCTTCGCCCCGACCGACGACGCCTTCAAGAAGATCCCGAAGGCCGACCTCGACGCGGTGCTGGCCGACAAGGCCATGCTGACCAAGGTCCTCACCCACCACGTGGTGGCCGGACAGCTCGGCCCGGACGAGGTCGCCGGTGAGCACGAGACCCTGGCCGGCGACATGATCACCGTCGAGGGCTCGGACGAGGAGTTCACCGTCGGCAAGGAGAACGCCAAGGTGCTGTGCGGCAACATCCCGACCGCCAACGCCACGGTGTACGTCGTCGACACCGTGCTGATGCCCTGATCGGGACATCGGACCGGATATCCGCAAGGATCGACACATGAGATCGCTCAGCTCAGTTCCCTCCGGCGACCCGTCGCCGGAGGGAACCGGGTCGTCCCCGGGCCTGGCCGGCCTGCTCCGCAGCATCGCCCGAGGCGACGAGGCCGCCTTCGCCGCTCTCTACGACGCGACCTCCGCCCGCGTGCACGGCCTGGTGCTGCGGGTGGTGCGTGACCCGGCTCAGGCCGAGGAGGTCACCCAGGAGACGTTCCTGCAGGTGTGGCGTACGGCCAGCCGCTACGACGAGAGCCTGGGCAGCGCCCAGTCCTGGCTGCTGACGCTGGCCCACCGTCGCGCCGTCGACCGGGTCCGGTCCGCGGAGTCGGCCGGCCGCAACGACACGGCCTATCACGGCACCACCCAGACCCCACCTCACGACACGACGGCGGAGGCCGTGGAGGCTTCGCTGGAGGCCCGCCGCGTCCGCTCCGCACTCGAGACACTGACGGCAGTGCAGCGTGAGGCGCTACAACTGGCGTACTTCGGCGGTTACACCCACACTGAGGTCGCCACCATGCTCGACCTGCCGATAGGCACTGCAAAGACCCGTATCCGGGACGGGCTGATCCGCTTGCGCGACGCGATGGGAGTGAGCCGATGACCGCGCACGACATTCACGCCCTCTCCGGCGCCTACGCCGTCGACGCTCTCGACGACGTCGAACGCGCTCGGTTCGAGGAGCATCTCGCCGTCTGCGCGGACTGCCGCGACGAGGTGGCCAGCCTGCGCGACAGCGCCTGGACGCTCGGCAGCCTGACCGACACCGCGCCGCCGCCCGAGCTGCGCGACCGGCTGCTGGCCGGGATCAAGGAGATCCGGCCGCTTCCACCCGAGACCCCGGCGATCCACGAGGACGCTGCCGTCCCGGCGGAGACTTCGTCCGGTGGTCGCCGGTTCGGCTGGCGTACGTTCGCCGCCGCGGCCGCGGTGCTCGCCGTCGTCGGCACCGGGACGGTCGCCGCGGTCGAGCTGATCCGTGACGACTCCAGCCAGACCATGACGACCGCGGAGCGGGTGCTGGGCGCGAAGGACGCGACGACCGTGGCCGTCGACCTGCCCGGCAAGGCGCGTGCCCGGGTGGTCCGCTCGGTCTCGGAGAACAGGGCGGTGCTGGTCACCTCCGGCATGCCGGACGCTCCGACCGGCAAGGTCTACGAGCTGTGGCTCCAGCACGACGAAGTCATGGTCCCGGCAGGGCTGATGCCTGCCGGCAGCGACCAGACCTTCGTCCTCGAGGGCGACGCCGCGGATGCGAGCGCGGCCGGGATCACCGTCGAGCCCGAGGGAGGCTCCGCCGAACCGACCTCGGCCCCGATCGCCCTGTTCGACTTCTCGCAGGCCACCTGACCTGCGAGAAGTCGAGACCGGCCGGGGTCAGGCGTACGGGTCGAGCCCCACCCCGGCCGGCTTCCCACCTGCCAGCGCGGCGCCGAAGCGGGCGTCGGTCAGCTTGAAGGTGGCGGCGCCGAAGTCGGCCGCGACCAGCCGGTCGCGGATGCCGGCCGGGTAGTTGTCCCAGCCGACCAGGCCCTTGACCTGCCAGACGCCCTCGTGGTTCTCGGGCGGCTCGTCCCCGCCCCCGGTCTTCGGGAAGCGGAAGCAGTGGGTGCTGCCGCCGTCCTTGTGATAGACGGCTTTGGGGTGCGTACCGCCCTCGAACTGGAGCTCCGCCTCGGGCTTGATCTCGTAGCCGGAGTGCTGGGAGACGGACATGTAGCGCGCGTGGCCGTCCTGCACCCACACGATGATGTGCTCCCAGTCGTGCCGGTGGCCGGCCGACCCGGGCCCCCAGGAGACCTGGTCCTTCTCGAAGTAGTAGCCGTAGAGGTACGCACACCAGCCGTTGTTGCACTTCGAGCGGGAGTAGACGTTGGTGTTCTGCAGGTCCGAGAGGTCGCGGCACTGGCCGTTGACCGTGCCGCCCATCGCGAGGCCGCCGTTGAGCGTGCCGTCCGGCCCGATCGCCGGGGTGCTGTAACAGCCGTCGGTGTCGAAGTCGAGCGCCGGCTGCCAGGTGCGGTCGGCCTCGGGCGCGGAGGCCGGCAGCGCCGGTGGCGGAGCCGCCCAGGCTGCCGCCGGAACGACGGAGAGAAGTGCGGCGAGCGGGAGCGCGAGGGCCAGCCTGCGCGTGAGTCGTTTCCCGAGAGTCATGTGGGGGTCCCTTGTGAGTGGGGGAAAGGGGGCGCACTGATGCAAGCAGTGCCGCGATCGCGTGACAACCCCGTGCGTGTGAACGCGCCGGTAACGCTGCCCGCCGACCCTGGTTGGATGGGCGGGTGGACGCGACACAGTGGCAGCAACGGATCACCGCCGAGCTCGCCGGCCTCGGGCAGCAGGAGTTCGTGATCATCAGCGAGCCCGAGCCTCCGGCGCCGGAGCCGACCGGCTTCCTGGCCCGGCTCCGGTCGAAGGCATCACGGTCGGTCGCGCCGTCGCGCTGGGGACAGGTGCTGTGTGTGGACGAGATGCTCTCCGCCGAGTTCGCAGGTACGCAGCACATCGGTGGCACCTGGGAGGCCTCGGCCGAGCAGCACGAGGCGCTCCGCGCGGCCGGCTGGCTGACCCCCGACGAGACCGACCCGATCGCACCGGCGCCGGGGGTGCCGCACTACTGGCGCACCGTCCCCCAGGCTGATGCAGCGCTCGTCGCCGGCCTCCTCGTCGACGCCTTCCGCATCCTCGGCGCCGACCTCGCCACCTCACCCTCCGCCGGGATCAGTAGTCGCCGAGCTGCTCGCACAGCAGCCGGTAGAAGGCGGTGTTGGTGATCGGGGTGAGCGTGTCCTCGAGCGCCAGATGGAGACCGTCGGGTCCGTTGATGCCGGCGAGCTGCCACTCGCCGACCGTGATGGACCAGGCGGTGCGGGCACTGAGCTCGTTCAGGGCCTCGTCGCGGGAGCGTTGGTCCTCACCCAGCAGCACGGCCATCCGGGCCGTCGGGAACGGGCGGACCGAGCCGGTGGCGCCCTTGACCGGGCGGATCTTCAGGGTGCGGACCAGGCTCGGGACGAGGTGACCGCGCGGGACGCCGAGGTGCTGCGTCCGCGTGGCGTCGAGGGCGAGCCGGAGGTGGATTCCGGTGGGGTCGACCACGGCGCGGTGCTCCAGCCGTCCACCCGGGCCGGCGAGGATCCAGACGACCTCCGTCGCCACGGTCGTCGTCTCGGCGCTCATGCCGGGCTCCAGGTCGCGGCGGTGGCGTCGATCCGGGCCGCCCAGGTCGCATAGTCGCCGGTCGGCAGGGTCGCGGTCAGGGTGTGGCCGACGCCGTCGATCGCCACGAACCACTGCTCCATGGTCAGCGCGGAGCCGCCCGGTCCGTCGTACATCGCCAGCCGCCGCCCCGCCTCCTGTCCGGCGATCGTGAGCCGCTCGAGGTCGATCGGCGTGTAGCCGGGCATCATCTGGGCGAACGCCATCTCGGACCCGACCTGCCAGTCGCGGAACCCCAGGTCGCCGTTGGTCTGGGCGGTCACGGTGATGTTGGCGCGGAACGTGCCGTGGGCCGGCGCGAGCGCCAGGAAGCGTACGCCCTCGGGCGGGTCGACGCTCTCCCAGCCGTCCGGGAGCGTCAGGGTCGTCCGAGTCTCAGCCACGGTCACTTCTTTCCCGCGGTGCGCTTCTTCGGGCGCGACTCGCGATACCACTTCGGCTTGATGAACGACGGGGTCGGCAGGATGACCAGCAGCGGGTAGACGACGCAGGTCAGCAGGAAGAGCCCGCCGATGATCGTCCAGGCGGCGGTCTGCTCCGGCACCAGCCCGAAGGCCGTCGAGCCGGTGATCGCCAGCGCGGAGATGCAGGGCAGGTGGATGAGCACGACGTCCTCGCCCACGCCGCCCCGGTTCCACGCGTTCGCCCAGGAGCGGGCACGGGCCGAGAGCCCGAGATGCTGCCAGATGCTGACGCCGGCGCCGATGACGCCGACGGCCAGGATGAGTACGGCCCAGATCATGGTGGTCCTAGTCCCAGAAGGTGATGGCGTCGCCGACATCGGAGGCTACCTCGCCGGCGCCCTCCGCGAAGTCGCTGACCCCGTCGACCACGGCCTCACCGAGCTCACCGGCCTCGTCGACCACGAAGTCGGCTGCCTTGCCGGCCAGCCCGGAGCCGATCGCGCCACCGATCACACCGCCGACGACGCCACCGATGACCGTGCCCGGGCCGGGGAAGATGCTGCCGATCGCGGCGCCGGCCTGCGCCCCGGCCCACGCTCCGCCCGCGGCACCGGCGGTCGTGATCGCGGACGTGCTCACGGTGCGGCTCACCCGCTCCGTCGTCGACAGCGACGGGTCGTCGGCGTCCTTCTGCCACTGCTCCCACGCCGAGCTGCCGGCCGTGACCACCCAGCCGGCGCGGGTCGCCCACTTGCCCGCGGTCAGCCACTTGCCGCGTACGGCTGCCTTGTTGGCCTTCGCCTGCCAGTTCTTGTCGCTGAGCACCTTGGCGGCACGCTCGAGCTTGGTCAGGCTCGCCGGGCTGGCGAACCGGCCGTTCACCCGCGGCTGGAACGTCCCGTAGCGGCTCTTCACCATCCAGTCGACGCCGGCGCCGGCTCCGAGACCGGCCAGCCCCAGGGCGTACGCACCGATCTGCATGCCGTCGGAGAAGTCCTTCGGCAGCAGGCCCAGGTCCTCGAGGCGGTCCTCGATCCAGCCGTCGCCGGTCGACTTCGAGATCGCCTTGCCGAGGTCCTCGTGGGCGTTGTCCTCGTCCTTGCGAGCGGTCTCGACCCGGCTGACCAGGTCGTTCCACTTCTCGACCTTGGTGTTGTGGGCGTTGACGTCGCTCTCGGACGCATCGTCGCCCGGGTCGGTGGGCGGCGAGATCATCGTGCCGCTGACCGTGAGCCCCGCGCCGCTGGCCTCGTCGCGGATCGTGGACATCTTGGTCTCGACGGCCTTGAGGTCGCCCGAGAACGTCGTGAGTCCCTTGCCCATGGCCTCGATCCGCGACTCGAGCTGACGCAGGTCGCTCTTGCGCTTCTCCGCCTTCGGCTCGAAGGCGGCGCCGGCCTGACCCTTCCAGGAGCCGGCGGTCTTGATCGCCTTGCCGAGATCGTCGAGGGCGTCCCCGACCGCGTCCTTGGCGGTCGTGCAGGCGTCGGCCGCGGTCTGCGCGGCGGCGGCGTCGCCGTAGACCTTCGTGTCCATCGCCTCCGGCATCAGCTGCCCCTCACCCTCTGCTCGTGGCGACGACCCGCATCGCCGCTGGCGTCATCGGTCGTGGTCGCGTGGTCGAGCGCGTTCTGGACGCTGTCGCCGAGCGATCCCAGACCCTCGGACATCCCACCGACGGCCGCCGCCAACGACGCCAGCGCGGTCGCGACCTCGGAGGACGACTCTCCGACATCTGGGGTCTTCTGCAGCGGCTCGGCCTGCTTGAAGAGGTCGCCGCCGGCGGTGTCGAGCGTGTTCTTGATGGACCTGAGATCGTCTGGATTGACGTGGATGTCATCGTCGGTCATGCCCTCGTCCTACCCGCTCTCGCGGATTTCAAACACGGACGAAAGTAAAAAGCCCTACAAGGTGGCGCCGGCCGGGCTCAGGTCGCTCTCGCCCTCGACGATCTTGCGGGAGAGGACCGCGAGCGCCTCGTCGAGCTTGGCGTCGTCGGCACCCCAGTCCGCGAGCTCGGTGGCCAGCCACTCCTTGAACGCCGCGACCAGCTTGCCGAGCTCCTCCTTGCCGGCCTCCGTCAGCGCGTAGCCGGCCTCGTCCCCGTGGAGGTAACCCTCCGCGGCGGCGGAGGCGAAGGCAGGGGCGAGCACCTCGCCCGGCATCCCGAGACGGTGGCCGATCGCGACCAGCGACCGCTCTCCGCCGACCCATTCGCGGATCCCGATCTGGCGTACGCACCAGGCGGTCGCCGCGTCGAGATCGACCGCCGACTCCCGGAGTCGGGTGAACGTCTCGGGCGGCTGGCGGCGCACCAGCTGGGCGACGGCGGCGTCGAGCCGGATGGCGCTGTCGGAGGAGTTGGGCATCGCGAACCCGTCGCCCGGATCGGTCGCGGCCGCCCTCGAGGTGCCTCTCAGGGGCACCTCCTTGAGGAAGAGGGCGAGCAGGAACGCCAGCCCGGCGACCGGGACCGCGGCGAGGAAGACGACCTGCAGCGTCTCGGCGTAGGCACCGATGATCGGCTCGCTCTGGGCATCGGCCAGCGTGTGCAGGAGCGCGGGTGTCGCGACATCGTCGGCGGAGACACCGGCCGCGGCAAGCGCCGCCGGCAGCCGGTCGGCCAGCTCGTTGGCGTAGACCGTGCCCATGATCGAGGCACCGAACGAGCTGCCCATCGTCCGGAAGAAGGTGACGCCGGAGGTGGCGACGCCGAGGTCCTCGTAGGCCGCGGTGTTCTGCACGATGATCGTCAGGATCTGCATGCTCAGGCCGACGCCCATCCCCATGATCAGCAGGAACAGCGACATCATCAGGGTGCTGGTGTCGGCGTCCATGGTCGAGAGCAGATAGAGCCCGAGCGCCATGATCAGCGCACCGGCGACCGGGAAGATCTTGTAGCGCCCGGTCCTTCCCACGATCGAGCCCGCCAGCGTCGAGGTCACCAGCAGTCCGATCACCATCGGCAGCGTGCGGATCCCCGACGATGTGGCGGAGACGCCGTGGACGTACTGCATGTAGGTCGGCAGGTAGGTCATCGCGCCGAGCATCGCGAAGCCGACGATGAACGAGAGCACGACGCTGACCGTGAACACCCGGTCCTGGAACAGCCGCAACGGCAGGATCGGCGATACCGCCCGCGACTCGACCCAGACGAAGATCGCGAACGCGACCGCGGAGCCGATGAACAGGCCGATGATGGTCGCCGATCCCCAGTCGTACTCCGTCCCACCCCAGCTCACCGCCAGCGTGAGCATCGATGCGCCGAGGCCGACGAAGAGGATGCCGAGGTAGTCGATCGACGGCCGCTTGCCGCGGGCGATCTGCGGCAGCGTCAGGCTGGCGATCGCGATCACGGCGATGCCGAGCGGGAGGTTGATGTAGAAGGCCCAGCGCCAGGAGAGGTGGTCGGTGAAGAGGCCGCCGAGGAGAGGACCGAGGACGGTGGTGGCGCCGAAGACCGAGCCGAGCGCACCTTGGTACTTCCCGCGGTCGCGCAGCGGGATGACGTCGCCGATCAGTGCCGTGGCGGTCACCATCAGGCCGCCGGCTCCGATGCCCTGCACGGCGCGTGCCGCGATCAGCCAGACCATGTCGGTCGCGAAGCCGCAGGCGGCCGAGGCGAGAATGAAGAGACCCGCAGAGACCTGCAGCATCAGCTTGCGGCCGAAGAGATCGCCGAACTTGCCGGCGAGCACGGTCGCCACGGTCTCGGCCAGGAGGTAGGACGACACCACCCACGACAGGTGGCCTGCACCTCCGACGTCGGCCACGATCGTCGGCAGCGCGGTCGACACGATCGTCTGGTCGAGCGCCGCGAGCAGCATGCCGAGCAGCACGGTCCCGAAGATGAGGTTGATCCTGCGCCGACTCAGCTGAGGCTCGGTGTCCGATGCCGCCTGCGGTGCTGCCATTCCGACCCCCACGTCTCGACTGGGATCAAACTAAGCCAAACGACACGTTTGAGCGAGAGGCGTCACGGAGTGTCAGGCGGCCTCCTCGTGGTGGTCGACCAGGTCGTGGATGAGGCTCGCCGCCGGTTCGTGGACGAACTCGGCGAAACCGACGAGCGCCGCGCGACCCTCAGGCGGCAACCCGGCGCGCAGCGCAGTGATCGTCTGGGGACGGACCAGCCAGGCGGCAAGGCAGGCCGGGTAGTCGGCGGGATGGGTGAACAGCTCGGCGAGCTCTTCGTCATCAGGGTTGTGGAACGCGTGCAGGCCAGCATCCATCGCGAGGTTGACCAGGGTGTGCGGAATGTCGGTGAGCAGTCCGTAGTCCCGCAGTCCCCGCCGGATCCAGATCTCGTCCGGGTCCTCGGCACAGGCGTCCCGCAGCGCCTCGGTCCATCTGTCGGGCTCGTCCGCGACTGCGTACGCCACCTCGTCCGGCACCCGCAACGGCGCAGTCTCGAACATCGCCCCGCTCTCCAGCGGCACGATCCGGCCGATCGCGCACTCGCCGTCCTCGACGAGCATGCCGGCGCCGATGTTGATCGTGCGCACCTGCTCCCCGGTCTCGGGATCCTCCCACAGCAGGTGTCTGGGCTCCCGCTCCAGAAGTCGTACGCCGCGCATCGGCGCCCGCGCCCACTCCCAGATCCGGTCCGCGCCGGCGATCAGAGCGCCGGAGGCGTTGTGGCGCAGAAACGCCTCGAGCCCGCCGAGCTCGTAGAGGAACGACTGGCGATAGACCCAGTCGCGATCCATGATCCGGATCCGGTCGTCCTCCCGGTCACGGTGAGGATCGGGCCCTCCGTGGACGTCCAGCGCGATCTTGATCGCCTTCGCCATCCGCAACTGGTTGCGCGGGTGGGTCCCCTGCATCGCCTGCGCGACGATCCACCGCGAGTGCGCCCATCGCGGTAGGAGCGACCCGAGCAGCCGGATCTGCTCCAGCCGCTCGAGCCGCGAGGGATGCCAGAACTGCTCGTCGTCGAGCTGACGAGCGGTCTTGCGGACGATCTCCAACGCCGCCTCGACGTCTCCACGGGACTCGGCATCGTTCACCGCGAACATGGCCGGCCAGTAGGGACTGCCGACGACCTTCTCGGCGAACGACCGCCGCCGTGGGTCCCCGAACCTGTTCGGTGGTCGAGGTGATCTTTGGTGCTTCCTTGGTTTGGGCATGCCCCCAGCAGACCCCGGGATCTCACCGTCCCGCCACCGTCATTCGCGAGCCTGTGGACAACCCCGTCCCGACACCTGCCTGTGGACAGCAATCGGCCCGCGAGCAGCGCCTTCCCGAGCAACCCAGGACCAACCAAAATGAGTCCGGTCCCGCACCCGAAGGTGCGGGACCGAACTCAGTCAGTCAGGACTCAGCTGCAACCAGAGGTCGAGCCGCAGCCCTCGCAGACGTAGCAGGAGCCGGCGGGGCGCATCTTGGTGCCGCAGGTGAAGCAGAGCGGGCTGTCGATGGCCATGCCGCTGATCGACTCGAGCAGCTCGGCGGTGGTGTGAGCCGTCTTGGGGGCCTCTTCCGCGACAGCTGCCTCGGCGGGAGCCTCCTCCTTGACGTCGGCCTCGACGACCTCGGTCTTCGCCGCGACCTTGCGCTCCGGAGCCGGCCTCTCGACGAGCTCGGCGGCGGTGGTGCCGTTGCCGAGCTGCTCGTAGGAACCGGTCTCGAGGTAGCGCTGACGCTCGTCGGCGGAGTAGATGCCGAGCGCGGCACGGTCCTCGAAGGACATGTAGTCCAGCGCCAGCCGGCGGAAGACGTAGTCCATGAGCGACTGCGCCATGCGTACGTCCGGGTCGTCGGTCAGACCGGCGGGCTCGAACTTCAGGTTGGTGAACTTGGAGACGTAGGTCTCCAGGGGCACGCCGTACTGGAGGCCGACAGACACCGCGATGGAGAAGGCGTCCATGACACCGGCCAGGGTCGAGCCCTGCTTGCCGAGCTTGAGGAAGACCTCACCGAGCTCGCCGTCGGCGTGCGCACCGGAGGTCATGTAGCCCTCGGCACCGCCGACCGTGAAGGAGGTGGTGCGCGAGACGCGGGACTTCGGCAGGCGCTTGCGGGTCGGCGCGTAGACGATCTTCTCGATGATCTTCTCGACGACCTCGGGCTCGACCTCGGCGGCCGGAGCCTCCGCAGCAGCAGCCGTGGAGAGACCCTGGTCCTTCTTGGCGTTCTCCGACTTGCCGTCGGCCAGCGGCTGGCCGACCTTGCAGTTGTCGCGGTAGATCGCGGTGGCCTTCAGGCCCAGCTTCCACGACTCCATGTAGACCTGCTCGATGTCCTCGACGGTCGCGGTCTCGGGCAGGTTGACGGTCTTGGAGATCGCACCGGAGAGGAACGGCTGGGTCGCCGCCATCATGCGTACGTGGCCCATCGGCTGCAGCGCGCGCTTGCCCATCGCGGTGTCGAAGACCTCGTAGTGCTCCTGGCGCAGGCCGGGGGCGTCGACGACGTGGCCGTGCTCGGCGATGTAGGCGACGATCGCCTCGATCTGCTCGGCCTGGTAGCCCAGCTTGGTGAGGGCCCGCGGGATCACCTGGTTGACGATCTGCATCGAACCGCCACCGACGAGCTTCTTGAACTTGACCAGCGAGAAGTCGGGCTCGATGCCGGTGGTGTCGCAGTCCATCATGAAGCCGATGGTGCCGGTCGGCGCGAGCAGCGAGGCCTGGGCGTTGCGGAAGCCGTTGACCTTGCCGATCTCGACGACGTCGGACCACACCCGGGTCGCCGCGTCGATGATGTTGCGGTCGACCGGGTTGATCGAGCGGACCGCGTCGTTGGCGGCCTGGTGCTTGCGCATGACCCGCTGGTGGGCCTCGGCGTTGCGGGCGTAGCCGGCGTACGGGCCGACGACGCCGGCCAGCTCGGCCGAGCGCTTGTAGCCGGCACCGGTCATCAGCGAGGTGATGGCGGCGGCCATGGTGCGGCCACCCTCGGAGTCGTAGCCCAGACCCATCGCCATCAGCAGGGCGCCGAGGTTGGCGTACCCGATGCCGAGCTGGCGGTAGTCGCGGGTGGTCTCGCCGATCGCCTCGGTCGGGAAGTCGGCGAAGCAGATGGAGATGTCCATCGCGGTGAAGACGATCTCGCAGGCCTGCTGGAAGCGGACCGCGTCGAAGGTGTCGTCGTCCTTGAGGAACTTCAGCAGGTTCAGCGACGCCAGGTTGCAGGAGGAGTTGTCCAGCGACATGTACTCCGAGCACGGGTTGGAGCCGGTGATCCGGCCCGTCTCCGGGTTGGTGTGCCAGTCGTTGATGGTGTCGTCGTACTGCAGACCCGGGTCGGCGCACTCCCACGCGGCGATCGAGATCTTGCGGAACAGCTCGCGGGCGTCGATCTCCTCGATGACCTCACCGGTCGTACGCGCCCGGAGGCCGAACTTCTTGCCCTCCTCGACCGCACGCATGAACTCGTCGGAGACGCGCACGGAGTTGTTGGCGTTCTGGTACTGCACGGAAGAGATGTCCTTGCCACCCAGGTCCATGTCGAAGCCGGCGTCGCGCAGCGCGCGGATCTTGTCCTCCTCGCGCGCCTTGGTCTCGACGAACTCCTCGATGTCGGGGTGGTCGACGTCGAGGACGACCATCTTCGCCGCGCGGCGGGTGGCGCCACCGGACTTGATGGTGCCCGCGGAGGCGTCGGCACCGCGCATGAAGGAGACCGGGCCGGAGGCGGTGCCGCCGGAGGACTTCAGCAGCTCCTTGGAGGAGCGGATGCGGGAGAGGTTGAGACCGGCACCGGAGCCGCCCTTGAAGATCAGGCCCTCCTCCTTGTACCAGTTCAGGATCGAGTCCATGGAGTCGTCGACCGAGAGGATGAAACAGGCCGAGACCTGCTGGGGGGACTCGGTGCCGACGTTGAACCAGACCGGCGAGTTGAAGGCGAAGTGCTGGTTGACCAGCAGCCAGGTGAGCTCGCGACCGAAGAGGTCGGCGTCGGCCTCGGAGGCGAAGTAGCCGTTCTCCTTGCCGGAGGCGACGTAGGTGTTCACGACCCGGTCGATCAGCTGCTTCAGGCTCTGCTCACGCTTGTCGGTGCCGAGGGCACCGCGGAAGTACTTGGTCGTCACGATCGTCGAGGCGTTGATCGACCAGAAGTCGGGGAACTCGACTCCGGTCTGCTCGAAGACGGTCTCACCCGTCTTCCAGTTCTTCTGGACGACGTCGCGTCGCTCCCAGGTGATCTCGTCGTAGGGGTGGACGCCCTCGGTGCTGAAGATCCGCTCGATCTTCAGCCCGGCGCCCGCCTTCGACGATGCCTGTGCCTCTGCTGCCGTGTCTGTCATTTCGTTCCCCCTGTTGTCATCGATCGCTGTGCCGTACTGCTGGTCGGTGCTGATGGTGGAGTCTCCTGTTGCGCCCGTTCGGGCTTCGTGCGTCGTGCTGTGCTGTTTTCGCTGGATGGCCCGGACAGGTCGCTTCCCCACGGCCTGCCCGGGCCGGTCTGTGTGCCATCGTTGCGAATGGCCGTGGGATCTAGTCGCTGCCCACCGGGGCCTCGACCGGATGTTCTGCCTCGAAGTCCTGGACTTCCCGTTCCGTACGCAGCATCTGGATCTCGCGCTCGAAGTCGTCGGCCGAGCCGAAGGCCCGGTAGACGCTCGCGAAGCGCAGGTAGGCCACCTCGTCGAGCTCGCGCAGCGGCGCGAGGATCGCCAGCCCCACCTCGTGGCTGGGGACCTCTGCCAACCCCTGGCTCCGCAGCGCCTGCTCGACCTCCTGGCCGAGGCAGGCGAGCTGGTCCTCGGTGACCGGACGCCCCTTGCACGCCTTGCGTACGCCGTGCACCGCCTTGTCGCGGCTGAACGGCTCCGCTGCGCCGGAGCGCTTGGCCACCATCAGCTGCATCTGCTCGACGGTCGTGAACCGCTTCCCACATTCCTGGCAGACCCGACGGCGCCGGATCTGGCCGCCGTCCTCGGCCACACGGGAGTCGAGCACCTTGGTGTCGCTGTGTCGGCAGAACGGACAGTGCACGGTCGAGCCCCTCTCGTGAAGCCTTGTGGATCCAGGCCGTCTCAGCGGCGGCCCGAGCCTGTGGAACCTGTGGAATTGAGCGTGAGTCCCTGTGGAACAACACCCTCGGGGCTGTGGGTCATCCGCCCGTTCATGTGAACTAGATGTGGATAACTACAGCGGTGTAACTACTAGATGTAGTGGTAACCGTACGCCCGCCCCCCAGCCGATGCAAGCGAGCGCCGCGTTTCCCCGTGCGCCCGGCGTGTCGCCGGTCAAACACCGAAAGATTCCGGTTCAGCGGCGACGGGCTGGCCCAGATGGGTAAGAATGACCCCGTGACAAACATCTCCGGAGGTAATCGCGTCGGGTCGCGGAGAGGCACGCGCCCCAGAAGCGGTCCCCGGCCACCGTTCATCTTGCCTGCGATCGCGACGCTGGCATTCCTCGTCATCTGGGGAGTGCTCGTGTGGATCGCCGTCGGTTTCGGGGCCGACGCACGAGGAGGCGATTCCGGCGCCTGGGTGAAGCTCGCCATCGCGGCCGTCGTCGCAGTCGCCTGTCTCTTCCTGACCTTCACCTTCGCCGGGAAGGCCTGGCGGGCCCTCACCGGCTCCCCCACCCCACCGCCCGCCGACGACTACACCGGAAGCCACTCCAACGCCTACGTCGAGGAGCAGGACTACCCGGAGCAGCCCTACGGCGACCCGACCTACACCGAGCAGGACTACTACGGCACCGGCTCCTACGGCTACGAGGACACCAGCTCCTACGGCCGGCACAGCTCCGACACCGGGAGCCAGTCTCCGTACGACACCGGCAACCAGTCTCTGTACGGCGACACCGGCAGCCGCTCGGCCTACACCGACACCGGCTCGCAGTCGCCCTACGGCTACACGAGCAGCTCCCCGGACTTCGGCAACACCGGGAGCCGGTCGGCCTACGGCGCACCGAGCTACCAGCCGCCGGCCCCGACACCGCCGAGTGCTCCGCCCTACTACACGAGCCCGCCGACGCCGACCTCCACGCCGACAAGCTCCCCGGCATACGGTTCGCAGGGCTACGGCACGGACAGCTACCCCACCCAGCAGGCCGGCTCGTCGCAGTATCAGTCGGGCGCCTACCAGGCTCCGACCAGCTACGGCCAGACCGGCTCGAGGGCTCGGCTGACCCAGGATCCCGCGGCGACGCAGGCGATGCCCGCCCAGCGCCAGCCCCAGGACCCGCCGGCCGCCGAGCCGGACGACGAGTGGCCGCCGCGCCACAGCTCCCGCAACAAGCCGTGGCCGCCGGCCGAACCGGACACGCCCTATCGCGGGCGTCACTGACGACCGCCAGGACAGCGAGAGTGCTGCAGACGCTTCCCATCGTCTGCAGCACTCTCACTTTTCCCCGGTTGCCGGCTGCCAGGGTCGAAGGAGCAGCCGGACATCTGTGGGCGCCTCTACGGCGCGGTCGGAATGATCAAGGTCTGCCCGGACACGAGCATCGAGGACTCGAGACTGTTGAGCTCCTTGATCCTCTGCTCCATCTCCCGAATCGAGGCGTCGGTCCCGGCGACGGCTTCCGCCGAGATGTCCCAGAGCGTGTCGCCATCGCCGACGACCATCGTGTGGGCGGAGGGAGCGGGGCTTTTGTCGGCACCGTCCTCCACCGCGAAGGCCACCCGCGCCCCGATCAGCGCGATCCCGAAGAGCACCACGAGCGCGAACGCGAACACGACGATCCGGCCCCGCCGAGTGAGCCGCACGGTCGAGCGACGCACCTCCCGCACGGGCCGGGGCGGCTCGGCTACGGGCAGCACATAGACGGTTGCACTCATCACGGCCTCCAGTTCACAAGTCTCTCGATCACGTGTTCGATCGAGCACATGTTCGAAGGTAGATCACGTGTTCGAACAACGCAAGTAGCGACCCCAAGAATTTTCGAACGCCGACACGCACTACCGAAGAGATCGAACAGATGTTTGATGTAGTGGTGCCAGAGGGACTAATGTGATGACATGACCACGCAGAAGACAGGCACCGGATCAGGCGGTTCGAAGAGCCGCGTCCGCGAGCTGCCCGACGGGCCGCCGGACGCGACCGGGCTCACGCCGCGTCAGCAGCGCATCCTCGCTCACCTGCGCGACAGCATCGAGCAGCGGGGCTATCCGCCCAGCATGCGTGAGATCGGCGCCGCGGTCGGGCTGACCAGCACCAGCAGCGTCGCCCACCAGCTGCGGGCGCTGGAGCAGCGTGGTCTGATCCGCAAGGACCCGAAGCGGCCCCGCGCCCTCGAGGTCTTCCTGCCCGAGGTGATGGCCCACCGCAAGGCGATGTCCGGCGAGGAGACCGAGCCGGCGATCACGGCCGAGGCCGTCGTCAACCCCAATCCCGACGCCGCCATGGTTCCCCTGGTCGGTCGGATCGCGGCCGGTGGCCCGATCCTGGCCGAGGAGACCTCGAGCCAGCAGAGCGTCGAGGACGTCTTCCCGCTGCCCAAGCAGCTGGTCGGCAACGGCGACCTCTTCCTGCTCTCGGTCTCCGGTGACTCGATGGTCGACGCGGCGATCTGCGACGGCGACTTCGTGGTCGTGCGCCAGCAGCCCACCGCCGAGAACGGCGAGATCGTGGCCGCATTGATCGACGGCGAGGCGACCGTCAAGACGCTCTCCCGCAAGGACGGCAAGGTCTGGCTGCTGCCGCACAACGCGGCGTACGAACCGATCGACGGCACCCACGCGACGATCCTCGGCAAGGTGACCGCGGTCCTGCGCAGCCTCTGAGTCCTGCCTCACACCTCCCGGAACCGGAGGGCATGTCTGGCAAATCCACGCCCGCTGCGCGACGTTTCGCATCCGATCTGGCGGCGTTGGCGCCGCTCGACAGCCTCCAGGATGCCTTCGCAGCGCCGCCTTGCCAGATCGGCCCGAAACGCCGCTCGCGGCCGCCGTGTCTTTCCCAGACATGCCCTCCCCGGGAACACTGCGTGAAATCCAGCCGCCGGCCCATGACAGGGCCGGCGGCTGCGTCGTTCCATACAGCGTGACTCAGACGCAGATCGACCGCCGCACCCTCATCGCCGCCGGACTGGCCACCGCCGCAGGAGCGGGGGCCGTGGCGCTGCCGGCACCCGCCGAGGCGGCCGGCGCCACGCTCAACCACTTCCAGCACGGTGTCGCCTCGGGCGACCCGCTCCCGCACCGCGTGGTCATCTGGACCCGGGTCACACCCACCGCGGAGGCGACTCCGGGATCCGGCCTGGGCGAGGAGGTCCTGGTCCGCTGGGAGGTCTCGCCGACCGCGGACTTCGGTCGCGTCGTCGCCAAGGGCTCCCAGCAGACCGGCCCCGACCGCGACCACACGGTGAAGCTCGACGTCACCGGCCTCTCGCCCGAGAGCTGGTACTTCTACCGCTTCAGCTACAACGGCCAGACCAGCCGCGTCGGCCGCACCCGCACCGCTCCGGCCGCGGACGCGACCCCGGACAACGTACGTTTCGGGGTGGTCTCCTGCTCCAACCTGCAGGCCGGCTGGTTCGCCGCCTACCGCCACCTCGCCGCCCGCGACGACCTGCACGCGATCCTCCACCTGGGCGACTACCTCTACGAGTACGCGCCCGGTGAGTACGGCTACGGCATGGCCAACGAGGACATCCGCTCGCACGAGCCGGCCCACGAGATGCACACCCTGGCCGACTACCGGATCCGGCACGCGCAGTACAAGCGGGACGTCGACCTCGCCGACGCCCACGCCCACCTGCCCTGGATCGTCACCTGGGACGACCACGAGTCCGCCAACGACGCCTGGCTGCTGGGCGCGGAGAACAACGAGCCCGGCGAGTACGACTGGATCGACCGCAAGACCAACTCCAACCAGGCCTACGACGAGTGGATGCCGCTGCGCGTCGACGGCACCGCCACGGTGGAGACCGACGACCACCTCCACGACACGATCTACCGGAGGCTCCGCTTCGGGACCCTGCTCGAGCTGAGCATGCTCGACCTGCGGTCCTACCGCTCCCAGCAGGTCGCCCGCACCGACCTGGCCGGGGCCGACGACCCGGACCGCACGATCACCGGCGACGAGCAGCTGGAGTGGCTCAAGGAGGGCCTGCTCACCGACGCCCGCTGGAAGATCGTCGGCAACCCGGTCATGATCGCGCCGGTCACCTTCGGAGCTCTTCCGAAGAGCCTCATCAGCCCGGTCAACGATGTCACCGGGCTGCTGCCCGACAACGGCATCGCCCTCAACGTGGACCAGTGGGACGGCTACACCGCCGACCGCACCGAGCTCTTCGAGCACATCCGCAACAACGCGATCACCGACACCGTCTTCGTCACCGGCGACATCCACTCGGCCTGGGCCTGCGACCTGCCGTACGACTCCGCCGTCTACCCGCTCGGCAGGACGGCCGGCGTCGAGTTCGTCGCCACCTCGGTGACCTCGAACAACCTCAAGGACATCCTCGGCGCCCCGCGCCGCACGGTCAGCGTGACGGTCGAGGAGATCATCAGGACCGCCAACCGCCACGTCCGCTACCTCAACTTCGACGACCACGGCTTCTCGGTCCTCGACGTGACCCGCAACCGCGCCCAGATGGACTGGTACGTCATCGCCGAGCGCAAGGACGCCAGGACCACGGCCACCTGGAGCAGGTCGTACGCCACCGCGACCGGGAGCAACCGGCTCCATCACGTCACCGAGCCCGTCTAGGCGTTTCACCGGTGTGGCCGGGTCGTCGTGCCCTTAGACTGCCCTGGTCTGCCTTCCCGAACGTCTGGTATCTCATGCGAAACATTGCCCGCCGGATCAACCGCAAACAACGCTCCTTCGTCTTGATCGCAGGGATGGTAGTGGCCACCTTCGCCGCCACCATGCCCGCAACCGGATCGACCCCGGCGAGCTCGGTGCGCACCGGCGGTGACACCAGCGCCGCGCAGCCGGTGACGGAGGAGGCGGCCCGGGAGGCTCTCGCCGAGGCCAAGAAGGTCAAGCGCAACCAGTCGGTCCGTGGCGCCCGCCAGGTCGTGCCGGGCAGGCACGTCGCGGGCCGGCCCGACGCGACCATCGCCCTGACCAACCTCTGGAACGCAAAGGACGCCCTGGACGGATCCAGCCAGAAGGCCGCCCGCCAGCTGCTCGCCCGCCCGCGCACCGCGACCCAGACCTGCAGCGACGTCGTCTGCGTCCACTACTCGCCGGGCAAGGGCGGCGACAGCGCCTCGGTGGCGTACGCGACCCAGGTCCGTGACGTGGTCACGAAGGTCCACAACGTCTATGTGCAGGCGGGCTACCGCAAGCCGGCGGCCGACAAGACGGTCACCCCGGGCAAGGTCGACATCTACCTGGAGAACCTCTACGACGAGGGCTACTACGGCTACTGCGCGCCCGAGACGAAGGTCTCCAAGACCGCCGCGACGGCCTACTGCGTCCTGGACAACGACTACGCCACCGCTGAGTACGGCACGGCCAACACGCCCACCGAGAACCTCCGGGTCACCGCCGCCCACGAGTACTTCCACGCCGTCCAGTTCGCCTACGACGCCGGCGAGGACCGCTGGATGATGGAGTCCACGGCGACCTGGGTCGAGGACGAGGTCTACGACAGCATCAACGACAACCGGCAGTACCTGGCCTACGGTCAGCTCGAGGACCAGCGCAAGCCGCTGGACAACTCCAACGTCTCCAACCTCGGCATCTACGGCAACTGGATCTTCTTCCGCTACCTCTCCGAGCGCTTCGCCAAGGAGCGGGGCTCCCTGCCGGAGGTGGTCCTCGGCGTCTGGAACCGGGCCCCGTCGACCTACTCCACCGCTGCCATCCGACAGGCGCTCGCCGCGCGCGGCACCACGCTGAAGCTGCAGTACGCCCGCTTCGCCGCCGCCAACCTGGCCCCCTCGAAGAGCTACAGCGAGGGCGGGGCCTACTACCCGCCGGTCTACGACGGCCGCACCGCGCTGCCCGCCAAGCGACAGACCGTCGACGGCCAGTTCACCCTCAAGCACCTCACCTACGCCTCCCAGCGTCTGGTGCCGAAGAACGTCGGCAAGGGCTGGAAGCTGCGCATCAAGGTCGACGTCGCCCGCCCCAACGCCAACGCCGCCGTGGTCAGCATCTTCCGCACCGACGGCACCCGCGGCGTCTACTACCTCAAGCCCAACAGCAAGGGCATCGCCACGAAGACGATCGAGGGCTTCTCGTCCAAGCGGATCCGCAAGGTCGAGGTCACCTTCGCCAACGCGAGCAGCAACTTCACGTGCGGCCAGGGCACCGCGTACTCGTGCCACGGCATCGCCACGCCCGACAAGGCCACCCACCGCTGGTGGGCCAAGACCTACCGCTGACCCGTTGAAGCACGCCGAGTCGGCTCGTCACAACGAGCCGACTCGGCGTGCTTCTCGGTCAGGCAGAGGCTGATTCGGAGAGCCGCTTCAGGGCCTGCCGCACGATGGCGGGGTCGGTGGTGGCCCACATCGGCGGCAGGCTCGCCTTGAGGAAGCCGCCGTAGCGGGCGGTCGCCAGGCGGGGGTCCAGCACCGCCACGACCCCGCGGTCGGTGGTGGTGCGGATCAGCCGGCCGGCACCCTGCGCCATGAGCAGCGCTGCATGGGTGGCGGCGACCTGCATGAAGCCGTTGCCACCGGCCTTGTCGGCGGCCTGCTGCCGGGCCGACATCAGCGGGTCGTCGGGCCGCGGGAACGGGATCCGGTCGATGATCACCAGCTGGCAGGTGTCGCCGGGGACGTCGATCCCCTGCCACAGCGACAGCGTGCCGAAGAGCACCGTGTGGGGGTCGGCGACGAACTGCGCGGCGAGCTCGGGCAGCTGCGCGTCGCCCTGGGCCAGCGTGGTCAGGTGAGGCAGCTTCTGGCGCACGACCTCGGCCGCCGCCTCGGCCGCGCGGCGGGAGGAGAAGAGCCCGAGCGTACGCCCGTCGGCGGCGTCGACCAGGTCGACGATCTCGTCGAGGGTCTTGGCGCCCATACCGTCGCGGCCGGGAGGCGGCAGGTGGCGGGCGACGTAGAGGATCCCCTGCCGGCCGTAGTCGAACGGGCTGCCGACGTCGAGCCCGACCCACGGCAGCACGTCGTCGGTACGCTGCGCCCCGGCGCCCAGCTCGGTGCGCTCCTCCGCCTTGAGCCCGAGGGATCCGGCCACGGGGCCGAAGTCGCCGCCGAGCTTGAGGGTCGCGGAGGCGAAGACGACGGTCTTCTCCCGCAGCAGCTTCTCGCGCATCTGCGCCCAGACCTGGAGCGGCGCGACGCAGAGTCGCGGCGGGATCCGGTCGCTGCCCTCGTTGAGCCAGATCACGTCGGACCCTGCCGAAGCGGAGCCCGAGGCATCAGGCGGAGCGGCCGCGGCCATCCGCTCGGCGGTCGTGAAGACCTCCTGGAGCCCGCCCTTGGCCTGCTGGAACCCGGGGTCGGCGCTGTCGGAGTCCTTCGGCTTCGGCAGCGCGGAGAGCGCGGACCGGGCGGCGTCGCGCACCAGCACGAGCGCGTCGGAGATCATCTCGGGGAGGGTCACGAACCGCCCCGGTGAGGACTCGTTGATCGCCGCCCGCAGCGCGTCGGAGGCGTCGGCCAGGTCGTCGGCCTCGGAGCCCTCGACGTGCTTCTGCGCCCGGCGGGCGGCGCGCTCCACCTCGGCGGCGGTCAGCTCGTCGGTCGCAGCCTGGGTCACCCGGGCGACCAGCTCGTGGGCCTCGTCGATCACCACCGCGTCGTACTCCGGGATCATCGGGACGCCCTCGATCGCGTCGATCGCGAGCAGGGAGTGGTTGGTGACGATCAGGTGGCTCTTCTGGGCCTTGTCGCGGGCGACCTCGACGAAGCACTCCTCGCCGAAGGGGCACTTGGCGGCGCCGAGGCAGTCACGGTGGTTGACCGAGACCTGCCGCCACTCGCGGTCGGTGTGGCGGGGCGCGGAGTCACGCTCGCCGCTGCCGCCCTTCTCCGCCTCCTTCTCCGCCCAGCTGCGCAGCTCGAGGACCTTCTCGGCCATCGGGCCCAGCGGAACGTCGACCAGGGTGCCCTGGTCGTCGGGCGCACCCTCGCGGACGCGGTGGAGGCAGGCGTAGTTGGAGCGGCCCTTGAGGACGGCGTAGGAGGCGTCCACGCCGGGGCGCGAGCCGATCGCTTTGACCAGGCGCGGCAGGTCGCGCTCGACGAGCTGGTGCTGCAGCGCCAGGGTGGCGGTGGCGACCACGACCCGGCTGTCGTGGAGCAGCGACGGGACCAGGTAGGCCAGCGACTTCCCGGTGCCGGTGCCGGCCTCGACGAGGAGGTGCTCCTCGTCGGCCAGGGCCTGCGCGACCGCATCGGCCATCTTCACCTGGCCCTCGCGGGTGGCCCCGCCGAGGGTCGCGACCGCATCCGCCAGGGCTTCACGTACGGGCGTCTGGGAGGCGATCTCGGTTGCGGTCACTCGGGCAACCTTAGCCGTGGGCGGGGACAGTCTCCGATCGGCTCTCCGCGATCCGGCGGGCGACGATCTCCCCGAACTGCATGTGGCCCGCGACCGTCAGATGGGTGTTGTCCTCGAGCATCGGCAGCTCGAGGTCGAAGACGTTGATGTACGTCACCCCGTACTCGGCAGAGACCCGCCGCATCATCTTGTTGACGACCTTGATCGCCTTGGCCCGGGAGTTCACCCTGGGCGCACTGAGCACGATGACCTCGTAGCCCTTGAGCTCGTCCAGCGTGGCCCGGAAGCCCTTCTCGACGTCGTCGATGTCGCTCTTGGAGTCGTTGATGCCGCCCTCGAGCACGACCAGGTCGGCGCCTTGCGCGATCACGTCCGGAACCCGCTCGGGGAAGGAGATCGGACCGCACGTCTCCATCGAGCCGGGCGCGTAGCCGGTGCCGCCGAAGCCGGAGACCCGCACCTCGCCGTCGAGATAGCGCGGCCACGACAGACCGGGGTCGTCCAGACCGAAACCGGAGGCCCAGGAGTCGCCGATCACGACGACCCGCTCACCGGCCCCGGTCACCACCGAGGCCCGGGTCACGGACTCGGCGGCCAGCCGGGTGCACAGGTCCTGGGTCACCTCGGTCCCGTGGCTCGCCTCCTGGCCCGGGAGCACACCCTCGCCCTCGTTGACGCAGCCGGCCAGGGTGGCCACGAGGACAGCACCGGCCAGCGCGCTCACGACCGTGGCGCGCGCCGCGTGGCGTCGACCTCTAGTGCGCATCCGTGACCTCTCCCTCGACCGACCGTCCCCAAGTGTGAGGGACGAGCGTGGCATCGCCTGTGTCGAAACGCCGAAGCCGACCCCGGATCAGGCAGGGTGCGCGCTCCGCGCGCTTACTCCCTCGCTCGGCGCGAACGGACGAGCAAGCTCGCCGCTCGGCCTCGCTCAGTTCGTGTACGCCGCCAGCTCCCCCGCCAGGTCCGCGTTGGCGCGACCCTTGACGACGGTGCCCTCGGCCGTGTGCTCGAGGTGGTCGATCTCGCCGTGCTGGTGGATCCGGTTGACCAGGTCACCGCGCTCGTAGGGAACCAGCGCGGAGAACTCGACGCCCGGTCGCGGCAGGTCGTTCTCGACGGCCTTGATCGCCGCGTCGATGCCCTCACCGGTCTTGGCCGAGACCGCGACCGAGTGCGGCTCGGCACGGAGCAGCCGGCTGATCACCAGCGGGTCGGCGATGTCGGCCTTGTTGATCACGACCAGCTCCGGCACGTCGCCGGCACCGATCTCGGCGAACACCTCGCGCACCGCGGCCAGCTGGCCCTCGGGGTCGGGGTGGGAGCCGTCGACCACGTGCACGACCAGGTCGGCGTCGGCGACCTCTTCCAGAGTCGAGCGGAAGGCCTCGACGAGCTGGTGGGGCAGGTGGCGCACGAAGCCGACGGTGTCGGACATCGTGTAGACCCGCCCGTCCTCCGTGGTCGTACGCCGCGTGGTCGGGTCCAGGGTCGCGAAGAGGGCGTCCTCGACGAGCACCCCGGCACCGGTCAGCCGGTTGAGCAGGGACGACTTGCCGGCGTTGGTGTAGCCGGCGATCGCCACCGCGGGGATCTGGTGACGCTTGCGGTCGGCGCGCTTGGTGTCGCGCGTGCCCTTCATCGCCTTCAGCTCACGGTTGAGCTTGGCGATCTTGGTGTTGATCCGGCGACGGTCGGTCTCGATCTTGGTCTCACCGGGACCACGGCCACCGATACCGGCACCGCCGGCGACCCGGCCACCGGCCTGGCGGGACAGGTTGCCACCCCAACCACGAAGCCGCTGCTTCATGTAGTTGAGCTGGGCGAGCTCCACCTGCGCCTGGCCCTCACGCGACTTCGCGTGCTGGGCGAAGATGTCGAGGATCAGCGCGGTCCGGTCGACGACCTTGACCCCGGTGCGGTCCTCCAGGTTTCGAAGCTGCGAAGGGGCCAGCTCGCCGTCGGCGATCACGGTGTCGGCGCCGGTCGCGGCGACGATCTCCTTGAGTGCCTCGACCTTGCCGCGTCCGATGTAGGTCGCGGGGTCCGGCGCCTGGCGGCGCTGGTAGATCGCCTCGAGCACCTCGGAACCGGCCGTCTCGGCCAGCAGCGCGAGCTCGGCGAGGGAGTTCTCGGCGTCGGTCTGGGTGCCGCCGGCCCACACGCCGACGAGCACCACTCGCTCCAGGCGCAGCTGCCGGTACTCGACCTCGGTGATGTCCTCGAGCTCGGTGCGCAGGCTGGCGACGCGCTTGAGCGCGTGCCGCTCGGCGAGCTCCATCGCACCGACGGTCGGATCCGTGTCCTCGGGATCCTCGTCGGCGTAACCACTCTCGAAGCTGTCGTCGAGCGCGTCCCAGTCCTCGGTGGCCTCGAGCTCGTCAGCGAGTGAAAAATCGTGTGCGTTGTTCGTCATATACCAACAAGGGTACGGCGCCACACCACCCGGGGGACAATGCTTATCCAGAAGCGGCCCTCAGCGCTGCGCGAGCGCCTCCCGCAGCACGGTTCCGACGTCCTCCGGACGCTCCGCGACGTACGCAGCTCCACCCGTCGCATCGGCGATCGCCTGCAGCGCGCCCAGGTCGGCGTCGGCGGTGATCCCGATGCCCAGGACGCGGACCGGCCGACGCGGGTCGGAGGCAGCCTCCAGCTGGCGTACGAGCTCGTCCAGGTCCATCGAGTCGGGGTCGTCGTTGGTGCCGTCGGTGAAGAGCAGGACGGTGTTGGAGGCGAGCGGGTCGTAGGCGGCGACGGCTGCCTGGTAGGCCGCGAGCGCGGTGTCGTGCAGGGCGGTGCCACCACCGGTGCGCGCGGTGAGACCGGCGATCGCCTCGGTCAGCTGGGCGCGCTGATCCTTCGTGGCCAGCTGACGGGTCGGGACGAGCACGGTGTGGTCCTCGTCGAGCATGCCTGCGCTCTTCTCCGAGAAGGCCCACAGCCCGACCGCGGCGCCGCCCGGAAGGAGGTCGACGGCCTCCGAGGCCGCCGCCTGGGTGAGCTGGAGCCGCGTCGTCGCGCCGGAACCGGTCGGCCAGGCCATCGACCCGGAGACGTCGACGACCGCGATCGTCCGGGTCGGCCGCAGCCTGGCGTTCCACGCGGCGGCGGCGCTGGTCACGCTGGCCGCGTCGACCCGGGTGTAGGCACCGACGTTGGGCGACGGCTTGCCGGCGCCCGCGGTGCGGAACCCGGCCTGGGTCAGCGCGGTGTCGGCGGCGCCGCCGTCGAGCACGCGGGCGAAGCTGGTGATCGACTCGGCGATCGTGTTGCGCCGCGACGAGTCGGCCGTGATCAGGACCGGGTAGTCGAGGACGACCGTTCCCTCCTTGGGCGCGGCGGCCTTCAGCGTCGGCGCGTACGTCGACCACTGCTGCTCGCTGGTCGCGGTCACTCCGCTCATGACGGTCTGCAGCTCGGCCAGGCGCCCCGAGTCGGTCGGGGCGGCAGCCTCGTCGCCGGAGGCGATCCGCTCGCCGTACGCCTCCAGCCTGGCCTCTCTCGCCGGCTTCGCCTGGCTGGCGACCACCGTGCCGAGCGCGCTCATCATCCGCTGGGGATCGCCCATCAGCAGGTCGTCCTCGGCGAACGCCTCGGCGTAGGAGGTGCGGGTGAGCCCGTCGCCGGAGACGAGCACGACCGGCGAGGAGGCCATCGAGGCCCGCAGCGTCACCGGCTCGGTCGCAGGCGTGATCCGGTCGAGCCAGAGCGAGGAGTCGGGGATCCACACGTCGGGCAGCTCGCCGCCGAGCGCCATCGGCTGGAGGACCTGGTCGGCCTTGGCCGACTCGACCTCGATCTGGGCACAGCCGGCCTCCTCGAGGATGTTGCCGACCACGGTCGCCGCCTCGGGAGCCACCGCGACCGTCATCTGCGGTCCCAGGCAGGTCCGGTCGCTGCTCGAGCCAGACGTGCCCTCGGCGACCAGCGCGGTGGCGAGCAGGCACAGCGCCAGGACACCGGCCGCACCGGCGATCACGCCGATCGTCTCCCGCCTGAACCGGGGCTGCTGCGCGGGCTCGGTCGGCCCGGTGGGCTCCTCGGGCTCGATGATCGCGAGCGCCTTCGACGTACTGGTGTCCGCCTTATCGGACATGCGAACTCCCCTAGCTCCGACGTCCGCGGAGCGGTCTGAACTGTCCGCGGCTGGCGCACACATTAGCGGTGCGCCAGCCGTCGGGGTACTACCTGCGTCCTGTTACCAGTTGCGTCCGGTCACTTCGGTGGCATCCGGATGCCGCCGTCGACCCGGATCGTCTCGCCGTTCATGTAGTCGTTGGTCAGGCACTCCACGACCATGCTCGCCAGCTCCTCGGGCACGCCGAGGCGGTGCGGGAACAGCACGCTCTCGCCGAGCTTGGCCTTGAACGCCTCGGACTCCGGGCCCTCGCCGTAGATCGGCGTGTCGATCAGACCCGGGGCGACGGTGTTGACCCGGATGCCGACCGCGGCGAGGTCGCGCGCGAGCGGGAGGGTGAGCCCGACGACGCCGCCCTTGGACGAGGAGTAGGACACCTGCCCGATCTGGCCGTCGAAGGCGGCCACGCTGGCCAGGTTGACGATCGCGCCGCGCTGCCCGTTGGCGTCGGGCTCGTTGCGGCTGATGTAGGTCGCCGCCTGGCGGCACATGTCGAAGGTGCCGATCAGGTTGATCGCGATGACCTTCTTGTACGCGTCCAGGTCGTGCGCCGACCCGATCTGACCGTCACGCCCGATGGTGCGCTGCGCCCACCCGATCCCGGCCGAGTTGACCACCGCCTTCAGCGGCGCGATCTCCACGGCCCTCTCCACGGCGTTGGTGATCTGGTCGGTGTCGGTGACGTCAACGGGCACGAACAGCCCCTTGATCTCCTCCGCCAGAGCCTCGCCCTTGTCCTTCTGCATGTCCGCGACGATGACCGTCGCACCCTTGGCCGCCAGCGCCCGGGCCGTCGCCGCCCCGATCCCGCTGGCTGCTCCGGTCACGATCGCTGTGCTGTCAGTCAACTCCATGGGCAGCACCCTAGACGTGACCACCCTCACGGTGGTGAATACCCGTTAACCGTCTCGCGGTCAGAGCGACGTCGTACCCTCAGCGACCAGGATCGCCGGTCCGGTGAGCAGAACGCGGTCGGCGGTCGTCCAGGTGACATGGAGCGTGCCGCCCGGCACGTCCACCCGGTACGTCACATCGGCATCGCGCGCGATCGCGAGACCGTCGGCCTCGGCGGCCGCGACCATCACCGCGCAGGCTCCGGTGCCGCAGGAGCGGGTCTCGCCCGCGCCGCGCTCGTAGACCCGCATGGCGAGGTGACGCTCGGCGACGCGTACGAAGAACTCGACGTTGACCCCGTGCGGATAGACGGTCTCGTCGAAGACCGGGGAGTCGTAGAGGTCACCGACGGGGCCGTGGGGATCGATCGACTCGACCTCGGCGGCGGCGTGCGGGTTGCCCATGTCGACGTTGCAGGCCGACCAGAAGTGGTGGGCGACGGTGACCTGGGTCGACCCGAGCAGCTTCGGCGAGCCCAGGTCGGCGGTCCAGACGTCACCCTCCGCACGCAGGGTCTTGTCGCCGGCGCGCGTGGCGAAGGTGACCTCGTCACCGGCGAGCCCGGCCGAGCGCAGGTATTCCGCGAAGACGCGGGTGCCGTTGCCGCACATCTCGGCCAGGGTGCCGTCGGCGTTGCGGTAGTCCATGAACCACTCAGCGTCGCTCGCCGGCCGGTCCGAGCCGGTGTAGGCGGCGGTGCGGATCACCCGCAGGATCCCGTCGCCGCCGATGCCGGCCCGGCGGTCGCACAGCGCCCGGACCCGCGCGGCCATCTCCTCGTCGGAGAGCGAGCCGTGCACCGACCCGTCGAGGTCCGGCAGCAGCACGAAGTCGTTCTCCGTGCCGTGGCCCTTCAGGTATGCGTAGGTCATCAGTAGAGGTACTTCGAGTAGACGTCGGTGCGGTAGTAGTCCTCCATCTCCGCCAGCGTGCGCGGGTCGTTCTCGACCTGCTTGGCGATGACCGCGCGCTTGGGGAGGTGGTCGGGGTTCCAGGTCTCCGGGTCCCACAGGCCCGAGCGCAGGAACGCCTTGGCGCAGTGGAAGAAGATGTCGTCGATCTCGACGACCAGGGCGAGGATCGGCCGCTTGCCCTTCACGGCCATCTCGTCGAAGAACGGCGCGTCCGAGACCAGCCGGGCGCGGCCGTTGATCCGCAGCGTGTCACCCCGGCCCGGGATCAGGAAGTTGAGCCCGACGTGCGGGTTCGAGAGGACGTTGCGGTAGCCGTCGACCCGCTTGTTGCCCGGTCGCTCCGCGATCGCGATCGTCGTCTCGTCGATGACGTGCACCAGCGACCCGGCCGGGTCCCCCTTGGGCGAGGCGTCGCAGTTGCCGTCGGCGTCGGAGGTCGCGAGCACGCAGAACGGCGTGGCGGCGAGCCACTCCCGGTCGATGTCGAGGAGCGCCGGGCGCCCCTTGGTCACCGCGCGCTCGTGCGGCGTGCCGACCACGTCGACGAGCTCCTCGAGCGTGCTGATCTCAGTCCAGGTAGGGGTCACTGCCCCAGGGTACGAGGCGGCACCTCGCCGCGGCGAGCCCGCAGCCAGTCGATCGGGTCACCCCGGTCGACCTCGACACCGGCCATCCGGAGCATCATCCGGGCCAGCAGACGCCGATGTGCTGCGTACGTCAGGACGTGGGCGACGACGGACCCCATCTGGAAGCTCTCCGGCGGCTCGCACAGGGCGTCCACGAGCCGGTCCTCCCAGGCCCCGCGCCGCTCGATGTCGCGGACGACCGCGAGCCAGCGTGCCGCCACGGACTCGTGACGCTCGATCAGCGCGGCGACGTCGTCGGAATGGCGCCGGACGGGCATCGAGAGCCCCTCGATGGAGGCCACCCAGCACTCCTTGGCCCACACCGTCGCCTCCAGGACCTGGAGGAGGGACTCCTCCGGTCCGTCCCACGGCAGCACCTCGTGGCCCGGCAGCCGCACCCCGACGAGCACCTCCTCGGGCAGGCCCTTGGCCAGATCGAGCAGCGCCCGGGTGTCGTCGACGTCATGCATCACCAGCTGCTCGGTCAGCGGCGCGAGCACCCGCTCCTGGGAGTCGACCCACAGCGACTCGGGCGGGTGGAAATGGATCCCGTTCGGCGCGGGCAGCCAGTGGCTGACGGCGGCCGTGCTCGGCGGGTGCCCGAACGCCTTCGCGTAGGCCCGTGAGAAGCCCTCGACCGACTCGTAGCCGGCGGCCCAGGCGGCGTCGGTCACGGTGCCGCCGTGCTGCAGTTGCCACGCGGCCCGCTCCAGCATCACCCGCCGCCGCATCGCCACCGGCGGCTCCCCGGCGCCCCGGGAGAGGAGCCGGTTGAAGTGGTAGGGCGAGGTGTAGGCGTCCCCCGCCATCTGTGCCAGCGTGCGGGGCTCCCCGTCGTCGGCGCCGTCGAGCACCGCGTCCAGCAGCTCCCGAAGACGGTCGCGCACCTGCTCGCTCACATCATCACCGCCCGCACGGCCGCGACGGCCTTCTCGAGACGGGACGGATCGTCGTACGAGACCCACACGACCCGCGGATCCTTGCGGAACCAGGCGTCCTGACGCCGTGCGAACTGCCGGGTCCTGATGGCGGTCCGCTCCATGGCCTCCTCCAGGCTCAGCTCCTGGGCGAGGTACGCGGCGACCTCGTTGTAGCCGATGGCCTTCGCCGCGGTCCGCGACCCTCCCAGACCGGCCTCCAGGAGCCGGGCGACCTCGTCGACGAACCCGGCCTCGAACATCTCCGCGACGCGTTGCCGGATGCGTACGTCCAGGGCTTCGCGGGAGATGTCGACGCCGATCTGGATGGAGGCCGGGTCCTCGTAGACCTGCTCGGGCAGACGGGCGCTGAACGGCTCACCGGTCAGCTCGATGACCTCGAGGGCGCGTACGACGCGGCGACCGTTGTCGACCTCGATCCGCTCGGCCGCCACCGGGTCCAGGGTTCGCAGCCGGTCGTGAAGTGCCTTCTCACCTGCGGTTTCTAGCTCCTTCTCCAGGCGCTCCCGCACCTCGGTCGAGGTCCCGGGGAACTCGAACCGGTCCAGGATGGCTCGGGTGTAGAGGGCGCTTCCGCCGACCAGCACGGGCGTCTTCCCGGCCTCGCGGAGCGTCGCGATCCGCTCGCGCGCCAGCCGTTGGAAGTCGGCCACGGAGGCCGGCTCGGCGATGTCGAGGAGATCCAGCAGATGGTGCGGGATCCCGCGCCGCTCGGCGACCGGGAGCTTCGCGGTCCCGATGTCCATGCCGCGGTAGACCTGCATCGCGTCGGTGTTGATGATCTCGCCGCCGAGGGTCTCGGCGAGGTCCAGGGAGAGTGACGTCTTGCCCGCCGCGGTGGCACCCACGACGGCCACGATCGGGGTGCTGGACCGAGGAGAAGATCCCAACCCGGGTAGCTCGTACGAGCTATCCGCGTCGCGTGTCCCCCTGTTGCTGTCGTACTCCATGTGGTTAGTCTGGCGGCTAGTTGGCTCATACGGGGAGCCACCGAACAAGAGGGGGGAAGCAATGAGCTTCTTGGACAAGGCGAAGGATCTCATCGGGCAGGGCGTCGACAAGGTCGGTGCCGACAAGGTCGGCGAGGGCCTGGACAAGGCCGGCGAGTTCGCCGACGAGAAGACCGGTGGCAAGTTCAGCGACCAGATCGACCAGGGCGTCGAGACCGCGAAGAACGAGGCGGAGAAGCTGGACGGCAACTGAGCCCACCCACGCATCGAGGCGGGGAGCAATCCATACCGGGTTGCTCCCCGCCTCGCGTTTCGTGGGCATTACACCCCGTCGACATTTTGCGTGGCTTTTTCCGAAACACTGTTACGGAGCTGTTGCCATTGGTGCCGTCACATGGAACGGTCGAGAGCGTCTCATTCGCGTGTCTCACCGAATGGGGCAGCCGGGGGGCGGACGTGCGATGCATGTTCCGAAGCCGGTCCGAACACAACTACTCGGAAGTGTGGACCAATATGTCTGAGAACTACGGCAACAGCGACGAGCAGCAGAACTACGGCCAGGAGGGCGGCTTCGGCGGCCAGGAGTCCAACGAGGGCTCCTCCTACGGCGAGCAGTCCAGCGAGGGCGGCTTCGGCGGCCAGGAGGGCGGCCAGAGCGAGGGCGGCTCCTACGGCGAGCAGTCCAGCGAGGGCGGCTTCAGCGGCGGCGAGCAGTCCGAGGGTTCGAGCTACGGCTCCGAGGGTGGCCAGAGCGAAGGCGGCTCCTACGGCGAGCAGTCCGACGAGGGCAGCGCCTACGGCGGCGGCGAGCAGTCCGAGGGCTCGAGCGAGGGTGGCTACGGCGGCCAGGAGCAGTCCGAGGGCTCCTCCTACGGCTCCGAGGGTGGCCAGAGCGAGGGCGGTTCGTACGGCGAGCAGTCCAGCGACGGCGGCTTCGGTGGCGGCCAGGAGCAGTCCGAGGGCTCCTCCTACGGCTCCGACGAGGGCTCCAGCGAGGGCTCCAGCGAAGGTGGCTTCGGCGGCGAGCAGGAGCAGTCGCAGTTCTGATCCAGCTCTGCTGATCGCACAAGGATCGAGCGCCGGGCCCGCGAGGGACCCGGCGCTCGGCGCTTCTACAGGGAGATCGTCAAGCAGCGATCAGGCGCGGTACGCCACCCACCCGTCGATCATGCGCTGCACCTGTCCCGGCGTGAACTCGTCCATGCACGCGTCCTCGGTGTAGTCCATGAAGTTGTGGATCGGGTCGAGGCCCGGGGCCGTGCAGGTGTCGGAACCCTCCGGGCAGCCGAAGGCGGGCGCCGCCTCGGCCGGGGTGTCGGCGACCTGGTCGCCCTTGCCGTGACAGCCACCCTGGAAGGTGTGGTAGAGGTGCAGCCAGTGGCCGACCTCGTGGGTCGCGGTGTCACCCTCGTCGTACGGCGCCGCCGAGCCACCCGGCAGCGACTCGCCGAGGATGACCACGCCGTCCTGCGACCCGATGTTCTTGGTCGGGAAGGTCGCCCAGCCGAGCAGGCCGTCGTCGATCTCGCCGATGTAGACGTTGAGCGCATTGTCGCCACCCTGACGCAGGGTCGACTTCATCTCCCGCTCGCCGGCCGAGCCGGAGATGATCGGGTACCAGGCCGGGTTGATCGTGGTCTCCTGGCCAGCCACCTCGAAGGAGAACGGCGTGCCAGCGTAGGCCGCGTTGAGGACGTCTATCTGCGCGTCGATGTTCGCCTGCGGGACGACGCCGGTGGTGGCGTCCTCCTGGATGACGTGGATGTAGGTCGGGATGGTCGTCGGGCCGAGGGTGGCGCTGCCGCCCTTCTTGCCCTTCGCCGCCAGCGCGTCGCTGAGCGCCTTCTCCTTGGCGTCGGCCTGCTTCGCGGTCAGGTGGTTCGTGTCGCGGACCTGCTTGGCGCCCTCGGCGACCCGGGCCGCGCCGACCTCGTGCGGGTCGAAGCAGGCACCACCTTCTCCTGCCGCCTGCATCGCGGACGCGGGCGCCGCGGCCGCCAGGCCTGATGCCACGAGCACTCCGAGCGCGCCCATCGCCGCTGCTCTGCCGGCCAGCTTGGGAATCGACATGGGGGTATCCCTTCCTGAGACAAGTTGCCTCAGGCTAGGACAGAAATACCCTCGGGGGAACGGCGTTACGGAGAATTTGCTGTTCGAGTAACGTGACGCCGCACGATCAGCCGCAGGCGGGTGCAGCGGGCAGCGGAGCAGGTACGCCGACCGACGGCATGCCGAGTCCCACCGAAGGCGTCTCAGGCTCGGTCCGGCCCTGGCGCAGCTCCCAGGCGTCGCCGGAACGGGTGCGCCGCACCTCGAGCACCGGGTTGTCGGCCACCAGGTGGTGCGGAGCGGCGTAGGTGATCTCGACCTTCACCATGTCGCCGGGACGTACGCCCTCGGCACCGGCCGCATTGAAGTGGACGAGCCGGTTGTCGGGAGCACGACCGGAGAGGCGGTGGGTCTCGGCGTCCTTGCGGCCCTCGCCCTCGGCGACCATCAGCTCGAGCGTACGTCCGACGTTCTTCTTGTTCTCCTCGTAGGCGATCTCGTTGACGAGGTCGACGAGGCGGCCGTAGCGGTCCTTGACGACCTCGGGCGAGATCTGGTCGGGGAGATCGGCGGCAGGGGTGCCGGGACGCTTGGAGTACTGGAACGTGAAAGCGGAGGCGAACCGCGACTCGCGCACCACGTCGAGGGTGGCCTGGAAGTCCTCCTCGGTCTCCCCCGGGAAGCCGACGATGATGTCGGTGGTGATCGCCGCGTGCGGGATCGCCTCCCGGACCCGCTCGATGATGCCGAGGAACTTGGTCGACCGGTAGGAGCGGCGCATCGCCTTCAGCACGCGGTCGGAGCCGGACTGCAGCGGCATGTGCAGCGACGGCATCACGTTGGGGGTCTCGGCCATCGCCTCGATGACGTCGTCGGTGAACTCCGCGGGGTGCGGGCTGGTGAACCGAACGCGTTCCAGCCCCTCGATCTCGCCGCACGCACGCAGCAGCTTGGAGAACGCCTGCCGGTCGCCGAACTCGACGCCGTAGGCGTTGACGTTCTGGCCCAGCAGGGTCACCTCGGTGACGCCCTCGGCGACCAGCGCCTCGATCTCGGCGAGGATCTCGCCCGGTCGCCGGTCCTTCTCCTTGCCGCGCAGGCTCGGGACGATGCAGAACGTGCAGGTGTTGTTGCAGCCGACGCTGACCGACACCCAGGCGGCGTAGGCCGACTCGCGCTTGGTGGGCAGCGTGGACGGGAAGACCTCGAGGGACTCCAGGATCTCGACCTGGGCCTCCTCCTGCACCCGGGCCCGCTCGAGCAGGACCGGGAGCGACCCGATGTTGTGCGTGCCGAACACCACGTCGACGTACGGCGCCTTCTCGGTGATCGTCGCCCGGTCCTTCTGCGCGAGGCAGCCGCCGACGGCGATCTGGAGGTCGGGGTTGGCCTCCTTGATCGGGGCCAGGTGGGAGAGGTTGCCGTAGAGCTTGTTGTCGGCGTTCTCCCGGACCGCGCAGGTGTTGAAGACGACCACGTCGGCCTGCGTGCCCTCGGTCGCCTTGAGGTAGCCCGCATCCTCGAGCAGCCCGGAGAGGCGCTCGGAGTCGTGGACGTTCATCTGGCAGCCGTAGGTGCGGACTTCGTACGTACGGGCCGTTGCGGAGCCAGAGGCGATCGACGTAGTCATAGCGCCCTCAAGCGTACGACCGCAGGGGCCGCGCGGAGGAATCCAGCGCGGATGGCGGTGGCGGTCCGGCGTACTGAATCTTGTTGGTTATCTGCTTGTAACCGATACCGGGGACCAAGTCATGGATGTGCAATGCAGGATGTGGTTAGGTCTGCGGCATGACCGTGCTTGACACAGATCCCACCAGCGCACCTTCGGGAGACGCCCTGGTGGTGCTCGACCATGTCGACAAGCACTACGGCGACCTGCACGTGCTCCAGGACATCAACCTGGAGATCAAGCGTGGCGAGGTCGTCGTGGTGATCGGGCCCTCGGGCTCCGGGAAGTCGACCCTCTGCCGCACGATCAACCGGCTGGAGACGATCGACTCGGGCACGATCACGCTCGACGGCAAGGAGCTCCCCGCGGAGGGCAAGGGCCTGGCCAAGCTGCGCGCCGAGGTCGGGATGGTCTTCCAGAGCTTCAACCTCTTCGCCCACAAGACGATCCTGCAGAACGTCACGCTCGGCCCGATGAAGGTGCGCAAGCTCAAGAAGGCCGACGCCGAGGCCGAGGCGAAGAAGCTGCTCGACCGCGTGGGCGTCGGCGCCCAGGCCGCGAAGTATCCGGCGCAGCTCTCCGGCGGCCAGCAGCAGCGCGTCGCGATCGCCCGGGCGCTGGCGATGAAGCCGCAGGTGATGCTCTTCGACGAGCCGACCTCCGCCCTCGACCCGGAGATGGTCAAGGAGGTGCTCGACGTCATGGTCAGCCTCGCCAAGGAGGGCATGACGATGATCGTGGTCACCCACGAGATGGGCTTCGCCCGGGTCGCCGCCGACCGCGTCGTCTTCATGGCCGACGGCCAGATCGTCGAGTCCAACACCCCTGCCGAGTTCTTCGACAACCCGCAGTCCGAGCGCGCCAAGGACTTCCTCGGCAAGATCCTCAAACACTGAACGTACGTCTCGGGTGAGCCGCTGAGCTCGCGAACCCTGCAATGCACCAACACTCATATCCCAGAAGGTGGATTCGATGAAGTTCAAGAAGATCGCCGCGGTCGTGGGCGCCCTTGCGCTCGCCGGCTCGCTCGCTGCCTGTGGCGGCAGCGACGACACCGGCTCCGACGCCGGCGGCGACAAGATCAAGATCGGCATCAAGTTCGACCAGCCGGGTCTCGGCTTCAAGGAGGCCGACGGCTCCTACTCGGGCTTCGACGTCGACATGGCGACCTACATCGCCGAGGGCCTCGGCTACGAGGGCGACCAGATCGAGTTCGTCGAGGCCGTCTCCGCCAACCGCGAGACCTTCCTCAAGGACGGCACCGTCGACATGATCCTGGCGACCTACTCGATCACCGACGAGCGCAAGGCCGAGGTCGACTTCGCCGGTCCGTACTACATCGCCGGTCAGGACCTCCTGGTCGCCGCCGACAACACCGACATCACCGGCCCCGACACGCTCGACGGCAAGAAGCTCTGCTCGGTGACCGGCTCGACCTCGGCCCAGAAGGTCAAGGACGAGTACGCCAAGGGCGTCCAGCTGCAGGAGTTCGACACCTACAGCAAGTGCGTCACCGCGATCGAGGGCGGCCAGCTCGACGCGATGACCACCGACGACATCATCCTCGCGGGCTACGCCCAGCAGGACCCGGGCAAGTTCAAGATCGTCGGCGCCCCGTTCTCAGAGGAGAACTACGGCGTCGGTCTGCCCAAGGGCAGCAAGGACCGCGACAAGATCAACGACCTGATCGAGCAGTCCTTCGAGGACGGCGCCTGGGAGAAGGCGTTCAACGACAACCTCGGTGAGTCCGGCTACGAGCTGCCGGAGCCGCCGGCGGTCGACCGCTACTGAGTGACCCACGGGGCAGGGGAGTCCGCTCCCCTGCCCCGTCGGCACGTCCAGCGCAAGAAATTTGGAAGGACCAATGGACCTCATCTCCGAGAGCGGGTCAGTCATCCTGACCTCGTTCGGGCTGACCTTGAGACTCGCCATCTTCAGCGGCATCTTCTCGCTGCTGCTCGGCGTGGTGCTCGCGACGTTCCGGGTCTCACCGGTTCCCGTGCTGCGCTGGATCGGCTCGGCCGTCGTCTACACGTTCCGCAACACTCCGCTGACCCTGGTCATGTTCTTCACGCTCTTCGGACTGAGCTACCAGCTCGGCGTCAGCTTCGACAAGGAACTGCTCTACCGGAACAACTTCTGGCTGGCAGTCCTGGCGCTCAGCGTCTACACCTCGACGTTCGTGTGTGAGGTGCTCCGTTCGGGCATCAACACGGTGCCGCTCGGACAGGCCGAGGCGGCCCGTGCGATCGGGCTGACCTTCACCCAAAACCTTCGTCTGATCGTGCTGCCCCAGGCGCTGCGGTCGGTGATCAACCCCCTCGCCAGCGTCCTGATCGCGATGACCAAGAACACGACGGTCGCCGTCACCATCGGCGTCACCACCGCCACCATGGTCAACGAGGCCTCGGGGCAGATGAAGTCGCTGATGGAGCGCAACTCCGACCAGATCCTGCTGATCTTCATCATCTTCGCGGTCGGCTTCATGATCCTGACCCTGCCCATCGGCTTCGTCGCCGGCTGGGCCGCCAAGCGATTCGCGGTGATCCGATAATGAGCGCCTCAGTTCTGTACGACGCCCCCGGCCCGCGCGGCAAGGCGCTCAACTGGGTCTACTCGGCCTTCGCCCTCGTGGTCCTGGCCTGGGTGGCCTGGATCGTCTACTCCAAGTTCGACGAGACCGGCCAGTGGGCTGCCGACAAGTGGAAGCCATTCCTCGAGGCGCCGGTCTGGGAGAACTTCCTCATCCCCGGTCTCCTGGGCACGCTGAGCGCCTTCGCGGCCGGTGCGGTGCTCGCGCTCGCGTTCGGGTTCGTCTTCGCAGTCGGCCGCCTCTCGCAGAGCCGGCTCATCAGCGTCCCCAGTGCCGTGGTCGTGGAGTTCTTCCGGGCGATCCCGATGCTGCTGCTGATGATGTTCATCTACTTCGCCCAGAGCGGCATGCTCGGCCTCGAGACCAGCGTCTTCTGGGCGGTCGTCCTCGGTCTCATGCTCTACAACGGCTCGGTGCTGGCCGAGGTGATCCGTGCCGGCGTGAACGCCCTGCCGAAGGGGCAGTCGGAGGCCGGTGTCGCGATCGGGCTCTCGCCCGGCCAGGTGATGCGTACGATCCTGCTGCCGCAGGCCGTGCGCTCGATGCTGCCAGCGATCATCGCTCAGCTCGTGGTGCTCCTCAAGGACACCGCGCTCGGCTACATCCTCGCCTACGACGAGCTGCTCAACCAGATCAACAAGATCGAGGGCAACTACGACAACCTGATCCCCGCGGCGATCGTCGTGGCGCTGATCTACATCTCGATCAACACGATCCTCGGTCTCGTGGCCAACTTCGTCGAAGCCCGTACGCGGCGAGTCGCTCACACCGCCGGCCCCGTCGGCACCGCGGAGGACCCGGACGTGCAGACCGCGACGGCGGCCGGAATGCCGGGTGGCGCCGCCTGACGCGGTCATGGACAGACAAAGCGGCCCGCTGCCCCTCGGGGCAGCGGGCCGTTGCGTACCTGCTGCTACTTCTTCTTCGGGGTCACCCAGAGGTTGATGGTGCCCTCGATGACGACAGTGCCGTCCTCCCGGATGCCCTTGACCCGGACGGCGAGGTCGCCGTCGGCGGTCTCCCAGTCCTCCTGGTCGGTCTCCGCGATGCAGGTGATGTCGGAGGTCGCCTTCGCGGTGTAGGAGACGGTCATCCCCTTGGGGATCCAGCGCTTGTCGCGCGGGATGGTGACCTCCGCAAGGGCACCCATCGCCATCTCGAGACCGTTGCACAGCGCGATGGCGTGAACGGTCCCGATGTGGTTGTGGTTGCCCTTGCGGTTGGGCACGATGACCTCGGCGTAGTTGGGCCGCAGCTGGTTGACCAGCGGGTGGATGGACCCGAAGTACGGCGCCTTCTTCGCGAATGCAACCGAGAATGCTCGCTTGCCCACAACCGGCACGCGGTTGAAGGACTTCCAGAGGTCGTAGAGCTGGCTCATGCCGGTCAGGTTACCCGAGGGTAACCCCCTCCCCTCTCCTGGCCCGAGATCAGGAGAGGGAGAGGAAGACCTTCTCGAGCTCCTCGATCTGCTCCGGGCGGTCTCCGTCGGCGTGCGCACGGCGCAGCTCGTTGGAGAGCAGCGCGAAGGCTGCCTTGTCGAGGGCGCGGGTCACTGCTTTGAGCTGGCCGACCACATCGGCGAGCTCGCGGCCGTCTTCGATCATGCGGAGCACGCCACCGAGCTGGCCCTGAGCCCGGCGGACTCGATTGACCACGCTCGTCGTCTCCGCGTCCCGAGGTTGGGGGACGGTCACGTCGTCAGTCAAAGTCTTGCCTTCCATCGTTTCTGGCATCGTTCCTGGCATCGTTGTTGTATCCCCCGGGGGACAACGGTCCAGACCAGTTGGCGTTACGGTTCTTTTTGCTTGATTCCAGTTTTCGCCTACATGGACCAGAAGTTCGTGCTAAACGGCGGTCGGCCACACGATCTCGACGCGGTTGCCGAAGGGATCACGGACATGGAAGCGCTGGAACCCGTCGGCGTTGTGGCGCTGGCTCCAGTCGACGTCGAAGCCCAGCTGCGCGAGCTTCGCCCCCAGCGCCTCCAGCTCTGCCTCGGTCTCGACGGCCAGGGCGGGATGAGCCTTCACCGGCGGCCGGTGCGGATCCTCGACCCCGAGATGGATCTCGGCGCCGCCCGGCGATCGGAACCAGGCGCCCCCTCGCTTCGCCAGCTCGGCCGGCTTCGGCACCTCGGTCAGCCCGAGCCCGTCGGCGTAGAACGTCCTGGCCTCGTCCTCGCGGCCGGCGGGCATGCCGACCTGTACGTGGTGGATGCGCATCATGCCGCCAGCCTGCGGGCGACCACGAAGACGCGGCGGAACGGGAGCAGGACGAAACTGTTTCCTACGGAATCATTTCGTACGGGATATGCCTGTACCAGACGGTTCTTGAGCTCCTCGGCGAACGGCTCGAAGAGCCCGGCCTTCTCCAGCGCGGCCGCGGTGGGCCGCAGGCTCGTTCCGGCGATCCAGGTGAAGACCGGATCCTCACCGGTCAGCACGTGCAGGTAGGTCGTCTCCCAGGCATCGACCGCGAAGCCCTCGTTCACGAGCACGTCGTAGTAGTCGGCCGGATCGTGCGACCCGGGCGCCTCGAGGTGGCCGGCGTGCTCGGCGTACGGCTCCTCCGCCGCCAGCTCCTCGCGGAGCCGGTGACTGGGCTCGTCGAAGTTGCCCGGGACCTGGAAGGCGAACCAGCCGTCGTCGCTCACGGCACGGGCGAGCGCCGGCAACAGCTCCAGGTGGCCGGGAACCCACTGCAGAGTCGCGTTGGAGAGGAGTACGTCGACAGACCCCGGCGCCGCCGAGTCGGCCCAGTCGCGAAGGTCCGCCACCGCGAAGTCGACACCGTCGACGGTCGAGCGGGCCTTGTCGATCATCGCAGAGCTGGAGTCGAGGCCGACGACCCTCGCTCCCGGCCAGCGTCCCGCCGCCAGGGCGGTCAGGTTGCCAGGACCGCAGCCCAGGTCGACCACCGACTTCGGCTGGTCCGCGGCGACCCGGCGGAGCAGGTCACCGAAGGGCCGGCCTCGCTCATCGGAGTAGGTCAGATAGCGCTCGGGGTCCCATGCGGTCATGGCGTACGTCCTCTCGATTTCTCTTGATGTCAAGATATTCCGATCGTCCTCCCGACTTGTCTCGATGTCAAGATTCTCGATGAGGCGAACTTGGGCTACGCTCGACGCCATGCGCGACGAAGTCGACGACCTGAGCGAGGCTTGGGCACACGAGCGGCCCGATCTCGACCTGGGGCCTGTGGAGATCTTCTCGCGTCTCTCCCGCCTCTCGCGCCACCTCGACCTGGCTCGACGTGACGCGTTCTCCGGGTCCGGGATCGAGTCCTGGGAGTTCGACGTGCTCGCCGCGCTGCGGCGTGCAGGCGACCCCTACGAGCTCTCCCCCGGCCGGCTGCTGCGCGAGACCCTGGTGACCAGCGGCACCATGACCAACCGCGTCGACCGGCTCGCCTCGCGCGGCCTGGTCGAGCGGCTGCCGGACCCGGCGGACCGCCGCGGCGTGCTCGTGCGCCTCACCCCCGACGGCAAGGCGACCGTCGACAGCGCCTTCGAAGCCCTGCTCGCGGCCGAGCGGGAGTTCCTCGACGGCCTCTCCGCCGACCAGCAGAGCCAGCTCACCGATCTGCTGCGCCGGCTGCTGGTCCCCTTCTCGTCCTGACCAAGGCCGCGAGCCGCCGACCAGCACTCCCCGAAGGGGCTACTCAAGCACCTCGGCCGCCTCGAGCCACTCCAGCTCGAGGTCGTCCTTCTCGGCGGCGAGCTGGTCCAGCTCGGCGCTGAGCTCGGCGAGGCGGGTGTAGTCGTTGACGGCCTCGGCCATCGCGAGCTCGAGCTTCTGCTGCTGCTCGCCGATCCGCTCGAGCTGCTTGTCGATCCGAGCGATGACCTTCTTCGCGGCTCGCTCCTCGGCCGAGCCGGGCTTCGCCTTCGCCGCGCCCGCCGATGACGTCTCGGCCGACGCGAGCGACGCCTCGGCCTGCGGGGCCGACGCCTCGGCAGGGATCGGGAGGCGGCGCTCGAGATACTCGTCGACGCCGCGCGGCAGCATCGAGATCTGGCCGTCGCCGAGGAGCGCCCAGATGGAGTCGGTGACGCGCTCGAGGAAGTAGCGGTCGTGGGAGACCACGATCAGGGTGCCGGGCCAGGCGTCGAGGAAGTCCTCGAGCACGTTGAGCGTCTCGATGTCGAGGTCGTTGGTCGGCTCGTCGAGCAGCAGGACGTTCGGCTCGGTCAGGAGCAGACGCAGCAGCTGGAAGCGGCGGCGCTCACCACCGGAGAGGTCGCCGATGCGGGTGACCAGCTTGTCGCCGGTGAAGCCGAAGCGCTCGAGCATCGAGGTCGCCGAGAGCTCCTGGCCGTCGGTCGTCTTGGTCACCCGCCTGATCGACTCCACCGTCGGCAGCACCCGGGCCTCGGGGTCGAGGTCGTCGAGCTGCTGGGTCAGGTGCTGGAGCGCGATGGTGCGGCCGTGGCGTACCTTCCCCGCCGCAGGCGCCAGGGACCCGTCCAGCAGGGACAGCATCGAGGTCTTGCCGGCGCCGTTGACGCCGACGATGCCGATCCGGTCGCCCGGACCGATCCGCCAGGTGGCGTGCGACAGCAGCTGCCGCTCACCGCGGTAGAGGTCGACGTCCTCGACGTCGATGACGTCCTTGCCGAGCCGCTGGGTGGCGAACTTCTGCAGCTCGAAGCGGTCGCGCGGCGGAGGTACGTCCTCGATGAGCTGGTTGGCGGCGTCAATGCGGAACTTCGGCTTGGACGTACGTGCCGGGGCACCGCGGCGCAGCCAGGCCAGCTCCTTGCGGACCAGGTTCTGGCGGCGTACCTCAGAGGCCGCCGCCTGGCGCTGCCTCTCGGCCTTCGCAAGCACGAAAGCGGCATAGCCACCCTCGTAGGCGTCGACCTGGCCGTCGTGGACCTCCCAGGTGAACTGGCACACGGCGTCGAGGAACCAGCGGTCGTGGGTGACCACGACGAGCGCGGAGGTGCGCGCGGCCAGGTGGGAGGCGAGCCAGGCCACCGCCTCGACGTCGAGGTGGTTGGTGGGCTCGTCGAGCACGATCAGGTCGTGCTCCCCGAGCAGCAGCTCGGCCAGCGCACAGCGACGACGCTCACCACCGGACAGTCCCATCACCGCCCGGTCGAGATCGATCCCGGCCAGCAGCTGCTCGACGATCTCGCGCAGCGCGGGCACCCCGGCCCACTCGTGGTCCGAGCGGCCACCGAGCACCGCCTCGCGGACGGTGTGGGAGTCGACGAGCTGGTCACCCTGGTGCAGGAACCCCACGAGCAGGCCACGCTGGCGCGAGACCCGGCCGGAGTCGGGCTCCTCCAGACCGGTCATCACCTGCAGCAGCGTCGTCTTCCCGTCACCGTTGCGGCCGACGATGCCGACCCGGTCGCCGGCGTTGATGCCGAGGGAGACGTCGTCGAGGAGGGGCCGGATGCCGTAGGCCTTGGAGACGTGCTCGAGGTTGAGGAGGTTCGCCATATCGCCTCCCATTGTCCCCGAGGGCGGTGAGGCGGCCTGCATCGCGGCGGCCATCCAGTGGCACACCGAGCGGACGAAGAGCCCCTGACCTGCCTAGACTGCGTGCAATGGTCGAGAAGACGCTCCGCGAGCACACCCACGGCTCGCGTCAGATGATCCTCGAAGCAGCGCTCCGCCTGGCGGCCGAGCGTGGCTATGTCGGCACGACGATGGCGCTGGTCCGGCGCGCGACCGGTCTCCCGCCGTCCTCCCTCTACTGGCACTTCCCCAACAAGGATCAGCTTCTCGCCGACGCGCTCGAGCACGGCTACACCCGCTGGCACCGGGCCGTGCCCCGATGGGAGGAGACGCCCAGCAAGGGCGACCTGCGCGAAGGGCTGCTGGCCAATCTGCGGCGTACGACCTCGGACACCCGCGACGCCAACGCCGACTGGTGGCGGATGGGCCTGATGCTCGCCCTCGAGTCCGGACCGACGGTCGGCGACGGCCCCCGGCAGCGCTTCCTCCAGATCCGCACGCAGACGCTGGCCGGCTTCGAGCTGTGGTGGTCCGGGGCGGTCGACCTTCCGCCCGCCCACATCGAGACCCTCGCGCGGCTGACCCTCGCCGCCCACGACGGCCTCTTCATCCACGTCCAGACCGATGCGTACGCCGCGCTCGACCCGCTCCGGCAGCGGCTCGCCGACGGGCTGGCCGAGGTCGCCGACCACCTCCGGAAGCAGGACCCGGCGGCCGTCCCGGAGGACGTGGACCTGCCGCCGGCGACCTTCGAGGGCAGGAGCAGCAGCCGCGAGAAGCTCGTCGCGGCCGCGCTGGAGGTCGCTGCGGAGAGCGGCTACGAGGGCGCCTCGATCAGCCGGATCTGCGCCGCGGCGAAGCTGCCGGCCTCCTCGGTCTACTGGCACTTCGCGAACAAGGACGACCTGTTCTCGGCTGCGGTGGACGACTCCTACCGCGCCTGGAGCAGCGCGCAGTCCTCGTGGCTGCCGCCGAGCGCCGACTGCGACTGGTCGACCGAGCTCCCCCGGATGCTGAAGCCGCTGGTGGCCAGCCTCCGCCGGCTGCCGCCGTTCCTGCGGATCGGCCTGATGCTGGTGCTTCCCAAGCGCCCCGAGCCGCTGCCCGGCCGCGACCGTTTCCTCGCCGTACGCCTCCAGTCGCGCGCCGACTTCGCCGGCTGGTTCCGCGGAGCCCTCGGCGACGACGCGGCGGAGCATGCCGAGGAGATGGCCGCGCTAGTGCTCGTGATCGCAGACGGACTCCTCTTCGCCGAGGCGCTCGACAGCGCCGACATGCCACCGGCCACGACCTCGGATCTGCTGGCGCGACTGGTCACGGCAACGCCGATTCATGCACAGATGAGCCACTGAGCTACTACCGTAGACCCACAGAGGGTTTACGAGGCTAACGGTCGAAAACGCATCGAAATGGGTGCTGTGTCATCTATTTCCGCAGGTCAGGAATGAGATTTATCCAACATTTCCGCCACAACCTCCGGAACGATCGTTACAGTGACTGCTGTCACAGAGAGTCGGGGCCACCAGATCCCCCCATCGCGGTGTGTCTTCGACTCAGTAAAGGAGATCCCCCCATGAGCGTCTCTGCTATCCCCACCCTGGCTAGTCAGCACGACCATGAAGGCGCCCCGAGGACGACCTCCTCGGCGACCCCGTCTGCGACGAAGGCCCTCCAGATCCTGGAGGCATTTCTCGGAGCCGGCCCGAAGCTCGGTGTCAGCGAGATCGCACGCACCGCGGGCCTACCCAAGTCGACCGCCTTCCGCCTCCTGCGTCACCTCGAGCAGAGCGGATACGTGGAGCGCACCGGCCGGCACTACGTGCTCGGGCGTCGCCTCTTCGAGCTCGGCAACGCGGTGCAGATCTGCCGCCCGCAGGGCATCCGCGAGACCGCGATGCCGCATCTGGCCGAGCTCTACGTGGCCACCGGCAAGACCGTCCACCTCGCCATCCTCGAGGGCACCGACATCGTCATCCTGGAGAAGATCACCGGACGCGGTGGCATCCAGCCCGATACGTACGTCGGCGGGCGAGCGCCCGCAGCCTGCTCCGCCCTCGGCAAGGCGATCCTCTCCTTCAGCGACCGCAACCACATCGCGGCCGTGCTGGAGTCGGGCCTGGTGAGGCGCACCCGCCACTCGCACGGCGACCCGGCGAAGTTCCTCGCCGAGCTCCGCCGCGCCAACAGCGAGCGCATCGCCTTCGACCGCGAGGAGGCCCAGCTCGGCATCGTCTGCGCCGCGGTCCCGATCATGATCGAGGGCCGTGCGATCGCTGCCGTCTCCGTCTCCGGCAGCGCCGCCGGGTTCAACGCCGCCAGCATCACCCGACACCTGCGCCGCGCCGCCGCCGCGATCTCCGACGAGGTCGTCTCCAGCGCCGCCTGACCTCGGCCGAGGCGTCACGTACGCCGGCCGAGGCGTCGACTAGGTCGGTCGAGGCGTCATGCGCTGACGTCTCGACCTGCCTACCTGACGTCTCGGCCGACGCGGCTGACGTCTCGGCAGGGTCGGGTCAGTAGGTGACCACGTGGGCGCCGGCGACCGGGCCCGGGGCGGTCCAGACGCGGTCGTAGTCCTTGGCCTGCATCGCTCCAGCGACCTCGCGGGCGTGGGCGGCGTCGCGGCAGAGCAACAGGATCGTCGGGCCGGAGCCGGAGAGCTGGACGGCCAGTGCACCGGCCTCCTCGCCGTCGGCGAAGGTCTGGGCGAGGTCGGGACGCAGCGCGAGCGCCGGGGCCCGCAGGTCGTTGGTGAGCGCCTCGGCGAGGAGGTCGGGGTCGCCCTTCTCCAGCGCCATGAGCAGACGCTCGGGCACCTGCGGGTCGCCGATCTCGGTACCGGTGTGCTCGTCGAACGCGCGGTAGACCGACGGCGTCGAGAGCCCCTGCTCGTTGCCGACGGCGACCCACCACCAGGCGCCGTTGTCGGTGACCGGCTCGACGATCTCGCCGCGGCCACCGCCGACGGCGGTGGCGCCGATGAGCGCGAAGGGTACGTCGGAGCCCAGCTGCCCCGCCAGCGCCAGCAGATCCTCGTCGGAGGTCTCCAGCGACCACAGACGGTCGAGGGCGACGAGCGTCGCGGCGGCGTCGGCCGAACCGCCGGCGAGGCCGCCGGCGACCGGGATGCCCTTGTGGATCTCGATCCTCGCCGCCTTGTCGACGCCGTGGTGGGCGGTGAGAGCCTTGCCGGCCCGCACGACGATGTTGTCGTCGCCGGTCGGGACCTCCCCGAGCGCGATGTGGTCCTCAGCGGTGACCGCGACCTGCCACTCGCCGGCCTCGCTCACGGTGACGTCGTCGTAGAGCCCGATCGCGTGGTAGACGGTCGCCAGCGGGTGGTACCCGTCCTCACGAACAGGACCCACGCCGAGGTGCAGGTTGAACTTCGCGGCCGCACGGACGGTGATCGTCATGAGGGAACCTTCTGGAGCGATTCGGTGATGCGTACGAAGTCCGCGATGGTCAGCGACTCCCCACGCGCCAGCGGGTCGATGCCGGCCGCGACGAGCGCCTTCTCGGCCGCGTCGGCGGAGCCGGCCAGCGGCTTGAGTACGCCGCGCAGCGCCTTGCGACGCTGCGCGAACGCGGCGTCGATGACCGCGAAGACCTCTTCGCGGGAGACCTCTGTCGACGGCGGCTCGCGGTGGCTCCAGTAGACGAGACCGGAGTCGACGTTGGGGGCCGGCCAGAAGACGTTGCGGCCGATCGCTCCGGCGCGGCGTACGTCGGCGTACCAGGCAGCCTTGACGGACGGGACGCCGTAGACCTTGGAGCCGGGCTTGGCGGCCAGCCGGTCGGCGACCTCGGCCTGCACCATGACCAGCCCGTGGCGCAGCGAGGGCAGCAGGGACATCAGGTGCAGCAGGACCGGGACCGAGACGTTGTAGGGCAGGTTGGCGACCAGCGCCGTGGGCGGCGGGCCGGGGACGGAGTCGACACGGAGGGCGTCGGCGCGGATCAGGCTGAAGGCGTCGGCCTGGTCAGGGGCGTACTCCTCGATGGTCCGCGGCAGCCGCTCGGCCAGGACCTCGTCGATCTCGATCGCAGTGACCCTGGCGCCCGTCTCGAGGATGGCGAGGGTGAGCGACCCCAGGCCGGGGCCGACCTCCACGACGACATCGGAGGAGTCGACGCCGGACTCGCGCACGATCCGGCGCACGGTGTTGGCGTCGATGACGAAGTTCTGACCGCGCTGCTTGGTCGGGCGCAGATCGAGCTCGGATGCGAGCGACCGCACCTCCGCCGGGCCCAACAGGCGCGGCGGGGTGCGGTCGGTCATGGGTACAGACTATGGCCCGAAGGCCGAAACAGCCTTACTGCGGCAGACCGAGCTGCTGCGAGCAGTGCGGCCAGGAGCCGTAGCCACCGTTGGCGTCGCGGACCTTCGTCGCGATCGCGATCTGGGCCTCACGGCTGTTCTCGTGCGGGTAGCCGGAGCCGCCGTAGGCCTGCCAGGTCTGCAGGTTGAACTGCAGACCGCCGTAGTAGCCGTTGCCGGTGTTGATCGCCCAGTTGCCACCGGACTCACACTGCGCGAGCTGGTCCCAGACGGTGCTGCCACCGGCGAAGTTGGCCGCGGGGGCCTCCTTCTCCTTGGTGCCGACCTTGACGATGCGCGGCTCGGCCTCCTCGATCACGTTCTGCTCGAGGACCTTCTTGGAGACGGCCCGGCCGTTCTTGTAGAAGACGCGGTAGGTCACCGAACGGAGACCGTCGGAGCCTTCCTCGACGACCTCGGTCTCCCCCTCGTACATCGACGAGTCCTCGCGCTCCTCGACCGGCGCCTCGACCTTCTCGCGGGCGACCTTCTGGATCTTGGCGGAGAAGTCGGTGAAGACGATCTTCTGACCGGTCTTCAGGGCCTTGTCGGAGGCCGGGGAGACCTTGTCCCGGCGCTCGAGCTCGACACCGAGGTCCTCGAGCGCGTCGCCGACGGTCAGCGCGGTCACGCTGACCTTCGTGGTCTTCCTCCCGGCCAGCGCGACCGTGACGGTCTTCGGCGTGATGACGTCGAGCGACATCCCGTCGCGGCCGATGTAGGCGCCGCGGCTGGTCGAGAGCTCGGCCCGGTCGTAGTCACGGCCGAGCTCGGCGAGAGCCCCGCCTACGGTCGTGGCGGTCACCCAGTGGTCCTGGGACTTGCCGTCGACCTCGAGGCTCAGCTGCCGGGCGTAGCGGACGCTGATGGCGCTGCCGTCCTCGACCTCGGTGTCGACCGACGGGGCGACGGCGTCACGGTCGCCGATCTCGATGCCTTGCGCCTCGAGGACCTCTCCGACGGTGTCGGCGTGGACGCTGACGTCCTTGGCCTTGCCGTCGACCGAGAGGATGACGTCGGTCTGGGAGGACTTGACCCCGTATGCGGTGCCGCCTGCCGCGACGACTGCGGCGGCGAGTCCGCCGACCAACAGGGCCTTACGGCGACGGGTGGATGCGATGTTACGAACCCATGAGGTGGTGCTGCTGACGGGCACAATGCTCCGATGTTCGTGCTCCCCGGGCACGGGCGCACGGTGTTGCGAGATCTGGTGATCTACGCGCTGAGGCCCACCCCCAACACCGTCCGGATCTATCCCGACCCCGGCTTTCTCGCCGGACAGCGGAACAAATGCGGGCGGTCAAATGCAAGTCCTGTGCCCACTCCGCAGGCAATATCAAGCATGCAATCTTGGCATCAAATGAGTGCCAGAGCGCCCTGTCAATACCTGTCGTAGCGAATGACAGCCGTGCGATTCATCACGTCGAAATCGCAGGTCAAGCGGGCTGATCACGGTCGCTGTCGTAATCCCGCCACGAAATATCGGGCCCACTGGCCAATAGGCGACAAATCCTTTACAGGTAACTCCGTTGCTTGGTGTTGTACTCCGAAGCCATCTCTGTCGTGATGGCCCGTCGTGCCGGTCAGTTCTCGGGGAAGGCAGATGTGCGCGATGTCACCAGACTCCGGAGGAACGATGAACAAGCGCGTTTTCAGCGCCCTCGCCGCAGTTGCGGTCGTGGGAGTGACGCCGGTTGTCCTCTCCCCCTCGACGGCCACCGCCGCCGAGGAGACCAGGACCCCGGCTTCCGCCAGCGTGAAGCAGAAGATCGACAACAAGCCAGATGCACTCCACACCAAGCGCACCGAGCTGAAGCAGGCCGCTGCCGAGGCCCTCGCCACGGGTGAGAAGAAGACCGTCACCAAGAACGGCAGTGAAGTCGTCAAGATGGGCAAGGGCGACAACACCCGCTGGGTCGAGCACCAGCCGACCGAGAAGTCCCAGCTGCTCAGCTTCCTGGTGGAGTTCGGCGAGGGCGGCAACCCGGCGTTCCCCGACAACACCTCGGGCCCGCTCCACAACGAGATCGAGGCTCCGGAGGAGGGCGACAACTCCACCTACTGGGAGTCCGACTTCTCGCGGGCCCACTACCAGGACATGTTCTTCAACGAGGACGCGCGCGCTGAGTCCTTCCACAACGTCTACAAGGAGATGTCGAGCGGCCGCTTCGACCTCCAGGGTGACACCAGCGACTGGGTGAAGCTCCCGCACGCCGCGTCCTACTACCAGAGCGAGACCGGCGACGAGACCGCCAGCTCGATGAAGAACTTCATCCAGGACAGCGCCAACGCCTGGTACGACGCCCAGAAGGCCGCCGGCAAGACCGACGCCGAGATCGTGTCCTACCTGAAGGACTACGACATCTGGGACCGCTACGACATCGACGGTGACGGCAACTTCAACGAGGCCGACGGCTACATCGACCACTTCCAGGCGATCCACTCCGGCGAGGGCGAGGAGGCCGGCGCCGACCCGTGGGCCATCTGGTCGCACCGCTGGGCCGCGAACGCCTCCGGCTCCGACGGTCCGTCGAACTTCCCGAAGGTCGGCGGCGTACAGATCGGCAACACCGACATCTGGATCCGTGACTACACCACGGAGCCGGAGAACGGCGGTCTGGGCGTCTTCGCGCACGAGTTCGGCCACGACCTCGGTCTGCCGGACTTCTACGACACCGCCGGCGGCGAGAACGGCACCGGCTTCTGGACCCTGATGAGCTCCGGCTCGTGGCTGGGTCACGGTGACGGCGCGATCGGCACCACCCCGAACCACATGGGTGCCCCGGAGAAGCTCTTCCTCGGCTGGCTCAACTACGACACCGTCGAGGCCGGCACCGCCAAGAAGCTCGCGCTCGGCCCGTCGTACCACGACACCGGTGCCAAGACGCCGCAGGCGCTGATCGTCAACCTGCCCGACGGCGAGAAGACGTACGACGCCGGCGACGGTTCCTCCGGGCGCTCGTTCCTCTACTCGGGCAAGGGCGACGACCGTACGGCCACCGCTGTCAGCCCGTCGATCACCGTCCCCGCGGGCGGCACGCTGTCGGCGAAGGTGAAGTACGACCTCGAGGCGGAGTACGACTTCACCTTCCTGGAGGCCTCCACCGACGGCGGCACCACCTGGTCGACCCCGCTGGCGACGAACCTGTCCTCGGCCGAGTACAACAACGGCATCCACGGCACCTCGGACAGCTCCTGCACCGGCAACTGCGCGACCAAGGACCCGGTCGAGTGGACCAACCTGACCGCTGACCTGTCCGCGTACGCCGGTCAGAACGTGAAGCTCCGCTTCCGCACCGCCAACGACGGTGGCCTGCACTACTACGGCTTCGCGATCGACGACCTGGCCGTCGGCTCGGCCTACACGACGGACTTCTCGTCCTTCGACGGCTGGACGGTGAACAAGTACTTCGAGCTCACCGACGGCACCTACACCCTGCCGTACAAGCACTTCTACATCGCCGAGAACCGGCAGTACAAGGGCTACGACAAGACGCTGGCCGAGGGTCCGTACAACTTCGGCTACGCCGTCACCGCGCCGGACAAGGTCGACCACTACCGCTACCAGGACGGCCTGCTGGTCTGGTACCAGAACGGTCTCTACACCGACAACAACACCTCCGCCCACCCCGGTGGTGGCCAGGCACTGATCGTCGACGCCACGGCCGGCGTCCAGAAGTGGTCGAACGGCGCCCTGTCCCGTAACCGGATCCAGGGCTACGACTCGACCTTCGACGTGGACCGCACCAACGCGCTCCACCTGGAGAGCGAGATCGCCGGCGCTCCGAACAACGTCCTCGACATTCCGTCGCGGAAGGGTGTCTCCACCTTCTTCGACAGCTCGGAGACGGCCTACTGGAACGCCGACAACCCCCGCCACTCGACCAAGACGGCCGGTAGCGGCGTGAAGATCCAGGTGCTCTCCTCCGACGAGAGGGCCGGCATCATGAAGATCAGCGTCTCCTGACCTGACTCAGCCGTGACAGAAGGGCCCGAGGCGATCGCCTCGGGCCCTTCTTCCGTCTGCCGGTCAGCGTCCGGAGATCACCAGGTGCCGCCGAAGGCGGTCTCGGTGTTGGTGTTGACGGCGTTGCAGAGCGCCTCGAGGTCGTCGCCGCGTACGTCGGCCATCACCCGCATCGTCGCCGGGATCATGTAGCTGGAGTTGATCGCGCCACGGTGGGGATGGGGCGTCAGGAACGGGGCGTCGGTCTCGACCAGGATGCGGTCCTGGGGCACGATCGCCAGGGCGTCGCGGAGGTACTGGGCGTTCTTGAACGTCACCGTGCCGGCGAAGGAGAGATAGGCGCCGCGGTCCAGGCACTGCCGGGCGAACTCGGCGTCGCCGGAGAAGCAGTGCATCACCCAGCGCTCCGGGGGACCGACGCTGTCGATCACCTCGAGCACCGCCTCGTGGGCGTCGCGGTCGTGGATCATCAGGGTCTTGTCGAGGCGCTTGGCGATGTCGATGTGGCGCCGGAACGAGTAGGCCTGGGTCTCGCGGCCCTCCTCGTCGGTGCGGAAGAAGTCCATCCCGGTCTCCCCCACCACGCGCACCTTGTCGTGCGCCCCGGCGAGCTTCTCGATCTCGTCGAGCGCCGCCTCGAGGTCGGGCTGGCGCGGAGCGTCGTTGGGGTGGAGCGCGACGCCGGCGACCATGTTGTCGTACGTCTCGGCCGCCTCGACCGCCCAGCGCGCGCCGGGCAGGTCGCAGCCGATCTGGACCACCCTGGTCACGCCGACCGCCGCCGCCTGGGCGAGCGCCTCCTCGACCGGGAGGCTCTCGTCGCCGCGGACGATGTCGAGGTGGGTGTGGTTGTCGACGACCGGTGCGGGAAGTGGCTCGGGTGCCGGGGCGAAGCTCATGCTCACCAGTCTTCTACACGCTCTTGTGGACGAGGTCGTAGACCTCACGTTTCGGTACGCCGGCGAGCTTGGCGACCTCGGCGATGGCCTCTTTCCGGGTGCGGCCCTCGCCCTCCAGGTCGGCCACGGCCTCGCGCAGGCTGTCCGGGTCGCTGCCGATCTCTGCGGACGGGTCGGCGCCGGTGACGACGATGGTGACCTCACCTCTCACGCCCTCGGCGGCCCAGGCCACCAGCTCGGCGAGGCCCCCGCGGCGTACTTCCTCGTGGGTCTTGGTGAGCTCACGGCAGACGGCGGCAGCGCGGGTGTCGCCGAAGGCTTCGCGCATGGCCTCCAGGGCCGCCTCGGTGCGGTGCGGAGCCTCGAAGAAGACCATGGTGCGCTCCTCCTTCGCCAGGCTCGCCAGACGCCGCGAGCGCTCGCCCGCCTTGCGCGGCAGGAAGCCCTCGAAGCAGAACCGGTCGACGGGGAGGCCGCTGACGGCCAGCGCGGTCAGGACGGCCGAGGGTCCGGGCACCGCGGTGACGTGTACGTCCTTCTCGACCGCCGCCGCGACCAGCCGGTAGCCGGGGTCGGAGACGGACGGCATGCCGGCATCGGTGACCAGGAGGACGCGGTTGCCGTCGAGGAGATCGGCGAGCAGCGCCGGCGTACGTGCGCTCTCGTTGCCCTCGAAGTAGGACACGATGCGGCCCTTGAGCTCGACCCCCAGATCGGTCGTCAGCCGACGCAGGCGACGGGTGTCCTCGGCGGCGACGACGTCCGCGGTGGCCAGCTCGGAGGCCAGGCGGGGCGGGGCGTCTTCGACACGTCCGATCGGGGTCGCCGCAAGTACGAGCACGCCGTCCTCTGGAACTACCACACCGATATTGTTGCAGGCTTATAAGGTTCCCTCGTGACGACGACGGTGACCGAGGAGCCGGAGCCCCTGGAGGGCCTGGCCAGCACCCCCTCGGGTCACCTCCTCCCGACCGCCTGGGAGCGCGCCCGGCGCCGCATCAGCGGCTCGCCGCGAGCCGGCTGGATGGCGACCATCGGGATCACCGCGCTCGCGTTCCTGCTGCGGCTGTGGCACCTGGGCACCCCGAAGGTCTTCGCCTTCGACGAGACCTACTACGCCAAGGACGCCTGGGCGCTGCTGGAGTTCGGCTACGCACGCAACTTCGTCGAGGGTGCCGACGAGAACATCCTGGCCGGCCAGCTCGACGGGCAGTTCGCCGACGGACCGTCGATGATCGTCCACCCCGACGTGGGCAAGTGGCTGATCGCGATCGGCATCAAGCTCTTCGGGATGGACCCGTTCGGCTGGCGGATCGCCTCGGTCGTGGTCGGCTCGCTCCTGGTGCTGCTGACGATCCGGTTCGTACGCCGCATCTCCGGGTCCATGCTGCTCGGCCTCGTCGGCGGCATCCTGGTCACCTTCGACGGGCTCGCCTTCGTGCTCTCCCGGCTGGCCCTGCTCGACCTCTTCGTCGCCTTCTTCCTCCTCCTCGCGGTGCACCTGATGGTGATGGACCGCGACTGGTGCCGGCGCCGGTTCTCGGGGCTCGCGCCCACCCAGCTCTCCGCGCCCGGCGCCTGGGGGCCGGTCCGGCGGATGCTGTTCCGCCCGTGGCTGCTCTGCTCGGGCATCGCCTGGGGCCTGGCCATCGGTTGTAAGTGGGAGGCGCTCTACCCGCTGGCCGCCTTCGGCCTCCTCTACGTGGCCTGGTCCGCCGGGATGCGGCGCTCCTTCGGCGTACGTCTCTCCTGGCTGCGCGCCTGTGTGGCCGACGGGCCGACGGCGTTCGTGCACCTGGTGGGCGTCGCGCTCGCGGTCTACGTGATGACCTGGATCCCGTGGATGGCCCACGCCGACGTCTACGAGGGCGCGCTCTCGGCGACGCAGTACACCCGCTACACCGGCGAGGGGCACTGCGAGAACAAGTCGTACGTCCCCGAGAACCTCAACGACAACCGCTGGCCGACCGCGACCGAGCCGGACGCCTCTGGCCTCGGCGAGGTCAGTCAGTCGCTGCGGTCGCTCTGGTACTACCACCGCGACGTCTACACCTTCCACACCCACTTCCTGGAGTGCGCCGAGCACACCTACGGCTCGCATCCGATCGGCTGGCTCGTCCTGAACCGGCCGGTCGGGGTCGCCGCCGACACCGGGATCCTGTCGGGCTCGAAGTCGCGTGGCGAGATGTGCGAAGCGACACCCTCGGCCGATCCCGACGGCAACGGTCCCGAGGAGGCGGGGACGTGCCTGCGGCAGGTGCTGCTGCTCGGCACCCCGGTGCTGTGGTGGGGCGCGTTCGTCGCGCTGATCGTCTCGGCGTTCCTCTGGGTCGCCGCGCGCGACTGGAGGTTCGGGGTCGCCGTCGTCGGGGTGCTGTCGACGTGGCTGCCGTGGCTGCAGTACGCCGGGCGGCCGATCTTCTCCTTCTACATGATCATCGCGCTGCCGTTCCTCGTGCTCGGCCTGTGCCTGTGCCTGGGCAAGCTGCTCGACCGGCCGCCGTCTCCGGTCGGCGGCAGCTCCGGTCACCGCCGTCGGGTCGGTGGCGCCGTCGCCGGAGGCATCTTCGTGGTGCTGGTCGTCCTCAACTTCGCCTGGTTCTGGCCCATCTACACCGACGAGCTGCTCACCCGGCAGGAGTGGCTGACGAGGATCTGGTTCAAGCGATGGATCTAGACCATGTGGTACGCGGCCGGGTGCCGCGGCCGGGAGGCTTCGACGACCTCGTCGTGACCGTCTCCGCCGGGGTCGTCACCGATGTGCGGACCGCCGTGGACGGTGATCCGGAATCGTCCGGGATCCTGCTGCCCGGTCTGGTGGACATCCACAACCACGGTGGTGGTGGCGCGTCCTTCCACTCCACCTCGTCCGACGAGATCGCCGTCGCTGCCGGGGTCCACCATGCCGCCGGTACGACCACGTTGCTCGCCTCGACCGTGACCGACGCGCCTGAGCGGTTGCTGTCGGTGGTCTCGGCCTTGGCCACCGCCGCGGAGGACGGGCTGATCGCCGGGATCCACATGGAGGGGCCGTTCCTGGAGCACTCCTGCCGCGGGGCGCACGATCCCGAGCTGCTGCGGGCACCGGATGCCGGGCTCGCCCGCGAGCTCGTCGATGCCGCGCGCGGGCAGCTGCGGGTGATGACCGTGGCGGCGGAGCTCCCCGGCGCCGACGAGGTCGCCGCGGTGCTCACCGAGGCCGGGGTCGTGGTGGCGCTGGGCCACACCGCCGCCTCCGCCGCTCAGGCCCGCGCGTTCCTCGCCGGACCGGGCGGTCTGGTCACCCATCTGTTCAACGGGATGCCGCCCGCGCACCATCGCTCTCCTGGACCTGTGCTCGGGTCCCTGGGAGCCGCGGGTGTGGGAGACGCCTGCGTGGAGCTGATCGCGGACGGCGTACACCTCGACGACGAGACGGTCCGGGCGGTGATGTCGATGGTGCCCGGCTCGGTCGTGCTCGTCACCGACGCGATGGCTGCGGCCGGGATGGCCGACGGCGACTACCAGCTCGGCCCGCTGTCCGTGGAGGTACGCTCCGGGGTCGCCCGAGTCGCCGACGGGACCGGCAACGGGTCGATCGCCGGTGGCACCTCGCGCCTCATCGACCAGGTACGCCGCCACGCGGCCGCCGGGATCGACCTGGCCATGCTCATGAAGGCTGCCGGTCTGCGGCCGGCCTCGGTGGTCGGGCTCGACGCGGGCCGCCTCGAGCCCGGTGCCCGCGCCGACCTGGTGGTCACCGACGAGTCGCTGCAGCCGACCCGGGTGATGCGCGGCGGGGCCTGGCTGTCCGCGTAGGCCGGGCTCGTATCCTGAGCACCATGTCCTCCACGGAGTCCTCCTCCCCACTCGTCGCCGGGCTCGTGCCGAAGTGGGCGGTCGCGGCCTTCGCGGTCGACGTCTTCTTCGTGCTCCTCTTCGCCTTCGCCGGGCGCCAGTCGCACGACTCCGGGCCGGCGCTCGTCGTGCTCCGCATCGCCTGGCCGTTCCTGGTCGGCCTCGTCGTCGCCTGGGCCGTGCTGGCCTGGCGCCGCTGGCCCGCGCTCCGCGCCTGGCCGGCGGGCGTGGTCGTCTGGCTGGGGACGTACGCCATCGGGATGGTGCTGCGCGGCCTCACCGGCGAGGGCCTCGCGCCGGCGTTCCTCGTCGTCTCGATCCTCTTCCTCGGCCTCACCCTGGTCGGCTGGCGTGGCTACGTCAGCGCCAAGCTCCACTACCGCTCGAGGCGCCTCGCCGAATAGGTAGTTGCGGCGGACGAGACCGTCGAAGTGGCGGACGAGACTGTGGTTTCGTCGCCCAGAACTGCAGTCTCGGCTAGAGGGTGGCGGCAGCGGCGACGGGGTCGAAGCCGAAGGGGAGCTCCAGGCGGTGGGCGCGCATCAGGTCGGCGTTGGAGAGCACATCGACCGTACGGCCCTCGGCGGCCACGACGCCGCCGTCGAGGATGACGGAGCGCTCGCAGAGCTCGAGGGCGTACGGCAGGTCGTGGGTGACCATCAGGACGGTGACGTCGAGGTCGCGGAGGATGTCGGCGAGCTCGCGGCGGGAGGCCGGGTCGAGGTTGGAGGACGGCTCGTCGAGGACCAGGATCTCGGGGTCCATCGCGAGCACGGTGGCCACCGCGACCCGGCGGCGCTGGCCGAAGGAGAGATGGTGGGGCGGCCGGTCGGCGAAGTCCTCCATGCCGACCTTCGCGAGCGCCTCGGTGACCTTCGCGTCGAGGGCCTCGCCGCGCAGGCCGAGGTTGGCGGGGCCGAAGGCGACGTCCTCGCGCACGGTGCCCATGAAGAGCTGGTCGTCGGGGTCCTGGAAGACGATGCCGACGCGGCGGCGGATCTCCTTGATGTTGGCCTTGGTGACCGGCAGGCCGCTCACCGCGACCGATCCCGCGCCGGCGAGGTGGATGCCGTTGAGGTGGAGTACCAGCGTCGTCTTGCCGGCCCCGTTGGGCCCCAGCAGCGCCACCCGCTCGCCACGGTGGACGTGCAGGTCGACACCGAAGAGCGCCTGATGGCCGTCGGGGTAGGCGAAGGCGAGGCCGCGTACGTCCAGGACTGGAGTGGTCACCGGGGCATTCTCCCTGTGTAGCCGCGCGAGACCATGGCCAGGTGCACCCGCTCACCGCGCTCGAAGGAACGGATGAACAGCGCGCCGACCGAGCGGGCGAGCACCGGCCAGTGGAGCGGATTTCGGGCCACGAAGCCTCGGGAGGCGCGCGCCACCGCCATCCGGCGCATCTCGTCGGTCACCACCTCCAGGTAGCGCACCATGAACGCCATGATCTGCACCAGCTGCTGAGGTAGCCGCAGCCTCTCTAGGCCGTGGACCAGCTCCTGCGGTGTCGTCGTCGCGGCCAGCAGCAGGCCCGCGATCACGCCGAGCGTGCCCTTGGCCAGCAGCCCCCACGCCGAGAGCAGCCCCGACTCGCTCAGGCTCAGCCCGAGCACGTCGATCCGCGGCCCGTGGGAGATGAACGGCATCAGCACCGCGAAGACCACGAACGGCGTCTCCACCACCATCCGCTTCAGCACCCATCCCGAACGCACCCGGCCCACCGCCCCGACCGTCACCAGGACGGCGAGGAAGATTCCGTACGCAGCGAACCACTCCCGCGGGGTCGCCACCACCACGAGCATGAAGCCGACCAGGGCCAGCACCTTCAGATGGGCGGGCAGGGCATGTCCGACGATGCGGCGTCGAGCTGAGCGTCGTCCAGCGCGTGTGCCGGCAAGGCGGAGGAGGGAGGCGGCCCGGGGTTGGCCGACGACCGACGACAACGCCGCCGGGACGCGTGATGGGCGGCGCTCAGGCGACGCTTCCGAATCGTGGGACATGCCCTGATCAGGCCTCGTCGGAGGAGCTGCTGGATCGGCGGCGCACGACCATCGCCAGGCCGCCTGCGAACAGGAGCACGACGACGGTGCCGATCACGCCGGCCAACCCGCCGGAGAGCCGCTCGTTGTCGACACCCTTCGTGCCGTAGTCGGCCAGCGGGCCGGCGGCGGCGCCGTGGTCGGAGGCGCTGTCGAGGAAGCCGGTCTTGCCGGCGACGTACTCGAGGCCGTCGGGGTGGGCGGAGGCGTAGTAGGAGACCACGCCGGCCAGGAGCAGGGCGACGACGGCGATGCCGACGGCGACCCACTTGAACGGGACGTGCTTCTTCGTCGTCGTGCTCATGCCACCGACTCCTTGGGCTTGATGACCAGGTCGCGCTCGGTGATCACGCCTCGGGCGGCGTAGACGAGGTCGGGGCGTACGGACAGGATCGCGCCGACCGCGAGGAACGTGATCACGCCCTCGCCCAGGCCGATGAGGGTGTGCCAGCCGAGCATCGCGGTGGCCAGCGTCGTCAGCGAGATGTCGGCGGTGCCGCCGACGGCGTAGAGCGCGGTGAAGACGAGGGCGGCCGCAGGGACGGAGACGAAGGCACCGATCGCCGCGGCGGGCGCGACCAGGCCGACCCGCTTCGGCAGCACCGTGATCAGCACCCGGCTCACCAGCCAGCCGACGACCACCGTGGTGACGGCCATGAGCAGGATGTTGGTGCCGAGGGCGGTGATCCCGCCGTCGGCGAAGAGCAGCGACTGCACGATCAGCACGACCGAGACGCACAGCACCCCGGTCCACGGCCCCACCAGCACGGCCGCGAGGGCGCCGCCCATCAGGTGTCCGCTCGTGCCGGCCCCCACCGGGAAGTTGAGCATCTGGGTCGCGAAGACGAACGCGGCGACGAGGCCGGCCAGCGGAGCGGTCTTGTCGTCGAGCTCGCGGCGCGCGCCGCGCAGCGCGACGCCGACCGCGACGACGGCGACAGCGCCGGTGGCGATCGACGTCGGAGCGTCGAGGAAGCCGTCGGGGACGTGCATGGTCACCTCTGGGATCTGCGTGGGGTCGGTCGAAGGGGAGCCCGAGAACTGCTAACGCGAACTTATCGCAATAGCCTCGCCCGCGCACTGTCCGGTCGGGTAGTGGATCAAGACGTCAGAGGTGTCAATCGACGCCAAATGAATACTTCTCAAGTCATGACTGTCCGCGTAACGTCGAGGGCATGAGCAGTGCCGCCAACGACATCGTCATCTGCGAGCCCCTCCGCACCCCGGTCGGCCGCTTCCTCGGCGCTCTGGCGCCCCTGACCGCCACCGAGCTCGCCACCACCGTGCTGCGCGAGCTGGTCGAGCGCACCGGCCTGCAGGAGGGCGACGTCGACGACGTCATCCTCGGCAACGGCTACGCGAACGGCGAGAACCCCGCGATCGGCCGCATCGCGGCCCTCGACGCCGGCCTCGGCACCGGCGTCCCCGGCCTCCAGATCGACCGCCGCTGCGGCTCGGGCCTGCAGGCGATCCTGTACGCCGCGGGCTCGGTCGCCACAGGCGCGGCCAACCTGGTCATCGCCGGTGGCGCGGAGTCGATGTCCAACGTCGAGCACTACGCGCTCGGACTGCGCGGCGGGGTGAAGCAGGGCGGCATCGAGCTGCTCGACCGCCTCGACCGGGCCCGCGAGACCGCGGGCGGCAAGGACCACCCGATCCCCGGCGGCATGATCGAGACCGCTGAGAACCTGCGCCGTGAGTACGGCATCTCCCGCGAGGAGCAGGACGAGTTCGCGCTGCGGTCCAACCAGCGCGCCGTGGCCGCCCACGAGGCCGGCAAGTTCGCCGACGAACTGGTCCCGGTGACCGTCCCCGGCGGGCGCCGCAAGCCCGACGTGGTGGTCGACCGCGACGAGCACCCGCGCGCCGACATCTCCCTGGAGAAGCTCGCCTCGCTGCGCCCGGTCCGGCTGAAGATCGACGAGGAGTCGACGGTCACCGCGGGCAACGCCTCCGGCCAGAACGACGGCGCCGCGATGTGCGTCGTGACCACCCGCGCCGAGGCCGAGAGGCGTGGCCTGACTCCCCTGCTGACGCTCAAGTCGTGGGCCGTCAGCGGCTGCGAGCCCGAGCGGATGGGCATCGGCCCCGTCCTCTCCAGCCGCGCCGCGCTCGGCCGGGCCGGGCTCACCCTCGACGAGATCGACCTGATCGAGCTCAACGAGGCGTTCGCCGCCCAGGTCCTCGCCGTGCTGCGCGAGTGGAAGATCGACGCCACCGACGTGCGGCTCAACCCCAACGGCTCGGGCATCTCGCTGGGCCACCCGATCGGCGCGACCGGCGCCCGCATCCTCGCCACCGCTGCCTATGAGGCGCAGCGCCGCGAGGCTCGGTACGTCCTGGAGACGATGTGCATCGGTGGCGGGCAGGGCCTCGCGGCGGTGTTCGAGTCGGTCCGCTGAGCAGCCGGCACGCTTCGTACGGAAAATCTCGAGAGAGCAGAGAAGACATGGGTCTGGACAAGGTGGTCGGGTCGGCCGCGGAGGCGGTCGCCGACATTCACAGCGGGGCCAGCCTGGCCGTGGGCGGCTTCGGGCTGGTGGGCATCCCCTGGTTCCTGATCGAGGCGCTGCGCGAGCAGGGGGCGGACGACCTGATGGTCGTCTCCAACAACTGCGGCGTCGACGGTGCGGGGCTCGGGCTGCTGCTCGACGACCACCGCATCTCCCGCGTGATCGCGAGCTACATCGGCGAGAACAAGGAGTTCGGCCGGCAGTACCTGGCCGGCGAGATCACCCTCGAGCTCACCCCGCAGGGCACCCTCGCCGAGCGGATGCGCGCCGGCGGCAGCGGGATCGGCGCGTTCTACACCCCGACGGGCGTCGGCACGATGGTCTCCGACGGCGGCCTGCCCTACCGCTACAACCCCGACGGCACGGTCGCCGAGGCCTCCGAGCCGAAGGAGGTCCGGGAGTTCCACGGCAAGCAGATGGTGCTCGAGGAGGGCATCATCACCGACTTCGCGCTGGTGCGCGCGACCCGCGTCGACCGGGCCGGCAACGCCCAGTTCAACGCCTCCACGCGCAACTTCAACGTGCCCGCCGCGATGGCCGGACGCGTGACGATCGTCGAGGCCGAGGAGGTCGTCGAGGTCGGTGAGATCGCCCCCGCCGACGTACATCTCCCGGGCATCTTCGTGAAGCGGATCGTCGCCCTGACTCCCGAGCAGGCGGCACGGAAAGACATCGAGAAGCGTACGACGCGCGGCGAGCGCCCCACCGAGACCGCATCGAGCAAGGAGGCCTGAGTCATGGCTTGGGACCGCAACCAGATGGCCGCGCGCGCCGCGCAGGAGCTCCAGGACGGCGACTACGTCAACCTCGGGATCGGCCTGCCGACGCTGATCCCCGACTACATCCCCGAGACCTCGACGGTCGTGCTGCACGCCGAGAACGGCATCCTCGGCGTCGGCCCGTTCCCCTACGAGGACGAGGTCGACCCCGACCTGATCAACGCCGGCAAGCAGACCGTGACCGTGCTCGCCGGGGCGTCCTACTTCGACTCCGCCACCTCGTTCGCGATGATCCGCGGGGGCCACATCGACGTCGCCGTGCTCGGCGCGATGCAGGTCTCCGTCAACGGCGACATCGCCAACTGGATGGTGCCCGGCCAGATGGTCAAGGGCATGGGCGGCGCGATGGACCTCGTCTCCGGCGCCGGGCGCGTGATCGTGCTGATGGAGCACGTCACCAAGAAGGGTGCCCCCAAGCTGCTGGAGGCCTGCGACCTGCCGCTGACCGGCCGCGGGATCGTGAAGCGGGTCATCACGGACCTCGGGGTTCTCGATGTCACCGGCGAGGCGTTCGAGCTCGTCGAGCTGGCGCCCGGGGTGACGTACGACGAGGTCGTGGCGGCCACGGGCGGGAAGGTCGTGGACCGCACCGCGCCGAGCGTCGCCGGCGTCTGATCGGTCGAACAACTCCGACACACCGTTGTCGCCCCGGTGACTCAGGGTGGGCACATGACCGAGTTCATGCACCCTACGACCGACGCCACGGCTCGACGCTCGCTCGACCTGTGGTTGACCATGTGGAACACCGACGGCGACATCGCCCGCCGCATCTGTGCCGACGACTTCCGGATCCACTTCGCCATGACCGAGGCCGACGGCTCGACCCCCGCGGACGACATCCGCTCCGCCGAGGACTTCGCGCGGTATCTCGACTGGTGGCACGGGCAGCACCCCGGTGTCGTGTTCACGACGGTCGCCGATGCGATCGACGGCGACCACGGACGGCTGCTCTGGGACATGCAGGCCGGCGACCTGCTCGTCGGCGGCGTCGACGTCTTCGACTTCGACACCGACGGCCGGGTCCGGCGGGTCTGGTCGGTCGGCGGCCAACGAAGCATGCGGAGCTGACGCGCGGGCTCACCGTCGGTGGCCACTGGAAGAATGCGAGCGTGAAGCGAGCCGAGCGGCAGTACGCACTGGTCGACCTGCTCCGCGGAGCACGTCGACCATGGTCCGCTGCTCGGCTCGCGGCCGAGTTCGAGGTCTCCTCGCGCACGATCGAGCGCGACATCAGATCCCTCCAGCTCGCCGGCGTCCCGATCTACGCGGACCACGGCGCGCAGGGTGGCTACCTGATCCTGCGCGAGTACTCGCTCCCGCCGCTGAACCTCTCCGCGGCCGAGTCGCTGGCCGTCCTGGCGGGTCTCGGGCTGCTCGAGTCGTCGCCCTACCAGGGAGCGGCCCGGCGAGCCCGGGCGAAGATCACGGCGGTCATGGCCGAGGAGCACCGCGACTCGGTGGCCGAGATGCTCGGGATGATCCAGGTCATCGAACCCGGTGCCCCGAACGACGGCAGCGTGCCGCTCGGCATGCTGTCCGACGTCGTCACGGCACGCCGCGTCGTACGCCTCACCTACCGCGGCGAGAGCGCGGACGATAGCGCCGACGGGAGCCTGGGCGGCCCCGTGACCACTGTCCGTGACGTGGAGACCATGGGGCTCCTCCGTGCCGACGACACCTGGCTCCTCGTCGGGTGGTGCCGCCTTCGTGCCGCGATCCGCGGATTCCGGATCGGGCGGATCGCCCGGCTCGAGATCCTCGACGAGGTGCCGCCTGCCCGCGATCCGTCGCTCCTGGAGGCCGACCTCGCCCGCTGGCCCACGCGACGTCTCGGATGAGCCACGCCCGCCGGTCACCGAACCGGCTCAGTTGCGTAACCCTCGTTTACATTCATCGTTTCACTCTGTGATCCCCACCACACCTTGGAGTGAGTGATGAACCTCGGACTCGTCTCGGTCCTCTTCCCGTTCTTGGCGCTCGTCATGAGCTTCCTCCCCGCCGTCGGCCCGGCGAACGGCACGGGCTCGCCGGGGTCGACCGCGCCACCGGCCGTGTCGGCGTCGCAAGCGCGGGGCACCGAGTCCGCGGCACGGTCGAGTGCGTGGAAGCCGCGGCTGGCGACGTACGGCGTGGTCGTGGAGAAGGACGTCGAGATCACGATGTCCGACGGCGTGGTGCTGCGCGCCGACATCCACCGTCCGGCGAAGGCGGACGGCACCGCGGCGGCCGGCCGGTTCCCGGTGATCCTGACGCAGAACCCCTACAACAAGAACGTCGCGGGCGGGGGCGGCGACTACTTCGTGCAGCGGGGGTACGTCTTCGTCCAGACCGACGTACGCGGCACCGGCTCCTCCGCCGGGCAGTGGGACGCGTTCGGCGACCGCGAGCAGAAGGACGGCCTCGAGGTGGCCAACTGGGCGACCTCGACGAAGCGCCCGTGGAGCAACGGCGAGCTTGGCCTGTGGGGCCCGTCCTACATGGCGATCAACCAGTTCTTCACCGCCGCCCAGCACCCGCGCGGGTTGAAGGCGATGTTCCCGATCGTGCCCGCCGGCGACGTCTACCGTGACGTCGTCGCCTCCGGCGGGCAGATCGACGCCGGCTTCATCCCGCTGTGGTTCGGGCTGGTCACCGGATCGGGACTGGTGCCGCCGGCCGTCAACAAGACCCGCCCGGAGGCCACGCTGACCACGTTGCTGCAGCACGTCGGCGGCGCGCTCGGGTTCCAGGTGCCCATGCTCGTCGGTGCGGCGCTGGGGAGCGACGCGGGCTACGACGGGCCGTTCTACACGAAGCGCTCGCCGCTGAGCGTGGTCGACGAGATCGATGTGCCGACGTTCGTCACGGCCGGGCAATACGACATCTTCCAGCGCGGCACCCCGATGCTCTTCGACCGGATGCAGCAGAACGGGGTCGACACCAAGCTGCTCATCGGTCCGTGGACCCACGCCGAGGCCGCGACCGCAGCCGGTCTGGACGGCAGCGGGATCAACAGCCTCGACGAGATGGCGCTGCGGTGGTTCGACACGCACATCAAGGACATCCCCGACGCGGCCCTCGACACGGACGTCGCCCCGGTGACCTACCACGAGATCGGGTCCGGGAAGTGGCGCACGATGAAGTCGTGGCTCGGGAGCGAGGTCCGGGCTAGGACGTACGCCCTCGGGTCGGACCTGAAGCCGGTCGGCGGCGACACCATCGTGCCGCTGCCGGTGCAGGGGCTGTGCTCCCGCAGCACCGCACAGTGGACCGCGGGCGCCCTCGCGATCCCCGGCTGCGTGACCGACAACCGGATCAACGACGCGCTCGGGGTCTCCTACGAGACCGCTCCGGCCACCTCTCGCACGGCCTTCTCCGGGCCGCTCAACGCGGACCTGTCCGTCTCCACGACCGGTACCGACGGACTGATCTCGGTCTCCGTCGAGGACGTCGCTCCCGACGGCTCCGTCGACCGCATCACCGGCGGCTGGCAGACCCTGCGCCACCGCGCCGTGATCCCGTCGAGGTCGCGGACGCTCAACGGCCAGGTCGTCCAGCCCTGGCACCCCTTCACCCGAGAGGCCGAGCAGGCGGTCGTACCGGGCCGGATCTATCGCGTTCCCGTCGAGGTCTTCCCGACCGGCGCGGTGATCGAGAAGGGCCACCGCCTCCGGGTCACCGTCCACTCCTACGACGTCCCGCACCTGCTGCCCAACGTCAAGCAGTTGGTCCGAGGCGTGGCCGGCGTGGTCACGGTCCATCACACGGCGGCGAACCCCTCGACGCTGGTCCTCCCGGTCCGGAGGTAGCGCCGAGGGGCACGGCCCTGGCATCGAGAGCTCAGAGACTGGCTTCTTCCGGCACGCGCTCGGAGACCTTCGGGTCCCGGGCGCGTGCGGCGTTCACGAGCAGGTACGCCGCGACCGCCGCCCCCACGGCCAACGCGATCGCCGCCGAGGCGTAGGCGGTGCCGTAGCCGGAGGTCGTGACCAGGCCCGCGGCGATCAGGGTGCCGATGAACCCGCCGGCCTGCTGGGTGGTCGTGGTCAGGCCCGAGCCGATCCCGGCGTGCTCCGGCGCCAGCGCGCCCATCGCCAGCGCCGTGACCTGCGGCATCGCGAGTCCGAAGCCCAGGCCCATCACGACCGCGCCGGGAAGGACGTCGAACGCGAAGCTGCCGGCCTCCGGCAGGCGAACGAGGTAGACCATGCCGGCGACGAAGCCGAGCACACCGGCGACCAGGACCCGCTCCGAGCCGAACCGCTCGGCCAGCGTGGCGCTGAAGCCCAGGCTCGCGACCGCGATCACCGCGCTGACCGGGAGGAACGCCAGGCCGGTCGCGAGCGCCCCGAAGCCGAGGACGTCCTGAAGGTAGAGCGTGGTGACGAACTGGAAGGTGAACCCGGCGAAGGTCAGGGTCAGCAGGATCAGGTTCGCGAGGGCGAACCGGCGCTCGGCGAACAGGCCGCGCGGGAGCAGGCCACCCTTGGCACCGGTGCGCGGCGTACCTTCCACCGCGCGGAGCGCGACGATCAGCGCGACGATCCCGACCGGCACGTTGATCAGGAACGCCCAGCGCCAGGACGCGACCTCGGTGAGTACGCCACCCAGGACCGTCCCCACCGAGGCACCGATCGATCCGACGAAGGCGAGCACGGCGAAGGCACGGAGGCGGTCGCGGGTCTCGGAGTAGAGGCCCGCGATCATGCCGAGCACCACGGCCGAGGCGATGCCGCCGCCGAGACCCTGGACGAACCGGGCGGCGACCAGGGACGTCGGGTCCCAGGCGAGACCGCACCATGCCGACGCGAGCGTGAAGATGCTCAGCCCGGCGAGGAAGACGGGGCGGGTCCCGAAGGCGTCGCCGGCCCGGCCTGCCGGGAGCAGGACGAGCGCGAAGGCGAGGAGGAAGCCGTTGACGATCCAGGCCAGCGAGGTGTCGCCGAAGCCGAGGTCGTCACGGATGGCAGGAAGGGCGACGGTCACGACCGTGCCGTCGAGGATCACCATCAGCTGAGTTGCTGCGAGGGTCGCGAGCGCGACTGTCTTGGTCGTCATAGATACGACCATAGAAGATTGTTTGTTATGAAACAATCTATTTCTGGATATTCGTTTGTGAGACCTATTTCTCAGCGAGCCGATGCAGGCGCACGGCGTCGCAGCGTCATCGTGTGCGACGGCGTGGCCCAGGGCCCCTCGACCAGGTGCTGCAGCGCCTCGAGGAACGCCTCAGCCTCGCTCGGCGCCAGGCTCTCGAGGGCCTTGGCGACGGTCGCGTTGTAGACCTTCGAGGCCTCCTTGAGCGCCTTCGCGCCGGCCGGGGTGAGCGCGACGATGCGAGCCCGGCGGTCGGTGCTCGAGACACGTCGCTCGGCGAGGCCGCGGCGCTCCAGGTTGTCGAGGGTGGTGACCATCGTGGTCTTGTCGAGCATCGCCATCTCGGCCACGGCGTTCTGGGTGTACTCCCCCTCGGCGGCCTTCATCAGCACGCAGTACTCCCGCACCGAGAGCTCCAGGTCCGCCAGCGCCTCGCCGACCTGGGCCGCGAAGGCGTGGGCCGACTGGTTGAGCAGGAACAGCAGGTCAATACGTGGTCCGGTCATGAACCAGATCTTAACGAACCATCTGATACGGAACTATCTTCTGATCAACTATCTATGCAGAACGGCGCCCGACCCCGGCATATCGGGATCGAGCGCCGTCCGGCATCGCCTCAGAGATACTGGGCGAGGTCCGCCTGGATCTCTTCAGGCGTCACCTGCGGCTCGTAGCGCTTGACGACCTCGCCCTCGCGACCGATGAGGAACTTGGTGAAGTTCCACTGGATGTCGCCCGGCGCCTCGGCACGAAGGAACTCGTAGAGCGGAGCAGAGTTCTCCCCGTTGACATCGATCTTGGAGAGGACCGGGAACGTCACGTCGTAGGTCGTCTTGCAGAACTCCTGGATCTCGTCGTCGGTGCCGGGCTCCTGACCCATGAACTGGTTGCACGGGAACCCGATGACCTCGACGCCGGAGTCGCTGGTGGCGCGATAGAGCGCCTCGAGACCCTCGTACTGCGGCGTCAGACCGCACTTGCTGGCTACGTTGACGATCAGCAGCAGCTTGCCCTTGTAGTCACCGAGCGAGACGGTGCTGCCATCAGCGGCGGTCACTTCGAAGTCGTACGTGGTGGTCACAGGTCTCTCTCCTCGATCGAGTTGCGGTGCAGGGGGACAACCTTGCTCGCCCCGAGGTTATGCCCCGCGCTGATGCGGGACCGACGAGGCCTCCTCGGCCAGGCGGCGGTCGCGCGCGACCGTCATGATCGCGGCCGACATCCACTCGAGCGCCTCAGGCATCTCGAAGGCGATCTCCTCGAGCAGCGTCGGCATGTCGTGACGCCCGACCGAGAGGAGCATCTCGCTCAGCGATCCGTCGGGCGCGGCGACCATGAACCGGAACTCGATCGCCTCGGGGGTCACCGTGGCCGCGCACCGGCTGGTCTCGAACGTCCACGGCGCACGGCGGGCCTGGCCCTGGGTGCCGGGAGTCGTCATGACCGCGCATCATATTCAGGTTGCCGCCCCGCCCGCACCCCTTTCACGCCTCGGATCACCCCTCGAACAGTGATTCGAATCTCGCCACGAGACACACCACCCCAACGCACGCGCAGGACGCCGACGACCGGTACGTTCATCCGCGGTCATACGGCGGGGGAACACTGGAGAGGGACACAACTTCACATGATGGGCGGGCATCACGCGGCCTCCGGGGCTGCCGCGTGGATCGCAGTGACATCGTCGGCACCGATCGCGTTCGGGTGGTATCCGGGCGTATCGGACGTGGGCGTGATGACCGGCACCCTGGTGTGCGCCGGCGCCGCGCTGCTTCCGGACGCGGACCACCACAACGGCACGATCGCCAACTCGCTGCCACCGGTCTCGGATGGCGTGACGAGGATCGTCGGACAGGTCTCCGGCGGCCACCGCAACGGCACCCACTCGATCCTCGGCGTGCTCGCCTTCACCGGCCTCGCCTGGGGCGCAGGCACGCTCTCCCTCCAGACCGAGCGCTTCGGCAGCATCCTGATCGGCCCGGGCATCATGTGCGTCCTGCTGGTCGCCTTCGCGATGAACGCGCTGAAGCTCACCCGCCGAGGGTTCGTCTGGCCCTGGGTCTCCGCGGTGACGCTGGCCACGGTGATCGCGATCTTCGCGCCCGAGGAGTGGTGGTGGATGCCGTTCTCGGTCGCGCTGGGCTGCGTCGTCCATCTCCTCGGCGACTTCGTGACCACGATGGGGATCCCGTTGTTCTGGCCGATCGCACCCAAGCCACCCAGGTGGGTCCGCCGCAACAAGTGGCTGCCCTTCGACAACATGTGGACCCGGGGCGGCAACTTCGCCCTCCCGATCCTCGGCGACGCCGGCTCCATCCGGGAGTGGGTCGTGATGACGCCGATCAGCCTCTACGCGATCGTCGGCTTCGGCTGGGCGCTGCTGAGCCAGATGGGCTTCGACGTGGAGAGCCGCTGGGACGTCCTGGTCTCGAACCTCAGCACCCTCGTCTGATCGAGGGCCCCGCCGACCGGTACGTCGAGGATCAGGCCTCGACGTACCGCCGCCGCCCGCGGAGCGGGCGCACGACGAACATCCCGGCCAGCAGCGCGAGCCCGGCGAGGAGGGCGGCGACGGCGAGGATCCCGCTCAGGACGACCTTCGTCTGGATGCCCCGGTGCTCCTCGCCGACATCGTCGGACACGATCAGCGTCATCGCCACGATGGTGTCCTTGAGGAGCTGGATGAAGCGGGTCATGTCCTCGGCCCAGACCTGCGCGGCCGGCCTGCCCACGCCGTGGGTCTCCAGGTCCGGGACGACACCCTCGAGCGACCCGTCGTTGATGACCTGGACGACGGCGTTCTGCGACACCACGCCCCGGGAGCCGTCCGCGAAGGTGCCGTCGGAGATCTTGTCGAGTGCCTTCTGGGTCGCCTTCGGGGCGTCGGCGTAGAAGGAGCGCGAGTTGAGCTGCCAGGACGTACGCGCCTCGCTCATCGCCTCCATCGACTCCTCGTCGATCCGCCCGGTCATCAGAGCGGGCACCATGATCGCTCGCTCGATTCCCAGCGACTCGGCCGCCGACCTGACGTACTTGAGGTTGGTGACCTGCTTGTAGATCTTCTCGTTGCGGATGTTGGGCATCTCGGTCGCGAAGTCGAGCAGCTCGTAGGCGGTGTCGGTGTAGGCGGCGATCGCCGCGTCCGTGCTCGCTTTGTCGCCCTCCTCGAGATCCTTACGATAGGCGTCGATGCCCTTGAGGACGGTGTACGTGCGCTCGACCCGCTCTCGCAGGCTCGGGGTGTCGGCGAGGTCGATCTTGGTGATGTCGGCGTGCCACGCCTCGATCGAGTCGTCGGTCACCTGGCGGTAGGCCTGCCGGACCGCGTCCGGGACCTGGTCGGAGCCCAGCGCGTCCCGCTCGAAGATGAGGTCCATCCCGAGCTCGTAGCTCTCCGGGAGAGCACCCGCGATCGTCATCGCCCGGCTGGAGACGGCCCGCTCCTCGAACGCGTCGGCGAAGGTCAGCCCGCCCAGGACGAGGGCGATCACGACCGGGACCAGAAGCGCGCCGAGCACCCGGGTGCGCAGAAACCACGGCTTCGGGGCGGCATGGGACCGAGGCGTACGTTGCCCCGACTCCACCACACCGGCGATCGCCGTCACCGGCGAGGCCAGCGACGGCGAGGAGGAGGACGAGGACGCCTTGGGGGCCATGATCGCCGCGGGCTTGGGCGGGGCCGACAGCTCCCGGCTGCCCGCCGCGATCGCGGGCACGACACCGGGTCTGCGCGCGAAGGCGACGACCTCGCCGGCGGTGGGCCGGCGGGAGGGGTCCTTGTCCATCATCGACGCCACGAACTCGTCGACGTGGGCCGGCACGGTGACGACGTCGTTGACGTGCGGAACCGGAGCGGTCACGTGCTGGTAGATCATCGAGACCGGCTCGGAGCCGGCGTAGGGTGCCCGCCCGGTGAGCAGCTCGAACGCGACGCAGCCGAGCGCGTAGATGTCGCTCGGCGGGCCGACCACGGTGTCGGCGGCCTGCTCCGGAGAGATGTAGGGCAGGCTGCCCATCACGTGGCGGGTCGAGGTGAGCCGCTCGGCCTGATGGTTGGCCAGCTGGGCGATGCCGAAGTCGAGCACCCGGATCCGGCCGTCACCGTCGTAGACGAGGTTGGACGGCTTGATGTCGCGGTGGATGATCCCGGAGGCGTGGACCGCGCCGAGGGTGCGCGCCACCTGGACGATCACCTCGCCGGTCTCCTCCATGGTGAACCGCCCCTGCTTCTCGAGCCGGTCGGCCAGCGTCGGGCCGGGAAGCAGCTCCATGACGAGGTAGACGATGCTGCCGTACTCGGTCTGCTCGACCCCGACGTCGTGCACCTGCACCGTCCCAGGGTGGCTCGCCGCCGTCGTCGAGAGCGCCTCACGCCGGAACCGCTCGGTCACCTTCGGGTCGGCCGAGGTCTCCACGACCTTCACGGCGACCCAGCGTTCGAGCCTGATGTCGGCGGCCTGCCAGACCTCGCCCATCCCGCCGCGGCCAAGCAGTCGGTGCAGGCGGTAGCGGCCTGCGATCGGGGGGCGCGTTCGCATGCGCATATGGTGTCGGACTCACACCCCGTGCGTCTCGTGTACGCACCGATGAATTCCGCCGATCTTCGCTGAAGTCGCCGGTTTACGCATCAACCGTTCGCTTTCGTGCTCGCAGCAGAGCGATGCCCAGCCCGGCGAACAGCGCCAGCAGGATGCCGCTGAAGATTCCCCAGCCGATCGTCTGGTTCTTCGCCTCCCGATGCTCGCGGTCGACGTCCTCGGCGAGCTGTCGCGCGGAGTCCACGACCACCTTCTTGAGGTCCTGGACGTAGCTGGCCGCATCGGCCAGCCAGATCTGGTCGACGGGCCTGCCGTCGGCGCCGTCCCCGAGCTGCCGGATCACGTCCTCGACGTCACGAGCGTTGAGCACCCGGATGACGGCACGCTGGGACGAGACCGCATAGGACCCGAACTCGAACGACTGACCCGAGATCCTGTCGAGCGCCTGCCGCATCGCCGGATCAGCTCGGGCGTGGATCGACGCCGAGTGGGTCGCCCAGGAGTCCTGCGCCGCGCTGAGATCGGCGATGCCGTGGTCGCTGATCCGCTCGTTCCGCAGCGCGTTCGCCATGATCCTCCGCTCGAGTCCGAGCACCTCCGAGACGGACCCGATCAGCTCGAGGTTGCGCGCCTGCCTGGCCAGCGAGTCGTCCTGGAACGAGGGCAGCTCGGCGGCGAGGTCGAAGAGCCCGTTGACCGCGTTGGTGTACATCTCGACGGCCGCCAGCTTCCCGGACCGGTCGCCCGCCCGGGCGGCCGTGCGGATGTCCGAGAGCCGCTCGATGGCGGCCGCCGTCCTCTCCGTACGCCGCCGCAGCCCCGGGTCGTCGGCGGTGTCCAGGTCCTTGATCTCGGCGGCCCAGGCCTCGATGGACCTGTCGGTGATCTGCAGGAAGTCCTCGGTCAGCGCCGCGTCGGTCCGCAGCGCGTCGCGCTCGATCGAGAGGTCGAAGGCGAGCTGGAAGCTGGTCGGCAAGATGTTGGCCAGCGGCCTCGCACTCCCGACGGTCGACGTCGTGTCGCCGGCCCGGAGCGTGCCCCAGCCGCCGAAGACCAGCCCGGGGAGGACGAGGAGCATCAGCACACCCAGAAGCGTGGGCGAGAGGCGCGGGCCGGTGATACCGGTCGGGCGTACGATCCGCTTCGGCGGGGCAGCGACGCCGCTCTCGAGCACCGCCGCGACCTCCTCGGCCCGAGGGCGCTTGGTCGGGTCCTCGGCGAGCATCGCGGTCGTGATGCCGTCCAGGTGGCCGGGCACGGTCACCAGCGTGCCGACCCGCTCGGGCTCGATGCCTGCGTACGGCGGGCGGCCGGCGAGCAGCTCGAAGAACACCGCGCCGAGCGAGTAGACGTCGCTGGCGGGGGTGATCCGTCGGCGGTCGATCTGTTCGGGCGACATGTAGGGCAGGGCCTCACCGCCGCGCGGCGGGACCGCACCGATCAGGGCGACCCGGCCGCCAGGTGCGTACCCGATGGTGGCCGGCCGGACGTCGCCGTGCACCTGCCCGACGGCGTGACCCGAGTCGAGGATGCGCGCCACCTGCGCGACGACGGCGGAGGCCTCATCAGGAGAGAAGCGGTTCGCCTGGGCAAGTCGGTCGGCAAGGCTCTGACCGTTCAGAGCGGGTCCGCCCTGTCCGGTCAAATGGTTCAAATGCTGGCGACCGGCGCGTGGGGGACGGATACGCATGGGTACATGGTCCCTGTTGAGCGCCGTTCCAGCCCGGGATCAGCCGAGAGTTTTCCTGGGCGTGGCCAAGAGTTCCACTTGCCCGGCGCGTCGTCCCAGGTAGGCCAGGCAGGCGACGGCGAGCGCCACGCCCCACACCGGCCAGAGCATCTCGGGGGCCCATGCCGCCCAGTCCGAGGTGGCGCCGGGGACGGCCCAGAGGTCACCGGCGACCACCATCCGCCAGAAGGACAGCCCGGCGGAGGTGACCGCGGCGGCGACCAGGATCCCGGGCACCAGCGCCATCGCCACCGGCACCGGACGGCCGCCGAACCGCGGCACCCAGGCCCAGAAGACCTCGCCCCAGCGGGCGACCAGACCCCAGGTCAGCACCGCCCCGACGACCGCGAAGAGCGCCAGCCCGAGGCCGGCCCATCTCCCCGAGCCGAGCTCGTCGAGCATCTCCTGCCTGATCCCGAGCGGCACGCCCACCGCCCAGGCGATCCGGGTGACGGCGTAGAGGAGGGGTACGACGACCGCGACCGTGACGGCCGGGCGACCCCAGCGCGCCCAGCGACCCCAGTCGATCCGGCCCTCCGGTGCGGCCCGTTCGAGCAGACCGATGCCGGTGACCACGCTCGCGATCCCGCCGACCGCGTGCGCGAGCGCCGTGCCCGAGTCGAGGAAGATCGCCCAGTTCAGGTGGCCGGCGGCCGGACCGACGCCGACCAGGGCGAGCAGCGTCTGCGGCAGATAGCCCAGGAAGGACAGCGCGCGGACGTCGGAGACGACCAGCGCCACCACGAGCCCCACCCCGACCAGCAGCCAGCCGGCCCGCCGCTGCGTAGGACGCTCCCGGCCGACGGCTCCCGCGACCCCGGCGGCCAGCACCAGGAGCGCGGCGACGGTGACCACCCAGGACATCTGGGTGCCGCTGAGCCCGCCGAGCGGCGAGGCGGGCTCGGGCGCCCACGGGTCGGACGTCCGGCCCACGAGCGCGAGCCCGGACAGCGCGCCGTAGGCGAGCGCCCAGGCACCGGCCACCCAGGGCGCCGCGCGGCGAACGGACGATCGGGGCTGCGTACGTTGCATCGTGGTCGTCATCTCGACAAGCTCGATACATCGCATCGGGCCACCCCCTGAGCGTTCTCCCAGCGACGGCCGACCGTGCGCAGCAGCGCCGGGTAGACGACGAGGTAGCGGAACGGCTTGATGAGGGCCATGTAGGCCTCCCCGAACAGCCCGTTCGGCCGCACCAGCACGCTCAGCTGCGCGCTGTAGCCGTCGGGCGCGGTCTCGTCCTCGACCCAGCCGAGGTGCAGGACACCGTGCATCGTGCGGTTGGCGATCTCCGCGGCGTACTCCCGGTCCGTCAGGTAGAGCGCGTGGAACGGGCTCGCGTCGCGCTCGGGTCCGGGATGGTCCCGGAGGTCGGCCGGGAGCCGGTCGACCAGCGAGGCGACGCGGCGCCCGAGGCCGTGCTCGTCCTGCTCGGTGCCGAGCATCCGGCCGAGCGCCCAGCGGACCGCGAAGAGGAAGCGGTACGCCGCCGGGAAGTCACGCTCCTCGCCGCTCATCATCGACTCGACGAAGCGGGGAAAGTCGTCGGCGCCGCCGTGGACGGGCAGGGCCCAGACGTCCTCGAGCTCGAAGTCCTCGGTGATCTGGTGGATCCGCCATGACTGCCCGGAGTAGGCGCCGGTCGGAAGCGGTCTGGTTCTGATCGGGGCGGGCCCGACGGGTGCGTGTGTGGTCATGTCTCCACACTCGTGCGCGCGCGGCCGCGGTTCGTCGCCCTCAGGTCGCGGGCCTCTCATCCTCCAGGATGAGGCTCAGCTCCGGGGTCCGACCAACCCGGTCTCGTACGCCAGCACGACCGCCTGCACCCGGTCGCGCAGGCCGAGCTTGGCGAGCACATGGCCGACATGCGTCTTCACCGTCGCCTCGGAGAGATGGACGCGACGGGCGATCTCGGCGTTGCTGTCGCCGGTGGCGAGCTCGAGCAGCATGTCGAGCTCGCGGGGCGTGAGCGTCGCCCGGATGTCGGCGGCCCGCCCGTTGTCCGGAGCCGGAGCGGTCGCCACGTGCTCCAGCAGCCGGCGCGTCGTCGACGGTGCGACCACCGCGTGACCTGCGTGAACGGTCCGGATCGCCTCGACGATCTCCTCGGCCCGGGCGTCCTTGAGCAGGAACCCGCTGGCACCGGCGCGGATCGACGGGAACGCGTAGTCGTCGAGGTCGAACGTGGTCAGCGCGATCACGCGCGTCGCCGGCTGCTCGCCGGTGATCGCTGCCGTGGCCTGGATCCCGTCGAGGCGCGGCATCCGCAGGTCCATGAGGACGACGTCGACCCGCTTCGTACGCACCAGGGCGAGCGCCTCGTGCCCGTCGGCCGCCTCACCGGCGAGCTCGAGGTCGGGCTGGCTCTCCACCATCATCCGGAGGGCCGAGCGCATCAGCTCCTGGTCGTCCACGATCGCGACCCGAATAGGGGTCTCTGGTTCCGTCACAGCGGCATCATGGCGCGGACCCGCCACCCCTCGCCGCTCGGCCCGGCCTCGAGCGTGCCGCCCACCGCGGCCACCCGCTCGCGCATCCCGCTCAGCCCTCGGCCGGGCGGACTCTGGATGCCCGCGCCGTCGTCGCTGACCTCGACCCGCAGCTGGCGCCCGGTGCGGGTCACCGACACGGTCGCGACGGCTCCGGGACCCGCATGGCGGGAGACGTTGGTGAGCGCCTCCTGTACGACGCGATAGGCGGTCAGACCGACGGCAGGAGCGACCGGCCCCGGGTCGTCCGCCTCGAGGTGGACCCTCAGACCGGCCTCGCGCATCCGGCCGACGAGGTCATCGACGTCGGCCAGCCCCGGCTGCGGCTCTGTCGAGGCGATGTATCGAGCTTGTCGAGATGACTCGCCACCGAGCACACCGAGCAGCCCGCGCATCTCCGCGAGGGCCTCCCGACCGGTGGTCGCGATGGTGTCGAGGATCCCGGAGGCCCGCTCCGGCTGCTGCCCGACGACCATCCGGCCCGCCTCGGCGTGGCTCACCACGACCGCCAGCGAGTGCGCCACCACGTCGTGCATCTCCCGCGCGATGCGCTGGCGCTCCTCGGCAGCCGCACGGTCGGCGAGCTGGTCGATCCAGGCGGCCCGGGTCGCCCGGAACCGGCCGAGCGCCCAGGCCGCCACCGTCGCACCAAGCGTCGCGGTGGCCACCATCAGCCACCACGTCCACCCCTGCAGCCCGGTGCCCTCGAACCCCGACAGACGTACGACGGTCACCAGGCAGCCGACCAACCCGATCCCGAGCGCGATCCCTGGCCACGGCCTCCGGTCACGTGCGCTCACCGCGTAGAGCAGCACGAAGAAGCACAGGCTGCTCGGCAGCAGCACCGGCCCGTAGTCGCTCCCCGCCGCCTCGGCCGTGGGCCCGCTCAGGTCCGGGGCCGCGACCATCACGAGCTCGGCCACCGACCCAGCCGCGAAGGAGACCAGCGGCCAGCGGCGGGCGGTGGCCACGGCGCTGTGAAGAACCACGAGCGCGGCGACGAGCGCGATCTCCCAGCCTCTGGCGATCTCGCCCTCGAGCACCGACGTCCAGCCGACCGGCAGCAGCACCAGTGCGAGCGCCCCCGCCAATGCGACCTGCCCCAGGTCACCGAGCCAACGGGGACCTGGGGCAGGGACTGAAGTCATGACCTCAGCGTAGGGCTTACATGCTGCGCGGGCCGGTGGCCTCGTCGCGCTCCTTCTCGGTCATGCTGCGCGACTTGAGCAGGCTCAGGATGGTGGTGATCGCCAGGATGCCGACGATGACGCTGAGCGAGACCTCGATGGAGACCTCCGGGGCCCACTCGACGTGGTGGCCACCGTTGATGAAGGGCAGCTCGTTCTCGTGCAGCGCGTGGAAGACGAGCTTGAGACCGATGAACCCGAGCAGGATCGCCAGGCCGTAGGACAGGTAGACCAGGCGCTCGAGCAGACCGCCGATGAGGAAGTAGAGCTGGCGCAGACCCATCAGCGCGAAGATGTTGGCGGTCAGGACCAGGTAGGCCTCATTGGTCAGACCGTAGATCGCCGGGATCGAGTCGAGGGCGAACAGCAGGTCGGTGGTGCCCAGGGCGCAGATGACCACGAACATCGGGGTCGCGACCCGCTTGCCGTTCTCCCGGATGAACATCTTCGCGCTCTCGCCCCACTGCGAGGTCAGCGGGATGTGGCGCTCGAGGAACTTCACCACGGCCGGCTCTTCGTACTCGTCCTCGTCCTCGCCGCCCTCCAGGGCCAGCTTGACCGCGGTGTAGATCAGGAACGCACCGAAGAGGTAGAAGACCCAGCTGAAGTTCTCGATCGCGGCCGCACCGACGGCGATGAAGATGCCGCGGAAGACCAGCGCCAGGATGATGCCGATCAGCAGCGCCTTCTGCTGGAACTGCCTCGGCACCGCGAACTTGGACATGATGATGATGAAGATGAACAGGTTGTCGACCGAGAGCGAGTACTCGGTCACCCAGCCCGCGAAGAACTGCGTGCCGTACTCATGCCCCGCGAACACGTAGATCCCGATGCCGAACAGCACGGCCAGGCCGATGTAGACGCTCAGCGCGACGATCAGCTCCCGGCGCGAGGGCTCGTGCGGACGACGGCCGATGACGAGTACGTCGAAGAGCAGCACGGCACTGGCGATGCCGATGGTCAACCACCAGATGAGCGGGGAGACGTCCACGAAGGGACTCCTTAGATCGTGAGGCAGAGCGTTTCTTTGGGAAGGTTAGGCGACCGGCGTCCAAGCTTCGAAGTCGTAGCGGCCGCAGCGTCCGTCGACGCCATCGGCGACGGCGCTGGAATCGGCGGACTGCGCCATCCCAACCGGAGTTGTATAACAAGTCCTTAGCTAAACTAACAAGTAACACCTCCGGCTGGTCCATGATCTCAGGCGCGGAAAGGCCGATGAGTCCTCGATCACACCATGGATCACTGGACCTCAACTGGACTTGATGTTTTAGCGTCGCTGCGAAAGAGAGAGGAGGGGGTGTGAGCGACACACTCACCGACCAGTTCAAGGCCGGCTTCCGTCGATACCCCACCGGCGTGGCCGTCGTCGCCACCTCGACCGACACCGGGCCCGTCGGGGCCACGGTCTCGAGCGTGGCCTCAGTGAGCGCGAACCCGCCGATGCTGTCGTTCTCGGTCTCGCGCTCCGGCCGGTCCGGGCCCGCACTCACCGCGAGCGACCGTCTCGCGGTGCACGTCCTGACCGATTCCCAGGCCGACGTGGCTGCGGCCTTCGCCGACCGCACCGCACCGCGGTTCACCGTGGCGCAGGGCTGGACCCTCCAGCACGGCGAGCCACCGGTCCTGGACGATGCCGCAGCGAGCTTCTACGGGCAGGTGGTGCGCGTCGTCCCCGCCGGTGAGGCCTGGCTGGTGCTGCTCGAGATCGACGCGGTCAGTCTCGACGAGACCGCCGAACCGCTCCTCCACCACGACCGGCACTACTGGTCGCTCGGCCCGTCCGCCGGCACCGTCCCGCTCGACCGCATCCTGCCCGAGAAGGCTTCCTGACCGTCGGGCTCGACGGTCTGTTCACCACATCATCGAGAGGATCCACCATGCGTCTGTTCGCTCCCACCATCGAGGTCTCGGCCCACTGCGACCTGCCCTGCGGCGTCTACGACCCCGCCCAGGCCCGCATCGAGGCCGAGTCCGTCAAGGCGGTCATCCAGAAGGCCCTGGACAGCGACGACCCCGACTTCCGCACCCGCGCCATCATCATCAAGGAACAGCGCTCCAACCTGGTCAAGGAGCACCTGTGGGTGCTGTGGACCGACTACTTCAAGCCCCCGCACTTCGAGGCCTACCCCCAGCTCCACACCCTCGTCAACGAGGCCACCAAGCTCGCCGGCGCCTCCGGCACCAAGGGCACCCTCGACCTCGAGACCGCCGACAAGCTCCTCGCCAAGATCGACGAGATCGCCGAGATCTTCTGGGCGACCAAGAAAGCCTGAGGAACGAAGTCCGACGCGAGAAGCCAGGTTCCGGCAGCCAGCCGGGGCCTGGCTTCGTCGATTTCTCGACGCGCTCGAGGCGATAGGCGTACGACAGTTCCGTCACCAGCGTGACCAGCACCCTGTCCCCATTACGCACTCACACCAACAGTTAAAGGCTGAACAACAGCCAGGTGTTACCAGGGTGTTGCAGCCACCCCGAATCGCTGAACGCCAGCGTTAAGAACACTTCACTCAGCACTTTTCGTTGTTACAGGGGGCATGCGCATGCGTAACTGCTCCGGAACCGGTCTGAGATCAACTATAAGTGCCAGATTTTCGGCGCTAACGACATACACATTGCCGTGCGCGTTCGCGAACACAGAATGGGCATTCACCATCCCGATCCCATTCGTCCTTCGCCACCGGGCACTGAGGCCATAGATGGCGCACGACACGTGGTGCTGCGCTCTCATGCGCAGGCCCGGTGTCGACTGAGCCAGGACCCCCTAGTTCGATGACTCGAGACTCGCTCAGGTGAAAGCAATGTCGAATTCTTCCACACGCGGATCGCGGCGACTCGCGACGACGTTCGCAGCGATGATCTTCGCGCTCTCGTTCCTGACTCCCACACTATTCACAGCGGCCCCAGCGTCCGCGCACGCGCACTTGGTCGAGAGCCTTCCGCAGGCCGGCGCCGTGCTCGCCGCCGGCCCGTCGGAGGTAGTGCTCACTTTCGACCAGCCGGTCCAAGCGTTCCCCGGCGCAAACGGCGTAGTGGTGACCGGCCCAAAGAACAGCCACTGGGCGTGCGGTCGTGCTCACATCAACGGGAACACCCTGACCGCCTCGATGAGTGAGGTGGGGCCGCCGGGCCGCTACCAGATCCACTACCGAGTGCTCGGAGCGGACGGTCACCCGATCACAGGGTCGGTGCCGATCGACATCCGGCGGTCGGCGTCCGCCGCGTACACCGCTTCCACAGCTTCCGCCGCGTCCGCCGCCGCAGCGATGACGGCGTTCAACGTGGATCAGCCGCGTGGTCTGGCAGCGATGCCCGCGTGGTTGTGGATCGCGCTGCTGTCCGCGATCGCGGTGTGCGTCGGGGCTGTCGGCCGCCGGACCGTACGCCGAACGGATGCGATATGAACGACCGTGCCTGGCTCCTGCAGGTATCGGCGCTTGTCGGCGCGAGCCTCGTCGTGCTTGCCTTCGGGATACTCGTCACACTGCCCCACCCGGTCGTCGGCATTCCCGAGCCGTCGGTGGTGGTGCGCACCGGAATCCCGCTGCTCCGCTGGATCGCGAACGTGTGCGCGATCGGCGCCGTGGGCTCCGTGCTGGTGCTGGTGCTTCTCGGTGAGGCTGGTCGCGACCGTGCTCCTGCCCTGGCCCGACGTACGTCAACGGCGGCGGTGTGGACCGCAGCAGTCTGGACGGTCGCGGCGCTGCTGGGTCTCTGGTTCAACGCGGCGGAGATCTCGCTCCGCCAGCTTCGGCTGCCGGTCGGCGGCGTGCTCGGCTACGGCGGAAACGTCAGCCTGGGTCTCGCACTGCTGATCAGCGCCGGGTCGGCGGGAGCGTTGACCGCCTATTCGGTTGCCCGCTTGCGGCGGCCGTCGCTGCCGCCGGACGTGGGCTTTCTGATCGCGCTGTCGGGCCTGACGGCCGTGTCGATGAGCGGGCACCCTTCGCAGGGTGAGCCACCGTTGCTGCTGATGACGGCGAGCGCCCTCCACGTGACCGGAGCGGCACTCTGGGTGGGCGGACTGGCGATCACCTCCCTGATCATCGGCGCCGACCGCCAGGCGCTGGCTGTCGTCCTTCCCCGGTTCTCGAGGGTCGCCGAGGTGAGTTTCGCGCTGGTGGGGGTCAGCGGCCTGTTGTTGGCCGCGACCCGGCTGACCGGCGACGTGACGCCGCCCCTCGGAGACGTGGTCGACGCATTGACACAGACCGGTGCCGGCTGGCTGGTCATGGGCAAGCTCGCCTGCATGGTGCTACTGGGCTGCTCGGGGGCGTACATCCGTTCTGCCGTCGTCGACCGCGTGGCACGCCAACAGCCCACGCCACTCACCGCGTGGGCCGGGCTCGAGCTGGCCGTGATGGCGGTCGCGGTCTCGCTGGCCACGGCGCTCGGGCGTCCCCTCTGACACGTAACGGCCTCTGGTCAGGGCAGGTTGACGCGCTGCCGAGGCTCCAACCGCTTTCGGCGGCGTCTCTGCTTCGCTGAGGCCTCAGAGAACGGTCACACGGGCACGGCGCCGCCGCAGCGCATTCACGGTTCCGTCGAGGACGACGAAGGCGACGAGGGTGACGCCGAAGACCGGCATCGCCCAGCCAAGGGCACCCGCCATGAGAAGCACCACGACCAGCGTCGGCACCGACAGGTTGGGCCACACCGGCGCCGGGGCGGAACGCCCGGACCGAGTCGGCCTGCGCTGCCACCACATCCGGTATCCCAGCCCCAGGAGCACGAGCGACCCCAAGGCCAGCAGGGCCAGCGCGAGCTGGTTGGCCAGACCGAACAGAGTGCCGCTGTGGGCGGCGATACCGATGCTGGTGAGCTTGGCCATCAACGGGTAGTCCTCCCAGCCCAGGCGGGCAGTGACCTGCTCCGTGTAGGGATCGATGACGACGGAGGTCTTGCGGATCGGCATCCCGTCGGACGACTCCTTGACGGTGAAGGGCTCTTCGGCAGCGTGCGGTGGGACGACAGTGAGTTCACCCTGCAGACCTTCGGACCTGGCCACCTCGACGGCACCGTCGAAACTGATCGGCTCAGCACTGTCCGCGGGCGTCACCTCCGGCATCGAAAGCCAAGGTGTCTTACCGTTCAGGGCTGTGATCGCGGCGTCGACGCGTCCACCCGCATAGTTCGACCAGGTCAGGCCGGTGATGCTGATGCCGAGCAGTCCGACCGCCAGCCAGAGACCCAGGACCCCGTGCCAGGACCGATTGCGTCCACGTCCCTTGGCCGTGAAGGACGGAACCAGCAAGGCCCGCAGGGATCGGCCACGGGCGCGTTTACTGAGCCACAGCACCAGGCCACCGAGCACGATCAGGGGCAGCCAGCTGGCAACGAACTCGGAATAGAGCCGACCTGGGTCACCCAGGTGCAGGTTGCCGTGGAACTCGCGCAGCCACACCTGCGCGGGTGGGCGGTTGTCCACGGTGACCAGCTCCCCGTTGACGCCACCGGTGTACGGATCGACGTACACGGTCAGCGACTCGGAGGAGAAGTCGCTCCCGGTCTCTTTCAGGCCTTCGATGCCCCCGAGCACGACCTCGGTGGTTCGGTCAGGGTTCTCCGCCGGAATGACTGACGTGACATGTGCTTCAGGATGGACGGCGAGGGCCGCCGCGACCTGCTCCGACAAAGGTCGGGGGCTTCCGGTCTGCGCCTCGACATACAGTTTGTCGCCGTACAGCACATCGTTGATCTGGGGGCTGAAGGCGTAGGCCAGGCCGGTCAACGCCAACACCGCAAGGAACGGCGCGACCAGAAGGCCCGCCATGAAGTGCACGCGTCGCGCGAGCAACCACAGCAGGGCGCTGGAGCGCTTTCGGTCGGGCGTGCCGGGACCAGTCCGGGGCTGTGAGGGTTCGGTGGGGATCGTGGTCATGCCAGCACCCGCTTGCATGCAGCGCCGGCGACGACCACTCGGATCTTCCCTCCAGCGCCGTCCTGGTAATCGTAGGTAAAACCAGACATGACCCCTCCTTCTTTACTTTTCACCTCGAATACCCAACTGGTTGCGGATGTTTCAGAGGTTTGTTTTGGATGTTTCAAGGCTTCACAGAAGCGCTATTCAGGCTCAGATAGTCAGTAGGCCGACCAGGTATGTCTGCTTCGTCGCTGTGATGTAACGCGGCAGTAAAAAGAGGACGAGGGCGCCCAATTCTTCCTTTTCAGGCGGCCACCCGCGGCCCGCATTAGAGGTCCCCGAATAAACGCCCCGGGGTATTATCGAGGTGAAACCGCCCGGGGTATTATCGAGAACATCACGCCTGGTTTTTACCTCATCACTTCCCGGCTCTTAATGCCGCTCGTGAGGCTGTGAGGTCCCATTAACGATGAGATTTCGCCCAGGGTTCTGGGGCCTTAATGCGCACAGGATTTAGTGGATCACACTCCTCGGAATCCCCAAATCTTCACCTTGGAGCTCACATCAATGCGCGAAAAGGAGATGCGTTCTATGTCTGAATTAGCTCCCCAAGGCTTCTTGGGGCTCAAGAAGCGACGGCGACGGCTCGGTGCAGTCGCCGTGGCGGCGGCCTCGGCGATCACAGCAGCGAGCCTGACCACGATGCCGGCGGTGGGCCAGCAGCCGGTCGGGGTGGGCCCGCTCCCCATCACCTTCGACCTGACCGACGAGAACGGAGGATGGTTCGACGCCGGGCTCAACCTCTTCGGCAGCAAGTCCCTCGCGGTCGGCGTCCTCCCCCGGGTCGCCGTACCTTCTGGCGGCCTGCCCTCCGTCGGTGGTCCGGTGCTGCCGGCTGACGGGTCGTTGGTGGAGAACCTCCTCGGTGGGCTCGGTGCCGCCGGCGGAGCGGGTGCCCCGACCGACCCGCTGGCCCTCGACACGACCCTGGCCACCGTGAAGGGCATCGCGAAGTCCTCGCCGGAGGCGGCGTCCAAGGCCGCCGAGGCCGAGAAGCTGATCGGCGAGCTCGAGACGACCGTCGCCGACATGCCGGCGGACGAGCCGGTCGACCTGACCTCGCTGCCGGTCGGCGTGGACCTGGCGGGTGTCCTGGACTCCCTCCAGGAGTTCGCGGTCGAGGGACCTCCGGTCACCGTCACGTTCAACGTGGACCCGGCCAAGTCGCAGGGAATCCGTAACCCCATCGGGCTGATCGCCCCGGAGGGAGCGGACGAGTTCCCGTACATGGATGCCAAGGGCGCCTTCTTCGGCGAGAAGACGATCCAGCTCACCGAGCCGGGGCTGTACGCCTTCACCGACTCGGTCGCGCCGTACATGCTCGGCGCTGTCGTGGTCGACGACCCGCTCACCTTGGGTCTCGACTTCGGCGAGAAGCTGGTGGTCAACGGCAAGCCCGAAGCCGTTCCGTCGAACGCCGACATCATCCAGCGGCTGGTGAACGCCTTCTTCACCATCACCAACCCGAACAACTGGCAGCAGTTCAGCAGCACCAAGGAGGTGTCCTGGAACCCGGTCCAGCCGCCCGCCCCGATCCTGCAGTACGACGCGGACGGCAAGCCGGTGCTGATCCCGAACCTGGACGCGTACTACGACCAGAAGTTCGAGTACCCGAGGAAGCTGCCTGCGCTGAAGAAGCCCACCACCCCTGGCGTGGGTGAGGTCTGGATGGCCACACAGATGGAGGACTACGCAGGGAAGGAGAAGCACGGCTCCATCACGAAGATCGACGTGGAGAACTGGACGATCGATCGGAAGATCGCGGCCCCCGAGATCAACATGAACAACGTCCACAACATGTGGTCGGACAAGAACTACAAGTACGTGTACGGGAACGAGTGGTTCGACAACGAGACCGACGTGTTCGACCGGGAGACCGGCAAGTTCGTGCGGAGCCTCGAGGTCGGGCCCAACCCGGCACACGTCATGACCCGTCCGGGCAACGACAACCTCACGATCGGCATCAACGCCGGGACGGACATCGTCGAGGCGGCACCAGGCGCCACGAAGGTCGTCAAGCGCATCCACGCCGACCCGGAGAGCGGCATGACCCCGCACCCGCACGCGCACTGGACCAGCCATGACGGCAAGACGGTCGTCGCGCCGAACACGATGACCGAGGAGGCCGTCATCGCCGACTTGGACTCGGGCACCGTCAGGCACGAGCCCGTCGGGGCGTTCCCGATCGCCACGTCGATGACGCCGGACTCGAAGAAGGCGTACCTGTCCAACTTCCTGGGCATGAGCGTGTCGTGTGTGTCGCTCAAGGAGGACGCGTGTGCGACCCCCGACGGCGGTGTGGCGAAGAACTCCACGATCGACCTGTGGCAGAACTACGACCCGCAGTCCGGCCCTGAGAAGGGCAAGTCGTGGGGCGGACTGACCATCCAGCTCCCGGTGAGCCCGGACGGTAAGGCGCTGTTGGCGGTGAACACCCTGTCCCAGACGGTCAACGTGATCGACCCGAAGACGCACAGGTTGATCAAGGATCTGCCGTGCAACGCCGGTTGCCACGGCGCCAACTTCGGCGCCAAGCAGGGTGGCGGCTACTACGCCTACGTCTCCAACAAGTTCTCCAACGCCATGCAGGTCATCGACGTCGACCCGAACAACGATGGCGACATCTCGGATGCCGCCATCGCCGGCCAGCTGCCGCTGGGACCGACGTCGGACACCAAGATGGACGACGAGCTCGTCGCCCACCCCGGTGTGGGTGGACAGGGCGTCCTGGCCCTCCCGCTGGTCTACAACGGCTGGTCACAGGAGATCCCGGCGGCCTGGCGAAAGGGTCTGACCTGCGAGCAGATCAACCCGATCGACGAGTCGGCCTGCTGATCACCATCTGACACCACCGACGGTCCGGGGCTGGGCAGCGCAGCCCAGCCCCGGATCGTCTCTGCCGGGCGCCGGCACTTTCCCCAGATTCCGACTCATGCAGGAGGTCCGCCGATGACGGCGCAGAAGATTCGCCCACAGGCTGTCACGACCCCATCGCACCCCGGGTTCCGTCGGCGCGTGATCGGCCTGGTCGTGTTGGTTGCAGTCTGCTGGGGCGTGTTGCTCACGGTGCTGCCGTCGCCAACCGGTGACCCGGTGCTGGTCGCGCTGAGCCCGAAGGACGGCGAGACGGTGAGGTCCCCCGACGAGGTCCGGATCACGTTCGACCGGCCGGTCCCCGCGGAGCTCGCGACGGTCCAGATGACGGATCCCGCAGGCGAGCGCATCGTGTCGACCCGGCCGTACAACCCGCCAGATGCCGACGACACGGTTGCCGTGCCGATGCCGAAGACCCGCTACGAGGGGATCTACTCGGTCGTCTGGTCGGTGCCGTCCAGCGCCCTCGAACCGATGGTCGGGTCGTCGACATTCTCGGTGTTCTCCGCGGCGAGGCTCACCGCTGTCCCCGGGCTCGTCGTCGACCGTGACCCGGTCGTCGTCACGGTCTACACAGTCGCGGGAGCCCTCGCGACAGCCGCCCTGGTGCTCGGCGTCGGCACCGTGTTCGTGCTCGGGGTCGTCTGGCCCGAGGGCATCCGTCGCCCGGGATCGCGCCGTCTTCTCGGGTACACATGGGCGACCTTGGTGCTGGCGACGCTCGTGTCCCTGCTCTCGTTCGGCGGTTACGCCGCCCGGACCTCGCTCGGGGACGCGTTCGATCCGGCACTCCTCGCCGGGACGTTCAAGTCGGACATCGGGGCAGCGCTCATGGCCCGGCTGCTCATCCTGGTGCCGATCACACTCGGCTTCTGGCAGCTCCTGCGAAGCGCGCCCGCCCGGACCCCGGTCGAGCGCTGGACGTCTGCCGCCACGGTGCTCGGGGCCGCCTCGGCGTTGGCGGCCACCTGGGTCTTCGCCCGCCCGCACGCACCGGCGGGACCGGGGCCGCTCACCGTGGCTGCGGGCACCGCTCTCCTACTTGCGGCTGCGGTCGTCGTCGGCGTCGCGGTGATGCAGTGGACGATCCTGCGTCGAGCCGGTGGACAGGCGGCGCCCGCCAAGCGGCTGCTCGCCCAGATCATGCCGGTGGGCGGTGCGGTGCTGCTGCTCGCGGCGACCGCGACCGGTGGCTGGCGGCTGATCGCCTACGGCGCGCTGGCGGTGGTGATCTTCGGCACGGGGGTGGCACTTCTGATCCGGGAGCGGCGCCGCAGATCCGACCCCGTGAAGAGCCGCGGCCGGCGGGACAAACCCGCTCGCCGGCGGCTGCAGGAGGTGGCCGCGGTGTCGGCCTCGGCCACCGTCGTGGTGCTCGCGGCGCTGCCCGGTTCGGCCCTCCCCGGTTAAGACGCGGCTCACACGAGAGGTACCCATGCCTACGTACCACCGCCCTCTCGGGCGATCCAGCATCACCATCGCCGCGACGTTCACGCTCGTCCTCACGCTCGCCGCGTGCGGAAGCGCCGACGAGGACACCGCCCCATCGGCCGAGTCGACCGATGCGACGTCCTCCGTGACCCCTTCGGTTACCACATCGCCAGCAGCTCCGGTCAGCCCCACGACCGCGTCAACCGATCTCGGTCCGACTCTCACGGTCACGATCGACGGCGACGAGGTGTCGCCCAATGCGGAGGAGATCCATCTCGGCACCGGAGAGAAGCTTCTCGTGGAGATCGACTCCGACCGAGCCGGCGAGCTGCACGTCCACTCCGCCTCCGAGCAGCTCATCGAGTTCGCCGAGGGGACCACGAACAGCGAGATCGTCGTGAGCACCCCTGGCACCGTCGAGGTCGAGGACCACGACACCAGCGCAGTCGTCGCCCTCATCGAGGTGCACTGACCTTGTTCCCCATGATCCTGCCCATGCATGGCTTGGGCGGGGGCGCCGACCTGCCCATTCCTGCCCCCTTCGCGATCGCCGGCGGCACCGCCGCCCTCGCGCTGTCATTCGTCGTCCTGCTCCTGGCGTGGCGTACGCCTCGGTTCGCGACGGCAGGCGGCGAGCGAACTGTCCACGTGGGTCTGGCAGGCCTCCTCGACAGCCGCGGCTGGACCACGAGCATCCGCACACTCGGGATGACGTTCTTCTGCTTCATGCTCTGGCCCGCGCTGTTCGGGCCGGACCTGCTGAGCAACCCCACCTTCGGCGTGGTCTACGTCTGGCTCTGGGTCGGCATCGTCTCGGCTTCGCTGCTGTTCGGCCGCTTCTACCGCGCTGTCAGCCCGGCCCGTACCCTCCACTCGATCCTCGCGAAGGTCGCCGGGCGACCACCTGGCGAGGGCCAGCGCCGATATCCGGCCCACCTGGGGTACTGGCCCGCAGCGATCGGTCTGTTCGCCTTCGTCTGGCTCGAGCTGGTCTCACCCCAAGCGACGTACCTGGGCTCGGTTCGCGCGTGGTTCGCGTGCTACCTCGCTGCGATGTTGATCGGCGGCGCGATCTTCGGCGAACGATGGCTCGAGCGGGCCGACCCGTTCGAGGTCTACTCCACCCTTCTGGCCCACCTCTCACCCTGGGCACGCAACGACGACGGCGACCTCGTCTGGATCAGTCCACTGCGGCACATCGCCCGCGTGCCGAGCGAAGCAGGACTGGTGGCCACGGTCGCCGTCCTCCTCGCAAGCACCGCATACGACAGCTGGCGCGAGAGCGTGACCTGGATCCGGTTCGTGCAGTCCAGCGGCATCGATCAGACCGTGTTGGGAACAGCCGGTCTGCTGACGGCGGTCACCGTCGTCGGAGTCGTCTTCATGGCGGCGTCGATGGCAACAGGGGCGGATGGGAAGGTCGCTCGCTGGCAGACCCCACGTCGGCTGGCTCACTCTGTTGTCCCGATCGTCGTCGGCTACATGGTGGCGCACTACCTGAGCTTCTTCGTACAGGTCGGCTCACAGACTCTGATCCAGATCAGCGATCCCATCGGAACCGGGGCGAATCTGTTCGGGACCGGCGACTGGGAGGTCAACTACTGGTTCTCCCAGCATCCGACCTTCCTGGCCACGACCAAGATCGTCGCCATCGTGACCGGGCACGTCTTGGGCGTCATCGCAGCTCACGACCGTGCCTTGGAGTTCCTCCCACGCCGTCACCAGGTCGCAGGTCAGTTGCCGCTACTCATCGCGATGGTGCTCTACACCTACATGGGCCTCTACCTGCTGTTCGGAGCCTGACACGGTCAGCCGACATCCTCGACCCTGTCCACCAGCTCAGCGGATCAGGTCGTCGACGCACCGGTTCCAGGCCACCAGGTCGAGCCGACTCACGCCGTTCACCGTGCACAGCGTGATCGCCTGGGTCAACGTCACGACTTGATCGACAGGTTCGCTGACAGGGGCTGGAAGTGGCTCGGTGACCTTCTCGAGAGTCCCCTCGTCCTCGTCCTGGCCGTGCTCGGGCGGCGAAGACGGCTCCGGAGCAGGTGACTCGGGTCTGGTCTCAGGCTCGTCTTCCGTGCTTGCCTGACCACCGCGATCCCGGTCCGGAGCGGAGGCCGGGCGATCCGTCGCGCTGTTGTCAGCCCCCGGGAACCGCCCTGTGTTCGGTACCCCGTTCTCGCCGTTGGCAGCAGCGTCAACCCGCCGATAGGAGCCGGACATGGCGGTCGCCGGCCCGATGTGGTCGGGAACGGCGGCGTAGTCACCCTTCAGGTACGCCACTCGAGTCCGCAGCACCTGGTCGGCGTAGGACCGCGACCGGTTGTAGCGGAGGAGCGCTTCGCGGCGGCCGGCCTCGCTACCGAGATCAAAGGGCCCTGAGCACAGGTACACCGCTGCTGCCAGCGCGGCGTCATTGATGTTCTGTGGGTTCCTCTGCCCGTCGCCATCGGCGTCCACCCCGACGGCCGACCACGTGGCAGGGACGAACTGCATCGGACCGACAGCACGATCCCAGACCTTGTCCCGGTCGTACTGCCCGGCGTCGGTGTCTTCGATCGCCTGGGTGTCGTTCGTACCGTCAAGCGGGATGCCGTAGATGCCTGGACGGGAGACGCCGTCGGGGCCCAGGGTGCTGCCGCCGAAGCGGCCGTGGTCCGACTCCACGTGACCCACAGCCCCGAGCAGCTGCCAGTCGATGTTGCACGTCTCGTCGGCAGCGTTGATGACGGTCTCAGCGCGCTGGTACGCGGCAAGTGCAGCTGTCGGGATTCCACTTGCCGAAGCGGCCGACGCAGCCTGTACGACACGCCTCTGTGGCACTCCGGCCCGGACGACCTCGGGTAGGGAGTAGCTCGCCGGTGCCTGCGGCGCCTCCACCGGCACCGAGATTCGGCTGGAAGCCGTGGCGCTCAGCCCGCTTGGGCCAGCGAACGCGTAGGGACCCATCAGGTGCGCGCTCCATACGAATGACAGGGCGGCCAGATGGACGTGGGCGGCAACGCGCCGCTTCGTGCTCGACGTCGGTATCTCGGCACTATCCGTGGCAAGCATGGCACCTCCGCAGGGTCCACAGTGATGACGCTGGGGCGAAGGATCGCACCGTTGCGACCGGAGACAGACGGGTCCTACCAAGCGGGGGCCACATCCGTCGCGGCTCTGATACGAGCTGGGCAACGGGGGACACCGGACCTCTTGACCGTCAATACTGGCGAGGCCGATCGCACCTCCAGACCACGTCGGCGTAAACATGCGGGACGCCTAGGTCTCACAACCTCACATCACGATCGCCCCGCTCCCGGCCATCGCCGAGCACACCGGCCCCGTGACCGCCTTCGCGGGCAGCCAGGACCAGTCCGGCCGTCCAGCCGGGAGCGCGTCCGCCGTCCGGCGGCCTGATGCTCCCGGTGTCGTGCCCGCTCACGGCGAGCAGCCAGGAGATCAGCGAGTTGGAGTTCCACATCTCTCCGGCGCCCAGCTCGTCCCGGCCCCAGGTGGCTGTGGGAAACGACGGTACGAGCTCGAGGAGCCGCGTCGTACGCCGCAAATCGGTCGCCACCGGGAGCGGACCACCGACAGCGGCGGAGACGTCCGGGATGACTCCGTCGCGCCAGCAGCGGACCTCGTACCGGAAGGCGCGGGAACGCCCCAGGACGCGCAGGCCGACGGGCCCCTCGGACACCGCACCCTGGCCGGCGCCGATGCTCCACACCGGCGCCATCTCGATCACGTAGCGCGCTCCTCCCCGCGAGACGTCCAGCGCCGAGTGGTAGAGGTCGCACCGGTCACGTCGCTCGATGAGCGCGACCAGCCTTTCGTAGGCCCGGCCGTTGACGCGGACGCAGTGCGTGTTGTCCCCGGCGCCCAACGGCAGCCAGTAGAGGTCGATGCGCGGTTCGGGCTCCACACCTCCACGCTGCGCCTCCCGACGCGCGGCGGCGAGGGCCCTTGTTCCCTGCCTGAGGGTCCGTTGGGCGGTTCACCCTGCCCGGAGGTTCTCGCCGGCCCGGGTCAGCTCGGACTGGGAGTGGCCATGGTGGCTGCGTACGTCTTGGGGCAGGTGCTTCCCGAACAGGCGCGGTACTTCGCATCGAGCGCCCTCAGCTGGGCGACGACCTGGGTGTACCTCGGGTCGCGGGCCAGGTTGCGCGTCTCGTACGGATCGACGGCGCGGTCGTAGAGGACGGGCACGCCGGTCGCGGTGAGGGTGATGTAGGTGTAGCGCCCGTAGCGGATGCCCCGGTACTTGCTGGTCGTTCCGCCCTGGGTCGGCCAGGCGGCGATCGGGATCGGGCGGTAGAGCGTCCTACCGGCCTTCACGCTCGACGCGAGCACCCGCGTGATGTCGACGCCGTCCTGGGTCCGCCCCGGCGTCGCCCGCCCCAGCGCGGCGACCGTGGTCGCGATGTCAGGGTTGCCGACCGCGGAACCGACCTTGATGTTCTTCGGGATCCCCGGTCCGACCATGATCAGCGGGATCCGCATCGACTGCGAGAACTCCCACAGCTTGCCCTGGCGGTTGTGATGGCCGGTGGTGTAGCCGTTGTCGCCGGAGAAGATGATGACGGTACGCCGGTACTGCCCGCTGTCCTTCAGGTGGGCGATCGTGCGGGCGACGGCCCGGTCGACCGACTGCGCCGCTTCGATGCGCTGCTGGTAGACGTAGCGCATGACCCGCTTCTGGGCCGTCGTGTAGGGCTTCCCGGCCGTCACCTGGCCCGGCCCGGCGTAGAACATGTCGGGTGTCTTCGGCAGCTCGAGGCCGCTGAAGCGTCCCTTGTCCGCACCCATCGGCCGGGTGTTCTCCAGCCACAGCGACGGCTGATCGGGGTAGCGCTTCTTCGGGTCGCTGGCCTCGACCGGGCCGCCCGCATGCGGCGCGACGTAGTTGACCCACAGGAACCACGGCTTCTTGCCGCCCACGTTGGTGCCGGCGTGCTTGATCATCCTGATGCTGCGGTTCTGCAGGGCGACCGAGCTGTAGATCCCCGGCGACTGGAGCGTCCCGTTGCTGTTGAACGTCGGACTCAGCAGGTTGTAGGTCGAGGGATCGACCGTCGCCTGCCAGTCATCCCACCCCGGCTCACCGCTGGAGTAGCGCTCCGAGCCCTTGCCGTAGTTGTTGAGGTACTTCCCGAGAAACATCGTCCGATAGCCGGCCTTGTCCATCCACACCGGAAGCGTGTTCCGACGCCCCGTGAAGCCCGCGTAGCCGCCGTTGGTCCCCGTGATCGACCAGTTCTTGTGGTTGTGCGCGTACTTGCCGGTCAGCAGGCTCGCCCGTGCCGGCACGCACAACGGCGTCGGCGCCACCCCATCGGTGAACGTGGTCCCCTGCTGCACCAGCAGCCTCTGCACGTTCGGCATGTACTTGATGTCGGTCGCCGCCAGATCGTCGACGTTGATCATCAGCACGCTCGGCCGCCCGGACTCCAGCCGACCGGGAAGCGCGGCCGCTTCCGCCGTCGACGTCGGACCGCACAACACCCCGACCGTGCTCGCCACCGCCACCGTCGCGATCGCAAGCCGTCCGCGCCGAAGAATGCCACCCAGACTTGCTTCAGAACTCAACGTCCGACCCGCTTCAGAAGACAGACAGCGACCATGCGACGGCATGGGAGATTCAACGAGACTCCTGGCAAGAATCGGACAGCTGGAACGCTTCTCCGATCCCGAGCCGGCGAGCAAGGCTGAACTTAGCCTCGGCTGGCATTTTTCGCAGGCGATTCAGGGCACTGTTAACCACGTGTCCATCAGCCGGCCTCGCCACGCCTGCCCTCGGACGGACATACAAGAAACCCGGCCGTCGCTGCGGTGGAGCTGCAGGTCAGAACCGGGTTTCTGCTTGTGGAGCTGAGGGGATTCGAACCCCTGGCCTTCTCATTGCGAACGAGACGCGCTACCAACTGCGCCACAGCCCCAAGCGATGAGAAACGTTAGCACCTCGTCGCGGGTGTTACCCAATCAGTAGGGCTTCAGGAGCCCGTGGCGCGGCCACGCGCCTCTTCGGCAGCCGAAGCCGCGGCGCGCTCGGCCTCCTCGGCCTGGCGGACGAGCTCGGAGTCGGCGGCGTTGCGGCCAGAGCTCCACACCCCGGTCGCGTCCAGGTCGATGGTGCGCACGGTGCGGCGCGGCGCCGCCTCCTTGGAGACGTACGTCGGCAGCGGTGTCTCCACCGGCTTCCAGGCACCCTCGGGGAGCTGCTCGCCGGTGTCGTCGTGCTCGACGACGGCCACCAGGTCGCCGGTGTCCTGGTCGATGTCGAAGGTGACCCGGGGCGGGGCGACGGGCTCCGGCTCGGGGATGTCCTCGGGGAACGGGATCCGCGCCCAGACCTCGCGCTGGTGGCGCACGCTGAGCCGGCAGGTGACCAGCCAGGCGACAACGAGCCCGGCCGGGATCGAGATCCAGACCGGGCCGAAGACACCGAAGCCGGCGAGCGCACCGACCGCGGCCAGGCCGAGGACGAGCACACCGAGCACGATGCTGCGGCGTTTGGCCGCGACGCGAGCCGCGCGGCGGCGTACGGCTATCGGGACGGGCCGTGGAGCAGGCTTCTCGACCTCGGGCTTCTTCGAGGACTTCTCGGTCACCAGGTCGGTGGAGTCCTTGCCCGTGGCCTCTCGCCGTGCGAGGATCCGGCGGGACTTGGAGATGGCGGCGCCGGCCCGGCTCTTCGTCCCGTCCTCGGCCGTCGCCGTGTGCTCGAGCGCTTTAGGCACCAAGTACACCGCCCACGCCACGGCGAGGGCGACGAAGATGAGTGCGCTCGGGTCCACGTTAAGAAGCGTAGGAGCCATTACCAGCCCGTAGGCGGACGTGCAGTGGTGTGTCGCGTGTGACTTGTGTGATTTCAGAAGGACACGCCGACGTCAATGCCTCATTCAGGTGACAAACCCAGTCTGGCCAGCATTCCTTGGTGACATTCCTCGACGGTTATCGCGAAGATTCGGTGATCTCGCCAGGCGCCGTCGATATGCAGGAATCGGGGCGCATATCCGATCTCGTTGATGCCGAGCTTCTCCACGACGCGGAGCGAGTTGGAGTTCTCCGGGCGGATGCAGATCTCGACCCGGTGCAGCCGAGCGGTGGTGAAGCAGTGGTCGATGACCAGCGCCACCGCCAGCGGCATCACGCCCCGGCCGGCGAAGCCCTGGTCGATCCAGTAGCCGATCGAGGCGAACTGCGCGGACCCGCGAACGATGTTGTTGACCGTGACCTGACCTGCGAAGACACCGTCGACATCGATCGCGAACGGATAGGTCACGCCACGCTTGGCCTGACGCCGAAGACGACGTACGAGGCTGGCGAACGTCGTGGGCCGGGCGCTCGAACCCGGGGGCACGGTCGCGTCCCACTGGTGCAGCCAGGCAGCCGAGCGGCGGCGCGCCTCGGTCCATGCCTTGGCGTCGCTACGGTCGAGAGGGCGTACGGTCACCGCGCCGTGGGACAGGACGGCGGGCCAGCCGGGATCGGTCATCAATGGTCCCAATCAGTGATCACTGCCGACCGACTGCTCCACGGCGTGGGGCAGCACCGGACGCAACACATCGATCGCATCCTTCACCCCGCCCCGGGATCCGGGAAGGTTCACCACAATGCACGCTCCGATCTGACCGGCCAGACCGCGGGACAGTAGCGCCGTCGGGATCCCCTTGGCCACTCCGGCCGCTCTGATGCCCTCGGCGATGCCGGGGATCTCGCGGTCGAGCAGCGGCTGTGTGACCTCAGGGGTGCGGTCGGTGGGGGTCAGGCCCGTGCCTCCGGTGGTGAGGACGACCCGCGCCCCCTCGTTGGCAGCCCGGGCGATCGCCTCGCCGACCGGGTCGCCGTCGCGTACGACCTCGGGAGGGCCGACCACGAAGCCGAGCTCTTCGAGAAAGGCGACCAGGAGAGGGCCGGTGGTGTCCTCGTAGACGCCCGCCGAGGCACGGTTGGAGGCGACGACGACGGTCGCTTTCAGACTCATCGGGTGAAGTCTCCCGACTTCCCGCCGGTCTTCGTCTCGACCCGCACATCGGTGATGACCGCACGCTTGTCGACCGCCTTGATCATGTCGACCACGGTGAGGCCGGCAACCGCCACAGCGGTCAATGCCTCCATCTCGACACCGGTGCGGTCGGTGGTCTTCACGGTCGCAGCGATATCGACCGATTCGTCGGAGACGCTCAGCTCGACCTTGACGCCGGAGATCGCCAACGGGTGACACAACGGAATCAGGTCGGGCGTCTTCTTGGCACCCATGATCCCGGCGATGCGGGCGACGGCGAGCGCGTCGCCCTTGGGTACGCCTTCGCCACGGAGCAGCTCGATCACCTCAGGAGAGACCAGAACCCGCCCGGAGGCGGTCGCGGTGCGGGTGGTGACCGCCTTCTCGGAGACGTCGACCATCCGGGCAGCGCCGGTCTCGTCGACATGGGTCAGCCGGTCAGCCATCAGAACTCCACATCCAGCTCGATCACGTCGACCTCGGCATCCTTGTCCAGCGAGGTCGTCTCCGGCGGGATCACGATCAGGCAGTTCGCGCCGGCCAGGTCGCCGATCAGGTGCGATCCCGGGCCTCCGATGGGCGAGACACCGGCGCGGGAGCCGTCGTACCAACCGCGGAGATACTGCTCCTTGCCCTTCGGGGAGCGTACGCCGTGGGTCAGCGCGGCGCGGCGCGCCGGTCGGGCCTCGGGGGTCATGCCCATCAGCCGGCGCAGCGCAGGGAGCACGAAGAGCTCGAAGGAGACGAACGAGGAGACCGGGTTGCCGGGAAGGCACAGGACAGGCACCCGCTCCTCACCGATCCGGCCGAAGCCCTGGGGCTTGCCCGGCTGCATGCTCACCGGACCGAACCAGACGCCCTCCGGCGTCAGCGCCTCCTTGACCACGTCGTAGTCGCCCATCGAGACGCCGCCGGAGGTGACCACCAGATCGGCGCGGACGAGCTGGTCGGAGAGCGCGGTCATGAACGCCCGCGGCTCGTCGGGCACGATCCCGACGCGGTAGGCGATCGCGCCGGTTTTGCGGGCGGCGGCGGCCAGGAGGAAGGAGTTGCCGTCGTAGATCGAGTCATGACCCAGCGTCTCGCCGGGCTCGCGCAGCTCGGTGCCGGTCGAGAGCACCACGACCCGGGGCCGCGGCCGCACGGCCACCTGGGCGCGTCCGACCGAGGCGATCAGACCCAGATGGCGCGGGCCGAGCACCGTGCCCGCGGGGATGAGCAGATCGCCCTTGGCGACGTCCTCGCCCGCGTAGCGGACGTGCTGGGCCTCCTCGGGCGTCTGCCGGATCTCGACCTCGGCGACGCCGCGGTCGGTCCACTCGTAGGGCACGACCGTGTCGGCGCCCGTGGGCAGCGGAGCGCCCGTCATGATCTTCGCCGCCGCACCCGGCGGGAGCGCCAGCAGCGAGGCCTGACCCGCGCCGATCTCGCCGAGCACCGGCAACCGCACCGGTGCGTCCGCCGAGGCGGTCGCGACGTCGGCGTAGCGGACCGCGTAGCCGTCCATCGAGGAGTTGTCGAAGCCCGGGAGCGCGACCTCGGCATGGATGTCCTCGGCCACCGCCAGCCCGAGGCAGTCCATCAAGGGCTGCGGGTAGGCCGGCATCGGCTCGAGATCGGCCAGGATTCGCTCGCGGTATTCGGCGGGGGTCACCCCGCCAACACTAGTCGGACAGCACGGTGGCGGGCGCGACGCGTTCGGCGTTGGCGCCGTCGAGCTCGACCGCGCCGATGACCTGGACGCCCTTGCCGAAGGTCCAGTCGCCGTTGACGGTCAGCGAGGACGCCTTCCGCAGCGACGGAGCACCCTCGGGGAAGCGCTCGTCGAAGTTGGCGACGTACTTGTAGTAGTCGCCGTCCAGGTCGATGAACGGCACCTCGTCGGCGACCTGGTCGAGCACGAAGTCCTCGCCGATGTCGTAGACGTCGGAGCGCAGCACGAGCAGGTCGTTGGTCGTCTTGACCGGCACGAACCGGTCGCGGCCGACCTCGATCAGCTGCGAGCCCTCGAAGACCTCGATCGCGGCGCCCATGGCGGTCTCGATCTGGACGACCTTCGGGGTGTTCGGGTCCGAGGGGTCGACGGTCTTCTCGTTGCGGATCAGCGGCAGGCCGAGGATGCCGTCGCGCTCGGAGAGGACCTTCTTGAGCGCCTTGAGGTCGAACCAGATGTTGTTGGTCGAGCAGTACTTGTGGCGGCTGAGGTCCTGCAGCGCCACCTTGTCCTCGTCGCGCGTCTGCGCGGTCTCGCGCAGGATGAGGCGCCCGTCGGACTTGCGGCGCGCGAAGTGACCGCCCTTGCGGTCGCTGGGGGTGCGGCGTACGGCCTCGATGGCGAAGGGAGCTCCGCTCATCGCGAACCAGCCGGCGACCTTCTCGTCGGGGACGGCGCCGAGGTTGTCGGAGTTGGAGACGAAGACGCGCTCGTAGCCCTGCTCGATGAGCAGATCGAGCAGCCCGGTGTCGAGCAGGGCGGTGTAGATGTCGCCGTGTCCCGGCGGGCACCACTCGAGCTCGGGGTCCTTGGGCCACTCGACCGGGGTCAGGTCGTCGACGAGCAGGCGCGGCTCGCGGTTCTGCAGGAACTCCAGCGGCAGCCCCTCGACCGGAAGGTCCTGGTAGCGCTCGAGCGCGGCCAGGCTGTCCTCGGAGGTGCGGAAGGAGTTCATCAGCAGCAGCGGGAGGCGTACGTCGTACTTCTCGCGCATGTGCAGGATCTGGCGGGCGATCACGTCCAGGAAGCTGAGGCCCTTGCGCACGCACAGCAGCGACTTGGCGCGGTCCATGCCCATCGAGGTGCCGAGGCCACCGTTGAGCTTGATCACCGCGGTGGTGGAGATGGCGGCGTGCGCCTCGTCGTCGCTGACCACGGCGTCACTGATCGACGGGATGTCGACCGGCTCGATCGTGTCCTCCGGGATCATCCCGGTCTCCCCGTGCTCGAGCTGGCGGTAGTAATGTGCGAATGTCTGCACCGCGACGTCTTCCACGCCGGCGTCGCGCATCTTCGCCATTGCCTTGGCCAAACCTGGGCTACCCATAAAGGAAAGCCTAGGCTGTCGTTGTGTCGGGTTCACACACCCCTCCGGGTTCTGAAGGTCCAGCCCCCGCTGACTTCGTGGGGCGCAAGACTGCCTTACGCGACCAGTTGTTGACCACCCGGGGGCGCATCGGGCTCCCCCGGCTGGGCTCGCTCGCGCGCGCCCTGTCGCAGGTGGTCACTGATATTCCAGACGTACGCAGCGCCGCCACGGTTGCCCTCTACGTCTCGATCGGCACCGAACCGGGCACCGGACCTCTTATCGACGAGCTGGACGCAGCCGGGAAACGCATCCTCCTTCCGTGCCTGCTGCCGGACAACGACCTGGACTGGGCCGTCTACGACGGAGAGCTGGTCCGGGCGGCTCGGGGGCTGCTGGAGCCCGGCGGGGAGCGCCTGGGCGTCTCCGCGATCGCCGGGGCCGACGTGGTGCTCGTCCCTGGCCTGGCCGTCGACTCGAGGGGACACCGGATGGGACGGGGCGGTGGCTCCTACGACCGGATCCTGGCTCGGGTGCCCGCCGGAACCTTTACCTGCGCACTTCTCTATCCGTGGGAGATCGGCCTCCCGGTGCCGGTGGAGGACCACGACCGGGCCGTGGGTGCGGCCGCTAGCGCGGAGGGAATGCAGCGCTTCTCCTAGGCGTTCGCTAATATTGGCAGTCGCACCCGACGAGTGCCAGATTCTGTTCTAGGAGAAACGTGCCCACCTATCAGTACGCCTGCACCGAGTGCGGCCACGCCTTCGACCAGTTCCAGAGCTTCAGCGACGCCTCGCTGACCGAGTGCCCCGAGTGCGGCGGCAAGCTGCGCAAGGTCTTCAGTGCAGCCGGCGTCGTCTTCAAGGGCTCCGGCTTCTACCGCACCGACTCGCGCTCCGGTTCGTCCTCGTCGACGTCGTCCACGTCCTCGACCTCGTCCTCGAGCACCCCCTCCCCGGCGCCCGCGGCCTCCGGCTCCTCGGACTGAGACCGCCCGCCACGGCGGGTTATCCACAGGTTCATCCACACCATCAGCTGGGCTGTGGATAGCGAGATGCGGGAATCACGGGGGCGACCTAGCGTGCCCGCATGCTCACTCGAATCACGTCCTTCACCCGTCGCGTACGCCGCGGGGTCCTCGCCCACCGACGCCTGCTGGCGTTCCTGCTGACCGCCTCGGCGGTCGCGATCGGGTTCTCGGCCACCCGGCCGGACCCACCCGACACCTCCACGATGGCGGTCGCGTCCCGAGATCTGCCGGTCGGCACGGTCCTCACCGCTGCCGACCTGACCGACATCGAGACCGACCCCGGCAGCGTGCCCGCCGACCTCGCCGAGGCGCCGCTCGGTGAGCGCCTCGCGGCTCCCCTGCGGCGGGGCGAGCCCGTCACCGACGTACGTCTCGTGGGGCCGGAGCTGACCGAGGGACACCCCGATCTGGTGGCCGTCCCGGTCCGGCTCCCCGATGCCGAGATGGCCGGCCTGCTCCATGTGGGCGACACCGTGGACCTCTACGCCACCGACCCCGCCACCGCCGAGACCGCCCGGGTCACCACCGACACGCTGATCCTCAGCCTCCCTCAGGCCACCGAGCCGAACCGGGATGATTCTTCAGCACAAGGAAAGACCGAAGGGTTTGGCGTCACGAACACTTCGGCGGGGCGTCTGGTCATCGTCGGAGTCGCCGCGAGCAGCGTCGAGGACGTCACATCAGCAGGGGTGGGTGGCTACCTCACCTTCGCGTACTGACGGCCCACGCACGCCATATCCGGGGTCTCCTTCACCTCACACAATGAGCACAGGAGAATTGCAAGACATGGACGGTTTCAAGAAGTTCCTGCTCCAGGGCGACCTGATCAAACTCGCGGTCGCCTTCATCATGGGCGGCGCGTTCGCCACGGTCGTGACCGCGACGGTTGACGTCATCATGGACCTGCTCGGCAAGCTCGGCGGCACGCCGGACTTCTCGAACTACGCGCCGGGCGGCGTCAGCCTCGGCGCATGGCTGACCGCGGTGATCGCCTTCCTCATCATGGCCACGGTCGTCTACTTCCTCATCGTGAAGCCGTACACGCACGCCAAGGAGCGCTTCTTCCCGGACCCGGACCCGGGCGAGACGGAGATCGACATCCTCAAGCAGATCCGCGACAGCCTCAGCGCCCGCTGATCCCAGTCGCACCCAGGTGCCGTCTCACCCACCGTGGTGAGGCGGCACCTGCGATTTCAGCCATCGGTCCGACGCCGACTCCTCCGACTCGGCCGACGACTCCCGCTCGTCCTGAGTCGTCTCGGGGAGCACGTCACCGAAGATCCGCGCCAGCCGCTGCTTGCGCTTCCACTCAGGCTCCTCGGGCTCCTCCGGCCCCGCCGTCTCGGACGAGGTGTCCTCATCCATCAGCAGAGACCCGCCCGCTCACGCGCCGCCTTCGCCTCTTCGGCGATCTGGGCGAGCTCTTCCTCGGAAGCGCCGCTGCTGGCACCGTCCGACGCGGTGTCCGACGACTCACCGGTCGCCGCATCTTCAGAGGGCTTCGTGTCCGCGGTCTCGCCGTCGGTCGAGCCACTGTCAGACGGCGCGTCGCCCGTGTCCTTGCTCTTCTTGCCGGAAGCCTCTCCGGCGTCCAGCGCCCCGGCGGCGATCTTCTTGGTCAGCGGCTTGTCGTTGGCGATGGCCTTGAAGACGTTCTTCGCCTTCTCCTCGTCGAGGACGACAGTCGCCTCAGGGTTCTCGGGATCGGGAACCGTCGGGATGGTGAGGAACTTGATGTTCTCCATCCCGATGCTCTTGAACCCGGCGCCGATCTTCGCCATCGTCTCGAGGTTGTCCTTGAGGCCTTCGTCCATGGTCAAGCCCTTGGTCGCGGCGTTGAGGAAGCTGAGCACCTTCGTAGGACTGGACAGGGTGTCGCCGGAGAGCAGCTTGGCCGCCATCGACCCGATGAACGCCTGCTGGCGCTTGGACCGGTCGAGGTCACCGCCATCACCGAGGCCGTGTCGCAGGCGTACGTAGTTGAGGGCCTGTTTACCCGTCAGCCTCTGCTTGCCCGCGTCGAAGTGAGCGCCGGTGTACTTGTCATCGACCTCCTCGGGAAGACAGACGTCGACGCCGTCGATGGCGTCGACCATTCCCTTGAAGCTCGCGAAGTCGACGACCACGAGATGGTTGACCGTGATGTCGCACTTCTTGCCGCACATCTCGCTGGCGACGGACTCCAGCTGGGTGATCGTGCAGGTCGGACCGGCCGTCGCGTACGCGGCGTTCCACCGCACGTACTCCGCCGGCGCCGTGCTCCCGTCCTCGGTCTTGCAGGAAGGGCGGTTCACCATCGTGTCGCGAGGGATCGAGACGCCGTAGGCGAACTTCCGGTTGGCGGACAGGTGCAGCAGGATGTTGGTGTCCGAACCGCCACCGCTCTCACCATCGACGCCGCACCCTTCGCAATCGCGGCTGTCCGAGCCCATCACCAAGATGTTGATCGGCTCCTTCGGACCGACATCCGCCGCTTTCTCTCCGAGGCTGACGGTGGTGATGTTCGACTTGAGGTCGCGGTAGGTGTAGACGACGAACAGCCCGACGATCAGCGCCAGCACGAGCAAGGTCGAGCTGAGCACCTGCCACACACTGATCCGCGGCTTGTCGCGGTCCTCGTCCTCGTCACCCGGGTAGGGGGCGTACGGCTCTTCGTAGCCGCCCTGGGGCGGGTAGTCGTCATACGGCTCGTCGTCGTAGCCCGACGCGTACGACGCGCCCCGGCGCTCCGGAGCGGGATAGGCCTCGTGCCGGGCCTCGTGCAGCTCGTCACGCGAGGACGTACGTCCGCGGGGCCGCTCGGCGGGGGCAGGGGCGTTCCAGTCGAACTCGCGGGCAGCCGGCGGGGCGAGCTGCTGGTCGGGGACCTTGGGCGCGGAAGGAACCGGCTGAGGATCTTGGCGATACCACTCGGGCGCGGGCGCGACCGCGGTCTCCTCGAGGGAGGGCGCCGGCGCAGGCGGCGGGGGTACGTGACGGGCGGGGCGCGGTGTCTCGCGCGGTGTCTCGCGTGGTGTCTCGCGCAGCGCCGGCGCGACAGCGGTCACGTCCGGGTCGCCCCACTCCTGAGGTGACGGCGGGGCAGGCGTCGGTGACGCACCCGCGCTCCCCCGGCCCATCGCCTGGTAGCGCTCGGCCCGGGTCGGCTCCCGCCGCACCGGTTCGACGCGCAGAGGGTCGACACGAGGCGGCTCGGCGACGGAACGATCGACCGGAGCCGGCTCCTGACGAACCGGACGCGCAGCGCGGCGACCACCGCCCGCTGACCCCGGCCCCGGACCTGGGCCCGGAGGAGGCGGCGACACGAACTCGGACTGCGGACGCGCGGCCCGCCGTCCACCGCCAGGCTCCGCCGACGGCTGGTCGGTCGGTACGTCAGCGGCCCGGGCACCACGGCCGGAACGAGTCCCCCCAGACTCATTGCCGGCAGCCTCGTCGGCGCCGTACATCCACTCGAATCCGGACACGCCCGAGCCAGAATCCGCACCCCCACGTCGGGGAGGCAGGGAGGGGTCAGGCATAGATCACCGTCACTCGTCGCTTGTCATCGGGGGGATTCGGGTTGAGTCGACGGTGACTCAACCTACGCGAGGGCCCCAAGTTTGGCCCCTGACCGCATCGAACCCCAAACCGTAGTATCACCCGCCACCATGGCAAGATATCCGCGAACGCCCCAGTAGCTCAGTGGATAGAGCAGCCGCCTCCTAAGCGAAAGGTCGCAAGTTCGACTCTTGCCTGGGGCACCACGAACCACCCGCCACACCATCCCGGACCGGCCCCGTGAGGCCGCTGACCTGCGGATAGCGTCAGTGCAGAGAGCCGTCCGGCGCCCCGACCCTCCAGTCGAAGAACGGGACCTCGAGCCCTGCACGTGTCGGAGCGCAGAGAAACGGCCCCGCGCTCACCTCACGGCGCGTCTCGAACGGAAGTACGCGCACCAGCTGCCAGCTCGCATCCTCCCTGCGCGCACGGATCGTCAGCGCGTCGTCCGCCCAGCTCACCCGGAACGTCACCCGGGTGTCGCCCCACTCGGGAGCTGACGAGGCCGACCAGTCCGATCGGCCGTCGGTCACGACCGCGCCGATCTGAGGAACCCCGTCGGCGAACTCGATACCGGCCTTGACCCAGCGCTCATCCGAGGCACGGACGAAGATCCCTGCCTGGTCGAACTGCTGCGAGAACGGCGTGCCGAACTCGACCTCCATCGAAGACCCGGGAGCGAACGGAGCGACGAGCGCGTGCTCGGTGTCGTGCACGAAGCCGTACGCGGTGTGCCGCCAGGCGTCGCTGCCCTCCACCGCGGTCGCGACCAGGACGCCCTCGGGCGTCACTCGGGCGGCGGCCGGCTCATGCGTCCACCGGCCTGCCGACCAGTCGAGTGAATTCATGGCGGTGATCCTAGGTCGGTCGGCTCCCGAGGCGACTCAGCCGGCCGGTGGCAGCCGCCAAAGCAAAGTTCTCCTCGGCCCCTTGACTGATATGAGGTCCGTCACACACTATGAATGGGAACGTTCCCGCTAACGTTCCCATCCGTCCCAGACACGAGGAGCCTCGCTCATGAACCTCGACCTTCGCGGCCTCACCCCCGCGCCCGTCACACCCTTCACTCGCGACCTCGAGGTCGACTACGACGCCCTCGCCTCGCTCACCCGTTGGTACGCCTCGATCCCCGGCATCACCGGGCTGGTCTACCTGGGCCACGCCGGCGAGGGCACCTACCTCACCCCCGAGGAGCAGGTGCGGGTCATCGAGGTCGCCGTGGAGAACGCCGGTGACGTACCGGTGATCGCCGGCATCACCGGCGAGGGCGACAAGGTCGCCGGACTCGAGGCCAAGCGCGCGATGGAGGCCGGCGCGCGTGCCGGCCTCCTCTACCCCTCGCACGGCTGGCTGCGCTTCGGGTTCCAGAAGGGCGCCCCTCAGGAGCGCTACCGCATCGTGCACGAGGAGTCCGGCCTCCCGCTCATCCTGTTCCAGTACCCCGACGCCACCAAGGCCAGCTACGACCTCGCCACCCAGCTCGAGATCGGGGCCCAGCCCGGCGTCTTCGCCACCAAGAACGGGGTGCGCAACATGCGCCGCTGGGACACCGAGATCCCTGTCCTCCGCCAAGAGCTCCCGGACCTGCAGATCCTGAGCTGCCACGACGAATACCTGCTGCACACGATCTTCGATGTCGACGGCCTGCTGGTCGGCTACGGAGGCATCGCTCCCGAGCTGCTCGTCGAGTTCATCGCAGCGGGCAAGGCCAAGGACTATCCCGAGGCGCGCCGCATCCACGACACCCTGCTCCCCGTCACCAAGAACGTCTATCACCGCGGCTCCCACATGGAGGGGACCGTCGCGCTCAAGCTGGCCCTCGTCGAGCGCGGCAAGCTCGAGCACGCCGCCGTGCGGCCGCCGCTGCTGCCGCTGGCACCCGAGGCCCAGGGCGAGATCTCGCTCGCGCTCAAGCACGCGGGCATCATCTGAGACCGGTGCCGGCCCCGCCACGATCCGCGTGGGCCGGCACCCACCCCGCACCGTACGACCGGCGACGCCTTCGGCTCGCGGCCCCACGCTCCGCATCCCGTCACCACTGACAGAGGCTTCTCGCGGAGCATCATCGACGGCATCATGGCGACTGTCACGGTCGGCCGCCGTCCCCGCCCGACGCCCGTTGCGTCGTGAGCATTCTTCCGCACATCCCCGCTGGCGTCGGGGCCGTGCCGAGATGAGAGGACCTCCCCATGTCCCACCCCACCGCCGTACCCTCCGACGCCGTCAGCGCCGAACGTCACCCAGCCTCCCCGGTTCGCAGGCGGGGCGTCCTCCAGATGCTGAAGCTGATGGGCCCCGCCTTCATCGTCGGCGCCTGGCAGTTCGGGCCCGGCAATCTCGTCTCTGCCGTCCAGGCCGGAAGCCTCTACACCTACGACCTCATCTGGGTCATCGTGCTCTCCACCGTGCTCATGCTCGTCTTCGCGGACATGAGCGTCCGTATCGGTATGTCGTCACGCGGCTCCGTCGTGGCCACCATCAAGGAGACGCTCGGAAAGCCCACGGGTGTCGCAGCCGGACTCGGAGTCTTCGGCATCACGCTGTGCTTCTCCGTCGGCAACGCGGTGGGCACCGGCCTCGGCCTCTCGCTCGTGCTCGGCGGCAAGCCCGTCATCTGGACCATCGCGTGCAGCGTCCTCGTCGTCGCGATCCTCTTCACCCGCAGTGCCTACAAGGTGATCGAGAAGCTGGTGCTTGCGATCGTCGCCCTGATGGCGGCCGCCTTCATCGTCACGGCCATCGTCACGAAGCCGGACTGGATGGGAGTCGCCGAAGGTGCGGTCGTTCCCACCGTGCCGCACGGTGTCGGGCTCCTCATCGTCGCCCTGGTCGGCACGAACTTCTCCCTCAACGCCGCCTTCTACGCCGGGTACGCCAGCCGCGAACGTGGCCTCCGGCCCGAGGACTACCGCGACACGACGATCGCCGACACGATCCCCGGGATCCTCGCTCCCGGCATGATGACCGCACTCGTGATCGCCGCGGCCGCGGCCACGCTCGCCGGCGAGGGCGGACCGGCCGGAGCCACGATCGAGCAGTTCTCCGCGGTCCTCGAGCCCGTCGCCGGCGAGGTCGGCCGGACGATCTTCGCCCTCGGCTTCTTCGGCGCCGCCCTCTCCGCCATGATCGCGAACGCCACGGCGGGCGGAACGCTCCTCGCCGACGGGCTGGGACTCGGGAACCAGATCGCGTCCAGCCGGGTGCGGGTCGGCATCGTCGGCGTCCTCACCTTCGGCGCGACCGTCACCATCCTCGCCGCGGGCACGTCGCCGGTGCAGCTGATCATCGTCGCGCAGGCGATGACCGTCCTGATCGCCCCGCTGCTCGGCATCCTGCTGGTGATTCTCTCGAACAACCGCCGTCTGATGGGCGGTCTGCGCAACCGCTGGTGGCAGAACGTGCTCGCCGCGGTCGGGCTCGTCACCATCATCGCCATGTGCTACCAGCTCATCGACACCGTCACCACCCTGCTCTCTACCTTGTGAGCCGTGGCGGACGTACGGCCCGACCGGCATCAGCTGCCGGCCGGGCCGTCCTGCTCCGCAGGTCCACGCCGCCGGAGCGGTTATGCTCGCGCCGACGGCGAGAAGGTGACACACATGACGGATACAGCAGGCCAGGCACGATCCGCGCGTGCGACGATCCGCGACGTCGCCCGAGAGGCCGGCGTCAGCACCTCGACCGTCTCCCGCGTACTGGACGAGCGGTTGCCCCCTTCGCGCAACGAGACTGCCGAACGCGTACGCGAGGTGGCGGCCCGTCTGGGTTACCGCAAGGACTCCCGTGCCTCTGCCCTGCGGCGCCAGCAGAGCGGGACCATCGGGGTGCTCGTGCCCCGCCTGACCGACACCGTGATGGCCATCCTCTTCGAAAACATCGCCACCGCCGCCGCCGAGCGCCAGATGTTCGCGATCGTGGCGACGACCGCCGACGACCCGGCCTCCGAGCGGTCGGCCGTGGAGAGCCTTCTGGACCAGCACGTCGACGGGCTCGTCCTCACCACCGCGCGCCCGGACGATGCGGTGATCACCGACCTCCGCGAGCGCGGCGTTCCTCTTGTCCTCGCCCTGCGGCACGACGGCGTGACGCCGGCCGTCGTCGGCGACGACGAGCTCGGCGGCTACCTGGCCACTCGCCACCTCCTGGACCTAGGCCACCGCGAGATCGCACTGGTCGCCGGACCGTCCTACGCGTCGAGCGCCGTCGGACGTGTCGCCGGGTTCAGGCGGGCGATGGCCGAGGCCGGCATCGATGACGTCGACCACCTCATCCACCCGTCGACGTTCGGGATGGAGTCCGGGGAGGAGGTCGGCCGTCGCATTCTCACGACCTCGCCGCGCCCCACCGCCGTGTTCGCCGTCAACGACAACACCGCCGTGGGTGTCCTGGCAGCTGCGCGGGCAGCCGGGCTGAGCGTTCCGGACCAGCTCTCGGTCGTGGGCTACAACGACATCCCGCTGGCGGCTCGGTTGCCGGTGCCCCTCACGACCGTCCACGTGCCGTTCGACCAGATCGCCGCACGCGCCGTCGCTGCGCTTGCCCGCCTGCTCGCCTCGCCCGGCGGGACCCCGCCCGGCACGACCACGACCCTCATGCCCTCGCTGATCCCGCGCGCCTCCACGGCACCCCCGCGCGCGGGCGGCCTGCGCTAGGAGGCCGCAACCACCTCGAAGCGGATCCCCGCAGCCTGGAGCCGCTCGAGGAGCGCGTCGCCCATGGCGACCGCGGTGGTCACCGACCCGGAGGTCTCGGGAAGCGTGTCGAAGGCGAGGCACAGCGCCGACTCGGCGAGCATCTTCGCCGTCTCGGTGTAGCCGGGGTCGCCTCCGGACACCTTGGTGTGGATCTTCCGGCCGTCGGTCTCGGCGACGAAGTCGACCGTGAACCACGACTTCTCGCGCCGGCCCTCGGAGGGTCCGGTGCCCTGCTTGACCCGCTCGCCGAGCTTGGCGCGCAGCGGCGGCACCTGCATCGCGAACGCGAGGCCGCCGGCGCCGAGCGCGCCACCGACGGCGTACCGCAGCGTCTTGGTCCCGGCGAAGTGCGAGTAGGTGAAGGCGGGGCCGTACGCCTCCAGGGCCCGGCCGGAGCGGGCGACGATGAACGGATCGATGGTCGGCAGCGGCAGCAGCCAGTAGCCGAGCTCGCTGTCACGGCCGATCCTGGGCTTCGCCGGCCGAGACGTACGTCCCTCCGGCCGCACCTCGAGCGCCCGGCGCTCGCGCGAGGCGGCCGCCATCTCCCGGGGACGCGACATCTGCCCGAGCGCCGAGTGGAAGGTGCCGCCGGAGAAGGTGGCGTTGGTGCGTACGACGCCCTTCATCGTCAGCGGGCCGGTGATCTCGCCACCGGCGGCGAGCTCGCGCACCGTGTAATAGGCGCCGAGGTCGTGCGGGATCGAGTCGAACCCGCAGGCGTGCACGATCCGGGCGCCGTTGGCGCGGGCGGTGGCGTCGTACATCACGAACATCCGGTCGACGAACTCGGGCTCTCCGGTGAGGTCGACGTAGTCGGTGCCGGCCTCCGCGCAGGCCTTGACCAGGGGCTCCCCGAACTCGAGGTAGGGACCGACCGTGCTGATCACGACGCGCGCACGAGCCGCCAGCGTGGCCAGCGAGGCCGAATCGTTCACGTCTGCCTGGATGAGCTCGACCTCGCCGGAGCCGAGCCCCTCGCGAACGGTCTCCAGACGTGACAAGGAGCGGCCCGCGAGCGCCCACCGCAGTCCGTCGGGCGCATTCGCGGCCAGATACTCGGCGACCAGACCGCCGGTGAACCCGGTCGCACCGAAGAGGACGATGTCGAGATCGCGAGAAGTCGTCATAGCCGCTACCTTTCCAGAAGCAACGAAATCCGAGACGGCACGGGTCTCTGAGTGATCAAATGTTGCATCAATAGGGATACTCTTAAGCGGTTTCTTTCGGCACCATCCCCAACGACGAGATGAGTGAGACGAGCCTGTGGGCGACGCGGTGATCAGCGTTCTGCTGGCCGACGGTCACGACGTCGTGCGTGTCGGCGTGCGTACGGTGCTGCGGCGCGAGTCGGACATCGAGGTCGTCGGCGAGGCGCGCACCGCCGCCGAGGCACGCCCGCTGATCGCGACGCTCCGTCCTGACGTACTCATCCTCGACGCCCATCTCCCCGACTCCTCCGGCGTCGCGCTGTGCCGCGAGGCGCTGGCGATGAAGAGCGACATCCGCTGCCTGATCCTGGCCACCGACGCCGACGACGAGGTGATGAGCCAGGCGATCATGGCCGGCGCCGCCGGCTACGTGCTCAAGCAGATCGAGGCGACGAGCCTGGTCTCCGGCGTACGCCTCGTGGCCAGCGGCCACACCCTCTTCGACCCCGAGGCGGCCGCCAAGGTCGTGCACAACGTCGAGGAGCGCCGTCGGATGCACGAGGTGGTCGCCGAGCTGACCCCGCAGCAGCGCCGGATCCTGGTGCTGCTCGCCGAGGGCATCTCCAACCGGGAGATCGCCGACCGGCTGGTGCTCGCAGAGAAGACCGTCAAGAACCACATCACCGGGCTCCTCGCGAAGCTCGGCGTCAGCCACCGCACCCAGGCCGCGCTGATGGCGAGCCAGCTGCTCGAGGACGGCGTCGTCCCCCGGCCGGCGCCCCCGGGCGACAACGCGAGGCCGGCCAAGGGCCCGGGTCCCAACGGCGGGCCGGTGCCCCCGCATCCTCGCGGCCAGTCTCCTTCCCACGCACCCGGTCGTTCCCGGTAACCACCTCGACGATCCGAGTACCGTGGATGGCATGTGCCGCAACATCCGCCCGCTCCACAACTTCGAGCCGCCTGCCACCAACGACGAGGTCACCGCTGCCGCCCTGCAGTTCGTACGCAAGGTGAGCGGCACCACCAAGCCCTCGGCCGCCAATCAGGAGGCCTTCGACCACGCCGTCGCCGAGATCGCCCACATCACCCGGCATCTCCTCGACGACCTGGTCACCAACGCCCCGAAGAAGAACCGTGAGGTCGAGGCCGCCAAGCGCAAGGCTCGCGCCGAGGCGAGGTACGCATCGTGACCCTCGCCCCGGAGGCGAGCAACACCGATTCGTACGCAGCAGCCCTGGCCCTCCTCCAGGACCGGCGACTCGTGGTGCTGACCGGGGCCGGCGTCTCGACCGACTCGGGCATCCCCGACTACCGCAGCCCGGGCAGCCCCTCACGCCAGCCGATGACCTATCAGCAGTTCATCTCGGGCCCGCAGGAACGGCAGCGCTACTGGGCGCGCAGCCACCTCGGCTGGCGACGGATGGGCAGCGCCGTGCCGAACGCCGGCCACCGCGCGCTGGCCGCGATCGACCCCGAGCTGCTGATCACCCAGAACGTCGACGGGCTCCACGAGCAGGCGGCGCCGGAGCTGGCCAGGAGCGGCCGGATCGTGACGCTGCACGGCCGGGTGGCCGACGTGATCTGTCTGTCGTGCCGCACGGTGAGTCCGCGCCGCGACCTCCAGGTGCGGATGGAGGCGCTCAACGCCGGCTGGGCCGAGGCGCACGCGGACGTGGAGAGCCGGCCCGATGGTGACGTCGCCCTCGAGGAGACGCAGGACTTCGTCGTTCCCGACTGCGAGATCTGCGGCGGCATCCTCAAGCCCGACGTCGTCTTCTTCGGGGAGAACGTGCCCAAGGACCGGGTCGCCCGGTGCATGGATGCGGTCGACGCGCTCGCGAAGGACCCGGGAGGTTCCGAGCTCCGCGGCGAGCGGCACGAGGGGAAGGGCGTGCTGCTCGTCGCGGGCTCGAGTCTGGCGGTGATGAGTGGCTATCGGTTCGTACGCCGGGCGGCCAAGGCCGGGATCCCGGTCGTCATCGTCAACCGTGGTGCCACCAGGGGCGATGGGGAGGCTACGTACAAGCTGGAGGTGGGGACCAGCGAGTTCCTCACCGCGCTGTCCTCACGCAGAGCGTGACTGGATCGGCATGTCTGCCATGCGGCCGGCGGCCTCGTCGACCGACAGTCTGGCTCCGATGAAGAAGTGGTAGACCGGACCTTCGTCGATCAGCAGCACCTTGGCGCTGTGGAAGTCCCCACCGAGGTCGGTGAGCACGATCTCCTCGCCACGCTCGAGGTGACGGGTCAGGCCGGTGTCGGTGTGGTGGACGGCGACTGGGCGGAACGTCTCATCCAGCTCGCGACCGCGAGCGGGCAGATGAACGACCTCCATAGAGCTCTCCCCTCCGGAGACCCCCGCAAGTCTCGACATGACAACTGCTGAAGCCCACATGGATCACTGGCCTCCAGCAGGCCCCGCACGTCAAACATAAGCATCGATGACGTAATCGGTCCAGAGTGATGTGCCGAATTCTGCCGACGTCGAGAGAATTTCACCCACGGTTGCAAAAGTGGGTGCGTGGTTGCCACACTGATGCCGACTCGTGGAGCCGACCGGCGGTGAATCTGCGGGTCAGAGCGCCTTGACGAAGATATGGTCCGCGGCCTCGGGGATGATCTCCGCGGTCTCCCCACCGGAGCCGAGCAGGACCCCGTCGGGGGTCGCCTTGATGGCGACGGTCTGGTCCGGGATCGCACCGACCCGGCGCAGCGCGCTCATCAGCGACTCGTCCTTCTGCATCTCCTCGGAGATACGTCGCACCAGGACGGTGGCGCGCTCGGAGCCCGCCGCGGCGGTGAGCGACTGGACGCCGGCCATGAAGTCCTCGTCGGCCGGCTTGCCACCGAGCTCGTCGAGACCGGGGATCGGGTTGCCGTAGGGCGACTCGGTCGGGTCGCCGAGCAGGTCGAGCAGACGCTTCTCGACGGTGTCCGACATGACATGCTCCCAGCGGCACGCCTCCTCGTGGACGAGCTCCCAGTCGAGGCCGATGACGTCGGTGAGCAGCCGCTCCGCGAGCCGGTGCTTGCGCATCACCCGAGTGGCCAGGCGAAGGCCCTCGTCGGTGAGCTGCAGGTGACGGTCACCCTCGACCGTGAGCAGACCGTCGCGCTCCATCCGGGCGACGGTCTGGGAGACCGTCGGACCCGACTGGTGCAGGCGCTCGGCGATGCGGGCGCGCAGCGGAACGATTCCCTCTTCGACCAGCTCATAGATGGTGCGAAGGTACATCTCGGTGGTGTCGATGAGGTCGCTCACGGGGTAATCCTACATCCTTGAATCAGTCAAAAAAACCGAACCCAGCAGGGTGTGTCCCGGACGACGTCGGCCTGCAGGAGAGATCATCACGGTGATCCCCTAGGTGCCCTAGCGCTCGAGGGCTTCGTTGTATCTCGAAAGCATAGCGCTGAGCCGGTCTATGTCGTCGGGACTCCAGTTGGACAGCCGGTCGCTGAAGCGTACGCGACGCTCCCGGGCCACCCGGTCGAGCCGTTCGCGCGCCTCGGCGGTCAGCGAGACCAGGCTGGCCCGGCCGTCCTCGGGATCGGGATGGCGCTCGAGCAGACCGAGGTCGACGATCGCCTGCACCATCCGGCTGACCGCACCCTTGTCGATGCCGAGCGCGTCGACGAGGGCGGAGGCGCGCAGCGGGCCGTGCTCCGCGACCCAGGTCAGCACCATGTAGCCGCCCGGCGGGAGGTCGGGGTGGACCATCCGGCCGCGGTCGCGCATCGCCCGCTTCGCCCGCCGCATGAGCACACCGACCTCGGCCTCGAGCCGGATCAGCGACTCCACCCGCGGGGCATCGATCCCGTCGTCCACGGCGGGCTCGTCAGTCATCTCCGAACAGCTCCCTCGGCGTCGGTCTCGGCCTCGGCGAGGGCCTTCTCGTCGGGGAGGTCGTCGACGGTCGTCTTGAGCGGAACCTCCCTGATGCCCACGATAGCGACCAGCGCGAGCAGGGCACACGGGATGGCCACGAGGAAGAGGTCGGCGGTGGCGACGGCGAAGGCGTGCTCATAGAGGGCCTGCATCGCGCTGGGCATGCTCGCCGGGTCGGCGAGCCCGCCGCTCTGCAGACTCTGCAGCTCCTCGGAGGTGACCTTGCCGCTGGCCACCAGCTCGGGGATGCCGTCGGTGATGACGTCCTCGACCCGGTGGGAGAGCACGGCGCCGAGCGCTGCGATGCCCATCGAGCCGCCCATCGACCGGAAGAAGGCGACCACCGAGGAGCCGGCACCCATGTCCTTGGTGTCGAGGTTGTTCTGCACCGCGAGCACCAGGTTCTGGTTGGTCGCACCGACACCGAGGCCGACGACGGCCATGAAGGCACCGACCAGGGCGAGGTTGGTGTGCTCGTCGATGGTGCTGAGCAGGTAGAGCCCGATCGGCAGCATGACACCGCCGAAGAGCAGGTAGCGCTTCCAGCGCCCGGTGGCGCTGATCAGGCGTCCGGTGACCATGCCGGCCACGGAGAGCCCGAGCATCATGCAGATCGACATCAGGCCGGCGTGGGTCGGCGTCATCCCACGGGCGGTCTGGAAGTACTGCTGCAGGTAGACCGTCGCACCGAACATTCCCGCACCCACGAAGAACGAGGCGACCGTGGAGAGCACCATGGTGCGGTCGCGGAAGAGCCGCAGCGGGATGATCGGCTCCTTGGCGAACCGGCCCTCAACCAGGATCGCGACGGCGAGCACGACGAGGCTGCCTGCGACCAGGGCGTACGACATCAGCGAGGCCCACTCGAAGGACTCACCGCCCAGGGTGACCCAGATCAGCAGCATCGAGACACCGGCGACCAGCAGGAACGCACCGAGGTAGTCGATGCTGACCTCGCGGCGTACGTGCGGGACGTGCAGGGTCTTCTGCAGCAGGATGAAGGCGACCACGGCGAACGGGACGCCGACGTAGAAGACGCCGGGCCAGCCGACCGGGGAGTCGACGACCACGCCGCCCACGAGCGGGCCGATGACCGTGGCCAGCGCGAAGACCGCGCCGATGTAGCCGGAGTAGCGGCCGCGCTCACGCGGGGAGACGATCGTCGCGATGATCACCTGGATCAGCGCGACGATGCCGCCCATGCCCAGGCCGGCGATCACGCGGCCGGTGATGATCACCGGCATCGACGGGGCCAGGCCACAGATCGCCGAGCCGACGATGAACAGGCCGAGGGCGACCTGCACCAGGACCTTCTTGTTGTAGAGGTCGGCGAGCTTGCCCCAGATCGGCGTCGTCGCGGTCATCGCCAGCATGCTCGAGACGACGATCCAGGTGTAGCCGCCCTGGGTGCCGCCGAGGTCGGTGACGATCCGCGGCAGGGCGTTGGCGACCGATGTGCTGGACAGCATGGCGACGAAGAGCGCCATCAGCAGGCCCGAGAGGACCTCCATGATCTGGCGGTGGGTCATCTCCGGCGCGGCGACGGCCTGCGAGGACTGCGTGGACTCTGACAAGTGGGGACTCGGCTCTCTCACAAGAATTGGTTGAACATCGGCAACCAATGTACGCCGGGTTAGTTGCTAAACGCAACTTGTCACCACTCGTGGTCGACCCTCGAAAACGGGACGACCCGCAGGCGGGCCAGGTGGCCGACCCGGTGGATGAGTCCGGTACGCCTGCGGGTCGGGTGGCTGCCGTTGGATTGCCAGCTCCCCATCCTTGGTTGGAGGGCTGCTAGCGAGCAGCCACCTCACGCATCCAATCGTTCTTCATCTGATCGGATCACCTCCTTTCCCGTGTGCCTCAACGGTAGGTGTCGAGGCCGCCCGGATTCAAAGGGTTTATTTCATGCGGTCGCGGGCTCCTCCTCGACGATCGCGTGACTGAACTGCGACTGGTAGAGCTCGGCGTACGCCCCACCTGCCTCGAGCAGCTCGGCGTGGTCGCCCTGCTCGACGATCGCGCCGTCGCGCATGACCAGGATCAGGTCGGCGTCGCGGATCGTGGAGAGCCGGTGGGCGATCACGAAGGACGTACGGTCCGAGCGCAGCGCCGCCATGGCGTGCTGCAGGAGCAGCTCGGTGCGGGTGTCGACGGAGGAGGTCGCCTCGTCGAGGATCAGCAGCGACGGCTCGGCGAGGAAGGCCCGGGCGATCGTGACCAGCTGCCGCTCGCCCGCCGAGAGGTTGCCGCCCTCGTCGGTGATCAGGGTGTCGTAGCCGTCGGGGAGCGAGTGCACGAACCTGTCGACGTACGTCGCCCGCGCCGCCTCGAGGAGTTCCTCCTCGGTCGCGGACGGCCGGCCGTAGCGGATGTTGTCGCGGATCGTGCCCTCGAAGAGCCAGGTGTCCTGGAGCACCATGCCGGTGCGCCCTCGCAGGTCCGCGCGGGGGATCGAGGCGATGTCGACGCCGTCGAGGCTGATCCGGCCGGCGTCGAGCTCGTAGAACCTCATGATCAGGTTGACCAGCGTGGTCTTGCCGGCTCCGGTGGGTCCGACGATCGCGACGGTCTGCCCGGGGCGGGCCACCAGCGACAGGTCCTCGATGAGCGGCCGGTCCTTGTCGTAGGCGAACGAGACGTGCTCGAACCGGACCTCGCCGGCGCCGGGCGACCCGTCCCCGGCTGCTCCGACGTCGGGCGACTGGTCCTCGGCGTCGAGGAGCTCGAAGACCCGCTCGGCCGAGGCGACGCCCGACTGGAGCAGGTTCATCATCGAGGCGAGGGTGGTGATGGGCTGGGTGAACTGGCGCGAGTACTGGATGAAGGCCTGCAGCTCGCCCAGGCTCAGCGCGCCGCTGGCGACGCGGAGCGACCCGACCACGCAGACCACCACGAACATCAGGTTGCCCACGAACATCATCAGCGGCATCAGGATCCCGCTGATGAACTGGGCCTTGAAGGCGGCGGCGAAGAGCTTGTCGTTCTCCTCGGCGAAGGTCTTCTCGACCTCCTCCTGGCGACCGAAGACCTTGACCAGGTCGTGCCCGGAGAAGGTCTCCTCGATGTGACCGTTGAGCTTGCCGGTGCTGCGCCACTGGGCCACGAACTGCCCCTGTGACCGCTTCATCACCGCACCGGTCACGACCAGCGAGACCGGCACCGCGAGCAGCGCGATCAGGGCCAGCACCGGGCTGATCCAGAACATCATGAACAGCACCGTGACCAGCGTGAACAGCGCGGTCAGCACCTGGCTGAAGGTCTGCTGCAGGGTCTGGCTGATGTTGTCGATGTCGTTGGTGACCCGGCTGAGCAGCTCGCCTCGCGGCTGCTTGTCGAAGTAGGACAGCGGGACGCTGTGCACCTTCTTCTCGACGTCCTCACGCAGCCCCTTCACGGTGCCCTGGACGACCGAGTTGAGGATCCAGCCCTGCGCGAAGGAGAGCATCGAGGCGACCAGGTAGACGACGAGCACGACCATCAACGCGTTGCGCAGGGCATCGAAGTCGACGCCGTGGCCGGGGTTGACGTAGTCCATCCCGGAGAGCATGTCGGCGAGCTTGTCGTCGCCCTGGGCCCGCAGGCCCTCGACCGCCTCCTCCCGGGTCACCCCGGCAGGCAGCTCGCGGGAGAAGACGCCGCCGAAGATGATGTTGGTCGCCTTGCCCAGCAGCCACGGACCGAGCGACATCAGCGTCACGCTGATCGCAGCCAGGACGATCGTGGCGAAGGCATGGATCTTGTAGGGCGCCATCCGGCGCAGCAGCCGCTTGGCCGAGGGGACGAAGTTCATCGCCTTGTCCCCCACCGCGCCGCCCGCGCCCATCGGACCGGGGCCGCCCTGGGGACGTACGATCCGCTCGGTCTTCTTCATCTGGCCGTTCTGGCCGTTCTGGCCGTTCTGGCCGTTCTGGCTGGTCTGGCCGGTCTTGGGGTCGCTCATGCGGCGGCCTCCTCTGCGCTGAGCTGGGAGGAGACGATCTCCTGGTAGGTGGCGTTGGCGGCGAGCAGCTCCTCGTGAGTGCCCTCGCCGACGATGGCGCCGTCCTCGAGCACGAGGATCTTGTCGGCGTCACGGATGGTGGAGACACGCTGGGCGACCACGATGACCGTGGCGTTGCGGGTCTCGGGGGCGAGCGCGGCGCGGAGGCGGGCGTCGGTGGCGACGTCGAGCGCCGAGAAGGAGTCGTCGAAGAGGTAGATGTCAGGGCGACGTACCAGCGCGCGGGCGATCGCCAGGCGCTGCCGCTGACCACCGGAGACGTTGGTGCCGCCCTGGTCGATCTCGGCGTCGAGGCCGGTGCCGCCCTCGGGCGCCATCCGCTCCACGAAGTCGCGTGCCTGGGCGACCTCGAGCGCGTGCCAGAGCTCCTCGTCGGTGGCGTCCGGCTTGCCGTGGAGCAGGTTGGACCGGACGGTGCCGGTGAAGAGGAAGGCCTTCTGCGGGACCAGTCCGAGGGAGCTGCGCAGGGTGGCCGGGTCGAGGTCGCGTACGTCGATCCCACCCACCCGGACGACGCCGGCCGTCGCGTCGAAGAGCCGCGGGACGAGGCCCAGGAGGGTCGTCTTGCCGGCTCCGGTCGAGCCGATGATCGCGACGGTCTGCCCGGGGCGGGCCTCGAAGGTGATGTCGTGGAGGACGGGGTGGTCGGCGCCGGGGTAGGTGAAGCCGGCGCCGGTCAGGTCGACGTGCCCGCGCCGGGAGATCTCGGTGACGCCGGCTGTCGGCGGGGTCACCGACGTCTCGGTGTCGAGGACCTCGGCGATCCGGTCGGCGCAGACGGCCGCGCGCGGCACCTGCATGAGCATGAACGTGCCCATCATGATCGACATCAGGATCTGCATCAGGTACTGCAGGAAGGCGGTCAGCGGGCCGATCTGCATCACCCCGTCGTCGACCCGGATGCCGCCGAACCAGATCACCGCGACGCTGGCGACGTTGATGACCAGCATCATCAGCGGGAACATCGTCGACATCCAGCGCCCGGCCCGCAGCGCGACGTCGGTGAGCTCGTCGTTGGCCTTCGCGAAGCGGTCGGTCTCCTGACGCTCGCGTACGAACGCACGGATCACCCGGATGCCGGTGATCTGCTCACGCAGGATGCGGTTGACCGCGTCGATGCGCTCCTGCACCCTGCGGAAGTTGGGCACCATGCCGCGCACGACCACGGTCATGGAGAGGAGCAGCACCGGGATGACGACCGCGAGCAGCCAGGCGAGGCCGGCGTCCTCCCGGATGGCCATCACGACGCCGCCGACCATCATCATCGGCACCATCACCGCGAGCGTGCAGGTCAGCACGGCGAGCATCTGGACCTGCTGGACGTCGTTGGTCGTCCGGGTGATCAGCGACGGGGCGCCGAAGCGGCCGACCTCGCGGGCGCTGAAGGAGCCGACCTTCGCGAAGATCGCCGCCCGCAGGTCGCGGCCGAAGCTCATCGAGCTGCGGGCGGCGAAGTAGACGCTGGCGATCGAGCACAGGATCTGCACCAGCGCCACGGCGAGCATGATCGCGCCGATCCTCATGATGTAGCCGGTGTCGCCCTCGGCCACGCCCTGGTCGATGATGTCGGCGTTGAGGCTGGGCAGCAGCATGAAGGCCGAGGTCGAGAAGAGCTGCAGGATCGCGATGACGACCAGGAATCTCTTGTACGGGAGCAGGTAGTCCCGCAGCAGTCGGAGAAGCATTCAGGGGGTCTCTCTGGTCAGGCTGTGCTCGATTAGAATCCCGCCGAGCAGCACGTCGATGACGTCCTCGCTGCTCAACGGCTGGTTGGTTCGGTTCAGACCGGGGAGCCAGGCCCCGATCGTGAGGCTGCGCAGCACCAGCGCCGCCTTGCGCGGCGGCAGCCGCAGCTCGTCCACGTGCGGCTCGAACACGAGCCTCGTCAGGTTGTCGACGAGGGCCTTGTTGGCCTCGATGAGGAATGTCGGCGGGCCGTGGGGATGACGTACGCCCTCGGGGTCCGCCTCCTCCATCACGGCCGAGCGCACGGCCATCATGACGAGGACACCACGCTGCGAGCCTGCGGCCAGCAGGTCGATCACGGCCCGGAGCTTGTCCTCGATCTCGGCCTTGTCCTCGAGGACGTCCGCCATGGACTCTCCGGTCCTGACCGGGTCGAAGACGTTCTCCGCCACCGCCCGGTAGAGCTCCTTCTTGTCACGGAAGTGCCTGAAGATCGTGCCTTCGGCGACTCCGGCCGCCTCGGCGATCAGCCGCGTGGTCGTTGCCGTGCCGTGCTCGATCAGCAGCGTCTCGGTCGCCGCGATGATCGCTGCGCGCCGGTCGGCTGCGGGAATCGGCTTCGCCCGCGTACGTCGTTCGTCCACGTCGACGAGCGTAAATGAGTGAGCACTCACTCACAACCCAATTATTGGGTGGATGGTGGATCCAAACCCTGTTCCATCGGATGCGGACTAGGGCATGCTGGGCCCACTGTCGGGCCGACAAGGGCCATGACAGCGGTGGTCCCGACAATCTCGACCACCGAATCCGGAATGGAGACAGCATGCGTAGGTTGTTGACAGGTGCGACCGCGGTCGCACTGGGGGTCACCGGCGCCCTCGTCATGGCGAACTCGGGAACCGCCACCTCCGACAAGGAGGTCCGCTATGTCGTGGCATATGCCGAGGGATCCTCGGCCGCCAATGCCCGTGCCGCGGTGAAGGCCGCCGGGGGCGAGATCGTCTCGGAGAACAGTGCCATCGGTGTCGCGACGGTGACCGCGGGTGAGGACTTCGCCGAGGCGGCCAACGCCTCGAGCGCCCTCGTCGGCGCGGCCCAGGACAGGATCGTGGGCGCCAACACCCCCGACGGGGCGAGCAACGCCCGCAAGCAGGAGGTGTCGAAGGTCGAGACCGAGTTCCGTGGCGGCAAGGGCACCGCACCCAAGACGCCGAAGCCCAAGGGTGGCAAGGAGCCGCTCTCCGGCCTGCAGTGGGACATGAAGCAGATCCACGCCGGGGATGCCAACAAGACCGAGCGCGGCAAGGGTGTCCGCGTCGGCATCCTGGACACCGGTGTCGACGGGTCACACCCCGACATCGCGCCCAACTTCGACGCGAACCTGAGCCGCAACTTCACCACCGACATCCCGGTCGACGCCAACGGCGACCCGGTCGACGGTCCGTGTGAGGACGAGCCCGACGCCTCCTGCGAGGACGCGGCCGACGTCGACGAGAACGGCCACGGCACCCACGTCGCCTCGACCATCGCCTCGCCGGTCAACGGCATCGGCATCTCCGGGGTCGCCCCGCAGGCCGACATCGTCAACCTGCGCGCCGGCCAGGACTCCGGCTACTTCTTCCTGCAGCCCTCGGTCGACGCACTGACCTACGCCGGCCGCCACGGCATCGACGTGGTCAACATGAGCTACTACGTCGACCCATGGCTGTTCAACTGCACCAACCACCCGGCCGACTCCGCCGCCGACCAGGCCGAGCAGGTCACGATCATCACCGCGATGCAGCGTGCCCTCGACTACGCCCGCGGCCACGGCGTGACCCTCATCGCCGCCGCCGGCAACCAGGCGATCGACTACACCAAGCCGCAGACCGACGCGAGCAGCCCCGACTACGCCAGCGAGCCCGGCGAGGCCGCCTACGTCCGTGACCTGCTGGACCCGGAGTCGTGCGTCTCGATGCCCACCGAGGGCAACGGGGTCATCGCGGTCAGCGCCACCGGCCCGTCCGAGCGCAAGTCCTACTACTCCAGCTACGGCAACGGCTTCGTCGACGTCGCGGCGCCTGGTGGGGATGCGTACGACACCGCGGACGGCACGCGCGACTTCGCCGCCAACATCCTGGCCGCCTACCCCTACGACCTGGCCGTGGCCGAGGGCGCGATCGACCCGGCGACCGGCGAGGTCGTGGTCCCGTGGGCCGTCGCGGACTGCTCCAGCGGCGAGTGCTCCTACTACCAGTACCTGCAGGGCACCTCGATGGCCTCCCCGCACGCTGCTGGTGTGGCCGCGCTGATCGTCGGCGAGTACGGCAGCCGCGACCGCTCCGGCAAGACCCTCTCGCCCACCAAGGTCGAGAAGATCCTGCTCAAGTCGGCCACCGACAAGGCCTGCCCGGTCCCGGCGGACTTCACCTATGTCCGCCACCTGCCCGACGGCTCGACGCGGACCAGCACGCACACCTGTGAGGGTGGCGACGCGCCGAACGGCTTCTACGGCAGCGGCATCGTCAACGCCGAGGCGGCTGTCAGCCGCTGATGCTCACCCCTCGCGGATGACCGCGACCTGGCCGGCCCGCACGACGTGCGGGCCGGCCTCGTTGCCGGAGAGCAGGTCGGTGCCCCGGACGGGCACGATGACCGCTTCGTGGGTGTGGTTGATGACGAAGACGTACGTCCCCTGCTCACCGACTCGACGGATCGCCTCGACGCCCTCGGGGAGGCCCCCGACGACCGGCTTGGTCGTGGTGAGGACCTGGTTGGCCAGGGTGTCGAGCGACTCGGGGGTGAGCTCGGTGCCGACGTACCAGGCCGTGCCCTTGCCGACCCGGCGCCGGGTGACGGCCGGGTCGCCGGCGCAGTCGCCGGTGGCGTACGCAGCCACCACATCGGCCCCGACGGCGCGGCCGCGCTCGCTCCAGATCGTGCCGGAGCCGTAGGCGGTCAGCGGGATCTCGTCACCCTCGGGAAGCGGGCAGAACTCCTCGATCCGCACCCCGAGGAGATCGGACAGCCCGCCCGGATAGCCGCCGAGCCGGATGTGGTCGTGCTCGTCGACGATGCCCGAGAAGTAGGTGGCGACCAGGGTGCCGCCGGCCTCGACGAAGGCGGTGAACCGCGCGACGGCCTCGTCGGAGAGCAGGTACTGCACCGGCAGCACCACCACTTCGTAGCCGTCGAGCGGGTCGGCGACGCCGACGATGTCGACACCGAGGTTGCGAGTCCAGCAGGCCTTGTGCCAGGCCCGCGCGGTCGCCATCGGGTCGACGTCGACCGACGGGTGCGAGTCGAACGTCGCCGCCCACCAGGACTCCCAGTCGAAGCAGATCGCGACGCCTGCTTGCGCGACCCGGGAGCCGGCGACCTCCGCGATCGCGGACAGGTCCGCACCGAGGCGTACGACGTCTCGCCACAGGCGGCTCTCGGTGCCGGCGTGCGGAACCATCGCGGAGTGGAACTTCTCCGCGCCACCGCGCGAGGCGCGCCACTGGAAGAACAGTGCTCCGTCGGCGCCCCGTGCGACGTGCTGGAAGGAGTTGCGGCGCATCTCGCCGGTGGTCTTGGCGATGTTGCGCGGCTGCCAGTTGACCGCGGAGGTCGAGTGCTCCATCAGCAGCCACGGCTCGCCGTGGGCCCAGGAGCGGGTCAGGTCGGCGGTCATCGCGAGCTGGTGGGTGCGGTCCTCGTCCGCGGCGATGAGGTAGTGGTCGTTGGAGACGAGGTCGCCGACATCGACCCAGCTGCGGTAGTCGAGCGACTTGCGGAAGCCCATGAAGTTGGTGGTCAGGGGCTTGTCGGAGTGCGCCCGCACCGCCGCCGCCTCGACCCGGTAGAGGTCGCGGATCTCGTCGGAGCAGAACCGCCACCAGTCGAGCTGCTGGCCGGGGTTGGCGACGTTGCCGTAGGAGACCTGTCGCGGCGGGCCGATCTGCTCCCAGCCGGTGTAGTGCTGGCTCCAGAAGGCGGTCGCCCAGGCCTCGTTGAGCTGCTCGATCACGCCGTAGCGGTCCCGCAGCCAGCGCCGGAAGGCCACCGCGCTGGCATCGCAGAAGCAGTGGTCGTTGTGACAGCCGTACTCGTTGTTGACGTGCCACATCACCACCGCCGGATGCTCGTCGTAGCGCTTGACCAGCTCGGTGATCAGGGACGTGGCGGCCTCGCGATAGCCGTTCGAGGAGGGGCAGTACGCCTGGCGCGCACCGAACGCGCGCTGGTTGCCGATCTCGTCGACGAGCGTGGCCTCCGGGTGCCGCTCGAGGAACCACGGCGGCGGGCTCGCGGTCGCGGTCGCCAGGTCCACGGCGATCCCGCCCGCGTGGAGCTTGTCGAGCACCCGGTCGAGCCAGCCGAAGTCGTACATCCCCGGCTCGGGCTCCAGCAGGGCCCACGAGAAGATCCCCACGCTGACCAGGTTGACCCCGGCCTCCTGCATGAGGCGTACGTCCTCGTCCCAGACCTCCTCCGGCCACTGCTCCGGGTTGTAGTCGGCGCCGTAGGCGATCCGGCCGCCCAGCGCTCGGGTGACCCGCTCCATCCCCGTCACGGAGCCAGCCTCTCCGTGCGCCACGTGTCGCCCTCGCGGCGGTAGACGAGCCGGTCGTGCATCCGCCCCGGCCGCCCCTGCCAGAACTCCACGGTCTCGGGCTCGACCCGGTAGCCGCCCCACTCCTCCGGCACCGGGACCGGCTGTCCCTCGAACTGCGCCTCGACCCGCGCGTACGCCGCCTCCAGCTCCTCGCGCCCGGAGACGACCCGGCTCTGGTGGGAGGCGTGGGCGCCGAGCTGGGAGCCGCGCGGACGCTGGGAGAAGTAGGCCTCGACGTCTGCTGCGGAGAGCTCGCGGGCGACGCCGTCGATGCGTACCTGACGCTCCAGCGGGTGCCACGGGAAGAGCACCGCGCAGCGTGGGTTGCGCGCGAGGTCGGAGCCCTTGCGGGAGGCGGTGTTGGTGAAGAAGGTGAAGCCCTCGGTCGAGAACCCCTTCAGCAGCACGGTCCGCGACGAGGGTGCGCCGTCCGCCGAGACGGTCGAGACCACCATCGCGTTGGGCTCGACGATGCCCGCGTCACGGGCCTCGACGTACCACCTCTCGAACTGTTGGAACGGGTCTGCCGCGAGGTCGTCCTCGGTCAGACCGCTGCGGGTGTAAGACTCACGCGCGGCCGCCAGCTCAGCTGAGAGATCCATGGTCTCAACCTACGACGTCGTGGAGTCACCGGTGTCGGGGACTCGACCCATCCGGATCAGCCCATGAAACCTTTGACCTGGGTGCCCGACTCGTCGAGCTTGTCGCCCAGCTGCTCCAGAGCCGAACCGACCTTCGCCAGCAGCTCGGCGATCGTCTCGAGAGAGCCGGAGAGGTCGTCGAGCGCCGAGCCGGCGCCGCCGATCTCCTTCGCGGCGCTCGCGATCGACTTCGCCGGGCCGTCGGCCATCGGCACCCGGCCGAGCCCCTCGGCGACATCGGCGAGCCGGTCGACGCCCTTCGAGATCGCGGCCGAGATGCCGCCCAGCGAGGTGGCGACGTCGCCCAGTGCGTCCTTGACGCCGCCCGCGCCGTCCCCGATCAGTACGGCACCGGCCTCGCGGGCGCGCCCACCGGCCGCCTCGAGCCCTTCGCCGAAGGAGTCGAACAGCTGCGGCAGCCGCTCGAGCGCCGCCAGCACGTCCTTGTTCTCGGTGATCAGCTTGATCACCTTGTCGATGTCCTTGGTGTTGAGGCCACCGACGAGCTTCCCCAGGTCCATGGTGGTGACAGTAGCGCCGGACCCCCTACCACGACCGCGCCCCACGCCCGGGTCGAAGCCAGGATGCGGCACAATGCCCATGACAACAGAGAACGGAGAAGGCAGTGAGCCAGGTACAGCACGGTCTCGAGGGCGTCGTTGCCTTCGAGACCGAGATCGCAGAGCCCGACAAAGAGGGTTCGGCCCTTCGCTACCGCGGGGTCGACATCGAGGACATCGTCGGGCGGGTGCCGTTCGAGAACGTCTGGGGCCTGCTGATCGACGGCTCGTACGGCCCCGGCCTGCCGCCCGCCGAGGCCTACAACCTGCCGGTGCACACCGGTGACGTACGCGTCGACGTCCAGGCCGCCATCCCCATGCTCGCGCCCGCCTTCGGGTTCGGTCAGACCTACGACATCTCCGACGAGCAGGCCCGCGAGGACCTCGCCCGCGTGGCCGTGATGGTCCTGTCGTACGCCGGCCAGTCGGCGCGCTCGATCCATCTGCCGGTGGTGCCGCAGCGCGAGGTCGACAAGGGCAAGACGCTGGCCGAGAAGTTCCTGATCCGCTGGCGCGGCGAGGCCGACCCCGCCCACGCCCACGCCATCGACGCCTACTGGTCCTCGGCCGCCGAGCACGGCATGAACGCCTCCACCTTCACCGCCCGGGTGATCACCTCCACCGGCGCCGATGTCGCCGCGGCCTTCTCCGGCGCGATCGGCGCGATGAGCGGCCCGCTGCACGGCGGCGCACCCTCCCGCGTGCTCGGCATGATCGAGGACGTCGAGAAGTCCGGCGACGCGGCCTCCTACGTCAAGGGTCTGCTGGACTCGGGCGAGCGGCTGATGGGCTTCGGCCACCGCGTCTACCGCGCCGAGGACCCGCGTGCGCGCGTGCTGCGCCGCACCGCCCGCGAGCTGAACGCGCCCCGCTACGAGGTCGCCGAGGCGCTGGAGAAGGCGGCTCTGGAGGAGCTTCGTGCCCGCCGCCCCGACCGGGTCCTGGAGACCAACGTCGAGTTCTGGGCCGCGATCGTCCTCGACTTCGCCGAGATCCCGGCCAACATGTTCACCTCGATGTTCACCTGTGCCCGCACCGGTGGCTGGTCCGCCCACATCCTGGAGCAGAAGAAGACCGGCCGCCTGATCCGGCCCTCTGCCATCTACACCGGCCCCGCCCCGCGCCCCGCCGACGCGGTCGAGGGCTGGAACCCCGACTGGGCGAAGTGACCGCCCGCTGACATCACGACGCAGGAACCGACCGGCTCGAGCCGGTCGGTTCCTGCGTTGTAAGGGGTGGCCACCGCTAGGTCGTGCGGCTGCTCGACCGGCCGACGTGGTCGAGAGACGCCACCGGGGCGTACCGGTCCACCAGCAGGAGGACCGCTGTCAGCACGATCGCGTAGCCGAGCACCGCGGCCGCACTGAGAAGGACAGGGACCATGCCGTTCTGGCCGACATCGAGGAACGGGTAGGGATACCAGCCGGTGATCGCGCCTCGGATGAGGGTGAGCACCAGCCAGGCGATCGGCCAGACGAAGGCGAGCACGGCGATCCGCACATCCCACTGGCGCCGTGGGCCCCACAGCAACCAGCCGAGCACGAACAGCACGGGGCTGGCGATGTGGAACAGGTTGGTCGCGACGACCGCCTCTCCTCGCAGCTCGATGCCGGGCGCGAGCACGAGGCTGAACACCGTGCCCGTGACCGTGATGCCGAGGAGCGCGCTCAGCCCGATCGCACGCGACGCCACGCTGTTCGCGGCCCGCCCGAGCGCCACCGCGGTGGCCACCGCGAGGACGAGCACGTTGCTGTCGACGGTGAAGAAGCTGAACAGCCTGGCGAAGCGTACGGCCAGCGGGATCTCATGACCCGACTCGCCCGAGTTCGCGTCCGCGCCGCCCGTGAACAGCAGATAGAACTGCAGCACGAATCCCACACCGACGACGACGGCGACGACCGCGTACCAAGCGCGCATCGCGACGGCGGTTCGAAGGGCCACGAGCACACGCTAACGTCCGTACGTCGGATGCCCGGGGTGCGACATCCGGACCGCGGCTGCCGGCGTGCTCTAGCCGTCGAGGCGCTTGGCCATGCAGACGACCAGGTCGTCGTCCTTGTAGTAGCCGAACGGCTCGACGTCGATGTAGCCGTTGGCCGCGTAGAGGCCGATGGCCTCGTGCTGGAGGCCACCGGTGGTGAGGACCATCGCCTCGAAGCCGGCCTCGCGGGCCGAGGCCTCGACGTGGGCGAGCATGCGTTTGGCGAGGCCCTGGCCCTGGGCCTCGGGGACGACGTACATCCGCTTGATCTCGGCGGTCACCACGGTCCCGAGCACGGACTCGCCGGAGCGGCGCCAGGCGCCGGAGGCGACCGGGACGTCGTCGAGATAGGCCAGGAAGTAGGCGCCCGCGAGGCCCTCGAACATCTCCGGCAGGGTCGGGTCGTGGTCGGGCTCGCCGTAACGCTCGACGTAGAACTCCTGGACCCGGTCGACCAGCTTCTGCGCATCCGGGTGGTCGTACGCGACCCGGCGAATCTCAACAGACACGTCGGTATTCTGGCCGACGCCCGCCTCTTGCGAGAATGGGTTTATGACGCTGCAGATCCCCGCCGACCTCCTGCCCGCCGACGGACGTTTCGGGTCCGGGCCGTCCAAGGTGCCCGCCGGGCGCCTGGAGTCGCTCGCCGCGACCGGGGTCTCGGTGATGGGCACCTCCCACCGCCAGCAGCCGGTGAAGGATCTCGTCCGCCGGGTCCAGTCCGGGCTGGCCGACCTGTTCTCGCTGCCGGAGGGCTACGAGGTCGTCATCGGCAACGGCGGCTCGGTGGCGTTCTTCGACCTGGCGACGTACGCCCTCGTGCGCGAGCGCAGCCAGCACGCCGTCTTCGGGGCGTTCGGCAAGAAGTTCCTCTCCGCGGCCAAGGCTACGCCGTGGCTGGCGGACCCGTCGGTGATCTCGGCCGAGCCCGGTGGTCTGGCGGTGCCGTCCCAGGAGGACGGTGTCGATGTTTACGCCTGGACACATAACGAGACCTCGACGGGCGTGATGGCTCCGGTCGTACGTCCTGCCGGCGCCGGTGCCGACCAGCTCACCATCGTCGACGCGACCTCGGCCGCCGGCGGGCTGCCGCTCGACGTGACCCAGAGCGACGTCTACTACTTCGCGCCGCAGAAGTCGTTCGCCTCCGACGGCGGCCTGTGGCTGGCGCTGCTCTCCCCGGCCGCGATCGCGCGGGCCGAGGAGATCGCGGCGAGCGGCCGGCACATCCCGTCGTTCTTCTCGCTCACCGAGGCGATCAAGCAGTCCCGCAGCGGACAGACCGTCAACACCCCGGCCGTCGCCACGCTCTTCCTGATGGCCGAGCAGCTCGACTGGATGAACGGCTCCGGCGGGCTCGACGCGATGGTCGCCCGCACCACGGCCTCCTCCGACGCGCTCTACGCCTGGGCCGAGAAGGCACCGTACGTCCGGCCGTTCGTCGAGGACCCGACCCACCGCTCCCTGGTGGTCGGCACCGTGGAGCTCGACGCCGGCATCGACAAGGATCTCCTCCGGTCGGTTCTGGCCGAGAACGGCGTCGTCGACCTCGACGCCTACCGCGGCGTCGGCACCAACCAGCTCCGGATCGCGATGTACCCCTCCGTCGACGCCGCCGACATCGAGGCCCTCACCGCCTGCATCGACTGGGTCGTCGACCGCCTCTGACCCGCCGACCCGGCTCGTCCTGACGAGCCGACTCGGCGTCAGGAGCGCTTGCGGAAGATGAAGTACGCAGCCACGGCGAGCACCACGAGCGCGGCCGGCCCCACCGACCCGCCGCCGGATTCGTCGCCCGCGTCGCTGTCCTCGGCGCCGGTCTCGTCGTCCGCCGGCTCGGTGGCATCGGGGCTGGGGTCCGCGGTCGGCGTCGGCTCCTCGCCGAGGACCTCGCTGACCAGCTCGGGGTCGACGCGGATCACCTCGGCCCGGATGCCCTCGCTGGTCACGACCACCTCGCCCTTGGCGGTGACGCCGATGGCCTCGCCCTGCTCCTGGTCGGGGGTCCGGAACGAACCGACGCGGTCCATCGAGGGCCAGTCGTAGATCGTGGCGGAGTAGTAGCCGCGTACGACCAGGTGCTTGCCGTCGGGGAAGAAGGCACCGTCGGTGGCCATCGGGATGACCGGGGCGACCTCCTTCAGCCGGTTGGGGCCGTCGGGGTCGAGACGCTTCGGGACGGCGTAGAGCCGGCCGCCTCCCCAGTCCTTCGTGGCGACGAAGACCTGACCGTCGGGGTGGGCCAGCAGGGACTCGGCGTTGTGCGGCCCGTCGGGGTAGACGAGCTCGTAGACGGTCGGCGAGACCGTCCGCTCGCCCCGCCCGACGCGTACCTTCGCGATCCGGATCGAGTCCCAGACGCTGTTGTTGTCGCCGATGTCGCCGACCCAGACGTGGTTGCCGCCGGCGGGTGCGAGCCCCTCGACGTCGACCGGGTCCGCCGCCCAGTGGGTCACCCCGACCGTGTCGCCGCGCGAGTCGACGGTGAAGACGCGGCCGCTGTCGCCGGAGTCGTTGGTGGTGGCGTACAGACCCTCGCCGAGAGGGGTCAGCGCACTGGCCTCGCTGATCGTCGGGTCGGAGAAGGAGAAGAGGACGTCGTCACCGGCGGCGTGCGCGGGCACGGACGAGATCAGCACCAGTCCGAGCGCGCCCGCAGCGGCGACGACCGCCTTCATCGGTCGGCGAGCAGCTCGCCGAGCTTCGGACGTACGCCCCACTCGGCCACGAGGTCGTCGTACTCCTTTTTCACCGAGCCGCCCTTGACCGGCGAGCCGGTGCGGATCGCGCGGAGCATGGTGTTGCGCGGGGTGTGCTGGCTCTCCACGAACTGCACCACCTCGACGCGGTAGCCGGCTAGGCGCAGCAGGCTCGCGCGCAGGGCGTCGGTCAGGGTGTCGGCGAAGCGTTCGCGGAGGATGCCGTGGCGGGTGAGCATCGAGTAGGGCGCCGGGGTCGGGGCCTTGCGGAGCTGGGCGGCGATGTCGTGGTGGCAGCACGGCGCGGCCAGCACCAGCGGCGCCTCCCACTCGACCGCGCGGGCGAGCGCGTCGTCGGTGGCGGTGTCGCAGGCGTGCAGGGCGAGCACCACGTCGGGCTTCTCGGTGAGCTGTACGCCCTCGATCGTCCCGGCGACGAACTCGGCCTTGCTGTATCCGAATTCCTTGGCGAGCTCGTCGGCGATCTTCGAGTTGTGCTCCCGCGACTGCTCCTTGACGTCGACGCCGGTGACGACGACGGGCAGCTCGCGGACCTCGGTGAGGTAGCGCTGGGCGGCGAACGTCAGGTAGCCGTTGCCGGCACCCAGGTCGATGATCCGCAGCGGCTCCTCCGCGGTCGGCCGACGGACCTTGCCGGACTTCATCGCGTCCGTCAGGGCGGCGTCGAGCTGCCGCAGGAACTCCTCGACCTGGCGGTACTTCGCCTGGCGCGACGGCTTCAGCTTCCCGTCCTTGTCGGAGAGGCCGAGCACCCGGAAGACCGGGTCGGACTCCGGCAGCAGCCGCTCCTTGGCCTGGTCATGGCCACGTTCGACTTCGACCGGCGCGGTCAGCTCCGTGGTCGAGACGAGCGCCGTCGTCGGCGTCTTCGCCTGGATCTGGGTCTGCTCGGTCGCGGTCGTGACGATCCAGTTGGCGAACGGTTCGTCGAGAAGATCGTCCAGTGACGAACTATCTCCTACGGGATGGTTCGCGGTGAACGCCTGGGTCGCGTCGTACGTCGTGATCTGCAGGTGTCGGCCGGCCTTGAGGTCGACGTAGCGGATCTCGGCGCGACGCCACTTCGGCGTGGTGCCGCGCTGCTTGCCCGACGCGACCGCCTTGACCAGCTGTTCGGGATCGAGGATCACCGATCGCATCCGGTTCAGCGCCCGCAGCAGCGGTTCGGACTCCCTGCTCAATTCAGCACCCCGGCAATGACGACCACCAGCAGAAGGGCGACCAGCGCGCCGGGAATGATCATTCGGCGGTAACGCGGGTTCACCGCTTCATTCTAGGCGTCGGCCGGGCACCAACACCCATCCCCGACCGCGGGCACCCGTCAGACCCGCGACGCGAACAGCTCGGCGAGATGCATGGTCGGCACCGAGGCGAGGTCGTCGAGCTGGACCCGGCACGACATCCCGTCGGCGAGGACGACCGCGTCGGGATGCGACCGCACAGCCGGGAGGAGATGCGTCTCCGCGACCGCGACCGACACCTCGTAGTGGCCCTCCTCGACGCCGAAGTTTCCGGCCAGGCCGCAGCAGCCCGAGACCTTGGTGACCGTCGCGCCGGCCTGCTTCAGGAGCGCCTCGTCGGCGGTCCAGCCGAGGACGGCGTGCTGGTGACAGTGCGGCTGCGCGACGACCTCGACGCCGCTCAGGTCGGGCAGGCTCACCCGCCCCTCAGCCACCAGGCGGGTCACCAGCTCGGCGAAGGTGAGCATGCCGTCGCGTACGACCTCGGCCTCCGGCAGGGCCGAGAGCTCGACCGAGTCCGAGCGCAGGGTCGCGGTGCACGACGGCTCCAGCCCGACGACGGGGACGCCGGAGGAGACATAGGGGGCCAGCGTACGGACCGTCTTCTCCATGATCTTGCGGGCGTCGTCGAGCTGGCCGGTGGTGATCCAGGTCAGGCCGCAGCAGGCCTTCTCGCCGATGACGCGCACGTTCAGCCCCTGCGACTCGAGCCACGTGATCGCGCCGTGGCCCGACTGGGCGAAGAAGTGGTCGGTGAAGGAGTCGGCCCAGATCCAGACGTCCGGGGTCTCGGTGGCGAGCCGGGCTACCGGCGCCGACCGCTTCAGCGTCTTCGGCGCGAACGCCGGGATCGAGCGCCGCTGGTCGATGCCGGCGGTCTTCTTGGCGATCTTCGCCAGCGGCGAGATCTTCAGGGACGCGTTGGCCATCTGGGTGAACGGCGCCGCGAGCCGGGCCCACTTCGGCAGCTGCCCGAGAAGAGCGTGCGAGCGCGGCCGCCGCTCCCCGAGGACGTCGTGCTTCTGGTAGAGCGCCTCCGACTTGTACGTCGCCATGTCGATGCCCGTGGGGCAGTCGGACGCACACCCCTTGCAGGCCAGGCACAGGTCGAGAGCCTCGGCGACCGCGGGGTCGCCGAGCCCGTCGACGAGCGAACCCTCCAGCGCCTCCTGCAGCACCCGCGCGCGCCCACGGGTCGCGTCCTTCTCCTCGCGGGTGGCGAGGTAGGAGGGGCACATCACGCCGATGGTCTTCGGGGCCACGCACTTGCCGACGCCGGTGCAGCGGTGCACGGCCGCGCCCAGGTCACCGGAGTCGTGGATGAGCCGCAGCCCGGTCCGGGGCAGGGCCCGGGGCCGTACCGGACGCAGGTCGTCGGTGATCGACGCCGGCCGCACGATGTTGCCGGGGTTGAGCAGGTCGGACGGGTCGCAGATGCCCTTGACCTGCTCGAAGAGCTCGATCGAGGTCTTGTCGTACATCAGAGGCAGCAGCTCGGAGCGCACCCGCCCGTCGCCGTGCTCACCCGACAGCGAGCCGCCGTAAGTGACCAGCTGCGTGGCGCACGCGGTCATGAACTCGCGGAACACCTGCGCCGACTCCGGCGAGTCCGGCGCGAAGGGGAAGTCGATGCGGCAGTGGATGCAGCCGTCGCCGAAGTGGCCGTAGGGATAGCCGTGCAGGCCGAAGTCCGAGAGGATCCCCTCGAAGTCGCGCAGCCAGGCGCCGAGGTGCTCCGGCGGGACCGCCGCGTCCTCCCAGCCGGAGTGGGCCGGCGTCGGCAGCGAGACCCCGGCCAGGCCGGCACCGTCCTCGCGGATCCGCCACAGCGCCGCCGCCTCGATCGGGTCGACGACCACCCGCGACTCCAGCGCGCCCGACTCGGCAGCGAGGCGTTTCACCAGGTCAGGAGCGTCCTGGCCGGCGACCTCGACCATCAGCCAGCCGGCGCCCTTGGGCAGGTCGGGCACGGCGCGGCCCTTGGCGCGCACCAGGTCGGCGATCCGGGCGTCCATCCCCTCGCACGCGATCAGCCGTCCTGGCGCCACCCGCAGGAGGGTGGGCACGGCGTCGGCCGCCTCGACCATCGTCGGGTAGCCGAGCACGAGCAGGAGTCGCCCGGGAGAGTCCTCGACGAGCCGCACGGTCGTCTCCAGGACGGTCGCGAGAGTCCCCTCGGACCCGGCCAGGAAGCGGTCGATCCGGCCGCCCTTCTCGGGCAGCAGGTGCTCGAGCGAGTAGCCCGAGACCTGGCGCCCGAAGCGGCCGAACTCGGTCCGCACGTGCCCGAGGTTGGCACCGACGAGCGCCTGGAGCCGCTCGGCGGTCTCCCCGGAGGAGACACCGTCGGCGTAGACCGCCTGCTCGCCGTTGCCGAAGAGCACGGTCAGCGACTCGATGTTGTCGACGGTACGGCCGTAGCCCAGCGCACGGTTGCCGCACGCGTTGTTGCCGATCATCCCGCCGATGGTGCAGCGGGTGTGGGTGGACGGGTCCGGCCCGAACCGCAGCCCGTGCGGGGCGGCCGCGCGCTGCAGATCGGCGTGGACCACGCCCGGATCGATCCGTGCGGTCCGCGCCTCCGGATCGATCTCGTAGATGGTCCGCAGGTCGCGCGTGTCCACGACGATGCCGGCGCCAACGGCGTTGCCCGCGATCGAGGTGCCCGCGCCCCGCATCGTCACCGGGGCGCCCGTCGAGCGGGACACCGAGTGCACCGCGAGCAGCTCGTCGCGGGACTGGGGCCGCACGACGACGGAGGGCACGACCCGGTAGAGGCTCGCGTCGCTGGAGTAGAGCGCCCGGGCCAGCGGCGAGTCGTCGACCCGGCTGATCCCCTGGTTGCGCAGCTCATTCGCCAGATCCGAGGCAGTCGCATTCACCCGCTCATTGTCACAGACCCCGGCGCCGCCACCGGCCAGCGCCCACCATCGGCGACCACAACGCGAACCCGTCTCATGGAGCGATATCGGGCTCTCATATAATGGGACGACCCGCGAGAGGCGGGCCCATCAACACCTCGGAGAGAGACCATGTCCGCCACCCCCGCACCGGCCAACCCGCGCTCGCGCGTGCTCGTCGCCAGTCTCATCGGGACGACGATCGAGTTCTACGACTTCTATGCGTACGCGACCGCAGCCGTCCTCGTCTTCCCCGCCCTCTTCTTCCCGGCCGGCGACCCGACCACCGCGCTCCTGGCGAGCTTCGCCGTCTTCGGCGCCGCGATGGTCGCCCGCCCGGTGGGCGCGATCTTCTTCGGTCACCTCGGCGACCGGCTCGGCCGCAAGACGACCCTGGTGATCTCGCTGCTCACCATGGGCATCGCGACCTTCCTCATCGGTGCGCTGCCGACGTACGAGACCGTCGGCTGGGTCGCCACCGCGCTGCTGGTGCTGATGCGCCTGGCTCAGGGCTTCGCGCTCGGCGGCGAGTGGAGCGGCGCGGCCCTGGTCGCGACCGAGAACGCCCCGGAGGGCAAGCGCGCCATCTTCGGTACGTTCCCGCAGCTCGGCGCGCCGCTCGGCTTCATCCTCTCCAACGGCCTGTTCCTGACCATCGCGGCGCTGCTCTCGGCGGAGGGCGCCGACCCGACCAAGCCGTCCGACGCCTTCCTGGCGTGGGGCTGGCGGGTACCGTTCCTCTTCTCCGCGGTCATGGTGATCGTCGGCCTGTGGGTCCGGCTGCGCCTGGTCGAGAGCGACGTGTTCACCAAGAGCCAGGACGCCGGCCTGGTCCGCAAGGTCCCGCTGGCCTCGGTCGTGCGCAACCAGGGCAAGCAGCTGGTCCTCGGCACCTTCTTCATGCTGGCGACGTACGTCCTCTTCTACCTGATGACCGCGTTCTCGCTCTCGTTCGGCACCGCGGCCAAGGACCTTCCGGTCGCCGGCCTTGGCTACGGCTACACGACCTTCGTGCTCATGCTGATCTTCGGCGTGATCTTCTTCGGCATCTTCACCATGGTGTCCGGTCCGCTGGCCGAGCGCTTCGGTCGCCGCCGCCTGCTGATCGCGGTCACCCTCGGAATCATCGTCTTCGGCCTGGCCTGGGTGCCGCTGGTCGACGCCGGCACCCCGGGCGTGCTTCTCTGGCTCGTCCTCGGCTTCTCGCTGATGGGTCTCACCTTCGGCCCGATGGGCGCGCTGCTGCCCGAGCTGTTCCCGACCAGCGTGCGCTACACCGGCTCCGGCATCTCCTACAACGTCGCCTCGATCCTCGGCGCCGCGGTCGCCCCGTTCATCGCGGTCGCGCTGTGGAAGCAGGCCGACGGCTCGCCCGTCCTGGTCGGCGTCTACCTCTCCGTGATGGCGGTGATCACCCTGATCTCCCTGCTGATCGGCAAGGAGACCAAGGACGTCGCGCTCGAGGAGACCGCGGAGAAGGCGACCGTCTGAGCGTCTAACGTGGCGGGATGAACGTCAGGATCCTCTCCGCCACCGACGTACGCAGCATCTTCACGCCGCAGCTCGCGCTGGAGTCCCAGCGTGAGGCGTTCACCCGACTGGGAGCCGGGGAGGCCGTCCAGCCTCCCCGGCTCCTCGTCCCGGGACCGGACTCGTCGGTCTCGTTCTGCTACTCCTCCCGGATCGCCCCCGACGCCCCCGCGGTGAGCAAGTTCGGCAGCGTCAACCCTGCCAACAAGGCTCGCGGCATGGGCGCCGTGCACTCGGTGATCACGGTCCTCGACGCCGAGACCGGCACACCGCGCGCGATCATCAACGGCGACAGCGTCACCGGCCTGCGCACCGCTGCCGCGACCACCCTCGCCATGCAGCAGCTCGCACCCGACGCCCGCACCGTCCTCGTCGTCGGCACCGGCGCCCAGGCCCGGGCCCACCTCGACGCCTTCACCGTGACCCGTCCCGACGCCGAGCTCCAGGTCTTCGGCCGGAACCCGGCGGCCGTCGCGGAGGTCGCCGGGTCGCACGATGCGGCTGCCATGACGGACCTGGAGCAGGCCGTACGGGATGCCGACATCGTCGTCCTCTGCACCTCGTCCCTCACCCCCGTGATCGAGGACGCCTGGGTCACCAACGGCACCACCGTGGCCAGCGTCGGCTCCTTCGCCCCCGACCGCGTCGAGCTGCCGCCGTCGCTGCTGACCCGCTCCACGGTCGTCGTCGACTACCGCGCGTCAGCGCTCACCGACTGCGGCCCGGTCGTCGAAGCCGTCGGCTCCGGGGCGGTCGACCCCGATCGGATCACCGACCTCGGCGCCCTCCTGACCGGCGCTGCCACCCTCGACCGCCGCGCCGCCGACGTGGTCACCTACTTCTCCGTGGGCGTCGGTGTCCAGGACGCCGCCGCGGCGGCGGTGATCCTGACCGCGGCCGAGGAGAACGGCGCCGGCACCCAAGCCGACCTGGGCTAGGAGCGATGCCCACAGCTCGAGGGGCTGGTCGTCGCTGCCAGGTCACGATGATGAGGGCGACCCCGCCAGGCCCCTGACCGCGCGGCGAACGAACTTTCTTTCGCGCTGGGAGCGTGAACGAATCTTCATTCACCCCGGACACGTGAACGAACTTTCATTCACCCCGGACACGTGAACGAACTTTCATTCACCCCGGACACGTGAACGAACTTTCATTCACCCCGGACACGTGAACGAACTTTCATTCACCCCGGACACGTGAACGAACTTTCATTCACCCCGGACACGTGAACGAACTTTCATTCACCCCGGACACGTGAACGAACTTTCATTCACCCCGGACACGTGAACGAACTTTCATTCACCCCGGACACGTGAACGAACTTTCATTCACCCCGGACACGTGAACGAACTTTCATTCACCCCGGACACGTGAACGAACTTTCATTCACGTACGACGCAGTCCACCACGACTAGGAGGCTGCCTTCTTCTCCGCATCGAGAGCCGCGGTGACCACGTCGAGGAGCGGCAGTGTCGCCAGCTCTTCGCGGGTCACCCAACGTACGTCGTCGGTGGTGCCGCCCTGCTCGACCACTCGCGGTTCCGCGTCGTCGGGGACGGTCGCGGCGAAGATGAGATGGACGCCGTGGAACTCCTCGTGACGACCGCTAGGAGCGGTGCCGGTGATGTTCACGTCGTGCACGTCGAGCAGGACGCCGACCTCACAGGTCAGGCCGCACTCCTCGGCCACCTCGCGCACCAGCGCCTCCCGCGGCTGCTCGCCGAAGTCGACCCCGCCACCGGGAAGCGTCCACGAGCCCGAGTGATAGCCGAGCGGTGAGATCCGGGTGAGCAGGATCGCGTCGTCGGCGTCCCGGGTGATGAACGCGTACGCAGCCAGCCGCTGCATCCGCGCCGGCTTGTGCACCTCGAGGGCATCGGTGACCAGCGGGGACGTCGGGATCTCGCCGCTCACCACCGCGGCGAGGGGCAGCCAGGCCGCCTCCGCCGTGGACCCGTCGACCTCCATCGTCTGCGGCTCGGGAGCGTCGTGGGGCACCCAGCCGTCGTAGACGATCCGGATCGCGTGGGAGTTGACCCGGCGGCCCAGCCGCCAGGCCTTGGCCTGGTGGACGGAGTAGACCCGCGCCTCGATGCCGACCTCGACCGGCACGCCGGCCTCCTCGTAGACCTCGCGCACGACCGCGTCGCGCGGGTCCTCGCCGTGGTCGATCCCACCACCGGGCAGCGTCCACCGCTCCTCCGGCGTGACCTTCTCCGAGAGCCGGCTGAGCAGGATCTCCGGCTCGGCGGCCGCACCCGCCCGGATGATGACGGCGTACGCCCCCACCCGCTGCACCTTCGGAAGCTTGCGTCGCCGCCCACTGCGGCCCCGATTCCGCGTCGCCATCAGCTGAACGGGGGTCGGGAGTCGAGAGCCAGCGAGCCGCGACCGGCCCAGCGCCACACCTTGGCGGCACGGTCGCGGTCCTCGTCGGTGACCAGGTTGCCCATCCACCGCAGAGCCAGCGTCATCAGCCACTCGGAGCGCATTCCGGCAGGTCCGAGGGTGGATACCAGCCGCGGTCGGGTCGCGATCCCGGCCAGGCGGCGGGCGATGGAGAACGCCTCGCCGTAGTGCTCACGCAGGGTCGCCGGCCATGCGGTGGCCAGGTCCTCGCCCGCGACGATGGCGTCGGCGACCATCCGTCCGGTCTCCAGGCCGTAGTCGATCCCCTCGCCGTTGAGCGGGTTCACGCAGCCGGCCGCGTCGCCGATCAGCGCCCAGTTGGCACCGGCGACGCCGGAGACCGCACCACCCATCGGCAGCAGCGCGGACTTCTCCGCCCGCAGCTCGCCCTTCAGCCCGAACTCGTCGCGGCACAGCGATGTGTAGTGGCGCATCAGCGGCTTGATCGCGACGTCCGCGGGCCGCTTCGAGGTGGCCAGCGCACCGGCGCCGATGTTCACCTCGCCAGATCCGAGCGGAAAGATCCAGCCGTAGCCGGGCAGCGCCTCGCCGGACTCGTCACGCAGCTCCAGGTGGGAGGAGATCCACTCGTCATCAGCCTGGTCGGAGGCGATGTAGGCCCGCCCGGCGACGCCGTAGACGGTGTCGCGGTGCCACTCGCGCCCCAGCACCTTGCCCAGCGGCGAGCGCACGCCGTCAGCCACCACGACCGACCGGCAGGCCACCTCGCGACCACCCTCGAACACGACCGCGGCGATCCGCTCGCCGTCCCAGCGCACATCGACCGCGCGCACGCCGTCGACTGCCGTCGCGCCGGACTTGATTGCCACGGTGCGCAGGTGGTCGTCGAGCTCGGTGCGCGGCACCGCGGACCCCCAGGACGGCAGCGTGCCGCCGGGCCAGGGCAGATGCAGCGTCTGCCCGAAGCCGTGCGCCCGCAGGCCCTTCGAGACCGGGTGCGCCCGCAGCCAGTCCTCCAGCCCGAGCCGGACCAGCTCGTGGGTCGCGCGCGGGGTGAGCCCGTCGCCACAAGTCTTGTCACGCGGGAAGACGGCGGCGTCGGTCAGCAGGACATCGACCCCGGCGCGCGCCAGCCAGGCCGCCGCGGCCGAGCCCGCAGGCCCTGCCCCCACGACGAGCACGTCAGCTGATTGCGGAAGGGACGAGGTCATGCGCATATCTTCCCAGACCCGCCACACGGCCGGTCAGAGAACCCTCACCTCCGCCCGGAGCGGGAGCCTGCTAGGTTATTGCAAGTTCTTCGCATTAACCCTCGGCGCAGTCTCGGAAGGCCCCCACGTGCACGACCCTCTCGGCGTACGTCGCCGCCGCCGGCGCGCCGTCATCTGGCTCCTGGGCCTCCTCGCAGCCGCCGTGACGACGGTCGTCGTCGCGGTCGGGCTGGGCGCTGCGTACGTCACGCCGGGGACAGTCGCCCAGATCCTCGGCCACCACCTCCTCGGCCTGCCCGAGACCGGCTGGAAGGCCACCGAGGAGGCGATCGTGTGGAAGGTACGCCTCCCCCGCGTCCTCCTCGGCGCCCTGGTCGGTGCGGGCCTGGCCGTCACCGGCATGGCCCTGCAGGCGATGGTCCGCAACATGCTGGCCGACCCCTACCTGCTCGGGATCAACTCCGGCGCCTCCAGCGGCGCCGCGGCGGCGATCCTCTTCGGCGCGGGCACCGGCCTGGGGGCGTACGCCCTGCCTGGCTCCGCCTTCCTCGGTGCTCTCGCCGCGTCGTTCCTGGTGTTCGCACTGGCCCGCAGCGGCGGCCGGGTCACCTCGCTGCGGCTGCTGCTCTCCGGTGTCGCGGTCGGCTATCTGCTCTACGGCCTGACCAGCTTCCTGATCTTCGCCTCGGGCTCGGCCGAAGGGGCGCGGTCGGTGATGTTCTGGCTGCTCGGCTCGCTCGGCCTGGCCCAGTGGGACGGCCTGCTCGCCGTCGTGGCCGTCGCGGTGATCGCCACGATCACCCTGCTGACCCTGTCCGGTCGCGGCCTCGACGCGCTCGCCATCGGCGACGAGACCGCGCACACCCTCGGAGTCTCCCCCGACCGGTTCCGCACGCTGCTGCTGGTCGTCGTGGCACTGACCGTCGGCGTGGTCGTCTCGGCCGCCGGCAGCATCGGCTTCGTCGGCCTGGTGGTGCCGCACCTGGCCCGCCGCGCGGTCGGCTCCGCCCATGCCGTGGCCGTCCCCGCAGCCGCGCTGATGGGCGCGATCCTCCTGGTCTGGGCCGACGTGCTCGCCCGCGTCCTGCTCCAGCCCCAGGAGATCCCGATCGGGATCGTCACCGCGCTCCTGGGAGCGCCGTTCCTCATCGTCCTGATCCGGCGCTTCTCCGCCCGCGACGTCTGACCACCCGCCCGACCCATCACCAGGAGCCCGACATGATCCGCCCCACGATCGCCACCGCCGCCCTCGTGCTGGCCACGACCACCGCCTGCGGCGCCGACGCCGCGGGCACCGAGGCCGCCCGAGACGGCTTCCCGGTCACCATCGAGAACTGCGGCGCCGAGGTCACCTTCGAGGCCCCACCGGAGCGCGTCGTGATGCTGAAGAGCTCCGCGGTGCCCTACCTGCACGCGCTCGGCGTGATGGACCAGGTCGTGGCCCGGGCCGGTGACTACCCGGCCGACTACTACGACACCGAGACCCGGGCCGAGCTCGACGAGATCCCGCTGCTCACCGACGAGATGGACACCAGCGGCCACCTGCAGATCTCCAAGGAGGTCGTGATCGCCGAGGAGCCCGACCTGGTCCTCGGCGAGGTCGACAACCTCTCCCGGGACACCCTCGACGCGGTCGACATCGATCTCCTCGAGGAGCCGGCGATGTGCCCGGAGGGCGTCGACGACCCCGGTTTCGACGACGTCTACAGCCAGCTCGAGGCCTACGGCCGCGTCTTCGACAAGACGGACGAAGCCGCCAAGGCTGTCGCTGACCTGCGCAAACGCGTCACCGACTTGGAGACGAAGAAGGTCGGCAAGGGACGCACGGCGGCGGTTCTCTACCCCACCGTCGGCGGCGGCGTGACCTACGCCTACGGCACCCGCTCGATGGCCCATCCGCAGCTCGAGGCGGCCGGGTTCGAGGACGTCTTCGCCGACGTCGACGAGCGGGTCTTCGAGGTCTCGACCGAGGACCTCCTCGAGCGCGACCCCGACGTGATCATCCTGCTCCACAACGCCGGCGACCCGGCGAAGGTCGAGGAGTCGATCACCCAGCTCGCCGGCGCCGAGGACCTCACCGCGGTCAGGAACGGCGACGTGATGGCGCAGCTGTTCAACTTCACCGAGCCGCCCTCGGCGCTCTCGGTCGACGGCCTGGAGCGGATCATCGACAGGTTCGGCCGGTGATCGAGGCCGGCGGGCTGTCCTGGACGTACGGCGCCACGAGCATCCTCGAGGACGTCGACGTCGACGCCCACGAGGGCCGGGTGCTGGGTCTGATCGGCCCGAACGGGAGCGGCAAGACCACCCTGCTCCGGATGCTCTACGGCGCCCTCCGCGGCAGCGGCACCGTCCAGATCGACGGCGACGACCTCGCCGGACTGCCCGCCAAGGAGGTCGCCCGCCGGCTGGCCGTCGTCGTCCAGGAGTCCGGCACGGACACCTCTCTCACCGCCGGCGAGATGGTGCTGCTGGGACGTACGCCGCACCTGTCCGCCTTCGCCAGAGCCGGTGAGCACGACCTGGAGATCGCCGCGGAGTGCCTGGAGCGGGTCGGCGGGACCCACCTCGGTCCACGCTCCTTCGCCGCGCTCTCCGGGGGCGAGCGTCAGCGGGTGCTCATCGCCCGGGCGCTGGCCCAGGAGGCGACCCACCTGCTCCTCGACGAGCCGACCAACCACCTCGACATCCGCTACCAGCACGAGATCCTCTCGCTGGTCCGCAAGCTCGGGACCACGGCGATCGTCGTGCTCCACGACCTCAACCTGGCGGCCCGCTACTGCGACGACGTGGTACTGCTCGACCAGCGCCGAGTGGCCGCGCGCGGCACCGTCGACGAGGTGCTCCGCCCCGAGATCCTGGAGCCGGTCTACGGCATCGGCATCGAGCGGCTCGAGCTGCGCGAGGAGATCCACCTCGTCTTCCGCCCCTCGAGCTGAGGCTCAGATCTCCGGGGCCGCCTCGACGCGGGTCTCCGGCGCCGCCTCGTCGTCCGGGTCGACCCCGGGAAGGTGCGCCTCCCAGAGCTCCACGTCCATCACGTAGAGCCGCAGCGGCGCCTCTCCGCGCAGCTCCTCGGGCTTGAACGCCCGCGCCGTCCCGACCAGCCGGTGGAACGCCACCGCGCAGCGCTTCTCGAGCTCGAAGTCCGGCACCTGGCGAGCCATCCCGGTGACGTACGCCGCGCTCGCGCCGGACCCGGGCGGGACCGAGGAGTCGAAGATGACCCCGGCCACGCGCGGGTCGCGCACGATGTTGCGGGAGTGCTGGGCGTCGGGTGCCGAGACCCAGTAGAGGTCCCGGTAACCGTCGTGGGAGAAGTAGACCGGCGACGTACGCGGCCTCCCGTCGGGATCCGAGGTCGCCAGCACCAGATAGGCGACGCTGTCGACGATCCCGCGGACGTGTCTGTCCAGATCAGCTGCCATACCCCAGAGGGTAGGCGACTTTCTTACTGGTGACCTGCGTATATACGCGGCAGCTTGTAGCCGTGCTCGGCCAGGACCTCGCGCAGCACGTCCGGCTTGTCGGTGATCAGCCCGTCGACCCCCAGCCCGATGAGGTGCTCCATGGTGGCGACGTCGTCCACCGTCCACGGCACGACCGCGATGCCGCGCGCGTGCGCCGCGTCGACCAGCTCCTGGTTCGTGAACGGCACATAGCCCGGATCGGACACCGAGCCGCCCTGCGGGTCGCCGTGGACCGGCGAGACCGCATCCGCCCCGAACGAGTCCGCGGCCGCGACGTACCGCTCCTGCAGCGACCCTTCGAAGTCGTCGATGTCGATCCCGCCCAGCCACGGCGAGGCCCCCGGCTGTCCCTGCTGGAGGAACTGCTGCCCGTTGGTCAGCGCGACGATCGACAGCCGCGGCTCGACCTCGCGGAACCGCTTCAGCGCACCCCAGTCGAAGCTCTGGATGGTGACCTGGTTGCGGATGTGTGCGCGTCGGATCTCGGCCAGGACGACGCGGACGAACTGCTCGCGCGGCGCGGTCTGCTCCGGCGCCCCCGCCTCGACCTTGGTCTCCACGTTCAGCGTGACCTGGCCGGCGTGGTAGCTGTTGACCAGCGCGAACACCTCCGAGAGCAGCGGCATCCGCTCCCCCGGCGACAGCTCCTGCTGGGGGAACTGCGGCTGGCGCATCGACCCGCAGTCGATCGTGCGCACCTGGGCGAGCGTCAGGTTCCTGATGTAGGTCCGGTTCGGCACGTACGGGAACTCCGGATCACCGGGGAACGCCGGTGCGGTGTCGACACACTTGGCCGGGTTCGGGTCCCGGTCGTGGGTCACGACCGCGTAGCCGTCGTCGGTGATCTGCACGTCGAGCTCGAGGGTGCTCACGCCCAGCTTGAGCGCCCGCGCGAAGGCCGGCAGCGTGTTCTCCACCGTCAGCGCGATGCCACCACGGTGCGCCTGGAGGTCGAAGGTACGCGGATCGCTCTCGGCGTGCGCCGGGGAAAGAGCGGAGAGGGCGGAGCTCGCCAGGAGCGCCGCGGCAACGAGGAGGCCTGCTCGGACACGTCTCATGCCCGCCAGGATCGCGCTGCCGGATGGCCGCTAGTGGAACGCGCGATGAGACAGGAGCGACACGTTCTTGTCCGCACACCCGGTCGTCTGGTGGCGGACGAACTGGGAGTCGTAGGAGTCCGGCACGTAGACCCGGAACCCGTCCACCTCGGTCGGCCTGCAGTCCGCGGCCGGGTAGTTCTCCGCCGTCGACTCGGCGACCGCGCTGACGGCCACCTGACCCGGCTTCATGATGACCTTGCGCCAACCGCCCTCACGCTTCGCGGGCGCACCGACCTGCGTGCCGTCGCCACCGCCGACGTACGAGAGACCGCCGAAGCCACCCAAGGAGCAGGCGTGGTCGGAGACGTTGGTCAGGGTGATCTCACCGAACCGCGATCCCGCGCCCGCATCGGTGGCCCGATAGCCCGCCTTCAGGTCGGCGTTGACGCACTTCGGCGTCACCGGATCCGCCGGCGCGGCGTCAGCGTTCTGAGACTCAGTCCCCACCGGCGAACCCCCCGTGGCCGCCGGTGAGGACTGAGTCGGGGACGATGGTGCACTGCTTCCCGAGGTGGGATCCGCGGTCCCGGAGGCAGATGGTGACGCGTCGACCGCCCCGTCCTTCGTCGACCCGCAACCTCCCACCGCGAGCACGCCGAGGATCCAGACGCCGACCACCATCAGCCGTAGGTGCCGCATCTTTGCTCCTCGAGTAGCAGATGCCAGCCAGATAACCCAGCCAGTTAACTCATCGTCCTACCCCTGTGACGTTCGGACCGCGGGGTTCGTTGCGTCCGATCTCGAGAAATTCTCAGACCCTGCCGTCGTACGTCGTGCGGGCCTCGTCCACCTCGGCCATGTGCTCCTCGGCCCACGCCTTGAGGTGGGCGAGGACGGGCAGCAGCGTCAGCCCGAGCGGGGTGAGCTCGTAGTCGGTCCGCACCGGCACCGACGGCGTCACCGTGCGGATCAGCAGACCGTCGCGCTCCATCCTCCGCAGCGACTGGGTCAGCATCTTCTGGCTCACCCCCTCGATCTGCGAGGCCAGCTCCGAATACCTCAGCGGGCCGCGGAGCCCCAGCGCCACGATCGCCAGACTCACCCACTTGTCACCGATCGTGTCCAGCAGCCGCCGGCTCGGACACAGCGCTGAGAACGCGTCGAATCCGCTCGGTCGTTCGGCTGTCGTCGTCCCCATGGCAGACCTCCAGGTGCGTACGCCACTTCAAAGTGCCTTCTTCCCAACGGAGAGTAGGGCACCGAAAGTAGTGCAGGCAACCAGACAGACCACCACAAAGGACGAACACCATGTACGCACTCATCTCCCGCGCCGGCGACCCGACCCCGCACCTCGAGGAGCTCCCGGCCCAGCCGCTCGGCCCCGACGACATCCGGGTCGAGGTGGCCGCCGCCGGCTTCACCCTCTTCGACGCCTTCGTCGCGAGCGACCACGCAGCCATCGGCCTCCCCGACGTGATCGGCCTCGGCTTCGACTTCAGCGGTGTGGTCACCGCGGTCGGCGAGGCCGTCTCCGGATTCGCTGTCGGCGACCGCGTCGCCGGTCTCCATGGCAACCCGGCCGCAGGCGCCCGCGCCCACGCGACCGAGGTCGTGGTGCCCGCCTCCGCCGCAGCGGCCGTACCCGACGGGCTCACGCTCGAGGCGGCCGCCGCGGCTCCGCTCAACGCGCTCACCGCCCGCCAGGCACTCGACCTGCTCGGCACCGAACGCGGCAGCCTCCTCGTCACCGGTGCCGCCGGCAGCGTCGGCCTGTGGGCATCCGGGCTGGCCAAAGCCGACGGTTGGACGGTCGACGCCCTGGTACGCCCCGGCACCGAGCACCTCGCCACCGGCGCCGACCGCGCCGTCACCGAGATCGAGCCGCACGGGCACGACGCCGTCCTGGACCTGGCAGCGCTCAACGAACCGGCGCTGGCAGGCGTACGCGACGGCGGCCGCTACGTCAGCGTCAAGCCCGGCCGGGCACCGGCGCCCGAGCGCGGCATCGAGGTCTCGACCGCGCTGAACCAGCCTGATGGGGCGATGCTCGCCGACCTCCTCCGGTTGGCCGCCGACGGCACCGTGCCGACCCGGATCGCCGCGACCCGTCCGCTGAGCAAGGCCGCCGAGGCCTACCAGGAGGCGGAGGCGGCACCGGGATCCGACGGACGCTGGCTCCTCGTGCCCTGAAAAGGACGAAGGCCCCGCCACCCGAAGGTGGCGGGGCCTTCTAGACCACTCGATCAGCTCTGGTAGGAACCGAAGTCGAAGTCGTCCAGCGCGACGGCCTGGCCGCCGGTGTTGCCGAACTCGTAGTCGTAGTTGTCGTAACCGGTCACGGAGTACGCCGCGGCACGAGCCTCATCGGTCGGCTCGACCTTGATGTTGCGGTAGCGCTCCAGGCCGGTGCCGGCCGGGATGAGCTTACCGATGATGACGTTCTCCTTCAGACCGCGCAGCGAGTCGGAGCGGCCGTTGATGGCAGCGTCGGTGAGGACGCGGGTGGTCTCCTGGAAGGAGGCCGCCGACAGCCAGGACTCGGTGGCCAGCGAGGCCTTGGTGATACCCATCAGCTCCGGACGACCCGAGGCCGGCTTGCCGCCCTCGGAGACCACGCGCCGGTTCTCCGACTCGAAGTCGATGCGGTCGGCCAGGTCGGACGGCAGCAGGTTGGTGTCACCGGACTCGAGCACCGTGATCCGGCGCAGCATCTGCCGCACGATGATCTCGATGTGCTTGTCGTGGATGGACACACCCTGCGACCGGTACACGGCCTGGACCTCGTCGACGAGGTGCTGCTGCGTCTTGCGGACACCGAGGATACGGAGGACCTCCTTGGGGTCCGGCGTACCGATGGTCAGCGCCTGGCCGACCTCGATGTGGTCGCCGTCGGCGACCCGCAGCCGCGAGCGACGGGAGACGACGTACTCCTTGACGTCCGAACCGTCGTCCGGGGTGACCAGGACCTTGCGGGCCTTGTCGGTCTCCTCGATCTCGACGCGACCGGCGACCTCGGAGATCGGCGTGACACCCTTCGGCGTACGCGCCTCGAAGAGCTCGACGACACGCGGCAGACCCTGCGTGATGTCGTCGGCCGAGGCCACACCACCGGTGTGGAACGTACGCATGGTCAGCTGGGTGCCCGGCTCACCGATGGACTGGGCGGCGATGATGCCGACCGCCTCACCGATGTCGACGAGCTTGCCGGTGGCCAGCGAGCGGCCGTAGCACTTGGCACACGTACCCGTGCGGGCCTCACAGGTGAGGACCGAACGGACCTTGACCTCGGTGATGCCGGCGCGAACCAGCTCCTCGATCTTGACGTCGCCCAGGTCCTCACCGGCGACCGCGAGAACCTCGCCGGTCTGCGGGTGCTCGATGTCGACGGCAGCCGTGCGAGCGTACGCAGCGGTCTCGGCGTTGTCGTCCTTGACGACGACGCCGCCCTGGTCGACACCGATGACCTTCGGCAGACCGCGCTCGGTGCCGCAGTCGTCCTCACGGATGATGACGTCCTGCGAGACGTCCACCAGACGACGGGTCAGGTAACCCGAGTCGGCGGTACGCAGCGCGGTGTCGGCCAGACCCTTACGAGCACCGTGGGTGGAGATGAAGTACTCCAGGACCGAGAGACCCTCGCGGAAGTTCGACTTGATCGGCCGCGGGATGATCTCGCCCTTCGGGTTGGCCACCAGGCCTCGCATGGCGCCGACCTGGCGGATCTGGTTGAAGTTACCCGACGCACCCGAGGTGACCTGCATGAAGATCGGGTTCTTGCGGTCGAACGCCTCCTCCATCGCAGCACCGACGACCTTGGCAGCCTCGGTCCAGATCTCGACGAGCTCCTGACGGCGCTCCTCGTCGGTGACCAGACCACGCTCGAACTGCTTCTGCACCTTGGCAGCCTGCTTCTCGAACGTCTCCAGGATCTCGGCCTTGTTCGGCGGCGTGGTGACGTCGTCGATGGAGACCGTGACACCCGAACGGGTGGCCCAGTGGAAGCCGTTGTCCTTGAGCGCGTCCAGCGACGCCGCGACCTCGACCTTGGTGTAGCGCTCGGCCAGGTCGTTGATGATCGCGCCGAGCTGCTTCTTACCGACCTCGTAGTTCACGAAGGGGTAGTCGGCGGGGAGGGTGTCGTTGAAGATCACCCGGCCCAGCGTGGTCTCGACGACGAGCGGGTCGCCCGCGGTCCAGCCCTCCGGGACGTCGTAGCCGATCGGCGGGACGATGTCGTCGAGGCGGATCTTGATCTTCGACTGCAGCGTGATCTCGAGGTGGTCGAAGGCCATGATGGCCTCGGCCGGGGACGAGAAGGCACGACCCTCGCCGACCTCACCGTCACGGTCGGAGGTGAGGAAGTAGAGACCGATGATCATGTCCTGGGTCGGCATGGTGACCGGACGACCGTCGGACGGCTTGAGGATGTTGTTGGTCGAGAGCATCAGGATGCGAGCCTCGGCCTGGGCCTCCGCCGACAGCGGCAGGTGGACAGCCATCTGGTCACCGTCGAAGTCCGCGTTGAACGCGGTGCAGACGAGCGGGTGCAGCTGGATGGCCTTACCCTCGATCAGCTGCGGCTCGAAGGCCTGGATGCCGAGGCGGTGCAGGGTGGGCGCACGGTTCAGCAGAACCGGGTGCTCGGTGATGACCTCTTCGAGGACGTCCCACACGACCGGGCGGGCACGCTCGACCATCCGCTTGGCGGACTTGATGTTCTGAGCGTGGCTCAGGTCCACCAGGCGCTTCATCACGAACGGCTTGAACAGCTCCAGGGCCATCTGCTTGGGCAGACCGCACTGGTGCAGCTTGAGCTGCGGACCCGACACGATGACCGAACGACCGGAGTAGTCGACGCGCTTACCGAGCAGGTTCTGACGGAAGCGACCCTGCTTGCCCTTGAGCATGTCGGAGAGCGACTTCAGCGGACGGTTGCCCGGCCCGGTGACCGGACGGCCACGACGGCCGTTGTCGAACAGCGAGTCGACGGCCTCCTGCAGCATCCGCTTCTCGTTGTTCACGATGATCTCGGGGGCACCGAGGTCAAGGAGACGCTTGAGGCGGTTGTTGCGGTTGATCACACGACGGTAGAGGTCGTTGAGGTCGGAGGTCGCGAAGCGGCCACCGTCGAGCTGCACCATCGGGCGCAGGTCCGGCGGGATGACCGGGACGGCGTCGAGCACCATGCCGGTCGGCTGGTTGCCGGTCTTGCGGAAGGCGTCGACGACCTTGAGGCGCTTGAGCGCGCGGACCTTGCGCTGACCCTTGCCGGTGGCGATGGTCTCGCGCAGGTTCTCGACCTCGGCCTCGATGTCGAAGTTCTCGAGGCGCTTCTGGATCGCCGTGGCGCCCATGTGGCCCTCGAAGTACTTGCCGAACCAGGTCTTCATCTCGCGGTAGAGCAGCTCGTCGCCCATGAGGTCCTGGACCTTCAGGTTCTTGAAGGTGTCCCAGACCTCGTCGAGACGGTTGACCTCACGCTCGGTGCGGTCGCGCAGCTGCTTCATCTCGCGCTCGGCGCCGTCCTTGACCTTGCGCTTGGCGTCGGACTTGGCGCCCTCGGCCTCGAGCGCGGCCAGGTCGGTCTCGAGCTTCTTGGCGCGGTCGTTGATCGCCACGTCGAGCCGGCCGGTCAGCATCTTGCGCTGCTGGTCGACCTTGGCCTCGAGCGAGGACAGGTCGCGGTGACGCGCGTCCTCGTCGACCGAGGTGATCATGTACGCAGCGAAGTAGATGACCTTCTCCAGGTCCTTCGGGGCGAGGTCGAGCAGGTAGCCCAGCCGCGACGGAACGCCCTTGAAGTACCAGATGTGGGTCACCGGAGCGGCGAGCTCGATGTGGCCCATGCGCTCGCGGCGTACCTTGGAGCGGGTGACCTCGACGCCACAGCGCTCACAGATGATGCCCTTGAAGCGCACGCGCTTGTACTTGCCGCAGTAGCACTCCCAGTCCCGGGTGGGACCGAAGATCTTCTCGCAGAAGAGGCCGTCACGCTCGGGCTTGAGCGTGCGGTAGTTGATGGTCTCAGGCTTCTTGACCTCGCCGTGGCTCCACGCGCGGATCTCGTCCGCGGTGGCCAGGCCGATCTTGAGCTGATCGAAGAAGTTGACGTCGAGCACGGTGGCTTCCAGTTCCTTCGTTAGTTCTTGGAAAGTTAAAGGGGACTGAGGGAGGGAGGTGCGCCCGGAGGCGCACCTCCCGCTCGTCAGACTTCCTCTACGGAAGAGGGCTCGCGGCGGGACAGGTCGATGCCGAGCTCCTCGGCGGCGCGGAAGACGTCCTCCTCCGCGTCACGGAGCTCGATCGCCGAACCGTCCTGGCTCAGGACCTCGACGTTCAGGCACAGCGACTGCATCTCCTTGACGAGAACCTTGAACGACTCCGGGATACCCGAGTCGGGGATGTTCTCGCCCTTGACGATCGCCTCGTACACCTTCACGCGGCCGGGCACGTCGTCCGACTTGATGGTCAGGAGCTCCTGCAGGGCGTAGGCGGCGCCGTACGCCTCCATCGCCCAGACCTCCATCTCACCGAAGCGCTGGCCACCGAACTGGGCCTTACCGCCGAGCGGCTGCTGGGTGATCATCGAGTACGGACCGGTCGAACGCGCGTGGATCTTGTCGTCGACCAGGTGGTGCAGCTTCAGGATGTACATGTAGCCCACGGCCACCGGCTCCGGGAACGGCTCGCCGGAGCGACCGTCGAAGAGGCGGGCCTTGCCGTCGGTGCCGACCACACGCCGACCGTCCCGGTTCGGGAGGGTCGAGGCGAGCAGACCGGTGATCTCGTCCTCACGCGCACCGTCGAAGACCGGCGTGGCCACCTTGGTGCCCGGGTCGGCCTTGTCGGCGTGGATCTTGATCAGGCGCTGCTTCCAGGCGCTGTCGTCGGGGTCGTCGGAGAGGTTGAGGTCCCAACCCTGCTTGGCGAGCCAGCCGAGGTGGAGCTCCAGGACCTGTCCGATGTTCATACGACGCGGAACACCGAGCGGGTTGAGCAGAACGTCGACCGGGGTGCCGTCCTCCATGAACGGCATGTCCTCGACCGGCAGGATCTTCGCGATGACACCCTTGTTGCCGTGACGGCCGGCGAGCTTGTCACCCACGGAGATCTTGCGCTTCTGCGCCACGTAGACACGAACCAGCTGGTTCACGCCCGGGGGCAGCTCGTCGCCCTCCTCACGGTCGAAGACGCGGACACCGATGACGGTGCCCTCCTCGCCGTGCGGAACCTTCATCGAGGTGTCGCGGACCTCGCGCGCCTTCTCACCGAAGATCGCGCGGAGCAGACGCTCCTCCGGGGTGAGCTCGGTCTCGCCCTTCGGCGTGACCTTGCCGACGAGGATGTCACCGGTGGTGACCTCGGCGCCGATGCGGATGATGCCGCGCTCGTCGAGGTCGGCCAGCATCTCCTCGGAGACGTTCGGGATGTCCCGGGTGATCTCCTCCGGACCCAGCTTGGTGTCGCGGGCGTCGACCTCGTGCTCCTCGATGTGGATCGAGGTGAGGTAGTCCTGCTGCACCAGACGCTGGGAGAGGATGATCGCGTCCTCGTAGTTGTGGCCCTGCCACGACTGGAAGGCGACCAGGAGGTTGGCACCCAGCGCCATCTCGGCACCCTGGGTCGCCGGACCGTCGGCCAGCGGGGAGCCGACCTCGACCCGGGCGCCCTCGTCGACCAGCGGCTGCTGGTTGACGCAGTTGCCCTGGTTGGAGCGCTCGAACTTGGCCAGCTTGTAGGTGGTGTAGGTGCCGTCGTCGTTGAGGGTCTCGATGACGTCGGCGGAGACCTCCTTGACGACACCGGCCTTCTTGGCGACGAGCACGTCACCGGCGTCGACCGCGGCCCGGTACTCGATGCCGGTGCCGACCAGTGGCGAGTCGCTGCGGACCAGCGGAACGGCCTGACGCTGCATGTTGGCGCCCATGAGCGCACGGTTGGCGTCGTCGTGCTCGAGGAACGGGATCAGCGCGGTCGCGACCGACACCATCTGGCGCGGCGAGACGTCGATGTAGTCGACCTCGTCGGCCAGGAGCTCGGAGACCTCACCGTCGCGCTGGCGGACCAGGACGCGCTCGGTGGCGAACTTCATGTTCTCGTCGACGGCCGCGTTGGCCTGCGCGATGACGTACTTGTCCTCGTCGTCGGCGGTCAGGTAGTCGATCTGGTCGGTGACGACGCCGTTGACGACCTTGCGGTAGGGCGTCTCCACGAAACCGAACGGGTTGATCCGGCCGAAGGAGGCCAGCGAGCCGATCAGACCGATGTTGGGACCTTCAGGGGTCTCGATCGGGCACATCCGGCCGTAGTGCGACGGGTGGACGTCTCGGACCTCCATGCCGGCGCGGTCACGGGAGAGACCACCCGGGCCGAGGGCCGACAGACGACGCTTGTGCGTCAGGCCCGCGAGCGGGTTGTTCTGGTCCATGAACTGCGACAGCTGCGAGGTGCCGAAGAACTCCTTCAGCGCAGCGACCACGGGACGGATGTTGATCAGGGACTGCGGCGTGATCGCCTCGACGTCCTGGGTCGTCATCCGCTCGCGCACGACGCGCTCCATACGAGCAAGGCCCGTACGCAGCTGGTTCTGGATCAGCTCGCCGACCGTCCGCATCCGGCGGTTGCCGAAGTGGTCGATGTCGTCGGCGGCGATGTCGATCGTGCCCTGCGGGGTCTCGAGCTGCGTACGCCCGTCGTGCAGCGCCACGACGTACTTGATCGTCGCGACGATGTCGTCGACGGTCAGGGTCTGCTGGTCGAAGGCCTCGGTCAGGCCGAGCTTCTTGTTGACCTTGTAGCGGCCGACCTTGGCGGTGTCGTAGCGCTTCGGGTTGAAGTAGTAGTTGTTCAGCAGCGTCTGCGCGGCCTCACGCGTGGGCGGCTCGCCCGGGCGCAGCTTGCGGTAGATGTCGAGCAGCGCGTCGTCCTGGGCGGTGGTGCTGTCCTTCTCCAGGGTCAGCATCATCGACTCGTACTCGCCGAACTCCTCGCGGATCTGCTCGTTGGTCCAGCCGAGGGCCTTGAGCAGCACCGTGACGTTCTGCTTGCGCTTGCGGTCGAGGCGGACACCGACGAGGTCGCGCTTGTCGATCTCGAACTCGAGCCAGGCACCACGGCTCGGGATCAGCTTGGCGGTGTAGATGTCCTTGTCGGACGTCTTGTCGGCGGTGCGCTCGAAGTAGACGCCCGGGGACCGGACGAGCTGGGAGACGACGACACGCTCGGTGCCGTTGATGACGAAGGTGCCCTGGTCGGTCATGAGCGGGAAGTCACCCATGAAGACCGTCTGGCCCTTGATCTCACCAGTGTCGTTGTTGGTGAACTCCGCCGAGACATAGAGCGGCGCGGAGTAGGTGAAGTCCTTCTCCTTGCACTCCTCGACGGTGTACTTGGGGTCGTAGAAGACAGGGCTCTCGAAGGAGAGGGACATCGTCTCCGAGAAGTCCTCGATCGGGGAGATCTCCTCGAAGATCTCCTGTAGACCGGACTTGTGAGACACGTCCTCACCCGCGGCTTCGCGGGCGGCAACCTGCTCCTGCCAGCGCTCGTTGCCGATCAGCCAGTCAAAGCTTTCGGTCTGGAGGGCGAGGAGCTGAGGGAGCTCGAGAGGCTCTGAGATCTTTGCGAAAGAGATGCGGCGAGGGGTGGAGTCACCCGACGAGGTGCGCGCGGCCAAGAGGAATCCTTCGACAAGGTTCGCAGGTGGATTCGCGCCGCCGACCACCGAACAGCCACCGGGCAGGCTGAGGGGCATATGAAGGCATGCGCAAAGCGCCATAGTACGGCATAAAAGCGCACTTCACAACACCGGGCCTCAATTAAAGTCCGGCGTTCCTTCATTCACACCTTCGGCGCCCGACCGTCGGCGTTGTCGATCGTTGCCTTGTCGAGCATCGCGGATGATCATGCGCCTCTTCGGCACCCCGGGTCAAGCATCCGCGCCAATCGGTCCGTCCTCCGGGAAGGTTGATCCGATCACTTGACAGGTAGGACGAGGCCTGCGGGCCTAGTCCTTGCTGGGCTGGGTCTCGACCTTGTCCACCAGCCACTCGTCGCCGACCTTGGTCATGGTGAGCATCGCGTACTCCTGGTAGCCGATCGGGGTGCTGCGCTGGGCGTTGGTGACCTGACGGTCGACCAGCACCAGGATCTGCACGGTGTCGTCGGAGACCCGGATGACGCCGGCGTCGACCGGGGCGAGGGTCTTCACCACGGTTTTCGTCTCGGGGACGTTGTCGACGAGCACCGCGAAGAGACGGTCGTAGTCCTCGCGGTAGTCCTTCGTCATCACGTCGTGAGCCTTGCTCTTCGACGCGTCCATCTTGCTGTAGTCGTAGGACAGCAGCGGGACCACGGCCTTCTTGGCCGCCTCGAGCGCCTCGGCGCCCTGCTCCTCGACGAGGAGCTTGTGGTTGCGGGTGATCTGCTTGCCCACCGCACCCTCGACCGTGCTGGTCGTGACGTTGTTGTTGGAGACGGTCTCCACCTTCTCCTGCCCGAAGAAGACCACACCGGCGGCCACGACCGCGGCCAGGGCGAGGGCAGCGGCGGCGACCAGGCCCCACGTCGGGAGCAGCGGGAGCGTACGGCCGCCGGGCTCCTTCGCCTCGTCGTCGGAGTCCTCGGCGTCCTCGGGAGCGGGTACGTCCTCGGCCACCGCGTCCTCGACGGCAGCGGTCTCCACGGCGGCCTCAGGGCCGTCGTCCTCGACCTCGTCGCTCTCGTCCTCCTCGTCCGCGGCAGCGGCGGCCTCCAGGGCCGCGAGCTCGGCGTCGTACGCAGCCCGCTTGTCAGCGTCCAGAAGGACCGCGGCGGCCTCGTTGAGGGTGCGGAAGCGACGGTCGGTCGGGTCCAGATCGGCGATCGCCGCCTTCCAGGCCGCCCGGATGTCGTCGGTGGCGGCGTCGGGCTCGACGTCGAGCAGGTCGTACCAGGTCGGAGAAGTCATCGTGGAACTCATGGTGTCACCCCTTCGCTGCTTTCCGAAGTAGGAGCCTCCTCGGCGGGATACCAGTCGTCGACCAGCCACTTCCCGTTCTGCTTCACGAGCTCCACCTCCGTCCGTGCGAGCTGGCGCGCCGCCTCGACGCGCTCCTCGGACCCCTCGGACTTCGGGTAGCTGATCGCGAGCTCGGCGACGACCAGCACCGTCGCGCTGTCCTCGTCGAGGCCGGCGACCGCCGTGCTGTGCACGTCGCTGGTGCGACCGACGCCCTGCTGGACGACGGTGGCCTCGGCGAAGGCGACGTTGCCGAGGAAGCTCTTCTCGAACTTGGGGGTCAGCAGCGCGCCGACCTCCTTGCGGTAGTCCGGCATCGTCTTCTTGTCGCTGCCGATGTCCTCGGGACCGTAGGTGTTGACCCGCCCGACGAACTTGTCGGCAGCGGCCATCACCTGCTCGCGCTGGCTCACCACGGAGTCGTCGGCGCCGCGGGTAAGCTGCCAGCCGACGTAGCCGACGGCGGCGATGATGACGGCGATCAGCAGCGCCAGCACGCCCCAGCGGAGCAGAGCGCCCTGCCTGGCCGTCGCCTGGTCGTTCTCTGAGCCGGTCTCCGTATCGGGTCCGGGGTCGGTCGTGGTGCTCAAAACGGATCACTCTCTGTGGTCAGTGGCTCCAGGAGCCATTTCCAGGCATCCTCACCGTACGCCGCCGGCGAATCGGTCGATGCGGCAGCACTCCGGGGCCCCGAACCCGGCGGGCTGCATGTGGTCGAAGTCGTCGCGCTACTGGGTCTCCATCGGCTGGAGGTAGAGCCACTTCCAGGCGTCGTCGCCGTAGGAGGACGGCGCCGCGGTCGACACCGAGGTGTCCTCCGCCTCGCCCCAGGTCAGCTTGCCCGTCTCCGGGTCGAAGGACGCGACCGAGCCGGCCTCGCCGACACCGGCGCGCGGCAGCTGGCTGGAGCCGCGGGCGTTGGACTTGGACGGGTCCTCGGTGCAGGAGACCTCGGTGTTGAACGGACGGCTCTGCAGGTCCAGCGGGCTGCGCTTCTTGGTGCTCTCGTAGCCCTTCTTGCACGGAGTCTGGCTGGTGATCACCAGTCCGAAGTGCGCCTGCGCCAGGCCCGGGTGGCCGACGTCGACCACGGCGAAGCTGCCCTCCACCACGGTGGGGAAGATGGAGAGCAGGTGCTTGACGCCCGGCAGGTTCTTGCGGACGACCTTGCCCGTCACCAGCACCTCGTTGAGGAGCTCGCTGATCTCGACGTCGTTCTGCTCGAGGAACGTACGCAGCTCGGTGGCGCCGGCGGAGCCGCTCTCGATCAGCTTGATCAGGTCCTTGTTGGAGCCTGCGAGCGTGCCGGTGAACAGCTCCAGGTCGGTCGCGAACGACGTGATCGCCGAGGTGCTGTCGAGCTGCCCCTGCAGGACGGTGTTGCTGTCCCGGATCAGCTGCGTGGTCAGCCCGAAGTTCTGGTCGGCGGTCTCCACGAACGCGGTGCCGGTGTCGATGATGGTCTGCAGGTCCTGACCGGTGCCGGCGAAACCCTTGCCGAGCTCGTCGACGGTGGTCGTCAGCGCCTTCTGGTCGACCGAGTTCACGGTGACGGTGATGTCCTCGAGCAGCTTCTCGGTCGGCAGCGGCGTGGCCGTCGCCGCGCGGGCGATCTCCGACCCCTCCTCGAGGTAGGGCGCACCCTTCGACTGCGGCTGCAGCTCGACGTACTGCTCACCGACGGCGGAGCGGTTGCCGACCACGGCGAGGCTGTCCGCCGGGATCTTGTCCTTCCACGCGTTGTCGATCTTCAGCGTGACGTCGACGCCGCTGCGGTTGAGCACGAGCTCACCGACCTGGCCGATCTTGACGCCTCGGTAGTCGACCTCGGCGTCCTCGTAGATGCCGCCAGACTGCTCGAAGTGGGCCATCACGACGTAGTGGTCCTTGACGAACAGGGACCCCAGCCGGGCGTAGCGCGCACCGACGAAGCTGACCCCGACGAGGGTGATCAGCAGGAAGATCATCAGCTGCATCTTCGTACGGCGGGTGATCATGAGACGCCCTCCTGATGAGTGTTGCTCGAGGTGCTCAGTGCCGGGATCATCAGCGAGGTCAGACCCGGGTCGAGCTCCTTGCTCAGCTCCTCGTACGTCACCGCGTGCGTGCCTGGTGTCGCGCCGGCGCGACAGAACAGCAGCAGGACGCACCCGGTGCCGTCGTCACCCGACGTGCTGCCGTCGTCGGACGAGGACGTCCCGAGGCCGAGCAGGCCGTCGAGGGTCTTCCCGATGGAGCCGAGCACACCGGTCACGCACGCCTGAGGCGCCGTCGACTGCCCGGTCAGCGCTTCCTGGCAGGTGTCGATGGCACTGGCCAGCCCGCCTTCCTTGCAGACGTTGGTGAGGTTGTTGAGCCAGTCGAGAGCCGTCTCCTCGTCGGGGAAGGTCTTGATCTTCCGGTTGATCTCCTCGAGGCCCCAGCAGGCGGCGCTTCCGACCCGAGGGGCGTTCTGCAGCAGGGTGTCGAGGTTGAGGTCGACGGTGACGTCGAGGTTGACGAAGTCACCCATGTGCAGGTTGCGCGCGGTCTGCGGCGAGCCACCGACCGCCTGGTCGACGAACGGGTAGGTGAGGATCGTGTTCATCGCCTTGACGAAGTCGTCGCCGGCGTCGGCGAGGTTCGACAGCAGCGGCCGGAGGTCCTTCACGATGCCGATCGTGTTGTCCTTCGACGCCCTGATGACACGTACGCCGGTGTCGCCGAGCCGCTCCAGCGCCTCGAGCATCTTGACCAGGTCGGCGCGCTGCTTGTCGATGCTGGAGATCGCCGAGGGCAGCTCGTCGAGGGCGGCGTCGATGGAGCCCATCTGCGCGTTGGTGGCCTTCGCCAGCGCGTCGAGCGCCTCGATGGCCGCGACGATCTTCTCCTTGTTGTTGTCGAGGTCGCGCGCCAGCTTCTCCACCTGGTGGAGCACCGAGCGAGCCGAGTCCTCGCGACCCGCGAGGGCCTTGTTGAGCTCGGTCGAGATCGTCTTCAGCTGGGCGACGCCACCACCGTTGAGCAGCAGGCTCAGCGCACTGAAGACCTCTTCGATCTCCGGGTTACGGCCGGTCTGGGCCAGCGGGATGGTCGAACCGTCGGTCAGCTTCGTCGACTCGGGCTCCGCCGGCCGCTCCAGCGAGACGAACTTCTCGCCGAGCAGCGAGGTCTGCTGGATCGAGGCCCGTGTGTTGGCGGGCAGGTCCACGTCCTTCTTCAGCAGCATCTCGACGGTCGCGACACCGTCGTCGAGCCAGATCTTGTTGATCTTGCCGACGTCGATGTCCTCGAGCTTCACGGTCGACTGGGGCACCAGGTCGAGGGTGTCCTGGAACTGCGCGGTGACCGAGATCGCGTCGTCTCCGGCGTCCACACCGCCCGGGAGCGGCAGGTCGTAGACGGAGAAGCTGCCGCAGCCGGTCAGCATCAGGGCGCCGACGAGCACACCGACGAACGCCTGGACGGCGCGCTTCATGGTCCTCATCGGTCCGTCACCTCCACCAGGCCGCCGAGCGACATGTCATAGGGCACTCCGTAGGACGAGCCCGTGCCGGGGCCGATCGCCGCGGAGCGGTTCAGACCGGGCATCTGCCGGATCTGCGTGCAGATCTCGGCGCTGCTGCCGTTGGTCGCCTGGTCCACCAGGCTGCACAGGAACGAGGCCGGGTTCTGGACGATCTCGTCGAGGACCATCGTGATGTTGGCGTTGGTGTCCAGCGTGCCGGTCTCCGGGTTGTACGCCAGGCCCAGGTTGTTGAGGGCCAGCGGAGCGGTCCGGAGGCTCTCGTCGAGCGCCTTGCGCTGCTTCACGAGCACCTTGCCGATCCGGTTGAGGCCTTGGATGTCCTCGCGCAGGATCGCCTTGTTGTCGCGGACGAACTGGGTCACCTTGGTCAGCGCCACCGACAGGTTCTTCATCGACGCCGCGAGCTCCTGACGCTCACCCTCCAGCATCGAGGAGACCTCCGCGAGGGCCTGGGCGAAGTCGCGTACGGTCTGGTCGTTCTCGGCGAGCGTGCCGATGAAGCCCTCGAGCTGCTCGGCGGAGTCGAAGAACTGCTCGTCGCGGTTGTCGAGCGTCTTGGTCAGCTTGCCGAGGTCGCCGACGGTCGAGTTGATCTTCTCGCCCTGGCCGCCGAGGTTCTTCGCGGTCTGCTGCAGCAGATCGGTGAGCGCGCCGTTCTTGTTGGCGCCGTCCGGCCCGAGCGCGACCACCAGGTCGTCGACGCTGGAGTAGATCTGGTCGAGCTCGACCGGGACCGACGTCTTGTCGGTGCTCAGCACCGCCCCGTCGTCCATCTTCTCGCCGCCGTCGTAGGCGGGCGTGACCTGGACGTAGCGGTCACCGACGATGGAGGGCGAGATGACCACGGCCTTCCCGTCGGCGGGCAGGTCGACGTCCTCCCGGTACTCCATGGTGACCTTGACGTCGGTGCCGTTCGGCTCGACGGCGGTCACCTTGCCGACGGCGACACCGAGCACGCGCAGGTCGCTGCCCTCGTAGAGGGAGACCGTGCGGGGGAAGTGCGCCACCAGCGTCTTCTCGCCGGTGTCGCGGACCAGCGCCCAGGCGCCGACCGCCAGGACGAGCGCACCGATGATGATCGGGACGATGTACTTGTTCACGGGGTCCTCCCAGTGACTGCCGGTACGGGAGGCATGTTCTGGACGTAGGTGTCCCACCACGGACCGTTGCCCAGGGTGTTGTTGAAGACCTTGTAGAACGGCGCCATCAGCCGCAGGGACTTCTCGAGGTTCTCCTCGTTCTTCGTGAACACGTCGAGGATCACGTCGAGGCTCTCGAGCGCCGGCTTGAGGTCGGCCCGGCTGTCGTCGACCAACTGCGAGAGCTCCTTGGAGAGCTGCTGGGTCGAGAGGAGCAGGTTGTGGACCGCCTCGCGCCGCTCGACCAGGGCTGCGAACAGCTGGTTGGCGTCGTTCATCAGAGCGATCAGGTCCTCGTCGCGCTCGTCGAGCACCTTGGTCACCCGGTCGAGCTGGGTGAGCAGCGAGTCGATGCGCTCGTCCTTGGCGGCCAGGTTGCGGGAGAGGTCGGAGACGCCGGTGAGGGCCGCCTGGAACTCCTCCGGCGTCGACCGGGTCAGGTCGGCGAGCGTGGTGAGCGCCGCGGCGAGCTGGTCCTTGTCGATGTTGGCGGAGGTGTCGGCCAGGCCCTCGAAGGCCTGGACCACGTCGTAGGGAGACTCGGTGCGGTCCACCGGGATGGTGGCTCCCGCCTTCATCTGGCCCTCGCCGGCCGGCTGGAGCTCGAGGAACATGTCGCCGAGCAGCGTCTTCACGCGTACGCCGGCACCGGAGCTCTCACCGAAGTTGACCTTCTCGCGGATCTTGAAGCCGACCTTGACCTGGTTGCCGTCGAGCTCGATCGAGTCGACCTTGCCGACCCGGACACCGGCCACCCGGACCTCGTCGCCGGTCTTGAGACCACCGGCCTCGGAGAAGTTGGCGTAGTAGGTGGTGCCACCACCGATCAGCGGCAGGCTGTCGGCCTTGAACGCCATCACCATCAGCATGAGGAGGACGGCGATCGAGACGGCACCGATCTTGACTGGGTTACGTTCGCGGAAGGGAATCATCCGAGGTTGCACCTCGCTTGACCGGGCTGGTAGAGCGGAATGTCGAGGTCCTTGCCCTCGGGGTCGCGGATCGTGCCCCGCAGACCGCACAGGTAGAAGTTGAACCAACCGCCGTAGCTGGCCGTCGCACCGATCTTGTCCAGCTTGATCGGCTGGAGCTCCATCGCGTCGTCGAGCTGCCGCTTGTCCTTGGCGACCTGGTCGGAGAACCTCCGGGCCTGGCGCAGGTCCTCGAGCAGCGGGTCCTTCGCCTCGTGCACGAGGTCAGCGGTCTCCACGGACAGAGCCGAGATCTGGTCGAGGGATCCCAGGATCGCCTCGCGGTCCTTGTTGAGACCGCCGACGAAGTCACGGAAGGTCACGATCAGGCTCGAGAGCTCCTTCTCGCGGTCTCCCACGTGCTCGAGCACCTCGGTGAGGTTGTCGATCAGGGCGTTGATGATCTGGTCCTTCTCCGCCAGCGTCGAGGTCAGCGACGCGGTGTGGGAGAGCAGGCTCTCCAGCGTGCCGCCCTCGCCCTGGAAGACCTGGACGATCTCGTAGGAGAGGGTGTTGACGTCGTTGGGCGACAGCGCCTGGAACAGCGGCTTGAACCCGTTGAAGAGCACGGTCAGGTCGAGCGCCGGGTGGGTCTGCCCGACCGGGATCGTCTGGCCCTCCTGAAGCGCCGACGCGTCGCCCACCAGCTGGTTGGTCAGCGCGAGGTAGCGCTGGCCGATCAGGTTGCGGTACTTGATCGTCGCCTCGGTCGTGGTCGCGAGCTGCTGCGCGCTGTCCACCGTGAAGGTGACCACGGCGCTACGGGCGTCGTCGGAGATCTCGATGCCCTTGACCGAGCCGACCTTGACCCCCGAGATGCGTACGTCGTCGCCCTTGTTCACACCGGTGACGTCGGTGAAGACCGCCTTGTACTCATCGGTCTGGCCGAAGGTCACGTTGCCGATCGTGATCGCGAGCAGCGCGGTGGCCAGCGTCGTGACGACGATGAAGATGATCAGCTTCCAGAAGTCCTGGAAGGTCTTGGCGTCGAAGAGCTTGACCGCGGTCATCGGTAGCTCACCTCCGCTCCACGCGCCGCCGGGCCGAGCATCAGCGCACCGAGGTCGGGGACCTCGTCAGCGGTCATGCCCATGCCCGGAGCGAACAGCTCGTTGATGACATCGGCCTCGGCCGACGTACCGACGTAGGACAGGGCCGAGTATCCGGTCGTCCCGGTGGCAGAACGCATGACGCCCTTTCCGGTGGGCTCGTCGACGCCGTCGTCCTTGTTCGGGAACGGGGCGAACGGCTTCGCCTGGGTCCAGGACGCGTTGGGGAGCTCGCCGCAGTCGGGACCGCTGTCCTCGCCGTAGCGCGGCTTGTCGTTGGTGTTGTAGGGGCGCGCCTGGTGCGGCAGCGTCTCCAGCGTGATGTGGACGGTGTAGTTGCGGAACACCTCGGTGAACTCGTCGGTCAGGGTGTCCATGCCGCCGATGAGACACGGGAGCATCGGGGCGTAGCGCGCCAGCGCCTGGGTGACCGGGCGGCCGACCTCGCCGAGCTGGATCAGCGTGTCGCCGTTGTCGTCGAGGAACTTGTCAGCGGTGTTGGAGAAGGCGGTGACGTCGGTCAGCATCTTGTTGAGCTGTGCCTCGCGGTCCTCGAGCGTGGTCGCCGTGACGATGGTGTTGCGCAGGATCTGACCCAGCTCGGGCAGCACGGCCTGGTAGGTGCCGGAGACCTTCGTGGCGAGCTCGAGGTCCTCGATCAGCGCCGGGATCTCGGGGTTGAGCCGCTTCAGGTAGGAGTCGAGGGTGTCGAGCGACTCGCCGAGCTTCTCGCCGCGCCCCTCGAGCGCGGTGGCCATGGCGTTGAGCGTCATGTTGAGGTCGGCCGGCTGGATCGTCCGCAGCAGCGGGTAGAGGTCGCGCAGCACGGCCTGGACCTCGGTGGCCAGCTTCGTCTTCTCGATGACGGCGCCCGGCTGGATCGACTCGGTGAAGTCGGAGTCGGGCGGGATCAGCGAGACGTACTTCTGCCCGAAGAGCGTCTTGGGGAGGATCGCGCCGGTCACGTCGGGGTGGACCTTGCTGATCTCGTCGGGGAAGAGCCCCAGGGTCAGCTCGGCGCCCTCGTCGGTCGCCTTCATGTCGAGGACCTCGCCGACGATCAGGCCACGGACCTTGACGTCGGCGCGGTCGGGAAGCTGCAGACCGATGCGGTCGGCCTTGAGGGTGATCTCCTCGAAGTCGCCGAACTTGTTGGTGAACTGCGCCCAGGTCAGGACGAGCGCGGTGAGGACCAGGGCGATGAAGACGATGCCGAGGATCTTGCCCTTCTGCCGAGCCCAGGCGAGGGCCACGGCGCTCCGCTTGTGAGGAGCGGGCACGTGGTGCTCGATGCCGTCTCGGCTGAGTGTCTGAGTCATCCCGCCAACCTCACAGTCGTCGTGCTGCCCCAGATCGCCATGGAGAGCATCAGGTCGAGCACGGAGACGGCGACGATGCTCGTACGTACCGCCTTGCCGACCGCGACGCCCACGCCAGCAGGACCGCCGGAGGCGTTGTAGCCGTGGTAGCAGTGGATCAGGATCACCACGACCGCGAAGATCAGCACCTTGCCGAAGGACCACAGCACGTCCACGGGCGGCAGGAAGGTGTTGAAGTAGTGGTCGTAGGTGCCGGCGCTCTGGCCGTAGAAGAGGATCACCGTGAACCGGGTGGCGACGTAGGAGGAGAGCAGACCGACCACGTAGAGCGGCACGATCGCGATCAGGCCGCCGATCATCCGGGTGGTGACCAGGAAGGGCAGCGACGGGATCGCCATCACCTCGAGCGCGTCGACCTCCTCGGAGATCCGCATCGCGCCGAGCTGAGCGGTGAAACCGCAGCCGACCGTCGCGGCGAGCGCGATGCCGGCGACCAGCGGCGCGATCTCACGGGTGTTGAAGTAGGCCGACACGAAGCCGGAGAACGCACTGGTGCCGAGCTGGTCGAGGGCGGTGTAGCCGGAGAGCCCGACCTGGGCTCCGGTGAAGAAGGTCATCGCCAGGATCACGCCGACGGTGCCGCCGATGACGGCGAGCGCACCGGAGCCGAGGGTGACCTCGGCGAGGATCCGGAGGATCTCCTTCTTGTAGCGCCTGAGCGTGCGTGGGAACCACGACACGGCACGCAGGTAGAAACCGAGCTCGTCACCGAGGTGGTCGAGGCTCTTGGCAGGCTTCTCGTAGATCGCCTTGATGTTCGCCATCCGTCTCGCCTCCTAACCGGTCTTGCTCGGGATGATCTGCAGGAAGATCGCAGACATCACGAAGTTGACGATGAACAGCAGCAGGAACGTGATGACGACCGACTCGTTCACGGCGTCACCGACGCCCTTCGGGCCGCCGCCCGCGTTCATGCCCTTGTACGCAGCCACGATCGCCGCGATCAGACCGAACACGAGCGCCTTCGCCAGGCCCTGCCAGAGGTCGGCCATCTGCGCCAGCGCGGTGAAGCTGGCCAGGTAGGCACCCGGGGTGCCGCCCTGGATGATGACGTTGAAGACGTACCCGCCCATGACCCCGACGATCGAGACCAGGCCGTTGAGGAAGACCGCGATCATCATCGCGGCGAGCACACGCGGGACCACCAGACGCTGGATCGGGTCGATGCCCAGAACCATCATCGCGTCGAGCTCTTCACGGATCTTCCGGGCACCGAGGTCGGCGGCGATCGCCGAACCACCAGCACCCGCGACCAGCAGCGCGGTCGCGATCGGGGCGGCCTGCTGGACGACCGCGAGGACCGCGGCCGACCCGACGAAGGACTGCGCACCGAACTGCTGCACGAGGCCACCCACCTGCAGCGCGATGACCGCACCGAAGGGGATCGCGACCAGCGCGGTCGGGACGATCGTCACCGACGCGATGAACCACGCCTGCTGGATGAACTCGCGGAACTGGAAGGGGCGCCGGAACACGGCTCGCCCCACGTCCAGCCCGAACGCGAAGAGTGAGCCAGCGGTCCCGATCGGTTTCAGGACCCTGGCAGCGGTCAGAGAAGACATCAGTGAGGAGCCTCTGTCGGATCTGCTTTCACGCCACCGGGGGCCATGGCGGCGTCGGGACGGAACGACCCCGGCGGCGGGGTGACACCGTTCTCCCGGCACCAGGCACCCGGGGGACGCTGGTACTTACGGGGGATGCCGTTGGACGGCTCGAGCTGCATCGGGATCGGCGGCAGCGGCGGCAGGCCCATGTCCTTCTCCGCGGCCAGCTCGTCGGCGTCCTTCTCCTCCGACATACCGATCGGCCCGATCGTCTGGGCGTTGAGGAACTGCCGCACCACGGGCTCCTCGGAGCTGAGCAGCATCTCGCGAGGCCCGTACATCGCCAGGTGCTTGTGGTAGAGCAGGCCGATGTTGTCCGGCACCGTACGCGTCGAGTTGATGTCGTGGGTCACGATCAGGAACGTGGCGTCGATCTGCGCGTTCAGGTCGATGAAGAGCTGGTTGATGAACGCCGTACGCACCGGGTCCAGACCCGAGTCGGGCTCGTCGATCAGCAGGATCTCCGGGTCGAGGACGAGGGCACGCGCCAGGCCGGCACGCTTGCGCATACCACCGGAGATCTCACCGGGAAGCTTGTTCTCGGCACCGATGAGACCCACCAGGTCCATCTTCTCCATGACGATGTTGCGGATCTCCGACTCGCTCTTCTTCGTGTGCTCACGAAGCGGGAACGCGACGTTGTCGAACAGGTCCATCGAACCGAACATGGCGCCGTCCTGGAACAGCACCCCGAAGAGCTTGCGGACCTCGTAGAGATCCCGCTCCGAGCACGTGGCGATGTCGACGCCCTCGATGACCACCGAGCCCTGGTCGGGCTTGATCAGACCGATGAGGGTCTTGAGAAGCACCGACTTGCCGGTGCCGGACGGCCCGAGCATCACGCTGATCTCGCCCGCGGGCAGCGTCAGCGTGACGTCCTTCCAGATGAGCTGCTTACCAAAGCTCTTGGTCAGCCCTTCGATCTTTACGTCTACACCCATCCGGGCCGGCTCCCTTCCTGTTCGCGGAGGTCTCCCTCAAGTCCCCCACTGCCCGACTAACGGCAGAGTGTGACGGGGGTTACGCACTTCCTGCGACACGCGTCACACTTTTGTAAACCATAGCGGCTGCGAACGGCGACGGTGATCGCCACCCGAGACGGGTCCTCTCGGCGAACGCTTCGACGGTCGGATCACGACCTTCGCGCTCGGCGTGTGTTCAAGATAACGAAACAAACCGCGGGAGGCTACTCTCCAGTAGCCTCCCGCGGTTGGAACGATCGGAGCGCTGCGCTGCAGCTTGACCGATCTGTGGCGGAACTGTTTCCGCGATGTAGCAAGCCCGGGCCGGCGGAAACCGCCGAACCCGGGCTCGCAGGGCCGAAGCCCTCAGATCACTTGACGGTGACGGTGGCGCCGGCGGCCTCGAGGGCCTCCTTCGCCTTGTCAGCGGTCTCCTTGTTGGCGGCCTCGAGGACAGCCTTGGGGGCACCCTCGACGAGCTCCTTGGCCTCCTTCAGACCGAGGGAGGTCAGGGCGCGCACCTCCTTGATGACGTTGATCTTCTTGTCGCCAGCGGACTCGAGGATGACGTCGAACTCGTCCTTCTCCTCGGCAGCGGCGGCGGCCGGGGCGCCCGGGGCGCCGGCAGCGGCAACGGCGACCGGAGCAGCAGCGGTGACACCGAAGGTGTCCTCGAAGGCCTTGACGAACTCGGAGAGCTCGATGAGGGTGAGCTCCTTGAAAGCGTCGAGCAGCTCGTCGGTGGAGAGCTTCGCCATGATGGCATTTCCTTTCGTGGTGGCCCTGTGCGTATTTCTTTGAGTACGCGGCAGAGCCGGGTTACAGGTGGTGGTTAGTTACGACCGGGGCGATCACGCCTCGGCCGGAGCCTCCTCGGCGGCAGCCGGCTCAGCGGCACCACCTGCGAGGATCGAGGGGTCCTCCGCGGCCTTGGCCTCGAGAGCGGCAGCGAGCTGCGCGGTCTTCGAGGGCAGAGCGTTGAAGGCGTACAGAGCCTGGGACATCGTCGCGGTGAACGCGCCCGCAAGCTTGGCGAGCAGGACCTCGCGCGACTCGAGATCGGCAAGCTTGCCGACCTCAGCAGCGTCGATGGCCTTGCCGTCGAGGTACCCGCCCTTGATGACAAGGTTGGGGTTGGCCTTGGCAAAGTCACGCAGACCCTTGGCCGCCTCGACGACGTCACCCTTGATGAAGGCGATCGCGGTCGGGCCGGTCAGCAGGTCATCGAAGCCTTCGATGCCGCTCTGGGAGGCAGCGATCTTGGCCAGCGTGTTCTTGACCACGGCGTAGTTAGCGCTCTCACCGAGCGAGCGACGAAGAGTCTTCAGCTCGCCAACGGTGAGACCACGGTACTCGGTCAGCACGACGCCGCTCGAGGCGCTGAACTCGTCAGCGATCTCGGCAACGGCAGTCTGCTTGTCAGCCCGCGCCATGGGTCTCCTTCTTCCGGGAATCGATCCCACCGGCGAGGGCCCGTGAATGACAAACGCCCCGAGCGCAGGCTCAGGGCGTGACGTACGATCTCGTCTTGCTCTTCACCTACGCTGGCCGTCCGCATCCTGCGGAACCTTCGATCGGGTGCATGCACACCTGACAACCGGCGGTCTCTGGTTTCGAACAACAATTATGCGTACGCCGCGGGGTGCCGCCAAATCGGCGGCGAGCGCTACCTTTGCGGCCATGGAGAGCCACACCTTCGGAAGGATCGGACGCACGGCGTCGGTCATCGGTCTCGGCACCTGGCAGCTCGGCGCCGACTGGGGCGAGGTCAGCGAGTCGGACGCCCTGGCGGTGCTCGAGGCCGCGGTCGGCGACGGAGTCACCTTCCTCGACACCGCCGACGTCTACGGCGACGGCCGGAGCGAGCAGGTCATCGGACGGTTCCTGCGGTCGCACGACGGCATCTTCGTCGCCACGAAGATGGGACGCCGGGTGGAGCAGGTGCCGGCCAACTACACGCCGGCCGCGTTCCGCGAGTGGCTGGACCGCTCGCGCACCAACCTCGGCGTCGACACGATCGACCTGGTGCAGCTGCACTGCCCGCCGTCGGAGACGATCGAGTCCTCGGCCACCTACGACGCGCTGGACGCCCTGGTCTCGGAAGGGGTGATCGCGGCGTACGGCGTCAGCGTGGAGACCTGCGACCAGGCCCTGGCCGCGATCGCGCGGCCCAACGTGGCTTCCGTCCAGATCATCCTGAACGCGTTCCGGCTCAAGCCGCTCGACCGCGTGCTCCCGGCGGCCGCGGAGGCCGGTGTCGGGATCATCGCGCGGGTGCCGCTGGCGTCCGGGCTGCTGTCCGGGCGCTACTCGGAGTCGACGACGTTCGCCGCCGACGACCACCGCACCTACAACCGCCACGGCGAGGCCTTCGACGTGGGCGAGACCTTCTCCGGCGTCGACTTCACCACCGGCGTCAAGGCCGCCCAGGAGTTCGCCGCCCTGGTGTCCGAGCACGGCCCCGAGGGTGCCACCCCCGCCCAGGTCGCCCTCGCCTGGGTGGCCCAGCAGCCGGGCGTCACGACCGTCATCCCCGGCGCCCGCAACCCGTCCCAGGCCCACGCCAACTCCGCCGCCGGCTCGCTTCCCCCGCTCTCCGAGGAGCTGCTCTCCGGCGTCCGCCAGATCTACGACACCCACTTCCGCGAGGCCGTGCACTCGCGCTGGTGACGACCCCGCCGAGGCGTCACTCCCGTCGGCCGAATGGGCACCGACTGCCGGTTCGGCCGACCTGGGTGACGTCTCGGCCGACCGTCGTGGCGTCTCGGCCGGCGGGATCGCCGTCTCGCTCTGTGTAAAAAATAGTGAGCCTTGGTAACGAATCAGGCAGAGTAAAGGCGTGGCGACGCAGACGACGACCGAGGGGTTCCGGTTCCGAGACATCGCGGTGGTGGCGTACGCACCGTCGATCGTCAGCTCGATGGGGCACGGGGCGGTGATGCCGGTCCTCGCGCTCCGCGCCTCCGACCTGGGCGCGGACGCGTCCATGGCCGCGTTCGTCGTCGCGCTCCTCGGGATCGGGTCGCTGGCCACCTCGCTGCCCGCCGGGTCGCTGGTGGCGCGGATCGGCGAGCGGCGCACGCTGATGGCGGCGGGTGCGCTCGACGCGGTCGCGATGACCGTGGCGTTCCTCAGCAGCTCGGTCGCGGTGCTCGCCGTCGCCGTGTTCGTGAGCGGGATGAGCTGGACGGCGTTCCTGATCGCTCGGCAGGGCTTTCTCATCGACGCGACCCCGGTCTCCCACCGGGCGCGGGCGATGTCGCTGCTCGGCGGGTCGTTCCGGCTCGGGGTCTTCGTCGGGCCGCTCCTCGGCGCCGGCCTCATCCACCTCTTCGGACTCCCCGCGGTGTTCCTGTTCGCGGCCGCGATGTCGCTGTGCTCGGCGGTGATCGGCGGCTGGATGCCCGAGCTTGGCCGGAGCCGCACGCGCGAGCAGGGACATCTGAGCGTACGCAGCGTGCTGTGGACGCACCGCCGCACCTTCGCCACGCTCGGCATCGCGGTGGTGATCATCGGGATCTCGCGGTCCGTACGCACCGGCCTGCTCCCGCTCTGGGCCGACCACATCCACCTCGAGGCCTCGGTCGTGTCGCTCCTCTTCGCCGGGGCCGCACTGGTCGACATCGCCCTCACCCTTCCCGGCGGCTGGCTGCTCGACCGCCGCGGACGTCAGGTCGTGGCGATCCCGGTGGTGCTCGCTGTCGGCCTCGGCTGCCTGCTGCTCCCCCTCACCCACGACGCGCTCAGCCTGGGCGCGGTGATGGCGCTGATCGCCATCGGCAACGGCCTCGGCTCGGGGATCGTGATGACGCTCGGCGCCGATGCCGCGCCGGCCGACGGACGAGCGCAGTTCCTCGGCGGCTGGCGGCTGTGCGGCGACCTCGGCGGCACCGGTGGGCCGCTCCTGGTCTCCGGGCTGGCCGCGGTCTTCTCGATCGCCGCCGCGCCGGTCGCGCTCGGCCTCTTCTCGCTCGCCGGGGCGGTCTGGGTCGGATACTGGACCGGCCGCGCCGACCGTGCCCGGCTCTCGGGCGCGGCTACGGAACGATCGCTCGAGACAGTGCCTCGGCCAGGGCTGCCTCGTCGCCGGTGACGGTCAGCTCGGCGGCGGTGGGCGACGTACGTCCCCAGAGCAGGAGCGCGAGGTCACGAGCCGTGCCGGTGACCGACACCTTCTGCACCGCGTTCGGTGCCCCGATCGCCCAGGTCTGGTCGATGTCGGTGGCGGTGAGCTCGATGCGGGTGACGACCTTCCGCGTACGCTTCAGGGCGATCTGACGCGGATACATCACCGTCAGCACCTCGTCGACGGTGTCGGCCCACAGCTCCGGGGTCGCCTCGGGAGCCGCGAGCCCTAGAGCCGAGCGGATGTCCCACAGGTGGACCAGGGTCTCGTGCACCTGGCGACGGAACCAGAACGAGACCGGTCCGAGGCCGTCCTCGGTCAGCCCGTTGAGGATCCGGCCGGTCGCCTCCGGACCGAGCGCCGACAGCGTCTCGCGCAGCTCGGCGGCCTGCTCCTGGTAGGCCGCGACCAGGTCCAGCGGGACCGGCAACGGCACCTCGTCCTCGTCGCGCGCCATCGCCGCAGCCCAGTGGTGCACCCCGGCCAGATGGTCGGCCAGGTCCCCGACCGACCAGTCGTCGCAGGACGGGACCGGCAGGTCTGGGTCGGCCTGCTTCAGCGCGGCGGCGAACTGGGTCTGCAGCTCACCGAGAGTCACGAAGTAGTCGTCAGGCGTGGGCACGTCGCCGACCCTACTGGCAACGGAGCCCGGTCTCAGCGGCATCTCGTCAGGACCGCGGCTAGCCGCTCCTCGAGGCGGGCCAGCTCGGCCGGATCGGTGATGAACGACGCCCTGCCCGGCGGCGGTAGGAAGCCGACGACGTCCATCACGTCGAAGTACGGTTGTGGTGCGCGGCCGGTCGTCGTGACGTACGCGTCGGCGAAGCGGTCCGCGACCTCGCTGCCGTGGGTGAGGGCGAGATTGGTCGCGCAGTGGGCCACGTCGAGCCAGGCCGGGCCGATCGACGTCTCCACCCAGTCGACCACACCGGTGATCTCACCGCGATCCCACAGCACGTTGCGCGGCTGGAAGTCACGGTGGATGAAACAGGGGTCGTACGTCGCCGCCTCGCCGCGCAGCAGCGCGAACGCGTCCTCCCACAGGCCCGCGTCGCTCGCCCACTCCGGCACGACGAACTTCGCCTCCCACGCCCACGACTGGTAGCTGCGTACGTCGATCGTCGGCGTGACCGCGTGGATGTCGGCCAGCAGCTCCGCGAGCCTTGCGAGCGAGGCGTCGTCGACGCGCTGCGGCTCGACCGCACCCGGGAGCAGCGTCATCAGGTGAGCCGGATGACCGCAGTGCTCGCCCGTCGCGTCGAGCGCGAGCGACCTCGGCGCCGGGACGTCCACAGCCGCGAGCATCCGCTGGATCTCGCTCTCCCGGGTGGTGAGCGGCTCGCCGTGCGTACGCCACGGCTCGTTGGTCATCAGCCGCAGCACCGCCGGCTCATGACCGTCCGCCGAGATCGCGAGCATGGTCGAGGTCCAGCCACCGGAGAGGCGTCGTACGCCACCGATCTCCCCCAGCGTCCGCTGTGCCCACTCGAGCGCGGCGGCCCAGTCCACCCCGGGATCGACTCGCACGCCGCAACTCTAGGAGACCGTCCGGCGAGCCCGGTGCGCGGCGGCCTTCACCCGGCTCTGGCACCGGGTGGAGCAGAAGCGGCGGCCGGCGTTCTTGGAGGTGTCGACGAAGACGCGGTTACAGGGGTCGGCCTGGCAGACACCCAGCCGGCCGGCGAGGTCCGAGCCGATCGCCAGCGCGAGCCCGGCGGCGATACCGGCTCCCCAGCCGACGACCAGGTCGGGCTCGCGACCGTGGAAGTGGAGGGCCCAGCCTCCCCCGCGGGCCCGGTCGAGCTGTGGGACCGACCCCATCTCGCGCAGGAGCGCGTTGACGGCCGTGGCTGCGGTGTCGACGTCACCGCTCGCCGCGGCCTCGAACACGACGCGCAGCGACTCGGCGAGGGCGACCATCCCGTCCGCGGAGGCCTCGTCGACCAACGGGTCGTAGTCGGGGCGAGCCAGCAGACCACGTACGACCTCTGCCCGCTGCCCCCGGGCCGGCGGCTCGACCGGTCGGGTGCCGTCGTGACCGGAGGTCAGGGCATTGACGAGCCTGCAGGCTTGATCGGTCACCGTATGAACGTGACTGTCGAAATGTATTTGACCAGTCACGACCGCCGGATCTACCGTCTCGTCCATGACTGTCATTCAATCATTGACCAGTCACCGGCGCACGAGGTGGCCGCGCTCTCTCGTCGCTCTGGTCATCGCCCGAGCGGTCAACCGGCTGGGCTCGTTCGCCATGGCGTTCATGGCCGTGGCCTTGGTCGAGGTCCACGGTGCGTCGCTCGCGACCGCCGGAGCCGTCGTGACGGCGTTCGGCGCTGCGACCATCCCCTCGCGACTCCTCGGCGGCCGGATGGCCGACACCCTGGGCCGTCGCCCGACCATCGTCGCCGGACTCGTCGCCTGCGCCGCCGCGCAGCTGGTCATCGCCACGTCCCCCGGCATCGGCGGCGCGCTGGTCGGCGCGACGCTGCTCGGGCTGACGTACGAGATCTACGAACCCGCCTCCCAGGCGCTGATCGCGGAGTCGGTCGAGGTCGAGCGTCGGCCGCAGACGTACGGGCTCTATGGGGCCGCGATGGCCGTCGCCGGAGTGGCGGCAGGCGCACTGGCAGCCCTGGTGGGCGGCATCGACCTGCGCCTGCTCTTCGTCGCCGATGCGGTCACCTGTCTGTGCGCTGCGGGGCTCGTCCTGGCCCTCGTGCGTGACACCGGAGCTCGAGCCACAGGTCCGCAGCGGCACGAGCCCAGCCCGTGGCGCGACCGGCGGCTCCTGACCATGCTCGCCCTCGGAACCGGATTCGCCACCGCCTGGATCCTGAGCACGATCGCGCTCCCGCTCACCGTCTCCGCACGCGGACACGACCCAGCCGTCACCGGCTGGCTGCTCGTGGTCGCCGCCCTGGTCACGATCGCCGGCCAGCGCCTGCTGCGAGGCGCCGCCGGCCGGCCGTTCACCCTCATCCGGGCCGGGCTGCTCTTGATGGCCGTCGGCTTCGCGGTGATCGCATACGCAGCATCGCTGCCGCTCCTCGCCGCCGGCACCGCGATCGTGGCACTCGGCGAGGTCCTGCTCCTGGGACCGCCGATCGCGCTCGTGGCCGGGCTCGCAGGCGACGCGTCGCGGGCGGGCTACCTGGCGGCGTACGGGACCTGCTGGGGAATCGCGCAGACGGTCGGCCCGCTGCTCGCGACCGGCCTGATGTCGCACGGGGTTCCCACGGCCTGGCTCACCGGCGCGGGCCTGTGCCTCGCCCTTGCGGCGGTCGTCGCGTCGGCGGCCCGCTGGATGTTCACCGAGTTACCTCGGTGAACATCCAGACTCAGAGCACGCGGGAGAGGAACGCCTGGGTGCGCTCGTGCTGTGGATTGCCGAGCACGTCGGCGGGGAGGCCCTCCTCGACGATCACGCCGCCATCCATGAAGACGACCTTGTCGGCGACCTCGCGGGCGAAGCCCATCTCGTGGGTGACGACCATCATCGTCATGCCCTCGGAGGCCAGGTCCTTCATGACCGCGAGGACGTCCCCGACCAGCTCGGGGTCGAGCGCGGAGGTCGGCTCGTCGAAGAGCATCATGTCGGGGTTCATCGACAGCGCCCGCGCGATGGCGACGCGCTGCTGCTGACCGCCGGAGAGGTGAGCCGGATAGGCGTCGGCCTTGTCGGAGAGCCCGACCTTCTCCAGGTTGGCCCGGGCGATCTGGGTGGCCTCGGCCCGGCCGCGCTTGAGCACCTTCTCCTGAGCGACCGTCAGGTTGCGCAGCACGGTCATGTGCGGGAAGAGGTTGAACTGCTGGAAGACCATCCCGATCCGGGCGCGCAGCGCGTCCACGTCGGCATCCGGGTCGGTGATCTCGTCGCCCTCGACCAGGATCGTGCCGCTGGTCGGCTGCTCGAGCAGGTTCACGCAGCGCAGCAGCGTCGACTTTCCGGACCCGGAGGGACCGATCACGCAGACCACCTCGCCCCGGCCGATGTGGAAGTCGATGCCCTTGAGCACCTCGTTGTCGCCGAAGTACTTGTGCAGGTTCTGTACGTCGATCGCCGCCGCCCCGCGGCCGGCAGCCGGCGTCGTCTCGGTCTGGGTCATCAGCGGGCCTTCCCGGACTTGGCTTCCATGCGGCGTACGACGATCGAGAGCGGCACGGTGATCAGTAGGTAGCACAGCGCGATCGTGACCATCGGGGTCAGGTTGGCGAAGGCGTTCATGTTCTCCCGGCCGAACGCGGTCAGCTCGTACTCGTCCAGCGACATCCCGAGGATGTAGACCAGCGAGGAGTCCTTGGTGAGCAGGATCAGCTCGTTGGTCAACGGCGGCAGGATGATGCGGAACGCCTGCGGGATCACGATCGTGACCATCGCGCGCGTATGGGTCATACCCAGCGTGCGGGCCGCTTCATACTGCCCCTTGGGCACTGCCTGGATGCCCGCGCGGATCGTCTCGGCCATGTAGGCACCGCCGACCAGACCGAGCGCCAGCGTCACCGTGACGATGTTGCCGAGGTTCACACCGAAGGCGATGGGCAAGCCGAGGCCGAGCACCAGGAAGACGACCAACGCCGGCAGCCCGCGGAAGAGCTCGATGATGCCGGTGGAGATCCACCGGTACGGACCCACGCTCGAGAGCCGCATCAGCGCCAGGACCAGTCCCAGCGCCAGACCGAAGGCGAAGCCGCAGGCGGTGTAGATGATCGTGTTCTTGAGCGCGATCAGGATGACATCGGGAAACAGTTGCGAGGCGATCTCGATGTCGAGGAACGCACGCCCGATCTCACCCCAGTCGGCGATCAGGGCAAGGACGACGACCAGCAGCACCAACAGGGCGTACTGGACATAGCGGACGAGCGCCGCGCGCTTGCGCGGCGACATCCGCTTCTTGGGAACTACCGCCGCGCTGGTCACTGCGCGGCAGCCTCCCCGAACCACTTCTTGTAGACCTCGTCGTAGGCGGCCTTGTCGTTGATCCCCTTGTTGAGCACCTCGAGCAGCTTGTCGTTGCCGCCCTTCTTGACCGAGAAGCCGTACGCCTCACCGGTCTGGAACTCGCTGGTGATCTCCGTGTCGGTGTTCTCCTTGACGAAGTCGTAGAGCAGACCGTTGTCGTTGACGCCGGCGTCGGCCTTGCCGGACTTGACCGCCTGCATCATCAGCGCGGAGTCCTCGAGGGTGATGATCTTGGCGTCCTTGGGAGCGTTCTCCTTGACGTAGTCGGCGCCGGTGGTCGCCTCCTGGACCGCGATGGTCTTGCCGGCGAGGTCGTCGAGCGACGCGTAGCCGGCACCCTTCTTCGTCATCAGCGCCTGGGTCGCCTCGAAGTAGGGCTCGGTGAAGTCCATGACCTTCTCGCGCTCCTCGGTGATCGTCATCGCACCCGCGGCGACGTCACACTTGCCGGAGTTGAGCGCCTCACCGGAGACGATGGTCTCCCAGCCGATGTTGACGACCTCGGTCTCGAGCTTCTCGGCGTCGGCGGCGATCTTGAGCACGTCGATGTCGAAACCGACGACCTCGCCGCCCTCGTTGAACTCGAACGGCTTGTAGGGCAGGTGCGTGCAGATGGTCAGGGTGTCGGCCTTGACCAGCTTCGCGCCCGACGGTGAGGTGCCACCCTCGTCGCCGCCACCGCAGGCGGCGAGCGCCAGCCCGAGGGCAGGAACGGTCAGGGCAGCAGCAAGCTTCCGCAGATTCATGCGCCGAACTCTACGACTCTTTGAACGCCGATGGCCCGCCACCCCTCGGGGTGGCGGGCCATCGGAACGATGAGGTTCAGGGAACTGTGCAACGCAGACGTGGATCTCGACCCGCTTCGCGGCTTCGCAAGCTCAGCCGCTGCGCTCGCTCGATCCCTTCGCGTTGCGACCCTGTTCGTTCCTCACAGGATCGCAGGCTCAGGCCTCGTCCTCACCCGCGACGTTCTTGATGCGGTTGGGGTCGACCTGGACACCGGGGCCCATGGTGGTCGAGAGGGTGACCTTCTTCAGGTAGCGGCCCTTGGAGGAGGACGGCTTCAGACGAAGCACCTCCTCGAGAGCAGCGGCGTAGTTCTCAGCGAGCTGAGCCTCGGAGAAGGAGGCCTTGCCGATGATGAAGTGAAGGTTGGCGTGACGGTCGACCCGGAAGTCGATCTTGCCGCCCTTGATGTCGGTCACGGCCTTGGCCGGGTCCGGGGTGACGGTGCCGGTCTTCGGGTTCGGCATGAGGCCACGCGGGCCGAGCACGCGGCCGAGGCGACCGACCTTGCCCATCATGTCGGGGGTCGCGACGACGGCGTCGAAGTCGAGCCAACCGCCGGAGACCTTCTCGATGAGGTCGTCGGCACCGACGACGTCCGCGCCGGCCTCGCGAGCGGCCTCGGCCTTGTCCGGAGCAGCGGCGAAGACGATGACGCGCATCGTCTTACCGGTGCCGTGGGGCAGGCTGACGGTGCCGCGCACCATCTGGTCGGCCTTGCGGGGGTCGACGCCGAGACGCATGACGACGTCAACGGTCTCGTCGAACTTCTTCTTGCTGGAGCCCTTGGCGATCTTGATCGCGGCCAGCGGGGCGTAGAGCTCGTTCTTGTCGAACGTCTCCGACGCCGCGCGGTAGGTCTTGCTGCGCTGCATGGTGATTCCTTCGGTAGTTAAGAGGAGATGTGGTTAGCGAGCCAGCGCGGCTCTCCCACGTATCAGTCGGTGGTGACGCCCATGGAGCGGGCGGTGCCCTCGACGATCTTCATCGCGGCGTCGATGTCCTCCGCGTTGAGGTCGGGCATCTTGGTGGTCGCGATCTCGCGCACCTGGTCCTTGGTCAGCTTGCCGACCTTGTCCTTGTGCGGGACGGACGAGCCCTTCTTGAGGCCGGCGGCCTTCTTGATCAGCTCAGCGGCCGGCGGGGTCTTCGTGATGAAGGTGAACGAGCGGTCCTCGTAGATGGTGATCTCGACGGGGACGACGTTGCCGCGCATGGACTCGGTCTGGGCGTTGTACGCCTTGCAGAACTCCATGATGTTGACGCCGTGCGGACCGAGCGCGGTACCGACCGGCGGGGCCGGGGTCGCGGAGCCGGCCTGCAGCTGCACCTTGACGAGCGCTGCGATCTTCTTCTTCGGAGGCATTCTTGAGATCTCTTCCTTCTCGTGGTCATGACGAAGCCGCTTGTACGTTTCGGCCTCTGCCACCTGCGGTGTTGCTCTCGCAACTGGTCAATTGTCCGTGATCGGTCCGGGTTCACGAAATCAGCGCAGGGCGGCCCACTGAGTGGGACCCCCTGAGTGACGGCCACCACTCCCCTTGGCATACTCCCCCGGGGATTTACAAAGGGAGCTCAATTGTTCAATCGACGTCGTCTGTCCATGTTCGCCGCGCTCGTGCCGCTGGCCGCGCTCTCGGCCGCGTGGACCGCCGCCGCCACCGGAACGGCGTTCGATCCGGTCGAACCCGTGACGCTGCCCGGCGGGGAGACCATGGCGACCTCTGTGATCGACCAGCCCGCGAGCGTCACCGAGCCCGCCCCGGCACAAGGTGCGCGCAAGGGCGCCCGGACCGGCACGATCGCCGTCGCGATGGCGCAGGGAAGCGACATCCCGATGCCTGCCCTGGCGGCGTACCAGCGTGCGGCCGCCGTGGTGACGACCGCCGACCGTGCATGCGCCCTCGACTGGACGCTGCTCGCCGCCGTCGGGATGCTCGAGTCCGACCACGGCCGCCTGAAGAGCAGCCGGCTCGACGACTCGGGCAAGGCCACCCCTCCGATCTACGGCCCCGCGCTGACCACTCCCGCGGGCGACCCTTCCCCCGACACCGACGGAGGCTCCGTCGACAAGCTCTCCAGCGGTGACCGCGCCGTCGGGCCGATGCAGTTCATCCCCACGACGTGGCCGTTGGTCGCCGTCGACGGAGACGGTGACGGCGTACGCGACCCGCAGGACATCGACGACGCCGCCCTCGCCGCCGCGGTCTACCTCTGCTCGGGCGACGAGGACGTCTCCACCGATCGCGGGAAGCACGCCGCGCTCAGTCGCTACAACCAGAGCCAGGCGTATGTCACCACCGTCCTGAAGATCGCCAAGGGCTATGCCGACAGCCCCTACGGCGGTGACGACGTCGAGCTCGCCGCCGCCGCTCCGGCCCACGCCGAGTCCGGCTCCTCCGGCCGCGGACCGAACGCGACGAAGAAGACCGACAAGAAGCCCGCGAAGAAGATGCCGGCGACGACCGCTCCGAAGCCGACCGCCGGCGCCGAGCCCACGGCGAAGCCGAGCTCGAGCCCCTCGACCGCTCCGAGCCCCAGCCCGACACCGACCGACGACGGCAGCTGGGCCTCGATCTCCGAGCGGCGCGGGATCTGTGCCGCCGAGCTCGGCTCCCGCTTCCCCGATCTCGCCGAGGGCTGGGACACCAACCGCGCCGTCGACGCCTGCAGCATCCGGCTGCTCGGCAAGACCGTCACCCAGACCAAGGCCGCCGTGCCCGGAGTCGTCACCGACATCACCGGGTACGTCGAGTGGCTGATCAAGACGCTGCCGTGATCCCGTCACCGATCACTGCTTCCCGCTACTGCTGAACCGAGAGGGACGGCTCCCACGTGCGGCCGCCGTCGGTGGAGGCCAGCACCTCCCCGCCCGGGGCGAGATAGAGCGTGTCACCGACCCGGGCGGCGTCCCAGACCTCTGCACCCTCGCCGAGACCGGTGTCGACCTTCTGTGCGCCGGCCTCGGTGAGCAGGGTCTCGCGCTCGCCACGCAGCAGGATCGCGTCGTCGGTGAGGGCCACCCGATCGTTCAGATGACCTTGCACGCTGCCGAACTCCTGCCACGAGATCAGGTCGGTCGATCGGTACACGGTCGCAGCCGCCTCGTCTGCTCGGCAGAGCGAGAAGACCGCGGTCCCGGCAGGCATCAGACTGTTCTCGCCACTGCACGGGAACGGCAGCTCGGACCAGGTCCGACCACCGTCACGGGTGACCCTCGGCACCGAGGTCACGTTGCCCTCACCCTCGGGCCTCGGCGTGACCACGAGCGCGTCGCCGACCTGGATCAGATCCTGGGCAGCTCCGATCTCGTCGTACGACACCGATGCGAAGCGGTCGCCGTCGAACCGCCACATCGCGCCGGTCGTCGCATCGACCGCCCATGCCGGCCACGCCGGATCGCCGGTGGCAGCCAGCAGGTAGCTGTGCTCGCCCGGCTCCTCACCCGTCATGACGGCCTGCTTCCAGGTTTCGCCGCCGTCGCCGGTGGTCCAGATCCTCCCGCCGCCGGCGGCGGCGGCCCAGCCGCTCCGGCCGTCGGGTGCCATGGCGAGCCGGTCGACGTACTCCTCGGTGAAATCGTGCAGCCGCTCCCAGGTCTCGCCGTCGTAGCGCCACAGCACGCTGCAACCACAGTCCTCCTCGTTGGACGTCACGAGCACCCGGTCCGAAGCGGCCTCGATGGTGAGGGCGTGCGTCGGCCGCACCGGGTCGGCTGTCGCCGAGGAGGACTCCGTCGGCGACGGGGCCGGTGTTGCCGGTTCGGGTGCGGAGTCGTCGCGAGTGCTGAGCAGCGAGCCGCCGACGGCGACCCCGGCGACCAGCACGGCTGCCGCGCCGACCACCCCCGCAGTCCGGCGGACCCGGCGTCGCTGCGCGCCGCGTCGTACCTCTGCCAGCATCTGCCGAGCGGGCGGTTCCGCGGCGATGTCGCGGTCGATCGCGTGGCGGATCTGGTCTTCGAACTGGTTCATCGCTCGTCCTCCCGGTCGGCGAAGGCGGACTGTTGCGCGCGGAGCGTGGTCATCGCTCGGTGCGCCTGGCTCTTGACCGTGCCCACCGAGCAGCCCAGCACCTCCGCGACCTGTGCCTCCGTGAGATCTTCGTAGTAGCGCAGCGCGATCACGGCACGCTGCCTCGGTGGCAGCCGTTTGACCGCCGCCAGCAGCTCGTGGTCGGCCGGCCGGTCGGTGCCGACCGGCTCGCGCAGCTCCGCGAGCGGCCGTTCCCGGTGCAGCTTGCGCCACACCGACACGCTGCGGTTGGCCATGGTGCGCCGTACGAACGCCTCGGGGTCCTGCACCTTCGACCAGTTCAAGAGGGTTCGCTCCAGCGCGTCCTGGACCAGGTCGGCCCCGCGCTGGTCGTCGCCGGCCAGCACCCGCCCGAGCTTGAGCAGATGGGACAGCCTGGCGGTCACGAACTCGGTGAACGCGGCATCGTCTCGCACAGTTGCGCCGGGCGCCCGGGGTCTGGTCATCGCGCACTCACCCGATATGTGACTTCGCTCCATGACCTGGTGACGCACCAGCCGCGCCGATGGTTGTACTGGGCGAGGGTCGCGGCCAGCATGCGTCGCGAAATCGCGGAACGCCCGGGGCTTCGTGCCCGGGCGTTCGGCGTGCTGAGTCTTCTTAGACTGGGTCTCGACCCGCTTACACCGCTTCGCAAGCTCAGCGGTGACGCTCGCTCGACCTCTTCGCGTTGTGACCTGCGACTTCGTCGCAGGTCACAGGCTCAGACCTTCTCGATCTGGTTGAACGAGAGCTCGACCGGGGTCTCGCGGCCGAAGATCTCGACGAGCGCCTTGACGCGCTGCGACTCGGCGTTGAGCTCGGTGATGGTCGCGTGGAGGGTGGCGAAGGGGCCGTCGACGACGGTGACCGAGTCGCCCTCGGCGAAGTCGACGACCTCGACGGGCTTCTTGGCGGTGCCGGTGGCACCGGTGCTGGCGGTCGCGGCCTCACCGGCGGCGGCAGCCTCGGCCTCGGCCTGGGCGACGACGGCGGGGGCGAGCATGTTCTCGACCTCGGTCATCGACAGCGGCACCGGCTGGTGGCTGTGGCCGACGAAGCCGGTCACGGACGGGGTGTGGCGTACGGCGGCCCAGGACTCGTCGGTGAGGTCCATCCGGACCAGCACGTAACCCGGGAGAACGGTGCGCTTGACCATCTTGCGCTGGCCGTTCTTGATCTCCGGGACCTCCTCGGTGGGGACCACGATCTCGTGGATGTAGTCCTCCATGTTGAGGGAGACGATGCGGTTCTCCAGGTTGGACTTCACCCGGTTCTCCATGCCGGAGTAGGTGTGGATCACGAACCAGTCGCCCGGCTTGGCCCACAGCTCACGGCGGAACGCCTCGAGCGGGTCGTCGTCAGCGGCCTCAGGGGCCTCGCCCTCGACGATCTCGTCGAAGGAAGCGTCGTCGGACTCCTCGGCCTCGCCGGCCTCGTCGAACTCGGCCTCTGCAGGCACGTCGGAGGCGGCCTCGGCCGTCTCGAGGACCTCGGTCTCCTCGGTGTAGTCCTGCTCAGACACGTCCTGCTCCAAACCGTTGATTGTGTGTATCGGGTGTGTTCCGCGGGCCGGGGCCCACGCGATCACGCGTCGCGGCCGCCGAACACCCAGAACATCAACTTGCCGAACCCGAGGTCAAGGCCCGCGGTGATCGCCATCATCACGAGGACGAAGACCAGAACCACGATGAAGTACGTCGTGAGCTGGTTCTGCGTCGGCCAGACGACCTTGCGGAGCTCGGCCACGACCTGGCGGTAGAACGTCGGGAGACTGGTGCGCTTCTCCGTCTTCTTGTCGTTCGGAGTCGGGACTGCCTTGCTGTCCGTCACGCCGCCACCTTCTCTCGAAAACGTTTCCATCGCTGGTCCGGCTTTGCAGGGCACGAGGGACTTGAACCCCCAACCTTCGGTTTTGGAGACCGATGCTCTGCCAGTTGAGCTAGTGCCCTACGGAGGTCTGCATCAGACGCGCGGTTGAGGGCGCGGCTAACCATGTGGGAAGACCACCAACGGTGAGTCTACGCACGGGGCGATGGCGGTTCCAAAACCGGGGTGCGATGACCCATAGGATTGCTGGCATGACCTCAGATCCCCGTCCCCTCGCCGAGCTCTCGCGCGAGGAACTCGAAGCGTTCGCAACGGAGCAGCGCACGGCGTACGACAACTTGGTGGCCAAGGGCCTGAAGCTGGACCTGACCCGGGGGAAGCCCTCCGCGGACCAGCTCGACCTTTCCGACGGCCTGCTCCATCTCCCCAAGTCGACGACGGCCCCGGACGGCACCGACACGCGCAACTACGGCGGTCTGGCGGGCGGCATCGAGATCCGTGAGATCTACGCCGAGCTGCTCGGCCTGGAGCCCGACCAGATCATCGCCGGCGGCAACTCGAGCCTCACCATGATGCGCGACACGCTGATGTACCTGTGGCTTCACGGTGGCGTCGACAGCGAGCGTCCCTGGGGTCGCGAGGAGACGGTGAAGTTCATCTGCCCGGTGCCGGGCTACGACCGCCACTTCACACTGCTCGAGTGGTTCGGGATCGAGATGGTCACCGTCCCGATGCACGCCGACGGGCCCGACGTCGAGGCCGTCGCCGCCCTGGTCAAGGACGACCCGACGATCAAGGGCATGTGGCTGGTGCCGACCTACGCCAACCCGACCGGTGACACCACCTCGCAGGAGATCGCCGAGCGGCTCGCGTCGATGCCGACCGCCGCGCCCGACTTCAAGATCTTCTGGGACAACGCCTACGCGCTGCACCACCTCACCCCGGCCGAGACCAAGACCGCCGACGTCGTCTCGCTGGCCAACGCCGCCGGCAATCCCCACCGCCCGCTGGTCTTCGCCTCGACCTCCAAGGTCACCTACGCGGGCGCCGGCGTCGGCTTCTTCGGCGGCTCGAAGGAGAACGTCGCCTGGTGGCTCGACCACCTGAGCCACGGCGCGATCGGCCCCGACAAGGTCAACCACCTGCGGCACGCGGAGTTCTTCGGCTCGGCTGCCGGCGTACGCGAGCACATGGCCAAGCACCGCGAGCTCCTGGCGCCGCGGTTCGCGGCCGTCGAGGACGCGCTCACCGACCAGCTCGGCGCGCTCGGTGTGGCGACCTGGACCAGGCCCGCCGGCGGCTACTTCGTCAGCCTCGACGTGCTCCCGGGCACCGCGACCCGGGTGATCGAGCTGGCCAAGGGTGCCGGCGTCGCGCTGACCCCCGCGGGCTCGGCGTTCCCCGGCAAGGTCGACCCCGAGGACACCAACATCCGCCTCGCCCCGTCCTTCCCGCCGTTGGAGCAGGTCAGCGCGGCCATGGAGGTCGTCACGGTGTGCGTGAAGCTGGCCGCTGCGGAGAAGCTGCTCGCGTGACTTCTGACCGACGCGACCTACGTACGCTGCCGAAGGCGCATCTGCACCTGCACTTCACGGGGGCGATGCGCCACGAGACCCTGCTCGAGCTTGCCACCCGCGACGGGATCCGGCTGCCCGACCAGCTGGTGTCGGAGTGGCCGCCGGCGCTGAGCGCGGCCGACGAGAAGGGCTGGTTCCGGTTCCAGCGGCTCTATGACGTGGCCCGCTCGGTGCTGCGCACCGAGGCCGACATCCGGCGGCTCGTCATGGAGGTCGCCGAGGACGACGTACGCGACGGCGGCAGGTGGCTCGAGATCCAGGTCGACCCGTCGGGCTACGCGGCGAAGTTCGGCGGGATCACGGCCTTCACCGATCTGGTGCTGGACGCCGTCGGCGACGCCGAGCGGGCGACCGGGCTGGGGATCGCGGTGATCATCGCCTCCAACCGCACCCGCCACCCGATGGACGCGCGCACGCTGGCGCGCCTGGCCGGGCAGTACGTCGACCACGGTGTGGTCGGGTTCGGGCTCTCCAACGACGAGCGGCGCGGCCGGACCGAGGAGTTCGACCACGCCTTCCGGATCGCCGAGCGTGCCGGGCTCCGGCTGATGCCGCACGGCGGTGAGCTGCGCGGCCCCGAGCACATCCGCACCGTGCTGCGGTCGCTGCACGCGACCCGTCTGGGTCACGGCGTACGCGCTGCCGAGGACCCGGTGCTGCTCGACGAGATCGTGCGTGCGGGCGTCGCGTTGGAGGTCTGCCCGACCTCCAACGTGTCGCTCGGCGTCTACTCCGACCTCACCTCCGTTCCGCTGCCGCAGTTGCTCGACGCGGGCGCGACGGTGGCGCTCGGGGCCGACGACCCGCTGCTGTTCGGGTCCCGGCTGGCGGCGCAGTACGCGACGATGCGGGCCGCTCACGAGCTCACCGACGAGACCCTCGCCGACCTGGCGCGGATGTCGATCACCGCATCGACCGCGCCCGAGTCGACCAAGAAGGGTCTGCTCGCCGAGGTGGACGACTGGCTCAATACGCCCTCGCAACCCACGGATCCGCCGAGTTAAGACAGAATGTCGGCCATGACGAACCCGTCCGACGATCAGCCCGATCCCAACCAGCCGGCCGACGCCTCCACGCCGCCTCCGCCGACCCCGTCCGAACCGGCTCAGCCCGGGCAGGACGAGTCCGACGCGACCCGGGTGGCGACTCCGCCTGCGTCGACGCCGCCCGCGCCGACCCAGCCGATGTACGGCCAGACCTACGGCGAGCAGCCGGCGAACCCCTACGGCGGGGCGACCTTCGACCAGAAGCCGCCGGTCCCGCCGGCGCCGGCAACGGGCTACGGCCAGACGCCGCCGGCCTATGGCGCTCAGCCGGGCTACGGCCAGGCGCCCTACGGCGCACCGGCTGCGTACTCGGCTCAGGTGGGCACCCCGGACTCCGGCGCGACCACCGCGATGGTCCTGGGCATCATCGGGCTCGCGGGCGGGTTCTTCTGCGGCCTCCCGATCGTGCTCTCCCCCTTCGCCCTCTTCATGGGTCTGTCCGCGAAGAAGCGGATCGATGCGGCCGCCGGCGCCCTCACCGGCCGCGGCAACGCTCAGGCCGGCTTCATCCTCGGCATCATCGGCACCGTCCTGCTGGTCCTGAGCATCCTCGTCATCGCCATCATCATCGTCATCGGCGTCAGCGGCGGTTTCGACGACGGCGGCTACGACAGTGGCTACGAGCCGTACGACAGCGAGTTCTGAGGGATGACGAGCACGCCACCGCCGGGCTATCAGCCGGGCCATCAGCCGGCGCCCTACGGGTTCCCGCCGCCTCCTCCCCACCCCGAGGCCAACTCGGCGATGGTGTTCGGGATCGTGGGCCTGTGCCTGTCGGTCATGTGCGGCGGGATCGGCGTCTTCATCGCACCGTTCGGATGGATCAAGGGCAAGCGGGTGATGGCCGAGATCGACGCCAACCCCTCGGCCTACGGCGGCCGCGGCAACGCGCAGGCCGGGTTCATCACCGGCCTCATCGGGACGATCTTCGGGGCGCTCTACCTGCTCTTCTGGGTCGCCTACGTCATCTTCATCATCGTGATGCTCTTCGTCGTCGCCGAGGAGACCGACCCCACCACGACGTTCGACAGCATCAACGCGATGCTGAGCAGCCGCATCTGACCGATGGACTGCGGCTACTTCACCTCCGACGCCTGCCGCTCCTGCCGCTGGCTGGAGATGGCGTACGCCGACCAGCTGGCGCAGAAGCAGCAGCGGGTCGCGACCGCGCTCGATGCGGTCTGGCCCGGCGCCGTACGTTGGGAGGAACCGGTCTCCAGCCCGGAGGCCGGTTTCCGCAACAAGGCGAAGATGGTCGTCGCCGGGTCGGTGGAGGCGCCGACGCTGGGGATCCTGTCCCACGACGGTCTCGGCGTGGATCTGCTCGCGTGCGGGCTGCACACGCCGGGGCTGCAGGCCGCGCTGCCGGTCCTGTCGCGGTTCGTCACGGCCGCGCGGCTGACCCCCTACTCGGTGCCCGAGCGGCGTGGCGAGCTCAAGCACGTGATCGTCACCGAGGCTCCCACCGGGGAGCTGATGGTGCGCTGGGTGCTGCGGTCCACCGAGGCGCTGGCCCGGCTGCGCAAGCACCTTCCGGCGCTGCTCGACGAGCTGCCGATCGCGGTCGCCTCGGTCAACATCCAGCCCGAGCACAAGGCCGTCATCGAGGGGCCCGAGGAGATCTTCCTGACCGCCCGCGAGGCGCTCACGATGGAGGTCAACGGGATCGGCCTGCGACTGCGGCCGCACTCCTTCTTCCAGACCAACACCGCCGTCGCCGCGGCCCTCTACCGCCAGGCCCGCGACCTGGTCTCCGCGGTGTCACCGGGCTCGGTATGGGACCTCTACTGCGGCGTCGGTGGCTTCGGGCTGCACGTCGCCGCCCCGGGGCGGGAGGTCCTCGGCGTCGAGTCCAGCGAGCAGGCGATCGAGGCCGCCGCCTCGACCGCCGCCGAGCTGGGCCTGTCGGGCACCAGCTGGGTGGCCGGGGACGCGACGGCGTACGCCCTCTCGGCGGGCGCCGCACCCGACCTGGTCATCGTCAACCCGCCGCGGCGCGGCATCGGCTCCTCGCTCGCCGGATGGCTGGAGGAGTCGGGCGTCGAGCACGTCGTCTACTCCTCGTGCAACGTCGACACCCTCGCCCGCGACCTGCGTGACATGCCCTCGTTGCGACCGGTGTCCGCACGTCTGCTGGACATGTTCCCGAACACCGATCACCACGAGGTCCTGGTGCACCTGAAGCGCGCCTGATCCCGACCCGGCGCTGATGTCCCGGAATTTCGCGCCGAGTCGGCGCATCTGTCCCGGGATTCTGGGACAGATGCGCCGACTCGACCTTTCAGCGTGGGACATTTGCGCCGACTCGGCGGGCTCTGCGCAGGGTGACGGCGCCCAGGGCCAGGGCCGCGAGGCCGAGGACGATCGCCATCCCGCCGCCGACGACGCCGTTGCCGGTGCCCGGCCCGCCGTCGGCGACCAAGAGGTTGACCACGCCCACGACCAGGGCGATCGAACCGCAGCCGAGCGCCACGACGGCGCCGTTGCGGCCACGGTTGCCGACACCCCGGACGGCGCGGGACAGTGCCGCCGCACCGGCCACCGCTCCGCCGAACCCGACGAACGCGGCAAGCGTCGCCCAGAGCCGGGCGGTGGTCAGTGTGTAGGCACCGACGTCCGAGCCGGCAGCGTTGACGAGCACATCGTTCAGGGACATGTGAGACTCCTTCGTCGAGTTCCATCGGATGACTCGATCGTCTCGTCGGCGCACCTCCGAGTCGTCCTGCCGACGTGGACTCTTCGGCGCCGTCGCTACTGCGTACGTGGTAGCCGGAAGTCCTACGGGAGACGGACTCGCGCGCGGCGCCGCGGGCATATCCTGCTCGCATGGCCAGGCGGCGGATCACCCTCGGGGACGCAGGTATCGCCGCAGGAGTGGCCGTGGCCCAGCTGGCTGCTGCGCTGAGCGGCGGCCACCCGGGCTCCGGCAACGAGCTGCTCGGCTACGCCGCGCTGGTCGCGAGCGCTCTGGTCCTCGTCGTCCGGCGCCGGGCGCCGGTCGCCGTGCTGGTCGTCAGTGGCGCGTGCGGACTGGCCTTTCAGGCGCTCGGCTTCGACGTCGCGGTGATCGCGTTCCTGGTCGCGGTCTACGCGGCGGTGCGCGAGGGACATCGGCTGGTCACGCTGCTCGCCGCCGTCGTGATGCAGAGCGGACTGTTCCTGGTGGCGTACGCCGCCACGGGCGACTTCGGCGCCGCCTCCGAGCAGGCGCGCGGAGCCCTCGAGATCGCCTGGCTGATCGCGGCGGCCGCCGCCGGCGAGGCGCTCCGGCAGGCCGAGCGGCGGGCCGACGAGGCCGAGCGCACCCGGGAGGCCGCCGCCCAGCGCCGGGCCGACGACGAGCGCCTCCACATCGCCCGCGAGCTGCACGACTCGCTCACCCACCAGATCTCGGTCATCAAGGTGCAGTCCGAGGCCGCCGTCCACGTGGCGCAGCGGCGCGGCGAGGAGGTCCCCGAGTCGCTGCTGGCGATCCGGGAGGCCGGGCGCGAGGCGGCCCGCGAGCTGCGGGCGACGCTGACGGCACTGCGTGACGACGATCCGAACCCGCCGCGGGGGCTCGAGGACGTACGCGATCTGGTGGGGTCCGCCGGAGCCACCGGGCTGGAGGTCACGCTGACCGTCGACGGGCAGCCCGGCACGGTGCCCGTGGCGGTGGGCCGGACGGCCTACCGGATCGTCCAGGAGGCGCTGACCAACGTGACCCGTCACGCCGCGGCCACCACCGCGTCGGTCCGGATCGACCATCGGCCCGGCTCGATCGGCATCCGGGTCGAGGACAACGGCACCGGCGCCCCGGCGGCGACCGTCCCCGGCGTGGGTCTGCTCGGGATGCGAGAGCGGGTCTCCGCTCTCGGAGGTGAGCTGCGGGCACAACCCCGCGAGGAGGGCGGTTTCATGGTCGAGGCGCGGCTGCCGGTGGAGCGTACGTCGTGATCCGGGTGCTCCTGGTCGACGACCAGCCGCTCATCCGGAGCGGGTTCCGGGCCTTTCTCAACCTCGAGGACGACATCGAGGTGGTCGCCGAGGCGGCGAACGGCGTCGAGGCGGTGACGCTCGCCCGCGAGCACCTGCCCGACGTGGCGATGGTCGACATTCAGATGCCGGTCGCCGACGGTCTCGAGGCGACCCGGCGAATCGCCGCCGACCCTTCGCTGGGCGGCGTGCACGTGGTGATCCTGACCAACTACGGGATGGACGAGTACGTCCTCGAGGCCCTACGTGCCGGCGCCGCCGGGTTCCTCGTCAAGGACATCCAGCCGGAGGACTTCGTCCACGCCGTCCGGGTCGCCGCCCGAGGCGACGCGCTGCTGGCGCCGTCGATCACCCGCGCGCTGATCGACCAGTACGTCGCCCAGCCCTCGCCCGCCGACGCACCCCTCGGGCTCGCCGAGCTCACCAACCGGGAGCGCGAGGCGGTCGCCCTGGTCGCCCGGGGCATGACCAACGACGAGGTCGCCGAGACCATGGTGATCAGCGTGCTGACCGCGAAGACCCACATCAACCGGGCCATGACGAAGCTGCACGCGCGTGACCGCGCCCAGCTCGTCGTGATCGCGTACGAGTCGGGGCTGGTCGCGCCTAGAGCTCCACGCCGAGCATGACCGGCTCGTTGACGAGCACGATCCCGTACGCCGCCTCGACCCCGTCACGGACCTCTCGTGCCAGCACGAGGAGATCCTCGGTCGTGCCTTCGCCGCGGTTGGTGAGGGCGAGGGTGTGCTTCGTGGAGAGCGAGACCCTGCCCGCCAGACCCTCGGGCGTGTGGCCCTTCTTGAAACCGGCGTGGTCGATGAGCCAGGCGGCGGAGGTCTTCACGGTGCCGTCGGGCTGCGGGTACGCCGGAGCGCCCTCGGGCACGTCGTCCGGCGCGACCACGGGGTTGGTGAAGAACGAGCCCGCCGACCAGGTGTCGTGGTCGGCCTCGTCGATGACCATGCCCTTGCTGCGACGCAGCGCCAGGACGGCCTCGCGGATCTGCTTGGACGGCACCCGGGTGCCCTGCTCGACGCCGAGGGCGCCGGCCAGCTGGGCGTAGGCGATCGGCGAGCCGGTCTCGCCGTCGGTGCCGAGCCGGAAGGTGACCTCGAGGACCACGTAGCGTCCGAGCACCTCCTTGAACCGCGACCAGCGGTAGCCGAACCCGCACTCCTCCGCGGTGAAGGTGCGCAGCTCGCGAAGCTCGCGGTCGAACACCCTCACCGAGGTGATGGTCTGGGAGACGTCCTGGCCGTACGCCCCGACGTTCTGGATCGGCGTCGCGCCCACGCTGCCGGGGATGCCGGAGAGTGCCTCGACCCCGCTCCAGCCCTTGTCGACGGCGGTGGTCACGAAGTCGTCCCAGGTCTCGCCCGCCGCCACCGTGACGAGTACGCCACCCTCGACCGTCTCCACCTCGACGCCCGTGGTCGCCAGCTTGATGACGGTGCCCGGGAACCCGGCGTCGGCCACGACGAGGTTGCTGCCGCCGCCGAGGACGAGCACGTCCTGGCCCGCCGCGTCGGCCGCGGTCACGGCGTCGATGATCTCCCCCTCGGTCGTCGCGGTGACGAACTCCGCCGCCGGGCCGCCGAGATGGAAGGTGGTGTGGCGGGACAGTGATTCAGACACGTACGGAGACCTTCGGCATACCGAGCACCTTCTGGGCTTCCCCGGTGGTCGAGCTTGTCGAGACCACGGTCAGGGCGATCGTCGCGAGCCCGTCCTCGACCGACTTCACGGTGCCACTGACCGTCACCGACGTCCCCTCGTCGTCGTCCGGCACCACGACCGGGTTGGTGAACTTCGCACCGAAGTCGACGACCTCGGCACCGTCGGTCCACTCCGAGACGGCTCGGGCGACGAGGGCCATGGTGAACATGCCGTGGGCGATCACGCCGGGGAGGCCGACGGCGGTGGCGATCCGGTCGGACCAGTGGATCGGGTTGAAGTCGCCGCTCGCGCCCGCGTAGCGGACCAGCGACGCCCGGGTCACGGGGTAGGTCTTCGGGGCGAGCTCGGCGCCTGCTTCGAGTGTCATCAGGCGACCTCCGCCGCTCGGTGGACCAGGGTGGCGGACGTGGTGCACACGACCGCACCGGAGTCGTCGGTGATCTCCGAGACGGTGCCGATGATGTCGTTGCCGCCGATCTGGCGCAGCGAGGCGACGCTCAGGGTCGCGGTCAGCACGTCACCCGGCGCGATCGGCCGGGCGTAGGAGAACTTCTGCTCGCCGTGCACGATCCGCGACAGCTCCACCTCGACGTCGTCGAGGAACGCGTTCATCGCGTCGAAGGCGAGCACGATCGGGAACGTCGCGGGGACCGGGTCCCCGCTCTCCCAGCCCACACCGGTGGCGGCAGCGAACTCCCGCACCTTCTCGTCGGTGACCCGATAGGGCCTGGTCGGAGGAAACGCGCGCCCTACGAGCGACCCATCAACTGCCATGCGGCCAACTCTAGTGGTCGGCCGAGAAGTCGCCCGCGTCGGCCGAGGCGTCACGTACGTCGGCCGAGATGGCACCGGCCTGACAGCTCGACCGACGGGAGCGACGTCTCGGCCGACCGGGGTGATGTCTCGGCAAAAGAACGAACGCCCCGCCTCCCGGAACTCGGGGCGGGGCGTTCGGAGCGCCGATCAGCGTCGCGCTCTACTGAGATGCTTCAGCGGGTCTCGCGGTGCGCGGTGTGCTTGCGGCAACGCGGGCAGTACTTGTTGAGCTCGATGCGGTCGGGGTCGTTCCGACGGTTCTTCTTCGAGATGTAGTTCCGCTCCTTGCACTCGGTGCAAGCGAGGGTGATCTTCGGGCGAACGTCGCTGCTCTTGCTGGCCACAGGAGTTTCCTTACAGTGCTGATCGAGGTGATGCGGTCTTTGGCGGTAGCGGGGGCGGGGATCGAACCCGCGACCTCACGATTATGAGTCGTGCGCTCTAACCGCCTGAGCTACCCCGCCTCAACAGGAATCAGGCCCGCAGTATTCCTACTGCGGGTCCCGAACTCCAGAGCCCCTTTACGGAATCGAACCGTAGACCTTCTCCTTACCATGGAGACGCTCTGCCGACTGAGCTAAAGGGGCGTTGCGAGAGAGAACATTACGGCACGGCGCGATGGTCAACAAATCGAGAAGCACCCTTCGCTCGGCGACCGCATCACCGCAGGTCAGCGGGGTCCTCGGCGCTCCCGCCGGGCTCCCAGATGCGCGCGAAACCCATCGCTTCCTCGAGCTCGTAGGACAGCTCGAGGAGCATTCGCTCCTGTCCTGGCGCGGCCCCGAACATCATCCCCTGGGGCAGCCCGGCGAGCGTCTGCTGGACCGGTAGCGACACCGCCGGCCCACCGGTGACGTTCTGCCACGGGGTGAACGCGACCCAGTCCATCAGCCGCTTCATCACCAGGTCGTAGGCCTGGCTCGGGGCCAGCCGGCCGACCTCCGGCGTCTCGTGCGCGACGGTGGGCGTCAGGACGACGTCGTACGCAGCATGGAACCCCTCCGCGATCGCCTGCACCTTGCGCAGCCGGACGATGGCGGCCGGAACGTGCTTGGCGTTCCTCATCGTGTGCTGGGCCAGGCCGACGGTGAGGTTGTCGAGTCGCTGCCGGTCCCAGGTCTTGCCGCGCAGCGGGCCGGCGTTGACCAGGGCGACGGCGAGCGTGCCCCAGTAGAGGACGAAGTCGTCGGCGAAGGTCTCGGGCACCGGCGGTGGGACCGTCTCGACGGTGTGGCCCAGCTCCTCGAGCACCGCCGCCGTCTTCATCGTCAGCTCGGCGACCTCGGGGCTGGCCTCGCGCCCGAGCGCGCCGGTGAAGACCGCGAACCGGAGCCGTTTCGAGCCGGGACCGGTGACGTTCCCGATCGGCGGCAACGAGGTGTGGTGCGCCTTCTCGGCCTCCCGGAAGAAGGCGGCCGTGTCTCGGACCGATCGGGTCAGGACGCCGTCGGTGACGATCTTGAGGGGCAGCAGCCCGTAGAGCGGGTCCTGCGGCAGTCGGTCACGGGTCGGTTTGAGGCCGACCAGCCCACAGGCGCCGGCCGGGATCCGGATCGAGCCACCACCGTCGTTGCCGTGGGCGATGGGCACCGCCCCGGCGGCCACCAGCGCACCCGACCCCGCCGAGGAGGCACCGGCCACCCGGCCGGTGTCCCACGGGTTGCGCACCGCCCCGAGCCGCGCGTGCTCGGCGGTGCCCGAGAAGCCGAACTCGGAGAGCTGCGTCTTGCCCAGCGACAGCAGGCCGAGCTTGAAGAGCAGCTTGGTCATCTCGCCGTTGCGTGACGCCGGCGGCATGACGTACGAATCCGTGCCGTTCCTGGTGGGCACCCCGGCGACGTCGGTGTTGTCCTTGATCAGGGTGGGCACGCCCGCGAAGAACCCTGCCCGGGGAGCGCGCGCCTGGACCCGGGCGCGGTCGAAGGTGCGGTAGGCCATCGCGGCGAGCGCGGGGTCGACCGCCTCGATCCGGGCGATGGCCGCCTCGACCGCCTCCACGGTGCTGAGATCACCACGCCGCAGGGCCTCGGCGACCCCGACCGCGTCGAGAGTGCCGAGTACGTCGTCGGTGAAGGCGTGCACTCGAGCCATGAGACCAACGTTAGGGCGTGGGCCGGGTCAGAGGAGGAAGTACGCCGCCAGCGGAACCATGAGACACGTCACGACCGCGGTGAGGCCCATCGCCAGGCCGGAGAAGGCGCCCTCGACCTGGCTCTCCTCCAGCATCCGGGCGGTGCCGATGCCGTGGGAGACGGCGCCGACGGCGACGCCACGGGCTCGCGGGTCGCGGATCCCGAGCAGGGTCAGCACCCGCGGCGCGACCATCGCGGCGATGATCCCGATCACGATGGCGAAGGCCGCCGACAGCTCCGGATAGCCGCCGAGGCGGTCGGTCAGCTCGATCGCCACCGGCGTCGTCACCGCCTTCGGAGCCATCGTCCGCTCGAGCACGTCGCTGCCACCGAGCCAGCGCACCAGCAGGATGCCGCTGACCACCGAGACCACCGCACCGGCGGTCAGTGCGACCAGGACCGGCACCACCATCCCCTTCAGCCGGGAGACCTGGTGGTAGAGCGGGATCGCCAGCGCCACCGTCGCCGGGCCGAGCAGGAAGCTGATCAGCGCGGTGGCGTCGGCGTAGTCGTCGTAGGCCGTGCCGCTGACCGTCAGCAGCGTGCCGACGATCACGATCGCGACCGCCACCGGCTGCGCCAGCGGCGAGTGGGTCCGCTTGCGCAGCCACCGCCCGAGCTCGTACGCCGCCACCGTCACGAACAGCCACAGGATGACGCTCACTCGATCTCCTCCCCGGGCGCGCCCTCGGTGCCGGCGACCGACGGAACCCGGCGGAGGAACAGGCCGAGCACCCAGCCCACCGTGGCCAGTCCGAGGATCCAGGAGCCGAGCAGCGCGACCACGATCGGCACCGCCGCGTCACGGATGACCGCGACGTAGGCGATCACGCCGACGCCGGCCGGGATGAAGAAGAGCTGCAGGTGGGAGAGGAAGTAGTCACCGACCTGGATGACCGGGTCGTCCTCGCCGTCGCGGCGGCGCAGGAGCAGCACGACGAAGAGCAGCAGCATGCCCACCACCGGACCGGGCAGCGGGATCCCGGTCAGCTCCACGATCGCGGTTCCGGCCAGCTGGCACCCGAGCAGCCAGAGCAGGCCGACGATCACGAGGCGATGGATTCGATGGCCATCGCGGCGCAGCCGACCAAGCCCGAGGAGTCCCCGTGCAGCTGGGCCATGAAGGTGAGCTCGCGGGTGGCGATCGGGTTGGCGCGGGCGTAGACGCTCTCGCGCACCCCGGCGGTGTAGAGGTCGAAGGCGCCGGCCATGTCGCCGCCGATGACGACGACCTCCGGGTTGAGCAGGTTGACGGCCGTGGCCACCACCTCGCCGAGCTGTCGTCCGCCCTCGCGCAGCAGCCCGCGCGCCACCGCGTCGCCGGCCAGCGCGGCGGCCACCAAGTCGCGTACGTGACCGGCGGGGACGCCGGAGTCGGTCAGCCGCTGCGCGAGCGCCCAGCCGGACGCGACCGTCTCCAGGCAGCCGGTGGAGCCGCAGCGGCAGGGCCGGTCGCCGGCGGCGTCGATGCGGGTGTGGCCGATCTCGCCGGCGGCCCCGAGCGCACCGGTGACCACCTTGCCGTCGGTGATGATGCCCATGCCGAGGCCGGTCGAGGCCTTGATCACCAGGGCGTTGCGTACGGGATGGTCGGAGTTGAAGAGCTCCGAGCGCGCCAGCGCGTGGGCGTCGTGGGCGAGGATCAGCGGGGCGTCGGTCAGCGAGGTGAAGTAGGGCGCCAGCTGGACGCCGTCCCAGCCGCCCATCGCCGGGGTGTCGATGCTCATCCCGAGATCGGGGTTGACCACGCCGGGAAGGCTCATCCCGATCGCCAGCACCGGCAGATCGATCGAGGCCACCATCTTGGTCATCCGCTCGACGATCTCCGGCATCAGCGCCTCGGCGGAGATACCGACCTCGTGGTCGCGGGTGTCGCCGGCCAGCTCGCGGCCGGCGAGGTCGAAGACCGCCGCCTGGCTACGGCTGCGGCCCACCGCCACGGCCAGCACGACCCCTGGGTCTGCGGATTCGTCACTCACGACTGCAGTCTAAGCACGAGCCGCGACGCCACCTAAGACCGCGAGCTAGGACCGGGAGCGGAGGCGCGCGTTGGGCAGCGGAGGCGCCGGGATGGGCCTCTGGTGGTTGCCCTCGACCACGCCGAAACGCCCCTCGGCCAGCTCCTGGGAGTCCTCGACGACCTCGCCTCCACCGCGGGTGATCTGGTCCTGCCACTCCTGGCGGTAGGCCACGACTTCGTCGTGCGTACGCCCGACGAAGTTCCACCACATGATGATCGACTCGCCGAACGGCGGACCGCCGAGCAGGAGCAGCCGGGTCCACGCCTCACCGGCCTGCAGGACCAGGGTGGTGGCACCCGGAGGCGCGTACGCCAGCGAGTCCTTCTCCACCGTGGCCGAGGCCGGGCCGGACGGGCCCACGCCGGTCATCGAGACCTCGCCCGTGTCCACGAGTACGCCGTGCTCGAACCGGCTCTCGACCGGGATCTCCAGCCGGGCGCCGGGCTCGAGCAGGATCTCGGCGCCGAGGAGCTCGGAGTAGGTGCGCACCGGGGACGTGGAGCCCAGGAGCGAGCCCAGGAAGACCCTGACCGTCGCCCCGTCGCGCTCGATCGGCGTCGGGACGTGGTTCTCGAAGGCCGGCTCGACATCGCGGAACTCGTCCGGCAGCGCGACCCACAGCTGCGCCCCGTGCAGGACAGTCGCCTCGGGCGTCGAGTTCTCCGAGTGGGAGATGCCGCGCCCTGCGGTCATCAGGTTGACCTCGCCCGGGCGCACCATCGCCACGGTGCCGACCGAGTCACGGTGCTCGATCTCCCCGGTGAACAGCCAGGAGACCGTCGCCAGCCCGGTGTGCGGGTGGGGCGGCACCTCCATCCCGCCGGAGACCACGACGTCGTCGGGACCGTAGTGGTCCAGGAAGCACCACGCGCCGATCAGCGAGCGCGCGCGGGCGGGCAGGGTGCGGCGTACGTTCATCGCCCGAGGACCACCCAGAGGCACGTCGCGCGGAGTGATGATCTGGATCTCGACGCCTTCGTCGCCAGTGCCTCCGACACACTCGACGGGGGTGGGGTGCGCGTCCAGGTTGGTCATACCGCAAACGCTACTCCCGAACGTTCGACCCTGAACCAATACGCCACCTCGCCATGCCGACGTCACATCGAGGTCGCCGACGGGCTACCTCGATGCCACACGATGTGGCCCGTGCTCATCGCTCAGCTCGCGAACTTCGTCGGCCCCACGTCCGGAGGGATGAAGACGGCTCTGGAGGCTCTCGCCCGCGGATATGTCGAGGCGGGCCACGACCGGCTTCTCGTCGTCCCCGGCCCGTACGACGCGGTCACCTCGACCGACCTCGGCGAGGTGGTGCAACTGAGAGCGCCACGCGTGGGCGGCGGCTACCGGCTCATCATCGAGCCGTGGCGGGTCACCGACGTGCTGACCCGCTACCGCCCGACGAGCCTCGAGGTCAGCGACAAGTTCACGATGCTGCCGGTCTCGCGCTGGGCCCGGCGGCAGGGCATCGGCACGGTGCTCTTCTCACACGAGCGGCTCGACGAGTACATGCCCACCTACACCGGCATGGACACCACCTCGAAGGTCTCCACCGCGCTGCTCAACCGGATGCTGGTGCGCTCCTTCGACCAGGTGCTGGTCACCTCCGACTACGCCCGGCACGAGTTCGAGCCGCTGGCGGCGACCGTCGGCTGCCCGATCGCGCAGGTGCCGCTGGGCGTCGACCTGGACTTCTTCCAGCCCTCGCCCGGCCACCGCGACGACACCCTGCGGATCGTCCACGTCGGCCGCCTGTCCCGGGAGAAGTCGCCCGATCTCGCCGTCGCCACCGCCGTCGAGCTGCATCGCCGTGGGTTCGACGTACGGATGGACGTCTATGGGGACGGACCGCACCGTGCCGAGATCGAGGCGCTCGCCGCCGGCGCGCCGATCGTCTTCCACGGGCACGTCTCCGACCGCCACCGGATCGCCCGGGCGCTGGCGGAGGCCGACGTGGCGCTCTCGGTCTGCCCGCGCGAGACCTTCGGGCTCGCCGTCCTGGAAGCCCTCGCCAGCGGTACGCCGGTGGTGACCGCCGACCGCGGCGGCGCCCGCGAGCTCATCGACCCCCGGTGCGGAGCCTGGGCCCCTGCCCACCCCACCGCGCTGGCCGACGCGGTGATCGACGTCGCCGAGCGGCCCGTGGCGGCGACCCGCCACGCGGCCCGGGAGCGCGCCGAGCAGTTCCCGTGGTCACGCACGATCGAGCAGATGCTGGAGCTCCACGAGAGCCTCGCGCAGGAGACCGCGCCGACCTATCTCCTCGCTCGTTCGCGGCAGCGGCAGGCGGCCCGGCGGGCTCGGCGTTACGCATGAGCCGTTGACTCGTTAGACCGTTCACCATGAGCGATTCAACGAAAGTCACCGCTGAAGCCGACCAGGTAACACTGCCGCAGCCCACCCACTTCGCCGACTCGTTCGGCCCGGTGTGCAGCGCCTACGGGGAAGATCCGACGACCACCTACGACTACCGCAACGTCACCTGCGGCGACTGCCGGCATGCCGCGCCCTACATCAGCGCGCTGCCCGAGCACCTCAAGCCCAGGTCGACGCGACGGCGCTCCTGGCCGCGGTCGATGCAGGATCGGGCCTAGGGCACGTCCGAGTGGACGCGGATCACGGTCGGCTCCGGCTGCACCGGCGTCCACCGCTGCGCCGAGCGTGACCGGGCGAGCCCGACGATCCCGGTGACCAGCAGGGCCCCGGCGCTCACCGCGACCCACAGCGTGGGGGCGGACGCGCCGAACGCGACAACGGCCGCGACGTACGAGACGGTGGGGTTGGTGATCGTCATCGCCGCCATCGCCCAGGGCAGCGGCCCGGCGGCCAGTGCCGCCTGGGTGAGCACGATGCCGAGGCCGCAGGTGCACAGCAGCCCGTAGAACGCCGGCAGCGTGAGCAGCCCGACGAAGCCGTCGGCGGCGGCCCGGTCGGCGGTGATCTTCAGCAGCACCGAGGTGGTCGCGAACGAGCACCCGGCCGCGACCGCCGTGGTCGCCGCAGCGATCGGCGGCGGGAACCGGTGCGCCACCAGCAGGAGTACGCAGATCACGACCGCCACGCACGCCGCGAAGAGGGCGACGCGGCCGACGTCGGCGTAGGTCCCGCCGCGATGGTCGTCGGTGACCAGCAGGATCACGCCGCCGCAGATCGCGGCCCCGCTGACCCAGTCGACGACCGTCGGCCAGTGGCGCGCGGCGATGGACGCGAAGACGAGCGCGAAGAGCAGCTGGGTGGGCATCACCGACTGCACCACCGAGACCGACCCGAGGTGGAGCGCGACCGCCTGCACCCCGAAGCCGACGGCGTTGATCGCCGCGCCGGTGACCCACAGCGGGTTGCGCACCAGCGCCAGCATCAGCTGCTCGACCCCGGAGATCCCGCCGCTGCGGCCGGGCGCGAGAGCGCTGGCGCGCTGCTGAACGGCAGCGGAGAGCGAGAACAGGACGCATGCGCCGATGGCCAGGCCCACGGCCGCAGCATGATGCATGCTGCGACGCTAGACCTCCCCAGGAAAGCCCACCCGCCGCTCACGCGAGCATCGGATGAACCCTGGGGGTCAGTTCTTCACCTTCGCGCCCATGATCTCGCCGTACTCGACGCCGAGGACCGACGGGTCCCCGTCCTGCGGCACCAGGACCGCGACCGTCACCGCCGTCCGGATCGACAGGTTCTTGCCCGCCCGGCTGCGGAACTCGTCATAGGGCGGGTTCCACTCCCACTCGCTGTCCTGGCCGCCGACGATGGAGTCGGTCGTGAAGTCCAGCATCGCGAGGGCACCCTCGGGCGTCTGCACGATGCGGGTGCTGGTCGTGTCGAAGGGCTCGGCCGTCGTCCTGACCAGGTCGACACCCATGTCCGAGGCGTACGCCGCGATCTCCTCGCCGGGGTCGGCGAGCTTCTTGAACCCGTCGAGGCCGTCGATCCTCGTGGGCTTCTCGAGGTAGGCGTCGATCGTGGCCGCGACCTCCTCGACCTGCTTCGTCACCGCGGCCGAAACAGGCGCCGCTCCCTCGACCTCGGACGGCACTGCCTTCTTCTTGACCCCGAGGCTGCTGTGTACCTTCCAGGGCGAGAGGGCGTCCTGCTGCTCGTAGACGGCCAGCCGGGTCAGCTTCGCCTTCCTCTCGCCCTTGACGTTGACCTCGATGACCGCCCACATCGGGTACTCGCCGAGCTGCACCGACCACACCCGTCCCGGCACGGCCCTCCAGGTGGGCGGGCGATCGCGGACGTCGAAGCTCTTGTTCGCCGCGGAGGTGAGCTGGTCCTTGGCCAGGACCGGTCCGCTGTCGGCCTCGGCCCACGCCTCGCCCTTCCACTTCCCGGGCTGGTTGGCCTTGATCGCCTTGTTGTTGCGCTTGTTCCAGTCCTTGATCAGGTCGGCGACGCCGTCCTTGCGCAGCGAGACCTTGCTGGCCGGTTCGAGCTCGACCGCCGCCGGCATCGAGCAGCCGGTGAGCGAGAGCGTCAGTACGCCGACCCCCGCCGCCACGCCCAGGCGGCGGTAGAGCCCACCGGCGGGCGGTCGTGGCGGTGCGGGGCGCTCCGGGGCGGGCCCGGTCAGGGTCGGCCGAGCCGGCTGCGTCGGCCGGGGCGGATGGGCAGGGTGGATCGGGTGGGTCGGCTGAACGTACGAAGCCGGCGGGCGCGGCGGCTGCCACTGCTCCGGTCGCTCGGGCCTGCCGGTCAGCAGCAGGACCACCGCGCCAACCAGCAGCAGGGCACCACCGCCGGCGACGCCCAGCGAGGCCGCGAAGATCCCGTCGAGCCGATACCCGAAGGCGAGCTTGATCGGTGCGCCGTCCCGGCTCGCGGCCAGGAACGAGACCGGCTCGCCCTCGAGCGTCACGTTCAGCTCCTGCGTACCGGAGCCCGAGACCGTCCCGTGCCACCACGGCGCCTGGGAGGCATCCGGCACCTCGTCCCCCGAGCCCGCGGTGCCGCTGACCCTGGTCAGCGGGGTCCTGGCGATCTCGACGGCCTTGGTGTCCTCGACGACGTCGAGGACGTCGACCGGGTTGCCCACCCCGATGTACGTCTCCCCGATCGCCTCCACGCGCACCGTGACCGGGAGTCGGTCGAAGGCGAACGCCTCCGGCGTGGAGTACGCCGCGCCCTGCTCGATCGGGGTCTCCTTGCCCATCACCACGTCGTCGGGCCCGGCCGCGATGGCCAGACCCGTTCCGAGGAGAACAAGCGGCCCCCCGAGAAGTCCGAGGACAACCGCCAAGAGGACCCTGCCGCCCTTCCTCAACCGATCGGGACCAGGGTTCACGGGTGCGTACGTTGCCGAGCTCATCGAGGCCTTCTTCGTGGGGGTCCCGAGAAGTGGACGCGGCAATCTAGCGTCTCCGGCATCTCGCGCGAAGCGATTAACCCAGCCGGGCACGGTATTACCGGGCAGTATGGAACGTTTACGTTGACTTGGTAACCCCGATGCCGTGTCGCTCGGACAACCGGTCGTTCAGTGTCTTTAGCGTCATGAAGCGGTCACGGACGTGCCGATGCCGATGTCGGCCGAACCGTGACCGCTGATGTTGTTTCAATTCGAATTGATCGACGAAAGGTATGAAATGAGCAAGAAGACAGGGCTGCTCCGCCGCGCCGCGGCCGTCGCCGCCTTCTCGGGTGTCGCCTTCGCGCTGACCACCGGAGCCGCCACGGCTGCTCCGGCCGACGTCGAGGTGCCTGCCGCCTCCTCCGTGACCCCCTCGGACCTCTCGCCCTCGTCGCAGAAGGCCTGGGAGGACTTCATCCTCGGCGGCTCCTACGTGACCGAGGGTGCTGCCCAGATGGTCAGCGGCGCCTGGGTCGGTGCCCCGGGCCTGCTCCTCGCCGGTGCCACCGGCGCCCCGCTGACCCCGGAGCAGCTGGCTGCCTGGGAGAACTGGGACGAGGGTGGCCGCAAGATCGGTGAGGGTGCCGCCATGATGGTCGCCGGCGCCTACGTCGGTGCCCCGGGCATCATCCTCGACCAGATCGCGGGCGGGGCGACCCCGAGCGACCTGTCGCCGAGCGAGCTCGAGCAGGTCACGTTCCTCATCCCCGAGGACAGCCCGGCTCTCGACGGCGTTCCCACCGAGCAGGTCCCGAACCCGATGGCTCCCCTCGGATCCTTCTGAGCGGCGACATGACTGCTGCCGACCGGTCGTAGCTCCCACCACGGTCCGATCGGCGCCGTCTACAGATGGCCTTGGCGTGCACTCGTGCACGGCCGGGCCATCTGCGCATTTACGCGCGGTCAGACAACAACGTTGCAGTTTGGCGAAAATTACGTCATTACATTTCTTTCGGCACTTAGTTGACACGAAAACAGCCGTGTCGCTTGCGCTGATGACCCTCGATGCTCCTAGCATCTTTTCCCGGATGCGAACGTATCGATGCGTCTGTTATCGGTCCGGGGGTCGCGTCCGTGCGTGATGTTTCAATTCGAATTGATCGATGAAAGGTACGAAATGAACATGAAGACAGGGCTGCTCCGCCGCGCCGCGGCCGTCGCCGCCTTCTCGGGTGTCGCCATCGCTCTGACCGCCGGCACCGCCAACGCGGCTCCGGGCGACGAGCACCACAAGCGCACCGAGGCCCAGTGCATCAAGGAGAACTCCGCCGGTGCCTCGGACCTCTCGCCCTCGAGCCAGAAGGCCTGGGCCAGCTTCATCTGTGGCGCCGGCCAGGCCACCGGCGGCGCCGCCCGCATGGTCAGCGGCGCCTGGGTCGGCGCCCCGGGCCTCATCCTGATGGGTGCCACCGGCGACGAGCTGAGCCCCGCGCAGAAGAAGGCCTGGGTGAACTGGGACGGTGGCGCGCACCAGGTCGGCAACGGTGCCGCTCTGGCCGTCTCCGGCGCCTACGTCGGCGCGCCCGGCATCGTGATGGACAAGATCCTCGGCGGCGCCGTGCCGTCCGAGCTGTCCGACCGCGAGATGGACCAGGTCTCCTTCCTGCTCCCGATGGAGAACCCGGCCCTCGACGGCCTTCCGGTCCACGAGGTCCCGAACCCGCTGGGTCCGCTGGGCACCTTCTGAGAAACATGACCATGGCCGAGTGATCACCCCCTACCGACTGCTCGGCAACGTCACACAGGTGGCCCCGGGCGTGCACAGGTGCACGCCGGGGCCACCTGCACGATTTGAGCGGGGTTCAGCCGGGCCCGGCACGGCTCAGTCGTACGCCAGAGGCTCCTCGATCACGTTCATCACCGCCCTGGCGACCCAGTAATGCCGGCCGCCGCGGCCCGACCGGCCGGCCGCCTCGATCCACCCACGCCGCTCGGCGTCCTGGATCAGGTTGCGCGCGCCCTGGTTGGTCAGGCCGGTCGCGTCCTGGACCCGCTTGACGGTCAGGTAGGGGTTGGCGAACAGCAGCGTGACCAGCCCGGACAGGTTGGCGCGCGAGGTGGCCGCCTCGTCGAGGTAGGCCTCCCGGAGCGCGACCAGGCGCTCGGAGCGGGTCGTGGCATCCTCGGCGGAGCGCCGCACCGCGGTGAGGAAGAACTGCAGCCACTCCTGCATCTCACCGCGCTCGCGGACGCTCTGCAGCCGCTGGTAGTAGGTCTGGCGGTGCGCCTCGATGTAGCCCGAGAGATAGAGCAGCGGCGTGGTCATCCGCCCCTCCTCCATCAGCATCAGGTTGATCAGCAGCCGGCCGATGCGGCCGTTGCCGTCGAGGAACGGGTGGATCGTCTCGAACTGGTAGTGCATCAGCGCGCAGCGCACCAGCGTCGGGCTGAGGTCCGGGACGTTGACGTACGCCTCCCAGTCGGCGATCAGCTCCGGCAGGTCCGGCGGGAGGGGCGGGACGTACGCGGCGGTGGTGGGGTCGTCGGTCGGCGAGCCCACCCAGACCGGCATCCGCCGGAACTCTCCGGGGTGGCGCTCGTGGCCCCGGACGCCGGTCAGCAGCGTCTTGTGGAGCTCGAGCACGAGGCGCTGGCTGAGCGGCCAGCTCTTGATGAGCTCGAACCCCTGGCGGGTCGCGGCGAGATAGGCCTTGACCTCGGCGACGTCCTCGCTCCTGGTCGCCTGACCGCTGGCCTCGTCCTGGAGCACCTCCTCCAGGGAGGTCTGGGTGCCCTCGATCCGCGAGGAGGCGACCGCCTCCTGGGTCAGGTAGGGCCCGATCAGCAGCTCGGGGTCCTGGATCAGCGCGCTCACACCCTGCAGTCGCCCCAACGCGGCGTCGGCGTCCGAGAGCGCCTTCACGGTGAGCGGCTGGAGGGCCAGGTCACGCGGGATGTGGGCGGGCAGGTAGTACCAGTAGGCCCACTTGTTGCCCGGCTCGCGGGTCACCCGGCCGAACTGCGGAGCGTCGTACCTCTCCGGATCCATGACCGCTGAACTTACCACTCAGATGCAGTTTGAGTTGGAAGTTGGCGGGAACTTCCAACTGAGAGTTGGCAGTTCCTGACAACCTCCAACTCCGCCCCGGACGGACCTAGGCTGGGGAGCGTGCAGTTCGGACAGTATCCCGCTCCCCGTCATACGATCGCCCACCTCCGACACCCATCTCTACGCCGGTGACCGGCGGATCTTCGGCAAGGTCGACCCGACGCCCGGCTTCGAGCGCGCCCTGGACCGGCTGCGCGGGATGACCGTCCCGCCGCAGGCGATCGTCTTCACCGGCGACCTCGCCGACCTGGGCGAGCGCGACCCCTACGTACGCCTCCGCAAGCAGGTCGAGCCGGTCGCCGCGGACCTCGGGGCCGAGATCATCTGGGTGATGGGCAACCACGACGAGCGCGAGGTCTACTCCGAGATGCTGTTCGGGGAAACCTCCGACGCCCCGCAGGACCGGGTCTACGACATCCACGGCCTGCGGATCATCTCCCTGGACACCACCGTGCCCGGCTGGCACCACGGCGACATCACCCAGGCGCAGCTGGACTGGCTGAGCGAGGAGCTCGCCGAGCCGGCACCGCACGGCACCCTGCTCGCGATGCACCACCCGCCGATCCCGCTCCCCCTCAACGAGGCCAGCGTGATCATCGAGCTCGACGGCCAGGACCGGCTCGCCCCGGTGCTGGAGGGGACCGACGTACGCGCCGTTCTCGCAGGTCACCTGCACTACTCGACCAGCACCACCTTCGCCGGCATCCCGGTCTCGGTCGCCTCCGCGAGCTGCTACACCGCCGCGCCCGCGACCCTCGACCGCTACTCCGCCTCCGTCGACGGCCACCAGGCGATCTCGCTGGTCCATCTCTACGACGAGGGGGCCGGCGGGGTCCCCGGCGCCCCGGTCGTCCACACCACCGTCCCGATCGGCGAGGCACCCGAGGTCGCCGGCTTCCCCTCCTCGGTCCTCGCGAAGCTCGGCCCGATGTCCCCCGCCGAGCGCCGCGACCTGTTCTCCCGCAAGGGCAAGGCCGCCCGCGCGCTGCGGCGTCAGCTTCGAGACTGACCGAAGCGGGCCTCGATCTCCGGCTCGAGGCTGATGTGGGCGTACGTCCAGGCCCGGAACGATGGCTGCGAAACGTCGACGACGACAGGAGCAGTCATGTCTCGGACCCTCGTCCGCACGAGCACCGCAGCGATCGCCGCGGTGCTCCTTCCGCTGACGGCCGTGCCGGCCGCGTACGCCCAGCCCGATCCCGGTCCCGGTCGCGATCCCGGTCGCGGGCCCGCGGCCGTTGCGCCGGACCCGACGGCGCTGACCCGGGAAGCGACCGCGATCGCCGAGCGGGCGGCGGCCGAGCAGCAAGGGTTCAAGGCGCGGTCGTCGACTCCGGCTGCCGCGGAGCTCGACCGAGCCGTCGACGCGGTCATCGCCGACGGTGCCCTCGGCGTCACCGCCCGGGTCGAGGCTCCGGGTCTGACGTGGACGGGGGCGGGTGGCGTACGCGAGGCGGGCACCGAGCGCGACGTCCGGGCCTCCGACAGGTTCCACGTCGCCAGCAACACCAAGACGATGATCGCGACCCTGGTCATGCAGGAGGTCGAGCGCGGCACCTGGAGTCTGGACACGTCGGCCGAGGACGTACTGCCCGGGATCTTTCCTGCCGGCGTCACGATCGAGCACCTGCTCAGCCACCGCTCCGGGGCCCCGCGCGGCCCCGAGGAGCTGCTGCTGACCCGCGTCGAGGACCCCGACTCGTTGGAGCAGCTCATCGACGCCGTCGGTCAGCACTACACCGAGGCCGAGCACCTGGCCGCGATGCGCTCGGTCCCCTGGCTCTTCGAGCCGGGCACCGACTTCTCCTACTCCAACTACGGCTACGTCGCCCTCGGCGTCATGCTCGAGAAGGAGACCGGCCACGATCTCGATGACCTGCTCCACCGGCGCATCTTCTGGCCGGCCGGCATGCTCCGCACCGACTACCCGAAGACCTCGCACAACCGCGGACCGTTCCTCGAGGGTGCGGCCGAGATCGACCAGACCGGATGGCGGGCCCTGACCGACCTGGACCCGAGCGTCTTCCACGCCTCCGGCGCCGCGACCAGCACCACCCGTGACCTGGCCTCGCTCAACGAGGCGCTGCTGACCGGCGAGCTGGTCTCGCCGGCATCGGTCGACGCCATGCTCCCGCCTCGCTCGGGCAGCGCCGACCCCGACTACGGACTGGGCATCTATCGCGTCGCCGACCCCTGCGCGGAGGGTGAGTACCTCTACGGCCACGACGGCGCCCACTTCGGCACCCAGTCGATCAACTGGAGCTCGCGCGACGGGGAGCGTCAGGTCACCCTCGCCTGGACCGGCCGCGACTACACCGGTGCCACCGAGCCGCCCTACGACCTCGGCCTCCTGCTGGAGCCGATGCTGCTCGCGACCTGCTGACGGCCCGGCGTACGCCGCTACGGTCAGGGGCGCAGGATGCGGCGCTCGATGGCCGTGGCGACGGCGCCGGCGCGGGTGTCGACGCCGAGCTTGGTGTAGATGTGGGAGAGGTGGGACTTGACCGTCGCCTCGCTGACCAGGAGCTCGCGGGCCATCTCCTTGTTGCCCAGGCCCTTGGCGAGCAGGCGCAGGATCTCGACCTCGCGCGGGCTCACCTTCGGCGCCGGGGAGGCGGCCCGCTGCAGCAGCCGGGTGGCGACCGAGGGCGCCAGCACGGTCTCGCCGCGGGCGGTGCCCCGGATCGCCCGGAACAGCTCGTCGGGCGGGGCGTCCTTCAGCAGGTAGCCGGCCGCACCGGCGTCGACGGCCTCGAGGACGTCGGCCTCGGTGTCGTACGTCGTCAGCACCAGCACCTGCGGGGGCGAGGGCAGGTCGCGGACCAGCCGGGTGGTCTCCGCACCGCCGGGCCCGTCGCCGAGGCTGAGGTCCATCAGCACCACGTCCGGCTTCGTCTCGGCCACGATCGCGACCGCCTGGGCCGAGTCGGCCGCCTCGCCGACCACGTCCAGGTCGTCCTGGGCGCTCACCAGGGCGCGTACGCCGGCCCGGACCACCGGATGGTCGTCGACCAGCACCACCCGGACGTGTTGCTCACCCACGACGTTCCTCCGCTCCCAGCTGGGCCGCCGCGAACGAGGCCGCGACCACCGTGCCCTCCCCCGGGGCACTCTCGATGACCAAGTCTCCACCCAGCAGCCGGGCGCGAGCCCGCATTCCGGCCAGGCCGTGTCCCCGCAGACCGTCCGACTCCTTGAGGTCGGCCGGGTCGAAGCCCGCCCCGTCGTCGCGTACGTCCAGGGCGACCCCGCCCTCGTGGAAGGTGAGGGACGTGACCGCGGTGATCGCGCCGGCGTGCTCGGCGACGTTGGCGAGGGCACCGCGCAGGGTGCGGACGACGGCCGTCGCGACCCGGCCGCCGACCTCGTGCGGCTCGCCGTGGACGTGGACGGGGATGTCGAGCCCGGTGGTGGCGGCGACGTCCTCGGCGACCTGGCGTACGGCCGTGACCAGCGCCGATCCGCCGGTCAGCTCGGCGGGGGCGAGGTCGCGGACGACCCGGCGGGCCTCGTCGAGGGAAGAGCGGGCCATGGTGGCGGCCTGGTCGACGTGGTCGCGGGCGTCGGCCGGGCGCGACTCCCACTCCTGGTCGGCGGCCTGGAGCAGCAGGTTGATGCTGGTCAGGCCCTGGGCGACGCTGTCGTGGATCTCCCGGCTCAGCCGCGCGCGCTCGGCCACCACACCGGCTCGGCGCTCGGCGTCGGCGACCTCGTCCTGGGCCGCCTCGAGCTCGGCGAGGAGCATGCGGCGGGTCGCCGCGTCGCGCTCCAGAGCCCGGTAGGCGGTCACGGCGAGCACGGCGACACAGACCGGGCCGAGCAGCACGGTCGGGTCGGCCAGGCCGGTCATCCGGCTCCAGGCGACCGCGACGACCGCGACGAGGAACACCGTGACTGCCACCGCCCAGCGGAAGGGCAGCACCCGCAGCGCCAGGAAGACCAGGGGCACCGCCGCCCATGAGAAGGACGGCGCGATCAGCGCCAGCACGGTCCAGCAGGCGACCACCGCGGCCAGCCAGACGACCGCGGCCGTGCCGATGAGGCGGCGGCCCGCTGCGTACGCGATCAGGAGGACGGCGGCGCCGGGCAGGACCACCTCGGCCTGGTCGCCGAGGCCGTGCCCCTGCAGGTAGCGCGCGACCGAGGCGACGACGAGCACCACCAGTGAGATGTGGAGCCAGCGGTCGAGCAACGACTGGCCGGCCAGGATCCCACCGGCGGCGGACGGGGTTGGCCCTGGAGCTGGCTCGGTGTCGGTCGACATGGTCGTTCCAGGCTAAGCCGGTCGCGGGGCACCGGCATCATCCAATCGGCTATCCGGGGTGTCGCCGGACGGCTATCCAGACGTCGCCGGTCTCCCGATGTCCGGACCCCTCCCCGACGGCGATGGTTGAGGCACATCAGCTCGACCATCAAGCACGGAACTCAGGAGAACCACCATGCGTACGTCCCGAATCGCCGCCCTCGCCGGCCTGGCCGGCATCGCCGCCACGGCCACCCTGTCCTTCACCGCCCTCGGCACGGGCACCGCGGCCAACGCCGCGGAGGGCCGGCCGGCGAGCTACCTGCTCGAGGGCGAGTCGTTCGCCCAGGGCGGCTCGAAGTTCGAGGGGATCGGCGTCGACCAGGAGTCCGGGACGTTCTACGTCAGCGAGGTCACCGGCGGCGAGATCCAGCGGGGCACCGCCGACCGGGCCCAGGCCGAGGAGTGGCTGGCCGGTGACGGCACCGACGGCCGCTACACCGCCCGCGGCATCACCGTCGACGACGAGGGCCGCATCTACATCGCCGGCGGTCCGAACGGCACCGGCAACGACCGTCCCGACCTGTGGGTCTACAGCCCCTCGGGCGAGCTGCTGGCGGCGCTTCGCGTCCCCGACAACAACGCGTTCCTGAACGACGTCGCGATCGGACCTGACGGGGCTGCGTACTTCACCAACTCCAACGACCCGACGATCATCCGCGTCGCCGAAGGCGCGAACGGCTGGGAGGCCACCGAGTGGGCCGACGGCAGCTCGCTGATCGCCCGGCAGGAGGGCTTCAACCTCGGTGGCATCGTGCTGAGCACCGACCGCTCGGCGTTCGTGGTCGCCCAGGGCAACACCGGCCAGCTGTGGCGCTTCTCGGTCGCGACCGGTGAGGTCAGCGCGATCGACACCGACGGCGCCGACCTGCGCAACGCCGACGGCCTGATCCGGCAGGGCCGCGACCTCGCCGTGATCCGCAACTTCGACAAGCAGATCGTGCACCTGGAGCTGAACCGGTCCGCCACCTCCGCCGAGCACGTCTCCTCGCGCGCGACCGACCCGGACCGCGTCTTCACCACCGGCAAGCTGCTCGACGGCCGGATGCTGCTGGTCGACAGCCACTTCGACGAGCAGACCGCGCAGGGGCCGTACGAGATCGTCACCGCACGGATGCCGCGATGACGCTGTCCACATCGGTGCGGCCACACCTGCGCTGGTCGATGGCCGCCGCGGCGCTGGCCGTGCTTCTGGCAGGCTGCGCCGCGGCGCCGGTGGAGACCGCCCAGTCGTCTCCGTCCAGCCCTGCGTCGGCCCCGTCCGAGGCGCCGAAGAACACCCCCGACCCGGAGGAGCGACAGCGGATGAACGAGCAGCTGATCAAGGCCGCCTGGGACAACGACGTGGCGCGTGCCCGTGAGCTGATCCGGGCCGGTGCCGACGTCGACTACCAGGACGACACCCAGCAGAGCGTCTACCTCATCGCCGCGAGCGAGGGCTATGTCGACCTGCTCGACCTGACCCTGCGCAACGGCGCCGACATCAACGCCAAGGACTCCTACGACGGCACCGCGCTGATCCGCGCCGCCGAACGTGGGCACGCCGACGTCGTCGGTCGCCTGGTGCAGGCCGGCATCGACCTGGACCACGTCAACAACCTGGGCTGGACGGCACTGCACGAGGCGGTCGTCCTGGGTGACGACGGCCCGGACGCCGCCGACACGGTGCGGGTGCTGGTGGCGGCCGGCGTGGACATCTCGGTCAAGGCGGGCCGGGACGGGAAGACCGCCCTCCAGCACGCCGAGGGGCGCGGGTTCGACGCGATCGTGTCGACGCTGCGTACTGCTTCCTCCGAGGTCGCCGACGCCGACGCCCAGCTCCTGCACGCCGCTTCAGCCGGCGATGCGGACGCGGCCGCGGCGGCCCTCCGTGGCGGCGCCGACCTGGAGGCACGCGACGGCAACCGGCGTACGCCGCTGCTGCTCGCGGTCACCGAGGACCACCTCTCCACGGCCCGACTGCTGGTGCACCTGGGGGCCGACCCGGACGCTCTCGACGGCCAGCACGACACCCCGTGGCTGGTCACCGGCGTCACCGGGAGCGTCCCGATGGCCGAGCTGCTGCTCAGCGTCGACCCGGACCTGACCGTGCGCAACCGCTACGGTGGCGTCTCGATCATCCCCGCGAGCGAGCGCGGCCACGCGGACTACGTGGAGCGGGTCGCTCGCACCGAGATCGATGTCAACCACGTCAACGACCTCGGCTGGACCGCCCTCCTCGAGGCCGTGATCCTGGGCGAGGGGACCGAGCGCTGGCAGCGGGTCGTCCGCAGCCTGCTCGAGAACGGCGCCGACCCAAGCATCGCCGACCGCGACGGCGTCACGCCGCTCGAGCACGCCCGCAGCCGCGGCTTCACCGAGATCGCTCGCATCATCGAACGGCACAGCATCGAGCGGCCCGGCGGCTGATCCGTCGCCGCTGCCTCACAACCCGAGGCCCTGACCGGTTCCCCCGCCGGTCGGGGCCTCGTCCCGGGTGAAGGTGAGCTGCTGGACGTCGATGTAACCCGCCGCGAATCCAGCCCGGGAGTACTCCAGGTAGAAGTGCCACATCCGCAGGAAGGTCTCGTCGAAGCCGAGCGCCCTGACCTCGTCGGCCCGGTCGCGTACGGCGAGGTCCCAGCGCCGCAGCGTCTCGGCGTAGTGCGGGCCGAAGGAGAGCCGGCTGCGTATCCGGAGCCGGGTGTGCGCCTCGGTGGCAGCGGTGATCGCCTCGGTCGAGGGCAGCAGGCCGCCGGGGAAGATGTACTTGGTGATCCAGGTCTCGATGTTCCGGGTCGCCAGCATCTGGTCGTGCGGCATGGTGATCGCCTGGATCACCGCTGTGCCGCCCGGGGCCAGGACCTCATCGATCTTCGCGAAGTAGACCGGCCAGAACCGCTCGCCCACGGCCTCGATCATCTCGACCGAGACCACCGCGTCGTACGTCCCGTCGACGGCCCGGTAGTCGCGCAGCTCCACGTCCACCCGATGGCTCAGACCGGCCGCGCCGATCCGGCGGCGCGCCAGGTCGGCCTGCTCGACGGAGAGGGTCACCGTGGTGACCTGGGCGCCCCGGGCAGCGGCCCGCAGGGCGAGCTCGCCCCAGCCGGTGCCGATCTCGAGCAGCCGGGTGCCCGCGCCGACCCCCGCCTCCTCGAGGATCCGGTCGATCTTGCGGTGCTGCGCGATCGCCAGGTCCTCGGTGGAGGGAAGCGAGGAGAACAGCGCCGAGGAGTAGCTCATCGTCGGGTCGAGGAAGAGCGCGAAGAAGTCGTTGGAGAGGTCGTAGTGGTGCCCGATGTGCTCGCGCGCGTTCTCGGGGGTGTTCAGGTCGGTGGCGCCGCGACGACGCTCGTAGACCGCGCCCGCCTTCTGCGCCCATCCGGGCAGCAGGTCCCTGACGTCGCGGCACAGCACGGTCAGCGTCTCGCCCAGCTCAGGAGCGTCCCAGGCTCCGGTCAGGTACGCCTCGCCGAAGCCGATCAGACCGTGCCGGCTGATCCTGGCGTAGAACTCCTCGGGCCGGTGCAGCACGATGTCGGCCGGGCCGCCGTCCTCGCTCACGCTGATGCCGAGCCGCTTCGTGGCGGTCCGGAACAGGGTCGCCGCAGCGGCCGCGGCGCCTCGGGTCACCAGGCCGGTGGGCGCCTCCTCCAGCATCGGCCAGCGGTCCTCCACGGCCGGGGCGACGGGTGCTTCGACGGTGTTCATCGGACTCCTTCTTGATGGTGCAGCGGCCGGCTGTGGACCGGCAGGCGTCGTAGCCACAGCGCGATGCCGTGGAGGCGGATCCACGCCGCGCCGAGCAGCGCGGCAGGAGCGGAACGGAGGGTGGCCCCGAAGCGCGGTTCGACCCGGACGCCGCGGACGGCGGCGTCGAAGACGGTCCCGTCCTGGGTGGTCAGCCGGACGGCGACCGCGAGCCGCCCGTCGGGCGGCGGCACGGTGAGGTCGTAGTGGCCGTCGACGCCGTGGAACGGCGAGACGTACATCGCCTTGGCGACCTGTGCCCGGTGCCGCTCGTCGGGGTGGACGAGGTAGGCGTGCCGGTCGCCGTAGGTGTTGTGCACCTCGACGACGGTGGCCAGCGGCTCCCCGGAGGCTGCCGTGCACCAGTAGACGCTGATCGGGTTGAAGGAGAAGCCGAAGGCTCTCGGTTGGGCCGCCATCAGCACCCGCGCGTCGGCCAGGTCGATGTCGTGGAGCTTCAGGAACGCGGCGAGGTTCTCCCGGATCGAGAGCTCGGGGTCGCCGAGATGGTCGCGGGCCTCGAAGCGGCCGAGGGGCCCGTGATCGGGCAGCCGGTCCAGGTCGACCACCTGCCAGTGGGAGCGGTGCACGAACCGGTTCCGCAGCGGCCCCCGCCGGGTGTGGCTGATCGTGGTGCGGTAGACACCGGTCGCCGGCTCCCCGCGCGGCTTCGTGGGCTTCGTCCACCGCAGCCCCAGCCGCTCGGCCGCCCGGGCCCCGGAGCGGGCGCCGTCCTCGTGGAACCCCCAGCCACGCCAGGCGCCGGCGAAGACCAGCACGTCCGAGTCCAGCTCGTCAGCACGCTGCTGAGCGGCGACCGACTCCGGGGTGTAGAGCGGATGCTCGTACTCCATGGTGGCGATGACCTTCTCCGGATCGATCAGGTCCGCCCCACCGAGCGTGACCAGGTGACGTACGCCTCCGGGAGCCGGCAGCCGCATCAACCGGGTCAGGTCGTAGGTGACCGTGACCCGACCGCTGCCCGGCCGCTCCAGGTAGTTCCACGAGGACCGGACGTGCTCGCCGGCCGGCAGCAGGCTGGTGTCGGTGTGCAGCTGAGCCTGGTTGGCGGAGTACGGGAACCCACCCAGGATCTCCCGCTGGTCCGCCGTCGGCTCGCCGAGCATCGCCAGCGACTGCCCGGGGTGGGTCGCCAGCACGGCGGCGTCGAAGACCTCGGTGGTCCCGTTGCCGTCGGTGATCTCGACACCCGCACCGGTCTCGACCACGGTGACCACCTTCGTCGAGGTCAGCACCCGGCCGCCGCGGTCACGGATCATGGCGGCGACCCTCTGGACGTACGTCGCCGACCCGCCGGTGACCGTGCGCCAGCGCGGCGAGCCGAAGACCTGCAGCATCCCGTGGTGGCTGAGGAACTCGAAGAGGTAGCGAGCCGGGTAGCTCAGCGCCGTCGCCGGGTCGCACGACCACACCGCGGCGACCAGCGGCGCCATGAAGTGGCGGCGGAAGTGCGGGGTGAACCCGTGCTCGTCCAGGAAGGCCCCGAGCGTGCGGTCGTCGGGCTCGTCACCGGCCAGCAGCGCCCGGGCGGCCCGGTGGAACCGGGGGATCTCGGCGAGCATCCGCAGGTGCGCCGGCCGCAGCGCCCGCCGGTCGGGCAGCACCCCGCGGATCCCGCGCGCGCCCGCGTACTCCACGCCCGCGGCCTCAGACCGCACCGACATCGACATCTCCGAGACCTGGGTCGGCACGTCCAGCTCGGCGAAGAGACGCAGCAGCGTCGGATACGTACGCCGGTTGTGCACGATGAACCCGGTGTCGATCGCCAGCTCGCTCCCGTCCGGCGTGGTCACGCGGTGGGTGTCGGCGTGGCCGCCCAGCCTGTCGTCGGCCTCGTAGAGGGTGACCGCTCCGTGCAGGGACGCGATGTACGCCGCGGTCAGGCCCGCGACGCCGCTGCCCACCACTGCGATCCGGCGGCGTTCGGGATCGGGGCTGCTCATCCGGGCTCCTCGGGGGTCGAAGGGACGACCGGCGCAGGGGCGCCGTCACCGGGTCTTCGGTCCCCGAGGCGAATCGGATTTCGTCTTCAGGTCGACTTTTTCGCCGTCGACGAGCTCGATGGCGGCTACGCCGGCTCCTCCCCAGCGCTCGCTGCCGCAGACTAGGAGACGAGCGTTCCGCCGTCGACGACGGAGACGGTGCCGGTGACGTAGTCCTGGTCCATGAGGGCGAGGAAGGCCTTGGCGACGTCGTCGGGCTCGCCCACGCGCTTCAGCGGCAGTGATGCGGACAGGCTGGCGTACATGCCTTCGCGGTCCTCCTCGCTCATCTGCGACCACAGCGGGGAGCGGACGACGCCGGGGGCGACGACGTTCACGCGTAGCGGCGCGAGCTCGACGGCGAGGCTGCGGGCCGCCGAGACGACGGCTCCGGAGACGGCGGTGCCGAGGGTCCAGCCGGGGCCGCCCTTGAACGCGGCGGTGCCGCTCATGAGCGTGATGGAGCCGTGTGAGGTTAGGTGCGGAACGGCGAGGCGTACGGCATCGAGCATGTGGAAGAGCCGCAGCGCGAAGAACTGCTGGGCGCTCTCGACGGTGTAGTCCGCCATCGGGAAGCCGGTGAGGTTCTCCGCGGCGGTGTAGGCGAAGTGGTCGAACTCGCCGATCTCGTCGAAGAAGCCGGCCACGGCGTGGCTCGAGCTGGCATCGACGGCGCGACCGACGACGCCGGCGGGGAGCTGCCCCAGGGCGCGCTCGATGGACTCGGGTCGGCGCGAGGCGATGGTCACGGCGGCGCCGGACTCGGCGGCACGCCGGGCGATGGCCAGGCCGATGCCGCTGGTGGCGCCGATGAGAACGATGCGGGAAGAGGTGGAGATGGTCACGTATCCAGGATCAGTGTGACCCGGGCGCCTCGTCCAAGACCCTTTCCGTCGTCAGCGATGTCCGCAAGGCATGAGCGAGCTCGATCGCCCGCGTCAACGGTTCCGAGCGACGTCGCGCCGCCCAGGCGACACCCACCTCACTCGGTCCGAGGCCACTGACCTCTTTCGCGATCAGGTCCGGCCGGGAGTAGAACCGTGCGGTGGAGGCGGGCAGGAACGCGACGCCGAGCCCGAGGGCGACCTGCTCCAGCTTCACCTCGACCTCGTGGGGATAGCTCGGCGCCACGGATACGGGCAGACCTCTCCGGAGACGCGCTTCACGCCACTCCGGTACGGCGTCCGGCGACTGCAGCAGCTCGAGCTCGGCCACGGCGTCCATGTCGAGCGCGCTGCGGTCGGCCAACGGATGCGTACGCGGCAGCACCGCCAGTCGGTGCTCGGCGAACAGCGGCTGCACGGTCAGCCCGCGGGTCGGTACCGGCAGACGCACCAGGCCCAGGTCCACGCGGCCGTCGAGGATGGTCTCGACCTGGTCGTCCCAGCTGGTGCGCACCGTGCTGACCTCGAGGGCCGGGAACGCGGCGCGCAGTCCCTGCAGGATCGGGGTGGCCAGCAGGCCGGGCATGAAGCCGACCACCAGACGCTGGGTTCCGCGCGCGGCTTGCCGGCCGCGCCGCTGAAGAGCCGCCGCGGACTGCAGCATCGCCTGCGCGTCCGGAAGCAGCTCGCGGCCGGCTTCGGTGAGGGAGGTACCCCTGCTGGATCGCTCGAACAGAGGCACCCCCAGCTCCCGCTCCAGCAGCGCGATCTGACGGCTGAGGACCGGCTGGGTGACGTGCAGACGCTCGGCGGCACGACCGAAGTTCAGCTCCGCAGCCACGACCACGAAGTACTCCACGCGCCGCAGGCTCAACTCGCTCACACCGGAATGCTCTCAAACACGGCCCGCCTCGCCTCCTCGATCACCAGCGGCGGCTGACCTAGGCCGAAGAGCCCTCCATCTCCTTCCGCGGAGGTGGCGGACCCTTCGGTGCGGGCGAGATTCGAGGAGGTTCGACGGGCGGGGTGAGACCGTGGGCGATCGCCCAGCTGACCGCCTGGCTGCGCGTGGTGACGTGGATCTTTCGGTAGGCCCGCCGGATGTGGCTCTTGAGCGTGTTTCCGCTCATGGCGAGCCTCTTCGCGATCTCCTGGTTGGGCAGGCCCTGGGTGATCAGCTTGAGGACCTCGATCTCCCGGACCGTGAGCCCGGCTGCGGTGCCTTGCCGGTCGCTCGGGGGCTCGTTGATCGGCTCGCCGGCGGCGGTGAGTTCGATGCTGCGTACGAGCTCGGCGGCGTCCGCGCTCATCGAGATCCAGGCCCTGGCGCCCAGTGCGTAGGCCTGGGCGTGCAGGTCGGGGCGGAGGTCTCGGCTGTAGATCAGCACCTTCGCATCGGTCTCGTGCAGCAGGTGGGCGAGTTCACGCTCACCGTCGAGGAACAGGCCGTAGGTGTCGTACACGATCAGGTCGAAGCCAGTCGTGTCGCTGCGGGCGGACGGAAGGGCGGTCACGGCCACGCGGTCGGGGTAGTCGTCGAGCATCGAGGTGATTCCGCGTTCGACGACTTCCTGCGGGCTGACCACGGCTACGCGCACCGGTCCTGACATCGACATGAGCTGACGATCTCAGACCGGAGAGGCTGGCGGACCCGAACGGCTGTTCTAACCCATTTCAGGGGTACGAAGTGGGGCCGTGCCGTCAGCCGCGGCCGGCGTACGGCATCCCGGTCGCGAGGATGGTCATCGTGGGCACGCTGACGCCGAGCGGCAGCTGGGCCATGGCGACCACTGCGTCGGCGACGTGCTGGGGGTCGAAGGTCGGCTCGGGGCGTACGGTGCCGTCGGCCTGACGGGCGCCGACGGCGATGCCCGCGGTCATCTCGGTGGCCGCGTTGCCGATGTCGATCTGGCCGACCGCGATGTCGTGGGCCCGGCCGTCGAGGGCGAGCGAGCGGGTGAGGCCGGTGATCGCGTGCTTGGAGGTGGTGTAGGCGGCGCTGCCGGGGCGGGGTACGTGGGCGGAGATCGAGCCGTTGTTGATGATCCGCCCGCCGCGCGGGTCCTGCCGCTTCATCTGGGCGAACGCCTCGCGGGCGCACAGGAAGGAGCCGGTGACATTCACCGCGAGGGTCGCGGCGAACTCCTCGACCGGGATCTCGTCCGGATCCCCGCTCGGGCCGAAGGTGCCGGCGTTGTTGACCAGCAGGTCCACGCGCCCCCACATCCCGACGACCGCGGCGAACGCCGCCGACACCTCGTCGGCGGAGGCGACGTCGGTCGGCAGCACGAGGGACCGCGCCATCACCGACGCGGTCTCCTCGAGCGAGGCATTGGTCCGCCCTAGCAGCGCGACCTGGAAGCCGGCCCCGTCCAGGGCCTGGGCGATCACCCTGCCCAGACCCGAGCCTGCGCCGGTGACGACCGCGACCGGCATCAGCCGAACTGCCGCGAGAGGACCGCGTGCCGGTTGACGTCCTTGTAGAGCAGGTAGCGGAACCGGCCGGGTCCACCGGCGTAGCAGGCCTGCGGACAGAAGGCGCGCAGCCACATGAAGTCGCCCTCCTGCACCTCCACCCAGTCCTTGTTGAGCAGGTAGACGGCCTTGCCCTCGAGGACGTAGAGCCCGTGCTCCATCACGTGCGTCTCCGGGAACGGGATCGCGCCGCCGGGCTCGAAGCTGACGATGTTGACGTGCATGTCGTGGCGTACGTCATCGGGGTCGACGAAGCGCTGCGTCTTCCAGGCGCCGTTGGTGCCCGGCATCTCACCACCGGGCACGTCGACCTCGTTGGTGACGAACGGCTCCGGTACGTCGATGCCCTCGACCCGCTGGTAGGCCTTCCGGATCCAGTGGAAGCGGGCGACCTGGTCGCTGGTGTTGTGGAGCGTCCAGGCGGAGCCGGGCGGCAGGAACGCGTAGCCGCCCGGGGCGAGGTCGTGCTTCTCGCCCTCGATCGAGAGCGTCAGCGCGCCCTCGACCACGAACAGGACGCCCTCGGCGCCCGGGTCGAGCTCGGGCTTGTCGCTGCCGCCGCCGGGCGAGACCTCGACGATGTACTGGGAGAACGTCTCGGCGAAGCCCGAGAGCGGCCGGGCGATCACCCACAGCCGGGTGCCCTCCCAGAACGGGAGCTTGCTGGTGACGATGTCGCGCATGGTGCCACGGGGGAGCACGGCGTACGCCTCGGTGAAGACGGCCCGGTCGGTGGTCAGCTCCCGCTGCGACGGGTGGCCGCCGGTCGGGGCGTAGTAGCGAGGTTCGCTCATGGTCGGGCTCCTTCTGTGGTGACTCTGCTGAGCAGCCGGCCCTGGGGCGCGGCCTCGATGTCGATCTTCTCGCCGCGCAGCCAGGTCGCGCGGACGACGCCGGCGAGGGTGCGGCCGTGGTAGGGCGTGACGGCGTTCTTGTGATGGAGTCGCGCGGCGTCGACGACGAAGGTGTCGTCGGGGGCGAGGACGGCGAAGTCGGCGTCCTGGCCGACCGCGATCTGCCCCTTGCTCGGCAACCCGGCATGACGGGCGGGGGCCGCAGACATCCAGCGGGCGATGTCGGTGAGGGCGAAGCCACGGGCCCGGGCCTCGGTCCAGACCGCCGCCAGGCCGAGCTGGAGCGAGGAGATGCCGCCCCAGGCGACGCCGAAGTCGCCGGTGTCGAGGGCCTTCAGGTCCGGCGTCGAGGGCGAGTGGTCGGTGACGACCATGTCGATGACGCCGTCGCGGAGGCCCTGCCAGAGCAGCTCGCGGTTGGCCGCCTCCCGGATCGGCGGGCAGCACTTGTACTGCGTCGCGCCGTCCGGGATCTCCTCCGCGGCGAAGGTCAGGTAGTGGGGGCAGGTCTCGGCGGTGATCGGGACCCCGTCGCGACGGGCCGAGGCCAGCATCGCGAGCACGTCGGAGCTGGAGACGTGCAGGATGTGGACGCGGCAGCCGGTCCACCGGGCCAGCTCGATCACCTGGGCGATGGCCAGGTTCTCGGCGCCCCGCGGGCGGCTGTGCAGGAATCGCTCGTACGCCCCACCGTCCGCCGCCGGCGCGTGCTCGATCGCGTGGGCGTCCTCGGCGTGCACGATCAGCAGGCCGTCGAAGGAACGGATCTCGCGCATCGCCTGCTCGAGCTGCTCGGCGTCGAGCGGTGGGAACTCGTCGACGCCCGAGTGCAGCAGGAAGCACTTGAACCCGGAGACGCCCGCCTCGTGCAGGGGTCGCAGCTCGGCGACGTTGCCCGGGATGGCACCGCCCCAGAAGCCGACGTCGACGAAGGCCTGGCTGGCGGCGGTCTTGCGCTTGAGGTCGAGCGCCGGGAGATCGCAGGTGGGCGGGATGCTGTTGAGCGGCATGTCGACGATGGTGGTGACCCCACCCGCGGCCGCGGCCCGGGTCGCGGAGGCGAAGCCCTCCCACTCGGTCCGGCCGGGGTCGTTGACGTGCACATGGGCGTCGACGACGCCCGGCATCAGCACCTCGTCGTCGGCGAGCTCGACCACGCGGTCCGCGGTCAGGTCCCCCGGCTCGACCGCGACGATCCTCCCGTCGCTGATGCCGACGCTGCCTGCTGTCTCCCCGTCCGGGGTCACCATCCGCGCCGCGCGGATGACGACATCGAGATCTCGACTCACACCTTCACCTCTGCCTCATCGACTGCCTCTTCGACTGCCACCACCCGCGTACGCTGGCGCCCGAGGCCGGTCACCTCGACCTCCACCACGTGCCCCTCCCGCAGGAAGGGCCGGGGCTCGGGCCGCAACGCTGCGACCCCGCCAGGCGTCCCGGTCAGCACCAGGTCGCCGGGTTCGAGTGTCATCAGCGTACTGAGGAAGGCGAGGACCTCACCGACGCCGTAGGCCATCCGGGCGGTCGTCCCGTGCTGTCGCAGCTCGCCGTCGACCCACAGCTGCAGGCCGAGGTCCTGCGGGTCGCCGACGGTATCCGGCGTGACCAGCCAGGGGCCGATCGGTGTGAAGGTGTCGGCACACTTGCCCTTGGCCCAGGTCGGCCCGGCCGCGATCCGAGCCCGCTCGCTGACGTCGTCGGCGGTGAGGTAGCCGCCGACCGCGGCGAGCGCCTGCTTCGGGTCCGGGCACCGGGAGAGCCTTCGCCCGATCACCACCCCCAGCTCGACCTCGTAGTCGGTCATCGTCGAGCCGGGAGGCAGCTCGATCGCGTCGTACGGCCCGACGACCGTCGTCGAGGGCTTGAGGAAGACCACCGGCTCCTCCGGGATCGCGACCCCGGCCTCCTCGGCGTGGTCCTCGTAGTTGAGTCCGACCCCGACGACCTTGCCCGGCCTCGCGACCGGCGGTCCGATCCGGGTGGCGTCGGGGACTCTCGGAAGGCGGCCTGATGCGACTGCCGCTCTGACCGAGTCGAGCCGCTCGGGGTCGCCCAGCAGGTTCCCGTCGATCTCCGGCACGACGGCCGACAGGTCGCGCAGGATGTCGTGGTCGTCGAGGGCGGCGGGGCGTTCCTGCCCCGGCGGTCCCACGCTCAGCAGTCTCATGTCGCCTCCTCGGATGTCGACCGAGGTATCTCGGTCTGGTTGCTGTTCCCTCGTGGAACTCCACGAAGGAGGTGCGCGCTCACCGAGTTACCTCGGTGAGCATTCCGACGGCGATCCGCTCGGCGATCTGCTCGAGCAGGGCCGCTGCGTCGGCCAGGCAGCGCTGCCGGTCGGGCTCGACGTCCACCAGGGCGTACGCCGCCCCGATCCCGGCCGCTCGCAGCCGGTCGTGGTCCAGGTGGTTGACCCCGCAGACCGCCACGACCGGGACGCCGGCGCGGGCAGCCGTGGCGGCGACGCCGGCCGGGGCCTTGCCGTGCAGGGTCTGCTCGTCGAGCGCTCCCTCCCCGGTGACGACGAGGGTCGCGCCGTCCAGCGCCGCGGCGAAGCCGACCAGCTCGAGCACGAGGTCGATCCCCGAGCGGAGCTCGGCGCCGAGGAGGGCGACAGCAGCGAAACCCACACCTCCGGCGGCACCGGCACCCGGATGGTCCCGGCAATCGGCGCCGGTCGTCGCTGCGACGACGTCGGCCCAGTGCGCGAGCGCTGCGTCGAGGCGGCGTACCTGGTCGGGATCGGCACCCTTCTGCGGCCCGTAGACCGCGGCCGCGCCGCGGGGGCCGGTGAGCGGGTTGTCGACATCGCAGGCGACGGTGATCTCGACCCCCTCGACCCGGCGGCGGAGCTCGGCGAGGTCGAGCCGGGCCACCTGCTCCAGGCCGGCTCCGCCGTCGGGCACCGGTGCGCCGGACGCGGTGAGCAGCCGGGCACCGAGCCCGCGGAGCAGACCCGCTCCCCCGTCGGTGCTGGCACTGCCGCCGATGCCGAGCACCACCCGGCGACAGCCGGCATCGATCGCCGCCGCCATCACCTGGCCGGCCCCGAGGCTGGAGGCGCCCAGTGGATCGGGCGCCCCCGGCAGCTGGGCGAGCCCGGCCGCATCGGCGAGCTCCACGACGGCGACGTCATCGCGCCGGGCGTACGCCGTCTCGACCGGCGACCCGGTCGGCCCGGTCACGGTCACCGGCACCAGCGTGAAACCGGCGGACTCGGCCGCCGCGAGGGTGCCGTCGCCGCCGTCGGCGACCGGGATCGCGTCGACGACCACACCGGGACGCCCCCGGCGCATCCCCGCGCTCACCGCCGCCGCGACCTCGGCAGCGGTGAGCGACCCCTTGAACTTGTCGGAGGCGACCAGGACTCTGACCATGAGTCAGTCCAGCGGGACGAGCGCGGTCGGGGCGTGCTCACCACGCTCGGCGAGCTCCTCGAACTCGACGACACCGTCGATCTCGACGCCCATCGAGACGTTGGTGACCCGCTCGAGGATGACCTCGACCAGCACCGGGACCCGATACTCCGCCTGAAGCGCCTTGGCCTTCTCGAAGGCGGCACCCAGATCGCTCGGGTCGGTGACTCGGATCGCCTTGCAGCCCAGGCCCTCGGCGACCTTGAGGTGGTCGACGCCGTAGCCGTCGACCTCGGGGCTGTTGACGTTGTCGAAGGCGAGCTGGACGCAGTAGTCCATCTCGAACCCGCGCTGGGCCTGGCGGATCAGGCCGAGGTAGGAGTTGTTCACGACGACGTGGATGTAGGGGATGTTGAACTGGGCGCCGACCGCCAGCTCCTCGATCAGGAACTGGAAGTCGTAGTCGCCCGAGAGCGCGACGACCTGGCCGTCGGGGACGGCGGTCGCGACGCCGAGGGCCGCCGGCAGGGTCCAGCCGAGCGGGCCCGCCTGACCTGCGTTGATCCAGTGCCGCGGCTGGTAGACGTGCAGCAGCTGCGCGGCCTGGATCTGGGACAGGCCGATCGTGGTGACGTACCGGGTGTCGGCGCCGAAGGCGCGGTTCATCTCCTCGTAGACCCGCTGCGGCTTGATCGGGACGTTGTCGAAGTGGGTCTTGCGGTGCAGGGTCCGCTTGCGCTCGGCGCACTCCTCGGCCCAGGCCGTACGGCTCGGGATCCGGCCCGCCCCCGCCCATTCCCGGGCGACCTCGACGAGCACCTCGAGCGCCGCGCGGGCGTCGGAGACGATCGAGTAGTCCGGTGCGAAGACCCGGCCGATCTGGGTCGGCTCGATGTCGATGTGCACGAACGTACGTCCCCGGGTGTACGTCTCGACCGAGCCGGTGTGGCGGTTGGCCCAGCGGTTGCCGATGCCGAGGACGAAGTCGCTGGCCAGCATCGTCGCGTTGCCGTAGCGGTGCGACGTCTGCAGACCGACCATGCCCGCGTTGAGCAGGTGGTCGTCCGGGATCGTGCCCCAGCCCATCAGCGTCGGGACGACCGGGACGCCGGTCACCTCGGCGAGCTCGACCAGCAGGTCGGCGGCATCGGCGTTGATCACGCCTCCGCCCGCCACGATCAGCGGACGCTCCGAGGCCAGCATCATCGTCAGCGCCTTCTCCGCCTGGGCACGGCTGGCCGCCGGCCTGGCGATCGGCAGGGGCTCGTACGTCTCGATGTCGAAGTCGATCTCGGCCAGCTGGACGTCGAGCGGCAGGTCGATCAGGACCGGGCCGGGACGTCCCTCGCGCATCAGCCGGAAGGCCTTCTGGAAGGCGCCGGGGACCTGGGCGGGCTCCATGACGGTGACCGCCATCTTGGTGAGCGGTCCGGCGATGGCGGCGATGTCGACGGCCTGGAAGTCCTCCTTGTGGAGCTTCGCGACCGGCGCCTGACCGGTGATGCACAGGATCGGGATCGAGTCGGCGGAGGCCGAGTAGAGGCCGGTGATCATGTCGGTGCCGGCGGGACCGGAGGTGCCGATGCAGACGCCGATGTTGCCGGCCTTCGCCCGGGTGTAGCCCTCGGCCATGTGGGAGGCCGCCTCGACGTGACGGGCGAGCACGTGGTCGAGACCACCGTGCGCACGCATCGCGCTGTAGAACGGATTGATCGCGGCACCCGGGAGGCCGAACAGCTGGGTCGCGCCCTCCTTCTCCAGGATCAGGACGGCGGCGTCGACCGCGCGCATGCGTGCCATGTCAGTTTTCCCCCTTCAGCGCAGAGCCGCTCAGCCGCTCGACGCCCCGCAGCAGCGCGGAGTGGTCCAGGCCGCCGTCGCCGTTGGCCCGCGCGCTCGCCATCAGCTGGGCGACCAGGGAGCCGAGCGGGACCACCACGCCGGCCTCGCGGGCGGCGGCGGTGACGATCCCCATGTCCTTGTGGTGCAGGTCGATCCGGAAGCCGGGCTGGAACGAGCGGGTCAGCATGTTCTCCTTCTTCTGGTTGAGAACGGCCGAGCCGGCGAGCCCGCCGCCGAGCACCTCGAGGGCGGCCTTGGTGTCCACGCCGTACGCCTCGAGGAAGACGACCGCCTCGGAGAGCGCCTGGATGTTGGCGGCGACGATGAGCTGGTTGGCCGCCTTGACCGTCTGGCCGGCGCCGCTCGGGCCGACGTGGACGATGGTCTTGCCGACCGCGTCGAAGAGCGGCTTCGCGGTCGCGAAGTCGTCGGCCGAGCCGCCGACCATGATCGAGAGGGCCGCGTTCTTCGCGCCGGCCTCGCCACCGGAGACCGGGGCGTCGAGGATGCGGAAGCCGCGGGCGGTGGCCTGCTCGGCGAGCGCCGTGGTCACGTCGGGCCGGATGCTGGAGAAGTCGATGATCAGCGCGCCGGTCGGGGCGCTCTCGAAGACGCCACCCTCGGCCGCGAGGACCTCCTCGACGTGGGGCGAGTCCGGCACCATGACGCAGACGACCTCGGCGTCGCGGCAGGCGTCGGCGGTGGACTCGGCGGCCCGGCCGCCCGCCTCGACGAGGGCCTTCGCCCGCTCGGTCGAGTGGTCGTAGCCGGCGACGGTGTGGCCGGCCTCGGCCAGGTGGACGGCCATCGGGTTGCCCATGATGCCGAGGCCGATGAATGCGATGTTGGTCATGATGTTCTCTCCTGCTGGATGGTCAGGGGGCGTGTCAGCGGGTGGCTGTCGCGGCGCTGCGGCGCTCGCGCGGCAGCCAGTCGAAGCTCTCGGCGGAGGTCGTGGCGGGCTTGTACTCCAGCCCGACCCACCCGGTGTAGCCGGCCGCCTCGAGGGCGGCGAGCTGCCGCTCGAGCGGAAGGTCGCCGCTGCCGGGCTCGTTGCGGCCCGGGGCGTCGGCGATCTGGACGTGGGCGATGCGTGCGGCGTACGCAGCGATCACCGCGTCGACGTCGTCGCCGTTCACGGCGAGGTGGTAGAGGTCGGCGAGGAGACCGATGCCGGGCTCGCCGGCTCGGTCGATCGCGGCCACGGCGTCGGCGGCGGTGAGCAGCGGGTAGCGGTCGGCGCCGCTGACCGGCTCGACCAGCACGGTGCCGCCGATGCGGGCCGCAGCGCGGGCGGCCAGCGCGAGGTTCTCGGCGCCGAGCTCGTCCTGCGCCTCGGGGTCGGTGCCCTCGATGCGGTTGCCGTAGAGCGCGTTGAACGCGGTGCAGCCGAGGCGCTCGCCGATGCCGATGGTGACGTCGATGTTGTCGCGGAACTCCGCCGACCGGGCCGGCCACGAGACCAGACCGCGGTCACCGGCGGGCATGTCGCCGGCGAAGAAGTTGAGGCCGACCAGGTGCACCCCGGCGTCCTGCACGGCGGCGACGAAGGCGTCCACGTCCTTGTCGGACGGAACGGCCTCGGCGAACGGCCACCAGAACTCCACCGCGTCGAAGCCGGCGGCCTTCACCGCCGCGGGGCGCTCGAGCAGCGGGAGCTCGGTGAACAGGATCGAGCAGTTCACCTCGTAGCGGAGCTGGTGGGACATTCTCACCATTCCTTCCGTAATGCGGAATTTGATTTCTGACATTCGAAATATAAGGATGTGAGCGGAGTCACGTCAACCCCGGCCGGTTCCCGGGCCCCAAACTGATGAAGAAACGACAACGGGCCTCGCACGCACGTACGCAGGCGTTGTACGTTCCTCCAAGACGCGGCTTCGGACCGGCGGACCGTGGAGGCACCCGTGCTACTTGCAGAGCTGTTGGAGACGCCCAGCCTGGAGCTGCGACTCCTGCACGCGCCCGAGGGCTCGCTCGAGCGTCCGGTGGGCCGCACGATCACGATCGACCTGCTCGAGCCCGGCCGCTATCTGAACGGCGGCGAGCTCGTCCTGACCGGCCTCGTCTGGCGTCGCCGGCCCGAGGACAGCGAGACGTTCGTGTCCTCGATCGCCGACGGGGGCGCGACCTGCCTGCTGGCCGGCGCCGCGCTCCTCGGCGCGGTGCCCGACGATCTCGTCGAGGCCTGCCGCCGCCACCAGGTCGCCCTGGTCGAGGTCCCCGGAGACGTGGCGTTCGCCGACGTCACCGAGTACGTCGCGGCCGCCGGCGCCGCCGGCGAGAGCGCCCGGATGTCGGCCAGCCTGGCCCGCCAGCGCCAGCTCCTCTCCGCCATCGCCTCGGGCCGCAGCCTCGACGAGCTGGCCGCCCGGGTGGCCTCCGAGATCGGCCATGCGTGCCGGGTGCTCACCGCGAGCGGCCGACATGTCGTCCCTGGGCCCGGCGAGCTCGATCCCGAGACCGTCGACGCGCTCACCCGCCGCTTCCTGACCGCCGACCTGCTGCCGGCCGTGGCCGACGTGGGTGACCGCAGCTACTCCCTGTTCCCGGTTGGATCGGGCCTGGCCGACCGGGTCACCGGCTGGACCGTGGTGGTCGAGGGCGACCACACCACCTGGCCACGGGAGGACCTCGACATGGTCCACGAGTTCGGGGCCATCACCGCCCTGGACCGCTCCCGGCGCGACGAGGGATTCCGCGTCCGGCGGCCCCTCGCGGCCGCGACCCTCGCCCACCTCGAGGCCGGTGCCTCACCTGCCGAGATCGCGGCCGGGCTGCGCCAGTCCGGGATCGACCCCGAGCGTCCGCTCGTCCTCGCCGTCGCCGAGCTCGGGCCGGGCGGCCCGCCCGACGCGGTGGCCGCGGTACTCGAGGACGTGGCCCTCGGCCTGGGACCATCCGTCGTCGCGAGCGCCCGCGACGGCTGCGCGGTCGCCTTCCTCCCCGCCCGCCCGGACCTCACCGACCAGCTGCGCCGCTCGCTCACCCGGCTGGGGCCGGCGCTGGTCCGCGGGTCCCTGTCGGTGGGACTGAGCGGCGAGAGCGGGATCGAGGCACTCGCCGGCGCGCTCGAGGAGGCCCGGTTCGCGCACCGGGTCGCCCGCTCCGGCGGTGGCGCAGTGGCGCTGTCCAGCTCGGAGGAGGTCACCTCCCACGTATTGCTGCTCGCCACCGTCCCCGACGACATCCGCCGCACCTACGCCCAGCGCGTCCTCGGCCCCGTCCTCGAGCACGACCAGCGCACCGGGAGCGATCTGGTGCCGACGCTCGAGCGGTTCCTGACGTACGCCGGGTCGTGGACGCGCACCGCGGAGTCGCTCCATCTCCACGTCAACAGCGTGCGCTACCGGATCTCCCGGGTCGAGGAGCTGACCGGCCGTGACCTGACCACGATGGAGGACCGCGTCGACGTGTTTCTGGCCCTCAGATCGCTGTGACCTATCTGATCGAAACGCGCGCTGGCCGGCCGGCGGTGTAACACGTCGTTCGTAGTACTACTCGCCCTATTGGAACGACCGGATAGTGCTACGAACAGCGTGTTACACGCATCCCGGCGCGGAGATTCACGCCGCAGAAACGGCTACGAAACCAGCCGCGCGCCATTCTGGAGCATCACACAAAGGCCACATCCGCACCGACCCCATCTTCGGATGATCGGCGGGTGCCGCTCGGGGCGCCGAAAGACCAGGCTGTGGGGTAAGTCACAGCTCACCTGCCCACCGAGGGCGCCCCCGAGAAAGGTGTGAGGATGAACGCGAGAGCAGTCCTGAGGTCGATGAGGCCCCAGCAGAAGGTCGGTGCCGGCCCCACCCACCCCGTGGACGAGGTGCTGCCGGCGGGCAAGCTCGCCGTCTACGGCCTCCAGCACGTGCTCGCGTTCTATGCCGGTGCGGTGATCGTGCCGATCCTGCTCGCCAACTCGATCGGGCTGAGTCAGCAGGAGCTGATCCACCTGATCAACGCCGACCTGTTCACCTGCGGCATCGCCTCGATCATCCAGTCGGTCGGCTTCTGGAAGGTCGGCGTACGTCTCCCGCTGCTGCAGGGCGTCACCTTCACCGCCGTCTCGCCCATGATCGCGATCGGGATGGCGGCCGGCGGTGGCACCGACGGCCTGCTCGTCATCTACGGCGCGGTGATCGTCGCCGGTCTGGCGACCTTCTTCATCGCCCCCTACTTCAGCCGCCTGATCCGGTTCTTCCCGCCGGTCGTGACCGGCTCGGTGATCACCATCATCGGCATCGCGCTGCTGCCCGTCGCGGCCGCGGACGCGACCGGCGGCGCCGGTCCGACCTCGGACCCCACCAGCGGTCGCAACCTGGCGTACGCGCTGGGCACCCTGGCACTCATCGTGGTCATCCAGCGGGTGTTCAAGGGCTTCATGGCCACCGTCGCGGTGCTCGTCGGCCTGGTCGTCGGCACGCTGGTCGCCTGGGCCCTCGGGGACGCCCACTTCGACGCGGTCGCCGGCTCCGACTGGGTCGGCGTCACCACGCCGTTCCACTTCGGCTGGCCACAGTTCTCCGCCGCCGCGATCGTGTCCATGATCGTGGTCATGCTGATCACCGCCGTCGAGACCACCGGTGACGTCTTCGCCACCGGCGAGATCGTGGAGAAGCGGATCGGCCGCACCGACATCGCCCGGGCCCTGCGCGCCGACGGCCTGGCCACCACCATCGGCGGCGTCTTCAACTCCTTCCCCTACACCTGCTTCGCTGAGAACGTCGGCCTCGTCCGGCTGACCCGGGTCAAGAGCCGTTGGGTCGTCGCCGCGGCCGGCCTGATCATGGTGCTGATCGGGCTGCTGCCCAAGGTGGGCGCGATCGTCGCCGGTATCCCCCACCCGGTCCTGGGCGGCGCCGCCCTGGCGATGTTCGCCACCGTCGCGGTCGTCGGCTTCCAGACCCTCAGCAAGGTCGACTTCCACGACCACCGCAACGTGGTGATCGTGGCGACCAGCGTCGGCCTGGCCATGTACGTCACCGCGCAGCCCGAGGTCGCTCAGGCCGTCCCGGGGTGGGCCGAGATCATCTTCGGCAGCGGCATCACCCTCGGCAGCCTCACCGCGATCCTGCTCAACATCCTGTTCCACCACGTCGGCCCGGACTACGGCCCCGCCGTCGCCGGTCAGCCCGGCGAGGGCGTCCGGCTCGACCAGGTCAACCAGATGGGACGTACGGAGTTCGTGGAGACGTTCGACGGTCTCTTCCAGGGACCGCGGTGGATGGTGGAGCGGGCCTGGGAGCAGCGGCCGTTCACCGACACCCACGCGCTGCGCCGCGCCTTCCAGGACGCCCTCTTCAGCGGCTCGGCCGAGGAGCAGCGCGAGCTGATCGAGGCCTACCCCGAGCTCGGTTCGAAGCTGGTCTCGGAGGGGATGGTCGGTGAGGAGTCGCTGCGCGACCAGTCCTCGAGGGGCCTGACCCACCTGGCCGAACCGGACCAGGAGGCGCTGACCTCCCTCACCGAGGCCTACCACGAGCGGTTCGGCTTCCCGCTGGTCATCTCCGTACGCGACTCCGACTCGCTCGACCGGATCCTCGCCGAGGGCCGCGAGCGGCTCGGCAACTGCGAACGCCAGGAGCACGCCGCCGCGCTGATCGAGATCGCCAAGATCGCCGGCCACCGCTTCGACGACTTCCTGCGCGATGCCAACCCCATCCACAGCGCCCGCACCCGCAACCCGATCCGGAGTCAACGATGAGCACACCCAGCGCCCCCAGTGTCACCGTCAACGGGGACCAGGTACCCCTGACCGGGGTCGCCACGCACACCACCGCCCTCGACTGGCTGCGCAACCGCGGTCTGACCGGTGCCAAGGAGGGCTGCGCCGAGGGCGAGTGCGGCGCCTGCTCGGTGCTGGTCGCCCGGCCCGGCACCACCTCGCCGACCGAGTGGACCTCGGTCAACGCCTGCCTCGTCCCGGTCGCCGCGCTCGACGGCCAGGAGGTGGTGACCAGCGAGGGTCTCGGTTCCAGCGACGACCTGCACCCGGTCCAGCAGGAGCTCGCCGTACGCGGCGGGTCCCAGTGCGGCTACTGCACGCCGGGCTTCGTCTGCAGCCTCGCCGCGGAGTACTACCGCCCGAACCGTGAGCCGGCACCCGAGACCGACGGCGCCGCCGCGGCCTGCGACCACGAGCACGGCCCGAACGGCGTCGACCTGCACGCACTGAGCGGCAACCTGTGCCGCTGCACCGGCTATCGGCCGATCCGCGACGCCGCCTACGCCCTCGGCGCGCCCGACGCCGACGACGCGTTCGCGGCGCGTCAGCAGCAGCCCCCGCCCGAGCCGCGACCGACCCGGATCGCGGTCGACGGGGCCGAGTTCGTACGCCCGAAGACGCTGACCGAGGCGCTCGACGTGATCACCGAGTGGCCGGAGGCGCAGGTCGTCGCCGGCTCGACCGACTGGGGCGTGGAGGTCAACCTCCGCGGTCGCCGTGCGCGGCTGGTCGTGGCGGTCGACCGGCTGCCCGAGCTGCGCGAGCTCTCCTTCCGGACCGGCCACGTGGAGATCGGCGCGGCCCTCACCCTGACCGAGATCGAGCGCAAGCTCAACGGCCGGGTGCCGCTCCTGGCCGAGCTGTTCCCGCAGTTCGCCTCGCGGCTGATCCGCAACAGCGCGACGCTCGGCGGCAACATCGGCACCGCCTCTCCCATCGGCGACGCCCCGCCGGCCCTGCTCGCGCTCGACGCCGAGGTCGTGCTGGCCTCGCCGCGCGGCGAGCGGGTCGTCCCGCTGGCCGACTACTTCACCGGCTACCGCGAGACGGTCCTCGCCGATGACGAGCTGATCCGCAGCGTACGGCTGCCGTTGCCGTTGGCTCCGGTCGTCGGCTTCCACAAGATCGCCAAGCGCCGCTTCGACGACATCTCCAGCGTGGCCGTGGGCTACGCGCTCGAGATCGCCGACGGCACCGTGGTCCGCGCCCGGATCGGCCTGGGCGGCGTCGCCGCGACACCCTTGCGTGCCGTCGCCACCGAGGACGCCCTGGTCGGACAGCCCTGGACCGAGGAGTCCGTACGCCGCGCCGCAGCCGTCCTCGCCGGCGAGGGCACACCGATGGACGACCACCGCGCCAGCGCGTCCTACCGCTCGGCGATGCTCGGCCAGTCCCTGCTGCGCCTGTTCCACACCCATCCGGAGACCCACACGGACCGCGAGGAGGTGCCCGCATGAGCGCCCTGTCAGAACGCCCCGACAACCCCGTCGTCGGGATCCCGCTCCCGCACGAGAGCGCCGCGCTGCACGTCACCGGCGAGGCGCTCTACACCGACGACCTGGTCGGGCGGATCGCCGGCACGCTGCACGCCTGGCCGGTCCAGGCGACGCACTCCCATGCCCTGGTCACCGCGCTGCGGACCGCGCCCGCCTACGCGGTGCCCGGTGTCGTGCGCGTGCTGACCGCCGAGGACGTACCCGGCATCAACGACGCCGGTGTGAAGCACGACGAGCCGCTCTTCCCGACCGAGGTGATGTTCCACGGCCATGCGGTGTGCTGGGTGCTCGGCGAGACCCAGGAGGCGGCCCGGCTGGGCGCTGCCGCGGTCGAGGTCGACTACGAGGCCTTGCCGTCACTGGTGACGGTGAAGGAGGCGATCGCGGCCGAGAGCTTCCAGGGCACCCCGCGCCACCTCGAGCGGGGCGACGTCGCCGGCGCCTTCGAGAGCGCCGCCCACGTCTTCGAGGGCGAGTTCGAGTTCGCAGGTCAGGAGCACTTCTACCTCGAGACCCACGTCTCGCTGGCGCTGGTCGACGAGGGCGGCCAGGTGCTGGTGCACAGCAGCACCCAGCACCCCTCCGAGACCCAGGAGATCGTCGGCCACGTGCTCGGCGTACCGAGCCACGAGGTCACCGTCCAGTGCCTGCGGATGGGTGGCGCGTTCGGCGGCAAGGAGATGCAGCCGCACGGCTACGCGGCCATCGCCGCGCTCGGCGCCACGCTGACCGGCCGGCCGGTGCGGCTGCGGCTCAACCGCACCCAGGACATCACCATGTCCGGCAAGCGCCACGGCTTCCACAGCACCTGGCGCGCCGGGTTCGACGACGAGGGCCACATCGTCGCTCTCGAGGCCACCCTCACCGCCGACGGTGGCTGGAGCCTCGACCTCTCCGAGCCGGTGCTGGCCCGCGCGCTGTGCCACATCGACAACGCCTACTGGGTGCCCAACATCCGGGTCGACGGCCGGGTCGCGCGCACCAACAAGACCTCGCAGACCGCCTTCCGCGGCTTCGGCGGCCCGCAGGGCATGCTCGTCATGGAGGACCTGCTCGGCCGGTGCGCACCTCTGCTCGGCATCGACCCGCTCGAGCTGCGGCGCCGCAACTTCTACCAGCAGGACCAGACGACGCCGTACGGCCAGCAGGTGCGCCAGGCCGACCGGCTGGCGGCCTGCTGGGACCAGGTCGCTGCGTCCGGAGAGGTGGCCCGTCGCCGCGCGGAGATCGCCGATTTCAACCGCCGTCACCCGCACACCAAGCGGGGCCTGGCGATGACGCCGGTGAAGTTCGGCATCTCGTTCAACCTGACCGCCTTCAACCAGGCCGGCGCCCTCGTCCACGTCTACAAGGACGGTTCGGTGCTGATCAACCACGGCGGCACCGAGATGGGCCAGGGCCTGCACACCAAGATGCTCCAGGTCGCCGCCACCGCGCTCGGGCTCCCCCTGTCCCGGGTCCGGTTGGCACCGACGCGCACCGACAAGGTGCCCAACACCTCGGCGACCGCGGCCAGCTCCGGCGCCGACCTCAACGGCGCCGCGATCAAGAACGCCTGCGAGCAGATCCGCGAGCGGCTGGCCCAGGTCGCCGGTGGCCATCTCGGGATCAGCCCCAGCGACGTACGTTTCGACGACGGCGTCGTCCGCGGTCTGTCGCCTGCGTCGGGGTCGATCGGCTGGGACGAGCTGGTCAACACCGCCTACCACCAGCGGGTGCAGCTGTGGGCGGCCGGCTTCTACCGCACCGAGGGCCTGCACTGGGACCCCAACGCGATGCAGGGCGAGCCGTTCAAGTACTTCGCCAACGGTGTCGCCGCGTCCGAGGTCGAGGTCGACGGCTTCACCGGCGCCTACACGCTGCGGCGCGTCGACATCGTCCACGACGTCGGCGACAGCCTGAGCCCGCTGATCGACATCGGCCAGATCGAGGGCGGCTTCGTGCAGGGCGCGGGCTGGCTGACCCTGGAGGACCTGCGCTGGGACACCTCCGACGGGCCCAACCGTGGCCGGCTGGCGACGCAGGCGGCGAGCACCTACAAGCTGCCGAGCTTCTCCGAGATGCCCGGAGACTTCCGGGTGAAGCTGCTCGAGAAGGCCCACGAGGAGGGTGCCGTCTACGGTTCCAAGGCCGTCGGCGAGCCCCCGCTGATGCTCGCCTTCTCCGTGCGCGAGGCGCTGCGCGAGGCGGCCGCCGCGTTCGGTCCGGCCGGGACCAGCGTCGAGCTGGCGTCCCCCGCGACCCCGGAGGCCGTCTACTGGGCGCTCGACAAGGCGCGTACGCCGCAGGCCCCCGCGACGAGCGACGCCGGCGCCGAGCCGGCCATGGCCGGGGAGAGGTGACGACATGGAGTGGCTGAAGGCCGTCCAGCGGCTGCGCGAGCAGCGGGTTCCCGGCGTACTCGTGACGCTCACATCCGTGCGCGGTCACTCGCCGCGCGAGGCCGGGGCGAAGATGGTGGTCTCGACCGACCGCACCTGGGCCACCGTCGGTGGCGGCAACCTCGAGGCGGTCGCGATCGAGCGCGCCCGGGCCATGCTTGCCGAGGATCGTGGGATGCCGGAGAGCCTGAAGGTGTCGCTCTCCGACAAGGCGCCCTACCAGCACGGCGTGCAGTGCTGCGGCGGCGAGGTCGAGCTGCTGCTCGAGCCGCTGCCCGTGGTCCCGTCCGTGGCCGTCTTCGGGATGGGCCACGTCGGGGTCGAGCTGGCGCGCATCCTGGCCCGCCACGACCTCGAGCTGCACCTCGTCGACTCACGCGCCGCCCAGCTCTCCCCTGCGCATCTGCGCGGTCTGGACGACGCCGTCGCCGGCATCCACGTCCACGAGGTGCCGGTGCTGCCCGAGCTCGTCATCGGCGAGCTCCCCGAGGGCACCCACGTCCTGATCATGACCCACGACCACGCCGAGGACGCCGCGTTGTGCGACGCGGCACTCCGCGCCGCCCACCTCGGGTCGATCGGGCTGATCGGCTCGAGCGCCAAGTGGAGCCGGTTCCGGTCCAAGCTCGCCGACGAGGGGCACACCCCCGAGGCGATCGCCCGGATCACCACCCCCATCGGCCTCCCCGATCTCGGTGGTAAGGAGCCGGCCACGATCGCGGTCAGCGTCGCGGCCCGGCTGCTGCAGATCTTCGCGGGCGAGCCCGCATCAACCGAACAACAACCAAGGTGAACCCCACGATGACGCTCTTCCGAGGAACCTTCCTCGACACCCCCTCCGACCCGTTCTCCGGCGGCGAGCTCCGCACGGAGCAGGACGGCGCCCTACTGGTGCGCGACGGCGTGATCCGCGCCCGCGGGTCCTTCGCCGAGCTGCGCCGGCAGCACCCCCAGGAGGAGGTCGTCGACCTCTCCGGCGGCTTCGTGCTGCCCGGATTCGTCGACACCCACGTGCACTTCCCGCAGGTACGCGTCATCGGCGGCCTCGGCATGCCGCTGCTCGACTGGCTCGACCAGACCGCCCTCCCCGAGGAGGCGCGCCTGGCCGACACCGCCTACGCCGCGGGCGTGGCCACCGACTTCGTACGCGGCCTGGTCGGTGCCGGCACCACCACGGCACTCGTCTTCGGCAGCCACTTCGCCCCCGCCGTCGACACGGTCTTCGCCGAGGCCGCGCGGGTCGGGCTACGGATCACCAGCGGCCTCGTGGTCAGCGACCGGCTCATCCGCGAGGACCTGTTCACCGATCCTTCGCGGGCACGGGAGGAGTCGCTCGCGCTCGCGGCCCGCTGGCACGGTGTCGGCCGGGCCCGCTACGCCGTGACGCCGCGGTTCTCGCTGTCGTGCTCCGAGCCGCTGCTCGAGGCCTGCGGTGACGTGCTGCGCGCGGTGCCGGGTGCGATGTTGACCTCCCACGTCAACGAGAACACCCGCGAGATCGAGACCGTCGAGGAGCTCTGCGGCTGCGACTACGTGACCTCCTATGACCGCCACGGCCTGGTCGGCCCCGGCACCGTCCTGGCGCACAACGTGCACCCCACCGACGCCGAGCTCGCCCTGTTGGCGGCTCGCGGCGCCGCCGTCGCGCACTGCCCCTCCAGCAACGCCGCCCTCGGCAGCGGCCTCTTCCCGCTCGCCCGCCACCGCGCCCACGGCGTACGCGTCGCGATGGGCTCCGACGTCGGCGCCGGCACCGGATTCTCCCTGCTCAAGGAGGGCCTGGGAGCGTACGTCGCCCAGCAGCTCCTCGGCGACGCCGGCCACCCCCTGACCCCCACCCACCTCCTCCACCTGGCCACGGTCGCCGGCGCCGAAGCCCTCGGCCTCGGCGCCTCGATCGGCGACTTCTCCGTCGGCCGCCGCTTCGACGCCCAGTGGATCAAGCCCGCCCCGAGCACCCCTCTCGCCGTCGGCCTCGCCCACGCAGCGGATGCGGGCGACGCCCTGGCCAAGATGTTCGCCCTCGGCACCCCCGCCGACGTACGCAGCGTCTGGATCGAGGGCGACCTCGTCAACGCCTCCGATCCTCACCTGGTCGGCTGACCCCGCCGGTGCCGAAGCGTCGCCCCGGTCGGCCGAAGCGTCACTTTGGTCGGTCGAGTTGGCACCTCGGTGCCAGCTCGACCGACCGGACTGACGTCTCGGCCGGTGCCCTGGCACCCGCCACTTCTTCCAAGACCACCAGCAGCTCGACTGCCCTCCGCCTTCACCAGACGATGACACCTTGTGAGCAATTCACAAGGTGTCATCGTCTGGTGAAGCCGACGTCGGTGAGTGTCACGTCCTCTCGATGTCGTCGTCGAGCCGGTCCCCGAAGGCCTCACGAGAGTCCTGCGAGGCGGCGAAGACGGAGGCGCCCGAGCGGTTGCCGAGGGTGATCTCGTTGAACAGCAGGTTGAGGACGACGGCGACCAGGGCGGTGGCGCTGATGCCGGAGTGCATGACCACTCCGAGCCAGGACGGGAAGGCGTCCCAGAAGGTCGGGGCGGCGATCGGCAGGATCCCGACGGCAAGAGCCACGGAGACGATCACCATGTTGAGGTTGTCCTCGTAGTCGACCCGGGACAGCGTGCGGATCCCGGATGCCGCGACGGAGCCGAAGAGAACGATGCCGGCGCCGCCGAGCACGGGGTACGGGATGGCGGCGACGACCGCGCCGACGACCGGCAGCAGCCCGAGCAGCAGCAGGACGAGACCACCGGTCGCGACGACGTACCGACTGCGGATGCCGGTCAGAGCCACCAGCCCGACGTTCTGTGCGAACGCGCTGCACGGGAACGTTCCGAACAAGGGCGCAACCGTCGTCGCGGCCATGTCGGCGCGGAGACCACGAGCGACACGTCGAGCGTCCACGTCGGTCTCCACGATCTCGCCGATCGCCAGGATGTCGGCGGTCGTCTCGGTCATGATCACCAGGATCACGATCGTCATCGAGACGATCGCACCGACCTCGAAGGTCGGGCTGCCGAAGTGCAGCAGCGGCGGCAGCGCGACGAGGTCGGCCTTGCCGACCGCCGAGAAGTCGGCACGACCGGCGGCGACGGCGATCAGGGTGCCGATGACCAGCCCGATCAGGATCGACAGGCGTGAGATCGCGCCCTGGAACACCCGGCTGATCACCAGGATGATGAGGAGCGTCAGACCGGCGTACGCGATGTTCGTCATCGAGCCGTAGTCCGGAGCGGAGGCGTCGTTGCCCATCGCCCACCGGAACGCCACCGGCATCAGCGAGAGCCCGATGACGGTGATGATCGTGCCGGTGACGACGGCCGGGAAGAGCCGGACCAGCTGGGCGAAGAACGAGGACAGGACCAGCCCGATCAGGCCGGCGACGATGATCGCGCCGAAGACCGGGCGCAGCCCGTCCTCGCTGGCGATGGCGACCATGGTCGAGACGCTGGCGAACGAGATCCCCTGCACGATCGGCAGCCGGCTGCCGAAGGGCCCGAGACCGAGCGTCTGCAGCAGCGTGGCGAGGCCGGAGACGAAGAGCCCGGCGGTCACCAGGAGCGCCAGGTCCGTGCCCGAGAGGCCCGCGGCACCCCCGACGATGAGCGGCGGCGCGATCACGCCGCCGTACATCGTCAGGATGTGCTGCGTGCCGTAGGCGAGAAGCTGGCCCGGTGGATGCCGTTCGTCCTCGGGACGGGTCGATACCGATGCGGTTGCCTGTCTCCTACGACCAAGCATGGCCGGGCCTCAGCAGAATCCGGGGATGGCATGCCAGGCGTTGCCGGCGTCAGGGGCCTCGTCGCGTACGACCGAGGCTTCGATCAGGCCGTAGGGCCGGTCCGCGGCGAAGAAGACCTCGCCGGGGTTGTCCAAGCCGAACGGCGAGAGGTCGGACAGGAAGTGGTGCTTGTTGGGCGCGGAGAACTTGATCTCGGCGACGTCGCCGTGCTGCTCGAGCACCGAGGTGCCCATCCCGTTCAGGGTCTGCTGCAGGGCGAGGCTGTGGATCTCCGCGAACCGCTGCAGGAGCAGGGCCCGGATCGAGTCGTACGACTTGTCCCAGTCGATCTCGCCCCTCGAAATCGGCAGAGTCGAATAGCGCCAGCGGGCGACGAGCGAGGTCGCCAGGATCCGGTCGGTGGTCTCCTGCAGGGTCGTGTACTCGTCCTTGAGGAAGCCGTGGAACTCCGAGCCGGTCGACTTGAGCACGACCAGGTCCTTGATGCCCGAGACCACATGGGCCACCCGGTCCGACCCGCGGCCGTCGACGTTCACCACAGTCGTCCGTACGCCGCCACCGGATCGCACGAATGAGTGGTCGTGACCGGCCCCGTCGACCTCGATCCGGTCCCAGGCGTACTCGTCGATCTCGACCCGGGCGCCCTCGGCGGCCGGGCAGGCCTCGAGGTAGCGGTCGGCGAGCGCGAGCGCGAACTCCTCGATCGAGGCGACCCCGATCTTCTTCGCGTAGGCGAAGACGGTGTTCTTCTGGGTGTCGGTGGGCAGCACGTCCTGCTGGTCACCGCTGGTGTGCGCGTCGTCGAAGCGACCACGCAGGGCGGTGGAGACGTTGAGGTCGCGGATCTGGTGGCGAGGAGTGTCGCGGTAGATGCGTACGACGCGGTTCTCGGCCTTGCCGTACTGGTTGGATCCAAGGTGGATGGGCATGTCAGCTCCCTCGGTAGGTGGAGTAGGCGAACGGGCTCAGCAGAAGTGGCACGTGGTGGTGCCGCCGATCGGTGACCGCGAAGGTGACGAGGACCTCCGGGTAGAAGCACTCCTGACCGGTCGCCGCGTAGTAGGCGGCGGTGTCGAATCGGAGCTGGTAGGTGCCGGCGGGGGCCTGATCGGGCCCCAGGTCGGTCACCCGGCCGTCGTCGTCGGTGGTGGCGTCGGCGAGGACGGAGGTCTGTCGGGTGTCGTCCTCGATCCGGCTGAGCCGGACCGGGACACCGGCGGCCGGACGGCCGAGGGCGGTGTCGAGCACGTGGGTGGTGATGGCACTCATGCCGAGACCTCCTCGGCGTCCAGGACCCGCTCGAGTCGCAGCAGCGCGATCTTGCGCAGCTCGTCGGCGACCACGGCCGCCTCCTGGTCGTGCTCGTTGCCGAGCCGCTCGCGGAGCGAGGTCAGGACCTGGTCGGCCGAGAGGCCGGTGGCGCAGATCAGGAAGACCCGTCCGAAGCGCTGCTCGTAGGCCCGGTTGCCCTCGGCGAGGGCCTGCGCGGTGGCCGGGTCGGTGCCGACCGCGGCCTGCTCGCGCCGCGACCAGGCGGCCTCGGCGTGCTCGCCCTCGGCGCGCTCCCCGATCCGCGGGTGGGCGGCCAGCGCCTGGTCGACGTCGGCCGCGGTGAACCGCCGGGCCGCCTCGTCGGCAGCCCGGACGACGTCGGCCTCGTCGGCGTAGGGACGCCCGGCGAGGACGGCGGCGACCCAGCTCGGCGCGTCGCAGCAGGCCCGCAGCGCAGGTCGCACGACGTCTGCCGGTGAGGTGTTGAAGCTCTGGAGATCCATGAACCGTTCTCTCTCGCTATGCGGAAACTAATTTCCGTACAGCAACAACGATTGCATGTGGCTCTCGTCACAGTCAACAGTTTGTTGAAAAGTTTGGGCTACTCCCGCTCACGGTTCAAGTAGTTGTAGACGGTGAACCGGGTGACCCCGAGCGCACCGGCCACGATCTCGGCGCTCTTGCGGTAGTCGAAGGCGCCACGCTCCTCGAGCAGCCGCACGGCGCGCTGCTTCCCCTGGCGGTCCAAGGACCGCAGGTCGCTCCCGAGCTCGTCGGCGACCTCGGCGAGCAGCCCCTCCAGCCCGCCGGCCGTACGCCGCGGCGCGCTGCGTCCCTCGACGCGGACCTGGAAGGTGATCTGGTCGGCTCCGTGGTCCAGCCCCGCGGCGACCACGTCCGCCAGCGTCGCGAGGACGGCGTCGCGCTCACCGCGCACCGAGGTGCCCAGCGGCCCGAAGTCGCACTCCAGACCGGCCCCGCGCGCGGCCTCCAGTGCCGCGGTCGCGTGCTCGGGAGGCTCGCCCTCGCCACGGAACGGTTCGGTGGTGAACTCGGCTTCGACGCGCATGGCGGCAGGCTACCCAGCCTGCCGCCGTGCGTCCGGCAGGCTCAGGCGACCCGCCGACGGGCCAGCTCGGCCAGCTTGACCTGGTCGATCCCGGCGAGCCGCTCGACCTCGTCGGTCGCGACGGCGCCGCACTCGACCCCGCGCAGCACGAAGGCGGCGAGCGCGGCAGCAGTCGCCGGCTCGTCGAGATAGCTGGAGTCGCCGCCGTGGACGTACGCCCGCAGCCGGGCCGAGGCGACCTCGAGCCCGTCGCGGAAGAACGCGTACGTCGCGAGGTAGCGACTGGGGAGCTGCGCCGGGTGCAGGTCCCAGCCCTGGTAGATCCCGCGCGCCAGCGAGCGGCTCACCAAGCGCGAGTGGAGCTGCCACGCAGCGCGCACCGAATCGCGGTCCCCGACCGGGAGCACGTTGGTCGAGCCGTCCGAGACGAAGACACCGGTCCCGGCGGCGGCCACCTGCATCACGTCCTTGGCGTGGTCGGCGACCGGGTGCTCCATGCTCTGGAACGCGGCCGCGACCCTGAGCGAGGCGGAGTAGTCGTACGTCCCGTAGTGCAGGCCCGTGACCCGGCCCGCCCCGGCGGCGATCATCCGCGCGACCAGCGCCGTGCCGTCGGAGCCGAGGATCGACTGCGGCGTCTCCACCTGGATCTCGAACCGAAGACTCCCGTCCTCGATCCCGTGCGCCGCCTCGAGCGCGGACAGCGCGGTGACCATCGCGGTCACCTGCTCCACCGAGGTCACCTTGGGCAGGGTGACGACGAAGCCGTCGCCCAGACCGCCGTCGCGGACCAACGAACCCAGGAAGAGATCGAGCGTACGCAGCCCGCGATGTCGCGTCGGAGCCTCGAAGGACTTGATCCGGATGCCGTGGAACGGGGGCGCGGCGCCGTCGCGGACGGTGGCGGCAAGCGCCCCCGCGGCTGCCACGACCTCAGCGTCCTCATCGACATCAGGCCGGTTCCCGTAGCCGTCCTCGAAGTCGATCCGCAGGTCCTCGATGGGCTCCTCGGTCAGCTTGGCGCGCGCCCGGTCGTAGATCGCGGCGACCGCGTCAGAGCCCAGTCCGAAGACCGAGGCCACCTCGGCAGCCGAGCCCCCGAACTCATCCAGCGCGGCGACCGATTCGGCCGACCACTGCGCCACCGTCTTGTCCGAGTAGCGGTCGCCGGGCACGTAGACCGTGTGCACCGGCTGGCGTACGCCACGATCCCCCGGATAGCCGGCGGCCAGCGCCGCGTCGGCCCCTGCGAGATCCCGGTCGAGCCGCGCAACCAGATCCTCGAGATGGCTCATGCACCCACCACCTGGTCGTAGGCGGGCAAGGTCAGGAAGTCGATGTAGTCGTCGGCGAGCGCGACCTCCTCGAAGATGGTGCGGGCCTGCTCCAGGCGGTGCTCGATCCCGTCGGCGGCCGCGAGCAGCTTCGCCATCTCCTCGTCCAGGACCTGGCGTACGAGCTCGGCGGTCACCGGCGTCCCGTCGTCGAGCTTCGAGGAGTTGTGCACCCACTGCCAGATCTGCGAGCGCGAGATCTCGACGGTGGCGGCGTCCTCCATCAGGTTGTGGATGGCGACGGCGCCGGCGCCGCGGAGCCAGGCGTCGAGGTAGACCAGCGAGACCTCGACGTTGTCGCGCAGACCGGCGAGGGTGATCGCGCCGCCGGCGGAGGCGACGTCGAGCAGGTCCTCGGCAGCGACCGTGACGTCGTCGCGCTGTCGGTCGACCTGGTTCGGGCGATCACCGAGCACACCGTCGAAGATCTCGCGGCAGATCGGGACCAGGTCGGGGTGGGCCACCCAGGAGCCGTCGAAGCCGTCGCCGGCCTCGCGCTCCTTGTCCTCGCGGACCTTGGCGAAGGCGATGGCGTTGACCTCCTGGTCCTTGCGGCTCGGGATGAAGGCGGCCATCCCGCCGATCGCGTGGGCGTTGCGGCGGTGGCAGGTCTTGACCAGCAGCTGGGCGTACGCACGCATGAACGGCGAGGTCATCCCGACCGTGGCCCGGTCGGGCAGCACGAAGGAGGGCCCGGCGTCGCGGAAGTACTTGATCAGGCTGAACAGGTAGTCCCAGCGGCCGGCGTTGAGACCGGAGGCGTGGTCGCGCAGCTCGTAGAGGATCTCGTCCATCTCGAACGCGGCCGGGATGGTCTCGATGAGCACGGTCGCGCGCACGGTGCCGTGCTGGATCCCGAGCTCCTCCTGCGCGTACGTGAACACGTCGTTCCACAGCCGCGCCTCGAGGTGGCTCTCCATCTTGGGGAGATAGAAGTACGGCCCGCTCCCGCGCTCCACGAGCTCGCGGGCGTTGTGGAAGAAGTAGAGCCCGAAGTCGACCAGGGCGCCGACGACCGGCTTGCCGTCGACCAGCACGTGCTGGTCGTCGAAGTGCCAGCCGCGGGGGCGCATCACGATCGTGGCCAGCCGCTGGTCCTGCTTGAGCTCGTAGAGCTTGCCCTGCGGCGACATCGCGGAGATGTCGCGCCGGATGGCGTCGTACAGATTCACCTGGCCGCCGATCACGTTGTTCCAGTGCGGGGTGCTGGCGTCCTCCATGTCGGCCAGCCAGACCCGGGCGCCGGAGTTGAGCGCGTTGATCGTCATCTTCCGGTCGGTCGGGCCGGTGATCTCGACGCGACGATCCTGGAGGTCCTCGGGCACCGGTGCCACGGTCCAGTCGCCGGCGCGTACGTCGGCCGTCTCCGGCAGGAAGTCGAGGCGCCCGGTGCGCGCGACCGTGTCGCGCCGGGCCTTGCGGGCGGCGAGCAGCTCGTCACGGCGGGCCCCGAACCGTCGCTGCAGCTCCGCGACGAAGTCGAGGGCTTCGGGCGTGAGGATCTCGTCTCCCCGCTCGACGTCGCCACCGGTGATCTGAATGTTCACGAGCTCCACCCTCCCAGGGCCACAGTTTCCTTTGAATGGATTCTTCTTTCCGCATTGCGGATATTAATCCCGGGGAACAACCGGCGCAACCGTCCGGATTTCCTCTAGACGACGCTAGACTTCCGTCATCCGGAAGAACAGCCCGGACGGACAAAGGAGTTCAGGTGAGCGAGAACGAGAAGGCACCCAAGGCACGCGCCGGTGCCGTGCAGTCGATCGAGCGCGCCTTCGCGCTGCTCGAGACGATGGCCGACGCCGGCGGGACCATGGGGCTCTCCCAGCTCGCCGCCGCCTCCGGTCTCCCGCTGCCGACCATCCACCGCCTGGTCCGCACCCTCGTCGACCTCGGCTACCTCCGCCAGGAGGCCAACCGGCAGTACGTCCTCGGCCCCAAGCTGATCCGGCTCGGCGAGAGCTCCTCGCGCATGCTCAGCACCTGGGCCCGCCCCCACCTGGCCCGACTGGTCGACGAGGTCGGCGAGTCGGCCAACCTGGCGATGCTCGACGGCGACCAGATCGTCTACGTCGCCCACACCGAGTCGCGCCAGTCCATGCGCATGTTCACCGAGGTCGGCCGCCGGGTGTCCCCGCACTGCACCGCCGTCGGCAAGGCGATCCTCGCCGACATGGCTCCCGACCAGGTCCGCGACATCCTCCGGCGCACCGACATGGTCCCCTACACCTCGACCACCATCACCGACCGCAACGACTACCTCGACCAGCTCGAGCAGGTCCGCGACCGCCACTACGCCATCGACGAGGGCGAGCAGGAGGCAGGCGTACGCTGCGTCGCCGTCGCCGTCCCCGACTACGCCCCGCGCCTGGCGATGTCGATCAGCGGGCCCACCGGGCGGATGACAGACGAGCTCATCGAGCGCGCCGTCCCGCTGCTCACCGAGGCCGGCAAGCAGCTCGCCGCCGACCTGGCCTGACTCGCGCCGAGCGGCATCCCCGCAGCGCGCCTCCCGACGTGGTACGTATTGCGGTTCCGGGCCACGTCGACCCGGTAGATCTCGGGAGATCTCCATGTTGCCCACCGACGTCGGCCTGAACCGCCGCACACTGCTCCAGGGAGCCGCCGCCATCGCGGGGCTCACCGCTCTGTCCTCGTCCGCGGCCGCGTCCGCGACCTGGGGCGGCGAGCCGCACCAGAGCCCCATCCGCATCACCCCCGGCCACACCGAGCCGGCGCACCTGCCCACCATCCACGTCCACTACCCCCGCGACGCGACCGTCACGATGACGTACGTCCGCGAGGACGCCGACGACCCCGACGGCTGCACGGTGCGCGGCCACGAGGAGACCGTGCGCGCCGAGCTCCCGCCCGGCGCAGCGTCGCTCACGGTCGGCGGCGTGACGTACGGCCTGGCGCAGTTCCACTGGCACACCCCGAGCGAGCATCGCCTCGCCGCCCGGGACTACCCGATCGAGATGCACTTCGTGCACCAGGACGACACCGGCCACACCCTGGTCATCGGCGTCTGGGTCCGCCCCGGTCGGGCCAACCAGACCCTCGGCCGCCTCTACGACCACCTGGTCTCCGAGTGCGCCGCTGCCGACCCGGTCGGTCACATCGACGTCGGCGCGCTCCTGCCGCGCCGGCACGCCTCCTACCGCTACGACGGCTCCCTCACCACGGCCCCCTACACCGAGGGCGTCCAGTGGGTGATGCTCACCGAGCCCATCACCGCCTCGCCCCGCCAGATCGAGCGCCTCCGCACGATGTTCCCGACCGGCAACCGCCGCGACGTGCAGGACATCACCGACCGCACGGTCCTCTCCGACCGCGGCCCCCTCTAGAGCCGGGTCAGCCGACCCGGACGCCGAGGTTCCGGGTGAAGAAGGCACCCAGTCTCTCGACGGCCGCCCCGACGTAGGGCTCCCGGTCGTAGAGGTCCACGTGGCTCGCGCCCTCGACCCAGAAGGCCTCCTTCGGCCCCACGGCTCGTTGGAAGGCCTCGGTCGTCATCCATGCCGTCTCGGCACGGGTGCCGACCACCATGAGCAGCGGTCGCTGCCCGATCAGCGGAATCTGCGCGAACGCGTCGAACATCGCCATCCTGTCGACGCTCGTCCAGTCGAAGGCCTTGGCGGCTCGCTCGTGATCGGCACGCGGGGTGCAGTAGTAGTCGAAGCCCTCGGCGGCATGCTCGCCGCCGATCGCTCGCGCCTCGTCCGCCGTCGCCGGGAACAGCGGCAGCATCCCGGGGTCCTCACCCTGGGCGCGGGCCGTGCGGGCGGCCGCCGCACCGTCGAGCATCGCCTGGAAGACCGACGGGTCCTGGGTGCCGTCGGCGCCGAGACGGAACTGGCGGGCGACATCGACCGCGCAGACGGTCGCGAGCGCCTTGATCCGGTGGTCGCCGGCGGTCGCGGGGAGCGAGTAGCCGCCCGACGCGCAGATGCCGAGCACCCCGATGCGCTCGCGGTCCACCTCGGGACGGGTGGTCAGGAAGGAGACCGCCGCCTTGATGTCCTCGATCCGCTGAGCCGGGTCCTCGAGCCCGCGGGGAAGACCGCCGCTGGCCCCCTGGTAGGCGGCGTCATAGGCGACGGTCACGAAGCCCTGCTCGGCCAGGCGCGAGGCGTACAGCCCCGAGGCCTGTTCCTTGACCCCCGTCCCCGGATGACCGACGACGACGGCGGGCGCGTCGCTCGCGCCTTCGGGGATGTAGAGGTGGGCAGCGATCTGGATCCCTGCGCTGTCGAATGTGACGTCGTGCTTGGTGACCATGGGTCTCTCCTTCGTACTGGCGGCCGGTCCGTCCGGTCCGCGCCGGCGGGTTCGCCGCCGGCACACACCAACTTCCACCGCGTCGAAGGACCGCGAAAGCGGCCAGTATCTGCCTGGGAAGGTTTCTTCCCTCCCTGGCCGCGTACGTCCCGGCCACAATGGACCCATGAGCAACCCAGCCGTTCCCGACGAGCTCGGAGCGTTCCTCAAGGCCTGTCGGGCGCGCCTGACCCCAGGCGATGTGGGCCTGCCTGACCTGGGAAATCACCGGAAGGTACGTGGCCTGCGCCGGGAGGAGGTCGCCGGCCTCGCCGTGATCAGCGTGGACTACTACACCCGTCTCGAACAGGGGCGCGTGAAGGCGTCCGCATCCGTCCTGGAGACGCTGGCTCGTGCGCTTCGACTGGACGAGGACCAGCAGGCGTACCTGTACGAGATCGCCGGCAAGGTCGATGCGCTTCCAAAGCGCCGGCGGACCGTGCAGACGATCCGGCCTGCCGCACGCCGGCTCCTCGATCAGCTGGTCGACACGCCCGCACTGGTGCTGGGGAGGCGGCTCCACGTCCTCGACTGGAACCAGGCCGCCACGGCGTTGTTCATCGACTTCTCGACGATCCCCGAACGGGACCGCAACTACATCCGTCTGATGTTCACCCATCCGCTCGTACGCGGCCTGCATGCCCGCTGGGAACACGACGCCCGCGACGCCGTGGCCGCCCTGCGGATGGAGGCAGCGAACGACCCGCACGATCCCGACCTCGCCAAGCTCGTCGGCGAGCTCTCCGTGAGAGACCCCGACTTCCGTACGTGGTGGGCGGAACGGCACGTGAACTCCGCAGGCTCCGGGACCAAGCACTACCACCACCCTGCGGTCGGTGACCTGACCCTGGACTGCGACACCTGGCAGAGCCCGGACGGCTCCGGTCAGCGCCTGATGGTGCTCACCGCCCCCGCCGGCAGCCCGTCCGACGATCGCCTGCGCATCCTGACGTCGTGGCGGGCCGACCGCGACGTACGGAGGCCGGACTCAGCGACGCAGTGAGCGGTGAGTGACACTCCCGGTTGCCGTGCTCACCAGCCCGAAGGGCGGGTGTTGCCGAGCACCCGGGTCACGGTGATCTCGATGACCACCCGCTCCGGGTTGGGTCGAGGCTGCCGGTAACGCTCGGCGTAGCGCCGCTCGGCGTCGGCCACCGACTCCGCGTCGTCCTTGACCACCGCGGTGCCCTCCAGGGTGCACCACCGCCGCCCGTCGACCTGGCTCACCGCCGCCTGCGCGCCGTCTCCCGCCGCGCGTACGTTGCGGACCTTCTTGCTCCCCGCGCTGCTGATGATGCGCGCGATGCCGGCCTCCGGATCGAACGTCACCCCCACCGGGACGAGATGCGGACTCCCGTCCGGGCGGCTCGTGGTCAGGAAACAGACCCGCCGCTCCCGCCAGAACTCGTCGTTCTCGGTGGTGGAGGGCGTCGTGTCGGCTGTCATGGGGCTCCTTCGTGGACCGGGACCGGGCAGGCCCATCGGTGGGTCAGCGGTTGTCGCCGCTGCCACCGATGGCGTCACGCTGCTGACGATCGGCGAGCTTCTTGATGTTGAGCTCGGCGACGTCCGCGAGCGGGAGGCCGAAGTGGTCGGCGAGGACCGCCAGGTACCACAGTGTGTCGCCGAGCTCCTTGGCGAGATCATCGAGGTCCCACCGGGCGAAGTCACTGTCGTGGTCCCGGATGATCTTCTTCGCCTTCTCGGCGATCTCACCGGTCTCGCCGACCAGCCCGAGCAGCAGGTGGAACACCTCGTTGGGCGTGCCCTTCGACGCCGCGGTCCGCAGCGCCGCCTGCTGGTAGGCGTTCATGTCCATCACCAGAACCTATCGCGCCTCCCGCTCAGACGGTCGGGACGGTGCCGCCGTCGATCACGTACTCGGCGCCCACGATCGCCGAGGCACGGTCCGAGACCAGGAAGCCGACCAGGTCCGCGATCTCCTCGGTGCGCGCGAACCGTCCCAGGGGTACGCCGCCGAGGGAGTCATAGATGCTCTGCTTGGCTGCCTGACGGGTGAGCCCGTTGCCCTCGGCGATCCGGTCCACGAATCCCTCGTAGGCCTCGGTCTCGATTCCGCCGGGGCTGATCGCGTTGACCCGTACGCCGCGCGGGGCGAGCTCGTTGGCGAGCCCCTTGCTGTACGTGCGCAGGGCGGCCTTCGCTGCTGCGTACGCCAAGGTCGCGTCGTGCAGGGGCAGCTCACGCTGGATCGAGGTGAAGTGCAGCACCACGCCCGACCCGGACGCGATCATCGCCGGGAGAAGGGCTCGGTCCAGACGTACCGCTCCGAGGAGGTTGAGGTTCAGCTCGGTGAGCCACTGGTCGTCGGTGATGACCGCGAACCCACCGGGCGGTGTCGACGACCCGCCGACGACGTGCACCAGGATGTCGAGCGTGCCGCCGACCTCGGCGATCCGAGCGGCAACGGCGTCGGTACCGTCAGCCGTCGAGATGTCCGCTTCGATGAATCGGTCGGGGTGCTCGTACCCCTCGGGCATGGTGCGCGCCGTGACGTACACGTCGGCACCCATCTCTCGCAGTCTCTCTGCGACGGCCTTGCCCGAGCCCTTCGAGCCGCCCGTGACCAGCCCCCGGCGACCGTCGAGACGGTCGCGATCTGAGATAGACATTGTTCTCCTGTGAAGATCGAAGTGTGTGGTGTGGTCAGGCCGGGTGGTTGGCGATGACGAGCTCGGCGATGAGGCCGTCCCGCAGCGCGAACCGGTAGTCGAGCTCGGCGACGCCGCCCGGGAAGGTGCCCTCGAGCCGCAGGGTGACCACCCAGTGGGTGTCGTCGGCGCGGTGGGCACCGATCTGCTCGGTCGTGTACTCGAACTCGGACCCGGCGTCTCGCAGGAACGCGTAGACCACCTCCCGTCCGCGGAATGTCTCGTCCTGGTCGACGATCACCGCGTCCTCGGTGAGGAACGACGAGGCGGTGTCGGCGTCGTAGGCGATGTGCGCGGTGAGGAAGTCGCGCACGGTGGTCGGGAGCAGGTCGGACGGGATCTCGGTGTGCTGTGTCATGAGCCCACCGTGCGGCGTCTCGCCGCGGGAGGGTCAAGCGGTGGACTCTCCCCCTGGGGGAGCGTTCACAATGAGGGGGTGCTGACCATCGGGGAGTTCTCGCGGCTGACCCACTTGAGCGTACGGACCCTGCGCCGGTATCACGAGGGTGCTCTGCTGGAGCCCGCCGTGGTGGACGAGGCCACCGGTTACCGCTACTACGGCGTCGACCAGATCCCGACCGCGCAGGTCATCCACCGGCTTCGTGAGCTCGACGTCCCCCTGAGTGACGTACGGCGAATCCTGAGGACCCCCGACCCCGGTGTCCGGGCGGCCCTGGTCGCAGAACACCTGCAACGCCTCGAGGAGGTGCTCGACCGCACCCGGGCCGCGGTCGTGTCGCTGCGCCGCCTGCTCCAGCCCGACCCCGCGCCGATCGACGTCGAGCTGCGCGCGGAGCCCGCCCGGACGGTCGCCGCGGTGGAGGCCGTCGTCGGGCACGACGACATGGAGTCCTGGTACGCGGGCGCGATGGCCGAGCTCGAGGCGGCCGTCGGCGCCGCCGTGACCGGACCGCCGGGCGGCAGCTACGACAACGCCCTCTTCGAGCAGGAACGCGGTCACGCGCTCGTCTACCTGCCGACCGCCGCGCCACCTCGCACCGGACGCGTGCACCCCGCGACCCTGCCGGCCGCGGAGCTGGCCGTCACCACCCACGTCGGCGAGCACGACGGCATCGACGTCACGTACGGCGAGCTCGGGACCTGGGTGGTGGAGAACGCGATGTCGGTCGCCGGGCCGGTGCGGGAGGTCTACCTCGTCGGCCCTCGCGACACGAGCGACACCGCTGCGTGGCGTACCGAGATCGGCTGGCCGGTCTTCCGGGTCACCTGACGACCGTCGCTAGGGCTGACACCGCCAGAGAAGCGAAACACCCCCCGGTGGCCAACGTTTCCGCTGGTCACCGGGGGTGTTCTCCCAGGCGTGGCAGGTGAAGGATTCGAACCTTCGAAGGCAAAGCCGACGGATTTACAGTCCGCTCCCATTGGCCGCTCGGGCAACCTGCCTGGGTTGTGCGCGTCCCGTCGGAGACGGATCGCGACAGCACGAAACAATAGCGCAGGGGCTGGCGGCGTACGAAAACGGCACGAGGTCCTAGGGTGAGACAGGTACGTTCCCGGGGCACCGTCCTGGTCAGAGGCTAGAGGAGAGAGTCATGGCTGACTCGTCGTTCGACATCGTGAGCAAGATCGACCGCCAGGAGGTCGACAACGCGCTGAGCCAAGCCGCACGTGAGGTGGCGACGCGGTTCGACTTCAAGGGGACCAACGCGACCATCGAGTGGAGCGGGGAGCATGCCATCGAGATCTCCGCGTCCGCCGACGACCGGGCCAGCGCGGTGCTCTCGGTTTTCCAAGACAAGCTGATCAAGCGCCAGCAGTCGCTGAAGATCCTCGACGCGAGCGAGCCGCGCCAGTCGGGGCAGCAGTCGAAGATCTCGATCACGCTCAAGGAGGGCATCTCCTCCGAGGACGCGAAGAAGATCTCCAAGCTGATCCGCGACGAGGGCCCCAAGGGCGTCAAGGCGCAGATCCAGGGCGACGAGCTCCGCGTCTCCTCCAAGAAGCGCGACGACCTGCAGACCGTGATCTCGCTGGTCAAGGCCCAGGACTACGACTTCGCGGTGCAGTTCATCAACTACCGCTGACCTCGTGCCCTACGAGCACCCGAGAGCCTCGGCCGAGATCGACGCCCCGATCGAGGTGGTGTGGCGGGTGATGCTCGAGACCGAGTCGTACGCCGCGTGGAACCCTTTCGTCGTTCGCGCGGAGACCGCGCAGCCGGCGGCGGTGGGCAACCCGATCATCTTGCACGTGACCTGGGCGAACGGTGGCCGCGCGCGCTCACCCGAGCGGATCTCGGCTCTCGAGCCGCCGGTCGTGGGCGAGGACGGAGTCGGGGCTGCGTACCTGGCCTATGTCTACGAGGGCTGGCCGGCGCGGCTCGGCCTGGTCCGGGGCGTACGTCACCAGCGACTGACCCAGCGACCTGGCGGGCCGACGCGCTACGAGACGGTCGAGGAGTTCTCCGGTCCGCTGGTCGGGCTGGCCGGTCCGGAGCGGGTCGCGGACGGGTTCCGGCGGCACGCCGCCGCTCTGAAGGAGCGCGCCGAAGAGCTCGCGAGTGAAAGTGGACTTGACCACTAGATTGAGCGAAATTCTGCATTCATCTGCAAGAATGTGGCTGTGCGAGTATCTGCCAAGTCCGACTACGCCCTCCGCGCCCTCATCGAGATGGCCGCGCGCGAGGACGGAAAAGCTGTCAGCGCCGAGGAGCTCGGCCGCGCCCAGGAGATCCCTCACGGGTTCCTGCAGGCGATCCTCGCCGACCTCCGCAAGGCCGGCGTCGTCATCTCCCAGCGCGGTCAGTCGGGCGGTTGGCGCCTGGCCCGCAAGGCGTCGGACGTGTCCGTCGCCGACGTGATCCGCGCCGTCGACGGCCCGCTGGTCTCGGTCTACGGGCTGCGCCCCGAGGCGGTTACCTACAACGAGCGTGCCGACGTCCTCCAGCACGTCTGGATCGCCGCGCGCGACTCGCTGCGCGAGGTCTTCGAGAAGGTCTCGATCGCCGCGCTCGCCGCTCGCGAGCTGCCCGACGAGGTCACCACCCGCACCGCGCGCGACGAGGCCTGGCTGCCTCACTGAGGCTGCGGGCTGTTGGTCTAGGTATGCAGTCGAACCGTCACTTCCCTCGCGGAGTTCCGCACGGGAACTGACGGTTTCCCTGCATACCTAGACCAACAGCCGCCCCTACGCCGCCGGCGAAGGCGCCGGCATCGTGTAAGCCCCGGGCGACGGCGTGACGAACACGTTGACGCCCTCCTCGAGCTGCAGAGCCCGGGCATGCGTACGCGTCAGCTCGGCGGTCACCACCTCGCCGTCGTCGGTGAGGACGGTGAGGCGCACCTCGAAGCCGATCCGCAGGACGCGCGAGACGGTGCCCTCGAGCGAGTGCTCGGAGATGGGCGACGGGGTGACCTCGACGTCGTGCGGCCGGATCAAGGCACCGCCGAGCGTGGTCACGTCGCCGAGGAACGACATCACGAAGTCGTTGGCCGGCTCGTCGTAGAGCTGCTCGGGGGTGCCGATCTGCTCGATCCCGCCCTGGTTGACGACCACGATCTCGTCGGCGACCTCGAGGGCCTCCTCCTGGTCGTGGGTCACGAAGACAGTGGTCACGTGCACCTCGTCGTGGAGACGGCGCAGCCAGTCGCGCAGCTCCTTGCGCACCTTCGCGTCCAGCGCGCCGAACGGCTCGTCGAGGAGCAGCACGGACGGCTCGATCGCGAGCGCACGCGCCAGCGCCATCCGCTGCCGCTGGCCGCCGGAGAGCTGCGAGGGCAGCCGGTTGGCGAACTGCGAGAGGTGGACGAGCTCCAAGAGCTCCTCGACCTTCTTCTGGATCTCGACGCGCGGCCGCTTCCGGATCTCCAGACCGAAGGCGACGTTCTTGGCCACCGAGAGGTGCTTGAACGCGGCGTAGTGCTGGAAGACGAAACCCACGTTGCGCTTCTGCACGGGCAGCGACGTCGCGTCCTTGCCCTCGATCACGACCGACCCGGAGTCGGGCGTCTCGAGCCCGGCGATGACCCGCAGCAGCGTGGTCTTGCCGCCACCGGAGGGCCCCAGGAGGGCGGTCAGCTGCCCGGTCGGGATGGTCAGATTGATGTCCTCGAGCGCGACGAAGTCGCCGTAACGCTTGTTGACACCACTTACTTCGATGCTCATGGGATGGGTCCTTTCACCGCACGCGCGCACCGCGGGCGCGCAGCACGAAGACGATGAGGATGCAGACGACCGAGACGCTGGCGAGGAGGAAGGCGACGGCGTACGCGCCCTGCTGGTCGAAGTTGAGGTACTTCTCCTCGACCGCGAGAGTGGCGGTGCGGGTCTGGCCGAGCACGTTGCCGGAGACGACCTTGACCGCGCCGAACTCGCCGAGCGAGCGGGCCAGGGTGAGCACGACGCCGTAGATGACTGCCCACTTGATGCCCGGCAGGGTGATCCGCCAGAACGTCTGCCACGAGCTCGCGCCCAGCGACGCGGCGGCCTGCTCCTGCTCGGTGCCGATCTCCTCGAGCACCGGGATGACCTCGCGGATCACCAGCGGCAGCGACACGAACGCGGTCGCCATGATGATCCCGGGGGTCGCGAAGATGACCTGGATCCCAGCGGATTCCAGGGAAGGCCCGAACCAGCCGTCGCGTCCGCCGTAGACGAGCACGAGGGCGAGTCCGACCACGATCGGCGAGACCGAGAGCGGCAGGTCGATCAGCGCGCTCAGGACGCGCTTGCCAGGAAATTCCGTACGCACCAGCAGCAGCGAGATCGAGACGCCGAAGACCAGGTTGATCAGCGTCGCGACCACCGCGGCCCAACAGGTCAGCTGGATCGCGTGCATCATCTGCGGGTCGCTGAAGATCTCGGCGAACGCCTCGGTCGTGAAGCCGACGTCGGGCACGTGGAAGGCGTTCCACGCGACCAGGACCACCGGCCAGGCCACGAGTAGGCCCAGATAGGCGATGACGATGATGCGGAGGACGTACGTCAGCGGGGTGCGGGGAGCACGACGGGTCTCAGCCACGGCGGACCATCCTCCTCTGGATCAGGTCGAGGACGACGATGACGAGGAGCGAGACGACCAGCAGCATCGCCGCGATCGCCGCCGCGCCCTCCGGGTTGTCGTTCTCGATCGCGGACAGGATCCGCACCGAGGCGACCTCGGACTTGAACGGCAGGTTGCCCGAGAGCAGGACCAGGGAGCCGTACTCCCCCATCCCGCGCGCGAAGGAGAGCGCCGCACCCGCCGCGATGGCGGGGGCCAGCGAGGGCAGGATGATCCGCCGGAACGTGGTGAACCGAGAGGCCCCCAGGGAGGCCGCGGCCTCCTCCACGTCGGCGTCCAGCTCCTCGAGGACGGGCTGCACCATGCGTACGACGAAGGGCAGGGTCACGAAGGCGAGGGCCAGGTAGACCGACATCGACGTGTTCGCCCAGTGCAGGCCGAGCGGTGACTCGGCGCCGTAGAGGGAGAGCAGCACGAGGCCGGCGACGATCGTCGGCAGCGCGAACGGGATGTCGATGATCACCTCGAGCAGGCCCTTGCCCCAGAACTTGTCGCGCACCAGCACCCAGGCGATGACGGTGCCGACGACGACGTTGATCAGCGTGACCACGATGGCCGCGCGGATCGTCAGCCAGATCGCGGATGCGGTCTGCTCGTTGCTGAGCTGGCTCGCGAAGGCGGACCAGCCCCCGCTGGACGCGGTGATGACCACCGCGACCAGCGGGATGAGGACGAGCAGGCTGAACCAGAGCATCGTGACACCGAGCCCGATGCCGCTGGTCCTTGTCAGAGTGGAGGCCGGCCGGCTGGACCGAGGAGCAGCCGGCCGGACCTCAGGGATGGTTGTCGTCATGACGGGACTACTGGGAGGCCTTGCCGGACTTGGCGATGGAGTCGGTCACGATGCCGAGAGCCTCGCCGTCCTCACCGGTGCCGAAGAGCTTCTCCTTGACGCCCGACCAGTCGCGGCCGCCGAAGTCGTTCTCCAGGGTGAGTAGCTGCTTCGGCGCCGGGAACGGGTCGGCCGGGTCCTTGGCACCCTTGATGTCCTCGGGCTTGAGGCCGATCGCGTCCCAGTCGACGACGCCGGGGTTCTCGGTGTTGACCGGACGGAAGCCGGTCAGGGCGAACTGCTTCTGGCCACCCTGGGGGTCGAGGACGAAGTCGAGCCAGTCCTGGGACGGCTTGGAGGCGTCCTTGAGGATGGCGCCCGGGTTCTCGATCAGGACGGTCGAGTCCGGGATGATGTACTCGAAGCCCTCGCCCTGCTGCGACGCGAGGATCGCCTCGTTCTCGTAGGCGAGCAGTACGTCACCGGTACCGCCCAGGAAGGCGGTGGTGGCGTCGCGACCGGAGTTGGTCAGGGTGACGACGTTCTTGAAGAGCTTGTCGAGGTAGGCCTTGCCGTCCTCCTCGGTGCCCCCGTTCTTCACGACGGAGCCCCAGGCGGCCAGCGCGTTCCAGCGGGCAGCACCGGACGACGCCGGGTTGGCGGTGACCACGCCGACACCCGGCTTGATCAGGTCCTCCCAGCCCTGGATGTTCTTCGGGTTGCCCTCACGGACACCGAGCACGACGATCGAGCTGGACACGATGCCCTTGTTGGGGCCGTCGTCCCACTTCGGGTCGACCAGGCCGGCCTTCTCCAGGCGCTGTACGTCGGTGCCGACGGACAGGTGGACGTAGTCGGCCTTCAGACCCGACTCGACCGCCCGGCTCTGGTCGCCCGAGGCGCCGTAGGAGGTCTCGAACGTGACGCCCTCGCCCTCGGGGGTCTTGTTGAACTCCTTGGCGATCGCCTTGTTCGCGGTCTCGGGGACGGCGAAGCCGACGATGGAGATCGACTCCGCGTCACTGCCACCGCCGGAGCCACCGCAGGCGGTCAAGGTCAGGATGCTCGCAGCGGCCAGGGCCACTGCAACCTTGATCTTCTTCATCTGGTTCCTCACTTCTGCCCTGCCGAGTCAAGGTCGATCGGGTTACGAATGTCGAGGACAATACTTGAGTTAGTAGAGAGCATGTGAAAACGCGCGATCGTTCCGCCCATTGGACGGAACGGTCACGGACCGGACGGTGAACCGCGGCCGAAGCGGCGCGGGTCGCGAGCTACACGCCGGTGGAGCTCAGCGGCGCGACCTGCGCACGCAGGACCTTGCTGCGGTGGTGGACGGCCTCGGCGCTGAAGATGATCAGGGCGACCCAGACGATCGCGAAGCCGGCCCAGCGGCCGGGCGGCATCGCCTCGTGGGCGATGAAGACGCCGACGGCGAACTGCAGGATGGGCGCGAGGTACTGCAGCAGCCCGATCGTGACCATCGGCACCCGGATCGCGGCCGCCCCGAAGCAGGCCAGCGGCACCACCGTGATCACGCCGAGGCTGATCAGCAGGAGTACGTGGAGGACACCGTGCCCGACGAGCGTACCGTTGCCGGTGGCCTGGAGAGCGACGATGAGCGCCAGCGCGAAGGGCGTCGTCACGGCCGTCTCGACCGCCAACGACTCGAACGGGCCGACCCCCGCGCTCTTCTTCAGCAGCCCGTAGGTGCCGAACGAGAACGCCAGCAGCAGCGCGACCCACGGCAGTCGCCCGTAGTCGATGGTGAGCACGATGACGGCCACGAACGCGATCCCCAGCGCCACCCACTGCAGCTTCCGCATCCGCTCGCGCAGGATGATCACGCCCATCAGCATCGTGACCAGCGGGTTGGTGAAGTAGCCCAGGCTCGTCTCGACGATCCGCCCGTTGTTGACCCCCCAGATGTAGGTCACCCAGTTGAGCGAGATCACCGCCGCGGCCGCCGTCAGCAGCCCGAGCTTGCGCCGGTCGCGCAGGATCGCCGCCACCTGTGCGCGGCGCCCCACGATCAGAACCAGCGCCCCGGCCACGACGAGCGACCACACGATCCGGTGACCCAGGATCTCCCAGGCGCCGGCCGGCTCCAGGAGCGGGAAGTAGAGCGGGAACGCTCCCCACATGACGTACGCCGCGGCGCCGAACATCACTCCACGCCGTTGCTCATTCACGTCGCAACGGTACTGCCAGGGCGTCGATACCCTTTACCGAATATCGCGCCTCGGCTCACACGGAGCGGACGGCGACGATGTCGGCGAAGGCCTCGAGGGCCTTGCGGACGGGCCCCTCGGGCAGTGGCGCGAGGGCGGCCTTGGCCTCCTCGGCACGGGCCTGGACGTAGGCGCGCGCCTCGGCCAGCGCCGGGTGGGCGCGGAGCAGCGCGACACACTCGGCCAGGGCCGCGTCGTCGGTGAGATCGCCGTCGAGCAGCTCGAGGAGGCGGGCGTCGCCGGGCTCGTTCGAGCGGCGGACGAACAGCACCGGGAGCGTCGGGACGCCTTCGCGCAGGTCGGTGCCCGGGGTCTTGCCGGACTCGTCCGAGGCGATGTCGAGGATGTCGTCGGAGAGCTGGAAGGCGACGCCGACGATGTCGCCGTAGGCGACCAGGGCGTCCTGGATCTCCTTGTCGGCACCGGCGAAGAGCGCGCCGTAGAGGGCCGAGGTGGCGATCAGGACGCCGGTCTTCCCGGCCAGCACCTCGAGGTGGTGGTCGACCGGGTCGACACCCTCGGCCGGCGCGACGCCCTCGAGGATCTGGCCCTCGACGAGCTTGGCGAAGGTGGCCGCCTGGATGCGTACGGCATCGGGACCGAGCTCGGCGGTCAGCGAGGAGGAGCGGGCGAAGAGGAAGTCGCCGGTCAGGATGGCCACGTGGTTGTCGAAGCGGGCGTTGGCCGTGTCCTCGCCGCGGCGCAGGAGCGCCTCGTCCATGACGTCGTCGTGGTAGAGCGAGGCCTGGTGGGTGAGCTCGACGATGCAGGCGGCGGTGATGACCTCGTCGGCGAGCGTGTCGGGGCCGCACTCGGCGGCCAGCAGCACCAGCAACGGCCGGAACCGCTTGCCGCCGGCCTCGAGCAGGTGCGACGCCGCTTCCGTGACGAACGGCGAGCTGCTGCGGGCATAGCCCGCCAGCTTCTCCTCGACGATCGCCAACCGAGCGCGCAGCCGCTGCTCGAGCTCGGGATCGGTGATCGGGAGGGCGAGTTCAGGGGCTCGGTCGGTAGGTGCGCTGGTGCTCACCCGATGAATCCTCCCGCATCCACCAACAGGCTGAGCACAGGGCCCGGAATTACACCCAACAAGACGGTGGCGACAGCGCTCAGAGCGATCACGACGGAGGTGGCGTACGACGGCCTGGAAACGGTGGCCACGTCCTCGCGGGCGTCGGTGAAGAACATCAGCATGATGACGCGTACGTAGAAGAATATCGCGATGATGCTGGAGCCGATCGCGACCGCGACGACGGGCCACTGACCGGCACCCAGGGCGGCGGCGAAGACGCCCCACTTGCCGATGAACCCGGCCGTGAGCGGCAGTCCGGCCATCGAGAGCAGGAAGCCGGCGAAGGTCGCCGCGACCCAGGGGTGGGCGCGGCCCAGGCCCGCCCAGCGGTCGAGCGAGCCGACCTCGCCGTTGGGCCCGCGGACCAGGGAGACGATCGCGAAGGCACCGAGCGTCGCGAACCCGTAGGCGGTCAGGTAGAAGAGCACCGCCTGGGTCGAGCCGAAGGCGTCGGTCTGCACACCGAGGAGGCCGGTGAGCAGGAAGCCGGTGTGGGCGACGGCGGAGTAGCCGAGCATCCGCTTCACGTCGGTCTGGACGATCGCGAAGGAGGCGCCCAGGAGCATCGTCAGCACCGCGACGACGCCGATGGCCGGGCGCCAGATCTCGCCCTCGGCGCCGAAGGCGACGTAGAAGAGCCGGAGCATCGCGGCGAACGCGGCGATCTTGGTGGCCGCGCTCATCCACGCGGTCACCGGCGTCGGGGCGCCCTGGTAGACGTCGGGCGTCCAGGAGTGGAAGGGCACCGCGCCGGTCTTGAAGAGCAGACCGACCGCCATCAGGCCGATGCCGAGGAGCAGCAGCGGGCTGGAGCCGTCCTCGGCCGCCACCTCACCGATCTCGGCCAGCGACATCGAGCCGGCGAAGCCGTAGACCAGCGCGAGGCCGTAGAGGAAGATGCCCGAGGAGAAGGCGCCGAGCAGGAAGTACTTCAGCGCCGCTTCCTGGGAGAGCAGCCGGCGACGCCGCGCCAGCCCGGTCAGCAGGTAGAGCGGGAGCGAGAGCACCTCGAGGGCGACGAAGAGCATCAGCAGGTCGCCGGAGATGCAGAAGAGCATCATCCCGCCGACCGCGAACATCATCAGCGGGTAGACCTCGGTGTGCTCCAGCCCCCTCTGGGAGGCCGTGCGCTCGGCCGAGGTGCCCGGCAGAGCCGCGGCCTGACCGGCGAAGGCGCTGACGCCGTTGTCGAGCCGGCGCTCGGCGAAGAGCGCCACGCCACCGAGCGAGACCAGCAGCACCAGCCCCTGGGAGAACATGCCGGGACCGTCGATGACGAGGGCGCCCTCACCGGTCGACATCCCGAGGCTGCTTCCGGCGCCGACGGCGACGGTCCCGGCGAGGGCCGCGACCAGGCCGGCCAGCGCCAGCGACACCTGGGCGTTGAACCGTGCGGCGCGCGGCGCGAAGGCCTCGACGACGACACCGGCGCAGGCCACGCCCAGCACCAGCAGGACGGGCCAGAGGGTGGCGTACGAAATTCCGGGGGACTCGAACATCGCGTCACTCACCTGCCTGGATGACATCAACAAGAGGAGCCACGACCGGTTGGGCCGCCGAGATCAACGGGCCGGGGACGAAGCCGAAGAAGAGAAGGGCGACGAGCAGCGGCGCGAGTACGCCGACCTCCCGCCGGTCGAGGTCGCGGACCGGCCCCCGGGAGAGCTGAGCGGGCCCGGTGAAGATCCGCTGGTAGGCCCACAGCACGTAGATCGCGGCCAGCACGATCGCAGTGACCGCGATGACGCCGACCAGCCAGTGGTAGTCGAACGCGCTGATCAGGACCATGATCTCGGAGACGAACTGGGACAGTCCGGGCAGGCCGGCGGTGGCCAGGCCGGCGACCAGAAACGTGCCGGCGAGCACCGGGGTGGCCTTCTCCAACCCGCGCATCGAGGAGATCGAGGCGGTGCCCTTGCGGGCGATCAGGAAGCCGGCGATCAGGAACATCGCCGCGGTCGCGACCCCGTGGTTGACCATGTAGAGGATTGCGCCGACCAGACCCTCGCGGGTGGCCGCGAAGATGCCCAGGGTGATCAGCCCGAAGTGCGAGAGCGAGGTCAGACCGATCAGCCGGAGCAGGTCGTCCTGTCCGATCGCGAGCACCGCGCCGTAGACGATCGAGATCAGCGCCAGGACCACGACGACGGGCGTCGCCCAGGCCGAGGCCTCCGGCACCAGACCCAGGCAGAGCCGGATCATGCCGAAGGTGCCGATCTTGTCGAGGACGCACACCAGGAGCACCGAGGTCGGCGTCGTCGCCTGCTCGGTCGTGTCGGCCAGCCAGGTGTGCACCGGGAACAGCGGCGCCTTGACCGCGAACGCGATGAACATCGCCACGAAGATCCAGCGCTCGGCGGTGGTGCCGATGTCGAGCTGGGCGAGGTCGCTGATCAGGTAGGACGGCGCGCCGGCCTCCGAGGAGACCACGAAGAACCCGATCAGCGCACCGAGCAGCACCAGTCCGCCGCCGAGCTGGAACATCAGGAACTTCAGCGCGGCCTTCGCCCGGTGGGGCCCGCCGTGCTGGCCGATCATGAAGTACGCCGGGATCAGCGTCGCCTCGAAGGCGATGTAGAAGACGAACAGGTCGGCGGCCAGGAAGGTGAGCAGCGCGAAGGCCTCCAGGGCCAGCGCCCAGGCGTACCACCGCTTGTCGTGGTCCTTGACCGCCGCCACCATCACCAGCGGGACCAGGACGACGGTGAGCAGCACCATCAGCTTGCCGAAGCCGTCCATCTCGAGCGCCCAGTGGACGCCGAGCGGCTCCATCCAGACGAGGTCGGTGTCGGGAGCCGTGAACATCGTGACCAGGCCGGCGATCAGGGTGGCGATCGCGAAGCCGAAGGCCCACAGCTTGGGCCGGGCCGGCATCACCGCGGTGACCAGCGCGCCCACGAACGGGATGAGGACGAGAGTTGTCAGCATCAGTTGACCACCAGGATCGCGAGGGTCACCAGCACAGTGCCGCCGAGGACGGAGAGGGCATAGGAGCGTACGTAGCCGGTCTGTGCCTTGCGGAGCTCACCGGCGATCGCCGCGAGGGCGATCGGGCCACCGCTCATCAGGCCGTCGACGGCGTACTTGTCGGTCGCCAGGGCGCCGCGGGTGATCGCCATCCCGGGCGGCACCACGACGTCCTCGATGTGCGGGACGTGCAGATAGGGGGTCGGCTCGGTCGTGGCCGGGCGGCGCCCGAAGACGAACCCGGCGGCCGCCACGCCGATCGCGACGACGAGCACCGCGAGGACGGAGGTCGCCCAGACCGGGAGCGGACCGTGGTGCTCGGCGTGGCCGATGGCCACGACCGGCTCGAGCCAGTGCTCGATCCAGCCGCCGAGCGTGAACACGCCGCCGAGGACCGACAGCGCGGCGAGGACGACGAGCGGTCCGGTCATGATCCGCGGCGACTCGTGCGGGTGTACGCCCTCGGGCCACCGCTTGCGGCCGAAGAAGGCGAGCATCATCAGGCGGGTCATGTAGAACGCGGTCACGCCGGCGGCCAGCAGGGCGATGATGCCGACCAGCCAGCTCTCGGCGAAGGCGACCTCGAGGATCTTGTCCTTCGACCAGAAGCCGGCGAAGCCGGGGAAGCCGATGATCGCCAGGTAGCCCATCGCGAAGGTCAGGAAGGTGACCGGGAGCGCCCGGCTCAGGGCGCCGTAGTGCTTGAGGTTCACGTCGTCGTTCATGCCGTGCATCAGCGAGCCGGCGCCGAGGAACATGTTGGCCTTGAAGAAGCCGTGGGTGAGCAGGTGGAAGATCGCGAAGGCGTAGCCCGGCCCGCCCAGCCCGGCGGCCAGCATCATGTAGCCGATCTGGCTCATCGTCGAACCGGCCAGGACCTTCTTGATGTCGTCCTTCACGCAGGAGATCGCGGCACCCCAGATGATCGTCACCAGGGCGACGACCACGACGGCGGTCGAGGCGGCCTCGGCGGCGTCGAAGATCGCGCTGCTGCGGACGATGAGGTAGACGCCCGCGGTCACCATGGTCGCCGCGTGGATCAGCGCCGAGACGGGCGTCGGGCCCTCCATCGCGTCGAGCAGCCAGCCCTGCAGCGGCACCTGGGCGGACTTTCCGCAGGCGCCGACCAGCAGCAGGATGCCGAGCCAGTTGAGCGTCGTCGTGGTCGTGTCGCCGATGTCGATCGCGGAGAAGGACGTGGAGCCGAAGGTGACGAAGGACAGCGCGATCGCCAGCGAGAGACCCATGTCGCCGACCCGGTTCATCACGAACGCCTTCTTGGCGGCGGCGGCCGCGGACGGCTTGTGCTGCCAGAAGCCGATCAGCAGGTAGGACGCCAGGCCGACGCCCTCCCAGCCGAGGAAGAGGCCGACGTAGTTCTCCGCCAGCACCAGCATCAGCATCGCGGCGAGGAACAGGTTGAGGTAGCCGAAGAACCGGGTGCGCCGCTCGTCGTGGGCCATGTAGCCGACCGAGTAGACGTGGATCAGCGTGCCGACCCCGGTGATGAGCAGCAGGAACAGGCTGGAGAGCTGGTCGTAGAGCAGGTCGAAGCCCACCGACAGGTCACCGGTGTCGAACCAGGTGTAGAGGTGCTGGACGACCTGCCTGCTCTCCTCGTCGCGACCGAACGCGGCGATGAAGAGGACGAGCGACAGCACGAAGGACGCGCCGGCGAGCACGACCGCGAGCCAGTGCCCGATCCGGTCGAAGAGGGCCGGGGCGAACGGCCGGCCGATCAGGATCAGCGCAGCGCCGGCCAGGGGCAGCGCGATGACCAGCCAGATCAGCGAGAAGACGCCGCTGGCCTCAACAGGATTCACCACTTGAGCATCCTTGGCTCGTCGACCGAAGCCGTGTTTCTGGTGCGGAAGATGGTCATGATGATCGCCAGCCCGACGACCACCTCAGCGGCCGCGACGACCATCACGAAGAACGCCGTCACCTGCCCGTCGAGGTTGCCGTGCATCCGGCTGAACGCCACCAGGGCCAGGTTGGCTGCGTTGAGCATGAGCTCGACGCACATGAAGACGACGATCGCGTTTCGCCTGGTCAGCACGCCGATCGTGCCGATCGTGAAGAGGATGGCGGACAAGATAACGTACGCCGTGGTGTTGTCTGTCATGCCGCCGCCTCCGTAGCGCAAGCGCCAGAATACGAACGCGGCGGCATGTTGATCCTATGACTCGCTCGCTGACGCTCGCTCATTCGCCCTGCCCCTCGTCACCTGTTCCGTTCGAGCGTCCACCGGCGAGGATGGCCGGGACCGACTTCGTGCTCTGCGACCCGTCCGGCAGAAGCGCCGGGGTGTCGTTGCTGTTGTGGCGCGCGAAGGTGCCCGGTGGGGGCAGCGGGCCGAGGTGCTTGCCGCTCTTCGCGTAGTCGGCGACCCGCTTGCGGGCGAGGTCGCTCTGGCTCTGCTTGGGGTCGATCCGCTCGCGGTGGGCCAGCACCATCGCCCCGATCGCGGCGGTGATCAGCAGCGCGCTGGTCGCCTCGAAGGCGATCACGTAGCGGGAGAAGAGGAGGTCGGCGAGGCGCTGTACGTTGCCGCCCTCGTTGGCGCTGGACAGCCCGCGCATCGTGGCGATGCTCGCCTGGCCGACGCCCGCGATCAGGGTCGCCCCGAGACCGATGCCGAGCAGGGCCGCGAGCACCTTCTGCCCCGCGATCGTCTCCTTGAGGGTGTCGGAGGTGTCGACGCCGACCAGCATGATCACGAACAGGAACAGCATCAGGATCGCCCCGGTGTAGACCACGATCTGCACCGCGAACAGGAACGGCGCCTCCAGCGTCGCGTAGATCATCGCGAGCCCGACCATGACGACCGCCAGCGACAGCGCGGCGTGCACCGGCTTGCGCGCGAAGAGGAGGCCCAGCGCGGCGATCACCGTGACCGACGCGAGGATCACGAAGCTCATCGGGCCGACTCCTTGGGCTCCGGTGCGTAGTAGGAGGTGTCGTCGTTGCCGAGGAACATCGGGTGCGGAGGAGCCTCCATCCCGTCCTCGAGCGGCGCGAGCAGGTCCTGCTTCTCGTAGATCAGGCTCTCGCGCGAGGTGTCGGCGAGCTCGTACTCGTTGGTCATCGTCAGCGCCCGGGTCGGGCAGGCCTCGATGCACAGCCCGCACAGGATGCAGCGCAGGTAGTTGATCTGGTAGACGCGGCCGTAGCGCTCACCCGGCGAGTAGCGCTCCTCCTCGGTGTTCTCCGCGCCCTCGACGTAGATGGCGTCGGCCGGACAGGCCCACGCGCAGAGCTCGCAGCCGACGCACTTCTCCAGGCCGTCGGGGTGCCGGTTGAGCTGGTGGCGGCCGTGGAAACGCTCCTCGGTCGGCTCCTTCTGCTGCGGGTACTGCTCGGTGACCGGCTTCTTGAACTGCGTCCCGAACGTCACCGCGAACCCGCTCACCGGGTCCCAGAAGCGCTCCTTGAACGTGCGGTCGTCGTTGCTCACTTTGCCTCCTCAGGAGAGGGAAGAATGCGTACGCCGTTGGCACCCGACGGCGGGCCGAACACCAGCGGCTGGGCGGCACCTCGCACCGCTCCGCCCTGCGGCAGCGCGGGCGTTGGGAAGCCGCCGGCCGGCGTGCTGACCTGGGCCTCCTTCTCCGGCAGCCGGTTGAGGAAGCCGAGCACGACGACGGCCGTGACGGCCACCCCGAAGCCGAAGAGGACCCAGTTGGGACTGAAGCCGCCCTCGATCGCGGCCATCTTGATCACCGCGACGACGACGATCCAGGCCAGGCTCGCCGGCAGCAGGACCTTCCAGCCGAGCGACATGAACTGGTCGTAGCGCAGCCGCGGCAGGGTGCCGCGCAGCCAGATGAAGATCCAGATGAAGAAGAACATCTTCAGGAAGAACCACAGCACCGGCCAGTAGCCCTCGTTGGCGCCGGCCCAGAGGGTGCCGAGGCCGAGCGGGGCCTGCCAGCCGCCGAGGAAGAGCGTCGTGGCGAGCGCGCTGACGGTGGCCATGTTGATGTATTCGGCCAGGAAGAAGAGCGCGAACTTCAGGCTGGAGTATTCGGTGTGGAAACCACCGACCAGCTCACCCTCGGCCTCGGGGAGGTCGAACGGCGCGCGGTTGGTCTCGCCGACCATCGAGATGCAGTAGATCAGGAAGGACGGCAGCAGCAGGGCGCCGAACCACCAGTCCTGCTGGGCGGCGACGATCTGGCTCGTGGACAGGCTGCCGGCCATCAGGAAGACGGTGACGAGGGCCAGGCCCATGCTCACCTCGTAGGAGATCATCTGAGCGCTGCTGCGCAGACCTCCCAGCAGGGAGTAGGTGGAGCCGGAGGCCCAGCCGCCGAGCACGATCCCGTAGATGCCGATGCTGGCGATCGCCATCACGAACAGCACCGCGACCGGCATGTCGGTCAGCTGCAGCGGCGTCTGCACGCCGAAGAAGTTGACCTCTGGCCCGAACGGGATCACCGAGAACGTCACGAACGCCGGCACCGTGGCCAGGATCGGGGCCGTGATGAAGACGATCTTGTCGGCCTTCTCCGGCGTCAGGTCCTCCTTGAGTGCCAGCTTCACGCCGTCGGCGAGGGACTGCAGCAGGCCGAACGGTCCGTGCCGGTTGGGCCCGATGCGGTGCTGCATCCGGGCCACGACCTTGCGCTCCCACCAGATGTTGAACAGCGTCAGCACGACGCAGACCACGAAGACCAGCAGGACCTTGATCGCGATGATCCACCACGGGTCCTGGCCGAACTGCTCCAGTCCGTTCACTGTCATGCCCCCTCTACCGTGACCGTCGAGCCCGGCGAGGCGAGGTCCGCCCAGACGCCGCGCCCGAAGCTGTTCGTCGGCACCCACACGGTGTTGTCGGCGAGCTCGGCCGGCAGCGCCGGGAGCGTCCAGCTCCCCCGGTCGCCGGTCACCGTCACGACGTCGCCGAGCTCCGCGTGGAGCGCTGCCGGGATGCGTACGAATGCGGGGCGGGCGGTCGCCGCCAGCGCCTTGTCACCGCTCTGCAGCGTCCCGTTGTCGAGCATCAGGTGCCAGGTCGCCAAGTGGAATCCACCCGAATCGGTCGTTGTGGCGGCCGAGTCGGTCGTTGTGGGCGACGAGACGACAGTTTCGTACGCCACTTCTGCGGACTCGGCGTCCAGAAGTGAGAACTCGGCGGTGATGTGGGCGAGGACCTCGGCGTCGGAGTAGGCCGCGGGCTTGTCGAAGACCTTCTCGAACGGACGGCGGCGACCCTCCCAGGTGACGAAGGTGCCGGCCTTCTCGGAGGCGGTGGCGACGGGGAGTACGACGTCGGCGCGCTCGGTCACGGCGGTGACCCGCTGCTCGAGACTGACCACGAAACCGGGCTGGTCGAGGGCGGCCAGGAAGGCGGCGGGGTCGGCGGTGTCGTCGGGGTCGACGCCAGCGATCACCAGAGCGTCGAGTCCGGCACGGACGATCGCCTCGGCGTCGAGGCCGCCCTCGCCCGGGAGCAGGTCGGCCTCGACCGCACCCCGGTCGCCGGCGCGGCGCGGCACCCAGGCGAGCCTGGCGCCGGTGCGGTCGGCGAGCTCCGCAGCCGCGGAGTAGCCGCCGGGGCTGGTCGCCAGCCGCTCGCCGACCAGGATCACCGAGGCCGCGGTGACTCCGCTGACCTGCGACAACACGTCCTTCTCGGCGCCGGGAGCGGTCAGCACGACGTGGGCCCCGAGCTTGCGGGAGCCCTCGGATGCGTACGCGCTCAGGGCGGTGATCCGCAGGCCCTTCCGGTTGGCCTTGCGCAGCCTCAGGAAGAGCGTGCCGGCCTCGTCCTCGGGCTCGAGGCCGACGAGGACGACATGGTCGGCGGCGTCGAGGTCGGCGTAAGTGACGCTCGTGCCTGCCACCCGGGTGCGGAGGAAACCGGTCTCCTCCTCCGACAGCGGACGGGCACGGAAGTCGATGTGGGGCGTGCGCAGCGTGTCGCGGGCGAAGGTCGCGTAGGCCTTCGCGTCCTCCAGCGTGAGCCGGCCACCGGGCAGCACGCCCACCGAGCCGGCAGCTGCCAGACCCTGGGCGGCGACCGCGACGGCCTCCAGCCAGGACGCCGGGCGGAGCTCGCCGTCCTCGCGGACCATCGGCGAGGTGAGCCGGTCGCGCACGGCGTAGCGGAAGCCGAAGCGGTCCTTGTCGGAGATCCACTCCTCGTTGACCTCGGGGTCGTTGCCGGCAAGGCGGCGCATCACCTTGCCCCGACGGTGGTCGATGCGGATCGCGGCACCGCAGGCGTCGTGCTCGGCGACGCTCGGGGTCGAGACCAGGTCGAAGGGACGGGCGCGGAACCGGTAGTCGTCGCTGGTCAGCGCGCCGACCGGGCAGATCTGGATGACGTTGCCGGAGAAGTAGGACGAGAACGGCTTGTCGTCGGCGATGCCGATCTGCTGCTGGGCACCCCGCTGGATGAGCGCGATCCCCGGGTCGCCCGGGATCTCGGCGGCGAACCGGGTGCAGCGCTGGCAGACGATGCACCGCTCACGGTCGAGCAGCACGTTGGGCGAGAGGTTGATGGGCTTCGGGAACGTACGCTTCGTCCCCTCGAACCGGGTCTCGCTCTGCCCGTGGGACATCGCCTGGTTCTGCAGCGGGCACTCGCCGCCCTTGTCGCACACCGGGCAGTCCAACGGGTGGTTGACCAGGAGGAACTCCATGATCCCGTGCTGCGCCTTCACGGCCGTGGAGTTCTGGGTCTCGACCACCATGCCCTCGGCGACCGGGATCGTGCAGGAGGCCTGCGGCTTCGGGAAGCCACGGCCGTTGCCGGCGTCGGGGATGTCCACCAGGCACTGCCGGCAGGCACCGACGGGGGCCAGCAGCGGGTGGTCGCAGAACCGCGGGATCTCGATCCCGGCCACCTCGGCGGCCCGGATCACGAGAGTCCCTTCGGGCACGGTCACATCGGTGCCGTCGATCTTCAGCGTCACGTCAGTCATGGTCGACTGCCTCCTCGCGGGTGGTCTCGACAAGCTCGACCACCGGATCCGCCCATGCAGTCGACGCGGCCGGGTCGAACGGGCAGCCGCCCTGCTCGAGGTGGGCCAGGTATTCGTCTCGGAAGTACTTGATCGAGGAGGTGATCGGGCTCGTCGCACCGTCACCCAGCGCACAGAACGAGCGGCCGAGGATGTTGTCGCACTGGTCGAGCAGCAGGTCGAGGTCCTCAGGCTTGCCGTCGCCCTTCTCCAGCCGCTCCAGCACCTGCACCAGCCACCACGTGCCCTCGCGGCACGGGGTGCACTTGCCGCACGACTCGTGCTTGTAGAACTCCGTCCACCGCAGCACCGCCCGCACGACGCACACGGAGTCGTCGAAGATCTGCAGCGCGCGGGTGCCGAGCATCGAGCCCGCCGCCGCGACGCCTTCGAAGTCCAGCGTCACGTCCAGGTGCTCCTGGGTGAACAGCGGGGTCGAGGAGCCACCCGGGGTCCAGAACTTCAGCTCATGACCCTCACGTACGCCACCGGCCAGCTCGATCAGCTGGCGCAGCGTGATGCCGAGCGGAGCCTCGTACTGGCCGGGCTTCTTGACGTGACCGGAGAGCGAGAAGATGCCGACGCCGGCCGACTTCTCCGTGCCCATCCCAGAGAACCAGGAGGCGCCGTTCTTCACGATCGCCGGTACCGAGGCGATCGACTCGGCGTTGTTGATCACGGTCGGGCTCGCGTAGAGACCGGCGACGGCCGGGAACGGCGGACGCAGCCTCGGCTGCCCGCGACGTCCCTCGAGCGAGTCGAGCAGCGCGGTCTCCTCGCCACAGATGTAGGCACCGGCGCCGGCGTGCACGACCAGCTCGAGGTCGTAGCCGGAGCCGTGGATGTTCGTGCCGAGGTGGCCGGCCGCGTAGGCCTCACGGACCGCGGCCTGCAGCCGCCGGATCACGTGCAGCACCTCGCCGCGTACGTAGATGAAGGCGCGCTCCGCACGGATGGCGTAGGAGGAGATGATCACGCCCTCGACCAGGGTGTGGGGCGAGGCCATCATGAGCGGGATGTCCTTGCAGGTGCCCGGCTCGGACTCGTCGGCGTTCACGACCAGGTAGCGCGGCTTCGGGTTCTCCGGATCGGGCGGCGGCAGGAAGCCCCACTTCACCCCGGTCGGGAAGCCGGCACCTCCGCGGCCGCGAAGGCCGGAGTCCTTGACGGTCGTCTGTACGTCCTCAGGAGCCATCCGGAGCGCGACGTCGAGCGCCTCGTAACCCCCGGTGGCGGTGTAGGCGGGCAACGTCCAGGCCCGCTCGTCGCCCCAGTTGGCGGTCAGGACCGGGGTCAGGGTGTCGGTCATGCCTCAGGGGCCTTCCACTCGTTCTCGGCGGCCAGCTTCAGACCCGCCTGGGAGGCCTCGCCCGATGCCGGCCCCTCGTCGACGAGCCCGTCCTCGAAGCCGGCCAGGACCCGCTCGGCCTCGCGCCAGCTCGTGATCCGGGCGCCGCGCGAGGCCACGACCTCGCGGCCCTCGCGCAGGTCGTCGACCAGCTGCGAGGCCGACTCGGGGGTCTGGTTGTCGAAGAACTCCCAGTTGACCATCACCACCGGCGCGTAGTCGCAGGCCGCGTTGCACTCGATGTGCTCGAGGGTGATCGCGCCGTCGGCGGTGGTCTCGTCGTTGCCCACCTCGAGCTTCTCGCGCAGGCAGGCGAAGATCTCGTCGCCGCCCATCACCGCGCAGAGCGTGTTGGTGCAGACGCCGACATGATGACGACCGACCGGGTGGCGCTTGTACATCGTGTAGAACGTCGCGACCCCGCTCACCTCGGCCGGGGTGAGCCCGAGGACGTCGGCGCAGGCCTGGATGCCCTCGGGCGTGACCCGGCCCTCCACCGACTGCACCAGGTGGAGCATCGGCAGCAGCCCGGAGCGGGCCTGGGGATAGCGGGCCGCGATCTCGCGCAGCTCGTCGAATGTCTCAGGAGCCAGACTCATCGGTCGACGCCTCCCATCACCGGGTCGATGGACGCGATCGCCACGATCACGTCGGCCACCATGCCGCCCTCGGACATCACGCTCGTGGCTTGAAGGTTGGTGAACGACGGGTCCCGGAAGTGGACCCGGTAGGGCTTGGTGCCGCCGTCGCTGACCACGTGGGCGCCGAGCTCTCCGCGCGGCGACTCGATCGCGGCGTACGCCTGGCCGGCCGGCACCCGGAAGCCCTCGGTCACCAGCTTGAAGTGGTGGATCAGCGCCTCCATCGACTCGCCCATGATGTGGCGGATGTGGTCGAGGGAGTTGCCCTGACCGTCGGGGCCGACGGAGAGCTGCGAGGGCCAGGCGATCTTCTTGTCGGCGACCATCACGGGGGCGCCGTCGAGATCCTTGAGCCTCTTGAGCGCCTGCTCCATGATCCGCAGCGACTCCCACATCTCGGCCAGCCGCACGCGGAACCGCCCGTAGGAGTCGCAGGTGTCCCAGGTGATGACCTCGAAGTCGTAGTCCTGGTAGCCGGAGTAGGGCTGGGTCTTGCGCAGGTCCCACGGGTAGCCGGTGCTCCGCAGGATCGGCCCGGTCAGACCGAGCGCGAGGCAGCCCTCCAGGTCGAGGTAGCCGACCTGCTCCAGGCGGCCCTTGAAGATCGGGTTGGCGTTGCAGAGCGCCGCGTACTCGCTCAGCCGGGTCTTCATCAGCTCGATGAACTCGCTCACCCGCGCGACGGTGCCCTCCGGGACGTCCTGGGCGACGCCGCCGGGACGGATGTAGGCGTGGTTCATCCGCAGCCCGGTGATGAACTCGAACAGGTCCAGGCACAGCTCACGCTCGCGGAAGCCGATCGTCATCACGGTCAGCGCGCCGAGCTCCATGCCACCGGTCGCGATCGCCACCAGGTGGGAGGAGATCCGGTTGAGCTCCATCAGCATGACCCGGATGACGTCGGCCTTCTCCGGCACCTCGTCGCCGATGCCGAGCAGCTTCTCCACCCCGAGGACGTACGCCGTCTCGTTGAAGATCGGCGAGAGGTAGTCCATCCGGGTGACGAAGGTCGTGCCCTGGGTCCAGGAGCGGAACTCCATGTTCTTCTCGATGCCCGTGTGGAGGTAGCCGATCCCGGCACGCGCCTCGGTGACGGTCTCGCCCTCGAGCTCGAGGATCAGCCGGAGCACCCCGTGGGTCGAGGGGTGCTGCGGACCCATGTTGACGACGATCCGCTCGTCCTTGACGTCCTTGAGGGCGTCGGTCAGCTCGTCCCAGTCCTGGCCGGTGACGGTGAACGTACGGCCCTCGTCAGCCTCTGTCGCGGTCATGAGTAGCTCCTGCGAGTGTCCGGCGGCGGGATCGTCGCGCCCTTGTATTCCACGGGGATCCCACCCAGCGGGTAGTCCTTGCGCTGCGGGTGGCCCGGCCAGTCGTCGGGCATCAGGATCCGGGTCAGACCCGGATGGCCGTCGAAGACGATCCCGAACATGTCGTAGGTCTCGCGCTCGTGCCAGTCGAGCGTCGGGTAGATGCCCACCCCGCTCGGCACGTGCGGGTCCTCGTCGGGGGCGCTCGTCTCGACCCGCACCCGGCGGTTGTACGTCATCGAGAGCAGGTGGTAGACCGCATGCAGCTCTTTGCCCAGGTCAGCGGGGTAGTGAACCCCGGAGACCCCGGAGCAGAGCTCGAAGCGCAGCTCGTCGCGGAGCACCTGCAGGGCCTCGAGCAGCCGCTCGCGGCGTACGTGGAAGGTCAGCTCACCACGGTGGATGACCGCCTCCGCCTCGGTGAAGGCGAGGGCGTCGGCGATCTCCTTGAACCAGCCGCCGTAGGGCTGCACCCCGACGTCGCTGGTGCGGCTCGGCATCGAGTGGCGGCGGGTGAGGCCGCCGTATCCGCTGGTGTCGCCGGTGTCGCTCACGCCGAACATGCCGCTGTTCTGGCCGCTGTTCTGGTCGCTCACCGCAGAAGTCCCGTCTGGTCGATCAGCGGCAGCTGGCGCAGGGCCACGGCCTCGTTGTCGATGTCCTCGCGCTCGGCGTTGACGCCCAGCGAGCCGTGCTGGATCTTGTCGTGGAGCTTGAGGATCGCGTCGATCAGCATCTCGGGGCGCGGCGGGCAGCCGGGGAGATACATGTCGACGGGCACGATGTGGTCGACGCCCTGGACGATCGCGTAGTTGTTGAACATCCCGCCACTGCTGGCGCAGACGCCCATCGCGAGCACCCACTTCGGCTCGGGCATCTGGTCGTAGATCTGCCGCAGCACCGGCGCCATCTTCTGGCTCACCCGGCCGGCCACGATCATCAGGTCGGCCTGCCGCGGACTCGCGCGGAAGACCTCCATGCCGTAGCGGGCCAGGTCGTACTTCGGGCCGCCGCTGGTCATCATCTCGATGGCGCAGCAGGCCAGCCCGAACGTCGCCGGCCACAGGCTCGCCTTGCGGAAGTAGCCCGCCAGGCCCTCGACGGTCGTGAGCAGAACCCCGCTCGGAAGCTTTTCTTCGAGACCCATGTCAGTCCCAGTCCAATCCACCGCGGCGCCACACATAGGCGTACGCGACAAAGACGGTCAGCAGGAACAGGCCCATCTCCGCGAGGCCGAACCACCCCATCGCGTCGAACCTGACGGCCCACGGGTAGAGGAAGATGATCTCGATGTCGAAGATGATGAAGAGCATCGCGGTGATGTAGTACTTCACCGGGAAACGACCGCCCAGCGCCTGAGGCGTGGCCTCGATCCCGCACTCGTAGGGATCCGCCTTGGCCTGGTTGGCGCGACTCGGTCCCACGACCGAGCTCATGATCACCGAACCGACCGCGAAGAGCGTCGCCAGTCCCGCCAACGCGAGCACCGGCACGTAGAGCTCCATCTCGCCTCCTACCCTGAGCGGCCCACCCCTTCTTGAGACTTTGTGAATAGAATCACAATGTGGGCCAACTCACATCCTGCCACTCCTGCGGCGGATTGCAAGTGGGTTGCTGAAATGGCGCGCGGGCACTTTCGCGCCATGGCGGGAAAGTGCCCGCGCATCCGGCGGCAAACGCTTGCAGAATCACGCCATGGCGGGGTTGTGACGGGTCAGACGTCGGCGTTGGCCGCCGGCGTTGGCGCGTCGAGGAAAGCTCGGGGGATCACGACGGTCCGCCGGTCCAGGCTCGCAAGTCCCCTGCGGGGCCGGATCGGCACAACGTTGTACGCCACGACGTGCTCAGTCGCTCGGACCTGTCGGAGCCAGCCCCGATGCCAGGCGACACTCCCCCACGGCCCCTGAATCAGGACGGATTCGCCCACCGAGCCGACGACGGTCGCGCCGACCGGATACATGACGGAGATCGGGGCCCGCCCTCCGCGGAGTGCACTCACCGTGTAGAGCAGCAGAATCAGCGTCCAGACGATCATCTGCCGGTAGGCGCCGTCGATCAGGTTGGTCGTGCATTGGAAGACAGCCAACGCCAGGAACACCCACACCGGCCACCTCATCTGCTGACGCATCCAGCCACTGCTGAGCCGTACCTGAAGCGCTCGATCGATAACGACTGGCTCGCCTGAGGGCGCCGGCTCCTCAGACCCGCCCGACCTCATCGTCAGCTCCCGAGCGATGCCCGGACCGATCAACTGAACCGGAAAGTCCAGCGACTTCGACAGCTCCTCGGGCCCAACCAGAAGAGAGGTCTGCACGTGCAGCCTGAACCGGCCGATCCGCTGCGGGAAGCGCACGGTCACCGATCCATGATCGACCTGTGTGAGCCGTGACCACGGGTAGAGGGCGAGGCGGTTGGGCGTACGCACTCCCAGACCGGTCGTCGTCGCCCACGATGTGAACGTGGATCCGACCGGGAAGTCGCCTTCGACCCGGCGGCGCACGGACTGGACTCCCGTTGCCGCCAGGAGTACCTGGACGGCGACCGTCACCGCCGCGATCAGCATCAGTTCGATATCGAACGGAAGCTGATCGATCGGCAAGCCCCAGGCCCACAGGTAGACCCCGACCAAGATCGGCGGAAACGCCGCCACGGCGACCCAGAAGCCCAGGCTCGTCAGCTGAGCCATCACCTCGGCTCGCCTCAGGCGACGCTGATCGGCGATCGTGACGGTCCAGTCCGTCACCGATCCCGGCACCACATCCACGTCCACGAACGGCTCCCCTCAGCGTCCCCGCGGCCCAAAGTCGCCGCAGCGTAACGGATACCGGGGAGGGAATGTCGGCAAACTCGGAACGGGTCCCCGTCAGTCGGGATCCGGGCGGATCCAGCCCTTGGCGAGACCCGCACGCACGATGGCGTCGGTGGCTTCCCCGAGGGTGGTGCTCGCTGCGACGACACCGGCCTCGCGGGCGCGGACCCGGGACTCGGTGGCACCGGGCATGCTCCAGGTGCCGCCGCGGTTGAGCCAGTTCAGGAGCATCGGCTCGAGGCGGTCCATCGCCTTGCAGAAGCGCGCCTCGGGGGTCTGAGCGGCCTCGAACTCGTCCCACAGCGCCCGGATCTCACCTGCCTGGTCCGGCGGCAGCATCGTGAAGAGACGGTCGGCGGCGGCGAGCTCGCGCTCGACCTGGTCGACGACCGCAGCAGCGTCGAAGACCGGGCTGTCGCCGGCGTAGATCTCGACCATGTCGTGGATGATCACGAGCTTGATCGCGTGCCCGACGTCGATCGGCTCGTCGGCGTACTCGGCCAGCAGCAGCACCATCAGCGCCAGGTGCCAGGAGTGCTCGGCGTCGTTCTCACGGCGGTCGGCCGCGGCCAGCGGGGAGGCGCGCAGGATCGTTTTGAGCCTGTCGGCCTCCGCGATGAACTCCAGCTGGGCTCGCAGCCTCCCGCCGATCTCGGCAGGGAGCGGATTCAGGTCGGTGATGAGGTCGGCGGGCGAGTCATCCATGCGTTGACCTTCGCATGGCGCGTACGTCTGGAGAAACCGACTCCTCGTCGAGGATCGCCCGCGGCACGATCACCCGCGCCGCGCCCGACCTGAAGACGATCGCATACCTCGTCCTGGCGACCGGCGCGAGCTTGGACCGGTGGATCGACGTACGTCCCCACGGGCCACGGACCACCAGATACTCACCGAAGGAACCGCTGATCGTCGACCCGATCGGGTAGGTGCCGATCGTCGGAAGGACGGTAGCGGCGATGACGACGCCCAGGGCGAGCGTCACCCCTCCTGCCGTCCCCAGAGCCGGCCAAAGGTCGCCGTCAGCAATCCTGAGAAGCACCAACAGCACGGCTGCGGCGACCACGATCCAGCCCGCCACGCGGAAGCGGCGCACTGCCGCCGCGCACAGGGCGATCTGCAGCTTTCGGTCGACGACCACGGAGCGCTCGCCGGGTGCATCCTCGCGAGCAACCGGTTCGACGACACGTCCATCGACACCGCGGTCCAGGCGCGCCCTCGCCTGCTCACCCAGCACCTGCCGAGCCATCAGGAGATTCTGCTTCGGACTCAGTGTTCGCAGGTGCACGGCGATCGGCCCGACGTTCGTAGCAGCGATGCGATCCCAGTTGATCTCCATACCGCCACCGCGGCCGTCGAGCCGGTACGCCGTCGCGCCCGCCCAGGAACGGAAGGTCTCTCCGACGGGGTAGACCTGTCGGACCCGCCGCACCGAGATCCCAATGATCAGGGCCACAGAGGCAAGCATGGCGGCGATCGCCACGACCGGGTGCCAGTCGAGCACCATCGCAGCGCAGGCGATGATCCCCACGGCTACGCACAAACCCAACCAGGTCGAAGGCTGCCGCACCCACCACCGCCGATACGCACGCATGAACTCGCGCCGTTCCTCGGCGGTCACCGTCCATGTGGCGTCCGGCGCGTCGATCGAGTCAGTCACGACGCCGCATCATGCCGTAGCGGCACACTCCAACAGGCCTCGGGTCAGCGGGTGGGCAGGGGAAGCGCGCGCTTGGAGCGGCTCACGTAGGCCGAGCCCTCCGGGCCGACGACGACGTAGGAGTCGCCCAGGCGGGAGTTGTACTCCAGGTGCGCACGACCCCAGAACATGCCGATCCGGATGCCGCCGTACATCCCCGGGGCGGTGAACCAGGCCTCGTCGGGGCCGCCCTCCTCGGAGATGAGCCGGACGTCGAACGTACGCAGCTGGTGGTCGCCGCGGAACTCGGCGGTCAGCTCGGCGAGCGTCGTGTTGACGTGGTGGTTGACGGCCTCGAGGTTGTCACCGAGCGGGGTGCCGGGGCGGAAGAACGGGTCGAGCATGTCGAGCAGGTGGTCGTGACCGCGTCGCTTGGCGAGCAGGTAGGGCGTCTCGCCGTGCGCGGTGGGCAGCGACCGGACCCCGCCCAGCGAGAGGAGCTCCTGGACCGTCTCCCGCGGCGCACCGAGGTAGGCGGCGTGGTGGAGCGGGGTGAACATCGACTCGCCGCCGATCTTCCAGGTGTTGACGCCGACGGTGTAGTCGTTGCGTACCTGCGAGAGCGCGCGGCGCCAGTCCCCCTGCGCGGCCGCGTCGGTGAGCGAGTCCCTGGCCTTGACCGCTGCGGGGCCGTAGGCCTCGCGAGGCATCAAGATGCCGTCCCATGGCAACGTGGTGGTCATAGTTGAACTTTCGCAGAGATCAAGCGGTTGCGTGATGGAGTGCGACGATTCCGCCCGAGAGATTCGTCCAGGTCGGCGACTGCCAGCCCGCTGAGGAGAGCATCTCGGCGAGACCTGCCTGGTCTGGCCATGCCCGGATGGACTCAGCGAGATAGACGTACGCGTCGGGGGAGGACGATACCGCGCGCGCGACCGGAGGAAGGGCCTTCATCAGGTATTCGACGTAGAGCGTCCGGAACGGCTTCCAGGTCGGGTGCGAGAACTCGCAGACCACGATCCGGCCGCCGGGGCGGGTGACCCGGCGCAGCTCACGCAGGCCGGCCGCCGGGTCGACGATGTTGCGCAGACCGAACGAGATCGTGACCGCGTCGAAGGTCGCATCGCGGTAGGGAAGCCGGGTGCCGTCGCCGGCCGTGAACGGCAGGTGGGGCTTGGCCTCCTTGCCGACCTGGAGCATCCCGATCGAGAAGTCGGTCGGGACCACCTCGGCTCCTGCGTCCAGGAACGGCTGCGACGAGGTGCCGGTGCCGGCGGCCAGGTCGAGCACGAGCTCGCCGGGCTTCGGGTCGACGGCCTTGATCACCTCGCGACGCCAGCGCCGGTCCTGGCCGAGCGAGAGCACGTCGTTGGTGATGTCGTAGCGCTTGGCCACGGCGTCGAACATCCGGCGGACGTCGCCGGGCTGCTTGTCCAGATCTGCTCGGGTCACGGGCTGATTTCTGTCTCGGGTCGCTGTCCGGACCGAACTCAGGCGAGCTTCTCGAAGATCTCGTCGGCGTACTTCGCCGCGTCTTCCTTCGAGGCGGCGGTCGCCTGGACGGTCAGGTCGTTGGACGCGTGCGAGCAGGTCGCCTGGGTCTGACCGGTCGACTGGTCGGCGCTGGAGTAGCAGACGTTGTCGCGCACCTTGGAGACCTCGCCACCGCCGTAGTAGGCGCTGCCGTCGCCGGCGAAGGCGCGGATCATCACGGACTTCTTCATGTCCTTGGTGATGTAGGTGCGCGAGGACATCGAGAACCCGAGCGCGTCGGACACGTTGCGGTCCTCGGTCCTCGAGCTCGCCGCGTTCTGCTTGATGAAGGTGTCCAGCTGCTCCTCGGACGCGCCCTGCTTCTTGATCACGTCGAGGTCGTAGGAGGACTTCTTGTCGGCCGGCTGGTAGCCGCCCGACAGCGTCTCGGGGAGCGTGATCTTCACGCCCGAATGGGACTCGGAGTCGCCAACCCACCGTGGCAGGCCAACGCCCAGCACGACGAAGAGGGCCAAGGCGATGATGCCGAGGGTGATGCCGTTCTCTGCGATGAACGACTGCTCTTTGTTGGTACTCACGCCAGCGCACGCTACAACCCCGATGGTGGTGGATGGCAAACGGGGCGCAATGCCACATACATCACTTCGACTCGTCTCGGCCGACACCACGCCGATACCCTGAGGGCGTGAGTGAGTCTGAGCAGCGGTCCCTGGTGGCCACCACCGTGGCCCTCGACGCCGGGTCGGAGACGCTCGACGACCTGCTCGCGCTGCTGCCCGCACGCCGGCGCGTGCTGTCCTGGGTCCGCCATGGCGAGGGCCTGGTCGGCTGGGGCACCGCCGCCGAGATCCGTACGTCCGGGCCCGAGCGTTTCGCGCACGCGACCAAGTGGTTCGAGGAGCTGGCCGCCGTCTCGACGGTCTCCGATCCCGTCGGCGTGCCCGGCACCGGACTGGTCGGCTTCGGCTCCTTCGCCTTCGCGGACCTGCCGGGATTCTCCGTGCTCAAGGTGCCCGCGGTCGTCGTCGGCAAGCGTGGCGACACCGCCTGGGTGACCACCGTAGGGCCGGCCGCCACGCCACCTCCTCCCCTGGCTCCGACACCGGCCCCGGAGGCGCCGCGCGACGTCGTCTTCGCCGACGCCTACGTCGACGGCGAGCACTGGATGCGGATCGTCGCCGACGCCGTCTCCCGGCTCCAGCACGGAGACCTCGACAAGGTCGTCCTCGCCCGCGATCTGCTGGCCGCGGCCAGCGCACCGATCGACGTCCGAGCCGTGCTGCGGCGGCTGGCGGCTGCGTACCCGACGTGCTGGACGTTCCACGTCGACGACCTCTTCGGCGCGACCCCCGAGCTGCTCGTCCGCCGCGAGCGCGGCCTGGTCACCTCCCGCGTCCTCGCGGGCACGATCTGGCCGACCGGCGAGGAGGACCTCGACCACGCCCTGGCCGCCTCGCTGGCGGAGTCGTCGAAGAACCTGGAGGAGCACGAGTACGCCGCCAGGTCGGTCGCCGACGCCCTGGAGCCGCACTGCTCCTCGATGAACGTGCCCGAGGCTCCCTTCGTGCTCAAGCTCCCGAATGTGATGCACCTGGCCACCGACATCACCGGCGTGGCCAGCGACGGGGTGAGCTCGCTCGACCTGGCCGCGGCGCTGCACCCCTCCGCCGCGGTCGGCGGCACCCCGCGCGAGGACGCCGTCGCCCTCATCGCCGAGATCGAGTCGATGGAGCGCGCCCGCTACGCCGGGCCGGTCGGCTGGATGGACGCCTCCGGCGACGGCGAGTGGGGCATCGCGCTGCGCTCGGCCGAGATGATCGACGACCGCACCGCTCGCCTCTTCGCCGGCTGCGGCATCGTGGCGAGCTCCGACCCGGAGACCGAGCTGGCCGAGACCCAGGCCAAGTTCGTCCCGATCCGCGACGCCCTGTCCTAACCTCCATTCATGGAGAACTCGGACGGTCTCATCCGCACAGCCCTGCGCGAGGGGGAGGAGAACGCCGATCGGCTGGCACGCACCCAGCTGCTCCTGGTCCCGGTCCTGATCGTGGCGATGATCTCGGTCCCCGCCTATCGGATCGTCCATGACGACGGGGCGGACGGGGACAGCTACGGCTTCTGGTCATCCATCAGCTGGCTGGCCGACCGCCCCGACGACGCGCCCGGCGCCTATCGGCTGCTCGTCATCGCGGCGATGCTGACGATCGTCTTCGCCGTGGCGGCCGCGGCGATGGGCCTCTTCCTCGCCTACTCCCGAAGCAACCATCCCGCCGTCGAGACCGGGATCGCGATCGCGTCCGGAGCGTTGCCGAGCGTCGTGGGCGTGATCGGCGTGATCGCGCTGCCCGAGGACTCGGCCGTACAGATGGGCTGGGGCCTGCTCCTCCCCGCCTTCCTCGGACTGTGGCTCGCCAACATGGTCCGCTCCGAGGTCTAGATCCGGCGCGATAGATTCGGCGGCATGAGGATCACGAAGTTCGGCCATTCCTGTGTCCGGATCGAGCACGACGGGGCGGTGGTGGTCGTCGACCCGGGCGTGTTCGCGCAGCCCGAGGCGCTCGACGGGGCGACGGCGGTATTGATCACCCACGAGCACCCCGACCACTACAACCCGGCTCTCCTCGAGGGCAGCGACGCGCCGGTCTTCACCATCGGCGCGGTCGCGGCACAGATCCAGAAGGGTGCTCCTGAGGTCCACGAGCGGACCACCGTGGTGAAGCCGGGCGAGTCCTTCGACGTCGGGCTGCCGGTCACCGCGGTCAACGAGAAGCACGCGGTGATCCACGCCGACCTGCCCCACTTCGACAACTCGGGCTACCTGATCCAGGCCGGGGACACCAAGATCTTCCACCCGGGCGATGCGCTGGACGGCCCCGGCGAGGCCGTGGACGTACTCTTCCTGCCGGTCTCGGCGCCGTGGGCCCGGTCCGCAGAGCTGATCGACTTCGCCCGCTCGGTGGGAGCCTCGCGTACGGTCGCGATCCACGACCGGGTCTACTCCGAGGCCGGCTCCGGCATCTTCGACACCCAGGCCGCCGCCCTGATCCCGGCCGAGCGTGGCTACGTACGTCTCGCGGACGGGGCTGACCTCTGATGGCCCTCGTCGCAGTCCTGTACGCCTACAACGACCTCCCCGACGTACGCGCCGAGCACCTCGACGCCCATCGCGGGTTCCTGGCGAGCCAGGACAACCTGGTCCTCTCCGGCCCCAGCTCCGACGGATCCGCCCTGCTCGTCTTCGAGGGCGAGATCGCCGGCGTCGAGGCGACCTTGGACGACGACCCGTTCCTCGCCGTCGGGCTGATCAAGGAGCGCCGGGTCTTCGAGTGGACCCCGGTCCTCGGCTCCTGGAAGTCCCAGCTGGGCCTGTGAGGACCCGGGGGCCACCCCGGAGGAGTCAGCCCAGCGCGAGCGCCTGCAGGCGGTCGTACGCGCCGTTGAACGTGTTCTGGTCCAGCGGTGAGGACGTGTACTGCCAGAAGGTGTAGTAGCCCCAGCCCGCCGGCAGCGTGCCGGGCGAGCTGGCGTAGCGCGCGATCCACAGCGGATGGGCGCTGGCGAACTGCGAGGTGTTGCCCGTGCAGGTCGTCCACCAGTCGGTGGTCGTGTAGATGACCGCGTCGCGGCCGGTGCGGTAGCGGTAACGGTTCAGGAAGGCCGCGATCCAGGAGCGCATCGACGCCTGCGAGAGGCCGTAGCAGGTGCCGCCGCTATAGGGGTTGTACTCGATGTCGAGCACGCCCGGCAGGGTCTTGCCGTCGGCCGACCAACCACCGCCGTTGTTGACGAAGTAGTCGGCCTGGGCCGCGCCGCCCGAGTCGGACGGGTTGGCGAAGTGATAGGCGCCGCGGATGAAGCCCTGGTTGTAGGAGCCGTTGTACTGCTGCGGGAAATAGGTGCTGTTGCGGTAGTAGGTGCCCTCGGTCGCCTTGATGTAGGCGAACCGCTTGCCCTGGCCCCACCAGTAGGCCCAGTCGACGTTGCCCTGATGACCGGAGACGTCGATGCCCGACACGGACGCCTGGGCCGTGATCGGCTGCTCCTGGGGCGTGCCGCCCTCGGCGTGCGAGCCCGGCGTCGACCAGCCGACGTACGCCCCGTGCTCCAGCGTGACGCCGTGGGACCTCGCCTTCTGGGTGAGACGGCGGTCGTCCTTCTCGGCGGCGCCGGCGGACTGTGTCGGGGAGAGGGAGACGGCAAGGAGGAGACCGGCGGCTATCGCGGTCACCCTCATGGATCTGCGGCGCGAAGGACTCATGGGTGGGGCCTTTCCCGAGGAGGAGCACTGCACTGGCACAACATGGTGCCGCAACCGATGTCCCCCGGGGAGTGTTTTCCGGTAAGCAAGTTACTCAACCAAATGGTTGACAATGCCGTACGCGACGACCTAGCCTCGTTATCAACCAAATGGTTGAGGAGTGACGGATGAGCGAGGACAGACTCTCCCGAGTCTTTGCGGCACTGGCGGACCCGACCCGGCGCGACCTGGTCGCCCGGCTCTCGTCTGCCGACGCGACCGTCGGCGAGCTGGCGGCGCCCTATGACGTCAGTCTCCAGGCGGTCTCCAAGCACCTCAAGGTGCTCGAGGACGCCGGCCTGGTGAGCCGGGAGTCGCGCCGCGCGCCCGTCCGCCTCGAAGCGGAGGTGTTCGACCTCATGACCAGATGGATCGAGAGATACCAGCAGCAGGCCGAGGAGCGCTACCAGCGCTTGGACGCACTGCTCGCCGAGATGCAGGAAGACCGACCAGCCCGAGAACCAGCCCGAGAAGAGGACGCATCATGACCACCACGAAGCACGAGACCACGATCGAGGCCTCCAAGGAGACCCCCACGATCACCATCGTCCGCGAGTTCGACGCTCCCCCGGAGCTCGTCTTCCGCGCCCACGCCGACAAGGACCTGTACGCCAGGTGGCTCGGGCCCCGCGACGTCGGCATGAACATCACCGAGTGGGACTTCCGCACCGGGGGCTCGTGGGCCTACTCGGCCGAGCGCGACGGTGACGAGTTCACCCAGTTCTTCGGCAGCTTCCACGAGGTGCGCGAGAACGAGCGCATCGTGCAGACCTTCACCTGGCGCGGCGCTCCCGACGGAGCCTCGCTGGAGTTCCTCACCCTCGAGCCACTCCCCGGCGGCCGCACCCGGCTGACCGGCCTCAGCGTCGTCGAGTCCTTCGAGACCCAGGCCGCGATCATGGCCAGCGGCATGGACAAGGGCGTCATCCAGGGCTACGAGCAGCTCGACGAGCTCCTCGAGGAGCTCTCGTGAGTCCTTCCGAGCAGCACGCCTACGACGCGGCCCGGTTCGCCGAGCTCGTCGGCTCCGCCGCCCCCGGGGACTGGGCCCGCCCCAGCCCGGTGGCGGCGTGGACCGCTCTGGACGTCGTCGAGCACCTGGTCGGGTGGCCACGCGACTTCCTGCGGGGATCGGCCGGCGTGGACCTGGCTCCGCTCGACGTCGCGGCTGATCCGGTCGCCGCCTGGAAGACCCACACCGCCGACATCCAGGGGCTCTTCGACGACCCCGCCGGCCGGATGGTGTCCAACCCCCACATGGGCGACAAGCCGCTCGACGTGGCACTCTCGGAGATCTACACACCCGACATCTGGATGCACTCCTGGGACCTCGCCCGGGCCCTCGGGCGCGACTTCGACCTCGGCGACGAGCGCGCGTCGGCGATGCTCACCGGCGCTGCTGCGATGGAGGACGCCATGCGCGCCTCGGGTCAGTTCGGCCCCCGCGTCGAGGTCCCCGCCGATGCGACCCCTCAGGCGCAGCTCCTCGGCTTCATCGGCCGGGATCCGTACTGGCGGGCCTGAGTTCCCCACGCCGGCGGAGACTCTCCCACAACGACAGAGGATCCTCTGCTCCGGAGCGGGGGGAACCGCCGTCAGCGTGGGGAATCTCCCTGGGTGCGGGAAGGACGCTGCGCCGCACCGCACCCGTGCCGCGCACTCCGATGCCCGCCCGGCGACATCCTCCGGGTGGCCGGACCTCAGGACAGCGTGAGGGAGCCGACGCCGGAGGTGTAGTGGGTCGCGTACGTGAGCTGCACCTGCTCCGCGCCGGGCGCGAGCAGGATGGTGGCCGCCTGCTGGATGTAGTCGCCTTCGACATGGACGCTGATGTGGCAGGCCCGCTCGGCGGGGATCTCGAACGACACGGTCCCCCAGTAGACGACGTACTGCCTCCCGTCGATGCTGGCGATCGGCGGCAGCTTGCCGGGGTTGTTCGCCAGCATCACGTTTCCGCTGGTCAGGTGGAGCACCAGGATGCGCTTCGTGCCGGTGTAGTAGTCGACGTAGGGCACGACGCCCGGCCACTGCGGCTGTTCGGTCACGAGGTCACTGTGCCATGTCATCCGGGCGGCGGCTCAGGAACGAGCGAGCGCGCGGATGGCCAGGTCGAGCTCCCGGCGGCCGGCACGGGAGACCACGGCCTCGATGACCTCGATGCCGCCATTCGGGGAGGCGAGAGCGGCCTCGAGCTCGGGGACGGAGGTGACCGCGAGGTGCGGGATGCGGTGGGCGGCGCAGAGGGCTTCGAGAGAGGTGCCGTGCGGAGTTCCGAAGAGGCGCTCGAAGCGGTCGGCGTAGTCGTCGGCACCCTGCTCGAGCGAGGCGAAGATCGAGCCGCCGTCGTCGTTGGCGACGACGAGGGTGAGGTCGGGGTTGACCTCCTCGGGGCCGAGCAGGAGACCACCGGCGTCGTGCAGGAAGGTGACGTCGCCCATCAGCGCGAGCGCGCGCGTCGACGACGGTCGGCCGACGGCGGCGCCGATCGCGGTCGAGACGATGCCGTCGATGCCGGCCAGGCCACGGTTGGCGATCACCTTCCGTCGCCCGCCGACGTTGTTGGGCCGCATCATCAGGTCCAGGTCGCGTACGGGATTCGAGGGACCCAGCATCAGGAGCCCGCCGTCGGGCAGGGCGCGGGCGACACAGGCGGAGACGTCGTACGCGGTCATCTCCGGCTGCTCGTGGAGCAGCCGGTCCACCTGGCGGCTGACCTCGCGATCGGCCGAGCGCCATTCCTCCAGCCACGCGGTGTCCGGGGTGCCGTCGACGTGGAGCCGGGTGCGGATCGTGCGGTCGACCCGGAACGGGCGCGCGGGCCAGATGCCGTCGACGGGGGCCGCGATGATCTCGACGTCGGCGCGCGCGAGCAGGTTGGTGACCGGACGCGAGAGGGTCGGGTGACCGTAGACGACGACCCGCTCGATCCGCTGGGCGAGCGGCGACTCGAGCAGCAGCCGGTAGGAGCGGAGGGCGTTGTCGCCCGTACGGGCGCCCGAGGAGGGCTCGGCGAGCAGCGGCCAGCCGCCGTCCTGGGCGAGGACACGCGAGGGCGGGCCGGCGTCGTCGCCTGCGACGACGACCGTCAGCGGCGTACCGGCGCCGGTCGGGATCGACTCGTAGATCTTCAGCTCGGGGCGTAGCGGCTCCGTGCGGACCTCGACCCGCCCCGGCTCCCACCGGTCGGGCGGGGTGAGCGGCTCGTCGAGCTGGAGGTTCCAGTGGACGGGGCCGCGTGCGGCGTCGAGGGCATCGATGTGGTCCTCGGCCGGCGCCTCGGCCAGATCGAGGGTCTCCACCAGCCGGCCGAAGATGCCGACCTGGTCGGTGACCTGGTTGGCACCGGTCTCGCGGAGCCGCGCCGGCCGGTCGGCGGTGACGACGATCAGCGGTACGCCCGCATGGGCTGCCTCGAGCACCGACGGGTGCAGGTTGGCGACCGCGGTGCCGGAGGTGCACATCACCGCCGCGCGCGAGCCGACCTTGGTCAGGCCCAGGGCGAAGAAGCCGGCCGAGCGCTCGTCGATCCGGGTGTGCAGGCGCACCAGCCCGGCCCGCGCGGCATCGAAGGCCGCGAACGACAGCGGCGCGTTGCGCGAGCCCGGCGCGATGACGAGGTCGGTGACGCGCGCCTCGAGGAGCGCGGTGACGACCGCCCGGGCGAGCTCAGTAGCTGTAGCCACGTCGGCTCCTTCCGTCGGCTGTGTGAGGGTCCGGGGCACTTTCCCGGTAGGCCACCACGTCTGCGAGACGCCGGCGCCAGGATTCCGTACGCTCCGCGTTCGCGCGCAGCGCCGGTTCGGCGAGGAGGCGGGCGGGTGCCGGCGAGGCCGGGAGCACCGGCAGGAGGCCACCCTCCGGAAGGAGCGAGGTCGCGGTGATGTCGTCGGCGAACATCGAGACCGTGCCCAGCCCGCAGGCATAGGGCAGCTCGGGCAGCGCCGCCGCGAGCGCGATCCCGGCGGCCATCCCGACCGAGGTCTCCAGCGCGGAGGAGACCACGCACGGCAGCCCGATGTCCTCGGCGATCCGCAGGCAGGCGCGTACGCCACCCAGCGGCTGCACCTTCAGCACCGCCACGTCGGCAGCCTGGAGGTCGCGTACGCGATAGGGGTCCGTGGCCCGCCGGATCGACTCGTCCGCGGCGATCGGGACGTCCACCTTGCGGCGTACGTCGGCGAGCTCCTCGACCGTGGGGCAGGGCTGCTCGACGTACTCGAGGCCGCCGGCGGCACGGTCCAGCACCTTGATCGAGGCCAACGCCTCGTCGACCGTCCAGAGGCCGTTGACGTCGATGCGCACCCTGCCCGCGGGGCCGAGGGCGTCCCGGACCGCCTCGACGCGGGCGATGTCGTCGGCCAGGCTCTGGCCCGGGTCGGCGACCTTCACCTTGGCGGTCGCGCACCCGGACCTGGCCACGATCTCGTGGGCGCGCTCCGGCCCGACGGCGGGCACGGTGGCGTTGACGGGCACGGCGTCACGGACAGGCACCGGCCAGTCCCCCGCGGCCGCCTCCTCGGCGCAGCGCAGCCAGGGCTCGATCTCGGGGGTGTCGTAGTCGAGGAACGGCGACCACTCGCCCCATCCCCCGGCACCCTCGAAGACGAGGCCCTCGCGCTCGGTGATCCCGCGGAAGCGCGTGGTCATCGGGAGGGAGAAGACCTGCGGGCTCATCGGGACTCCATCTCGTCGCTCGTGGCCAGCGCGAGCAACGCCTGCCGGTCGGGCTTCCCGTTGCCGAGGAGCGGGACCTCGTCGAGCGCGACGACCTGTCGCGGCGCCCACGAGCGGGGATGCTCCGCGGCGACCCACTCACGGGCGGTGCCGGCGTCGATGTCGCCGACGACGAAGGCGACCAGGCGCTGACCCCACTCGTCGTCAGCGACGCCGAGCACCTCGGCGGCCGTCACGGCCGGGTGCTCGCGGAGCCTCCTGGCGACGAGGGCCGCCGGCACCTTCACGCCCCCGGTGATCACCATGTCGTCGAGACGGCCGAGGATCCGGAGCCGTCCGTCCTCGTCCAGCGTGCCGGCGTCGGAGGTGAGGAACCAGCCGTCCACCAGCGCCTCCGCCGTCTGGACGGGATCGTCCTGGTAGCCGTCGAAGAGCGTCGGACCACTGATCCGGACCCGGCCGTCGGTGCCGATCGCGATCCCGACACCGTCCAGCGGCATCGCGTCGTAGACGCACCCGCCGCAGGTCTCGGCCGACCCGTAGGTGGCCACGACGTCGACCCCGGCCTGCTCGGCCCGGGTACGCAGCGACGGGTCGATCGGGCCACCGCCGAGGAGCAGCGTGTGGAAGCCGGCCAGCGCGGCGAGATCGTCGCCACCGGACTCGATGATCCGGTGCAGCTGGGTCGGCACCATCGAGACGAACCGCGGCCCCTCCGCCATCGCCTCCGTGGCCTTCGCGAAGGATTCGTGGGCGGCGGCGATCACCGGCTCGTGGCCGGCGAGGAGCGAGCGGGCGATCACGTTGGCTCCGGCGACGTATGAATCGGGCAGGGTCAGCAGCCACTGCCCGCTCGCCCCGATCCGCCGCGCCGACGCCGCCGCGGACGCTGTCATCGCCTCGCGCGACAGCATCACCCGCTTGGGCGTGCCGGTGGAGCCGGAGGTCTCCACGACCCAGTGCTCCGGCCCGCCTCCGGCGAGCCACTCGGCCATCGCGGCGACGGTCTTCTCAGCCCGTACCACCGCGTCGTTCATGCGCCCAACGCTATCTCCTGCGGTAGGAGGGCCTGCGGTGGGCTGCTGGGTCCGCGGGCTGTAACACGCTGTTCGTAGCACTATCCGGTCGTTCCGATAGGGCGAGTAGTGCTACGAACGACGTGTTACACGTCCCGCAGCCGCTACTGGCCGCGGATGTTGAAGTCGCCCACCAGGCCGTGGTGGTCGGAGGCGAGCTTGAACGTGGCGTGCCGCGTGGGGGTGGCGGTGGCGTTGGAACCGAGGAGCCAGTCGATGGTGCCGCCGCCGTCGTGGGTGGCCCAGCCCTGCGGGGGCGCGCCGAGGGTCTCAAAGGAGGAGGTCATCCCGGCCTTGGTCATCAGCGGCTTCGGACCCCACGGGTCCCCGTCGCCGCCGTCGCGCGGGTAGGGCGAGTTGAGGTCGCCGGCGACGAGGACGGGGCCGTACTTCTGCAGGCCCTGCGCCAGCCCGGCGAGCTTCGCGAAGCCGCGCTGGGCCTCGTCCTTACGCGCCTGGGGGCTCTTGGCGGGCGAGGTCATGGTGTGGGTCGAGATCACCGAGATCCGCCCGGAGCCGTCGCTGCTGGCGAGCACCACCCAGGTGGCGTACCTGTTGTCGTTCTTGACCCCGGTGACCGGCTTGGTGAGCTGGACGGTGCCCTTGTCGACCGCCACCCAGCGGTCGGTGCGCCACATGACGACGGGGCTGAGCGCCTGGCTGCGGGTGCCGTACTCGTCCGAGGAGGCCCGGTAGGTGCCGTAGCCGCGCACCGAGATGTCGGAGACCGTACGCGACTGGGCCTCGTTCAGGGAGACGAAGTCGGGTCCGTGCTTCATGACCTCGGCCAGGTCGGAGCGGTACTTCGCGCGAGAAAGGGAGACCTTGATGTTGGCCTGGGCCAGGCGCACCTGCGGGCCGGAGACGGCCGCCGGAGAGGCACCGGGCTGCCCCGCACCCGGCAGTCCGGCGACCTGCTTGGTGGCCTGGAGCGTCTTGCCGATGTTCTTCGTCAGCCACGCGGCGGGGTCGACCTGGTCCTGCAGATAGCCGCCGCCGTGCGGGTGCACCTCGAAGTGGAGGTGGCAGCCGGTCGAGTTGCCCTCGCTGCCGACCTGCCCGATGACCTGCCCGGCCTTGACCATCTGGCCCTCGCGGACGGAGAGCGACTGCATGTGGCCGTACCACGTGGTCAGGTTGCCGGGCGCCGTCTGCACCTTCACCAGCCAGCGTCCCGACCAGCCCCAGCCGCCGCCCGACTCGATCACGATCGTGCCGCCGTGGGCCGCCTGCACCGGGGTGCCGCACGGCGAGGAGTAGTCGTTGCCGGTGTGCATGTTGGCCCAGTTGGAACCTGAGTTGCCGTAGTTGTTGTTGTCGATCGCGAGCCCGGCCTGGATGGGACGTACGACGGAGGTGCTGATCCCGGCCATGCCGATCGTGCAGGCCACGTCGGTCGCGGTGGCCTTCAGGTCGGCGGCGGTGACCCCGTCGGCGAGCGCGGCGACGAGAGCCCGCGCCTCGTCCTCGTGCTGGGCGTACGCCAGCGGGAACGCCGAGCGCTGCACCGCCTGGGCCGCCGCGGTGACCTGCATCTTGCGCCACCCCGGGATGTCCAGGAGGCCGGTGTTGCCGGTGTGGGCGGCAACGCCGTAGAACGCCTGGGCCGACTTGACCGGGTTCATGATGTCGGCGACGGTGCCCCATCCGGAGACCGGCCGCTGCTGGAACAGACCCACCGAGTCGCGGTCGCCGTAGTCGAGGTTGCGCAGGGTGCTCTCCTGCATCGCGGTCGCCAGCGCGATCACCCAGCCGTAGGCGGGTACGCCGGACTGCTTGCCGACCGCCACGATCGTCCGGGCGTTCTGGATCTGCTCGGTGTTGAAGCCGGCGATGCTGCCCTCGGGCACCTCACCGTCCGGCCCCAGGTTGCCCGCCGGGATCGCGTTGACCCCGCCGACACAGCCCGACTCGGCCTGGTCCTGGTTGCTCTGCTCGGTGCTCGCCAGACCGCCGATCAGGATCACCAAGGCACCGGTGACCACCAGGACGAGCGTCGCCGCCGCGGCCACGATTCCCCAGATCAGACGTGCCTTGAAGATCCACATGTCAGACCGTGCCTCTCGATGCGACGCCGAGCGAGCGGCGTTCCAGTGCGTGTCCGGCAAGGCGGAGGAGGGAGGCGGCCCGGTGTTGGCCGTCGACCGACGACAACGCCGCCGGGCGCAGGTCTGAACGAAGTGGCCTGGGGCGCCGCGCAGCCGGCGCCTTCGGATCGAGAGGCACGGTCTTAACCTCCGGGGAGGATGTTCGCGACGTACCAGACGTTGTCGACCAGCGTCAGGTAGACGATGACCTTGGGGCCGTCGGTGGTGACCTCGACGCGGGCCTCCCCGTCGGTCTGCTCGAGCACTTCCGCGGCGCCGACGACCTTGGTCGCCGGTACGGTCGCCGGGTCGGTGGTGCCCAGGGCCTGGGCGAGCGACTCGTCCGGGCGGGCGGCGTTGATGCCCTCCCACCACTGGTCGGTGGTCAGGTCGGGGCGGGCCCACGCGGCGACGAACTTGGTCGCCAGGGGCCGCGGGTCAGGGACCGGCGCCGGCGATCCGGTGGCGCCGGGGCTCTGCTCGGCCGTCGCCGAGCCCCGCTCGGGCTGCGCGGCCGGCTCGGCGTCGGGGGCGTCGCTCCACTGGGCGATGAGCCAGATGACGAAGACGATGCCGACGACCACCGAGAAGAACCGGAACGGCGACCGCATGGGCCACCTCAGCACCGGCGCGATGACCTCCCACAGCACACCACGCGTCGTTGTCGACCGCACTACCGGGCTCCTCCTTCAGCTGACCCCCAGCTGGAACCGTTGTCGACGGGCACCGAGCGGTTCCCGTTGGGTGAGTAGATGACGAAGACCGGGTTGCCGTCCGCGTCGTAGTCCACGTTGGCCTCCGCGACCGGCGAGTGGCGCGGCGGCTCCGGCTCACGGTCGGAGTAGGCGGTGTGGTCGACGGGGCTCGGCGCATCGGAGCGGCCGTCGGTGTAGACCTGCGCCGCAGGTCCGCGAGTCGGCTCGCCACGGTAGGGCGGCTCGTCGACCTCGGCGGAGCGCGAGTCGAACCACTGTCCGGCCACGCGCTCACCGTCGTTGCCGCTCATCGAGGACCCCAGGGCGTACGTCGGAGCTGCGCTCGCGCTCGACCCGGCACCCAGCGCCCCGGCAGCCGTCACCGGCGCCTGGTTGGGCACCTGCTCGGCGATCATGGTCGGCCGGTTGCCGGTCAGCTCGTGCCCGGGCATGTAGACCCCACCGGGGCTCGAGATCGCTCCGGTCCCGGCCGGGGCACCGCCCGTGGCGGGCCGGTCGGCGGTCGCGTCGCGTACCCCGGCCTCGGTGCCCGTCCGGGCGCCGACGTACGAGGTGAGCATCGAGGTGAGCCGGCCCATGCCCGGCAGCGGGATCCCGTAGGCGGCGGGGCGGGTGAGTCGCCAGGCCAGCACGGTCAGCACCGCGATCAGCCCCAGCTTCAGCACGAACCACATCGTCGAGGTCAGGATCGCCGAGTCCAGCCGCAGCAGCAGCAACGCGACCAGGAAGTAGATCGGGCCCATCACCAACGGGCCCACCACCCGCTTCAGCATCGCCACCGCGGCATCCCGGGTGTGGTCCAGCATGAACAGCACCCCGGCCGCCGGCGCGAACGGCACGATCAACCGGATCAACGCGAACGAGAGCAGGATCGCCAAGCCCGCGACCAGCAGGAACCCGCACACCACCACGACCACCACGAGGTTCACCAGCGCCGTGGTCGCGCGCTGCGACCAGTGCTCACCCTTGAAGTACTCGTACGCCACCGGGTCGGACTTCTTGACCGCCTCGGCATGCTCCTTGAACGCGTCCTGCTTGGCCTCCAGGACCTTCTTGCCCTCGCCGTTGGGGTCCTTGCGGTAGGCGTCGTACTCCTGCCAGGAGAAGTGCGTCGACCGGAACACCCGCGGACCGTACGTCTTCGCCGTGGCCGAGTCGGGGTCGCCGAACGCACCCGCCAACCAGGTGCGGTACTGCGTCGAACGCACCACCTCGTCCATCTGGCCGTCCACGGCCTTGACCGCATCGGTCTCACCGAAGTTGTCGTCACCGACGCCCGGGACCGTCCTGCCGTCGTTGAACCCGGTCGCGATCAACCCGGTCGCCGACCGCACCCCGTCATCGACCAACCGGGTCGACTCGACCGGATACTGGATCAGCCACGAGGTCACCACGAGCACACCCAGCGCCCAGCCCGCCGCCGTCACCGCCCGCGCGAACCGGCCGTCCCGCGCCCGGATCATCACCGTCGCCGCGACCAGCAGGAGCACCACGCTCACCCAGGGCGCCCAGACCCCGTCCGTGACCGCCTTGGACGCGGCCACGATCGGGTCGTCCAGCGCCTTCAGGAAGGAGTTCTCCCCGATCACCGCGTTCAGCAGCGCGTGCGACCAGTTCGGCAGGATCCCCGAGATCTCCAGCATGATGTTGCCGATCGAGGTGCCGGCCCCCGCCACGAACTGCCCCGTGCAGCCGTTGTCATAGGTCCACCACTGCGGAGACGTGCCGTAGGCCGACTCCAGCGAGACCTCGTCCTTGTTGCGGAACGGGTCCAGCTCGTCGTCGATCTTCTCCGGATCGTTGAGCTCCGTGCCCGCCTTCGACGCCGCCCCCAGCGCCGTCATCCGCACGATGAACGAGCCGTCCCCGTAGGGAGAAGCCGGCATCGGCGCATCCAGGTTGTTGCACGCGTCGCTCACGCCCGAGAGCCCACCCGTGGGGTCGAACGGGATCGGGATGTCGATCCCCTTCGGACCCGCAGCCGTCGCCGGCCCGGCGACGGACAGAAGAGCAACCACGAGTACGAGGAGGGCAGCCGCCCTACGGCGCCACCCGCCCCCGCTGGTCGAGCCGCCGGAGCCGCTAGGCGGAGGCGTGTCGAGACCAACACGGTTCCGTCGAGCGACGAGGGGACTGTGTTGGTCTCGACACGCTCGCTGGCGCTCGCGGCTCGACCGACGGTGGGCGGGGCGGGGCGGCATCAGCCGATCCCGTCCCCGGAACGATCGGTCATGGCGCGGTCGACCGGCTCGCCGCCGATGGCCCGGCTGACGCGGCGGGTGGGGTCGGCGGTGGTGTTGAGCGCCTCCTGCAGACCCGGGTGGTGGTTGAGGGTGACCTTGATGATCTCCATGCCACCGTGGCCGGTGTCGCCACCGAGGCCGTCGCGGTAGATGAACTCGCGGTAGCCCAGCTGCTCGTCACCGCGCCGGGTGCGCGGCGAGAGCCGCGCCAGGATCGACTCGTAACCCAGACCCTCGGGCTTGCCGAGCAGCTTGAGCGCGTCGCGCTGGGCGGTCTCGTCCTGCGTACGTCCCACGAAGGCCGCGCCGACGAAGTTGTTGATGTCGGAGCCCAGGATCGCGGAGGCGTTCTGGGTGGAGACCAGCGCGGCACAGTTGTTCTTGCGGGAGTCGCTGGAGAGCTTGTGGACCAGCGCTCGCCCGGTGCCGCCGGAGGCCTGGGTGACCTCGTGGGCCTCGTCGAGCGCGAACAGCTTCCGCTCGTTGGGGTCGCTGCGGTAGATCAGGTGGAGCGCGGACCAGGCCGCGAGGGTCATGATCGGGCGCGCCATCTGCTCCTCGGCGCTCCACTCCTCGCGCGGCACGTGCTCGGGCGGGGTGTTGAGGCCCTTGAGGTTGTAGAACGTGAACGGCGTGCCCTTCAGCTCCTCGTCGGACTGGAGGAAGTCGTTGCCGAAGAAGAGCCGGCCGAGCTCGCGCTCGCGGGCGGCGGCGAGCTCGCGGGCGATCTCCTGGTCGCCGCCGTCGCCCTCGAAGAGCATCTTCACGATCGTCGAGGTGTCGGCACCACGATCCGCCTGCGCCTCCATGACGCGGGCGCGGATGCGCTTGAGCACCTCTTCGTTGTTGGCCAGCCCGACCGGGAGGCAGGAGCGGAGCACGGAGACGGTGAGGTCGCGGCGCTGCTGCACCGCTGCCGACCGCTCGCGGTGGAGCCGCTCGGCGAACTCGTGGTCCGACATCGCCTCGGCCCGGATCAGCTCCGGGTTGGGGTCGGGCACGACCGCGTAGGGCGACAGGCTTCCCGGACGACCGCCGAGGACGTCGACGCTGCGAGCGCGGGCCGGCACCTGTTGGCCGTTGAAGATGCCGCCGCCGATCTCGGGCAGCGTCATCAGCCGCTGCAGACGGCCCGCCGGGTCCATCGCGACGCCGTGGATGCCGGACAGGATCGACATGTAGATGACGACGCCCATCAGGGTCGACTTTCCCGAACCCGGGGTGCCGACGAGCGGGATCAGGCCCGCCTGCTCCATGACCTCGGTCAGGTACCACGGGTCCATCAGCACCGCCCGCGAGGCCATCGCGGAGGTCTCGCCGAGGTAGAAGCCGCGCTTGTCACCCACCTCCGCGGTGACCGCCGGGAGCCCGGCGGCGACCTTGAGCACCGGGAACTTCCGGGCGTGGGCGGTCGAGGCGAGCGGCTCGCCCGGGACGAACTCGCGAGCCAGGTGGTACTGCCCCAGCTGGCGGGTGATCTTGATCTGCGGCCGGTAGAGGTCGACGACCTTCTGCGCCTTGTCGAGCGCCTCGGCCTCGGTGCGGCCGGTGACGGCGATCCGGTACCAGCCCCTGGTCCGGGTCGAGAGTCCGGTGAACTCCGAGCGCATCTCGTCCTCGACGTCGGCAGCCCGGCCGGCCTGGCGGGAGAGCTGCTTCGGCGGCCGCTTGCCGTGGTCCTCGGACCAGTGGCTGACCTGGCCGTCGATACGCCGGGTCAGGCTCGCCATCTCCCGGGAGACGTCCTCGGGTGAGCGCGGCTCGACCCGGAAGGACCACTCCACCGGGAAGCCGAGCGCGTCGGTCTTCGCCATCCACGGCGCATGGGTCTCGGGGACCTCGATGTCGCCGATCCGGGAGACGGTCAGCACGCACACGTGGCTGGTCTCCTGGCGGCCGCCGATGCTGCTGGTGACCTGCACCGTCGGGGCCAGCGGCTCGGCCGACCAGGCGACCGACTCGAACCACTCGGCCATGTCGTCGGTGTCGAGGAAGTTCTGCTGGGCCTCGCCCGGCTCCGGCACGGGGATCTTGGCCCCCAGCGAGAGCGAACGGGCGATCATCCACTCCATGTCGTGACCGACCGCGGGCCGCGCCGAGAAGCCCGGCCGCGACATCACCCGGTTGACCGTGTCGAGCCGCTCGCTGATCGCGGCCATCTCCCGCTCGGCGGCGCTGGCGGAGAACTTCGCCAGGGTGCGCACCGTCGCGTCGCGGCGGCCGAGATCGACGCCGTAGTAGACGAGCTTGTCGGCCTGGCTGTGGGCGGCCATGTGGGCCTGGTTGCGCGCCATCATCTCCTCGAACCCGGGCTGCGGGTCGGGGGCGTTGGCGAACGCGGCATGCGCCCAGTGACGTACGGGATAGGGGCGGGTGGTGACCCGGCCGTGGATCGTGTTGCCGACCAGGTCGGCCAGCTGGCTGGCCTGGTCGGTGATCAGCGCCTCGAGGTCGGAGTGGGCACGGAACGACCAGGTCTGCGGCTCGGCGAGGTACCAGGCGATGATGCGGTCGCCGGTGAAGGTCAGGTGACCGCGCACCTCCTCCAGCGCCCACTTGTCACCTCTGGGCTCATGGACGCCCTTCGAGTCGTCGCCGCCCCGGCCGAAGACGCTCCTGCGTCCCGGCTTGGGCTTCTCGAAGCCAGGCCCGTAGGCCCGCTCCGTTCGCGGCCGCCTCATGCGGTTCCTCCGTCGTTGGGTGCGTCGTCGCCGTTGAGGCGCTTGCGGTAGTCGTCCACGCTCTGCGGGCGCTCGTCGGTCGTCGCCCACTCGTCCTGATTGTCCCTGGGACGCGTACGTCCCGAGGGCGCATCGTCGAACTCGTCGAAGTCGTCGAACTCATCGAGGTCGTCGAGACCCGGCTCCGGCGCGATCACCACGGCCGGCCTGACCGCGTGCGACAGCGGCTGCCGGGCCGGCTTCGGAGCCTCCTGGCCGGTGCCCTCGTCCGCCGGCTTCGGGGCGGGCTGCTGGGCTGCAGGGGCCTGAGCGGGCGGGGGCGGAGGCGGAGACGACGGGGGCGGCGCAGCGGGTCGGGCCGGCGCAGCGACCGGGGTGGCCGGCGGAGTCGCCGACGGACTGGCAGGAGGGGCCGGAGTGGCAGGAGGAGGGGGCGGCGGCGCGGGAGAAGCGGCCGGAGGCGGCGGCGCGGGCTGCTCGCGCTCCTGGCGTGCCTGCCACGGCGCCCCGCCCTTCCACGGGACGTCACGGGGCTCACGCGGCGAGGAGGACGGCCGGCTGGACCAGCCGCCCTTCGCCGGACGTACGCCGGACTGGTGCTGGCGCGCAGGCTGACGCACCGGCTGGACCGCGGGCTGGACCTTGAGCTGGGCGGGAAGCGGCTCCTCGACGACCTTGGCCTCGATCACCGGTCGGACGGGCGCGGCCTTGCCGCGTACCGGCGGGGTGTGGGTGCGCGGCTTCGAGGCGACCACGGTCGCCTGCAGCATCTGCGGCTCCGGAGTGGCGCCGGGCTGCTGCGCGAACCGGCGGCCCGGCCGTCGCATCGCCTTGGCCCAGCCGCCCCGGGGGCTCGTGGCGTGGCGGAAGGCGACAGCCGCCCCGCCTGCGTACTGAACGCCCGTCTCCACGCGTGGCGTGGTCAGCTCGTGCCAGAAGGTCATCAGCCAGGCTCCGGCGGAGCTCTCCGAGCTGATGTAGTCGGAGGCCTTCATCGAGAGGTAGGAGGCGCCGATCAGCCACAGTCCCATGCTGAGCAGCGTCACCGGCATGCCGAGCTTGCGCAGCAGCACAAGCGTCACTGGTGCGATCACCAGGAACAGGAAGATGGTGCGATAACGCATCTCCCCGATGTAGCGACGAGGGGGACCGAGATACGTCTGGTCGACCTCGTACAGCTCGTCGTCGTCAGGCAGCCTCATCCCCGAGATCCCTCCCTGGGTTAGCTAACGGGACCGGGATCACCCCTTGAAGAGACCAGCCATCCACGTGCCGAGGTCCGTGGCGTTGTTGCCGACGGCCAGGCCGAGGACGCCGAGACCGATGATCAGGCCGCCGACGATCGTCACGGCCTTGGAGATGTTGCCGCTGCGGGCAGCCCACAGGACCGTGACGCCCAGGATCAGGACGACGAGGGTGATGATGTTGTCGGTGATCCACTCGGCCAGGCCACCGGTGCCGTACTCGGCGGCCTGAGTCGTACTCTGAATCAACTGGTGCGGTGCCATTGCTCTGCTCCCTTTCCCGAGGTGAGGTGTGGTTGCCGGACACGTCCGGAAGTATTCGATTGTCCCGTCCGGCGCAGCCCCATGCGGCACCGGTGGGTGGAGGCGTCTCGCCCCTCCCGCGCGCTGACGCAAACTCCCGGGCATCGGCATTTCTGGACAAACGCCACCGCCATGTGAGACGAGCGTAGTCGCCAGACCGCCTCGGCGCACCTCGTTCCACCTGACGACACGTCTTGTACCGCGCGCGTAGGGGGCGGTGGCGCACCCGGTTCACCCGGCGGTCATGCCACCCACCGGACCGTTGGGCGCGACACTGTCCCGCTCAGTGGTCTCCTTCGGCGAATTCTTGCGAGGGGAGGCTAACTTCGGGGAACCTATATTCCGGTGCATCCTCGCGAATTTCGCGCGCTTGCGTCCGGATTCGCGAATTTACATTACATTCAATCGGATTTCTCGGGAGGACGAGCTCACATGGACAAGAAGAAGATCTTCATCGTCATCGGCGTTCTGTTCGTCGGGTTCTGGCTGTTCACCGATCCGCAGGGACTGACCAGCACGATCTCGGCCATCGCCGGTGGCATCTGGGGCGTCACCACCGACGTCTTCGGCGGCGTGATCGGCACGATCGAGGGCTCCACCCGCTGACCCCGGCCGCCACCTACGCCGACACACGGGTGCCGGCGCGATGGGCTCCTTTTTTCTCGCTGCCCGGTTTGGGGACCGAGCAGCACAGATAACTGTTTGACGTCGAACGAGGCGATGACAAGACTGCGCTTGTCTCGATGTCAAGATAGTTCGGAGTCGACGTGTCCCCTCACTTCATCCGGTTGAGGGACAAGGTCCTCTCCGACGACCCGCTCATCCGGGCGATGTCGTACCAGTCGGTGCTGTCGGCCTTCGCCGAAGGCACCTTTCTCACCGGTTCGGCGGTCTTCTTCACCCAGATCGTCGGCCTCTCCGCCGCACAGGTCGGCCTCGGTCTCACGATCGCGGGCGTCGCCACCTTTATGTTCGCCGTCCCCCTGGGCCGACTCGCGGATCGTCTCGGCACCCGGTTCAGCTGGATCGCCGGTGCCGTTCTCCAGGCGCTGCTGTTCGGCGCCTGGGTACTGGTCGGCAACTTCGCCGCGTACGTCGCCGTGGAGGTGCTCCTCGCGCTCGCCTCCTCCTGGCAGAAGTCGGGCCGTGACGCCTACCGGATCTCGGTCTTCCCCGCAGCGACCCGGGTGCGCGGGTTCGCCTACATGCGCGCCGCCCGCAACGTCGGCTACACGCTCGGCGCCCTGGCCAGCGGCCTCGCCCTCGCGGCCGACTCCAACACCCTGATCAAGGCCGTTCCCCTGATGACCGCCGTGGTGCTGCTGGTCAACGCCTACTGGATCTCGCGGCTCCCCCGCCTCGCCACCGCTGCCTCGCCCGGCGACCTGAAGAAGGACGTACGCGACCGCCTCGGCGCCCTGCGCAACCGCGCCTTCCTCGCCACCACCTTCTTCGACGGCGTGCTCGGGACTCACCAGGTCCTGCTCAACGTCGTCATCCCGCTGTGGCTGGTCCAGGAGACCGACGCCCCGCGAGTGCTGCTGGCGTGGCTGTTCGGCACCAACACCGTCATGGCCGTCGGTCTGCAGGTGATCGCCGCCCGCGGCGTGACCGACGTGACGACCTCGCTGCGTGCGCAGCGGCGGGGCGCGCTCTGCTTCCTGGCCTCCTGCGCCATCATCGCGGTCACCCACGACACCGTCGGGCTTCTCACGATCGCACTCGTCTGGATCGGCCACGTGACCGTCACCGGCGCCGAGCTCTTCCAGTCCGCCGGCGAGTGGGGCCTGGTCGCCGACCTCTCCGACCCGGAGCACCGCGGCGACTACCAGGGCGCGGCCCAGGTCGGCTACACCCTCGGCACCGTCTGGGCCCCTGCGGCGTACACCTTCCTGGCCATGGAGCTCGGTCACCTCGGCTGGGCCGTCATCGCCGGGATCATCGTCGCCGCCGCGATCGGCGTCCACCCCTCCGCCCGCGCTGCTGAGCGCTATCTGGCACGGCGGCGGAGGTCGGTGGCTGAGCTGGTGTAGGCGGTCGTGTAACACGTCGTTCGTAGTACTACTCGCCCTAAATGAACGACCGGATAGTGCTACGAACAGCGTGTTACACCTCGCCCAGTCCGCCGCGCCGGGCCACTCACCATCCACAGCGCCACCCCGCGGCGGCGTTATCCACAGCGCGGCGGCGGGCGCCTGCGGTTGTCCGTGGGAGGCAGCAGGGTGGTGACATGAACCCGCGCATCCAGGCGATCATGGCGGCCAACCACGGCCTCGTCACCCACAACCAAGCGCTCGCGGCCGGCCTCGACCTCAACGCGATCCACCGGCACCTCAAGGAGGGCATGTGGACCGTCGTACGCCGGGGGGTCTACGCCGAAAGCACCTACGTCGAGAGCGTCAGGCTGCCCTCCGACAGGCAACGGCTCCTCGACCGGGCGGCGTGCGCCGCGATCACCGTCCCGTTCATCCGAAGTCACGACACTGCTGCACTGGAGCTCGACATGGGCATCCTCCTGCCCAGAAAGCCGCAGACCCACGTGACCCGCCAGCCCGTCGTCGGCACTCACAACAAGTGGGGCGTGAAGCACCACCTCGCGCCTTACCTCGACGCTCAAGTCGTTCAGGTGAACGGGTTCGAGGTCCTCGGCCTCGCCCGGACCGCGATCGACATCGCCCGCGAGCACGGCCGCCCGTACGGGGTCGTCGCCGTCGACTCTGCTCGAAGGATGGGGGTGTCCGTCGACGAGCTCTGGGAGGTCCTCGACCACATGAAAAATTGGCCCAACCGCCGACTGGCGATCGAGGCCATCGACCTCTCTGACCCGGGCGCCGAGGCGGTCGGGGAGTCACTCACCCGCGACGTACTCGAAGAGCTCGGGCTGACGGGGATTGAGACGCAGTTCGAGATCACGGACGGCGTACGCACCGCCAGGTTCGACCTCCGGGCGGGCCGTCACCTCTTCGAGTTCGACGGCCGGAGCAAGTATGTCCCTGTCGCCGACGGAGGTCTGGCGCTCAGGTCGGTCGATGACATCCTGGCCGAGGAGAAGGCCCGACAGGACTGGGCTCACGGTTTCCATCTCGGCATGTCGCGCGTCGGGTGGGCCGACCTCTTCGGCCGCAACCGCGACGTCCTCAAGGGCCGCCTGACCCGCGAGTATCTGACCACCTGCCGAGCCTTCGGCACCGACATCTCAGACCTGGAGCGATTCCGCGTACGTCGCCCGAAGGTGGCATGAGCCTGGGCTGCGGGAGATGTAACACGTCGTTCGTAGCACTACTCGCCCTATCAGAACGACCGGATAGTGCTGCGAACAGCGTGTTACACCGTTCGCAGGCGCTCAGACGAACAGCAGAGGTACGCCGACCAGCAGCCCCCACACGAGCGTGGCCAGCCCCGTCTGCTGGAGGACGGGGATGAGCCGCGGGCCGAGGTTGGCGCGGTCGAGGACGGTGCGGACGCCCTGAGCGGCGACCACGACGAACCCGAGGCCCAGCAGCGCCCACCAGGAGGTCGTCAGGGCCACGAGCACGACCGAGACGGCGGCGACGGCCACGAGGGCTACGTAGAGCCAGCGGGTGCGCGCGTCGCCGAGGCGTACGGCGAGGGTGATCTTGCCCGACTCGGTGTCACCGGGGATGTCGCGGAGATTGTTGGCGACGAGGAGGGCCGAGGTGATCGCGCCGATGCCGACGCCTGCCCACAGCGCGCCCCACTCCCAGGTCTGGGTCTGGACGAAGGTGGTGCCGACGACCGCGACGAGGCCGAAGAAGACGAAGACCATGACCTCGCCGAGGCCGGCGTAACCGTAGGGGTGCGAGCCGCCGGTGTAGTACCAGGCGGCGATCATGCAGACCAGGCCCACGACGACCAGCCACCACGCGGAGGTCACCGCCAGCACCAGCCCCGCCACCGCGGCGACGCCGAAGGCGATGAACGCGGCCCGCTTGACCGAGGCCGGCGCCGCGAGGCCCGAGCCGGTGAGCCGCAACGGCCCCACGCGCTCGTCGTCGGTCCCGCGGATCCCGTCGGAGTAGTCGTTGGCGTAGTTGACCGCGACCTGCAGCGCCAGCGCCACGACGAGCGCGAGCAGCGCCTTCCACCAGACCAACCCACCGGCGTACGCAGCCACTCCGGTGCCGGCGATGACCGGCGCGAGCGCCGCGGGGAGGGTGCGAGGACGGGCTCCCTGGAGCCACTGAGCGGTGTTTGCCACCCCGCTATTCAACACCGACGGCTCGTTGCGGGTGCCGCGGGGATGTAACGCACACCAACCCCGAAAACCCGACGACCCCTGCCCGGGGGGAGGACAGGGGTCGTGGGGTGGGGGAGGGAGGGATGGATCAGGTCTTCGGAGGGTCGTTGGAGTCGACGCTCAGCTCGGCCTCCATGGCCTCGATCTCCTCGGCCAGCTTGTCGGGCGGCGGAGCGCTGGGCTCGGCGGACTCGGCACCCGCGCCACCGGAGCCGGCGGTGCGGCGCTTGTTCCACACGTCGAAGGCGACGGCGAGCAGGAGCACGAGGCCCTTGATGGCCTGCTGCCAGTCGATGGAGACACCGAGCAGCGACATGCCGTTGTTGAGGACACCCATGACGAGACCACCGATGATCGCGCCGACGACGGTGCCGACACCGCCGGTGACGGCCGCGCCACCGATGAAGGCGGCGGCGATCGCGTCGAGCTCGAAGTTCACACCGGCCTTGGGGTTGGCCGCGGTCAGACGGGCGGTGGTGACCAGGCCCGCGAGACCGGAGAGCAGACCCATGTTCATCATGACCAGGAAGTCGACACGCTTGGTGTTGACGCCGGACATCGTCGCCGCGTCGACATTGCCGCCGATCGCGTAGACGTGGCGGCCGAAGACGGTCCGGTTCATGATGAACGTGTAGACCACGATCAGGCCGCCCAGGATCAGGCCGACGATCGGCAGGCCGCGCGCGTCGGCGAGCAGGTAGGCGAAGTACATGATCACGATCGTCAGCAGCGCCAGCTTCACCACGAAGAGCGGGAAGGGCAGGACGTCGAAGTTGTAGGCGGCCTGAGCCGACCGGCGCCGCACCTCGAGCACGATGAGCACCGCGACGGCGGCGACGGCGATGATCAGCGTCAGGTTGTGGAACCCGGTGTCCGGCCCGATCTCGGGCAGGAAGCCGTTGCCGATGGCCTTGAACTGCTCGGGCAGACCACCGACGGTCGCGCCCTTGAGCACGACCAGGGTCAGACCGCGGAAGAGCAGCATCGAGGCCAGCGTGACGATGAACGCCGGGATCCCGACGTACGCCACCCAGAAGCCGTGCCAGGCGCCGATCGCGGTGCCGATCAGCAGGCCGAGGAAGACGGCCAGCCACCACGGGAAGTCGTACTGGGTCATCATGATCGCCGAGGCGGCGCCCACGAAGGCGGCCACGGAGCCGACCGAGAGGTCGATGTGGCGCGCCACGATCACGATCACCATGCCGATGGCCAGGATCAGGATCTGAGCGTTCTGGACGACCAGGTTCGAGACGTTGAGCGGCTTGAGCAGCACGCCCTCGGTCGAGATCTGGAAGAGGATGACGATCGCCGCCAGAGCGATGATCATCCCGTACTGGCGGAGGTTCCCGCGCAGCGTGTTGAGCAGGGCATTCATCGGGTGTTACTTCCTCGCGTCCGCGGTCATGTAGCGCATCAGGGACTCCTGGGTGGCCTCTGAGCGGTCGAACTCATGGGTGATCACGCCCTCGGCGAGCGTGTAGATGCGATCACACAGACCGAGCAGCTCGGGCAGCTCGGAGGAGATCACCAGTACGCCGCGACCGCTGCGGGCGAGCTCCTGGATGATCCCGTAGATCTCGTACTTGGCACCGACGTCGATGCCACGGGTCGGCTCGTCGAGGATCAGCAGCTTCGGGTCGGTGTACATCCACTTGGACAGCACCACCTTCTGCTGGTTGCCGCCGGAGAGCTTGCCGACCCCGGCGGTGATCGACGGCGCCTTGATGTTGAGGTTCTTGCGGTAGCCCTCGGCGACCACGACCTCCTTGTGCTCGTCGACGACCAGCCCACGCCGCAGCTTGTTCAGCGCCGCCGCGGTGACCGAGGTCTTGATGTCGTCGATGAGGTTGAGCCCGAGGCCCTTGCGGTCCTCCGAGACGTACGCGATGCCGGCCTCGATCGCCTGGGTGACCGTGTTGAGCTGCAGCTCCTTGCCCTCCAGCACCAGCGAGCCGGACGTGCGGGAGCCGTAGGAGCGGCCGAAGATCGACCGCGCCAGCTCCGTACGTCCCGCACCCATCATCCCGGCGATGCCGACGATCTCGCCGGCTCGCACGGACAGGTTGGCCTGGCGGATGACCTCGCGGTGGCTGTCCTGCGGGTGCATGACGGTCCAGTCGCGCACCTCGAAGAGCACGTCCCCGATGGAGGGGGTGTGGTCGGGGAAGCGGTTCTCCAGGTCACGGCCGACCATCCCGCGGATGATCCGGTCCTCGTCCACGCCGCCGGCGGCGACCGAGAGGGTCTCGATGCTCTGACCGTCGCGGATGATGGTGATCTCGTCGGCGATCTGCTCGATCTCGTTCAGCTTGTGGCTGATCATGATCGAGGTGATCCCCTTCTCCTTCAGCCCCTCCAGGAGCGCGAGGAGATGCTGGGAGTCGTCGTCGTTGAGGGCGGCGGTCGGCTCGTCGAGGATGAGCAGCTTGACCTCCTTCGAGAGCGCCTTGGCGATCTCGACGAGCTGCTGCTTGCCGATCCCGAGGTTCTTCACCGGCGTCAGCGGGTTCTCCCGCAGGCCGACCCGCGCGAGCAGGTCGATCGCCTCGCGGTTGGCGCGGCCCCAGTCGATGATGCCGCGCTTGGCGGTCTCGTTGCCGAGGAAGATGTTCTCCGCGATCGAGAGCTCGGGGATGAGGGCGAGCTCCTGGTGGATGATCACGATGCCGGCGGCTTCGCTCTGCCGGATGTTGGCGAACGTGGCGGTCTCGCCCTCGAAGACGATGTCGCCGCTGTAGGTGCCGTGGGGGTAGACCCCGCTGAGCACCTTCATCAGGGTGCTCTTGCCGGCGCCGTTCTCACCGCAGATCGCGTGGATGTCGCCACGGTTGACGACGAGGTTGACGTCGGAGAGCGCCTTGACGCCGGGGAACTCCTTGGTGATGCCGCGCATCTCCAGGATCGGTGAGCTCATGTGGTTCCTGCTATCTGGCAAGGGGCCGGCGTGGGCCCGGTCCGGAGGGACCCGGGCCCACGCCGCGTACGGGGTGCTACTTGATCTCGTCGGCGGTGTAGTACTCGGAGTCGACGAGCACCTTGGTGACGTCTTCCTTGGTGACCACGACCGGGTCGAGGAGGTAGGACGGGACGACCTTCTTGCCGTTGTCGTAGGTCTCGGTGTCGTTGACCTCGGGCTCCTCGCCCGCACCGACGGCGACGATCATGTCGACGGTCACCTTCGCGAGCTCGCGGGTGTCCTTGAAGATCGTGGAGTACTGCTCACCGGCGTTGATCGACTTCACCGACTGCACCTCGGCGTCCTGACCGGTCACGACCGGGAGGTCGGCGGTGGTGTAGCCGTTGCCCTTGAGCGCGGCGATGATGCCGAGCGAGAGGCCGTCGTAGGGCGAGAGCACGCCCTGGACCTTCTTGGAGGCGTACGTCTTGGTGAGGATGTCCTCCATGCGCTTCTGCGCGGTGGCGGGGTCCCAGCGCAGGATCGCGGCCTGCTTGAAGTCGGTCTGACCGGAGGGGATGACGATCTCGCCGGACTTGATCAGCGGCTCGAGCACCGACATGGCGCCGTCCCAGAAGAAGGTGGCGTTGTTGTCGTCGGGCGAACCACCGAAGAGCTCGACGTTGTAGGGGCCCTCGCCCTTGGCCTTCAGGCCCTCGACGAGCGAGGTGGCCTGCTGCACGCCGACCTGGAAGTTGTCGAAGGTCGAGTAGTAGTCGACGGCCTCGGTGTCGCGGATGAGGCGGTCGTAGCTGATGATCGGGATGTCCTGCGACTCCGCGGTCTCGAGCACGTCGCCGAGCGCGGTGCCGTCGATGGCCGCGACCACGAGGACGTCGACGCCCTTGGTGACCATGTTCTCGACCTGGGAGACCTGGGTCGGGATGTCGTCCTCGGCGTACTGGAGGTCGACCTTGTAGCCCTCGGCCTCGAGCTGCTTCTTGATGTTGTTGCCGTCTGCGATCCAGCGCTCCGAGGACTTGGTCGGCATGGCCACGCCGACGGTGCCCTTGTCGCCGCCCTCGCCGCCGTCGCCGCCACCGCATGCCGCCAGGCCGAGCGCAAGCGCCGCCGCGGTGATCGTGGTGAGTACCTTGCGCACTAACCTGCTCCATTTCATCTACGGCCACGCCGGTAGGCCGACGCGCCGCTGTCGGGGGTGCCGGAGACCGGCGCACAGGCCGGTTCCCGGGTGAGCCACATCACAGATGTGAACGCTCACATCGAGACAATGTGCCTCCTCACCTCCGAATGCGTCAAGTGCAGGACGAGGATGTTTCCGACTCGTGACTTAGTGGTGCCCCCGTTGATCACCTGAATCTCACAGCAGGCTCACAGACAGGACGGCAGGCCTGTCGCAACAGCGACGAGCCGGCCTCTGCGATCAGCGGTGACGTACGCCCACCAGCGCCGCGTCACCGTCCGGCCAGGTGACCTGGATCGAGTCCGTGCCGTCGGCGTCGGAGCCGTCGACGACGCGCTTGACGACGACCACGAAGCTGCCCACCTCGACGCGCGACTCGGCGCCGTGGGAGCGGATGGTGACACCGTCGAAGTGCGGCACCGCGTGGCGCGACCACGAGCCGGTGCCGGCCGCGGTGACGACCGTCTCGCGGCGCTCGACCAGACGGCCCTGGTCGTAGACGTCCATCGGCTCCTGGGTCGCGCCGGTGAGCGCGGCCGCCAGCAGCGCCCGGACCGCGACCGGGTCGGCGCAGGCGTCGTAGACGTAGCGGGTCCCCAGCGCCGAGTGCTCGGTGGTCGCCATCAGGAAGTCCTCGGCGCCGTCGAGCGGCGCCTCCCGGTAGGAGACCGGGAGGTGGACGACGGAATCGCCGACCTCGAGGAGCACACACTCGATCCCGACTCTTCCGGCCGGATCGTCGAACCGGTAGGAACCGATCGTCCCGGTCAGGTCACCCTCGCACCACGACTGGGTGGCGAGCCAGGCGCCGAAGATCTCCTTCTTCGACGGGGTGAGCGTGGCCTTGTGAACGATCGACATGACCGTTATCTACCAGGTCAGGAGACCTTGTGGCTATCGCCTTCGCCGTTCGAGGGGGTGTCGGCCTCGGAGTCGATCTCGGAGCCGGTCTCGGAGTCGATCTCGGCGTCCTCCTTGGCGCGCGCGGCCTCGACCGCCTTCGCGGCCCGGGCCTCGACCTTCTCGGCGAACGCCCGCCGCTGCGGGTCGAGCACGAAGAAGGAGAGCACGCCGCTGATCACGAACGCCACGATCACCGAGAGGAAGATGTCGACCTCGCCGGCGACGAGCGACCAGATGCCCGCCACGATGCCGAAGGTGGCGACCAGCGACAGCAGCCGCAGGCCGGTGTAGATCCAGAACTCTTTCATCGTGAGGCTCCCTCAGTGAGCTCGACAACAGCCGGGGCCGCGGGCGCTGCGTACGAATGCTGCGAGGTGGACGAGAAGTAGTTGATGCCGATGAAGTTGAACCACAGCGTGGCCAGGCCGATCAGCGCGACGATCGCGGCCTTCTTGCCCTTCCAGCCGGCGGTCGCGCGCGCGTGCAGGTAACCCGCGTAGACGACCCAGGTGATGAACGCCCAGACCTCCTTGGGGTCCCAGTTCCAGTAGGAGCCCCAAGCCTCGTGGGCCCAGATCGGCCCGGAGATCAGCACGCCGAAGGTCCACACCGGGAACGCGAAGGCGTGGATCCGGTAGGAGACCCGGTCGAGCGCGTCCAGCTCGGGCACCCGCGCCAGCAGGGCGGCGTCGGGGAAGCGCGACTTGAGCAGGTACGCCACCGCCGCGATGCCGCCCAGGGTGAACCCGCCGGTGGCGATGATGGCGGCGATGACGTGGATGACGAGCCAGTAGGAGTTGAGCGCCTCGGTCAGCGGCGCGACCGGCTCGTAGAGCCCGACGACGGCCAGCATCAGTACCACGACGGTGAAGCCGAGCAGCCACGGCGCCATCCAGGCCAGCTTCAGGCGCCGGTGCAGGACGACGTACGCAGCGGCCACCACGAACGAGCCCGAGATCGTGAACTCGTACATGTTGCCCCACGGCACCCGGTTGGGGTCGGCGGCCATCCCGCGGGCGACCAGCGCCGCGAAGTGGCACGCCACCGCGATCGCGGTCAGGAGCAGGCTGAGGCGGCCGAAGAGGGCGGCCCGCTGCTCGCGTACGGCATCGGCGGCGTTCGGCTCGGCAGCGGTCCCGTCCGCCGGAGCACCGGCCCCGACGAGCTCCTTCGCCGCGACCGCGGACCGGGCCCGCGACTGCCAGGCGGACCACTCGACCAGCGCGCAGAGCAGCGCCAGGAAGTAGACGACCCCGGCGGCCGTGATGGCCTGGTTGCTGAGAACGCCCCAGGTGTGGTCAGACATCCTTCTCCTCCTGTGTTCGCACGCCTCGGAGGGCCTCCACGAGGCCGGTGACGACGGCGGCGGTGTCCCCGCCGCCGGAGCGGTCGAGCGCGGCGATCTCGACCAGTGTGCCCCCATCGACGCGGCGGGCGCGAACCCACACCCGTCGCGAGCGGATGAAGAGCGACCCGAGCAGACCCACCAGGGCGAGGGAGACCCCGAGCAGCGCCCACTCCTTGCCGGGCGACTTCGAGATCTGCACCCGGTTCCACTGCTGGACGTCGTCGAACGAGACCGAACCGAGCCCGTCGGGCAGCTCGACGGTCTCGCCCAGGCGCAGGTTGAACGCCTTCCCCGACTCGTCGGGCGACATCATGTTGGCCTTGGACGTGTCGAGCGCGTAGACCGACTGCGGCCCGGCGTCGAGGTTCAGGTCGCCCCGGAAACCCTGCAGCGAGAGCATCGCGTGCGAGCCGTCGCCGATGTCGCCCATCAGGTTGACCGGCTCACCGTCGACCGTGCCTTCGAACGGGTAGAACAGCCCCTGGAAGCCGAGCTCCTCGGGCGAGGCGTACGGCGCCTTCACGACCCCGAAGGAGAGCAGGTTCTGGCTCTGCGGGAGGAAGATCGTCGGGCCGGAGTAGGCCACGTTGCCCTCGCCGTCGCGCACCGTGATCACCGGCGCGTAGCCGTGGGCGAGCAGGAAGACGTCGGTGCCGCCGATGGTCAGCGGGTGGTTGACCTTCAGGTCGTAGGTCTTCTCCTCGCTCGTACCCGCCGTGTAGCGGATCTTCGAGTTGAACCCGCGTGCGGTCCCGGCGCCCGCGCCGGTGGTCAGCCACTCCGCCTTGAAGTCGTCGATCTTGAAGCTGAAGTCGTCGAGATCCTCGGGGGCGAAGAGGGAGCCGGGCTTGAAGTCGTCATACTGCGAGAGCTCGTTGGCGAAGCCGTACTCCTCCCCCACCAGCACGATCACGCCGCCCTTGTAGCCGAACAGGCTCCCGGTCGCGAACGCGACCAGCACGATGATCAGCGACATGTGGAAGATCAGGTTGCCGGCCTCGCGGAGATAGCCCTTCTCCGCCGAGACGGAGTCGCCGTCTGCCCCGGAAGACGACTCGTCCTTGCGGAGGCGGTAGCCGCGGAGCTGCTTGCGCGCGGCGGCGAGGACCTCCTCCGGCTCCTGATCGGTGACGTACGAGGCGGAGTCGGGCAGCCGGGTCAGCTTGGCCGGCGTCGCCGGCGGCTGAGCGCGCATGGCCTTCGCGTAGACCAGGCAGCGCGGGATGATGCAGCCGACGAGCGAGACCATCAGCAGCAGGTAGATGGCCGCGAACCACGGCGTCGAGTAGACGTTGAAGAGCCCGAGCTTCTCGTAGATCGGCGTCAGCGTCGTGTGCGCCTCGCGCCACTGGTCGGCCTTCAGCGAGTCGACGCCGTCCTGCGGGATCAGCGACCCCGGGACGGCCGCGAGCGCGAGCAGCAGGAGCAGGATCAGCGCCGTACGCATCGAGGTCAGCTGGCGCCAGCCCCAGCGTGCCAGCTCACGGGCGTTCAGCTCACCCGGGCGGCGTACGTCTTCGTTCTTCTGGTCGGGAACAGAGGTGGTGCTCACAGCGCGATGCCCTCCCAACGCTGGACGAGCTGGACCTGGAGCCACTGGACGCCGTTGTCCCACCAGCCGGTGAGCATGGCGACGCCGATCAGGATCATCAGCACGCCGCCGATGATCGTGATCGCGCGGGTGTGCCGGCGGAACCAGCTCAGCGCGACGGTGGCCTTGCGCCACATCACCGCGACGAGCACGAACGGGATGCCGAGGCCGAGCGCGTAGACCGCGAGCAGCAGGCCGCCGCGCGCGGCGGTGCCCTGATCCCAGGCGAGCCCGGCGATGACGCCGAGCGTCGGACCGGTGCACGGGGTCCAGGCGAGCCCGAAGAGGAAGCCGAGCAGCGGTGCGGCCGCCAGGCCGACAGCGGGTACCTTGTGGAACTTCAGGTCGCGCTGCAGCAGCGGGATGAAGCCCATGAACGCGACGCCCATGATGATCGAGAGGACGCCGAGGACCTTGGTGCCGGTCTGCTGGAACTCGAGCAGCTTGTAGGCGATCCCGCCGACGGTGATCCCCATCAGGACGAAGACCACCGAGAACCCGGCGACGAAGAGCAGTGACCCGGCGAGCATGCGGCCGCGGCGTACGTCACCGGAGGCGAGGTCGGCGCCGGACAGGCCGGTGGCGTAGGAGAGGTAGCCCGGGAGCATGGGCAGCGTGCAGGGCGAGATGAACGAGAGGAACCCGGCCAGCAGCGCGATCGGGACCGCCAGCAGCAGCGACCCGCTCCCGGCGGTGCTCGCGAACCAGTCCGTCACGATTCAGCTCCTGCCGAGGAGATGAGCTCGTCGAGCGTACGTGCCGACGGGATCTCGCCGCGGATGAGCGCGGCCACGCGCCCCTCGGTGTCGAGGATCGCGGTGGCCGGGATGGCGCGGGGCGCCAGCGACCCCTTCAGGGCGAGGACGGCGGCACCGTCGGGCGAGTAGACCGACGGGTACTCGACGCCGTAGTGCCGCTCGAAGGCCAGCCCCTGGGCGGCCGAGGCGTCGCGGGTGTTGAGCCCCACGAAGGCGACCTCGTCACCGAGCTCCTCGTAGGCCGCCTGGAGCATCGGCATCTCCTTGCGGCACGGCGCGCAGCCGGTCCACCACACGTTGAGCACCGTGACCTTGCCACGCGTGTCGGCGAGGTCGAACGGCTTGCCCTCGAGGGTCTCGCCGGTCAGCTCGACCGGCTCGCCGCGGTCGGCGACCGGGATCTCCTGGGTGCGGCCGTCACCGGAGATGTAGCCCGCCTCGTTCGTGCCGTTCTGCCCGCAGGCAGCCAGCAGCCCCACCATCACCACAGTGAGGACGAGGCCACCCAACTTCATACGCACGCGCAGGACTCTTCCTGACAAACCTGAGAGACCCGTTAATCTTCCGCGTCGCCGGCCGAGAACGGCGCGTACTTGTCCTTCGCCGGCAGCATGTCACCGGCGGGCTCGCTGTAGGAGAGCGCGACGAACTCGTCGTCCACGAAGTGCAGCGAGGTCAGCGAGCACAGCGCACACTGGCGGCGGCGCGGGTCGTGCAGGAAGCTGCGGCCCTCGATGTGCAACCGGGTGGTCCAGATCGGCAGCTGGTGGGAGACGATGACCGCCTCGTGGCCCCGCGCCAGGTCCCGGGCGTCGTGGATCGCGGCCATCATCCGGGCCACGATCTCCAGGTAGGGCTCGCCCCACGACGGCTTGAACGGATTGAGCAGCTTCGGCCAGACCTTCGGGTCCTTCAGCGGGCCCATGCCGTCCTTGAAGCTCTTGCCGACGAAGAGGTTCTCCGACTCGAGCACCCGCTCGTCGAGCGAGATGTCGAGGCCCAGCGCCTTCGCCAGCGGCCCCGCGGTCTGCCGGGCACGCTCCAGCGGGCTGGAGATCACGTGGGTGATGTCCTGCCCGCCGATCCGGTCGGCGACCCGCTCGGCCATCTGCAGGCCGAGGTCGGAGAGGTTGAACCCGGGCCGGCGCCCGTAGAGGATGCCCTCCGGGTTGTGCACCTCACCATGACGCAGCAGGTGAACCGTGGTCTCGATACTCATCCCTTCACCTTTCACAACAGTCTCTTTGCAGCAGCCTCGGCGGCGTACGGAAGCGCCTCCGTGATCCGGGAGATCGCCCGCTCGTCGTGGGCGGAGGACAGGAACCAGGCCTCGTAGGCGCTCGGCGGCAGGTAGACGCCCTGGTCGAGCATGGCGTGGAAGAAGGCCTTGTACGCCACCTCGTCGGTGGTCTTGGCCTCGTCGAAGTTGCGCACCGGCCTGTCGGTGAAGAAGACCGAGAACATCGTGCCGGTGGACTGGATGACGTGCGGGAGACCGACCTTGGTGAAGCTCTCCTCGATCGCCTCCTTGACGGTCTCCGCGGCCTTCCCGATGTGGTCGTAGACCTCGTCGGTCGCCAGCCGCAGCGTCGTGAGGCCGGCGGTGGTCGCGACCGGGTTCCCGGAGAGCGTGCCGGCCTGGTAGACCGGCCCGTCGGGGCTGAGCGAGCCCATCACGTCGGCGCGGCCACCGAAGGCCGCCGCCGGGAAGCCGCCGCCCATCACCTTGCCGAAGGTGACCAGGTCGGGCGTCCAGCCCTCGTTCTTGCCGTCGAGCCCCCACTGACCCTGCTTGCTGGCCCGGAACCCGGTCATCACCTCGTCGGAGATGAACAGGGCACCGTTGTCCTTGCACGTGGTCGCGAGGAACTCGTTGAAGCCGGGCTCCGGCGGCACGACACCCATGTTGCCCGGCGAGGCCTCGGTGATCAGGCAGGCCACCCGGCCCCGGTACTCCTCGAACGCCGCGGTCACGGCGGCCCGGTCGTTGTAGGGCAGCACGACGGTGAGCTCGGTGCTGCTCTCGGGCACGCCCGGGGTGCCCGGGATGGCGTGGGTGACCAGGCCGGAGCCGGCGCTGGCGAGGAGCGAGTCCACGTGGCCGTGGTAGTTGCCGGCGAACTTGAGGATCACGTCGCGTCCGGTGAACCCTCGTGCCAGCCGGATGGCCGACATCGTCGCCTCGGTGCCGCTGCTGACGAACCGCACCTTCTCGACCGGCGCCCGCTCGACGATCGCCTCGGCCAGCTCGACCTCGGGCGTCGTCGGGGTCCCGTAGGACGTGCCACGCGCGACAGCCGCCAGGACCGCTGCCTGGACCTCCGGGTGGGCGTGGCCCAGCAGCATCGGGCCCCAGGAGCAGATCAGGTCGACGTACTCGTTCCCGTCGACGTCGGTCAGCCACGCCCCCTTCGCCTCGCGGATGAAACGCGGCGTGCCGCCGACCGCGTTGAAGGCGCGCACGGGTGAGTTCACGCCACCCGGCGTCACGGCCTTCGCGCGGGCGAAGAGCGCTTCGGATGCCGCTGCGGACAGGGGTGAGATGTCGTGAGGCACCGGGTCATTCTTCATCAACCCGCTCCGCAATCCCCATTCCCCGCCACATTCCACACGGGCGCTTCCACGGAATCGAGTTACCGATGCGTACGAAAACCGATGTTCGCCGTCATGACCCGCCATAACCTGCGTCTCATCGGCGTCTCGTTTACTGGAACGCAATGTGCCAGTAAAACGTGACGTGCGTAACTTTGACGTGAGACGGTTCGTTGAGAACGTTGCGATTTGGGGAGCAAGACCCGGGACCTTAGGCCCTGGGGATTGAGAGGGAGATTCGATGTCCGCTACGCGCTACAACCGCCTTCAGAAGGCGACCGCGCTCGTCCCGCTCGCGCTGCTGAGCGCGGCCTGGACGGTCAACGTCACCGGTCTGACGCAGTCGAGTGCCACCGCATCAGGGACGAGATACGACGACGCGTTCAGCCTGCCCGACGGCACCTCGGTGCCGTCCGAGGCGATCGAGGCGCCGGCCAGCGTGTCCGCCTCGACCAACCAGGGCGACAAGTCGCTCCCGGGTACGGCCAGCGCCGCCGGCATCCCATCCGCCGCCCTCGCCGCCTACCAGCGCGCCGCCACGGTCATCAACGCCGCGGACGCCGCCTGCCGGATCGACTGGCCGCTGATCGCCGCGATCGGCAGGGTCGAGTCCAACCACGGGCGCGCCAACGACAACCGGCTCACCGCCGAGGGCGTCTCCACCCCGGGCATCTACGGGGTGCCGCTCAACGGCAAGGGCAACGTCTCCCAGATCACCGACACCGACGGTGGGCAGTATGACGGCGACACCAGCTATGACCGCGCGGTCGGGCCGATGCAGTTCATCCCCTCCACCTGGGCGATGGTCGGCGTCGACGCCGACGGTGACGGCAAGCGCAACCCCCAGGACATCAACGACGCCGCGCTCGCCAGCGCCGTCTACCTCTGCTCCGGCAACGACGACCTCTCCACCGACCAGGGCGCCCGGGCCGCGGTCTTCCGCTACAACCACAGCCAGTCGTACGTCACGACGGTGCTCGGTATCGCCGAGGCCTACCGCTCCGGTGAGTTCACCTCGATCCCGAACAGCACGGTCCCGGTCGACTACGCCATCCCGCGGATGGACGCTCCCAAGTCCTCGAAGCAGAAGGGCCGCGAGCTCCGGGCAGGCGGTCAGCAGGCCGGCCCGCGCGGCGGCTCCTCGCAGTCCCCGTCCGGCCCGTCCAGCGAGGCTCCGTCCGGCGGCGAGACTCCCGGTGGGAGCACCGGCGGCGGTGGCACCGGAGGCGGCACCGGCGGCGACGGCGGCGAGACCGTCACCCAGCCGGGCGAGCAGATCGCCGGCTCCACGCAGGCAGCGATCGCTACGACGAGCCAGCTGATCACCGTGTGCACCGAGGCTCTTCTCGGGAAGTACGGCAAAGCGCCGCAGGACGCGGTCACCGCATGCGTCGGTCAGCTCAGCGGCAAGACGCTTCCGGAGGCGCAGGCGGCGGTCGGCGGAGTCTTGAGTGGTCTGACCGGCCTGATCTGCGGCCTTCTCGACCCGCTCGGACTGGGCCTGCTCGGTTGCCCCAAGAAGTGACCGTTTGACGCGAAGGGCCCCGCCATCCGGCGGGGCCCTTCGCGTTCTCGACGGTGCTCAGGCGGCGGGTTCGTCGTCCTCGTACTCGGTCACGAAGTCGCGGCCGGCCTCGCGGACGGCGGGCAGGGAGGACGCGTCGGCGAGGAGCGAGCTGAGGTGGTAGTCGGCGACCGACTCGGCCAGGGCGTCCGAACCCCCAGGGGCCCTCTCGTCCTCACGGCGGCCGTGCCAGAGCCGGTGCTGGGCGCCTTCGTTGAGCGAGAGCAGCATCAGCGCGGTGGCGGCCGGGTCGGTCTGGCGCAGCTCACCGCTGTCGACACCCAGCTCGAGGAGCTGGGCGGCCGCGGCGCGCAGCTTGTCGCCGTCCTCCTCGAAGCCCGCGAAGACCTGCGGCTGGGCCAGCGCGGCCACCTCGAGCTCGTAGAAGTCGAGCGGCGCGGTGCACAGCTGGCGTACGTCGGTGTAGAGGAAGGCGTAGAGCCGCGGGGCGACCGGGCCGTCCTCCTCGAGAAGCTTCTCCGCGAGCGTCAGCGACTCGCGGTTCTTCTCCATCAAGGCGGAGAGGATTTCCTCCTTGGACTTGTAGTAGTAGTACATCGAGGACTGGCGCAGCCCGACGCACTCGGCGATCTGACTGATCGTGGTCGCGGCGACCCCTTGAGCGGTGAAGAGCCTGGATGCCTCTTTGAGGATCTCCTCGCGCGGATTCGCCGAATCACGTCCACTGTTGCGCGGCCGACCGGTGCGCTTGGGGCTGCCCAACTCTCGATTGGTCACGGTCTCGAGTCTACTCTCCGGATATGTTCCACGTCACAGAGCTGGGAGGGCTGTCAGGCGAGAACGTCAGCCTCGCAGCCAGCCAGCTGCTTCCGTGGCCCAGTAGGTCAGAATGACGTCCGCGCCCGCCCTCTTGAAGGCGGTGAGTGTCTCCAGGATCGCCGGTTCGCGGTCGATCCAGCCGTTCGCGGCCGCGGCTTCCAACATCGCGAACTCCCCTGAGATGTTGTAGGCAGCCACCGGAACATCGACAGACTCACGCACTCGCTGGAGAACGTCGAGATACGGGAGCCCGGGCTTGACCATCACGATATCGGCGCCTTCGGCCACGTCAAGGAGCGCCTCGCGGACACCCTCCAGTGCATTGGCCGGATCCTGCTGATAGGTGCGCCGATCGCCCTTGAGCGAGGAGTCGACGGCCTCGCGGAAGGGTCCGTAGAAGGCGGAGGCGTACTTCGCGGAGTAGGCGAGGATCGAGACGTCGGTGTGGCCGGCGCCGTCGAGGGCGTCGCGGGTGACCGCGACCTGGCCGTCCATCATCCCGGACGGGCCGACCATGTGGACGCCGGCCTCGGCGTGGGCGACCGCCATCTGGGCGTAGATCTCGAGGGTGGCGTCGTTGTCGACGGAGCCGTCCTCGGCCAGCACACCGCAGTGACCGTGGTCGGTGAACTCGTCCAGGCACAGGTCGCTCATCACGGTGAGCGTGTCGCCGACCTCGGAGACGACGTCGGCGATGGCCACGTTGAGGATGCCGTCGGGGTCCAGCGCACCGGAGCCGACCGCGTCCTTCGTCTCGGGGACACCGAAGAGCATGATCCCGCCGATACCGGCCGCCGCCGCCTCGGCCGCCGCCTTGCGCAGCGACTCACGGGTGTGCTGGACCACGCCCGGCATGGTCGAGACCGGGACGGGCTCGCTGATCCCCTCGCGCACGAACGCGGGCAGGACCAGGTTGGCGGGACGTACGGCCGTCTCCGCGACCATCCGGCGCATGATCGGCGTGCGGCGCAGCCGGCGGGGACGGATCACGGGCTTCTCGATGCTCATCTGCACTCCATCGCAAAAGGGTACGTTCCACGGTAGTGCAACAGCCGCGTGCTCCCACACTCGGGAGCACGCGGCTGTCGCGTCAGAACGGTCGGTTCAGGAGGTGCGCGAACGACGGCGCGAGGCCGGGCGTCGGTCGGACGGCTTGGTGACCGGCAGACCCTGCTCGACCAGCGACGCACGACGTGCGGCTCCGAAGGCGGCGAGCGCCTCGGTGAGCGCCTCGATCGACGGCTCCGGCGACATCACGTCGACCCGCAGGCCGTGCTCCTCGGCGGTCTTGGCGGTGGCCGGACCGATCGCCGCGATCACCGTGGAGGTGTGCGGCTTGCCCGCGATGCCGACCAGGTTGCGGACCGTGGACGAGGAGGTGAAGACCACCGCGTCGAACTTGCCCGTCTTGATCGCGTCGCGGGTCGGCGCGGGCGGCGGAGCAGCCCGGACCGTGCGGTAGGCGGTCACGTCGTCGCACTCCCAGCCGAGGTCGACCAGGCCGGCGATGAGGTTCTCCGTGGCGATGTCGGCACGCGGGAGGAAGACCCGGTTGATCGGGTCGAGGTCCTCGTCGTACTCCGGCCACACCTCGAGCAGGCCGGCGGCCGACTGGTTGTCGGTGTGCGGCACCAGGTCGGGACGCAGGCCCCAGGCCTCCAGCGCCTGCGCGGTCTTCTCGCCGACGGCGGCGATCTTCAGACCGGAGAAGGCACGGCAGTCCAGGCCGTACTCGTCGAACTTCTCGCGCACGGCGCGCACCGCGTTGATCGAGGTGAAGGCGATCCAGTTGTAGCGACCCTCGACCAGGCCGCGTACGGCCTTGTCCATCTGCTGCGGGTTGCGCGGCGGCTCGACGGAGATCGTCGGGACCTCCTCGGGCACGGCGCCGAAGCCCTTCAGCTTCAGCGACAGCGCCGGCGCCTGCTCCTTGGTGCGCGGCACCAGGACGCGCCAGCCGAAGAGCGGCTTCGTCTCGAACCACGAGAGCGTCTCACGCAAGTTGACCACCTTGCCGATCACCACGATCGCCGGCGGCGCCATCCGTGCGGCACGAGCGTCGACGGCGATGTTCTCCAGCGTCGACTCTACCGTCGCCTGCTCGGTCGTGGTGCCGACGCGGGTGATCGCGACCGGGGTCTTGGCGGAACGGCCCGCGGCGACGAGCTCCTTGGCGATGTCGCCGATCATGCCGACACCGGAGAGGAGGACGAGCGTGCGGTTGTCCGCGTACTGGCTCCAGTCGATCTTCTCGTTGCAGGTCACGACCGCGACCTCTTGGTGGTCCTTGGTCGTCAGCGGGATGCCGGCGTAGGCCGGGACGGCCGACACCGACGAGACGCCGGGGACGATCTCGAAGCCGATGCCCGCCTTGGCGCAGGACTGCGCCTCCTCGGGGCCGGAGGCGTAGAGGAAGGGGTCGCCGGTCATGAGGCGCACGACGCGCTTGCCCAGCTTCGCCTGCTTGACGACGGCCTTGGCACGGGCGGCGTTGGCGAGCGGCTGGCCGTCCACGCCGAACCCGCCGTCGATGAACTCGGGTCCGACCGGTTCCGGGGTCTCTTCACCCTCGGCCGGCTCGACCGGCTCGGGGATGCCGAGTACGCCGCGCACCATCGAAGCGTGCTCGGGGGCCTCGGTCACGACAACATCGGCCTGCTTCAACAGGTCGATCGCCCGTACCGTCAGCAGCTCAGGGTCACCGGGACCGCTGCCGACGAAGGACACCCAGCCCAGTGGGGTGGTCGAGCTGTGCTCGGCCGTCTGCTCGGTGGTCTTTGCTCGGGTCATGCGTTGTGCACCTTGTCCTGCTCGGGAGCGGTCTGGGGGGAACCGCCCGTGTCCATGACAGCCTGGCCTGGGTCCGCGGGATCGTCGGTCAGGTCTGCTGCACCCTCGGCGAGCATCTCCTCGGCGAGCCGGCGGCCGACGCCTGCGGCGTCGTCGAGCGGCCCCGATGCGGAGAGTCGAACCGAGAGCGAGCCGTCGAGTGAGAGCGCCACTGCCCGCACCCACAGCTCTGGTCCTTCCTCACCCTCCACCACGTCGGCGAGGGTCCCGATGGGCGCGGCGCAGCCACCTTCGAGGGTGGCGAGCACTGCGCGTTCTGCCTCGACTGCCGCTCGGGTGGGCGCGTCGTCGAGGGAGGTCAGAATCTTGCGTACGTCGGCATCGGCGTCGCCCTCGCGACACTCGACCGCCAGGGCCCCCTGACCAGGAGCGGGCAGCACCTGGATCGGGTCGAGGACCTCGGTGACCTCGTCGAGCCGGTCGATGCGGGCCAGGCCGGCGCGCGCGAGGACGACGGCGTCGAACTCGCCGGAGCGGACCTTGCCGATGCGGGTGTCCACGTTGCCGCGGATGCCGGCGAGCTCCAGGCCGAGGCCGAGGGCCTTGATCTGGGCGACCCGCCGCGGCGAGCCGGTGCCGACCCGCGAGCCCGGCGGGAGCTCACCGAGGGTCAGGCCGTCGCGGGCGACGATCACGTCGCGCGGGTCCTCGCGCGGCAGGATCGCGACCAGCTCGATGCCTTCCTCCGGGTAGGTCGGCAGGTCCTTGAGCGAGTGGACCGCGAGGTCGATCTCCTTGGCGTGGAGCGCGTCGCGCAGCGCGCTGACGAAGACACCCGTCGAGTTCGCGCTGGTCAGCGGCGTGTTCGACGCCTGGGTGCGATCGCCGTCGGAGACGATCTCGACCAGCTCGACGATGTGGCCCTGGGCGCGGAGCATCTCCGCGACCAGGGTCGACTGCGTGACGGCGAGCTGGGAGCGGCGGGTTCCGAGACGGAGGGTCCTCATGAGAGATCACCAAGATTCCGGTGGTCGAGCTTGTCGAGTCCACCTGACGAAGGCACGTCGGCCCGGGTGACGGCCGAGACCGCGTTCTGGTCGAGCGCGAAGAGCTCGGCGAGAGCCGCGGCGTAGGACACCGCGCCGGTCTCGTTCGCGAGCTCCTTGACCCGGACGGTCGGCTCGTGGAGAAGCTTGTCGGCCACGCGGCGTACGGTCCGGAGGACCTCCGCCCTGGTGGCCTCGTCGAGGTCGGGGAGCTTGTTGTCGAGGCGCTCCATCTCGGCGTCGACGACGCCGGTGGCCATGCTCCGCAGCGCGACGACGGTCGGCGTGACGGCCGACTGCCGACGGGCGCTCAGGAAGGCCGCGACCTCCTGGGTGACGATGTCGCGGACCGCGAGCACCTCCTTGCCGGCGGGCGAGGCGTGCAGCTCGTCGGCGAGGGCGGCCAGGTCGATCAGGGTCACACCCGGGAGCGACGCCGCCTCCGGGTCGATGTCGTGGGGCAGGGCCAGGTCGATCAGCGCGACCGGGTGGCCGCTGCGGTCGCCGACCATGTCGGCCGGGACGAGCAGCCCGCTGGCGCCCGCGCAGGTGATCACGATGTCGGCGGCCGCGACCTCCTCGGCCAGCTTGTCGAGGGAGGCGGCGCGCGCGGCGTACTCCTTCGCGAGGCGCTCGGCGTTGGCCGTGGTTCGGTTGACCACGACGACGTCGGCGGCCTCCATCCGGGACACAGTCGCGGTGGCCAGTCCGGCCATCGCACCGGCGCCGACGACGGCGACCCGCTTGCCGCGTACGTCACCCACGGCTCGGGCCGCACGGACCAGCGACGCGGTCACCAGCGAGGGCGCGGCCCGGTCGATGTCGGTCTCCGCGCGCGAGCGCTTGCCGACCCGGAGCGCCTGCTGGAACAGGCTGTTGAGCGCCGGTCCGACCGTGCCCATCTCCTGGCCGAGCTGCAGGGCGGCGCGGGCCTGACCGAGGATCTGCCCCTCGCCCACGGCCATCGAGTCGAGCCCGGCGGCCACCTTGAACAGGTGGGAGACGGCGCCGTCGTCGTAGTGGACGTAGAGGTGCGGCAGCATCGTCTCGAGCGTCTGGCCGGCGCCCTCGATGATGCGGCGGGAGAGCTCCTCGACGGAGCCGTGGAAGCGATCCACCTCGGTGTAGATCTCGAGGCGGTTGCAGGTCGCGATGACCGCTGCCTCGCTGACGTGCTCACAACCAGCCACGTCGGTGAGGAGCTTCTGCAGACCGTCCGCGTCCACCGACGCCGCCTCGAGCAGCGAGACCGGCGCAGAGTTGTGGGAGATTCCGACCACCAGAACACTCATGCGGTAATCCCTTCCTCGGAACCATTGTCCACCGTCTCGTCTGCCTCTGCAGCCTTGCGCGACTCGTGATACGCGAGGATCTGCAGCTCGATCGAGAGATCGACCTTGCGTACGTCGACACCCGGCGGCACGTTGAGCACCGCGGGCGCGAAGTTGAGGATGCTGCTGATGCCGGCCGCGACCATCGCGTCGGCGACGTCCTGGGCGGCGGTCGCCGGCACCGAGATGACCCCGATGGAGACCTGCTCGGCCGCGACGATCTCGGCCAGGTCGGCGAACGGCCGGACCTCGAGGCCGGCGACCGTGCGGCCCTGCATCTGCTCGGCGGCGTCCAGGAGCGCGACCGTGCGGAAGCCGCGGCTGCTGAAACCGGAGAAGTTGGCCAGCGCCTGACCGAGGTTTCCGATACCGACGATGATGACCGGCCAGTCGTGGGTGACGCCGATCTCACGGGCGATCTGGTAGCTCAGGTAGTCGACGTCGTAGCCGACCCCACGGGTGCCGTAGGAGCCCAGGTAGGAGAGGTCCTTGCGCAGCTTGGCCGAGTTGACCCCGGCGGCCGTGGCGAGCTCCTCGGAGGAGCAGGAGGCGATGTTGCGCTCGGCGAGCGAGGTCAGTGCCCGGAGGTAGACCGGGAGCCGGGCGACTGTCGCCTCGGGGATGTCCCGGTGGGGGTCCTGGGCACCGCTGCCCTCGCCCGTATTCGTACTCCGTGCCGTCACGCTCTGCTCTTTCAATGCCGGCGCCACAGACGGGGGCTTTTTAGCCCGGGATCGCCCTGCGGCTCAGCCACCATACGGACTTTGTGACCGCGAGAACAAACTCGCAGAGCGTCGGCTAGCACACGTGTTTGCGGAGTTGTCAGAGGGGGGTTGTTCAGGGTATTGGGCCGATCGACAGTTATTCTGGGGAGCGCGCCAGCGCTGCCCTCAGCCGCTCCTCGGAGACACGCCAGAAGTCGTGCTGCTTCCCGTCGACGTACGTCACCGGGACCTCGTTCGTGAAGCGCTCGCGCAGCTCGGGGTCGGCGTCGATGTCGACCTCGGTGTAGTCGGCGCCGACCACCTTCTCGACGACCAGCCTCGCCTCGTCGCACAGATGGCAGCCCTGACGGGAGTAGAAGGTCACACGCGGTTCCATCCGACCATCTTGGCACCTGGGTCCCGCATCGGCTCCCGGACCACTACTGTTGGCGAAATGAGCAGCGCCAGCGACCGCCGCCGCGCCGAGCTGCGGCGAAAAGACCTCAAACGCCGCTCGGCTCTCGCCGGCGAGGCATCGGCCGCGGCCGCGGAGATAGAAGCCTGGCTCTACCCCGCAGGCGGAGACCCGACGGCGGCCGCCTTCTTCGACGTGGACAACACGATCATGCAGGGCGCGACGATCTTCCATCTCGCGCGCGGCCTGCATCGGCGCAAGTTCTTCCGTACGCGGGACATCGCCTCGGCCGCGTACAAGCAGGCCTACTTCCGGGTGGCCGGGGTCGAGGACCCGGCTCACATGGAGTCGGCGCGCTCGTCGGCGCTCTCGTTCATCCGCGGCCACCGCGCCGAGGAGGTCGAGAGCCTGATGGAGGAGATCTTCGACGAGGGCATGGCCCACCGGATCTGGCCCGGCACGCGGGCGCTCGCGCAGACCCACATCGACCAGGGACAGCGGGTGTGGCTGGTGACCGCAGCGCCCGTCGAGGCCGCCCGGGTCATCGCCAAGCGGCTCGGGCTCACCGGCGCCCTCGGCACGGTGGCGGCCACCGAGGACGGTGTCTACACCGGCGAGCTGGTCGGCGAGATGCTGCACGGGCCGGCCAAGGCGGAGGCGGTCAAGGCGATCGCCGCGCGCGAGAATCTCGACCTGTCTCGCTGTGCGGCCTACTCCGACTCCTACAACGATCTGCCGATGCTCTCGCTGGTCGGACACCCGTGCGCCATCAACCCGGACGCGCGCCTGCGCGCCCACGCGCGCGAGAAGGGCTGGCCGATCCGGGACTACCGCACCGGGCGCAAGGCCGCCCGTGCCGGCGTGGTGACCGCGGCGCTGGGCGGTGCCGCCACCGGGGCGATCGCGGTGGCGATCGCACTGCGCGGACGACGGGAGTGATCCGGCCGGTGGCGACCGGTATGCACGGGCGGGTATTCACCCCCGTGTCGGGAAATTGCCACCACACGCCGACACGACTTCGGCTCGGGACCTGACATCGGGATGCCCTAACCCGTAAGGTTGCTCTCGCTCAGGGGGAGTCTTCGGGAGGGACCCACATGTCGCGCCGCGCCAATGACGTCCATCGTCGCTTGGATGCGCTGCGTGCTGCGGTCGCACTCCTGATGAACGAGGGCTACGAACCCGCCTACGCGGGTGTGGCAGGTGCCACCGGCCCGTTCGCCGAGCCCGAGCGTCGCGGCTCGGGCGGCACCCACGAGACGAAGCCGCGCTCCGACAACGAGCCCGACGACGACACCGAGCTCGCCGCCTCCTCGGAGGAGACCGAGGCCGACCGCACCCGGCTGATCGCGCTGGTCGAGCTCGCCCGCAAGGGCGACAAGGAGGCGTTCGGCCTCCTCTACGACCACTACCACGGCGCGGTCTACCGGTTCCTCTTCTACCGGACCCGCTCCACCCAGGTCGCCGAGGACCTCACCTCGGAGACCTTCTTCCGGGCGCTGCGCTCGATGACCGGCTTCCGCTGGCAGGGCAAGGACTTCGGCGCCTGGCTGATGACCATCGCCCGCAACCTGGCCACCGATCACTTCAAGGCGGGACGTACGCGCCTGGAGATGACGACCGAGGACATGGGTCTGCACGACTCCGCGGCCGACGGTCCCGAGAAGATCGTGATGGCCGGGATCACCAACGAGATGCTGCTCGGCGCACTCTCCAAGCTTCCCGACGAGCAGCGCGACTGCATCATCATGCGTTTCCTCCAAGGGCTGTCCATTGCCGAGACAGCGGCTATCCTCGGACGCAGCGACGGAGCCGTGAAACAGCTCCAGCTGCGCGGGATCCGCAATCTCGCGAAGCAGATGCCTGACGGGATCCGCTGATGACTGTGTTCCGCACCACCTTGAATGCTCGACCGGTTGCCGTAACCCGCGGCCGGGGCGACTCGTTGTCCGACATGGCTGGCCCTTGTGCACAGCTGTTTCGACGAATCCCTCACTGCCGATACCGAGTAGGAACCATCCGATGAGCCCGGCGTTTCCGGCGCGAAAGCGCGCCGACGAGTTCGACCGAATGGTCGCGGCGTACTCCGCGACCGATCGGCGATCCTCGCATTCTGCCGACGAGCTTCGCGATCTGGCAGCCCTCGCTTCGTCGCTCTCCGCTCTCAGCGACTCCGCCGTGCCCCGCCGCGACTTCTCCGTCTCGCTCCGTGAGCGCCTCATGGAGGCTGCCGACACCGAGCTCGTGCCGGCGCCGCGCATGGAGAAGACCGTCGAGCGCAAGCTCACCGTCGGATCCGTACGCAGGCCGCGCCGGCAGCGCAAGCTGGCCGTCGCCCTCGCCGCGATGGCGATCGTCGGTGGCACCGCAGGCGCCGCCGCGGCGTCGCAGACCGCTCTTCCGGGCGACTCGCTCTACCCGGTCAAGCGTGCCGTCGAGAACGTCTCCGCCGGTTTCACGGTCAGCACCCAGGCCCGCGGCATCCGGATCCTCGAAGACGCCGGCACCCGCCTGCGCGAGGCCAAGTCGCTGGTCGCCGAGGCGCCGCTGACCGACTCCGAGCGCGTCACCACGACCCTCGAGACCTTCTCGCGACAGGCCGCCCACGGCTCCGACCTGCTGATCAGCGACTTCGAGAAGTCCCAGGACAACGACTCGCTCGCCCAGCTGCGTACGTTCGCGGCCGATGGCGTCGAGGAGCTGGCCGAGCTGAGCCCGCAGGTCCCCGAGGGCGCCGAGCCGGCGGTCTCCGACGCCGCCCAGACGCTCGTGCTGATCGACCAGGCCGCCGCCCAGCTCTGCCCCACCTGCGAGGGTGGCATCACCGAGCTTCCCGCGACGCTGGTCTCCAGCCTCACCTCCGAGATCGACGGGCTGCTTCCGGCCGACACCGTCGTCGAGGCCGAGGCGCTGCCGCCGCTCAGCCCGGACGACAACGCCCTCGACCTGCCCTCCATCGATCCCGACAAGATCGGTCCCGGCTCGGTGACCGACCCGAAGGACGAGAAGGACGACGACCAGGAGCAGCCCTCCGAGGCTCCCGAGGACGACGGCAGCATCCTGCCCACGCCGACGCCCTCCGACGGCGGTCCGTCCGAGGAGCCCGACACCGACACCGGCACCGTGACGGACCCCGTCACCGGCCTGGTCACCGGCGTCACCGGCCTGGTCGGCGACGTGCTCGCCGGCGCCACCGGCCTGCTCACCCCGTAATCACCGAGGCGTCACGGGCGCTGGTCGAGCTGGCAGACGTCTGCCGTCTCGACCGGCGCCGCTGACCTCTCGGCCGGCGGAGGTGACGCCTCGGCCGGGGTGGATCAGCCGAAGACGGAGGCGCGCTCGCCCAGCAGACGGTAGAGCGTCTGCTGGATCGTCTCGCGCACCTGGTCGGTGACGTTGAAGACCAGCATCGGGTCGTCGGCCTCCGAGGCGTCGTACGCATCGGTGCGGATCGGCTCGCCGAACTCGATGAGCCACTTCGACGGGAGCGGGATGAGGCCCAGCGGCCCGAGAAGCGGGAAGAACGGCGTGATCGGCAGGTAGGGCACGCCGAGGACCTTGGCGAGGGCCGGGATGTTGCCGACGAGCGGGTAGATCTCCTCGGCTCCGACGACGGAGAGCGGGACGATCGGGACACCGGTGCGCAGCGCCGAGGACACGAAGCCGCCACGGCCGAAGCGCTGCAGCTTGTAGCGCTCGCTGTAGGGCTTGCCGATGCCCTTGAAGCCCTCGGGCCAGACGCCGACGAGCTCGCCGTTGCGGAGCATCCGCTCGGCGTCCTCGCTGCAGGCCAGGGTGGCGCCCGCCTTGCGGGCGATGTTGCCGACGATCGGCATCCGGAAGACCAGGTCGGCGCCGAGCGGCCGCAGGTTGCGTCCGAGCTCGTCGTGGATGGAGACCATGGTCATCAGGCCGTCCATCGGGATCGTGCCGGAGTGGTTGGAGACGATCAGGGCGCCGCCGTCGGCCGGGATGTTCTCGATGCCGCGTACCTCGACCCGGAACCACTTCTCCTTGATCGGCCGCAGCACGGCCAGGAGGAAGCGCTGGGTGAGCTCGCGGTCGAAGCCGTATTCGTCGACCGAGTATTCGCCCGAGATCCGGCGCCGCAGGAACACGATGAACCGAGCCAGCTGCTCCTCCCACTCGGCCCCGAAGACCTCCTTGGCGGCGCTCTCCAGAGCCGCGGCCCAGTCGGCCGCCGGGATCGCCCGCAACGGGTGTCGCTCGCGTGTGGTGGCGCCGATGAAACCCTGGGCGGCGGACTCAGTCACCGGGCGCTCCTGTCAGTCGGCTCTCCAAGGCGGCCAGCGCGCGGTCGGCACGGTTGGCGGACGGCATCACGCTGTCCGCAAAGTCTACGACCGTCTCCTCGGTGGTGTATCGGGGTTCGAAGCCCAGCAGGGAGCGCATCCGCGAGGTGTCGACGCCGCGGCCGTAGGTCAGCAGCGCGCGCAGCTCGGCGGGATACTCGCCACCGCCGAACCTCGCCAGGCCGAACAGGGGCTCGGGGATCGGCACGGTCATCCGCTGCAGTCGCCGGGCGACCTGGGAATGGGTCAGCACGCCGTCGCCGGCGACGTTGAAGGTCCCGGGCACCCCGGTGCGTACGGCATGCTCGAGGACGCCGTAGAGGTCCTGCTCGTGAAGGAACTGCAGGCGCGGGTCGAAGCCGAGCACGTTGGGCACGACCGTGCGCCGGAAGTGGGACGCGATCGGGCTGATCACCCGCGGTCCGAGGACATTGGCGCAGCGCAGCACCGTGACGGCCACGTCGGGACGGCGCCGGGCGAAGCCGCGTACGTAGGACTCGATGTCGGCCACGTCGCGGGCATAGCCGGAGGACGGGGTGCGCCGCGGCTCCATCGACTCGGTGAACATCGCCGGGTCGCGGCTGCTCGCCCCGTAGACCTGGGTCGTCGACTTCACCACGACCTGGCGCAGGGACGGCGCGGTCTGGCACGCCGCGAGGAGCTGCATCGTCCCGATGACGTTGAGCTCCTTCATCGTCGAACGACCCCCGGTGGTGCCGGGGGTCGCGATGACGCTGAGGTGGACGACGGTGTCGACCTCCTCCTTGGCGATCACCTTGGCGATCACCGGGTTGCGGATGTCGGCTCGGACGAATCCGACCTTGCCGATGTCCCCGCGTGGCGGGGCGACATCGACGCCGATCACCCGCTCGACGTTCGGGTGGCGGGCGGCAGCGCGCGCGAAACGGCGCCCGAGGTCACGCGAGACCCCGGTGACCAGGAGAACCCGACCGGGTCCGGTGCGTTCCGCCACCTACGCCACGTACGTCACTTGCCGAGCTTGCGGCGCTGGACGCGAGTCTTCTTGAGCAGCTTGCGGTGCTTCTTCTTCGCCATGCGCTTGCGACGCTTCTTGATGACAGAACCCACGGGGAACCCTTCACGATCGTTGCAGAGAATGCCGGCCCGGTGCCGACGCGGCCACTCACCGCAGCGCGCGGCAAACAGACCTAGGGGGTAAGACTAACGAAGGCAGGGCACCCAGAGAGAATCGGTGACCCGGCGAGACGGGTGTTGCCCCCGCGCCCATCGTGCTCGGGCGCGGGGTCCGACAACTAGCCCGCGTTGTAGAACGAGCTCTTGAGGTATTCGTTCGCGTCGTCCTCCCGAACTCGGAAGGAACGACCGACACGTACCGCAGGCAGCTCGCCCGAGTGAACCAACCGGTAGACCGTCATCTTGGAGACGCGCATCATCGACGCAACCTCGGCCACGGTCAGGAACTTGCTGTCAGAGATGTCTCCAGAAGGAGTAACCATCTGCTTCCACCGTTCTCTCTCGAGTGATCGCGACGCCAGCGGCTTCCCCACCGCTGGTCCAAAACGCGATCCCAAAGTGAGAATAGGGCCTGATGTGACTGATGGGGAAGGGGACACCCTTGACAATCTCACATACCACCGGCGTGTCGAGTTGCTTTTGGGCGCGACGATCTGCGGTTTCTAGACCAGCTCGAAACTAGGTGCCCGGGCTACGGCATCGGGTCCAGTCCGTGCAGCGGGAACACCGCTGTGCGAGTCGCGTGGACCTGCCGGTCCAGCCACGTGCCGGGGTCATACCCGCTTCCCCAGTCGCGGTAGGCCGGTTCACGCCCGTCCGTCATACGCAACGGTGCGACCCTCCCGAGGCGCGTCTGCACGTGCTCGCGCCAGCCACCTGGCACGTCGAGCGTCGGCTCCAAGGGATTACCCGAGACTAGCGCAAGAAGGTGGGTCCACGCGCGTGGCACCACGTCGACCACGGCATATCCGCCGCCGCCGAACGCCACCCACTTGCCCGCACACACCTCGTGGGCGAGCTCGTGCAGCGCGACGTACGCAGCCCGCTGGCCGTCCACGCTGAGGGCGAGGTCGGCGAGAGGGTCGTCGGTATGGGAGTCGCAGCCCTGCTGGGTCACCAGGATCTCCGGCTGGAACTCCCGGATCAGGTCGGGCACGACGGCGTGGAAGGCGCGCAGCCAGCCGTGGTCGGCCGTTCCCGGGGGCAGCGCGACGTTGACGGCGCTCCCCTCGGCCTCGGGACCACCGACCTCCTCGGCGAAGCCGGTGCCGGGGAAGAGCAGCTGCCCGGTCTCGTGGAGCGAGATCGTCAGGACCCGCGGGTCGTTCCAGAAGGCCCGCTCGACCCCGTCCCCGTGGTGCACGTCCACGTCGACGTAGGCGACCTTCTTGACGCCCTGGTCGAGGAGCCACTGGATGCCGGCGGCGACGTCGTTGTAGATGCAGAACCCGGCCGCGCGTCCACGCATCGCGTGGTGGAGGCCGCCCATGATGTTGGCGCTGTGGAGGCTCTCGCCGGAGTAGACCTGGCGGCAGGCCTCGATGCTCGCGCCGACGATGTGGGCGCTGGCGTCGTGGATGTGCGGGAAGACCGGGTCGTCCTCCGTGCCCAGGCCGTGGGCGAGATCCGACTCACCGCTCCTGCCGGCCCGGATGACCGCCTCGATGTAGCTCTCGTCGTGGATCGTGAGCAGCTGCTCCGGGGTGCCCATCGGCGCCTCGACGACCTTCAGGTGGTCGAGCACTCCGAGCTCGCCGGCCAGGCGCATCGTCAGGTCCACCCGGATCGGCGCCATGGGGTGCGTCGGGCCGAAGTCGTAGTCGGCCAGGCTCTCGTCGTAGACGACCGTCGAGTGCCCCTGGCAGGTGTTGGGCCCTGCGGTCGGCGCAGCGGTCGGCGGAGTCGTCATGGGCCACACGGTATCCGTGACGTGTGCGACACTGGAGACGTGTTCAGCATTCGTTCCACCCAGTGGTGGTCCGCCTCCTAGGCGGTCCACCCGATTGTTGAGCACTCACATCAGGCCGCCCACGGGCGGCCTTTCTCGTTCGATCGTCGCTGACCCGTGGGCCTCACACCCGAAAGGTCCATCATGACCAAGCGACTCTCCCTCATCACTCCCTCCGGCCGGCTGACCCTCGGCAACCTGCTCGGAGCGCTGCGGCCCATGGCCGCCTCCGCCGACTCCTCGGCCTTCTACGGGCTCTCCGACCTGCACGCACTCACGCTGCCGCACGAACCGTCGGTGCTGCGTACGCGGACGGAGGAGATGGCCCTCCTCCTGATGGCGTCCGGGCTCGAACCGGCCACGTTGTTCATCCAGTCGCACGTCCCCGCGCACCGGTCGCTCAGCTATCTGCTGGAGTGCGTCGCGCACACCGGCGAGCTGGGCCGGATGATCCAGTTCAAGGAGAAGTCACGCCGCGTCGGGGCATCGGTGCGCGCCTCGCTGTTCACCTATCCGGTGCTGATGGCCGCCGACATCCTGCTCTACGGCGCGTCCGAGGTGCCGGTGGGCGACGACCAGCGTCAGCACGTCGAGCTCGCCCGCGACATCGCGGTGCGGTTCAACACGACGTACGGCCGGGTCTTCGCGGTCCCGCAGGCGGTGCATCCTGCGGCCGGGGCCCGGATCATGGATCTGGCCGACCCGACGCGCAAGATGTCGAAGTCGGCCGGCGACGAGCACCCGGGCTCGATCTTCCTGCTGGACGATCCCGATGCCGTACGCCGCAAGGTGGCTCGTGCGGTCACCGACTCCGCCGGGGACGTCTCCCGGGATCCGTCACGGCCGGGGGTGACCAACCTGATCGACATCCTCGAGGCGTGCGGCGGTTCCGCGGCCGGCCTGTCGGGCTACGGCGCTCTGAAGTCGGCGGTCACCGACGCCGTCGTCGCCGAGCTCGAGCCGATCCAGAAGCGCTACCGCGAGCTCGCCGCGGACCGGGCGTACGTCACGCAGGTGTACGCCGCCGGGGCCGAGCGGTGCCGCGAGGTGACCGCTCCGGTCCTGGCCGCCGCGGAGGCGGCGATCGGGCTGGCCTGAGCGGGGCCGGCCCGGGTAACACGCTGTTCGTAGGACAACTCGCCCTATCTGAACGGGCGAGAAGTCCTACGAACGACGTGTTACAGCGGCCGGGCCGGTCAGATCCGCACGTCCGCCAGCTCACCGACCCGCGCACGCTGCGGGCGCAGGTAGACCATGAAGGTGACCAGGGCGCAGATGGCGTAGAAGATGGTGAAGGCGACGAACGCCGACTTGGTGGCGTCGAGGGGGTTGGTGACCCACGGGCTGTTGAAGGCGATCGGGATGAGGAAGCCGCCGACCGCGCCGACGGCGCCGATGATGCCGACCGCGGCGGAGGACTTCTTGGTCGCGCCGACGAGAGCGGCGTCGCGCTCGGCGGTGCCCGGCGTGGTGGCCATCTCGGCCTCACGACGGAAGATCGCCGGGATCATCTTGTAGGTCGACCCGTTGCCGATGCCGGTCGAGGCGAAGACCAGCATGAAGAAGCCCAGGAAGACCGGGAACCACGACTGGTTCGCCTGCGCGATCGCGGGCGAGGCCTCCGGGTTGGGGGTGAGCTGCATCAGGGTCCACAGCACCGCGAGGGTGAAGACGACCAACCCGATGAATGCGCCGAGCGTCACCTTCGCGCCGCCCCAGCGGTCGGCCAGCCAGCCACCCAGCGGCCGGGTCGCGGAGCCGATCAGGGCGCCGAGGAAGGCGAAGTAGGCGAAGTAGATACCGGTGCCCAGGGGCGCGGGCTCGGGCACCCAGAAGTTGAGCTTGATCAGCAGCGGCATCGCGGCCGAGTAGCCGATGAAGGAGCCGAAGGTGCCGATGTAGAGGAAGGACATGATCCAGGTCTGCTTCGACTTCACGACCGAGAGCTGCTCACGCGTGGACGACTTCGCGGAGCTGAGATTGTCCATGAAGAAGAAGGCGGCGAGGATCGCGATGACGGCCAGCGCCGCGTAGACGAAGGCGGCCCGCTCGAGGTGGATGCCGCCGTCGGAGGCCTTGATCAGCCCGAAGATGCCGGCACCGCCGACGATCACCGGCAGCAGGAACTGGATGAGCGCGACGCCGAGGTTGCCGCCGGCGGCGTTGAGACCGAGCGCGGCGCCCTTCTTGTCGGACGGGTAGAAGAAGTTGATGTTCGCCATCGAGGAGGCGAAGTTGCCGCCGCCGAGACCGGCCGTGGCGGCGATGAGGCAGAAGGCCCAGTAGGGCGTGGACGGCTGGGTCACGGCGTACGCGAAGCCGAGGGTCGGCACGAGCAGCAGCGCGGCCGACATCATCGTCCAGTTGCGGCCGCCGAACTTCGGCACCGCGAGGGTGTAGGGCACCCGCAGCAGCGATCCCACCAGGTTCGGGATCGCGATCAGGAAGAACAGCTGGCTCGGGGTGAAGTCGAAGCCCTGGGCGACCAGGAAGGCGGACGACACCGACCAGATCAGCCAGACCGAGAAGCCGAGGTGCTCGGCGAAGATCGACCAGATCAGGTTGCGGCGGGCGGTCTTCGCCCCGGTCTCCTCCCAGAAGGTGGCGTCCTCCGGACGCCAGTCGTCTATCCAGTAGCGGCGGCTCATGGTGGCTCCTCAGATACGGCAGTCGGCGAGATACCACCCACGATCGCCAGCCAACGTTTCAGCAGCCGCCAACCCTCGCGTGCGAGCCCGTCAACTTCCGCTCACGACCTCACAGAACTCACAACCTCACGTCGGCCGGGCCTCCACGGGGTCGGCCCGGAGAAAGTACGCGGCGGGCGGCCCGAGCCGCCCGCCGCGTACGTCGTGGTCTCCTGGGTCGCGGAAGCCTCAGCCGAGGTAGCGCTCCCACGGGCCGGTGATGGCCAGGGTGTAGCCGGGGTCCTGCATGTTGACGAAGAGGACCTTGCCGTCGGGCGAGAAGCACGGGCCGCAGAACTCGGAGTCGTTGAGGTCGTTGCGGGCGATGGCGTACGCCGGGCCGCCCGGGAACGCACCGAGCACGTGCGAGGCGCCGCTGCCGTCCTCGGCGAGCACCAGCGACCCCCACGGGGTGACAGTGACGTTGTCGGGACCGTCGAAGGTGAGATCGCCGTACTTCGGCGCCGGAGCATCGTCCTCGGACTGCGTCTGGTGCGGGAAGTACGTCACCAGCTGGATGGTCTCGGCCTCGTAGTCGTAGAACCAGACCATGCCGTCGTGCGGCGAGGCGTCGGCGGGGAGATCGGTGTCCTCCCAGGCGTAGGAGTTGACCACGTAGACGCCCTCGTCGGTGCCCCACACGCCCTCGAACTTGCGCCCGCGGGTGACCTCGCCGTCGGCGAACTGCTCCCGGCACGGCGTCTCCTGGGCGTCGCGCTCGGGGACGGTCTTCCACCTCACCGGGAAGGGCTGGCCCATCTGCGCGGAGGTCAGGTAGGCCACGTCGGGCAGCACCGAGCCGTCGGGCAGGATGATCTGCATCGCGGCGAGCGTGCCGGCGTCGTCGGCCAGCTCGGTGAGCACGCCCGGACCGAGCCTGACCCCGGCCGGAGCGGTCCAGCGGTAGAAGAGCCCGTTGGGCTCGTCGGCGTCCTCGGACAGGAAGACCTTGGTGCGGGTCCGGTCGATCGCGAGGGCCTCGTGGTCGTAGCGACCGAACGCCTTGATCGGACGCGGGTCGGCCGAGCCGTCGGCCCAGACCTCGAAGACGTAGCCGTGGTCCTTCTCGTAGACACCCGTGCTGCCGTCCTCGCCCTCCCACTCCTCGTCGGCGTCGTTGACGGTCTCCTCGCAGGTCAGCCAGGTCCCCCACGGCGTCGGGCCGCCGGCGCAGTTGGTCGAGGTGCCGGAGATGGCGACGAACTCACCGAGGTTGGCGCCGCCCGCGTCGGTGGTGATCACGGTGCAGCCGCCCGAGGGGGCGCCGGCGTCGTAGACCGTCCCGGGCACCAGCGGGACCGGGATACCCTCACCGGGCTCGATCTCGTGGTTCTGGATCAGCGTGTAGCGCCCGCGCCGGCCGCCGAGCACCATCATCCCGTCGTGGTTGGACGGCGTCTTCTCCCCCGACTTCAGGGTCGTCTCGCCGGCGGAGGTGACGATGGCGTACGAGAACCCCTCGGCCAGCGCGAGGATGCCCTGGGGGTCGTCCACGAGCGGCGGGAACGGCTCACGAGCGCGCTTGCGTCCTGGGGTGCCGGGCCGAGCGGGCTTCGCCTCGGCAAGGGCGGGAACGGCACCGGCGACGGCCAGGCCGACCCCGGCCACGGCTCCTCCGGTGAGCAGGGAGCGTCGAGTAGCGGACATGGGTTGGAACTCCTCGGAGCTTCGTAGGGGAACCCGTGACAGGTCTCGACCCTCTACCCAAGCCACTCCGCAACACCTGCGCGACCGCCCGAGGTGAACCTCAGGCGACGGCACCGTGAAACGTACGCCGGCGGCGCCTCAGGCCGCTCCGAACAGGCCCGACAGACCGACGTTGCGGACGCCGCCAGGACGACCGCTCTCCCACGCGTACCCACACCTGCAGCACATCAGCCGCCGGCGGCCCCCCGCCGAACGCGCGAGAACCCGGATCTCCTCGTCTTCGGTGCACTTGGCACACATAGCCGAAGTCATCGAGTGAACACCTCGCACTTCTACGTGAACAGAATCTGTACAACTCACCCCAGGGTGACACAGCCACGCGCCTGTCCCCCAGTTGAGAACTTCCTGTGGTCGAACTGTGAAGGTGCTATTGACCAGGAGGAACGTCGTCGGAGTTGGCCACGCCGTAGGGGATGTGGACCCCGGCGATCGAGCCGACCGCCTCGTCCAGGTGGGTCGTCTGGTCGTCGAAGAAGATCAGCGGGCGCAGGACCTCCAGCACGCGCCTCTTCTCCACCCCGCCGAGGAAGAAGGCCTCGTTGACGTAGACGTCCCAGGACTGCAGCGACCGGATCGCGCGCTCGTGAGCCGGGGCCCCGCGGGCGGTGACCAGCGCGATCCGCAGCCGCGGCTCGTAGCCCGGATCCTCCAGGCGGCGCTGCTCCTCGATCTGCTGGATCCGGTTGAGGTCGCGCAGCAGCGGCTGCAGCGGCCCGGGCTGGAGCGGCTCGGTCTTCCGGCTCGCCTCGTAGGCCCGATAGCTCTCGATGCCCTCCTCGCGGAAGATCCGCTCCGAGCCGTCGTCGGCGAGCACCCCGTCGAAGTCGAAGGCGACGACGACGGAGCGGTCGTTCTCGTCGTACGTCGCCGCCGACGGCAGCACGTGACCGGCCGGGAACCCCTCGCGGTTGGCCGCGATGACGTCGTCGCGGTTGCCGCTGAGGAACAGCGACATCCCGAGCGCGCCGATGTAGGGGTGGGGCGAGCGGCCCTGGGTGAAGACGGCACGGGTCATCGGCAGGCCGTGGTGCTCGATCGAGCGCATCACCCGCAGCCCGGTGCTGGGGTCGTTGCGCGAGACCACGATCACCTCGACGAGACCGTCCTCGGCGTCCTCGGCCAGGTCGTTGAGACTCAGCAGCCGCTTGATGAACGGGAACGCGACTCCGGGGCGGAGCTGGTCGTCGATGCGCTCGTCCTGATAGCGGCGGTAGGCCTCCTCGCCGTGCTCGCGGAAGTAGGCGTCCGACTCGGTCAGGTCGAAGAGCGCGCTCGACGCGATCCCGACGACCAACCGCCCGCTCAGCTCGTATCCCACGCTCCGCAACCTACCGCTCGCCTCCGACACCGGGCCGGGGCGTTTGGGTATGAGAAGCGGTGAATCGGGTACCGGGAACGTCGGTGAAGGAGGTAGTGATGCCGACGAGCGAGCGTGAGCACCACTCCGAGCGTCAAGGCGGCGAGATGCCGTCCGAGGTCGGAGACCATCTCGGGGTGTTCGACCGGTTCGCCACCCATGCGAGCAACTTCGTGTCGCGGGCGTGGTTCTTCATGATGTGCGTGCTGCTGGTGGTGATCTGGGCACCGTCCGTCTTCGTGCTGCCCGATGTGGACACCTGGCAGCTGATCATCAACACGGCCACGACGATCATCACGTTCCTGCTGGTGGCGCTCCTGCAGAACACCCAGAAACGAGCCGACGACGCCGTCCAGCAGAAGCTCAACGCCATCGCCGGAGGTCTCTCCGACATGATGGAGAGGCTGGGCCGTGACCACCCCGAGCTGCGTGAGGACCGCGACGAGCTGCGCCAGGCAGTGGGCCTGGAGGAGCGGGAAAGCGCGGAATGACGCGCCTTGCCCCGGAGTCACGTCAGTACGTACGTGAACGCTTCTCGGCCGCGGCCCACGTGCTCTCCGGCGTGGCCGGTTCGGCGTGGGCCAGCGGGATCAGCATGATCGTCGTCGCAGGACTGCTGATCGCCGGTCTGGTCACCGGGTTCGCCACGTGGTGGCACAGCCTCGTGTACGCGACCGCCTCCATGGTCAGCCTCCTGGTGCTCTTCAGCATCCAGCACACGACCAACCGGCAGACGAAGGCCATCCTGCTCAAGCTCGACCAGCTGGTCGAGGGCGTCGAAGGCGCGGACAACGACGTCATCGCCATCGAGGACCGAGACCTGGAGGACCAGGAGGACTCCGTCACCGGCATCACCGGTGAGTCCTCGCGGATAAATGGTGCGCATCCGACGTCTGGCCCGCCTAGCGTGGTCGGCATGCAGCAGCGACCGCTTCCGTTCCACCGCCACCCGTTCGGGGAGCGGCCGCTGACCTGAGCCTGCACTCAGGCGCAACCAGGCCGCTCCGAGGAAACTCCTCGTGGCGGCCTTCTCTGTCTGTGGACAACGGGTTGTAGGGAAGCGGCCATCCCTCCTGGTTTGGGTCCAGGCGATCGCGGGTTCGAGTCCCGCCAACCCGACGAGGTCTCAGTCGACCTTGGTGACGCGGAGGAACTCCTGGACGTCGAAGACGGCCCGGAAGACGCCGGCGGCCTTGGGGAGCAGCGGCGCGACCTCGGCGTAGGGGACGACCCGCGGGTCGGTGACGCGGTGCTCGATGCCGTCGTGGACGATCGTGGCCGAGTTGGCGGCCAGCACGTTCTGGGCCCAGTCGACCTTCGAGGTGTAGGGCAGGTTGATGACGAAGCCGTCGGGTGTCGGGAACGGCGTGATCGGGGTGGCGTACTCCCGGCCGCTCGCGCGGCCCACGTGGAGGACGACGCCGTTGGTGGCGCCTTCCCCGCCGGCGGTCTTCAGCGCCTCGGCGGCGAACCGCTTCGAGAAGGCGCGGATCCGGTCCTGCAGCCAGGGCGACTTGTTGCGCATGCCGATCACGAAGGCGGCGCCCGCGCCCGCTACACCGACGGCCAGCAGACCCGGGATCACTCGACTCAGTCGCATGCGCCAAACCTACCTCGCGACCCCGCAGCGGCTCGGGTGACAGATAACGTGGGCGCCATCACACTGGAGGTCGATGGAGCACCGGCGAGGAAGGAGCACGGATGCGGCGCTGGAAGCGAACCCACCTGGGCACAGAAGCCGATCGGGCGACCTTCCGCACCCTCCACAACGCATCGCTGGCGAGCCCGGCCCTGCGCGGCGGCCTGACCGTCGACAGCGCCGAGCGCGCCGCCCCGCACCTCCAGGCGCTCCTGGCCGCCCCTGCCCTCGCGATCACCGACACCGACGGCCTGCTCGCCTGGGAGGGCATCGGCACCCATCACCAGGAGCACGTGACCAAGCTGGCCGAGGGCACGCTGGAGCGCGGCGCGACCCGGTTCTACGACCGGGTCGACCTCGAGTGCGGCCAGGCCGGCTGCCCGATCCACTCCGCCGTGGTCAGCCCGCTGGTCGTCGACGACCATCTGGTCGGCACGCTGCAGGCCTACGCCCCGGACACCTCCGCGATGATGGTCCGCGCCACCGACGAGGTCGCGACCTGGGTCTCCGGGCAGCTCGAGCTCGCCGAGCTCGACGCGTCGCGGCGGCGGCTGATGGAGGCCGAGGTGCGCGCTCTGCGCGCTCAGATCAGCCCCCACTTCATCTACAACTCGCTGGGGGCGATCGCCAGCTTCGTACGCACGGATCCGGAGCGGGCGCGGGAGCTGCTCCTGGAGTTCGCGGACTTCACCCGCTACTCCTTCCGCACCCACGGTGAGTACACGACGCTGTCCGAGGAGCTCCGCTCCGTCGAGCGCTACCTGCTCCTGGAGCAGGCCCGGTTCGGCGAGCGGCTCTCGGTCAGGCTGTCGGTCGCGCCCGAGGTGCTGCCGATCGCGGTGCCGTTCCTCTGCCTGCAGCCGCTGGTCGAGAACGCCGTACGCCACGGCCTGGCCGACGCGCAGACCGGCCACATCTCCATCCGGGCCGCCGACAGCGGCACCGAGTGCGTCATCGAGGTCGAGGACGACGGCGCCGGCGAGGACCCGGAGAAGGTACGCAACGCGCTGGCCGGCGGCGCCGACTCCGTCGGGCTCGGCAACGTCGACGCGCGGCTCCGCAACGCCTACGGCGACGACTACGGCCTGGTCGTCGAGACCGCCCGCGGCGCCGGCACGAAGGTCATCCTCAGAATCCCGAAGTTCGCCCCAGGAGTGCACACATGAACGCCCGTACGACGCAGGCATTCGCCGCGCGCCAGGGAGCGCCGGGAGGCCGGCTCCGCGTCCTGGTCGTCGACGACGAGCCGCCGGCGGCCGACGAGCTCTCCTACCTGCTGACCCAGGACGCACGGGTGGCGGAGGTGCGCACCTGCCTCAACGCGACCGACGGGCTGCAGCAGCTGCAGGGCTCGGGCGTCGACGCGGTGTTCCTCGACATCCAGATGCCGGGGCTCAACGGCCTCGAGCTGGCCCGGCTGCTGGCGCGCTTCAAGACGCCGCCGGCGGTCGTGTTCGTGACCGCCCACGAGGAGCACGCGCTCGAGGCGTTCGACCTGCGCGCGGTCGACTACGTGCTCAAGCCGGTGCGCGCGGAGCGGCTGGCCGAGACCGTGACCCGGCTGATGGGCAGCATGCCGGAGGAGGAGCCGAGCGGCGACATCCAGATCCCGGTCGAGCTGGGCGGCGTCACCCGCTTCGTGTGGCGCTCCCAGATCACCCACGTCGAGGCGCAGGGCGACTACGCCCGGCTGCACACCGCCGACGCCTCCCACCTGGTGCGGGTCCCGCTGACGCAGCTGGAGCAGGAGTGGGCATCCGCCCGCTTCGTACGCATCCACCGCTCGCTCCTCGTCAACCTCGCCCACGTGACCGAGGTCCGCTCCGAGGCCGGGCGTTGCTCGGTCGTCGTCGGCGGCGCGTCCCGCGGCACCGAGCTGCAGGTCAGCCGCCGCCACACCCGCCAGCTCAAGGACCTGCTCGCCCGACGCTCATGACCCGATCCGATGACTGAACCCCAACGCGTACGCGTCACCGGTCCGCCCCGGCGTCGCCCGGCCGTCCGCCGGGTCGATGTCGGCGAGGACACCCGCCTCGGCGAGGTCTACCTCGGCTCGCTGATGCGCGCCCAGCTCTCGATCGCCGTACGCACCCTGGCCGTGCTCTTCCTCGGCGTCGGCTCGCTCCCGCTGCTGTTCTGGCTGGCTCCGGGGCTGGTCCACACCTCGCCGTTCGGCATCCCGCTCCCGTGGCTGCTCCTCGGGGTGCTGGTCTACCCGTTCCTGTTCCTCCTCGGCCGCTGGTACCTGCGCGGTGCGGAGCGCAACGAGGCCAGCTACGCCGACCTCCTGAAGTCGGACGACGAGACGCCATGACCTTCGACTCCGCCCCGGCGATCGTCGCGGTCACCCTGGTCACCCTGGCGACGCTGACGATCGGCACCTGGGGGCTGCGATTCAGCCGGACCACGAGCGACTTCTACGTCGCCTCGCGGTCGGTGCGACCCGGCCTCAACGCGAGCGCGATCGGTGGGGAGTATCTCTCCGCCGCCTCCTTCCTCGGTGTCGCCGGACTCGTCTTCACCTCCGGCGCCGAGATGCTCTGGTATCCGATCGGCTGGACCGCCGGCTATCTGGTGCTGCTGACCCTGGTCGCGGCACCTCTGCGCAGGTCAGGGGCGTATACGCTGCCCGACTTCGCCGAGGAGCGGCTCGCCTCGCGCGGCGTCCGGAGGCTCTGCTCGCTGCTGGTCGTATCCATCGGCTGGCTCTATTTGCTGCCACAGCTGCAGGGTGCCGGGCTGACCCTGGAGCTGGTCGCCGGAGCCCCGCGCTGGGTGGGACCGGTGCTGGTCGGGACCGTGGTGCTGGTCAGCGTCTTCTCGGGCGGGATGCGCTCCATCACGTTCGTCCAGGCCTTCCAGTACTGGCTCAAGCTGACCGCCCTGCTGGTGCCGGTCGGGGTGCTGGTCGCGGTCTGGGGCAGCGACGGCGCGCCTCGGGCCACCGACCTCAGCCAGACGTGGTCGCTGCCGATGGGCACCGACGGCTCCGCCGGCCTCTACGCCACCTACTCGCTGATCGCGGCGACCTTCCTCGGCACCATGGGCCTGCCGCACGTGGGCGTCCGCTTCTACACCAACCCCGACGGCCGCGCCGCCCGCCGCACCACCCTGGTCGTGCTGGCACTGCTCGGCGTCTTCTACCTGCTGCCACCGATCCTCGGGTTGTTGGGAAGGGTGTACGCCGCCTCCCCCTCCTCCGCCGACACCCTGGTGCTCGAGCTCCCCCGTCTGATGGTCCCCGGCTGGGCAGGTGACGCCCTCACCGGGCTGGTCTGCGCGGGTGCCTTCGCCGCGTTCCTGTCGACGTCGTCGGGCCTGGCCATCGCCGTCTCCGGTGTGCTCTCCCAGGACGTGGTCGTGCCGCTGCTGCGCCGCCGGGGCAGCAGCTACGGCGGTGTCGCCGCCTTCCGGATCGCCTCCCTGGTCGCCGTCATCGTGCCGGTCGCCGGGGCCCTGCTGACCCCCAGCGTCGGGGTCGCCCGCGGCGTCGCGCTCGCCTTCGCCCTCGCCGCCGCCACCTTCTGCCCGCTGCTACTGCTCGGCATCTGGTGGCGCCGGCTGACCGCCTACGGCGCCGCGACCGGGCTGGTCACCGGGCTCATCACCACCGGCACGGCCGTGGTGTTCACGATCAGTGGGTCGCGTACGGACACCTGGGCGGATGTCGCTCTCAGCCAGCCGGCGCTGTGGGCGGTGCCGCTGTCGTTCGCGGTCATGATCGTGGTCAGCCTCGCCACCGCCGCCCACGTCCCCGCCCACACCACCCGGCTTCTCGTCCGCCTCCACACCCCCGAACCGACGATCGAGCCCGCCGTCGCGCCTGCGCTGCAGCGCTGACTCTCAGCAGACGGTGATCTCCGCCTGAACCGAGGTGGTCCACCCATGACCGTCACCGCCGTGAATCACCAGCAGGTGCGAGCCGGGTGCGAGCGGCTCGACGACAGGGACGTCGAATCGCCGCGCTGACACGCCACCGCGGTTGCCAGCGACGAACCAAGCGCTTGATCCTTCCAGCGCATCGCCGCCTCGATACCCTCCCGCCGCCAGGTGAACGAAAATTCGTTCACCCATCACAGAGCGAACGAATTTTCGTTCGTCCCGGTGACCACCGGCCACGCAGGCGACGGCTCGAAACTCCGGCGAGATGGGCACTTCCATCGCTAACCGGCCCACAAAATCGCGGCTGCTGGTCGCCCGATCCGCCCGTCGAGATCGCATCCCCATATTTAGGGAGACCAGCCTGAGAGCACCCGTCGATGGACGTCGAGCGTCTTTACGATCTCGCGGTTCTCGGCACGTGTCGTCGGGACGCCGCAGCCCGTCCCGAACGATGAATTCGAAAGGCACATGAAGAAGTTCGCAAGCCTCACCGCAGCGGCAATCGTCGTACCGCTGCTTGCGCTGGCCAGCCCGGCCAGCGCCGCCCCCGGAGACGTGACTGCCTCCGCTCGCAACGTCACCCTTCCTCCGGGAGCCTGTGACTACCACGGATACATCGAGGTCAAGGTCGAGAGGGACACGTACGACACTGGCGGATGGCTCTCCCTCGACATCATCGATCCTGCTGGCGCCGAGGTCACCGGAGTCTACGAGCAGCCAATCAGCACGGAGGGGGACGTCGACACCTACGCCAGCACGGTGTTCCTGTGCGATGACCGCCCGGGCACCTACACAGCTCGTGGGTCGGCCGACTACTACAACAGCCAGACCGGCAACGAAAGCTCGTACGGCGTCTCGACGACCTTCACTCTGAAGATCCAGGCGCCTTCCGTGTCGGTCTCTGCCTCGAGCGTGAAGGTCTGGAAGGACACCTGCGGCAACGTCGGCAACGTCGTCGTCAGCGGAGTGAGCAACATCCCGGCAGGCTGGAACCTGTACTCGCGGAGCGGCTACACCTACACCTACAACCAGGCAGGTTCACTCGTCGATTCGAACGCGGGTTCCTTCCGCTGGTGCAGAGGCACGACCGGGACCTATCGTGCGACGACCAGCCAGTTCATCGAGCTCGTCAACCCAGCCACCGGCGATGTCGCCTATGTGTCGCTGAACAGGTCGAAGACCTTCGGCGTCTCGTACAACTCGCCCTACTGGTCGAGCGTGACCAAGTACGGAAGCACTGCCAAGGCGACCGACAAGCGCTGGCGAGTGACCGGCAAGCTTGCCCGCCAGGGCGACTCCAGCTACGGCGGCCGTCGGATCTACCTGCAACGTTGGACCGGCACCAAGTGGGCGACCGCCACGTCGTGCGTGACGCCTTCGACCGGGCGGTGCTCCGTGGCGCTACGACCGCCGAGGCGATCCAGCTACAGGTGGTACGTCCCGGCGACAGCCCGGGTCAAGGCGGACACTTCGGCGACGTTCATCCTGACCCGTCGGGCATAGCTCCGCACGACATCCACGTAGCCGTCAGCTATGAGAGAGGGTCCAGCCTTGTGAATCGTTCACAAGGCTGGACCCTCGGTCGTAGCCGCTCCCGAGCCCTGGGGGGGTCGGTGCCACTCGACGTACGAAATCGACCGCTCGTCGCGCGACCGCGCCGCCCACCGAGGGAGGGCGCGCTACCCCGCGACGAGCGGGGCGAGCGAGCCCTAATGTGACTGCGATCACACGTCGCCCGTCCTTCACCCCCACGATGGACGGCCTCGTCAACGAAAGGGTTAACCGTGAGCGCTGAAGCACACGACCAAGCCCACCGGCACGACCCGGTCTACGACAGCCTGCACGCCACGGCGGAGTTTCGCGCTCTGCGGTCGGCGTACCGGAAGTTCGTCTTCCCGGCCACGGTGGCATTCCTGGCTTGGTACCTCCTCTACGTCGTCTGCTCGAACTGGGCTGAGGGCTTCATGAACACCAAGCTGGTCGGCAACATCAACGTCGCGCTGGTCTTCGGGCTCCTGCAGTTCGCGACCACGTTCGGTATCGCCTACCTCTACGCCAACTACTCCAACAAGCACCTCGACCCGCTGGCTCGGAAGCTCGACGAGGAATACGAGAGCCAGAAGAGGGAGATCTGACATGGACGGTAGCCAGATCCTCACCACGGTCCTCTTCCTGACGGTCGTCGCGATCACGATCGGCATCACCTTCTGGGCGAGCCGGCAGACGAAGACCGCGGCCGACTACTACGCCGGCGGCCGCGGCTTCTCGGGCTTCCAGAACGGGCTCGCGATCGGCGGCGACTACATGTCGGCGGCCTCGTTCCTCGGTATCTCCGGCGCCATCGCGCTGTCGGGCTACGACGGCTTCCTCTACTCGATCGGCTTCCTCGTCGCCTGGCTGGTGGCGCTGCTGCTGGTCGCGGAGGTGCTGCGCAACTCGGGTCGCTACACGATGGCCGACCAGCTGGCGTACCGGATGAAGCAGCGCCCGGTCCGGATGGCGGCCGCGACCTCCACGGTCGTCGTGTCGATCTTCTACCTGCTGGCCCAGATGGTCGGTGCGGGCGCCCTGGTGGCCCTGCTGCTCGGCGTCGAGGACCAGGCGGTCAAGAACGTCGTGATCCTGTTCGTCGGCGCGCTGATGATCTTCTACGTCACCGTCGGCGGGATGAAGGGCACCACCTGGGTCCAGATCGTCAAGGCCGTCCTGCTGATGACCGGCTCGGCGCTGATCGTGATCCTGGTGCTCGCCCAGTTCGGCTTCAACCTCTCCGAGCTGCTCGGCTCCGCCGCCGACGCCTCGGGCAAGGGCGACGCCTTCCTCCAGCCCGGTCTGAAGTACGGCCTGAGCTTCACCAGCGAGCTGGACTTCGTCTCGCTCGGGCTCGCCCTGGTGCTCGGCACCGCCGGCCTGCCGCACATCCTGATCCGCTTCTACACCGTCCCGACCTCGGCGGATGCCCGCAAGTCGGTGCTGTGGGCGATCGGTCTGATCGGCGTCTTCTACCTGTTCACCCTGGTCCTGGGCTTCGGTGCGGCCGCGCTGGTCGACCCGACCACCCTGGACAAGGCCGGCAACCTGGCGGCGCCGCTGCTCGCCCAGGAGGTCGGTGGCGGTGAGGGCTCCATCGGCGGTGCCGTACTGCTGGCACTGATCGCGGCGGTCGCCTTCGCGACGATCCTCGCCGTGGTCGCGGGCCTGACGCTGACCTCCTCGGTCTCCGTCGCCCACGACATCTACAACTCGGTGATCAAGCGTGGCAAGGCCACCGAGAAGGAGGAGCTGAAGGTCTCGCGCTGGGCCGCGGCGGGCATCGGCCTGGTCGCGATCCTGCTGGCCATCCCGGCACAGTCGCTGAACATCGCGTTCCTGGTGGCGCTGGCCTTCGCGGTCGCCGCCTCGGCGAACCTGCCCGCGATCATCTACAACATGTTCTGGGCGCGGTTCAACACCCGCGGCGCGACCTGGTCGATCTACGGCGGCCTGATCTCCTGCGTCGGCCTGGTCTTCTTCTCGCCGGTCGTCTCCGGCAAGACGGCCGTGGACGCGGTGACCGGCGAGACGATCTCCGCCTCGCTGTTCCCGCTCGGCGTGGACTTCTCCTGGTTCCCGCTGGAGAACCCCGGCATCATCTCCATCCCGCTCGGCTTCTTCCTGGGCTGGCTGGGCACGGTGACGTCGAAGGAGCCGGAGACCGCAGAGCGGTACGTCGAGCTCGAGGTCCGCGCCCTCACCGGCGCCGGCTCGGAGAAGGCGATCACGCACTGATCTCCCCACGGCGGGCCGTCGTACATCTGCGGTTGTACGACGGCCCGCCATCATTCTTTCCCCCGCACTACCCTGTGGCTTGAGCCACACATTTTTCGTACGTAGGAGTCACTGTGACCGACGAGACCCTGTCCAACCTGCTGCACGAGAAGCGCCGGTTCGAGCCCCCTGCCGAGCTCGCCGCCGCAGCCAACGTCAAGGCCGACGCGTACGACGCCGCGACCGCGGACCGCGACGCCTTCTGGGCCGCCGCCGCGGAACGGCTCACCTGGGCCAAGCCGTTCGATCGCGTCCTCAACTGGGACAACCCGCCGTTCGCGAAGTGGTTCGAGGGCGGCGAGATCAACGTGGCGTACAACGCCGTCGACCGGCACGTGGAGGCCGGCCTCGGCGACCGGGTCGCGATCCACTGGGTCGGTGAGCCGGCCGACGACAAGCGGACGATCACCTATGCCGAGCTCAAGGACGAGGTCTCGCGGGCCGCGAACGCCTTCGAGGCGTTGGGGGTGTCGAAGGGCGACCGGGTCGCGATCTACATGCCGATGATCCCCGAGGCCGTCTTCGCGATGCTGGCCTGCGCCCGGATCGGCGCGATCCACACCGTCATCTTCGGTGGCTTCTCGGCCGAGGCCCTGGCCGCCCGGATCACCGACTGCAACGCCAAGCTCGTGGTCACCTCCGACGGCGGCTACCGCCGCGGCGCTCCGTCGGCGCTCAAGCCGGCCGTCGACGAGGCGCTGGGCAAGATCGACGCCGGGATCGTGGAGAACGTCGTCGTCGTCCGCCGCACCGGCCAGGACGTCGAGTGGAACGACTCCGTCGACACGTGGTGGTCCGACATCGTCGATGGCGCGTCGGCCGAGCACACCCCGGTCGCGCACGACGCCGAGCACCCGCTCTTCGTGATGTACACCTCCGGCACCACCGGGAAGCCGAAGGGCATCCTGCACACCACCGGCGGCTACCTCACCCAGGCGGCGTTCACCCACTGGGAGGTCTTCGACCTCAAGCCGGAGACCGACGTCTACTGGTGCACCGCCGACATCGGCTGGATCACGGGCCACTCCTACATCGTCTACGGACCGCTGGCCAACGGCGCGACCCAGGTGCTCTACGAGGGCACCCCGGACTTCCCGGAGAAGGGCCGCTGGTGGCAGATCATCGAGGAGTACGGCGTCACCATCTTCTACACGGCGCCGACCGCGATCCGGACGTTCATGAAGCAGGGCCGCGCCATCCCCGACGCCCGCGACCTCTCCTCGGTCCGCCTGCTCGGGTCGGTCGGTGAGCCGATCAACCCCGAGGCCTACATCTGGTACCGCGACGTCATCGGCGGCTCGAAGGTGCCCGTCGTGGACACCTGGTGGCAGACCGAGACCGGCGCGATCATGATCTCGCCGCTCCCAGGGGTCACCCACGGCAAGCCGGGTTCGGCGATGAAGGCGCTGCCGGGTGTGGGCGCCGACGTGGTCGACGACAACGGCGTCCCCGTGCCGGACGGTGCCGGGGGCTACCTCGTGCTCACCCAGCCGTGGCCGTCGATGCTGCGTACGATCTGGGGGGACGACCAGCGCTACATCGACACCTACTGGTCGCGCTTCAAGGACCAGGGCTACTACTTCGCCGGCGACGGCGCGAAGAAGGACGAGGACGGCGACGTCTGGGTCCTGGGCCGCGTCGACGACGTGATGAACGTGTCCGGGCACCGGCTCTCCACCACCGAGATCGAGTCGGCGCTGGTCTCCCACGCCTACGTCGCGGAGGCGGCGGTCGTCGGTGCGACCGATCCCGACACGGGGCAGGCCGTGGTGGCGTACGTCATCCTGCGCGACGGGTCGCCCGAGGACTGCGAGAAGGAGCTCTCCGACCACGTCCGCAAGGAGATCGGCCCGATCGCCAAGCCGCGGCAGATCATGATCGTGCCCGAGCTGCCCAAGACGCGCTCGGGGAAGATCATGCGGCGGCTGCTGCGCGACCTCGCCGAGGGTCGCGGTGTCGGCGACACCACCACGCTCGCTGACCAGACGATCATGGATCTGATCGCCGCCGGGCAGGCGACCTCCACCGAGGACTGATCCGCTCGGCATCGCGGCCCGGTCGCCCTCGTGGGCGACCGGGCCGCTGCGTACTCGCGATCGCGTCCACTTCACGGACGAGGCCGAGGACGCTTGCTAGGGTCGAGGTCAGGTGTGCCGGGAAGTCTGGTCGGCGTGAGTTCGTCGACCCCTGAGCCGCTGGAGGCCCACTCGTGACCGACACCCGCAACCGCCTGTTCACCCGTGGCTCCTGGCTGGAGACCTCGCGTACCGCCGAGATCCTGCGCGCCGAGACGACCGGCGGCATCCTCCTCATCATCGCCGCGGTGATCGCGGTCGTCCTCGCCAACAGCCCGTTGCAGGACGCGTACGAGGCGCTCCGGGACTTCCGCGTCGGGCCGGCCGCGCTCCATCTCGACCTGAGCATCGGGGCCTGGGCGGCCGACGGCCTGCTGGCGATCTTCTTCTTCGTCGCCGGCCTCGAGCTCAAGCGCGAGTTCGTCTCCGGCGACCTGCGTGACCCCCGCAGGGCCGCGCTGCCGATCGCGGCCGCGGTCGGCGGCATGGTCGTGCCGGCCCTGGTCTACGTGGCGGTCAACGTGATCGGCGACGGCTCGCTCGCCGGCTGGGCGACCCCGGTGGCCACCGACATCGCCTTCGCGGTCGCGATCCTGGCGGTCATCTCGACGCACCTGCCGGCAGGGCTGCGTACGTTCCTGCTGACGCTCGCCGTCGTCGACGACCTCCTCGGCATCATCGTCATCGCGATCTTCTTCACCTCGGAGCTGCACATCGGGATCCTGCTGCTGGCGCTCGTCCCGATCGGGCTCTTCGCGGTGCTCGTGCAGCGTCGGATCCGTAGCCCGTGGCTGCTGCTCCCGCTCGCCGCGATCGCCTGGGCGCTCGTCCACGCCAGCGGCGTCCACGCCACCGTCGCCGGCGTACTGCTCGGCTTCACCGTGCCGGTCATCGCCCGCAACCCGGAGGCCAAGCGCGGCCTCGCCGAGCACTTCGAGCACCTGGTCCGGCCCATCTCCGCCGGTATCGCGGTGCCGATCTTCGCCTTCTTCGCCGCGGGCGTCTCGTTGGGAGGCTGGTCGGGGATCACCGGGGCGTTCCGCGACCCGATCACGTTGGGCATCATCCTCGGCCTGGTCGTCGGCAAGACCGTCGGCATCACCGGTTCGACCTGGCTGCTCGCCCGGTTCACCCGGGCCTCGCTCGACGACGACCTCGCCTGGACCGACGTCATCGGGATGGCGATGCTGGCCGGCATCGGGTTCACCGTGTCGCTGCTGATCGGCGAGCTGGCCTTCGGGTCGGACCCGTCCGCTCACGACCACATGAAGGTGGGCGTCCTGTTCGGCTCCGTGCTGGCCGCGCTGCTCGCCACGGTCGTGCTGCGCGCCCGCAACCGGGTCTACCGTCGCATCGAGCAGCTGGAGACGATCGACGCCAACAAGGACGGCGTGCCGGACGTGTTCGAGGATGATCAGGGTCGGGACCGGTAAGGTCGTGGACGCTCCCCAACACACACGTTCAGCGAAGGGTTCCCATGGCAGTCGACATCGTGAAGTCCCCGGGCGGCGAGGACCCGACGATCGGGAAGCTCGTCGTCGACGCCACTCGTGACATCTCCGAGCTCGTCAACAAGGAGATCACGCTCGCCAAGCAGGAGCTCAAGGTCTCGGTGACCAACGCCGGCGTCGGCATCGGCCTCTTCGCCGCCGCCGCGTTCCTGCTCGTCCTGGCCGTGATCATGCTCTCCGTCTCGGTGGCCTACTTCATCCACTGGGCCGGCCTCGGCCTGCACTGGTCCTTCCTCATCGTCTTCGGCTTCTACGTCTTGCTGGCCGCGTTGCTCGGATTCATCGGCGTACTCAAGGTGAAGAAGGTCAAGGCCCCCGAGAAGGCCATCGCCCAGGGCAAGGAGATCCCCCGGGCGCTCAAGGGCCAGCGCTGACCCTCACCGCCGAGGCGTCAGCCCCGTCGGCCGAGGCGTCAGCCCCGTCGGCCGAGGCGTCACTCCGGTCGGCCGAAACGTCACGGTGACGGGCCAGTTTCCTTCCACAGGGCAGATTGATCCCGGAGTTATCCACAGCTGCGGAAAAGACGGATGACTTCGTACGCGGCCTGACGCACGCTGCGGCCATGAACCTCTCACTCGTCAAGACCGACGGCCCTCTGCCTGATCGACCCTTCACCACGTCCGACATCGAGTCGGTCGCGACCAGTCGCTACGCGCTCGCCCAGGCGATCAGCCATGGCGACGTACGCCGCCCGTTCCGGGGCGTCTATCTCGCCGCCCAGGCCGAGGACGACCCGGTCAAGCGCGCCGAGGCGCTGGTGCACGTGGTGTCCGAGCACCAGGTGATCAGCGACCGCACCGCCGCCTGGGTGCACGGGATCAACGCGTTCACCCAGACAGAGCTGGCGCAGGTTCCGGCCGTGGAGACGTGTGCCGTCCGGGGTCACACCCGCACGCGGCGCCCGGGCACCGACGGCCGCTCGCGGGACCTGCTCCCCAAGGACATCACCGTCATCAGCGGCGTACGTGTGACGACACCGCTGCGGACGGCGCTCGACCTCGGCTGCAACCTGAACCGGCGCGAGGCGATGGCGGCGCTCAACGAGTTCGCCCGACACCACGGGATCACCCGTGCAGCCCTCGACAAGGAGTTGCCGCGGTTTCGGGGACGTCGCGGTGTCGTCCAACTCCGGGAGCTCGTCCCGCTTCTCAACCGTCGCCTCGAGTCGCAGCGCGAGTCTTGGACCTTGCTCGCGATCAACGACGCCGGTCTCCCTCTTCCCGAGGCTCAGGTCTGGGTGGACGTCGAAGGAATCCCGACCTACCGACTCGACTTCGCCTATCGACTCGCCAAGGTCGCGATCGAGTACGACGGCGATGGCCATGACGACCCCGACCAGCGAATCTACGACGAAGAGCGCCGGGGCTGGCTGATCGATCACGGCTGGACGATCGTCATCGTGCGCAAGGGTGACTTCACCGGCGACCGTCTCGACGCCTGGCTCCGCGAGATCAAGGACGCCCTGACCCCGACCTACTCCTCACGCCGCTTCTGACCGAGCCGTCACCGCCGCCGGCCGAGCCGTCACCGCCGCCGGCCGAGCCGTCACCGCCGCCGGCCGAGGCGTCACCGCCGCGAGCCGAAGCGTCAGCCGCGCTGGCCGAAGCGTCGCTCCCGTCGGCCGAGTTGGCATCGTGTTGCCAACTCGGCCGACGTAAGTGACGTCTCGGCAGGCCTGCCTGACGTCTCGGCCGACCTAGCCGACGCCTCGGCGAGAAGTCAGCCGGCGCAGGCTCCCGTGTCGACGGCAGCGGTCTGCGAGCGAGCCTCGCGAGCGATGTCGATGACCTGGTCGGTGGTGAGGGCGTAGCCGGTCTCGGAGTCGGTGACCGAGGCGGCGAAGACGACGCCGACGACGTCGCCCTCGGAGTCGACGATGGGGCCGCCGGAGTTGCCGGGGCGGATGAGGCTGCGTACGGAGTAGACGTCTCGGATGACGGTGCCGACGCCGTAGATGTCGGGCGAGCGGAGGCGCTGCTCGGCACGGATACGGCCGGGCTGTACGTCGAAGGGGCCGTCCTGCGGATACCCCAGGACCGCGATCGGGTCCTCGGCAGCGGCAGTGCGGTCGAACTCGAGACGGTCGAGGTTGCCGCCGCCCTTGAACTTCAGGACCGCGATGTCGATCTCGGGATCGTAGTGGACGACCTTGGCGTCGTTGGCTCCGTCGCCGACGATCACGTTGGGGTCATCGACGCCGGCCACGACGTGGGCGTTGGTCATCAGGTAGCCGCGCCCGATGACGAAGCCGGTGCCCTCGACTCCCTTGCCACACTCGTTGGCGCCACGGATCTTGAGGACCGACTCGCCGGCGCGTACGACATCCGGGTCGGTGAGCATGCGGCGCGGGCCCGGCCCGACCTCGACGATCCGCTCACGGGCGAACGGCTCCAGGTAGCGCGGGAAGAACGAGGTGCCGACGACGTCGTTGAACGCGCGCAGCGCACGGTCGGCGGGCGACGGCATGATCGAGTCGACCTTGGCCAGGATCGCCGACCCGCGTACGGCCGGGGTCAGCCCGTTGATCTGAGCTCCGGAGACCGCCACACCGAGCGCCCAGGCGACCACCAGCACGGCAGCCGCGCTGAGCAGCGATCCACCGAGCGCATCGACGATCCGAGCCGGCTGCCAGGTGATCTCGTCGCGCACCCTGACTCCGCCGTACTGCAGCACCGCCTGGCCGATGGATGCACAGGCGATCACGACGAACAGCGCACCGAGCGATACCCACAACGACGGCGCTGCGCTGCCCAGCACCTTCGGCGCCAGCCAGATGCCGATGAAGCCGCCGAGCAGCAGTCCACCGGTCGCGAAAGCGCCGGTGATGAAGCCCTGCCAGTAGCCCGAAAGCGCATAGGCCCCGACGAGGACGATCAGGATCCAATCAAGAAAGTTCACGGCCGATTCCGTTCGCGTCCCTGCAGCATGTATTCGGGCAACTCCTTGATCGGGGCGTCCGGAATCTCCGAGATCCACCCGAGATAGGTGAAGAAGCGGTTGATGATTCCACCTGTAAAGCCCCAGAGGATGACATCCTTCTCCGGTCCGATCAAGAACGCGGGCATCAGCCATCCGCCGCGCCCCGGCGAACCCACCTGGATCCGGTGGGCCGGATCCATGAGATCGGACAACGGCACCCGATAGACCGCGTGCACCTCCTCGACCGAGCGCGTCGTCACCGGCGACGGCTCCCGCCACCACGCGATGATCGGCACCACGGCATGGTTGGAGAACGGGATCCACAGCGCCGGCAGCCGACCCACGACGTCGACACCTGTCGGGTCGAGGCCGGTCTCCTCCCACGCCTCGCGGAGCGCGGCTTCCTCGGCGGTCTCCCCGGGATCGAGCCGTCCGCCTGGGAACGACACCTGGCCGGGGTGTGAGCGCATCGTGTGCGAGCGCTCGGTCAGCAACAGATCGGGGCCCTCGGGACCTTCACCGAAGAGCATGAGCACGGCCGACTCCCGCGCACTGCCGTCCGCGGGCGGCAGGAACTGCGAGATGTCCTCGCCCTGGATCCGCTCGGCCGCGTCGACGATCTCGTCGAACCACTCCGGCCGCGCGAAGCCAGGACGGTTCGCCCGCTGAGGCTCGCTCACAGCGTGATCCCCAGCTTCTTCTCGACCAGCTGCTTCACCTGGGTCTCGCTGTCCATCCCGCCCATCTGAAGCAGCTCCACCTCACCCGAGGAGGACAGGACGTACGTCGTCGGCACCGCCCGCGCGGTGAGCGGACCGCCCTGCAGCTCACCGCCGGGATCGGCGTACATCGGGAAGGTCACCCCGCGCGAGATCGCCTCCTCGAGCGCGACCCCGGGGACGGTGTCCAGGACGTCGATGCCGATCACCGGCACCTCGTCACCGTAGGTCTCGTAGAAGCTCTGCAGCGCGGGCATCTCCTCCTTGCAGGGCGCGCAGAAGCCCTGGAAGAGGTTGATCACCATCGGCCCCTCGAACGAGGCGAGGTCGGCCGACTCGCCACCACCGAGGCACGGCAGCTCGACCGACGGCAGACCACCGTCGCTCGCAGACCCCGGGCGGCACTCCTCCACGTCGGATGCCTTCTTGGCCGCCACCATCTCGTCGGTGGCCACGTCGACGTTCGAGGAGGACGGTCCGTCGCCGAGCGGCGCGCCGGACTGCCCGCCACCGGCCGAGGACTCGGTGCCGCAACCGGCCAGGCTCGCCAGCAGCAGAGCGGCCATCGCCGCACCAACTCGACGAAGCATCAGTTGCGGCCCTCCGTGCGGACCAGCTTCGCGGCGGCGACCGGGTCGGTCGGTCCCTCACCGTACGCAGGGCACAGCTGCGACACCGGGCAGGCACCGCACGCCGGCTTCTGGGCGTGACAGATCCGCCGCCCGTGCCAGATCACGTGGTGGGACAGCATCGTCCAGTCCCGCTTCTCGAACAGCGCGCCGACCTCGTGCTCGACCTTGACCGGGTCCTTCTCGGTCGTCCAGCCGAAGCGACGCGAGAGCCGACCGAAGTGGGTGTCGACGGTGATCCCCGGCTTGCCGAAGGCGTTGCCGAGCACCACGTTGGCGGTCTTGCGCCCGACACCGGGCAGCTTGACCAGCTGCTCCAGGCGGGAGGGCACCTCCCCGTCGTACTCCTCCACCAGCACGGCGCTCAGCTTCAGCAGCGCGTCGGTCTTGGCGCGGAAGAAGCCGAGCGGCCCGACGAGCTGCTCCAGGTGCTCCCGGGGCGCCGCCGCCATCTCCTTCGCGGTCGGGTAGGCCGCGAACAGGGCGGGCGAGGCCAGGTTGACCCGCTTGTCGGTCGTCTGGGCGCTCAGCACCGTGACGACGAGGCACTCGAACGGGTTGGTGAAGTCGAGCTCGGCCTTCGCATCGGGGTAGGTCTCACCGAGGATGCGGTCGATCCGACGGGCGCGACGCACCAGACCCAGGCGCGTCTCAGTCGCAAACTTCTGGGCAGGCACGCAGCAAGGCTACGCGGCCGCACCGACAATCCCGATCCGGCCCAGCAGACGACTAGCACAAATACGGCCACACACATGCACTTTCTGGGCTTATCGGTGGCTTATCGGTGGGGGATGTGCACCTGTGAGACGTTCCACAGATAGGATTCCCGGTGTAATACCCGCGGATGTGGGGAAAATCCAGGAGGAATGGCCGCAATGGACAACGACGTACTCCGTCAGGCACCGCTCTTCAGCGCACTCGACGACGAGTCGATGACGGCCCTGCACGCCTCGATGGCAGAGTCGAAGCTCCGCCGCGGAGAGGTGCTCTTTCACGAGGGTGACTCCGGCGACAAGCTGTACGTCGTGATCGACGGCAAGGTGAAGCTCGGCCGCACCTCGTCCGACGGCCGCGAGAACCTGCTCGCGATCATGGGCCCCGGCCAGATGTTCGGCGAGCTGTCGCTCTTCGACCCGGGCCCCCGCTCGGCCACCGTCACCGCGGTCACCGACTCCGCCTTCGCCAGCCTCTCGCACGAGGACCTCCTCAAGTGGCTCGAGGGCCGCCCGGTCGTCGCCCGCGGCCTGCTCGCCCAGCTGGCCGGCCGCCTCCGCAAGGCCAACGACGTCGTCGCCGACCTCGTCTTCTCCGACGTCCCCGGCCGCGTCGCGAAGGCCCTCCTCGACCTCGCCGACCGCTTCGGCCGCACCGCCGACGACGGCGTCCACGTCCACCACGACCTCACCCAGGAGGAGCTCGCCCAGCTCGTCGGCGCCTCCCGCGAGACGGTCAACAAGGCCCTGGCCGACTTCGCCAGCCGCGGCTGGCTCCGCCTCGAGCCGCGCAGCGTGGTCATCATGGATATTGAGCGCATGGCCCGCCGCGCCCGCTGAGTCTTTACCTTTCAACAGGCACCCGGCCTCCTCTCATCCGGCGTAGTAGCCGGTGAAAGGAGGCCGTGTCTTTGTTCTCCCCCACAGATCTCGATCGCGGGGCGTTCGAGCATTTCGTACGCTCCCGGGTCCCGGCGCTGTCCCGAACCGCCTACCTGCTCACCGGTGACGCGCACCTCGCCGAAGACCTCGTCCAGCAGGCCCTCCTCTCCGCCGCCAAGTCGTGGCATCGCATCCAGGGCGACCCCGAGCCGTACGTCCGTCGCATCCTCTACACCCAGAACATCTCCTGGTGGCGCCGACGTCGTCTTCAGGAGACTCCGATGGAGTCGTACGAGGCACCTTCTGCCCCGGCAAAGGACTCCGATCTCCGGCTGAGCCTCGAGCAGGCGCTCGCCGAGCTGACCCCGAGGCAACGCACGATCCTCGTGCTCAGATTCTTCGAAGATCTCACCGAGGTCCAGACCGCCCACGTCCTCGGGATCCACTCCGGCACGGTCAAGTCCACGACCCGCAAGGCCCTCGCCCGCCTGCGCACCCTCGCACCTCATCTCGAGGAGCTTCTCCATGACTGACCAGCAGCTCCGTGAGGAGCTCCACCGCATCGCCGAGCGAGCCCCCGAGGCGTACGTACCCACCGACACCTTCGTCCGCGGCCGCCGCGCCCATCGCCGCTCGGTCGTCATCGCCGTCAGTGCGATCTCAGCCGCCGTCGCGCTCATCGCCGGCTCCGTCGCCTTCGCTCCGCACCGCGACTCGGCCGAGGTCGACCCCGCCCGCGGCGACACCGATCTCGCCGTCCCGGACACGATCTATGCGGCGCCGACGTGGCTGGCCGAGACCGAGGACGGCCGCTACGTCAACGTCGGGAAGCTGGAACACGACCTGGCCATCGGCACGGGCGCGATCGCGTACGTCCAACCGGCTCAGGACTCGAACGGAGCCGTCGCGGTCGTCGTCGATGCCGACGACGGCGACTACCACCCGCTCGCCCTCGACGACTTCATCGGCCTCGATCCCTACTGGCAGAACTCATACGGCGACGACGGCGGGCACCGCCCGCTCGCTCTCTCACCGGACGGGACCCACCTGGCGTGGTCCTGGGGTCTGGGTCGTGACGCGGCGCCCGACAGTCAGCGCGTCTCGGGCGGCGTACGCATCGCCGACCTGACCACCGGCGAAATCTCCGAGTGGGACCTCAGCTACGACGGGAGCACCTACGTCACGGGCGTGAAGTGGTCCGAGGGCGGAAGGCAGCTGCTCTGGACCGGGCTACAGATGGACCGCTGGGACACCGCGGGGTACGTCCCAGGCGATGTCGTCGCGGGCGTCATCACCCACGCGTCGGCCAAGGTGACCACCTACTCCGGAGAGATCGGCGACGCGACAGACCTCGGCCTCTGGGCGGTCTCCGACGAGGGTGCGATCGCCTTCAACGGCACCCCCGATGATCAACTACATGTCCAATCCGCCGAGGGGAAGCTCACCGCTCTGCGGCTTCCCGAGAGCGCTTCCGTCTACGTGCCGATCATGTTCCACGGCTCTGACCTCTACATCACCTCGGAGGATGGGCTTGTCCCCGTGGACGGCGACGGCCAGACCTACGCCACCCCCTCCGATGGCATGTGGCGGCCAGTGGGCTGGTCGGGAGATGCGCCGCTGCTCAAACTCTACGGCGCCGACAACGTCTACTTCGGTCAGGTCTGGAACGTCGATGACGAGGCAGCGGACAAGGTCGCCGGTGGCAACTCGCTGATCGCACTCGACGGCAGCGCCGGGATGGTTGCGGACACGGTGAGCATCGCCTACGACCTCATCGACGCCGACTCGATCAAGCACCCGACGGTGCCTCGGAGCAAACCGTTCTTCTGGCCCCCGTGGATCGGCGGGGCGGTTTTCTGGCTGGTTGCTGCACTCGTGATGGTCGTCGTCTGGCGGCGAGCGAGGCGCATGCTCCTGGTCGTCGCCGTCCTCGCTGCTCTGCTGATCCTCGCGGGCGCTCTCTTCCTCATCGATACGACCGGCGCCTTGTCGCGAGGTGACAACGTGGAGGGACCAGGCGGCGTGATCGAGATCGAGGCGCAAGGTGATTCGGACGTACCGAGTCGTGCTGTGATTCCCACCCAGATCCGCTGGAACGACCCGTTTCAGGAGGGCGCTCCCGACGTGCCCATCAGCACCTCGTTCGACGTCGGCTGGGCCCTCGCCGCCTTCGAGGATCCCTACAGCCGGGAACAGATCCAAGCCGTGGTGATCACGGCGGCAGGCAGGTACCACAGGCTCGCCCTGCCGGACAGCGACGGAACCCGAGTGCTCTCCGACGAACCGACCGTGGAACTGTCACCCGACGGTTCTCGACTCGCGTATTCGACGTGGAAGGGGCCTGACGGAAGTCGCGTCAACATCGTCAACCTGCTCTCCGGGGATGTCGACACCTTCGTTCTCGGGATCACCGGCAATCACAACCGGGTGAGGAGCCTCGCCTGGTCACCCGATTCCACCTGGCTGGTGTGGTCCAGCGAGCAGGGAGGGTCTGAGGATGCAGGGAGGATCAACATCTCGGACGGCACGAGCCAACGCCTTCCTGATGGCTCCTGGACCAACGCGGGCATCTCCGCCGACGGCACGGTCGGGATGCGTTCGAGCGACCGTACGCGGGTATGGCCAGGCTATGAAGGTGACCTTCCGGGAGACGAGTCCACCACGGTGTCGACCTGGGTCGGATCCATGATCGGCGACGACGGTCCGAGCATTGGTTCGGTCGGCTTCACCCGCACACGCACAGTGCTCAGCCTCGGACCGAAGCCTTCAGTTCGCAGCGTCGACGTCGACGGTCGGACCTTCGAAGGCGTCGCTGGCTGGGACCCCCATGGCACGGCGTTGATCGTGACCAGGAAAGAGGACGACAGGGATCTCCGTACGGTCGCCTCCGACGGGTCGACCGACATCGTCGCTCACATCGACACCGGCGTGCAGAACCTGAGCGTCGCAACGTCTTTGTCCCCTGACGTCGTGGTCTCGGTTCCGGAGACCGAGTGGGCCGAGCCCAGCCCGCTCCGCTGGCTGCCGCCCATCGGAGCCATCGGTGCAGTCGTGACCGGCTTCCTCATCTGGGGACACGTCAGGCGAAAGAAGACCGAGATGGCCACCTGAACGGGGCTACCGGGGCCGGCGCTTCTGGGGGTGGATCGTCTCGTGCCGCGCCAGCATGGCGACGTACTCCTCGATCCTGCGCGCCCGGGCGGCCTCGGTCTTCAGCGCGGTGATGCGGTGGTAGAGGGCGTAGCGATTCTGCGAGGTGAGGACGTCGTACATCGCCTGCGCCTCGGGCACCGCGGCGATCGCGGCGAGGAGATCGGGAGGCGTCTCGGCGGTGGCCGGACCGGCATACGCCGCCTCCCACCGCCCATCAGCCTTCGCCGCCTCCACCGCAACCCGTCCGGCGGCGGTCATCCGGCCCTCGGCCTCGAGCCGGGCGATGTGCTCGACGTTCCGCAGTGACCAGCGGCTCTTCGGCCCACGCGGCGTGAACCGCTGGAACGACGACTGATCGTCGCGCCGCCGGGCCTGACCGTCGATCCAGCCGAAGCAGAGCGCTTCGTCGAGCGCGGTCTGCCAGGTCAACGTGGTCAGCGTGCCGCCCTTCTTGGTCAGCACCAGCCAGACCGCGGACGTGTCGGCATGATGCTCCTCCAGCCAACCCCGCCAAGCGGGCGGATCGGGAAGCAGGAGCTCGACTCCGGGCAGGGTGGCCATGAGCCGAAGAGTAGGCCTCAGCGCTCGGCGAGGTAAGCCAATTGCGCCCTGACCGAGAGCTCGGCCGCACCCCACAGGACCTGGTCGACGTCGGCGTACACGATCTCGACGATCGCCCTCGGGTCCGCCTCGACGGGCGTGGCGCCGAGCTCGGCGAGGGCGCTCTCGACCTGTCCGAGGCGCTCCCGGCGGTGGGCGATGTAGTAGTCGAGCGCTCCGAGAGCGTTCCCGATGACCGGGCCATGACCCGGCCAGACGCTGCCGACGCCATGCTCGGAGGCGAGCGCGTGGAGGCGGTCGAGCGAGTCCAGGTAGGCGCCGAGCTCGCCGTCGGGGTGGGCGACCACGGTGGTCCCGCGGCCGAGGACGGTGTCTCCGGTCAGCACGGCTCGGTCTCCCGGCAGCCAGAACGACAGCGAGTCCGAGGTGTGCCCGGGAGTTCCGACGACGCGGATCTCCAGGCCGTCGACCTCGATCACGTCACCGTCGCCGAGCCCCTCGGTGCCGAGCCGGTACTCCGGATCGAGAGCACGTACGCCGGCCCCGACCCGCTCGGCGAAGGCCCGCGCCGCCTCGGAGTGGTCGTAGTGGTGATGGGTCAGCAGCACCGTCGCCACCTCGCCGGCGGCTTCCGCGACCGCATCGAGATGCCCCTCGTCGAGAGGGCCGGGGTCGATCACGACCGACCGGCGCGCGCCCGGCTCGCGCAGCACCCAGGTGTTGGTGCCGTCGAGCGACATGATGCCGGGGTTGGGCGCGAGGATGCACTGGCCGCGCTCCCCGAAGGTCCCACCTGACCAGGACTCGGTCATGAGCGTCCCCTTCCGGCGACGAGCGAGGCGTGCAGCGGCATCATCGACAGCGCGTGGCCGCCGTCGACCTCCGTGACGGCAGGCGTGAACATGGTCAGCTCGCGCTCCGCGGCGGCGGCGAGCACGTCGTCCTCGGTGCCGATCGAGGCGATCTCGAGGCAGTTGAGGTAGGTCGGCGGCATCATCGCCAGCTCGCCGGCCTCGACCTGGTCGACCGCCTCGGCGGCGCTGAGCCAGTGCACCGAGGAGGACTCGCTCGACACGTCCCGGGTGACCTGCCCCTCGGGCAGCCGGGCGACGAAGAACCAGGTCGCGAAGCGCTTCGGCTCGAAGACCGGCGTCGTCCAGGCGGCCCACGGCCCCAACAGATCCGTACGCAGCACCAGCCCGCGCCGGGTCAGCAGCTCGGTCAACGACAGCGAGTGCGACTCCAGCGCGACCCGGTCCGCCTCCCAGTCCGAGCCCGAGACGTCATCGACGACGGCATCGGCCGACGTCCCGGCGAGCAGTACGCCGCACTCCTCGAACGTCTCCCGCACCGCCGCGGCGACCAGCGCTCGCGCGCGGGCCTCGTCGACCCCGAGCCGGCGTGCCCACTCACCGGCGGACGGCCCGGCCCAGCAGGAGTCGGGCAGCTCGGCGTCGCGTACGTCCACACCGCCGCCGGGGAAGACGGCCATCCCGGCGGCGAACCCCATCGTCAGCTGACGACGGAGCAGATAGACCTCCGGGCTGGAAGAGGACCCGGCATCCGAGCCCGGCCGCAGCAGCAGGACCGTCGCCGCGTCGCGCGGCTCGACCGGGGTGCGTACGCCCTCGGCGTACTCCCCGGCCAAGGCCACGATGTCGTCACCAAGCCGGACGGGAGGGATCGGGATGCGCACGCTCGTCACTGTAGCGACGCGCGCACCCGCGCCCTACCCCCATCCGAGGCTCAGATCTCGACGACGATCTCCACCTCGACAGGCGCGTCCAGCGGCAGGACGGGCACGCCGACGGCCGAGCGGGCGTGCCGGCCGGCGTCGCCGAAGACCTTGCCGAGCAGCTCGGAAGCACCGTTGGCGACACCCGGCTGGCCGGTGAAGTCGGGCGTGGAGGCGACGAAGCACAGCACCTTCACGACCCGCTTGACCTGCGAGAGGTCACCGATCTCGGCCTTGACCGCGGCCAGGGCGTTGAGCGCACACTGCTGCGCGGCTGCGTAGCCGTCCTCGGCCGTGACGTCCCCGCCGACCTTGCCGACCGAGAGCAGCGCACCGTCCTTCATCGGGAGCTGGCCCGAGGTGAAGACGTGGTTGCCCGAGCGCACCGCCGGGATGTAGGCCGCCACCGGCGGCACCACGTCCGGGACGCTCAGCCCGAGCTCGGCGAGGACCTCCTCAGGGGCGGCGCTCACTCCGAGACCGCCCGCTTGAAGAATCCGACGTAGTTGCCCGTGCCGTTGTCGAGGATGGTGACGAGCTCCCACCCGTCGGCACCGAAGTTGTTGAGGATCTGCGCCGCTGCGTGATTGAGGACCGGCGCCACCTGGTATTCCCACTTGGTCATAGCCGCACCCTACTTCGCGAGACCTGCGCGGCTCCTCCCGATGACATGGTTGGATCTTCCAACCGAGCGACAGAGCCACTACCGTCGGCCCCGTGACTTCCACCGAGCAGCTGAAGACGTACGTCGACACCTGGTGGTCCGCGATCCAGGACCTCCTCGCGCTCCTGGAGGAGCTCTCCGAGTCCGACTGGGACCGGCCCACCGATCTGCCCGGCTGGGACGTCCGCGCCATCGCCTCCCACGTCGCTCACCTCGAGGGCCTGACCGCCGGTGCTCCGCGCGAGGAGGCGGAGGTGCCCGAGTCGGCTCACATCAGGTCGCCGATGGGCCAGTTCACCGAGGTCGGCGTGCTCACCCGCCGCGAGGCCGCACCGGCGAGCATCATCGACGAGATCCGCCGCTACTCCTCCGTACGCCACCAAGAGCTGCTCGCCTCCCCGCCCGATGACCCGGCAGCGCCGGCGCCCGGCGTCTTCGGTGCGATCGGGTGGAGCAACGGCAAGCTGCTCCGCAACCGGCCGCTCGACGTCTGGCTGCACGAGCAGGACATCCGCCGCGCGACCGGCCGCCCGGGCAACCTCGACACCGCCGGCGCCCTCCACACCGCCGACTACCTGCTCGAAGGCGTCGGGTTCGTGCTCGCCAAGAAGGCCGGCGCCGACCCCGGCTGCACGGTCGTGGTCGAGGCCGAGGGCCACGCTCCGTACGCCTTCACGGTCACCCGGGAGGGCAAGGGAGTCCCCGTCGTGGACCCGGTGGCCGAGCCCACCGTCACGCTCTCCACCGACCGCGAGACGTACGTCCTCCTCGCCGGCGGCCGGGCCTCCGCCGACCCCGCCAAGGTGACGATCACCGGCGACACCACGCTCGGCAGCAAGATCGTCGAGAACCTCAACATCACCCCCTGAGGGCACGTCCCCGTTAGAGTCACCCCATGAGTTCCGACTGGCCCCATGTGCAGCTGCACGTGGTGACCGGCAAGGGCGGCACGGGCAAGTCGACGGTGGCTGCGGCCCTGGCGCTCGGGCTGGCCTCCCACGGAAAGAACGTCCTGCTCTGCGAGGTCGAGGGCCGGCAGGGTGTGGCGCGGATGTTCGACGTCGACCCGCTACCCTATGCCGAGACCCGCATCGCGACCGGGCTGCGGATGCGGTCCCGGTCCGGCGCCGACGCCGAGCCGGGCAACGTCTACGCCCTGCACATCGCTCCTGAGGAAGCGCTCCTCGAATACCTCAAGATGTACTACAAGCTCGGCCCGGCCGGCCGCGCCCTCGACCGCTTCGGCGTCATCGAGTTCGCGACCACGATCGCGCCCGGGGTCAGGGACGTCCTCCTGACCGGCAAGCTCTTCGAGGCCGTCCAGCGCAACAGCCGCAACAAGGGCGCCCGCACCTACGACGCCGTCGTGCTCGACGCTCCCCCGACCGGCCGGATCACGACCTTCCTCAACGTGTCCGAGTCCGTCGCGGGACTGGCCAAGGTCGGCCCGATCAAGAACCAGGCCGACACGATGATGACGCTGTTCCGCTCCCGGCGGACCGCGGTGCATCTGGTCACCCTGCTCGAGGAGATGCCGGTCCAGGAGACCGCCGACGGCATCAGCGAGCTGCGTGCCGCCGGGCTTCCGGTCGGCGGCGTCATCGTCAACCAGGTGCGCCCTCGCGACCTCCCCGACGAGTCCCTGGCCGCTGCCCTCACCGGCTCGCTCGACGGCGAGACCATCGCCGAGGACCTCAAGCGCGCCGGCGTCGAGCCCGACCCGGCCCTGATCGCCGCGCTGACCACGGAGGCGAAGGAGTACGCCGAGCGCCGATCCCTCGAGGACGCCCAGCGTGACCTCGTCGCCGGTCTCGGTGTCCCGACCTACGAGCTCAACCGGATCGCCGGCGGCATCGACATCGGCGGGCTCTACGAGCTCGCTGCTGAGCTGAAGGACCAGGGGCTCGCATGACGTCTCACCCCCGCGTCGGCCCGCTGGCCGCCCACGCCGACCACACCCGGACCCTCGAGGTCGACCGGCTGCTCGACGATCGAAACACCCACATCATCGTCTGCTGCGGCAGCGGCGGGGTCGGCAAGACGACCACGTCGGCCGCACTCGCGCTGCGGGCGGCCGAGCGCGGCCGCAAGGTGGTCGTGCTGACGATCGACCCCGCCCGGCGCCTCGCCCAGTCGATGGGCATCGCCCAGCTCGACAACACCCCGCGCCCCGTTCCCGGGGTCGGACCGGGCCGGCTCGACGCGATGATGCTCGACATGAAGCGCACCTTCGACGAGGTGGTCGAGTCCCAGGCCAGCCCGGAGAAGGCCCAGCAGATCCTCAACAACCAGTTCTACATCGCGCTGAGCTCCAGCTTCGCGGGCACGCAGGAATACATGGCGATGGAGAAGCTCGGCCAGCTCTACCGCGACTCGTTCGCCCACAACGGCGGCAACGGCGACTACGACCTGATCGTCGTCGACACGCCCCCGAGCCGGAGCGCCCTCGACTTCCTCGACGCACCCGAACGCCTCTCCAGCTTCCTCGACGGCCGGTTCCTGCGCCTGATGCTGGCGCCGGCGAAGGGACCGGTCCGGCTGATGTCGGCCGGGATCAGCATCGTGACCAACGCGCTCAAGAAGGTGCTCGGCGGGCAGATGCTCACCGACCTGCAGACCTTCGTCACCGCGCTCGACACCGTCTTCGGTGGCTTCCGGCAACGAGCACAGGAGACGTACGCACTGCTCCAGGCCGACGAGACCGCCTTCCTCGTCATCGCGGCCCCTGAGCCCGACGCACTGCGCGAGGCCGCCTACTTCGTCGAGCGGCTCTCCGGCGACCGGATGCCGCTCCAGGGGCTGGTCGTCAACCGGGCCACGCTGCCCGACGAGGCCTCGCTCACCGCCGCCGCGGCAGGTGCCGCCTCGGAGCGTCTCCCCGACGCACCGCTCACCGCCGGCCTGCTGCGGCTCCACGCCGACCGTGCCCTGCTGGTCGAGCGTCAGGACCAGCTGCGCGAGCGCTTCGCCGTCGCCCACCCGCACGTGCCGACCGCCGTGGTGCCGGCGCTGCCCGGTGACGTACACGATCTCGACGGGCTCCGCGAGATCGGCCGGTTGCTGGCCCAGGGCTGAGCACCTGGAAAAAGGGGAGAGCCAGGACGTACGTCACGTACGTCCTGGCTCCGACCAAGATCTTCAGCGATCCACTCGAGTAGGGGACGAGTGATCACTCCACCGAGGCACGGGTGCGTGCGGCCTCGAGCACGGCACGCCACGAGGCGTTGGGGCTGCGGCGGAGCAGCGCACGACGCTCGCGCTCGGTCATGCCGCCCCAGACACCCCACTCGATCTGGTTGTCGAGCGCCTCGGCCAGGCACTCGGTGCGGACCGCGCAGCCGGAGCAGACCAGCTTGGCCTTGTTCTGCTCGGCGCCACGTACGAAGAGCTCGTCGGGCTCGTTCTCACGACAAGCGGCCTGTAGCGACCATTCATCAACCCACATTGTGTGCCATCCCTTCGTCGGAGCGCATCGCCCTCCCCAGTTGACGGCGTGGGCGCCCGTGCGGACTAAAGGTTAAGGACCCTGACCTGTCGAGTGACACACCCTTCTTACCCAAAGTACGTAGTCCGAAATGACTAGTAGGGGCCTCGGGACCCCTTTGTGGCCTCCCTGTCCGGCCCCGGTTGCGAATCATGTGCTATTAGCCGCGATCACCTACGATGACGAGCATGTCCTCGCCGTCGCTGCGCCCGCAGACCGTGCTCAAGCATCTCGCCGTCATGTGTGGAGTGGCAGCCGTCCTCGGGGTCGTCGCCGCAGGTCTGGCCATCCCCTTCGCCGGGGTGGCCGGGATCGCGGCCAAGGAGACGGCCGAGAAGATGGACTCGCTGCCGAAGGCCTTCGAGGTCGACGACATGTCCCAGACGACCAAGATCGTCGACCGCAAAGGCAACCTGATCACGACGCTCTACGACCAGAACCGCGTCTACCGCCCGCTCGACCAGATCTCGTCCAACATGACGAAGGCGCTCCTGGCGATCGAGGACTACCGCTTCTACCAGCACGGCGCGATGGACCTCAAGGGCACGCTGCGCGCGCTGATCACCAACCAGGCCAGCGACTCGGTCCAGGGTGGCTCCTCGATCACCCAGCAGCTGGTGAAGACCACGCTGGTCTACTCCGCGAAGACCGAGGCCGAGCGCAAGGCGGCCATCGAGAAGTCCACGGCCCGCAAGATCCGCGAGCTGCGCTACGCGATCGCGCTGGAGGAGCAGCACTCCAAGGACTGGATCCTGGAGCGCTACCTCAACGCGGCCTACTTCGGTGACGGCGCCTACGGCGTCCAGGCGGCCGCGAAGCACTACTTCAACGTCAACGCCTCCGAGCTCAACTGGCAGCAGTCGGCGATGCTGGCCGGGATGGTGAAGAACCCCACCGGCTACGACCCGACCAACTACCCCGACGCCACCATCGCCCGCCGCAACGTCGTCATCGACCGGATGGCCGCGCTCAAGGTCGTCTCCCGTCCCGAGGCGGAGAAGCTGAAGGACGCCGGCCTCGGCCTCAACGTGCAGAAGCAGCGCAACGGCTGCCTCGGCTCCTCCGCGGAGTTCTTCTGCGACTACGTGATCAAGTGGCTGCTCAAGGACCCTGCCTTCGGCGAGAACGAGACCGACCGGCTGGCGCTGATCAAGTCGGGCGGTCTGACCATCAAGACCACGCTCGACCAACGCTTCCAGGACGCCGCCCAGGAGTCCGTCGAGGACCACGTCGACGCCACCGACCAGGCGATCGGGGCCCTGGCGATGGTCGAGCCCGGCAGCGGTCGGGTGCGGGCGCTGGCTCAGTCGCGACCGATGGGTGACAACAAGAAGAAGGGCCAGTCCTACCTCAACTACCTGGTCCCGAAGGAGAAGTCGGGCGACTCCAACGGCTTCCAGGCCGGGTCGACCTTCAAGGCGTTCACCCTGGCCGCGGCCATCGAGCAGGGCTTCCCGCTCAAGCAGAAGATCAACTCGCCCGAGGAGCTGACCCTCAACGAGTCGACCTTCGCCGGCTGCCCGGGCGACGGCAACCGCGTCGGCACCCACACGTTCCACAACTCCACCACCTCGGGCAGCAAGGACGCCTACACCGGCACCCGGGAGTCGGTGAACACCTTCTACGCCCAGCTCTTCCAGCTCACCGGCATGTGCACGCCCTACAAGATGGCGCAGAAGATGGGCGTCAAGCTCACCGCCCCGTTCGGCGTCAGCTTCGACGACGGTCACGTCTGCAAGCCGAGCGAGACCGGCTGCGGCGGCGCGGAGCGCGTGCCGACCTTCACCCTCGGCGTCGTCGACGTCAGCCCGCTGGAGATGGCCGAGGCGTACGCGACGTTCGGTGCCCGTGGCAAGCACTGCGACTCGGTGCCGGTCAACGAGATCCTCGACGCCAACGGCAAGGTCATCAAGAAGTACGCCCCGACCTGCCAGCAGGCGATGGCCAAGGGCACGGCCGACGCGGTCAACGACATCCTCCGCGGTGTGATGGAGCCGGGCGGCTTCGGCCAGAACCTGGCGCTGTCCGTCCCGAGCGCGGGCAAGACCGGGACCACGCAGGACAACAAGGCGGTGTGGCTGATGGGCTACACCCCGAGGCTCGCGACCGCCTCGATGATCGCCGGCGCCAACTCCAAGGGCACGCCGCTCAGCCTCAACGGCCAGGTCGTCGGTGGCAACTACGTCTACGAGGCAGCTGGTTCGACGACGGCCGGCCCGATGTGGGGCGGCGCGATGCAGGTGATCGACAAGTACCTCAAGTGGGAGGACTTCCACGAGCCCGACCCCAGCGTGATCGCCGGCCGCACGGTCGACGTCCCCTGGACGGGCGGAATGACCGTCGAGAAGGCGACGAAGGTGCTGCGGAAGGCCGGCTTCCAGGTCCAGGTCGGACCGGAGGCCTACTCCGAGTACGACCGCGGTCTGGTCGCCTTCACCACTCCCTCCGGCGACGCCGCCGAGGGGTCACCGGTCACGATCTACACCTCGCTGGGCCCGGAGCCGAAGCCCGAGCCGAAGAAGAAGAAAAAGCAGCCCGAGGAGTCGACGCCCCCGGAGGACGACGCCAAGCCGAAGCCGAGAGCCGATCCGAACGAGCCCGACTTCGGCTGGGAGTGGCCGACCGGCTGACGCCTGGCCCTGACGACGAGCGTGGCCCCCACCGATCCGGTGGGGGCCACGCTTCGTTCGGTGCTGCCGTCAGCCGAGTTGCTTGCGCACCTCAGCGGCCACGGCGCCGCCATCGGCCTTGCCCTTGGTCTGCGGGGTCAGGATGCCCATCACCTTGCCCATCGCGCGCATCCCCTCCTCGGCAGCACCGGTCTGGGCGATGGCCTTGCTGACCAGGTCGGAGATCTCCTCGGCGCTCAACTGAGCGGGCAGGTACTCCGTGATCACCGCGGCCTCCCCGGTCTCCTTCTCGGCCTGCTCGGTGCGGCCGCCCTCGGCGAAGGCGGTGGCCGCCTCGCGGCGCTTCTTGGCCTCACGGGTGAGGATCGTGATGATCTCGTCGTCGGTGAGCTCCTTGGCCTCCTTCCCGGCGACCTCGGCCTCGCTGATCGCGGCCATGACCATCCGCAGCGTGCCGGCGCGATCCTTGTCCCGAGCCTTCATCGCGGAGGTCAGGTCGGTGCGAAGTCGGTCCTTCAAAGAGCTCATGGGACCCATTGTGGCAGGGTTGAGCCATGCGGCTCGCCTCAGTAATCGGCGCAACCCTCGGCACCGGGCTCGCCACCGGCGCGGCCCTGACGACGTACGCCCTGTGGGAGGCCCGTCAGTACACGCTGCGCGACGTGACGCTGCCCGTGCTTCCCGAGGGCGCGGACCCGCTGCGGGTGCTGCACCTCTCCGACATGCACGTGGTCCCCTCGCAGCACAAGAAGCTCGACTGGATCGCCTCGCTCGCCGCGTTGAAGCCCGACCTGGTCGTCGACACCGGCGACAACCTCGCCCACCAGCGGGCGGTGCCGGCGATCGTCAACGCCCTCGGCACGCTGCTCGACGTGCCCGGGGTCTTCGTGCACGGGTCCAACGACTACTACGAGCCGCGGATGCGCAACCCGTTCGGCTACCTGTTGCCGGACAACGGCAAGCGGCGTACGAACGTGCCTGAGCTGCCCTGGCGCGACCTGTCCGCGTCGTTCACCAAGTCGGGCTGGCTCGATCTGACCAACACGCGCTCGTCGCTGACGGTCAACGGCATCGAGTTCGCCTTCGCCGGCGTCGACGACCCACACCTGGGACTCGACAACCTGCCCGCGGTCGCCGGGCCGGCGGACGCTGCTGCGGACGTACGCCTCGGGGTCGCGCACGCGCCTTATCTGCGGGTCCTGGACCAGTTCACCGCCGACGGCTACGACGCGATCCTGGCCGGTCACACCCACGGTGGTCAGGTCTGCCTGCCCGGCGGGCGGGCGCTGGCCACCAACTGCGACATCGACCCCGCCCGGGCGCGCGGGCTGCACACACACACCCATGCCGGACGGCAGGCCTGGCTGCACGTCTCGGCCGGCCTCGGCACCTCTCCCTACACCCGGATCCGCATCGCCTGCCGCCCCGAGGCCACCCTGCTGACGCTGACTCCGCGTGGTGCGTCTCGACGGTAGGGCTCGATTACGAGTCGGAGCAGTCTCTGGGCTATGCTCATTTCTCGTTGGACCGTTGATCGGTGCAGCATTCGGGTTGTAGCGCAGCTTGGTAGCGCACCTCGTTCGGGACGAGGGGGCCGCAGGTTCAAATCCTGTCAACCCGACATCGAGTTCAGGCTCGGAGATCGCAAGATCTCCGAGCCTGAGTTCATTTCCCGCCGGTAGTGTCGACGCCATGAGCTTCGACACTCGCAACGGCACCCGGGGCGCCAGGCAGCCCACCGCCAACCCCCTCCTGAAGCTGGGCAACAAGCTGATGATGCGCCGGGCCCGCAAGAGCGACTCCACGACGGCCGGGATGCGCCTGCTCGTGCTCACGACGATCGGCAAGAAGAGCGGCGAACCCCGTTCGTCGCCGCTGGCCTGGTTCCCCGGCGATGACGGCTCCTGGCTGATCGTCGCCTCCGCCGGCGGCGCGGCGAAGAACCCTGCGTGGTACTACAACCTCGCGGCCAACCCCGACCGCGTCACGATCGAGCTGGGCGGCGAGACCATCCCGGTGGTCGCCGAGCAGCTCCACGGTGAGGAGCGGGCGCAGGCCTGGGCCACGATCGTCGCGTCGGCTGCCAACTTCGGGAGCTACGAGAAGAAGACCGATCGCGAGATCCCGGTCATCCGTCTGACCCGCGCCTGAGTTCAAATGTGACGCGCGGCATGCGAAACTGCCCCTCATGAGCAACGACCCCGCCGACAAGCTCGCCGCGCCGTCGTTCGGCTTCAAGAAGAAGCGCGGGGGCACGAAGCCGACCAGCACCAAGCCAGAGAAGGCTCCCGCCGAGAAGACTCAGGTGCTCGAGACGGCACCACCCGTCGTCACTCCCGAGCCGCCTGCGGAGAAGTCCGCGGAGAAGCCTGCGCCGAAGCCTGCGAAGAAGCCTTCGCCCAAGCAGAAGGCCGAGAAGCCGGCCAAGCCCGCGAAGGAGCCGAAGGCACCCAAGGCTCCTCGAGAGCCGAAGGCCCCGAGGCAGCCGACGGACGCGATCCAGCGGCGCATCAACCTCGGCACCCCGTCGGGCTTGTCCGCGGCCGTCATGATCGGCGCCATCGTCGGCGCGGTCATGGCTCTGGCCGTCTGGTTCAGCGGCATGGTGAGCCAGTGGACGCGTGGCACGTCGTCGCTCGGCGACACCGGCGCAGTCGTCCTCATCGCCGTCTTCGTCCTCGCGGTCCTCGTCGGCGGCTACCTCCTCCGCCTGGCCAGCGCCCGCTCCCCCTTCACGATCAGCTTCCTCGGCTCGGCCCTCGTCGCCGTACTCTCGATGCTGTTCCTCACCGAGGTCTTCAACCACGCCTGGGGCGTGATCATCGTGGTGATCCTCACCGCCGCCGCGTACGCGCTCGCCTATTGGGTGACGACCAACTACATCGACTGACCACCTAGGCCGAGGCGTCACCTACGTCGGCCGAAGCGTCAACGCCGTCGGCCGAGGTGGCCCCGTGGTGCCACCTCGGCCGACGTGGGTGACGTCTCGTCAGAGGGCGGCGGCCACCAGCTCGGCGAGCTGGACCGTGTTGAGTGCGGCGCCCTTGCGGAGGTTGTCGTTGGAGATGAACAGCGCGAGGCCGCGGTTGTCCGGGACACCCTCGTCCTGACGGATGCGGCCGACGTAGGACGGGTCCTTGCCGGCGGCGTAGAGAGGCGTGGGTACGTCGCGGAGCTCGACGCCCGGGGCGTTCGCCAGGATCTCGGTGGCGCGCTCGGGGGTCAGCGGCGAGGAGAACTCGGCGTTGACCGCGAGCGAGTGGCCCGTGACGACCGGGACGCGGACGCAGATGCCGGAGACGCGCAGGTCGGGCAGGGAGAGGATCTTGCGCGACTCGTTGCGGAGCTTCTGCTCCTCGTCGGTCTCGTTGAGGCCGTCCTCGACCAGCGACCCGGCGTAGGGAAGGACGTTGTAGGCGATGGTCTCGACGTACTTGTCCGGCTCGGGGAAGGCGATCGCCGAGCCGTCGTAGGCCAGCTCGCTCGCCTTGTCGCCCGCCGCAGCGATGCCACGGACGAGCTCCTCGACACCGGCGACGCCCGAGCCGGAGACCGCCTGGTAGGTGGAGACGACGAGGCGCTCGAGGCCGGCCTCGTCGTGGAGCGCCTTGAGCACCGGCATCGCGGCCATCGTGGTGCAGTTCGGGTTGGCGATGATGCCCCGACGAGCCTCGATCACCCCGGCCATCGCGGACGGGTTGACCTCGGAGACGACCAGCGGGATCTCCGGGTCCTTGCGCCAGGCCGAGGAGTTGTCGATGACGATCACGCCGGCGTCGGCGAACTTCGGCGCCAGCGCCTTCGAGGTGGCGCCGCCGGCCGAGAAGATCGCGATGTCGAGCCCTGACGGATCGGCGGTGGCCGCGTCCTCGACGACGATCGAACGCTCACCGAACTCGATGGTCTTGCCCGCCGAGCGCGCGGAGGCGAAGAAACGTACCTCGCCGAGCGGGAAGTTCCGCTCGAGCAGGATCTGGCGTACGGCGACGCCCACCTGCCCGGTTGCTCCTACGATTCCCAGGTTGACGCTCATCGGCCGGTCCCTCCGTAGACGATGGCCTCTCCGTCGCTGTCGAGGCCGAATGCTCTGTGTGTGGCGCGCACTGCGCGGTCGAGGTCGTCGGCGCTGACGAGCACCGAGACGCGGATCTCCGAGGTCGAGACCATCCTGATCAGGACTCCCTCGGCGGCGAGCGCGGCGAAGAACTTCGCGGTGATCCCCGGATGCGTACGCATCCCGGCACCCACGATCGAGAGCTTGCCGATCTGCTCGTCGGTGACCGGGTCGGCGAAGCCGACCTCGGCCTGGATGTCGCCGAGCGCGGCACGCGCCTTCTTGACGTCGGCGCGCGGCAGCGTGAACGAGATGTCCGTACGCCGCGTCTCCTCGGCCGACACGTTCTGCACGATCATGTCGATGTTGATGCCGTTGTCGGCGAGGGTGTCGAAGATGCGGGCCGCCTCGCCGGGCTCGTCGGTGACGCCGGCGACGGTGATCTTGGCTTCGCCACGGTCGTGGGCCACGCCGACGATCTCCGGGGTGTCGCCATTGGCGTCGGCGCCGTAGGAGACCTTCTCGACCTCCACGTCGCTGAACCGCTCCGCCGCGGCCTGGACCGCGCGGTCGACCTCGTCGTCGCCGACGACGACCGAGACCCGGACCTCCGAGGTGGAGATCATCTGGATGTTGACCCCGGCCTGAGCGATGGCGGAGAAGAAGTCGGCAATCTTCTTCGGCTGCGTACGCAGCCCGGCGCCGATCAGGGAGACCTTGCCCATCCGCGGCTCGGTGCTCACCCGCTCGAAGCCGAGCTCCTCACGCGCCAGCTCCAGCGCCTTCCCGGCCCGCTCGGCGTCGTCACGGGGCAGCGTGAAGGTGATGTCGGTGCGCTCGGCGGCCGCCGACGACGAGTCCTGGACCACCATGTCGACGTTGATGCCGACCCCGGCGATGATCTCGAAGACCTTCGCGGCGGCGCCCACCTGGTCGGGCGCGTTGACGACCGTGATCTTCGCCTGGCTGCGGTCGTAGGCGATGGCCGCGACGATCGGCGCCTCCATGCCGGCGTCCGCGCTCGGCTGGTGGTCGGCGCGCGGCGAGACCGCGTCGATGCTGCCCTTCACGACGGTGCCGTTGAGGGTGGAGAAGGAGGAGCGTACGTGGATCGGGAGGCTGTGGCGCCGCGCGAACTCCACCGAGCGCAGGTGGAGCACCTTGGCACCGGAGGCGGCCAGCTCGAGCATCTCCTCGAAGGCGACCTCGCTGAGCTTGCGGGCGGTCGGGACGATCCGCGGGTCGGCGGTGAACACGCCGTCGACGTCGGTATAGATCTCGCAGACGTCGGCGTTCAGCGCCACCGCCAGCGCGACCGCGGTGGTGTCGGTGCCGCCACGGCCCAGCGTGGTGATGTCCTTGGTGTCCTTGGAGACGCCCTGGAAGCCGGCCACGATCGCGATCGCACCGTCGGCGATCGCCGCCTGGATCCGCTCCGGGGTGATGCTGAGGATCTTGGCGCGCCCGTGCTGCGCGTCGGTGATCAGACCGGCCTGCGACCCGGTGAACGACCGGGCCTCGTACGCCAGGCCGCGCTCGTTCGCGACGTCGTTGATCGCCATCGCGAGCAGCGCCATCGACTGCCGCTCCCCGGAGGTGAGCAGCATGTCGAACTCACGCGCGTGGGCGGTGGCGTCGGGCGAGACCTTGTTGGCCAGGTCGATCAGCTCGTCAGTGGTGTCGCCCATGGCGGACACGGCCACGACCACGTCGTGGCCCTGCTCTTTGGTCGCGACCACTCGCTGAGCTACACGCTTGATGCCTGCGGCATCCGCAACCGAGCTGCCACCGTACTTCTGAACGACGATTCCCACGTCGCAGAAGTCTACGTGGCCGTCGCGGCCGTCTTCTCCAGCATCTCATCAGCGGCCGCCAGGTCCTCGTCCTCACCGGTGAACGGCTCGGAGTCGAGGCGGTCGTGAGCCACCACCGTGAGCAGCGCGTTGAGCACCGCGCCGGCCAGGTTGCCCCAGTTGTTGACGTAGCTGAACTGCCACCACCACAGCGCCTCGTCCACGTCGCCGAGACGGTAGTGCCGCAGGCCGTACTCCAGATCGGTCACCAGGCTGGCGACGTCGTCGGAGATCTGGCTGTCGACCACGTCCGGGCTGTAAGGATCGAAGACGAAGCTGTAGGTGTCGATGTCGCCGAACATCTCGGCCAGCCCCATCCGAAGCTCGTCGACGTCGGCCTCCATGCCGACGTCGGGCTGGAACTCCTCCCGTGGCTCGAAGTCCTGCTGGGCGCCCAGTCGCGCACCCGCCAGCAGGATCTGGCTCACTTCCAGCAGCAGCATCGGGACAGCGCTGCCGCCGTCGCCGTCTGCAGCGATCGCGCGCACCGAGAGCAGAAAGCTCTCCACCGAGTCGGCGATGCTGGTGGCGAAGTCCTTGCCGGTCAAGTCGTTCGTCATGACGGCCCCCTTCCCGAGGTCCCTTGAATCGTCAGGCTACCGCCGAAGCCGCGGCCTGACGAGGGTAAAGAGTCTGCTCTTAGGGACTACTCAGCCGCGCGGCGACCGGCGAACGCGCGCCCGAGAGTGACCTCGTCGGCGTACTCCAGGTCGCCGCCCACCGGAAGACCGCTGGCCAGACGGGTGACCTTCAGCCCGAGCGGGCTCAGCTGACGGGTCAGGTAGGTCGCCGTCGCCTCGCCCTCGAGGTTGGGGTCCGTGGCGAGGATCACCTCGGTGATCCCGGGGTCGTTGAGCCGCTGGACGAGCTCACGGATCCGGAGCTGGTCGGGACCGATCCCGTCGATCGGGCTGATCGCGCCACCGAGCACGTGGTAGCGCCCGCGGAACTCGCGGGTGCGCTCGATCGCGACGACGTCCTTGTATTCCTCGACCACGCACAGCACCGACTGCTCGCGACGCGGGTCGCGACAGATCCGGCACGTCTCCTCCTCGGAGACGTTGAAGCAGACCGAGCAGAACTTCACCTTCGCCTTGACCTCGTTGAGGATCGAGGCCAGCCGATGTACGTCGGCGGGATCAGCCTGGAGCAGATGGAAAGCGATCCGCTGGGCACTCTTCGGGCCTACGCCCGGGAGCCGTCCCAGCTCGTCGATGAGGTCTTGGACCACACCCTCGTACAACGCTGTTGCCTGTCCTTCTAGAAGCCGAGCTTGAACGGCGGCTCGTCGCCGCCGGGGGCACCCATACCGCCGCCGAGGCCGCCCGCGAGCGGGCCCATCGCCTCGCCGGCGAGGGCGTCTGCCTTGCCCTTCGCGTCGCGGTAGGCGGCGACGATCACGGCACCGAGGTCCTCGAGGTCGTCGGGGCTGCTGCCGTCGAACTCGCCCTGCTTGATCTCCACGCCGACCAGCTCGCCGGTGCCGGTGAGCTTGACGGTCACCGCACCGCCGGCGACGGTGCCGTCGACGATCGTCTCGGCGAGCTTCTCCTGGGCGTCGACGATCTGGCTCTGCAGCGCCTGCGCCTGCTGCATGATCGCGTTGAGGTCGAAGCCGCCCTCGCCACCGAGGCCTTCGAGTGGGTTCGTCATCTGTGCCGTCCTAGTTGTGAGGAATCTCTTCGATCATCGTTGCACCCAGCTCCTGAGCGAGCAGTGCCTCGGCACCCATCGCGGCCGGACCGTCGTAGGCCTGGTCGTCGGGGTTCACCGCGGCGTCGGCCTCGGCCAGACGGGCCGCGGTGTCGTCGACCGGGGGCTCGTAGTCGGCCGCACGCGTCGGCCGGATCGCCTCGCGCGCCAGCGCGATCGCTCCAGGATCGGCCGGCTGTGTCGCAGGCGACTCCGGCGGAGCGGGCGGCTGGTCGGGCGGGGGCGGCTCGGCGGCCCAGTCGGGCGGCGGGGCCTGCTCGTTCCAGGACGCCTCCGGCGGCTGCTGCGGCTGGGTGGGCTCCTGCGGCTGGCTCGGCTGAGGCTGCGGCGGGGCCTGCCGCTGCGGGGCGCTCTGGCCACCGCCGGCGACGATCGCCTCGATCTTCGGCTGGATGCCGATCACGTTGACCAGCGCCTGCCCGAGGATCGGCTCGTGCCCGCCGGTCGCGAACCGGTCACGCAGCCCCGGCGAGGCGAACCCGAGGGTGAGCACGCCGTCGCGGAAGTCGATCACCTGCGCGTTCTGACCCACCAGGGACCAGGTCGCCCGGCGCAGGCCCTTGGTCTGGGCGATCACGTCGTCCCACAGACGGCGGATGTCCACGTTGCCCATGCCACCCGGCTGTGCCGGCGCCTGGGGCTGACTCGGCGGCTCCGGTGCGGGCGGGGTCGCCGGAGCCTGCTGCTGCGGAGGCATCTCGGCGGCCGGGGCGGGCTCGCGCGCGGGCTCGGGCTTCGGGGCGTACATCTGGACGGGCTCGGGCGGCGGCGCGACCGTCTCGTGTCCCGGCGCACCGACGGACGGCTTGAGCACCGGCCGGTCCTGGGCCGGGGCGGGAGCCACCGGAGCAGCGGTCACCGTCGGCGTACCGCTGATCTCGATCCTCCGCTCGAGACGGTCCAGGCGCGCGGCGAGGCCGTCGGCGCCATCGGCCGCGGGCAGCAGGACCCGGGCACAGATCAGCTCGAGCAGGAGTCGGGGCGCGGTGGCACCGCGCATCTCGGTCAGACCGGTCGCGACCGCGTCGGCCGCCCGGGAGAGGTCGTGGGGTCCGAAGCGACCGGCCTGGGCGACCAGCCGCTCGCCACCGTCCTCGGAGACGTCGATGAGGCCGGTCGCGGGCGCGTCCGGGACCGCCTTGACGATCACCAGGTCACGCAAGCGGCGCAGCAGGTCCTCGGTGAACCGCCGCGGGTCCTGGCCGGTCTCGATGATCTTGTCGATCACCCCGAAGACCGCGGCACCGTCGTGAGCCGCGAAGGCGTCGACGACCTCGTCGAGCAACGCGTCCGGGGTGTAGCCGAGCAGCCCGGCGGCCAGCTCGTAGGTCACGCCCTCAGGGCCGGCGCCACCGAGCAGCTGGTCCATCACCGAGAGGCTGTCGCGCATCGACCCGGCACCCGCGCGGGCGACCAGCGGCAGCGCGGCCGGCTCGACGTTGATGCCCTCCTTCTCGCACAGGGTCGCGATGTAGTCGGAGACCAGCTTCGGCGGGAAGAGGCGGAACGGATAGTGGTGGGTGCGCGACCGGATCGTCGGGATGACCTTCTCCGGCTCCGTCGTCGCGAAGATGAACCGCAGGTGCTCCGGCGGCTCCTCGACGAGCTTGAGCAACGCGTTGAAGCCCTGCGTCGAGACCATGTGGGCCTCATCGATGATGTAGACCTTGTAGCGGCTCTTCACCGGCGCGAAGAACGCTTTCTCCCGCAGGTCACGGGCATCGTCGACACCACCGTGCGACGCCGCGTCGATCTCGATCACGTCGATGCTGCCCGGCCCGCCGCGCGCCAGGTCGCGGCACGAGTCGCACTCTCCGCACGGGTCCGCGATCGGTGCCTTCTCGCAGTTCAGCGCACGCGCCAGGATCCGCGCCGAGGTCGTCTTTCCGCAGCCGCGTGGGCCCGAGAAGAGGTACGCATGGTTGACCCGGTTGCCCGCCAGCGCATTGCGCAGCGGGCCGGTGACGTGATCTTGACCGATGACCTCGGCAAACGTCTCCGGCCGGTAGCGGCGGTAGAGAGCTAGCGGTGCGTCCACCCCATGAACCCTAACGACACCCACCGACAGTCGGTAGCCGCCGGGCGGCCCGGTCGTGGACGAACCCGCAAAGTGGGTCGTTCTGACCCATTCTCCTGCGCAGCCCTCCACCGGCGGACCAGCATTCGCCCAGGGCGCTTGTGGGCGTCGGACATTTCCGGAAGGACGATCGATGGACCATCACGACGACACGCTGTCGATGTTGCCGCACCAGCCCGTCCCCCAGCACCTGCCGGCTGTCCCGCGTGGTCTGGCGAAGGTCGTGATCGCCCTGGCCGTCGCCCTCACGGTGTTTCAGCTGGTCACCTACGCGATCCACTCGGTTCCTTCCCCTGCGCGGTGGGCTTGGGACGTACTCACGCTGATCTCGTTGGCTGCAATCGGGACCGTCATCGCCGTCTACCTGGTGGGCACCCTGTGGCTCCTGCGAAGCTACGACTTCGCGAAGCTGGTCGATCCGACGTTCCCCATGCGGCGCAGCCGATCATGGACGTGGCTCGGGTGGTGGGTTCCGATCGTGTCGCTCTGGTTTCCCTTCCAGATCGTCGACGACGTACGCCGCGCGACCGCGAAGGGCGAGACCCGTCCGAGTCCGGCCCTCTGGTGGGCAGCCTGGTTGATCGCCACCTGGGCGCCGCAGATCCCCATGAGAGACGACGGCGGGCTGCTGGTCACCAGCCGCGACGCGGTCTCCGTCGTCGCGATGGTGGTCGCGTGTGTCGCGTGGATCTCGATCGTCCGCGGGATCACCCGCGACCAGGGCGCCGCTCGCGGGTGACGTCAGGAAATAGAAAAGGCCCCCCACGTACCCAACAGAGCTCGCTTATCCTTGCTGCCTTCCGGCCCTGGGGAGGTTCGACAAGATGTCGCCACATGGGGGGTTGCCGATGAGTCTAGACGAGTCGCCGCGCCGATCCCAAAGGCGGCCCGCTGGCCCTGCGCCGATTTCCCCCAGGCTCGCGGATCCGCGTAGGATCCCTCACGGATCTGTCGCCTAGTGGCCTATGGCGCACGGCTGGAATCCGTGTTGGGTTAATAGCCCTCGGGGGTTCGAATCCCCCCAGATCCGCCAGCAGGAAACCACGGTTGACCTGCAAGAACGCCGATCCGGACAGCGCAAGCTCCGGATCGGCGTTCTTCATTTCGCAGCGGTTCGGTCCAAGACGGCGTACGCCTCGGCATCCTGACGAGCTACATCGAGCCCTTGCGACGTGAGAACAGCGGCCGCAGGACCAGCCCGAGCCCGAGCGCGCCGCCACCGCCGATGCCCCACCAGACCGCGTTGTCGCGGACAGAGGCCAGCGGGTCGACCTTCTCGCGGGCCATCGGGGCCTGCTCGACCTCCGGGGGCTCGGCGGCTTCCTTGACGGCCGGCCTCATGAGCGCGTCGTAGGCGTTCACGACTCCGGCGCCCCAGTATCTGCCGCCCTGGCCCTCACGGCCCGAGGTGGTGCTGTAGAGGCGGTCGATGACCTGGCTGGAGCTCCAGCCTGGGTTGGTTGACCAGATGAGCGCAAGGACCCCCGAGACCTCGGCGGAGGCGAAGGAGGTGGAGATCGTGTCGACCCAGCACGAGTGGCCGAAGAGGGTCTTCGAGGGCGCACCGTACGTCGGAGCGGCGACGTCCGTGTTGGAGTTGGGCAGCACCGTGGAATCGGTGGGATCCGACGCCCAGGTGCCGGAGGCACTGACCGTCACCACCGAGTCGTTGGCGTTCGGAAAGACCTTGGGGCCGACGTCCCGGTCCGTATCGGTGGCGATGCCGGACCAGTCCGCGGCCATCACCACGATGGCCCCCTTCTTGATGAGCGTGTCGACCGCCGTCTGGAGACCCGACGCGCCCTGCGTCGCAGGCAGACCGATGTCGACGATCAGACCCTTGGCGTTGCCCTTGGCCAAGGAGTTGAGCTGAGCGACCATCTGCTTGGCGTCGATCGTCGACTTCTCCTGGCCGACCTTGAGGACCGGGTGGTCGCTGAGCTTCGCCTTCGGCGCGATCTGGGAGATCAGACCTGCTGCGACGGTGCCGCGATAGTCCTGCGCGCTGCGGCTGTAGCCGGAGTCGACCACCGCGACACGGATCCCCTGGCCCTGCTTGCTCACCTGCTGCGCCTCAGCAATCCGCATGATCGCGAACGGAGCCGCCTTCTCCGGCACCGGCGCCGTCCGCGTCTCCGGCTTCTGGGGTGTGCCACCACCGGTGTTCGTGGCGTAGGCCGAGCAAAACGGCCGCTCCTCCGCTGCGTACGCGGGGCTCGGGCTGCCGAGCAGGGCCAGCCCGCCGACGACGGCGGCGAGCGTGATACCGCCACGGACCAGTGTCACTGGATCGCCACGCACTGGCTCTCCTGAACCTCTCCGGTGTTCGGCGGGCACAGGGCGAGCTCCGTCGAGAGCGCTGCGCCGGCGGGAAGCAGCTGGAGCCACGTGCCCGGGACGATCGGACCGGAGTCGGCTGTCAGACCGAGCCGCTCCACCGTGAGTTTGCCGTCGAGGGTGTTGGCAGTGCCGCGGGCATCGATCAGGTAGGGCGTCCCGCTCTTCTTGTCGAGCTCCTCACCGTTGGCGGCGTACACGAAGGCACCCTTGCCGGGGTCGACCCGGACCGAGGTGAAGTCGCTCGCCTCAGGAGGCTCCGACGCCGGCCAGGCGTTGTTGCCCGGGTCGATGCCGAGCCGCACCGTCGTACCGTCCGCGGTGTCCAGCTTCGCACAAGCGCTCGAGATACCCGGGTCGAGCTCGGTCTTGGGCCAGAAGGTCTCCAAGGTCTCGCCGTCGATCGTGGGGCCGCTGTCCAGCGACTGGGTGTTGACCGATTTGCCCGCTGCCTGCAGGGCGGTGTCGTACACCTCAGCGGTGAAGTCGCTGATGCGAATCCAGCCGCTCTCCGTCAAGAGGTAGCTCTTGGTGTCGAAGATGCCCTTGGTCCCGATCGGATAGTCCTCACCGGCCACCGCTTGGCCGAACTTCGAGTACGCGCTTCCGAATGCCTCCGCTCCCAGCGGGGAACCAGCGGGGAACAGGTTGACCCACGCCTGCGGGACCTTGAGCGTCGGCGGGGAATCATTGAAGACACGGTCGGCGTACGTCTCCTGATCGCCGTCGATCTTGTAGCTGTAGGCCTGGGTGTAGCCCTCATCGGTCCGATACTCGGCGATGAGGTAGTTGCCCGCTTCGGTCTGCACCATGAAGCCGGTGTTGGCGGCCGCCTTCACGTCCGGCTTCTCGGAGATGTTCAGGTACGTCCCCGCCCCGTCGGCTGTGCATGCGGTCCAGCCGGTGTTGATGAAGTCGGACTTCAGCGGCAGCTCCTCCGGCACCTTGGGGCCGGAGAGGCCGATCGTCTGCTTCGGGAACTCCTTGTCGATCTCCTCCTGGTCGATGACCTTGGACTTCTTCTCCAGGTCGAGACCGAGGATGAGCTGAGCGCTGGCGAGATTGACGACCGGGTGCAGCTCCTTGGCGTTGTCCGGACCGGTGACGACGTAGCGGGCGCCACCCTTGGTCACGATCAGGCCGTCCACGTCGGCCCAGCCGGTCGCGGCCTTGGGCGAGAGGAAGTGGGCGACAGCGCCGCCGGCGATGAGCAGCACCGCGAGCACGACGCCACCGAAGACCGAGCGGCCCGGCCGGGCCGGCTCGACCTCACGCCCGCCGGGGGCACCGGAGAGGAACGCGGAGACGAGCCGGCGGCGGCTGAAGGCGTGCGCCTCTACGAGGTCCTTCTTGCTGGCCATCAGAAACCAGCCACCGCGGCGCCGAAGAGGCCCGAGGCGAGCACCATCAGCGGCAGCATCGCGAGCAGGCAGATCGTCTCGGCGACGTCGGCCAGCCGACCGCGCCGGATCGACCCGACGTCGGGGACGAGCGTCAGCACCAGGAGTACGCCACCCGCGGCCGCCAGCACGACGGCGGTCGTCGGCCGCCACGACTCGTGGTAGACCAGCAGGGCGGCACCGATCGCGAGCAGGCCGGCGATGCCGGAGACCAGCCCGACGAGCACCTCGGACCCCGTCCGGTACTGCCGGGTACGCAGCATCAGCACGACACACGCGGCGACGGCCAGCAGCGTGCCGAACAGCCCGAGACGCACCACGAACGGCGCGGTCAGCACGACCAGCACGCCGACGGAGAGCGAGATCGCGACCAGGATCTCGTGAGCGACCTTGGCGTCGACCCGGACCTGGTCCTTCCGGATCTCGTCCGGGTCGAGGTTGATGTCCTCGTCGGAGTAGAGCTGCGGGACGTCGGTCTTGGTCGTGCTCAGCGCCAGCCACGGGAAGAAGCTGCCGGCGAGCACGACCACGACCAGCACGATGCCGAGCACGACGCCGGCCTTCCAGCCGGTCGCGCTCAGCAGCAGGCCGGCCACGAGGAACACTCCACCGACGAGCGCACCCGGCATCGCCAGCATCCGGGCCTCGCCCAGGCCGAGGAAGCCGATGGCGGAGAGGAGCATCGCGCCCGCACCGGCGAACGCCAGCGGCATCCCCACACCGCCGTCCAGGCCGAGGGCGGCCGCGCCGATCAGAAAGCCGGCGACCGCGCCGTAGACCTCTCCGATCCAGACCGCGGCGATCGCGGCGTCGTTCTCCGCCTCGAGCCTGGAGAGCACGATCGCGCCTCCGGCGAGGACGATGCCGATCACCGCGGCGGCGACGCCGGCGAGCATCGACGGCGCCTGGGTCCACAGCGCACCGGCGCCGAGGAGCAGGAGCAGTGCGGCGGCCAGCAGTGACGTACGACGTCCGGCTTCGGGCTCCCAGGGAGCCATCTCGCTCTCGACGACGTCGGTCATCGCCTCGACCACGTCGTCGTAGACCCGCGGCGGCTTGTCGTCGATCCCGGCGCTCACGGTGAGCACGCCACCGTCCTCGACGCCCTGCGGGATCAGGCCCAGGTCGCCGGCGAGCTTGCGTCCGTCGGCGAGCACGACGCGGTAGCCGGCGTAGGCCGTCTGCGGGTCGAGCAGCCCGACGCTTCGCGCGAGCTCCGGCACGAGCTCCGCCACCGGCACCGAACCCGGCAGGACCAGATCCATCCGACGGGTGCCGGAGGCGACCGTCACCCGGACCAGCCCAGTGGGCGCCACCTGCGCCTGCGTCATTTCACGAACTCCTCGCGTCGTGCCTGTGCCCGAGACGAACCGACCGAATGTCCCGGGAGTTGCGCCGAATGTCTGCTCGTGGCTCAGCCGACGAGCGTCAGCGCTGACTTTGCCATAAAACCAGTGACGAGGGGACCGGTGCCCCGCACCGGTCCCCTCGTGTTGCCTGTGTGCTGAAGAACTCAGCCGCCGAAGCCGCCGGCACCGCGCATGTCAGCCTCGTGCATCCGCGCCTGCGACTCGTTGACGAACTTGCTGCTGCGGTCAAGCGTGGCACTCAGCTCACGGATGGTCCCGTTCCACTTGGCCTGCGCCTGGTTGTAGGCGTTGGCCGCCTCACCGGTGAAGTTCTCCTGGAGGTTCAGGATGTACCTCTCGAGCTCGTCGAGGGCGCCGTCCATCTCCTTCACGCCCTTGAGCAGCACGTCCACGATCGAGCCCATGGCTCCGTGGTTAACGACAATCTCTTCGCCCATGACAGTTCCCTTTCAGTCTGTTGCGTCGGGTCAGAACGAGTACTTGGTGCCCTCGACCTGGCTGCTGATGGCGCTGGTCTGCCCCGCGACATCCTGGTCGGCGTCGGACCCCAGCTGGCGGGCCTTGGTGAGCCCCGCGGTGAGCTGGTCGAGCGCCGTGGTGATCTCGCGAGCCTTCTCGTTGTAGGTGTTCATGAGCTGCTGGAACGCGTTGCCACCAGCACCCTTCCACCCGGAGGACCCAGCAGACTGAGCCTCGGAGACCGTGCGGGAGTTGATGTTCTCCAGCTTGGCCTTCGTCTCCTCGATGAACTTGACGGCGGACTCGATCGCCTGCCCTTGCTTGATCTCACTGCTCATGGTGCTGTCCTTCCACCGGCGGAACCGGTTTCCTAGGTTTGATACCTGTCGGAGCCCGGCTCCCGATGGGCTCCCCCGAGGTCCGGACAATGTGTTCTTACCCCGTCCCCGGAGTTCTAAACACAAATCTCTGAACTTTTTTCAGCCCTGCTGCCTAGCCGTTGAAACCCGATTCCCACAGGTGTCGGAAGAACCCCGAGGAAACCACGAACGAGGCGATGACGGCGGCGCCGCACAGCGACTCCGACCAGTCGGCCCGAGCCGCCCACTTCGCCGAGCGCCACCCCCGGCCGGTCGCGATCGCCGCGATGATCACGGCGAACCCGATCAGCACGACCCCGAGACCGAACCAGGAGACCAGCTCCGGGTCCGCCCACCCTACGAAGGCCCGCACGCCGACCGCCAGCGCAATAACGCCAGCGACCCGCAGTACGCCGCGCGGCAGCCAGTAGCGGTAGCTGCGCGCCGAGAGCAGGATCACGAAGGCACCGGCCAGCATGATCAACCAGGCACCGACCCGGTCCACGTCGGCGGTCGCGGTCGCCACCAGCCCCGGCCCGCTCACCGCGACGACGCCGAGGATCGCCCAGGAGGCCGCCGCCAGCGTGCGCGCACCGCGCTCGGCCACCTCGGTGACCTCGTCGAACGGGACGGTCGCCTTGCCGGTGGTGGTCTTGGCACGTGCCGACCAGGCGGTCACCGACAGCTTGGAGACGTCGAGGAGATAAGAGTCCGGCACGTCGACGGCGTACGACGGGACGATCCGCGCCGCGAGGGCGGCCGCGGCGAACAGGATCGACCACGGCACCTGCGGCGAGGTGCCGAGCAGGGCGCACAGTGCGGTCACCACGAAGACCGTGACGCCGGTCAGGGTCCAGACCTTGAGGGCGGCATCGACGGTGTCGACCAGCGAGCGCGAGACGGTCGCGACGACCGCGGCGGCCAGCCCGGCCACGCCGACCGCCAGCGGCAGCGTCTCTGGTTCGGGGGTGACGGTGATGACGAACGCGGCGCCCGCGGCGAAGGCCGGGGCTGTGATCGCGCGGCGGGCTGCGTACGGTCCGGCGGGGATGATCCCGACCAGGGCGCCGAGCGCGAGCAGGCCGGCGATCGCCAACCGCTGCCAGCCGTCGGCCTGGGCGCCGAAGACCGACGCCGCGACCGCCAGCAGGGTGGCCAGGCCGACCCAGTAGAAGGAGAAGCTGCCCGCGCGGACCGGCTCCGCCGTCTCGACGACCTCGCGCCGCGCGTAGGCCTGGGTGGGCGGCGAGTCCGCTGCGAGCAGGGCGCCCGAGGTGATCCCCCGCGAGGCGAGCGAGGCGTCCGGCTGGATCACCTCACCGCGCCGGTCGCGCAGCACCGGCGCAGCCGGAAGACCGACGGCGGTGGCGTACTCCCGGGCCAGGTCCGAGGCGTGCGCATCGGACGGAACGACGATGTCGACCACTCCGGCGGTGCCGTGGACCGTGACCGCCAGGCCGCCTGCGGCGAGCGCCGGCGCAACGGCATCGGCCGTCTGAGTGGGCATGACACCTCCCGGATGCGTGATGACCCTGTGACAGAGTTCCACATCGGAAGCTCCACCGCCCGTTTTACCCGACCGGCACGGTTAAGGGTAGTAGCCGGGGTGTGGGCACTCTAAGATCCAGACCACCTGCGGCATCCGGGCCCGCGGGGCACTGAACCAGTCTCAGGGGGACACGTGACTATCGCTGCGACAGCCGGCGGTACCCGCACCGAGGAGCCGGAGGTCCCCGAGGGGGAGCTCGCACTCAACGCTCCACCGGCTATCGAAGAGGGCGAGGGTGTCGGCGGCGTTCTCATGAACGCGATCCCGATGCTCGGCAGTCTCGGTTCGATCGTGCTGGTCGCCACGATGCAGCCTGCGGGCGGCACCGGCGGCGGTGCTCCGATCCAGAAGTACCTGGCCGCGGGCATGTTCCTCTTCGCGACCCTCGGCTTCATCTTCGTGCAGATCGACCGCCAGCGGAAGCAGAAGCAGAAGCAGGTCGGCGGCCAGCGCACCGACTACCTGCGCTACCTGGCCGGCGTCCGGCGGTCGGCCCGCAAGGCCGGCGAGCAGCAGCGCAAGGCGCTGACCTGGCACTACCCGGCGCCGTCCTCGCTGCCGTCGATCGCGGAGGAGCGCAGCCGGCTGTGGGAGCGCCCGAACACCCACAAGCGCTTTCTCGACGTCCGTTACGGCGTCGCCCACCAGCCTCTGGCCCTGACCCTCGTGCCGCCGCAGCAGACCCCGATCGACCAGGTCGACCCGGCCTCGGCGAGCGCGCTGCACCGGCTGCTGACCGTCCACCGGGTCCAGCCCGACCTGCCGGCGGCGACCAACCTGCGCGGGTTCGACAAGATGGAGATCTGCGGCAACGAGGACCAGGCCCGGGCGCTCGCCCGGGCTCTGATCTGTGGGATGACGGCCTTCCACTCGCCGGAGCAGCTGATCGTCGCCGTGCTCACCTCCGAGCGCAACCTCGCCGAGTGGGACTGGGTCAAGTGGCTCCCGCACGCGCAGAGCGGCCGCGAGGTCGACGCCGTCGGGCCGCGCCGCATGGTGGTCACCAACATCAACGACCTTGCCGCGCTCCTCCCGACCGAGGTCGGCGAGCGCGCCCGCTGGGGCACCGACGACCGGATCCCCTCGCCCCAGGTCGTGGTCATCGTCGACGGCGGCTCCGTCCCGCCGGGCAACCACGTGCTCCCCGACGACGGCATCCAGGGCGTCACCGTCATCGACCTGCCGACCCACTGGGACGAGCTGTTCGACTCGAGCCGGGTGCGGTTCCTGATCGACGACGAGGAGCCCGACGAGAACAACACGGTTCCCGGCTACCAGGTCCGGGTACGCATGGACCCGGTCCGGCTGCGCGTGGACCAGATGAGCATGGCCGACGCGGAGGCCTACGCCCGCCGCCTGACCGCGCTCTACACGGTCGCGCCGGAGGGCTCCGACGCGGCCGCCGAGACCCCGCAGGACACCGAGATCGCGGCGCCGAAGGACTACATGGCGCTGCTCGGTCTGGGCGACGTACGCTCCTTCGACCCGGACGTCGCCTGGCGTCCTCGCGCCAACCGCGACCGGCTGCGGGTGCCGGTCGGTGTCGGCGAGGCCGGCCAGCAGATCTACATGGACATCAAGGAGTCGGCCCAGCAGGGTATGGGTCCGCACGGCCTCGTCATCGGCGCGACCGGTTCCGGTAAGTCCGAGTTCCTCCGCACCCTCGTCCTCGGTCTGGTGCTCACCCACCCGCCGGAGGTCCTCAACCTGGTGCTGGTCGACTTCAAGGGTGGTGCGACCTTCGCCGGGATGGCGGGCATGCCGCACGTATCCGCGGTGATCACCAACCTCGAGGGCGAGCTCACCCTCGTCGACCGTATGCAGGACGCGCTCTCCGGCGAGATGACCCGGCGTCAGGAGCTGCTGCGCGAGGCCGGCAACTTCTCCTCGCTGAAGGACTACGAGAAGGCGCGTACGCAGGACCCCTCGATGGATCCGCTGCCGTCGCTGTTCATCGTGGTCGACGAGTTCTCCGAGATGCTCTCGGCGAAGCCCGAGTTCATCGACCTGTTCGTCGCGATCGGTCGTCTGGGCCGATCCCTCGGCATCCACCTGCTGCTCGCCTCGCAGCGCCTCGAGGAGGGCCGCCTGCGCGGCCTCGACTCGCACCTGTCCTACCGCGTCGGCCTGCGTACGTTCTCCGCGCAGGAGTCGCGGACCGTGCTCGGTGTGCCGGACGCCTACGAGCTCCCGGCGGTCCCCGGCCTCGGTTACCTCAAGCCCGACCCGACCTCGATGCAGCGGTTCCGGGCGGCGTACGTCTCCGGGCCGCCGGCCGCGGGGTCGCGGATCCGGCGCGACGAGGGCGGCAAGCTGCAGGGCATCTTCCCGTTCTCGATCGCCGAGGTGAAGCAGCTGGCGATGCCGGTCGAGGAGGAAGAGCGTCCGGCGGCCCCGGTCGTGGGCGCGGACGGCGTCGAGAAGTCGATGCTCGACATCGCCGTCGAGCGGATGACCGGCCACGGCAGGCCCGCCCACCAGGTCTGGCTGCCGCCGCTCGACATCCCCGACACGCTCGACTCGCTGATGCCCGACCTGACCACCTCGCCCGAGCTCGGGCTGCACTCGCCGGCGTGGAAGCGTCTCGGCGGTCTGGTGGTGCCGCTCGGCATCGTCGACAAGCCGCGTGAGCAGCTGCGTGACACGCTCACCGTCGACCTGCGCGGGGCCGCCGGTCACGTCGCGGTCATCGGTGCGCCCCGCACCGGCAAGTCGACCACGCTGCGCACCATCGTCACCTCGATGTCGCTGACGATGACGCCGCAGGAGGTCCAGTTCTTCGTGCTCGACTTCGGTGGCGGCACGTTCGCGCCGCTGGCCAAGCTCCCGCACGTCTCCGGCCTCGGCACCCGGTCCGAACCGGACGTCGTACGTCGCGTCCTGGCCGAGATCTCCGGCATCATCGACCGCCGCGAGGCCTACTTCCGGGCGCAGGGCATCGACTCGATCGAGACCTACCGCACCCGCCGCGCCCGCGGCCAGGCCGACGACGGCTGGGGCGACGTCTTCCTCGTCATCGACGGCTGGGGCACGCTGCGCGCCGACTTCGACGACCTCGAGTACGCCATCCAGGAGATCGCTCCGCGTGGCCTGACCTTCGGTGTCCACATCGTCGCCGCGGCCGGCCGCTGGGCCGAGTTCCGCTCCTCGATGCGCGACGTCTTCGGCACCAAGCTCGAGCTGCGTCTCGGTGACCCGATGGACTCCGAGCTCGACCGCAAGCTGGCCGCGCTGGTGCCGACCGGGCGCCCCGGTCGAGGCATCGTGAAGGAGAAGCTCCACTTCCTCAGCGCACTGCCGCGCATGGACGGCGACGGCTCCGCGGCGACGCTCGGCGACGGCGTCGACGACCTGATCTCCCGGGTCTCCGCCGCCTGGGAGGGACCTGCCGGCCCGAAGCTGCGGCTGCTGCCGGAGCAGATCACGATCGAGCGGATCCGGGAGCAGGCCGGAGTCACCGAGGAGAATCCCGGCAAGCGACTGCTTCTGGGCATCAACGAGAAGGAGCTGGCTCCGGTCGGCCTCGACCCCGACGCGGAACCGCACCTGCTCGTCTTCGGCGACGGGCAGTCCGGCAAGTCCACCCTGCTGCGTAACATCGCCCGTGAGATCATGCGGACGCACTCGCCGAAAGAGGCCCAGATCGCGGTGGTCGACTACCGGCGCTCGATGCTCGGCGAGATCCCGGACGACTACCTGGTCAGCTACCTCACCTCGGCCACCCAGGCGACACCCGCTCTGAGCGATCTGGCGGACTACCTGTCGAAGCGGATCCCGGGGCCGGACGTCACACCCGAACAGCTGCGCAACCGGTCCTGGTGGACGGGTGCGGACCTGTTCCTGCTGGTCGACGACTACGACCTGGTCGCCACGCAGCAGGGGTCGCCGGTCGCACCCCTGCAGCCGCTGATGGCTCAGGCACGCGACGTCGGCCTGCACGTGATCATCGCCCGCCGCTCGGGTGGAGCCTCGCGATCGCTCTACGAGTCGGTCATCCAGTCGATGCGCGACCTGGCCATGCCCGGCCTGCTGCTCTCCGGCAACCCCGACGAGGGCCCGCTCATCGGCAACCTGAAGCCGGTCCCGACTCGCCCGGGTCGTGGCCGCCTGGTCACCCGCGACCGCGGTATCGAGGTCGTCCAGCTGGCGTGGAGCGAGTCCTCGGTGTAGCTCGCCTCGTCCCGAGCGAGACAGAACGGCCCGCGACCTGATCCAGGTCGCGGGCCGTTCCAGTTGATCCAGAGGTTGATCTAGAGGGTCCCGGTGCCGTTGTTGTTGGAAGCCTTGCGCAACGGGGGGTGGGGCTGGAACTGGTCGGCCCCCGGCATATCCCAGGTCTCCACGGTGAACTGGTCCTTGCCAGAGATCAGGACCGAGGCCTTGTTGAGGTATTCGTAGTCCCCGTCCCCCGCACGCAGCGGGTTGACCAGGTCGTCGCGGCCGTCGCCGTTGACGTCGGACACTGCAGGGATCTGAGAACCGCTGACCGCGTCGTCGTTCCTGACCGGGTCGTCGATGTCCCACGACGGCTCGTGGACGAACTTCTTGCCCTCGGGGTCGAAGGAGTAGACCCGGAAGGCCCACTTCTGCTCCACGATCTCCTGGGTGATCATCTCGTCCTTCCCGTCACCGGTGAGGTCGGCGAAGATGGCGGTCCCTGCGGACCGGTCACCGTCGGGTCCGGGCAGCTCGAGCTCCGTCTTGGTGAGCTTCGATCCCTGGCTCATCAGCAGCACAGCTGCGGCCGGCGACCTCTCCCTGGCGCCCATGACGATGTCGGCCCGCTTGTCGCCGTCGAGGTCACCGACCTCGAAGTTGATGTCGAACGTGGTGCCGTTCCAGGGCCCGGCGTACCAGTCGGCGCTCTTGGCCCAGGTGTTGTCGGCCTTGCTCAGCATGACCGTGACGTGGGCCTGGAGGTCCTTGAGCTTCCCGAGCTCTGCGTCGTCCGCGGGCAGCTTGGTTCCGTTGCCGACAGAGATCATGCCGATGTCGTCGCGCCCGTCACCGTTGAAGTCGGCGCAGAACATGGCCAGGCGCTTGGCCGAGACAGGGACCTGGATGGAGCCGTCCGGTTGATCCTTGGCGTTCGACTCGACGCTGAAGGTCGACCCGACGCCGGACAGCTGAACAACGTCGACCCGACCGTCGGCATCCAGATCACCGAGCAGGTTGCCGAACCGGAGGTTCTTCTCGGTGCCTGTCTTGAACGCCTTGCCCGTCGAGGCGAACAGAGTGGCAGCCTCGCTGTCCGAGGCATAGCTCAAGCCGAGGAAAGGCGCACCGAGAACCACGTCACCCAACCGGTCTCCGGTGATGTCCCCGCTCACGGCCGGCTTGGGCTTGGCCGGGGTGTTCTCCGTGGTGGTGAGCGTGATCCCGAGCGCGGCACCACCTGCGACGAAGACCGCCGCTGCCGCGCCCGCGGCAACCCACCACTTGGTCTTGGCGCGCTTGAGCGTGACGGTCGCACCGGAGGCGAACCCCATCTGACGCCCCGCCATCGCCGCGAACCGGTCCCGGACCCGGACGGCATCGCTGGACCGCCCGGCCGGGTCCTTGGTGAGCAGGCCGCCCTGACCCGAGAGCAGGTCGTTGGCCTGCAGGGTGAAGTCGTCGCGGCCGGGCAGCGTGGGGATCGGCTGGGAGCTGTGGGCCATCGCGGTCTCGACGTCGTTCGCCCCGGTGAAGGGCACCGACCCGATGACCAGCTCGTAGAAGAGGCAGCCCAGCGAGTAGAGATCGGTCGCCGGGCTGGCCGGCGCTCCCATCGCGCGCTCGGGCGCCAGATAGTCCCAGGCACCCGAGTGGATGCCGGGCCGGGCCGTCGCGGAGTCGTCGGCCCGCGCCGCCGCGAAGTCCGAGAGATAGGCGTACGGCGGGGTGTTGCCGTCACGCAGCAGGATGTTCGACGGCTTCACGTCGCCGTGCACCACCCCGACCTCGGGTGAGTGGATCGCGGCCAGGCCGTCGGCGATCTGGGCACAGATGTCGGCGGCCATCGGTCCAGGGAGCCGGCCCTGAGCCTTCAGCAGCGAGCCGAGGTCGCCGCCGTCGGCGAACTGGGAGACCAGATAGGGGGCGCCGTCGTTGGTCCGGCCGTTGGTGTAGACGCCCATGATGTGGGGTGAGTCGAGCTTGGCCATCAGGGTGGCCTGCTTGTCGAATCTCGACACGAACTCCGGGTCGCGGGCGCTCCGCCCGAGGAGCACCTTGATGGCGACCGCTCGGTTGAGGCGGGTGTCGGTGGCCCGGTAGACCACCGCGCTGTCGTTGGCCGCCACCTGCTGCTCGAGCCGGTAGGGCCCGATCATCCCAGGGGTGTCCTGCGGCGCAGGCGGTGGCGGCGGGGGCGGCGCTGATCCAGCCGGTCCCTGCGTCGGCGCCTGGGTCGGCGCCTGGGACGGCGCCTGCGTCGGCACAGGCATCGAAGGCGGCGGAGGCGGAGGGGGTGGTGCCTGGGTCGAAGGTGGTGGGGGCGGCGGTGGCGGCGTACCGGCTGGCCCACCGGGTCGAGCGATCCGGGGCCGGATCGTGGTCTTGTCAGGGTCGTCGACGACCGGACGCTCGAACGAGGGCTGAGGACCGCGAGGGCTGTCGTCGGGGATTCCGGTGGAATCGCTCATCCGATGGTTCCTCCCATGATGTTGTATCGACGCACGTCTTCGGGTGACGATTTCCATGTCGCCAGCTCATGGCCCTGGAACGAGCCTTCCTTCGCTGCCAGAGCCACATAGAACGTGTACGGGCTGTCGCTGGTGTCCTGGGAGGCCGCGATCACGTCGGTCAGCCCGTCCCCGTTCACGTCGGCGAGAGTCACGGGATACCTGCTGGTGGTCTTGAGGGTGTTGCGGGGCTTGGGAAGCTTTCCGCGAGTGGCGATCGAGAACTCGGCCAGGTCGTCGCTGAAGGTCCCTACCGTGATCGTCTGCCCCTCGCCCCGTCCGGACTCTCCGACGACGATCTCGTCCCGGCCGTCGCCATCGACGTCGCCGGCGACGATCGAGCTGATCCCCTTGTGCTTGAAGGAGAACGACTTGGCCTCGGCGATGGTGGCCCCGTCTCCCTGATAGAGGTCCAGCTCCGAGGTTCCGGTCGTGAGCGTCTTGTCCTCGGGCTCACCTGCGGCTCGGTTCAGCACCACCAGATCGGCCTTCTCGTCACCGGTGAACTCACCCACCACGATCTGCTCCCTGGTGTCGGCCGGATAGGCCGCGAACTGCGTCGGCTCCGCAAACCCCGACCCGGTGCCGCGATAGACCCAGATGGCGCCGTCCCCGACCGTCCTGCCCTGTCTGTCGAGGTCCGGGTCCGGGTTGCCGAAGGTCGTGGCCATGAACAGATCGGCGACACCGTCGCCGTCGAAGTCGTCGGTGCCCAGGTCGTAGTAGAACGTCGACCCGGCCATCTTCTTGCCCTGCTCGACGACCCCCGCCGGCGCTTTGAGTGATCCCTCCAGGTCGCCGTGGAAGTTGAAGCCCTTCTCGCTCCGCACAAACGTGATCAGCGAATTCTTCCCATCGCCGGTGAAGTCGGCGCAGAGCGGGAACACCTCGCTCCCGTCGTTGTCCGCGGGGAGGGCGGGGTCGTCGTACGTGACGGCTTTCGACGGGGTCAACGTGCGCCCGTCCGACTTCCAGGTGACCACGTCGACGCCCTTGCCGTCGGGGTTCTGGGTGTTGGTGACCACGTCCCCGAACTTGTCGCCGTTCACGTCCGCGTACGCAGCGCCCTTGACGGTCGGCACGATGGGCTCGGGCCCGTGCTCGACCCAGGGCTGGGTGATCGCCAGAGCTCCACCGACCCCGAGGGCGGCCACGCCGACCATCGCCGCACCGACCCGGAGCGGGGTGATCCTCGACGGCCGCGCGGCCTCCTCGATCAGGATGGCCTCGCTCTCCGACGGCGCCCGCACCGCCGCGACCAGGATCGGCAGTGGGTTCGGGTCGGTCATGGAGGGCGCGGGCACGATCTGCGCCGGGGCGGTGATCTCGCGCAGCTTCAGCAGGTCGTCCTTGAACACCGCGGCGCTCTGGTAGCGGTTGCGCCGGTCCTTCGCCATCGAGAGCTGCAGGATCCGGTTGGCTTCCCTGGTCCACTCGTCGGTGCCGACGAACTGCGGGATCGGCGCGTTCTGGTGCGCCATCGCCACCTGCACGGCCTCACCGGCGTACGGGATCCTGCCGGTCAGCGAGAACCACAGCATGCAGCCGGCGGCGTAGATGTCTCGTGACGGCTCCGGCATGATCGGGCGGCCCTGGGCGTCGCGCTCGTCGCGGATGTACTCCGGTGCCAGGTAGTTCCACGTGCCCGTGATCCCGCCGGCCGGCGAGTCCGAGGACGACGTCGCGATCCCGAAGTCGCACAGGAACGCGAACGGGTCGAGAGGGCTCGCCGGGTTGCGTACGAGCACGTTCGACGGCTTGACGTCCTGGTGGATGATCCCCACCTGGTGGGCGTCGTGGAGCGCGCCCGCGACCTGCGCGTTGACCAGGCAGGCCAGGTGAGGAGCCAGCGGCCCCTTCGAGCGTACGAGGCCGGACAGGTCGCCGCCCTTGATGAACTGGGTGACGATGAACGGGCTGCCCTGCTGCTCGCCGATGTCGTAGATCGCGATGATGTGGGGCGACCTGATCTGCGCGAGGGTCTGGCCTTCGCGGATGAACATGTCGATGAACTGCCGGTCGGCGAGATGGGCGTGCACCATCTTCAGCGCGACCTGGCGTTCGAGCCTGGTGTCGAATGCGTCGTAAACGACGCCCATTCCACCTTCGCCGAGAATGCGGTCCAGGCGGTAGTGTCCGAACACTGCCCCGGGATGAAGCGTCGTCATGCCCGCACCCTATGCAAGGGGCGACGGACCCAACCACTCAAAAAGTCGAAAAGTCCGCTACTTCTTGGTCGGCGCCCACTCGACGATGGTCGAGATGAGCGGCGCGACCTGACCGGACCGAGGTCGTACGCTGTCGACCTTCTTGTCGCTCACCGTCACCGTCGGGTTCATCACGATCGGCACCACGATCGAGTCCTGGACCAGCGTCTTCTCGATCTCGACGCGTACGTCGCGGGCCTCGTAGGGATCGGCGGTGCGGGCCAGCTCGCTGATGAGGCGGTCGCGTTCGCGGTCACCGCCGCCGGTCGCGTTCTGGCTGCCCTTGCTGCCCCACTGCGCCGAGATCTCCTCCGGCGTCTGCGGGATCGGGATCCTGGCCAGGACGGCGTCCCACTTGTTGCCGGACATCACCTTGTCGGCCCCGGACGCACCGCAGTCGGTGGTGGACCAGCCCTCGTCGTCGACGACGTTCGCGATGGTGTCGTAGGCGCCGGAGGCGAACGCGCTCGACTTGTCGTAGGCGATGCACACCCGGGCGCCGCGCGGGGCCTTGGCATCCTCGGAGGCTTTGAACTTCGTGGAGAACCCGGAGTCCTCGGTCGCGATCTGGTAGCCCTCACCACCCGGCGGGAACAGCACGACGTCGGTGGCTTCGTACGCCTCGGCCCACTCGCCCGCACCGCCCTCGGCGATGTCGCCACGCGGCACGGCACGGAGGTAGGCCGTGCGGGTCTCCTTGCGCTTGAACAGGCCGCGGTCGGTGCGGAGGATCAGCGCCCACATGGTGCCGTCATTGGCCTCGGCGACGCCGTAGTCGCGACGCTCGAGGTCGCGCACCTGCTTCCGGTTGGCCTTGGTCGGGGTGACCTGGACGACGTCGACCTCCTCCCCGAGGCCGGCCAGCGCGTCGGCGCTCGCCGGGGTGAGGCGTACCTGCTCGTAGGTCGGCCTGGCCTCGCCCGCGTACTCGGGGTTGGCCTCGAGGTCGACCTCCTGGCCGGTCTCGCCCGCAGCGATCTTCACGACCCGGTAGGGCCCGCTGGACAGCAGCGCCTCCTCGGGCGCCTTGCCGTCCTCGGCGACCGTGAAGGCGGTCTTCCACGCCTCGGCGATCTTGGTCAGCTTCGCGGTGTCGGACTCCTCGATGGCGGTCTCGACGACCTCCTTGGCCTCGATCGGGTCCTCGATCTTCAGCGCCTTCTGCCCGACCACGTGCGCCGGGACGGCAACATCCAGGGCCGTACGCCAGTCGACCACCGGCACCACCAGCGGCACCTCGATGGCCCGCGCGCCCTCGTCGACCTCGGGGATGTAGGCACTCTTGGTCAGTCCGGTCGGCACTCCGCCGAAGTCGACCTTGCCGTCGCTGCCCTTCTGGGCGGTGCCGAAGTAGCCCGACGTGGCCGCCCAGGCGAGCATCAGGTCGGCCGTGTCGATCGGAACCCCGTCGGACCAGCTGGGCTCGGCCAGGTCGTAGCGCACCCGGGCCTGCTTGTCGCCCTCCATCGTGACCTTGCCGAACGTCTCGTCCATCTCGACCGTGTCGTCGACGAGAGTGCCGAACGCGCCGCGGGTCAGCGAGGCGATGTCGAGGTTTCCGTCGGTCACGCTCGCGGCGCTCGCCGGGTTGGTGCTCGTCAGGGACCCTTGCCACGCCACCGCGACCTCGGTGCCCTCCTCGACCGACGCCGGCAGATCACCCGAGCAGGCGGTTGCGACGAGCGCGAGACTGGCAACGGAAACGAGCCCCACGCGACGACGTGCCCCAGGATGCACCTTCAGTCCCCTCTCCGAGACAACGGACGCCCAGATCCTAACGAGCCGCGGCGGAGACCTGCCATCGACATAGCCGGTCTCCGCCGAACGGTCTGTGGTCACCTCACGAGGCGGGGATCTCCACCTGCTCCGTGAACTCGGCAATGGTCTTGTCCGAGCCGATCACCTTCGCTCCGTCGCGCTCGTACTCGATGAGGTACGTGTCGGCCTTCTCCTCCACCTGGAAGGCGATCCAGGCGGTGTGCTCGCCGCCGTCGCGCCGCTGCACGTCCTCGAGCGGCGTACGCTTCGCGGCGGTCAACTCCTCCGTCATCAGACGGGTGTCGGAGCTCTCGAAGTCACCGCCGTTGTCCCACGAGATCTCGAAGTTCCCCTCGGAGATCCGGCCGCCGTACTCCGTGCCGGGCTTGATCTTCACCTGAAGCAGCACGACCTCCCCGCCCTCGGCGATGAGGTCCGCCTCCTCCGTCGACGGGAAGTCGCGGACCGCCGAGACGACCTCGATCGTGTCGCCCATGTCGGGGTCCTTCAACGTCTTCCCGATCTTCACCTCGGTCTCGTCGCCGGCCGGCGCCGCAGCGGACGGGGACTCGGAGGCCGGTGCGCTGGACTCGACCTCGACCGCGGCGTCCGCGTCGGTCTCCTCGGAGCCGCACCCGGCCAACGTGAGCGCGACGCCGAGGCTGAGGCCGACGGCGGCCAGTCGACCGGTCCGGACGGTGGTGCGAGTACGCATGAAGAACCCTTTCAACAGTGAATGTTCCCGAGATCGAGAGGTACGCGCGTCACCCTGGCAACCCGAGCCCCTGCAGCGCGTTCTTTACTTCGGCGTGTCGCGCGGTGACCTTCGCAACATCAGCATCGCGACCTCTCCGTGGTCAGCGAACCTGTTCGTCGCTCGCGTCGAACTCGCGCCATCCGACGTGGCGATACTCCAGAACCCGCCGCCACTCCCGCTCGTCCAACCCGTCGAGCTCCGACCAGTAGCCCAGAGGCATCTCACGAAGCCGGATCTTGTCTCCTTCGTCCACCGTCACCAGCCGACGTTGGATGAGGATCTCCAGGAGCCTGGCGCGCGCCTTGCTCGCCCGCAACCGCTGGCTCGAACCTCGTGGCCCACGCGGCGGCGGCTTCCGGTTCTTCGCACCGCCCTCCGGCTTGGAGACCAGCTCGAGAACCAGACGTGCGGTTCCGAGAATCGCGGCGACGAGCGCCAACGCAGCCAGCCAGGCCATCTCAGGAAGATCGAGGATCAGGACCAAGACGTACGCCGCGCCCGCTCCGATCGCGGTGACAGCGGCGGTCGCCACCCCGTAGGCGCTTCGCCGACGCGTCCCCCACCACGTGGAGAGCTCCAGGCCGGCCACGATGATCGCGAGCCCGAAGGCGAGCCTGGCCAGCCACAGCAGCCCCTCGGCACCGGTGCTCTGCGCTGGGGCGAGCGCAACCAGAACGAGCCCGATCAAAGCGGCCCCGTAGAGCGGGGCAGCGATCAGAGCGAGGAAGCCCACGCCGACAAAGCCCACGAGCTTCAGCGCGAACCTTCCCGGCAGCGGCGGATAGTCGCGACCGAGCACCGCGGCCTCCGCCTCCCCCCAGTTCAACGGCTGCGAGAACGGCGCCGTGCGTGCCCAGCTGTCGACCGCTTCTCGAGCCCACACCTTCTCTGCTTCATCGGTCTTGCGTGCCCACGCCGCGAGCACCTTCGGCACCTCGGCCATCAGCTATTCCCCCTCTTGGCCAGCCAGTCCGGGTTGATCGCCAGAGCCGTGACACTGGCGTCCTTGGTCGGGAAGTCGACGTCATCCATGTCCACCTCCAACGCCAGGGACGGCTTCCCCGTGGCCAGATCCGTGCGTACCAGGCTCAACTCCGTCAGCTCTGTCCACACACGATCACTTCGACGCCTGGTGAAGCGCTTGTGCAGGTCGGTCTCGTTCGTGACCGTGTAGGCAGCGTTCGCCGAGTACGCCAGCACCTCCGCATCGAGCCCGACGGAGCCCGGCAGGTAAACCACCTTGCGGGCACGAATCGGCGCAGCCTCGGTGGTCGGCACCGGTGCGCTCCACATCGTGTTGTCGACGACCCAGAAGAGCTGTCCGTCCGAGACCGTCACCCGATCCGGTCCGCCGATGCGTGATGAGTCGTCGTCCGCCGGGTAGACGATCTCGTGGTCGACGGCGACTTGCGCTGCGGGCGTTCCCTTGGCGGTGTTCCAGACCCGTACGAGGTGCTGGTCAGCGTCGTTCTCCCACCCTTCGTAGACGATGCCGTCGACGCACGGCGACGTCGTGCCCGGGAAGGTCGAAGGCTCCAAGCTGCTCAAGATGTCCGTACCGTCATGCGGGTAGGCCGACGTCAGTGCGGCGCGGTCCAGCTGGTTCTCCGGGACGGACTCGCTGTCGTCCTCGAAGGCTTTGGTGTCGGTGCCCCGCCCAGAGGAGAACACGCGCTCACCACACACCGCCGCGGTCGACGTACCACCGTACGGAGACACTCGGGTCGTCGCCTCGCCCGTGTCATCGTCGATGTAGGTCACGAACGAATCCTTGGACGAGTCTGCGGGACTGAAGCCGACCAACGTCCCCTCGCCAACCTGCACGCGGTACCACTCCTGACTCGTCTCGAGAGACTCATCGCCACTCGTACGCTTGTGGTCGGTGAGCCCGGACTCGTCGATCACATAGTCGTGCTTCGGGTCGGAGGTCGTGATCCCATGCTCCGTCCAGGAGATCCCGGCGCCTTCGACCCCGTCGAGCTCGATCGCTCGAGTCTTCCCCTCCGGTGAGACCAGAACGAGGTGGCTGGAGTCCTCCCCACCCTCGTGCACTCGCATCGCGAGGACCGCGTCCTCGATCGCGAAGTCCTTGGGCGGAGCACCAACGCTGCAACCCGAAACCAGGGCCGCCGTGGCCGCCGTCATCGCTGCGATTCCCCGAGTCACCGCTCACATCCCGTCATCTGTAGGTTCGCAAAGCCGGGGTAAGGCTAGCGATCCAAGACCTACGTCGCGTTCGTCGCCTCGTCGGACTTCCGCTGCCCGACCCCAGGAGGCCGGACTGGCCACCGCTCCCGAAGGAAGTTGCGGAACTCTCGCTCGCTCACTGCCTGCCACACGTGCAGTCCCATACAAACGAGAACGAGAAGCAGACTCGCGCCGATCACCCCGAGCGCAGGTGCCACGTACGCACCGAAGATCTGGTCGCTGCCGCGATAGATGTCAGCAAAGCCGCCCATGTCGAGAGAGCCCAGAAGCACGAGACCGGTCCCGAATACGGACACCAGCCCTGCGACGAATCCCATCCCCTTCAGCGCGGGTAGCCCTTGGCGCTCCGAGAACCCCAGAAGCACTTGGCACGGCGGCCTGCTGGCCATCGGATCAGCCGCCCGCTCGCGCAACCAACGCTCCATAGCACTCGTCCCCGCCTGTGCCAGCACAGCGGAAGCGAGGATCATCAGCACGCAGGCAGCCACGACCGCGAGCATGATCCACCAGATTCCGCTGAGCAGGGCCTCGCCAGCGGTGTCATACTCCACCTCGTCAGCGAGCTGGTACTTGCTCGAGCCGGGGTGGCGAACCGCGAGCCCGATCTGCATCAAGAACACAGCAATGATCGCGAGCCCGCCCGGCAACAGGACGAGGGTCCTGGCAAACGCCCGAAGTCGCCCGCCGGGCGCTCCCTCGATATCGCCCTCCTTCACCGATGTCGGCTTCTTCGCCGCTCGTGCCCGCACCGCGTTCTCAGCCTGTTCGGGCCAGCACATGGTGACCCGTTCCCGCCACCGCTGCTGTCGCACAGTCAACCTGGCACGAAGCTTGTTGACCCCGACCCAGAGTCCGATGGTGTACGCCGCGACAACGAACACCGCGAGCCAACCGGCCACCGACTCCTCGACGACGGCAAACAGCACGAGCAGCGCGACAGCAAACCCGCCGACCCAGAGATTCACCTTGGCGAAGATCCGCATTGCTTCCAACGGCTCGCCTTCGACCTGCCGAATCTGCGAGGGAGGCGGCACCAAACGCGGATCACCATCGTCTGCCGCGTCGAACAGTGCCTTCGACACCCTCGCCTCGATGACGGTTTCGGCGAGCGTGATCGCCAAGAACCCCAGGTAGGCGAACGCCACGACAGGAAGGAACGAGATCCTCAGCAACAGGTCCAGGTTCTCGCTGACGTCCTGAGCGCGATACAGCGGAATCCAACGCTCCAGCACATCCGTGATCACGCCTTCCTCGCCCACCACGCCGATCACGATCATGCTCACGAACGAGACGCCCAATCCTCCCAAGAACGGCACCATGAGGAAGCCCACCGCGTACGCCCACTCCGCCCGCATTCCAACCGCGTACTCGTGCCAGCGTGCATCGCCGAGCGCTGTCTTTTCTGGGTGGTTCACGGTTGCATTCCTTCCGAGAGACACAATCGTCGTAGACGTCCGTCCGGGCGCGCTACGACTCCGCGAAACGGTCGGAATCCGGCCAGCCGCGACTGGGCGCGAACCCCCGACCTCACCCGCTCGTGCTATGCCCGCGGCGGCGACCAGCGAAGCGACGACGCGCACACGTCGAACGCCGTCTTCCAGCCGATGAACAACGGGTCTGTCGCCGACATCTCCACGGGCCGCGCGACCGATGCCGTGAGCTGAAGACCGCGACGGTGCTTCGACCCAGGGATCGGTGTCACATAAACGATCGAGGTCATGACGATCGAGCCACCCTGGAGATCCTTCGTCGACTCTCGTTCGAAGCGGATGAACCGCTTGTCGCCGAAGAGCGGCTTGGCGTCGTACGCCTGGATCGCGTGTGTCACATAGCCGTCGAGGCTCTCGCCGTTGGGTGCGCGCCGGATGGTGGCGAACATGGAACCCGGGATGTAGACGTCGCCGGTCGGCGCCGCGGTGGGCGCGAAGTAGGCGATCACGTTCTGCTGCTTCATGAGCGAGAACGCCTGATCCATCTGCATCCGAAGGTGCGCGTGCAGATCGGGCCGGTTGGCCTCCATGCAGCGCCGCTTCATCTCGGCGTCGATCGCCTCCCGGTCGGAAGCGTCCGGAACGTGGCGCTCCCAGCCATCGAGGAGCTTCAGGTGGAACTCCGGGTCCTTGGGCGCACCCAGCATCTCCCTCAACGAGCCTGCGCCGTTCACAGACATCTCAAGCCTTTCCGTCAGCACTCGCAGTCAGAGGACTGCGGTCCAGTGCATCGAATTCGTCGTAGGACACGATGGAACGCGAGCGGAGCGTGGTCAGCGCTTGACGCCGCAGGGCGAGAAGGACGTCGAGCTCGTCCGAGGTCAACGCGTTGACGTCGACCGCCGGCGGCTTCTCCTTCGAGTAGAGCCGGAACTCCGCGACGATCACCGCGATGCCGAGAACCAGCAGCAACAGCGGTGCGATCACGAGGGGAACCCGGGGGTAGGCATCCGCGTCGCTCATGAAGATCAGGACCAGAAGCAGGACGGTCGAGACCAGTACGAAGACCGAGAACCCGAACAGGGATCGGTCCCACTGCCGGTGAGTCGACCGGACCCACGGCACGAAGTGGTAGAGCAGGGCCAGGAATCCGAGCGCGCATCCGATGTAGACGCACGGAACCTCGAAACCCGGCGAGAAGTCTTCGGAGAGCTTCCTCGTGCCTCCGCCGCTGGCAAAGATCGCCACGGAGAACAGCGGTCCCGCCAGACCGATGAGCGCGACCCAGAACATCAACTTCGCAGCAAGGTTCGCCGCACCCGAGCGGCGACGCTTCCTCTCGGCTGCTTCCAGCTCGATCTGCGCGTAGTCCAGAACGACTCGATTCAGCTCGTTGATGTCGAAGCGATCGAAGTTGCTGTGCACCGTTGCCCAGTTACCCGGATCAATCGCTGCCGCCTTAGGCATTGGAAAGGTGCTCCCATTCGTCAACGTGGTTTCGTGTGAGACCCGGAACCGGGTCGGCTTCGAAGGTCCGACCATCCGGGTCGATGAGTGAAAGGCTCGAGAGGATGATCGGCATCTGAGTGATCGTGAGCTGGAAGGCCAAGGGCAGGCCGGACTCCACGATCAGCCCCACGCCGCCGGAGGCCCCGCTGAAGGCGTACACCGCGGTGGACAGGTGTAGATCCCGTCCGTCGATGCTCTCGTCCCGCGATGCGATGCACTTGATGCCCGGGCCGATCGCCGCACCGATGCACTCGTCGACGTCGAACCCGGACTTCTCCCAGGCCTGGACGTCGAGGTCACCGGGCTCCGCGAGGACGAGTCTGACCCGGCTGGCGATCGGGACAGTCATCGGCCAGTGAAGCATCGTGACCAGCCTGCCCGGTTCACCGATGGTGGCGAGAGAGTCCGTGAGGATGCGACGTACGTCCTCATCGGACTGCCGGCTCGCGTTGGTCCCGAACCACTCCCGCACTCGGGCACACTCGGTCGACACCCACGCTTCGGCGCCCTGTCCCAAGTCACTGGGAACAAAGGTCCATTCGCGTTGTGGGTGGATTCCTTCAGCCCGCCACGTTCCGACCACGGTCGTCCTCCGATTTGATTACAAGCTCCGAGCAGCACACATCATGCATGGAGGTCGACCACTCAGGCGAAGATGTCGACGGCCGAGTCGGGCAAGCCCTGGATCGTGTTCACCGTGCTGTAGAACGAGTTGGCCTGCTTCGCCAACGCACCCTGGATGTCGCCGGCAGAGGCCCATATCTTGCTGTACGAGCTGATCCGCGTGAAGTCACCGACGTCGAGACCGGCGTGAAGACTGGTCATGATGTCCGGGAAGGCCTTGAGCTTGACGGCGTCTCCGACGCCACCCGCTGCCTTGTACCCAGCCGAGAACTTGGCGAACTTGGACGCGCCGGCGCCCAGATCAGTGATCGCATCGGCCATCTTTCCGAACTTGCCGAACGGCACGACGTCGAGAACCGCAAGGCCGAGGTCGACGAGCGAACACTTTCCGGCACAGAACTGGATGGACTTCGCAAGAAGCACCAGAGCCGACACCGCCATCGCGATCGCCGCCAGCGGTCCCGCGATGAACAGGCTCGCCACGAAGAGCACCATCGCAACGATCTCCAGGACGGCGATGATGTCGTCGAGGACCTCCCAGAAGCCGTCCTCGATCTTCCCGGACATCTCGTTACCGATGCCGCTGACGGCAGCGTCGTACGCGTCTTCCCAGGAGTCGTAGTAGCCGTCCCAGGTCTCGGCGGCGTTCTCCCAGTCCTTGCGGGCCTGTTCCTTGGCCTCGGCGGCGTCCTCCTCCTGCTGCGCCTCCGGGCTGCCTTCCTCCGGACCGGCGCCCGACGGGTGGTTCGGCGCACCTTCCATGCCGTCGTACTTGGCCCACAGGTCCTCGCAGGTGTCCACCTGCGACCTGATCAGCGGCTGCCACTGCTGCAGCTCTTCGCCGTACTTCGCGATGATCGGTCCGACCGGTCGATAGAGCTGGCTGGCTTCGCGGAGCGTCTGGTGGGAATCCCCGATCTTCTCCTGCAGCTTCTCCACTGCCTTGCCGTCCATCTCGCCGTTGGCAAGATCGTGGGCGGCGATCATCGCCAGCTCATCGGCGCAGGAGCTCATCATCTCGCCCAGTCGCTCGATGGCGTTCCCGCGCTCGATGATGCCGGAGGGGTTGCCCTCTACGGTCTTGATCTCTCTGCCCTTAGGGGACGAGTCCATGGTCTGTGCGCTCCTAGGTCCGAGCAGGTGTGTCGTGGATACGCGTCTTAGACGGCGGAGCCCGAAGGAGCACCGCCGGATGCCCCGGGGGCTTGGATCGAAGTATTCGACTGGAACTGGAGGGCAGTCTCGCTGTCCCAGTTCTCGAAGCCGTCGACTACCCCTTTGACGTGCTCTTGGAGCTCCTTCAGGCTCTCCTTGAGTTCGTCACGCTTGTCATCCCAGCGCTCCTCGAAGTCCTGTGCCTTGTCACGAAGGTCGCTTCGGCCGTAGGGGTTGCCGATGTCGGCCTCCAGCTCTTCGGACTGGCTTTCCGCTTTCTCGAACTCGTTGACGATCGAGTCCAGCTGCGACGCGATCTTCGCGAGAGTATCGATCTTGATCCTGACGTCCGCCACCGCACGTTCCCCTTCGATCTTCCGTCAATCTGCCCGGTCAAAGTGCCGAAATGCCGCCTCGGGCGGGGCGATCACTCGCGTGTCGCCCCGCCCAATCAAGCGAATGGATCAGCCGCCGGCGAGCTGGCTGTCCAGGTCCTGGATCGCCGTGGCCATGTCACGCAGCGCCTGCGCCATGTCCTCGACACCAGCAATGGCGTCCTTCAGACCCGTGGTCATCTCGGTGTAGCCGTCCTGGAACTTACCGGACGCCTTCTCCGTCTTGAACCCGTCCTGAACGAGCTCGTCGACGTAGCCCTGGCACTCGTCAAGCGCGGACTCAATGGTGTCCTTGCCCTGGTCGAGCTTGTCGGCGGTGCCGGTCATCTCGTCGTATGTTGCCCCGAAGTCAGTCATCGATCATTGCCTTTCCCGCGATTTCATTGCACAGCGCCCGATCTCGGGACACCGTGGGTCACCGTAGTCACGCCGCACAGGCTTGTGAAGCGTAAAAACGAATCCGTTGCGGCATCGGTTCAGAAGTTCACGTTCCGGCCTCCAACGGTGCCCGCAAGGCTACTGATACCACGTCAGACGGTCGTCGCTGGGTCGGCACCCTGCGCGTCCCACTTGGCCGGCGAGCGACTCGCATCCGACAGGGTGCGCGATCAAAGGCCGTATACGGCCAGAAGATTGCCACCGAGCTCGATCTCCGGCTCCTGATTCGGGTCGAGCCACGGAACCTGAGTCTTCTTCTTGAGGTAATGGTTAGTCACCGGCGACGCCGGCGCCGGAGCGCTACCGTCGAGCGCTGCTTGAACCGCTTCGACGAACTTCTTCAACGCTCGGTCGTTCATCGTTCCGTCTAAGAGCGCAGAAGGCGTTCGAGGGTCGGCACCGACCACCACGTGCAACTGTGAGCCCGCACCGTCAACGGTGACCCCGACGAGGACGAACTTCGGATTCGAGAACTTCGGCTTCTCGCGGACGACGAGCTTGCGTCCTTCATTGTGCACGGCCAAGATCTGTCGGACCTTCGCACCTTGAACTACGCCGACTGCAGCTTCGAAAACCTCACCGGCATCCCGCGACATTCGGATGGAAACCTCTTTAGCCTGACGCACCGTGCACCTCAATCTTTGAATGGATCGCAACCAATTAGAGAGCTTCCGCACCGCAATACAGCCACTCGCGGAAGACATAGACGACAGGAAGATCAAACGACCGCCAATGCATCACCGCGACGCACTGGCTGTCCACGGACGTCGCGTCGGTGTCCGTTCAGACTCCGAAGCCTCATGCCCATTCTCACCGGACTCTGAGCACACAGTATGATGTGCAGCCTCCGAAAACTTTGAGAGGGACAGTCATGGATACGGGATCAGTCACCGCACTTGTCATCGGCATCGCACTGCTGATCGCGCCTGTTTGCATGGCAATACTTTGGATTCGCCGCAGTATGCGCCGGGCCAGTTGGACCCGGACCGAGGCAACGGTCCGTTTCGTGAGACGAATTAAGCGAAGCACATCCGCCACCAGTTCGGTCGAGGCTGAGAAGGTGACTCAGACTCAGTACACATATACCGATTCGCAGGGTCGCCAGCACCAAGGTGAGTCGGAAGTCTTGAAGAACCCTGAGGTAGGCGACGTGGTCGAGGCGCTGTACGACCCCAACAACCCGGGATCGAGCGAACTTGTCGGCCCCAACTCACTTCTGGTCAATCTGCTGACCCGCGGCGCTGTGTTCATCGTTCTTGGAGCGTTGGGACTGTTCCTGGTCATCGCCGCCCTGGACGTCGTTTCAGTCTGAGTTCGCAATGATCCGTCACGTATCAGCGCCACTGCAGCGTTGAGACACAGGCATCGAACAGCAGTCGCACGGAGTTGATCGACTCCGAGTCAGCGTCGATATCAGGAGTCCTGGCGAAACCAGCCACCAGTGAAAGTGCGCGCCTTCGTTTGGCCCCCGGGATCGGGGTGAGATAAACGACGGAATGGTTGATGACAATCTCGGTCCCGACCCGGGTCGTCTTCTCCTTCTCCACCCGCAGGGTCCGATGATCGCCCAGTAGCGGCGTCGCCCCGTGGTCGCGAATAAGGGTTCGGACCAAGTTGTCGAGCGTCTGGCCCGGTTCGCCGCTCCGGATGGAGGCATTGATCGACGACGGGATCGCCAGAGTCCCATCACCAGGAGTCGTCGGGGCGAAGAAGGCAAAGACACCACCCTTACGCATCGACGCGAAGGCGGCCTCGAGTTGACCCTTCACCTCTGCGTACAGGTGGACGGCGTGCGCCTCCATGCACCGCTGCTTTGCGGCAGCGAGCATCGCTTCGAGCGAAGCGTCGTCCACGCCGTGACGCGCCCAGCCATCGGGTAGTTCGAGCTCGAACTCGGGCACGACGGGCACGCCCAATGCTTCACGCAAGTTCATGAGACCCCACCATCAGAGAGCACCCACTGCTCTTCGCGAACGTAGTCCGGCACCACCGTCGAGGTGAACGGCGTGCCGTCAGCCTTGACCACCTGCAATGCATCCTTCAGCCGGGTGAATCCGACCACCGCGTGCGCAATGAGCGTCGAGATGGACTCTTCCAAAGTCAGCATCAGGGCCACTTCGCCATCGTCGAAGACGAAGTGAACCGAGCTCAGATCGATCGGAGCCTCAGGGCCGTCGACCTGCCGGCGCGTCGAGTACTGAAGGCCGGGGCCGAGATATCGCGCGTCAGCCGCGTGAATCACTCCGTCGAGATCTCTCCAGTTTGGAAGGTCTTCGCTTGCCACGAAGTCGACGTGACACATCACTGCTGCAGGAGCGAGGACGGGCCAAACCTGATACATCGCATATGACGCCGACCTGGCGCGAGCAGCGAGACCCTCGGCGAGCACGGACCGAACCATTGTCTCGGTGCCACGAGCCTCGGTTGCCGGACCTGAGCCAATGACACCCCACAGAAGCTCTGTGGCCGAGTGCAGCCACAATTCCTGCTCGTCGCGTGCGAGCCCCTCCGGGAGGAAGAGCCAACCGGGCAGGTCGACATCCTCACCAAATCCTAGTGACCATCCCTCGAGCGAACTCAAGATCGGGTCCCCTTCCTATTGTTCGTACGCACGGGTCCCTTGGCGATCGCCTTAGAGCCCGCTACGTATGACGACCCCACTAGATGAACGCTCCGACAGGCCCTGGAATGCTGATGTCGACTCCGCCGCTGCTGCTGATCGCCGTCGCCACGCTGCCGTAGTGACTGCTGAACGCGCCGACCCTGCTCGCCACAGAGTCGACTTTGGAGAGGTTACGCACCATCCCCAGGCCCGACTCCAGAGCTGAGCGGTTGCCGATGTAGAGGCCGATGTTTCCCTTGCGGATCGACTTGACGCCCTGACCGAGCAGCTTCTCACCGATCTCGGACTTGGTGAGGAGCCGGATCGGCTTGTTGTAGTTTTTCGCCAGCTCACGCAGCGGACCACCGCCCGTGGCTTTCCATGTGCGACTGATCGCGTTCATCATTCCACCCGCCTTGGCGAGCTTGGGAAACTGCGCGAACTTCGTCAGACTCGTGATCTTTCCGACGGGGAAAATCGCTAGTCCTGCCAGCAACAGTTCGAGTCCGGAGGCCTTGCCATTGAGGTATTTGATGCCGGTCAGCAAGAAGGCAGCAATCGCCAAGCCGACTGCGAGCGCGACGATCCACCCGCCACAGAAGAGAGCTACCACGCCGACGATAAGGGCAGCCCAGCTGAGGATCTCGGTGAGAACCTCGATGACGTCGCCCCAGTTGTCCCAGAATCCATCTTCGATGGAGCCGGAAAGGCCGTCTGAGATACCCGTGACCGCTTCGTCGAACGCGTCCTCCCAAACGCCGTACCAGGTGTCGAACTGCTCAGCCTCATCTTCCCAGGCTTCGTACGCTTCCTTCTTGGCCTTGTTCTCGGCGGCCTCTTCCTTGTCTGTGTCGCCGATGCCGAGAAGACCACCGTCGTCCTCGGTGGTGCTGTCGTCCTTGTCTCCCGGAAGGCTCTCGTATGTAGCCCAGAGGTCGTTGCAGTTCCGCGCCGTGCTGTCGATCTGCGGCTTGTAGGTCTCCAGCATCTCGCCGTACTTCACCAGCACGGGGCCTACAGGCTTGTAGAGGTCAGCCGCCTCTTCGAGAGTCTTATAGGATTCACCAATGGTTTCCTGAAGCTTCTCGATCGCCTTTCCCTCTTGCTGACCACCAGCGAAACTGTTTTCCTTGATGCTCCGCAGCGTGTCGGCCGAGGTGTCCATCATCTTTCCGAGGCGCTCGATCTCCTTGCCTCGCTCGATGATCCCGGACGGAGTTCCCTCGACCGTCTTGATCTCGCGCCCTCTAGGGGAATCCGGCATGCCACCGAACATATGCTCTTCCTTTCACCAGCGCTTACGACGCGGGTCGGGCAACTTCTCTCTTGGGCTCGAACTGCAGCGCAGTTTCGCTGTCCCAGTTCTCGATCCCGTCGATGACGCCTTTGATGTGCTCGCTGACCTTCTTCAGGCTCTCTTTGAGCTCATCGCGCTTGTCATCCCAGCGCTCTTCGAACTCACAAGCCTTGTCCCGCAGGTCGCTTCTATCGAACGGGTCGCCGATGTCAGCCTCGAGGTCTTCGGAGCTACTCGTGGCGTTCTCGAACTCCTGGACAATCGAGTCCAATGAGGTCCTGACCGTCTCCAGCTCGGAGATCTTGATCAAAATGTCCGCCATGGCACGCACCTTTCACGTGGTTACAGAAGCGCGCCAGCGGGGGTCGTCACCGTAGGCGCGTGACCGAGAATGGAGGATGGTGGGCCGGCAGACGCCAGCCCACCATCCGACAAGCGTTGTGACTCAGCCGCCGGCGAGCTGCGAGTCCAGGTCCTGGATCGCCGTGGCCATGTCACGCAGGGCCTGCGCCATGTCCTCGACGCCAGCGATGGCGTCCTTGAGGCCCGTGGTCATCTCGGTGTAGCCGTCCTGGAACTTGCCCGACGCCTTCTCCGTCTTGAACCCGTCCTGGACGAGCTCGTCCACGTAGCCCTGGCACTCATCGAGGGCGGACTCGATCGTGTCCTTGCCCTGGTCGAGCTTGTCGGCAGTGCCGGTCATCTCGTCGTAGGTTGCCCCGAAGTCAGTCATCGATCATCGCCTTTCCCGCGATTTTCCCATTTCACGACACCCATTGCGGCGCCGTTCGTCACCTTCGCTCACGCATCACGTGTTCGTGGAGCGTGAACCCGACGAGCCGACACCGTCGTCCCGGGTGTGGTCCGAGATCCAGGCGATCAACGTCGTCGCGGTAGTCCTACCCGCTACGTCCAGTTCTAAACATCTTTGAAAGTAAAGTCTCTGCTGATTCTGGGGGGAGGTACCGGCGAGAGTCGACACCGCAGTACCTGTCCGAGAACGCTGATGGTGGGCCGGCGTAGGCCGGCCCACCATCTGGCAAGCGTTGCGGCTCAGCCGCCGGCGAGCTGCGAGTCCAGGTCCTGGATGGCGGTCGCCATGTCGCGCAGGGCCTGTGCCATGTCCTCGACACCTGCGATGGCGTCCTTGAGGCCCGTGGTCATCTCGGTGTAGCCGTCCTGGAACTTGCCGGACGCCTTCTCGGTCTTGAACCCGTCCTGGACGAGCTCGTCCACATAGCCCTGGCACTCGTCCAGAGCCGACTCGATCGTGTCCTTGCCCTGGTCGAGCTTGTCGGCGGTGCCGGTCATCTCGTCGTATGTTGCGCCGAAGTCACTCATCGATTGTTGCCTCTCCCGGGATTTTCATGAGGTGACGCCCGTACGAACGCCGCTGGCCACCGTAGGCCACTGTCTTCGCCCCTGTGAAGGGTAAAAACACCTTCGTTGTGCGATTTGTGCAGAGGTTCATGCAGAACCCTCGGATTCGCTCGCCAGAGGCATCTGCATGGTCACCGTGCGACCGGCCTGGACGAAGATTCCGCGACCCGCAGGGAAGTCGGTGCGCTTGAGCTTGCCGAACGGAACCTTGAACAGCGTGTCGCCGTCGTAGGTGTCCGGCTTGAGCACGATGCCCTGACGAGCGGCCTTCCACTCACCCATGACGCCCGAGCCGCCGCCGGCTCGAGTGACATCGGCGTCGCCGATGAAGAGGTGGTCGGAGTTGTTGATGGCCTGCAGCAGGGCGCGCATAGGACGGTCGGCGGGACCGTCGGCCAGGTGGGTCATGTCCTCGGCGACGATCATGATGCGGCCGGGGAAGGACTCGTCGGCGACGATCTCGGCGAGCTCGGTGACGAGCGCCTTCTCGTCGTCGGGGCGGGTGGCGCTGCGTACCCACGGGCGGAAGTCGCCGAGGGTGGCGCGACGGCTGCCGAGGTGGAACAGCTTGACCTCGGGGTCGAAGCGCTCCACGGACTCGACGAGCGCCTTGAGGGCGTTCGTCTTACCCGACTGCGGCGGTCCGGTGATGATGAACGAGCCGATCGGGTCGAAGCCGCGGGCGGACAGGGTGTCGTCGGCGATACCGAAGACGGGCTGTCCGTTGACCTGTGCCGGCATGGCCCGGCTGGAGATCTTCGTCGGCAGGGCGCCGATCTCCCCGACCTCAGGTACGCCCTGGGCACGCAGCTGGCTGACGAGCTCGTCGAGAGCCTTGGTCTGCTCGGCCACGTTGGTGGTGCCGCCGAGCACGGCCAGCTGGACCTCGGCCTTGTCGACGACGGCACGGCCGGGCACCGACTGCTCGTTGAGTACGTCCTTGGGTGCTCCGACCAGGACGTACTGGCTGGGGTCGGAGAGCCGCATGACGACACGGCGCGGGATGTTCGCGAAGACCGCCGTCGGGACGGACCCGGACCGGTCGGCGGTGATCACCGCGTGGATGCCGAGCGGGCGGCCCTCACCGAGGACACGCATGAAGGACTGGTAGAACGGCGCGCGACCGGCGGCGATCTCCCACTCCTTCTTGAACTCGGGGTAGTTGTCGATCAGCAGCAGGATGCGCGGCATCGAGGCGTCGGCGATCTCGCGGTACTCGGTGAGATTCGCGGCCGCAGCCTTGGAGAACAGCTCGGAGCGGCGGTCCATCTCCCGCTCGAGCGTACGCATCAGCCGCTGCAGACGCTCGGCGTCGTCGCCGTCGATGATCGAGCCGACGTGCGGGAGACGCTCGATCGCACCCAGCGCGCCGGAGGCGAAGTCGAGACCGTAGACGTGCACCGTGCCGAGCTCCGGACGGGCACCAGCGGCGGTCGCGATCGTCTTGAGCAGCGTCGACTTGCCGGAACCGGACGAGCCGAAGATGAGCAGCGAGCCGTCCCGGTCCGGGGAGAAGTAGACCGCGTTCTGCTGCTGACGCTCCGGGATGTCGGCGAGACCCAGCAGGATCTGACCATCGCCCTCCAGCGGCAGGTCGCGCATGTCGACCACGGGAGCCAGGTCGTCGAGCCACGGACGCCGCGGGGTCATCAGGCCGGCGGTGGCCGAGGCCTTGATCAGCGTGGCCACGATCCGCTTCTGGTCGTTGGGGCCGAGATCCTCGTCGTGCGAGTCGCTCTCCGGCGGACGCTCCGGCTCCCACTCGGTGATCGAACCGAACTTGAGCTCGGCCACCTTCACGTCAGCGGTGACCACCTCGTCCTCGCGGGTCCAACCACCGGCGTACGCGGACTGGAACGGCGTCAGGCGACCGGGACCGGTCTTCGCGATGCCGCGGCCGGGCAGGGACGGCGGGAACGACGCCGCCACCGGGTCGTCGACGACGTCTTTGGAGTCGGTCTCGTCGGCCATCCGCAGCGCGACGCGGAGGTTGGTGTTGGCCCGCAGGTTGTCCTTGATGACACCCGCCGGGCGCTGGGTCGCCATGATCAGGTGGATGCCGAGCGAGCGGCCTCGCTGGGCGATGTCGACGACACCGTCGACGAACTCCGGGACCTCGCCGGCCAGAGCGGCGAACTCATCGATGACCAGCACCAACGCGGGCGGGCACTCCGGGTCCTGGCGCTTCTCCAGCTCGAGGAGGTCCTTGGCCTTCTTCCGGTTGAACAGGTGCTCGCGGTAGTGCAGCTCGGCCTTGAGGCTCGTCAGCGCGCGGCGTACGAGGTGCGGGCTCAGGTCGGTCACCAGGCCGACACAGTGCGGCAGGTCGATGCAGTCGGCGAAGGCCGAGCCGCCCTTGTAGTCGACGAAGAGGAACGTCACCCGGTCGGGCGAGTGCGCCGAGGCGATGCCCAGCACCCACGCCTGCAGGAACTCGGACTTACCGGCACCGGTGGTGCCGCCGACGAGGGCGTGCGGACCCTGCGTACGCAGGTCCAGAGTCATCGCGTCGGAGGCTCCCTGGCCGATGATGGCGCGCAGGTTTCCGGCCTTCTTCAAGCGCGGCCGGGGCCGGTCGGAACGGTCGATGATGGAGTTGTTCTGCGCCCAGCGCTCGACGACGGAGTGCGGGTCCTCGGCGACCTCGTTGCCCACCAGGGACAGGAAGCTGACCGAGTTCGGGAGGTCGGAGGAGTCGTGGACCACGGTGCTGGCGTCCACGACGGGCGCGAGGCGCTTGGCGAACATGTCCATGTAGGCGTTGGAGACGCCCTCGACGGTGACGCCCTCGTAGAGGTCACCGTTGCGGACCAGTCCGACGGTGGCGCGCTCCAGGCCCTCGCTGACGTCCAGGTAGCTGCGGCAGACCGCCGGCAGCGCCTCGACGGTGGAGGACATGAAGACGGCGTGTACGCCGACATCGGCTCCGCGCTCGAGCACCTGCACCAGCCGGGCACGGTCCACCGGAGCGTCGTTGGTGACAAAGACGATGATGGAGACCTGCACCCGCGCGTTGGTCTCCTCGCCGGCCCGAGCGACGTCGGTGCCGTACTGCATCGGGTTCCACTTCTCCGGGAACGGGCCGCGGTGCTCCGCGGTCCGCCCGGCGCGCATGATGTATTCCTCCAGCGCGCTGAGCAGGGCGTTGGCCGTCGGCGCGGAGTCGGCCAGCGGCATGTCCTTGAACCGGTTGGTCTCGGAGGTGGTGTGCGGCAGCCACTTGAGCCACTCGAACTCCTCGACCCAGTCGGGGTCGGCGAAGGCGACGGTGACGACCTCGTTGGGCGCGTGCAGACCGAAGAGCTGCACCGCGATCCCGCGCATCGCGTCGGCCGCCGGGCCGGCCGGACCGGCGACACCCACGGAGCCCACCGCCGGCAGCGACTCCAGCAGCGGTACGTCGTCGACGTACTTGTAGCGCTCCTTCAGACGGTCGATCCGCTCGATGAACTCGGGCAGGCCGTTCTGGGTGTCGCGCTCCGCGATCGAGTTGCGCGAGAGCGCGCGGGTGGTGCCGAGACGTACGGCCAGGAAGTTCCAGTGCTCAGGACGCCTGGTCCACAGGCGCGGACCGAGCTGCATCGCCTGCTCGAAGACCTCCGCGACCGGCGGGACCTCCTCGTTGCGCGCCAGCTCCTCCTCGGGCTTGCTGCGGTAGAAGACCTCTTCCAGCTTCTCGAACTGCCGCTCGAAGAGCTCGATCTCGTGATCCTGCTTCGCGCCGGCCTGGCGGTGCTGGTTGATGAAGTTGCCGACCGCCATCATCGGCGTCATCACGACCAGCAGCAGCGCCCGGGCGCGACCGGTCATCGCGTAGATGGAGAGCGCCATGATGATCGGCGCGATCAGCACGAACCACGGGAACAGCTTCTTCTGCATCTCCGTGGGCATCCACGGCGGCGGGTGCTCGGTGCCCGGGTAGCGGACGTCGACCCGAGGGCTGCGGTTGAAGAGCAGGCCGCCACCGCGCTCGAGGACCGGGTCCTCGACCGTGTCGAGGAAGTCCTGGGAGAGCTGCATGACCAGCGTGGTGCTGCCGATGATGACGGGCGTGTCCGGCGCCAGACGTACGCGGGAGACCTGGGTGCCGTCGACGACGACGCCGTTGGCGGAGTTGAGGTCGACCAGCTCCACGGAGCGGTCCACCTCGATACGGGCGTGGCGCTTGGAGACCATCGGGTCGGCCAGCACGATCTCGTTCTCAGGTCCACGGCCGATCGAGGCGTGGCCGGTGACCAGCGGGAACGCCTGTCCCCGGACCGGACCGTCGATGGCGCGGAGCACGCCGACGCTCTTCCGCCGCGAGCCGGTCGCCTCGGCGTCCGGGCCGAGGTTCACCACCGCTGCGGCGAAGCCGGACCCGATCGGCGCCTCGCCGATGGGGATGTCGTGCTGGAGCGGCTCCATCCGGTCGGCGGTCGGCGGAGCGACCGCCAACGTCAAGACGTCGTGCTCACCCGCGATGATCGAACGAGCCGGGTCGGCGTCGGCGATGTGCCGGGCGACGTCACCAGCGGTGGCAGTGGAGTCAGCCGTGACGATCACATCCGCAGGCGCGACACCGGGCCGGTGCAGAGTGAGCTTGACCTTCATCCTTCGTTCCCCTCGTCAACGTGCTGAAAGACCATGCAGAAAGATCGTGCGGGCGGGAACGCGGTCACCCGCGTCGCACCAGGGCGGAGCGGTCGCCGAACCGGATCATCGCGCCGACGGGGGCCAGCACCGGCTCCCAGGCCTTCAGCCGGCGGGTGGCACCCTCGTGGATCACCACGGTGCCGTTGGTCGAGCCGCGGTCGGTGACCTCGACACCGTCACCGCTGGGCCGCAGCGAGAGGTGGGTCTTCGAGACCGACACGTCGATGATCGAGACCGTACGCGCCCCGAGCGTGTTCTCCGTCAGGGCGGGGTCACGACCGACCAGCACCAGGCCGGACACCGGGATCCGCTCGCCGGAGTCGACCTTGAGCATGATGCCGCGCGACTGTGCCGCAGGCTGGTGGGAGCCGGTGGTGGGCGCCGGAGCCGGAGCCGGCGTCGGGGTCGGGGTCGGCGGCGGGGTCGGCGCGGGAGTCGGGATCGGCGCCGGCGTCGGGGCGGGCGCCGGAGTCGGGTGAGGGGTCGGGGCAGGCGTCGGGGTCGGGGGCGGCGGGGGCACGGTCTGTCCCTGGTTGGGCACCACACCGCGCGAGGGCGGGATCGACGGCATCACCGGCTTCGGCGCCACCGGTCCCGACGGCGGGGTCGCGAGCGCACCACCTGGGGAGGCACCGGGCTCCTCGCGCTTCGCCTTCGGACGGGACACCCCGAGCACGCCGGCGCTGACCCGCCCCGCGGGACGGTAGCTGCCGGCGTCGTGGTCGTTGGGCGTGCTGAGCGAGGGCAGCGACTTCCGCTCCGCGACGGGCGCGGCCGCGACCGTCTTGCGGGCGATGCGCATCCGCTTCTCGTCGTAGGGATCGAGACCTTCGCGGACGTCGACCATCCAGGTCTCGGCGACCTTGTCGTGCCAGCCGCGGCCACGGTTCTCCTTGTCGAACAGCGGCGAGGCGAGGAAGACGATCGGCGCGATCGGGACGATGCCGGACCCCCAGAGCACGAGGGCCCGGAGGAACGCGCGGCCGACGCCGGGGCGCTCGAGTGTCTTGACGTTGACCGATCGGACCCCGGCCATGGACTTGCCCAGCGTGACGCCGCGGCGGCCGTGGAAGACGATCTGGACGATGACGAAGATCAGCGACAGCAGCACGGTCGCACCGCCGGCGATCGCGGCCAGCGTGAAGTCGGGGTGGCTCAGGAACCGGGCGAAGCCGAACTTGCCCTGGGCCAGCTTGAGCAGCAGCGGAAGGGTGAAGACGAGATACGGCACCTGAAGGACCAGGTAGCAGACGATGTCGACGGCCGCGGCGGCCGCCCGACGGCCCAGGGGCGCGTCCTTCAGCCCGAGCGAGGCAGCGTAGGCCGGGTCCGGCTTTCCGTCGGCGGTGAGACCTTCGATCCGGTCGTCATTTTCGGCGACCTCCCATATCTCCACCGCAAGAACTCCTCACGCCCGATGTCCGAGTATTTTCGGCGCTGACCCAACAACGCCAGAAGGCTACCGGAATCTCCCGGCTCGGGCGCGATGGTGTCTGGCAGGATCGACGTATGTCAACACCCTCCGGGCCATCCGGGAGCCCCGAGCGCATCGTCTTCTCCGACGGCAGCACCGCCGATCTCGTACGCAAGGAGGACGGCTGGGTCATCGAGATCAACGGTGTGGCGCAGTCCCACCTCGGTGACCCCGGGCAGCCGCCGAAGCTCGCCTCGATCCGGTGGATGCTGGCGGCGCTCGGCGACCGGGCGCCGCGGACGGCCGCCCACCTCGGCGGGGCGCTGCTCGCGCTGCCCCGCGCGGTCGCCCATAGGTGGCCGTCGACCACGCAGACGGTCGTGGAGCTGGAGCCCGCGCTCGTCGAGCTCACCGCGTCGCGGTTTCCCCTGCCCGCGGGGATCACGATGGAGACGGCCGACGCTCGCTCGTGGCTGGAGGCGCACCCGGGGTCGGAGCACGATGCCGTCGTCATCGACATCTTCGTCGGCAACCGGATCCCGCCGGCGTTCACCTCGCTGGAGTGCATGACCGCGGCTCGCCGTGCGCTGAGCGAGGAGGGTCGGCTGGTGCTGAACTCCGTCGCCGGCCCCGAACTGCTCTTCACCCGGCGCGAGCTCGCGACGCTGCGTACGGTCTTCGAGCATGTCGCGATGATCGTGCAGGGGTCCGCGCTGGCGGGAGCGCGGTTCGGCAACGCCACGCTGATCGCCTCGGCGTCCCCGATCGACTTCGACGCGATCCGCGCGGCGCTCGCCGGCGACCCGTCGAAGGGGGCGCTGGTGACCGATCTCGACCCGATCGTCGACGGGGCCGGCCCGATCCGCGACGCCGACCAGCTCTGGTCCCCGGAGCCGAACCTGCCCGACGCGAGCGCGGCGCTGCGGCTCCTCGAGCAGGCCCGCCGGGCCGTCGGCACGCTCAGAACCGCCGCCGACTGACCTTCCGTCCCCTTTGTCTAGCGAGATTCGGCCCTATCGCTCGGCAGATACCGCGACAGGCATCGACGGGCATTTCTTTTACCGAAACCGGCTTGTAACGTTCAAACAACCTGCTCGCGACTTGAGGGCGGGATGCTTGATGCGCAAGACAAACCACGATGCACACCATCTATCCGTTGTAGGGGGGACCTCGATGGAAACACTCACCGCGATCGAGCCTGAGGCCAGCAGCGCCGCTAAGCAGCGCAGCCTCAAGTTCCGCCACGCCAGCGCCCTGACCAAGCTCATGGAGGAGCGTCAGGACCTGCGTGGTGTTCACGTGTTCGCCGACTTCGTCGACGACTCGGTCCGCTGGTCCGCGTGACCAGCATCTGATTTGGGGGGATCCACGATCCCGATGCGTGAGGCCCGGCCAACGACGGCCGGGCCTTCGCAGTTCTCGAGGGCGCCTAGGCCGTACGGTGGACGATCCGCCCGCCGACCACGGTCAGCACGACGCCGCCGTGGGCGATCGCGGCCAGGTCTCCGACCGAGGCCCGGAGCGGGTCGATGTCGAGCAGGGCCAGGTCGCCGCGAGATCCGGGAGCGACCGTCGGCTGGCCGTCCACCGAGGCCGTCAGCGCCTCCTGGACGGTCAGGGCCTGCTCCGGATGCCACGGCTCCTTGCCATCTCGCGAGCGCCCGACGGCCGAGGCGATCGCCAGCCACGGGTCGAGCGGCGCAACGGGGGCGTCCGAACCGAGCGCGATCCGCACCCCCTCCTCGAGCATCCAGCGGGTCGCGAAGCAGCGCTCCTCCCGCCCCGGCCAGACGTCCTCGGTCATCTCGCGGTCGTCGAGGATGTGGGCCGGCTGCACCGAGGCGGTGATCCCGAGCCGGGCCATCAGCGGCAGATCCTCGCGACGTACGAGCTGGGCGTGCTCGATGCTTCCGCGCGCACCCGTGGCCGCGTACGCCGCCAGAGCCTCCGACACCGCCCGGTCGCCGATCGCGTGGGTGGCCACCTCCAGGCCGGCCGCGCGGGCCTTCCCGAGCAGCCCGGTCAGCTCCTCGGGCGACTGGTTCGGCGCCCCGCAGCTGTCCGGGTCGTCGGCGTAGGGATCGCAGCACCACGCGGTGCGGGTGCCCAGCGAGCCGTCGCTGATGATCTTCAGCGGTCCCATCGTGAGCCGGTCCTCGCCGGGGATCAGCGGGTCGCCGGTGCGAAGACCCGAGGCGATCGCCTCGTCGAGCTGGTCGGCGTACGTCGCGACCCGGATCCGGAGCAGGTCGCAGCCGGACGACCATCGTGACCGCCAGTCGTCGAGCCGGACGCCGACCTCGAAATCGGTCATCCCGACCACCCCGAGCGCGGCGGTCCGGGTGAGCATCCGGCGATAGGCCGCCGGAGTGCTCCCGCGGCTCTCGAAGAGCTCCGCGACCCGCGGATAGGCCTGGTACCACTCCGTCTCCTGCACCATGTCCTCACGGCGAGGAAGCTCCAGGGCGTCGAGGGCCGCGGTGTTCAGCCAGGCGTGGTGGAAGTCGTGGTTGACCAGGATCGCGGGGACGGGGCCGGTGACCGAGTCGAGCTCGGAGACGGTGCCCCAGCGGTCCCAGGTTCCGGCCGAGTGGCCCATCCCGACGATCGCCTCACCCGGCTGGATCTCACGTGCCGCCGCCGCGACCCGCGCCAGCGCCTCGGCCGGCGAACGCGTCCCGTGCAGGTCCAGCCGGCTGGCCCGCAGCGTCCACTGGCCGAGGTGGGTGTGGGCGTCCCACAGTCCCGGCACCAGCCAGCGGCCGCCCGCGTCGTACGCCTCGACGCCATCGGGCCGGGACAGGCCTTCTCCGACCGCCGACACGAGACCGTCGGTGACGAGGACGTCAACCACCTCGGTGGGCACGTCCGCCCGAGGTGAGAGCGGAACGATGCGTACGTTCCGGAGGAGAAGGTCGGGCATGAGCAGACGATAAGGAGTCTGCCCATGCCCGGGCCAATCAGATATCGAGGTGGCTCAGCGGCGCTTGAAGAGTCCCCTGACGAGCTCCCTCGCGGCGGTGCGCGCGGCCTGCTTGAACGCGGTCGACTTCACCACCGTCTCGATCATCGAGTCGTCGTCGTCCCGCGACCGCGAGCGTGATCCCGAGGACTTCTTCGGGGCGGTCTTCTGGGCAGCCTTCTTGGCCGCCTTCGCCTCGGCCTCGGCCGTCCGCGCGGCCGCCGCGGCGTCCGTCTTCGTCTTGAGCTGATCGACGGCGGACTCGACCTCGACGGCCGTGGAGTACTTCGCCGCGAGCGGTGAGCCCGCCACGGCTGCCGTCATCGCCGCGGCCTCCGCCGGACCCATGAGCGCCTCGGGCGCCCGCAGCCGGGTCCAGGCGACCGGCGTCGGCGCGCCGCGCTCGTTCATGACGGTCACGATCGCCTCACCGATGCCGAGCGTCTGGATGACCGCGCCGAGGTCGTCGTAGGAGGAGGTCGGGTAGGTGTTGACGCTGGCCTTGAGCGCCTTGGCGTCGTTGGGCGTCGCGACCCGCAGCTGGTGCTGGATGCGTGAGCCGAGCTGGCCGAGCACGTCCTCGGGGACGTCGGTCGGCTTCTGGGTCACAAAGAAGACGCCGACTCCCTTGGACCGGATCAGCCGGACCGTGTTGGTGATCTGGTCGAGGAACGCGTCGGAGGCGTCGTTGAAGAGCAGGTGCGCCTCGTCGAAGAAGAAGACGAGCTTCGGCTTGTCCGCGTCGCCGACCTCGGGAAGCGCCCGGAAGAGCTCGGCGAGCAGCCACATCAGGAAGGTCGAGAAGATCGCCGGCCGGTCCTGCAGGTTGGGCAGCTCGAGCAGCGAGATGATCCCGGCCTCGCCGTCGTTGCGTACGAAATCCGTGACGGCGAAGGCCGGCTCACCGAAGAACTCGTCCGCACCCTGGTCGGCGAAGGCGATGAGCGTACGCAGGATCACCCCCGTCGTGGCGGAGGAGAGGCCGCCCAGATCCTTGAGATCGACCTTGCCCTCGTCGGAGACCAGCCACTGCAGCACCGCCCGCAGGTCGTCGAGCCCGACGAGCTTGAGGCCCTCCTTCTCGGCGTAGTGGAAGACGAGCCCGAGCGAGGACTCCTGGGTCTCGTTGAGGCCCAGCACCTTGGAGAGGAGCGTCGGGCCGAAGGCATCGACCGTGACCCGGACCGGGATGCCGGTGCCCTCGCCGCCGAGCGCGAAGTATTCGACCGGGAACCCGCGCGCCTGCCAGGTCTGCCCGACGGAGGCCGCCCGCGCGGTCAGCTTCTCGCTCGACTCGCCCGGGGCAGACAGACCGGAGAGGTCGCCCTTGATGTCGGCGGCGAACACCGGGACCCCGGCCGCGGAGAGCTGCTCGGCCAGCAGCTGGAGGGTCTTCGTCTTTCCCGTGCCGGTCGCACCGGCGACCAGGCCATGCCTGTTCAGCATCCCCAAAGGAATGCGGATCGGCGTCTCCGTCAACGTCTCAGCGTCCGCCATCAGCCCCCCGAGCTCGAGGGCCGAGCCCTCGAATTGGTAGCCGGGCCCGACCGCTTCTGAGAGAGCAGCAGCATCCGTCATGACGAGGACTCTATGTTGGTATTTGGTTGCGGGGCGATACAGTCACGAGGGTGATCTTCAAGCGTGTCGGCGATTCTCGCCCCTACCCTGACCATGGTCTGACGACCAAGGGGTGGGCCGCGCTGCCTCCTCGGACGGTCCGTCTCGACGAGCTGGTGACCACCAAGGACACCCTCCAGCTGGTGGCTCTGCTCAACGAGGACTCGACGTTCTTCGGCGACCTCTTCGCCCATGTCGTGGAGTGGAACGGCGAGCTCTACCTCGAGGACGGGCTCCACCGGGCGCTCCGCGCGGCGCTCCAGCAGCGCAACGTGCTCCACGCCCGCGTGCACACGCTCGGCTAGAGATGCTGAGCGGTTAGGCTCGGCGTCATGCTCGACTCGGCCCTCACGGGACTTCGTACGTTCATCATCCTCGCCGTCCTCGCGGCTGCGGTCGCTCTGGCCGGTGCCTGGGGATGGAAGGCGATGACCGCACCCTTCCCGCAGAAGGTGGACGTCGGGCCGTGCGTGGACACGTCGGTCAAGAAGGGCTCGGAGGTCTACCCCTCGCAGGTGGTCGTGACCGTGCTCAACGCGAGCACGCGGGCCGGGCTCGCCACCCGGGCGATGACGGACCTCGTCGACGAGGGCTTCGTCAAGGGTCGGACCGGCAACGCGCCCAGCGGCACCCGGCTGAAGACCGTCGAGGTGTGGACGCCCGACAAGGACGCGCCCTCCGCCGCGCTGGTCGCGAGCTGGCTCGGCGACGCGAAGATCGTCGAGAAGAAGTACGACGTCCCCGGCATCGTGGTCGTCACCGGCGAGAACTTCCCGGAGGTCACCGGCGGCGACAAGACGGTCACCGCCAAGGCGGACGCCACGATCTGCAGTCCTCCGGTCGAGTAACCCTCAGCGCAGCCAGCCGGCGAGGCGGCCCTTCCGGCTGACCAGCTCGAGGCGCCGCTCGGCCTGCTCACGCTGGTGGCGGGGCACGACGACGAGGACCACGTCGCGGGCACGGAGCACCGTGGTGCTCTCCGGCACCAGGGTCTGTCCGCCGCGGATCAGCAGCGACACCGACGACCCCGAGGGCAGCCGGAGCTCGCCGACCTCGACACCGTGGAGGCGCGACTCGCGCGGGATCCGGAGCTGGATCAGGTCGGCCGCGATCTGCTCCAGCGGCGCGACGTCGAGATCGAGCGATCGGGGGTCGTCGGGCCGGGCGACGGCGAGCACCCGCGCGACCCAGGGCAGCGTCGGCCCGGTCAGCAGCGTGTAGACGACGACCATCACGAAAACCAGGTCGAAGAGCTCCTCGGCACCGTCGACGCCCTCGGCCAGGGGGATCGTCGTGAGCACGACCGGCACCGCCCCTCGCAGCCCGGCCCAGGAGACGAACACCGTCTCGCGCCACGACATCCGGGAGACCAGCGTGCTGACCAGCACGGACGCGGGCCGGGCGAGGAACGTCAGGATCAGCCCGGCGGCGAGCGCGAGACCGATGGTCTGGAGGTCGATACGTCCCGGGGAGAGCAGCAGCCCGAGCATCACGAAGAGCCCGATCTGCGCCAGCCAGGCCACGCCCTCGGCGAAGGACCTGGTGGCGCCGCGGTGGGGCAGATCGGTGTTGCCGAGCACGAGCGCGGCCACGTAGATCGCCGCGAACCCGGATCCGTGCAGCCAGGACGACCCGCCGTAGGCCAGGAAGGCCAGCGTCAGCACGGCCAGCGGGTAGAGACCGGCGGAGGGCAGCGCAGCCCTGCGCATCAGCCACGCACCGCCGAAGCCGACGAGCAGACCGATCACGATGCCCAGCAGCAGCTCGCCGATCACGATCCCGGCCACGACGACCGGATGGTTCTCCCCGATCGCACCGCTGGCGATCAGCGTCACGATCACCACGGTCGGGGCGTCGTTGAGCCCCGACTCGGACTCGAGGACACCGGTCAGCCGCTTGGGCAGCGGCACGACCCGCAGCACCGAGAACACCGCGGCCGCGTCGGTCGGCGACGTCACCGCCCCCAGCAGGAACGCCAGCTGCCAGGAGAGCCCGAGCAGGTAGTGCGCCCCCACGGCGACGATCCCGATCGAGACCACCACCCCGACCGTGGCCAGCATCAGGCCGAGACCGAAGGAGGGACGTACGTCCTTCCACGAGGTCGTCAGACCACCTTCGGCCAGAATCAGCGCCAGCGCGCCGAAGCCGATCGCGTGCGCCACCGCAGCGTCGTCGAAGCGGATCCCGAGCACCGACTCCCCGAGCAGGACCCCCATCAGCAGGTAGATCAGCAACGACGGCAGGCCCGCCTTCGTCGAGACCCGCACCGCCAGGATCGCCAGGAGCGTGACCAGGGAGCCGATCAGCACGAACATGTCGAGCTGATGGACATCGAAGCTCATCTGCGTCGGGCCCCCCTCCGACCTCTGGAACTGCATCTTAGGGCGTGTCCGAGAATTGCCCGGCGGCATGCGCCGCCATGGCACGCGCTGGCCGGCGTTGCCGCTCCTCGAAAGACCCCGGTATGCCTTCGGAGCGGCGCCTTGGCCAGCACGCACCCTGACGACGCATGCCATCCGGGCCATTCTCAGCCACGCCCTAATGTTTGCCCCTATGGACCGCCTGACTGTTGCCCAACGCGCGAACGTGCCTCCTTTTCACGTGATGGACATGCTCGAGCGCGCGGCGCAGAGGCAGCGGACGTACGCGGACCTCATCTCGCTCACCTCGGGGCAGCCGTCCACCGGAGCACCCCAGGCGGTCACTGCCGAGGCGGTGCGACTGCTGCAGAGCGGTGACCCGCTGGGCTATACGCCGGCGACCGGCATCCTGGAGCTGCGCCAGGCGATCGCGGGGCATCACCGGGCCTGGCACGGGATCGAGGTCTCACCGGAGGACGTGATCGTCACGACCGGCGCCAGCGGCGGGTTCCTGGCCAGCTTCCTGGCCGCCTTCGACGTCGGCGACAAGGTGGCGATGGCCCGGCCGTCCTACCCCTGCTACCGCAACGTGCTCGCGGCCCTCGGGTGCGAGGTCGTGGAGATCCCGACGGGTGCGGCCGAGCGGTTCCAGCCGACCGTCGAGCAGGTGCAGGAGCTGCACGAGCGCGTCGGGCTGAAGGGCCTGGTCGTGGCCAGCCCGGCCAACCCGACCGGCACGATGCTGCGCCCCGAGGAGCTGGCCGGGCTGGCACGCTACTGCGAGGAGGCCGGGATCCAGCTGATCTCCGACGAGATCTACCACGGGCTGACCTACGGTGGGGACGGCAGCCGTGGCCGCAGCGCCTGGGAGACCTCGCGCGACGCCGTCGTGTTCGGCTCGTTCTCCAAGTACTTCTCGATGACCGGCTGGCGCATCGGCTGGCTGCTCGCCCCGGCCCATCTACGGCGCGCGATCGACGTCCTGGTCGGCAACTTCACCATCTGCCCGCCGGCGCTCGCCCAGCACGCCGCCGTGGCCGCGTTCACCCCGGACGCCTACGCCGAGCTCGACAGCCACGTGACCCGCTACGCGACCAACCGTGGCGTGCTCCTCGACGGCCTGCGCTCCCTAGGGGTCACCGAGATGGCCCCGGCCGACGGTGCGTTCTACGTCTACGCCGACGTCAGCCGCTGGACCGACGACACCATGGCCTGGTGCCACCAGGTACTCGACCGCACCGGTGTCGCGATGGCCCCGGGGATCGACTTCGATCCCGTCGACGGCCATCGCTTCGTACGTCTCTCCTTCGCCGGTTCCGCCGCCGAGATCGAGCAGGGCCTCGACCGTCTCTCCACCGTCCTTCGCTAGGTGTTCTGGCCGGGGAGGTTGGGTACGCGGTCGATTGGTGACTTGCCTTTGAGGCTGGTGTGGCCGCGGTGGTGATTGTAGTGATGCAGCCATGCGGGGTATGTGGCTGCTCGGTCGGCTTCTGAGGTGTAGGTCGTGGCGTAGGCCCACTCTTCGAGCAGTGTCCGGTTGAACCGTTCGACCTTGCCGTTGGTCTGTGGTCGATACGGCCGCGTGCGTCGGTGCTTGACCCGCCGGCCGAGCGTTTTGGCCCAGAGCCGGCTGCGGTAGCAGGAACCGTTGTCGGTGAGCACGGCCTTGACGGTGATGCCGTGGGCGGCGAAGAACCTCTTGGCGCGCTTCCAGAACGCTGCTGCGGTCTCCTTACGCTCGTCACTGAGGATCTCGGAGTAGGCCAGCCGGGAATGGTCGTCGACGGCGTGGTGCAGATAGACGTAGCCGCGCGAGGACGCGGCACCGGCTCGGCCTGCCCGGTCGCGGGCCGCGTGAGTTGCTCGCGCCTGTGCCGAGTCCCGACCGAAGACCCTCCACCCACCGCCGTCGGGGATCTTGCCGAGCTTCTTGACGTCGACGTGGATCAGGTCGCCGGGTGCTGGGTGTTCGTAGCGGTGCTTGTCTCGTGAGGAGGTCTTGATCCGGGCGCCGGTGGCCGGGTCGGTCCACTTCAGTCGCGGGCAGCCGTTGCGTCGAAGGACCTGGTGAACGGTGGAGGGGTTCTGGCCGAGGTGGTAGGCGATCCGGGCTGGTCCCCAGCGCCGCGTCACCCGCAGCTTCACGATCCGTCGCTCGGTCCGCTGCGGCAGCCGGTTCGGGCAGCGGTGCGGACGCGAGGATCGGTCGACCATCCCGGCCTTGCCGAGCTCGCGATAGCGCTGGGCCCAGCGCCGCGCGGTCGTGACACCGACGGAGAACCGCTCAGCGGCCCTGGCGTAGGACCAGCCCTTGTCGACGACGAGTTTGGCTAGGCGCAGACGTCCCGCTGGTGTGAGGGTGGCGTTAGCGTGGGACACGAAGACCTCCGTGGTGGATGTGGGTGCGTGGTAGCTCCACACCTCACCCGGAGGTCTTCGTCATCGTCCAGTCGGCCCGCCGTACCTAACGTCCGTGGTCAGAACAGCTAGGGCGTCGCGGGCGGTTTTGAGAAAGTTCAGGATTTTACGTTTAGAACTCGCACAGCGGGGTAGGACCATCTCAGAGAACTGTCTGAGGAGGGATATGTACGGCGACAGCGACGTGATCCGCCGTCGGGTGAACCGTCTGCGTGAGCAGGCGGACGACATCCGCGCGAGTGCCGACAAGCTGGTGAGCCAGGCCGAGGCCGTGCCGTGGCACGGTCGTGCGGCCGAGTCCCTCCGCGGGCGGATGAAGGAGCGTGCCACCGCGCTGCGGATCGCCGCCGAGCAGCACGATCGGGCGGCCGACAGCCTGGCCAAGCACCTCAAGCAGGTCGACCTGCTCAAGGAGCAGATCGCCGAGGCCGAGACGCGCGCGGAGACGCTGATCACCGACGGCAAGCTCAACGGATTCGAGGCCCCTGAGCCGGGCCACAAGGACTGGCTGGAGGTCACCGTTCGATGACCACGATCGACCTGGGACCCGCTCCGGCGGCGCCGACCGAGCCGTGGGCAGGCGTGCCCCGACGGGTCGGCCTGACCCTTCCCGAGCTCACCCACGCCTGCGAGACCATCGGGGCGCCGCTCCCCTTCGAGGTCGCGACGCACCGCGAGGAGGGGCTCGACGCCCGGCTGGGGCGTACGCGCTCGGCGGCCGAGGCCGAGGCCCTGGACCGCGCGCTCGCCGGCTTCGGTGAGGGCAGCACCTCGCTGCAGCGACGCGATCTCCTCGACGCCGACGGCACCCTCGACTCCGGGATCGCCGGTGCCCTCGGGCTCCTGGCGACCCCTGAGGTGGTCATCGACCTCGACGTCGTCGTCGACGGTCTGCACGGCCGTGCCTGGCACCGGCAGAAGGGCGACGCAGCCGCCTCGCTCGCCACCGTGGACGGGCTCGTCTTCGAGCTGTCCTGGTATCCCTCCGCAGCCTGGGCGGCCGAGCTCGGCCGCACCGCCACGCTGCCGGGCGACACCGCCCGGCTGACGTCGGCGGTGCCCGACAAGCTCGAGGTCCCGTTCGCGACGGCCGATGCCGTCTTCGAGGCGCTGCGCACCGGGCGCGGCGACCTGGTGCCCGTGCTGACCGCGGGCGACGTCGTCGTCTCGACCGCACTCGAGGCCCTGTCCACCGAGACCCACGGCCGGCTGCGCGCGGTCGTGGCGACGACCGCCGACCCGGAGCACCCGCTGATCGGCACCGTCTCCTGGACGCTGGTCAACGACGGCTGGCGTTCGATGCGTACGGTGTCGCTCGACGGAGAGCTGACGCTGCTGATCACCAGCGTCGAGCCGTCCGAGCTCGCCGCAGACCTTGCCCCTGTTCTCGCGGAGGTGGCCCGATGAACGAGGCCGGAAACAACGCAGCCAACGCTCCGGTCGACCGCCTGGGTCCGGTCCCGGGCGGCGCCGCCGACCCGGCACCGCCGCCGGCGGGGCCGGAGGACAAGTACGCGCAGATCCTCGGTCTGGCGAGCTCGATCGGCGACGCCGGCGCGCAGCTGCGCGAGTGGGCCGAGCTCGGTGCGGAGATCCTTGCCGACGACGACGTCACCGACTCGGCCGAGCTCTCCGCGAAGACCTGGGAGCCGGCCGAGGACGAGATCCGTGCCGCCGTCTCCGAGAAGGGTGGTGTCCTCGGCCTCGGGCAGGCGCTCGACGCCGACGCCGTCTCGGTGCGCGCGACGGTGCAGACCTATCGCTGGATCGACGAGCTCCAGGCAGCGGCCCGCCGCTCGTTGGGCGCGATCGCGGCCAACGCGCTCGACTACCTCGCACCCGAGGTCGAGCTCGGCGGGTCGCTGCTGTCCGCCGGACTCATCGAGACCGACGCGCTGGACCGTGAGGGCGTCACCGCCTACCTCGGCGAGCTCGCCCAGGGCCACCCCGAGCTGATGGACCACATCGCCACCGGCGGCGGGCTGCTCGAGTCGCTCGAGCTGCGCTCGCTGCTCACCGCCGACTTCCCGCGCGGCGACGACGCCGCGGCTGCCACCGCGGGCGCCCGGCGCGCCGCTGGCATCGACGCGTTCACGACCGACGCCGGTCACGCGCTGCGCGACGTCGGTGAGGCGCTGGCCACCACCGCCGAGGAGACAAAGGTCGGCGATGTCACCGCGGGCACCCCGGCGACCATCGAGGAGCTGATCCGCACCCTCGAGGCCACCGAGTCCGGTGTCGCGGTCCAGCAGACGGCACCCGGTCGCTACATCGCCTACCTCCCGGGTCCGTACGCCGGCAGCCGGCGGCTGCGGCTCGTCTCCGGCGACCTCTCCGACTACATCGCCACCGCGTCGCGGACCATCGAGAAGACGGTCGAGACTGGCTCGCACGTGATGCTCGTCGGCGCAGCGGCAGGGGGAACCGCGGCGGCCGCGATCGCGGCGTCAGCCGGGGCTGCGTACGTCGTGGACCAGGTGGTCACCGTGGGGGCTCCGGGCGCGGCAGCGCCGAGGGTCCCGGAGTCCACCCGGGTGCTGTCGCTGGAGGACCGCTCCGACCCGGTCGCGCTTCTCGGCGGGCTCATCAACGCGGGTGTCGGACACCGGTTCACGGTCGTCTACGACGGCACCGCGGCGGAGGAGAGCCACTACATCGCGGGCGGCCGGGCGGCCGACAACGCCAGCCACGACGAGCTGCGCGAGGAGATCGGGCGGATCCGCAGTCTGGGATATCTCGGTTAGCCGCCGCGGGGTTGCCTCGGGGATCTGAATCGATACGGTGTAGTTCGCCCCCTGCACCATCCCCGGCCAACCGGCGCCCGTCACCGGCTGGTCGATCGCGGCGGGCACTCTGACGCCTACCGGATCGGTCCCTGTGAAGTCCATCGTCATCCACGCCGGCCTCCCCAAAACGGGCACCTCCGCGGTCCAGGCTTTCTTCAGCACCCATGCGGACGAGCTCGCGCGGGCCGGCATCTTCTACCCCCAGCACAGCGTCGACACCAACGGCATCAGCGCCGGCAACGCCGGGTCGCTCATGGAGCGCTCCGGGCATCTCTTCGTGGCCTCGCCCCGGGAGGTCGCCCGGACGCTCGGGGAGTTCGAGGCCAGCGGCTGCCACACGCTGCTGCTCTCCTCCGAGGCGTTCCTCCCCGAGCTGCCCGGGATCGCCGAGCTGCTGCCGCCGGAGGCGCGGTTCGTCCTGTACGTCCGCGATCCCCTCGCGTTCCTCGAGTCCGACTACAACCAGCGGGTCAAGCGGCTCTCGCACGTCGAGCCGTTCGAGCCGTCGCCAGGCGTGTACGGCGGGTGGCTGGGCCATGAGCACCTCTACCACGCGCTCGACTCCGAGACGGTGCGCTCCCGGCTCGTGCTCCGGCCCTACCTGCCGGAGCTCTTCGTCGGCGACAACCTGCTCACCGACCTGCTCGACACGGCCGGGATCGACACGGCGGGGCTCGGCGACCTGTCCCTGCGGAAGGTCAACCTCTCCTACTCGCTGCACGCTCTCGAGATCAAGCGCGCGCTCAACGTCCTCCCGCTCGGGCCGCAGCTCCAGGAGCGCCTCGACATCCACCTCCAGTCCTGCCCCCTCGGGCCGACGACCTACACCCTGATCCCTCCCGCCGACCACGAACGGCTCCGGAAGGTCGCCGACGACGAGCTGCACGCGCTCGCGCTGCGCTACGACATCGACTCCCTCGAGCCCATGCGCGAGCTGTTGCGGGCCAAGCCGCAGAAGCCGTACCACCCGCAACAGCTCACCGACGACGAGGTCGACGCCGTCGTACGTCACATCGCCGGCGTCGGCGAGCGGCTCACCCGACGCATCGCCCAGACCCTCGCGGAGCACCCCGAGATCGAGCTCGTCTACCCCTCCCTGCGCGACTCGTTCGCCGCCGCTGCCGCCGAGCTGGGCGATGAGCCTGTGGCCACCCCGCGGCGGCGTTGGTGGCGGAGGCGCGGCTAGGCGCAGGGATACCCGGTTAACCGGGTATCCCTGCGAAGTCAGGCCAGATCGGCAACCACGATGGTGTGGTTGTCCGGCTCCCCCGCGGCGACCACGGCCGCGGCGACCGCATCGGCGATCTCCTGCGGTCCGGCCTCGGCGGTGATCAGCGCGTCCAGGTCGTCCACGTAGGAGTGGACGCCGTCGGTGCTCAGCACGAGCCGGTCGCCTGGCAGCAGGTCGAGCGTGATCTCGTCGGCGACGACCCCGGGCACGAGGGCGCGGTTGAGCAGTGCCCGGTGCTCGTGGGAGCGAGCCTCGTCGAGGGTCAGCTGGCCCGCCTCGACCATGGCGGCGACCACGGTGTGGTCATGGGTGACCTGACGTACGTCCCCGTCGCGTACGAGGTAGACCCTCGCGTCGCCGATGTGGGTGATCCGCGCGACCGAGCCGTGCAGGTCGATCGCGGTCAGGGTGGTGCCCGACTTCGGCACCTCGGCGAAGACCTCCTGGATCGCCGAGGTCAGCCCGCCCGCGGCGTACGCGGTCAGGACCGCCCCCGCGAGATCGTCGCGATCCCCGAAACCGTCGGCGACGGCGATCAGCTCGGGGGTCACCAGGATGGCGTCCTGCTGGGTGGCGCGGCCACCCTGCTCGTGACTGACGCCGAACTCCGCGTGCAGTCTTTCGGTGGTGGTTGTCATCGGTCGTGCCTCGTTCCTCATCGCGTGGACGAGGATGGAGACCATGGTGCGACGCGTGGCTGTGTCAGCCTCGACCTGCCGCCAGTACCTCTCGACCTCCGCCGCCGCGGCGACGGCCGGCATGTCGAGGATCTCCCGGATCCGGGCCAGCGGCATCCCAACCAGGCGCAGCGTTGCCACCAGCCGGGCGAGTCCTACCTGGTCAGACGTGTAGCGACGGTAGCCCGAGTGGGGATCCACCTCCGCAGGCGGCAGCAGACCCAGGTCGTCGTACAACCTCAGTGCCTTCGGCGTCAGCCCGGTCGCCCGGGCGAAGTCGCCGATGTTCACAAGCCCCTTCAGGCCGCTCATGTCCACCATCCTCCCCGGTGAAGGTCACCGGTGTCAGCAGATTGGCGTCTGCCCTTGGGGCAAGCTCAAGCCCCGGTCTGCTCGGCCCACTTCTCCAACAGCCGCGCGAGCGACCGCCGTTCGGCGGCGGTGAAGACGGCGAGCAGACGGTGCTCGTTGGCGATGTGGTCGGTGAAGGCCGCGTCGATCAGCTCGCGTCCGCTCTCGGTCAGCGTGATCCGGCGCCCGCGACCGTCCTCGTCACGACGGCCCCGGCTGACCCAGCCCTGGGCCAGGCAGCGGTCGACCCGCTTGGTGACCGCGCCCGAGGAGACCATCGTCTGCTCGCCGAGCTCCTTCGGAGTCAGGGCGTACGGAGCGCCTTGCCGTCTCAGCGTCGCGAGCACGTCGAACTCCCCCTCACCCAGTCCGTGCTGGGCGTAGACCTGGACGAGCTCGTCGGTGAGTCGCAGCGCGAGGCGGTGCAGCCGGGCGATGACGGCCTGCGGGGTGATGTCGAGATCGGGGCGCTCGCGCTCCCACTGCGCCATCACGGTTGAGACATGGTCTGCCATGACTCTGGAATATATCTGACGCGGAAGATATTATCTCTTCCATGGAAAGTAGATTGGTCACCCTCGCACTGACCGCGATCGCCCCCGTGGCTTGGGGATCGGGCTACTTCGTCACGGCCACGTTCCTGCCGCCGGACCGCCCGTTGTTCGGTGCCGTGGTCCGGGCGCTCCCCTTCGGGCTGCTGCTCCTGGCGCTCCGGCCGGGCCTGCTCCACGGCTCCTGGTGGTGGCGCACGGCAGCGCTCGGGCTGCTCAACTTCGCAGCGTTCTTCGCCCTCGTCTTCGTCGCCGCCTACCGGCTCCCCGGCGGCCTCGCCGCGACCCTGACCGCGGTCTCGCCGATCGTGGTGATACTGCTGGCCTGGGCCTTCGCCGGGGAGCGACCACGCGCCGGGTCGCTCGCAGCCGGCGTCGTCGGCGCCGTCGGCGTGGCCCTGCTGGTGCTCCGCGGCGGCGCGAGCCTCGACCTGGTCGGCGTCCTGGCGGCCTTCGCCTCGGTGGCCGTGTTCTCCACCGGATTCATCCTGGTCAAGGTCTGGCAGCCGCCGGTCGGACTGCTCACGTTCACCGCCTGGCAGCTCGTCCTGGGCGGACTCGTGCTCGCCCCGGTGGCCCTCCTCGTCGAAGGCCCACCACCCACGCTCGACCTCCCGGCGGTCGGGGGCTACGCCTATATCGGCATCGTCGGCACGGTCGTCGCGTACGCGGTCTGGTTCCGCGGCGCCCGCCGGCTGCCCGCGGCCGCGGTGTCGCTGGTCGGTCTGCTCAACCCGGTCGCCGGCATCCTCATCGGCCTCGTCCTCGCGGGCGAGCACCTCACCCCGGTGAGCGCCCTCGGGATGGCGCTGGTGCTCGGTGGCGTACTGCTCGGACAGCCCGCCGTGCTCGACCGGATCCGGGCGCGACGTACGCCTCGACCGGGTCCGTGTGCGGACGTTGGAGTCGCCGGATAAGTTCACCTCCATGAAAATGCGTGCGCGTGCGCTCGAGCTCCTCGTCTTCACCGTCGGTGCCGGCACCTTGGGATCGGAGATGGCCGCGGCCCGCCTGCTCGCTCCGTGGTTCGGCGACTCGACGATCGTGTGGGCCAACACGATCGCGACGGTGCTGGTGGCTCTCGCGATCGGCTACTCCGTCGGCGGCCGGATCGCCGACCGGAACCCGCACCCCTCCGGCCTCGCCAAGATCGTGCTCGTGGCCGCCGCCCTCCTGGCCGCGGTGCCGTTCATCGCCGACCCGTTCCTCCCGCTCGCGGTCAAGGCGGTCGACCAGCTCAGCATCGCCACCTTCGCCGGCTCGCTGGTCGGGGTCGGCGTCCTGCTCGCGATCCCGCTGTTCCTGCTCGGCATCGTCAGCCCTTACGCGGTCCGGCTGAGCGTCGAGGCCGTCGAGGACGCCGGCCACGCGGCCGGGCGCCTCTACGCGATCTCGACGGTCGGCTCGCTGGTCGGCACCTTCGCCGCCTCGTTGTTCCTCATCCCGGTCGTCGGGACGCGGCGTACGTTCCTGATCTTCGCTCTCTGCATGGCGGTCTGCGCGATCCCGCACCTGGTCAAGCGCCGCCTGCCGGCCGCCGTCGTCCCGATCGCGATCCTCGCTCTGATCGCGTTCCCGACCGGGTCGATCAAGACGCTGACCAGCAACGGCGGCGAGGTGATCTGGGAGAAGGAGACGGAGTACCAGTACGCCCGCGTGGTCGAGTACGACGACGGCACCCGCTACCTCGAGCTCAACGAGGGCCACGCCGTGCACTCGGTCTACACCGAGGGCGAGTGGCTCACCGGCGCCTACTGGGACGAGATGCTCTCCCTGTCGTACGCCGGCGCGGAGGCCCCGAAGTCGGTGGCGATCCTGGGCTCGGCCGCCGGGACGACCGCGCGTCAGTTCGGCCACTTCGCCCCCGAGACCCGGGTCGACGCCGTCGAGATCGACGAGGACGTCACCAAGGTCGGCCAGGAGCTCTTCGACCTCCAGGACCAGCCGAACCTCCACCTCCACACCGCCGACGCCCGCCCGTGGCTGCAGAAGCAGACCCGGAAGTACGACGCGATCATGGTCGACGCCTACCACCAGCCGTACATCCCCTTCTACCTGACGACGAAGGAGTTCTTCGCGCTGGCGAAGGCCCACCTCAACCCGGGCGGGGTGCTCGTCGTGAACTCAGCCCACCCGGAGGGCTCGACAGCGCTGGAGAAGGTCCTCACCGCAACGCTGCGCACCTCGTTCGGCGAGGCCGTGTGGCGCTCGGACTCCGGCCCGACCAACACCCACCTCGTCGCGACGGCCGACCCTGAGGCCGATCCCGCCGCCAACCTCACCGCCACCGCCGAGTCGCAGCCCGCCGACCTGGCCGGCGCCCTCACCGACTCCGCCTCCCGGCTCGAGCCGGGCCTCCGGGGCGGGACGGTCTACACCGACGACGTCGCGCCGGTCGAGTGGCTCACCGACCTGAGCCTGCTCGAGGTCGCCTGATCCGCTCGGGCGCTTCACCTCCCCGATCGGGGTCTTGCGCAGGCACCCGACGCACACCTGGTCGGGCGCGACCTTGCTGAGCCGGCGCGGCGGCAGCACGTGCCAGGTGCCCAGCCGGCGGCCGCACACGGTCAGGACGTACCCGTTGCTCTTCTTGGCCGAACGAAGGTGCCAGAAGCTGCCCCGGTCGGTCCGGTAGACCAGCGGGTCTTTGGCCAGGACCGGCGGTTTCCCGCTGGACCGCATGCTGAGTCTGTCGTCTACGAACACGAATTCCCCCCAAGGAATGTCGATGGCTCTCGTCGTTTGAGTGCCTCGAGACGCCGGTTCACGACTGGGCCATGCGCCCAACGCCCCGAGACGACTTCGACCATAAGTCCACTCATTGCAACGGGTCAAGGCGGAAAGGGTGGGGCTATGCGGCTATTCGGGATCTGTACGGCTCAGTAACGTGTTCTCCTATGAGCAACCCCCGTCCGCGCGGCCTGCCGAAATACCTCCACGTGGCCGACTATCTGCGGGCCCAGATCGACGACGGCACCTATCTGCCCGGCGAGCGTCTACCGACCGAGCCCGAGCTGATGGACACCTTCCCCTACGACCGCGCCACGATCCGGCGCGGCCTGGCGGTGCTGCGCAACGAGGGCCTCATCACCAGCGAGCAGGGTCGCGGCGTCTTCGTACGCGACGCCACCAAGACCCGCTACGACTTGATGAGCATGCTGATCACCGACCCGAGCCACCCGGCGAAGCCCGATGCGGCCTACCACCAGCCGCCGCGCGGACCGGACGACGGCATCTCGGTCGAGCACTCCTACGAGGTCATCCCGGCGGGCGAGAAGCTCGGGGAGGCCTTCGAGCTCGACCCGCGCAGCGAGCTGCTCAGCACCACCTACACGTTCTTCATCAGCGGCGACACCGCCGAATACCGCACCACGGCCTACATCCCGTATCCGCTGGTCATCGACACCCCGCTGGCCACGCCGAGCGACGACTGGCCGCAGCCGCCGATCAAGGACCTGCTGGCCACGGTCGGCGTGAAGGTCACCACCGTCGCCATGGACATCGAGTCCCGGATGCCGACGCCGCAGGAGACCTTCGACCTGCAGATCCCCGACGGCACACCCGTGTTGTCCGACCGGCGTCGCTTCCTCGCTGATGACCGGGTCGTGTGCATCACCGACTCCGTCGGCGTCGCCGACCGGATCGTCTACGGGCTCGATCTGAAGCTGCAGTAGGGCCGAGGCGAACGAATTTTCGTTCGAGCAGGGCTTGTTGGATGGGTGAATGAAAATTCATTCGCGGCGAGACCCCGAACGAATTTTCGTTCACCTCCAGGGACCCGCGGCCAGCGTCAGGTGAATGAATTTTCGTTCACCGCGAGCGACTACCTCCGGAGGAGCGAGTGCTTCCCGGCCACACTTGGGGCCGCCGACCACGAAGAAACAGTCCCCGACCACCGTCAAGCCCCGCTCAGGCGAGGTCGTGGACGAACTCGGAGAGCTGGGTGAGGTTGCGGCACTCCCGCATCTCGATGATCGACCCGTAGCGGGTCGCCTCCGAGTCACCGGTGTCCCACTGCGTACGGACCTCGGGGTTGAGCCAGTAGGAGTGCCGCGCCGACTCGGCCATCGCGCGCAGCGAGCCGACGGCGAGGTCGGAGTAGTTGGACCGGGCATCGCCGAGGATCAGCAGCGACGACTTCGGACCGAGGGCGTCGGCATGCCGCTCCTGGAAGAGCGAGAAGGCCCGGCCGTAGTTGGTGCGTCCCATCCGGGCCGCGTGCTCGGTCGCCTTGGTCAGCTCGGTCATCGTGTCGACCAGGTCGGCGCCGGGACGGAAGTAGGAGGTGACCTCGTGGATCTCGTCGACGAAGGTGAACGCGCGCACCTTGCCGAACTGCTCCCGCAGCGCGAAGACGAGCATCAGCGTGAAGGTCGCGAAGTTGGACACCGAGCCGGACACGTCGCACAGGATCACCAGCTCGGTGCGGTGCGGGCGCTTGGGCCGGTATCGCAGGTCGACGGGTACGCCACCGGTGGACATCGAGGACCGCAGCGTACGTCGCAGGTCCACCGCTCCGCGCCGGCGAGCGTGGTGCTCCTGGGTGAGCCTGGTCGCCAGCCGGCGCGCCAACGGGTAGATCTCGCGTCGTAGCGCCTCCAGGTCGGCCCGCCGCGCGTGCAGGAAGTCGAGCTTCTCGATCGTCGGGCGGACGGCGATCTTGGCGATCTGCTCGGGACCCTTCTCCTCCGCGATCCGGCGGCGGGCGTCGGCCTCGACGAGACCGCTGAACCGATCCACGCGCCGGGTCCCGACGCGCGCCGCCTCCTCCTCGGTCCAGCCGCCCTGCTGGAGGCCCTCGATGAGTCGCGAGGTGAGCTCGTCGGTCGAGAGCCGGCGCAGCGCGGTGTAGGAGGACCACGAGCTCAGTCCCGGGCCGCGGCCGGGCATCGCGCCGAAGCGTGCCACCGCCTCGGCGGCCAGCTGGCGGAGCATCTCGGCGTCGTCGGCCTCCAGCGCCGCCGCCAGCCGCTCGGTGAACTCGCCGAGCGCCTCGGGTCCGTCCTTCACCGCCCCGGCGGACTCGGCCTCGCCCGTCAGCGAGGGCGACGTGCCCGAGCCGACCATCCGCGGGAAGTAGAGCTCGAAGAGGCCGTCGAAGGTGGCGCGCTGGTTGGCGCGCTTGACCAGGGTCGCGGCGTACGCCTCCTTGACCTGGGTCCGGTCGTTCCAGCCGATCAGGCCGAGCGCGGTGACCGCGTCCAGGCCCTCGGAGAGCGACACCGGCAGCCCTGCTCCCCGAAGTGCTTCGAGGAACTCGATGTGCCGGTCGAGGAGGGTCACCGCTTCAACCGCAGCTCTCGGACCGCACGGTCGACGTCGGAGGAGTGCTTGAGCACGACGCCGAGGGTGTCGGCGACGGCCTTGTCGGAGAGGTCGGTGATCTCGAGCGCGATCAGGGTGCGTGCCCAGTCGACGGATTCGGCGATCGAGGGCGACTTCTTGAGCTCCAGCTCGCGCAGCCTGCCCACCACCGAGACCAGCTGGCGGGCGACCTTGTCGTCGAGCCCGGGGACCTGGGAGAGCACGATCTCGCGCTCCCGGTCGGCGTCGGGGTAGTCGAGGTGGAGGTAGAGGCAGCGTCGCTTGAGCGCCTCGGAGAGCTCGCGGGTGGCGTTGGAGGTGAGCACGACCAGCGGCCGGCGGGTCGAGGTCATCGTGCCGAGCTCGGGGATGGTCACCTGGAAGTCGGAGAGCACCTCGAGCAGCAGCCCCTCGACCTCGACGTCGGTCTTGTCGACCTCGTCGATGAGCAGCACCGTCGGCTCCTCGCGGCGGATCGCGGTCAGCAGCGGCCGGGTCAGCAGGAACTCTTCGGAGAAGATGTCGTCGTGGGTCTCCTCCCACGCCTGGCCGTCACCGGCGGCCTGGATCCGAAGCAGCTGCTTCTTGTAGTTCCACTCGTACAGCGCCCGCGCCTCGTCGAGGCCCTCGTAGCACTGCAGCCTGACCAGCTCGGCGCCGGTCGCGCGGGTGATGGCCTTGGCCAGCTCGGTCTTGCCCACCCCGGCAGGCCCCTCGATGAGCACCGGCTTCTCCAGCGCACCCGCGAGGTAGGTCGTCAACGCGGTCGAGGCGTCCGCCAGGTAGCCGACGTCTCCCAGACGGGTGACGGCCTCGGCGGGCGAGGAGAACCAGGAAGACGTACGGGAAGGCATGACGCGACACTAGCGACTCTGCTCCGGCTCCGCTCCCGGTGTCCGGATGGGACTTTCGTCATAGTGTCGGAACGACCCGTCACCGGGACAGCGATCAGTCGTTGGATACGCGTGCACTCGGACACCCCGCGACCTCTGACGCTGGTCGTCGTCGCCATGAAGGTATGCGCGCTGACGGCGCTGGCGGCCTTCTGTCTGGTGGCCATCACGACGCCGGCCGAGCCCCGGTCGCTGGCGAAGCGGGAGCAGCCCGAGCTCGCCGCGATGCTCGAGCAGCACCACTGCGTGGCTCCGCCGACGATCGCGCCGTGGCGCCGCGAGAGCGCCATCATCCGCTCCCCGCTCGGCGAGCTGAAGCACGTCACCCTCGAGGTGGGCCAGATGATCGAGCAGGGCAAGGCCCGCGGCGAGCTGGTCGCCTTCTGCGCCGATCCGGTCTCGCCGACCCCGTAGCCGCGGCATCCTCGGGCGCCGCACGGATCAGTCGAAGGCGACCTCGAGGACCGCGACCAGGTCGCCGCGCCAGGTCACGGTCATCGTCCCCGCTCCGCCCTCGTCCCACCGGAAGCGAACGCGGTCGGTCGCACCGTCGGTCGTCACCGAGTCGACCGTCATCGTGTCGTCCGGCGGCTGCGCCAGGTAGGCCGCGAGGATGGCCTCGCGTCCATGGAAGGGACCCGCCGGGACCCCGACGAACCTCATCTCGGCGTCCTCCGCGAACGTCGCCACGAAGTCGTCCCACCGTCCCGATCGCTGGCAGGTGTTGAACAGCGCGGCATGACGGTCGACCCGGTCAGGAATCGGCCTCTCCCGTGGAGCCGACGTCGTCAACTGGCCTCGGCGAGCGTGTTCGCGAACAGCCCGAGCACGCGGTCCAGCGCAGCGCGGTCACCCTCCACCCGGAGCCCGGCCTCGGCGATCGCCGCGTCCACCGGGAAGCCCATGAACACGACGCCGGTCCAGGCCGTCGAGTCGCCGGCGACGGTGACGTCGGCGTCCTCGAGGGTGCCCTCGGCGAGGTCGAACTGGTTGCCCGTCCAGACCAGCCGGAACTGCTGTGGGTCGGCGTCGGGACGGCGTGCGTCGGTGAGCTCCCAGGCCACGGTGATCGGCTCCGGGGTCGTCGCGCTGCCGGCGGGCACCATCGTGCGCATCGCCACCATCACGCCGCTCGGCGTCATCCCGGCGGTCATGATCGGGAAGCGGGACGAGCCGTGGGCCCAGCGTCCGAGCGCCCCGAGGATCGTCTCGAGCTCGCGTCCCCACGGGGTGAGGGCGTAGGCCGTCGTCTTGGTGATGTAGCCGAGCTCGGTCTCGACGACGACGCCGGCGTGCTCGAGGAACTGCAGCCGGTCCTTCAGCTCGTCGGCGCCGACCCCGATCACCGACGATTCCAGGTCACGCGCGGTGCGCGGCCCGAACATCAGCTCGCGCACGACGATGAGGCTCCACCTGTCGCCGATCAGGTCCAGCGCGTGCGCTGCTGCGCAGGCGTCTCCGAGGTCCCCGTAGGTCAGGTTCAGGGTCACGTCGATCCTCTCCGAGTCATTCGATCCCATCGAGGGTAGTGAGACCGAACTACACGTCGTCAGTGCCAGAGGTCCCGCCGCGTCCGTGAAATCGTGGGCCTACGCGATGGCCGCGTACGCAGCAGCGACCCGTTCCACGGCCCGCCGGTCGCCCTCGATACCCATCGCGTCGACCGGCTCACCGGCGAAGACCACGCCCGCCCACGCGGAGGAGTCGCCGGCGACGGTCGCATCGGGCGCCTCGTCCGCACCCTCGGTCAGCTCGAAACGGTCCTCGTCCCAGTGCAGCCGGTAGCGGCGTACGCCCGCGGCGGGACGCCGCTCGTCGTGCAGTTCGATGGCGATTCTGACCGGGCCGTCGCCCCACTCCGGCATGGCGGCGTACGCCGCCATCGTGCGCATCGCGACGATCACCCCGTCGGGGGTCATGCTCCCCTCCGGCACCGGGAACCCGGGCGAGCGTTGGGCCCAGCGGCCGAGGGAGCGCATCACGTCCTCCAGCTCCTGCCCCCATGCGGTGAGCCGGTAGACGCGGGTCTGGCCGAGGTCGTCGAGCTGTGCCTGCTCGACGACGCCGGTCTCCCGCAGCGCCTTGAGCCTGGCGGTGAGGACCGCGGGCGTGATCCCGACGACCGCCGAGGCGAGGTCGGCGAAGCGGCGCGGACCGAGCATCAGCTCGCGCGCGATCACGATGCTCCACCGGTCCCCGATGACGTCCATCGCGTGCGCGGTCGCGCAGGCATCACCCAGGTCAGCGTACGTCTGCTTCTTCGGCATCGATCCTCCTGACTCTCTTCACAAGAGTATCAACTATGTTTAACGTAGTCCGCATGACCACGACTCCGACCACTGCTGCCACTGAGGAGAACCCGATGCGTACGACGATCGCCCTGCCCACCCGCGACCGGTCCCGGTCCCACGTGTTCCTCCGCGACGGCCTCGGCCTCGAGACTCCCGGCGAGCTCGCTCCTGACGGGGTCCCCGAGCCGCTCCGCGCGACCCTGTCGGAGACCTGCGAGGTGATGATGATCCCCACCGGCGGATTCAAGTGGGTCACCGGCCAACTCGGGGACGAGCCGATGGATGCGGCGACCCTGCCCGCAGCGGAGGGCCCGAAGCAGTGCCTGGTCACCATCGGGCTCGGCTCCCGCGACGACGTGGAGGCTCGTTATGCGGCCGCGACGGCGTTCGGCCGCGGCGTACTCGGGCCGGAGGCGGCACCGTGGGGTGAGTACCGCGCCGTCGTCGCGGACCCCGACGGCCATCTCTGGCAGCTGACGTCCCCCTGAGGTCACGTCGTGCCGCCCCTAGAATCTCCCTATGGCCGGAGACGACACACGGATGCTGCTGCTCGGAGCGGTGGCGCTGTTCGAACCCGTCAACGGCTACCAGATCCGGCGCGAGCTGATGTCGTGGCAGGTCGACCAATGGGCCAACATCAACCCGGGCTCGATCTACCACGCGCTGACCTCGCTCGCCGACAAGGGCCATCTGACCAGGCACGATCTGGTGGACAACGGGCGTACGGTCGCGGTCTACGAGATCAGCACCGGCGGCCGCGCGGAGCTGGAACGTCTGATCACCCGTTCGCTGGAGGCCGTCGACGCCTACAACGGGCTCTCCTTCTACGCCGCCTTCTCGCTCGCGCCACTGCTGGAGCGGCCGGCCGCGGTCCAGCACCTGAGCGTCCGGCTGAAGAACCTGGAGCGCACGATCAAGGAGCTCGACGCCGCGGCCCGGGTGAATGCGCGCATGGCACCGCCCCACACCGTCAGCGGCCTGCACCTCCAGATCGACAAGCTCCGCTCCGAGCGGTCCTGGCTGGTCGAGGTGCTGGACGACGTACGCAGCGGCAAGCTGTTCTTCGCCGGCGACGCACCCGGCTGGACGCCCGCCGACGACGACCCGGGGTGGCAGATGGACGCCGACCGGAAGCGCTATCGCGAGATGCTGCGGGGCTGAGCCTCCACACTCCCGGGGGGAATCGGTTTGACAACCCGCGTTCAAAATTGAACACTCGCGCTATTCAACTTTGAACACCCGGGAAAACCGGGTGATTGTTGTCCGTGGTCCGTGCTTGTCTGGACTCGCACGCACAAGGGAGTGACACATGATTCACGCACGCGGCCTGAGGCACACCTTCGCCTCCGGCCATGGCAAGCAGAAGAAAGAAGTCGTCGCGGTCGACGGGGTCGACCTCGACGTCGAAGAGGGCGAGGTGGTCGGCTTCCTGGGGCCCAACGGCGCCGGCAAGACCACCACTCTCCGCATCCTCACCACCCTCCTCAAGCCGACGGCTGGCACCGCCACGGTGGCCGGCTTCGACGTGGCCACGCAGTCCGTCGACGTCCGACGCAGCATCGGCTACTGCTCCCAGGTCGGATCGACCTTCTCCGGCGCCTACGCGGGCGACGAGGTCGTCGACCACGGAATGCTCTACGGGATGTCCAAGAAGGACGCCGTCGCCCACGGGCAGGCGCTCTTCGAGAGGCTTCAGCTCGAAGGGCTCTGGCGCCGCAAGCCGCGCAACATGTCCGGCGGCCAGAAGCGCCGACTCGACATCGCGATGGCGCTGATCCATGCCCCCAAGCTGGTCTTCCTCGACGAGCCCACCACCGGGCTCGACCCGCAGGCGCGAGCCAACCTGTGGGACCACATCGCCTCGCTGCGTACGGACCACGGGGCGACGGTCTTCCTGACCACCCACTACCTCGACGAGGCCGACACCCTCGCCGACCGGGTGATGGTCATCGACCAGGGCCGCATCGTCGCCAACGACACCCCGGAGAACCTCAAGGCGGCGGTCTCCGGCGACCTGGTCTCCCTCGAGGTCGCCACCGACGAGCAGGTCGCGATCGCCCGGGAGAAGCTCGGGTCGATCTCGGAGAACGTCGAGGTCGACGAACGACTGGTCAGCGGCCGGGTGCCGCGGGCCGGGAAGGCCGTCCCCGGCCTGCTGCGCGACCTGGAGTCCAACGGCGTCTCCCTCGAGTCGATCGAGGTGGCCCGGCCCACCCTGGACGACGTCTTCCTGACGCTGACCGGGCGCTCGCTGCGCGACGCCGAGGAAGGCGCACCCGAGGCCGAAGAGGCTGAGCAGAATTCGGGGGCGAAGTGATGACCGAGTTCCAGCAGCCCGTCCTCAAGTCCGGCTTCCTGCGGGAGTCGTTCGTCGTCTTCAACCGTCAGCTGCGGATGAACCTCCGCAACCCGGCCTGGGTGCTCATCGGAGTGATGCAGCCGATCCTCTACCTGCTGCTCTTCGGGCCGCTGCTCGAGCCGCTGATCGAGCAGCTCGGCGGCAACGCCTACAACTGGTTCGTCCCCGGCATGCTCGTCCAGCTCGGTGTCTTCGGCGCGATGTTCGCCGGCTTCTCGCTCATCGGCGAGTGGCGCGAGGGCGTCATCGAGGCGGAGCGGGTCACCCCGGCCTCGCGCGGGGCGCTGCTCTTCGGGCGCCTCTACCGTGACCTGCTGCAGATCCTGGTGCAGGCGATCATCCTGGTCGCGCTCGGCCTGGTGATGGGCATGGACTTCAAGCCGCTCGGCATCCTCGTCGGCATCGCGATCACGGTGCTGATCGGTGGCGCCGGGGCCGCCGCCTCCAACGCGTTCGCGCTGCTCGTCAAGAGCGAGGACGTGATGGCGCCGGTGACCAACATGCTGCTGATGCCGATCCTGCTCCTCTCGGGCATCTTCCTGCCGATGAGCTTCGGTGCCCAGTGGCTGGAGACGCTGGCCGACATCATCCCGACCAAGCACATCGTCGACGCGGTGCGAGCCTCGTTCTTCGGTGACCTCGGGATCGCCGACATCGGCTGGGGCGTCGGCTGGACCCTGGTCCTGTTCGCGCTCTCCGTCTGGTGGGGCATCTCCACGTTCCGCAAGGAGAACGCTTAGGAAGACACGCGCTGTCTCTCAGCGGCGCCTCAGCGAGGGGTGGCAGGGTAGGAGTGTGAACAGCCCTGCCACCCCCAGCGACGCTTCCGGCGACAAGCCGCACGTGCTGGTCGTCGATGACGACAAGGCCGTGCGCGAATCCCTGCGCCGGTCCCTGGAGTTCAACGGCTACGTGGTCGCCCTGGCCGGCGACGGCGCCGAGGCGCTCGCCGGGATCGCCAACCACGGCCCCGACGTCGTCGTGATGGACGTGATGATGCCCCGGCTCGACGGCATCGAGGCCACCAAGGCGCTGCGGGCAGCGGGCAACGACGTACCCATCCTGGTGCTGACCGCCCGCGACGCGGTCGGTGACCGGGTCGACGGCCTGGACGCCGGCGCCGACGACTACCTCACCAAGCCGTTCGCGCTCGAGGAGCTGCTCGCCCGCCTGCGTGCGCTGCTGCGCCGGGCCGCGCCGATCGGCGAGGAGGACGAGGAGACCCTCTCCTTCGCCGACCTCACCATGAACACCACGACCCGCGAGGTCACCCGCGGCGATCGGGCCATCGAGCTCACCCGCACCGAGTTCACGCTCCTCGAGATGTTCCTGCGCCGGCCTCGCCGCGTACTCGACCGGTCGTTCATCCTCGAAGAGGTGTGGGGCTACGACTTTCCGACCACGGCCAACTCGCTGGAGGTCTACGTCGGCTACCTGCGCCGCAAGACCGAGGCCGAGGGTGAGGCCCGGCTGATCCACACCGTACGCGGCATCGGCTACGTGCTGAAGGAGCCGTGAGCAGCGCGATGACCATGACGGCCACCAGCTCGCGCTACCGCGGCTCCCTGGCGGGCCGGGTCACCCTGCTGACGACCCTCGCGGTCGCCGGCTCGATCGCGATGATCGCGATCGGGCTCTATTTCGTCGTACGCATCCAGCTGCAGGCCAACATGGACGAGTCGCTGCTGAAGCGGGCCAGTGTCGCTGCCGCGAACACCGCGTCCATCCAAGACACCCGGACCGGTGCAGCATTTCCGACCTGGGTGCTGAACGCCGGCGACATCCAGATCGCGGAGGTTGCCGACGCACACAACTACTGGTCGCCGACGTACGGCACGTTTCCACTGCCAGGGGAGCCTGAAGAGGCGGTAGCGAAGGGCCACGCGAAGCAGGCGGTCCGGACCGTACACACCCAGAGCGGTGTCTTCCGGGTGGTGAGCGTGCCCATCCCGGAGAGCGACACTGCACTGATGCTGGCGCAGTCGCTGGAGCCGCAGCAGGCGATGTACAAGCGACTCGGCTTCGTCGTGCTCTTCTTCGGCGCGGCGGGGGTGGTTGCGGCGGCCTTCGCCGGGTGGGTCGTGGCGGCGGGCGGGCTGCGGCCGGTGAGGCGGCTGACCGCCTCGGTCGACCGGATCGCGACCACGGAGGACCTCACCCCGCTCCCGGTCGAGGGCGACGACGAGATCGCCAGGCTGGCGACCTCGTTCAACCGCATGCTGTCCGCGGTCTCCGCCTCCCGGGACCGGCAGCGGCAGCTGGTCGCGGACGCCTCGCACGAGCTGCGTACGCCGCTGACCTCGCTCCGCACCAACGTCGAGCTGCTCACCCAGGCAGACGCCTCGATCTCGGGCGAGCAGCGGGCCGATCTGCTCGGGGACATCCGCGCCCAGATCGAGGAGCTCACCAACCTGATCGGCGACCTCGTCGAGCTGGCCCGCGACGAGCCTGCCGAGCCGACGCTGGAGACGGTCGACCTCTCCGACGTGGTGGACCGGGCGCTCTCCCGGGTCCGTCTGCGCGCGCCGTCGGTGACCTTCACCGAGGAGATGTCGTCGTGGTGGGTCATGGGCGACGCCAGCTCGCTGGAGCGGGCGGTCACCAACCTGCTCGACAACGCCGCCAAGTGGTCCCCGGACTCCGGCACGGTGCACATCTCCCTGCACGCCGGCGTGCTCAACGTCGACGACGAGGGACCGGGCATCGCCGAGGACGACATCCCCTACGTCTTCGACCGGTTCTACCGCTCCACCGAGGCCCGTTCGATGCCCGGGTCGGGGCTCGGTCTCGCTATCGTCCGGCAGGTCGCCGAACGCACCGGCGGGTCGGTCTCCACGGCCCGTTCCCCGTTCGGCGGTGCACGGATGACCCTGCGCCTGCCCGGCGCGGCCTCACCCCGGCCGACCGAACCGCCCACGGCTGTGTTGAACAATGAAGGGCTGAATCGTTGAGATACGCCGTCCTGGCGCCCGCTCTGCTGGCGCTGCTCTCCCTCGCTGCCTGCGGAGCCGAGGATCCCGCCCCGTCCGCATCCGCATCGGCCTCTGCATCGGGCTCTGCATCGGGCTCTGATCACTCCGCCAAGGAGACGTTCAACCCGTGCGATGGGCTCGACATCGCTCCCGTCGAGAAAGCACTCGGCGCCCAGCTCCGCGTCGAGAAGGGCACCTCGGCGGCACCCCGCTGCGCACTGCTTCCCGAGAAGTCGGGTGGGACGGCGTACGAGCTGAACTACCTGCCCTTCAAGGGCACCCTCGCGGAAGCGTGGAAGACCATGGACGTCCAGTCGGGCAAGGTCAGCGAACCCGAGGTCGAGGGCGCCGACGACGCCAGGCTGGTGAAGCAGCAGGGCGTCAGCTCGTACGCCGTCACCGGCTTCGTCCAGAACGGCGCCCTCATCCAGAGCTTCAACTCCGTCGACCTGGAGCCCTACGACGGCGACGCGATGGACCAAGCGGCCCAGGCTCTGCTCGAGCAGCTCAGCGCCAACGCCCCGTAGCCGGGGCGTCGGCGCCATCGGGTGCCGCTCCGGCTAGTGCTTCTTCGTCTCGCGCCAGGAACGCTCGAAGGGGAGGCGCCAGGCGTGCGGGGCGATCAGCTGGTGGATCGAGTTGGGGCCCCAGGAGCCGGGAGCGTAGAGCCGGACCGGCGGCGGGTTGTCGAGGAGCGGCTGGGAGATCTCCCAGAGCGTCTCGATGCCCTCGGCGGTGGTGAAGAGGGTGTGGTCGCCGCGCATGGCGTCGTGGATGAGGCGTTCGTACGCCTCGAGGACACCGGTCGAGGAGCTCGTCTCCTGCGTGGCGAACTGCATGGAGAGCTTCTCCAGCTTCATCCCGGGCCCGGGACGCTTGCCGTAGAACGACAGCGACATCTTCGACTGGTCGGCGAGGTCGAAGGTGAGGTGGTCGGGGCCCTGGGTGCCGGCGCCGGAGTTGGCCGGGAACATCGTCAGCGGTGGCTCCTTGAACGCGATCGAGATGATCCGCGCGCCCTCGGCCAGCTTCTTGCCGGTGCGCAGGAAGAACGGCACACCCGCCCAGCGCCAGTTGTCGATGATCACCTTCATCGCGATGAAGGTCTCGGTGTCGGAGTCGTCGGCGACCTCGTTCTTGCCGCGGTAGCCGGAGTATTGGCCACGCACCACGTTGCGCGGGTCGAGCGGCTGGATCGAGCGGAAGACCTTGTTCTTCTCCTCGCCGATCGGGTCGGGGGCCAGCGACGTCGGCGGCTCCATCGCCATGAACGCCAGCACCTGCATCAGGTGGGTGACGACCATGTCGCGGTAGGCGCCGGTGCCTTCGTAGAAGGCGGTGCGTCCCTCGAGGCCGAGCGTCTCCGGGATGTCGATCTGGACGTGGTCGATGAAGTTGCGGTTCCAGATCGGCTCGAAGAGCCCGTTGGCGAAGCGGAAGGCCAGGATGTTCTGCGCGGCCTCCTTGCCGAGGAAGTGGTCGATCCGGAAGATCTGCTCCTCGGTGAAGACCTCGTGGATCTTCGCGTTGAGCTCCTTGGCCGACTCGAGGTCGGTGCCGAAGGGCTTCTCCATGATGATCCGGGCGCGCTCGACGAGGTCGGCCTCCTCGAGCTGACGGATCACGTCCTGGGCGGCCTTGGGCGGGACGCTGAGGTAGTGGAGGCGGCGTACGTCGCTGCCGACCCCCTGCAGCTTCTTCTCGGCGAGCTTCACCGCGTCGGCGAGCGCGTGCGGTCCCTCCTTGGTCGAGACGTAGGAGAGCATCCCGCCGAAGGCCTCCCAACGCGCGTCGGTGATCTCGCCCTTGCCGAACTCCTCGCACGCCTCGCGGGCGAAGGCGACGAAGTCCTCGTCGGACATCTCCTCCAGCGACGTGCCGACGATCTGGGCGTCCGTCATCAGCCCGGCCTCGTTGAGTCTGAGCAGGCCAGGCAGGAGTTTGCGGCGCGCCAGATCACCCGTCGCACCGAAGAGCACGATCACATGTGGCAGGGCTTTGTCATCGATGGTGGCCATGATGAGTCCACGGTAGTCCCCGTTTTATGAACGATCCAATAGACAACGGCCGCTGTCTCAACGTGTCGCCGTCTTTTCACCTGCTTGATCATCTGCCGAGGGAAGCGCGCACCCGGTCGGCCTTCAACCGCGCCTCGGCAGCCTCCTCGACGACGTCGGATCTGACGGTGATCCCGCCACCGGTGCCGATCTGCCAGGTGCGGGTGTCGTGGGTCGTCAGCGTGCGGATGACGACGCCGAGGTCGGCCGGTCCGTCACCGGAGATCCAGCCGAACGCACCGGCGTACGCCGCCCGCGGCCCGCCCAGGTCCCGCTCGGCGCGCTCGATGACCTCCATCGTGCGCAGCTTGGGCGCGCCCGTCATCGAGCCGGCGGGGAAGAGCCTGCGCAGGGCCTCGACCGTGGTGATCCCGTCGCTGAGATGTCCCCTGACCGTGGTGACGAGCTGGTGCACGGTCTCGTAGGACTCCACCTGCATCAGCCCCGGCACCTCCACGGTCCCCGGCTCGCACACCATCGCCAGGTCGTTGCGGAGCAGGTCGGTGATCATCAGGTTCTCGCTGCGGAGCTTCGGATCGGTACGCAGCAGCTCCGCGTTGGCGGCGTCCTGTTCTGCTGTTGCGCCTCGTGGGGTCGTCCCCTTGATCGGCCTCGTCTCGATCGTGCGGTCTTCGTCGATGAGCGCATAGCGCTCGGGGCTCGAGCTCAGCAACCACGCGGTGTGACCGGCGACGTCGTGCTGGAGGAACCCTGCGTACGGGGCGGGGTTGATGCTCCTGAGCCGCAGGTAGGTCTCCACCGGGTCGGCCTCCGCGTGCACCGTAGTGCGGTAGGTCAGGTTGGCCTCGTAGGTGTCGCCGGCCCGGAGGGCTTCCTGGACCTGGTCGAAGGCAGCGCGGTAGGCGGATAGTCGGGGATCAAACGGTCGGTTACCGACGGGTAGAGCGACCGTTTGATCCCCGACTACCCCGAGCGGGTGGTCGAAGAGACGGACATGGGACGGGCGCATCCACACCGCGTCCGGCACGTCGAGAGAGGGGGTGGCCGGGAGATCCGTACGGCACGCGTAGCCGAGGTAGCCGAACCACTGCTCCCCGGGCCCGACCTCGCGTTCGAGAACCTCCCAGATGTCGTCGCCGACGACCTCGGAGCGGCCGCCGGCATGGCGCAGCACCTCTCGGCGCGCGGCGGAGTAGGTCAGCGAGACGTCGTCGTCCTCCAGCCAGCCGATCAGGGACCGGGTGCCGGACCACTCCCGCGCCCCGCCGCCGTCGAGCCAGACGCAGCGGGGGTGTGCGGCGGCCACCTCGGCGAAGAGGTCCTCGACGCTCACCGGTGCCTCACCGCTGCCTCAGACCTGCCGGTTCAGGAAGTTCGCGACCATCGCCGCGCCGTGCTGGGAGAGCACCGACTCGGGATGGAACTGCACGCCCTCGAGCGGCAGCTCACGATGGCGTACGCCCATCACGACCCCGTCCTCGGAACGGGCCGTGACCTCGAGGACATCGGGCACGGAGACGGCCGCAAGGGAGTGGTAGCGCACCGCCTCGAGCGGCGAGGGAAGGCCCGCGAAGACGCCGCGACCGTCATGGGTCACCTGCGCGACCTCGCCGTGGGCCGGCTCGATCCGGTCGACGACGCCGCCGTAGGCGGTCACCAGGCCCTGCATCCCCAGGCAGACGCCGAGGACGGGCCGCCCCGCCGCCAGGAGTACGTCACGCCCGACCGCGAAGTCCGCCGGGTCGGCAGGGTGGCCGGGCCCGGGCGAGAGCACCACGTGGGTGTAGCCGGCGAGGTCGCCGAGCTTCACCTCGTCGTGCTCGACGACGTCGGGCATCTCCCCGCTGACCTGCGCGATCATGTGGACGAGGCTCCACACATAGGAGTCGTGATGATCGATCACCACCACGCGGTCGGTCATTGTGCGAGGAGGTCGCTGACGACATCGTGGATGAGGTCGTAGCCGCGCTCGGTGAGGACAGACTCCGCGTGGAACTGGATGCCGGCGTAGTGGGGCCCGGAGATGGCGTGGATGTCGCCGGTCTCGGGGTCGGCGTCCACGGACACCCCCGCGGGCAGCTCCGTGGAGCCGACCCGTCCGACGAAGGTGTTGTAGAAGCCGACGCGCTCGCGGCGCGGCCGCCCGCCGAACCCGAGGCCGACCCGGGTCTGGGTGCCCTGGAAGACGATGTCCTTGTAGTGGAGCCCGATCCCGAGCTGGTGGCACAGTGCCTGGTGACCGAGGCAGACCGCCAGGAACGGCTGCTCGCTCTCGAGCAGCGACGCGACAGCGGCCCGCAGCTTGCCCATCTTGGGGTCCTCGTCGTCGCGCGGGTCACCGGGCCCGGGGCCGACGATGACGAGATCGGCACCCTCGAACGCACCCTCGGAGTAGTCCTCGTGGCGCACCACGGACGAGGTCATACCGAGCACCCGGAGCACGTGGCGCAGCATGCGCACGAAGTCGTCCTCGCCGTCGAGGATCACCGCGTGCTTGCCGGCGAGGTGGGCCGAGGGCTCCTCGTCGGCCTGGTCGGTCAGCCAGAACGACGACAGCCGACGGTTGCGGGCGGCCAGGGTCAGCAGCAGGTCCTCGTCGTTGACCAGCTCGGACACATCCTGTGCCAAAGCAGGTGCCGCCGGCACCAGGCCGAAGGCGGACAGGATGCCGCCGGCCTTGGCGTGCGTCTCGGCGACCTCGTAGTTCGGGTCGGAGTCGCGTACGAGGGTCGCGCCGGCGCTCACCTTCAGCCGGCCGTCGATGGAGACGTCCGCCGTGCGGATCACGATCGGCGAATCGACCGTCGGGGCGCCGGACTCGTCACGGCCGAGCAGCGCGAGGGCGGCACCGTAGTAGCCACGGCCCTCCGGCTCGTACTTCTTGATCAGCCGGCAGGCGTTCTCCACCGGCGAGCCGGTCACGGTGGCGGCGTACATCGTGTCGCGCAGGATCTCGCGCGGGTCCCGCCCGGAGCGGCCGGCGAGCAGATATTCGGTGTGGATCAGCCGCGACATCGGCTTCAGGAACGGGCCGAGCACCTGGCCGCCCTGGTCGCAGATGTCGCACATCATCTTGAGCTCCTCGTCGACCACCATGAAGAGCTCGTAGACCTCCTTCTGATCCGTCAGGAAGTCGGTCAGCTGCCCCTTGAGGTCGTGGGCGATCTTCTCCGGCGTTCCCTCGAGGTCGCGCGGCAGCCGGAAGGTGCCCGAGATCGGGTTCATCCGGACGTCGCCGCCGTGGACGCTCACGTGGCGCTCCGGCGAGGCGCCGATGAGGTAGCGGTCGCCGGTGAAGAAACAGTAGGTCCAGTACGCCCCGCGCTCGCGCTCCAGCAGACGACGCAGCACGGTGAGCGCGCGCTCGTGGTTCCAGTCGTCGAGCTGCGCCCGGTAGTGGCGGCCGATCACGAAGTTGGCGCCCTCGCCCTGGCCGATCTCGTCCTCGATGACTGTCTTGACCAGGTCGGCGTAGGTGTCGTCGTCGACGTCGAACCCCCCGCGGTCGGTGAACTCCACGGGGACCTCGGGCAGTGCGTCGATGACCTCGGCGACCGAGAACTCCCACTCGCGCTCCACGTCGACGACCACCAGCGGGGTGCCGTCGTCGTGGGCCTCGAAGCCTCGCTCGCTGACCTGCCGGAACGGCACCGCGAGCAGCCGGTCGGCGACCTTGCCGGGCTCCGGGGTGCCCTCCTCGAGAGGTACGTCGAGCAACGACTCGACCACCGACCGGGTGCCTGCCAGCATGCCGACCGTGTCGCGGTCACCCGCCCGCGAGGAGCGCCGGATGATCGCCCACGCCTCGTGCCCCGTGATCTCCTCGATCGCGGTCTTGGCAGGGCTGTTGGTCGTCATGGGAGGAGCCTAATCCGCACGCTCGCACGAGGCGCATTCGATTCGGATGGTGGGCCGCGTGCAACCCCGCGGTGCCCCCGATCCGTTGACAGAGCGTGAGACGTTCCCAAGACGCCGAATTCGAGGCCTTCGTACGCCGCCACCGAGCGCAGCTCGTCGGCACCGCCCGGCTGCTGACCGCCGGCGACGCCCACCTGGCCGAGGACCTGGTCCAGACGACCCTGGTCAAGGTCTACCTGGCCTGGGGGCGAGCGTCGCAGCAGCCCGCTGCGTACGCTCGCCGCACCCTGGTCAACTGCCTGACCGACCATCGCAGGCGCCCGTTCTTCCGACGGGAGCACGGCGCGGTGTCGCTGCCCGAGACCGCGGTCGAGGACCCGGCGATGGTCGATCCCGAGCTGGTCGCGGCACTGGCCGAGCTCCCGCCCCGGCAGCGCGCGGCCGTCGTGCTCCGACACGTCCACGACCTCTCGGTCGACGAGGTCGCCGACGCACTCAGCTGCTCGACCGGAACCGTGAAGTCCCAGACGGCACGCGGCCTGGACAAGCTCCGCGCGCTGCTCACCCCCACCCAACTGACAGGAGACTCCCGATGAACGACGTGATCGACCGCCTCGCCCGCCTGACCCCCTCCGCCCCTTCGGCCGACGATGCCACCGCCGACCTCCGTCGTGGCCACCAGGCGCTCGCCCGGCGCCGGATCAAGCGCGCCGCCCTCGGTGGTGCCGCCCTGACCCTCGCGGTCGGCGGCGCCTTCGGCGGGATCGCCCTGACCTCCGACAACGGCGGCACGCCGACGGTCCAGGCCGCCGACACCGTCAAGCTGGTGGACTACAACGGCACCCAGATGCCCGGCTACACCGTGGCGAAGGTGCCCGAGGGGTTCGTGCTGCAGGGCTCCGACCAGTACGTCCTCGCCGTCGCCCGCCCCGACGACAAGTCGACCATCAGCGACTTCCGGGACAAGATCGTGGTCACTCTCGAGTCGCCCTCGGCGCCCGCCGAGGGCGCCACCGACACCACCGTCAACGGCCAGCCCGCCACCCTCGTCAAGACCCCCGACGGCGCGACCATGCTCAAGTACGCCTACCGCGACTTCACCGTCGTCATCCAGATGTGGAGCTCCATCCACCTCACCGACAAGCAGCTCGTCGAGTTCGCCGAGGGCGTCGAGGTCACCGCCGACGCCAAGCCGTCCGTCGGCTGACCCCTCCCCAGCCCCGCTGGTCGAGCCGCGAGGCCGCCTGCTGCCGAGCGTGTCGAGACCAACACGGTCGAATCGAGCGCCGAGACGACTGTGTTGGTCTCGACACGGATTCGTTCGTCCCTCACGAATCCGGCTCGACCAGCGAGGGCTAGGAGACCGTGGTCAGGAGCTGCGTGGCGCGGGTGAGGACGACGTAGAGGGTGGCGCGGCCGGTGGCCGACTCACGCTCGATCTCGTCGGGGCTGACCACGACGATGCCGTCGAACTCGAGGCCCTTGGTGTCCAGGCCGGTGAGGACGACGATGCGGTCCTCGCCGGAGGGCACCGAGGTCGGGTCGGCGGCAGAGGCAGCAGCCGACGGAGCGTCGGCCGCGAACTCCGACCACGACGCCAGCCACGAGTTGACCTCGGAACGGCGGGCGACCGGGACCACGATGCCGACGGTGCCGCCGACCTGGGCGGCGATCTCGCCGACCGCCTCGCGGGTGGCCTTCTCCAGGTCGACCGCGTTCTCGATGACCTGCGGCTCGACGCCGGTCGACCGGACCGCGGTGGGCAGGTCGGCGTCGAGGCCGACCCGCTCGGCGTACGCGGCGGCGAAGGCGTAGATCTCGGCCGAGTTGCGGTAGTTCGTGGACAGGTGGAACGCGTGGACCGGCTTGCCCTCCAGCGCCTTGGCCCGCGCCTCCTCCGCCTCCGACGCCACCGGCCACGAGGACTGGGCGGGGTCGCCGACGATGGTCCACGAGGCCGTACGTCCCCGGCGGCCGACCATCCGCCACTGCATCGGGGTGAGGTCCTGGGCCTCGTCGATGAGGATGTGGGCGAACGGGTCGTCGTCGATGCGGTAGGTCGGCGGGCGCCAGCCCCGGCCCGAGGAGAACTCGCGGTCGGAGGCGGTCATCAGCTCGGCGATGTCGATGCCGCTCTGGTCGGCGTCGCGCTCGTCGGCGGCCTGCTCGGGGATGTCGCCGATCGCGTAGCGGAGCTCGTCGAGCAGCGGGATGTCCTCGATGGCCAGGTCGGCGTCGGTCAGGCCGCGGCCGGCCCACGACTTGAGGAGCAGCTGCTGCTCGTCGTGGGTCAGGATCCCCTCGGAGACGCGGGCCAGGAACTCGGGCTCTCGCAGCCAGCCGAGCACCTCGCGCGCCTCCAGTGCCGGCCACCAGGCGGCGGCGAACTCGAGGAAGGCGGGGTTGTCGAGCATCTCGTCGTTGAAGACCTCACGGCCTCGCTCGCGGCCGCGCTCACCGCGTACCTGACGCCAGAGGATGTCGAGAAGCATCTGGGGTACGCGGCGCAGCTGCTGGTTGCGGCGGCCCTGGCTCATCAGCTGCCGGCGCAGCTCACCGAGCCGCTTGCCGTCGAGTCGCAGCGAGTCGTCGCGGTAGAAGACCTTGAACTCGCGCGGGGACCCCGGGGCCTGCTGGCGCGAGGCCCGGCGCAGCACCTCGGCCATCCGGGCCGAGCCCTTCACGTCGGCGACGGCGGGGTCGTTGTGCCAGGTCGCGCGTACGCCGTCGACGACCTCACCCAGCGACCGCAGCGCCACCGCGGTCTCGCCGAGGCTCGGCAGGACGCGCTCGATGTAGCGCATGAAGACGCCCGACGGGCCCACGATGAGCACGCCGCCGGACTCGTAGCGGCGTCGCTCGGTGTAGAGCAGGTAGGCGGCCCGGTGCAGAGCCACCACGGTCTTGCCCACGCCCGGACCGCCGGAGATGGTCGTGACGCCCTTGCCGGGCGCCCGGATGGCCTTGTCCTGCTCGGCCTGGATGGTCGCGACGATGGAGTGCATCGTGCGGTCGCGGGCGCGGCTGAGCTGGGCGATGAGGGCGCCCTCGCCGACGATCGGCAGCTCGGCGCCGGAGCGCTCCAGAGCCTCGGCGTCGAGCAGCTCGTCCTCGACACCGATGACGCTCTGCCCCTCGGAGCGGAGCACCCGGCGCCGGATCACCGACCTCGGCTCGACCGCGGTGGCCTGGTAGAACACCGCGGCCGCCGGCGCGCGCCAGTCGATCAGCAGCGAGTCGCGCTCGGCGTCGCGCAGGCCGATGCGGCCGACGTAGCGCGGTTCCGGGTCGACCGCGGGGTCGAGGTCGAGGCGGCCGAAGACCAGCCCCTCGTGAGCAGCGTCGAGCTGCGCGATCCGTCGCGCCGCCTGGAAGGCGAACGCGTCGCGCTCGACCAGCCCGCCCTCGTGCCCCAGGCGGCCACGGTCGCGGCCCTCGTTGGCCAGCTCCTGCGCAGCGCGCGCCGACTCCCCCAGCTGGAGGTAGACACGATCTACGAACCTCTGCTCCTGAGCGATCTCGCGCTCAGCCAGCTTGTCGTTCAACTGGATGTTCCCCCGTTACCAAAGATCCACACCCGCCGTGCGCCCCCCATGGCGCACGGCAAGGAGACAACTCTACCCCGACGTGGGGTAACGCGGGCACGGACGCCACCACTCGACTGACGTTGGCGAGGCGGCTATCCGCCGACCCAGCCCTTGTCGTGGTCGATCACCGTCAGGTTCACCCAGACGGCACCGTCCGCCGGGACGTACGGCGATCCGTCCTCGTGCTGGGCACGCAGGGTGACCGTGTGCTCACCCGGCCCGCTGAAGTACTTGCCTCCGTGCTCGACATCGAAGTCGGCTTTCGGCTCTCCGCACCAGCCTGCGGTCTTCTCGTCCCAGTCGCCGATCGACCAGTAGACCCGCAGATCTCCCGGTGCATCGAACCGGCATCCCAGCGACACGAGGAACTCGTCACGGGTCGTCGTGAACTCGATGTCGTGCCTGGCGCCGTTCAACATCTGGCGGCCGTCCTCGCTCTCCCAACTGACCATGACCTCGTGGTCAGCCGGGGGCGCGGTCAGCGGCGCGGCGGAGACCTGCGGCTTCGGGGTCCACACCCAGCCTTCGTCGTCATCGCCGAAAGGATCGATCACCCAGACGACCCCGGCGACGACAACGAGGCCGAGCAGACCTGACAGGACCTTGAGCATCCCCACCTCTTTCCCTCGGACCGAAGGGAGCATAGGGACACTCCGGGTCTCGCGCCTCCTACTTCTTCCGGGTCAGAAAGGCGGTCATCGCCTCGCGGGCCTCGTCGGAGCCGAAGAGGCGGGCGGAGAGGGCGGCCATCTCCTCGCCGCCGGCGTCGATGTGCTCGACCAGGCCACGGACCATGAGGCGCTTGGTCTCGCGCAGGCCCTGGGGGGAGCCTTCGAGAAGCGAGGAGGTGATGGCGGCGACCTCGTCGTCGAGCGACTCGGCGGGGACGGCGGCGGTCAGGATGCCGATGCGGGCGGCCTCGGCGGCGTCGAACTTGTCGCCGGTGAGGAAGTAGCGGGACGCGGCGCGGGAGTCGATCCGGGGCAGGATCGAGAGCGAGATCGCGGCGGGGGCCAGGCCCAGCCGGACCTCGGTGAGCGCGAACGAGACGGTGTCGGCGGCGATCGCGATGTCGGCGGCGGCGACGAGCCCGAGGCCGCCGGCGCGGACCGGCCCTTGGACCTTCGCCACGACGGGCTTGGTCAGGGCGACGATGGTGCGCTGGAGACGTACGATCCCCCGGGTCCCCTCCTCCATCGGCACCGTCGCGGCCTCGGAGAGGTCGGCGCCGGAGCAGAAGACGGTGCCCGTGGCCTGAAGCACGACCGCCTTGACCGAGGCGTCCTTGTCGGACGCGTGCAGCGCCTCGAACAGCTCGGTGACCAGCTGGCGCGAGAGCGCGTTGCGGTTGGCCGGCGAGTCGAGGGTGATGGTGGCGACACCATCGGCGACGTCGAGGTGGACGAGCTCGGCGGGGGTTTCTGGCGACTCAGTCATGGGGCAGACACTACGGTGCTTGACTGGACGTGTGGACCCGGTCCTCGATGCGTTCGCCGCCATCCCCCGGGAGGGTTTCCTCCCACCCGAGGAGCGGGACTTCGCAGGCTTCGACGAGCCGCTTCCCATCGGCCACGGGCAGACCAACTCACAGCCGCGAACGGTCGCCGACATGCTGCACCTTCTCCAGGTCGCACCGGGCGACAAGGTGCTCGACGTCGGCTCCGGATCGGGCTGGACCACCGCACTGCTCGCCCATCTGACCGGCCCGGCGGGGAGCGTGGTCGGGGTCGAGCTGGAGCCGTCGCTGGTCCGGTTCGGCCGCCGGAACCTGGCGGCCACCCACCAGCCGTGGGCTCGCATCGAGAAGGCGAAGGCCGGGGTGCTCGGCTGGCCCCGGGAGGCTGCGTACGACCGCATCCTCGTCTCCGCCGAGGCCGAGGCGATGCCGAGCGAGCTGATGGACCAGCTCGCCGCGCCCGGCCGGATGGTGGTCCCGGTCGCCGGTCTGATGATGCTGGTCGAACGGAACGAGACCGGCACCGCGCGCCTGAGCAGCCACGGCTGGTATCGCTTCGTGCCGCTGCGAAAGGCCTAAGGACCCGTACGCCGCGGCCGCTCGCCCTCGTCAGGGTGCGGCACCGCGCGCAGCTTGCCCGGCGGCACCGGGGGTGGCGGGGTGGTCGGCGGCAGCGGCCGGCTGAACTCGTCGCGGCGACGGATCCGGCGGGCGGTCTTGCGGAGCCAGGAGGGGTCCATGACGATCTCGTGGGTGTTCCCGTCGGGACCGTCGAAGGTGACCGCCACCGTCTCGAAGCCCTTGTGACGCTGCATGAGGGCGTAGCTCGCGTAGGCGCGGCGGTCGGCCTCGGTCAGCTCGACGTCGTCGGTGAAGAGGGTGAGCAGCGCGCGCGGCCACAGGTGACGGGAGTAGACGACGTTGACCTCGATCGAGATCACCACCATCAGCGCCGCGATGTAGAGGAAGGCGACCAGACCGAGGACCAGCGCGAAGGTCTGGTTCATGCCTCGGGTGGCGGCGAGCACGTGCTGGACGAACTCCGCGCCGAAGTACTGCAGCACCTGCCACAGCATCGCGAACGTGATCGCGCCCGGCAGCGCGTGCGCGAGCGAGTGGTCACGGGTGGTGGCCATCCGGAAGACGACGCACAGCATGCCGGTGACGATCGCGACGGTGCCGAGGATCACCAGCCAGTAGCCGATGTCGACCGCCTTGAACCCGAGGAAGTCGGTGTGGCTCAGCACCAGCGACAAGCCGGTGACCGAGAGGATGGCCAGGCCGCCGGCGGCGAGCATGAACAGCGACCGCACCCGCAGCAGGATCGGGTTGGGACGGCTGTTGCGCGGCACCGACCAGGCGGTGTTGACGGCGTTCTGCATCGAGAGGCCGAGGCCGAGCGCACCGTAGAGGGCGGCCAGACCACCGACGATGATCGCGCCGGTCGACCCGGTGAGCTCCTTGCGGCCGAGCTGGTCGCCGATGATCGGGAACTGCGCCAGCGCCGTGTCGAGCACCGCCTCCTGCAGGCCCGGGTTGCCCTCCAGCACGAAGCCGAGGATCGAGGAGGCGAGCAGCAGGATCGGGAAGACCGCGACGAACGCGTAGTAGGTGATGATCGCGGCGAGGTTGTTGCCCTGGTCCTCGTAGAACTTGTAGACGACAGCGATCGGGAACGCGACCGGCGGGAACCGGCGCTGAGCCCGATCCATTGCCTTCGCCGCTCCAGCCATAAGGGTCAGGCTAACCCCTGCCTGACCCGATAGATTGAACGTCGGTCAGGTCAGCAGGTCTGCACACTCGAGGAGATGACCCACCAGATGTCCAACTTCGGCCCGCCGACCGGGCCGCCGCCAGGCGCCCCGCAGGACCCCGCTCGTGGACCGGGCGAGCAGCCCCAGGCCCCGCCCTGGGCACAGCAGTCGTACGTCCCGGCCGGGCCGCCGCTCGCGACCTGGGGCCGCCGGGTGGCCGGTGCGCTGATCGACGTCGCCCTGCTGCTGCCGTTCTACCTGGTCGCCGGCGTGGGCGGTGGGCTGTCGCAGGAGTCCGGCTTCTTCGTCACCGCGTTCGGCCTGCTGGTGACCATGGCCGGCTGGATCGGCGGACTCGCCTTCGCGGTCTGGAACCACGTCCTCAAGCAGGGCCGCACCGGCTACACCATCGGCAAGGGGGTCGTCGGGATCAAGCTGGTCCGGCGGGACTCGCAGGCCACGACGGGCGTCCCGGTCGCGCTGGCGCGGCAGTTCCTCCACGTCCTCGACGGGTTCTGCATGATCGGCTACCTGTGGCCGCTGTGGGACGACAAGAGGCAGACCTTCGCCGACAAGATCGTCGGCACGCTGGTCGTCGTGGAGCCCCGCTCTTAGCCGCAGCGCCCAGGCGTGTGCGCTGACATTTACGTTGAGATGTGGCCATACTCGGCCCCATGTCTAACTACGGCCCGCCTCCTGGCGCCCCGCAGGACCCCTCCGGCCAGCCCCTGCCGCCGACTCCGCCGCCCGCACCGGCCTACGGTCAGCCCAGCGCTCCGCCGCCTCCTCCCGCGCCGGGCTACGGCGCTCCTGCCGCTCCCGGCTACGGCGCTGCCCCCGCCGCACCCGGCTACGGCGCCGCCCCGGCCGGCTACGGCTACGGCGCCCCGACCCCGCCGTACGCCTCCTGGGGTGCACGCGTCGGCGCCGCGATCATCGACGGGCTCGTCGGCGCGGTGGCCATGATCCCGTTCTGGATCGGCTACGGCCTGCTCATCGCCGGGGCCGCCTCGGGCACCGCCTCGGAGTACGACCCGAACACCGGCATGTACACGCCCGGCGGCGAGCCCAACGGGGCGCTCATGGCCATCGGTGGGCTCCTGCTGTTCATCGGCTTCCTGGTGAGTCTCGCCTTCCTGTTCTGGAACTACGGCCTGAAGCAGGGCAAGACCGGCTACACGATCGGCAAGGGCGTCCTCGGCATCAAGGTGGTCAAGGAGGCCGACGGCCAGGTCCTCGGCACCTGGTTCTCGATCGGGCGATTCTTCGTCCACTACCTCGACCAGCTCGCCTGCTACATCGGCTACCTGTGGCCGCTGTGGGACGAGAAGCGGCAGACCTTCGCCGACAAGATCCTCAGCACGATCGTCGTCACCGAGCCGAAGAAGTAGACACAGACGTACGCAGCAGGGCCGGTCGCTCACGCGACCGGCCCTGCGCCTATCTCCGCGTGCTCAGTAGGACTTCGGAAGCCCCAGGGTGTGCATGGCGATGTAGTTGAGGATCATCTCCCGGCTGACCGGGGCGATCCGGCCCAGACGGGCGGCGACGAGCTGGTTGGCCAGCCCGTACTCCACCGTCAGGCCGTTGCCGCCGTGGGTGTGGACCGCGGCGTCGGTGGCGTTGCAGGCGACCTCGCCGGCGGCGTACTTGGCCATGTTGGCGTACTCACCGGCGCCGGCGTCGTCGCCGGCGTCGTAGAGCGCGGCGGCCTTCTGCCACAGCAGGCGGGCCTGCTCCAGCTCGATCTTGACCTTCGCCAGCGGGTGCGCGATGCCCTGGTGGGAGCCGATCGGGGCGTCCTTCCAGACCGAGCGGTTGGCGGCGTACTCCACCGCCTTCGCCAGGGCGTAGCGGGCCATCCCGCAGGAGAGCGCCGCGCCCATGATCCGCTCGGGGTTGAGGCCGGCGAAGAGCTGCCAGATGCCGCCGTCCTCGTCACCGACGAGGGCGTCGGCGGGGAGACGTACATCGTCGATGAAGAGCGTGAACTGCTTCTCCGGCGCCTCCCAGGCCATCGGGATGACCTGCTTCTCGAATCCCGGCGAGTCGGTCGGGACCACGAAGAGAGCCGGCTTGAGCTTGCCGGTCTTGGCGTCCTCCGTACGGGCGACGATGAGGACCGAGTCGGCCTCGTCGACGCCCGAGATGAAGGTCTTCTGGCCGTTCAGGACCCACTCGTCGCCGTCGCGCTTGGCGGTGGTGGTGATCTTGTGGGAGTTGGACCCGGCGTCGGCCTCGGTGATCCCGAAGGCCATCAGCAGGCTGCCGTCCGCGATGGCCGGAAGCCAGCGCTTCTTCTGCTCCTCGGTGCCGCAGCGGCCGATGATGCTGCCGCAGATCGCCGGGCTGACGACCATCATCAGCAGCGGGGCGCCGGCGGTCGCGGCCTCCTCGAGCACGGCGGCCAGGTCGCTCATCCCGCCGCCACCGCCGCCGTACTCCTCGGCGATGTTGACGCCGAGGAAGCCGTTGCGGCCCATCTCGAGCCACATCTCGGTCATCTTGCCGCCCTCACGGGCCTGCTTGGCGACGAAGTCGTGACCGTACTTGCCGGCCAGCTTCGCCACCGCCTCGCGCAGCGCGGTCCGCTCCTCGGGCTCTGTGAACGCGGTGGTCATTCTGACTCCTCTACGACGGCCAGCACCTCGCCGGCGGCGACCTGGGTTCCTGGTTTGACGTTGATCTGGGTGAGTACGCCGCCGGTCGGCGCGGTCACCGTGTGCTGCATCTTCATCGCCTCCAGGACCAGCAGCGGCTGGCCCTCGGTGACGTCGCTGCCGGCCTCGGCCAGGACGTCGACGACCGAGCCCGGCATCGGTGCCAGCAGGCTTCCGGGCTGGGTCTGGGTGGCCGGGTCGGTGAACCGCGGCCGCTTCCGGAGCGCGGTGTGACCGAACGGCGCGTCGACGTCGATCCGGTCACCGTCGACCGCGATCTCGTACGTGGTGCGCAGGCCGTCCTTCTCGAGGACGACCCGCTCCTGACCTGCATCGATGACGTCGAAGCCATCGATGCGGTAGCCGTCGCGGGTGCCGTACCACTCGACAGTCAAGCCGTCCTCGGACCCGTCCTCGAAGACCGTCCGCTGGGGCTGGTTGACGACGTTGCGCCAGGCGACCGGGATCCCGGGCCGACGAGTCCGCTCGGCCAGGGCGACCGCGGCAGCCACGGCGGCGCCGGGGTCGTCGACGGATGAAAGAAGAGTCTCTTTCGCGAGCAGCGCGGTGGTGGCCTCGCCGCTGCGGAACGCGTCGGAGCCGAGGATCCCGATCAGCTGCTCGCGGTTGGTCACCAGGCCGTGGACCTTGGCCGTACGCAGCACCGAGACCAGCCGCCGGATCGCCGCCTCGCGCGTGGGCGCGTGCACAATCACCTTCGCCAGCATCGCGTCATAGAAGGTGCTGACCTCCGAGCCCGAGGTGTAGCCGGCGTCGATCCGGGCGTCGCTGGAGAACTCCAGCTTGGTCAGCGTCCCCGACTGCGGCTGATAGTCCGCCGACGGGTCCTCGGCGTAGAGCCGCACCTCGATCGCATGCCCGTCGACGCCGCCGGTGGTCGAGCTTGTCGAGACCACCTCCGACGCGCCCTCGGCCACCGCGATCTGCAGCTCCACCAGGTCGACCCCGTGGACCAGCTCGGTCACCGGGTGCTCGACCTGGAGCCGCGTGTTCATCTCCAGGAACCAGAACCGCTCCGAGGCGGCGTCATAGAGGAACTCGACGGTGCCCGCACCGCGGTAGTCGATCGCCGCGGCGGCGTTGCGGGCCGCCTCGTGGAGCGCCGACCGGACGGCATCGGGCAGCAGCGGGGCCGGGGACTCCTCGACGACCTTCTGGTGTCGGCGCTGCACCGAGCAGTCGCGCTCGCCGAAGACGGCGACGTTGCCGGCACCGTCACCGACGACCTGGACCTCGACGTGACGGCCGGCCTCGACGTACGGCTCGACGAAGACGGTCCCGTCCCCGAACGCCGAGGCGGCCTCGGCCTCGGCGGCCGCGATCTCGGCGGCGAGCGCGTCGAGCGACCGGACGATCCGCATCCCGCGCCCACCGCCGCCGGCGGAGGCCTTGACCAGCAGCGGCAGGTCGGCCTCGACCGGCGAGGCCGGCGCCTCCAGGACCGGGACCCCGGCCGCGGCCATGATCTTCTTGGCCTCGATCTTCGAGCCCATCTGCTCGATCGACTCGGGAGCGGGCCCGATCCAGACCAGCTCGGCCGCCTCGACGGCGCGGGCGAAGTCGGCGTTCTCCGACAGGAACCCGTAGCCGGGGTGGATCGCGTCGGCGCTGGCCACCTTGGCCGCCTCGATGACGAGGTCGGCGCGGAGGTACGTGTCGGCGGGGGCGTGGCCGGGGAGGCGTACGGCATGGTCCGCCTCGGCCACGAACGGCAGGCCCGCGTCGGCGTCGGAGTGCACCGCGACGGTCTCGATGCCGAGCCTGCGGGCGGTGCGGAAGACGCGCGAGGCGATCTCGGCGCGGTTGGCGACCAGAATTCGGTTGATCATGATTCCCTTTCGCTGGTCGAGCCGCCGGAGCCGCTAGGCGGAGGCGTGTCGAGACCAACAGAGTCGACTGTGTTGGTCTCGACACCGCTCGCTGCGCTCGCGGGCTCGACCGACGGTGGCTGGTCACATCCGGAAGACACCAAAGTTCATCGCCCCCTCGATCTCCTTCGTCGCGATGGCCGACAGGCAGAGGCCCAGGACGGTGCGGGTGTCGCGCGGGTCGATGACCCCGTCGTCGTAGCCGAGGCCGGAGAGGAACATCGGCAGCGACTGCTCCTCGACCATCCCCTCGACCATCTCCTTGACGCCCTTGAACCCCTCGGCGTCGAAGACCTCGCCCTTCTTCTCGGCGGACTCGCGGGCGACGATCTCCATCACCCCGGCGAGCTGGGCCGGTCCCATCACCGCTGACTTGGCCGAGGGCCAGGTGAAGAGGAATCTCGGGTCATAGGCTCGGCCGTTCATGCCGTAGTTCCCCGCGCCATAAGACGCGCCCATGATCACGGTCAGGTGCGGGACGGTCGAGTTGGAGACCGCGTTGATCATCAGGGCACCGTGCTTGATGATGCCGCCCTGCTCGTACTCCGTGCCGACCATGTAGCCGGTGGTGTTGTGCAGGAACAGCAGCGGGGTGTCCTTCTGGTTGGCGAGCTGGATGAACTGCGCCGCCTTCTGGGCCTCCTCCGACATGAGCACGCCGCGCGCGTTGGCGAGGATGCCGATCTCGTAGCCGTGCAGCCGCGCCCAGCCGACGCAGAGGCTGGGCCCGTAGAGCGGCTTGAACTCGTCGAACGCCACCTCGTTGTCGGGACCGGTCCCGTCGACGATCCGCAGGATCGCCTCGCGCGGGTCGAAGGGCTCCTTCAGGTCGGTCGGGATCAGGTCGAGCAGGCCGTCGGGGTCGAGCTCGGGCTCGTAGCTCGCCTTCGGCTGCGGGCCGCGCTTGCGCCAGTTGAGCCGGGCCACGACGCGTCGCGCCTGCCGGATGGCGTCGTGCTCGTCGACCGCGAGGAAGTCGGAGGAGCCGGAGATGCGCGAGTGCATCTCGGCGCCGCCCAGCGACTCGTCGTCGGTGTCCTCGCCGGTGGCCATCTTCACCAGCGGCGGGCCGGCCAGGAAGACCTTCGCGCCCTCCTTGACCATGATCACGTAGTCGCTCATGCCGGGGACGTACGCACCACCGGCCGTGGAGTTGCCGAAGACCACCGAGATGGTGGGCTGCTTGCGGGCGGAGGACCTGGTCAGATCGCGGAAGCCCTTGCCGCCCGGGATGAAGATGTCCTTCTGTGTGGGCAGGTCGGCGCCGCCGGACTCGGTCAGGTTGATCGTCGGGAGACCGTTCTTCTCCGCGATCTCGGCCGCCCGGAAGGAGCGCTTGAGGGAGTAGGGGTTGAGCGCCCCGCCTTTCACCGTCGGGTCGTTGGCGACGATCATGCACTCGACGCCCTCGACCACACCGATGCCGGTGATGATCGAGCCACCGACCGGGAAGTCGCTGCCCCAGCCGATCAGCGGCTGGGTCTCCAGGAACGGGCTGCCCTCGTCCAGCAGCAGCTCGATCCGCTCGCGGGCGAGGAGCTTGCCGCGGGCCTTGTGGCGGGCGACGTACTTCTCGCCGCCGCCGGCCGCGGCCTTCGCGTGCTCGGCGTCGAGGGCCTCGATCTTCTCGAGGAGGGCTTCTCGGTTCCCGCTCATGAGGTGTAGCCCAACAGCTTGGCGGCCAGGTCGGTCATCACTTCGGTGGCTCCTCCTCCGATCGGCAGGATCCGGGCGTCGCGGTAGTGCCGCTCGACCTCGGTCCCGTGCATGTATCCCGTCCCGCCGTGAAGCTGGACGGCCTGGTCGACGACCCAGGTGCAGGCCTCGACCGCTGTCTGCTTGGCCAGCGCCGCCTCGGCGATCGTCTGTTGTGTCGAGCCTTCGCGGTCGTAGCGGGCGACCACGGCGTGGGTGTAGGCCTTGGCGACCTCCACCTGCCGGTGCATCTCGACGAGCTTGTGGCGTACGACCTGACGCTTGATCAGCGGCTCACCAAACGTCTCGCGCTGGCGGCAGTAGTCGGCGGTGAGCGCCAGGCAGCGGGCGGCGGTGCCGTAGCCCTGCACGGCCAGCGCGATCCGCTCGGTCACGAACGCCGCGGCGATGTAGATGAAGCCCGCGTTCTCGTCGCCGACGAGGTTGGCGGCCGGGACGCGTACGTCCTCGAGGGCGAGCTCCGCCGTGTCGGAGCACTTCCAGCCCATCTTCTCGAGCTTGCGCGTGACCGTGAAGCCAGGCGTGTCCTTGTCGATCACGAGCAGGCTGATACCACCGGCTCCCGGGCCGCCGGTGCGGACCGCGGTGGTGACGAAGTCGGCGCGTACGCCGCTGGTGATGAACGTCTTGGCGCCGTTGACGACGAGCTCGTCGCCGTCGCGAACCGCGGTCGTGCGGAGGTGGGAGACGTCGGAGCCGCCGTCGGGCTCGGTGATGGCGAGGCTGCCGATCTTCTCGCCGGCCAGGGTCGGCTTCACGTACGTCTCGATCAGGTGGGGCGAGCCGTGCTTGGCGATGTGCGGCAGTGCGATCCCGTGGGTGAACAGGCCCGCGAGCAGGCCGGACGAGGCGCCCTCGGACATCATCCCCTCGGTCACCGCGACGGTGTCGGCCAGTCCGCCGCCCTCGCCGCCGGCCTCCTCGGGGAACCCGATCCCGAGCAGCCCCTGCTTCGCGGCGGCCAGGTGGACCTCGCGCGGGATCTCCTGGTTGTCCTCCCAGACCTGGAGGTCAGGGAAGACTTCACGGCGGGCGAACTCGGCGCCCAGCTGGAACAGGTCGTCGCTCACAGGAGCTCCTCCGGGCCGAGCTCGGCAGGTACGTCGACGATCCGGCTCCGGGCCCACTCGCCCAGGCCCTTCGCCTGCGGGTCGAACCTCGTCGAAGCCGCCACTCCTTCGCCGAGCAGGTCGTGGATGACGATGTTCACGCCACGCAGGTGAGGCAGCGGCGTGATGTCGATGGCGAGGTCCTCGGCCTCCGGCAGCAGCGCCCGTACCCACTCCGGCGTGACCGTGTCCAGCAACCACTCGACGACCGCGTCCGGCCGCCACTGCGGCGCCCAGAGCCCGAGGTTGGCGTCGCCGCCCTTGTCCCCGGACCGCGCGTAGACCAGCTCGCCCAGCGCTCGCCGAGGCGTCGCCCCCGCCGGCCGAGGCGTCGCTCCCGTCGGCCGAGGCGTCGCTCCCGTCGGTCGAGTGGTCCTCTCGCTCGACGCGCGTGACGTCTCGGCCGACGTACGTGACGCCTCGGCATAAGCGAGGGGCGACGGAACCTCGTAGGTCGAGCCGTCGGGGAGGTGGACGGTCTCGGGGGCGCGGTCGCGCCGGACGTACGCAGCCTTGTAGATGCCGAACGGAGACGGCCGTCCCGGGGGCGCGGTGACGTGGAAGCCCGGGTAGGAGGCGAGCGCCAGCTCGATGGCCGGAGCCGTCAACGCACGGCCGACGGCGTCGGCGTCGGCGGCGCGCGCGTTGAGCCGCAGGATGCAGGCGGCGCCCTCCTCGGTCGGGGAGTCGGGCGCGGGGATGCGGTAGGTCGACCAGGTGTAGTCGGGCCCGATCGGGAGCTCGGCGTCGAGCTGGTCACGCAGCCAGGCGGCCTTGGCGTCGATGTCGGGCCCGGTGAGCACGAACTCGGCGGAGTTGCGGTAGCCGCCGAGCGAGTTGACCGCGACCTTGAGCGTGGCCGGTGGCGGGGTGCCGGTCACGCCGGTGATGGCGACCCGGTCGATGCCGACCTCCTGGAGCCGGATCGAGGTGAGGTCGGTGGTGACGTCGGGACCGAGGTAGAGCGGCCCCTGGATCTCGTAGAGCAGCTGCGCGGTGACCGTGTCGACCGTGACGGTGCCGCCGGTCTCGTCCTGCTTGGTGATGATCGAGGAGCCGTCGACCGCGATCTCGGCGACCGGGAACCCCAGCGGACGCGCGCGGGCCTGCGGCGACATGGTCAGGAACCCGGAGAAGTTGCCGCCGGTGGCCTGGGTGCCGCACTCGATCACGTGGCCGGCGACCACGGCGCCGGCGAGCTCGTCGTAGGAGTCGCGCTTCCAGCTGTGGTGGGCGATCGCCGGCCCGACGACGACGCTCGCGTCGGTCACCCGTCCGGTCACGACGATGTCCGCACCGGCGTCGAGCGCGTGCGCGATCCCGAAGGCGCCGAGGTAGGCGTTGGCGGTCAACGCGTCGGGGTGGGAGTCGAGGCGTCCCCGGAGGTCGTCGCCATCGACATAGGCCACCTTGGCGCTCGTCCCGAGCGCCTCGATGGCGGCAGCGAGACCGGCGGGGTTGAGGCCGCCGGCGTTGGAGACGATCTTGACGTCCCGCTGCAGGGCGAGGTCGAGGCAGTCCGCGACCTGACGCAGGAACGTCTTGGCGTAGCCCGTCGTCGGGTCCTTGAGGGTGTCCTTGCCGAGGATGAGCATGGTGAGCTCGGCGAGATAGTCGCCGGTCAGCACGTCGAGCCGACCGCCTTCGAGCATGTCCCGCATGGCCGAGAACCGGTCACCGTAGAAGCCGGAGCAGTTGCCGATGGTGATCACTTCTTGGGCCTCCCGCCACCGGTGGGCCCGGCGAAGGCCTGGGCGATGGTCAGCCACTTCTCGGCATCGTCGCCGGTGGTCTCCAGCGCGGTGTCGTCACGGTGGATGCGCTGGGTGACCAGCCGCGCGAAGTCGTACGCAGGGCCCCGGACGCTCTGCGCCGCGTCCTCCGGCCCCCACGCCCACTGCTCGCCGGACGGGGCGGTGAGCTCGACGCGGAACGGGTCGGAAGGCGGGGTCAGGCCGTGGACGCCGTAGGAGAAGTCACGGGTGCGGGTGCCGAGATGGCACACGTGCTTGATGCGGTCGCTGGGCTCGTAGGTGTGGCCGAGCGCCTCACGCACGTCCAGCCCGTGGGCCCAGGTCTCCATGAACCGAGCGGTCGCCATCGAGGCCGGCGACATCGGCGGCCCGAACCAGGGCAGCTTCTTCCCGTCCGGGACGTTCGCGAGCGCACCGGCGAGCTCGCCGCGTACGCCGTCCCAGTGCTGCAGCAGCTCCGTCGCCGGCATCGTGGCCAGCGCCAGCGCGGCCTCGTCGACGTAGCCCTCGGGATTCTTCAGACCCTCGGTGACCAGCTCGTCCCAGGCGCTGGGGTCGCCGGCCACCCACTCGGTCGCGGCGAGCGCGGCCTCGTCGGTCCAGGCCAGGTGGGCGATCTGGGCGGCGACGTCCCACCCTTCGGCGGGCGTCGGCTCGCGCCAGCCCGCCTCGCTCAGCCCCGCCACCACCTGGCGCAGCTCGAACCCCTCCATGGAGAGGTCCTCGAGAAGTTCATCCAGCAGACTCATCGCAGCTCTCTTTCCAGAACCTCGGCCCAGTGATCGAGGATCCGCTCGCGTCGGGCAGCGTCGTCGGTAATCGTGTCAGCCAGAGCCAGGCCGCGGACGAGATCGAGCGTGGCCTGCACGAGCTCGCGTACCCCCGGCTTCCGCTCGTCCACACCGAGCAGCTCGACCGTGGCCCGGTGGAGCTCGCGACCGATCCGCTGCTCGAGCGGACCCACCGCCGCAGCCAGCTGCTCGTCGGTGCGTGCGGCCACCCACAGCTCCAGGGCCGCGGCGAAGACCGGCGAGGTGACCTGCTCGGCGAGCATGGCGAGCACGTGCCGCGTACGCTGCCCGCCCTCCGGGAGCGCTCCGGCCGCCTCCTTCAACGCCTCGCCGCGAGCCTCGGTGATGTGCTCGACCGCCGCCACGACCAGGTCGTTCTTCGCCGGGAAGTGGTGCAGCTGCGCCCCGCGGGAGACTCCGGCACGCTGGGAGACGAGCGTGGTCGTGGTCCCGGCGAAGCCGCGCTCGGCCAGCAGCTCGACGGTGGCATCGAGGAGGCGCGCCCGCATCGCGCGGGTGCGCTCCTCCTGGGGTACGCGGGTGGCCTGGCTCACAGACAGGCACTCTTCCGCGCCAGAAACAAACAGTCAACCCTGACTGTATATTTCTGAGACGGCGTCAGGACAGGCGGAAGCGGAACGTCCGGAACCGGTCCTAACGTCGGACCCATGGCTATCGCACGCAATCCGCAATGGGTCATCGACTGCCCCGACCCGGCAGCCCTGGCCACCTTCTACGCAAAGCTGTTCGACTGGGAGACGAAGGTCGACGACGACGGCACCTGGGCCGAGTCCTGGGGCGACGGAGGCGCCCTCAACTTCCAGGCGGTCGAGGACTACCGCGCCCCGCAGTGGCCCTCGCAGGACGTACCCCAGCAGTCCCACCTCGACGTCTTCGTCGACGATCTCGACGCCGCCGAGGCGGCCACCGTCGCCCTCGGCGCCACCAAGCACGAGGTCCAGCCCGGCAAGACCTTCCGTGTCTTCCTCGACCCCGCCGGCCACCCCTTCTGCCTCTGCCAGGCCTGACAAGCCCCGCCGAGTCGGTAGAAATGGCGAGCCGAGAATGTAGTTGTGGGCGACGAAACTCGCGTTTCGTCGCCCACAACTGAGGATTCGGCCCGCCAGAAGTCCCTATTCGACGCGGGCGACCATGGGGAGCCGGCCGCGGGTGGTGACCGCGACGATGAGCGCGATCAGCAGCGGCAGTCCGACGACCACGATCCCGACCAGATCCCAGGGGATCTCGAGGTAGTGGGAGGCGACGCTGTCGCGCTCCGGCCAGCCTTCGGTGGTGATCGGATAGCTGATCGCGATGCCGGGCACGAAGCCGATCAGCGCGCCCGGGATCGCCCCGAGCAGCGCCACGACCAGGGCGTACGAGGCAGCGACCCCGCGCCGCGTACGCGTCCTGGCACCTACCGCCGAGAGGGTCGCCAGGTCGGGGCGGGCGTCGTTGATCGCGAGGTGGGTCGCGGTCAGCGCGCCGCCGATCATCAGCACGGACCCCAGGGTGACCAGCAGGATCCAGACGATCACGACGGAGTCCCTCTCCACGTAGCCGCGCTCGACCAGGATCGTCGTGGAGAACTGGCCGGCGGCGAGGGCCTCGTCGAGATCGGTCTCGGCCTCGGCGCTGAGCCGTGCGTTCTCGACGTAGAGGCCCGTGACCTGCGGTTCGACACGGAGCTGCTCAGCCATCGCGGGCGTCACGACCGCGTACGCAGGCGCGGCCCGCTCACCGACGTCCAGATAGGTCGCCGGCACCTCGACGGTGGCGACGTCACGGTCCTCGCCGTCCTCCTCGGACCACTCCCTGACGACCAGGTGCGCGGACTGCGAGGACAGCAGCTTGTCGTCGGTGGTGAACACCACCGCTCCGGAAGACCGCAGCGTCTCGGCAGCGGTGGCGGCGTCCCGCTCGGACAGCGAGCGCGCCACCACCGGCGGGAGGCTCCCGTCGGCGCCGGCGACGATGAGGTCGCCGAACTCGCCCAGGGTGGTGTCGAGCGAGACCATCGCGCCGTCGCCACTCTCGACGGCGACATAGCGTCCGTCGTCGTCGACCACCGCGCTGGACGTCGGTGTGGCCGTCGCCCCGGGGATGGCCTTCTCGACCTGCGCGGCGATGCTGTTCCACCGCGCCGCCGACTCCTCGGCATCGGTCTCGTCCTCGGTCTCGCTGTGTCGCGGATGCACCACGGCGTCGCCGATCGCGAAGGCAGGCAGATAGCTCTCCTCGTTCTGCTCCCGATCGCTGCTGAACGCGATCCCGAGCGTGACCACGCCGACGACCGTCACCGCGATCGCCCCGGCAGCAGGCACCGTCCGGGTGCGGTGCCGGTCGGCGTCGCGCGTCGCGAAGCGGATGACGAGCGGCATCCGGGCGCTCGACCGAGCCGCCAGCGAGACGAGGACCGGCAGGATGAACAGCAACCCGGCGACGCAGAGCAGCACGCCGAAGGCGATCGGGATGCCGCTGAGTGCGTTCCGCGTGCCGAACGCCGCGGCTGCGATCCCGGCTGCGATCAGGACGAGGCCGATGATCGGCGACCGCCGCGAGGGCAGGCTCTCGGAGCGCCGCCCGGCCAGCACGCTGACGACGTTCTGCCGCGAGGCGATCCAGGCGGGCACGATCGCCGCGCAGATCGCGGCCGCGAACCCGATGACGGCCACCGCCAGGACCTGCAGCCACGGTACCTCGAACGGGCCGAACCAGGCCGAGACCTGATCCTGGGCGAGCGGCTGGAGAAGCCGCGCCAGCCCGACCCCGAGCACGGCGCCGATGACCGCCGCCACCGCACCGATGACGATCGCCATCCCGAGCAGGACGCGGCGCGACTGACGAGCGGTCCCTCCCGAGGCGGCGATCAGGGCGAGGTCACGCGCCTGGCGCCGGGCCGCGACCGCGAACGCCGGCCCGGCCAGCAGGACCACCTCGAGGATCACCATGACCACGATGAGGACGATGACCACGACCTCGGAGGGGTCCGGGGCGCCCATCGGCGGACGGATGTCCTTGTCGGCCGCGAGTGCGGCGGGCGATGGGTCCAGGACGACCGAGCGCGAGAGCACGAAGGCGCCCGCCGCGTTCAGGTCCTCGATGTCGGACCAGGTCACCGGCGCCCCGCCGACGAGCCAGGTCGAGCGGTCACCGGCGTAGTCGACCGGAAGGTCCGGCCCGGCGACGAAGGCGTCGTTGCGTACGGTCGACGACTCGACGATGCCGACGACCTTGCGGACCTCGTCGATGTCGCCGTTCGGGATCTGCAGCTCCTCGCCGATGCCGGGTCCCCGGAAGGCAAGGGTCGAGTTGACCACGACCTCGTCCGGCCCCTGAGGCAGGCGGCCTTCGGTCAGCCGCGTCAGCCCGGCGGCGAGCGGGTCGTTCAGATCCGTCTCCAGACCGCTGACCCAGGTGACCCCCTTGTCCGTGCGTACGTCGAAGGTCCGGTCCATCACCTCGAGCATCGGGCGCTCCCCGATGACGGCCTTGACGCCCGCCGCGTCGAGCGGGTCGGCATCGGAGTCCTCGAGCCACTCGGACGCGTTCTCGGGGTCGATCCCCTGCCGGACCGCGCCGGCCGTCTGGACGTCGATGCTGGCCGCGGCCTCGGTGCCGAGGCGGCGATCGAGGCCTTCGACGGTGTCGACGTCATAGGTCTGGTACGTCACCGCGACCGCGGTCACGCCCGCCACCGGCAGCGCGATCATCAGGACGACCAGCAGGCTGCGCCACTTCGCCCGCCAGGCCTCGCGTTGCCCGATACGGAGCGCGAGGCGCCAGCCGCCGAGACCCGAGCTCATGCCTCCACCTCGTCCGCGAACACCGTGCTCGGCGTCTCGCCGGCCTCGTCGACGACGAGCCCGTCGCGCACGTAGATGACCCGGTCGGCCCAGCTGGCGTAGCGCGGCTCATGGGTGACGAGCACCCCGGCCGCACCCGCGTCGCAGCGCGCGCGGATCAGCTTGAGGATGTCCTCGCCGGTCTCGGTGTCGAGGGCGCCGGTCGGCTCGTCGGCAAGGATCAGGCGACGCTCGCCGACGATCGCCCGGGCGATCGCGATCCGCTGCCGCTGCCCGCCGGACATCTCGTCAGGGAACCGGTCGGCGAAGCCGTCGAGCCCGACCTCCTCGAGGGCCGTCCTCGCCGCAGCCCGCGCCGATCGGCGACCGGCGCCGTCGAGCTCCAACGGCAGCGCGACGTTCTCGGCGGCGGTCAGGGCCGGGATCAGGTTGAAGTCCTGGAAGACATAGCCGATCGACGTACGCCGCAGCTTGGCGCGCCCGCTGATCCCGGCCTCGCCGAGATCCTGGCCGTCGACGGTCACCGACCCGGAGGTCGGCGAGTCGAGGCCACCGGCGATGGTGAGCAACGACGACTTCCCGGAGCCGCTCGGCCCCATGATGGCGACCAGCTCACCGGCGTACGCAGCCAGGCTGACGCCGCGCAGGGCGTGGACCTCGGCGGCGCCGGTGCCGTGGACGCGGCTCACGTCGGTGAGCCGGAGGACGGGTTCACTCATCGGTGGACTCCTTGGTCTGGGTGGTGCCTGCGGTGGCAGGCGATGTGTGGATGCGGCGGCTCAGCCGCTCGCGGGCGTCGGCGAGCCAGCGGTCCTGGTCGTGGCTGAGGCGGCGCAGGTCGTGGGCGAGGGCGGCGTTCATCGGTCCCCTCCCTCGACGGGCTCCGGCGCGGTGCTCGACGCGGCCGCCCGGCGGAGCCTGGCCTCGCAGTGGTCGAGCCAGCGGATCTCGGCCTCGGCCGCGAAGACGAGCCGGTCGAGGACCAGCCCTCCGGCGAGGTCGTCCCCGGCACCGGACCGCGACTGGCGGCGGTACCCCTGGAGCGCCTGCATCGTCGCGTTGCGCTGCTGCTGGACGACCTTTCCGACGTCCACGCTCGGCACCGCGACCGCGACGGCGAGCTTGATCGCGAGCTCGTCTCGCTGCGGCTGCGTACGCTCCACGGGGGTGTCGAACCACCCCTTGACCTCGACCTTGCCGGCCTCGGTCAGCTGATAGAGGGACCGTCCCTCCGCGTCGGTCCCTCCGGCCTCGACGAGGCCGTCACGCTCGAGTCGCGACAGAGTCGTATAGACCTGCCCGACGTTCAGCGGCCAGCTCGCGCCGGTGCGCTGCTCGAACTCGGCGCGCAGCTCGTAGCCATAGCGCGGCTTCTCCAGCAGCGCCAGCAGTGCGTGCTTCACGGACACTCGATCACCTCCCTAGTTACTGAGTATGTATATACCGAGTATGTACCGGGTCGCAAGTCGCTGTCGCCGCGGATCAGTGGTCACGGTTCGGAGAATTCGCTGCCGGAGCGCCGACTGCATGTAAGACTTCCGCCGCCGGGTTCGGGTCGGCGCTGCGGCACACACCTCGCCGCTTCAGCTCCCACTCACCGGACGGATCCCCACATGGCATCCCTTCACCGGCTCACTGCGCTGACCGCGACACCGCTTGTCGCGATCGCCATGACCGTGTTCACTCCTGATCTCGTGCCCGCAGGGCACGCGGCCGGCAAGCCCGCCCCCGCGATCGCGGCGGAACGGCTCCACGCCGATGCCGACCGCGCCGTGCGCACCAGCCGTCAGAACGGCAACCTGCGTTTTGCCGGCGCCAGCGGCGGACGGATCGAGAACCCCTCGGTCGACCGCTCGGACTCGACCGCCGTCGCCGCCCGTGCTCACGTCGACCGCTACGGCGCAGCGTTCGGCGCCGATCGTGCGGGAACGACGCTCGCCGCCGCCGGCACGACGCGCACCTCGACAGGCACCGACGTCGTACGCCTCGACCAGCGCGTCGACGGCATCCCGGTGCTCGGCGGCCAGATGGTCGTGACGATGGGTCCGGACCGCGCCCTCGCTTCGCTGGCGTCCAGCCTGAGCGCGACGTCCACCGTCGCCGAGCCGCGCATCTCCGAGGGCAGAGCGCGTTCACTCGCCCTGGCCACGCAGTCCCGCTCGGACAAGCCCACGTCGGTGGACATCGTCGGCAACGGCCGGACGGTCTTCGATCCGGCCGTGTTCGGGACGACGACGGACGACGGCGCACGCAGCGGCTGGCGTTTCGAGGTCTCGGGCTCTGACGGCGCACGCCGCCTGTTGATCATCGACGACCAGGACGGGCGAATCCTCCTGGACATCGACGAGAACCAGCAGCTCGACCGAGTCGTGTGCGACAACGCCAACGCGACGAACACCACTGACGTCCCGTGCACGACTCCGGCACGCACCGAGACCGGCGAAGCCAGCGGAAGTGCCGACGTCGAGAGCGCCTACGCCTTGGCCGGTGAGGTCGACTCGTTCTACGACCAGGTCGCGGACATCGACCTGACGAGCCTCATCGGCATCACCCAGCCCGACGGCCGCAAGAGCCTGGCCTCGACCGTCAACTGGTGCTACACCGCGTCGTCGGGGTGCCCGTACGCCAACGCGTTCTGGAACGGCACCCAGATGTACTACGGCGCCGGCTTCGCGATCGCCGACGACGTCGTCGGCCACGAGATGACCCACGGTGTCATCGACCGGTACTCGCAGCTCTTCTACTGGGGTCAGTCCGGCGCCATCAACGAGTCGATCGCCGACGTGATGGGCGAGATCATCGACCACCGCCACACCGCCGCCGGTGACGACGACAGCGGCTGGGGCCTCGGTGAGGACCTCCCTGGCGGCGCCATCCGGAGCATGAAGGACCCCGCGCTGCACAGCCAGCCCGACACGATGACGAGCGCGGCGTACGTCTCCGGTCTCGACGACAACGGCGGCGTCCACACGAACAGCGGCGTCGGCAACAAGACCGCTTTCCTCATCTCGCAAGGCGGAACCCATGCGGGGGCTGACTTCGCCGGCATCGATGCCGGCGACGCGACCCTCACCAAGACGGCGACGCTCTACGTCGACGTCCTCCAGCGGCTGGCACCCGGCGCCGAGTACGCCGACCTGGCCAACCAGCTCGAGCAGAGCTGCGCCGACCTGGTCTCGGCTCAGAAGGCGGGGTTCACGAGCGCGGACTGCACGATCGTCCAGCGTGCAACCGAGGTCACTCAGCTGCGTACCAACCCGGCGGTGGAGGGCACCCGCACGGACGCCCAGATGAGCTGCCCTGCGCAGACGACGGTGCGTACGCTCTTCGACAGCGAGACGGGCGACCCCGCATCGAAGTTCGCCGCGGGCTCGTGGAGCCGCAACCCATCGACGTACTGGGGACCGAACGCCGCCTCGGGCAAGGAGGCGTGGCACTATTCGCCGGCCTCCAGGAACGGGACGATGACGAAGGGTCGGACCCGCCTCCAGACCCTGAACGGCATCGACCTTCCGGCCGGCCAGACGACCTACATGTGGTTCCGCCAGTGGCACCTGTTCGAGTACGACTCAGACGGCGCCTGGGACGGCGGGACCGTGGGCTGGACCGACGACACGACTCAGACCACGTGGCGTTCGGGAACCAGCGGCTGGACCAATGGGCCGAACGGACGCATCCAGACGTCCAGCTCGCCCTATTACAACGACAACCCCAACGCCGGCCAGACAGGCTTCGTCCGCGACGGCAAGGGCTGGTACGCCAGCCGGGTCGACCTCTCGGAATATGCCGGACACACCCTGAGGCCCTACTTCGAGGCGTCCTGGGACAGCCTGGGCTGGTACGTCGGCTGGTTCCTCGACGACATCAAGGTCTACACGTGCGAGCCGATTCCGCTGGCGAACACCACCCCACCGACGATCACCGGGACGGCACGAGTCGGGTCCACGTTGACCGCCGCGCCCGGCGCCTGGTCCCCGGCAGCAACGAGCGTGACCTACCAGTGGCTGCGCAACGGATCGCCGATCAGCGGGGCCACCTCCTCGACGTACACCCTTGCTGCGGCTGACTACGGGACCCGTGTCTCCGTCAGCGTGACGGCGAGCTCGACCGAGTGGTCCGCGGGAGCCTCGGGCACCAAGGCCAGCGCACCGACGGCGTCGATCGCCCTGGGCCCGTCCATCCGCGCCACCGTCCGTCCCGTCATCAGTGGCACCACGCGCCTCGGCTCGAAGCTCACCGTGTCGAAGGGAACCTGGGACCATCCGCCGCAGAGTTACAGCTACGCCTGGTTCCGCAACGGCTTCATGGTCGCCGAATCCGCCAGCAACACCTACACGCTGCGCGTGAGCGACGTCGGCTCCAAGATCACGGTCAGGGTCCAGGCATGGAGCGAGGGCTGGGCTGCGGGGAGCAGCACCACCCTTCCGACAGCGGCGGTAGCGCCCGGCTATCTCACCGCAGCCACCCCCACGATCGGCGGCACCCGCAAAGTCGGCTACCTGCTCACGGCCTACCCCGGCACCTGGAAGCCCTCGGGGATCACCTTCTCCTACCAGTGGCTGCGCAACGGCGTCGCGATCTCGGGCGCGACCGGGAAGTCCTACCGGCTGCGGTCCGTCGACCGCGGTGACCGTATCCGCGTCCGGGTGACCGGCCGCAAGGCGGGCTACTACACGAAGAAAGTCACCTCGGCGGCCACCAGCACCATCCGCTGACCCAACTCCCGCCGAGACGTCACGTACGTCGGCCGAGGTGACATCACGGTGTCACCTCGGCCGACGGGACCGACGTCTCGGCCGTCGCAGCCGCGAAAATACGGGCGACGGCACCCGCGACCGACTGGGAGACTTCTGACCGCTGGTTCGGGCCGGCGGTCTTGTCGGCCCGTGAAACTCCTCCGGGCCGCTCCCACTCCCGAAGGAGTCGAAGTGTCAGCTCGTAGACGCGTCGTCGCCCTGACTGCGACCGCACTTGCCCTCGGCGGGCTGAGCGTCATCCCGATGGCTCCGCCCGCCTCCGCCGAACCCGACCCGGTCGCGACCTACCAGGACCGTGCCGACGTCCCACTCACCATCCATCGCACCACCGACGGGATCGCCGACTTCATCGGTTCGAAGACCGAGGCCGTCGACCCGCTGGGGGCCACCGTCAAGCCCGCCAAGGCGGCTCAGACCCACCTCGACCGCGCCGCGGAGGCGCTGGGCACCGACAAGAAGGACCTGCGCGAGGCGTCGACCAGCAAGGCCGTCGGCGGTGGGTCGGTGACCAGATACGAGCAGTACGTCGACGGCCTCCCTGTCCTCGGCGGCGAGGTGGTCATCGGGCTGGACAAGGCCCGCGGCCTCACCTCCGCGGCCACCAACCTCTCCGAAGCCACGGATGTCGCCGGGCCCGACGAGTCGGTGCGCACGAAGGCCGAGGACGCGGCCAGAGCCGTGGTCGCCAAGGCCAATCACGGAGCGACCGGCCTCACCGTGGACGACGAGGGCGCCTGGCTCTACGACGACGACCTGATCAGCGGGCCGCAGATCGGCGAGACCAGCGTCTTCCGGTTCTCGGTGACCAACGGCTCCACCATCCGCGAGACCGTGCTCGTTCACGCCGGCACCGGCCGCGTACTCATGCACATCAACGAGATCGCCCACGCCAACCGCCGCATCTGCGACAACGCCAACGTCCGCGCCGCGGCGACCGGCTGCGCCGACACGAGCCTCACGGTCAAGCGGCGCGAGGGCGACGCACCCTCCGGGATCGCCGATGTCGACACGGCATACGACATGCTCGGCGCGACCTCGGACCTCTACGCCTCCCTCGGGCTGGACCTGACCGACGAGATCGGCTGGTCCAGCGGCGCCACCGCCAAGGCGATCACCGCCACGACCCGCTACTGCGAGCCGACGGAGCCGGGCTACACGCCGCCGTGCCCGATGGACAACGCGTTCTGGAACGGTCAGCAGATCTACCTCGGCCAGGGCCTGGTGGTCGACGACATCGTCGGCCACGAGCTGACCCACGGGGTGATCGAGAAGAGCTCGAACCTCTTCTACTGGCACGAGTCGGGCGCCATCAACGAGTCGATGGCCGACATCATGGGCGAGATCGTCGACCACCGCTACGCCACCCCCGGCGACTCCCCGACCGACTGGCGCGTCGGCGAGGACTCCTCCTTCGGCGCGATCCGCGATCTCGCCAACCCGACGGTGTACGACCAGCCCGACCGGATGACCAGCTCGCTGTGGGAGGCCGACGACCTCAGCTACTACGCCGACGGCGGCGGGGTGCACACCAACAGCGGGGTCGGCAACAAGACGGCCTACCTGATCTCCCAGGGCGGCACCTTCAACGGTCGCACCATCACCGGCATCGACGCCGGTGACCCGACCCTGCAGAAGACCGCGGCCCTCTACCTCTACACGATCCAGCACCTCGTCTCCGGAAGCCAGTACGCCGACCTGCGCCGCACCCTCGCCAACGGCTGCTCCGCGCTGGTGGCCGCCGGTACCGCCGGCTTCACCGCGGACGACTGCACCCAGGTCAACCTCGCCACCGACGCGACCGAGCTGGCCAAGTCGCCCACCAAGGCAGGCGCGACCCGGCCCGCGGAGGCGCCCAACACCTGCCCCGCAGGAAGCACCGGCAAGGCCACGGTGGCGACCCCGTCGCTCAGCCGGGGTGTGCTGTGGAACCCGGCGCCCGACGCCGCGCAGGGCATCCCCGCGAACGACCGTGACGGCAACGGCTCCGACTTCGGCATGAACCCCGACCCGGAGACGTACGGCGACCCGACGGCCAGCGGCCTGACGACGGCCGCGATCAACGTGCCGGCCGGAAAGCGGACCTACCTCCGGTTCAGCCACTGGTACCTCTTCGAGTGGTACACCGGCAGCGACCCCGCCTACCCCACGCCCGAGTACTACGACGGCGGCGAGGCGCGGTTGCTGGTCAACGGCGTCGCGACCGCCATCCCGTCCACGGCCTGGGTGAACGGCCCGAAGCAGAAGCTGCTGCTCAACAGCCCCACCCGGCCGCTGACCGGCTTCGGCGGCGACTCCAACGGCTGGATGAGCTCTCGGGTCGACCTGTCCGCGTTCGCCGGCAAGACCGTCCAGTTCCAGTGGGTCGTACGCGGCGACAATGTCGGCTCGTTCATCGGCTGGTTCGTCGACGGGATCGAGCTCTACACCTGCAACCCGCTGACCATCGCGAGCACCGCGCCGCCGACGATCAGCGGCACCCCGCGGGTGGGCTACACCCTGACGGCGACGAAGGGCTCGTGGAGCCCGACGGCCACGAGCGTGAAGTACCAGTGGCTGCGGAACGGCGTCCCGATCTCGGGTGCCACCGCGTCGACCTACAAGCTCGCCGGCGCCGACCACACCAAGGAGATCCGGGTCCGGGTGACGGCGTACTCCTCGACCTGGCCGGCCGCCAACCCAGGTGTCCGGGCGAGCGCGGCGACCGCGAGGATCGCGGCCGGCTACCTCACCGCGGCCACGCCGACGATCGGCGGCACCCGCAGGGTCGGCTATCTGCTCACCGCCTACCCCGGCGCCTGGAAGCCCTCCGGGATCACGTTCAGCTACCAGTGGCTGCGCAACGGCGTCGCGATCTCGGGCGCGACGGGAAAGACGTACCGCCTCCGGTCCGTCGACCGCGGTGACCGCATCCGCGTCCGGGTGACCGGCCGCAAGGCGGGCTACTACACCAAGACCGCCACCTCGGCGGCCACCAGCACCATCCGATGATCCGGATCCGGCCCGACGACGGCGCGCTCAGTCGCCGTCGTCGGGTCGGCCGGGATGCAGCAGCAGGTCGACCTCGTCGATGACCACCTCGGTCACGACGCCGACGGCGAGGCCGTCGATCCGGGTGCCCGCCAAGGTGCCGCCGAGGCCATCCGGTCCGGTCAGCCACGCCGCCGGCCGGGCGCGGACCGCCTCACCAAGCCGGCGCTCCAACGCCGTGTGCAGAACCGCGCGCGGGTCGATGTACGCCGCACCGACCCGAGGCGGGTCGACGTCGACGGAGAAGGTGGCGAGGACACGTACGTCCTGGCCGTCCCCGGTCCGGGTCCGGACGACGACCGCGATCTCGATCTGCCCGGTCGGCCACTCGAGCACCTCGTGGAAGCCGGGGACCGCCACGGTCATCGAGTCGGAGGCGATCCGGACGATCCGCCGGTGCCGGGTCACGACCAGGCACTCGCCACGGCGGGCCCGCCGCAGCAGCGAGGCCACCACCAGGCCGGCCGCGACCACCGCGATCAGCAGAATCGTCGCCGTCTCCCCCATGGCCCGAGTCTTCTCGGCTCGGGCTCGATTCCGAATGGGCGCTGCCACCCATTCGTCCGAGCGTCCACGTCGCCGCAGATGTCAGCCGACGGCCTGTGCCCACGGGCTGATCCTCACCTCGGCCCCGTCGAGGATGTCGAGACCGCTCGGCCCGTCGGGTACCGCGACAGCGAGCGTGGTGGGCGTGCTGCCGGGCATCGCGGTCACGAGCAGCTCGGTCGTGATGTCAGGGTCGTTCGCGGTGGACATCGCCTGCCAGTCGATCACCGCCATCACCGACTGCGCCGGAGGGACGACGACGCGCTCGGGCACCATCGAGGGTTCGTACGGCTCGACCATCACCTCGGTCTGCCGAGCACCGGCGGCGTTCAGGAACGCGACATCGGGTACGTCTTCGATCGCACAGGCGAGACGGCCGAGGTTGCGGGCCCGGAGCCACGCCTGCCGCGATCCCAGAGCCGCGTCCTGGCCGCCGAAGGTGACCTCGAGATCCGATGGCCGGCACGGCGGCGCGGCTGGGTCCGTGGGCCAGGGCGCACCGTCACCGAACGGCGGCATCGTCGTCGGCGCCGGGGTCTTCCCTCCGACCCAGCCCTCGACCTTGCCGCCGCGCGTCCCTTCGACCACGTACTCCAGCGGCTGCCCCGACCCCACGGGATAGCCCTGGTAGGCGGTCAGCCACCTGCTGACGTCGCCGATCACCCGGTCACCCTCGGCGGCCTCGACCAGGACGATCAGCGGTTCGTACGGAGCGGCCAGCTGGGCCGAGGTCACCGACCGCTGCTCGGAGGCAGCCACCACGAGCCTCACCGCCGCCGGATCGGGCACCTCGTTCGACCGGTACCACGCATCGCCGCCGCGGAGATCCACCGGGCGCTGCCGGTCGCGGGCGACCGCGGCCAGTGCGGCCAGGCGGGCCTGCGGCGCCTCCACGTCGGCCTTGGCAGGAAGCCCCGTCTGCGGGTCGGCGACGGTCGACGACACCGACGTCGCCCCGGCCTCTCGCAGAGCGACGGCATCGGCGAGCGCATCACCCATGGCATCACCGGGGTTCAGACCACGCTCGCCCACGGTGATCCGGGTAGGGCCCATCGTGAACGAGACGCCGGTCCGGTCAGGCCCCGCCTCCGGCGCACGTCGGGTGATCTCGGGACGAACCAGCCGGAGCACCTCCTTGCTCGCCGCGGCCGCCTCGGCCCCGTCAGATCGTCCTCCAGGGACACCTCGACGCTGACCGAGTGCTCCTCACGGTCGGCCTCCCCGAAGTCCTCCCCCGGGACGCGCCGGGACTCGTCGACGGCCAGCACGTCGCGTACGCCGGGGACGGACCGCCACTCGTCGGAGATGTCGAGGATCCTCGACACCGACTCCGGTGTTCTCGTCCCGGCCGCCGACACAACGGGCCGGATCCAGAGCACCGCGACCGCGCACCCGACCACGACCAGCAGGACGAGCGCGACAGCCACGATCCCCACCCGGACCTCGCGCCTGTCAGTGCCGCCCGGCATCGCCACCTACGTCCTCCTCGACCGTTGCGGAAGGCAAAGAGTCGCACAGGACGAACCTCGTCTGCCCCGCAAATAGCGAACCGGCACGGTTCCTTCACAGGATCCGTGCCGGTTCACCACATCGCCGTGGCTGGCTGGGTCAGGCCGGGAAGCCCTCACCCTTGGCCGCGAGGTCGCGGAGGTACTGCGTCGGGCGGAACCGCTCGCCGTACTTCTCAGCCAGCTCGTCGGCACGAGCCAGGAACGCCTCGATGCCGATCGAGCCGTCGGCGGCCTCGTAGCCGGTGATGAACTGGGCCGCACCACCGGTCTGCGGCGGGAAGCCGATGCCGAAGATGGAGCCGATGTTGGCGTGCGCGGCGGAGGTGATGACACCTTCCTCGAAGCACTTCGCCGTCTCCAGGGCCTCGATGAAGAGCATCCGCTCCTCGGCGTCCCGGATCGGGATCTGCTCCTCGGCGACCGGGAACACGGTCCCGAGGTCGGCCCAGATCGAGCCACGCTTGCCGTCGAAGTAGTCGTAGAACCCGGCACCCTTGAGCTTGCCGGAGCGACCCGCCTCGATGAGCGGGTTGAGCACCCGCTCCGTGGTGGTCAGCTCCCCGATGCCGGCGGCCTCCCGCGTCGTACGCGCGATCTTGACCATGAGCTCGTGGTTGAGCTCGTCGGCGATCTGCAGCGGCCCGACCGGGAACCCGGCCTGGGTCGCGGCGCGCTCGAGCGAGTAGGGCGCGAAGCCCTCGGCGAGCAGCTCCAGACCCTCCTGGATCTGGGTGCCGATGACGCGCGAGGTGTAGAAGCCACGGCTGTCGTTGACGACGATCGGGGTCTTCTTGATCTGCTGGACGATGTCGTAGGCCTTGGCCAGCGCGACGTCGCTCGTCTCGGAACCCTTGATGATCTCGACCAGCGGCATCTTGTCGACGGGCGAGAAGAAGTGCAGACCGATGAAGTCGGCCGGGCGGTCGATCCCCTTGGCGAGCTCGGTGATCGGCAGCGTCGAGGTGTTGGAGCAGAGGACCGCGTCCTTGTTGACGAACGGGGCGATCTCGTTGAAGACCTTCTGCTTCAGCGACACGTCCTCGAAGACCGCCTCGACGACCACGTCGACGCCGGCGAAGTCCTCCGGGGCGACCGTCGGCGTGATCCGGTCGAGGATCTCGTCGGCCTTCTCCTGGGTCAGCTTGCCGCGGGAGACGGCCTTCTCGTTGAGCTTGGCGGTGTAGGCCTTGCCCTTCTCGGCCGACTCGATCGCGACGTCCTTGAGGACGACCTCCGCGCCCGCACGGGCGAAGGAGTACGCGATGCCCGCACCCATCATCCCGGCGCCGAGCACGCCGACCTTGGTCGCGGTGAACTTCTCGACGCCGTCAGGACGCAGCGTGCCGGCACCGATGGCGCCGAGGTCGAAGAAGAACGCCTGGATCATGTTCTTCGACTGCTGGCCGGTGACCAGCGAGACGAAGTAGCGCGACTCGATCCGGGTGGCGGTGTCGAAGTCGACCATCGCACCCTCGACCGCGGCCGACAGGATCGCCTTCGGCGCACGCATGTCGGACTGCTTGAGCTGCTTGCGCAGGATCGGCGGGAACGCCGGCAGGAAACCGGCGAGAGCCGGAGAGGTCGGCTTGCCACCGGGCATCTTGTAGCCCGGCTTGTCCCACGGCTGCGCGATCTCGTCGGGGTTGGCCTTGATCCACGCCTTCGCGGCGGGCACGAGCTCATCGGGGGAGGAGACCAGCTCGTGGATCAGGCCCTTCTCGAGGGCGGCGGCGGGCTTGAACTTCGTGCCCTGACCGAGGACGTCCATCAGGCCGGTCATGATGCCGAGGAGACGTACGACGCGGGTGACGCCGCCGCCGCCGGGCAGCAGGCCGAGGGAGACCTCGGGCAGACCGATGTCGTAGCGGGCGTCGAGGGCGATGCGGTGCTGGGCGGCCAGCGCGATCTCCAGGCCACCACCGAGGGCGGCGCCGTTGATCGCCGCGACGACCGGCTTGGGGAAGGTCTCCAGCTTGCGGAGGGTGGCCTTGATCGACTCGACCTCCTCGAAGACCTGGGCGGCGTTCTCCGGCCGCACCTGGATCATGTTCTTAAGGTCACCACCGGCGAAGAAGGTCTTCTTCGCGGAGGCGATGACGACGCCGGTGACCCCGTCGGCCTCGGCGTACAGCTTCTCGACGGCCTCCGCCATCGAGGTCTTGTACAGCTCGTTCATGGTGTTGGCCGACTGGTTCGGGTCGTCCAGGGTCAGCGTGACGATGCCGTCGGCATCCTTGTCGTACTTGACTGCACTCATAGCTCTTCAGATTCCCTTTCAGACCAGCTCGACGATCGTCGCGATACCCATGCCGCCACCGACGCACAGCGTGGCGAGGCCGCGCTGCTTGCCCTGACGCTCGAGCTCGTCGACCAGGGTGCCGAGGATGATGGCCCCGGTCGCGCCCAGCGGGTGGCCCATGGCGATCGCGCCGCCGTTGACGTTGGTGATCGACTCGTCGATGCCCATGTCCTTCATGAACCGCATCGCGACCGCGGCGAACGCCTCGTTGATCTCGAACAGGTCGATGTCGTCCACGGTGAGACCGGCCTTGGCCAGCGCCTTGCGCGAGGCCGGCGCCGGACCGGTGAGCATGATCGTGGGGTCGGCACCGGAGACGGCGGCCGAGACGATCCGGGCGCGCGGGGTGAGGCCGTTGGCCTTGCCGGCCTCCTCGGAGCCGATCAACATCAGCGCGGAGCCGTCGACGATGCCGGAGGAGTTGCCGGCGTGGTGGACGTGGTCGATCTTCTCGACCCAGTGGTACTTGGCCAGCGCGACGTCGTCGAAGCCGGCCTCCTGGCCCTGCTGGAGGAAGGACGGCTTGAGGCCGGCCAGCGTCTCGGCGGTGGTGCCGGGGCGGATCAGCTCGTCGTGGTCGAGCACGGTGAGGCCGTTCTGGTCCACGACCGGGATGACGGCGTCCTTGAAGTAGCCGTTCTCCCAGGCGGCGGCAGCCCGGGCGTGCGACTGGGCGGCGTAGCGGTCGACGTCCGCGCGGCTGAAGCCCTCCAGGGTCGCGATCAGGTCGGCGCCGATGCCCTGCGGCACGAAGCCGGTCTTGAGGGCGGTGTCGGGGTCCTGCGCCCAGGCGCCGCCGTCGCTGCCCATCGGCGCCTTGCTCATCGACTCCACGCCACCGGCGAGGATGAGGTCCTCGAATCCACCGCGTACGCGGGAGGCGGCCTGGTTCACGGCCTCCAGCCCGGAGGCGCAGAAGCGGTTGAGCTGCACACCCGCGGTCGTCTCGGGGAGACCGGCCTTGATGGCGGCGGTCTTGGCGATGTCACCGCCCTGCTCGCCGACGGGGGTGACGACGCCGAGGACGACGTCGTCGATCAGCGCCGGGTCGAGGTTGGGGTTGCGCTTGCGAGCCTCATCGATCAGGCCGACCACCAGGTCGATCGGCTTGACCTCGTGGAGCGCTCCGGTCTTCTTACCCTTCCCGCGCGGCGTGCGCAGGTGGTCATAGATGAATGCTTCAGCCATGCGCCGATTGTGACACTAAAACTGTCACAGTCAACAGGGTGTTGCCCAAAAGCTTCACGACAGATTGCGGGAGATCGTCCGGTTCACGGCGTCCTGGAAGCTCACCACGATCGCCTCGGTGGTCAGCTGCCGCAGCCGCGGGAGCACCTCCTCGAGGTGCTTGGCCTCCTCGGGGCTGTGGTGGGTGCGCCGGAACGGATCGACGACCTGGTCGCGCAGGATGACGTTGAGCTCGGCGGCGAGCTCGGCCATGAGACGAGAGGTCGCTGCGTACGCCGCCGCGAGGGCGTCGCGCGGCAGGCCCAGCGCGATCAGCTCACGCCCGATCCTCGCCTGGATGTCCTCGGTCGGCTCCGTGGCCCACGACGTGATCATCGCCCGCTGCATCGCGAGGTCCTCACGCGTGATGTCGGCGGGGAGGCGGGCGAGGTAGCGCTCGATCGCCTGCAGCGTGAACCCGTGCTCCTGGAGCGCCCTGACCAGGTCGAGCCGAGCACGGTGCTCGGGGCCGTAGTAGGCCACCCGCCCGCGACGGATCGGCGCCGGGATCAACCCGAGGCTCGCGTAGTAGCGCGTGGTGCGCACCGAAAGCCCCGTGGCGGTCGACAGCTCATCGATCGTCATCAGCTCATCGGTCGTCTCGGTCATGTCAGGGACCGTAGACCAAACCATTGCCACTTCGCCAGTGTTACTGTCACAGTTGCTCCGTCGCCCATCACGACAATGCGGTCTGCGTCACAGTGGTGAGGCATCATTAACCGGGTACGTCTACGGAGGAGAGTCATGCCCCAGAAGCCCACCATCTACGAAGCAGAGCACGAGGACTTCCGTGCCACCGCGAAGGCCTTCTTCGAGAAGGAGGTCGTGCCGTTCCACGACCAGTGGGAGAAGGACGGCATCGTCCCCCGCGAGCTGTGGAAGAAGGCCGGCGACACCGGGCTGCTCTGCTTCGACGTCGACGAGGAGTACGGCGGCCCCGGCATCAAGGACTTCCGGTTCAACTCGGTCCTCCACGAGGAGATGGCGAAGATCGGCGCCAGCGGGCCCGGCTTCTTCGTCCACACCGACATCATCGTCCCCTACATCTCCCACCTCGGCACCCCGGAGCAGAAGGCCCGCTGGCTGCCGGGCTGCGTCTCCGGCGACATCATCACCGCTGTCGCGATGACCGAGCCGGGCGCGGGCTCCGACCTCCAGGGCGTACGCACCACCGCGGTCGACAAGGGGGACCACTACCTCCTCAACGGCTCGAAGACGTTCATCTCGAACGGCATCAACGCCGACCTGGTCATCGTGGTCGCCAAGACCAACCCCGAGGCCGGCGCCCACGGCATCTCGCTGCTCGTCGTCGAGCGCGGCATGGAGGGCTTCGAGCGCGGCCGCAACCTCGACAAGGTCGGCATGAAGGCGCAGGACACCGCCGAGCTCTCCTTCACCGACGTGGTCGTGCCGAAGGAGAACCTCCTCGGCGAGGAGGGCTCCGGCTTCATCTCGCTGATGACCCTGCTGCCGCAGGAGCGCATCTCGGTCGCCTCGATCGCGGTCGCCGCCGTCGAGCAGGTCCTCGAGCTCTCCCTCGACTACGCCCGCACCCGCGAGGCCTTCGGCCGCCCGATCGGCCGCTTCCAGAACACCGCGTTCACCCTCGCCGAGATGGCCACCGAGGCCTACCTCGCCCGGCTGTTCCTCAACGACGCCGTCACCCAGCTCAACGCCGGCACCGCCGACACCGTCCTCGCCTCGATGGCGAAGTGGTGGACCACCGAGCTGCAGAAGAAGTTCGTCGACCAGGGCGTCCAGATCCATGGCGGCTACGGCTACATGATGGAATACCCGATCGCCAAGGCGTTCATCGACAGCCGCATCCAGACCATCTACGGCGGCACCACCGAGGTGCAGAAGCTGATCATCAGCCGCCACCTGGGCCTGTAGGTCACATCGGTCGGCCCGCGAGCTCAGCGAGTGGGTCGACCGAGGCAGCGCCGGGTCCTCACCGGGCCTGGCTCGACGTCGGCGCCGGACAGGTCCGTGTGCGAGTCTGTCCAGGTGTCGCACTCGATCGACCCGGACGCCATTCGTCTTGCCCCGATGACGCTGGAGCAGGCCGAAGACATCACGGGCTGGCGCTACCAGGCGCCTTACGACGTGTACGACATCCGGGATGGGACTACGACGAGTCCGCACTCGACACCGGGGGCGGAATGCGCCCCGAGCTCACGGGCCAGGGACTTGGCCGGGTCGTCATCGCGGCAGGTCTCGAGTTCGGTCGGAGCCGGTTCGCGCCCGCAGGGTTCAGAGTCACCGTCGCGTCGTTCAACGCCAGAGCGCTACGAACTGTGGAATCCCTGGGCTTCGAGCGAGTCGGGACCTTCAGAGCGACCCGCAGCAACCGCGACTTCCACGTCCTCGTCCGCGTCGAGCATCGACGACACGAGGGCCCAGCGCCGCATGCTTGACAGTCTCGACCCAAGCAGACGTCGAACGATCCGAGAAGTGGTCGATGTAGGCCCGCCGAGACGCTCCCCTCGGGCCCAGATCGACCACTTCTCGTCAGGAGAGCTCTTGGCTGCGTACGTAGGCGGCGCGGGTGGCCTCGAGGAAGGCCGCCCGCAGGCCGTTCTTCTCGAGCGCGCCGAGGGCGGCGGCGGTGGTGCCGCCCGGGGAGGTGACCTGCTCGCGGAGGACCGCGGGGTGGGTGCCGCTCTCGAGCAGCTTGGCGGAGCCGGTCAGCGTCTGGATGACGAGAGTGGTCGCGTCGTCCCTGGTCAGACCCAGGTGGACGCCGGCCTCGATCCAGGCCTCGGCGACCAGGAAGACGTACGCCGGGCCGGAGCCGCTGATCGCGGTGACGGCGTCGATCTGCGCCTCGGGGACGGTGACGACCTTGCCGACGGCACCCATCAGGTCGGCCGCCGTCGCGACGGCCTCGGCCGTCGCCTTGGCGCCGCCGGCGACGGCGGACATGCCCTCGCCGACCAGGGCCGGGGTGTTGGGCATGACCCGCACGACCGAGACACCGTCGGGGACGGCGGGCTCCATGGCCGAGGTCGGCACGCCGGCGGCCAGCGAGACCACCGTGGTCCCCTCGCGCAGCGCGGAGGCGATCGACTCCAGCACCGGCACGACGCCGTAGGGCTTCACGCCCAGCACCACGACGTCGGCCTCGGCGACGGCTTCGGCGGCCGGCAGCGTACGGATGCCGTGCTTCTCCCGGAGCGCCGCGGCCTGCTCCTCGCGCGCCTCGACGACGATGACGCTCTGCGGGGAGTGACCCGCCTCGAGCAGCCCGGCCAGCACGGCCCCGCCCATGTTGCCTGCACCGATGATCGCGATCGTCATACTCGCCAGTCTCTCAGAGCGGATGACCTGCGGGGATAACGCCCCACGGGACCCAAGCAACTGCTAGTTTGCGATACCCACACCCGTACATTCGCCGCTGGTCATCGGGAGGCCACATGCGCATCAGACGTACGTCCCTGCTTGCTGTGATCGCCCTCGCGGTGACCGTCGCGATGGTGGGTCCGCCCGCCTCCGGTGACGATGTGGAGCGGCGGCTTCCCTCGCCGGAGTCCGAGCTCAACGTGACCGGCGAGCCGTTCACCGGCACCGCTCCGGACGGCACGGTGCGCGGGCTGATCGACGCCCACAGCCACATGTTCATGCAGGACGGGATCGGCGGCGCGGCCGTCTGTGGCAAGGCCTGGTCGGCGAACGGGATCGCAGACGCGCTCAAGGACTGCCCCTCCCACGGCATCGCGGGTGAGACCGCGCTGCTGGAGAACCTGACCCGCTCGGGCAGCCCGCTCGGCTTCCACGACACCACCGGCTGGCCGTCGTTCAAGGACTGGCCGGCCTACGACTCACTGACCCACCAGCAGATGTACTACCGCTGGGTCGAGCGTGCCTGGCGTGCCGGCCAGCGGATCCTCGTGGTGCAGCTGACCAGCAACAAGGCGCTGTGCGCGATCAACCCGGGCACCCACCAGTCCTGCGACGAGATGACCGCGGTGCGGAAGCAGGCCAAGGACGCGTACGACACCCAGGCCTTCATCGACGCGCAGTACGGCGGCGAGGGCCGCGGGTGGTACCGGATCGTCACCGATCCCGGCCAGGCGCGCGAGGTGATCGAGGACGGCAAGCTCGCCGTCGTGCTCGGCGTGGAGACCTCCGAGCCGTTCGGCTGCTCCCAGAAGCTGCGGCTGCCCTCGTGCACGCGCGCCAACATCGACGCGGGACTCGACGAGCTGAAGTCGCTCGGAGTCTCGTCGATGTTCCTGTGCCACAAGTTCGACAACGCGCTGTGCGGGGTCCGCTACGACAAGGGCACCACCGGGCTGCTGATCAACGCCGGCCAGTTCCTCACCACCGGGACGTTCTGGACGCCGAAGGCCTGCGACCCCGGCCAGCCGCACGACAACAACCCGCGCCTCGTCGACCGGCCGGCCGAGCTCGCCTGGCTGCCGCAGCCGCCGATCTATCCGTCGGGGACGGTGTGCAACCCGTACGGCCTCTCCGCCCTGGGCGAGTACGCCCTCCGCGGACTGATCAAGCGCGGCATGATGGTCGAGGTCGACCACATGAGCGCCAAGGCCGCCGGCCGCACCCTCGACATCCTCGAGGAGACCGACTACCCCGGCGCCCTCGCCAGCCACTCCTGGATGGACGAGCGCTACCTCGACCGGCTCTACGCCCTCGGCGGCTTCTCCACGATCTACGGCCACAGCACCGACCAGTTCCTGGCGGAGTACGCCCGCACCGGCCCCGTCCGCGACCGCTACGGCGCGGGCATCGGGTTCGGCTTCGACATGAACGGCTTCGGCGGCACGCCGGGACCGGCGAAGACGCGGGTCAGCTACCCGTTCCAGAGCATCCTCGGTGACTCCGTCGTCGATCGGCAGGTCACCGGCCAGCGGATCTGGGACTACAACACCGACGGCGTCGCCCACTACGGGATGATCCCCGACTACCTCGAGGACCTCCGCCTCACCGGCGGCCAGGACGTCGTCGACGACATCGTCCGCGGCTCGGAGTCCTACCTGCGTACGTGGGCGGGGGCACGCTCGGCAGCACACTGACGAGCAGGCCTGCCGAGTCGGCGCACCTGACCCCGTGCCTCGCGAAGCGAAGCGAGGGACGCACTCAGCCACACACCGACCCGCAGGCGCGCCGACTCGGCAGTCATGTCAGAAGCAGGCGATTCAGTCGTCTCGAGAACGCCTCAGCCAGCCCCCGCCGAACAAAGCCCAGACGACGAGCACAGGCTGGAAGAACAACCGCACCAACCGCTTCGTGTCCGTGTCGAGACCGAACGCGTCGACACCTTCCACGTACTGCGCGATGTTGCCGGGGAAGATCGCCACGAAGAACGCGGCGAGGAGCGCTCCGACGAGCCGCCGCCTGGCCGGCAGAGCGACGAAAGCCAGCCCGAGCCCGATCTCGACGACGCCCGAGCCGAGGACGGTCAGGTCCTCTTCGATCGGGAACCAGCTGGGCACCTGGGCTCGGAACTCTTGTCGCTGGGTGGTCAGGTGCGCCACCCCTGCGCCGGTCATCGCCACGCCGAGCAGGAGGCGCGCGACAGTGCGCGCGATCGAGGTCATCGCCTCACTGTAGGAGAAGCGCAACGGCTCGCCAGGGTCGGCCACGCGGTGGCCGACCCTGGCGAGGGTTTTCCGTCAGAAGAGGTTGTCCACCAGCGGCGTCGGGGAGCCGAAGCGGTGGGCGGTGATCGAGACGGCCTGCTCGTGCAGGAAGGTGAGCAGCTCGACCCGGCCGGCCTCGACGACGGGCTGGGCGTAGAGGGCGATGTCGACGCGGCCCTGGCTCGCCTCGGCGAAGACCTCGCGCGACCCACCCAGGAGACGTACGCGGCTGGGTGCATACGGCCCGGAGAGGATCGACGCCCACGCGGCCATGTCCTCGACGACGTAGGTCGCACCGGTCGCCTTCACCAGCGAGGCGGTCTCGTCGTCGAGCGCGGCGGCGACGGAGACCGTCACCGGGGCGCCGGCGGCGACACCGGCGGCGAGCACCCGCAGCAGGTGAGCGACGGGGCCGCCCTCGTAGCGGATGGTGACCGGCACCGGCGAGTAGCGCAGCACGTTGACCTCGGCGGTCAGCCGCGAGACGTCGCGGGCGGCACCGAACTCGCGCTCCCAGGCGACCGCGTCCGACCCGGCACCGCGCTGGAGCATCTCGATCCCGTCGATCCCGATCCGACCGGCCCAGTCGACGATCGACCGGACCGCAGGTGCCGGCGTCGCGAGCTCGGTGGCGGGAGCGGACACCCAGTCGCTGAGACCGACCAGGTAGTTGGGCCCGCCGGCCTTCGTGCCGGCGCCGACCGCCGACTTCTTCCAGCCACCGAACGGCTGCCGGCGCACGATCGCGCCGGTGATGCCGCGGTTGACGTAGACGTTGCCCGCCTCCACCGACGAGAGCCACTGCGCGATCTCGGCCCGGTCGAGGCTGTGAAGACCCGCGGTGAGGCCGTAGTCGACCTGGTTCTGGATCTCGATCGCCTCGTCGAGCGAGGAGGCCGAGATCAGGCCGAGGACGGGACCGAAGTACTCGGTCAGGTGGAACTCGGAGCCACGCTTCACACCGGTCTTCACACCCGGCGACCAGAGCCGGCCGGTGTCGTCGAGCTGGCGCGGCTTCACCAGCCACGACTCACCCGGCGTGAGCGTCGTCAGCGCCTTGAGGAGCTTGCCGGAGGCGGGCTCGATGACCGGACCCACCTGCACCGTCGGGTCGGTCGGGTAGCCGACCTCGAGGGAGGTCACCGCGTCGATCAGCTGGTCGCGGAAGCGTCGCGAGGTCGCGACCGAGCCGACCAGGATGCCCAGCGACGCCGCCGAGCACTTCTGTCCGGCGTGGCCGAAGGCGGAGTAGACCAGGTCCTTGACCGCCAGGTCGAGGTCGGCGTCCGGCGTGACGACCAGCGCGTTCTTGCCGGAGGTCTCGGCCAGCAGCGGCAGGTCCGAGCGGAAGGAACGGAAGAGCTCGGCCGTGTCGAAGGCGCCGGTCAGCACCAGGCGGTCGACCAGCGGCGAGGCGATCAGCGCGCGACCGACCTCGTTCTCCGGCACGTGCACCAGCCGCAGCACCTCCTTCGGCACCCCGGCGGCCCACAGCGTCTCGACCAGCACCGAGCCACAGCGCTGCGCCTGCGGAGCCGGCTTGATCACCACGACCGACCCGGCCGCGAGCGCCGCCGCGACACCACCGGTCGGGATGGCGAGCGGGAAGTTCCACGGCGGGGTGACCAGGGTGAGGCGTACGGGCACCTGACGCGCGCCGTCGACGGTGTCGAGGTCCTCGGCCAGGCTCGCGTAGTAGTTGAGGAAGTCGATGGCCTCGGAGACCTCGGGGTCGCCCTGGTCGAGCGTCTTGCCGCACTCGGACGCGGCGACCTCGAGCCACTCGGCCCGGCGTCGCTCGACCTCGACGGCGGCGGCCCGCAGCACGGCGGCCCGCTCGGCACCGGTCTTGCGGCCCCAGTCGGCCTGGGCACCGACGGCACCCTCGAGCACCGACTCCACGGCCTCGACCGAGGTCACGGTGTGGTCGGCGACGAGCTGGTCACCCAGCGTCGAGGAGCCCACCCGGGCGATGATCGCCTTGCCCCACTCCCGGTTGCCCGGCAGGTGGGGGTCGGTGTCGGGAGCGTTCTCGAACGTCCGCTGCACGTCATCGGCGACCGGCTTGCGCCGGTCCTGGGTCCGGTTGGGCGGCGGAACGGAGTCGTCGACAGCCGCGAGGGAGCGTACGAACCGCTCCTTCTCGCGCTGGTAGAGCGCCTCGGAGGAGTTGAGGTCGAAGACGGCCGACATGAAGTTCTCGGTGCTGGCACCCTCCTCGAGGCGACGCACCAGGTAGGCGATCGCGACATCGAAGTCCTTGGGGTGCACGACCGGCACGTAGAGCAGCAGTCCACCCACGGTCTCCCGGACCGCCTCGGCCTGACCCTCGGCCATGCCCAGCAGCATCTCGAACTCGACCGAGTCACGAACCTGCCGCTGACCAGCCAGGATCCAGGCGTACGCCACGTCGAACAGGTTGTGGCCGGCGACGCCGAGGCGCACGTTGGCCATCCGCTCGGGGGTCAGCGCCCAGGACAGCACCCGCTTGTAGTTGGTGTCGGAGTCCTGCTTGGTCGACCAGGTCGCGACCGGCCAGCCGTGCAGCGACGCCTCGACGTGCTCCATCGGGAGGTTGGCGCCCTTGACCAGGCGCACCTTGATCGGCGCGCCCCCACGCGCACGCCGAGCAGCCGACCACTCCTGGAGCCGCATCATCGCCGCCATCGCGTCGGGCAGGTAGGCCTGCAGGACGATGCCCGCCTCCAGGTCGGCCAGCTCGGGACGGTCGAGCAGCCGCGTGAAGACGTCGATGGTCATGTCGAGGTCGCGGTACTCCTCCATGTCCAGGTTGATGAACTTCTTCGTCCCGGCGGCCGAGGACGTCGCGGCGTAGGTGTAGAGCGGGAGGAGCCGCTCGACGACGTGCTCGACGGCCTCGTCGTAGGCCCAGACCGCATGCGGCGCGACCGGCGAGGAGACCTTCACCGAGACGTAGTCGACGTCGTCGCGGGCCAGCAGCTTGCGGATGCCGGCCAGACGGCGGTCGGCCTCCTTCTGGCCCAGGACGGCCTCGCCGAGGAGGTTGATGTTCAGGGAGACACCGCGCTCGCGGATCCGCTCGATCTGCTTGCCGAGCCGCGCGTCGGAGGCGTCGATCAGCAGGTGACCCACCATCTGCCGCAGCGCACGGCGCGCCACCGGGATGACGAACCAGGGCGCCACCAGCGACATCAGCGCGCCGAGCTTCACGCCCAGCTTCAGGTGCCAGGGCAGGAACGACGGTACGTTGCCGGCCAGCTCTCGAAGGCTGGCGGCCGCCACGCGTACGTCCTCGGGGCGGATCACCCGGTCCACGAACCCGACGGTGAAGTCGAGCCCGGAAGGGTCCTTGAGGACGTCGGCGAGGCGCTGGGCGGCCGCGGCGGTGGGCTTGGTCGAAGCCTTCGCCAGCCAGCCGCGGACGAGGTGGTCGACCTCGGCGATGAGCGCGTCATTGGTGGTCATAGTGCCGAGTATGCGACCGGAGTCACGTAAGATAAAGCGATGTTTGTTGGAGTTTATTCGTAAGCAGAACTGAAGGGTCGGAATGCTCGACGTCCGCCGCCTCCGACTCCTCGCCGAGCTCGCCGCGCGCGGGACGCTGGCCGAGGTCGCCGAGGCCCTCCACCAGAGCCCCTCGTCGGTCTCCCAGCAGCTCGGTCTGCTCGAGCGGGAGGTCGGTGTCCCCCTGCTCACTAAGGCGGGAAGGCGGGTTCAGCTCACCGCCGCGGCCGAGGTGCTCGTCGAGCACACGACCGAGATCCTGGCCCGGCTCGAGGCCGCCGAGGCCGCGGTCACCGCGCTCGGCGACGAGACCGCCGGGACGGTACGGGTCGCCGTCTTCCAGTCCGTGGCCCTCGCCTACATGCCGCAGGCGCTCGCCGACCTGACCCGGCGTCACCCGAGGCTGCGGGTCATGCTGTCCCAGCGTGCGCCCGAGCAGGCGCTCAACGACCTCGCCCTGCGCGAGCTCGACCTGGTGGTCGCCGAGCACTACCCCGACCACGGCGCACCGCACTTCGACGGTCTCGACCGCCAGCCGCTCACCACCGACCGGCTCAGGCTGGCCGTCCCGCCCGAAGGCTCCGGCGAGATCTGGGACGCCATCACCTCGCTGGCCGACGCCGGCCGTGTCCCGTGGGCGATGGAGCCGCCGGGCACGGCGTCCCGTCACTGGATCGAGGAGCAGTGTCGCCGGGAGGGCTTCGAGCCCGAGGTCCGCTACGAGACCGACGACGTCGAGGCCCACGTCGCGCTGGTCGAGTCCGGCAACGCGGTCGCCCTGCTCTCCGACCTGATGCGCGTGCGCCACCGGACCGCGGTGCGGCTGATCGAACTGCCGGGGTCCCCGCGGCGTACGGTCTTCACCGCCACCCGCACCGCCATCGCCGACTCCCCAGGCATCATCGCGTGCCGGGCCGCACTGGGCCGGGTGGTGCCGGCAGATCTCACACTGCCGACCTGAGCCGGACCGGTCAGCCGAGGAGCTCCTCGAGCGGCTGGTCGTGGTCGATCGAGAGCCCGTACGCCATCGCGCGGGTGTCGATCATCGCCAGGACGGCCTCGGTGACGACCGAGGTCAGATGCTCGGCGTCGGGGATGCCCTCGCCGAGATGGACCCAGCGGCGTACGGCGCCGAAGACCATCCCGATCAGGCCGTAGATCAGCGGGTCGACGGCCTTCTTGTCGACCTCGGAGATCGTCACGCCGCCCAGCTCGAACGCTGCCAGCATCAGCTCCTTGATCCGCTCCGCGACTCGGTCGAGGCCCTGCTGCAGCGGCCCGGTGCCGTTCGGCGCGGTGTCGACGTCGGCCACCTGGTGCAGGAGCGGGTGCTCGAGCGCCCAGTTGACGTAGGCACCGACGGTGCGGGAGATGATCTGCCGGATCGATCCGGTCAGCTCCATCGCCGGGAAGAGCTTGGCCCACAGACCGGCGAGGATGTCGGCCTGGATGGCGAGGTCGAGCTCGCGCCGGTCGGCGAAGTGCCGGTAGACCACGGACCGGGAGAGCCCGGCGGCCTGGCCGATCGCCTGCAGGCTGACGTTGACGCCCTCGGTCTCGATCAGACCGATCGCGGCGTCGACGATGCGCTTTCGTCGGTCATCGTTGTGCCGCTTCCAGCGAACTGCCCTGCCATCCATGGTGGGACCATCGTAGTCCCACGTACTTCACACCGGGCCTGGAATGCCTGTCACAGTAATCACAGGCCCGGCGCCAGCACGGCTCAGCCGAACCGGATGACCCCATCGGCGACCTGCGCCCCGAGCGCCTTCATGTCCACCAGGTAGTTCTGCTTCGCGGCCCACGGCGCCCGGTCACCGGCCTTCGGCATGAGCTCCAGCGAGCGCTGGATGTAGCCCGAGGCCAGGTCCATGAACGGCCGCTCCTCGACGCTCGGATCCCGCGAGACCGAGGCGACCTCGTAGCCGTTCTCACTCATGAAGTCGAGCAGCCGGATGACGTAGTCGGTGACCAGGTCGGCCTTGAGCGTCCACGACGCGTTGGTGTAGCCGATCGTGTAGGCGAAGTTGGGCATCCCGGTGATCATCAGGCCCTTGTAGGCCATCTGGTCGGGCAGGCTGACCGGCTCGCCGTCGACGGTGTAGTCGAGACCGCCGAAGAGCCGGAGGTTGAGACCGGTGGCGGAGATGACGATGTCGGCCTCGAGCGTCTCGCCGGACTCGAGCTCGATGCCCTTCGGCACGAACGTCTTGATCCGGTCGGTCACCACCGCGGCGTACCCCTCCCGGATCGACTTCATCATGTCGCCGTCGGGGACGAAGCAGATGCGCTGGTCCCAGGGGTTGTAGGGCGGGTTGAAGTGCTTGTCGACGTACGCGGTCGCCTCGTCCTTGGTCATCCCAGGACGGTCGCCGCGGGCGGTGAGCCCGTTGATCCACTGGTCGCGGATCACCTTCTTGACGACACCGGGCGCCCGGCGGGCCAGCTGGTAGGTGCCGACGGTGAGGACGATGTTCTCCCAGCGCACCGTCTCGTGGCCGATCTTCTCGCGCACGCGCTTGAAGGGCAGCTTGCCGAGCAGCTTGAACGGCGCGGTGTTCAGCAGCGAGGCGATCGCGTCCTGGCCCGGACGGGAGAGGATGTACGTCGGGGTGCGCTGCAGCATCGTGACCTTCTCGGCGCGGTCGCTGCCGGCACCGGCCAGGTTGGGCAGCAGGGTCACCGCGGTCGCGCCGGAGCCGATGATCACGACCTTCTTGCCGGCGTAGTCGAGGTCCTCGGGCCAGTGCTGCGGGTGCACGAAGGTGCCCTCGTAGTCGTCGAGGCCGGCGAACTCGGGCTGGTAGCCGTTGGCGTAGTCGTAGTAGCCCGAGCAGTTCCACAGGAACCCGGCGGTGATCTCGGAAGGGCCGTCGGCGGTCTCGACGGAGACCGTCCACTGCTTGTCCTCGCTGCTCCACGACGCGCCGGTCACCTTGTGGCCGTAGTGGATCAGCTTGTCGACGCCGTAGTCCTTCGCCGTCTGGCGCAGGTAGTCACGGATCTGGTGACCGTCGGCCAGCGCCTGCGCGCTCTGCCACGGTCGCCACTTGAACGCGAACGTGAACATGTCGGAGTCGGAGCGGATGCCCGGGTAGCGGAACAGGTCCCAGGTACCGCCACTGGCATCGCGCTGCTCGAGGATCGCGAGCGTCTTCCCGGGGAGGCGCTCGCGGAGCTGTGCGGCGGCGCCGATGCCGGAGACGCCGGCACCGATGATCAGTACGTCGACATGCATGTGGGTCACGTTACCCGGGAGTACGTGTTTGCGACACCCTGTCCCGCAAACTTTTGCAAGCAAATCAGGAGATCAGCGATTGAGCAACGGCTCGGTAACACCAGGGCGCCCCACTTCCACGCGTGTATTCGAGGTCACTACGCTGCCGTCTGCAGCTGTGGGGGCGGCGAAGCATCCACAGCGATTTCGGGGTCACTCACCCATCGCTTTCGGTGGCTGAGGCTGCAGGCGGACCGCAGAGCGCGGTCACATGGTCTTCGAAAGGTTTTCCAGTGTTGAGTTTCGTACGCGCCGGCGCGGTTGTCGCGGGCGTCGCCCTTGCCGGGCTCGCCGCAGCCCCGGCTTTCGCCACCGGTGACCCGGGCGGCAACAACGGCACGGTCAAGATCGAGGACCACGTCCTCCCTGACGACGCCCCCGATGACACCCCGGAGAACAACCCGCACCAGAACTGCTCCTTCGACATCGAGTGGTATGGCTTCGACGAGGGTCCCGAGGTCGTCTCGAAGGTCAGCATCGTGCTGCACGCACCGACGCTCGAGGGTGAGCTCGACATCGACGGTCCGCTCGAGGTCACTGTCGGCGGCGATTCCGCCACCGGCGCCGGCACCGAGAGCGGCCTGGACGCTCGCGAGACCTACACGCTGACCTCCAGCGGCATCCCGCACCCGGAGCAGGGCTTCCACGCCAAGGTCACGGTCGAGACCCCGCGCAGCAACGGCAACACCACCAAGTCGAAGGTCTTCTGGTTCGGCGACTGCTCAGTCGAGGAGCCGACCCCGACGCCGTCGCCCACCCCGTCCGAGGAGCCCTCGGAGGAGCCGAGCGAGGAGCCTTCGGAGGAGCCGACCGAGCCCGTCGTCCTCGAGGAGGAGCCGACCGAGTCCGCGTCCGCCGTCCCGACGGCTGAGGAGTCCGACTCCGAGGTCCCGACCAACATCGACGCCGGTCTCGCCGGCGAGAGCGACTCCCCCGTGCCCGCGATGTGGCCGCTGCTGGCCATGCTCGCCGGTGCTGCCGCCGCCAGCACCGCGCTCGTCGTGGTCCTGCGTCGCCGCGCTGCCGCTCTGGTCCACAAGGACTGAGCCGAACCGCGCCGTTTCTCTTTCTGCTCCGCGGTCCGCTCGTCAGTCCTGGAACGCGGCGCCCTTCTCGATCAGCGCGTCGGCGTCGTCGATGCCCCACGCGGCGAGGGCCTCGCGGGTGTGCTGACCCGCGCTGGCCGCCGGTCCCGCACCCAAGGTGGAGGCGGTGCGGCTGAACCGCGGGGCGGGGGCGGGCTGGGTGACGCCGTGGTGGGTGACGTACGTCTGGCGGGCCTGCAGGTGCGGATGGGTCGCCGCCTCCGACGGGGTGAGGACGGGGGCGACGCAGGCGTCGGTGCCCTCGAAGAGCTCCGCCCACTCGGCCATCGTCTTCGACGCGAAGGTCTTGGCGAAGAGGTCGCGCATCTCGTCGTAGCGCTCCATCTCGTACTGGCCCGGGCAGACGCCGTCGAGCCCCAGCCGGGTGACCAGCTCGGCGAAGAACTTGCCCTCCAGCGCGCCGACCGCGACCTGGCGGCCGTCGGCGGTGTCGTAGAGCGCGTAGAACGGCATCGCGCCGTCGAGCAGATTGCTCTGCCGCTGCTCGTGCCAGGTGCCGGAGGCGAGCATGCCGGAGATCATCGTGGCGAGATGGGCGGTGCCGTCCACGATCGCGGCGTCGACGACCTGCCCCTGGCCGGTGGTCCTGGCCTCGACCAGTGCGGCGAGGATGCCCATGACCAGGTAGGTCGATCCGCCACCGAAGTCACCGAGCAGGTTGAGCGGGAAGTGCGGTCGGGCGCGGTCCTGGCCGAGGCCGTTGAGCACGCCGGTGGTGGCGATGTAGGTGAGGTCGTGGCCTGCGGACTGGGCGAGCGGTCCGTCCTGGCCCCAGCCGGTCATCCGGCCGTAGACCAGGCGCGGGTTGCGCTCCAGACAGGCGTCGGGCCCCAGCCCGAGGCGGTCGGTCACGCCCGGGCGCAGCCCCTCGATGAGCACGTCGGCGGTCTCCACCAGACGCAGGACGGTCTCGACGGCATCGGGGTTCTTCAGGTCCAGCGCGATGCTCGGGCGGCCCCGGGTGAGCAGGTCGCCGGCACCGCCGCCGAGCAGGTTGCCGCCCGGCCGGTCGACCCGGATCACGTCCGCCCCCATGTCCGCGAGGATGGTGCAGGCGTGCGGTCCCGGCCCGATCCCCGCCAGCTCGACGACCTTGACCCCGCGGAGGGGACCGGTGCCCTGGTCCAACGTCACTGTGGATTTCTCCGTCGACTCAGTCATGCCGGCCATCCTTGCAGGATCCGGCCTCCCGGAGTCCGGGTCCGCGGTCTGGATCCAGAGTCTGGAACCCTCCGCCCGGCCTGACCTGATCGCGGCGCAGAGTCCGCTACGCTCCGAGACACACTCGCCGGTGCACAGGAGCAGAGAAGTTGTCTCGGGAAATCCCCACATCCCCCCAGTCCCTCGCGTTCACCTCGGTCAGCCCGCTGACCGCGAACGATCCCCGCGAGATGGGTCCCTACGCACTGACCGGCCGCCTCGGTCACGGTGGCATGGGTGTCGTCTACCTGGGTGAGGACGCGGCGGGCATGCAGGCGGCGGTGAAGGCGATCCTTCCCGAGCTCACCTCCGACCCCGGCTTCCGCGCCCGGTTCGAGCGGGAGATCGCGGCCGCCAAGAAGGTGGAGAGCCGCTTCACCGCGCGGGTCCTGGACGCCGACCCCGATGCCGAGCAGCCCTGGATGGCGAGCCAGTACGTCGCAGACCCGCCCCTCAGCAAGCTGGTCAGCTCCGGTCAGCGTCTGCCCGAGATCGACGTACGCCAGCTGGTGGCCGGGGTCGCCGAGGCGCTCGCCGCGGTCCACCGCGTCGGGCTGGTCCACCGCGACATCAAGCCGGGCAACATCCTCTACGGCGCCACCGACCCGTGCGTGATCGACATGGGCATCGCCCGCTCCGTCGACGGCACCGCGCTGACCCAGACCGGCAAGGCGGTCGGCACCTACGGCTATCAGGCGCCCGAGCAGGTCCAGACCGGCACCTTCTCCAGCGCCGTCGACATCTGGGCGCTCGGTCTGGTGGCCTTCGTCGCCGCCACCGGGCGCTGGCCGTTCAGCGGCGAGATCGGCTCGATGGGGCATCTCCTCACGGGCGAGTCGCCCAACCTGAGCCTGTGCCCGGTCTACCTGCGTCCGCTCGTCGCCGCGTGCCTGGCCGAGTCGCCGGCTGCGCGGCCCTCCGCCGCCGACATCCTCGCCACCAACGGCGACTGGACCCTGCTGCCGGCCCCTGCCACCTCGGAGCAGGAGACCACCATCGGCGCGCCGCCGCCCGCGTTCCCCGCAGGCGGGATCGCTCGTGCCCCGCGGCCTCCCGTAGGCCCCACCGACACCGCCGACCTGCCCACCCAGGCCCCCACGTTCGCCGAGCCCCAGCAGCCCTCCGGGCGTCGCTGGAAGATCGCCGGCCTCGCCGCCGCGGCGGTGGTCCTCGTCTCGGCCGGCGTGGCCGTCGCCGCCAACCCCGGCCTCCTGCCGGGCCAGGACGACGCACCGAAGGTCGGCGAGGTGACCCCGTCCGCCGAGCCGACCACCGGCGAGAGCAGCACCGCGCCGACCACACCGGTCGGCGGCTCCGTGGAGACCGGGGACGATTCCGAGTTCGCCGAGCGGCCCGACAACGAGGACGCGGAGGACGAGGGCGAGGTCGCTCCGAGCAGCGGCACGGACACCGGTGGCGACGTGACACCGTCCGAGACGACGGAGCCGACCGCGACGGTCCCCAGCGAAGAGGCCAGCGAGCCGGCCACCGAGACGCCGACCGCCGAGCCGACCGAGACCGCGACGGTCGAGCCGACCCCGGAGCCGACCGAGGAGCCGACGGCCACCGCCACTCCCTGACGGCGTCTTCCGGCTCGTTCCGGGCCTGCTCGTAGAGGTTGGAGAGACCCCCGTCACACCCTGTCCGAGGTTGGATCGATCAAGGTGGCCGGGGCTGTCGCCATGCCGATAATCGAGCCTGGCGGGGTGTGCCGTCCCATCTTCCCGAGCAACCGAAAGTTGAGCTGTGAGCGACACCGACGAGACCTTCAACGACTGGCAGCACCGCGAGGAGCTCGCGGAGACGATGATCCCGATCATCGGCAAGCTCTACCGCGAGAAGGATGTCACCATCCTGGTCCACAGCCGGTCGTTGGTGAGCAAGTCCGACATCTCGATCCTCAAGGCGCACCGGTTCGCGCGCCAGATCGAGGGCGAGGAGCTCTCGGTCACGGACACGTTCCCGCTCCTCCAGGCGGTCGCCAAGCTCGACCTGGGCCCGTCGAAGATCGACCTGGGCCTGCTCGCGGTCCAGTACGCCGAGGACGACCGCGGCCTCTCGGTCGACGAGTTCGTGGCCGAGAAGCTGTCCGGTGCCATCGGTGACAACAAGCTCGAGCGCAACGGCGGCCAGGACGTCGTGCTCTACGGCTTCGGCCGGATCGGCCGGCTCGTCGCCCGGCTCCTCGTCGAGAAGGCGGGCTCGCGCCACGGCCTGCGACTGAAGGCTGTCGTCGTCCGCAAGGGCGGCGAGGACGACCTCATCAAGCGCGCCTCGCTCCTGCGCCGCGACTCGATCCACGGCCAGTTCGCCGGCACCATCACGGTGGACGAGAAGAACGGCGTGATCATCGCCAACGGCAACCCGATCCAGTTCATCTACTCCAACGACCCGACGACGGTCGACTACACGGCGTACGGCATCAAGGACGCCATCCTCATCGACAACACCGGCAAGTGGCGCGACCGCGAGGGGCTGTCGCAGCACCTGCGCCCGGGTATCAAGAAGGTCCTGCTGACCGCGCCGGGCAAGGGCGACGTCCCCAACATCGTCCACGGCGTCAACCACCAGACCCTCACCGGCGACGAGAAGGTCATCTCCTGCGCCTCCTGCACGACCAACGCGATCGTGCCGCCGCTGAAGCTGATGGAGGACCGCTTCGGGATCGTGCGCGGTCACGTCGAGACGGTGCACTCGTTCACCAACGACCAGAACCTGCTGGACAACTACCACAAGGCCGACCGCCGTGGTCGTTCCGCACCGCTCAACCTGGTGCTCACCGAGACGGGTGCGGCCTCTGCCGTCGCCAAGGCGCTCCCGGACCTGAAGGCGAAGATCACCGGCAACTCGATCCGCATCCCCACCCCGGACGTCTCGATCGCGATCCTGTCGCTCTCGCTCAAGGGTGAGACCTCGAAGGAAGAGGTCGTCGAGTACCTCCGCGAGGCCTCGCTGACCGGCGAGCTGCGTCGCCAGGTGGACTTCACCACCGCCCGCGACGCGGTCTCCTCTGACTTCATCGGCTCGCGCGCCGCCTCGATCATCGACGGCAACGCGACCATCGTCGACGGCGACTCCGCGATCCTCTACGTCTGGTACGACAACGAGTTCGGCTACTCCTGCCAGGTCGTCCGCACCGTGCAGTCGATCTCGGGTGTCGAGTACCCGACCTTCCCCGCCCCGGCCGCGGTCTGATCCAGGCCTCTACGCTGCCCCGCCCTGTCCGGTCTCCGGACGAGGCGGGGCAGTCCGGTTCCAGGCCCGGAGGATCGCCTCGGTGTCGGTCAGGCCGACCTGTGCCACGTCGCGCAGGGCAGGGGCGGACCGTCGCCACATCTCGTACTCGATCTGCTTCTTCTGCTTTTCGGCATCAGCCCTGAGCCAGTCGACCGCATGCAAGGGGCCGTTCGTGGTCGGCGCACCCCAGACCGTCACCGTCGGCCCGTGCTCGAGCGGCAGCCAGGTCTCCTTGATCGGCTCGAACCAGTCACCCGGGGGTTCGACCTGGAACGTACGCGGCGGTGTGCTGCGGTTCGCCGCCGGCGGCGCTCCCTCGTCGTAGGTGTGGCCCACGACCTCTGCACCGAACACCACCCAACTGGCGATGGTCGCGACCAGCGGGAACCGCCGGCCGTCCAGGCAGCCCCAGCGATCGAGCATCGCGCCGAGGAAGAACGGCACGTACCAGTTCCGCCGCACAACCTCGGCCTGCTCCTCCCAGGTCTTCGAGAGGTCGAACCTGCGATCGCGACCGAGCCGCACGATGAGCGGGCGAACCGCGTCCAGTGTCTGGTCCGTGCAGCGCGGTCGGGCGAGTAGCGCAGCGAGCCTTCGCTCGTCGTAGAGGATCGCGCTGCCGACCTTCTGCCCGGGGCCGGCCAGGCCTGCGATCAGGACCCGGTTCGCCTCGACCTTCCCGATCATGTGCAGCTCGCAGATCCGACGTATCGCCTCGCGCGTGGTGACCTCCATGCGCAGGGACGGTAGGAGGACTGGCCGTCGGGAGCGACCGAAATCAAGATCCTGTGGATAACTCTGTGGAAACCGCCTCCTCGGTCTGCCGCCCCCACCTCGGACCCGTTCCTTTTACTAGACGATGACACCTCATGAACGGGGTGGACTCAACCGGTCGAAGCAACGGTTGGTCAGGCTGCTGGGTTCAGCAGCTGGGCCAGCCGTTGGGCCGGCGTCTGTAGGTCAAGGGTAGGGCGTGGGCGTTGGTTGAGGGTGTCGGCGATGCGTTGGAGGTCTTGGGGAGTGTGGCGTGAGAGGTCGCTGCTCTTCTCGAACCAGTGTCTGAGGAGCCGGTTGGTGTTCTCGTTGGATCCTCGCTGCCAGGGGGAGTGTGGATCGGCGAAGTAGATGGTGGTGCCGAGCTCGACCTGGATGTGCTGGTAGCGGGCAAGTTCAAGGCCACGGTCCCAGGTGATCGAGCGTCGTAGGTGATCGGGCAGCGTGCCCATCTCGCGGATCATCGCTTCAGCAACGGTCTCGGCGTCGTGGCGACCGGGCAGGTGGAGCAGGATCACGAACCGGGTGGTGCGTTCGACCAAGGTGCCGATCGCTGAGCCGTTCCCGCTCCCGAGGATCAAGTCGCCCTCCCAGTGCCCCGGAACGGCTCGGTCAGCGACCTCGGCAGGTCGTTGACTGATCTTGAATGCCTCGGCATAGGCGTTCTTGCTGGGGTCATGGCTGGAACGGCCACGAGGTTTGCGGGCCTTGCGCCGAGTAGAGAGGCATCGATGTAGATCGGCTCGGAGCTGACCGCGGGTTTGAACATAGAGGGCCCGGTAGATCGTCTCGTGACTCACCCGTCCCATCCTCGCAGCCGGATCGGCACCGGGGTGATCGGTGCGCAGCACCGCCGCGATCAACCCGGGTGACCAGCCCTGGTCCATCCAGGTCTCGATCAGCCGAGACAGTCGTGGGTTCGCGGCCAGCTTGAACTCCTTGGGACGCCGGCGGCGCTGGTGGGCTGCCCGATGAGCCACCTCACCGCGATAGACACCATCGTGGCCGGTGTTGCGGGCGACCTCGCGGCACACCACCGACCTATCCCGCCCGATCACCGCAGCGATCTTGGCCTGCGACCACCGATCAGCCAGTCCTGCAGCGATCACCGCACGATCCTGGGCGGTCAAACAACGACGCTGACGGCCTGCACGGTCGGTACCGGGGACACTCGGGTCACTCTGTAGCACTGTGCCCAGCCCACCCCGTAACGCACCCTGCTCAAGTGGAATCGGCACTGGGCAAGCCTGATGCCACCACAGCACCGCGGTCGGTTTCGCCACGCCGACCACATCAGCAGCCCGCCGTGCCGACATACCCGCACAGATCAGATCCACGACTCGAGAACGACACTCCTGTGAAAAGGGCTTCCCCGTCGGCATCACAACGCTCCTTCAACTCAGCGTTGCTTCGACCGGTTGAGTCCACCCGGTTCACGAGGTGTCATCGTCTAGTAAAAGGAACGGATATCCCGCGGCGGTCAGGAGCGGACGCGAGCCAGGAACGCGCGGGTGCGCTCCTCGACCGGGTCGCCGAAGAGCTGCTCCGGTGGACCCTGCTCCAAGACGCGACCGCCGTCGAGGAAACAGACCTTGGTGGCGACCTCGCGGGCGAAGGACATCTCGTGGGTGGCGAGGACGAGGGTCGTGCCCGCCTGCGCCTCGGCCCGGACGATCTCCAGCACCTCACCGACGAGCTCGGGGTCGAGGGCGGCGGTGATCTCGTCGAGGAGCAGCAGGCGCGGGCGTGTGCACATCGCCCGCACCAGCGCGACCCGCTGCTGCTGGCCCCCCGAGAGCGCGTCGGGATGGGCGTCGGCCTTGTCCGCGAGGCCGAACCGCGCCAACAGCTGCCGCGCTCGATCGGCCGCCTCGTCCTTGGCGACGCCGTGCACCCGCACCTGGGCCAAGGTGCAGTTGTCGAGCACGGAGAGATGAGGGAACAGGTTGTACGCCTGGAAGACCATCCCGATCTCGCGCCGGACCGAGCGCGGGTCGACGAGCGGGTCGGAGATCTCCCGGCCGTCGAAGGTGATCACCCCGTCGTCGATCGTCTCGAGCAGGTTGAGGCAGCGCAGCAGGGTCGACTTCCCCGACCCCGACGCCCCGATCAGGCAGACCACGTCGTGTTCTGCGACGGACAGGTCCAGGTCGTCCAGGACGACCTTCCCGCGATAGGCCTTCCGCAGCCCCTTCGCCTCCAGCAGGCCTGACATCGATGCCGTCATCGGCCTTGCTCCTTCTCGATCTGTCGCCGCATCAGCCAGTCGGTGAGCCGGGTGAGCGGCACCGCGACGACGAGGAAGTACGCAGCGGCGACGAGCAGCGGCGTTCCGTTGAAGTTGTAGCCCTGGTAGTCCTGGGCCGCCCGGAGCGCCTCGAAGACCCCGACCGCCGAGATCAGCGCGGTGTCCTTCTGGAGCGAGACGAGGTCGTTCATGAGGGGCGGTACGACGCGGCGTACGGCCTGCGGGAGGACCACGAAGCGCATGGTCTGGGCGCGAGTCAGCGCCAGCGCCTCGGCCGAGGCGACCTGGGTGGGGTGGATCGCCAGGATGCCGGCGCGGAAGACCTCGGCGACGTAGGCCCCGTAGCAGAGCACGAGCGCGAACGTGGTCAGCCAGAACAGCGAGCTGGTCACCCCGGACAGCCCCAGCGCCGGGATCCCGATGCCGCAGATGACCACGACCATGATCGACGGCACCCCACGGAACAGGTCGGTGTAGCCGGTGGCCAGGAGCCGCAGCGGCGCCAGCCACGGGGAGGTGGTCTGGCGGGCGACGGCGACGAGGGCACCGAGGACGAGCACGCACGGCTCGGCGACCAGGAAGATCCTGATGTTGATCCAGAACCCCTCCCCGATCGCCGCGAACGAGTCGCGTGCGTGCGACCAGCTCAGGAAGTAGTCCCGGACCCGGTCCCACCCGGGCGAGGAGACGACCAGCAGCCCCAGCCCGACCGCGACCACCGCGGTCACCACGGTGGCGATGGTGACCTGCTGGAGCCTCAGCCGGCGGCGTACGGCCTGCCTCTCGAGCTCCCGCTCACTCGGTGGTCGAGCCTGTCGAGACCCCTCCACAGAATGAATCGACGCTGTCACTTCAAGACCGGCACGGAGACGACGTCGGAGAGCCACTCCTTCTCGAGCGCGGCGAGGGTCCCGTCCTCCTCGAGCGCGGTCAGCGCCTCGTCGAGGCACGGCGCCAGGCCGCTGTCCTTCTCGGTCAGCAGGCCGAACTCCTCCGGCTTCTCGCTGCTCTCGAACTGCCCGGTGATGGTGCTGCCCTCGATCTCGGCGGCGGTGATGTAGAACGCCGTGGGCAGGTCGAAGACGAGCGCGTCGACCTGACCGTTGAGCAGCGCCTGCTTGGCCTGGTCGCTGGTGTCGAAGACCAGCGGGTCCGTGGTCGGCTGGACGTCCTCGCGGATCGCGGTCAGCGACGTGGTCGCGGTCTGGGCACCGAGCTTGAGGCCCTTCAGATCGGCGAGCGACGCCGCCTTGTCCGCGTCCTCCTCCATCGTCACGACCGCCTGCGAGGCCGTGTAGTAGCCCTGCGAGAAGTCGACGACGCCTGCTCGCTCGGGGGTGATGGAGATCTGGTTGATGTCGAAGTCGAACTTCTTCTCGCCCGGGGTGTAGGAGGTGTTGAACGCCTGCTTGACCCAGACGACGTCGTCCTTGGCGAACCCGAGCTGCTCGGCGACGGCGTAGGCGACCGCCGACTCGAAGCCCTTGCCGTTGCTGGGGTCGTCCTCGGAGAACCACGGCTCGTACGCCGGGGAGTCGGTGCCGATGGTCAGCTTGCCGTCCTGCTTGAGCGGCAGGTCCGCGGCCTTGCACGAGGCAGGTGCGCCGCCCGCGGCGCTGGTGTCGTCCTCGCTTCCGCACGCGGTCAGAGCGGCGGCCAGAGCGAGTGAGGCGACGAGAAGGGGAGTAAGGCGAGTGCGCATGTGCGGAATGCTAAATGGAACCAGCACTGGCCGCTTCTTATTACTCATGAGTAGCATACGTCCATGGCGTACGAATCCCTGCTCTCCCCGCTCACGATCGGGTCGCTCACCCTGCGCAACCGCGTGGTGATGGGGTCGATGCACACCGGCCTCGAGGACCACGCGTGGGACATCCCCAAGCTGGCGGCCTACTTCGCCGAGCGCGCACGCGGCGGCACCGGGCTGATCATCACCGGCGGCTACGCACCCAACAAGCGCGGCTGGCTCAAGCCGTTCGCGAGCGAGATGAGCTCCCGGCTCCACGCCATCCAGCACCGCCGGGTCACCGGCGCGGTGCACGAGGAGGGCGGTGCGATCGCGATGCAGGTGCTGCACGCGGGCCGCTACGCCTACACGCCGTTCTCGGTCAGCGCCTCGGCCGTCAAGGCGCCGATCAACCCGTTCAAGCCCGCGGCCCTCTCCGACAAGGCCGTCGACGCGACCGTGAACGACTTCGCCAAGAGCGTGTCGCTGGCGAAGAAGGCCGGCTACGACGCGGTGGAGATCATGGGGTCGGAGGGCTACCTGATCAACCAGTTCCTCGCCGAGCGCACCAACCAGCGCGAGGACCGCTGGGGCGGCACCGCGACCAACCGGATGCGCTTCCCGGTCGAGATCGTGCGGCGCTCGCGCGAGCTGGTCGGGGACGACTTCCCGATCATCTTCCGGCTCTCGATCCTCGACCTGGTCGAGGACGGTCAGACCTGGGAGGAGACGATCGAGCTCGCCTACGCGCTCCAGGACGCCGGGGTCTCAGTGTTCAACACCGGCATCGGCTGGCACGAGGCCCGGGTGCCCACGATCATCACCCAGGTCCCACGCGGCGCCTGGCTCGACATGACCGCGCGCCTCAAGGCCGAGGTCTCGATCCCGGTCTGTGCCTCCAACCGGATCAACACCCCCGAGCTCGCCGAGTCGGCGATCGCTGAGGGCAAGGCCGACCTGGTCTCGATGGCTCGCCCGCTGCTGGCCGACCCGGAGTTCGCCAAGAAGACCGCCGAGGGCCGCACCGACGAGATCAACACCTGCATCGCCTGCAACCAGGCCTGCCTGGACCACGCCTTCGCCAACAAGGCGGCCTCCTGCCTGGTCAACCCGCGCGCCGCGCGCGAGACGACCCTGGTGCTCTCCCCGACCAAGCTCAAGCAGTCCGTGGCCGTCGTCGGCGCCGGTCCGGCCGGCCTCGCCGCCGCCACCTCGGCCGCCGAGCGCGGCTTCGCGGTGACCCTGTTCGAGAAGTCCGCCGAGATCGGCGGCCAGTTCCGCCTCGCGATGGCGGTGCCGGGCAAGGAGGACTTCAAGGACACCCTGCGCTACTTCGGCCGGCGTCTGGAGGTGCTGGGCGTCGACGTACGCCTCGACACCGAGGCCACCACCGCCGATCTGGAGCCCTTCGACCACGTCATCGTCTCCACCGGCGTCACCCCGCGGGTGCCGCAGATCGCCGGCTCCGAGGACGACCGGGTGGTGACGTACGCCGACGTGCTCGCCGGCCGGGTCGTCCCGGGCCGCCGGGTCGCGGTGATCGGCGCCGGAGGCATCGGCGTCGACGTCTCTGCCTGGCTGACCCACCAGCCCGAGACGCTCGAGGAGTGGAAGGCCCGCTGGGGCGTCGGCGACCCGGCGACCTTCCGCGGCGGCCTCACCACCCCGGTGCTCGAGGCCCCCGCCCGCCAGGTGACCCTGCTGCAGCGCAAGTCCACTCCGATCGGCATCGGCCTCGGGAAGACCTCCGGCTGGGCCCACCGAGCGCACCTGAAGCAGGACGGCGTCAAGCAGGTCCGCGGCGCGACCTACGACAAGATCGAGGCGGGCGACGACGCCGTCACCCTTCACTACGCCGTCGACGGTGAGCCGCACACGCTCGAGGTCGACCACGTGATCCTCTGCGCCGGCCAGGAGTCGGTGCGCGACCTGTGGACGGAGCGTGACAACTGGCACCTGATCGGTGGCGCCGACGTCGCGGCCGAGCTGGACGCCAAGCGCGCGATCAAGCAGGGAACCGAGGTCGCCGCAGAATTGGATGCGATGCTGACGCATCGCGCAGCGCGGCGGCGGTGACCCGATAGCCTCGGGGACATGAGCGATCCCGACTGCCTGTTCTGCAACATCGTCGCGGGCAACATCCCCTCGACGAAGGTCTACGAGGACGACGAGACGTACGCCTTCATGGACATCGCGCCCGCTGCCGAAGGGCACACGGTGGTGGTGCCGAAGACGCACACCAAGGACGTCCTGGAGGCCGACCCGGCGGTCTACGCCTCCACCGCGAAGGCCGCCCAGGCGGTCGCGCGGCGGGCGGTCGACGTGCTGCAGGCGGACGGGGTCAACGTACTCAACAACTGCGGGCCGGCGGCGTGGCAGACCGTCTTCCACCTGCACTTCCACGTGATCCCGCGCTACACCGACAAGTCCAAGGACTCGCTCACGCTCCCGTGGGTGCCGCACCCGGGCGACCTGGACGCAATCAGGGCGATCGGCGAGAAGCTGGCGTTCTAGCCGGTCGGCGCGCCCTCGGCGTGGGCGGCGACCATCTCGGCGTACCACCCGAAGGACCGCTTCGGCGTACGCACCCCGGCGGAGTCGACGTGGACCAGGCCGTACTTCCCGCCGACGCCGTCCTCCCAGTCCTTGCCGGTGAACGGAGCCTCCCAGCCGTCGCGGTCGAGCAGGGTGTAGGCGTAGAAGCCGCGCACGTCGACGCCACGCTCGATCGCGGCCGAGACCGCCTCCAGGTGTGCCTCGAGGTAGTCGATCCGGGCCTGGTCGTCGACCTCGCCGTCCACCACCGGAGCGTCGTACGCAGCACCGCACTCGGTCACCACGATCGGCGGCATCGCGGCGCGATAACGGGACCGGGTGATGATCAGCCATTCCCGCAGGGCGGTCGGCACCACGCCCCAGCCGGTGTCGGTGGCGGGGTAGCCGACGAGCGGCACCATCCGGAACGGGATGTCGTCGCCCTCGGCGGAGGCGCCGATGCGCTGCGGGGCGAAGAAGTTGACCCCGTAGAAGTCCAGGGGCGAGCGGATCACGGCCATGTCGCCGGGCATCACGACCTCGTCGGCGAGACCGGCGAGGTCACGGGGGTAGCGGCCCAGCAGCATCGCCTCGAGCGGCACCGCGTTCCAGGCGAGATCGATGAGCTTGGCGGCGCCGACGTCGGCGGGATCCTCCGAGAGCGGCCAGATCGGCTCGTGGTGGTTCGCGCAGCCGACGGACCCGACCCCGGCGGCGCGCAGCACCTGCACGCCGCGACCGTGAGCCAGCAGCAGGTGGTGCATCGCCGCGACGACGCCCCAGCCGGCCCGGCGGCCGGGCGCTATCGTGCCGAGGCCGTAGCCGAGGTAGCCGGCCACGTTGGGATCCTGGACCGGCACCCACTCCGGGACGCGGTCGCCGATCAGGTCGGCGACCGTCTGGGCGTACTCACCGAAGGCATCGACCGTGGCCCGGTTGAGCCAGCCGCCGTCGGCGGCCAGCGGCTCGGGCAGCTCACCGGCGTAGAGCGTGGCCGACGGGCGCAGGCCGGCCTCGAGCAGCTCGTCGACCAGGCGGTCGTAGCGAGCGCGGGCATCGGGATCGAAGACACCGCGACCACCCGGCTGAAGCTCACGCCAGGAGACCGCGAACCGGTATCCCGGCGCACCGAGACGCATGAGCAGCGCAACATCCTGCTCGCCCCCCGGCCGGGTGGCGTCTGCAGTGCCGAACACGAAGCCAGTCGGGAACTTGGGAAACGCCACGGCACAATCATGACTGTGACTGCCCAGATCCGCCGAGGAACCGCCCGATTCACGGAACGTCCACCCGGCCTCAGGCCAGGAAAAATTACCTGGCACACCTACTCCTTCGGACCCCACTACGACCCCAGCAGGGTCGGCTTCGGCCCGATCGTGGCCTACGACGAGCACCTGCTGCGCAACGGGGAGGGCTTCGAGAACCACCACCATGCCGGGGTCACGATCGTCACCTGGCCGATCTCGGGCGAGGTGACCCACACCGACTCGACCGGCGCCACCGGGACCGTCGCCCGTGGCCAGGTCGGTGTCTTCACCACCGGCGACGGCGTCGACCACTCCGAGTTCGCCTCCGCCTCCGGCACCCGGTTCATCCAGGTCTGGGTGACGGGCAGCACCGGCGAGCCGGCGTACGCCGTCCACGACGTCACCCCGGTCGAGGGCGAGTGGGTCGAGGCGGTCCGCCTGGACCAGGGGTCGCTGCTGGTCGGCCATGTCGGCACCGACGGCCCCGCCGAGATCACCCTCCCGGACGGTCGTCTCCGCCATCTCCACGTCGCCTCCGGCGCCCTGCTGCGCAGCGGCATGGCCGAGCCGCTGACCGCCGGGGATGCCTTCGAGGTCACCGCCGGCGAGGATCTGCCGCCGGAGTTCACGGTCAGTGCGGGCGTACCGACGGAGCTTCTTCTCTGGACCTTCGAATAGGGCGGACAAGCCCCGGCTCGACGGATAAAGTCCGCACCAGACTGCTGCTCAGTGTGGAGACTCTGCCGAAAGGTTTGGTGTGACGACGTTCCTGATCATCGGAGCCGTCGGGCTGGGCCTCCTGCTGGTGTCGCTGGTGATCGGCGACCTCCTCGACGGCTTCCTCGGCGGCGCGCTCGATGCCGACTGGTTCTCGACCGCCGCGATCGGCGGATTCGTGTCCGCCTTCGGGTTCGGCGGCGCCCTCGCCGTCGGCCCGGTCGGCACGCTCCCGGCCATCGGGATCGGAGTCCTGGGCGGCGCCCTCTTCGCCTGGTTCGCGCTGTGGCTGACCCGCCTCCTGAAGGAGGAGAACACCGACGCGGCGCCTTCGGGCGACGCCGCCGTCGGGCTGGACGCCGCGGTGATCACCACGATCCCGGCCGGCGGGTTCGGCGTGGTGCGGGTCGCCCTCGGGGGCCACACGGTGACCTACAACGCCAAGGCTCCCGAGCTCGACGAGGCGATCACGCCCGGCACCCCCGTGCACGTGACCGGGGTCCTCTCACCGACGGCAGTCACCGTCGCGCCGACGTGGCGCGAGATCACCTCCTGACCTGAAGGGGTCCTCATGGAACTGCTGGTGCCGATCGCCGGCCTTGTCGTACTTCTCATCCTGCTCCTGCTGCTGGTCACCAGCCGCTACAAGGTCGCCGGTCCCAACCAGGCGTTCATCGTCACCGGCCGCAAGGGCAAGGCCGTCCTCAACCCGGAGACCGGCCAGCTCACCACCGACCTGTCCGGCCAGAAGGTCGTGCTCGGTGGCGGTGTCTTCGTGGTGCCGTTCGTCCAGAAGCTGGCGACGATGGACCTCTCCTCGCGCCGGATCTCGGTGCAGATCCGCGGCGCGGTCTCCGGCCAGGGCATCAAGCTCAACCTCGACGGCGTCGCCATCGTGAAGGTGGGCGGCAACGCCGACCAGATCCGGCTCGCCGCGCAGCGGTTCCTCTCCCAGCAGGAGGAGATCGAGCCGTTCACGCAGGAGGTGCTCGCCGGCGCGCTGCGCTCGATCGTCGGTGGTCTGACCGTCGAGCAGATCATCCGTGACCGGGCCGCCTTCGCCCAGCGGGTCGCCGACGAGTCCGAGTCGTCGCTCACCGGCCAGGGCCTGATCCTGGACACCTTCCAGATCCAGGACGTCACCGACGACGGCTCCTACCTCGCCAACCTCGGTCGCCCCGAGGCCGCCCGCATCACCCAGGCCGCCTCGATCGCCGAGGCGGAGGCGCGTCGTGCCGCCGAGCAGGCGCGCATCAAGGCCGAGGAGGAGATCGCGATCGCTCAGCGCGCGCTCGCCCTCAAGCAGGCCGAGATCAAGGCCGAGACCGACGCGGCCGCTGCCAACGCCGCCGCCTCCGGCCCGCTCGCCCAGGCCGACCGCGACCAGGCCATCCTCACCGAGCAGGAGAAGGTCGCCGTACGCCAGGCGGCGCTGACCGAGCGCCAGCTCGAGACCCAGGTGCGCAAGCCTGCCGACGCCGAGCGCTACCGCGTCGAGCAGGAGGCGGAGGGTCGGCGTAACTCGGAGATCGCCGCCGCGGAGGCCCGCAAGGCGGCCACCATCGCCGCGGCCGAGGCGGACGCCGAGCAGGCCCGGCTCACCGGTGAGGCGGAGAAGGCCCGCCGTGCCGCGCTGGCCGAGGCCGAGGCCATCGAGGGTGCCAAGCGCGGTGAGGCGCAGAAGTCGCTGCGTCTGGCCGGCGCCGAGGCGACCCGGGCCGAGGGTGAGGCGAGCGCCGCCGCGACGCTGGCCGTGGGACAGGCCGAGGCCGAGGCGATGGACAAGCGCGCCTCGGCGTTCGCGTCCTACAACGACGCCGCCGTGCTGCAGATGCTGATCGAGGTCCTGCCGCGGATCGCCAAGGAGGTCGCCGCGCCGATCAGCGCGATCGACAGCCTCACCGTCCTCTCCACCGAGGGTGCGGGCGCCATCCCGAAGCAGGTCAACGACAACGTCGTCCAGACGCTCAACATGCTCAAGACCACCACGGGCGTCGACCTCGGCTCGATGCTCCGCAAGGCCGTGTCCACGACGAGCGAGAACGGCATCGCGGAGATCCCCGCCGACAGCGCTCCGCAGTGACCGGGCCACAGCTTGCCCACACTCGGTCAAGAACTCTGTAGAAAACGGGCATAAACGTGACAGCCAGAAACAAGTCTGGTTATGTATCCACGTCGACGTAGGGAGGGAGCACTCCAAACCTCGACCGGGCCTCGCGGCCGAAAGGCCGCCAGGCTCGCCCCTCGAGTCTCTCTACTGTTCCCCCCGTCGGTGGAGAGACACCGAGGGAAATCGATTGTGGCCCGGCCTCACGGCCGGGCCACAACGCATTTGGGTGGCGCCTCAGCGCTCGTTGACCATCCGCAGGAACGCCTCGACGAGCGGGCCCGAGGTGGCCGCCCCGTTCTCGCCCTCGTCGACGTAGACCGCCACGGCCAGGTCGCCCTGCGCCGCGATCATCCAGGTGTGGGTGAGGCGCTTGCCGTTGCGGTCGAACTCCGCCGTGCCGGTCTTGGCGATCACCGGCTTGCCCGGCACGTCGGCCAGGCCGCGACCGGTGCCGTCGGTGACCACACCCCGGAAGATCGTACGCAGCTCCGCAGCCTCGTCGGCAGCCAGCGGCTCCACGCCCGACGGCTTGGCGGCCTGGCCCTGGACGAGGTTCGGGACCACGGTGTGACCGGCCTGGATGGAACCGATGACGGTGGCCATCACGAGCGGCGAGGCGAGCACCTTGCCCTGTCCGATCAGGTCGGCGGCGTGCTCGGTGTCGCCCGCTGGCTCGGGGATCTGGCCGAAGTAGGAGGTGAAGCCGGCGTCGCGGTCGATGCCGAAGCCCAGGGAGGCGGCGGCCGAGGCGATCTCGGCGTGACCGACCTCGCCCGCCGCGCCGATCATGGCGGTGTTGCAGGACTCGGCGACGGCGTGGGCGAGCGTAATCTCCCCGAGTGCGGACTTCGGGTACCAGGAGTCGTTCTTGAACGTCTTGCCGTCGACGGTGGCCTTGGCGGGACAGGTGACCCGGCTGTCGGCGTCGAGGCCCTTGCGCAGCAGCGCGAGCGTGGTCGCGGCCTTGAAGGTCGATCCCGGCGCCGCCTGGCCGTAGGTGGCCAGGTTCATCTTGTTGTCCTTGCCGTTGGCGGCGACCAGCACGGCGCCGTCGCTGGGCCGGATCGCGACCAGGGCGCTCTCGGGCTTGACCTCCTTCAAGATCTTCTCGGCACTCTTCTGCATCCGCGCATCGAGGGTGACGGTCAGCGACTTCCCGTCGATCGGATCGGTGCTGTAGAGCTTCTTGAGCACCTCGCCCTCGTCCCCGAGCACCGAGACCTGCAGCCCGGGCTTGCCCCGCAGCTGGTCGTCGTAGCGGGCCTGCAGCCCGGAGAGCCCGGCGAGATCGCCGGGGAGGTAGGTCCCGGGCTTCTTCTTCATCATCTCCGCCGTCACCTCGCCGACGATGCCGACGACCGGCGAGGCGAACTCCTTGGTCGGGCCGAGCGGCAGCGTCCGGTTGAGCATCGCGGCGCCCTTGATCTTGGCGATCCTGGAGGCCTTGGCCTTCGTCATCATCGGCTTGCGGATCGAGAGGGCCTCGACGAACGCCTTGTCCCCGGCCGCCCGGACCCGCTTGGCGTAGCGCTTGGGGTTGATGCCGACGATCGCGGCGACGTCACGGGCGGCAGCGGGCGCCGCGACCGGGTCGATCAGCGTCTTGTCGATGCCCACCGTGACGACCGGACGGTCGGCGACAAGGGTCTCGCCCGAGGTGCTCAGGATCTCGCCACGCTGCTGCTGGACGGTCTCGACGTGCAGGCTACGTCCCTCGGCGAGCGTGGGCGCGACGACGGTCGGCTCCCAGACGAACTCCCACTTCTCACCGGTCTTGCGGAGCTCGACCTCCGACTCGTAGGTCCACCGGCCGCCCGGAAGGCCCCACGCCCAGGTGAGCGTCGACTTCGCGCTGTCGGTGCCGTGGCCGGTGAAGGTGGGCTTGGTGGCGGACACGTCCGGCGCCCCGAGCTTCCCGAACAGGTTGCCGGTGAGGTCGTGGTAGTCGGCCGCGACGGCAGCAGGATCGGTCTTCGCCACGAAGTCGACCTTCGTGAACGTGCCGCGCTCCAGGGCCGTGGTCAGGGTCGACATGCTCGGACCGGGGTCCTTGGCTCCACCACAGCCGGCAAGCAGCGGTAAGGCGACAGCAAGGGCCGCAATGCCCCGGGAGACTCGCATGGAACGGTTCTATCAGCCTTGCCCCCAAGATTGGGTTACACCCGTCCAACGCAGAGGTTGTGAAGCCGAGTGTGACCGGTGGGCCACGCTCGGCTTCACGACCGCTCGGATCAGTGCGTCGCCAGCCAGGCGTCCAGGTCGACCCCACGCTGGTCGGCGAGCTTCTGCAGGCGCTCACGGGTCGGCGGCTGGAACACCTTCGGCTCGATGTGGCGGTCGAGCGCGGCGTACGTCCTCTGCTTGGCGGCCTGTGCGGGACCGGTCGCCTCGGCAGCGGCGATCACCGCGGGGCCGGCGGTGAGGGTGGCTCCGGTGAGCGGCGAGCTCACCAGGGGCGTGTAGCCGTCACGGTGTCCGGCCGCGTTGGCGTGGTAGGACTCCTCGATCGGGTCGGAGAGGCCGTTGATCCACTCCACGTCGTCGCAGACCGCGTGTCCGGTGAACCGGCTGATCGGGTTGACGTAGGTGAACCCGGCGGCGCTCGCGCGCGAGGCCGTGGTGTTGTTGAGGAGCACCGCGGTGTCGTTGAGGATCGCCTCGTCCTGCGGGCTGAACCAGGTGAAGGCGTTGCAGTCCTCCCCCATGAACAGCTTCGGGTAGCCGACGACCACCACCTTCGCGTTGGGTGCGGCCGAACGGATCCTCGAGTAGAGCGTCCCGAGGCTGCCCGGGAGCGTGTTGCGGATGTAGCTCTGCGCACCCGCGACCGCGCCCGAGCAGTCGCTCGCCCAGGCGGGCAGCGCGCACTCGGTGATCACGTCGGCGAAGCCCGCGTCGTTGCCGCCGACCGAGATGGTCACGTAGCGGGTCGAGGTGGACAGCGCGCTGAGCTGGCTGTTGGTGACGTCGGCGACGACCGCTCCGGAGCAGGCGCGGAAGTTGAGGCTGTAGCCCTTCGCCGCGGCGACCAGGCTGGGGTACGCCAGGGTCGACCGCTTGCAGCTGCTGCCGTCGTTGATGTAGGTGCGGGTGCCGACTCCCGAGGAGTAGGAGTCACCGAGCGCGACGTACGGCTCCCCAGCCGCTGAGGCTGGGGAGCCGGGGGCGACGGCGAGGCCGGCGCCGAGAAGGGCGATGGAGGTGAGGGAGACCGCGAGGCGGACTGTGGACAGGCGGAAGATCACGTTCATGGCAACTCCCGAAAGCCGGGGACCGCTGGGGGTGCGGCCCTTCCCTTCGGTTGTACGCGCCCTTACGTCTCCCCGCAGGAAATTTGTTTCACGTCCAAGTAACTGTCCGGAACCCGCTTACCCGGGTTCATTCGACGTTCTGGAGACGCGGCAGGATCCGGTCGAGCCACCTCGGCAGCCACCACGCACCGGCACCGAGGATACACATCACGGCGGGCACCACCAGGCACCGCACCACGACCGCGTCGAGCAGCACCGCCACCGCCATCACGAAGCCCATCTCCTGGAGCATCCGGTCAGGACTGAACCAGAAGGCTCCGAACACCACGACCATGATGGCGCCGGCCGCGGTGATGACACCGCCGGTGTGCGCCAGGCCCTCCCGGACCGCCTCCTGGGCATCGCCGCTGCGCAGCCACTCCTCGCGCATCCGTGAGATCAGGAAGACCTCGTAGTCCATCGAGAGCCCGAAGACGATCGCGAAGGTCATCACGGGCAGGAACGCCTCGATCGGACCCGGCTCGACCCCGAGCAGCCCCTCCTGGAAGACGTACGTCATCGCCCCCATCGAGGCACCGATCGAGATCAGGTTGAGGACGGCTGCCTTGATCGCCACCGCGACCGAGCGGAAGACGCACATCAGCAGCAGCGCGGAGAGCCCGACCACGAGCCCGATGAAGAGCGGCAGCTTCTTCCCGACCGCGTCGGAGTAGTCGATCAGCGCCGCGGTCGAGCCGCCGACCAGGGCGTCGTCGCCGAGGTCCGCTCGCAGGTCCTTGACCAGCTCGGTGGTCTCGGCGTCCTGCGGGCCGGTCTCGGGGAAGGCGATGGAGGTGAACACCGCGCCGTCGGCCGACGGCTGCGGGGGCGTCACGGCGGCCACGCCGTCGTACCCCTGGACCTTCTCGTACGCCGCGGCCGCCTGCCCCTGCGAGCCCTCGGTCATGATCACGAGCGGACCGTTGGCACCGGGACCGAACTTGTCGCTGACCAGGTCGTAGGCCTTCCGCGTGGTCGAGGAGGGGTCGTCGTTGCCGGCATCGGCGAAACCGAGCTGGAGACCGAGGACCGGGGTGGCCAGCGCGCCGAGGGCGACCAGGGAGACGAGCAGTGCGGCCCACGGGTGCCGCTGGACGCCGGAGGCCCAGGACCGCCAGCGCTGACCGGGCTCGCGACGGGATCGGGCGGCGTGGCGGCGTACGGACTTCTCCAGGCGCTTGCCGAACAGGGTCAGCAGCGACGGGAGCAGGGTGACCGCGGCGATCATGGTCATCAGGACGGTGAGCGCGACGCCGAGCACGACCCCCTGGATCGAGGTCAGCTGCAGCACGTAGAGACCGCAGAGCGCCAGGATCACGCTGACACCGGCGAAGAGGACCGAGCGCCCGGCGGTGTCGATCGCGGTCGCGGTGGCGTCCTCGCGGGTGGCGCCGTGGAGCAGCTCGCTGCGGTAGCGCGAGAAGACCAGCAGCGCGTAGTCGATGCCCACACCGAGCCCCACGATCATGAGCATCGGGGCGGTGTAGTCCGGGATCGTGGTGAGGTGGGAGAGCAGCGTGACCACGCCGAAGGTGGTGCCGACCGCGAAGATCGCGGTGATCAGCGGCAGGCTCGCCGCCAGGAACGAGCCGAACATGAACAGCATGATCACCAGCGCGGCGAGCATGCCGATTCCCTCGGAGCTGCCGCCCTCGCCCTCGTTCACCTCGCGCATCGAGTCGCCGGCCATCTCGATCTGGAGATCGTCGGTCGTGGTCTCGTCCGCGATCTCGAGGAACGGCTCGTAGGCGCTGATCGGGAGCTCGCCGGGCTCGGCGTCCATCACGATGGTGACCAGCGCGGTCGTACCGTCCTCGCTCACCGACCCGCGCTGCGGGTCGGCGGCCTCGACGGCCTCCACGTGCGGCACCTCGGCGAGCTCCGCGAGCAGGTCGTCGACGGCCTGCTGGTCGGTGTTCCATCCACGCTCGTCGTGGATGACCGCGCGGATCTCGTCGCCCGTCGACCCACCGTGCTTCGCCTGCAGGTCGGCCATCTCCTGCGACTGCGTGCCCGGGATGTCGAAGGAGTTGCGGTAGTCGTCGCCGATGCTCTGCGCGGCCGCGGTCACGCCGACGAGCACCACCACCCACAGCAGCAGCGCGGTCCAGTGGTGGCGTTGGGAGAAGGACGCCAGCCGCCGCAGCGGACTGGGTCTCGTGGTCGTCTGGATGGTCATCATGTCTCCTTGTCGGTGTTTGTCTGACTACCTGTAGACAGACAACATGTATGGAGACAATGTACGACGGACTGTGTAGGCTGTCTACATGAAAGCCGACGCCCTCCGTGGCCACCTCGACTCGCTGATCCTGGCCGTCGTCGAGAAGCAGCCCCTTCACGGCTACGCGATCATCGAGGCGCTCAGCGCTCGCAGCGGTGGTGAGCTCGACCTCCCCACCGGCACGATCTACCCGGCCCTGCGCCGCCTGGAGAAGGCCGGTTACCTCGACAGCTCCTGGTCCGAGGTCGGCGGCCGCAAGCGCCGCACCTACGAGCTCTCCTCCGCCGGCCGCAACGCCCTCGCCGCCCACCGTCAGGAGTGGCGCACCTTCGCCAAGGTCGTCTCCGGCGTACTCGGCGAAGCCTGACCCGCCGAGGCGTCACCCCGGTCGGCCGAGGCGTCACGTACGTCGGCCGAGTCGGCACTTCTGGCGACCGAATCAGCAGTTGTGGCGAACCATTCAGGGAGTTCCCTGATGTGGCCGAGGCCGCTGGGGACGGAAGATGGGGCGCATGAGCGCCGTCGACGTCTACCTAGCGGACCTGCGTGCCGCGATCCCCGGCCCGAGCTGGACCCGGCGCGACCTCCTGCGCGAGGCCGGTGACCATCTCGAGGACGCGACCGAGGCCTACGCCGCGGCCGGCTACACGACCACCGAGGCGGAAGCCCTGGCGCTGCGCGACTTCGGCTCGGTCGACGACATCGCTCCCGGCTTCCGCGACACCGTCGCGATCGGTGCCGCGCGACGTACCGCCCTCATGCTCGTCCTCGTCATGATCCCGCAGGCGTTCCTGTGGGACGACGGGATCGACCTGGGTTCGAGCGGGCAGCTTGCGGCTCCCGATGCCGGCCTGTTCAACGTGCTGGACACGATCATCGAGTACGTCGGCACGATCGGCGCACTGGGCGCCGCCATCGCACTCGTGGTCACCGCGATCGGTCAGCGGTGGCTCGCGGTCGGCCGGCGCACCGCACGCATCGCTGCGACCTGGGCCTTCGCCATCGCGGTCGTGATCCCGGTCATCGGCCTCACGATGCTGGCCCTCACCGGCAGCCTCACCGTGATCGTCGCGCTGGCCGCGATCGCCTTCATGGTGACCCCGTTCGCGCTGGTCGCCGCCTCGGCCCAGCGCACCCTCGCCGCCTGCTGACCTGCCGAAGCGTCACTCAGGTCGGCCGAGACGTCACCGACACGACCAGTCGGCCGACGCGCGTGACGCGTCGGCCGACGCGGGCGACGTCTCGGGTCAGTCGAACTTGCGCTTCTGACGCGGCTTGCGGGGCCGGTCACCGGCCTCGGGCGCACCGCGACGCGACCCCTGGCTGCGGTCGAAGCGACCACCCGAGCGACGCACGGGGCCGCCACCGGAGTCCTCGGAGAGCTCGATGAGCTTGCCGGAGATGCGGGTCGACTCGAGGGCCTTCCAGGTCTCGGGAGCCAGGTCGGCGGGCAGCTCGACGAGCGAGAAGTCGTTGCGGATGGAGATGTTGCCGAAGTCGGCGCGGCGCAGGCCACCCTCGTTGGCAATGGCGCCGACGATCTGGCGCGGCTCGACGCGGTGACGCTTGCCCACCTGGATCTTGTACGTCGCCAGCGGCTGCCCGTTGCCACGCGACCGCGACGTCTCGCGACGCTCACCGCCTCGCTCGCCCCCGCGGTCGTCGCGGTCGCGACGGCCCCGGCGCTCCTCGTAGGCAGGCTTCTCGGGCTCCGGCTCCAGGAGCAGCGGCTCCTCGCCGTGGAGCACCGCGGCCAGCGCGGCGGCGACGTCGACCTCGGGGACGTCGTGCTCGTCGACGTAGTGACGCACCACGTCGCGGAAGAACTCGATCTTCTCGCCCTCCTGGAGCGCGGCGGTGATGCCGTCGTCGAAGCGGGAGAGGCGGGTCGCGTTGACCTCGTCGACCGAGGGCAGCTGCATCTGCACCGGCTGGGCCTTGGTGTGCTTCTCGATCGCACGCAGCAGCCACCGCTCGCGCGGGGTGACGAAGGAGATCGCGTCACCGGTGCGGCCGGCGCGGCCGGTGCGACCGATGCGGTGGACGTAGGCCTCGACGTCGGTCGGCAGGTCGTAGTTGACGACGTGCGAGATCCGCTCGACGTCCAGACCACGGGCCGCGACGTCGGTCGCGACCAGGATGTCGAGCGAGCCGTCCTTGAGCTGGTTGACGGTCTTCTCGCGCTGGGCCTGGGCGATGTCGCCGTTGATCGCGGTCGCGGCGAAGCCACGCGCACGCAGCTTCTCGGCCAGCGACTCGGTCTCGGACTTCGTGCGCGTGAAGACGATCATGCCCTCGAAGTTCTCGACCTCGAGGATGCGCGTGAGCGCGTCGACCTTCTGGGGGTAGGACACCATCAGGTAGCGCTGGGTGATGTTGGTGTTGGTCTGCGTCTTCGCCTTGACCGAGATCTCCTCGGCGTCGCGCAGGTACTTCTTCGAGAGCCGGCGGATCTGGGCCGGCATGGTCGCGGAGAAGAGCGCGACCTGCTTGTCCTCGGGGGTCTCGGCGAGGATCGTCTCGACGTCCTCCGCGAAGCCCATGTTGAGCATCTCGTCGGCCTCGTCGAGCACCAGGAAGCGCAGCTGGGAGAGGTCCAGCGTGCCCTTCTCCAGGTGGTCCATGATCCGGCCGGGGGTGCCGACGACGACGTGGACGCCGCGGCGGAGCGCGGTCAGCTGCGGGCCGTAGCCCTGGCCGCCGTAGACCGGCAGGATGCGTACGCCGTCGAGGTTGGACGCGTAGCGCTCGAACGCCTCGCACACCTGCAGGGCGAGCTCACGCGTCGGCGCGAGCACCAGCGCCTGCGGCGCGTTCTGGTAGACGTCGAGGTTGGAGAGAACCGGCAGCGCGAACGCGGCGGTCTTCCCGGTGCCGGTCTGCGCGAGACCGACGACGTCACGCCCCTGGAGCAGCGTGGGGATGGTCGCGGCCTGGATCGCGCTCGGCGTCTCGTAACCGAGGGCCTTCACGGCCTCGAGAACGCCCGCGGACAGACCGAGTGAATCGAAGGTCGGACCCTGATCTGCCTCCACGATCGGCTCCTCGGTCGCGGGAGTGGTGGATACGGCAGAATCAGCGTCGGTGCTCACCATCCAACGGTAGGCCCTTATAGCACGATCTCGACATTCCTCGGCGCGGTGGTCCCCGTCACTCAGGAGACGATGACCTCGTCGCCGACCGCGATCTCACCGGGGTGGACGACGCCGAGGTGCACCGCCGCCCAGGTCTTGCCGTCCCACCTCCGATGGACCGCGAGCGTACGCAGCGGCTCCTTGCTCTTCTCCAGCGTCACCGGATCGATGGTGGTCATCACGCATCGCGGGACCGCCGAGACCACCCGGAACCGGACCGGTCCGATGGCGATCTCCTTCCACCCGTCCTCCGCGAACGCCTCCTCGGCACCCTCGACCAGGAGACTGGGCCGGAACCGCTGCGCGGTGATCGTCACCTCGCTCCAGGAGTCGATCGCGGCGACCGAGGCGTCGGTGATCAGCGAGACCGCGGAGTCGTCCTGGAAGGCGGCGCGGTCGGACGGGCCGAACCCGTCCTCGGCGTCGAGCACGCGGCGGAACGGGTCGTGGCACCACACCAGCGACAGGTCGTCGCGGCCGAGGACGCGGCGCAGCCACGCATCGGCCTCCGGACCGGCCGGGCGCACACGCATCCTCGGGCGGTTGAACATCTGCACGTCGCGTACGCCCTCGCTCGGGAGCGCCAGCTCGATCGCCTCGTGCCCGGGCGCGCTCAGCCGCAGGTCTGCCCCGCCGCCCGTCGCCGGGGTGTCGGCGACGACGGTGAAGAGCTCGCGGACCTCCCGGGCGGAGACGAGCTTCCCCTCACCGTCGACGACCATCCACTCCCGGTCCCCGACGAGCCCCGCCCTGCCGACGTACGCCTCCTGCACCGGCCTGATCGCCGTCGACTTCACCGGATGGAGATTGATACCCGCCAGACGCATGGCCCGATTCAACCGCTCCCCACTACTCAACGGTTACCGATTTTGCGAGGTTGCGCGGCTTGTCGACGTCGTGGCCGAGGGCCTTGGCGGCATGGAAGGCGATCAGCTGGAGCGGGATGGTCAGCAGGATCGGGTCGAGCTCGACCTCGTTCTTCGGTACGTCGACCCGCAGTGCGTCGAGCTCGCCGAGGTCGACCTCGGGGTGGGTGACGACGACCAGCGGCCCGCGGCGGGCGCTGATCTCGTGCAGGGCCGCGACGTTGCGGTCGGTCAGTTCGTCCTGGGGGACGATCGCGACCGTCGGCACGGACTCCGAGATCAGCGCGAGCGGGCCGTGCTTGAGCTCGGAGGTCTGGTACGCCTCGGCGTGCCGGTAGGAGATCTCCTTCAGCTTCTGCGCGCCTTCGCGGGCGACCGGGTAGCCGCGTACGCGACCGACGAAGAACATCGACTCGGCCTCGGCCAGGCGCGCCGCGACCTCCTCGAGGTGGGACTCGCTCTTGAGGATCTCCTCGATCTGGGTCGGCAGTGCCTGCAGGCCGGCGATGAGTCGCTTCCCGTCGGCGATCGAGAGGTCGCGAACCCGGCCGAGCTGGAGCGCCAGCAGGGAGAACGCGACGTACATGTTGGTCAGGGCCTTGGTCGAGGCGACCGCGATCTCCGGGCCGGCGTGCAGGTAGATGCCGCCGTCGACGGCGCGCGCGATCGCCGAGCCGACGACGTTGACGACGCCCAGCACCCGGCCGCCCTTGCGCTTGATCTCCTGGACGGCGAGCAGGGTGTCGATGGTCTCGCCGGACTGGGAGACGACGACATAGAGGGTGTCGGGCTCGATGATCGGGTTGCGGTAGCGGAACTCGGAGGCAGCCTCGGCGTCGGCGGGGATCCGGGCCAGCTCCTCGATCAGCCCCGCACCCATCTGACCGACGTAGTAGGCGGAACCGCAGCCGAGGATCTTCACCCGGCGGATCGCGCGCAGCTCGCGGGGATCGAGGTTGAGCCCGCCGAGGTGAGCCGTCCCGAACCGCTCGTCGAGCCGCCCGCGGAGCGCGCGCTCGACCGAGGACGGCTGCTCGAGGATCTCGGTGAACATCCGCGGCTCGTCGGCGAGCTCGCCGTACTCGTACGCCGACGGGTCCACGTCGACCTCACGGGCCGTCGTGGTGGTCGTCGTGAGGTCCTGGCGGAAGGTCGTGAAGCCGGTCGCGGTGACGGTCGCCAGCTCGCCGTCGTCGAGGTGGGCGACGGTGGTGGTGTGGCGTACGACCGCGGCCAGATCGGACGCGACGTACATCTCCCCGTCGCCGACACCCACGATCAGCGGCGAGCCGTTGCGAGCCACGACCATGCGGTCGGGGAAGTCGGCGTGCACGACGGCCAGCCCCCAGGTGCCCTCCACCTGGGAGAGCGCGTCGACGACCTTCGCCTCCAGATTGTCTGCAGTCGACAATCCGATGAGGTGCGCGAAGACCTCGGTGTCGGTGTCGCTGACCAGCTCGACGCCCGCCTCGGTGAGGCGCTCCCGCAACGAGGCGGCGTTGTCGACAATCCCGTTGTGGACAACCGCCACCCGCCCGTCGGCGGAGACGTGCGGGTGAGCGTTGGTGTCGTTGGCGGGGCCATGGGTGGCCCACCGGGTGTGCCCGATCCCGACCTTGCCGGCGAACCGCTTCGGGAGGGCATCGACCAGGTCGCGTACGCGCCCGGCCTTCTTCACCACCTGCAGCCTGCTGCCCAGCACCGCGACGCCCGCCGAGTCATACCCGCGGTGCTCGAGCCGGGCCAACCCCTCGGTGAGCAGGCCGGCAGCCTGCTGGGGTCCGATGTAGCCGACGATTCCGCACATGTGTCCTTGTCCGTCCTATCCGTAGATGAGCCGTCGCAGCTGCCGCTCGGTCAGCCGCGGCGCGGCAACGACCCGCGCCCGCAGCTCCTCGGCCAGCTGCGCGAAGATCGCGTCGTTCTTCGCGCCGTAGGTCTTCAGCTGCGCATGCCGGCGGCGTACGTACGTCTCGACCGGTTCGTCGAAGTACGCCACCACGTCCTCGACCACCCGCGCCGCCTCCGCGGACGAGAGCCCGGTGGTCGCGACCAGGTGGTCGATCAGGGGTTCCTCGGCACTCACCCCACCAACTGTGGGGCACACCCGAGACAACGAGCAAGTTTCTGCCCGATTTCGGGCAGAAACAGGCGATTGGTCATCAGGTGGGGCGGCGGTCGCTCAGATCGCCCATTCCGATGCCCCCAGGTGGAGCGGGCCACACCATCTGGCGGACTACTTGGACATCGGGGTGGAGGTGCGGTACCTTAGGTGAACACAAGGTGAACAGGAGGTGTCTGATGAACGGAAATAAAGTGACTGGCAAGCTCGAGCTTCGCTGGCTCCCTGTCGTCGACCGCCGCGGCCGCAAGCACATGGAGGCCCGCTGGGTCGAAGTCAGTGCACCCGCGACCACCCGTCACGCTGCCTGACAACCGCACAACGCTTCCGAGGCCCGCTCCCGACAGGGGAGCGGGCCTCGTGCGTTTAGGGATAGCGTTGTCACTGCAACCAATCTTCCGCCGCCGTCAGAAACACGCACGAGAGCGGGAACATTGGGCGAGATTCCCCCGTTATGATGCTTGCAGTTTCAACCAATTCTTCCAGGAGCACATCCGCCATGGGCATTTTCAGCAAGAAGGACACGGCCCCCGCCGCGACCGAGTTCGACACCCCGACCGCCGCCATCGAGGACATCTCGGGTGACTACACCCTCGACGTCGCCCACACCCGCCTGGGCTTCTCGGCCCGCCACGCGATGGTGACCACCGTCCGCGGCTCCTTCAAGGAGTTCGAGGGCACCGCGACGATCGACACCGCCGAGCCGGCCAAGTCCAAGGTCTCGCTCACGATCAAGGCCGACTCCGTCGACACCGGCAACGCCGACCGCGACGCTCACCTGCTCTCGGGCGACTTCTTCGAGAACGAGGCCCACCCCAACATCACCTTCGAGTCGACCGAGGTCGAGTTCGACGGCGAGACCTGGAACATCACCGGCGACCTGACCATCAAGGGCACGACCAAGTCGGTCACCGTCCCGTTCGAGCAGACCGGCTCCGCCAAGGACCCGTTCGGCAACACCCGCGTCGGCTTCGAGGGTGCCGTGGCGATCAACCGCACCGACTGGGGCCTCTCCTTCAACGCCGCTCTCGAGACCGGCGGCGTGCTCGTCTCCGAGAAGATCAAGCTCGAGTTCGACATCTCCGCCATCAAGACGGAGGCCTGAAGAGACACCGACCACCGTCGGTGAAACCACAGCGGGGCCACCGGGAAACCTCCCGGTGGCCCCGACGCGTCTCCCGGCGTCAACTGACGCGCTCAGTACCCGTTCGGGACGTTGTAGTGCTTCTCCACCCCGATGCGAGCCGTGCCGACGGCATCGACGGACGAGGAGTCGCCCGTGACTCCCCCGGCAAATCCCAGCTGATCCGTACCGAGGCCGACGTCGCGGCCGTTGCCGAGCGGCGAGGCGGTGTCCTCGTCATGGTGGACGACACCACCCCCGGCCTGGTCGACAGGAGACTCGAGGTGCGCGCGGCCACTGGCCACGACCGTCGTCCCGTCTGTCGTCACCGTCACCGCTGCGTCGTTCCCGGACTGCGCTCCCGAGACCGTCACCGGGCCGACCGGCCCTCGATCCGGAGCCTTGATCGGCTTCGACGCGGCCGCCGGTGCGGCCCTGCCGTCAGCGTGTTCTACGGACTGCGAGTCGGCGCAGGCGACCCCGGCGCCGGCGGCCACGAGGCCACCGGCCACGAGGGTCGCCGCCACGGTCTTCCGAAGTGCCCCGAGGACCTTCGAGCTCATCGCGTTCTCCTGACTTGAGTTGCACGGCATGGGACACGGGACCCCGTCAGCGCCTACTCCCGGCGCCCGAGCGCACGGGGATCGCGGTGGCACCGACGGGGTCCCGCCGGGTGGAGCGAGCGCGGTTCTGGTCGTGCTCGTAGCCCCACCCATCGGACCGGACGGATCGGCAGTCCCGAGGATCTGCCACTGTCACGCCCGGTGGTAGATCCACACAGACGACGCCCCCCGGCGCCCAATCGCCTGCATGGATCCGTTGCTCGACATCACGCTCGGTCGCGGCCATCGAGGCATGGCGAGCCGTCACGGCCCGACACATGTCGCCTCGACTGCTCGTCGAGGCCGTAACTGCCTCATTGCCCCACATGGACGCTCCCGAGATCGGTCCGGATCAGACCCTTTCGATACCTGTTACGTACTTCCGTGCGTTGACGTTGCAGTTACATCGGAAATATGAGAAAAGTCCCGCAAACCCGCCACTGGGACGCGTTTGCGGGACTTTGCCCGGGATCGCTCAGCGCACCTCGGTCGTCGAGCTCAGCTCGTCGACGACACCCTCGTCGCCGGCGTCGACCGAGTAGTCCGACGCCACCGTGGCGTCCTCACCGTCGGACACCTTGAGCGCCCTCAGGATCGGAGTCAGCACGACGACCACGACGATGTTGAGCAGGAACGCGGTGAGCGCGATGTAGATCGGGGTCTCCGTGCCCGGGAACGGCGCCAGCGGTCCGCCGAAGTGCTCCTGCGTGGGCGAGGAGACGCCGTAGGCGACGTACGTCCCGTACGCCATCCCGACCGCCCAGCCGGCCAGGACCGCCCAGCGGTGGAACCACCGGGTGTAGAGCCCGACGACGATCGCCGGCAGCGTCTGCAGGATCCAGACGCCCCCGAGCAGCTGCAGGTTGATGGCGTACGACTTCGACAGCGCCAGCACGAAGAGCAGCGCCCCGAACTTCACGATCAGGGACACGATCTTGGCCTGCTTGGCCTCGTCCTGCGGGGTCGCGTCGGGCCTGAGGTAGGCCTTGTAGATGTTGCGCGTCCACAGGTTCGCCGCCGCGATCGACATGATCGCCGCCGGCACCAGGGCACCGATGATGATCGCCGCGTACGCGACACCGGCGAACCACGCCGGGAACTGGTCCTCGAAGAGCTGCGGGATCGCCAGCTGCGGGTTCGGCGGGTCACCGACCATGACGCCGGCGGCGAGGGCGACGAACCCGAGGAGCGCCAGGAGCCCCAGCAGGAACGAGTACGCCGGCAGCAGCGAGGCGTTGCGACGGATCACGTTCCGGCTGCGCGTGGAGAGGACGCCGGTGATCGAGTGCGGATACATGAACAGCGCCAGCGCGGAGCCGAGGGCGAGCGAGGCGTACGCCCACTGGCCGGCGGCCTGCGACGGGAAGAGCGCCTTCGGTGCCGCGTCGCCGGCGGCGATCGCGTCGGCGTTCTCGGTGTTGAAGGTGTCGAAGCTGCCCTGCACCGTCTCGAAGATGTTGGCCCAGCCACCGAGCTGCGACGGGATGTAGATGATGGCCACGATGATCACGATGTAGATCAGCGAGTCCTTCACGAACGCGATCAGCGCCGGCGCCCGCAACCCGGAGGAGTACGTGTAGGCGGCCAGCACCGCGAACGCGATGAAGAGCGGCAGGTCACGGATGAACCAGTTCGAGGAGTCGCTCTGCAGGCCCATCACCTCGAGCACGACCTCCATGCCGACCAGCTGCAGGGCGATGTAGGGCATCGTGGCGAGCAGGCCGGTCAGCGCGACCGCGAGACCGAGGGACTTGGACCCGTAGCGGCCGGTGACGAAGTCGGCCGGGGTGACGTACCCGTGCTTGTGCGAGACCGACCACAGCTTCGGGAGGAACGCGAAGATGATCGGGTAGACGAGGATCGTGTAGGGCACGGCGAAGAAGCCGACGGCGGCGCCGGCGAACAGCGTCGCGGGGACCGCGATGAAGGTGTAGGCCGTGTAGAGGTCGCCGCCGATGAGGAACCAGGCCACGAACGTACCGAACCCACGGCCACCGAGGCCCCACTCGTCGAGGTTGTCCATCGACTTCGCGCGGCGCCAGCGCGCGGCGGAGAAGCCGAGGATCGTGACCAGCAGGAAGAGGAAGGCGAAGACGGAGACCGCTACGGCGCTCACTGGCCGCCCTCCTTCCATGGGCGCCCGGCGGCGGCACGGTCACGCCGGAACGCGGCCTTGGCGACGAAGTAGGCGACGGTCGTGAACAGGACCGAGCAGGGGATGAGGACGAGCTGGAACCAGAAGTAGAACGGGAATCCGGCGAACGTCGGGTCCTCCTTCGCGTACAGCGGCACCGCGAGTGACGGGGCTGCTGCCGCGACCAGGAGGACCCCGACGAGGATCCACGAGCCCTTGGACGAGGACGGCATGGGTCACCTCCGAGATCTGTCGAAATGGGTTGGGGCGATCTGTGACCTTGGTCACATTCACCTGCGGTGTCCAGCCCCAACCGACCGGCACGACGACGAACGGTCGATCTGCCGCGACGAGCGGTCGAATCGCCTGCCGCGCGACGCCTTCAGGGCTAGCCTGCAAGGTGATCTCCCCCTCGGCACAGGAGCGCCCCATGAGCACTGAAGTCCCCAGGATCGACCGGCGCCGCCTGCTCGGCGCTGCCGTGGCCGGCGCCGCGGCGACTCCGCTCCTCACCGGCTCGACCGGCTCGGCGAGCGCGGCGGAGGCGGCGGGCGCGGCAGTCGATCCGCTCGGGCGCGGCGAGGCTGTCCGGCCGGGCGCCGACCGGGCCGCGGCCGACGGCTGGGCGGTGCTGTCCGGCGAACGGGTCGGCATCATCACCAACCCCACCGGCGTGCTGCGCAACCTGCGCAACATCGTCGACGAGATGCACGAGTCGGGGGCCGTGAGCATCGCCGGGGTGTTCGGACCGGAGCACGGCTTCCGCGGCACGGCCCAGGCGGGCGGCTCGGAGGGGACGTTCGTCGACGAGCGCACCGGGCTGACGGTCTACGACGCCTACGGCGCGAACGTGGCGAAGATGAGGGAGCTGTTCACGGCGGCCGACGTCGAGACGGTCGTCTTCGACATCCAGGACGTCGGCTCCCGGTTCTACACCTACATCTGGACGATGTGGACGGCGATGCAGGCAGCTGTCGCGACCGGCAAGCGCTTCGTGGTCCTCGACCGGCCCAACCCCGTGGGTGGGACCGCCCGCGGACCGATGATGACGGCGGCGTACACCTCGGGTGTCGGCGCCCGCGAGATCGTCCAGCAGCACGGGATGTCGGTCGGCGAGCTGGCCCGGTTCTTCGACCGCGAGTTCCTCGAGGAGCACGCCGGCGGGCGGCTGGACCAGCTCGACATCGTGCAGGTCTCCGGGTGGCGACGGACGATGCTGTACGCCGACACCGGCCTCGACTTCGTCCTGCCGAGCCCCAACATGCCGACGCCGGACACGGCGCTCGCCTACCCCGGCACCTGCATGTTCGAGGGCACCAACCTCTCCGAGGGACGCGGCACCACCAAGCCGTTCGAGCTGGTCGGGGCACCCTTCGTCGACCACCGCTGGGCCGCGGCGCTGGAGGAGGCGAACCTGCCCGGCGTGACGTTCCGGGAGGCCTACTTCAACCCCTCGGTCAACAAGTTCGCCGGCCAGGTCTGCGGCGGCGTACAGGTCACGATCCAGGACCGCGACCGGTTCGATCCCGTCCGTACCGGGGTCGAGATGCTGGTCACCGCGAAGGCGCTCTATCCCGAGTTCGCCTGGCGCCAGGACTCCTGGGACACCACCCGCCCGTTCTGGATCGACAAGCTCACCGGATCGACGAGACTGCGTACGCAGATCGACGCCGGCGCCACCGGCGACGAGGTCGAGGCGGCCTGGCGCGAGGAGCTGGCCGCCTTCGACGCGACCCGCCGCCAGTACCTGCTCTACCGCTAGCCCGCCGAGTCGGCGCATCAGTCCCGCGAGAAACCGCCGAGTCGGCGCATCAGTCCCGCGAGAAACCGCCGAGTCGGCGCATCAGTCCCGCGCAGGCGGGACAGTTGCGCCGACTCGGCGGGTTTTTCCGGGACAGTTGCGCCGGGTCAGCGGAGGGCGGCGGTGGCGGCCGCGAGCGCAGTGACGCGGTCCCAGTCGCCGGAGGCGAGCGCGTCGGCAGGGGTCAGCCAGGAGCCGCCGACGCAGCCGACGTTGCGGAGACCGAGGTAGCTGGGAGCGCTGGCGAGCGTGATGCCGCCGGTGGGGCAGAAGCGTGCGTCGGGGAGCACGGAGGGCAGCGAGCCCAGGAACTTGGCGCCACCCGAGGCCTCGGCCGGGAAGAACTTCATCGCGGTGTGGCCGGTCTCGAGGACCGCGAGGGCCTCGGAGACGGTGGCGGTGCCGGGCAGGAACGGCAGACCGGTGTCGCGCATCGCGCCGAGCAGCGTCGGGGTCGCGCCCGGCGAGACGAGGAACTGGGCCCCGGCCGCGGCGGCCTCCTTGGCGAGCAGCGGCGTGGTCACGGTGCCGGCGCCGATCAGGACCTCCGGCACCTCGGCCGCGATGGCCCGGATGGCGTCCAACGCCACCGGCGTACGCAGCGTCAGCTCGACCACGGGCACGCCACCCTCGGCGAGGGCGCGAGCCACCGGCACCGCCTGGTCGACAGCGTCGACGACGACGACCGGGATCACCGGGGAGAGGTCGAGCAGGTCGGTGGACTTCAGGTCAGACATGGACAGGGCTCTCCTGGGACGATGCGGCGAACTGGAAGACGGAGGCGCCGGTGTCGGCAGAGCCGACGGTGGCACGGAAGGCAGCGAAGAGCTCACGGCCGGTGCCGCGCCACTCCGCGTCGAGCGGAGCGCGGCCGGTGGTCGGCCGGTGCGCGAACTCGTCGGGGTCGACCCCGATGCTCAGGGTGCCGGCGACAGCGTCGACGGTGATCAGGTCGCCGTCCTGCACGCGGGCGAGCGGTCCACCGAGCGCGGCCTCGGGCGTGAGGTGGATGGCGGCGGGCACCTTCCCGGAAGCGCCGGACATCCGGCCGTCGGTGACGATGGCGACGTGCTGGCCGCGGTCCTGCATAACCCCTAGAGCCGGGGTGAGCTTGTGCAGCTCGGGCATGCCGTTGGCCGCGGGGCCCTGGTAGCGGATCACCGCGACGAAGTCGCGACCGTCGAGGCGCTTCTCGGAGAAGGCGGTGAGGAAGTCGGCCTGGTCGTCGAAGACCACCGCCGGGGCGGAGACCACCCGGTGCTCGGGCGCCACCGCGGAGGTCTTGATGACGGCGGTGCCGAGGTCGCCGGTCAGGACCCGCAGGCCACCGTCGGGCGAGAACGGGTCGTCGGCCGGGCGCAGCACGTCGAGGTCGCCGGAGGTGGGCGCACCCTCGACCAGCTCGATCTCGCCGTCGCGGGTGAGCCGTGACTCCTGGGTGTAGGCCGACAGCCCCGGGCCGAGGATCGTGGTGACGTCCTCGTGGAGCAGCCCGGCCTCGAGCAGGGTGCGGATCAGGAAGCTCACGCCACCCGCGGCGTGGAAGCGGTTCACGTCGGCGGAGCCGTTGGGGTACATCCGGGTGAGCAGCGGCACGACCGGCGACAGGTCGGAGAGGTCGCCCCAGGTCAGCTGGATCCCGGCGGCACGGGCGATCGCGACGAGGTGCATGGTGTGGTTGGTCGAGCCACCCGAGGCGAGCAGTGCGACGCAGGCGTTGATGATCGACTTCTCGTCGATCATCTCGCCGATACCGGGACCACCGGTGAGCGCCAGCTCGGTGGCACGCTCGGCGGCGGCGCGGTTGAGCGCGGCGCGCAGCAGGGTGTCCGGCGAGGCGAACGAGGAGCCCGGCAGGTGCAGGCCGAGCACCTCCATCAGCAGCTGGTTGGAGTTGGCGGTGCCGTAGAAGGTGCAGGTGCCGCGGGAGTGGTAGCTGGCGGCCTCGGCCTCGAGCAGCTCCTCGCGGGTGGCCTCGCCTGCCGCGTACCGCTGGCGGACACGGGCCTTCTCCTTGTTGGGGAGGCCGGAGGACATCGGGCCGGCCGGCACGAAGACGGTCGGCAGGTGGCCGAACGAGAGGGCGCCGATCAGCAGCCCCGGCACGATCTTGTCGCACACGCCCAGCATCAGCGCCGCGTCGAACATGTCGTGGGAGAGGGCGATCCCGGCCGACATCGCGATCACGTCGCGCGAGAAGAGGGAGACCTGCATGCCGTCGCGGCCCTGGGTGATGCCGTCACACATGGCGGGTACGCCGCCGGCGACCTGCGCCAGCCCGCCGGCCCGCATGACGGCGGCCTTGAGGAGCGGCGGGTAGGTCTCGTAGGGCGCGTGCGCCGAGAGCATGTCGTTGTAGGAGGTCACGATCGCGACGTTGGGCTTGGCCGCGGGGGTGATCACCTTGAGCTCGGCCTTCGTCGGCGCGGTGGAGGCCGCGAAACCGTGGGCCAGGTTGCTGCACGCGAGCCGGCCGCGAGCGGGCCCGGCGACACGGGCTGCCGCGATGCGGGCCAGGTAGTCGGCCCGGGTGGCGGCGGAGCGCTCGATGAGGCGCGCGGTCACGTCGGCGACGGTGGGGGAAACGGCAGTCACGGGTCCTCCAAAGACAGTGTGCTTTGGCACACAATGACATGATCTTTGGATCGATACAAGTAAATCTTTGGTACGACGAAGACATAAGTAGCGTACGCTCGCCTCATGCCCGAGATGACAACCGCCGCCGACGTACTCGATCTGGTGCGCTCCGGACGCGCCGTGACCCGCAGCGATCTGCAGAAGACGACCGGCCTGTCGCGTACGGCCGTGGTCTCCCGGGTCTCGGCCCTCGTCGACGCCGGGCTGATCCTCACCGGCGAGGAGCTCGCCTCCACCGGTGGCCGGCCACCGGGCTCGTTGACCTTCAACGCCGACGCCGGCGTCGTCCTGGCCGTCGCGATCGGGCGCTCCCGCAGCCAGCTCGCCGTCTTCGACCTCGACGGCCGAGAGCTCGCCGGCGACACCCGTGACCACGAGGTCGGCATCGCGGCCGACGACCTGATGCCCGACGTGACCGACCGGCTGGAGCGGCTCCTCGACGGCATCGCCCCGCCGGTCCTGGGCGTCGGGATGAGCCTGCCGGGTGTCGTCGACCCTGTCCGCCTGGTCTCGGTCGACTCACCGGTGATGCGGGGCTGGGACGGCGTCGCGCTCGCCCCCTACTTCGAGCGGCTCACCGACGGTCCGTTGGTGCTCGTCAACGACACCGACGCGCTGGCCACGGCCGAGCTCTTCGGGAGCGGGCTGCACCCGCGTGACGCGCTCGTCGTGAAGGCGTCGACCGGCCTCGGTCTGGCCGTCATCGCCGACGGCAAGGTGCTGCGCGGCCACGCCGGCGCCGTCGGCGAGATCGGGCACACCCGGGTCGAGTCCGCCGGCGAGCGCCCCTGCCGCTGCGGCGCGACCGGCTGCCTCGAGACCGTCGCCGCGGGCTGGGCGCTGACCCAGGGGCTGGTCGACTCCGGCGTCTCCGCCGGCCACATCCGCGACCTCGTCGCCGCCGCGCTGGCCGGCGATGCCATCGCCCGGGGTCTGCTGCGCGAGGCCGGCCGCCAGTTCGGCGAGGTGCTGGCGATCGCGATCAACCTGCTCAACCCCGAGGTCGTGGTCATCGGCGGCGACATGGCCGCCGCGTTCGACCTGTTCACCGCGGGGGTACGCGAGACCGTCTACTCGCGCTCCACCGCCCTGGCCACCCGCGACCTGACCTTCGTGCCCTCCACCCACGCCGACTCGACCGGCATGGTCGGCTGCGCCGCGGTGGCGATCAACCACCTGCTCTCCCCCGAGCGCCTCGACGCCCACCTGGGCGCCGGCACCAGGTAGCCCTGGCCGGGTCGACCAAAGGTCAGGGCGTCGCGACCGTGAAGGCGGCCTCGACCTCGGCGTAGACGGTGATGTCGTCGGGGTCGAAGGCCAGGTCGGGGGCCGCCGACCCAGCGTCCGCGAACTTGGCGGCGGCCGGCATGGCCATGGCCGCCGACTCGTACGCCACCTCGCGGCTGACCCCGACGTCGTTGATGCTCCGGACCGCGACCGGGCCGAGGTCGAGGGCATCGGCGTAGTCCTGCGCACGCACCTTGGCCTGGCGCACCGCCTCCTGACGTACGTCCCGCTCGACCTTCAGCCGGCTGTCCTTGGTGAGCCGCCAGGAGACCTCGTGTACCTGGAGGCCCTCGTCACCGGCCGTACGACCGACCCAGGTCGCCAGCACCGTGAAGTCGACGAACTCGACCGCGAGACCCACGGACGCACGGTGCACGAGCGGCAGCCGCTTGCCGTCCTGGTTCCAGGGCCGCTCTGCCGAGGTGCGCACCCGCTGGACCAGGAACCGCTCGACCGCGCCCTCCTGCTCGAGCCGCTCGAGCTCCGTACGCACGCCGTGCAGCCCACGCTGCAGCCGCTCCATCACCGGCTCGGGCGAGGCGCCCTCGAACCGGATCTCGGCCGAGACCACCCCACGCTCCGGAGCCACCTCGACACTGTGTGACCCACGCACCTTGATCAGGATCTCGCTCATGCCAGGAAACGTACGCCGTCAGGACCTATCCTCACCAGCGTGAATGAAACGAGCCGCCTGCGCCAGATGACAGGACGCGACCCGTACGAGGAGCATCGGGCCGCGACACCCTTGGAGCTGCTCTTCGATCTCACCTTCGTCGTGGCCTTCGGGGTGAGCGGCAACGAGCTGGCCCATCAGCTCGCGGAAGGCCACGTGGCGGCCGGGATCGTCGCGTTCTGCTTCGCGTCGTTCGCGATCTGCTGGGCGTGGATCAACTACTCCTGGATGGCCTCGGCCTACGACACCGACGACTGGGCGTTCCGGCTGCTCACGATGGTGCAGATGGTCGGCGTGATCATCATGGCGCTCGGCCTGCCGGAGATGTTCGAGAGCGTCTACGAGGGCGAGCGGCTCCACAACGAGATCCTCATCGCCGGGTACGTCGTGATGCGGGTCGCGCTCTGCGGCCAGTGGATGCGGGCCTGGCGCCAGGATCCCGCCCGGCGCGGCGCGCACCGGGTCTACCTGATCACGATCCTCACGGCTCAGGTGCTCTGGTGCGTCATCGCCGTCCTGCCGCTCGACGTGGCGACCGCCTTCGCCGCGGCAGCGGTGCCACTGGTCATCGAGCTGGTCGGCCCGTTCATCGCCGAGCGCCACTTCGGTGGCACTCCCTGGCACGCCCACCACATCGCCGAGCGCTACGGCCTGCTGACGATCATCACCCTGGGCGAGGGCGTGATCGGCACCGTCGCGGTGCTGTCGGTGATCGTCCACGACCCGGAGATCGGCTGGACCCTCGAAGCGATCCTCCTGCTGGCCGCCGGGATCGGCCTGACCTTCGGCCAGTGGTGGACCTACTTCATGATCCCGTGGGCCGAGGTGCTCCACCGCCGCCGTGACCGCTCGTTCCTGTGGGGCTACGGACACATCCTGATCTTCGCCTCGATCGCGGCCACCGGCGCCGGCCTCCACGTCGCCGCCTACCTGCTGCAGGGAGAGTCCACGCTGGGTGAGGTCGGCACGGTCGCGTCGGTGACCATCCCGGTCGCGGCGTACGCCCTGCTCCTCTACGTCCTCTACAACTCGTTCCTGCACGTCATCGACCCGTTCCACATCCTCCTGGTCGCGCTCACCGGTGTCGTGCTGGTCGCGAGCGTGGTGATGGCGGCCGCAGGCGTGCCGGTGTCGTGGTGCCTCATCGTCGTCGCGCTGGCGCCCGTGGTGACCATCGTCGGCTACGAAGCCGTCGGGCACCGCCACCTGGCCGCCCACCTCGAGGCACTCTGACCCGGCCTGCGGATACCTGATGTGTGGGGATGCCGGTGGGCCAGCTGCTGTCCACAGGTTCCCCACGCTCCGGAGCGTGGGGAACCTACCTGCGGGTGGGGACCTCTCCCCACGGGTGGGACATCAGGCCTTCGGCTCGGGGCCGGGGTCGCCGTCCTCCGTCTCCTCGGCCTCGTCGATCTGCTCGGCTGTGACTGCCCCTTCACCAGGAACGGTCTCGTCGTCGCCGGCCGCGAGGAGGCCGTAGAGCTTGCGGCGGGTGTCGGCGAGGATGTCGGCCGCGGCCTGGCGCTGGGCGTCGGTGCCGGAGGTGGCGAGCTGCCACACGGCCGGGAGGACCTGGGCGAGCTCGCCGCCGAGGATGCCGAAGCCGGCGAGGTCGCCGACGCCCTGTCCGCGACCACCACGGCCACCGGCACGGGCGTTGTCGACGGCCTTGTCGAACGGCTTCCACACGGCAGCCAGCTCGTCCTTGTGCTCGACGGCGTAGGTCTTACCGGCCTCGGTCAGCCGGATCGCGCGGCGGCCGTGCTCGTCGTCAGACTCCACGAGGCCCTCGTCCTCGAGCTGCTGGATGGTCGGGTAGACCGAGCCGGGGCTCGGCCGCCACTCGCCCGAGCTGCGCTCGGAGATCTGCTGGATCACCTGGTAGCCGTTGATGACCTGGCCCTGCTCGGCCGCTTCGGCCATCACGTAGATGATCGCGGACCGTACGTCACCACGACGGACCCGGGGACCGGGCCGCTGCGGGGGCTGGTTGTCGAAGCCGAGCAGTGCCGCGATCCACGGTGGCGGACCGGCCGGTCCGCGACCGCGACCGTGGTGGCCGCCCTGCCAACCTGGGCCGCCGGGGCCGCCCCATCCGGGACCGCCCCAACCGGGACCACCCTGCCAGCCATGGGAGCGGCGCGGGCCGCCCTTGCCGAACTCTCGACCCATCTGGTCGATCCACTCACCCCAAGGGTTGTTGCTGTAGCTCATCAGTTTCTCTCTCATTCGGAAGACTGGATCGCGTTCCTTCGCGATATATCGTGATCGTACGCCGCTCACGATGCCCGTTCAAGCCAAATGAAGGGAGCCCCCGAAAATCCGGGGGCTCCCTGAGTCAGACCCTGAGGGTCGTCGCTCCGCTCAGACGCCAGGCGTCGGCGGCGGAGTCGGGTTCTGCGTGGTCGGCGCGGCCGCACGCGAGGCAGCACTCTCGGCCTGGAGCCGCTCCAGCTGCCGGGCGGCAGCGTCGCGACCACCGAGGCCGAAGGCGAGCGCCGCGGCAGCGGCACCACCGACGACCACGGCACCGAAGCCGAGGTTGATGATCGAGTCGGCCAGACCCATGAACTTCAGCCCGATCGCGACGAACAGCACGATCGTGGCGTACTTCAGGATCTGCGAGGCCGACCCGGGCACCAGCTTGGCGATGACACCGGCGATCACGACACCGGCGGCGATGATCGCGCCACCGAAGATGACCTTGCCACCCAGCTCGAGCACCTCGCTGATGAACGCGGTGATCTGCGGGAACTCCAGCATCTGCGCCGCCATCACGGCGAAGAAGAGCACGATGCCGATCTGGATCACCTTGGTGATCGCCGGAGTCGCGCTCTGACCGGCGGGCAGCACGTCCATCGAACGGAGCGCGTTGTCGAAGCCGAGCCCGTCGATGATCTGGCCGAGGATGTCGGCGGCGAAGCGGGCGATGAGCACCCCGATGCCGAGCAGGATCGCAGCGGCGATGAGCTTCGGGATCGCCGCCAGGATCATGTTGAGCATGCCCTCGGCAGGCTCCGAGATCGAGCTGATCCCGAGGATCTGCAGAGCGGCGATGGCCACCACGATCATGATGATGGCGTAGAGCACGAGACCAATGACCTTGACGATCTGCGCAGCAGTGCCCGCGGGCACAGCCGGTGCGTCGTACGGGTCGGCGGTGTCGTCGACACCCACCGTCGAGTCAACGCGGCCGGAGAGCTTGCTGCCACTGCCGATCCACTTGTCGAACGGGACCGCACCGAGCGCGGTCTCGACGAGCTGGCGGACGACCTTGGCGACGAGCGCGCCGACAATGAAAACGAAGACCGCGCCGATGAGGTTGGGCAGGAAGCCCAGCACCCCGTCGAGCAGGCCCTGGATCGGCGTCAGCACGTTGCTGAGCTCGAACAGGTCCAGCAGCGCGATCAGACCGAAGAGCCACACCAGCAAGCCGGCTACAGAGCCGAGGCTCTTGCCGATGGTGTCCCCGTCATTTCCAGCCTTCTGGAGCACCGGGATCTTCGAGGTCAGCTTCGCGAACGCCCAGGCGACGATCTTCGCGATGATCCACGTGACCAGGATGATGACGATCGCGGCGAGCACTTTGCTCCCGAGAGCCACCCAGTCGATGTCCTTCACGGCATCCATTTGTCTCCCCCCTCAATAGGGTTCTTGAGAAGGTGCCTGAGATCGACGAGCAGCCCGAGTGATGCGCGCAACAGGCACCTCTGCTTCCAGAGACGTTCGTCCAGATGGAGCCATGAAGCAAGTTTGGCGCTCCAGCGGACGCAAATAAGCCAATGATTTACATTTCCGGGCTTACTGTCGCGAACGCGGTGAAACGTGCCCTAGGAGACCAACCAGGCCGCGTACGCATCGAAGGAGTAGGGCCGGCCGAGGAAGTCCGCCACCAGGTCGGCGGCATCCTTCTCGCCTCCGCGGGCGAGCACGAGGTCGCGGTAGCGGCCGGCCACCTCGGGAGCGAACAGGTCGTCCCGGTCGAAGGCGCTGAACAGGTCCTTCGCGATGACCAGCGACCACATGTAGGTGTAGTAGGCCGAGGAGTAGCCGCCCAGGTGGCCGAAGTTGGCGAAGAAGTGGGTGCCGTCGAGGTAGGGATAGGGCGAGTACGCCGCCTGCAGCTCCTGCAGCCGCTTGGTCAGGTCCTCGGGCTGCTCCTTGTGGAACCAGTAGGAGATGGCGGCGTAGAACATCTGCTGCCGCGCGTGGTAGCCCTTGCCGAAGTCGTCCGCCGCCCGCATCCTCGCCACCAGGTCGGCCGGGATCGGCTCGCCGGCCTCGTTGGTGGCGAAGGTCTGCAGCACGTCGGCGTCCCAGGCCCACTCCTCGAGCATCTGGCTGGGCGCCTCCACGAAGTCCCACTCCGTCGCGACGCCGGAGAACCGCGCCCACTCGCCCTGCCCACCGAGCACGTGGTGGATCAGGTGGCCGAACTCGTGGAAGAGGGTCACCACGTGGTCGTGCTCCATCAGGCCTCGGGAGAAGTTGCAGACCAGCACGCCCTCGGGCAGCTGCCGGCCGGCCACGCCCGGGGCCAGGTCGAACTGTGCGGCGTGCTTGTACTTGCCCTCGCGGGGGTGGAGGTCGAGGTAGATGCGGCCGAGACGCTCGGCACCGTCGTGCGGGTAGACGTCGAAGACGCTCACGTCCTCGTGCCAGGTGATCACGTCGGCGACCGGCTCGTAGCGCAGCCCGAAGAGCCGCCCGGTGACGTCCAGCAGCCCCTGGTGCACCTTCGCGAAGTCGAAGTAGGTGCGCACCACCTGGCTGTCGACGTCGTACTTCTCCTGCCGCACCAGCTCCTCGTAGTAGAGCGCGTCGGCCGCGGACACCGCGCTGGCCCCCGGGACGTCGCGCTCGTAGCGGTCGAGGAGCACCTCGAGGTCGCGCTTCATCCGTCCTTCGGCGGCACCGGCGATCTTGTCGATGAACTCCGGGATCGCCGGCCCCTCGCCGATCATCTTCACCGCGGCGTCGAAGGCCGGCCAGTCCTCGTAGCCGACGAGGTTGGCCAGCTCGTGGCGCAGCGCGAACATCTCCTTGAGGACCGCGTCGTTGTGCGGCCAGCCGCGCTCGAGCCCGGCCACCGTGACGGCGCGACGGATCGCGGGGTCCTTCACGAACATCCGCGCGGGCAGCGCGTCGGGGTAGTCGGTGGTGATCTCCACGAGCCCCTTGTCGTTGACCGGGTGCGCCTCCAGCCAGTCGGCCGGCATCCCGTCCAGCTGCTCGGGCGTGGCCGTGGTGATGCGTACGTCGTCCCTGGTCACGCGCGAGAACTCGAGGTTGAGCTCGGTGAGCCGTTCGTTGATCTCGGTGAGCCGGGCCCGGGTGGCGTCGTCACGGTCGACACCGGCGCGGGTGAAGTCCTGCAGCGTCTTCTCCAGCAGCCGGGCGGCGAGCGGGTCGAGCGCCGCGGTCTGGTCCTCCGGGAGCTCGGCGAAGACGCGGTAGAGCGTCTGGTCCTGGGTGAGCTCGGTACGCAGCCGGTCGACCTCCACCTCGGTGTCCTCGCACGCGGTGCGGACCGCCTCGACGGGGTGGACGTTGGCGAGCAGGCCGGCCATCCCGCCGAGCGAGCCGAGCTCGAGCGAGAGCTGGTCCCATGCCTTCAGCACCTCGATCGCCCGGCTCGGCGGCGCGGTCCGCAGCTGTTCGGCCAGCTCGCGCACGTGGGTCAGCGTCGCTGACGTACGCTCCTTGACCCAGCCCTCCGCGGCCTCGGTGTCGGGCAGGACGAGCGGCTCTGGCGTACTCATGCGGCAAGCCTGCCACGACCCTGTCAGTAGAGGATGTAGTTCCTCGTCATCTGCACAGGAGCCGTGGTCAGCGGTACCAGCCACAGCCGTCCGCAGGCAGTGGTGGTGCGACGGACGGAGACCCACTTCCAGCCGGTCGTGCTCGACCAGGCGTTGACCGTGCCGACCTTCGTCGAGCCGAGCAGGACGGTCATCTTGCCCTGGTGCGGCCCCTTGTGAACACGGAGCCGGGCGCCCTTCGCGCAGTAGGCACCGTTGGAGCGCTGCTTCCCGTAGCGTGTCGAGACGTAGACGACGTCCGGACCGTCGGAGTTGCCGTTCAGGTTGAGCTTGGAGACCAGGTTGGGCTGGCAGCACCAGGAGAACGTCTCACCAGCGAGCATCGGGGCGTGCGAACAGCGCCAGCCGGTCCACGCCGAGGTCAGACCGGCGGCGTCCTTGGCGCGGACCCGGAAGCAGGCCACGCCGCCCGACTCCACGGTCGTGGTGACCGAGGTCCTCGACGGGTAGAGCCAGGTGCTGGAGCCGTCGGTGCGCCAGACATAGCTGGCCGCGCTCATCTTCGCGGGCGAGGACGCCGTGCTGCTCCGGGGCGCGACCTTGACCTGCACCTGATAGCCGGCGATGCCGGCGTCGTCGCTCGCGGCGTACGTGAAGGCGGGATGCCACCAGATGATCCCGGTGGTCTTGACCGGCAGCCAGGTGCGGACGGTCGCCTTGGTGATCCGTGGCGCGGTGTTGGCCGCCGCAGGCTGGGACGTCAACAGCCCGGCACCGAGCAGTCCGGCGACGAGAAGGGTGAGGAGATGCGTCCGAAGACGGCGGTGGGGGATCAACGAAGCTCCTGCGAGAGACCGGCACCGAGGAGTGCCCGATAGAGGCGCTGCCAAGCGCAGCGGACGTACCCTAGCGGGCATCCTCCACGGTTGCCCCACCTGTCCCCCGGCGGGTCAGTCCTCCCAGGAATACTCGTTCGGGAAGCGGTGGACCTCCTGCGGCCAGTCGAGGCAGACCGCCACCCGGCCGGCCCAGTAGCGCGCCGCCTCGTCGTCGGCCACGTCGATGACCGTGAAGCCACCGATGTGCTCCTTGGTCTCGACGAAGGGGCCGTCGGTGAAGACGGCCTCGCCGTCCTTGGTCTCGACGCTGAAGAGCGCGGTCGAGGCGTCGATCCCTCCGTTGGCGTAGACGAAGACCCCGGCGGCCTTCATCTCGTCGAGCACGGCCTTCGAGGCGATGCTCTTCTCGCGCAGCTGCTCCGTCGTGTGCTCGGCCACCCACTCGTCGTTGAATGCGATCATGTACTCAGGCATCCGTGTGATCTCCTCGTCTCCGGGGCGGTCCGGTGACCGCCACTCACTCTTCCTACGAACGCACCCACCCCGATCCGACAGCCTCGGGCGAAATTCTTTCAACTACCTCCGAGCTGGTCCCGGCGCCTGGTCAGCAGCGCGACCTCGGCAGCGTTCTCGGCGAGCTCGATGGCCCGGTCGTACGCCGCGCGGGACTCGCCGCTGCGGCCGAGCCGGCGCAGCAGGTCGGCCCGGGTGGCATGGAAGGCGTGATAGTCCTCCAGGTCGAGCCGGTCGATCTCGGCGAGCGCGACCTCGGGGCCGTCCAGCTCGGCGACGGCGATCGCGCGGTTGAGCCGGACGATCGGTGAGGCGTCGACGCGGATCATCTGGTCGTAGAGCGCGACGATCTGGGACCAGTCGGTGTCGCGGGCGTCCCGCACCGAGGTGTGGACGGCGTTGATGGCGGCCAGGATCTGGTAGCGCCCGGGTCGCGGGCCCCCGTTGGCGACGACGGCGAGCCGCTCGCGCACCAGCGCGTGGCCCTCGGCGATCAGCGCGAGATCCCAGGAGCCGCGGTCCTGCTCGTCGAGGCGGACCAGCTCGCCGTTCGCCGACACCCGGGCCGTACGCCGCGCCTCGATCAGCAGCATCAGGGCCAGCAGACCGGCGACCTCGCCGTCGTCGGGGAGCAGGACCCGGACCAGCCGGGTCAGCCGGATCGCCTCGGCGGTCAGGTCACTGCGTACGGCGTTCTCGTGGTCGCCGGAGGAGAGATAGCCCTCGTTGAAGACCAGGAAGAGAACCGCCAGGACGCCTGAGACCCGCTCGGGGAGGTCGGCCGTCTCGGGGACGCGGTAGGGGATGTGGGCGGCCTTGATCTTGTTCTTCGCCCGGGTGATCCGCTGACCCATCGTGGTCTCCTGGACCAGGAAGGCCTTGGCGATCTCGGGAACGGTCAGGCCGCCGACCATCCGCAGCGTCAGCGCCACCCGGGCCTCGGGTGCGAGCGCGGGGTGGCAGCAGGTGAACAGCAGCCGGAGCCGGTCGTCCTCGATCGCGCCGAGAGGCTCGTGCGGGGTGTCATCGTGCATCGCGACGGCCTCCTTCTGCTTGTCGTCACGCTTGGACTCACGGCGGATCCGGTCGATCGCGCGGCGGTTGGCGGTGGTGGTGAGCCAGGCGCCGGGATTGGGAGGTACGCCGTCGAGCGGCCAGCGCTCGACAGCGATCGTGAACGCCTCGGCCGCGGCGTCCTCGGCGATGTCGAGGTCACCGAAGCGGCGGGTGAGGCTGGCGACCACCCGGGCCCACTCCTCCTGGTGGGCCCGGGTGATCGCCTCGTCGACCTCGATCAACGGCGGGTCACGCCTCGGGGCCGGTCTGCATCGGTCGCACCTCGACCTTGCCGAGGCACGCGGCCGACGCCTCCGCCGCAAGCTTGAGCGCGACGTCGAGGTCGGGGACGTCGATGATCCAGAAGCCCGCCATGTACTCCTTGGCCTCTGCATAGGGGCCATCCGTAATGATCGGCTTCTCGCCCTGGCCATCGACGACGGTCGCCGTCTTCGCGGCGTCGAGGCCGTCGGCGAAGACGAAGTAGCCCTCCTGCTGAAGCTTGTCGTTGAACTTCCCGGTGGCCTCGAACGAGGCCATCATCTCCTCCTCCGAGGCGTAGCCGTAGTGCTCCTTCTCGTAGTCCGAGTCGGGACCCCAGACGGACATCAGGTACTTGGCCATGGTGCTCACTCCTTCGTGTCGGACGGCCCCGGTGGCCGCCTCTCACCCCTGCTACGAACCTCTACACCCCGATCCGACACCTCTCATCGGAATTTCTCCAGGTAAATTCAAGTCCTTACCATTGGTAACCATGTTGGAGACCCTTCAGAAGTGAGCATCACCGCAAAGCTCAAGGGGGCGGTGGCCGACACCCGCCCCCTCCAGGAGCCGCACTTCCGGCGCCTGTGGACCGCCGGGATCGTCACCATGATCGGCGCGCAGCTGACCGTGGTCGCGGTGCCGGCCCAGATCTACGCGGACACCGGCTCGTCGGCGTACGTCGGGCTGACGGGCGTCTTCGGACTGGTCCCGCTGATCGTCTTCGGCCTCTACGGCGGTGCGCTCGCGGACCACTTCGACCGGCGTACGATCCTGATGGTCTCGACCACCGGCCTGATCGTCACCAGTGCGCTCTTCTGGCTCCAGTCGGCGCTCGGCAACACCAACGTGTGGGCGCTGCTGTGCCTCTTCTCGGTGCAGCAGGCCTTCTTCGCGGTCAACCAGCCGACCCGGAACTCGCTGCTCCCCAAGATCCTGCCCGCGCACCTGCTGCCGGCCGCCAACTCGCTCAACATGACGGTCTTCCAGGCCGGCGCGATCGCCGGTCCGCTGGTCGCCGGGGTGATGCTCCCGTTCACCGGGTTCACCTGGCTGTACGCCATCGACACGGTCACCCTCTTCGCGACCCTCTACGCGGTCGTACTGCTGCCGCGGATCCCCGTCGAGGGTGCCGGCTCGAAGGTGCCCGGACTGCGGTCGGTGTGGGACGGCTTCGCCTACCTGCGCCACCAGCCGGTGCTGCTGATGAGCTTCGTGGTCGACCTGATCGCGATGGTCTTCGCGATGCCGCGGGCGCTGTTCCCGCAGATCGCGCACGAGTCCTTCGGCGGGCCCTCCGAGGGCGGCATCGCCTTCGCGCTGCTCTTCGCCGCCATCCCGGCCGGCGCCGTGATCGGTGGCATCTTCTCCGGCTGGGTCTCCCGCATCGAGGCCCAGGGGCGCGTAGTGATGTGGTGCATCGCCGTGTGGGCCCTCGGGATCACCCTGTTCGGGCTCACCGTGACATTCGCCGACCACTTCACCGCTCTGATGCTGGGGCTCGGCGTGCTCTTCATGATGGTCGCCGGCGCCGCCGACGTGGCCTCGGCGGCCATCCGGATGTCGATCCTGCAGTCGGCGGCCGACGACAACGTACGCGGCCGGCTGCAGGGGGTCTTCACGGTCGTCGTCGCGGGTGGCCCGCGCGTGGCCGACGTCCTGCACGGAGGCGCGGCGGCCGTGGTCGGCACCGCGATCGCGACCACCGGCGGTGGCCTGCTCAACCTCCTCGGGATCGCGCTGTGCGCGCTACTCGTCCCGAGCTTCCTCGCCTACCGGGTCAACCGGACCGCGCCCGCCCAGGACGAACTCGCGAAGTAGTCCGGCGAGCAGCTCGGGCTGGTCGATCGGCACCAGCGTCGAGGAGTCCTTGACGATCTCCAGGCGCGCGTCGGGATAGTGCGCGGCCAGCCGCGGACCGTGCTCGGCGGGCATCAGGGTGTCCTGGTCGGCCCAGACCACGAGCACCGGCTTGGTGAACTTCTGCTGCCCCTCGGCCAGCTCGAGCAGCTCCTCGCGCCCGGGCGCGCCGCCGGCGAACTTGATGAAGTCGCGACGGATGGCCTTGTCGGTCAGCGCCGGGGCGAACCAGCCGTGCACGAGGTCGTCGTAGAGGTGGTAGTCCTTGTCGACCGACATCCCGCCGTAGCCCGAGCGCGCCTGCCGGAAGCTCTGCATGCGGAACAGCTGCAGCCCGGCGGTGAACAGCGGCGGCACCTTGGAGAGCACCGCCAGCGGCCTGGCCGCCTTGGGCGGGTAGTTGTCGAAGGCCTCGCACGCCACCAGCGCCAGCCGCCCGATGCGGTCGGTGCGGCCCTCGTTGATGAGGAACTGGCCGCCGCCCCAGTCGTTGAGGACGAGGGTGACGTCGTGGAGGTCGAGCGCGTCGAGGAAGTCACCGAGGATGTTGGCCACGCCGAGCTGGCTGAGGTCGGCGTCGGGGTTCATCGGCTTGCGGTGGCCGCCGAGCGGCAGGGTCGGCCGGATCACCCGGAACCCACTCAGGTAGGGCATCGAACGACGCCACAGACGGCCGTCCATCGGCACTCCGTGGAGGAGTACGAGGACAGGGCCGTCACCGCCGGTATCGTCGAAATCGATCGGACCGGCCGACAGCTGGACGCTGGGCATTCAGTGGGCTCCTCGAAGCAATGACGTGGGGTGCCCACACCTTGCCCCCCGGGGAACCCCCGTGCAACGGGAATCGCCCATTTCCCCACGCATCTGGGTATATCGCGGGTCTTAAGTCCCTGAGCCTCTAGGGCCATGTGATACACCCATGGGTTTCGGACCGGCCCGGTCCGCTCAGAGCCCGTCGGGCAGGTCCTCGGCGGCGGCGAACGCCTCGATCGCCTTGGCCGGACCGCGCTCGTCGATCATCGCGATGAGGTCGGCGAGGTCGTCACGACGGTCCTGCGCGACCAGCCAGGCCATCAGGCGCTGGCCGCGCGGGACGGTGGTCTCCTCGAACGGGACACCGGCGTCGTACCAGAGCTCGAGGACGACCTCGCGCAGCAGCGACCAGTAGCGGTCGGGGTCCTCGGTGGCGGGGTTGACGGCCGCACGGAAGTGCTCCCACATGTCGATCGGGAGGATCTCGGTGCGCAGCGTCCGCATCAGCTTCTCCGAGCCCGAGGCCGCCACGAGCTCGACGGTCTGCCGCTTGGTGGTGATCCGCTCGGTCAGGTTGGCGATCTGGGCGCGCTTCTGGGTGGCGGAGGAGAGGTCGGAGCGAACCCGCCAGTCGTAGACGACGTCGGTGAGCACGTCGAAGTTCCGGGCGGCCAGGAACGCCTTCGTCAGGGCCACCTGGTCCTGGTAGCGGGTGCGCTCGGGGAAGGTGATGTCGTTGTCGGTCCAGAAGGAACGCCGGAAGATCTTGTTCCACACGAACACGTCCGCGAGCATCAGCGGCGCGTCCTCGATCCGGCACCTGAGGCGCGTGCGAGTGTGGTTGCGGCGCATCAGCGGGGTGACGTACCTCCGCTCCTCGCCGTTCACGACGGTGATGCGCTCGGCGGAGCCGACCGCGAAGTCGGAGCCCGTACGCCGCAGCGTCTTGATCATCGAGCTCCACGCGTCGCGGGGCAGGATGTCGTCGGGGTCGACGAAGGTGAGCAGGTCGCCGGAGGTGGCCTCGACCCCGGTGTGGCGGGCGATGGAGACCCCGGAGTTGGGCTGGGTGATCAGGGTGACCCGAGGGTCCTTGGCGGCGATGTCCTTGACGATCTCGGCCGAGCCGTCGGTCGAACCGTCGTCGACGACGACGACCTCGATGGCGCAGACCTCACGCAGCGGCTGGCGCAGGATGCTGGCGAGGCTGTCGGCGACGTAGTCGGCCACGTTGTAGACCGGCACGACCACACTGAGCAGCCTCGGCTTCCTCCTCCTGAATCCCCCCACGCGCATAGACTCTAAATGGGTGCGCATCAACGCGACCTAGCGATACTGAGCGTGTCGACCTCAGACCCGTCCGTGGCGATGACTTCGAGGTCGAGCCGGGCCTTCCCGTGGGCGTCACGCGGGTGCGCGTCGAAGAACGCGACCGAGTGGGTGGCGTCGCCGACGGCACGGTAGGTCGTGGGCTCCGGGATCTTCAGGCCGTTCTTGTCCGTGTAGTAGGAGAGCACGGGCAGGACGTCGGGGTAGGTCGAGCCGCCACCGCCGCCGGCGGTGATGTAGACCGTGCCCTGGCCGGTGTCGACCGTGGACCCGCGCGGCGCCTCCTGGACCGGCTTGCCGCCGCGCATCAGGTGGGTGCGCTCGTAGCAGTGGTTGTGACCGTTGATCACCACGTCGACCTGGTAGCGGTCGAAGAGCGCCTCCCAGCGGTCGCGGATGCCGCCGTCGGAGGCGTGCGCGATGTTGGTGCAGTAGGCGCACTGGTGGAAGCCGACGAGGATGAAGTCGATGTCGTCACGGGCCCGGAAGTCGGCCAGCCGCTGCTCGAGCCAGCTGTCCAGGGTCTCACCGAGGTAGCCCGCGTTCCGGGTGTACTCGTACGTCGCGTCGTTGCCGTCGAGGGCGATGAAGGCCACGTTGCCGCGGACGAAGGAGTAGGTCTCCTCGCCGCCGCCGGCACCGTTTCCGGGGTGGCGGAAGCGGGCCCGGTAGCCGTCGTAGCCGAGCTCGCCGTTGCCGTTCTCCATCTCGTGGTTGCCGACGACCGTCATCCACGGGATGGCGTTGGCGCTGGGCTGGATCTGGGTCAGGAACTCGTCCCACACGCCGAAGTCCTGCTGCAGCTCCCCGCTCTTGCCCTGGCCGCCGGTGTCCGCGTAGGCGATGTCACCGACCACGAACGCGAACTCGGCGCCCTGCTGGCGGATCAGGTTCACGTTGCGGGCGGCGTCCTCGGCCACGCCCATGTCGCCGAAGGCGGCGAAGCGGAAGCTCTCCCTGCCCTTCGGGGCGGTGGTGAACGAGCCCCTGGTCGGGGTACCGCCGTCGTGGCTGAGGCGGTAGTAGTAGCGCGTGCCGGGCTTCAGGTCGCTGAGGTCGACGTGGTGGTAGACGCTGTCGACGCGGATCGAGGAGAGCGACTCGGGCCGGAGCGTGAGGCCGTAGTCGGGCGTGACACCGAGGTCGAGCCGCGGCGCCTTCACCGAACCGGCGGTCGACCAGGAGACGTTCATCTGCCGGACCGGGTTGGCACCGTAGGACAGATGTACGCCGGTGGCCGGTGCGGCCGACCTGGCAGCCTGGGTCCACAGCAGCGGGCCGGTGACGACACCGGCGCCGCCGATCAGACCGGTCTTGAGCAGGGTGCGCCTGGACGGGCCGATACGGGTGGGGCCGGAGTGGGGGCTGACGGTCACGGGAGGATCAACGCATAGGTAGACGAGACGTTAGGCCACGTCCGGTGTCTCCAGGGTGAACGAGTGGTGAGAAGTTAGACGCTCGCAGCATGCGATACGGCCATTTGCGCGCCGAAGGCTGCGTTGTCGCGTACGAGCGCGATGTTGGTCGCCAGCGAGTCGCCGCCGGTCAGCTCGACGATCCTGGCCAGCAGGAACGGGGTGATGTCCTTGCCGTGGATGTCGCGAGCCTCGGCGTCGGCGAGCGCCTGGTCGATGTGTTTCCCGATCACCTCGGCCGGGATCTCGTCGGCGACGGGGACCGGGTTGGCGATGACGAGGCCGCTGGGGAGACCGAGGTCCCAGGTCGCCTTCATCACCGCGGCGGCCTCCTCGGGACCGTCGATGCGCAGCGGCGCCGCGAAACCGGAGCTGCGGGAGTAGAAGGCCGGGAACTCGTCGCTGCCGTTGACCAGGACGGGCACCCCGTAGGTCTCCAGCGTCTCGAGGGTCAGGCCGATGTCGAGGATCGACTTCACCCCGGCGCTCACCACCGCGACCTGGGTGCGGGCGAGCTCGGTCAGGTCGGCGGAGATGTCGAAGGACGTCGCCGCACCCCGGTGTACGCCACCGAGCCCACCGGTCACGAACGTCCTGATCCCGACCATCGCCGCCAGGCGCATGGTGGCCGCGACCGTGGTCGCACCGTGGAGACCGCGGGCGACGACATAGGGGAGGTCGCGGACGCTGACCTTCGTCACGCCGGGGTCGGAGGCGAGGAGCTCGAGGTCGTCGTGGGACAGCCCGGCGCGAGGGATGCCGTCGAGCAGCGCGATCGTGGCCGGGACGGCGCCGTTGTCGCGCACGATCTGCTCGACCTCGGTGGCCATCTTGACGTTGTCGGGGTAGGGCATGCCGTGGCTGATGATCGTCGACTCCAGCGCGACGACCGGGCGGCCCTCGGCGAGCGCCGTGGCAACCTCGTCGGTGAGCCTCACTGTCACGCGAGCTCCCGCACGAGGCTCTCGCTGAGGTCCATCCGGACGGTGTCGTGGGTGCCGCAGGTCAGCGCGGCCGCGGCGTGCCCGAACCGCGCCGCCTCGACCAGGTCGACGTCTCGGAGCAGCTCGTGGGTGAACGCCGCGAGCATCGCGTCGCCCGCACCGGTCACGTCGACGACCTCTGTCGGCACCGCCGGGAGCTCCTGGTAGATGTCGTTGTAGCTGATCACCGAGCCGCGGGCGCCGAGACGCACCCAGACGACGCCGACACCACGGTCGTGCAGCGAGTGGACAGCCTTCTCGATCTCCGCGTCGGTGCCGGAGGGCAGGTCGGTCAGCGCGGCCAGCTCGGCCTGGTTGGGCGTGACCAGGTAGAGCTCGCGGTCGGCGCGGATCAGGTCCCGCGCGCGCCTCGCCTTCGGCACCGAGACCGGGTCGAACACGACCGGCACGTCGAACTCGTGGGCGAGGTCGATCGCCACCTCGGCCGTGCGGACCGGGATGTTGCCCTCGACGAGCACCCCGCGAGCGGTCTTGATCATGTCGCGCGCGGCCTCCACGACCAGCGGCGAGAACTCGTCGGTCGCGGCCATGTCGGCCACGGCGACCACCAGCTCACCGGAGGAGTCGAGCACGGCGTTGTAGGTGCCGGTGCGTACGTCTGCCCGGCGGCGGACATAGGTGCAGTCGACGCCGACGTCCTCGGTGTAGCTGATCACCTCGTCACCGATCGGGTCGTCCCCGACGACCGAGACCAGCGCCACCGAGTCCCCCAGCCGGGCCAGGTTCTCGGCCACGTTCCGGCCGACGCCCCCGGGCGAGAGGCCGGCGGATCCGGACATGCTCGAACCCATCACCACCTGCTCGTGTGCCCGAGCGTGGAGATCCATGTTGGAGCCGCCGATCACGACGATATCTGGCGGTATGTGCGGGTTCATCACCTGCATCGTAAGTGGGGTTCACAGATAGCGCCCCCTCATAAAGTATGAACTTGGCGCCGCCCCGACGTGTCCCTGCTCTCAGCCGCGGTTCGTCACCTACCGCCGGACGGCGTCGCGCCGCGGATGCTAGATTCCGCCGGTCCGGCGCGAATACGCCTCAGGGGGTATGTGCTCAGGGTCGCCCGGCACCGTCCCCACCTCGGCAGCGCCGTCGCCGGCGCTGACACGTCTCGAAGGCAGCACACATGTCTCTACATCGGCGCAGGATCGCGCTGATCTCCGCCTCGACGGCAGCCGCCGTGCTGAGCGCGGCTCTCACGTTCACCCCGGCACCGGCAACGGCCGAGACCTCCGCCGACGACGAACCCCGCCCCGTCGTCCCGACGCTCGAGTACGCCACCAGCGGCACCGTCCACAACTCCGTCTCGGGTTCGACCACCTTCGACCCCTGGGACGACCGGACCTGGGTCGGCTTCTGCGACTCGGCCGAGGTCGACCCCGAGGAGGACTACGGCACGGTGATCATCGACGCCTGCGGTGAGACTCCCTCGAGCCAGCGCATGGTCTGGGACTTCGACCAGAGCGTGCTGGCGGAGCTGTCACCGGAGGACATCGAGTCGGCGACGTTCCAGGTCAGGGCCGACCTCGCCTGGGTGGACAAGGAGACCTGCCGGCAGGGTGCGCTCGAGCTCTACCAGGACGCCGACTGGTCCCAGAGCCCCGTGGGCGTCAAGACGTACGCCGCCAGCGGCTGCGAAGGCGCGCAGGCATGGAACGGCTACTTCGGGTTCGACGCCACCGACCTCGCCAAGCAGGCCGCGGCCGGCGACGGTTCTCTGACGGTCGGGCTCAAGGCGGCCGACGAGACCTGCATGTCCTGCGGCTGGAACCAGGTCAAGAGCGGGACCCTGCAGATCGTCTTCAACCGCGCCCCCGAGGCCCCGGCGGACCTCCAGGTCGGCACGTTCTACCCGGGCACCCAGCCGTGCACCTCGACACCGCAGTGGCTGAACAGCGACATCTACGCCAGTGCGTACGTCGCCGACCCGGACACCTCGCAACACAACGGCTCCGAAAAGGTGACCGCGACCTTCCAGGTCTTCCCGGCCGGCCAGTCGCCGGAGGGCACGCCGCTCTTCGAGCTCACCGCCACCGAGCAGTACGCCGACGCCCGGATCGCCGTCAAGATCCCGCCCGAGCTGCTGGCGGACGGTGCCTTGTACGACCTCTGGGTCACCCCTCAGGACAGTTACGGCGAGGTGGGCGACGCCGCGCACTGCACCTTCGGCGTGGACCGCACCGACCCGGAGCCTCCGACGATCACCCCGGTCGTCGGTGGCGAGGCCGTCTACGTCGCGGACGAACCCCGCGGGGGCGCCGGGATCCCCGGCTACTTCTGGATCAGCGGTGGCGGCTCCGACGTCGACACCTACCGGATCTCCGGAGGCTCGAGCGCATCGTGCGGCACCGGGACCTCGTCACCCGCGACCGCGACGACCGGCTTCTCCTACACCCCCGACTCGCGCGCGGTGTACCTGGAGGGACGCGTCGTCGCCTGCGCGGTCGACAAGGCCGGGAACTGGAGCCAGACCTCGACCTACGTCTTCGACGTGGCGAGCAGCGACAGCGTCGTGGCGACACCGCCGGCGATCACGGTGAGCGGTGGCTCCTCCTACAGCTACGGCAGCAGCTACACCTCCGCCGTCACGCTCAGCACGGACGCGGCGACCCCGTACGGCGGGGTCACCGTGAGCGAAGGTTCCACCGTCCTCGGGGGCGCGACGTTCAACGCTCGCACGAAGTCGGTGACCATCCCGGCCAAGAAGCTCGCCGTCGGCTCGCACACGCTCACCTACGCCTACCAGGCCTTCCCGGGCGCACCGAAGTGGTCGACGACGAAGGTCGTCAAGGTGGTCGGCACGTTCGTCGCGCCGACGCCGACGATCAGCGGCACCGCCAAGGTCGGCAGGACCCTGACCGCGTCGCGGGGCACGTGGACGCCGACGCCGAGCACGGTGACGTACGTCTGGAAGGCGGGCACCACGACCATCAAGTCGAGCACGTCCAACCAGCTGGTCGTCCCGGCCTCCGCGAAGGGGAAGCAGATCACGGTGAGCGTGGTCGGGGCCCGGTCGGGCTACACGACGAAGACGGTGACCAGCGCGAAGACCGCCACGGTCGCGGCGGGCACGTTCACCGCTCCGCGTCCCTACCTCAAGGGCACCGTCGAGTACGGCCACACCGTGACCGCGGTGCGCGGCAGCTGGTCGCCGTCTCCGTCGTCGGTCACGTACGTCTGGAAGATCAACGGGACGGTCGTGAAGCGCGGGACGTCGTCCTCGCTGTTCCTCAGCAAGGCCTGGAACGGCAAGCAGGTCACCGTGACCGTGATCGGCTCACGGGCGGGGTACACGTCCAAGACGGTCACGTCGTACGCGAAGACGATCTGATCCGCCGGCGGGCCGGGAGCGCGAGTCGCGCTCCCGGCCCGGCTGGTGTCAGCCGAGGAGCTCTCGGCCGACCTCGTCGACCGAGCGGCAGCCGACCAGGCCGAGGGAGAGGTCGAGCTCGGCGATCATGTGCTCCACGACGGCCTGGACACCAGCGGCGCCGGCCAGGGCGAGGCCGTAGACGTAGGGGCGGCCGAGGAGGACCGCGTCGGCCCCCAGGGCGAGCGCCTTGAGGACGTCGGCGCCGGAGCGGATGCCGGAGTCGAAGAGCACCGGGATGCGGCCGTCGACCTCGTCGACGATGCTCGGCAGGGCGTCGATGGAGGCGATGGCACCGTCGACCTGGCGGCCGCCGTGGTTGGACACGATGATCCCGTCGACTCCGTGCTCGAGCGCGCGGCGGGCGTCCTCGGGCGCCTGGAGCCCCTTCAGCACGATCGGCAGGTCGGTCATCTCGCGGAGCCGGTCCAGGTCGTCCCAGATCAGGTCGGAGCGGGAGAAGACGTCGAGGAAGGTCTCGACCGCGGCGCGGGCCTGGCCGGAGCGGAGGTTGTCCACGAGCTTGCCGGGGTGGTGCTGGGCCATCGAGGCGACCGCGCCGAGGGCCGCGGGGATCTCCCGGATCCCGGGCCGCACGCTCGTGCCGCCGCCACTCGTGATCCGCTCCTCGACGAGGGCGCGGAAGGCCGGGTCGGAGGTGTACTGCGCGATCCCGAGCCCCCTGGCGAAGGGCAGGTAGCCCAGATCCAGATCACGCGTACGCCACCCCAGCATGTGCGTGTCGAGCGTGACGACCAGCGCGTCGGAGCCGATGGCCTCGGCGCGGCGTACGAAGGACTCGACGATCGACTCGTCCTTCGACCAGTAGAGCTGGTAGAGCCGCGGGGTGTCGCCGAGGTCCTCGGCGACCTCCTCCATCGGGACGGACGCCTGGGTGGAGATCACCATCGGGATACCCGTCGCGCGAGCCGCCGCGGCGACCTCGTGCTCGGCACGCGGGTGGGCGAGCTCGAGCACGCCGACCGGGGCGAGCATCAGCGGCGCCGGCATGTCGACCCCGAACAGCGTGGTGCGCAGGTCGCGGTCCTCCACGTCGGCGAGCATGCGGGGCACGAGCCGGAAGTGGTCGAAGGCGGAGGTGTTGGCGGCGACGGTGCGCTGCTGGCCGGCTCCGCCGGCGACGTAGGCCCAGGCCTCCTTGCTCATCGCCCGACGGGCAGCCTCGGCCAGCGCCGAGGGCTCGGTCGGCACCACGGGAAGCCGGCCGAACAGGCCCTTCCGGAAGATCGCGGACTGAAGGTCTCTGCCGATACTCACGCGCGAAGGCTACTCGCGCCCGAAGCGATCTGGGCGGGAAGCGCGGCTCCGGAGAGCGCGGTGATCAGCCGATGGCACCGCTCGGTCATCTCGGCCGGGGTGACCCCGGGGTGGTCGAGCCACCAGGTGATCAGCGCATCGACCGCACTCATCCAGACCGCGGTCAGCGCAGAGGCATCGAGAGGGTCGTCATCGCCCACGAGCCGCATCAGCTCACCGACGCCCTCGACGGCCAGACGGGTGATCCGGTCGGTGTAGACGGCGCGAGCCGCCGCCACCTCACCGTCGTCGGGCGCCGACGGGTCGAAGAGGAGCCGCCACACCCACGGCTGGGGCTCGAGCGTCCGGAAGAGGCCGTCGAGCGTGCGGAGACCACGCTCGAGGCCGACGGAGTCGTCGGCGGCGACCCGCTCCATCTCGGCAGCGAGCGTCTCGGCGCCGTAGTTGAAGCTGGCCAGGAAGAGGCCCTCCTTGGAGCCGAAGTACTGGTAGACCAGCGGTTTCGAGATGCCGGCGTCGGCGGCGATCGCCGCGACCGACGCCTTGGCGAACCCGACGGTGCCGAAGGCCTGGCAGGCGGCCAGCACGATCTGCAGCTCGCGGTCGGCGCGCGGGACGCCCTTGGTTCCAGCGTTGGCCCGTGACATGCCCAAGAGTCTAGCGGTGGCATATGACCTTGAGGTAACTTACTCCAAGGTCATATCCCTGGGAGGTCCCCCATGAACGACATGCTCGACCCGCTCAAGAACCCGCTGACGTACGCGATCCCGTTCTTCGCGCTCTCGATCCTCATCGAGCTGGCAGCACTGAAATGGCTCGACCACGACGACAATCTGGCCGGCTACGTCTTCAAGGACGCGCGCACCTCGGTCCTGATGGGCCTCGGGTCGATCGTGTCGATGACCGTGTTCAAGGTGCTGACCTTCGCGGTCTACGCGGCGATCTTCGCCTACGCGTCGCTGTGGCAGATCCCGGAGACCTGGTGGGGCCTGGCGATCTCGGTCGTGGTCGTCGACCTCGCCTACTACTGGAACCACCGCTTCGTGCACCGCACGCGCGTCGGCTGGGCGGCCCACCAGGCGCACCACTCGAGCGAGTACATGACCTTCGCGACCGCGCTGCGGCAGAAGTGGAACCCGTGGTTCGAGTTCTTCTTCTTCCTGCCGCTGCCGTTCCTGGGCATCTCACCGGCGGCGATCTACATCGCCTTCTCGATCAACCTGATCTACCAGTTCTTCGTGCACACCGAGACGATCGGCCGACTCTGGCGACCGCTGGAGCTCGTGCTCAACACCCCGTCGCACCACCGCGTCCACCACGGCTCCGACCCGGAGTACCTGGACAAGAACTACGCCGGCATCCTGATCATCTGGGACCGCCTCTTCGGCACGTTCCAGCCGGAGGTCCAGCGCCCGACGTACGGCCTGACCTACAAGGTCGACACCTACAACCTGCTCCGGCTGGAGTACGGCGCATTCCGCGAGCTCTGGAACGACGTACGCAGCGCCGACGGCTGGCGGCTCAAGCTGAGCTACCTCTTCCGGCCGCCGGGCTGGACGCCGGAGAAGGCTACGCCGTCCTCCGCCGTCCGAGAATCATCACGATGATCAGGCCGAGCAGACCCACGACGACGAGCACGACGCCGGGGGCGGCGACCTCGACGAGCTTCGCGCCCTCGGGGGACGTGGGCTCGCTGAAGCTCACCTGCTGAGGCTCGGGGGCGATCGCCTCGGGGAACTCCTTGGCGATCTCCGCCTGGAGCTTGTCGGTGTATTCCTCGACGCGCGGCGCGCTGCCGGCGGCGAGGATCGTGTCGCCCTTCTGCTGCACGAAGAAGTAGTAGTCCTCGTTGGCGGTCAGCGACTTGCGCTGGCACGGCCCGGTGTTGAGAGTGACCTGGAGGTTGCTGCCGCTGATGACGCCCTTGAGCGCCTTGACGACGGTCACGGGGTAGACGACCGGGCCGCCCTTCCGGGTGGCCTTGCCGGGGCCGGTCACCCGCGCGTGGAAGACCAGCGGCTCCTCGACGGCGTCGCTGAGCTTGAACGCGGGGCACTTCGCGGGAGCCGTCAGCGGCGAGGTGGCAGGGGCTGCCGAAGCAGGTGCGGGGCTCGTCATGATCATCGCTGTCGCGACAAGAGCAACGGCAGCGAGGAGCTGGGGGACGCGGCGCATGGCGAAGATCAAACCAGTCAGAGCCCGAAGACTCCAGCCAGCACCCGCGCGACACCGTCATCTTCGTGTCCGGGCGCGAGGTGGGACGCGCACGCGACCACGCTCGGGTGGGCGTCGGCCATGGCGTAGGACGTCCCGGCCCAGGTCAGCATCGGCAGGTCGTTGGGCATGTCGCCGAAGGCGATCACGTCCGTCGCAGAGATGCCGAGCTCGGTGCAGACGAGCTCCAGCGTGGAGGCCTTGGTGACCCCGGGAGCGCTGATCTCGAGCAGCGGGAACGAGGAGTGGGTGACGTTGACCCGGTCGCCGACGGCGGCCGTCGCGGCCGCGAGCAGATCGTCGGCGTCATCGTCGTCGTGGCGCCGGGCGAGCAGCTTGATCAGCGGCTCGTCGGCGAGCTCCTCGATCGCGGCGACGCGCCTGGCGGGCCGGCGGGCGTCGGAGGTGTGGGTCACGAAGTCCGGCTCGCACGACCAGCCCTCGAGCGACTCCGTCGCGAAGACCAGGCCGGGCAGGCTGGCCGTCAGCGTCGCCGCCACCTCGGCGGTCAGGGCGGGCTCGATCAGCCGCGTGAGCCGCGGCTGATCGGTGGAGACGTCCCAGACCAGCGCGCCGTTGGAGACGATCGCCAGGCCGACGCTGCCGATGTGCTCGAAGAGCTCGCGGGTCCAGCGCAGCGGCCGACCGGTCACGAAGATGACCGGCACGCCGATCTCCTCGAGCTTCACGAGCACGTCACGGGTGAATTCCGAGACCGAGCCGTCCGCTCTGACCAGAGTGCCGTCCAGGTCGGTGGCGACGAGCTTCGGCGTACTCATTCTTCCATTCTGCCACCGGGGACAGGCCTGGCCATCACCAGATGCCCGTCCTCGTCGGCGCCCCGGAGCTCGGTGAACCCACACTTGGCGAGCACACGGAGGCTGGCCGCGTTGGTGGGTTCGACGGAGGCCCGGATGCGTACGCCCTCCGCGTCGGCGCACGCGAGCAGACCCTTGAGCGCCTCGGTGGCGAAGCCCCAACCGCGTGCCTCCTCGACGAGGCCGTAGCCGACCTCGGTCTCCGGGGTGCCGTCAGAGGCGGCGTCGGGCGGCCCGAAGAAGCCGATCGAGCCGAGCACGGTCCCGTTGCGGATGATGTAGCGGGAGCTCCACGGGTCGCCCTCCACCCACATGGTCGCCGCGTCGCGGTCGTCCTCACGCGGGAACTGCGGGTGCCAGCCCTGCTGCCGCCCGTTCCGGCCCTGCTGGTCGACGATGGCCTCGATGTCGGCCTGGGTCCACAGCGGCAGCGTCAGCCGCTCGGTGAGGATGGTGGTGGGAAGAGTCACGAGCGCCAAGACTCTCAGAACAGCACTCTCAGAACCAGCGGGAGAGTTCCAGCGCCGCGCCGTCGTCGGCGACGTGGGCGGTGACGGCGTCGGCGATCTCCTGGACGACCTCGGGAGCGTTGCCCATGGCGACACCGCGACCGGCCCACTCGAGCATCTCGACGTCGTTGCGGCCGTCGCCGATGGCGAGTACGTCGGCGGGTTCGAGGTCGAGCTGGTCGCAGACGTAGGCGAGGCCCGATGCCTTGGAGACGCCGACCGGGGTGAGGTCGAGCCAGGCGGTGTAGCCCACGACGTAGTCGATGCCGTGCAGGCCGAGCTCGCGCCCGAGGGCGAGGAAGTCCTCCGGGGTCGCGTCGGGGTCACGGATGATCACGCGCGAGACCGGCTCGGCGACCATCTCCTCGATCGGCGCGATCAGGTGAGCGCCGTCGAGCTCGCCCTCCGGGAACGGCCGGTTGAACCGGTAGCCCAGGCCGCGGTTCTCCACCGCGACCAGCACGTTCGGACGTCGTTCCAGGATCTTCTCGACGGCCGCGCGAGCATCAAAGGTCTCCTCGTGCACCACGTCGACCGGCGGGTAGCGGAGCACCACCGCACCGTTGGACGCGACGATCCACAACCGCTCCGCACCCTCGTCCGGAAGCCCGAGCAGGTCGGCGATCCCGGTCATCGAGTGGGCCGAGCGGCCCGAGGAGAGCACCACGTGCGCCCCGGCGTCGTACGCCCGGCGGACCGCATCACGCACCTTGTCCGAGAGCGCCTCGGAGGTCGTGCCGGTGCCCTCGATCCAGCGCAGCAGGGTGCCGTCGATGTCGAGCGCGACGAGCTTCGGGTGCCAGGCGGCCTCGCCCGGCCGCGCGGTGCTGCTCTCGGTCGTGCTCACTTCTGGACCGGCTCCAGGACCTCGCGCCCGAGCCACTTCTGCAGCGCCTTCGGCACCCGCACCGACCCGTCGGCCTGCTGGTGGGTCTCCAGGACGGCCACGATGGCGCGGGTGATCGCGGTCAGCGTGCCGTTGAGCGTGGCGACCGGGGTGGTGCCGCTCTCCGTGCGCTGCCGGATGTCGAGGCGGCGCGCCTGGAAGGTGGTGCAGTTGGACGCCGAGGTGAGCTCGCGGTACTTCCCCTGCGTCGGGATCCACGCCTCGCAGTCGAACTTCCGCAGCGCGCTCGGACCGAGGTCGCCCGCGGCGACGTCGATGACCTGGTAGGCCAGCTCGAGCTTGTCCAGGAACGCCTTCTCCCACTCGAGGAGACGCTGGTGCTCCGCGTACGACTCCTCGACGGTGGTGTAGACGAACATCTCCACCTTCTCGAACTGGTGGACCCGGATGATGCCCTTGGTGTCCTTGCCCGCCGAGCCGGCCTCCTTGCGGAAGCAGGACGAGAAGGCGGCGTAGCGGCGCGGCAGCGTCTCGGGGTCGAGGATCTCGTCGGCGTGGTAGGCCGCCATCGGCACCTCCGAGGTGCCGACGAGGTAGAGGTCGTCGTCCTCGATCTTGTAGACGCCGTCGTCGACCTGGTCGAGGAAGCCGGTGCCCTCCATCGCCTCCGGGCGCACCAGCGCCGGCGCGATGACCTGGGTGAACCCGGCCTCGCGGGCCTGCTCCATCGCCAGGTTGATCAGCGCGAACTCCAGCTCGGCGCCGACGCCGGTCAGGAAGTAGAAGCGGCTGCCCGAGACCTTGGCGCCACGCTCGAGGTCGATCGCACCGAGCATCTTGCCCAGCTCGACGTGGTCGCGCGGCTCGAAGCCCTCGGCCTCGAAGTCGCGCGGCTTGCCGACCTTCTCGATCAGGACGAAGTCGTCCTCACCGCCGGCCGGAGCGTCGTCGGCGAGGTTGGGGATGGCCTTGAGGGCCTTCTTCCACTCCTCCTCGGCCGCTGCCTGCGCGGCCTCGGCCTCCTTGACAGCCTTCGCGAGATCCTTGACCTCGGCGAGGAGCTGCTGCTTCTCCTCGCCCTTGGCCTGGGCGACCTTCTTGCCCATCTGCTTCTGCTCGGCCCGCTTGGCCTCGAAGTCCGCGATCGCCGCCCGCCGGGCACTGTCCGCGGACAGCGCCCGGTCCACCACGTCGGAGGACGCGCCGCGGCGCTCCTGCGAGGCACGTACGCGGTCGGGGTCTTCGCGGAGGATGCGCGGGTCGATCATGCGGCAAGGCTAGTCGACCGGGCCATCAGATCTCACTTCAGTAAGTGAGCGTCACGGAATGCGCACGCGCCGCTCGACCGAGGACGAGCTGTCCCGGCCGGTTCCCCCGTCGCCGTAGTCGCTACCGGTGCCGCCGTAGAGCTTGTCGGCGCCGCCGCTGCCGTAGAGCTTGTCGCCGCCGGCGTCTCCGTAGAGCCTGTTGGCCGACCCGTTCCCCTTGAGGACGTCGGCGCGCGTGGTGCCGATGACGTTCTCGACGTAGGTGATCTTGTCGTAGCCGGCGTTGGTGCGCTGCCGGGAGGTCGCCGCGAGCGACACCCGGACACCTACACCGACGTTCCGGTAGCTGATCGTGTCCGACCCGGCTCCACCGCTGACGACGTCGTCGCCATGGCCGGGCAGCACGGTGTCGTTCCCGTAGCCGGCCGTGATCGTGTTGCTGCCCGAATTTCCGGCGAGGCGGTCGGAGTACGAGGTGCCGATGATGTTCTCGGTCTGACTGACCGTCTCGTAACCCGAGCTGCCGGTGTTCTGAGCTCGGGTCGTGGCCAGGCTGATCTGGATCGGCCTGTAATAGCCCTTGTAGCTGATCGTGTCCGTGCCGGTCCCGCCGATCACGGTGTCGTTGTCCTTGCCCGGCCAGAAGGTGTCGTTGCCGCTCCCGCCGTCCAGCCGGTCGTTGCCGTTGAGCCCGTTGATGTAGTCGCTACCGCCGCCACCGAGGATCACGTTGCCGCCCAGGTCCCCGACGAGGTTGTCGGCGTACGGACTTCCGGTGAGGTTCTCGACCTCTTCGATCGTCTCGCGGCCGGCGCCGGCACCGTAGTAGGCAGGCTGCCCGAGATAGATGCGTACGCCGCTGGTCAGGTTGGCGTAGCTGACCGTGTCCACCCCGGAGCCGCCGGTGATCAGGTCGGTCCCGGCCCCGGGCGCGAACCAGTCGTTGCCGGCACGCCCGTCGATGATGCTGTTCCCCGAGCCACCGGTGAACCGGTCGGCGTAGTCGGTCCCCGTCAGCTCCTCGATGCCGGCGAGGGCGTCCGTGCCGAGGCCACCGGTCACCTTCGTCGTCGTCGCGACGATGCCGCTGGTCGCCTCGGCGTACGTCGCCTTGTCAGTCCCGGCTCCGCCGTCGATGGAGTCATCTCCCGCGCCCCCGGCGATGCGGTCGGCTCCATCCCCACCACGCAGGACGTCACCCTCTGATCCACCGGAGATGACGTCGTCGCCAACGCCTCCGTCCACCTCGTCCGAACCAGAGCCGGCGAGGACGATGTCGCCGCCCGCATCGCCGGCAAGCACGTCGTTGCCCGAGGTCTCCTCGATCAGGTCGTCGCCCTCGCCCGCACGGGCGACGTCGTCGCCATCTCCTCCGTTGAGCAGATCGCCATCAGATCCACCGATGAGCGTGTCGTTGCCGGCACCTCCGTAGATCTCCGCCCCGCCCTGACCGACGACGCAGATGGTGTCGTTGCCGCCCAGCCCACTCACGGTGGCACCTGCCGGGACGGCGATGACGTCGTCGAGTTCGGTCGGGGCCTGACCCTCTCTGACGTCGACGGTGACGGCCTTGCCGTCGCACTCACCTTCCGCCGCGGCAGCGGAGCCGGCGAGGAGGCCACCGACGCCGAGGGCGACGGCGGGGACGGACAGGAGCCCGAGAAGGGCGTACGAGGACACGCGAGAGCGCATGAGAGAGACCTCACAACGACGAGGGACCGAGGAATGCCGACGCCGACCCGAATCATGCGCGGAGAAGGAACAGTAACGCTCACAACCGTGCGCCGCCTCGGCTTTTGTCCAGGTCGTTCATTCACTGTGTGGAAGCCGTTTCGCGCATACTGACTCACCGTGCTTGACCTTTCGCGCCGTGCCCTGCTGCTCTGGGCGGCTTCGCTGTTCGCCCTGTGCGCCCTGATCGGGATCGCGGCGATCAACGCATGGCCGCCGGTCTCGACGTTCGACGAGCTCGGCCGCGAGGCAGCGGCGGTGACGGCGGAGCACGGCTGGATGCTCGGCTTCTGGCACGTCGTCGAGGTGGTCACCGAGTGGTACCTCCCGGTCGGGGTCGCCTTCCTGGTCGCCGCCGGGCTGTTCCGCAAGTATCTGCGCGCCGCGGTCTACGTGTTCGGCGTCGTGGCCGTCACCCTGGTCGTACGCCGTGGCCTGGTGCTGCTGATCGACCGGGACCGGCCGGAGTGGCAACTGTCGTCGTGGCTGCACGACTCGCCGGCGTACCCTTCCGGTCACGCGACCGGGATGGCGGTCCTGGCGGGCGTGATCGCGGTCGTCGTGACGATGTTCGTACGCCGCCGCGGCATCCGCCGCCTCGCCTACACGGGCCTCACGCTGCTGGTCGTGCTCGTCGCCGCGGACCGGGTCTTCCTCGGCCGCCACTACCCCTCCGACGTGATCGGCGGGATCGCTTTCGCCGCCGGTGCGGTCTTCCTCGGCATGGCGCTCTACACGCCGCTGCCCACCTCGCACGCGCTGGGGCGGCGGCCGCTGGTGGACTCGGTGCGCGGCAACCGGAAGATCGCGGTCGTCCTCAACCCGATCAAGGTCGAGTCGGTCGACCAGTTCAAGACCATGGTCACCACGATGGCCAAGGAGTCCGGCTGGAAGACGCCGACCTGGCACCTGACCACGGTCGACGACCCCGGCCGAGGGATGGCGCGCGCTGCCCAGGAGGAGGGCGCCGACCTGGTGCTCGTGTGCGGCGGCGACGGCACCGTGCGTGAGGTCTGCTCCGCCCTGGCCGGCACCGGCATCGCGGTGGGGATCGTCCCCGGCGGCACCGGCAACCTGCTCGCCCGCAACCTGTCGATCCCGCTCTACATCCGCGCCGCGATCGACGTCGCGCTCACCGGGCAGGACCAGGCGATCGACCTGGTCGAGGTCTCCGGCGACAACCTCGAGGACACCAACTTCCTGGTCATGGCCGGGATGGGCTTCGACGCCGCGATCATGAGCGGCGTCAACGAGGACATCAAGAAGAAGATCGGCTGGATGGCGTACGTTCTCTCCGCCTTCAAGAGCCTGATGTTCCCGGCGATGCGGCTGGAGATCTCCGTCGACGGCGGCGAGTTCACCAGGCACCGGGCGCGCACGGTCGTCGTCGGCAACGTCGGCTACCTCCAGGCCAACATGCCGCTGCTGCCGGCGGCCGCGCTCGACGACGGGCTCGTCGACGTGGTGCTGCTCTATCCGCAGCGGTTCTGGTCCTGGCTCCCGCTCGCGTTCCGGGTGCTGAGCAAGCGGCCGCGCACCGACAACCTGGTCAACCGGATGACCGGCGCCAGCGTCGTGATCCGGACCAACCACGACCAGCCCCGCCAGCTCGACGGCGACACCATCTCCGAGGGTCGGGAGCTGCGCATGACGTGCCTTCCGGGACGCCTGCTCGTCCGCGTGCCACGCTGAAACGCGGTCCCGATTCGGTCCCGAATCCAACGACACGCAGCCAAGCAGAAAGTCCCGGCAATCAGGGTCTAAGGTCCCGGATCAAGCGTATTTTCAGCGTGTTTGGGATCAATTTTCGTGCGACTCGATGGCGACTCGCGGGCACAGATGTCTTGTTGATCAGTAAATGTTCATAAGGTGTCTGACACGACTCGGCGTGAGCCGAGTCGGCGTCCCCGATCGGGCTCAGCCTGACTCCGGCCGGTGACGTGCAAGACCCACACACTGGTCGGAAATCCCCCGCGACCAGTGTTCGACTCCCGGGCCGTCCCACCCGCAGCCCGGGTTTGAAAACCGGCACGCTCGGAACGGTTCCCCCGCCACGCCCGAGCGTGCCGGCGTCGTTTTCGGCCCGATCCGGTCGCCTCGGATCAGCTCCTCGGCTTCGCCTGCTGGACCGCCTCGGTCTCCTCGGGCGACATCAGCTGGGACGACTCCCAGCCGCTGATGCTCTTCGCGTACGACCTCGCCTCGGTGCGGCCGTGGATCGAGGTGAGCACGACCCCGTCACCGTTGTCGTCGAGCAGGGCAAGGCACCAGCTCAGGTGGCCACCGGCGTCCCCGAACGCGTCGAAGCGCACCACCGCGAGATGGCGCAGGTTCATCGCCGACTCCGCCCGCAGGGCCGCGACCTCGGCACGCAGACCGGCCACATCGGTCGGCAGCGACTCGACGGCGGCGGGGTCGGGGCGGCGTACGTCCTTCGTCCTCTGCCAGGCCGCCCCGGCGAACACCAGGGAGGCGATTGCTGTCAGCAGACTGAGAATGGCAAGAGCGAGCACAACGGGCGAATCTAGACTGTCGCTGTGTCCGAGCCACATCGCATCGCCTATCAGGGCGAACCAGGGTCCAACTCACACATGGTCTGCCAACGGCACTACCCCGAGCTGGAGTCGGTGCCGTGCGCCTCGTTCGAGGACGTCTTTGCGACCGTCGAGGCAGGTGAGGCGTCGCTGGCGATGATCCCGATCGACAACTCCCTCGCCGGGCGGGTGGCCGACATCCACCACTTCCTCCCCGAGTCGAACCTGCACATCATCGCCGAGCACTACCTGCGGATCCGGTTCCACCTGCTCGGTCTTCCGGGCGCCCATCTCGACGACATCCGTACGGTCCACTCCCACGTCCACGCGCTGGGCCAGTGCCGCAACATCATCCGGGAGCACGGGTTCACGCCGGTCGTCTCCGGCGACACCGCCGGTGCCGCGCGCGAGGTCGTCGAGGCCGGTGACCCGACGATGGCCGCGATCTCCCCGCCGCTGGCCGCCTCGATCTACGGGCTCGACGTGCTCGCGACCGACATCGAGGACGCCGACCACAACACCACCCGCTTCGTGGTGCTCTCGCCCGACTTCATCCAGGCGCCCTCCGACCAGGGTCCGGTGGTGACCTCGTTCATCTTCAACGTACGCAACCTCCCGGCCGCCCTCTACAAGGCGCTCGGCGGCTTCGCGACCAACGGCGTCAACATGACCAAGCTGGAGTCCTACATGGTCGACGGGAAGTTCACCGCGACCCAGTTCCTCGCCGAGGTCGACGGCCACCCCGACCAGCCGGGGCTGAAGCGGGCCCTGGAGGAGCTGGCCTTCTTCACGACCGACGTGAAGCTGCTCGGGGTCTATCCCGCCGACCCGGCCCGGTTCTGAGGATGCCCGACCAGGAGACGACCGCGGACCTCGGGTTCGCCCGCGTGGACCTCGACCGTGAGCGGCGCACGGGTGACCCGGAGGTCGTGTACGCCGACGGCAAGACCCCCGAGCAGGTCGTCGCGATCCTGGCCCGGCTGCACCGTGCGCATCCCACGCGCGCCGTCCTGGCCACCCGGGTCTCGGCCGAGGCAGCGGCCCTCGTCGCCGCCGAGCTGCCCTCGGCGACCCACGACGCCGAGGCCCGGGCGATCACACTTGGGCCGCTGCCGGCCCCGCAGGGCCGGGTCTGCGTCGTGGCCGCCGGCACCTCCGACGGGCCGGTCGCGGCCGAGGCGGCACTGACCGCCCGGGTCCACGGCGCCGGCGTCGAACGGATCACCGATGTGGGTGTCGCCGGGATCCACCGCCTGATGGCCGTACGCGACCGGCTCGACGACGCCGACTGCCTGATCGTCGTCGCCGGGATGGAGGGTGCGTTGCCCTCGGTGGTCGGCGGGCTGGTCGGGGTGCCGATGATCGGGGTGCCGACGTCCGTCGGCTACGGCGCCTCCTTCGGCGGGCTGGCCGCGCTGCTGGCGATGCTCAACTCGTGTGCTCCCGGCGTGACCGTGGTCAACATCGACAACGGCTACGGTGCCGGGGTCGCGGCGGCAAGGATCGCCAGGCGGGCTCGGGCTCGATGAGGGTCGTCTGGGTCGACGCCTCCTCCGGGGCGTCGGGCGACATGCTGCTCGGCGCGCTCGTCGCCGCCGGGGTGCCGCTGTCCGTGATCGCCTCGGCGGTGGATGCAGTGGCTCCCGAGCCGGTGGATCTCGTCGCTGAACAGGTGAGACGTGGCGCCCTGGCCGCGACCCGGTGTCATGTCTCGATCGCGGACTCGACCCACCACCGCACCTGGACCGACGTCCGGGAGCTGCTCACCGGCGCCTCGCTGGACGGCGCGGTGCGCGACCTGGCGCTGCGGGTCTTCGAGCGCCTCGCCGTCGCCGAAGGGGCCGTCCACGGGATCTCCCCCGAGGAGGTCCACTTCCACGAGGTCGGGGCGCTGGACGCGATCGCCGACGTGGTCGGGGTCTGTGCCGGTTTCGTGCACCTGGGTGCCACCGACGTCGTGGTCTCCCCGGTCGCGGTCGGGTCGGGCTCGGTCCGGGCCGCTCACGGGACCCTCTCGGTGCCGCCGCCGGCGGTGGCACGGCTGCTCACCGGCGTACCTTCCTTCGCGGGGCCTCCCGGGCACCCGTCGATGGAGATGTGCACGCCGACCGGGGCCGCCCTGCTCACCACCCTCGCCACCTCGTGGGGTGACCAGCCGCCGATGGTGACCGGAGCCGTCGGGGTCGGGGCCGGAGGCAGGGATCCCGAGGGCTGGTCGAACGCGATCCGGCTGCTCGTCGGGGAGGCGGCTGAGACGCCGGCGGCAGATCGTGCGGCCGCCGAGCTCGTCATCGAGGCGAACATCGACGATCTGGAGGGCCGACTGATCCCGGGCGCGCTCGACGCACTCCTCGCCGCCGGGGCTCACGACGCCTGGGTCACGCCGATCCTGATGAAGAAGGGCCGCCCCGCCTACACGCTCCACGCTCTCACCCGCCCCGACGCCGCCGACGCGGTCCGGCGGGTGTTCTTCCGGGAGACCTCGACGATCGGCGTACGCGAACACGTGGTCGTCAAGTACGCCCTGCCCCGCGAGATCCTGACCGTGACCGTCGACGGACACCCGATCGCCGTCAAGGCCGCCCGCCTCGACGGCGAGATCGTCAACCTGCAGCCCGAGTGGGACGACGTCGCCCGTGTCGCCGCCGCGCTCAACCGCCCCGCGATCGACGTCCTGGCGGCGGCCAAGGCGCTGGCGGTTCGTCCAGGTATGTAGCCGAGCATCCGCATCCCTCGTGGAGTTCCACCAGGGGAGCGACTGTTCGCCTGCATACCTAGCTGAACATCCCGCCCCGCCGAGTGCGACCATGACCCCGTGGACATCACCGTCATCGCGCTGGCCTTCGCCGCGATCTTCGTCGTCGAGCTGCCGGACAAGACGTTCCTGGCGACGCTGGTGCTGTCGACGAAGTACCGGCCGATCTTCGTCTGGCTCGGCGTGGGCGCCGCGTTCGCGATCCAGACGCTCATCGCGGTGGCGATCGGTGGCGTGGCGACGCTCCTGCCGACCAGCCTGATCCACATCGTCGCCGCGCTGCTCTTCCTCGGCGGCGCGGTGCTCCTGCTCGTCGAGGGACGCCGCCACCACGGCACCGCGAGCGAGGAGGACGGCAGCGAGTTCGCCGAGAAGGCGAAGGACGTACGCGGCTTCCGCCAGGTCCTGGCCAGCTTCATGGTCCTCTTCGCGGCCGAGTGGGGCGACCTCTCCCAGCTGCTGAGCGTCTCGCTGGTGGCCCGCTACCACGAGCCGGTCTCGGTCTTCATCGGCTCCTGGGCCGCGCTGCTGACGGTGTCGGGGCTCGCGGTGCTGCTGGGACGTACGCTGCTCCGGTTCATCAAGCTGCACGTCCTGCACTACGTCGGAGCCCTCGTATGCCTCGTCCTGGGCATCCTGACGCTGGTCGAGGTGTTCGCCTGAGCGACCGTCGCCTAGGCTGCCGACATGGTTGAACTTGGCGCCGACAGCGAGGTCGGACGGCTGCGTACGGTAATGCTCCACCGACCCGGTAGGGAGCTGACCCGGCTGACGCCGCGCAACAACGACAAGCTGCTCTTCGACGGCATTCCGTGGGTGAAGCGGGCACAGGACGAGCACGACGCCTTCGCGGCCGCGCTGCGGGATCGCGACGTCGAGGTGCTCTACCTGACCGACCTGCTCACCGAGACCCTCGAGGTGCCCGAGGCCCGCAAGCTGGCGCTCGACAACGTGCTGGGCTCGCTCACCCTGGGCGATACCCTCCGCGACTACCTGAGCGGTGCCCTCGCCGACGCGGGACCGGCCGAGCTGACCGACCACCTGACCGCGGGCATCCGCAACGACGAGGTGCGCGGCGGCCACGGTCTGGTCACCAGCCTCCTCGCCCACGACGACTTCCTGATCGACCCGCTCCCCAACCTGCTCTTCACCCGCGACTCGTCCGTGTGGATCCGCGACCGCGCGACGGTCACGAGCCTGGCGATGCCGGCCCGCAAGCGCGAGACCGCGCTGACCGAGCTGATCTACCAGTTCCACCCGCGGTTCCGGTCCAGCCCCCGGCTGCACGGCTCCCACCTCGAGCACGTGGAGGGTGGCGACGTGCTCCTGCTCGCGCCCGGCGTCGTCGCCGTCGGGGTCGGCGAGCGTACGACCCCCGCGGGTGCCGAGCGGCTGGCGCGCCAGGTCTTCGCGGAGGACCTCGCCCACACCGTCCTCGCCGTGCCGATCGCACAGGAGCGCGCGACGATGCACCTCGACACGATCGCCACGCTGGTCAACACCGACAAGATGGTCATCTACCCCAACGCGGTCGACTCGCTGGTGGCGTACGCCGTGACGCCGTCGGGCGAGTCCGACCAGGTGGACATCGCCGCCCCGCGTCCGTTCCTCGAGGTCGCGGCCGAGGCGATGGGCATCGACAAGCTCCACCACGTCGACACCGGGCTCGACCCGGTCGCCGCCGAGCGCGAGCAGTGGGACGACGGCAACAACACCCTGGCACTGGCGCCGGGCGTGGTCGTCGGCTACGAGCGCAACACCCAGACCAACGAGGCGCTGGAGGCCGCCGGGATCGAGGTCATCGCGATCGCCGGCTCCGAGCTGGGCTCCGGCCGGGGTGGTCCGCGATGCATGAGCTGCCCGATCGCCCGGGACCCGCTGGGATAACTCGCCAGTAGGAAAGTCGTTGTCCTTGTGACCGTCCCCACAGCCGACCGAAGGAAAACCTCGTGACCGAGTCGTTCTTCTCCATGTTCACGCCCAAGGAGATCGCGCACATCAGCGCCACCGGCACCCGCGTGCATCTGCCGGAGGGCTGGTCGCCGATCTGGGAGGACACCCCGCCGGACAAGGCCTACATCATCCTCGACGGCACCGTCTCGGTCCGCCGGGACAAGGAGGAGATCGCCCAGTGCGGTCCCGGTGACATCATCGGTGAGGCGGCGATCATGCGGGGGTCGCTGCGGACGGCCTCCATCGTCGCCCTCACGCCGCTCGACCTGATCCACCTCAGCGCCGACAAGCTGCAGCAGCTCTCCGTGGAGATGCCGTCGTTCGCGAGGGCGCTGGACAAGGTCGCCAAGGACAGGTTCGGCTCCTGACGCTCGACGACCAGACCGACGAGGGTCTCGACCACGGCCGCAGCCGTGAGGCCGACATCGAGCTGGCCGAAGCGCTGGCCGTGGTCGAGTCCTTCGTCCTCGGACAGACGCCCACACTGACCCGCGCCGACGTCGCGGGCGCGGTCGGCGTGCCCATGGAGGTCGCCGAGGACCTCTGGCACCACCTCGGCTTCCCGCACGCGGGCGACGACGAGATCGCCTTCACCGAGGCCGACGTCGAGGCGCTGCGGATGACGCAGGAGCTCGTACGTCTCGGGGTGCTCAGCGAGGACCGGCAGGCCGCTCTCGTGCGGACCTGGGGGCGCTCCTACGCCCGCCTGGCCGAGTGGCAGACGTCGCTGCTCGCCGAGGTCGCCCGCGAGCGGGGCGGCGACGAGGTCGAGGACCTGGTCGCGCTGACCGCGCAGGTGCTGCCGCTGGTCGAGTCGCTGCAGGACTACGTCTGGCGCCGCCACCTGGTCAGCGCGGCCCGCCGGATGCTCACCGTCGCGGACGCGTCCGCGGTGCCGCTGGCGGTCGGGTTCCTCGACATCGTCGGCTACACCGCCCGCTCCAAGCGGCTCAGCGACAAGGAGCTCGTCGACTGGGTCGAGGAGTTCGAGGACACCTGCTCCGACGTCGTCGTCGAGCACGGCGGCCGGGTGATCAAGTATCTCGGCGACGGGGTGTTCTTCACCTTCGAGGACGTCCCCTCCGCCGCTCGGACGGCGCTGGAGCTGGCCGCGCTGGGCGAAGACCGCGACAGCGCGTTTCCCCACGTCAGAGCCGGGATCTCCTACGGCGACGTGGTGCTCAGGCTTGGCGACGTCTTCGGCCCTACGGTCAACATCGCCGCCCGCCTCACGACCGTCGCCCGACCCTCGTCGGTGGTCGTCGACGAGCACGCGGCGGCGGCGCTCGAGGACGTCGACGGCTTCCAGGTCGAGAAGATGCGGCGGGCGAGCGTGAAGGGCTACTCACGCCTGCAGGCGTTCCGGCTGCGGTCCACATCGGATTGAACCCGCCCGACTGAACCGGGCCAGAAAAGTCGGGCCCGGAGGGGTGCTCCCGAGCCAGGCTTGACGGCGACAGGAGGACCACATGATCGGCACGCTCAACACCCTGGTCGACCTGGTCGAGGCCGAGCTCGACGACGGGCTCACCGGCGAGGTGGACGTGGCTCGGGTCGCTCGCGACCACGGCACCACCGAGTACCACCTGCGCCGGATGTTCTCGGCGCTCGCCGGGATGCCGCTGTCCGAGTACGTCCGCCGCCGGCGGATGACCCTGGCCGCGGCCGACCTCGTCGCCGGTGCCCCCGACCTCCTGGAGGTCGCGGTGCGCTACGGCTACGGCTCGACCGAGGCGTTCGGGCGCGCGTTCCGTGCGGTGCACGGTTCGGCTCCGGCCGACGTACGCCGGTCCGGTGGTCCGCTACGCACACAACCCACGCTCAGGTTCCGCCTGAGCGTCGAAGGGAGCACCCCGATGGACGTCACCATCAACGACATGCCCGAGCTGCGCCTGGTCGGCCACGCCGCCAAGGTCCCGCTGATCTACGAGGGCGTGAATCCGCACATCCAGGCACACATCGCCTCGCTCGAGCCCTCGGAGCACGTCCGGCTCAAGGAGCTCAACGACACCGACCCGCGCGGCATCCTCGCGGTCACCGACTCCCCGTCGCCCGATGCACCGGAGGGGACGATGATCACCTACCTGCACGGGGTCGCGGTCACGCCGTCGGCCTCGGTGCCGGAGGAGCTGGATGCCATCACCGTGCCGGCAGGCTCCTGGGCGGTCTTCGCCGCCAGCGGCCCGCACCCGGAGACGCTGCAGCGTCTCTGGGCCGCGACCGCGACCGACTGGTTCCCGTCGAACCCGTGGCGGCTCCGCCCCGGACCGTCGGTCCTGCGCTACCTCGAGCTCACCGAGACGTACGCCTCGTGCGAGCTGTGGTTGCCGGTCGAGCGGTGACCACGCTGGTCGAGCCGGATTCGTGAGGAACGAACGAATCCGTGTCGAGACCAACACGGTCCCGTCGAGCGCGTCAGGACTGTGTTGGTCTCGACACGCCTCCGCCTAGCGGCTCCGAGGTCTGAACGAAGTGGCCTTCGACCAGCGGGGATCAGCGGATGGTGACCTGCCGGTTCGCGAGCCCGGCGCGGGCCGAGCGGACCTCGGGGGTGATCTCGGAGTCGTCGGCGAGCGCCTCGTCGAGCAGCTTCTTGAACGCCACCGCCGGCTCCTCGAGCGCCTCGGCGCCGGTGCCGACCGGCAGGTCCCAGACGGGGGCGAGCAGGCCGTGGGCGCGGAACATGCCGACGAAACGGGCGTCGGGGACGATCACGTCGTCGCCGGCCACGTGCAGCCGCGCGAGCGCGGTGAGCAGGGCGTCCTCGGGCTCGGGCATGACCCAGCGCAGGTGCTCCTTGGAGCCCACCGAGGTCCAGTACGCAGCCTCGACCGAGGTCAGCCGCTCGGTCGGCAGCACCGACTCGTTGGCGTGCTCGAGGGCGTGCTCGAAGTCGCCCTTGTCCTCGACGTCGGCGAGCCACCAGTCGAAGCCCTCGTGGACGGTGACGTCCAGGGACGAGTTGGTGACGATGTCCTGGAGCCGCGGGCCCTCGCCCGGCGCGGAGGTGAGGCCGAAGATGCCGGACTCACCCGCGGCGCGGCTCTCCAGAGCCTGGAGCAGCGCCGCGGCGACGTCACGCGACACGTCGCCGTAGTTGTGCTGCACCTGCAGCCCGGCCCAGACCTCGCCCGAGTCGCGCGACATCGCCGGCGCGGCGCCGGGCAGCAGGGTGCCGAGCGTGACCGGGGTCGACTCGTAGCCCTTCACCTGCAGCGACACCGTCGCCGAGGGCACCAGCTCGCGCAGCGCGACCAGGTCGCACTCGCCGGGCAGGCCCTCGAAGGGGCGCCCCACGAACGCGCCGCCGGCGGCACCGTGGCACGCCTTGTAACGCTTGCCGGACCCGCACGGGCACGCCGCGCGCGGGTTTGGACCGTCCGTCGGGGCCGCAGCCGCCTGACGGTTCTTGACTCGGGACTTCTTGGCCACGTCCGAACCCTAACGGCCGAGCAGCTCCAACATGAACCCCGGACGATCCGTGATGACCGCGTTGACCCCGAGGTCGAGGCAGAGCTTGAGCTGCTCCTCGGTGTTGACGGTGTAGACGTGGAGGTTGCGCCCCTTCGACGCGAGCCGCCGGGCGAGCTTGGGGTGGGCGGTGAGCATCTCGATCCCGGCGCCCAGCCACCAGTCCTCGCCGATCGCGTGCCGCAGGAGCGACCAGTTGGCGGCACGGTCGATGAGCTGGACCAGAGGTACGCCGGGGGCCAGCCGCTCCACCCGCTGCAGCGCCGTGAAGGAGAAGCTCATCACCCGCACCGGGCTGCCCGGACCCGCCCAGCCGAAGTCGTTGAGCACGTCGACCAGCCGCCCCTCGGTGAGCCCGCCGTAGCGCGTCGGGTGCTTGGTCTCGATCGCCATCTCGACGTGCCGGGGGTAGTCCCGCACGACCCGCAGCAGCCGGTGCAGCGTGAGCACACCCCGCATGTCCCGGTCCGGCGGCTCGTCCTCGCCCTCCCAGAACCCGTTCTTCCAGGCCGCGAAGTCGATCGCCTGCAGCTCGGCGAGGGTCATCTCCGAGACGAGCCCACGCGCGCCGATCCGGCGCAGGTGCCGGTCGTGGACGCAGACGAGGTGACCGTCCATCGTCAGGCGCACGTCGCACTCCAAGGCGTCCGCACCCGCATCCAGGGCTGCGACGTACGCAGCCAGGGTGTGCTCCGCGATCTCATGACTGGCGCCGCGATGCGCGACCACCTGGGGCCTCATGAGGAGATTGTGGGCCATCCGGCAAGCCCCGTCGCGCGACACGAGCGAGATGTAACCAAGGTCGCGATCAATGGTCACATCCGCTCGTGCCCGCAGCGGAACTGCCTAGAACGGCACGACCTCGAGCCGACCGAACGCGACGAAGGCCGCCAGCCCCCAGAAGACGAGATCGCCGTAGAAGGCGCCCCACTCCCGGCGGATGATGCGGGTGGTCGCCGCGCCGGTCATCAGCAGCACCAGCCCGAGAGCGGCCAGCGGCACCAGCCACGTCGCGGTCCCGGTCACCGGGGGCAGGATCAGCCCGGCGGCGGCCAGCACCTTCATCACACCGATGACCTTGAGAAAGCCGTCCGGGAAGTCATCGGCGTAGCGCCAGCCGTCGAAGGCGTTGCGAAAGCGCTCCTTCGAGAGCACCAGCATCGCCACCCCACCGGCCAGGAACCCGGCTGCCAGAAAGATGGTCAGGATCCACAAGATGATGTTCATGCCAACCAGGACGACGTACGCCGCCGTCCTGTGACATCACCGCCCGCCGGCCACCCGGAGCGTGGTCGCGGTGACGTAGGAAGCCTTGTCGCTCATCAGCCAGGCGACCGCCTCGGCGACCTCGTCGGGCGAGGACGCGCGGCCGAGCGGGATCTGGGGAGCCATCCGCTCGATCCGGCCGGGGTCGCCGGTCGCGGCGTGCAGGTCGGTCTCGGTGAGTCCGGGGGCGACCGCGACGACCCGGATGCCGAGCGCGGCGACCTCGAGCCCGAGGCCCTTGGTGAGCGCGTCGATCCCGGCCTTCGCGGCGGCGTAGTGGACGTACTCTCCCGGCGATCCCAGGGTCGCGGCACCCGAGGAGATGTTGACGATCACGCCACCCTCGGCGAGCGAGGACACCGCCGCGCGGGCGACCAGCGTGGGACCGACCAGGTTGACGTCGTACGTCCTCCGGATCTCGTCCGCAGGAGTGTCGACGAGAGGGGCGTAGCGGTAGGTCGCGCCGGCGTTGTTGACCACGCCCGTGATCGGCCCGGCGGCCTCGAAGAGCGAGGCGATCCCGGCGTCGGTGGTGATGTCCGCGGCCACGATCTCGCAGGAGACCCCGAGGGCCCGGATCTCGTCGCGCGTCGCCGTGGCAGAAGCCTCGTCGGACAGATAGCCGAGCACGAGCGAGTGGCCGTCAGCGGCGAGCCGACGAGCGATGGCGGCGCCGATGCCGCGGGTGCCTCCGGTGATGAGCGTCCGTTTCACACCCGAAGGGTGTCACGCAGCCTCCACGCCACCAACGCCAGTGCCAGGACACCGGCGAGGGCCCATCCGGCGGGGTAGTGCACCGCGGGCTCGTTCCAGCGCTCGTGGAAGTACACCAGGTGCGAGGAGAGCAGCCCGGCGTCGACGGAGCGCCCCTCCTGGATGAGTACGCCGATGGCCACCAGCACCGTCAGCAGCGTCTGCATCGCCCAGCCCAGGATCCAGGCCGGCACCCAGGCGACGACGTCGACGGCGCGGCGTACGGAGGTCACCAGGACGGTCACCAGCGCGGCGGCCAGCAGCGCGTCGATCACCGACGACGGCAGGTCACCGGGGAGCATGCCGTCCAGCCAGAGCGGTACGCAGACGGCCGGCGCTGCCAGCATCGGAGCCCGCAGCACGCACGGCCCGAGGCTTGCCGCGATCCCGGCGGTGAGACCCGCGACCGTCGTGATCGCGGCGATGACGATCAGGTGGCTCAGCATCCTCGGGTTGGTCGCCGCGGGTCCCGCGGCGAGCGTCAGCCCCAGCAGCGCCGCACCCACGACGCCGGCGCCGGCCAGTGTCGCGCTGACCAGCCGGCGGTCCGGGCGCAGGCCGGCGGCGAGCCCGCCGAGCGCGGCGGCGAGCAGCGTGAAGGAGACCAGCTCGGCGACCATCGGGGCGAGCAGGAGCGGCTGGGGCTGGACGAGCTGCGGGAGAAACCCGACGCCCCAGCCCGCGGCCGCGCCCGGCGGAACCATCCACAGACGCGTCCGTTCAGTCATGCCGTCCACGGTGACAGCCGCAAGGTGAGACCAGGCGGCGAGCCGGGGAACACCAGCCCAACGTCAGGTGGCACGACCGTGGCGATTCATCACCAATGGGGGTGATTTCTTATTGCCGGGCGCCGAAGTGGAATACCTGGGTAGGCTCAGGTGACGTACACGTCCCCCACGCGTGGATGAGGTGAGACCGGCATGACCAAAGCACCCCGAAAGTTCTGGGCCAGAAGCATCAGCACAGCGGCGCTGACCAGCCTCGGGCCTCGGGCCGTGGCTGCCGTCGCGCTGACCGCTGCCTTCGCTTTCCTGGCCCCCGACGAGGGGAGCCTGGACACCGGCCACCAGCAGCCCGAGCTGCCCGACCCGGGCGCTCTTCAGGACCCGCTGGGCATCGCCAACGGCCTGGGCGGCGTGAAGAACCTGACCCCCACCGACGCGGTGCGGCTCGCCTCCAACGCCGAGGAGCTGTCGATCCCGCCGGTCGCCCTCGCCGCCTACCAGCGCGCGGCCACCGTGCTCAACGACGCCGACGCCTCCTGCCGCATCGACTGGGCGCTGATCGCCGGGATCGGCATGGTCGAGAGCAACCACGGCCGCTTCGGCGGCAGCGAGCTCGACTCCAACGGCCTCGCCCTCCCCGCGATCATCGGCCCGCAGCTCAACGGCGCCGGCAACTACGCGGCGGTCCGCGACACCGACAACGGTCTCTACGACCACGACACCGTCTACGACCACGCCGTCGGCCCGATGCAGTTCATCCCCTCCACCTGGACCTTCGCCGGCACCGACGGCGACGGCGACAACCGCCGCGACCCCCAGGACATCGACGATGCCGCCGTCGCCACGGCGGCATTCCTGTGCGCCGGCACCGAGGACGTCAGCACCGACTCCGGTGCCAACGCCGCGGTCTACCGCTACAACCAGAGCGACACGTACGTCGAGGCGGTGCTCAAGATCGCCGACCAGTACCGCAACGGGGAGTTCCCGGGATCACCGAGCGTGGACGGCGGAACCCCCTCCGCGGTGAGGCCCAACGCGTCCGCTCTCCCGCGCACCTCGAACACCGTCACGAAGCCCGACGCCGACACCAACGGCGCCGCCAAGACGCCGGTGCCGGCCGAGCCGGTGGAGTCCGACAGCGGCTCCGGCGACAACGAGCCCGAGCCTTCGACCGAGCCCAGCACCGGCCCCAGCACGGACCCCACCACTGAGCCCACCGACGGCACGGACCCCGGCGACGGCGAGACCAGCGAGCCGGTCGACCCCACGCCGACTCCGACGCCCACCCCGACGCCCACGCCGACTCCGACGCCCACCGACGCCGCGACGGCAGCGACCCTCGCCGAGCCCTGCGACGCGGCCGCGATCGCGGTCTACGGCGAGACCTTCGAGGTGGACGACAAGGCCACCTACGACGCGGTGATCGCCAACTGCATCGCGACGTTCGAGCCCGAGACCACCCTGCCCACGGACCTCGCGATCAGGGAGCACCTCCGCACGCTCTACGGCAACCCGGACTTCCCCGACCTCAAGGAGCCTGCGCCGGAAGCGGCCGCCCCCGGCGAGACGGTCACGGAGGAGTCCCCGACCGCCTCGCCGACGGCCTGAGCTCGGTCAGACCTTGATCACCGTCTTGCCGAAGTTCTGACCGCGAAGCATCCGGTTGAACGCGGCGGGCGCGTTCTCGAGTCCTTCGGTGACGTCCTCGCGGTAGCGGAGCCTGCCCTCGGCCAGCCAGCCGGCGGCCTCGGTGAGGAACCGCTCCTCGTGGTCACGGACGAACTCGGTCTGGATGAAACCCCTGATCAGCAGCGACTTGTTGAGCACGTGCCGCATCAGCCCGGGCGCCCGGTCGGGCCCCTCGGGCGCGGAGGTGTCGTTGTAGTGGGCGATCAGACCGCAGACCGGTACCCGGGCGAACTTGTTGAGCCGCGGCAGCACCGCGTTCCACACGTGCCCGCCGACGTTCTCGAAGTAGACGTCGATCCCGTCGGGGACGGCGGCCTTCAGCTGGTCCTTGAAGTCGGGCGCACGGTGGTCCAGCGCGGCGTCGAAGCCGAGCTCGGTCAGGTGGGCGACCTTCTCCGGCCCGCCGGCGATCCCCACCGCGCGGCAGCCGAGGATCTTGGCGATCTGGCCGACCGTGGCGCCCACCGGACCGGTCGCGGCCGCGACCACGACGGTCTCTCCGGGCTTCGGCTGCCCGATCTGGGTCAGCCCCGCGTACGCCGTGAAGCCGGGCATCCCCAGGACCCCCAGCGCGGTGGAGACCGGCGCGACGGACGGGTCGAGGCGGCGGGTGTGCCTGGCCGGCGCGATCGAGAACGACTGCCAGCCTCCGTACGCCAGCACCACGTCGCCCACCTGCCGCGACGGGTCCCGCGACTCGACCACCTCGGCGACCGTGGCGCCGGGCAGCACGCCGCCCAGCGCGGTCGGCTCGGCGTACGAGGGCGCATCGCTCATCCGTCCGCGCATGTAGGGGTCGAGCGAGAGGAATCTCGTACGCAGCAGCACCTCTCCCTCGGCCGGCACCGGCACCTCGGAGCTGACGATCGAGAAGTCCTCGGCGGTGGGCTCGCCGACCGGGCGGGCGCGGAGCAGGATCTGGGTGTTCGTGTCGGTCATCCCGCCATGGTGCCGTACGGGCGAGTGGGCTTGCTTAATCACAACTAATCTTATTGACTTAGCCCATGAAGCGCCCGGTCGACGTCCACCAGCACCTGTGGCCGCCGGCACTGGTCGAGGAGCTGCGCCGGCGGCGGCAGCCTCCCTACCTCGACGGCTGGGTGCTCCATCTCGACGGGGAGCCGCCCTACCCCGTCGACCCCGCGGATCATGATCTCGCCGGTCGTGCGGCACGCGAGGACGGGCTGGTGCTGCTGTCGCTCTCCAGCCCGCTGGGGATCGAGTCGCTCGGCCCGGAACAGTCCCGCCCGCTGCTCGACGCCTGGCACAGCCTCTCCGACGAGCTCCCCGCCGACTACGGGCTCTGGGCGGCACCCGGCCTCGTCGAGCCCGACCTCGACGATCTCGCGACGCTCCTGAAGAACGACCGCATCCACGGCCTCCAGGTGCCGGCCACGGCGCTCGCGACGCCTTCCGCGCTCGAGGCCCTCGCTCCGGTGCTCGCGACGGCCGAGCAGGCCGACCTGCCCGTCCTGGTCCATCCCGGCCCCGCCGGTCCCACGACGGACCACGACGACCTGCCCGGCTGGTGGCCCGCCCTGACCTCGTACGTCGCCCAGCAGAGCGCCGCCTGGCACGCCTGGCACGTCGCCGGCAGGTCGCTGCTCCCGACGCTGCGGATCGCGTTCGTCGGGCTGGCCGGACTCGCGCCGCTCCATCACGAACGCCTCGCCCAGCGCGGCGGGAGCCTCGGCGCCATCGACCGGCACGTCTACTACGAGACCTCGTCCTACGGCACCCAGGCGATCGACGCGATGTCCCGCGTGGTCGGCGTCGACCCGCTGGTCAACGGCTCGGACCGGCCGTACGCCGAACCGACCGACCCCGGCCTCGGGGAGGCCCTGAGCCGGGCGATCTTCGTCGCCAACCCGCACCATCTGCTCACCGGAGGAGACCGATGACCATCACCGAACCGACCGTCACCGTGCCCACCGTCGACAGCGTCCTGAGCACCGCGGACCTGCCCGCTCTGCCGGGCCGCACCCTCACCCCCGGCGAGCTCCGCACCTGGGTCGACGAGCTCGCCGCGCGCCCCGAGCTGTGGGAGCACCTGGCGCGCCACGACACCGGCGGGCGCCACTACGTCTCGCTCTACCGCGACAAGGACATCGACGTCTGGCTGCTGTGCTGGAACACCGTCGACGACACCGGCTGGCACGACCACGACATCTCCTCGGGTGCGGTCGCGGTGACCCACGGGGCGGTCGTCGAGCAGCAACCGCGGTTCGGCGGCGAGCCGGTGCAGCGGGAGGTCGGCGCGGGCCGCAGCTTCGGCTTCGGCCCCGACCACATCCACCGGATGAGCGGCGCCGTCGACGGCTCGGTCTCGATCCACGCCTACTCGCCTCCGCTGTGGCGGATGGGACAGTACGCGATCAGCGACGACGGGGTCATGCGCCGCGTCTCGGTCTCCTACGCCGACGAGCTCCGCCCGCTGGAGGACTGACACGGCTCGCCCGGTCGCTCGAGATCGTCCGGAATGAGGCGTACGTCGACGTCGTTGCCACGTGAAACGGCGGCGACATCTCGGGCGCCGAGCCCCGGTTGACCGACAGAGCGGGGCAGATGTGGCAGATTTCAAGTATCGAGAACCGAAGTCCGGCAAACCCTAGTTTGACCATCCGTTTAATACCTTCTGTTCCTCACCCTGATCTGGCAGGCTGAGGATCTTGTGCAACGGCGTCCGCAGGTGGAGAACGAAAGACAGGAGCGGTGGCTGTGATCGAGTTCGACGGCGTCACCAAACGCTATCCGGACGGCACAGTGGCCGTGGACGACCTCTCCCTGAAGGTGGAGACCGGCCAGATCACCGTGTTCGTCGGTCCGTCGGGATGCGGCAAGACCACCGCGCTGCGGATGATCAACCGGATGATCGAGCCGACCTCCGGCCGGATCCTGATCAACGGTGACGACATCACCACCCGCCCGGAGGCACAGCTGCGTCGCGAGATCGGCTACGTGATCCAGGGCGCCGGGCTGTTCCCGCACCGCACGGTCCTCGACAACGTCGCCACCGTCCCGGTCCTCCAGGGCGTCTCGCGCCGGGAGGCACGCACCAGCGCCCTCGGACTGCTCGAGCGGGTCGGACTCTCGCCCGACCTCGGCGAGCGCTACCCCGCCCAGCTCTCCGGCGGCCAGCAGCAGCGCGTCGGCGTAGCCAGGGCACTCGCGGCCGACCCGCCGGTGCTGCTCATGGACGAGCCGTTCTCGGCGGTCGACCCGGTCGTGCGCGACGACCTCCAGCAGGAGCTGCTCAGGCTTCAGGGCGACCTCGGCAAGACGATCGTGCTCGTCACCCACGACATCGACGAGGCGATCCGCCTCGGGGACGAGGTCGCGGTGTTCTCGAACGGCGCCCACCTCGCCCAGTTCGCTCCGCCGGCCGACCTCCTCGCCGCCCCCGCCAACGACTTCGTCGCCTCGCTCGTGGGTCGCGACCGCGGCTTCCGCGGCCTCTCCTTCGCCGACGGCAGCGAGATCGCGCTCAAGCCGGTCGACCACGACGTCGACGGGCTCACCCTCGAGGTCGACCGCGACGGCCGGCCCCTGGGCTGGCGCGGTCCCGCCGGGCTGCTCCCGACCGAGGGCACCTTCCGCGACGGCGCGAACCTGCGTACGGTCACGGACCTGGTCATCCTCTCGCCCGCGGGCGCCGCGGTGCGGGTCGACGCCGAGGGTCGTGCCGACGGACTGGTCCTGCTCGAGGACCTCGCGGGTAGCGTACGTTCGCAGCAGCGGGAGCGGCTGGCGGCCCTGGCTTCCTCGGAGGAGGCAGGGTGAGTGACCTCTGGGGCTACCTCGAGACCAACATCGGCGACGTCCTCACCGCGCTCGTCGAGCACATCTGGCTCGCCCTGCTGCCGGTGGCGATCGCCTTCGTCCTCTCGCTGCCGCTGGGCGCGCTCGTCCACCGCTACGCCCCCGTGCGCCACATCGCACTCACCACCGGCAGCGTCGTCTACACGATCCCGTCGCTGGCCCTGCTCCTGCTGCTCCCGGGCGTCCTCGGCACCAGCGTCCTCGACCCGCTCAACGTGGTCGTCGCGCTCACGCTCTACTCGCTCGCCCTGCTCGTCCGCACGACCGCCGACGGTCTCGACGCGGTCGACAGCACGGTCCTGCAGGCGGCCACCGCGATGGGCTACCACCCCCTGCGCCGCTGGTTCGCCGTCCAGCTGCCGCTGGCGATGCCGGTGATCCTGACCGGTCTGCGGGTGGCCACCGTGGCCAACGTGAGCATGGTCAGCATCGCCGCCCTGGTCGGCATCGGCGGTCTCGGGCAGCTCTTCACCCGAGGGTTCCAGCTCGGCTTCTACCTCCCGCCGATCATCATCGGGCTGGTCCTCTCGGTCATGCTCGCGGTCGTCGCCGACGTCCTGATCGTCGCCGTCCAGCGCGGACTCACCCCGTGGTCGAGAGCGGGTGCGCGATGAGCCTCGACTACCTGCTCGACGCAGCCAACTGGTCGCTGACCAGCCCCGACGGCTTCCCGCAGCGCATCCTGGAGCACCTCGGCTACACCTTCCTCTCGCTGGTGATCGCGGCCGTGATCGCCTTCCCGATCGGCCTCCTGATCGGCCACACCGGACGCGGCGCGCTGATCGCCATCAACCTCGGCAACGCCGGCCGCGCGCTGCCGACCCTCGGCGTGCTCATGCTCGCCCTCGGCCTGGTCGGGATCGGCCTGGTCCCGGTCACGATCGCCCTGGTCGTGCTCGCCATCCCGCCCATCCTCGCCACCACGTACGCCGGGATCCGGGCCGTCGCCGACGAGACCGTCGACGCGGCGCGAGGCGTCGGCATGACCGAGTCCCAGATCGCCTGGCGGGTCGAGGTCCCGATCGCGCTGCCGATCATCATCGGCGGCCTGCGCAACGCCTCGCTCCAGGTCGTCTCGACCGCGACCATCGCCGCGTACGCAGGTCTCGGCGGCCTCGGCCGCTATCTCTTCGACGGCCTGGCGACGCTGCAGTACGACCAGGTGGTCGCCGGCGCCATCGTGCTCGCCGTGCTCGCGGTCCTGATCGACCTCGTGCTCGCGGGGGCGCAGCGGCTCCTCGTCTCGCCCGGCGTCGACGGCCGTAGCGCCGGCAACCGCCCGACCACCGCCCGCCCCGAACCCAAGCTCGCCGGCTGACCCATCCAGCAACCCGAGAGGTATCTCAATGTCCCGCCGAACCCGCACCACCGCGTACCTGTTCGCGACGCTCGCCGTGGCAGGCACCCTGACCGCCTGCGGCGGTGACCCGCTCGACTCCGGATCGGACTCCGACTCGGGCAGCGGCACGATCGTCGTCGGCTCGGCCAACTTCCCCGAGAGCGAGCTGCTCATGGAGATGTACGCCCAGGCCCTCGAGGCCGAGGGCGTCAAGGTCGAGACCAAGCCCAACATCGGTTCCCGCGAGGTCTACATGGAGGCCTTCAAGAGCGGCGACATCGACCTGCTGCCGGAGTACAACGGCGCCCTGCTGGCCTACCTGAAGCCGGACGGTGTCCCGGAGAACGTCTCCGCCCCCGAGGACGTCTACGAAGCGCTCCAGGACGTCCTGCCGGAGGGCAGCGAGACGCTGCCTCAGTCCGAGGCCGAGGACAAGGACACGCTCACCGTCTCCAAGGAGACGGCCGAGAAGTACTCCCTGACGAGCATCGAAGACCTCGCGCCGGTCGCGAAGAACCTCACGCTCGGCGGTGCCCCGGAGTTCAAGACGCGCCACCAGGGTCTGATCGGTCTCGACGAGGTCTACGGGGTCACGTTCAAGGAGTTCAAGCCGCTCGACGCCGGCGGCCCGCTGACGTCCAGCGCGCTGAAGAAGGGCGACATCGACGTCGCGAACGTCTTCTCCACCGACTCCCAGATCCCGACCAACGGCTGGGTCGTCCTGGAGGACCCGAAGAACCTCTTCCTCTCCCAGAACGTCGTCCCGCTGATCCGCTCCGAGGCGCTCAGCGACGACGCCGAGACCGCGCTCAACGCCGTCTCGGAGGCGCTGACCACCGACAACCTGACCGAGGCTCTCGCGAAGGTCCAGGTCGACAAGGCCACCCCGGCCACGGTCGCCAAGGAGTTCCTCGCCGACAACGGCATCGAGTGACCAGCCTGCTCGTCTACCGCAGTCCGCTGCGGTAGGCGAGCAGCCCCTCGAGGCCGCGTAGGAAGGTCTCGCAGACAGGCTCCGGATCGGTCAGGCATCCGGCAGCCATCGCGCCGTCGCGCAGCATCACGAAGTGGCGCCCGGCGAACTCCGAGTCGGGCTTCCCCGTCTTGGAGAAGAGCTCGGTGATCGTGGCCAGGAACCACTGCCGGTGCTCGAGCACCGCCTGATGGACCATGTGCGCCGGGTCCGGATATTCGGCCGCGGCGTTGAGGAACGCGCAGCCCCTGAACCCCTCGCTCCGGATGTCGTCCGCGATCGACCGGCCGACGGTCCGGATGAGGTCGTCGGGGTCCGTCACCTCCGCACGGGCCGCGTCCACGCGCGCCCGGATCGCCTCGTCGGCCTGCGTCAGGTACGCCACGACGAGCTCGTCCTTGCTCCGGAAGTGGCGATAGAGCGTCGCCCGCGTGACGCTCGCCTCGGCGATCACGCGATCGACTCCGACCGAGTGCAGACCCTCGGTGTAGAAGAGCCGACTCGCCGTGCTCAGCAGTCGATCCCGGGCCTCAGACATCCGTCATCCCTCTCTTTCTCGCTGCCTCGACGGTAGCAGACAGAACGATCGGTCTTGCATTTTCCGATCGAGCCGTGCCAGAATCTCGAAACAAGTAGAACGACCGTTCTATCTCATGCTCTGGTCCGAGAAAGGGATCCGATGTCCACCTCCGTAGAGGCCGGCCGTTCCGGCACACTGAACACCCCGTCCGGCGGACTGCCGAAGCTCTACTTCGTCCGCTTCGGGTTCGCGATCGTGTGGGCGGTGCTGGTCGCCCTCACCGCGTCGACCCTCGGCCCGGTGAGCATCGCGCTCCTGGTGATCTATCCGCTCTTCGACGTGGTGGCCGCCGTGGTCGACTTCCGCACCTCGGGCGCCAGCGGTCCGCGCGTCCTGCTCTACGTCAACATGGCGCTCAGCCTGCTCACCGCCATCGGTGTCGCCGTCGCCGCCACCTCCGGCATCCCTGGCGTCCTGCGCGTCTGGGGCGCCTGGGCCATCACGGCCGGCCTGGTCCAGCTGTTCGTCGCGGTGCGGCGCTACCGGCTCGGCGGCCAGTGGGCGATGATCCTCAGCGGCGGCATCTCGACCTTCGCCGGGACCGGATTCATCCTGATGGCCGCCGGCCCGAACGCGTCCCTCACCGGCCTCGCCGGATACGCGACGCTGGGCGGCATCTTCTTCCTCATCTCTGCCGTCCGCCTGCGCCAGCGCGCCGGTAAGGTCAACTGACATGACGAGCGCCAGCAGAGATCTCACCGTCGACGTCATCGTCGTCGGCGCCGGACCCACGGGCGAGAACGTCGCCGACCGCGTGGTGCAGGGCGGCCTGACCGCCGCCATCGTCGAGAGCGAGCTCGTCGGCGGCGAGTGCTCCTACTGGGCCTGCATGCCGACGAAGGCGCTGCTCCGGGACGCGGCGGCGCTGCGTGCCGCGAAGGCGCTTCCGGCCGCCGGCCGAGCGGTCACCGGCACGCTCGACCCCGCCGCCGTGTTCTCGCGGCGCGACGATTTCGCAGCCCACTGGAACGACTCGGGCCAGGTCGAGTGGCTGACCGGCGCCGGGATCACCCTGGTCCGCGGGCACGGACGGATCACCGGCACCCGTGCCGTCACGGTCACCGCGGCCGACGGCACGACCACCGACATCCAGGCGCGGCACGCCGTGGTCATCGCCACCGGCACCTCCGCCCTCATCCCGCCGATCCCGGGGCTGGCCGACGCCTCACCCTGGACCAACCGCGAGGCCGCCGGCGCCACGTCCGTCCCCGGTCGCCTGGCGATCGTCGGCGGCGGCGTGGTCGGTGCCGAGATGGCGACCGCCTTCAGCGCGCTCGGGTCGCAGGTCACCCTCATCTCGCGCACCCGGCTGCTGCCGGGGGTCGAGCAGTTCGCGGGTGAGCAGGTGGCCGATGCGCTCCGGACGTACGGGGTCACGCTGCATCTCGACGTCGGCGCGGAGGAGGTCCGTCGCGACGACGCCGGGGAGGTGCACCTGACGCTCTCCGACGGGACCGAGGTGACCGCCGACGAGGTCCTCGTCGCGACCGGTCGGGTCCCGAATACTAAGGACCTCGGTCTGGAGCACGTCGGCCTCGAGCCCGGCAGCTGGCTGCGCGTCGACGACGCCCTGGCCGTGGTCGACGACGGCGGCCGGCTCGAGGACGGCTGGCTCTACGCCGCCGGCGACGTCAACCACCGGGCGCTGCTGACCCACCACGGGAAGTACCAGGCCCGCGCCGTGGGCGACCTGATCGCGGCACGCGCCCGCGGCGAGGAGCCCGACCTGAGCACGTGGGGCCGTCACGCCGCCACGGCCGACGAGCGGGCCACCACGCAGGTGATCGTCACCGACCCCGAGGTCATCGCCGTCGGACACTCCGCCGAGTCGGCCGAGGCGGCCGGCATCGAGGTCGGCGTCGTCGACTACGACCTCGGCTCGGTCGCCGGCGCCTCGCTGCACGCCGACGGCTATCACGGCAAGGCGCGGATGGTCATCGACGAGCAGCGCAAGATCCTGGTCGGCTTCACCGCCGTCGGCCCCGACACCGCCGAGCTCCTGCACGCGGCCACGATCGCGGTCGTCGGCGAGGTTCCCCTCGACCGCCTCTGGCACGCCGTCCCCGCCTACCCGACGGTCAGCGAGATCTGGCTCCGTCTGCTCGAGACCGCGGGGCGCGACCGCTAGACCTGGAGCAGCAGCGGACCGCGGCCGTCGTCATCGACGGCCGCGGCCCGCTCATCGGTCGGCTGCTCAGCCGCCCGGCTGGGTGACGCCGTCGACCGTCAGGGTGTAGCGCGCCGGATCGGACACGCTCTCCGTCGGGTCGTCGAACATCACGATCGCCGCCACGGTCTCGGCGGTGTCACCGATCACGGCGTCGAGCGCGGCCCCGCTGAGGCTGCCGTCGAACGATCCGTCCAGCGCGAGCGTGTGCACCCACGCGGGCGAGCCCGCCGGGCCGTACGCCACCAGCTGGACCGTCCAGCCCTCGACCGGAATCGGGTTGACCTGCGTCATCGACTGCCAGCCGTCCAGCGTGTTGCTGGGCAGCGCGGTGCCGCCCACGGCGATGTTGCGCACCCAGAAGCCGGACTCGTCGACCCCCGGGTCGGTGATGTAGCGGAACGCCACCAGCACGCTCTGCCCGCTGTACGCCGACAGGTCGGCGCTCTGCGGGCGCCAGCCTCCGGAGTCACCGGAGAAACCGGGCAGGTTGTCGACCACGGTCGGGATGGCACCCGGGTCGTGCTCGCTGGTCGTGTCGGCCGTGGCCAGGCTCTGCCAGGTCTCACCGCCATCGGTCGAGACCTGGACGTAGCCGAAGTCCCAGCCTGCCTCGGCGTCCCACAGGGCGTCGAAGGTCAGCGACCCACCACCGGCGGGCACGTCGACCGCTCGTACGACCGACCGGTCCAGGTTCGGCCCGCAACCGGAGTAGAGCGCGGCCGCTCCGGTGCCGTCGGCAGGCGGCGAGCCGCAGCTGCTGTCGGCCGCCGTGGCGTCCGGCGGGGTGGCGTCGACCACCCACTCGACCGGCTTCGGCTCCAGCTCCGTCGCGCCGTCGAAGCTGATCGACTCGATCTCGCTGGCGGAGAGGTAGGCCCCGGAACCGTCGCGCAGGCGTACGTAGTCCGAGCCGTTCGGCGGTGCGCCGTTCTCGTTCCACGCCTCGGCGTTGTCCCAGTTGATCTTTGCGGACAGCGAGTCGGCCTGGAACCTCGCCGCGTCACCGCCGTTCAGGTCGCCGCCGTTGGCGTCCAGGGCGGCGTCGAGAGCCATCGCGGCGGCCCAGTCGTGGATCGTCTGCTGGGCCGAGACCCCGGCACCGAACTGGTCGAGCACGATCTGGAGCCCCTCGAGGCCACCGGCATCCTCACGATGCAGCACGCTGAGGAAGTCGGAGCCGTAGTGGCTGGCCAGATACTCCATGAAGGAGTACGCCGCGCCGTAGTCGCACAGCGTCTCCGGCCCGCCCTGGTCGCCCCAGAGGGTCAGCGAGTTCTCCGAGCCACCGAACGCCGGATCCAGATAGCCCATGAAGCACGCCAGATGGGAGTCCGCGCCAGGATCGTCGGGTGGGGTGCTCGGGTCGACGTAGCCGACCAGGGTCTGGGCGTAGTCGGACAGACCCTCGTTGACCCAGGAGACCTCGTCGGCGTCCTCGTAGTACTCCAGCAGGTGCTGGTACTCGTGCGCGAACGTGCCCTCGTACAGCAGCGGCCGGGGTGCCCCGACCTGCCGGCCGGGAGCGCTGTTCAGCTCCTGGTTGCAGGCGACGTACGCCGGATCGGTGCTGTCGTCGGGCGGGTTGGTCCCGGTGCGGTGGAGCCAGTCGAAGACGTCGATGCTCATCACGTTGCGGTCGAAGTACTCGTTGAAGACCGAGTAGAAGAAGCCCGCGATGTAGGTCTGCCCGTCAGGAGTGGCGGGCTCGTAGAAGTTGGCGTCCCGGACGTTGTCGACCAGCACCACGATGTTGTCGCCGTCGCCCTTGTACTCCGAGGAGGGCAGGTTGGGGATCAGCTCCGGCAGGACTGCCTGCTTGCCGTCCCGGTCCGGCGGCACCGAGAACTCCTCCGACTCGATCGGGTAGATCGTGTTGTCGAACTCCGCGATGAAGTTCGAGATCTGGGCGTCCGTCACCTCGGTCAGACCGAGCTCGTTGCGGCAGTCACCCTCTGGGAACGCCCGGTCGTCGGCGACCCAGACCTCGATGTTGTCACCGACGCCGCGCAGTGTGTAGTCCTTGAGATAGAGGCTTCCCTGGGCGTCGTCGAGCCCGAGCCAGGTGCGGCTCTGGCCGACCTTCGCGGGTCCCTTCGGCGGCTGACCGTGCACGTCGCCCCGGTGCCGCTCGATGCCGAGACGCTTGCCGTCGTTGTAGTCGGACCCGGTCTGCTTGAGCTCCTTGGCGGCCCGGCCGCGATCATCGTCCGAAGGTGGCGCGCTGCCGGCGGGTGCGCCGGGCAACGTCAGACCGAGGACGAGCGCTCCTGCGGCTCCGATGGTGAGGAGCCGTGTTCTTCTCCAACCCCGCATGCGTGGTTCTCCCTCCACTCGTTCTAGCTGCGCCCGAGATCGCTGCGGGAGTATGGCCTGATGTGATGTGCGTCACTGGTCATGCAGCAGTCAAGCACCGGCAGTACGCGAAGGGAAGACCGGATTTCGGCATGTTTGCGTGGAGTCGGCGCGGACGAGCCGGCCGACACAGATGTCGACAAATCGGTTAGACCGCATGTCGCCGACCGGCGAGCACGCGCGGACGATGCCGCGCGCAGGTCACTCGCGGAACAGGCCGATCATGTTGCCGCTGGGGTCGCGGAACATGGCGAAGGAGCCGACGCCGGGGATCTCCATGGGCGGTACGACCGTCTCGCCACCCAGCTCCCCGACGCGACGGAGGCCGGCCTCGAGATCGTCGGTCGAGACGTACACGGTGACGTAGGAGGGCATGTCGTCACGGGTCTGCATCAGGCCGCCACCGATCCCATCCTCTCCGGCCGTCGCGAGCCAGTAGTCGGGGCCGGCGCCCTGGATCTCCCAGCCGAACAGGTCTCGATAGAACGCGACGAGCGCCTCCCCGTCGGGGCCGGCGATCTCGAAGTGCACCACAGGATGTGCCATGACTGTCTCCTTCCGTCTCGGTCGAGCATCCGACGAGACGGCGGTGCGTACCCAGGGACGAAGTACCGCTAGGGCTGGTCCTTGGTCCCCGACCGTCGGGCGCTCGACCACCCCAGGCCGACCAAGGAGACCGCGACCGTCCCCATGACCGCCTGCAGAGGATCGAGGCCGACGAAGGGCACCTGGACCGCCAGCTCCACCAGGAGCAGCACGCCGGCACCGACCGCCGCCGGCCCCATCCATCGCGATCGGCGCCACGCCAGGACGGCCGTGCCCGCGCAGGGGATCGCGACGCTTCCGGCCAGCCACAGGCCGGGCAGCACCCACGACTCCAGCCCGAGCGGTCGCAGGTCGCTGACCGGCGGGGCGAAGGTGCCGGTGATCAGCTGGACCGACCCGACCGCCGCGGCCGCACCGGTCAACGCGGAGACGACCCCCACCGTACGCCGCCACGCGGGCACCGAGAGGCTCACGTCGACGCCCGCGGCGCTCACCGTTCTCGCCTCGACGACACGGTTCCCGCGTGCGACCCGCCGAGATCCAGGGCGATCGCGAGGATCAGGGTGCCGGTCCAGACGTTGACCGGGTCCAGATGGAGGGGTTCATGCGCTCCCACGATGTTCGCGATGAACCAGACGATGAACCAGATGATCGTCATGGCGGTCCTACCTTTCCGGTACGTCCATCACTGCGCTTGCCGTCGACGCTAGGTGCTCCCGCATCCCACCGTGGAGGGACGAACTTCCCGCACCCGGGGACGGTGGTCCCTGATCCGGAGGCGGATCGGGCGCGTCACAGGCCACCGGGTCCGAGGACTCATCGACGGGGGCCTTTGGACCGCTGCTCCAGGCATGGCCGCCTCCTAGCGTCGAGGACGAGCATGGGACAACCGACCGAAGGGGGACGTCACCATGGATGACCGGAACACCTCAGCCGAGGAGCGGACCGACCCACCGGCGATCGCGTCCGAGGAGGAACTGCGCCTCGCCGCCGTCAAGCGCCTGAAGAAGCGCCGGGACCTGGCTGGTCACTTTCTCGTGTACGTCCTGGTGAACGGGGCGCTCACGGGAATCTGGGCGATCCTCACGCCGGACTCGTTCTTCTGGCCGCTGATCGTCCTGCTCCTGTGGGGGATCGGCCTCGTGATGAACGTCTGGGACGTGTACCTGGCAGGCGATCCGAGCGAGGCCAGCATCGCGCGCCAGATGAACCGGCTGCGCAAGCGCGCCTGAAGAAGGATGGAGACCCACGATGATGTACGCAGCAGTCGGTGACCGGCTGGTGGTCCGTGGCCACAACGTCGGCGGGCCCGTGCGCGACGCCGAGATCCTCGAAGTCCGCCACGACGACGGCAGCCCGCCCTACGTCGTACGTTGGTCCGACAACGGCCATGAGGCGTTGGTGTTCCCGGGTTCGGACGCCTTCGTGGAGCATTTCGAGCACGAAGCCGGGCCGCCAGAGCACCGGTGAGACCGACCGGGCTCACGAGCCCAGGAGCACTCGCTCACCCAGCCGGGGAACCACGGCCACGATCCCGAGCTCGTCCTGGATCCGGTCGGCGAGGGCGCGGGAGGCGGTGGGCTCGCCGTGCACGACGTAGACGGTCTGCGGGAGCTCGGGCGCCGAGGCGACCCACGCGACGAGCTCGTCGGCGTCGGCGTGCACGCTGAAGTCCGAGATCGCGACCACTTCTGCCCGCACCGGGACGTACCGGCCGTGCATCTTCACCGCCCGGGCACCCTCGACCAGCTGCCTGCCGCGGGTGCCCTGCGCCTGATAGCCGGTGAGCACGACGCTGTTGCGGGCGTCGGGGAGCTGGCGGAGCAGGTGGTGGACGACGCGGCCGCCGGTCGCCATGCCGGAGGCGGAGATGATGATGCACGGACTCTTGGGGCGATTGAGCTGCTCGGAGGCGGCGGCGTCCCGGATGCGGTGGACGTCGAGGCGGTCGAGGTCCTGCAGCGGCGCCGCGCGCTTGCTGTTGAGCTCGTCGCTGTGCGCACTCAGCGCCGCCCGGTAGACATCCAGCGCGGCCAGGGCCATCGGGCTGTCCACGAAGATCGGGACCTGCGGGATCTGGCCGGCACGGCGAAGCCGGAGCAGCTCGAGCAGCACCAGTTCGGTCCGGTCCACCGCGAACGCCGGGATCAGCACGACACCACCTCGGTCCACCGTGCGGCGTACGGTGTCGGCGAGAGCATCGGGGTCGGCCGGTGGATGCCGTCGATCGCCGTAGGTCGACTCGAGCACCATCGCCGAGGCGGCGGGAGGTCTGGCGGGCGACCTCAGGATCGGGTGACCCGGGCGGCCAAGGTCACCGCTGAACACCACCCGCTCGCCACCGACGTCGACCACCGCCACCGACGAGCCCAGGATGTGGCCGGCGCGCTGCAGCGTCACGCTCATCCCGTCGACCGGCCGGGGTTCTCCGAACGCCACCGGGTGCAGGCGCTCCAGCGTCCGCTCCACGTCTGCCGAGGTGTAGAGCGGCAGGGCCGGGTCGTGCTTCGTCCAGCCACCCTCGTTGGCATAGCGCGCATCCTCCTCCTGGAGGTGGGCGCTGTCACGGAGCACGATCGTGGTGAGCGAGGCGGTGCCCGGCGTACACAGCACCTCACCGCAGAAGCCGTCGCTCACCAGCCGTGGCAGGTAGCCGGTGTGGTCGAGGTGGGCGTGGGTGAGCACGACGGCGTCGATGTCCGCGGGCGGCACCGGGAACGGAGCCCAGTTGAGCCGCCGCAGCTCGCGCAGCCCCTGGTAGAGGCCGGCATCGACCAGCAGCCGGTCGGAGCCGTCTGTGACCAGGAACCGGCTTCCGGTCACCGTGCCGGATGCCCCGAGGAACACCAGCGCGGGATGCGTCGAACGGGATGCGCCGGGGTCGATGTCGCCGACGGCAAGGGTCTCGGAGTGCGCCATCGGACTTCCCTTCGCAGGTGATGGTGTCACCACGCTGCGGCATTTCGTCAGGGTGCGGGGAGGGTCCTACGGCCTTCGCGACCGTGACCGATGACCCCGATCGAGCTCAGCCCTGCTGACGGAGGTAACGGCCGAAGTGAGGGACCGTGAACGCGATCCGGCCGCGTTCACCCGAGTAGATCAGGCCCTTCTTCATCAGCGCGTCACGGGCCGGGGAGAGCGACTGCGGCTTCTTGTTGAGGAAGGCGGCGACGTCGGCGGTCGCGACGGTGCCGATGTCGTCGGCGCCGAGCTCGACGGCGGCGTCGGCCATCGCGCGGAGGTAGTCCCGCTCGGCGGGCGTGGCGCGCTCGTAGCGGGAGCCGAAGAAGCCGACCGCGAGCTCGCGCTCGGCCTCGGGGGCGGCGACCCTCACGTCCTCCGCCGTGATCGGCGAGCGGGGCGCCTGGTCCCACACGGTCTTGCCGTAGGCCTGGATGAAGTAGGGGTAACCGCCGGTGGCGGCGTACATCTCCGCGAGGGCGTCGGGCTCGAACTCGGCCTCCTCCTCGCCCGCGGGGGCGGCGAGGGCGCGGTCGGCCGCCTCGCGCTCGAGGCGGTCGATGCGCTGGTAGGAGAAGAGCCGCTCGGAGTAGGACTTGCTCGCCGAGAGCACGGCCGGCAAGTGCGGCAGGCCGGCGCCCACGACGATCACCGGGAGCCCCGACTGGCTGATCTCGTGGCAGGCCGCGCACATCGCGGAGACGTCGTCCGGACCCAGGTCTTGCATCTCGTCGATGAAGACACCGACACCCTTGCCGACGTCGGCGGCGAGCCCTCCGACGTCGGTGAGCAGCTCGACCAGGTCGATCTCTATGTCACCGGAGTCGGCCCGACCCCGCACCGCCGGCGCCTCGATGCCCGGCGACCACTGCTCGCGCAGCTTGGCGTTGGGACCCGCCTCCCGCTGGGCGAAGCTCCGGATCACGCCGAGCACGTGGTCGACGTCGTCGGAGTTCGGATGGCCCAGCTCGCGCACCGCCTGGTGCAGCGCGCTCGACAGCGGCCGGCGCAGCGACTGGTCGGGCCGGGCCTCCATCTTCCCGGTACCCCAGCCCTTGCGGACCGCCGCGGAGCGCAGGGTGTTGAGCAGGACCGTCTTGCCGACGCCGCGGAGCCCGGTGAGCACGAGCGACCGCTCCGGGCGACCGCGTGCCACCCGCTCCAGCACCACGTCGAACTGCCCGAGCTGCTCGTTACGACCAGCGAGCTCCGGGGGCCGCTGACCGGCGCCGGGAGCGTACGGATTGCGGATGGGGTCCATGATCAGACGGTATCCACATATCTAGGGCGCGTCTTAGATTTCGCTAGCGAGGCACATCATTTGCGAGCGTAGGTCTCTATTCACCTTTCTAGGATCAATCCTAGAAAGGCGCAGACTCCTGCATCGACCGCTGGCGTCGAACGTGTGTTCGATGATAACCGGATTTCCTCCCCCTGCGCAAGCGTCACGATCTAGACTCGCGACCATGCCGGAACTCCCCGAGGTGGAAGCGCTCGCCGAGGACCTGCGCGGGCGCCTGAAGGACCGTGCGATCACCAAGGTGCACGTCGCGCAGTTCAGCGCGCTGAAGACCTACGACCCACCCCTGACCGCGGTCGAGGGCACGCTCGTCGACAACGTGACCCGCCACGGGAAGTTCATCGACATCGAGGCCAGCGGCATCCACCTGGTGCTCCACCTCGCTCGCGGGGGCTGGATCCGGTGGCGCGACGAGGTCCCGGCGACACCGCCGCGCCCGGGGTCGAAGTCGGGACTGGCGATCCGGGTCGTGCTCGACGACGACACCGGGCTGGACATCACCGAGGGCGGCACCAAGAAGCGACTGGCGCTCTACGTCGTCCACGACCCGCAGGACGTCCCGGGAGTCGCCTCCCTCGGTCCCGACCCGCTCGCCGACGACTTCACCCTGGCCCGCTTCCGCGAGATCCTCGCAGGTCAGGGCCGCAAGCAGATCAAGGGTGTGCTGCGGATGCAGTCGATCATCGCGGGCATCGGCAACGCCTACTCCGACGAGATCCTGTGGGCCGCGAAGATGTCGCCCTTCAAGCCCGCGGAGATGACCGAGGAGGAGTCGGAGAGCCTCTACGACGCGCTGCGGACCACCCTGAAGGAGGCCGTCGAGCGCGACTCCGGTCTGGCGATGAGCGAGCTCAAGGGCGAGAAGAAGTCGAATCTCGCCGTGCACGGCAAGGCGGGCAAGAAGTGTCCGGTCTGCGGTTCCACGATCCTCGAGGTGAGCTTCGCCGACTCGAGCCTGCAGTACTGTCCCACCTGCCAGACCGGCGGCAAGCCGCTCGCCGATCGCCGGATGTCCCGCCTTCTCAAGTAGGATTTGAGCGTGACCATCCCCACCGTCGAGATCGCCGGAGTGCCCGATCCCCTGCCCGTGGCAGTCCTTGACGTCCGCGAGGACGACGAGTGGGCCGCGGGACACATCGAGGGCGCGACGCACATCCCGCTCCAGCAGCTCCCGGCGCGCCTCGGTGACCTTCCCGAGGGCCAGACCCTGGTGGTCTGCAAGGTCGGCGGGCGCAGCGCCCAGGCGGTCAACTACCTCGCCCAGCAGGGCTACGAGGTCGTCAACCTCGCCGGCGGGATGCTCGACTGGGCCGCCGCCGGGCGGCCGATGGTCAGCGAGACCGGCGCCGAGGCGTACGTCCTCTAACCCTCTGCCGAGGGACCACCGAACGCCTCCGGGAGCGGCAGCCTGAGCGCCTTCTCCAGGCGGTCGAGGTAGTCGTTGCGATCGATCTCGACCACGCCGAGCGAGGCGAGATGGTCGGTGCGCCACTGCACGTCCAGGATCCGCTGGTCGATCGACCCCGCCTCGCGCAGCGCGGAGACCAGCCCGACCAGGGCGACCTTGGACGCGTCGCGCACCCGGTGGAACATCGACTCCCCGGCGAAGAGCCCGCCGATCGCGACCCCGTAGAGGCCGCCGACCAGACGACCGTCCTGCCAGGCCTCCACCGAGTGCGCCCAGCCGAGCCGGTGCAGGTTGCCGTAGGCCCGGCGGATCCGCTTGTCGATCCAGCCGTGCGGCCGACGCGGGTCGGCGCACGAGGCCACCACCTCGTCGAAGCTGGTGTCGATCCTGATCTCGAAGTCGCGCACCGACCGTCGCAAGGACCGTGAGACCACCAGCCCGTCCAGCGGGAGTACGCCCCGCTTGACCGGCGAGAACCACATCATCGGATCGCGCGAGGACTCCCCGGGCATCGGGAAGATCCCGTGCCGGTACGCAGCCAGGAGTGTCCCGGGCGCGACGTCCGCGCCCATACCCACCAGATCGTCCAGATCAGCCCCACCGTGGCCGGCACCTGGGTCCCGAAGGTCGGCGAAGGCCCACGGCGACGGCTCCGGTTCGATCGGACCCCCAAGATTCGCCACGACGAAACGTTATCGCCCCGCACGGCCGCAACCACCACACACTTAAGATTTGCCACATGATCGGTCCCAAGTCAGTGCTCACCAGTGCGGCTGGCCGGCTCGCACCCAAGGTCATCCAGTCCGCGCCGGGCGTCACCACCAACGTGGTCCGACAGGCGCTGCACCACGCGATCGTGGGCATCGGCCCGCTCCCGGGGGCGGCCGCCACCGCCGAGAAGCACCTCGCCGACCACGACAACGACGTCGAGCTCGCGGTGAAGCACATCATCGACAACCACGTACGGCTGGCCGGCGTGGGCGGCTTCGCGACCAACATCGGCGGTCTGGTCACCCAGGCGCTGACCCTCCCGGCCAACATCACCGGGATGGCGATCATCCAGTGCCGGATGGTGGCCTCGATCGCGCACCTGCGGGGCTACGACCTGACCGACCCCCGCGTACGCAACGCCATCCTGCTCACCCTCCTCAGCGAGGAGAAGGTGAGCAAGCAGATCAAGGAGAAGAAGATCCCGGCTCCGCCGATGGCCGTCGCGACGGCTCCGGCCTACGACCGGGCGGTCGACGACCTCGTCGCCGCCGAGGTCGCCCAGGAGCTGATCGGCCGCGTCGCTGGCAAGCGGATGGTCTCGATGGTGGCCAAGCGGGTTCCGCTGGTCGGCGGTGTCGTCGGCGCCGGCACCGACGGCTGGATGACCTACCAGATCGGTCGCTACGCCTCGCGCGAGCTGCTGCCGCGTCGCAAGGACCAGCAGAACTAGCGCCGGACGAGGCGGTAGACCTTCAGCACCGCCCGGCCCCACCAGCGCCGCTCGAGACCCTCGCGCGCACGCTGCTTCGGCACCAGCGACCGGGTGTGGTCCAGCTCGGCGCGGAGCTCGGCGACCTCGTCCTCGAGCCGAGCCTCCGACTTGCGCAGCCGGATGGCCTCCTGGAGCAGCGCGTCGATCGTGGCGACGCCGGCGTCGAGGACCTCGCGCGGGGCGACGGTGTCGGGGTCGACGAACGGCTTGCCCGCGAGATCCTCGGGGACGAGGAGCTCCTCGAGCCCGCCGACCACGTCGTAGCCGCGTCCCGACAGCGCCTTGACCCAGCTCTCGGAGAGCGACTCGACCCACGGCAGGATCGAGGGGGAGAGCGCCAGACGGGCGGAGTCGCGGCGCTTGGCCAGCGTGCGGTGGGCCAGGAACTCGCGTACGAAAGGCCTGTAGTCGGCCGGCTCGAGCACCGGCACGACCGCGAGGTTGATCTCGCGGAGCAGCGCCGCCTCGGGCACGCCGAGGGACGGGTTGCCGCGGTCGATGCCCTCGAAGTCGATGGTCAGGTCGTCGAGGCCGAAGGCGGTGGAGAACCGCTCCCACAGCAGCGTCGACGGCGACCCCGGCAGCGGGACGGTGATCAGGTGGACACGCTCGGGCGGGATGCCCTGGGTCCAGCGGTCGAGGATGTCGGGCAGCTCCTGGACACCCCAGAACCACGACCCGATGCGGCCCTCGCGGGCCGGGTCGCGGATCTCCTCGAGGAAATCCGCGTAGCTCACGACCGAGCGGTGCTTGACGTTCTCCTGCCACTCGGCCGGGATCTGCCGGGCCAGGTCGCGCGCGGAGAGCATGATGTGGATCTCGGAGTCGCCCAGCGAGTCCAGCGCGTGCTTGGCCTGCTGCCAGGACGCGCTCGCCAGGATCTCGTGAGAGATGATCACGGTGCCGTTCTCGACCTCGCGCACCTTCGCGGCAAGTGCGTCCCAGGCGCCGGTGGCCTCCTCCTCGATGCCGCCCCAGGGCAGGTCCATCAGGTCGAGGGCCGCCAGGAAGTGGGCGTCGAAGCGGTCGGCGAAGTAGTGAACCCCCTGCTTGGCCAGGGACTCCCGATTGTGGAAGAGGACGTCTTGAAGATAGGAAGTGCCCGTCTTCGGGGTGCCGACATGAAGCAGCACGCGCCGCCCAGTCTCCAACGTTCTACTCCTCTAGGAATGCCCCGCCAGCAATGACAACGCGAGCGCCAGCGCCCGGCGCTCATCGGGACCCTGGATCGCCCTCCCCGAGGGGAGGAGCCGGTCAGGGTCTCCGTGGAGAGCGTATCCGGCTTCCACCAATGCATCACGTTGGGCCCGCGCCTGTGTTTCGACCCAATCCAAACTTTCCGCGGGTACGCCGACCTCCCGGGCCCCCGGAAAGAGCGGTTCGAGCTTCTCCAACCGCGGTCGCAGCTGGTCGACCAGCAGCTTCCGCTGGGTCTCCAGATCGGTGCGTACGCTGAGAACCTGCCCGATCACACGGGCGACCTCGTGGCCCTCGGCCGAGATCGACCAGGGCCCGGGCAGTCTGTCGACGCCGAGCAGGCCGGGCAGCAGAGCAGGGTCGGTGACGATCTCGACGCGGTCCTTCCCGACCCGTCCGGCCCACCAGCGGGCGATCCGGGGCAGGTCGGCACGCGGGCCGAACCAGCCGCGCCACTGCGCGTCGCGCATCCAGATGTGCCAGGGGTTGACCCGGTTGGTGAAGGTGCGGAACCTCCACGCGGCGGCGGCGATCTCGTCCAGCGGGCCACCGAGGACGTAGACCGTGAAGCCGTCGCCGCCGGGCAGCCTCCCCTGTCGCTCCAGCTCCTCGCGGATGGGCAGCGTGAGCCACGGGGAGCCGACCAGACGGTAGGGGAACCTCTGCTGCTCAGGCGCCACCGTCGTGCGTCGGCGTCGCCACCTCCGCGGGCGCGGCACGGGCACGGTCTCCACCGTGTCCAGCAGGTCCTCGGCGAGCCGCACGCTCGCCGCTCTCAGCAGCTCCCTCGGCGACAGCGTCTCCGGATCCACCGGCAGCGGACCGTACGTCCTGGTCTCGGTGTCCCCGAGCAACGGCAGGTCGCGACGGCCGCGGCCCGGCGGGCTCGTACGCAGCAGCGCGTCGACCCGGGACGGCTCCGACGGTGCGGTCTCGTTGAGCTGCCGCAGCAGCTCGAGCATCTCGGCACCCGGCAGGTGGTCGGTCGTGAAGGGCACGGCGGGCTCGGACCAGGATGACCAAGGAGTCGTCCCACCCTCGCGAAGGTGCGCGGCCCAACCCCAACCCCGCGTGGGTGTCGGCATCAGGAGCGTCGCCCCCGGACCCGGCGCATGGCCCGGGCGGCGCGCGACGCGACCGGGCGCTGGGGCGGGTCGGTGCGGGCGGCCTCGACGACGACCGCCACCAGGGCGTCGATCGCAGCGTCGGCCACGTCCTTGGTGCGCGGCGTGTCCGGGTCGACCCACTCGACGTCGGCCTCGGGTCGCTGCGGGCGCAGCTCGTCGAGGTCGCCCGCGATGTCGACCTTGGCCAGCTCGGCCCACTCGATCCACAGCTCGGCGACCTGGTCGGCCCAGTCGAAGGCGGAGGGCGGCAGGGTGACCCGCTCGCGGCCGTCGCGGTGGGCGAGGGTGCGCTTGGCGATCACCTCGGTGACAAGGTGGCGGTAGTCCTCGCGGGGCAGCTCCTGCGACTCGAGCCGCGCGTTGAGCCGGCGCAGCAGCGTCGCCTCGGCGCGGCCGAGCGACTGGTTGTGGCGGTCGCTGTCGACCGGGGTCCAGGCCTCCTCGATGCCGACGACCTCGCAGAACCGGCGCCAGAGCACCTCGCTCGGCGCTCCGTCGTGCGGCACGGTGACCAGGTGCACCCGCTCCGGCGGCAGGTTGCGGCCCCACCGGCTGAGCACGTCGGGCAGGCCGTGCGTACGCCAGAACCAGGCGGCCGAGCGCGACTGCTTCGCGGTCTGCATCCGCTCGAGGTAGCGGGCGAAGGTGACCTTGCGCTCGCGCTGCACCTGGTCCTGCCACTCCGCTGCCAGCACGCGCGCGACGTCGCGGGCGGTATAGACGATGTGCACCTCGGTGCGGCCGCCCTCACCGAGGTCGTTCATCGCCTTCTCGACCCGGTCCGGCCTGGCGCCGGCGAAGAGGTGGTGGCTGATCAGGATCGTCTCGGACTCGTGGCGGCGCACGCGCTTGACCAGCGCGTCCCACTCGCCGTGGACGGTCTTCCGCATCCCGCCCCACGGACGGTCGATCAGGTCGAGCGCCGGCCGGAAGAAGTCGGGCTGGCTGCCGACCGGGTAGAAGACGCCATGCTTCTCCAGGGACACCCGGTTGTGGAACAACCTGTCCTGGAGGTACGTCGTGCCCGTCTTCGGAGCGCCGACGTGGAGAAAGACTTTGCGCGCCATGGTCCCGCTATTCTGCACCAAGTTAGTAGAGATTGTCGCGGCGGACCGTCTTTTGTCACCCGGCCGTCACTCTTGGGTGCAGTCTAGGGCGTATGGCCAGCTACGAACGCAGGGCACGTACGACGGCCGAGGGGCTCGGCCTGCCGAGGTGGCCGGCGAGCCAGCTGCTCGTGTCGGCGACCTTGTCGAGATCGACGCCGTGGTCGATCCCGAGCCCGTTGAGCATCCAGAGCAGATCCTCGGTGGCCAGGTTGCCGGTCGCGCTCTTGGCATAGGGGCAACCGCCCAGACCGCCGGCACTGGCGTCGTAGGTGGTCACGCCGCACTGGAGCCCGGCGAGGGTGTTGGCCAGGGCCTGGCCGTACGTGTCGTGGAAGTGCAGCGCGAGGCGCTCGGTCGGGACGCCTTCATGTTCGAACGCCTTGATCAGCGCCTTCACGTGGCCCGCGGTGGCGACGCCGATCGTGTCGCCGAGGCTGAGCTCGTCGGCGCCCAGATCGAGGAGCCGCTTTCCGGCCTCGACCACCTTCGCGATCTCGACCTGACCCTCCCAGGGGTCGCCGAAGCACATGCTGAGGTAGCCGCGGACGGTCATGTTCGCGTCCTTGGCCCGGTTCATCGTCGGCTCGAACATCGCCCACTGGCCGTCGAAGCTCTGGTTGAGGTTCTTGTTGGCGAACGTCTCCGTCGCGCTGCCGAAGATCGCGACGTGCCGCAGCCCCAGCTCGAGCGCCCGGTCGAGACCCTTCTCGTTGGGGACGAGCACCGGGAGCTCTCGCGCCCTGTCGCCGATGCGGTCGACCAGCTCTTCCATGAGCTGTTTCGCGTCGGCCAGCTGCGGCACCCACTTCGGGTGCACGAAGCTCGTCGCCTCCACCGGGCTCAGCCCGGCGTCGAGCAGCCGGGTGATCAGGTCCGCCTTGACGCCGGTGTCGATCGCCGTCTTCTCGTTCTGGAGGCCGTCACGCGCACCGACCTCGTAGATCGTGATCCTGCTGGGCAGGTCGTCGTGGCGTACGACGGCCGGGAGGTGTCCTGAGCCTGTCGACGGGTCACTCATGCTTGCCAACCTAATCCTCGTGGGGAACCTGACAGATACGAGACAGAGATCTGAGAGCGCCCTCTGACACGGTCGATCCCGACGCTCGGACAACCGGGTCCGAGCCTGGTCGACAGGCAGGTCCTCACATGACGAACCCGACTCTCACCATGCTGCGGACGCACCGTCCGCATCGTTCCGCAGCCGTTCTTCTGGCCGCTGCGGTCACGACGATCATCACCGCCTTCGGGCTGATCGCAGGCTTCGCAACGCCTGCGTCGGCCGCCACCGAGACCTATCGGAACCAGGCCACCGGCCTGTGCCTGGAGGACACCACGACCGAGCCGCGCACCGCGGCCTGCGCCGGAGTGTCCACGCAGCAGTGGATCGTGACGGCCTGGAACGACGGCACCCGTCGCTTCCAGAACGGCCGGACCGGGGAGTGCCTGCACGCCCAGCTCGGCACCGGCACGGGCGTCATCTTCCTGCGCAGCCTCCCCTGCAACGACAGCGAGGAGCAGAGCTGGTGGATCAAGCGCTGGGCGGACGGCACGATCCGGTTCCAGAACGAGGCCTACGGCTGGTGCATCCAGGATCCGTACGTCGGCGGCCTGGCCGAGTGCGACAGCAGCACGAACCAGAGCTGGTACTGACGGATCACTCCGCATCGGGCGACACCACGAACAGCTCCGCCCCGAGCGGAACCTGGGAGCCGGCACCCGCACCGACGACGGTGACGGTGCCGGCGACCGGCGCCTTGAGGGAGACCTCCATCTTCATCGCCTCCATGACGCCGAGGACCTGGCCCTCCTCGACGGTGTCGCCGACCGCGACGCGTACGTCGATGACGGTGCCGGGCATCTTGGCCTCGACGGCTCCGTCGCTGTGGTGGGCGGCGGCGCCGGCGACGCGGTCGGGCGGGGAGAAGTCGAAGCGGTGGCCTTGGTGGACGATCTCGGCGAGACCGGGCTGTACGTTGATCGCCGCCCAGTGGCGTACGCCGTCGACGATGGCCACGAGGACGTGGTCGGCCGCGCTGATCTGCCGGACCAGGTGACCAGCGCCATCGCTGGCCACACGGCCGGAGGGACGGTCGACGGTGACGCTCCGGTCGAGGTCGACGATGGTCGGCGCCGGGGAGCCGGCGAGCCGCCAGCCGTCGGCACGGAACGGGGTCGTGGTGTCCGAGACCGCGGCGAGCATCGCGCTCACCCAGGCCACGAGCGTCCGCGGAACATCGGGATCCGGAACGGGCACCTCGTTGCGGTCGAGCCAGGCGGTGTCGATCTCGGCGTCGCGGAAGGCGTCGGAGGCGGCCAGCACGCGGAGGAAGCCGGTGTTGGTGGTCAGCCCGAGGACGGCGGTCGAGTCGAGTGCCTTCACCATCGCCGCCCGAGCCTCCTCGCGGTCGGCGCCGTGGACGATGACCTTGGCGAGCATCGGGTCGTAGGCGGTGCTGACCACCTGCTCGCTCTCCAGGGCGTGCTCGACGCGAGCCCCCTCGGGCCAGCGCACGATCGAGGTCCGGCCGGCCTGGGGAAGGAAGCCCTCGAAGGCGTCCTCCGCGTAGACCCGGACCTCGATGGCGTGGCCGTCGATGCGTACGTCGTCCTGGGCGATGCCCAGCGGCTCCCCGGCAGCGACGCGGAGCTGCAGGGCGACGAGATCGGCGGAGGCACCGTCGATGCGGACGGCCTCCTCGGTGACCGGGTGCTCGACCTGGAGACGGGTGTTCATCTCCAGGAAGTACGCCTCGCCGGACGCCTCGTCGAGCAGGAACTCGACGGTCCCGGCACCGGTGTAGTCGACCTGGCGAGCAAGCGCGACGGCGCTGGTCAGGACCAGGTTCCGCTGCTCGTCGGTCAGTGTCGGGGCAGGCGCCTCCTCGATCACCTTCTGGTGGCGGCGCTGCACGGAGCAGTCGCGCTCGAAGAGGTGGATGACGTTGCCGTGGGTGTCGCCGAAGACCTGCACCTCGATGTGACGGCCACGCTCGACGTACTTCTCGATCAGGAGGGTCTCGTCGCCGAACGCGCTCAGCGCCTCGCGGGCGGCTGCCGCTCTGGCCTCGTCCAACTCCTCCGGCGAGCGAACGATGCGCATGCCCTTGCCGCCACCGCCGGCCGCGGCCTTGACCAGCAGCGGGTAGGGGCTGTCCTCGCCCCGCGGAACCACGGGTACGCCGGCCGCGACCGCGATCTCCCGGGCCGCGTCCTTGCGACCCATCTGCTCGATGACCTCGGGTGTCGGCCCGACCCAGGTCAGCCCGGCCTTCGTCACCGCCCGCGCGAACTCGGCCCGCTCGGAGAGGAAGCCGTAGCCCGGGTGGACGGCCTCCGCCCCGGCTTCGGCGGCGGCGTTGACCACCGCGTCGGCGTCGAGGTAGGACGCCACCTCGACGGCTTCGTCGGCGTCGCGTACGTGGGGCGCGTCCGCGTCGAGCGCGGTGTAGATGGCGATCGTCCGGATGCCGAGCTCGCGGCAGGTCCGGAAGACGCGGCGCGCGATCTCGCCCCGGTTGGCGACCAGAACACTCTCGAACACGGCCATCACATCCTGAAGATTCCGTAGTTGGGCTCGGGCGTGGGCGCGTTGGCCGCGACCGCGAGCCCCATCGCCAGCACCCGGCGGGTGTCGGCGGGGTCGATGATGCCGTCGTCCCACAGCCGCGCGGTGGCGTAGTAGGGCGAGCCCTGGGTCTCGTACTGGTCGCGGATCGGCGCCTTGAACTCCTCGTCGTCCGGCTTGCCGGCGACGGTCGCGAGGACCGAGGCGGCCTGCTCGCCGCCCATGACCGAGATGCGCGCGTTAGGCCACATCCACAGGAAACGCGGGTCGTAGGCGCGGCCGCACATGCCGTAGTTGCCGGCGCCGTAGGAGCCGCCGATGACGACGGTGAACTTCGGGACCACGGAGCAGGCGACGGCGGTGACGAGCTTGGCGCCGTCGCGGGCGATGCCCTTGTTCTCGTACTCCTTGCCGACCATGAACCCGGTGATGTTCTGCAGGAACACCAGCGGGATGCCGCGCTGGTTGCACAGCTCGACGAAGTGGGCGCCCTTGAGCGCCGACTCGGAGAAGAGGATGCCGTTGTTGGCGACGATGCCGACCGGCTGCCCCTCGATGTGGGCGAAGCCGCAGACCAGCGTCTCGCCGTAGAGCTGCTTGAACTCCTGCAGCTTCGACCCGTCGACGATGCGGCGGATCACCTCGCGTACGTCATAGGGGGTCCTGGTGTCGGCGGGCACCACGTCGACGAGCGTCTCGGGGGACTCGACGGGCTCGTCGTACGTCCTCGTCCGCGTCTCCTGCTCAGGGAGCGTCGAGACGATGCCACGGACGATCTCGAGGGCGTGCTTGTCGTCGTCGGCCAGGTGGTCGACCACGCCGGACTTCGTCGCGTGGACGAGCCCGCCACCGAGCTCCTCGGCGGTGACCTCCTCGCCCGTGGCCGCCTTCACCAGCGGCGGTCCGCCGAGGAAGATTGTGCCCTGGTCGCGCACGATCACGGTCTCGTCGCTCATCGCCGGCACGTAGGCACCGCCCGCGGTGCACGAGCCCATGACCGAGGAGATCTGCGGGATGCCCTTCGCGGACATGTTGGCCTGGTTGAAGAAGATCCGGCCGAAGTGCTCGCGGTCGGGGAAGACCTCGTCCTGCTTCGGCAGGAACGCGCCGCCGGAGTCGACCAGGTAGATGCACGGGAGGTTGTTCTCCGCCGCGATCGTCTGCGCCCGCAGGTGCTTCTTGACGGTCAACGGGTAGTAGGTGCCGCCCTTCACGGTCGCGTCGTTGGCGACGATCATGCACTTGCGGCCGGCGACCAGCCCGATGCCGGCGATCACCCCCGCCGACGGCACCGCCCACTCGTCGCCGTCGTCGTACATCCCGTACGCCGCCAGCGGAGCCACCTCCATGAACGGTGACCCGGGGTCGAGGAGACCATCCACCCGGTCCCGCGGGAGCAGCTTCCCGCGGTCGGTGTGCCGTTGCCGGGAGCGTTCGCTCCCTCCTTGCCGGACCCGCTCGAGCCGCTCACGCAGCTCGAGGGTCAGCTCGCGCAGATTCGACGCCATGGCACGAGGTTAACGTTCATTAACCTCGTGTGACAAGCCCCACTCCGAAGTCGGCCGCTACTCGGCGAGGGCGGCGCGGGCCATCTTGGTGAGCACGGCGCGCGTGGACTCCTCCGGGAGGACCCGGTTGTGCGGCGTGGAGTTGATCAGACCGAAGACGGCGTGGGCCATCGCGCGGGCACTGTCGAGGGCCAGCGAAGGGTTGCGGTCGCGGAGCTGGTCGGCCCAGAGGTCGACGTACTTCCGCTGCAGGGTGCGCACCTGATCCCGCGCCTCGTGCGGGAGCGACTGCCAGTCGCGCTCCTGGACGACGATCAGGGCCCGGTCGCGCAGCGCGAAGTCGACGTGCCAGTCGATCAGCGCCTCGATGGCCTCGGTGGTGCTCGAGGCACCCTTCACCCGGGCGCGGCCCTCGCGGAGCAGCTCCTGGGAGATCGAGACGAGCATCTCGGCAAGCATCGCGTCCTTGCTCGGGAAGTGCTTGTAGAGCGCGGGGCCGGAGATGCCGCAGGCTGCACCGAGCTCGGAGACGGACACTCCGTGGAAACCGCGGGCCGCGAAGAGCTCGGCCGCGGTGTCCAGGATCTGCTCGCGCCTGGTCTTCGTCGGAGCCGAAGTCATTCCGTCAGGTTAGCCGCTGTTCACCCTTTCGAGTCACTCCTCCAGCATGTGACGCGCCCGAAGCACCGCGTCGAGTGCGATCTCGACGTCATCGACCTGGTCGCGCGTCGCCTCGCCGACCGGAGCCGCTCGGACGATCTCCGGTCCCGGACGCAGACGCCCGATCAGCTCCTCGCGCTCCGCGCCACGTAGGTGAAGCAGCACGGTGGCGTCGCGGTCGAGGGTCCAGCAGAGCTGGTGGAGCACCGCGAGCGAATGACCGCACACCGCATGCCAGTGGCCGCACGTGCAGGTCACCGCGAGCTCGTCGCCGTAGGGCACCAGCTCGACCCCGGCCTCCTCGGCGTGCTCGGCCACATCCAGCGGAAGCTCGCCGACGAGGAGCGCCTCGGCCCGCTCGGCCGAGGCACCGAGGACCTCCGAGAGCGCGGCGACGTCATCTGCGCTCAGCACCGGAACCGTGCCGGTCACCGTCCACAGCCCGCGCTCGTCGTCGACCGCGGCCGCGAACCGGCCGGCCTCGACGACCAGCCCTCCGATCCGCCCCGAGCGGGCGAGCGAGCGGGCCCCGGAGAGCTGGTTGTCGTCGTAGGCCAGCTCCTCGATCGCCCGCAGGAACGCCCGCCCCCACCAGGAATCGACCCGCACCATCCCGCGTCGGTGCGGCTCGCGGGCGAAGGTCAGGGCCGGACTCATGACGCGATCCGGCGGCGTTTCCGGCGCTTCTGGGGACCGAGCTTGACGAGCTCACGGAGCTCGGCGTTGGACAGCTCGGTGAAGGCGGCCTCGCCCGCCCCGAGCACCGCGTCGGCGAGGACCCGCTTGCGCTGCAGCAGCTCGGCGACGCGCTCCTCGACGGTGCCCTGGGTGATGAGCCGGTGCACCTGGACCGTACGCGTCTGGCCGATGCGGTGGGCGCGGTCGGTCGCCTGGTCCTCGACCGCCGGGTTCCACCATCGGTCGACGTGGATCACGTGGTCGGCACGGGTCAGGTTGAGCCCGACCCCGCCGGCCTTGAGCGAGAGCAGGAAGACCGGCACCTCGCCCTCCTGGAAGCGCTCGACCATCCGCGACCGCTCCGCCACCGGGGTGCCGCCGTGGAGGAACTGGTGCGCCACACCGGAGGCGGCCCAGTGGGCCTCGAGGAGGCGGGCCATCGCGACGTACTGCGTGAAGACGAGCACCGCCCCCGACTCGGCGAGGACGGTCGAGACCAGCTCGTCGAGGAGCTCGATCTTCTGCGACCTCCCCGTGATCCGGCCGGCCTCCTGCTTGAGGAACTGCGCCGGGTGGTTGCAGATCTGCTTGAGGCCGGTGAGCAGACTCAGGACCAGCCCCCGCCGCTGCGGATCGTCGGCGTCGAGCCGCTCGATCCTCTCCATGGCGTTTCGGACGAATGCCTCATACAACACGGCCTGCTCCCGGGTCAGCGAGAGCAGGTGGTCGGTCTCGGTCTTCGGTGGCAGCTCGGGCGCCACCCCGGGGTCCGACTTGCGGCGACGGAGCAGGAACGGGCCGACCAGCGCCGCGAACTCCTTCGCCTTCCCGACGTCCGCACCGGCCTCGATCTGGCTCGCCCAGGCCCTCCGGAAGGCGAGGCGGCTGCCGAGCAGCCCCGGCACGCACCAGTCGAGCAGGGCCCACAGCTCGGTCAGGTTGTTCTCCACCGGGGTGCCGGTCAGCGCCACCCGGGCGTGCGACGGGATCTCGCGGAGCGCCTTCGCGGTCGCGGAGGCGGCGTTCTTCACGTGCTGCGCCTCGTCGGCGACGACGAGCCCCCACTGCACCGCGGAGAGCAGCTCGACGTCGCGCCGCATGGTCCCGTACGTCGTCAGCACGACACCCGTGGCCCCGTCGAGGTCGCGCTCGGACCCGTGATGGCGGCGCACCTCCACCTCGGGGGCGAACCGGGCGAGCTCGGCCTCCCAGTTGCCCAGCAGGCTCGCCGGGCACACCACCAACGTCGGTCCGGCGTGCTCCTTCTGGCGATGCAGGTGGAGCGCGATCGTCATCAGCGTCTTGCCGAGACCCATGTCGTCGGCCAGGCACCCGCCCAGGCCGAGCGAGGTGATCCCCGCCAGCCAGGTCAGCCCTTCGACCTGATAGCCCCGCAGTGTCGCCTGCAGCTCGGGTGGCACGTCGACAGCAGGGCCCGAGGTCGCCGCGATCACCTCGTCACGCAGCCGTGCGATCGAGGCCCCGATGATCACCTTCTCGCCCGGCGCGGCCTCGGCGACCTCCGCCGGCACCTGACCGGTCAGGGCGACGGCCAGCGCCTCGCCGCCGGTGATCCGCTTGAGCAGCCGCTTGCGCGCACGGCGGAGCACCGAGGGATGGACGACCGCCCACGCCCCTCGCAACCGCAGGATCGGACCCGCGGCCGCCGCCAGGGCGTCCATCTCGGCGGCATCGAGCGGCTCACCACCGAGCGCCACCTGCCACTGGAAGGCGAAGAGACCCTTCTCCCCGAGCGGCGACTCGCGCATCAGGTCCTCCCGCGCGCGGGAGGAGGTCGAAGGCGCCCGGTCCACGGCCACCGACGTGGTCAGGTCTCGCGACAGCGAGCGCGGCCAGAGCACGTCCACGCCGCGCTCCTTGAGCCACCCGGCCCCGTCCTCGAGCAGCCCCACGACCTCGTCGCTCGACAGAGTCAGCGACGTGGGCACCGGCAGGTCGAGCAGCCGGTCGAGCACCGGCCACGCCTCCGCGGCTCCGCGGAGAGCGACCTGCGCATGCGTACGCGCCCGCGGGCCGAAGCCGTGATCGTCGGCCTCGTCCCACAGCCTCTCGGCATCGGCCACGTGCAGCGGGTCGGCCTCGTCGTGCACCTGCGGCACCAGGGTCAGCGCCCCCGCGAGCAGGTCCTCCTCCGGAGCCTCGACCCGGAAGGAGAGCCGCACCAGCGACGGCAACGCGGCCGTCACCGGCCCCTCGTCGGTCCGGTAGCGCGCCAGCCGGGTCTGCAGCGACTCCCGGAACGCACCCGACCCGGACGCCTTCGGCGCCGAGGTCGGCACCGCGTCCGCGACCGCGGCCACGATCTCCCGCACCAGCAGCTCGGCCGCCTCGCCGTCGAGATCCTCATAAGCCCGAGACTCGGCCAGCAGCCGCACCCGCTCCTCGTCCTCCGGCGTGTAGCGGACCGCCCACGAACCGTCGACGGGCTCCAGCTGTCCCGCGGCCACGAACCGGAGCCCGAGGTGGGCTGCCGACGCGACCAGAGCGACCGAGGGATGCAGGTCGGAGGCTGCGTACGCCTTCTTGAGGACCGGCAGCGCGGCCCGCATCGGCAACGACACCGACCGTCGGGCGTCCGTGAACTCCACGGCCGAGTCCCGCGGCGGCTGCGCGGGCCGGAAGACGGCGCGGCCGGTGACGGGTACGAAGGACATGGAGACGACCGTAGCCGCCACCACCGACTTCCGAGCCTTGCCCGGCGCTTGCGCCGGGCAAACGGGAGGAGGTCGAGCGAGCGCAGCGGGTGAGCTTGCGAACCCGCGAAGCGGGTCGAGACCCAGTCGCTTCGCGGAGCCCGAACCCGACCGCCGAACGCTTCCTCATCCTTGAGGATGAGACGGCCGCTCCCCAGGGTTGAGGCGCACCGTGCCCCGTCGCTGTCACGGTGACTGACATGACCGAGACCACCCGCCCACGCGCCGCCCTCCCGCCCGGGCAGCGGGAGATCGACTTCTTCCCGCGCTTCGGCCGACGTGTCGACCAGCCCCCTCCGACCGTGCCCGCCCATCCGACCGTGACCTTCGGCGGAGCGCTCACGGCGCCGATCGAGATCCCCCTGGACGAGCTGGTCGGCGCTGATCGTCGCGAGCTCGCTGCCGACTTCCACTGCGTCGCCGGCTGGTCGGTGACCGGTCTCCTCTGGGAGGGCGTCGCGTTCGCCGACGTCTATCAGCGGTACGTCGCACCGGCCGTCACCCCGGGCACGACCGTCACTCACGTGATGGTCCGCGCCCTCGACGGCGAGTTCTTCGTGGCCCAGCTCGACGATCTCCTGGCCGACGACGTCCTGCTCGCCGACCGGCTCGGCGGCCGGCCCCTCGACGGCGCTCACGGCGCACCGTTGCGCCTGGTCAACCCTGCGCAGTACGGCTACGCCAACATCAAGCACGTGTGCCGCATCGACGTGCTCGCCGGCACCCCGGAAACGGGCTCACCGGCGCTCCTCGACCGGCTGCTCCAGTCCCATCCGCGGGCGCGCGTCTGGGAGGAGGAGCGCCACGGCACGGTGCCGGGCTGGCTGATCCGGCCGATCTACCGAGTGATCAAGGCTGTCATGCTCTCCGCGGCCGCTCGCCGCAGTGAGTCAGGTCACCATTCAAAAGTAAATATTGGCTAGGGGACCTATCAACCCACACGTAGGCTGTCAACCCGTGACAGACATTTCTGCCAAGCCTGAGAAGGCGCCGGACGACCACCTCGACAAGAGTGTGCTCATCGTCGCTGGCGTCGTCGTGCTCGGATCGATCATGTCGATCCTCGACATCACCGTTGTCTCCGTCGCACTGGAGACCTTCCAGCGCGAGTTCGACGCCACCTCTGCCGAGGTCGCCTGGACGATGACCGGCTACACCCTCGCTCTGGCGACGGTGATCCCGCTGACCGGTTGGGCCGCCGACCGGTTCGGCACCAAACGTCTCTACATGACCGCGATCGTGCTGTTCGCGCTCGGCTCGGCGCTGTGCGCCTTGGCCACCTCGCTGCCGATGCTGGTCGCCTTCCGCGTCATCCAGGGGCTCGGTGGCGGCATGCTGATGCCGCTCGGTATGACCATCCTGACCCGCGCAGCCGGTCCTGAGCGGGTCGGCCGCGTGATGGCGATCCTCGGCTTACCCATGCTCCTCGGCCCGATCCTCGGCCCCATCATCGGTGGCGCGCTGATCGACTCCGCCTCCTGGCACTGGATCTTCCTGATCAACATCCCGATCGGCGTCGTCGCCATCATCTACGCCTGGCGCGCGCTGCCCAAGGACCACGTCGAGCCGTCGCAGTCCTTCGACTTCCTCGGCATGGTGCTGCTGTCCCCGGGTCTGGCGCTGTTCCTCTACGGCGTCTCCTCGATCCCCGAGGCCGGCACGATCCTGGACACCAAGGTGCTCTCCTTCATGGTCGCGGGCCTGGTGCTGATCGCCGCGTTCATCCCGTGGGCGCTGTCGGCTCGCAACGACCACCCGCTGATCGACGTACGCCTCTTCGGCAACAAGGAGCTCACCGTCGCGGTGATCACCCTGTCGATCTTCGCGATGGCGTTCTTCGGTGCCTCGCTGCTCTTCCCGCTCTACTACCAGCAGGTACGCGGCGAGGACGCCCTCCACGCCGGTCTGCTGCTGGCTCCGCAGGGTCTGGGCGCGATGGTCACGATGCCGCTCGCCGGCATGCTCGCGGACCGCACCGGCCCGGGCAAGATCGTCCTCAGCGGCCTCACCACGATCGCGGTGGGCATGTTCATGTTCTCGCGGCTCGACGACGCCACGCCCTACTGGTACCTGCTCGTGTCCCTGTTCATCATGGGCCTCGGCATGGGCGCGACGATGATGCCGACCTTCGCCGCCGCCCAGGCGACGCTGCGCGAGCACACCATCGCCCGCGGTACGACCCTGGTGAACATCGTCCAGCAGGTCGCCGCCTCCGCCGGCACCGCGCTCTTCTCGGTGCTGCTGACGAACGCCCTGTCCGGCAAGGAGTCGATCTCCGCCGCGGACGACCTCGCCGACAAGCTCGGTGTCCCGGCGGCCGGTCTCGAGAAGTTCATGAGCGACCCGGCCAACCAGCAGAAGGTCGGTGAGGCCGCTGCCTCGCTGGGTCTCGACCCGGCCAAGCTGCCGGAGGTCTTCAAGGCCATCCCGGTCGAGATGGCCGAGGCCTTCTCCACCACTTTCGTGATCGCCGCGATCCTGGTCCTGGCCACGCTCATCCCCGCGTGGTTCCTGCCCAAGAGCAAGGCCGAGCACGGAGCCGCCGCTCCGACGGTCCTCCACTGATCCGCTCACGGTCACGTACGCAGGGCCGGGCTGCCATCGGCAGCCCGGCCCTCGTCGCACTTGTCGGATCGTTCGCCTTGGTGGCCTGCGGGCCCGCCGCGGCGCCGTCTGCCGACACGGCGCCCGCTCTCCCGCCCACCGACGGCGTCTTCGACTACCAGCTCGGCGGCACCGCCGATGAGCTGCCCGACGGCACCCCGATCGACGTGGTCGCCCGCGACGCCACCGCCGAGCCCCTCGAGGGCGCCTACAACGTCTGCTACGTCAACGGCTTCCAGACCCAACCCGGCGCCGACTGGTCCGAGCGCCCCTCAGCGCTGCTCCGCGACTCCTCCGGCGATCCCGTACGCGACCCCGACTGGCCCGACGAGATCATCCTCGACCCCTCCACCGCCTCCGCGCGTTCGGCGATCCTCGACGTTGTCAGCCCGGTCATCGAAGGCTGTGCCGACAAAGGCTTCGACGCCGTCGAGATCGACAACCTCGACACCTGGACCCGCTTCGAATCGATCTCCCGAGAAGGCGCCTTCGCCCTTGCCCAGGCGTACGTCTCGACCGCCCACGATCTCGGCCTGGCGATCGCCCAGAAGAACGCCGCCGAAGCCGCCCGCACCGCCCACGACGACCTCGGTTTCGACTTCGCCGTCGTCGAGGAGTGCGGTGCCTACGCGGAGTGCTCCGCCTACACCGACGTCTACGGCTCCCACGTGCTCCAGATCGAATACCCCGACTCCCTCACCGAAGCCCGCCTCTCCTTCGCCGCCGTCTGCGCCGACCCCCACCGCGCCCCGCTCACCATCCTCCGTGTCCGCGATCTCGTGGGGCAGGACGATGCGGCGTACGTCTATGAGGCCTGTTAGAAAACGCGGTGTGCGGAAAGCTGGACGCGCGGACGGTTGGCAACGGCCTTCCTCAGCACACTGCCTGACGCCATCTCGTAAGAAGGCGATCTCCGCAATGGATGACCGCGCCGACAAGCGCGAGCATCGACGCTGCCAAGGTGATCGCCGCACTCCTGATGCTCGGCGGCATCCATTCCTCGGGTGGCCTGCCCAAGATCCAGGCCGAACATGGAGCGGCTCCTCCGGTTCTCCACTGAACCACTCACGCTCACGTACGCAGGCCGCGACTGCCGTTGGTAGCCCGGGCCTGTTTGCCAATCCCCACCACTTTGCCGTGGTTTCATAGAGGCATGACGATCACACGCGCCATCTCGGGTGCCGTCCTCTGCGCAATTGTCGTCCCGGTCTCGGCTTGCTCGGTGTCGTTCAGCGCCGGCACGTCCCTCAGCGAAGAGAAGGCCGAGAAGCAACTAGCCCAACTACTCGAGAAACAGACCGGGGTTCGACCCGACGACGTCGACTGTCCTGGCGACCTGCCAGGCAAGAAGGATGCAGTCCTGAAGTGCAGCGTCTCTGCAACCGGCGAAACCCACACCGTCAAACTTACGGTAACGGAGGTCGACGGAACTGACATCAAGTACCGATACAAGGTTGTAGAATCCACCGGCACCAGCCTTCCAACAAATCCCATAGTCGATAAGGCAACGCTCGAAAAGAAGGTCGCGGATATCCTGGAGCAGGAGGTCGGCCAGCGGCCAGACAAGATCGACTGCCCCGGCGATCTCAACGGAACAGTCGGCGAAACGATGAGGTGCACGCTCACAGCTGGAACCGACCAACTCGGACTCACAGTCACCGTCCGCGCCGTTGACGGCAGCAACGTAGACTTCGGTGTCCAGGTAGACGGCTGACGACCAGGAACTCGTATAACGAGTTCACAGACCCGGCCCACCATCGAGGCTCAGCACTGCGTCGGCCAAGCTTCTGGGTGTACGTCCGGATGTATTTGGGCGTATCGTCTCTGGCATGCCGACACCGCTAGCTGAGATGCTTCCGCAGATCGTCACTCTCAATGTCCCCGACTGGCCATTCAGCTACTACGCCGAGGGAATCCAAATTCTTGGTTGGTGGGACATGACGAAAGTCTCGGCTCTCTATCCAGCGCAGGAAGGCGAAGCCGACCAGACCTATCGGCTAACCGTTACCCTGAATCAGGCGACTGGAACATTCAATTACAACGAGACACGTAGATCGGCCTCTTTCGGAGCGGCCGGCTACAACGATTCGGGATTCAAGACAAGCGGGATGACCTGGAGCTCCGGAAAACGAATAACGAAGGACTTTTCGTTCACCCTGGGCGGCAAAGCAGACGACACGGACCCAGAAGATGAGCAAGGCAAGGATTCACCATACCTCTTTCGCGAGGACCGGATCAAGGCACCGCTTTTCGAGTGGCTGCATGCTCACGGATGGAATCACCAGAATGCAGTTGGACGATTCTTTGCGCCCTAATCCATCAGCCCGATAGAAACGAAACTGAATCCATAAAGTCCGAGAATTCGTCCTGAAGCTGTTGCCGTTTCTTGAATTCACTAATCATAGTGAACGTCAACAGGTACCGGCGTGCAGGTTGCGCTAGATCTTGGATCACCTGCAGCACCTGAACTTGCTGGAGGTCAAACCGCCGACCATCCCTCTGCTCCTCGATCTCTATCAACTGAAGGATCGACGACGAGTTTTCGGTACGGCTCTCACGACGCTTGACCAAACCGGCGTGGTCACACTGTTCTCGGAGGCCCGTTACAACCTCGTCAGCGAGTTTCTCGACTTCGAAGTCACCCTCGCGGACTTCTCCATCCACTATCAGAGTCGGTACATACTCACCCTTTTCCACGGCGCGCACGGCCATAAACCCGACGGGCGCCATCGACAACGCCTCTGGATCGATTCGATGCCAATTCACGGACGGAAGCTTCATTTGTAGCGGAACGGGCAGCCTTGTCGCACTCATTCGAACAGGCCCTTCACGCCTCGTGCTATTTTCGAGCCCGCACTCTTAAGTTCGTCGGCGTCGAGCGTCGTCGCGTCGCCAATCGCTTCTCTGTGTTCATATGCGACGCCGGCCAGCATCGCACCGCTTTCAGCAATCTCGCTCGGCGTGTGAATTTTGCTATCCACCACGTGCCGCGCAATTTCTTCACGGTTGTCCCATGCGGCACCTCCCAAAGCCTTAGCTCCGTCACCGATCTCCTGTCGATGCGAGTAGAGCCACCCTCCGCCTTTCGCTATCTCGTCCGGCGACACTTGATAGTCCGCCAATTTCCTCGGATCCTTGATCGTCTCGATCGCAGAATTCTTAACTTCGTCCGGGTCGACAGTAATATTGGCGCCCAAGGCACCCCCGTATTCGGCAGCCACACCAGTCTTGGCGTTGAAGACGAACTTCCCGTCCTCGTTAAAGCCAGCATCCAACTCGGCCTCAGCGCCGGCTCCCGCCCATCCCTCGCCTGTTAGTCCGACTCCAATACCTCCCGCTATAAAACCACCTTCGAGAGCAGACTTGGCGCCGACAAACGCTCCCAGGTCAGCGTGGACGCCCTCTTTATCGGTGTCAATCCGCGCAATGCCATCGGCACCGATATAAGCGCTCCCCTTACCATAGAACTCAACCTCATCGTACTTAACCGATGCCCCGCCCTTGGCTTCAACGAGCCGTATATGGCCCTCCGCCCCCAACGCAAGTCCGTCCTTGTCGATTCTGGCGAAGGCTTCACCGCTAGCCCCCAACACAGTCACCGTTCCATCGGCGTGAAACTGAAGTTCGCCGATCTCCTGATCAAACTGTCCTTGAAGGTCATACACCGCACCTTCGAACCCAGCAGATCCTGCTTTGATGCTCCACTCATCCGGTGATCCGAACGGAAGATTCGCCTGCGAATTGCCGCTCACTCCCGCCTTCCAGTTCATGAACTCGCCCGGAAAGTTGCCGCCTCCGTTGCCGAGATCCCGTCCCTTCTGGAAAGCGCTCTTCAAGTCGTCGAACATTCCAAACCCGGGGAACCCGCGCTTTGCCTTTCCTTCTCCGGATGTTGAGACTCCGGCGAACGGCGATGTGGGATTGACCGCGGTGGTTCCTGCGCTGTCCAACTCCTTACGGGCGTCCTCCAGGATCTCCTCAGCCTCCTTACGCAGAGCCTCGCCCGGGTCGACGAAAGGACCGGGTGGAGTGAAGGCAATCGCTGGAACCGGGAGTCCAGCTTTCAACCTGACGTTGTGCGCGTCAACGCGCTCATTGTGTGACTGCACGGCGGCGTTATGGTCAGCGAGGGCCTCTTTCGTCGCCTGCTCGCCTTCGTTCCACTTATTGATGGCGTCCTGGGCCCGGCCCTGAGCCGTCGCTAGCGCGTCAGAGTAATCGACGAGGCGCGTGCCGGCTTGCTTGAGCACGTCTCGATACGCCCCCAACTTCATCGCTTCGGCGATCTTCAGGCTGCCGTACTGCAACTGACCGATCCCCCCTTGCCAACTGTCGATGGCAAGGCCGTTGAGACTGTCGAGAAGCTTGGCGATACGACGTTGCTCATCGAGGATCGCGGTGCCTTGCTCAGCCACCGCCGCCTTGTCGCCGACGATCAGGGCCTTGGGGTCGTTGGTGGTGCCAAGCTCCGCACCCTGCGGGAGCGTCATGAGTTGCCGTTCGGCCAAGTGTCCGTGAGCGGTTGGACATCCCCTGGGGCCTGCCCTGGCGTCCACTCACCTGGCAAGAGCTGCACGTTCCGTGGCGACTGACCTTCTCTCCACGTGTTGAGGAACGTGCCGTTGTCGAGGTCGGTCTGACCGCGCTTCATCAGGTCCTCGCTGTCGAGGTCGGCCTGCTCGTAGTCTCGGGCCTTGTCGATAAGGAACTCGGAGATGCGGTCGAGGCCGTCCTTGAGCTCCTTGTGTGCGTCCTTCGACTCGTTGACGACTTCCTTCAGCCAGGAGGCGACCTCATTGTGACCGAGGCGGTCGGCGCTCAGCGCGGAGTCTGGCATCTTCGACGACCCCAGGTCCTCGACGAGTGCCTTGTACTTGCCCGACGCGCGCCTCAGTTCCTCAACTGTAACTTCGTACCCGCTCACTCGAATCCTCCGTGCGCTGTGGTTGTTACTCGTCTTCTTCCCCAGAAGTCAGCAGTTCAAACACATACGACACAAGAAAATTCTGTCTACCCGAGGAAACAAGAGCCTTTCAGGCCCAACCTAAAGTTGGCACGAGCGAAACGGCGCAGTCAACGCCAATCCCATGCCATAGACGCCATCCGTGGTGCCAGCTCGCTCGACGAAGGGACGTCGGGCCACCGCCGTGGACAGCGGAACTATGCAAACTAACTGCGGCGGTTCTTGCCATCGCTGGTGTCGTCCCCCGGCGTTGAGGTCGGGGCCCAGCCGCGGGATGCGTTGGGGTCCAAGACGTCGCTTGCTGTCTCGGTCCAGTCGTCGGTGTAGTCGGCTTCCCACTCTTGGTTCTGGCTGCCGTTCTGGTCCCGCTTCTTGCTGCCGCGGCCACCGGCGGCACCGGCTCCACCGCGACCGGCAGCACCGCCCCGGCCGGCCCCACGTCCGCCGGCACCAGTGCCTCGCGCGCCGGCTCCCGCGCCACGCGCGCCCGCACCGCGGGCCCCAGCGCCAGCGCCGGCTCCCGCACGGGCACCCGCGGCGCCAGCCCTGGCAGCTGCGGACCTGGCTGCGGCCGACCGGGAGGTGGCTCCAGCGGTCGCTGCCTTCGCGGACGCTCCGGCGGCGAACCTGCTGGCGATGGCCTTGGCCACGCCGGCGCCGAGAAGGGCGCCGCCACCGACGATCGCCAGGGCGGACATACCGCCGGTGCCGCCAGCGAGGGGTGCGAGGCCGTCAGCGGTCTCGACCATCGCGTACGACGTCGAGGGGGCGGGAGTGCCGTCCGCGTTGATCCACTCGCTGCCGTTCCACTCGGGCTTGTTCTCCGCCTTGTGCGCTTCGATGTTGGCTTTCTCCTGAGTGATCAGCTCATGGCCCCAACCGTCGGAATAGAGGGTGCCGGAGTTGTACTTCGCCATCCGGGCTTGGGACGCGGCAACCTGGCTTGCCGAACCCGGTTGTGCCGATGTGCCGGGAGGCAGCGCGTTGGAGTCGCTGCCATCGTCGTACAAGGCACGTACCTTTGGTTCTGCATCTTCGACGGAGACGTCGACAGCTTGGACCCTCTGTGCAGCCTCCCGCTCGGCATCGGCGATCGCCGCCTCATCCTTGGCGTACTGCTGCTTCGCATCCGCATACTTCTGCTGGTTCGCCGCCGCTTCGGCGGTCGACGTGCCGCCACCAGCTTTCGTGTTGAAGGACGACTCTGGCGGCACCGGGTTGTGAGACGCGGGCAACGTAGCCTCGAGCCGTTTGTGCGCCTCCATCGCCTCGTACAACTTGGCGTGGACGATCCACAGCGCGTCGATCGCGTCCTTGAGCACATCGCGCTTCTTGTTGGTCTCTTTGCCTGAGGTTTCCATGTCCCGCCGAGCGGCCTGGCCGGACAACGACGTCTCCGAGAAGCCGTCTTCGACCCGTCCAGCGTTGTCAAGCATCGTCTTGCCGGCACCGTCGAAGTTGTCTCGGGCGCCCTCCCAGCTTCTGAGCATCGCTTCGATAGCAGCGATGTCTCCACCCCGCACGTAGTCGCCGAGCCGAAGCATCCACTGACCCTTGACTGCCATAGTCCCTCCCGAGGGCTTGGTTGAGGGACCGCTCGATCCCAAATGCATGTTGTACGACTGACTGGGCATCGCGCCCGGCACATGCGGTGGTTTGTTCTAGAGTCTGCCTCATGACGATGTCCCGGGCGAGCGCCATGGCCGCATTGATCCTGTCCGTTGCCCTCGCTGGTGCCGGCTGCACATCATCAGGCGGCGGCACCTCTCCCGGAACTGCCGAGCCGAAGCCCACACCGTCCGCTTCACCCAGCGAATCGTCTGTTCCTGCGGATTGGAAGGTCGCAGCGATCGAGGAGGCTCAGGTCCAGATCCCGCCGGATTGGACGACCGAGCAGGCGGGGAAGTGGACCGTGTCCCTGGTCGCTCCGAAGGATGACCTCGGGTCGTCCGCTGGGTTCGGGACCTTCCTGTCGGGCGCCCTCGGACCAGGAGACCTCGAGAAGGCCGCCGGGTACGAGAAAGACATTCTCGTCGAGGACGGCGCCGAGAACCTCAAGCGCCTCCCCGACGTCACAGTCGACGGGTCGGTGTTCTATCACTTCCAGTACGAAACCGGTCGCACCTGGAACGACAGCTACGGCACCAAGGACGGCGAAAAGCTCATCGAGATCAACTGGGACTTGTCCAAGACCAGCCTCGACCGGAATGAAGCGGACGCCCTTATCGCCAAGGTTCTGCCGACGTTCAAACTGCTCTGACTCCGTCGGCAGAGTCAGATCGCGAGGTACTTACCGGGGCCTTGGTTCTTGTTGAAGATGACCAATGGGTTGCTCATCAGCGCGAGGGCATTGGCGAACTTCTGCGCAGTGACCGCAGCGTCGACGTCAGCCCCTTCGATCGCAACCATGGCGTCGTGGATCGCTTCGCTGGTCTCATGGAGACCCTTAGCGGTGTCCCCGAGGGAACTGTCGATGTTCTGGTGCCCCTTCCGGACGACAGCCCCTAGCCACTCACCTCGCGAGGAACCTCCGAACATGCCACCAACGGGATCAGCGAGCTGCTTCCGCGCCTCCAACACGCGTTCGCGTTGGTCGTTCAGGTTCTGCCGCGCTGCGTCAAGCCGCATGGTGTCGACGCTGACCTGACCGTTCTCACCCATGGTCCGCCCTCCCGAGGCTTCCGATCGCACCCCCGGCGGGTGCCTCAGTAGGAGTAGTACACCACGGGTCACAGGGCGACCGGCAGGGATGCGTAGCCGCGGAGGATGCGGGTGGGGCGGCGTATGCCTTCGCCGGAGACACGGAGAGACGGGAAGCGCTCGAAGAGCATGCGGAGGCCTACGCGGGCTTCGAGGCGGGCGAGGCTGGCGCCGAGGCAGAAGTGGGCGCCGGCGGAGAAGGAGAGGTGCTGGTCGGCGTCGGGCCGGGTGATGTCGTACGTGTCGGGGTCCTCGAACACGGACGGGTCGCGGTTGGCTCCGCCGATGACGACCGCCACGGCGGTGCCCTTGGCGACGTCCGTGCCGGCGACGTGCGTATCCGCGTAGGCCTGGCGGACGGTGGCCATGACGGGCGGGTCCCAGCGCAGGGTCTCCTCGACGACACCGTCGGCCAAGGTCGGCTCGGCCAAGAAGAGGGAACGCTGCTCCGGATGCGCATCGAGGGCGGCGACGGCGTTACCGAGCAGGTTGACGGTGGTCTCGAAACCCGCCGCCAGGACCAGGAGCCCGAGCGCGTGGAGCTCGATGTCGTCGAGGTCGCCGGCGATCACCAGGGCGCTGAGGAGGTCGTCGGCGGGGTCTGAGCGAAGGCGGCGTACGTGGTCCTCGAACCAGTGGTGCAGGGACCTCATCGCGGTCTCGACCTGCGCGTAGTCGCGCCACGACAGCCCGGGATCGAGGATCGCGGCGGCCTGATCGCCCCAGCGCAGGATGTCCGCCCGGTCGGAGTCGGGCACGCCCAGCAGCTCGGCGATGACGGCGATCGGGAGCTTCGCGGCGTACTCCTCGATGATGTCGACCCGCCCCTCGCGCGGGTCGATCTCGTCGAGCAGGTCGCCGGCGACCGCGGTGACCATCTCGGCCATGGAGCTGATCCGGCGGGCGGTGAACGCCTTCGAGACGTGCTTGCGATAGCGGGTGTGCAGCGGCGGGTCGACCGCAAGCATCGACGGCGGGTCGACCGGGCCCAGTGCGTCGGGCGCGCTCACCTTGCCGAGCAGCCACCGCAGCGGCACCGGGAGCTCACCCTGGCCGTCGCCGACGCCGAAGTCGCTGCTGCGCAGGATCTCGTTGGCGGCGGCGTACGACACGGTGCCGGCCATGAACGGGTTCACGTGGATCGGGCCTCGCGCTCGCAGCCGGTCGTAGTCCGGCACATCGCGCGACCACATCAGCTCGGCGAGCGGGTCGCCGCGCCTCGACGCGAGGCTCAGCACCGCTCGGTTGATGCCCTGGGACAGCGCCCAGCGGGCGTACGACCTCCCTCGCTCGATCGGTCGCAGATCAAGCCGAGGCATCGGCCAGCTCCTCGCTGAACTCGTGGGTGCCGATCCGTCCCATCAGCGGTGCCAGGTCGGCCAGCAGGTCGGCGAAGGTGGCCTCGTAGTCCTCCTGCGACAGCGCCGGGTCGAGCTGCGCCTGGAAGCGGATCCGCCACCGGTGGCGCAGGGCCTGAGCCAGGCGCTCCGGGGTGCCGAAGGCCTCGGCATAGGCCGGCGACCACGGCAGCCTGCGCGCGAAGCCGGCACGCAACTCCTCCTCCGCCTCGTTCAGCAGGCGGTAACGTTCGTGGGTCTGGCTCCAGGTCATGGTCCTCACCGTCCGTCGTCGTTGGGATGGGTTCGACGCTACGGATCGGCGACGCCCGGGCGCATCGGACGAGGGCAGGCACCTGCGTTCCTACCGTGGTAGGAGAGTCGCCACCTGCCGTGGTCGGATGCGACGCGACTCACGCGTTTCTAGACTGAACGGCATGAGTGTCCAGGACTCCGCTCGCGATGTGCGTGACTTCCTGGAACGGCGCTGCCGCAGCAAGAATCTCGACATCCCCTGGTGGGCCCCGCTGCTGTCGGCGTTCGGGCTCGTCGCGATGGTCACGGTGGCCGTGCTCCAGCGCGAGGCCGCCGCCGACATGGTCGCCGCCGGCCTGGTCGTCGTCGTCCCGTCGCTGAGCATCTTCTTCATCCCGAACACCGGCGAGTGGCTCAAGAATCACATGTGGGCCGTCGACCTCCTGCCGACCCTGGCCGGGTCGGCGTGGCTGATGTCGCAGCCCGCCTCCGCGTTCTGGCCACAGCACGACTTCGCGCCGGCAGTGCTGGTCCCGCTCACTCTGGAGATGGTCGTCCGTGAGGGCTTCCGGACCGGGACCCTCTATGCGATCGCCTCGGCCGTGGTGATGAGGATCTTCGCCTCCGACACACCCAGCGGTGTCGGGGTCCACTTCCTGCTGCTCTTCGTCGGCTGGATCCTCGGACTGCTGATCCTCGCCCAGATGCGGGCGCTGCGCGCCGAACGGCAGGCGCGGTCGCAGGAGCACGCCCGCGCGACCGAGGCCGAGCGCACCCGGATCGCCCGCGAGATCCACGACCTGGTGGGGCACTCGCTCTCCATCACCCTGCTCCACCTCACCGCGGCGCGGCGCTCCGTCGCCGAGGGGGACGACCCCGATGAGGCGGTGTCCGCGCTCACCGAGGCGGAGGCCGTCGGGCGCCGGGCGATGGCCGAGATCCGGCGTACGATCGGGGTGCTGTCGACCTCCGGCCCCGGGACGGCGCCGCTCCCCGGGGCCGCGGACGTGGTCCGGCTCGTGGAGGAGGGCCGCAGCGCGGGGCAGACGATCACGTTCGCCTCCTCCGGCGACCTCTCCCGCATCGACGCCGGCGTGGGGCTGGGCATCTACCGGATCCTGCAGGAGTCGCTCGCCAACGCCATCCGGCACGCGCCCGGGGCGCCGGTCTCGGTCTCGCTGGCGGTCGCGGACGGCGTACGTCTCTCCGTGGAGAACCCGATCGTCGGCACCCGGCGCGGGGTCGGCGAGGGGTCCGGGCTGGCCGGGATGGCCGCCCGCGCCGAGCAGCTCCGCGGCCGGTTGTCGGCGGGGGCCGAGGAGTCGATGTGGAAGGTTGACCTCGTGATCCCGCCGCACTGTCTCGTACGCAAGGCTCTCGCATGACGCCGGTCAGCCCCGCCGCCAGCAACACAACGTCGCCGATCCGGGTGATCGTGGTCGACGACCAGGAGCTCGTACGCAGCGGCCTGCGCCGCATCCTGCGACGGCGCGACGGGCTGGAGATCGTCGCCGAGTGCGGGGACGGCTCCGAGGTGGTCGCGGCGCTCGAGGCCAACCCGGCCGACGTCGTCGTCATGGACCTCCGGATGCGGCAGGTCGACGGGATCACGGCAACCGGCCTGGTGCGGGCGCTGCCGGAGGCTCCGCCGGTGCTGGTGCTGACCACGTTCGACGAGGACGAGCTCGTCTCCGGTGCCCTCCGCGCCGGCGCCGCCGGCTTCATCCTCAAGGACTCACCCGCCGAGGAGCTGGTCATGGCCGTACGCTCCGTCGCCCTCGGCGACGCCTGGCTCGATCCCGCCATCACCGGCCGGGTCCTGGCCACCTACCGTTCCGCGGTCGCTCCGCCGGCGTCGAGGGCGGTCGAGGTCTCCGAGCTCACCGACCGCGAGCTCGAGGTGCTCCGCGGCCTCGCCTCCGGCTGGACCAACTCCGAGATCGCCGAGCGGCTCGTCATCTCCGAGCTCACGGTGAAGTCCCACATCGGCCGCATCTTCGCCAAGCTCGACCTCCGCGACCGCGCCGCCGCCATCGTCTTCGCGTACGACCACGGCATCGTCCGGCCTGCGATCTGAAGGAGCGCCCCGCCGGTCGAGCCGCGAGCGCCAGCGAGCGTGTCGAGACCAACACAGTCATCTGCGCTCGATGGGACTGTGTTGGTCTCGACACGGATTCGTTCGTTCCTCACGAATCCGGCTCGACCAGCGAAGGTGAATCAGGTGGTCGTCGCCAGCACCAACGGGCTCACCGAACCGGCGCCGGCGTCGAGGAGAGCGCGGGCCGCGAGGGTGATGGTCCAGCCGGTCGCGACGCGGTCGTCGACGAGCAGTACGTCAGCACCGGGCGGGACCTCGGCGTGGAGCGAGAATCGGCGACCGACCGCCGCGACGCGCTGGGCGGAGTTGGAGGCGCCGTGACCGGGACCGATGTCGGGGTCGACGATGGCCCACGAGCCGAGGACGGGGACGCGGAGGTAGCGCGAGAGACCGTCGGCGAAGTCGCGGGTCAGGGTGGGGCGGGTCGCCGACTCGACATAGACGATGCCGCCCACGCGAGGCTTCCAGTCGCCCAGCACCTCGACCACCGCCTTCACCAGCGGCACCGGCACCGGACCGTCCTGGGCGGGCTCACGGAAGAGGTCACGCAGCGCCTGGCCGTAGCCGAGATCGGTCAGCCGCGCGACCGCGCGCCCTTCGAGCGGCCCCTCCTTGATCTTGCCCTTGAGCGAGATGCCGAGCCGGTCGAGGCCGGTCGGCCACATCTTCTTCGGCTCCACGACGACCCCGGGCCGCGACAGCCGGGCCGACGCCTCCTGGACCGCCCCCTCGGAGACCGCCGATGTCACCGCGAAGCCGCCGCAGTTGTCGCACCGACCGCAGTCGACGGCGCCGGGGTCGTCGAGCTGCTCGCGCAGGAACCGCATCCGGCACTGGTCCGTCGAGATGTAGGCGAGCATCGCGTCCTGCTCGCGGCGCCGAGCCTCCGCGACCCGCGCATAGCGCTCCGCGTCGTAGTCCCACGGGACACCGGTCGCCTCCCAGCCACCGCCGACCCGGCGGGCGGCTCCGTCGACGTCCAGCACCTTGAGCATCTGCTCGAGGCGTGAGCGGGACAGGTCGACGTACGTCTCCAGCGCCTGGGTCGACAGCGCCCGCCCTGCCTCGGAGAGGACACCCAGGGTCTGCCGCACCTGCTCCTCGCGCGGGAAGGCGAGCGAGGCGAAGTAGGCCCAGATGTCGCGGTCCTCGACACCGGGAAGCAGCACGACCGAGGCGTCGGACGTGCCGCGGCCGGCGCGCCCGACCTGCTGGTAGTAGGAGACCGGGGAGGAGGGCGCGCCCATGTTGACCACGAACCCGAGCGTCGCGTCGAAGCCCATCCCGAGCGCCGAGGTCGCGACGAGCGCCTTGACCTTCCCGGCGGCCAGCGACTCCTCCAGCTCGGCCCGCTCGGCCGCCTCCGTGCGTCCGGAGTAGGCGGCCACGTCGTGACCGCGCGAGCGCAGGTAGTCGGCGATCTCCTCGGTCGCGGCCACGGTCAGGCAGTAGACGATGCCCGATCCGGGCTGCTCGGAGAGGTGGTCGGAGAGCCAGGCCAGCCGCTGCTCCGGGGTCTTCAGCGAGACTACCCCGAGCCGCAGCGACTCGCGGTCCAACGATCCTCGAAGCACCAGAACTCCCGAACCCATCTGCTCGGCGACGTCCGCGGTCACCCGGGAGTTGGCGGTCGCGGTCGTCGCGAGCACCGGGATCCCGGTGGGAAGGTCGGCCAGCAGCGTACGGATCCGGCGGTAGTCGGGCCGGAAGTCATGCCCCCAGTCGGAGATGCAGTGGGCCTCGTCGACCACCAGCAGGCCGCACTCGGCGGCCAACCGAGGCAGCACCGCGTCGCGGAACTTCGGGTTGTTGAGCCGCTCGGGAGAGACCAGCAGGACGTCCACCTCGCCGGCGTGGATGGCCTCCTCGATCGAGACCCAGTCCTCCGGGTTGGTCGAGTTGATCGTCACCGCCCGGATCCCGGCCCGCTGCGCGGCCGCGATCTGGTTGCGCATCAGCGCGAGCAGCGGCGAGACGATCACCGTCGGCCCCAGACCGGCCTCGCGCAGCAGCAGCGTCGCCACGAAGTAGACCGCCGACTTCCCCCAGCCGGTCTTCTGCACGACCAGCGCGCGACGGCGGTCGACCGCGAGCGCCGAGATGGCCGACCACTGGTCCTCGCGCAGAGACGCATCCGGGCGCCCCACGAGGGCGCGCAGATGCGCCTCGGCACGAGCACGTACGTCACTGGCGGGATCAGTCATGCACCCAGGTCTACCAGGGACCACCGACTACTTTCCCAGCGCCGATGTCGGCCAGTCGGCGAGATCGGCCAGCATCTGCCGGTCGTGCGTGGCCACGACGACCGCCGCCGGCGTCGCCCGCAACGCAGCCGTGAGCTCGTCCACCAGCCCGGCCGAGAGGTGGTTGGTCGGCTCGTCCAGGATCAGCAGGTGCGGGCGCGAGGCCAGCCGCAGCGCCAGCTCGAGCCGTCGCTGCTGCCCCTGGGACAGCCGCGACGCAGGCGTACGCCGCGCCTCCGCGTCCATCAGCCCCGTCGACCGGAGCGAGACGAGCGCCCGCTCGGGCACCACCCCGGCGGCGACCAGCCGTCCGCAGTGCTGTGCATAGACCTCGGCCGCGGTCAGCCCCGGCGCCCAGGCCGGCTCCTCCTGTCCGACCAGCGCCACCCGCGCCCCCGGCGAGACCCACACCGAGCCCGCCGAAGGAGCGATCCCGCCGCCCAGCACCTGCAGCAACGTCGACTTGCCCGCCCCGTTCGGACCGATCACGAGCAGCCGCTCGCCGGCGTCGAGAGCGAGCGAGACGGGCGCGGACAGCCGACCGAACACCTTGATGTCATCAGCCCGCAGCAGCGTTCCCCCGACATTCGACGGGAGCGACGGAAACTGCAGCGACACCGGCGGCTCCGGCACGGAGACGCGGTGCGCCTCGAGCGCCGCGAGGTCTCGGTTGAAGGAGCGCACCAACCCGGGAGCGCGGGTCTGTCGCTGATGCTTCCCGGTCCCCTTGGGTGGGCGCCAGCCCGTGCTCAGCCGGTCCCGGGCCGCCGAGACCGAGTCCTGCAGCCGCCGGTGCTCCTCCTGCTGAGCCGCGAAGTCCTGCTCCCAGCGCTCACGTTCGCGCCGCCGGCCCTCCTGCCAGCCCTGATAGCCCCCGGCGTACGTCCGGGCGCGGCCGTCCTCGCTCGGGTCCAGGTCGAGGAACTCGACGGCGGTGTCCCGCAGCAGGAGACGGTCGTGGGAGACCAGGACGACCCCGCCGGCATGGCTCCGGATCCGCTCGGTCAGGAACGCCAGCCCCGAGGCGTCCAGGTGGTTGGTCGGCTCGTCGAGCACGAGCAGGTCGTGGTGCGCTCCGAGCAGGCAGGCCAGCCGCACCCGGTAGCGCTGCCCGACCGACAGGGTCGCCAGCTCCCGAGTGTGGTCGGTGCACGCACCGAGTGCCTCCAGCGCGATCTGCACCCGGCGCTCGGCGTCCCAGGCGTCCAGCGCCGTCGCGCGCTCCAGCGCGACGGCGTACGTCCCTGCGGAGTCCGACGGATCCTCGGTGAGCGCCGCAGCAGCGTCGTCGAGCGCCCGGAGCGCGTCGTGGGACTCCGCCAGCGCGGCGGAGGTGAGGGTGCCGACGGTGTCCCCAGGACGTACGTCCAGGGCTTGGTGGGCGATCCCGAGACTGCCGTGCCGCTGAACACGCCCGGAGTCGGGGACGAGCAGTCCGGCCAGGACGTGGAGCAGTGTGGTCTTGCCGCGGCCGTTCTCGCCGACGACGGCCAGCCGGGACCGGTTGGCGGCGGAGACGGTCAGGGAGACGCCGCGCAGGACGGAGCGACCGCCACGGGTGACCGAGATGTCCTCGGCGCGCAGGTGGGCAGAGGTGTGATGGGTCTGTACAGACACGAAAGTGAACTTCCAGCTCGCGTACGGGAGCCGGGAAGCGAGAGGCAGCTACCCGGCAGATGGCCGGACAGCGGCGTGAGTATGCCTCGAAGCGCCGCCGTCAGGCGGCGGGGCGCAGGCGCATGTAGGCGATACCGAGGTTCATGCCTCGAGCGTAGCCAGAGACGAACCGTCCGCGCGAACCGTTATTCACCGAGCGGGAAGAAGTAACGCCGAGCCGGCGCTGTTGGTCCTCCCCCACGGGGACCCGCAGAACCGGCCCGGCGTCTCCAGTATGCGTCCAATCGCCGCACCGGCATAACCACACGCCCGAATTCGTACTTTAGTTACCAAAAGCGGTCGACGACGCCGTCTTTTGAAGGGACGGCGCCGTCGAGACCGGCTCTGTGAGGGTGCTGAGGGTCAGCTCACCGAGACCGCGGTCCAGGCCGCCTCGACGGCCGCGACCTCGGCGCTGGAGGCGCCGTAGAGGTCCGAGGCCGCCTTCACCGTCGCGTCGCGCGCGCCGGCGTAGTCGGTCGTCGAGGTGAAGTAGGTCGAGTTGGCGCGGAACCAGATCTTCTCGGCCTTGTCGCGACCGATGCCGGTGATCGTCGAGCCGTCGCACGTCGTGCTCGAGTGGGCGACACCACCGATCGTCTTCGCACCCGAGCCCTCGGCGAGCAGGTAGAAGAAGTGGTTGCCGACGCCGCTGGAGTAGTGGACGTCGAGGTTGCCGGTCGAGGAGGACCAGCAGTTGACCGAGTTGCCGTCGGCGGACGGGTTGTCCATGCGGCGCAGCGGGTCGCCGCCGTCGAGGATGAAGGACTCACCGATCAGGTAGTCGCCCTTGTCCTCGGCGTTGTTCGCGTAGAACTCGACCATCGTGCCGAAGATGTCGGAGGTCGACTCGTTGAGGCCACCGGACTCGCCGGAGTACTCCAGACCCGAGGTGTTCTCGGTGACACCGTGCGTCATCTCGTGGCCCGCGACGTCCAGCGACACCAGCGGTCCGTAGCCGACACCGTCGCCGTCGCCGTACGTCATCTTCTCGCCGTCCCAGAAGGCGTTGACGTAGTTCTTGCCGTAGTGGACCCGGTTGTAGGAGCCCGAGCCGTCGCCGAAGATGCCGTCGCGGGCGTGGACGTTCTTGAAGTAGTCCCAGGTGACGTTGGTGCCGTACTGCGCGTCGGCCGCCGCGGTCGCCCGGTCGGCGTTGGAGCCGTTGCCGAAGGTCGTGGTCGGGCTCGTGACCACGGTGCCCGCCGCGCACCCGAACCCGAGAAGCTGGCACAGCAGGCTGTCCTCGGCGTTCTTCATGTCGGTCGTGTAGGTGCCGCCACGGGTCTCGTCGCGCAGCTCGTACGTCGAGCCGTTCTGCTTCACCTGCAGCGGGACGGTCCCGGAGTAGAGGGTGTTGCCCTCGCCGTCGATGGTGTGGATGCCCTCGACCCGGCGCAGCACCGTGCCGGTGCCCGCGTCGACGTAGGTCGCCAGACGGGAGGGGGTGCCGTCGGACTGCTTGCCCTTGGTGGTCACCCGCCAGGCCAGCGTCGGCGAGCCGTCGACCGCGTCGACGACGAGCTCGGGGGCGTACTTCTTGTCGACCGCAAGATCGGTGATCGTCTTGGTGACCGCGTCCAGGGTCAGCGCGGCCCGCGTCGCCGCGGCCGAGGTGACGGTCGGCTTCACCGAGAGGTCCAGCACCGTGGCCAGCCCCTGGGAGACCGAGGTCACCGCACCGGACCTGTTCTGGTGGGCGACCAGGTCGCCGCCGACGACCTCGAGGCCCTCGTAGGTGCGGTTCATCCGTACGTGGGTGGCGCCGGTGGTGTCCTTCAGGGTCACCACCGGCTCGAGCTCCTGGCCCGCGCCGACCTTCCAGGTCGACGGCTTGCTGGTCAGCGCCCTGATGGCCTTGTCCGCGATCGACTCGTCGTCGATCACCTGCTGGGCGGCCAGGCCGGTCGTCGTCACGCTCGCCGGCGTGATGGTGGAGGCGGAGCCGGCAGGGGTGGCGCCGGCCGGGCTTCCGAAGGAGGCGATGAAGGCAGTTCCTGCAACAGCGACAGCGGTCGCTGCTCCCGCTACTCGGACGATACGCATCGTGGGGGTTCTCCTCGATTGTGGGGACCAGGATTGGGGGAATCCTTGCACCGGAATCGATAGCGCGGAGAAACAATTTCCTGCAATGCGGATTTATGAAGCCGCCTTCCCGCGTAACTCCTTTACGTTGTTATCGAATATTGACCAATACCCCTACCCCCAGGGGTCACCAGATCCGAACGCGCTCCTCCGGATCGAGCCAGAGACCGTCACCCGGAGCGGTGCCGAAGACCTCGTGGAACTCGTCGAGGTTGCGCGCGATGTTGGCGCGGAACTCGGGCGGGCTGTGCGGGTCGATCGTCAGGTACTGCTGCGCCTGCTCCTTGCGGCGCACCGTACGCCACACGTAGGCCCAGTTGAGGAAGAGCCGCTGCCGGTCGCCGATCTCCGCCGAGCCACCGGTCGCCAGCATGTAGGCGGTGTGGGCGATCGTCAGGCCGCCCAGGTCGCCGATGTTCTCGCCGACGGTCAGGGCACCGTTGACGAACTCGCCGGGCAGATCCCGCGGGGAGAGCTTGGAGTACTGCTCGATCAGCGCCTTGGTCTTCACCTCGAAGGCAGCCTTGTCCTCCGGCGACCACCAGTCCTGCATGTTGCCGTCGCCGTCGAACTGCGCGCCCTGGTCGTCGAAGCCGTGGCCGACCTCGTGGCCGATCACCGCGCCGATGCCGCCGTAGTTCTCCGCCGGGTGGGCGTCCTTGTCGAAGAACGGGCGCTGCAGGATGCCGGCCGGGAAGCAGATCTCGTTGGTTCCGGGGTTGTAGTAGGCGTTGACCGTCTGCGGCAGCATGAACCACTCGTCACGGTCGACCGGGCCGCCGAGCTTGCCGAGCTGCCGGTCGGTCTCGAAGATGCTCGCCGCGGAGACGTTGCCGATCAGGTCGTCCTTGCTGATCTGCAGCGCCGAGTAGTCGCGCCATTTGTTCGGGTAGCCGATCTTCGGCGTGAACTTGTCGAGCTTCTCGTAGGCCTTCTCCTTGGTCTCCTCGCCCATCCAGTCGAGCTCGGAGATCGACTTGCGGTAGGCCTCCAGGAGGTTGTGGACGAGCTCGTCCATCTGCGCCTTCGCCTCGGGCGGGAAGTGGCGCGCGGCGTACTCCTTGCCGACCGCCTCCCCGATCGCGCCCTCGACCAGCGCGACGCCGCGCTTCCATCGTTCGCGCAGCTCAGGGGTGCCGTTGAGGGTGCGCCCGTAGAAGTCGAAGTTGGTCTCGACGAAGTCGTCGGTCAGGTACGGCGCCGCCCAGCGCAGCACGTGGAAGTAGAGCCACAGCTTCCAGTCGTCGATGTCGACCTCGCCGAGCACCGTGGAGAGGTGGGCGAAGAAGGACGGCTGCCGCACGACCACCTCACCGAGCACCGCGTCGGTGGTCAGCTTCGAGCCGGAGAGGTTGCGGACGTAGGCGTCCCAGTTGAAGTTGGGGGCCAGCTCGCGCAGCTCGGCGAGGGTCAGCAGGTTGTAGGTCTTCTGCTTGTCGCGGGTCTCCTCGCGCGCCCAGTGGCCCTCGGCCAGGCGGGTGTCGATCCGGATGATCGTCTCGGCGGCCGCGCGCGGGTCGGGGTGCTCGGCGAGCGCATAGAGCCGCTCGAGGTAGCCGGCGTACTTCCCCAGCACCTCGGCGAACTTCTCGTCGAAGTAGTAGTCCTTGTCGGGCAGGCCGAGGCCACCCTGGAGCAGGTTGAAGATGTAGCGGTCGGACTGCTTGTCGTCGTTGTCGACGTAGGACCCGAACAGCCCGTGGCCACCGATCCGCTCGACCTCACCCAGGAACGCCGCCAGGTCGTCGGCGTCGCGGAGCCCGTCCACGGCGGCCCTCAGACCGTCCAGCGGCCGTACGCCGCGCTCGGCCACCGCCGCCTCGTCCATGAAGCTCGCGAAGAGGTCACCGATCTTCTGGGCGTCGCTGCCCGGCTCGCCGCCGGACGCCGCGAGCTCCTCGATGATCGCGCGCACGTCCTTCTCGGCCTGGTCGGCCAGCATCACGAACGGCCCCCAGCTGGACCGGTCGGCCGGGATCTCGACCTCTCGGAGCCAGGTGCCGTTGACGAACCCGAACAGGTCGTCCTGCGGCCGGATGCTGTCGTCCATGCCCGGGCGGGCGTCATCAAGAATCGTCACAGGCCCCAGCGTAGATGCGGCGTCCCAAGCGGGTGGGCAACTACCCCGGGGTTAGCCAGGTTTGACGATCCGGTTCATCTCGAAGTGCATCGGGTCGGTCCACTTCCAATTGCCGCCCCAGGTGAAGCCCCAGCGCTCGAAGATGGAGACGACGGTGCGGTCCATCTCGCCGACGGTGCCGCGCTGGTTGCCGGCGGTGTTGAGGTCGACGGCGGTGCCGAACGCGTGGTTGGAGAGCTGGGTGGTGTTGGCGATGAAGCGCGGGTAGTAGCAGCCGGCGTACTGCGACGGGATGATCTTCTTGGCCAGGCCGCGGTCGACGACCTCCTGCAGCGCCGCACGCAACTGCGGGATCATCACCTTGTTGCAGGTCACCGAGCCGAGGATCGGCACCTGGGCCGTCACGATGTGGGAGCTCACCCAGCTCGAGGCGGGGGTGATGGTGCCGTCGCCGTTGGCGCGGTAGGTGTAGTTGCCGACGGCCTCGGCGACGGTGCCGACGACGTAGGCCTTCTGGGGAGCGTTGGGGTCGAGGCCGGCGCGGGCGACGACGTCGAGGCGCTGGACCGAGGCGTCCGAGCCGACGACCTTCTGGATCGGCGCGACGACCCGGTTGGGAGCGATGGCGGCGGTGGAGACGATGAGCGCGTTGCCCTTCTCCATGCCCATCTCCTCGCCCCACCTGTGGTTGACGACCGCGGCGGCGAGGCCCGGCGGCTGGGGAGCGTACGCACCGACGTGGACGGTGGTCGCGTCCTTCTTGGAGCCCAGCGTGACGAAGCCGTCCTTGTCGGCCGGGAGCTCGTCCTGGCGCTCGGGGTCGATCGCCACCTCGCCTCCGGCGACGCGCTGCCAGACCTCGTCGGAGTCGGCGCTCTGGAAGGGGGCGAAGTTGCGGTAGGTCGACGGGTCGACCGCGACCACCTTCACCAGCCGCCCCTCGACGCTGACCTGGGCCATCGAGATCTGCTCGACCCCGGACACACCGTCGAGAGACCGGATCTTCTTGACGTCGGCGGAGGAGAGGGTGTCCTCGGAGAGGATCAGCAGATCGGTCGAGTGCAGCGTGCCCTCGCGCTTCCCGGGCATCTCCACGGCGTGCGACGGGTCGGCGACAGGACTCTCGTCCTTCGCGGCCCCGCTCGCGCTCGCGCTCGGGCTGCCGCTCGGGGAGGCCGGCTTGGACGGCTCGCCTGCACAGGCCGCCAGGGTCACCACGAGGACCGCCCCGATCGCCGCGGCCGCTCTCAACGAGACCTGTCGCATCCAGTCACCTCCCCGCAGGAAGGTTAGGCGAGGGTTGGTGACGACCCAACTCGTGGGTAACTCAGCCGAGGACCCGCGACGCCAGCCAGGCGATGTCGTCGGCCGTCTCGTCGGGCGACTTGGTGGGCTGCATGACGTGGCTCAGCACGACCCGCACGACCATCTCGATGGCGACATCGGCCTGATGGTCGCTGAGCCCATGGTCGAACTTGTCGATGTGCTGGTGGATGATCTCGATCGCGTAGCCGAGCAGCCCCTCGCTGTGACTGGTCAGGTAGGGCAGCAGCTCGGTGTCGGCGCCGTGGGTGGCCGAGACCACCGCGTGCAGCAGCTTGTTGTCCTGGGCACGGTCGAGCACGCCGTACGTCGCCTGCCGGATCGCCCCGAGGAAGTCGTCCTCCTCGTCGAAGGCCGCGCTCACGACGGCGAGGAACTGCTCCAGCTCGCGCAGGATCAGCGACTTGGCCAGGGCCGGCTTGGCGCCGATGTCGTTGTAGACGGTCTGCCGGCTGACGCCGCACCGCTCCGCGATGCGCGACATCGTCACGCTCGCCCACCCGGTCTCGGTCGTCATCTCGACGGCAGCGTCGAGGATCCGCTGACGGGTGGTTTCAGGTACTCCGGCCGCCATGGGGCCAGAGTCTAGTGCGCCCGGCCCCTAGGACTCGACCGAGTCCGACGCCAGCGGCACGAAGTCGACCTTCTCCCGGACACCGCAGTCCGGACAGCACCAGTCGTCGGGTACGTCCGCCCAGGCCGTGCCGGCGGCGAAGCCCTCGGCCTCGTTGCCCTCCTCGACCCGGTAGGTGTAGCCGCAGCCGGGGCAGCGGGCGGCCAGGACCTCGGCCGCGATGACCTGGGCGACGGTGTCGTCGCCGGCCTCGGCCCGGTCGGCGGCGGGCGGCGGATACTTCGCCAGGATCTTCTCCCGCTTGCGCGGCAGGATGTTGGCCCGCGACATGTCGCCGTCGAAGTGCGCCAGCACCCTCGGGTCCATCACCCGGCGCCAGACCGGCGGCAGGATCGCGAGCAGGATCATCCCGGCGTAGCCGGTCGGCAGCACCGGAGACTCCTTGTAGTCGCGCAGGGTCTGGTAGCGGCGTACGGGGTTGGCGTGGTGGTCGCTGTGGCGCTGCAGGTGGTAGAGCAGCACGTTGGTCGCGATGTTGTTGGAGTTCCACGAGTGGCTGGGGTCGACGCGCTCGTAGCGTCGACCGACCCTCTGCCGCAGCATCCCGTAGTGCTCCATGTAGTTGATGACCTCGAGCAGCGAGAACCCGACCACGGCCTGGATCAACAGGAACGGGATCACCACCGGCCCGAGCCACACGATCAGCCCGCCCCAGAGCACCGCGGACATGAGCCAGGCGTTGAGTACGTCGTTGCCGATCCGGAACGGGTGCTGGTCGCGGCGGCCGTACCTCTTCCTCTCCAGCCGCCACGCGCTCTTCAGCGACCCCGAGACCGTGCGCGGCCAGAAGGCGTAGAAGGACTCGCCGACCCTGGACGAGGCCGGGTCCTCCGGCGTCGCGACACGGACGTGGTGACCGCGGTTGTGCTCGATGTAGAAGTGGCCGTAGAAGCTCTGCGCGAGGGCGATCTTGGACAGCCAGCGCTCGACGTCCTCGCGCTTGTGGCCGAGCTCGTGGGCGGTGTTGATGCCGATGCCGCCGATGCACCCGACCGAGATCGCCAGCCCGACCCGGTCGACCGTGCTCAGGGTGTGGCCGTCGAAGGCGCCGTGGGCGGCGATGGCCATGCCGCCGATGAAGACGGCGTACTGCAGCGGGAGGTAGGAGTAGACGATCCACCGGTAGTAGCGGTCGTTCTCCAGCGCCTCGATCATGTCGTCGGGCGGGTTGGACTGGTCGAGGCCCGCGAACAGGTCGATCGCCGGCACCACGATCAGGATGATGATCGGTCCGGTCCACAGGAACGCGCCGATGTCGGTGAGATGCCAGCCGCCGATCGCGATGAAGCCGAGGATGGGAACCACCAGGCCCAGCAGCCACAGATAGCGCTTCTTGTCGCGCCACTGCTCGGTCGAGCCGTCGGGCACGGTGCTGTTGGCGATCTCCATCGTCGACCCCCTTGACAATTCAGGATGATCTGTCAAGTGTCGTACGTCACGTCGGTGCTTGTAAATAGGATGGACGCATGACGACGAGCCTGCCCTTCGGCATCGACTTCGGCGGCACCGGCATCAAGGGTGCCCCGATCGACCTCGCGACCGGCGAGTTCGCCGAGGAACGCGTACGCATCCCGACCCCCGAACGCTCCACCCCCGAGGCCATCGCCGAGATCTTCGTCGACCTGCTCGCCCAGTTCCCGGACTACGACGGGAAGGTCGGCGTGACCGTCCCCGGCGTCGTACGCCACGGGGTGGTCCACTCCGCCGCCAACATCGACAAGTCCTGGATCGGCGCCGACGCGGACGCGATCTTCACCGCGGCCACCGGGCGCGACGTGCACGTGGTCAACGACGCCGACGCGGCCGGCCTGGCCGAGGTCCGCTACGGCGCCGCGAAGGGCCGGCGCGGGCTGGTCATCATGACCACGCTCGGCACCGGCATCGGCTCGGCGCTCCTCTACGACGGCGTGCTCGTGCCCAACTCCGAGCTCGGCCACCTCGAGCTCGACGGCCACGACGCCGAGACGCGTGCCTCCAACGTCGCCCGCAAGCGCGAGGACCTCTCCTGGAAGCACTGGGCCAAGCGGCTGCAGAAGTACTACCGCCACCTGGAGATGCTCTTCTCGCCCGACCTATTCCTGGTCGGCGGAGGGGTGTCGAAGGAAGCGGCGGAGTTCCTGCCGCTGCTCGAACTGGACACCGAGATCATCCCGGCGAAGCTGCTCAACACCGCGGGGGCCGTGGGGGCCGCGCTGTACGCCGAAGAGCTCGCCACCGACTGATCCCGCGGGTCCCGGCGGGCTGCCCGACCGGCTGCCCGGCGGACCGGCCATCGGCGGACCGGGCATCGGCGGGCCGCCCATCGGCGGCATCGGCGGCATCGGCGGCGCCGGGCGATCCCACGGAGCCCCCGCCTTCTTCGTCTCCTTGACCTGGGCGAGGAAGGCCTTGCGGGCCGCGCGCCGCTGCTGGCGAGCCTGGCGCCGGCCCCGTGCCCACGGGCTGCGAAGCACCCGGAACGCCGCGTACGCCACACCGACGAGCACCAGCAGCGCGACTAGGCCGACGGCCAGGGCCCAGTCGGCCCGGGCGCTCACCCCGGCCGCGGTGGAGGAGGCGTCCTCGAGATAGCCGTTGTCGAGGTCCGCTCGCGCACCGGCCGCGCCCGCGTCGAGAAGCAGCACCAGCTCACCGAGCTCGGTCAGCGGGTCCTGCATCCCCTCGACGTCGGCCGTCGCCTCGCCGACCTCGGTGATCACCTCGGCAGTGCGGGGCAGCGTGGTGGCGAGGTCGCGATAGAGAGCCTCTTCGTTCGCGCCCTCGTAAGCCTCCCTGGCCGCCGTCGGCACCGGCAGGTCCGCCTTCTCCGCAGCCTCCTGGACCGCGGCGGCATCGGCGCTCGCAGCGCCGAGCTGACCGATGACCGGGTCGACGTCCTCGAACGTCCACGCGGCCATGACGTCGCGCAGCCCCAGGGGCGGCATCCACTCACCGTCGGCGGTGTCGATCGCGGCGTACGCCTGGCGGGCCTTGGCCCTGGGCTTGAGCTGCTTGGCCTCGGCACGGGTCAGCACCCACGTCTTCAGCGGCTTCTCCGGAGAGGCGTCGGTGTCGTACCTCTGCACGATGTCGAGGAAGAAGCGCCAGTCGACCGGACCGCTGCTGATCTCGTCGTCGGCGGGGTCGTAGCCGCTGCGGCCGTCGTAGACGTCGTCGACCACCTGGGTGAGCTGCTCGTCGGTGAGGTCGGAGAGCATCGCCGAGACGGCGGTGTAGGCCGCCGGATAGCCGTACGCGTCGTTCTCCTGGCTCCACCCCTCGGCGTCCCAGCTCAGGAGCGGGAACGCGGCCTTGCCGCCACGCTTCACCTTGCCGTACTTCTGCCCCTTGGCGCCGACCTCCTTCGTCGCGCGCTGGGCGATGACCTCGGTCAGGCCCTCGCTCAGCCAGCGGCCCTCGACGAGGTCGGGGTTGATCCAGGCGTGGGTCATCTCGTGGTAGAGGATCGCCGTGTCCAAATCCTCGGAGACGACGATCTCGTCGGCGTCGGAGTCGAACCAGGCGTAGCCGACCGCCTCCGCGGAGCCGTCCTCACGGATGGTCTCCAGACCGCCGGGCCACTCGTTGCCCGTCAGGCGCTCGAGCACCGGCATGCCCTCGGTCACCCGCTTCTCGGCGAAGTCGAGCCAGTCCTCGTCCTCGGGGAAGCTCTGCAGCGACAGCTTCGTGTCGCCGATCTCGATCTTCTTCTCGTCGAAGGCCTTCGGGTCGCGGGCGGAGACGCCGGCGTCGACGAAGTCGCCCTCGGAGTGCCAGGTCGTCGTCCTGCCCTTCGTCTTCTTGGTGAAGTCGCCCGAGGAGGCGGTGAACGTCATCGACTTCGGCAGCACCACGTCGACGGTCACCTGCCCGTCGTCACCGAGGCCGATCACGGGGAAGACGGCGTAGCCCTCACCGATCCGGATGTGGTTCTTCTTCGCCCGGATCGGGGTGCCCGTCAGCTCGTAGGTCCAGGTGATCGTGCGCGACTTGCCGTAGTAGAGGTTCGGGAAGGACACGGTCACCACCTCGAGACCGGTGCCCTTGACCTTCTCCGTGCTCACCGGCAGGTTCGCGCCGTTGCTGGTCGCCCTGACCTTCTTCGCGCCGGCCGGGATCGGGATCGCGTGACCGGTCAGGAAGTAGTAGGTCGTGGCCGTGCTCGGCTGCTGGTTGGTGACGGTGACCTCGGACTTCACCTTCACCGTCCGGGCCTTCTCGTCGAGCACGTAGCGGGTGCGCGAGGACTCGCCGACCCCGTCATCGGGTGCCGCGACGGCTGTCGGCGCCGTCATCACCAGCCCAGCACCCAGCAGCCCCAGCACGAACAGACCCGCTGCCACGCGCCGGAGCAGACGTGCTCCCTGACCGCTCTCCACCCGGGCACCTTAGACCGATGCCCCGCCGGGTACGACCTTTTTGGACCGCTCCCCGGACGGCCACGCGGGACGTCACGCCCAGGGCGTGCCCCACTTGTCGGCGTACGCGATCTCCTCGAGCGGACGCCGGACACGCTCGCGCTCCTCGCGCTCGGCATCGCGCGGGTCGACCTCGGCGGGGTCGCCGTGGAGGCCCACCGCGATGCCGGTCATGACCTTCCACCAGTCCGGTACGCCGAAGGCTGCCGCCACCGCACCGTGGTCGAACCCGGCGAACTGATGGGAGGACAGCCCGAGGGAGGCGGCCTGGACGGACAGGTGCGCGGCCGCCTGACCGAGGTCGTAGTAGGAGTAGTCGGCCCACTTCGGGCCGTTGCCGTCCGGGTCGGCGGCGACCTGGGCGACCGCGACGAAGACGGCCGAGGCCCGCGGGACCCAGCCGGAGTTGCCGCGGGAGAGGTGGGCGACGAAGGTCTGGTGGCCGGCCGATCCACGAGGCAGGACCAGGAAGGACCACGGCTGGCTGTTGCCCGCGCTCGGTGCCCAACGGGCCGCCTCGAGCAGCAGCCTGATCTCGGCGTCGGCGAGCTCGTGGGCCGGGTCGAAGACGCTCACCGACCAGCGGTCACGCAGGTGCTCGGTCAGGTCCTCGGCGCCGGGCTGGGGCGCGCGCTTCGCGGCAGTCATGCATCCATTCTGCAATGTCTACTGCCTTGAGCGACAAACTGTCTCAGAGGGCGTCAGGCGAGGTAGCGGCCGGGGCGGTGGTTGAAGGCCAGGATGATGTTGAGGACGACCGCACCGAGGGCGGAGAGCAGGACGGTCACGGGCGAGACGACGGCGAGCGCGAGCAGGATGACACTGAGGTCGAGACCCATCTGGACGTATCCGGCGCGCAGGTTGAGCCGCTCCTGCAGGACCAGGGCGAGCACGTTGAACCCGCCCAGCGAGGCGCCGTGGCGGAAGATCACCAGGAGCCCGAGGCCGACGAGCAGGTTGCCGGCCACGACGCCGTAGATCGTGTCGAGCCCGTCGAGCGGGAGCAGGTCGGCGTGGACCCGGGTCATCGCCGAGACCGCGATGACGCAGCCCAGCGACCGGACCGTGAACCAGGTGCCCTTCTTGGAGAGCGCGAGCCCGAAGAAGGGCAGGTTGACCAGCACGAACAGCACCTCGAACGGCAGCCCGGTCCAGTAGCTCACCAGCAGGCTCAGGCCGGCGGTGCCGCCGGTCACCGAGCCGACCGACTGGATCAGGTAGAGACCCAGCGAGGTCACCACGATGCTGGTCACGTAGCCGAGCGCGTCCTCCAGCAGGGTGTGGGGGACGCGGATCGACTCGAGGGAGTCTGTCAACGGCTCGGACACGACACTCATTCTGGGTGCCGTGCCCGAGCCCCGGGGAATTCAGAAGGACGAGATCTGCACCACTCCCGGTCGCCTCACCGCTGGCCTGTCGGACGCACGACGATCTCGTTGACATCGACGTCCGGGGGCTGCGCGAGGGCGAATCCGACCGCCCTGGCGATCGCGTCTGCGGGGATCTGATGGGCACGGTAGGTCGCCATCAGTTCGGCTGCCACGGGGTCGGTGAGATGGGTGGCGAGCTCGGAGGTGACCACGCCCGGCGAGATCGTGGTGACCCTGATCGACGGGTCGGACTCCTGTCGCAGGCCCTCGGTGAGCGCCCACGCTGCGTACTTGGTGGCGGCATACAGCGCGGCGGTCGGGCTGACCTGGTGGGCAGCTATCGAGGCGATGGTGACGAAATGCCCGCCACCAAGCCGTTGGAAGTGCGGCAGGGCGGCGGCGATCCCGTGGTGGAGGCCGCGTACGTTGACATCGATCATCCGGTCCCACTCCTCGACCAAGAACGCGTCGAGACGGGACAGCAGCATGACCCCGGCATTGCCCACGACGGCGTCGATGCGCCCCTGACCTGCGACGACGTCGTCGACAAGAGCCTTGTACGCAGCGAGGTCCGTGACATCGAGCGCATGTCCCTCGGCGGACTTCCCGGCACCGGTCAGTTCGGTGACGATCTCGTCGAGGCGGTCCTTGCGGCGGGCCGCGAGCACGACGTGGTGGCCCTCGGTGGCGAGCCGTCGGGCGGTGGCCTCACCGATGCCGCTGGACGCGCCGGTGACGAGGACGATCTTCTGGTCGGCGGTCATCGCGCGCTCACCTCGGCCGGCTCAGCCCCGCCGTGCGATCGGACGGCGAGGTGTCCCCACGCGTCCCACTCGGCGAGCCGCCGCTCGTAGATGCCCCGGATGAGATCGGGAGCCTGGTCGCCGAAGAGCACCCGCAGCGGCGGCTCGGGTGCGTCGACGATCTCCAGGAGCGCGTCCGCAGCGGCGGCCGGGTCGCCGACGCTGAAGCCAGCGCGACGCGCGGCGGCCTCCTCGCGCATGGGGTCGTAGGCGTCCAGCGGTGTGCTGTGGCGGGCGGACGGGCCGCTCCAGTCGGTGCCGAAGGCGCCGGGCTCGACGATGGTGACCCGGATGCCGAACCGGGCGACCTCGGCGGCAAGTGCCTCGCTGAGGCCCTCCAGCGCCCACTTGGACGCATGGTAGGCCCCGACGTTGGGGAAGGCGCCGATGCCACCGATCGAGGAGATCTGCACGAGATGGCCGGCCCGGCGAGACCGCATGCGGGGGAGCACCGCCTGGGTGACGTGGAGGACACCGAAGAGGTTGGTCTCGATCTGGTCCCGCAGCTCGCTCGGAGTCAGCTCCTCGACCGCGCCGAAGTGGCCGTAGCCGGCGTTGTTGACGACGACGTCGAGCGGGCCGAGCCGCTCCTCGGTCTGGTCGACACCCGCCCGCACGGCGTCCCGGTCGGTGACGTCGAGGGCGAGCGGGAGAAGCGTGTCCGGGTACTGCTCCCGGAGCCCGTCGAGGGCATCCGGAGCACGGAAGGTGGCGGCGACCCGGTCGCCTCGGGCGAGGGCCGCCGCGGCGTACGCCTGGCCGAAGCCGCGGGAGGCTCCCGTGATCAGCCAGGTCCTGGAGGTGGTGGTTCCGTTGTGGTTCATATCCTCGACGATCGGCCGGTCGAGCCAGCGGCAACAGGACGCGTTCTGCCTGGGAGCGGCACACCCAGGCATCGCGCGGATCCGCCCTCTAGCCTGGAGGTATGGCCGACAACCTCCTGGGCGACTTCCTGCGGGCCCGGCGTGCCCAGGTCACGCCCGCGGCGGCCGGGATCCCGGACTTCGGCCGTCGCCGGGTGCCGGGGCTGCGGCGCGAGGAGGTCGCGACCCAGGCCGGGATGAGTGTCGACTACTACGTACGTCTCGAGCAGGGCCGCGAGCGCAGCCCGTCGGCGCAGGTGCTGGAGGCGCTGGCACAGGTGCTGATCCTGGACGAGGACGCGCGGCTGCACCTGTTCCAGCTCGCCGGTGTGGCGCCGGGAGCGCGGCGTACGACTCCGACGGAGCGGGTCGACCCGGAGCTGCGGCGCCTCCTCGACATGTGGCCCGACAACCCGGCGATCGTTCTCGGACGCGGCTACGACCTGCTGGCCGGGAACGCCCTGGCGTACGCCCTCTTCGGAGGCTTCGAGCACGGCGCCAACCTGGTGGTGAAGATCTTTCTCGACCCGGGTGGGCGCAGCCTCTACCCCGACTGGGAGCACGTCGCCGCCTACACGGTGGCCGGGCTGCGGATGGCGTACGGCGAGGATCCCACCGAGCCGCGGATCAACGAGGTCGTCGACATGATGCTCGCCCGGAGCCCCGACTTCGCCCGGCTGTGGGAGCGTCACGAGGCTCGCCGCAAGCGCATGGAGTCCAAGCGGTTCCGCCACCCCGAGGTCGGCGAGATGACTCTGTGGATGAACGCCTTCGACGTGAAGTCGTCGCCCGGCCAGGAGCTCATCGTCTACCACGCCAAGCCGGCCACGCAGTGCGCCGACGCCCTCAGGCTGCTCGGCACGCTCGCCGCCACACGCAGAACGGCCGAGGAGTCACGATCGTGACCGCTCGGCCGTCCTGAGCGACGTCTCGCCGCGGGGTCCCTCAGGCAGGCACCCGGGCGAGGGCGCCGACGATCTCGTCGACCTTGGTCTTGGCGTCACCGAAGAGCATCTGCGAGTTCTCCCGGAAGAAGAGCGGGTTCTGCACACCGGCGTAGCCCGCGGCCATCGACCGCTTGAAGACGACGACGTTCTTGGCCTCCCAGACCCGCAGGACGGGCATGCCCGCGATCGGGCTGCTCGGGTCCTCGGCCGCAGCCGGGTTCACGGTGTCGTTGGCACCGATGACCAGGACGACGTCGGTCTCGGCCAGGTCGTCGTTGATCTCGTCCATCTCCAGGACGATGTCGTAGGGCACCTTGGCCTCGGCCAGCAGGACGTTCATGTGGCCCGGCAGGCGGCCGGCGACCGGGTGGATGCCGAAACGTACGTCCACGCCCTTGTCCCGCAGGATGCGGGTGAGCTCGGCGACCGGGTACTGCGCCTGGGCGACGGCCATGCCGTAGCCCGGGGTGATGACCACGGAGGAGGCGCCGGCGAGGAGCTCGGCGGTGTCCTCGGCGTTGATCTCGCGGTGCTCGCCGTAGTCGACGTCACCGGACGGCCCGGCCTCGATGCCGAACCCGCCGGCGATGACCGAGATGAACGAGCGGTTCATCGCCTTGCACATGATGTAGGAGAGGTACGCACCCGAGGAGCCGACCAGGGCACCGGTGACGATCAGCAGGTCGTTGCTCAGGAGGAAGCCCGAGGCGGCCGCGGCCCATCCGGAGTAGCTGTTGAGCATGGAGACCACGACCGGCATGTCACCGCCGCCGATGGAGGCGACCAGGTGCCAGCCGAGCGCCAGCGCCACGACCGTGACGGCGATCAGCAGCGGGAGCGTCGGGTTGATGACGTAGACGACGGTCAGGATCACGAAGACGACCAGCGCGCCGATGTTGATGACGTTCTTGCCGGGCAGCATCAGCGGCGCCGACTTCATCCGCGCCGAGAGCTTCAGGAACGCGACGATCGAGCCGGTGAACGTGACCGCACCGATGAAGACGCCGATGAAGACCTCGGCGGAGTGGATCGCACCCCCGTGGATGTGACCGGCGGCGGCCTCGAGGTGGCCGTTCCAGCCGATCAGGACGGCGGCCAGACCCACGAAGGAGTGGAGCAGCGCGATCAGCTCGGGCATACCGGTCATCTCGACGACCTTGGCACGCCACAGGCCGATGACCGCGCCGACGGCGACCGCACCGGCCAGGACGAGGATCGCGGTCGTGGTGCCGGCGTCGGCGACCTGGATGACGGTCGCGATGAGCGCCAGCGCCATGCCGGCGACGCCGTAGAGCCAGCCCTGCGAGGCGGTCTCGTGCTTGGACAGACCTGCCAGCGACAGGATGAAGAGGAGGGCGGCGACGAGGTAGGCGGCGCCGGCGATCGAGAAGATATCCATGACGTGTTACCTCAGGCCTTCCGGAACATCGAGAGCATGCGGCGGGTCACGGCGAAGCCACCGAAGATGTTGATGCTCGCCAGCAGCGTGGCGATGCCCGCGAGCACGAGCACCACGTTGTCGGCGACGGTGAGCTGCAGCAGGGCGCCGACCACGACGATGCCGGAGATCGCGTTGGTCACCGACATCAGCGGGGTGTGCAGCGCGTGGTGCACGTGGCCGATCACGTAGAACCCGATCACCACGGACAGCGTGAGCACGGTGAAGTGCCGGGTGATCTCGGCCGGAGCGACCGCGTTGAGCAGGAAGAGCGCGAGCGCACCGGTGCCGACGAGCGCGAGCTTGGCACCGGCGGAGAGCGGCTTCTTCTCCTCCTTGACCGCCACCTCGGCGGGCTCGGCCACGGCGGGAGCCGCCGAGACCTGCACGGGCGGGGGCGGCCAGAGCACGCCACCGTCGTGCACGACGGTCAGGCCGCGCTGGACCTGGTCCTCGAGGTCGAGGGCGAGCACGCCGTCCTTCTCGGGCGTCACCAGCTTCATCAGGTTCACCAGGTTGGTGCCGTAGAGCTGGCTGGACTGCGCGGGGAGGCGCGCGGGCAGGTCGGTGTAGCCGATGATCGTGACGCCGTTGGGCGTGGTGACGACCTCGTCCTTGACGGTGCCCTCGACGTTGCCGCCCATCGCGGCGGCCATGTCGACGATGACCGAGCCGGGCTTCATGGACGCCACGTCCGCGGCGGTGATCAGTCGGGGCGCGGGGCGTCCCGGGATCAGCGCGGTGGTCACGATGATGTCGACGTCCTCGGCCTGCTCGGAGTAGATCTCCGCGGCGCGCTGGTCGTAGGCCTCCGAGGTCGCCTTGGCGTAGCCGTCGGTCGACTTCTCGACCTCGACCTCGACCTTCAGGTATTCACCACCGAGCGACTTGACCTGGTCGGCGACCTCCGGGCGGGGGTCGGTCGCGCGCACGATCGCGCCCAGCGAGCTCGCGGCGCCGATGGCGGCCAGGCCGGCAACACCGGCACCGGCCACGAGGACCTTCGCCGGCGGCACCTTGCCCGCCGCGGTCACCTGGCCGGTGAAGAAGCGGCCGAAGTGGTGGGCCGCCTCGACGACGGCGCGGTAGCCGGCGATGTTGGCCTGGCTGGAGAGGATGTCCATGGACTGCGCCCGCGAGATACGCGGCACCGCGTCCATCGCGAACGCGTCGACCTTGCGGGCGGCCAGGGCGTCGAGCAGCTCACCGCTCTGCGCCGGCGCCAGCGGGGCGACCAGCGTCGCGCCGCTCTTCAGCAGCTCGACCTCGCCGACGGAGGGGGCGTTGACCCGGAAGACCAGGTCGGCACCCCACGCGTCGGCGGCCGTGCCGATGCGGGCGCCGGCCTCGGCGTACGCCTCGTCCGTGAAGCTGGACGCCTCCCCGGCGCCACTCTCGATGACGACGTCATAGCCCAGGCCGGTCAGCTGTTTGACGGTCGCGGGGGTGGCCGCGACCCGGGTCTCCCCGGGCTTCGTCTCTCGGGTCACTCCGATGAGCATCCTCGACTCCTTGGGTCTAGCTGCGCAGTGTCTTCAGTCTCCAGCATGGTGGGATCCCGGTCAGCCGATCAGCGCGTGACCGATTCATGACCGGCGCGGGTCCGGAACCCCACCGTGCTGGTTACCGGCCGGTAACGGTAGGGCAGATCAGCACGTGGACACCAGGGTTGCCCGGTTGTATCGGTCCAAGACCTGTGGTCTTCCTCACGGTCTCACGGCCACGTCCCAGCGGAGAGCCGCGCCGTGGCCCTGGAACCAGCCGACCGCCCGTCCGTCGACCGCGAGACAGAAGTGATGGTCCGGGTCGGGCGGGTTCGGCGCACCGGCGGCGAGGGACGGAATCACCCGCGGGCCCTCGAGGCTGATCCAGTGGCAGCGGCCGGCCGCCACGAGCGTACGCATGCGGTGCTCGAGGCGGGCGCGATCCTGCTCGTCCAGGTAGGCCGCGGCCGCGCTGTGATGGACCACCGGGGTGCCGCCGGAGGCGGCGGCGATCTCCAGCGCGTCGTCCAGCCGGTCGAGCATGTCGCCGGCAAGGAGCCGGGGTGGCTCGGCCCGGGTCGTCTCGATCGCCGCGGCGAGGCGGTCGCGGCGCTCGTCGTGGCCCGGCCAGATCAGGGTGAGCAGCCACCTGATGTCCTCCTCGTCGGTGACGTCGAGCGGGTTGAGGTCGATCCCGACGCGAGCGGTGATGCGCGGGTGCGCGGCGGGCACGGGGACCGGCCCGTCCGACGGGATCCGGAGGACCGGCCCGCCGGAGCCGCGGAGCTCGCCCGCGCCGTCCCAGAGGTAGTCGTAGCGGTCGGGGTAGAGGCAGAGCCCGGCGCTGGCGCCGAGCTCGACGAGGGCGAGCGGCCGGTCCCCGAGCATCCCCAGTGCCGGGGTCAGCGCGGTCAGCCGGGCGACCTCGTTGGTCTGCGTACGCCGCGCCAGGATCGTCTCACGCATCAGCGGCCACTCCGGCCCGAGGAGCATGGCCCGGAGGTCGGCGTAGGGCCCGGGCTCGAGGCCGTGCCACCGAGCCGCCGCGAAGACGAGGTTGGCCTGCTGCTTCAGCGTCGGCAGGTCGCTCAGCACCCGGAGCACCTCCGGGTCGTCGGCGACGGCGCTCGCCCAGGCGAGGTAGCAGGGAGAGGTGGACATCTCGGCGGCATGGAGCAGGTAGCTCCCCCGGATGTCGGTCAGGTCGTTCAGCGGCAGCATGGCGGCTCCTCCTCGGACGGGTCGGAAGCTCACCGTGCCGCCGCGGGGCCGGGTGGCGCGATGTCGATCGAGTCGACATGGCGCCGGAGCCGCTCCGTGGGCGAGAGTGTGGTCGTGACGGAGTGGATCACGACGCGGGAGGCGGCTCAGCGCCTCGGGGTGAAGCGCACGACGCTCTACACCTACGTCAGCCGGCGCCTGCTCACCCGGCGCCGCAGCGGCGGCGAGAGCCTGTTCGACCGCGCCGAGATCGACGCGCTGGCCAGCACCCGCCACCATCCCGGCTCCCCGCTCGGCGTGCTGCCGATGCGCTCGGTCCGCTCGAGCGTGAGCGAGGTACGCGAGGGTGAGCTGTTCCTGCGCGGCGTGCCCCTGGCCGACCTCGCCGACGAGCCGTTGGACGAGGTGGTCGATCTCGTCCTGGGTCCGGCCCCGTCGGTGGCCGTCGAGGTGCCGGACCACCTGGCCGCGCTCCCGCTCCACCGACGGCTCCCCGCACTGGCCCAGTGGGCCGGTTCCCACGGCGAGTGGGTCGGGCCCGCCGCGGCCGCCGGCGTCGCCAAGGGCCTCCTGCGGGCGGCGCCTCTCGCACTCGACGGCCGCGCCGACCAGGACCGCCCGGTTCCCGAGGCGATCTTCGCCGCCGTCGCCGGGCGCCCGGGAAGCCCGCGGGAGGTGGCCACGCTCAACACCACGCTGGTCGCGCTCCTCGACCACGGCCTGGCCGCATCGGTGGTGGCGGCCCGGGTCGCGGCTTCGGCTCGGGCCTCGGCGTACGACTGCCTGGTCGCCGGCTATGCAGCCCTCTCCGGGCAGCTGCACGGCGGGATCGGCCGGTCGGCTCTCGCCGTGCTGCGGGACGGCCCGCCGGCCGACCCGAGCAGCCCGGTCCCCGGCTTCGGGCACTGGCGCCATCCCGAGGGCGACCCACGAGCCGATGCGATCCTGGCTCGGCTCGCCCTCGTCGACGGCTCCGCGCCGACTCTGTCTCGCCTGGCCGAGATAGCCGCCCGCACCGATCGCCGGCCGAACATCGACGGGGCGCTCGCGGCCCTCGTCCTCACCTGCGAGCTGCCCGACGCCGCCGCGGAGGTGTTCTTCCAGGTGGGCCGTACGATCGGCCTCGCCGCGCACGTCGCCGAGGAGTCCGAGGAGAACCCGCTGCGCTGGCGCGCGACCGACCCCACCGCCTGACCCCCGCATCAGCCCGCGGCCGGCCGCTCGCTGTCGAGCTGGTCCATGAACTGAGCGGGGTAGCGGTCGCCACGAGCGGCACCGACGGGCACCGCGGCGTCGATGCGGGCGAGGTCGGCCTCGTCGAGCATGACCGCGTTCGCTCCAGCCATCGAGTCGATCTGGCTCACCCGACGCGAGCCGATGACCGGGACGATGTGCTTGCCCCGGGCCGCGACCCAGGCGATGGCCAGCTGCGCCAGGGTGACGCCCTTGGCCGCGGCGATCTCCTCGAGGGTGACCAGCAGGGCGCGGTTGTGGTCGAGGTTGTCTCCCTGGAACCGCGGCATGTGCGCGAGCGCGCCGCCGAGCGCGCCACTGCCGCCGATGAGGCCGCGGCCGAGGACGCTGTAGGCGGTGATGCCGATGCCCAGCTCGTTGCAGGTGTCCAGGATGCCGTTGGTCTCGATATCCCGGCTGAGCAAGGAGTACTCGATCTGCAGGTCGCTGATCGGGGCCACCGTGGCGGCCCGCCGGATGGTGTCCGCGCTGACCTCGCTCAGCCCGATGTGGCGTACGTAGCCCGCCTCCACCAGCTCCTGGACCGCACCCACGGTCTCCTCGATCGGCACCTGCGGGTCCAGGCGGGCGGGGCGGTAGATGTCGATGTGGTCGGTGCCGAGCCGCTGCAGCGAGTAGGTCAGGAACGACTTGACCGCCTCGGGACGGCCGTCGAACCCGACCGGCAGCCCGACCGGGGTGAGCAGGGCGCCGAACTTCACCGAGAGCACCACATCGTCGCGGCTGCGCTCACGCAGCGCCCGGCCGATGAGCATCTCGTTGTGCCCGGCGCCGTAGAAGTCGCCGGTGTCGATGAGGGTGCCGCCGGCGTCGAGATAGGCGTGGATGACGCGTACGCCCTCCTCGTCGTCGACCGCGCCGTAGGCGCCGGAGAGGCTCATCCCGCCGAGCGCGGGAGAGGAGACCTCCGGTCCGGTGCTGCCGAGGCGGCGCTTCTGGAACTGTGTCTGGGCTGTCTGTGAGTTCGTCATGCCTCCACCGTGCGGGCTTTCCGAGACGTACGGCAGGGCCGGTTCATCCAGGGACGGCTTCTCCCTGGCTGAGGCTCGGCTCCGGATCGATACTGGTCGGTGTGACCGACCGCAACGCACTCGCCGACTTCCTGCGCCGACGGCGGGCGCTGATCCGCCCGGCCGACGTCGGCCTGCCCGAGGGCATCCGCCGGCGTACGCCCGGCCTCCGCCGCGAGGAGGTCGCGATGCTCGCCGGTGTGTCTACCGACCACTACACCCGGCTGGAGCAGGCCCGCGGGTCGGCGCCGTCGGAGTCGGTGGTCAACGCGGTCGCCCGGGCGCTGCAGTGCGACCTCGACGAGCGCGACCACCTCTACTACCTGGCCGGGATGACCCCACCGCCCCGCCGAGGCCACGTACGCCCCGGGCTCATCGCCCTGGCCAACCGGCTCACCGACCTGCCCGTGATGATCTGCAACGACCTCGGCGAGGTGCTCTTCACCAACCCGATGGCCGACCTGCTGGTGGGACACCTGCGCGGCAGCGGAGGGAAGACCGAGAACATGGTGTGGCGCTGGTTCACCGACCCGGCCTTCCGGCAGATGCCCGAGGAGGACTGGGACCGGATCTCGGCCGTCCACGTCAGCGACCTGCGCGCGACCCACGCCCGTCGCGCCGGCGACCCCGACGTCACCGGCCTCGTCGACGACCTGCTCGCCGCGAGCGCGGAGTTCCGCGAGCTCTGGGAGCGCCACGAGGTGGGCGTCCGCCGCGCCGACCGGAAGACCTTCCTCCATCCCGAGGTCGGGGCCGTCGAGGTGCGCTGCGAGGTGCTCTTCAGCGAGGGGCAGGAGATCCAGCTGGTCGCCTACTTCCCCGCCGAAGGCACCGACGCGGCCGAGAAGCTCGACCTGCTCCGGGTGATCGGCACCCAGGCCTTCTCCTAGGCCGTCATCGCAGAGCGCGGCGCGGCCATCACCACCCTCAGGATGACGAATCGCACCAGGGTGGCGGCGGCGTTGGCGACGACGAGCACCACCAGCTCGGTGGGTCTGGCCGGCATCGGGGCGGCCAGGTGGAGGAGTGCCAGCGAGCCCGACGTCAGCGCCAGCCCCAGCCCGAAGGCCAGCAGCCCGGCGACGTGATGCCTGACGGCACCCTGCCGCACGGTGATCCCGAAGGTCAGCCGGCGGTTGGCCGCCGTGTTGGCGACGGCGGTCACCAGCAGGCTCACCAGGTTCGCGATCTGGGCGTCGACCGTGACCCGGAGGAGGGAGTAGAGGACGACGTACGCGAGGGTGCTCATCGCTCCGACGGCGGCGAACCGCATCAGCTGCTCGGGCAGGCCTCGCTTCGGGCCGGGAACGATGGCCTCGTTCAGCGCGGCCACTCCGCGCAGGTCGATCCGTCCTGACACCAGTCCTCTCAGGAGACGGGCGACACCGCGGAGGTCCTCCTTGACCGTCGCAGCGATGTCGACCCTGGAGTCCGGGTCGTCGACCCAGTCCACCGGCACCTCGTGGATGCGCAGACCGGCCTCGGAGGCGAGCACGAGCAGCTCGGTGTCGAAGAACCAGCTGTCGTCCTCGACCAGCGGGAGCAGCTTCTCCGCGACGTCCCGGCGGACCGCCTTGAAGCCGCACTGCGCGTCGGTGAACTCCGCGGAGAGCACCCCGCGCAGCAGCAGGTTGTAGCCCTTGGACAGGAGGTCCCGCTTCGGTCCGCGCTCGATCCGGCTGCCCCGGGCCAGCCGGGACCCGATGGCGACGTCGGAGTGGCCCGAGAGCAGCGGGGCGAGCAGCGGCGGCAGGGCACGTAGGTCGGTGGAGAGGTCGACGTCCATGTAGCCGACCACCTCCGCCCGCGAAGTGGACCAGGCCGCCTTGAGCGCCCTTCCCCGGCCCTTCTCGTCCAGGTGGATCGCCCGGACCCGGGTGATCTCGGTCGCGAGCCGCTCCGCGATCTCCCAGGTGGTGTCGGTGCTGGCGTTGTCGGCGATGGTGATGGTCGCGGGGATGGGCAAGGTACGCAGGTAGCCGTCGAGGCGGCGTACGGATGCCTCCAGGTCCTTCTCCTCGTTGTGGACCGGGATCACCAGGTCGACCGCCGTCAGCAGCCGCTTCCCGTCGAGGACCCACCCTTCGTTCGAGAGCTCCGTTCCCGCGGTCACGAGTCGGTCCCGGTGGTCGAGCTTGTCGGGGCCAGGTCGTAGACGGTGCTGTCGCCGATCGTGGTCCGGGTGAAGTTCTCCTCCACCCAGGCGCTGATCTCGGAGGCGCTGGAGGTCTCGTCGCCACCGCCTCTCATCCCACCCATCCCGCCGCCGGCGATGAAGTAGTGGATCTCGCCGTCGGCGACGTACTCCTGGAACTGCTCGAGCGTGATGCTGTTCGAGGTGCCGTTGAATCCGCCGATCGCCATGACCGCCTCGCCGGTCTCCAGCTGGAGGCCGGCCGCGGTCTGGGAGCCGATCGTCGCGGCCACCCAGGTGTATTTGCCGGCGTTGGTGCTGACCGCCTCGGCCAGCTCCTCGTCGACCTCGCCGCCGCCCATCATCCCGCCGCCCCGCAGGCCGCTGGGCATGCCACCGCCGTCCCCGCCTCCCGGCAGCTGCTGCGGCTGGCCCTGGGTTCCGCCGGGGGCGCCGTTCGGCGGCGCGCCGATGACCTGGCCGCCCGGACCGCCACCGGGCATGGCCCGGCCGCCGCCCATGCCGCCCATCCCGCCCTGGTACGGCCCCGCGGTCACGATCGAGCCGGTGTGAGCGGTGCCGATCGTCTGGAGGGCGTACGCCGCCGGCCCGATGCCCAAGGTCACGGCTGCCGCCGCGAGCGTTACGCCCGCGGCCCGGCGGGTGAACCTGTCCGCGAGGACGAACGCGGCGGCGAGCCCGAGGCCGATGATCAGGATGGGCCAGCGCAGCGCGTCGTACGGCTGCTCGCCCGACTGCCCGAGGAGCACCCAGCCCCACAGGGAGCTGCCGGCCATGGCGACCGCCAGGGTGACCCGGGCGAGGAGGCTGTCGCGGTCGCGCCACATGACGACCGTGCCGACGACCGCGGTGACCGCGATCCACGGAGCCAGCGCGACCACGTAGTAGTCGTGGTAGATGCCCTCCATGAAGGAGAAGACCAGGCCGGTGACGAGCATCGTGGCGCCGCTGAGCATGAGCGTGGCACGGGTCAGATCGGTGCGGGGTGCCTTGCGCAGCGCGACGAGCCCGGTCACCAGGAGGAGCAGCGCCGCGGGCAGCAGCCAGGCGACCATGCCGCCGGAGACACCCTGGAAGAGCCGCAGGATCCCGGCCCCGCTGGAGAAGCCCGCGTTGCCGAGGCCGCCGTAGTCGCCGCCGTTGAGGCGGCCGACGCCGTTGTAGCCGAGCGTCAGCTCGAGGAGCGAGTTGCCGGTCGAGCCGTCGATGTAGGGCCGCCAGGACTCCGGGATGAGCTCGACGACCGCGATGTACCAGCCGGCGCTGACGACCATCGCGGCGAAGCAGGCGATGCCGTGCGCCATCCTCCTCGCGAAGGTGCCTCGGCCGGCGATCAGGTAGACCACCGCGATCGCCGGGACGATCAGGAACGCCTGCAGCATCTTGGTCAGGAAGCCGAAGCCGAGCAGCACCCCGGCCAGCACCATCCACCTGCCCCTGCCGGTCTCGATCGCCTTCAACGTCGAGAACCCGGCACCGACCAGCATCAGGAGCAGCAGCGCGTCCGGGTTGTTGAACCGGAACATCAGCGCCGCCGCCGGCGTCAGCGCGGTGAAGGCCCCCGCCGCGATCCCCGCCTGCCACGGCGCGACCCTCCTGACGAGGCCGTGGACCAGGCCGACCGTGGTCACGCCCATCAGTGCCTGCGGGACCAGGATGCTCCACGAGGACAGCCCGAAGATGCGTACGGACAGGCCCATCACCCACAGCGACGCTGGCGGCTTGTCGACCGTGATCGAGCTGCTCGCGTCGAGCGCCCCGAAGAACCACGCCTTCCAGCTCTCGCCGCCGGCCTGGGCGGCCGCGGAGTAGTACTGGTTGGCGTATCCCGACTCCGACAGCGTCCACAGGTACGCGACCGCGGTCAGGGCGAGCAGGACGATCAGGGACGCCCGCTCGGGGGTCGGGCGCCATCGGCTTGTCGGGGGTGTCGGCTCAGGCGCCTGACTGGTCGGTGGGTCCAGGAGTTGGGTCATGCCGACGAGGCTCCGACGTGGGTCTGTGGCGGCCTTACGACGAGACTGTGAGCGTCCTATGTGCTGCGGTTCACAGCGGTTCGGCCCGGCAGCCGAAGGCCTCGCCTTGACTCCGGGCGATACCCGGAACACCATCGAGTCAGGCTCGACGACGCGCCGTACGTGTTGGAGATCACTCCCCGACATCCCCCCAAAACGAGAACACGTTCTAGGATTGAGCGTGAAACTCGCGTACGGCCACGTAACCACCTGGTGGAACGGATTCGGAGGGTTACACGACCCCCTTTAGGCTTGCCTTAGTACTCCACGGAAGGTTGAACTCCCTTATGCGTGACATCCGCGTTGCGATCGTCGGTGCCGGCCCGGCCGGCATCTACGCTGCCGACATCCTCACGAAGGAGCACCCTGGTGCGCGCGTCGACGTCATCGAGCGTCTGCCTGCCCCTTACGGCCTGGTTCGCTACGGCGTGGCTCCTGACCACCCGCGAATCAAGGAGATCATCAAAGCTCTGAAGCGCGTCCTGAACCAGGACAGCATCCGGTTCATCGGCAACGTCGACTTCGGCACCGACCTCAAGCTCGACGACCTGCACCGGTTCTACGACGCCGTCATCTTCGCCACCGGCGCGATGGCCGACCGCGAGCTCGACATCCCGGGGATCGACCTGCCGCAGTCCTACGGCGCGGCCGACTTCGTCAGCTGGTACGCCGGACACCCCGACGTCTCCCGCGAGTGGCCCCTCGAGGCCGAGGAGGTCGCCGTCCTCGGCGCCGGTAACGTCGCGCTCGACGTCGCCCGGATGCTGGCCAAGCCCGCCGACGAGCAGCTGGTCACCGAGGTCTCCGACAACGTCTACCAGGGTCTGAAGAAGAACCCGGCCAAGACGATCCACGTCTTCGCCCGCCGCGGCCCGGCCCACATCAAGTTCAGCCCGATGGAGCTGCGCGAGCTCTCCCACTCCCCGTCGGTCGAGGTCGTCGTCGAGGAGGAGGGCTTCGAGATCGACGAGGCCGGCGAGAAGGCGATCCAGAGCCACAAGGCGACCAAGCTCGTGGCCGACATCCTCCTGAAGTACATGGAGGCCCCCAGCGCCGGCAAGCCCCACAAGATCGTCATCCACATGATGCAGAACCCCGTCGAGATCCTCGGCGAGGACGGTCGCGTGGTCGCGCTGCGCAGCGAGAAGACCGAATACAACGGCGACGGCACCGTCTCCGGCACCGGTGAGTTCACCGACACCCCGGTCCAGGCCGTCTACCGCGCCGTCGGCTACCTCTCCGAGGCACTCCCCGACGTGCCCTTCGACGGCGAGAACGGCGTCATCCCCAACGATGGCGGCCGGGTCCTCGGCCTCAACGGCGAGCACATCAACGGGACGTACGTCACCGGGTGGATCAAGCGCGGACCGGTCGGCCTCATCGGCCACACCAAGTCCGACGCCAAGGAGACCATCGACAACCTCCTCCACGACCTCGACAAGCTCGAGCCGGCCGAGCACGCCTCCCCGGCGGCGGTCCTCGAGCACCTGTCCGGCAAGGGCGTCGAGTTCACCACCATCGAGGGCTGGGAGAAGCTCGACAACCACGAGCGCTCCCTCGGCGAGGCCCAGGGCCGCGAGCGGATCAAGGTCGTCCCGCGCGACGAGATGATCCAGATCTCCAACGCCTGACCAAGCGAGTACGCAGCGGGGCCGGCCATCCACAGAGATGGTCGGCCCCGCTTCTGTTCCGCGGCTAAGCCTCGGCAGAAAACGGGTTGTGAACGTCGACCCCCGTCGATGCGAAGTCCTTGGTGTTGCGGGTCGAGACCGTGAGCCCGTGCTCAAGAGCAGTCGCGGCCAGAAGCGAGTCCACAGCCGGCAGCGGTCGCACCGAGTTCAGCTCGCCCCAGCGATCTGCGACCCGGGCAGTGATCGGCAGCACCTGGTCGTCGTACTGCTCCACGAGCCCTTCGATCCAGACCGTCAGCGCCTGTGCCGCGACCTCGTCACCTCGTGCCGCTAGGCGAGCGGCTCCCGCCCGCAGCTCTCCTACCGTCAAGACGGACAGGTGAACCTCGTCGGCTCCGAGCCCGTTCACCCACGCGACGACGGCCGGGTCAGGGCGCTTCTTCCGAAGCTCGGAGACCACATTCGTATCGATCAGATACCTCACGCCATCCCCTCGAGGTCAAGCTCTCGGAAGTCTGAACGGTCGCGATCGAGATCGAGGTCGTCACCCTTGGGCACATCCAGCAAGTACTCGGACAGTGGCCGTCGTGGCTGAGCGATCCGTCGGTAGTCATCGATGCTCAGCACGACGGCAATCTCCTCGCCGTGCTTGGTGATCAGCTGCGGGCCGCCAGCAGTCGCCTCGCGAAGCACCTCACTGAACCGTTGCTTGGCCTCTTGTACTTGCCATGACATCGACCCACCTCCTTCATCTAGACAGACTAGACAGAGGGGCCACCAGATGCAACCGAGGAACCGCACTCGAGCGCGTCAACCAAAGGTTGACGCATCACGATCGTCAACCTAGAGTTGACGTATGGTCACTTCTGAATCCGGCCCCGCACACCGGCATCGCCAGATGGCCGAATCGTTCGGTGCCGACGTCGATCGCTACGACCGAGCCCGGATGGCCTATCCCGACGAGCTGATCGCCCGGATCATGGAGCACTCCCCAGGTGTCGACCTGGTGGATGTCGGGTGCGGGACCGGGATCGAAGCCAGACAGCTTCAGGCGGTCGGCGCAACCGTGCTCGGCGTCGAGCCGGACGCGCGGATGGCGGCGTACGCACGTTCGCGCGGGCTCGCCGTGGAGGAGTCGCGGTTCGAGGACTGGGACACCGCGGGGCGCACGTTCGACACCGTCATCGCGGCGCAGGCCTGGCACTGGATCGACCCCGTTGCCGGCGCAGCGAAGGTGAGGGACGTGCTGCGTCCCGGCGGGCTGTTCGCAGCCTTCTGGAACGTCTACGAGCCGCCCGCGCCGGTGGGCGATGCGCTTCTCGAGGGCCTGAGGCAGGTCGTTCCCGACCTCCCTCTCGGCCTGGGCGCCATGAAGCAGGCGGACAAGACGTACGAAGCGGGTGCCCGGCAGGTCGGCGAGCGCTTCGTCGAGCTCGGCGGGTTCGCCGAGCCGGAGCCTTGGCGCTTCTCGTGGTCGCGTGACGTCACGCGCGAGGAGTGGCTCGACTTCGTGCCGACCCAGGGCTTCCTCACCCGGCTCTCCGCCGAACAGTGTGCGCCGGCGCTGGAGGCGGTCGGTGCGGCTATCGACGACCTCGGCGGCGCGTTCACGCTGAACACCGTCACGGTGGGAATCGCGGTCCCACTCCGGCGCGTGCCATGACCCGACAGTTCCGATCACCTAGGAGAAACGTATGACCAGCACCCCAGACCCCGCCCTCAAGGCCGTGCGCCTCGACACCCTGATCGACTCGATCAAGAAGGCTCGGTCCGAGCCTCTGGACCAGCTGGCCGACGCGATGGTGGTCGGCGAGCACCTGGGCGAGGTGGCCGACCACCTGATCGGGCACTTCGTCGACCAGGCTCGCCGCTCCGGCGCCTCCTGGACCGAGATCGGGACCCGGATGGGGGTGACGAAGCAGGCGGCGCAGAAGAAGTATGTGCCGAAGGCCGGCGATCAGTCGCTCGACCCCAACGCCGGGTTCGCGAAGTTCACCCCGCGCGCCCGCACGGTGGTCGTCGCCGCCCAGGCGGAGGCAGGGAAGGCCGCGAACGCGGAGACCGGCGTACCTCACCTCGTGCTCGGTCTCCTCTCCGAGCCGGAGGGGGTGGCGGGCCACGCGATCCGGGCGCAGGGCGTGACCCTGGAGGCTGTTCGCGAGGTGGCGACCGCCGCGACCCCGGAGCCGTACGGCGAGGTCGGCGAGATGATCCCGTTCACCGCCGACGCCCGCAAGGTGCTCGAGCTGACCTTCCGCGAGGCCCTCCGCCTGGAGCACTCCTACGTCGGCACCGAGCACATCCTGCTCGCCCTCCTCGAGCACGAGGACGGCACCGGGATCCTCCACGACGCCGGGGTCGACAAGGAGGCGGCCGAGCAGAGCATCACCTCGATCCTCGACTCGCTGAAGGTCGGCTTCGCCTCGGCCGAAGCCGAAGCCGACGCCAGCGCAGCGGAGTAGTCCGCTACCTGATCTGAGGGACCGCCGGCACGAGCAAAGAGCACGTGCCGGCGGTTTCGCTACGTTCCGAAGATGCCTCGCAGTCTCGCCCGACTCGTCCTCGGCATGGTCCTGGCCACCGCGGTCGTCACCGTCCCTGCCTCCGTGACGACGCCGTCGGCCGAGGCGGCCTGCCGGCCGGCGCTCCAGTCGCTGACGCTCGCGAGAGGCACCGTGGTCGGCGGCAAGTCGACCACCGCCACGGTCCGGCTCACGTGCCGGACCCCGAGGCGCACCAAGGTGCTGCTGTGGGCGAGCACCGGCATCCGCGTGCCGGCGTACGTCTACGTCCCAAGGGGCCGGAGCACGACCACGGTCACCGTCCGGACCTCACCGACGACGGTCCGCAGCAGCGGCAGGGTCAAGGCGGTCCACCGCCAGGTCGTACGCCGCGCCACGCTGATCCGCACCGTCACCCCGTGCTACCCCACGCCGGTGCCGACGGCCGTGGCACTGCCCGCCTACGTCCACGCCGGCCAGAGCGCCACCGGGACGGTCACCCTGGACTGCGTCGCCAGGACCTCCCTGGCCGTGAGCCTGACCTCGAGCTCGTCCTGGGTCACCGTGCCGGGGACGATCACGGTCGCGGCGGGGCGGCGTACGGCCTCGTTCCGGGCCGTGACCACGGCGCCGTCGGTGGGGTCACTTCCTGCCTTCGACGTGACGATCCGGGCCACCCGAAACCGGAAGAGCGCCGCCCGGGTGATGCAGGTGCGGCCGGAGATCCGGCCGTTCCGGGCCGGGGACCGGTTCACCGTCAACGAGCCGGTGCTGACTCCCGAGGGGACCGACGGCTGGGTGCGCGGCACCCTGCGGATCACCCTGGACCATCCGGCGCCGCCGGGCGGGCTCGACGTGAACGGCTCGATCATCCCCGAGGGCGGGACGTGGACCGAGGTGACCATCTACCACCACCCGTATCCACCCGACTCCCGGGTGACGGACCACCTCACCATCACCGACTCCGCCGGCAACGTCCTGCTCCACGAGGACTTCACCTACGTCGTCCATCCGGCCCGCTGAAGGTCCCGAGAGTCCCTGACGTGTCGGAGCAACACCCCTGTGCCCGAATCACGCCAGGGACGTTTCAGGCGCCCGCGGGCGCGAGCACGATGTCGAAGCGCACCTTCGACCAGGTGCCGTCGACGGCACGGCCGTCCGGCGTCGGCGTCCCGGCGGCCTGCCGCTCGAACTTCTTGATCAGCGACTCCTTGACCCCGAAGACGGTGTCCTTCCAGCCGATCGGGTCGCCCTCCGGGAAGATGTGGGTGACCAGCGTGCGGCACCCCTCGTGGGTGACCATGAAGTGCAGGTGCGAGGCCCGCAGCGGCGAGCGCCCGACCGCGGCCAGCATCTTGCCGACGGGGCCGTCGTCGGGGATCGGGTACGGCGTGGGCGTCAGCCCCCAGAACCGATAGCCGCCCTCGGCGTCGGTGAACAGGTGCGCCCGCGCAGCTCGGGCGCCGGCGTCTCGCTGGACGTCGTAGAGCCCGTCCTCGTCGGCCTCCCAGACCTCGATCTTGGCTCCGACCAGCGGCTTTCCGTCCGTGTCGGTGACGGTCCCGACGACCCAGCACGGTTCGCCCGGGGCCCCGAAGGCCATGTCCCCGCCCAGCTCGATCGCCGGGGAGTCCTCCACGAAGAACGGCCCGAAGACGGTGGCCTCGGTCGCGTCGGCGTACGCCTCGTTGTTGATGTTGATCGTCTGCATCGAGGCGCCGAGGGTGTCGGAGAGGAGGATGAACTCCTGGCGTACGTCGTCGGTGATGTGGCCGGCCGCGGTCAGGAACGCGATGGCCGCGCCCCACTCCTCCTCGGTGAGGCGTACGTCGCGGATGAAGGCGTGCAGGTGACGCGTCAGCGAGACCATGACCTCCTTCAGGCGCGGGTCCTCGCAGGCGTCGAAGGACGCGACCACGGTGTCGACCAGGGTCTGCTCGACGGCCTCCTGCTCCGGCGATACGTCGCTCATCAGCTCTCCTCTCCCGACCACGCCGCGGTCAGCAGCGCGGTCAGGTTCTCCTCGGTGACCGGGGTCGGGTTGTTGTCGGGGATGGCGGCCATGATCGGCGCCACCGCCTTGGCGATGCCGTCCTCGGGCATGCCGTAGTCCTCGAGCGCCTTCGGCGCCGACAGCGTCCTGCGCAGCCCCGCCAGCCCTTCGACGGCGCTCGGCGCGCCGAACGCCGCGGCCATCCGCGCCTCCGCCTCCGGGGCGTTCGGGGCGTTGAAGGCGAGCACGTGCGGGAGCACGACCGCGTGGGTCTGGGCGTGCGGCAGGTTGAACATGCCGCCGAGCACGTGGCAGATCTTGTGGTGCATCCCGGACCCGGCGGACGTGAACGAGACCGCTGCGAGGTAGGCGCCGTAGAGGGTCTGCTCGATCCCCTCGATGCTCGCGCCGTCCGCCGCGACCAACGGCAGCCCACCGGCGAGCCCGCGGATCCCCTCGGCGGCGTTGACCTGGTCGATCGGATCCACCCGCGGGCCCCACATCGCGTCGACGCAGTGCGCGAGCGCGTTGAGCCCGCTGGCGACGGTCATCTCGCCGGGCAGCGTGGTCAGCAGAGAGGCGTCGTAGACGACCGACCGCGGCAGGACCCGGGCATCGACGCCGGTCGTCTTGGTCTCGCCCGAGGTCAGACCCCAGACGTTGGTCGCCTCCGACCCGGCGTACGTCGTCGGGACGGCCACGATCGGCAGCCCCGTGGTGAGCGCGACGGCCTTGGCCAGGCCGGTGGTCGAGCCACCGCCGACGCACACCAGCGCGTCGACCGCGGCCTCGGCCGCCCGTTCGCGCGCCCGCTCGGCGACCTCGACCGGGACGTGCATCACGACCTCGTCGTGCCGCAGCGCGACCGGTACGTCGGCCGTCACCCGGGCGGCGAGCTCGGCCTCGCGCTCGCCGGCGACGACCATCACCCGCCGTGCGCCGAGCTCGTCGATCTCTGCCGCCACCGCGGCGGGCGCCTCGCCGGTGGCGAAGCGGACCCGCTGCGGCAGCGACTCGTGCGTGAACTTCATGCGATTCCCCCGCCCGGCCCGAACGATCAGGCCTTGCCCAGCAGCGTCGCGACCGCCTCGCCCAGCGCGGTGCCGGGGTCCTCGGGCAGCGACATGGCACGCCAGGCGATGTGCTTGTCGGGGCGGACCAGGATGGCGCCCGACTCCTCGACCTCGCGGAGCTTGGCCCAGTCGAAATAGAGGTCGGTGACCGGACGGCCGGGCCCGATGACGACGGTCTGGAGCGGGATCCCGAACTTCGTCCGGGCGGCCTCCGCCGCGTCCTCCCATGCCTCGCCGGCGATGCCGGTGATCAGCGTCCACTGGGTGTAGGGCGCGAGGTCGAGCATCGCGTGCTTCTCCACGTTGTCACCGACCCAGGCGTGCGGCAGGTGCGCACCCGGGGAGGTCGACATCCGGTGGTAGAGGTCCTCGTCCTCGGTCGGCGCGGGCCGGCTGCCGTCGGCGAGGATCGCGTTGGACTCGTAGAACTGGCCGAGCTCGACGCCGTGAGCGTTGAACTCGTAGTTCTTGCGCTCCATCGCGGTGACCAGGGCGGCCCGCTTGGCAGCACCCTCGGGGGTGTTGGCCTTGCGCTCCTCGATGGCCCTGGCCATCTCCTCGCCCTCGAGACCGACGACGCCGAGCGCCTCGAAGAGCTCGCCGAACTCGCGTGCGGACTGGTTGGCGCGGGTGACGATGCGCTTGGCGACCGGGGCACGCTCGGCGGAGTAGGACTCCAGGAGCGACGGCTCGGCATAGCCCTGGAGCACCGCGGCGAGCTTCCAGGCCAGGTTGTAGGAGTCCTGGATCGAGGTGTTGGAGCCGAGGCCGTTCGACGGCGGGTGCCGGTGGATGGCGTCGCCGGCGCAGAAGACGCGGCCCTTCTGGGCGTGGGTCGCGTACATCTCGTTCACGCCCCACAGCGAGTAGCCGGTCACCTCCGGCTCCAGGTCGGGCATGCCGAGCAGGTCGCGGATCACGCCGACGGCGTACTCCTCGGTGAGGTCGGGCGGCGGCTGGTTGATGTCGTAGCCCCACACGATCAGCCACTCGTCCCACGGACGGACCATCCGGACCAGGCCGGTGCCGATGCCGCCGACGTTCGAGCCCGGCTGGATGACCCAGTAGAGGACCGAGGGGCGGTGGTCGACGAGCTCGGAGAGGTCGGCCTTGAACGTGATGTTCATCGACCCGGCGATGTCCATCGCGCCCTCGAGCGGGAGGTCGATGTCGGCGCCGACCTGGGTGCGGGCGCCGTCGGCGCCGATGAGGAACTTCGACCGGATCTTGTACTCGTGGCCGGTCAGGCGGTCACGGGCGGTCGTGGTGACGCCGTCCTCGTCCTGGACGTGCGAGACGTACTCGGTGGAGAACCGGGTCTGGGTGCCGCGCTCGGTGGCGTTGCGGACCAGGATCGGCTCCAGGTAGGTCTGCGGGATGTCGACGGTCAGGCACGGGCTCGCCAGCTGGTAGTCGGCCTCGCGGTCGGGGCGGGTGCCCCAGGTGCGGATGCGGCCGATCTCCTCCCCGGCGATGCTCGTGCAGAAGACGGTGTCACCGACCAGCTCGTGCGGCGTCGCGTCGGCGAGCACCTGCTCCTCGATACCCAGGTCGCGGAAGATCTCCATCGCGCGCTGGTTGGTGATGTGCGCCCGCGGGGTGTTGGCGGTCCAGCGGTACTTCGTGATCATGATGTTGTCGACGCCGAGCTCGCTCAGGAAGAGCGCGGCGGACGCGCCGGCCGGACCGGAACCCACGACGAGCACGTCGGTGGTCACGACATCCTCGGTCTCGGGGATCTCGGTCTCTTTCTGGCCGTCGTCGAAGACTGGCATTTCCTCACCTTTCCGAGACCGCGGTGGGGTGTGTGATCGCAGTCTCAGGGCGAGTCTTACCGGCCCGCGCGGGCGGCATCAAAGGTGGACCCGCCGGTTGGCGGAAATGCGTACGCGACTAGCGCGCGAGCCACTCCCGGACGGCCGCGATCGTCGAGTCCGGCTTCCGGGCCCACTTGAAGTGGTCGATGCCGGGCTCGTCCAGGTGGACCCGCGCGACCTCGAGCCCGGGCATCCGCCGGTGGATCTCGTCGACCGTCGCGCTGGGTGCCAGCCAGTCGCCCTCGATCGAGACGACGAGCGCGGGCTTCGCCAGCGCTCGCATCTCCGCGGTGAGGTCGCGGGCAGGGCTGCCGAAGCGGAGACGGCCGGTGCGGGCGTATCGGGCCCATTCCTTCATCAGCGTGCGCGCCTCGCGCCCGGCGAACTTGAGCTGGGTGCCGGGGAAGTGGCCGACGACCCGGCCGATCAGACCCATCGCCTGGCTCGCGACCAGGAAGCCGGGGCCGTAGTTGCGCCAGTAGGGCGTCTGCGACGCGACGTAGATCAGCCCGGCGACGCGGTCGGGGTGGAGCGCCGCGTAGGCGCTGGCGGCCTGGCCGCCGAGACTGTGCCCGAGGACGTACGTCGCCCCGGCCGCGGCCGGGATCAGCTCGCCGAGGCGGTCGACCGCGGCGGCGATGTCGTCGACCAGGTCGGCGTAGCCGAAGTCGTAGCCCCAGCCGGCGACCCGCCCGCCGCTCTCCTCGTGGCCGCGCTGCTCCATCCGGCCGACGTTGATCCCTGCCTCGGCGAAGGCCACGATCAGCTTGTCGTAGTAGCCCGCCGGCATGCCCATCGCCGGCACCACGAGCACCGTCGCCGCGTCAGGGTCCGCCGCACGGACCACCGTCAGCGTGAAGCTGGTGCCTTCCGAACGCTCGATGACGTACGCCTCGGGTGTGGTCGTGGGGGACGAAGTCTCGGTCACGCGGGCAATGTTACCCGCCAGTAGCACCGCCGGGTAGTCGGGGAGCGAGCGGTCGGTTACGCGCGAGTAGACCGACCGTTTGATCCCCGACTACCGGCTCAGGCCGCCCATCGATGGCTCAGCAGATGGCGGCGCTCGTCTTTGGAGAGTGCTCGTCGCTCGGCCACCGTCACGGTTGAGGTCCACCATGCCGGCGGATCCAGTGTCCAACGTCTCGGCCCCGCCGCCGCTCGCGCGCGCTTCCGTGCAGCCAGGGTGCGAGCCTTGAATCCCGACGGATCACCCAGGTCGGCGGAGACCATGGTGACGTACTCCAGACCAGCACCGCGTAGATCTTCCTCACGTCTGATGTCTTGGGCACGCTGCTTGCCCTCGAGGTGCAAGAAACCGTCGTACTCGCCCACGACACCGGCCTCCAGGTCGAGTACATCGGGCGTGGCGAGATGCCGGCCATCGCGGTCGAACACCGGGTGGTTGCACACGACATCACGGATGCCGAGCTCCTCCCACGCGAGTCGGAGATCGACCTCGGGCGGTGACCACGCGTTCTCGTCGAGGAAGGGGAGCGCGTCCCGGATCTTCGCGATTCCGGTCCAGCCGCGGTGCGCATCTGCCCACGCGACGATCTCCGCGATGGAGACCAGGTCGTGGAACGCCACCATGTCGTGGGCTCGCACCGCCGCCCGTCGATCGCGGGCGTAGCACATCTCGAAGGTCACCGACCGCACCGGGATCGTCACTCGCACGCCGTCGACCACCTGGACGTCGGAGGGGAGGAGTCGCTCACCGCACACGGTGATGCCGGGACGTGAGACCAACGAGTGGGCCGTGGCGGCCACGGTCACCCGCCTGGGTCGACCGGAGGCGTCGCGGCCGTCGAACCACGTGCATCGCATCCACGCCAACGCCGCCCACCCTGTCAGCGCCGCATGCGCGGGAAGCCGCACCGATGCCTCGAGCGCTCGCTGCATCGGCGCATCGGCATCCACGTCGGCCGGCACGTAGAACCCGTGGCTGCTGCGTCGCCACCCACGCCCCCGAGCCTGGCGCGGAGTCGGGCCGGCCTCTCCAGTCGGGTCGAGGCGCACCGGCTGCACCACACCAGGCCGCGCGGAGGAGTATTCCGGCGGTCGGAAGTGAGGAGCTCGGGCAACCACGCCAACAGCATCGACCAGCCGCCGTCCACCGATCCACATCAATCCCCCACCTGTGCACAACCCTGTGGATAACTCGCGAGGACGGTGGATAGGCGGGGATCAAACGGTCGGTTACTCGCCAGTAGGACGACCGGTTGATCCCCGACTATCGGGTCAGGACCGTGTGACCGACAGGGAAGACCTGGTAGCGGCCACGCGTCGCCAGGCCCCACAGCCCGCGCGGGGCGAGCAGCACCACGGCGATCGCGACGGCACCGAGCGCGATGAGGTACCAGGTGCCGTACGAGTCCAGCAGCTGCTGCAGCGCGAAGAAGATCACCGCTCCCAGGATCGGGCCCTCGATTGTCCCCAGGCCGCCGATCACGACGATGAAGATCATGAACGCCGTGTACTGGACCGAGAACATCGAGTCCGGCGAGACCCGCAGACCGTTGACCGCGATCAGCGCGCCGGCCAGGCCGGCACCGCCGGACGCGGCGACGTAGACGAGGCGCTGCGAACGCCGCACCGCGACGCCGAGGTTCGCGGCCGCCACGGAGTCGTCGCGGATCGCGGTCAGGCCGAGCCCGACGCGCGAGCGCATCAGCGCGTACGTCGCGAGCACGACGACCACGGCCAGCACCAGCGCCAGGTAGTAGACCGTCGCGATCCGGGTCACCCGGTCGACGCCCTGGAAGGCGGTGAGCGAGAGGCCGGAGCCGCCGCCGAAACCGGGAAGCTCCTGGGTGACCAGCTTGAAGACCTCGGCCACCACCCAGGTGCCGATCGCGAAGTAGCCCCCGACCAGCCGGAACAGCAGGAACGAGGTGGGGATCGCCAGGGCGGCGCAGACCATGCCGGCTGCCACGACGGCCACCGGGATCGGCAGCCCGACGACGTCGGCGAGCTTGATCACGCCGTAGCCGCCCGCGCCGATGAACGCCTGCTGCCCGATCGAGACCAGTCCGCCGTAGCCGGACATCAGGTTCCAGGTCGTGCCGAGAATGATCAGCGCGAAGAGCGTGACCAGGTTCGTGACGTCGCCGGGGCTGAAGACGAACCACGGCGCCGCGGCGAGGAACACCACGACCGCAGCGAGGACACCGCCGCCGGCCAGCGACGGCCAGCCGCCGCGTACGACCTTCAGGGTGGTGGAGGGGGCCAGGGTTGTCGTGGGGCTCATGCGACGACCGCCTTCGGGAGGAGGCCCTGGGGCCGGAACAGGAGCACGACCAGGAAGATCAGGTGGCCCGCGAGGACGCCGTAGGCCGGGTCGATCTGGGCGCCGACGGTCTGCGCGACGCCGAGCACGAGCCCGCCGAGGAGGGTCCCCCACAGTGAGCCGAGGCCCCCGATGATGACGGCCTCGAAGGCGAAGATGAGGACCAGGTCCCCGTACGTCGGGCTGAACTGCGTCGACATGCCGAGGAAGACGCCGGCCAGTGCGACGGTGCCGATCGCGATGGCGGTGGCCAGGGCGTACATGTGCCTCTCGTCGATCCCCATGAGCGTGGCTGCCTCGGGGTCGTCCTTGGTCGCGCGCATGGCACGGCCGATGCGGGTGTGGGAGAGGTAGAGCTGCAGGCCGACGATCACGCCGACCGCGACCACGAGGGTGAGCAGGGAGAAGACGCCGAGCCGGAGCTGGCCGAGCTCCACCGACGAGGTCGACAGCGTGCCGATCGAGATCTTGCGGGAGTCGGCGGTGAAGATTTCCTGGAGCAGGTTGGCGCCGATGACGGCCAGGCCGAACGAGACCAGCAGCGGCGACAGCTCGCCGTGGCGCAGTGCCGCATTGAACAGGCCGCGCTGGATCGCGTAGCCGACCGCGGCGAGCACCGGGATCACGATGACGATCGTGAGGAACGAGGGCATCCCGGTCTGCTGGACGAGCCAGAGCGCGAGGTAGGCCGCGGCGACCGCGAGGACGCCGTGGGCGAGGTTGACGATCCGCATCACCCCGAAGATGAGGCTCAGACCGCAGGCGAGGAGCGCGTACTGCCCACCGAGCAGGAGTCCCTGGAGGACCGCGTTGATCCAGTCCATCAGCCGGCCTCCTGACCCTCCGGGGCATCGACCCCGAAGTACGCCGCCTGGACCTGCTCCCTGGTGACGTCGGCCGCCGCGCCCTCGAGGACCGTGCGGCCCTCGAGGAGGCACTGCACCCGGTCGGCGACGGTGAGCGCCTGGGTGAGGTCCTGCTCGACGACGAGCACGGTCGTCCCCTTCGCGGTGATCGCGGGGAGCGCCTTGTAGATGTCGGCGATCACGACCGGGGCGAGCCCGAGCGAGACCTCGTCGAGCAGGAGCAGCTTCGGGTTGGACATCAGCGCCCGGCCGATGGCGGTGGCCTGCTGCTCGCCGCCGGACAGATGCGCTCCGCGGCGCGCCCGCTTCTCGGCGAGCAGCGGGAACGCGTCGTAGACGGTGTCGAGGTTCCAGGGGCCGGGGCGGCGGCCGTGCGCACCGACCTTGAGGTTCTCCTCGACGGTGAGCGAGCCGAAGATCCGGCGGCCCTCCGGGGTGAGCGCGATGCCCTCGCGGACCCGCCGGTGGGCGGGGGTGTGGGAGACGTTGTGGCCGTCGAAGCGGATCTGGCCGGCGCTCGGGCGGAGCAGGCCGGCGATGGTCTTCAGCAGCGTCGACTTGCCGGCACCGTTCGCCCCGATCACGGCCAGGGTCTCGCCCTCGGCGACGGTCAGGGTGATGCCGTGCAGTGCGCGGAAGTCGCCGTAGGCGACGTCGATCGCGTCGACCTCGAGCAAAGCGCTCATGGGGTCTCGCCTTCCAGGTCGGGGGAGCCGAGATAGACGGCGGCGACCGCGTCCGAGGCCATCACCTCGTGCGGGTCGCCGGTGGCGACGACGTCGCCCTGGGCCAGGCACATCAACCGGTCGACGACCTGCAGCAACGCGTGCACGATGTGCTCGATCCAGACGACGCCGGTGCCGCCGTCGCGGATCGCCGAGATGGTCTCGATCAGGGCGGGCAGCTCGTGCTCGGTGAGGCCGCCGGCGATCTCGTCGAGCAGCAGCAGCCGCGGGCGGGTGGCCAGCGCGCGGGCGAGCTCGAGCCGCTTGCGGTCGAGCAGCCGGAGCGAGCCGGCGGGGGTGTTGGCCAGGCGGGTCAGGTCGGCGGTCTCCAGCGCCTGCCAGGCCTGGTCGTTGGCCTCGCGGCGGCGCGTGCCGGCGCCGAAGGTGGATCCGACCAGCACGTTCTCGAAGACGGTGAGCCCCTCGAAGGGGCGAGGGACCTGGAACGTACGCCCGATCCCGAGGGCCGTACGCCGGGCGGCCGGCATCCGGGTGACGTCGGTGCCGCCGAAGCGGATCGTGCCGGCGTCGACCGGGAGGGTGCCGGTCACCAGATTGAGCAGCGTGGACTTGCCGGCGCCGTTGGGCCCGACGATGCCGAGCGCCTCGCCCGCGGCGACGTGGAAGGAGACCGAGCGGGCGGTGACGACCTGGCCGAACGCCTTGGCCAGGCCTTCGGCCTCCAGCAGCGTGCCGCCGGGCACGCTGCTGGAGGCCTCGACCGATGATGGGGCAGAGGTCACTTGAGGGCCTCGGGCTCGCCCCCGAGAGGTACGTCGGGAGCCAGGGAGTTCTGCACGACGACCAGCTCGAACGGGTGCTCCCCGCCCTCGACCTGGCGCCACTGGCCACCCGCGAGCGAGGTCTTGGCGACGTACGGCGGGACGTTCTCGTCCTTGCCCCAGGCGACGTCACCGACGACCGTGGAGACCTCGAGGCCGGAGAGCGCCTTGGTGATCGCGTCGGCGTCGGTCGAACCGGCCTCGGTCACCGCCGCGGTCGCGACCTCGAAGAGCGCGTGCGCGAAGCCCAGCGGCTGGGTCCACTGCTTGCCGGTCTTCTCCTCGTACGCGTCCGCCAGCTCCTGCGCCGACTGGCCGGTCAGCGAGGACTTGTAGGGCGCGGTCGGGGTCCACCACACCTCGGTGGAGAGGTTGTGGGCGATCGGACCCAGCGCCTCGACGCTGCTCGGGAAGAGGAGCGCCTTGCCGATCGTGGCGACCTTCGGGTTGTAGCCCTGCTGCTTCGCCTGCTGCCAGAACGTGGTGAAGTCCGGCGGGATCGGGACGCCGACGAGCACGTCGTGACCCTTGTAGGCGCTGATCTGGGCGGAGAAGTCCTTGGTGCCGTTGGGGTAGTTGCCCGGGTTGTCGATCTTCACACCGGACGCCTCGGTGAGCGCCGGGAAGTTGGCGCCCCAGGCCTCGCCGTCGGGGTCCTTCGGGAACAGGCCGCCGGCCTTCTTGTTGTTGGGGACCTTGCCCCAGATGTCGGCGTAGACCGTCGCGACGTCCTCGAGGCCCCAGAAGAAGTGGTAGCTGTACTTCAGCTCGGCCGGCTTGTCCCCGCTGCGGATCGCGAACGGCTGCCACGGGGCGACCGTCGTGATGCACGGGATCGAGTTGGCCTCGCACTGCTCCGAGACCGGGTTGACGATGTCGGGCGTCGAGGAGGCGACGATGATGTCGGCGCCGTCCTTGTTGATCAGGTCGCCGGCCACCGCCCCGGCCTTCGTCGTGTCGCTCTGCGCGTCGCGCACCACGATCTCGACGTCGAGCTCCTTGTCGCCGACCTTGACCGGGTGGTCCTTGAAGTAGGTCTCCATCTCGTCGACGACGAAGCTGTTCGCCTCACCGAACGGCGCCGAGGAGCCCGTCTCGGTCGAGACGAACCCGATGGTCAGCGTGTCCTCGCCGCCACCGCCTTCGTCGTCGATGCCGCCCGACCCGCAGGCCGTCAGGGTCAGCGCCATCGCTGCGACACCGGCGGCGGCCATGCTCAGGCCGCGTCCGGTGGTGAGTCCGTTGCGCACGTACGTCTCCTTAGAGAGTGTGGGGTGTTCGAGAGTGTCGTCCGTCACGGTCCCTACGGGTGGGAAGCAGGGTCCGGTTGGCGGAAAATCGCATGGAAGACCTATCGGATCTTTGGTGGACTTGTCACCCTTTCGCGCCGAGAAGTGACTTCTGGGCGCCGAGAAGTGACTTGTGGCGTACGAAACTCGACTTTCGTTCGCCACAACTGACGACTCGGCCGCCACAAGTGCGGACTCGGCTGAGGTCAGGCGCGGGCGGCGCGGCGTACGTCTCCGGCGGCGACTCCGAAGCGCTTGCGGAAGGCCTGGGAGAAGTGGGAGGCGGAGGTGAAGCCGCACTTCTCGGCGACGTCGACGGTGCGGATGGCCGGGTCCGAGCCGGTGGCGAGCATCGCGTAGGCGAGCTCGAGGCGGCGGCCGAGGATGTGGCGAGGGACGCTGGTGCCGGCGTCGGCGAAGAGCCGGGAGAGGTGGCGCTCCGAGATGCCGGCGCCCGCGGCGACGGCGGTCGCGGAGAGGCCGGGGTCGGCGAGGTGGTCCTCGATGAACGCCTTCGCCGCGGCCCGGTGGGCGGTGGCCAGGGAGACCTTCCCGTCGGTGGCGATCACCGAGATCAGGTCGAGCACGGCGCCCTCGTCGGCGGGTACGGGGTCGTTGGGCCGCAGCGCGCGGCCGACCATCTGTACCAGGGCTCGCCCGTGCGGGTCCTGGCCGCGACCGGCGTCGAGAACCAGCGGCGACGGCATCGACGCGATCCCGGTGCGGGCCGCGAAGGCCTCCACCGGAACCTTGACCGCGAGCTCCTCGAGCCCGTGCCCGAAGCCGCGCAGGAACGGCGCGTCGACGTCGCACACGATCAGCTGGCCGGGCCGGATGACCTGGCGGCGGCCGGCGTACTCGAGGATCGCCTCACCACGGAGGCTGGCATAGACGGCGATCGACCTGGCGGGGATCTCCTTGACGAGGCTGGCCGGGCGCTCGACGACGTGGCGGGTGGCCCGGACCCGCGCCAGATGGATCTCGTCGAGCTGCAGGTTGACCTCCTGCGCCTCGAACCCATGGCCCTCGATGGGCCGGCAGGAGAGCGCGACCAGCGCGCAGGCGTTGTGGCGTTCCCAGGCCTCGACCTGCGCATCCGCGCTCAGCCGGCTGGTCTCGAAGACCTCCGGGCGGCGAACCCGTGCGACGAGGGGAGATTGCGGCACGAAACGACTCTACGGCGTGCCCGTATGCCAAGGCGATGACTTAGGGAAGACTTACCTTTCTGGAATCGTTCAAGAAAAGGTGGCACAGTGGGTGTCACCACGAAAGTCCGACACTTCAATCTGGGGGACCCACCGAACATGGCCACGAAGACCGACACGAGCAGCGCCACGCACACCTCGCACCCCGCGTTCATCCCGAGCCCGGCGTTCGCGACCCAGATGCAGCGCCTGCTCGTCGATCTGACCGAGCTCAGCCTGCAGGGCAAGCAGCTGCACTGGAACGTCGTGGGCAAGAACTTCCGCGACATGCACCTCGTCCTCGACGAGGTCGTCGACGCCGCCCGTGACTTCACCGACGAGGTCGCCGAGCGCATGCGCGCGCTCTACATCCTCCCCGACGGCCGCACCGGCACCGTCGCCGAGGACACCACCCTCGCGCCGCTCCCGGCGACCGAGGTCGACACCGCGACCGCCGCCGACCTCGCCGCCGCCGCGCTCTACGCGACCTCGAAGACCGCCCGCGAGATCCACGACGACATCGACGCCGAGGACCCGACGACCGCCGACCTGCTCCACGCGATCATCACCCGGGTCGAGCAGCTCGCCTGGTTCATCGACTCCGAGAACCGCGTCGCCAACCAGTCCAAGCCCGCTCAGCTGACGGTCTGATCTTTCCCTGAGGACGGCGTCCCGCGACTTCCGCGGGGCGCCGTCCTTCGCTGTCCACTACCTCCGCAGCAGACTCCGAAGGTTCTGCGTGGGATCGGCGAGATCAGAGGCCCGTACGTCGACACCCCGGTCGATCATCCGGCGCGCCGCGCGCACGGCGTTGGGGTCGTCGACCGCGACCGCGCCGATGACGCGCTCACCGCGCAGCGTGAACACGGCGAAGGGCGGCTCGCCGACCACGCCGCGTACGACGGCCTGGTGCTGGGCGTCCGGCGAGCGCATCTCGCCGACCCCCTCGACGTGGAGACCGTAGCGGTCCGACCACCACCAGGGCGCCGTGGCGGGCGCGGGCTCGGCTCCGAGGATCGTCGCCGCCGCCCTCGCCCCGTCGACCTGGGCGGCCTCCCAGTGCTCGGGCCGGTGGTGATCACGGAGCCGGGCGCAGTCGCCGACCGCGAGCACCGCCGGGTGGCTGGTCACCTGGCCGGAGTCGACGAGGATGCCGCGCGAGGTCTCCAGGCCCGCTTCCTCGGCGAGTGCCGTCTCGGGGACCAGGCCGACGGCCAGGAGCACGGCGTCGAACTCGCGCGAGTCCGGCTCGCCCTTCAGCTGCGCCGCGACGCCGGTCGGGGTCTCGAGCAGCGTCTCCACCGTGGTCGTCAGCGTCTCCACCCCGTGGTCGGCGTGCAGGGCGTGCAACCAGGTCGCCACCTCGATCCCGACGGCAGCGGCGAGAGGCGGCGAGAGCGGGTCGACCAGCACGACCTCGGCCCCCAGCCCGCGCGCGGTCGAGGCGACCTCGGCCCCGATCAGGCCACCACCGACGATCAGCAACCGTGCCCCCGGCACCAGCTGCGTACGCAGCCGGTCGGCGTCCGCGACGTCCCGCAGCACGTGGCTCGGGGATCCGAGCGCGGGCCGTACCGCGCGACCACCGGTGGCGAGCACGATCCGGTCGGCGGTCAGCACGCGTCCGTCGGCGAGCTCGACCTCCCCTGCGTCCGGGCGTAGGGCGGCGGCGACGGCTCCCCCGATCAACGAGATCCGCTGCTCGGCGTACCACTCCGGAGACTGCAGCGCGATCGAGTCGAGATCGCGGCTGCCGGCGAGATACTCCTTGGACAGCGGCGGACGGTCATAGGGAAGAACATCGGCCGAGAGGAGCGTCAGGTCACCGACGTACCCGTTCTTGCGCAGCTCCGCGACCGTCGACACCCCGGCGATGCCGCCACCGACGACGACGACCGAGGAGACCGTCACGGCCTCTCGCCGGGGAAGAGGTAGATCTCCCCGTCACGCACCTCGACCCGATGCGGCACGGTGTCGCGGGTGGCCGGGAGGCCGTCGACCTTGCCGGTCTTGAGGTTGAACCGCGAGGAGTGGAGCGGGCACTCGACGTCGCCGTCCTCGACCCAGCCCTCGGCCAGCGATGCGGTCTCGTGGGTGCAGGTGTCGTTGAGGGCCCAGCAGGTGCCGTCGTCGTCGCGCAGGATGGCGATGTCGTCCTCGGTGCCGGTGATGTCCGAGGAGATGGCGATGCCCTCACCCTCCGGGATGTCGTCGACGGACGCGACGCGGATGCCTGTGCTGTTTCCGCCGTTTCCACTATTTCCGGTCATGCCCCCATCTTCCAACGTGGACCACGAAGAACCGGCCACCTCCCCCGGGGTGGCCGGTTCTGGGGTCGCGACCGAGGGGTCAGTCGGGGCAGGTGTTGCGGTAGTCGGACAGGTAGATCGAGGACGGCGCCGGGCAGAGGAACTGCGAGTAGCGGGTGTCGTCGTCGACGTACCTCTTCAGCCAGGTGACGAACAGGCGCCCTTGCCAGTCGTCGTCGGTGTTGGCGATGAAGTGGTCGCCGTTGTTGATCTCGCCGTACGCCTTCTCCCGCGCCCCGGTCATCGAGGTGTAGAACGGGATCGAGTGCGAGGCGACGGGCGCGACCGAATCGTTCTCCGCGCCGATGATCATGGTCGGGATCTGGATGCCGGGCCAGGTCTTGTCAGTGTGCCAGGGCTGGAGCGCAACCGCGGCCTTGATCGAGGAGTCCTGGTTGGCCGCTGCGAGCGTGCCGCCGCCGCCCATGGAGTGGCCGGAGACCGCGATCCGGGTCTCGTCCAGGCGCGAGGCGACGGTTGAGGAGGCGCTGTTCTTCAGGTAGGAGACCGCCGCCAGGATCTGCGAGCCGCGACTGTCGGGCTGGTCGTAGCGGGAGTTCGTGTCGATGGCGAAGACCACGAACCCGTGCGAGGCCACCCGGCGCGCGACCGAGGAGTAGGACGACGAGGAGGCCGTGTAGCCGGGAGCGAGGACGACACCGCCGAACGTCCCCTGGGTCGTCGACGTCGGGTAGTAGATCGTCCCGCCGCCGAAGCCGGTGACCAGCGAGGACACCGACGTCGAGGAGAGGGAGAACGTGCCGTTGTCCAGGACGCTGGCGGACGTCGGGTCCGGCCCGCGCTCGTAAGGGCTCTCCGCTTCGGCCGGCGCGACCAGACCGAAGAGGGGGAGAGTGACGGCCGCGGCGACCGCGGCGATTCGGAGAGAGAGTGATCTGAGCACCGAGCATGCTCCTTCGTCCGTCCGGCCCCGGGCTGTCCGGGGTTCCGGTTGCTCATCGAAGGTAGGGGCGCGGCCGGTCGCCCGGCACCGGCACAGAGGCAGAACCTGTTTGGGCGGCTGTCACAAAACAGAAACAAGCGGCGTACGCAGGTGGGGCTGCGTACGCCGCCGGTTTCTGTGCAGAGTGTGGCGTCAGCAGTACAGATTTCCGCCCGGGTCCACCCCGAGCAGCGAGGTGACCTCGCGGTAGTTGTCGACGCGGCTCTGCACCTGGGCCGGGTTGCCGCCGTTGCACTCGATGGCGCCGTTGATGGACCGGATGGTCTCGCCGAAGCCGGCGCCGTTGACCATCGCCGCGTGCGGGGTCATGGTGCCCGGGCCGTTCTGGGTGTTCCAGTACCAGAGCCCGGTCTTCCAGGCGACCGCCGGATCGGTGGCGACCAGGTTGGGGTTGTTCAGCAGGTCGATCCCGAGCGCGTCCCCGGCGGCCTTGTAGTTGAAGTTCCAGCTCAGCTGGACCGGGCCGCGACCGTAGTACTGGTCGTTGCCGGCCGGGCAACCGTAGGGCTGGGACGTGTCGCAGTAGTGCGGGTAGTTGGCCTGGTTCTGCTCCACGACGTAGAGCAGGTCACCGGTCTCGTGGGCGACGTTGGCGACGAACGCGGCGGCCTCGCGCTTCTGGGTCGCCTCGTCCCCAGCATTGGTGAACTCCGGATAGGCGCTGAGCGCCTCGACGAGCCCTGCGTACGTGTAGAAGGGGTTGCGGTTGGGGAAGAGCTGGTTGAACTGCGCCTCGCTGACCGGGAACTCTCCGGCCACCGGCGCCGGCGACTCCGGGTCGGTGGCGGTGCCGCCGATGTTCACGTCGATGCAGGCGTAGAAGGCGTTCGCGGTGTCGGCGACGTTCCAGACCGCGAGCACCTTCTGGCGGCCGGTGAAGGACCCGAAGTCGACCTGGTGCTCGACGGTGGCCGGCGGCTGCGCGCCGCCGTCGTCGAACTCGGCGATCTTGGTGCCACCGATGAAGTACTGCCAGGTGCTGGTGCTGTGCCGGGCGCTCAGCGACCAGCTGAAGGTCTGGCTCCGGCCGACGGGCGTGACCTGCCAGTTCTTCGAGTCGTCGTCGAGCTCGGCGAACCGGGCGTTGCCGCCGGAGCAGCTGGTCAGGCCCTTGGGGCCCTCGACGCTCTGCGGTTCGTACTTGATGTCACCGCACTCCACGGTGCCGGCAGCACACTGTGCCTGCCGGCTCGGGGGGTTCGAGATGTAGCCGTGCGCACTTGCGGGGCTCGTCGGCACCATGGCCAGGACGGGCGCCAGCAAGATCCCGCCGAGAACGGCGATCTTCGTTGTAGTACGCATTCCAAACTCCTTGAGGGGGTTGAGATGGATGGCGATCGAAGCCCCTACTGTAAGGTTCCTTTACAGTTACCGTCTAGACCCGGCGTGGACAGACACCGGCGGGAGCGCTGCAATTGTTAGGTTGGTTTTCCGTACGCCACCCTCCCCCTCGAAAGGAGCGCCGCCGATGTCAAGAGCACCCAAGACACACCTGATCCGCGACACGAACGACCGCGCGGCGCTCGACCTGATGCTCTCGAACGGGCCGGTGACGAAGACCCGGCTCGGCGAGCTCGTCGGCCTCTCGAAGGTGACCGCCGGACAGCTGCTGACCCGGCTCGGCGAGCGCGGCCTCGTCGAGGTGGTCGGGGCCCAGCAGGGCGGCCGCGGCCCCAACGCGGCGCTCTACGGGGTGGTCCCCTCGGCCGGCTACGTCGCGGCCCTCCACATCGGACCCGACCAGATCACCGCGTCGGTCGCCGACATCACCGGCACCGAGCTGGCCACCGGCGAGCTCGACCCCCACGAGGCCTCCGACCCGGTCGAGGCGGTGCGGGCCACCGTCGCCAACGCCACCCGGAGCGCTGGCATCACCATGGCGCAGCTCCGCTGCCTCTCGATCGGCACGCCCGGCATGATCGACCCGCGCACGGGCGACATCCGGTTCGCCAACGACCTGCCCGACTGGCGCGCGGGCGTCCTGGAGGACCTCCGCCGCAGCTTCCAGCGGCCGATACTGATCGAGAACGACGTCAACCTGGCCGGGCTCGCGGAGCAGTCCGCCGGCGCGTCCCACGGCGTCAAGGACTCGGTGCTCGCCTGGATCGACCGCGGCCTGGGTCTCGCGGTGATCGTCGACGGCCGCCTCCATCGCGGCGCCGGCGGTGGCGCCGGCGAGATCGGCTATCTCGCGGTCCCCGGCGCCTCCACGCCGCACGGCACCGACAGCCCGCAGCACGCCGCCTTCCAGTCACTGGTCAGCGTCGAGGCGATGGACACCCTCGCCCGCGCGTTCGGACTGAGCGGCGACGGTGTGGACTGCGTACGCTCCGCGGTCGGGGGCGACCCCGACGCCGAGCCGTTCCTCGACGAGCTGGCCCGAAGGCTCGCCCTCGGCCTGGCCGGCATCTGCGTGGTACTCGACCCCGAGCTGTGCGTGCTCGCGGGCGAGGTCGGGCGTGCCGGCGGGCCGGTCCTGGCCGACCGCGTGCAGAAGGCGATCGCCTCCCTCGGCCCCAACGTCCCCACGGTCGTCCCCACCGAGATCTCCGGCGACCCGGTGCTCCGCGGCGCCCTGCAGATGGGCCTCGACACGGCCCGCGACGAGGTCTTCTCCAACCAGGGCTGACCCCGACGAGGACGCTCCGGCGATCAGGGGAACGCCCGATGCCATACGTACCTCGTCTACATATCGTCGAGGGGTGACCACAGAGATACGCCAGCGTCGACCACGCATCAGCCTCTTCTGCTTCCGAGCCGTCGCGGTGCTGATCGCGCTCTTCGCGATCGGCCAACCGATCTTCATCGGCTCCTACTTCTCGGGCACCTTCGAGGCCCTGGGGTTGCACTCGGCCGGCGCGGCGGCGCTGCAGGCGCTCGGCCTGCTGCTGCCGATCGCCGCAGGTGCCGTCGTCGCGATGCGCGGCCGCTGGTGGTTCCTCGTCTGGTCGGTCGTGCTCTTCCTCCTCATCCACGTCCAGGCGATCCTCGGCTACACCCGGGTCCTCCAGCTGCACGTCCCGGTCGGCGTGCTCACCGTCGGGATCGCGGTGGCCCTCGCCATCGCCTCGCTGCGTCGCAGCGCCGGCAGCCCGCGGGAGGTCCGGCGATGAGGCTCAGCCGACGGATGCTCCTCGGCGCAGGCCTGGCCGCTCCGGTCGCCGGATCGCTGGCCGCCTGCGGCGACGCCCCCGGACAGACCGGGAGGGTCCTGCGTAGCGCGGCGAAGCTGCCGGAGGCGTACGCGACGCCGTTGCCGTTGCCGCCGGTCAAGCGCCCGTCGGGTGGCCTGATCGAGATCGCCCAGCGCACCGCCTCGGTCGAGATCCTGCCCGGGCTGCGGACCGAGATGATGACGTACGACGGGGTCTTTCCCGGGCCGACGCTGGAGACCCGCCGCGGCCAGGCCGTGACCGTACGCCACACCAACTCGCTCACGCTGCCGACCGCGACGCATCTCCATGGCGGGCACACCCCCGCGGAGAGCGACGGCTGGCCGACGGATCTGCTGGTGCCGCCCGGCTTCGAGGCTCCTGCTCATCATGCCGGGCACGGGAGTGGGCACGGCGGCGGACACGGCGGGCACGAGGCGATGGCCGACCCGAAGGCGCAGGTCAGCACCGGAAAACGGGACTACCGCTATCCGCTCGAGCAGCCCGCCACGACGCTCTGGTACCACGACCACCGGATGGACTTCACCGCCCCGCAGGTGTGGCGTGGGCTGGCCGGCTTCCACATCATCCGCGACGACGAGGAGGACGCGCTCTCGCTGCCGCGGGGCGAGCGGGAGCTGCCGCTGATGATCGCCGACCGGGCCTTCGACGAGGACGGCGCGCTGCGCTACCCCGCGCTCGACCCGGAGCTCCTCGGCGAGCCCGGCGTCGAGGACCGCTACATGGCCGGCGTGCTCGGCGACGTCATCCTCGTCAACGGCGCCCCGTGGCCGGAGGCGGAGGTCGAGGCGGCGCAGTATCGGCTGCGGCTGCTCAACGCCTCCAACGCCCGCCGCTACGCGCTCAGCCTGCGTACCGCCGACGGCAAGCGGGTCGGGTTCACCCAGATCGGCTCCGACGGCGGACTGCTCGCCGCCCCGGTCGAGCACGACCAGATCACGATGGCCTCGGGCGAGCGCTTCGACGTCGTCGTCGACTTCCGTGGGCTGGCTCCCGGGACGACCGTCGAGCTGCGCAACGGTCTCGGCACCGACAGGACCGCTCAGGTGATGCGGTTCCGGATCACCCGGCGCGCGACCGACGACGTCCGGCTCCCCGAGAGGCTCGCCGACGTACCCGAGCCCGAGAGGCCCGACGGCGCGGTCGTCCGCAGGTGGCACTTCCGCCAGGCCAGCGTCCACGGCCGCCGCGGCTGGGGGATCAACGGCAAGCCGTTCGACCCGGCCGTCCCTCAGGCCCAGGTGCCGCTGGGCTCCACGGAGATCTGGGAGTTCTTCACCGACGCCCACCACCCCGTCCACGTCCACCTCTCGCCCTTCCAGGTCCTGCGCCGCGGCAACCGCGGCCCCGGCCCCATGGACCACGGCTGGAAGGACACCGTCGGCGTCCGTCCCTACGAGGCCGTCCGGGTCCGGGTCAGGTTCGAGAAGTACGCCGGCCGGTTCCTCATCCACTGCCACAACCTGGAGCACGAGGACATGGCGATGATGGCCGGCTTCGAGACAGTCTGAGCGTGGAGCTACCAGCGGGTGGCGAGGAACAGCGTGACCAGCGCCCACAGCACCAGCACACCGTTGAGCCACAGGTCTCCGCGCTCTCCGCGCGAGAGGTGGAAGACCGTGGCGAGCACCTGCACCAGAGCCAGCCCTCCTGCCGCCCAGAACGCCAGGCTCGGGGCGATGCCCGTCAGCGGCGGCAGGATCAGCCCCAGTGCGCCGGCGACTTCGACCACGCCGATGGCCCTGACGCCGGCCATCGGGATCGCCGTGCCGGCCCACCCCATCATCGGCGCCAGCTGCTCCTGGCTCCGGACGATCTTGATTCCGCCCGAGTAGAGGTAGAACGCCGCGAGCAACCCGGCGACGATCCAGTACGCGACCACCATGTCGAACTCCTTGGTTACGATGAGTAACTAACCGATCGAGAATTCAGCATGGACGGGTTTCGAGAGGCGTACAAAAGGCACATCGGTGTGCCTGAGGAGCGGCGGGAGCGGGCGCATGTCGGACTACGAGAAGGTCTGCCTGATCAGGGGCGATGGCGGGAGCGCGATCCGCGGCATCCTCGACCGCATCGGCGACAAGTGGAGCCTGCTGGTGATCGCCACGCTGGACGGCGGTCGGCTGCGGTTCGGGGATCTGAAGCAGCGCGTCCCGGGCATCTCGCAGCGCATGCTCACGCTCACCCTGCGCCACCTGGAACGCGACGGGCTGGTGAGCCGGACGAGCTACCCGGAGGTGCCACCGCGGGTGGAGTACGAGCTGACCGGCATGGGCAGGACGCTCGTCGGCCCCGCCGTCACCTTGGCCGAGTGGGCGATCCGGCACAACCCGCTCATCGACGAGAACCGACGCTCCTACGACGCTCGTCAGGACTGATTAGACCTCGAGCCGCTTCTCCATGTCGTCGAGGATGGACTCGACCCTCGCGTACGTGTGGGAGCTGTAGGCGCCGATGCTGCGCTCGGCGGCGAGCGCCTCGCGCATCGCATCGAGGTAGCGCATCTGCAGGATCATCGTCTGCTCCATCACGGCGGGCCGCACTCGCGGCGCCTCCTGCACACCGGCGAGCACCCGCGGGAGGATGCGGTCCTTGAGCTTCGTCACCAGCTGCGGGTCGATCGGCTCGCCGTCGATGGTCTGCGACTCGAGCGGTCCGAGGGTGTCGACGGCCGACGCACCGACCTGCTGCAGCAGTGAGCGGAACGCGTTGTGCCTGTCCTTGGCGCTCTCCGGGGAGAACCGCAGCCGGCGGATCAGGGCCGGAAGGGTGAGGCCGAAGAGCACCAGGGTGATGAGCGCGACCAGGAAGGCGGCGAGCACGACGGTCGCCCGGTGGGAGGTGCCGGCCGGGATGGTCTGGGCGGCGGCGACCGTGACGACGCCGCGCATGCCGGCCCAGCCGATCGTCAGGAAGCCGCGCTTGGTGATCGGCTCGCGCTCCTCGAAGTCGATGTCCGCCCGGCCCCGCGCGAGCCGTCGCCGGGCCGCGGTGATCCGGGCGTCCTCCCGGTCGTCGGCAGGGGTCAGCGAGTCGAGCTTCTCCTCGAACTGGTCCAGGCGGGTGCGTACCTCTTCCTGGCTCTCCTCCCGGTCCCGCAGCGCGGGGCCGGCGAGGCCGGCGAACCGGAGCGCGACCAGCAGTCCGACGACGACCAGGACGAGCCCGGCCATCTCGCCGGGCGTGGTCTCGCCCTGCGCCGCGTCGACGAAGTCGGGCAGCTGGTAGCCCATCGCCAGGAAGACGCCGCTCTCCAGGATGAAGTTGAACGTGGTCCAGGTGGTGGCCTGGGTCTGCCGGTCGCGGGCGCTGAACCGGCGGCTGCCGAGTCCGCCTGTCACCAGCCCGGCGACGACCACCGCGAGCACGCCGGACGCGTCCAGCTCCTCGGCCGGGAAGTAGGCGATGAACGGCACCGCGAACGAGATCGTCGTGTTGAGCACCGGGTCATCCAGGCGCCGCCGGAGCTCGACGGTGAGCCAGCCGACGAGGCCACCGATCACGAGAGCGCCCAGCACCGCCCACCCGAACTCCAGCACCGTACGTCCCAGGGAGAACGACCCGGCGGCCGCGATCCCCGCGACGGCCGTCCGCAGGACCACGAGGGCGGACGCGTCGTTGACCAGGCTCTCGCCCTCCAGCACCGTCATCACCCGCGGCGGCAGCCCGACCCGGCGCCCGATCGCCGTCGCCGCGACCGCGTCGGTCGGGCTGACGACCGCGCCGAGCGCGACCGCGAGCGGGAACGAGATCTCGGGGAACAGCCAGTGCACCACCGCCCCGATCACCAGCGCCGAGACGATCACCATCACGACCGAGAGCCAGCTGATCAGCCGGAAGTTGCGCCGGAAGTCGATCACCGGCAGGTTGACCGCGGAGGAGTAGAGCAACGGCGGCAGTACGCCGGCCAGGATCAGCTCCGGATCGAGCTCGACCTCCGGCGCACCCGGCAGATAGCTCGCCCCGATCCCGAGCCCCACCAGCAGCAGCGGCGCCGCCACCCCCGTACGCCGCGCGAACACCGACGCCGCGATCATGATCACCAGCGCCGCCCCGACGATCAGCAACACGTGTTCGTCCACGTTCGGGAGTCTATGTTCGCGGACGGTGACTCGGCCGGAGGCAAGCGCGGTGGTAATCGTGGCGGCTGCGGTCGCACTATCGGCGGTAGATCGCTGGTGGCGCTACCACTGGGCACAGACAGTTCCGGGTCGCACTATCGGCGGCCCCGGCGGGGTGGTCCCACCGATAGAGGTAACTATCGGCGGAAGGCTGCCTGGTGACCCTCGATGAGAAGGAGGGTTCTCGAACGCACCCGGATCGGGCGCAGCGGCATCCCGCGCAGCCGCGAACAGGGCAGCAGTTGCTGCGCCTCGCTAGGTCAGCTCGAGCCGGCCGCTGGCGTTGATCAGTTGGTCTCGGATCTCGTCACGGCGTGATGGATCGGCTTGCACAAGGCGAAGGGCTTCGAACAACGTGACAGTGTCGATCACGAGTCCCCCGTCAGTTGCGTAGGCGTTGACGAGATCCTGATTGTTCGCGAACGGTTGGCCACGGTCGTACGGATCTCGCTGGCGGTTGTGGTTGGTGACGAACCATCGTGCGCTTGGTCGGCGCCCCTCGTCCGCGAGGAAACCTTCTGCCCATCTGCCAGTCGTGTAGAGGTCCGTTACCTTCGCGCCCTTGGTGTAACCCTTCACCTCAACGATGGCCACCCAGTTCGTGTCAGTTGTGGTGCGGACGCGGAGATCTTCGCGGCGCTGTCCCTGGGGCCAGACCTCGTCCATGTTCTGCACTTCGAACCCTAGGTCGGCCAGCGCCTGCTCCACTGCCCGCTCTAGGACCTCGCCGTCCTTGGTCAGAAGCGCGCGTTCGTACGCATCAGCCCGCTCGCCCGCAACCTCGAGTTCGGCGTCAAGGGCCTCGTGCTGGTTTCGTAGCTCGTCGATCTGGACCTGGATCTCGGCCTCGACTTGCTCTTTGCGTGCGATGATCTCGAGCTCGGCCGCCGACTTCCATGCGGGATCGTTGTCCCAGTCCGGGATCACTGGGAAGCGGGCCGGATCGAGCGTGTGCCAGTCCCGGAGCGCTTCCCTTAGCCATGCCGAGGTGTCTGGAACATCCCCAGGGATCACCCACACCGATGCCTTCTCAGACCGCTCGTAGCTACCGGCAAGGATGCAGTTCTCCGGCCCGAAGAGGAACGGTCTGAACTGGAGCTTTCCCGCAGCGTCGGACGATCCCGGCACCACAGAACGAGCGATCGAAGTGTGTCGCTTGCGCTTCTTCACCGCAGGCACCATGACTCGTCTGACCAAGTCAGCCAGGCCATCGGGCAAGACTTTGCTCTCACTTATGTGGCTGCCGACAATCCGATCCCTCTGGACGAGCGCAACCTGAGGCGTACCTCGGCCGCTGGGCGGATAAACATCCAGGGCTTGAGTCCGTCCGTATTGCTCTTCATCCATGATCAGGAGGAGACACAGATTCTCCGGGAACCACTGTCTCCACGAAAAGCCGGAGCGATCACCGGCTCGCTCGGCGGCTCCACCGAGAGGCAATCGATTGTTGATCGGCGCCTGGTCCGTGACGAGAACGTCCCACTCAGTCAGGTTCACCTCCTCATGAGAGGTGATCACCTTCACCGTCGGGACGAACCCTTGTAGCTGTTCGACGATGTCCTCGCTGAGCTTCACAACTGACAGATCGACAAGAACCCGCGGAGACACCTGACGAGTCAGAGGCTGGCCTGGGTGCACGCCAGCAGGATCGGTGTTCACAACCACTTATCTTGACCTAGAGCACCGACAACCGTGCTAGCTCCGCAGGAACGGCCCAGAGACCAGCGCTTGGCAGCGGCCATCACCGGTTGATCCGTGCCTCGTCTCAAACGTTCGCCCATTCGGCCAGACGCTCCGCACGAATACGACCATTCTCGTAGCGCAGCCGCTTGCCAGCGTTGAGCTTCTTGGCGATGTCGGCCAGGTCCAGCGGTCCTTGCCCACCCCAGCCGTTTCGGATCGCCTCGGTGACCAGCTGCTCGGGCACCAGCCGGTGACCACGGTCGCGAAGGTATGTCAGCGTCTGGACGGCATCGGAGCGCTCCCGTGAATCGGCTAGACCCTGATTCCGGATCGCCTCCCAGCTGATACCCGAGATCGCGGCCTTGATCGCCGCTGACGCTTCGGGGACAGCGGCAACGATCTGGCCCCCCAGGTGTTCGGCGCCGTGTGCAGTGATCCACGGCGCGTGAGATTTGTGTCCCCTCACGAGGACAACGCCGTCGACGTCGTAGCGGTGCTCGATCTCCAGGATCTCGTCGAGGTTGAGACACCATGCGATGACGATCCCTTGCGGACGCCCGGCGTACTTCGAGCGCCTACCGCCGACGGTGCCGATCGAGACCCCGCTCTTCAGCAGCCAGGGTGATGCGTCCACTGCGCCGGTGGACGGCGCCATCAAGGTGCCCAGGTTGGGTCCCGACCAGGCTCGCGCCAGGCTGAAGGAGTCCCTCAGCTCGCAGTGGGCGTCGATGTAAGCGCGTCGCATACCTCGCAACCCTATTGAGCACCACCGACATTTCCGACGCGCAACCGCAGGGGTTGCGGGCTTAGGATTCACGTGGGTCACGTCGGCACCCCCTCGACCGGCGGACCCAGCTCCAAAAGCACGGAGGGGCCGCAGCTCCTACGCTGCAGCCCCTCCATGGCCGGGAGTCCTGGGGGATCCTCCTCTCGGCAAGGTCACGTTTTCCCCTGCCTGAGGCCCAGGTGGCGGTCGATGTATCGGTTGACATCTACGCCCTCTTACGACTGGGTCGCCCTCGGTGCGCCCTGGGCCACAGGCCACCTGCTCCGGACTGGCTGCCCGGGTTAGTTCCTGTGCCATAGACGCCTTGCTGGGCGACTTACCACCATCATACCCCACGCCACCGACAGTTTTGAGGGCCAGACGCAGGGGTGTCCAGGGGCTAGCGAAAGTTCCGAAAATTGCCAGTCGTAGAGTAAGAGACGCTTACCGCTTTGCGGATTAGTCACTTATACTTTTGTGACATACCGAGATGGTCGCGGTGTGGTGAAGTATGAAGGACTCCATGTATATCGGATGAAGATGCTAAGGACGAAGCGTGTCTTCTGTGAACGTTGAAACCATCAAACCGTCGGCGCCACAGTGGTCACTCGACACCGCCAAGGGGCTCGAGCGCGACTCTGGGCGGCGCAAGGAGATCCCCGTCCGACGCTCTTTCGTTCGCGGCGACGACGGAGATCCATCCCCCATGGCCAGGCTGGTCTCCCGCGGCGGCCGGGGCGGCGAGGTGCCCTTGAAGCTCTACCTCGCGCTCATCTGGCGATGCTCCGCCAAGCCTTTCCAGACCAGCATCCTCGCCCGGAACTGGGCTACTCTCCTCGGGCTCGACGACCCGAACGGGCTCGGAGCCCGTCGAGTCACCAACGCCCTGAAGGTCCTCGAGCGCGAGCGCCTGGTTCAGCTCCAGCCCCGACGCGGCGACTCGACGATCATCACGTTGCTCAACGAGAGCGGCCGCGGTGAGCGCTACAGCCTGCCTTCCACTGCCGCAGCTCGAGCTCCTGGCGAACAGCAGTTGGCGGCCAACCTCTACTTCAAGATCCCCCTCGAGCTGTGGACCGAGGGCTACATCCAGTCGATGTCGACCGCCGCTGTCGCGATGCTCCTGGTGCTCCTCGACAGCCGCAACATCGACGGCCGCCGAACCTGGTGGAGCACCACACGGTTCCCCGAGCTGTTCAGCCTGAGCACCTCCATCCGCACCAAGGGCACCACCGAACTCATCAACTTCGGCCTACTCAGCGTTCGCAAGGAACTGGTCGCCGACACCCCTCAGTTCTCCTTCGGCCGCGACCGTGTCCGCAACACCTATGCGCTTCGGGGCGCCGCGCGTCCCGAAGACATGCGCGAGAAGGAGAAACCGAAGAAGGCCGCTGCGGGTGGGCGAAAGCGACTCACACGCCCAAGCGAGGTCACCGGCCGCAGAGCCACCACCACAGTCTCCGGACGGAGAGTCGTGCCAGTCTCCGGACGGAGAGTCGTGCCTGCCTCCGACACAGCCGACGAGGAATCCACGACCAGCGGGCCTGACCCCTTCTGAGAACGGCTACTCCGCCGCCAGCCTCGGCTCGAGCAGCTCGGCGACCTCGTACATGTCATGGACACTCACGAGCAGGTGAAGGTACTCGGCCGCGGAGTGACGCGGATTCGTACCGGTACCCGAGCGGGCAGCCAGCGCCTCAAGGGCACGTACGCCGGCGCCCGGATGAGCTGCCACCGTGTTGGCAGCGAACACCTCCGGCTTCAAGACATCAACGGAGGCCGCTTCAAGGTCAGCCGACATCTCGAACAGGGCTTTCTTGTCATCCGTCACGATGACGTCGGCTGCCCGCATGATCGCTGCGTAGACCACGTGCCCGTCGCCCGGATCGGCGATGTCGAAGGCGTACGCCCGCTCTCGCGGAGCCTCGATGGCCGCACCAGGAAATGCACTGTCGATCATGACTCGAAGACGTGCGCGATACGCGACGCTCTCATCCTCCGGCTTGCCGTACTTCTCATCCAGGCGCCCCAGGACGTCATCGAGCTCGTCGAGGATGCCACTACTCCACACCGGGGCGTAGGCGCGCTCCGCGGCGAGCTGGAGCAGGAAGTCACGCTGCAGGCTCGGGACGAGCACGCAGGTGTCGAGTACTGCGCGAAACACCAGGCGAGTGTCGCAGAACGACTCTCGCCTGGTGCCGTTTCAGCCAGAACTTCCTCAGCGGGACTTTCGTACCTCAGCGAGCGCCTGGCGCGCTTCCTCCGGGTCCACATCGGCGTACGCCGCCGAGGACTCGGCAATGAACTCGTTGCGCGCAGCGTAGAGCTCATCGCGGTAGGCCATGACGTCGGTCAGGAGCACCTTGCGCCGGCTGACACCTGGAACGGTCGCCGCGATCTTGCCCGCGTCGATCAGTTTGACGACGGTTGGACGGCTCAGACCGAGGATCTCGGCCGCCTGCTGGGTGGTGATCTCTCGGTCGCGAGCGTGGATCTGAACCGACTGGCCCTTCGCCAGTGCACCAACCAGCTGCTTGAGCATCTGGAACAGGTCTTCGGTCAGCTCGACACGATCGTGCTCCTCTGCTCCGCAAAGGAAGTATGTCGGCTCTGGGGCCTCGCCGTGTCGCGCCTCGTGCGCTTCGATGAAGCTCAGAACCCTCGCGTTCTGCTCAGCCACCTCCCGGCTCGGAGGCATGTGCTCGCTTGCTGCTGCGGTCATCCTGGGTCACCTCTTCGGCTCGACTAGGGAAGGTCTCGAGCTACACCAAAAGACGATAGGTTAGTTTCGAATCTTTCGGAACCCAAATTTCGAAACTTACGAAAAGAGTCCTAGCCCCGCGTCACCCACAATGACTAGGCGCTCCCAGGCTGGCGGCCTCACCAGCCTGGCCGGCCAGTGATCTTCGCCTGGTCCCTCGATGAGCTCGTCGACCAGGGACGACAGGAAGGCGCTCGAGGGATGGATCGGAGACGTTGCGAACGAGTGTCTAGAACGCGCTCGGCGCGGACGTGCCGTGAGCGTTCGCCTTCGGCCGTCTTTGAACTAGGTGTTCTGGCCGGGGAGGTTGGGTACGCGGTCGATTGGTGACTTGCCTTTGAGGCTGGTGTGGCCGCGGTGGTGATTGTAGTGATGCAGCCATGCGGGGTATGTGGCTGCTCGGTCGGCTTCTGAGGTGTAGGTCGTGGCGTAGGCCCACTCTTCGAGCAGTGTCCGGTTGAACCGTTCGACCTTGCCGTTGGTCTGTGGTCGATACGGCCGCGTGCGTCGGTGCTTGACCCGCCGGCCGAGCGTTTTGGCCCAGAGCCGGCTGCGGTAGCAGGAACCGTTGTCGGTGAGCACGGCCTTGACGGTGATGCCGTGGGCGGCGAAGAACCTCTTGGCGCGCTTCCAGAACGCTGCTGCGGTCTCCTTACGCTCGTCACTGAGGATCTCGGAGTAGGCCAGCCGGGAATGGTCGTCGACGGCGTGGTGCAGATAGACGTAGCCGCGCGAGGACGCGGCACCGGCTCGGCCTGCCCGGTCGCGGGCCGCGTGAGTTGCTCGCGCCTGTGCCGAGTCCCGACCGAAGACCCTCCACCCACCGCCGTCGGGGATCTTGCCGAGCTTCTTGACGTCGACGTGGATCAGGTCGCCGGGTGCTGGGTGTTCGTAGCGGTGCTTGTCTCGTGAGGAGGTCTTGATCCGGGCGCCGGTGGCCGGGTCGGTCCACTTCAGTCGCGGGCAGCCGTTGCGTCGAAGGACCTGGTGAACGGTGGAGGGGTTCTGGCCGAGGTGGTAGGCGATCCGGGCTGGTCCCCAGCGCCGCGTCACCCGCAGCTTCACGATCCGTCGCTCGGTCCGCTGCGGCAGCCGGTTCGGGCAGCGGTGCGGACGCGAGGATCGGTCGACCATCCCGGCCTTGCCGAGCTCGCGATAGCGCTGGGCCCAGCGCCGCGCGGTCGTGACACCGACGGAGAACCGCTCAGCGGCCCTGGCGTAGGACCAGCCCTTGTCGACGACGAGTTTGGCTAGGCGCAGACGTCCCGCTGGTGTGAGGGTGGCGTTAGCGTGGGACACGAAGACCTCCGTGGTGGATGTGGGTGCGTGGTAGCTCCACACCTCACCCGGAGGTCTTCGTCATCGTCCAGTCGGCCCGCCGTACCTAACGTCCGTGGTCAGAACAACTAGGTCGCCGGCACGTAGAGCGAGTAGACGAAAACCACCGCGGCTTCGATGCGCTCACGGATCGCGCTGAGCTGAGTGATCGTGAACCGGCCAGCGTGCCCATGGGTGCCTCTGTTGAGAGTGCCGAACAGGTTCACCACGTTCTCCATGTCAGCCTCGACCAGGCCAGTGATCGCCGGATCCGTGATGCTTCGACGTGCCAGCAGGTACTCCACCTTGGCTCTCCGTGACGGCTTGCCGGCGTGCACGCCCTGCTCGACCTTGGGGCAGTTCGGGTTAGCGGCAAGCACCGCCTTGTCTGGCGCCGCAACGTCCAGCATCTCGACGAGCACCTCTCGCGCGCTGGTGCAGAAGTGCCGGGCCGCATCCGGATTCCGCGGGCTGAGCGCAAATAGCGCGCCCGCCCACCGCTCCTTCAGGTCCTGAGAGAACGCTGCGAGCTCGGCCTGCAGGCTCGATGCTCGCAACTCGTCCTCGGTCGGGTCATCTTCTGACTCGCCGTCCCCCTCAAGGGCGTTCAACAGGTACGCGCTGTTAGCCGCGTCCTCACTGACGCGGTCGATGACCTCACGCTCGGCCGGGGTGAGCGCACGACCGGCCAGACGCTCCTCGGTCTGCTCGTAGGAGCGGGCCAGCGTGGTGACCGAGGTCTGGTAGGTGACGTAGGTTGTCGACGTCGGCCTGGAGTTGAGGCGTTGGATCTCCTGGTTCAGCCGCCGCCGCTGGTTCTCGACCTTGGCATTGTGGCGGCGCACCTTCGCGTTGTAGGCCCGGGCCTCGCGGTTGTACGTGTCGACGGCCTTCTTCACGCCGGCGTTGTACTTCCGCACCTCGCGGTTGTAGTTGTTGATGGCCTGCTTCTGTTCCCGCTGTGCCTTCTGGACGGCGGAGCGAAACTGTGCCGGAGTCATTCGTCGGACCATGGTCACCAGTGTGAGCCGCAGCACCGACAGTTTCGAATCGGTTTACGCCAAAGCGGTGCGCGTTCCGGACACCTCAGGAGCTGGAGTCGTGCTCGCCGGCGTCGGCGCGGGCGTCGTCGACCAGGGCGGCTCTCCATCGGTATCGTCAGCCCGCTGCCATCGACCTAGTCCAGCTAACCCAGGAGGGTCTCGGCGGTCTTCTGCGCGAGGTTGATACGAGCTTGGTCGATGCCACACAGCCGTAGGCACGAGGATGCGATAGATGCAGACTCGTCGACATCGATCCAGCGGCCGGCGTTCCGCAGTCCGATGACCTCCTCGACGTTGTGGACCAATTTCTCGCCGAGTCGGACCGGCCCGAGAGCACCGAGGACCTCGGAAGTCGCGATCGGCGCGGCCAGGCGGGCGTAGGTGGCAGCGAGGTCCGAGCGGGCCTCGGTGAACTCGTCGAACCCCTCGACCTGGGCGACATCAGGGGCAAGGTAGAGCCAACCGGTGTTGTGCGGCGCCTTCACCAACGTACGAACATCGGTCAGCGCCACCATGTACAGCACCGCGTCAGGGTCATCCGTCAGCGACTCGATCTGGGCCACGCTGTCCACCGTCGGCCGGATCGTCTGAGCCAGCAGTTCGGTGACGATCTCGCCCTTGCCCGCGAAGTGGTAGTAGAGCGAGGCCTGCCGGATCCCGACCGCCTCAGCGATCTCCCGGGTCGAGGTCGCCGCGTACCCCTTGCTCGTGAACAACCGAGCCGCCACTTCCAAGATCTGCTCGCGCGGTGACCCGTCGAACCGGGTGGGGACAAGGCGCGGTCGGCCGACTCCACGAGAGGTCGCTGTCATCCTTGGGGTCTCCTTGGTGGCTGTTGGAGTGCCCCAGCCGCGAGGCCTTCGGACGTGTCGCGGCCGGGGCGACTGCCACGTTGCCCGCAGCGACGACGCTGGCTCGATCCCTTCGCGTATATCTCACCGTGAGATAACTTGGACATCTCGGAGTCGGCACGGAGGAGGCGCGATGACCATCGGCTCGGATCCAGTGGCGATGCCGTCGTGGGCGTGGGAGAGGCCTGAAGTACGCGAGGCGCTGGTCGGCCGCGACATGGGCGGCGTGTTCCGAGCGATGCAGCAGTACGCCGGGTTGAGCCAGGCACGGATCGCCGCGGCGACGGGCTTGTCACAGTCGAGGGTGAACGAGGTCATCAACGGCCGACGCGAGATCACCAAGCTCGATGTCTTCGAGCGGGTTGCCGACGGGTTGGACATTCCTGCCGAGAGCCGACGCATCCTTGGGCTGGCGCCGGCCCGCGCCCCCGGACAGCGCGATCCTGCCGATCTGTCCGCCTATCCGGAGGTCGTCAACGTCTATCGCGACCAAGGCTTCGCACGAGAAGAGATCGCAGCCCAGCTGCAGATCGCCTCGAGCATCGATGTCCTCGCGATCCGCGGTCTGGGTCTCCTCGGACTCAAGGACTCGCTGCTTCGCTCCCGTCTCACCGACGGAGCCGAGGCCAACGTACGCATCATGCTCCTCGATCCTGACAGTGAGGCGACGGCCGCCAGGGCAGCTGAGGTGGGTGAGAGTCCACAGGAGTTCGCGGCGGGCATCCAGATGACGATGTCTCGGCTGGAGGGACTGCCCGGGGTGCAGGTCTACCTCTACGACCAGACGCCGGTGTGGCGGGTGATCAGGCTGGATACCGTCATGTTCGTATCCACCTTCGGCACCTGGGAAGGACACGAGTCAGCGATGTACAAGATCATCGCCACCCCACGCGGCCCTCTCTTCCATGGACTCTTGCGGCACATCGAGGCCCTGGCCACGGGGCCCATCGCGACCCAGTCAGCAGATCACGGAAAGGTGGAACGATGAGCGGACTCATCGAGGTCGAACTGAAGGCCAAGGTCAGCGACATCGACCATGTTCGGGCCGAGCTCGAACGACTGGCTCCCGGAATCGATGAGACCTACCACGACACCTACTACGACCTATCCGACGAGACTCTCACCGCCCGTGACCAGGAGCTTCGGGTCCGGACTGTCACCAACGATGGAGGCAGCCGCTCGCTGTTGACCTTCAAGACCGCCCCAGTCGAAACGGCCTCGGGGTCAAGGCCCGAGCACGAGACCCAGATGACCGACCCGGCTGTCGTCGACACCGTTCTGAAGGCTTTGGGCGCAGTGGAACTGATCTCATTTCGCAAGCTGTGCCGCAATCATCGGTTCGAAGCCGAGGGTCGTGAGGTGCTGGCGACTCTCGTCGAGGTGCCCGAGATCGAGGGTACGTATCTGGAGGTCGAGACGCTGGCACCTGCCGACGATGTCGAGGCCGGCCTCGGCACGATCCGTACCGTCCTCGCGACACTCGGAATCGGCGAAGCCGACCTCACCACCGAGACCTACACCGGAGCAGTCGCAACCGCCCGCCGGGGGGGTGGCGTTGGATAGTGCCTGCCGACGTGCGCGACACGGTCGAGGCACGGGTGTCAAGGGCGGATCTGCACCACGTCGAAATCGGTGCCGGGAGGTGCCCCGGGACCGAACGGCGGCGGGAAGCCGAGGTCGAACCGGCCGTTGACCAGGGCGAGCGTGCTGCCGTGGAGGTCGACCGTGGTCGGCACCCGGAACAGGTCGGACTCGACCACCTCGACGACCTCGCCGCTGGTGAGGTCCGGCGAGAGCCACACGCGGGCCACGGAGTTGGCGAAGTTCTGCACCACCCAGGCGGTGCGGCCCTCGAATTGCAGCCCGTCGAGCGTTCCCGGCACCAGAGGGGGGCCGGACAGCGGGATCTCCTGGCTCACGCCGGTCTCCGGGTCGACCAGCGCGAGGATGCCGAGCTCGGTGTGGTTGACGATCAACCACCCTCGGTGGGTCGAGTCGATGCCGTTGAGCCCGAAGCCGCCGGTCTGAGCGGCATCGCCGGTCACCTCGATCGGTTCCGTCGTGCCGAACGATCCGTCCGGAAGGATCGGGACCCGGTAGATCACGGCCGCGAACGTGTCGGTGAAGTACAGCGCGTCCCTGGTGATCGCGACGTCGTTGCTGAAGGTGGTCCCGGCCGGGCCGAGCTCGAGCTCGTCGACGGTCGATCCGTCCCGCGTGTCGTAGACCCATGCCCGGCCGGTCGCACCGCCGGCCACGACGAGCCAGTGGCGTGCCTTGTCGACCCGCATGCCGACCGCGACCCTGCCGTCCTCGGGATCGTGGTCGATGAAGGTCGAGCCCTCGCCGCTGCGGAGGTTGCCGCGGTAGATGTCGCCGTCCAGCAGCGAGCCGACGTAGAAGGTGTTGCCCTCGCCGATCGCGATGCCCTCAGGCTGGAAGTCGTCGGGAAGGGGGATCGAGGACGTACGCGGCACGGCCACGGCGGGCGCGACCAGAAGCGGGACGACTGCCACTGCCAGCAGTGGGGTGAGGAGACGCATGGTTGAGCTCCGATCGCAGGAAGACCTCTCCTTCACGATGCGCCCCGCGAACGGTGATGTGAATCCCCTATTCGGGGCACCCGCGCGGTCGCGGACGTTCCTACGCTCATAGACACAAACACGGTGCTCCTCGGGCGCGGTCACGCCCGAGGAGCACTTGTTCGCGGATCAGCGGAAGCGGCGCAGCCGGAGGCTGTTGCTCACCACGAAGACCGACGAGAAGGCCATCGCGGCGCCGGCGAGCATCGGGTTGAGCAGTCCGGCGACGGCCAGCGGGATGGCCGCGACGTTGTAGGCGAACGCCCAGAACAGGTTGCCCTTGATCGTGGCCAGCGTCTTCCGGGAGAGCCGGATGGCGTCGGCCGCGACGCGCAGGTCGCCGCGGACCAGGGTCAGGTCGCTGGCCTGGATGGCGACGTCGGTGCCGGTGCCCATCGAGAGGCCGAGGTCGGCTTGGGCCAGGGCCGGCGCGTCGTTGACGCCGTCGCCGACCATCGCGACGACGCGGCCCTCCTCCTGCAGCCGGCGGACCACCGCGACCTTGTCCTCGGGGAGCACCTCAGCGATGACGGTGTCCGCGGAGACCGGGATCCCGACCTCGGCGGCAACGCTCCGGGCCACGGTCTCGTTGTCGCCGGTGAGCAGGACCGGGGTCAGGCCCAACCGCTGGAACTCCGCGATCGCGGCGGCCGAGGTCGGCTTGATCACGTCGTTGACGACCAGGACGCCCCGCGCCTGTCCGTCCCAGCCGACGGTGACGGCGGTACGGCCCTCGCTCTCGGCCTCGGCCATCGCGGACGCGAGGTCGTCGGTCAGGTACTGGCTCCACTCCTCGAGCAGCCGGACCCGGCCGACGAGGACGGCGTGGCCCTCGACGATGCCCTGCACGCCCAGGCCCGGGACGTTGGCGAAGTCTTCGGCCGTGGGCAGGGTGCCGACGCGGTCCTCGGCGCCGGACGCGATCGCGCGGGCGATCGGGTGCTCCGAGGCGTACTCCAGGGCGCCGGCCAGCCGGGCGATCTCGTCGGCGTCCTCGCCGGGTGCGGCGATCACGTCGGTCAGGGTCATGGTGCCGCTGGTGACGGTGCCGGTCTTGTCGAGCACGATCGTGTCGATCCGGCGGGTGCTCTCGAGCACCTCCGGGCCCTTGATCAGGACGCCGAGCTGGGCGCCGCGTCCGGTGCCGACCATCAGGGCCGTGGGCGTGGCCAGGCCGAGGGCGCACGGGCAGGCGATGATCAGCACCGCGACGGCCGCGGTGAAGGCGGTCGCGGCACCCGCGCCCGCACCCAGCCAGAACCCGAGGGTGATGGCTGAGAGGGCGAGCACGATGGGTACGAAGATGCCCGAGATCCGGTCGGCGAGCCGCTGCGCCGCGGCCTTGCCGGTCTGCGCCTCCTCGACCAGGCGCGCCATCTGGGCGAGCTGGGTGTCGGCACCGACGCGGGTCGCCCGGACGACGATGCGGCCGCCGGCGTTCACCGTGGCCCCGGTGACGGCGTCGCCGGGGGCGACCTCGACCGGCACGGACTCACCGGTCAGCATCGCCGCGTCGATGGCGGAGGACCCGTCCTCGACGATGCCGTCGGTGGCGACCTTCTCCCCGGGACGTACGACGAACAGGTCGCCGACGGCGAGCTCGTCGACCGGGATCCGGGTCTCGGACCCGTCGCGGAGGACGGCGACCTCCTTGGCGCCGAGCTCGAGGAGCGCGGTGAGGGCGGCGCCGGCACGGCGCTTCGAGCGGGCCTCGAAGTAGCGGCCGGCGAGGATGAACGTGGTGACGCCGGCTGCGGCCTCGAGGTAGATGTTGCCGAGCCCGTCGGTCCGCTCGATCGTGAAGCTGAACGGGTGGGTCATGCCGGGCTCGCCGGCGGTGCCGAGAAAGAGGGCGTACAGGGACCAGCCGAAGGCGGCCAGGGTGCCGATGGAGACCAGCGTGTCCATCGTCGCCGCGCCGTGGCGCGCGTTGGTCCACGCCGCCCGGTGGAACGGCACCGCGCCCCAGACGACGACCGGCGCGGCGAGCGTGAGCGAGAGCCACTGCCAGCTCTCGAACTGCACGGCCGGCACCATCGCCAGGAGCACCACGGGGACGGTGAGCAGGGCCGAGATCAGCAGCCGCTGCCTGAGCCGGTCGACCGGGTCGGTGGCCTCGCCGTCGACGGGCGCGCCCGGCGACGGGTCCTCGCGGCGGGGCTCCTTCGCGCCGTACCCGGCGCTCTCGACGGTCGCGATCAGCACGCCCGCGTCGATGTCGGTCTTGTCCGCGGCGACGGAGATCTTCGCCTTCTCGGTCGCGTAGTTGACGGTGGCGGCCACACCGTCGAGCTTGTTGAGCTTGCGCTCGATGCGGTTCGCGCACGACGCGCAGGTCATGCCGTTGATCTCGAGCTCGAAGTCGGTCGTGGGGGCAGAGGTTCCGGAGACGGTCATCAGGTGTCCTTCGGGTGGGTGGATCGGCGTACGCGTCGGCTCCCCGCTCACAGGGAGCCGACGCGGATGGCTCAGCCGGCCAGCTGGTAGCCGGCCTCCTCGACCGCCCGTTGAACCTGCGCGGGGTCGAGCTCGTTCTCGGAGGTGACGGTCACCTGGCCGGTGGCCAGGTCGACGTCGACGGAGGAGACGCCCGCGATCTGGGTGACCTCCTCCTTGACGGAGCTGACGCAGTGGCCGCAGGTCATCCCGGAAACGGTGTAGGTGGTGCTGCACATGGTGCTTTCCTCTCTCTGTGGTGGACCCTGCTCAGGCAGGGGGTCAGTGGGCTGTTCCGTGGGCTTCGGCTGTGGCGGTGAAGGCCGCGGTGCGCACCTCGCCGGCGTGCTGGAAGTCGAGGAACAGGCGGTACGTCCCGGCCGAGGGCACCTCGGCGGAGAAGGTGATCTCCGGGCCGGGCTCGGTGCGCCCGTCGCCGGGCGCTCCTTCGGGGTGGACGTGGAGGTAGGCCAGGTCGCCGTCGCGCAGCGCGACCAGGTGGCCGTACGCCTCGAGGTAGGGCTCCAGGTCGGTGACCGGCTCGCCGTCGCGGGTCACGGTCAGGGTCAGGCGCGAGGTCTTCCCGGCGACCAGATGGCCGTCGATGTCCACCTGGTAGGGACTGATCGTGCTGGTCGTGGCGGCTGCGGGGAGCGGCTGCGGCTCGTAGGACCCGCCGACGAAGAGGTCCTGGCCGAGCGTCAGGCCCTCTTCCTCGGCCGCCGGCCGGAAGTCGGCGAAGACGCGGTAGGTCCCGGCCTCGGCCAGATCGGCGCCGACCGACCAGGTGCCGTCGGCGGCCATCACCGGGTGCACGTGCTGGAACGTGGCCAGGTCGCGGCGTACGACGATCAGGTGGAGCTTCTTCCCGTGGGCCGTCTCGAACCGGGTCACCGGCTCGTCGTCGGCGCCGAGGATCCGGAACCGCAGCGTGGCGTCGGCCGTACGCTGGTAGCGGTCCTCGACGAGGTCGAGCGTGTAGCCGGCCTCGCTGACGTTGAGCCCGGTGGCCGTGGGCGCCGTCGTGGCGCCGTGTCCGGCGTGGCCGCCGTGGCTGCTCTTCTCGGCCGCGTGCTCCTGATGGCTGGGACGCTCGGGCTCGCCCACCGGGCCGACGGAGGCACCCACGGCGGAACCCAGGCCGCCGAGGGCAACGACGGCTCCGGCGAACGCACCGACCTTGGCAATGGCGTTCATGTGATCACTCCTGGCTCGGATCTCGATGACTCTTGTTGACGTGCCAGAGGTTGCTCGGGCGATCTGTCTGCGTACTGTCCCGGCGTTGTCGGGGCTCGGACAGCTCGGACAGCTCGGACAGGAGCCCGGACAGATATCCGTTCGGCGCCCGAGCGGGGGCTGACTACGATCTCGACGTGCTGCCGACCTCACGTGACATCCGCTTCGGGCTGCTCGGTCCGTTCGAGGCGACGGTCGACGGTGAGCCCGTCAAGGTGCCCGGTTCGGCGGAGCGGGCTCTGCTCGCGGTGCTGCTCCTGGCGCGCGGGCGGATCGTGCCGGCGTCGGCGCTGATCGACCGGCTGTGGGCCGACTCGGCGCTGCCGGCCGACCCGCTCAACGCGCTCCAGCTCCGCGTCTCCAAGCTGCGCCGCGTGTTCAAGAACATGGGGCTCGACCTGGTGCAGCGCGACGGCGGCGGCTATCGGGCGGCGGTCGACCCCGGCAGCATCGATGCCGAGGCCTTCGAGCGACACATCCGCGAGGTACGCGCAGCGGTCGCCGGGTCCGGGAGCCCGACCGAGGCCGATTTGGCCACCTACGACGCGGCGCTCGGACTCTGGCGCGGCGAGGCGCTCGCCGACTTCGCCACCGAGCCGTGGGCGGTGCCCGAGTCGGTGCGGCTGGAGGACCTCCGCCGGACGGCGTACGCCGAGCGGGCCCAGATCGCGCTGTCGCTGGGCCGGCACGCGGAGGTCGTCACCGACCTCGAGCCGCTGCTGCGTACCGACCCGACCCATGAGGCGATGGCCGGTCTGCTGATGGTCGCGCTCTACCGCGCCGGCCGGCAGGCCGACGCCCTCGAGGTCTTCACCCGCACCCGGAGGACGCTCGACGCCGACCTCGGTCTCGAGCCGTCGGCCTCGCTGCGGTCGCTCCACGAGCGAGTGCTGCGGCAGGATCCGTCGCTCGGCTCCTCCGGCGAGGTGACCCTCTCCACCCTGGCGACCGCACCCCACCGAGCCCGGTCCGGGGCGCAGCTCTCCAACCTTCCGGCCGACCTGACCCCGCTCGTCGGGCGGGACGAGCTGCTCGACTCGCTGAGCGACCGGGTCGGCAGCTCCAGGCTCACCACCCTCGTCGGCCCCGGCGGATCCGGAAAGACCGCCCTCGGTCTGCACGCCGCCCAGCGCCTCGCCGACCGGTTCCCGGACGGCACCTTCCTCGTCCGTCTCGCCGCGATCCGGAGCCGCGAGCACATCGTGCCGGCCGTCGCCGCGGCGGTGGCGATGCCGCAGGACGGATCGGCGACCGACCTCCAGGCACGGCTGGTCGAGTTCCTCGCCGACAAGCACCTGCTCCTGGTCGTCGACAACTGCGAGCACCTCGTCGACCCGGTCGCGACGCTGGTCGAGCAGCTGCTGACCCGCTGTCCGCAGCTCACCGTCATCGCCACCAGCCGCGAGCCCCTCGCCCTGCCGAGCGAGGTGCAGACCCTCGTCGGGCCGCTCCCGACACCACTCGAGGACGACGACGCCGAGACGATCGCGGAGACGGCCTCCGTGCAGCTCCTCGTCCGCCGGATCGCGTCGGTCGTGCCCGGCGAGACCGACCCGGAGGCGTACGCAGCGCTCGGCCGTATCGCCCGTGCGCTCGACGGCATGCCGCTGGCGCTCGAGCTGGCCGCGGCCCGGGCGTCCTCACTGTCGCCGAGCGACCTCGCCGACCGACTCGACCAGCGCTTCACGCTGCTCACCTCGGGGCCACGGACGGCGGAGGAACGTCAGCGCACGCTCCGCGCGACCGTCGACTGGAGCTACGACCTGCTCGACGACCTGGAGAAGCGCGTCTTCGAGGGACTCGCGGTCTTCCACGGCGGCTGGACCCTGACCGCCGCCGAGCAGGTCCTCGCCGACGACGAGACCGACCCGAGCCAGGTCATCCATGCCGTGGGCCGCCTGGTCGAGCAGTCCCTGATCGTCGCCGAACGCGGCCCGGTCACCCGCTACCAGATGCTCGAGACCCTCCGTGAGTACGCCGCCGACCGGCTGGCGACGACCGGCCGGAGCGACGCCCTCGCCACCCGGCACGCCCACCACTTCGCCCAGGTCGCGGAGCGGTCGGCCCAGGCGCTGCGCGGTCAGGGCGACCCGCGCGCGCGGAACCTCCTGGTCGACGAGCAGGCCAACGTACGCTCGGCCATCGCCTGGCTGGAGGGCCCCGCCGGCGACATGGACGCCGCCCTGCGACTGGCCGGTCACCTCGGTCTCTTCTGGCACCAGGGTCGCCACCTCGAGGGCCGCCGGATCCTGCGCCGCCTCCTGGAGCAGGACCGCGGAAGCGCCCCAGCACGGGCCGCCGCCCTGCAGGCGGTGTCGCTGGTCGAGCGCCCCCGGGCCTGCGTCGTCCACCCCCACCCGCGCTGTGCCGAGGCGGCCCGCGAGAGCCTGGCGATCTTCAGCGAGGCAGGCGACGCCGACGGGGCCGCGGTCTCGAAGGTGCTGCTCGCCGTCGAAGGCGTCAACGGGCAGGACCCCGAGGCGCCGGCACTCCTCGATGCCGCCGAGGCATCCTTCCGCGACCGCGGCGACCGCTGGGGGCTCGCCGTCGCAGGGTTCGTCAGGCTCGAGACCGCCCTCAAGGCCAGGGACGAAGCGACGGCGACGCGGCTCGGCAGGGCGACAGCGGCCGAGTTCCGCCACCTCGACGACCCCTGGGGTCACAGCGCCGTCCTGTACCACCTCGGCTACGGTCTGCGGCACTTCGGACGCCTACGCGAGTCGGCCCGCACGCTCGAGCAGGCGATCGACGTCGCCACCTCTGCCGGGATCCACAACACCGTGCAGTGGGCGCTCGCCGACCTCGGCATCACCCACCTGGGTCTGGGCGACCACGAGTCGGCCGAGGACGCGTTCCGGCGCGCGGAGCTGGCGTCGCGTCACGTCGGTGACCGTGCCGGGTCGGTCCTGGCGGCGTACGGACGTGGCCGGCTCGCCGAGCGTCAGGAGGACTGGTCGACGGCCATCGACCTGCTGACGACGGCCATCCAGGGCTTCGAGACGCTGCAGACGCCCGCCATGACGGCGAAGGCGACGCTCGCGCTGGCCCGGTGCCACGAGCAGCTGACCGAGGTGGAGGCGGCCGCGGAGCGCTACGAGGAGGCCCGGACCCTCGGGCTCGCCACCGGCGAGGTGGCACTCGCGGGCCAGGCCACCGAGGCGCTCGACCGGCTCAACGGCCCCCGGACAGACGGCGCCCGGACAGACCAGGGACAGTGACGCGGGACAGGTTCTCCTCACGCGGTCGAACGGCCGCCCTGACGAAGAGAGAGAACCATGTCTTCCACAGCATCCCCGGCGGCGGGTGCCAACAGCCGCCGCTGGCTCGCCCTCGGCCTCATCGCCGCCGCCCAGTTCATGGTCATCATGGACACCTCCATCATCGGAGTCGCACTTCCCGAGATACAACGCGATCTCGGATTCGCCCCGCAGGACCTCAGCTGGGTGTTCAACGCCTACGTGGTCGCCTTCGGCGGCCTCCTCCTGCTCGGCGGCCGGCTCTCCGACCTGCTCGGCGCCCGCCGGATCTTCGCCCTCGGCTGGCTGGTCCTCGGCGTCGGCTCGCTGGTCGCCGGACTGGCTGACAGCGTCGCCGTCGAGATCGCCGGCCGCGCCGTCCAGGGCGCCGGATCGGCGCTCATCGCACCCTCCGCGCTGACGCTCCTGTTCATGACCTTCGGAGCCAACCCGAAGGAGCTGACCAAGGCGCTCGCGCTCTACGGCGCGGCCGCCCCGGCCGGCGGCACGGCCGGCGTGTTCCTCGGCGGCGTGCTCACCGAATACCTGTCCTGGCCGTGGGTCTTCTTCATCAACCTGCCGATCGCCCTCGCGGTGCTCGCGCTGACGCCCGGCACGATGCCGGCAGGGACCGCGCAGCGCGGTCGCATCGACCTGCTCGGCGCGCTGACCGTCACCCTGGGTCTCGCCGCCGTGGTCTTCGCGGTCGTACGCGTCCCCGAAGAGGGCTGGGGTTCGCCCAGCACGCTCATCGCCGGCGCCGTCGGCATCGCCCTGCTCGTCGCGTTCGTCGCCCTGCAGGCCGGCTCCTCGGCGCCGCTCATGCGCCTCGGCATCTTCAAAGCCCCGAACCTGGCCGCCGCGAACATCGCCCAGCTGCTGCTCGGTGCGGCCTGGATCCCGATGTTCTTCTTCGTCAACCTCTACCTCCAGCAGGTGCTCGGCCTCGGTGCCTTCGCGTCCGGCGCGGCTCTGCTGCCGATGACGGTGACGATCATGCTCGGCATGGTCGCCGTCGCCCCGCGACTGACCGCTGCGTTCGGACCGAAGGCGATGACCGTCGGCGGCCTGATCGTCCTCGCGCTCGGACTGGTCTGGCTCTCCCGGATCGACGCCGACGGCAGCTTCGCCGTCGACGTGCTCCCGGCGACCCTGGTCACCGCTGCGGGCATGGCGCTGGCGTTCATCCCCTCGCTGAGCACGGCGCTCGGCGCGGCCGCTCCCGAGGAGGGCGGTCTGGCCGCCGGGATCGTCAACACCAGCTACCAGGTCGGCTCGGCGCTCGGACTGGCGGCGATGACCGTCGTCGCGGCCGCGTACGGCTCCGACCAGGTCGGTGACCTGGCCGCCATGACCGAGGGCTTCTCGGCCGGGTTCCTCGGCGCGGCCGGGATCGCCCTCGCCGGTGCCGTCGTCACCGGGCTCGGCTGGAAGCCGGTCCGCACCGAGACCGCGGCCGAGTCGGTCCCCACCGGCCGCTAGCCCGTCCGACACCGTCGTGGCCCCGGATCCGTCCGGGGCCACGACGGCACTGCGAGACCACCAAGGAGACCGCCATGCAGACCATCCAGCTGTACGTCGAGGGCATGCGCTGCCCTCGATGCGTCCGTGAGGCCACCGCCCGGCTCCGGGACCTCCCCGGCGTCGCCACCCTCACCGCCGACCGCGAGACCGGCCAGATCACCGTCACCGGCGAGGTCTCGGCCGCCGACCTGCTCGACGCGCTGGCCGGCAGCAGCTTCACGGCCGTGAGAGCACGCTGACAACGCCGCGATCGGCGTCGACCTCGACCCAGTCGCCCGTGGTGATCCGCGCCACCGGGTCGTCGTCGAGATCGGTCACCGCCGGCACACGGGTGACGATCGCACCCAGGGCAGCCTTGGTGGTCAGCTGTGTGAAGACCATCGCCAGCGGCGCGGTGCCCATCAGACGGGTGGCCTGGAAGAAGCCGGACCATCCGGACGACCCCTTCGCACCCGGGAAGATCAAGATCTTCCCGGTGAAGCACACGTCGTACAGCTCGTGGCGGCGTTCGATGATCCGGCCGGTGGCGGGATCGATGCCACCCCATCCGGAGATCGTCTCGTGGGATACCAAGGCCTCCCCGCTGACACGGCCAGGGACGATCCCGCGGCCCCGCAGAACCACCCCACCATCGGTCCCGCGGCTCATCTCACGACCTCCGCCTGCGCCAGCGAACCCCGCCACCGCCCGGTGACCGCGGCGGAGACGCACTCCTCGGTGGTGCCGAACCACGCCTCGATCCCGAGGATCGCCGGGAGATAGTGGGCCTGCTTCGCCGAGTCGGTCGCGAACACCTTCGTCCCGACCGGAGCCACCCGTGACATCGCCGGGCAGGAGTCCGTCAGCACTCGGCCACCCGCGCGTTCGATCGTGGCGGTCCAGCCGTTGCGATCGGCGACCGTGCGAAGGGCACGGGGCGTCATCACCCACAGCTCCGTGCCCGACGCGAGCCGGCGTCCCTCGAGCAGACGGGCGACGACCTGGATCTGCTCCAGCGACGCGTGCGGACAGCCGATGAGGACGAAGTCGACCTCCTCGGTGTTTCCGATCGCGTTCAGCGACTCGTAGATCTCTCGGCGCTCGCGCTCGCCGTAGTGGACCGCCTCGGGCAGCGACCGCCCGCCGAATGCCGCCTCGAGGGTCGGAGCGTCCGGAGTGCGTCCAGGGATGTGAAACATCTCCACTCCGCCGGAGGAAGCCGCCGCCGCTCCGAAGTGCTTGAGGTCGGCAAGGTCGGGCTGTCCGAGATCGCCGACCATCACCGGTCGCGCCTCCTGGACGACGTCACCGACGAAGTACCCGAACATCCCCCAGTCCTGGAAGCCCGTCATGCGCAGGCCGGACTGCAGGAGGTGAGTGCCGTAGCGGTTCTCCACCAGGTGATTGCCCCAGCAGGGGATGCGGCCGGTGATGCTCGCCGACCCGGTCGAGGCGCCCCCTTCACAGTTGGTGCGTGCTCCGAGCACCGAGTTGGCGAAGACGACCGCCGAGGACTCCATCCAGGCGATGTGCTCGCCGTAGGTCGGCAGGTTGCCGACCTGGTACGGCGTGCAGGTGGCGAGGACGTTGACGCCCTTCTCGCTGTAGAAGGACTCTGCGTCGGCCTGGATCTCGATGTTCCGTTTCCCGTACGGCATGATGCCGAGCGCCTCGTGGCCGAAGCCGTGCTGCAGCTGGCAGGTCGGCACCTTCATCTGCGGCATGTCGATGTCGTCGTCGCAGTCGAGGCTGATCACGGCGAAAGCCTTGGCCCAGCCGCCCTCCTCGAACAGGGCGGTTTTCGCGGGCGAGGGCTGGGTGGTGGTGCCGGCGACATTCCGGGTCTCGCAGAGCCGCTCGGCGCCCAGCGCGTCGCCGTACCGCACCAGCAGATCCATCGCGGCTGCGACGGCTCGGCCCTCGGCTCCGTCGAGCATCGCCTTCTCGTCATCGGTGAGTCTCATGCGGTCACCTCCTCAGGCCTCGACGTTCTCGTAGACACGCTTGCGCAACGAGGCCGGGTCTATGGTTCCCAAGCCGTCCTCGGCCGCGAGGTCGAGCGCGTGAGCCGCGCCGAACCCCATCGCCGCGCAAGGGCCCATGACCCGGACGCTGGACAGCGCAGCGGCGTCTCCGTCGACGCAGCGGCCGGCCGCGACCAGATTCTTCGAACCGATCGGGATCAGGCTACGGAGTGGGACATAGTGCACGTGATCGGGCTCGAAGGTCTCCCAGACATAGCCTTCGACGCGGTCATGGAGCTCGACCGGCCACGCGGTGCGGGCCACGGCGTCCTCGAACGGTGTCCCGTCGCGAACCTCCTGGAGGGACAGCTGGTGCTCAGCTGCGATCCAGCGGGTCTGCCTCCGCCCCGGCAGGCCATAGCTGCGTACGTTGGCCCGCCCGAAGGCGGCAGGGAACTCACGCCGCAGGAAGGCCACGACCCGGTCGGCCTGCGCACGTCCTTCGAGCTGCGCCTCGGCGGCGCGTACGGCCTCCAGGGGCGCCTCGACGTGGGTCATGTTCATGACGGCCGTGTTCCTGCCCGGGAAGAAGAACGCCAGACCATCACGCCGCACCAAGCCGTACTCCTCGGCCTTCTCGTCCACCCGAGCGACCAATTCCGCCGGCGACGGCTTCGACGCCTCGTCCAGGTTCTCCAGCCGGATCTGCTGCGACCCCCAGACGGTCCGTTCCGGGACACGACACGGCAGACCGGCTTCCCAGGTCAGCGCTGCGTCACCCGTCGCGTCGACGAACCCGGATGCCGTGACGCGTACGTCCCCGTGCCGGGTGGCGAACGAGACCGAGCCGACCCGGCCGTCCTCGATGTCGACGTTGGACACCGATGCCCCGACCACGACCCGGATCCCGAGCCGTTGGACCAGGTTCTCCACCCAGCGGCCGAGGACCACCTCGTCGTAGCTCACAGTCCGGGTGTGGCCGTCGTTGAAGTGGATGTCCCCTGTTCGACCGAGGTCCGCGAACATCTCGTCGAAGATGCCATGGGTGAGCTGATGGTAGTCAGGGCCGTTGCCGTAGACGCCGCAGAACAGACCGATGAGCGAGTTGACGCACTGGCCGCCGAGAACCGGCAGCGCGTCGAGCAGCGCGACAGTCCGGCCCAGCCGCCGCGCCTCGATCGCCGCGGACAGGCCGGAGATGCCCGCGCCCACCACGCAGACATCTGCCGCGAGGTGCTCGGCCACCCTGCCCGGCGGTTTGGTGACGGTGTTGATACGAAGCTCGGTGAGTGGATGCGGCACTGGTTCTCCTGGATCGTCGAAGACAGGTGTCAGATGAGGGGTTCGGGAGCCCGGCGAAGCGTCGCTCCCTGATGAAGGGGCTCGACCGACCGGGCGTAGACGCCGAGCCACCCGGAGGTCGGGGGTGCGGCCCGGTCGGGTCGCAGGGTTCGGCTTCGGCGGGCCAGCTCCTCGTCGGCCACGAGGAGGTCGACTCGGCGTCTGCCGAGGTCGATCTCGATCACGTCGCCGTCCTCGACCAGCGCCAGCGGTCCGTCGAGCGCGCCCTCGGGCGACACCTCCCCGACCACGATGCCCTTGTTCACGAGGCCGGAGAGCTGTCCGTCGGTCACGATCGCGACCTGCCCGGTGAGCCCGGCCCCATCGACGGCGAACACGGTCTGCGAGCCCATGCCCATGCCCGGGGTTCCGATCGGACCGAGCCCGCGCAGCACGAGTACGTCGCCCGGCTGCAGCTCGCCCCGCTCGATGCCGGCGACGGCCGAGGCGGCATCGCCGTAGACCCGGGCCGGCCCGCGGAAGGTGCGTGGTCGCCGCTCGGTGGCCGAGAGCTTCACGATGGCCGACGACGGCGCGAGCGACCCACGGATCACGACGACCGAGGCGTGGTCGCCGTGCGGTCTGGTGGCGGGCCGGATGACCTCCTCGTCCTTCACGATCGCGGCAGCCACTCGTTCGGCGACGGTGTCGCCGGTGACGGTGACCTGGTCGCCGTGAACGAGGTCTCCGAGCTGCTTGAGCACCGCCAGCGCTCCGCCCGCGTCTTCGAATCGCTCGATGGACTCCTCGCCGTTGGGCCTGACGGCGGACAACGGCCGGACGGTCTCGGCGTACCGCTCGAACAGTGCGTAGACGTCTACGTCGGAATCAGCCTCGCGAGCGATCGCCTGGAGGTGTTTGACGGTGTTGATCGACCCACTCACGGCGAGCACGGTCATCACCGCGTTCTCGAACGCCCCGGCCGTCAGGATGTCGCGCGGTCGTCGATTCTCGGCGATCGCATCCACGATCACGCGACCCGATGCAGCGGTCGCGGCCCACATCCGGGGGCTGTTCGCCCGCACGGGTGTGGAGCCTGGTATCGCCATCCCGAGCGCCTCGGCGACGATGTGCATCGAGTTGGCGGTTCCCATTCCGCTGCAGACGCCGGGACCGGTGATCGCTCGGTCGCTCATATCGCACAGGGACTCGACCGTGACCGAGCCGGACGCGACGTGACCGGCCTGGATGAACACCTCCTCGATGTCGACCGGCCGACCGTCCTCCAGCGTGCCGCAGCTCTGATAGCCGCAGGAGACCACCAGCGTGGGGATGTTGGTGCGAGCGGCTGCCATCAGCTGCCCCGGCGTGGTCTTGTCGCAGGAGGCGAGGCAGACCATGCCGTCGAGCTGGGCGCCCTCGACGACGGCCTCGATGTCGTTGCTGATCAGGTCGCGGCTGGACAGGACGTAGCCACCCCCGCGGCCGGCGCTCATGATGAAGTCGGTGGGTGCGACGGTGCGGATCTCGAATCCGACCCCGCCCGCTGCCTCGATCGACTCCTTCACCTTGTCCGCGATCGGATCAAGGTGACTGAAGCAGGGCGCGAGCTTCGAGGAGGAGTTGACGATCGCGATCTTCGGCTTCGTCATGTCCTCGTCGCCGAGCCCGAGCGCTCGCCACTGGGTGCGACGGGTCGCCCAGCGGGGGCTGCCGACCGGGAAGTTGCTGCGCAGCTCGCCAGTCACCGGCTCACCTCGGCCTTGTTGTAGACCGACTCGTGCCAGGGGATGAAGAACCGCTTCAGGCTGGTGACGGTGAAGTAGAGCGCGAGGCCGAGCGCGGACAGCAGGATGATCACGGCGAACAGCTCTGGGGCGTTCAGCTGGTTCAGGGTCACCACGACCAGATAGCCGAGTCCTTCACTGCCTCCGAGGTACTCGCCGACGATGGTGCCGATGACGGCAAAGACGATGCCGACCTCCATGCCGGCGAAGACGTACGGCAGCGTGCTTTTGAGCTCGAGATTGGTGAACGTCTGCCAGCGGCTCGCGTTCAGGCTTCGCATCACCTCACGTTGGCCGGAGTCCACAGACCGCACCCCGAGCTGGACATTCAGCATGATCGGGAAGAACGCGAGCATCGCGGCCATGATGATCTTCGAGGTGACCCCGAAACCGAACCAGATGACGAAGAGCGGGATCAAAGCGACCTTCGGCACGACCTGGGATGCCACGATCATGGGTCGCAGACTCAGCTCGAGCCAAGGGATCTTGCCGAGGACGACCCCGGCGGTCACACCGAACAGCAGCGCAAGGCCGAAGCCGACCACCGTCTCGTAGGTGGTGACCCGCGCGTGCTGCCAGGTCTCGGGCCGCTGGACCACGTCGACGAAGCTGTCGAGAACCGTGCCTGGCGGCGGCAGGACGAGCTCGGAGATGCCGAACACCTTGATGAACAGGTCCCAGATCACGAAGAGCAGCACCGGGAGCAGCGGCGTGCTCAGCCAGGGCAGCAGCTTGAAGATTCTCTCGCGACTCATCTGCTATTCCCTTTCGTCGAGCGCATGGCGCAGGTCACGGATGAGGTGGCCGAACTCTGCTTCGGTCTGGACGTCGATGGCTCGGGGGCGAGCGAAGTCGACGCTGGTGATGTCACGGATCCGACCGGGCCGCGGGGTCAGGTGCACGACTCGGTCCCCGAGGAACACGGCCTCGGTGATGTCGTGGGTGACGAAGACGACGGTGGCCTGGGTGGCGAGCGCGATCCGCTGGAGCTCGAGATTCATCCGCTCGCGGGTCAGGGCGTCGAGCGCGCCGAACGGCTCGTCCATGAGCAGCAGCTTGGGATTGCAGCTGAGCGCTCGCGCGATGGCGACGCGCTGCCGCATGCCACCGGACAGCTCTCGGGGATAGGACTTCTCGAAGCCCTTCAGGCCTACCAGCTCGGCGAGCTCAGCGGCGCGCTCACGTCGGGCCTTCGTCCCCGTGCCGCGCAGCTTGAGAGGCAGGGCGATGTTGTCCAGGACGGAGTACCAGGGGAACAGGTTCGCCTCCTGGAAGACCACGCCGAGCTGGTTCACGACGGAGGGATCGACCTTGGCGCCCTGCCACAGCGGCCTTCCGTCGACGAGGACCTCCCCCGCTGTGGGACTGATCAGTCCGGCCATGGTTCGAAGCAGTGTGGTCTTGCCGCAGCCGGACCGGCCGATCAGCGAGACGAACTCCCTGTCATCGATGGTCAGGTTGATGTCGGAGAGTGCGAGAGTGGTCTTGCGCCGAGTCCGGAACTCCTTGCTGATTCCACGGATCTCGAGCTTGGGCGCGCTCCCGGCGCTGGGATTCTCTGTGGCCGCCACGCCCTGCTCGCGGAGCAGGGCTGGGGTCCGATGCGAAGTGGACATCGTCTTCCTCTCAGGAGCTCTGCAGCAGGCCGTTGTCGACCCAGGTGGACGGGTTGACGCCGGTCTTCACCATCCCGGCCTTCGCGAGCTCGTCGTATCCCGCCTTCCAGTAGTCCTCGTCAGTTCTGAGGATCGGCTGGGTGCCGTCTGCCGTCCACAGCGAGCGGAGCGACGCCAGGCTCTTCTTTGCGATGTTGTCGTCGTCGAGGGAGGGGAACGAATACTTGCTGCGCAGCACCTTCAGCGTCTCGTCGAGCTTCTCGTCGGCAATCGCATCGGCGAGCGCAGCCTGGATCGCGGTCAGGTATCGCGTGATCGTCTCGCCGTCGCTCTCGATCGCCTTGGTGGTCGAGGTGTAGACCTGAGCGTCGGACTTGACCGACATCCCCGGGTCGAACACAACACAGTCGTCGTTCTGTGACGCGACGACGTTGGCGGTGTCGATGCTGACGATGTATCCGGCGATCCTGCCCTGCTGGACCAGGTTGAACGTGCCCGGCGTCAAGCCGACGACCTGCCGCTTGACCTGCGCTGGGTCGAGTCCGGCGTTGGAGAGCATCAGCGACAGCGCCTTGTCGCTCGTCCCACCTTCGGACGGGACGCCCATCGTCTTGCCGACGAAGTCCTCGGGCTTCTCCAAGGGGTCGCTCGAAGCGGACAGGAATCGCAGTGCAGAGCCACGTACGAGACTGCCTACGTTGACCAGAGGTTGACCGTCGCCGGCAGCCGACATCAGGTCGATCTGCCCGATGCGAGTGATCGGAGCGATCCCACCGAGGAGGCTCTGCATCGCCTGCGGTGATCCCCGAGTCACCTGGAACTGGACGTCGAGGTCCTGCTCCTTGAAGTAGCCGCCGGCATCGGCGAGCAGCTCGGCGGTCATCGACAGCGTCTCCATGGGCAGGTAGCTCAGAAACGTCACCTTCCCCGAGGACGTGGCGGTCGATCCGCAGGCGCTGAGCAGGCTGGGGCTCAATGCCGCAGCGGCGACCGTCAGCGCGGAGCGGTTCAGGAACGAGCGCCGGGTGAGTCCCGGGCCAGGATGCGAAGTTGAGTTGAACGAGGTCACAGTCGGTTCTCCTTGCGGTGTGCCACGACGCTCGAGGCGTCGAAGAAGAGACTTCAGTCACACTCGCTCAGGGACCACCGCGCTTTCCGCATATCGGAAGGGAATGTTGTCGCCCACACCCTCCGCGGCCCGTACGTCCCTACCCGGACTCGCGCAGAGCCCGGCTGCTGCGTGGGGTCGACAGATTCGCACCGAGGGCGCGCGAGATGGCGCGCGCACTGGACTGCACCAGATGACCGTGGGCCGGCCCTTTCGCCTCAGCGAACGGCACGATCAAGGACAGTGCTGCGACGACCCCACCTTCGGCACCGTAGATGGGTGAAGCGACCGAGACGAACTCGTTGCTGATCTGCCGGTCGCTGTAGGCGTAGCCCTTCCGCCGCACGTCCGCGAGAACTCGCCGCAGCTCGTGCGGATCGGTGCAGGTTCGGCGGGTGAACGACGGGAGCGGGCCACTCAGGAGGTCGTCCAGAATCTCCTTCGGGGCGTAGGCGAGCAGGACCATCCCCACTGCGGTCGCGTGCATGGCATAGCGGCCGCCGACCCGCGGGCTCCCGCTCAGGTTGTCCGGGCTCACGAGCCGTTCGACGAACACCACCTCGCCCTTCTCCCGCACGGCGAGATGCACACCGAGATGTGTCGTCTCGTAGAGGTCTTGCATGTAGGGCAGCGCGATCCGCTGCAGGCCTACCGAGCGAGGCGCGAGGGAGGCGACCTCCCACAGCCTCAGTCCGATGCGGTAGTTGCCGGCGCCATCACGTTCGAGTACGCCACCCTCGGCCAGCTCCGTGACGATCCGGAACGTGGTGGTGAGCGGGATACCGGACCGTCGGCTGAGCTCGGAGAGGCTCATCGCCTCGGAGCCGACCACGAACGTCTCGAGGATCTTCAGGGTGCGTTTGACAACCGATCGCCGGTCCGACAACTCCAGCTCCTCTCGCTCACCAGACGTCATCGCCCGTTGTAACCCGAACCAGAGCACGGCGGCCAGGGTCGCTCACCACACGGCTCGTCTGAGGGCTGAAGGGTAACTTCTCGATTCGCTGGATCGGGGGCGAGACCGCCACCCTCGCCCCCGACCTGCTCGACGCGCTGGCCGGCAGCAGCTTCACGGCGCAGGTGCGTCCGCGGCCGTGAACTTCTCGCGGTGGATCAGCCGGGGCGCCATCCGGCGGCGCTTGAACGCCTTGACGCCGGCCTCGACCATCGGCGGCGGGCCGCAGAGCCAGCCGGACCAGCCACGGGCGCTGGCCACGTCCTCGACGAAGGCGTCGGGGGCGTAGCCGTTGCGGTGGCCCGGCACGGACTCCCGGGAGAGCACGGTGACGAAGCTGAACCCGGGATGGCGGATCACCAGCTCCTCGAGGCGGTCGGTGTCGTAGAGGTCCGCCTCGTGGCGTACGCCGTGATAGAGGACCATCAGCCGCTTGGGATGGCGCTCCAGAGCCGTGCGGGCGATGCCGAGCAGCGGCGCCAGGCCGGTGCCACCGCCGATGAGCACCATCGGCTCGCCCTCGTCCTGGTCCGCGTCGGGGACGTGGAAGTCGCCGAGCGGGCCGCGCACCTCGACCCGGTCGCCGACAGCGACCGGCCCGAAGAGCCACTCGCTGGCCACGCCACCGGGGACGCGGCGTACGTGGAGCTCGAGGACCTTGTCCTCCTCGGCCGTGTTGGCGAGGGAGTAGGGGCGGCGCTCGGAGGTGCCGGGGACGAGCATCTCGACGTACTGCCCCGCCGAGAACGCGAGCGGCTCCTCGAGGCCGAGCAGGACCCGCCGGGTGTCCCGGGCGATCTCCTCGACCGCGACGACGGTGGCCGTGAGGTCGCGCAGCACGTGGGTCGTACGTCCCGTCTGGGAGCCCCGCAGCGCGACCTCGGTCTCGGCGAGCGGCCGGGCCTGGCAGGCGAGCGCCAGCCCGGCGGCACGCTCCTCCGCGGTCAACGTGTCGAGCGGGGACTCACGGTGGTCCACCTCGCCGCAGACGACCTGCAGCTTGCAGGTGCCGCAGGTGCCCTGGTTGCAGGAGTTCGGCATCCAGATGCCGGCCCGGAGGAACGCCTCGAGGATCGACTGGTCCTCGGCGCACTCGACGCGGCGGCCGGCGACGCTGATCGCGGCGGACACGGCTCAGACCTCCCAGGTGCAGTGCAGGCTCGTCGGGCCGCGAAATCCCCAGCCCCAGAACTCCACGCCCTCGCCGGTGTCGCGCTCCAGGTTGGGGATCGCCTCGAAGAGCTCCTCGAGCCCGATCCGCATGACCTGGTTGGCGTAGTAGATGCCCGCGCAGGCGTGGTTGCCGGCGCCGAAGGCGAGGTGCGGCAGCGGCGGCCGGTGTAGGTCGTACTCGGTGGGGGCGTCGTACTTCCCGGTGTCGTGGTTGGCGGAGCCGTAGGAGAGGATCACCGGGGTGCCGGCGGGCAGGTCGACGCCGGCGATGGTGACCGGCTTGGTGCTGATCCGGGCGGTCGCCGACCAGATCGGCGAGGTCCAGCGCATGCCCTCGGAGATGGCCCGCGGCAGCAGCGACGGGTCGTCGACGACCTCCTCCAGCTGCTCGGGACGGCTGAAGAGCCCCACCAGCGTGGAGGCCATGCCGTGGCCGGGCTCCTGCATCGCGCCGAGCAGGTAGACGTAGATGGTGGGGTAGATGTACTCGCGGGCACGGGTCTTGCCCGGCGGCATGCCGTCGTGGAGCCAGTGGGAGATCGCCGTGTTCTCCGGGTGCTCGATCCAGCGGTCGATCAGCGGATCGACGACCTCCTGGATCTCCGCCCGGGCCTCGTCGCCCGGGGTGAACCCCTCCGGGTTGGTGAACTCCCCGTTCTCGTCGACCGCGGCGTTGGTGAACGAGACGCTCAGCTTGTGGAACCACTCACGGAGCTTGTCGGAGGAGACCGACTGCAGCCCGAGCAGGTCGCCGAGCGAACGCACCGAGACCGGCTCGCAGAACTCGGCGACCAGCTCGGCGCTGCCGCGGTCCTCGAACTGCTCGACGTGGCTCCGGGCGATCGGGCGCACCAGGTCGTCGACCCAGCTGTCGACCTCGGCCGGCTGCAGCTGCGGCTCGACCATGCCGCGCAGGTCCGCGTGGATGTCGCCGTTGACACCGATGATCGCGGGATGGCCGAACGTACGCCCGCCGGCCGGGGTGATCACGGCCTCGAAGTCGGGGCTGGTCGCGACCTCGCGGCACACCTCGGCGGTCGAGGCGACGTACGACCCGAGGACCGGGACGAAGGCGAGCGGTGCCTCGCGGCGGAGACGTTCGTAAATCGGGTAGGGATTCCGCTCGAGGTCGCTCATCGTCACGTCGTCGAGCCAGGACAGGTCCTGCTGGGTGGTGGTCATCGGGTGCTCCTCGAAGGCTGAACGGGTCGGCACTGAGATCCCGAAGTTAGGTGCGTCACAGCAGACCGGCGACACGGATCGCGCGGTCTCGGCACCGGATGCGCGACCTTTTTGTGACGGACGTCTCAGGTAGACTCCGCGCCATGTCCGGTCGCCGGCGCACCGCCCCCCGGGACTGGGGCCAGGCCTCGAACGTGGTCGCCCAGGCGTACTTTCCGCATGAGCTGAGGCCGCTCGGCGGGAGCCACGAGCCTCGGCTGACGCTGCGTACGCTCGACCTCGGGCCGGTGCTGATCGGCCACGTCGGCTGGGGCGCCGACGTGGCGATCGACTGCGACTACCCCGGTGCGTTCGAGATCAACATGCCGATCACCGGGCATCTCGCGAGCCGGGGACGGTTCGGGGAGATCACCTCGGTGACCGGTCAGGGCACGGTCTTCCGCCCCGACACCCCCTCGCTCATCAGCCACTGGGACGCGACCTGCACGGTGCTCGGCGTGAAGTTCGACAGCTCCTGGCTGGAGGTGGAGGCCGAACGCGTCCTCGGCACCGACCGGGTCAACGTACGCACGCTGCTGCCGGAGCAGCTGTCCGTGCAGCACGGCCGGGCGCGGGCCTGGCACCACCTGATCACCAGCCTGGCCACCAACCTGCACGACCCGGACCTCTACGCCGACAGCGAGCTCGTACGCAGCCAGCTGGCCGGCGCGGTCGCGGTCGGTCTGCTCGAGGCCTGCTGCCCCGACGGCGGGGTCCGTCCGGCGGCGCAGCCGCGGATGATCCGGGCCGTGGTCGAGGCGCTCCACGACGACCCGGCCCGGGCCTGGACCGCCGCCGACATGGCCGTCCTCGCCGGCACCAGCGTCCGGCGCCTCCAGGAGGGCTTCCAGCGCTGGGTCGGCCAGTCGCCGACGCAGTACCTGCTCGACATCAGGCTGCAGCGGGCCCATGCCGACCTGGCCGGCGACCCCGCGCTCGCCATCGGCGACGTCGCCGCGCGCTGGGGCTTCTCGTCCGCGAGCAGGTTCGCGGCCGCCCACCGCCGGCGCTACGGCACCGCGCCGTCCCAGGTCAGGGACTGACCCCGCGCGCGCCCGCCACGGTGCGGGTGGGACGCGCTGCGGCGGAGCAGTCGGCACACCACCGGCGGATGTCCTCGGAGCGCAGCTGCCAGAACGCGTGCCAGCCCTGAGCCGGTGCACCGCAGAGGGTCACCTGCGTGCCGATCCGCTTCAGGTGCGCCTCGCCCCACGGCGCAGGATCCTTCGTGCCCGCGGGCTGGCGGTGCCTGGCCACGATGATCCAGCTGCGCCCTATCGTCCGGGGATCGACGCCTGTCGTGGGCACGGCCATCTCATCCCGCCGCCGCTTCGGTGTCGTCGGCCTCGCGGTTCGCGATCAACGCCATGACGCTCGGGTCGCTGAGCGTGGTGGTGTCACCGACGTCGCGGCCCTCGGCGACATCGCGCAGGAGGCGGCGCATGATCTTCCCGGACCGCGTCTTGGGCAGCTCCGGGACGATCGTGATCTGCCGCGGCTTGGCGATGGCCCCGATCTCCTTGGCCACGTGGCTGCGCAGCTCCTGGACCAGCGCCTCACCGGTGTTGCCGTCCCCCGAGCGCAGGATGACGTAGGCGACGACCGCCTGGCCGGTGGTCTCGTCGGCGGCGCCGACGACGGCTGCCTCGGCGACCCGTGGATGCGAGACCAGGGCGGACTCGATCTCGCTCGTGGAGAGGCGGTGGCCGGACACGTTCATCACGTCGTCGACGCGGCCGAGGATCCAGATGTCCCCGTCCTCGTCCTTCTTGGCGCCGTCGCCGGCGAAGTAGTAGCCGAGATCCGCGAAGCGGGTCCAGTACGTCTCGACGAAGCGGTCCTCGTCCTGCCACAGCGTGCGCAGCATGGCGGGCCAGGGCTTGGTGAGGACCAGGTAGCCGCTGGACCCGTTCGGCACCGAACGACCCTCCTCGTCGACCACGTCGGCGCCGATGCCGGGCAGCGGCCGCATCGCCGAGCCGGGCTTGCCGGCGGTGACCCCGGGGAGGGGGCTGATCATCATCTGACCGGTCTCGGTCTGCCACCAGGTGTCGACGACGGGGCAGCGGTCGCCGCCGATGACGTCGCGGTACCAGAGGTACGCCTCGGGGTTGATCGGCTCGCCGACCGACCCGAGGAGCCGCAGCGAGCTGAGGTCGTAGGTGTCCGGGATCTCCCGGCCCCACTTCATGAACGTCCGGATCGCCGTCGGGGCGGTGTAGAAGAGGGTCACGCCGTACCGCTCGATGATCTCCCACCAGCGACCCCGGTGCGGGCTGTCCGGCGTGCCCTCGTAGAGCACCTGGGTGACGCCGTTGGCGAGCGGGCCGTAGACGATGTAGCTGTGCCCGGTGACCCAGCCGATGTCGGCGGTGCACCAGTAGACGTCGGTGTCCGGCTTGAGGTCGAAGACGGCATGGTGGGTGTAGGCCGCGCCGGTCAGGTAGCCGCCGGTGGTGTGCAGGATGCCCTTGGGCTTGCCGGTCGTGCCCGAGGAGTACATGACGTACAGCGGGTGCTCGGCGTCGAACGCCTCGGGCGTGTGCTCGGGGGAGGCGCTGTCGACGACGTCGTGCCACCACAGGTCGGTGGCGTCGTCGAAGGGGACGTACTCCCCGGTGCGGCGCACGACGAGGACGTGGTCGACCGGGCTCTGGCTGCCCAGCCGCGACAGGGCGGCGTCGACGGCCGGCTTCAGCGCCGACGGGGCCCCACGGCGGTAGCCGCCGTCGGAGGTGATGACCAGCTTGGCCCGGCAGTCCTCGATGCGCGAGGCCAGCGCTTCGGCCGAGAACCCGCCGAACACCACGGTGTGGGTGGCGCCGATACGGGCACAGGCCAGCATCGCGACGATGGCCTCGGGGATCATCGGCAGGTAGATCGCGACCAGGTCACCGCTGCCCACGCCGAGGGAGGTCAGCGCGTTGGCGGCCCGGGACACCTCGTCCTTGAGCTCGGCGTAGGTGATGTCCCGGGTGTCACCGGGCTCGCCGACGAAGTGGAAGGCCACCTTGTCGCCGCGACCGGCCTCGACGTGACGGTCGACGCAGTTGTACGCCGCGTTGAGCTTCCCGTCCGCGAACCACCGCGCGCTGGGGGCCCGGGACCAGTCCAGCACCTCGGTGAACGGCTCGGCCCAGGTCAGCCGCTCGGCCTGCTCGGCCCAGAAGCCCTCGAGGTCGGACTCGGCACGGGCGTACGCCTCGGCGGTGACGTTGGCGGCAGCGGCGAGCTCGGCCGGCGGCTCGAAGCGGGTCGGTTTGCTGGGGATCGTCAGGTCGGTCATGGCGTCGTGCTTCCTTCGGGGGCGGGAGGGGATGGCTGGTGAGGCCGGCTAGCCGAGCAGGGCGGCCTCGTCGTCGGTGAACAGTCGCGACCGGATCAGGAACCGCACGCCCTCGGGCGCTTCCAGCGAGAACCCGGCGCCGCGTCCGGGGACGACGTCGATGGTGAGGTGGGTGTGCGACCAGTACTCGAACTGCGAGCGCGACATCCAGACGGGCACCTGGTCGTCCAGCCCGATGTCCAGGTCGCCCAGGTGGATGTCGGCGTCGCCGAGCATGAAGTCGCCGCTCGGGTAGCACATCGGGGCGGAGCCGTCGCAGCATCCACCGGACTGGTGGAACATGACCGGCCCGTGGATACCGACGAGACGGCGGAGCAGGTCCGCCGCCTCGTCGGTCACGGCGACCCGCGCCGGAAGGGAGGAGGCGTGGGTCGCGCTCATCAGAAGAACCCGAGGGCGTCGGGGCTGTAGCTGACGAGCAGGTTCTTGGTCTGCTGGTAGTGGTCCAGCATCATCTTGTGGGTCTCACGACCGATGCCGGACTGCTTGTAGCCACCGAAGGCCGCGTGGGCCGGGTAGGCGTGGTAGCAGTTCGTCCACACCCGGCCGGCCTTGATCTCCTTGCCCGCCCGGAAGGCCTGCGACCCGTCGCGCGACCAGACGCCGGCACCGAGGCCGTACAGGGTGTCGTTGGCGACCTTGAGGGCGTCGGCCTCGTCGTCGAAGCCGGTCAGCGAGACGACCGGGCCGAAGATCTCCTCCTGGAAGATCCGCATCGAGTTGTCGCCCTCGAAGACGGTCGGCTGCACGTAGTAGCCCTCGGCGAGGTCGCCCTCGAGGATGTTCCGCTCGCCACCGGTGAGGACCTTGGCGCCCTCGTCCTTGCCGATCTCGATGTAGGACAGGATCTTCTCGAGCTGGTCGTTGCTGGCCTGGGCGCCGATCATCGTGGTGTCGTCGAGCGGGTTGCCCTGCTTGATCTTCTCGACCCGGGCGATCGCGTCGCCGACGAAGTCGGAGTAGATCGAGCGCTGGACGAGCGCGCGCGACGGGCAGGTGCAGACCTCGCCCTGGTTGAGGGCGAACATCGTGAAGCCCTCGAGCGCCTTGTCGTAGAAGGCGTCCTTCTCCGCGGCGACCGAGTCGAAGAAGATGTTCGGGCTCTTGCCGCCGAGCTCCAGGGTCACCGGGATGATGTTCTGGCTGGCGTACTGCATGATCAGGCGGCCGGTCGTGGTCTCACCGGTGAAGGCGACCTTCGCGACCCGGGGCGAGGAGGCGAGCGGCTTGCCGGCCTCGACGCCGAACCCGTTGACGACGTTGAGCACGCCGGCGGGCAGCAGGTCGCCGACGAGCTCGACGAGCTTGAGGATCGACCACGGGGTCTGCTCGGCCGGCTTGAGCACGACCGCGTTGCCGGCGGCCAGGGCCGGGGCGAGCTTCCAGACCGCCATCAGGATCGGGAAGTTCCACGGGATGATCTGGCCGACGACGCCCAGCGGCTCGTGGAAGTGGTACGCCACGGTGTTCTCGTCGATCTCGCCGATGGTGCCCTCCTGGGCACGGAGCACACCGGCGAAGTAGCGGAAGTGGTCGATCGCGAGCGGGATGTCGGCGGCGAGGGTCTCGCGGACCGGCTTGCCGTTCTCCCAGGTCTCGGCCACGGCGATGGCGGTGAGGTTCTCCTCCATCACGTCGGCGATCTTGAGCAGGATGTTGGCCCGCTCCGTCGTCGAGGTCTTCCCCCACGACGGAGCGGCGGCATGTGCGGCGTCCAGGGCGGCCTCGATGTCCTCGGCCGTGCCCCGGGCGATCTCGGTGAACGGCTTGCCGTTCACCGGCGAGATGTTCTCGAAGTAGGCGCCCTTGACCGGGTCGACCCACTGGCCGCCGATGTAGTGGCCGTAGCGGCCTTGGACGGTGACCAGCGAGTCGGGCTGGCCGGGAGCTGCGTATACGGTCATCGGGAATTCTCCTCAGGCAAAGTCAGGCATTGGGGCGTGATCGTGGTCACAGACGCTAGGAACGCCGAGGTTGCAGCCACGTTGCGGAACCGATGCAACGTGAATGCAACCTTCAAATGTGACCCTCGTCACCAGAGGAGGTCCGGATGAGCGATACGAAGCAGAGCGCCTCGATGCGCGCAGCCGTGGCGGACTCGTGGCACCGGTCCGCCGCCGCCGGGGTGACCGCGGACGACACGTGCGCGCCGATCACCCTCCCCGAGGACCAGCTGCGAGACGTACGTGCCGCCCATCCGCTGGCGCGCGTGTTCCCGCTGCTCGACGACGTGCTCGGGCAGGCGGCGCGCGACTGCGACGCGATCATGGCCGTCTCCGACGAGGCCGGCCAGCTGCTCTGGGTGTGCGGGGCTCCGGCAGCCCTACGGCGCGCGGAGCGGATCGGCTTCGTCGAGGGGAGCAACTGGGACGAACGGCTCGCCGGCACGAACGCACCCGGCCTCGCGCTCCGGCTCGACCGGCCGACCAGTGTCGTCGCCGCCGAGCACTTCCGGCGCTCGGTCCAGCAGTGGAGCTGCGCCGCCACCCCGATCCACGACCCGGGCGACTCCCGCCTGCTCGGCGTCCTCGACATCACCGGCGGTGACTCCATCGTGGTACCCCAGACGATGGCGATGGTGCGCGCCGCGGCCAGGCTCGCGGAGTCCGAGCTCGCGCGCGAGCAGCTGCTCCCGAGGCAGCCCGAGACCCGGCCCGGCTGGGCGCGCATCGCCGTGGAGACGCTGGGTCGCCAGGACCTGCTGCTCTCGATCGACGACGGCCGTGGCCATCGCGCCCAGCTGCGGCTCTCGCCGCGCCACAGCGAGATCTTCCTGCTCCTCGCCAGCGCCCCGCGCGGGCTCTCCGGCGACGAGCTCGCCGTCCTGCTCTACGAGGACGACGGTGGCTCCTCGACGCTCCGCGCCGAGCTCAACCGGCTGCGCAACCTGCTGGGCGAGGAGTTCCTCGCCTCCCGGCCCTACCGGCTCACCACCGAGGTCACCGGCGACTGGCTCGGCGTGGAGGCCCGGCTCGCGGTGGGCGACGTCGCCGGCGCGCTCCGCTGCTACCGCGGCCCGATCCTGCCGCGCTCGGTGGCGCCCGGCGTCGTACGACTGCGGGAGACCCTGGCGCAGCAGCTGCGTGCCGCGGTGCTCCAGTCGGGCCAGCCCGACCTCGTCTCGACCTGGACCCGGTCGGCGTGGGGCGCCGACGACTACGAGATGTGGCTCCGCCTCCAGGACCTGCTGCCGCCCGGTTCCCCGCTGATGGCGCTCGCCGACGGTCAGATCGCCCGGCTGGACCGCGAGGTGGGTCTCTGAGATGAGCGCCGGAGCCGGAGCCACGACAGCAGTGATCGCCCGCACCCGGGAGGCCCCTCCCCGGCACGAGCCCGTCCCACCGACCGCCCCGCTCGACCAGGTGGTGAAGTTCCAGGCACCCGAGGTCGTCTTCGGACCCGACTCGCTCGGCGAGGCGGGCTACGCCGCCGCCCGGCTCGGTGCCCGGCGGCCGTTCGTCGTCACCGATCCCGGCATCGTCGAGGCCGGCTGGGTCGACGAGCTGCTCCGGCTGCTGCGGGCCGAGGGGCTCGCCCCGGTGCTGTGGACCGAGGTCACGCCGAACCCCAAGGACCACGAGGTACGCCGCGCCTACGAGAGGTACGTCGAGACCGAGGCCGACGTCATCGTGGCGATCGGCGGCGGCTCCTGCATGGACGCCGCGAAGGGCGTCGCGGTGCTCTCGGGCAACGGCGGCGACATCCTCGACTACGCCGGGATCGACCAGATCGCCCGGCCGATCCCGCCGATGCTGATGATCCCGAGCACCTCCGGGACCGGGGCCGACGTCTCCCAGTTCTGCATCGTCACCGACACCGACCGCCGGGTGAAGATCACGATCATGGGCCGGGCGCTGGTGCCGGACGTCTCGATCACCGACCCACGACTGCTGACCACGATGCCGGAGGCGCTCAACGCCGCGACCGGCCTGGACGCGCTGACCCACGGCATCGAGTCGTACGTGTCGCTGGCGCACAACCCGCTGGCCGACGGGCACGCGATGGCCTCGGTCGCCCTCGTCTGCCGCCACCTTCGCTCGACCATCACCGACCCCGGCGCGATGGAGCACCGCGCGATGATGGCGCAGGCGAGCCTGCAGGCCGGACTGGCCTTCACCAACGCGATCCTCGGGGCGACCCATGCGATGAGCCACCAGGTCGGCGGGCTGCTCGACGCCCCGCACGGGGTGGTCAACGGCGTGCTGCTCCCGCACGTGATCCGCTACAACGCGCGCTCGGTCCCCGAGCGGTTCGTCGGCCTGGCCCGGGCGGCCGGGCTGCCGGTCGACGGCGTCCCCGGGTACGTCGCTGCCGAGATGCTGGCCGACCACGTGCGGCGCCTGGCCGACGACGTCGGCGTGCCCCGAGGCCTGCGTGATCTCGGGGTGACCGACACCGATCTCGACACGCTGTCGGTGACCACCCTCGACGACGCCTGCCTGACGACGAACCCACGACCGGCGAGCCGCACCGAGATCCACGCGCTCTTCCGGGAAGCCCTGTGAAGGCAGTCCCGTGAGCGCCCCCGACCTGGCAGCACTGACCGGCGTACGTTCCGGCAAACGCTCCTACTACCGCGCCTTCCTGCGCTCCGACGAGCGGATGCAGCAGGCCGTACGCGCCATGGACTCGATCTCCCGGGCGCTGGTGCGCACGGTGGAGGGTCCGCGGGCGCTCCTGGAGGAGGTGGCCCGCGCGGCCGCGGTGCACCTCGCCGCGGAGTGGACGATCCTGGCGCTGGCCGACGGCCACCTGACCGGGGCGCGGCCGAGGTTCATCGTGGTCGACCACGACGGTCGGGTGGTCGGCGACGAGGAGGACCTCCCCGGCGTCGTACGCCGCGAGCTCGGTGCGATCCGGGCCGGCCATGCCACCGGAGCCCCCGGCCCGGCCCGCTGGGTGCGAGTGCCGATGACGCTGGAGAGCGTCATGATCGGCAGCCTGGTCGGCCTCCACGGGCTCGCGGACGACCCCGAGCCCGGGGACCTGTCGGTGCTGCGGATCCTGGCCAACGAGGCCGCGGTGGCGCTGCACACCTCCGAGCAGTACCAGGCCGGGCTCGCCCAGCACCGGCGCGCCCAGCGGCTCTACGACGAGGTCGGCGCCCGGGAGCGGGACCTCGAGCAGCGGACCCGAGAGCTGCGCGAGGCCGAGGAGCGGCTGCTGGTGGCCCGGCAGCGCGAGCTGGTCGACCACGAGCGCCACCGCATCGCGCGGGAGCTCCACGACAGCGTGACCCAGTTCGTGCTCTCGGCCGGGATGTCGGTCGAGGTGGCGCGCGGCGAGACTGAGGACCTGGGGCCTGCCGGCGAGCGGATCACCGAGCTCCTCAACACCGCCAAGCAGCTCACCCAGGACGCCGTGGAGCAGCTGCGCCGGGCGATCTACGCCCTGCACCAGCCGCATCGCGACACGGTCTCCTCGCTGCCGGAGCTGCTGCACGAGGTGGCCGAGCACCATCGCCCGCACCTGGACGTGTCGGTGCGGGTCGAGGGCGAGGTGTGCCCGATGCCCGCGGAGGCCAAGCACGACATCGCCCGCGCGGTCGGCGAGGCGCTCTTCAACGTGGCCATCCACGCCGAGGCCACCCAGGCCGTGCTCCGGCTCCGCTACCGCAAGCACGAGCTCTACGTCGGGGTCGCCGACGACGGCCGCGGCGACCCCGGCCTGCTCGCCCGGAAGCTGCGTCTCGAGCGCGGCGCCTCGATCGACGGGAGACACCGCGGCCTGGCGAACATCGAGACCCGGATCAGCGAGCTCGGCGGCACCGTCGCGTTCCGCCGCTCGCACCTCGGCGGGGTCCGGGTCGAGCTCCGGGTGCCGCTGCCGGTCGTGGACCGCGGCCGAGGAACGATCTGCGGGCTCATCGAGGACCCGCAGTAGCCGCTTCGAGGAGGAACCCATGACCATGCTCAGCGCACCCCAGGCGGTCCCGGCCACAGCGGTCCCGGACCGGACCACGGCCGGGATCGACGTACTGCTGGTCGATGATCACGCGATCGTGCGGCAGGGTCTGCGCTCGATCCTGGAGCGTGAGCCCGGGCTGCGGGTCGTCGCGGAGGCGGCGACGGCGGCCGAGGCGCTCGCTCGGGTCAACAGCGCCCGCCCGGACATCGTGCTGCTCGACCTGAAGCTCTCCTCGTCCTCGGACGCCGAGGGGCTCGAGCTCTGCGCGGCGCTCACCCAGCGCCATCCGGAGGCACTGATCCTGGTGCTGACCACGTTCCTCGACGAGCAGCTGGTGATGCAGGCGATCCGAGCCGGCGCCCGCGGCTACGTCGTCAAGGACGTCGACACCACCGGGCTGGTCCGGGCGATCCGGGACGTGGCGAGCGGCGGCAGCGCCTTCGACGCGCGCTCCGCGGCGGCGATGATCCGCGGCGTGAACATGCCGGTGACCAGCGACGACTCCGAGCTCACCAGCCGCGAGCTCGAGGTGCTGGAGCTCCTCGCCCACGGGCTGTCGAACCGCGCCATCGGCCACCGGCTCTACATCTCGGACACCACCGCGAAGTTCCACGTGGGCAACATCCTGCGGAAGCTGGGCGTCAGCCGCCGGGCCGAGGCGGTGTACGAGGCGTCCAAGATGGGACTCCTCTGACCGACGGCCCGACGGCCGAGCGAGATCACGGCACCGGCAGGACCGTGCGGTCCCAGGTCGTGTTCACGATGATCGCGGCCGAGGCGTAGAGCGCCACCACGGCGTCCAGGATCAGCACGTAGCCGGCGGTCTTGCCGAGACCGGCGCTGCCGAGGAACGACCCGAAGGCCGCGAGGTAGAAGACCCCGGCCAGGAGCACGAAGATCACGATCGTGGTGGTGTTGGTGCGCAGCGCCGCCAGCAGCATGTAGGACGTGAACAGCGCCCAGGCGAGCAGGAACATCCCGGTGATCGCGGCGCCGTCGGCGGTCACCATCGGACCGTAGAACTGCACCAGCAGCGCATAGGAGAGCCAGAACCCGGCGTACGCGGTGAACACGAGGGCCGGGAACGTCTCGCCACGCCGGTAGTGGACCAGACCGGCCAGGAGCTCGGTGGCGAAGCCCAGCGCCAGCGCGAGGGGCAGCACCGCCGGCAGGGCGGCCGCGTCCACGAGTCCCGACATCACGCTGGACAGCACGAGCGCCGAGATCCCGAAGCTGGCCAGGCCGAGCGGGAACGGGTCGCCCCAGGCCGTCGGGGTGGTGCCTTGCACCGTGGGCACCTCTGCATCGATGGATGTGTTCGTCATCAGTTCCTCCAGGGAGTGAGCCGTGGTCCGGGCTGGGCTACGGTCCTCTCAAACTAGTGACGTACGACACACCGGCAGACCCGCCGAGTGGGCGGTCGCGCACCTGCCCTCGGGTAGGCCTCCTACCCGGTTGCGTGCGGCCGACGGACAGGTCGGACCGGTCTGTGACCTGGCCTGACGCGGAGCCGGGCGGACCGATCATCGTCCGCGTCGTCGACGGACAGGTCGACCGGCGAGGAGCGATCAGCGGTCGGTGTCGATGACGAGCCAGCCACCGTGGTGCTCGACGACCCGGTGCGGGTGTCCCGAGGCCTCGCCCCACGCGGCGAGGTCGTCCAGCGACACCGTCCGGACGTGTCCCCAGGTCTCGTCGGGCTCGTCCTCGAGGGGTACGGCGATGACGACCCGGCGACGCGCGACCCGGATCGCCTCGGCGACCGCCCGGTCGCCGAGGCTCGGCTCGATGTGCTCGAGCAGGTGGATCAGCAGCACGTTGTCGGCGGCGTCGGCGGCCCACGGCAGCCGGGTGGCGTCGGCGGCACGCGTGGCCAGCGGGACCTTCAGCCGGGAGGCGGCGGCGCGCAGCAGCGTGACGGTGCCCGCGGAGAGGTCGGAGGCGGTCACGTCCCGGCCCGCGGCGGCCAGCCGCAGCGAGAGGAACCCGAAGCAGCAGCCGACCTCGAGGACGGAGCCACGCGCCAGCTGCTGCTCGACGAAGCGGTAGACGGGGGCGTACTCGGCGACGGTCCCGTGACCGGCCGGGGTGGGGCCGGGGCGCTCCAGCGCCTCTTCCACGTGGCGCAGGGTGTTGCGGTAGAACGCGGCCCAGGCCTGCCCCGGGTCGGGGGCGCTGCTGATCACGACGCCGGTGAAGAGCCGCTCGAACAGGTCCGGACCACGCAGCCAACCGGGCTGGAACAGCTCCTCGGCCAGCAGCCCGGAGAGGTCGTCGTCGATCTGCTCCGCCCGCAGGCAGTGGACCAGGTGGACCTGGTGGCCCTCGCGGTGGACGTCGAAGTGGCGAGTGCGGATCGTCCCGAGATGGCGACGCGGCCGAGGGCCCTGCCAGGCCCGGACGCTCACGACCTCGTCGCGATAGACGCCCGCCTCCGGACCGGGGCGAAGTGCGTCGATCACCCCGAGCTCGCCGGGCGGGGTGGTCATCGTCCGGCCGACATCGTCTGGGTCACGTTGTCCAGCCCACGCAGGTTGCGGACGACCTGGACCTTGTCGCACCACTCCGCGTACTCCGGCAGGTCGCAGCCGCCGAGCGCCCACGAGTAGCGCGGCTCGGGGGTCAGCCAGATCGTCGACCGGGCGCGCCGGGTGAGCTCCTCGAACGCGGCGAAGCCCGGATCCCTGCCGTTGCCGCGACCGTCGCCGAGGATCACCAGCGTGGTCCTGCGGTTCACCGCCGAGCCGAACTGCTCCAGGAACTGCTCGAACGAGGAGCCGTAGTCCGAGTCCGCGTCCACGTCGAGCACGCCGCCTGCCGGAAGCCCCGAGAGCACCAGGGACAGCGCGTCCTCGATCCGGTGCTCGGCGAACAGGTCGGTGATCTCGACCAGGTCCTTCACGAACGCGAACGACCGCACGGAGGTGGCCACCGACTGCAGGCTGTGCAGCAGGTGCAGGGTGAAGCGGGCGGTGGAGCGTACGGACAGGGAGACGTCGCAGAGCACGAGCAGCCGCGGCCGGTCGTGCGCCTTGGCGACGGTGACCGGCCGGAACGGCACCCCGTCGTACTTCATGTTCGTGCGCATGGTCCGGCGGCCGTCGACGATGCCGCGGGCAGCGACCGTACGCCGCGGGCGCGGGGCTCCGTGGAGCTTCCTGAGCAGCCGCCGCAGCGACTCCTCCAGCGCGGCCCGGTCGTGCTCGGCGACGGTCTCGGCCTGGGCGGCCTGGATCTCGCGCGACTCGATCTCGCGCTCCATGCTCATCAGCCGTTCGAGGTGGTCGCGGATCCGCTCCGGCAGCGTGGCCAGCCACGGCGAGAGGGCCTTGCGGAGCTCCGCGAGAGCGTCGTCGTCGTCGATGCCGCTGTCCGGCTCGCGCTCCTCGAGCCAGCTCAACAGCGCGATCTCCTCCTGCACCGAGAGCTCGGTGTCGAGCTGCATCCCGGCGTCGCGGATCAGGTCGCCCGGGTTGCCGGGGTTGTGCATCCGGCTCGTGGAGAGCTGGACCCGCGCGGCCTCACCGGGGCTGGACTTCGGGTCGTTGGAGAGGACGATCTCGTCGGTGAGCGCGGCGATGTCGATCTTGTTCGCCTCCTGGTGGAGGTTGTAGCGCTGCGCCATGTCCTCGGGCTTGAAGTACTCCTTGATGTCGTCCGGCTTGCCGTGGCTGTGCCCGTCCTCCGGCACCTCGCCCGGCTCCTCGGAGAGCGTGAAGTCGGTCAGCTGGCCGTCGTCGGAGAGGTCGTCGTGGCTGTGCCCGTGCTCGTCCGTCTCCTCGACCACCGGCCGCAACCCGAAGAACCGGTCGAAGACCAGGTCGAAGGTGTCCAGGTCGCGGCGGTCCTTGACCAGGCTCGCGGTCAGCGCAGCGTGGAGCAGGTGGCGCTGCTCGAGCACCCCGGGCTGGGCGACCGCGTGCATCGCGTCGATCACCTCGGCGGTGCTCACGCGTACGCCGTAGAGCCGGAGCAGCCGGATGAAGCGGTGCAGTGCGGTCTCCATGTCGGGCCTCGATCCCGCCTCAGACCGGACGCTTGCGGGCCGACGGGAACGCCCGGGTCCCCTGGCTGGTGGACACCGCCGGGGCCGTACGCGGCCCGGTGCCGCCGGCGCCGCCGTAGTAGCCCGCGTTGTGCCGGCCGGGCTGGTCCTTCGCCTTCCGCTCGGCGCGGCCGTCGACGTCGTCCTCGACACGGTCCTCCGCAGCCGGCGCGTGGGAGTGGCCATGACCGTGGCCGTGCCCGTGACCATGGCCGTGCAGGTGGTCGGGCACCTCGGCGTTCGGGTCGACCAGCCGCGGCAGCGCGTCCATGACCCGCTTCAGGTCGCGCTCGTACTTCACGACCACGTTGAGCGTCGTGGAGAGCACGTCGGCGGTGAGCTCCTCGACGCCGAGCACCGCCAGCGTACGAGCCCAGTCGACGGTCTCGGAGATGCTCGGCGCCTTGCGCAGCTCGAGCTCGCGGATGCCGCGGACGATGTCGACGAGCCGGGCCGCGAGCGAGTCGGCGAGACCCGTCTCCTTGGACCGGATGATCTCCAGCTCCCGGACCGCGTCGGGGTAGTCCAGGAAGAGGTGCAGGCAGCGGCGCTTGAGCGCGGCGGAGAGGTCGCGGGTGTTGTTCGAGGTGAGCACGACGTACGGCATCGTCTTGGCGGTGATCGTGCCGACCTCGGGGATGGAGATCTGGAACTCGGCGAGCAGTTCCAGCAGCACCGCCTCGAGGGCCTCGTCGGCCCGGTCGACCTCGTCGATGAGGAGCACGACCGGGGTGTCGGAGTCGATCGCCTCGAGCAGCGGGCGGGCGGCCAGGAAGCGCTGCGAGAAGAACACCGAGTCCTGCTTGGCGATCCGCTCGACGGCCTCGTTCAGGTCGGCGGCGTCCTCGACGACCTGGCCGATCTTCTCGCGCAGGATCTGGGTGTAGAGCAGCTGCTTGCCGTAGTCCCACTCGTAGAGCGCCTTGGTCTCGTCCTGACCCTCGTAGCACTGCAGCCGGATCAGGCGCCGCCCGGTGGCGGTGGCGAGGCTCTCCGCCAACTGGGTCTTGCCGACCCCCGCCGGGCCCTCGAGCAGGACCGGCTTCTCCAGCCTGGTCTGCAGGAACACCGTGGTGGCGAGCCGGTCGTCGGCGAGGTAGCCGCACGCCGCGAGCTGAGCGCGGGTGTCCTCGACGTCGGTGAAGCCCTGGGTCGGTTCGGTGGTGGTCGACACGTGCACTCCTCGAGGTGATGGATGGGGCCGAGGCGGCGGGCCCGGCTGGTGGTCTCAGCCGGCCGGGCCCGCCACGCTCGTGTGATCAGCTGGGCCGATCAGCCGAGCAGGTCGTCCAGGTCGCCGTTCAGGCAGTGGTCGACCACCGGACGTACGGTCTCGAACGTGCACTCCTTGGCGTTGCCCGGCGTGCAGGCGTCACCGAGGACGTGGTTGGTGATCCGGTCGACGTCCGAGTCGTCGCCGACGATCTCCTTGGCGTTGGCGTAGTAGGCCGTCGGGCCCTGGCCGAGCCGGTTCTTCGAGTACGTGTCCTGCTTGACGTCCACGAAGCGCTCGGTGATGCCGACGTCACGCAGCAGCCGGATGGCCGCGGCGAGGGCCGCGTCGGCGGCCTGCACGTCGGTCATGCCGTGGGTGTCGACGCCCATCGCGCGAGCGATGTCGGCGAACCGCTTGTAGTGCGTGGGCATGTTGAACGCCCAGACCCGCGGCAGCGCGATCGCGTTGTTGAGGCCGTGGTGGGTGTCGTAGAAGGCGCTCACCGCGTGGCTGATCGAGTGGATGATGCCGAGGCCGCCGGAGTTGAACGCCTGGGCGGCGATGTACTGGGCGTACATCATCCCCTCACGGCCACCGAGGTCCTGGCCGTTCCAGACCGCCTGCCGCAGGTTCTCCGAGGTCAGCTTGATCGCGTGCAGCGCGTTGCCGAGCGACGGCTGGAAGTTGATCCGGGAGACGTACGGCTCGCTGGCGTGCGCCAGGACGTCGAAGCCGCACTGCGCGGTGTAGTCGACCGGGCAGTCGTAGTAGAGCACCGGGTCGTCGATCGCCAGGCTGGCGACCGAGGCGTCGTCGAAGGCGACGTACTTGTGCGGGTTGTCCGGGTCCGTGGTCGTGTCGGTGATGACGTACGCCCAGGACGTCTCCGAACCGGTGCCGGCCGTGGTCGAGACCGCGATGTGCGGCGGGTTCTTCGGGTTCTCGGACATGTTGAAGCCCTCGAACTCGTTGACGTTGCGGCCGTCGTGGGCGACCGAGATGCGCGCGCCCTTACAGGCGTCGTGCGACGAGCCGCCGCCGATGGAGACGAACGAGTCGCACTCGTTCTCCTGGTAGAGCTTGACCGAGTCCATGACGTTGTAGTCCTTGGGGTTGGACTCGACCTTGTCGTACACGACGACCTCGAGGCCGTGGTACTTCATCGACTCGACGATCTTGGTGACGATGTCCGTGCCGCGCAGGCCGGACGTCATCACCAGGGTCTTGCGGAAGCCCATCTTCAGGGCCTCGGGACCGATCATCTCGTGAGCGCCGGGGCCCATGAGGGCGCGCGGGAAGGGGTGGAACTCCTTGATGGGGAATGGCTTGAGTAGTTCGTCGACCTGCATGGCAAACCTCCGTTGATGTGTGACGCTCAGCACATTAGGTACGGCGAAAGGGCCGCGAACAGGCGAGGAACGGGAAACAGCCCGGCCCGGGAGGGGCTTACCTACCCGTTGGGAGAGGTGCCTCCCTGGCCGGTCTTCTGGCCAGGTCGGCGCGGCAGCAGACAGGTCACCGAACGGGCTCTGATCGCGCCGGCCCAGAGGCCTGCGCCGTACGCCATGTCGTCCAGCCGGCGGGCCAGCGGACGGTATCTCGTGCCGGGGTTGTCGACCCGGGCGACGACCACGTCGACGACCAGGGAGGCCGCGAGGGCGCGCCGGACAAGGGCACTGCGCGGTGCGAGGAGCACGGTCAGCGGCCACCAGTGCCGCAGCAGCAGCGCGGCCTCCTGGCGGACCGTCCAGCCGAGGCCCTGGACACAGAGCTGGACCGCGAGCCGGTCGCGTCCGGGGGTCTCGGGCAGCCGTCGGCGCAGCGAGAGGAGGCCGTAGGCGATCCCGGCGGCGGCGACCGGGAGCGACCACCGGCGGTGCACCAGCAGCGCGGCGGCCGTGGCCGCCATGCTCGCCGTCATCACCGCCGGGGCGCCCTTGCGGCCGTGGCGGACGGCCAGGTCGGCACCGCCGGTGCCGTAGAGGTACTTGCGGCCCAGCCAGCCGCGGACGGTCGTGCGGGTGTCGTGCCAGGCGACCTGGTCGGGGTCGTAGCGGACCACCTCGCCGGCCTCGACCAGCCGCCAGACGAGATCGACGTCCTCGCCCACCCGCATCGTCTCCTCGAAGCCCACCCCGAGCCGTTCCGTACGTCCCACCAGGCAGGCGCTGGGCAGCCAGCCAACCGCGGCACCCGGGCGTACGACGCAGGCGCGGGTGCCGAGGGCGAGGGAGGAGTCGTCCTCGTCGAAGCGCTCGAACCACCGCGGTTCCCGGCTGCGCGCGCGGCTGCGGACCAGCGGCGCGACCAGGGCGACGCGGCTGTCGGCGAAGTGGCGGGAGAGGTCCAGGAGCGTGCTCGCCTCGACCGTGACGTCGGAGTCGACGAAGGCGACGTAGGCGGTGCGCACCGCGCGCAGGCCGGCGTTGCGGGCACCCGCCGGGCCGAGGTTCACCGGCAGCCGCAGGAGGTGGGCGCCGTGGCGGCGGGCCACCCGCTCGACGGCGTCGGGGTCGAGCGAGGCGTCGTCGACGACGATGCGGTGGAGGCCCTTCAGCGGCCCGAGCGCGCGGTCGAGCTGCTCGGGCCGGTCGCGCACCGGGATCACGACGGTCAGCTCCGCCGGCTCCACGCCGGCCCCGTCGAGCACGGGATCGGCCAGGTTGCCGTCGACGAGCCTGGCGGCGAGCGCGTCGGTCGCCGCGTCGACCACGGTGACCTCGCCGTCGGCCAGCAGCGTCAGCGCCGCCTTGGTGAGCCGGACGGCACGCAGCGGCGAGCCGCCGACGAGCAGGCGACCGTCGATGCGGCGTACGTCGTCGCGGATGCGGGCGCGGAAGCCGATCGGGTATCTCACGGGCGGGAGCGGTTCATCCCACGGCCACGCCGCCGGGCGCCAGCACGTCCATGGTGGTCTGCTCGATCATCGTCGTGAGCGCCTGCGCTCCCTCCGCCGCGGTGGCGCCTGTCGGGTCGCCGAGGACGCCGTTGGCGGAGACCGCCGCGACCCCGCCCGCCCGCATCGCCGGCAGGATCTCGGCGAGCGGACGGGTGTCGCCCGGCTCGGCCAGGTCCAGGCGTACCGACTCGGGGCGCAGGTGCAGCATCAGCGACGTCTCGGTGCGGCCGGCGTGCAGGTCGTAGTCCTCCGTGCGGCACGGCAGCCAGCAGGCCGACTGCCGCTCGTACGCGAGCTGGTTGACCGCGCTGGTCAGCGCGGCGGCGTTGCCGCCGTGGCCGTTGACGAGCACGACCCGCTCGGCCCAGGTGCGGGCCGAGCGGACCAGCTCGACCACGACCAGGTGGAGCGCGTCGCTCCCGATCGACACGGTGCCGGCGAAGGACTGGTGCTCGCCGCTCGACCCGATCGCGATCGGTGGGGCCACCCAACTCTCGACACCCTGCTCCGCGAGCCGGTCGGCCACCCCCTGCGTGACCGCCGACGCGATGGTGGTGTCGGTGTCGAACGGCAGGTGCGGTCCGTGCTGCTCCAGCGAGCCGACGGGCACCAGCAGGACCGTGCCCTGGCGCACCTGCGGCCAGGTGGCGTCACCCAGTGCGTACATGGAAGCCGTCCGGGACGATCAGGTGCTCCGGCCGCAGCTCGGCGACCGATCCGACCGCGAGCCCCCGCAGCGCCGAGTCGATGCCACCGCTGAGCACGTCGAGGACGTTCTCGACCCCGGCCTGGCCGTTGGCCGCCAGGCCCCACAGGTAGGCCCGTCCGATCAGCACCGCCTTTGCGCCGAGCGCGAGCGCCTTGACGACGTCGGAGCCGCGGCGGACGCCTCCGTCCATCACCACGTCGACCTGGTCGCCGACGCGGTCGGCGATCGGCTTGACCATCCGGATCGCGGCCGGGGTGCCGTCGAGGTTGTTCCCGCCGTGGTTGGAGACCGAGATGCCCGCGACCCCGGCGTCCACGGCGCGGAGCGCGTCGTCGACCCGGCACACGCCCTTGAGGACGAACGGCGTACCGCTGATCTGGTGCCACTGCTCGCGCATCCAGGCGACGTCGTCCCAGGTCGGCGGCGGGGTGGTCATCCACTCGTAGTAGGCGCCGAAGAACGTCGGCGCGCTTCCACCGGGCGGGGCGAGGTTGGGCGCGGTGAGATCGGGGAAGGAGCCCGTACGCCCGAACTGCCACGCCCACCGCGGCCTTGCCGCCACCTGCGGCGCCAGGCGCATCATCGTCCGCAGGTCGACCTTCTCCGGGATCTCGGGACTGCCCCAGTCACGGCCGATCGAGAAGGACCAGTCGAGGGTGGCGATCAGGCCCTGGGCACCGGCGGCGTGCGCCCGCTGCATGCGCTGGACCATGGTGTCGCGATCGCCGGTCCAGTACATCTGGAAGAACGTCGTCGCGCCGGTCGCCGCGACCTCCTCCACGGACCTGGAGGCGAAGTTGGACAGCCCCATGATGGTGCCGCGGGCCGCGGCGGCGCGGGCGACCGCGACCTCGCCGTCGGGGTGCACGGCCTGGACCCCGGTGGGGCTGATCAGGACCGGCAACGGGATCGCGTGGCCGAACACGGTGGTGCCGAGGTCCCGCTTGGCGTGCTGTCCCACGACGTGAGGTGCCCAGCCGAGGTCGGCGAAGGCGTCCTGGTTGGCGGTCATGCTCTGGCCGCGCTCGGACCCGGCGACGAGCGCGCCGTAGACCGGCTTGGGCAGCCGGCGGCGGGCCCGCTCCTGAGCGACCGCGACCGACTCGAACCACGGGTTCTTCTTCCACGGGTTCTCGAGCTTCACGACAGGTCACCTCCGGCGAGCGGGTCCTCGTTGCAGGCGGAGACGGGGCGCCGCCTGGTGGCACCGAGATTGAGCAGCACCGGCGCGTTGCGGCTGGCCTGGCTGCGGGAGTGGTCCTTGCTCGCCGGCGGAACGAGCCGGTCGCCGGCCAGCGCGCTCTCGCCGTAGCCCTGGACGCACTCCGGGTCCGGCCCGTCCAGCGGCAGTCCGGTGAAGAACTTGGCGGCCATGCAGCCACCGCGGCAGGCGTCGAAGTGCTGGCACTTGGTGCAGGCGCCACCGGTCTGCGGCGAGCGCAGCTCGGTGAACAGCTCGGAGGACTGCCACACCTCCTGGAAACCGCCCTCACCGAGCAGGTTGCCGGCCAGGAACTGGTCGTGGATCGCGAACGGGCAGGCGTAGACGTCGCCGACCGGGTCGATCAGGCACACCACCCGCCCGGCACCGCACAGATTGAGGCCCGGAAGGGACTCGCCGTAGGCGGCCAGGTGGAAGAAGGAGTCGCCGGTGAGGACGTTGTCACCGTGCGCCATCAGCCAGTCGTAGAGCTCGCGCTGCTGCTCCGGCAGCGGGTGCAGCTCGTCCCAGACATCCGCGCCGCGGCCCGAGGGACGCAGGCGGGTGAGGCGCAGGGTGGCGCCGTACTCGTCAGCGATGGCCTTGAAGTCGTCGAGCTGGCCGATGTTCTCCCGGGTGCAGACCACGGAGATCTTGGCGTCGGTGAAGCCGGCGTCGCGGAGGTTCGCGAGCGCCTTGAGCGCGGTGTCGTACGACCCCGCGCCGCGGACCCGGTCGTTGACCTCCGCGGTCGCGCCGTCGAGCGAGATCTGTACGTCGACGTAGTCCGTCGAGGCCAGGAAGGCGGCACGCTCGGGAGTGATGCGGAAGCCGTTGGTGGAGAACTTCACGCCGACCTGGTGGTCGACGGCGTACTCCACGAGCTCCCAGAAGTCGGGGCGGATCGTCGGCTCCCCGCCGCCGATGTTCACGTAGAAGATCTGCATGCGCTGCAGCTCGTCGATGACGGCCTTGCACTGCTCGGTGCTGAGCTCGCGCGGGTCGCGCCGGCCCGAGCTCGACAGGCAGTGGGCGCACTCGAGGTTGCAGGCGTACGTCAGCTCCCAGGTCAGGCAGATCGGGGCGTCGAGCCCGAACTCGAACTGCTCGACGAGGGTGCCGCCTTCGGGACGGGCCTGGGGAGTGCTCGCGGGAGTGCTGGGGCGTTCAGGTGCGATGGTCACACTGCCTCCTGGTGGCGGGGGCGGATCATGTCGGTCTCGGCGAGGGTGCGGAGCGCCGCTGCGTACGCGTCGTGCTGTTCCGGCGGGATGCCGGCGGCATCGAGCGCGCTGCCGAGACGGGGGTGATGCTCGAGGAGCCGCACCACCTCGACCAGCTCCGGCCGCTTGAGGAAGGTCAGCTTCCGGTTGCCGAAGTGGTAGGCGAGAGCCCCGAACGGTTCAGGACGCAGCGCCACCGAGGGCGAGAGTGTCCACGGCTCCTCGAGCATGCGATCGGGCATCAGTAGACGCCGCACATTCCGTCGATCGAGACCTCCTCGATGAGGTCCTCGGTGGCGACGTCGCTGGCGATGTCGACCGGGTTCGACTCGTTCTGGGGTTCCATCTGCTGCTCCTCTCACGTTGTGACCGTTCGCACATTAGTTACGGCGTGAGCGCAGCAACCTCCCCGATCGGAGAGTCTTGCGGGCAGGATCAGGGAGGTGTGGCCACACCCTCCCGGGGCACCACGTTGAGCAGCGGGCGGCCCTCGGCGAAGCGTCGCAGCTGCTCGGCGACCAGGCGCTCGGCGCGCGGGTAGAAGGTCGCCGCACCGCCACCGACGTGCGGGGTCACGATCGCGCCGGGCGTCGACCACAGCGGGTGGCCGGCGGGGAGCGGCTCGGGGTCGACGACGTCGAGCGCGGCGCGGAGTCGACCCGTGGAGAGCTCGGCGAGGAGCGCGCCGGTGTCGAGCGTGCGGCCGCGGCCGATGTTCACCACGAGCGCGCCGTCGGGCAGCAGCGCCAGCTGCTCGGCGCCGATCAGACCGATCGTGCCGGGGTTCTCCGGAAGCGTGAGCACCACGATGTCGGCCGTGGGCAACAGGACAGGGAGCTCGTCGACACCGTGCACCTCACGGTCGGCGTCCGCCCTGGACGCGACCCTGACGACCTCGGCCTCGCAGGCGAGCAGGCGCCGCTCGAGCGCGGCGCCGATCGAGCCGTACCCGACGATCACGACCCGCGAGTCGGCCAGCGACCGGGTGTGCTCGGGCTGCCACCGGCCGGCGTCCTGGTCGCGCACCCAGCGGGGCAGCTCCCGCTGGGCGGCGAGGATCAGGCCGAGCCCGTGCTCGGCGGCGCTGGCGTCGTGCAGGCCCCGCCCGTTGCAGAGCGTGACCTCCGGCCCGATGAGCGGGAGCACCTTCTCCACCCCCGCGCTCAGGCTCTGTACGGCACGGAGCGCAGGCATCCGCGGCAGCAGGTCACGCCCGGCGCTCACGCCGTACGGCAGCACGTAGAACGCCACGTCGGAGACGTCGGCAGGCGCGGCGGCGGTGCCGTCGAACACCTCCACCTGCAGGCCGTCGGGCCAGCCACCCATCTGGTCCTCCAGGTGGGCCCACGGCACGAGTACGCGCATCGAGTTGTTTCCTTTCGCTGGTGTCATCGGTCAGGCGGCCACCGAGGTGGTCGCCAGAAAGTGGTCGAGCCGTTCCCGGTCGGGAAGGCCGTCCTTGTCGCCGGCCGAGGTGGTGGCCAGCGCACCGACCGCGGCGGCCCGCTCGAGCGCCGGGCCGAGCTCCAGACCGTCCAAGTGGGCGCTGATCAGCCCGGCGGCGAAGCCGTCGCCGGCACCGACGGTGTCCACGACGTCGACCTGGAACGCGGGCTGCCGGACCGTGCCCTCCGGGCCGAAGGCGACGGCTCCGTGACAGCCGTTCTTGACGACCACCCGCGCGACGCCCGCGGCGAGATAGTGCTCGGCGATGGACTCGGGGTCGCCGTGGCCGGTCAGCACCCGGCCCTCCTCGACCCCCGGGAGCACCCAGTCGGCCAGGGCGGCGACCTCGTTCACGACGGCGACCATCTCCTGCTCGCTCGCCCACAGCGACGGACGCAGGTTCGGGTCGAAGGACACGCTGGCGCCGCCCGCCCGGGCCGCGGCCACCGCCCGGAACGCGAAGTCCCGCGCCGTCTCGGAGATCGCCAGCGGGATACCGGTCAGATGGAGGTGACGGGCCGAGGAGACGTACGTCCCCATCGGCTCGCTCCACGCCAGCCGGCTCCCCGCGGACCCGCGCCGGAAGTAGACCACCTCCGGGTCGCCACCGTCGGCTCGCGACTTCAGCTGGAAGCCGGTGGGCGCGGTGTCGTCGGTCTCGACCCGAGACAGGTCGATCCCGCAGCCGCGGAGCTCCTCCTCGACGAACAGCCCGAGCGGGTCGTCTCCCAGCCGTCCGATCCAGCCGGACCGATGGCCGAGCCGAGCCAGCCCGGTCGCCACGTTGGTCTCGGCCCCGGCGGTCGCCCGGACGAAGGTCGCGGCCCGGTGCAGCGGTCCGCTCTCCTGGGCGACGAACATCGCCATCGCCTCCCCGAAGGTGACCACGTCCAGGCCGGTCTCGGTGCCGGTCATGCCGCACCCCTCTCCGTACGCCGCTGATGCACGCCCTCGACCACCGGATTGACCAGCTCCCCGATGCCCGCGACGCTCGCCGTGACCTGCTGTCCCGGCCGGATCGGGAGGCTGGTCCCGGGGGCACCGGTCAGGATGACGTCGCCCGGCCCGAGCGGGAGGAAGCCGCTGACCCACGCCACCACCTCGTCGACGGTCCGGGCCAGCCGGCCCGTGTCGGCCTCCGGCGCAACCTCGCCGTCGACCCGGAGACCCACAACGGCACCCGCCGGGTCGAGATCCGTCTCGATCCACGGGCCCAGCGGGGTGAACCCACGCTGGCCCTTGGCCTGTGTCCACAGCGAGTCCTGGGCCTGCAGGTCGCGCGCGGTGACGTCGTTGGCGACCGTGTAGCCCAGCACGGTGCCGGAGCTCCCGATCACGACCGCGAGCTCCGCCTCCGCGTGGACCAGACCGAGGCCGGCCGGCACCGGCACCGGGTCACCGGGGCCGATCACCGACCGAGCCGGTTTGAGGAACGCCTGCGGCGGCAGCAGCCGGTCGCTCGGCCCGGTGTTGTGTGCCATCCCGACCACGGTCCGCGGCTCGACCGGAGCCAGCAGGCGGGCGTCGGCGAGGGCGACCCATCGGTCCCGGCACCGGATCTCGTCGGCGAACACGTCCTCGACCACCCGGTAGCCGTCGGCCTCGACCACGGCGTGGTCGATCCCGTCGGGATGCTCGATCCGAGCGATCCTCATCGAGCAGTCTCCGAAGCAGTCTCCGAAGCACCCTCCGCGGCCGGCGCCTTGACCAGCAGCATCACCACGGCGGCCAGCGCCAGACAGCCCGCCATCAGCAGGAACGAGGCGTCGGTGCTCCCGGTCGTGCCGTTCAGCCAGCCGACCAGGTAGCTGCCCGCGAACCCGCCGAGAGCACCGAAGGAGTTGATCAGCGCGATCGCCGCTCCGGCCACGTTGCGCGGCAGGAACTCGGGGATCTGGGCGAAGTAGGGACCGTACGGCGCGTACATCGCGCCACCGGCGAGCGTGAGCAGGATGAACGAGAGCCAGAACTGGTCGGGACCGAGCAGGTAGGAGCCGTAGAACGCCACCGCACCGACCAGCAGCCACGGCCACACGAACCGCCCGCGCGTCCCGGCACGGTCGGAGGCACGGCTGTTGACGATCATCAGCACGACGGCGAGGACGTACGGGATCCCGGAGATGAGCCCGGACATCCCGATGCCCTCACCCGAGGCGGCCTTCACGATCGAGGGCAGCCAGAAGACGAAGCCGTAGACGCCGACGCTCCACAGGAAGTACTGCAGCGAGAGCAGGACGACGTTGCGCGACCGGAAGGCCTCGCCGTAGCCCTTGACCGGGGTCAGCGCACGCTGCTCCTGGTTGAGCTGCTCGACGACGGCGTCGCGCTCCGCAGGGTTGAGCCACGTGGCCTGCTCGGGGTGGTCGCTGACCATCGCCCGGAAGACGAACGCCCAGACGACCGCGGGCAGGCCCTCGATGATGAACATCCACCGCCAGTCGGTCGCCTCGATGAGGAAGCCGGACACGACCGTCAGCCACAGCACGGTGACCGGGTTGCCGAGGATCAGGAAGGTGTTGGCGCGGCCGCGCTCACGGCTGGTGAACCAGTGGCTGAGGAAGATCACCATCGCCGGCAGCACGGCGGCCTCGACGACACCGATCAGGAAACGTACGACGATCAACGCGGTCGCCGAGCTGAGCAGCCCCTGCACCGAGGCGAGCAGGCCCCAGGCGATCAGACTCCAGAAGATCAGCGACCGTACGCTGCGCCGCTCGGCGTAGATCGCTCCCGGGATCTGGAAGGCGAAGTAGCCCAGGAAGAAGGCAGCGCCGATGAGCGCGGAGACGGCGGGCGTGATCGCGAGGTCCTCCGCCATGCCGCCGGCGATGCCGATGGAGAAGTTGGAGCGGTCGAGGTAGGCCAGACTGTAGGTGATGAAGACGATCGGCAGCAGGCGCACCCAGCGCTGCGTGCCGATCGTCGTCGCGCCGGAGTCGGCGCGCGTGTCGGAGGTGGTCATGGGGGGATTCCTTTCGCTCCACTACCGCGTGGCGGAAGTCACTTTCACCATGCGAGTGTGGCGGCGACCACATCGGCCCGTCAACGCATTCCTTTCATGTTTCAGATATCGCTTCCACGATATGGAAGAATCTCGGTCATGGACGACACGACCGAGGCCGAGGCCAAGCGCGACATGGTCGGCAAGGCGCTGCTGCTGCTGGACCGGCTCAGCGCCTACCCCTCCGGCGTACCGCTCTCCACGCTCAGCCGGGAGACCGGCTTCCCGCTCAGCACCTGCCACCGGCTCGCGGCGGCGCTGATCCGCGACGGCTACGCGAGCTTCGACGAGGACAGCAAGCGCTACTCCCTCGGGCTCAAGGTCTTCTCGCTGGCCCAGTCCGTCGCCCACCGCCGTGGCTTCGCAGGCTCAGCCCTGCCCGCGCTGGAGGAGCTCACCGAGCAGACCCGCGAGACCTCGCTGATGTCGGTCCGCTCGGACCACAACCAGCTCTACGTCCACCACGTCCAGGGGCCGCAGCAGGTCAGCGTGATCGGCACCCCCGGCGGCCTCGGCCCGCTGCACTGCACGTCGATGGGCAAGGTCCTGGTGGCGTTCGCCCCCGAGCCCGAGCGGAAACGGCTGATCGACGACCTCGACCTGGTCGTGAAGACGCCGCACACGATCTCCGACCGCGCCGGCTTCGCGGCGATGATCGAGCAGGTGCGCGAGCAGGGGTACGCCGTCGCGGACGAGGAGCACGAGATCGGCATCCGCGCCCTCGGTGTCCCCGTGCTCGACCCGGACAACCATGCCGTCGCCGCCGTCTCGATCGCGGCGCCGTCCTACCGCATGGAGATGGACCGGATGGTCGAGCTGCTCCCGCACCTGCGGGCCGCCGCCCAGCACCTCGCGGTCGTGCTGCCGATCACCTCGCGGCGTACGTGAGGACCTGCTGACCGATCGTCGAGAGCCTGCCCTCCTCGACCACCAGCTCCCACCCGTGTCCGGCGTCCGCGGCCACGAACTCCGAGGACGTGGCCTCCGCCAGCTCTCGGGCGGCGTCGGCCTCCTCGGCACCGTCGGCGTCCTCGGAGATGGCGACCAGGCCCGGGGTCCGGATCGTGTCGGCGACCGAGGCCAGGTCGACACCGGCCCAGGTCGACGGTCCGGACAGGTCGACCCAGCCGTCGACCTCCACCCCGGCGGCGACGGCCCGCACGGTCTGGCTGCCGCCCATCGACGCTCCGACCAGCACGACCGGCGCGTCCGGCCACTGCTTCTCGACCTCGCGCAGCACGGCCCGCACCTGCGGCACCGGGTCGTCCGGATCCTCGATCCTGCAGTCGGCGGTGCCGTAGCCGCACTGGTCGTACGAGATGCCGGCGACTCCCTGGAGAGCGGCCAGGATCGCGAAGTCACCCCATCCGCAGCGGTTGCCGTCGGTCTGGTGGAGCATCACCAGCACCGCCGACGGGGCCGTGCCCTCCGGCGGGGCGAACCGGATGCCCGGCAGCATGAGGTCCTTGCCGACGACCTGGATCGGCTCGACCCCGGCGTCGGTCTCCGGCAGGAAGCAACCACCGAGCTCGCCCTTGAGGTACGGCCCGTCCGTCGGCAGCACCGGACCGGACTCCTTCGCCGCCGCTGAGCCGCCGTCCCCGCCGCCGCTCTCCGCGCCGCACCCGGCCAGCAGCACGGCCGCGATCGCCACGCCGGCCGCCACGCCCTTCACGCTCGTCATATGTCAATATTGACATATGCCAGATCCCGGTGCAGCCACTTCCAACCTCGGCTTCGCGATCCTCGGCCTGCTGGCGCGACGTGCGTGCACCGGCTACCAGGTCGCCCAGCGGATGCGCCAGCCGATCGGCTACTTCTGGACCGCTCGCCACTCGCAGATCTACCCGGAGCTGAATCGCCTCGACGCCGCCGGGCTGGTCGAGCACGAGGTCATCGACGGAGCCGGTCCCCGACCGACGAAGCGCTACCGGATCACCGGCGCCGGCCAGGACGCGCTGGCCGCCTGGGTCGTCGGCGATCTCGAACCCCAGCCCGTCCGCGACCTGGAGGTGCTCCGGTTGTGGTCGATCTGGACCGTCGAGCCCGCCGCGGCCGACGAGCTGGTCGGCCGCCTCGAGGCAACCCACCGGGACGTTCTCGACCGCTACCTCGCCGAGCTGGCCGAGATCTCCGACGAACCCGGTGCTCGCGACCCCGCGAACCCGCTGTTCGCCAGCCGGATCACGCTCGAAGGAGGCATCCGGTCGCGGCGTACGACGGTGGAGTGGTGTGCCTGGATGCGCGCGGAGCTCGCCGCCGCCGAGCGACGGCGGTAGCCCGCGCGCATCCCGGCGCCGCTCAGGCCGAGACCGTACGCAGCGCGATGATCGCGACCGAGACGACCGCGAAGACCGCGGCCGGGGCGATGGCCGTGTCCCGCACGCGGACGTGCGCGATGACCGCGCCGATGAAGTACAGCAGCGTGCCGATCGCGGCCGCGACGCCGAGCGGCCACCAGAACAGGCCGATGATCAGACCGGCCGCGCCGGCGATCTCGAGCAGCGCCAGGATCGGCACGATCCGGGTGACGCCCACCTTCTCCAGGGTCTCGGCCTGGGCGGGGTTGTGGGTCAGCTTCCCGTACGCCGAGAACAGCAGCAGCAGGGCGAACAGGATGCTCAGGACGAGCGTGGCGATGAACATGCGATGGTCTCCTAGATGATCCGGACTGATGTCTCCGGTATAGAAGCGGAGAGTGGTCCCCGGTATTCCCGGAGCCGTCGTAGGCTGGTGCCATGGGGTGCCCGAAGGATCGCGACGAACGCCCGGAACGACCCCCGGAACGGGCCCAGGCACGGCCCCGGCGGCCGGCACGTGCGGAGCGGCGCGACAGCATCCGCAACCGCGAGCGGATCGTCGCGGCGGCGCAGGCCGTCTTCCAGCGCGACGGGATCCACGCGCCCCTCGACCACATCGCGGCGGAGGCCGGCGTCGGCTCCGGCACCCTCTACCGGCACTTCCCCGACCGCGTCGAGCTCTGGACGTCGGTCCTCGCCGAGCCGCTGCAGGCTCACCTCGCGACCGCGCAGGCGGCGCTGTCGGCCGACGACCCGTGGGACGGCCTCGTCGCCTACCTCACCGCGAGCTGCGAGCTCGAGGCCGCCGCCTCCGGCTACGTGAACCTGATGTCCACGCACTTCGAGGGCGGCTCCGAGCTCGCCGTCCTCCGTGCGGAGATCCAGCAGACGATCGAGGCCGTGGTGCACCGCGCTGTCGACACGGGCGCGGTCCGTTCGGACCTGGTCCCCGAGGACCTGCTCTTCGTGGTCCTCTCCCACAGCAAGGTCATCGAGGTGACCGGAACCATCGCGCCGGAGGCTTGGCGGCGCAACCTGGCCTTCTACCTCGACGCGTTCCGCCCCGGCGCCGCGCATCCCATCGACGTCCCGCCGCTCACGCCACGCCAGATCCTGCTGAGCCTGCTGGTGCCGAGCGCCCGGTCACGGCGACGCGGCCGGACGACCTGAGACGACACCCGCGAGGCGTGGCGCAGATCAACCAGCGGCCGGGTGGTGCCTCTGCACGAAGGCGAGCGCGGTCTCGGCGACCTCGCGCCAGCCGCTGTCGATGGTCAGGGAGTGGCCGCGGCCCGGGATCTCGACGAACTCGGTGACGGCGTGCGTGTTGTGGGCGTGCTTCTTGTACGCAGCGTGCGTGATGGCGTGCGGCACGGTGTGGTCCTTCTCCCCGGAGATGAGCAGGATCGGCCCGCGGTTCTCGGCCTTGTAGTCGACCCTGGTCTCGCTGAACGGGTTCAGGTTGGCGACCGCGGCCTGGAAGATCGGGACCCCCGAGGCGGCGACGTGGTACTCGTCGTAGAGCTTCTTCGACTCCTCCTCCGTGAGGTTGTTCGTCCAGCCGTACCGGAACTCGTCATAGGTCAGGGTGACCGACCGGCGGGCGTTGGCCGGGTTCCCGAGGACCGGAGAGCCGGCCTTGAGCGCCGACGGCGGCAGCGGGAGCACGCCGCGACCCGGCGCCGGGTCGATCGAGACCGTGGCTGCCGACGCGCCCTCGCCGGCGATCTTCTGGGCGATGAGCCCGCCGAAGGAGTGACCGACGACGGCCGGGGTAGCGCTCAGCCCGCCGATCGCCTCCAGGTAGTGGTCGGTGACGGCCTGGACCATCTTGCGGGCGAACACCTCGGGGTGCTGGCGTGCTTCCTCGATGGTCTCGGGGTCGTCGGGCCACCCGGGGGCGATGGTCGCGTAGCCGTTCTCCTCGAAGAGGGAGCGCCAGCGGTCCCAGCTGCTGGAGAGCAGCCAGAGGCCGTGCACGAACGCGACGACGGGCCGACCGTCCGCGTTGGCTCGTTCGATCTCGTCGAGTTCCCGTGAGGTGAGGGCGGACATGGTGGAGCTCCCTTCGCGAATGGCCAGGTGGTTGGCCGTGTCCTCACGCTAGTCAGCGCCCCGCGCACGGATCTCGTCTTTCCGTGACCGAATTCCGGCCTGGAGTGACAACCTCACGGGGACGAGGACGCGGGCGCGTCGGCGTACTAGCGTCGGGCGGGACGACTCACCGATCCCGGCAGCCAGAGGAGGAGCCTTGACGTCGACGGTGACCTCCGCGGAGCTGCAACAGGTCGAGTCCGCCAACCGCTCGGGACGTCCGGTCGTGGTGTTGGTGCACGGCATGTTCGTCCACGCGAGCAGCTGGCGGCAGTGGCGGACCCTCTTCGAGGGCGCCGGCTACGCGACCGTCGCGCCCGGGTGGCCCGGTGAGGCCGATGCGGTGGACGGGGCTCGCGCCGACGCTGGCCCCACCGACCGGCAGGACCTGCGCTCGGTGCTCGCGCACCACCGGCACCTCCTCGACCGGTTGGACCAGCAGCCGGCGCTGATCGGTCACTGCGCGGGCGGCTGGGTCGTCCAGCGGCTCGCCTCGGAGGGACTCGCCTCGGTCACGGTGGCGATGGAGCCCACCCCGTTCCGCGGGGTCCTGCCGGTCCCGCTCAGCACCGTGCGCTCGACCCTGCCCGTGCTGGCCAGGCCTCGGCGCTACCGGCACGCCACCACCCTGACGTTCGACCAGTTCCGCTACTCGTGGGGCAACGCGCTCGGCGTGGACGAGGCGCGTGAGCTCTACGAGCAGCACCACGTGCCTGCTCCCGGCGCAGCACTGTTCCAGTCGGCGGCGGCGAACCTGAGCCCGAGGTCACCGACCCGGATCGACACCCGCGCGGCCGACCGCGGGCCGCTCCTTCTCGTCGCCGGCGCCGAGGACCGGCAGGCGACCTGGTCGATGACGCATGCTGCCTATCGGCGCCACCGCCGCAACCCGCACCCCACCGAGATCGTCGAGATGCCTCACCGGGGGCACACCATGCCCTTCGACCACGGCTGGTCGGAGGTGGCTCTGCTCGCGCTGTCGTTCATCGAACGGCACATCCCGTCGCCGCCCCTCCCGGCAGCTCGTCCACAAAAAGCATGAACCCGACACCGACTCGGAGCCCCGAGACGCCTGCGCGCCCTAGGCTCGGCGGCGTACGACCAGCGGGGCCGAAGGGAGACCCGGATGGACACTGTTCGGCTCGACGCTGAACTCTTCGCGCCCCGGGACCGCGAAGAGGCCATCCGGGCGATCATCTGGGACAGCGTCGTCAGGGTCGAGATCCAGCAGCAGCCCGATCCCGAACAGATCCGCGTCCACGCACGCATCGCCGACCTGGGGGCGCTCAACATCTGCTCGGTCCGGGCCAACGCGACGACCATCGAGCGTACGTCCGCACTCGCCGCGGATCCCGCGGACGCGTACCTCTTCGTCGGCCTGCAGCTCTCCGGCACCAGCATCGTGGTGCAGGGCGACCACGAAGCCGTCCTCCGGCCGGGAGACCTCGCGGTCTACGACACCCGCCGGCCCTACACGCTCCTGAACGACCACGGCATCCACCAGCACTACTTCCGGGTGCCGATCGGCGCGCTCGCACTTCCCGGCCGGGCGCTGGAGGCGGTGACCGCCGTACGTCTGGACGGCCGCCGCCCGCTGGCGCGGGCGACCGCGGGATATCTGGGCCATCTGGCCGACAGCGTCGGCGATCTCTCGACCGCCGAGGCCGCACAGGCCACCGCCCCGACCATCGGTCTCATCAGAACCCTTCTCACCGCTCAGCTCCTGGAGTCGCCGCTCCGCCGTGAGCACCTCGAGGACAGCCTCGAGACACGGATCCTCGAATACATCCGCGTGCACCTGGGCGACCGCGACCTCTCTCCTCGTCGGATCGCCGCCGCTCACCACATCTCGGTGCGCCATCTCTACCGGCTGATGGGCAGGTCCGGCATCGTCCTCGGCGACTGGATCCGCGAGCGTCGTCTCGAGCGGTGCCGGGACGAGCTGGCCGACCCGATGGGCCGTACGACGATCGCCGAGGTCGCCCACACGTGGGGTTTCTCGGACCCGTCGCAGTTCGGCCGGGCCTTCAAGCGCGTCTACGCCATGACCCCGCGCGAGTGGATGCACATCAGCCGGGCGCAGTCACCGGACTGACCTCACCGCGGGATCGGTAGGAACCGCTCCAGCAGACGCCGCTCGGTGGCTGCGTCCTCGCCGGGCTCGGTGAGGAACGACAGGATGATGCGCAGCACCCAGTCGGCGAGGTCGGGGTCCTCGTCGCCGGAGGCGAGGTAGCTCTGCGCGACGCCGCGGATGATCGGGGAGTCGCGGAGCACCTCGCGCAGGAGGGCGCTGTCGCCGGAGTACCAGGCGGCGAGGTGGGGGCGCTCGCGTACGGCGGCGAGGCAGGCGAGGACGGCATCGACCACGCGACGACGCGGGTCGGAGATGTCGGCCACGGCCTGCCCGACCTGCGTGGTGATCAGCCGTGCCTCGCGGTGGGCGAAGGCGTGGATCAGGGCCTGCCTGTTCTCGAAGTAGCGATACAGGGTCGCCCGCGAGCAGCCGGCCGCGCGGGCCACCTCGTCCATGCCGGGCCTGTCGACGCCACGCTCCACGAACAGCGCGCCCGCGGCGTCGAGGATCCGCTCGGCGGCGAGCTCGCTCCGCTCCGCCTCCAGCCAGCTCATGCGGTCACCTCGACGCGGAGGCTGACCGGCCTGCGTACGTAGCTCCCCGGCGCCCACGCCACGGAGTCGTGGTCGACGGTGAAGGACGGCATCCGGGTGAGGATCTCGGTGAGGGTCACGCGACCCATCATCCGGGCCGCGGCGGCGCCCAGGCAGTGGTGCGCGCCGTGGGCGAAGGTCAGGATCTGCCGTGGGTTGCGCGTGACGTCGAGCTCCTCGGCGTCGGCGCCGAAGGCGCGCGGGTCCCGGTTGGCGGCGGCGTAGCAGAGCAGGACCTTCTTCCCCGCGGGGATCGTGACGCCGTGGAGCGTGACGTCGCGGGTGGTGGTCCGGGCGAGCCCCTGGACCGGCGAGGTGAGCCGCAGCAGCTCCTCGACCGCGGCCGGGACGTCCTGCAGCGCGAGCGCGCGCTGGTCCGGTCGCTCCGCCAGCAGCGGCAGCCCGCCACCGAGCAGCCCGGTCGTCGTGTCGTTGCCGCCGGCCACCATCGTGAACGCGAACGCGAGCACCCGCAGCAGCCCGGCGTCGTCGTCGGCCTCCCCGGCGGCGACGAGATGGGAGACCGTGTCGTCGCCGGGATCACGGCGGCGCCGCTCGATGAGCTCGGCGAAGTAGCCCATCAGCTCGGCGGCGGCCCCGGCCCCGATGCTCTCGTCCTGCGCCGCGTTGGCCGTGACGATCGCGTCGGTCCAGACGTCGAACCGGCCCCAGTCCTCCTCGGGAACGCCGAGGTAGTGGGCCACGACCATGCTCGGCAGCGGCTTGAACAGCTCCGCGACGATGTCGCCGCCACCGGCCGCCCTGATCGCGTCGATGCGCTCGCTGACGAACCGGGTGACCCGAGGCGTCACGTCCTCGACCTGCTTGGGCGTGAAGCCGCGGTTCACCAGCTTGCGGAACGCCGTGTGGGCCGGCGGATCGGTCATCACCATCGGCGGGTTCTCGGCCAGACCGATCCGCTCGAGCTCGTCGTGCGCCGTCGTCAGGCCCCCGGTCGAGCTGAACGTCTCGTGGTCGCGCACCGCCGAGAAGACGTCGTCGTGCCTGGTCAGGACCCAGTAGTCACTCCGAACGACATGGTGGACCGGGTCGTGCTCGCGCAGCGCGGCGTACATCGGCCAGGGGTCGGCCCACGAGGGCCCGGTCGGCGGGACGTACGCGGCGATCCCGTGAGACACATCGCTAGTCATGTCTCACAGAATCAACATCCTTCGTCAGTTTGTCAACGGCTGGGTTCCGGCGAGCGCGACGCCGTGGCGCTCGGTGACCGACAGGATCGCCGCCATCGAGTCCGTCGGCGGAAGGTCGGCGCGGACGGAGCTGGAGAAGTCGTCGAAGAAGCGGCCGGCGCGGTCGCCGGTGACGATCGCGAGGAAGCGGGCCGACTCGCCGACGACCTCGAAGGTGAGCGGAATGCCGGTGGGACAGACGATCAGCCCGCCCGGCTCCACGTCGTAGGGCTTGCCGTCGACGTACACCGTGAGCCGGCCCTCGAGCAGGTACAGCACCCCGCTCCACGGGGAGACGTGCGGGGGCGCCATCGGCGCGGCCGGGGCGGTCACCTCGAAGACCTCGAAGGCCCCGAGGTCGTCCTTGACGGCAGCCTTCGCGACGTGGTCGCCATCGATCATCGGGTAGCGCCGACCCTCCTCGGGCCGTACGTAGGTGGTGCTCATGACTCCTCCTTCGGTTGGGTGCGTTCAGCATCCGCCGCAGGAGCGGGCGCGGACCGAGTAGTGCGCTACTCGACTCCGAGGAGACCGGAGAGCGCCGCCCGCTCGGAGACGCCGAGCTTGTGACCGGCGCGGTAGAGGTGCCCCTCGACGGTCCGCACCGACAGCGTCAGCCGGGCCGCGATGTCCTTGTTGGACAGCCCCCTGGCGGCCAGTGCGGCGATCTCGCGCTCGCGCGCGGTCAGCGGCAGCGGCCGGGCCGCGACCACGAGCGCCGGCGTGCAGGCACCCGACCTCTCGGCCAGCTTCTCGGCGGTGGCCGCCGCGGTCAGGGCCGACCCCTGCCTGCCCGCACGGCGCTGCACGTCGGCGGCCTGCGCCGCCGCGTCGCCCGCGGCGACGAGATCACCGAGCCGGGCCCACGCGTGCGCCACCTCGAGCAGCGCGTCGCCGTCCTCGTCGGACCACGCTTTGGCATGGGTCAGCGCGGTCTCCGCCCGTGGGCCGAGCCCGGCCAGCGACGTCAGACGTCGCGTCGCGGCCGCGGTCGCGCCCCCGAGCTGGACCGCGGTCTGCCAGGCCAGGACCTCGTACGCAGGAGAGCCCGCCTCGCGGGCGAGGTCCGCCGCGTCGGCCGCCCGTCCGATCGCCTCCGTCGTCGCCCCCTCCGCCGCGGCGCCCCACGCCAGCGCGAGGAGGTCGTCCGGCAGGTAGAGCCGGTACGCCGGATGGTGCCCGCCAGCCACGCCGGTCAGGAGCGGGGCGGCCTCCGCGGGCCGGCCGGCCTGCGCCAGGGCGGTGGCGAGCAACGTACGGCAGCGGAAGCCGAACTCATGGCCTGATCCGTCGAACCCCGCCCATGCCTCCCGTAGGGAGACCAGCGCATCGTCGACGCGGCCGCAGGCGAGGGCGGCGTGACCTGCGACGACGAGTCCCATGAGCCGGGCCGGTCCCGGGAGGTCGGCCGAGGCGGCCCGCATCCGCCGGGCCAGGTCGGCACCCCGGTCCGGGGTGCCGGCGAGCCGGTGCCCGAGCACCTGGAAGTCGGCGAGCCCGAAGCCGGGGATGACGGTCGGCGCCCGGTCGGCGGTGAGCCCACCCACGACCGCGGCCTCGTCGAGGAGCTCGTCCTCGCCGGCGACGGCGGCCGCCGCGGAGGCGGCGCTGGCGACCAGGATGCCGGCCAGATCGTCGGGAAGGCTTCCCCGCAGCAGCTGCGGGGCGCGATCGAGGACGCCCCCGAAGTCGCCTTCGGCCACGTCGAGGACGAGCGACATCGCGGCGGCGTGGGCCGGAGCCGCACCCGTGGCGTCGGCGGCGGCCAGCGCCAGACGCGCCCTGTCCGGCCGCGCCATCGTGAAGAGCAGGTTGCCGGCCCGATGGAGCTGCACCATCGCGAGCGTCCCTGGGTCGGGTGCACCCTCGACGAGGTCGAGGTGGATCGCCTCCGCCTCCTCACCGCGGCTGAGCCAGGAGAGCGCCGCGGCATGCACCACCCGGGCGGCGAAGTCCCCGGTGTCGGCTGCGGCGTGGGCCAGCCGCTCGGCCAGCGGCAGGTCGTACATCCGGGTCGCCGCCTCCGCTGCCCGCAGGAACAGCGCCGGCTCTGGCGGCAGGTCGGAGTCGAGGGTGAGCACGGCCCGGGGGATCGGGTCCGGCTCGGGGTCGAGGGTCTGCGCCACCCGGCCGCGGAGTCGGCGGGCGCGCAGCGTGCCCATCGCGGCGCGGCGTACCTCTCCGTACAGGGGATGTGCCAGCCGGGCGACCGCTCCGTCGGTACGCACCAGCCCGCGGCCCTCCGCCTCCTCGACGTCCTCCGCGGAGGCCAGCGCGGACAGCGTCGGGACCGCCACCGGCTCGGCCAGCGCGACCATGTCGACGACGTCACGCACCCCCGCCGCGAGGTCTCCGATCTCCCGTTCCAGGAGACCGGCGAGCTCGGGGGAGATCGTCGGCTCGCTTGTCCAGCGCCAGATCCCGGACGCCGGGGTGAACCGCCCCGCCGCCACCTCCCCGGCGAGCAGGTGGCGCAGGAAGAGCGGACTGCCCTCGGTCATCGTCCACAGCCGGTGCGCGGAGGCCGTGTCCACCGGACCGCCGAGCACCCGGGCGATCAGCTGCGTGCTCTCCTCGGCATCCAGCGGCGTCAGCTCCAGACGCGGCAGATGGTCGTCCTTCCACAGCGACGTCACGATGTCGGGCGCGGTCTCGCCGGTACGCAGCGTGATCAGGACCGGCGCCAGCCGCCGCGCCACCACCCGGTGCACCACGATCGCCGAGTGCTCGTCGAGCAGGTGGGCGTCATCGACCGCCAGCACCAGCGGCAGCTGCCGACCGAGCTGGTCCAGCGCCCTTCCGATCGTCTCGGCCGCCTCCCCGGGCGGCACGTCGAGCAGCCCGGCGAACGCACCCAACGGGAACGGCCGGGCGGCCGTGCTGCCCTGGGCGAAGACGACGGTCTCCCCGCGGCGTACGCAGCCCGCCAGGGCCTCACGGGCGAGCCGGGTCTTCCCCACCCCCGCCGGACCCGCAACGATGACGCCCGCCGCACCGGGCCGGACCGCCGCCGCCACCCTGCGCAGCTCGTCGTCCCGCCCGGTCAGCGGCCACGGCCGCTCCATGCCGTCAGGCTAGCGACCCGGTTCCGCGGGCGCATCACTCAAAATGCGGCATCGGCGGCACCGGGCGCTCCGCCACCCCCTGCGCAGCGGAGCGCCGTGCCTGCTCTTCCGGCCCTTCCACAACGCGCCTCAGACGCGGGCCGCGCGGTGCACGTCCATCGTGCCGATGTGCTGCTCGGACTCGACCAGGCCCTCGTCGCTGGGGCTCTCGCCCTTGTCGAAGACCCGCTCGCGCTGCTTGGCCCGCAGGTCGGGGTGCGCGGCGCTCGGGACGTCGAAGCCGAAGTGGGCCTGCGCCTCGCGCACCTCCCACACCTTGTCGCTCAGCGGCGGGATACCGAGGATGGCCGGCGCCGCGACCGGGGTGGCCTGCGGCGCGAGCAGGCCGAAGAGGGCAAGCCGGGCGTTGAGGGAGCGGAAGAGCACGGCGTGGAGGAGGCGGTTCGGGATCCGTACGAGGGCGTCGAGCAGGGGACCCTGGCGGAGGTTGGCCATCTCGCGCATGTAGCGGGGGTAGGTCGAGATGACCCCCTTGCTCATCAGCCACATCGTCGGCGCCAGGAGTGCCTTCTGCCAGGCCGGCATCGCCGGCGGCAGCGCGACCTTCAGCGGGATGATGAAGTGGATCATGTCCTGGGCCGCCTCCGACGCGGCCAGGTGCGGGCGCCAGTCCTCGAAGTACTGGTGCACCTCGTCGCGGCTGGTCGGCACCGTGGCGGGATCGATCGTCTGCAGCTTGGCGATCTCGCGGCACTCCGCCCAGAACTGCTTCTCCTCGTCCTCGGAGAGTCGGCCCGGGCCGAACATCTCGTAGCACTTGAGGATGGAGTGCCACGCCGTCATGTGGATCCACAGCTGCGAGGACGGCTTGTTGGCGTCGTACTCACCACCCGTCACCGGGTCGTGGCCGATCGCCTTCGAGTGCACCTTGACCAGCACGTCGGCCGCACGGCAGGTCTGCTCGGCACCGGCGAAGAGCTGCATCGCGAAGTAGCGCAGGGTGCGGCCGTAGCGGGTCGAGGGCCGGTACTTCACACCGCCGGACTGGACGACGGCGGCGGCGAGGTTCGGGTCGAAGTGCTCGATCGTCACCGAGCGCGCGAAGCCCAGGACGTACGACGTCGGGTGGCCCCATACCTTCCAGGCGACCGAGTCGGGCCCGAGGAACCCGTAGTCGGCCATGGGCTCGTACTGCTTCATCAGCTGCTTCCGAGTCTTGACGCCGAACACCATCGTTCTCTCCTTTGCTACACCACTGTAGGTTCAGCGTAATCTACACCTCTGTAATATTGTGTGCACGTGACGCCCGACACACCTCCACGGCCGAAGCGCCGCTACGCACGCCGGCTTCCGGTCGAGCAGCGGCGCGAGCATCTCCTCGACGCGGCTCTGCGGGTGATCGCGCGCGACGGCTACGAGTCGGTCTCGATCGAGGCGATCGCGCAGGAGGCCGAGGTCACCCGCCCCGTCGTCTACAGCGCGTACGACGGCCTCGAGCCGCTCCTCCACGCGCTCCTCGACCGCACCCAGCGCCGTGCCCTCGCCTCGGCCCTCCGCCTGATGCCGCAGCCCGGGGGCGACCAGGACGTCGCCGAGTGGGCACTCGAGGCGTTCGCCGCCTTGCTGGACATCGTGCGCAAGGAGCCCGACGTGTGGCGCCCGGTGCTCGGCCTGACCCGCAACGCGCCCGCCGTCGTACGCGACCGCATCGACGCCACCCGGGAGCTGATCCGCGGCTACCTCGTCGACGCCTTCCAGGAGGGCCTCGAACGACGAAATGAGAGCAAGGAGGTCGATGTCGACCTCCTTGCCCACCTGACGCTGGTCACCGCCGAGGAGTTCGCCCGGCTGACCCTCGAGGACCCGGATCGCTACGACAAGGACCGCCTGATGGCGACCATCGAGACCCTGCTGTCCTCGTTCACCGACCGCTAGAACGGCTAGAACGGCTAGAACGGCTCGATCGCGAAGCGCCCCCACGCGATGAACACCATCGCCGCCAGGAACACCAGGTCGCCGACGAGCTCCTTGTACTCCCCGCGCCGGATCCGCTCGGTGACCGCCCCCGCCATGTAGAGCGCCATGCACGACGCCGCGACCGACACCAGGATCGGCGCCACGCTCACCAGCCCGGGGAGGACGAGCCCGACCCCACCGAGGACCTCCACCACGCCCATGAATCTCACGGTGCCGGGGGTGAAGTCCTCGGCCCAGCCCGTCTTCGCGGCGTACTTCTCATAGGGCATCGTCTGCTTGACGATGCCGCCGACGATGTAGCCGAAGGCGAAGACGCCGGCGACGATCCAGAGCGCGATGTTCATGATGTCTCCCTGTGTTCAGATGATCTCGAAGTTCAACCCCTCCGACGGAGCACCGGATCGATCTGTGACATCGACGGACCGGCGCATCACCGTGCAGCCGCGAGACGGGCGGCCACCTCCGCGCTGATTCGAGTACCGCACTACTCGCAGCCCGGGGCCCGGTTTGCACGAGGGTCGGTGCATGAGCACTCGAACCGTCCTCGTCACCGGCGCCGGCCGAGGTATCGGCCGCGCCATCGCCGTACGCCTGGCCCGCTCGGGTTGGCGGGTCTACGCCGGCGTCCGCACCGACGTCACCGCCAAGGATCTGGCCGCAGAGTCCGAACTGATCACGCCGCTCGAGCTCGATATCACCATCCCCGAGCACGTGGCCGCGCTCGACCGCGAACTCCCCGAGCGACTCGACGCCCTGGTCAACAACGCCGGCATCGCGGTCGCCGGCCCGCTCGAGTCCCTGTCGCGCGCAGACATGCGACACCAGTTCGACGTGAACCTGATCGGGCCGCTCGCGCTGACCCGGGAGATGCTGCCCCGGCTGCGACGAGCGCGAGGCCGCGTGGTGTTCATCTCCTCGATCAACGGCCGGGTCTCGTTCCCGTTCACCGGGATGTACAACGCCTCGAAGTACGCGACCGAGGCCGTGGCCGACTGCCTGCGGGTCGAGCTGCGCCCCTTCGGTGTCCAGGTCGGCCTCGTCGAGCCGGGAGTCATCGACACCGATCCCTGGCGCCAGATGGACCAGCTCATCGACGAGCTCGAGGCCGGCCTCGACCCCGAGCACCGGACCCTCTACGCGCCGCACTTCGCCGGCGAGCGGCAGCTGCTCAGGAAGATTCGCAAGAATGCCAAGCCGCCCGAGCGGGTCGCGGCCGTCGTCGAACGCCAGCTGACCCGACGGCGGATGCGGCCGCGCACCCTCGTGGGCGCAGACGCCCGGTCGATCCTGGCGATGAAGGCACTGCTGCCGGCCCGCGGCCTCGACGCGGTCTGGGCTCAGGGCCTCGGGGTCTGACGCTTCGAAGATCATCGCCCGCCCCGCCCGAAAATGGACAAAGCCCCGGATCGACGATCCGGGGCTTGTCGCTACGTGCGCGAGGGGGGAGTTGAACCCCCACGTCCTTTCGGACACACGGACCTGAACCGTGCGCGTCTGCCTATTCCGCCACTCGCGCGTGCAACAGAGGAAACGTTAGCCCACGCGCGTCCGCCCGCCCAAAACGACGGCACCCCGCCCGCCTTGACGCTGGCGGTCACCCGATCGTGGGAGGATCGAAACCACGCAGAATGCGGGAAGTGGCAGATCCCCTGGGGTGCACCGATACGATCGGGCCGAATCCGGGGACGACTATGCCCGTACGCGACTGACACCCAACCCGACCGGCCTACCCGGCACCTGAGAGGAGCGCAACAACGTGAGCGGCCTGCAGAAGTTCGAGCAGAAGCTGGAGCAGCTCATCTCAGGCGCTTTCGCCAAGGCGTTCCGGTCCGAGGTGAAGTCGGTGGAGATCGTCGCCGCGCTCCAGCGCGAGATCGACAACAACGCCCAGGTGCTCAGCCGCCAGCGGCGCCTGGTCCCCAACGACTTCTTCGTCGAGCTGTCCTCCAGCGACCTCGGCAAGCTGGAGTCCTACGGACCCCACCTCAAGGAAGAGCTGAAGCGCCAGCTGATGGACCACGCCGAGGCGCAGGGATTCGTCTTCCCGGGCCGCGTGAACATCGAGTTCGGCGAGGCGAAGGACCTGACCATCGGCCGGTTCCGGGTGCGCAGCCGCGCCCAGGCCGCGGTCTCCGGCGCCGACATGAGCGACACCCAGGTCAGCCGCGCGCAGGCCTACCTGGAGATCAACGGCACCCGGCACCCGCTCCACGGCAACCTCGTCGTGGGCCGAGGCACCGACGCCGATCTGCGCATCAACGACCCGGGCATCAGCCGCCGCCACATCGAGTTCCGCTCGAAGCAGGCCGGCGACCGTGTGCGGGTCGAGGTCTACGACCTCGGCTCGACCAACGGAATGCTGGTCAACGGGCAGAAGATGGCGAGTGCAACCTTGGACGACGGCTCTCAGGTGCGCATCGGCACCACCGTCATCACCGCGCACATCGTGGAGGAGCGCCGTTGAGCGAGCTGACCCTTTTCCTCATCCGGGTCGCCTACCTGGCGATCCTGTGGATCTTCGTGCTGGCGGCGTTGTCGGTGATCCGCTCCGACATGTTCGGTGCACGGGTCACCAACGCCTCCGCCGGCCAGCCCGCCGCCGCACCGGGCCGCGGCAAGTCCCCCGCGGCGAGGGCACCGCGGCGCGGCGTACCCACGCATGTGGCCGTCACCACCGGCTCCAACGCCGGTGTGACGGTGCCCCTCTCGCAGGCCCCCATCGTCATCGGCCGCGGCAGCGATGCCGCGATCATCCTCGATGACGACTACGCCTCCACCCGCCACGCCCGGATCGCCGTCTCCGGCGACCAGTGGTTCGTGGAGGACCTCGGATCGACCAATGGCACCTACATCGGGTCCGTCCGGATCAATCAGCCGACCGCCATCTCTCTCGGAACCCAGGTGCGGATCGGTAAAACAATCCTGGAGCTGCGCAAGTGACCGCTGCGACCGACCCCACCCCCGACCCCGCTCCTGTCCGTGGCTCTGCCGACGGACGCCCGTTTCGCCTCGAGTTCGCGGCGATCTCGGACGTCGGCCGGGTCCGCAAGGACAACCAGGACAGCGGGTACGCCGGCCCGTGGCTGCTGACCGTCTGCGACGGCGTCGGTGGCGCTGCCCGCGGTGACATCGCCTCCAGCACGGCCGTCCAGCAGCTGCGCAAGCTCGACGAGGAGCCCGCTCCCGGCCTGGTCGACGACGACCTGATCGGCCTGGTCTCCCACGCGCTCCACATGGCCCACGACGAGATCGGCCACCTGGTCGACCACGACCCCACGCTCAACGGCACGAGCACGACCTCGACCGTCGGCCTCTTCGACGGCTCCAAGCTGACCGTCGGCCACGTCGGTGACAGCCGTGCCTACCTGCTCCGCAACGGCGCGATCCACCAGGTCACCCACGACCACACCTTCGTCCAGACGCTGCTCGACGAGGGGAGGATCACGGAGGAGGAGGCCAAGACCCACCCCCACCGCAACCTGATCCTCAAGGCCCTCGACGGCACCCGCGAGCTCGAGCCCGACCTGTTCATCGTCGACCTCGCCGCGGGCGATCGGCTGATGTTCTGCAGCGACGGCGTCTGCGGCTACGTCGACGACCCCCGGATCGCTGACATCCTGGCCACCGGCACGCCCGAGTACGCAGCCGTCGAGCTGGTCCGGGTCTCCCTCGACTCCGGCAGCACCGACAACGTGACCTGCGTGGTCGCCGACGTGGTGCCCAGCGACACCGTCCCGTCCGCGGGCCTCGAGGCCCAGATGGTCGGTGCGGCGGCCGAGCTCAAGCGGAGGACCACCAAGACCGGCCAGATGACCGCTCTGTTCCGCGGTCACCGGATGGGCGACACCGGCGAGCTCGACCCGATCGACGAGGAGATCCCCGACGGCGCGATCGCCGCCGACCCGGAGGAGATGCGCTACGCCCTCCAGGCGCCGGCGAAGTATCTGAAGCTGCGCTGGGCGTTCGGGCTGCTGACCCTCCTCGGTGTCGTCTGGGTCGCCGTCGCGACCGCCTTCGTCTGGTCGCAGAACCAGTGGTACATCGGCGAGCAGGAGGGCAACGTCACGATCTTCCGCGGCGTACCCACCACGATGGTCGGCTTCGACCTCTCCGAGCCCTACCAGACCTCTGACCTGAAGGTCTCCGACCTGGCCGAGACCTACCAGAACCAGCTCGAGGACGGCATCCACAGCAAGGACCTGGCCGGCGCCCAGGAGAAGGTGCAGTCGCTGGCCGACCAGAGCGCCGCGGACGCGGGAAGCGGGTCATGAGCGGTTTCACCCCGGCGAGCTCGATGCCCGTCTTCGTCCACCGGTCACGCCGAGGGGCGGAGCTGGTCCTGCTGATCCTGGCCCTCGCGGTCGGGATCGGGGCCTACGCCGCGGTCGGCCTCGGGGTGCAGGAGAAGATCCCGGTCGACATCGTCGGCTACGGCACGTGGCTGGTCGCGCTCCTGGTGGCGGCCCACATCGGCGTACGTCTGCTGGCTCCGTACGCAGACCCGGTGCTGCTTCCGCTGGTGGCGATGCTCAACGGGTTCGGTCTGGCGGTCATCCACCGGCTCGACCTGGCCGCCGGGGCGAGCGAGTCCGACGCGTTCGCCCGTCAGCAGCTGATCTGGATGACGATCGGCGTGGTGCTGTTCCTGATCACGCTCTTCGTGGTCCCCGACCACCGGATGCTGCAGCGGTTCACCTACACCGCCGGCCTCGGCGCGGTCGTCATGCTGATCCTCCCGATGCTCCCGCTCATCGGCAAGCAGATCAACGGTGCGCGGATCTGGATCAACCTCGGTCCGGTCAGCTTCCAGCCCGGTGAGGTCGCCAAGGTCCTCCTGGTGATCTGCTTCGCCGGCTACCTGGCGGTCCACCGCGACGCTCTCGCCCTGGCCGGCCGCCGCTTCATCGGCATCGACCTGCCCCGCGGCCGCGACCTCGGCCCGCTGCTGATGATGTGGGTGATCAGCCTCGCGATCCTGGTCCTCCAGCGTGACCTCGGCTCCAGCCTGCTCTTCTACGGCCTCTTCGTGGTGACGTTGTACGTCGCGACCGAACGCAAGGGCTGGATCGTCGTCGGCGGTCTGCTGTTCGCAGGTGGGGTCTTCGCCGCGATCAGTCTCTTCAGCCATGTCCGCGTCCGCGTGCTGACCTGGCTGAACCCGTTCGACTACTACCCGGAGCCCCTCAACGGCACCTCCTCGGAGCAGTTGGTCCAGGGACTCTTCGGGATGGCCTGGGGCGGCATGATCGGCCGTGGCTTCGGCTCCGGCCAGCCCTGGCGGATCCCCTACGCCAACTCCGACTTCATCGTCCCGGCGATCGGCGAGGAGCTGGGTCTGACCGCGCTCCTCGCGCTGCTGCTCTGCTACGGCCTGATCGTCGAGCGTGGCCTGCGTACGGCGATCGTCGCCCGCGACGACTTCGGCAAACTGCTCTCCGTCGGTCTGGCCACCTCGGTCGCGCTGCAGACCTTCGTGGTCGTCGGTGGCGTCACGGGGCTCATCCCGCTGACCGGTCTGACCACACCGTTCCTCTCGTATGGTGGGTCATCGCTGGTCGCCAACTGGGTGATCGTGGCCCTGCTGTTGCGCGTCTCGGACCAGTCGCGCCGTCCGCTGCCGACTGCGCCGTCCGATGAAGACCTCGCCGCTGAGGAGACCCAGATCGTCAAGCTCGACAAAGGGGCGATGAGCAAGTGAACCGCCCCATCCGCACGCTCAGCGTCGGCTGCCTGATCCTGTTCGTGGCGCTGATGCTGAACCTGACGTACGTGCAGTTCTTCAAGGCCGGCTGGTACAACAACCGCGCCGACAACCGACGGGTCACCGAAGAGGCCTACTCGCAGCAGCGCGGCGACATCCTGGTCGGCAAGAAGGCGATCGCCACCAGCAAGCCGAGCGACGACACCTTCAAGTGGCAGCGCACCTACCCGGGCGGCAAGAAGTACGCCCCGATCACCGGCTTCATGTCCTACTCCTACGGCCAGACCGGGATCGAGAGGTCCCAGGACTCGGTGCTGTCGGGCAAGGACAACAAGCTGTTCACCAACCGCCTGGTCGACCTGGTCACCAACTCCGAGCCGGCCGGCGGCAACGTCGAGCTGACCATCAACCCCAAGGTCCAGGACGCTGCGTACGAGGGCCTGACCGCACTGGGCGAGGACGTCCAGGCGGCCGCGGTGGCGCTCGACCCGAAGACCGGCCGGATCCTGGCCATGGCCTCGACACCGACCTACAACCCCGACCGGCTGGCGACCCACGACTTCTCCGCCGCGGGGAAGTCCTACAACCAGCTCTCGAAGGACGAGAACGAGCCGCTGCTCAACCGTTCCATCCAGACCGCGCTGCCGCCGGGCTCGACCTTCAAGCTGGTCACCGCGGCGGCCGCGATCGAGAACCTCGACATGGACGGCGACAGCAAGGTCTACGGCGGTGCGTCCCTCGACCTGCCCGGCACCACCACGGACCTGCCCAACCTCAACGGCACCAGCTGCGGCGGCGAGCAGATCACCCTCACCCGCGCTCTCGAGGTCTCCTGCAACACCGCCTTCGGGCAGCTCGGCATGGAGCTCTCCGATGAGGAGATGCAGGAGCAGGCCGAGGCCTTCGGGTTCGGCCAGGACTACCTCGACGACCTGCGCCCGCTGGCCAAGAGCCAGTACCCCGCCAACGACGGCAAGGCCGAGCAGGCCCGGGCCGCGATTGGCCAGCAGAGCGTGATCGCGACCCCGCTGCAGATGGCGATGGTCTCCGCGGGCATCGCCAACGGCGGCGAGGTCATGAAGCCCTACCTCGTCGACCGCGTCACCTCCTCCTCGCTCGACGTCATCGACCAGGGCAACCCGACGCCCATCGACAACCAGCCCGCGGTCTCGCAGGACACCGCCGAGATCCTGACCCAGATGATGGTCAGCACCGTCGAGAACGGCACCGCCGAGGCGGCCGCGATCGACGGCGTGAGCGTCGCCGGCAAGACCGGCACCGCCCAGACCACGCCGGACAAGCCGCCGTACGCCTGGTTCACCTCGTTCGCCCCGGCGGAGAACCCGTCCATCGCCGTCGCCGTGATGGTCCAGAAGAGCGGCACCGAACGCAGCGAAATCGCCGGCGGACGGCTGGGCGGCCCAATCGCGAAGGCCATGATGGAGGCAGCGATCTCATGAGTCGTTACGTATTCCACGAGCTCATCGGCACCGGCGGGATGGGCGAGGTGTGGCGGGCGACCGACACGACGCTCAACCGCGAGGTCGCGATCAAGCTCCTCAAGCCGGAGCACGCCGAGGACCCGATCGGCCGCTCCCGCTTCGAGTCCGAGGCGAAGCATGCCGCCGCGCTCCATCACCCCAACGTGGTGGCCGTCTACGACGTCGGCGAGATGCCGACCGCCTCCGGCCTGATGCGCCCGTTCCTGGTGATGGAGCTGGTCGACCACAAGCCGCTCTCCGAGCTGCTCCGTGACGGCCGTCCGCTGGCCCCCGAGGTCGTACGCGACCTGCTCGGCCAGGCCGGCGACGCGCTGGCCGCCGCCCACCGGGCCGGCATCGTGCACCGCGACGTGAAGCCCGCCAACCTGCTGATCACCCCGCAGCGCAAGGTGAAGGTTACCGACTTCGGCATCGCCCGCGCCCAGGCGTCGACCGGCATCACCGGCACCGGCCAGGTGATGGGCACGCCTCAGTACCTCAGCCCCGAGCAGGCCCGTGGCGAGAAGGCCACGCCGGCCTCCGACGTCTACTCCCTCGGTGTGGTCGCCTTCGAGTGCCTGGCCGGCTACCGGCCGTTCCAGAAGGAGACCCCGGTCGCCACCGCGATCGCCCACCTGCACGACCCGGTGCCGCCGCTGCCCGACCACGTCCCCGCCGACCTGGCCGCGATCGTGATGCGCAGCCTGCAGAAGGACCCGACGCTCCGCTACGCCGACGCGGCCGCGTTCACAGCCGCGATGGTCGGTCACGGTGCCGCCGTTGACCCCGACGCCGACGCCACCACCGTCGTAGCGGCTGCGCCCGCCGACGCGACCGCGGTCATGGACCCGGTCCCCTCGCCCGCGGGCGCCCAGAACTTCGTCGGCATGCAGGGCGGTGCGGGTGGCCCCGAGGGTCCGCCGCCGCCTCGCTACCAGGACCCCTACGACCGTTACGACGAGGACGCCGACCAGCGGCCCTGGTACAAGAAGCCGTTCAACATCGTGGTGCTCGTGATGCTCGTGGCCGTGATCGTCGCGATCATCTGGATCATCTCGACCCTAGCCTTCGACCCGGAGACGCCTCCGGCCAACGACACCTCCACCACGCCCTCGGCCTCCCCGACGCCTACTCCCTCGGAGGAGCCCGAGGAGGAGCCGAAGGCCGTCGAGATCGACGAGGACGCCTACATCGGCCGCAACGTCGACGAGGTGCGTCGCGAGCTCCAGGACATGGGTCTCGAGGTCGACCCGACGGTTCAGGACAACGACGGCAGCAACGAGCCCGACACGGTCGCCGGCCTCGACCCGACCCGCAACCTCTACGAGGGCGACACGATCACCATCCGCTACTACGGCGAGCGCCCGCAGGTCGAGCCCACTCCCACCGAGGAAGAGCCCGACGAGGAGGAGACCGACGAGGAGGAGCCGACCGACGGCGAGTCCTCCGACGGCTGGGTCTTCCCCGACATCCCCGGCGAAGAGAACACCGACGGTGGCAACGGCAACGGCAACGGGGGCGGCAATGGCTGAGGGAGCGCTCCTCGCCGGTCGCTACGAGGTCGGCGAGCTGCTCGGCCGGGGCGGGATGGCGGAGGTCCGCAAGGGCACCGACCACCGGCTCGGTCGCGTCGTCGCGATCAAGCGGCTGCGGATGGACCTCGCCAGCGATGCGACCTTCCAGGCGCGTTTCCGGCGCGAGGCGCAGTCCTCGGCCAAGCTCAACCACCCCTCGATCGTGTCGGTCTACGACACCGGCGAGGAGAAGACCGACGACGGCGTCGCCCAGCCCTACATCGTGATGGAGTACGTCGCTGGCCGCACGCTGCGCGACGTACTCCGTGAGGGTCGCAAGATCCTGCCCGAGCGGGCGCTGGAGATCAGCTCCGACGTACTCAACGCGCTCGACTACAGCCACCGCAACGGGATCATCCACCGCGACATCAAGCCGGGCAACGTCATGCTGACGCCGGCCGGTGACGTGAAGGTGATGGACTTCGGCATCGCCCGGGCGCTCAACGACGTCCAGTCCACGATGACGCAGACAGCGGCCGTCGTGGGCACCGCGCAGTACCTGAGCCCCGAGCAGGCCCGTGGTGAGCAGGTCGACGCCCGCTCCGACGTCTACTCCGCCGGCTGCCTGCTCTACGAGCTGCTCACCGGCCGTCCGCCGTTCGTGGGCGACTCGCCGGTCTCGGTGGCCTACCAGCACGTCCGCGAGCACGCCCAGCCTCCGTCGGCCCACGACCCGTCGCTGCCCCGTGAGCTCGACGCGATCGTGATGAAGTCGCTGGCCAAGCGGGTCGAGGACCGCTACCAGTCGGCGCAGGCGATGCGCACCGACATCGAGCGCTACCTCGCCGGACGTCCGGTCCAGGCGACCGTGCCGCCGAGCATCGACCAGACCCAGGTCGCGCAGAACCGCGTTCCCGGCCCCTACGGCGACCCCACCAACGGTGGATACTACCCGCCTCAGGACGAGAGACCCGACGGACCTCGGCCCTGGGTGCTCGTGCTGCTCGGGCTCGTCATCATCGGCCTGATCGCGGTCGGCGCCTACTTCCTTCCGACGGCTCTCGGTCCGCAAACCACGCCCGCCCCCGACGTCACCGGTCTGACCCAGGAGAAGGCGATGGCCGAGCTGAGCACGGCCAAGCTGAAGGGCGCGGTCAAGCAGGAGTCGAGCGACACCGTCGCGGTCGGCGTCGTGATCTCCCAGGACCCGCCCGCCGGCCAGGACGTCGAAGAGGGCAGCACCGTCACGATCACGGTCTCCACCGGGCCACCCAACCGGGAGATGCCCAACGTGATCGGGATGCCGCAGAAGACGGCCAAGGAGCTGCTCGAGGGCGATCCCTACAACTTCACGGTGAAGATCGAGACGGCCGAGTCCGACAAGGACAAGGGCACGGTGATCGAGTCCGACCCGGTCGACGGACAGAGCGTCACCACCGGCAAGACCACCGAGGTCCTCCTCACCGTCTCCAAGGGCCCGGAGAAGGTCCCGAACGTCGTCGGAAAGACGGAGGAACAGGCGAAGGAGATCCTCCGCAGCGCCGGCTTCACGCCGGTGGTCAAGGCCGAGCCGAACACCGACAAGCCCAAGGGCACCGTCGTCGAGCAGACACCGGCCAAGGGCACACCGCTCGCCCAGGACGGCGAGGTGATCATCTTCGTCTCGACGAAGGAGGAGGCCCTGCCGAGCTGTCAGACGCTCGTGCCCGGGACGGACCCGGCCAACCCGTCGGCGTCGGCCACCCAGACCGCCGAGCCGGGCGACCCCCCGACGTGTGACCCGGCGCTCCCGCCGAGCACCTCGGCCGCGCCGTAGTCGCGCTCGCCGGAGCCCCTGCCTCAGTTGTCCTGAGGCAGGGGCTTCGCGTATTTCACGTCGAGCAGGCCGTCGTAGGCCGGCGCGGTGAGGTAGGTCAGCGGCTTGAGGAACCAGCCGATCTGGACGTTGGGGTCGCGAGCGTCGGCCCGATAGTTCTGCACGTGGTCGTCACGGTCGATCGCCGCCTGGAGCCGGTCGGGGTCGCCGACCGCCTCGATGACGTACGGCTGGGGGTAGGGCACGCCGTCGAGCTGCACCGTGCTGCCGGAGCACTTGATACCGGTGGTGGTGATGATCCGCTTGCCGGCGATCGTGATCGCCTCGGCGCCACCGGCCCAGAGCGCGTTGACGACGGCCTGGATGTCCTGCTGGTGCACGACCAGCGAGTTGGGGTCGTCGCCGGTGTAGCTCTCCTGGACCTCCGAGGGGGCGTCGCCCAGGACGATCTGCATGCCGGGGCCGCTGTGGTCGGAGGTGCCCGCCGGGTCGGCGAGCCTTGCGGACTGGTGCTGGAGCTTCTTGACGTCCTTGTCGGTGACCCCGCTGGTGAGATGGTCGACCTCGCTCTGCAGGTCGGCCAGCTGGGCCTCGAGGCGGTTGTAGCGGATCCGCTCGCCGTCGACCAGCGTCGCCAGGTCCTCGTAGCGGCCCGGACGCAGATCGGTGCCGTCCGCGTTCACGAAGCTCACCGCCAGCAGGCCGCCGCAGAGCAGCACCACGACGGGCGTACCGACCCGCCAGGAGGTCACGCGGGACCAGCGCTTTGGCTTAGAGGTGGGGTTAGCCTGGGTTCCGGAGCTCACGACCATTAGGGTATGCGCAGCAATCACATTTGTCTGAGGAGCATCACCCGTGGCCAAGCTCAAGCTCTCGAAGAAGAGTGATCTCGACCTGCCCAAGGACCCGATCTTCACTCCGCGCTTCGGGATCGCACTGTTGCTGATCGCCCTCGGCATCGGCTGGATCGTCTACTACTACGTCGGGGTCCGCCCCAACGAGGTCGGTGGTGACTTCACCGGGCCGACGCCGGTGCAGAAGCTCGAGGGGTGGAACTACCTGATCGGGTTCGTCCTGCTCTTCCTGGGCCTGGCCGTCTCCGCCCACCCGAAGACCCCGCTGGGCCGCGGGCGCGGCGTCGTGGTCGGCATGCTCGGGTGCTTCGTGATCGGCCTGATCTGGATCTGCGTCTTCTACATCTTCGCCAACGACCACCTGGACAAGATCTGGGTGTTCAACGACCTCGGTCAGAAGAACCTCCTGGTCGGCATCGGCTTCATGGCGGTGGGCTTCACCTTCGCCACGAAGTGGGAGTGATCCCTGCGTTAGACCCCGAAAGAGGCGCAACCCTTGCGGTTGCGCCTCTTTGCGTTACACGGGTGTAGTTCTCCACAGGGTCTTCCACACCTGTGGATTTGTCCACGCCGAGAAAACGCCCCGAAAACACCTATTCCGAAGGCGTCAGAACATCAACATCCGTACGCCGACGAGCGCAAGCAGCAGCAACGTGAACCCGCCCAGCGCAGCCCATTGCAACGGCGCCTTCCGGTCGGCCCGGAACTGGGTGAAGATCCACGCGACGACGAGACCGCCGAGGAACCCACCGACGTGGCCCTGCCAGGAGATGCCGTTGCCGAAGAAGGTGATGCCTGCGTTGATCAGCAGCACCGGCAGCAGCGGGGAGAGCGACTGCCCGGCCCGGACGAAGAGCACCACGAGAACGCCCAGGAGCCCGAAGATCGCACCGGAGGCGCCGACCGTCGAGCCGGCCGGTGTCGCGGCCCAGACCACCAGGGCAGAGCCCGCCAGCCCGGAGATCAGGTAGAAGACCAGGAACCGCAGCCTGCCCACGATCGGCTCGAGGAACGAGCCGAGCATGTAGAGGGACAGCATGTTCACGGCCAGGTGGATGATCGAGACGTGCGTGAACGTCGAGGTCAGCAGCTGCCAGACCGCGCCGTCGTCGACGCCTGGCATCCAGGTGTAGCCGCTCGACCGGCAGACGCCTTCCGGCACCGCGAAGCCACCGTCCGGCGTGCGACAGTAGCCCTGCAGACGGATCGCGATGAAGTCGGCGATCCTCGAGCCGGCGCCGCCGGTGAGGGTGATGCTCAGCCAGACCAGGACGTTGACGCCGATGAGCGACAAGGTCACCGGGAGTGCCCGGAAGCCGATCCGCGCGCTGGTGAAGCGCTTGGGCTGACGTACGGACCTGTGGCCTTCCTTCACGCACTCGGGGCACTGGAAGCCGACGGAGGCGCTGGCCATGCAGTCAGGGCAGATGGGACGCCCACAGCGCTGACAGCTGATGTGAGTCTCACGGCCGGGGTGGCGGTAGCAGACCGGCACCCCGACCGGGGTCGTCTCGGACAATCAGCCCTCGACGATCTCGACCGTCTCGATGACGACCGGCTCGACCGGGCGGTCCATCGCGCCGGTCTTGGTGCCGGAGATCGAGTCGACGGCCTTCTTCGACGCCTCGTCGGCGACCTCACCGAAGATGGTGTGCTTGAAGTTCAGCCACGGCGCCTGGCCGGTGGTGATGAAGAACTGCGAGCCGTTGGTGCCGGGGCCGGCGTTGGCCATCGCGAGCAGGTAGGGCTTGTCGAAGGTGAGCTCGGGGTGCGGCTCGTCCTTGAAGGTGTAGCCCGGGCCGCCCGTACCGGTGCCCAGGGGGCAACCGCCCTGGATCATGAACCCGTCGATGACGCGGTGGAAGCCGAGACCGTCGTAATAGGGGACACCGGAGCGGCCGGCGTCGTCCGTGTACTCCTTGGTCCCCGTCGCGAGGCCGACGAAGTTGGCGACCGTCTCCGGAGCATGGTTGGGGAACAAGGTGATCGTGATGTCACCGTGATTGGTGTGGAGGATGGCCTTCTGGTCAGCCATGACCTGCCCTTCCGACATTGGGATTGGTACGGGATGTAACTCCTCGATCCTCCCACAGTGTCGGTCGTGGGCCCGAGGTCAGGAGGCCGCGTCAGCGAGCTTCGGAGCGATCCGGTCGGCGACGCGGCGCTCGACCCAGAAGATCAGCCCCGGGATCAGACCGGCGATCATCATCAGCAGGAACTCGGGGATCGTCCAGCGGGCCTTCTGGGTGAGCAGGAACGCGACGATCACGTAGATGATGAAGATCCAGCCGTGCGCGACCCACAGCGGCGTCATCGTCTCGCCGAAGGACTGCAGGGCGGTGCCCTCGGGGAGCAGATACTTGAACAGCGAGGAGATGGTGCCGACGAGCAGCAGCACCCCGACGACGTACGCGAGCACCTTGTAGGTGCCGAACAGCTTGTTCACGCGTCCGAGGGTACGCCCCCGGTGGTCGAGCTTGTCGAGACCATCTGTCCCGACGCATCGACCCCGTGATCTGCATCATCGTCATCAGTCCGCGGACGGAGCGTGTCGCGCACGTAGCGCCACCACACATAGATCCCGAAGATGCCGAACAGCCACCACTCGATCGCGTAGAGGAGGTTGCGCAACCCCGTCGTGGCCTCCGGCTCGGGCAGCTGCGGAGCGGGTACGTCGGCCACGTCCGTGGCGCCGTCGTTCACCGGCATCGAGCTGGCCGGCCAGTTGTCCTCGACCGGCGAGCGCACCATGTAGGCGCTGTAGAGGTCGTAGCTGGTGCGCGAGATCAGGTCGGAGATGTCGAGCTGCGGGAAGACGTTGTCGGACTTGCGGTCGTCGGCGACGTCGGTCCAGTCGCTGGGCTGCAGCCAGCCGGTGACGGTGACGTGGCCGCGCGGCGCCGGCGGCGCGGTGCCGACCTCCGGGGTCCAGCCGCGCACGACGTAGACGGCCGATTCAGTGTCCTCGACGAGCACCGGCGTGACGGCCCAGAAGCCGACCTGGGAGCCCCGCTCCATCCCGTCGATGAAGATGGTCTCCTCGGGCATCCAGATCCCGGAGACGGTCACCGGACGGCCGATCTGCTCCCACGGGAAGGCGTCGTTGGGCCCGATCAGATCCGTGAACGCCTTCGGCTTCGCGTGCACGAGCTCGGCGACCTGGTCCTGCTTGTCCTGCTGGCTCGACTGGTACTGCCACACCCCGAGCAGCACCGCGCCGGTCACGAAGATCACCACCAGCGCGTGCGCACCCCACATCCTGGGGGAGAAGATGCTTCGCGGGGGACTGGTCTGGGCGGCCATAGCACTCTCAGAGTACGGGGGCCTAGTCGCAGACCGCGAATGGGACGGGTTCGCTGGTGACCAGGGTGGCCGCCGTCACCGGACTCGTCACCCGGAACCCGATCCGCCCCGTGGACGGGTCCGCGACACCGTGGGTGAAGACCTTCTTGTACGCAGCGTCCTGATCACCCAGCTTCAGCCGGTAGAACAGGTCGTCGCGGTCCTCGCCGAGTCGCAGCGTGGCCAGCCCGCCGCCGAACTCGACCGAGAAGGCCTCGACCGGCGCCAGCCGGGTCTTCTCCTTCGGTCCGCCCTCGGCGCAGCCGTTGACGACGTACGTCGAGGTGGCGGGGCCTCCGGCGACCGCGACCAGCTTCTCCTGGGCTGCCCAGTTCTCGGTGCCCGGGGCCGCGGTGTGCTTGGTGATCAGGTGGGTCTTCGGGTCGAACGTCGCGCCCTTCAGCGGTCCGACGCCGGCCTTGATCGCCTGGCCCGGCTTCACCCGGTCGGCGACCTTGATGACGAACCCCTCCTTGCCGCCGCCGGTGAACCTGGCCTCCCAGACGACGTCGGCCGCGCCCCACTTGTAGGTGTCACGCAGCCGCTGGTCGACGCCGCGCAGCAGCCCGCCGCTGACCTGGGCCGCGCCTTTGTCGGCCCGGCTCCACAGGTTGCTCTGCTCCGCCGGGCTCGTCCTGCTGGTGACGTCGTCGAGGCCGAAGAGCGACTTCACCTCGTCGTAGTCGGTCACCGCCAGCGTCTTCGCACCCACGGGCACGAACGTCATGGCGGCCTCGACCGGGCTCATGGTCGCGGCGTACGCGGGGTAGGTCTCCTCCGTGGGCGCCGCTTCCGGCTTCTTGGGCTCGCTGTCGTCCCCACAGCCGACCAGCGCAACTGCCAGCCCCACGGCCAGCACGCCGATACCCCATCGCCTCACGTCCACCCCAACGAGTATTCCCGATCCCCGTCACGGTAGGTGGCACATCGGTCCCAGCGAGATGGGGCACCACATAGATGGAGGCCGCAGGCAGATCGCCTGCGGCCTCCTTGATCCCGAGCGTCAGCGACCAGCGGCTGTGAGCTCAAGGGATGCGGGGAGAGGCTCGAGCACCGGGTCGATGATCCGCGACGATGCCTCCGACCGAGCGACCCGACTGCGGCGCAGGTCCTTGACGGTCGTGAGGCGGCGGAGCCAACGGTCGGTGCCGTCGTAGCGAGCCTTGAACGGCTTACGGCCGTGCAGTGCACGGTGGTTGTCGACGATGAGGATCTCGCCCGGGGCCAGGGCGACGTCCTCGACGTTCGCGGAGAGCTCCATGATGAGCAGCTGGAGCGCCTGGTCGGCCTCGACGTCACCCGGCAGCGCCTCCATGTAGGGCGGGTCGAGCCGGACGTCGGGAGCCTGCGGAGAGCCGGAGAGCACGGCGGTCGGCGTGGCGAGCAGCTCGCCCTCGTTGACGCCGGCCTCGCGCAGGTTGCGGAGGTGCTCGTCGTCAGGGCGGATCACGTAGCGCGGCTCGAACAGCGGCGCGTACTCCGGGCCGGTCACGTCGATCGAGCTGATCCCCACCGCGGTGGTCGGGATCATGTCGTCGTTGCGCAGCGAGATCAGGCCGAGGTGGTCGCAGCGCAGGTCGCTGAACGCGTCCTCGATGTGCAGGTCGAGCACGACGTCGCTGCTGTGGCCGGTCTGCAGGCTCTCCTGCTTCTGGATGGGCAGGATGTTGTTGACCAGCTGGCCACCCTGCAGCGAGGACCAGGAGACGGCGTCGCCGAGCTGGGCCATGATCAGGGCGAGCCAGAAGTCAGCGGCGTGCGGCGCCTGGGCGTCGGGGTGGTTCCAGTGCGGCGGGGTCGGGCCGGCGGTCACCGGAAGGCCGCTGATCACCAGAGCATCGGTCGCATCGCCGTAGCGGAACGCACGGATCGCCCGGGCGACGCTCTCGGGGAGCTCACCCCCGAGGAACGGCGCGGTCTCGAGGAACTCCGAGGAGACCGGATCCCCGAATCGAGCGAGCAACGACTCCGCCAGCGTGGCTGCGGCCTGGGACTCGGCTGGGGTCATCTCGACCCGGGTGACTACGGACTCTGCGCCCACAACATTGACCTTTCGGACTTTGTGGTGGAGGGGTTTCGTCAGAAACGTTTTCTGGCACCCGCACCAAAGGGTTTCCTAAGTTCGGGACCACTTTGTTCCGCCGTACGGAATTCAAACGAGTGATAGGTCCAAATGACGAGACGATAGGTATTAGGCCCCTTGCGCAAACGGCGTGAACCTGTTTAGGGAATGTATCTCCCTTGCGGTATCCCAGTTACCAGAGATTTGCCCGTTCAGCCTGGCTTTTCGGAAATCGTGGGCAGGAACCTTCACCGGTACGGATCGACGAGCTCGCGCAGCGAGGTGAGCGCCTCCCGCAGCGCCGTCGCCAGACGGGGCCCGAGGTAGTCGTTCCACTCCTGCTCGACGCTCATCGCCACCTCCCGCGCACGGTCGGCCGCGGCCTGACCCTCCACCGTGAACCTGATCAGGCGCGCGCGACCGTCGGTCGGGTCCGGGACCCGCTCGACGAGCCCCTCCCGATCCAGCGCCGCGACCAGCACGCTCGCGGTCTGCTTGGTCACCTGTGCCTGCTCAGCCAGGTCCACCAGGCGCGAGCCGTCCTCGGCGATCCGCTGGGCGAGGCGAGCCTGCGCGACGGTGATGTTGTAGCCGGCGTCCCGCATCGCCGAGATGACGCGCTCGTCCATCGCCCGGTAGGCGATGAGCATGAGCGTTGCGATGTCCATCGAACCCCCTTGACACTCTGCGGCACCCTGGTCAATATGGTCAGTAAGACTGACTATCATACCGCTCTCCGGTGTCCAGACAGCCGTCTGTTCACGGGGCTCCGCCGGACGCGTGTTGCCTTCACGATCTCCACCGCCTCGCTCGTCGAGGCCCATCCCGAGCAGGTCACCATGAACGCAGTCGCACAGCTCAGCGCCGGCATCTCCGCTGTGATCCTCATCGCCGTCTTCCCCGTCGAGGCCTTCTTCATCGAGCGTCCGGCGGTCCAGCGCTTCCTCGGCATCGAGGCGCACGGCATCCGCAACGTCCACCTGTGGTCGTTCTGCATCGGCGCCCGTAACGCCCTCGCCGGCGTCGGCACGCTGATCGGGCTCTGGATGGTCAACTTCGGCGACGAGACCGCCGGGGTCACCGTCGTGGTCGTCACCTGCATCTACATGCTGCTCGCCTCGCTGTTCATGGGTGTCGCCGACGCCCTCGGCTTCTGGCTCCCGCGCGGCGGCAGCATCAAGGGAACGGTCGCCTCGTCCGTACTCCCGGCGATCGCACTGATCGCGATCGCAGTCTGATAGCGGGAACCACCCCGGAGCACTACGCTCCGAAGCATGGGCACCGCGATCATCTCGGGACTCTTCGCCGTGGTGCTCGCCTGCGTCGCCTGGGGCCTGCAGAACGGCAGCCGACGGGCCCGTGTCCTTTCCCGGATCGAGCGCTACACCCAGATCCTCAAGGACATTCCGTACAGCCATCCGGCGCGGGCCCATCTCGACGCCGCCCTGGCCGCCGAGGCCAAGAAGTTGAGCGCCCTGACCGGCGCGACGCCGTCGTTCGCCCCCGCGCCGCTCCCCGACGGTCCACTCGAGCCCGCCGACGGCGGACCCGCGACCATGGACGACGTCTTCGGGACGGGCGACCATCGACCGATCACGCCCGGCGCACGGCCCCCGGTTCAGCCGCCGATCCTCTCACCACCATGGACTGCGCCAGCACGGGTTCGCTCGTCCACGCCGCTTCGGGCGTACGCATCCGTGGGGCTGGGGATCCTGGCCGGCGGGTTCGCGATCTTCGCGCTCTGGCTCGCCATCGACCAGCTCGTGCGCTGAGATCACATGCCTTGACAGGAATATTCCGTGTGAGGCATGTTTAACGGGTGCCCACCCGAGACGTCTTCAGCGTGATCGCCGACCCGACCCGTCGACAGATCCTCGATCTGCTCTGCCAGCGCGAGATGGCGGTGGGGGAGCTGGTGGAGACCCTCGGGCTCGCCCAGCCGAACGTGTCCAAGCACCTGCGGACCCTGGGCGAGGCAGATCTGGTCCACGTACGCATCGACGGACCGCGCCGCCACTACCGGCTGCGTCCCGAGCGGCTCCGCGAGCTGGAGGAGTGGCTGGCGCCCTACCGCCGGATGTGGGCCGACCGGCTGGATGCGCTCGAGCGTCACCTGGACCAGCTCGACGACCCCGACCACAAGGAGGACTGAGATGACCACGACGACCGGACCCATGGGCGAGGTGATCCGCGACGGCGAGAGGACAGGCCTTCGCTACGTACGCCTGCTTCGCCACTCCCCCGAGAAGGTGTGGCGGGCGCTGACCGAGCCGGACGCCCTGCGGCACTGGTTCCCGACCGACATCGTCGGCGAGCGTGTCGCCGGGGCGCGCCTGAGCCTCCCGTTCTGGCCCGAGGGCCTGGAGCTGGCGAGCACCACCGAGGCGATCGAGGAGATGGGTGTCGACCCGGACAGCTATGTCTCGGAGGGGGAGCTGCGCGTATGGGACCCGCCCCGGACGTTCGAGTTCACCTGGGGGATGGACGGCCGCGACGAGCTCACCGACGTACTCCGCTTCGAGCTCGAGCCCACCGATGACGGCACCCGCCTCACCTTCACCACCTGGCTCGGCGGGCCGACCGGCAACACGGACACCGCCGTCGGCTGGCACGTCTGCCTCGACCAGCTCGCCGGCCTACTCGACGCCCCGGGCTCGCCGACCGACGATGCCGCCGTCGTCGTCCAGCGCGTCATGGCCCAGACCGACGAGCTGCGCCCTGCGTACGCTGCCCTGATCTCGTCGTAAATGAAATGAACCGCAGGTAAGCCTGCGGTTTCTGTGGTGGAGCGTAGGGGACTCGAACCCCTAACCCCCTGCTTGCAAAGTGTCGGCAACGTCGTCGCAGAGCCTCGCTTGAGCGCTGGCCAGAGCCGGATTCGACCTTCGAACGGTGCTGTACTTCGCCCTCGTTGCTGTACTTTCCTGCTGTACTTCTTCGGGGCCTTTGGGCGGCTCCTGGCCCTCCTCGACCTGGTCGCCCTCAAGCACGCTGGGGCGGCAGGTGGCAGGGGTAAGCGCTACGTCTTCCCGAGAGTGGCCCCATCTGCGGGGGTCTGGGGGCTTGCCCCCACGCTGCCCAACACCACCGATCATAGAAGCGTCGCGGGGAGTGTTCTCGCCGGCAGCAGCGCCCACCTCCCCCTCGTCATCAGCCGTCTCGCTGGATCCCTGATTGCCTCGGTGTCGCGTGCGTTCGTGGTCCGGCTCGGGGTCGGGCGTCGTGAGAACTTTTGGCGGTTTCGGTTCGTCGCTGGCCGGATCGGGTATGAACCTGGTTATGAGGACGGCGCTTTCGGTTCAGGTGATCCGCACGTCTTGGACAAAACTGAGCCGCGGTATGCCTGGAGCTGGGCTGCGCAGTGGTCTGCCGGAGGCTGCCCGTCTGCCAGATGGGCTGGGCGACCAGATGCACGAACTGCTCTATGCGGAAGAGTCCGGCTTTTCGTGCGTCGAGCGACTGGCTCCGGTGGATGTCCGGATCTCGATGCGCCGGGGCGACGGTGGTTGCCTGCTCGTGAGTTTGGCAGAGACGATGTACAACGGTGTGCCACGTCGCGGATTCCGGCCTCGGGTACCGCTCGACCCCGGGGACTGGGTTCGGTGGCGGTACAACTGGCGTTGGCCCGGCAAGGACACCTGGTTCTACGAGGATGAGGTCTGGAACATCGCTTACGGCGATGTCGACCCGGGCGCGTTCCTCGGCGAGCCCGGTTCGGTGGTCGATGAGCGGGTGAGCCTCCACTGATGCAGCGTCTTGGTCTTCGGACCGAGGCGCTCTTCTCGTTTGGCCCAGAGCCGGCGGGACGGGGGTGCGCGTAGGGACCGGCCGCCAGGCCGCATGCCCGGAGCGCGGGGGTCCCTGGCCCGCCGGCGGCGGGCCAGCGCGCGGAGCGCGCCTTGAGTCAGTAGAGAAAGTTCTCACGAGGGAGCACCTCTGCGCTGTACGTTCAACTCGTGCTGAAGGAGCTTCTGTACGGCCCCGCCCGGGTCGAGAGCGGCGGCGGCGCTGTGGTGCAAGTCCGTTCGATGGTGCTCGAGCCAGATCTAATCGCCGAGCTGGCTCAGCTAGTCGCTGAGCGGACTGGACACTCTGAGCTGCGGGCAGGTCCGATTGGTGACCCTTCTGAAGGCCCGTCGGAGATTGTTGCGGCCGAAAACATCCGCACCCTGCCAACGTGGCAACTCACGCGGCTGGTACTCCATGGCGGAACGACTGGTGAAGGCGGCCCGATCTTCGTCGACTTCCGGTACGGCACACAGCCAGTGATCATCGCTAACGAGCCGGGTGATCGGCGATTGATGACGGAGATTGCAGATCGGCTTGATGCCGAAGGTAAGCCTCGGATCAACTGGCACCGACTACTCGGCGTGATGCCTTGGCTCATCTGCGTCGTTATCGTCGCGGCATGGGTTGGCGTGATTGCAGCTGAGAGGCCTGGTCCGAGTTGGATCGTGTTCGGGAGCCTCGTCGCCGTCGTAATGTCAGCGTCCAGCTGGCATATGACAGCAGCGCTTGAGCGTCGCCTTCGACCAGGCTGGCCCGGCCACTTGATCCGTCCGATGTCCCGGGCCGAAGTTCGGGCACATCGAGCGAGTCGGCGCGCGGGCCTGAAGCAGGCGGCAATCACGGTGCCCGCGGCTGCGTTTCTGGGTGCGCTGGCTCAATGGATCTTCACGCGCTGAACGCAGTGCCCAAACCCCACCGAGCGACATGCCAAACCGCAGACTCGTGCCAAGGGCTCCCAGGCAGGCACGCCTAGCGGCGTCGCTTGGCCTGCCCGTTCTGCTCAACGTCACGTGTCTTTTCGGCTAGCCAGAGTCGGAAGTCTGGAATCGTGAGCATCGGTTCGTGCTCTGAAGTCCGGAACCGGTAGACGAGCGACGAATACGTTTCGACCGCTGGTCGCCCAGCCCACTCGCGGAGCGAGCCGCCCACCTTTCCGTTGCACACGTTGACTAGATGCGTGACGTCCTCCGGAGCGTAGACACCTAGCGCGTCCTTGAGGATCTGGGCAACGGACCGCTCGTCGCCATCTTCTCGGCTCGGGGGAACCAGCGTCTCTGCTAACTGAAACCAGTCGACGCGGTGGCCATTCAGCTCTGTGGACCCGGACGCGACGCTTTCCTCCTTGAGGCGCGCTAGGACGTCATCCGTGTACAGGTAGGGCACATCCGTACCCGGAGTCGCGAGCTTGAATTCTCCGCGGTAGGCGACGAACGCCCATCCGGCGAGAAGCGTCCGGCGAAGGCCTCGGAGCGCGGCCAGCGTGGTGACGTCAGCGGCCTCGACCTCCTGGAGAATCCTCGTCATGTCGTCGCCGTGCGCGCGAGTTAGGTCAAGGAGCCACCTGTCCGGGAGAAGCAGGCACGACGCAAACACATCGGCCTCATCCTCGGACGTATACCGACTCAGGTCCATGAGGCCGGCTTCAGATTGAACCTGGCAGTTTGCGCGCGGCAGATGCCATGGAAGAGTCAAGTGGCCCATTTCGTGGGCAAGCGTGAATCGTTCGCGTTGGGGATTCTTCGTCGCGCGATAGAAGATCCGGGGCCTTTCGATGGACCCTAGCCCCAGAATGATCGCGTCTGTGTCTTGGAACGGCCATTCCATTCGCTGAAGGTCAGCCCTTTCAGCGACCAGTGCTTCCACGTCCACAGGCGGGGTCAGATTGAAACGGGTGACAACGAGGTCAGCGAGCCGACGCGCGACGAGCTGCGGCGCCGGCCCCTTCTTCTTGATCACTCGGCGAGCTGGTTGGTCTCACGAAGCCAATCGAGGACCTCTTCGGCTTTGCCTTCGGCATTGCTTCGGGCCGCGAGAGCGTAGTCGTCGCGCCCAGTCAAAATCTGAGCCACTGGAGTCTGGTGCCGGTGAGCCGCGACAATGAAGCGCAGAGCCTGCGGCTTCTCAGCCCACAGCGCGCCCTCGTCATCGGTGAAGCCGAGGTACTCGTCGAGCGTTGCGTCGACGTCTGCCTCGTGCCACTGGTCCACCCAGTCGTCAACATCCTCCAGGAGCGCGTCTCCGGAGAGACACGCGTCTACGAAGGTCATCGCAGACCTAGACATCGATCTTCCTCCCTTTGATCGCGTTTTTGATTCTCTTACCCGTTACAGCATCAAAGACCCCGACATGCATTCCCCGTCGGTTGTAGCCCTCGATGTGTCCATGTAGCCAGTCCCATTCCCACAGCCGCTCGCCACTTGGGCTAACCCACCTCGCGTTGCCCCGTCGTTTGAGCTTTATTTGAGTGTCCAAGAAGCATGGCTTCGGTGGTGGGATTGGAGGCATAGTCCTTTGTCATATGTTGATGTGCGGTGTATCACATCAGTGTAGTTCGGTATCTAGCATCTCGCCGACACCATATTTGGTCAATGGCCCGGTCCCAAGTGGCGCGATCTACGTCCGCTTCCGTGCAACCTCGTACGGGTACTCGGGCAATCGGACCGCCACGGCGGTCGCATCGTCATGGCGCTTCCCCCGGCCGCCCGTCTCGACGTCCTCATCGACGTTACGTGTCTCCAAGATGAGGACCTCAGGGCCCTTCTCGATCAAGTGCATCGCCTCAGCCCAAGAACGACCGTGACGTTCCACGAGGGTTGCAGCTCCATCCGTGAGCACCGCAGCCAACTCCACCGCCTGCTCTTGCAGGTTCACCGACCCGCTGACCGCCTTGTGCGCGGCCTCCGGTCGGGTACTGGCGACCCAGAATCCATTATCGGTGTTACGGACAGCAGCGACGCCAGCAAACGAGTAGTCGGCCAGGTGGTCGAGTCGGTCATCGGTGACAGCGCGAACCGTGCCATCGACAAACCGAAACACAACCGACGAATCCGCGAGGGCGAGGTAGTCAACGTGGTTTCGCCCGCGCCGACGGAGGAGCGCCACCGTAGAGGATGGGCTGTTCGGGTTGCTCAGATCGCAGGTGTTCTCATGGCTTTCGCAGACTCGACGGATCGCGACCTCAAGAGCCTTAGGAAGTTCCACTTCCTCATCGGCCATCAGCTGGCCCGCGAGCTGGAGGCCGAGAGATCTGACGAGCCATGGCACGTCATGGACACAGCCCGTTTCGAGCCCAGCCGCCGGAGAGGCCCCGTCGAGCACGATGACGAAGTTCTGGCCGGTCAAGACCAAGTCCTCGTTGATCTCGTGGGTAGGCGAAGTCTCGCTGTAGATCCTGGTCTCGATGCTGCTGGTCACTCAGGGGCCTCAAATTCGTAGGCGAAGGTGTGGCGATTGCCAGCCATCACGGATCGGAAGACCTCAAGCGGTCCGCCGGTCGTGAAGGCTATGCGGTGAAGTTCAATCACCGGTACCCCAGACGGCAGCTGAATTTCCTCGGCTTCCTCGGGCGTCGGCTGTCGCGCTTCCAACTCCTCGCGGAAGTGAATGATGTGGTGACCGGCCTCCTCGAGCCGCGCGTAGGACCCTCCAGGCCCGGTGTTCTCTTCGGTGACCAGGGTGCCGCGTACGACCTCAGGGAGGTAGTAGCTGTCGGCCAACTGTGTGGGCTCGCCTTCCACCCAAGTTCGGCGACGACGCACGAACGTTTCTGCGCCCGGCTCGATCCCGAACCACTCGGCGACCCACGAAGGCGCGGGAGTGATGCCAAGTTCGAGGATCTCCTGACGCCAGTCGAGCCCAGCAGTCTCAGCTTCGGCCTGGAGTGGAGCCTGCCCCCTCTCCCGCAGACGACGCGAGTAGCGCGCAGACCCAAGGCGGATCAGTGGCGGCCGACGTCGTACGAACACCCCACTGCCGGCGCGACTATCAATGAGTCCTTCGGCCTTCAGGGCAGCGATGGCTTGCCGCGCCGTTTGGTAGGCGACGCCATACCGCTCCATGAGTTGCGCGGTCGACGGAAGCCGCTCTCCTTCTTCGAGCGCGCCGGTTCGGATCTCCGTCCGCAGGTCTTCAGCGATCCGCTGGGACGGAGTGAGACGGCCAGGTCGATTCGAGGACATGAGACGAATCCTGCCACCTAACTAGTCAAGCCGCAGAAACGGTGCTACCTTCGTCATCGAGCCTAACTAGTTAGGTGCCTAGGCGACGGGGGAAGCCCGCGCCGTCAATCGACAAGGAACTAGAGCAATGGCGATGCCGCGACGTATGAGCGTGAAGTTTGAGGGACCGTTCCCGAACGGGGCCTACGTGGTGGGTGAGGTGACCCCGGTGCTGGACTTCAACGCGGGCAAGCGGCCGGACGGGTCGATGCCGCAGAAGATCGATGAGGACTCCGGCCTGCCGGTCTGGACCGTGCCCGTGCTGGATGCGGACCCGGAGGCCCGCAAGAACGAGAAGACGGTCAACGTCAAGATCATGGCCAAGCACCAGCCGGTGCCGCCGGCCAACGACACGGGCCTGCCGTTCGTGCCGGTCGAGTTCGTCGGCCTGACCGCGGCTCCGTGGATCGACACCAACGGTCCGCGTCCGCGTCTGCAGTGGTCGCTGATGGCAACCGAGATGACCGCCCCGAGCGCGTCGACCCCGGCCGGTGCCGCGAAGACTGGCACCAGCTCGACCTCCTCGAAGGCCGCCTGATGCGGTCGCACGAAGCGGCCTGGGTCGCAGAGCTGCTGATCCTGCTCCCCGAGGTCGACGTCCTCTCCGTCCGCGTCGACACCGAGACCATGCGGATCGGCCCCGACCGCGAACACACGGTGCCGGTGGTCGTGCTGGACGTGCACGCGGCCACGCTCTCGGATGCTGTCCAGATCGCGCAGGCGCTGCACCTGACCGAGGTCGACCCCGAGGAGCTTCCCAAGTCCTGGCGCGTCGACCCGCAGCGGGTCTGGCACCGCTGGCGCGGCTGGGCTCACGAGGGCTCGCGCGAGATGGCGTGCCGGGTCGTGGTCGACACCGCCGAAGACATCCCCGCCGAGCACCAGGTCGCGGCGTGAGCCTCTACCTCGTGTGGATCGGCGACGGCTCGGACCCGGCGCACCTGGCCGGACTCAACGCCGACTTCACCCTGTGCGGTGAGCCCAACGCGGGCAGCCGCTGGTCGTGGGACTACCCCGACCTCTCCACCCCGGTGTGCCCGGTCTGTCGCGGCAAGGCGGCAGGTCTGTGACCACGGCCAGAACCGGCCGAAGCACACCCACATTCGCCCGCTGGCCGTCGCGTTTGGGAAGGCGTGGCGGCTGGCGGGTCCCAACCACAACAGCACGAGCAGCACTCACAGCACGGAGGGGAAAGCGTGATGAGGATCAAGAGCAAGGATCTGGATGCCTGGGCGGGAGCGCTCGGGGTGTCGAACGATGCCGACGCGATGGCGGCGTTGCGGAAGATGAGCGCGAGGATGCTGACCCTCGCGGGGGAGATCGCGAAGACGCGTCAGACGCTTCTCGACGGCGGCGTGCCGGACCGTAGCCCGGTGATGGAGGAGTTCCTCAAGTCCTCCGCCTACACCCTGGACGCCGGTTTGGCGCTGGGTCAGGTCCGGATGGCGTTCGCCCGTCACGAGCGGGGGGCGGCCTGATGGTGACCAATCGACGCAAGGACCTGGACGCCTGGGCCGAGATCCTCGGCGTGACCAACGACGCCGACGCGATGCGGGTGCTGTCTGGCCAGTACGGCCGACTCCTGGTCATCGCCGGAGAGCTGAACTCGTTCCAGAACCGCTACACCCGATCCGGGTTCGTCGGCGGGGACGACATCCTCGTCGCTCTCAACGACGCCGCACGCGACGTCCTGGACGCCGCTGATGGGCTGCGGCTCCTGCGCCGCTCCTTCGAGCGTCACGAGCGGGGTGTCGCCTGATGTGGGGCATCTACGGCGGCGGTGCTGGCCTCCGCTCCGACTTGGACGCCTGGGCCGACGCGCTGGGTGTAGGCAGCGATGACGCCGCGTTGGGTGCGCTGCGCCGGGTCTCGACCGACCTCAACGAGGTGACCATGCGGCTGGATCTGGTCCACGCCTCCATCGGCGGTGGCTCCTCGGTCTACAGCTTGACCATCGCCGAGAACCTGCGCGCCTCGAAGTCCTCGGCATCGGCCGCGCTGACCGAGGTCGGCCTGGTCGTCGCCGCGTTCAAGCGACACGAAAGGGGTGCCTGATGGGTGCCATGCTCAAGAAGCTCGGGACCAAGCTGCTCATCGCCACGGTCTGGGTGGTGTGGTCGATCGTCCGCCGTCCCGGCCTGGTGCTCCCGTTCGCGATCCTCGGCTGTGCTCTCGCTGCCCTGGTCGAGGCCGCTGGTCGTATCGGCTGGCTCCCCGTCGCCGGGGCCGCCCTCGGGACGCTTGCGCTGATCGCTGGCGGTCTGACCATGTGGTGGCGCTTTGCCCCGGGCTCGTTTGCCCGCTTCGTCGGTCCTGCTGGGCGTCGTGCTGGCCGGTACGCCCGTAACTGGGTGAACCGCTGGTTTTGGTATGGCCTGATGTGGGCTTTCTGGATGCGCCGCTGCGGTCTGACCACCACGGATCGGCACTCGGGTCGGGTCCTGGCCCCGCGGCTGGTCAAGGTCCGCTCGACTCCGGCCATGGATCGGCTCCTGGTGCGTCTGCCGGCGGGCATGGCTCCTAGCGCCCTGGAGGGTTGTGACGAGGCCATCGCCAACGCCATGCGAGCCTCTGAGGCTCGGGTTCGTGCCCACAAGCCGGGGATGTGCTGGCTGGAGCTGGAGAAGCGCAACCCCCTCACGGCGATCATCGCCGCGCTCCCGGTCCCGACCGGCCCCGAGGCCCTCGATGTGGCGCGCCTGGATGGGCTCCACATCGGCTTCACCGACCTGCTGGAGCCCTGGCTGCTCAAGGTCCGCGGCACCCACACCCTCCTCGCTGGCGAGACCGGCGCGGGCAAGGGATCGGTGGTCTGGTCGCTGCTGCGCGCCCTGGCCCCGTTCATCAAGGCGGGCCTGGTGCAGGTGTGGGCCATCGACCCCAAGGGCGGGATGGAGCTGGAGTTCGGCCGTGACATGTTCGCTCGCTACGAGCGCGACGACTACGAGGCCATGGCCAAGCTCTTCGAAGACGCCGTCGGGGTCATGGATGACCGCACCATCGACCTGCGCGGGGTGGCTCGATCGTTCACGGTCTCGAAGACTTCGCCGCTGGTCATCGTCTTGGTCGACGAGCTGGCCGACGTCACCGAGCTCAACGAGGACCGTCAGATCCAGAACCGGATCGAGTCCGCGATGGGGCGGCTGCTGACCAAGGGCCGTGCACCGGGGTTCTCGGTCTTCGCCTGCACCCAGATCGTCACCAAGGACGTGGTCCGGTGGCGCGACCAGTTCCCCACCCGGATCGCGCTGCGGCTCAAGACCTCCGGCCAGGTCGAAATGGCCCTGGGCGAAGACGCCCACAACGCCGGCGCCTACTGCGAAGCCATCCCCGAGGACCTGCCCGGCATTGGCTACGTCTACCTCGACGGCCGCAAGAACCCGGTCAGGGTCCGGGCTGCCTACGTCACCGATGAGGAGATCCAAGACATGAACAAGCACTACCCCGCCACGGGTGCGGTCGAGCTGATCCCCACCGGCCGACGCGACCACCACGCCGAGACCACCGAGGCCACCGAGGCCCGCACCATGGAGCCCGCCGGGGTCAGCAATCTTATCGGCCTGGCTGAGTCCGACCTGGTCCCCGCCGTCGCCCAGAGCAAGAGCACCCGCCCGGGCGACAACCGGCCTCCTCGTGGTCCGTCGACCCCGAACGGTGCGCCTCGTACGCGGAAGCCTCGTCGGCCCCGCACCCGCCACTCTGAGCCCTCCTCCGAGGTCGTTGCCGGTGAGGTCGTCAGCTCCACCGACTCCACCGACTCGGACGCTGCGGAGGTGCTGTCATGAGCACGGCGTGGATGGCTGACGCTGCGTGCACCACTCGCGAGGTTCAGGGGCTGCCGTGGACGACCGACACCATCGAGGTTCCCGAGGTCATCGTTGACCTGATGCGGTCCACATGCGACGGCTGCGCCGTCCGTTCCGCCTGCAACTCGTACGCCCTCAACGAGCGGGTTTCTGGTGGCATGTGGGCCGGAACCGACCGCGCCCCCGAGCCTGAGGATCTGCTCGACCTGATCGACGCCATCCCCATGACGACGCCGACCACCCCGACTGACCCGATGGCGGTGGCGGCATGACGACCTGCACGGCGAACCTCAACAACGAGGACCACGTCCACACCTGCACCCGTCCCGATGGTCACCGGCTCTCGGGCAGCCACATCTGCCCGACCTGCTCAGCACGCTGGATCAGCAACGCCGAGTGGGCACGCATCCAGCAGGGGCTCCCCGTCAACATGGGACACGACGGTCAAGGACGGCTCTTTTGACCGCCACGACCCTCGACGCACCGATGGTTGCTCCGGGCATCCACAGTGACGCATCCACCCCCAACTCTGGGTTCCCGGGGTTCGGGGAGGATGCGCCGCTGGATCTGTCCGGCCTGACCGACGCCGGCCTCCAGGCCGTCACCGCCCGCCTGACCGACCGCACCTTCGACGCCTTCGCCGAGACCGCAGCAGCGGTCAAGAACTGCGCCCACCCCGTCCGCCTGGTCGGCCGCTCCGAGACCTACCAGCTCGACCCCACCACGGGCGAGATCGGCGGGCTGCTGTCCTCCTTCGACTCCGCCGACGCGCCGCTGGGGCTGCTCTATCGGGCCTGCGGCAACCGTCGCGCCGACGTCTGCCCGTCCTGCTCCCGGACGTATGCGCGGGACACGTTTGCGATGATCAACGCCGGCCTCGTCGGTGGAAAGACGGTCCCTGAGAATGTGGCGGAGAATCCGCTGCTTTTCGCAACGTTTACCGCACCTTCCTTCGGCCATGTCCACGGATTCCGTGGCGGCAAGCCCTGTCGCCCACGGGCTCGTGTCAAAGACGAACGCTGCCCGCATGGTCGACCGACCTCGTGCCACAAGCGCCACGACGAAGACGCCTCGATCAACGGCGCACCCCTGTGCTACGAGTGCTACGACTGGCAATCCGCCGTCATCTGGCAATACAACCTCCCCGAGCTGTGGCGCTACACCACCCAAGCTCTGCGCCGCGCCCTGGCTCGACGTCTCGGGGTCCCCGACTCACGCCTGGGCAAGACCGCGTCGCTGCAGTTCGTCAAGGTCGCCGAATACCAAGCCCGTGGCCTGGTCCACTTCCACGCCCTGATCCGCCTTGACGGCCCCGACGGTCCCGGATCTCCGGCACCGCTGGACGGTCTCGACCTCGCTCAGATCCTCCAGGCCGCTGCCGCTGAGATCTTCGTGGATGCTCCGCCGGCCTACGCCGGTGACCCGTCACGGCGGCTGCGGTGGGGCAAGCAGCTCGACATCCGCGTCGTGCGGGAGGGTGACCGTCTCGAGGACCCAGAGAACGACCTCACCCCCGGTCAGGTCGCCGGATATCTCGCGAAGTACGCCACCAAGGACGCCAACTCTGTTCGAGCTGACACGCCCCGGCCGCACCTGACCCGGATGGCTGAGGAATGTCGCGAGCTCGCCGAGTCTGCTGCCGGTTACTACGGCTACGGGGTCGATGAGAAGAGCAAGCCCCTCAACCCGTACCACTACCTGGCCAAGTGGGCTCACATGCTCGGGTTCCGGGGTCACTTCTCGACCAAGTCGCGGCGCTACTCGATCACCTTGGGTCGCCTGCGTCGGGCTCGGGCTCGCTACCAAGCCCTGGTCGCTGCCTCCCACACCGACGAGGAAGCACGCGCAACGCTGCTCGACCTCGGCCAGCTCGAAGCCCAGCTCCTGGCCGACGAGGAAGAAACCACTCTCGTCATCGGCACCTGGACCTATCAGGGCTCCGGCTGGACGAACCCCGGGGACGAAGCACTCGCCCTCGCTGCCGCAGCTCGTGCCCGTGAGTACGACCAGTGGCGGGCCCAGACCAAGCACCGAAACCGCACGCAATGAACGAAGGAGTGGCAGACATGAAGGCTGACCAGAGCGAAACCCACGTCGTGTTCACACGGAAGTGGTTCACCGTGCGTGAGGTCGCTGACCAGCTCGGATATGGCGAGACGAAGGTGCGCATGCTCATCGCTCAGGGCCGGATCCGGTCTCTGAAGGATGGGCGCTCTCGGCGGATCCTGCCGCAGTGGATAGACGAGTACATCGAGCTGTGCGCCGAGGAGTCAGAGATGGGTGTCGCATGAGTAAGCGGCTCAATGGTGAGGGCTCGATCTACCGCAACGGCAACCGCGGATATGCAGCCTACGTTTGGATCGACCTGCCCAACGGCGAGCGCGATCGCAAGTACGTCTACGGTCAGACGACCGACATCGTCCAGGAGAAGTGGAACAAGCTCAAGGCGCAGGCCGCTCGCGGTCCGATGGCCGCTCGTGTTCCGACTGTCGAGTCGTACGCCGCTGGCTGGCTTGAGGACGTGATCAAGCCCGATCTCGTGCACAAGACTTACGAGAACTACGAGCTGTTCACTCGGCTCTACATCGTTCCGTACATCGGCAAGAAGCGCCTCGACAAGCTGACGCTGCGCGACGTGCAGAAGTGGTTCAACGACCACAAGACACGGTGCCAGTGCTGCGCTCAGGCGAAGGATGCTCGGCGTGCCGAGACCGGCAAGGCTCGATGCTGTGCGAAGGGGGAGTGCTGTGAGCAGATCGCATCGGAGTGGACTCGTCATCAGGCTTGGACGGTTCTCTTGAGCATGCTCTCGTCGGCGGTTCGCGATGACCTGGTGACACGTAACGTCGCGTCGCTACTGAAGGTGCCGGTACCTCGGAAGTCGAAGGATCCGGTATGGGAGGTAGAGGAGTCGCGGCAGTTCTTGGAGAGTGCCGAGGATGACCGTGACCAGTGGTACGCGGCGTACGTCCTGCTCCTGCTGTTCGCACTGCGGAAGGGCGAGTTGCTGGGGCTCGGCTGGGATGAGGTAGAGCTCGATGAGGACTCCGACACCGGCACCGCTTCGTTGGAATGGCAGATCAAGCGGGAGAACGGTCGCCTCGTCCGCCGGCGTCTGAAGACAGCCGCATCGGAGGCTCCGCTTCCTCTGCCTGCGCCGGTTGTCCGGGCTCTGCGTGGTCAGCAGCTGCTCCAGGAGCAGTGGAAGATGAAGGCGGGGGAGGCATGGGAAGACTCGGGCCTCGTCATCACGACGCGCCTCGGTGGCCCAGTCGACCCGCGCAACTTCCACCGCGCGTTCAAAGCTCGGATCAAGAAGGCTGGGGTTCGCGAGACGACCGTTCACGCCACCCGCAAGGCGTGCGCCTCGCTCCTGGTCGCTCTCGAAGTGCATCCGCGCATCACTATGGCGATCCTTCGTCACAGCAAGATCTCGACCACGATGGAGATCTACGCGAAGGCTACGAACAAGAAGACGCTGGAAGCTCTGCAGCGCCTTGGCGAGCAGTTCGAGCGTGGTCCGGTGGCGTCATGATCGAGCGCACTTCGACGGACTCGTTGCTGTACTTTGCTGCTGTACTTGGCCGATTCGGCCTGGTCGCGAGGCTGAAACCGGCCTCTGACCTGGTGGAGCGTAGGGGACTCGAACCCCTAACCCCCTGCTTGCAAAGCAGGTGCGCTACCAATTGCGCCAACGCCCCGGACGGGTGTCCGTCGGTCAGTTCACCTTGTCGGTCGCCGCGGCCCAGTGACCCTTCTCGGGGTTGGACTGGTCGAGCTTCTTCTTGGCGAGGACGATGCCAGCCGCGGCCAGCAGTACGAGGACGATCTTCTTCATGTCTTCTCCTGCAGGTCGTGGGGGAGCATCACTGCCCGTTAGACCAGGAAAGCGTACCGGCCAGCCATGAGGCGTACGAAATCAACCGGCCTCGGGATCGGGCGCCAGGCCGAGGGAGGCGATGGGGGTGAGGGTCATGTGGGTGCTCGCCCACATCCGGCCGGTCAGGAGCCCGAACCCGTACGCCGAGGGCCGGCTGTAGGGGGAGGCGCCGGACTCGTAGGTGGTGATGAGCTCGCCCGAGACCTCGACGATGGCTTCGGCCATGTTGGGGAACTTGAACTTGCGCCGGACCGCGCCGACGCGGCCGTCGGGCTTTCGCTCACAGATGAAGATGGTGCTCGGCCGGTGGCGGCCGAACGAGGAGGAGAAGACGTACTCGTCACGGCGCACCACGACGCCCTGGACCTTCGGCGGGGTGGTGGTCGAGATGACCGGCTCGGAGAAGTCCCACTCGCCGTTCTCGCTCTTCTCGTAGGCGAACAGCGTCTGGTTGCCGAAGCCACCCACGTAGAGCTGGTTGCCACGGATCCGGCAGTAGGAGCCGGCCGCCACCTTCACCGGCGCCTCGATCGGCTCGACCTCGGCGGCCTTCTCCGAGTTGCGGATCTTCGACAGCGAGTAGCGGTAGAGCTTGCCGGTGCCGCCGCCGGCGCCCTTGGACACCCAGACGTCGTCGCCGTCGACCGCGACGCCGCCGGCATGGCCGGGGCCGGCCTTGCCGTTGAAGCCCACCAACAGCACCTCGGCGACGGTCTTGCCGCTCTTCAGGTCGACCAGGACGAGCGCCGAGCCCTTGTCGTGGGAGTAGTAGCTCTGGGCCAGCAGGTTGGTGTCGGGGCCGTAGCCCAGCCCCTGCGGAGTCCAGTCGTCGGTGCCGCCGGTGGCCAGCGTGTTGGGGATGAGCGGGCCGACGCGCCCACCCAGCCGCTGCCCCCACCTCTCGGTGCGCCGCATCCCTCCCCTGACCCATCGCCGCGTACGTCCCGGGATGGAGTCGAGGTCGAACGGAAGGTCGATCTTCGTCATGATGGTGATGTTCGCATGCGGTTCCTACCGTGGTCGGATGGCGTACCGGCTCACGGCCGATACGTTCCCTCTGTGACGAGCGATCCCACTATCTCTGCAGCCACGCCGACCCCGCGAGAGCTGGTCGGCGCCCTGACCGGGTTCGGCCGCGGTCTGCTGCGCCCACGCCGCCCCGACCAGCGCCTTCTCGCCTCGATCACCGACGCCGGCCTGCCTCGGGGCGACCGGACGGTGACCGTACGCACGATGCCGCAAGTGCCGCGTACGCTGCCCGCCGGCGGCCTCATCGAGGGTGCCGGGCTCCGCCGGTCCGTACGCAACGCGATGACCTGCTTCATCGTCAGTCATCCCGAGGCGACGTTCGTCGTCGACCCCTCCTACTGCCGCGACGCACCCGAGCGCGCCCTGAGCGAGCTCCCCGGGATGCTGCGCCGGCTCGTGACACCGCCGGCCGACACCGTTCCGACGGTCGACTCGCTGCGAACCGCGCACGTCGAGCCCGACTTCGCCCTCCCGACCCATGCCCACTGGGACCACATCTGCGGCCTCCTCGACCTGCCCGGCCTCCCGGTCCACATGCGGACCACCGAGCGCGACTGGGTCCTCGGCCCCGGCCGGCCGCCCGTCGGGGGAGTGCGCCCGGCTCTGACCGATGGCCGGCCGGTGGAGACGTACGACCTCGACGGCCCGCCCGTCGCCACCTTCACCGCCTCCCACGACCTGTTCGGAGACGGCTCCGTCCTGCTGGTCGAGCTCGCCGGCCATACGCCCGGCAGCATCGGTGTCCTCGCTCGCACCGCCTCCGGCTGGGTCCTGATCGCCGGCGACGCCGCCTGGCACTACGACCAGGTCGATCTGATCAGGCAGAAGCCGGCCTTCCCCGGCGACCTCGTCGACGAGGACCGCGACGCCGCCTTCGCCACCCTCCACCGCCTGCACCTGGCGCGCCATCTGATGCGGGTCGTCCCGACCCACGACCACGACGCGTCCAGTCGGCTCTAAACGAGGAAGAGGCCCCCGACGGGAGCCTCTGACCTGCGGCTCTCGCTCGCCGCGCTCGAGCCTTCTCAGGCATCGTGGCCCCGCCGGATCGACGGGGCCACGAGCAGTATTGAAAGTCAGAACGTACGTCGCACCGTGACCGTGGTGGTCTTGCCACTTCGGATGTTCTTTGCGATCAGTACGGCCTTGGTGAACTTGTTGGTCCGCTGGAAGCCGGTGAAGCGGTGCCTGAACTCACCGATGTTCGTGTCAACGCCCACGTTGACGACCCTCGACTTCTCTTGGAAGCCGGCCGGAGTCCACAGACGTACGGTGAGGCGGTACTTGCCGAGCCGGTTCGCCACGCCCTCGACCCGGACAACGCCGGAGTCGCGGCGCACCGTGATCTGGGAGGACGGGCCCATGCCGATGACTCGGTAGGGGTTCTGGTCGACACGTCCGACGCAGACGACCGAGTAGTCGCCCGAGAAGTACACGCCCATGACCGGCTTCGGCCAGGCGAGGGTGGACTTCGTGGTGTCGCGTACGACGCCGTCGACCGGGTGGAGCGTCGCCGGCTCAGTCGACGGATCGGACGGCTCGCTGTTGCCGACCATCGTGAATCCGGACCAGTTGGGCCTCTTCACGTCACGAATCACCGTCGTTCCGATGGTGCCGCCACTGGGCGAGCGCCGGGCGCCGACGGTGATGACACCAGCGCCACCCTCGCAAGCGCTTGTGACGTTGACAGACGGGGTGGTCGCAGCCTGCGCGGAACCACCGAGTGACAGGGTCGCTGCACCGAGCGCGAGGGCAGCGGCAGCAAGCGTGAACTTGCGGAGCATGGGGGTCTTCCTTCGAAGTCTAGGCGCGCTGCGACATGCGGCGCGCCTGCATTGAAACACCCGTGCAGGTATCCGTCAGTCGATTCGACACACAGAACCCCAACAGCGCTCGCGGAGCCGGTTCGGCAAAGCGCATCCTGGGCACGCCTCCGCGGCCATGACGATGGACCTCTACGGGCACGTCGTCGACGACAACCTCTGGCCCTCTGCTGAGGCTCGGGGGAACCGTGGGGGCACCTGACGAGGACGACAGCCCTGAAAACGAAGGCGAGGCCCCCGGCGGGAGCCTCTGACCTGCGGAAACGCTTGGTGCGCTTAGGAGGACTTGAACCTCCGACCCCACATTATCAGTGCGTGGCCTGCTCTCCGGCCGCCCACATCCACCCTTCTTCTATACGGGATCTCAACCTGTTGAGCGTCGGTTGTTATGGGCTGTTTTGGGGCCTTCGGGGGCCTCTGGGGGCCTCGATCTATGGCACGTGCGTTGGTCCGTATCGCGGGGGCGGAGCGTCACCCAATCCGGCACCTGGTCCCCTCGGCGGGGGTCTGGGGGCTTGCCCCCACGCTGCCCAACGTAGCCGAGCTGAGAAGCGTCGTGGGGAGTGTCCTGCCGACAGCAGTGCCCACCTCCCCCTCGTCATCAGCCGACTGCCTGGATCCTGATCGACTGGATGCCGCGAGTCAATGGCTGGGCTCGGGGCCGGCGGCCTGATGGTTCATTGCTGTGCGTTGTGGTGCGAACGGTCCGAGCTGGGTCTACCGTCGGGTCCAGGTTTGAGGTGGAGGGTGATGGGGGAGTCGTGGATGTATCGGTGACGATCGAGCCGGGGATCGATATCAAGGACCGTCGGCTCGTTGAAGACGCGATCGTGGATGCACTCGATGTCCGGTATCCGGGTTGGGGCGAGGTAACGGGCCGCGGAGGGTATGCCGATGGCTCGGAGTCGGACATTGGGTTCGAACTCGTGCAGTCCGCTGACGCGGTCTCGATTGCTCGGGTGATGGGCGCATCGGCGACGGAGACGCTTCGTGAGGCCGCGCAAGGACCCGGCTCGCGGATTGTGCGGGTCGATGCACAGGGCAAAGTGTTGTGGTCTGGCGTGGTGCTCTGAGACGAGCTGGTCCGCCGAGGCCAATTGAGGACGTCTTTTCCTGTGCGATCGGGCGTCCTCTTCGTGTTGGCCGAGAGCCGGCGGGACTGGGGTGCGCGTAGGGACCGGCCGCCAGGCCGCATGCCCGAAGCGCGGGGGTCCCTGGCCCGCCGGCGGCGGGCCAGCGCGCGGAGCGCGCCTTGAGTCAGTAGAGAAAGTTCTCACGAGTCACGGGATGTTTGGAGCACCAGAGCGGCCGAATCCGAATCTGGTGTTCCGAGCGTCCTGTAGACGGCCCACGGTACGAGTGAGAATCCCGGGGCTTGCGGAAGATCCGTGAAACCCGTCTGACCCAGGACGCCCCCGAGCCGATTGATGTACCGGCCAAACTCCGCGCGGCGGATGCTTTCACCGTCCAGGAAGTCGGGATTGTCCATGTTTTGGCCCGGGACGGGGTGATGCCCGACGGTACCGACCACGGTCCAGTATTGGGACCCCACGCCATAGCGGGCGAACAAGATGTCCGGTTCGGTGTCGAGGTACTGTCGCCCGTCTTGAAGCCGCACCGTGATGGGCCCCGCGGTGTCGATATCTGGCATCAGCATCAGATGAAGACCTGGGGCGAACACGCCGCGTGCGACTTGTACGACTCCTCGGAAGAATTCGCCGGTGTCTGATCCAGGCTCTCCGGTTGGCATCTGTCCTAGTGGGATCCTGCCTTCCAAGCTGACATCCTCACCAGGCAGTTGCTCGTACTTCTTGGCGGGCTTCTTCGCCTTCGGCGGCACTACGGCGTTGTTCGGCCCGTCGAAGACGCCCATGTTCACCAGGCCACGTTGGGTCACTGCGTAGCCCTCGATGAACCCAGCGACGAAACGGGCATCAAACAGGTATCCGGGAGCCGTGATCCGAACGATCTTGCCCGCTGGAAGCAGGTCTTCCATCGTGAACGATTCCCAACTTGCCGGATCGGCGACCACATCGGAGACGTCCTCGAGAAGACCGTGGACCGTTAGCCCTTCCTCCAGAAGGGGAAACACAGCATCGCCCATCGTCTTCGTCGTCGTCAGGTCGTCACCCCAGTCACGAGCGTGTTCCAGATACCCCTTGACACCGATGCTGGTCTTCTTGGCATTCGCCGACTTCGACGTTTCGGACTCTACGATTCCGGTATCCAGTTGAGCGAGGGCTCCCCTCACTGCGGCGGTATCAACATAGAGGTACTCGCGAAGAATCACGTTGCACTCCCCCTGCTCACAGTTGAACGCCAATGGACCATCCACTGAGTTCCGCGCCCAAACTAGAGTGACCTGGCTAGAGGGGTGACTGGTCCTTTACGTACTCTTACCCAATCTGAGGGAAGGGCTGCTGACCGGCCGGACAACTCGATGAACCGCCGCAAAGCAGGTCGGGGGCCTCGGAGCCCTCCAACGCAAAGCCTGAGCCTGGTCAGAACGCCAGAAGTGACGATGAGGGAGAGACGGAAATCCATGCCTGACATGCAGAAACGCCCCGAACCGGAGTCCAGGGCGTGTGCTGTGCGCTTAGGAGGACTTGAACCTCCGACCCCCACATTATCAGTGTGGTGCTCTAACCGTCTGAGCTATAAGCGCAGGCGCCAACTGGGGGTGGAAGCCCCACCAGCAGGCGAGAGGAAACATTACCCGCCCGCCGCCCGCGGAACCAAAACGGTGACACCCTGCCCACCCTGGGGAGGTCAGTCCGAACCTGGTTCGGATGAGCCTCCCCAGGGTTAGGGTTCCAGAATGTCCGACTCGGAGGACCTGGCGGCGATCTTCGCGCGTGAGGATGCGGCGCGCTTGCTCGATGCTCAGCGGCGGATGCAGCACGGGGTCGCGAGCTACGCCCAGCTGACGGCGGGCGGGCTCAGTCGGGTCGACGTCGAGCGGGCCGTACGCCGCAACGAGCTGCGCCGGGTGCACCCTCGCGTCTACATCGACCACACCGGCCCGCTCACCTGGGAGCAGCGGGCCTGGGCAGCGGTGCTCTACGCCGACCCGGCCGTGCTCTGCCGGGACAGCCTCGAGGCGCCCAGGGGCCGTGACGACGGTCGGCCGATCCACGTCGCGATCGACCACTCCCGCAAGGTGATGCCTCAGCCAGGCATCGTCGTCCACCGGATGCGCGGGCTGAAACCCAAGGCCTACGGCGGCGCGCTGCCACGTCTCAAAGTCGAGGACAACGCCCTGGCGATGGCGAACGAGGCGACCTCCGAGATCGACGCGATTGCGCGTGTCGCCGAGTGGGCGAGCAGGGTCCTACGTCACGGCGGCCAGTCTCCAGGCTGCACTGGACCGCACGCACTCCCTGCGCCGCCGCAAGCTCATCCAGGGTCTGGTGGACGATCTGGCGTCGGGCACGCACTCTGTGCTCGAGCACGGCTACCTCACCAAGGTCGAGCGGCCCCACGACCTGCCAGCGGGCAGGCGCCAATCTCCCCGGGTCGGTTCCACGGGAAACCAGCACCGCGACGTCGAGTATGAGGCGTACCGGCTGGTGGTCGAGCTCGGCGGTGCCCTCGGCCACGACTCCTGGCGAGACCAGGCTCGCGACGCGGACCGCTCGTTGGACGATCTGGCTCAGCTGGGGTCCGTCACGGCCAGACTGAGGTTTCGCCAGGTCTTCGGCACCCCGTGCCAGACCGCAGCACGCATCGGACGGATCCTCACCAAGAACGGATAGCCCGGAAACCTGCGCCCATGCGGCGACACCTGCGAAGCCTCATACAAATGAAACCTGGGGAGAGCCATCCGAACCATGTTCGGACTGCCCTCCCCAGGTTGAGAGAAGCGGGTGCGGCTCAGTTCTCGGTGAGCTCGACCTCGACGCCGCCGAGCAGGGCGGCGGCCATGTTGTAGAGGAACGCGGCGAGGGTGGCGACGGCGGTCATCAGGACGATGTTGACCACCGAGACGACCATGGTGAAGCCCATGACGCGGGCGAGGCCGAGGTAGTCCTGCACGTTCCAGCCGGCGCTGGAGTCACCGACGACGTCCTGGACCGCCTGGTTGATCGAGTCCCAGACACCGGCGGCGCCGAGCACCGACCAGATGACGAAGACGGCGACGATCACCACGACGCTGAGCGCGATCGAGAGCAGGAAGGCCATCTTCATGACCGACCAGGGGTCGATCCGGCTCAGGCTCAGCCGGGCACGGCGGGCCGAGCCGCTGACCGCGGCCCGCTCCGCGCCGGCTGGGCCGGAGGTGCGGGCGGTCGAGGCGACCGCCGAGGTCGTACGCCTGGCAGCGTTGGCCACGGTGTCAGTGATCCGCTGGGTCACCGGCTGTGCTGCGGTCTCGTTCCGCTCGGTCATCGCGACTCCCCCAGTCGTGCTGTCGGCGGTGCGGTCCGTCATCAGGATTCATCTTCCGTCGTCGTATCGGACGGCGCTCCGTGCTCGCCGTCTCCATCGATTGTTACATCATCTGCAACCTCTGTCCCGGGGACGATCTCATCGTCGACCTCGCGGGCCTCGACGGAACGTGCCACGACGGCGACCGAGTCACCCTTCTTGGGCGAGACGAACTTGACGCCCTGGGTCGAGCGACCGGTGGCCCGGAAGTCGGAGTTGATCGGGCTGCGTACGACCTGGCCGGACGCGGTGATCGAGAGGACCTCGTCGCCGTCGACCACGATGAACGCACCGACCAGACCGCCGCGATCGGCGTTGGCCAGGGCCATCGTCTTGATGCCGAGACCGCCGCGGGACTGCAGCCGGTACTCGGAGATCTTCGTACGCTTCGCGAAGCCACCGTCGGTGATGGTGAAGACGAACTGCTCCTTGACCTGGTCCGGCGACTCCGCGCCGGAGACCGGAGCGGCCACGTCGGCGGTGTCCTCGTTGGCCTCGGAGAGCCCGGCCGCGATCTCGGCGGCGACGTGCTCGGCCCGGATGACCGACATCGACAGCAGGGAGTCACCGTCGCGGAACTTCATGCCGGTGACGCCCGAGGTCGCCCGGCCCATCGGCCGCAGCTGGTTGTCGTCGGCGCGGAACCGGATCGCCTGGCCCTTGCGGGAGACCAGCAGGATGTCGTCCTCGGAGTTGACCAGCTCGGCGCCGATCAGCTCGTCGTCGTCCTCGCGGAAGTTGATCGCGATGACGCCGGCCTGACGGGGCGAGTTGTAGTCGCCGAGGCGGGTCTTCTTGATCAGACCGGAACGGGTCGCCAGCACGAGGTAGGGCGCCTGCTCGTAGTCGCGGATCGCGAGCACCTGGGCGATCGACTCGTCCGGCTGGAACGAGAGCAGCCCGGCCACGTGACCGCCCTTGGCGTCACGCGCCGCCTCGGGCAGGTTGTAGGCCTTGATCCGGTAGACCCGGCCGGCGGTGGTGAAGAAGAGCAGCCAGTGGTGGTTGGTGGTCGCGATGAAGTGCTCGACGACGTCGTCGCCGCGCAGGGTGGCGCCGCGTACGCCCTTCCCACCGCGCTTCTGGGTGCGGTACTCGTTGGCGAGCGTGCGCTTGGCGTAGCCGCCGCGGGTGATCGAGACGACCAGCTCCTCATCGGGGATGAGGTCCTCCATGGAGAGGTCACCGTCGGCCGCGATGATCTGCGTACGCCGGTCGTCGCCGTACTTCGCGACGATCTCGTCGAGCTCGTCGCCGACGATCTGACGCTGACGGGCGACGTTGGCGAGGATGTCCTCGAGGTCGGCGATGATCAGCTCGAGCTCGGCGAGGCGGTCGATGATCTTCTGCCGCTCCAGGGCCGCGAGGCGACGCAGCTGCATGTCGAGGATCGCGTTGGCCTGGATCTCGTCGATCTCGAGGAGCCGGATCAGGCCCTGGCGGGCGTCGTCGACCTCGGGGGAGGAGCGGATCAGCGCGATGACCGCGTCGAGCTGGTCGAGAGCCTTGACGAGGCCGCGCCAGATGTGGGCGTCCTCCTCGGCCTTGCGCAGCCGGAACGCCGTACGCCTCCGGATGACGTCGATCTGGTGCTCGACCCAGTTGGAGATGAACTGGTCGATCGACAGCGTGCGCGGCACGCCGTCGACCAGCGCCAGCATGTTGGCGGAGAAGTTGGTCTGCAGCTCGGTGTGCTTGAGCAGGTTGTTGAGTACGACACGGGCGACCGCATCGCGCTTGAGCACCACCACGAGCTGCTGCCCGGTGCGGGAGGAGGTGTTGTCCTTGACGTCCGCGATGCCCTGCACCTTGCCGGTGTCGGCCAGGTCGGCGATCTTCTGGGCCAGGTTGTCCGGGTTCACCATGTAGGGGAGCTCGGTGATGACCAGGGTGGTGCGGCCCTTGTTGTCCTCGTCGACGTCGATCACCGCACGCTGGGTGATCGAGCCGCGGCCGGTGCGGTAGGCCTGCTCGATGCCCTCACGGCCGACGATCAGCGCGCCGTTGGGGAAGTCGGGGCCCTTGACCCGCTCGATCAGCGCGTCCTGGAGCTCCTCACGTGTCGCGTCGGGGTGCTCGAGCGCCCACTTCGCGCCGGAGGCGACCTCACGCAGGTTGTGCGGCGGGATGTTGGTCGCCATGCCGACCGCGATGCCGGCCGAGCCGTTGACCAGGAGGTTGGGGAACCGCGACGGCAGGATCGACGGCTCCTGGGAGCGGCCGTCGTAGTTGGGGCCGAAGTCGACGGTGTCCTCGGTGATGTCGCGGACCATCTCCAGCGCCAGCGGCGCCATCCGGCACTCGGTGTAACGCATGGCCGCGGCCGGGTCGTTGCCGGGCGAGCCGAAGTTGCCCTGGCCGTGGATCAGCGGGTAGCGCAGCACCCACGGCTGCGCCAGCCGGACCAGGGTGTCGTAGATCGCCGAGTCGCCGTGGGGGTGGTAGTTACCCATCACCTCACCGACGACGCGGGCGCACTTGGAGAACCCGCGGTCGGGGCGGTAGCCACCGTCGTACATCGCGTAGAGCACCCGCCGGTGGACGGGCTTGAGGCCGTCGCGTACGTCCGGCAGCGCCCGGCCGACGATGACGGCCATCGCGTAGTCGATGTAGCTGGCCTGCATCGAGGACTGCAGCTCGACGGTCTCGATCCGGCCGCCGGCAGAGGTCTGCCCGGGGCCTTCCGGAGGAGTCTCGGTCACGATTTCACTTTCTGCGTGCGTCTATCGGTATCTAGGGCCTCGGCGAGACTCAGATATCGAGGAATCGGACGTCCTTGGCGTTGCGCTGGATGAAGGAGCGCCGTTCGGCGACGTCCTCACCCATGAGGATGGAGAAGATCTCGTCGGCGTGCGCGGCGTCCTCGAGGGTGACCTGCAGCAACAGCCGCTGCGAGGGATCCATCGTGGTCTCCCACAGCTCGTCGGCGTTCATCTCGCCCAGACCCTTGTAGCGCTGGACCGGGTTCTCCTTGGGAAGCTTCTTGCCCTGCTCGAGACCGTCGCGCATGAGCGCGTCGCGCTCGGCGTCGGAGTAGACGAACTCGTGCTCGGCGGGCTTGTTCCAGCGCAGCCGGTAGAGCGGCGGCTGGGCGAGGTAGACGTAGCCCTGCTCGATCAGCGGCTTCATGAACCGGAACAGCAGCGTCAGCAGCAGCGTATTGATGTGGTGACCGTCGACGTCGGCGTCGGCCATCATCACGATCTTGTGGTAGCGCAGCCGGTTGATGTCGAAGTCGTCGTGCACGCCGGTGCCCAGCGCGGAGATGATCGACTGCACCTCCTGGTTGGCGAGCACCTTGTCGATCCGGGCCTTCTCGACGTTGAGGATCTTGCCTCGGATCGGGAGGATCGCCTGGATGCGCGGGTCGCGGCCGGACTTGGCCGAGCCGCCCGCCGAGTCACCCTCGACGATGAAGATCTCGCACTCTTCGGGGTTGGTCGACTGGCAGTCGGCGAGCTTGCCGGGCAGACCGCCACCGCCACCGATGCCCTTGCGGTTGCGAGCCAGGTCGCGGGCCTTGCGGGCCGCGATCCGGGCCGAGGCCGCGGCCATCGACTTGCGGATGACCTCCTTGCCCTCGGCCGGGTTCTGCTCCAGCCAGGCACCGAGCTGGTCGTTGACCGCGCCCTGCACGAAGCCCTTGACCTCGGTGTTGCCGAGCTTGTCCTTGGTCTGACCCTCGAACTGCGGCTCGCTGATCTTCACCGAGATGATCGCGGTGAGACCCTCACGGATGTCGTCACCGGTGAGCCGGTCCTCCTTCTTCTTGATCAGACCCCACTCCTCGCCCCAACGGTTGATCAGGGTGGTGAGCGCGGCGCGGAAACCCTCTTCGTGGGTGCCGCCGCCGGGGGTGTTGACCGTGTTGGCGAAGGTGTGGACCGACTCGTTGTAGGAGGACGCCTGCCACTGCATCGCGATCTCGACGCTCATCGGGTTGGGCGCCTTGTCGTCGGTCTCGGCCTCGAAGGCGATGATGCTGGAGACCGGGGTCTTGCGCTTGTTGAGGTGGTCGACGTAGTCGGCCAGGCCGCGCTCGTAGTAGAAGGACTGCTCCAGCACCCGCTCGCCGTTGCCGGTGCCGTGCAGCTCGTCGGCGCTGTCGGTGTCGGACTCGATGGTGCCGTCCTCGACGGCCTCGGCGATCGCGGAGGCCTGCGGACGCTCGTCGCGCAGCTCGATCCGCAGCCCCTTGTTGAGGAACGCCGTCTCGCGGAAGTGGCTCGAGATGGTCTCGAGGTTGTAGTCGGTCGACTCGAAGATCTCCGCGGAGGCGTTCCACGAGATCGTGGTGCCCGTGCGCTCACCCTCCTCGAGCTCGCGGACCTCGCGCAGGTCGTAGTCGGGTACGCCGCGGGTGAACTCCTGCTCCCACAGGCGGCCCCGGTTCTTGATCTCCATGTGGAGGTTGGTCGAGAGCGCGTTCACCACGGAGGAGCCGACACCGTGCAGACCACCGGAGACCTTGTAGCCGCCACCGCCGAACTTGCCGCCGGCGTGCAGGACGGTCAGCGCCAGGGTCGCGGCGGGGATCTCCTGCCCGGCCGCGGTGTCGGTCGGGATGCCTCGGCCGTTGTCGGCGACGCTCACCCAGCCGTCCTCACGCAGCGTCACCTTGATGGTGTCGCAGTAGCCGGCGAGCGCCTCGTCGACCGCGTTGTCCACGATCTCCCAGATCAGGTGGTGCAGGCCGCGGGCTCCGGTCGACCCGATGTACATACCCGGTCGTTTGCGGACCGCTTCGAGTCCTTCGAGGACCTGGATGGCAGACGCGTCGTATGCGACTCCGTCGGCGGTCTGGTCGTCCGGCATGGGAGTCGTCTGGTCGGCAGCGGTCACCGGTGCGATCCACCTGTCATTTCGGTCCGGATACGGACGTGGTGTCGGTCGGGCATGCAACGGGCCGACCAGCGCCGGGGAAGTAAAACCTAGGACGATCGACCCAACCTCTATGTTACCCCGTAGAACCCCGGATTCCACGCACGCGGCCTGTCCTGAGGGGCAACTGTGACCGAAATAGCCGTCTGTACGTCTCCTGACGGTGTCTCTGCGCCCTCAGCAGGGGGCTCGGTGAGTCCCTATACGTCCACGGGGCGCTCAGAGCGGCAGATCGCGGCTCATGCGATGAGGCTCGAACACCTGTTCATGGCACGTTCTGGAGCCGCCGTCAGCCGTAGGTGTCGCGGGGCCCGCGGCCGTCGCGTACGCCTCGGGGACCCTTCTTCCACGAGGGAAGGTGCGGGCCGAGCACCTCGATGACGAGGACGGTTCCGTGCCCGAGCTCCTCGTTGAGCCGCTTGACCAGGTTGGGCGCCAGCAGCTTCAGCTGGGTGGCCCATGCGGTCGAGTCGGTGCGGACGGACAGCTTGCCGTCGGCGTACGACTCCGGGGTGGTGTGGTCGGCGATCTCCTCACCGACGATGTCCGGCCAGCGGGCCATCACGCCGTGGACCCGGAGCGAGGTGTCCCAACCGTGGTCGTCGACCATCCGGCTGACCACCGAGTCGATGAGCTGGGGGTCGCGATCGTCGGGGCGGGCACCGGAGACCATGCCGCGCCGCGTCGCGCCGTCGGGCGGACGCCGCTTCTTCCGCATCCCGGCCTTCGGTGCGGGCATCTTCGCGGTCGCCCGGGTCAGGGACCGAGCGAGGTCGAGGCCGTCGGGGCGCTTCTCGGGCTCTTCCTCACCGCCTTCGGCGGTGGTCTCGACAGGCTCGACCACCGGCTCGTCACTCACCGCGGGTCACCTCGCCGGCCTTGACGTGGTAGCGGGCACCGGCGAGAGCGGCGGGTACGTCCTCGGGGACCGCGGCGGTGACCAGGACCTGCTCGGCGTCGGCGACCAGCTCGGCCAGCTGGACCCGCCGCTGGCTGTCGAGCTCGGCGAAGACGTCGTCGAGGATCAGGATCGGGTCGTCGCCGTCGGCCCGCAGGAGGTCGTACGCCGCCAACCGGAGCGCCAGCGCGAACGACCAGGACTCGCCGTGGCTGGCATAGCCCTTCACCGGGAGCCGCTCGGCGCCGGCGCTGATGTGGAGGAGCAGGTCGTCGCGGTGGGGACCGACGAGACTGATCCCGCGGTCCAGCTCGTCCTTCTGACGCCTTGCCAGCTCCTCGAGGATGGCCTGGCGGAGGGTCTCGACGCTCGGGGTGGTGGTCTCGACAGGCTCGACCACCGGTTTGTAGGTGATCTCGGCATCGTCCCGGCTGGCGCCGCGGGCGACCGTCTCATAGGCCTTGCCGACGTACGGCTTCAATGCCTCGACCAGGGAGAGCCGCTGGGAGAGGATCTCTGCACCGATGGTGGCGAGGTGGTCGTCCCAGACGGCCAGGGTGGCGAGCGCACCCTCGCGCGCGGACCCGCGCGCGAGCCCGGCGGTCTTGAGCAGGGAGTTGCGCTGCTTGAGGACACGGTCGTAGTCGCTGCGTACTCCGGCCAGTCGCGGGGCGCGCAGGATCATCAGGTCGTCGAGGAACCGCCGCCGGTCGGAGGGGTCGCCCTTGACGAGGGTGAGGTCCTCGGGGGAGAAGACGACGGTGCGGACCAGGCCGACCAGGTCGCGGGTGCGGGGGAGCGGGCTCTTGTTGATGCGGGCCTTGTTGGCTCGGCCGGCGTTGATCTCGACCTCGAGCGTCGCGGTGCGACCGTCCCGCACGACGGCGGCGCGCACGACGGCCTGCTCGGCGCCGGCCCGGACGAGCGGAGCATCGGTGGCGACCCGGTGGGACTGCAGACGGGAGAGGTAGTCGATCGCCTCGACCAGGTTGGTCTTGCCCTGGCCGTTGCGCCCGACGAAGGCGGTCACGCCCGCTTCGAGCGGGACCTCGACGTTCGGGTAGGAGCGGAAGTCGTGCAGAGAGAGGTGTGAGACGTACATCGGGTTTCCTCTCTCGTTAAGGTGCCTGCATGACCCAGTCTCCCAACCCTTACGGCCCGCCTCCAGGGCAACCCGCCCTTGGCGAGCCGGCCGGGCCTTTCTACCTGTCGGTGATGGGCCAGGTCCACGGGCCCTACCCGGTCCAGCAGCTCGCCCAGATGGCTGCGGCGGGACAGATCAAGTCGGACACCCCGGCGAGCCTCGGCACCGACCAGCAATGGTTTCCCGTGAAACAGATCCCCGGCGTCTTCTCGAGGCGGGAGTGGCTGATCACGCTGCTGTTCTCGATCTTCCTGGGTGGGTTCGGTGTCGACCGGTTCTACGTCGGTCAGATCGGGCTCGGTGTCCTCAAGCTGGTCACCTGTGGCGGCTTCGGGATCTGGTCGCTCATCGACATCGTGCTCGTCGCCATCAGAAAGTTCCCGGATGTCGACGGCAAACCCCTCGCCTGACCTGCACGAACGCCTCGCGGCGGTGAGCTCCACGGAGGTCACCGCCGCCATCGGCGTCGGCGGTGTCGTGATCGCGGCACTCCTGCCCGCCGGCGGGATCGAGGACGGTCCGGTGCTCTGCCCGTTCCGTGCGCTCACCGGTCTGCCCTGCCCCGGCTGTGGCCTGACCCGGTCGTGGGTCTACCTCATGCACGGCGACATCGGCTCCTCGCTGGCGAGCAACTGGTTCGGTCCGGTGCTCGTCCTGGCCGTCGTCGTCCTGGCCGTGGTCTCGGTCCGCTCCCGGGTGGCCGGGAAGCGCCCTGCCGATCTCGACAAGCTCGTGAAGAGCCCCGTCGTCCTCGGACTCTTCGCGCTCTTCATCACCTACGGCGCCGTGCGCCTGATCCTCACCCTGACCGGAGTCATCGACCCCATCTAGGTGGTCGAGCTTGTCGAGACCACCCGCGCAGCGGGTGCTCAGGCCTCCGACTCAGAGATCACCGCGTGCCCACCGAAGCCGTTGCGCATCGCAGCGATCGCCTTCATCGCGTGGTCGTCCTCCTGGCGCGAGACGAACCGCGCGAACAGCGAGGCCGAGATCGCCGGCATCGGGACGGCGTTCTCGATCGCGGCCTCGACGGTCCAGCGGCCCTCGCCCGAGTCGTCGGCGTAGCCCTTGATCTTGTCGAGGTGCTCGTCGGCGCGCAGCTGGTCGACAAGAAGGTCGAGCAGCCAGGAACGTACGACCGTGCCGGTGCGCCACGAGGCGAAGATCTCCGGGACGTTGTCGACGATGTCGACCTTGTCGAGGAGCTCCCAGCCCTCGGCGTAGGCCTGCATCATCGCGTACTCGATGCCGTTGTGGACCATTTTGGAGAAGTGGCCGGCGCCGGGGGTCGAGCCGCAGTGGACCAGACCGTCCTCGGTTCCGGACGGCTTGAGCGCCTCGAACGCGGGCATCACCTTGGCGGCGTTCTCGGCGGAGCCGCCGTACATCAGCGCGTAGCCGTTCTGAAGACCCCAGACTCCGCCGGAGACGCCACAGTCGACGAAGCCAATGCCCTTCTCGGCGAGGCTCTCGGCGTTCTTGGCGTCGTCGGTGTACTTCGAGTTGCCGCCGTCGACCACCAGGTCGCCCTCACCGAGGAGCTCCTTGAGCTCGGCGATCGTCGAATGCGTCGGGTCGCCCGCCGGCACCATCACCCAGACCACCTTGGGGCTGGGCAGTGCCTCGACCAGCTCCGCCAGGCTCGCCACGTCGGCGAGGTCCGGGTTGCGGTCGTATCCGACGACGGTGTGACCGGCCTCCCGCAGCCGGGTGCGCATGTTGCCACCCATCTTGCCGAGACCCACGAGTCCGATGTCCATGCAAGGTTCCTTATCCGGTGGTCGAGCTTGTGCCCGGTGGTCGAGCTTGTCGAGACCACCCTACGAGCGACAGAAATCAGGAGAGCAGTCGCCGCGGCATCAGCAGGTAGCGGAAGCCCGGCTCCTCGCCACCTTCGGCCGGCTTGCCGCTGATCACCACGGGCTTCGGGGCCTGGGTGAAGGCGAGCTCGACGACCTGCTCGTCGATGGCCTGCAGCCCGTCGAGGAGGAACTGCGGGTTGAACCCGGTGGTCAGTCCCTCGCCCTCCATGGTCGCCTCGATCGACTCGGACGCCTGGGCCTCGTCGCCGGAACCGGCGTCGAGGGTGAGCACGCCGTCCTCGAAGACCATCTGGACCGCGGTGTTGCGCTCGGCGACCAGGGCGACACGCTTGACCGACTCCACCAGGGAGGCCTTGTCGACCAGCGCGGTGGTGAGGTGCTCGGCCGGGAACAGGCTGCGCACCTTCGGGAACTCGCCGTCGAGCAGGCGCGTCGTCGTGCGTCGTACGCCACCCGCGGCCGCGCCCTCGAAGCCGATGATCCCCTCACCGGTGCCGGTGGTGGACAGCGCCAGGGTGACCTCGCTGCCGCTGGTCAGCGACTTGGCGGTGTCGCCGAGCACCTTCGCGGGGACCAGCGCGGCCAGGCTCTCGTCAGGGGTCGCCGGGTTCCACTCGAGCTCGCGGTGGGAGAGCCGGAAACGGTCGGTGGCGAGCAGCGAGATCGTGGAGCCCTCGATCTCGAGCCGCACGCCGGTCAGCACCGGGAGCATGTCGTCGCGGCCGGCGGCGGTCACGGCCTGGGCGACGGCGTGGGCGAACAGCTCCGACTTCACGGTGCCGGCCGCGGTCGGCATCTCCGGCAGGGTCGGGTAGTCCTCGACCGGCATGGTCTGGAGACTGAACCGGGCGCTCCCACAGGTGAGCGAGACGCGGGCACCGTCGGTGACCATCTCCACCGGCTTGGCCGGGAGACTGCGGCAGATGTCGGCGAGCAGCTTGCCCGAGACCAGTGCCTTGCCCTCGTCGGCGACCTCGGCCGACAGCGTCGCCCGTGCGGAGGTCTCGTAGTCGAACGTCGAGAGCACGAGGCCCTCGTGGCCCGCCTCGATCAGGAGGCCGGAGAGCACCGGGGTGCTGGGGCGTACCGGAAGGCTGCGGGCAGCCCAGGCGACGGCATCCGCGAACACGTCGCGGTCGACGCGGAACTTCACGATGACCTGTCCTTCTTCTAACTCGACATCGGGGCGTGTGAGGACATGTGGCCCGGGCTGTGCTTGAACCTGGGGGAAGACGCCACCGGTTCCGGAACGCCCCCGCGTTGACATGACCTGGAGTACGCATCCTGCCACGGACCGCCGACAACCGGTAAGCGCTCAGCCCTGTCGTCTCTGCACAAGCGTCCAGGGCGCTCGAAGCGCGGAGCGGGTTGTCCCCAGGGAAGGGCGTTCGTGGAATTTCACCGAGGATCCATGGACATAAATAGTTTCGTACGTCGTAAGAGCATCTGTGGGAAATGTGGATGATCGCGGTTTTACCTGGTCAAGCCAGGAAATGTGATTCCACAGGGGGTGTGGACGCCTTGCTGAAATGACGCACGTCACTGTGGGCTGTGGAGAGTTGTCGGCCCGTTCCGGTGTTTTGTGCACAGACCATCCCCTTTTCCATCCCATTTGAACGGCCGGTTCTCCACAGGTTCCACCCAACCTGTGGGCTGTGGACAACCTGGGAAATCTCGTCCTGTGGGTTTTCCAAATCCCAAAACGCGAAACGGCCGCCGACCCGGAAGGGGCGGCGGCCGCGTACGACTGCTGGTTCGGCTAGGCCTGGCGCGCCTGCATCTTGACGCGGTTGGTGAGCTCGGAGACCTGGTTGAAGACGGCTCGGCGCTCGGCGAGGAGCTGGTTGATCTTCCGCTCGGCGTACATCACGGTCGTGTGGTCGCGGCCGCCGAAGTGCTTGCCGATCTTGGGCAGGGAGTCCTCGGTGAGCTCACGGCACAGATACATGGCGATCTGGCGGGCCATGACGAGGTGACGCCCGCGCGAGGGGCCGGTGAGCTCGTCGATCGACAGCCCGAAGTAGGCCGCGGTCTGGGCGATGATCAGGCCGGCGGTGATCTCGGGCTCGCCACCCTCCGGGATCAGGTCCTTGAGGACGATCTCGGCCAGGGTCAGGTCGACGTCCTGCCGGTTGAGGTTGGCGAACGCCGTCACCCGGATCAGCGCGCCCTCGAGCTCACGGATGTTGGTCTGGATCTTGCTCGCGATGAACTCGAGCACGTCGGGCGGCGCGGTGAGCCGCTCCATCGCCGCCTTCTTACGAAGGATCGCGATGCGGGTCTCGATGTCCGGCGGCTGCACGTCGGTGATCAGGCCCCACTCGAACCGGTTGCGCAGCCGGTCCTCGAGCGCCTCGAGCCGCTTGGGCGGGCGGTCGGAGGTGAGCACGATCTGCTTGTTGGCGTTGTGGAGCGTGTTGAAGGTGTGGAAGAACTCCTCCTGCGTCTGGGTCTTCCCCTCCAAGAACTGGATGTCGTCGATCAGCAGGACGTCGACATCGCGGTAGCGCCGCTTGAACCGGTCCTGCCGGTCGTCGCGGATCGCGTTGATGAACTCGTTGGTGAACTCCTCCGAGCTGACGTAGCGCACCTTCGCCCCGGAGTAGAGACTCCGGACGTAGTGACCGATCGCGTGCAGCAGGTGGGTCTTGCCCAGACCGGACTCGCCGTAGACGAGCAGCGGGTTGTAGGCCTTGCCCGGCGCCTCGCTGACCGCGACCGCGGCCGCGTGCGGGAACCGGTTGGACGACCCGATGACGAAGGTCTCGAAGGTGTACTTCGGGTTCAGCCGGGTCTCGAGGACGTTGTGGCTCGGCTCGCTCGCCCGCGTCGGCGGGCCGGGCACGAGCGGCCGCGGCGGGACGGGCTCCTCGATGGGAGCCACCGGAGGAGCCGGGGGATTTGTCGACATATCGGCATAGTCGGGACGTACGTCGTCATGACCTGCCGGCTGAGACGGCTGCTGAGTGGGCGGCGGCACGGTCGGAGCCTGCGGTGCCGCGTAGGCGACAGGGGCCCCGGGCTGCTCGCGCGGCATCTCGGTGGCCGGCGGGACGCCGGGGATCAGGCCCGGCGCGTTGGTCGGGTAGACCGACTGGTGCGGGAAGGCCGACGGGTTCGGGAAGGCGTTCTGCTGGAGCGCGGCCGCGGCCGCGTCGGCAGCAGCGATCTCGCGCTCGGAGATCATGATCGCCTGGGTGTCGGGGTCGGGCGTGACCTCGATGTCGGGGTTGACGGTGACCGCGATCCGGATCTCGCGGTTGAAGATCTCACCGAGCGACTTCTCCAGGGTGCCGCGCAGGCGGCCCTCGATCTGGTTGCGGATGAAGTCGTTGGGGACCTCGACGATCGCGGTCGACCCGTGCAGGGTGAGCGGCTCACTGTCCCGGAGCCAGGCTCGCTGGTTCGGCGGAAGCTCGGCGACCACCCGCGTCCATGCGGACTGGAGATCTGGCTGTGGTTCTGGCGCGAGGCCGGAGTGCTCCACAGATTCCTGCCTTCCCTGAGGGCTCGGGTGGGTGGTCTTGTCTTGATGCAGCCTGGATTGACGCAGCGGTCAGGTCTACATCCTCCACAGACTTTTCCACAAGCTGTGGAGCATCCCCGAATGTAGGCATCGGAGACCAACCGAGACACGTCGCCGTTCTCGAGAATCCGACCGTTTCGGCAGGTCAGGCGGGAAAAATAGATCCCGGCTTGGCATCCCCCCGAATGCGGCCGACGCTCCTGACGATGTGCAGGGAAACCTCGGTAGAGGACGAAGTTACCGGCTGGCGACCTCCACGGGCAACCCGTCCTCCACAGGTGGAGGCATAATCACAGGGATGTGATAGGGCGTGAGTTTGACCGTGGTTTCGCCGTCCACGTACCGTTGCTAGGTCCGTCGAATCTACGGATGCCGCATGTCCACGCCTTGGTCGCCGAGGCGCGGACGGGCGGTGTTTGTTGAAACGGCCCGCCTGGAAACACCGAGGGCGACCCCATTCGTGCCGGAAGAGCGACCGGCCACCACACCACACCACTAAGGAAGCACCCCGTGAGCAAGCGTACTTACCAGCCGAACAACCGCCGCCGTCACAAGACGCACGGTTTCCGCCTGCGCATGCGCACCCGCGCCGGCCGTGCCATCCTCGCGGCGCGCCGCCGCAAGGGTCGCGCGAGCCTGACCGTCTGAGGCCCCGGCCTCAGCCACCACGCGCGTGCTGCCACGTCGTCATCGACTGATCGATTCGTCGGGCTTCAAAGAAGCGGTACGACGAGGCAAGCGCGCGGGCTCGAAGAGCCTGGTGGTCCATCTGCTCGTCCCCGACACCGGCAGCGATGCCACTCGGGAGAGCGACCCGCAGGTGGGCTTCGTGGTGAGCAAGGCCGTCGGCCCGGCCGTCGTCCGGAATCGTGTGAAGCGCAGACTGCGTCATCAGGCCCGGGAGTCCCTGAGCGGACTCCCGGGCTCTGCTGTGCTTGTGGTCCGTGCGCTTCCCGCTGCCGCCGACGCCGACTACGACGCGCTCGGCGCCGATCTGCGGCGCTGCCTGGAGCGGGTGCTCCGATGAGCACGGCAGTCCGCGTCGTACGTGGCGGCCTCGACAGGTTCGACCACCTGGTCGCGTCCGTCCTGATCGGGCTGCTGCACGTGTGGCGGACTCTGGTCAGTCCGCTCTACGGCGATGTGTGCCGCTACTACCCGTCGTGCTCGGCGTACGGACTCGAGGCCGTCAGGACGCACGGCCCGTGGCGCGGGAGCTGGCTGACGGCGCGCCGTCTGGCCCGGTGCGTCCCCTGGGCCAAGACCCGGGGCTTCGATCCCGTACCTACCAAAACCCCTGAAGACGTTGTCCGTGTAAGTGCGGACTCCCCAAACCGAGGAGCCTGATTCCGTGGGAGCCATAGGCGATCTGTTCGGATGGATCGCAACACCGCTGTATTACGCCATCTCGGGCATCCTGCTCGTGTGGCAGAAGGCGTTCGCGTACGTCATTCCGTCTGAAGGCTGGCAGTGGGCTCTGGCCATCGTCGGCCTGACCGTGACCATCCGAGCGCTGCTGATCCCGCTGTTCGTGAAGCAGATCAACTCCAGCCGCAACATGCAGCTGCTGCAGCCGAAGGTCCGCGAGCTTCAGAAGAAGTACGGTCACGACCGCGAGAAGCTCGCCAACGAGACCATGAAGCTCTACAAGGACTCGGGCACCAACCCGTTCGCGTCCTGCCTGCCGCTGCTGCTGCAGATGCCGATCTTCTTCGTCCTGTTCCGGATGCTCGAGCACGCCTCGGACGGCATCGGCAAGGGATTCCTGAGCGACGAAGCCGCCCACGAGTTCGCCACGTCGACCTGGCTCGGCTCGCTGCTCTCGGACCAGTTCACGACGGCCGACCACACCAGCACGTACTTCCTGACCGGCTTCCTGGTCGTGGCGATGATCGCCACCACGTTCCTCACCCAGCGTCAGCTGATGTCGAAGAACATGCCGGCCGACGCGATGACCGGACAGTACGCCCAGCAGCAGAAGCTTCTGCTCTACGTCCTCCCCGTCGTGTTCGCTGTCGGTGGTATCGCCTTCCCGGTCGGAACGATCCTCTACTGGACCTCCTCCAACCTGTGGACCATGGGCCAGCAGTTCTACGTGATCCGCAACAACCCGGCCCCGGGCACTCCGGCGTTCGAGGCGAAGCAGGAGCGTGACAAGGCCAAGCGCCGGAAGAAGGGCCTGACCGACGCGGAGATCGACATCGCCGAGGCCAACGAGGCGGCGGAGGCGGAGAAGCGCTCCGCGACGCGTACGCAGCCCAAGAACCAGACCAGGAGCCAGCGGAAGAAGGCCGGCACGAGCGCCGGTCGCTCCACGACCCAGAAGAACGGGGGAACCAAGTGACGACTCAGGACGTGAGCGAGACCGTGACCGAGACTGAAGACGCGGTCACCGAAGAGACGCGCCTCAAGCAGCTCGAGCAGGAGGGTGACATCGCGGCGGACTACCTCGAGGAGCTCCTCGACATCGCCGACCTGGACGGTGACCTCGACATGGACGTCGAGGGCGACCGTGCCGCGGTCTCGATCGTCGGTGGCGACCTGCAGCAGCTGGTCGGCCGGCACGGAGAGGTCCTGGACGCGCTCCAGGAGCTGACCCGGCTCGCTGTCTACCGCGAGACCGGCGAGCGGTCCCGGCTGATGCTCGACGTCGGTGGCTACCGCGCCGACCGTCGCTCGACGCTGATGGCGCTTGCCGAGGAGACCGTCGCGAAGGTCAAGGAGTCCGGTGCGCCGGTCTCGCTCAAGCCGATGTCGCCGTTCGAGCGGAAGGTCGTCCACGACGCCGTCGCCGCCGCGGGACTCACCTCGGAGTCCTCCGGTGTGGAGCCGCGACGCTACGTGGTCGTCCTGCCTGAGTGACGCTGACACAAAGAGATCGCCCCTCGTGCCGACTGGCACGAGGGGCGATCTCTTTGTGCGGATGTTTCACGTGGAACGGGCGGGGGTCGGTCGTCGAGCTTGTCGAGATGACCACTGCGGTGACGCATGGTTCGTGGTCTCGACAGGCTCGACCACCGGAGCGTCTAGGACCAGTAGACGATGACCCGGTCGCCGATGCGGATCTGGTCGAAGACCCACGCGATGGACGACTTGTTGCGGACGTTCACGCAGCCGTGGGAGCAGCCGTTGTAGCCGCGGGCGGCGAAGTCGGGCGAGTAGTGCACGGCCTGGCCGCCGTTGAAGAACATCGCGTACGGCATCGGCGTGTGGTAGATCGACGAGACGTGGTTGCGGCTCTTGCGGTAGACCTTGAACGCGCCCTCGCGGGTCTTGGTGTCCGCGCAACCGAAGCGGGCATCCATCGCCCGGACGATCTTGCCGGCGCGTACGTAGCGCATCCGGCGGTCGGTCTTGTCGACGCAGAGCACCCGGCCGGTGAGGCAGCGGCGGTCGAGGTTGTAGAGCGCCGCGTCGGTCGGGGTGCTCGTCAGCGAGCGGAGGCGGTCGAGGGTGCGCTGGTTGACCTTGCCGGTGATGGCCAGGTGCTGGTTGCGCTGGAAGACCTTGACGGCGCCGGTGGTCTTGGAGCCGTAGTTGCCGGTGACGCGGCCGGTGTAGATGCGCCGCTCCTTGAGGCGAGCCTGAACCCTCCGCACCCCGATGCCGGTCGAGCCCTGCTGGTAGAGGACGGTGTAGGCCGTGTGGAAGCCGGTCTGACCGATGGAGGCCGACGGCGCACTGGCCTGGGCGCCGCCGGGCGCCGCGATCGAGCCCAGGGAGAATCCCAGGGCAAGGAGGGTGGTGAGGAAGATCGCCACCGGGGTTCTACGGACGTTCACATCATCTCCGTGGGGTCAAGGAATCGTGGCCCGGTCGCGCGGGCCGCTGGGGTCGCACTCGAGGTGCGACGTTCTACGACTAAGACGTTCGAGCAGCGTGTGCGGTTGCATCAGATTGCGCGATGGCTGCTCGCGGACTTTAGCGCACCGGGAGCCCCTGAGACCCCTTTCCGGACCCTTCTCTGGATTCGTCGGGATGTGGTCGCTCGAGGGGTCGTTGGGGGGTGTGTTTCACGTGAAACGTGCGGTGGTCGAGCCTGTCGAGACCACGGTCTGTGCGGGGTCGGTGTCGTGGTCTCGACAAGCTCGACCACCGGGTTCGCGGTCATCGAGCTTGTCGAGATGACTCTCGTTGGGGTGGTGGTCTCGACAGGCTCGACCACCGTTCTTGGGGTCATCGAGCTTGTCGAGATGACTCTCGTTGGGGTGGTGGTCTCGACAGGCTCGACCACCGTTCTTGGGGTCATCGAGCTTGTCGAGGTGGCTGTGGTTGGGGGTGGTGGTCTCGACAGGCTCGACCACCGGGTTCGCGGTCATCGAGCTTGTCGAGATGACCTTGGATGGGACGGGCTCGGTCATCGAGCTTGTCGAGATGACCTTCACTGCGGGGGCGGGTCCAGAGGGTGCGGCGTCTGCGACGTGTTGGCGAGCCGCGGGAGGTCGCCGAGCTGTCCTCTGATGAGCGCGAGCCGTTTGGCGCGGCTCCAGTTCTGAAGCTGCTTCTCCCGGTCGAAGGCATGGGCGACGTTGTCGTACTGCTCGTACCAGACCAGCTGCACGGGGAGGCGATGGCGGGTGTACTCCGAGCCGAGGCCGACGCGGTGCTCGGACATCCGGCGTTCGAGGTCGGTCGTGCTGCCGACGTAGAGGGTTCGGTCTGCGCAGAGAAGCATGTAGGTGTAAGCCATGCCGCTCATCATGAGCGGGACCACCGACAGTCTTGGGCCGGCGAGCTCTTGCTTATCCGGAGGTCGAGCTTGTCGAGACCTCGAGGGTGGCGACGGGGTGGTGGTCTCGACAGGCTCGACCACCGGGAGGGACCGGTCGTGGGGCGGACGGGGTGGTCTCGACAGGCTCGACCACCAGGGGGTCAGTGTTGGTTAGGGCGGGAAGTTCTGGGTTGTGCGTTTCACGTGAAACAGTTTGATCTGTGAGCGAGGAGCGTGAGGGTGTGGAGGGTCTCGGGAAGATCGATCCCCGAGCGGAGAAGGTCTTTCCGGCCGATCGGCTGGAGCTCGCGGAGAGGTACGCGGCCTGGCTGGCCGACGCCGGGGTGGTGCGAGGTCTGATCGGGCCCCGGGAGGTTCCGCGGCTGTGGGACCGGCACATCCTCAACTGCGCCGTGCTGGGCGAGGTGATCCCGGAAGGGGTCGCCGTGGCGGACATCGGCTCCGGCGCGGGGCTCCCGGGCCTGGTCCTCGCGATCGCCCGCCCGGATCTGCAGATCACGCTGATCGAGCCGCTGCTGCGGCGTACGACCTTTCTCGAGGAGGTCGCCGAGGATCTCGGGCTCGAGAACGTGACGGTGCTGCGGGGGAGAGCGGATGCCTTCCACGGTGAGCTCGGGTTCGACGTGGTGACCTCGCGAGCGGTCGCCGGCCTGGGGAAGCTGCTCGACTGGTCGATGCCGTTGGTGGTTCCCACCGGAGCGCTCGTCGCGATGAAGGGGTCGAGCATCGAGGCGGAGATCGCGGAGGCCGACTCAGAGCTGAAGAAGTGGGGATGCGCCCCTCCGACGGTCTCGGAGCTAGGTGTAGGCGTTTTGGAGACGACAACTGTCGCGGTTCGGGTGGTTTGGTCGGATCCCGCACGGGTAGATTGGCCGCCGGTCCCGAAGGGCGGCCAGAAGGGGTCCAAGGGTGGATCCCGGAAGAAGCGCCGCTGACGCGCACAACGCGGTGGTCTCGACAGGCTCGACCACCGGGTGGTCTCGACAAGCTCGACCACCGGCTATGGAGGGTTAGGAACTATGCCGTACGACGACGAGAGCGCACAGAACGCCGTTTCACGTGAAACCGACGAGCCGGTGTCGATCAGGCTCCGTACGGCCGGCGACATCGCATCCTTCGAGAACGACTTCGCCACGGAGACGACGCCGCTGGCCGCTGCCGCCGAGCACACGCTCCTGGCGCGGGGCGCCGCGAGCAACCGGCCGCCGCTGCCGCGGCCGGCGAGCACGCGCGTGATCGTCTCCGCCAACCAGAAGGGTGGGGTCGGCAAGACCACCTCGACGGTGAACATCGCGGCGGCGCTGGCCCAGCTCGGCCAGAAGGTGCTGGTCATCGACCTCGACCCGCAGGGCAACGCCTGCACCGCGTTCGACGTCGACCACTACCAGGGCACCCCGGGGACGTACGAGGTCCTGGTCGAGGGTGCGGCGATCGAGGACGTCGTCGTGCCGGTGCCGAAGCTGGACGGCCTCGAGCTCGTGCCGGCGACCATCGACCTGGCCGGTGCCGAGGTCGAGCTCGTCGAGGAGGAGGGTCGTGAGCAGCGCCTGAAGACGGCGCTGGCGAAGTCCCCTCGCGTCGGCGACGCGGAGGACCGCTGGGACTACGTCCTCATCGACTGCCCGCCGTCGCTGGGCCTGCTGACGGTCAACGCGCTCGTCGCGAGCACCGAGGTGATGATCCCGATCCAGGCGGAGTACTACGCGCTGGAGGGTCTCGGTCAGCTCCTCAAGACGGTCGAGATGGTGCGCGCCGCGCTGAACCCGTCGCTCAAGGTCTCCTCGATGCTGATCACGATGTACGACGCCCGCACCCGCCTCGCCTCGCAGGTCGCCGAGGAGGTCCGCGAGCACTTCGGCGACACCGTCATGCGCACGTTCATCCCCCGCGCCGTGCGCGTGTCCGAGGCACCGTCGTTCGGGCAGACGGTGATGACGTACGACCCGGGCTCGCCGGGCGCCCTGAGCTATCTCGAGGCCGCCAAGGAGCTCGCCAAACAGGGCGAGCAGGGATGATCGAGCTAGTCGCGACCGCCCGCGAAGCCGGTGGAACACCGGTGGTCGAGCCTGTCGAGACCACCCGCAAAGCTGGCGAAACATCGGTGGTCGAGCCTGTCGAGACCACTCACCAAGCCGGTGGAACATCGGTGGTCGAGCCTGTCGAGACCACCCGCAAAGCCGGTGGAACATCGGTGGTCGAGCCTGTCGAGACCACCCGCAAAGCAGCAAGAAACTGACATGGGGGACACCGAAATATGAGCAAGCAGCCGCCGAAGCGTGGTCTCGGACGGGGTCTGGGCTCGCTGATCCCGACCGCTCCTGCCACCAACGGAAACGAGTCGACGGACAGCGCTTCTGTCCAGCCTGACGTCCGTCATTCGGACCTTTCCGCTGGAGCGACTTCTGGCCCATCCGTGGACCCCGGGTCCACCGGCTCGGCGGAAGGCCGCCAGATCGAGAATTCGGATCTGGCACCCGTCGACGGCGCATATTTCGCCGAACTCCCGGTCAAGCAGATCCACCCGAACCACGTGCAGCCTCGTCAGGTCTTCGACGAGGAGGCGATGGCCGAACTGGTCCATTCGATCAGTGAGATCGGCCTTCTGCAGCCCATCGTCGTCCGGAAGGTGGACACCGACTCCTACGAGCTGGTCATGGGTGAGCGCCGTTGGCGCGCCACCCAGCAGGCCGGCCTCGATGTCATCCCGGCGATCGTCCGCGAGACCGACGACACCGACATGCTCCGCGACGCGCTCCTGGAGAACCTCCACCGCTCGCAGCTGAACCCCCTCGAAGAGGCGGCCGCCTACCAGCAGTTGCTCAACGACTTCGCCTGTACGCACGACGAGCTCGCGCAGCGGATCGGCCGGTCGCGGCCGCAGATCTCGAACACGATCCGGCTGCTGAAGCTGTCGCCGTCGGTGCAGCGCAGAGTCGCCGCGGGCGTGCTCTCCGCCGGCCACGCCCGGGCGCTGCTGGCGGTCGACGGCGAGGCACAGCAGGACAAGCTCGCCCAGAAGGTCGTCGCGGAGGGCATCTCCGTGCGCGGCCTCGAGGAGATCGTCGCTCTCGGCGACCCGGACGGCGACGCCTTCGCCACGCCACGCGTGCGCCGGGCCAAGCCGAGTGCGCCAGGGCTCAAGGAGATCTCCGACAGGCTCTCGGACCGCTTCGACACCCGCGTCAAGGTCGATCTGGGGCGTTCCAAGGGAAAGATCACCGTCGAGTTCGCCACGCTGGATGACCTGCGACGGATCGTCGAGCTGATGTCGCCGCCTGCGGACGAATCCATTTAGGCATCAAGCGATAAAGCGTTTTGTCGACAAATAGCTAGAGGGATTTCGGCCGGGTCGTCGAGCCCGTCGAGATGGCCCAGCCGAGGGCGCAGTGGTCTCGACAAGCTCGACGACCGGTCATCGAGCTTGTCGAGATGACGCCCGGAGGGGCGCGAGGACCTACTGCGTGTTCGTCGAGGGGTGCTCGGCGCCGCGGATGGGCAGTCCCGGGATCGGGCCGGTCGCGCCGAACGTCTCCAGGAGCTCCATCTCGGCCTCGATGACGCCGGCCAGGCGGCGTACGCCCTCTCGGATCCGCTCCGGAGTGGGGTAGCAGTAGGAGATCCGCATCGACGAGGCGCCGAAGCCGTCGGCGAAGAAGCCGGTGCCGGGGACGTACGCCACGCGGGCGGTGACCGCCCGGGGCAGCATCGCCTTGCAGTCGATGCCGGAGGGGAGCGTCAGCCAGACGAAGAAACCGCCCTCGGGCTTGGTCCAGGTGCAGGCCGCGGGCATGTAGTCCTCGAGCGCGTCGAGCATGGCGTCGCGGCGCTCGCGGTACATCTCCCGCATCTCCTTGATCTGGCCCTGCCAGTCGTGGTTGGAGAGGTAGGCGGAGACGGCCATCTGGTTGAACGGCGGCGGACAGAGCGTCGCGGACTCCTGGGCGAGGACCAGCTTCTCGCGGATCGCGGAGGGGGCCAGCGCCCAGCCGACGCGCAGGCCGGGGGAGAACGTCTTGGAGAAGGAGCCGAGGTAGATGACCCCCGGATCCTGGGCGCGCATCGCCGGGCGGGGCTCGTCGTCGAAGCCGAGGAGACCGTAGGGGTTGTCCTCGAGCACCAGGATGTCGTGGCGACGGCAGATCTCGAGGATCTCGGTGCGGCGCTCGGGCGTCATGGTGACGCCGGTCGGGTTCTGGAAGTTCGGGATCGTGTAGAGGAACTTCACCCGGCGGCCCGAGGCCTTGGTGGAGACGATCGCCTGCTCCAGCGCGCTCGGGATGAGGCCGCTGGCGTCGACCTCGGCATGCACCACGTCGCACTGATAGCCCTTGAAGACACCGAGGGCCCCGACGTACGACGGGGCCTCACAGATCACGACGTCGCCGGGGTCGCAGAAGACGCGGGTGACCAGGTCGACTGCCTGCTGGGAGCCGACGGTGACGACGACGTCGTCGGGGTGGGCCTCGATGCCCTCCAGGCGCATGACCTCGCAGATCTGCTCGCGCAGGACGGGGTCACCCTGGCCGCCGCCGTACTGCAGCGCGGTCGGGCCCTGGCTCAGGACCAGGTCCTTGATCGAGTCGCCGACCACGTCCAGCGGGAGGCTGGAGATGTTGGGCATGCCGCCGGCCAGCGAGACGACCTCCGGGCGCGCTGCGACTGCGAAGAGAGCTCGCACCTCCGAGACCGTCATGCCTGCCGTGCGGGCGGCGTAGCGGTCGGCGTAGGGGTCGAGGCGGGATGATGTTGCGCGCTGGGGAAGATCAGTCATGGTGTCACCATCATGAAGGATCGCATACGCTGGTGACAGACCCTTAACCGATGATCAAGGGTGAGACATGGCACGCAGGATCCTTCCGCTGACGCTGGACCTCTTCGCCGAGGTCCCGGCGCCGTGCCGCGCCTGTCTGTTCTGGGAGCGCGACCCCGTCGGCCATCGCCGCGTCGACGCCTCGCAGACGATCGCGCTCAAGGAGGCGTGGATCTCCGAGGTGCTCCGCGAGTGGGGATCGTGCGGCCGGGTGGCGGTGGTGGACGGTACGCCGGTGGGCTTCGTGCTCTACGCGCCGCCGGTCTTCGTCCCGCGGGTGGCCTCGTTCCCGTCCGGGCCGGTCTCCGCCGATGCCGTGCTGATGACCACCGTGTGGATAGACCCGCGTCGTGCGGGCGGTGGGATCGGCCGGATGCTCGTCCAGGGAATGGCCCGTGACCTGGTGCAACGCGGTGAGTTCCGGGCCATCGAGGCCTTCGGCGACGTCGGGCCGCTGAGCGGCATCCATGGCCGCCGCTGCGCCGCTCCGGCCGACTTCCTCGGGCGCGTGGGCTTCAAGACCTATCGCGAGCATCCGACCGTGCCGCGGATGCGGATGGACCTGAAGCAGACGGTCACCTGGATCGACGACTTCGAGTCGGCCTGGGAGCGGTTGCGGGAGGTCGTACGTCCCCGCAGCCATCCGTCACCGGCCTCCACCGAGCTGCATCGCGACAGCGACTGATTGTTTCCCGTGAAACGGTGGTCGAGCCTGTCGAGACCACCGACCCTGAAATGACGCCGGCCCGCCCCTGTGACAGGGGCGGGCCAGGCGGGTGACAGCTGGTGTCAGCCGATGAACTCCTGCAGCTCCTTGAGGAGCGCGGCCTTCGGCTTGGCGCCGACGATGGACTTCACGACCTCGCCGTTCTGGTAGACGTTGATGGTCGGGATGCCGGTCACGCGGTAGTTGGAGGGGGTGACCGGGTTCTCGTCGACGTTCATCTTGGTGAAGGTGACCTTGTCGCCGTGCTCGCCGGCCAGCTCCTCGAGGATCGGGGACACCTGGCGGCACGGGCCGCACCACTCGGCCCAGAAGTCGACCAGGACGGGCTTTTCGGACTTCAGAACGGTCGAGTCGAACTCGGCGTCGGTCACGGCGGTCATGTTGTCAGCCACGATGGGTTCCTTCTCGGTAGGGACGGGTTTAGGAGGTCTGTGGTCAGAACGCTGGGCTTGTGTCGCGCATTCCCGCTACAAAACGTACGAGACGTCAGGCCGAGACAGCCGCAGCGGCCTCGGCGTGGGCCTGGTGAGCGAGGAACTTCTCCGCGTCGAGCGCGGCCTGGCAGCCGGTGCCGGCGGCGGTGATGGCCTGGCGGTAGACGTGGTCGACCAGGTCACCGGCGGCGAAGACGCCCTCGATGTTGGTGGCGGTGGAGCCCTCCTTGGTCAGGACGTAGCCCTCGTCGTCGAGGTCGACCTGGCCGGTGAGCAGCTCGGACCGCGGGATGTGGCCGATCGCGATGAACAGGCCGGAGCACTCGAGATCGCGCAGCTCGCCGGTCTTGGTGTCCTTGACGGTGATGCTCTCCACGGAGAGCTCGCCGTTGATGGACTCGACCACGGAGTTCCAGGCGATCTCGAGCTTCGGGTCGGCGAAGGCACGCTCCTGCATGATCTTGGAGGCGCGCAGCTCGTCGCGGCGTACGAGCAGGGTGACCGACGAGCCGAAGCGGGTCAGGAAGAGGGCCTCCTCCAGCGCGGAGTCACCGCCACCGACGACCACGATGGGCTTCTGGCGGAAGAAGAAGCCGTCACAGGTCGCACACCAGGAGACGCCCTTGCCGGAGAGCTCGTCCTCACGGGGCAGGCCGAGCTTCTTGTAGCCCGAGCCGGTGGCGAGGATGACGGCCTTCGCGTAGTGGGTGTCGGTCGCGGTCTTGATGACCTTGACCGGCCCGGTGAGGTCCATCTCGACCACGTCGTCGGGCTCGAGCTCGGCACCGAAGCGCTCCGCCTGGGCACGCATGTTGTCCATCAGCTCCGGGCCCATGATGCCGTCACGGAAACCGGGGAAGTTCTCCACCTCGGTGGTGTTCATCAGGGCGCCGCCGGCGGTCACCGAGCCCTCGAAGACGAGCGGCTGCAGTCCGGCGCGGGCGCTGTAGACCGCTGCGGTGTAGCCCGACGGGCCGGAACCCACGACGATCACGTTGCGGGGGTCGGTCGGGGACGACGGGGTCGGCATCAATGGCTCCTCAGGTGTGGCTGGCGAACTGCACAACAGATCGTAGGCCACGTACATTCCATGGCCTCGAACGCCGATACCTGACTCTCGTCAGGAGACGGGGGTGCCGAGGACCTGGATCTCCTCGACCTCGGTCCGGTAGCCGCCGTCGACCTGGGGGAGGGCGGTCATCCAGACCAGGACGTAGCCGCCTTCTGGGGCGTCGTCGAGCTCGATCTCGCCGGTGGTGCCCACGCTGGCCTTGGCAGCGGCGCGACCGCTGGGGGCGTCGGTCCACGGGGAGTCGCCGACGTAGACCTCGATATCGGTGGGCTCGCCGATCATGTTGAACTTCAGGGAGTCGACGGCGTATTCGCCCTTGAGGTCGAGCACGAGACCGATCCCGGGCTTGAGTGAACGGGGACGGTCACCGATCTGGTCGTTGTAACGTTCGGTGCGCCAGCGAGACTCATCGCCAGTCTTGCCGTCGACGACGTATTGGACCAGGTCGGGATATTCGGACTTGGTGTCGCTGAACGGATCGAGGTCCTTCGCGGTGATGCCCTTGATGGGGGTCGGCTTGGCCGCGGTGGGGTTGTCCCCACCGTTGCTCCCGGTGCCGGGGTTCTCCGCGGTGGTGTCGGGGTCGTCGCCGACGATGTTCCAGGCGATCGAGCCGGCGATGAGGACGAGGACCACGAGGGCGACGCCCATCGCGATGCGGAGCCAGTTGGCGCCGGGCTTCTGGTTGTAGTCCGGCTCCTCGGCGATCGGTACGTTGGCGCCGGTCCAGGGGCCCTGCCAGCCGTTGTAGGACGCATCCGGAGCCACCGGGCGCCGAGCGGCGGAAGGTGCCTGCTGCGGGCGCGCCGGCGGAGGCGTGTAACCCGGGGTCTCGTCGGCGAAGAGCGGCTTCGACGGGGTCGGGTCCTGCATCGGCGGCGGGGAGGCCGGACGCTGACGCTGGGGACGTACGACGTCGGGGGCCACGCCGATGGCGTTCGACACCGCCGGTGCCTCGGCGGGCTCGAGCTTGGCCGGCGGGGCCATCGCCTGGGTGTCCTCGTCGATGGCGGAGGGCCGGTTGAGGGGCGCGGTCGGCTCGCCGGAGAAGCCCGCGAGCGCGGAGTGGAGCTCGGCCGCGGTCAGCGGCGGCATGTCGGCACCGCTGCCCAGCACCCGGTCGCACAGGTCGTCGAGCGGACGCGGCACCCCGGCGCGTACCTGCCGGGGACGGAGCACGCGGCCGTGGTCGCGCGGCGCGGGCGGCATCGAGGACAGGGTCTCGCCGGCCCACTTGCCGGTGAGGGCGGCGTAGAGGACGCCGACGGCGTCGACGCGGTCGCGGCGCTGGGAGTCACGCGTGTCGGGGTCGATGCCGTGCAGCGCGGCGTCGACCCCGAAGCCGATGACGCGCACCGCGCCGAGGTCGTCGAGCAGCACGGCCTCGGGGTTGAGTCGGCCGTGGGCGTGGCCCTGGTCGTGGGCCAGGACCAGCAGGTCGGCGACCTCGGAGGCGATCCAGGCGGCCTGCTGCGGCGGCAGCGGACCACCGGCGGCCAGGGCGTTCTCCAGCGACGCGCCCTCGCCCCACTCGTTGACGACGTACGCCACCTGGTCGGTCTGGGCGGCGTCGAGGACGCGCAGCATCCGGGGGTCACCGACGGCGGCGGAGTTGCGGGCCGCGGCCATCAGGCGCGGCGCGCGCTCGTCGCGGGCGTCGAGGACGTGCACGGCAACCGGGCGTCCGAGCACCGCGTCCTGGGCACGCCAGAAGCGTCCCTCACGGGACTCGCTCAGCAGATCCGTCAGCTGGTATCTGCCGGCGAGGACGTCGCCTGATTGCGTGAACTCCATATCGGACCCATTCTTTCAGACCTTGCCAGACAGTGATGAGGCTGTCCGATGGTGGTCAAGGACAGGTGCTCAACGGCGGAGCCGTCGGGCAACCTGTTGCACCATCGCGGTCAGCTCCTTGACCTGGGCAGCCTGCGCCCCGAGGAGCAGCATGCCGAGATGCAGCGCCCCGACGATAGCGGCCCCGATCAAGGCCAGCACCATCGTCGGCTCGTCGTTGATCAGGCCCAGCCCGGTGCGCAGCAGCCAGGCGGCGGCAGCGGCGACGACCGTCACCATGACCAGGCGGGCCAGGAACGCGAGCAGCCCGCGACCGTCCAGGTCGCCGAGGGTGCGCTTGAGCACGACGTACGAGACGACGGAGCCGACCAGGTAGGACAGCGAGTAGGCGCCGGCCAGGGCGGCGGCGGTGTGCTCGGCGGAGAACGCCCGGGTCAGCAGCAGCGCGGCGACGATGTTGGTGGTGGCGACAGAGCACTGGATGAAGAAGACGGTGCGGTTCTGCTCGAGCGAGTAGAAGCCGCGCAGCAGCAGGTAGTGGATCGTGAAGAAGACGAGTCCGGCCGCGAAGACGGACAGCGTCGGGGCGTACGTCTTGAACGCGTCGGCGCCGGCGCCGTAGCCGAACAGGATGTGGGCGATGTCCTCGGAGAGCACCGGGAGCAGCGCGGCGATCGGGATCACGATCGCGAGCGCGTTGCGCAGCTGCCGGGACAACGTACGTCCCAGCTCGGGCAGCTCGCCGGCCGCGCCGTGGCGCGACAGGATCGGCAGGATCGCCGTCGCCAGCGAGACCGTGATGATCGAGTGCGGCACCTGGGTGACCAGGAAGCTGTTGGAGTAGACGGTGTAGCCGGTGCCGTCGGCGGCCGAACCAGTCGAGGCGAGCCTCGTCACGATCGTGTAGGCGATCTGGTTGACGACCACGAACAGCACGGTCCAGATGCCCAGCTTCGCGGTCTGGGAGAGCCCTGCGCCGCGGAAGTCGAAGCGGGGGCGGAAGCGTACGCCGGCCTTGCGCAGCACCGGCAGGAGCAGCAGGAACTGGAGCGCGATGCCGAGAGTCGAACCCAGGCCCAGGAGCGTCTCCTCGGCGGAGGTGTAGCCGCCGGAGTTCGAGGGACCGAAGACGACCAGGTAGATCACCAGGGTCGAGATCGCGATGATGTTGTTGGCGATCGGCGCCCACATCATCGGCCCGAAGCTGCCGCGGGCGTTGAGCACCTGCCCGACGAGCACGAACATCCCGTAGAAGAAGACCTGCGGCAGGCACCAGCGGGCGAAGTCGATGGTCGACTCGAGCTGCGCCTCGTGGTCGGCGGAGTACCAGTCGGCGCCGAGGTAGAGGCGCATCAGCAGCGGAGCCCCGAGGACCAGGATGATGGTCACGGCGCCGAGGAAGAGCCCGGCGAGCGTGATGATCCGGTCGGTGTAGGCCGCCCCGCCGTCCTCGTCGTTCTTCTGCGCCTTCACCAGCTGCGGCACGAGGACCGCGTTGAAGACGCCGCCCGCCAACAGGATGTAGAGCATGTTGGGGACGGTGTTGGCGATGTTGAAGACGTCGGCGTGCAGCCCGGAACCCAGGGCCGCGACCAACAGGGCGGATCGGAGGAAGCCGCTGAGCCGGGAGAACATCGTCCCCGCGGCCATCACCGCGCTGTTGGCCAGGACCGAGCTTCCGCCGGACTTCTGCTCGGTGGCTGTCACGCCGCCACCTCCGTAGCGCAAGCGCCAGAATACGGACGCGGCGGCGTCTTGCATTCATGGTTCGCTCGCTGACGCTCGCTCACGCTGCTCCTGACGTACGGGCTTTCTTGGCCTTCATGATGCGCCGGGTGAGTCGCACGGCGATCGCCGCGAAGAGTAGCGCGCAGCCGGTGCCGACGAACCACCAGATCACCCCGCTCACCTGCGAGGGACGGATCGGGACGGACGCATGGGCTCCCAGCGGGTTGCCCTTGGTGTCGGTGACGACGATGAGCGCGGTGTGGGTGCCGGTGTCGTGCATGCTCGCCGCGAGGTTGAAGCTCGCCTTCGAGTTGGCGTCGAGCTGGACGGGCTCGGAGGTCGCGACCCGCAGCGAGTCGTCGGTCATCGCGTCCAGCCGCACCGTGACCGGCTCGTCGAGCTCGTTGCTCAGCGTGACCTGGAACTCGCCGCCCTTCATGCTCGACAGGATCACCTTCGGCGGAACGCTCACGGTGATCGAGCTGAGCTCGGAGCTGATCTGGTCGAGTGCGTTGGCGGCAGAGTCGGTGTCGCCCTTGCGGGCGGAGTAGGACGTCGTGGTGAGGGCCTCGCTGGTGACGTCGGAGGCGACCTCGTCGTTGTGGGTCAGTACGCGCTGCAGCAGCGCGCCGGCGCCGACGAGCTCCTTGGCGGTGCTGATCCGGTCGGCGGAGATCTCGGCCTTCATCTCGCGGCGCGGGTAGCGCAGCTGGTCGACCGTCACGGACTTCGCCTTGTGCCCGGTCATCGCCTCGGCCAGCGTCGAGGACGAGATCCAGCGGGCGTTCTGCCACGGGGTGACGAACGAGGCCGCGGACTGCGGAGGATGCCAGCGGTCGGGGATGACCGCCACGAGCGGCTTGCCGGAGCCTCGGCGCAGGGCGGCTTCGGCGACGATCCGCTGGCGCACGGAGATCGCGTCGATGGGGTCGTTGGGCCCCGGCCCGCCGGCGGCGGCCCCCGAGGAGGTCACGATCATCTGGTGGCCGTCGAGATCGGCGATGACCGGCGCGTTGCCGCGGAACATCCGGTCGCTGACCAGGTTGACCGCGCCCGGCTCGAGGAGGTTGACCGCGGCACGGTCGAGGTAGCCGGTCGGCGGGGCGACGGCCGAGGTCGCCTTGATGCCGAGCTCCGCGAGCACCTGGGCGGTCTGCTCGCGCGCGGTGGCCAGCAGGTCGGGGTCGCTGGTGGCGAGCGCGGACAGGTCGGGGTCGCCGTAGGGGAGCGCGAGCAGGTTGTGGCCGGCGAGCGCCTTCTCGAGGCGGCCCAGCCAGACGGTCGCGGCCTTCTGCGCGGCTTCGGCCTCCTCGTCGACCGCCGTCTCGGCCGCGGCGTCGGCGCTGCCGGTGCTGTCGGAGTCGCTCGGCAGCAGCGCGGAGGCGGACGGCGATGCGCTCTGGCTCCCGCTCTCCTCCGGCTCCTCGCCGCCCTCGTCGGTCGGGGACAGGTTGCGGGGCGGGTTGCCCTCGGCGAGGTGGCGTACGGCATCGATCAGCGCGGGGTCGATGGCCCAGGTCAGGCTGGGGATCTCCGTGCCGGTCTCGAGCAGCCGGAAGAGGCGTCCGCCGGCGCTCAGGTCGCGGATCCAGCCGGGGAGGTAGTTCACGCTGCCGTCGGCGTCGTAGACCACGCTGCGGCGCAGCGGCATGACCAGCGAGACCTTCTCGGCCTTGGCCCGCTTGTTGGGCTCCTTGACCAGCGGCAGGAAGGTCCGCGCCCGGCCGTCGGCGGTGGTGGGGGTGGTCGCGCCCAGCGCGTGGACCCCGAACCAGTAGACGCCCGGCTCGGTGACGTGCAGGAGCTTGCGCGGCACCGTGAGCGACCACGAGTAGGACTCGCCGGGGGCGAGGTCCGGGATCGTCGCGTACGCCCCCTCGGTCACGATCCGCTCGCCGACCAGCGCGTCCGCGGGCAGCTTGGCCGCCTCGGCCAGCTCTTCGGAGGTGGTCATCGGCGTGTCGCCGATAAAGGGGTAGACCTTGACCCCGTTCCACTCCTCCTCGGTGGTGTTCTCGACCTTGCCGCGCACCGTGATCCGGCCCTTGGTGCGGCCGTCGAGGCTGACCGTGTCGAGCTGGTCGATGCTCACCGCCAGGGGGTCGGTCTCGACAGCCTCCTCGTCGGCCTGCGCGGGCGCCGGAAGCATCAGCAGCAGGGGTGCCAGCAGCGCCAGGATGAGTGCGGCGGTGGCTCGTCCACGTGGCCGTGGCGGCCTCGCCTGATGCTGGCGAACTGGCATGACTTCGAGAATATCTTTCCGGGGGTGCGGTCCTCGTAGACTGCGGCGTTGTGTCCGACAGCCAGCTTCCCCCGATCAGCGTCGCCGATGTTCAGCGATCGGTGACTGCTGAACTGGACCGTATCGCACCGGTGATCGACTCCCTCGGAGAGGCCTTCGCTGCAGGCGGTCACGAGCTGGCCCTGGTCGGCGGACCCGTCCGCGACGCGATGCTCGGCCGTCCCCACAACGACCTCGACTTCACCACCTCGGCGCGTCCCGAGGAGACCGAGAAGATCCTGCGTACGTGGGGTGAGGCGCTGTGGGACATGGGCCGCGACTTCGGCACCATCGGCACCCGCAAGGGCCCGTGGCAGGTCGAGGTCACCACCTACCGCTCCGAGGCCTACTCGGCCGACTCTCGCAAGCCTGCCGTCGCCTATGGCACCTCGCTGGCCGACGATCTCGTACGCCGCGACTTCACCGTCAACGCGATGGCGGTGCGACTCCCGGGCCGTGAGGTCGTCGACCTCTACGGCGGTGTCGTGGACCTGGCCACCCGGATGCTGCGGACCCCCGGGACCCCTGAGGACTCCTTCTCCGACGACCCGCTGCGGATGATGCGAGCGGCACGGTTCGCCGCTCAGCTCGGTTTCACGGTCGCGCCCGAGGTCGTCGCCGCGATGACGGACATGGCGTCGAGGATCTCGATCATCTCCGCCGAGCGGGTCCGCGACGAGCTGGTCAAGCTGATCTGCGCGCCCTTCCCGCGTCTCGGGCTCACGCTGCTGGTCGAGACCGGGCTGGCCGAGCTCGTGCTGCCCGAGCTGACCGCGCTGCGGATGGAGCGCGACGAGCACAACCGGCACAAGGACGTCTACGAGCACACCCTCACCGTGCTCGAGCAGTCGATCGACCAGGAGGCGCGCCTCGGCGGCGGGCCCGACTTCGTCTCGCGGTTCGCTGCGCTGATGCACGACGTCGGCAAGCCGCGCACGCGTAAGTTCCACGACGACGGGACCGTCTCGTTCCACCACCACGACGTCGTCGGCGCCAAGATGACCCGCAAGCGGATGAAGGCGCTGCGCTTCTCCAACGACGAGATCGAGGCGGTCTCGAAGCTGGTCGAGCTGCACCTGCGCTTCCACGGCTACGGCGACGGCGATTGGACCGACTCGGCGGTGCGCCGCTACGTCCGCGACGCCGGTGACCAGCTCGACCGGCTCCACGTGCTCACCCGCGCCGACTGCACCACCCGCAACCGCCGCAAGGCCGACCGCCTCGCCCGCACCTACGACGCCCTCGAGGCCCGCATCGAGCGGATCTCCGAGGAGGAGGAGCTCGCCGCCCTCCGCCCCGCGCTCGACGGCAACCAGATCATGTCGCTGCTCGGGATCGCGCCGGGTCGCGAGGTCGGGGCTGCGTACAAGTTCCTCATGGACCTGCGCCTCGACGAGGGCATCCTCTCCGAGGACGAGGCCGCCAAGCGGCTCCTCGACTGGTGGGCCGAGCGCTCCGCATAGCCCGTTCGGGCTGTGTCGCCCGGCAGCGTTCGGTCCAACGTGAACCGCCCGCCGGCTCTGTTGACATCTGGGCACCTACTGTCCATCGAGCCATACTGACGGTACGGTTCCGGCTATGACGACGATCACAGATCTCGAGGCGACGACCACCATCAACACGACGCCGGCCCAGGTGTGGGCGGCGATCACCGACCTGCCGCGGATGGCTTCGTGGAGTCCGCAGGTGGTGAAGACGATCGTGTTCGGGCAGGTGAAGGAGGGGACCCGCTTCCTCAACATCAACCACCAGGGCTGGAAGCACTGGCCGACGAACGCCAAGGTCGTACGTTTCACCCCGCACTCCGACTTCGCGTTCCGGATCACCGAGAACACGACGGTGTGGTCCTACCAGCTCGAGGAGACGCCGGAGGGGACGCTGGTCACCCACCGCCGTGAGACGCCGACCGGCATCTCCGCTCTCTCCCGCTCGCTGACGAACATCGCGTTCGGTGGTCAGGAGCCCTTCACCGAGGAGCTGCGTACCGGCATGGCGACCACGCTCGCCAAGCTCAAGGCCGACCTCGAGCGCTGACGCCTCGGCCTCAGGCCTTCGCCCTGGTCCAGCGGTAGACGCTGCTGGTCGAGACGCCGAGCTGCGCGGCCACGTCGGGGATGCGGGCGCCGGCGTCGACGAGGAGCCGGGAGGCTTCGGCCTTGTCGTCGGGGAGATTCGCCAGCAGCTCGGCGATCTCGTCGGGGAAGATGTCGGGATAGTCGATGGCCGGCTCGGGGTCGGGGATGTTCTCCGGGAACGGGATCCGGTCCAGGAGGGCGCCGTCGGCGTCGGCGGGCTTGCTGGCCGTGCGGCCGTTGCTGAACTGCGGTGCCATCCCGGCTCCGGACGCCGCCTCGGCGGCGGTGCGTGCGGCGTCGGGCACCCGGCTCGAGACCCGCTGGCGGGCATCGGGGGTGGCGAGGGCCGAGGCCATCTCGCGAGTCCGGGGCTCCCGCGACGGGGTCACCTCGCGGGGCACGTCGGAGACGGTGTCGGCGGTCCGGTCGAACGGGATGTCGGCCGGCGCCTCGATGGCACGGTCGGCGCCGGGAGCGGGCGTGACGCGCGAGATCTGCTCCACCACGGGCACGCTGAGCGCCTCGTGCACGTCGGGCAGGGTGATCGGCAGCCGGTCGGCCTGGCGGGTGCCCTCGGCGACCGCGGCGAAGGCGTCGACCCACTGGTTGATCTGCTCGCGCATCGCGCCCGGCGCGACGGACCGCAGCGCCACCGCCTCGGCGCGCCAGTAGCGCTTCTGCGCGCGTTCGAGCTTCCGCCGCGAGGAGGCCGTACGCTTCCGCAGCGCCGTGTCGCGAGCGCGGCGCCACTCGACCCGGGTGGCGAGGAGGGCATGCATCCGGGCGCCCATCCGCAGGTCGGACCAGGAGCGCTCCATCGCGAGGTGGCGGTCGCCGACGAGCGCCAGGTGCCACATCAGCGCGGCCAGCAGCGGCACGATGAACCGGAACGCCGCGGCCGTGGCGGCGTGGCCGAGGTGGATCTCGTGCCAGCCGGCGAAGAACCCGGACGCGGCCGACAGCAGCCAGGTCAGGGTCAGCAGCGTCTGCGCCGGCCGGTCCTGCTGCGCCGCCTCTCGCGCCATCAGCGCGACGGTGACCAGCGAGAGCTCGAAGACCCCGGCGAAGGCGTAGGCGTTGATCGTGCCCATGGCGAGCACGTCCCGCCCGAAGCCGACCATGGCGACGTACGCAGCCGCCGTCGAGATCAGCGCGACGGAGACGGCCCCGAAGAGGATCAGGCCACGGCCGTTCGTTGCCGTGCCGTTGCCCGTCGGGGTCGGCCGGTCCGAGGTCGTGTCGTTGTCGGGACGCATCGTGGGGTCTCCGGTACCTGAGGCGGTCGATCGTTCGGGCCCCGGAGTCTAGGGGATGGAACACACGTTCGATAGTCACGTGGCGGGAGTGTTGCCGAACCGGTCCGAAATTCGGCCGCCGGGACCCGACACCCGGGGCTACAGTCCGCTCATGTCGAAGACGGCGGTGCGCCGCGTACTTTTCAGAACGTTCTGGGCGGTGATCGGGCTGGTCGTCGCGGTCAGCCTCTTCAAGCTGGCCTTCACCGGTTCGACGCAGGATGCGGACGGGGCACCCTTGACGCCGACCGGGCAGATCCCGCCGGAGGAGGTCGTCGCCGAGAAGGGCACGATCTCCAACTCGCTCACGATCGACGGCACCATCGTGATCGACAAGCCGGTCTCGGCGACGAGCTCGGTCAGCGGCGTGCTGGCGCACAAGTTCGCCGACACGGGCACCAGGGTGAAGAAGGGCGACAAGCTCTTCCAGGTGCGTGCCGAGGAGGAGGCGGCCGTGGAGGAGCCCGTCGAGGAGGAGCCCGGGAAGGTCGACGACGCCGCCGGGGACGGCGATCGCGACGACGCCCCGGTCGAGCAGCCGGCGCCGAAGCCGGTCTACCACTGGTACACGGTCGTCGCGCCCGCCACCGGCATCGTGGGCAACTACGCCGTCGATATGATGGCCGACGTCGCCGAGGACGGCGTGGTCGTCTCGATCCGTCCCACCACCTTCCACGCGGTCGGCGCGATCTCACCGCTGGACCGCTACCGGCTGGCCGGCAACCCCGACCGCGCGACCGTGACCATCGAGGGCGGCCCCAAGCCGTTCACCTGCACCGACCTGGTCGTCGGCGACGCGGCGACCGAGACGATCGCCGGCGACGCACCCGAGGACGAGATGATGGAGGGGGCGCCCGGCGGCGAGGGCGAGGGCGAGTCCGATGCGGGCGCCCGGATCAGCTGCCTGGTGCCGGAGAAGGTGACCGTCTTCGACGGCCTGACGATGAGCATGACCATCGACGCGGGCACGAGCGACGGCGACGTCGTCACCATCCCGGTGACCGCGGTCACGGGTCTGGTCCGCGAGGGAAGCGTCTGGGTCGTCGGCGAGGACGGCACCCCTACCGAGCAGCCGGTCAAGCTCGGCCTCACCGACGGCAAGCTCGTCGAGGTCACCAGCGGCCTGAAGGCCGGCGACTCGGTGCTGCGCTACGTCCCGGGCTCGAAGGAGAAGGGCGGCGGCATGGACGACGGGATGTCCGAGGAAATGCCTGCGGGGGAGATGTGAGCGCGGAGGAGCTCCTGAGGCTCACCGGCGTGGCCCGCACTGTCGAGCTCCCCGACGGCGAGGACCTACACATCCTGAGGGCCGTCGACCTGCACGTACGCCGCGGGGACCATGTCGGCATCGTGGGCCGCTCCGGCACCGGCAAGTCGACGCTGCTGAACCTTCTCGGCCTGCTGGACCGACCCACCGGCGGCACCCTGGAATGGGCCGGTCGCAACGTCACCGACATCAGCAGCCGCCAGGCCGCCCGGATCCGCGGCCGGGACGTCGGGTTCGTCTTCCAGCAGTTCAACCTGCTGCCGGGGCGTACGGCGCTGGAGAACGTGATGGCGCCGCTGCTCTACGCCTCGGGCAGGGAGTTCTGGCAGCGGCGCCGGATCGCCGCGACGATGCTCGACAAGGTCGGGCTCGGTGACCGGCTCGACGCGATGCCGCAGTTCCTCTCCGGTGGTGAGCAGCAGCGCATCGCTATCGCCCGCGCCCTGGTCCGCACCCCGTCGGTCGTGCTGGCCGACGAGCCGACCGGGGCGCTCGACGTCGAGACGGGCGCGATGGTGATGAGCTTGCTCGACCAGGCGACCTACGACTCCGGCGCGGCGCTGATCACGATCACCCACGACCAGAACGTCGCGGCGCTGGCCCGGCGGAGGTTCCGGCTCGCCGAGGGCCAGCTGCACCCGCTGACCGAGGAGGCGGTCGCGTGAGGACGTCCCTGGCGCGGATCGTCACCGGCCTGGCCGCCTCGACCGTCGAGGCGTGGCAGGAGCTGCGCATCCACAAGCTTCGGGTGCTGTTGTCGCTGGTCGGCGTGGCGGTGGCGGTCGCCTCGATCACCGCGACCGTGGCGGCCGGCCAGATCGCGAAGCAGATGTTCACCGAGTCCTACGAGACCGACGGGCGACCGGCGCACATCTCGATCATGGCCTACGACGACCGCAACGGCATGCCGCTCTCGGTCGAGCGGGTCCGGCCCGCGTTCCAGACGGTCGCGGAGCGGTTCGACGTCACGTACGCCTCCGCCCGGATCTCCGCCTACGACATCAAGGCGACCACCGCGAGCCGCAGCAAGCGGATCGAGCTGATGGGGGTCGACCCTGCGTACGCCGCCATCCACCGGGTCGTGGTGCCGCAGGGTCGCTGGCTGGAGGAGTCGGACACGGAGCGCCTCTCCCCGGCGCTGGTGGTCGACGAGACGCTCCTGAAGAAGCTCGGCCTGCAGGGCACGCCGCTGCCGGCCTCCGTGGAGCTGAACGGCCAGGGGCTGTCGGTGACCGCCACGATCGTCGGCGTGACCAGCCTGCGCGGCTACGGCACGCCGCGGGCGTTCATGCTGGCCGACTCGCTCGAGCACTGGCAGACCGGAACCCCTTCGGACGCCAGCTACGAGATGTGGGTGCCGGTCGAGGGTGCCGACGCGCTCGCCAACGAGATCGGGATGGCGATGCGCGCCGAGCTCCCCGGGCTCGCGGTCGACGCCCAGCGTGACGACTACATGGCGTGGGGCGGCGAGGACCCGATCGGCCCGGTCAAGTGGGTGATCATCGGGATCGCCGGGATCATCCTGCTGCTCGGCGCCCTGAGCCTGCTCAACATCGCACTCGTCACCATCCAGCAGCGGATCCGGGAGATCGGGATCCGGCGCAGCTTCGGCGCGACCACAGGGCGGGTGTTCTTCTCGGTGCTGATGGAGAGCGTCGTGGCCACCGTCGTCGCGGGCGTGATCGGCGTGCTCCTGGCCGTGGCCGCCGTCAAGAACCCGCTGGTGGAGAAGTACGTCCTCCAAGGCATCGACGACGTCCCGCCGTTCCCGCTCTCGGCGGCCTTCCTCGGCCTCGCCGTCGCGCTCGCCGTCGGCGCGCTCGCCGGGATCCTTCCGGCGATGATCGCCGCGCGCGTCAGGATCATCGACGCCATCCGCTTCTGACGACCTGCCCCGGACATGCGACTGCCCCGGGTGCCAGGCACCCGGGGCAGCTCAGCGGAAGAGGATCACTCGCCGCGGATGAACGCCTCCAGCTGGGCGCGACCCTCGGTGTCCTCGATCTGCACCGGCGGGCTCTTCATCAGGTAGGCCGAGGCCGGGATGATCGGGCCGCCGATGCCGCGGTCCTTGGCGATCTTGGCCGCACGGACGGCGTCGATGATGATGCCCGCCGAGTTGGGCGAGTCCCAGACCTCGAGCTTGTACTCCAGGTTGAGCGGGACGTCACCGAACGCACGACCCTCGAGCCGGACGTACGCCCACTTGCGGTCGTCGAGCCACTGCACGTAGTCGGACGGACCGATGTGCACGTTGCGGTCGTCGATCTTGTCCGCGAGCTCGCCGCGGAGGTTCGAGGTGACCGCCTGCGTCTTCGACACCTTCTTGGACTCCAGGCGCTCGCGCTCGAGCATGTTCTTGAAGTCCATGTTGCCGCCGACGTTGAGCTGGTACGTCCGGTCCAGCGCGACGCCGCGGTCCTCGAACAGCTTCGCCATGACGCGGTGGGTGATGGTGGCACCGACCTGCGACTTGATGTCGTCACCGACGATCGGGACGCCGGCGGCCTCGAACTTCGCGGCCCACTCCGGGTCGGAGGCGATGAAGACCGGCAGCGCGTTGACGAAGGCGACGCCCGCGTCGATCGCGCACTGCGCGTAGAACTTGTCCGCCTCCTCCGAGCCCACGGGAAGGTAGGAGACGAGGACGTCGACCTCCTTCTCCCGAAGGATCGAGACCACGTCGACGGGGTCGAGGCCGGACTCGGAGATGGTCTGCTTGTAGTACTTGCCCAGGCCGTCGAGCGTGGGGCCACGCTGCACCTCGACGCCCTTGAACGGGACGTCGGCGATCTTGATGGTGTTGTTCTCGGAGGCGTTGATCGCCTCGGAGAGGTCCTTGCCGACCTTCTTGTCGTCGACGTCGAAGGCAGCGACGAACTCGACGTCAGAGACGTGGTAGTCGCCGAACGTGACGTGCATCAGGCCCGGGACACTGCCCGCCGGGTCGGCGTCCCTGTAGTACTCCACACCCTGGACCAGGGAGCTGGCGCAGTTGCCGACTCCCGCGATTGCTACACGAACCGAACCCATCGGGGCTCCTTCCAATACTTCTGGCCGGCTCACCGGCCAGAAGGTCATTTCTCGTTCTCTTGGCTGCTCTGCGCTGTGCGCGAGACGTCCGCTTCGGCGCGTACGCCATCGTCATCCCCCAGATCCCCTCGACCCGCTGCCTGCTCGTCGTTGACAGGCTTGGGGTTGCGCTCGGCATCGATCAGCGAGGAGAGCCATCGGACCTCCCGCTCGACCGACTCGACACCGTGACGCTGAAGCTCGCGGGCGTAGGAGTCGACCTCTTTCTGGGTCATGGCAAGCTCGCGTTGCACCCGGTCGAGCCGCTCCTGGAGCCGGCTGCGACGTCCTTCGAGGACGCGCAGCCTGATCTCCATGTCGGTGCGACCGAAGAACGCGAACCTGATGTCGAAGTTGTCGTCCTCCCAGGCCATCGGACCGACCTCGGACATGAGCTGGGTGAACTCACGCTCACCGGCAGCCGTCAGCTGGTAGACGATCCGCGGCCGCCGGGTGACCGGCGTGACGGCCTGCGCCACCTCCTCGATGAGGTGCTTGCGCAGCATCTTCTTCAGGGCCGGGTAGAGCGAGCCGTACGACAGCACTCGTCCCCAACCGAGCATCAGGTTGAGCCGCTTGCGCAGCTCGTAGCCATGCATAGGCGACTCGTGCAGCAGTCCGAGGACTGCCAACTCGATCGTCTCTGCGCGACGTGCCATGCGACCTATCGTACCGATATATCCACGATGGCAAATAGAGACCAAAGTCTTGTCTGATAACGCCCAGGAGCGGTGTTTCGATGCAACCGTCACCGAACTGTTGACGTCAGGTGACTTGAGGCGCGCTGGGCGTGGATGCGGGGGCGCTAGCGTCGATTGCGTACGCTGATGGCTGCCGTTCAACGACCCGAGGAGCCACCCGGGGGAAATGTCCGGCAGCGTCGCGCGTCAGGTTGATGGGATTCCCTCGGGGGGATTCAGCGACGTCGGGGGATTGTCAGTGTCAGCCCGTCCGGTCACGTGCCGGGCAGTCACAGGAGCAGTGCTACACCCGTGAGCGACCCATCCGGCGGCTTTTCTCAAAGGCCCAGCCCCCGCAGCGCCAGTCCCCGTAGATCCAATCCCGGTGGGCTGCAAGGACGACCCCAGGGCGGCCCGCGCCCACCGCAGGGTGGTCCGGCAGGCCGTCCGCCGGCGCCGCGTCGCCCTCAGGGTGCTCCGCAGGGCCAGCCCTCGGGCGGTCGCCCGCAGCCCCGTGGCCAGCGCCCGATGCCTCCGGGCGGTCCCCGTTCCGGTCAGCGGCCGCCCTACCCGGGCCCGCGTCGCCCCGGTGAGCCCCCGGTCGACCGCCTCGGCCAGCGTCCCGCCCGTCCTGAGCCGGGTGGTCCCGGTCGCCCGCCGCGTGACCCCAAGGCCGCCTTCGGTGCAGCGCTGGACCGGTTCAACGACCCGGAGATGGACAAGAAGGGCCTCGCCGTCCGGATCGCCAAGATCGCGGCGATCTTCGTCCTGGTGATGGCGCTCATCGGCAGTGCCGCGGTGATCGTCTCCTACAACATGATCTCGATCCCGAGCGCCAACGCGGCGTTCCAGGCGGAGTCGAGCTTCGTCTACTACGCCGGCGGCAAGAAGGAGCTCGGCCGGTTCCAGGCGGGCGACCAGAACCGTGACGCGCTGCGCCCGGACGAGATGCCCGCGCTCGTGAAGGACGCAGCCGTGGCCGCCGAGGACCGCAGCTTCTACGAGAACAACGGCATCGACCTCAAGGGCATCGCGCGCACGCTCTTCTCCAACGCCACCACCGGCAGCCAGGGTGGCGCGTCGACGATCACCCAGCAGTACGTCAAGAACCTCTACCTGACCCAGGAGCGCACCTACACGCGCAAGGTCAAGGAAGCGGTCATCTCGCTCAAGATCAGCCGGCAGCAGTCGAAGGACGAGATCCTCACCGGCTACCTCAACACCGTCTACTTCGGGCGTGGCGCCTACGGAGTCCAGGCCGCGGCGAAGACCTACTTCCGCAAGTCGGCCCAGGACCTCGACATCAGGGAGGCCGCGGCGCTCACCGCGATCCTCAACAACCCGAACGGTTTCGACCCCGAGAAGGCCGGCGCCGACTCCGGCGGCACCGAGCTGTTGGGCCGCTACCAGTACGTCCTCAACGGCATGGCCGAGCTCAAGAGCCAGGGCAAGGCGCTCAGCGAGTACGACGAGGCCACCCTGGAGAAGGCGAAGGAGGCGCTGCCGAAGTTCCCCAAGCCGAAGGCCGACAGCCGTCTCGGTGGTCAGAAGGGCCACGCGCTCACCCTGGTGAAGAACGAGCTGAAGTCCCTCAAGAACGAGAACGGCGAGCCGCTCTTCACCGAGGAGGAGATCGACAGCAAGGGGCTGAAGGTCACCACCACGCTCAGCGCGAAGGCGATGAAGGCCGCGGAGCAGGCCGTCAAGGACGTACGTCCCGACGACAAGAAGGCGGTCAGCGAGAAGCACCCGGAGAACGAGCTGCACGTCGGTGCCGCGACGGTCGACGTGAAGACCGGTGCGCTCAAGGGCTTCTACGGCGGCCAGGACTACCTCGACTCCCAGATCAACTGGGCGGCCTCGGGCGGTATGGCCGGATCGACGATGAAGCCGTTCACGCTCGCCGCGGCTCTCGAGGCGGGCTACTCGCTCAAGGACACCTGGACCGGTGAGGGTGGTCTGGAGATCCCCGGCACCGACCGCGTGGTCCGCAACTCGGGCCAGAGCGACGCGGATCCGACCGGTCACGGCTACGGCGAGCACATCACCGGCATCAAGGCGATGGAGGAGTCGGTCAACACCTCCTTCGTCCAGATGTCGACCGCGCTGCCCAACGGCAGCGAGGACGTCTACGACATGGCGGTCAAGGCCGGCCTGCCGCCGGACGAGCAGCACGCCGAGAACGCGCCGGCCGACTACCGCTCGATCCCGGCCTACTCGATCGACTTCGACCCGAAGAACTACCTGCTCACCCTGGGGCGTCAGGCGATCAGCCCGATCAACATGGCCAACGCCTACGCGACCATCGCCAACGGCGGCGTACGCAACACCGTGCACCTCGTCTCGAAGGTGGTCGACGCGGATGGCGAGGTCGTCTACGAGTGGAACCAGCGCGACGGCGAGGAGCGGGCGATGTCCGAGGACGCCGCCGACGACACCTCCTACGCCCTGCAGCAGGTCGTCAAGAACGGCACCGGCAGGACGGCCGGCGTGATCAACCAGCCGGCCGCCGGCAAGACCGGCACCGCGACCAACGCGAACGACGACGTCTCCTCCGCGTGGTTCGCCGGCTACACGCCGCAGCTGTCCACGGCCGTCATGTACGTCCGCGGCAAGGGCTCCGGCAAGCTGGACGGCTGGCTGGACTCCTACTTCGGAGCCGGCTACCCCGCCGAGACGTGGGCCCAGATCATGGGCACGCTGACCGACGACCTCGACATCGAGGAGTTCCCGGAGCCGGCCTGGATGGACGGCGTGGCCCCGCAGGACGGTCACGAGCCGTCGCTGACGGCCACCCCGGAGCCGACCCCGACCCCGTCGAAGGACTGCTCCCGGAAGGACGAGCGCAAGGGCCTCTGCATCCCGATCGAGGAGCCCACGCCCAGCATGTCGCCCAGCGACGGGGCGACCGACGGTCAGCCCGGCGGGGGCACGACCCCCGACGAGTCGGAGTCGACGGAGCCCGAGGTCACCGAGACCGCCTGCGACTGGTTCGGCGACTGTGAATCGTCCTCGCCACCCGCTGACGGCAATAATGGCGGCGGCAACAACGACGGCGGCACCGCGGAGGGCACCACTCAGTGACGGATGGTCCAGTGACCGCCCCGACGGCGGAGGATCCGGTCGTCAGGACCGCCTCCGCCGCGGTCGGCGGTCCTCTCGGGCGACTCGCACACGGCCGACGGCGCTGGTTCAGCGCGGTCGGCCTGTTGCTGCTCCTGACCTCGCTCACCTTCGCGATCGGGATGGTCTCCAAGCAGACCTGCTACAACGCCACCTGGACCAACGGCGAGAGCAGATACACCCACTTCTGCTACTCCGACCTGCCCTATCTCTACGTCGACCGCGGCCTGGCCGAGCACGAGTGGCCCTACTCCTCCGACCCGGAGGTCCGGGCGCGCTACCAGCAGGTGATGGAGTACCCGGTCGGCATCTCCTACTACGCCTGGGCGACGTCGCACGTCACCGACTGGCTGGCCGACACCCCCGACGAGGACGAGCGTCACCTCGTGGAGACCTCCAGCTTCTGGGGTCTGCCGGGCATGCACCACGAGATCAGGGTCTTCATCATCGTCAACGTGATCGGCTTCGCGGTCACGGCTCTGCTCTCGGCCTGGTTCCTGGCGCGTACGCATCGCCGAAGGCCCTGGGACGCGGCCGCGTTCGCGCTCGCCCCCGTGCTGGCGGCGACCGGGATCATCAACTGGGACATGCTGGCCGTGGTCTTCGTGGCCGGTGCGCTGTGGGCGTGGTCGCGGGACCGGCCGCTGCTGACCGGCGTACTGATCGGGCTCGGCTGCGCGACCAAGCTCTATCCGCTCTTCCTGCTCGGCGGGCTGATCGTCATCTGCATCCGGCGCCGCCGCTACTACGACCTGGCGGTCGCCGCCCTGGCCACGGTGCTCGCGTGGGTGCTGGCCAACCTGCCCGCGATGGCGACCGGCCTGGAGGAGTGGAAGGTCTTCTGGAGCTTCAACTCCGAGCGCGGTCCCGACCTCGGCTCGCTGTGGCTCGTCGTCCAGCAGGCCAGCGACGCGGCGATCTCGGCACAGACGGTCAACCTCGTCTCCTGGGCCTTCTTCATCGCCTGGTGCAGCGGCGTACTCATCATCGGGCTGACCGCCCGCGAGACACCGCGCCTGGCGCAGCTCGGCTTCCTGATCGTCGCCGGCTTCCTGCTGGTCAACAAGGTCTACTCACCGCAGTACGTCCTGTGGCTGCTGCCGCTGGCGGTCCTCGCCGTGCCGCGCTGGCGGGACCAGCTCATCTGGCAGGCCGGTGAGCTCTTCTACTTCGTCGCGGTGTGGTGGTATCTCGCCGACATCCTGGCCAGCAGCGGCGGTGACCAGCCGGTCTACTGGTTCGCGATCCTCGTCCGCGTCGCCGCCGAGATCTATCTGATCGCGGTCGTCGTCCGGGAGATCTACGAGCCGTGGCGCGACCCGGTGCGGTGGACCGAGGCGACGATCGAGGCCGAGGAGGCTCAGGAGTCCAGGATGATCTCGTCGAACGAGGTCGCGGTGTAGCGCACCCGCACCTCGAGCTCCTCGCCGACCTCGGGCACGCGCGCGCCGGAGGGAAGCATGAGCATCGACTCCTGCATGTGCGGCGGCTCGGCGAACCAGAGAGCCTTGCCGTCGAGCGTGTAGGGAGAGCGCGACTGACCCATGGCATCGAGTCCACCGCGGGCGACCGCGAGGGCGCGCGAGCGCAGGTGGGTGTCGCCCAGCGGCGCCTCGAGGCCGATCCCGTGGGCGGTGCCGCCGGAGGCGACCACCAGGTGACCGGCGCGCATGGCCGTGCGGCCGCGGTAGCCGTAGGAGTAGCCCCGCTCCAGCGGGTGCACGTCCTCGACGGTCGCGGTCACGTGGAGCGCGCCGCGGTCACCGAGCCACAGGGCGGTGCCGACCCGGGGGCGGAAGATGATGTCGCCGTAGGAGGCGCGCAGCTGGGCCAGCTCGTTGGCGCTCAGGTGGGAGACCCACACCGTCTTCGCCTCGGCGCCGACGACGGCGTCCATCTGGGCGCGTACCTCGGCCAGCGACCCGCCGTCGAGGCCGAAGTGCATGGTGACGCCCTCGAAGCGGGCGTGCTCGCGGGCGATGGACGCGGTCGGCCACAGGTCGCTCGGCGTCATCCCGTGGCGGCGCATCGAGGTGACCAGCTCGAGGATCACCCTCGCGTTGGGCTGACGCTCCAGCATGAGCGGCAGGTCCTCGGGGCGGCTGATCGTGTGGATGATCCGGTCGGCGATCTCCGGGTTGATCTCGGGAGAGTAGGGACGCCATGGGGTGAGGACGTAGATCGACCCGCTGAACCGGGTCGCGACCTCCCACACCTCGTTGTAGGTGCCCACCGCGAGCGTGTCGACGCCGGTGCCGAGGCTCGTGAGCCACTCGGTCTGGTGGGCGAGCTTGCGGAGGGTGAGGCCGTAGCCGTTGCCCTTGGCGACCGGGACCAGGCCGGGCGTCGCCTCGGCGAAGGTCTGGACGTGCTTGCGCCAGCGATCGGCGTCAACTGTCAGTTTCAGCGGCATACGGAGATCAGCGCCTCTTCATGTAGACATCGAAGGCCGTGTAGATCGGCTTGTTCAGCGGCAGGTCCCACTCGCCGGCGTACTCCACCGCCTGGCCACCGGTGCCGACCTTGAACTGGATCAGCCCCACGTGGGAGTCGTCGGTGGAGAGCGTCGGGGTGATGCCGCGCAGGTCGTAGGTGGTCGCGCCGGCGGCCATCGCGTCCTGGATCATCGCCCACTGGAGGGCGTTGGAGCCACGTACGTCGCGCTTCTCGGTCGAGGAGGCGCCGTAGGAGTACCAGGCGTGCTGCCCGACGCGGACCATGATCGTGGCGGCGACCAGGTCGCCCTCGTGCCGCGCCAGGAAGAGCTTGATGCGCTCCGGGTCCTCGCTCGACATCGCCCAGAACATGGTGCTGAAGTAGCTCCGCTGCCGGGGAGTGAAGTGGTCGCGCGCCGCGGTGTGGACGTAGAGATCGTGGAAGGCGCTCAGGTCGCCCTCGAAGTCGCCGTCCGCCGGGTCGACCGGGGTCGCGACGGAGACCTCGACGCCCATCTTGGCCGCCTTCTTGATGTTGCGGCGCCAGAGCTGGTTCATCCCCTTGAGGACCTCGTCCTCGGTCTTGGGGGTGCCGTCCTCGTGAGCCAGCGGGATGACGAAGTTGTACTGCGGCTGCCCCGCTCCGAAGCCGTCCTCGGGTGACTGCAGCCGCCAGCCCGCGGCCCGCAGCTGCGAGACCACGCGCGCGCCGGTGGCGTCGCGGTGGGTCGGGGTGAGCTGGTTGAGCCGCTGGACGGTGTCGTCGGCGATGCCGTCCTTGACCTGCGCCGCGCTCCAGGTCGCGGTCGTGACCGGCGGGCCGATCCGGATGCCGAAGGCGCCGTTCTTCTTCAGGTACGCCGCCAGCGGCTCCAGCCACGGAGCCAGGTCACCCGACCAGTCGATGCTCGGACCCTCGGGCAGGTAGGCGAGCGTGAACCGCTCCAGCTTCGGCACCGGCCGGTGCAGCACCAGCGCGGCGCCGACGAGGGCGCCGCCCTGCAGGCTGTCGAACCAGCCCACCGACTCCGAGCGCCACTCGGTCTTGACCCGCGCCCACGACGGGGTCTGGAGGAAGCTCACGCTGGGTTGCTTCTCGATGAAGGCGAGATGCTCCGCAGCGGTGATGGGGCGCACGGTGAGACTCACCCGCAGAAGGCTACCCGCTCCGGCAACGGGGCCGAATCCCGGTGCTCGAGCTTCTCGGGACCGCTGTCCGTGACCGTCTCACCGACCCCCAATGTGAGGACAATCGTTCCGCTCCCTAGTGAGTCGGAGCCGCCGAGACGCTATTGTCAGCGACCAGATGTATCACGGCTTGGGGCCCGGGCCTCCTTGGAGCCGTGACAGCAACTATGACCACCACGATGACGCGTCCGCGTGTCGTCTGGCCCCCCATCGGCTCGCCGCCGAACCGGAGGCCGCCGGTCGAGGAGGGGACTGTGACACGGGTACGACGCGGGATCGGTCATGCCGACGCACCCGCGACCGTGTGGTCCCGGGCAACGGCCGACTTCGACCGCTGGCTCAGCGGTGACTCCGCCGCCCTCGATGAGCTGGTCGCGACGATGACCCCGATCCTGTGGCAGGTCGCCCGCTCCTACCGGCTCACCCAGGAGCAGGCCGAGGACGTCGTCCAGACGACCTGGCTCACCTTCGTACGCAAGCACTCCTCGATCCTCGACACCGCCGCCGTCGGTGCCTGGCTCACTCTGACCACGCGCCGCGAGGCATGGCGGGTCGCGAAGCGGTCCGGGCGTGACGTACCTGTGGAGGACGAGGCGCTCGAGTCCCGCGTCCCGACCCAGCGCTCGGCCGAGTCCCTGGTCGTCGAGGGCGACCGCAACTCGCTCATCTGGGCGGCCGTGGAGGGCTTGCCCGAGCGGTGTCGCCGGTTGCTGCGCGTGGTCGCCTTCTCCGACCGGCCGGACTACGCCGGCCTGGCCGAAGAGCTCGAGATGCCCATCGGCAGCATCGGCCCCACCCGCGGCCGCTGTCTCGGGAAGCTGCGGGACGCACTGCGCGAAGAGGGGGTGTCGTGATGGGTCGCTCGGAGGAGCCCACACGCGAGGAGCTGTTGGGTCTGGTTCGACAGGCGTACGTCGCCGGTGATCCCGTCCCGGGCGGCCTGATCTCCCGGATGCAGGCGGCCGCCGCCGGCGCCGCCGAGGAGTCCGGTCTCGGGCTCGACCTGGAGCTGATGCTCCTGGTGGAGTCGTCGTCCGAGGCCGCCGGGGTGCGCTCCACGGCCCCCGCCTCCGCCCGCTCCGCCTACACCTTGCGCTTCGCGCAGTCCGGAGTCGACGTTCTCGTCCGTGTCGCCTCCGACACCGACACCACGGCCCGCCTCGACGGCTGGGTCGTCCCCGGTTCACCCATGACCGTCCGCGCCATCCGCGCCGACGAAGTCCGTACGCCGATCGTCGCCGTCACCCTCGGCGCCTCGGGCCGCTTCGAGCTCACCTCGCTGCCTGCCGGCCTCATCCGGCTCCGCTTCGAGCCCGCCGACGGCTCCGCCGCCTTCCTGACCCCCACGTTCGAGATCTGATCCAGGAGACAACATGGTCCAGCGCCCCACAAGGCGAGCAGTCAACCGTCGAGTGCTCGACCCCAGATCGGCGGTGACTGTCGGTGATTCCACGATCAAGGGCGGCACGATCTACGCGGGAGATCGACTGCTGATCGCTGAACTCGACGGTTACGACGACCGGATGGAATGCCTTACCGAGCAGGCCACGTCGTTGGGGTGGACGGTAGTGCGAGAGGAGTTGACCCCGGGCCTGAGTGTGGTACTGGTCGGGGGAGCCGAAAGCGTTGTTTCTTCCCCTCCGGATGCGTGGGTCCTGCTCCAGCATGCGCGCGCTGCGCATGGCAAGGACTTGCCGGGGGTGGCGCTCGACCACATGATCCCGGCGCCGGGAATCCAGGGGAACCCGGTCGAGATCTCGCATCCTGTCGAAATCTCGCACCCCGTGGAGATCTCTCACCCGGTCGAGATCTCTCACCCGGTGGAGATCTCCCACCCGGCTTCCACCTATGGGATCCCTGGTGCCGGGGGGCGTCAGCCGGTGGCGATCCTGGGAGACGCGCCCCGGCGCAGAGACAAGGTTCCTGGCCGACGCCCCGTCGTGGCGATCCTTGATACCGGCGTCGGTTCCCACCCGTGGCTCGATGACGTTGTTGAGCACGAAGTTCGGGATGTCGACGGGCGCCGGATCGGATACGCAAGGGAGCGAGACTACGCGCCGGGCGACGACGCACCGAAGGACATCGACGGGCTACTCAACAGGCTCGAGGGCCACGGCACGTTCATCGCGGGGATCGTTCGCCAGGTCTGTCCAGACGCGGAGATCCTTTCGTGGCGCAGCGTGCCGCTTGAGGGTGCCGTGCGCGAGAGCGACTGGATTACGTCGATATACCAGATCGCCGGCCTTGTTCGCCGCGCGGTTGAAGATGCAGAGGCTGGTCGGACGGCATCCAAGGGTCATCTCATCGACGTTCTCAATCTGTCGATGGGCTACTACCACGAGAACGATGCGGACCGTCTGTTCGACTCCGTGCTCAAGCCTGTGATCGACGAGCTCGGATCGCTCGGCGTGGCTGTCGTGTGTTCTGTCGGAAATGATGCGAGTCGACGACCGAGCTTCCCGGCCGCCTTCGCGCCATGGCGCGGAACGCATGCTGACCCGGACGTCGTCCCGGTCGTTTCTGTTGGGGCGCTGAATCCGGATCAGAAGACTGCCGCTTACTTCTCCAACATGGGGCCGTGGGTCCGCGCGTGGGCGCCCGGCGGAGCGGTCGTGAGCACGATGCCGCCGATCGACGGAAGCCTGCAGCCGATGGCCGAGGACGTCGCAGACGGTATCCGGCGCGCATGTATTGATCCCGACGACTTCACCGGTCAGTTCGCGGTCTGGAGTGGTACGTCGTTTGCCGCGCCATGGATGGCGGCACGGATCGCCGACGGGATCGGAGCCGCCATAGAGACTGGTGGGGCGGATGACCGTCGTGTGGCTCGTGTCAAGCGTGGCTGGGAAGTTGTCAGTGGCCTGACATCGATTGTCCAATGAACCGATGGATAGCGCCGCCGAACTCCATGAGCGTGGGCTGACCGCGCTCAATAAGCGACGCTACGACCAAGCGGAGAAGACCCTGGCGCTGGCAGCGATGGAAGCCGAAAAATCGGGCGACCAGCTGCGTCGTGCCCGCATTGCGACGACGCAGGCATACCTTGTCTACGAGACGGGCGACCCCGATGGCGCGTTGAGTCGTATCACCGAGTTGCTCGGCGAGCGATGGCTCACTGAGGAAGCCGAAGGCGTCATCCATTGCCAACACGCGATGTTGCTTCTTCGGCGGGGCCACACGGCGGATGCGCTGGCGGCGTTTGACCGTGGGATCGGGCGACTGAATGGTCCGGTGGACCTTGCCACGGCGCTGGTTAACCGCGGCGGGGTCTACCTGGCGCAGCTTCGCCCGAGGGAGGCTGCCCAAGACTTCGAACAGGCGCTTGGCTTATGGCCTGAGGGGCATGAGGATCAGCGTGCGATGACCCTTCATAACCTGGGCTACGCCCAGTACGTCGCCGGCGACCTGATCGCGGCACTGGGGTCGATGGATCAAGCTGCTCCGCGAATGAGGGAAATGTCGCCAGCAATGGCCGCGACAGTCGATCAAGATCGTGCCGAGGTGCTTGTCGCGGCCGGCCTTCGGGTTCAGGGACAGCAGTCGTTGAGCGCGGCAGCGGCGGCCTTCGGCGAGCTCGGCCTCACACAGCGCCAGGCGGAGGCGGAGCTCGCTCTGGCTTCCCACTTGACGGTGACAGATCCTGACGAAGCGGATCGCGTGGCTCGCTCGGCGTTGGATGGGTTTGAGGAGGTACGAGCGTCGGGGCTGGCCCTGCGGGCGCGAGCCGTCGCGTTCGAGGCGGCGGTAACAGCGGGCGCGAATCCGAGCGACGACGGTGAGGCGCTGGCCGGCCCGCTAGAGGAACAGGGCTTGAGCTGGCCTGCTCTCCGAGTGCGCATACAGGCGCGGCTTGCGCGCATTCGATCGGCGGAGAGCGCCGGTCTACCGACAAGACCGGCGAGTGGGAGGGTCATCGGACCGGTTCCGCCAGAGGCGCCCATCGACATCCGTCTCTTGGAGCGAGAGCTCCGAGCGGAGTTGGCGGTGGCCGCAGGCCGTGCGTTAGCCGGACTGCGTGAGCTCCGTGCGGGACTGGACGACTTCCATCTGTGGCAGAGCTCGTTCGGAAGCCTTGATCTGCAGACCAACGTTGCCGGCCACGGACGGATCCTTGCCCGGCGAGGGTTGGAGCTGGCAGTCGACTCTGGCGAGGCAGACGTGCTCTTCGAATGGTCGGAGCGTGCGCGGATGCTGGCGTCCCGCGTCCAGTCGGTGCGCCCGCCGTCGGATCCGGCGCTGGCCGAGATGCTGACTGAGCTACGCGGCGGGGTAGGTCCTGAGCGGGAAACGCAGCTCAGGCAAGAGATTCGCGAGCGTGCCTGGCAGGTCAAGGGCTCGGGTCAGGTGGCCGATCCAATTTTGTTGGGTGACCTGCAAGAACGCCTCGATAAGTCTGCGCTTGTCGCGTATGTGGTTGCAGGGGAGCGCGTCGTAGCTCTCGTCGTGACGGCCGATTCCGTGAATCGGGTCGACCTCGGTGACAGCGGCACGCTCCGGTCAACCTTGGGCGGTCTTCTACCTGACTTGGACGTCGCGGCGACGGACCTGCCGGGGCCACTTGGTGCTGCGGTGCGCGGTGATCTTGTGGACCGCCTGGCACAGCTTTCGAAGATCCTGGTCGTCCCCCTTCTCGACTACATCGGTGACAGACCAATAGTCCTCACCCCGTCGGCGATCTTGGCGCCCGTGCCTTGGACCTTGCTGACGGGACTCGTCGGCAGGTCAGTCACGGTGGCACAGAGCGCCACCACTTGGTTGGCCCGCAGCGCCACGCCTATTCGCCTGGACTCGGCTGGATTCGTTGCCGGTCCCCGCGTGATGAGGGCTTCGGACGAAGTTGCGGCAGGCGCTGCCTCGTGGCCCGGCTCCCGGTGCCTAACCGGTGACGAAGCGTCGGCTGAGGCGGTGGCCAGCCTCGCTCAAGAGGTCGACGTACTGCACATTGCGGCCCATGGGCGTCATTCGGCCGAGAACCCCCTCTTCTCGGGAGTCGAGCTCGCCGACGGCGCTTGGCACGGCTACGACATCGATCTTCTTGCAACAGTCCCCGACGTGGTCCTGCTGTCGGCCTGCGAGGTCGGGCGGTCGAATGTCCGGTGGGGCGAAGAGTTGATCGGGCTCGTCGGTGCCTGGCTCCACGCCGGCACGCGAGTGGTTATCGCCTCGCCGGCTGTCGTGGCGGACGAGGTCGCGCACAAGGTCTTCCTGGACCTCCATGCTGGGCTCGCCAAGGGTTTGGCCCCTGCGGAGGCGCTCGCTGGTGCCATTCGCCCGGCGGACACCGACTCCGCTCCGGCGCCGTTCGTCTGCTTCTCGTAGGACCGGGCATCGACGCAGATGGGTGAGAACCCGAAAGTCCTCACCCATCGAACCGCGTCTAATTGGGGACATTGTGCGGCGCCGCGAATGCGTAGATCGCCAGCGCGGTCGTTACAGCTGTCGTGCCCGCGAGGTAGGCGCGGGACTTCATACCGTTCATCGACATCGGTGTTCCTCCTCTCGTGGGGTAGAGGTTGAGGACTGGCGCGGCTACGCCGATGGCTGGACGGAGCCGTTCGGCTGGGTGGCGTTGTCAGAAAGGCCCTGCGTGCTGGGGCGGTAACAGGCGACGACCAGCAGCACTAGGCCAGGAATCAGAAGTACGTCGCCGACACTGAGGACCTTCATCAGCACAGGGATGGGGATGAGGTCGGAGAGCGGGATCCAGAGACGTGAGACGTCGTCCAGGCGGATGTATCCGGGCGCGTCGGTCGCCAGCTCAGTGCTGGAGTAGCCGGCGGCGCGTGCGCCCGAAACGCTGTACGGCATCGCACCGAGGACGGCGATCGGCAGCGAATTGGATGCAGTTCCGAGCGGGATGAGCGACAGCGCCCACCGGCCCGAGCGACGAGACCAGAGCGAGCGATTCAGCCAGCAGAAGGCGATCGCGATGACCACAACCAGGACCGCATAGACCCGACGCTCAACGCTCTCTTTGACCTGATCTGGCCATAACCCCTCGACGTGCATGAACTGCAGCGCTGCGACGAGAGCGATCAGCCACTTCCCGCGCAGGCTCGTCAGAGAGGTCGCGACGTTCGGGCGGGCGACGATGATGAGGCCGATGACCGCGGGAAGCACCATCAGCGTGAGCATTCCTGGGCCCGGCATGCGAAGGAGCGTAGTGGCGCCGTATCGCGTCCGTAAGGGGAACGAGGCAACTCGTTCCGGGCCGTACGGCGTGCTGAGCCGGCTCGATGGAAGTCCGAAAGAAAATACTGAAGACCGTGTATCAAGCGGTTCGCCGCGTACTCCTTGGGGCTGTCCGGACCGAGATTCGGGGGAATTCGGTTCGGACGCTGGCGCCGCCGCCTTGGGGGAGGCAGGCGGTTTCGGGGCCGCAGCGCGGGTTGGGCACTAGGGGGATGCCCAACCTGCGCCAGGCGGCCGGAAACGCGGACGTGGGCCGGGCGGGGCGGTGAGGGGACATGACTGCCCCGCCCGGCAACCTTCAATTCTTCCGCTCCGACACCGCCAGGGCAATGGTCGGCGAGCGCAGAACTGATATGTGTTCTAGGCGGAACGGTCCAGGCGGCCGAGGCGCTTGCCGAGGGCCGGGGTGACCCGGTCGACCCAGGTCGCGGTGATGTGGGAGTCGTCGTAGTAGGTGACGACGTCGCCGACGACGAGCGGGCAGCGCTCGGTGCAGACCAGGTCGACGATGTCGACGTACGCGGCCTCGGTGCCCTCGAGCGCCTCCTGGGTCACCTCGTTGGAGTCGACCTCGGTGCCGTCGGCCTTCACGACGCAGTCCTCGAGGAGGTTGCGGGCGTCGGAGAGACACTCGCCGGGGTCGTTGTCGACGGCCGGGACGTCGGCGAAGACGCGTACGTCGGGAGTGATCTTCTCGAAGGACCTGACGCCGTCGCGTACGCCCTCACGCCACTGCTCCTCGGTCGAGACGCCGTCGCGTTCCTCCATGTCGAGCATGCCGCGGGCGCCGACGACGATCGTGTCGGGGTTGAGCTCGGCGATCTGCTCGTTGGTCCATGTGCGGAAGTCCTCGCACTCCTCGACGGTCATCTTCGAGGACTTCTGCTTGACCCCGTACGCAGCGCAACCGAGCTTCACGAACGGGATCAGCTTCACGTGCTGACGCTCGGCGAGGGTGTCGAGCGCGGGGAGCCACATCCCGATGTGGGAGTCGCCGACGACGGCCACGGTGCGCTCGGCCTTGCCGTCGCCGTAGACGCAGTCGCCGTCGAGCTCGGTCTCGCCGTAGCCGGCGTAGCAGTAGCCGCCGCGCTCGGCCCACGAGTCGCTGGCGTCGAACTTGGCCTCGGGCGGCAGCGGCGCACCCTCCTCCGCGGCCTCGATCGTCGTCTTCAGCACGCCGGTCACCGGCTTGTCGTCGGTCTCGAGAACGTCGGGGTTCTCCTTGAACCACTCCTCCGCGTTGGCCTTGGCGACGTCGACCTGATAGCCGGCGTACGCCTGGGAGCTCGTGCCGGCGACCAGGGCGAGGGCAGCGGCGGCGGGCCAGAGGGCGAGCGCGCGCCGGCCCTTGGTGAGGTGAGGGATCCGGTGACGCTGGAAGGGCATCTCGATCCAGTGGTAGCTCGCCGCGGAGGCGGCCAGGATGAGCGCCAGCATGATGAGCAGCTGTCGTACGCCGCCGCCGGGGATCTCCTCGGGGGCGAGGATCAGGATCGGCCAGTGCCACAGGTAGAGGCTGAAGGAGATGTCGCCCAGGTAGCGCAGCGGCTGCTGGGAGAGCAGCCAGCCGGTCGGGGTGGCGGGGCCGGCGACCAGGAGCGCGGCCGTCGCGAGCACCGGGACCAGGGCGTGCCAGCCCGGGAAGTGGGTCGCCTCGCTGAAGCTGGCGGTGGCGTAGACGAGGGTGCCGACACCGGCGATGCCGAGCGCTGTCGAGGCGATACGCCCGGTCCGGGTCGCGCTGGTCGCGACCTGCAGACGACCCGCGACGCAGGCCAGCAGGGCGCCGGCGGCGAGCTCGAACGCCCGTGCCGGCGTCGAGAAGTAGGCCGTGGTCGGGTCGGCAGCGGTCGCGTGCAGCGACCAGGCGAGGCTGACCACCGCGACGAGCGCCGCGAGCGCGGTGACCGCGCGGCGGCGGTGGTGCTTCGGGATCCAGAGCGCGACGGCGAGCACCAGCAGCGGCCAGACGACGTAGAACTGCTCCTCGACCGAGAGCGACCAGTAGTGCTGGAACGGCGAGGGCGCGGCGTTGTTGAAGTAGTCGACGGCCTCCCTGGCGAAGTGCACGTTGGCCAGGAAGACCGCCGCCCAGCCCGCGTCGCCGGCGATCTGGTCGGTGCGTGTCTGGGGCAGGACGATGGCGCTGTAGGTGAGTACGACCAGCATCGTCGCGGTCGCCGCCGGGAGGATCCGGCGGGCGCGGCGGGCGTAGAACTGGCTGATGCTGACCGTGCCGCTGCGGTCGGTCTCACGCAGCAGCAGAGTGGTGATCAGGAACCCGGAGAGGACGAAGAAGACGTCGACTCCGACGAACCCACCTTCGAAACCCGAGAGTCCCGCGTGTCCTGCGATCACCAGACCGACAGCGACGGCACGGAGACCTTGAACATCGGCGCGCCAGTTCGAGCTCATTTAAAAAAGCCTATGTCAATGGCCCTGATGGGTCATAGCCGACGGTCCCACTGGGTGGTCCTTCTCGCCGATTATCAGGGACCTCTCAGTGAGCTCTTGTCTCAGCGGCCGCGTGCGCCCGGCGACCAGCCGAGCATCGGTCCGAGCCTCGTCGCCATGTCGGTGAGGATCTGCACGTAGTCCTCGTGGGCGAAGGTGAACGGCAGCGCGAAGGCCACCTCGTCGACCGCCTGGAAGCCCGCGTGGTTGCCGAGCCGCTCGGCCAGCTGCTCGCTGCTTCCGACCAGGTCAGGGGCGAAAAAGGCGCGCTTGTGCGGACCCAGCTGCTGAGGCTCGCGAGTGCGGGGCAGCCGGGCGGCGGCGTACGCCTCGTACTTCTGCTTCTGCTCCGGCGTCGCCGAGTCGGTCGGGATGACGACGAGACCCTGGGAGACGCGGGCGGCCTCGCCGGCGGGATGCAGCGAACGGAAGAGGTCGATCTGCGCGCGCTGGATCTGGGCAAAATCTTCGCCCTCGGCGTCGATCACGCTCGAAGTGAGCAGGTTGAGGCCGTGCTCGGCGGCCCAGGTGACGCTGCGGGTGGAGCCGCCGCCGTACCAGACCCGCTCGCGCAGGCCCGGCGACTGCGGCTGGATGCTCCGGGAGAACGTCTCGATCCCGCGGGTGCCCTCGAACGTCGAGACCGGCTTGCCCTCGAGGTTGTGGAGGAGCCGCTCGACGCGGGTGTAGGTGAAGTCCTCGACGTCGTGGGTGTCGGGGTAGAGGTGGTCCTTGAGCGCGTCGTAGTTCATCGGCGGTCCGACGCTGACGCCGGGGTTGATGCGGCCGCCGCTGCCGCGGTCGGAGAGTACGTCGACCGTGCCGAGGTCCTCGGCGAGACGGAACGGGTTCTCCAGCCCGAGCGGCGTGACCGCGGTGCCGAGCTCGATCCGCGAGGTGCGCTGGGTGGCCGCGGCCATCACCGCGATCGGTGACGAGATCCCGTATTGCAGGTGGCGGTGGCGCAGCCAGGCCGAGTCGAAGCCGAGCTCCTCGCCCAGCTCGATGATCTGCAGGGTCTCCTCGTGACCGGCGGCCGGTGCGGCGGGGTCGAAGAGCCCGATCGTGAGGAAGCCGAGCCTGCGGAGCGGTCGCGTCATGTCTGCCGTGGGCCTCAGAGCCGCTCGCGGAGCCAGGCGAAGTCGCTGGTGTGCTCCGCGGCGCCGCCCGGGGTCTCGCAGATGACCGGGGCGCCGGCGTCGCGGACCACGCCCGCGAGCAGGTCGGGGTCGATGCGCCCGGCGCCGAAGTTGGCGTGGCGGTCGGCTCCGGAGTCGAACTCGTCGCGGGAGTCGTTGCAGTGGACCAGGTCGATGCGGCCGGTGATCTTGCGGACGTCCTCGACCACCGTCTCGAGCGGGTTGCCGCCGGCGTGGGCGTGGCAGGTGTCGAGGCAGAAGCCCACGTTCTCCGCGCCCTCGGCGGTGGAGATCGCCTCCCAGACGCCGGCGATCCGGTCGAGGTAGCGCGCCATCGCGTTGTCGCCGCCGGCCGTGTTCTCGATCAGGAGCGGGACCTTGATGTCGGTGGCCTCGATCGCCTTGCGCCAGTTGTCGAAGCCCTTCGCCGGGTCGTCGTCCTTGTTGACGTGACCGCCGTGGACGATCAGGCCCTTGGCGCCGACCTCGGCCGCGGTGTCCATGTGCTGCTGGAGGAGCTTGCGGCTCGGGATCCGGATCCGGTTGTTCGTCGTGGCGACGTTGATGATGTAGGGCGCGTGGACGTAGAGATCGACACCGGCCTCCTCCGCGCGGGCCTTGAGCTCTGCGGCACCCTCGGCGTACGTCACGACCGGGCCCTTGTAGGACTGCGGGTCGCCGAGGAAGAACTGCACCAGGCTCGCCCCGCGCGCGGTCGCCTCGGCGACGGGGTCGGTCTGGTCTACGTGGGCACCGATCGCAACAGCCATGGCTCCAGTCTAGGGCCCGGCACCGACATCGCGGGGTTGACTTCATACCTTACGGGGGTATGGTAGGCGCCATGGACGAGCACACCGGGCCCGAAGGCCACGCGGATCACGGATACCTCCACAACAAGAACAAAGAGGCGTATCTCAAGCGCCTCAAGCGCATCGAAGGTCAGGTGCGCGGGCTCCAGCGGATGGTCGAGGACGAGGCCTACTGCATCGACATCCTCACCCAGGTCTCCGCCTCCACCAAGGCGCTCCAGGCGGTCGCTCTCGGGCTGCTCGACGAGCACCTCGGTCACTGCGTCGCCGGCGCGGTCCAGAACGGTGGCGCCGAGGCCGACGAGAAGCTCGCCGAGGCCTCTGCTGCCATCGCACGCCTCGTCCGGTCCTGATTGTCAACAATCCAACAACCCTAGGAAGAGTCTCATGAGCACCCAGAACTTCACCGTCGTCGGCATGACCTGTGGCCACTGCGTCGCCTCCGTCACCGAGGAGGTCACCGAGATCGCCGGTGTGAGCAACGTCGACGTCGACCTGGCCTCCGGCAACGTCACCGTCACCGCCGCCGAGCCGATCTCTGACGACGCCATCCGCGCGGCCGTCGAAGAGGCCGGCTACTCGCTGGCCTGATCACGATGAGCCCCACCGCCGCCACCCCCACGGAGCAACAGCTCGAGATCGAGGGCATGACCTGCGCGAGCTGCGTGCGCCGTGTCACCAAGGCCATCAGCCGTGTCGAGGGTGTCGAGGACGCCAACGTCAACCTCGCCACCGAGACCGCCCTGGTGCACTTCGATCCCACCCGCACCGACCTTGCCGAGATCAGCGCCGCCATCGAGAAGGCGGGCTATCAGGCGGTCCTGCGATCGTCGACTGTCGACAATCCGCAGGAGCCTCATGTAGCTGAGGATGATCGGGACGTACGCCGCGAGACAGAGCTCGTCCAGCTCAAGCGGCGGTGGATCACGGCCCTGGCGGTGGGGCTGGGCCTGATGGCCCTGATGTACGTCCCGCTCCCCGTCGACGCCATGGAGCCGGTCATGTCGATCGTGCTCGTGGTCGCTGCGATCACCCAGTGGTGGGCGGGCCGGGAGATCTACCTCGCGGCGGCGCGTGGCCTGCGCCACGGCTCCGTCGACATGAACACCCTGGTCACGCTCGGCACCGGCATCGCCTTCGCCTACAGCGCCTTCGTGACCCTGTGGATGGGGCAGGCCGAGGCGTGGGGCCTGCCGCTCCACCTCTACTTCGAGACCGCCCTGGTCATCGTCGCGCTGGTGCTGATGGGCCGCTGGCTGGAGGCCCGGGCCAAGTCGCGTACGGCCGATGCGGTCAAGGCCCTCGTCGGTCTGATGCCGGAGACGGCCACGGTCGTCCGCAACGGCCGTGACGTCACCGTCCCGGTCGCGAACCTGAAGGTCGGCGACCGGATCCGGGTGCGCGCCGGCGAGAAGATCCCGGTCGACGGCCGCATCGTCGCCGGGGCGTCGTACGTCGACGAGTCCATGCTCACCGGCGAGAGCGACCCCGTGCGGAAGGCCGAGGGCGACATCGTCATCGGCGCGACCATCAACCAGACCGGCTCGTTCGAGATCGAGGCGACCGCGGTCGGCTCCGAGACCACGCTGGCGCAGATCATCGCGATGGTCGAGTCCGCGCAGGGCTCCGGCACCAAGCTGCAGCGCCTGGCCGACCGGGTCTCCGAGGTCTTCGTGCCCGCCGTCCTGGTCGTGGCTGCACTGACCTTCGTGGGCTGGCTCGTCCTCGGACCCGACGCCGAGCGACTCACCAGCGCCGTCACCGCGGCCATCGCGGTCCTCATCATCGCCTGCCCCTGTGCCCTCGGCCTGGCCACCCCGGCCGCCGTCATGGTCGGCGCCGGGCGCGCCGCCGAGCTCGGTGTGCTGGTCGGGTCGGGCGAGACCCTCGAGCGTGCCCGCTCCGTGACCGCCATCGTCTTCGACAAGACCGGCACCATCACCCACGGCAAGCCCGAGGTCTCCGACATCACCGTGGCCGCCGACTGGACCCCGGATGCGCTCGTCCGCATCGCCGCGGCCGCCGAGACCGGCAGCGACCACCCGCTGGCCACGGCGCTCCGAGCCCGCGCGGAAGCGTCCGGAGACGCCGCCGACGCGCAGGTCTCGGCGTTCGAGGCCCACCCCGGACGCGGGATCAGCGCCGTCGTCGACGGGCGCCGGGTCCTCGTCGGCAACTCGGCGATGCTGGCCGAGGAGGGCATCGACGCCGCCGACAACGGCTCGGTCCTGGTCGCGGTCGACGGGACGTACGCCGGGTCGATCCGTGTCGAGGACCAGGTCCGCGACGAGGCCCGGGAGACGGTCCGCCTGCTCGAGGAGTCGGGCGTCGAGGTGCACATCCTCAGCGGCGACGCGGCCTCGACGGTGGCGAAGGTGGCCGACGAGGTCGGCGTACGCCACGCCGCCGGCGGCCTCCTGCCCGAGGAGAAGCTCGCCCGGATCCACCAGCTCCAGGCCGACGGCAAGGTCGTCGCGATGGTCGGCGACGGAATCAACGACGCCCCGGCGCTGGCCCAGGCCGACGTCGGGATCGCGATCGGCACCGGGACCGACGTCGCGCTCGCCGCCTCCGACATCACCCTGGTCGGCGGTGACCTCCGCGGCGTGGTGACCGCGCTGGCGCTCTCCCGCCGCACCGTCGCGACGATCAAGCAGGGCTTGTTCTGGGCCTTCGCCTACAACGTGCTCCTCATCCCCGTCGCCGCCCTCGCCCTGCTCGACCCGGTCCTCGCCGGCGCCGCGATGGCGATGAGCTCGGTCAGCGTGGTCACCAACGCGCTGCGCCTGCGCGGCTTCCGCCGACCCGAGACCCCCGAGGCGTACGCCGGTCGCGGCCTCCTCACCAAGGCCCGCGACGGTGGATATCTGCTTGTCACGGCCGTGATCGCGCTCTCGATCGGGGCCGCGCTGACCTACCTGTCGCGCACCGAGCCCGCGCAGCGGGGCATGAACGGCATCCTGGAGTGGGCGCAGGGGATGAGCCCGATGCGGCCGTCGATGACCGAGATGCACGAGGTCGACATCGCCCCGGTAGCCTCCGACGAGTCGGGCATCGACGTGGCGATCACCCGGCGCGCGGGCGGGCTCCGGTTCCTGGTGACGGACGCCGCGACCGGCGAGCCGGTGACCGACCTCGGCCGCACCCACCAGGCCTGGATGCACGTGATCGTGACCAGCGAGGATCTGTCCTGGTTCCGTCACCTGCACGCCGAGCCGACCGGCCGGCCGGGCGAGCTCGAGACCGACGTGACCTTCCCCGCCGGTGGCACCTACCGTGTCGACACCGAGTTCCGCCGTCGGGCCGACATGGCCGATGTCCTCGACCGCCAGCAGCTCACGATCGACGGTACGCAGCCTCCGGCCGTCCCGCTCGAGGCGAGCCCGCGATCGTCGACTGTCGACAATCTCACCGTCACCCTCGAAGGCTCACTGGTCGCGGATCAGCAGAGCGACCTGCACTTCCGCTTCGAGGACGGCGACGGCAGGATTGTCGACGATCTACAGCCCTACCTCGGCGCCGCCGGCCACGTCGTGGTCATGAGCGCGGACGGCGAGACGTTCGTGCACGGTCACGCCGAAGGTGCCGAGCTGGCGGTGCCCGGGGCGACTTTCGGGCCTGAGCTCGGGCTGCACCTGGACGTACCGGAAGCCGGGCTCTACCGCCTGTGGGCCCAGTTCCGGCTCGGGGACGGCGAGGTGATCACGGTGCCGTTCACGGTCGAGGCCGTGGATTCGGCCGCGGGTTCCGCTGGTTGATACGCTGACGCGTCCCTCTCCACAGACGGAGATGGGACATCGCATCAGCCCTCCTGCCATGGAGAGACCATGGCCGCCGAGTCCGTAGGAGGTGGAGAACGCTATGCGCGCCTATGAAGTAATGGTGATCCTCGAGCCCAGCCTCGATGAGCGCACCGTCGCCCCGACCCTTGACAAGTTCCTGAAGGTCGTCACCAACGATGGTGGCACCGTCGAGAACGTTGACGTCTGGGGACGTCGTCGCCTGGCCTACGAGGTCAACAAGAACGCCGAGGGCATCTACGCCGTCGTCAACCTGACCGCTGAGCCCAAGACCGTTCTGGAGCTCGACCGCCAGCTTGGCCTCAACGAGCAGATCCTGCGTACGAAGGTCATCCGCCCGTCCAAGTGACGCGGATGTCACCGTCGGAAATGTCGGTGCTGGGCCCTATGTTTGGGCTCTAGGTACAACTCCTGACCGACACCGACACCCAGATCAGACTCAAGGGAGATCTCATGGCAGGCGACACCGTCATCACCGTGATCGGCAACCTCACCGACGACCCGGAGCTTCGCTTCACGCCGTCGGGTGCAGCCGTTGCCAACTTCACGATCGCTTCGACGCCCAGCAGCTTCAACCGGCAGACCAACGCGTGGGAGGACGGGGAGACCCTCTTCCTGCGCTGCTCGATCTGGCGTCAGGCCGCTGAGAACGTCGCCGAGTCCCTGCAGCGCGGCATGCGTGTCGTCGCTCAGGGCCGCCTGAAGTCGAGGTCCTACGAGACGCGTGAGGGCGAGAAGCGCACTGTCTTCGAGCTCGAGTGCGACGAGATCGGTCCTTCGCTCCGCTACGCGACCGCCAAGGTCACCAAGGCCAGCCGTCAGTCCGGCGGCCAGGGTGGCGGCGGCGGTTACAACCAGGGCGGTGGCTACAACCAGGGCGGCGGCTACGGCGGCCCCCAGGGTGGTGGCCAGCAGGCCCCGGCCGGCAACGACCCGTGGGCCTCGCCGGCTCCGCAGCAGCCCGCCAACGCGGGCGGCGGCGCGCCGGCCAACGACCCGTGGGCGACCCCGGGCGTGGGCAACGACGAGCCTCCCTTCTGATCAACAGATCCACATTCCGAATCCCTCAACCATTCCGGCGCATGCCGGGCTTCTAGAAAGGAAGCACCACAATGGCCAAGGCAGTGATTCGCAAGCCTAAGAAGAAGGTTTGCCAGTTCTGCAAGGAGAAGGCGACCGGTGTCGACTACAAGGACGCCACCCTCCTCCGTAAGTTCATCTCCGACCGCGGCAAGATCCGCGCCCGCCGCGTGACCGGCAACTGCGTCCAGCACCAGCGCGACGTGGCCATCGCCGTCAAGAACGCGCGCGAGGTCGCTCTGCTGCCCTACACCTCCACCGGTCGCTGAGGAGGATCGACATGGCTACCAAGATCATCCTTCAGCAGGAGGTCACCGGGCTCGGTTCCGCCGGTGACGTCGTCGAGGTCAAGGACGGCTACGCCCGCAACTACCTGATCCCGCGTGGCGACGCCATCCGCTGGACCCGCGGCGCCGAGTCGCAGGTCGAGTCGATCAAGGCTGCGCGTTCGGCTCGCTCCGTGCGCGACGAGGCTCACGCCGCCGAGATCAAGGGCAAGCTCGAGGCCAACACGGTCAACGTGAAGGTCCGCGCCGGCAAGGACGGCCGCCTCTACGGCGCCATCACCGCCGCCGACATCGCCGCCGCGGTCACCGAGACCACCGGTGAGTCGATCGACAAGCGCACCATCGCGCTGGGCAACCCGATCAAGTCGCTCGGTGCCCACGAGGTCTCCGTCAAGCTCCACGACGAGGTGTCCGCCAAGCTGGCCCTCAACGTGGTCCCCGCTTGATCTAGGGATTCACACGGGCCCGCCTCCTTCGGGAGGCGGGCCTGTTCGTTTTCACCGAGAACCGGCGGGTGTCAGAATCTGTTGGCGATCTCGGTCAGCTTGGCGACGTACGCCGGCCAGTCGTACTCCGAGGGGATGTTGTCACCGGGCTTGCGCCAGCCGACCGCTCCGTCGACCTCCTCGCGGAGGATGTCGGCCTGGCCACAGTGGCCGGCGAGATCGGCGAAGAGGTGCACCAGCATCTGGTGGAGGGTGACCTCCTCGCCGCCCCAGTGCGGCACGTGGCCGACGGCGTCGATCGGCAGCGCGTCGATCGTCTCGTTCCCGTGAGCGATGACCCGGCGGTAGCGATCGATGATCCCTGCGACCGTCTCGTCCTCGGTGGCGTACCAGTCCGCCTGCGGGTCGACCTCGAAGTCCTCGTCCGCGATCAGCTCCTCGGGGTGCGGATACGGGCGACCGAACGTCGACCCCAGGTAGACGGCCTCGACCCCGGTGACGTGCTTGATGATGCCGAGGAGGTTGGTCCCGGTCGGCGTACGCGGCAACCGCGCCTCTCGCTCCGGCAGGTCCTCGACCTTGGAGATCAGTGCCTCGCGGCGTGCATCGAGGTAGCTCTTGAGGGTGCTCTTCGGATCAGCGGCCATGTGCTGACCTTCGCGCCAAGCGGGATCCGGCGCAACCGAGTATGTGGGACCGGTTGTCTCGAAACCTCATCGAAACATCGGGCGGATCTATAACCTGTTCTCTTGCGGATCGCCGGGGATCCGCTGGCGGCCATTCGGGAGGTCCCCCATGTTGACCGATGACAACCGCGCGGTGCTGGGAAAGCTCGAGGGGGTCAAGCCGCACTCCAGGTGGATTCTCGGCGAGACGCTCGAGGTCATGCTGCACAACGGCGTCGACCGGCCCGCCGATGTCGCGGTGCGGATGCAGCTGCCGCCGTCCACGGCCGCCTACCGCGTACGTCTCCTCCGCGAGCTCCTCGGGCCGGACCTGCACGACCCGGCTCTCAGGCTGGCGATGATGCGGGCGTTGCGGTCGGCGCTGCCGCGCTGGCGGGCGGAGGCGGCGTACGCGAAGCGGCGCCGGACGAAAGGTAACCGGGACACATGTTGTTGATATGAACGAAATAGTGCGGGTCCCTGGTCCGGACCAGCCCGTCCGTGCCGAGCCGCTCCTAGCGTGATCGTCGGCCGAGACCACTCGGCCGACCCCACCACCAGAGGAGCGTGTCATGTCGAACATGTCCAAGCTGGCCAGATTCACCGTCGTACCGGTCGCAGCCGTCGCCGCGATCGGCCTCGCCTCACCAGCAGCCTTCGCCGCCTCGAGCTACAACCTCAGCGCCGGGTCCGCAGCCGCCGGATCGAGCGTCGCCTTCGGAGCGCAGGGGAGCGGCATCACCTTCACCGACGTCACCGCCGGCGCCACGGTCACCTGCAGCGGCAGCTCGATCTCGGGCACCGCGACCCCGGGCGCTGCCATCAGCGGCACCGGGATCGCCGCGCTCGACGGTTCCAGCGTCTCCTTCACCGACTGCACCGGCCCTGCGGGGATCGACTTCACGGTCACCGGATCGGGCACGTGGTCGCTCGACGCCACCGGTGACACCGACGCGAACGGCTCCACCGCCGGCAACATCAGCGGGATCTCGGCCAGGGTCAGCGGCTCGGGCTGCTCGTTCGACGCGACCGGCTCGGTGGCCGGTTCCTACACGAACGGCGCCTCCTCGGGCACGCTCACCCTCCCCGGCAGCGAGCCCACCCTGACGCTGTCCAACGTGTCCGGCTTCCTGTGCGGTGTCGCCGGCATCTCCAACGGCGACCAGGTCTCCTTCGCGGCGACCTACACCGTCAACGCGACCGACGCGGCCAACAACCCGATCCAGGTCACGAGCAACCCCTGATGTCAGCACTGGCTGGTCACCGGCGGCTCAGACGCCGGTGACCAGCCAGTGGTCGCTGCGCGCGCGGAGCGTCAGCACCACGAAGCGGGCGCCCATGAAGCCGATCGCGAAGGTGATCCACACCCACACCAGCCCACCGCCCAGGATGACGGCCAGGGCGACCAGCGGGACGTACGCGACCAGGGTCCAGATGCCGCCCCAGGCCAGGTAGCGCCCGTCGCCGGCGCCGATCAGCACCCCGTCGAGCACGAAGACCACGCCGGCCAGCGGCTGCGCGATCGCCGCCACGATGACCACCGGCACCAACAGCTCCCGCACCGCCCGGTCCTCGGTGAAGAGTGCGCCGAGGAAGGGCGAGAGAGCAGCCAGCAGTACGCCGACAGCAACCCCGATCACGACGCCCCACCACACCATCCGGGCCGTGATGGCCCGGGTCTCCTGGGTGTCTCCGGCTCCCAGCGACCTACCGGTCAGCGCCTGGGCGGCGATCGCGATCGCGTCGAGCACGAACGCCAGGAACGTCCACAGGGTGAAGGCGATCTGGTGGGTCGCCAGCCCGACGGCCTGGTCGCCGACGGTGAGATGGGTGACGGCGTACGTCGTGACCAGGAGCGCCACCCGCAGCGTCAGCGTGCGCACGACGAGGGCCACACCGGCCCGCGCGGCGGCTCGGATCCCGGGCGCGTCCGGTCGCAGCGGCACCGACTCGGCGCGGGCGGCGCGCACCACGACGTAGGTCAGCATGCCGGCCGCGAGCACCTGGGCGATCACCGATCCGATCGCCGAACCCGCGATCCCGAGCCCGGCGCCGTAGACGAGGCCGAGGTTGAGCACGATGTTGAGCACGTTGGCGATGATCGCCGCGACCAACGGTGTCCTGGTGTCCTGGAGCCCGCGGAGGACGCCGGTCGCGGCGAGCATCATCAGCAGCGGCGTCACCCCGAGGACGGCGATCCGGAGGTAGGTCGTGGCCGGACCGACCACGTCGTCGCCCGCGCCGATCGCCCGGCTGAGGGGCTCGGCCAGCACCATCACCGGGACGGTCACGACGACCCCGATGAGCACCGCGAGCCAGATCCCGTCGATCCCCTGCCGGAGCGCACCGGCGGTGTCGCCGGCGCCGATCCGGCGGGCGACCGATGCTGTCGTGCCGTACGCGAGGAAGACGCAGAGACCGACGATCGTCTGGAGCACGACCCCCGCGACACCGAGGCCGGCGAGCTCGCGGGTGCCGAGGTGGCCCACGATCGCGGAGTCCGCCAGCAGGAAGAGCGGCTCGGCGACAAGCGCCAGGAAGGCGGGGATCGCAAGCCGCCAGATCTCCTTGTCGAGGCCTCGGCGGTCGGTCTTCGAGTAGCTCTTCGCATCCGCCGGGGTCGTCACGGTCTCAAGGTTAAACACCGCCGGCGCGAAGCGTTGTTCAGGGCAGGTGGAAAACCTGTGGAAAACGTCGTTGCGGCGCTATGTCGACAAAACGCCTGAGGTGGAACGACGATCCTGGGGGTAAATCCGGATGCGTTGCGTACTTTCTTCCGTCCACAGGACGTGAACTACGAAGTCGCAGGTCAGAGTGGGTTTACTGATTACGTTGCACTAGTTATGCACAGCCAGTTCCCCAGGCTGTTCACATTGACCAGGGTGTCGTCCACCGCTATCCCCTGGTTATCCCCAGGGCCTGTGGATAACCCTCTGTCGCCGATGTGGTCTGCGACGTAGGGTCGCGGAGACTTGAGGTGTCGTCGAGGGTCGGCCCAGGACTGCGCGAGCAGAACTGTCGGTGCTCACCCGTAGCGTGGGAACCGGACCGACCGAGATCACGCCGCGACGATCCGCAGACATGGAGGGGCAAGGGAATGAGCGTCACTGAGACCGGCTCGATGGACGGTCCGGGCGACTTCCCGGAGCCGCCCTTCGAGGAGTGGGGCGACGGCCCCGCGGCGTACGAACCGGGCAACGCTCCGCGCGCGGTCAACGACCGCACCCCACCGCAGGACATGGCCGCCGAGCAGGCCGTCCTCGGTTCGATGCTGATCTCCAAGGACGCCATCGCCGACGTCTCCGAGACGCTGCGCGGCACCGACTTCTACCGGCCGACCCACGAGTCGATCTACGACTCGATCCTCGATCTCTACAGCCGCGGCGAGCCGGCCGACATGGTCACCGTCGCCGACGACCTGCGCCGCAAGGGCGAGCTCGAGCGCATCGGCGGTGCGCCCTACCTGCACACGCTCGCCTCCAACGTCCCGATCGCCGCCAACGCGGCCTATTACGGCGAGATCGTCCGCGACAAGTCCGTCCTGCGGCGTCTGGTCGAGGCCGGCACCAAGATCGTGCAGATCGGCTACGCCGGCGAGGGCGAGGTCGACAACATCGTCGACGAGGCCCAGGCCGAGGTCTTCAAGCTCACCGACAAGCGCTCCGGTGAGGACTACTCGCCGCTCGCCGACATCATGGACGGCGTCCTCGACGAGATCGAGGCGATCTCCAACCGCGAGGCCGGCCTCTACGGCGTCCCGACCGGCTTCGCCGACTTCGACGAGCTGACCAACGGCTTCCATTCGGGCCAGATGATCATCGTCGCGGCCCGACCCGCGATGGGTAAGTCGACCCTGGCCCTCGACTTCTGCCGGGCGGCCTCGATCCACAACAACCTGACCAGCGTCTTCTTCAGCCTGGAGATGAGCCGCTCCGAGATCACCATGCGCCTCCTCTCCGCGGAGGCGAAGGTGCCGCTCAACCACATCCGCAACGGCAACATGTCCGACGACGACTGGAACAAGCTGGCCCGCAAGATGGGCGAGGTCTCCAGCGCGCCGATGTTCATCGACGACAGCCCCAACATGACGATGATGGAGATCCGCAGCAAGGCCCGGAGGCTCAAGCAGCGCCACGACCTCCGGCTCATCGTGATCGACTACCTCCAGCTGATGAGCTCCGGCAAGAAGGTCGAGTCCCGTCAGCTCGAGGTCTCCGAGTTCTCCCGTCAGATCAAGCTGCTGGCCAAGGAGCTCGAGGTCCCGATCATCGCGCTCTCCCAGCTCAACCGTGGTTCCGAGCAGCGCGCCGACAAGCGCCCGGCCGTCTCCGACCTCCGTGAGTCCGGATCGCTCGAGCAGGACGCCGACATGGTCGTCCTCCTCCACCGCGACGACGTCTACGAGAAGGAGTCGACCCGCCCCGGCGAGGCGGACGTGATCATCGCCAAGCACCGTAACGGCCCCACCCGCGACCTCGTCGTCGCCTTCCAGGGCCACTACAGCCGCTTCGTCGACATGGCCCACTGACCGGACTTTGTGTAACTGATCATCGGCTCACGGTGTTCAGTTCAGACCTAGGTGCTTGTCGCCGAAGGCCAAGCCGGAACTGATGGCTTCTGCGGGCCGCTGAAGGCGACGCGGCCTCGATCTCGTCACATCTGCGGACGCGGATACGTCCTTGTTGATGAGACACGAGAGCCGTGCTCATCCCAAAGGAGCCCTTCATGTATCTGGTCACCGGAGCCACCGGCCTTATCGGACGCCCGCTGGTGCGGGCGCTGCTCGCGGAGGGAGCTCGGGTCCGCGCCGTGACGCGAGACGTCAGCAACGCCGACATTCCCAGCGGGGTCGAGCCTGTACATCCGAATGACGTGGCGGCCGCGCTGAGCGGCGTCGACGGGGTGTTCGTCCACCCCCGTGCCACCCTCGGTAGCATCGACGGGCTGCTCGACGCTGCCGTTGAAGAGGGCGTCCCGAAGGTGGTCGTCATGTCGGCGATCAACGTGGACGACGAGCCCGGCCATCAGCCGTCCCGATTCAACGGCGACCGCAACACCGAGGCGGAACGTGCCGTCGTCTCGTCTGGGCTGCCGTGGGTCGCCGTGCGTCCAGGCTCGTTCGCGGCGAACACTCTGGGCATGTGGCGCGGCCAGCTGGCGTTCGGTGACACCATCCGGGGCCCGTACGGGGCCTTTGCCGAGGCCGTGATCCACGAACGTGACGTCGCCGAAGTCATCGCCGACGCCCTCCTCGACGATGCGCTGCTCGGCCGGGTGCTCGCCGTCACCGGCCCCGAGGCGTTGACCCTGGAGGAAATGGTCGCGGTCCTCGGTGCCGCGATCGGCAGGCCCCTGACCTTCGAGGAGGTGCCGCCCGAGATGGCCGCCGAGGGCATGATCCGCGGTGGTCTCGACGAGCGCTTCGTCGCTGCCCTCCTGTCTCGCTACGAGCGCGAGACCGGCCGCCAACCGGCGGTCACCACCGAGGTGGAGGCCCTTCTCGGCCGGCCTGCCCGCACCTTCGCCGACTGGGCCGCCGACCACGCGAAGGACTGGTCATGACCGCCCTGTTGCGCCGCGCCTCGCTCCTGTTCACAGGTCTGTTCGCCGGCTTCCTGGTGGCAGTCCTGGTCCTGGAGCTCTCTCTGCGCGACGCCACTGCAACCGTCTACACCGAGGTCCGCCTGGTCGAACTCGAGAACCTCGACAAGCTGGCCATAGCCACCCTCCTGCCAGCGGTCGTCATCACCGCAGCGCTCCTTCTTCGCACCTTCCGTGGCGGTGGCCCCAGATGGTCGGCGGCCATCGGCCTGACCCTTCTCGTGGCGATCCTCATCCTCACGGTATCGGTCAACCTCCCGATCAACGCCGACCAGCTCGACTGGCACCCGCAGTCACCGCCTGCCGACTGGAAGACTGTTCGCGACACCTGGCAACTGGCCCACGCCACCCGCACTCTCGCCGCCGTCCTTGCCTTCGTCGTTCTGCTCGTCCCCGGTGACCACGACGCGTCCAACCGAGACGTACGGTCCACCCGGCTCGCGGGCCAGGGCTGAGTCATGCAGCACGAGACCTGTCCAGATGACAGGACCGATGCGATGCACTGGTTCGCCCAGCGATTCGAGGAGCATCGGCCCCGCTTGAGGGCGGTCGCCTACCGCATGCTCGGCTCATTGACCGAGGCCGACGACGCTCTCCAGGAAGCGTGGATCCGTACGACCAAGTCGGACGGTGCAGCAATCAAGGACATGAGCGGCTGGCTCGTCACCCTGGTCGGGCGGGTGTGCATCGACATGCTCCGGGCCCGCAAGGCACGACCCGAGGCCCCCGTCGACGCGCTGCCCGAGCCCGTCGTGTCGACCGGCGGGTCGGACGATCCCGAACAGGCCAGCCTGCTGGCGGACTCCATGGGGCTTGCGCTCCTCATCATCCTGGACACCCTGGACCCAGCAGAGCGGTTGGCCTTCGTCCTGCACGACATGTTCGGGGTCCCGTTCGACGAGATAGCCCCGATCGTGGATCGCACACCGGTCGCGGCACGTCAACTGGCGAGCCGGGCCCGCCGACGCGTCCAGGGCACGAGCTCCGTGCCAGACGCAGATCTCCCCACGCAACGTCGGCTGGTCGACGCGTTCCTCGCCGCAGCTCGCGCCGGCGACTTCGAGAGCCTGCTGGAGGTGCTCGATCCGGACGTCGTGTTCCGCGTCGATGCCGGAGCACGCGCCGGGATCGCTCCCGCACTCCTCGTGGGAAGAGACGATGTCGCCCGCCACACCGCGGTTCAAGGTCCCCGCTTCGCGACGCTGTGTCGGCCCGCTCTGGTCAACGGATCCGCCGGCCTCATCGCCCAGCGCGCAGGCGATGTCATGGCTGTCGTGGGGATGACCGTGCAGGGACAGCGAATCACCGAGATCGACCTGATCCTTGATCCGGCCAAGCTCACTGGCCTCACGATCGCCGGCTGATCAAGACGGGATGACTCGGCAAAGGCCGGCCACGCCGAGCTCGTTCCCACCACCGGGGCCGAGCTTTCGAACTACGCTTCAGAGGGCGCGGCGCCAGACAGCCGCTGAGCCTCTGACACCGAAGGAAGGGTAGGTGGCTTGAGATGGTGCACGTGACGCGCGGCTTCACGGGCAGGCACCCTGCAACGGACGACCGACTGCCCCCTGGGCAATACCTGACCGAGGACTTCCCGGTGCTGTCCGCCGGCCCGACACCCGCCATCCGACGAGACGAGTGGACGTTCAGCGTCAGGGACAGAGACCAGGCCCTGCGATCCTGGACATGGGACGAGTTCACGGCCCTGCCCGCGGAGGACATCACGGTCGACATCCACTGCGTAACTCGCTGGAGCCGACTGGACACCACCTGGAGAGGTGTCGCCATCGACGATCTCCTGGCAGACGTCGACACCGCGGCCGAGTACGTGCTCGCTCGCTCCTACGGCGGCTACACCACGAACCTTCCGCTCGAGGACCTGCTCGACGGCAAGGCCTGGATCGCTTACGAGCACGACGGGGACGACCTTCCGGCCGAGCACGGCGGGCCAGCTCGACTTCTGGTCCCGCACCTGTACCTCTGGAAGTCCGCCAAGTGGATCAAGAGCCTCGATCTCGTCGATGACGACGACCCGGGCTTCTGGGAGTCGCTCGGCTATCACGACTACGGCGACCCATGGCGCGAGCAGCGATACCAGGGCGACTAGGAGCGCGGCGCTGGCAGAGCGCCACCGTGACCGGAAGCCGCGCGGAGACGGCCACGGCCCACACCCTGTCCCTGCGGGTCGACGAATGGAACGGTCACCTGCCCGGACAGCACGTCGATGTGCGGCTGACCGCCCCGGACGGCTACCAGGCCGTACGCAGCTACTCACTCGCAGCGCCGGCCGATGACGGCGTCATCGAGATCACCGTGCAGCGCCTGCCCGGAGGCGAGGTCTCTGAGTTCCTCACCGATATCGCCATGATCGGCGACGAGCTCGAGGTCCGAGGCCCTCTCGGCAACTGGTTCGTGTGGGATCAGGACGACCCTTCGCCTGTTCTGCTCGTCGCGGGCGGATCGGGCGTCGTTCCCCTCATGTCCATGATCCGTGCTCGCGATGAAGCCGACATCCGGACACCATTTCACCTCATCCACTCCGTACGAACCCCGCAGGATCGCATCTACGGAGACGAGCTCACCCGGCTCGCAGCCCAGGCCGGAGGGCCTTCGGTGACGTGGCTGTACACACGCACCGCACCCCCGACCGAGACGCGTCCGCCAGGTCGACTCCGTCAGAACGATCTCGACGACGGAAGCAGCTGGACGTCGGGGGCAACGCCGACCTGTTTCGTCTGCGGCCCCACCGGTTTCGTCGAAGACGCGGCGAACCACCTGCTCGCAGCCGGGCACCATGCCGACCGGATCCGTACCGAACGTTTCGGCGGCCGGTGAGCGACGAGACCACTGCACCACGAGTCATGGAAAGGAAACCCTGTCATGAGCGAACACCGTGACGGCAACGCGCTAGCAGGACCGCTCGCCGACATCTTCACCGCCGAAGCCACCACCGCCCAGGTGCGGTGCCGAGCCTGTGGGCTGTCGACGACGCTGGCCCAACTCGTCGTCTACGGGCCCGAGCCGGGCCTCGTGGGCCGCTGCCCAGGGTGCACCGAATACGTCATCCGCGTGGCGACGACGCCCTCAGGCACCTGGCTCGACCTCGGCGGAGCCACCTCGTTCCACTTCACATCGACGGTCGACGTCCCGATCCGCTGAGAGCGTGCGGGGCGAGGGCGGCCGCGAGATCGCGGTGCCCGACGAGCTCGAAACCCGCGATGGGGATCACGGCCGCGACCGCGATCACCGCCAGGCCCACGGCGATGGAGACGCCCGCTGCGACCAGGACGACGGCCAGGACGGTCACTGCCGAGGTGCCGATGATCAGGCCGACGTGACGACGGTTGCGGCTTCTGACCAGGGTGCTCCACTGGGCGTAGAGCATCCAGACGAAGATCACCAGGGGGATCGCGACCGTCAGGATGGTGGGTACGGCCCCGATCTCGGAGTCGTGCTCGAGGCGGAGTGCGGCGACGTGCAGGCCGGCACCGACGGCCACGATCGCGCCCACGATGACGTGGTGCCCGTAGGACCAGAAGAACACCCGCTCCCGGTGGACTCGGAGGACGAGTGCTGAGGGGACGGTGAAGTACATCCACCACATCGCGAGCGCGAGCCCGATCCCCGCGGTCGCGGTCACGGCCGCATCGATGCTCCAACCGGCGGGACCGTGCACTGTCGCCGACACCGCGGCGATCGTGCCGAGGACGACCTCGCCGAGGGCGACGATGACGAGCAGCCCGTAGCGCTCCGCGACGTGGTCGGCGTTCCAGGGAGTCCCGCCCTTCCCGCGCTGCGCGATCACCGGCCCGACCGTCTCGATCGCGAGCAGCGCCACCCCGACGACTGCCGCAGCGGGCAGCGGAAGGGCGGCCGCGACGAGGAACGTCCATCCGGCCTGGGCGAGGGCGATGGTCCAGAAGTACGTCATCAGTGCCGGCCGACGTACCGGATCGTTGCGGGCCGCCCGCAACCATTGGACGGCCATCGGCACGCGCATCACGACGTAGCCGCCGACCACGATGCCGTAGCCGCCGTCCTCGGCCCCGGCGAGCGAGGCGAACATCTCGGGCAGCCCGAGCGCGACGATGCCGACGCCGACCATCTGCACCATGGTGGTGAGCCGGCAGATCCAGTCGTCCTCGTCGTACGCCGATGCGAACCAGGTGTAGCTGCCCCAGGCCCACGAGATCAGAACGACGCCGAGGGTGAACCCGACGACCCCGACAGCTGGCCGGCCCGCCGCGACGTGGTGCGCCAGCTCGTCGGCCGCTTGTCCGAAGGCGACGATGAACACCAGGTCGTACAGCAGCTCCAGGGGGGTGGCCGATCGGTGCTCCTCGGTCGGTGAGCGACCCACCAGGCTGCGCCGACGGTGCGCGAGTGCGCTGGCCATCAGCTCGCGAGCCTCGGGTCGCAGAGCACGCGCGCGAGCCAGTCGCTTCGGGCGGCTCGTGCTGCCTGCGACACCTGGGCCTGGGGGAAGAGGGCATCGAAACCGTGGAAGCCGCCGGCCCAGACGTGGAGCTCGGCCTGCCCGCCCGCGGCCCAGATGCGGGAGGCGTACGCGACGTTCTCGTCGCGGAAGACCTCGGCACTGCCCGCGTCGACATAGGTGGTCGGCAGCCCGGCGAGATTCTCGGCAAGCGCCGGCGAGACGTAGCCGGGAACGTCGCCGTCGGCGAGGTCGCCGAGGACCGATTGCCAACCGAACTCGTTCGCCTCGCGGGACCAGACACCGGGACCCGTGAACTGGCGGCTGGACTCCGTCGTGTTGCGATGGTCGAGCATGGGGCAGATCAGGACCTGAGCCGCGATCGCCGGACCTCGCCGATCGCGCGCCAGAAGGGTGGCGCCGGCGGCGAGCCCGCCACCCGCGCTCGTACCGGCAACGATGATCCGAGCGGGATCGATGCCGAGCTCGTCCGCGTGCGAGGTCACCCAGCTGAGGCCGGCATAGCAGTCCTCCACGAGCGTCGCCCCCGATGCCTCGGGCGCGAGGCGGTAGTCGACCGACACCACGGTGGCGCCGAAGCTCTCGAGCCAGTCGAGCGGGATGTCGATCTGGGAGAAGCGGTCACCCATGACCATCCCGCCGCCGTGCACCCAGTAGATGCACGGGGCCGCCGTTCCGGGTTCGCCGCCTCTCGCCGGGGCGAGGATGGTGAGGGGGAGAGGCGCGCCGTCAAAGCTGGGGACAGTGACGTCGCGTCTGTTCAGATCGTGCCCGGCAAGCGCCACCTCGGCGTCGACGGTCGCGAACGGGCGGATCATGGGAAGGGTCTCCGCGCTCAGCGGAGGTGCGTCGGGCATGTCGGCGAGCAGGGCGCCGAGCTCCGGATCGAGGCTCGGCCGAGCGGTCGTCATGGTGGCTGCGTTGTCCATGGCGGTCACCGGGCGGTGGCGGACGGGGACAGGGCCGGGGGAAGGATCGCCTTGCCGCCCAGCGGGACGAAGTCGGCGTACGTCGAGTCGGCGACGAGCTCTGCGAAGCGGGCGATGTAGCCCTGCGACTCAGGGTCGTCGAAGACGGCGTGGTGCACCTCTTCGCTCACCCAGCCTTCTACGAGGTGGACCACCTCGGGCTGGGTGGCCGACCGGCTGACCAGGAACACGAGGCAGCCCTCGTGCGCGGAGGGTCCGACGGTGGGACCGGAGAGCAGGAGCTCGACGAGCTCGTCCGCCTTCCCCTCCTTGGCGGTCATGGTGGCCTGGAATCCGTACTCGATGTTCATCGCTGTCGCCTTTCAGGTGGTGTGCTCCGCACCGATCGGTGCGGGGCTTTCGACCCGTTCAGCGAACCAGCCCGGGCTTCCGCGGCGTGAGACCAGACATCGCCGATGATTGCCTGATCCTGCTCGAAGAAGCAGAACCAGGCGACGACAGCCAGGTCGGCAACGTACCTTCGTCAGGTGACCGACACCCCGCTCGAAGAGCTGCGCCGACGCATCGAGAAGCACGCACGGCCCGACCAGACGACCCCGATCGAGGGGATGCTGCTCGCCCGCGCCGATGCGGTGGAGGCACCGTCGACCAACGGTTCCGGCACGGTCTTCGCGCTGATCACCCAGGGTCGCAAGCGGATCTCGGTGGGCGATCGCGTCCTCGAGTACGGTCCCGGGCAGTACCTCGTCGCCTCCGTCGACGTGCCGATCACCGGTCACTACAGCGAGGCCTCTCCGACCCGGCCCGCGCTCGGATTCGGGCTGGTGCTGCGGCCTGCCGCGATCGCGTCACTGCTGCTGGAGGCGCCACCGGGGGTGGTGGCCGTACGGAACAGTGCTGCCCCTCCTGCGATCGGTGTCGCCGACGCCGAGCCCGAGCTGATCGACGCCGTCGTGCGGATGGTTCGCCTCATCGACCGGCCGCAGGACCGGGCGGTGCTCGCGCCGATGGCGGAGCGGGAGATCCTCTGGCGACTGCTCACCGGCCCGCTCGGAGCGAACCTCGCGCAGATCGGGGTCGCCGACAGCTGCACCACCCAGATCAGCCGCGCGGTGCGGTGGATCACCGAGAACTACGCCGAACCGTTCCGCGTCGACGAGCTCGCCGGCAGCTGCGGGCTCAGCGTCTCCGCCTTCCACCGCAAGTTCCAGGGCATCACGGCGCTCAGCCCGATCCAGTTCCAGAAGCAGATCCGGCTCCACCAGGCACGACTGCTCCTGGTCTCGGGAGCCGACGACGTCGCGACGGTCGCCCACCGCGTCGGCTACGACAGCGCCACCCAGTTCAACCGCGAGTACCGCCGGCGCTACGGCGAGGCCCCCGGCCGCGACACCAGCCGGCTGAGGAGTCTCTCCGCGGGCTGACCAGGCATCCGATGCCGTGACCGGGTCAGGAGTCCCGAAGGTCGGCCGCGGCCCGGGCGCGCTCGATGTCGGGTACGTGGGTCTCGGCCCACTCCCGAAGTGCGCTCAGCGGCGGCAGGAGCGTGTGCCCCAGCGGGGTGAGGGCGTACTCGACGCGTGGTGGGTTGCCTCCGAACGCGGTGCGGCTGATGAGTCCGTCGTACTCCATCGCCCGCAGCGTCTCGGAGAGCGCCTTGGGGGTGATGCCGCGGATGTACGCCTTGAGCTGCGTGAACCGCATCGGCCCGTCGGCCAGCGCGGTGATCACGAACACCGTCCAGCGGGCGCCGATGCGGTGCAGCACCGTGCGGCTCGGGCAGGTGGCTGCCATGACGTCGTACGCCTTGCCCATGCGTGTCTCCAGTAGCGTTGTAGATACCGGTAGCAAATCTATACCGTCCTAGCCATGACGCACCCACTTCACGACCAGCGCATCCTGATCATCGGCGGCGGCAGAGGGATCGGCGCCGACATCGCGCGCCGCGTGGAACAGGCCGGCGCAACCAGCATCGTCGCGACCCGCGCGGGCGACCACGACCTGAAGCTCGACGTGCTCGACGAGGAGACGATCGCCGCCGCCGCAGCCTCCCTCGGGCCGGTCGACCACATCGTCTCGACCGTGTCGGCGCACCACGATGTCCCCGTCAGCGACCTAGACCCCGACAAGGTCACCGCCGCATTCGGCACCAAGGTCGTCGCCCCGCTCCTGGTGGCCAAACACTTCGCCCACCTGGTGCGGCCCGGCGGGTCGATGCTCTTCTTCTCCGGTGTGGTGGGCTGGCAGCCGAAGCCCGGCACCGTGGTCAAGGGCGTCGCCAACGGCGCGCTGGACTTCCTTGTTCGCCACCTGGCTGTGGAGCTCGCCCCGCTGCGGGTCAACGCCATCGCACCAGGACTGGTCGACAGCGGCACCTGGGACCGCCTCGGTGAAGCGGGCAAGTCGGCCCTTCTCGCGAACGCCGCACAAGGCTCTCTCGTGGGACGGCACGGCACGGTCGGCGACATCTCCGACGCCGCGCTGTGGCTCCTCGGCGCCGGGTACGTCACGGGCGAGCTCATCCACGTCGACGGCGGCGCTCGTCATCGGTGAGTGCCTCGGCTGGAGTGCGAAGCCGTGGAGTGGCCGTGCGCCGGGACAGCCAGATCAGTTCGCCAGATCGAGCGACCAGGTCACGACCCGATCGCCGTCGTCGTACTCCCACGCGTCGGAGACAGCGGTGAAGCCCGCCCGTTCGTAGAGCGCGATGGCGCGTACGTTCGTCTCTCTGACATCCAGCTCGATGCGCTGGAACCCGGCAGCCCGTGCATGTTCGGCGGCATCGGCGACCAAGGCTGCGCCCATGCCGCGCGAAGTGGTCGACGGGTCGACGCAGAGCCGGGACAGCAGCGCGACGCCCTTCTCTCTGGTGAGAGTGAGCGCGAACCCGTCGGGTGCCGACCCGACGACGGCGAAGCGTACGGTCGGCTCGTCGAACGCTGCTTGCGCTCGCCGCGCAGCTTCGTCGGCGACACCCGTGCCGTCTCGGGCGACGATCACGCGCGTCCACAGATCGACGCAGCGGGCGACGTCGCCGATGGATCCGGGGTGGATCGAGAAACTCATGCGTCCAGTGTCGCCTCTTGGCGGCAGACACACGTGCGCCGGCGTGGGCGCCCTGCATGAGGAAGCAGGGCGCCCCGCCGGCGCGAACGTTGATCGACGTCAGTCGGTGAGCTCCTTCACCTGGACGTTGCGGTAGTAGACGGTCTCACCTCCGCCGTGGTTCTGCATGCCGACGAAGCCGGCGAGGTCGCGGGCGGGGTCGGTGCTGGTGAAGTCGTTCACCAGGGTCCCGTTGAGGAAGATCTTGACGGTCGAGCCCTCGACGCGGATGTCGTACGAGTTCCACGACCCGACCGGGTTGAGGGCGGCCGCGACGGCCTCCGGGTCGGCTCCCTGGAAGGTGTAGATGGCGCCGGTGGTGCGGTCCGGGGCGTCGGTGGCGTCGATCTGGACCTCGTAGCCCTGGTTGACCGCGACCCACGGGTCGTTGCCGGGGTTGGGGAAGCCGATGAAGACGCCGCCGTTGTTGTCGTTGACCAGCTTCCAGTCGAGCTTCAGGCTGTACTCGCTGAACTCCTGCTCGGCGTACCACAGCAGGCCCAGGCCGTTGGTCGTACGCAGCGAGCAGTCATCCTGCCGGCCGAACGAGCCCGGTCCGGCCATCCGCCACGAGGCCAGCGAGGCCAGGGTCCCGTCGAAGAGCGACGTGTAGCCCGGGGCGGGTCGCCGCGGCGTACAGACGTCTTCGCCGCCGCCGACCTTGAGCACGTCGAAGTTGACGTTCCCCTCGTCGCCCTCCTCGTAGCGAAGGGTGATCCGGTTGACGCCGGCCTTCAGCCGCATCGGCCGGGTCGCGGTGCCCCAGGTCTGCCAGTCGCCGGTGGACTCCAACGCCCACGGCTCGACCTCGGTGCCGTTGAGGTAGACCGAGACCCGCTTCGTGCCGGGTGCCGGGTCGGGGCCGTTGGCGTAGCGCAGCCGGACCGGGTACGTCCCGGCGCGAGCGATCTTCGCATCGAAGGTGACCGAGGCACCGATGTTGCCGAAGCCGTCCACGAACCCGGAGCCGGAGTAGCCGTTGTGCTCGACCGCGACGTTGGCGCTGCCGCGCAGGGTGGCCTCCTCAGCCTCGAGGTAGTTGCGGTCGGCCGGCGACTCGTAGCCAGGGATCGAGTTGAGCGTGTACCACGCCTCGGTGTTCCACAGCTCCTTCCCGCCCTCGCTGGAGAAGGGCCGCGGCGAGCGCAGGTGCACGACCCGGCCCTCCTCGAGGCCGTCCACGGTGAGCCTCACCGAGGTGCGGTCGGCGGACACCTCGGCGCCCGAGACGAACAGCGGACGCTCGTCGACCTTCGGGCCGCCGTACGTCGGCCGCGGCGCGTAGCGCCAGTGGGTCATCCGGAACGCGGCGTTCGGGTCCGCGGCGATCTTCTCGACCGTCTCCTGGGACAGCGGCTTCGTGTAGCGGATCTCGAAGCCGTTCCTGGTGGCGCGCATCTGGTGCATGTCGAACGCCGAGCCGTCGTTGGGGCTCATCCGCTGCAGGCCGTAGCGGAGCTTGCCCGGCTCGCTCCAGTTGCCGGCCTCGCCGATGCCGCCGACGTAGATCGACCCGTCGGGGCCGAGCAGGGTGCGGTTCACCCCGGCCTCGAGGCCGGCGGAGTAGCGGAACACCGCGCCCTGGTACTCACCCTCGACCTTCTCCAGGAAGCCGCGCTGCAGGCCGCCGTAGGTGACGTCGCCGAAGATCATCTGACCGGCGTACGCACCCTTCTCCAGCATCATGGGGCTGCTCGGAGAGTTTCCGATCTCGTTCTGCGGCACCCACAGGGCGGGGCCGGTGACCGGCTGGTCGTCGAACGGGCCGGCCGGGTTGGTGTAGTGGTTGAAGAACCGCCCGGGCTTGACGTGCACCAGCTTCGAGCTGGGCAGCCAGGCGCCCTGGTTGTCCATCACGAACAGGTCGCCGTCGGGTCCGCGCATCATCCCGTTGGGCGTACGCAGCCCACCCGCGACATAGCTGACCTGACCGGTCTTGCGGGAGATCTTCACCGTCGTGCCGCGGTTGCGCGCCGGCTGCGGATCGGTGGTCGCGCCACCGAAGTTGATGGCGACGGAGAGGTTGACGTAGAAGTTCTCCTCGTCGTGGAGGAGGCCGAAGGCGAACTCGTGGAAGTTCTCGCCGAAGGGCCACTCCGCCACCTTCCGGTGGTCGTCGTAGAAGCCGTCCCCGTCGGGGTCGGTCAGCTCGGTGAGCTGGTCGCGCTCGGAGACGAAGATCGACTCGCCGATGACGGCCACGCCCATCGGGTTGAACAGGTCCGTGGCGACCTTCTCCACCTCGACGTCCTCGGGACCGTCGGCGGTGCGGGCGTTGCTGAGCAGGAAGATCTCGCCCGGCTCGGGGTTCTCCACCCAGCCCGACGGGCTCACCGACCCGGAGGTCACCACGGCGAGTCGGCCGTCCGGCGCCCAGTCCAGCGCGGACACCATCGGCTCGAAGCCCTCGGGCCGCAGGTCGGTCAGGTCGTACGCCGGGTGCACGCTGTCCAGCTGCATGCCGTCACCGGCGGTGTCGTTCTGCCCCTCGCAGTACTTCGTGCCCGGTGCGGTCACCCGCACCACCCCGGCCTCGGTGCTCAGGACCTCGGTCGGCACCAGCGCGAAGTCCGCGGCGCCCGGGGGACGCCACTGCAGGCGCAGCACCTCGCCGCCGCCGTTCTCGAAGTGCTCCACCCGCAGATCGTGGAAGCCCTCGCTCAGGCTGACGGAGCCGTCCTTGGCGGTCTCCCCGTGCAGGCCGTCGTGGTTGATGACCTCCGAGCCGTCGATGACCAGCCGGGAGCCGTCGTCGCTGATCAGCCGGAAGTCGTACGTCCCGGCAGCATCGATGCGCAGGTTGGCGAGGGCGTGCGAGATGAACCGCTCGGCGAGGCCGAAGTCCTCCGGCGAGTCGTAGTCGATGACCGAGGTGAGCCTGTCGACGTTGGGCGTCTGGCCTGCGCGCAGCGTGCACAGCTGCTCGATCGGCCGGCTCATGTCATAGGTGCGCAGCGTGACGCCGGGCTCCTGTGGTGGTAGCTCCGCCTCCTCGGCGGCGGCCGCGGGGCCGCTGCCGAGCAGCGCGGCCACGACTGACAGGCCGACGAGTGGGCCGAGCACGGCCCTGGACGGGGGGACATGGATCATGGGGGCCTCCGCGAGAGATGTGGCGTGAGTCACATCAGAAGGTAGGGACCCTGTGAGACTTCGTCAAGAAGTTTGAGAACTTTCGCAAGTAAGTTGGAAATGTGCGGAGGTGGCGGTACTGAGGATCAGGATCCCGAGAAGAGTCGGTCGAGGTGTTGATCGACGGCTGCGAGCGCCGCTCCGGGTTCGATCACGCCGAGCTCCAGGAGCGGCGTGAACCCGGTCAGCGCGAGGATGAGATCGGTCTCGATCGCAGGGTCGCGTTCCGAGGGGATCTGGCCGTCGGCGATCGCCTGCCGGATGAGGCGCTCGACCAGGTCCCGTCCCTCCCTGAGCCCGGCGCGCGCCACCTCACGCAGCTCGGGGTCGTGCAGCGCCTCGAGGACGTACGCCGCATTCATCCGGCTCGTGGTGTGAGCGTCGGGGTGCAGCGGGAGCATCTCGGTGACGACCACCCGCAGGACGTCTCGGGGGTGAGGAGGCTGGCCGAGCCCGGCCACGCCGTTCGCCACCCGAGATGAGGTCTGCTCGGCGGCGAACTCCATCGCGAAGGCCAGCATCGAGGCACGGGACGAGAAGTAGTGCTGGAGCTGCCCGAGGGACACGCCCGCCTCGTGGGCGACCTCGCGCATGGTCGCGCGCGGCCACCCCTGTTGCTCGACCACCCGCCACAGCGCGTGCGCGATCGCTTCCCGTCGTTCGCGGTGGTCGACGATCTTCGGCATCTGCGTGGCCTCCCTGGTTTCAATACGCGTGACATAATACAGGTGACTTATATCCGCGAAGAGGTCAGGTGATGAGTGTGCAGCCCCATGACCCGTACGCCTTCGCGATCGACGACGCGGTCGCGGTGGCGCTGCTGGCCGACTTCCAGGTCCGTAAGGCGATCGCACGCGGCGACTTCGACGACCTGCCCGGCAGTGGCGAGCCGATCGACCTGCCGGACCAGCATGACCCGGAGTGGTGGGTCCGGAGCCTCATCCAGCGTGAGCGCATCGCGCTGCTGCCGTCGTCCATCCAGCTCCGCAAGGACGACGCCGCGCTCGACGAGCGCCTGGACGAGCTGGTGGACGAGCCGGCCGTACGCCGCGAGATCGACGACTTCAACGAACGCGTGATCCGCGCTCGCTACGAACCGCCGGCGGGGCCGCCACTGATCACGATGCCGCGCGACCCCGATGCCGCGGTGGCCGCATGGGCGGAGCGCCGAGCGGCGCGAGCGGCGAAGGCCCGCGAGGCCGCTCGGGCGGCCGGGCCGCGGCGGACCCGACGGCCCAGATTCTTCCGCCGCCGGTAGACGACCGGTCCGGGTCGCTCACCGCGACAGCTCCTCCAACGCCTTCCGGAGCTGGTTCAGGACCCGCGCGGTCGTCGCCAGATCGTCGGCCGCGATCCCCTGCAGGCGCTCGGCGATCACCGCGTCGACGGTCGGCGTGGCCGCGGTGAGGGCGCGCTCACCGTCTGGCGTGACCGCCAGGATCGAGGACCGCCGGTCGTTGGGGTTCGATGCCCGCCGGCACAGGCCCGCCGCCTCCAGCCGGTCGACGGCCTTGCTCGCCGTGCCGACGCCGATGTCCATCGACGCCACGATGTCGGAGACGCGGCACTCAGGAGTCGTCGCGATCAGGTCGAGCATCTGGAACTGCCCGAGGGTGAGGCCATCGTGTCCGGCGCGCACCCTCGCGTCCAGCTGGTTGAAGAGCCGCGTCTCGGCGCGGACGAGGTCGGAGAAGAACTGCCAGCCGTCGGGCATGAGGAAACCTGCTTCCAGGGAATTATATCGAAAGGAATCTACTTCCATCCGATACAACATCGTCCCATGCAGGAGGCATCATCGTGAGCAAGCAGCAGCGCGACGCACTGGACGCAGCCATCCGCGACTTCCCCTTCGACTCCTCGGTGAGCGTCGAGGAGGCCCGTGCCGGCTTCGACGCCGGTCAGACCCGGCCGTTGCCCGACGAGGCGGGAGCCCGGGCGATCACGATCGGCGGGATCCCCGGACTGGAGCTGTATCGCGACGCCACCGAAGGAACCCTGTTGTACCTCCACGGTGGCGGATACGTCGTCGGCTCCGCGCGCACCGGTGCCTCGCTCGCCGATGGCCTGGCCGGTCGCGCCGGGCTGCGGGCGATCTCGATCGACTACCGGCTCGCCCCGGAGGCTCCGTATCCGGCGGCCGTGGACGACGGGCTCGCGGCGTACCGTGGCCTGCTCGACGCGGGCGTGGAGCCTGACCGGCTCGTCCTGGCCGGCGACTCGGCCGGGGGCGGCCTGACGATGGCGACCCTGCTGGCCGCCCGCTCGGCCGGTCTGCCGCAGCCGGCCGCCGCGGTGCTGTTCTCGCCGTGGACGGACCTGACGCTCTCCGGTGCGACGATCGAGACCAAGCTCGATGCCGACCCGCTCTTCGACCGCGCCGCCCTCGAATGGTTCGCCCGTCGCTACCTCGGCAGCGCCGACCCGACCGATCCGCTGATCAGCCCCGTATTCGCCGACCTCGCCGGTCTTCCCCCGCTGCTGATCCAGGTCGGCTCCCACGAGGTGCTGCTGGACGACTCCCTCCGGCTCGCCGCCAGGGCGGCGGAGGCGGACGTGGAGGTGATCCTCGAGGTCGGTGCCGAGCTGCCGCACGTCTTCCAGAACCAGACCGGTTCGCTCGACGAGGCCGATGCAGCGCTCGACCGGGCGAGCCGGTTCCTCTCGGAGCGGCTCGCGGGGGCGCTCGCGGTGAGGTGACCGCAGGCGGCGCAGTCGGGCGTGACGGGTCCTCGGCCGTTGCCGCCTATCCGCGCCCGAGCAACGTGTCCGAGACGTGCTCGAGGTGCTTCCGCATCGCCTGGTGGGCCTGGTCCGGATCACGGTCGAGAAGGGCAGAGACGATCGCGTCGTGCTCGCGATGATAGGCGGCACGGTTCTCGGGAGTGGACGTCCGGCGCTTGAGGCTTCCCCAGACCGGCAGTGAGCGAGCCGAGTTCATCACGTCGAACATGCTGAGAAGCAGCCCGTTGTGTGCTGCGGTGGCGATGGCGCGGTGCAGTTGAGCATCACACGATTCGAAGGCCTCGAACTCTGTGCTCGCGCCGCCGGCCTCCAGGTGCTCCTGGATCCGCGCGAGGTCGGCCTGGGTGGCGACGCGCGCGGCGAGGCCGGCGACCGGAGGCTCGATCACGAGGCGTACCTGCATGATCTCGGTCGGACTCGTGTCCGGCGGCGCCCCCTCCGAGCGACCCGCGGCCTCGGTGAGGAAGGTGCCCCGGCCGACGTGTCTGACGATGCGCCCCTCGCGCTCGAGAGCGTCCAGTGCGCGCCGGATCGCGCTGCGGGGCTCCTGCAGGCGTACGACCAGCTCGCGCTCTGTCGGCAGCTTGGATCCGGGGCCGAGGTGGCCGATGGCGGTCTGCTCATCGAGCAGGGCGCGGAGGGACTGCTCAACGGTGCTCACGCGGCGACCCTAACCCATGTGACCAATCAGAACCAATGACTTTGCGCCAGTTCCGGGAGGCACATCACTTTCGATGTGACCCTGGACACAACGTGCATCGCACCGTATTGTCCAACCATCGACCAAATTGGTCGTCTATTGGTTCAGATTGGTTCTGGGATGAAGCTGGCAACATTCACCGCCGTAGGTAGTGACGTCGACCGGGTCGGCGTCGTCGACTCCGAGGCAGGGGTACTCAAGGACATCACCGACGCCCTCGGGGTGCAGGGTCTGCTCGACGTGATCAGGACCTGGTCCGCACGACGCGCCGAACTGACGGCTGCGCTCGCCGCGCTCCCCACGATCCCGCTGGAGGAGGTCATCCTCGGAGCGCCGATCCCGACGCCCGTACGCAACGTCTTCTGCGTCGGGAAGAACTACTCCGACCACGTCCGAGAGTTCGGACGGAGCGGCTATGACACTCCCTCGCGCTCGGAGGAGCTGCCGGCTCGCCCGATCGTCTTCTCGAAGGTGCCGACCTCGGTGACCGGCCCATATGACGACATCGAGTCGCATCCCGGCCTGACGAATGAGCTCGACTACGAGGGCGAGCTCGGGGTGATCATCGGCGTAGGTGGACGAGGCATCAGCCGCGACGAGGCGTACGACCACGTCTGGGGCTACACGATCATCAACGATGTCACCGCCCGCGACCTTCAGCGCGACCACAAGCAGTGGCTGCTGGGCAAGAGCCTGGACACGCACTGCCCGATGGGGCCGTACGCCGTGAGCGCGGACGAGGTCGGCGACGTCAGCACTCTCGAGATCGAGACACTGGTCAACGGCGAGCGTCGTCAGTTCGCTCCGGTGAAGGACCTGATCTTCGATATCCCCGAGCTGATCGCCACCATCTCGGCCGGCATCACCCTCGTCCCCGGCGATGTGATCGCGACCGGCACCCCGGCCGGCGTCGGGATCGGCTTCGACCCGCCGAAGTTCCTGCACTCCGGGGACGTCGTCGAGGTGCGCATCACCGGCCTCGGCGCCCAGCGCAACACGATCGCCTGACCGCCACTCACCAGAAGGGACGACATGGACATCAACGGACACCACCTCGCCGTCGAGATCGAGGGCGACGGCCCCGCCGTTCTTATGGTCCACGGCCTCGGTGGCACATCGAACTTCTACGAGCCGCAGGTGCGCGGTCTGGTCGACCGCTTCACCGTGATCCGCGTCGACAGTGCCGGCGCCGGCCGGTCAGAGGTCGCCGACCCGATCAGCATCTCCAGCCATGCGGACGATCTCGTGGCGGTCCTCGACCAGGCAGGCGTGACGTCCGCGGCCGTCGTCGCCCACTCGATGGGCACGCTGGTCGCCAGGGAGCTGGCGGCGAAGCACCCCGACAAGGTCACCAAGCTCGTCCTTCTCGGTGCCGTGGCGGAGCCCGCCGACGCCGGTCGCCAGGCCCAGCGCGACCGCGCCGCGGTGCTGCGCGACCAGGGCACCGTCGCTGTCGCGCCGGGGGTCGTCGCCAACGCGTTGTCCGAACGGACCCGCAACGAGCGACCGGAGGTCGCCGCCTTCGTCCGCGAGCTCATCATGCGCCAGGACGCCGAGGGCTACGCCCGCAACTGCGAGGCCCTGGCCACCGCTCGGGCCCCCGAGGCGGTCGCCTCGGATCTGCCGCTGCTGCTGGTCACGGGCAGCGACGACAAGGTCGGCCCGCCGGCGGTCAGCGAACAGCTCGCGGCCGCTCACGGATCCGCCGAGCTCCAGGTCATCGACGGCATCGGGCACTGGACGGCTCTCGAGGCCGCCAGTGACGTCACCGACCTCCTCCGCAAGTTCCTCTGACCCACCACCCCTCAACGGAGAGAGAAGCGCATCATGCCCATCCCGAGCGACAAGACCCTGTTCCGCAACGTCTCCATTCTCGACTCGACCGGCGCGGACCCCTATCCCGGTGACGTACTCGTCGAGAACGACCGCATCTCCGCCGTCGGTGTCGTCGCGGAGAGCGCCGCTGCCGGCGCCCGTGTGATCGACGGCCGTGGCCGCACCCTGATGTCCGGTCTCTGTGACGCCCACACACACCTGACCTGGAACAACAGCGCCGATCTCGAGGGCTTGGGCAACATGCCCGTCGAGGAGCACCTGCTGTTCAGCCTTGAGTCCGCGCGTACGTACATCGACTCGGGCTACACGATGTGTCTGGGCGCCGCCTCCGCGAAGGAGCGACTCGACGTCGTGTGCCGCGACGCGATCGAAGCCGGTCGAGTGCCGGGACCCCGCTATCTTGCCAACGGTCCGGAGATCGCCGTGACAGGAGGTGCGATCGTCAAGTCGATCACCAAGTTCGCCGATGGGCCCGAGGGCATGCGAAAGGCCGTTCGGGAGCTGGTCGCCATCGGGGTCGATCAGATCAAGCTGTCGATGACCGGCGAGGAGATCACCGGTGACATGCACGCCGACGACACCTACTTCTCCGAGGAGGAGGTGGCCGCCGCAGCGACCGAGGCGCACCGCTTCGGCAAGCGGGTCTGCGCGCACGCCCGTAGCGCGGAGAGCGTCAAGATGTGCGTACGCAACAAGGTCGACATCATCTACCACGCCAGCTACGCCGACGCCGAGGCCATGGACATGCTCGAGGCGAACAAGGACTGGGTGTTCGTGGCGCCGGCGATCAACTGGCTCGTGGCAACGCTCTACGAGGCCGAGTCCTACGGTTACCCGCAAGAGGCCGCAGAGGCCGCCGGCTACAAGATCGAGCTGGATGCCGCGATCGCCGGCCTGAAGGAGATGCACCGACGCGGCGTCCGGGTGCTGCCGGGCGGTGACTACGGCTTCGCGTGGACGCCGCACGGGACGTACGCCCGCGACCTTCAGCACTTCGTCGAGCTGCTCGACTTCACGCCCATGGAGGCGATCGTGTCGGCCACCGCGCTGGGCGGGGAGATCATGCTCCGCCCCGACGAGCTCGGCAAGGTCCAGCCCGGCTACCTCGCCGACCTCATCCTGGTCGACGGCGACCCGCTCGCCGACATCACGATCCTGCAGGACCACGACCGGCTGCACTACATCATGAAGGATGGCCGATTCCACAAGCAGCCGGCCGACGAGGTCGCCGCCGTCCGATAGGTCGCCGCACCGTCAGCCCCGCACGTGGAGCGGGCCGTCAGTGGACGGCCCGCTCCACCAGCTCGGTGAGCTTCTCCTCGACGGCCGGGGTCATGGTCGTCACCGCGAAGACGGTCGGCCAGATGTCGCCGTCGTCGAGGTTCGCCCACTCCTGGAAGCCGATCTCGGCGTAGCGCATCTTGAACTTCCCGGCGCACTTGTAGAACACCACGACCTTGCCGTCGGCGTTCGCGTAGGCGGGCATGCCGTACCAGGTCTTCGGTGCCAGGTCGGGGGCGTGCGTGGTGACGACCCGGTGGAGCGTCTCGCCGATGGCGCGATCGTTGTCGTCCATCGCCTCGATCTTCGCGAGGCAGTCGGCGAGGTCCGCCTCGGCCTTCTTGCTGCCGCTGCCACGCTTGGCGGCCGTCCTCCGCTCGGCGGCCGCCTCCTTCATGGCGGCCTTCTCTTCCTCGGTGAATGTGCTGCTGTTCGCCATCGGTCTTTCCTTCCTGGTCGGTCTGTTGAGACGAGCCTAGAAAGTCCGGAGCACGTACGCTTCTTCGTTCCTGATCAGTCGAGGGGCGTGTAGACCATGTCCTCGCGGACCTCGAGCCCGAGGTCGTCGAGCATGTCGATGAGCACCACGACGACCTGCCGGGTGAGCCGGCCGATGAGCTGGTCTCTGGTCTCGTCGTGGTGGTCGAGCCACCAGATGATGCTGGCGTCGACCATGCCCATCAGGCCGGCGAGGATGCCGTCCGAGGGCGTGTCGCTGATGTCGGAGGCGCGCAGGTAGGAGCCCATCGCGTCGATGAGCTCGTCGAGGAAGCGGTTGCGTCCCATCCGGGCCCGGTGCAGGGCCCTGGTCTGGTGCTGCGCGGCGACGAACCGGTAGAGGTTCGGGTGCTCGTCGGCCCAGGCGACGCAGGACTCGAGGATGCCGCCGACGACCTCGTGCGGGGTCCCGGCACGGGCGAGATGAGGGCGTACGCGGCGGATCAGCTCGGTCGACGCGAACCGGACGACCTCGGCGTCGAGCTGCTCCTTGCTGGCGAAGTGCCGGTAGACGTTCGGGCGGGGGAGGCCCGCGCGCTCGGCGACCTGGGCCATGCCGACGCCGGGCCCGCGCTCCTCGATCGCCTCGACGGCCGCCTCGACCACCTGGGCGCGGCGTGCGTCGTTGTCGAGCGCCTCCTTCGCGGAACGGCGCCGGACCGTGGAATCCACCCACTTCACCACGTCAACCACATCGTCACCCTAGCGAGACATCACCGGCTACACCTTGTATCCAGCGGATAAGTGGGACACCATGTCCTTGATACAGCATGTACCCACCACCGAAAGGCCACGCATGTCCCGCCGCTCGCCCTGGATGGACCAGGACCTCGACGACCTACGCGACCTTGCCCGGACCTTCTTCGAGAAGGAGGTCAAGCCGAACATCGACACCTACATCGCCGACAAGCACGTCGACCGTGATCTGTGGCGCAAGGCCGGTGAGCTGGGCCTGCTGTGCCTCTCGATCCCGGAGGCGTACGGCGGTGGCGGCGGCACCTTCGCCCACGAGGCCGTGCTGATCGAGGAGCAGGCCCGGGTCGGCGACACCGCCTTCGGTGCCTCGCTGCACAGCGGGATTGTGGCCCACTACCTGCTGGCGTACGGCACCGAGGAGCAGAAGAACGAGTGGCTGCCGAAGCTCGCCTCCGGCGAGGTGGTCTCCGCGATCGCGATGACCGAGCCCGGCACCGGCTCCGACCTGCAGGGCATCCGCACCAAGGCGATCAAGGACGGCGACGAGTACGTCGTCAACGGCGCCAAGACGTTCATCACCAACGGCCTCCTGGCCGACATGGTGCTGGTCGCGGTGAAGACCAACCCCGAGGAGGCGGCCGCCGGGATCTCGCTGGTCATCGTCCCGACCGATGCCGAAGGCTTCCGTCGTGGCCGGGTGCTCGACAAGATCGGCATGAAGGGGCAGGACACCTGCGAGCTCTTCTTCGACGATGTACGCATCCCCGCGTCGAACCTGCTCGGCGACAAGGAGGGCGACGGGTTCGTCCAGCTGATGATGCAGCTGCCGCAGGAGCGGCTGATCGTGGCGGTCGGCAGCGTGGCGGCGATGGAGTTCTGCTTCGAGGAGACCCTGCGGTACGTCAACGAGCGCACCGCCTTCGGTCGGCCGGTCTTCGGCTTCCAGAACACCAAGTTCGAGATGGCCGAGATCGCGACCGAGGCTCGGGTCGCCCGCTCCTTCATCGACGAGTGCGTCGAGCTGCACGTCAAGGGCGAGCTCGACATCCCGACCGCCGCGATGGCCAAGTACTGGAGCTCCGAGCGCGCCGGCATCGTCGTCGACAAGTGCCTCCAGCTCTTCGGCGGCTACGGGTTCATGGAGGAGTACCCGATCGCCCGCGCCTTCACCGACCTCCGCGTCCAGCGCATCTACGCCGGCACCACCGAGATCATGAAGGAGATCATCAGCCGATCCCTTCCGGTCCCCACCCGATGAGAACCACGAGGAGGTCGTGATGAACACGACGACGAAGCAGTCCTACTACGACACCCTGCGGACGCTCTCGCAGGCGTCGGTCGACCAGCACTTCCAGGCGTTCAAGGACATCGCCTGGGACGACCCCGAGTTCCACCTCGACCCGAACGACGAGCGCTTCATCCTCACCGACGCCGACGAGATCGGCCGTCACGAGTGGTACAAGTCGCTCTCGAAGGAGCGCCAGATCCAGGTCGGCGTCTACCGCTACGCGCAGATCGCGAAGGTCGGGCGCCAGTTCGAGCAGGTGCTCATCGCCGGGGTGATGCACCACCTGATCCTGGCGAAGGACGGCAATCCCGAGTTCCGCTACGCGATGCACGAGGTCACCGAGGAGACCCACCACATCCAGATGTTCCAGGAGTCGGTCAACCGGTTCGTGGAGAACTCCGGGGTCGACGGTGTCGCCGGGGCGCCGGGCTGGTTCGCCTGGCTGGCGCCGCTGGTGACGTCGGCCGGGACCTGGTTCCCGGAGATCTTCTTCGTCGGCATCCTCGGCGGCGAGGAGCCGATCGACCACCTGCAGAAGAGCATCCTGCGGGCCGGCGGCAGCCACCCCCTGATCGACCGCGTGATGCAGATCCACATCGCCGAGGAGGCGCGCCACATCGGCTTCGCGCACCAGTACCTGGAGCACCACTGGGCGCGGATGAATCCCGTCAAGCGGCGCGCGCTGACCTACCTGTTCCCGGTCGTCATGCGACTCCTGTGCGACGTGATCATGGTGCCGAGCAAGCAGGCGCGCGAGGACATGGGCATCCCGAAGGACGTCGCCCAGGAGATCTGGTGGAAGTCCGAGGACTCCGAGAAGCTCCTGCGCGACCTCTTCTCGGACGTACGCCTCCTGGCCGACAACCTGGGCATCCGCAAGGGACCGGCCAAGCTGGTCTGGCGGGCCCTGGGCATCGACGGGCGGGCGGCGCGCTTCCGCGCGGAGCCCTCCAACGCGGCGGTCTGACGTGCTGGCGTACGAGAGTGCTGGCTCGGGCGAGCCGCTGCTGCTGATCCATGGCATCGGTCATCGCCGCCAGGCCTGGCACCCGGTCGTCGACCGGCTCGCCGAGCACCACGAGGTGTTCCTGGTGGACCTGCCCGGGCACGGTGAGTCGCCGGCCCATGTGACCGACGGCCGCTCGCCGCGGCAGGCGCTGATCGAGCCGCTGGAGGAGTTCATGGCCGCGGCCGGTCTGGAGCGTCCGCACGTGGTGGGCAACAGCCTGGGTGCGCTGATCTCGCTGGAGATGAGCAAGCACGGGCTCGCTCGGAGCGTCACCGCGATCTCCCCGGCCGGTTTCTGGCGCAACGACGTCGAGTTCGCCTACGTGCGGGCGCTGTTCGCCTCGGTCATCGCGACCTCGGGCGTGTTGAAGCCGGTCGCGCCGTGGCTGCTGCGTCACCCCTGGGGCCGGACGCTCGGACTCAGCTGGGCGAGCGCCCGGCCGACGCTGATCGCGCCGGAGGTGGCGTACGAGGACCTGCGGAACATGCTCGACTCCAAGCAGGCCGTGCGCGACATCATCCGCGGTGGCTACCTCTTCGACGGTGCCGTGCCGGCGGATGTGCCGATCACGATCGCCTGGGGCAGCAAGGACCGGGTCCTGCGTCCCTACCAGGCCGGGCAGGCGCGGGTGCGCCTGCCCGGAGCCCGCCACGTCGAGCTGCCCGGCTGCGGGCACGTGCCGATGGCGGACGACCCCGACCTGATCGCCGACACCATCCTGGCGACCACCCAGGACACGAGCACGGACCTCCGGAGGACCGCATGACCACCCACCGCCACGTCGACGTGGTCATCGTCGGGGCCGGCCTGTCCGGTGTGGGCGTCGCCAGCCAGCTGACCCGCGAACGGACCGGGCGGACGTACGCCATCCTCGAGCGCCGCACCGCGATGGGCGGCACCTGGGACCTGTTCCGCTACCCCGGGATCCGCTCGGACTCCGACATGTTCACCTTCGGCTACGGGTTCCGGCCGTGGCACGGCACCAAGGTGCTCGCCGACGGCCCGAGCATCAAGCGCTACATCGAGGAGACCGCGGACGAGTACGGCGTCACCCGGCACACCCACTTCGGCCGCAAGGTCGTCTCCGCCTCCTGGTCCAGCGAGCGTGGCCTGTGGACCACCACGGCGCTCGACGAGACCACCGGCGAGACGGAGGAGTGGACGAGTCACTTCCTCGTCGGCGCGACCGGCTACTACGACTACGACCAGGGACACCGACCTGTTTTCCCTGGTGAGGACCGGTTCCAGGGCGATCTGATCCATCCGCAGCACTGGCCCGAGGACCTCGACCACACCGGCAAGCGCGTCGTCGTCATCGGCAGCGGCGCCACCGCGATCACCCTGGTCCCGAACATGGCAGAGAAGGCCGAGCACGTCACGATGCTGCAGCGCTCGCCGACGTACGTCGTGCCGGTCCCGGCCGACGACCCGGTCTCGGCCGCGTTCAACCTGCTCAAGGTGCCGAGCCGCGCGGTCTACGGCACCGGACGCGTACGCAACATCCTGCTGCAGCAGGGCATGTACCGCTTCTGCCGCACCGCTCCCCAGGCCGCCCGGAAGGCGATCCTGGCCGCCATCCGGGCCCAGGTCGGCGGCGAGGTGGACATGAAGCACTTCGAGCCGAGCTACAACCCCTGGGACGAGCGGCTCTGCGTGGTGCCGAACGGTGATCTGTTCTCCGTCCTGCGGCGCGGCGAGGCCTCGATCGTCACCGACACGATCGACACCTTCACCGAGACCGGCATCCGGCTGGCGTCCGGCGAGGAGCTCCCCGCCGACATCGTCATCACCGCCACCGGACTCAAGATCCAGCTGCTCGGCGGCATGCGCGTCGAGGTCGACGGCGAGCCGGTCGACACCCGCGACCGGATGCTCTACAAGGGCACGCTGGTCGAGGGCGTGCCCAACGCGATGATCGTGATGGGCTACACCAACGCGTCCTGGACGCTGAAGGCCGATCTCGCCGGCGCGTACCTGTGCCGCCTGCTCAAGCACATGGCCCGCAACGGCCACGGCCAGGTGGTCGCGGAGGCGGCGGACGATGATCGCGAGGAGGTCTCCGTGATGGGTGCCTCGATGCGGTCGGGCTACATCCAGCGCGGCGACGCCGTCATGCCCCGCCAGGGCAAGCGGGCCCCGTGGCAGATCCGGCAGGACTACCTCTACGACACCCGCGAGCTGCGGCTCCGTTCCGTCGACGACCCGAACCTCCGGTTCACGTCGCGGACCGTGCCCGCGCCCGTCGCCGCGCCGGTCGGCGAGCGGGTGCCCGCCTAGCGGCCGGCCTCCGGCGCCCGCCCGACGACGATGGCCCCGGGACCTCGTCGTCGGGTCGCATCAGGAGCTCGGCCTCGATCACGAAGCCGGCCTCGCGCAGCCATCGGGAGATCTGCTCGGGCCGGCGCCGGTGGCTGTCGACGTTGATCGGGCGCCCGGTGTAGCCCGTGGTCGAGTGCCGGGTCTCGTCGCCGACGTGGAACCCGACCAGCACCGGTGCGCCGGGCCGCAGCACCCGCCGGAACTCCGCGAACACCCCGGGCACCGCCGCGTCAGGGATGTGGATGACGGACCAGAAGGCGAGTACGCCGCCCACGGATCCGTCCGCCAGCGGCAGATCGGTCATCGACCCGACCTCGAACCCGAGATCCGGGTGGTCGCGCCGCGCGATCGCGATCATCTCGGGGGAGAGGTCGATCCCGAAGGCGTCGACCCCGAGGTCGTGCAGGTGCCGGGTGACGTACCCGGGGCCGCAGCCGACGTCGGCCACCGGCCCACCGCCGCCGTCCCGCACGGTCTCGGCGAAGACGGCCAGCCCCACACGCAGGTAGGGGCGATCGTCCAGCAGGCCGCGTACCTTCTCGGCGTAGCCGGCGGCGTCCGTGTCGTAGGACTCGCGGGTCTGGTTCAGCCAGTCGTCGGGCATCGCGGCGGCTCCTGGTCAGCCCACGCGCGAGGCGAGCGCGCTTGCCGCCTGGCGCACCTCATGGCCGAGGGGAGTGGGGTCGGCGAAGGCGGGGTTGGTGGTCTGGCCGGCGACCTGGATCGCCGCGAGGAACTCGCCGTCGGCGCTGATCAGGGGTGCCCCGACCGAGGATGCGCCCACCACGCGTTCGTCGTGGGACGCGACCCAGCCGCGCTGCCGGATCTCCTCGAGCTCACGGCGGAAGTCCTCGAGCGAGACCCGGGTCCCGTCGGCCCGGGTGAACTCGTCGATCCCGCCGAGCACTGACTCGAGATCCTCGGGATCCATGTAGGCAGCGATGACCTTGCCCGCACCGAGGTGGAGCGGCAGCCGCTCGCCGATCGGGAGGACGTAGCGCAACGGGTCGCTGCCCTCGACCCGCGCGATCACCGCGCGCGACGAGCCGGCGCGGACGAAGACGGACGCGGTGAGTCCGGTGGCGGCGGCGAGCTGCTGCAGGATCATCGGCGCGGTGGCCGCCAGCCGGTTGGTGGCCAGGTAGGCGTGCGCCCCGAACAGCATCGCGACACCCGTGCGGTAGCCGGTGCCGTCCTGCTCGACGCGACCGCGGGCCTCGAGCGCGTTGAGGATGCGCTGCGTCGTGGCGACGTGCAGGCCGGCTCGGCGCGCGACCTCGCTCAGTCGCAGCGGCGTACGCGTCGCCTCGAGGACCTCGAGGACGTCGATGGCTCTCTCCAGAGACCGCATCGTGCTTGCCGGTTTCTCCTCGCTCACGTGCCTCCTCCGTTTCGTCGCGACGCATCGAATCCTCGCACCCCCGGCCACGGGGGCTTGACAGGGTGACGACCGTCACGGATAGTTCCTCATGCCGTGATACACCTTATCACAGAATGAGAAACATGAGCGACAACACCAACATCCCCGCCTCCACGGCGGCAGGCGGTCCAGCGACCGCCGACGAGCGACGCAGGTCCGTCCTGCCGTTGGTCGTCGCGGCGCTCGTCGTCGCGATCGGAGCGGCCGCGTTCGTCGGCTCGCGCTCCCTCGGCTACTGGGACGACCTCGGGCCCGGGCCAGGCTTCTTCCCGCTCTGGCTCGGCGTGCTCCTGGTCGTGCTGGGGCTCGTCTGGTTCGGCCAGGAGCTGCGAGCCCGCCTCCGTCCCGAGACCCCCGAGAACCCGAACAGACCGGCCGTCGACGAGGAGGAGACGCCCGACTACTCCCTCCCGACCGTGCTGGCCATCCTGGTGAGCCTGTGCGTGCTCGCGGCCTGCCTCGAGCTGGTCGGCTACCAGGTCAGCATGCTGGTCTTCCTGCTCTTCCACCTGCTGGTGGTCGGGCGCCGTGGGCCGCTGCAGTCGCTGGTGATCGCGGTGATCGGGAGCTTCGGCGTCTTCTACGCCTTCACCCGGCTGCTGACGGTTCCGCTGCCGGTCTCCAGCATCCCGTTACTGCGCGACCTGGGGCTGTGAGGTCATGGACTCCTTCACCGCACTCCTCGACGGCTTCGCCTCCGCGCTGACGCCGCAGAACCTGCTCTTCGCCCTGATCGGCTGCCTGCTGGGCACGATCCTGGGCATCCTGCCGGGCATCGGCTCGACCGCCGGCATGGCGATCCTGATCCCGCTCACCCTGACCATGGACCCGACGAGCGCGATCATCATGCTGGCCGCGATCTTCTACGGCGGCGCGTACGGCGGGACGATCACGAGCGTCCTGCTGAACATCCCGGGCGAGGGCGAGTCGGCGATCACCTGCATCGACGGCTATCAGATGACGTTGCGCGGCCGGGCCGGAGCAGCGTTGGCCACGGCCGGCATCGGCTCGTTCATCGGCGGCACGATCGCCACCCTCGCGCTCGTCGTGGCGGCGAAGCCGCTCTCGGAGCTCGGCCTGCGGATCGGGCCCCCGGAGTTCTTCTCCCTGGTGCTCATCGGCCTGGCCCTGCTGGTCGGCCTGGTGGGGCGGTCGGTCCTCAAGGGACTCATCTCGGCCTGCCTCGGGCTGCTGATCGCGATGGTCGGCATCGACCCGGTCATGGGCCTGCCCCGGTTCACCTTCGATCAGCCGCACTTCTTCGACGGCATCAGCTACGTACCGGTCCTGGTCGGCATCTTCGGGCTCGGCGAACTGCTCGCCACCAGCGGCGGCGCGGCTCCCAAGCCCACGGCGCCGACGCTTCGCCAGCTGCTCCCGACGCGGACCGACCTCCGCCGGGCCGCGCCGGCGATCGGACGAGGTGCGTCGATCGGCACCGTCATCGGACTCATCCCCGGGGTGAGCGCGGCGATCTCGTCGCTGCTGGCCTACAGCACCGAGAAGAAGGTCTCGCGCCACCGCGACGAGCTCGGCAGCGGCGCGATCGAGGGCGTGGCCGCTCCCGAGACCGCCAACAACTCGCACAGCAACGCCGCGTTCATCCCGCTCTTCACCCTGGGCATCCCGGCCTCGCCGGCGATCGCGGTGCTCATGGGCGCCTTCCTGCAGAACGGGCTCACCCCCGGACCGCAGCTCTTCACCGAGGCACCCGACCTGGTCTGGACGGTCATCGCGAGCCTGTTCGTCGGCAACCTGCTCCTGCTGGTGCTCAACGTCCCGATGGTCGGGCTCTGGACCAGGATCCTGGCGATCCCCTACTCGGTCCTGCGCGCGGTGATCTTCGCCTTCATCGTGATCGGCTCGTACGCGGTCAACAACAGTGTCATCGACATCTACGTGATGGTGTTCTTCGGGATCGTCGGCTTCGTCTTCCGACAGGTCCACCTGCCGCTCGCGCCGCTGGTCCTGACGCTCATCCTCGGTCCCTTCATCGAGAGCGCGCTGCGGGAGTCCCTGCAGATCTCGCAGGGCGACTTCGGGATCTTCGTCGACCGTCCGCTGTCGCTGGTCTTCCTCCTGGTCGCCCTCGCGGTCCTCGCCGCGTCGGTGTTCAGCGCCGGCCTGAAGAGAAAGGCGGGGCTGCCCACCGACGCCGAAGTCTGACCCACCCCTCCCTCCACGAAAACGAAAGGTCATCACCATGAACCGCGCACCTCGCGTACTCACCCTCGCCGGTGTCGGGCTCGCGTGTCTCTCGCTCGCCGCCTGCTCCCAGTCCGGCACCACCGCCGCGGCCGGCGACTACCCGACCAAGCCCATCGAGCTCGTCGTCGGGTACGAAGCGGGCGGCCCGACCGACATCGGTGCTCGCATGCTCGCCAAGGAGCTCGAGGACAAGCTCGACGCCACGATCACGGTCGTCAACAAGCCCGCCGCCAACTCCCAGGTCGCCTACACGGCGCTGACCCAGGCGAAGCCCGACGGCTACACGATCGCCGCCACCACCTTCCCGTCGGCGATCATGACCGTGCTCGACGAGAGCCGGGGCGCCTCCTACGAGCGCGACAGCTTCGCGCCGGTGGCCCTCCAGGTCGTCGACCCGACCGCGGTGGCGGTCGCCCCCGACAGCGACATCAAGACCCCGAAGGACCTGGTCGAGGCCGCCAAGGCGGAGCCCGGGAAGCTGCGCGCGACCACGACCGGTGTCGCGAGCAACGAGCACTTCGCCCTCGCCAGCCTGAAGGAGGTCTCCGGCGCCGACCTCGCCCCGGTGCACTTCGCCGACGGCAGCACCGCCGCCACCACCGCCTTCCTGGGCGGCAACACCGAGGTCCTCCTCACCAACGTGAGCGATCTGCAGCCACTGGCCGACTCGGGCAAGGTCCGCATCGTCGGCGTGATGGACGCCGAGCGCGCCGAGTCGCTGCCCGACGTACCGACGTTCAAGGAGTCCGGCTACGACGTGGAGATCTCCTCCTCGCGCGGCTACGCCTTCCCGGCGGGCACGCCGGACGAGGTCGTCGACGAGATGTCCACCGCCATCGGCGAGATCATGGAGGACCCGGCGTTCCAGAAGAAGATGACCGACGCCGGCCTCGCCCCGTCCTACCTGGACGCCGAGGAGTACTCCGCCTACTGGGACGACACCGAGAAGACCTTCGGCGACCTCTTCCCGCTGGTGAAGGCGGACAGCTGATGACCGACAGCATCATCACCGACCAGCAGCTCAACCCCGGCGGTCGCGTCGCCAGGTCCCGGCCCGAGCGTCCCGACGAGGCCCTCCTCGACCGGTTCCGCCGCCTCCCCACCGCCAACATCGGCGACGCCATGGACCGGTTGGGCTCGCTCGACTCCGTCATCGCGCCTGCCTGGCCCGGCGCCAGCATGGTCGGCACCGCGTTCACCGTCTGGACCCGTCCCGGCGACAACCTCGGCATCCACCAGGCGCTCACCCAGGTCGAGCCGGGTGAGGTGATCGTGGTGAGCGGCGGCGCCGACGAGTCGCGCGCACTCATCGGCGAGCTCGTCGGCGGCAAGGCCAAGGCCCGGGGCGTCGCCGGGTTCCTCCTCGACGGCGCCGTCCGCGACGCCGACGGCCTGGCCGAGTACGAGATGCCCGTCTTCGCCCGGTCGCGGACGCCGGCCGGTCCCTACAAGGACGGTCCCTACGCGCTCTCCGTCGACGTCGCCGTCGCCGGCGTGGTCGTACGCCCCGGCGACATCATCGTGGGTGACGCGGACGGCGTCGTGGTGGTCCCGCTCGAGTCCGCGGCCGTGATCGCGGACCGGGCCGAGGCCAAGCACGCCGCCGAGGAGGCGACCCGCCGCGACATCGACGCCACGCTCGGCGTCACCACCGCAGCAGGGGATCAGCGATGACGATCATCGTGGGCTACATGCCCGGCGACGCCGGCGAGCGTGTCCTCGCCGGCGCCGTCCGGGAGGCCCGGACCCGGGGCAGCTCCCTCCTGGTCGTGAACTCCTCGACCGGGGGCGCCTACGCCGACCGCGGCCTCCTCCCGGCCGCCGAGCTCGAGGCGGTGCGGCAGCGACTGGCCGCCGACGGCCTCGAGGTCGACGTGCGCCAGTACGCCGAGGCCGTCTCCGTCGCCGAGACGCTCATCGACGAGGCGGAGCGGGTGAGCGCCGACCTCGTGGTCGTCGGTCTCCGCCGCCGCTCGCGCACCGGGAAGTTCCTCCTCGGCAGCACGGCCCAGACCGTGCTGCTGCGCGCCCCCTGCGACGTCCTGGCAATCCGGATCCCCACCGACGACTGACCCCTTGACCCTTCCACGCACTGAAAGTTCGACGATGTCACACAGCACGACCTCCGACAGTCCGCTCCAGGCCACCCACGTGGCGATCCTCGGCCTCGGCGAGGTGGGCCGTATCTACGGCGCCGCCCTTGCCGAGGCCGGCCACCGGGTGACCGGCTTCGACCCCTACCTCCACGAGTCACCGGCAGGCGTCGAGGTGGCGGACACCCTGGAGAAGGCGGTCGAGGACGCCCGGATCGTGGTCGTCCTGACCGCGGCCTCGGCGAGCCGCTCGGTCGCTGAGTCGGTCGCCGGCGCGCTCGCACCGGACGCCGTCTATGCCGACTTCACCTCCTCCGGGCCGCTGGAGAAGCGCGAGCTGGCCACCGTGTTCGAGGGGCGTGCGGACGTACGCCTGGTCGACGTCGCCATCCTGGGACCGGTCATCCTGCTGGGCACGGCCACGCCGCTGATGGCGGCCGGACCGGCCGGCGAGGTGGTGGCGGAGCTGATGCGGCCGCTGGGCACGCCGGTCGAGGTGGTGGGCGGCGATCTCGGCGACGCGATGGCCCACAAGCTGCTGCGCAGCGTCTTCATGAAGGGGCTCGCCTCGGTCGTGGTCGAGGCGGTCGGTGCCGGACGTGCCGCCGGGATGGAAGAGTGGACCCGTGGCCAGATCGCAGGCGTTCTCGCCGGGGACGGACAGGCGGTCATCGACCGCTTCCTCACCGGCACGGCGAAGCACGCCGCTCGCCGGGCGGCGGAGATGCGTTCGACCAGCGCCTACCTCGCCGACCTGGGGGTCCATGCCGAGATGACGGAGGCCTCGATGACAGCGTTGGAGCGGATGGCCGGCGACGGGAAGCCGTCGTGATCGGTGTCTGGGCGCTCGGCGTCTACCTGGCGGTGATCCTGGCCTGGACGACCCTGCTGCGCCGCAACGTCGGCGAGGCGATGGTGGTCGGGTTCGTCGTCGCCGCGGTGTTCAACGGCAGCCGGTTCCTCAGCGCCGGCTGGGACGCGCTCTCCGCCGCGCTCGTCGACGAGATCGTCTACGCCACCGTCATCTTCGTCTTCATGGGCTACCTCCTGGAGAAGGCGGGCGTCACCCACCGGATGATCGACCTGCTCGACGCCCTCATCGGACACCGCCGTGGCGGCCCGGCGTACGTCTCGACGGTCGCCTCCGCGGGCCTCGGCAGCATCGTCCACAACCAGGCCGCCATCGCCGCCACCGTCGGGTCGGTGACGATCCCCTGGATGGAGCGCACCCGCGTCGACCGCACCACCGCCGCCACGATCGTGGCCGGCAACGCGGGCATGGGCATCACCTTCCCGTTCAGCGCCTCGATGTTCGTCCTGGTCGGCTCCTCGGTCGGCGGCGCGCTCGTCGACGTCGACTCGCTGATCGTGCCGCTGCTGATCGGTGGTCTGTGGTGTGTGCTCCACCGCCTGATCGTCACCTACCTGCTCGTACGCCGCTCCACCCGCGGGAGCGGTCCGGCCGTGTCGCGCAGCGGCCGGGACGTACGGGCCGCGTTCTCGCACGGCTGGCCGACGCTGCTGCTGTTCGCCGGGATCGCCATTCCGATCGTGCTCACCACCGGCGCCGTCGCCGAGGCGCTCACCGAGCGGATCGGCACCGACGTGACCGAGGCGCTGAGCCCGATCTTCTGGATGCCGGTGATCCTGATCCTGATCGGCCTGCTCCTCGGCCGTGGCCGGCTGCCGCGCGACGGCCGGGGATGGGCCGAGCTGATCGGCAGCTCGGCGCCCCGGTTCGGGGTCGTCGGCCTGACCGTGCTGTTCGCCTTTGCCGGCGCGAACGCGCTGGCGACGACCGGCCTGCCGGAGCAGCTGGCCGGGCTGCTCGGTGACCTCGATCTCCCGGTGTGGCTGCTGGCCCTGGTCATCGGGATCATCGTCGTCGCCGTCGCGGCACCGCTCTCCAGCACGGCGACGATGGCAGCCGTCGGTGTCGTCGGCGTCGCCGCGCTCGCCGCCGCGGGCGTACCCGCCACCACCGCAGCGGTCGCGGTCCTCATCTTCTCCTCCTGCGAGGCTGCCGTGCCGCCTGGCGGAGCGCCGCTGTACGTCGCCTGTGGCATCGCCGGCGTCGATCCGCTACACACGTTCCGCAGGATGCTGGCCTACTACGCGCTGCCGCTGCTCGGCATCGGCGTGCTCGTGGCCTCCGGAATCCTGCCGGTCTGAGAAAGGACGGACACCCATGACCCGATCGATCCTCCACACCCTCTTCGTCTCGTCGCTGGTCGTCGCGCTGCTCGGCGGTCTCGCGCTCATCGGCCTGCAGGCCGTCGGCCTGGTCGTCGGCAGCCAGGCGCTCGTCGTCGGCCCGAACGGCCTGTTCAAGACGATCCTGTGCGTCGCCGCCTCGATCGCGGCCGTCGCCGCCTACCTCCTCACCCACGTCGGCCCCGAGGTGAAGGCGCGCGACGACGCAGGAGCGACCAGATGACCACCCACGACCGCCCGAGCCGGGCCGAGCTCCACGACCGACCGGGGCTGTTGCGGGGCACCTCCTGGGAGCTCTTCGAGGACCCCTGGCGAGGCACCCCGTCGTTCGCGGACGAGCAGGCCGTGGTCGCGGCTGCGGGCCTCGTCCAGCTGGGGGAGGCCTTCGGGCTGGACTACCCGGTCAACGCGTTCATGCCCGGGATGTCCCAGGCCAGGAAACCGGCCGGGCACGTCATCTACGCCAACCACCCGGCTCACCGCGACGACCATCTCGACAGCTACTACCTCCAGTCCTCGAGCCAGATCGACGGGCTGCGCCACCGGCGGGCCGACGACGCCGGGTTCTACGCCGGGACCCCCGACGAGCTGATCATCCCGGGCACCGAGGAGATCGGCATCCAGGTCTGGGCCGACCGCCCCATCGTCAGCCGGGGCATCCTGGTGGACATCGCCGGCCTCCTCGCCCGGCGCGACGAGAGCCTCGACCACGAGGCCGGCGAGCCGATCCCGTACGAGTACATCGACCACGCCCTGACCGCCCAGGCGATCGAGCTGCGTGCCGGTGACGTCGTCATGCTCCACACCGGATGGTGCGAGTGGTTCCTCGAGCTCACCGCCGAGCAGAAGCTGGCTCAGCAGGCCCTCCGCCGCGCCACCGGCATCGCGCAGAGCGAGGAGGTGCTCGACTGGGCCTGGGACACCGGCCTGGCGCTGCTCGCCGCGGACACCTTCGCCGTCGAGTGCCTGCCGCCCGTCCCCGACTCACCGTTCCTCCGGTCGGCGCCCAACGACCGCGGGATGATGCACCAGGAGTTCCTCGCCAAGCTCGGCATGCCGCTCGGTGAGCTGTGGCGGCTCGGGCCGCTGGCACGACGCATGGACGAGCTGCAGCGGTGGGACTGCTTCGTCACGGTCAAACCGCTCAACGTCACCGGCGCGACCGGATCACCGGCGAACGCCATCGCCATCCTCTGACCGGGACGTAGGTTGGACGGCGTACGCAGCCGTCACCGGATCCAGAGAGTGGGGAGTGCCGTGCGCCGCTGGGTGCGCAGGTCCTTGTGGGACGTCGTCCCGCGCGATCACCGCCAGAGCGACGCCGCCCTGCGCCGCCGTCAGCTGGTCACGGCCGGCTTCGTGCTGCTCGGGGCGGTGGTGCTCGGGGTCTCGCTGCGCATCGAGCCGGGCAGTGTCTGGTTCTATCCCGCCACCTTCGCGCTGGCCGGGGTGTGGGCGCTCGGCGCCTTCGTCTCCGGGCCGCTGCACCTCGGCCGGATCCCTGCCTGGCGCCGGCACGAGCGGAAGGGCGAGCATCGGCTCGTCCGCCCGGTGCTGGCGCCGATCCTGATCGGCCTGGGCCTGGCCGGCATCTTCGTGATCGGCGGCCTGGTCGTGCGCGAGATCGACTGGCTGGACCGGCAGGTCCGCTCCGTCCTCGACTTCGCCGACCAGGGCTCGCTGCCGATCCTCGTCGTGGTCACCGCGGTCAACGGCGTGGCCGAGGAGCTGTTCTTCCGCGGCGCGCTCTACGCCGCCCTGCCCCGCCATCCGGTCGCCTGGTCGTCGGTGGCCTACGTGATCGCGACGCTGGCGACCGGCAACGTGATGCTGACCTTCGCGGCGATCCTGCTCGGGGTCGTGGTCGGGCTCGAGCGGCGCGCCTCCGGCGGCGTGCTCGCGCCGATCCTCACCCACTGCGCCTGGTCGCTGTCGATGCTGCTCGCCCTGCCGCTGCTCTTCGGCTGAGGAGACCGGCGGCGCCTCAGAGCGTGTTCTGGTCGGCCAGCCGTTCGGCGAGGGCGCGGCGTACAGCCTCCCGGTAGGGCAGCGGATCGCCGGGCACGACGTCGAGGATGCGCCGGTCGCGTACGACGACCTCGGTGGTCATCGAGTCGATCAGGTTGCGCCCGGTGGTCACGTCGACGTCGGTCACCAGGGCCAGCCAGTACGACGACAGCCGGGGCGTCAGCACCGGCACGGGCGCGACCGGGATCGATCGGCCGTTGGCCACCTCGGAGGCGACGGTCAGCATGTCGAGGTACGTCATCGCCTCGGGGCCGCCGATCTCGAAGACCTCGCCGATCGCGTCCTGGTTGTCGATGACACCCGCGAGATAGCGGATGACGTCGTCGACGGCGATGGGCTGGGTGCGGGTGGCGGTCCACCTCGGCACCACCATGGCGGGGAGGTTCTTGACCAGCTGCCGGGTCAGCTCCCAGGAGACGCCGCCGTGGCCGACGACGATCGCCGCTCGCAGCGTCGTGACGGGTACGCCGCCCTCGCCGAGCAGGGACTCGACCTCGCGCCGGGAGCGCAGGTGGGGCGAGAGGTCGCCGTCATCGTCGCCGAGCCCGCCGAGATAGACGATCTGCCGCACCCCCGCCCCGGCTGCGGCAGCACCGAAGGCCCGGGCGGCTCGCGCGTCGCGCTCCTCGAAGTCGTCGTGGTCGAGCGAGTGCACCAGGTAGACCGCGACATCGGCGCCCTCGAGCGCGGCCGGCAGCGTGGCCGGGTCGTCGACGTCGGCACCCACCGCCTCGCCGGGGCCGTCGTAGTCGTCCGGCCGCCGGGTCATCGCCCGCACCGTGACGTCGCGTTCGGTCAGCTCCGCGACCAGCCGCCGACCGATGAACCCGGTCGCGCCGGTGACGAGCACGGTGGTCGAGGTCTCCATGGGTCGAGCCTACGGACGCCGTCAGCCGACCGGGCGGCAGTCCTGCCCGCACCCGTCCTCGGGGACCGGCCCGGAGGCGTGCGACGCCGGCCGGTGCAGCACCGCGCCGGTCGGGGTGACCACGACGTCGGAGCCGTCCACGAGACCGGTGCCGTCGACGATCAGCGCGTGCTCGCGCGGCGTGAGCGGGGCGTACGTCAGGGTGAGCACCGGGTTGCTCGCGAGGTTCGCCCGCGTGCCGCCGCCGGGGTCGGAGATCCGCAGGGACGAGCCCTCGACGACCGGGTCCACGACCACGACCTTGATCCGCTCGCCCGCGGTGGTCAGCAGGAACCCGCTGCCGAAGCGCTCGAGCGTGGCGGCGAGATCGGACAGTGCGACCGGGATGCTCATATCCGGCACCTTAGTCCGACCTCGCCGGGCGGGTCAGAGGTTGATCATGTGGCCCGCGATCCCGTGGACGGCCTCCTTGACCGCCTCGGAGAGCGTCGGATGGGCGAACACGTTGCGCGCGACCTCGTCCGCGGTGAGGTCCCACTGCTGGGCCAGGGTCAGGACGGGCAGCTGCTCGGTGGCGTCGGGGCCGATCACGTGGGCGCCGAGCAGCTCGTTGTGCTCGGCGTCGGCCACGACCTTCACGAAGCCGACGGTCTCGCCGAGGCCGCGCGCCTTGCCGTTCGCGGAGAACGGGAAGGTGGCGGTCTTGACGTCGTAGCCCTTCTCCTTGGCCTGCGCCTCGGTGTAGCCGAAGGACGCGATCTGCGGCTGGCAGAAGGTCGCCCGCGGGACCATGTCGATGTCGATCGGCATGGTCTCCACGCCGGCGATCGTCTCGGCGGCGACGACGCCCATCCCCTCGGCGACGTGGGCGAGCATGAGCTTCCCGGTGACATCGCCGATGGCGTACACGTGCGGGACGCTCGTACGTCCGCGGTCGTCGATCGCGATGGCCTCACGGTCGGTCAGCTCGACGCCGAGCTTCTCCAGTCCGTAGCCGCTCACCCGCGGCGCGAAGCCGAACGCGGCGAGCATCATGTCCGCCTCGAGGACGGTCTCACCGTCACCGCCGACGGGAGAGACGGTCACGCGCACGCCGGAACCGGTGTCCTCGGCCCCCGTCACCGCGGTCGAGGTGAGGACGGTGATGCCGAGCTTGCGGTACTGCCGCAGCAGCTCCTTGGAGACGTCGGCGTCCTCGGTCGGGACCATCCGGTCGGCGTACTCGACGACGGTGACGTCGACGCCGAAGTTCTTCATCACGTACGCGAGCTCGACCCCGATCGCGCCCGAGCCACCGATGACGATCGACCGCGGCAGCTTCTCGCTGAGGATCAGCTCCTCGTACGTCACGATGTTCTGTCCGTCCGGGACGACCCCGGGCACGCTGCGCACGGTCGCGCCGGTCGCGATGATCAGGTCGTCGCAGGTGTACGTCTCGGTGACGCCGTCCCGGCCGGTCACCTCGATCGCCAGGGTGCCGTCGGCCTGCGGTGCGGCGAGCGTGCCCCAGCCGTCGATCTCGGTGATCTTGTTCTTCCGCATCAGGAAGTGGACGCCCTTGGCGCTCGCGTCGGCGACCCGGCGGCTGCGCTGCCAGCTCCCGGAGTAGTCCACGCTCGCGTCGCCGCGGATCGAGAAGGCGTCCTTCTGGTGGGTCAGCATGTGGGCGATCTCGGCGTTGCGCAGCAGCGCCTTGGCCGGGATGCAGCCGACGTTGAGGCAGACGCCGCCCCAGTACTTGTCCTCCACGACGGCGACGGACCGGCCGAGCTGGGCGGCGCGCACCGCCGCGGTGTAGCCGCCGGGCCCTGCTCCCAGGACGATGACATCGATGTGGCTCATAGGTTCTCCTTCTCCGTGGCGCCGATGATCCGGCGCATCCCCTGGTAGGCGTGGTCGGCGGCCCGGTCGTCACCGTGCAGGAGGAGGGCCGGGGTGATGAACGAGGCGAGCGACTCGAGCCCGAACACGACCGCCTCCACATCGGTGTCCTCCGGCAGGTCGCCGGCCTGCACGGCGGTGGTGACGTCGGCGCGCAGCGCGGCCCGCCACTGGGTGCGTCCCTCGAGCAGTCGCTCGTGGACGACGCCGGAGCGGCCGTCGTAGTCGTAGGTCACCTGCGTCATCAGGCACCCGCCGGGATAGCCCGGGTCGGCTGCGTACTCGGTCCAGGCCTCGCACGTGGCCAGCAGCCGGGGGAGGCCCGCCGGGAACCGCTTGACCGTGTCCCAGACCCGGGTGCGGAAGTCGGCGAAGACCATCTCGACCGTCTCCAGCTGCAGGGTCTCCTTGGTGCGGAACTGCCCGATCACCCCCGACTTGCTCATCTGGACGATGTCGGCCAGCCGCCCGATCGTCACGCTGTCCAGACCCTCGACGGAGGCCAGGTCGGCTGCTGCCTTGAGCACGCTCCGTCGGGTCTCGAGTGCCGCCTGTGCGGACGCACGTCCTGCCATGCCTTCGATTTTAGCGCACGAACGATCGCTATTGCATAACGTACGATCGTGTGCTTAATCTCATTTCATGACGATCCACGAACTGGCCGGCGGCTTCGAGCTGGAGGCGACCGATCCGCACTGCGTCGACCCCGAGGCCGCCGCCGACCGACTCCGCCACCAGCCGTGGCAGCGCTTCGCCGTGCTCGGTGACAGCGTCACCGCCGGCGTGCGGGGCCCGCTGGACGGCTACCGGGACGCGTCCTTCGCCGATCGCCTCGTGGAGGCGCTGGCGAGCACCCGCCCCGGGTTCGAGTCGGTGAACCTCGCCATCCCCTACCTGACCGTCGCCGAGATCCGCGAGGTCCAGCTCGAGCCGGCCCTCGCGTTCGCGCCCGACGCCGTGCTCGTGAGCGCGGGCGGCAACGACGCCTTCAACCCGTTCGACCCCGACCACCTGCGTACGCAGCTCGAGCTGCTCCTCGTGCCGCTGGCCGAGAGCGGTGCCACGGTCCTCACCGTCGGGCTCTTCGACCTCGCCCGCTCCGGGCTCGTGCCCGCGGACCAGGCCGTGGAGATGGCCGAGCGGTTCGACGCCCTGGACCGGATCACCGCCGAGGTCACCCAGAACCTGGGTGGCATCCACATCGACACCCACCACCACCCGCTGTCGGCCGACGCGTCGATCTACGCCCGCGACCGGATCCACGGCAACGCCCGTGGGCACGCGGTGGCCTTCGCCGCGATCGTCGACGCGCTCACCTGACCGGGCCGCGAGCTTCGCCGGGTCGGCGGGCTAACCTGCCTCCGATGAGCACGTACCGGTCCGACTGCTCCCGCTGCGCGGGCCTGTGTTGTGTGGCGCTGCCCTTCGCCCGCTCGGCGGACTTCCCGGAGGACAAGGCCGGCGGCGACCCGTGCCGCCACCTCGGACCCGACTTCGGCTGCGGGATCCACGAACAGCTGCGGGACCGCGGGTATGCCGGGTGCACGGTGTTCGAGTGCTTCGGCGCAGGTCAGCAGGTCACCCAGGTGACCTTCGGCGGTGCGGACTGGCGCACCGAGCCGGCGTCGCGGCAGGAGATGTTCGACGTCTTCGCGGTGATGCGGCAGCTGCACGAGATGCTGGCGCTGCTCCAGGAGGCGGTCGAGCGCAGCACGTCACCCGACCTCGCCGAGCTGGCCGCCCGGATCTCCTCGGCGGCGGGCGGCTCCGCAGACCAGGTGCTCGCCACCGACGTCGGCGCACTCCGCTCGGCGGTCGGGGGCGCGCTCCGCCGGGTGAGCGCCGAGGTGCGCCACCCCGCAGGCCAGGCGCTGGCGGGTGCCGACCTGCTCGGTCGTGACCTGCGCCGGAGAGACCTGCGCCGTGCCGACCTCAGGGGCGCGCTCCTGGTGGCCGCCGACCTGCGCGGCGTCGATCTCACCGACGCCGACCTGCTCGGCGCGGATCTCCGGGACGCGGCCGTCGCGGGCGCGGACCTCTCGCGGGCGCTCTTCCTCAGCCAGGCGCAGGTCAATGCCCTGCGAGGAGACGGGAGCACCCGCCTGCCCGCAGGGCACGACCGGCCCGCCCACTGGGGCTAGCGGGGGATCAGCCCAGCGTGGCCGTGTCGATCACGAAGCGGTAGCGCACGTCGGAGGCCAGGACCCGGGCGTACGCCTCGTTGATCTGGTCCGCCGAGATCACCTCGACGTCGGCGCCGAGGCCGTGCTCGGCGCAGAAGTCGAGCATCTCCTGGGTCAGCGGGATGCCGCCGATCATCGAGCCCGCGAAGTTGCGGCGGTTGGTGAGCAGCGAGAACACGTTGACGCTCAGCGGCGCGGGCGGGGCGCCGACGTTGACCAGCGTGCCGTCCACGGCGAGCAGGCCGAGGTAGTCGTCGACGGGGATCTCGGCGCTGACCGTGTTCACGATCAGGTCGAAGCTGTTCTTCAGCGTCTCGAACGTCGCCGGGTCGGAGGTGGCGTAGTAGTGGTCGGCACCGAGCCGCAGACCGTCCTCCTGCTTCTTCAGCGACTGCGAGAGCACCGTGACCTCGGCACCCATCGCGTGGGCGATCTTGACGCCCATGTGGCCGAGGCCGCCAAGCCCGACGATCGCCACCTTCTTGCCGGGGCCGGCGCCCCACCGCTTCAGCGGGGCGTACGTCGTGATGCCGGCGCACAGCAGCGGAGTGGCAGCCGCGGGGTCGAGGCCCTCCGGCACCTTGAGCGCGAAGTGCGCGTCGACGACGACGTGGGTGGAGTAGCCACCCTGGGTGAAGGAGCCGTCCCGGTCCTTCGCGGCGTACGTCCCGACACCGCCGCCGGGGGTCGAGCAGTGCTGCTCGTCGCCGTTGCGGCAGTTGTCGCACTCGCGGCACGAGTTGACGAAGCAGCCGACGCCGACGCGGTCGCCGACCTGGTGGTTGGTGACGGCGGAGCCGACCTCGGTGACGCGGCCGACGATCTCGTGGCCCGGGACGACCGGGAACGGCTGCGGGCCCCAGTCGCCGTTGACGGTGTGGATGTCGGAGTGGCAGATGCCGGCGTACTCGATCGCGATGAGGACGTCGTTCTCCCCGACCGGGCGGCGCTCGATGGTGGTCGGGGCCAGCGGCTCGCCGGCGGAGGGGGCTGCGTACGCGTTGACGCGCATGGATGTTCTCCTGGGTCTGAGATGGGGGTGGATCAGTGGTTCTCGCGGCTGCGGATCTGGCCTGCCAGCGCGTGTGCCTGCTCGCCGATCTCATCGGCGCGCACCTCGTCGCCGGCCGCGACGGCTCGCCAGTAGTCGGTCTTGAGACCGACGTACGCCCGCCGCAGCTCGAGAAACTCGGCCTCCCGGGCGAGGTGCGCGGCATGCTCGGTGAGCATGTCGATCTGCTCGCGCGCGCCGTCGCGCCCGAGACGGCTGTTGCCGACGTACGTCCTCATGTCGTCGATCGAGAGGCCGATCGCGGCGAGGCACGCGACGCCGGTCAGGCGGTCCAGGTCGGTCTCGTCGTAGACCCGGTGGCCGCTGCTCGCGCCGCGGCTGACCGGCTCGATCAGCCCGATCGTCTCGTAGTAGCGCAGCGTGCTGGCCGGCAGCCCGGTCAGCGTCGCCACCTCCCGGATCGTGTACGTCCGAGTCGTCGATGCAGTCACGTCGATGACGCTAAGAACTTCAAGTACTTGAAGTCAAAGGTCACGCTGACCCGGTGAGCACGAGCGCGCCGAGCCCGGTCATCGCGGTGCCCGCCAGCCCTTCGGTACGCCGTGCGAAGGCCGGTGACTGCAGGCGCGGAGCGAGCCGGGTGATGACGGTGATCAGCGCGGCGTACCAGACCAGGCAGAGCAGCCAGAAGGTCGCCGCGAGAGCGATGTGCTGGGCGAGCGGCGTCAGCGGCGAGAGGTCGAACTGCGGGAACAGCGAGAGGTAGAAGGCTGCGACCTTCGGGTTGAGGAGGTTGCTGAGCAGGCCCTGGCGGAAGCATGCCGAGCGTGCGATGCCACCCGGCCTCGGGCGGCCGATGGCGGCTGCGGCTGCCGATACGCCCGGGGTCCGATGCTCGCGGCGGGCGCGGACGTAGGCGCGCAGGGCCTGGACGCCGAGGTAGACGAGGTAGGCGCCGCCGGCGATTCGGACGATCTGGAACAGGGTGGGAGAGGCGGTCAGCAGGGCGGTGATGCCGAGGGCGGCGGCGGTGCCGAGGATCGCGAGGCCGGTCATGATGCCGGCCGCGGTCCAGAGGGCCCCGGCGCGTCCGCTGCGGGCGGCGTTGCGCAGCGTCAGCATCATGTCCGGGCCGGGGACGACGATGACGACGAGCGAGGTGGCCGCGAAGGCGACCAGTTGTTCCAGCATGCACGCCATTCTATCGCTCATTCGGCGCACTTTGATTGCCGATAATGTCCTCAGTGGCGGATACTGAGCAATATGACGAGCATCGATGCCACCGACCGAGCAATTCTCCGTGAACTCACCATCGACGGTCGGTTGAGCAACGTCGAGCTGGCCTCTCGGGTGGGCCTGACACCTGCGCCGTGTCTGCGCAGGGTCAGGCGCCTGGAGGAGTCCGGGGTGATCGCCGGCTATCGGGCCCGGTTGGACCCGGTGGCCTCGGGGCGGGAGTTCTGCGTCTACGTGCTCGTCCAGATCACGATGACCAGCAGGGAGGTCGTCGAGCAGTTCGAGGAGAAGGTCGCCTCCTACGAGGAGGTCACCGAGATGCGGCGCGTCTACGGCGAGATCGACTACGTGATCCGCGTCGACGTCGCCGACAGCAACGCCTTCGAACGCTTCCAGACCGAGAAGATGTACCCGCTCCCGGGCGTCCACCGCATGGTCTCCCATCCCACGATGAAGGCCGTCAAGAGCAACGACTGACCGTCAAGAACAGAAGACGTACGTCACGGCTCGCAAGCCCAGCGAAGGCAAACCGGCCGACTTCCTGATGTGTGACTTCGACCGCGAGATGAAGCGCTGTGCCGGTGTCGTGCGAGACACTGCTGACCTCGGTGTCCCGGAGCCGGATCGGGTGACTGTGGACGTACGCCCCGACGACGAAAGGGCTCGGCAATGTCAGTGATCGATGTGACCGCTCCTTCGGTGGTTCGGCAGGAACAGCTCTTCGAGCAGATCGCCATCCGCCTCCCTGACGAGGTCGACGGCGACTGGACGATGCTCGTCTTCAACCACCGCAATCTCCTGGGTCTCTCCAACGGCCGCATCGACATCCATCGACCAGGTGGCTACATCGACTACTCCGTGCCTCCGGACGTGGTCGTCCCGTCGATCGACGAGCTCAGGCGGGTCATGTACCGGCCCGGAAGGGGCGCCTGGTTCTCGGGGCGATGGACCATCACCAACATCGACGGCAACGGCGAGAAGATCTCGGCCAACGCCTCGTTCAATCGCGACGACGAGCCCGTGTGGCGCCGCACCGTGCACCCCGAGCTGTACGCCCTCGACCTCGAAGCCTTTCCGCGCGACGAGGAGAGCACCCCAGAATGGTTGCGTCAGAAGGTCGCGGAGGCGCGCAGAGCGTTCTAGACGGACTGTGAGCGGCGGTCGAGAGCAACGACTGATACGGCGTTGACGTCGCTCTCGCCGTTCCCCAAGATGGGTGGTCGGTATCCAGGAGGACGACGTGGGACGACTGACCGATCGTTTGAGCCGTTTCGTTCCTGGACGAGTGGCGGCCCAGGCCGAGGAGTTCATCGCTGCTGCGCGGCTCGGCGACGTGGACGTCGCGGTCGCGACGACGGACAAGGCACTACTGTCCCAGCTGATCGCGCGGTTCCGCGAAGCGTACGGAGCTGAGTCGCGAGAGCTTCGCGCCCTCATCGGGTCCACCCTCGTGTGCGTCGACTGTGCGACGAGGTGGCCCACGGCACTGTTCGGAGTGAGAGCATGCCCGAGCTGTCGGGGAAAGCGGGCGATCCTGCATTACCGCCTCCTCGACCCGGACACGTTCGACCTGGAGGATGTCGCCGCGCTGCGTCGGCTCTGGAGGGACCAAGCCGCGCGGTGGTGGCAGCGGACAGCTCGTTCGACGGCTCGCTGCGACGTCTGCAACATCGAGCTGGTCCGCCCGGCGGGATCGCTGGCAGTCACCGATCTTCTGTGTGACGGCTGCGTGGACGACCTGCTGACCGACGGTCTGATGGCGCTACGCCGAGATCCGTACGCGTTCGGCGGTCTCGAGCTGGAGCTCGCCCGACCGTTCCGGTCCTACGCCCGGCCCCACCATCTTCAGCTCGACTGGGAATCGCTGTTCTCCAAGTTCGGCTTCAACGACGGCGACGTGCCGGAGGAGTTCGACGCCTGGCGCGCAGCACAGGGGTACGAGGCGATCGACTGGGCGCTTGAAGGGGACTGGCACACGATCCTCGACGAGACGGTCCGTGCGTGGCTGCTGCCTGCCACCGACCGCGAGGTCGTCGTGACGGCGACGATCACCAACCACAACCCCATCCGTGCGGTCGAGGTCGACGGCGTTCCCGCCGAGGACTTCGACGAGCTGGTCCGTGAAGGTCTCGCGGCGGATCTGCAGCCGGAGTACGTCGAGGTTCCCTACCCGGAGGTGGAGAAGGTCCTGCAGAGGACCGAGAACGGTCTGTTCCCGCTCGCCGAGGCCGTTCGCGATGTCGCTCAGCAGCACGCGCTGACCCCGCGGCAGCATGCCGAGCTTCGTTCGATCGTGCTGTCGACCACGCTCCCTCCCGCCTTCATCACCGACTGTGCCGGGATCCTCGTCGGCGCCAGAGGTGCCGATGAGGAGGTACGCCGCGTGGCCGACCGAGGCGAGTGGGGTCTGCCGCGCACCGTGGCGGCGTTCCGTGCGGCAGATCTGGTCGCCCACCCCGAGCTGGTCCGACGGACCTTCGACCTGGAGCACTGGTCGGCGATCCACCGGCAGCTGTTCCACGACATCGACGAGGCCGCCGGAGTCGTACGCCCCGACCTCGATGTCGACCTCGAGCCGGCGCTGGCCGCTCTGCGTGAGATCACCGCCGAGACGGCCGCAGATGTCCTGGCCGCCGCAGCGCCGGAGCTGGCGCGCGCCAAGCCCTTCATGAGCTCGGGGTCCCCTGCCGACGGCGACACCCATGCACGTCGCGTGTTCGTGCAGCACGCGCTGGAGCGGGCCGGGCTCAGGATCGACTGGAAGTGGTTCGACCTCGCGCTCGAGCCCTACTCATCGACCGGCGACAACCGCCGTGAGCTCTTCGAGCGGGCGGTCAGCTGACGTCCCGACGGGGCGGTCGAAAAAAGGTCAGAACTTTCGCTTGACCTTGACCCAGCGTCAACCCTCGACGCTATTCGACATGAACCCGACACCAGCAATCGAGATCGCCGGACTGACCAAGTCCTACGGCGACGTACATGTCCTCCAGGGCGTCGACCTGAGCGTCGAGAAGGGCAGCATCTTCGCCCTCCTCGGCTCCAACGGCGCCGGCAAGACCACGACCGTGAAGATCCTGACGACGCTCCTCAAGGCGGACGGCGGCCAGGCGACGGTCAACGGCTTCGACGTCGCGACCCAGGCCCAGGACGTACGCACGTCCATCAGTCTCACCGGCCAGTTCGCCGCCGTCGACGAGATCCTGACCGGCCGCGAGAACCTCATCCTGATCGCCAAGCTGCTCCGCCAGAAGAACCCGGGCGCGGTCGCCGACGAGCTCCTCGCCCGGTTCTCGCTCACCGAGGCCGGCAACCGCAAGGTCGCGACGTACTCCGGTGGTATGCGCCGCCGGATCGACATCGCGATGAGCCTCATCGGCAACCCGCCGGTGATCTTCCTCGACGAGCCGACCACCGGCCTCGACCCCGAGGCGCGGATCGAGGTGTGGGCCACCGTCAAGGAGCTCGCCGACAGCGGCACGACGGTCCTGCTCACCACGCAGTACCTCGAGGAGGCCGAGCAGCTCGCCGACCGGATCGCGATCCTCCACGAGGGCCGCATCATCGCCAACGGCACCCTCGCCGAGCTCAAGGCGATGTTCCCGCCGGCCAAGCAGGAGTACGTCGAGAAGCAGCCGTCCCTCGAGGAGATCTTCCTCGCCATCACCAGCAAGTCCAACGGCGCGTCCGCCACCCCCGTGAAGGAGTCATGATGAACACCCGATTCTTCGGCGACACCGCCGTCCTGCTCGGCCGCTCCCTGCGACACATCGGCCGCAGCCCCGACACCATCGTCACCACCGCGATCACCCCGATCGCCATGATGCTCATGTTCGTGTACGTCTTTGGCGGCGCGATCGACACCGGCTCCCACGAGAGCTACGTCAGCTATCAGCTACCGGGCATCCTGTTGATCACGATCGCCTCCGGCATCGCCTACACCGCCTACCGTCTCTTCCAGGACAAGAACGGCGGCATGTTCGACCGGTTCCAGTCGATGCCGATCGCTCGGTCCGCGGTGCTGTGGGGTCACGTGCTCACCTCGGTGGTCGCGAACATGATCTCGCTGGTCGTGGTGGTGCTCGTCGCCCTGCTGATGGGCTTCCGCACCAGTGCGAGCGTGCTCGACTGGCTCGCGGTGGTCGGCATCCTGGCCCTGTTCACCCTCGCGCTGACCTGGCTCGCGGTGGTTCCGGGCCTGACGGCCGGCACGGTCGAGGGAGCCAGCGCGTTCTCCTACCCGCTGATCTTCCTGCCCTTCCTCAGCTCGGCGTTCGTGCCGACCGACACGATGCCCGGACCGGTGCGAGCCTTCGCCGAGCACCAGCCGGTCACCTCGATCGTCGACTCCATCCGGGCGATCTTCGCCGGTCAGGACCTGGGCAACGAGCTGTGGATCGCACTGGCCTGGTGCGTCGGCCTGCTGGTCGTCGCGTACGTCCTGGCCACCGCCGCCTACCGCCGCAAGTTTGCCTAAACCACGCGACAAACCCGGGCCTTCCCGTCACTATTCGGGAATGCTCACGATCAGCCAGCTGGCGTCGTACGCCGGTGTCACCGTCAGGGCCGTGCGCCACTACCACGCCAAAGGGCTGCTGGTGGAGCCAGAGCGCGACCACTCGGGATACCGACGCTACGACGCCGCTGCTGTGGTCGACCTGATCAAGATCCGCATCCTCGCCGACGCCGGCGTCCCGCTCTCCCGTGTCAAGGAGCTGCTGGACGCCGGCGACGACGATTTCAAGAAGGCCGTCGCCGAGATCGACAAGCGCCTCCGTCTCGAGATCCGCGAGCGGCAGGCCCACCGCGAGCGGATCGCCCGCCTCGTCCACGGTGACGGCCTCGCCCTCCCGCCGGAGGCGGTCGCCTATCTGGAGCGGATGCGCGAGCTCGGCATCCCGGAGCGGATGATCCAGGGCGAGCGCGACGCCTGGATCCTCGTCGCCGCCCAGCAGCCGCAGAGCATGGAGGCGTTCATCCGCAACAAGGTCGGCCAGCTCGACGACCCGTCGGTCGTGGATACCTACCGCGAGCTGGAGGCCATGCTCGACTGGGAGCCGGGCGACCCCCGTCTGGAGACCATCGCCGACCAGATCGTCGCCCAGATGAACGCGGTCTCCGACGAGGACTGGGCCGCCTACGTCGATGGCGACCAGGCCATGCCCGACGAGCTCGCCGCCCTGCTCGACTCGATGTTCGTCGAGCAGGTCCCCGTCGCCCGCGACCTCATGCGCCTGGTCGAGAAGCGCGGCTACACCGGCTGGACCAAGCTCGAGCGGATCCGGGACTAGAAGACGTACGTCCCGGAGTGCCCCGGGGTGCTCCGGCGGTTCAGGCGCCGGCGATCGCGAGGAGGTCGCGGACCGGTCCCGCGGGCGGGCGACCGCCACCGACCCATACGGCTCGGAACTCCCGTGACAGGTCCAGCTCTGCCACCGGCACCCGGACCAGGGTGCCGAGGTCGACGTCGGCCTGGGTCGCCCGGCTGGACACGAACGCCGGCGATCCGCCCGCGCGGACGGCGGCGAGGATCGCGGCGTTCGTCGCGAACTCCACCTCGGGATCCGCCAGCCGCTCGCCCACGGCTGCCAACGCTGACTCGACGACTGCCCGCGTGCCGGAGCCGTGCTCGCGACAGGTCAGCGGGCGGGTCGCGAGCTCACGCGGGCTGATCCCGGCGCGGCGTCGGGCCCAGCGGTCATCGGGCGCCGCGACCAGCACGAGGTCGTCGACCCCGACCTTCGCGGTGGCGAGTCCCGCGGTGTCGACCGGACCCTCGACGAAGCCCAGGTCCGCCTCGCCCTGACGTACGGCGGTGACGACGTCCTCGGAGTTCGCGGCCCGGAGGCTCACCGCCACCCGGCGCTGCTGCCGCAGGCGTACGAGCCAGCGGGGGAGCAGATACTCGGCCGTCGTCATCGACGCGTGCACGTGCAGCTCGTCGGAGCGGCCGCTTCGCAGCGTCTGCAGTGCGGTCTCGATCTCGTCGGCGCGCTCGAGCAGGTCGACGCTCCACTCGACCAGCAGCTTCCCCGCCTGGGTCAGCGCCGATCCGCGCCGCGCCCGCTGCACCAGCACCAGCCCGACCTGGGTCTCCATCGCCCGCAGCCGCTCCGAGGCGGACTGCTGCGATATGCCCGCCGCCCGGCCCGCGGCGCCGATGCTGCCCAGGCGGGCGACGTCGGCGAGCAGACGCAGGGACGGAAGGTCGGGCAGCACGCTCACAGGTTATCCCTGTGAGCCCACAGTCATCTGGGTTCTACCGGCGCCGCGCGCCCGCGCCGAGCATGGAGACATGAGGCTCCCCTACGGTCCGAACTGGTACGCAGCCACGATGGGTACCGGCATCGTCGCCGTCGTCCTGCCCGGCCTTCCCTTCCGGGTGCCGGGGGCGATGCCGGTCGCGCTGGCGTTCTGGCTGGCGGCGAGCCTCCTCCTGACGGCCACGGTGGCGGTGATGCTGCACGCCGTCCGGCAGGACAGCTCGCTGCTGCGCCGTCACTACGACGACCCGGTGATGTCCCACTTCTACGGAGCCCCGGCGATGGCACTGATGACCGTCGGGGCCGGCGCGGTCGGGGTCGGGGTCGACGTACTCGGTGCCGGCGCGGCGGTCGGGCTGGGCGCGGTCCTGTGGGCGGCGGGCACGCTCCTCGGCCTGGGGACCGCGATGGCCGTGCCCTACCGGGCGATCACCCGCCACGTGGTCGCCGACGACAGTGCCAGCGGGGCGTGGCTGATGCCGGTCGTGCCGCCGATGGTCTCGGCGACGACCGGCGCCGCTCTCGTGCCGCACCTCCCGGCCGGCGAGGCGCGCGAGACCCTTCTTCTCGTCTGCTACGCCCTCTTCGGGCTGACCGTGATCGCCGGGTTCCTGGTGCTCAACCAGCTGTGGCAGCGGCTGATCCGTCACGGGGCGCTGGCTCCGGCAACCGTGCCCACGGTGTGGATCGTGCTCGGCTTCCTCGGCCAGTCGACCACGGCGGTCCATCACCTCGGCGTGCTCGCGCCCTCGGTGGTGCCCGGCTACGGGCACGCCCTCAGCATGCTCGCGGTCTGCTACGGCGTGCCGGTGTGGGGTTTCACCGTGCTGTGGAGCGTGCTGGCGCTCGCACTGACGGTGCGCCAGGTCCGTGACGGCCTGCCGGTGGCGGCGACCTGGTGGTCGTTCACGTTCCCGGTCGGGACGGTCGCCACGGGCAGCAGCGCACTCGCCGCCGCGACCGGCCTCGCGCTCTTCGAGATCGGGGCCGCGGTTGCGGCGCTCGGACTGTTGGTGGGGTGGCTCGCCGCTGCGTACGCGACCCTGCGGCTCTTCGCCGACCAACCGGTATTGCAACCAGAAGGTTGCAAGATGCTGATGGAAGTGCAACACTGAGGTTGCAGTTCCACTATCTGAGGAGGACCCATGGTTCACACCGCCGAGGAGCTCGCCGAGCTCGACAGCATCAGCCGCCAGATCGACATCGAGGCCAGCGCCGAGAAGGTCTGGTCACTGATCACCCGCCCGGGGTGGTTCGTCAACGACGGCACCGTTCTCGACGACTCGGACACCCGCGTCGAGACCGCACCCGACGGCACCGAGGTCGCCGTCGTCACCCACCCCACGATGGGTGAGTTCCGATTCCGCACGGTCGAGCTCGACGAGCCGCGCTACGCCGCGTTCCGCTGGCTCGGCACCCCGTTCCGCGACGTCACCGAGGGCACCCTGGTCGAGTTCTGGATCAAGGACAACCCGGCTGGCGGGGTGACCCTCGAGGTCCTGGAGAGCGGCTTCTCCACCCTGTCCGACGACCCCGCGGTCTGGCTCAAGGAGCGCGAGGGCAACGACAACGGCTGGGCCATGGAGCTCGAGGTCGCCAAGACGTACGCCGAGGCGCGCGCGTGACCACCACACCCACCCTTCCCGAGATGTGCGCGGCCCTGGGCGACCAGACCCGCTGGGACATCCTCACCCGGCTGGGGCAGGAGACGATGTCCGCCTCCGCCCTGGCCCGGGTGCTCCCGGTCAGCCGCCAGGCGATCGTCAAGCACCTCGACGTACTCTCCGACGCAGGCCTCGTCACCGCCGAGCGCCGCGGCCGCGAGATCGTCTACGCCGCCCTCGGCTCCCGCCTCAACGCCCTCGCTCACGAGCTCGACCGCATCGGCAGCGCCTGGGACACCAGGCTCCGCGCCCTCAAGTCCCTCGCCGAGTCGCCGGGCGACTGACGCAAGAGAGGTCTTACGCACCCCACCCGATCGCGAGCTCGACCGCCCGTCGCCACCGAGCGAACTCGGCGTCCCGGGCGGCGGCGGACATGGCGGGCCGCCACTCGGCCGCCCGGCGCCAGTGCCGTCGCAGGACCTGCCGGTCGGGCCAGTAGCCGGCCCCGAGACCGGCAGCGTAGGCGGCACCTCGGGAGACCGTCTCGGCGACCATGGGACGTACGACGGGGATGTCGAGGAAGTCGGCGATCGTCTGCATGAGCAGGTTGTCGGCGGTCATGCCGCCGTCGACCGCCAACCGCTCCAGCGGCGCAGACACGTCGGCGTTCATCGCGTCGATGACCTCGCGGGTCTGCCAGGCGGTGGCCTCGAGGACGGCGCGGCACAGATGCGCCTTGGTGACGTACGAGGTCAGCCCGACGATCACACCGCGGGCATCGGGCTCCCAGTGCGGTGCGTACAGGCCGGTGAACGCCGGGACGACGTAGCAGCCACCGTTGTCAGGGACGGTCAGTGCCTGAGTCTCGATCTCCGCGGCCGAGCGGATCAGCCCGAGGCTGTCGCGGAACCACTGCACGAGCGAGCCGGCGACGGCGATCGAGCCCTCGAGCGCATAGGCAGCAGGCTCACCTTCCATCGCGTGCGCGACCGTGGTGATCAGGCCGTGCTGCGAGCGCACCGGCGACGTGCCGGTGTTGAGGAGCAGGAACCCACCGGTGCCGAAGGTGCACTTCGCGTCGCCCCGGTCGAACCCGGCCTGCCCGAACAGCGAGGCCTGCTGGTCGCCGATCACCGCCGTCAGCGGGATCCCCGCGATCGGCGCGACCGTAGTCCCGAAGGAGGAGACCGTCGGCCGGATCTCGGGGAGCATCGCCCGCGGCACCCGCATCGCCGCCAGCAGCTCCGGGTCCCAGTCGAGCGTGCTGAGGTTCATCAGCATCGTCCGGCTGGCGTTGGTCACGTCGGTGACGTGCGCCCCGCCGACAGTGCCGTTGGCTGGCCCGCCGGTCAGGTTCCAGACCAGCCACGAGTCCATCGTCCCGAACAGCAGGTCCCCGCGCTCCGCCCGCTCCCGCAACGCCGGAGACGAGTCGAGCAGCCAGCGCACCTTCGGCCCCGAGAAGTACGTCACCAACGGCAGCCCGCTCCGAGCCTGGATCTCCGTCTCGGGCATGTCGGCGGCGACAGCGGGCAGCACGGCGGACGACCGGGTGTCCTGCCACACGATGGCGTTGTGGACCGGCCGACCGGTGTGCCGATCCCACACCACCGTGGTCTCGCGCTGGTTGGTGATCCCGAGCCCGACGACCTGGTCCACGGAAGCACCCGCATCCGCGAGCGCCTCCGGCATCACCCGGCGGACGATGTCCCAGATCTCCATGGGGTCGTGCTCGACCCAGCCCGCGCGCGGATAGTGCTGATGGTGCTCCCGCTGTGCCAGCGAGACCATCCGTCCCTCGCGGTCGAAGAGCATGCACCGGGTCGAGGTCGTGCCCTGGTCGAGCGCGGCCACGTACCGCGGAACACTCATGCCGCCCGGCCGTGACCGAGCGCCCGCGAGATCGATCTGGAGACGCCGACGACCTCCTCGACGAGATCCGAGCGAGGCAGTCCACGTGCGTCGCACAGTCGCATCACCGGCCCTGCGATGCCCACGGCCGCCACCACGTACCCGCCCCGGTCGCGCACCGGAGCCGCGATCCCGGCCAGCTCCGGGCGCGCCTCGGAGACGGCCGAGGCCCACCCGGTGTCGCGCGCGTCCGCCAGCGCCCGCAGCAGCGCCGACCGGTCGGTGATCGTCCGGAAGGTCAGCCGGTCCAGCGGCTGTCCGACGACGCTGCGGGCGGCGCCGGGATCGAACGCGACCAGCACCTTCCCGAGGGCGGTGGCGTGCAGCGGGAGCGACCGGCCGGTGTCCATCACCTGCACCCCCGGCCCCGCCCGGAAGACATGGTGCGCCACCACGGCAGCGCCGTCGCGGTAGGCCGCGATCCGCGCCTCCTCTCCCGTACGCGCCGCCAGCGTGTCCACCCAGTTCAGCGTCTCCGAGCGCAGCTCGTTGAGGTCCAGGGTCACGGACCCGAGATGGAGCAGCCCGGAGCCCAGCAGATAGCGCCCGGTCGCAGGCTCCTGGTCGACGAACCCGGCCCCCGCCAACGTACGCAGCAACCCGTGCGCCGTCGGCTTGGCCAGCCCCACCGCAGCCGCCAGCTCACCGAGAGCCATCGGTTCACTCTCGGCGGAGAGCACGCGTAGCAGCGCAGCCGCCCGCTCGACGGATTGCACGGTCCGAGACATTGGGTAAAAGCGTAGGGGCCGAACAAATTCCGGGCACCGGGTTCGACGATCCAGGACCGACCGGGTGCCACCCGGTGAAACACGGCCGCGTTCGGCGATGTCGAACGCACCCCGTTGTGACGCCCGTCACGCCTCCCTACGGTGCACAGGTCCGCCAGACCCCACACGGCAGGAGCAGCGCATGAAGACAGACAGAAAGCTCATCGGGGAGCTCAGCGCCGAGTTCGCCGGGACGATGATCCTGATCCTCTTCGGCGTCGGCGTGGTCGCGCAGGTCGTGACCGGCGACGGCGGCCTCGGCGACCACGACTCGATCGCCTGGGCCTGGGGCATCGGGGTGATGCTGGGCATCTACACCGCGGGACGGATCAGCGGCGCCCACCTCAACCCGGCCGTCAGCCTCGCCATGGCGGTGTTCGGCGACTTCGAGTGGCGCAAGGTGCTGCCCTACAGCATCGCCCAGATCCTCGGCGCCTTCGTCGGTGCCCTGATCGTCCGCGCTGCCTACGGAGACGCCATCGCCAGCGTCGACCCCGGCCACACCCACGCCACCCAGGGCATCTTCTCGACGCTCCCGGGCAACGGCGACGCCGCGCTCGGCGTCACCCTCACCACGGCCTTCGCCGACCAGGTGATCGGCACCGCGATCCTGCTGTTCCTCATCATGGCCATCACCGACGCGAAGAACTCGGCGCCGATCGCCTGGTTCTCGCCCGTCGCGATCGCCTTCGTGATCGTCGGGATCGGCATGGCCTGGGGCACCAACGCCGGCTACGCCATCAACCCCGCCCGCGACTTCGGGCCGCGACTGGCCTCCTTCGTCACCGGCTACGACGGAGCCTGGGTGACCGCCGCCGGCGATCTCTACTTCTGGATCCCGATCGTGGCCCCGCTTGTCGGTGGACTCATCGGTGCCGGAGCGTACAAGGTGTTGATCGCACGCTTCTTGCCCGCCGAGGAGGAGGCTGAGGAGACCAGCGACCTGCCCGCCGCCGCCTGACCACCGATCGCCCCGCCCGACATCCCTGGACACAGCAAGAACCCGAAAGGACCGACATGCCCGACTACGTCGCAGCCGTCGACCAAGGCACCACCAGCACCCGCTGCATGATCTTCGACCACGGTGGCAACGAGGTGGCCCGCCACCAGCTCGAGCACGAGCAGATCATGCCGAAGGCGGGCTGGGTGGAGCACAACCCGGTGGAGATCTGGGAGCGCACCAGCTCGGTCATCCAGACCGCGCTCGGCCGCAAGGGACTCACGGACAAGGACATCGCCGCGCTCGGCATCACCAACCAGCGCGAGACCACGGTCGTGTGGAACAGGAAGACCGGCCGGCCCTACTACAACGCGATCGTCTGGCAGGACACCCGCACCGACCGGATCGCCGCCGCCCTCGACCGGGACGAGCGCGGCGACATCATCCGCCGCAAGGCCGGCCTCCCGCCCGCGACCTACTTCGCCGGCGGCAAGATCCAGTGGATCCTGGAGAACGTCGACGGCGTCCGCGAGGCCGCGGAGAGCGGCGACGCCATCTTCGGCACCACCGACAGCTGGGTCGTCTGGAACCTGACCGGCGGACCTCACGGCGGCGTGCACGTCACCGACGTCACCAACGCCAGCCGCACCATGCTGATGAACCTCGAGACGCTGGACTGGGACGACGAGCTGCTCGGCTTCTTCGACATCCCGCGCCAGATGCTCCCCGAGATCCGGCCCTCCTCCGAGCCCAACGCCTACGGCACCACGCTCGCGAACGGACCCCTCAAGGGCGAGATCCCGATCACCGGCATCCTCGGCGACCAGCAGGCGGCGATGGTCGGCCAGGTCTGCCTGGACGCCGGCGAGGCCAAGAACACCTACGGCACCGGCAACTTCCTCCTCCTCAACACCGGCCAGGAGCTCGTACGCTCCGAGAACGGCCTCCTCACCACGGTCTGCTACCAGTTCGGCGACCAGCCCCCGACGTACGCCCTGGAGGGCTCGATCGCCGTCACCGGCTCCGCGGTGCAGTGGCTGCGCGACCAGCTGCGGGTGATCAGCAACGCCGCCCAGTCCGAGACGCTGGCCAAGGAGGTCGAGGACAACGGCGGGGTCTACTTCGTCCCGGCCTTCTCCGGCCTCTTCGCCCCCTACTGGCGCTCGGACGCCCGCGGCGTGATCGTCGGCCTGTCCCGGTTCAACACCAGCGGCCACATCGCCCGGGCGACCCTGGAGTCGATCTGCTACCAGAGCCGCGACGTCGCCGACGCGATGGAGAAGGACTCCGGCGTACGCCTCGAGGTGCTCAAGGTCGACGGCGGCGTCACCGTGAACGAGCTGTGCATGCAGATCCAGGCCGACGTCCTGGGGGTCGAGGTCAGCCGTCCGGTGGTCGCCGAGACGACCGCGCTCGGAGCCGCCTACGCGGCCGGCCTCGCCGTCGGGTTCTGGAAGGACACCGACGAGCTGCGTCAGAACTGGAACGAGTCCAAGCGTTGGCAGCCGGCCTGGTCCGAGGAGCAGCGCGAGGCCGGGTACGCGGGCTGGCGCAAGGCCGTGGACCGCACGCTGAACTGGGTCGACGTCGACTGACGGTCCCGGCCGATCGTCTGAAAAGGGCCCTGTTTGGGGTATGCGCGGGGCGCCCCGGCCGACGTACGTTGCGAATGGGCCCGGCCGGGGCCCGGACCCTGCCTCGACCGGTCCGTTGGCACACCGACGACCAGGAGGCAGCAATGTTCATCCAGATGATTCACGCGCCCTGTACCCGGCAGGACGAGGCCCACCGGCTGCTCGACGAGTGGCGGCGCGACCTGGCGCCGGGCGCGACCGGGTGGCTCGGCGGAACCTACGGGTTCACCGACGACGGCCAGCTCTGCGGAGTGGTCCGCTTCGAGTCCCGTGAGGCGGCGATGGCCAACTCCGACCGTCCCGAGCAGGGGGAGTGGGCGGCGAGGATGGCCGAGGTCATGGACGGGCCGATGGAGTACCACGACTGCGACGACGTCACGCTGCTCTTCGACGGCGGCTCCGACGACGCCGGGTTCGTGCAGATCATCCGCGGCCGGGTCGACGACCCGAGCCGGCTCAAGGCGATGCTGGCCGACACCACCCAGCTGCACGAGGCGCGCCCCGACATCCTCGGCGGCACTCTCGCGATCGAGCCGGACGGCAGCTTCATCGAGACGGTCGCCTTCACCAGCGAGGCCGAGGCGCGCGAGCGCGAGAAGGTCGAGCCCCCGGAGGACGTACGCCGCGAGCTCGACTACGTGATGAAGGGCGCGACCTTCTACGACCTCCACCACCCGTGGTTCGAGAGCGCCTGAAGGAGGCCGTGATGCTGACCGACAGCAAGGTGATGGCGAACATCCCGGCCGCCGACCTCGAGCGGGCGCGTCGCTTCTACGCCGACAAGCTCGGGCTGGAGCCGGCCGACGAGAACCCCGGCGGCCTGGTCTACAAGACGTCCGGCGGGACGTCCTTCCACCTCTACGAGACCGACCAGGCGGGCAAGGCCGGACACACGATCGCCCAGTTCCACGTCGCCGACGTCCGCAAGGAGGTCGACGACCTCGGGGCCAAGGGCGTCACGTTCGAGCACTACGACATGCCCGGTGTGACCTGGGACGGAGACGTGGCCGGGATGGGCCCGGAGGGGCATGCCGCGTGGTTCAAGGACAGCGAGGACAACATCCTCTGCATCGACGACATGGTGCCTGCCTGAGGCGGGCACCTGCGACGGAGCGGTGGTCCCGGCTCAGCCGGGGCCCTCGCCCGCAGCCACGTGCTGGGCCAGGTACTGCTGGAGACCCACGCGGTCGATCGCGTCGAGCTGGGACTCGAACCAGTCGGCGTGCTTCTCCTCGTCGCGGACCATCTCCTCGAAGACGGCAGCGGTGCCGTGGTCCCCGAGCTGGTGACACTCGTCGCCGCCGGCGTTGAACTGCGCCACCGCGGCCCGCTCGCTCTCCAGGGCGAGGGTGAGCATCTCCTGGGCCGTCTCGCCGACCTGGATCGCGTTGAGCCGCTGCACGTTCGGGTGGCCGTCGAACATCAGGATCCGGTTGATCAGGTCGTCCGCGTCGCGCATCTCGTCGATGGAGAGGTCGTAGAACACCTTCCCGAGCTTCGGCAGGCCCCAGTTGTCGAGCATCCGGGCATGCAGGAAGTAGGTGTTGGTGACGGTGAGCTCGAACGTGAGTGCCTCGTTGAGGAGCTCGACGACGCGTGGATCGACTGGCTGCATGACGCACCTCCGGTAACGGGATCTGTCCCGATACTCGCACGGCACCCCGGGAGTGAGGACAGACTCAGTTTGCGACCGGTTGCGGTGGGTCAGCTAGCAGCGCCGTCGGCCGCCAGGTGCGAGCACTCCTGCGCGAGGTGCTGCGTGACCAGCTTCTTCACCGAGAAGATGCACGAGCCGCAGTCCTGAGCGGCGCCCGTGGAGCGGCAGATCGCGCTGACCGTACGGGCTCCGTCGGCCAGCGCGGCGTCGACGTCACGGTCGGTGACGACTCGGCACTGGCAGACGATCATGAGATTAGGTTAGCCGACCCTAAGCGCGGTGACGAGAGGAGGTCTCAGTTCTTACCTTTCTTGCCACTCGGTCGACCCCGCGCGCAGATTCACATTCTCCCGGTATGGTCCAGGTCACATCACGCTCCCGGCCCTCGGAGGATTCTCTTGCGCATCGCAGTCATCGGCACCGGCTTCGGCGGCCTGGCCGCCGCGATCGAGCTCAAGAAGCGTGGTCACGACGACATCGTCGTGTTCGAGAAGGCCGGTGACGTCGGTGGCGTCTGGCGCGAGAACACCTATCCGGGAGCCGCCTGCGACGTACCGTCCAGCCTCTACTCCTTCTCCTTCGAGCCCAACCCGCACTGGCCCCACAAGTTCTCCCGCCAGCCGGCGATCCTCGACTACATCCACAAGGTCGTCGACAAGTACGACGTACGCCGCCACATCCGGTTCGACACCGAGGTGACGGCCGCGCGCTGGGACGACGAGGCGAAGACCTGGCAGCTCGACCTCGGCACGGGGGAGACCGAGACGGTCGACCTGTTCGTACCTGCCGTCGGTCAGCTCTCCCGTCCCTCGATCCCGAGCATCCCCGGCGCGGACACCTTCCGCGGTGAGGCCTTCCACTCGGCCGAGTGGAACCACGACCTGAGCCTCGCCGGCAAGCGGGTCGCGGTGATCGGCACCGGCGCGAGCGCGATCCAGTTCGTGCCCGAGGTGCGGAAGGACGCGGCGAAGGTGCTCCTCTTCCAGCGCTCGGCGCCCTACATCGTGCCGCGCAAGGACTTCGAGCGCACCGATCCCGCCCGCCGCCTCCCGCAGCTGCTCGACCGCGCGAAGATCTGGACCCAGGCCGAGTGGCTGACCACGACCTTCCACATCAAGCCGCTCTCCGCGGTCATGCGCACCTGGTCCAAGCGGCACATGAAGGCGCAGACCGCGGCCAAGCCGGGGCTCTTCGAGAAGGTCTGGCCCGACTACCCGTTCGGCTGCAAGCGCGTCCTCTTCGCCGACGACTACCTGCCCGCCCTCGCCCAGCCCAACGTGGACGTGATCACCGACGACATCACCGAGATCACGCCGACCGGCGTCACGACCGCCGACGGCCGGCACCACGAGGTCGACGTCATCATCTGGGGCACCGGCTTCAAGGCGACCGACTTCCTCGCCCCGATGACGATCGCCGGCACCCAGGGCCGCGACCTGCACACCCACTGGAAGGACGGCGCCCACGCCTACCACGGCATGACCGTCCCCGGGTTCCCCAACCTGCTGATCATGTACGGCCCCAACACCAACACCGGCGGCGGCTCGATCATCTACTTCCTCGAGACCCAGGCCCGCTACCTCGGCCGCTACGCCGACCACGTCGCCGAGGCCGGCCCGCTCGAGGTCCGGGCGGAGGTCGAGGAGGCCTACGACGCCCGGATCCAGGACCAGCTGGCCGACAGCGTCTGGAGCAAGTGCACCTCCTGGTATCGGGAGAAGAACGGCCGCATCACCACCAACTGGCCCAGCATCTCCGCCCACTACCGACGCAGCGCCAGCTACCGGAAAGCCGACTACGCACCCGCTTGAGAACCGTCCTGATGGGTCTTTGTGCCCGATCTGTTCCTTCCCTTATGCGTGTGGTAGGCCACATACTCGAAGAGATGACTACCTCAACCCCCCGGCGGCGACACTTCGCCGCGAGTCCGTTCAAGACTGATCCCGAGCCGGTCATTGAGCAGTTCGAGTCCGGAGACCTGGTCTCCCACGACTCATTCGGCCTGGGTCGGGTCGTCAACAAGGAAACGGCCGCAGTCACTGTCGACTTCGGTCCCCAGCTGGTTCGCATTCCCAGCCCCTTCCCCAAGCTTGCCAAGCTCTGACCTCGGTCTGAGCTGAACAGAGATCGCCCTCCCCGAGCACTGCTCGAGGAGGGCGATCTCTGTGTCCGAGGCCTACTTCCTCTTCACCGGATAGGCCGCGTCGACCTCCACCTCGACGAGCCAGCCGTCCACCGGCAGGTTCTCGATCTCGAGCGCGAACCGCGACGGCCGGGCCGGGTTGGTGACCATCGGCTCGGCGGGCGGAGCGGTGCCGAGCGGCACCGGGATGACCTCGCCGGTCGAGACCGACGTGTTCGCGAAGAACTGCCGATAGGCCCGGTTCCAGCCCGCGAAGTCCATCTTCGCCTCGCCCGCGGGGTTCTGCAGGAAGACGCGCATCGTGATCACGTCCTCGTAGGAGAGGCCGGCCGCCGCGAGGTTCTCCCCGATCCGGCGCAGCACGTTGATCCCCTGCGCCTCGGTGATCGTGACGCCCGGTGGCAGCTGGCCACCGGGGAACACCTCGGTGTCGATGTAGGCCTGCTCGCCGGTCGCCCCGGTGTTCAACCGCGACGGTCCGAGCCCGCTGGTCTTGTAGATCGCGGCCGCCGGCCCGATCGCGACACCGTTGGCGATCGACGGGTTGTCCTGACCCGCCGGCAGCACCGAGATCGTCTCCCCGCCACGCGGCGGGAACGGCGACCACTTGCTCCCCGCAACCGCAGCTGTCGGTGCCACCAGAGCCGCGGTCAACCCGACCACAGCCACCACCTTCGTACGCGGCGACATCATGCCGTCACCCGCGCGTGCAGCTTCTCGACGGCTGCCCGGGCGGCCGTGATCGCGCCGTGCTGCCAGGCGACCGCGTGACTGAGGTGGTCGCCGGCGAAGTACGTGTTGCCGGTGGCGTCCAACAGCCGCGTGTAGAGCGGATCGGTGTCCGCCGTCGTCGAGTAGGCCCAGGCCCCCTCCGAGAACTTCGCCGACTTCCAGTCCTGGCTGTAGGAGGCGGTGATGCCCTCGCCGTAGACGTCGCCGAAGATCTGCTTGCCCATGTCCACCGCGCGGGAGAGCCGCTGGGCAGGGGTCAGAGCACCGTAGGTGTCCGCCGCGCTACCGGTGTTGTAGTAGCCGATCATGGTGCCCTTGTCACCGTTGAACCCGTACGACGGATGCCACATGTTGCGCAGGTCGAGGCGGGTGTTGGTGATCCCGCCGTAGATCCGGAAGTCCTCCTCCCACCAGCGCCGGTCGTACTCGATCCCGATCTTGCCCGCGTTCGACGGCCCGAAGGACTTCAGGCTCGCGGTGATGTCGGCGCCGAGGTTGTGCGGGATCTTGGCGGCGATCTGCGGCGGCATGCAGTTGATCGCGAAGTCCGCCTCGATGACCTCGGTCCGCCCACGAGCCTTGTAGGCGACGGAGACGCCGGTCGAGGTGTTGTTCCACTCGACGACCTCCGCCCCGTAGCGGATGTTGCGCGCCCCGATGGCCTTGGCGAAGGCCTTCGGAATCGCGTCCATGCCGCCGACCGGCTGATACATCATCATCGCCTGGTCGTAGCCGAACTCGAACGAGAAGTACTGACCCAGTCCGGCCGCGAGGACCGCGCTCATCGCGTGGGGCGCCACCTCGGTGCCGGACTCCTGACCGGCACCCGGCTCGACGGTGTAGCCCGCACGGCTGGAGCCGGTGTAGGCGTACCCCTCCGCCTTGGTGCCGAGGTCGCCGAAGCTCCTCAGGAACGCGATCAGCGCCTCCTTGTCGGCTGCGGTCAGCTCCTCGTCCAGGGCGCCCTTGTCGGTCGCCTTCGCGAGCAGCTCGGAGACATAGCCGTAGGTGTCCGCCTTGGCGTGGCGCATCTGGACAGCGCCGATGCCGTGGTCACCCGGGTAGTAGAGCAGCGCGTTGGCGTTCTGGTTGGTGAACGCCTCGATCGGGACGCCCAGCTCCTTGCAGTAGTCGAGGGTGATGTGGCTCTGTGGCAGCCGTCCGGGCCCGGCGTTCATGTACTGGCCCTGGGAGAACCCGGCGACCTGGGTGACCCCCTTCAGATCGGTGACGCGGGTGCCGCCACGGACAGTGAAGTTTCGGCCACCCGGCCGGTCGCGTCCCTCGAGGACGGTGACCCGGTAGCCGCCCTTGAGCAGCTCGTACGCAGCGGTCAGCCCGGCGACGCCACCGCCGAGGATCACGACCGACTTGCTGCCGGCCCGGGCGAGGTCCGCGGGCTTTGGAGGAGTGAAATCGGGTGTCTCCGCGGCGTGCGCGGAGGTGAGCCCGAGGGCACCCATGCTGTGCAACATGACGCCTGCTCCGCCGGCGAGGCCGACGTTGCGCAGGAAGTTCCGACGTGACTGAGTCATGTGGGGTTCCAATCTGTTGGGGGCACCCCGCAAGGTAAAGAGGGTTTGTTGCACCGCCATTGCGTCTGTGTCTCGCTAGAACACGTGTTCCCCAACTCGCGAGTAGCTCTAGGATCGGCACCGTGACCGTCACCATCCGCGATGCAGCTCCCGCCGACGTACCCGAGATCCTCCGCCTCGTCCACGCCCTGGCCGTCTACGAGAAGGAGCCCGACGCGGTCGAGGCGACGGAGGCCGACTTCGCGGCGGCTCTCTTCCCCGAGTCGGGCACCCCGACCACCCACTGCCTGATCGCGGAGGAGGACGGCACGGTCATCGGCATGGCGGTCTGGTACGTCACCTTCTCCACCTGGACCGGCCGCAACGGCATCTGGCTCGAGGACCTCTTCGTCGACCCGGAGCACCGCGGCGCCGGCGCCGGCAAGGCCCTGCTCGTACGCCTCGCCGAGATCTGCGTCGAGAACGACTGGCGCCGCCTCGAGTGGTGGGTGCTGAAGTGGAACGAGCCCTCGATCGCCTTCTACCGCTCCCTCGGCTCGGTCCCCCAGGACGAGTGGGAGGTCCACCGCATCGACGGCGCCGAGCTGAAGGAGCTCGGCGCCGCCGGCGGCCTCTGATCTCAGGCCTCGTACGCAGCGGCGAACCGCCGCGCCCACTCCCCGAAGCCGCGGGCCGGCCTGCCCAGGACCTCCTCGACGTGCGGGCTGACCGCCCGCTCGGCGTCGGTCGGGTGTCCGAGGATCGCGAGCGTCCCCTCGGCGACGGCCGGTGGCATGAACGCAGCCATCTGGCGCAACGCCGCTTCCGGCGTCAGCTCGACGAACTCCACCGCCCGCCCGGTCGCCGCCGCGATCTCCGCGACCTGCTCGCGAGGCGTGATCGCGACCGGCCCGGTGATCTCGTACGTCCGTCCCGCGTGACCTTCCTCGGTCAGCGCCGCCGCGGCCACCTCGGCGATGTCGAGCGGGTCGACCACGGGAAGCGCGACGTCGCCGAAGGGCGCATGGACGGTGTTCGTCTCCTTGACCATCGGCACCCAGGCGAGCGCGTTGCTCGCGAAGCCGCCCGGTCGCAGGATCGTCCACTCCATCGCCGAGCCCCGCACCGCGTCCTCGAGCTCGACGAGCGGCGCGTGGGACGGCGTCCCCGGCCGGGTGCCGACGGCCTGGGAGGACTGCAGCACGACCCGGCGTACGCCTGCGGCCTCGGCATGCTTCATCAGGGCCGGGCCGTCGACGTGAGCGCCGGCGCCGCTGACCAGCAGGAAGAGCGCATCGGCACCTGCCAGGGCCGGCGCCAGGGTCGCGACGTCGGAGAGGTCGGCCTCCGCGGTGACGACTCCGGGCCGTGCCGGCAGCGGCGCCGACTGTGCGCGCGAGACGGCGGTGACGGTGTGTCCGGCGTCGGCCAGCAGCTCGACGAGGGGGCGTCCGACGTTCCCCGTCGCTCCGGTGATGACGATCATCGAGGGTCTCCATTCATACGTGGGATCTGTGTGCACCGACGTTAGATCCCTCGATACAGTGGGTTCCCCAAGGTAAGTATTGGAGCGACATGACCTGGCACCCGAGCGCCGACGAGCCGGTGGAGGCCTGCCCGATCGCGCCCGCGGTCGAGCTGATCTTCAGCCGCTGGACGACACCGATCCTGTGGGCCCTGCACGAGTACGGCACCCAGCGCTTCGTGGAGCTCGAGCGCCGCCTCGGCACGATCTCGTCGAAGGTGCTCACCCAGCGCCTGCGCCAGCTCGAGCGCGACGGTCTCGTCGAGCGCCGCTACCACGCCGAGGTCCCGCCCCGCGTGGAGTACGACATCACCGACCTGGGCCGCAGCCTCCAGCCGGTCTTCGCTGCCGTCGGCACCTGGTCGGAGACCAACATGCCGGCCGTGGAGACCGCCCGGCAGGCCTACACCGGCCCGCTACCCCGCTGAGGCCGGCTCCGGCGCAGCCCCCGGCCCGGCCAGCACCTCGACGTCGTCGGCGTGCATGGGCCCACCGCAGTGGGTGCACCGCAGATCGACGCGGCCGATCTCCCCACAGGCGTGATGCCGGTAGAGGACGGGCGGCCCGGCCTCGCCCGCGAGCCACTTGTCGCCCCACCCGGCCATCACCATCAGGACGTCGACCAGCTCGCGGCCCTTCTCGGTCAGGACGTACTCAAAGCGCGGCCGGCTGTCGTACGCCCGCCGCTCCAGCACTCCGCGCTCGACCAGGTGCCCGAGCCGCTCGGTGAGCACCTTCCGCGAGATCCCGAGATCCGCCTGGATCTGGTCGAAGCGGTTCATGCCCACCCAGATGTCGCGCAGCACGAGCGGCGACCACGGCTCGCCGATCACGTCCAGCGTGCGCGCGATCGAGCAGGCCATGTCGCCGAAGTTCGTACGTTGCATGATCCGAATCTACCATTTGGGGTTCCCTGAAGGAACTCAGAAGTGCTATGGTCGCTGAGTCTCTTCAGGAAACCCCGACTCTCCAGGAGCCGTCATGAGCAAGGTCCTCGCAGCACTCTCGGTCTCCGTCGACGGCTTCATCACCGGACGGGATCCCGGCCCCGGCCGCGGTCTGGGCGATGGTGGCGTCCTCTTCGAGTGGTACTTCGACGGCGACACCCCCAGCCAGGTCTTCGACGGCTTCAAGCTCTCCGAGCCGAGCGCGCGTGTCTTCGACGCGCTGGCCGCTCGCGACGGTGTCAGCGTCGCGGGGCGCAACACCTACGACGACTCGGGCTGGGACAAGGGTGGTGCGCCGCACCCCACGGCACCCCTGGTCGTCCTCTCCCACCGACCCGCTCCGGCCGACCACGACCGGCAGACCTTCACCACCACCATCGAGGAGGCGATCGCCGTCGCGAAGGAGCAGGCAGGCGGCAAGGACGTCGGGCTCATGGGCGGCGGCGTCGTGACCGAAGCGCTGCGGGCCGGACTGGTGGACGAGATCGTCCTCCACCAGGTCCCGGTGCTCCTCGGCTCCGGCCGCCGCTTCTTCAACGAGCTCCCCGAGCACATCGCGCTCGAGATCGTCGACGTCGTCCCCGCGTCCGGCGTCACCCACCTCCACTACCGCGTCATCCGCTGACCACCACTGCCAAGGAGAAGCCATGATCGACCCCGACGTACGCCCCTTCCTCGAGGGCACCGAGCTGGCCCACGTCGCCACCATCGGCCCCGACGGCGCTCCGCGAACCTCCCCGGTATGGACCGGCACCCACGGCGACCACGTCGTCTTCCTCACCGGCAACCGCGCCCGCAAGTACCGCGACCTCAAGGCCGACCCGCGCATCGCGCTCTCCCTGGCGCCGGCGGCGAACGACTACATGCCGGTCATCCTCCGTGGCCGGGTCATCGGCTGGGTCGAGGACGAGAGCCGCTGGGAGATCATCGACGAGATCGCCACCCGCTACACCGGCGCTCCCTATCCCCGCGAGGTCGACGCGTTCGGCGACCGCGCCATCGCGCTGATCGAGCTCGACCACCAGCACATCGGCGTCGGCTGATCCCTCCTTTCGCGTCACCGCTCCCCGAGAACGGTCGCCACCAACCCCTCGACCTCGTCCGTACGCAGCGGCACCGGTGTCATCAGCCGCCGGTAGAACACCGCCCCCGCCAGCGCCTCCGCCGCCCGCTCCGGATCCCCGACCGGTTGCCCCGATTCCTTCAGCCGGACGAGAGCATCGACCAGCCGCGTACGCCGCTGGGCGCTGTAACGGTGATGCAGCTCCCGCAGTCCGGCGTCGCGCTCGGCACCGTCGAGCACCGCAGGGAGACAGTCGGACATCAGGGACGACTGCATGGCGGAGGCGAGATGGGCGACGATCGCGACCACGTCCGCTCGCGGGTCCTGGCCACCTGCCTCGGGGCGCGGTTGGACGTTGAGCGTCTCCATCGCGTCCGCGATCAGACTGAGCCGGTCGTGGCCGAGCCGATAGATGGTGCTCCGTGCGACGCCGGCGCGCGTCGCCACACCGTCGATGCTGAATCCGCCGTATCCACGCTCGGCGAGCTCCGCGAGCGCCGCTTCGAGCACTCGCTCGCGGCTGCGCACCACCCGAGGGTCCGTTCGCCCTTGACGAGAAGCCATGTCGGGAGCCTACTATGCAACAGTAGTGTTGCAGAGAGGAGAGACAGATGATTCCTGGATTCCGCTACATCGTCGACGACATCCCTGCGGCGGTCGCGTTCTACCGCGAGCTCGGTTTCGAGGACGTCGGACCCAGAGCCGGCGGCTTCGCCATGCTCGAGGGGCACGGCCTGAGGCTGATGCTGAACACCGCCGGTGCCGGCGGCGCCGGGCACGCCTCAGACGACGGGAAGCTGCCCAGCCCCGGTGGCTGGAGTCGTATCCAGCTCGAGGTGCCCGACGTGGACGAGGAGCTCCGGCGGCTGAGCGAAGCCGGAGCCCGGGTACGCACCAGCCGCATCGACGGCAGGGGCGGTGCCCAGGCCGTGATCGAGGACCCGGCCGGCAACGCGGTCGAGCTGTTCACGCCCGCCTGACCGAGAGGGACGTCAGGGTCCTGCGGCCGTGTGGGCAAACGGCCACGGGGCCTTGTCCCGGGGGTCTACAGTGGGCGTCAGAACATCGCACGAAAAAAGTTGCTCTGGCGATTTGAAACGGCGTCAGGGTGTGTGTAGTGTTCTCCGAGTCGCCAGGGTGCGGCGGGAAGCAAGCGCGAGTCTTCGGGCGGGCTTCCGGCCCCGGAGCGGCCACCTCCACTCTTCGAGCATCGCTCGAGCCAGGGTGTTCTAGATGTTGATCTTCGAATCGA
>NZ_CM132928.1:1162500-2827500 GCF_054031175.1 Nocardioides sp. WG-D5 | reverse complement strand
GGCGCTGCTGGGTTCGTCCTGGCATGAGCGTTGGAGTTGATAGTTGGATAGTGGACGCGAGCATCTTGTTTAATAAGAATGCACACACCTTGTAGGCGCTTGGCTTTGTGTCAGGTGTTGGTGTGTGTTGGTCTTCGTAGCGCATGACAGGCTCGACAACGTGATGTTGTTGTGTTTGTTGTTTTTGTTGAGTGTTTGTGAGAGATAAGCTATGAAGGGCACATGGTGGATGCCTTGGCATCAAGAGCCGATGAAGGACGTTGGAGCCTGCGATAAGCCCTGGGGAGTTGGCAACCGAGCGTTGATCCGGGGGTGTCCGAATGGGGAAACCCAGCACGAGTCATGTCGTGTTACCTGCGCCTGAATCTATAGGGCGTTTGGAGGGAACGCGGGGAAGTGAAACATCTCAGTACCCGTAGGAAGAGAAAACAATAGTGATTCCGAGAGTAGTGGCGAGCGAAATCGGATGAGGCTAAACCAACTGCGTGTGATAGACGGCAGTCGTTGCGTAGTTGGGGTTGTGGGATATGTCTGTCATCGTCTGCCGGCGGTGAGCTCAGTAAGAAACCAAGCATGAAGGTGAACCAGTTGGGAAGCTGGGCCGTAGCGGGTGATAGCCCCGTAATCGTATGTGTTTGGCTGGGTTGATGTACTCCCAAGTAGGACGGCACTCGTGGAATGTCGTGTGAATCTGGCGGGACCACCCGCTAAGCCTAAATACTTCTTGATGACCGATAGCGGACCAGTACCGTGAGGGAAAGGTGAAAAGTACCCCTGGCGGGGAGTGAAATAGTACCTGAAACCGTGTGCCTACAATCCGTCAGAGCCCGGCCGGCTGTTTACAGCAGTGGGGGTGATGGCGTGCCTTTTGAAGAATGAGCCTGCGAGTTAGCGGTGTGTGGCAAGGTTAACCCGTGTGGGGTAGCCGTAGCGAAAGCGAGTCCTAATAGGGCGATTGAGTCGCGCGCTCTAGACCCGAAGCGAAGTGATCTAGCCATGGGCAGGTTGAAGCGCCGGTAAGACGGCGTGGAGGACCGAACCCACTTCAGTTGAAAATGGAGGGGATGACCTGTGGTTAGGGGTGAAAGGCCAATCAAACTTCGTGATAGCTGGTTCTCCCCGAAATGCATTTAGGTGCAGCGTTGTGTGTTTCTTGCCGGAGGTAGAGCACTGGATAGCCGATGGGCCCGACCAGGTTACTGACGTTAGCCAAACTCCGAATGCCGGTAAGTGAGAGCGCAGCAGTGAGACAGTGGGGGATAAGCTCCATTGTCGAGAGGGAAACAGCCCAGACCATCAGCTAAGGCCCCTAAGCGGTAACTAAGTGGAAAAGGATGTGGAGTCGCAGTGACAACCAGGAGGTTGGCTTGGAAGCAGCCACCCTTGAAAGAGTGCGTAATAGCTCACTGGTCAAGTGATTCCGCGCCGACAATGTAGCGGGGCTCAAGTTATCCGCCGAAGCTATGGCACTCCGGTTTTCCGGGGTGGGTAGGGGAGCGTCGTGTATCGGGTGAAGCAGCGGAGTGATCCAGCGGTGGACGGTACGCGAGTGAGAATGCAGGCATGAGTAGCGAATGATGTGTGAGAAACACATCCGCCGATTGATCAAGGGTTCCAGGGTCAAGCTAATCTGCCCTGGGTAAGTCGGGACCTAAGGCGAGGCCGACAGGCGTAGTCGATGGACAACGGGTTGATATTCCCGTACCGGCGAAATGACGCCCATGATGAGGCGCATGATGCTAACCATCTGAAGCGCACGTGACCGATCCCTTCGGGGTGAGGCGTGTGTGTGGAACATGGGACCCGAGTGTGTAGTAGTCAAGTGATGGGGTGACGCAGGAAGGTAGTCGAACCGGCGCGATGGTTGTCGCCGGCCAAGCATGTAGGACTGAGTCTAGGCAAATCCGGGCTCTGTATGTCTGAGATGTGATGGGGAGCCGTTTGGTGAAGTCGATGATCCTATGCTGTCGAGAAAAACCTCTAGCGAGTCATGAGCCGCCCGTACCCCAAACCGACTCAGGTGATCAGGTAGAGAATACCGAGGCGATCGAGCGAACCATGGTTAAGGAACTCGGCAAAATGCCCCCGTAACTTCGGGAGAAGGGGGGCCCGGATCGTGAACCCACTAGCTGGGGGAAGCGTGAAGGGCCGCAGAGACCAGGCCCAAGCGACTGTTTACTAAAAACACAGGTCCGTGCGAAGTTGTAAGACGATGTATACGGACTGACTCCTGCCCGGTGCTGGAAGGTTAAGAGGACGGGTTAGCACTTGTGCGAAGCTCAGAATTTAAGCCCCAGTAAACGGCGGTGGTAACTATAACCATCCTAAGGTAGCGAAATTCCTTGTCGGGTAAGTTCCGACCTGCACGAATGGAGTAACGACTTGGGCGCTGTCTCAACCGTGGACTCGGCGAAATTGCACTACGAGTAAAGATGCTCGTTACGCGCGGCAGGACGGAAAGACCCCGGGACCTTTACTATAGTTTGGTATTGGTGTTTGGTTCGGCTTGTGTAGGATAGGTGGGAGACTGTGAAGCGCATACGCCAGTGTGTGTGGAGTCGTCGTTGAAATACCACTCTGGTCGTACTAGATGTCTAACTTCGGACCATGATCTGGTTCAGGGACAGTGCCTGATGGGTAGTTTAACTGGGGCGGTTGCCTCCTAAAATGTAACGGAGGCGCTCAAAGGTTCCCTCAGCCTGGTTGGCAATCAGGTGGCGAGTGTAAGTGCACAAGGGAGCTTGACTGTGAGACAGACATGTCGAGCAGGGACGAAAGTCGGAACTAGTGATCTGGCCACGGCATGTGGAAGCGTGGTCACTCAACGGATAAAAGGTACCCCGGGGATAACAGGCTGATCTTCCCCAAGAGTCCATATCGACGGGATGGTTTGGCACCTCGATGTCGGCTCGTCGCATCCTGGGGCTGGAGTAGGTCCCAAGGGTTGGGCTGTTCGCCCATTAAAGCGGCACGCGAGCTGGGTTTAGAACGTCGTGAGACAGTTCGGTCCCTATCCGCCGCGCGCGTAGGAAACTTGAGAAAGGCTGTCCCTAGTACGAGAGGACCGGGATGGACGAACCTCTGGTGTGCCAGTTGTACCGCCAGGTGCATGGCTGGTTGGCTACGTTCGGAAGTGATAACCGCTGAACGCATCTAAGCGGGAAGCACGTTTCAAGATGAGGTTTCCCACCCTTTATGGGTTAAGGCCCCCTACAGACTATGGGGTTGATAGGCCGGAGGTGTACAGCAGTGATGCCCAGCCGACCGGTACTAATAGGCCGAGGGCTTATCTTTCATAAACCCTCAACAAAAACAACAAACGAAGACCGTCAAGTCTCGCGTCCACAACCAACTGTTGTAACACAGGTTTGGTCACCTCCCTTGAAGCACGGGGAGTAGTGATCTCAAGAGTTACGGCGGCCATAGCGAAGGGGAAATACCCGGTCCCATCCCGAACCCGGAAGTCAAGCCCTTCAGCGCCGATGGTACTGCAACCGAGAGGCTGTGGGAGAGTAGGACGCCGCCGGACATAACTTTGCGCAGGGCCACCTCTTCGGAGGTGGCCCTGCTGCCATTTGTGCCCATTTCCGATGCCTGCATCGAGCTTGTCGAGATGCTAATGGTGGTCTCTTCGCGCCACGCCAGGTTGACGTGGCCTGCGTCACGGGGTCCAATGTCATAGTTGCAGTCCGTACGTTTCAACATCTCGAACTAGGAGTTCCCATGGTCAAGAAGCTGCTCATCGCTGCCGTTGTTGCCGCGGGTCTCGGTGTGGCCATCAAGCTGGTCACCAGCCGCTGACCCAGAGCTTCCGCAGTTGCCCGGTGCCCTCGAGGCGCCGGGCAACTGTCATTTGGTGCCCTGCGATGCGTCCTCGTCCGGCGTGCTCGGAGCAGAGGCGGCCTGCTCTTCCCTCGGGAGGTCGACCTCGGCGAGAGAACGGCGGGCACCGGGGATCGCGAGGATCCCGGCCACCACCAGGAACAGGAGGAGGCCGGCGAGCACGAGCAGGGACTCGACCGAGAACTGGTCCGCAAGCGGACCGAAGACGACCATGGACAGCGGCATGGCGACCGACATGACGATCCCGAGGATGCCGAAGACACGTCCCTGCATCTCCGGCGCCACCCGCTCCTGCAGGATCGTGATCGCCGGCGTGCTGAGGGCGGAGAAGAACACTCCGATGAGCAGCCCGAAGACGAAGAACACCCACATGTTGGTGGAGACGCCGAGTCCGACGACCAGCAGCCCGATGAGGATGACGGATCCAACCATCAGGCGCATGCGGTGGACGATCTTGGGTCCGAGCGCGGCCATCGCGGCGCCGCCGGCGAGCATGCCGAAACCCCAGAACAGCTCGTTGGCGGTGAGCTTCCAGACCTCGTCGCCGAAGGTACGGGTGACCATCAGCGGGGTGAGATAGGACGGTGCACCGACCATCAGCATGACCAGCGTGAAGAGGATGAGGATCCAACGTACGTGCGCGTGGGTGGAGACGTACTTCAGACCGGCGCGCAGGTCGCCGAAGTAGGAGACCTTGCCCTGGTCGGGGCGTACGAGACGGGCGACCGGGACGAGGGCGAGCAGCCCGACGCCGATCAGGGCCGTGATCGCGTCGATGAAGAAGACGGCGACGATGTCCATGTTGGCGTAGATGACCGCTGCGAGTGCCGGAGCCAGGAGCGTCATCGCCGACTGGATGGTCTGGAAGGCTCCGTTGATCCGGAGGAGCTGGGACTCCGGTGCGATCTGCGGGATCATCGCGGTGACCGCGGGCATCTGGATGCCGGCGAAGACCGAGCGGATGGCGAGGGCGAGATAGATGATCCAGAGGTCGTCGATCCCGCTCGCCATCAATCCGGCCAGGATCAGGGTCGCGACCGCGATCGTGGTGTCGGAGCCCATGATGAGGAACTTGCGGTGATGTCGGTCCGCCCAGACGCCGCCGAAGATCGACATGAACGCCTGCGGGAGCATCCCGAACACAAGGCTGAGCATCAGCACGGACCCGGAGCGGGTCTCGATGGTGAGGTGCCACATCACCGCGTACATCACCAGCATCGACCCGAGCAGGGAGACCGTCTGGCCGGCGAGGAAGATCGCTACGTTGCGCCTCCAGCCGGAAAGCTCGTCGGCGGGCATGCCGCCCAGCCTTTACCCGGACCCAGGAGGCGTCAACCGACTTTGGTCTCGCCGCCTTTGCAGTGCTAGGTAAGGTAAGCCTAACTTCACGATGAGGAGTAGGCATGGGATTCGACGAAGGCCGGAAGCTGAAGGGTCTGTACGCCGCCGAGGTGCTGCACAACAAGCAGGTCACCCCGCACATGGTGCGGCTCACCCTGGTCGGCGACGACCTGCGGCGCTTCCCGCAGCGTGGCTTCGACCAGTGGTTCCGGCTGTTCCTGCCGCGGCCGGGTGGTGAGGCCACCAACTTCGACGTGGTGCCCGAGAAGCTCGGGACGATCGACTACCTCAAGTACATCAGGCACGGTGACCGGCCGCCGCTACGCAACTACACCGTGCGCGAGCACCGGCCCGAGCTCGGTGAGATGGACGTCGACTTCGTCGTCCATGGCGACATCGGGATCGCCGGCCCGTGGGCGCGTACGGCACAGCCCGGCGAGCAGGTCGTGCTCATGGACCAGGGCACGGGCTTCGACTTCGCCTCGGACGCCTCCTTCCACCTGCTCGTCGGTGACGAGTCGGCTCTCCCTGCGATCCTGGGCATTCTCCGGGACATGCCTCGCGACGCTCGAGGGCTGGCGGTCATCGAGATCCCGGACATGGCCGACGTCCAGGACGTCTCCGGGCCGGACGGGGTCGAGGTGCGGTGGCTGCCGCGCGGCGATTCCGCCGATCGCCCCGGCGCGCTGGCGATCGCCGAGGTGAAGGCGTTCACACCCGAGGAGCCGGCCACCCTCTCCGCCTATCTCGTCGGCGAGCGGACGATCCCCGCCGAGGGACGCCGTCACCTGGTGTCGCTCGGCGTCCCGAAGTCGCGGATCACGTTCGTCGGCTACTGGCGGATCGGCAAGGCCCAGGCGTAACCGTCCAGGAGCCGAGGACGCTCATCGCGACCAAGAACAGCGCCGAGTCGGCTCGTCATGACGAGCCGACTCGGCGGGCTTTCGGTCAGTTCGAGCCGCTCGGCGTCAGCCGAGGAGGTCGGTGATGGAGGTGCGTACCTGGTCGAAGGCGAGCCAGGCGAAGAGGAGGGCGCAGATGATGAGGCCGATGTTGGAGACCCACTTGTTGCGCCACTCCGCCGGGGTGTGGCCGGTGTTGAGCAGCCAGAGCAGGGTGATCGCCAGGAACGGCATGAAGAACGCGCCCAGGACTCCGTAGATGAGGATCAGCCAGGCGGGCTCGTCGGCCAGCAGGAGCCAGATCATCGGCGGGAAGGTGAGCCAGAGGATGTAGGCGCGGTACCAGAGGCCGCCGCTCTTGGCCTCGGCCTCGTCCGCCTTGCCGCGGATGGTGCCCATGAAGTCGGCGAACATCAGGCTGACGCCGTTCCAGACGCCGACGAGGGACGACATCGCCGCGGCCCAGAAGCCGATCAGGAAGAGCTTGCCGAACCAGGTGCCGTAGCGGTCGGCGAGGACCTTGGACAGGTCGAGCATGCCCTGGTCGCCGGTGCCGATCGCGATCTGGGCCGAGTAGAGCAGCTCGGCGCCCACGATGAGGGTGGCGACCACGAAGATGCCGGTGACGACGTACGCGGTGGTGTTGTCGATCCGCATGACGCGCATGAACTTCGGGGTGTGCCAGCCCTTCTCACGCAGCCAGTAGCCGTAGGCGGCGAGGGTGATCGTGCCGCCGACGCCGCCGGCGACAGAGAGGATGTTGACCAGGGAGCCCTCGGGGATGGTCGGGACGAGGCCGGTGAGGAGCTCGGGAAGGTTGGGCAGGGTGACCAGGGCGGCGCCGACCATGGTCACGAACATGATCCCCACCAGGCCGGCGAGGAACTTCTCGAAGAGGCCGTAGCGGCCGGTCCACACGATCGCGATGCCGATCAGGCCGGAGAGGATGCCCCAGAACTTCACCGAGGCGAACGAGAACAGTGCGGCCAGCGAGAGGCCGGTGCCGGCCATCGCGGCGGCGCCGTAGATGAAGCCCCAGATGACGATGTAGGGGCCGAAGTAGATCGTCGTCCAGATGCCCAGACGCCGCCAGCCCTGGAAGATCGTCTCGCCGGTGGCCAGGCTGTAGCGCCCCGCGCCCTCGACGAGCACGACTTTCAGCACGCAGCCGACGACGACGGCCCAGAGCAGGGCGTAGCCGTACTTGCTGCCGGCGATCAGGGTGGCGACCAGGTCAGCGGCGCCGACACCGGTCGCGGCCACGACGAGGCCAGGACCCAGGATCCGCCAGCGTGGGGTTTCAGACGTCTCTGTCCTCGCTGCTTGTGACATGAGCGACAGGTATACCCCGTTTTAGGGAAGATCAGCGACTTTTTGCCGGAGGACGGCACGCTCGCGCTCGTTGGTGCACATCGCTGCCGCCCGCTCCAGCTCCTCGCGGGCCTCGACGGTTCGGCCGAGCCGGCGCAGCAGCTCGCCGCGTACGGTCGGGAGGAGATGGGTGTGGTCGAGTCGCTTGTCCTCGGCGATCCGGTCGACGATCTGCAGCGCTCGCATCGGCCCATGGGCCATCGCCACCGCCACAGCGCGGTTGAGGTCGACGATCGGGTTGGGCGCGATGCGGCCCAGTGCCTCGTAGAGGACGATGATCCGCTCCCAGTCGGTGGTCTCCACCGAGTCGGCGGCGGCGTGGGTGGCCGCGATCGCGGCCTGAAGGCCATAGGGGCCGAGGCCTCGTGGGGTCGCCTGATCCAGAGCGGCCCGGCCGCGGCGGATGGCGCCCTGGTCCCAGCGGGTGCGGTCCTGCTCCTCGAGGAGGACCGGGTGACCGGCGGCATCGGTGCGCGCCGGGAAGCGGGAGGCGGTCAGCTCCATGAGCGCGAGCAGCCCGTACGCCTCCGGCTCGTCGGGCAGCACGCCGATCAGCACGCGGGTCAGCCTGCGTGCCTCACGGGCGAGGTCGGTGCGGATCAGATCCTCGCCGGAGGTGGCGGTGGAGCCCTCGGTGAAGATCAGGTAGAGGACGTTGAGCACCCCGGCGAGCCGCTCCCGACGCTCGTCGGGCGACGGGACCTCGAAGGGCACCTTCGCGGCCGCGATCGTCTTCTTGGCGCGGGTGATCCGGGCCTGGATCGTCGGCACCGGCACCAGGAAGGCCCGGGCGATCTCCTCGCTGCTGAGACCGCCGACGACCCGGAGGGTGAGGGCCACCCGGGCCTCCTTGGACAGCACCGGGTGGCAGGAGACGAACATCAGCGCGAGGACGTCGTCGTCGATCCGCTCGACGTCCAGGTCGTCGGCGTACGCCTCGTCCTGGTCGTGGGCGATGGCCTCGTACTTCTCCCGCTGGACGCCGGCGCGGCGGATCGTGTCGATCGCCCGCCGCTTGGCGGTGGTCATCAGCCAGCCGACCGGGTTGGCGGGCTGGCCGTCGCGCGGCCAGGAGGCCAGCGCCTCGGCGAGCGCCTCCTGCGCCGCGTCCTCGGCGAGGGCGAAGTCGCCGGTGTAGCGCGCGAGCGCGCCGACGATGCGGGCGGACTCGATTCGCCAGATCGCCTCGACGGCGCGCGTCGCGTCACTCATCGGTGTCTCCTGCGTGCTTGTCGGTCCGTGCTCGATCAGAGCTGCCCGTTCTTGGTGCGCCATTCGAGCTCCTGCTGGATCCACGGGTTGTCCTGCGGAAACTCGTCGATCGTCGGCACCCGGCGGATCTCGACGGCCGAGCCGGGGAAGTAGCCGATGCGCTTGGCCCACTCGATGGCCTCCTCCTTCGAGGCGACGGAGATCAGGTAGAAGCCTCCGAAGAGCTCCTTGGTCTCGCCGTAGGGGCCGTCGGTGACCACCGGCTGGTCCGCGTCGGCGTAGGTGACGACGGTGTGCTCCTCGGGGTCCAGGCCTTCCATGGCGAGCAGCACGCCGGCCTTGATGAGCTCGTCGTTGATCCGGCCCATCTTCTCGAGCATCTCCTCGAAGGGGATCTCGGACATCGCGGCGTTCATCTTGTCCTCGTCGACGGTGCGCCAGATCAGCATGTACTTCGGCATCTCGGTATCTCCTGTGTCGGTCGGACCGTCTTGCCGGCCCGTTCACCCCTTGGTCGAACGAGGTCTACGCGGGATCGACAGCCTTGCCAAGAATATTTCTGAAGAGATTTCGGAGGCGGGTACGTTGGAGACGTGAAGATCTCGCTGTGGCCCAACCTCGTCTTCCCCACCGCTGACATCCTCGCCGAGGCGCAGGCGGCCGACCAGGCCGGTTGGTACGGCGTCTGGGTCGCCGACCACTACATGCCCAACACCGGCACCGAAGAGGTCGACGACGGGCCGATGCACGAGGTCTGGGGGATCCTGCCGGCGCTGGCCGCGACCACCCAGAACGTACGCATCGGGCCCCTCGTCTCGCCGACGACGATCCACCACCCGGCGCTCCTCGCGAACCGCTCCGCGACCATCGACCACATCGCCGGCGGCCGCTTCGTGCTCGGCATGGGTGCCGGGTGGCAGATCAACGAGCACAAGGCCTACGGCATCGACCTGCCGGGCGCGAAGGTGCTCGTCGACCGGTTCGAGGAGGCGATCGAGATCACCCGGTCGCTGCTCGACAAGCCGCGTACGACGTTCGAGGGGACCCACTTCCAGCTCACCGACGCGCCGTGCGAGCCGAAGCCGGTGGCCTCGCCACTGCCGATCCTGGTGGGCGCCAAGGGCCCGAGGATGCTGCGGGTCGTCGCCCGTCACGCCGACGAGTGGAACACCTGGGGCACGCCCGAGAGCGCCGGTGCGGTGCGGGCCAAGCTCCTGGAAGCCTGCGAGCAGGTGGGCCGCGACCCGTCCACGATCAGGACGACCGCGAACCTCATGCTCGATCTCGACGGCGCGAACCCGGGCTTCGCCAGGACCCAGACCGGCTCGGCCGGTGAGCTGCAGGACTTCGTCGGGCAGTACGTCGAGGCCGGCTTCGACGAGTTCATCCTGCCGACGTGGAACCTCGGGAAGACCGGTGACGAGCGGATCGAGCGCGCCGCCCAGCTCAAGGCCGAGGTGCTCGACCCGGCTCTCTAGGCCGGGCCAGGATGGCGCTGTTGATCACGTCGGTCCCGGGGGCGTCGACCTCGGGATTGGCCTCGGCGACCACGGTCAGACCGGCGAGCGCCGCGGGGCCGACCCGCGGATAGAGCAGCGTACGCAGTCCCCGGGCGCTCCGCGCCAGGACGAGGCCGCCCGGGGCGAGGTGGGTGACCGCCTTGCCGAGCACGTCGGCCTTCGCGGCGTCGTCGGATCCGACCAGCCCGGCGAGAAGCACGACGTCGACGGGTCGCGGTGGGGTGGCGGCCGCGGCCTCGGCGTGCTCGAACGTCACCCCGGCGGCGCCCAGGCGCCCGAAGGCGGCGGAGGAGAGCCGGATGGCCTCCGGGTCGTGGTCGACGCAGTGCACCGCGATGCCGTGCTCGGCCAGGCAGAGCGCGGTCAGGGGCAGTGGCCCCGAGCCGAGGAGCAGGACGTGCCGCGGGTCGGTGCCCTGGCGGCATACGGCCTGCAGCTCCATCTCCACGAGGAGCCGGTAGTTCTCGCGGTAGGGGAAGCGGGAGAAGGCCTCCGCGGGGTCGGCCGCGCGCGAAATCCGGTGGGCCCAGACCCGCTCGAGCGCGTGCTCGCCGGCGGAGGCCACCGACCGGAAGGCGGAGGGGGGACACGACGGCGGCAGCGCCGCCAGCACGGAGTCGGCGGCCGACTCGGGCACGCTCAGCACCGCGGTCACCAGCCGGTTGAAGAGGGCGTTGACGACGATGCCGGGCGCCAGCGACTGCTGGGCGAGCAGGTCGTCGAGGGTGGAGACCAGGCGTTCGTCGACTGCTTCGAACGCTCCCGGATTCACAAGCGGTCACCATTCCACATCGGCGACGGCCGCTGCACAGGGTTCCGCCGAGGAGACCCACTCCGCGGCACGGAAGTTTCTGGGACGATGTAGAACCACGCCGGCCGGCTACGACGTATCCCCCGTAAGCACGCCTTCGGAAGGCGCCTACGAAAGGGAAGAGCAATGAAGTACGTCATCCTCATCCACTCCAACCCGCAGCCCTGGGGCCACCCGACGGGGGATTTCATCCCCGAGCTCCAGTCCTTGCCGCAGGAGGCGAGGGAGAAGCTCAACGCGGCCTTCGAGGGGATCATGGAGGAGCTCGCGGCCAACGGGGAGCTCCTCGGCGGGCAGCCGCTCGCGGACCCGGCATCGGCCAGGCTCTACCGCTGGGACGCCGGCGAGCCGGTCGTCACCGACGGCCCCTACTCCGAGGCCAAGGAGCATCTGGCCGGCTTTTTCCTGATCGACGTCGAGTCCCAGGAGAGAGCCGAAGAGGTCGTACGCAGCTTCAGTGGCCCCGGTGAGACGGTCGAGCTACGGCCGGTGGCAACCTACTGACATGACGGTGACGGGGGTCGAGGACGTGTGGCGGCAGGAGTCCGCCCATGTCCTCGGCGCCCTGCTGCGGGTCCATCCCGATCTGCCCGACTGTGAGGACGCCGCCCAGGAGGCGCTGATCGCGGCGAGCCAGCGATGGTCCTGCGACGGTCTGCCGGCCGATCCCCGGGCCTGGCTGATCCGGGTGGCTCATCGGCGGCTGATCGACCAGCTGCGATCGGACTCGGCGCGCACCCGGCGCGAGCTCGCCGACGGGATGGCGCGGCGGCTCGACGACCCGGACCCGGTGGCTCCCGAGATCGGCTCGGCCTACGACGACTCGCTGCGGCTGATGATGATGTGCGCGCATCCCGCGCTGCGCCGCCCCTCCCAGGTCGCGATCACGCTGCGGTGCGTGGGCGGCCTGACGACGGCGGAGATAGCGGCTGCGTACCTGGTTCCTGAGGCCACCATGGGGCAGCGGCTCAGCCGCGCACGGGCGACGCTGAAGGACGAGGAGTTCTGCTCGCCGGCGCCCGATGAGCTGCCCGAGCGGATCGCGTGCGTGCTCGACGTCTGCCACCTGATCTTCAACGAGGGCCACACCCGCACCAGTGGCCCGGACCTGCAGGGCATCGAGCTCACCGAGGAGGCGATCCGGCTGACCCGGATGGTGCGCGGCATCCTGCCGGAGCACGACGAGGCCACCGGTCTGCTCGCCCTCATGCTGCTGACCCAGGCGCGCTCGTGCGGGCGCGTCGACCACCTCGGCGACCTGATCCCGCTCAAGGACCAGGACCGCTCGCAGTGGGACCGTGAGCTGATCCGCGAAGGCGTCGAGCTGCTGGAGGAGGTGCTCCCGGAGGGCCCGGTGGGCCGCTACCAGCTGCAGGCGGCGATCGCCGCGGTCCACGCCGAGGCGGAGTCGTACGAAGCCACCGACTGGCTCCAGATCAACCTGCTCTACGGGATGCTGGCTCAGGTCGCACCGTCGCCGGCGGTCACGCTCAACCGGGCCGTCGCGGTGGCGATGAGCCTCGGCCCGGAGCACGGCATCGAGATCGTACGCGACCTGCTGGAGCACCCGGCGATGCAGCGGCACCACCGGGCCCATGCCGTGCTGGCGCACCTGCTCGAGCAGTCCGGTGACCTCGCGACCGCCCGCGAGCACTACGTGCTGGCGGCGCGCCTGACCCAGAGCGTGCCGGAGCAGCGCTACCTGAACCGCCGGGTCGAGGCGCTCGACCAGTCGTGACGTCCTGTCGCCAGGGATCAGAGCTGAGGATCAGAGCTGAGGATCAGAGCTGGACGACGCCGTCCAGGACGAGGATGATCCCGAAGATCGCGAAGAGTGCGGCGGCGCCGTACTTGATCACCTTCTCGGGAAGGTTGCGGCCCAGCAGTGCGCCGACACCGATGGCGAGGGCGTCGGCCGCGACCATCCCGACGGTGGAGCCGATCCAGGTGCCGAGCCAGCCCTCCTGGGTCGCCAGGGTGATCGTCGCGAGCATCGTCTTGTCGCCGAGCTCGGCCAGGAAGAACGCGATGCCGACGGCGATGATCGCCATGCCCCGGCTGTTGCGGGCCTTCTTCGCCTCGTCCTCGGTGAGCTCGTCGCCGCGCAGGGTCCACGCCGCGAAGACCAGGAAGGCGAGCCCGGCCACGATGGTGATGTAGTGCTGGTGCTCGGCGAAGGCGTCCCCGATGAGCGCGCCGATCGCGACCGAGGCCAGGTGGACGATCGCGGTGGCGGCGGTGATCCCGAGGATCACGTCTCGAGCGCGGTAGCGGGTGGCGAACGTCATCGCCATGAGCTGGCTCTTGTCGCCGAGCTCGGCGACGAAGATGACCGCGGTCGACAGCAGGAAGGCGTACACAGGGGTTCCTCTCCGGCGCCGGCCGGAGGAATCCCATGAGGGTGCAGCGTCCTTCGACCAGCACCGTCGTGTTGATACGGGTGCTTGGTCGAAGGTCTCGTCCGCCACCTTCGTGGCCGATCGCGCCGGGCGCTGAGGCCAGTGTGTCGACGCGACTGTTGAGGACTACTCCCCTTCGTGGTCCCGAGTCTAGGCCACGGGCCGAGGGCGGTCCCAGTCGCGTGGGGCGTGGGCTGCGTCACCCTAGGTCAGTACAGGATTGGCTGAATACAGGAAACGATGTACGGTCAGGTCCATGGTGATGACGACGGCGGCCTCCCTGGACGCGCTCGCGCGCTTCGGCCACGCGCTCTCCGACGCCACCCGCGCCCGGATCCTGATGCGGCTGCGCGAGGGGCCTGCGTACCCGGCCGACCTGGCGGACTCGCTCGGCGCGACCCGGCAGGCCGTCTCGAACCACCTGGCCTGCCTGCGTGGCTGCGGTCTGGTGGTGGCCGTCCCCGAGGGGCGGCGTACGCGCTACGAGCTCGTCGACCAGCGCGTGGCCCACGCACTGGCGGATCTCCACGGACTGGTCCTGGTCACCGACAAGGCCGCCTGTGCCGACGCCGATGAGCTGGGGTGCTGCTGATGGGGCACGGACACGGTCACGGCGCCGCCGGCCACGCCGGCGGGAGGTATCGGTCGCGGCTCGCGGTCACGTTCGCCCTGGTCGCGGGCTTCCTGGTCATCGAGCTGGTCGCCGGCGTGTGGTCGGGCTCGCTCGCGCTGGTCTCTGACGCCGGCCACATGGGCGCCGACGCCGTCGCGCTCGGCGCGGCGCTGCTGGCGACCAGGATCGCGGCGCGACCGGACACCACCGGCCGGCGCACCTACGGCTCCTATCGCGCGGAGGTCTTCGCCTCGGGGCTGACGGTGCTGATCATGCTCGGGGTCGCGGCGTACGTCGTCGTGGAGGCCGTCGGCCGGATCGGCGCCGAGACCGAGGTGCAGACCGGCGCGATGCTCGTGGTCGGTGCGCTCGGTCTGGTGGTCAACGTCGTCTCGATGCTGTTGCTGCGCGCCGGCGCCGCCGAGTCGCTCAACGTCAAGGGCGCCTACTTCGAGGTGGTCGCCGATGCCGCGGGCAGCGTCGGCGTGATCGTGGCCGGTGTGATCGTCGCGCTCACCGGCCAGGCGTGGTGGGACACGGGTGTCGCGGTGGCCATCGGGCTCTTCGTGGCGGTCCGGGCCGTCGTGCTGGGCCGCGAGGTCCTGGCCGTGCTCGGGCAGGAGATCCCCGACGGTCTGGTGGTGGATGCCGTCGTCGCCGACCTGGAGGCGATCCCGGGGGTCGAGGACGCCCACGATCTGCACGTCTGGACCCTCACCTCGGGGATGAACGTCGCCACCGCGCACCTCACCCTCGCCGAGGATGCCGACTCGCAGGACGTCCTCGCCCGGGCCCAGCGGATGCTCGCGACCGAGCACCGGATCGAGCACGCGACGCTGCAGACCGAGACCGCTCCGACGCCGCAGTGCCTCGAGGTGACATGGTGAGTGCGGCCCGCTCCGCGGAGGTGGTCCTCGCCCGACCGGCCGCCGAGCGGAGAAGGGCCGTGCTCGTACGCCGGGTGCGGCTGCTGGTGGCCTTCACCATCGCGTACAACGTGGTCGAGGCGATCGTCGCGCTCGTCGCCGGTGTGGGGGCGAGCTCGGCCGCGCTGGTCGGATTCGGTCTCGACTCGGTGATCGAGGTCACTTCCGCGGTCGCCGTCGCCTGGCAGTTCGGGGGCGGCAACCACGAGAGCCGCGAGCGGACCGCGTTGCGCGTGATCGCCTGCTCGTTCTTCGCGCTCGCCGCCTTCGTGAGCTTCGACGCCGTCACCGCGTTGGCCACCCGCGAGGCTGCGGAGCACTCGAGTGTCGGAATCGGCATGGCCGTGCTGAGCCTGCTGGTCATGCCTCTGGCCTCATGGGTGCAGCGGCGTACGGGCACCGAGCTCGGTTCACGCTCGGCCGTCGCCGACTCCAAGCAGACGCTTCTGTGCACCTACATGTCGGCCGCGCTCCTGCTCGGTCTGGTGCTGAACAGCCTCCTCGGCTGGTGGTGGGCCGACTCCCTCGCCGCGCTGACGATCGCCGCCGTCGCCGTCCGGGAGGGCGTGAACGCCTGGCGAGGCGAGGTCTGCTGTTCCCCGGTAGAGGCGTTCATCGACGACGGCCGGCCCGACGACGGTTGTGACTGCTGCTGACCGGAACCCGCTGATCGACGTAACCTTTACGGATTCGTCGAACTTCCTCAGCAAAGATTCGATCCTGGTTACGCTGAGGCCATGGATGAGGCCGAGGTGCGTGCGGTCCTCTTCGACCTGCAGGACACGCTCGTCCCGAGTGGTCATCCTGCCGAGCACGACGCGGTGTCGAGGGCGATGGGCGCGGACCTCGGCGTCGACCCCGTCGCGTTCGCGGCTGCGGTCACCGACACCTTCGACGAGCGCGTACGCGGCCTGATGGCCGACGTGCATCACACGGTGCGCTACCTGGCCAGACGGGTCGGTGGGTCGCCGACCGAGTCTCAGGTGGAGAGCGCGATCACCCGCCGGCTGAACTACGCGCTCTCGCTGCACGCCGCCACCTGGGCGCTGCCCGCCCTGAAGTCGCTGCGCAAACGAGGGTTCAAGCTCGGTCTCGTCGCCGACTGCGGGGCGGAGACGGTCGCGATCTGGCCGCAGAGCCCGCTCGCGGACCACCTGGACGCGGTCTCGTTCTCCTGCCAGACGGGCGTACGCAAGCCCGACTCGGGCGCCTACCTCGTCGCTGCGGCGGCGCTGGAGGTGCGGACCAGCGAGTGCGTCTACGTCGGTGACGGTGCCGACCGCGAGCTGAGCGGCGCCGAGGCGGTCGGGATGCGGTCGGTGCGATTCCGGGCCAGGGGGCACGACGAGATCGAGGAGAGCGAAGAGGGTGTCGCGTTCGACCTGGATCCCGAGTGGAGCGGGCCGACGATCAGCGACCTGTCCGAGCTCGTCGGCATGATCGGGGTCCCGATGCCGCGCGACGGGTCCGAATCGCGGACGTTCGTCTCCGGAAATGTGGTGCCGTGGGGGTCGAAGCGATCATCCCGCTGATCTCCGGATGAAGGCCGGTCGGCGTCCGGTCGGCAGCTCGTGGCGCCCGTCCTGCGTGGGTCAGGGTCCCACGCCGACGGGTCGATGTCAGCCGAATCCGGGATCCTCCGACGTTTCGGTCCGTTCCTCGGCACGGTTCCGGATCGCCATCGGATCGGTGTCCGATATCACACCGGACATGTTACCTATCTTTTGACAGGTTCTACGTCCGGTGGGCGAGCCTCGGCCGTGGCGAGAACGCTCCATCAGGCGGCACCGCACGCGTGAATTCGGCAGGAAATGGTCCTTGCCCCCTAGCGAGTTCACGCCGAAAACGGTAAGAATCGATCGACCGACAGGGAAGAATTTCGCCGTCTCCGACCCCACATTTCGGACTCAGGTTTCCAACAGTCATGGTTTGCCCCCGACGCCCTTGACCTACATGCTTACCTGTCAGTCGACAGGTTCAACATGCTTCAAGGAGGACGCGGGTGGCGCTAGCTGCAGACCACAGCACGGACACGGTGCTGAACGCACGGGCAGATGCTCGCGCGCAAGGGGGGCAGGTCAGCGACTGGATGCCGTACCTACCGGCCTCGTCGAGCCCGTTCTGTCCGGACGACGTCGACCCGGAGAGCCTCACCTGGGCCGAGACGGTCGCGCCCGGCAGCTACACCCACAAGGTGCTCGCCCGAGGCACCCGGTTCCGGCTCGAGGACCCGACCGGCGAGGCCTGCGCCCACACGCTCGTCTACAACGCCCTCGAGCCGACCGAGCGACTCAACGTCGCCGACACCCAGAAGATCCCGTGGCAGGCCTACCTCGGTGCCGGCCACCCGCTGCTCTCCGGTGACGGCCGGGTGCTCGCCACGATCCTCACCGACACCTCGGGACGCCACGACGCGTTCTGCGGGACGAGCACCGCCGCCTGGAACGCGCTGCGCTACGGCACCGCGCTGCCCGAGGGGCCTGCTCCGGCAGGGCGTGACCTCTTCGTGAAGGCGGCTGCCAAGCACGGGCTCGGGCCGGCCGACGTACCTCCCTCGGTCTCGTTCTTCCAGGGAGTGCGCGTCGCCTCGGACGGCGCCTTCGACTGGGTCGGCTCGTCAGGCGCCGGGACTTCGGTCGAGCTCGTGGCCGAGCTGCCCCTGATCGTGCTGATCGCCAACGTCCCGCATCCGCGGGACCCACGTCCGGAGTACATCGTCGGGCCGCTGCGCGTGCACGCCTGGCGTACGCCGGAGACCACCCCGACCACCCCGGCGGACGAGCGTTTCGACGCCTCTCCCGAGGTGCGGCGGGCGTACCTGAACACACTCGACTATGCGGAGGCTCGGGGCCTGTGACTACCACGATCGACAACCCGGTGATGAGGCCTGTGACGACTCTTCCTGTTCCTGTGGCCACCTACCTGACGCCCGACGGCCAGCTGGTCTCCAGCGTGCCGGTCGGTGCGTCGTACGCAGACGGCAGCCCACTGGAGTGGGGTGACCCGCTGGTGCCGGGTGCCGTCGTGCTGGACGAGCAGGTCGCTCCGCGGGCGTCGTGGTCGGGTGTCGTACGTGCCGGGCACGTGCTGACGATCGTCGATGTCGGGGGCAACCAGTCGGGTGACTGCCTGCTCTACAACGCGCACGACACCGACGAGCGCTACAGCGCGCCGGACACGCTCGCCTGGCAGGACAACGCCTACATCCGCACCGGGACGGTGCTGCGCAGCAACCACGGTCGTGCCCTGATGACCGTCGTCGGCAACGAGATCGACCGACAGGACACCATCGGTGGCGCGTGCTCGCGGGAGTCCAACACGCTGCGCTACGGGCACCACGTGATGTATCACCACGGCTGCCGGGAGAACTTCCTGACCGAGGGAGCCAAGCACGGTCTCGGCATGCGCGACATCGTCTCCAACATCAACTGGTTCATGAACGTGCCCGTGGAGGAGGACGGCGCCCTCGGCATCGTCGACGGCATGTCGGCGCCCGGCAAGCGGGTCGCGCTGCGTGCCGAGATCGACACCCTCGTGCTCATCTCCAACTGCCCGCAGATGAACAACCCGTGCAACGACTTCAACCCGACGCCGCTGCGGATGATCGTCTCCGAGCCGGACGTGGACTACGAGGCCGACGCATGACGGCTGGCCCAGATACCGGACTGTCCGTCGACACTGTCCTGGTCGCCAACCGAGGGGAGATCGCCCGCCGGGTGATGCGCAGCGCGCGCGAGCTCGGGATGCGTACGGTCGCGGTCTTCTCCGAGGCCGACCGGGCGGCACCACACGTGCGGGAGGCCGACGAGGCCGTCTGTCTGGGCTCCGCGCCCGCACGGGACTCCTATCTCCGAGGCGATCTGATCATCGCGGCAGCCCTGCGCACCGGCGCGGGGCTGCTCCATCCCGGCTACGGCTTCCTGTCCGAGAGCGCTGCCTTCGCCCGCGAGGTGGAGGCCGCGGGCCTTCGGTTCGTCGGACCGACGCCCGACCAGATCAGCGCCTTCGGCGAGAAGCACTCGGCCCGCCGGCTCGCCGAGAACGCCGGCGTGCCGATGCTGGCCGGCACGGGCCTGCTCTCCGGTCCGGACGAGGCGGCCGAGGAGGCTGCCCGGATCGGGCTGCCCGTCATGGTCAAGGCCACCGGTGGCGGTGGCGGCATCGGGATGACCGCGTGCAGCTCGGAGGAGGACGTCCGGGTCGCCTTCGAGCGGGTCGCGCGGCTGGCCCAGACCAGCTTCGGGACCGCCGGGGTGTTCCTGGAGCGTCTGGTGCGGCCTGCCCGTCACGTCGAGGTGCAGATCTTCGGCGACGGGGAGGGCCAGGTCGCGGTGCTCGGCGACCGCGACTGCTCGCTGCAGCGCCGCAACCAGAAGGTGATCGAGGAGGCGCCCGCGCCTGCTCTTCCCGAGCACGTGCGTACCGTCCTGCACGACTCCGCGCGCCAGCTCGCCAAGTCGGTCTCCTACCGCTCGGCCGGCACCGTGGAGTTCGTCTACGACCCGGGCCGCGAGCAGATCTCCTTCCTGGAGATGAACACCCGCCTCCAGGTCGAGCACGCCGTCACCGAGCAGGTGATGGGCATCGACATCGTCGCGCTCATGCTGCGACTGGCCCGCGACGGGGTCAGCGCCCTGCCCGACGAGCTGTTCCGCAAGTGCCCTCCACCCCAGGCGTACGCCGTCGAAGCACGTGTCTACGCCGAGGACCCGGCCAAGGACTCGATGCCGTCCTCCGGCCTGGTCACCCGGGCGATCCTGCCGGAGCCGTCCGACACGGTCAGGGTGGACTCCTGGATCGAGACCGGGCTCGAGGTCTCGCCCCACTACGACCCGCTGCTCGCCAAGGTGATCGCCACCGGGGCGACCCGCGACGAGGCGCTGGACACGCTGGGCTCAGCGCTCGCGCAGACCCGGATCGACGGGATCGTCACCAACGTCTCCGCGTTGCGCGCGATGACGACCTACCCCGAGCTCCGCTCGGCCACGCACTCGACCTCGACCCTCCCGGAACGTGCCAAGGACGGCAGCGGGGGTGACCCGGACCCGCGCATCGACGTCCTCGACCCGGGCGTGCTAACCACCGTCCAGGACCTCCCCGGGCGGGTGGGCTACTGGCAGGTCGGCGTACCTCCGTCGGGGCCGTTCGACCCGGTCTCGTTCGCCGAGGCCAACCTGGCGGTCGGCAACCACCGGGGCGCGCCCGGCCTCGAGGTCACGGTGCCGCTGGCAACGGGCCGGACGACGGCCGGGGGGCCGACGCTGGTCTTCTCCGATCCCGCCGTCGTCTGCGTGACCGGTGCCCCCATGCCGGTCAGCGTCGACGGCGTCCCTGCCCCGCAGTGGGAGCCGATCGAGCTCCCCGCGGGGGCGACGTTGAAGCTGGGCCGCACCGACGGGCCGGGGCTGCGGGCCTACATCGCGGTCCGAGGTGGCCTGGACGTGCCCGACTATCTGGGCAGCGCCTCGACGTTCACGCTCGGCGGGTTCGGCGGCCACGCCGGGCGTACGCTGCAGCGCGGTGACGTGCTCCGCCCCGGCACCGCGGTCGACCCGCAGGCGCAGCCGGCGGCGACGCCGGTGTCGCGGCGGCCGGCCCTGACCAACAGCTGGGAGATCGGCGTCACCGAGGGCCCGCACGGGGCCCCGGAGTTCTTCACGCGCGCCGACCTGGACCAGCTCTACTCGGCGAGCTACCGGGTGCATCACAACTCGGCCCGCACCGGCGTACGTCTGATCGGGCCGAAGCCGACCTGGGCCCGTGCCGACGGCGGCGAGGCCGGGCTGCACCCCTCGAACATCCACGACACGCCCTACACGGTGGGGTCGCTCGACTTCACCGGCGACACCCCGATCATCCTCGGCCCCGACGGGCCGTCGCTCGGCGGCTTCGTCTGCCCGGCGGTCGTCGCCAGCGGTGAGCTGTGGAAGATCGGGCAACTGCGTCCGGGGGACGCAGTTCGGTTCGTGCCGGTGCGGGAGGGCAAGGCCGCCGGGCTGATCAACCACCGTGCTTCCCTGTCGGTGGTCGGCGGCGCGGGCGGCGACGGCGACGACGGCGTCCTGGGCCGCCTGCCCCGGACACCGGCGAGGCCAGAGGTCACCTATCGGCGCAGCGGCGACAACTCCGTGCTCGTCGAGTACGGGCCGATGACGCTCGACCTGGGTCTCCGGATGCGGGTGCACGCGCTGCAGTCGGCGCTGGCAGAGCACGCGCCGCCGGGCATCATCGACGTCACGCCCGGGATCCGGTCGCTGCAGGTGCACACCGACTCCTCGGTTCTGCGTGCCGGCCAGGTCGCGGGACTCCTGCGCGAGCTGGAGGAGGACCTGCCGGCCAGCTCCGAGCTGACCGTGCCCTCGCGGCGGGTGCGGCTGCCGCTGTCCTGGGACGACCCGGCGACCCGCGAGGCGATCGAGCGCTACACCGCCGGCGTACGCGACGACGCGCCGTGGGCGCCGTGGAACATCGAGTTCATCCGCCGGATCAACGGGCTCGCCTCGGTCGAGGACGTCCACCGGACCGTCTTCGACGCGTCCTACCTGGTCCTCGGGCTGGGGGACGTCTATCTCGGTGCACCGGTCGCGACCCCGCTGGACCCGCGCCACCGGCTGGTGACGACGAAGTACAACCCGGCGCGCACCTGGACGGCGGAGAACTCCGTCGGCATCGGCGGCGCCTACATGTGCATCTACGGGATGGAGGGGCCGGGCGGCTATCAGCTGGTCGGCCGGACGACTCAGGTGTTCAACCGTTTTCGGCGCTCCACCTCGGCCGGCGGGCTCTTCCACGACGACCCGTGGGCGCTGCGGTTCTTCGACCGGATCGAGTGGTACCCGGTCTCCGCCGACGAGCTCCTCGAGCTGCGGGCGGAGGTCGACGCCGGGCGCGGCGAGTTCGAGACCGAGGAGGGCACCTTCTCGATCAAGGACTACGACCGCTTCCTGACCGCCAACGCGGACTCGATCGCAGCCTTCCGTGACCAGCAGTCCGCGGCCTTCGACGAGGAGCGCGAGCGCTGGAAGGCGGCGGGGGAGTTCGACATCTGCGACCGCCTCGACGCCCGGGGCGACCCGTCGGAGGTCGAGGTGCCGGAAGGGTGCGTGCCGGTGACCGCACCGTTCACCTCGACCGTCTGGAAGGTCGTCGCGAGCCGCGGGTCGCGGCTGGCGCAGGACGATCCGCTGATGGTCGTCGAGGCGATGAAGATGGAGGCGAGCGTCCCGGTCCCGGTCGCCGGCGAGGTGGCCGAGATCTACGTGAAGCCGGGGGAGCAGATCGTCCCGGGACAGGTCATCGCCGCCGTGCGACCTCTCGACGGGTCCGGCTCTTGATCCACTCGCTTCCCGGCGGCGCGGTCGACCGCGCCGCCGACGCCCTCGACCGGATCGAGGCGTCCGGCCGGCCGGAGATCTGGATCTCGCTGCGTACGCGGGACGACCTGCTCGAGGAGGCCGCCGCGATCGACGCGAAGGTGGCCGGCGGCGAGATCCTTCCCCTCGCCGGCCGTCTGCTGGCGGTCAAGGACAACATCGACGTCCGGGGCCTGCCGACGACCGCCGGAGCGCCGTCGTACGCCTACTCGCCCTCGTCCGACGCCACCGCCGTCGCCCGGCTGCGTGCGGCCGGGGCGCTGGTGGTGGGGAAGACGAACCTGGACCAGTTCGCGACCGGTCTGGTCGGCACCCGCAGCCCGTACGGCGCGGTCCGCAACGCCTGGGACCCGACCCGGATCTCGGGTGGGTCCTCGTCGGGCTCGGCGGTCGCGGTCGCCCTCGGCCTGGTCGACCTCGCGCTCGGGACCGACACCGCGGGCTCCGGACGGGTGCCGGCCGCGCTCAACGGCATCGTCGGGGTGAAGCCGTCGCGCGGGCTGGTGCCGGTCACCGGTGTCGTACCCGCCTGCTACACGCTCGACTGCGTCACCGTCTTCGCCCGGGATCTCGGATCCGCGCGGGCGGCCGCGGAGCTGATGGCCGGGCCCGACCCGACCGACCCGTTGTCGCGTACGTTGCCGGCGGATGCCGGCCTGCCGCCGGTGCCGCGGGTGGCGGTGCCGACCGGCGAGCACCTCGACGGGCTCGCCCCGGGCTGGGCCGACGCCTTCCGAGCCGTGGGCGCGCGCCTGGCCTCGGCCGGGATCGAGGTCGTCGAGACCGACATCTCGCCGCTGCTGGAGGCCGCCACTCTGCTCTACGACGGCGCCTTCGTCGCCGAGAGGTACGCCGCGGTCGGCTCCCACCTCGAGGCCAACCGCGACCTCATCGGGACCGACCTCGACCCGACGGTCGCCGAGATCGTCCTCGCCGGGGCATCGGCGGGCGCGGCCGAGTGGGCACGCGACGTCGCCCGGCTGGCGCGCCTCGGCGCCGCGGGACGCGAGGCTCTCGCCGGCTGCTCGGCGCTGCTGACACCGACCACGACCGGGCATCCCACGCTGGCCGAGGTGGCCGCGGATCCCGTGGGCGCCAACGCGCGCCTGGGGCGCTACACGAACTTCGCGAACCTCCTCGACATGGCCTCGCTCGCCGTCCCGGCCGGCCAGGTCGGCGGGCTGCCCTTCGGGGTGATGCTGACCGGAGCGGCCGGGAGCGACCGCACCCTGGCCGCGCTGGGCCACACGCTCCTCAGCCCCGCTGTCGATCTCTTCGTCGTCGGTGCGCACCTGTCGGGGATGCCGCTCAACCACCAGCTGGTCGAGGCCGGTGCGACGCTGCTGCGCCGGGTGTCGACCTCGGCCGACTATCGGCTCTTCGCTCTGGAGACGGTGCCGCCGAAGCCCGGCCTGGTCCGTGTCGGTGGTCCCGCGACCGGGGTGCGGATCGAGGGCGAGCTCTGGCGCGTCCCGGCCGCGGGCTTCGGGACGTTCGTGGGTGGCGTACCTGCTCCGATGGCGATCGGAAAGGTGACGTTGGAGGACGGCTCCTCGGTTTCGGGATTTCTGGTGGAGCCGATTGCGGTCGAAAGAGCCGCTGATATCTCATCGCACGGTGGCTGGCGCCGTTACCGGTCTGAGCAGGGCCTTTAACGTTCGGCGTGGATATCGGTTATGGGACCGGGGTCATTCCTCCTGATGGCACACGACCCTGTTCAGCCGCCTGAAACCCCGTCACACTGGGCAGAATTCCGCCAGCATTATCGCCCCGGGAGGATGCTGTGCCGTGTCTATTGGTCCGTCGCGCCATACACTTTGTTGACAGAGAATTCAACCCTCTCGTGGGACTTTCGACTCTATTCCTTAGGGGAAGAAGACTCTTTCGAATCTTCCCCGAAACTCGGGAGGCCGCTTAGATGGCGTACATGACAACTAGGCGTTCTCGGCCCGGCCGCCCCAGGCATGTGCCCGATTCGGGTACTGCCTCACCACGTGACCAGATCCTCGATGCTGCTGCGCGACTCTTCGTGTCCCAGGGCTTCGCGGCGACGTCCACCCGCGAGATCGCCGACCAGGTCGGCATCCGTCAGGCCTCTCTCTACTACCACTTCGCAGGCAAGGACGAGATCCTCGTCGAGCTGCTCCGTAAGTCGGTCCGCCCGACCACGGACAAGGTCGAGAAGATCCTCAACCAGGTGCCACCGCTCGATTACGAGACCGCTCTTTATCTGCTGGTTCTCATCGACGTACGCACCCTTGCCGATGTCGAGCACAACGTCGGCATGCTCTACATGCTGCCGGATGTGACCAACGGCGAGGTCTACACCGAGTTCCGCAAGGAGCACCAGGAGCTGGCTGCTGCCTATGCCGATCTCGCCAGCAAGGTGGCCTCGGAGAAGGTGTTGGAAGGCGTCAGCCTGAAGCAGCTGGGCAACATGCTCATCCAGCAGGTCGAAGGCGTCATCAACATGCGCGCCGAGATGATCACCGAGAACACGGTTCGCAGGATCTCGTGCCCGGAGGCCTGGGCGATCGCGTCCTCGTGCCTGCGGATGTGTGGGGTCAGCCAGGAGAAGATCCAAGCCGCGAACGCGGTCGCCGTGGACATGCTCGACGACTTCCTCGAGGACAGGGTTCGCGAGCTCGCCTGACAAGGCAGGCTGACAAGACGGTAACTGGTGGGTAGGGCTTGCGCGTGTGAGTTGCCCAGTTGAGGCTTGAACGACACACTTTCCGAGCCCGTTGCCCGCTTCCCCACCGCGAGGACCCCCACACGTGTGCATTGACCCTTCCGGAGGCCGTTGATGGCCCGGAAGCAGACAGCCATCCTCTCCGTCACCCGCGGGGTCACGACGCTCAACGGCCTCGTGGTGGATCGTCCATGGGGAGAGGATCCGCACCAAGCAGGCATCCGGGCCGTACGCGAGCAGCTCGCCGGCCCGAGCCGCAAGCCCGTCCAGGTCGTCGCCACCGACGACGAGGCCCGGGTCCGGATGGTCGTCCATCCCGACGGGCACGTCACCGACTTCGAGACCCTCGAGGTCTTCGGGAGCTACGGCTCGCCCGACGACGTTCCGGGCGCCGCGTGGCTGCCTGACGCCATCGCGCCGCTGGTCATCCAGGCCGAGGTCGAGCCGTCTCCCGAACCCGAACCTGAACCCGAGCCGTACGTGCCGCCGATCCTGGCCGTGCCCGCGCCTGTGGTCGAGGAGCCCGAGCTCGTGCCGCCGCCCGCCCCGCCACGGGAACCGGAGCCGGAACCAGAGCCCGAGCCGGAGCCTGAACCGGTGGAGCCCGAGCCTGCCCCGCCGGCACCCGTGCCGCCTCCCGCACCCGCGCCGCTGCCTGAGCCGAGCCCTGAGCCCGCTCCCGAGCCTGCCCCCAAGCCCGTTCCCGTGCCGGCCTCCGAGCGGTCGCCGCGGTCGCCGGGACCGTTGGTGCCGTTGCACCACATGGAGCCGGGGCCGTACCGACGGTCGCGGATGACCCGTCGCGGGCGGGTGGTGCTGGTCGTCGTCTGCCTGCTCCTGCTGATCCTGATCTACGAGGTCGTACGCGGCGTCGTGACCGGTTCCGACGCCGATTCCTCCGACAAGAAGGAGCCGCAGAGCCAGCAGTCCGAGCCGACCGCCGGGGCCAGCGACGAGGTCATCGAGCCACCGTCGGAGTCGCCCTCGCCGAGCGCGACGGCGTCGTCGGTACGCGTCGAGCCCACGCCGACGCCGACGCCCAAGCCGACCAAGAAGCCGGAGCCGACCAGGACGCTGTCGGTGAAGGCGATCGCGATGACCGAGGCCATCGGGCTGCGGATCGACGCCAGCAGGTTGCCGGTGACGGCGACGATCGCGATGGATCCGTGGGGCGCGCCGGAGCGGTTCACGCGTACGGTCACGATCACCGAGCCCGACCAGCTCGTCGTGATCAAGCCGGTCGCCTCCGGGCACGCGGAATGGAGCGTCCGGATCGAAGGAGCCGCCAAGGTCACCGGCTACACGCACTCCTGGCCCAAGGGCGACCGCGAGTTCGTCAGGCGTTGATCCTCCCGGGTCGAGGCAGTTCGATACAGGACTGAATTGCTACCAGGGTCGGATGTGTGGGACTCCCGTCCGGCGTACGCTGCACAAGAACCTGTTCCTGCGCCTCGGAGGATTCGCATGCCGCTCAAGATCACGCCGCCGGTCCGCACGCCGGGGATCGCCGGCCGGACGCTCCACCAGGTGGAGCGCACCGCCAAGCAGGGTGTGCGCTGGGCGCTGGGGCACGGGTTGCCGCGTACGGTCATCACCCGAGCCGCGAAGAAGGGCGACCTCCAGGGCGACCTGATCCTCAGCGGACCGGGGTCGCACACCTTCGATTTGATCGACCTCTTCGAGGAGGTGCGTGCGCACGGGCCGCTCTATCGCGGAGCGTTCAGCCAGGTCGCGACCGACCAGGCGGTCATCCGCGAGGTGCTGACGAGCTCCGACTTCGTGACCGGGTTCTTCGCGCCCGACGCGGGCGGCGGATGGATGGCGAAGGCCGGCACCTGGGCCGCCAGCGACGTCTTCAACCCGATCCAGCCGCCGTCGCTGCTCGCGACCGAGCCGCCGGCCCACACCCGCTACCGCAAGCTCGTCACGCGCGTGTTCACGGTGAAGGCCGTCGAGCGGCTGCGCGGGCGCACCGAGGAGATCGCCCGCGAGCTCCTCGACGGCCTGGAGAAGTCGGGGGCCTCCGAGGTCGATCTCGTCTCGCGCTACTGCGGGCTGCTGCCGATCACGGTCATCTCGGAGGTGCTCGGGGTGCCGGTCGAGCTCCGCGAGCGCATGCTCGAGATGGGCAAGGGCGCCGCCCTGAGCCTCGACATCGGGCTCGACTGGGGCACCTTCCGCGGGATGGAGGCGTCGCTGGAGGAGTTCGACACCTGGCTGCGTGGACACCTCGACCACATCGCGGCCCATCCCGGTGACGACCTGCTGAGCCAGCTCGTCGCGGTCCGCGAGGACGGCGACCGGCTCAGCGAGCACGAGCTGCGCGCGATCGCCGGCCTGGTCTTCGCCGCCGGCTTCGAGACCACCGTGAACCTGATCGGCAACGGGATCGCGCTGCTCCACGACAACCCCGAACAGCTCGACATCCTGCGCGACCGCCCCGAGCTGTGGGCCAACGCCGCCGACGAGGTGCTCCGGCTCGACCCGCCGGTGCTGCTGACCGGCCGGGTCGCCCGTCAGGACTCGGTGATCGCGGGGCAGCCGATCCCGCGCGGCACGATCATCAACACCATCCTCGCCGCCGCCAACCGCGATCCGGCGGTGTTCACCGACCCGCACGTGTTCGACGTGACCCGGGAGAACGCCCGCGACCACATCTCCTTCTCCAGCGGCCGCCACTTCTGTCTCGGTGCGGCCCTGGCCCGGATGGAGGGGGAGATCGGCCTCCGGCTCCTCTTCGAGCGCTTCCCGGACCTGAAGCTCCTCGACGGCCGCGAGCGCCACCCCACCCGCATCCTCCGCGGCTACTCCCGCCTGCCCGCGCGTCTCGCCTGACCCAGCGAGGTGACCCGGCGAGGTGACCCAGCGAGGTCAGCGGGGCTCGGCGGCCTCGAGCAGCCGTTGGCCGAGGTCGGCCACGCAGCGGCGTACCTCGTCCCCCTCGACGACGTGGAACGGCACGGCCTGACGGGCGAGCTCCTGGGCGTACCAGCTCGGGCTGTTGGTGCTCCCGACGAGGCGGCAGCGGCCGTCGTCGACGGGTTCGAGACGACCCAGGACGCGCGGGAGATAGCGGTCGACCTGCGCGAACGGGGCCTCGAAGACGACCTCGACCGAGTAGGCCCAGCCCTCCCCGAGGTGTTCCTCGACCTCGGTGACGGGATCGATCTCGGGACGTACGAACGAGGTCTCCTCGATGTCGACCGCGCCCATCCGGTCGACCCGGAGCACCCGGCGGGCCTCGGCGGTGTGCGACCAGCAGAGCAGGTACCAGCGGGCGTGGCGTACGACGACGGCCCACGGGTCGACGACCATCTTGCGCTCGTTGCCGTTCTCGGTCGTGTAGGCGATCGTGGTGCGCCGGCGGGAGTCGCAGGCCTGGACCAGGCTGGTGGTGATGTCCGGGTCGGGGGAGACGGCGCTCTGGTCCGGAACGGCGGAGATCGTACGCCGCACCGCGGCCACCGTCTGGGCCAGCGACTCGGGCAGCACCCGGCCGATCTTGCCGACCGCGCTGCCGACCGGGCCGGTGGCGTCGGCGATGTCGTGGTGGCCGTCGAGCAGGGCCATCACCAGACCGAGCGCCTCCGCGGTGGTGAAGATCAGCGGCGTACGCATCCCGCGGCCGAGCCGGTAGCCACCGTAGGGGCCGCGCTCGGACTCGACCGGGATCCCGGCCTCTCGCAGGATGGCGACGTAACGTCGGGCGGCGCGCTCGGTCACCCGCAGCCGCTCGCCCAGCCGCTCGGCGGTGATGCCGGGGGAGGACTGCAGCAGCTCGAGGGTGAGCAGCGCCCGTGCTGTCGGGCTCTCGTCATGTCCCATCGTGGCGGCTCCCGGAAGTAGTTCGTCCGGATTCAGCCTAGTCGGTGACGCCTCGCCCCATGTGAGCGACTTCTCGGCCGTCGTAACCGACTTCTCGGCGGGGGTGGTCCCGTACCCTTACCGGCATATGAGACTTCTGCTGATCAGACACGGCCAGACCCCGAGCAACGTCTCGGGGGCGCTCGACACCGCCTTCCCCGGCGCCGGGCTGACGGAGCTCGGACTCTCCCAGGCCGCGGCGGTGCCGGATGCGCTGGCGGGCGAGAGGATCGCGGGGCTCTACGCCTCCCGGCTGGTGCGTACGCAGCTGACCGCCCAGCCGCTCGCCGACCGGCTCGGGTTGCCGGTCGTGGTGCAGGAGGGGTTCGAGGAGATCAACGCGGGTCACCTGGAGATGGCCACCGACAAGGAGTCGGTGACGGCCTATCTCGAGGCGCTCGCCGACTGGATCGCCGGCACGCTGGAGACCCCGGTCCCGGGTGGCGAGGCAGGCCATGAGTTCCTGGCGCGCTTCGACGCCGCCGTCCAGGCCGTGGTCAAGCAGCACGAGCCCGAGGACACGGTCGCGATCGTCTCGCACGGTGCGGCGATCCGGATGTGGACCGGCCTGCGCACCGCGCAGTCACCCGCCTTCGGCGACGACAACCGGATTCGCAACACCGGGCTCGCGGTCGTCGAGGGCAGCCCCGACGAGGGCTGGACGACGATCTCGTGGAACAACGACCCGCTGGGCGGAGCCCACCTGATCGGCGAGGGCTTTTGATCCTCCGCTCGCTCCTGCTCTTCGCGCTGGCCGCGGTCGCCGAGATCGGTGGCGCCTGGCTCGTATGGCAGGGACTCCGGGAGCACCGCGGCTGGCTGTGGGTGGGCGCCGGATTCATCGCGCTCGGCCTCTACGGCGTCGTCGCCACGCTGCAGCCCGACGCCCACTTCGGGCGGATCCTGGCGGCGTACGGCGGGGTCTTCGTCGTCGGCTCGATCGCCTGGGGGATGGCGATGGACGGCTACCGGCCCGACCGGTGGGACATCGCCGGCGCGGCGCTGTGCCTGGCCGGGATGGGCATGATCATGTACGCGCCACGTGGGTGAGGATGGGGCCATGGCGTCCGAGGAAGACTCACCCCGCACCTTCGTCCCCGTCCCGCCGGAGGAGCGGCCCCGCCGCAGCCGCAGCACGGCTCGCGTACTCCTGATCGACGACCGCGACCGGATCCTGCTCTTCGCCGACTCCGACCCGGGGATCCCGGGCGTGCACTGGTGGATCACACCGGGCGGCGGCATCGACGACGGCGAGAGCGAGGTGGCCGCGGCCGTGCGCGAGGTCGAGGAGGAGACCGGTCTGCGGATCACCGAGGCCGACCTGATCGGCCCGACGATGCGACGGACCGTGGTCCACGGCTACAGCGACGTGGTCATCGACCAGCAGGACTTCTTCTTCGCGTGCTGGGTGCCGGTCTTCGAGGTCTCCACCGCCGGCCACACCGAGGAGGAGCAGCTCACCATGGCGGCCTACCGCTGGTGGACGCGCGCGGAGCTCGCGTCCACCGACGAGGAGATCTGGCCGGCGGTGCTGCTCGATCTGTGGAAGGACGCCGACGTACGCCGCGAGTCGGCCGCCCCAGCTGATCCGGCCGACGGCGGCTGGGTGGAGGAGTCGACGGTCCCGGCCTGACTGCCGGTTCCGGTCACGGAATGCACCGCAGCCGACCATCCTCACGGATGGTCGGCTGCGGTCTTTCGAGATCCGTCCATATCCCTCGGTATGACGAGATCTCTGGCGCGTGTCGTCACGCGCGCCGATCCCCCGATGGCGCGCGTGACGACACTCAGTCCGTTGAGCGGCCCCCCGACCGCGCCCTGGGCCTCCCCCTCAGCAGGCCCAGGGCATCCACCCACAGCCTCAGGCTGTGAACGACGGACCGTAGATGAAGGCGCATGGTCAGCGGACGACGCCGAGAGCGACGATGCCGGTGGCAGCCATCGCGGCGACGCCGAACATCGTGGTGCCGACGGCAGGCGGCATCCCGCCGCGGTGCTTGTGCTCGGCCTGGTCGTTGTTGCGGAGGGTGCGGACGGCGTCGAGGATGTTGTTGCGGATCGACTCGACGGCGGTCAGTTCACTGCGGTGACGTGCGGTGATCGTGGTGGTAGCCATGGTGTTTCCTCTTCTCGGCGGGCGGCGCTGGCCATCCGTTCTCCGGCGGCCTTCACGTGAGAGAGACGGGCTCATCGCAGGGTCATGACGCGACTCTTGTCCACTTTGGAGTTACGGAAGATCCACATTCGAGAAACAGGCGCTCGAGCCCGTACGCCGCACGTCATGGCCTCTGCTGCCCGGGGTGCCGACGCGGGAGTCGGACTCTTGTCGAGGAAGATGGGTGACAACGGGCGGCCGGTCTGATGGAGTTCGATCATGAGCGAAGCGATCGAGTGCGACGTCGTGGTGATCGGCCTCGGACCCGGCGGTGAGCACGTCGCCGGGAGCCTGGCCCGGGCGGGTCTGCGGGTCGTCGGTGTGGACGAGCGTCTGGTCGGTGGCGAGTGTCCCTACTTCGGCTGCATCCCGACCAAGATGATGGTGCACGCCGCGCAGAAGCTCCGCGACGCGCGTCTGGTCGAGGGGCGTGCCGGCTCCGCCATCGTCACCGCGGACTGGAAGCCGGTCGCCGACCGGATCCGCGACGAGGCGACCGACGACTGGGAAGACCAGGTCGCCATCGACCGGCTGGTCGCCGCGGGCGGCACCTTCGCCCGGGGTCGTGGGCAGATCACCGGGCCGCGCACGGTCACGGTCACCGCCAAAGACGGCACGGAGACGTCGTACGTCGCGGCGCGGGGCATCGTGCTCAACACCGGCACCGCGCCGGCCGCGCCGCCGGTTCCCGGGCTCGCCGACGCTCCCTACTGGACCAACCGCGACGCCGTCCGGCTGACCGAGCTCCCGGCATCGCTCGCGATCCTGGGTGGCGGGGCGATCGGCTGCGAGCTCGCCCAGGTGTTCGCCACCTTCGGGGTCCGGGTGACGGTCGTCGAGGCGTCCGACCGGCTTCTCCCTCCCGAGGAGCCCGAGGCCTCGGCCGCGATCAAGCAGGCGTTCGAGGACGCCGGGATCACCGTGCTCACCGGAGCCCGTGTCCAGCAGGTCTCCCACGACGGCGCCGAGTTCACGCTCGACCTCGGCGAGGGTGCGGTCACCGCGGAGCGGCTGCTGGTCGCCGCCGGACGCCGTGCGAACCTGGGTGATCTGGGGCTGGAGCACGTCGGCCTCGACCCGCAGGCCAGGGTCCTCGACCCGGACGAGCGGATGCGGGTCGCCGACGGTGTCTGGGCCGTCGGCGACATCACCGGCAAGGGCGCCTTCACCCACGTGTCGATGTACCAGGCCGACGTCGTGATCCGTGACCTCACCGGCGTCGACGGTCCGTGGGCGGACTACCGGGCGGTCGGGCGGGTCACCTTCACCGCCCCCGAGGTCGGCTCGGTCGGCCTCTCCGAGGCCGACGCGCGCGAGCGGGGCATCACGGTGCGTACGGCGACCGGTGACCTCGGCACCCGCGGCTGGATCGCAGAGGACCCGGGACCGATCAAGCTCGTCGCCGACGCCGACCGAGGCGTCCTCGTCGGCGGCACCGTCGTCGGGGCGGCAGGGGGCGAGATCCTCGGCATGGTGGCCACCGCGGTCCACGCCGAGATCCCGATCGCGACCCTGGCGGACATGCACTTCGCCTACCCGACGGCCCACCGCGGGTTGCAGACCGTGCTTCGCGCCCTGCTCGACTGACCCAGTAGGCGTTCTGACCACACCGGGGGGTCGACCAGGGATCACCCCTGGTTCGACCGCCCCGGCGAGAGAGCACTCTCGGAGATGTCGGCAATCCCGCCGACCAGAAGAAGGAGTGCGAAGCAATGAACACCACTGCAGCCACGGCGCTGAAGCTCGAGGCAGTCGTCATCCCGGTCGCCGACGTGGACCGGTCGAAGAAGTTCTACGACGGTCTGGGCTGGCGCCTCGACGCCGACTTCGAGTTCGACAACGGCTTCCGGGTCGTGCAGTTCACGCCCCCGGGCTCGCCCGCGTCGATCCAGTTCGGCACCAACATCACCACCGCGGAGCCGGGCACGGCCGAGGGTCTCTACCTGGTCGTCTCCGACGTCCAGAAGGCGCGCGACGCTCTCGAGGCCGAGGGTGTCGACATCAGCGACGTCTTCCACCCCGAGGTCCCCGGCGCCCAGTTCCGGCCGCTCTCCGGTGACGGACGCCTGGCCGGCGCTGCCGACGAGCGCGCGAGCTACGGGTCGTTCGCGTCCTTCGCGGACCCGGACGGCAACACCTACCTGCTCCAGGAGGTCACCACCCGACTCCCCGGGCGGATCGACGACACCGCGACGTCGTACGCCACGGCGAGCGACCTGACGGAGGCGCTCAAGCGGGCGGCGGTCGCCCACGGCGAGCATGAGGCCCGCAACGGCGGTGAGTACGACGAGGCCTGGCCCGAGTGGTACGCGGCCTACATGCTCGCCGAGTTCCACGGCGAGCCGCTGCCCGAGTGACCCGCGAGGACGGCGAGCAGGAGGAGTGCGATACCCGCGACGGCGGTGGTCCTCGAGCCTTAGGGTGGCGCAATGGGCGTACGGATCACCGCCTTTCGCGGTCGTACGAAGGAGCGGGACCGACTCGACGACGCGCTGCACCGCCTTCGCAACGGCGAGGGCGGTGCCCTCGTGCTGCGAGGTGAGGCCGGCATCGGCAAGACGACCCTGCTGGACTACGTCTCCGACCGCGCGAGCGGGTGCCGGGTCGCGGAGGTGACCGGGACGGAGTCCGAGCTGGAGCTGCCGTTCGCCGCCCTGCACCAGCTCTGCGCCCCGATGTTCGACCTGCTCCCCGGGCTCCCTGGTCCCCAGGAGCATGCCCTGCAGGTGGCGTTCGGGAACGTCGTGGGGCCTGCTCCGGACAAGTTCGTCGTCGGACTGGCGGTGCTCGGTCTGCTGTCGGAGGCGGCGACCGACCGGCCCGTCCTCTGCGTGGTGGACGACGCCCAGTGGATCGACGAGCCGTCGATCCAGGTCCTCGGGTTCGTGGCCAGGCGGCTGGCCGCCGAGTCGGTGCTGCTGGTGTTCGCGGTCCGCGAGCCCGCGGCGGAGCAGCTGCTCGCCGGTATCCCTGCGCTCCATCTCTCCGGGCTCGAGCACGAGGAGGCGGTCGACCTGCTGGCGTCCGCACTGCCCGGCCATCTCGACAGCCGGGTCCGGGACCGGATCGTCGCCGAGACCCGCGGCAACCCGTTGGCCCTGCTGGAGCTGGCGCAGCGAGGCGCCTCCGAGCTGATGGGCGGGTTCGCGTTCCCCGCGATCCATCCCGGCAGCCTGCACGACCACTACGTCCGCCGCATCCGCGCCCTCCCCGACCCGACCCGCCGGCTCCTTCTCCTCGCCGCGGCCGAACCCACGGGCGACGCCACCGTGCTGTGGCGGGCGGCGCAGTCGATGGGACTCACCCCTGCCGACTCGGAACCGGCTGCCGAGGAGCAGCTCTTCGAGGTCGGAGGGCAGGCCCGATTCGGACACCCACTGATGCGCAGCGCCGCCTACGCCGCGGGGACGCCCGAGCAACGACGTGAGGTCAACGCCGCCCTGGCGGCGGCCCTCGACGCCGGGACCGAGCCGGAACGCAGGATCTGGCACCTCGCGGCGGCGACCACCGGGACGGACGACGGGATCGCCGACGCCCTGCACGAGGCCGCCGGCCGCGCCCGCGCCCGCGGGGGAGTGGCGGCGGCAGCGTCCTTCCTGCAGCGCGCCGCGTCCCTCACCGCCGATCCTCGGCAACGAGCCGAGCGGACCCTCGCCGCGGCACAGGCCAACCTCGACGCAGGCAGGTACGAAGCAGCGCTCGCGCTCTCCGCCGAGGCGGAGGCCGACGCCGTCGACGACCTCCACCGTGCCCGCGCCGACCTCGTGCGCGCGCTCACCGGCCGGGCGGCCAGGTCCGGCAGCGACGCTCCCGCGGCGCTTGCCAGGGCCGCCCGACGACTCGAACCCCTAGACCCGCACCTGGCACGCGAGACCCACCTGGACGCATGGGGAGCAGCCCTGGTCGCCGGTGCCCTGGCCGACCCGGACGGTGACCTGACCGTGGTCTCGCGGGCCGCCTGCTCCGCACCGTCCCCGAGCACGACCACCCCGCGAGATGCGCTCGGCCCCGGCCTGGCCACCCTGGTCTCGGACGGGACGGCCGCGGCGGTACCCATGCTCCGCGAGGCGGTGACGTCCTACCTCGGTGGAGACGTCCCCACCGATGTCTTCCTGCGCCGTGGCGTACTGGTCGCTAACGCAGCCCTGTCGCTGTGGGACTTCGAGGCCTGGGACACCGCGACCAGCCGACACGTCGAGCTGGCCCGGGAGGCCGGTGCGCTCGCGCCGTTGGCCAACGCACTCAACGCCCACCGCGTCGTCGCGCTCTGGCGCGGCGACGTCGACCAGGCCCGCGACCTCGGCCTCGAGGAGCAACGGGTCAAAGAGGTCACCGGGACCCAGCGGGCGTCGTACGGCGAGCTGTTCCTGCTGGCGTACCAGGGCAACGCCATCCAGGCCGAGCCGGTCATCGCATCAGCCGCCGAGGAGGCGACTGCCCGTGGCGAGGGCCTCGGTCTGCAGATCACCGAGCGCGCCACGGCGCTGCTCCACCTCGGCCTCGGCCACTATGAGAGGGCGTACGAGGCGGCAGCGCGCGCCGGCGCCGGCAACCTCGGGCCCTTCACGGCCCAGGCCCTCCCCGACCTGGTCGAGGCGGCCGTACGCAGCGGCTCGACGGACGCTGCGACGACAGCGCTGGAGCGGCTGGCGGCTTACGCCGAGGTTCCCGACTCGGACTGGGCGGCCGGGCTGCTCGCGCGCTCTCGCGCCCTGGTCGCGGAGGGCGACGTGGCGGAGCGCTCCTACGTCGAGGCGGTCGAGCGCCTCGAGCGCACCCGTCTGCGCTTCGAGCTGGCCCGCACGCGGCTGCTGTTCGGCGAATGGCTGCGCCGTGAACGGCGGCGCGGTGATGCCCGCCTCCACCTCAAGGCCGCCTTCGAGGACTTCGCGGCGATGGGAGCCGACGGTTTCGCCGAACGTACCCGACACGAGCTGCTCGCCACCGGTGAGAAGGTCCGCAGACGGACCGCGGACACCCTCGACGACCTCACGGCGCAGGAGAGCCAGATCGCCCACATGGCGCGCGACGGCCGCACCAACCAGGAGATCGGCAGCGAGCTCTACATCAGTGCCCGCACGGTCGAGTGGCACCTGCGCAAGGTCTTCGGCAAGCTCGGGATCACCTCACGTCGCGAGCTGCGTGACGCGCTCCCGGACCACTAGGTCGCGCCACCGCGGTCGGTGCCGTATCGGCACCGGTGATGTCGTCCGGGCCTAGAGGTAGAGCCCGCCGGAGGAGTCGCCGTGGTCGTGCTGACCCGGCTGCTGCGGACCGCCCTGACCCGGGGCGGGATGGCCCTCCGGGGACAGGGTTGCGCCCGGCGGCAGGCCCTTGCGGATCTGCTCGAACTGCGCACGTGCTGCGACCTGCTGGGCGTAGATCGCGGTCTGGATGCCGTGGAAGAGGCCCTCGAGCCAGCCGACCAGCTGGGCCTGCGCGATCCGCAGCTCACCCTCGGACGGGGTCTGCTGCTCGGCGAAGGGCAGCGAGAGCCGCTCCAGCTCCTCGACCAGCTCGGGCGCGAGCCCGGACTCCAGCTCCTTGATCGAGGCCTGGTGGATCTCACGGAGCCGGTTGCGGGAGGCCTCGTCGAGCGGGGCGGCCTTCACCTCCTCGAGCAGCTGGCGGATCATCGATCCGATCCGCATCACCTTCGCGGGCTGCTCCACGAGGTCGGTCACGTCGCGCTCTTCGTCCTCGGCGGCCTCCGGCGCGCTGGCGTCCTTGAGTACGTCGGCGGGCACCGCGATCGGCTGCCCGTCGGGTCCGATGACCACGACTTCCCCGGTCTGCTCCTGCGTCATGCGCCCAACCCTACCTAGGGTCCGGTGGTCAGCAGGATCTTGCCGGTGTGCGTGCCGGACTCCATGAGCCGGTGCGCCTCGGCGGCTTCCGCCAGCGGGAGTACGTCCTGCACGACCGCCTTCACCTCGCCGGCCTCGACCATCGGCCAGATGCGCTCGACGACCTCGGCGCAGATCCTCGCCTTCTGCTCGACCGGGCGTCCACGGAGGTTGGTGGCGATGACCGCGGCCCGCTTGCGGAGGAGGGCATTGATGTCGAGCTCCGCCTTCGTGCCGCCCTGCATCCCGATGATGACCAGCCGGCCCTCGGGGTTGAGGGCATCGATGTTGCGGGCGAGGTATTTCGCGCCCATGTTGTCGAGGATGACGTCGGCGCCGCCGTAGACCTTGGCGACCTCGACGAAGTCCTGGTCCTTGTAGTTGACGACCACCTCGGCGCCGAGCGACTTGGCCAGCTCGGCCTTCTCGGCCGAACCGACCGTGGTGATCACCCGGGAGCCGATCTGACTGGCGAGCTGGATCGCCATCGTGCCGATCCCGCCGGCGCCGCCGTGGACCAGGAACGTCTCGTCAGGAGTCAGCCCGCCGACCATGAACACGTTGGACCACACGGTGGTGGTGACCTCGGGAAGCGCCGCGGCGGTGACCAGGTCGACGCCCTCGGGCACCGGCATCACCTGTCCGGCCGGGACCGCGACCTTCGTCGCGTAGCCGCCTCCGGCGAGGAGCGCGCACACCTCGTCACCCACCTGCCACTCGTCGACGCCCTCGCCGACCGCGGAGATCACGCCGCTGCACTCCATCCCGATGATGTCGCTGGCGCCCTTCGGCGGCGGGTAGAAGCCCTGGCGCTGCAGCAGGTCGGCCCGGTTGAGCCCCGCGGCGGCGACGTCGATCACAACCTCGCCGGGCCCCGGCTCCGGGTCGGGACGGTCGGTGACGGTGAGGACCTCGGGCCCTCCGGGCTGCTCGGCTACGACGGCTCGCATGCCGCCAAGACTAGGGGCCTGCGGTGGTGGCGGGTGGCGGGCCGGCGGCGTGTAACACGTCGTTCGTGGTTCTATCCGGTCGTTCAGAACGACCGGATAGTGGGTGTAACAGCGTGTTACAGCTGGCGCGCGCGCCGCCACCACGATTCCTCAGAGCGACTTCAGGTCCGTCCAGGTGTCGATGTCGCGGTGCTCGTCGCCCTCCGAGGGGACCTCGACGAGATCGAGGTCGGCCAGCAGCTTGCGCAACGGCATCCCGTGCTGACCCCCGTGGTCCGGGCGGACCTCGGCGAGCCGTGCGGTGGAGAGGACCAAGGCCAGCTGCCGACGCTCGTCCGGTCCGACGAGCACGGCGCCGTCACGACCGAAGGCAGCCTCGCGGAGCCGCGACAGCGTCCGCGGCCGCAGGAAGGGCATGTCGACGGCGACCACCCCGACGTACGCCCGCGGGGTCAGCAGCGCGTCCACACCGGTCAGCAGGGCGGCGACCGGGCCGCCGAAGCGAGGGTCCTCGCGGACGAAGGTCACCGGACGCTCGGTGTGCACCGGGTCGCCCACGACGACGACCTCCATCGCGTCGACGACGGCGTCAAGCGCCCAGGCCAGCATCGTGCGGCCGCCGAGCTCGATCCCGGACTTGTCGATCCCGTCGAGGCGGGAGCTGCGTCCTCCGGCGAGCAGCACGGCAGCGTACGGCTCCCATTCGTCCCAGCGAGTCACACCGGGGACTCTAGTCTGGACGTGTGACCACCTGGAACAGCCTCCGTATCAGCCTCGTCCAGCAGGCGTCGGGGCTCGAGCCCGCCGCCAATCGGGAGCTCCTGGCCGAGCTGACCCCGGCGAACAGCGACCTGGTCGTCTTCCCCGAGGTCTTCGCCCGCGACTTCGGCAAGCCGGGATCCGACCTGAGCCCGTTCGCCGAGGGACTCGACGGGCCCTTCGGGACGGAGCTGGCGCGGGTGGCCAAGGAGCGGGAGGCCACGGTCGTGGCCGGGATGCTCGAGACCAGCGGCGATCCCGAGGGGCGCCCGTTCAACACCCTGCTCGTACGGGGCGGGGCTGAGGCGGCGTACCGGAAGATCCATCTCTACGACTCCTTCGGCTACAAGGAGTCCGACGCGTTGGTCGCGGGCGCGATCGAGCCGGTGGTGGTCGACATCGCTGGTGTGCCCACGGGGCTGATGACCTGCTACGACCTGCGCTTTCCCGAGCTCGCGCGGCGTCTGGTCGACGCGGGCGCCGAGTTGATCGTGCTGCCGGCGGCGTGGGTGGCCGGGCCGCGCAAGGTCGACCACTGGCGCACGCTCGTACGTGCCCGCGCGATCGAGAACACCGTCTTCATCGCGGCGGCCGCCCAGTCGGCGCCTCGCTACTGCGGTCACTCGATGGTCGTGGACCCGCTCGGGGACGTCCTGACCGAGGCCGGGGACGGCGACGAGGTCGTCTCCGCGACGATCGATCGGGCCGTGCTCGAGGAGGCTCGTCGCACCAACCCCTCCCTGGTCAACCGCAGAATGTGACGCTGGTCAACAACTCCTCGTCACGGCGGTAAACGGATATCGATGACTCGTTAGGTTCACCCCTTCCCCGGTATCCTCGCCTGTTATGGACCGAGCCCCCCGCCGTCGCGCTGACAAGAGCAAGCGTGGCCGTCGTGCAGCCGGTCGCAGCGAGCCCACACCCGCATACGTGGAGCCGACCTCGAGCGAGGCGCTGGCGTATGACCAGTGGGCGGAGAACGACTGGTCGACCGGCTATCAAGAGACCAGCCACGACACCGGCCATCCCTTCGGTGGCCAGAGCAACGGCGAGGACTGGAGCCAGACCGGTTGGGCCGACGAGACGTGGTACGACGACCGTCAGCAGCCCCAGGAGCCGCCGCCCACCCCGGGTGGCGGGCGCCGGATCGCCGGCCGCGCCGAGTCCCAGCAGCCCGACGAGCCGAACGGCTACACGGGCAAGCGTGCGCGGCTGACGTCGCCGGAGCCCCCGGCTCCCGTCGGTCGTGGCTATGACGGCGGCGGCTTCAGCGGTGGCTACGCGGACGCGCCGGTCAGGCCCGCGCCCACGCCGGAGCCCGCGCTGAGCGGTCCGACCGCGCCGCCCCCGAGCGCGCGCCAGGCGCCGGCGTACTCCACGACGGGCACCTACACGGTCATGCCCGGTCTGGTGCAGACGCCGCCGCAGACGCCGTCCCACATCCAGCAGCCGGCCTACCCGCAGGACCCCTACCAGTCCGACCCGTACCAGTCCGACCCGTATCAGTCGGGCCACCTCGAGCCGGTCCATGACCCGGCCTACGAGCCGGCGCCCTACGACGCGGAGTCCTCCGGTCGCCCCACCCCCGCGGCCAAGGTGACCTCGTTCCTCGCCCAGCCGCGGGTGCCCGGCGCCGGCGCGGCCCGCGCGGGCCTCGGGATCATCGAGAGCCTGACCGCCGGCACGGTCCGGGCGATCTGGCTGGTCGCGCTCGCCGTCGGGCTGCTCGGCCTCGGTGTCAGCGCCTTCGACCTGGGGCCGGAGATCTTCGGCGGCCTCGGCGCCGTCGTCGTCGGCACCGCCTACACCTTCGCGCTGGCCCACCGCACCGGTGGCCGGCCGCTGATCTTCGGCTCCCTGGCAGCAGCTGCCGGTCTCGTCGTGGTGCTCGTGGACAACGAGGCGCTGCGTACGGGTGCGGCGGTCCTGGTCGCGTCGGTGGCAGCGGTCCTCGCGGTGATGGGCACCGTCCCCGCGCGCCGTTTCCCCAAGGCGATCCGCGAGGCGTTCATCGCCGTCGGCATCGCCGCGCTCGGAAGCTTCGCCGCGCTCGGGTTCGAGCCGGTGGTGATGGTCTCCCGATTCGAGTACGCGACGCTCGCCTGCTCGCTCGCGATCGCCTTCTTCGCGGTCTACCGCCTCGGCGCCGGCCTGCACGGTCTCGGCCGGCGGGGTGCGATCGTGGTCGGCATCGGCGGCCTGATGCTCGCGCTCACCCTGATCTACGCCGAGATGCTGCGCCGCTACGGCAGCACCGGCCTGCTCGACTCGATCGACGAGATGCAGCGCTGGTGCCGCATCCACATCGGTGGCTACCCGCACCCGATCCAGGCGTTCTTCGGCGTCCCGGCGCTCGTCTGGGGCACCCACATGCGCTCCCGGCGCCGCCAGGGCTGGTGGGTCTGCCTCTTCGGCGTCGCGCTCACCGCGCCGGTGGCCAGCACGTTCCTCAACCCCGACGTCGGCCTCGCCGAGGCCGCCCTCTCGGTCGTCTACAGCATCCTCGTCGGCCTGGTGATCGCGTTCGTCATCATCCGCATCGACCTCGCCCTCAGCGGCTCGACGGCGGCCGGCAGCGGCCGCAGGGCGGCTCGTGAGGCCGATGAGGCCAGCGCCGTACGCCCCGAGCCGGGCCGCACCCACGCGCTGCTCTGACGCCCGTTCTGGCTAGGGATACCGCTTGGTAACCCGTACGTTCTGGGTTATGAGCCGCAGAACCCCCACCACGATCGCCGCCGAGATGGTCGCCAACGTCATGAGCGTCGGCGTGCAGCCCGGAGACGAGGTCGCCGTCGGGGACACCGTCGTGCTCCTGGAGTCCATGAAGATGGAGATCCCGGTCCTCGCCGAGGCGCCGGGCACCGTGGTGGCGGTCAAGGTGGCCGCCGGGGATGTCGTCCAGGAGGGTGACGTTCTCGTCGAGTTGAGCGCCTGACCCTCAGGCGCACTACACTCGGCGACGTGCCTTCGGGCGCATGGAGGGATGCCGGAGTGGCCGATCGGAACCGCCTTGAAAGCGGTCGTAGGGAGACCTACCGCGGGTTCGAATCCCGCTCCCTCTGCCAGACTCACACCTCTTGCAGGTGCCGATCCACGTCGATCATCAACCGCCGCAGCTCGAGGAGGAGATCCTCGAGGTCCGTGCGGTCGAGCACGTCGTCGGCGAGGACCGCGAGCCGGCTCAGCAGCGTGCCGCGATCACGCAGCGCGCCGACGTCGTTGAGCGCATGCCACTCCTGACCGTTGTCGAGGATCAGCAACGCCTCACGTACGCCGCCCAGGCGCTGGCGCACCGACCAGCGCCAGAGGCCGACGTTGGTCCCGGGGCGGGGAGCGGCGATAGCGGTATCCAGGGCCCGAAGAGCATCCGACATATTGGGAAGCACACCTGTCATGAGCAGATTGTGACCTAGGTCACGTAAAGGAGCAAGCCGATGCGGCTCCGGCCGCCCGTGTCGGTCACAATGGAGAGCGTGTCATCCGCAGAGCTCACCTACTACCGTCTCGCTCCGACCGTGCAGGCCCGCCTCCTCGGCGCCGCGGTGGTCGGCCTGGCACTCCTGGTCTTCGCCGGCACGGCCGTCGTGATCGCGGCCCGGATCGACTTCGCGTGGATCTTCGTCCCGCTGGTCGTCGGCGTCGTCGCGGTGATCGGGTTCGGCTGGTGGCTTCGCAACAAGGCGTACGTCCTGCGCGCCAGCGCCCAGGGCTACAAGATCGCGTTCGTGCGGGGTGCCGGCGTGCGCGAGGCCCGCTGGGTCGACATCCAGGAGGCGGTGACCACCATGCCCGCCGGCACGCCGTGCCTCGAGCTGCGGCTCAAGAAGGGTGGTGCCACCATCATCCCGGTCACGATCCTCAGCATCGACCGAGAGCAGTTCGTACGCGACCTGCAGGCCCATCTGAAGGCCACCATCAAGCCGCTCGACCAGGCGTCCGGAACCACCGAAGCACCCTGATTGGTCCCAGACGCGCTGGTCTTGTAGCCTGTTCGCGCAGTATGGAGGCGTCGCCTAGTCCGGTCTATGGCGCTCGACTGCTAATCGAGTTTGGGGCTTAAACCCCATCGAGGGTTCAAATCCCTCCGCCTCCGCTGGTTTCAATGAGTTTGGCCCCCTTCAAGAGGGGGCCAAACTGCTTTCTGACCTGCAGGTTTAAGCAGTGCAAAAGTCCGTACGCCGGAACTTGGGTTACCCGAAAGTCGCCAACCTGCACAATAATCATCCCGTAGGCCTCTCGGCACCAGAATCGGCCTCGAGACCAGGAAGGAACCACATGAAGCACGTACGCAAGGCGGTGGCGCTCGCGCTGGCTTCGGCAGCCGCGGTCGTCGCCATGGGTGCTCTTGGAAGCGCTACGACGGCTTCTGCCGATTCGAGCTGGGGCATCACGGCTGTCGAGGACTCCAGCTGGGGCACCATCCGGCGCTGATCCTCGGAGCGAAACTCACTTTCTGGGACTCCGGACGGAGTCCCCGTCCGACATCGGGTCGTCGTTTCCGCTGCGGCCGATTTCGTAACCCAGCTGGAATCGGGTGTCGACGTCGAACTCTTCCTTGAGGTCTGAGACGTATCCTGCGTACGTTCTGGGGCTGACCCCAAGGCGCTTCGATGCTGCCGGATCGGAGTGCCCTTCGATGAGCATGCGAAGCGTCATCGCTCGCTGCTCGTCGGCGATGTCTCGCAGCGTCGACGAGTCCGAACTGGAGAACGGTCGGGCTCGTTCCCATGCCCGCTCGTAGACGTCGACCAGGTAGGCCACGACAGAGGGTTCACGAACAGCCAAGGCGGTGTCCACCCCATCCGGGCTGGGGATCACTGCGATACGGCGGTCGAAGATCATCATCCGGTTGAAGAATTCGTCCAGAGTGCGTACTTCGCCCCCGGCTCGGGAGACGGCGGCAACGTACTCGCGGGTGGCGCTGTTTCGGCGAGCCGCGTGCTGATAAAGGGTGCAGACCCGTACGCCGCGCTCGAGAAGTGCTGTGTCCTTCTCGATCGCTGCGGCAAGCTTGCTGCCGGTGTCACGCCGTGTCTGCGGCTGCGCCGTCAGCATCTCGCTCTCGCACTCGGCTACCAATGAGTCGATGAACGGCTGAATGGCCGGCGCATGGACGTATGCGAATGGACCTTGCTGTTCCGCCGGCGCCGAGCGACGCCAGGCGTTTCGCAGGGCGGTGAAATCATTGGCCCACTCTGCCGATTCCTGGAGGAGGCGGATGCCTTCCTGAGTCATAGGTGTGACGACCCGAGCCTGCACGGTTGCCGGGTCGACGGTCACCCACGTGTCCGGTGCGTCGTCAGGGTTGCGGACGAGTCCCAGCTCCGCGAGAGCGGCCAGCGCGTCTGTGAACTCACCGTCATCGCTGATTCGCGGATCCGATGTAGAGATCCCTCCGCGATCTGCGATGAGCTCGAAGAGCTCGATGCCCTTCGCCTCGAGCAGTGCACGCGTCCTGGGCGTGCGTCTCTCGTCGGTCACGTTCCTCTCCTCGCCGGATGGCGTGGGTTGACGCTTGCTCACGCTCCACCTCCCCGATGCTGTGGCTAGCGCCAGATCTTCTCACACGTGGCGATTTCTGGTCACGGACCATCTTCCGCTAATGTTCTACACGTTGCTTCGGTAACACTGCGCCTGTAGCTCAACGGATAGAGCATCTGACTACGGATCAGAAGGTTTGGGGTTCGAATCCCTACAGGCGCGCAGTACATGCGCAAGTGAGAGGTTGGCCCCTGACCAGGCAGAACGCCCTGGTGAGGGGCTTTCTTCATGTTCACGGTGTGCCCCGAGTGCGAGGCGCTTGCTAACGCTTCTGCTAACAGAGTCATGGTTTCAGCGGCCCTCTTCGGTGTCGTCGCCGTCTTCGGCGCTCTTACCGCCGTGGTCGAGCAGGTCGACGTACAACTTCGTCAGCCTCATCGGCCGGACCTGCTGCAGGCGCATGTGCCGATGTTCGGGATGATGTAGTTCTCGATCATCTGGCGGAATCGCGGAGGCCGATCCGACCGCAGCAGAGAATGCCCTCAATCGTCACCTGCCGCCCGACGAGGTCCCGTCCACGCGCGCACCTGCCGGATGATGGCCACCGTGGTGCGTGCTCGCGGCAGACGGTGCGTACAAACCGATGGAGCACCTTGGCCAAGACGGCTGGCCGACCGTTGCAGCCGCGACCTCGGATGACCTCGCCGCAATCCTCCGGCGCTGTCAGGGCTGGGAGTCGGCCGACGACCGAGGAAAGAAAGCAACTCCCGAGCGAAGCGGCACGATGACAAGACGCTGGCCGTCGTCTCGCGAGAACCCCTCTACTGACTCAAGATCGACACTAGCGAGACAGCGCCCGAAGAGGCAGCGTGCTGGATAGATCGAGTCGTCCAGGTGTGCCCATCAACTGACGATGTAGACCGCAGTCACAGAGGAGCATGCGCTGTGAAGCCTCCCGTGTACTCATCTGATTCCACGGTGGCTCCCATGCGGGCCAGCAGTTGGATCTGCTCGGCGCTCATCCACCAGCCCATCGCGTTGTAGCCGCCGTCTGGATCGTCGAACCACCTGACCATCATCAGGCCTGCTGCGACGTCGCCCCTGTCGACGAGATCTCGCACTCGATCAGCGACAGGCGCGATGCGGGCAAGAACATCGGACACTTGTTCATCGATCCGTCCGTGCGTCTCGCATCGAATCTGCCACCGGTGTACGGCAGGGGCCACCCGTGGCGACGTCTGCCGGGACCCCATGACCGAAGTCCGATCCGGTTCGATCCCGAGATGCTGCGTAACCTGTTCGGCCGTGACAGCCTCGCTGGCGAGCCAGAAATAGCAGTACTGCAGTACCTTCCACGGCGAATCCGACATGCTCGCCAACCCTACGCGGGCGGGCTTGAGGTCGCGCACTCGATTTAGTCCATGGCTGCGCGGATCGAGCGTAGAGAGCGCGGGAGGATCCGGCCCACTTAGTTGGCTTCGTGAGAACTTTCTCTATTGATTCAAGGCGGCCTTCGGCCGCGTACGCGGCCTCCGGGGGCGTGCGGCCTGGCGGCCGGTCCCCCTACGTGCCGCGCCAAAATGAAGAGTGCGCCCCTTCCCCGTAGGGAAGAGACGCGCTCGCGAATCGGGTCCAGGCAGTCCTCAGCTGCCGGCTCCTGCCATCCTGTCCACATGACCGCCCAGCCGCTGCGCATCGCCGACCTCCGAGCCGCCCTCGAGCGCACCCTCGACGCCGTCGAAGCCCAGCACGGCCCCGAGGTCACCTTCGACGTCGACCACTACTGGAACGTCCCGATCACCGCTGCCTTCAACCTCGACCAGGAACCCGACCTCGACATGGGGCAACTCAGTGACGACGCCGAGACCATCAGCACGACGGCGAGGGGCTCCGATCCCGTCAGCATCTGGCACGAATGCGACCATCTCGCCGGCGTCCTCCGAGCCCTGGGACACCTCGACCTCCCCTGAAACTTCTCACGACGCAGCGCTGCGAGCCTGACCACTGATGCCGGCGACGTCCCGGTGAGAGGGGATCCGGCAAGTTGCTGATGACGAGGGAGGAGGGGTTGCTGCCGGCAGGGACACACCCAGCGACACCTCGAGGCACGGCGGATGAACCCGGACGATTCCGGAAATTCGGGGCTGGCGCGGGGGAGTGCTGAGCGTGGAGCGGACCCCTCCGGACAGGGCTCAAGTGCCTACGGATCAGAATGTTTGGGGTTCGAATCCCTACAGGCGCGCAGAACGAAACCGCCTCTGAATCAGCCGAAATGCTGGTCCGGAGGCGGTTGGCGTTTTACGCGGAGATGCGTCGCGCTGTCTCAAGCCGGCCAGGTCAGAGGGTCGAGCAGCAGATAGAAGCGGCGTCGCTTCGCATCCAGGGTGACCCCGTACAGGGCGGCGAACTCGTCGTCGGCCTGCTGTGCGATGACCTCATCGGGCCAGGTCTCGCGGGCGTTGGCCAGGAGCAGGGCGATGTCGGCGTACGGGTCCGCGACGCCGAGGCGGCCGAGGTCGATCAGCCCTGCGACGCGCATCGTGTCGGGGTCGATGAGGATGTTCGGCAGGCAGAGATCGCCGTGGCAGACGACTTGCTCGCCCTCCGACTGACGTACGCGCTGTGGCAGCTCGGCCTCGAGCTGGTCGAGGATCTGTGCCGGCGGAACATGCTGCATGGCGACGGGCAGGAAATCGGTCTGGACTAGGTTCTCGGCGACGGTCGTACGCGCCAGGGGCATCATCGACGAGAGTCCTCCGTCGAAGGGGCAGTCCGCCACAGGTAGCCCGTGCAGCTCACGTACGGTGGCTGCGATCCTCGGCCAGGCGCGCCGGAGTGCGGGGGCGTCGAGCTGGTCGGCCGGGACGCCGGGTACGGCACTGGTGATCAGGCACGCGCCGTCGTCGCTGGCTCGCCAATCGAGCACCGATGCGGTCGGGACGCCGGTCTCGCCGAGCCAGGCGACCCGGTCTCGCTCGGCGGTCAGGTCATCCCTGGCTGCGGTGGGGACGAGCTTCGCGTAGCGCCCACCGTCACGATCGTGAAGCACGACCGCGCCGGATTCGCCGGTCGTGACCGGCTCCCAGCTCCCGCCGTCGGCCGGCAGCAGTCCTGCGCGGACCGACGAGATGTCGACCGACATGGATCCATCATCTCTGCGCGGGCCACGCGGGGTCCAACAGTTTGCGGAGCTGTCCGCACCCTCCGCCGCGCCGGGGATCCTTATTACGTCAAGCAACTACACGCTAGCCTCGTTGGTATGGACGGTCGGCCAGCAGCTGGGGAGGTGGCTCCGCTGTCGCCCGAGGAGGAGACCGCCTGGCGTGCGCTGGGGCGGGCGGTCGTGGTGATTCCGCGGGTGCTCGATGCCGATCTCATGCAGTCGGAGGGCCTGAACCTCACCGAGTACACCGTGCTGATGAACCTGTCCGAGGCCCCCGAGCATTCGTTACGCATGAGTGAGCTCGCCAACTATGTGTCGATCTCGGTCAGCGGGCTGACCCGGGTCGTGGAGCGGTTGGAGCGGTCGGGTCTGGTCGAGCGGGTCCGTTCGACGGCCGACGGTCGCGGCCAGCTGGCGTGCTTGACCCCGGCCGGGCTGACGTGTCTCGAGAAGGCCTGGCCGGTGCATCTCGAGAGCGTGCGCCGCCACGTGATGGATCATCTCCAGGACGTCGATCTGGCCGCGTTCGCTGATGCGCTCGCGAGGATCGCTCAGGCCGAGGCCGGGCCGCCGGTTCGGCGCCGGTCGCCCCGCTGATCCTCGCGAACGAGCGTCGTCACGTCTCCTGTGCCCTGTCGCCGCCGGCCGCCAGGCGCATCAGGTCGGTGGAGAAGTCGACGTCGCTGATCGATTGAGGTGCGCCCTCGGCGTTGCCGCCGAACTGGTGTCGATGGCGGCCCCAGTTCTGCTCGGCGATCTGCGGGCCGGTCCCGTTGCGTACGAAGACGGCCAGCTCGCCGGCGGCTCGGGCGATCCGATCGCCGAGCTCTGGTGAGCTCCAGTCGTCGGGGGCGGCGTACAGGGATGTCGGCATCGGGATCGCCCGCAGGAACGCGAACAGTGGTCGGAGCTGCTCGTCGACGACCATGGCGTGCCGGTCAGTGCCTCCGGTGGCGGCCAGGATGACCGGCTTGGCGATCAGCAGATCGTTGTCGAGAAGGTCCACGAAGGACTTGAACAGTCCGCTGATCCCCGCCTTGTAGACCGGGGTGCTCGCGATGATCGCGTCGGCGTCGGCGAGGTTCTCGATGGCGGCGCTGACCTGTCGGCTCGGCATGCCTGAGACCAGCGCCTGGGCGACGTCGACCGCGATCGTCGACAGATCGATCGAACGGAACGTCGCCCGCAGGTCGTACGCGCTCAGGGCGTCGGCCGTGCGTTGGGCTGCTCGGTCGGCGAGGAGCCGGGTGGAGGACGGGTCGCTGACGCCGGCGGTGAGGACCGCGATGGTCACCTCGCTCATCACAGGGCCGCCGGGAACTGTGCAGCGATGTTCGGGTCGCTGTCGTGGTAGGGGGAGGGGCCGGACAGGTTGTCGCCACGATTCGGGTTCGGCCGGGGCTGGCGGGGTTCGCCGTCGCCGTACTTGGCGGCGACCAACGAGGCATGGGTCGGTGCCTCCGGGACGCCGGGTGCGCGGCGCGACGCCATCTCCTTGCGCAGGACCGGGACCACCTCGGTGCCGAGGATTTCGACCTGCTCCAGTGCGACCTCGACCGGGAGGCCGAGGCCGTCGACCGAGAAGAGCTGGCGCTGATAGTCGCCGAAGCCCTCCTGGAACGTCAGGGTCTTGTCGATGACCTCCTGGGGGCTGCCGACCGTCAGCGGCGTACCTGTCATCCAGTCCTCCAGCCTCGCTCCGCGGAAGATGGGGAAGGCCTCGAAGTACGGACGGAACCTCTCGACCGCGTCCTGCGACCGGCGGGCGATGAAGGCCTGGCCGCCGAGGCCGACGATCGCCTGCGCCGCGGTGCCGTGGCCGTAGTGCTCGAAGCGCTGGCGGTAGAGGTCGACGAGCGGTTTGAAGGCGAGATTGGGAGCGAGGATGTGGTTGGCGAAGAAGCCGTTGCCGTAGTACGCCGCCTGCTCGGCGATCTCCGGAGTCCGGATCGAGCCGTGCCAGACGAACGGCGGGACGTCGTCGAGAGGTCGCGGCGTCGCGGTGAACCCCTGCAGCGCGGTCCTGAACTTGCCCTCCCAGTCCACGACGTCCTCTCGCCAGAGCCGGTGGAGGAGGTTGTAGTTCTCCAGCGCCAGGGCAACGCCCTGGCGGATGTCCTTCCCGAACCAGGGATAGACCGGGACGGTGTTGCCCCGCCCGAGCATCACGTCGAGCCGGCCGCCTGCGAGGTGCTGGAGCATCGCGTAGTCCTCGGCGACCTTGACGGGGTCGTTGGTCGTCATCAGCGTCACCGACGTGCTGAGGATGATCCGCTCCGTGAGCGCCGCGATGTGACCGAGCAGCGTCGTGGGCGAGGAGGGGATGAACGGCGGGTTGTGGTGCTCGCCGATGGCGAAGACGTCCAGGCCCACCTCGTCAGCTCGCTGCGCGATGCGGACGAGGTTGCGGATGCGCTCCGCCTCGCTCTGGGTGTAGCCGGTGGTCGGGTCGCGGGTGACGTCCCCGACGCTGAAGATCCCGAACTGCATGCGTGGTCCTAACGATGGAAGGGAGTCTGCAGCTAATCTACTTGTGCGTGCAAACAAATAGATAGTAGCGTTGCGGGTGCTGGCACGTCGGCGCGCTGACCGACACCGACCCGAGACTTCGAGCAAGGACACGAGATGACAGACATCGACCTCGAGGTCATACATGCGCCTGAGCGCCTGCGCTACGAGGCGCGTGTGGATGGATCCGTGGTGGGGTTCGCGGAGTACATCCTCGCCACCGACCTGATCGTGTTCACCCACACCGAGGTCGACCCCGCCTACGAAGGGAAAGGCGTCGGCTCCGCGATCGCGAGGTTCGCGCTCGACGACGTCCGCGACGGCAGCCAGCGCAAGGTGATGCCGCTGTGCCCGTTCATCAAGGGCTGGATCGCGAACCACCGCGAGTACGTCCCGCTCGTGAAGCGTGTGCCCGCGTCGACGGCGAAGGACTGACCATGGCACGCAAGACCTACACCGGGCCAGTGGTCGACGTCTCCTTCGACGGGGATGTGTGCCAGCACGCGGCCGAGTGCGTACGTGGGATGCCCACCGTCTTCGACACCGCCGCGCGGCCATGGATCGACCCGGCCCGCGCCGATTCGGAGGGGACCGCTCAGATCTTGCGAGACGTGATCGGGCGCTGCCCCTCCGGCGCCCTTCTCGTTCTCGAGCATTCAGGAGAGGAATCATGAGTCACAGGATTTCCGGCACTGCGCCGGCGTACGGCGAGGTCCGGACGTGGTCGGCATGAAGATCACCGTGATCGGCCGCGGCAACATCGGCGGTGGACTGGCGGATCTGTGGGAGCGCGCCGGCCACGACGTGAACAGGCTCGGGCGGGCCGGTGGCGACGCCAGCGGCTCCGAAGCGGTTCTGCTCGCCGTACCGGGAGCCGCGGTGGAGGCAGCGCTGTCGTCGGTTGCCGGGCTCGAGGGCAAGACCGTGCTCGACGCCACCAACCTCTACGGCGGTGCCCGCCCGCCGGCCGGGTTCGCCTCCAACGCCGAGTACGTCAAGTCGGTCACCGGCGGCGCCACGGCCAAGGTGTTCAGCACCAACTTCGCCTCGCTGTTCGGCCGCGTCGCCGACGCCCGCGTACGACCGAGCAACCTGTGGTCCGGCGACGACCAGGCCGAGAGCGTCGTCGGTCAGCTGAGCCACGATGCCGGATACGAGGCGGTCCGCCTGGGCGACCTGAGCATGGCCGCCACCCAGGAGGGCCTCGCGGGTGCGATCTTCGCGATCTCGCAGTCCGGCCTCGGCGAGTTCGTCTACCGGATGGCTCCACCCGAACAGCTCTGACCTACGGGTCAGCCGTGGCGACCACGTCCAGGGCGTCGTCGGCGGAGGGATTCGTGACCCTCTCAGATCTGGTTCGCTCCGCCGTCGACATAGAGGTTCGAGCCGACGACGTAGCTGCTCTGCTCCGAGGCCAGGAACGCCACCACGGCGGCAGCCTCCTCGGGCCGACCCATGCGACCCTTGGCCACGGTCGCTTCGACGTGCTCCTTGATGGCCCGGGCGGTCTCCTCGTCGCCGAAGGCCGCGGTGCCGCCAGGGGTCTCGATCCACGCCGGCGAGACCACGTTGACGCGGATGCCGCGGTGCTTGAGCTCGGCGGACCAGGTCCGGGCGAACGAGCGCAGTGCCGCTTTCGACGCTGCGTACGCACCGAACGCCTCCATGCCACGGTCGGCCGCCGTGGAGCCGATCAGGATGACCGAGGCGCCGTCGTTGAGCAGTGGGAGCGCCTTCTGGACCGTGAACAGGGTGCCACGGGTGTTGATCCCGAAGATCTGGTCGAAGTGCTCCTCGGTGGTCTCCTCCAACGTCACGAACGTGCCGACCGCCGCGTTCGCCACGAGCACGTCCAGACCTCTCCCGCGGGCTCGGACCGCGTCGTAGAGCCGGTCGAGGTCGGCCAGCTCGGAGATGTCGCCGGTCACGCCCGTCGCCCGCTCCGGTCCGATGGCCGTGACGGCCGCCTCCAGCTCTGCCTCTCGCCGCCCGGTGACGAAGACGTACGCTCCTTCGTCCGCCAGCCGCAGTGCGGTGGCGAGACCGATTCCGCTGCTGCCGCCGGTGACCACCGCGGTCTTGCCGTCCAACTGTCCGATGTGGCTCTTCTCCATCGCTTCTCTCTCGATTCGTGTGCAGGTGATCTACCTACGAGATCGATACTGCGTCCGCTTCGGAGTAATATCCATAATTCAGAGTCCGCCATTCTTTATCGATCGTCCAGGAGGCGACCTCGATGATCGGCTTTCGGGATCCCGTGGCTGACGCGATCGGACTGCTCAGGCCCCACACGGTGATCGGCCCCAGCCTTCGGGCCGTCGGTGAGTGGGCGTTGAGCTTCGACGCGTTCCTGCACGTGCGGATCGGCGGCCTCGTACGCGGCGAGTGCTGGCTGATCCTCGACGGGCGCGAGCCGGTGCTCCTGCAGGAAGGTGACACCTTCATGCTGGGCAACCCGCCACCGTACGTCCTGGCGAGCTCGCCCGACGCCGGCCGGCGACCAGAGGAGGCGGAGGCGGTGTGGGCGGGCGCCGAGGACGGGTTCGTCCGGATCGGTCCGGAGTCCGAGGACGATCTCTACCTCTGCGCCGGACACATCGGGTTCGACGAGGAGAACGCGGCCCTGCTGACCGATCTCCTCCCGACGCTCGTGATCGTCCGGGCGGGCGATCCTCACGGAGCGCGGCTCGCGCAGCTGATCGAGCACCTGGCCACCGAGGTGGGGATGGTCGCCGCCGGCGGACCGCTGGTGCAGAACCACCTCGCGCAGGTCCTGCTCGTGCACATGCTGCGCGCTCACGCCGATCAGGCCGGCTGGGCCCGTGGCTGGCTGGGCGCCCTGAACGACGACGGCATCGGGGCCGCCCTGCGCGCCGTACACTCGGACCTGGCCCACTCCTGGAGCCTTCAGGAGCTCGCCGACATCAGCCACATGTCGCGCTCCGCGTTCGCCCAGGCGTTCAAGGCGCACGTCGGGGTTCCGCCCTTGGAGTACCTCATCAACTGGCGCATGAGCCTGGCTCGCGATGCCCTCGCTCGCGACACACTGTCGATCTCCGACCTCGCACGAGCCACCGGCTACCAGTCGGAGAGTGCGTTCAGCACCGCGTTCCGCCGCGTGGTCGGCTCATCGCCCTCCAAGTTCCGTGCCGAGGCCCGCCGGCGCGCAGTCAGCGGTACGCGCCAACCCGCCTGACGATCGCCCCCATAATGTCCCGGTGACCCTTCCCCAGACCCTCGGGCGCCTGCGCCAGGTCAAGCCCCTCGGTTCCGGCGGCTTCGCGGAGGTGTGGCTCTATCACGACCCGGACCTCGACTCGCCTGTCGCGGTGAAGGTGCTCAGTGCGCAGTGGACCCAGGCGGCCGACATCCGGGAGCGGTTCCTGCAGGAGGCCCGGTTCCTCCGGTCGGTCGACTCGAGCCATGTCGTGTCGGTCCATGACATCGGCGAGACTCCGGAGGGTGCGCCCTACTTCGTGATGGCGTACGCCGACGCGGGCAGCGTCGCGGAGCTGATCGCCCAGCACCCGCAGGGCATGCCGCCGCAGCTGGTGGCCGATCTGGTGGCCCAGGCCGCATCCGGTCTCGATGCGCTGCACGTGCGCTCGGTCATCCACCGCGACGTGAAGCCGGCCAACATCCTGCTGGCCGGCGGGTCCGACGGCAGGCTGCGTGCGATGGTCGCCGACCTCGGCGTCGCACGTGCGCTCGACCAGCACACCGAGGTGACCAGGCAGATCGGGACGCCCGCCTACATGGCGCCCGAGCAGTTCGACGAGACGCTGCCGATCGACCATCGTGCCGACGTACGCAGCCTGGGTGCGGTCGCCTGGGCGATGTTCGCCGGCCGCTCGCCCGCGCCGGCGCTGACGGTCGTCTCCCGGGTCCCCGAGCTCGGCTCGGTCGCGCCCGTGCCGGCCACGGTGTCGGCGGTGATCATGCGCGCCCTCGAGCCGCGGGCCGAGGACCGCTGGCCGGACGCGGGCAGCTTCGCCGCGGCACTCACCGCTGCCGCCGAGGGACGGGCGGTCGCCGTACCTCCTCCTGCGGATGCTCAGACCGTGCTCCGTTCGCCGGGTCCGCCCCCGCAGCCGGCGCGCCGCCGCCGCAACGCAGTCCTCGTCGCGGCCGCCGTCGGTGCCGCGCTGGTGCTGGGCGGCGCCGCGACCTGGTTCGTGGTGCGTGGCGGCCCGGCCGAGGTGCCGGCTGACGGCGGGGAGACCGCCGCGGGGCAGCCGGTCAGCGGAGCGGAGACCGCGGCTGTACGGTTCGTCGACGCGCTCCAGGCCGGTGACTGCGAGGCCGCGGGTCTCTACATGCCCGACCTCGACGACCCGGCCGCGTGGGACTGCACCGATGACGCCAACGGTGGCGACGGCTTCTACTTCCACATCCTCGAAGACCTCGACGCCGGCGGCGAGAGGCGGGTCGAGGACCTCGGGGACGGGCTCTTCCGAGTGGTCTGGGTCGATCAGGGCTACGTCAACATGCAGCGCCAGGAGGACACCCTTTTCAAGGTGCAGCAGGTCGTCTGCTGCTAGGTCCGGGCGACCGCGGGCAGGCTGAGCAGGACGAAGGCGCCGGTGGCGGTGAGGGTTCGCAGGGTGTGGAAGATCAGCCACGGCCTCTCGAACGCGGCGACCGTGCCGCCGTTCGCCAGGGCGTCGTTCAGCGGCAGGTTCGCTGCGAAGGTGATGACGACGGCGGCGACGGCCAGGCAGGCGGCAGTGACGGAGAGCGGCGTCCGGTGCCAGCCGAGGAGGATCAGGGCGAAGAGCGGGGCACCGAGGAAGAAGGCCAGGAACACCGGGTTGACGATGACCACGTTGAGCCGGTTCATGACCCGTGCGTAGACCTCGTCGGGCTGGCCGTGCAGCGCGGGCATGAACGCCACGAGGAAGGCGATGTAGATCCCGGCGGTGACGCCGTTGAGCAGTCTCGCGCTCGTGAGCACGACCTCGCTCATCAGTGCTCACCCCGGTGGAGATCGTCGACGCCTCGCGCAGGACGGCCCAGGACCGACTCGACGTCGCGGGTCACGTAGGCGTTGCGTCCGTCGAGCACCTCCTCGAAGAGGTACGCCAGTCCGGCCGCGTCCGCTGCCGGCAACCCGGCGGCGATCAGAGTCGCGATGTAGTCCTCGGTCGGCACGGGGCGGTAGGTGACGGTCGGCCCGCCAATGGCCTGGGCGGCCTCTTCGAAGGTGACCAGCCGTGGTCCGGTGAGCTCCAGGACCCGGCCGACGTAGCCGGGGTCGAGCAGGGCCGCGACGGCGACCGCGGCGATGTCGTCGACGTCGACGAACGGCTCGGCGGCGGTGTGCTCGACCATGGTGAGCGACCCGGTGGCCAGCTCGTCCGTGAACACACCCTCGGTGAAGTTCTGCAGGAAGAAGGCCGAGCGCAGGATCGTCCAGTCGGCGCCCGAGGCCGTCATGGCCTTCTCAGCACGCTCGGCGCCGTCCTCCCCGCGACCGGAGAGCAGCACCAGCCGCGTGCAGCCCGCGGCGACCGCCTCGGCGGCGAACGCGCCGATGATCTCGTCCGCGTCCGGCAGACCGAGATCGGGCTGGAAGGTCAGGTAGGCCGACTCGCAGCCGGCGACGGCCTCGGCCCAGGTGGTCCGGTCGTGCCAGTCGAACCGCGGGGTGGAGTGTCGGGTGACGCCGCGTACGTCGTGGGCGAGGGCTCGGAGACGGTGGACGACGCGCTGGCCGGTCTTGCCGGTGGCGCCGGTGATGAGAGTTGTCATGCCCCTAATCTGCTCGCGCACGAGCGACGATGGAATACGTGCGACTCCAGGCAGGATGCGTTATCGTCTCACCATGTCGTCGCTGGATCTGCTGCTGGACGGTCCGCGGGCCCAGCGCGCGTTCCTGCTGAAGGCCGTCTTCGCCGGGGAGTGGTCGATCACGACCGAGGACGAGGCGCCGCTCTCGGTCATCGCGATCGCGCGCGGCGAGGCGGTCTTCACCGGCGGAGAGGGGCCGCAGGAGGTGGGCGCCGGTGACGTGATCGTGTGCCGCGGGCCGGCGAAATACGTCATCGCCGACTCGGCCGACCGCCCCACCGACATCCGGATCCTTCCCGGCCAGGTCTGCATCGACCCGAGCGGGGCGCTGCTGGACGAGGAGCTGGCGCTGGGCGTACGCACCTGGGGAAACAGCCGCTCGCCGGACTCGACCGTGATGCTGATCGGCACCTACGAGCGCGAGACGTCGGTCGGCTCGCTGCTGCTCTCCCGGCTGCCGACGAGTGTGGTGCTGCGCGGCTTCGACACCGCCGTCGTGGACCTGCTGTCGACGGAGCTGGTGCGGGACGAGGCCGGCCAGACGGCCCTGCTCGACCGGCTGCTGGACGTACTCGTGGTCAAGGCGGTGCGTGAGGTGCTCTCCGCCTCCCCTGCTCTTCCCGCCGACGACGCGGTGGCCGCGGTGCTGCGCGCGATGGAACAGCACCCCGAGCTGCCCTGGACGGTGGCGGGCCTCGGCGAACAGGTCGGCCTCTCCCGCGCCGCCCTGGCCCGGCGCTTCACCGAGCAGGTCGGCGAGCCGCCGCTGGCGTGCCTGACCCGGTGGCGGCTCGCCCTGGCAGCCGACCTGCTGGTCGGCACCGACATGACCTTGTCGGCGATCGCCGCCCGGGTCGGCTACGCCAGCCCGTTCGCCCTCAGTGCTGCCTTCAAGCGCCTCCACGGCACCTCGCCGGCCACCTTCCGGAGCCGCCACGCCGCCTGACGGCTACTCCTCGCGGAGGATCTTCGGCGGTCCCGCGGGAGTGGCCTCGCCGCGGTCCACGGCGGCGGAATGACTGGCGAGGGCGCGTTCGAGGAGCTCCATGAGCGGGGTCTCCTCGCGGGCGATCTGCAGGTACTTCGGGCCGAGGGCGACGATGATGTCGCGCTCGGCGAGGAGGGCGTTGTGGATGCGCTCGCGCTCGGCGGGGTCGGCGGTGTACTCCGAGTCGAGGTAGGCGGCGGCGTGCCGGCGGGCGTTGGCGATGGCGTTCTTCGCGCGGCCGCGCTTGCTGAAGAGGGAGGCGACGATGGTGACGACGAGTACGCCGAGGATGACGCTCAGGGACAGGCCGGTGCTGATCTCGACGACGTGCACGGGATCGCCGTCGTTGACGAACGGGATGTTGTTCTCGTGGAGCGCGTGCAGGATCAGCTTCACGCCGATGAAGGCGAGGATCGCGGCCAGGCCGTAGGACAGGAAGATGAGCCGGTCGAGCAGGCCGTCGAGCAGGAAGTAGAGCTGGCGCAGGCCCAGCAGCGAGAACGCCGTCGCGGTGAAGACGAGATAGACGTTCTGGGTGAGGCCGAAGATCGCCGGGATGGAGTCGAGGGCGAAGAGGATGTCGGTGCCGCCGATGGCCACCATCACCAGCAGCATCGGGGTCAGGATGCGCTTGCCGTCCTCGACCGTGAAGAGCTTGTCGCCGTCGTAGTGCTCGCTGACGTGGAACAGCCGCCGGGCCAGCCGGACGACGAAGTTCTCCCCGTGGGAGTCGTCGTCGGGCTTCAGCATGTTGCCGGCCGTCATCAGCAGGATCAGACCGAACAGGTAGAAGACCCAGGCGAAGGTGTTGATCAGCGCGGCGCCGACGAAGATGAATCCGGTGCGGGCGATCAGCGAGAACGTGATCCCGAAGAGGAGCACCTTCTGCTGGTCCTCGCGGGGCACCCGGAAGCTGGTCATGATGATCAGGAAGACGAACAGGTTGTCGACCGAGAGCGCCTTCTCGGTGATGTAGCCGGCGAAGTACTCCCCGCCCATCGTGCCGCCGCCGAAGACCAGCACGCCGATGCCGAACAGCAGCGCGATCGCGACGTAGATCGCCGACCACGTGGCCGCTTCCTTGAGCGTCGGCGTGTGGGCCTTGCGTACGTGGAAGATGTAGTCGAAACCGAGCAGACCGACGATCGCGACGACGGTGACCAGCCACACCCATGTCGGTGCGCCCATAGCGAGAACCCCCTGAGAGTCGACCCGAGAGTGGGATCTGCCTCAGCCTAGGCGGAGGTCCTCGGGATGGACAGCCCATCGATGATCTGCGGGAGCGCGTCGTCGAGAAGCCGGTCGGCCCGAGGGTCGTCGGGTCGGATCGTACGCATCGTGAGGCTGTGGAGGAATACGCCCATCATCGTCTGGGCGAGGAGGTCCGTCGGCATCGTGGAGGTGCGGTCGAGGCGGTCCAGGGCGAGCGCGACGACCTCGACGAGCTGCTCGCTGAGTGCCGTGAAGGTCGCCGAGCCGATCTCTCTCGCGTCGGGGTTGCGCAGACTCAGCAGCACGACCTCGCTCTGCAGGACGAACCAGCGGTCCTGCAGGGGGCGGACCGCGTCGAAGGCGGCTCCGATCAGCGATCCGCTCGACTCGGCGTCGCTGTGCTCCCCGACGGCGGTGCGTACGGCCTCGATCAGCCTCTGTGACTCCTCCTTGAACGCCTCGAGGAGCACCTCGTCGACGGTGTTGAAGTTGGAGTAGAAGGCGCCGCGTGTGTAGCCCGCGGCGCTGACCAGGTCGTCGACGGTGACCCGGCGCGCACCCCGCTCGACGAAGACGTCGACGGCGGCGGCCAGCAGTCGCGCGCGGGTGTTCGTACGTCGTCGGGGGGCCTTCACCTCGGTCATGTAGCCATCCTCACATACCCGGAAGATACATTTTTGTATTGAATGCATTATTGTATCGAACATGTCCTCCTACCTCTACCGGCTCGGCCGTCTGGTCGCGCGTCGCGCCAAGACCGTGCTGGCGCTCTGGCTCCTGCTCGCCGTGCTGCTGGGTGCGCTGACGATCTCGCTCGGCGGCAAGCTGCAGGACGACTTCACGATCCCGGGCACCGAGTCCCAGCAGGGGCTGGATGCGCTCACCCAGCGCTTCCCGGAGGTTTCCGGGACCTCGGCCCAGCTCGTCTTCGTCGCCCCCGAGGGCGAGAAGATCGAGGACCACCGCACGGAGGTCCGGGAGGTGCTCGCCGCGGTCGAGAAGGTCGACCACGTCGCGACGGTCACCGATCCTCTGGCGAAGGACAGCAGGACGGTCAGCGACAACGGCCGGGACGCACTGGCGACGGTGCAGTTCGACCTCGACCTGGACGAGCTCCCCGAGGGCGTGACCGAGGATCTGGAGAAGGCGGCGGAGCTGCCGTCGGGGTCGTCGCTGGAGCTGCACGTCGGCGGCGATGCGTACTCCGTCACCGGGGTGCACGTCAGTGCGACCGAGGGGATCGGGGTCCTCATCGCCCTGCTGGTCCTGGCGATCACGTTCGGGTCGCTGCTGGCCGCCGGTCTGCCGATCCTGACCGCGCTGCTCGGCGTCGGGATCGCGATGGCGGGGATCTTCTCGGTCGCCTCGGTCACCGACATCTCGGCGACCACCCCGACCCTCGCGCTGATGATCGGGCTCGCGGTCGGGATCGACTACGCGCTGTTCGTGATCGCCCGGCACCGCAGCCAGCTCGCTCACGGCCTGGAGGTGGAGGAGTCGATCGCCCGGGCGGTCGCCACCGCCGGCAGCGCGGTCATCTTCGCGGGTGTCACGGTCATCATCGCGCTGTGCGGCCTCGTCGTCGCGGGCATCCCGTTCCTCGCGGTCATGGGGTACGCAGCGGCCTCGGCCGTCCTGGTCGCCGTGCTCGTCGCGCTCACCGCCGTGCCGGCGCTGCTCGCGCTCGCGGGTGAGCGGCTCCGGCCGAAGCCCGGGTCTCGGGCCCACCGGCGTGAGGCTGTCGCGGAGGGACGGCCTCACGCCACCACTCTCGGGGCGCGCTGGGTACGGCTGGTGACCAAGGTGCCGGTCCTCACCGTCGTGGTCTCGCTGCTGGTCATCGCCGTCCTGGCGATCCCGGCGCGCGATCTCGCACTGGGCCTCAACGACAACGGCAGCGCCGATCCGGGGACGGCTCCGCGGGAGACGTACGACCTGATCAGCCGTGACTTCGGGCCCGGCTACAACGCACCGCTGTTCGTGACCGCGGACATCATCGACACCACCGACCCGATCGGGGTGATGGACTCCCTGGGCAAGGCGCTGGGCGGCTATGACGGGGTGCAGAAGGTCGCGCTGGCCACGCCGAACCGGACCGCCGACCTCGGGCTCGTGGTGATCTACCCGACCACCGAGAAGAGCGACCCCGCGACCGCCGCGCTGGTCAAGGAGATCCGCGCGGACTCGGCCGGCCTGGAGAAGCGGTTCGGGATCGAGGACGTCCGGGTCACCGGGCAGACCGCGGTCGCGATCGACGTCAGCGCACGGCTCTCCGGGGCGATCCTGCCCTTCGGGGCCGTCGTCGTCGGGCTCTCCCTGATCCTGCTGACCATCGTGTTCCGCTCGATCGCGGTCCCGCTGAAGGCGACGCTGGGCTACGTGCTGTCGGTGGCTGCCTCGTTCGGGGTGGTCGCCGCGGTCTTCGAGTGGGGCTGGGGCGCCGACCTGTTCAACGTCGCCAAGGTCGGACCGGTGATCGCGTTCTTCCCGATCATCCTGATGGGCGTGCTCTTCGGGCTCGCGATGGACTACGAGGTGTTCCTGGTCTCCCGGATGCGGGAGGACTTCGTGCACACCGGCGACGCCCGACGCTCCGTGGACACCGGGTTCGCCGCCAGCGCCCGCGTCGTCACCGCCGCGGCGGTCATCATGATCGGTGTCTTCGCGGCCTTCGTGCCCCACGGCGACCCGATCGTGAAGCCGATGGCTCTCGGGCTGACCGTGGGTGTCCTGGTGGACGCGTTCCTGGTGCGGATGACGCTGGTGCCGGCGGTGCTCGCCCTGCTCGGGCGGGGTGCCTGGTGGCTGCCGCGCTGGCTGGACCGGCGGCTGCCGGTCCTCGACATCGAGGGTGAGGCGCTCGTCCACCACCTCGAGCACGCCGACTACGTCGCAGCTCACGGCGAGGTCGCGGTGCGGGCGCACGAGGTCGAGGTGCCGGGGGCGCTCGCGCCGCTCACGCTCGACCTTCGCCCGAGTGGGCTCGCCATCGTCCACGGGTCCGACCCGGTGGCGCGCTCCGCTGCGCTCGCCGCGATCACCGGGCGGCTCGGGTTCTCCGGGCAGCTGGTCGTGCTCGACCGGCTGCTGCCGGAGGAGGCGGGAGCCGTCCGCGCCCGGGCCGCGCTCGTCGACGACGTCGCGGCCGCGCTCCGGCTCGGGGGTGCGCGCCGTGTCCCGGCGCTGGTCGCGATCGACAGCCCCACCACGCTCGACCCCGGTCAGCTCGCGGCCCTGTCCGCGCTGACCTCGCGGGGCACGACGGTGCTGCTCGGCATGCCGTCGCTGCCCGCCGTACCGCAGGTCGCGGACGCCCTCGCGTGCGCCGAGCCTGCCCGCGCGCTTCCTGCGCTCACCGACCCCGCGGCTTCGGCCGCCGATCTGGAGACAGTCCGATGACACGTACGAAATCATGGTGGGGCGCTCGCCGCCTGGTGGCCGCCGCGATCCTGCTGCCGGTCGTCGTGACGGCGCTCGCGCTCGTCGCGCTCGGCGACCGCGCCGACAACCTCGACAAGGTCCCCGCCGCGGTGGTGAACCTCGACAAGCCGGTGACGACGGGGAGCGGGAAGGACAAGCGGACGATCTACGCCGGGCGGGCGCTCGCCGCGGACCTGGTCTCCTCCTCGGGTTCCGGCTCGTCCGGGCCGACGCTCGGCTGGGAGCTCACCGACGAGGAGGACGCGCGCTCGGGCTACGCGGACGGGAAGTACGCCGCGGTCATCACGATCCCGGAGGATCTCTCCAAGACGCTGTCGGGGGTGCAGGGCAGCGACCCGAGCGCCGGCCGGGTGACCGTGGAGGCCTCCGACGCCTCCAGCGAGGTCACCGCCGAGATCGCCCGGCAGGTCGCGCGGCAGTCCGCGTCGACCCTGGGACGTACGGTCACGACCACCTACCTCGACGGTGTCCGGGACGAGACCGGGAAGCTCAAGACCAGCCTGACCGACGCCGCCGATGGTGCCGATCAGCTCGCCGACGGCACTGCTGCCGCCGACTCGGGTGCGGGGAAGGTCGCCGACGGTGCCCGCGCGCTCAGCTCCGGTGCCTCCGGCGCCGCCGACGGCGCCTCGCAGGTCGCCGGTGGCCTCGACTCGCTCGCCGGCGGGACCGCGCGGCTGGAGTCGGGTGCGGGATCGCTGGCGACCGGCGCGGGCAAGGCGTCGAAGGGTGCGTCCTCGCTGTCGGCCGGCGCCGACGAGCTCAGCAGCGGGCTCGACCGGCTGGAGAGGTCGACCGCGGAGCTCCCGTCGCAGACCTCGGCGCTCGCCACCGGTGCCGCGCAGGTGTCGGAGGGTGTGGACGGCTACACCCAGCTCGCCAAGGGCTGGGCACAGGCGTGCGCGAGCGACCCGGTGCTCGCGGCCTCCAAGCCCCAGCTGTGCGGCGCGACCGCGCAGGCGGTCGGCTCCGGAGGCGCGCAGGCCGACCAGCTCGCGGCCGGGGCGGACCAGGTGGCCTCGGGTGCCTCCGCGCTGTCGCAGGCGGCCCCCGAGCTGGCCGGCGGGATCTCGTCGGCGGCGGACGGTGCCGGGAAGTTCGCGTCCGGGGCGTCCCGGCTCGCTTCGGCCAACGCGCGTGTGGCCTCCGGGGCGCGGGAGCTCTCCGCCGGTGTCGGTGAGGCGAACGACGGCGCCACCGAGCTGGCCTCCGGGGCCGACCAGCTGGCGTCGGGGACCAAGCAGCTCGAGGACGGCTCGGCGTCGCTGGCCACCGGGGCCGACGACCTCTCCTCCGGGACATCCTCGCTGAACGAAGGTGCCTCCTCGCTGGCGTCTGGTCTCGACGACGGCGCCTCGCAGATCGCGGTCCCCGGTGAGAAGCAGGCCGAGGTCGTCGCCGACCCGGTGCAGGTCTCGGTCGCGTCCGCGGCGTCGACCTCGGGAGCGACCCGGCTGGCGCCGGCGGTGATCGCGCTGGCGCTGTGGCTCGGGGCGTTCACCGTCTACCTGCTCCGTCCGGCCTTCCCCGCCAAGCGGCTGCGCGAGGCTCTCACGGCACGCCGGCTCGCCTTCGTCGGGCTGTGGCCGGCGGCCCTGATCGGGCTGGTGCAGGCGGCGCTCCTCGTCGGAGCGGCCCGTCTACTCGGCGCGGATCTCGCGGAGCCGGTCGCCACGGTCGGGGTCGCGGTCCTTGCCGCCGTGGCGTTCGTCGCTCTCCATCAGGCCGTCGTCGCGCTCGCCGGCCAGCGTCGCGGCTGGCTGATCTCGCTCGCCTTCCTCGCCTTGCAGCTGGTCTCCCTCGGCGGGCTGCTGCCGGTCGCCACGGCGTCCGCGCCCTTCGGTGCGCTCGCGGGCATCCTGCCGGTCCCGCTCGCCGCCGAGGCGTTGCGCGGGGTCGTGGTCGCGCAGAGCGGTGCCGCGGTCGGTGCGCCGGTCGGGGGACTGGTCCTCTGGCTCCTGCTCGCGGTGGCGGTCAGCATCTTCGCGGCGGGTCGGGCGCAGCGTACGTCTGTGGCGGAGATCCGCGGGGTTGCGGCGGCCTGCTGAGCGGGGGCCGCACGTGTAACACGTCGTTCGTAGCACTATCCGGTCGTTCTGATAGGGCGAGAAGTACTACGAACGACGTGTTACAGCTCGTCTACAGCTCGGCGCGACCGATCAGAGCGAGGTGTCGTGCAGCACGATGTGCTCGTCGAGCGGGGCGCGGCCCATCGCGACGCGGTTGACCGGGGCCTCGGGGTCGGCGGTGCCGAAGGAGATGCCGTAGAGCAGCTTGAGGTCGGCCGGGAGGCCGAGGTGGGCGCGGACGGCGTCGGCGAACAGGCCGTGCATGCCCTGCGGGACACCGTGGTAGCCGCGGGCGGTGAGGGAGAGCAGGAAGTTCTGGGCGTACATGCCGACGTCGTTGGCCGCGCGTACGACATCGCCGAGCTCCGGCACGAAGAGCAGGGCGACGTGGGGCGCACCGTAGAAGCGGAGGTTCTCGGCGACGGCCTTGGTGCGCCCGTCGGCGTCGTCGCGAGCGATGCCCATGGCGCCGTAGAGGGCGGCCCCGGCACGCTGCGACCGCTGGACGTGGACGCTGTCGTCGTCTCCGTACGTCGTGGTGAAGTCGGGGCTCATCTGGCCGGCCTCGAACGCCTTGAGCATCGCGTTGCTGAGCTGGTCGCGGGCCTCGCCGGAGAAGACGTGGACCTCCCAGGGCTGGGTGTTGCTGTGCGACGGGGCGCGCTGGGCGTCCTCGAGCACACCGCGGATGTCGTCGGCGGGCACCGGGTCGGGCAGGAAGGCCCGCGCGGAGCGGCGGGACCGGATCACGTCCGTGAAGTTGTCGACGGCGGTCGTGCTCACAGGAAGGGTTCCTCTCAGGTCTGCCGAGGACTGATGGCCTCGGTCCACTCCTGAGGCAATACGGAGGGACTCTCCGGTATTCCGAGGGTGGAACGAACGTGGCCCATCACACATCTCCGGGTCCTACCCGGTTCGGGTGATACCCGAGGGCCGGACAGAGGCCTTTACCGGGTCGCGTCGAAGACTCGAGGTCCGACCTATCTGAGGGGGAAACCCATGATCCGAAAGCTCGTCTGTGCGGTCGCGGCGGGGGTCGCCGCGGCGGCGCTCTGGTCGATGCCGGCCTCGGCTGCACCTCTGCTGCAGCTCTCCGGCGCGATCTTCACCACCGACGTCTCCGGCGCGCCTGTCAACCTCAACCACTACGCCGCCAAGCAGGACGTCTATCTCAACGGTGGTCCCGGCATCAACGCGCCCGATGACGCCGCCGGTCTGCCTGCCGGGATCTACGCCTTCCAGGTGACCGACCCGTCCGGCAAGACGCTGCTCTCCACCGACGCCGTCGAGTGCCGCCTGGTCGAGGTCGACGAAAGCGGCCGTTTCGTCAGCGTCGCACCCAGCGGCGGATGTGCGCACGCGACCGGCACCGACGCGGAGGACGGCGGCATCACCGTTCAGCTGTTCCCCTACCTCGACACCCCGAACAACGGTGGCGAGTACAAGGTCTGGCTGACGCCGTACGCCGCGCTCGACTCCACCGCGCCCGGCAACCGGCACGGCTTCGTCCCGTCCGACAGCAAGACCGACAACTTCAAGGTCCGGGCCCGGGCGATCGTCGAGATCGACACCCGGTTCTCGCGGCACGGCGGGCCGTTCATCGACGGTCTGGCAGCCGAGTGGACCGACACCCTGGGTGCGCACAACGTGAAGTACTCCGAGTACAACCCGGCGGTCCTCGCGTTCCACGAGGCGCACGTCGAGGCCGCGGAGGCGGGGTTGCACAAGATCACCGTGAGTGACCAGGCCGGCTGCGAGATCGATGACGTGCACTACGCCGGGCAGACCTTCCTGCCCGACGCGAGCGGCACGGTCACCGTTCCGGTGCTGGTCAAGAAGCACATGAGCGGAGAGCACACCTACTGGGTGGACGTGCACTGCGTCTGAGGCATCTGCCTCTGACTCTCAACCGGTCACCGTGACCATCAACCTAGCATTTGCTTGGTAGGCGCTCTAGACTGCCGGACATGGCAGTCGAGATCGACTTCAGCGGCAAGGTGGTCGCGGTGACCGGTGGCGCCCGCGGGGTGGGCGCCGGGATCGTCGCGCGGTTCCTCGAGGCCGGCGCGGAGGTCGAGATCTGCGGCCGGACGGCTCCGGCCGAGCTTCCCGTGATCGACGGGCGCAAGCCGGTCTTCTCCCAGGTCGACGTCCGGGATCCCGAGCAGGTCGCGGCGTGGATCGCCGCCATCACCTCACGGCTCGGGCGGCTCGACGTGGTCGTGAACAACGCCGGTGGCGCGCCCTACGCCGACTTCGCGACCGCGTCGCCGCGCTTCCACGAGAAGATCTCGGCGATCAACTTCCTGGCCACCGCCTACGTCTGCCAGGCGGCGTACGAGGCGCTGAAGGCCTCCCGCGGGTCCATCGTCAACATCAGCTCGATCTCGGCACGGCGGCCCAGCCCCGGGACCGCGGTCTACGGTGCGGCGAAGGCGGCCGTGGAGAGCCTGACCGGGTCGATCGCGGTCGAGTGGGCTCCGGACGTACGCGTCAACGCCATCTCCTGCGGGATCGTCGCGACCCCGGGGTCCGAGGACCACTACGGCAGCCCGGAGCAGCGGGCCGCGGTGGCCGCGACCATCCCGCGCGGCGTCTTCGGGACCCCCGAAGAGATCGGCGACGCCTGCCTGATGCTCGCCTCCCCGCTCGCCACGCACATCACCGGTGCGGTCCTCGCCGTCGACGGCGGCGGGGAGTGGCCCGCCTTCCTCCAGCACACCCCCAACTCCTGAGGAGAAAACGTGCCCGAAGCAGTCATCGTCTCTGCCGCCCGCTCGCCGATCGGTCGTGCCTTCAAGGGATCGCTGAAGGACCTGCGTCCTGACGAGCTGGCCGAGCAGATCGTACGCAGCGCCCTCTCCTCCGTTCCGGAGCTGGACCCGGCGCAGATCGACGACCTGATGATGGGCTGCGCCCAGCCCGCGGGGGAACAGGGCTACAACATCGGCCGGGTCGTCGGCGTACGTCTGGGCCTGGACGCCGTGCCCGGCACCACCGTCCACCGCTACTGCGCCTCGTCGCTGCAGACGACCCGGATGGCGTTCCATGCGATCCGCGCCGGCGAGGGGGACGCGTTCGTCTCCGCCGGGGTCGAGTGCGTGTCGCGCTACGAGCGCGGCAAGGCCGACGGGATGCCGGACACGAAAGCCGAGGAGTTCCTCAAGGCGGGCGAGCGCGGTGCCGCGCGGGTGGCCGCGGGGACCGGCTGGACCGATCCTCGCGAGTCCGGCGAGCTGCCCGACTACCACCTGGCGATGGGCGAGACCGCCGAGAACGTCGCCGAGCTGTGCGGCGTCACCCGGGAGGCGCAGGACGCGTGGGGCGTACGTTCCCAGAACCGCGCCGAGGCCGCTGCCGCCCGCGGGTTCTGGGAGCGCGACATCACCCCGGTGACGCTGCCGTCCGGCGAGGTCGTCTCCACCGACGACGGGCCCCGGGCCGGGGTGACCCTCGAGAAGGTCGCCGGGCTGGCGCCGGTGTTCCGGGAGAACGGCACCGTCACCGCCGGCAACTGCTGCCCGCTGAACGACGGTGCGGCCGCGCTGGTGATCATGAGCGACACCCGCGCCGCCGAGCTCGGCATCACACCGCTGGCCCGGATCGTCTCGACCGGGGTCTCCGGGCTCTCGCCCGAGATCATGGGACTCGGGCCGGTCGACGCGTCCCGCCAGGCGCTCGCCCGCGCCGGGCTCTCGGCGTCCGACATCGACCTCGTGGAGATGAACGAGGCCTTCGCCGCCCAGGTGCTGCCCAGCATCGCCCAGATCGGGCTCGACCCCGAGCGGGTCAACGTCAACGGCGGCGCGATCGCCCTCGGCCACCCCTTCGGCTCCACCGGCGCCCGCCTCACCACCACGCTGCTCCACGGTCTGCAGGAGACCGGCGGCCGCTACGGCCTGGAGACGATGTGCGCCGCGGGTGGCCAGGGCATGGCGCTGGTCATCGAGCGGCTGTCCTGATCCCGCCGAATCGGTAGAAGCGGCGCGCCGAGACTGTAGTTGTGGGCGACCAAACTGCAGTTTCGTCGCCCACAACTACAGTCTCGGCGGGTCAGACGCTCCGCCGGCCGAGGTGGATGACCGCGACCGTGATCCGGCGCTCCTCGACCACGTAGACGATCCGGTAGCGGCCGACGCGGAGGCGGTAGCGGTCCTTGCCCCAGGCGTACGCGCCGACATCGCGCGGGGTCTCGGCCAGGGTGTCGACGGTGTCGAAGACCTGGATCAGGCCGATCGGGTCGTCGTCGACGTACGCCTCGGCCGACTGCAACGCTTCGTCGGCCCAGACGACCTGATAGGTCACTCGCCGAGCGGGCGGTCGAGACCGAGGGCGCGGCGGGCCTCGGCGTGCGGGGTGTAGCGGACCTCGCCGAGCTCGCGGCGCAGCGAGTAGCGCGCGATGGCGAGATCGTCCTCGAGGTCTTCGATGCGCCGGTCGTGGTCGTTGAGGTAGGCCCGGATGGCCTCGCGGGCGATCTCCTGCTTGGACCGGTTCTCCGTCCGGGCGCGGTCGGTCAGCAGCCGGTCGTCGGCCTCGCTGAGTCGCAGAGTCATAGCCATGGACCCAGCGTAACCCGAAGTGGTATCACGCGGTATCGTACGTGCGTCGGAACGTCGAGTTTCAGCCTGGGGGATATCCGAACATGTCGCTGACCGCGCTCTATCTGCTCGTCGCACTGGGAGCGGGGCTGGTCGCGATGTTCCTCCGGCTCCCGCCGCTGGTCGGCTTCCTGGCGGCCGGGTTCGGGCTGCACGCCGCCGGTGTCGGCGAGCTGGAGGGCCTGCACACGCTGGCCGACCTGGGCGTCACGCTGCTGCTGTTCGGCATCGGCCTCAAGCTCGACGTGAGGTCGCTGCTCCGGCCCGACGTGTGGCTGAGCACCTTCGCCCACCTCGGTTTCAGCGTGATCATCGGCGTCGGGCTGCTGGCCGGCATCGCGCCGCTCGGCTTCGCGCTCCTCGCCGACGCCGACCTGGGCGAGATGGCGCTGATCGCGTTCGTCCTCTCCTTCTCGAGCACCGTGTTCGCGATCAAGGTCCTGGACGAGCGCCACGACAACAACACCCTCTACGGCCGGATCGCCATCGGTGTGCTGGTCATGCAGGACATCGTCGCGGTCGCGTTCCTGACGATCTCCAAGGGTCACTGGCCCTCGCCGTGGGTCTTCGCGCTGGTGCTGCTCCTCCCCGGCGCCTGGCTCGCCCACCGCATCTGGGACCGGATCACCTCCGCCGAGCTGACCGCTCTGTTCGGCCTGGCGATCGCGCTCGTGCCGGGTTACTGGCTCTTCGAGACCGTGGGGCTCAAGGGCGACCTCGGGGCACTGGTCGTCGGCGTACTCCTCGGGTCGCACGCCAAGGCGCCGGCCCTGGCCAAGCTGCTGTTCAGCACCAAGGAGCTCTTCCTCATCGCGTTCTTCCTGAGCATCGGGCTGACCGGGGTGCCCTCGCTGGAGGACCTGGCGCTGGCCTCCGTGCTGCAGATCCTGCTGCCGCTGCAGGCCGCGGCGTACGTCGTGATCTTCACCGTCATGGGGCTGCGCTACCGCACCGCGACGTTGGCCTCGTTCACGCTGACCAACTACTCCGAGTTCGGGCTGATCGTGATCGTCATCGCCTCGGCGACCGGGCTGGCCTCGGCGCAGTGGCAGACCGTGCTCGCGGTCGCGACCTCGCTCTCGTTCCTGGTGGCCGCCGTCTTCAACGCGTACGCCGCGAAGCTCATCAACCTGCTCAACCGCCTGCTGCCGGAGCGGAGGCCCGAGCGGCTCCAGGAGGCCGACCGGCCGATCAACCTCGGCGACGCCAAGGCGCTGGTTGTCGGCATGGGCCGGGTGGGACGTACGACCTACGAGGAGCTGCGCGACACCCAGGGCTACCACGTGCTGGCGGTCGAGCACGACTCGCTGCGGGCGGCCTCGCTCAAGGAGGAGGGCTTCGACGTCGTCGAGGCCGACGCCACCGACCAGGACTTCTGGGAGCGGGTCAAGAAGGGCGCCGGCATGGAGCTGGTCGTCCTCACGATGCCCTTCCACGGCGACAACCTGCTCGCCATGGACCTGCTCCGCAAGCTCGGGTTCAAGGGCACGGTCGCCGCCATCGCGCTGCGCCCCGAGGAGCGCGACGAGCTCAAGAAGCGCGGCGCCCACGCCGTCCTGAACCTGTACGCCTCGGCCGGCTCCGACCTCGCCGAGAAGGCGCTCCGGGTCAACCAGGAACGCCAGCTCTCCGCGTGAGCTGTGAAGCCGAGAGTGACCCAGGGGCCACTCTCGGCTTCACAGCTCGGGTCAGCCCAGCAGGTTGTAGCCCGACAGCGCACCCAGGTAGGTGCGGGTCACGCCGGTGCCGGCGCTGTTGCGCTCCAGCGCGTAGATGTAGCTGCCCGACCGCACGATCAGGTCGCCGCCCGAGCCGGCCCGCAGATCGCGCACGCCGAGCACCGCGTCATAGCCGGACAGGTTGATCGACAGGGTCTGCGTGGAGACCAGGCCGCCGGGCCCGTTGCTCTCGTGCACGACCGTGCTGGTGCCGTTGACGAAGAGCACGTCGGGGGTGTTGCTGCTGTTCCAGCGCCCGACGCCGACCAGGCGGGTGCCGGCTGCCGAGGTGCGCATCACGATCGAGGCGCCGACCTGGGTCGAGCCCTTGCCCGGCCACAGCTTGATCGTGCCACCGGAGACGCGGCCCATCAGGTCCGGATAGCCGTCGCCGGTGACGTCGCCGACCGCGTCGATGACGCTGACCGTGCCGAGCCCGGTCGCGATCGTGACGGGGCTGGCGAACTTGCCGGTGCCGTAGCCGCGGTAGAGGCGTACGGAACCGTCGGACATCTTGGCCAGGAAGTCGCCCTTGCCGTCCCGGTTCCAGTCGCCGGCGTTCATCAGAGCGGTGGCGCTCGTCAGGGTGATGCCGCTGTCGACCGGCGCGGCCAGGCTGACCCGACCGCTGTTCGGCTTGACGTAGAGCGTCGAGCCGGACTTCAGCACCAGGTCAGGCAGGCTGTTGCCGACGAGGTTGACCGCGCCGACGAGGGTGCGGTTGACGTCCGCGTACGGCCCCAGCGGCTTGCCGAAGCCCGAGCCGGAGGCCGGGTAGATCCACCCGCGGTTGGACGAGTCCCGGCCGATCAGGTCGCCGCGGCCGTCGCCGGTGAAATCGCCGTAGCCGCTGATCTGGACCAGCGAGGACCACGACGGGCTCTGGGTCGAGAGCTTGACCGGCGAGCCGAACGTGCCGGAGCCGGAACCCTTGAAGTAGTAGAGCGCACCGGACTTGCGGCCGATCAGGTCGCGCTTGCCGTCCTTGTTGACGTCACCGGTGGCGGCGAGCTTGTCGAAGCCGCTCAGCGAGCGCGTGCTGCCTGCCCGGGTGAATCCGCCGGAGCCGTTGCCGGTGTAGCGGACCAGGTAGCCCTTCGCGTTCTTGCCGACCAGGTCGTTGGCCGAGGTGCCGCCGATGTTGCCGGTCGCGGTGATCTTGGAGACCCCGGAGAAGGTGCTCCTGCCGAGGTTCTTGAAGACCGCCGCGAAGGTGCCGTCGCCGCGGCCCTTGCGGATGCCGGCCGAGCCGTCGTCGCGGACCTGGATCAGGTCGGCCTTGCCGTCGCCGGTGATGTCCGGGGTGACCACGGCCTCGCGCACGGTGCTGCCGACCGTCGTGGACGTCCTGGTCGAGTTGAACCCGGCGAACCCGCCCGTACGCAGCGTGAAGATCCGGCCGTCGGACGCCCGTCGTGCCACTAAGTCGGAGTGGCTCGTGCCGGCGATGTGGGACTCCAGGTCGCGGCCGCTCCAGCTCTTCTGCAGGCCGGCCGCAAGCGTACGGATGGCGGGGAGCTTGGCCTGGAGGTTCGCGCCCGGGCACACGGTCGTGCCCGCGTCGCGGTGGCCGTTGATCGCGTGCGGGAAGACCGTCTTGGTGCCGTCGGTCTTGGTCAGCGTCACGTTGGTGGCGTTGGCGGTGACGCCGTGGAGCGAGAGCTTCCAGGCGTAGAGAGAGCCGTACGCCTGGATCATCGCCTCCGTGGGCTGGTTTTGCGTCGCGCCCGTGTCGTCAGGGCAGCCGGCCGCGACCGTGTCGAAGCAGCCGAGTGCGGACGCACCGAAGCTGTCGTAGTTGTAGCCGCTGGTGTGGGCGCCCTCGACCGGCAGCGCGACGCCGCCGTGGCGGCCCTCCCAGATGCGGCCGAACTTGTCGACGAAGAAGTTGTAGCCGACGTCGCGGTAGCCGCGGGTCTTCACGTGGAACTCGTAGATGCCCTCGATGATGCTGGGGACGTCGGTCTCGGTGTAGTCGTTGGTGCCCGCGGTGTGGTGGACGAAACCGCCGTGGATCTGGCGGTAGCTCGGGGCCGTCTGCTCGCGGATCGTCTCGTCGGCGCCCCACTGCGCACGGCTGTAGATCGTCGGGCTCGAGGTGTAGGTGGACGCGACCAGGTTGAGGTCGGAGTCCTTGCTGCCGGCGTGGACGCTGGTCGCCCGGGGCTTGTCCTTGTCGGTCTCGATCTCGGGGAGCTCCTCGACCGTCTCCTCGGGCTTGCCCGGCGCGATCACCGCGAGCTCGAGGTCGCCGGGGATCTCGGCGGCGTCGGGGACGATGATCCGGGTCTGCACCTGGTCGACGTGCCCGGCCAGGAACTCGTCGGTGCCCGGGCGGACCCCCTTGGCCTCCGCGGTGCCGGCGTCCGGACCGTGGTCCTCGACGTCGACCACCAGCGGGCTCCACGAGGACCACACGCCGTCCTTCAGGGTGCGGATCTCGGGGCGTACGCCGTCGGCGATCTCGCCGGACCAGGTCACGCCGACGACGCCGAAGCCGGTGACGTCCTGCGGGTCGCTCTTGATGACGTCGGTGCGGGGCTTGTCGACCTTTGTCGCGTGCTCGGTCGCCTTGCCGGTCGAGGTGGTCAGTGCGACCTCCTCGACGTGGGACTCGACCGGGCCGGCGGGAAGGGTGGACGGCTCCCGGTTCGCGGCGTCGAACGCGGCCAGCGGGCCGGACGTGGTCGGCTCGGCGGTGGCGGAGTTCAGCGTCAGCGGGATCGCGACTGCGGCCACGCCGAGAACGAGGGTGGTGCCGGAGATGGACGCGATCTTGGCGCGTCGGGGCATCGAAGGCCTCCGTGGGGGAAAGTAAATACGGGCTGAGGAAACCTATACCCACGCCCCGAAGGGTGTCCTGCCTATATCGAGGTGTGGCGCAGATCCGTCTTCAGCACCTTGCCGCTGGCGTTGCGCGGAAGGCTGTCGACCAGCACGTACGCCCGCGGCTGCTTGTAGTTGGCCAGGCGGTCCTTGAGCCAGGTCGCGATGGTGTCGGGGTCCAGGTCGTCGCGTACGACGACGAAGGCCTTGCCCACCTGACCCAGGCGCGCGTCGGGGACGCCGATAACCGCGGCCTCGACGATGCCGGGATGGCCGGCGAGGGTGTTCTCGACCTCGGCCGGATAGACGTTGAAGCCGCCGACGGTGAACATGTCCTTGATCCGGTCGGTGATCTTCAGGCAGCCGTGCTCGTCGAGGTAGCCGACGTCGCCGGTGTGGAGCCAGCCGTCCTCGTCGATCGCCTCGGCGGTGGCCTCCGGGTTCTCGAAGTAGCCGAGCATGACGTTGTCGCCGCGGATCCAGACCTCGCCGTCCTCGCCGGGCTCGGCGTCGTCGCCGGTCGCGGTGACCGTGCGGATCTCGAGGCCCTCGACGGCCGGGCCGACGACCTTGGCGACGTGCTCGGGGTCCTCGCCGGGGCGGGTGGTGGTCGCGACCATGCACTCGGTGAGCCCGTACGCACCCTTCACCTCGTCGATCCCGAGGATGTCGCGCATGTCGGCGAAGAGGCTCTCCGGGACGCTCGCGGCGCCGGCGATCGCGAAGCGCAGCGAGGAGAGGTCGTACGCCTTCAGGTCGGGGTGGTTGATGAGCGTCGTGAAGATCGTGGGGGCGCCGGGGAGGACGGTGATCCGCTCGTCCTGGATCAGCTTCAGCGCCTGGGCGGGGTCGTAGGTCGCGATCGGGTAGACCGTGCTGCCCGCGGTGAATGCGGCGATGAAGCCGGCCTTGTAGCCGAAGCCGTGGAAGAACGGGTTGACGATGGCGTAGCGATCGTCGGGGGAGAGCGCGGCGCCGCGGGCCCAGACGTCGGCGACGCCGATCGTCTGGCGCTGGGCGCTCATCACGCCCTTCGGCTTGCCGGTGGTGCCGGACGTGAACAGCAGGTCGGCGAGGGTGTCGGCGGTGACGGTCGCTTTGGCGTCCGAGAGACGCTTTTCGGTCGTGTCGTCGCCTCTCGCCAGGAACTCGTCCCAGCCGCTCGCCAGGTCGACGACGGTGAGCAGGTGCTCCGGGAGCGGGCCGGCGTCGTGGAGCATCTGGACGTAGTCGGTGCCGAGGAAGCCGTTGACGGTGATCAGTGCGGTCGCGCGGGACCGCTCGAGGATCTCGCGCGCCTCATGGCCCCGGTAGCGCGTGTTCAGCGGCACCACGGCCGCCCCGATCGTCTGGGCGCCGAGGACCGCGACCGGGAACTCCCAGCGGTTGGGCGCCCAGATCGCGACCCGGTCGCCGCTGCGTACGCCGCTGGCGAGGAAGGCGCGCGCCGCCTTCTCCGCCGCGTCGGCGAGCTCGGTGTAGGTGAGCGTCGTGGGGCCGTCGACGATCGCCGGGTGGTCGGCGTACGTCTGCTTGGCCTTCTCGAGCAGGGCGGGGATCGTGCGCGGGGTCACCCGGGCAAGCGTAGTTGAGCAACTGCTTGTTTGGTAGACTTCGTCCATGACTGACACGGGGGTTGCGCCGAGAAGGCGGGGGACGGCGTCGGGGTCGTCGCGGCGGGCCGAGCTGCTCACGCTGGCGGCCGAGATGTTCGCGACCAAGGGGTTCTCCCAGACGACCGTACGCGACATCGCGGACGCCGCAGGGATCCTCTCGGGCTCGCTCTACCATCACTTCCGCTCCAAGGAGGCGATGCTGACCGAGGTGCTGTCGGGCTTCCTCGACGGGCTCAACGCCCGGTTCACCGAGATCGTCGAGTCCGGTATCGACCCCCAGGCCGACCTGGACGGGCTGATCGCGGAGTCCTTCCGGACGATCCACAACGAACGGCTCGCCGTCGCGCTCTACCAGAACGAGGCATCCTTCCTCGCGACCGTCGAAGGCTTCGAGTTCGTCGCCGAGCGCTCGCGTGACAACGAGGCGCTGTGGATCCGGGTCATCGAGGCCGGCCAGGCCTCGGGCGTCTTCCAGGCCTCGCTCGATCCCGCGCTGACCTACCGGTTCATCCGCGACGGCGTCTGGTCTACGGTCTCCTGGTATCGCCCGGGCGGCCGCCACACCCCCGAGACGCTCTCGGAGCAGTATCTGAAGCTGCTCCACGCGGGCATCCTCGCCTGACCCCCACCGCTGGTCGAGCCGCGAGGCCGCTTCCACCGCTGGTCGAGCCGCGAGGCCGCCTGCGGCCGAGCGTGTCGAGACCAACACGGTCCCCTCTGCGCTCGATGGCACCGTGTTGGTCTCGACACGCCTCCGCCTAGCGGCTCCGGCGGCTCGACCGGCGGGGTGGGGCGAGGGGTTAGTGGACTTCCTTGAAGCGGAGGCCCTTGGGGTCTTCCGCCTCGATGATCTTCAGCTCGTCCGCTGTGGGCTCGCGGGTGAGGGGTGCGTCGGTGGTGTCGATCGGGAAGCCGGTGGCCTCCTGGAGCTCCTCGGGGGTGACGCCGGGGTGGATCGAGACGACCTTGACGAGCCCGGAGTCGTCGTAGCCGAAGACGGCGAGATTGGTGACGATGACACCGAGGTCGTGGAAGCGGCCCGCGGTGCCGGTGGCGCGGTCGTTGCCGACGCCGCTGGCGACGTCGACGCGGTCGACGAAGATCCGGGCGGAGTGCTTGGCGACCCAGTAGTCGACACGGTGGTTGACGGTGTTGCCCGGAGCGCCGCGTACGCCGATCAGCTGACGCTTGGGCTGCCGCCAGTCGCCGATGGAGGAGATGTTCTGGTTGCCGTAGCGGTCGATCTGGCTGGCGCCCATCATCGAGTGCCGACGGCCGCTGGCGACGATGTCGAAGATGCTGCGGAACGGCACCCAGGCCTCGGGGGTGCCGCCGGCCGCCGCGGTCTTCAGCAGCGGGGGAGCCTCGGCCATCATGAACGCCTCGCCGTCGCTGAGCGCGAGCTCGGGGGTGTGGGTGGCCTTGGCGAGACGTACGCCGATGGCCGGGACGATCCCGACGGCGTGGGCGAGCACCTCGCCGGAGCCCTTGAAGGCGTCGGAGACGGCGGCGACGCAGATGTCGGCCCGAGTGATGGTCTGGGTGGTCACAGGTAGCGCTCCTCGAACTCGGTCCAGTCGCTGTCGGACTCGGACTTGGCTGCGGCGACGTACGCCTTCTGGAACTCCTCGTCCCGGCCGTAGTCGGGGTCGCAGCTGGTGAAGTGGGCGCCGCCGGGCGCCTCGACGACGTGGTTGACGAAGATCCGGGGGACCAGGAGCGTCTGCGGCGGGGCTTTGGCGGTCAGGTCGTCGGTGGAGACGATCTGCTCGACCGACAGGATCGTGGTGTCGGCGGCCATCGCGAAGAGGTCGTCGAAGTAGGGGTCGGGGCCGAGGTACTGCCCGTTGCCGGCCGCGTCGGCGCGGTTGAGGTGGATGAGGGAGACGTCGAGGCGGAGGCCGGGGACGGCGACGTACTCCTCGTCGTCATAGGGCGACCGCACCGTCTTGAGGTCCGGGTTCATCGCCAACACGTCGCTGCCGAGGCCGGCGCGGATGGGCTGGAAGCTGAGCCGATTGGCGCCTGCTCGCAGACCGGCGACGAACATGCCCTCGTCGTACTCGCTCGTCTCCGGGATCTCGCCGCGCTCGCGGGCGCGGGTGAAGTTGGGGTCGAGCGGGATCGAGTCGAGGCTGACGAAGCCGTAGACCAGCTTGCGGATCTTCCCGGCGCGGGCGAGCAGGCCGACGTCGGGGCCGCCGAACGCGACCACGGTCAGGTCGGTGATGTCGCTGCGGAGAATCTCCTTGACCAGGGCCATCGGCTTGCGGCGCGAGCCCCAGCCGCCGATGCCGATGGTCATCCCGGACTCGAGCTTGCCGGCGACCTCGGTGAGGGGCAATGTCTTGTCGAGCGGAGTCTTGTTCACGTGTCTCCTCGGAAGAGCTGGGCGGTGGCGTGGGCGCGCTTGAAGTAGAGGTGGGCGTCGTGCTCCCAGGTGATCGCCACCCCGCCGTGCAGCTGGATCATCTCGGCCGCGACCTGCGAGAACGCGTCGGAGCACCAGGTCTTGGCGGCGTGGATGAGACGTCGATCGGGTGCGGGCTGCGTCAGCTCCCAGGCCGCTGCCCAGCTCATCGTCCTGGCCGTCTCGACCTGGACGAGCAGGTCGGCGCACCGGTGCTTGAGCGCCTGGAACGAGCCGAGCGGACGACCGAACTGGTGACGCTCCTTGAGATAGGCGACCGTACGCTCCAGCGCCTCGCGAGCGGCGCCGGCCTGGAGCGCGGTCATCATGGTGGCGCCGACGGTGGTGGCGTACGCCGGGTCGACCGTGCCGATGGGGTCGCCGGGAGCGTCGACGGTGACCGTCGCGAACCTCCAGGTCGGGTCCATCGCGGGGGTCTCGGTGACCGTGACCGCCGAGGGATCCACCGCGTGGACCTGGTCGCCGCGCAGCACGAGGAGGATCTCCGCGCCGACGGCATCGACGACGAGGTCGGAGCCGGGGACCACCGCGGCGGCCGTGGTCCCGGCGGCGATCCGCTCCAGCAGCTCACCGGCGGCCGCGGTCCCGACGGCGGCCAGGACCTGGGTCGCCAGCAGCGTGCCGACGAACGGCGACGGCGTGAGCGTGGCGCCGAGCTCCTCGAGGACGAGATGCGCCTCGATGTAGGTGCAGCCGACCCCGCCGTACGCCTCCGGGACGGCCAACGCGGTGACCCCGATCTGCTCGGTCAGCGTCTGCCACAGGGTGGTGTCGTAGCCCTCGGGCGAGGCGATCGCTGCCCGCCGGTCCATCGACGCGGCGCGCTTGGCGATCAGCGTGTGCACAGTCGCGACCAGGTCGGTCTGCTCCTCGGTCAGCGCGAACCTCATCGCGCCTCCACCAGCGACTCGAGGATCCGGGCGCGATGCTCGGCAGGGGTGCCCCAGGCACCCACCAGCGCGCGCACCTTCAAGATCCACAGGCTCAGGTCGAACTCGCGGGTGTAGCCGATCGCACCGTGGACCTGGAGCGCGGTGCGTGAGGCGAGGTAGGCGGCGTCGCCGGTCGCGACCTTCGCGGCCGAGACCGCTCGGGCCGCCGTCGGCGCTTCGGCGTCGAGCTCGACGGCCGCGTTGTGCACCAGCGGGGCCGCGAAGTCCAGGGCGACGCGTACGTCGGCGAGCAGGTGCTTGACCGCCTGGAACTCGCCGATCCGGCGCCCGAACTGCGTGCGCTGCTTCACATAGGCGACCGAGTCGTCGAGGAGTCTCAGTCCCGCGCCGAGGAGCTGGGCGGAGCAGGCGAGCGTGCCGAAATCGAGTGCCGGCGCCGGGTCGATCGTGGCGATCTCCTCGCCGGCGGTGACCTCGAAGAGCCGCCGGGTCGGGTCGACCGACGTCCGCTCGGCACCGGGTTCCGCTCGGCGCAGAGTCGCGCCGAGCGCGTAGGTCCGCTCGGCGACATCGGCGTCGAGCGCCCGTGTCCCCGGGGCGACCGCGACCAGCGCTTCGCCCGGGGCCAGCCGTGCGAGGAGCTCCGCGTCGGGAGTACCGGGCAGGAGTCGCGGAGCGAGGGCGACGGACTCGATCCAGGGGCCGGGAACGCCGTGGTAGCCGAGCCGTTCGAAGGCGACGGTCAGGTCTACGGCGGATGCGCTCAGGCCGCCGTCCTCCTCCGGCACCAGCAGCCCGGTGACACCGAGCTCGGCAAGCCGCTGCCACAGTTTCAGCCCCGCCGAGTGGTCACGGGCCGCCCAGGCGCGCGACGCCGCCGAGACGTCGGCGGCACCGAGCAGGTCGTCGAGTGCTTCGGAGAAGGCGTGCTGCTCCGGCGTACGTCCGAACCTCATCGGCCACCCCTCGGCAGGCCGAGCACGCGCTCGGCGACGATGTTGCGCTGGATCTGGTTGGTGCCGGCGTAGATCGGGCCGGACAGGGAGAAGAGGTAGTCGTCGGCCCACGGACCGGCGAGCTCGGCGTCGGCGCCGAGCAGCGAGAGGGCGGTCTCGTGCAGCGAGAGGTCGAGCTCGGACCACCACAGCTTGTTGATCGAGCCCTCGGCGCCGACCGAGCCCCCGGCCTCGACGTGGGTGACGGTGCCCCAGGTGTAGAGGCGGTAGGCCTCGGCGCCGATCCACGCGTCGACCACCTCGGACCCCAGATGGTCGAGCTTGTCGGGACCACGATCGCGATAGAGCGCGACCAGCCGCTCCGCTGCCGCACAGAACCGCCCGGGCGAACGCAGCGACAGACCCCGCTCGTTGCCCGCGGTCGACATCGCGACCTTCCAGCCGTCCCCGACCCCGCCGAGGACGTCGTCGTCGGCCACGAAGACGTCGTCGAAGAAGATCTCCGCGAACCCGGGCGTCCCGTCGAGCTGGTCGATCGGCCGGACCGTGACGCCGTCGGCGTCGAGCGGAAACAGGAAGTACGTCAGGCCCCGGTGCCGCTCCGCGGACGGATCGCTCCGGAAGAGTCCGAAGCCACGGTCGGCGAAGGGCGCCCGGCTGCTCCAGGTCTTCTGGCCGTTGAGCCTCCAGCCACCCTCGACCTGGGTCGCGGTCGCCCGGAGCGAGGCCAGGTCGGAACCGGCCTCCGGCTCGGACCACGCCTGCGCCCAGACCAGGGTGCCGTCGGTCATGTCGCGCAGATAGCGCTCCTTCTGCGCCTCGGTTCCGTGGCCGAAGATGATGGGCGCGAGCAGCGAGATGCCGTTCTGGCTGATCCGCGTCGGGGCGCCGGCGAGGTAGTACTCCTCCTCGAAGATGACCCACTCGGTGAGCGACGCGTCGCGACCGCCGTAGGCCTCGGGCCAGGCCACCACCGACCACCGACCGGAGGCCAGGGTGCGCTCCCACTCCCGGTGCGCCGCGGCGCCCTCGGCGGTGTCCATCGACGGCAGCCGGCCGGGGTTGTGGGCGGCGAGCCACTCGCGCGCCTCGAGCCGGAAGGCCTCCTCAGCCTCGGTGAACTCCAGGGTCATGACTTCATCGACCTCGCGTCCATCCCCGCGAGCGAGTCCTTGCCGACCTCGGCGTTGTGTGCGTGCGCGGCGTGGTGGAGGCCGAAGACCGAGTCCATCCCGGCGCGCATGCCCATCAGGTCCTCGGCCTGGTTGACCGCCTTCTTGGCCAGGGCCAGGCCCAGGCGCGGCATCTCGGCGATCCGCCCCGCGAGCGCCAGTGTCTCGGTCTCGAGGTCGTCACGGGGTACGACGTGGTTGACCATCCCCCAGGTCTCCGCCTGTGAAGCGGAGAAGCGGCCGCCGGTGAAGAGCATCTCCTTGGCGGCGCGGGGGTTGGTGACCCACGGGTGGGCGAAGTACTCGACGCCGGGGATGCCCATCTTGACCACCGGGTCGGAGAAGAAGGCGTCGTCGGAGGCGACGATGAAATCGCAGGACCAGGCCAGCATCAGGCCGCCGGCGATGCAGGCGCCCTGCACCATCGCGATGGTCGGCTTCGGCAGCTCACGCCAGCGGCGGCACATGCCGAGGTAGACCTCGGACTCGCGCGCGAAGCGGGCGTCGACGCCCTCCTTGCCGACGTGGTCCCACCACATCACGGCCTTGCGCTCGAAGCTCTCGTCGATGTCGCGGCCCGGGGTGCCGATGTCGTGGCCGGCGCAGAAGTGCTTGCCGTTGCCTCCGAGGACGATCACCTTGATCTCGTCGTCGTTGGTCGCCCGCGTGAACGCCGCGTCGAGCGCGTAGGTCACCTTCGAGTTCTGGGCGTTGCGGTATTCGGGCCGGTTCAGCCGCACCACCGCTACGGGCCCGTGGCTCTCGTACGTCACGACGTCCTCAGTCATGCCGCAGACGCTACCAAACAAGTGCTTGGTTTGGTAGGTTGTCCGGCATGGACCTGACCTACTCCGCCGAGGACGAGGCGTTCCGTGCCGAGGTGCGCGAGTGGCTCGCCGACCACCTGGCCGGCGAGTGGGCCGCGCTGCGCGGTACTGGCGGCAACGGGCGCGACCACGAGTCGTACGAGGGCCGGCTGGCGTGGAACCGCTACCTGGCTTCACATGGGTGGACGTGCCTGGGCTGGCCCGAGGAGCACGGCGGCCGCGGCCTGCCGCTGTTCCAGCAGGTGATCTTCCACGAGGAGTACGCCCGCGCGGATGCCCCGGTCCGGATCAACCACCTCGGCGAGGAGCTGCTCGGGCCGACCCTGATCGCGCACGGCACCGTGGCCCAGCAGGAGCGGTTCCTGCCCAAGATCGTCGCGGTGGAGGAGCTGTGGTGCCAGGGCTACTCCGAGCCCGGCGCCGGCTCCGACCTGGCCGGTGTGCGGACCCGCGCGCGGCTGGACGGCGACCGGTGGGTCGTCGACGGCCAGAAGGTCTGGACGTCGAACGCCCACCTGTCCGACTGGTGCTTCGTCGTGTGCCGTACGACGCCCGGCTCCGAGCGCCACCACGGGCTGTCCTACCTGCTCGTGCCGATGGCGCAGGACGGGGTCGACGTACGACCGATCCAGCAGCTCACCGGCACCTCCGAGTTCAACGAGGTCTTCTTCGACGGCGCGGTCACCGCCGCGGACCTGGTGGTCGGCGAGCCCGGCGACGGCTGGAAGGTCGCGATGGCGACCCTCGGGTTCGAGCGCGGCGTCTCCACGATCGGCCAGCAGGTCGGCTTCGCGCGCGAGCTGGAGACGGTCGAGGAGGCCGCGCGTGCCAACGGCACCATCGACGACCCCGGCATCGCCGCGCGACTCGCCCAGGCCCACGTCGGGCTGGAGGTGCTCCGGCTGCACGCGCTGCGAACGCTCTCGGCGTACGACTCCGGCTCCTCAGGCCCCGAGGCGAGCGTCTCCAAGCTGCTCTGGGCCCGGTGGCACCGCGACCTCGGCGAGCTGGCGATGGACGCCGTCGGTCTCGCCGGGCTGACCACCGGAGACGACTACGCGCTCGACCGGCTGCAGTCGCTCTACCTCTTCTCCCGCGCCGACACGATCTACGGCGGCTCGGACGAGATCCAACGGAACATCATCGCCGAACGCGTCCTCGGCCTGCCACGAGAGGCCCGTGCATGAAGCCGGAACAGCCCACCCCCGCGTACGTCGCCGGCCACTCGCTCCTCGAGGGGCGGGTCGTCGTCGTGACCGCGGCCGCCGGTGCCGGGATCGGGGCGGCGGTGGTGCGGAAGGTGCTCGAGGAGGGTGCGAAGGCGGTCGTCATGTCCGACACCCACGAGCGGCGGCTCAAGGAGTCGCGCGACGCGTTTGCCGAGGAGTTCGGCGAGGACCGGATCACGGCCGTGACCTGCGACGTCACCCAGGAGGACCAGGTCCAGGCGCTGCTCGACGCCGCCGCACATTTCGGTGGCGTCGACGTGATGATCAACAACGCAGGCCTCGGCGGGACCGCCTCCGTGCTGGAGATGACCGACGAGCAATGGGCGAAGGTTCTCGACATCACCCTGACCGGGACGTTCCGGTGCATCCGGGCGGTCGGACAGCGGTTCGTCGCCGCCGGGAAGCGCGGCGTGATCGTCAACAACGCCTCCGTGATCGGCTGGCGGGCGCAGGAGGGGCAGGCGCACTACGCCGCGGCCAAGGCCGGGGTGATGGCGCTGACCCGCTCCGCCGCCGCCGACCTGGCGCCGCACGGGATCCGGGTCAACGCGGTCTCGCCGTCACTGGCGATGCACCCCTTCCTGGAGAAGGTCACCTCGCCCGAGCTGCTCGTCGAGCTCAAGGGTCGCGAAGCCTTCGGCCGCGCCGCCGAGCCGTGGGAGGTCGCCAACGTCATGGTCTTCCTGGCCAGCGACTACTCGTCCTACATGACCGGCGAGGTCGTCTCGGTGAGCAGCCAACATGCCTAGCCCGCGCCGGTCGAGCCGCGAGCGAAGCGAGCGTGTCGAGACCAACACAGTCCTATCGAGCGCCGACGCGACCGTGTTGGTCTCGACGCGCCTCCGCCTAGCGGCTCCGGCGGCTCGACCAGCGGTTATGAAGAGGAGATCTGATGCCTGAGGCATTCATCATCGACGCGGTTCGTACGCCTGTGGGGAAGCGAGGCGGGGCGCTGGCAGGGATTCATCCGGCCGATCTCGGCGCCCACTCGCTGGCCGCGCTCGTGGACCGCACCGGGATCGACGCGGGGGCCGTCGACGACGTGATCATGGGCTGCTGCGACACCATCGGCGGGCAGGCCGGCGACGTCGCGCGGACGGCGTGGCTGGTGGCCGGGCTGCCCGATCACGTACCCGGCGTGACCATCGACCGGCAGTGCGGCTCCTCGCAGCAGGCGGTGCACTTCGCGGCTCAAGGGGTGATGTCGGGTACGCAGGATCTGGTCGTCGCCGGTGGGCTGCAGAACATGTCCGCGATCCCGATCTCGGCGGCGATGCTGGTGGGAGCGCAATATGGCTACACCACGCCGTTCGCCGAGTCGCCGGGCTGGGTGAAGCGCTACGGCGACCAGGAGGTCTCCCAGTTCCGCTCCGCCGAGATGATCGCGGAGAAGTGGGACATCTCCCGTGAGGACATGGAGGCCTATGCGCTGGCCTCGCACCAGCGCGCCAAGACCGCGATCGCGGAGGGCCGGTTCGACCGGGAGATCGTGCCGGTCGGTGACTTCGCTGTCGACCAGTGCCCGCGCGACACGTCCCTCGAGAAGATGGCCGCGCTGGAGCCGCTCGCTCCCGGCGGACGGATCACCGCGGCCGTCGCCTCGCAGATCTGCGACGCGTCCTCGGCGCTGCTGGTGGCCTCGGCGGCGGCCGTACGCACCTTCGGCCTCACCCCGCGAGCCCGGATCCACCACCTCTCGGTCCGCGGCGACGACCCCGTCTGGATGCTCACCGGCCCGATCGAGGCGACTCGTCATGCCCTGGCCCAGACGGGTCTGACTGTCGACGACATCGACCTGTTCGAGTGCAACGAGGCCTTCGCCTCCGTCGTCCTGGCGTGGATGAAGGAGCTCGACGTCCCGCATTCGAAGGTGAATGTGAACGGCGGTGGCATCGCCCTCGGCCACCCCATCGGCGCCACCGGCACCCGCCTGATGACCACCCTCCTCAACGAGCTCGAGCGCACCGGCGGTCGTTACGGCCTGCAGGTCATGTGCGAGGGCGGCGGTCAGGCGAACGTCACCATCATCGAGCGGCTCTGAAGGTTGGCCTGACCGACCGGGTCAGGCCGGCTGCAACCTGAGCGTCCGCCGCTCGGCGGCGGGGGAGCCGGGGGTGGGGAACCAGCGGTGGATGACCGCGGCCTGCCCGGCGGTCCACAGGCCGCTGACGACCCAGTAGACGAGCAGGGCGAGCGGGACGGTGCTGCCGGCGAGGAGCATGCCGCCGGCGGAGATGACGGGCATGAGCTCCTGGATCCGGAGCATCGACTCGGGCATGTCGGTGCGGACCATGTTGGGCAGCACCCACAGGCGCTGGCTGAGGTAGCTGACCGCGGCGGCGGTGGCGGCGAGGCCGAGGGTGATCACCAGGTGGGTGGTGTCGCCGGAGAGGTAGCCGTGGCCGGTCAGTGGCGTGCCGAGGAAGGTGGCGGCGCCCAGCGAGTCGACCAGCGAGTCGTTCATCGCGCCGACCGGGTTGCTCCGGCTGACGTCGGAGAGCAGGTGGTAGAGCGCCAGGAAGATGGGCAGCTGGGCGAAGGCGGCGAGCATGGCGAAGCGGGGTACGCCGTGCTCCTCGTTGATCTTCCGGCGCTCCTCCATCATCGCCATCATGTCGGCCTGGCTGGCGCTGCCCTTCGCCGTCTTCTTCTGATACTTCTTCGTCAGTGCTTGGAGCTGCGGCCGGGCCCGGGCGGAGGCGTGGGCGTGGCGTACGCCGCGGATCGCGAGCGGCAGGAGGACGAGCCTGACCAGCACCACGACGGCGGCGATGGCCAGCAGCCAGCTGGCGTTGGAACCGGCGAAGGACAGGGCGTGATGGGCGCCGGCGAGGACGGCGGCGAGGGCGTGCGACAACGGGGCGAGAACGGACATGGGTGTGCTCCTGAGGTGAGTGGGTAGGGCTGACGGGCTCGCCGGTGGGCGAGCGGTCAGACCTGCTCAGGAGCGCGCGGGCGGCGCGGGGAGCACACCGGGTCGGTGACCCGGGCAGCGAGATGGTGAGGTCCGTCGGATACGTCCGGAGGGACCGTGGAACGGGCCCTGACCAGGGCGAACGCGCTGATGCCGTGGATCGATCCGACCGCGACGGCCGCGAGCGCGGTCGAGACGGCGATGGTGAGCAGCGCCTGCTCGGGGTCGACGCTCATCAGCGCCGGGAGCATCAGCGTGAAAAGTGCGACGAGCGCAATGCGTACGCGGCTCGTCTCGGTGTTCACGCAGGTCAGTGTAGCGATCCTGGTCAACCGGGTCGTCAGCTCAGGTCGCGCCGCATCAGCACGCGTGGGTGACCTGCCAGGACCGAGGTCGTGTCGGCGGCCCAGGTGAAGCCCGCCGCCTCGAAGTTCTTGCGGAGCCCGGCGTACGCCATCGTCAGGTCGACCTTGGCGCCCTGGTTGTCGAGCGGGTAGGCCTCGATGGCGGGGGCGCCGCGGTCGCGCGCGAACTCGACCGCACCCTCGATGAGCGTGTGGGAGATGCCCTGGCCGCGGTGGCCCGGCCGGACCCGGATGCACCACACCGACCACACCGGCAGGTCGTCGACGTGCGGGATCTTCCGGTTGCGGGCGAAGGTGGTGTCCGCGCGCGGGGCGACGGCGGCCCAGCCGACCGGCTCGTCGCCGTCGTAGGCGAGCACGCCCAGCGGACCGTCGGAGAGCAGGTTTCGTACGTACTCCCCGCGCTCCTGGCCGCGCATCTTGTTGTTGATCGTCGACGGGATCCGGTAGCTCAGGCACCAGCACACGCTGGCGTCGGGGCGCTTGGGGCCGACGAGGGTGCGTACGTCCTCGAACACGGTCGCCGGGCGAACCTCGATCGTCATGGGGCCAGCCTGATGCTCAGGCCCGGGTCGCGTCCACTTGTTTGAGGCGGTCCACGGCCTGGGTGACGATGCGGTCGACGAGCTCCTCGCAGGTGGGCAGGTCGTCGAGGAGACCGACGACCTGGCCGCTGGAGAGCATCCCGGCGTTCGTGTCGCCCTCGACGAGTCCGGCGCGCAGCAGCATGGGGGTGTTGGCGGCCAGGACGACCTCAGCCCAGGTGCGGTCGCCGCCGTGGACCATGCTCCGTCCGTCCTTGATGAGTGTCCGCCAGGGCAGGCCGGACATCTCCTTGAACTGCCGGGTGCGCTTGAGGGTGCGGAGGAGCTTCGCGGTCACGCCCTCCTTCTCGAGCGTGTCGATGAACTCCGTGCGCAGCAGGCGGTGAGGCATGCCGTCGGCCTTCGTGGTGACGACGGTTCCGTCGAGGCCGAAGGTCAGGTAGCGCTTTCGTACGTCCTCGGGAACCGCGGAGTCGGCGGTGAGCAGGAACCGTGTGCCCATGCCGATGCCGGCCGCGCCGTAGGAGAGGGCCGCGGCGAGACCGCGGCCGTCGAAGAAGCCGCCCGCCGCGACGACGGGGATGTCGACGGCGTCGAGGACGCTCGGGAGGAGGAGGGTCGTCGGGACCGCACCGGTGTGGCCGCCGCCCTCGCCACCCTGGATCATCACCATGTCGGCGCCCCAGCCGGCGACCTTCTTGGCGTGCTTGGCCGCGCCGATCGACGGCATCACGACGATGTCGTGCTCCTTGAGCTTGCTGATCAGCTCGGGCTTGGGCGCGAGGGCGAAGCTCGCGACCTTCACGTCGTGGTCGATGAGCAACTGGCAGCGGTCGGGAGCGTCGGAGGCGTCGGCGCGCAGGTTGACGCCGAACGGCTTCTCGGTGCGCCCCTTGACCTCGACGATCGCCTTCTCGAGCTCGTCGAGGGTCATCGTGGCCGAGGCCAGGATGCCGAGCGCGCCCGCGTTCGCGGTGGCCGAGACGAGACGCGGGCCGGCGACCCAGCCCATGCCAGTCTGCACGATCGGGTGGTCGACACCGGTCAGGTCCGTCAGCGGCGTACGGAATGTCTGTGCGGTGCTCATCGTCCGTCCTTCACGAAGGCGTCGCGGCGCTCGTCGGCGACACCGGCGAGGTTGAGCTCGAAGGTGAAGCCCTGCTCGAAGCGGTAGGAGGCGTTCACGTCGACCGGGTCGATGCCGTTGAGTGCGGCCTTGGCCGCGCGGATCACCTGCGGGTCCTTCTTCGCGATCTGCCTGGCGACCTCGAGCGCGGCCTCGTCGAGCTCCTCCCGCGGGACGACCTGATGGACCGAGCCGAGCTCGTGGAGGCGCTGGGCGGTGATGGTCTGCGCGGTGAAGTAGAGGGTACGCAGCATGTGCTGCGGCACCAGCCGGCTCAGGTGGGTGGCGGCGCCGAGGGCTCCGCGGTCGACCTCGGGTACGCCGAAGAAGGCGTCGTCGCTGGCCACGATCGTGTCCGCGTTGCCGACCAGCCCGACCCCTCCGCCGAGGCAGAAGCCGTTGACCGCGGCGATGACCGGGACCGGGCACTCGTAGATCGCCTTGAAGGCGGCGTAGCAGCCGCGGTTGGCGCCGAGGATGCCCTCGAACCCCTCGATCTGCTGCATCTCCTTGATGTCGACGCCGGCGTTGAAGCCCTTGCCCTCGGCGCGCAGGATCACGACCCTCGCGCCGTTCTGGGCGGCGGTCGTGACCGCGTCGGCGACCTCGAACCAGCCCTTCACCGGCAGCGCGTTCACCGGCGGGTGGTTCATCGTGACGACGGCGATCTGCTCGTCGGTGATCTCGGTGGAGATGCCCATGGCGTCCGTCCTTGACTCTGCACTGCCTAACCTAGCGATTGCTTGGTAGCCTAGCAGTTGCTTGGTTCAAGCTGGCAAGGACGACGTACGTATCGACGCAGGGAGCACTCACATGACCGGACTGTTGGACGGCCGGATCGCGATCGTCACCGGAGCGGGGCGGGGGATCGGCCGGGCGCACGCGCTCGAGCTCGCCCGCCACGGCGCGAAGGTGGTCGTCAACGACTTCGGGGTCTCGCTGGCGGGTGAGGGCACCGGTGAGTCGCCCGCTTCGCAGGTCGTTGACGAGATCGTCTCTGCAGGTGGGGAGGCGGTTGCCAACGCCGCCGACGTGGCCGACTTCGCGGCTGCCGAGGCGATGGTGCGACAGGCCGTCGAGACGTACGGCGGGCTGGACATCCTCGTCAACAACGCCGGTTTCGTACGCGACCGGATGCTCGTCAACACCTCCGAGGAGGAGTGGGACGCGGTCATCCGGGTGCACCTCAAGGGCCACTTCGCGACGCTGCGGCACGCGGGTGCGTACTGGCGGGCGGAGTCGAAGGCCGGACGTCAGCGGGAGGCCCGGGTCGTCAACACCTCCTCCGGCGCGGGTCTGCAGGGCTCGATCGGGCAGGGCACCTACTCGGCCGCCAAGGCCGGGATCGCCGGGCTGACGCTCGTGGCCGCCGCCGAGATGGCCCGCTACGGGGTCACCGTCAATGCCATCGCACCGGTCGCGAAGACCCGGATGACCGAGGGCGCCTTCGACACCTCCGCGATGGCGCTCCCCGAGGACAACTCACCGGTCGTCGCCTGGCTCGCCTCCGAGGACGCCCGCGACATCACCGGCCGGGTCATCGAGATCGACGGTCCGCAGATCACCGTCGAGAACGGCTGGGCCCACGGCCCCTCCGCCGACGCTGGGGCTCGGTGGGTGGCTGGCGATGTCGGTCCCGCGCTCCGCAAGCTGCTGGGTGAGGCGCCGGAGCCGGAGCCGGTGTACGGGGCTTAGGCCGGCCGAGATCCGACCGCCGCACGTGTAACACGTCGTTCGTAGGACTATCCGGTCGTTCTGATAGGGCGAGAAGTCCTACGAACGGCGTGTTACAGCTCGCGCGGCCGATCAGCCGAGCTCCGCACAGACGGTCGCCGCGATGTCTGCGAGCGGGGCGTCGAGCGGCGCAGCGGTGGGGTCGTCGGAGCGAGTGAGGGCGGCGATGACGATCGGGGCACCGTCGGGGGTCCAGGTGACGCCGACGTCGTTCCGCGAGGCGTAGTCGCCACCGCCGGTCTTGTCGGCGAGCCGCCAGGCGACGGGAACCCCGGCACCGAACCGGGTGACGGTCGACTGGTTGGCGAGCATCCAGGTGATCAGCTGGTCCCGGTCACCGCGGTCGAGGGCGTCGCCGAGCACCAGCTTCGTGTAGGTCAGGGCGATCGCGCGCGGCGAGGTGGTGTCGCGCGGGTCGCCCGGGATCGCGCTGTTGAGGTCGGGCTCCCAGCGGTCGAGCCGGCTGACGGTGTCGCCGAGCGACCGGGCGAAGGAGGTCACACCGGCCGGGCCGCCGATGAGCTGGAGCAGCTCGTTGGCCGCGGTGTTGTCGGACCGCGTCATCGTCGCCTCGGCGAGCTGCGCGACGGTGAGGCCGTTACGGACGGTGAGCGAGGTGATCGGCGAGTTCACGACGACGTCGCTCGCCTCCCAGGTCAGGCGCTGCTGGAGTGTACGCGCCGGCAGGTCGCGCAGGATCGCCGCCACGAGCAGCGTCTTGAAGGTCGACAGCATCGGGAAGCGCTCGTCGGCTCGGTGCTCGATGACGCGTCCGGTCCGGATGTTCTTCGCCCAGACGCCGAGGTGACGCTGGTGCTTCTGCTCCAGGGCGGCGATCGAGGGGCTGTCGGCGGCGTACGCCACGGAGCTGCCGGCTCCGGTCGCGGCGACGGCGGCGGCGGCGGCTGTGGCGGCTCCGCCGAGAAGGGTGCGGCGGCTGAGGATCGGGTGAGTCATGCGGGCATCGTGACCCCCTCGCCGCGACGGCGTCCAAGGACGATCCGGCATGGACGTATGCACCGCCGACATGGGACGAGGTGGCGGCGATCAGCCATCCTGTACGCGTGGACCTACTGCTTCACCTGCGCGGCTTCACCGCGGTCGCCGACGAGATGAGCGTCTCCGAGGCCGCCCTGGAGCTGGGTGTCGACCAGCCGCTCCTCAGCCGTCGCCTGCGTGCCCTCGAGCGGGAGCTCGGCGTGGAGCTGCTCGACCGCAGCCGGCGCCAGATCGCGCTCACCCCGGCCGGTGCGGCGCTGCTGCCGCGGGCCCGGCACCTGATCGATCAGGCGGACCACCTGCTCCGAAACATCCGCCGGCACGACCGGGAGCCCTTCGTGGTCGCGGTGCCGTCCGGCTGCGATCCCGCGCCCCTGGCACGGTTGGTCGCGCTGCTGGAGGAGGAAGGCGTCGACGTACGCCTCGCGACCTCGACCGACGAGACGCCGGAGTCGGCGGCCTGGACGGTCGAGGCGTGCGACCCGGACGCGGCCACCTGGGTGACCCCGCTCGGCGCCGCGACCGCTCCCGCCGCTTCCGGCCCCACGACGGGCCCGGTGTCGTTGAGCGCGCTCCGGCCCCGCCGAGCCGGAGGACGAGGACGTACGCAGGTGCTGGCCCTCCCACGAGACCTGGACGACCCCGACGACCGCCTGCGACGACAGGCGGACCGGGCCGGCATCGGACCGGCCACCCTGCGGCGCGCGCCGCACCCGCTTGCGGTGGCCGAGAGCCTGGCGGGACGCGGGACTCTCATCTGCGCGCGGCACGAGGCCGTGACGTACGGGTTGAGCTGGTCGCCCTTCACCGACCCGGTACGCCGCGGCCACCGGCTGGTCGAGCAGCCGCCGGTGCCGGGACCGCTGGCCGCCGGGCCCGTGCGGGAGCAGGCGCTCGCGCTGCTCGGCGCGAGCCTCGGTGCCCCCGAAGCAGGTGCCGAGTGAGCCCGCTGGTCGGCAGCGACCGAGGTCTGATCGACCTGGCCGACGTCGCCGCGGAGCGCTTCCGGGACCTCCAGGTCCGGGCTGCCTTCCTGGCCCGTGACGTCGACACCGGCCTCGAGATCGGGATCGGCGTCGACCGGCCGATGCCGCTGGCGTCGGTGGCCAAGGTGCCGCTGGCCCTGGTCGTGGCCGACAGGATCGCCGGTGGCGAGATCGACGGCGCCACGATGGTGACGCTGGCCGCGGCGGAGCGGAGCTACGGGCCGTACGGCCTCTCGGCCTTCACCCACGACGCGACCTGCTCCGTCGCCGACCTGATGCTGATGATGCTCGGCCTCAGCGACAACGCCGCCGCGGACGCGCTCTTCGATCTCGTCACCCCGCGCGAGGTCGACGAACAGCTCGCCGAGTGGGGCGTCGAGGGGCTGCGGGTGCGGCACCGGATGCAGCCGATGTACGACTACGCCACCCGCGTCGCCGGCCACGACTTCGCCCTCGCCACCCAGCTCGCGGTCGAGGGACGGCGGCCGGGCGGCCGGCACGTCATCGACTCGCTCGACGTCGAGCGCGCCACGGTCGGCTCGCCGCGCGCCTGCGTCGACCTGCTCGAGCGCACCTGGCGGGACGAGATCGCCAAGCCGGAGGCGACCGAGATGGTGCGACGCCTGATGGGCAAGCAGGTCTTCACCCACCGGATCGCCGCCGACCTGCTCGCCGACGACATCCAGCTCGCCGGCAAGACCGGCGGCTTCCTCACCCTGCGGCACGAGATCGCCGTCGTCACCCACCCCGGCGGCCGGGTCGCCATCGCCGTGCTCACCGACTCCGACCGCACCGCCCGGATCCAGAACGACGTCGACCTCGCCATCGCCGCCACCGCCCGCGACGCCGTCGACGCCCTCGCCTCCCGTCGCCCCTGAGCCGAGGCGTCACGTACGTCGGCCGAGACGTCACGTACGTCGCCCGAGGCGTCACGTACGTCGCTCGAATCGTCACCCGATGCCACCTCGGCCGACGCGCCTGACGCCTCGGCCGACCGGACCGCCGCCTCGGCAATAAACCGGATGCTTCTCGTCCGGTAGCGGTGATGGAATATGCCGGTGCCCGCATTGCCCGGTTTCCTCCACAACCTGATCCCGCCGACGCCGCTGTCGAAGCGTCTGGCGACGCAGTCGCTGCTCTTCGCAGCGGGGGACGGGACGTTCAACACCGCGGCCGCGTTCTACCTCGTCGCGTTCGTCGGCCTGAGCCCGGCGCAGATCGGTGTCGGGCTGACCGTCGCCGGGATCGCGAGCTTCCTCACCGCCTACCCGATGGGCCGTCTGGCCGACGTCATCGGCCCGAAGCGGATCTGGGCGATCAGCGCCCTGATCAGCGCGTTGATGTTCGCGACGATGCCGTTCATCCACGGCTTCTGGGCCTACCTCGCCGTCATCGTCGTCTTCGAGGTGGTCAACAACGCGGGCGGCGCCGGCCGGAACGCGTACGTCCTCGATGTGCTCCCCGACAAGGAGCGGGTCGAGACGCAGGCGTTCATGTACTCCAGCCTCAACCTCGGCTTCACCATCGGTGCCCTGATCGCCGGCGTCGCGCTCGCGATGGACACCGACGCGGTGCTCAAGTGGGGCGTGCCGTTCTTCGCGCTGGCGATCGGGATCGCCAACTCGGTCTGGATCACCCGGCTGCCGAAGGCGCCCCACGACGAGCGCCGCGCGGCCGGCGAGGTCACCGAGAAGCTGCCCGGCCCGGGCGCCCTGCGCAACGTCGGCTGGCTCCTGGTGACGACCTTCACCGGCACGCTGTGGTCCAACCAGGTGCTGCTGCACACCGTGATCCCGCTGTGGCTGGTCGAATACACCGACTCGCCACGCTGGCTGCTGGCCTGGCTCTTCGCGACCAACACGGTGCTGTGCATCATCCTCCCGGCCTACACCTCGAAGGGCGTCCACAGCGTCCGTGACGCGTTGCGGCGCGTCTGGTGGAGCAGCGGGTTCTTCGTCGCCGCCTGCGCGATTACGCTGGTCACCCACGACACCCGCGGCATCCTCACCATCTTCCTGGTCTGGGTCGGCCACGTGGCCGTGACCGGCGCCGAGCTGGCCATCGGCTCGGCCGGCTGGGCCTTCCAGGCGGAGCTCATGGACCCGGCCAGGCGAGGTGAGTACGAGGGCGTCGCCGGCATCGGCCGCCAGCTCGGCGGCGCCTGGGCGCCGGCCCTGTTCACCTTCCTCGCCATGGGCTGGCACCCCGAGTTCTACAGCGGTGCCGGCTGGATCGTGATCGGCGCGATCATCGTCGCCGCCGCGGCCGCGATGGGTCCGTCGACCCGGATGGCCGTACGTTTCAAGGAGACCCACTTCCCGCACGAGAACGAGCCCGAGCCGGCCGCCGCCTAGCTCGAACCGGGGGATCGGCGCAGGATCCGGGCGATCCGCTCGCCGAGGTAGGGCGCCAGCGTCTCCGCATAGAGCGGGGAGATGTGGAAGCCGTCGAGGTAGACCTCCAGGTTGCCGACGACCGGCGAGCACCGCCTTCTCGCGCAGAAGTAGGAGGTGAGGTCGACGTGATGGGCGTTCTCGGCCAGCCGGGTGGCGCCCAGGCTCCCGTCGTCGCGTACGACCCTGCTGCGACGCCGTGAGCACTCGGCCGAGGCCGCCAGCCCGTGGTCGTCGATGCACGGCTGGACCACCCGTGCGAAGAGCGCGCTGCTGCCCTCGAAGATGGGCGAGTCCTGGACCGCGATCACCGGCACCGACGGGTCCGGCCTGGTCGCCCACGCGTCCGCCATCCCGCGGCTGAGCGCCTCGACCTCGCTCTCACCGGGCGAGGCCTCGACCTTCACCAGGCTGGAGTGGACCACGACGTACGCGTCGATCCCCTCCTCCGAGGCGATGTACGCCGCCAGCTTCCGCTTCCACTGGTCGCACAGCTCGACGCTCGCCGCCGGTGTGCCGACGCGGTCCCGGGCGTTCCAGTGGCAGCCGGCCCGGCCGGCCACGTCGATGCGCCAGCCGCGGCTCTCGGCGATGGCGCGGTAGGCGGGCACGAACTGGTGGTTGTGGGAGTCGCCGATGGCGAGCAGCCGCCGGGTGTAGCCGGTCTTCGGGCCGAGCGTGCACATCCTCAGCTCGACCGGCCGCTCCTTGTTGGACCAGCACGCCGACCCGTCCGGAGCCTGGTAGCCCAGGCTCGCGTCGACCAGCGTCGACGGGCGCTCGCAGTCGGTGAGCGCCGGGTCGAGCGCGGCGGCGCCGATGCAGCCCGCGTAGCGCTCGGCGGCCTCGACCGCGGCCGCCTTCCGGGCGGCATCCTGCCGCTCCACCTCATCGGTGACCACCAGCGTGCCGCCCACGACCAGGCCGAGCACCACGGGGACCGTCACGAGCCGCACCACGCCGGTGAACGGCGCCCCGATCCGAGTGACCGGCCGCTCGACGTACCGATGGGTGAGCCAGGCCAGCACCGCCGATCCGGACAGGACCACGGCTGCAGCGAGCAGGTTGGTGCGGGTCGCGTACGTCCAGCTCAGCCACGCCACCAGCAGCGGCCAGTGCCACAGGTAGAGCGGGAAGGAGATGTCGGCGACGAACCGCAGCGGCCTGACGGCGAGGAGATGCTGCGGGCCCCATCGAGCAGAGGACCCGGAGCCGATCACGACCAGCAGCGCCCCGCCGACCGGCCACAGCGCCCAAGGGCCGGGGAACAGGGCGGCGCCGTCGAGCACGAACCCCGAGCTCGCGACGAGTGCCAGCCCGAGCCAGGCGAGCACCGGACGCACCACCACCGGCGGGCGCAGGCGGTCGAGCCCGAGCGCGATCAGCGCGCCCGCACCGAGCTCCCAGAAGCGCGCCCAGGAGTGGAAGTACGCCACCTGCTGATCGGCCGCCCCGAGCCGCCACGCGAAGACGAACGAGGCCACCGTCGCCAGCGCGACGGCGACGGCCATCACCAGCCGGAGCCGCCGCCGCGCCAGCCGTCCGAGAACGACCACGACCAGCGGCCAGACCAGCAGGAACTGCCCCTGCACGGCCAGCGACCAGAAGTGCTGCAGCGGGCTCGCACTCGGCCCGGCCGCCCCGTAGGCGAGCTGGGACCGGATCATCTCCCAGTTCAGGACGTACGCAGCCGACGCAGCGATCTCCCGCAAGGTCGAGCTCCACATCGACCGGGGCATGACCGCCACCATCAGCACCGCCGTCCCGGCCAGCACGACCAGCATGGGAGCCGAGAGCCGCAGGAACGTACGCCCGTAGTGGTCGGCCAGGTGGAGCTCCGACGAGGTGACCCGGCGGACCAGCGACCGGGTGACGAGGAACCCGGTCAGCGCCAGGAAGACGTCGACGCCGCCGGAGACGCGGCCGTTGCCGAAGAGGTGGAAAACCACCACGAGCGCCAGCGCCAGCCCCCGCAGCCCGTGGATCTCGGCGATGCGCTGAGACGACGGCGGCTGCGGCATCGGGTCACGGTAAGGGTGGCCGGTGACCCGGGGGAGAAGGCCAGGTTAAGAGCCGAGGACCTGCTCCAGATAGGGGTTGGCGAAGGTGCTGGACGGGTCGAGCTTGTCGCGCAGCGCGACGAAGTCACCGAACCGCGGATAGCGTTCGCCCAGGTCGGCGTCGGAGAGCGTGTGCATCTTGCCCCAGTGGGGACGGCCACCGGCCTCGCCGGCGATCCGCTCGAAGGCCGCGAAATACTCCGAACGCCACGGCGACGAGGGTGCGGTGTGGATCGCGATGTAGACGTTCTCGCGCTCGAACCCGGTGGACAGCGGGATGTCGTCGGCGCCCGCGACCCGGACCTCGACCGGGAAGGAGATGTTCCACGAGGACGCCTCGACCGCGCGCTGCAGCTCGGCGAGGACCTCCATGCCGACGGCGCGCGGGACGGCGTACTCGCTCTCCACGAACCGCACCTTCCGCTGCGAGGTGAAGACCCGGTAGGAGATGTCGGTGAACTCGCGCGGCGAGAGGGCCGAGGCGGCGAAGCGGGCCAGCGGCTTGACCAGGCCGGGGACACGGAGACCGAGCCCGACGGTCGCGCCGAACGCGGTGTTGGAGAGGAGCTCGTCGTCGAACCACCCTCGCACCCGGCCGACCGGGTCCAGCGGCGTCTCCGGCAGCGGCAGCCGGGTGTTGTGCTTGGTCAGCACCCGGGTGGTGTGCGGGAACCAGTAGAACTCGAAGTGGTCGGTGCCCGAGGCGTGCTCCTCGAAGGCGCTCATCACGTCGGCGAGCGCCCCGTTGCCCTCACGCGCGTTCAGCGCGAACAGCGGCTCGGTCTGCAGCGTGACCTCGACGATGATCCCGAGCGCACCGAGCCCCACGCGAGCGTGGTCGAAGACCTCGGGATTCTCCGTCGGCGAGCACGAGAGGACGGAGCCGTCGGCGAGGAGCAGCCGGAGGCCGCGTACCTGGGTCGCCAGGCCGCCGAAGCGCGCCCCCGTGCCGTGGGTGCCGGTCGAGATCGCTCCCGAGATCGACTGCTCCTCGATGTCGCCGAGGTTGGTCATCGACAGCCCGAGCGCCTCGAGCGCGCGGTTGAGCACCTTGAGGCGGGTGCCGCCGCGGACCGTCACCAGGCCGGTGGTCGAGTCGGCCCGCACGATCCCCGAGATCCGGTCGAGGCTGACCTGGACGTCCACCGGCGATCCGATCGCGGTGAAGGAGTGGCCCGCGCCGATCGGCTTGACCCTCCGGCCGGCCTCGGTCGCGGCCACGACGACCGCGGCGAGCTCCGCCTCGTCGCGAGGCACGACGACCTCGATCGATCCCGCGTGCTGGTTCCCTGCCCAGTTCTGCCACTCACTCACGCGGCAAAGGGTGTCGCCTCGGAGGCGTTCGGTCAACGGCTTCGGCCAGATCCGTTTGGACCGCGCGGTGGCACAGTTGGTTACCTGCCGTTGACGCGGGTGCCGCGCGGGGCATAGACACTTGGGTCGTGGTTACCACTTCCCACCATCTCTCGGCCCAGCAGCACGAACGGCTCGACCGCGCCACCGCGGCTCTCGACGGACCTGTCGGGGCAGTCGACCTGGAGGCGTTCGACGCCAACGCCGACGACCTCGTGCGCCGAGCGGCCGGCACCCCGATCCGCGTGGCCAGCAAGTCCGTACGCTGCCGGGCGCTGATCGACCGCGTGCTCGCCCGCGAGGGCTACGAGGGGATCCTGGCCTTCACGCTGTCCGAGGCGCTGTGGCTGGCCGAGACGCACTACGACATCGTGATCGGCTACCCGACCGTCGACCGGGCAGGGCTCGCCGCGCTCGCGAAGGACGAGGAGAAGCTCGCCCGGATCACGCTGATGGTGGACAGTGCCGAGGGGTTGTCGCTGGTCAAGGCCGCGATCGGCACCCCGGCCGCCCCCGTACGCGTGGCCATCGACCTCGACGCCGCGCTGGTCATCGCGCGCCGCATCTGGCTCGGCGCCCGCCGCTCCCCGGTCCGTACGCCCGAGGACGCCGTCGCGCTGGCCCGGATCGTCGCCGAGGACCCGGACTTCCAGCTCGTCGGGCTGATGGCCTACGAGGGCCAGGTCGCCGGCACCGTCGACCGCCCGCTCGGCGGCAACCCGCCCGCGGCCGTCATCCGCAGGATGAAGAAGGCATCCATCGCCGAGATCACCGAGCGTCGCGGGAGGATCGTCGCGGCCGTACGCTCCCTGGCCGACCTCGAGTTCGTCAACGGCGGCGGCACCGGCTCGATCGAGTCCACCCGCGCCGACACGTCGGTGACCGAGATCGCGGCCGGGTCCGGCCTCTACGGCCCGACCCTCTTCGACCGCTACGACGGCTTCACCCCCCACCCCGCCGCCTACTTCGGGCTGAGCGTCGTGCGCCGTCCGGCGCCCGGCATCGTCACCGTCGCCGGTGGCGGGTGGATCGCCTCCGGACCGCCGGGACTCGACCGGGTCCCCAGCCCCACCTACCCCTTCGGCCTGGAGTACGTCGGCACCGAAGGCGCCGGGGAGGTCCAGACGCCGCTGCGTGGGCACGCCGCCGACGAGCTCGCGATCGGTGACAAGGTCTGGTTCCGCCACGCGAAGGCCGGTGAGGTGTGCGAGCGGCTCGACACCCTCCAGCTGATCGAGGGCGACTCGATCATCACCGTGGCGCCGACCTACCGGGGCGAGGGCCAGACTTTCCTGTGACCGTCACTTCAAGGCCTGGTTGCCCAGTTCCCCCAGTTTGGCCAGTGGCTGGCCGTCGATGCACCAGGCGACGTCGCCGTCGACAAGATTGACCTCCAGTACGGCTCCTGGTCGGTCAACCAGGAGGGCGAACATGACTCTTCCAGCGGGCTCATCTCGACACCTGTGCATCCGGTGAGCAGCGCGACGAGGGCAAGGACGGTGGTGGGTATCACCTGCCGATGGATCATGGTGTGGCGCTCCTCCGAGATCCCGAGCTTGAGGTCGTGGTTTGCAGCCGCCGACCCACCACGTCGTGATGGGCCAGCGACCGGTTCGTAGGGTGGGGTTATTCGATGGCCCCGATCAGCTCAGCCGCTCGTGAGGCCGCCACATCGATGCAGGCCTGGTCGGCCAGGCAGATCCGCAGACACGACGCGGCGACGATCGCCTCGGTGCTCGGAGTCATGGTGTGTCCTTCGGAGCGCATTGCGATGACGACCTCGACCAGGCCGAGCAGCAGTGTGCCCAGCAGATTGCTGTCCGGGGTCATCCCTGCCTCCGGATGAGCTGCTGCGACCTTCGCTCCCAGCCGTGCGTACGCAGCCTCGAGCTCCTCGCGTGCGGAACCGAACGGCTCGAAGACCTCCTTGCCTTGCACCTCGGGCAGCCTGGCCAGCGCTCCGGCATTGCGTGGTGCACCGGCGAGGGTGCGTACGTCGAGCACGACCAGCAGATACAGCAGCGCCTCGGGCGTGGCGTCGGTCTCGGCTCCGAGGATCTTGATCTTCTCGATCCTGTCGAGGGTGGGCCGGATGGATCGATGGAGCAGCTCGGCGAGGATCTCATCCTTGCCGGAGGGGTAGTGGTAGTAGATCGAGGCCTGGCGAATCCCGACGGCTTCGGCGATGTCCCGGGTCGAGGTTGCTGCGAAGCCTCGGTCCACGAACAAGCCAGCGCTGATGTCGAGGATCTCCTCGCGCGGCGTCATATCAGATCGCCGCCCGCCCACCCGTGGAACGAGGCGCGGGCGCCCCGCGCGGCGAACCGTCACTTCCCGCCGCTGGGAGCTCAGGCTGACGGTGTCCGTCATCGCGCTGCACCGGGGTATGTCGCGGTCGATGACAATTGGGTCTCCTGATGTGTCTAGATTGCGAGTAGGGACGACCGGGGTAGACCGATCCTTCGTTCCTTGAACCTGGGTCCTGATGGCAAGTGGTATATGCCACCTGACAAAGATTTGCATATACCACTTGGAAGCACAAGGGCATACAGAACTCTCGATGCAGTGCGCTAGCTGAGGTCGTACCGCTGCTCGTAGGTCCAGCGATCCGGCGGATAGACCGCTTCGGCGAACTCAATCGGGTGGTCGTGCTGGTCATACACGGTGTGCTCGACCACGAGAACCGGTGCGCCGCTGTCAGCCAGTCCGAGGTGCTCCGCATCCGCGCCGGCCGCACGCGCGCATGTCCGGTCGCGGGCATAGGTCCCGTGACGACCGGTCTGAGCCTCGACGTATGCCAGTGTCCCGGAGAAGATCCGTTCCTTGACGAGTAGCTGAGGGGCCGAAGCTGTCAGTCCGGCACTGAACCACGATGTCGAGGTCTCGGCGCGGCGGTCACCTTCCCGGGTGATGCGATGCCGGCGGATGGCCGCACCTCCGGCCTCGAGTTGCAGTGCCCGTACGACATGCTCCGGGGCCTCGGGGACGATCTCGGCTGCCACGATCTCGGCGTGGGTGTCGTCGGCGTAGATCCGTCCAGACGTACGAGCCTTCGTGTAGCGCTCGCTCGCTCGACGGTTGACCGTCAAGTCAGACACGAACGTCCCCGAGCCCTGCACCGAGTGCACCAAGCCGAGTTCACGAAGAAGCATCAGGGCCTTGGTTGCTGTCGGGCGCGAGACGCTGTAATCCGCAGCCACCGCGCGTTCGCTCGGGATCTCGTCGCCGGGGCGCAGCTCACCGCTGAGGATCTGGGCGCGGATCTGCTCCGCGATCTGACGGAACTTCGCTGATCCTTCTGCTTTGGCGCTCATCGCTACTTCGTCCAACTGGTGAATACCACTTGTGAACGGTAGCGCGTCTACCGACCAAAGGTGAGAATCGAGAGCGTGAGGACTCTCTATGTGGCGGCCGGTGGGGGAGGTGACGCGGTCGGTACGTTGCTGGCTCGGCGGCTGCTGGAGCCGATCGGGGGTGGACCAGCCCTGATATCGACCTGTGCGTGGGAGCGTCTTCGTATTGATCCTGTGCCGGGTCCGCGATCTCGCAGCGACTTCGCCGGTCTTCGATCCGTCGGTGGAGTTCGAGCCGAGGTCATGCCCACCAGCGACACCCTTCCTCCTGGTCGATCAGTGCTGCCCAGGTTGGCCGGCGATGTCGATGCCCGAATCTTCGTGCACGATTTCACCGGCGGCGCGGTGGGCTTAGCCGATCAGCTCCAAACCCTGGCTCATTCGCTCGATGCCGAGGCCCTCACCGTCGTCGACGTCGGCGGAGACGTTGTTGCACATGGTGACGAGTCCGGGCTTCTCAGTCCGCTAGCGGACTCCTTGACCCTCGCAGCGAGTATCCAGACGGGGCTGCCAGTCCGGCTCGCGATCCTCGGTCCGGGAGTCGACGGAGAACTCACTGCGAACGACGTGACCGGGATTCTGAGGCGTCTTCGAGCTGAGAGAATTGGGGTTGTGACGCCCGACGATGTGGCGACACTCCACCATGTCCTTGCGTGGCATCCGACCGAGGCGACGACCCTTGCGGCGGCGGCCGCTCTCGGGCATCGAGGCGCGGTCGATATGCGGCGAGGTCTGAAGCCCGTGCCGTTGCTTGACGACGGTGCGGCTGTCTGGGTCTTGGACTCTCCTGATCCGGAGCACTTTCCCCTGGCGTCAGCGCTGATGGGGACGGGTACCCTCGCCGACGCTGAGCGGATCATGCGAGACGTCGCTGTCGATGAGCTCGACTATGAACGTCGACGAGCCACACAGCGCCACTCGCGGCCGGCGACCGGTTCGACTTCCGTCGTCGTGGAAGCCAGCCGCGCTCAGGGCGCAACATTCATCACGACGCGCAGACTGCTGGAGACGGGGAGTACCGATCTGATCAGCCTTGAGACGGCGCGCGTCGACGGGCTCGGGCTGTGGGATCTCGACGTGCTCGCAGCCAGTCCAGTGACAACCCACCGCTGAACGACGAGTCACATCGGGCATGAGGGACGATCGCGGCTGCGACCTCGTTCCCCGAGGCTTGTTCAAGGTCGGCCAGTCAGTCACCGAGGAGCTGGAACCAGCTCTCGGTGAGCAGCTCGCACATGTGCTCGTGGTCGACGCCCCAGGCGCCGTCGGTCCAGTGCAGGAACACGTAGTCGAACTGTCCCATCGCCAGCGCACCACGGAACCGCCGGCTGTCGGCCTCGAACCGGTCAGCCTTGGCGAGCCCGGCGCCGATGTCGTCGATCGCCCTGTCGATCCAGGCGTCGATGCCGGCGCACAGGTCGGGGTCGATCGCCTGGGCGGCACGGCAGATCTTGATGATCGGCTGCATCCTCGGCCAGCTCGCCGCGATCTCTCGGATCCAGGCGCCGAGCTCCTCACGGGTGCCGGCCGCGACCGCGTCGAAGAGCGCCGGGCCCGTCGCGCACCCAGTGGAGGCCTGCGCGAGCTCCGGGTCAAGGCGCTCGGTGATCAGTGCCTTGACGATCTCCGACTTCGAGGCGAAGTAGGCGTAGAAGGTGACCCGCGTCGTACCGGCCGCGGAGGCGATCTCGTCGATCGTCGTGGCCGCGTAGCCGCTCGCGACGAACCGATCCATCGCTGCATCCAGCAGGAGCCGGCGAGTCATCGCCCTCTGAGCCGCACGGTTGGCCATGGCGTCACGATAGGCGACGCCGATACCTCCCAGGAGATTTCCAAGTTTTCTCGAAACCCCGTGTCCGGCCGACAGGCCGTCGGTAGGTTCGGTCCCGATGGACGATCATGTGACCTGGGCGGACAAGGGCTTCATGGAGCCGGGAGAAGCCGTCGATCTCACCACGTACGCAACCTCCGGCCGCAACCTCTTCGACGGCTCGTTCACCTGGCCGGTGATGGTGCTCAAGAAGAGCGCGCTGGAGCACAACATCGCGACCCTCGCCGGGTTCGCGGAGGAGCACGGGCTGCTGCTCGCCCCGCACGGCAAGACCACGATGGCGCCCTCGCTCTACCAGCGGCAGCTCGACGCCGGCGCGTGGGCGATCACCGTCGCCTCGCCCAGCCAGGCGCTGGTCGCCCGCCACGCCGGCGTACGCCGTGTCCTGGTCGCCAACGAGATCCTCGACCACAGCGCGCTGAGCTGGGTGGCCTCCGAGCGGGCGGCCGACCCCGAGTTCCTCCACCTGCACTGGGTCGACTCGGTCGAGGGCGTCGAGGCGGCGGCCGAGGCGTCGGCCCTGGTGGGCGTCGAGGACCGGCCGCTCGCGGTGCTGATCGATCTGGGCTTCCCCGGCGGTCGCACCGGCTGCCGCTCCGTCGGGGAGGCCGTCGAGCTCGCCCGGGTGGTGGACTCGACTCCCGGCGTACTCCTGGCAGGGGTGGCCGGCTACGAGGGCGGACTGGGGACGGCCGAGGCGGTCGGCGACTACTTCGACCGCCTCAAGGAGCTCGCCTCGACGCTGTTCACCGAGGGCCTGGTCGCCGCCGATGCGATCGTCTCGGCAGGTGGGAGCGCCTTCTTCGACGTCCTCGCCGAGCGCTGGTCCGCGGGCTGGCCCGACGGGATGACGCCTCGCAAGGTGCTGCGCAGCGGGACGTACGTCACCCACGACCACGGCCTCTACGCCGACACAACGCCCTACAACCGCATCGAGGGCACCCTGGATCCGGCGATCGAGGTCTGGGCCCAGGTGGTCTCAGCCCCGGAGGAGGGCCTCGTCATCGTCGGCATGGGCCGGCGGGACGTGCCCTACGACAACGGTCTGCCGACCCCGCTCACGGTGCGGCGCAACGGCTTCGGCGGTGCGGAGAAGCTCGAGGGCACCGTCGAGAAGCTGGCCGACCAGCATGCGTTCCTGCGCACCGACGCCGGTCTGCGGCCGGGCGACCTGGTCAGCTTCGGGATCTCGCACCCGTGCACCGCCTTCGACAAGTGGCGGCTGATCCCGGTCGTCGACCTCGACTACACCGTGACCGACCTGGTCCGGACGTACTTCTGAGGGGTCAGGCGAGGCCCGACAGCCGCACCCTGACCTGGTAGAACGCGCCGTGGTCGGTGGCTCGGCGGGCCGACGGACCGGAGTAGACCTGGTAGCGGTCCGGCCGCAGCGACGGGCTGAGGAAGGCCTGGTCGATCGGCGCCCGGCGTCCGGTGGCGCAGTCCTCGTGCTTCGCGAGGGGGCTCACCAGCCCGGTGCCGGGTGAGGTCAGGTCGCACAGGATGTCGTTGCGCTGGTTGAAGTCGCCGGCTACCACCATCGGCACCTCGGCGCCCGCGACCACGTCCTTGACGATCCCGGCGTTGAGGTCGCGCCACTTCTTCTGCCTGGGGGCCGCGGGGATGCTCGCCGGGAAGTGCACGGGCAGCACCCCCACACGCTGACCCGAGGAGCGCTCCTCGAGCACCACGACGGGCGCAGTGACGTGGGCGCCGTGACGGTAGTACATGGCGACCGTGTCCTTGCTGACCAGCCGGAACACCGAGCGGCGGTAGAAGACCGCGTCGTCGGTGGCGTCGGGCGTCGAGACGAGGGCGTACTCCCGTCCGAAGGACTCGAAGGCCTCCCGCTGCGGCGCCTCCACCTCCGCGAGGACACCGAAGTCGACGGCCGTACGCCGCAGGTGGCCCACCACGATCCGCATCCGCGGCACACCGTCGAGCCGGCCGGCCGCAGCACCTCCGGGCGCGGTGTGGTGGTCGGCCCAGGCGTTGAGCCAGGCGAAGCGCTGGAAGCCCGGCTGAACCGGTTCCGCCTGGGCGACCTTGACGGTCGGGCCGGCCGTGGCCGTCGTCGGGACGAGGAAGCTCAGGGCGGCGCCGAGGACGCCGCACAACGCGACGGCGGGGACGAGGGCGCGCAGCAGGGCGGCCCGGCTCGGACCCGAGGTGAGCAGCGTGGGGGACACGCCTACCGAAGGTATGGGCGGGCAGTGTGCGCACGGCCAAACGCGTTCGAATACCGCGAAACCCCAGATGAACGACCAGGGAACCAGGCCCAGGCCCGTGTCCGGCGGGTCGCGCGGCGCCTACAGGTCCATGAAGATCAGGGCGCCCGCGATGTCGGCGGTGCCGTAGTGGAGGTAGTCGTCGACGGTCGTCTCCGACACGCCCTTCTGCGCGGTCACGAAGCCGACGACGACCGCCTTGGAGGAGTCCTTGGCGACCCACTTCCCGATCACGTCGTCCTCGATGAGGCTGCCGGTGGGCAGGTCGAAGTCGGTCTCCTCGACCGACTCCGCGGCCGCCGTCGCCTTCGCCTCGCTGTCGAAGACGTAGATGACCCGGAGCATCCGCAGCTTGCCGCCCTCGGCGTCGTGGATCCCCATCGCGGCGTAGCGGCAGCCCTTCCGGTCCAGGGCGGCAGACGCGATCGGCCCGCAGTCGGGGTAGTCCTGGGAGGCCACGTACGTCGCGTTCATGCTCACGTCGCCGAGCTTGAACCTCCAGTCACCCTCGAAGAGGTCGGCGGCCAGCCCGCCCGGGGCGGGAGCCGCGGAGGACGGGTCCGGCGACGTGGTCGGGGTCGCAGTGACCGTCACCGGTCCTGGCCCTCCGGTCGGGTCCTCCTCGCCCCGGAGGATGACGATGCCCGCGGTGATGATCACGCCGATGATCAGCACACCCGCGATCGCCCCGAGCCCGATGACGATCGGCCACGGGTTGTGCGGCTTCTCCGGCGGAGGCGGCCCTCCCGTGCCGAACGAATTTTCGTTCGGCGGCCAGCCGCCCTGGAGGTTCGGCGCAGGCGGCATCGCCCCGTACCCGTCCGGCGGCGGTGGTGGTGTCGGTGTCGTCATCGGTCCCCTGCCCGAGTAAAGAATCCCGTAGGAGAAGCGTTTCCCCGCGGTTCCACGATTCTCTCGTACGTCCCCGCCACCGCTGCTACTTTCTGCGATGCGCCGACGGGTGGGCGCCCTCTCGGCCCCTCACGCTCCGCACAAAGGATCCCTCATGTCTCCTCGCCCGACCACGTACGCCTCCGATCGTGTGAGCCGCTAGATGGAGACCAGGTGGAAGGTCCTCATCGTCGCCGGGGCCGTCGTGGCGATCTGGGTGATCCTCGAGCTGCTCGGGTTCGTGGCCGACGTGGTCCTCGGCGGCTTCCTGCGGAGCTATCCGGTGGCCCTGGCGGTCGTCGCGCTGGCGGTCGGCTACCTGCTCGGCCGCGACAGCAAGCGGTAGGTCTTCCAGGACAGGCCGGGGCGTCCCGGTCCACGCACCGGTAGGTACGGACCGGAACGCCCCGCGCCGTCTCCGTCAGGGGGCGACGGGGTAGTGGCTGGAGATCGCGATGCGGTTCCAGGCGTTGATGGCGATCGCGACCCAGGTGATGGCGGCGATCTGCTTGGCGTCGAGGATGCTCTCGACGTCGACCTTCGGGGCGGCGGCGGTGTGCAGGTCGCCGATGCGGGTGATCTGCTCGGCGATGGTGAGCGCGGCCTGCTCCTCGGGGGTGAAGTACTGCGACTCCCACCAGGCGGCGACGAGGGCGAGGCGGTCGGTGGTCTCGCCGTTCTTGAGGGCGTCCTGGGTGTGCATCCGCAGGCAGAACGCGCAGCCGTTGATCTGCGAGGCGCGGAGCTTGACGAGGTCGACGGTGAGCCGGTCGACGCCGGCGACGGTGATGGCCTCCTCGACCGCCTCCTCGACGGCCATCTGGGCCTTGTACGCAGCGGGGAACAGCTTGGTCACGTTGACGTTGGCGAGCATCGTGGTCCTTCGGTCGGCCCGCCACAGCGCGGGCATTCACACTGCTTGACGAGACGTCCGAGACGAATGTGAGGTCGCCACCTCACATTCACGCTGTCTGGCTCGTCACACTGGGTGAACCCGTGAGGAGCTGCCACGATGCCTGACATGGACGACCTGGGCGAGGTGATGATCGAGCGCCGTCGCCTGATCGCGCTCGCCTACCGACTGCTCGGCACGCTCGAGGAGGCCGAGGACGCGGTCCAGGAGACCTACCTGCGCTGGTACCGCCTCACCGACGACGAGCGGGCGGCGATCGACAACCCGTCGGGCTGGCTGAGCCGCGTCACCAGCAGGGTCTGCCTCGACGTACTCAAGTCGGCGAGAGCCCGCCGGGAGAGGTACGTCGGGCCCTGGCTCCCCGAGCCGGTCCGGCCGGGTTTCCTCGTCGCCCCCGAGGATCCGGCCGACCGGGCGACTCTCGACGACACGGTGAGCACGGCGCTGCTGGTCGTGCTCGACGCGATGACTCCGGCCGAGCGGGTGGCGTTCGTGCTCCACGACATCTTCGCGGTCCCGTTCGGCGACATCGCCGGCATCGTCGGCCGCTCCCCGGCCGCGGTCCGTCAGCTCGCCGCCTCGGCCCGGCGCCGGGTCGCCGAGCAGCGCGACGACGTGGCCCCGCTGCCGGAGCACGACGACGTCGTCAGAGCTTTCGTCTCGGCCACTGCCGGCGGGGATCTCGGCCGGCTGGTGACGCTGCTGGACCCCTCGGTCACGCTCCGTTCCGACGGCGGCGGCCGGGTCAGTGCAGCCCTCAACCCGATCGAGGGTCCGGAGAAGGTGGCTCGTTTCCTGCTGGGTGTGCTCACCAAGCGGCCGACCTGGACGATCCGCACCGAGCCCACCGCCGATGGCCTCGGGTTCACGCTCGTCGAGGACGGCGCTCACCGAGGTGTCGCCAACCTGCGGGTCGCCGGGGGCCGGGTCACCGACGTCTGGATCGTCCTCAACCCGGACAAGCTCGCCCGCTGGAGCTGATCCCAGGGATGGTCACAGCCAGGGCCCGAGCTCCGGCGCCTCGACGAGGCCGTGCGGCCGCCCGGCGAGCCAGGCGGCGACCTCGGGGAGCGGGCCGGCGATGCCGCGCAGGTCCTCGTCGGAGAGCCCCCGCTTCGTACGGATCTCGTCGGCCAGGACGAGCAGGAAGTCCTCGGGCAGGTCCGCGAAGGTGATGCCGACACCGAGGTCGACGGCGTGGACGAAGACCTCACGGGCACGCATCCACGGGATGTCGCTGGCCTTGCGGGGGACGAGCTGCGCGGTGATCACCTCGTGCTCCCACTGCTCCGCGGTCAGCCGGTCCATGGCCGCGTCGAGCTCGCCGGCCGCGCGGAGGTACCACTCGCGGAGCTCTTCGGCCGGACGCGTCGCGGCGGCCTCGATGTCGGCGTTGCGCTGCTCGGTGGAGGCGTACATCCGCTTCTCCACGCCCGTCTCCGCCCAGGAGACGAGGTTGCCGAGAGCCTCCGCGTTGGCGGCGACGTGGCCGAGCAGATGCTTCCGCGTCCAGCCGGGCAGCTGCGAGTCGCCGTCGTAGTCGGCGAGGGCGAGGCCGTCGAGGGCGCCGGTCAGCAGGGCCGTGCCTTCGGTGGCCCAGCGGCGCGAGTCGTCGAACGTACGCGTGGGGGTGGTGCCGATGAGGATGGACATGACGATCAGCCTTTCACGAGCGTGTCGATGAGGGTGCCGATCCCCGGCCACCTCGTCCTGGCGACGACGTAGGTGCCGCCTGGTGGTCATGGTCACAGCCAAAGAACATGTAGGTCGGTCAATCTCCTGCGAAATCAGACGAGAGATGCCAGGTTTGGTGTGATCAGGAAGAGGTGGGATGGACAAGCCGCTGAAGACACGGCCCCCGTACGCGATCACCAGCGTGGACCACGCGCTCAAGCTGGCGGCGATCCTTCAGCTCGAAGGCCGCCTGACCGTCTCGGAGGCAGCGGCTCGGCTCGACGTCGCTCGCTCCACCGCCCACCGGCTGCTCGCGATGCTGGTCTACCGCGACTTCGCGGTCCAGGACGAGGACAAGGTCTACCGGGCCGGCCCGGTGCTCGAGCTGGCCGCCCACTCGCGCTCGACCGCCTCCCGGCTCCGCCAGGTGGCGCTGCCGCACCTGCAGCGCCTGGTCGACCTGCTCGGCGAGTCCGCCAACGTCGCCGTGCGCGCGGGGGACACCTGCCGGTTCATCGCCTCGGTCGAGTCGCCGCAGTCGCTCAAGGTCGGCTCCCGCGAGGGCATGGTCTTCCCCGCCCACCGCACCACCGCGGGCCTGCTGCTGCTGGCCCAGATCTCCGAGGACGAGCTCACCTCGCTCTACAGCCGGGAGAGGTACGCCGACCACCTGGCCGATCGCCCGGACCTCGACGCGCTGCGCACCGAGCTGGAGCGCGTACGCCGCAACGGCTTCGCCTTCAACGACGGCCGCTCCGAGCGGGGTGTGGTCGCCGTCGGCGTCCCCGTCCGTGGCGCCGGTGGCGACGTCGTCGCCGGGATGTCGATCTCCATGCCCAGCGTCCGCTACGACAAGGAGGCCCTGCCGACCGTCGTCGCGACCCTGATGTCCGGCGCGGCGGCTCTGGAGCGTGACCTGAGTCAAGGGTGATCTGCGTCAAGTTGACTCCGGTAGCGTCGGTTGGCGAGTTAACCTGGAGGCCGATGAGCAACACTTCCCCCTCCCGTGACACGCAAGCACCGAAACCGGCCGGCATCGACTGGCTCTCCACCACCGCAGGTGCCCTGGCCGCTGTCACCTCCGCGCTGCTGCTCTCCACGCTCGGTGCCGTCGGCACCCTGATCGGCGCCGCGATCGGCAGCGTCGCGGCCACCGTCGGCTCCAACCTCTACTCGCAGTGGCTCGCCAAGACCCACCAGAAGGTGACCAGCGCCCAGGTCCTCGCCCGGTGGCGGTCGGCCGGGCTCGCCGGCGTACGCCACGAGGCTGCCTCGCAGCCCGCCGGGGAGTCGGGGGACGGGACGACAGCGATCGAAGCCACCGAGCTCGCCGACGCCGAGCCGGCGCCGTCGTGGCGGGAGCGCCTCGAGGCCCTGCCCTGGAAGCGGATCGCGCTGCTCTCGCTGGCGATGTTCGTGGTCGTGGTCGCCGTGATCACGGTCTTCGAGCTCCTGGCCGGGCGCAGCGTCAGCTCGATCGTGGGCAACGGTGACGGCGGCACGACGATCTCCCGCGTGACCGGTGGCGGATCGGACGCCCGCGACGAGGGGCCGGGCACGGAGCCGTCGAACGGTGCCACCGCGACGCCGGAGGAGTCCCCGAGCACCACCACCGAGCCCTCGGAGGAGGAGCCCCAGGAGTCGGAGTCGCCCGCGACGGGGACGCCGAGCGCCGAGCCGTCCACCTCGACCGGGCCGAGCGCGCCGCCGTCGGAGCAGCCGAGCGAGAGCGCCGGTACGTCGAGCGAGCCGTCACCCACGACAGGAGCCTCCTCGGAGGCGACCGAGCCGGCGACCCCCTGAGCCCGAAGGTCACATCCGGAAGAGGATCTCCGCGCCGAGGTCGGTGTTGCCGTAGGAGGTGTACTCCTTGCCCTGGGCCACGGTGATGCCGTCGTTGGCCGTGACCATGGTGTAGACGACGTACTTGCCGTAGTCCTTCACCTTGAACCAGCCCTGGGTGTAGCCGGGCAGGGAGGCCTCGGTGGGTGGGATCACGTGCCGCGGCTCGATCCGTCCGGCGGCCTTGCCCGCGGCCTCGACGGTGGTGAAGTCGTAGATGAAGTGGGTCATCCGCAGGTTGCCCTGCTGGGCCTTGTAGGAGACCCGGACGGCGTAGTCGCAGCCGAGGTCGCGGATCGCACGCTTGAGCGTCGCCTTGCAGCCGGGGTAGTCCTTGCCGCTCAGGTAGCGGGCCTTCAGCGTGACGTCGCCGTAGGTGAACTGCCACGGGCGGGGCACGTCGGCCTTGGAGAGCCGCTCGGGGCCGATGGTCGAACGCGAGGTGGCGCCGTCGCTGGGGTCGGCCGGGGAGCTGGTCCCGGGCCAACCGGGTCCGCGGCTGGACTCGCCGCTGACGTCGGACCTGCCGCCACCCGGGCTCGCCGAGCCGGTCGGTGCCTTGCCGGCCGAGGGTGCGTCGCTCGCCGTGGGTACGCCGGCGGTCGTGGCCGCGTCGTCGCCGCGGGTGAAGAGGGTGTAGACGACCACGCCGCACACGACCACGAGGCCGAGCGAGACGGCGATGGTCAGCAGCTGGCGCAGCGGGCCGCCGCGTCCGGCTCGCTCCTTGCGCGCGTTGAACGCCGGCCGGTCGCCGCCGAGGTCCTCGGAGAGCCCGATCAGGCGCTCGTTGTAGTCGAACGGGGCAGGCTGATTCTGCGGCTCCTCGTCAGGCGCGCCCGAACCGGGGGAGCCTGGGGGCGGCGGATACGGCATGGGGTTTGTCTACCATCTATCGACGGTCGCCACGCCGAAGGTTTCGAAGACCGACGAATTCCGGTCCGATTCACCGTTCGAGCGGCGAGATGAACATGGATATCTACCGTACGCGGCCCGCGACCCGGGCACCTACAACTTGGCCATGCTTACCCAATCCTCTTCTTCTGGGCCCGCGCCGGAAACCCTCCGGGAAACGCGTGTTGCTGCATTGCAGGAATCCGAAGAACCAGTCTTTGCAATGCAGATTCTTGGGGAATCGAATGTGCTGCGGGGTCAGGGAAAGATCACGAAACTCAGTTACCCGTTCCCGGTAAGCCGCGAAACCCGTGGTTCCGGGGACGGAAGCCCGCAACAAGCGGGTCTTTCCCCCAGGAGGAGACGTATGAGGTTCGAACGCACCACTTTCCGTCCCCGCACCGTCGCCGCGCTCGCCGCGGGTGTGGGTCTCGCGGCCTCCGCCGCTGTCGCCGTCCCGGCAGCCGCCGCGGACGCCGAGTTCAGCAAGGCCGAGGTCGCATCGGTCAGGTCTGCCGTCGCCGAGGCCGCCCCGGTCGGCTCGTCGTGGTACACCGACCCGGCCACCAACAAGATCGTCGTCACCGTCGACGAGACCGTCTCCGCGGCTGAGATCGCCGAGGTCAAGAAGGCCGCCGCGGAGAAGACGAGCCAGGGCGACGAGGCCGTGACCGTCAAGCACACCAAGGGTGAGTTCACCCCGCTCATCGGCCCCGGCGACGCCATCTACGGCGGCGGCTCGCGGTGCTCGCTCGGCTTCAACGTCAAGGTCGGCGGCGCCGACTACTTCCTGACCGCGGGCCACTGCACCGACGCCGTCTCGACCTGGTACGCCAACTCGTCGAACACCACGCTGCTCGGCCCGACCGCGGGCTCGAGCTTCCCGGGCAACGACTACGGCATCGTCCGCTACGACTCGTCCATCTCCAAGACCGGCGGCTTCACCGCGGGCACCGCCCGGGTCGGCCAGAGCGTCACCCGTGACGGCTCGACCACCGGCGTCCACACCGGCACCGTGACGGCGGTCAACGCGAGCGTCCGTTACGCCGAGGGCACCGTCAGCGGTCTGATCCAGACCAACGTGTGCGCCGAGCCCGGTGACTCCGGCGGCGCGCTCTACTCCGGTTCGACCGCACTGGGTCTGACCTCCGGTGGTTCCGGCAACTGCACCACCGGCGGCACGACCTTCTTCCAGCCGGTGACCGAGGCGCTCAGCGCGTACGGCGCCACGATCTACTGATCAGGCGCGGCTGATCCCGCACGGCTGATCCAGCGCAGGTACGCCGCAGGGTGAGGTGGTTTGGTCCACTTTGCCCCGCGGCGTACGAAATTTCGTCTGACAACGAAAGTTTTTTGCCAACGACTGGCAGATGAGGCGCTGACAACGCCATACTCACTGTGGTCGTGTTCGGGCACACTGCGGTGGAGGAATGTATGAGGTTCACCAGGTCACGTAACCGTCTGCTGGCAGCAGCAGCCGGTCTAGGTCTGGCGGCTAGCGCCGCGACCATGCCGGCGGTCGCCGCCCCACCGAAGGAGAGGCCCAGCGCGCGGGCGCTCGCGGCGGTCCACTCCGCGGTGGACTCGGCCGTCAACCGGTCGGCGCTCTCCGGCATCGCGTGGTACACCGACGAGGCCACCGGCACGGTGGTCGTCACGGCCGACTCCACCGTGCCCGCGTCGGCGCTGAGCAGGCTGACCGATGCCGTCGGGGTCGATGCCGACGCGATCACCCTCAAGCGTGCCAAGGGCGAGTTCAAGCCGTTCGTCGGCGCCGGCGACGCGATCTACGGCTCGGGCTACCGATGCTCGGTGGGCTTCAACGTACGCAGCGGCGGCACCCACTACTTCCTCACCGCCGGTCACTGTGCCGACGACGTCGAGACGTGGTACACGAACTCCGGCGAGACCACCCGGATCGGACCGACGGTCAAGGCGAGCTTCCCGGGCAACGACTACGCGCTGGTGCGCTACGCGAACACCTCGCTGACCCACGCGGGCGGTTACAGCGTCGGTGACGCCCACGTCGGCCAGAGGGTGACCCGCGACGGCTCGTCCACCGGCGTCCACTCCGGGCGCGTCGAGGCGCTCGACGTCTCGGTCCGCTACCGCGGCTCCGGCACCGTGCGCGGCATGATCCAGACCGACATCTGCGCCGAGTCGGGAGACTCCGGTGGCCCGCTCTACGCCGGTTCGACCGCCCTCGGGATCACCTCGGGCGGCACCGGCGACTGCTCCTCGGGCGGGACCACCTTCTACCAGCCCGTTCGCGAGGCCGTCCGCGCCTACGACGTCAACGTCTACTGATGGCGGTGCCCCTTCGTCGGGGCGTCGTGGGCCAGCTGGGGCGAAGTGGTTCAGACCACTTCGCCCCATTTGGCAATGATTTCGCGGTGACGGTGAAATTTTCTTTCTCCGCATGGCCGACCCGTTTCTCCGCCGACATACTCCCAGGAGGTCGTGCTCGGGCACATCGCGGTGGTCGGGCACTCCTGGCGCCCGCAACCACGCGGGTTCCTGGTCGTTTCGTAGGAGGAACACATGAGTTTCACCGCGTCCCGCACCCGCCTGGCCGCAGTCGTGGCCGGTCTTGGCCTGGCAGCCACCGCTGCCGTCATGCCGGCTGCCGCCGCCCCAGCTGACAAGCAGTTCAGCCCGAAGGCTCTGGCTGCTCTTCACTCCGCCGTCGACAAGTCCGGCGTGTCCGGTATCGCCTGGTACACCGACGAGGCCACCGGCAAGGTCGTCGTCACCGCCGACTCCACCGTCTCGAAGGCGGACCTCGCCAAGGTCACCAAGGCCGCCGGCGCCAACGCCGAGGCGCTCACGGTCAAGCGTTCCGCAGGCAAGTTCACGACGCTGCTCTCCGCCGGAGACGCGATCTACGGCTCGGGCTACCGCTGCTCGTTGGGGTTCAACGTGCAGAGCGGCAGCAGCTACTACTTCATCACCGCCGGTCACTGCGGTGACGAGGTTCCGACCTGGTACGCCAACTCGTCCCAGTCCACGCTGATCGGCCCGACGGTCGCCTCGAGCTTCCCGGGCAACGACTACGCCCTGGTCCGCTACGACAACGCCTCGCTCTCGCACCCCGGTGGCTTCACGGTCGCCGATGCGTACGTCGGCGAGAGGGTCACCCGGGACGGCTCGACCACCGGTGTCCACACCGGCGTCGTCCAGGCGCTCAACGTGACCGTCCGCTACCAGGGATCGGGCCGGGTCGGCGGCCTGATCCAGACCAACGTATGCGCCGAGCCCGGTGACTCCGGCGGCGCGCTCTACGACGGCACCAAGGCGCTCGGCATCACCTCGGGCGGTTCCGGCAACTGCACGACGGGCGGGACGACCTTCTTCCAGCCCGTTCGTGAGGCCGTCAACGCCTACGGCGTGACCGTCTACTGATCCACCGCTCCGCTGGTCGAGCCCCTCACGGGACTCGACCAGCGGTCGGCTCAGACCGCGACCGGAATCAGGGCCGAGTCCGCCGACTCCTTGATGAGCCGGGCGTACGCATCGAAGAGCCGCTGCTCGGAGAGGCGCTGCCGGTTGCGGAAGATGCGCTCGAAGTGCTCCTCGCGCTGGGCGAAGGCGACCTTCCAGGTCTCGGCCATCTCGGTCGGGTCGAAGGACGCGACCAGGCGCGGGTCGCCGACCATCGCCGGGGCGTCGCCGACGGGGGTGGTCACCGGGACCGCGCCGCAGGCCATTCCCTCGAGCAGGCACAGCGGGGCGGCCTCGCCGAACGCCGAGGTGAGCGTGATCAGGTCGGCGGCGTTGTAGAGCGGCGCCATCTGGCTCTGGATCCCGAGGGCGTGCAGGTTGGTCTCCAGGGCCGGCCACGCGCCGAGCTCCTCGGCCACGAGCTCCGCGAAGGCGGGGTTGTCCGCGGTCATCCCGGCGCCGCACATGACGAGGTGGGCGTCGGGGTGCTCCTGGACGAACCGGCGCGCGGCACGGACGAAGAGCGGGATGTTCTTCATCTCGTCGAAGCGGGCCGCGATCATCACGACCGGCTCCTCACCCTTCACGCCGAGCTCGGCGCGCTTGCTCGCCCGCAGGTCGGCGTCGGTGCGGAACTTGTGGAGGTCCACGCCGTTCGGGAAGACCGGCAGCCGCTCCAGCGGGATGCCGGTCGCCTCGTGGTAGGCCCGCTGCGTCGACTCCGCGCAGCACACCGCCGCGGTCAGCAGCCCCGCCCGGTCGAGGTCGATCAGCTCCTGTACGCCGGCCCCCTGGTGCTCCGGGTCGGAGCGGTGCAGGCAGGTGATCAGCGGAGTGCCCGACGTGCCGACCTTGCCCAGCACCGTGAGCGGCTGCTCCTTGAGGGAGAGCACGACGTCCGCCTTCGCCACCGACTGCGCCACCCGCTTGAGCTGGCTGGCGGTGATCGGCCCCGTCGGCGTACGCCGCAGCGCCCGGACCGGCACGCCGGCCGAGGTCAGACGGCGGTAGGAGTTGTCCGAGGAGATCCGTTGGGCGGTGAACTCGCGTTGGACACGGTCGCTGAGGCTCAGCACGCTGTGCTGCTGAGGCGTGGTGGCATCGAGCGCGCGGACGACGGCGGTGTGCAGGATCCGGGCGCCGCCGGCGAAGAAACCTTCGTACAGGGAGAGGACGGACGGGCCGTCCTCGAGGTATGCCACGTTAGACATGTCGACCTCACTAGTCCGCAGGGCAGCATCGCCCGAGCGTTGGAGTTGGTGGGGCTACGGCAGAGATATGCGGCTTTGCAGGTGATCGTCGCTGATCGAGCGTCAGCCAGCGGGCCCGTTTGAACGAGTTCAGGGCAACGGTGGGCACCTTCGGCACCCGGGGTGGACGCTAACGCGTCGGGATCGACATCCCAAGGCGTCGTTGGCCCGGGAAGCGTGATTTCACTTGTTCGTCATCTTCACGCGCGCATCGTAGGGAGGGACGGAGGATTTATCGAAACCGGCGAGGATCCGGAGTCGATTTACGCTATCGGATGTGGTGTGCGTCACGCTATGTGTTCACCGAGATTGTTCGGTGAACGGATGGCGCGGGTCTCGGACGCGCTGCCGGATAGGAGCGCAACGGCGGCTGGATCCCGCTACCTTCGGGACCATGACGACCGAGGTGACGACGTACCGCTATGTCCGTTTCGCGCTGTGCTGTCTGCTTCTGGGCCTGGCGATCTCGGTGGGTGCCGAGACGATCGTGAGCGGGGAGTGGCAGACCTCCATCTCGTCCTACTACTACACCCCGGCAGGCCCGGTCTTCACCGCCGTGCTGTGCGCGCTGGGCGTGTGTCTGGTGGTGCTGCGGGGTTACACCGACGCGGAGGACACCGCGCTCAACCTCGCCGGTCTCTCGGCGCCGATGGTCGGCTTCGTGCCGACCCCGGAGGTCGGGCAGGAGATCGACAAGGCGGCGATCGTCAACAACGCCTGGAGCTATCTGGCGGTGATGGCGATCGGCTGGGTGGTCGTGCTGATCTTCGGGCTGCGCAAGCGGGCCGCCGCAGGTGCCTGGCCGTCGCGCTGGGGCCTGATCGGCCTGGTCTCGGTCGCCGGGGCGTGGGTCGTCGGTGTCGGCTGGCTGCTGATCGACCAGGAGAGCTTCGCGGCCAAGGCGCACGGGCTCGCGGCGATCTTCACCTTCACGCCGTTCGCGCTGGCCGTCGTGCTCAACACCGACTGGGGCGTACGGAAGATCGCGCGCGAGGCCGACAAGGCGCGCACGCGGCTGGACAAGACCTACTGGGCGCTGGTCGCGGCGATGGTCGTGCTGCTGGCCGCCGGCATCGTGCTGGGCGTGACCGGGTGGCACCTGTGGCTGCTGGCGACCGAGGTCTCGCTGCTGGTGTGCTTCGCGATCTTCTGGATCATCCAGAGCTTCGACCTGATGGACCCGGAGCGCGACGCAGCCACCACGCGTCCGCGCACGGTGCTTTGATCGCGGGGCTCACCGGAAGTCGATGAGCAGGTCGTCGTCGCCGTTCTCGGGATCGGTGACGACCCGGGGGAGGCGTACGGCGGTGTCGGTGCGCTTGGCGAGCGGCACCGTCGGTCGGTCGTTCCCGTCCACCTCGGCGACCTCGTGCGCGCTGGTGGTCGGGCCTGCCACCTGCGCGCGCGGCAGCACCTGGGTGCGCCAGGCCCGGCAGTTGTAGGGCAGCTGCATGCCGTCCATGCCGCGGCCGTAGTCGTCGTAGAAGGCCAGCACCTCGCGGCGCTTGTCGTCCTGGGCCTCTCGCCTGAGGACCGCGATGTTGGAACGCGACAGGACCAGGTCCTGGATCGTGTGGCGGTCGACGACCTGCCAGTGCCGGAACGTGTGGGACTCGACGGCGGAGAAGAGCCCGGAGTCGTCGAGGATCTTCGTCGGGTCGAAGCCACCGTCCTGCTTGCCGATCAGCCGGCCGAGCTTGCGCACCCATGGGATCCGCTCGTCACGCTCGTTCTGGATCACGGCGAGCCGTCCGTCCGTACGCAGCACCCGCCCGACCTCCGCCAGCGCCTTGGCGTGGTCGAACCAGTGGAACGCCTGCCCGACGACGACCACGTCGTAGAGACCGTCGCCGGTCGGGATCTGCTCGGCGGTGCCGCTGGTGGCGCGTACGTCCGGGAGCTTCTCGGAGAGGATGTCGAGCATCGCGTCGTCCGGGTCGGTCGCGAAGACGTCGTGGCCCAGGCCGACGAGCACCTCGGTGAGCTTGCCGGTGCCGGCGCCGAGCTCGAGAACGCGCACCGGTTCGTCGCCGACCAGCCACTTCACCGCATCGACCGGGTAGGACGGGCGCCCGCGGTCATAGCTGTCCGCCACGCCTCCGAAGGAGCGTGCCGGGTCGGGGTTCGCTGGGTCCGTCATCTCGGTCAGGGTAACGCGCGCTTAAGGTTGACGCGTGAAGGACGATCCGCTTGCCCGGTTGGTGTCGCTCGAAGGTGTGGCCTCGGGCTTCGCCGCAGCTCGTGACGGCATCGACGTGATGCTGCGTGACCGGGGACTGCGGCGTACGTCCCCGGAGACCACCGCCGAGTCGCTGCTGCGCGGGGCGCACGCGTCGGCCGTGCTGGAGGGGTCCTCGTCGTCCCTGGGCGAGGTCCGTGCCTCCGGCGGGGACGCGATCGCGCAGGACGCGGTGCGGCTCTCGACCGAGCTGCTCTCGCTGGTGCCGGTGGTGAAGCAGGCGCCGCTGCAGGCGTTCGCGCGGATCCACGCGCTCGCGGCCGGGGCGTCGTTGGAGGCCGAGGAGATGGGGCGTCCGCGCTCGTCGGCGGCTGCCGAACGGTTGCGGCGTCTGTCCGACCTGCTGCTCGCGCCGACGTCGGCGCCGGCGCTGGTCGTGGCGGCGTTCGCGCACGCCGATCTGGCGACGTCGGCGCCGTTCGCGTCCCACAACGGGCTGGTCGCGCGTGCCGCAGAGCGGCTCATCCTGGTCGCGCGCGGTGTGGACGAGAAGTCGCTGGTCGTGCCGGAGGCCGGTCACCTGGCGCTGCGGGCCGCCTATGAGTCGAACCTGCGCGGCTTCCGTGAGGGCGGCCAGGCGGGGGCGCACTCGTGGCTGCTCTATGCGGCGGAGGCGTACGCCGCCGGGGCCGAGGCCTCGCCGCTGCGCCTGGACGCGGCCGAATAGGGCCCGAAATTGATGGTGGCACCCGGTGGGTTGTGAACACCGGATGCCACCGCGGACACGAGGCCTTCTGGTTACCAAGCGTGCAAGGTCTGGTCACTGCGCCGGGATTTCTCCCCGGCTACAGCACCCCATCAGATGGGTGGATCGCCGCGTGGGTGCCTGGCACTCGTGTACGTCCTGTTACGTCATTGTTTCTACGCTGATTAGCGGCCAGATTCAAGGCTGGAATTTCTGCAGGATGAGGAGGATGATGACGCTCCTGCAGAATCTGCCTCAGGCGCCGAGGCGCCGGCGCTTCGTACCCGCCCAGATGACGCCGCCGGCGATCGCGACGGCACCGCCGACGGCCAGTGCGGCCAGCGTCGGTGTGGACGGGGTGAGCACGCGGCTGCGCAGCGCGACCGGCTTGTTGAAGACCAGGATGTCCCAGCCGCGCTCCTTGGCGACCTTGCGGAGGTCCTTGTCGGGATTGACCGCGAAGGCGTGACCGACCTCCTCCAGCATGGGGGTGTCGGTGATCGAGTCGGAGTAGGCGTAGGACTGCTCCAGGTCGTAGCCGAAGCGCTCGGCCAGCTGCTGGACCGCGCGGGCCTTCTCCTCGCGGTAGGCGTAGAGCGCGATCTCGCCGGTGTAGCGGCCGTCCTCGATCTCCATCTGGGTGGCCACCACGTGGTCGGCGCCGAGCATCGCGCCGATCGGCTCGACCAGCTCGGTGCCGGAGGCGGAGACGATGATGACGTCGTGGCCCTGGGCGTGGTGCTGCTCGATGAGCTGCACGGCCTCCTCGTAGACGAGCGGGTCGACCACGTTGTGGAGAGTGTCGGCGACGATCTCCTTGACGGTCGCCACGTCCCAGCCGGTGACCATCTCGGAGAGCGACTTGCGCATCTTCTCCATCTGGTCGTGGTCGGCCCCACCGACGACGTAGACGAACTGCGTGTAGGCCGAGCGGATCATGGCCGCGCGGGTGATCAGGCCGCCGGCCTGGAAGTGCTTGGAGAACGCAAGCGTGCTCGACCTCGCGATGATCGTCTTGTCGAGATCGAAGAACGCAGCGACGCGTGTCATGCGCACATCGTAGACGCCCGTTGGGTGGGCCGATCACCATCCACAGGGCGGGTCCGGGACCGGGTTATCCACAGGCCTCGGATTTGCGGGTGGAATCGTCGGTGCCTCGGCGGATCCTGCTGCCATGACCTCGGAACCTCTCGTCATCACCTCGGACTCGTTGCTGGCCGCTGAGGCGGCCCGTCTGGCCGCCGCCTCGGGCGTCACCGTCGAGGAGTGCACCGATGCTGTCGGTGCCCTGCGGCGATGGCAACGACCACCACTGATCCTCGTGGGAGCCGATCTCCTCGCTGAGGTGGCGTCCTTGCGTCCGCCCCGCCGCGACGGGGTGTACGTCGTGGGTTGGGGATCGATGGGCGAGCCGCTGCTCCGGGCCGCGCTGGAGGTGGGCGCCGAGACGATGCTGGAGCTGCCGTCGGCCGAGACCGTCGTCGCCGGGCTGCTCGCCGACGTCGGCGACGGTGAGGGCGGCGACGGCCTGGTCGTCGGCGTGCTGGCCGGATCGGGCGGTGCCGGGGCGACGACGTACGCCGCGGCCCTGGCCAGCATGGGAGCCGACCGCGGGCCGACCCTGCTGATCGATGCCGACCGGCTCGGGCCCGGCGCCGGACGGGTGCTCGGTCTCGACGAGATGCCCGGGGTGACCTGGGGCGACCTCGGCCAGACCGCCGGTCGGCTGGGGGCTCGGTCGCTGCGCGAGGCGGTGCCGCACGTGGGCTCGCTGGGACTGCTGGGCTGGCCGGGTGGCGATGTGGTCCCGCCGCGGCCGGAGGTGGTGCGTGAGGTGCTCGCCGCGGCTCGGCGAGGCCATGACCTGGTCGTCGTCGACCTGCCTCGGGATCCGGACGCCGGGGCCGAGGCGCTGCTGAGCGGCTGCGACCTCGTGCTGGTCGTGGTCCGGGCCAACGTCACCGGCACGGCCTCCGCCGCCCGGCTGATCGCGCGTCTGCCCGAGCGGGACCGGGTGCGGGTCGTCGTGCGCGGCCGGGCGGCCGAACCAGAGGCGGTCGGACGTGCTCTGGGGCTTCCGGTGATCGCCGCGATGTCCGACCAGCGTGGGCTCTCGGAGGCGATCGACCTGGGTCTCGGGCCGATCCGCTCCAAGCGGGCGCCGCTGGCCCGCGCGGCGGCCGAGGTGCTCCTGCGCTGCCGGGTCCGCACGGGGATGAGGGCGGCATGATCGGCGCCGTCGACATCCCGCCTCAGGTCGTCGACCTGGTGCGTGACCACCTGGCGCGTACGCCGGGAGAGCTCACCCCGCACCGGGTCCAGCAGGCGCTCCGGGCCGAGGGGCGGATCGTCGGCGACGCGACGGTGCTCGGCGTCTTCGAGATGCTGCGCCGCGACGTCGTCGGCGCCGGGCCGCTGGAGCCGCTGCTGCGGCTGCCCGGGGTGACCGACGTCCTCGTCAACGGGCCCGACCAGGTCTTCATCGACCGCGGATCCGGCCTGGAGCCCGCTCCGGTGGCGTTTCCCGACGACGACGCGGTCCGGCGGCTGGCTCAGCGACTGGCCGCCGGAGCCGGCCGCAGGCTCGACGACGCCTCGCCCTACGTCGATCTGAGGCTGGGCGACGGCAGCCGGTTCCACGCGGTGCTCGCGCCGCTGGCGCGACCGGGCACCGTGATCTCGCTGCGAGTGCCGTCTGCGCGGGCGTTCACGCTCTCCGAGCTGGAGTCCTCGGGGATGGTCGTTCCGGTCGTGGCCGATCTGTTGCGGCGGCTGGTGCTGGCGCGGTCCGCCTTCCTGGTGTCCGGTGGCACCGGCACCGGGAAGACCACCCTGCTGGCGTCGCTGTTGTCCCTGGTGCCGCCCGAGGAGCGGCTGGTGCTGGTGGAGGACGCCTCCGAGCTGCGCCCGGACCATCCGCATGTCGTCGGTCTCGAGGCGCGCCCGGCCAACATCGAGGCCGCGGGCGCCGTCGAGCTCCACACACTGGTCCGTCAGGCCCTCAGGATGCGGCCGGACCGGCTGGTCGTGGGGGAGGTGCGTGGCGCGGAGGTCGTCGACCTGCTCGCTGCGCTCAACACCGGCCACGAGGGCGGTTGCGGCACGCTGCACGCCAACTCCGCCGCCGACGTCCCGGCCCGCGTCGAGGCCCTGGCGCTCGCCGCCGGCCTCGGCAGGGAGGCGGCGCACAGCCAGTTCGCCTCCGGGGTGGACGTGGTCGTGCATCTGCGGCGCCGTGACGGCCGCCGGGTGCTGACCGAGATCGCCGTCCCGCTTCGCGGGGCGGACGGGCTGGTCCGGATGGAGGCCGCCTGCTCGGTGGCCGCCGACGGCGACGTCGTCGCCGGGCCGGCCTCGGGCCGGCTGGAGACGCTGCTGGGAGCCGACCGATGAACGTGATGGCTCTCGGGCTGGTCGCCTGCCTGGCAGGTGCCGCGGCAGCGCTGATGATCCGTCCACGGTCCGTGGTCGGATCACGGGGGCCTGGGTGGCGGGTGCCGCGGTGGTCGTTCCTCCTGGTCGCCCTCGTCCCCATCGTCTTCCCGGGCAAGGCGGTCGTCGCGGCTGTCTTGCTCGGGATCGCCACCTTCGGCGGTGTCGCCCTGTGGCGGCGCCGCTGCGAACGGATCGAGGCGGGACGTACGGCTGAGCGCGTGGTCGAGGCCTGCGAGCAGATGGCCGCCGAGCTGGCCGCCGGGCATCCGCCCGGACCGGCGTTGTCGCAGCTCGCGGCGGAGTGGCCGGTGATCGAGCCGGTCGCGGAGGCCCAGCGGATGGGCTCCGACGTCCCTGCTGCTTGGCGGGAGGTCGCCGAGGTGCCCGGGGCGGGTGCGCTCCGGGTCGTCGCCGCGGCCTGGCAGATCGCTCACCAGACCGGCAGCGGTCTGGCGGATGCGCTCGACCGGGTGGCGCTCGACCTGCGGGCGGCCGCCGCCACCCAGCGGGTGGTCGACGGCGAGCTCGGTTCGGCCCGCTCCACCGCCCGTCTGATCGCCGGGCTGCCGGTGGCCGCCCTGGCGATGGGCAGCGGAGTCGGCGGCGACCCGCTGGCATTCCTCTTCGGGTCGCCCGTGGGCCTGGCCTGCCTCGGTCTCGGACTGCTCCTCGGCTGGCTGGGACTGTGGTGGATCGAGGGCATCGCGCGTGGGGTCGAGGCGAGATGAGCACCTGGCTCGTGGCGATCGCGCTCGGGCTGTCGGCGGCGTTGCTGCCGGCGCCGACCTCGCCACTTCCCGGACGCGTCGCGGTGCTCGATGATCGGGGCGAGCCCGGCGATCCGGGCGGCTGGATGATGCGTTGGCGGCCGTTGCTGGCGCTCCTCGCCGCCGGCGCCGTCTACACCTTCGTCGGGGGCACCGTAGGCGCTGTGCTCGCGGCCCCGGCCGGCGTCGTCTGCTGGGTCGTCATCGGCCGGGTCGAACCCGCGGAGGTCCGGCGCGAGCGCGAGGCGGCCAAGGCCGACCTGCCGGCGCTGGTCCGCCTCCTCTCCGCCGCGCTGTCCTCCGGTGCGGCACCCGCGGAGGCGCTGGTGGCGGTCGCGGCCGCTCTGCCCGGACCGGCGGCAGCCCGGCTGCTGCCGGCGGCCTCCCGGCTCCACCTGGGAGCCGACCCGGAGAAGACCTGGCGCACCCTGGTCGACGATCCCGCGCTCGCGCCACTGGGCCGCGCGTTGGCCCGGGCCCAGGCGACCGGTGCCCCGGTCGCCACGACGGTCGAGCGCCTCGCCGACGACCTCACCAGGAACGCACGCGCCGAGGTCGAGGACCGAGCGCGCTCGGTGGGCGTCAAGGCCGCCGTCCCCCTCGGCATCTGCCTCCTCCCCGCCTTCCTGCTGCTCGGCGTCGTCCCGGTCGTCGGCGGGCTTCTCTCCAACCTCGGCATCTGACCCATCGCCGAGGCGTCACCCGCGTCGGCCGAGGCGTCACCTGCGTCGGCCGAGCTGGCACCCAAGTGCCGACTCGACCGACGTACGTGACGTCTCGGCGCTCCTGTTTTCCCTGATCAGCGGGCCGATTGTCATCCACAGGGCGGGTTCGGGAGCGGGTTGTCCACAGCCGGCGACAAGGCGGTCGCGAATGTCGGCGGAGCGGGTCATTGTCGTCCGTGAACGGCCGTACGGACGGCCATCGATCAGAGGAGACCAACCATGGCCAAGGCACATCTTCGTAAGAACGAGAAGGGGATCACGACGGCTGAGTACGCCGTGGGCACGGCGGCCGGCGCGGGGCTCGCCGGCCTGCTCTACAAGCTGCTCACCGGTGGCTTCGGCAACGACCTGCTCAACAGGCTCTTCCAGCACGTGCTCAGCCTCCTGGGGATCTGAGCCATGGTCCGTGGGCAGCGGGGCGAGCGGGGTGAGCGGGGTGCCGCCACCGCAGAGCTGGTGATGGTCATCCCGCTCCTGGTGGCCGTGACCATCGGCCTGGTGTGGCTGCTGTCGGTGGGAGCGGCGCAGATCCAGGTGGTCGACGCGGCCCGGGAGACCGCGCGTGCCGTCGCCCGAGGTGATGACAGTGGCTCTGCCGCCGCCCGCGGTCGGCGGGTCGGACCTGCGGGCACCCAGGTGAGCGTGAGCGCCGGCGCGGAGGAGGTCGTCGCCTCGGCGCAGGCCCGGGTCACCGGGCCCGGCGGGATCTTCGGCTGGATGCCGGGCGTGACGGTGCGCGGCGAGGCGGTCGCCGCGACCGAGGCGACACGGGGGGAGCAGTGAGCGCGATCCGGGCCGGGCAGGACGAGCGTGGATCGGCAGCACCCTTCGCGGTCGGCGCGATCGGGCTGCTGCTGTTCCTCGGTGCGGCGCTGGGTGTGGTGGGCACGGTCTTCGTCGCCCACCGCACGGCGCAGTCCGCAGCCGACCTGGCGGCGTTGGCGGGCGCCAACGCGCTCCAGATCTCCGAGGATGCATGCGCGGCAGCGACGACGATCACCGAGCGCAACGGGGCCAGGTTGGAGTCGTGTGAGGTCGCCGGAGAGGACGTCACGGTCACGGTGCGGGTCGAGGGGCCGCGCTGGCTCGGTCAGCCGGGGGATCCGGTCGCCAAGGCGAGGGCCGGCCCGACAGGGCCGGACTAGTTGGTGGCGTCGTCCTTCGACTCGGGCGCGGTGTCCTGCAGCGACTGGGCCAGCTTCCGCAGGTGGCGCTTCTCCTTCATGTTCTTGGCCTGGAGCTTGCCGCCCCACTTGGTGAGCCAGAGACCGAGGAGGAGAAGCACACCGGCGACGAGGCCGATCACGAAGATCGTGGTCGCGCCGACCGGAAGACCGAGCAGTGTGGCGGTCGGGTCATCGAGGTCACCGTTGCCGGTGGTGAAGAGTCCGAGAACGACGAGTGCTGCGGCAACGACGATCAGCACGAGTCCCAAGATCAGCATTTCCCCAGGGTATGCCTATTTCTGCAGCAGGAGACGCAACAACACGATCGCGCCCTGCTTGTCGAGGGGGTTGTTCTGGTTGCCGCACTTGGGCGACTGGACACAGGAGGGGCAGCCGTCGTCGCACTCGCACGCCTCGATGGTCTCCAGGGTGGCGCCCAGCCACTCCCGGGCGGCGCGGAAACCGCGCTCGGAGAACCCGGCGCCGCCAGGGTGACCGTCGTAGACGAAGACGGTGAGCATCCCGGTGTCCGGGTGGGACGCGGTGCTCACGCCACCGATGTCCCAGCGGTCGCAGGTCGCGATCAGCGGGAGCAGGCCGATCGAGCAGTGCTCGGCGGCGTGGGCGGCGCCCGGGATGTCCGCCTTCTCCAGGCCAACCGCCTCGAGAGCCGAGGCGGGGACGGTCCACCAGACGGCGGAGGTGCGCAGCGTACGTTCGGGGAGGTCGAGGAGCTCCTCTCCGAGCACCTCGCCGCTCGGCTGCCGCCGGCGCAGGAAGGAGACGACCTGGTGGGTGACGTCGACGTCACCGTACGCCAGCCGGCACTCTCCCCAGGCGACCTGCTCCTGCTCGGCGACGATCGAGATCTCGGTGATCTCCCGGGCGGAGGTGGAGTATCCGGGGTCGTCGCGGGAGATCACCGCGACGTTCTCCTCCAGGTCGAGCTCGTGCACCAGATAGGTCTCGCCGCGGTGGACGTAGACCGCGCCGGCATGTGCGCTCGCGTGCGAGCTCGCGGCGTCGACCGTGCCGACGACGCGGCCGGTCTCGGCCTCGATCAGCTGCACCTGGGATCCGCCCGAGGAGCGGATGTCGGCGAGGTCGGCGGCCCGCCGGCGGTCGGTCCAGTACCAGCCCCGAGGCCGCTTGCGCAGCAGCCCTGAGGCGACCAGGGTGTCCACGATCTCCCGCGCACCCGGACCGAAGAGCGGTAGATCCGGCTCGGTGAGCGGAAGCTCCTGGGCGGCGGCACAGAGGTGGGGCCCGACGACGTACGGGTTGGCCGGGTCGAAGACGGTGGCCTCGACCGGCTGGCCGAGAAGCGCATCCGGATGGGTCACCAGGTAGGTGTCCAGCGGGTCGTCGCGGGCGACGAGGATGCCGAGGGCGTCGCCCGCACCGCGTCCGGCGCGGCCGATCTGCTGCCAGAAGGCGGAGCGCCTGCCGGGATAGCCCGCCAGGACGACCGCGTCCAGGCCGCTGATGTCGATGCCGAGCTCGAGGGCGTTCGTCGCCGCCAGCCCCAGCAGCTCGCCCGACCGCAGTGACGCCTCGATCGCCCGGCGCTCCTCGGGCAGATATCCCCCGCGGTAGGACGTCACCCGTCCCGGCAGCGACGGATCGACCTCAGCCAGCTCGGTGGCCGCGGTCATCGCGACCTGCTCGGCGCCGACACGGGAACGTACGAAAGCCAGGGTGCGTACGTCCGAGGAGACCAGGTCGGCGAGGAGGTCGGCGGTCTCCGCCGAGGCCGCGCGGCGCACGGGCGCACCGTTCTCGCCGGCATGCGTCGTCAGCGGCGGCTGCCACAGCGCGATCGAGAGCTCGCCGCGCGGTGAGGCGTCGGCGGTCACCGGCAGCACCGGGAGGCCGATCAGCCGCTCGCCGGCGGTCGCCGGCTCGGCGACCGTTGCCGAGGCCAGGACGAAGGTCGGCGAGGAGCCGTAGAGCTCACAGATACGGCGCAGCCGGCGCAGTACGTGCGAGACGTGCGCCCCGAAGACACCGCGGTAGTGATGGCACTCGTCGATGACGACGTAGCGCAGCGACCGGAAGAAGGCCGTCCACCGCTCGTGTCCGGGAAGCAGCGACCGGTGCAGCATGTCGGGGTTGGTCAGGATGTACTCGCCGTAGTCGCGAGCCCAGTCGCGCTGCTCCCGGGTGCTGTCGCCGTCGTGCGTCACCGCACGGACGTCGACGCCCAGCTCGCGCAGCCCGGTGAGCTGGTCCTGGGCGAGTGCCTTGGTGGGCGCGAGGTAGAGGACGCCGGCGCCGCGCTCACCACGTGGACCTCGTCCGTCTCGGATCGCGGTCAACGCGGGCAGCTGGTAGGCCAGCGACTTCCCGGAGGCCGTGCCGGTCGAGACGATCACGTGGCTTCCCTCGTGGGCGGCTTCGGCGGCCACCGCCTGGTGCTGCCACGGTCGCCGGACCCCGCAGGCGACGAACGCTTCGACCACATCTGGCGACGCCCACGTCGGCCAGTCGGCGAAGACGGCCTCGCGGGGCGGTACCTGCTCCAGGTGAGCGAGTCGGTCCTCGCGGCCCGGGACGTCAGCGAGCCGGCGTACGAGATCACCGGTCGCTGTCGTCAACACCGTCATATTCTCCCAGAATCCTGGTGGTCGTCACGCTTGCGGCCCCGCATCCGGCGCACGACGTTGCGAGTTTCTTGCGCGCATCCTGGTGAGCCGTGGTTACATTACGATCGACTCCGGGTATCGGACGCGAGGATGCTCGATACCGGAGTCAGTTGTCTCACGTTCCTTGGCAGGAGAACTTCGAAGTGGATCTGACGCTTGCGACTCGCGAGCTCGACTCGGCCACCGTCGTGGCCGTGGGCGGCGAGATCGACGTCTATACCGCGCCGAAGCTGAGGGACAAGATCACCGAGCTGGTCGCTCGGGGTCACTACGACATCGTCATCGACCTCGAGGCCGTGGAGTTCCTCGACTCGACCGGCCTCGGCGTCCTGGTCGGCGGCCTGAAGAAGGTCCGCCAGCACGACGGCATGCTGCGCCTGGTCTGTACGCAGGAGCGGCTGCTCAAGATCTTCCGGATCACCGGCCTCGCCAAGGTCTTCGACATCCACGCCAGCGCCGAGGGCGCGGCAGCAGGCTGACCCGGCGCCACAGACGACTGAGCGAGGTCGAGCGGCGAGCTTGCTCGTCCGCTCGTGCCGAGCGAGGGAGTGAGCGCGCGAAGCGCGCACTAGGCTCCAGGTGTGAGTGACCTCCCGCACCGGCTCCGTGACGCCCTCCAGCAGGCTGACTTCTCCTACGACTCCGTCGCCGAGCTGCTCGGCCCGATCGCCCACTCCGCGCTCAGCCGCAACGAGACCCTTCCAGGCCGGCGGCGCACTCACGGCGGCTCTCCGCTGGAGACCCTCGTCCGGCTCTTCCTGCTGCAGACGACCGTCTCCCTCGACCACGCCGAGGCGGCCCTTCCGGGGCTCGTCGACCGGCTCGCCGTCGAGGGCATCCTGGAGCAGTCGGTCGGCGAGGTCGCGGCCCGCCTGGACGTGCGCCCGTACGCCACCGATGACACCACCCTGTGGGTCGTCTCCGACCTCACGCCGGGCCTCGATGGCCGCCCGCAGCGCGTCGGCCCCGAGCACGTGCTCGGGATCAGCCCCGCCTCCACCTCCCTCGCGCAGCTGACCATCCGTGACGAGGTCGGCACCGCCCTCGACCTCGGCACCGGCTGTGGCGTCCAGGCTCTCCATCTCGCCACCCACAGCGACCGGGTGGTCGCGACCGACGTCAACCAGCGAGCCCTGTGGATCACCGCGTTCAACGCCGCGCTCAACGACGTGGCGGACCGGATCGACGTACGCGACGGGTCGTTCTTCGAGCCCGTCGCCGGCGAGCGCTTCGACCTGATCGCCACCAACCCGCCGTTCGTGATCAGCCCCGCGACCGGCGAGCGCCTCGTCTACCGCGACTCCGGCCTCCCCGGCGACCGGGTGGTCGAGGACATCGTCAGGGCCGCTCCCGGCATGCTCACCGAGGGTGGCTGGTGTCAGATCCTGGGCAACTGGATCATCTCCGAGGAGCAGCCCTGGGACGACCGCCTCGAGGGCTGGCTCGGCGACGAGGTCGACGCGTTCGTGGTGCAGCGTGAGGTGCTCGACCCCGCGGCGTACGTCGAGCTCTGGCTCAAGGACTCCGGCCACCACGGCGCCGAGGACTACCTGACCCGCTACGACACCTGGCTGTCCTGGTTCGAGGAGCAGAAGATCGAGGGCGTCGGGTTCGGCTGGATCAACCTCCACCGCACCGACAGCGCCGACCCGAAGCGCGAGCTCCTCGAGTGGCCCTACGACGTCGAGCAGCCGATCGCGCCGGCACTCAAGGCATGGGGCGACGCCGCCCGCGTCGAGGTCACCGAGGACTCCACGCTGGTGCTCGCCGAGGACGTCCAGCAGGAGACCCTCGGCCAGCCCGGCGCCGAGGACCCGAGCACCGTCATCCTCCGTCAGCAGCGTGGCCTGCGCCGCGCCCGCCAGGCCGACACGATCGAGGCGGCCTTCGCGGGCGCCTGCGACGGCGACCTGGCCGTCGGCCAGATCCTCGACGCGCTCGCGCAGATCCTCGACCGCGACCCCGCGGTCGTGCGCAGCAGCTATCTGCCGATCGCCCGGGAGCTGGTCAGCGAGGGGTTCCTCCGTCCCGCGTCAGGCACGCCTGGTCCCGCAGCCTGATCAGGCGGCGGCGCACGCTCGAGACGAGCAGGTCGGGGTAGCCCAGCGCCTCGAGGTCGGGGAGGTCGCGCATGCCCCAGGGCCGCTGCGTTCGCCACGGCCAGAAGCCACGGAGCGCGGCCGCCAGCTGCTTGCCGTACGCCGTCGGCATCCTCGTCAGGCCCAGCCGCTCCTTGAGCGCGGTCGCGGTGACCAGGCCGTTCGGTCCGGCGAGCCCGTTGGCGCCGAGGACGGTCCACACGATCCCCGCAGCCACCTGGGCCGGCTGCGTGGGCCGGTCGACGACCAGCGGGTCGATCTCCCACAGCCGCAGCAGCGCCCGCCGCAACGCGAAGCCCACCTCCTCGACCGGGAAGCCGGCCGCGACCTCGTCGAGCAGCCCGGCCACCGCCTCCAGCTGCGTACGCCCCGCAGCATCCTCCACGACCGGCAGGTCCAGCCCGTCCTCGACCAGCGGAGCGGCATCCAGCGCGGCGACCGCCTCGTGGCCACCGCAGAGCGCGGCGAGCCAGTCCAGCGCCACCTCGTGCTCGGGACGCGGTGGCGTGACCGGCCGGGTCAGCTCCGCCTCCAGTCGCTCCAGGATCATGTTGGTCCTGGTGAGCAGCTGGGCGCACTCGGAGCAGACCAGGTGTTCCGGGGGCGTGGCCAGACCCTCGATGTAGTCGATGTATTCGGTGTCGATCATCAGCAGAGACCTCTCGGTTGGATGGGTCTCGCCGTCCTCGAAAGACACCCTACGGACGACCACCGACAGAATCGGCGGGGCGACTTCCGGTGGTCGTCGCGATGACCACGATGAGACACGGATTTCACGCTCCCACTCCCCAGCGTGCTAGGTATTGTCATCGCGGCGCCCAAGGCAACACGCCATGTTGTCCGAGAGCTCAGCGCCGCATGAACCGCGGTGACTGGACCCATGCCGGCTGGAGACACGCGCTAACGTGTCTCGCCAGAGCTTGTCAGTGGTGCCAGGCTCTGCTGCAGTGAGATAAGGACGTCAGTGGCACACAAGTTGGTGATCGTCGAGTCCCCGGCGAAGGCTCAGAAGATCGGCGGATACCTCGGACAGGGGTATGTCGTCGAGGCATCCGTCGGGCACATCCGCGACCTTCCGCAGAGCGCGGCAGACACCCCCGCCAAGATCAAGGACAAGCCGTGGGGGCGCTTCGGCGTCGATGTCGACAACGGCTTCACCCCTTACTACGTCGTGCCCAGCGACAAGAAGAAGCAGATCGCCAAGCTCAAGTCGCTCCTCAAGGACGCCGACGAGCTCTACCTCGCCACCGATGAGGACCGCGAGGGCGAGGCGATCGCCTGGCACCTCCTCGACGAGCTGAAGCCGAAGAAGGACATCCCGGTCAAGCGGATGGTCTTCCACGAGATCACCAAGCCCGCGATCCTCGCCGCCGCCGAGAACCCCCGCGAGCTCGACATGGACCTCGTCGAGGCCCAGGAGTCCCGTCGCATCCTCGACCGTCTCTACGGCTACGAGATCTCCCCGGTGCTCTGGAAGAAGGTCATGCCCCGGCTGAGCGCCGGGCGGGTCCAGTCCGTCGCCACCAGGCTCGTCGTCGACCGCGAGCGCGAGCGGATCGCCTTCCGCACCGCCTCCTACTGGGACCTGGCCGGCACCTTCGACGCCGGCTCCGACCACGACCCCCGGATGTTCCCGGCCAAGATCACCTCGATCGACGGCAACCGCGTCGCCCGCGGCACCGACTTCGGCCCCGACGGCCTGATCAAGAGCGACAAGGTCGTCCACCTCGACCGCACCCGGGCCGAGGCTCTCGTGGCCGCTCTCGACAACCAGACCTACGAGGTCCGCAGCGTCGAGTCTAAGCCCTACAAGCGCAGCCCCTACGCCCCCTTCCGCACCACCACGATGCAGCAGGAGGCCAGCCGCAAGCTCGGGATGAGCGCGTCGACCACGATGTCGGTCGCGCAGCGTCTCTACGAGAACGGCTTCATCACCTACATGCGTACCGACTCCACCACCCTGAGCGGCGACGCCATCAGCGCCGCCCGCGCTCAGGTGAGGGAGCTCTACGGTGCCGAATACCTGCCGGATGCTCCCCGGACGTACGCCTCCAAGGTCAAGAACGCGCAGGAGGCCCACGAGGCGATCCGGCCCGCCGGCGACTCCTTCCGTACGCCGGCGCAGACCGGGCTCACCGGCGACCAGTTCCGCCTCTACGAGCTGATCTGGATGCGCACCGTCGCCTCCCAGATGAAGGACGCGGTCGGCAACTCGGTCGCGATCCGCCTCGGCGCGACGGCGACCACCGGCGAGGACGTGGTCTTCTCCGCCACCGGTCGTGTGATCACCTTCCACGGCTTCCTGAAGGCGTACGTCGAGGGCACCGACTCCGCCGACCAGACCTCCGACGACCAGCAGACCCGGCTTCCGAACCTCGCCGAGGGCGAGACGGTCAACGCGGCCAGCATCACCGCCGACGGTCACGAGACCAAGCCCCCGGCCCGCTACACCGAGGCGACCCTCGTCCGCGAGCTCGAGGAGCGCGAGATCGGCCGCCCGTCGACCTACGCGAGCATCATCCAGACGATCATCAACCGCGGGTACGTCTTCAAGAAGGGCACCGCCTTGGTGCCCGCCTGGGTCGCGTTCTCGGTGGTCAGGCTGCTCGAGGAGCACTTCCCCCGGCAGATCGACTACCGGTTCACGGCGAGCATGGAGGAGATCCTCGACGAGATCGCCAAGGGCGCCAAGGACATGACCACCGAGCTCGGGGAGTTCTACTTCGGCTCCGAGCGGGTCAAGGGCCTCAAGCCGCTGGTCGACGGTCTCGGCGACATCGACGCCCGCGAGCTGGCGACCTTCCCGGTCGGCGGCCCGGAGTCCGGCGTCAACCTCCGGGTCGGTCGCTACGGTCCCTACATCGAGGGCCCCGGCGACGACGGCACCCCGTTCGCGGTCCGTGCCAACGTCCCCGACGACCTGCCTCCCGACGAGCTCACCCTGGAGAAGGCCAAGGAGCTCTTCGCCAACCCGGCCGGCGAGGAGCTGAACCTCGGCGTCCACCCCGACACCGGGCTCACCGTCGTCGCGAAGAGCGGCCGTTTCGGTCCGTACGTCACCGAGCAGCTCCCCGAGGACGCCAAGAAGGGCGCCAAGCCGCGCACCGCCAGCCTCTTCAAGAGCATGAGCCTGCAGACCATCACGCTCGAGGACGCGGTCAAGCTGCTGACCCTGCCCCGCGTCGTCGGCACCGCCGCCGACGGCGAGGAGATCACCGCCCAGAACGGCCGCTACGGGCCGTACCTGAAGAAGGGCACCGACTCCCGGACCCTGAGCTCCGAGGACCAGCTGCTCACCATCACCCTCGAAGAGGCCGAGCAGATCTACGCCCAGCCGAAGCAGCGGGGTCGCGCCGCCGCCAAGCCGCCGCTCAAGGAGCTCGGCCCCGACCCGGTCTCCGGACAGCCGATGATCGTCAAGGACGGTCGCTTCGGTCCCTACGTCACCGACGGTGAGTACAACGCCACCCTCCGCGCCGCCGACGACCTGGAGACCCTGACCGCTGAGCGGGCCGCCGAGCTGCTCGCCGAGAAGCGCGCCAAGGGCCCGGCGAAGAAGACCACCAAGCGGACGACGAAGAAGACCGCCAAGAAGTCCACGGCGAAGAAGTCGACCACGAAGAAGTCCACGGCCAAGAAGACGACCAAGAAGGCTGCGACGAAGAAGTCGTGATCAGGTCGATCTGAGCGTCGTGCGAGGCGAACGCCTGACTTCTCAGGTGTTTCCTACGCACGTCAGCCGAGCGCCCCGGCGACCTCGTCGTAGTCCAGCCGGTCGGAGGCGATGTAGAAGAGCCGGGAGCCGGGGGAGACGCGCAGATCCCACGACGGGCTGACCTGGATGCCGTCGACGGTACGGACGGCCAGGAGAGTGGCGCCGTGGCCGCGACCGAGAGCTCCTTGCCATGCCTCGACGGTCGCCGTGGCACCCCCGGAGGGGACCGTGAGCGAGTAGGTGCCCTTGCCGCCGGCGGTGGCGAGCTCCTGGTAGACCTCCGCGATCCCGGGGTCGCTGAGCTCCTCGGCGATCAGCTGGGTGTTGTGCCACTGGACGCAGTGGACGGTGGTGTCGATGCGGAAGATCGTGCGCTGCACCCGCAGGTCGCGCAGGGCGACGATGGTGTGCACCGAAGGGGCCGACGTGTGGGCGGCCACGGTGAGGGTGACCGCCTCGTTGTCGTCCCGCGCGTCGATCAGCACGCTGTGCGCACCCGACAGCCCGGTCCGGCCCAGCACGGAGAGGTCGGTGAGGTCGCCGCGTACGAAATGAAGCCGTTCCTCACCGGCCAACGGGTGCTCGGAGAGCTGGTCCTCCCAGGTCGCGAGCACGACCTCCCGTTCTGGCTCGGAGAGCAGCTCGGTGAGAAGCCGCTCGGTGCGTCCGGCGGTGTAGCCGAGCAGCACGATGTGGCTTCGTCCGCTGAAAGAGATCTCTCCACGCATGCGGCGTCCTTTGGCGTTCTCGATGATTGCCGAGATCCGGCTGAACAAGATGGCGAGGGTGGTGATGGAGCCGAAGACGACGTACGCCCCGACGAGCCGGCCGCCGGTCGTCTCAGGGAAGAAGTCGCCGTAGCCGACGGTGGTCGCGGTGACCAGGAACCACCACCAGTAGTTGGCGGGGTGCACGATGTCGCTGCCGGGCTGGGCCACGGCCATCGCGATCCAGCCGGTGACGAAGACGAAGCAGATGATCGCGAGCGGGAGCACCCAGGCGGAGTGTCGCGAAGTGCGCCGGACGAGTCGGATGAGGAAGTACATCAGTAGCCGACCCAGCCGTGCCGGGCGTAGTCCAGGATCGCCGGATCCAGCAGCGTGGTGACCGAGGTCGGCCGCTCGGCGCGGTCCGGCGGGAACGAGGAGGCCGCCGCGAGCACGGCGTCGCTGGCGTAGCGGAGCCCGCCCGGTGCCTCGTCGTCGAGGGCGAGCTCGGGGGCCGTACGGCCGCGGGAGGCGAGGACGTAGCCCCAGTTGCCGAAGGAGGGTACGTCCGCCTGGTAGGGCGTGGTCCGGTAGCCGGCCTCGGCGAGGGTGTGCCGCACGGACCAGAACGCGTCCGGCGCGAAGAACGGGCTGCCCGACTGCACGACCAGCCGCGCTGCCGGAGCCATCAACCGGGAGATCATGCTGTAGTTCTCGACCGAGTAGAGCTTGGCCAGCGCGGTCGAGTCGGGGTCGGGGAAGTCGGCGACGACCACGTCGAACGGCGCCCCCGAGTAGTCACGGACCCAGGAGAACGCGTCGTCGGCGACGTACGTCAGCCGGGGGTCGTCCAGGGAGCCCGAGGTCAGCGACGAGACCGGGTCGTAGGAGCGCGCCAGCGACACCACCGCCGGGTCGAGGTCGACCAGGGTCACCGACGACACCGACCGGTAGCGCAGCACCTCGCGCGCCGCGAGCCCGTCCCCGCCGCCGAGGATCAGCACCCGCTGGTGGGTCCCGTTCATCGCCGGATGGACGAGCATCTCGTGGTACCGGTATTCGTCCAGGGAGGAGAACTGCAGGTCACCGTCGAGAAAGAGGCGTACGTCGTCGAACTCCGGCCCGAACGGAGCCCCGCGGGTCACCACGATCTCCTGGTAGTCGGAGCGCTCGGCGTGGATGATCGGGTCGCGGTAGAGCGCCTGCCGGGCGTTGAGCTCGAAGGCGTCGGCCGTCACCGCGGTCGCACCGAGCGCGACGGCCAGAGCGCCGCAGACCGCCGTGACGAGCCCCCGGCGCCGCCGGGTCCCCGCCAGTGCGACCCCGACCGTCCAGGCCGCGAGCACGTTCAGGGCAGCGGTGGCCACGGTGCCCACCAGCAGCCCCAGCGTCGGCAGCAGCACGAACGGGAACGCCAGCCCGCCGATCAGCGCCCCCACGTAGTCGACGGCGTTGATGTCGGCGACCGCGAGCGAGGCCTGCTGGCGCCGCAGCCGCTGGAGAAGCTCCATCAGCAGCGGGATCTCGGCGCCGACCAGCGCGCCGATCAGGAACGTCACCAGCAGCATCATCGGGGTGTAGAGGTGCAGCCACGCGAACGAGGCGTACAGGGCCGGCACCGAGGCGCCGCCGACCGCGGCGAGCGCGATCTCCACGCCCACGAACGCCCGCAGCGGCCGCGCGGTGAGCGGCTTGGCGAGCACGGCGCCGACGCCCATCGCGAACATCGACACCGCGATCACCAGCGACGTCTGCGCGATCGAGTTGCCGAGCAGATAGCTCCCCAGCGTCACCAGTGCGAGCTCGTAGACCAGCCCGCACGCCGCGCAGACGAACACCGCCGCGAGGACGAGCAGCCGGGCCGCCCGTCCCGCGGGCAGCGCAGGCAACGAAGGGAGGGACAGGCTCACGTGATCGAGGCCGCCACGATCACACCGACGGAGAGCTGCACCGCGACCGCGACCCAGATCGCCGGGTCGTCCTTGTCGTCGGTCATCAGCTCACCGAGCCGACCCGGGGTGAGCAGGTCGAGGATCACGAACGCGACCGCGAGCAGGGCGATCCCGATGAGCCCGTACGCAGCGGTCTCGGCGAGCCCCTGGAACGTGTCCGCCTCCGCGGTGTAGATCGAGGTGGCCACGATCGTGGCGATCGCCAGGACCGAGGAGCCGAGCAGCAGCGCGGGGTCGCGGCGGTGCTCCACGAAGATCAGCTGGCCCAGCTTGCCGGGCGTGAGCAGGTCGATCACGTAGAAGCCGATCACCAGCAGGACCAGCCCGAGGGCGGCGAAGGCGACGGTGGACAGCAGTCCGCTCATGAGGTCAGTCATCGGTTCATCTCCAGGTCTGAGGTGGTCACTTGCCGAATCCGCTGCCGCCGCCGCGGAAGGAATCACCGCTGCTGCCGCCGCTGCTGTTGCGGCCGTAGTAGCTGTTCCAGCCCCACAGACCGATCACGGTGCTGTGGTGCCGGTAGCCGCGGTCGTACTCGTAGAGGGTGATCGTCGATCCCGAGGGCGTACGCGGCTCCACGACCACCAGCCAGTCGTCGTCGTAGCGCAGGTAGTGGTTGGAGCCCTCGGCCCGGTTCTCGTCGGCGTCGGTGCCGCTCGCGATCTGGTTGGCGACCGAGGACACCGAGCCGTCGTCCTCGAAGACGATCCCGGCATCGCTGTCGGGGTCGGAGCCGCTGACGTGGTCGAAGTTCTTGCGCAGGTACTTCTCGGGGTTGTTCCCGTCGCCCGCCACGACGATGGCGATGATGATGGCGATCACCACGCACACCGCGACGATCGCCCAGCCGATCAGCTTGCGGTTCGGTCCGTTCGATTCAGACACGTGCGACCTCCTCGGGCCGGTAGCTGGTGACGGTGGCGACGATCTCGCCGGTCTGCGGGTAGGTGTGCCAGGTGCTCCAGGAGATCTGCTGCTCGCCGAGCTCGTCGATCGCCAGCGCGGTCACCGCGTGCGGGTCGCCCGGGAAGTGCGCGACAACGGCGTCGGTACGTCCCTCCAACCGCTCCACGAGCTCCGATGCCCGCTCGGCGAGCTCCTCGGGATCCAGCTTGGCGACGTAGGAACCGAGGCTGTAGCCACCCTCCGCGTGAGCCGCGGGAAGGAAGGTGGCCTCGGCGATCCCGCAGGCGACGGTCTCGTGCAGGAGCGGGCGGTCGTGGCGGCTTACGACGACCTGGTGGCTGGCGCCCAGGACGCTCAGCGTGACGGTCAGGCCGTCCCCGAGATGCACCGAGCAGGAAGCCAGGGGAGTGCAGGCGACCGGTGCGAGGGTCCAGCGCAGGGTGTCTCCGCGTACGTCCGCGAACGGGACGTCGAGGAGGGTCACTCGTCGTCCAGGGTCGCGGGCCGGTCGGTGGACGGGTAGACCGTCAGCTCGAACGGCTGCAGCACCTCGCCGAGGGAGGGCTCCCAGTTGCTGCCCCACTTCTCGAAGCCCAGCAGCTTGCCGTCGACCGACTTGTAGTCGGCGTACTCGGCCGTGCCCGACGGCGCCGTGCCGGTCGCGCCGGTGGCGGTGAAGGCGGCCGAGCCCTTCTCCTGGAGCCGGTAGGCGACGCCGCCGACGATGACGTCGCGGTCACCGACGGTGCCCTGCTCGATGTCACCGAGCGGGATCGCGTGCCACAGCGAGACCTCGAAGCTCTCGTCGTCCTCGATCGAGAGCCACTTCTTGCCCTCGGCGTCGTCGATCATGTGCTCGGTCCAGCGGTAGCCGTCCTCGTCGAAGTCGATGCGTCCGCGGACGAACCAGTTGTGGCCCAGGTACTCGACGACGTCGCCGTTGCGCAGCTGGCGCAGCTGGTCGGAGGCGTGCTTGTGCTGGTCGCCGATGAAGTCGTCGGGCTCCCGCTGCGCCGTCGGCTGCTGCCTGCTCCTCCAGAGCAGATAGGCCGCGACCGCGAGCGCGGCCAGCAGCAGGACGATCAGGACGTAGATCACCAAAACTCCTTGAGGTCAGCGTGAGGACGACCCGAACCTTAACCTGGCTCAGGGGCCTTCGACAGCCTCAATCGCCGCACCTGCGGGCGGCGTACCTCGGGCTTGTCGGTCCCACCCCGTAGGTTGGGTGCGTGAGGTTTCCCGGTGTCTACGCCGAGCACGGCGTGTTCGTGTGTTTCGAGGGCGGCGAGGGGTCGGGCAAGTCGACCCAGTCGCGGCTGCTCCACGAGGCGCTGACGGCCCGCGGCCACCGCGTCCTGCTGACCTTCGAGCCGGGAGACACGGCCGTCGGAAAGGACGTACGCCGCATCGTGCTGTCCCCGGAGACCGGTGATCTCGACGACCGGACCGAGGCGCTGCTGTTCGCCGCCGACAAGGCCGAGCACATCGAGTCGATGGTCCGCCCGGCGCTGGAGCGGGGCGAGGTGGTGATCACCGACCGCTACGTCGACTCGATGCTGGCCTACCAGGGCGCCGGCCGGGTGCTGGACGCCGCGCAACTGGAGGAGGTGGCGCGGTGGGCGACCGCCGACCTGCGCCCCCACCTGACCGTGCTACTCGACCTGGACCCGACCGCAGGGTTCACCCGGTTCGAGGAGCGCGACCGGATGGAGCAGGAGTCGCAGCAGTTCCACGAGCGGGTGCGGTCGGCGTTCGTGGCGCTCGCCGAGCGCAACCCCGACCACTATCTGGTGCTGGACGCCCGCGCTCCGGTCGAGGAGATCCACGCCGCGGTGCTGGCGCGGCTCGAGCCCCTTCTCGACCAGGCGGTGACGGCATGAACGTCGCCACCACCTCGGTGTGGGACAACCTCGTCGGCCAGCGCCACGTCATCCCCACGCTGCAGACCGCCGCGGCCGGTCACGGCATGACGCAGTCGTGGCTCTTCACCGGCCCACCGGGCTCGGGACGGTCCAACGCCGCGATCGCCTTCGCGGCCGCGCTGCAGTGCCCTGACGGCGGCTGCGGCCGATGCCACCAGTGCCACACCGTGCTCACCGGCAGCCACGCCGACGTCAACCTGGTCCGCACCGAGAAGCTGACGCTCGGGGTCGACGAGATCCGCGACCTGGTGCGTCAGTCCGCCCTGACCCCGGCAGGAAGCCGCTGGCAGATCCTGATCATCGAGGACGCCGACCGGCTCACCGAGCAGGCCAACAACGCCCTGCTCAAGGCGGTCGAGGAGCCCGGCGCCCGCACGGTGTGGATGCTCTGCGCGCCGACGGTCGAGGACGTCCTCCCGACCATCCGGTCCAGGTGTCGCCTGGTCACGTTGACCACCCCGACCGCGCCCGACGTCACCGCCTTCCTGCAGCGCACGCTCGGCGTCGACGAGGCACGAGCCGCCTATGCGGCGCGCGCGAGCCAGGGTCACATCGGCCGCGCCAAGGCACTGGCCCGTGACGACGACACCCGGCGCCGCCGTGAGCAGGTCGTCGCCTACCCGGCCAAGCTGAGGACCCTGGCCGACGCGCTCCGGGCGGCGGGCGAGCTGGCCGCGGTCTCGAAGGAGGAGGCCGACGCCGTCACCGCCGACCTCGACGCGCGGGAGAAGGCCGACCTCGACGCCGGCTACGGCGTGGTCGACCGGGGCCGCCGGCCGCGTGAGTACGGCCCCGCGCTGGCCGCGCTCGAGAAGGACCAGAAGCGCCGCGCCACCCGCCGTCACCGCGACGTGATCGACCGCGGGCTGATGGACCTGGTCTCCGTCTATCGCGATGCGATCACGCTCGCCGCTGGTGCGCCGGTGACACTGGTCAACGAGGAGCACCGGCGCGAGATCGAGCAGATCGTCGCGTCCTCGACCCCCGAGCTCAACCTGCAGCGCATCGGCGCCGTCTTCGAGGCCCGTGAGCAGCTGCTCGAGTTCAACGTCCAGCCCCAGCTGGTGCTGGAAGCCATGATGGTGGCGCTGTTGCCGCCCGGAGGAGATCAGTGAACCGCAAAGCCGCTCTCGTCGTGATGTCAGCGCTCGCCCTGACGGGCTGTGGAGGCGGTGGCGGCACTCCGGATGCCGACCGGGTCAGTCCGAGCGCCGAGGCGACGGCGGCCCCTGCGGACGGGTTGCAGACCTTCTACAGCCAGAAGCTGGACTGGAAGGACTGCAACGGCGCCTTCGAGTGCGCGACCCTCGAGGTGCCGCTCGACTACTCCGACCCCACCGGCCGCACCATCGACATCGCCGTCATCAAGGATCCGGCCAACAAGAAGAAGATCGGCTCGCTGGCCATCAACCCCGGCGGCCCGGGTGGCTCGGGCATCGACTACGCGCTCTACAACAACCAGTCCTTCAGCCCCGCGGTCCGGAACTCCTACGACATCGTCGGCTTCGACCCGCGCGGTGTCGGGCAGAGCACCCCGGTCGACTGCCTCGACGACGACGCCCTGGACGCCTACGTCGCGGTCGACCCCGACCCGGACACCCCTGCTGAGGAGAAGGCCTACGTCGACACCGGCGTGCAGATGGCCAACGGCTGCGCGGCCCAGAAGGACGGCATCTCCGCCCACGTCAGCACCGTCGAGGCGGCCCGGGACATGGACGTACTCCGGGCGGCGCTGGGTGAGGACCAGCTCGACTACTTCGGCGCCTCCTACGGCACCCAGCTCGGCTCGACCTACGCCGAGCTCTACCCCGACCGGGTCGGCCGGTTCGTCCTCGACGGCGCGATCGCCCCGGGCCTGAGCGTGCTCGACGCCAACCTCGCCCAGGCGAAGGGCTTCGAGGTCGCGCTGCGCTCCTACGTCGAGAACTGCGTCGACGAGGGCAGCTGCTTCCTCGGTGACTCCGTCGACGAGGGTGTCGAGCGCGTCCAGAAGCTGATGGCCGACATCGACGCCGAGCCGCTGCCCGCCGGTGACCGTGAGCTGACCGCGGGCAACGCCCTCTACGGCCTGATCACCCCGCTCTACGTCGAGTCCTACTGGCCCTACCTCACCGACGCCCTCGAGGCGGCCCTGAAGGGCGACGGGTCCCAGCTGATGAGCCTGTCCGACAACTACGCGGGCCGCGACCCCGAGGGCGGCTACATCAACAACACGATGGAGGCCAACTGGGCGATCAACTGCCTCGACGACTCCTCCGGCCTCAGCCCGGAGGACGTACGCAAGCAGCTGCCCGCCTTCGAGAAGGCCGCCCCGACCTTCGGTGCCGCCCTCGCCTGGATGCTCAACGGCTGTGCCGCCGAGAAGTTCAAAGCCACCGAGCCCGAGCCGGAGATCGACGCAGAGGGTTCCAACCCGATCGTCGTCGTCGGCACCACCCGTGACCCGGCCACCCCCTACGAGTGGGCAAAGGAGCTCGCGAAGGCCCTCGACGCCGGCGTACTCGTCTCCCGTGACGGCGACGGCCACACCGGCTACATGCAGGGCAACGGCTGCGTCGACGACGCCATCGACGGCTACCTGGTCGACGGCAAGGTCCCCGACGACGGCCTGGAGTGCTGACACCGCTCCAACAGCGGATTTACCCGATGTGGGGTGGGTCTTCGCCATGACGCCACCGGCCGATCCCGCTGGCTCAGAGGATCACTTCTCGAAAATTCAACGTCGAGAAGAAGGGTCACGAGCACGTGATCATGAACCAGCGAATCCGTTCGATGACGAGAGCTTTCGCTGCCACCGCCGTCGCTTCACTGGCGGTCGCGGTAGCGCCCGTAATAGGTGCCCAGCCGGCGCAGGCTGATACGGCCCCGCTGCCGTACATCGGTGGCTCCGCCACCCTCACCGTCAACGACGTGACGAAGGCCCAGAACTGCGACCTCTACGGGGTCAAGGGCACGAACATCCCGGTCTCCGTGGACGTCTCGTTCGGCGAGAACTACAGCGACGAGTTCACCAACCCGACCGTGAGCTGGGAGGTCACCGTCTTCGACTCCGACGGAGAGGACGTGACCAACTACATCGAGGGCGGCGGATTTTCCGAGGGAGCGGCCGACGGCAACCTCTGTTCGTTGCTTCCCGTCGGTAGTTATCGGGCGGTCGCCTTCGTCTTCACCTCGGATGCGGAGGGCACATATACCGACGCTGCCGAGGTCACCGATGCGTTCACGATCCGGGCCGCTCACAGCTACACCCTGTCGGCCAGCCGGTCGGGCACGACGATCAAGGCGCAGGTGAAGGACTACGGCAAGCCCGTGGTCGGCAAGTCGGTCGCGATCCAGCGGAAGTCCGGGGGCAGCTGGAGCACCGTGGCGCACCGCACGACCAGTTCGACCGGCTGGGTCTCCGCTACCGGCGTCCGCGGCGCGACGTACAGGTTCGCCTACGGGGGCAAGTACAGCTCGGCCGTGTACGTCCCGAAGATCACCACCTCCGTCGTGAAGGTGTCGGTGAGCAAGTACGGATCGAAGTCGTATCGCGTCGTCGGAAAGCTGACCGCGGGCGGCAACGCACTGAAGGGCAAGCGGATCTACCTGCAGAAGCAGGTCAGCGGGAGTTGGAGCAGCGTGACGTCGTGCGTGACGAACAGGTACGGAAAGTGCTCGGTCATCACGACGCCGGCCGCCAGCCGCTACTACCGCTGGAAGTTCCGCGGGGACGCCACCAGGAAGGCCGATGTCTCCGCGTCGTTCTACCTGAGGAAGCGCGGCTCCACCAGCACCACCACCTCGGGCTTGGACTACACCTACGCCAACGGGGCTACGATCTACAACGCCACCTCGGCCAACGACCTCGACTGTGGCCAGATCCCGGCCTACAAGAAGCCTGTACGGATCAACAACAGCTCCGACCCGTGGGGTCTCGACCGGGACGACGACGGCTACGGCTGCGAGTGACCTGAGCTTCGAAGGACCGCACGCTAGCGCCGGTGGACCGGGTCCGCGATGGCCTGGATCCGCTTGGTGGCCAGCTCGATCATCAGCGTCGCGGCGGGGGAGAGGGTGGCGTCGGTGCGATGGACGATGGCGAAGGTGTCGTACGTCCGGGGTCGCAGTGACACCCAGCCGGCCTTCGGCGCCAGCCGGGGGAGCAGCTGCTCGGCTGCTCCCTTGGCGATGACGCTGTCGGCGTAGCCCATCCCGACCAGCTCGACCGCCGTCTCGATGTCCTCGACCTCGATCCGGCTCGGTGGGTTACGGCCGGTCTCGTGGAGGAGGTTGCGCAGGGTGACCCGGGTGGGGTCCTCCGAGCTCCAGGTCGTGTCGGCCATCACCAGCGTGGCCAGCGAGAGTCGGTGGGGCGTGACCGGCGTCGCCAGGTGCGCCGGATCCGCCGAGATGTAGACGAGCTCGTCGCGGGCCACGGGCGTCACCTTCAATCCCGGGCCGGAGACGCTGCCGACCAGCAGCATCGCCGCCTCGAGCCGGCCGCGTCGCAGGTCTTCCTGGACCTCGGTGGAGTTCTGTCCGATCAGCTCGACGCGTACGCCCGGGTATCGGTCGAGCACGTCGGCCACCAGCCCGGCCCCGCCGTAGAGCCGCGCGATCCCGAACATCCCGAACCGGATGGTTCCGGTCTCGAACTGCTTCACCGCCTGGACGGCCTTGCGCGCGTCCTCGGCGGCCGCGACCGTACGCTCCGCGTGCGGCCTCAGCTCGTCGGCCACCGCGGTCGGTACCACCCCGCGTCCGACGCGTCGGAACAGCTGGACGCCGAGCGTACGCTCCAGGCCTCTGACCTGCTCCGAGATCGACGGCTGCGCATAACCGAGCTCATCGGCCGCCGCGGTCAGCGAGCCATGCTCGTAGACCGCGAGGAACACGCGGAGCTGGTGCAGCGACAACATAGAGACATCCTATGTCTTTTCAAGGAAAGATCGTCTACCTCTATGAGTCGCCGACGGTCATCATTGACTCTGGTAATTGACTGGCCACCACTGCGTCCGCAGTCGGTGGTTGATACATGTTCATAGGGGAGTAGAGCAGTAATGAAGCACGGCGTTCGCCGCCTGGGCCGCCTGATCGGCAAGGGGAAGCCCACCCGTACGACCATCGACGAGCACGTCGAGGCGCACCGTTTTAGTGTCGAGCGCGCAGTCTCGGTACACTCATCCGGTCCGCTCAACCAGAGCCGCTTCATGCGGTAACGGATGACGGTACGCCGCCTTAGCTCAGTCGGCAGAGCGTCTCACTCGTAATGAGAAGGTCGTCGGTTCGATTCCGACAGGCGGCTCCGACAGAAACCCTCGTCTGACCAGCCAGAACATGACTGGAGTGGCGAGGGTTCTTCGTTGTCTCCCGCCGGATCTGCGCAGGTGTCCAGGGCCTCTGACTCTCAGCGCATCAACGCCGATGAACCTGGGTGCGATCGCTGGGACACGAGGTGCCACCTGAGCTCCATCCCTCTGTCACGCGCACGGACCTCGCGAGTGGCACACGGCCGGTCATCACCTCGGTGCCCACCAGCCGCTTTCTTTCCGCCCGTGAGGACCTTTCAAATTCTGGCCTCGTCGCGCCCGGCGGAGGCCTAGGGTTTCGAGCGTGGATTCCCTGGGCTCGACCTACAGCGAGCTGTTCGCTCACCAGGCTGAACGGCTCTGTCAGATTCGAACTGACCAGGTGGTTACGACAGATGCTCAACTACCTGTTGATGAGCATGGCTTCCTTGTGCCAGATGGCGCAACAGACTTGGTCACACCGGAGATGGCGGCCGCAGGCGGAGCCCTTGTGTTGCTCGGAGAACCAGGAATCGGGAAGACGACCGAATTCGCGAAGATCGCCAAGGCGGCGACCATCCAGGGCGCGGCACGGATCCACGAGGTTCGCGGAACAGAGTTGATCGATAGCGCGGCGTTCAACGAACTTGTCCGCGATCCGCTCAGTGAACTGCCCGCGAAGGACGGCACGACCACCTACAACGGCACAGTGGACCTTGTCATGGTCATCGACCAACTCGATGAGAGTCAGTGCCTTCGTAACGTCCCCAACATGCTCCGTCGCGCGCTCCATGGCAAGGATGTTCGACGGTTGATGCTTCTGGTCGCGTGCCGCACCGCGGACTATCCGGACGAGCTCACAGCTGTCATCAAGACCGCCTTCGGTGGGTGCTCTGTTGCGGATCTCGCTCCCTTGACGCGCGCCGCCGCGATCAATCTCGTTTCCTCCGTCGAAGGAATCGACGGAGCTGGGATGATTGAGGAGGCGAGCTCGGCTGGCGCCGGGCCACTCGCGGCGATTCCGCTCACGTTGGCGATGCTGACGCAAGTGCGGAAAGGAGGTAATGCGGTTGGCGCGAACCCGATTCAGCTGTTCGCCGCCGGGGTCAAGGAATTGATCAGTGAACGTCGAGCCGTTGCAGACAGCCCCATCGACCTCACGCCAGCCCAACGTCAACGGGTGTGTGGCCGAGTGGCACTGCTTCTGTTGGGGACCGGACGAAGCACGGTCTGGCATGGGGCTGAGCTCGGTGATGCCCCTCATGACCTGCCCGCAAGATCCATCTTTGGCTTGGAGAAGTGGGACGATGGCACTCGGCTCGAGTTGACTTCGAAGGTGTTGCGAGAAGCGCTAGGTACAGCGATCTTCACCGGAAGAGGCCACGGTCGACTTGGTTTCCGGCACGCATCCTTCGGTGCTTACCTGCTCGCCTGGTACCTCGTGGAGAGGAAGGTCCCACAGCCGCAACTCGAGCGGCTCTTCCTGGTCGCTGTTGAAGAGGAGCGCCCGACAATCCCAGTCGCGCTCCGGGAAGCTGCTGCCTGGCTGGTGGCTCTAGACCCGAATAACTCCAGCTGGCTTGCACGCGCCGACCCGCTAGGTTTGGTCGCTCACTCGCCGATTGTTGATTCGTCCACAGTTCGTAGCGTCATCGCAGAGTCATTGCTGAACCACGCCGACGAGGCCGAAGTTGACGAATTCCCTTGGTTCCGAACGTCGGTGCGTCTCGGTCACCCAGGCTTGGAGGGTCAACTCTCGCAGGCACTTGAGGCGTCTCGCGCCATCGGCCCCGGCGATACGAAGGCGCTACTTCGGATGCGTACGGTTCTCAGGATCGCGGAACGGTCAGAGGTGCCAGGGATGACTCACCTTCTACTCGCCATCGTCTCTGATACTACGTGGTCAGATCACGTGCGTGCCCTAGCCGCTCGTGCGGTCCTTCATAGTGATCCGGCATCTGCGGGGCCTCGCCTCGCAACGGTGGCTCGCCAACTCACATCGCAGAACTCTGACGTTTACCAGGAGCTGTTGGGCACGATCCTTGATCGGACCTGGCCTCACTGGCTCTCGACGTCGGAGATGCTTGATTGTCTAGTTCCTCGGCGCCGGCGAAACTACCTAGGATCGTACGGATTCTTCCTCAGCGAACTTTCTGATCGGATCCCTCCAGAAGACCTGGGGACCGCTCTCGACTGGGCGGCAAAAATGGTAAAGGCGCCGCAACCAGGGGCTGAGCCAAGCGATGACCCTGATGAGTATGTCGGTGCGGTCGAGGCGGACTTGCTCCACGGTTTGGTGGATCGTGCGATGGCGTTGTTTGGATCAAAGTACATCGACAAAGTCGCTCGGTTGCTATGGCGCCAAATCGAACAGCACAAGGGGCCACTACTCCCATGGCCAACGGATCTCCTTAGTGAGGGAGGTGCTGAGCCCTCGGAGGCGATGGAGTATCGCCGGATCCTACTCGAAGCACTGATTCGCGAAGCGATTGCGAGTGGCGAGGAACAGGACGAAGCCGCGTTGAAGGTTGTCCACTGGATCCCGCGACGGCGTTGGCGAGAATCGCGCTTGCCTCCATCGTCTGACTGGGTCGTCGCGCGGCGTAGCAGAATCGTGGACAGAGAAGACTTCACCTGGCTCTACTACCGTACCGAAGAAATTGCGTCGACTGATCCTGGACTTGCTCGGGGCCTTGCGCGGGCTGCGGCGGAGGTCTTTTATCCGGAAGATTCTAGCGCCTTCGATTTGGCCTACTCGGATAAGGCGCATCTGGTGTGGGAGCATGTCAAGGGATACTATGAGCCGGTTCCTTTCGATAGCGATTCGGCGAAGTGGATGAAGAGGAACCATGCTGCTGCCGCTCAGTCAAGGGATCCTTGGCCGGAGGTAGCGGAATTCACAGAGGCGATGAGAACTCTGTTCGCCTCATCACGTACAGGCGATACAGACGCGTTTTGGAACCTTGCTTGGTCCCTCCAGATCGATCCGGAAAGCGGCAGCGGATTCGCGCCTCTCGACGATGACCTGCTGGCGCTGCCGGGAGTAGCAGTACTTGACGCTTCGCCGGAGCTGCTCGCTGACTCGAGTCTGAAATTCTTGACAATGGAGCACGATCGCCGCACAGATTGGCTGGATTCGACTCAAATCAACAAGGTTGCATGGGCTGGCTACGTCGCACTTGTGCTGCTCCTACGCATGGGGCGCATTGAGGAGGTCCCGGAACCTGCTTGGTCGAACTGGGCAGGGGCCATCCTTTGGTACAACGCCTCGACCGATGATCAGAGGCGAAGGAAGCAGGAAATTCTCGCCGCCGCTGCGCGTCACGCAGATGAGTCGCTGGAGGATGCCCTTGCTGCGTACATTAGAAGGCTGTCCAGAGGCGAGTTCGGCAATCTAGACATCCTTCCGCCGGACCTCCGCCCAGCGTTTCGTCAGAAGTGGATCCAGATCATGATGGCGCTCGGAGACGAGATCATCGAGGCGGCGACAGCGAGTGATTTGATTGGTGACGGAAGCGAGCAATCTCCAGAGGAAATGCAAGCCAAGTTTGACACTTGGGAGCGTCTGTTGGAGAACCTGTCGACGGTTGACACGGCCACTGCGGCAGACGAAGCGATTAGAGTGGTTAAGGCGACGGCTGGGGTTGCAAGCCATCTGGGCGTCGTCGCTAGGTGTCTGCGTCAACTGCTGATCGCTGACGCGGGTGGCCAATGGCGATTTATCGCCGGACAAATCCACGGAAACGCTGACCTTGGCCGGCGGTTCGCTGCTGCCTGCGCGCTTGGTAGATCGATTGAACCAATTCTGCCTGAACTCGGCGAAGCAAATCTGGCAGATCTATTCCGGTTGCTTTCAAGCCTATATCCCACGAACGACGATCCGGTGCACGATGAAACCGTTCATAGTGTGAGCGGAGACGACGAGGCGCGGCGTTTTCGGGACTATATTCCGCGTGCTTTGGCGGATATGGGTACTGCGGAATCGGTCGCTGAACTGTCGGCGATCTACGCGGAGAACTCCGAGAGTCCCCTGGTTCTCATGTGTCTTGTGCGTGCTCGGAGATTGGCGGTTATGAATTACTGGTCAGCGCCGGCGCCCGAAGACCTGACACTGATGCTTGCGGACTCCGCGCGTCGTCTTGTTCGCAACGAGGCCGAGTTGGCAAGCACGATAATTGAGACACTTGATGCAATTCAGGACAGTCTGCCGACGCACTGTGAACTGCTGTGGGACCGAACCACGGAGAATAAGGTCGACGTGTGGAGCCCTAAGCCGGAGGCCGCCCTATGCGCCTACTTGACGCACGAACTCGATCTACGCCTCGCCGGGCGGGGTGTCGCGGTTAATCGCGAAGTTCTGGTCAAGCCGACTGGTGCCTATGGTGCGGGTGACCGGACGGACATCCTTGTCGAGGCGCACCCTCCCGTCTTATCAAGTGAAAACTCAGGGCCGATACGTGTGGTGATCGAGGTGAAGATGACGTGGAACCCCGGCCTTCATGGATCGCAGCGCGATCAACTCATCAACCGATACCTGCCTGCGACAGCGTCCAAGACAGGGATCTATGTAGTCGGTTGGCCGAGCCTCGACCAATGGAACAGGAGCGACGCTTCTCGTAAGAAGGCGTGCCGAGTCGGGGACGTGGAGACTGTCCGCGAGAAACTCTCGACAGAAGCAGCACAGGCGGCTGCTGACCTTGGCGTTCGCAGTACCCCGTACATTCTGGTGTTCTCGCGGCCGGCGAAGAGTCAGACCGCAGTTTGAAGTGATGGTTACGACGGGAAGTGCTCGTAACGAAGTGGTCGTCGGTTCGATTCCGACAGGCGGCTCAGCAAACCCGGGTCTCACCAGCGGAAACGCTGGCCATGAGGCCGGGGTTCCGTGGTTTCCGGCTGCCGGGTCCCCGCTGCTGCGGGCGTTCGCGTGCCTGGCTGAGCGTGCTCGTTACCAGTTTGTGAGGTTTGTCGGCGCTGGGTCACGGATGCGTGCTATCACTTCCGTGTGCGGTCCGGGCGCCCACGTTGCTGGAGTACCCCCCACTCGGTCGCGAGGGCGTCCAGGACCGCACGCCAGTCTGTGGACGCGACGATTTCCGGCACAGCCGCGGGGTGTGTCGGGCAGGATGAGGCCATGACGATTCCGGAGTCCGGTGCGGCGGACGCGGCACCTGGTCGCGATCGACCGATCGAGACCCGCAAGCCGCTCGGATATGGGCTGTTCGCCGTTCTGGTGGTCACCTACCTGGCGATCATCCAGGGCGGCGGGATGCTGATGAAGGCGCTGGTCGACGTCGGCGACGACCCGCTGACCACGACGAAGGGCGTCGTCATCACCATGGTGATCCCGCTGGGCGTCGCGCTCGCCTTCGTCTACGGGGCCGCCGCGGTGCTGGGGCGTCTGCGACCGGTGATGCGTGACGACCGACCCGTCAGTCGCTGGGTCATCGTCGTACCGGTCATCTTCGTGGTGTGCATCCTGCTGGCCATTGACTACGGCGCCCTGTCGGAGAAGACGGGCGGATACATCGTCGTCCTGCTGCTCGCGACCCAGTTGGTCGGCTGGGGCGAAGAGGGCATGTTCCGTGGCATCGGGGTCACGACGCTGCGCGAGCACGGGCTGACCGAGGGCAGGGTCGCGCTGTGGTCCAGCCTGATCTTCGGCGTCGTCCATCTCTCGAACGCGATCGGCCGAGGTGTCAACGCGATCCCGCAGGCGCTCATCGTGAGCCTGGCCGGCTACTTCTTCTACCTGACCCGCCGCCGAGCCGGCACCAACGCGGTCAACTCGGTGATCCATGGCCTGTTCGACTTCTCGCTGCTCACCGGCACCGCGATCCTCGTCGACCAAGGCGCCTACCTCGGGTCGCTCGCCGGGATCCTGGCCTACGTCGTGACCGGCGCCGTGCTCCTGGTCCGGCGTCACCACATCGACCCGAGCCGCACCTGAGCACCCCCGGCGGCTGCCGACTGGGAGTCAGGCGTGATCCGCGGACACCGGCTCGACCGACGGCTCGGTGTGGGGCCCGGCCCACCACACGACGGTGGTGATCACGCCGATCACGAGCAGCGCGCTGGTCAGCCAGAACGGATAGGTGCGGTCGATCCCGGAGAGCCAACCGGAGATCCAGCCGAACGGCGCGGCCGCGAGCATCACCGCGGTGCGCTGCAGCGCCATCACCCGTGACCGCTCGGCCTCGTCGACGTGGAAGGCGACGAGCGACTCCGAGAGCATGAAGAGCATCCCGGCGCCGAAGCCGTCGAGGAGGAGGCACACCCCCAGAAGCGCGTACGTCACGACGTCGGCGTCACCCTCGGCGGCGGGGATCAGGACGAGGACCAGCTGCCCTGCCAGATAGATGCCGAATCCCCACAGGGTCGCCTGCTTGAGGTCGTGGCCCGAGGTCAGTCGGCGGATCAGGGTGAAGAGGAAGAGCACCGACAGCAGGGAGCGCACCATCGGGAAGAACGGCAGCACCGGGTCGGGCACGTGCAGGTGCTGGTTGACCATGACCTGCCAGAACGTCCCGTTGACGAGCGTGACCGCCGCGACCAGGGCAGCGATGGCCAGCGCCAGCAGCGAGCCGCGCGAGCGGCCCAGCAGCCTCGCGGCCTCGCGGTAGCCGACGAAGAGCCGCCAGAGACTCTCGTGCCGGGTCTCCTCCATCCGGATCAGCCCTCGGCGGGTCTCGGTGGACGCGGCGTACAGCAGGATGATCTTGGCCAGCATCACCACCGCGGCGTTGATGAAGAGCACCCGCACCGCCGGCTCCAGGCCGAACTGCGCGACCATGAAGGCGGCGATCGGGGCGAAGAGCGCCGAGCAGTCGGCCGCGACCCGCACGAGGGAGTAGATGCCGGTGAGCTGGTCGCGCTCCGCGTCCTCGACCATCAGGCAGTCCCAGGCGTTCGCGGTGACCTGCAGAGCGCCGTTGAGCAGCGAGGCGGCCAGGAAGGCCCAGAAGTCCTGGGCGAACGCCCAGATCAGGCACGGGATCACGAAGGCGATGACGTCGAAGACCGCGTTGGTCAGCCGGCGCCCCATCCGGTCGGTGATGATGCCGCCGGCGAGCCCGAAGAACACCTGCGAGATCATCCCCGCGGTCGCGAGCAGGCCGATCTGCGCGTCGTGCAGGCCGAGGGCGAGCATGAAGACGGAGAGATAGGGCAGCACCAGCGCCATCGACAGGCCCCACATCGGCTCGGTCCACACGCAGGCGCGCGGGTTGCCGCGGAGATGGATCAGGGTGTGCCACAGGGAGCCGGGGGAGGATGCCACCGGGTCAGTGAACCAGGTGTGATGTCGAAGCCGAAAACGATTTCGCGATGGACGATCCGGCGACGTCCGATTACCGCCGGATATGCAGGTCGGAGCCCCGTTGAGCATGCGTCCGCGATGGGTCGGCGTCACCTGGTTCTCTTGACGACCGCGTCAGCCGCCTGCTTATGTTAGCGCTCACATTCCGTGTGACTGAGGTCACATCGAATGGTGCCCCGGCCCAACGACGACCCCTGGAGCGCGCAGATGGACCTGTCGAAACCGACCGCATACGACCGGCGCCGGAGGCATCTCGCGCGCACCGTCACGGCGCTTGCGTCGCTGCCCCTGATCCTGGCCGGCCTGGTGACCACGGCCCCGGCGCAGGGCGCGAGCGATGCCGGGCTCGTCGTCCACTACCCGCTCGACCAGACCAGCGGCACCACGGTCGTCGACGCGTCGGGGGCCGGCCGCAACGGCACGGTCGCTGGCGGCACGACCTGGCTGGGCGGTGAGGGGCTCGCCCTCGGCGGCACCGACGGGCACGTCAGGCTCCCGAAAGACGTGATGGCCGGGCTGACGTCGATCACCGTCTCGCTCGAGGTGAAGATCGCAGCGGACCAGGCCACCCCCTACTTCATCTGGGGCCTCGGCAACACCGGCTCCAACGGCTCGGGCAACGGCTACCTGTTCACGACCGGCAACGCCTACCGGACGTCGATCGCCACCGGCAACTGGAGCACCGAGCAGACCGTCACGGCCGGCCGGAACCTCGCGCGGGACACCTGGAAGACCATCAGCTACACGCTCGCGGACGGCACCGCGGTGCTCTACGAGGACGGTGTCGAGGTCGCCCGCCGCACCGGCGTCACCATCACGCCCGGTGAGATCGGCAACGGGGTCACCACGGCGAACTACCTCGGCCGATCCGTCTACAGCGCTGACCGCCACCTGAAGGGTCAGGTGCGCGACTTCAGGATCTACGACCGTGCGCTGACGGCGGCAGAGGTCCACGACCTGGGCTACGTCACCGACGAGCAGCGCGTCGAGCGCGACCTGGCCTGGCTGGACCTCGGCGACACGTCCCGCGTCGTCAGTGACCTCTCGCTCCCGGGCAGCGGCCCGAACGGCTCCACCTTCTCGTGGGCCTCCTCCGATCCTGCCGTCGTCTCCGCGACAGGTGACGTCACCCGCCCGCCCTACGGCAGTCCCGACGCCGCCGTGACGCTCACCGCCACCGCCACCCACGGCTCCGCCAGCCGGTCCGAGGAGTTCACGGTCAACGTACCGGCCGACATCAGCGACGCCGAGAAGGTCACTCGCGCCACGGCCGCGCTCCGCGTCTGGGACGCCGACGAGATCCGCGGCAACATCACCCTGCCGACCCAGGGTCTGCACGGTACGACCGTCAGCTGGACGTCCAGCGAGCCCGCCGTCGTGACCCCGACCGGCGAGGTCCACCGTCCGGCGTACGGGAAGAACGCGGTCCGTCTGGCGCTCAACGCCACCGTGAGCCTCGGCAAGGTCAAGGAGAAGCGGCAGTTCCGGCTGACCGTCCTGCCGCTGCCGAGGAAGGAGCCCCTCGAGGGCTACACCTTCGCCTACTTCACGGGTGAAGGGACGGCCGACGGCGAGCAGGTCTACCTCGCCGCCAGCCGGGGCAACGACCCGCTGCACTGGGACGAGCTCAACGGCGGTCAGCCGGTGCTGCGGTCGCAGTACGGCGACATGGGTGTACGTGACCCCTTCATCATCCGCTCCCCGGAGGGCGACAAGTTCTACCTGATCGCCACCGACCTCAAGATCTACGGCAACGGCGACTGGGACGCCGCCCAGCGGCGGGGTAGCCGCTACATCGAGATCTGGGAGTCCACGGACCTGGTGAACTGGTCCGAGCAGCGACACGTCCGCGTCTCCTCGCCCCAGGCCGGGAACACCTGGGCGCCCGAGGCCTACTACGACGAGGGGATCGGCGCGTACGTGGTCTTCTGGGCCTCGAAGCTCTACGACGAGTCCGACCCCGAGCATGCCGGCAACACCCACAACCGGATGGTCTACGTCACCACCCGGGACTTCCGGACCTTCAGCGAGCCCGAGGTGTGGATCGACCCGGGCTACTCGGTGATCGACTCCACCGTCGTCGAGCACGAAGGGACCTACTACCGGTTCACCAAGGACGAGCGGAACAACACCTCCACGACGCCCTGCAGCAAGTTCATCGTCGAGGAGAAGGCGACCTCGCTGCTCGACCTGGACTGGAGCTTCGTCGCCGAGTGCATCGGCAAGGCCACCGCCGAGAACCCGGGCGTCGACCGGGGCGAGGGGCCGACGATCTTCAAGTCCAACACCGAGGACAAGTGGTACCTGTTCATCGACGAGTTCGGCGGCCGCGGGTACGTGCCGTTCGAGACGACGGACCTGGACTCGGGCAACTTCTCGATCTCCAGCGACTACCAGCTTCCCAGCCGCCCCCGCCACGGGACCGTCCTCCCGGTGACCAAGGCCGAGCTGGACCGCATCCGCACCGCCTACCGCGCGTTCTGAGGAGACCATCGTGCAGCGCATCCGTCTACTGACCGCCCTGTCCGCCGCCACCGTCCTGGCCCTGCCCCTGACCTACGCCACGCCGAGCCTCGGCGCGGACGGCCGAACCGCTGCGGCCGAGCCCGACTACACGATCACGGCCCACGCGGGTCAGTCCGGGCCGGAGATCAGCGACACCATGTACGGCGTCTTCTTCGAGGACATCAACTACGCGGCCGACGGCGGTCTCTACGCCGAGCTCGTGCGGAACCGGTCGTTCGAGTTCCTCCCGGTCGACAACCGCTCCTACACCGGCCTGACCGCGTGGACCCCGCGAGCCGTCGGCGACGGCGCCGGGACCGCCACCCCCGTCAACGACGGCTCCCGGCTCAACGAGCGCAACCGCACCTACCTCCAGCTCTCGCTGGCCAACGCCGGCGGTGGGACGTACGGGATCTCCAACAGCGGCTGGAACAACGGTGTCGCGCTCGAGGCCGGGAAGCGCTACGACTTCTCGGTCTGGGCACGCTCGGACACCGCGGGCGGTACGCCGCTGACCGTGTCGCTGCAGGACGAGGCCGGCGCCACGGCGTACGCCGCTCCGGTCCGGATCCAGGTGAACGGCGACACTTGGAAGAAGTACGCCGGCACCTTCACCGCGAGCGCCACGACCGACTCCGCCCGGCTGTGGCTGCAGGGCGAGGGTGTCGGGACGCTGCGCCTCGACATGGTCTCCCTGCTCCCCGAGGACACCTTCATGGGCCGGGAGAACGGGCTGCGCAAGGACCTCGCCGAGAAGATCGCGGCGCTGAAGCCGGAGTTCGTCCGCTTCCCGGGCGGCTGCCTCGTCAACACCGGCAGCATGGCCGGCTACGACGCGTCCTCCGACTGGCAGCGCACCCGGTCCTACCAGTGGAAGGACACCGTCGGCCCCGTCGAGGAGCGCGCGACGAACGCCAACTTCTGGGGCTACAACCAGTCCTACGGCCTGGGCTACTTCGAGTACTTCCAGTTCGCCGAGGACATCGGGGCGATGCCGCTGCCGGTCGTGCCCGCGCTGGTGACCGGATGCGGCCAGAACCGGGCCACCGACGACGAGGCCCTGCTGCAGCGTCACATCCAGGACACCCTCGACCTCATCGAGTTCGCCAACGGCCCGGTCGACTCCGAGTGGGGCGCGCTGCGGGCGGAGATGGGGCACCCGGCGCCGTTCGGGCTCACCCACCTCGGCGTGGGCAACGAGGAGAACCTGCCGACGGAGTTCTTCGAGCGGTTCGAGAAGTTCCGTGCAGCCATCGAGGCGCGCCACCCGGGGATCACGATCATCAGCAACTCGGGTCCCGATGACGAGGGCGCGCTCTTCGACCAGCACTGGGCGCAGAACAAGGCCGCCGGTGTCGACATGGTCGACGAGCACTACTACAACTCCCCGACCTGGTTCCTGCAGAACAACGACCGTTACGACAGCTACGACCGCAACGGGCCGAAGGTCTTCCTCGGCGAGTACGCCTCCCAGGACAACAAGCTCTTCAACGCGCTGTCCGAGGCGGCGTACATGACCGGTCTCGAGCGCAACGCCGACGTCGTCCGGCTGGCCTCCTACGCCCCGCTGCTGGCCAACATCGATCAGGTGCAGTGGCGCCCCGACATGATCTGGTTCGACAACGACCAGTCGTGGAGCTCTGCGAGCTACCAGGTCCAGAAGCTGTTCATGAACAACGTCGGCGACCGGGTCGTCCCCAGCGAGGCGACCGGGAAGGTGATCGAGCCGAAGCCGATCACCGGCGGCATCGGTCTCTCCACCTGGGCCACCTCCGTGGCGTACGACGACGTGTCCGTCACCTCGCCCGATGGGACCGAGCTGTTCGCCGACGACTTCGCGGACGGTGACGCCGAGGGCTGGAGCCCGCTGGCCAACCGAGGGACCTGGTCGGTCGTCGACGGTGCCTACACCCAGACCGACGCAACCGCCCAGGACACCCTGGTCAGGGCCGCGGACATCACCGCGAGCGACTACGACCTCGAGCTCAAGGCCAAGAAGCTGTCCGGCTCCGAGGGCTTCCTGATCGCGTTCGGGGTGAAGGACTCCGGCAACTTCTACTGGTGGAACATCGGCGGCTGGAGCAACACCCGCACGGTCGTCGAGAAGGCGACCGACGGCGGCAAGGAGACCCTGGTCGCCCGCGAGGGTCACTCGGTCGAGACCGGACGCACCTACGACGTACGCATCGAGGTCCGCGGCACCCACGTCCGGCTCTTCCTCGACGGCCAGCTCTTCCAGGAGTTCGACGACGACCAGGTCACCGAGCCGTTCGCGCAGGTGGTCACCCGTGATGCGGCGACCGGTGACCTGATCGTCAAGGTCGTCAACGCCCAGGCCGAGCCGGCGGTCACCCGCCTCGACCTCGGCGTCAAGGTCGCCTCCCGGGCGCAGATGACCGTCATCAGCGGCGACCCGGAGGAGCAGAACACGCGTACGGCCCAGCCCATCAAGCCGGTGACGAGCACGATCCGCGGCGTGGACAGCACCTTCACGCGCACGTTCGCGCCGTACTCGGTGACCTTCATCCGCATCCAGACCCGGTAGGGGAGCATCCATGTCCGACCACCCGAACCACCTCGCCCTCCGAGCCGGGCTCAGCAGGCGTCATCTCCTGCAGGCCGGGGTCGGCCTCGGGGCAGCGGCCGCGCTCGCCGGCTACGCCGCGCCAGCTGGCGCCGCACCGGCGGGATCGATGCCCAGTGACGCCGAGATCTGGGGCGTGCCGACCCTCAACCCGCTGGTCGAGCGCCGGGCCGACCCGTTCGTCACCCGGCCCGTCGACGGGATGTACTACCTGACCGGCTCCGTGCCGGAGTACGACCGTCTGGTGATCCGCGGGTCGGCCTCGCTGGCCGGGCTCGCCACCGCGGCGGAGTCGGTCATCTGGCGCCGCCCGTCCAGCGGGAAGATGGGCGGCCACATCTGGGCGCCGGAGCTGCACCGCATCGACGGCCGCTGGTACGTCTACTTCGCGGCCGGCGACTCCGACGACGTCTTCCGGATCCGGATGTACGTCATGGAGTCGACGCTCGCCGACCCACGCGACCCGGCAGGCTGGGGCGCGCCACGGCAGATCATCACGCCGTGGCCGAGCTTCGCGCTCGACGCCACCACGTTCGAGCACGCGGGCCGCCGCTACCTGGTCTGGGCGCAGAGCGAGCCCGAGATCGCGGTCAACACCAGCCTCTACATCGCCGAGATGAGCTCCCCGTTCGCGATCAGCACCTTCCCGGCGCGGATCGCGACCCCGACCCGCAGCTGGGAGGTGCAGGGCTACAAGGTCAACGAGGGCCCCGCCGTGCTGGTCCGCAACGGCCGGGTCTTCATGACGTTCTCGGCCAGCGCCACCGATGCGCGCTACTGCATGGGCCTGCTCACTGCCCCGGCGGACGCCGACCTGCTCGACCCGGCATCGTGGACCAAGAGCCCCGAACCGGTGTTCACGACCAACGAGCAGACCGGGCAGTACGGCCCCGGGCACAACTCGTTCACGGTGGCCGAGGACGGGGTGACCGACGTCCTCGTCTACCACGCCCGGGACTACCGCGACATCACCGGAGACCCGCTCTACGACCCGAACCGGCACGCGCGCGTGCAGAAGGTGGTGTGGCACGAGGACGGCACGCCCATGTTCGGCGTGCCGGTCGGGAAGGGCGGGCCGATCGTGCGGCTCACCCCGCTGGATGCGCCGGGCTCGTTCGTACGCCACTACGAGTACGCCGTGCGGGTGGATCGTGCCCCGAGGGAGCTCGCCGACAGCCAGTTCCGGTTCGTCCCGGGCCTCGCGGGCGACGGGTCGGAGTCGCTGCAGTCGGTCAACTTCCCCGACAGGTACGTCCGGGTCACCGGTGGCGCGGTGCGGATCGAGCAGGTCCAGCCGGGCCCGGCGTACGCCGCCGAGGCCAGCTTCCGCAGGATCCCGGTCAGGGGCGGCATCTCGCTGCAGGTGGCCACGGACCGCGGCGACTACCTCCAGCACGACCGCGGTGCGCTCACCGTCGGTTCCACCCCCGGACGCCGCTCCAGCACCTTCGCCCTGACCTGACGTCCGGCGCCCGTCAGCCGGCCGCGATCTCCACGAGGAGGTCGGCGGCCGGCGCGGGGTGGACGAGCCAGCGGAGATGGCTGGAGGCGAGGGTGTGGACGGCGTACGGGTTGTCCGGGGTGAGCGCGTCGCCCTCGCGGATCAGCCGGTCCTGCATCGCGGGCGGCAGGCTGACGTCCTCGCTGAGTCGTACGTAGGCACGGGGGAGCGTGCCCCACGTCGAGGCCTGGGCGCGGTCGTCCGGCCCCCCGGCGTCGAGGTTCTCGTCGGGCTGGAAGGTGTTGAGGAACGCACGGAACTCGTCGTCGGTGCCGTCGGCCATGAAGGCGTGCTTGAGGCCGGCCAGCACCTCGGGGGAGGCGGTGCGGAAGTTGCAGCGCAGCAGGCCGACGTCGGCGGGGTTCGCGGCCGCGGCTCCGATCAGCACCGAGGCGTCGAAGGAGGCCATCTCCGGCTCGGCGTTGTACGCAACGGCGTCAAGGGACACCGGCGCCCAGGCCGACACGTAGACCATCCGGTCGATCAGGTCCGGACGGGCGTTGGCGGTCGCGGTCAGCGTGATCCCGCCGCGGCTGTGCGCGACCACGACCACCGGGCCGTGCGTCTTCGCCCGCTCGAGCACGGAGACCAGGTGGGCGACGTTGTCGGCGAGCGTGACGCCCTTGATCCCGCCCGGCGCGGACGCGAGCGCGGCGAGGTCCTGGGGTGCCTGGTAGGCCGCGGGGAAGGTCGCTCCGAAGCCGTGGCCGGGGAGGTCGACCGCCAGCGAACGGAACCCGCGCAGCGCCAGCTCGGCCTGGAGCGGGGCGAACGAGAACGAGTTGGCGAAGGCGCCGTGGACCAGGACGAAGGTCGGCTCGGGGGAAGGCATGGCGGAGACACTAGCGCCGACTCGGCGCGAGCCACCGGTCAATTTCCGAACGGCGCCGACCGTGGTGCGCGGCCCATCGGTGTGCCGCCGTAGACGACCGATCCGTCGGCCTGCTGGTAGGTCAGCCAGGGCTCGGTCTCGGTGAAGCCGACACCCGGCTTGCTGTAGTCGCAGACCCCGTCGGGGAAGGCCTTCTCCAGCCGGGCCCACTGGGCATCGGTGAGGCCGAACGCGCCGTAGTCGTCGGTGCGGCGCAGCGGCTTCAGGTGGCACTTGGCGTTGTCGGAGTAGTTGTTGTCGCCGGCCACGATCCGCGGGGTCGCGAAGTCGGTCTTGACCAGGTCGCTGACCGGACCGAGGCCGCACACCAGGTCCGAGACGGGGTCCACGACGAGGTTGAGCGCGGGATCGAGGACCGGGTTGACGGCACCGTTCAGGCCGTCGAGAGCACCGCCGGTCAGGTCGTCCAGGAGCGGGTCGGCGACCGGCAGGAACAACCCGTCCTCGCTGGAGACGCCCTGCGTCTGGGTGCACCGGTCGTGCAGGTCGCCGGGGCGGTCCTGGACGATCTTGTCCGCCAGCGCCACAGTGCGCTTGTCGGCTTCGACGGCCGACAGCCACCGGTCCATCGCGAGCAGCGCCTCCTTGGAATAGCTCGGGTCGCCGATGAGCGGCGTCACTCCGTACCAGATCACCTGGTTGTCCGCGTGGCCCTGCTCCCGGGTCAGCCGGTCGCGCATCGCCCACGCCCAGCGGGCGTCGTGCGCGACACCCGGGTCCGGTCCGCGGTGGTCGATGATCGCCACGTCGGACAGGTTGCTGGCGGTGTTGACCATCCCGCTGCGGTAGGCGTTGGTGAGCGCCGTCGGGTCCGCGACCGAGCGCTCCGCCCGCGGTTGGACGTCGATGTCGAGGCCGCCGATCTTCTCGTTGAGATCGACGAACTGCTCCGGCGTGATCGCCCCGGACCGGAGCGCCTCGAGACCGTACTGCACGCCGGTGTTGTCCAGCGGCGAGCCCGCGAAGCCGCGCCCGATCTGCTTCTCCTGAGGTGTCCACACGCTCTCCGGCCGTGGGCCGAAGACGTTGATCGCGCCGTCGATGATCGAGCAGCGTACGCCGCCGGGGTTGCGGGCCGCGTCGTAGCGCTCCTGGTCGCTGACCCCGGCGCAGGGGTGGGTCGGCATGACCGCCTGCTTGAACAGGCCCTCGTCGGCGGTGACCGCGTTGAGCGGCAGCAGGTGGCCCTCGACCGCCGCCCACTGCAGCGGGTTCCAGAACTTGCCGTCGGTGAGCCGTTCGGAGCTCTCGAAGTACTTGCGGAGCAGGTGGTAGTCGGAGAACTGCAGCCCCGGCGAGAGCGAGTCGGGGTAGGAGCAGGTCACGACCAGGCCCTGGTAGATCCCCGGGTAGGCGTTGGCGATCGTCTGCTGCGCGATGGAGCCGCCGGAACAGCCGCTGCCGATCGTGTAGCGCAGGTCGCCGTACGTCTCGACGAGATGCTCCTTGGCCATCATCAGCGACTCGGCCTCGCTGGTGACGTTGCAGTTGTGACCGGTGTTGGCCAGCGCGGTCGAGAGCATCGCGAAGCCACGGCCGAGGGCGACGGTCGGACTGTCGCCGAGGGCGTCGGCGACGACGGGGACGCCGAGGTCGAAGGTGCCGGCGTAGTCGGTCGTCGGCGCGGTGCCGACCTCGTGGTCGACCCCGCAGCTGCCGCCGTGCGGGATGAAGAGCTTGTTGTTCCACTGCTCCTGCGGGCGCCAGCGCTGCCAGGGCTTGCCCGGCTGCCAGAGCACGGCGATCCGGTACTGGTCGCGGTTCTGGTAGCCGGTCTCGACGCGTACGACGAACGGCACCGTGACGCCCTCGTCGGTGGTCGTGGTGGCGACGTCGCGGGGCGGGTTCGCGGGATCGTACGGCTGGAGTCCGTCGAGCAGTGGATTTGTCGATTTGTAGAGCCAGCTGATCGTCGGCTCCTGGTTGCACTGCGCGTCCTCGGCGGTCGGCTGGCAGTGCCACGGCTGCAGCTGTGGCCCGGAGAAGATCGGCCCGCCGCGCGGGTGGTTGGTGATCGTGAGCCAGGCGCCCCGACCGTCGGGAAGGCGGGCGGTCAGCTCGTTGGTGCCGAGCCGCAGGCCGCGTACGACGCCCTCGATCTCGCCGTTGGGCCGCTCGGCGAAGGCGTCGGTGACGTCGCGGTCGCCCGTGCGGCTCGAGGCGTGCCGGGTGTCGCTGAGCCACACCCGCAGGTCATCCGGGTCGGCCCCCTCGGGGAGCGTGACCCGCACCAGCGCGTTGTCGTCGAAGACCAGGTCGGCCCGGTTGGAGAGGGTTTCCAGGACGACGTCCTCGGCCGGCGCGGGCGCCGCCGACGCCGACGTCACGCCGAGCAGCAGGCCGGCGACGAGAGCGGACACCGTCGCGATCGAGGTGGGCAGGGCGCGAGCGGCCATGGCGTGCCTTTCCGAGAGCTGCGCACGTCCCCCGAACAGACGCTCGCCGTGACAGGAGGATGCCCCGTGCCACGGCGAGCGTCAAGGAAGCTGCCGAGGAGGCCTCAGCCGGCGACCGCCTCCCCGCGGGCGACCATGCCGGCCTCGTTGGAGAGCTTGACCTCCTTGAGGAACAGTGCGAGCGCGAGACCGAGGAGGACCAGCGGCACGAGGTACCAGAACGCGGGTGCGAGCGCCTCGGTGAAGGCGTCGACGACCCAGCCGTGGATCGGCTCGGGCAGCTGGTCGACCGCCGCCGGGGTGAGGCTGTCGCCGGAGAACCCGGCGCCGTCGGCCGGCATCAGCCCCGAGGAGGCCATCTTCGCGGCCAGCCCCTCGAAGTTGTCGGTCAGCCGTGTGGTGAACACGGTCGTGAACAGCGCCGTGCCGACGGTCGCGCCGATCTCCCGGAAGAAGTTGTTCGCCGAGGTCGCGGTGCCGAGCTCGTGCGGGTCGACGGCGTTCTGGACGGCCAGGACGATGGTCTGCATGACCAGGCCCATCCCGGCGCCGAGCACGAAGATCATCAGCCCGAAGACGACCATCGACATGTCGCCGGTGATCGTGGTCATCCAGGCGATCCCGGCCGCGGTGACGAGCAGCCCGACGATCGGGAAGATCTTGTAGCGACCCGTCTTCGAGATCGCGACACCCGAGCCGATCGCGGTCAGCATCATGCCGGCCATCATCGGCAGCATCAGCAGTCCGGAGCCCGTGATCGAGGCGCCCGTCGACATCTGCAGGAACGTCGGCAGCATCGCCATCGCCGAGAACATGCCCATCCCGAGGACGAGGCCGATCAGCGTGGTCACGGTGAAGGTCGGGTTCTTGAAGAGGCGCAGCGGAATGAGCGGCTCGGGCGCGAGGGTCTCGGTGACGATGAACGCGGCCACCGAGGCCAGGGTGCCGACGAGCAGGCCGAGCAGCTGCGGCGAGGACCAGTCGTAGCCGTCGTGGCCGAGCGACTCCCACGAGGTCAGCAGCACGATGCCGCTGGTCGAGAGCACCATGAACATGATCCCCAGCCAGTCGACCGGCCGCCCGGAGCGGTGCGAGGGCAGCTTCAGGGCGTACCAGGCCACGATGAGCGCGATGATGCCGACCGGCACGTTGATCCAGAAGGTCCAGCGCCAGCCCGGGCCGTCGGTGAGCCAGCCACCGAGGAGCGGCCCGATCACCGCGGAGATGCCGAAGAGCGCACCCATCGGACCCATGTACTTGCCCCGCTCGGAGGCCGGCACGATGTCGGCGATGATCGCTTGCGACAGGATCATCAGGCCACCACCGCCGAGACCCTGGAGGCCGCGGGCGGCGACCAGCTCGGGGAACGTCTGCGCCATCCCGCCGAAGAGCGAGCCGAGCGTGAACAGCGTGACCGCGACCAGGAACGGCCAGCGGCGACCCCACAGGTCGCCGAACTTCCCGTACAGCGGCATCACGATCGCGATCGCCATGATGTAGGAGGTGATCACCCACCCCTGGTGCGCGACCCCGTCGAGCTCACCGACGATCGTCGGCATCGCCGTGCTCACGATGGTCTGGTCGAGGGAGGAGAGGAACATCGAGGCCATCAGGGCCCCGAAGATCAGCCAGATCGTACGCGGCGTCAGCACGACCAGCGGCTTGTCGGGCGCGTCGGGCGCGACCGTGTGGCTCATGGGTTGGACCTTCCAGGCAGGAGTTGCAGAGGTGATGACACACGTGTCCCGTGTGCCGTGAGAATCCCGAGAGGTTGCGGCTGGTCGTTCTAGTCGTCGAGGAGCAGGCGGAGCTGAGCGACCGCCTCGGGCAGATGCGCCGCCGCATCTCCCTCGTAGCCCGACCGCGCCCAGGCGAGCGCGCTCGACCGCATCAGCAGCCCGGCGACCATCCCGATCGTGTCGTCGTCGACAGGGGAGGGCCGTGCCTTGCGGCGCTCGGAGAGCAGCTCCTCGAACTCGCCGACGACGCGCTGGTGCCAGGCGACGTGCCGTTGCATGAGGCGGGGTTCCGAGGTCAGCAGCCGCATGGCTCGCTCGACCTGCTCGATGTTGGGGGCGGCGTCCTTGAGGAAGCCCGCCACCAACGTCTCCAGGTCGGTCATCAGCCGTCCCGACGGCCCGCCGGAGACGAACTGCGCGCGCACCTCGGCATCCAGCTCGATCTCCTGGATGCCGAGAACCGCGTCGTCCTTGGAGTCGAAGTAGTTGAAGAACGTACGCGTCGACAACCCCGCCGCGGAGCTGATCTCCTCCACGGTGACGTCATCGAGCCCACGCTCGCCGACCAGTCGCTGAGCGGCCTCGATCAGCGCCAGCCGACGCTCCCGCTTCTGACGCTCGCGGGCGTTCGGAGGCGGGGTGGAGGTGGGCACGCAACTATTCTTGCACTGACTGCAAGTTGCAGTCAATGCAAGATTCGTGTGTCAGGGGTTACACGGCGGTCAGACCCCTGCGGCCGCCTGGTGGAGCGCGCGGATCTCCTCGACCAGCTCAGGCACGGGGCCGACGACCTCGACGGCCGGGGCGACCTCCTGGACCGGCAGCGCACGCACCGGCGACTCGCCCGCGCCCCAGCCGGCCCGCCACCGCGTCAGCTGCTCGGAGGACGCGATGTAGACGATCCGCCCGACCCCGGACCAGCCGTGCGCCGCCGAGCACATCGGGCAGTGCTCGCCGGAGGTGTAGACCGTCGCTCCGGCCCGGGTCGCCGGGTCGAGCTGGATCGCCGCCCAGCGGGCGAGCTCGATCTCGGGGTGCGCCGTCGGGTCGCCGGTCGTGTGCTCGCGGTTGCGGCCCTCCTGGAGCGCGTTGCCGGCGCTGTCGGCCAGGACGGACCCGAACGGCCCGTCGCCGTCCGCCAGCGCCTCCGCCGCCAGCTCGAGGCAACGTCGCAGGTGGGTCATGTCGGTCGGGGTGAGTTCGGTGGTCACCGCCCCAGTCTGCGGCGGGCGGGCGGTCTATGTCGTTCGATTTCCCAGCGGCCTGGTTGCAGGACTTCATCCGTATGGGGTTGGAATCGCATACTTATGGCGTGTCGCGCAGGTTCTGCTTGTGACTGCCATAACTATGCATAACTATGGTCCTGTGACACCCCAACAACTGGCTGACGTGATCGCAGCAGGCGAGTCGCTGACCGTCGAGTTCAAACGAGCAACGCCGGGTGCGATCAACGACACCGCGCTGGTCGAGGCTGTTGTCTGCCTCGCCAACGGTGAAGGCGGGCTGCTTCTTCTCGGAGTAGAGGACGACGGCCGCGTTACCGGCGCCGCGCCGCGCCATGGGGAGACGACTGACCCGTACCTGCTCCAGGCACTGATTCTCAACAAGACCGACACTCCAGTTGCCGTCGCGGTCGAGATGGTCGAGGTCGACGACAAGCCCGTTGCGGTGATCGACGTGCCGAACATGCCCTTCCCGATCGGTTCCAAGACCGGGAAGTATGTCCGTCGCTCGCTGAAGGTGGACGGCGCGCCCGAGTGCGTGCCGTACCCGCTGCACGAAATGCTGTCAGTCGGTCTCACAGCCCAAGGCCGCGACTACGCCGCGACGCCTGCACGTGGCGCGACCTTCGCCGACCTGGATGGGGACGAGTTCGAGCGCTTCCGGAGAATGTGTGCGACCACGAAGGGTGATGGCACCCTCGCGGAACTAGCCGACGAAGAGATTCTCCGCAGCCTGCGTCTGATGCTCCCCGAGGACCGGAATGCGCTCACGCTCGGCGCGATTCTGCTCTTTGGAACGACGGAGGCAGTCGCTCGTTTCGTGCCAACCTCGGAGGTGGTCTTCCAGGAGCTGCGTGGGACCGCCATCGCAACGAACGAAACGATGAGACTGCCGCTGTTCAAGGCAGCAGACCGCCTCTTCGATCTGGTTGACGTGCGGAACTCCGAGCAAGAGCTCATGGTCGGGCTGCACCGGATCGGCATCGCACGAGTGCCGAGCGGTACGGTTCGAGAGTCGATCGCAAACGCTCTTGTGCACCGCGACTACTCCGAGATCGGCCCGATCACGGTGCAGCTCACCGACGACCAGTTCCGCGTCAAGAGTCCGGGCGGCTTTCCTGCCGGCATCACGCTAAAAAACTTCCTCGACGACTCCAAGCCACGCAGCGCGATCCTGGCCGAGGCCTTTAAACGCGCAGGCATAGTGGACCGCGCCGGTCGAGGCATCCGAGAGATGTACGGCCAACTGCTGCGTGCCGGTCGAGGCGTACCCGACTACTCGGCGACCAACAACAGCGCCGTCATCGTGCAGATCCCCACCAGCGACGCAGACCTCGAGATGGTTCGGTTCGTGGTCGAGTATGAGGACGCCAACGGACGGACACTCCAGCTCACCCAGTTGCAGATACTGCATGAGATCAAGGCGATGGGACCCGAGACCACCAATGAACTCGTGCAGGCCACGCACGAGTCTGAATCGGTCGTCAGGGCGAACGTTGCGAGGCTGGCCGAAATGGGCCTGATCGACTCTCGCGGGAACGGTCGCAGCCGTCGCCACCATCTGACGGCCTCGTTCTTTCGACTCGCTCAAGCCAGCGCCTATGTGCGGCTCCAGGACACCGATCCCATCCAACAGGACCACATGATCTTGGCGTACGTCGACCAGTTCGGAAGCATCACCCGCAGCAAGACCGCCGAACTCTGTCATCTCACGCCCAACCAGGCGCGCGTAGCGCTCAAACGCCTTACAGATACCGGGGTACTTCTGCTGGTCGGCGAACGTCGCGGCGCCCACTACGTCAGGCCAACATCGACCTGATGGGAAGATCTCGAGCATCCGCCTTCCCGCATGGCCGGTCACCTTCCGCAGGAGCGTCCGTTTGATTCTGGAACGCCGGGTCTGGCCCGCTGTGGTGGAGACGGTCAGCCGGCCTCGATGACGGCGCAGGCGATCCGGTCGCCGGCGTCGCCCGTCTTGGTGGTGTCCTCGTCGGGGCCCTCGGGGGCGTAGCGCTCCGGGACGTTGGCGTAGTTGTCGCGGCCCGCGTGGATCATCACCGCGCTGCCGTCCGCGTCCCGGAGGTCGTCGAGGGTGAAGGGTCCGGTGAACTCCAGGCTGGCGGTGCCGTCCTCGTTCACGAGGAGGGCCGGCAGGTCACCGAGGTGCTCGCCGTGGGCGCTGTCGTCGGGGTTGAGGTGGCCGCCCGCGGAGAGGAAGTCGCCGGTCTTCGACGGGTCGTCGGGAGCCGCGCTGTCGGCCTCGCACTTGCCGGTCGTGTGCACGTGGAAGCCGTGGTAGCCGGCCGACAGACCGCTCACCCGGACGCTGATCTGGGTGGCCCCGTCGTCCTCCTCGATCTCGACCGTCCCGACCTTCTTCCCGTCGGGACCAGCGAGCTCGGCACTCACCTCGTTGCGGTCTCCCGGGTCGGGGTCTGCGTCCTCCCCACAGGCGGCGAGAGTCAGCAGGCCACAGGCAGCGAGCACGGCAGCGGTTGCACGACGGGACATGGGACACCTCCACGAGAACGGGATCCGGTCACCCCCACCGTACGTCGATGGGAGGTGACCGGAGCGCAGGGATCAGCAGCCGTCGCGGAGGAGGCCGGGCTGGCGGCCGACGGAGACCTCGATGAACTCGATCTTCGAGTCTCGGGAGTCGCCGGTGAGGAGGAAGCCGATCCAGCGGTCGCCCTCCTGGACGACCCAGGTCGTCTGGCCGTAGTCGTTGGTCTTCTGGGAGCCCGTCCCGTAGACGTCCTTGAGGACCATGAGCGTGTCGCCGATGGTGATGCCCCGGGCGGTCTCGAGGACGGGCTTGCTCATCCCGAAGGAGCCGATGTTGCCCTGCTGGTCGTGGATGACGTCGATGCCGTCGCCGAGCTGCTCGGCCCACCGCCAGTGCTTCCCTTCGCAGACGGCCTCGCGCTTGGTGTCGCGGGTCATCCAGCCCTGATCGACCAGGGTGCGTACGTTGCCCTCGGCCGTGATCTTCCCGAAGGCCCCGGGCGCCAGCGGGCCGCCCCAGTCGAGCTTCGGCGTCGGCTCGGCCGACGGGGTCGCGGAGACCGGCACCTCCGACGGAGCCGGGGTGGGAGTCGCGGACGGCTCGGAGGACGGAGGCGAGGACGGAGCCGAGGACGGCACGGGCGAGGGCGATCCGGCAGTCGGGTCGGCGTCGCTCCCGCACCCGGCGAGGCCGAGCAGGCCGACCACGGCGGTCGCCGCGAGCGCGGCACGGAGCGGGAGGCGGGATGTGGTCATGGGTGGCTCCTCGTCGGTCGTACGCCCCGAGTGGGCGTTCTGCCGATCCAGACGGTTCACGGCCCGTCCCGGTTGCAGCCGGGACGGGCCGATTCCGTCCGCCTAGGCGGAGGCCACCTCCGGGACCGGCCGAGCAGCCCGGCCGGTCCGCAGGAAGAGCAGCGCGACGGCCGAGAGCGCGACCACGACGGCGGCGCCGACGTACAGGTTGACCGGCGTCCACGAGGCGTCGAGCAGGCGCCCGGCGAGCATCGGCGACAGGATCGCCCCGATGCGGCCGATGCCGATCGCCCAGCCCATACCCGTGCTGCGGATCTCGGTGCCGTAGATGGCCGGGGTGATCGTGTAGAGGCCGGCGATGCAGCCGTTGATGAGCGCGCCGACGACGACGCCGATGACCAGCGCGACCGTGAGCAGCGCCGTGCTGGTGATGAACACGACCATCGTCAGCGCCGACAGCACGGTGAAGCCGATCAGCACGACGCGGCTGTCCAGCCGGGAGGCGACGAGGCCGTAGAGCACCGAGCCGGCGGTGCCGCCCAGGGCCAGCATCATGCCGGCGGTGACCGCGTCGGCCTCCGACATCCCCGAGGTCACCAGCAGCTGCGGGGTCCAGCTGTTGACGAAGTAGAAGCCGAACATCGTCGCCAGGAAGGCCACCCAGACGAGCAGGGTCGAGCGGCGCAGGTCCGCACCGAGGAGTACGCCGGGGTTGCCGCTGCGACGCCGAGCGGCCGGGCGAGGCGCGGCCTCCAGGACGTCCGAGGTGACCGCGGGCTGCCCGAGCCGCCCGAGGATCCGGTTGACCCGCTCCAGCGCCTGCCGCGGCCGGCGCTGGACCAGGAAGTCCACCGACTCGGGCAGCAGCACGACCAGGAGCACCAGCGCGATCCCGGTAGCGACACCGCCGGCGACGAAGACGCTGCGCCAGCCGAGGTCGGCGAGCATGCTGCGCGCGGCCACGCCGCCGAGGGTGGCGCCGATGCCGTAGCCGGCCGTGTAGAGGCCGATCGCCAGGCCGCGCCAGCGCGCCGAGGCGTACTCGCTCGCGATCACGTTGGTGCTGGCCAGGATGCCGCCCACGCCGAGACCGGTGACGACCCGGGCGAGGCCCAGCAGGAGGGCGGACGGGGCGGCGGCGGAGAGCAGCATCCCGGCGGTCGCCAGGCCGACGCTGATCAGGATCAGCGGCCGGCGGCCGATGACGTCGGCGACCGGGGCCAGTGCCAGCGAGCCGACCGCCATGCCGACCAGACCGGCGCTCAGCAGTATGCCGAGCTCCGAGCCGCTCAGCGCGAACTCCTCGGTCAGCGAGGAGGCGGTGAAGGCCATCGCCATCACGTCGAATCCGTCCAGACAGTTCAGCAGGACGCAGAGCGCGACGACCATCCACTGGTAGGGAGTCATCGCGGCGGCGTCGATGCGCGCACGAAGGTTCATCTCGGGTCTCTTTCGGGGTGGGGGTTCACGGAAGATGCAGGGTCACGGCCGCCGGCTCGGCGGCATCCGCGTCGGCGGAGTCGCCGCGGGCGGCGCGGGCGACGCAGAGGCACAAGGACGCGTACGTCTCCTTCTGCTGCTGGCTCAGGAACACGTCGCGGTGGTCGATCCGGCCGCTGACGTCGAGCACCTTGACCTGGCAGATCCCGCACTCGCCCTTGCGGCAGTCCCACATCACGTCGACACCGGCGTCCTCGAGCGCGTCGAGCATCGAGCTGTCCTTGCCGACGCGGACGGAGCGGTCGAGCTGGGGGAGGTGCACGACGAAGTCCTCCGCGGCCCAGGCGCCGCTGCTGCCGAACGTCTCGAACCGCAGGTTCGGCTCCGGCAGCTCGTGGGCCGCCCAGGCGCGACGGATCGCGTCCATCAGCCGGATCGGTCCGCACATGTACATCTCGGTCCGCGCCGCGGCCGGGGAGCCGGCGACCTCGCCGACCAGCGCCTCCACGTCGAGGCGTACGTCCTCGTTGTCGACGAACACCCGGACCCGGTCGCCGTGGGTGTCGGCGAGCTGGTCGAGGTAGGCCATGACGGCACGCCGCCGCCCGGCCAGGACGAGCATGTAGTCGGCGCCGCGGCGGCGCAGGGTGTCGGCCATCGCCACCAGCGCGGTGACGCCGATGCCGCCCGCGACCAGTACGTAGCGGTCGGCGCCGACCCCGAGCGGGAAGCTCTGGACCGGGCCGGTCATCTCGACGACGTCGCCCGGCTCGAGCCCGTGCATGTGCCGGGACCCGCCGCGAGAGGCCGGGGCGAGCTGGACGCCGAGGGTGAGCCGGCGGCCGCCGTCCTCGGAGCGTACGACCGAGTAGGACCGCTTCCGGATGTGCCCGGAGAGGTCGAGCCGGAGGTCCACGTGGGTGCCGGGTGCGGCGTGGACCGGGCGCTCGGGAGCGAGCACGATGCGGCGTACGCCCTCGGCGAGGTCGGACGTCTCGACGACACGGCCCTGCTGCCACCAGGTCTGGGTGTTCACTGCCATGGCGGCGGCCTCACTTCGCAGCCGCGGCGGCGGGGAGACCCTCCGCCTGCAGCATGCGGTCCAGGATCCGGCGCACCCACATGCCGCCTGCGTCGATGTTGAGGCTGTAGAACTCGTGGTCCGGGTTGGCGTCGATCGCCCGCTGCTGGGCGGCGAGCATCTCCTCGTCCTCGCCGAAGACGCCGTGCACGCCCTGGCGCAGCTGGGTCGTGATGGTCTGGCTCTCCAGGCGGTAGTTGCGCATGAAGGCCCAGAAGTAGTGCGACGTCCGCGCGGTCTCCGGGGTGATCGTGTTCATCACGAAGCCGTTCACGCCCTGGCTGCGGTCGCCCTCGGGAGCGCCGGTGCCGGCCTTGGCGACGCCGACGTCGATGCAGATGGTCGAGGGGGCCTCGAAGTGGATGATCTGCCAGCGGTCGACCTTCCCGGTGAAGCCGGGAAACTTGTCGCGCATGTTCTTCAGCCAGAACGGAGGCGCGTCGATGTCGCGCATCCAGCGGGTCACGGTGACGTGGCGGTCGTCGTGGCTCACCTCGAACTCGGCCTCGGAGAGCTCGTCCTGCCCGATGCTCGAGCTGTGCACGAACTCCTCGTGGGTGAGGTCCATCAGGTTGTCGAGCACCAGCTGGTAGTTGCACGACGCGTAGATCGTCTCGCCGTCACCGGCCCAGTCCGGTGAGTCCATCTGGTGCATGTCGGGCACGGTGGCCGGGTCGGCGAGGTCGGGGTCGCCCACCCAGACCCACACGTAGCGGTAGCGCTCGACGACCGGGTAGGACGGGACGATCGCGCTCGGGTTGATCGTCTCCTGCGCGGGCATGCTCGTGCAGCGGCCGGCTGAGTTGTAGCGCAGCCCGTGGTAGGGACACTGGATCTCGTCGCCGAGCACCTTCCCCTTCGAGAGCGGTGCCAGCCGGTGCCAACAGGCGTCGGCCAGCGCGACCGCGCGGCCGTCGCTGTTGCGCCACAGGGCCAGCGGCACGCCGGCGATGGTGCGGGCGAGCGGCTGCTTCGCGGTCACCTCGTGGTCCCACGCGGCGACGTACCAGGCGTTGCGTGGGAAGTTGAAGATCTTGCTGGCCGCTGTGATCGGCGGGGAATCCAGGATGGTCATGGGGAACTCCCTATGGAGATAGGTGTTGTGCTCGTCACAAACTACCTATCTCTATAGTTAGTGGCAAGGGGCAGGTACGCTCGCCGCACGGTCACTGCGTGGAAGAGGGGGTCACGATGTCGCTGAGATTCGCGCTGCTCGCGCTGCTCACCTCGCGCCCGATGACCGGCTACGACGTCTCCAAGCAGTTCAGCCAGTCGGTGGCCCACGTGTGGCACGCGCCCGACTCGCAGATCTATCCGGAGCTCAACCGGATGGAGCGCGACGGCCTGCTCGAGTCCGCGGTCGTGCCGTGGGGCAAGAAGGGCACGAAGAAGGAGTACGCCGTCACCGAGGCCGGGGTGCAGGCCTTCCGGGAGTGGATGGACGCGCCCATCGAGATCCGCAGGCAGCGCGAGCCGGCCTACCTCAAGGCGGCCTACCTGGAGTGGGCCGAGCCCGGCGCCGCGCGTGCTGAGCTGGAGCAGTTCCGCGACTACTGGACCGAGCACCTGGCGATGCTCGAGGCCACCCGCGCCACGCTGGTCGACCGCAGCCACCCCACGCTGGCCCGGCGTCTGGAGCACTACGACGCGAGCCAGTGGGACCGGATCGTCCGCTACAAGGTCTTCGCCTACGACGGCCTGATCGACCAGGCGCGCGCCGCGATCGCCTGGGCCGAGCGTGGCCTCGTGCTCGTCGACGAGCTGGAAGGCTCTACGGTCGAGTCCTAGGCGGGCAGGCGTACATGGAACCGGCAGCCGGTCGCGGCCGGAAGGTTCTCCACCCAGACCCTGCCGCGGTGTGCGTCGACGAGGCCCTTGACGATGGCGAGGCCGAACCCGGCGCCCTGGGCGCTGGTGCCGTCGGCACCCTCGGGCGCGGCCGGGGTGCGCGCGGAGCTGCCCTGCCAGCCGAGGTCGAAGACCCGCTCCATGTCGCCGGGATCCAGGCCGCCGCAGCCGTCGCTGACGCTGAGGTCGATGCTGCGTACGTCTCCGGGGGCCAGCTGGCAGCGCACCTCGACCGTGCCGTCGGCGGGGGTGTGGCGGATCGCGTTCATCAGCAGGTTGGAGACGACCCGGGACAGGCTGGCCGGGTCGGCGGTGATCTCGAGGCCGTCCTCGACCTGGCCGCCGAGCCGCACCCTGCGCTCCCGGGCCACCGGGTCGGCCCCGGCCAGGGCCTCGCTGACCAGGTCGCCGAGCAGGACCGGCTCGGGCGTCAGGGTGAGCGCGCCGGCCTGGATCCGGGAGAGCTCGAAGAGGTCGTCCACGAGCCGGGCCAGCCGCTCGACCTCGACGCGGATGCGCTGGTGGTAGCGGTGCGGGTCGGTCGCGATCCCGTCCTCGAGCGCCTCGGCCATCGCGCGCAGCCCGGCCAGCGGCGTACGCAGGTCGTGGGCGACCCACGAGATCAGCTCGCGCCGCGACTCCTCCAGGCGCGCCTCCCGGGCGCTCGCCTCTTCGAGCCGCCGCTGGGTCTCGGCGAGCTCGGCCGACAGCGACCGGAGCTCCCGCGGCCCTCTTTCGGAGGGCTCCTGGTACCCGCCGAGAGCCATCTGCCGGGCCTGCAGCTGGACGGCTCCTGACCAGCGGACCATCGCGGAGCCGATGACGAACGCGACCAGGATCGCCACGACCACCGCGATCGAGGTGACCACGGTGATGACCTGCAGGTCGTGGCCGGAGAGGAACATCAGCCAGGCGACGGCGAGCACGCCGCCGAACACTGTCAGCACGGCCACCGTGGCGGCCAGGGTGAGCTGCCAGCGGATCGACCAGCGGCGCGTCAGCCAGGCGACCAGGAGCCCGAGCAGACCGACGGCGAGACCGGCCCCCGCGGCGACGAGCGAGATCAGGACGGCATCGGCGAACTTCATGCACCCACCTCCGCGGGCTCCCAGCGGTAGCCGACGCCCCAGACCGTGACCAGCCGCTCCGGCCGGGTCGGGTCGGGCTCGATCTTCTCCCGCAGCCGGCGTACGTGGACCGTGACCGTCGAGCGGTCGCCGATCGTCCACCCCCAGACGTGCTCGAGCAGGTCCTCCCGGGTGAAGGCCTTGCCGGGGTGGGCGATCAGGTAGCGGAGCAGGTCGAACTCGCGCGTGGTCAGTGCCAGCTCCGCTCCGCCGTTGGTGGCCACCCGACGGTCGGCGTCGACGACGATGGAGCCGTCCGAGACCACGCCGCCCTCGCCGGAGTGGCCGGTGCGCTTGAGCACCGAGTCGACCCGGAGCACCAGCTCCCGCGGACTGAACGGCTTGCCGACGTAGTCGTCGGCTCCGAGCTCGAGCCCCATGATCCGGTCGGCCTCGCTGCCGAGCGCCGTGAGCATGATGATCGGCACCTCGCCGGCCTGCCGCAGACGCCGACAGACCTCCAGCCCGTCGATGCCGGGCAGCATCAGGTCGAGGACGACGATGTCGGCGGGTCGCTCGCTCATCGCGCGCAGCGCCTGCTCGCCGTCGCCGGCCTCGACGACGTCGTGCGAGCCCGCGCGCAGGTAGGAGGCCAGCACCTCGCGTACGGTGAGGTCGTCGTCGACCACGAGCACACGTGCCATCGGCCCTACTCCTCCTCGGCGGTCCGCTGGGGTGAGCGTAGTTCGCCGAGCGCCACGGCGACACCGGCGCACACGCACAGGAGCGCGAACGCCAGCAGCCCCTGGGTGTAGTCGCGGTCCAGCAGCGTCGGGTTGTCCGGCTTCGCGCCGAACCGGCCGAGGACCGGGATCGCGACCAGGACCGTCGGCCCGAGCAGCACCAGCACCGTCACCGCGCCCCGGGCGACCGCCCGCGGCAGCAGCCGGCCGCCGAGCCACCCCAGCGCCAGCACGGCCGGAGCCAGGATCCCGTCGTGGATCACGACCGCGGCCGCCAGCCAGATCACGACCTCGACGATCTGGCCGAGGTCCTGCCTGCTGAGCAGCAGCCACGCGCCGTACGCCATCCCGACCGTGCCGAGGCCGATCAGCCCGCCGCGCAGCCCTCTCATGCCAGCACCTCGATCCGGGATACCCACTTGGTCTGCATGACCCCGGGACGGTCGGGGGCGATCAGCCGGACCGGGTAGCCGTGGTCGATCGAGAGGGTCTCGCCGTCGAGCTCGAGGGCCATGAGGGTCCGCTCGTCGTCGGCGAAGTTCGCGGGCAGCACGGTGTCGGAGGAGGCGCTGAAGGTCTGGATCGACCGGATCCGCACGTCCCGCCCCGTCGGGGCGCCGACCAGGTCGAGCAGGTCGCGCAGGCGTACGCCTCGCCATTCGCCCGTCGCGCTCCATCCCTCCACGCAGGCGATCGGCAGGGTGGAGCTCCGCTGCTCCATCGCGACCAGCTCCTGACGGGACAGGGCCAGGGAGGTCGCGCCGTGGACGAGCTCGAGGCGGTAGGCGGAGCTGCTCGCCTCGGCCACCACACCGGCCGAGTGGGCCGTGCGGTTGATCGGGATGCCGTGCTTGCGCGAGCGTGGGGAGAGAGCCGCGATGCGGCCGACTCCGGGGACGGTGCCGGCGGTGTAGAGGAAGGCGGCGGCCAGGGCCGAGGTCCCGGCCAGGATCAGCACTCCGCGTCGGCTGACCGGCCCCTGTCTGCGTGCGTTCGGGCGGTCGTGGGCGGTGTCGTCGACGTCGCCGGTCAGGGCGTCGCGGATGATCGGCAGCTTCACCGCGATGTGGACCAGAAGCGCCCCGACGGCGACGAAGGCGAGCGCGTAGTGGGTGGCCCGGAAGCTGAAGCCCCAGGGGTACCACTGCGCGACGTTGAGCAGGCCGGTCGTGAGCTGGACCAGCGAGGTGCTGACCAGGATCGCGATGGAGCCACGCTCGAGCGCGGTCGGCAGCGCTTCGCGGACCTGCCGCGGCACCGGCTGGAAGAGCTTGGGGAAGACGACCCACAGCTTGATCAGCAGGAGCGGGATCGCGGCGGTCCCGGCGACGACGTGCAGGCCCTGGGTGACCTGGTAGAGCCACGACGGGCTCGTCGGCAGCGGCACCGGCTGCTGGTCGCCCTGGGCGTAGTGGCTGATCAGCCCGGTCGCGAGCGCGACCACGAAGCAGATCCCGAGCCACAGCCCCACCCGCGCGGCGACCGCGGCGCTGCGCAGGCGCGAGGTGAACGAGTCCTCGGACGGGAGCCTCATGACGCCTCCTCCACGAGCACGGCCACCCACCGCTCACCGCCGGGCGTCAGCGCCCGGGGTCGCGCCCATGCCGTGCGCAGGGGTTCGGCCGGGCCGAGCTGCGGCAGGGGCACCAGCCGGGTGACCGCGAACCCGGCCTCGGTCGCGATCGACCTGATCGCGTCGGCGCCGACGGTCGCCCACGGGAACTGCGAGGAGCCGCCGCAGTCGCAGACCAGCTCGGCCAGCAGCGGGCCGCTCGGTGTGCCCGGCGGGTGCACCTCGGCGACCACCCGGCCGCCCGGGACCAGCAGCCGGCGTACGCGGGCGAGGAGGGCCAGCGGGTCCCCACCGATCCCGAGGTTGCCGTCGGCGAGGAGAGCGGTCGCCCACCACCCTTCGCCGGGGAGGAGTTCGAAGACGTCGCGGCACACCGCGCGACCACCGCGCGCCTCGGTCTCGGCGACGGCCTCCGGGACGACGTCGACGCCGAGCGACGGCAGGCCGCGAGCGGTGAGCGCTGCGGTCATCCTGCCGGGGCCGCAGCCGAGGTCGATCGTCGGCCCGGCGCAGTAGGAGAGCAGCGCGAGGTCCGCCGCGTCGGCGGTGCGGGTCCAGTCCTCGACCGGCAGCCGCGAGGCCCTGCCGTCGACGTTCACCACCCGGCACCGCTCGCTGGCGAAGGCGTGCCCGAAGGCCGACTCCACCACCGCCGCGGTCATCGGGTCACCCGCGCGATCTCGGCGGCGATCTCTGCGGCGGCCGCGGCGAAGCGGGTCGCGGGGGCGGCTGCGGCGACGGGTGCGACGTCGGCGAGGTGGTCGACGTCGCGAAGCCGTTCACCGGCAGCGACCCGGAGGCCCCGTGCTTCGAGGGCGGAGCGGGTGGCTGCGTACGTGTGGGGGGTGGACATCGGCACGTCGCGCAGGACCGTGGCGGCGGAGGGGTCGCGGAGCGCCAGTGCCCACCAGCCGCCGTCCTCGGCGGGGGCGAGCACGGCGTCGGCCGCGTCCAGGCCGGCGGCCACGGCCAGCAGGCTGGTCGGCGTCACCTGCGGGGTGTCCATCCCGATCTGCACGACCGGCCCGGCGACGTCGGCGTGGGCGTTCGCGAGCCGCTCGCCGAGTCCGCTCCCGCGCTGCGGGGTGACGGTCCAGCCGGCGACGGCCGCCTCGATCTCGTCCGCCCGGAACCCCACGGAGACGTCCCCGGAGAGCGACAGCCGGCACCGGTCCGTCCCCACGGCCAGCGCGCAGGCGTCGATCGTGTCGAGCAGCGCGGCCGCCGCGACGGCCGTCGCGGTCGTCTCCCCGACCTCGGCCGCGAGCCGGGTCTTCACCAGGCCCGGAACCGGTGCCTTGGCGACGAGCAGGAGCGTCGCGGTCGTCATGCGAGCACCCGCCAGAAGTCGTACGCCGCGCGCAGGCTGCCGCGCACCGAGCCGGAGACCTTCGAGCGGGTCCCGGCGGTGCGCGGGTGGTAGTCGACCTCGATCTCGTGCACCCGCCAGCCGGCCCGGGCAGCGCGATCGAGGAGCTCGACCGGGTAGCCGGAGCGCCGGTCCTCCACGCCGAGCCCGAGCAGCGCCTCGCGGCGGGCCGCGCGCAGCGGGGCGATGTCGCGCACCCGCAGCCCGGTGCGGCGCCGCAGCGCTCGCAGAACGATCCGGTTGCCGACCCGGGCGTGCCACGGCTGGGCGCCCGGGGTCACCGGCCGGCGGCAGCCCAGGGCGAGGTCGGCCTCGTCCCGTCTGATCGTCTCGACCAGCGGGAGCGCGGCCGCGGGATCGAAGGAGCCGTCGCCGTCCATCACCACGACGTAGGGGGCGGTGGCGGCGAGCAGGCCGGCGTGCACCGCCGCCCCGTATCCGGGCCGCGACTCCGACACCACCCGCGCCCCCAGCGCGCGGGCCACGTCGGCGGTGCCGTCGGTCGAGCCGTTTTCGACGACGATCACGGACAGCTCCGCCGGTACCCGCGGCAGCAGCTCACGGAGGGCGGCGGCCTCGTCGCGGCAGGGCAGCACGAGGTCGGTCTCGGGATGGTTCTGGGCCATGGAATCGACTCTAGGAACGCCTCGGCCCCGATGGGGCCGGCAGATCTTACGGTCCGATGACGGGGGTGGTGGCGCGGCGCGGAGCGGGCCGTCGCGGACCTACGCTCGCAGTCGTGAACTCCTCAGCTCACCGCGCCGCCCTGGTGGGGCTCCTCGCCACGCTGACTCTCGTGGCCGCGGCCGTTCTCGTGCCGGCGCTCCTCGGCTGGCAGGTGTGGACCCGGGTGCACATCGAGGACGGCACCTCCCCGCCGCTGCACGGGTTTCCGCAGGTCAAGGTCGGGATCGGCACGGTCCCCGCGGTGCTGCTCGCGCTCGCCTCGCTGCGCTGGGCCGACCCGGTCGCGACGCGGTTGCCGTGGCGGCGCCTGCTCGTGGTGGCGTACGCCGCCGGGCTGGTGTGGCTGCTGTCGCTGGCGCTCGTGGACGGCACCGAGGGCATCTCGGGGGTGCTCGGGAGCCGGTCCGAGTACCTCGGCACCGCCCGGGCGGTCGACGACGTGGGCGGCCTGCTGCGGGAGTACGTCGCCCGGATCCCGTACGACGCGCCCGACGGCAACTGGCCGGTCCACATCGCCGGGCATCCGCCCGGGATGGTGCTCTTCTTCGTGCTCCTGGTGAAGGTGGGTCTCGGCGGCGACCTGGCCGCCGGGCTGGTCGTCACGGTGATCGCCGCGACGCTGGCGCCGGCGGTCATGACCACGGTCCGCGTCCTCGGCAGCGAGGCCGGGGCTCGCGCGGCCGCCCCCTATCTCGTCCTTACCCCGTCCGCCGTGTTCCTGGCCGTCTCTGCCGACGCGGTGATGGCGGCGACCGCCGCCTGGGGGATGTGCTGCCTGGCCCTCGCCTGCCGGGGCGGCCTACGCCGCGGCTGGCCGTGGGCGGTCGTGGCCGGGCTGCTCCTCGGCTACCTGGTGATGATGTCGTACGGCCTCCCGCTGGCCGGTGTGCTCGCGCTCGCGGTGCTGTGGCTGGGCAGCGGCCGGCGGTGGGGCTGGGTCCGCGGATGGTGGGTGCTGCCGGCCGCCGCCGTCTCGGCGCTCGGGGTGGTTCTCGTCTTCGCCGCGGGGGGTTTCGCCTGGTGGGAGGCCTACCCGGTGCTGGTCGACCGCTACTGGGACGGTCTCGCCAGTCAACGCCCCGGCGCCTACTGGACCTGGGGGAACCTGGCCGCGCTCGCGATCAGTGCCGGCCCGCTCGTCGGCGCCGGGATCGGCGCCGCCTGGGTCTCCCGGCGCAACCTCGAGGACCGGGTGGTCGTGGTCCTGGTCGCCGCGGCGCTGATCATGGTCGCCCTGGCCGACGTCTCGCAGATGAGCCGGGCCGAGGTCGAACGGATCTGGCTGCCGTTCATCCCCTGGCTCACCCTCGGCTGTGCGCTGCTGCCCGAGCGCTCGCGACGCCCCGGCCTCGCGCTCCAGCTCGCCACCGCGCTGCTCGTCGAGCATCTGTTGCACACGAGCTGGTGACTCACCCCGCGGCGGGGCGCAACGGGGCGGTGGCGAACGCCGGCAGACCGATCTCCGGCAGCACCTCGGCGCGGAAGCCGAGCTCCTTCTCCGCGAGCATCGGTGAGGCGACGACATGGCGTACGTCGCCGATCCGGTAGCGCCCGGTGACGACCGGCGCGACCTCGCGCCCGGCACCTTTCGCGACCAGCGAGGCCACCTCGCTGATCGTGACCGGGTGCCCGGACGCGACGTTGTAGGCCGCCAGGCTCCCGGGTGACCGGTCGGCGGTCGCCTCCAGCGCCGCGAGGTTGGCCCGGGCGACGTCGTCGACGTGGACGAAGTCGCGCTGCTGGCCGCCGTCCTCGAACACCTGCGGCGCCTCGCCCCGCTCCAGCGAGGACCGGAAGATCGCGGCCACGCCGGAGTAGGGGGTGTCGGCGGGCATGTGCGGCCCGTAGACGTTGTGATAGCGCAGCGCGATGGCGGTCGAGTCGGCCTGGCGTGCCCACGCGGAGGCGTAGTGCTCCTGCGCGACCTTGCTGGCTGCGTACGAGGAGCGGGGGTCGAGCGGGGCCGACTCGGCCACCGTCGTCCAGGCCAGCGCGCCGCCGCACAGGTCGCAGTGGTTCTCGAAGTCGCCGGCGTCGAGCGCGGCGCGCGATCGGGCCGGCGGCACCCGGTCGCCGTGGGTCTCGCAGACGTAGCGACCCTCGCCGTAGACGACCATCGACGAGGCCAGCACCAGCCGGGAGACGCCGTGCGCGCTCATCGCCGCCAGGAGCGCCGCGGTGCCGAGGTCGTTGTGGGCGGCGTACAGCGGGAGGTCGGCCACCGTCACCCCGGCACCCACGACGGCGGCCTGGTGGCAGACCGCGTCGACGCCGTCCAGCAGGTCGCCCCACCCGTCGGCGTCGCGTACGTCGAGGAGGTGGGTGTCCGGCGGCGCCTCGGCGGCGGGGCCGTGCGCCATCGGGAGCAGCGCATCGACGCGTACGACCTCGTGGCCGGTCTTCTCCAGAAGGCTGCCGATGGCGGTGCCGATGAAGCCGGCCGAGCCGGTGAGCAGGACCCTCATGGGATCTCGTAGGCGAGCTGCTTGCCCTCGGCCCAGGTCGAGCACGAGCATCCGGCCGGGTCCGGCAGGCCGGCGATCGTGTCGGTCAGGATGGTGCGCATCCGCTCCAGGTTGGCGGCGAAGAGCGCGTAGACGTCGTCCTCGTCGACACCCTCGCCCTCGGCGGCACCCGCGTCCATGTCGGTGACCAGGCACAACGGCGCGTAGCACATCCGCAGCTCGCGGGCGAGCGCCGCCTCCGGCGCCCCGGTCATCCCGACCAGCGTCCAGCCCTGGGCCGCGTGGTGGACGGACTCGGCGCGCGTCGAGAACCGCGGACCCTCGATGACGATGAGCGTGCCGCCGACCTTCACCGACTGGTCGGCGGCCACGTACGCCTTGGCGATCCGCGCGCAGTAGGGATCCGCGAGAGGTACGTGGGTGGCGCCCGTCTCCACGAAGCTGGGGATGCGGCGCCAGGTGCGGTCGACCAGCTGGTCGGGGGTGACCAGGTCACCGGGGGCGACGGCGTCGGGCCGGAGGCCGCCGACGGCGCTGGGGGAGAGCACCTGGGTCACCCCGAGCGACCGCAGCGCCCAGAGGTTGGCGCGGTAGGGGATGGCGTGCGGCGGATACTCGTGGGAGCGGCCGTGTCGGGGCACGAAGGCCACCGACCGGCCGGCGACCGTGCCGACCGTGATCGGCGCCGACGGCGCACCGTAGGGCGTCTCGACGACCACCTCCTCGGCGTCGCTCACGAACTCGTAGAGCCCGGTCCCGCCGATGACCCCGACCTCGGCGCGAGGTGCCTGTCCCTTGTCCAGCCCAGTCATGCCTTCACTCTGCCAGCGCCGAGACACTCGGCAACAGGGCACGATGCATCCGTCACCGATCGGTAATACCTCGCTGGTGCTGTAGGTCTCGACCCGCTTCGCGGGTTCGCAAGCTCACCCGCTGCGCTCGCTCGACCTCCTCCCGTTGCGACCGCGCTCGTTCCTCGCGCGGTCGCAGGCTCGGATGTCGGTGGTCACGGGCACAATGCGCTCCCGTGGGGAGACGTATGTCGCTGGGAGTCCTGGTCGTGCTGCTCGCGATCGCCGGCTGGGCGGTCTCGCTGTGGCTGCCGCAGGAGGCGCCGGCGACGCGGCATCCGGCGCCACCCGCGACCGAGACCGAGACCGAGACCGGGGAACCGCCACCGGGGCCGGTGAGTGTGCGCGCGGTGCGCGGTGAGCTTGCTTCGTTGGCGACGGTCGCGAGGCGACCGGAGGGGCTGATTGCGTACGAGCGCTCGGTGTTCGGCGGAAGCTGGGCCGACAGCGACGGCAACGGGTGCAACCAGCGTGACGACGTGCTCCTGCGTGACGCCGTCGAGGTGCGGACCGGGCAGCAGGGGAGGTGCGACCACGACGTGCTCGCCGGGACGTGGCTGGACCCCTACACCGGCCGGCGCCTGACCTTCACCGACCTCAAAGAGCCCAGTCAGGCCCAGGCGATCCAGATCGACCACATCGTGCCGCTCTCCGAGGCCTGGCGCTCCGGGGCGAGCAGGTGGCCCGAGGACCGGCGCCGAGCGTTCGCCAACGACCTGGACAACCTGCTCGCCGTCGACGGCCCCACCAACATGAGCAAGGGCGACGACGACCCCGCGGGCTGGCGTCCGCGGAAGGGGTTCCAGTGTGCGTACGCCACTCGCTGGGTCCAGTCCAAGGCGCGCTGGTCGCTCGCCGTCGACGACAGCGAGCGACGCGCGCTCGGCGAGATGCTCGGCTACTGCTGAGGGCGGGCGACTCAGACCGCGCGGCGGTAGGCGGCCATCGCGCGGTCGTAGGCCTCCCAGGCCCGCCAGGACTCCAGGGCCCGCTCGCCCTGGGGCTTGAGGCCGTCGACCTTGTGGTAGGAGTCGCCGCTGGCGTACTGCGACTCGCGGCCGGTCACGAGCGAGAGCAGCATCGGTAGGACGCTCTCGTCGGTGACCGTGATCGTGGCGACCCGGAAGGTCTGCCGCACCCACTCGGCGCGCTGGTCCGAGCCCAGGACGAGCACCACGGGCAGCTGCGACGCCCGGGCGATCGCGTCCAGGATCGGCCCGAGCCCGTGCGGGACCCACCGCTCGCCGGGCGGCGGGGTCGGCGCCTTGGGGATGCTCATGGTCGAGGGGGCGGCCGGGACGACGTAGGTCGAAGCCGTGTCCGGGAGGACGTAGGTGGATGAGTACGCCGGGATCTGGCCGGTCATCGGGCCGGCGATCTTCTCGACGGCCGGCGCGGTCGCGTCCGGGGCGATGCCAGGCGCTACGTCCGGAGCGACGTCCGGAGCGACCTCCGGAGCAGCGACCTGGTCGGAGGTCTTGTCCGTCGCCCTCCGGCGCGGCCTGATCGCGGGGATCTTCGAGGTGAACGTGAAGCCGCCCGTGCGGGTGGGGTCGATGTGCTTGCCGGGGACCGGCTCGGGCGCCCGGCCGATGACCGGCGGCGCCGGAGCGGTGGCCGTGGCGACCAGCTCGGCGGCGTGCTTCCCGTGCGGCCGGATCGAGCCGTCGGCGGCGAACTCGAACAGGGCCACCCGCACTCTGTCGGCCCACTCGACCGCGTCCGGTGTGAAGCCGGCCCGGCTGAACAGCGCGACCGTCCGGGCGTCGTAGGCATAGCCCGCGCCGCGTACGGCACAGACGCTGCGGGCGTCGGTCGGAGCGCGGGTGAGCACCACCTGCGCGACGATGACGTTGTCGGGTCGGCCGCCGATGATGTCGACGTCGGCGGCCGCGGTGCTGCCCGAGGGGGCGGCGTCGGGCCAGCCGAGCGAATGCAGATGCTCCGCGGCGTACTTCTCGGCTTCTTCGCCCGTTCTGGGCTGCCTCGGGGATGCCAACGTAGGTCCTTCCTCGATCCTCCACTCGGGCCTCCCTGCCCGATCGAGATTGGGGAGGATGATAGGCCCGCGGCGTACGCCCTGTCCGGCGGGGTGGCGAATCGGGTCGCGGTGTTCGCTCCTGGCGGATCGGCCGCGAATGTCGGCGCTCGCCGCTAGCGTGATGTTCATGAGGCGCCCGCATGAGAACGTCGCTACGGTCCTGGTGGATCCGCGCATTCTCGGCGACATCGAGATCGAGCTGATGTCGCTCGACATGCCGCTGTGGCGGGTGTGCGCGGCGCCGATCGTGAAGGACGGGCAGCGGCTCGCGTTCCAGGTCCGCAACAAGCTGCTGATGTCGAAGCGGGGCGAGTGGGACTGCGCCAAGGACTGGGTCCCGGTCTGGATCGGCTTCGGCTCGACGTGGGCGTTCCCCGGGGAGGCGATCCCGTGGCCGGCCCACAAGGCGCTGTGGACGCTCCTGGAGGGCTACTCCGACCACGTCCGCTACAACAAGCGGCTCGGCGGGATCCCTAGGATCCCGCGGTTGCGGGAAGCCTGCTAGCCGCCGGCTCCGACGGCCGTTCGATCTGCTTCCAGGTCGGGTCGATCGCGGGGAACATCGTGACCACGAAGTAGGCGATCCCGCAGGCCACCAGCGCCGTGGTCAGGCCGAACGCGGAGACCAGGCCGCCGCCGAGCAGCCCGCCGAGCGGCATCAGCCCCCAGGCGAAGGCCGAGATCAGCGACATCACCCGGCCGAGCACATGCGCGGGGATCCGCTCGAACTGGAGCGCTCCGAGGATCGGGTTGATGAACCCGCTGGCGGTCCCGCCGATCGCGAACACCACGAACACCACCCACAGCGGCGCCCCGAACGCGATCACCAGGAACCGCGGGATCCCGGTGATCAAGAAGCAGATCAGGTACGTCGGGTAGCGCCGCATCCGGTCGCCGATGGCCGCCGCGACGGCCGATCCCACCGCGGAGAAGCCGGAGAAGGTGGCGAACAGCAGCCCGATCGTCTCCGGGCCGGCGTGCTGCTGGCCCCATACGGGCATCAGCACGCTGCTCCAGGCCAGGTCGATCAGGTTGGTCAGCGCGACCATGAACGCGATCCCGAGGAGCACCCGGTCGCGGCGGAGGACGTGCCAGCCCTCGGCGAGCTGGGCACCGTACGAAGTGGAGTCCTTCGTCGGCTGCTCCGCGGGTTCCGGGGAGCGGTGCCGGGTCAGCCCGGCCGTCGTCGCGGCGAGCACGAGGGCACCGAGCGCGAACGAGGCGGCGTCGATCACGATCGCGTTCGTCGCGCCGACCAGCCCGATCAGCAGCCCCGCGGCGGCGGCGCCCAGCATCGAGGCGGTGCGCTCGACGAACGAGTGCAGCCCGGTGGCCCGCTCCGTCGAGACGCCGGCCGCCTCGACCAGCTGCGGGATCATCGACGACTTCGCGGCATCACCGGGGCCGCGCAGTGCGCCGGCGAGGGCGACGAGCGCGAGCAGGATCGGGAGGTGCAGCAGGCCGGCTGCGTACAGCAGGGGGATGAGGCCGACCACGACGGCCGAGCCGAGGTCGCAGGCGATCGCGACGCGGCGTGGGCCGATACGGTCGATGACCGGGCCACCGAAGATCTTGCTGAGCACCAGCGGGGTCATCTCGAAGAGCGCGATCAGGCCGGCCTGGGCGGCGCTGCCGGTCGTCTCGAGCACGAACCAGGGCAGCGCCAGCATCGAGATGCGGGTGCCGACCAGCGAGATGGTCTCGGCGGCGAGCCAGCCGTAGAGGGGGAGCTTCATCGTCAGTCCTTCTCGGGGCCGAGGTGTCCCGGCAGGGCGAAGGTGTGGAACTGGACCGCGACGGGCTCGCCGTCGGGGTCGTCCTCGAACCCGAAGACGACCTCGTTGACCTGCTCCTGCAGCCGGCGGACCTGGCTCGGGGTGAGGCGCACGACCCGGTCGTTGAGGTTGAAGACCTCACGCCATTCCTTCGCGATGAGCTCGCGCTCCTCGAGCGCCTTCTGGAGCTGCTGGGTATAGATGGTGACGACGGTCTGCAGATAGGCGCCGAGAGTCTCTTGTCCTTCGGCGGTGTCGGGCACGTCGCTGTCGCCGGTCACCGTCATCTGGTGGGCGGCCTTCCACCAGCGCTCGCGAGCGTTGCCGCGGCTCTCGTCGTCCTCGATGAACCCGTGCTGGGCGAGCTGCCGGAGGTGGTAGGAGGTCGCGCCGCTGTTGATCCCGAGGCGGGCGGCCAGGGTGGTCGCCGTCGCCGGCCCGTCGACCCGGAGCATCCCGAGCATGCGTACGCGCACGGGGTGGGTGAGGGCCTTGAGCTGGTCGACCCCGGGGACGATCTCGCGTGCTGCCATGGGTCAACCGTAGACCGCAAAGAGATCTTTGCAAATGGAATTGTGCGGTTTCCCTGATATACGAGTAACCCGGTGAACAATGCCTGGAAAGCGCCGTTACCCTGTCGGAGTGACGACAGATGCCGCGCCGCCGACGCCGACCTCCGCCCCGACGGTGGCGATCATCGGAGGAGGAGCCAGCGGCGCGCTGACCGCGATCAACCTGCTCCGCCGAGGTGCGTCGGTCACGCTCTTCGAGTCACGGGGAGAGGCCGGCTACGGGGTCGCCTACTCGACCACCGACGCCCGCCATCTGCTCAACGTCCGGGCCAACAACATGTCGGGTTTCCCCGACGATCGTGACGACCTGCTCAACTGGGCGGCGGAGGTCGGCATCGAGCTCGGCCCGATCGACTTCCTGCCCCGCCGCGACTACTCCCGCTATCTGCGTGACCGGCTCGCTCAGGCCGCTGCGGCAGGTCCCGGGACGTTGGAGACGGTCGGGGAGACCGTCGTCGACGTGGAACCGGTCGGCGCCGGCTTCCATGTGCTGACCAGCGACGATGGTGAGGGCCATGTCGCGGACGCGGTCGTCCTGGCGTACGGCAACCCGCCGCCGCAGCCGCTGGCCGCGCTGCCCGAGGCGTCGTGGAACCTGTCGGATCCCTGGGACGTGGCCCGGATCAGCGCCCTGCCCGCCGACGCGACCGTGCTCGTCGTCGGCACGGGCCTCACCGCCGTCGACACGACGGTCACGCTCCTCGACGACTCCCCGGCCCGCCGGGTGATCATGGTGAGCCGCCACGGCCTGTTGCCGAACCCCCACGTCGACGACCAGTTCACCTCCTGGGTGACCCCGATCCCCGACGGCCCGCTGACCGCCGACGGCATCGCCGGCCTCGTCCGCGACCAGATCGAGCACGCGGCCGGCCTCGGGGTCGACTGGCGTGCGGTCATCGACGGCCTGCGCGGCCCGACCCAGTCGATCTGGCGCCGCCTGCCCGAGCCCGAGCGCCGTCGCTTCCGCGAGCTGTACGCCCGCGAGTGGGAGGTACGCCGCCACCGCATGGCCCCGCGCATCGCCGCCCTCCTCGACACCTACCGGGCCGAGGGACGCCTGGAGATCCTCGGCGGCGGTGTGCTCGGCTGCCGGGCGGACGCCGAGGCGGTCGGCGCCGAGAAGCCGGTCGTCACCCTCGCCGACGGCGACCGCGAGGTCACCGCGGTGGTCAACTGCACCGGCCCCTCGCCCGACATCACCCGCACCGACAACCCGCTCCTGCTCGCGCTCCAGAAGCGCGGCCTGATCGCCCCCGACCCGCTGCGCCTCGGCATCGACGTCACCGAGGACGGCCGGGTCATCGGAGCAGACGGCAGCGTCGTACCCGGTCTTGTGACCGTCGGCCCGCCCTGCAAGGGCGCCCTCTACGAGGCCACCGCCATCCCCGAGATCCGGGTCCAAGCCGCAGCCGCAGCCGCCCACCTCACCGCCGAATAGGTGGTTCTGGCGGCCGAGAAATCAGTTGTGGGCGACGAAACTGTCGTTTCGTCGCCCACAACTACAGACTCGGCGCCCAGAACCACCGATTCGGCGGGTGGTCAGCCCAGGTTGAGCTGGCGGTCCGTGCGTGCGAAGGTCTCGGCGGCGAGCTCGGGGTCGGCGCTGAGCTCGGCACCGGTGGCCGGGATCATCGTCTTGAGCTGGGGCTGCCAGTCGTCCCAGCGGTCGGGGAAGCAGCGGCGCAGGACGTTGACCATGATCGCCGGGGCGGTCGAGGCGCCGGGCGAGGCGCCCAGCAGGCCGGCGATGGAGCCGTCCTCGGCGGTGATGACCTCGGTGCCGAACTGCAGCACACCGTCGGGGCGGATGACCTGCACGCGCTGGCCGGCGATGATCCGCTCCCAGTCCTTGCGGTCGGCGGCGGGGAAGAAGTCGAGGAGGTCGTCGAACTTCTTGCGCGGGGAGCGCAGCAGCTCCTTGACCAGGTAGACGGTGAGGTCCATGTTGGTCAGCCCGGCGCGCACCATCGGCAGCAGGTTGTGCGGCCGCACCGAGAGGAACAGGTCGGTGAGCGAGCCGGTCTTGAGGAAGCGCGGGCTCCAGCCGGCGTACGGACCGAACATCAGGTGAGTCTTGCCCTCGACGTAGCGGGTGTCGAGGTGGGGCACCGACATCGGCGGCGCGCCGACCGCGGCCTTGCCGTAGGCCTTGGCGCGGTGCTGGGTGACCAGCTCGGGCTTGGACGTACGCAGGAACTCACCCGAGACCGGGAAGCCGCCGAAGCCGCGGATCTCCGGGATGGCGGCCTTCTGCAGCAGCGGCAGTGCGTAGCCGCCGGCGCCGACGAAGACGAACCGCGAACGCAGGTGGTACTTGCCGGACTCGTTGCGGCCGTAGATGTGCCAGAAGCCGTCCATGGTCTGGTGCAGGTCGGTGACCTCGGACCCGGTCTCCAGGTCGGCACCCTTGTCGACCAGGGTGCGGGTCAGCATCGAGGTGAGCGAGCCGAAGTCGACGTCGGTGCCGGCGTTGGTCCAGGTGGCCGCGACGGGCTCCTCGGCGAGCGACGTGGCCGAGCGGCCCTCGAGCAGCAGCGGCGCCCAGCCCCGGATGACCTCGGGGTCGGTGGAGAACTCCATCCCGGCGAAGAGCGGATGCTGCGACAGCGCCTCGTGGCGCTTGCGGAGGTATTCGACGTTGTCCGCGCCCCAGACGAAGGACATGTGCGGGACGGTGTGGATGAACTTGTCGGGGTCCGGGATGCGGCCGTTCTCGACCAGGAAGGACCACAGCTGACGGGAGACCTGGAACTGCTCGTTGACGTTGACGGCCTTGGAGATGTCGACCGAGCCGTCGGCCTGCTGCGGGCTGTAGTTGAGCTCGCACAGCGCGGAGTGACCGGTGCCGGCGTTGTTCCACGGGCCGGAGGACTCCACGGCGAGCGAGTCGAGCCGTTCGATCATCTTGATGGACCAGCTGGGCTCGAGCTCCTGGAGGAGCACACCCAGGGTGGCGCTCATGATGCCGCCGCCGATCAGCACTACGTCAAGAGGTTCGTCCACAGGTCTTTTGTCTCGCTTTTGAGGCCGCAATGGTTAATCGGGGTCCTTAGATCGGTCTAACTTGTGGGCAACTTCACTGCCCTGCCCCCGGGATGAGTCCAGTGTGATTCCGTCCTTCATTGTGGCTCACCGCACATGCCGGTGGTAGTTCAGGGTGGAGTTACGCTCGGCCGGTGCCACGCCTCTCTGACTCCCATCGCGCCTGGATCGACGAAGCCGTACGCCGCGTCGAGGCCGACGCCCAGCGCTCCGCCGACACCCATCTGCACGTCGTGCCGCTGCCGGGATGTCCGGGCATCGACCTCTACCTGAAGGACGAGTCCGTCCACCCCACCGGCTCGCTGAAGCACCGCCTGGCGAGGTCGCTGTTCCTCTACGCCGTCTGCAACGGCTGGCTCCACGAGGGCGCGACGGTCGTGGAGGCGTCCTCGGGCTCGACCGCGGTCTCCGAGGCGTACTTCTCCCGGCTCCTCGGCCTCCCGTTCGTCGCGGTGATGCCGCGCTCGACGTCGAAGGAGAAGGTGGCGCTGATCGAGTGGTACGGCGGCACCTGCCACTTCGTCGACCGCGCCGCGGACGTGTACGCCGAGGCCGAGCGCCTCGCCCGCGAGTGCGGCGGCCACTACATGGACCAGTTCACCTACGCCGAGCGGGCCACCGACTGGCGCGGCAACAACAACATCGCCGAGTCGATCTTCGACCAGATGTCGCAGGAGCGGCACCCGGTACCGACCTGGATCGTCGTCTCGGCCGGCACCGGTGGCACCTCGGCGACGATCGGCCGCTACCTCCACTACCGCCGCCACCCCACCAAGCTGATGGTCGCCGACCCGGAGAACTCCGCCTTCTACGGCGGCTGGGAGATGGACACCTCCGACCACGCCACCGGGATGCCCTCGCGCATCGAGGGGATCGGCCGGCCGCGGGTCGAGCCGTCGTTCGTCGGCGGGGTCGTCGACGACATGGTCCAGGTCCCCGACGCGGCCTCGATCGCGACGATGCGCTGGCTCTCGAACCGGATGGGCCGCTCGGTCGGCCCCTCGACGGGCACCAACGTGTGGGCATCGCTGGGTGTCGTACGCGACATGGTCGACGCCGGCGCCCAGGGCAGCGTCGTCTCGCTGCTGTGCGACTCCGGGGATCGCTACCGCTCGTCCTACTACGACGACGGCTGGGTGAGCGAGAAGGGCATCGACCTGGCGCCGTACGCCTCGGCCCTCGCCGACTACGAGCGCACCGGCATCCTCGTCGACCCCTCCTGACGCGCCCAGACCCGCATCCCCGCGGTGACCAGCGCCCACACGCCCGCGACGAGCACGATCTCGCTGAGGATGTAGAGCGGCCACGGCCCGAGCACGTCGAGCAGCGAGTCCGACGGCGGCTTGTAGCGCAGGTAGCCGTAGTTGGCGTCGAGGACGAGGTTGAGGACGTACGCCGCGGCAGCCCAGGCCGCCGTGGTCACGACCGCCCAGCCGTAGTCGCGCCAGCGCGGGAGCAGCTTGAGCCCGAAGACCAGGTAGACCGCGGCGAGCACGACCATCAGGTGCATGACCCAGAAGGTGATGTAGCTGACCTCCGGGAAGTCCCTCACATCCGGGGTGAACACGCCCTGGGTGGTCAGCGTGAGACCCCAGAAGCAGGTCAGCGCCGTCGGGTAGGGATGGTGGGTCCACAGCGCGACCGTCGCCGCCATCCACGCCATGTCGCACAGATGGATCGGCAGGTCGATGAACAGGTCGAAGTCGGTGACCCACTCGTGAGCCTGCAGCGGGATGATCGTCAGCGGGATCGCGAGCGCGAATGCTCGGGAGAATCTCGACGGATCGAGGTCGTCCCGCTGCCGCCTGCCCAGCCAGACCACGGCCACGATCCCCGCTGTGAGCAGGGACAACGGCACCAGATGGGTCAGACCGTAAGCCTGCATATCGGAAGTCTGACGCGATTCCCGAAGAAATTCTTCCCAACCCGCGTCATGGGTCGGCAGGTCGTCCGTTTCATCGGCGAGAAGGTCGTCCACCGGTGGGGGGTGGACGACCTTCAAGGTGGCGGTCCCTCTGAATGCACACCGCGGGGGTGGTGTGCAATCAGAGGGATGCCTCGCTTTTGGCGGAGCTCTTCAGCGGGCTGTTCCGGTCACCGCCGTCGCGTAGAGGTCCTCGTCGTGATGGATCTCCGCGACGAGCCCCTGCGCCCGCATCAGGCTCGCGGTGACGGGCGCCTGCTCCTGGCCCGCCTCGATGACGAGCACGCCGCCCGGTGCCAGATGCTTCGGCGCCTGCTCGATCACGCGCCGCTGGACGTCGAGCCCGTCGGCCCCGCCGTCGAGCGCCACGTGGTGCTCGTGGTCGCGCGCCTCGGGCGGCATGTTCCGGATCTGGTCGCTCGGGACGTAGGGGGCGTTGGCCACGATCAGGTGGAACGCAAGGTCGTGGGGGAGCGGGGCGTAGAGGTCGCCGAGGAGCACCCGGTCCGGGGGCAGGTTCCGGCTGGCACAGGCGACGGCGGCCGGGTCGATGTCGGTGGCCCAGACCTCCGTACCGTGGACCCGGGCCGCGACCGCCGCGCCCAGCGCTCCGGTCCCGCAGCCGAGGTCGAGAACCCTCCGGGTCGTGCGGTGCTCAGTCGCGTGGACGGCGAGGTCGACCATCAGCGCCGAGCGCTGCCGGGGCACGAACACCCCCGGCGCGACCCGGATCCGGAGCCCGCAGAACTCGGCCCAGCCCAGGATGAGCTCCAGTGGCTCACCGGCCACGCGGCGTACGACCATCGCCTCTCGCTCCTGCGGCGAGACGGGTGCTTCTTCGAGGAGGGCGGCCTCCTCCTCGGCGAAGACGCAGCCGGCGGCGCGGAGGCGGGCGACGAGCCCCGGATCGGGAACGACGGAGGTCATCAGAGAATATTGGCACGTGGACGCCCTGACTCCGATCGGAATCATCGTGGCCGCGTACGCCGCGTTCGTGACGATCGCGGCCGTCGTCGGCCTCGTCCTGAAGGCCCCGCGTCCGCGGTGGCTGGACCAGCTGGCGTGGATGCTGGAGATCCTCGCGGTCGTGCTCGCGGTCGGGGCGCTGGCGGGCTGGTCGGCCGGGCGCAAGCCGGAGTCGCTGCCGACGTTCCTGGGCTACCTGGGCGCGCTCGTGTGCCTGATGCCGCTGGCCCTGCAGACGATGCGTGAGGACCGCTCGACCTGGTCCTCGGGCGTGATCGCGGCGGCGGCCCTGGCGACGGGGGTCGTGGCCGTACGCGTCATGATGGTCCGGTGACCGAGACCGCCCCCGCCAAGACCCGTTCCGGTCCGCACCTGGTCCTGCTGACCGTCTACGCGATCTTCGTGCTCGCCGCGGGCGCCCGGTCGCTGGTGCAGGTCCTCACCCGCTTCGACGAGGCCCCGATCGCCTACTCGCTCTCGGTGGTCGCCGCGGCGACGTACGTCGCGGGCTGGTTCGCGATCCGCCGAGCTGCGGCCGGGTCGGCGGGCTTCGCGAAAATCATGCTGTGGGTCGAGCTCGCCGGTGTGCTCGTCGTCGGTGTCCTGTCCCTGGTCGTCCCGTCCTGGTTCCCGGATGCATCGGTATGGTCGAAGTTCGGGAGCGGATACGGTTTCGTTCCTGCCCTGCTGCCGATCCTGGGCCTGCTCTGGCTCTGGAAAGGCCGAACTCCGGGGCCGACCGAAGGAGCCTGATGAGTCAGTCGACAGCCACCGCCATCTCGCCTGACTCGGGGGAGCACTGGTCCGCTCCGGGAGCATGGACGGTCGCCGACGGCGTACATCGGATCCCGCTGCCGCTGCCGATGGACGGGCTCAAGGCGGTCAACATCTACGTCCTCGAGGGCTCTGACGGCCTTTCGTTGGTCGATGGTGGCTGGGCGATCACCGAGGGGCGCGCCGCGCTGGAGAGTGGGCTGAAGAAGCTCGGCTTCGCGTTCAGGGACGTCCGGCGGTTCCTGGTCACCCACGTGCACCGCGACCACTACACGCTCGCCTCGGTGCTGGGTGAGGAGTTCGGCGCCGACGTGCTGCTCGGCGCCGGCGAACGGCCCACCCTCGAGCTCACCAACGGCGACCTCGACGGCTGGATCTCGACCGACCGCCTCCTGGCTCATGCCGGCGCACCCGAGCTGGCCGAGAAGTGGGCCGCCAACCCGCCTCCGCCGCCCGATCTCTCGCACTGGCGGATGCCTTCGCGTTGGCTGGAAGGGGACGTACGCCTCGACGTCGCCGGCCGCGACCTCGACGCCGTGCACACCCCTGGCCACACCCAGGGCCACTACGTCTACGCCGATCTAGCCGGCTCGGTCCTGTTCGCCGGCGACCACGTGCTGCCCACGATCACCCCGTCGATCGGCTTCGAGCCGGTCCCGGTCATCGACCCGCTCGGCGACTTCATGGCCTCGCTGACCAAGGTCCGCTCCCTTCCCGACCTGCAGCTTCTTCCCGCTCACGGCCCCGTCGCGACCTCGTCGCACGCCCGCGTCGACGAGCTCCTGGCCCATCACGAGACCCGGCTCGCCCAGTCGCTGGCCTCCTTGCGTCTCGGGCGACGTTCGGCCCTCGAAGTCGCCAACGACCTCGGCTGGACCCGCCACGAGCGCGCCTTCGCCGAGCTCGACTACTTCAACGCCGGCCTCGCGGTCATGGAGACCAAGGCCCACCTCGAGCTGCTGGTCGCTCGCGGTCTCGCGACCCGAGAGGAGACCGAGGCGAGCGTGCTGTTCGCCCCGGTCGACGCCGTCAGCGCCTGAGCCGCATCGGGGTGTGCGGGATGCCGTCCTCGAGGAACTCCTCGCCGTCCTTCACGAACCCGAACTTCGCGTACCAGCCGGCCAGCGGCGACTGGGCGTCGAGGACGATGTCGCGGTCGGTGACGGCCTCGACGGCGGCCTTCATGATCACGTCCGCCAGGCCCTGGCCGCGGTGGGTGGGGGCGAGGACGACGCGGCCGATCCGCCACACGTCACCGTCGTCGAGGATGCGGGCGGTGCCGGCGAGCCGGTCGCCGTCGGTCAGCACCACATGACGCGTCCCGGGCTCGAGGTCTCGGCCGTCCAGGTCGAGGTAGGGGCAGTCCTGCTCGACGACGAAGACCTCCTGGCGCAGCTGCCACAGGGCGTACGCGGTCTTGGGGGTGAGGTCGTCGAAGGACGAGATGGAGACGTCGGTCATGGGTGGATTCTCGCAAGCAAGTAGTGTTGCCCGGAACAGACAGGGGAGGCCGGGAGGCCTGAGAGTGCGGCGAACAGCGCCGCAGACCCTCCGAACCTGCTCCGGTTGACACCGGCGAAGGGAGTCAGAGTGCGCATGCGTACGCCTGCCATCACTGCCACTGCGATCACTGCGGTCTCGGCGCTGCTGCTGTCCGCGTGCGGGGGCACCCCCACGAAGCCGGACGCCGAGAAGTCGAGCGGCGCCGACGACAAGACCGTGGTGCTGCTGACCCACGACAGCTTCACGCTGCCGAAGGAGGTGCTGGCCGAGTTCACCGAGAAGACCGGCTACACCGCCGAGATCCGGCACGCGGGCGACGGCGGCGAGCTGACCACCAAGATCGCCCTGGACACCGGCAATCCCGACGGTGACGCGGTCTTCGGCGTCGACAACACCTTCGCCAGCCGGGCGATCGACCAGGGCGCGCTGGAGGCCTACACGCCGGAGACGGTCCCCGCCGGGGTCGACGAGTTCAACCTGCCGGGCGACGAGGAGCACTTCCTCACCCCCGTCGACAACGGCAGCGTGTGCGTCAACATCGACACCGAGTGGTTCGCGGCCAAGAAGCTGACGCCGCCGAAGTCGCTCGACGACCTCGCCGAGCCTGCGTACAAGGACCTGCTCGTGACCCCGGGCGCGGCGACGTCGACGCCCGGGATGGCGTTCCTGCTGGCGACCGTCGCCGAGTACGGCGAGGACGGCTGGGCCGACTACTGGGGCAAGCTGATGGACAACGGCGCCAAGGTCGTCGACGGCTGGGACCAGGCCTACTACTCCGACTTCACCCAGGGCGGCGGCAAGGGCACGCGTCCGATCGTCGTCTCCTACGACTCCTCGCCGGCCTTCACCGTCAAGGACGGGAAGACCACGACGGCCGCGCTGCTCGACACCTGCTTCCGTCAGGTCGAGTACGCCGGTGTGCTGAAGGGTGCCGACCACCCCGAGGGCGCGCAGGCGCTGATCGACTTCATGCTCTCCGACAGCGTGCAGGGGGCACTGCCGGAGAGCATGTACGTCTTCCCCGTCTCCTCCGACGTCAAGCTGCCTGCCGAGTGGGCGAAGTTCGCCCAGCAGCCCACCTCGCCGCTCTCCGTCGAGCCGAAGGAGATCGAGGAGAACCGGGAAGCGTGGCTGGCGACCTGGAGTGACACGATCGCGCAGTGAGCTCCACCCGTCGCGTAGGCACCCTGGTCGCGCTCGCCGCCCTCCCGGTGGCCGTGCTGGCGGTCTTCTTCGTCCTGCCGGTCACGGGGATGGTGCAGCGCGGACTGTTCTTCGGTGGCTCCTTCGACCCGTCCGTGGTGTCCCGGGTCGTGGGGCGCCCGGAGATCCAGCGGGCGCTCTGGTTCACGCTGTGGTCCTCGGGGCTCGCGACGGTGCTGAGCGTCGCCTTGGGGCTGCCGGCTGCGTTCGCGCTGCATCGACTGGCATTTCCGCTGCAGCGCGTCATCCGGGCCGGGCTGCTGGTGCCGTTCGTGCTCCCCACCGTCGTCGTCGGGGTCGCCTTCCGCGAGCTCATCGGCGAGGCGGGTCTGCTGGCATCTCTGGGTCTCGATGGCACGCCGACGGCGATCATCCTCGGGCTGGTCTTCTTCAACGCCTCGGTGGTGATCCGTGCGGTCGGGGCGGCCTGGGAGTCGCTCGACCCGCGACCCGGTGAGGCCGCCGCCGCTCTCGGGGCGTCGCCGTTGCGGGTCCTGCTGACGATCACCCTGCCCGCGCTGCGTCCCGCGATCGTCTCGGCGGCGTCGGTGGTCTTCCTCTTCTGCGCCACCGCGTTCGGGATCGTGCTCACCCTCGGCGGGGTGCGCTACAACAGCATCGAGACCGAGATCTACAAGCTGACCTTCACCCTGTTCGACCTGCCCGGTGCCGCGGTGCTGTCGGTGCTGCAGCTGGTGGTCGTCGTCGGGCTGCTGGTCGTGGCCGGTCGGCTGCGCTCGGTGCCGGATCCCGCGCAGTCGAGGGTCGTCGTACGCCGCCGCCGGGTCTCGCCGCGGGACCTCCCGGCCCTGCTGTCGACGTCGGTGCTGGTCCTGCTGGTGGCCGGGCCGCTGCTGGCGCTGCTGCTCGGGTCGCTGCGGGTCGACGACCGGTGGAGCCTCGGGAACTATGTCGCCCTGCAGACCCCCGGGTTCGACCCCCCGCTGCCGGTGCCGGTCACCACGGCGCTGATGACGTCGCTGGCGGTCGCGGTGCAGGCGACGCTGGTCGCGCTGGTGCTCGGGCTGCTGGTGGCCTTCGCGGTGACCCGTCGGTCCCGGACCCTTGCGGAGCGTCGGGTGCGCGCCGTGCTCGACGGGCTGTTCATGGTGCCGCTCGGGGTCAGCGCCGTCACGCTGGGGCTGGGACTCTATCTGACGCTCGGGTCGGGCGTCCTCGACCTCCGAGACGAGCCGTGGCTGGTACCGCTGGCGCAGGCGCTGGTCGCGTTGCCCCTGGTGGTGAGGACGTTGGTGCCGGTCCTGGGGTCGGTCGACGACCGGCTCCGTCAGGCCGCCGCGGGTCTCGGGGCCGGGCCGCTGCGCGCGGTGATGACCGTCGACGTACCCGCCGTCTGGAAGCCGCTCCTCGCTTCCTCCGGCTTCGCCTTCGCGGCCTCGCTGGGGGAGTTCGGCGCGACGTCCTTCCTCGTCCGCGAGGAGCGCCCCACCCTGCCCGTCGTCATCCTCCGGTTGCTGTCCCGTCCGGGCTCCGACAACTACGGCATGGCCCTCGCCGCCGCCTGTGTCCTCGCCGCCGCCACCGCCGTCGTGATGCTCCTCGTCGAGCGTCTCCGCGTCCCTTCGATCGGAGCACTGTGAACACCGCACCGCCGAAACCGCACCTTTGGGGGCCGAGTCCGCACTTGTGGCGGACGAAACGGCAGTTTGGTTCGCCAGAACTACCGATTCGGCCACCAAAACCACCGCTCCGGCAGGATCGAGGTTGCGATGCTGTCGCTGCGTGAGGTGTCGGTGGCGTACGACGGGAAGGCGGCCGTCGAGGACGTCAGCCTGGAGCTGGCGGACGGTGAGGTGCTGGCGCTGCTGGGCCCGTCGGGCTCGGGGAAGTCGACGCTGCTGCGGGCCGTGGCCGGGCTGGAGCCGGCGACGGGGGAGATCGGCTGGGACGGGCGGTCGATGCGCGGGGTGCCGACGCACAAGCGCGGGTTCGCGCTGATGTTCCAGGACGGGCAGCTGTTCCCGCACCTCAGCGTCGCGGGCAACGTCGCCTACTCGATGCGGCTGCGGCGGATCCCGGCCGCCGACCGCGAGAAGCGGGTCGCCGACCTGCTGGAGCTCGTGGGTCTGGGCGGCTACCAGGATCGCCTCCCGGGCACGCTGAGCGGTGGCGAGCGGCAGCGGGTCGCGCTGGCGCGGGCACTGGCGGTCGAGCCGCGGCTGCTGCTGCTCGACGAGCCGCTCTCCGCGCTCGACGCGGGCCTGCGGGAGCGCCTGGCCGGCGACCTGCGACGGATCCTCCACGAGGCCGGCACCACCGCGCTCATGGTCACCCACGACCAGGAGGAGGCCTTCGCGGTCGCCGACCGGATCGCGCTGCTGCGCGACGGCCGCCTCGTGCAGGAGGGGACCCTCCGCGACGTCTGGGCGAGACCGACCGACACCTGGGCCGCCCTGTTCCTGGGGTACGCCCGGGTGCTCGAGAGGCCGGCGGCGTACACGGTCCTGAAGGCCGCCGGGCTGGCTCCCGCCGACGCCGTGGCGCTGCGCCGCTCCGCCTTCGTCGCCGACCCGGCGGGACCGCTCACCGGCACCGTCGTCTCGGCCAGGGCCACGCCGGAACAGCACCGGCTCGTCGTACGTCTCGACGACATCGGCGAGGTCGACGCGGTCGCCGACTCGGCGCCGGCGCCGGGGGAGTCGGTCAGGCTGCGGGTGGAGCCGAACCGGCTGGCCGTTCCAGAATCTGTTGTCCCCGAATCGTGCGCCCAGGAATCGGCAGAGCAGCCACCCGCCATTTAAACTTAGCGGCTATGTATCGCCGCGCTCAGATCTTCCTCGTCAGTAGCGCGCTGATCTTCGGCCTGATCGCAGTCGTGACCGCGCAGATCGTCGACAAGCGCATGCTCGACCCGGAGGGCTTCCTCGGACCGTCCTGGCTCCGGTTGCCCCTCCTCGTCGGAGCCGCCCTGCTCGTCGACCTCGTGCCACGCACGCTGTGGTTGGCGAAGTTCAAGTGGAAGGACATGGGCCCGATCTTCAAGGAGCGGGTCCGCACCCACTGGACCCGTGAGCGCCTGACGCTCGTGGCGATGGGCATCGTCTGCTTCTACCTGGTCTACGTCTGCTACCGGAACCTCAAGTCCTTCCTGCCGTTCGTCGTGCCGGAGACCTACGAGTTCGACCACGAGCTGCACCTGATCGACAAGGCGGTGCTCTTCGGCGCCGACCCGGCGATCCTGCTCCACGACCTTCTCGGCACCGGCTGGGTGGCCTGGTTCCTCTCCTACATCTACATGTGGTTCCTGCCGCTGGTGCCGTTCGCGGTCGCCGCGTGGCTGGTCTGGTCGCGCAACCTGGCCTACGGCTACTGGTTCGTCGCCTCGCAGTGCATCGCCTGGATCCTCGGCACGGTCTCCTACTACTGCCTGCCGACGGTGGGCCCGGGCCTGCAGTATCCCTATCTCTACGCCGACCTGCCGGACACGCCCGCGAGCAGTCTGATGGAGTCGCTGGTCTTCACCCGGCAGCACGTCCTCTTCGACGTCGACGCCAACGTCGTGCAGTCGGTCGGTGGCTTCGCCTCGCTCCACTGCGGCATCACCCTGCTGGTGGCGCTGATGATCCACGCCACGATCAACAACAAGATCGCCCGCTGGGCCGGCTGGATCAACTTCGGCATCACCGTCGTCGCGACCGTCTACTTCGGCTGGCACTACCTCGCCGACGACGTCGCGGGATGCATGATCGCGCTCGTCGCCTACTACTTCGGTGGCCTTGCGGCCAACCAGAAGTTCCGGCGCAAGGGCGTACGCCGCCTCGTCGCCGAGTCCGAGGCGATCGCCGGAGCCGAGGCGAAGGTCGCACACGAGCTGACCTGAGCTGCCCCGAGCTGACCTGATCTGGGCATGATCGGGGCTTAGTCTGGTGGCGTGACCGCCATCGATGCAGCCTCACTGACCGCACTTCTCGACGGGCGATACGCGGGAGTCCGGGAGGACGTACGCAAGTCCCTGATCGAGCGCGCCGACTTTCTCGACGAGGTCGAGGAGCTGCCGCGGCCGGAGTACCGCGAGCGGGTCCGGGAGGTGCTCCTCGACGTCTCCGCGACCGGTCTGACCGGGCTCGGGTTCCCGAAGGAGTACGGCGGCGGCGGTGACGTCGGCGCCTCCATCGCCGCCTTCGAGGAGATGGCCGGCGGGGACCTGTCGCTGCTGGTGAAGTCGGGCGTGCAGTTCGGCCTCTTCGGCGGCGCGATCCTGCAGCTCGGGACCGCCCGTCACCACGACCGCTATCTCGCCGACATCGTCTCCGGGCGCGTGCTCGGCTGCTTCGCGATGACCGAGCACGGTCATGGTTCCAACGTGGCCGCGGTCGCGACCGTGGCCACCTACGACCCGGCCAGCCAGGAGTTCGTCATCGAGACGACCCGGGAGGATGCGTACAAGGACTACATCGGCAACGCCGCCGCCCACGGCGAGCTCGCGGTCGTCTTCGCGCAGCTGGTCGTCGGCGGCGAGGAGCGCGGGGTGCACGCCTTCGTCGTGCCGATCCGGGTCTCCAGTGCTCCGGCGCCCGGGGTTCGGATCGAGGACGACGGGCCCAAGATGGGGCTCAACGGCGTCGACAACGGACGCCTGTGGTTCTCGGGCGTGCGGGTGCCGCGTACGTCCTTGTTGAACCGCTTCGCCGACGTCACCGAAGCGGGCGAGTACGTCTCCGAGATCGAGTCGGCCGGGCGGCGCTTCTTCACGATGCTCGGCACGCTCGTGCAGGGCCGGGTCTCGGTCGGAGGGGCCGCGATCCGCGCCTCGGAGGTCGCGCTGACCATCGCGGTCCGCTACGCGCTGCGCCGGCGACAGTTCGAGGCCTCGGCGGAAGCTGAGGAGTCGCTGCTCATCGACTACGGCCAGCACCAGCGCCGGCTGCTGCCGCTGGTCGCGCGGACCTACGCGCTGCGCTTCGCGCAGGAGGTCGTACGCGACGACCTGCACGACGTCTTCTCCGGTGTCGCGACCTCCGAGCACGCCCGGCGCGAGCTCGAGTCGCGGGCCGCCGGCACCAAGGCCCTGGCGACGTGGCACGCGACGCGGACCATCCAGGAGTGCCGCGAGGCGTGCGGTGGCGCGGGCTACCTGGCCGCCAACAGGTTCGCGGCCCTGAAGGCCGACACGGACGTCTTCACGACCTTCGAGGGCGACAACACCGTGCTGCTGCAGCTGGTCGCCAAGGGCCTGCTCACCGGCTACTCCAGCGAGTTCGAGGAGATGGACCAGCTCGATCTCGTACGCTTCGTCGCCGGTCTCGCCGTCGAGACCGTCCTGGAGCGCACCGCCGTGCACAAGCTGCTCGAACGGGTCCGCGACGTCGTCCCGATCGCGGGCGAGCGCGAGCCGGACATCCTCGACGCCGACTACCACCTGGCGATGCTGCGCTTCCGCGAGGAGCACATGCTCGCCGGCGTCGCCCGGCGCCTGCAGTCCGGCGTGAAGGCCGGCCGCGAGCCCGGGGAGGTCTTCTCGACCGTCCAGGACCACGTCATCGGGGTCGCTCACGCGCACGTGGAGCGGCTGATCCACGAGGCGTTCCGGGAGAAGGTCCGGGTGCTGCCCTCGGGGCCGGTGCGGGATCTGATGGACACCGTCTGCGACCTCAGCGCCCTCTCGGTCATCGAGGCCGACCGCGCCTGGTTCATGGAGCACGGCCGGCTCTCCTCAGAGCGCTCCAAGGCGATCATCGGCGAGGTCAACCGCCTCTGCCGCGACCTCCGCCCGCATGCGCGGCTGCTCGTCGACGGGTTCGGGGTGCCCGAGGAGCTGCTGCGGGCGAAGGATCTGATCGGCTGAGGGTTGGCTGGGTGAGCATCCACCGGCACGTCGTACGTGACATAGGCCGCTGACAGTGCGGATCGCCAGCTGAACACCCGCGGGTGGTTGACTGGTCCGGTGGCCAGGCTGATCCTCATCAACGGAATGCCCGGGGTAGGAAAATCGACACTCGCCAGGCGCTTCGCGGCCGACCACCCCGGCACGCTGGTGTGTGACATCGACCTGCTGCGTACGTTCATCAGCGGGTGGAGAGACGACTTCCTCGGTGCCGGTGCCCGGATCCGGCCTGCGGCGCTGGGACTGATTCGCGGATACCTCAGCGAGTCCGGCGACGTGGTGCTGCCACAGCTGTTCGCCAGGGTCAGTGAGCTCCAACGCTTCGAGCGGGCGGCGCACGACGCCGGCGCCGAGTTCGTCGAGGTCATGCTCCACGCCGTCGAGGACGACGCGCTACGCCGGTTTCACGGACGCGATGACGGCAACGATCCCTGGCATCCGATCGTGCGAGAGATCGTGGCGGAGTCCGGTGGCGACGAGCACCTGCGTGCGTACGCCTCCAAGCTGGCCGAGCTGGTGGCGGAACGCCCCGCGACGAAGGTCGTCCCGAGCGTCGCGGGCGAGATCGACGCAACGTACGAATCCTTGCGCGCCGCGCTCGGTGAATGCTGACCGAGTTACCTCGGTGAACATCCACGCCCGCCGACCGAGTCCCCCTTCGACAAGCTCAGAACAACGCCTCGGTCAGCAGACGACAGGACTCAGTGAGCGGTGTTCTTGAACCGGTCGACGGAGGCGGCGATCTCAGACTCCGCGGCGGCCTTGCCGACCCAGTCGGAGCCCTTGACGGTCTTGCCGGGCTCGAGGTCCTTGTAGTGCTCGAAGAAGTGCTTGATCTCGTTGAGCGTCCACTCGTCGACGTCCGCGAGGTCCTGGATGTGGTCGAAGCGGGGGTCGCAGGGGACGCAGAGGACCTTCTCGTCCTGGCCCTTCTCGTCCTCCATGACGTACATCGCGACGGGACGGGCCTGGACCAGCACGCCCGGGAAGAGCGGGTAGGGGGTCAGGACCAGCGCGTCGAGCGGGTCACCGTCCCCGCCGAGGGTGTCTTCGATGTAGCCGTAGTCTGCGGGGTACATCATGGAGGTGAACAGAACGCGGTCGAGACGAAGCCGATTCGACTCGTGGTCCACCTCGTACTTGTTGCGGGATCCCTTGGGGACCTCGATCAGTACGTCGAACTCCTGCGTCACTTCTCTGCCTCCAGACAAACCCAAAAACGGAATGCCGGACAGTCTGACACCGATCGGCGTCAGACCCGGCATCGAGGAGGATATCCGTGGAGCCTGACACCCCGCCGAAGTGGCCGTCAGAGGAGACGGACGAGGCCCGCGGGAAGCTCGCGGTCGTGGTGCCGCTGGTGCTCGCGCTCCTGGTGGGGGCGGCGGCAGCGGCGTACGCCCTGGGGTGGGTGCGCTATGCCCAGGGCAACGTCGCGCCGACCCCGCCGCCGGCACCGCTGAGCATCGCCACGGTCAGCCCCGCGGCGGTCGCGGGCCAGCAGTCGAGGACCCCCGGAAAGCCTGATCAGGCCGCGCTGCAGCGGGTGATGCGCGAGATGGTCGGCGACAAGCGTCTCGGCCGGCACCTCAAGGCGGCGATCGCGCCGCTCGAGGGCGCGCCGGTGGTCACCCACGGCACCGGGGCCGCCACCCCGGCCAGCGTCACGAAGGTGCTGACCAGCGTGGCGGTGCTGGAGGCGTACGGCCCCGAGCGCAGGTTCGAGACCAGCACCACGCTCCAGGGGAGCACCGTCACGCTCGTCGGAGGAGGTGACGCATCTCTCACCAGCAACGACCTCGACACGCTCGCCGCCGAGACGGCCCGGGAGCTCGGCGCCACCAAGACGGTGAGCCTGGCCTACGACGACAGCCTGTTCGCCGGGCCGGTGCTGAGCCCGACCTGGCGGCGCACCTACCTGGGGGAGGAGGTCGGCGGGATCACCGCGCTGCTGGTCGACCACGGTGGGTCCCAGGCGACGGGATACAGCCGCGATCCGTCCCTGCAGGCCGCCGAGCAGTTCAAGAAGGCCCTGGCCAAGCACGGGATCAAGGTCGACGGCAAGCCGGTGCGGGGGACCAAGGCGGGCACCCAGCTCGCGGTACGCCACGGCGACACCCTCCGCGAGATCGTCGAGTACACGCTGCAGCACAGCGACAACCAGCTCGCCGAGGTGCTCGCCCGCCATGTCGGGCTGGCGGCCGGCGAGCCGACGTTCGACGGCTCCACCGCGGCGATCACGGCCACGCTCAAGGAGCTCGGCATGGACACCACCGGCCTGGTCCTGCGCGACGGCTCCGGCCTCTCCCGGCAGAACCGGATCCCGCCGACGCTGCTGGTCAGCGCGCTCCAGACCGCCGCCAGCCCCCACCGGCCCGAGCTCGCCCCGGCGATGACCGGCCTCCCGGTCGCCGGCTGGGTCGGCTCGCTCTCGCGCCGGTTCAACTTCGACGCCGAGCCGGGGCGCGGCCGCGTCCGGGCGAAGACCGGCACCCTCACCGGCGTCTCCGGCCTCTCCGGCATCGCGGTCGACGCCCGCGGCACGCCGTTCGTCGTCGTACTCATGGCCGACGGGTTCAAGCCCGAGCAGACCCTGGACGTACGCGACGCCCTCGACGATGCGATGGCGTCGGTCGCGACGTGTCGATGCTCGGCATAGGTTCGGTCGGCTACGGTCGTAGGCATGACCCATCGAGCTGAGGAGCCCAGGCCGTCCGGAGCGACCATGGTCGACTGGGACCTGGCCGTGCGCCTCGGCGCGAAGGTCGCCGGAGACGGCCCGATCGTCTCGCGCAACGAGGCCCGGCAGGCCGTCGAGGAGCTGCGCGAGGACGCCGCGAAGGCGACCGAGTTCGTGCGCGAGTTCACCGGCCTGGACGCGCCCCGCGACACCGCGCCGGTCCTCGTGGTCGACCGCAGGGGCTGGATCCAGGCCAACGCCGACACCTTCGCCCACGTGATCTCGCCGGTGGTCGACCGGATCACCGCGAAGCGGGCTCCGGGCGCCCTCTCCCTGGCGGTCGGCTCCAAGATCAGCGCCGCCGAGGTGGGCGGTCTGCTCGGTTTCATGTCCTCGAAGATCCTCGGTCAGTTCGACCCGTTCTTCGGGCCTTCGGGCCGGCTGCTGCTGGTCGCGCCCAACGCCGTCCACGTCGAGCGCGAGCTCGGCCTGGACCCGACCGACTTCCGGCTGTGGGTCTGCCTCCACGAGGAGACCCACCGGGTCCAGTTCACGGCCAGCCCGTGGATGCGCGACCACCTCTTCGCCCAGATCGAGGGCCTCTCCGAGGCGATGGACCCGTCCTCGATCTTCGACGGCGGCCTGCAGCGCGTCTCCGAGGCGCTCAAGGGCAACGGCAGCATCGTCGACGCCTTCGCCAAGCCCGAGCAGAAGGAGATCATCGACCGGGTCACCGGGATGATGTCGCTGCTCGAGGGCCACGCCGACGTGGTCATGGACGACGTCGGCCCCGGCGTGATCCCGAGCGTGACCATGATCCGCAAGGCGTTCAACAAGCGCCGACAGGGCATCGGCGTGCTCGACCGCCTGCTCCGCCGCCTCCTCGGCCTGGAGGCCAAGATGGCGCAGTACCGCGACGGCGCGAAGTTCGTACGCCACGTGGTCGACCGGGTCGGCATGGACGAGTTCAACGCCGTCTTCGCCGGCCCCGAGAACCTCCCGTCGAAGGCCGAGATCGTCGAGCCGGACGCCTGGGTCACTCGCGTTCTGGCATGAGTCTCCACCCCTCGATCGCAGCCGTACGCCGCCCCGTCCGCGCCACGCTCGAGCAGCTGGAACCGGGCGACAAGGTGATCGTGGCCTGCTCCGGGGGAGCGGACTCGCTGGCGCTGGCGTCCGCGGCGGTGTTCGAGGGCCACAAGCTCGGGCTGCACGTCATCGGTGCGACCGTCGACCACGGGATGCAGGAAGGCAGCGACGCCCAGGCGAGCAAGGTCATCGCCCAGCTCGCCGAGATGGGCATCGACGAGACCGTCACCGCGACCGTCGAGGTGAAGGCCGACGGCGAAGGCCCGGAAGCAGCCGCCCGGCAGGCTCGCTATGCGGTCCTCGACCAGCTCGCCGAGCGCCTCGACGCGAGCGTGATCCTGCTCGGCCACACCCGTGACGACCAGGCCGAGACCGTGCTGCTGGGGCTGACCAGGGGCTCGGGCGCCCGCAGCCTCTCCGGGATGCGCGCCGCCTTCGACCGCTATCGCCGTCCGCTCCTCGGGACCACCAGGATCGACACCGAGACCGCCTGCCAGATCGAGGGCCTCGACGTCTGGCAGGACCCGCACAACCGCGACTTCGCCTACACCCGCGCGCGCATCCGACACCGGGTCCTGCCCACGCTCGAGGAGGATCTCGGGCCGGGGGTCACCGAGGCGCTGGCCCGCACGGCCGAGCAGCTGCGCGAGGACGCCGACTTCATCGACGACATCGCCGAGTCGATGCACCGCGAGCTCGGCGGAACCCTCCCGGTCGAGACGCTGGCGCAGTATCCGGCCGCCGTCCGCACCCGGGTCCTCCGGATCGCCGCCCTCGCGGCCGGTAGCCCGCCCGCGGAGCTCACCCGCGACCACGTCAAGGCCGTCGACGAGCTGATCACCGGCTGGCGCGGGCAGCGCTGGATCGACCTGCCGGGACACATTCGGGCGCGGCGTACGAACTCGTCGATCGTCTTCGAATCAGGCCCTTTCCCCACCAGCATTTAGAGTGGCGCTCATGGACACCGAGTACGTCGGCGACGACCTCGTGAAGACCCTGTTCACCCACGACGAGATCCAGGCGAAGGTCGAAGAGCTGGCCCGCCGGATCGAGAAGGACTACGAGGGCGAGGAGCTCCTGATCGTCGGCGTCCTGCGGGGCGCGGTGATGATCATGGCCGACCTCGCGCGCGCCCTGAACCGCCACGTCGAGATGGACTGGATGGCGGTGTCGTCCTACGGCTCCGGCACCAAGTCGTCCGGTGTGGTGCGGATCCTGAAGGACCTCGACACCGACGTCACCGGCAAGCACGTGCTCGTCGTCGACGAGATCATCGACTCCGGCCTGACCCTGACCTGGCTGACCTCCAACCTCAACAGCCGCGGCCCGGCGAGCCTCGAGATCGTCACCCTGCTCCGCAAGCCCGAGGCGGTCAGCATGCCGGTCGACGTGAAGTACGTCGGTTGGGACATCCCCGACGAGTTCGTGGTCGGCTACGGCCTCGACTTCAACGAGAAGTACCGCAACCTCCGCGACATCTCGACCCTCGCTCCGCACATCTACAGCTGAAGCGGAGCCGATCGGTCCGTCAGCGCGCGGGCCGGATGCTGGCGATCACTCTCGCCAGGGTCGCGTCGCTGTCGGCGCCGTCGACATCACGGTCGGCGACCATCACGAAGAGCGCGGACTTCCCGGCTGCCCGCGGCACCGACACCACGGTGACCTCGAGGGTCGGCACCGCGCACTCCGGGTCCACCGGGGTCGTCGTGGCGGTCACGGCCGTCGCGGTGGTCCTGCCGCCGTCGACCTCGGCCGGTCGGGGATCGCCCAGCGATCCGGGCGGCGTCTTGCCGTCCTCGCTCTGACCTGCTGAGACGGCCCAGTGGGTCGCGGTGGCCTCGATGGTCCCCTTGTCGGACCTCGACCCCGGCGTGACGAAACCGACCAGGGTGTGCGAGCTGCCCGGACCGCACCAGTCGTCCCCGCCGAAGGCGACCCCGTGCATGATCGCCTGCACCTCGCCCTCGCTCGACTCGAACCCGGCGAGCGTCTCGGGGCCCGGCCTCCAGTTGCCGGGTACGTCGTACGCCATCGCGTCCTTGGCCGAGGTCACCGACTGCCACGGACCGGTGGGCTGGGCCATGCTCGGGGTACCCGAGGGACCGGCGGGACTCGGCGTAGCGGCCGCCGAGGTCGCCGGCGCCGCCGACGTGCTGGGCGCCGTCGGCGGTGGTACGTCGCCCGCCGGCTGCGCCACGAGCCGCCAGGCGAGCACGCCGGCAGCCGCCACGAGAACGACCAGGAGCACGACCAGCGCTACGACGATGATCAGGGCGAGACGGCTGCCGGAGCCACCGGTCGGACCCGGTGTCGAGGCTTTACTTTCGGCCATGGCGACACAGTAGGACGGTTTCGCTCCGGCGCCTCGCCGGATCGCCGCTTTCGCTGATGGCAGAACCGCTCAGGTGGGTTCGGGCACGATTTGGCGTGTACCGTCGTTCTAAATGACGAGCACGCTCCCCGGCGTGCGATGTCTGACCCCGTAACGGTTGAAAGAAGCCTGTGAAGCGCATATTCAAAGGTCCCTGGCTGTGGATCATCCTGGCAGTGCTCGGTGTGATCCTGGCTCTGCAGTACCTGGCCCCTCGCAACGGCGGCGACGAGATCACCACCAGCGAGCTGACTGAATACATTCAGAAGGACCAGGTCAAGGAGATCACGTTCGTCGACGGCGACCAGGAGATCAAGGCGACCCTGACCAAGGATGCACGCAAGGGCAGCGCCGAGGTCACCACGTCGTGGGTCGACGGCGACCAGGAAGCGCTCATCGAGATGGTGCGCAAGACCGAGGCCGAGGGAGACAACCTCAAGGAGTTCAACTCCGAGGTCGCCAAGCCCTCCGTGCTCGGCTCGATCCTGAGCTTCCTGCTTCCGTTCGTGCTGATCATCGTGCTGTTCCTGTTCCTGATGAACTCGGTCCAGGGCGGCGGCGGCCGCGGGGTCATGCAGTTCGCCAAGTCCAAGGCGAAGCTGATCACCAAGGACATGCCGAAGACGACGTTCGCCGACGTCGCCGGGGCGGACGAGGCGGTCGAGGAGCTCCAGGAGATCAAGGAGTTCCTGCAGGAGCCGGCGAAGTTCCAGGCCGTCGGCGCCAAGATCCCCAAGGGCGTGCTGCTCTACGGCCAGCCGGGCACCGGTAAGACCCTGCTCGCGCGTGCCGTCGCGGGCGAGGCCGGCGTGCCGTTCTACTCGATCTCCGGTTCGGACTTCGTCGAGATGTTCGTCGGTGTCGGTGCGAGCCGTGTCCGCGACCTGTTCGAGCAGGCCAAGGAGAACGCTCCCGCCATCGTCTTCATCGACGAGATCGACGCCGTCGGCCGCCACCGTGGTGCCGGCATGGGCGGCGGCCATGACGAGCGCGAGCAGACGCTCAACCAGCTCCTCGTGGAGATGGACGGCTTCGACGTACGCGGCGGGGTCATCCTGATCGCGGCCACCAACCGTCCCGACGTGCTCGACCCGGCGCTGCTGCGCCCGGGCCGCTTCGACCGCCAGATCCAGGTGGACGCGCCCGACCTCGCCGGTCGCGAGAAGATCCTGCAGGTCCACGCCCGCGGCAAGCCGCTGGCCGGCGACATCGACCTCGACTCGGTCGCCCGACGGACCCCCGGGTTCTCCGGTGCCGACCTGGCCAACGTGCTCAACGAGGCCGCGCTGCTGACCGCGCGCAGCGACCAGAAGCTGATCACCAACAAGGCTCTCGACGAGGCCATCGACCGCGTGATCGCGGGCCCGCAGAAGCGCACGCGCCTGATGAGCGAGCAGGAGAAGCTCATCACCGCCTACCACGAGGGTGGCCACGCGCTGGTCGCCGCGGCGCTGCCGGGCCCGGACGTGGTCCAGAAGATCACGATCCTGCCGCGCGGCAAGGCGCTGGGCTACAACCTGGTCATGCCCGACGACGACCAGTACAGCCAGACCCGCTCGTCGATGCTCAACAAGCTCTCCTACATGCTCGGCGGCCGTGCCGCGGAGGAGCTCATCTTCCACGACCCGACGACCGGCGCCGGCAACGACATCGAGAAGGCGACCAACCTCGCCCGCGCGATGGTCACCCAGTTCGGTATGACCGAGCGCCTGGGTGCGATCAAGCTCGGGGAGTCCAACGGCGAGCCGTTCCTGGGGCGCGACATCGGCCACCAGCGCAACTACTCGGAGGAGGTCGCGGCCATCGTCGATGACGAGACCAAGAAGCTCCTCGCGACCGCTCACCAGGAGGCCTTCGACATCCTCGAGGAGAACCGGGACGTCCTCGACAATCTGGTCCTGCAGCTCCTGGAGAAGGAGACGCTCTCCAAGCAGGAGGTCGCCGAGATCTTCGAGCCGCTGCGCCGCCGCGACCCGCGTCCGGCCTGGACCGGCTCCGACACCCGCCGCCCCTCGGACCGCCCGGCGGTCGAGATCCCGCGGTGGATCGTCGAGCGCGACAAGGAGAACCTCGCCAAGGCGATCCGAGCCGCCGGGAAGCAGTCCGGCGCCCAGTCAGGTGCCCAGACCGCCAACGGTGTCGACGTCGCCAAGCCGACAGAGGCCGGTTCGCCCGAGGGCACCCCGCCCGCCTGATACTGAAGCCATGTCCGACAACTTCGATGACGTAGCGCCCGTCCACGTCCCCGAGCGGGACGTGGCGGACGTTCCTCCGTTCGACCAGAAGCGGGCCGAGGCGGCCGTGCGCGAGCTGCTCTACGCGATCGGGGAGGATCCCGACCGCGAAGGGCTGCTCGAGACCCCCGCCCGGGTCGCCCGCGCCTACCAAGAGGTGACCCGCGGGCTCCACCAGGAGCCCAAGGACGTGCTCACCACGACCTTCGACCTCGGCCACGACGAGATGGTCCTGGTCCGCGACATCGAGCTGTGGTCGATGTGCGAGCACCACCTGGTGCCGTTCACCGGCGTCGCCCACGTCGGCTACATCCCGGCCGAGTCCGGCAAGATCACCGGCCTCTCCAAGCTGGCCCGGCTCGTCGACGTCTACGCGAAGCGACCGCAGGTGCAGGAGCGGCTCACCACCCAGGTGGCCGACGCTCTCACCGAGATTCTCGAGGCCCGCGGGGTCATCGTGGTGATCGAGGCCGAGCACCTGTGCATGACGATGCGCGGCGTCAAGAAGGCCGGCGCCCGCACGATCACCAGCGCCGTACGCGGCACGATGCGCTCCAACGCCACCACCCGGGCCGAGGCGATGGCCCTGATCCGGGGCGGAACCAGGTAGCAGCCCCTGGGTAGGGTCGTCCCCGTGAACGAGCGCCAGCGAGTGAACCATGAAGTCATCACGCGGCCGCGTCCGTATTCTGGCGCTTGCGCTACGGAGGTGGCCGCGTGAAGGTCATGGGGATCGTCAACGTCACACCCGACTCGTTCAGCGACGGCGGACGGTTCTTCGCGACCGATGATGCGGTGGCCCATGGCCACGCTCTCCTGGAGCAGGGTGCGGACCTGCTCGACATCGGCGGCGAGTCGACCCGTCCGGGAGCGACCAGACCGCTGGTGGCCGACGAGCTGGCGCGGGTGGTGCCGGTCATCGAGACGCTGGCCGCGGAAGGGGCGACCCTCTCGGTCGACACGATGCGTCCCGAGGTCGCGGAGGCGGCGCTGAAGGCCGGGGCCAAGATCATCAACGACGTCTCGGGCGGTCTGGCCGACCCGGGGATCCTGAAGGTGGCGGCCGACCACGGTGCGACGTACGTCGTGATGCACTGGCGCGCGCACGGCGCGGAGATGCAGCACAAGGACCATCTCGTCTACGCCGACGGCGTGGTCGCCACGGTGAAGCAGGAGCTGGAGCAGCGGATCGAGGCGGCGCGGGCGGCGGGGATCCAGGACGACAACATCGTGATCGACCCGGGCCTGGGCTTCTCCAAGACGGCCGACGACAACTGGCGGCTGCTGGCCGGGGTGGAGGAGTTCCACAAGCTCGGCTACCCGGTGCTCATCGGGGCGAGTCGCAAGACCTTCCTCGGCCGCCTGCTGGCCGCCCCCGACGGCACGCTGCGTCCGGTGACCGAGCGGGAGAGCGCTCATGACGCGATCACCGTGTTCCTGGCGCAACGCGGTGTCTGGGCGACACGTGTTCATGACGTACGTGCTGCCAAGGACGCCCTCGCGGCGGCAGCGAAATTGGGGAGTATTCGATGAACATCGAGGAACCTGCCGACGAAATCCAGATCCTCGGTCTGGAGTGCTACGGACACCACGGGGTGTTCGACTTCGAGCGCCGTGAGGGGCAGAAGTTCATCATCGACCTGGTCATCGGCACCGACTCCCGCAAGGCGGCGGCGACGGACGACTTGCAAGACACCGTGGATTACGGAAGTCTCGCGATGGCGGTCAAAACCAATGTTGAGCGCGACCCGGTGGACCTCATCGAAACGCTTGCCCAGCGGATCGCGGACATTTGCCTTGCAGACATCCGCGCACTTTGGGTACGTGTTACGGTTCACAAACCGGGGGCGCCTATCGAAGCGACGTTCAAAGACGTCACCCTGACGATCACCCGGAGGCAGAGCACGTGACAGAGGTACCCAACCCGTACATCATCGACGCCGACACGCTCACCGGGGAGATGCGGCCGATCCGGCGGGCGGTGCTGTCCTTGGGCTCCAATCTCGGCGACCGATTGGCAAACCTGCAGGACGCTTTGAACACGCTTGCCGAGACCCCGGACGTCTGGGTGACCACGATCTCGCCGGTGTATGAGACCGAGCCGGTCGACTCTCCCGAGGGTTCCGACCTCTATCTGAACGCGATCGTCCTGGCCGACACCACCCTCACTCCGGCGCGCCTGCTCGACCGCGCGCTCACCATCGAGGACGCCTACGGACGCTCCCGCAGCGGCATCTTCAACGAGCCGCGTACGCTCGACATCGACGTGATCTCGGTGGGCGACAAGATCCTCGAGGAGGAGTCGCTGACCCTGCCGCACCCGCGCGCCCACCAGCGCGCCTTCGTGCTCAAGCCGTGGCTGGACCTGGAGCCGAGCGCCGACCTTCCGGGCGTCGGTCCGATCGCCGAGCTGCTCGAGCAGTCGGACCAGACCGGCATCACCCGCCGCGACGACCTCGTCCTCGAGCTCTGAGCCGGATCTGAGCACGACACCGGAGGACCCCGACCGGGGTCCGGAGAAGGATCCCGTCGACGACGAGCGCCGGCTCCGCCCGATGTCGGGCGGAGCGATCACGGCATGGGCGGTCATCGGAATCGTCGGCGGCTGGCTGGCCCATCCGGTGCTGGAGGCCTGGCTCGGAGTCGCCCCGGTGGTCACCTGGGCGCAGCCGTTGGTGCTGCTGCTGATCGCCGGAGTCCTGGGCGTGACCGCCTGGATCACGCACCGTCAGCTGCAGGTACGCGGCGAGCGGATCGAGGCTCATCAGGCGGTCAACCGGCTGGTGCTCGCTCGCGCCTGCACCCTGGTCGGTGCGCTCCTCGCCGGGGGCTATCTCGGCTACGCGGTGAGCTGGCTGGGCTACGACGCCAGCACCGCGGCGGGTGAGCGACTGGTGCGTTCGGCCCTCGCGGCGGTGGCCGGCATCGCGATCGTCATCGCCTCGCGACTCCTCGAACACGCGTGCCGGGTCCGCAAACAGGATGAAAACTAGCCGTACCGTGGAAGCATGCCATCCCCATCCGCAACTTCAGTCACACGCAGGCGTCAGCGCAGCACACGCCTGACGGTCGCTGTAGCCCTGCTGGCGCTGGCCGCCATCACGATCACCGCCGCGGTGGCCTCCGGGTCCTGGCTGGTCGTCGTGCTCGCTGCCGTTCTCGGGCTCGCCTGTGGCGCTGCCGCTACCAAGATCACCCACTCCGAGCTTCTCCAGACCCGTCGCGACTGGGCGCGTGACCGCGCCGAGCAGGCCCAGGCCTACCGCGTCGAGTCCGAGAAGCGCGCCGAGGAGAACGCCGAGTTCCGCGCGCACATGGACGCCAAGCTCGCCGACCGTGTCCAGGCCGTCGAGGAGCTCGAGGCCGCTCTGGCCGCTGCTCACCAGCGTGCCGCCGACGCCGTCCGCCGTCGTGGCGAGGAGGCCCGCCGGGCCGCCCAGGCCGAGCTCCGCGGTGAACAGCTCGAGGCCCGCCTCCAGGCGGTCGAGGCCGACGCCGCCGAGGCGGCCATCCGGGTCGCCGAGCTCGAGTCCGAGCTGGACGCCGTTCGCGCCGAGCTGGAGGCCGAGCGCACCAGCTGGACGGGGGCTCAGTCAGCCTGACCGGCGCCCCACCCACAGATGTACGGATGGTGACGAAGCGCCAACATCGTCACCGCCCACCAGCCTCCCCACGCGTGAAAGAACGCCGCGACGGCCAAATCGATACTCGGGCGGGTAACTGTCGGGCTGCTCGCTCGTTATGATTTTTCCGAACGGGTAACGCGACCGTCGGGTCTCCGCGCTCTGCGGCGACACTTCGACACGGGTCGTTGGAAAGGGGAAGCCGGTGACGTTGATCGCCGAACGGGCAGTCACGATCACTGAAGGCCTCGCCTACCTACGCGATCTGATGGCCACGTACGCGAAGAGGACGCCGGTGACCTCGGTCGCCGTCCTCGGGAATGCTCCCCTCGGGCCCAGCGACGACCGGGCCGACGCGATCGACGACTCCGACCTGGTCATCCGGGTCAACAGCTTCGTGCTGGACGTCCCCGGTGAACCGCGCTGTCAGGGATCGCGGGCAGACGTCGTGATCTGGAACCGGATCACCCGCCCGACCCGGTTCACCTTCGACCGCTACCGCGAGCGCCTCTACCTCCTCGCGGAGCCCATGCGCTTCCACGGCCGCCCCGAGGTGTGGCCGATGTCCTGGCCGCCCGACCTGGGTTTCCTGCCCCTCCCCAACGCGGAGGTGCTCCCTCGTATCGGCGACGAGCTCGACATCCCCTGGCGGACCGAGAAGCTGGCGCCGACCACCGGCTTCACCGCCGCGTGGCTGGCCTTCCACCTGTTCCCGGAGTCCGAGATCAGGATGTCCGGGTTCTCGTTCATCGACAATCCCGGCCAGACCGAGTGGATCTACCAGGTCGGCGGGTCCTCGCCGGTGGCACCGGAGCACCGGATCGAGGCAGAGGCGCGTGTGATGACTGACTGGCTCAAGGAGGAACGGGTGTCTCTATGGCGTTGAAGCGACTGCGCGGCGAGGTCATCAAGAAGGTCCGGTCCGCTGCCGAGGCGGAGGAGTCGCGGGCCATCATCGAGGAGCTGCGCGCGATCACCGATCGGCAGCGAGTACGCATCGGAGACCTCGAGCGCGAGCTTGCTCGGGTGAGCCCGCAGGTCGCTGCTCTCGAGGCGCGCCTGGAGACCCTGCGCGACACCGTGGAGCGGGGCAACATCGCGACGACCGCCGCGGCGGGCGGCGACGTCGACACCGCCGCGATCTGGGCCGAGATCCAGCGTCAGCAGGAGCAGGTGCGCGCCCGCATCACCGCAGCCATGCGTTTCGAGGAACGGCTGCGACGGCTCGAGGACGGCAACCGCGTTGGCTGAGAGCATGTCGCAGGCTGCCCTGAGCATCGTCATCCCGTTCCACAACGTGGCGCCCTACTTCCAGACCTGCTTGGAATCGCTCCGCACCCAGACCTTCTCGGACTTCGAGGTGGTCATGGTCGACGACGCGTCCACCGACGGGTCCGCGGAGGTCGCGGAGCGGTTCGCCTCGATCGACCCCCGGTTCCGGGTGGTCCGTACGCCGAAGGTCGGTGTCGGCGTCGCGCGGAACATCGGCGTCGAGAACAGCCGGGGTGACCTGCTCGCGTTCGTCGATGCCGACGACTACGTCCCGGAGTATGCCTACGAGCTGATGACCGACACGTTGGCCGAGACGGGTTCGGACTTCGTCGCGGGCAACGCTCGCCGCTTCGACTCGGTGTCGGTCTGGCAGTCGTGGTCCCACCGCCGCCCGTTCGTCACCGCCCGGAAGTCGACACACTGCAGTCGCACCCACATCCTGGGCATCGATCGCTACATCTGGAACAAGGTGTACCGGCGCGACTTCTGGGACTCGGCCGGTCTCAGCTATCCGGACATGCTCTACGAGGACTACCCGGTCGCCCTCGCCGCCCACATCCGCGCCCGACAGGTCGACATCCTCGCCGACCCCGTCTACTACTGGCGGCAGCGCGACGGTGGCGAGGCGTCGATCACCCAGAGCCACTGGCATCTGGACAACCTCGAGGACCGCGTACGTTCCGCCGAGATGCTCTTCGACATGGTCGAGGAGCAGGCTCCCTACCTCTCCGACCTGGTGAAGTCGCACCTCACCGCGACCGACGTCCAGGTGCTCGCCCGATCCATCGAGGACCATCCGGCCGAGGAGGCCGGACGCATCTTCGACCTCGCCGGGCGCTACCTGGCGCGCATCGACGATCGGATCCTCGATCGGCAGGGCCCGTTCGAGCGACTCGTGTTCGACCTGCTGCGGCGCCGTCAGCGGGACGCGCTGACGGCGCTGACCCGCTACCGGGCCGAGTACGGCACCCAGGCGCCGCTCGCCCGTCGCCGGGACGGCTGGTACGCGAAGCTCCCGTCCTTCGGGGACGCTGCTGTCGGCGTCCCCGACTCGGTGTTCCGCCTGTCTCCGGCCTACATGAAGGCCAAGGCCGTGGCGACCGAGGCCTGGTGGAGCGGCTCCCGGATCGAGGTCCGGGTCAACATCGGTGCCAACACCCTCGCGCTCGCGCCGCGTACGCGCTTCAAGGTGTGGCTGGAGAGTCCGGCCGGCGTCAGGGTTCCGGTGGATCATGTCGCCCGGCCGCGGGCGATCGCGTTCGGCCAGGTGGACAGGTCCACGCTCGAGCTGAGCATCGATCCCTCGCGCCTGGCGGGCGATCGCCAGTGGCGCCTCATGATCGGGATCCGCAACCGCGATCTCCGCGACGTGATCCAGGTGACGACGTCGGGCGACGGGCGGGAGCGGTGGCAGGGCTGGCGCCGCATCGGCAACCGCTGGTGTCGCCCGGGACGCCTCCCCGGGGGCTTCGGGGTCACCGTTCGCGACCTTCCGGACGCCTGGGTGGACCATGCCACCGACCTCGGCGACGAGATCGAGATCCGGGGTGCGTTCCGGGGCGCTGCTCCTGCGAGCGCGGAGCTGACGCTCACGGGTCGCGGTGGCTCGGTGGTGACCCACCCGTTGACGATCGGCGAACGCGGCGAGCGGGGCATCACCCCGTGGCGGGTGACGGTGCCCGTCGGCGCCGTTCTCGAGCGGTCCGGGCTGGACATGCCCATGGAGGAGATCGTGCCGACCCGGGTGAAGCTGACCCGGAAGGGACGTACGTCTCCGCTGCCGGTGCACCCGGACTTCCTCGGTTCGCGATCGCTGATGAAGGGGCGGGCGGTGAACGCCACCCGCGACCCGAACGGCTCGTTCGTCATCACCGCGACGCCCGACCGCCCGGTCGTGCACGACGCCTGGTGGCAGGGTGAGGATCTGATCCTGCGTGGCCCGGACGGTCCCCGGCTGGAGTCGACCGGTGTCGTGCTCCGCACCTGGCCGACCCCGGAGAAGCCGCTCGACGTCCCCCTGGACGTGGTCGACCGCGACGGGGTCTTCCTGATCACCGTGCCCGCCGGTACGTTGCGGAGCACGGCGATCGAGCACGGTGCCTGCGAGACGGCGCCGTGGTCGCTGCTGGACGGCCGCGAGCACAAGCCGATCGTGGTGGCCCGCGAGCTCAGCGAACGGGTGCCTCAGCCCGCCGCGAACGAGGCGGCGAAGCTCGAGTTCGGCTGGTCGGACGAGATCCACCTGCGGCTCGCGCCGGTCACGCCGACCGCGTGACCGGCTGACGCCTGGTCGTGGCGCTAGCGCCTGGCCAGGCGTCGGAGCGCGGCGCGAACCCTTCTGAGCACACGGGCCGCGCGCCGGGCCCCGGGGACGCGTCCGAAACCGGCCCGCGCCCGCCCGGGGACGGCGGTCGCGCGCCGGGCGACCCGGTTCATGGACGTGGCCTGACGAGCGCTCAGCTGGTCCTCCAGCTCCTTGATGCGACTGTTCAGGGCCGTGACGTCGCGCCGGGCCGCCGTGCGAACCTCGTGGGTCATCGTCTGACGCTGCCGCATCTGCTGCTTGAACCAGGTCACCTGACCGCGCAGCGCCTCGTTCTCGGCCATCAGCTTCCGCAGCTCGCTCGGGTCGGCGTCCTGCGGCGCCTGCCGGCCCGCGACCACGGGTGCCATGCCGTTCGACGAGAGCGAGGACTCACGCCGCTGACGCACTCGGCGGATCTCCGCCGGGGTCACCGAGAGATCGACGGTCGCCGCGAGCAGGACGGCGAGCTCGTCCCGGCCGCGGCCGGCCGGCCAGGGGTGACGCCACCCCGCCACGCAGAGGTACGCGGCGAGCTCGTCCAGCAGCCCCAGCAGGATCTCGTCGGCGGACTCGCCGAGCTTCACCGTCGACTCGTGGACGGGGACGACCTGGTCGGCGTCGAGGCCGATCTCGTCGACCTGAAGACCGCACCATCGTTCGGGAGCGCCGGCCACGGCGTCGCGCAGCCGGCGTACGTGATCGCGTAGGCCGGACGCGTCCCGGCGGGCGGAGTCGCGCATGGCCTCGATCAGCCAGGACCGGTCGGCAGCCGTCCAGGACGTCTCGTCACCGGTCCGGTCGACACCGAGGACGGACGGCACCGGGGCGAGACCGCGCGCGACCAGCCAGCCACCGGCAGCCGCCGCGGCTCCCAGCGTGTCCAGCGTCTGGCCCAGCGCCGGCTGGAGCTCACGCAGCGTGGGGGTGTCGGCGGGGCGGCCGTGAGCGACCGCGAGCGCCACCGAGCAGGCCTCGGGAGCCGCGGCCAGGGTCGGGGAGTCGACGTCGGGCCACAGCGTGTATCCGCGACCTGCGAACCGTGCGCTCGCGTCCGCGAGGCTCGGCGGGTTCCCGCGATCGTGGACGGGGAACGACCAGTCGGCGTTGTCGTCGGAGGCCTCGGGGGTGACGGCCCTGAGCTGGGCGAGCGGCGATCCCGGGTTGGGCACGACCAGCGCCAGGCGAGAGCCGCCCGGTGCGATGCCGGCGAGGTGCTCGGCGATCGCCTGCCAGTCCGCGGGGTCGGCGTCGATCGTCGCGACCCGGCCGAGCCCGTCCAGCGCCAGCACGGCGTCGACCGGCCGATCGGGGGTCCACGCCCGCAGGTCACCGCAGACGACGTCCACGGACCTGGCGGCGTACCGCTCGGAGACGAGGTCGGCGTCGGCGTGCGTGCGCACCACGACCGTGGTCGTCGCGGCTGCGTCGACGGCCGCGTCGAGCAGGTCGAGGTCGTGCGGGCCGACGACGAGCAGGTGGGACGCTCCGCTCGCCGTCGCCACGGCGAACCGGGTCAGGACCGGTCCGCGGGGGAGCGGTCGGGTCCCGGCCAGGTCGGACCAGTCGTACATGTCGCCGGGGACGACGCTGTAGGTCGCGGTCTTCGCAGCCGTGTCGATGTCGTTCATGCAGTGATCTCCCATCCGAAGAGCGCGCGCAGCTCAGCAGGCGATGCCATCGCATCCAGCCCGAGCTCGCGCACGGTCGTGGCGCGTACTTCCTCTGCGTCGGTCTCCACCCCGTGGAACTCGGGGAACAGACGCCTGGCCTGCTCGTTCCCGTCCCGGACGCTGGCGTCCCGGACGTCGGCGAAGGTCATCGGGTCGCCGTAGACCGCGACCTCGGCACCGACGGACGCACCGTAGAAGATCGCCGTGGTCAGCCGGTTCGATGCGACCCGGCGGTGGCGGAGCTGCTCCGCGTACTGCTTGTGGAGGAAGCGGATGTCCGTGCCCTGGCGCAGCGTGCCTCGCTTGCCGTGGCAGATGACCCGGAAGCCGGCGTCCTCGTAGCGGCGGCGGATCTCCGGCATGTCGTACTCGATCCAGTAGAGACAGACGGTCACCGGGCCGTCCTCGGTGTCTCGGATCTCCGCGATCAGCCGGTCGTGGTCGCCGCTGACCTCGCCATGGTCCCAGGTGTGGAACGGGTAGAAGATCGTGCCCTCACGCTCGTCGGCCGGCGGGATGGGCTCGACGTCCTTCTTGAGCTCGAGCAGGTAGTTCCACGGGGCGCCGATCACCGCGTAGTCGCGCCAGCCGGCCGCCTGACCGCGGCGCAGGTTCGCGTGGGACCAGACGAACTTGGGGAAGCCGTAGGGCGGCGCGTGGCCCGGGCCGAAGCCGTGCAGGAGGTTCCAGCCGTGCTGGAGCACCCCCCAGATCGGACGCGGCTCCTCGAACGGGAGGCCGCAGTACTCCGAGAGGATGTGCGCGTGTCCGTACCAGTGGTTGCTCGTGTCCAAGTCTCAGTCTCCGAGAGGTAGCGAACGGATTCGGTCGGTCTTGACCGCGACCACGAGCACCGAGGACCCGAACGGCAGGTCGAGCCGGGGCAGCAGGCGCTCGTCGATGCGGGTGGCGCCGAGCAGCACCTTCTCGACCCCGGGGGAGACCTCGGGGAGCGGTGCGACGCCGCCGTCGGGAAGCTGCCGGGCGCCGGCTCCACCGCGCTCCTTGAGCCGGGTGACCAGGCGCTGAGCGGCGAACATGGGGAACGTACCCGCGAAGCCGTACGTCGCACGCACCGGCGAAAGCCCGGCGGCCCTGACCGCCGCCACCGCCCGCCGCCGGGTGTAGCGCCGGTGGTGGTGGTTGTGGTCGTCGTGGCTGGTCCAGGCCCAGTTGTACGCCGGCACCGACATGAGCAGCCGGCCGCCGGGGGCGAGCACGCGCTGGATCTCGGCGAGGGCGGTCGCCTCGAGCTCGCAGTGCTCGATGACGTCGAAGGCCGCGACCACGTCGAAGGAGCCGTCGGCGAACGGCAGTCCGGTCGCGGAGCCGCACACGCCGCCGTCGGCGAGGCCACGCGGGTCGACGTCCAGCGAGACGTGGTGCTCGGCCGTGCCCCGGAGCCAGGTGACGCTCGGCCCGTCGGCGCTGCCGACGTCGAGGAGGCGGCGTGGCGCCCCGACGTACGGCTTCATGACGGTCTCGAGGATGCGGGTGCGCGCCCGGTACCACCAGTAGTCGCTCTGGGCGATCGAGGGAGAGCCGCCGGACCTGGTGCCGAGCAGCATGCCCATGTCGGTCATCGGATGGAGATCTCGCTCACGTGGGTCGGAAGTGCGGAGGTAGCAGCAGAGTAGGCCAGTGCGATCTCATCGGCGATGCGACGCACGCCAACGGCGAAGGGCGTTTGCGTCCGTTGGTCGAGCTCCGGCCACACGACGCTGCGGACGCGCAGGTCGCGCACCTGGCCGGGCGTGCCGGCTCCCGGGATGCGCAGCCTCGCCCGTCGTCGGAAGACCCGGTTGATCTCTCCGATGACCGCCGCGAGGGTCACCCCATTGCCGGTGGCGAGGATCTTGACGACGGCGTTCGATCCGGCACGCTCGACCTGCTCGTGGAGCCCGTCGAGGGCCTCGACGACCATCTCCGCGCAGTCGCCGACATAGAGATAGTCCCGGATGGTGTCGAAGGAGACCCAGACCGGCAGTGGCGTGCCGCGCAGCTGGGCCAGGCACAGCTGAGAAACCAGGCCCTGGGGCTTGGAGAGCTTCTGGCCGGGCCCGTAGAGGTTGGTGATCCGGCCGAGCAGCGCCACCGACCCGGTCTCGGCGCAGAACGCGGTCAGTGCCTCTTCCATGGCCAGCTTGGCCCTGCCGTACGCCACCAGCGGGCGAGCCTCGGAGAGCTCGGTGAACGGGGGATCGGCCGAACCGGCGTAGACGCCGCCGGCGGAGGACGCGAAGAAGAACGCGAGCTGGGTGGCGGGCCGCAGCGCCGCGCGCAGGTCGGCGAGCACGTCGCGGAAGAGCGACACCTCGGTCTCGAGCTCGTCCGCCGGGGTGGCCACGAAGCCCGCGCCGGCGCACCAGGCGATGTTGACGCGGCCGTCCGGCGCGGAGCCGAGGAAGGCGGCGAGCTCGGACCTCAGGACGGCGCGGGCGGCGATCGGGTCGTGCCAGGGCACGCTCGCCGTGCGGACCGGCGCCCCGGAGCGCTCGAACGCGGTGCGTACGTGGCGGCCGAGCAGACCGCCGCCACCGACGACGAGCGTGGGCGGTCCGGACGGGCTGACGGCGCCGGTCACTCGGGGCGACCGGGCCGGGGTCCCTCGCGAAGCGGGCCGTTCGCGGGGTCGCTGACGATGACGTAGAGCGGCTTGCCCATGGCCATGTTGACGGAGACACCGAGGTATTCCGCGATCACGCCGAGGGTGAGCATGATGGCGCCGGAGCAGACCAGGACGGCCGCCATCAGCGAGGTCCAGCCCTGCACCGGGACCCCGCCGGCGAGGCGGGCGACGACCAGGGCGACCGCGAGCACGATGCCGGAGGCGGCGAGCAGGGCTCCGCAGATGCTGACCGCACGCAGCAGCCGGGTGCCGCCGGTGAGCACCATCCGCCAGAAGTGCGACATCAGGGAGCGGTAGTTGTAGCCGGAGGGTCGCTCACCCTCCTCGCGCAGCTCCACCGGGCAGGTCGCCACGTCCGAAATCACCCAGCTCAGGGCGACGTCGAGGTAGACCCCGTTGGCGGCGTAGGCGGACACGCTGCGGCCGTACTCGCCGAGGATCAGGCGGAAGCTGTTGAACTGCCGGGCGCTGCCACCGGGCATCAGGCGGTCGATGACGACCTTCGAGCCGCGCGACGTCAGGTTGCGCAGCGGACCGTGGGGTGCCGCGTTGGTGGGGCGGGCGTAGACGAGGGCGGCCCGCTCCCGGAGCGCGGTGTCGAGCATCGGCCGGATGTACGCCGGGTCGTGCTGGCCGTCCTCGTCCATCGTGACGATCCAGTCCGATCCCGACGAGGCCAGGCCGGCGAGGGTCGCGGCGTGCTGGCCGAAGTTGCGGCTCAGCCAGATCGGCCGAACGATGTCGTACTTCTCGGCGAGCTGTCGCATGGCGAGATCGGAGGCGTCCGGGCCGTGGTCGTGGACCAGGAGGATCTCGGTGACGCGTCCCTGGTGCCCGTCCGGGGTCACGAACGGTTCGGCGAGATCGACGATCTCGCTCACCACGTCCGGAAGCGTCTCGGCGCCCCGGTAGACCGGGATGACGACGGAGACGGTGTGGGTGAGGGACATCGCTAGGAAAATAGCGCATCCGGAGGGTCTTGGGTGTACTCCATGTAGGCGTTTTGTTGGCATGATCGCCCGCGTGACTGCAGACCCGGCAACCGTGGGCGTCGCACCTGACGCAAAGCCCTCCTCGGACCGCACGTTCTCGGGCCGTGCGCTCTCGGGAGGGACGTGGTCCGGTCTGCTCCCCGGGGTGCTCGTCGTGGGCCTGACCCTCGTCCTCGCGATGGTCGTGGCCGGCGTCGCTCTCGGCGACGCCCTCCTCTTCACCGGGTACGTCCTGGCGTTCCTCACGTTCCCCGGCACGGTGGTGTGGCGAGCGGTCGCGAAGCCGGGGCCGGGCCTCGGCAACGATCTGGTGCTCGGCACCATCCTCGGGTTCGTCCTCGAGGCCCCGCTCTACGTGCTGCTGCGAGCGATCGACCTCCCCTCGCTGATCTACGGCTACCCGGTCGCGGTGCTCGTCGTGACGCTGGTCGTCGCCCGGCGACGTCGACGGGTCGGTCCGGTCGTGGTCAGACGGGTCGTGGTCGGACGGGCGCACCTGTGGTCCTGGGCCGGAGCGGCGGTGGCGTGCGTGCAGGTTCTCCTGGTCACGAACCAGATGTGGTCCTACAGGCCGCTCGACGCGCTGCGGGCGCCGTACGTCGACGAGCCCTTCCACCTCGCCATCGCCGGCGACCTGCTGCACCACTTTCCCGGCCAGATGCCGTGGGTCGAGGGCACCCCGCTCTTCTATCACTGGCTGGTCTACGTCCACCTGGCGTCGGCGGCGACGGTCACCCACATCGAGCTCATCGTGCTCCTGCGCAGCCTGTCGATCGCGTTGCTCGTGCTGCTCACCGTCGGCGGAGCGTACGCAGCGGCCACACGCCTCACGGGACGGAAGTGGACCGGGTTCGTCGCTGCCCTCGTGCTCGCCATGGGTGCCACTCCGGACTTCTTCGGCTGGACGAGCCTGGTCAGCCCCGCACAGCTGGCCCTCGACTCCGTCACCCGCGCGTTCTACAGCCCGACGCACGCGTTCGTGATGCCGCTCCAGATGGTCCTGATGGTGCTGGTCGTCGAGATGATTCGGCGTGAGCGGTGGCGGTGGCGGCCGTGGCTGCTGACGGTGGTCGTCATGGTCGCGGTGGCCGGCGCGAAGTCGTCCGCCCTGCCGACGGTGATCGCCGCCCTGCTCCTCGCGCTCGTGGTCGCGGCCGTGCTGCGCCGCTGGCAGGCGGTCCGCACGCTCGCGGTCCTGTTCGGGTCGGCCGTCGCCGTCTTCCTGGTCGCGCAGCAGGTGTTCTACGGCGGCGGCACCCGGGCGACGACGATCGATCTCAACGGAAGCACCGTCCAACGGCTGGGCATCCTGATGCTGCCGGAGGGGGAGACCCTCCCCGGGTCAGCGCCGGTGTCGATCTGGATCTGCTTCACCGTCGGATTCGTCCTCGGTGCCGTGCCGCTGATCATCGGCCTGGTGCGCGGCGGCTGGCGCCGTCCCGACGTCGTGTTCCTGATCGGCCCGTGGGCCGCCGGGGCCGGTGCGTTGATGGTCCTGAGCCACCCGGCGCTGAGCCAGGCCTACTTCCTCCTGGGCGCCGCCGGGTTCTTCGCCGTGGCCACCGCCGTCGCGCTCTCGGACCTCCTCCCCGTCGACCTGTCGCGGCGCGACGTCGTGCGGATCCTCGGCTGCGCCGCTCTGGGCTGGCTCGCGCTCGTGGCCGTGAGGCTGATCGTGGGCGGCAAGATGCCGGCCACCGGCTCGGTCTTCACGCCGACGTTGCTGACCCAGCTCGCCATCGGGCTGCTGGTGCTCGCCGTCGCGGTCGTCCTCGTGCTGCTGTACGCCAAGCGCACGACGGTCGCGGCGATCCCCGCGGTCGTGGCGCTGATGCTGGGAGTCGTGCTCGCCGGCGCACCGCAGACCACCGCGCTCGCGGTCGCCGGCCCCTGGCTTCCCAAGGCTCCCGCCACGGACATCATCGGCCCGGGTGGCGTCGCCGCCGCACGGTTCGTCCGCGAGCACTCGCAGCCGGACGAGCTGATCGCGACCAACGCGCACTGCATCGGGCTGCCCGTGCCCGACTGCGACCGTCGGAACTTCTGGATCGCGGGCTATGCCGAGCGGCGGGTCCTGGTGGAGGGGTGGGCCTACATCGACCCGACGGTGGTCGGGCAGCCGTCCACGGACCTCAACAACTCCGCCCACCTGCCCTTCTGGGACCCGCAGCTGCTCGAGGCCAACGACGCGGCCATCACGCGTCCGTCACCGGAGACGATCGGCACGCTGCGTGACGAGTACGGGGTCGACTGGCTCGTCGTCGACCGCCGCTACCTGGCCGACCTCCCCGGCATCCGCCGCGAGCTCGGCCAGCCGCGCTTCAAGGGCGGGCTCTACTCCGTGTTCGACCTGCGCTGACCGGTGACGCCGGTCACGCCGATCGCGCCGGCCACGCCGGTCAACGGCGCAGGAGGCGACGCAGCCGGCCCCGCTGTCGGGCCGCCTCCGCTTCCCTCCTGCGGGCGCGGGCGGCTTCGACCTCCTCCTGGATCTCCTCCGGGATCGTGTGCAGGCCCTGCATGACCAGCTTCACGACCTGCAACACCTCATCGCCCGGGATCTCGGAGTAGTCGCCGATGTTGTAGTCGGGGAAGGTGCTCCGCTCGATCATCTCGGCGAAGTCGAAGCCGCCGAGCTTGCCGATGAGGAGGTTGTCCTCGCGGTAGTCGTCGAGGAGCTCCTGGCGGAACTCGGGGGTCATGTAGACCGCGCTGGTGTTGTTCCACCCGAGCTGGGTGGTCAGGGTGACGAAGTCGCCACGGATCATCTGGATCCACCGCAGCCGGGTGGCCTTCCAGGAGTCGGCGCCGCGGAGCCGGCCCCGCATCGGGGCGGCCGCCACGATCGGAGCCAGGTGCCGTGCGGTCTCGACGGTCCGCCAGCCGGAGCCGACGTTGCTCGAGGCGGCCCCGGTGGCCTTGATCGGGAGTTCGCACGTGCTGAAGAAGTCCGCGACGGCGTTGCCGTCGCGGAGCTCCTTGCGGATGAAGGGACGCAGCCGGAGGTCGACGTCGGGGATGGCGGTGGTGATGGTCTCGGCGAACTGTCCGTAGTGGAGGAAGCTCATGTCGAGCGGTGACCACTCGCGGAACTCCTCGAAGGGGAGATCGACCAGCTCGGCGTGCTCCGGTCGCATCACCATCAGCCGCTCGACGTAGAAGGCGTTGTAGAACGTGGCCTGGTCGCGGACGTAGTGGACCCAACGGACCTGCGCGCCGGCCTGGCGCGCGTACTCACCGATCGCGCTGATGTGCTCGGGCGTGAGCAGCGAGAACGACTCGCACGAGATCACGGTGGTCTCGGCGCTGCCCGAGGCGATCGACTCGACGAGCTGCTCCCAGGTGCCGAGGGCCGGCATGAAAAGCACCTCGCCGACCAGCTGGGAGTAGAGGTTCTGGTGCTGGATGCTGTGCTCGCCACGGCCGATGGTGGGGTAGACCACCTCGGGCGGGAGGGTCCCCTCCTTGTTGGCGCGGGCGAGGAAGGACTGGATCGCCGTGCTCCCGGTCTTGAAGGTGCCGGAATGGACGATCAGAGTCTTCTGCATGCAACGCTCCAATTGTCGCTGCTGGGATGGGGTGCGGCGCGACGTCCCGCGTGGTCACGAATCCTACTGGCCGAGGCTCACTGACCGAGCTTCTTCTGCTCGATCTGGGCGTTGATCTCGACCAGCTCGGGATGAGCCTCCAGGAGCGCGACGAGGCCGGCGGCGTCGAGACGATGCGCGTCGTGCTCCTCGATAAGGATCCGCAGGAGCTGCATGTCCTCGGGGGTGTCGAGCGTGATCCGGTACGCCGAGGCGTCCCGCTCCCACGGCAGGTTGAGCTTGGGCCGGGCGCTGTCGGTGTAGAGCCACGGGGTGACGTGCTCGCGGTGGGGAGTCTCGGTGGCGTTCCGGTCGGCCTCCAGCAGCGCCTCCGCGGAGAAGACCTCGAAGTCGAGCCCTCGCGGGTAGGTGCGCTCCAGGGCGTTGCTGGCATAGAGCGCGGGGTCACCGGCGGCCACCCAGGCGTCCACCCCGCGGCGTACGACATCGCCGTCGATCAGGGGGCAGTCGCTGGTCACCCGGACGACGACGTCGGGCTCGAACTCTCGCACCGCCAGCGCGAAGCGGGACAGCACGTCGTGCTCGCTGCCCCGGACCACCGCCGCGCCGAGCTTGTCGGCCAGGACGGCGACCGGATCGTCGTCGGCGTTGGTGGTCGTCGCGACGATCACCGCGAGCCCGGCCGCGGTGAGCCGGGTGAGGTGGTGCTCGAGCATGGTGACGCCGGCCGCCTCGCGCAGCACCTTGCCGGGGAGGCGGGTGCTGGTCATCCGGGCCTGGGTGATGACGGTGGTCTTCACAGGATGCCGATCAGGGTCTCGACGACCTGGTCGACCTGGTCGTCGGTCAGGTCGGGGAAGAGCGGCAGGGAGAGCTCCTCGACGTAGAACGCCTCCGCGTTCGGGCACATCCCGCGCCGGTAGCCCAGGTCGGCGTAGACCGGATGCCAGTAGACCGGGATGTAGTTGACCTGTACGCCGATGCCGGATGCCCGCATCTTCTCGAAGACCTCACGGCGCCGGTCCTCGAGGATCCGCACCGGGTAGAGGTGCCACGCCGGGTCGACGCCCTCGCGCTGCACCGGCAGCCGCAGCCCGTCGACGTCGGCGAGCGCGCTGTTGTAGCGGGCGGTGATCTCCGCGCGCCGCTGCTTGAACCCGGCCAGCCGCTTCAGCTGGGAGAGGCCGAAGGCGCACTGCAGGTCGGTGAGCCGGTAGTTGAGCCCGAACTCGTGGACCTCCTGGTGCCACGGCCCCTCGTCCTTGATCCGGAACCGGTCGGCATCACGCATCAGCCCCACGAAGTGGAACTCGTGGGCCCGCTGCGCGATGGCGGCGTCCTTGGCGACGACGGCGCCGCCCTCGGCGGTGGTGAGGTTCTTGGTCGGGAAGAACGAGAGCGTGGTCAGGTCGGCCAGGTCCCCGACCGGGCGCCCGCCGGCGAAGCCACCGATCGAGTGGGCCGCGTCGCCGAGGGTCAGCGCTCCGACCCGGTCGGCGATCGGCTGCAGCGCGGCGTAGTCGGCCGGATGGCCCGCGTAGTCGACGGCCGCCACGACCTTGGTGCGGTCCGTGACGAGGGCGTCGACGGCGGCCGGGTCGAGGAGGGCGGTGTCCTCCTCGACGTCGGCGAAGACGACCTTCGCCCCGAGCAGCGAGGCCCCCGACGCGGTCGCGACGAACGTCATCGGCGTGGTGACGACCTCGTCGCCGGCACCCACGCCGGCGGCGGCATAGGCGATGTGGAGGGCGGCGGTGCCGGAGGTGCACGAGACCGCCCGGTGCCCACCGACCAGGTCGGAGAGCGCCTGCTCGAACGCGTCGACCGTCGGCCCGGTGGTCAACCAGTCGCCGCGCAGGATCGCGGTGACGGCCTCGATGTCCTCCTCGGAGACCGACTGGCGGCCGTAAGGCAGCATGCTCAGATCCCCGACTCCAGCACCGCGCGGAGGTCGTCGGCGTCGTACCAGATGTCGTTCTTGTCCGAGGCGCAGTGGAAGCCGTCGGGAACCGGCACGGCGTCCATGATCGGCTTGTAGCCCCACTGCGGGTTCTCGGGCTCGATCACGTAGTACTTCCCGTCGCGGATGCTGACCGCCCGGCGGCCCTCCTCCGGGCTGATCATCTCCTCGTGGAGCTTCTCGCCGGGGCGCAGGCCGATGTCGACGAAGGTCGCGTCGGGGGCGACCGCCTTCGCCAGGTCGACGACCTTGTGGGAGGGGATGTGCGGGACGAGCAGCTCGCCGCCCTGCATGAGCTCGAAGGTGTCGAGCACCATCTGCACCGCCTGCGGCAGGGTGATCAGGAACCGGGTGCAGCGCATGTCGGTGATCCCGAGCGGCTCACCGCGCTCGGCCATCGCCTTCCACCTCGGGATGATCGACCCGCGCGAGCCGGTCACGTTGCCGTAGCGCACCACGGAGAACCGGGTCTCGTAGGAGGCGGCGTAGTTGTTGCCGAGGATGAAGATCTTGTCGGCCGTCAGCTTGGTGGCGCCGTAGAGGTTGATCGGCGAGGAGGCCTTGTCGGTCGAGAGGGCGACGACCTTCTTGACGCCGGCGTCGATCGAGGCCTCGACGACGTTCTGCGAACCCAGGACGTTGGTCTTGATGAACTCGAAGGGGTTGTACTCCCCGGTGTCGACCTGCTTGAGCGCCGCGGCGTGGACGACGTAGTCGACGTCGTGGAGCGCCCGGTGCAGCCGGTCGCGGTCGCGGATGTCTCCGATGAACCAGCGAAGCCTCGGGTCGTTGCCGAACAGCTGGCGGCACTCGTACTGCTTGAGCTCGTCGCGTGAGAAGACGATCACGCGCCTCGGGTTGAGGTTGTCGAGGACGTTGCGGATGAACGCCTTCCCGAACGAGCCGGTCCCGCCGGTGACCAGGATGCTGGCGCCATCGAGAGGATGGTTGGCGGGGGACTCTCGGACTTCCGAATTCGGCACGGTCACAGGGATGCTCTCTAGTCTTGACCTCATCTGCTGCGCCAACGATACGGCGCGCAAAAGGTGACAGATGCCGTTCGCCAGAAACGGACGGATCCGGGGGGTTGCACAGACATGTCCATGGGATCGCCCGACGACGAGCGTCTCCGGGTGGCGATGGTGTGCGACGCCGGCCCCGGGGTCGGGATCGGGCACGTCATGCGCTGCCTGGCGCTCGGGGAGGAGCTCGTCGCGCGCGGAGTTCCCGTGGTGGTGGTCGCAGACCTCGACGAGGTGCCGTGGGCAGCCGAGCAGGTGCGGCGGCGTGGGATCGAGATCGCGTCACCGGGATCGGGCGATCTCCGCGACGTCCTCGACGCGCTCGCCGGCATCGAGCCGTCGTCGGTGGTCGTGGACTCCTATCTCCTCCCGGTCCCGGTCTATGCCGAGCTGCGGCAACGCTGGCCGCTGCTGGCGCTCACCGACGGCGACCCCGGTGGCCGGGTCGCCGACCTCTACCTGGACCAGAACCTCGGTGCGGAGTCCTCCGCGTGGACGCTCCCCGAGGGGGCCCGGCATCTCGGTGGGCTCGACTACGCCCAGCAGCGGCGCGACATCGTCCGGCAGCGTCCGAGCGTGCCCAAGGCCGCCGCCGACGAGCACACGCCTCTGCGGGTGCTGGCGTTCTTCGGTGGCACGGACGCCTTCGGGGTCTCGCCGCGGGTCGTGCGCCTGGTCGTGCGCACCGGCATCGCCGTCGAGCTGACCGCCATCGCGGCCACCCCGGAGCTGGCCGAGGAGATCGCCGGCATCGAGCCGGCGCCGGGGCAGGCCGTCCACGTGATCGGGCCGACCGACGCCCTGGCCGAGCTCGTCGCCGACGCCGACGCGGTGCTCAGCGCCGCCGGCACCTCGGCCTGGGAGCTCTTCTGCCTCGGCGCTGCGGTCGGGTTCGTCTGCGTCGCCGACAACCAGCAGGACGCGTACGTCCGGATGGACGAGGACCGGCTGGCCGTCGGGATCGCCACCCTGGCCGAGCTCGACGGCGATACCGAGGCTGCGGTCGCCCGGATGCGTGACCTCCTGGGCGACGTACGTCTGCGGGAGCGGTTGCGCGCGGCCTGCTGGGCCACGGTCGACGGCCGGGGGCCGGAGCGCGTCGCCGACGCCCTCCTGGCCCTCGAGCGCGTCTAGACCGATCTAGACCAGGTCCCAGCTCAGCGGCGTGCCGGCCGGGACGTCCTGGGTGAAGGAACGGCCGAAGACGATGTCCACGTCGCCCGGCGGAAGCCCATCGGCAGGGCGGACGGAGCGTACGTTGTCCGGCCCGACCTTCTCCCCGGCGCGTACGTCGCGGGTGACGAAGAGCGAACGACGGAACCGCAGGCCCTCGCGCTCGGCCGACTTCGGGCCGATCCGGGCCTCGCCGAGCGCCTGCCAGGCGATCCTGGTCTCGCTGACCAGCGAGGCGAACTCGTGCGGCTCCAGGGAGAAGTCGGAGTCGACGGCACCATCCTCGCGCGAGAGCGTGATGTGCTTTTCGATCACGCAGGCGCCGAGGGCGACGGCGGCGACCGAGGCACCGATGCCGAGCGTGTGGTCGGAGAGGCCGACAGCGACGTCGAGCCCGTCGCGCAGCACCGGGATCCCGCGGAGGTTGGAGGCCTCCGGAGGAGCCGGGTAGGACGCCGTGCAGGCCAGCACGACGAGGTCGTCGTTGCCGGTCGCCCGGGCCGTACGCACCGCCGCGTCGATCTCGGCGAGCGTCGCGGTGCCGGTGGAGATGATCGTCGGCAACCCGGTCTCGGCGATCGCCCGGACCAGCGGCAGGTCGGTGATCTCGGAGGAGGCCGACTTCAGCATCGGGACGCCCAGCTTGACCAGGAAGTCGACCGCGGTCGGGTCGAAGGCGGCGGAGAAGGGGACCATGCCCAGCTCGGAGGCGAGCGCGAAGATCGGCTCGTGCCACTCCCACGGGGTGTGCGCCTCCTCGTAGAGCTCGTGGAGGCGGCGGTTGGGCCACAGCGGGTGGTCGGCCGAGAGCCGGAAGGCGGGGGTGTCGACGTCCAGGGTGATGGTGTCGGCGGTGTAGGTCTGGATCTTGAGCGCGTGCGCGCCGGCCTCGCCGGCGGCGCGGACGATGTCGAGCGCCCGCTCCAGGTCGCCGCCGTGGTTGCCGGACATCTCCGCGATCACGAACGGCTCGTGCCCGGGACCGATCAGGCGGTCTCCCACGGCGATCTCGTGGTGGGTCATCACTGCTCCTTGCCGGAACGTCGTCGGGTCGGTCGGTCGTCGCGGTGCAGGCTGACCGGGATGGCGGTCACCACGCCGCCGTCGACGGTCTGATCGTAGGGCTCGCCCTCGGTGAACCCGAGCCGGCGGTTCATGGCGCGGACGGACTCGTTGTGGGGGAGCACCTCGCCCTCGAGGAGGTCGAGGTCGAGGCCGTCCGGCTCCGGGGCGAAGGCGTACGCCACGGCCTCACGCATCACCTTGGTCCACGCCAGCAGCGCGGTGCCGTCGGCGGTGGTGCCGTCGTGGTCGAGGTAGAACCCCCAGGACGCGGACCGGGCGACGGGATCGTGGTCGAAGAAGGTCACCACCCCGAGGGGGCGGTCGGCGTACTCGAACATCAGCACCCGGCGGGTGGGGTCCTGGGCGACCCGGGACCACCAGGCGGCGTGCTCCTCGGCGGTGATCAGATGCTGGTTGATGCTCACCGACCGGTTCGCGTCCTGGTTGCGCCACGTCAGCATGCTCGTCAGGTCGGCGTCGGTCGCCGGTCGTAACATCGGTCTCCTCGGACGTCATGGGATGCGCCCTCACGTTATATGGTCCGAGGCCATGGAGACTCTTGACCGACCGGCGGTCCGCAAGCTCATGGGCGAGGTGCTGGCCGTGCAGGGAAAGACCCTGCCCGCTGACGACACCGCGAAGCTGGCCGACATCGGCTTCCGCTCCCTCGACTTCTCCGAGCTCGCGCTCCGCGTCGAGGACGAGATCGGTGACGAGCTCAACTTCGAGGCGGCCGGACTCCGCTCGATCGAGACGATCGGAGACGTGCTCGACCTGCTCGTGGAGATCCAGGGGCAGTGATCGCCGACAACCTCGTCGTCGACGCCCGGACGGGGAGGCGTGCGACCTGGGGTGAGCTCGTCCAGCAGGCCGGCCCACGGCCCTCGCCGACGGCCCACGTGGTGGAGCACAGCGTCGACGCGCTGCCCGCGGTCGCTGCGCTGGAGGACGGCGGTGAGCTGCTCGTCGTGGCCGCCGGACGGCTCGACGAGGCGCTGGCCGAGGAGCTGCGTGGAGCGGGGTTCGACCTGGTCGCCGGGGACGACGTCCAGGTGGCGACGAGTCACCGCGCGGCCGAGGACGGCCGGGTCTGGCTGCTCACCTCCGGGTCCACCGGCCGGCCCAAGCGGGTCGGGCACACCCTGAGGTCGCTCTCGACCGTGACCGGCGAGCTGGCTCCGCGCACCTGGCTGTGCCCCTACTCGCCCGGCACCTACGCCTGGTGGCAGGTGATCACCCTCGGGCTCGGTGTGCCCGGTCAGGACCTGGTGCTCGTCGATCCCGCCGACCTGGACGACTGGGTGACGCCCGCGCTCGAGCACGGTGTCACCGCGGTCTCCGGGACCCCGACCTTCTGGCGGCGTACGTTGATGCGCCACGGTGCCGAGCTGCGCAAGCTTCCGCTCGAGCAGGTCACGCTCGGTGGCGAACCGGTCGACCAGGCCGTGCTGACCCAGCTCGGCGAGGTCTTCCCGGACGCGCGCGTGTCCTGGATCTACGCCTCCTCCGAGGTCGGCGCCTCGATCGTCGTCCACGACGGGCGCGCCGGGTTCCCGGTGGAGTGGTTGGACCGCGACGCCCCCGGCCGGCCCCGGCTGTCGGTCGTCGACGGTGAGCTGGTGATCACCTCGCCCCACCACGGCACCGACGCCTCGGGTGCCGAGCTGGCCGGCGCTGTACGCACCGGCGACGCCGCCCGCATCGAGGACGGCCGGGTCCTGGTCACCGGTCGTCTGGACCGCGACGAGCTCAACGTCGGTGGCTCCAAGGTGTCCGCCGGCGCCGTCCGTGATCTCTTGCAGTCCCACCCGGACGTGGCCTGGGCGTCCGTACGCGGCCGGAAGGCGCCGCTGGTCGGCACCATGGTCGTCGCCGACGTGGTCGCCTGCCAGGGCTCCGACGTGAACCCCGACGACCTGACCCGCTGGGCGGCCGAGCGGCTGCCCGAGTACGCCGTGCCGCGGCGTATCAAGATGCTTGCCGAGATCCCGGCCAAGGAGACGCTGAAGAGCGATGTCTGACTTCCCACCCATCCCGCCGGTCTCCGTGGTGCTGGTCTCCGGTGCCTCGCGCGGCCTCGGTCTGGCCATCGTCACCGACCTGCTCGAGCGCGGCGTGAAGGTCGCGGCCTTCGCGCGCACGGTGACCCCCGAGCTCGAGGCGCTGGCCTCGAAGTACCCCGACGCCGCCCATGTCGGCTCGGTCGACGTGACCGACGAGAAGGCGACCCAGGCCTTCGTCAAGGAGGTCGAGGGAAAGCTCGGCGTCATCGACGGACTGGTCAACAACGCCGCGATCGGCCAGGACTCGCTGCACGTGCACACCTCCTCCGACCGGATCGCCCAGATCATCGAGACCAACCTGACCGCGCCCCTGGTGCTGACCCGGTTCGTGCTGCGGCGGCTGATCGGCAAGGGCCTGAAGGGCCGGGTCGTCAACGTGACCTCGATCTGCGGCCAGCGTGGCTATCAGGGCCTCGTGGCCTACTCGGCCACCAAGGGCGGTCTCGACGCGGCGACCCGCTCGCTGGCCCGTGAGCTCGGCGGCCGGGTGCTGGCCAACGCCGTCGCTCCCGGTTTCTTCGCCTCGGAGATGTCCGCGGTGCTGGGTGCGAACCAGCTCGAGTCGATCGCGCGACGTACGCCGTCGGGTGCGATGACCACTCCCGAGGACGTCGTCCCGACCGTCCGGATGCTGCTGCTCGAGCAGACCAACATCAACGGCCAGTCGATCGTCATCGACGGCGGCGGCTCGATCTGATGCTCCGCGACCTGCTCAGCGTCGGCAGCGATGCCGAGCTCGCGGGCCATCGCGCGCGCAGCCACCTCCACGACGGCCGGGTGATCGCCTGGACGGGTTCCTACGGCGTCCCCGTGGCGGTCGACGCCGAGGTGGAGCGTACGGTCCCGGCGGCCCTGGCGCGGCGGTTCGGCGCCGATGGGTTCTGGGAGCGATGGACCCGGGCGGAGTGCGTCGCGAAGCTCACCGGCCGCGGCGTCGTCGACCTGGTCGACCTGATGGCGGCCGAGGTGCCCGGCACCGACGTGCGCCTGAGCACCCTGCGTCTACCAGGCGGGATCGTGGTGTCGGTCGGTCGGCTGGGCGATGCCCCGAATTCCTGATCCGTTCACGGAATCGCCATAATCCTCCGGGTGATTCGCACCGAGATCCAGGCGCTGAGGGCGTTCGCTGTCAGCGCTGTCGTCCTGTTCCACCTGTGGCCCAACCGACTTCCCGGGGGCTATATCGGTGTGGATGTCTTCTTCGTGATCTCGGGGTTCCTGATCACCTCACACCTGCTGCGGAGCCAGGAGAAGGGGCGCCTGAGCCTGGCCGACTTCTGGGCCAAGCGGGCGCGGAGGCTGTTGCCCGCGGCGTACCTCGTCCTGGTCGTCACCGCGATCGGGACGCTCCTGTGGGTGCCGAAGGTGCAGTGGCAGACGTTCTTCCTCGAGATCGGTGCGGCAGCGATCTACATCGAGAACTGGGAGCTGGCCCGCAACTCGGTGGACTACCTGGCTGCGCAGCATGCCGCTTCGCCGGTGCAGCACTACTGGACGCTCTCGGGTGAGGAGCAGTTCTACCTGATCTGGCCGCTGCTGGTGCTGCTCGCCGGCTGGATCGCCGCGCGCAGCGGTGCCGACCGGCGCCGGGTGACGGCGGTCGTCCTGGGCCTGGTCACCGCCGTCTCGCTCGCCTTCGCGCTCTGGTGGACCGTCGCCTCGCCGGAGACCGCCTACTTCATCACCCCGGCCCGCGCCTGGGAGTTCGGACTGGGCGCGATGCTCGCCTTCGTCCCGGTCGTCACCGGCCGCGACAACCTCCGAGCCGCGGTCTCGTGGGTGACGCTCGCGGTCCTGACGGCGAGCTGTTTCGTGCTCGGCCCGACGACGCCGATGCCGGGCTTCGCCGCGGTCGTGGTCTGCGTCGCCACCGCCGGAATGATCTGGGCAGGGAACCCGGCCGCGGCCTGGTCGCCCACCCGGATCGGTGACCTGCGGCCGGTCCAGTGGCTCGGCGAGATCTCCTACTCCCTCTACCTGTGGCACTGGCCGCTCATCATCCTGACCCCCTACGCCCTCGGCGTCGACCACCTGGGGCTCGTCGAGCGGCTCCTGGTCGGCGCGGCCTCCGTCCTGCTCGCGGCGGCGACGAAGTACTGGGTCGAGGACCCCGTCCGTACGCATCGCAGGCTCGTGCACCACCCCGGCCGCAGCCTGGCCGCCACCGGTATCGCGGCGGTCCTGCTCGTCGGCGTCAGCAGCGCGGGGTGGGGGTACGTCGAGAAGCAGAACCGCGAGGACGCGGCCCTCGCCGCCGAGATCACCGAGGACGCCCCGCGCTGCTTCGGTGCGGCCTCCCGCGCGCCCGGTGCGAAGGACTGCCCCAACCCCGAGCTCGATGGCGTGCTGATCCCGACCGCGGCCGGCGTACGCGAGGACTGGCCCGACTTCCCGGGGTGCGACGAGCAACTGCTCCAGCGGCCGTTGAAGGGGTGTGCGGTCGGTGAGCGAGCGCCCGGCCGCCCGCACATCGCCGTGATCGGCGACTCGCACAGCCGGGTGCTGATGTCGTCGCTGGAGACGCTGGCGGACCGCGGCATGCTCTCGGCCGAGCTGTTCTGGGGCAGCGGTTGCTCCTGGACGGCTGGAGAGCCGTACGTGAAGACCACCGAGTTCAAGGACCAGTGCCGTTCGCTCAAGAAGGACCTCGGCGCCAAGCTCGAGAAGAACGCCAAGGACTACGACTTCGTGATGACCACGGCGTGGTCGAAGCTGATCACCGGTCCCAAGCCGGAGCGGGTCAAGGCGGTCAAGGACGCCTGGAAGCCGGTGCTGAAGCAAGGCGTGCCGGTGGTCGCGGTCCGTGACAACCCCACCTCCGGTGAGACCCGCGAGGATCAGCCGGCCTGTGTGGAGGAAGCCGGTGTCGCGCGCGCCAACGAGGAATGCAGCCTCGACCGGAAGAAGTCGTACGACTCGATCTTCGACCCGTTCGGCCCGGCGGCCCGCCAGTCCAAGAACGCCCATTTCATCGACCTGACCCGCTTCTACTGCGACGAGGACAAGTGCCCCGCGGTCATCGGTGGGGTCAACGTCTACCGCGACCGCGACCACATCAGCGTGACCTACGCCGAGACGCTGGCGCCCTACATCTACCGCGAGCTGCGCGGCTTCGGGTTGATCGACTGAACCGACGGGCGGTTCGACTGAACCGACGGGCGAGGCGGTTTATCCTTAACCGTCGCGACCGGGTCGGGGCCGGCCGATGAAGCCGCCCCGCACGTCATGGAGCGACGGGTAACCGGCACGGCAGCTCGGACGCACGGCCACTGGGTACGAAGACGAGGTGGCTGTGCACAACCCTGATCGAGCAGCGAACGACGTGGCCCCGGAGAGCGGCGGTCCTGTCCTCGCCAACCTATTTCCCGACCCGGGCCTGCGCGGATCGCCGGTGCTGACCGCAGATCTCGCCCCCGACGGGCATCACCACCTCGGGCCCGGCGACTGGATCTACGTGCACAAGCACGGCCGCGCGAGCCTGGTCGACGACGGCGACGTGCGCGCGGTGCGTATCGAGGGCAACGGTGCCAGCAACGACACCCACATCAGCCCGGGCGGGCGTGACGGTGGGCTACGGCTCGGCATGTCGCCCGGGCGCACCTATACGTTCGCCGCTGATGTCGAGCTGGAGGCACCGCTCGGGGGCGTGCTGCACCCCGACGCGCTCCGGATCGTCGCCGGCTGGGAGGCGGACGGACAGCGGACCTGGCGCGGCGCCCGGTCCGCCGCCGCACAGAACGCGCCGGGGCGCACGCGTCTCGCGGTGACCTTCACGCTGCCTCCGGAGGTCGACGGTGCCTGGGTCCGGCTGTTCTGCGGCGCGGCCAAGGGCGCCGTGCAGTGGTCCCGCTTCCAGCTGTCGGAGGGGGCGAACGGACGCGTCTTCCTCGATGCGGCCGCGGCACCGCCCGCCGGCCTGGTCGCCCGCTGGGATGGAGAGCCCGACGCCTCCGCCTCGGAGCTGGTCGTCCCCGACAGCCTCTCCGCGGATCTGCTGGACGACCTGCTCGCCGGGTGGGTGCAGCTCGAGGCCTTCGAGGCCTCCGCGCGTGCCGCGGCCGCGGTCGTTCCCGGCTCCGACCTCGCCTCTGCGCTGGGGCAGGCACGGGAAGACGCGTGGGCCGAGGCCCTCGAGCTCAGCGAAGCGGCCGTGGACAAGGAGCCGGAGGCGCTGGCGCCACGGCTGCTGATGGGCGCCGCCGCCGCGAGACTGAAGAAGCCCGAACAGGTCGTCGCGGCGCTGACCCCGGTCTTCGAGCGCCCGGCCGTCGATGCGACCACCTGCTACGCCCTGGGTCGGGCCTGCCATCAGCTCGGCCGACTCGACGAGTCCGCCGAGGCCAGTCGGGTGGCGATGTCCAAGGATCCGAGGATCGACGACGGTGCCGCCGCGGAGCTGTTGGCGGCGTCCCCCGGTACCGTGCCGGAGCGGGTCGCCGTCCGGAGGTTCGTGAGCGCGCATCTCGACCAGATCAGGAGGATGGCGCGAGCCAGCCGTGCCGACAAGAACGGCGACATGCCGTACGTCTTCGTCTACTGGGCACAGGGCATGGAGGCTGCGCCGCCGATCGTCCGGGCCTGCTACGAGCGGCTGAAGCGAGTGCCGGGGATCGAGCTACGGCTCATCACCGAGGCGAGCGTCCCGTACTGGGTCGATCTCCCGGACCACGTGAAGCAGCGCGTGCCGGCCACGAAGGCCGCGTTCTCGGACTGGCTGCGGATCGCGCTGCTGAAGGAGTACGGCGGCATCTGGGTGGATGCGACCTGCTACGTGACCGGTGACCTGGACGTCGTCGACGAGCTGGTGGGTGACCGCCGTTTCTTCGCCTTCAGGTACAACGATGCCCGGATCTCGAGCTGGTTCCTCGCGGCTCGCAACAACTCCTACATCGTGCACATGATGCACGCTGCCCTGGAGGTCTACTTCCGGTCGCACGACAAGGTGACCCACTACTTCTTCTTCCACGACCTCTTCGAGGCCTTGGCCCAGCTCGACGACCGGTTCGGCGAGATCTGGGAGACCAAGGGGCAGCACCGACCCACCAGCGTGCCCCACCAGCTGCAGGGTCTGCTTCGCGGACCGTCGGGGACCGGCGAGGACATCGCCGCGATCCATGGTTCGTTCGTGCACAAACTGACCTACAAGCTCAAGGCGCACGAGGTCGGTCCCGACACCGTCGCCGGAGCGCTCGTGAGGGGTGACTACGAGGGGAATCTGGTGCGAGCGGAGGAGCCGAGAAAGCGTCGGTTCCCCGGGCGGGGGTGAGGCGACGCACAGGTGAACGCGGGGAATCCGCCAGGGGACGCGGGGTTGGACGATGAGTGGGCCGCGTGGAAGAATCCGCCCCTATGTCTCGCACAGTTGTCACCTTCGGAACCTTCGACGTCTTCCACGTCGGTCACCTTCGAATCATCGAGCGTGCTGCCGAGCTGGGTGATCGACTCGTGGTGGGGGTCTCGGCCGATGCGCTGAACTTCAGCAAGAAGAACCGCTATCCGGTCTTCAGCGAGGACGAGCGGCTTGCGATCGTCTCCGCGCTCAAGCCGGTGGACGAGGTCTTCGTCGAGGAGAGCCTCGAGCTCAAGCGTGACTACCTGATGAAGTTCGAGGCTGACGTGCTGGTCATGGGGGACGACTGGGCCGGCCGGTTCGACGAGTTCAAGGACATCTGCGAGGTCGTCTACCTGCCGCGCACCCCGGCGATCTCGACGACGGCGCTGATCGAGAAGATCAGCACGACGTAGTGCGTGGGTCGATGGCGCTGCACCATCGATCGTCCGTCCCCCCGACCTGAGAGTTCCCATGGTTTCCACGACCTTTGCGGCGTTGGCACGTCGATTCCGTACGCCGCTCCGCGATCTTCCCGGTACCAACGTGCTCTTGCCCTCCCTCGGCTACTTCGGCGGCATCGAGGCGAACCGGCTCGCCATCGGCGTCCGCGGACCGGTGTCGTCGATCCGGATGCACGTCCCCGACGACGTCGAGGGACAGGTCGACCTGCGGGGCATCGAGCTCTACGACGGAGGGGTGCGCGTCCCCGTCGAGCGCGGGAACGCCGAGATCACCCAGAGCTCCGTGGCGCCGACCCAGCCCGCGGGCGCGGACCCGTTCACCTACGGGACGCTGCGGACCACGAAGGAGAAGGGCGCGTGGTGGTCGGTGACCTTCCGCGAGCCGATCGCTGCCGACGAGGTGAGGGTCTACAACCGTCGCGACCGATGGGGTGACCGATCTCGGCGCCTCTCGGTCGAGATCACGCCGGCGGACCACGGCCAGCCGACCGTCTTCGCTGTCGACTCCGACGCGGTGATCGCCGACACCTTGCGAGTGCTGAGCCGGATCACGGGTCTGCGGGTGGACAAGTCGGTGCTCCGGACGGCCGACGGCGCCCGAGCGACGAGGCGCGAGATCCTCGATACGCTGGCGCGCCGGGCGGGCGAGGGTCTGCTGACGGCGGACGCCGAGGAGCAGCGCCTGCTGGCATCGGTGCTGCCGACGAGGCTCCCGGCCCAGCGGTCGCTGTCGGATGCCGCCTGGCAGCTGCTGGGACACCTGCTCGCGGCGGAACGAGTCCGGGTGCACGGCACGGCGACGTCGATGATGGCGTTCTCGGGTGTCCTGCGCAGCCGCGACGAGCTGGGCCGGCTCGAGCGCGAGGTCAATCGGGCCAGCGAGATCCTCGGCGGTGAGCAGTCGGTGGTGACCCGCCATGGGCTGCGCGACCTCGGGCTGCTTCGCAAGCGCTCGAAGGAGTACGTCACCGCCATCGTCCGCGCGACGGAGATGCTTGCCGGCCTCGGCCAGGACGCGATGCTCGCCTACGGCACGCTGCTCGGCGTCGTACGTGAGGGCGACTTCCTCGCCCACGACGACGACGTCGACATGCTGACCCCGGTCCATGCCCCGTCGCTGGAGGAAGGCCGGGCGATTCTCGGCGACCTCCACGAACAGATCACCGCCCAGGGCTGGAGCGTGCACCGGCCGGGTGGGGGGATGAACTTCCACGTGCGCGACCCGGAGACCGGGCTTCACATCGACGTGTTCCCGATGATCGTCGGGGGTGAGAAGACCTCGCTGCACATGGAGCAGATGGTGATCCGGCCCATCGACACCACGCTGCTGCTGCCCTCGGCCGGGCAGACGTTCAAGGGCGCGGAGGTGCGCGTCCCGGCCGACCCCGAGGGCTTCCTCGAGGAGCGCTACGGCGCGACGTGGCGTACGCCCGACCCATTCCATGACTGGCCCTGGACGCTGACCGACTAGATTCTGCTAGGACCCCACGTGATCGACGCTCTCGAGGCCACGGCCTCCAAGACCGACGCTTCCAAGACCGACACCGCCAAGCCCGACGCGACCAAGCCCGACGCTGCTCCGAGGACGCCTGCCAAGGCGCCCTCGCTGGGCCGGATGGCGGCCCTCGACGGCCTCCGCCTGCTCGCCGCGGTCGCGGTCATGCTGTATCACTTCACCGCCCGCGAGAATCCCGCGTGGGGCGAGGGGACGGTGCCGCCGGACATCTTCCCGGAGCTCTCCCGCTACACCATGTTCGGCCAGTTCGGTGTCGATCTCTTCTTCGTCATCTCAGGGTTCGTGATCCTGATGTCCGCCTGGGGCCGTCCGGTGTCCGCCTTCGTGACCTCGCGAGTGACGAGGCTCTTCCCGGCCTACTGGGCAGGGGTGCTGCTGACCGCGTTCCTGCTCGTGGTGCTCTGGCCCGAGCGCAAGGAGGTGCAGCTCAGCGACATCGCCACCAACCTGACGATGGTCCAGAGTGCCTTCGGGGTGAGCAGCGTCGACGGCGTCTACTGGACGCTCTGGTTCGAGCTCCGCTTCTACGTGATGATCGGTGTGCTGCTGCTCGTCGGGCTCACGGGGGCCCGCGCGCTCGCCTTCGCCGCGCTGTGGCCGACCGCGGCGGTGATGGCCGACACCGCCGGGTCCGGGTTGCTGGCCAACCTGCTGCTGGCCGAGTACGCCCCGCTGTTCGCATGCGGGATGGCGATGTACATGGTCGCCCGCGACCGCAGCTCGATGCTTGCCTGGCTGGTCCTGGCGCAGAACGTCGTGCTGAGCGTGACCTGGTGCGCCGGAAACACCCGAGACCGGTTGATCGGGTGGACCACCCTGGAGCCGACGGTCATGCAGTGCGTGCTGATGACGCTCGGCTGCATCGGACTGGTCGCGCTGGTCACCCTGACCCCGCTGCGACGGCTGAACAGCAGAATCCTGACCACGGCGGGCCTGCTGACCTATCCGCTCTACCTGATCCACCAGTACTGGGGCTGGTGGATCATCAGCGGCCTCCACAACGACCTCCCGCCCTACGCCGTGCTGGCGATCGCAGGGGGCGTCGCGATCACCCTGGCCGCGCTGGTCCACGTCCTCGTCGAGCGGCCGTTGGCGCCGATCCTCAAGCGCGGGATCGCCCGATCCTTCGCCAGCCTCGCCGCGCAGGAGCGACAGGTCTCGACCCGAGAGCGGGGGTGAGCTCAGACCCGCAGGACGTACGGGTCGACGCTGCTCAGATCGAGGTCGGGGATCTCGATGGAGGTGCCGTCGGCGCTGCGCGGGACGCGTCCGTGCTCGGCGATCCAGGCCGCCACGTGCTTGGCGACATCGTGCCGGTCGTTCTCCACGAGCCAGCCGAGGAGACGCTGGCCCGGCGGAAGGTGGGTATCGGCGAGCGACTGCCCGGACCAGATGTCGCGCACCATGGCGACGAGCAGGTCCCACCACTCGTCCGAGGCGGTCGGGATCGCCGCGAAGTAGCGTCGCAGGTCGCCCGGCAGGGTCTTGCTCAGGAAGGTCTCGAGCACGGCAGGAGAGCCGCCGGCGGCGACGTACTTCTCGACGGTCGCCAGCGACATCCTCTTGGTGGTGTGACGATCGCGCAGGTCGGCGACGGTCGAGCGCTGCTGGGTGATCGAGGTGCCGTCGGTGCGGATGCGCCAGTGGTAGACGAAGTCCGGGATGACGTCGAACGCCCTCGCCCTCAGGTAGGCCTCGGTCAGCGTGGGCTGGTCCTCGTAGCGCAGCCCTTCGGGCCAGGAGAGCTCGGCGTCGTCCCAGAACGTACGCCGGTAGACCTTGTTCCACGCGAAGACGTCGCCCAGGATGCGCGGGTCGGCGTCGATGGTGGTGCGTAGCCGCGCCGGGTTGTGGAAGCGGTGCATCCAGGTCGGCTCGGTGTAGTCGCCGTCCTCCCACCGGTAGATCGACCCGGTCACGAAGTCCGATCCGGTCTTCTCCAGCGTGTGCACCATGGTCGCGTATGCCTTCGGCGGCACCACGTCGTCGGAGTCGGCGAACGTGATGTAGTCCGCGCCCGCCAGGTGCCGCAGACCGATGTTGCGGGCGGCGCCGAGACCGTGGTTCGCGGTGCGGCGGACGCTCACGCGGGGGTCGCGCTCGGCGTACTCCTCGGCGATCACACCGGTCATGTCGGTCGAGCCGTCGTCGACGACGACCACGTGCAGGTTCTTGTAGGTCTGGCCCAGGATGCTGTCGAGGGCGGCGGGGAGCAGCGGCGCGATGTTGTAGGCGGGTACGACCACGCCGAGCATCGGCCGGCTGCGCCTCAGTCGCATGCCTCCGCCGCGGACAGCAGCGCGTCCACGGCGCGGGAGGCGGCGGCGCCGTCGTCCCAGGGGGCGAACTTCTCCCGGAAGGCCGCGCGCGCTCCGGCGTAGGCCTCGTCGGCGGCCGGTCCGGCGGCCAGGTGGGCGATCAGGGACTCGTTGTCGCTGAACAGCGGTCCGGGAGCGGCCTCGGCGAAGTCGAAGTAGAACCCGCGAGAAGCCTCGTACTCGGCCAGGTCGGGCACCAGGAACAGCTGCGGTCGGTCGAGGATCGCGAAGTCGAACATCACCGACGAGTAGTCCGTCACCAGCACGTCCGCGGCCAGGAACAGGTCGTTGATGTCCGGGTAGAGCGTCACGTCGCGGATCCGGCCGGCGAGCTCCGGGGCGACCGAGGCGCCGCCGGAGGTGTTGACGTGGCCACGCACGAGCACGGTGACGTCGGGCAGGGCCTCGACGACCTGCGCCGGGTCGAGGTAGAGCACCTTGGAGAAGGTGTCACGCCAGGTCGGGGTGTAGAGGAGCACGCGCTGGTCGTCCGCGATGTCGAGACGCCTCCGGATCGCCGCCCGGGCCTCGTCACGGTCATCGGCGGCGAGCACGTCGTTGCGCGGGTAGCCGGACTCGAGCACCTCGCCGTCGAACCCGAAGGCCCGCGGAAGGATCTCGGAGCAGTAGGGGCTCGGGCTGATCAGCCGGTCCCAGGCCCGTGCCTCGGCATCCATCGTCTTCATGTAGAGCACCGAGAGCCCGCCCTTGGGGTCGGTGATGTCCTTGGCGATGCGCTTGAGCGGAGTGCCGTGCCAGGTCTGGATGTAGGCCTGACCTGCAGCCTTCTGGAAGAAGAACGGCCAGTTGTCGTTCGTGACCAGATAGCGCGCGCGAGCCAGCAGCTCGAACCACTCCTCCGAGAACCGGACGACCGACCGGATCCCGTCGGGGACCAGAACCGAGCGGTCGTTGATGCTGTAGACCGGCTCCGGGCCGTCGCCTGCGCGGTGACGGGCGAGCAGCTCCCGCGCCATCGCCGCGGGGGAGTCGCCGGCCATCTTGCCCTTGAACGTCTCCAGCAGGACGACGGGAAGGCGCGAATCGAGGCGCTGCTCCAGGTAGCGATCGCGCAGCTGCTGCTGCCTGCGTCCGGCGCGTACGTCCACGGGCAGGGCGTGCGAGATCACGATCAGGCCCCACGAGTTGCTGATGCCGATGCGCACCGGAGCGCCGTGGATCTCGATGTCGATCGGGCCGTCCGCGCGCAGCGAGGTGGCGACCTTCAGATGGGCGAACTCGCGCACCGCACCGGTCGCGTCGAGGAGCTGCAGCTCGTAGCGGCCGGTCGGCAGCGCGGTGCGACCGAGCTGCCAGGCGTTGCGCGCGACCGGGAGCTCGATCTCGAACTCTCCGGCCGGAAGGGTGGCGCTCGCGATGGCGTCGGCGCGTCCCGAGGTCAGCTGCAGACGGTGGTCGGCGGCACCGAGGCTCACGCCGCGGAGCACCAGGCGCTCCTCGGTCGCGTCGATCGCGGTGATGTGCACCGACGGCTGGCGGTGGGTCACCCGGACGGTGTTGCCGCCGCTGCGCACGACGTACGCCTTTCCGGGGGCGGCCCCGGCCTCGGAACCGAGGACGTTGGCCTCCTCCGACCAGCGGACCGGGACGTAGGCGCCGGAGGTCAGCTTGACCTCGAGCTCGCGCGAGCGCCGCGGCTGGAACAGGACGGTCAGCGCGCCGTCGGCATCACGGCCGACCACCTTGCCGAAGTCGGGAGAGACGATCGGGTTGCGCTCGGGGCCGACGAGGGTGAGCTCGACGGAGCCATCGGGAGTGATGCGGTGGCCGTCGGTGCGGGCCCAGTCGTCGTAGACATGCACGCGGAACCCGTTGGCACCGCTGCCGCCGAGACGGACCAACCGGTCGGCCAGGACCCGACCCTCACGGAAGCCGGCCGGGCCCGACGGCACCTGGCCGGTGATGCCGGAGACCCGGGTGAAGTCACCCTGGGTGTGCTCGAAGTCGAACACCAGGTCCTGCTGGCCGGCGGGAGTCACCTCGGCGAGCTTCTGGGCGTCGATCCGGGCCTCGAAACCGGAGCCGGCGCGGTCCTCGTAGGCACGGTTGGCGACTTCGTCGAGCCACGGGTCGGTGAACCGGGCCACCGGGACCTCCATCTCGACGCCGTCGCCGTCACCATCGCCACGCAGGTGCAGCCGGAGCTCGTGCGTGGCGTAGTCGTCGGTGAGGTTCTGCAGGAAGGCGGCGCCGCGCAGCACCAGGTCGGAACCGTCCCAGGCGGCCGAGGTCAGCTGTACGCGAGGAAGCAGATCGACCTCCTCGACCCGGAGCGTCTCGGGCGGGAGCGTGCCGCGCTTGTCGAGACCCTCGGGGAGCACGAAGACCGGTCGGCCGTCGGCGACCCCGATCGGGCGGCCCGACTGGAACTGCTGGAACCACCCGCGCAGGTCGTCGACCAGCTCGAAGTCGTCGTGGCTCAGGGCCCAGGAGACGACGCGGTTGCGGAACTGGAGGCGCGCCCAGGTCTCCTCGGGGATCTCGTCGCGCAGGAACGCCAGGCGCTCGCGTACGGCATCGGCGTACTCGGCGTTGCCGGCACCGATCGCGGCCTCGACGTAGTTGGGGAAGTCGTAGTCGAGCAGCTTCACGAACCAGGTGTTGCGCACCTCGGTCGGGGCGTCGTGGACCAGCTCGGCGCAGCGGTCCTGGCTGAGGATGCGGTCGGCGAGGTCCTGCAGCGTCGCCTTCTGCTGGGTGATCGAGGTGCCGTCCTCACGCGTACGCCACAGGTAGACGCAGCGGTCGAGGATGTCGAAGGTGGCATTGAGATAGGCGCGGGTGATCGGGACCTGGTCCTCGTAGCGGACACCCTCGCTGAACTGCAGCCCGTGCGACTCCACGAAGCTGGTGCGGAAGACCTTGTTCCACGAGGTGATGTCGAGCAGCGCCCAGGGCTCGTCCTCGATGGTCAGGCCGGTGCGGGTCTTCCGGGTCAGCTTCTTCACCCAGTTGGGGCGGGTCGCCTTGCCCTGCTCGCCGCGCTCGAAGGCCGCGGTCACGAAGTCGGAGCCGGACTGCTCGAGCAGCTCGACCATCGCCTCGTAGGACCCGGGAAGGATGATGTCGTCGGAGTCGGCGAAGGCGACGTAGTCACCGCGGACGTGCTCCAGACCGGTGTTGCGGGCCGCGCCCAGGCCGCCGTTCACCTTGGTGACGATCTTGACCCGAGGATCGCGACGGGCGATGCGGCGTACGACGTCGGCGGAGCCGTCCGGGGAGCCGTCGTCGACGACGATGACCTCGAGCGCCTGCAGCGACTGGGTCAGGATGCTGTCGAGCGCAGCGCCGACCCACTGCTCCACGTTGTAGATCGGCATGACCACGCTGAGGACCGGCTTCGGGGCGAGCCCGACGGCATACCTCGCACGGCGCGCCTCCTGGCGGGCAACGCGGGCCACGCGCCTGGAGTCGACGTTCATCGTCCGGTCGATCGCGTCGGCGACGCGATGGGCCGCACGGCGGCGCGGGCTCATGGCTGACAAGGAGGGGGACCCTTCCCACAGGGGTACAAAGAAGTCGGCTGATGAGTGTAAGCGTTCAGTTCCCGTTCACCTGAATCAGTGGGGGTGGTCATCGTGTCGTCTGAATCACCCTCGTTCCGGCGCGATGCCAGGGCGGGTATGGAGGTCGGCAGGAGGGGTGACGCGTGCCACACCCGCGAGATGTTTCGGAAGGGTGACCGGCGGCGTACCTTTGTTTCGGCTCGGTCACGGTGGCCGAGCACGCAGGCACAACGTCTGGTACCCAACCCGGCTCCGCTCACAGGGGGAGTGGTCGGAGGGACTGGAACGAAAGGTCTACCACCATGAACCCACTCAGGGTGGGCGTCGTCGGCGCGGGTCGCGTCGGGGCCGTCCTTGCTGCAGCGCTTCGCTCCGCGGGTCACTCGATCGTCGCGGTGGCCGGAGAGTCCGACGCCTCTCGCGCACGCATCGCCTCGCTTCTCCCGGGGGTCCCGGTCGAGAAGCCGACCGCGGTCGCCCGTGCGTGCGACCTCCTTCTGCTCACCGTCCCCGACGACATGCTCGGCAACGTCGTCCGTACGATGACCGACGCCGGCGCGATCCGGCCCGGGATGTACGTCGCCCACACCTCCGGTCGCCACGGCCTGGCAATCCTGGAGCCGGCCGCCGCGATCGGCGCCCACGTGATGGCCGTCCACCCGGCGATGACCTTCTCCGGTACGTCGGTCGACCTCGCCCGGCTCTCGGGCTGCGTCTTCGGCCTGACCGCCGCCTCCCCAGCCGACCGGGCCTTCGCCGAGGCGCTGGTCCACGACCTCGGCGGCAACCCGATGTGGGTGCCCGAGGAGATGCGGACGCTCTACCACGCCGGGCTCGCCCACGGCGCGAACCACCTGGTCACCCTGGTCACCGAGGCGATGGAGATCCTCGCCGCGGCCGGCGCCACCGACCCCGCGGGGACGCTCCGCCCGCTGCTGACCGCGGCCCTCGACAACGCCCTGGATCACGGCGACGCGGCGCTGACCGGCCCGATCGTCCGCGGCGACGCCGGCACGGTGGCAGCCCACCTCGACGACATTCGCACCAACGCTCCGCAGACCCTGGCTTCGTACGTCTCGATGGCGCGAGCCACGCTCGACCGGGCCGTCTCCGACGGGCGGCTGCTGCCGATCCGGGCGCTCAAGATCAAGAACCTCCTCGACGAGGCCGACCGCGCCGCCGTACAGCCGCTGCCGCGTCCCGCCCACCTCTGGAACCAGTGATGACCGAGATCGCATCCACCCGCGAGGAGCTCGCGAAGCTCCTCGACCCTGCCCGCCGCGACGGCGCCGTCGTCGGCTTCGTGCCGACGATGGGCGCGCTCCACGAGGGGCACGCCTCGCTGATGCGGGTCGCACATGAGCGGGTCGGCGGAGGTCCGGTCGTCGTGTCGATCTTCGTCAACCCGCTGCAGTTCGGCGCCGGTGAGGACCTCGACCGCTACCCGCGCACGCTCGAGGCGGACCTGGAGGTCTGCGAGCGCGAAGGTGTCGACGTCGTCTTCGCGCCGTCGGTCGACGAGGTCTACCCCGGCGGGCTGCCGCAGGTGACCGTGGCCCCCGGCGAGCTCGCCGAGGTGCTCGAGGGCAAGACCCGGCCGGGCCACTTCGCCGGCGTGCTCACCGTCGTCGCGAAGCTGTTCGGTCTGGTCAAGCCCGACGTCGCCGTCTTCGGCGAGAAGGACTACCAGCAGCTGACGCTGATCCGCCGGATGTCGGCCGACCTGTGCCTCGGCGTCGACGTCGTCGGCGCGCCGACGCAGCGCGAGCCCGACGGCCTGGCCCTCTCCTCGCGCAACCGCTACCTCACGCCCGAGCAGCGGGAGGAGGCGACGACGCTGTCGCGGGCCCTCTACGCCGCGCAGCGCGAGGCCGTCGCAGGTGTCGAGTCCGCGCTCCAGGCGGCGCGCGCCGAGCTGCGCCGGACGAAGGGGGTCGACCTCGACTACCTCGTGGTCACCGACCCCGCGCTGGGAGCGCTGCCCACCGACCCGGAGCCGGGCACCGAAGCCCGGATCCTCATCGCCGCCCGGGTCGGCACGACCCGACTCATCGACAACATGAGCCTCACGATCGGAGCATCCCGATGACTCGTCTGCGCACCATGATGACCGGCAAGATCCACCGCGCCACGGTCACCCAGGCAGACCTCCACTACGTCGGCTCGGTGACCGTCGACGCAGATCTCCTCGACGCCGCGGACATCCTCCCCGGCGAGCTGGTCTCCATCGTCGACATCACCAACGGTGCCCGCCTGGAGACCTACACGATCGCCGGCGAGCGCGGGTCGGGCGTCCTGGGGATCAACGGCGCCGCCGCCCACCTGGTCCACCCCGGCGACCTCGTCATCCTCATCGCGTACGCGCAGATGACCACCGAGGAGGCCAAGGCGTTCGAGCCGCACGTCGTCCACGTCGACGAGGCCAACCACATCGTCGCGCTCGGCTCCGACCGGAGCGAGCCGGTTCCAGGGACCGACCAGATGCGTGGACCGCTCGTTCTCACGCAGTAGCGTGCCGCTATGAACATCGAGCTGCTCTCCGCCCGCGATCCGGGCTGGACCGAGTGGGCGGACGTGATCGTGGTGGGCTCGGGGATCGCCGGGCTGACCGCGGCACTGCGGCTGAAGGACCAGGTCGAGCGGGTCGCCGTCGTCACCAAGGACGTGCTCCAGGCCGGCTCGACGCAGTGGGCCCAGGGCGGCATCGCCGCCGCGCTCGGCGAGGGTGACACCCCCGCCCAGCACGAGGTCGACACGCTCGTGGCGGGCGCCGGGGCGTGCGACCTGGAGGCCGTACGCGTCCTGGTCGGTGAGGGCGCCGAGGCCGTCCGCGAGCTCATCGAGTGGGGCGCCGACTTCGACAAGGACCCGGAGGGCAACCTGTCGCTCACCCGGGAGGGCGGCCACCGCCGCGACCGGATCGCGCACGCCGACGGCGACGCGACCGGAGCCGAGATCCAGCGCGCGCTGATGGAGGCCGTCCGGCGCGCTCCGGAGATCCTGGTCTTCGAGCACGCCATGGTGGTCGACCTGCTGACCGCCGCCGACGGCGGCGTTGCCGGCCTGACCATCCACGTGATGGGCGAGGGCGACCCCGACGGCGTCGGGATCGTGCGTACCCGGGCCGTCGTGCTGGCCTCCGGCGGCCTAGGCCAGGTCTTCTCGCAGACGACCAACCCCGCGGTCGCCACGGCCGACGGGATGGCGATCGCGCTGCGGGCCGGTGCGACGCTGCGCGACCTGGAGTTCGTGCAGTTCCACCCCACGGTGATGTACCTGGGTGAGGACTCCCGTGGCCAGCAGCCGCTGATCTCCGAGGCCGTACGCGGCGAGGGCGCCTTCTTGGTCGACTGGGACGGCAACCGGCTCATGAAGGGTGTCCACGAGCTCGAGGACCTGGCGCCGCGCGACATCGTCTCCAAGGCGATCATGAAGCGGATGCTCGAGACGGGCCGCCCCAACATGTGGCTCGACGCCCGCCATCTCGGACGCGAGTTCTGGGAGAAGCGGTTCCCCAACATCCTCGCCTCCTGCGAGCAGCACGGCGTCGACCCGTCTGTTGATCTGATTCCCGTCGCCCCGGCGTGCCACTACGCCTCCGGTGGTGTGCGCACCGATCTGTGGGGCCGTTCGGACGTGCCCGGGCTCTACGCCACCGGCGAGGTCGCGTGCAGCGGTGTCCACGGCGCCAACCGGCTCGCCTCCAACTCGCTGCTCGAGGGGCTGGTCTTCTCCCGCCGGATCGCCGAGGTGCTGCCCGGGGAGCTGCGCCAGCTCGAGGATCCCGCCCCGGGTGCCGGCCGCGTGCTCGTCCCCGGCACCACCCTCAAGCAGCTGCAGGAGACGATGACGACCAAGGTCGGTGTCCTCCGCAACGCCACCGGTCTCGCCGAGGCGATCGACGAGCTCGAGCAGCTCGGGAGCGCGCCGGCGACCGAGATCGACCCCGCCGCCTGGGAGGCGACCAACCTGCTGACCGTCTCCCTCGCCCTGGCGAAGTCCGCGCTGCTGCGCAAGGAGACCCGCGGGTCCCACTGGCGCGAGGACTTCGCCGAGCGCGACGACGCCGGGTTCGCCGGCCACTTCGACGTTCGGCTCCGGGACGGCGAGACTGTCGTCAGCTTCACCCCGGCCCCAGCGACCGACCGCATCACCACAACCATGGCAGGAGCCTGATGACCATCCGACGCGTGCCCTTCGACGAGATCCCGCAGTCGCTGCGCGAGGAGCTGACCAAGGCCGGCCTGGACGCCGGCGAGGTCTACGACGCCGTCGAACTCGCTCTCGACGAGGATCTGCCCTCGGCCGCTCCCGGTGAGATGCCCAGCGAGGACGTCACGTCCGTGGCCACGATCGCCCCCGACTCGACCGGGATCGGCGTCTTCGCCGCCCGGGAGGACGGCGTGGTGGCCGGCCTCGGCGTGGCCGAGCTCGTCTTCGCGTACGTCATGGGTGACTCGGTCACGGTGACCGACCGCGTCAAGGACGGCTCCAAGGTGAAGGCCGGCGACGTCATCATGCGGATCGCCGGGCCGACTCGCGGGCTGCTGACCGCGGAGCGTACGGCTCTCAACTACGCCTCCCACCTCTCCGGTGTCGCCACCGGTGTCGCGGCCTGGACCGAGGCTCTGGAGGGCACCGGCGCGCAGGTCCTCGACACCCGCAAGACGCTGCCGGGCTTCCGGGCCCTGGAGAAGTACGCCGTGCGCTGCGGCGGCGGTGCCAACCACCGGATGTCGCTGTGCGACATGGCGCTCGTGAAGGACAACCACATCGTCGCCGCCGGCGGCGCGGTGCAGGCCTACGAGGCCGTGAAATTCGCCTACCCGGACGTGCCGATCGAGGTCGAGGTGACCACGCTCGAGGAGCTCAAGGCGCTGCTCGACGCGGGTTGCGGCCGGATCATGCTCGACAACATGTCGACCGCGATGATGAAGGAGGCCGTCGAGATCACCGCCGGACGTGCGGTGCTCGAGGCGTCCGGCGGCCTGACTCTCGACCGGGCCCGCGAAGTCGCCGAGACCGGTGTCGACTATCTCTCTGTCGGTGCGCTGACCCATTCGGTGAAGGTCTTCGACATCGGCTTCGACCTGTCCGAGGGCTGAGGCGCCCGCCATGTCCCTGCTCGCTGTCAACATCGGCAACAGCCACACGGTTCTCGGGCTGATCGCTGATGGCGTCGTGTCGGCGGACTGGAAGGTCTCCACGCTCGAGCACCGCACCGCCGACGAATGGTGGGCGCTGCTGCGGGGGATCCTCGGCGATGCGTTGGTGGCGAGCGTGGACGGCGTGGTGGTGTGCGCGACCGTGCCCTCGGTCCTGCACGAGTGGCGCGAGATGCTCGCCCGCCATCTCGGCTCGGTCGAGAGCGTGGTGGTCGAGCCGGGCGTACGCTCCGGCATCCCGATCCTCATGGACAACCCGCGCGAGGTCGGCACCGACCGGATCGCCAACGCGGTCGCGGCCGTGGCGCTCCACGGCGGCCCGGCGATCGTGGTCGACTTCCGCGGCACGGCGACGACCTTCGACGTGGTCAACGCCTCCGGCCAGTACGTCGGCGGCGCGATCCTGCCGGGGATCGAGCTGTCGCTCGAGGCGCTGGGGCGGCGTGGCGCGCAGCTGCGGAAGGTCGAGCTCGCCCGGCCACGGTCGGTGATCGCCAAGAACACGGTCGAGGCGCTGCAGTCCGGAATGGTGTTCGGAGTAGCCGCGCAGGTCGAGGGTCTGGTCGCCCGGATCATTGCCGAGCTGGGTGTCTCCGCCGACGAAGTGACGGTGATTGCGACCGGCTATCTCGCGGAGTTCGTTCTCGATGAGAGTAAATGCTTCTCGGTGCATTCTCCGTGGCTGACGATGCAAGGTCTGGAACTGATATTCCAGAGGAATGTCGGTCGTTAGCGTTTTTCGGTATGCCACCCTGTTGATTCATCTGGATGATATGTAATGCTATGCGCATCTCGCTTAACCGCGGGGCCTATATTCGGCCCGTTTCCGGGTGAAGAGCAGTGAAGGTAGGAACATGGCTAAGAAGGTTCAGATCATCCTCGAGGATGACATCGACGGCTCGGAAGCTGCGGAGACGGTGTCTTTCGCCCTGGACGGCACCTCTTACGAGATTGATCTCAGTGATGCCAATGCGGCAAAGCTCCGTGATTCTCTCGCGCTCTTCATCGGTCACGCCCAGAAGGTGAGCGGCCGTCGCGGCAGCGCCAAGAAGGCTCCCGCCGCCGGCGGGTCCACCCCGAAGGTCATGCGCGAGTGGGGGAAGGCCAACGGTTACACCGTGCCCGACCGTGGTCGCATTCCGGCCGAGGTCCGGGCCGCTTTCGAAGCGGCTCACTGACCGGCTGATCTCGCCGCACCGAACGACCGGCTGCCGTGCCCTCCGGGGCGCGGCAGCCGTCTTTGTGTCGTCGTCCGTGTGGGCGGCGCTGTCCGGCGTACGGAACGCGTGTTCGCTCTCAGCGCACGGATCGCGTTGTGTTGTCGGGAACGCGTAGGCTGTCTGCGGGGTTGAATCTTGGTGACGCCCCAGAATTCTTAGGAGAGATGCGTACATGTTCGAGCGGTTCACTGACCGAGCCCGCCGGGTGGTCGTGCTGGCCCAGGAAGAGGCCCGCATGCTCTCCCACAACTACATCGGGACCGAGCACATCCTGCTCGGCCTGATCCACGAGGGCGAGGGCGTCGCGGCCAAGGCCCTCGAGTCCCTCGACATCTCGCTCGAGGCGGTCCGCAACCAGGTCGAGGAGATCATCGGCCAGGGGCAGCAGGCACCGTCCGGGCACATCCCGTTCACGCCGCGTGCCAAGAAGGTGCTCGAGCTGTCCCTGCGCGAGGCGCTGCAGCTCGGCCACTCCTACATCGGCACCGAGCACATCCTGCTCGGCCTGATCCGTGAGGGCGAGGGCGTCGCCGCCCAGGTGCTGCAGAAGCTCGGCGCCGACCTCAACCGGGTCCGCCAGCAGGTCATCCAGCTGCTCTCGGGCTTCCAGGGCAAGGAGGGCCAGGCCGGCACCTCCGGCGCGACCGCGTCGACCGGCACCACCTCCACCGAGGCTCCTTCTTCCAGCCTCGTACTCGACCAGTTCGGCCGCAACCTGACCCAGGACGCCCGCGAGGGCAAGCTCGACCCGATCATCGGTCGCGAGGGCCAGATCGAGCGCGTGATGCAGGTGCTGTCGCGGCGTACGAAGAACAACCCGGTCCTCATCGGTGAGCCCGGCGTCGGCAAGACGTCGATCGTCGAGGGGCTGGCCCAGGACATCGTCAAGGGCAACGTGCCCGAGACGCTCAAGGACAAGCAGATCTACACCCTCGACCTGGGTGCGCTGGTCGCCGGCTCGCGTTACCGCGGTGACTTCGAGGAGCGCCTCAAGAAGGTGCTCAAGGAGATCAAGACCCGCGGCGACATCGTGCTGTTCATCGACGAGATCCACACCCTCGTCGGCGCCGGTGCGGCCGAGGGCGCGATCGACGCCGCCTCGATCCTCAAGCCGATGCTGGCTCGTGGTGAGCTGCAGACCATCGGTGCGACCACGCTGGACGAATACCGGAAATACCTGGAGAAGGACGCCGCTCTCGAGCGCCGTTTCCAGCCGATCCAGGTGCCGGAGCCGTCGATCGCCGTCGCGATCGAGATGCTCAAGGGCATCCGCGACCGTTACGAGGCCCACCACCGGGTGACGATCACCGACGAGGCCCTGGTCTCCGCGGTGACCCTGGCCGACCGTTACATCTCCGACCGGTTCCTGCCCGACAAGGCGATCGACCTGATCGACGAGGCGGGCTCGCGGCTGCGGATCCGCCGGATGACGGCCCCCGCCGACCTGCGGGAGTACGACGACAAGATCGCCGACGTGCGCCAGCGCAAGGAGGCCGCGATCGACGGCCAGGACTTCGAGGCGGCCGCGCGTCTGCGCGACGAGGAGAAGCAGCTCATCGCCAAGAAGGCTGAGCGTGAGAAGGCCTGGCGTGCCGGCGACATGGACGAGGTCGCCGAGGTCGACGAGGAGCTGATCGCCGAGGTTCTCGCCGTGGCGACCGGCATTCCGATCGTGCAGGTCAACGAGGAGGAGTCCCAGCGCCTGCTGCGCATGGAGGACGAGCTCCACAAGCGCGTCATCGGCCAGGACGAGGCGGTCAAGGCCCTGTCCCGCGCCATCCGACGCACGCGTGCCGGTCTGAAGGACCCGAAGCGCCCCGGCGGTTCGTTCATCTTCGCCGGTCCGTCCGGTGTCGGTAAGACCTGGCTGTCCAAGACGCTCGCCGAGTTCCTCTTCGGTGACGAGGACGCGCTGATCCAGCTCGACATGTCCGAGTTCGGCGAGAAGCACACCGTCTCGCGGCTCTTCGGCTCGCCTCCGGGCTACGTCGGCTACGAGGAGGGTGGCCAGCTCACCGAGAAGGTGCGCCGCAAGCCGTTCTCCGTGGTCCTCTTCGACGAGGTCGAGAAGGCCCACCCGGACATCTTCAACTCGCTGCTGCAGATCCTGGAGGAAGGTCGCCTGACCGACTCCCAGGGCCGCGTGGTCGACTTCAAGAACACCGTCATCATCATGACCACCAACCTCGGCACGAGGGACATCGCGAAGTCGGTCAACCTGGGCTTCTCGCAGGCCAGCGACGCCGCGGGCTCCTACGAGAAGATGAAGTCGAAGGTCTCCGACGAGCTCAAGCAGCACTTCCGTCCGGAGTTCCTCAACCGTGTCGACGAGGTCATCGTGTTCCCGCCGCTGTCGCAGGAGCAGATCATCTCGATGGTCGACAACATGATCGGTGCCGTCGAGATCCGCCTCAAGGACCGCGACATGGGCATCGAGCTCACCACGGCCGCGAAGAAGCTGCTCGCCGAGCGCGGTTTCGACCCGGTCCTGGGTGCCCGTCCGCTGCGCCGCACGGTGCAGCGCGAGATCGAGGACGTGCTCGCCGAGAAGATGCTCTATGGCGACATCGGCCCCGGCTCGATCGTCGTGGTCGACGTCGAGGGCGAGGGTCCGGCCGCGAAGTTCACCTTCGAGGGCCAGAAGCGCTCCTCCATCCCGGACGTACCTCCTCTCGAGGGCGCGACCGTCACCGATATCGAGCTCCCCGACCAGGATGAGCCGATCAACATCGAGAAGCCGAAGCCCGACTCCGAGTAGTCGGTCAATAGCGACGCCCCGGCCGTTTAGGCCGGGGCGTTTGCTTTATCCCCCGCCGAGTCGGCAGAAATGCCGGCCGAGGCGTCAGTTGTGGCTGCCGAGACGTCAGTTGTGGCGGGCGAAAGTAGAGTTTCGTCCGCCATTTCTGCAGTTTCGGCTGGAGGTGGGCTGGAGGTTAGGGGAGGGCGAAGAAGTCCGGCTCCACCTCGGCGGCCAGATTGTCCTTCAGCAGGCCCTCCAGGGCGCGTTTGCGTTGGGCTTCGTCGGACCAGACGACATCGAGGCGGCTGCGGTGGACGGGGGAGTCGGCGTCGCGGAGCACGGCGAGAAGCCGGCCGCGACACTGGCGGTCGGTGCCGGCCCAGGTCTGGACCTTGCGAGGAGGGCCGTCGTACGCGGGGTGGCCGGCGGCGCGCCAGGCGCACTGGTCCGTGACGGGGCAGCGGGCGCAGGACGGGTTGGCGGCCGTGCAGACGAGGGCGCCGAGCTCCATCACGGCGACCGACCAGGTGGCGGCGGTCGGCTCGTCGTGGGGGAGTACGCCGGCGGCGAGCTCCCGCTCGGCCTTGTTGACCGACTGGGCGGGGAACTCGACACCGCTGAGCGTCCTGGCGAAGACGCGGCGTACGTTCGTGTCGAGGACGACGTGGCGCTTGCCGTAGGCGAAGGTGGCGATGGCCGCCGCGGTGTAGTCGCCGACGCCGGGGAGTGCGATCAGCTCGTCGTAGGAGTCCGGCACGTCGCCGCCGTGTTGCTCGACGATCGCGGTGGCGGCGGCATGCAGGCGCAGCGCACGACGGGGGTAGCCGAGGCGGCCCCAGGCGCGTACGGCCTCTCCGGTCGGCTCCGCGGCCAGGGCGGCCGGGGTCGGCCAGCGCTCCAGCCAGGCCTCATGGATCGGGAGCACGCGGGAGACCGGGGTCTGCTGGAGCATGAACTCGCTGACCATCACCGACCACGGCGTCGCGGTGGCGGATCGCCACGGGAGGTCGCGGGCGTTGGCGTCGTACCAGTCCAGAACGGCGTCATGGAGTTCGGTCACACCCCGATTGTGCCGTGCGACAGGTATTGCCACGGAGTGGCACCCCGAAACCTGGGCGAAGGGTCATTACGGTGTCGCCTATGGCCCGTGCGAGAAGGAGTGGAGGACGACTGCCGGCCTCGGTCTACTGGCGCCGGCGGCTGGCGGTGCTCGGCATCGTCATGCTCCTGATCGTCGGGATCTCGCGCTTCTTCCTCAACGGATCCGACGCGTCGGACGACACCGCGACCCCGGTGGCCGACGAGCCCACCGCGACGGTGACGGTCACGCCGACGCCCAGCGCGGAGCCGTCGAAGAAGGCGGGGAAGGTGGGCGGCGGCAACAAGCCCGCGAAGCCGAAGAGCAGCGCGCCGCCCGAGCCGACCGGCGAGTGCTCGCCCTCCGACATCGTCGTCGAGCCCGCCGTCACCAACGGCTACTCCTACGACAACGTCACCATCCCGCTGCAACTGCGCACCGTGAAGGCGACCGCGTGCACCTGGAAGCTGTCCGCCGACGCGCTCCAGGTGCGGATCTCGCAGAAGGGCGGCGATCTGGTCTGGTCCACGGTCGACTGCCCCAAGGCGGTGCCGACCAAGGAGATCGTCGTACGCCGCGACGTCGTCACCACGCTGCCCCTGACCTGGACCGGCCGCCGGGTCGTCGCCGGCGAGTGCACCGGTCACGGCCCGTGGGTGAAGCCGAACTTCTTCACGATCGTCGCCGCCGCCCTCGGTGGCGAGCCGTCATCGGCGACCTTCGGCCTCTACAAGCCGGGCACCGCACTGTCGCGTACGGAACCGGACTCCCCGGTCAGCCGATAGCCGAGCCGTCGGGTAGGTCGGCCGAGGCGTCACTGACGTCGGCCGAGTTGGCAGCGCGTGCCAGCTCGGCCGATGCGACTGACGCTTCGGCCGACCGGGCCGACGCTTCGGCGAGGGGTCAGACGTAGCGCTCGAGGATGGTGGACTCGGCGAGGCGGGAGAGGCCCTCGCGGACCGAGCGGGCGCGGAGCTCGCCGACGCCCTCGACGGCCTGGAGGTCGTCGACGCTGGCGGAGAGGAGCTTCTGCAGGGTGCCGAAGTGGTCGACGAGGCGGTCGACGACGGCGGGTGGGAGCCGGGGTACCTTCGCGAGGAGGCGGTAGCCGCGCGGAGCGACGGCGCCGTCCAGCGCATCCGAGGTGGTCAGGCCCAGGACCCGGGCGGTGGCGGCGGGGTCGACGAGCTCGGCGGAGTTGAGCGCCTCGAGCTCGGCGAGGAGCTCCTCGGGCGAACGCGCGCGACGGCCGCGCGGGAGGTAGTCGCGGATGACCATCTCGCGCTCAGCGTCGACGCCGGTGATGAGCTCCTCCAGCTGGAGGGACAGCAGCCGGCCGTCGGTGCCGAGCTCGAGCACGTAGTCCTCGATCTCGCGGGCGATACGGGTGACCATCTCGAGGCGCTGGGCGACGACGGCGACGTCGCGCACGGTCACCAGGTCCTCGATCTCCAGCGCCGACAGGGTGGAGGCCACCTCGTCGAGCCGCAGCTTGTAGCGCTCCAGGGTCGCCAGCGCCTGGTTGGCGCGGGAGAGGATCTGGCCGGAGTCCTCCAGGACGTGGCGGGTCTCCCCGACGTACGCAGCGATGATCTGCATCGACTGGGACACCGAGATCACCGGGTGACCGGTCTGCTTGGCGACCCGGTCGGCGGTGCGGTGCCGGGTGCCGGTCTCGGTCGAGGGGATCGTGTGGTCGGGCATCAGGTGGACCGCGGCCTGCACGATGCGGCTCAGCGAGTCGTCGACGATGATCGCCCCGTCCATCTTGGCGAGCTCGCGCAGGCCGGTGGAGGTGAACGGCACGTCCAGCGTGAAGCCACCGGTCGAGATGGCATCGACCATCTTGTCGTGGCCGAGCACGATCAGCGCGCCCGTGCGGCCGCGAAGGATGCGCTCGAGCCCGTCACGCAGCGGTGTTCCGGGCGCGATCAGAGCGAGCGTCTCGCGCAGTCGGATGGAGTCCGCGGTGCGGTCGGCGGGCACGAGATTCCTTTCGGAGTGGGATGGGGTGATTCTAACCGTGGATCCAACCGTAATGCCGAGAACGATCGGCCACGAGTCACCAAGCCGATCACACCAAGCGGAGGAATTCCAGCGCGGCACTGATGCTGTGGACCTCAAAGACACGCATCCCGTCGACTTCACGCTCATTCGGGCGATTGGGCACCGGAGCCCCGGGATCGGCCGGGACGACTGCGACCGTGAACCCCAGCCGCGCCGCCTCGGAGAGCCGCTGGTCGAGGTCGCGCACCCGTCGCAGCTCGCCGGCCAGGCCGATCTCACCGAGTGCCACCACGCCGCGTGGCGTCGGCGTGCCGGTGTGGCTCGAGGCGACCGCGAGCGCCATCGCCAGGTCGGCGGCCGGGTCGCTGATCCGGGCCCCGCCGACGGTCGAGGCGAACACGTCGCGGCCCGAGAGACCGACCCGCGCGTGGCGTTGCAGCACGGCGAGGATCATCGCGAGCCGGGAGCCGTCCAACCCCGAGGTCGTACGCTTCGCCCGCTCCTCCGCACCCAGCACGGTCAGCGCCTGGATCTCGGCGAGCAGCGGCCGGCGACCCTCCATCGTCACGGTGACGCACGTGCCGGGGACGGAGACGTGATGGGTCTCCACGAAGAGACCCGACGGATCGGTGACAGCGACGATGCCCTCCGAGGACAGGTCGAAGCAGCCCACCTCGTCGACCGGGCCGAAGCGGTTCTTCATCGCCCGCACCATCCGGAACCGTGAGTCCCGAGCGCCCTCGAAGTGGAGGACCACGTCGACCAGGTGCTCCAGCACCCGTGGCCCGGCGATCGCCCCGTCCTTGGTCACGTGGCCGACCACGACGGTGGTGATGTTGCGGGTCTTGGCGACCCGGATCAGCGCCGCCGCCACCTCGCGCACCTGGGTCACGCCACCGGGGACGCCCTCGACCCCGGAGGCGCCGATGGTCTGCACGGAGTCGACCACGATCAGGTCGGGCCGGGTCTCCTCGATGTGGGTCAGCACGGCGCCGAGGTCGGTCTCGGCGGCGAGATAGAGCTCGTCCTGGATGGCATTGGTCCGGTCGGCGCGCAGTCGCACCTGTGACGCCGACTCCTCGCCCGTCACATACAGTGCACGCCGCCCGTAGCGCGCCGTCTGCGCGGCCACCTCCAGCAGCAGCGTGGACTTCCCGACACCCGGCTCACCGGCCAGCAGGATCGCGGCTCCCGGCACCAGCCCGCCGCCGAGCACCCGGTCGAGCTCCGGCACCCCCGACGTACGCCGCTCCGACTCGGTCACCGACACCTTCCCGATCGGCACCGCGGCGGTGGAGACGGGGGCCGCCGGCGTACGTCCGATCGGGGCCGCCGTCTCGGCGACCGACCCCCAGGCCTGGCACTCGCCACAGCGACCGACCCACTTCCCGGTCTCCCAGCCGCACTCCGAGCAGCGGTAGGTGGCGCGTTTGGACGAGCGTGCGGTAGCCATGGCCAGCAACTTAGACCAAGGCACCGACATCCGATCCTGCGTCGCCGCGAGGCACGAGCGGCGGCGCAACGGGAGGAGGTCGAGCGAGCGCAGCGGGTGAGCCCGCGAACCCGCGAAGCGGGTCGAGACCAACATTGACCCTGAAAGCGTCCCAAGGGGCCGGCAGTCGTTACCATGGCTTGGAACGATCCAGAGTTCCACATCGGCATCAAGGGAGGCAGAGCGTGGCGGTGCCGCGTTCCGGCGGTCATATCTCGGCCGCTCCGCCGACCCTGGCGGACGTCGCGGAGCTGGCCGGCGTGTCCCGGCAGACGGTGTCCAACGCGGTCAACAACCCTGACCTGCTGCGTGCCGACACCCTCGCCCGCGTGCAGGACGCGATCGACAAGCTGGGCTACCAGCCCAACCGCGCCGCCCGGAGCCTGCGGACACGAGCCAGCCATCTGATCGGCCTGCGGATGCCCGCCCTCCAGGAGGGCACGGCCAACGCGATGATGGACCGGTTCGTGCACTCCTTCGTCGAGGCCGCGGCCGAGACGGGCTATCACGTGCTCCTCTTCTACGGGGACCCCGCCGACCCGCTCGACGGCTACGACGAGCTGCTCCGCTCGACCGCGGTCGACGCGTTCGTGGTGACCGACACCCACCTCGGCGGCCAGCAGACCACCTGGCTGCAGTCCCGCCGGGCACGGTTCGTCTCCTTCGGCCGCCCGTGGACCCAGCCCGACGCCAAGCATCCCTGGGTCGACGTCGACCTCGCCTACGGTGCCGAGATCGCCACCGAGCACCTGATCGAGCGCGGCCACTCGAAGATCGCCTGGATCGGCTGGCACAAGGACTCGCTCCTCGGTGAGGAGCGGAGAAGCGGCTGGATCCACGCGATGCACACCCACGGCCTCTCGACCACCGGCCTGGCCTCGCGCACCGAGGACTCGATCAGCTCGGGCAAGGCCGCCGCCGACGCGATCCTCGACGAGACCGAGCCGACCGCGCTGGTCTGTGCCTCCGACACGCTCGCGATGGGCGTGCTCCACTCGCTCTTCGAGCGGCGCCTGCGGCTCGGCGAGGACGTCGCGGTGGTCGGCTTCGACGACTCCCAGGTCGCGCAGACGGTGCCGCCGGGGATCACGTCCGTACGTCCTCCGCTCGAGGAGGCCGCGCGCGAGCTGGTCAAGGCGCTCGAGGAGCTGCTGGCCACGCCGTCCTACGCCGCGCCCGGTGTGATGCTGAAACCGGCCCTGACCGTCCGCGGGTCTTCATAGCCAGACCGATCCGCGGGACGATGGCGTCATGGGAACTGAGCAGATCGTCGTCATCGGTGCTGGTCTCGCGGCGGTCAGCGCCATCGAAGCCCTTCGCGACGAGGGGTACGCCGGCCGCCTGACCCTGGTGGGGAAGGAGCCGGAGCTGCCCTACGAGCGACCGCAGCTCTCCAAGGACTTCCTCTCCGGCGCCAAGGAGTTCAAGCTCTCCCACGACGAGGCGTGGTTCGCCGAGAAGGACGTCACCCTCCTGACCGGCACCACCGCGACCGCCCTGAACCTGGACGCCGGGACCGTCACGCTCGACAACGGCGACGAGCTGCCCTTCGACCAGCTGCTCCTGGCCACCGGCGCCGACCCGAGGACGCCGCCGATCCCGGGCGTCGAGAACGCGATGACCCTCCGCACCGTCGAGGACGCCCGCCGCCTCAAGGAGGCGATCGAGCCCGGGACGCGGGTGGTCGCGGTCGGCGGCGGCTGGATCGGGCTCGAGGTCGCGGCATCGGTGACCGCGCTCGGTGGGAAGGCGGTGGTGCTCGAGGCGGCCGCGCAGCCGCTGCTCAACGTCCTCGGCCCCACCCTCGCCGAGCACGTCGCCGCCCTCCACATCCGCCACGGCGTCGAGGTCCACACCCAGACGACCGTCGAGGCGATCGAACCCGGGCTCGTACGCACCAGCGCCGGTGAGATCCCCGCCGACATCGTGCTCGTCGCCGTCGGAGCCGCACCGGCCACGAGCCTCGCCGCCGACGCCGGCCTCGAGGTCGGCGACGGCATCGTGGTCGACGAGGGGCTGCGTACGTCTGATCCTCGGGTCTTCGCCGCGGGCGACGTCGCGCTCGCGAAGCACACCGTGCTCGGCCCGCTGCGGGTCGAGCACTGGGACAACGCGATCAAGCAGGGCCGGCTGGTGGCCCGGTCGATGCTGGGGAAGGACGGTGCCTACGACTGGCAGCCCTACTTCTTCACCGACCAGTTCGAGTTCTCCATGGAGTACGTCGGCCGCTCAGCCCCCGAGGACGAGGTGATCCTCCGCGGCGACACCGAGGGCGACGCGTTCATCGCCTACTGGCGGCGCGGCGCCACCGTCACCGCCGGCATGAATGTCGGGATCTGGGACGTCAACGACAAGCTCCGCGAGCTGGTCGGGACCGATGCCGATCCCGACCAGCTCACCGATATGTCCTGATCTCAGCGGATCGCGCTCACCAGCGCATCGGTCGCGGTGCGGACGACCCCACCTCGGCTGGTGCCTGCGTACAGCCACCTGCCGTCCTGGCTGACCGCGAGATCGCGGATGTCGAGCGCGGTGAGGCCACCCGACGCCGGCTGCCACGTCCTGCCCTCGTCGGTGCTGACGAAGGCCCCGGCGCCCGAGGCGAGCACCCCGTCGCGGACGAGGTCGGTGCTGCCGGCGACGAGCACACGCACGGCCTTGCCCGGCCTGCCGCCGGCATCCGCCGAGACCGCGACCTCGACCGAGGCGACCGCGCCGACCGCCGCGCGCAGGTTCGGGATCGCCGACCTGTGGAACTTCTTCCCGCCGTCCGTGCTGACCAGCGCGCCGCCGTCCGTGCCCGCGAGCACGACGTCCTTCTCGACCGACAGCGAGCGGACGGGGCCGTCGGCGATCTTCGTGAGCGTCGCGCCGAGGTCGTCCGAGCGGTACAGGCCCTCGCTCGCGGCGATCCACAGCCGCTCGGGCCGGGACGCGTCGAACTCGATCGCGCGGACCGCGAGGTCGTACGGATGCGTGGTCCACGTGGCGAACCCGTCGGTCGAGACGAGGATGCCGTGCTCGGGCTCGGCGCCGTAGGTCGTCGCGACGGTGCGGTCCCTCAGCGGTGACACCGCGACGTCTCCGACCTCGACATGGGGTCCGACGCGGGTGTCGGTGCCGTCGAGCGAGCGGCGGATCAGCTGCGTCCCGAGGAAGCCGTCCTGCCGGACCCACCACACGTCACGTGCGCCGATCGGCGACTGCTCGACGTCCAGGGCCGTCAGGCCGATCCAGCCCTCGTCGCCCGTCAGGCCCCAGTCGAGAGCGCGGCCGGTACCGAGATCGCCCTGCTTGCGCTCCTTGATCCCCTGGGCGTCGCCCGTACGCAGCACGGGCTCCTTCGCGGCATCGACGCCGACCGCCAGGCTCCACGTGTTGCCGCCCGCCAGCGGATACCTCGTCCAGGCGTCGCGGTCCTCACCCCAGACGCCGGCGTTCGTGGTCACGACGAGCCCGTCCCCGCCCTGCCACGCGTCGACGTCGCGTACGTCGCGCGTCCCCTCGGGCAGTGCGACCGGCGTCGCGGTCGCGCCGTGGTCGGTGCTGGCGTACAACCGGTCGAAGAAGCGCAGATAGGTGGTGTCGCCCGCCACCGACAGGCCGAGCGTGTAGGCGCCGGGCACCGGCTGCGACGACTTCCAGGTGGCCCCGGCGTCATCGGACCGCAGCACGGTCGCATCCTCGGTGTCCCACACGGTCGCGATCACCGTGTCGCCCGCGACCGCCACGTCCGAGAGCGAGCCGATGCTGCTCTCCGGCGCGAGGACCTGCGTGACGGTGCCGCGTGCCTGACCGGTCAGGTCGACCCGCCACACTCCGTCGAACGTCTGCACGTACGCCCGTCCGTCAGCCACCGCCAGGTGCTCGACCGACTCCGTCCAGCCGGTCGGCACGAGGTCCCAGGTCCGGCCGTGGTCGTGGCTGAACCGCAGCCCCGCGGCGGTCGCGACCGCGACCGTGGAGCGGTCGGCGCTCACCGCCTGGATCTGCTCGTCGGGGAGTGACGTCACCTCCCAGCTCTTCCCGCCGTCCGCGCTGTGCAGCAGGCGGCCCTGGTACGTGGCGTCGAGCACGTCGTGCCCGGCCATGCCGTTCACGGCGAGCCAGAACCCGCCGGGCACGGCCGGGTCGGCCGCCGGCAGGCCGACGCCCGCCGCGACGGGCATCGAGCGCACCCGCGTCCAGGTCTGGCCGCCGTCGCTCGTCCAGAACGGGCTGATGCCGTCCTGGACGACGTGGATCGCCGTGCCGGCGCGGTCCGGCGAGGTCACCGTGAGCCCGCCGGTGAAGATCGGGCCCACCTGCTCCCAGTCGCCGCGCTTGTCCGTCCCGAGCGCCACGAGAGACCCGGCCCCGCCGAGCCGCCGTCCCTCGGCGGTGGTGCCGGTCGCGTCGATCCGGTGGACGCCCGCCTCCCGCAGCTCGAGGTCGGCGGCGTACCAACCGGGCCGGCCGTCCTGCGGCGACAGCGTCACGGTCGTGCGCCGGCCCGAAGGGGCCACGACGTCGGCGGACGGACGGTCCAGCGCCGCCGGTGCCTGCACGACGACGCGCGTCGCGCTGTCGACGACATCCGGTGTCGCTCGGACGACGAGCGGGCGCACCAGCAGCGCGTACGGCACGCGCACGCTCGCGGCGCCCTTGCCGGCGCCGGTGGCGACGAGCTCACCCGACACTTCGCCGGACCGGTCGCGGTGGCCGGGGGTGAGGGTGATCCTCACCTCGGCCCTGCCGCCCGGCTTCAGCGTGAGCGACCCGGCCGACAGATCGACGCGGCCGTCGCTGACCTCGGACGCCTCGGCGCGCAGCTTGAGCTTCTGCGTCGTCCTGCCCGAGTTGGTCAGCGTGACGGTGGCCGTGCGTGAGCGGACGTCGCCCGCCGTGTCGGCGAGGCCCAGCGAGAGCGCGTCGGGCGAAGCGGTGACGTCCTGCGCCACTGCTCGGTCGACCGCCAGCGCTCCGGCGCCCTGGGTGAACGGGCTGACGTCGGCATCGGTGCTGTCGAGCTCCCGTGCCGACCCGATCAGACGGGCGCGGATCTTCAGGGCCGACTCGTCGGGGTGGGCCTGGCGTACCAGTGCCGCGGCACCCGCGACGTGCGGCGCGGCCATCGACGTCCCGGACAAGCGGTAGGCGTTGCCATCGATGCCCTGCCAGGCGGGGATGTCCGAGCGGATCTCGACGCCGGGAGCGACGATCTCGGGCTTGAGGGCCGTGCCGGCCGGACCGCGTGAGCTAAACGACGCGATCAGGTCGGTGGCGTCCTTCCCCGTGATCGTCGCGGTGACCTTGCCGTCGAGCACGGCCCGGCGGATGTTGCCGTAGTCGCCGCCGTAGAGCGACATCATCACGAGCGTCGTCCGGCGCTGGTCCCAGCCGGCCTGGGCCGTGAGGTCACCGCTGCCGCTGGCGTCGGTCTCGAAGCCACCCATCGGGCCGTCGCCGGTCCCGGCCTCGGCGTTGGTGGGCTGGTAGACGAGCGCACCGACCGCGCCTTGCTGCTCGGCGAGCTCGGAGAGGTACATGTCGTAACCGGTGACGGCCTGCGCCGTCGGGCTCTGATAGACGACGATCGCGCCGGTCACGTCGCCGACGCGCTCGTAGTCCTCGGGAGTGCCCGAGCCCACGTCGATCACGCGCGCGGTCACGGGCTTGGGGCCGGGATTCGCGGACAGCGGGTAACGGCGCATCGAGCCGGCCGGCACGGTGGCGCCGCGGAGGGTGATCGACGGCGTACGGATGCCGGTGGTCGAGGCGCCGACCGCGATCACGCTGGGCGCGCTCGCGGGCGAGCCGACGGTCTCGTCGTACGGACCGGAGTTGCCCGCGGCGGCGACCACCACGGTGCCCGCCTCGACCGCTGCCGTCGAGGCGCGGGCGAGCGGGTCGTCGTCCTCCACCGGGCCGCCCAGGCTCATGTTGACCACGTCAGCGGGGTGCGCGCCTGTCGGGTCGACCGCGGCCTCGAAGCCGGCGAGAACGTCGGACATCATGCCCTCACCGTTGGCGTCGAGCACTCGCCACGCGGTGATCGAGGCGTCGGGTGCCACGCCGGTGGTCGTCTCGGCTCCTGTTCCGGCGACGATGCCGGCGACATGGGTGCCGTGGTAGTGCTCGTCCATCGGGTCGTCGTCGCCGGCGACGAAGTCGTAGCCACCGACGACCTTGTGCCCCTCGCCGAAACCGCCGCCCAGGTCGGCGATCCCGTAGTCGACGCCCGTGTCGATCACGGCCACGGTCATACCCTCGCCGCGTAGCGCGGTGCCGTCGGCGTCCTTCTCCTCCCAGGCCGCGGGGGCGCCGGTGGAGGGGACGGAGTCGACGGTCAACGCGTGCATCTGCACATCGCGGGTGACGTACGCGACGCCGTCCGCGGCGGAGAGCTCGTCGAGGCTGCGCTCGGGCACCTCCGCGATGACGGCGTTGATCAGGCCCGTGACGCTCCGGCTCTCGTCGACCGGGATGCCGTCCGCCCGGAGACGGTCGACGGCGGCGTCCTGCTCGGTGGCGATGTCGTTCGCGGCCGCGCTGTAGGTGGCCGACAGAGCGTCCTGGATGCCGACGTCGCCGGTCGCGGATCGTGACTCCGCGATCCGGTCGGCGCCGACGCGCTCCACGGCGCCGGGGCTGTCGAACTCGATGATGACGGCGACGGACTCGCCGGGCTCGGCCGCTGCGCTCATGGGTACGAGGACCGAGCCTGCGAGCACGGCGGGCACCGCCAGCGCGACGGTGACGCCGCGACAGGAAATGGGGGACATGGGTGGCCTTCCGGTGAACGTTCTGAGATCCGCGCATGACGGCTCAGCGCCCATGAAAGCGCTCCGGTGTTTCGACCGCACGCGTGCCGGAGTCCGGCAGCGGCCAACTGGCCGCAGGCGGCCATCACCCAGGTTGCGGGCCTGCCACCTCGACCCGTCGGCCCAGGTCAGACCCAGCCGCGCCGGGCTGCCTGCACCCCGGCCTGGAACCGGTTCGCGGCTCCGAGCCGTCGCAGGAGCAGCTGGCTGCGGCGGCGTACCGTGCGGGTCGAGACGTGCAGCTCGCGGGCGATCACCTCGTCCTTGGCTCCGGACGCGAAGAACGCGAGCAGCGCTCGCTCCTCCGTCGTCGGGCCCCGTCGCTCGACCGGAACCGGGCCGCGGTGCGCGGTCTCGTCGGGCGGCACGTCGGCGGCCTGCTCCCAGTGCGCCTCGAACATCTCGCACAGCAGGGCGACGAGCGGTTGGGAATCGGTCAGGATCGCCTCGGGCCGCAGGCCGTCGAGGCGCGTCGACACGAGCGCGGCGCGTCGGTCGGCGATCGCGAGCTTGACCGGCAGCTCGCTCGTGAGCCGCGCCTGCTCGCCGGCCTCGACGGCGCGGCGTACCTCGTCCCACGCGCCGGGCCGGTCCAGCGCCGCCGCCGCGTAGACCGCTCGCCAGCGCACACCGCGCGCGATGACCACCGGCTCGAGCGGGTTGAGCGGAGCGAGCACGTACGGCGGCCGGTCGAACGCCATGAACTCCTCGACGGCCTGATGCTCGAGCCTGTTGTACGCCGCGCCCACCGCGTCGGCACCCACGAGCACGCTGACGCTCGAGCCCGGGCGCTCCGCCGCACCACGGTTCTCGTAGACCTCGGCCAGCAGCGGGATGGCGGCACGGAGCCGGGCGAGCCCGTCCTCCGCACGCTCCGCGACCGCGCGCAGCGCGACCCGCGGGTCGACGGCGGCGAACCGGCCGTCACCCGCCGCCCGGTTGACCAGCCCGGCCGCACGGAGCTCGTCGAGCGTGCGCGCGGCCTCGTCCGTGCTGATCCCAAGGGTGCGGGCGACCTCGGCGTCCTCGATCGCTCCGGCGGCGAGGACGGCGCCGTAGACCGCCTCGGCCTCGGCGTCCAGACCGGCGACGGCGAGCCCTCCGTGGGCGGCCAGGCCGGGATGCGTGCTCACCGCACCGCCCGGGTCGCGGAGCGGGCACGACGCTCGCGCGTGGGCACGCCGAGCCGCGGTGTGGGGATGAGAGCTTCGAGGTTCACGGCACAACGATGCCACGCGGCGAGCTGGTCGGGACCGATACCGATCCCGACCAGCTCACCGGCTCACCGGCTCGCCGGGCTCAGAAGCACTGCGAGGCGCTGTGGTAGACGCTCGACTGGATGCCGAGGTGGATGTGGTCGCTGTGGTCGGGGTAGCCCGGCCCGAGGACCTGCGGGAACGACTGGCGGGAGGCACGGGCGATGCCGCACATGGTCGTCGCGCTGCTGCCCGGGACCAGGTCCATGGCCCGGCCGTAGAGGTGGTTGCTGTTGGAGGCTCCGCCGACCGCGTCGTTGCACGCCTTCGAGCGGTAGGCCGAGGTCACCCGCAGCGGGTTGTCGCCGAGCCGGTGCCGGATGGCCTCGGCCCGCCACATGGCCTGCATCAGGTTGGCCTTGACCTGCGTGATCGTCACGCCGGAGATCGGCGTCGGCCAGCCGCCGTAGCAGACGTCGTCGACCTCGCTCCAGTCGAAGTGGATCGGGGTGCAGTCGTCGTCCTGGAGCGCGTAGAGCTTGTTGAACGTGTTCGTCCCCGCGACCCCGTCGGCGGCGAGCCCATAGGCGGCCTGGAAGTTGCGGACCGCGGTCGTCGTCGCCGGGCCGTAGGACCCGTCGATCGAGAAGATCGTGCCGGTGGCCGCCCAGCCGGCGACGCGGATCTGGAGCTGGGTGACCGCGTTGCCCGAGGACCCCTGCTGAAGCGTGCCGCTCCAGGTGTAGCAGGCGTCGGCGTGGGCGGGGGCGGCCGTGGAGGTGATGGCGACCAGGCTGGTCGCCAGCGTGACGAGGAGGGAACCGATGACCGTGCCGAGGCGGCGTGGGGTGAGGCGCATCTGTGGAGCTCCTAACTTTCCGAGAGGTCCGAGAGGACCCGAGTCGCTCCCTAGAGTGGCCTCCTTTGACGTCGTGTACCTGGATTTCGCGTGAATGTAATCACCAGGGGATGACGCCGGCGTCCTCGAAGTAGCCGCCGGTCGGGCCGTCGTCGGGCAGCGTCGCGAGGCTGATCGCGATCCGGGCGCCCTCCTCAGGCGTGCGTACGCCGCGGAAGCCGTTCAGGTCGGTGGCCACGAACCCGGGGCAGCCGAGGTTGATCAGGATGTTCGTGTCGTGCAGCTCCTTGGCGCACTGGATCGTGACGGCGTTGAGGTAGGACTTCGTCGGGCTGTACGCCGCCGAGATCGGCCCCACGGCCAGCGGGTCGTCCGTCGAGGTCTGCCGGGCGAGAGAGCCCACGCTGCTGGACATGTTGACGATCCGTGGCGCCGCGGAGCGACGCAGCATCGGCAGCATCGCGTTGGTGACCCGGACGACGCCGAAGACGTTGGTCTCGACCGCGACCCGCATCTGGTCGATCGAGATCTCGGTCGGGTTCTGCGGCATGCCGCCGGTGACGCCGGCGTTGTTGACGAGCACGTCCAGTCCGCCCTGCTCCTCCAGAAGCCGGGCCGCGGCGGCGACGCTGGCGTCGTCGGTGACGTCCAGCGGCACCCCGAAGGCGTCGACGCCGTTCGCCCGCAGCTTCTCCACCGCGGCCTCCCGGCGGGCGTCGTCGCGGGCGCCGACGCCGACCTTCCAGCCGCGTGCGCCGAGGCCCGCGGCGATCTCGTAGCCGATTCCCTTGTTGGCGCCGGTGACCAGCGCAATCGTGTTCTCGCTCATGTCATCCAGACTGGCCAGCGGCCGCGGAACACTCCAATATCACCTCGGTGGCCGCCGATACCGCTCGGGTATGTTCCCAGGTCGGAGTAGGGTTGTGGCCATGGAGACCCGGGAGCTTCGCTACTTCGTCGCGGTCGCCGAGGAGCTTCACTTCAGCCGCGCGGCCGCTCGCCTCGGGATCGCCCAGCCGCCGCTGTCACGCGCGATCAGCCGGCTCGAGCGGCGCCTGGGTGGCCCGCTGCTCGAGCGCAACAGCCGAGGCGTCACGCTGACCGACGCCGGCCGGGTGCTCCTCGCCGAGGCCCGCGCGGCGCTCGACGCGGTCGATGCCGCCGAGCGCCGCACCCGCCGGGCCGTGGGCAGCGGCGACGAGCCCGGACTGGTCCTCGTCTCGAAGGCGGGAGCCGCCACCGAGCTGCTGACCAAGCTGCTGGACGCGTACGCCGCCGAGCCCGGCTCGGTGGAGGTCGAGGTCACGTTGTGCGGCATCGGTGAGCAGGGGCCGCACCTGCGCGACGGCCGTGCTGACGTGGCGCTCCTGCACCGGCCCTTCGACTCGATCGACGGACTCGACAGCGAGGACCTGCTCACCGAGGGCCAGGTCGCGGTGCTGCCTTCGGGTCATCCTTGGGCGACCCGTTCCCACCTGCGGCTGGCCGACCTCGACGACATCCCGGACGTACCGCCGATGCGCTGGCCGTCGGGTGGCGGCTTCGCGGACGGCCCCGGGCCGGAGGTCCGCGACTCGACGCAGCTCTACCAGCTGATCGCGCTCGGCCGGGCGTACGCGGTGCTGCCGGAGTCGGCGCGCGCCGAGCAGCACCACGGCATCGCCACCCTCCCGGTCCTGGACGCCCCCGAGGTCACCACAGCCATCGCCTGGCCCTCGCACAGTCGCTCGCTCGCCCTGGCCACGCTCGCCCAGGTCGCGACTCGGCTTTAGGGACGCCTCAATCAGAGGTTGACGGTGACCTTGCTGCCGAGCAGTCGGGCTTGGACACGGCCGCGTCACGAAGGCGAGACTGAGGAACAACGGCAGGTACGCGGGGCGTGATCCGGGTCGATCATCGCGGCCACTCACCTTCGAGCAGTGAGAAGGAGACGCTGTCGCGCCAGGCTCCATTGGTGTGCACATGGTCGCGGATTGTGCCTTCGCGCTGGAAGCCGAGTGACTCGACCAACCGCATGCTGGCAGTGTTCTGAGGGCCGATGTTGGCCGTCAGACGGTGCAGCCGGAGGTCACCAAACCCGAACTCGATCATTCGCGACACCGCCGTACGCGCGATGCCGCGGCCCTGCCACTCGGGGCGCAACGCGTAACCCAGGTCAGCTGCCTTGACTCCTCCCAGGCCGAGGCGGACGAACCCGATGACGACCTCGGGCGAGGCCGACTCGGTGATGGCGAGGTAGTACTCACTGCGCGGGGTGTCGAGCTGTCGCTTGAGGATCCCATCGAGCATGGACTGCGCCTCGTCTCGATCACGAGATGCGAAGCTGAGCCAGTTCGTGACTCGGTCATCTCCGACAATCGCATGCACGCCGTCGGTGTCGCCCGACTCGAAGTCCCGCAGCACTAGCGAGCCCGCAGTCAGCTTGACGGGCTGTGACGGCGTACGTCCTGTCATGGACGCATCGTCAACGGTCGAGCGACGAACGCCTCGATCTGGCCTCGCAGTTCGTCAGCGGCTTTGCCATCGGAAGCCGCATCAACCGCATCTCCGACTCGTTGGACGCTCTTCACGACCCCTCCGATCCTCAGGTCCCGTGGAAGTTCGAGCACGGACGCGATGGACTCGGCTGCCCCTTCCACCTCACCGTTTGCGATCCGGATGATCGCTTGGTCGCAGCGGGCTCCGGCGGCGTCGCCGAAGGCCCAGGTGTCTCGTGTCTCGTCGGCGTACGCGTCGACTGCCTCTTGTGCGGCACCAACACTCTCAGCATGGTTGGGTATCCAGCTCAACGCGTCAGCGGCGTAATAGGCCGCCCGGGCGTCGGTGAAGGTGAGGATGCCACCGAGCTCATCGAGGTCGGTGGGCTCCGTGGCGTCGGCGATCTCATCGGCACGGTGGATGCTCTGGGTCGCCTCCTCCTCGTTGCCGAGGCGGGCCCATGCTCGTGCGCCTGACGACTCCAGCCACAGCGTGGCGCTGTTCACCGCGTTTGTCGCCAAGCCTCGCTCTACGTAGCGCAGCGACTCCTGCGACCGACCGTCCCAGTATGCGACCAGGGCCATCAGCCCGTTCAGCCACGCCGCGACGGTAGTGTTCCCGGCCTGCTCGGCGAGGATCAGTGCCGTACGCGCCTGGGTGACGGCGGCTCGCGGATCTCCGAGATCATGGGACGCCTTGGCAAGGATCCCGCCCGTAACGGCGCCGATGCTGAAGAGCTGGGCGGCGTCGCCCGGTCGGCGGGGGCTCAGGATCGCTTGGTGAACGGCGTCCTGGAGCGTGACCAGCGGGTTGATCAGCTCGGGAAGAGCTTGCACCGGGTAGGCCCGCGCGAGGTCGCGCAGCTCTTCTTCGAGCAAGGAGTAATCGTCGATGCCGGGCATGTTGAGTGCTAGGTGGCGGGCCTTCTCGGCAGCCATGGTGAGAGCCTCCTGGTAGCTGGGGCGTCCGGCCGGCGGGGTTGCGGCTGGATCGTGGGGCCCGAGAAGGACCACGACCGGATGGCCAAAAGCGCTCTCCAATGCCCGCGCGATCGCTGGCGTCGGCTGAACCTCGCCGAGCGCGCGGGTGCCAAGTCGCCGGGCGTGATCCTCGGAAAGCGTCACCGACCGACCACCGGGGGTTGCTGAAGCGCGTTCGACCGAGCGGGCGACATCACGCCAGGTCAGACCGCGCTCGATCTTGATCGCCTCGAGCGTCGTACGAGGTGCAGCTGATGTCATCTGGTCGTCCTCCTGTTCACACCTTGCCCGAGCAAACGGCCCGACGTCAGTGGCTCGGCCCGGATGTCGGTCGATGTCCGCCGATATCGGCCGATGTCTGCCGGGTGTTCGTGGAGATGTCGGTCCTGTTCCCTCAACGCTGGATATCGGCGAAGAGCGCCAGCGACCTGTGAGACGCCACGAGCATACGTGGCCGCGGTTGCCACCAACCGGAGGAAATCGAATGAGATCTCGGCGTGCGGCCCCCGGACGTCCGCGGCATGTCCCAAGCACCAGCGCGGTAGCACCGCGCGACCAGGTGCTCAACGCGTCGGCGGAACTGTTCGTCACTCGCGGCTTTGCGGCTACCTCGACTCGGGAGATCGCGGAGCGGGTCGGCATTCGGCAAGCGAGCTTGTACTACCACTTCGCCGGGAAGGACGAGATCCTCGCTGAACTCCTGCAGCGCTCCGTGCGTCCCACGATGGACAAGGTCGAGAAGATCGAGGCGCTAGTACCGCCCGAGACTCACGCGACAGCGCTGTACCTACTCGCGCTGATCGACATCCGCACCCTGGCCGATGCGCCCCACAACGTCGGCATTCTCTACGCCCAGTCCGACGTGATCAACAGTGAGATCTACGCCGAGTTCCAGCACACGCGCCGCGAACTGATCGACGCCTACGGCCGCATCGGCCTCCAGGCCGCCTCAGTCGACGTGACCGCTGACATCGACGCCCCAGATCTGGGCGAGATGTTGATGCACTCGATCGAGGTCGTCACCGGCTTGCGCAACGCTGGGACGGCGATGACCCCTCAGCGGGCGAGTCGCATCGCAGAAGCGGTGCTGAGGATGTGCGGCGTACCCAGGGAGACCATCGCCGCCGCGGCCTCGGCGGCATCCGAACTCCTTGCTGAGTTTCACCACGAGACCGCCAGCCCCTTGGCGGAGAGCACCCTCTAGATCTCCTCGCCGGCCCGCCTCAACTGACCGTTGCGGCGGGTTGGCGGGGCCAACACAGTCGAAATCAACCCTGCGAGGAGCACCCAATGATCCAGGTCATCGAGGATGTCCCCCCGGCGGCAGAGAGCCGTCTCGGGTTCGTGTGGCTGGAGATCACCGGCCGATGCCAACTCGAGTGCGTTCACTGCTACGCCGAGTCCGGGCCGGCCGGGACCCACGGCACCATGACTGTCACCGACTGGAAACGAATCATCGACGAGGGCGCAGACCTCGGCGTAACCATGGTGCAGTTCATCGGTGGCGAGCCAACCCTTCACCCTGACCTGCCAACTCTCGTCGGGTACGCCCTCACGCGCGGCCTGGAGGTGGAGGTGTTCACCAACCTGGTCCACGTCTCCCCAGCGATGTGGGACACATTCGATCGACCGGGCGTACGTCTCGCCTGCTCCTGGTACTCCACCGACCCTGCCCAGCACCTGCAGATCGTGCGCCGCAACACGCACCCTCGCACCAAGGCCAACCTCGTCGAGGCGACCCGGCGGGGCATCCCGATGCGTGTCGGCATCATCGGGATGCTCGACGGCCAGGACCTGGATTCCGCATCCGCCGAACTCGCCGCGATCGGTGTTACCGATGTCGGCGTCGACCGCCTGCGGCAGGTGGGCCGGGGCACCCGCGACCAGGAAGCTTCCATGGCGCAGTTGTGCGGCAACTGCGGCGACGGAGTGATCGCCATCGGCCCCGATGGCGCGGTGTGGCCGTGCGTGTTCTCCCGTTGGATGCCCGTCGGGAACGTTCAGGACACCACCTTGGCTGAGATCCTGGTCGGGCAGCCCATGCAGGACGCCAGCGCGAAGCTCGCAGAAGAGTTCTCGCCACGCGAGATGCCGTGCGTACCGAAGATGTGCAATCCGCAGTGCGGCCCGTCCTGCTCCCCAGCCTGCCGCCCCGCCAACAACTGTCGGCCCGTCGGTGCGTGTGTCCCCTGGTACCGCTGAGGCGTAGGACACTGGGTTCATGCTCGCGACCCGCGCTTACGTCCCCGACCACAAGCTTCCTGCCGGTGACCCCGGCCGGTGGCCCTGGCCGTACGACGTCCCGTGCGTCACCCAGCTCGCGAGGGAGGGCATGACGTTCTCCAAGCCGATCACCTTCCTTGTGGGAGAGAACGGCTCAGGAAAGTCGACCCTGGTGGAGGCCTTCGCCGAGGCTTGGGGGCTGGACGCGCACGGCGGCCGCGCGGGACGCAAGTACGTCAACGACCGGCCCAAAACCCCACTCGGCGAGGCGCTCGACTTCGACACCACCATCGCCGGAGGCGCACACCGATCCGGGTCCCGTACGAGACGCCGCGGCTACTTTCTGCGCGCCGAAACCGCGTTCGGGTTCATGAACGCCGTCTCAGGGATGCACGGCTACTGGGAGGAGGACACCTCCGAGATGTCGCACGGCGAGGGGTTCCTCACCGTGTTCGACAACATGTTCACCGACCCCGGGTTCTATCTGATGGACGAGCCCGAGGCCGCCCTGTCGTTCACCTCCAGCGTGGAGCTGGTAGCCCGGATGCACGAACTCGGCACCACCGGGGCGCAGGTCATCTGCGCCACCCACTCACCCGTCCTGGCCGCGACGCCCGGCGCCGACATCATCGAGGTGGGAGAGCACGGGTTCCGCCATGTCGAGTGGGACGAGCTTGACTTGGTGTTCCACTGGCGCCGCTACCTGGCCGACCCCCGCGCCTACCTGCGCCATGTCATCGACGAGGAGACCACCCACCGGTGAGCACAGCCCTCAGCCCTGCCGACCGAGCCCACCGCCGCCGCCTCACCGACGCGCACCTGGGCGCTGCCGGCCGACTCGGCTGCGACCTCGACCCGGATTGGAAGTGGGGCTGGTACGACCGATCCGTCTCCGGCCACGCCACCCGCGCCGAGCAGAAGGTGTGGATTCGCACCGTCACCGAGCAGTCCCAGTGGGTCGACATGCTGATCTGGACCGGCAACCTCGACGCCAACAAGATCGTCGGCGTCCCCAAGCCGATCGTCCTCGACTCTGCCGAGACCCGCGACGAAGACCGCTGGTTCCGTACCGAGGTGATGACGCTGGTCGATCAAGCCCCCGCCTCGTCGATCCCTGCGGCAACGACACCTCCTGCCATCGACGACGCCTGGCTGAACCAATTGGGTACGTCCCTCGAGGCACTCGCGGCCGCGTCGACGACGCGGGAGGCGAAGGTCCAGGACGACGTCACTCAGCAGCTGCGCGAATACTTCGGTGATCGCGTCGACCCCCAGGTCGACCGCTGGGTGGCCTCTCACGGCGACCTGCACTGGGCCAACGTAACCGCCCCAAGCCTCGTCATCCTCGACTGGGAACAGTGGGGCCTTGCCCCCTACGGCTACGACATCGCGACTCTGTACTGCCACAGCCTCCTCGTGCCCGACACCGCGGCCACGATCACGCATCGCTTCGCCCACATGCTCGACTCACCCGATGGGCGTCGCGCACAGCTCCTCGCGATCGCCCGCATGCTCGGCCGCACCCGCATGGGCGACTACACCGACCTCGTCGTGCCACTCCACCGACTTGCCGACGAGATCCTCGGCCGCTGATCCCCAGCCCATGCACGAGTCGCTATCCGGCGTAGATTCAATGGGCGCTCGTGCGAAGGCCGGCACGGTCATCGAGCGGATGCCGTCGGTGCAGGGGGCGTCAGAAGCGCTTCCACCAGAGGTTGACGGCATAGTCGACGTACGTCCCCTCGTGCTCCGTCAGGATCGCCGCGGCTGTGGCGGGGTCGAACTCGATGCGTACGACCGCTTCCAGGTCCGCGCGTGAGCCGAAGGACCAGTCCATGTCGATCGCGATGCGCGTCCAGCCGTGCATCGACCAGAACCGCTCCTGCTCCTCGGGCGGCGGGACCTTCGGGTAGCCGCGGCGGAACCACGCGCCGAAGCTCGACCGGGAGCCGTCGTTGTCGACCACCATCGCGATGCCGCCGCGGCGCATCACCCGGTCGAGCTCGGCCAGCCCGGGCTCGGAGCCGGGGCCGAAGAAGTAGGCCCAGCGGGCGTGCATGACGTCGACCGAGCTCGGCGGGAGCGGGAGCCGCTGCGCGATCCCGTTGTGGACGGTGACCTTCGGAAGCCGTTTCGTACGCCGCCGCGCCAGCGTCACCAGGTCCGGATGCGGCTCGATGCCGGTGACGCTGCGGGCGGTCTCGGCGAACTTCGGCAGGTAGAACCCGGTCCCGCAGCCGAGGTCGAGGACATCGCGTCCCTCCCACGGCGCGGTCTCGGCCATGGCGGCCCAGAGCCGGCCGTGCGGGTCGAGCGCACGGTTCTCGATCTCGTACGTCGCGGTGTGGTTCCAGATGTTGGGGCTGGGAATCGCCCCGGTCGCGCCGGGGAGATCGGTGCGACTCAGATCCGGACCTCGCCGCGCGGGGTCACGAACTTGGCGGCCAACAGGCCGGGGGTGCCGTGCTCGGCGACCCAGTCGATGTGGACGTTCTCGGCGGGCTTGCCGGTCCACGGGTCGACGCGCTCCTTCAGCTCGTCGCCGAGGTAATCCTTGACCCGCTCGGGGTCACCGGAGATCTCGAGGTCGGTGAGGGTGATGTCGGAGCCGGCGTTGCCGGGGTGGAGCTCGGGGGTCTCCCACTTGATGAAGTAGGGCAACTGCGGGTCGGCGATCAGGCCGTTGATGCCGATCTGCTGCCAGTGGAGCTCGCGGCCGTCGGGGAGGTGACGGTTGCCGGGAACGGCCTTGCGGCCGAGGCGCTCCTCGATCGGGGTCATGTCGTCGACGCCGATCACGAAGCCGATCCAGCCGCCACCGAGCGCGGAGCGGGCCTTGACGGCCTGTCCGAACGGGGCCTTGTCGCTGGCCGGGTGCTCGAGCGCCTCGACGACCTCGAGGTAGAGGCCGCCGCGCATCGGGAGGATGTAGTTGCGGGTGCCGAAGCGGGGGTGGACGCCGCCGTCGACGAACTCCTGGCCGAGCAGCTCACCGAGCTGCTTGGCGGTCTGTACCAAGCCATCGGGTCCTGCAGCGTACGAAACATGGTCCAGGCGCATGTAACGATTCTGAACTCTCCCTGAGAGAGAAACCAATCCAGGGTCGCTATCTCTTGATGTCGAGATACACCCGGGGGTTCAGCGCGGGCTCGCGGGATGGAGGGCCAGCGCGGACCTCGACCGGACATGCGCCTCGCAGTGACGGACCAGCTCGGCGTACGCCGCCTTGCCCATCAGCTCGGTCAGCTCGGCCTGGTTGGTGAGGTAGACGGGCTCGACGGCGACGTGGGCCTCGGTGTTGCCGGAGCAGTACCAGTCGAGATCGTGGCCGCCGGGACCCCAACCACGGCGGTCGTACTCGGTGATCGTCACCTCGGTGTAGGTCGTCCCGTCGGTGAGCTCGACATCCCGGAACGTACGCCGGATCGGCAGCTGCCAGCACACGTCAGGCTTCGTCTCGAAGTGCTCCCTGCCCTCCTTCGCGGCCAGGATGTGCAGCGCACACCCCGATCCGCCGGGGAAGTCCGGCCGGTTCGCCAGCACGCACGACTCCTGCCCACGGAACTCCGTGACCCGGGTCTTGCGCTCGCCGTCGTCGTCGAGCTCGACCCAGTCGTCCGTCGTCACCGCGCGCCCCGGGTGCTGCTCCCAGATCTCCGGCGTCAGCTCGGCGACGAAGCCCGCGGTCCGCGCCTCGTCCTCCTCGTCGGCGAAGTGCGCCCCGAGCGTGCAGCACCCCACGTCCGGCGAGCTCTCGAACATCCCCGGGCAGCCGTTGCCGAAGATGCAGGAGTAGGCCGACGTCAACCAGGTCAGGTCGCATCGCATCCGCTCGTCGGGGTCGTCGGGGTTGACGAACTCCACCCACGCGCGCGGGAAATCCAGGGGTACCTCAGGCACCTCGTAAGCCTACGTGGTGAAACGGCACCGGGACGCTCACCGTGCGATCCACGGACGCAGCTTCTCCGGGTTGCGTACGGCCCAGATGCGGGTGATGCGGCCGTCGGCGACGTCGAAGGCGTAGACGGAGACGGTGACGCCGTCGACCCGGCCGACGAGGCCGGCCTGGCCGTTGACGAGGCACTCCTGGAGCGTCACCTCGGGGGCGCGCGCGGCGATCTCCATCCAGGCGCCGGCGATCTGCTCGGCGCCGCTGATCGGCTCGAGGAAGGCCAGGGCGAGGCCGCCGCCGTCGGCGGTCGCGACCGCCCGGGGGTCGAGCAGGCCGACGAGGGCCTCGATGTCCTGGGACTCCCAGGCCTGTTTGAAGCTGCGGACCAGGTCGGCGCGCTCGGCTGCCGAGTGGTCGCGGGAGAGGTCGATGCGGCGGCGGGCGTTGGAGGCGAGCTGGCGGCACGCGGCCGGGGTGCGTCCGACGATGTCGGCGATCTCGGGGAAGGTGTAGCGGAAGATGTCGTGCAGGACGAAGGAGACCCGCTCGGCAGGGGTCATCGAGTCCAGCACGACCAGGAAGGCCATGCTGATCGACTCGTCCAGTGTGACCCGGTCGGCGGGATCGGCCGGCGCGGCCCCGGTGTCGAGCCAACCGCCCGGCACCGGCTCCGGGATCCAGTCGCCCACGTACTGCTCCCGCCGGGCCCGTGCGGAACCGAGCAGGTCGAGACAGATCCGGCTGGCGACCGTCGTCATCCAGGCGCCGGGGGCGTCGATCGCCTCCCGCTGCTGCTCGGTGAGTGCGTACCAGCGGGTGTAGGTCTCCTGCGCCACGTCCTCGGCCTCGGCGAGCGAGCCGAGCAGGCGGTAGGCGAGGTTGATGAGCTGGCGACGCTCACCGATCACCTCGGCGAGGTGCGGGTCGGTCATGGCGGCTCCCTTCGGTCTGCATGTCTACAACCGGTCCGACGAAACAGCGACCCGATCTGTGAGACCGGCCTGACACTTCGGTCGCCTGCGTCGTCGGAGGGGCAGCACAGCCACCACGGAAGCACCACTGAGAAGAAGGAGTCCGTACGTGATCAGCATCGGCATCATCATCGGCAGCACCCGCCCCCACCGCAACGGTCCGCAGGTCGCCGGCTGGGTACACGACCTGGCCTCGCGCCGCGGCGACGCGGCCTTCGAGGTGATCGATCTGGTCGATCACCCGCTCCCGCACCTGGACGAGCCGGTGCCGCCGATGTTCGGGCCGTCGGCGAACCAGCACACCCGCGACTGGGCCGCGCGGATCGCCCCGTTCGACGGCTTCGTGATCGTGACCCCGGAGTACAACGGCGGCATGCCCGGCGTCCTGAAGAACGCCATCGACCACGCCTGCGCGGAGTGGACGAACAAGGCGGTCGGCTTCGTCTCGTACGGGGTCAGCGGCGGCGCTCGTGCGGTCGCCCAGCTGCGTACGGTGTGCAGTGCGCTCGGGATGGCCGACGTGAGCCGTCCTGTCGAGCTCTCGCTGTTCACCGACTTCGAGAACAACACCACCTTCACGCCCGGCGACCGTCACGCCGCCACGCTGACCCTGATGCTCGACCAGGTCGTCTCCTGGGGCACCGCGCTCGCGCCGCTGCGGTCCACCGACGGCCTCGTCGGTGCCTCGGAGGTGCGGGCATGAGCGCCGCGGAGGAGGCCGCGATCCGCGGCCGGATCGCGAAGATCATCGAGGGACTGCGGGCCAAGGACCTCGACATCCTGCGGGAGCCGTACGCACCCGATGTCGTCTCCTTCGACGTCGAGCCGCCGCTCCAGCACGTCGGGATCGAGGCGAAGCTAGCGAACTGGGCGAAGGTCTTCCAGGTCTTCGAGACCGTCGACTACGAGCTCCGCGATCTGACCCTCACGATCGGCGGTGACGTGGCGTTCGGCTACGCCTTCGGCCGGCTCAGCGGGACCATGAAGAACGGTGTCGCCACGCCCGGGATGTGGGTGCGGGTCACCTACGGGCTGCGCCGGATCGACGGCAGCTGGGTGATCACCCACGACCAGGTCTCGGTGCCGTTCGACATCCTCAGCGGCAACGGGGTGGTCGACCTCGAACCGTGACCGAGACGACTCCTCGGCGATTCCGGACGGGCGGACCGGGCGGCGTATCCTTGTAGGTGCGGAGCGACCGCTCCGTGTCCAATGTGTGTATCACCTCGCGCTGGCCCCGCCGGCGGACCAAGGCGGCACAGAGCCGCGGTTCGCAGCGGGAGGTTCGAAAGAGATGTCGGAGCAGGGCGAGCAGAGTCTGGTGCGCGCCGTCGGAGGGACGTACTTCCCGCTCGCGCTGGTCGCGCGGCTGCCGTACGCGATGGTGGTCGTCGGGGTGCTGACGCTGGTCGTCGCCGGCCGCGGGTCGCTGGCGCTGGGCGGTCTGAACTCGGCGATGGTCGGGATCGGCGCCGCGGTGTGCGGGCCGATCCTCGGTGCCGCCGTGGACCGGTTCGGCCAGCGCCGGGTGCTGCTGGCGATCAGCGTCGCCAGCACCGCGGCGCTCGGCGCGATGGCCTGGGTGGTCTACAGCCCGCTGCCCGACGCGGCGGTGCTCGCGGTGGCCTTCCTGGTCGGCGCGACCGCCCCGCAGATCGCGCCGCTGTCGCGGTCGCGGCTGGTGGCGATCATCTCCGCCTGCATCGTTCCGGGTCGCCGAGTCCGGGTGCTCAACTCGACGATGGCCTACGAGTCGGCGGCCGACGAGATCGTCTTCATCGTCGGTCCCGTCGTCGCCGGCGTCCTCGCCGTGACGATCGACCCGTGGGCGCCGGTCGTCGCCGCCGCGGCACTCACCCTGGTCTTCGTCTCCGCCTTCGCCCTCCACCCGAGCGCCGCGACCGCACAGGCCTCGGCCGGACGTACGCCGGCTGCGGGCTCCGTGCGCGAGCTCGCCCGCCCGGGCGTGGTCGTCATCGTCGTCGGCATCCTCGGCGTCGGCCTCTTCTTCGGCTCGATGCTCACCTCGCTGACCGCGTTCATGGCCGACCACGGTCGTCCGGAGCAGGCGGGCCTGGTCTACGCCGCGATGGGCGTCGGGTCGGCCGCGCTGGCGCTGGGCGTCGCCGCCTTCCCGGTGGGCTTCACCCCGGCCGCGCGCTGGCTGGTCTTCGGCGGCGTCATGCTCGCGGGCGCCCTCGCGCTCCCGGGCGTCTCCTCGGTGACCGGGATGGTCCTCGCGCTGCTCGTCATCGGCCTCGGCATCGGCCCGACCCTGGTCACCCAGTACGGCCTCGGTGCCCGCCGCAGCCCGGTCGGCCGGTCCGCCACGGTCATGACCATGCTCGGCTCCGCCGTCATCCTCGGGCAGTCGCTGGCCTCCGCGGTCACCGGCGACATCGCCGAGCGCTGGGGCACCGACGCGGCCCTGCTCCTGCCTGCTGCCGCCGCGCTCGTGGTCGTCGTGGCCGGGGCCGTCAACGCCCGGATCGGGGAGGCTGCCGTCTCCGTTCCCGCCCCGAGCTCCGAGCGCGCCGCGGCCACGGCCGGGCGCTGACGTCGTCCGCACAGCGAGCATTGGAACACTGCGTGCGCGCGGGGCGTCGCGGCGAAGTAGCGTAGACCCATGCGTCTGGGCGTACTCGACATCGGATCGAACACGGGACACCTGCTCGTGGTCGACGCCCACGGCGGGGCGGCCCCGCTGCCGGCGTTCTCGTTCAAGCAGCCGCTGCGGCTGGCGGAGCACCTCGACGACTCCGGCGACGTGACCGAGGCCGGGATCGAGGCGCTGACCGAGTTCACCCGCGACGCGGTGCGCGCCGGGGAGGAGAAGGGCGTCTCGGAGATGCTGGCGTTCGCCACCTCGGCGGTGCGCGATGCCGGCAACTCGCAGCAGGTGCTCGACCACGTACACGCCGAGACCGGGGTCGAGATCGAGGTCCTTCCCGGCGACGACGAGGCGCGGCTGACCTTCCTGGCCGTACGCCGCTGGTTCGGCTGGTCCGCCGGGCGGCTCGCCGTCTTCGACATCGGCGGCGGCTCGCTGGAGATCGCGGCCGGCCTGGACGAGCAGCCGTACGTCGCCTGGTCGCTGCCGCTGGGCGCTGGCCGGCTCGCCCGCACCTACTTCGGTGACCGGCCGGCCGAGGAGGAGCTGCGCGACCTGCGCCGGATGATCCGCGCCTCGATCGCCGAGGACGCGGGCAGGATCCTGCGCGACGGCCAGCCGGACATGGCGGTGGCGACGTCGAAGACGTTCCGCTCGCTGGCGCGCATCTGTGGTGCCGCCCCGAGCGGCGAGGGACTGCGCGTACGCCGCCAGCTGCCGCTGGCCGAGCTGCGCCGCTGGATCCCGAAGCTGCTGGAGATGTCCCTCGAGGAGCTCTCCGAGCTGCCCGGGGTCAGCCCTTCGCGCGCCCACCAGATCGTGCCCGGTGCGCTGGTCGCCGAGGCGTGCCTGGACATCTTCGACCTGGAGGCCTTCGAGATCTGCCCGTGGGCGCTGCGTGAGGGGTTGATCCTCGACCGTCTCGACCACCTGTCCTTCATCGGCAGCTCCGATCTCGGACGGTCCGAATAGGAGACCCGCGATGATCTCGCTGTCGACGTCCTCGACCTATCCCGAGTCGACCGCCCACGCCTTCACGTACGCCGCGGAGGTGGGCTACGACGGGGTCGAGATCATGGTGGGCATCGACGCGCTGTCGCAGCAGACGCATGCGGTCAAGCAGCTCGCCGAGCACCACGGCCTGCCGATCGTCGCGATCCACGCGCCGACGCTGCTGTTCACCCAGCAGGTCTGGGGCTTCGAGCCCTGGGGCAAGCTCGAGCGGTCCGCCGAGATGGCCGCCGAGGTCGGGGCAGGCGTGGTCGTCGTACACCCGCCGTTCCGGTGGCAGCGCGAGTACGCGGCCGGGTTCGTGGAGGGGATCGCCAGGCTGGAGCGCTCGACAGGGCTCCGGTTCGCGGTCGAGAACATGTACCCCTGGCGGGCGGCCCGGCGTTCGACGCCGATGTACCTGCCCCACTGGGACCCCTCGACCGAGGAGTACGCCAACACCACGATCGATCTCTCCCACGCCGCGATCGCGGGCGACGATGTCATCGAGATGGCCACGAGGCTCGGCTCGCGGCTGCGCCACATCCACCTCACCGACGGCACGGGTTCCGCCAAGGACGAGCATCTGGTCCCCGGCCGCGGCCACATGGGCGCCGACAAGTTTCTGCGTCATCTCGCCGCCATCGGGTTCGACGGCGAGATCGTCCTCGAGATCAACACCCGCCGGGCTCGTACCCGCGTCGAGCGCGTCGCCGACCTCCGCGAGTCCCTCGAGTTCGCGCGGGAGCACTTCCAGGCCTGACGCGCCGGTCGAGCCGCGAGCGCCAGCGAGCGTGTCGAGACCAACACAGTCGAATCGAGCGCCGAGGGGACCGTGTTGGTCTCGACACGGATTCGCTCGTTCCTCACGAATCCGGCTCGACCAGCGGCGTGACCGTCAGTCGCGCGCGGCCAGCCAGGACCAGGCGAGCGAGGTCAGGGCGAGGACGAGGACGGCGGTGGCGACGCCCCACCAGCCGACGACGTAGGCATAGCCCAGCAGCCAGCCGAAGAGGCTCGAGCCGCCGTAGTAGAAGAGGTTGTAGAGGGCGCTGGCCTGGGCCTTGCCGACCTTCGCGCGGGCGCCGACCCAGCCCGAGGCGACGCCGTGGGCGCCGAAGAAGCCGGTGGTGAGGACGAACAGGCCGGTCAGGACCATCGCCAGGTTGTCGGGGAAGGTCATCACGACGCCGACGATCATGATGACGACGCAGGTCAGCATGACCTTTCGCCGCCCGTGGGTGGCGGCGAGGCGGCCCGCCACCGAGGACGAGACGGTGCCACCGAGGTAGGCGAAGAAGATCTGGCTGGAGATCGCCACCGGCAGCCCGAAGGGCTCGCGCTCGAGGCGGAACCCCAGATAGTTGTACGTCGCCACGAACCCGCCCATCAGCAGGGCCGCCTGCCCGTAGAGGACGAGCATGCCCGGGTCGCGGAGGTTGGCGAGCACCCCGTCGCGTACGGATGTGGCCGGCTTGCCGGTGGGGCGCACCCAGCCCTGGGCGCGGGGGATCAGGGTGATCGCGACGATCGCGGCGACCGCCGAGAGCACGCCGCCGGCGGTGACGCCCAGGCGCCAGCCGCCGAGGTCGGCGAACGGGCCGGTGATCACTCGCCCGAGGAGGCCGCCGACGGTGGTGCCGGAGATGTAGATGGCCGCGGCGACGCTGACGTGGCGTACGTGGATCTCCTCGGCGAGGTAGGCGACCGCGAGGGCCGGCACACCGCCGAGCGCAAGGCCTTCGAGGCTGCGCAGGACGAGGAGCGTGGAGAAGCCGGGAGCCAGCGGGGTGAGCAGGCCGAGGACCAGGGAGATCGAGAGCGCGATCTTCATGGCGGGTGCCCGGCCGATGCGGTCGGCGACCCAGGACCAGCCGAGGACGCTGACCGCGAGCCCGAGGGTCGCGGTGGAGACGGTGAGCGCGGCCGAGGCCTCGCTGACCTCGAGCGCGTGCGCGACCGTGGGGAGGATGCCCTGGGTGGAGTACATCTGCCCGAAGGTCGCGATCCCGGCGGCGAAGAGGCCGATCAGGATCCGCCGATAGCCGCTGCTGCCGGCATCGTGCCCCACCCACGAGCGGGTCAGGGCGGTATCTACGGACATCGTTCCCACGGTAAAGCAGGTGCTGGGGGTGGGTGAACCCGCGGGCTGCGTGAGATATCTCTACTCTTGGGGCGATGTCCGCGCTCACTGATCGACTCTCGACGCGTCTCGTCGGTGTCGACGTGGCGCGGTGCCTGGCGCTGCTGGGCATGATGGCGACCCACGTCCTCGATCCGGTCGACGCGACCGGCGAGCTGACCAGGGTCCAGGCGGCGGCCGGCGGCCGGTCCGCGGCGCTCTTCGCGGTGCTCGCCGGGGTCAGCCTGGCGCTGATGACCGGACGTCAGCAGCCCGTGCAGGGCCGGGTGCTGGCCTCCCGGTCGCTGGGGCTGGCCGCGCGAGCGGTGCTGATCGCCGCGCTCGGGCTGGTGCTCGGGTCGCTCGGCACCAACATCGCGATCATCCTGACCTACTACGGCGTGCTGTTCCTGCTCGCGATCCCGCTCCTCGGGCTGCGGGCGCGGTGGCTGTGGCTGCTCGGTGTCGTCTGGATCGTCCTCGGACCGCTGCTGTCCCAGGTCGTCCGGCCGATGCTCCCGACACGGCAGTTCGAGAGCCCGGAGCCGTCCCAGCTGCTCGAGCCCGGCCGGCTGCTCGCCGAGCTGCTCTTCACCGGCTACTACCCGGCCGTCCCGTGGCTGGCCTACCTGCTGATCGGGATGGCCATCGGCCGCATCGACCTGCGCAACCGGCTCGTGGTCTCGATGCTCTGGACGGGCGGCGTCATCATCTCGGTCTCGGCCACCTGGCTGTCCGGCAGACTGACCCGGTTGCCGTCGGTGGCCGAGGTGCTGCTGCGTGCCTACCCGGGGATGGACATCGACGACGCGCTGACCTCGATGAGCCACGGTCTCTACGGGCAGACGCCGGTCGACGGCGGCTGGCAGTGGCTGCTGATCGTCGCGCCGCACTCGTCCACGCCGTTCGACCTGGCGCAGACGATCGGCAGCTCGATGTTCGTCATCGGTGCCTGCCAGATGATCGCGCTGCGGCTGCCCGAGCGGTGGCGGGTCGGGATGGCGGTGCTGTTCGGCGCCGGCACGATGACCCTCACCCTCTACACGCTGCACGTGGTGATGAGGACCGAGGCGGTCTGGCCGCCGGAGACCCCCGACACGTACGTCCTGCATGTGCTCGTCGTGATGGCGATCGGCGCCCTCGTCACAGCGTGGGGTCGCCCGGGGCCGCTGGAGTGGCTCGTCGGTCGCCCCGCGGCCTGGTTGCGCCGGACGGAGCCCCGCCGCGAGCGGACGCTGTCGGGTTAGCGTGCTCCCATGAGTACGGCACCGCGGCGAGGGCGCAGGCCAGGTTCGCCGGACACGCGGGCGGCGATCCTGGCGGTGGCTCGGCAGCGCTTCGCGCAGCAGGGGTACGCCGCGACCTCCGTCCGCGGGATCGCGACCGAGGCCGGGGTCGACTCCGCTCTGGTGCACCACTACTTCGGCACCAAGGAGGACCTCTTCGTCGCCTCGCTGGAGCTGCGGGTCGATCCTCGAGACGTCGTGCCCGTGGTGGCTGCCGGGGGTCGCGATGGTGTGGGGGAGCGGCTCATACGTCTCCTCCTGAGCGTCTGGGACGACGAGGAGTCCCGGCTCCCGCTGATGGCGTTGATGCGCAGCGCCTTCGAGCCGGAGGGGAAGGCTCTGGTGCCGGACGCCTTCGGCAGGCTGATCCTGGGCCCGGTGAGCGAGGCACTCGAGCTCGACGAACCGGAGCGACGGATCACGTTGGTGGCCTCGCAGCTGGTCGGGCTGGTCGCGCTGCGCTACATCGCGCGGATCGAGCCGCTCGCCTCGGCGCCCCCGGAGACGCTGGTGGCGACGTACGCGCCGGTCGTCCAGGGCTATCTGACCGGGCCTTTGCCGTAGCCCTCTTGCGCGTGGCGTCGTGGCGTGCCACATTTCATCATGTGATGAATAACGTGGTGGAGGCCTCCGGTCTCCGAGTCGTACGCGGGAAGCGCGAGGTCCTCCACGGCCTCGACTTCTCCATCCGGGCAGGTGAGGTCACCGGGCTGCTCGGACCGTCAGGGTGCGGCAAGACGACGTTGATGCGGGCCCTGGTCGGCGTGCAGGCGAAGGTCACCGGGACGCTCACCGTCCTCGGCCGCCCGGCGGGCTCGGCGGCGCTGCGCCCGCGGATCGGCTACGTCACCCAGGCGGCCAGCGTCTACGACGACCTGACGGTCACCGAGAACCTGAGGTTCTTCACCCGCGTGCTCGGGGCGCCACGGTCCTCGGTCGCCGAAGCCATCGAGACGGTGGACCTGACCGACCACAAGGACCAGGTCGTACGCGATCTCTCCGGTGGTCAGCGCTCGCGGGTCGGCCTCGCCGCCGCCCTGCTCGGCTCGCCGGACCTGCTGGTGCTCGACGAGCCGACCGTCGGGCTCGACCCGGTGCTCCGCGAGCAGCTGTGGGACACCTTCCGCGACCTGGCCGCCGCCGGTGCCGCGGTCATCGTCTCCAGCCACGTGATGGACGAGGCCGAGCGCTGCGACCGGCTGCTGCTGATGCGCGAGGGTGCCTTCCTCGCCGACGGCAGCCCCGCGGAGATCAAGCAGAAGGCGACCGCCGACGACATCGAGCAGGCCTTCCTGGCCCTGGTGAAGGGAGCAGCGCGATGAGCCTGCGACGAACCCTCGCGGTGACCGGGCGGGTGCTCGCCCAGATCCGGCGCGACCACCGCACCCTGGTGATGCTGGTGGTCCTGCCGACGTTGCTGATGACGCTGCTGTGGTGGATGTACGAGGAGTCGCCCGCGCCCATCTTCGACCGGATCGGCCCGGCCCTGCTGGCGATCTTCCCGTTCATCGTGATGTTCCTGGTGACCTCGGTGACCACGCTGCGCGAACGCTCTTCCGGGACGCTCGAGCGGCTGCTCGCGATGCCCTTGGGCAAGGGCGACTTCCTGCTCGGCTACGCCCTCGCGTTCGGGCTGTTGGCCGCCGTCCAGTCGGGGGTCGCGGTGGCGGTGAGCGTGGGTCTGCTCGGTCTGGACATCACCGGATCGGTCGCCCTGCTCGTGGTCGTCGCGATCGTCGACGCCGTCCTCGGCACCGCGCTCGGGCTGCTCGTCTCGGCCTTCGCGACCACCGAGTTCCAGGCGGTGCAGTTCATGCCGGCCATCGTGGTCCCGCAGATCCTGCTGTGCGGACTCCTGGTTCCGCGCGACTCGCTGCCGGGCGTCCTGGAGGCCATCTCCGACGTACTCCCGCTCTCCTACGCCGTCGACGCGATGACCCACCTCGTCACCTCCGCCGACACCGGCGACGTCTGGACCGACCTGGCCGTCGTCGGTGGGTTCGTCGTCGCCGGTCTCGCCCTCGGCTCGGCGACGCTGCGGCGGCGTACGCCCTGATCGCCGAGGCGTCGCCCGCGCTGGCCGAGACGTCGCTTGCGTCGGCCGAGATCGCAGTGGGTGACGCCTCGCCCGACGGGACTGACGCCTCGCCCGACGGGGGTGACTTCTCGGCGGGATTGTGAGGTGGTGAGCGGAAGTTGACGGAAGGGGTACGGAGAGCGGATCGGCGCGAAACGTTGACACCGGAATGTAGAGGTCGCCCACCCCCGACCTGAAACGGTGTGAGTACGTGACCGACACCCACTGTCCTTACTGCAGTCTGCAGTGCGGGATGACCCTTGTCCGCAAGGGTCCCCGGCTGGAGGTCAGTGAGCGCTCGTTCCCCGTGAACGAGGGTGCGCTGTGCCGCAAGGGGTGGACAGCGACGGGACTGCGCGGCAGCCGTGAGCGGCTGACGACGCCGATGGTGCGCGACCGGGCGACGGGGGAGTGGAGCGCGGCGACGTGGGACGAGGCGCTGGACCTGGTCGCCTCGAAGCTCTCCGACCTGCGCGAGGTCCACGGCGCCGACGCGAACGCCGTCTTCGGTGGCGGCGGGCTGACCAACGAGAAGGCCTACCAGCTCGGCAAGTTCGCCCGGGTCGCCCTCGGCACCTCCCAGATCGACTACAACGGCCGCTGGTGCATGAGCTCCGCGGCCTCGGCCGGCAACCAGGCCTTCGGCGTCGACCGCGGGCTGCCGTTCCCGCTGGCCGACATCGAGAAGACCGACGTCTGCGTGCTGGTCGGCTCCAACCTGGCCGAGACGATGCCGCCGGCGGCCCGCCACCTCGACCGGCTGCGCGAGAACGGCGGGAAGGTCGTCGTCATCGACCCGCGGCTGACCCCGACCGGCGAGCGTGCCGACCTCTTCCTCCAGCCGGTACCCGGCACCGACCTGCCCCTCGCGCTCGGTGTCCTGCACCTGCTCGACGCGGCCGGCGCCGTCGACGAGGACTACATCGCCGAGCGGACCACAGGCTTCGAGGACGTACGCCGCTCCGTGGCTGCCTGGTGGCCCGAGATGGTCGAGCGGGTCAGCGGGGTCGAGGCCGCGCAGCTGCGCGAGCTGGCCTCCCTACTGGCGAACGCGGAGAAGGTCATGGTCCTGACCGCGCGCGGCGCCGAGCAGCATGCCCAGGGCACCGCGACCGTCCTGGCCTGGCTCAACGTCGCGCTCGCGCTCGGCATGCCCGGCAAGACGTACGCCGGTTACGGCTGCCTCACCGGACAGGGCAACGGCCAGGGTGGCCGCGAGCACGGCCAGAAGGCCGACCAGCTTCCCGGTTACCGGATGATCGACGACCCCGCGGCCCGCGCGCACGTCGCCGCGGTCTGGGGTGTCGACCCGGAGACCCTCCCCGGCAAGGGCCGCTCCGCCTACGAGCTGCTGGACGCGCTCGGCACCCCCGAGGGCCCCAAGAGCCTGCTCGTCTTCGGCTCCAACATCGTCGTCTCCGCCCCGAACGCCACCCACGTCACCGAGCGCCTGGCAGCGCTCGACCTGCTCGTCGTCGCCGACATGGTGATGAGCGAGACCGCGGCCCTGGCCGACGTGGTGCTGCCGGTGACCCAGTGGGCCGAGGAGACCGGCACCATGACCAACCTCGAGGGCCGGGTCATCCTGCGCAACCAGGCGATCAGCGCTCCCGACGGGGTCAGGAACGACCTCGACATCATCACCGGCCTCGCCACGCGCCTCGGTGCCGCCTCGACCTGGTCGACCGACCCGGAGGAGATCTTCGAGGAGCTCCGAGCCGCCTCGAAGGGCGGCAAGGCCGACTACAGCGGCATCACCTACGACCGCATCCGCGAGGAGGACGGCGTCTTCTGGCCGTGCGCCGAAGGCACCGAGGGCACCCCGCGCCTCTTCGCCGACTCCTTCTTCCACGCCGACGGCCGGGCCCGCTTCATCGACGTCGACCACCGCGGCGCGGCCGAGCAGCCGAGCGCCGGCTACCCGCTCCACCTGACCACCGGCCGGGTGCTCGCGCAGTACCAGTCCGGAGCCCAGACGCGTCGGATCAAGGACCTTCCCGACGAGGGCGCTTTCGTCGAGATCCACCCGCTGCTGGCCGACCGCGTCGGCGCCCACGACGGCGACCCGGTCGTCGTCCGGACCCCGCGCGGCGAGATGAAGGCGCCCGCCCGGATCGTGACCACGATCCGCCCGGACACGGTCTTCGTACCGTTCCACTGGGTCGGCGCCAACAAGCTCACCAACGACGCCCTCGACCCCTCCAGCCGGATGCCGGAGTTCAAGGTCTGCGCCGCGGCGGTGAGCGCATGAGCGAGCAGTCCGTCGGTCGAGCCGCGAGCGCCAGCGAGCGTGTCGAGACCAACACAGTCCCGACGAGCGCGACAGTCGACCGTGTTGGTCTCGAGCCGGATTCGCTCGTTCCTCGCGAATCCGGCTCGACCAGCGGTCGGCGGATCGTCATCATCGGCGGCGGCATGGCCGCGGCACGCCTCGTCGAGGGACTGGTCGCGCGCGGCCTCGGCCCGCAGACGACCGTGCTCGCGGAGGAGCAGCACGTGCCGTACAACCGGATCCTGCTCTCCGCCGTGCTCGAGGGCACCCACCGCCCCGGAGCGCTCGCGCTCCGCGAGAAGCAGTGGTACGCCGACCGCGGGGTCGACCTCCGTCTGAACAGCCTCGTCGTGGACATCCACCGAGACACCAAGACGGTCGAGCTCGCCGACCGGACGAGGGTCCCCTACGACGCAGTGGTGCTGGCGACCGGGGCCATCCCGACCCTGCCGCCGATCCGCGGCGTGGTGCGGATGGACGGTTCGATGGACCCGCGGGTGCAGGCGTTCCGCAGCCTGGACGACTGCGCGCGACTGCTCGACACCCTCCGTGACAACCCGCGCATCCCGCGCAGCGCGGTGATCGTCGGCGGTGGCCTCCTCGGCCTCCAGGTCTCCCGCGCCCTGGCCGTACGCGGCATCGAGACCGAGATCGTCGAGGGCCGCGACCACCTGCTCAGCAGCCAGGTCGACGCGTCGGCCGGCAAGGTGCTGAAGCGGTCGATGGCCAAGCTCGGCACCCAGGTCTACCTCGGCGCCCGGGCGACCCGGCTGACCGAGGAGGGCCTCAAGCTCGACAACGGCTACACCCTCGAGACCGACCTGGTGGTGCTCACCGCCGGTGGCCGGCCCCGCGCCAACCTCGCCCGCCGCGCCGAGCTCACCGTCAACCGCGGCATCGTGGTGGACGACCAGCTCCGCAGCGTCGACGACCCCGACGTCTACGCGATCGGCGACTGCGCCGAGCACAACGCGACCGTCACCGGCTTCGTCTCGCCCGCCTGGGAGCAGGCCGGGGTCCTCGCCGACGTGCTCGCCGGCAACCAGGCGGCCTACGAGGGTCACAGGGTCGTCGCCCGCCTGCGCGCCACCGACCTCGACGTCTGCGTCCTCGGTGAGCCCGAGAACGAGACGGGCGAGGTCGTCGAGATCGCGAACCCGGTCAAGGGCACCCACCGCAAGCTGGTCGTACGCGACGGCCGCATCGTCGCCGGCGCCCTCGTCGGCGACCTGAGCCGGGTCGGCCTGATCACCCAGGCCTTCGACCGCCAGACCGTGCTCGGCGAGCACGAGGCCGGACAGCTGCTGCTGCCCGAGCCGTCCTCGTCGGGCTCCGGGATCCCGCAGCTCCCCGACGACGCGGAGGTGTGCGCCTGCGCCGGAGTCAGCGCCGGCCGGATCCGGGCGTGCCGGTCCCTCGAGGACGTACGCGACTCCACCCGTGCCACCACCGGCTGCGGTGGCTGCGCGCCGACCGTACGCCAGCTCCTGGCCACCCGGCCCAGTGGCAGCCAGCTCAACGCCAGTCAGATCAGTGCCAGCCAGATCAGTAACGGGCAGCTCAGTGTGGAAGGAACAACATCATGAGCCCTCACCTCCGCAAGAAGGTCGTCGTGGTCGGCCACGGCATGGTCGGTCACCGCTTCGTGACCGCCGCCATCGAGCGCGGTCTCACCGAGACCCACGACATCGTCGTCCTCGGTGAGGAGCCGCGTCCGGCGTACGACCGGGTCGCCCTCACCAGCTTCTTCGAGGTCGGCGCCGAGGCACTCTCCTTCCTTCCCTCCGGTGCCTACGAGGACCCGCGGGTCACGCTGCGCACCGGCACGAGCGTCGTCGAGATCGACACGGCGGCCCAGACGGTGATGCTCGCCGACGGCGAGGAGATGGCGTACGACGAACTGGTGCTCGCCACCGGAGCGGCACCGTTCGTGCCGCCCGTGCCGGGCGCCGAGCTCGGGAACGTCTTCGTCTACCGCACGATCGAGGACCTCGAGGCGATCCGCGAGGCCGCGAAGACCGCGAAGGCCGGCGCCGTGATCGGCGGTGGCCTGCTCGGGCTGGAGGCCGCCAACGCGCTGCACCAGCTCGGGGTCGAGACCCACGTGGTCGAGCTCGCGCCGCGGCTGATGGCCGTCCAGGTCGACGACGCCGGCGGCAACACGCTCAAGCGCCACATCGAGAAGCTCGGCCTCACCGTCCACACCGGGGTGATGACGGAGTCGATCTCGCCTGATGCTGCGGCCGAGATCTCCGTCGTGGACGAGGACGAGAGCGGCATCCTCGACGGCAACGTCAGCGCGCTGAAGTTCAAGGACGTGGAGGAGCCGCTGGCGGTCGACATGGTCGTCTTCTCGGCCGGCATCCGACCGCGGGACGCGCTCGCCCGAGCGGCCGGCCTGGACCTGGCCGAGCGCGGCGGTGTGCTCGTCGACGAGCAGTGCCGGTCCTCCGACCCGCACGTGTGGGCGGTCGGCGAGTGCGCCGCGCCCGGCGGAAAGATGTACGGCCTGGTCGCCCCCGGCTACGACATGGCCGAGGTCGTCGCCGACGCCCTGCTCGGCGGCGCCGGCACCTTCACCGGTGCCGATATGTCGACAAAGCTCAAGCTGCTCGGCGTCGACGTCGCCAGCTTCGGCGACGCCCACGGCACCACCGACGAGTGCCTCGAGCTGACCTACTCCGACGCCGTCGCGGGCGTCTACAAGAAGCTCGTGATCAGCGAGGACGGCACCCGCCTGCTCGGTGGCGTGCTGGTCGGCGACGCGAGCGCCTACGGGCTGCTCCGGCCGATGGTCGCCTCGGGCATGACGCTTCCGGAGAACCCGGAGGAGCTGATCCTCCCCCAGTCCACGGGCGGTGGGGGAGGGATCCAGCTTCCGCCGGAGGCGCAGGTCTGCTCGTGCAACAACGTCACCCGGGGTGACATCGAGGCGGCCGTCGACAACGGCTGCGAGAGCGCGGCGGACGTCACCAAGGCCACCAAGGCGGGAAGCACCTGCGGCTCCTGCAAGGTGCAGGTGAAGAAGATCGTCGAGGACTACTTCACCGCCCAGGGCAAGACCGTCGACACGAGCCTGTGCGAGCACTTCGCGATGACCCGCGCCGAGCTCTTCGACGTGGTCCTGATCCACGGCTACAAGACGTTCGACCAGATCATCGAGGCCCACGGCACCGGCCGCGGCTGCGACCTGTGCAAGCCCGCCGTCGCCTCCATCCTGGCGTCGCAGCTCAACGGCCATGTCCTGGCCAAGGAGAACCGCAAGCTCCAGGACACCAACGACGCCTACCTGGCCAACCTCCAGAAGAACGGCTCCTACTCGGTCGTCCCGCGCATCCCCGGCGGCGAGATCACGCCGGAGGGCCTGATCGTGATCGGCGAGGTGGCCAAGGAGTTCGGCCTCTACACCAAGATCACCGGTGGCCAGCGCATCGACATGTTCGGCGCCCGGATGGAGGACCTGCCGGCGATCTGGAAGCGCCTCGTCGACGCCGGGTTCGAGTCGGGCCATGCGTACGGGAAGTCGCTGCGTACCGTGAAGTCCTGCGTCGGCTCCACCTGGTGCCGCTACGGCGTCCAGGACTCCGTCGGTCTCGCGATCATGCTGGAGACCCGCTACCGGGGGCTGCGCTCGCCGCACAAGCTCAAGGGCGGCGTCTCCGGATGCGCCCGCGAGTGCGCGGAGGCCCGCGGCAAGGACTTCGGTGTCATCGCCACCGAGAAGGGCTGGAACCTGTACGTCGGGGGCAACGGTGGCGCCATCCCGGCCCACGCCCAGCTGCTCGCCGGTGACCTGAGCACCGAGGATCTGGTCCGCTACCTCGACCGCTTCCTCATGTACTACGTCCGCACCGCCGACCGCCTCCAGCGCACCTCGACCTGGATCGACTCCCTTGACGGCGGCCTGGACCGGGTCCGCGAGGTCGTGATCGACGACGTCCTCGGCCTGGGCACGGAGCTCGAGGCCGCGATGGCCACCCACGTCGACGGCTACTTCGACGAGTGGAAGGCGACGATCGAGGACCCGGAGAAGCTCAAGCGGTTCGTCTCCTTCGTCAACGCCCCCGAGATCCCGGACCCCAACATCTCCTTCGGGTCCACCCGTGGCCAGATCGTGCCGGACGTCGCGGACGGCCCGGCTGTCGTCGGACCGGTGGGGCTCGGTGCCACCATCCCTGTCGGCGCACCCAACCTGGAGGAGTCGCGATGACCCAGACGCAGACCCAGACGTACATCTCCGTCTGTCGCCTCGACGACATCGACCCCGAGACCGGCATCGCCGCGCTGGTCAGGGGCGAGGCGGTGGCCGTCTTCCGGACCCTCGACGACCGCGTCTTCGCGCTGTCGAACTTCGATCCGTACGGCCACGCCTCGGTGCTCGCCCGGGGCATCGTCGGCACGCGTGGCGAGGTGCCGTTCGTCGCATCGCCCCTGCTCAAGCAGCCGTTCGCGCTCGAGACCGGTCTGTGCCTCGACGACCCGTCGGTGTCGGTCCCGACCTACGAGGTCGAGGTCGTCGACGGCGAGGTCCGCATCGGGGCCCGCCGGGCCTAGATCGTGCCTGTGAGGCCGTGAGCGAAAGTTTGCGCCGACGATCGAGCAGGCCGCGCGCGGTGAAACGCTGCCGCCGCAAGGTGGAAGCATGGCGGTGCACAATGCGCAGGAGATCTACGATGCGGATGTGGAGAGCGGCGCGCTGAGCGGCTTCCGCGTCGGCGTGACCGCGGCGCGGAAGGCCGAGGAGCAGATCAACCTGCTCGAGAGGCGAGGCGCCCAGGTGGTCTGGGCGCCCGCCCTCTCCGTCGACCCCAACCGGGTCGACGCCGGCGCGCTGCGCGCGGTGACCGAGCAGATCATCGGCCAGAAGATCGACATGTTCCTGGCGACGACCGGCATCGGGACCCGCGCGTGGTTCGACGCCGCCGAGGAGTGGGGACTGCTCGACCGGCTGCTGGAGACGCTCGGCCGTGCCGAGATCCTGGCGCGCGGACCGAAGTCGGTCGGAGCGCTTCGGCGCAGGGGCCTGCGCGAGCTGTGGGCGCCGGAGTCGGAGGAGTTCGACGACGTCCTGGAGCACCTGCGTGGCCGCGACCTGACCGGCAAGCGGATCGTCGTGCAGGAGCACGGCCAGTCGCTGTCGATGGTCGCGCACGCGCTCACCCGGCAGGGTGCCGAGGTCATCAACGTGGTCGTCTACCGGGTCGAGTCGGCTTCCGACCCGGAGCCGATGTTCCGCCTCGTCGAGACGTTGGCCGACGGTGAGCTGGACGCGGTCACCTTCACGTCTGCGCCGGCCGTGGCCGCGTTCATGCAGGCGGCCGGCTCGGTCGGGCTGCGTGACGAGGTCGTGGCGGCGTTCCAGGCCGATGTGGTCGCGGCCTGCGTCGGCCCGGTGACCGCCGCCGCCTTCGAGATGTGGGGCGTGCCGACCATGGTGCCCGACCGCTCCCGCACCGCCGCGATGGTCAAGATGCTCCAGATCGAGCTGCCGCTGCGGCGCGAGGGTCTCCTCGTCGAGCTCGCCGGCGGCCACCAGCTGCTGCTCCACGACGACGCAGTGATCCTCGACGGCGCCGAGGTGAAGCTCTCCCCGGCTCCGGCTGCTGTCCTGGGTGCCCTCGTCGCCAACCCCGGCAACGTGGTCTCCCGGCAGGTCCTGCTCGCCACGCTCCCCTCCGGCACCGCCGGCTCCGAGCACGCCGTCGAGATGGCCGTCGCCCGGCTCCGCTCGGCGCTGGGCACCAAGACCATCCAGACCGTCGTGAAGCGCGGCTACCGGCTGGCGGTGGCCTCATGAGGCTCGTCGTCGCCGCCCACGGCACCCGGCAGCTGCTCGGCAACGCCGTCGCCTCGATCATCGCCAAGCGCGCCGGCCGCGTGCTCGCGATGGAGTCGAAGGCTGCGTACGTCGAGCTCTGCGAGCCGCTCCTGACCGACGTCCTGGCGGACGGGCAGCCGTCCGTCGTGGTCCCGCTGCTGCTCTCGACCGGCTACCACATCAAGGTCGACCTGCCGCAGGCCGCCGAGGGGCTGCCGGTGACGATGGGCCGTGCCCTCGGCCCGGACCCACTGCTCGCCTCCGCGCAGGTCTCCCGGTTGGTCGCGGCGGGTGTCTCGCCTGGTCAGCCTGTGGTCCTGGTCGCCGCCGGCTCCAACGACCCGGATGCCCGCGCCGACATCGCCGCAGCCGGTCGGCTGCTGGAGGAGGCCTGGTGCGGTCCGGTCCGGGTCGCCACCGTCTCCGGCTCCGGAGCCCCGGCGATCGACGAGGTCGTACGCCCCGGCGACGCCGTCTCGCCCTACCTGCTCGCGCCCGGCTTCTTCTCCGACATGGTCCGGGCGCGTGCCGAGGCCGCCGGCGCGGAGACCGTCGCCGACGTCATCGGCCCCCACCCCGACGTGGTCGAGCTGGTCGTACGTCGCGCCGCCGCCCTTCTCGCCGAGGAGAGCTCCGCGCAGGCCGGCTGACCCGCTGGTCGAGCCGCCGGAGCCGCTAGGCGGAGGCGTGTCGAGACCAACACGGTTCCATCGGCGCTCGACAGGACTGTGTTGGTCTCGACACGCTCGGCCGCAGGCGGCCTCGCGGCTCGACCAGCGAGGGCTGTCAGGTCGTGTAGTCGGCGTTGATGCGGATGTAGCCGTCGGTGAGGTCGCAGCCGTAGACCGTGAACCCACCCGCTGCGATGCCGAGGTCGACCTCGATCGAGACCTCGTCGCCAGACAGATAAGTCGACAAATCCGCCAATAGATTTGCCGAGACCTGGGCGGGGTAGGTCTCGGTGCCGCCGAAGGCGATGCGGACGTGCTCGGGGGAGATGTCGGTCTCCTCGCGGAGCTTGCCGATGGCCATTGCGACCCGGCCCCAATTGGGGTCGGCGCCGTGGACGGCGGTCTTGACCAGAGGCGAGTTGACGATGGCCTTGCCGACCCGCTTGGCCTGGGCGTCGTCGCGGGCGCCGGTGACCGAGACCGTGATCAGCTTGGAGGCTCCCTCGCCGTCGGAGGCGATCTTCTTCACCAGCGCCAGCGCGGCGTCGTAGAGCGCCGCCTCGAACTCGCCCAGGTCGACCGCGCCCGCAGCCCCCGAGGCGAAGATCGCCGCGGTGTCGGAGGTCGAGGTGTCGGTGTCGATCGAGACCGCGTTGTAGGTGAGGTCGACGACCCGGCGGAAGGCCGCGTCGAGGTCGTCGGCCGGGATCGCGGCGTCGGTGAAGAAGTAGGTCAGCATCGTGGCCATGTCGGGCTCGAGCATCCCCACGCCCTTGGCGATGCCGACGATGGTCGCCCCACCGACGGTTCGGGTCTCGATCTTGGCGATCGTGTCGGTCGTCATGATCGCCGCCGCGGCGGCCTCGAAGTCGGCCTCGCCGGCGGTGCCGGCGAGCTTCTCGAGGGCGGGCGTGAGCACGTCCATCGGGTACTGCACCCCGATCACGCCCGTCGAGGCGACCAGCAGCTCCTCGGGGCGGACGCCGACGATCTCGGCCGCCAGGCGGCGTACCTCCAGGGCGTTGGCCTCGCCCGTCGGACCGGTCGCGACGTTGGCGTTCTTCGAGATGGTCACCATCCCGCGGAACGCGGCCAGGTCCGAGGACCGGGAGAGCAGCACCGAGGCGCCGGCGAATCGGGATCGGGTGAAGACCGCGGCGCTCGTGACCGGGCCCGAGGGGGCGGCGACGACGGCGAAGTCGTCAGCGCCCTCCTTGAGACCGAGGTTGGCGGTGACTCCGACGAATCCGGCTGGCTGAGGCATGCGGACAGCCTAGAACCAGTCGCGGCCGGGGTGCGCCCTATGTCCGCAACCAGGCGAACGCCGCTGCCTCGAGGATCATCCACGAGCGGAGTACGCGGCCCACGAACGTGATGCCGACGAAGAGCATCAGGTTGGCCTTGAGCGAGCCGTAGACCACCGCGAGGATCGCCAGCGGCGGAAGCCCGCTGAGCGCGGCGACCGCGAGCAGGCCGCCGGCGTAGGCGGGCCGGCCCTGCGTACGCCGCTCCCACTTCTCCATCCGCTGCTGCCACTTCTCGCACGACATCTTCTTGCGGACGAAGGGAAGAGAGGTGGTGCCGTGGCCGGCGTAGTACCAGAGGACCTTGGAGCTGGTCTGGCCGATTCCCGCCACCAGGGCGAGGATCAGGGCGGAGAAGGTCAGGTTCGAGGCGGCCACCGCGAGGTAGGTCTCGAAGTTGATGACGGGGAAGAGTCCTCCGGCGAAGGAGGCGGCGAAGGTCCCGAGAATGAGGTCCATCAGGCGACCTCTGGACCGTTCAGGAATTGAAACAATTCAACGTCTTTGTGTTGGGGGATCACTCGCGAAACCTTAGATGTAATCCGTGTCACCATGCGACATCGGCGTCACATCCACATTACGGACCACTCGCCGAAATGAGGCGTTTCTCACTTAAACATGGGGGTCACAAGGGTATCGGGACCGGCTATCGGAACATCGCCTGCGGTTGGATCGATCAATTGTCCAGGCCCGTGATGGATGACCCACTCTGGTGCACGGTACCCCGGTTGGAGGCCTCTTCAACTGGGGTAACGTGCCTGCAATCGGCGAAACTTTTGAAGGGTGTCGGAATGGTTGACGTGGACAAGGTCCTCGATGAGGCGGGGCTGACGAATCCTCATGTGCGGGAGTATGTCTCCTACTGGGCAGGGGTGACCGGAGCCGAGCAGATCGAGGTTGTCAGCGCAGCCGACGACGAGCGGCTTCTCCAGGAGTCCCTGGAGGCTGGTGAGCTCCTCCCGGTGACGGGCGGTCGCTACTACAGCCGTTCCTACAGCAAGGACACCGCGCGCTCCGAGGAGCGCACCGTGGTCGCCACCTCCAACCCGGAGGACAAGGGCGTCTACAACAACTGGAAGCCCGCGGACGAGACCGTCAAGACGCTCACCGAGCGGATGACCGGCGCCTCCAAGGGCAAGACGATGTACGTCATCCCCTACCTGATGGCTCCCGCCGGCAGCCCGCTCGAGGCCTACGCCGCCGGTGTCGAGCTCACCGACAGCCGCCCGGTCGTGCAGCAGATGATCCGGATGGCCCGCGTCGGCATCGACTACATCAACAACCTCGAGGACCCGAACTCGTTCGTCCGTGCGGTGCACGTGACCGGCGACCTGCCCAACCTGGGGCAGGGGACCGACAACGACCAGCGTCTGTTCGCGACGGTCGCCGACCAGCGTACGATCCTGCACTTCGGCTCCTCCTACGGCGGCAACGCGCTGCTGGGCAAGATCGCCCACGGCCTGCGCCAGGCCTGCTACGACGGCCGCGCCTCCGGCAAGTTCCTGGCCGAGCAGTTCCTGCTGCTGGGCATCAAGGACAAGGAGACCGGCGAGGACTTCCACGTCGTCGGCGGCTTCCCCTCGGCCTCCGGCAAGACCAACCTCTCGATGACGCTCTCGCCCGACGCCCTCGGTGAGCGTTACGAGGTCACCTTCTACGGCGACGACATCGCCTGGATCTGGGTCGGCGAGGACGGCAAGCTGCGCGCCTTCAACCCGGAGAACGGCGTCTTCGGTGTCGCCAAGGACACCAACGAGAAGACCAACCCGGGCGCCATCGAGGCGATCCTGCCGGGCTCGGGCGCGATCTTCACCAACGTCGCCTACAACGAGAAGACCCAGGAGGTCTGGTGGGAGGGGCTCACCAAGCACCACCCGGACGACCTCGACGGCTGGATCGACTGGAAGGGCGAGCGTCTCGCCGACCGGCTCGACTCCGAGCTCCGTGAGCCGTGGGCGCACCCCAACTCCCGGTTCACGACGCCGATCTCGAAGGTGCCCAACGCGGCCCCCGACTTCGACGACGCCGCCGGCGTTCCGATCGACGCGATCATCTTCGGTGGCCGCACCCGTGACCGCGAGCCGCTGATCCGCGCGATCACCGACGTGGCCGAGGGCGTCTACGACGGCCTCACCCTGGGTGCCGAGGCGACCGCCGCGGCCGACGGCCTCGAGGGCGTGCTCCGCTATGACCCGATGTCGATGCGTCCGTTCCTCGCCTACGAGGAGGGCGACTACGCCCGCCACTGGCTGAAGATCATCGGTGAGGCCACCGACAAGCCGGTCTTCGCCCACGTGAACTGGTTCCAGCGCGACGCCGACGACGGTCACTTCCTGTGGCCCGGCTACCGCGAGAACGTCCGTGCGCTGCTGTGGCTGCTGCAGTTCAAGAAGGGTGAGGTCAAGGGCCAGCAGAGCCCCGTCGGCATCATCCCGACCGAGGACGAGCTCGACCTGCGCGGCCTCGAGCTGCCGCAGAAGGACCTCGACCGGATCCTCACCCTCGACCTGGCCCGCTGGAAGCAGGAGATGGGCTTCCGCGAGGAGCACCTCAAGCAGTTCAAGCTGCCCGAGGAGATCTGGGAGGCGCACAAGCGCGTCGCTGCTGCGATCGACGAGGCCGCTCAGGCCTGACCGAGACCACAGCCGGGGGCGGCGTACGGAGTTTCATTCCGTACGCCGCCCCTTGATGTTTCGGTGTGCGTCCGTTTCCTACGGGAAGATGAACTTTGTTCTCATCTGGAACAGATGCCCTGCCAGACATTTACGTAGCCGATCTCCGCCACCTAAGGTTCCTGCCCGTGACGATCCCCCTTGACCAGCCGCTTCGTGCGGCCTCGATCACCGAGGCGTACGCGCGGTTCTGGAAGAAGTACGCGACATTCTCGGGTCGCGCCAGCCGCACCGAGCTGCTCTGGCCGATGCTCGTGAACCTTCTGATGCTCATCGTCGCCGTCCTGGCGCGAAACGAGGTGGTGAGCCTCGTGATCGGTCTCTACGCGCTGGTCGTGTTCGTGCCGACGATCGCACTCGGTGCACGGCGGCTGCACGACATCAACCGCTCCGGGTGGTGGCAGCTGATCCTGGTCGTACCGATCATCGGCGACATCGTGCTCGCGGTGCTGTGGCTGACCTTCCCGAGCCCCGAGGGTGTCAAGTACGACCTGGCCGCATGATCCCTCGCAAAATTCCCCTAGTTGATCTCGGGGTTGTCCCCGAATGGCAGGCTATTGGCATGAAGTCCCTCGCAGGAGCCGCAGCGAAGCGGCTCGCCTTCGAGACCCTCGGCTGGCTGCTCGTGGTCGCCGGGATCGCCGCGATGGTGCTGCCGGGTCCGGGGCTGCTGATGCTCTTCGGCGGGTTGGCCGTGCTCTCCCGCCAGTACGCGTGGGCCCGCCGCTACGTCGAGCCGGTCCGCCTCCGGGCCCTGCGCGGGGCCGCCGAGGGCGTCGAGACCTGGCCGCGGATCATCCTGTCCACCCTGGGGGCGCTCTCCATCGGTGCCGTCGGCGTCGTCTTCCTGATCAGACCGCCCGCGCCGCACTGGTGGCCCCTCGAGGCTTCGCTGTGGCTCCTCGGTGGTGACTGGACCGGCGTGACCCTGCTGGGCTCCTGCGTCATCGCCCTCGCCGTCCTGGGCTACTCCTACAAGCACTTCCACGGCCACCCCGACGCCCGCCATCAGCTCGACGAGTCCATCGAGCACACGGGCGAGATGAACAAGGTCGCCTGACGTACGCGACGAAACCGGCCGTCGGATGAATCCGACGGCCGGTTTCGCGTCGTGCTAGGCCTTCCGGCCGTTCTTGTCGGTCTCGTCGCCCTGCGGCGCGCTCGGGGTCCAGCCGCGGGACGCGTTGGGGTCCAGAACGTCGCTGGCGCTCTCGGTCCAGTCGTCGCTGTAGTCGGCCTGCCAGTCCTGGTCCTGGCCGTTCCGCCGGTTGTCCTTCTTGCCACCGCGGCCGCCGGCCCCGCCGACTCCGCCGCGCCCGCCGCGGCTCCCCGCTCCGGTCGGACCGCCCCGGGCGCCACGCCCGCCAGCGCCGCGCGCACCTGCTCCAGCGCCTGCACCGCGCGCGCCGGCTCCGGCTCCGCGTGCTCCTGCGCCGGCTCCGGCACCCGCGCGGGCACCAGCGGCGCCCGCCCTGGCGGCTGCCGACCTCGACGTGGCTCCGGGCGTCGCTGCCTTCGCCGACGCGCCGGCTGCGAACTTGCTGGCAAGTGCCTTGGCCACACCGGCTCCGAGCAGAGCCCCACCGCCACCGATCGCGAGCGCGGTCATCCCGCCCGTACCGCCCGCGAGCGGCGCCAGGCCATCAGCCGTCTCCACCATCGCGTACGACGTCGAGGGCGCCGGCGAGCCGTCGGCGTTGATCCACTGGGTGCCGTTCCACTCGGGCGTGTTCTCCGCCTCGTGCGCCGCGATGTTCGCCTTCTCTTGGGCGATCAGCTCGTGGCCCCAGCCGTCGGGGTAAAGCGTCCCGGAGTTGTACTTCTCCATCCGGGCCTTGGACGCTGCGATCGCGCTGTAGGAGCCGGGGGAAGATGGCGTCGCAGGGGCCGAACCGCCCTGGGTGTCGGGCTCGTCTGTGATCTCGCGGACGGGCGGTTCTGCGGTCCAGTTCTTCTCGTCTACTTGCTTGATGAGTTGTGCGGCAGCCTCCTCGGCGGCTGCGATCTTCGCCTCTTCAGCGGCCCAAGCTGCTTGGTCGGCCTTCAGCTGACTCGCGTTTGCCTTGGCTTGTGCGGCGTCGACGCCAGTGCCGCTCTGTGCGTACTGCTGGGAAGAGGCGTCTGGAGCTGGACCGTGATTCGCGGGGAGGTTGGCCTCCAGCGAATTGTGGGCTTCCTTTGCATGCTCAGTGGTTGTCTGCGAGTCACCAAGTACACGGATGGCGGCATCGAGTTGGTTGGCCTTGTCCGCGAGCTTCTCCGCCGATTCCTTGAAGGCGCGAGTCGCGGCATCGGTCGTGAGAGAGGTTTCCTCGAAGGCCTTGGGGAGTTGGCCGGCCGCTAACTCCAGGTTTCGGGCGACTGCGCGCAACGTGTCACGTGCCTTCTCCCATTCTTCGATCCGACTCTTGAGGTCGCTTGCATTCGAGTACGCGACGTATTGCTTCAGGACGACCATCATCGGGCCCTTGCTGACTCCGCCGCCAGCGGCGATCGCGTTCACTTGTCCCCTCCGTCTTCCTGGCCGAATTCGGAGCGCGAAACGATCTCCTGTAGTTGCTCCGGCGTCAGTGGGACGAATGGGAGCTGGAACCCAGGCACACCGGGACGGTCGTCCTTCGCCAGATTCTCAAAGAACGGCTTGCTGATCGTGTCGACCGCCGACGTGAGCTTGGTACGGAAGGCGGCCTCCGCCTCTTCGTCGGCGTTCTTGACTGCATTGACGGCGTTCGTAAGGCCATCAACAAACTTGATCAGCGCATCGGACGTCTCGGACAGCGTCGAGTTGATCCGATCGGTGGCGCGGTTCATCAGGCTCTCGAGTGATTCCGCCGTCTGGCTACCGCCAAGCGTTCCCTTCCCGGGCCTATCGACGTGTACGGCATCGACATCGACCTTCACGTCCATGAGGACGTTCTTCATTCTCGTGACCAAGGCCTCATCGACCCCGGTTGACTGCGGACCCGCCATGTCGGCCTCCCCGAGTGTGTTCGCGCGGAAGGCAAGTGTAAACACGAAGGCCGAAGCTGGTCACTGCCAATGACAGCGCTTGCCGAACCACTACCCTGTCGGGCATGACTCCATCTCGGACGGGCTACGTTGTGCGACTTGCTGCCGTATCGGCGATGACCACTATTGCTCTGGTCGGCTGCGGCAGCGCGGAGGGCCCGTCGGGTTCGCCGAACTCGACGGTCTCCCCATCTGGCCAGCCCAGCACGGATGCGACGCCGACAGGTGAACCGCAATCCATCGAAGTGAATGGCGCTCAACTACAGGCGCCGCCCGACTGGTCGGTGAAGGGCGGCGGTGCGCAGCGAGCCACTCTTTCCACTCCTGAGAACGCTTCTGGCACGTCGACTGGCACAGCCATCTTCAACGCCGACATCACGCTCGCTGAGAACACGGAAGCGCTCGCCAAGGTCCAAGCCAACGCCGCTGGCGGTGATGCTGAGAGACTTCCCGACGTCAAGTTCGGTGGACAGACCTTTTTCCACTATCGCGAGCTTCATGGGGGTGTCGACTCGCTGGACACGTACGGGACCGTGATTGATGGCTCCGAGGTGACAGTCGCCTGGGGTTTCAACGCCAAACTGACCACCCGCGAGCAGATCGACGGGTACATCAACCAGGTGATGCCGACCTTCAAGTTCGTGGGCTGAGCCAGCGACACCTCAAGTCGGACTCGTCCACATGCTGGAGCGTAGCGACGAGGGCTTGATGGCTCATTGGAGTCCTGAGGTGTCCTGTCGGTACCTCCCGATAGGTTGCGGTCTGTGGTCGTACATCTGCACCGCGCGCCGCGGACCGATCTGCTCGCCGACTCGCTCGGCGAGCTGTTGTCGGTGCCGTTGGGGGATCCGTTCGCGACCGAGGTCGTGGTGGTGCCAGCGCGGGGGGTGGAGCGGTGGTTGTCGCAGCGGCTGGCGCATCGGCTGGGGGCAGCTGAGGGAAGGTCCGACGGGATCTGTGCGGGGGTCGATTTCAGGACGCCTTGGTCGCTGTTCGCCGAGATCGCGGGGACGGGGGACGAGGATCCCTGGGCGCCCGAGTCGCTGACCTGGCCGGTGCTGGCGGCGATCGACGCATCGCTGGACGAGCCGTGGGCGAGGCCGCTCGCGCAGCATCTGGGGCACGGGGATGCAACGGAGGAAGGCGTACGCCGGCGGGGGCGGCGGCTGGCGCTGGCCCGGCGGCTGGCGCGGTTGTTCGCTGCGTACGCGGACCAGCGGCCGGCGGTGGTGACCGACTGGAGTGCGGGGCGGGACACGGACGGGCTCGGCAACGAGATTGCAGAGGACCTGGCATGGCAGCCACCGCTGTGGCGTGCGGTCGCTGAGCTGGTCGGCGGTCCGACGCCGGTGGAGCGGCAGGCGGCCACGGTCGCAAGGCTGAAACAAGCCCCGACGGAGTTCGAGCTGCCGGAACGGGTCTCCTTGTTCGGGCACACGAGGCTGTCGGCGACCGACGTCGAGCTCGTCGCGGCGCTGGGGGAGCACCGCGAGGTGCACCTGTGGTTGCCGCATCCCTCGGAGGCCCTGTGGGAGGCGCTCGCCGGACTGGACGGGACGGTCGCGCGGACCGCGGACCGGTCCCACGACGCGGTCGGGCATCCGCTGCTGGCGACGTTGGGTCGGGATACGCGGGAGCTGCAGCGCTCGTTGAACGGGTTCTCCGGAGAGGCGATCAGCGACGGTGTGTTCGACACCGACGGCCGGCTGCTCGGGTGGCTGCAGGCGGACATCCGTGGCAACACCGTCGGAGAGGCGGCAAGCCGGGTGCTCGCGCCGGAGGACCGCTCGATCCAGGTGCATGCCTGCCACGGCGAGGCGCGTCAGGTCGAGGTGCTCCGGGAGGTGCTGCTGGGACTGCTCGAGGACGACCCGACGCTGGAGCCGCGGGACGTGCTCGTGATGTGCCCCGACATCGAGACGTTCGCGCCGCTGATCGAGGCAGGGTTCGGGCTCGGCGAGATGATCGGCGAGACCGGACACCCGGCCCACCGGCTGCGGGTGAAGCTGGCGGACCGGTCGCTGACGCGTACGAACCCGCTTCTCGACGTGGCCACCCGGCTGCTCGACCTGGCCGGCGGCCGGGCGGGGGTGAGCGACGTACTCGATCTGGCTCATCTCGACCCGGTGCGGCGGCGGTTCGGGCTCAACGACGATGCGCTGGAGCAGCTCGAGGACTGGGCCAAGGACGCCGGGATCAGGTGGGGCTTCGACGCGGAGCATCGTGAGCCCTTCGGGCTGGAGACGTACGTCGCCAACACCTGGCGCTTCGGCATGGACCGGATCCTCACCGGAGTGGCGATGTCCGAGGACTCGGCGACCTGGCTGGACACGACGCTGCCGTTGGACGACGTGGGCAGTGGCAGCGTCGAGCTGGCGGGGAAGTTCGCCGAGCTGGTCGACAGGCTGGAGCAGGTGACCGACGAGCTGGCCGGGGTGCATCCGCTGGAGCACTGGCTGAAGGTGATCGAGGAGGGTGTCGCCGCGCTGACGTCGGTCTCGGCCAACGACGAGTGGCAGTCCGGCCAGGTGACGCGGGAGCTGTCGCGGGTCCGGGACGCGGCCAGAGGTCACGAGGTCGACGAGCTGCGGCTGCCGGACGTGCGGGCGCTGCTGGGGGCGCGGCTGGCCGGACGGGCGACGCGCGCCAACTTCCGCACCGGGACGCTGACCGTGTCGACGCTGGTGCCGATGCGGTCGGTGCCGCACCGGGTGGTCTGCTTGCTCGGTATGGACGACGGGGTGTTCCCGCGGGTCGGGGTCACCGACGGTGACGATCTGCTGGCTCGCGATCCGCAGACGGGGGAGCGCGACCTGCGCAGCGAGGACCGGCAGCTGTTCCTCGACGCCCTGCTGGCGGCGACCGAGACGCTGGTGGTGACCTACACGGGGGCCAACGAATACTCCGGCCAGCCGCGGCCGCCCGCGGTGCCGCTCGGGGAGCTGCTGGACGCGCTGGACGCGACCGCGGTCTCCGCGGACGGCAGGCCGGTCAAGGAGGTCGTGACGACCAGGCATCCGCTGCAGCCGTTCGACCCGCGCAACCTGACGCCCGGGGCGCTGGTGGCGGGACACTCCTTCTCCTTCGACAGATCTGCCGAGGCAGGTGCCGTCGCCGCGGTGTCCGACCGTGTCGAGCCACCCGAGCTCCTGCCCGCACCCCTGGTGCCGACCGCCGCCGGGGACGTGACGCTCGAGGAGCTGCTGGCCTTCTACCGCGGCCCGGTGCGCGCGTTCTTCCGCGACCGGCTGGAGCTGGCGCTGCCGCGCGACGACGACCCGCTGTCCGAGGCGCTGCCGGTCGAGCTCGACGGGCTGGGGCAGTGGTCGGTGGGTGACCGGCTGCTCCACGACCTGCTCGCCGGCATGTCGGAGGAGCAGGCGACGCAGCAGGAGTGGCGACGCGGCGTACTTCCGCCGAAGTGGCTCGGCTGGCGCATCCTCACCGACGTGATCACCAAGGCCAAGCCGATCGCGGCCGAGGCGCTGCGCGTGCGCCACGCGGGCATCTCCACCGGACAGGCGCGAGCCGTCGACGTCGAGGTCGACCTCGGTGACGGACGCCGCCTGACCGGCACCGTCCCGCAGGTCTACGGCGACCGGCTCGTCCCGGTGACGTACTCGCGCCTGGGCGCCAGGCAGCGGATCGAGTCGTGGGTGCAGCTGGTCGCGCTGGCCGCCTCCGACGAGGACCGGGCCTGGAGTGCCTGGACGCTGGGCCGTCCGGGCAACTCCAGGTCGCGTACGCCGTTCGGGCTCTCCCAGCTCGGGCCGCTCGACCACACCGCGGTCGACGTGCTGCGCGACCTGGTGCGGTTGCGCGACAAGGGGCTCTCCGCGCCGCTTCCGCTGCCGCTGAAGACCTCGCTCGCCTACGCCCGCCAGCGGCGCACCCAGGCCGGCGTCGACGACGCGCTCTACAAGGCCGGCTGGGAGTGGAACGACGGACGGTTCGAGGGCGAGGAGTCCGACGTGGAGCAGGTGCGGGCCTGGGGTGCGAAGTCTGCGATCCCGGGCCTCGGCGACCCGCCGGAGCCGGGCGAGGAGTTCGACGGGGAGACCTCCCGTTTCGGCGCGCTCGCGATGCGGGTCTGGTCGCCGTTGCTCAAGGCCGAGCAGGGGAGCTGGTGACCATGGACGGATTCGACCTGACCGGCCCCCTCCCGACCGGCACGACGCTGATCGAGGCCTCGGCCGGCACCGGCAAGACCTTCACCATCGGCGCCCTGGTCACCCGCTATGTCGTCGAAGGGGAGGCCACGCTCGACGAGATCCTGGCGATCACGTTCGGCCGGGCCGCCTCGCAGGAGCTGCGCGACCGGGTGCGGTCCCATCTGGTCGAGGCTGAGCGTGCGTTCGCGGCCGCGGTCGCGGGGCGGCGTCCGAGCCCGCTCGACGCCCACCTCGAGCTGCTGCTGGACGTGCCCGACGACGAGGTCCGGGTACGCCACGAGCGCGTGCGCGACGCGCTCGCCTCCTTCGACGGGGCCACGATCGCGACCACCCACCAGTTCTGCCAGCTGGTGCTGCGATCGCTCGGCGTGGCCGGTGACACCGACGCCGGCGCCGAGCTGGTCGAGTCGCTCGACGAGCTGGTCGTCGAGGTCGTCGACGACCTCTATCTGAAGTGGTTCGGCGAGGCCCGCGAGCGGCCGCCGTTCGACCGCGACGACGCGCTCGGACTGGCGCGCACCGCGGTCGAGGACCCGCAGTCGGTGCTGGCCCCGGCGCCCGCCGAGGACCCGGTCGCGGGCGCTCGGGTGCGGTTCGCCGAAGCGGTGCGGGACGAGGTCGACCGGCGCAAGCAGATGCGCGGCGTCCTCTCCTACGACGACCTGCTCTCCCGGCTCGCGGTCGCGCTGGAGGACCCGTCCGCGCCCGCACGGGCGCGGATGAGGCAGCGGTGGAAGATCGTGCTGGTCGACGAGTTCCAGGACACCGACCCGGTGCAGTGGCAGGTGCTGTCGCGGGCCTTCTCGGACCACGCGACATTGGTCCTGATCGGCGACCCGAAGCAGGCGATCTACGCCTTCCGCGGCGGTGACGTCTTCACCTACCTGACGGCCGCCCGGACAGCGGAGACCCAGGCGACGCTCGACACCAACTGGCGCAGCGACGCACCGCTGGTCGAGCGGCTCCAGGTGGTGCTGAGAGGCGCCGCGCTGGGATCGCCCGAGATCGTCGTGCACGACGTCAAGGCCCACCACACCGGCTCCCGGCTGGTCGGGGCCCCGCATCCTTCGCCCTTCCGCATCCGCCGGGTCGGCCGCAGCGGCTTCAAGCTGACCCGCGGCAAGATGGTCACCGCCGGCGACGCCCGCAACCACATCGCCCGGGACCTCGCCGGCGACATCGCCGAGCTGCTCGGCTCGGACGCGACCTGGTGCGACCGGCCGGTCCAGGCCGGAGACATCGCGGTCATCGTCGCGATCCGCTCCCACGGGCTCCTGGTCCAGCGAGTCCTGCAGGAGCACGGCATCCCGGCGGTGATGGCCGGTGGCGGTGACGTCTTCCTGACGCCCGCAGGTGAGGACTGGCTCGCGCTGCTGCAGGCGCTCGACTCGCCCCACCGGGCGCCGCTGGTGCGGGCGGCCGGGCTGAGCGTGTTCTTCGGCTACACCGCGAGCGAGCTCGACGCGGGCGGCGAGGCGCTGACCTCCCGCATCGCCGACACCCTGCGCGGCTGGGCGCTGCTGCTGCGCGGTCGGGGTGTGGCCGCGCTGATCGAGGCGGCGGAGGAGCGCGGGCTCACCGCGCGCGTGCTGCAGCGCACCGACGGGGAGCGGCTGCTCACCGACGTACGTCATCTCGGGCAGTTGCTCCACGACATCTCCGTGCGCGACTCGCTCGGGCTGCCGGCGCTGCTGACCTGGTTCCGCGACGAACGGCGGCGCTCGGCCGCCACCGAGCGGCCGCGGCGGCTCGACTCGGACGCCGCGGCGGTCCAGATCGTGACGGTGCACGGCTCGAAGGGGCTGCAGTACCCGATCGTCTATCTGCCCTTCGCCTACGACTTCTTCGTGCGCGACCCGGAGGTCGCCCGCTTCCACGACGCCGACGGGCAGCGGACGATCGACGTCACCCGCACCGGCGCGCAGTGGGCGCAGCATCTGGCCCGCCACCAGGACGAGGAGCTGGGGGAGGAGCTCCGTGATCTCTACGTCGCGCTGACCCGGGCGCAGTCGCAGGTCGTCGCGTGGTGGGCGCCGACGGCCAACACCGCCACCGGCGGACTGCACCGGCTGCTGTTCGGGCGGCAGCCCGGCGTCACCGAGGTGCCGGCGTCGCAGGAGGTCTTCGACGACGCCTACGCCGAGCGGGTGCTCGGACTCATCGAGAAGATGGGCGGGCCGACCGCCGAGCCGTCGGTCGTGGCGACGGCCGTCGCGTCTGTGAGGCCGGAGACGACCGGCGTCCTCGCCGCGCGGGCGTTCACGCGCGAGGTGGACGCGGAGTGGCGGCGTACGTCCTACTCCGGGCTGATCCGGGTCGACGAGGGAGTCGCCCCGACCTCGGAGCCGGAGGTCGAGGGAACCGACGACGAGCCGGTCGCCGACGACGCTGATCTCTCGCCATCGGAGGTCGAGCTTGTCGAGACCCCGGAGGAGCACCTCTCGCCGATGGCCGAGCTGCCCAAGGGCGCCGGGTTCGGCTCGCTCGTCCACGCGGTCCTCGAACACACCGACCCCGAGGCCCCTGACCTGGGCGAGGAGCTGCTGGCGAAGACCCGCGAGCAGCTGCGCTGGTGGCCGGTCCCGGCCTCGGTCGAGGACCTGGCGACCGCGATCCTGCCGCTCAACCTGACCCCGCTCGGCCCGCTGGCCGACGGGCTGACGCTGGCCCAGATCCCGCTGCGCGACCGGCTGCGCGAGCTCGACTTCGAGATCCCGCTGGCCGGTGGTGACGCTCGGGGGCCGGGTGCGCCGGACGTACGACTGAGCGACCTCGCCCCGCTGCTGCGGGCCTATCTCCCGGCGGACGACCCGATGGTGACGTACGCCGACCGGCTGGAGGCCCCGCCCCTGGGCGAGCAGTCGCTGCGGGGCTACCTGACCGGTTCGGTCGACGTGGTGCTGCGGCTGCCGAGCGGCCGGTTCGTCGTGGTCGACTACAAGACCAACTTCCTGGGCGTGGAGGCGATGGACTACACCCAGCCGAAGCTCGCCGAGGCGATGCTGCACTCCCACTACCCGCTGCAGGCGCTGCTCTACTCCGCGGTGGTGCACCGCTTCCTGCGCTGGCGCCTGCCCGGCTACGACCCCGAGACGCATCTCGGCGGCGTGCTCTATCTCTACGTCCGCGGGATGCTCGGTCCGGACACTCCTGTCGTCGACGGCATCCCGACCGGCGTCTTCACCTGGCAGCCGCCCGCCTCCCTGGCGGTCGCACTGTCCGACCTGCTGGATGGAGGTACGGCCGCATGATCGAGCGCTGGGAGTCCGACGACCCCTTCGACGCACGCCTGGCCCGGTCCGCGACCGGCCTGTTGGAGTCGTTCAACAAGGAAGGCGTCCTGACCGCCGCCGACGTACACGTCGCGACCCGCGCCGCCGCACTCGCCGGCGAGGAGCGCGACCAGGTGCGACTGGCGGTCGCGCTGGCGGTCCGCGCTGTCCGGCACGGGTCGGTGTGCGTCGACCTGGCCGCGCTGCGGGAGACGGAGGAGACGCTGCCCTGGCCGGCCGCCGACGGCTGGCTGGAGGCGGTCGCCGACAGCCCGCTCGCCGCGCAGTCCCTGGTGCAGGTCGAGGACGGCCTGCTCTACCTCGACCGTTATCACCGCGAGGAAGGACAGGTACGCGACGACCTGCTCGCCCGCTTGGCCTCGCCCCGCCCTGTGGCCGATGAGGCACTGCTGGAGGCGAGCGCTGCCCGGCTCTTCCCGGGCGAGGGCTACGCCGAGCAGCGCGCCGCCGCGCTGGCCGCCGCCCGGCAGTCGACGACCGTGCTCACCGGCGGTCCCGGCACCGGCAAGACCACGACCGTGGCCGGGCTGCTGGCGCTGCTCACCGAGCAGTCCCCGACCCCGCTGCGGATCGCGCTGACCGCTCCGACCGGCAAGGCGGCCGCGCGGCTGCAGGAGGCGGTCGAGGGCGCCCAAGGGGCACCGCAGTTCACCGACGACGACCGAGCCCGGCTTCACGGCCTGACCGCCTCGACCCTCCACCGGCTGCTCGGCTGGCGGCCCGGTTCCTCGACCCGCTTCAAGCACCACCGCACCAACCGGCTGCCGCACGACGTGATCGTCGTCGACGAGACGAGCATGGTGTCGCTGACGATGATGGCCCGGCTGCTCGAGGCGGTACGACCGGAAGCACGGCTGATCCTGGTGGGCGACCCCGACCAGCTCGCCAGCGTCGAGGCCGGGGCGGTGCTCTCCGACCTCGTCGCCGGCCTCGCCGTGCGCTCGCCCGAGGCGGTCGCCGCCCTCCGCACCACCCATCGCTTCGGTGGCGCGATCGGTGCCCTCGCCGCGGCGCTCCGGGACGGCGACGCCGACGCGGCGCTCGAGGTGCTGAAGTCGGACGATCCTGCGGTCGAGCTCGTCGACCCTGCCGACGAGGCCCGGATGGCCGAGGTCGAGCGGGGCCTGGTCGCGCACGCCGTCGCTCTTCACGAGGCCGCGCTCGCGGGCGATGCGGGGGGCTGCGTACGGATGCTCGACGAGTCACGCCTCCTCTGCGCCCACCGCGACGGACCCTGGGGCGTCGCCCACTGGAACCGGCAGATCGAGCGCGGCCTCGCCGAGACCACCGGCGAGCCGCTCGGCATCGGCTGGGGCCACGAGTGGTACCCGGGCCGCCCCGTCCTCGTCACCGCCAACGACTACGGCCTCGGTCTCTTCAACGGCGACACCGGCGTCACCTACCAGGACGGCTCCGGCGACCTCCGCGTCGCGATCGCGGGCGGTGCGACCTACGCCCCGTCACGCCTCGGCGACATCGAGACCCTGCACGCGATGACCGTCCACAAGTCCCAGGGCAGCCAGGCCCGGTCCGTCACCGTCCTGCTCCCGCCCGACGACTCGCCCCTGCTCACCCGCGAGCTCTTCTACACCGCCGTCACCCGGGCCCAAGAACGCGTACGCATCGTCGGCACCCCCGACGCGGTCACCGCCGCGATCACCCGCCGAGCCCAGCGCGCCTCCGGCCTCCGCCAGCGCCTCGGCCACGAGTAGGCGCGTCAGGACCTCGCGATGGAGGTGGCGAGGGAGGCGAGGTGACCCAGGCGGGCGAGCTCGGAGTCGAGGAAGTCGGGGCCACCGCGGCGGCCGATGATGACGATCTCGTTGCCGTCGATGCGGGCGCCGGCGAACATGTTCTCGTCCTCGCCCTCGACCTCGATCCGCTCGGGGCGGTCGAGCTCGATGAAGGGGACGTTCTCGGGCGCGCCGTCGGTGGAGCGGGCGATGCCCTTGACGCGGTGGACGCGGATGGCCCAGTCAGCACGGAAGGTCAGGGGCAGGACATCCACGAGCCGGTCGAGGGCCTCATGAGAGTTCTCGGTGAGGTCCTCGACCGCCTCGAGGTCGAGGAAGAGGTTGCCGCCGGCGGCGTAGCGGGAGATCCAGACGACCTGCACGCCGTCGAGCTCGTTGCACGCCGAGACGATGGAGTCCGGCATCGTGCCCGGAGAGGTCTCGAGAAGCACGTCGTCGACGGCGAGTCCCTCGGCCTTGTTCTTCTCGACGATCTCGATCGCCTCGATGTCGCCGCCGGCTTCACCGATGGCAGAGGCGAGGCGACCGAGTGAACCCGGGACATCAGGCAGCTCGACGCGTAGCAGGAACGGCATGGCCATAGACCCTAGCGCCGCGAACCGACAGCCGTGGCACTGTCCCGGTTACACACCGGTCAATTGGTGACCTGTTAGCCGGCAGGCTCCAGCAGGAAGAGCGGGAAGATCCGGGACGTGTTGGGCTGGTATTCGCCGTACGTCGGCCAGGTCTTCACGGCGTAGTCCCACCACTCGTCGCGCTCGGCCCCGGAGAGCTCGCGGGCGACGTACGCCTTCTTGGTGCCGCCGTCCTGGAGCACCATGTCGGGGTACTTGCGGAAGTTGGCCACCCACGCCGGGTTCTTGTCGCTGCCGCCCACCGAGGCGACCGCGAGGTACTTCCCGTCGCGCTCGACCCGCATCAGCGGCGTCTTGCGGATCGCGCCGGTCTTGGCGCCGCGGTTGGTGATCAGGATGATCGGCTTGCCGTCGCGCTCGAGGACGTTGGCCTCGGCGCCGTTGGAGGCCTCGAACGCGGCAACCTGCTCGCGCACCCAGTCGGCCGTGCTCGGGACGTATTCACCTTGCAGTTCGGTCATGCCCTCTACAACGCCCCGACACCGCGCCTATTCCGAGAGGCCCGGATCAGGCCAGCCTTGTCGATCTCGCGGTCGAGATGCGACTTCGGCCGTGCGCCGACCATCTGGAGCACCGGCTTCCCGCCCCGGAAGAGGAGCATCGTCGGCACCGCCATGACGCGGTAGTCGGCGGAGGTGGCCGGGTTCTCGTCCTGGTTGAGCTTCACCACGCGCAGGCTCCCGACCCGCTCGGCGGCGATCTTCTCGAGGATCGGTGCGAGCTGACGGCACGGCGGGCACCACTCGGCCCAGATCTCCACGAGCACCGGCGTCTCGGACATGAGTACGTCCTCGACGAACCGGGCATCGGTAATGTCCTCGATCACGGCGGTCTGACTCATCGCTTCTCTCCTTCGGGGTGATAGGACTCGGCTTCGTGCAGCAGCCCGGCGAGCTCGCCGCGCAGGGCGGTCAGCTCGGCGACCCGCCGGTCGATCTCGGCGATGCGCTGCCGATACGCCTCGAGCGAGGCGGGGCACACGTCGGCACGGTCGTTGCCGGCGCGCAGGCAGTCGACGAACGGCAGTGTCTCCTCGGCGGTGAGGCCGAGCGAGAGCAGTGCCCTGATCTCGCGCACGACCTGCACGTCCACGTCGGCATAGTCGCGATACCCGTTGCCCGCCCGCCGTGGCGCGAGCAGCCCGCGCGACTCGTAGTAGCGCACCGCCTTCACCGTCACACCGGCCCGATCCGCGAGTTCCTTGATCTGCACGCGTACGACCGTAGACCTTGCCCCTGGGGGCAAGGTCAAGCCTGCGATCATCGGGCCGGATAACCTCAGGCCCATGAGCGCAATCGAGGGAGTCTCCGACACGTTCGACCCGAGCCGCTGGGACGAGGTGAAGGGCTTCGAGGATCTGACCGACCTGACCTATCACCGGGCCAAGGAGCACGGAACCGTACGCATCGCCTTCGACCGCCCCGACGTCCTCAACGCCTTCCGGCCGCACACGGTCGACGAGCTCCTCCGCGTGCTCGAGCACGCCCGCACCTCCGCCGACGTCGGCTGCGTCCTGCTCACCGGCAACGGACCCTCGGAGAAGAACGGCAAGTTCTCCTTCTGCACCGGCGGCGACCAGCGCATCCGCGGCAAGGCCGGCTACCAGTACGAGGAGACCGATGCGTACGCCGCCGGCCGGACCGGCGCGGAGGAGCCCACCCCGATCGACAAGGCCAAGCTCGCCCGCCTGCACATCCTCGAGTGCCAGCGACTGATCCGCTTCATGCCGAAGGTCGTCATCTGCGTCGTCCCCGGCTGGACCGCCGGCGGCGGCCACTCCCTCCACGTCGTCTGCGACCTCACCCTCGCCTCGCTGGAGAACGCCCGCTTCAAGCAGACCGACGCCGACGTCGGCTCCTTCGACGGCGGCTACGGCTCTGCCTACCTCGCTCGCCAGGTCGGCCAGAAGTTCGCCCGTGAGATCTTCTTCCTCGCCGAGGAGTACTCGGCCGAGGACGGCGTACGCATGGGCACCGTCAACCGCGCCGTCCCGCACGCCGAGCTCGAGGACGTCGCGCTCGAGTGGGGCCGCAAGATCAACGGCAAGTCGCCCACCGCCCAGCGGATGCTGAAGTACGCCTTCAACCTCCTCGACGACGGCCTGGTCGGCCAGCAGATGTTCGCCGGCGAGACCACCCGCCTGGCGTACATGACCGACGAGGCCCAGGAGGGTCGCGACCAGTTCCTGGAGAAGCGCGAGCCCGACTGGTCGCCCTACCCCTGGTACTACTGATCTACGCAACCACGCGGCGCTAGCCGTCGGCCGGCCTTCGGCGCGTCACCCAGCAGGTCGACCAGCGGAGCCCCGCCCGTCACCCGTTCGTGGCGTACCGCGCGAGCATCGTGCGCACCGCCTCCTCGACGACCTCGGTCGCACGTGCCTGGCTCACCGTCCATCCGGGGATGAGGAGGCGGGGCCAGAAGAGATAGTTCGAGATCATCCCGAGGAGCTGGGTGGTGGCCAGGTCGAGATCGTCGACGGCTGCCGTGCCCGCCTCGCGCTCGGCGTCGAGATAGCGGCGGACCGACGCGAAGTAGGGCATCTTGCCCTGGGCGAACTGGGCCTGCGCGAGCTCGGGGAACCGCGGGAGCTCGGCGATGACGATCCGGAACAGATCGGTCATCTCGGGGCGGGTCAGCAGCGCCGCGTAGCGGTGGCCGATGGTCGTGAGGCCGGCCGCCAGGTCGCCGGCCGGCGGTACGTCGAGCTCGTCGTCGCTCGCCCAGGACTCGGTCACGATCGCGTCGAAGAGCGCTGCCTTGGTGGGGAACTGCTTGAACAGGGTGGCCTTGGAGACCCCGGCACTCTCGGCAACCCGCGCGAGGGACGCGCGGTCATAGCCGAGCTCGAGGAACAGCGTCGTCGCCGCGCGCACGATCAACGCACGCTTCTCCTCGGCCACACGCTTGTGATACGTCGACGGGGCGGACTCCATGGACCCATCGTAGCGAGGTGAGTGGCTTGACTCACCATTGGTCGTCTGCCTACTCTCGTTGCGAGGTGAGTCACTCGACTCACCATCGGACTCGTCTCGAGGAGAACCTCATGACCACCTTCCACAACCAGACCGTCCTGGTCACCGGCGGCACGGGCGGGCAGGGTGCCAGCCACGTGCGCGCCTTCCACGCCGCGGGTGCCAACGTGGTGATCGGCGACATCGACACCGAGCGCGGCGCCACCCTGGCTGCCGAGCTCGATGATCGAGCCCGGTTCGTACGCCTCGACGTCACCGACGAGAGCTCCTGGGCGGCCGCGATCGCGGCGGCCGAGCAGACCTTCGGTCCGGTCGCGGTCCTCGTCAACAACGCCGGGGTGCAGAACCCGCCCGCCGTCATCGAGGACACGGACCTGCGCACCTGGGCCCGCATTCTCGACATCAACCTCACCGGAGCGTTCCTGGGTATCAAGGCGGCGGCACCGGCGCTGCGCCGTGCGGGCGGGGGCGCGATCGTGAACATCGCTTCCACCTCCGGCGTCGGCGGCACGGCCCACTACGCCCCCTATGTCGCCAGCAAGTGGGCCGTGCGAGGCCTGACCAGGACCGCCGCCCTCGAGCTGGGTCGCGACAACATCCGGGTCAACGCCATCCATCCCGGTGTGATCGCCACGCCCTTCATCACCGAGCCCGCGGCCGGCAGCGACGCCCCGATCTCCGACTTCTACTCGCCGGACCCGTTCGCGGTGCCACGGCTGGGGGAGCCGGCCGACGTCACTCGCCTGCTGCTCTTCCTCGCCTCGTCCGAGGCGTCCTTCATCACGGGGTCGGAGTACGTCGTCGACGGCGGACTCCTCCTCGGCCCGGCGCTGAAGCACGAGGCCGCATGAGCGCCGACGATCTCTCGTTCCTGCCCGATCCGGTACGTCGCGCCATCGAGATCACTCCGGCGGCCGGGACCCGGGAGCGCATCGTCGACATCACCACCACCGGACGACGGACCGGGCTGCCCAGGCGGATCGAGATCTTCTTCTACCGCGCCGGCGGCCGCACCTACCTGTGCAGCGGTGCCGGCGGAGGAGCCACCGGCTGGTATGCCAACCTGCTCGCCGACCCCGCCTTCACCTTCCATCTCAAGCACGGCCTCCGGGTCGACCTGCCCGCGCGTGCCACGCCCGTCACCGACCCGGCCGAGCGCCACGCCGTCTTCGCGGCGGTGGTCGACGACCTCAACCAACAGCACGACCCCGGCACCATTCGCCCGACCCGGCTCGCCGACTGGCTCGACAGCCGGCTCATGCACATCGAGTTCGACGCCCCTGCTTGATGCCGGGGCGGGGCACCGGAGGGATCAGTCGGAGCGCTCGGGCGGTGATGGCGGTGCCCAGCCGTCCTCGTCACGGATGGCGCGCATGATCCGGTGGCTGATCTCGCGCAGCTGCCGGGCCTGGGGCTTCGTCAGGCGGTCGAGGACCAGCCGGTGGACGACCTGCACGTGACCGGGGGTCGCCTGCAGGACCTTCTCGTGCCCGGGTTCGGTCAGGATGGCCAGCGTGTAGCGCCCGTCGGCGGGGTCGGGGGTGCGGCGCAACCATCCCCTGGACTCCATCCGCACCGCCGCGCGTGAGAGCCGCGAGAGCGTGCTGTTCGCGTAGCCGGCCAGCACGCTCATCCGGAGCGTGCGTTCGGGTGCCTTGGCCAGGGCGTACAGGACGCCGTACTCGAAGTGGGTCAGCTGGGCGTCGCGCTGGAGCTGGCCGTCGAGGGCCGGCGGCAGCCACTCCAGCACCGTCGCCAGGGCGGCCCACGTCTCGAGGTCGTCGCCGGTGAGCTCCGGGTGGGTGGCGGTGGCGGGTCTGCTGGCGTCGGGCATGCCCGCAGCGTACGCGAACTGGGTGCCTCCGCGCTGCGTTGTTGACTTGCTCGGGAAAGTCATCCGACCTACCTTTGACTTGCTTGAGCAAGTGAATTGAATGCCGGAAGCGGCAACGGAGAGGTAGGAATCATGGACCTGGGTCTGACCGGCAAGAGGGCCTTCGTGAGCGGGTCGACGCAGGGCATCGGCTATGCGATCGCGCGAGAGCTGGCCGAGGAGGGGGCGGCTGTCGTCGTCAACGGGCGCACCGCGAAGCGCGTCGACGCGGCGGTCGAGCGGCTGCGAGGCGACGTACCGTCGGCGGACGTCAGTGGGATCCCGGCCGACTTCGCGGACCCCGGCGAGGTGCGCGCGCTCGTGGAGTCGCTCGGCCGGGTCGACATCCTGGTGAACAATGTCGGCGTCTTCGAGGTCAGTGCCTTCCAGGAGATCTCCGACGAGGACTGGCAGCGTTACCTCGATGTCAATCTGATGAGCGGTGTCCGCCTCTCGCGGCACGCGTTGCCCGCGATGCTGGCCGGCGGATGGGGCCGGATCATCTTCGTCAGCAGCGAGTCCGGCGTGAACGTCCCGGCCGACATGACCCATTACGGGGTGACCAAGGCCGGCATGCTCGCCCTGGGCAACGGTCTGGCCAAGCTCACCCGCGGGACCGGCGTCACCGTGAACACGATCCTGGGTGGACCGACGTACTCCGACGGCGTCGCCGAGGCCGTCGCGCAGATCTCCCATGCGCAGGGGATGCCCGCCGACCAGCTGAAGAGTGCCATCGCGGCGGGCAACACGACCTCGTTGCTGGGGCGCTTCATCGAGCCCGACGAGATCGCCCACCTCGCCACCTACCTGGCCAGCCCGCTCTCCTCGGCCACCAACGGTGCCGCTCTACGTGCCGACGGAGGAGTCCTGACCGGCATGCTCTGAAGCCGGGCCGACACCTGGTCAGCGGGGCAGCGCGGCGAGATCGCTCAGCTCACGTTGATAGGCGCTGTAGGTCTCGCGTAGGGCTGCCGCCGGCCAGTCCGCCGGGCGGAGCTCGACGGGGAGGAGCGGGTCTTCGCTGAGGTGGCGGACGATCGCGGCGGCCGTGGCGAGACGCAGCGCGGGCTGGGGTGTAGCTTCCAAGAGCTCGAGCAGACGCTCGCCTTCGCGTGCCCAGCCGCCGAGATCCCACAACGAGGCGGCGAGCTCGACCGGATCCTGCTCCGGCGTCGCTGTGAAGTCACGCAGCACCGGGTCGGAGAAGCGCGGACGCTGGAGGTTGGCCGGCCGGGTCCAGACCCCCTCGCGAAGCTCGGCGAGCCGGTGCGCCTTGAGCGCGTCGCGCAGTACGGCGCGCTCGGGGCCGGGGCGGCCGGCGGCGACGACGACGGCCATCTCCCAGGAGCCGTCCCACGGCTTGTCCGCCGTGTGCACCGCTTCGTCCTGATGGGCCTGGCGCTGGACGAGCCGCTCGCCGAGCCGGTAGCCGGCCCCCGTCCTGCGCAGGTCGCCGTCGCTGACGGCGCGGGCGGCCGCGACCCGCACCGTCGCTGGTGCGATGCCGAAGAACTGCCCCGCGCGGGTGAGGTCGGCGGGAGTCAGCGGGTTCGGGTGCGCGCCGAGCATCAGGCTCAGGATGGTGGAGCGGGCGGAGAGCGGAGCCAGTTCATCGCGCACGGTAGCCACCCGAGCATCCTCTCATGCAACATTCATGGACACGGTTGTGGAGAATTATGTAACATCCTGATCATGACCAGCACGCACGAGGCCCACTCCACCCACGTGGTCACCAACCAGGTCCCGCCGTTGGTGGGGCACAACACGGCCGGTGACCCGGTCCTGCGCGAAGGCCTCGAGCGTGAGGGCGCCGCGTGGGCCCTTCCGGAGATCGACGAGCTGGGCCGCCTCGCCGGCAGCGCCGAGGCGCAGGAGTGGGGCCGGCTGGCGGAGCGGGTGCCGCCGCGTCTGCACACCCATGACCGCTACGGACACCGGGTCGACGAGGTCGAGTACGTCCCGGCGTACCACCAGCTCATGCGGACCGCGGTCGAGCACGGTCTGCACGCGGCACCCTGGGCCGAGGACCGCCCCGGCGCCCACGTCGCGCGGGCCGCGAAGTTCTACGCCTGGAACGTCGACGCCGGTCACGGCTGCCCGATCTCGATGACCTACGCCGTGGTCCCGGCGCTGCGGGCCAACCCGGAGCTGGCGACGAGGTTCGAGCCGCTGCTGACCAACCGGGAGTACGACTTCGGGCTGCGTGACCCCGAGACCAAGCGCGGTCTCATCGCCGGGATGTCGATGACGGAGAAGCAGGGCGGCTCCGACGTTCGCGCGAACACGACGGCCGCGACCGCGCAGTCGGACGGGACGTACGTCCTGCGCGGTCACAAGTGGTTCACCAGCGCTCCGATGAGTGACCTCTTTCTCACCCTGGCCCAGACCGAGGCCGGCGTCTCCTGCTTCCTGGTCCCGCGCGTCCTGCCTGGCGGCGAGCGCAACGCGATGCGGTTCATGCGGCTCAAGGACAAGCTCGGCAACAAGTCCAACGCCTCCTCCGAGATCGAGTACGACGCGGCGACCGGCTGGCTCGTCGGCGAGGAGGGTCGCGGGGTGCGCACGATCGTCGAGATGGTCAACATGACCCGCCTCGACTGCGTGATCGGCTCCTCGGCCGGCATGCGCACCGCGCTGACCATGGCGGCGCACCACGCCAGCCACCGCTCGGCGTTCGGCAAGCTGCTGATCGACCAGCCGGCGATGCGCAACGTCCTGGCCGACCTGCAGGTCGAGTCCGAGGCGGCGACGACCGCGATGCTGCGGCTGGCGGGCGCCAACGACCGGGCGATCCGCGGAGACGAAAGCGAGGCCGCGCTGCGCCGGATCGCCCTCGCCGTCACCAAGTACTACGTCTGCAAGCGGGCGCCCTTCATGGTCAACGAAGCCCTGGAGTGCCTGGGCGGCAACGGCTACATCGAGGACTTCGACATCGCGCGGATCTACCGCGAGATGCCGCTGCTCTCGATCTGGGAGGGATCGGGCAACGTGGCCGCGCTCGACGCCCTGCGAGCGCTCGCGAAGGAGCCGCACACCCTCGACGCGTTCCTCGCGGAGGCCGAGCTCGCCGCCGGTGCCGACGCCCGCTACGACGCCGCGCTGGACCGGCTGAAGAAGGAGTTCACCTCCTTCGACGACCTCGAGCTCCGGGCCCGGCGGATCGTCGAGCAGCTGGCTCTGGTCTTCCAGGGCTCGCAGCTCCTCCGGCACGCACCGGCAGCCGTCGCCGACGCGTTCTGCTCCTCGCGCCTCGGCCGGGACTGGGGCGGCGCGTTCGGCACGCTGTCCCCGCGCGGCGACCTCGACGCGATCCTCGAGCGGGCGCTCCCGGCATGACGGTCGAGGTCACCAAGGACGGTCCGGTCACGACGATCGCGATCAACCGCCCCGACGTACGCAACGCCGTCGACCGAGCGACGGCGGAAGCCCTGGTCGCCGCGTTCGAGGAGTTCGACGCCGATCCCGAGGCCGCCGTCGCGGTGCTGCACGGCGAGGGCGGCACCTTCTGCGCCGGCGCCGACCTGAAGGCGGTCGCGGGCGGTGACCCCAACCGGTTCGAGCCCGACGGGCACGGCCCGATGGGTCCGACCCGGATGCGCCTGGGCAAGCCCGTCATCGCCGCCGTCGCCGGCCATGCCGTCGCCGGCGGCCTGGAGCTGGCGATCTGGGCCGACCTGCGAGTGGTGGAGGAGGACGCCGTCTTCGGTGTGTTCTGCCGGCGCTGGGGCGTACCCCTCATCGACGGTGGCACCGTCCGGCTGCCACGGCTGATCGGCACCAGCAACGCCATGGACCTGATCCTCACCGGCCGCCCCGTCGGCGCCGAGGAGGCGCTACGGATGGGGCTGGCGAACCGCGTCGTCCCACCCGGTCAGGCGATCGCGGCGGCGCAGGACCTGGCCCGTCAGCTCGCCGCCTTCCCGCAGACCTGCATGCGGCACGACCGGCTCTCCGTGCTGGAGCAGGAGGGGCTCGGCGAGCAGGACGCCCTGGCCGCGGAATACCGCCACGGCGTCGTCTCGGTCACCACCGACACGGTTGCCGGCGCGACCCGGTTCGCCGGCGGAGCCGGGCGTCACGGTTCCTTCGGCACCGACTGAGTGACGTACTGGCCCATCAGCACCTGGATCAGCCGACGACCGACGGACATGGCGTGGGTGCGGTCGGAGCCGGCGAGTCCGAGGAGCGGGTCCAGGCCGCGTACGTGGGGGCCGAGGGCGATGTGCGGAAGCAGCATGATGATGGCGGCGACGAGCGCGTCGCGGTCGGTGTCCTCGCGAAGAGCGCCGATGGCGATGCCGAGATCGATCATGCCGCCGATGACCTCGAGGTAGTCGACGTAGACGGCCTCACGGACGGCGGCGAGCGCGCTCGGGTTGTGCTCGAGGTTGGCCGAGACCAGCATCTGCCGGTGGCGTGGCTGGTCGTAGAAGTAGTCGATCCAGGCATCCATGAGCAGGTTGACCGAGCCGATGTAGTCGGTCATCCACGGGAGGTCGACGCTCGCCGCCTCCATCGCCACCCGGATGTCGTGGCTGGCCCGGGCGATCAGATGGACGAAGAGATCGGACTTGTCGGGGAAGTACTGGAAGAGACTGCCCTTGGAGATCCCGGCCTCTCGACAGATCGTGTTGAGGCTGGCCGCGTTGTAGCCCCGGACGCCGAACTCCTCCTCGGCGGCGCGGCGCACGGCATCGCGTTTGGCCTCCGGGAGGCGCTCCCAGGTCGGCGTAGGCACTGGCGCCACCCGCCCCCTCTCATGGCTGGACGCTCGCATCGTAGCGTGCTCCGCTCGGGTCCCTTGACCGTGCTGTGGCGGCGCCCCTAGTCTGTGACCGCTGGTCATATGACCACTGGTCACGTTCGGGCGGAGGCGCGATGTCGAGCACGGGGAATGACATTCTGAGGCGCCGGTCCCAGGCGGTCGCCGAGGCGGTGGCGTCCCGCTTCGCGCCGACGACCTACACGCAGGTGGACCGCGTCGGTCGCACCGAGGTCCGGCTGGCGATGCCGCACTGCCTGGTCGAGTTCGAGCTGGACTGGATGGACGACCTGGTCGAGGTCTTCATCCGGCCTCTGGGGTCGGGAAGGCCTGCTCGGCAGCGGCTGGTCGGGATGCTTCCCGCCTACGAGCGCGCGCTGTTCGAGAGCGAGACCAAGCGCGCGGTCGGACGCGGCGGCCTGCGCGGCATGGCAGCCCAGATCGACGCCGCCGCGCGAGCCTTCGAGCGGTTCTACGTCGACACCCCGGCCGGCCGCGAAGCCAGTTCCTGACCGCGGGCGGTCATCCCAGCGGCAGCGGGGCGCTCTCCTTGGTGTTGCCGAAGGCGAACGTGGTCTCGATCGAGGCCAGGGCCGGCATGGTGCGGAGGTTGTCGCGCAGGAACTGCTCGTAGGTCTCGAAGGACGGCGTGACGATCTTGAGCAGGTAGTCGTGGTCGCCGGCCAGGACGTACGCCTCGGTGATGTCGGGGATGGCACGCAGGTGCTCCTCGACGGCCTCGACGGCGGCGTTGGTGTGGGTGGCCATCTTGATGCGCACGAAGGCGGTGATGTTCATGCCGACGGCGTGCGGGTCGATGACGGCGCGGTAGCCGCTGATCACGCCGGCCTCCTCCAGGGCTCGTACGCGGCGCAGGCACGGCGAGGGGGAGAGGCCGACGCGGTCGGCGAGCTCCTGGTTGGTCAGGCGGCCGTTCTGCTGGAGCTCCCAGAGGATGTGCTTGTCGGTCTCGTCGAGGGCGCGCATGGTGGCAGATTCTGCCACTCATCGACATGAGGGTGGCAGATCCGGCAATCATATGCGCCTCGGTTTTCCCTATCGTGGCGCGCCATGGGGATGCGACAGGAGAGCGGCACGCCAGTGCTGGCCGGGTGGGCTGCACTGGGGATGACGGTCGTTCTCTGGTCGTCGTTCGCGCTGAGCACGCGCGGCATCGGCGGGTCGAGCCTGACCGTCGCCGATGCCGCGTTCCTCCGGTTCGTGACCCCGGTCGTCCTGCTGGCCCCGCTGCTGCCGAGCACGCTCCGAGCCGTACGCCGCGAGCGGCCGCAGGTGCTCGCCCTGCTGCTCGTCGGTGGGCTCCCGCACTTCCTCGTCTTCGCGTTCGGCGCCCGGCTGACCAGTGCTGCGCTCACCGGGATGCTGGTCCCGGGCACGGTGCCGCTGTTCGTCACGCTGCTGGCGATGGCCCACGGCCGGACCTCGATCCCGCCCCGGCGGTTGGCGGCGCTGGGGCTGATCACGGCGGGGGTCGCGGTGAGCGGGTTCCTGGTCGGCGGCGGCGCCTCGCTCGGCGGGGTGGGCCTGCTCCTCGTCGGCGGGTTCGCCTGGGCCGTGTTCACGTCGGGTCTGCAGCGTACGAGCCTGACGCTCCTGCAGATGGTGCTGACGATCTGCACGGTCTCGAGCCTGGCCACGCTCGTCCTGGCGGTCTCCGGTGCGATGCCGTCTCACCTGCTCGCGGGGACCGCCGAGGCCGGTGACGTGGTCGCGCTCACCGCTCTCCAGGGCATCGGGACCGGCCTGATGTCGACGCTCTGCTACGCCTTCTCGGTCAAGGCGCTCGGCAGCAGCCGCGCCTCGGTGGGTGGCGCGGTGAGCCCGGTGCTGACCGCGGTTGTCGCGGTCCCGATCTTCGGTGAGCGGATCGGTCTCGGGCTCGCCGTCGCCCTGGCGCTCATCGTGGCCGGCGTGGCGACGTTCAACGTGATCGGTGCGGCGCCCTCATCGGCCGGCGATGCGACCCGACTCGAACCGGAGGACGTGGTCGGCGGCGGCGATGCTCTCCTCGTCATGGGTGACGCACACGATCGTGGCACCGCGCGCGGCCTCCTCGGCGAGGATCTCGCGGGTGCGCTGCCGGCTGGCGGCGTCGAGCCCCGCGGCGGGTTCGTCCAGGAGCAGGATCTCCGTCTGCTGGACGATGCCCTGAGCCAGTAGCGCACGCTGGCGCTGTCCGCCGGAGAGCTCGCCGAACGTACGCTGCTCGAGGCCGTTGAGGCCGACCCGGTCGATCGCCTCGGCGATCGCCTGCTGCCGGTCGGCACGCCGGCCCCGGCGGCTCCGGCGGCGCCAGGTCCCGATCGCGACGACGTCGCGAACGGTCACCGGCAGCGTGTCCGGGGTCGAGGGGCGCTGGACGACCAGGGCGAGCTTTCCGTAACGAGTGATCGCGCCGCGTCGAGGGTTGTGTACGCCGGCGAGAAGCTCGACGAAGGTCGACTTTCCCGACCCGTTCGGCCCGGCGACGGCGGTGACCGTGCCGGGCGAGAAGTCCACGCTGACCTGGTGGATCACGTCGTTGCTGTCGTAGCCGAAGCAGAGGTCGTGGGCGGACAGGAGCGCCGAGGCGGTCTGGTCGTGGGGGAGCACCTGCACCACTATATCAATTGGTAATCATTCTCATTAATGGTTAGAGTCCCGCTCCGTGTCATCGATCATCGAGCCGTTCCGGACCGACTTCATGCTGCAGGCGTTGGCCGGCGGGGTGCTGGTGGCGGCCATCTGTGGGGTCGTCGGCACCTGGGTCGTGATCCGGGGAATGGCGTTCCTGGGCGAGGCGATCGGGCACGGCATGCTGCCCGGCGTCGCCCTCGCGACGGTCCTCGGCGCGCCCGTCATGCTCGGCGGGGCGGCGAGCGCCATCGTGATGAGCGCGACGATCGGAGCGCTCCAGCGCCGTGGCCGGATGACGTACGACACCAGCATCGGGCTGCTGTTCGTGGCGATGCTCTCGCTCGGCGTCATCATCATCTCCCACTCGCGCAGCTTCGCGACGGACGCGACGGCGATGCTGTTCGGCGACGTACTCGCCATCGGGCCCGACGACATCACCGTCCTCGCGATCGCCCTGGCGGTCACCGTCGCCGTCGCCGGCGGGTTCCACCGGGCGTTCGTCGCCTCGGCCTTCGACCCCCGCATCGCCCGTACGTCGGGCCTGCATCCGCAGCTGGCGCAGGTCATGCTCGTCGGTCTGGTGACCCTCGCCGTGGTCGCGTCCTACCAGGCGGTCGGCTCGCTGCTCGTGATCGCGCTGCTCCTCGCACCGGCCGTGGCCGCCGGCCGGTGGACCACGCGGATCCCCACGACCATGGCGTGCGCCGCCGCCATCGGTGCCGTCGCGGTCCTCATCGGCCTGACCGCGTCCTGGTACGCGGGCACCGCCGCCGGTGCGTCGATCGCCTGCGCGGCGATCCTCACCGCGGTCGTCTCCGGACTGCTCCGCAGCGGCCTCGGTCTCCTTCGACGTCTGTCCCCCACCTCCGAAAGGACGCCATGCACCGCAGGACACTCGCCGGCATCGTCACAGGGCTGACGCTGGCCGTCACCACGGGATGCGGCAGCAACGCCGCCCCCGCTGACGACGCCGACGCCGGCTCCGGGAAGGACCACGGCGCCGTCGAGGGTGCCCAGGAGGTCGCCGAGCCGCAGTTGCACCTGACCACGATCGACGCCGAGGGCGCGGTCGGCCAGCTCGATCTCATCGAGGGCAGCTCGGCGAAGGTCGGGACGATCGGAGCGCCCAGCGCCGTCGACAGCGACGGCCGCTACCTGTTCGCGACCACCGCCGACGGCGTCGAGATCGTCGACAGCGGCATGTGGACCTGGGACCACGGCGACCACTTCCACTACTACCGGGGCGAGCCGAAGCTGCTCGGCACGGTCGAGGGAGAGGGTAAGGCGACGGTCGCGACCGGTCCGCTGTCGACCGCCGGCTCGACCGGGGTCTTCTTCGCGGGGAGCGGCGAGGCGGTCCTGCTCGACAACGAGGCCCTCGCCGACGGTGAGGTGCGCGAGCTCTTCCGGCTCGACGTCGAGCCGCACGCGGGGCTGGTCGCGCCGTTCGGCGACGGAGCCCTGGTGACGGTCGCCGATGGCGGTGAGGTCACCGGGCTGCGCTATCACGACGCCGATGGGGACATAGTCGGCGAGCAGGTGCCCTGCGCTCGGGCGAGCGGCACGATCACCACCAGGGTCGGTGTCGTCGTCGGCTGCGCCGATGGCGCGGTCCTGGCCACCGAGTCCGACGGTGAGCCCGGCTTCGAGCGGATCGGCTATCCATCGGGCATCTCGGCTTCGCGGGCCTTGGCGTTCGACGGTCGCAAGAGCCGCCCGACCGTCGCGGCGCTCTCCGGGAAGACCGGGATCTGGCTCCTCGACACCCGCGAGCGGAGCTGGAGCCACCTCGACGCGGGGGTACCGCTGCGCGAGGTGGTCGCTGCCGACGACGAGGACGGACACGTCCTCGCGCTCGACACCACCGGCCGGGTCCGCGTCTACGCCGCCGAGGACGGCAAGCAGCTCGCCAAGACCGATCCGCTCGTGGACCTGAGTGACGCCACGGGAGTCGACCTGGTCGTCGACCAGGAGCGGGCCTACCTGAACGTGCCGGCCGAGGGCGTCGTCCACGAGATCGACTACGCCGACACGGCACGGATCGCGCGGACCCTCGAGACGCCCACCGCCCCGGTGTTCTTCACGGAGACGGGCCGATGAGGCGCCTGATCGGCGTCGTGGCCGTCGCGATGACGCTCACCGGCTGTGCCGGGGCAGGCGCCGGCGACGACCGCCCGCACATCGTGGTGACCACCAACATCCTCGGCGACGTCGTCGCGAACACGGTCGGCGACGCCGCCCGGGTCACCACGCTGATGCGGCCGAACGCCGACCCGCACTCCTTCGAGATCTCGGCCCGCGAGGCCGCGACGATGCGTGACGCCGACCTGATCGTCTCGAACGGGCTCGGCCTCGAGGAGGGGCTCCAGCGCCATCTCGACCAGGCGGCTGAGGCCGGCGTCGAGACGTACGTCGCGGGGGAGCAGATCGACGTCCTCGACTACTCCGACGGCGAAGCCGAAGGCGCCCCGGACCCGCACTTCTGGACCGATCCGGCGCGGATGCGCGACGTGGTCGACGGCCTCGGGGAGGCGGCCAAGGACATCGACGGGATCGACGAGACCGCCGTGGAGCAGGCGGCGGCTGCGTACCGGACCGAGCTCGAGGAGCTCGACCGGGAGATGGCCGACTCGTTCGGGAGCATCCCGGAGCAGCACCGCAGCCTGGTCACCAACCACCACATCTTCGGCTACCTGGCGGACCGGTTCGGTTTCCGCGTCGTCGGCGCGGTGATCCCCGGCGGGACGACCCTGGCCGCACCCAGTGCTGCGGACCTGCGCGACCTGACCGCGGCGATCGAGCAGGCGGACGTACCGACGATCTTCGCCGAGTCCTCCCAGCCCGACCGCCTCATCCAGGTGCTCGCCGACGAGGCGGGCGTCGATGTCGAGGTCAGCGAGCTGTTCACCGAGTCCCTGACCGAGAAGGACCAGGGCGCCGACACCTATCTCTCCATGATGCGCGCCAACACCGAGCGCATCACCAGCGGGCTCTCACCCGGGCCCACCGATTGAAAGGCACACCATGCACACCCCACAGAACCGTGCCCTCCGAGCCGTCACGGCGGTGGCCGGCATGTCGCTGGCGCTCTCGGCGTGCGGCTCCACCGCCGAAGGCGAGGAGTCGACGAAGGCGAATGCGGACGAGGGCAGCCGTCTCGCGGTGTCGTACGCCAACGGGATCGCCGTCCTCGACGGCAAGACCCTCGAGGTCGTCGACGAGTTCGAGACCGAGGAGTTCGTACGTCTCAACCCGATCGGTGACGGTCGCAACCTCGCCGTCACCACCAGCAAGGGCTTCCAGGTGCTCGACACCCGGACGCCCGAGCTGACCGACCTGGTCTTCGAGGCCGACACCGGCGGCCACGTCGTCCACCACGCCGACACGACGGTCCTCTACGCCGACGGCAGCGGCGAGACGACCATCTTCGACACCGCCGCCCTGGGGGACGCCGGCGAGCTCCCGGAGACCACGACCTGGACCGCCCCCGAGGCCCACCACGGCGTCTCGATCGTGCTCGAGGACGGCACCCTGCTGACCACGGTGGGCACCGAGGAGAGCCGTTCGGGAGCGATCGCCCTCGAACCGAAGGGCGACGGCTTCGAGCAGGTCGCCGCCAACGACACGTGCCCCGGCATCCACGGCGAGGGCACCGCGGCCGACGAGGCGGTCGTCTTCGGCTGCGAGGACGGCGCCCTGCTCTACCGCGACGGTGCGTTCGAGAAGCTCCAGGCGCCCGACGAGTTCGGCCGGATGGGCAACGCGTACGTCTCCGAGACCAGCCCCCTCATCGTCGGCGACTACAAGACCGACCCCGATGCCGAGGGCTACCTGCTCGACATGGTCACGCTGATCGACACCGAGAAGAGCACCCTGAGGACGGTGGCGCTCCCCGAGGGCGTCGAGTACACCTTCCGCGACGTCGCGCGCGGCCCCGAGGACCTGGCCTACATCCTCGCCACCGACGGCTCCATCCATGTCCTCGACCCCGCGACCGGCACGATCACCGACGAGTACCCGGTCGTGAAGCCCTGGGAGGGCCCGGTCGAGTGGCAGGACCCGCACCCGGCGATCAAGGTGAACGGCGACATCGCGTACGTCACCGAGCCCGCCACCAACACGGTCCACGCCGTCGACCTCACCTCGGGTGAGATCACCGCCTCTGTCGAGCTCGACGAGCAGCCGAACGAGATCGCCCTGAGCTGAAGTCACTCGACGCCGAGTCGGCGCATCTGTCCCAGCTCAGAGTGCCGAGTCGGCGCGTCTGTCCCAGATCCGAGGCCCGAGTCGGCGCATCTGACCCGCGCCTCGATCACGGGCGGGACAGACGCGCCGACTCGGCGGCTCTTCGCGGGACTGACGCGCCGGGTCGGCGGCGGGTTTCGGGACTGACGCGCCGGGTCGTCAGGAGAGGGCTCGACGGGCGGTGTCGAGGAACGTACGGAAGGCCTTGCGGTCGTCCGGGCCGAGGTCGGCGAGCATCTGCTCCTCGAGCTCCTCGACGCGCGGGTCGTAGGCGTCGAGGAAGTCGCGGCCCTCGGCGGTGAGGCTGATCAGCATGCGGCGCCGGTTGTCGGGGTCGGTGCGGCGCTCGATGAGGCCGCGGCGCTCGAGGGCGCCGATGAGGTCGGCGGCCGACTGGGCGCGTACGAACGAGGCGCGGGCGAGGTCGGCGGCGCTCATCGTGGGGCGGCGCTCGAGCACGGAGAGCGCGGTGTACTGCAGGGCGGTGACCCCTGATTCCTTCAGCACGGCGTCGAGGCGGGCCCGCGTGGCGAGCTCGAGCTGCTTGACGACGTAGAGCAGCAGGGGTGCGTCGGTCATGCGGTCATTCAAGCATCGCGGCGCTTGCGGGAGGCGACTACTTCTGAGATTATCAGGATTCCTGTCAATCACGAGGAGTTCATCATGCTCGGAACCCCCCTGCCCGATGCCCTGCGAGCGGAGCGCATCGACGACGTCGCGGTGCTGACCCTCGCCCGCCCGGCGAAGCGGAACGCGCTCAGCGACGAGGCGGTGCTCGGGATCGAGCGGTTCTTCGACGGCCTCGAGCCGGACGTACGTGCCGTCGTCATCGACGCGGACGGCGACCACTTCTGCGCGGGGCTCGACCTGGCCGAGATGACCGAGCGCGACACCCTCGCCGGGGTCACCCACTCCCGGATGTGGCACCGGGTCTTCGAGAAGATCGAGTTCGGGCCGGTGCCGGTCGTGGCGGCGCTGAAGGGCGCCGTGGTCGGCGGCGGGCTGGAGCTCGCCGCCGCCGCGCACGTCCGGGTCGCGGAGGAGTCGACCTTCTACGCGCTCCCCGAGGGGCAGCGCGGGCTCTTCGTCGGCGGCGGCGCCTCGGTCCGTGTGCCGCGGCTCATCGGCGTCCCGCGGATGGCCGACATGATGCTGACCGGCCGTCGCTACGACGCGCAGGAAGGGCTGGCGCTGGGCCTGAGCCAGTACGCCGTGGCCGATGGACTGGGCCGCAAGACCGCCCTCGAGCTGGCCGGGCGGATCGCGCAGAACGCGCCCCAGACCAACTTCGCCGTCGTGCAGGCGCTGCCGCGCATCGCCGAGGCCAACCCCCGGGACGGCTTCCTGATGGAGTCGCTGATGGCCGCGATCGCGCAGGGGACCGACGACGCCAAGGGCCGGATGCAGGACTTCCTCGCCGGCCGCGGCAAGAAGGTGACGGACCAGTGAGCATCGAGCAGGGCGACATCGTCTGGTCCCCGCCCGCGGACATCCTCGAGACCTCCCGGGTCGGTGAGTTCCTGGCCTGGCTCGCCCGCGAGCGCGCTGTCGAGATGACGACTCATGAGGAGCTGTGGCGCTGGTCGGTGACCGACCTCGACGGCTTCTGGTCGGCGGTGTGGGAGTTCTTCGGGGTGCGGGCGCACGCTGCGTACGACACCGTGCTGGCCTCGCGCGAGATGCCCGGCGCGCGCTGGTTCCCGGGCGCGATGCTCAACTACGCCGAGCACGCGGTCGGCACCGCCGAGGACCTCGACCGGGTCGCGGTGCTCGGCCGGTCTCAGACGCGTGACAACGTCGAGCTGACCTTCGCTGACCTGCGCGATCAGGTGGCCCGGGCGCGGGCGGCGCTCGAGAAGCTGGGCGTACGCCGCGGCGACCGCGTCGCCGGCTACCTCCCCAACATCCCCGAGGCCCTGGTCGCCTACCTCGCCACCGCGAGTCTCGGCGCGACCTGGGCGAGCTGCGCCAGCGAGTTCGGGCCGCGCAGCGTGATCGACCGCTTCGCCCAGATCGAGCCGGTGGTGCTGCTGGTCGCCGGCGGCTACCGCTACGGCGCCAAGGACATCGACCGGCGTTCCCAGGTGGCCGAGATCCGGGCCGAGCTGCCGTCGGTACGACAGGTGATCGACGTGGAGTACGGGGCACACCGGGTCGATGACACCCTCTCCTGGACCTCCCTGCTCGACGCGGAGGACGACGCCGAGCTCGCCTTCGAGCCGGTGCCCTTCGACCACCCGCTGGTGGTGCTCTTCTCCTCCGGCACGACCGGCCGGCCCAAGGCGATCGTCCACGGCCACGGCGGCATCCTGCTCGAGCACCTCAAGAACCACGCGCTCTCGTGGGACATGGGGCCGCAGGACCGGATGCTCTGGTTCTCCACGACCGCCTGGATGATGTGGAACGCCCTGGTCTCCTCGCTGCTGGTGCGCTCCTCGATCGTCATGGTCGACGGCAACCCGATGCACCCCGACCTGACCTGGCAGTGGCGGCTCGCGGTCGAGACCGGGGCGACGATCATGGGTGCCAGCCCGGGCTTCGTGATGGCCTGCCGCAAGGAGGGCGTCGAGCTCAAGAACCTCGGTGACCTGCGGATTCGTGTCCTCGGCTCGGCCGGCGCGCCGCTCCCGCCCGAGGGCTACGCCTGGTTGTCCGACCAACTTCCCGACGCCCAGATCAACGTCGGCAGCGGCGGCACCGACGTCTGCTCCGGCATCGTGCAGAACAACCCGCTGCTCCCGGTCTACGCCGGCGAGATCTCCGGCCGCTGCCTTGGCGTCGACGCCCACGCCTACGACGAGTCCGGCCGCCAGGTCACCGGCACCCTCGGCGAGCTGGTCATCACCTCGCCGATGCCCTCGATGCCGGTCGGCTTCTGGGGCGACTCGGACGGTTCCCGCTACCGCGAGGCCTACTTCGACCACTACCCCGGTGTCTGGCGCCACGGCGACTGGATCCTCTTCCACGACAACGGCAGCTGCCACGTCGCCGGCCGCTCCGACGCCACCCTCAACCGCGGTGGCGTACGCCTCGGCACCGCCGAGTTCTACCGCGTCGCCGAGGAGGTGGACGGTGTCGCCGACTCGCTCGTCGTCCATCTCGAGGACCCCGACGGCGGCAACGGTGAGCTGCTGCTCTTCGTGGTGACCGACGGAGGCACCCGTCTCGACGACGCCCTCCGTTCCCGCCTGGTCGGTGCGCTGCGCTCCGCGCTCTCCCCGCGGCACATCCCCGACCAGGTGATCGAGGTGCCGGCGGTGCCGCGCAACCTCACCGGCAAGAAGCTCGAGCTGCCGGCCAAGCGCATCCTGCAGGGGGTCCGCATGGAGGACGTGGCCAGCCGGGACGCGCTCGCGAACCCGGCGTCGCTCGACCCGTTCATCGCGCTGGCCAGGTCCGGCGCTCTGCGGAAGGTGGACGCATGAGGAGCGGTGAGAACGTTCGTACGCTCGGGGTCGTCGGCACCGGCGCGATCGGCGTCAGCTGGGTGGTGCTCGGGCTCGAGCACGGGCTCGACGTGGTCGCCTGGGACCCGGCCGAGGGCGCCGAGGAGCGCTTGCGCGCCCAGGTCCCGGAGGGGTCGCTGCGGTTCGCGGGCGGCCTCGCCGAGGTCGGACGTGACGCCGACCTGGTGCTCGAGAGCGGACCCGAGCGCCTCGACGTCAAGCGCGAGATCTTCGCCGCGCTCGACGAGGCGGCACCGGCGGATGTGCTGCTGACCAGCAGCTCCTCAGGGCTGATGCCCAGCACCTTCCAGGACGCCTGCACGCGGCACCCGGAGCGGGTGCTGGTCGCCCACCCGTTCAACCCGCCGCACCTGGTGCCGCTGGTGGAGGTCGTCGGCGGTGCGGCGACGAAGCCCGAGGCCGTCGAGGCGGCTCTGGATACCCTGCGCCACCTGGGCAAACGTCCCATCCACATCCGCCGCGAGGTCCCCGGCCACGTGGCCAACCGGCTCCAGGCGGCGCTGTGGCGCGAGGCCTACCACCTCGTCGACCACGGCATCGTCTCCGTCGCCGACATCGACACCGCGATCGCCGACGGCCCGGGGCTGCGCTGGTCGCTGCTCGGACCCTTCGCGACCCAGCACCTCTCCGGCGGTCCTGGCGGGCTGGGCCATGTGCTCGAGCACCTCGGCCCGCCCATGGTCGACTGGTGGGACGACCTGGGTCACCCCGAGCTCACCGCCGGCCTGATCGACAAGCTGGTCGACGGGGTCGACGAGGAGCTCGACGGAACCTCCGCCGAGGACCTGGTCGCACGCCGCGACCAGGCGCTGCGGCGACTGCTGGAGATCAAGACCGACCTCGGGCTCAGATGACACCCGAGCCCACGAGACGAACGAGGATCGACATGTTGGACAGCGGCATCGGATCGTGGCCCGCCCGCCGGGCCCGGATGACCCCTGGCGCGCGGGCGTTCGTGCAGGACGACGCGGTGGTCACGTACGCCGAGGTCGACCGCCTCGTCGAGGCGGTCGCCCGCGGGCTGCGTGCCCGCGGCGTCGCGGCCGGCGACCGGGTCGCCTTCCTCGGTCTGAACTCGATCGAGCTCGCGGTGACGCTCTTCGCCACCGCGCGGCTGGGAGCGGTCTTCCTGCCGCTCAACACCCGGCTCGCGCCGCCCGAGCTGGCCTGGATCCTCACCGACGCCGAGCCCGCCCTGCTGATCCATGCCGACGACTTCGACGAGGCGGTCTCCGCCGAGGCGGTCGCGGACCTCGGCCTGCCGAGCCACCGGTTCACCGCTGCCGGCGGGCACGGGCTGGACGCCCTGGCCGTCGAGCCGGCGGGGGAGCGGGCCGAGCGGATCGACGTCGAGGTCGGCCTCGACGACATCTTCATGATCCAGTACACCTCCGGCACCAGCGGCCGCCCCAAGGGCGTGATGCTGACCCACGGAAACATCGCCTGGAACGCCTTCAACCTGCTCGTCGACGTCGACGTACGCTCCGACGAGATCGCCCTGGTCACCGCCCCGCTGTTCCACACCGCCGCGCTCAACCAGGTGCTGCTGCCGACCTTCCTCAAGGGCGGTACGTCCCTCATCGCGGCCCGCTTCGACCCGGCCGCAGCGATCGCCACCATCGAGCGGGAGCGGGTCACCCTGCTCTTCGGCGTCACCTCGATGTACCAGGCGCTCGCCCAGGAGCCGACCTGGGCGACCGCCGACCTCGACAGCCTCCGCTCGGCCCTGAGCGGTGGTGCGCCGATCCCGCGCACGCTGCTCGACACCTGGCAGAGCCGCGGACTGCACATCATCCAGGGCTATGGCCTGACCGAGGCCTCCCCGGGGACGACCATGCTGCGCGCCGGCGACGGACTCGACAAGCTCGGCTCGGCCGGCACCCCCTGCTTCTTCACCGACGTACGCGTCGTGGCGCCCGGCAACGAGGCAGCGGCTCCCGGCCAGGCCGGTGAGGTGCACGTCAGCGGCCCCAACGTGACTCCCGGCTACTGGCACAACGGAGCTGCGACGGAGGCTGCCTTCGACGGGCCCTGGCTGCGTACGGGTGATGTCGCGATGCTCGACGACGACGGCTTCCTCTATGTCGTCGACCGGGTGAAGGACATGTTCATCAGCGGCGGCGAGAACGTCTATCCGGCAGAGGTCGAGCAGGCGCTCTACACCCATCCCGACGTCGCCGAGGCCGCCGTCATCGGCGTCCCCGACGAGCGCTGGGGCGAGGTCGGCCGCGCCGTCGTCGTACGCCGCCCCGACTCCGCCCTCACCGAGTCCGACCTGCTGAAACACCTCGACGGACGGCTCGCCCGCTACAAGATCCCCAAGGCCGTCGTCTTCGTCGACGAAATCCCGCACAACGCCTCCGGGAAGCTGCTGAAGTCCCGGGTCCGCGAGCTGTACGGCACCCCGGAAGGAACCACCCGATGACCCGCTACGAGCCCCGCATCGACACCGCCTCGATCCGAGCCCTCGACATGCACACCCACGTCGAGGCCGACCACCACGGTCACTTCTCGCTCGACCAGGAGCTGATGGACGCCTCGGCGGCCTACTTCCGCGGCGACCACCCACGCACCCCGACCGTCGACGACCTCGCCGCCTACTACCGCGAGCGCGACATGGCAGCGGTGATCTTCACCGTCGACGCCTCGACCGGCCTCGACCATCCGCCGCTGTCGAGCGAGGAGATCGCCGAGCGCGCGACCGAGCACGCCGACGTACTGATCCCGTTCGGCTCCGTCGACCCCCGCAAGGGCGAGGCCGCTGTGAAGCAGGCCCGCCGTCTCGCCGAGGACTACGGCGTACGCGGCTTCAAGTTCCATCCTGGCCTGCAGGCCTTCTCCCCGGCCGACCCCGACTTCCGGCCGCTGTGGGCGACGCTGGCGGAGCTCGGCGTCGTGGCGCTCTTCCACACCGGCCAGACCGGGATCGGTGCCGGTCTTCCCGGCGGACGCGGGATCAGGCTGCGCTACTCCGACCCGCTGCTCCTCGACGACGTCGCCGCCGACTTCCCGGAGCTGCAGATCGTGATGGCGCACCCCGCCGTCCCCTGGGTCGATGTGCAGATCTCGATCGCGACCCACAAGGCCAACGTGCACATCGACCTGTCCGGCTGGTCGCCGAAGTACTTCCCGCCCCAGCTGGTCAAGCAGCTCAACGGCCCGTTGCGGCGTAAGGTGCTGTTCGGCTCGGACTTCCCGGTGATCACCCCGGATCGTTGGTTCGGCGACCTGGAGAAGCTGGAGATCAAGGACGAAGTCCGGCCGCTGCTGCTGAAGGAGAACGCGATCCGGCTGCTCGGACTGGGATCCTGACCACCAGGAGGACACGATGTCGAACTCGAGCACCATCTCCGCGGACCTCACCGACATCGATGAGGCGCGTTCGCTCGGCGGAGAGGTCTTCTATCCTCACGACGTGAGCGTCACCCACCGCGGTGACCCGTTCTGCGTGCACCTGAACGTACGCACCTTCGGCCCCCTCAAGGTCGGCACGCTCTCCTACGATTCCACGGTGCGGATCGACACCGGGCCGCTCGGCGACGGCTATCAGGTCAACGTCCCGACCATGGGCGCGATCCGCACCGCCTACGGTCAGGACAGGGTCACCGCGACCCCGGTCATGGCGGCCGTGCACAGCCCGCACCGGCCGACCGTCCTGGAGGGTTGGGGTGGGGGTGAGGACGTCTTGGCGGTGAAGATGGACCGGTTCGCCGTCGAGGACACTCTCGAGCGTCTCCTGGGCCATCCGCTGCGAGAACCGCTCGAGATGGCTCCGAGCATGGCGCTGGACCACGGGCCCGGCCGGGAGTTGTGGCAGCTGGTCCGCATCCTCCTCGACCAGGTGCACGACGGCCATGCGGGCGGGAACGGGTCGGCGGTGGACGGCTCGGTCTTCGACGCGTCCCCGTTCGCCACCTCGCTCGCCCAGAGCGTCATCACCGGTCTGCTCTACGCCCACGACCACAACTACGCCGAGGAACTGCGGCGCCCGACGGCTGCCGGTGGCCCCGCGGTCATCCGCGCAGCGGTCGTCTACATCGAGGAGCACGCCGCCGAACCGATCGGCGTCAACGACGTCGCGGATCACGCCGGACTCTGCGTGCGCGCGCTCCAGCAGGGGTTCGCGCGGCATCTCGAGACCACTCCCAGCAGGTTCCTACGGCAGGTTCGTCTGGGACGGGTCCGGGACACGCTCCTCGCGAGCGACGCCGACTCCACGACTGTGGCCACCGTCGCCTCGGGCTGGGGCTTCTTCAGCCTCGGCAGGTTCGCGGCGCAGTACCGGGAGGCGTACGGCGAGAGTCCCTCCCAGACCCTGCGCCGAAAGCTCTGAACCGGCGGTTCGCGTAGCGAACAGAACCGTTCGCCTTCCGCATTTCGGCGGGACGTGGGCCTCTCTAGCGTCGGAGTGACAGTCGTCACACCGACCAGGAGGACTTGATGTCCCGCACACTGCCACCCGACGTCTCCGAACGGGACTTCGCCCGCGCACTCGACGCCTTCGCGTCGGCCGTGGGGGAGGAATGGGTGATCTCCGATCCCGCCGAGCTCACGAAATACGCCGACCCGTACCCGGTCGGCGAAGGCTTCGGCCAGGCCCCCTCGGCCGTCGTCTCCCCGGCTGACGTCGAGCAGGTCCAGGCGATCGTCCGGATCGCGAACGAGATCGGCATCCCGCTGATGCCGATCTCGACCGGCAAGAACAACGGCTACGGCGGTGCCTCGCCGCGGCTGGCCGGGGCGGTCGTGGTGAACACCGGCGCCCGGATGAACAAGATCCTGGAGGTCAACGAGAAGTACGGCTACGCCCTGGTCGAGCCGGGGGTGACGTACTTCGATCTCTACGAGCACCTCGAGGACCACGCCCCGAGCCTGATGCTGGACTGCCCCGACCTCGGCTGGGGCAGCGTCGTGGGGAACACCCTCGACCGGGGCGTCGGCTACACGCCGTACGGCGACCACCTGATGTGGCAGACCGGTCTCGAGGTCGTTCTCCCGCAGGGTGAGGTGATGCGCACCGGGATGGGAGCCGTGCCGGACAGCAACACCTGGCAGCTGTTCCCGTACGGCTTCGGGCCCTTCCCCGACGGGCTGTTCACCCAGAGCAACCTCGGCATCGTCACCAAGATGGGCATCGCGCTGATGCAGCGCCCGCCGGCCTCGGCGACCTACCTGATCACGTTCGAGAACGAGTCGGACCTCGAGCAGATCGTCGACACCATGCTCCCGCTACGGATCAACATGGCTCCGATCCAGAACGTGCCGGTCATCCGCAACATCATCCTGGATGCGGCCGCCGTCTCGAAGCGAAGCGAGTGGTACGACGGCGACGGGCCGCTGCCCGCCGAGGCGATCGAGCGGATGAAGTCCGAGCTCGACCTCGGCTACTGGAACTTCTACGGCACCGTCTACGGTCCGCCGCCGATGGTCGAGATGTATCTCGGCATGATCAAGGAGGCCTTCCTCCAGATCCCCGGCGCGCGATTCTTCACCAACGAGGACCGCAACGACCCCGCCGACCGTGGCGCCCACGTGCTCCACGACCGGCACAAGATCAACAACGGCCGGCCGAGCCTCGACGAGCTCGCGGTCCTCGACTTCGTCCCGCACGGCGGTCACATCGGCTTCTCGCCGGTCTCGGCCCCCGAGGGCAAGGACGCGATGCGCCAGGCGGCGATGGTCAAGGCCCGCGCCGACGAGTACGTCAAGGACTACGCAGCGCAGTTCATCATCGGGCTGCGGGAGATGCACCACATCTGCCTGTTCCTCTATGACACCCACGACGCCGAGGCGCGCCAGGAGACGCTCGACCTGACCCGGCTGCTGATCAAGGAGGCGGCCGCAGAGGGCTACGGCGAGTACCGCACCCACAACGCCCTCATGGACGACGTGATGGCCACCTTCGACTGGAACGGCGGCGCTCTCCTGAAGTTCCACGAGTCCATCAAGGATGCGCTCGACCCGAACGGCGTGATCGCACCTGGCAAGTCCGGCGTCTGGCCGGCGAAGTACCGCGGGAAGGGACACTGATATGCCTGCCATCTACGAGGAACAGCAGCTCTTCATCGGCGGCCGGTCGGCCGAGTCGGTGAGCGGCCGCCGGATGGACGTCACCGATCCGAGCACGGGCAAGGTGCTGACGAGCGTGCCTGCGGGCGACGCCGCCGACGTCGCTGCCGCGGTAACCGCCGCCCGGGAGGCCTTCGACACCGGGCCGTGGCCACGGATGAGCGGCCGCGACCGCGCCCGCATCCTGCACCGTGTCGCCGACCTGATCCGCGAGCGGGCCGACGAGCTGGTCGAGGTCGAGAGCCGAGACGTCGGGAAGCCTGTGACCCTGGCCCGACACGTCGACGTCGAGACCGCGGCCCAGCAGTACGAGTACTGCTCAGCGCTGGCGCAGACACTCGACGGGTCCGTTCGGGACACGCCCATCCCGGCCCTCGCCTATACCCGGCGTGAGCCCCTGGGCGTGGTCGGAGCCATCACCCCGTTCAACTTCCCGCTGATCCTGTCCAGCACGAAGATCGCGGCTGCCCTCGCGGCCGGCAACACCGTCGTGCACAAGCCGGCCGACGACACCCCGCTCAGTGCGCTGTTCATGGCACGGCTCCTTTCCGATGCCGGGATGCCTGACGGCGTACTCAACGTCGTGACCGGGACCGGTCCGGAGGCCGGCGACGCCTTGCTGCGCCACCCCGGAGTAGACAAGATCGCGTTCACCGGGTCGACGGCCGTGGGGCGACGGGCGGCAAGTGTCGCGGGCGAGCACCTGAAGCCGGTCACCATGGAGCTCGGCGGTAACGGTGCCCACCTGGTGTTCGCCGACGCCGACATCGAGATCGCCGTGGGCGCCGTCATCAAGGCCTTCGTGTTCAACACCGGTCAGTTCTGCATGGCCGGACCGCGGCTGCTCGTCGCCGCGGAGATCCACGACACGGTGGTCGACATCCTCCGGCACGCCGTCCCCGGGGTACCCCTCGGCGATCCGCGCGACCCGGCGACGGTCATCGGCCCGATGGCGGGCGACCAGCACCGCAAGAAGGTCGAGGAGTACGTCGCCCTGGCCAGCCAGGAGGGCGGTCAGATCGTCACCGGTGGGGTGCGTCCCGAGCTCGGAGGTGACCTCGCCGACGGGTTCTACTACGCACCGACGGTGATCACCGGGCTGCCCGCGGACTCACGCGTCGTCAACGAGGAGGTCTTCGGGCCGGTTCTCACGGTGCAGCCGTTCGCGGACGAGGACGAGGCCGTGGCGCTCGCCAACTCCACGGCGTACGGTCTGGCCGCCGGGCTGCACACCCGGGACCTCACCCGTGCGCACCGGGTCGCGGGCAGGCTCGACGCCGGCATCGTCTGGGTCAACGACTGGGCCATGCTCGACCCCGCGGTGCCGTTCGGCGGTGTCAAGCAGTCCGGCTTCGGCCGCGAGTACGGCCCCGAGTCGCTCGAGGCCTACACGAAGACCCGATCCGTCGTCATCTCTCTTCCGCCCACCCCTCAGGAGGAGTCATGAGCACCGCGACCCAGGCAGCGGTGGTCGAGTCCGCCGGCGCCCCGTTCACCATCGGAGACGTCGAGCTCGACGCGCTCCGTCCCGACGAGATCCTGGTGCGGATGGTCGCCGCCGGGCTCTGCCACACCGACCTCGGCGTGGCGAGCGGTGGGTTGCCCTTCCCGCTCCCGGGCGTTCTCGGCCACGAGGGCGCCGGTGTGATCGAGGAGGTCGGATCCGAAGTACGCAGCGTCGTACCCGGCGACCAGGTGCTGCTGTCGTTCAGCTCCTGCGGGAGCTGCGCCCAGTGCCGCGACGGCCATCCGGCCTACTGCGACGTCTGGCTTCCTGCCAACCTCATCGGCGGCGGCCGCATGGACGGTACCTCGCCGGTGCTGAGGAAGGGCGAGCCGATCGGGGGCCACTTCTTCGGGCAGTCCTCCTTCTCGCGGCTCGCGGTCGTCGACGAGCGCAGCGCCGTACGCGTCGGGCCGGAGGTCGACCTGTCCCTGCTCGCACCGCTCGGCTGCGGCGTGCAGACCGGGGTCGGTGCGGTCTGGAACGTGCTCGCTCCGCGTCCCGGCTCCTCGGTGGTCGTCCTCGGCGCGGGAGCGGTCGGCCTGTCGGCGGTCATGGCCGCGCGGCTGACGCCGGCCACCCGGATCATCGCGGTGGACCGGGTGGCCGAGCGCCTCGAGCTGGCGCATGAGCTGGGTGCGACCGACGTCGTCGACGCCGGCCAGGCCGGCGACCTGACCGCGGCGCTCACCGAGCTGACCGGCGGCGCCGACGGTGTCGTGGAGACCACCGGCAACCCGGGCGTGCTCCGCCACGGCATCGACGCCCTGGCCTCCCGCGGCACCGCGGTCATCGTCGGGGCGCCTCCGTTCGGCACCGAGGTCGGGATCGACGTCAACGCGATGCTGGCCGGCAAACGGGTCGTCGGGCTGACCCTCGGTGATGCCGAGACGCGCACACTCATCCCGGCGCTCGCGCGACTGGTCGCCGACGGGCGGCTGCCGCTGGAGCGGCTGGTCCGGCACTACCCCTTCGAGGAGATCCAGACCGCCGTCGCCGACATGGTCTCGGGCGCCACGGTGAAGCCGGTGCTCACCTTCTAGCCCGGTCGAGGTCCGCTCGCGGGGACTCCTTGACAGGCGTGACGTACATCACCCAGAATCGACAGGAATCCTGATAAACAGGAATCCTGAATGGAGCCCCCACAATGACCCTCACCTCCGGTGGTAGCACGACCGGTCCACGTACGCAGATGGGCCGGATCGTCGCCAGCAGCTTCACGGGCAGCTTGATCGAGTACTACGACTTCCTGCTCTATTCCACCGCCTCGGCAGTGGTCTTCAACGAGGTCTTCTTCTCGAACCTCGACCCGGTCACCGGCACGATCGCGTCGTTCGGCACGTTCGCCGCCGGCTATCTGGCGCGCCCGCTCGGAGGCGTGGTCTTCGGTCACTTCGGCGACCGGCTCGGTCGCAAGAAGATGCTGGTCCTGACCATGCTGATCATGGGTGTGGTCAGCTTCCTGATCGGCTGCCTGCCGACGTACGGCCAGATCGGGGCGGCCGCGCCGGTTCTCCTGGTCCTGCTCCGGGTCGTCCAGGGCGTCGCGATCGGCGGCGAGTGGGGTGGTGCGGTGCTGATCACCGCCGAGCACGCCACCTCCCGGCGGGGGTTGTGGGCCTCGTTCACGAATGCCGGCGCCCCGGCCGGCATGGTCCTCTCGACCGCGGTGATGGCGGTGATGGCCTCGGTCACCACGCCCGAGCAGTTCACCGCGTGGGGCTGGCGGGTGCCGTTCCTGCTCAGCATCGTCCTGCTCGCGGTCGGTCTGTGGATCCGGCTGAGCGTCACCGAGTCCCCGGCCTTCGAGGCGATGAAGGACCGCAGGGCCGAGGCGAGGACGCCGCTGCTGGAGGTCCTCCGCGACCACCCGCGTACGCTCCTGCTGGCCGTCGGTGTCGGCCTCGGCGCCTTCGTGGTGCAGGGCACCCTGACAACCTTCCTGATCTCGTACGCCCTCGGGGCCGGCTTCGAGCGCCCGACCGTGCTCAACGCGCTGACGGTCTCCTCGGCGGGTGCCGTCATCGGCATCCTCGGCTGGTCCGCGCTCACCGACCGCGTCGGCCGCCGCCCCGTGGTCCTCACCGCTGCCATCGCGACCGCGGTCTTCGCGTACCTGCTCTTCCCGATGCTCGACAGCGGCTCGGTCGCGCTGCTCGTCCTGGCGGTCGTCCTTGGGCAGTCGGTCATCCATGCCGCCTTCTACGGCCCGCTCGCCGCGCTGATGAGCGAGGTCTTCAAGACCTCGTCGCGCTACACCGGCGCCTCGCTGGGCTACCAGCTCGCCGGCATGGGCGCGGGTCTCTCCCCGCTCCTGTTCGCCTCGCTCCAGAAGGCCGGTGCGAGCACGGTCATGCTCTCCACGGTCATCGCAGCCTTCTGCCTGCTGAGCGTGTTCTCCCTGATCAGGTTGGGGGAGACCAGCTCGCGAGAACTCGTCGACGCCTGAGGTCCCCATGCAGCAGAGCCCGCCGTGCGAGTCGCGGCGGGCTCTGCTGTCTCATCTGTCCCGGGCCGGCCGGCGAGCCGCCAGGTATTCGGCGGGCATGCCCGGCCCTGGCCGCACCACGACCTGCTCGGGCGGGACGTCCCCGTGCCGCTCGCACCTTGTCTCGACGTGGACCGGCTCGCCGCAGTCGGCGTGCAGGTAGTCGATGGGCCGCCCGTCGGGGGCGAACCAGGTGTCGCCCCACTCTGTCAGCGCGATCAGCGCCGGCCGCAGGCCCTGGGCCATCGCGGTGGGCCGGTAGTCGCCGGCGTCGTCGCGGGTCATCAGGCCGGCCTCGACGAGCGTGGCCAGGCGCGTCTTCAGGATGTTGGTGGCGATGCCGAGGTTGTGCTGGAAGTCGCCGTAGCGCGTCACGCCGGCGAATATCGCGTCCCGCAGGATCAGCAGGGTCCAGCGCTCGCCGACCACCTCGAGGGATCGAGCGATGGAGCAGATCTGGCCGTCGTACGTCTTTCCGAGCACGGGACGACTCTAACAAACCACTTGCATGATGAAAGTACGGGTGTCTACGGTGGTGCTTGCATGATGCAAGTCACATTCCGAGGAGACAGCCATGAGCGACCTGACCGCAACCTTCACCGTCGATGCGACGCCTCAGGAGGCGTACGAGGCCATCAACGACGTACGTTCCTGGTGGGGGCGCCACATCGCCGGGCCCACCGACCAGGTCGGGGCCGAGTGGTTCTACCTGGTGCCGGACATCCACTACTCCAAGCAGCTCGTCAAGGAGCTCGTCCCGGGCGAGCGCGTCGTGTGGGAGTTCACCGACGGCTACCTCGACTTCATCGCCGACAAGAAGGAGTGGATCGGCACCACCGGCCGCTTCGACATCGCCGTCGATGGCGATCAGACCCGCGTGACCTTCACCCACGAGGGACTCGGGCGCGGGGACGAGTGCTTCGACGTCTGCTACGACGCCTGGACCCACTACATCACCGTCAGCCTGAAGGGTCGGATCGAGTCCGGCCAGGGCACCATCCGCACGCAGGACGAGGACAAGGCCGCCGTGGGGCGATAGCGCCGACCTGACCGAGGGTGCACCGTCGCCCTGGTATTACTGAAACATGCTGAAGACCTGGCTCGGCCGCGGTCGTCTGGCGTTGTACGTCGCCGCGACCGTGCTCGGGATCGTGGAGGCGGCGGTCCTGACCACCGACCCCTACGAGGTCGCGGGCGGGGTCGCCCTGCTGGTCGGGTTCACACATGCCGCCTCGATCCCGTTGGCGCTCCGGCGTCCGGTGGAGGCTGCCGGCCTCTCCCTGGTCGCGGTGACCGTGGCCGCGCTGGCGATCGTGAGGCAGGGCGAGAGCGGATGGCCGTGGATGATCCCGCCGCCGACACTGACGCAGCTGGTCGTGCTGGTGGTGCTGACACTGGTCGCCGGGTGGCGGCTGGCGGCGATCACCCTGGGTATCCAGGTCGCTGCCGGAGTGGTGCTGGCCGTGGTCGGGATGGCCTGGAACGACCTCGTCCCCTCACTCATCGAGGTGGCCAACTTCGCCTCGCTCGCGCTGCTGATGGGAGCTCTCGCCACGGTCGCCAGGCGGCTCTCGGAGTCGCGCAGCGCGCTGCGTGAGGAGCACGAGCGCCGCTCGGTGGTGGAGGAGAAGGCACGCATCGCCCGCGAGCTGCACGACGTGATCGCCCACAACATGTCGCTGATCACCGTGCAGGCCAGATCGGCGCCGCACCGGGTCGACGACGTCAGCCCGGCGGCGGAGGCCGAGTTCGCCGAGATCGCCGACCTGGCGGCCTCGGCGCTGCGGCAGATGCGCGGGGTGCTCGACGTGCTGCGTACCGAGGAGGGGCAGTCGGGCCGGGTCCCGGTGCCGGGCATCGACGGGCTCGGAGACCTCTTCGAGTCCGCCCGTGGGACCGGGCAACGGGTCGAGGTGCGCGGTGAGCTCCCGGAGGTCACCGACGTGGCGCCCGAGGTCGGCACCGCGGCCTACCGGATCGTGCAGGAGGCGCTCACCAACGCCCGCCGCCATGCCCCCAGCGAGGTGGTCGGCGTCGACCTGACGCTGGGGGAGGAGGATCTCGAGATCCGGGTCGCCAACGCGCTGGACGGGGCCGGTCCCGCCGAGGCCGCCGGAGGCGGTCACGGGCTGATCGGGATGCGCGAGCGTGCCGCCGCCGTCGGTGGCAGTCTCACGGCCGGAGCGGTCGGCGGCGAGTTCGTCGTCGAGGCCCGCCTCCCGGCCCGAACCGCGGTGCGTACGCCCACGCTGAGCCAGGACAAGAAGAACGGTAGAAAGACCCCGTGACGGTGAAGATCGTGGTCGTCGACGACCAGGCGATGGTGCGCTCCGGCTTCGTGGCGCTGCTCAGCACCCAGCCGGACATCGCGGTCGTCGGCACCGCGGCCGACGGCTCGGAGGCGTTGCAGGTGGTGCGGCGTACGCATCCCGACGTGGTGCTCATGGACGTCCGGATGCCGGTGATGGACGGCATCGAGGCGCTCCGGCAGCTCTCCGAGAACCCGGCCACGGCCCAGACCAAGGTGGTCATGCTGACCACCTTCGACGCCGACGAGTACGTCCACGAGTCGCTGCGTCTCGGCGCCAGCGGGTTCCTCCTCAAGGACGCCTCACCCGACGAGCTCGCCTCCGCGATCCGGGTGGTCCATGCCGGTGAGGCGCTGCTCTCGCCGTCGGTGACCCGGCAGGTGATCGCGCAGTTCGCCCGCGCCCCGCGCAAGCGCAAGCAGGACCCACGGCTCAAGCAGCTCACCGAGCGCGAGCGCGAGGTGCTGGAGAACATCGCCCGCGGCAGCTCCAACAGCGAGATCGCCGCCGAGCTCTTCCTCGCCGAGCAGACCGTGAAGACCCACGTCAGCCGTATCCTCGGCAAGCTCGGCCTCCGCGACCGCGCCCAGGCCGTCGTCTTCGCCTACGAGAGCGGCCTGGTCGCTCCTCACGTCTAGGGGCAGAGCACGGCTGCGGTGCTCTTCGGGTGGGGCCGACCGATTGAATCGGAGTGATAGTGGTGTTGTCCTGATGGGGAAGTTTCGATGCTTCTGCTCGTGTCGGATGAGGATTTCGATGCAGATCCTGCGTCGATCGATGTTGATCAGCTCTACATGGCAGCCGTCGTTGCGTTCCGTTGCCCAAGAAGCGGTCACTTGTGGATCTACTGGGATGGGATGGACCGTCGGCCAACGCTGTACGCGCCACAAGAGGTGGGTGGCAGTTGATGGCTAGCGATCCCGCGTCGAGCGGCGGAGAAGCGGCCCGTAGACGTGGGTTTGTCTTACCGTGATCCTCACATACATCTGCTACCTGCCTGGCTCAGTGGCAACCTCAGACTTCATGGGCCTCGTGGATCGTGACCTGGGATTTCATGCGAGCCGTGTCCGGTCGAACCTGCTTCCAGGTCGACGACCAGTGCCCTATGCGCGGAAAGTCGTAGACCAGTTGGCGAAGGACCATCGCCCGAGTGCGACGACCGTAGAGGCGGATGACGGGCAGCGATTCCAGTTGACTGGCATCGCGGGATGGCCGGCGCAAGTGATCATTCTGGAGACTGCGAAATGGCCCGATGAGGGACTGATTCGTGCAGGCGCTGCACTTCCCGGCTTTACTTCCGCGATGGTGGGAGATGCTGACGACGTCTTCTGGCAGTCCGAAGAGCAGGTGACTACATACGAGGCCTTCGGGCGCGGTTGGGGCCACCTGCCGACCACTTACGACGAGACATTCGAGTGCGAGAAGATCGATACCTCAGGCAACGCAGGTCGACGTACGCCAGCGCCTGGAATGTGGCTATGGGCAGCCGCGACGATGTGGTTCGGCGCCGATGCGTTCAGGATCGTGGACCGAGAGCGGCTGATGGCCCTCCCCGTTGGTTCCTTGTCTGAGACCGACGGAGGTCTGGTCCGGGTAGACCTGTTCCGACTGAGTGACGACATCAATTCGATTCGTGAGGCCCAGCGAGAGTTTCGCGCGTGGATGCGATACGACGAGCTCGAGGCGAGATCTGCCGAGTTGGCAGCGTCGTTCAACGATCCACAGATCGAGATTGAACATGGCGACTATCCAAGCGGCGGCACCCGGAGGGTGACTCATTGGTTCTCGCAGGGTGTTCCTGCCGCCAAGTCGGTAGCCACGGCGAAGCGCGTCGTCGAGTTCGGTTCAGACGGCACGCCGTTGCGGGACGAGATGATCGAGGTGTGACGGAGCGTTACGGCATCGGGCCATGGCTGGTGTAGATGATCGCATCGGCGGTCTGAAACCGTCCTAGGGGACATCCCGCACTACCCCGGTAGGGGGTCGAATGGCTCCCGGGAGTGACGCGCGGGCCGACACCTGATTCCTACCGTCACGGCCATGACAGTTGTGATGCCGCTCAGGTACGGCCTCAACGAGGCCGACGGAACCATCGGACCCCGCCTGCTCGCCTGTGACCCGCCGGGAGGGGCGCGGGTCGTGGAGGTCTTCGGGGATGTCGTGACCGCCGACCACATCGCGGTCCTGGTGCCCGGCAACGGCCACCACCTCGGCAACTACTTCACCAGCACCGAGGCCCACAGTCCGCGGTCGCGGGGGCAGATGCTGCTGCGTACGATGCACCAGATCGCGCCCGAGAGCCGGTCGGCCGTGGTGGTCTGGCTGGGCTACCACTCGCCGCCGGAGTGGTACAACGCGATCACCAACGGGCCCGCTTATGCCGGCGCCCGCGACCTCGCCGCTCTCACGCACTACCTGCCGCGCGCCGCCCACCTCACCCTGGTCGGGCACAGCTACGGCTCGACCGTCGCCGGCCTCGCCCTGGCATCCGCCCGCGCCGAGGACTGCGTGGCGCTCGGCAGCCCCGGAATGGGCGTGGTGCACCGCTCCGAGCTCGGGTCACGCACGCGGCTCTGGGCGGCGTACGGCGAGACCGACCGGATCCGGCTGGTCCCGCAGGTACGCCTCGGCCGCCTCGGTCTGGGGCGTGGCCCGCTGCATCCCGAGCTGGGCGCGACCCGGTTCGGGACCGGCGACATCCCCGGCCACTGCGGCTACTACGCCGAGGGCAGCGAGTCGCTGCTCAACATCGCCCGGATCGCGCTGGGCCGATACGACGAGGTGACCCCGGCCGGCACGGTCATCTCGACAAGCTCGACCACCGATAGCCGGGTCGCCGCCCGACGCACCCCCACCAAGGACATGGAGGCAGCAGCATGATCACCGACGAACCCGCCATCTGGACCCAGGGGCTCCGCAAGAGCTACCCCGGCCGTGGCGCCGCCCTGGACGGCATCGACCTCGCCGTCCCGGCCGGCACGGTCCACGGCCTGCTCGGCCCGAACGGGGCCGGCAAGACCACGACCGTACGCATCCTGGCCACCCTGGCCAGCTTCGACTCGGGTCAGGCCTGGGTCGCCGGCCGCAACGTCGCCCGCGACCGCGCCGGGGTGCGAGCTCGGATCGGCGTCGCCGGCCAGTACGCGGCCGTCGACGGCGTCCTGAGCGGCCGTCAGAACCTGGAGATGTTCGCCCGCCTGCACCGGATGCGGGCCCGCGAAGCACGGGCCCGAGCCGACGAGCTGCTCGAGCGCTTCGACCTCGTCGAGGCCGCCGGCCGCCCGGTGAAGGGCTATTCAGGAGGCATGCGACGAAGGCTCGACCTGGCCGTCAGCCTGATCCGCAGCCCGCGCGTGCTCTTCCTCGACGAGCCCACCACAGGGCTCGACCCGCGCAGCCGGATCGAGGTCTGGGACGCGGTCCGCGAGCTGGCCGACTCCGGCACGACCGTGCTGCTCACCACCCAGTACCTGGAGGAGGCCGACCGGTTGTGTTCACGCATCACGATGGTCGACCGCGGCCGGGTCGTGGCCGAGGGGACGCCCGCCGAGCTCAAGTCCAGCGTCGGCGGCCGCGACCTCGACGAGGCGTTCCTGCTGATCACCGAGGGGGCCTGAGATGACTGTGTTCACCGATGTCCCCGATCGACCCATCGAGGCTGGCAACGCTCACGGATCACGCATCACGTGGGCGACGGTCGACACCTGGGTCGTGGCCAAGCGCCACCTCCTCCATCTCGTACGCCGCCCCGACGAGCTCCTCGGCACCCTGATGATCCCGGTGATGGCCGTGGCCATGTTCGGCTTCGTCTTCGGCGAGGCCTTCGGGGTCGCGATGGACGTGCCGGGGGCGGAGTACCGCGAGTTCCTGCTCCCCGGTCTCTTCGCGCTCACCATGGCGTTCGGCATCGGCAACACCACGATCTCGGTCGCCGAGGACGTACGCGGCGGGGTGCTGGACCGGATGCGATCCCTCCCCATGTCGCCGGTCGCGGTGCTCGCCGGGCGCGCCCTGGCCGACGTGATCCTGGCCGTGGTGGAGCTGAGCATCCTGCTGGCGCTCGGGACACTGTTCGGCTGGCAGGCCCACCTCGGGCTCGGCGGGGTGATCGCCGCGCTCGGACTCCTGATCCTGCTCAGGATGGCCTTCTCCTGGGTCGGCATCCTGCTCGGGCTGCTGGTCAGCGGCCCGGAGGCGGCGATGAAGTACTTCGCGCTCGTCTTCCCGCTCGCCATGGTCGCCGACACGATCGTGCCGACCGACCTGATGCCGGGCTGGCTTGCCCTCCCCGCCGAGTGGAACCCGCTGTCCTCGACCGTCATCGCCACCCGCGAGCTCTTCGGCAACACGGCCGGCCCGGCCACCACCTGGGTCGGCGAGCACGCCCTCACCATGGCCGTCCTCTGGCCGGTCGCCATCATCGCGATCTGCCTGCCGCTGGCGATGGCCCGGCTGCGCCGGCTGGGGCGGTGACGGTGATGACGACGCTTCCGAGCCAGGCGTCCCGTCAGGTCAACGCCTACACCGAGCTGATGAACCGGGTCAGGCAGGAGGGTCTCCTGGAGCGGTCCCCGAGGACGTACGCCCGGCGGGTGGCCCTCCTCGGCTCCGGCTTCGCGCTCGCGCTGATCGCCCTGCCCGCCCTCGGTCAGACCTGGTGGCAGCTGCTGGTCGCGGCGGCTTTCGGGGTCCTGTTCACCCAGACCGCGTTCCTCGCCCACGACGGCGCCCACCGCCAGATTTTCGCCTCGGGCCCGAAGAACGAGTGGGCCTCCCGCATCCTCGGCAACCTGGTCGTCGGGCTGAGCTACGGCTGGTGGATGCGCAAGCACACCCGCCACCACGCCAACCCGAACAAGGTCGACGCCGACGAGGACATCCGCCCCTCGGTCCTGCTGTTCACCCCCGAGGACGTGGAGCGACTTACGGGTCTCAAGCGGTGGCTCACCGCCCGCCAGGGATGGCTCTTCTTCCCGCTGCTGACCCTCGAAGGCGTCAACCTCCACCTCGGCGCCGTCCTCACCGTGATCAAGGACCGAGACCTCAAGCATCGGCGTACGGAGGCAGCGCTCCTGGCGCTGCGGCTGATCGGCTGGCCGGTGCTGGTCTGCTCGGTCCTGGGCCTCGGCCTCGGGGCGGCCTTCCTGGGCGTGCAGCTGGCCGTCTTCGGCGTCTACATGGGGGCCAGCTTCGCCCCCAACCACAAGGGCATGCCGCTGGTCCCGCGCGACACCAGGATCGACTTCCTCTCCCGCCAGGTCCTGACCTCCCGCAACATCCGCGGTGGGCGCTGGGTTGACCTGCTCATGGGCGGCCTCAACCTGCAGATCGAGCACCACCTCTTCCCGAGCATGCCGAGCAGCAGCCTTCGCCGCGCCCAGCCCCTGGTTCGCGCCTACTGCGCCGAGCAGGGCGTCGCCTACACTCAGGCCGGTCTCCTGGAGTCGTACGCCATCGTCGTCCGCCACCTCAACCGCGTGGGCCTCGGCGACCGCGATCCCTTCGCCTGCCCGTTCGTCGTGGCCAACCGGACGGGCTGAGCGGGCAGGCCCTACGGAGTCGGATCGACCGGCACCGCTGCCCGGACCCGTCCGTGATCGGAGTAGTCCGCATCGACCTCCACGGTCCCGGCGCCACCGAGCTCCCTCTCCCACTCCCGCGTGAGGGATTCGGTCTCGCCCTCCTCGCGAGCCCGCCGGTCGAAGGTGACCCCGATGACGTACCCGTCGTCGGACCAGACCAGCACCCCGTCGACCTCGGCCTCGAAGCGTTCGCCGCCGGGCAGGATCAGGTCGATGTGCTCGCTGTCGTAGTCGCGCATCCCGGGGAAGTCCTCGTTGTCCTCGGGCAGGCTGGAGAGCTGGACCGGTTCGCGCAGGTCGAGCTCGATGGTGTCGGGGTCGCGGACGAGCTGACCCCAGACCACGAGCACAGCGACGAACAGCACCGGGATCGCGAGCACGCCGACGCCGGTCCACGCCAGCGGCCTCGGATTCTTGCCGGACGTCCGCACCACGGCGGCCGCGACGAGCAGGACGAGTGCGACCGCCACGAAGATCAGGAGCACGGCCCCGACGACGATGATCAGAACCGCACCACCCGCACCCATGTGCTCAGTATCCCCGCCGCGGCAGTGCCCCGCACCGGCATATGCGCCTACCCGACGGTGGCGACGATGCAGATTGCCAGGGTGGAGAAGTAGACGACGCCGGCGAACATCGCGTGGAAGCTGACCCGGAGCGGCAGCCGGCCCTTGAACATCGAACGCAGCGCCAGCCGGTAGGCGTTGACCGTCGAGAGGTGGCTGCCGCCCATGCTTCGCGTACGCCGCAGCAGCATCGTGTCGCCGAAGACGTTGCCGATGGTGATGAGGGCGAACGCGGCCCACGCCCACAGGACGCGGTCGGTCAGGACGTACGTGATCCAGGAGGCGACCCCGAGCACGGAGAGCGTCACGTGGGTGATGGCGACCCGAGGGTGCGCGCGGCCGTGCCCCAGCCAGCCTGTCAGCAGCAGGACTCCGACCGCGGCCTGGACGAGCCACGCCACGAGGACGACGTACGACATGAAGCGACCGTACGGGCCCTCGTGGCGTGCCGGACGGGCCGAGCCGACGATCCCCGATAGAGGGGAGGGGCCGGTCAGAACGGGGTCAGCGTCACCGTCATCTCGGAGGCGTTGTCCTCGACGTACGAGGCGAAGCCCCCGACGTCGTCGAAGGCGAACCCGTACGCCTTCCCGTCGACCGTGTGGTCGTGCATCGCCTTGCTGTACGCATGGACGGGCGCGCCCTGGTAGAACCCGCCTGCGTCGCCGGTGGGCTGATCGGCGGAGGCGAGCAGCGTGGTCCGGTTGAAGCCGGCGCCGAGCACGGCCGCGACCGGACCGGTGATGCCGTCGTTGGGGGCGGCCAGGGCGCCGTCGCAGAAGAGCACGTCCCGGGTCGACGGCCGGCTGAACGCCTTGACCCCGCCGTCGAAGACGAACTGGTCGCCGCTGACCCGGCCGGTGAAGGTGGTGTTGTTCGCCCTCACCACGAGCGGCTCGCCGGCGTACTTCGACCACACCTGGTCGATGTAGGAGTCGAAGAACGTCGTGGAGAACCTCCCGGCGTCCAGTCCGTGTCCCGGCGCGAGGATCCGGCGGTCGTCCACGACGAGCGAGCCGAAGTCGGGGGAGGCCGAGACGGCGGAGAAGATCTTCGCGCGGCCGCCCTCGACGAGGGTGCCGGTGGTCGGCGACTGCTCGCCGGTCAGCGCGATCGAGAGCGGGACGCTGAACATGTCGACCATGGTGGTGTTGCAGTAGATCCGGCCGCTCTTGTAGGTGAACTCGACGCAGTCGTGCAGCACGCCGTAGCTGGGGTCGGACTCGACCCAGGCCGCCGGGTAGGCGAGCGCGTTGCCCTCGTTGACCTTGAACTTCAGCTTGTCGCCGAGCGAGAAGTAGATCCGTCCGGACATGTCGACGGGGATCTGGGAGAGCGTGTCGCCGCTGCTCGAGAACGGGATCGCGTAGTCGGCGTAGCCGTCGGCGCCGTTGTCGGCGAGGGAGACGGGCACGAGCGTGCCCTCGGGCGTGACCCGGGACTGCTCGCCGGTCGCCAGGTTGGTGCCGACGACGTAGAAGTGGATGGAGCCGTTGTCGTAGGCACCGGTCCGGTTGACGAAGCGGAGCCGGATCGCGGCCTGGGCGCCGATGCCCTGCGGACGCATCGCATGGGCGGCCTGCCCGTTGGGCCCGCCGAGGAGCGGCACGGCGAAGGCGGCAGAGGTGGCGGCTAGTACAGATCGTCTGGTCAGCATGGGACCTCCCGAGTGGGGAACTGTAGGAACCCGAATTACAGTAAGGGGCCTTTACAGTAAAAGTCCATACTCTCGTCGGGCGGGCCTCGTGACAGCGTCGGTTCGATCACAAATACCGATCGAGTGACCAAAACGGCGGTTCGGGGGCAGCGGATGTTTCGTCAACCTCGCTAGCCTGAATGCTTGTGAAAGTTGTCGTGCTCACCGGAGCCGGGATCTCGGCCGAGAGCGGTCTCGCCACCTTCCGGGACGCCGACGGGCTCTGGCAGGGGCACCACGTCGACGAGGTCGCCACGCCCGAGGCCTTCCGTCGCGATCCCGCGACGGTCCACCGCTTCTACGACGACCGCCGCCGTGAGCTGCGGGCGGTGGTCCCCAACCCGGCGCACGTCGCGCTGGCCCGGCTCGAGCAGGTCCTCGGCGACGAGCTGCTGGTCGTCACGCAGAACGTCGACGATCTCCATGAGCGAGCCGGCTCCCGCCGGGTCGTGCACATGCACGGCGAGCTGCTCTCGGCGCTCTGCGACTCGTGTCAGGGCAGGTTCGCCTGGGACGACGACCTCGCCGACGCGCCCGCCTGCCCGGGCTGCGGCAACGACACCCTGAGGCCCGACGTCGTGTGGTTCGGAGAGATGCCCTACGACCTCGACCTGATCGAGCGAGCGCTCGTCCAGGCCGACCTCTTCGTCGCCATCGGCACCAGCGGCGCCGTCTACCCGGCCGCCGGTTTCGTACGCATGGCCGCCCTCGCCGGCGCCAAGACGCTCGAGCTCAACCTGGACCCGTCCGAGACCTCGCACCTCTTCGACGACGCCCGTCAGGGACCGGCCGGCAAGCTGGTTCCGGAGTGGGTCGCCGACGTACAGGCCCTCTCGCGTTGACCCCTTCGTAATTTCTGTCACGATAGGCCGCGTGCTTCGCCATGCCGTGCCTACGACCGCCCTCATCGTCGCGCTGACCAGTGCTCTCGCCGGCTGTGGCGAGGGGGAGGGAAGCCTGTCGCAGGCGCGCGACTACGCGAAGGAGCCCGGCAACCAGATCGCCGAGGACGCCCGCACCGCGATGCACGACATCGACACCGTCCACGTCGAGGGTGACGTGCTCGATCCGCGGGGCACCAAGATCACCGTCGACCTCGACGTCTCCGCCGAGGACAGCTGTGTCGGCAAGGTCAGCATCGGCGACGGTGAGATCTCGCTGCGCTCTATCGCCGGATCGGCCTGGTACCAGGGCGACGAGGAGTTCTGGAAGGCGATCGCCCCGGCCAAGGGCGAGGGCGAGCGCATCGCCAAGCGGGTCGGCGAGAAGTGGGTGAAGCTCGAGGGCGAGATGGCCAGCCTGCGCGCCTTCTGCAGCATCGACAGCCTCACCGCCCAGATGGTCCCGGCCGAGGCCGAGGCGCAGGCGATCGGCCCGGCGATGGCCGCCGACGGACCTGCCGTGCGCCTCGATGTCACCCATGGCGAGACCGAGAGCCGGACGTACGTCCTGGCCTCGAAGCCCCACCGGATCGTGAAGTGGACCCAGGGCAGCTCCGGTGAGCTCACCTTCTCCGACTTCGACAAGGAGTTCCAGGTCGAGGAGCCCGCCCCCGGCGAGGTCTTCGACCTCGCTGAGCTGGAAAAGTGAGAACAACGGCGCCTCTGTTCTCATTTTTCCGCGAAATGTGAGAACAACTCGATTGGAATGAATCCTCGGTCGTGAGGATTGCTAAATAATGTGCCCACCTCGACGACCAGACCAACGCGCAGCTCGGTAGGACTTCGTAGCGAACGCGGGCCGATCCTGCTCGCGGTGATGGTGTCGCTCAGCCTGGTCGCGATCGACATGACGATCCTGGCGACGGCGGTGCCGAGCGTGGTGAAGGATCTCGGCGGCTTCGAGCAGTTCCCGTGGCTCTTCTCGATCTACGTGCTGGCCACCGCGGTGACCACACCGCTCTACGCCAAGGTCGCCGACCGGCTCGGGCGCAAGCCGGTGATGATCGCCGGGATCCTGGCCTTCCTGGTCGGGTCGCTGCTGTGCGGCCTGGCGTGGTCGCTGACCGCGCTGATCGTCTTCCGGGCGATCCAGGGCATCGGGGCGGGGGCGATCCAGCCGATGGCGATGACGATCGTCTCCGACATCTACACGCTGGAGGAGCGGGCGGTCGCGACGTCGTACGTCGCCTCGGTCTGGGCCACCGCCGCCATCGTCGGGCCCACCCTCGGCGGCGTCTTCGCCGACTACCTCGACTGGCGGCTGATCTTCCTGATCAACCTGCCGATCGGGGCGGTCGCGCTGTGGCTGCTGCGTCACTTCCACGAGAACCGCCGGCCGGCCGCGACGAGCGCCATCGACTGGGCCGGCGCCGGGCTGCTGACGGTCGCCGGCGTCGCGCTGTTGCTCGGGCTGCTCGAGGGCGGTCACGCCTGGGCCTGGTCGTCCGCGCCCTCCTACTTGATCTTCGCAGTCGGCATCGTCGCCCTGGTCGCCTTCGGGTTCGTCGAGCGGCGTGCCGCCGACCCGGTGCTGCCGCCGTGGGTCCTCGGCCACCGGGTCCTCGCGCCGGCCAACGCCGCCAGCCTGATCGTCGGGGTCGTGATGCTCGGGCTGACGACGTACGTCCCGCTCTACGCGCAGAGCGTGCTCGGTCACTCGGCGGTCGTGGCCGGGTTCGCGCTCGCCGGGATGAGCATCGGCTGGCCGATCGCGGCTGCCACGGCCGGCCGGATCTACCTCGCGAAGGGGTTCCGGGTCGCGGTCGGGCTCGGCGCCGTGCTGGTCCTCGTCGGCGGGGCCGTGCTGGTCACGGTCGGCGAGAGCTCGTCGTTCTGGCACCTGGCGATCCCGTGCTTCGTGCTCGGTCTCGGCTTCGGCTGGTCGGTCAACCCGGGCGTCGTCGCTGCCGGCTCGGCGGTCGACTGGGAGGTGCGTGGGGTGGCCACCGGGTCCAACATGTTCGCCCGCTCGGTCGGCTCGGCGCTGGGCGTCGCGCTCTTCGGCGCGGTCGCGAACGGGCTGGTCAGGCGGGAGTACGCCGGGGGAGAGGTGCCGCCGCTGGAGGCCCTGCCGCCGGACGTGCTCGCGCCCGCGCTGCACGTCGTCTTCCTCGTCGGCCTGGTCGTCTCGGTTCCCCTGCTGCTGGTCGCCTGGCGTACGCCGGTCAGGATCCGGCAGGACTGAGTTCAGATTGCATCCTGGAAGGGTTACCACCGAGTAACCACTGCGTCGTAGACTCCGATGCATGCTGAAGCGCGACCACTATGAGGAAGACCACGAGGACTTCCGAGCCTCCGTCCAGCAGTGGCTGGAGCGTTCGGTCAAGCCCCACACCGACAAGCACATCGCCGACAAGGCGCTGCCCCGCGAGTTCTGGCTGGAGGCTGGCGAGAACGGCTTCCTCGGGCTCGCGATCCCGGAGGAGTACGGCGGTGCCGGCGCCGACGACTTCCGCTTCAACGCGGTCCTCGCCGAGGAGCTCGCCAAGATCGGCGCGGCCTACCCGACCTGCGTCGGCATCCACTCCGACATCACCGCTCCCTACCTGGTCCGCCTGGGCACCGAGGAGCAGAAGCAGCGCTGGCTGCCGGGCGTGGCCTCCGGTGAGATCCTGCTCGCCATCGGCATGACCGAGCCCTCCGGTGGCTCCGACCTGGCCGCGCTGAAGACCACCGCCGTCCGCGACGGCGACGAGTGGGTCATCAACGGCTCCAAGACCTTCATCACCAACGGCTACTCGTGCGACCTGGTCATCACCGCGGTCCGCACCGACCCGGAGAAGGGCGCCAAGGGCATCACCCTCTTCGCGATCGAGGCGACCAAGGAGGGCTTCTCGCGCGGCCGCAAGCTCGACAAGGTCGGCATGGAGGAGTCCGACACCGCCGAGCTCTTCTTCGAGAACGTACGCGTCACCGACGCCGAGATCATCGGCGAGCTCAACCGCGGCTTCATCCACATGATGGAGGAGCTCCCGCAGGAGCGCGTCTCGTGCGCGGTCGCCAACATCGCGCAGGCCAAGCAGATCCTGCTCGAGACCGTCCAGTACGCCAAGGACCGCAAGGCCTTCGGCCAGTCCATCGGCGCCTTCCAGCACAACAAGTTCCTGCTCGCCGAGCTGGTCACCCAGATCGAGGTCGCCGAGGCGTACGTCGACAAGTGCGTCGCCGCGCACGCCCGGGGTGAGCTCACGCCGGTCGAGGCGTCCAAGGCCAAGTGGTGGTCCTCGCAGGCGCAGTCCGAGGTCCTCGACCACTGCGTCCAGATCCACGGCGGCTACGGCTTCATGAACGAGTACCGCGTCGCTCGCGCCTGGCGTGACGCCCGCGTCACCAAGATCTGGGCCGGCTCCAACGAGATCATGAAGGAGCTCATCGGCCGCGACCTCGGCTTCTGAGCTTCTCTCGTCGTACGTCTCTGGCGGGCGTCCACCTCCGGGTGGGCGCCCGTCGGCGCATTTCCCGGTGCTTCGGCGACGCTACGCCGACGCCCGGAGACAAAATAGATCTTTAATAGATCGTCTATAATGAAACTATCTGCTACGGTCTCTCTTGCTTCCCTGACCGGCCGCTTCACCTCCCAAGGACTGATCCACATGACCAAGCCCGCCGAGCCCCGCGTCCTCTCCGACCAGGAGCTCAGCGACCTGCTCGTCGGTCAGCAGTTCGGTGTGCTGGCCACGGTCAAGCGCAGCGGCCACCCGCACATGTCGACGGTGATGTACGGCTGGGACCCGATCGAGCGGATCGTCCGAGTCTCCACCACCGCCGAACGACTCAAGGCCCGCCAGGTGCGCAACAACCCGCACGTCTCCCTGCATGTGAACGGGCCTGACATCTGGTCCTTCGCGGTGGCCGAGGGGAAGGCGGAGGTGTCGGAGGTGACCACCGAGCCGGGCGACGCCACCGGCAGAGAGCTGCTGGCCCTCGTCCCAGGCTTCCAGGATCCGGCCGAGGAGGCCGCCTTCCTGCGGCAGCTGGTCGTGGAGCGCCGGGTGGTGATCAGGCTGCACGTCACGCGCCTGTACGGCACAGCCCTGGACATCGCGGAGGCGTAGGGATCACGGAGTCGATCTCTGCGTGGAGGCGGACAGACAGCGGGAGCCCGGCATGATGACCGTCATGACTCAGCGTTCCTCCGTCGCCATCACCCATGCCTACGTCGTCCCGATCTCGGGCGAGCCGATCGACGACGGCACGGTCGTGATCGAGGACGGGGTGATCACGGCGGTGGGCGCCGATATCGCCGTCCCCGACGGCATCGACACCATCGACGCGGCGGGCAAGTGGCTGCTCCCCGGATTCGTCGAGGGACACGGCCACATCGGCACCCACGAGGAAGGCGAGGGCTGGGCCGGGGACGACACCAACGAGATGACCGACCCGGACGGCGCGGCCCTCCGGGCGATCGACGCGATCAACATCGAGGACGAGGGCTTCCGTGACGCCCTCGCCGGCGGGGTGACCACCGCGGTGATCAAGCCCGGGTCCGGCAACCCGATTGGCGGCCAGACGGTCGCGATCAAGACCTGGGGCGGCCGGACCATCGACGAGCAGGTCGTCTCCGACGCGGTCTCGGTCAAGAGCGCCCTCGGCGAGAACCCCAAACGTGTCTACGGCAATCAGAACAAGACCCCGTCGACCCGGCTCGGCGTCGCCCACATCATCCGGAAGGCTTTCGTCGAGGCCCAGAACTACGCCGCCAAGAAGGCCTCCGCCGAGGAGAAGGGCGAGCCGTTCGAGCGCGACCTCGGCAAGGAGACGCTCGCCCGCGTCCTCTCCGGCGAGCTCGTCTGGGACCAGCACACCCACCGCGCCGACGACATCGCCACCGCCATCCGGCTGAGCGAGGAGTTCGGCTACCGCCTCGTGGTCAACCACGGCACCGAGGGCCACCTTCTCGCCGACGTGCTCGCCGAGAAGGACATCCCGGTCATCTACGGCCCCATGTTCGTGAGCCGCTCGAAGGTCGAGGTGCGCAACCGCGCCAACCGCAACATCGCCGCCATGGCCGCCGCCGGCGTGCAGGTGGCGATCACCACCGACCACCCGGTCATCCCGATCAACTTCCTGGTCCACCAGGCCTCCTTCGCCGTACGCGACGGCCTCCCGCGCGAGACCGCCCTGGCCGCGATCACCACGAACCCGGCGAGCTTCCTGGGTCTCGACGACCGCGTCGGCGCGATCGCGCCCGGGCTCGACGGTGACGTGGTGATCTGGTCCGGCGACCCGCTCGACACCGACCACCGCGCCGAGCGCGTCTTCATCACCGGGACCGAGGTCTACAGCTGGGACGGCGAGGCCGATGCGGGGCGCGGCGGCGGGAGCACGCGGGAGCGCGCGACGCGGTTCGGGATCTGAGGATGCGCAACGAACCCCGGACGGAGCACGTACTCGAGGTCATGACCCCCACCCAGAACAGCACCGGCACCGACAAGCGCACCCTCCGCCCCGCGGCGTACCTGCTGCCCGTCGTGGCGCTGACGCTGGCCCCGATGTTCGCCGGATGTGGCTCCGAGGCGACCGACCCAGGCGCTAACGTGTCTGACGTGCCGACAACGTCTGACCCGACCCCCGCCGAGGATCCGAAGGTCGCCGCCGCGATCGCCGACCTGGCCAAGCGTCAGGGGGTGAAGAGCGAGGAGATCACCGTCGTCTCGAACGACAAGGTGACCTGGCGCGACGCCAGCCTCGGCTGCCCCGAGCCCGGGAAGATGTACGCGATGGTCCTGACCGACGGCGTGCGCGTCGTGCTCGAGGCGGCCGGGAAGACCTACGAGTACCACGGCGGCGAGAGCGGCCCGGTGAGCTTCTGCGAGAACCCGCAGGAGCCGGTCCCCGGCGAGGGAAGCAGTGACGCTCCCCAGTGAGGGTGCCCACGCGGGGCACGGCGACGCCGAGGAGCGGGCAGAAGGCCTGAACAACCGGCTCAACTGGCTGCGCGCGGGCGTCCTCGGAGCCAACGACGGCATCGTCTCCACCGCCGGTGTGGTGATGGGCGTCGCCGGCGCGACCACCGATGACAGCACGATCCTCATCGCCGGCGTCGCCGCCCTGGTGGCCGGCGCGATCAGCATGGCGGCGGGGGAGTACGTCTCCGTCTCGACCCAGCGCGACACCGAGGAGTCGCTGATCGCCAAGGAGCGTCGCGAGCTGCGGGAGATGCCCGAGGAGGAGCTCCACGAGCTCGAGGGCTTCCTGCGCGACCGCGGACTCGAGCCCGACACCGCCGTCGACGTCGCCAAGCAGCTCACCGAGCGCGACGCGCTGCGGGCCCACGCGGCCCTGGAGCTCGGCATCGACGTCGACGACCTCACCTCGCCGTGGGCCGCGGCCGGCGCGTCGATGATCTCGTTCACGCTCGGGGCGCTGCTGCCGCTGCTGGCGATCACGCTCCTCCCCGACGGCGCCCGCATCTGGGCGACGATCCTCACGGTCACCGCCGCGCTCGCCGTCACCGGCTGGACCAGCGCACGCCTCGGCTACGCGCCGCCCGGCCGGGCGGCGCTGCGCAACGTCGCCGGCGGCCTGCTCGCGATGCTGGTCACCTACGTCGTCGGCGACCTCCTCGGCACACAACTCGGGTGACCCGGCCCCTGCCGCCAGGCACAATGGGCATCGATGAATCGAATGTTCGTGGCGGTGATCCCGCCGGAGTCGGTGATCGAGGATCTCGACGAGTTCTTGTCCGTACGCCGCGACGCGGCCGCCTTCCGCTGGTCGGCGCCCGACCAGCTCCACCTGACGCTCGCCTTCGCCGAGCACGTCCCGGACAGGTCCCTCGATGACGCGATCGAGCGGCTGGAGACGGCCGCGGGGCGGCGTACGCCCTTCGAGGTGACCGTCACCGGCGGCGGCGCCTTCCCCAACGTGGCCGAGGGCAAGGTCCTCTACGCCGACGTCGAGACCGATGCCGCCGAGGAGCTCGACCGGGTCGCCGCCGGGACCAGGAACGCCCTGGTCAAGGCCGGGGTCGAGGTCGACGGCGGACGGTTCCGGCCCCACCTGACGGTCGCCCGGACCGGCACGCCGGTGGAGCTCAGCAACTGGGTGCGGCTGCTCGACGCGTACCGTGGCCCGGCCTGGACCGTCTCCTCCTTCGCGCTGGTCCACTCCCGGCTCGGCGAGGGGCCGAGGAAGCGTCCGGTCTACGACGTCGTAGCAGAGTTTCCCTTCGGCTGAAGCGGAAGCCCCGGGCGGTAACGGGCAGGATCCGGGGTCGCTACCGTGTGCGGCTCGTTCTGACCTGACCCAGAGGAGAACCGGACATGAGTCGTCGAGTGGGGCGCAACGCCTACACCGGACTTTTCAACGACGTCGTGCTGCTGGCCGCCCGTGTGGTGGTCGGCGGGATCTTCGTCGCGCACGGCTGGCAGAAGTACGACCAGGGCTTCGCCGGCACCGAGCAGTTCCTGGGCGGACTGGGGGTGCCGGAGCCCGCTCTCGCCGCTCAGGTGGCGACGTATGTCGAGCTCGTCGGCGGGGCGCTGCTGGCCGTCGGCCTCTTCGCCCCGATCGCCGGGGTGCTGCTCGCGGGCCAGATGGCCGGCGCGATCTGGTACGCCCACCGCACCACCGAGGTCTTCGTCGACCAGGGCGGCTGGGAGCTCCCCGCCGCGCTCGGCGCCGCCGCTCTCGTGCTCGGCCTGGTCGCCCCCGGCCGGATCACCCTCGGCCAGCTCCTCACCTGGCCCTTCAAGGCCGTCGCCGCCAAGCGCCGTGCCCGGAACGCCGAGGCGGCCGAGGCCGAGACCGTCGAGGCTCAGCCGTACGTCGAGGAGAAGGTCACCATCAAGGCCTGACCTTCCGCCTACCGGCGGGGCGGCTCAGCCCGCGACGCCGTAGAGCCGGTCGCCGGCGTCACCGAGGCCGGGGACGATGTAGCCCTTCTCGTTGAGCTTCTCGTCCATGGCCGCGGTGACGACCCGGACCGGGGCCTCGATGCCGTCGAGGGCCTTCTCCAGGGCGGCGACGCCCTCGGGGGCGGCCAGGAGGGTGACGGCGGTGATGTCGTCGGCGCCGCGCGAGACCAGGAAGTCGATCGCCGCGGCGAGGGTGCCGCCGGTGGCCAGCATCGGGTCGACCACGTAGCACTGCCGCCCGGAGAGATCGGCGGGGAGACGCTCGGCGTACGTCGTCGCCTCCAGCGTCTCCTCGTTGCGGACCATGCCGAGGAAGCCGACCTCGGCGGTCGGCAGCAGTCGGATCATCCCGTCGAGCATCCCGAGACCGGCCCGGAGGATCGGGACGATCAGCGGCTGCGGGTCGGTGAGGCGTACGCCCTGCGTCGGCGCCACCGGGGTCACGATGTCGACCGGAGCGACCCGCACGCCGCGGGTCGCCTCGTAGGCGAGCAGCGTGACGAGCTCATCGGCGAGACGACGAAAAGTCGACGAGTCGGTCTCTTTGTTGCGAAGCGTGGTGAGCTTGTGGGCGACGAGGGGGTGGTCCACAACGAGGGTCTCCATGGGCTGAACCCTACGATCGGTTCGCCCTCCGGTCACCAATTCCCCCTAGACCCGGGGCGGTTTCGGTGTCACTCTGGTCGTGTGTCTGATCAGCTGGAGCAGATCGAGGGTGTTGACTTCGCCGTCGCGATGTATCGCGAGGACGGCGCCTGGGTTGTGCGCGAGCTCGCTCACGACCTGCTGACCGACGTCGAGACTCTGACGCACGCGCTCCACCGCTTTCCAGGCGATGGTGGCGCGATCGCGATGGCGGCGATCGACGAGGACTTCTTCGTGATCGTCCGGGTCACCGGCGCCGCGACCAGGGTGCTGCTCTCCGACGTGACGGCCGCCGACGAGTGGGAGCTGGCGGCGTCGGCTCTCGACGTGCTCGGACTTCCGCTGCCGGAAGAGGTCGAGGACGAGGAGGAGGCCGACCCTGCCGGTGACCTCAGCATCCTCGCCGACTTCGGGATGAGCGCGGTCGACATGGGCATCCTGATCGACGACATGTTCGAGGAAGACCTCTACCCCGACGAGACGCTCTCCGAGATCGCCCGGGCGATCGGCTGCGGCGAGGCCTTCGACGACGCCGTCGGCCTCATGCCGGCGTGACACCTGCCAACCGATGGGAAGCCCCGATGCGGGCAGCCCTGGAGGAAGGCCGTGCTGCCCTGGCGACCGGTGACGTGCCGATCGGCGCGGTCGTGGTCGATCCTTCCGGTGCGGTGATCGGGCGCGGGAGGAACGTACGCGAGGCCCAGGCCGACCCGACCGGACATGCCGAGGTGGTGGCGCTGCGTGAGGCGGCCAAGGCGCGGGGCGAGTGGCGGCTGGAGGGCTGCACGCTCGTGGTGACCTTGGAGCCGTGCACGATGTGCGCCGGGGCCGCGGTCCTGGCCAGGGTCGAGCGGATCGTCTTCGGTGCCTTCGACGACAAGGCCGGTGCGGTGGGCTCGCTCTGGGACGTCGTACGCGACCGCCGGCTCAACCACCGCCCCGAGGTCGTCGCGGGGCTGTTGGCCGAGGAGCAGCGCGCGTTGCTGGAGGATTTCTTCGGAGCCCAGCGAGGCGCCCCCGATTTCGGCGAAGACCCCCCGAGGTTGTAACTTATTCGGCGGTGACGTGTCCGAGCGGCCGATGGTGCAACACTCGAAATGTTGTGTAGGGAGACCTACCGTGGGTTCAAATCCCACCGTCACCGCCAGCCAGACAAGGGCGCTTGACCTGCGACAACGCAGATCAAGCGCCCTTGCTGCGTTTCGGAGCATCCAGCCGGGCCAGGGGCGGGCCGGGTCGGCCACTTGAAACGTTTGCGGCTCACCGCGGCTCGGCGCCCCCTATAGTCCGGACGGACGTCTTGCCCGCGACCCCCACTGGAGCTTCGGCGTGCCCCTGTTTCCCTTCCCCCGCGCGGTCGTGTCGATGGTCGCGATGGTGGCGATCTTCCTGGGCGGGTGGGCGGTCCAGCAGACCCCGGGCAACCTCGCCGACATGGTCCGGTCGCCGTTCACCTGGGTGGCGCTGATGTTCCTGGGGATCGGGATCGCGACCGAGCTGCCGGTCTCCCGTCACCAGCGCTGGGGCCGCGCACTCGTCACGGTCCTCGACCAGGCGGGGGAGCCGGCCGGCTACGGGTTCGTCGTCTCGCCGAAGCGGATCCTGACCACCCGGCGGGTGGCCGAGGCCGCGGTCGGCGCCGGCGACCTCGACCGCGACACGATCCGGGTGCGGTTCCCGCACGTACGCACCGCGACCGGCGACGTCAGCGTCGAGGTGCGTCTGGCCGACCACGAGGGCGGCGTCGTCGCGCTCGACGTGGTCGGCGTGGAGCGGCTGCCCCGCCGCGTACTCCCGTTCCGGTTCGCCTCGCCGGTCGTCAACACCAGGGTGCTGCTGCACGACCCGACCGCGCTCAACGGTGCCGGGGTGTGGGTGGAGTCGGAGATCCGGGCCGCCGGGGTGGCGCACGTCCAGGTCAAGACGGTGCTCAACGAGGCCCCGCTCGAGGTCGGCGACTGCGAGGGCGTGCCGATGGTGCACGCCCGGACAGGCCGCCTGCTCGGTATGTGCGACGGCTCGGTCAGCGACGACGACCGGGTGACGCTGGTCCTGATCTCCTCGGCGTTCGCCCGGCTCAACGCGCGGATCAGCCTGCCGCGGCGCTTCGCCCGCGCGCTGACCGAGATCGTCGCCGCGGTGGTCGCCTGGCTCGCCAACTGGGTGCGCGGCCACGCGATCATGGCGGTGGTCGGCGCGGTGGTGCTCGCGGTCGTCGGGACCGTCCTGGTGATCCGCTGGATCGACGGGCCCGGGCCCACGGGTGAGTGCGTCGTCCTCGAGGTCACCTCCTCCACGGAGAAGGACGACCTGGTCCGGGATCTCGCCACCGAGTTCGAGACCGGCCGCGAGGTGGACGGACGATGCGTCGACGTCAACGTGCTGGGCCTCACCTCGGGCGCTGCGATGGAGGCACTCGCCTCCGACTGGGACATCGAGATCGTCGAGCCGATGTTCGAGCGCAGCCAGACCGGCCGCAGCCGCCCCGACGTCTGGCTGCCCACCTCCTCGATGTGGACCGAGCTCCTCGAGCTCGACACCGAGAAGACGTACGAGACGCTGGGGCCCACCACCGAGAGCGTGATGGTCATCGCGGTGCCGGAGGGCACGGCGGACGGCGAGGACGTGTCGATGGAGTGGCTCAAGGCCAAGGCGGTCGCCGGTGAGTCCGAGGGCACCGGGTTCGTCCTCGGCCGTGACGAGCCGCTGTGGTCGACCTCGGGCCTGGGCGCGAGCATGCTGACCTACAACGCCGCGGTTCGGGCCAACGCCGCCGCCGGCGCGAGCGTGGACATCACCCCGCAGACTCCGGAGGACGAGGCGGTGAACGCCTGGGTGCGTGAGCTCGAGTCCTCGGTCGGCAGCTATGGCGACGAGGCGACGACGTACGTCCAGGACCTCTACTGCGGCATCGTCGAGCCCGTCGACGCGCTGGTGATCCAGAAGCAGCTGGTCGAGCTCTACAACAGCGGCCGTCCCTCCGGTGCCGAGCCCGACTGCGACCAGCTGCCGGGCTACGGCGAGAAGAGTCACCCGCGGGTGAAGCGGTTCGAGTCGCACATCCCGCCCGAGGGGACGCTGGCGATGGACCATCCGTACGTCCTGATGCCAGGCCTCTCCGAGGCCCAGCGCGAGGTCGCCGAGGAGTTCTACGAGTTCCTCGGGGAGGACGAGGCGCAGGCCGCCTTCGTCGAGGGCGGCTTCGAGAGGATCGGCTCCGTCGACGAGGACGACACCTTCTCCCAGCCGGAGGCCGAGGCGATCCAGCGGATCCGCGCCGAGTGGGACGGCGTACGCAAGAACTCCCAGGTCATCCTGCTGATCGACAACTCGGGGTCGATGAACGACGAGGTCGCACCGGGGGCCGCCAAGATCGACCGGGTCCAGGGCGCTGCCAACGCCGCGATCGGGCTGCTGGCGCCCAAGGACGAGCTCGCGGTGTGGACGTTCGGGAGCTCGGTGCACAAGACCGCCCTGGCGCCGATGGGCAACCGGATCTCGCAGGTCAGGGCTGAGATCGGGGCCATCGAGGCCGGCGGGACGACGACCCAGCTGCCGGCCGCGGTCCAGGCCGCGCACGACGCCCTCGCGCAGACGAACGATCCCGACAACCCCAAGACGAAGGCCGTGGTGCTGCTCACCGACGGTGCGACCAATCTGACCCCGGACGGCGCCGACGAGGAGGAGAACAAGGCCGCCAACGACGCACTCGTGGCCGACATCCGGGGCAGCGAGTCGCACGTCCGGATCTACACCATCCCCTACGGCAACTCCGCCGACAAGTGCCTCCTCGAGAAGGTCGCCGCCGCCTCGGGCGCCCGCTACTACGGTGCCGGCGCGCGCGAGAGCCTGATCAACGACGTCATGCTCGCGGTCTTCGGCAACTTCGGCACCCAGGCGGCGGCCGCCAACCTCCCCAGCATCGAGGCGAAGGCGAGGATCCCGGCGGGCGACTGCGACGCCTCCGTCGACTAGTCGACCAGTCAGACGTAGCGCGCCGCCACGGTGGCCGCCCGGGCGCCGTAGCCGCCGCCGAACATGGCCGCATGGACGAGCAGCGGGAAGAGCTGGTGGAGGCCCTGGCGGTCCTCCCAGCCCTCGGCGAGAGGAGTCTGCTCCTCGTAGGCGGACATCATCCGCTCCAGGTGGGGGAGGCCGAAGAGGGCGAGCATGGCGAGGTCGACCTCACGATGACCGGCGTACGCCGCGGGGTCGATGAGCCAGGCGTCGCTGCTTCGGTCCCAGAGCACGTTGCCGTTCCAGAGGTCGCCGTGGAGCAGGGCGGGCGGCTCCTCCGGGATCAGCGAGGTCAGCTTCCCGACGACCTGCTCGACGCACTCGGCGCCGGCGGCGTCGATGGCGCCGCGGTCACGGGCGGCCTTGAGGTAGGGGAGCAGGCGGCGTACGGCATAGAACTCGGCCCAGGTGTCGGCGGGCTTGTTGGGCATCGGCAGCCGGCCGATGAACCCGTCCTTGTCCGCGCCGAAGCCCGTGACCGGGGTGCTGTGCATGCGGGCGAGGGCGCGGCCGAGGTCCTCGGCGGTCTCGGCGGTGGGGCGGCCCGGCTCGATCCAGCGCAGCACCAGGCAGTCGGGCTCGGCGGCGAGCACCTCGGGGACCTTCACGGCCCCCGACTCCTCCAGCCAGCGGAGGCCGCGGGCCTCGGCGGCCACGAAGTCGTCGCGCGCCGGCGAGAGCGCCTTCATCAGCACCAGCGAGCCGTCGCTGAGACGGATCTTGGTAGCGGTCGAGATGTCACCGCCCGCGACCGGAGACGTGCTCACCACCGCCGCCCCGAGCAGCTGCTCGGCGCGACGGGCGACCGCGGGCTGGCGGGTCACGAACCGGGCCTCGACGCGGCCAGGGACGCGACGATCGCATCACTCGTACGCTCCACCATCGCCAGCACCTCCCGGAATCCTTCGGCACCACCGTAATAGGGATCGGGCACGTCGCCGGGGCCTTCGGGATCGAAATCACGGAACATCCGCAGCCCGCCCTCCGGCGCCTGACCAGCCAGATCGGCGAGGTTGTCGGCATCCATGGCGAGCACCAGGTCGTACGTCTCGGGGTCCCCGACCGGCCACTGCTGGGCCCGGTGGCGCTCGGGGTCGTAGCCCGCTTCGAGCAGCGTCGCGGCCGCCCGGCGGTCCATCTTCTCGCCGGCGTGCCAGCCGCCGGTGCCGGCCGAGACCAGCTCCACGTCGTCGAGTCCGGCACCGTCGAGACGGTCGCGCAGGACCACCTCCGCCATCGGAGAACGGCAGATGTTGCCCAGGCAGACGACCGCGATCTTCATGGCCCGAGTTTTACATTTCCGCCAAGAACGCGCGGGGGATGCCGAATCTCGGGCCCGGATCTGCTACTCGTCGCTGTCGGGCCAGACCCGGTCGAGGCCCCAGCCGACGATCGAGATGATGATGCCGCCGAGCACCGCAGCCCAGAACCCGTCGACGTGGAAACCGACCCCGGTCGGGCCGAGGATCCACGCGGTCAGGCCGAGCATCGCCGCGTTGATCACCAGCAGGAGCAGGCCCAGGGTGAGCAGGATGAACGGGAACGCGAGGAACTTCAGGATCGGCTTCACGAAGGCCGAGACGATGCCGAGCACCAGGGCGACGATCAGCAGCGGTAGCAGCTTCTGCTTGATCTCCTCCATGCCGCTGGTCGGGCCGTCGAAGTAGATCCCGCCGACGAGCCAGGTCGCCACGGCGAGGGCGATGGCGTTGGTGATGAGCCAGGTCACGATGCGCATGGCGGTGAGTCTGGCAGGGCTCCGCATCTCCGCGTAAGGGACGCGCGGGAGGTGTGGCGAGTGTGTTACCCCGGGTCGGGGCCACCGGGTCAGCGCTCCAGGCGGAGTGCCTTGCAGATGTCGTGGGCGGCGTCGGAGAGGTGCTTCTGCAGGAACCGCTCGGCCTCGTGGATGCGGTCGGCGTCGAGGAGGCGGACGAGGGCGGCGTGGTCCTCGGCCTGGTCGTGGGCGTTGCGGCGGATGCGGTCGACCTGGGCGAGCGCGAGCTTGAGCTCGAGGACCAGGTGCTCCTGCATCGCGACCAGCCGCGGTGAGTCGGTCAGGGCCACGAGCGAGAGATGGAAGGCGAGGTGGCGCTCGTTGAGCTCGCGGTAGGTCGCCTTCTCCGAGTGCACGGCCGTGATGTACGCATCCAGCGACTCGTGCACGGCCCGGCGGGTCTCGGCGGAGGCCTGAAGCCAGTTGCGGACACCCGCCCCCTCGAGCACCCAGCGGGCGGCGCAGACGTCGCGGACCGAGGCGGCCTCGGGCGTGGCGACGGCGACCCCCTTGTTGGGCGCGCGGGTGGCCAGGCCCTCGGCGACGAGGATGGTCAGCGCCTCGCGGACGGTGGAGCGGCCGACGCCCAGCGACTCGGCGAGACCGTGCTCGCGGAGCGGGGTGCCGGACTCGAGCTCGCCCTCGAACACCGCCCGGCGGAGCTCGTCGGCGACGCGGTCGACCGTCGATGCGGGTTCGTCCAGGGTGAGCGACTCGAACATGGGCCCCATTGTCCTACCTGCGTCGGCTTCCGGTGATGACCGTTCGTGCTCTAACCTAACTGCACAGGATTGTCTGACAATCAGTCAATCAGGCAATCCGTCGATCAGACCTGAGAGGGGTACGAGTGAGCACATCGCTGAGCTGGGGCCGTCACTACCTGATGACCGAGCCGACGCACTACCGCATCGACTACGCCATCAACCCGTTCATGGACACCGAGATCCAGCCGGATCCGGTCCGTGCTCGCGCGCAGTGGGACACCCTGAAGGCGACCATCGAGGAGCTCGGCGGCCGCGTCGACGTCATCGCGCCGCGCGAGGACAGCCCCGACATGGTCTACGCGATGAACCTCGGCTTCGCGGCCACGCTCGCGGACGGCCGCCGGCACGTGCTCCTCTCCCATATGCGCTTCCCCGAGCGCCGCAACGAGACCCTCTCGGCCGTCGAGTGGTTCGCCGCGAACGAGTGGGGGACGGCGTACGTCGGCAAGGACGGTGTCGGGCCCACCTTCGAGGCGGGCGACGTCTTCCCGTTCGCCGGTCACCTGGTCGCCGGCACCGGGCCGCGCACCGACGAGATGGCGCTGAAGACCCTCGCGAACGAGATGGGCGTGCGGGTGCTGGGCGTACGGACGACCCACGCCGGGATGTACCACCTCGACCTGGCCTTCTGCCCGCTCGACGAGCGTCGCGCGATCATCTGCCCGGACGCGCTCGCGCCCGAGTCGGCACAGGCGCTCCTCGACCTGGTCCCCGAGCCGCTGGTCATCACCGAGGAGGAGGCGCTCAGCACCTTCGCCGCCAACTCGATCGTGGTCGGCCGCACCATCGTGATGCCGTCCTGCCCGGACCGCATCCGCCCGATCCTCGAGGGCTGGGGCTTCACGATCCGGATCGTCGACATGAGCGAGCTCCACCTCGGTGGCGGGTCCGTGCGCTGCGTCACCAACCCGCTCGACATCGTGGTCGGCCGTGACGTCCCCGTGGTTTACGGCGGCGAGGTCATCCCGACCTAGGATCTCACGATATGAGCACCCCGCAGCCCCGTCCCAGTGTCGCCGCCATGCCTGCGTACGTCGCGGGCAAGCCGCCGGTCGAGCGGCCCGGTCTGGTGACCTACAAGCTCTCCTCCAACGAGAACCCCTACCCGCCGCTCGACGGCGTGGTGGAGATCGCCGCGGAGGCGGCCGGGCGGGTCAACCGCTACCCCGACGCGGGCAGCACCGAGCTCTACGACGCGCTCGCCAAGGCCTACGGGGTGCACGCCGAGGAGCTCGCGCTCTCGACCGGGGCCGTGGCGCTGATCTTCCAGCTGGTCTCGGCCTACTGCGGCCCCGAGGACGAGGTCGTCTTCGCCTGGCGCAGCTTCGAGGCCTACCCGATCGCGGTCCTCGCCGCCGGGGCGACGGCTGTGAAGGTGCCGGTCACCGGCGACGGGCGCCACGACCTCGACGCGATGGCCGCGGCCGTCACGGAGCGTACGAAGGTCGTGTTCGTCTGCACTCCCAACAACCCGACCGGCACCTCGGTCACCCAGACCGAGCTCGACGCCTTCCTGGAGAAGGTGCCCGAGCACGTGCTGGTCGTGGTCGACGAGGCCTATGCCGAGTTCGTACGCATGGACGACGCGATCGACGGTGTCGCCACCTACCGTGGCCGGTCGAACGTGGTCGTGCTGCGTACGTTCTCCAAGGCCTACGGGCTGGCCGGCTTCCGGGTCGGCTACGCCTTCGCGCCCGCGCCGATCGCCGCCACGCTGCGGGCGATGGCGCTGCCGTTCGGGGTCAACGTCGTCGCGCAGGCGGCCGGCGTCGCCTCGCTCGAGCGGCAGGCCGAGCTGCTCGAGCGCGTCGATGACCTGGTGTCCGAGCGGGCCCGGGTGGTCGAGGGCATCCGAGCCGCCGGCTGGGACATCCCTGACGCCCAGGGCAACTTCGTCTGGTTCGCCTTCGGGTCGGCCGAGCGCTGCGCCGACTTCGCCGCGGCTGCGGACGAGATCGGCCTGATGGTCCGCCCCTACCCGCCCGAGGGCGTGCGCGTCTCGATCGGCGAGGCCGAGGCCAACACCCGTCTCATCGAGCTCGCGGGTTCCTTCCCGAGGGACTGAGAACGCTCCGCCCACAGCAGAGGTCCAGCAGCGTGAACGCCGCTGGACCTCTGCTGTGTGGTTGCTGAGTGTTGAAGGTGCGTGCCTCTACGGCAGCGGGAGCTTCCCGAGGATCGAGCTGAGCAGGTCGGTCAGGATCGGACCGACCACCGGGAGGCTGTTGACGATGCCCAGCAGACTGTCCGTCACGCTGGGGAGCCCAGGAATGCCCGGGACCGGCAAGTCCGGGACGGGAACGTCCGGAATCGGAACATCCGGCACGGGAACGTCCGGCACCGGAACATCCGGGGCGGGAACATCCGCGGCAGGCTTCTCCGCGGAGTCGCTGCCCGGCAGGGGAACGTCCGGCACCGGGTTGTCCGGGACGGGAACGTCCGGAACCTCCGGGGTGTCCGGAACCTCAGGAGCATCCGGAACGTCCGGGACCTCAGGAGCATCCGGAACGTCCGGGGTCTCGGGGGTGTCCGGGACCTCGGGTACGTCCGGGGTGCCCGGGGCGTCGGGAACGTCCGGGGTCTCGGGGGTGTCCGGGACCTCGGGTACGTCCGGGGTGCCCGGGGCGTCGGGAACGTCCGGGACCTCGGGGCTGTCCGGAACATCCGGAACGTCCGGAGGCGGACAGTCAGTGGCCGGACTGGCCGGGGCAGGAGATTCCGGCACCGGGCAGTCAGGAACTGGAGGAGGAACGGGGCTCGCCACAGCTGGTGCGGCGGCCGTGGCCAGTGCGAATCCAGCGGCGACAGCGGCGATTCGAGTCCGAGAATTCACGAAATCTCCTTTGTTTGCTGTGATGTCGTGACGGATGCATCCTGAAGCGAATTGAAGCATAAAGTCAAGAACTTTCTTGAACTTATTGATTCCTATTCCTTCGGCCGATTTCGTGGCGTAAACTCATCCGACCGCTTTCGACAAGGGTGAAAGTCAGGTTCCCCTTACAAGCGGGGTCTTCCGGGATCATCCCAGGTGAAGCCGCCGGTTCGTCCGAGGCTCATCCGTCCGGCCGCCGTGCCGTTACAGTGCTGGCGGCCAGGGGATAACTCCTCGCGATATCGGTTCTCGACACCGATTGGGCGGCCCCCATTACCGGACACCCCATGGGGTAATCGGATGATTCGTAGAAGCAGCACCTGGCGTTTAGGCGGTATGAAATGCGTTTACCAACGAGGGGATTCCGGGCCCGTTGGATCGTCGTCGTGGTAACCGACTTCGAGGCCGGATAGGCCGTTTAATACATGTCGTCGATCGGTGAGGCTGTCGAGCTCCGTCCGGACGGCCGGTGCGAACCCGGCGGTTCGTTACCGCCGTGCAACCTGGATCGGTCAGGCTTGCCCCATGTCGATCAAGGTTGCGCTCGAGCATCGGACCACCTACGAGTTCGCGCAGCCGGTCCGGGTCAGCCCGCACGTCGTACGCCTGCGCCCGGCGCCGCACACCCGCACCCCGATCGAGGCCTACTCGCTGTCGGTGACGCCCTCGGCGCACTTCATCAACTGGCAGCAGGACCCGTTCGGCAACTGGCTGGCGCGGCTGGTCTTCCCGGAGAAGACCGACAAGCTCGAGATCACGGTCGGGCTGGTCGCCGACATGGTGGTGATCAACCCGTTCGACTTCTTCGTGGAGGAGTACGCCGAGAGCTTCCCGTTCGACTACGAACCGGAGCTGAAGGCGGACCTGGCTCCTTACCTCCGCGACGTGGAGTCGGCGGTGGAGGCCGATGCCTGGCGACGGCGTCTCCCGGCTCTGCCCGAGGACGGCGTCCGCACGGTCGACTTCCTGGCCGGCCTCAACCGGGCGGTCAACGCCGACATCGCCTACTCGTTGCGGATGGAGCCGGGCGTACAGACTCCCGACGAGACCCTCCGGATCGGCATTGGGTCGTGCCGTGACTCGGCGTGGTTGCTGGTGTCCCTGCTGCGTCAGTACGGCCTCGCGGCCCGCTTCGTCTCCGGCTATCTGGTGCAGCTGGCGGCCGACCAGGAGTCGCTCGACGGCCCGTCCGGCCCGACCGAGGACTTCACCGACCTGCACGCGTGGTGCGAGGTGTTCGTCCCGGGCGCCGGCTGGATCGGCCTCGACCCGACCTCGGCCCTGTTTGCAGGGGAGGGACACATCCCCCTCTCGGCGACCCCGCACCCGTCCTCCGCGGCCCCGATCGAGGGCGCCACCGACCCGGTCGAGGTCACCTTCTCCTTCGCCAACGAGGTCACCCGGATCCACGAGGACCCCCGGGTGACGCTGCCCTACACCGACCAGGAGTGGGCCCGCATCGACGCCCTCGGCGAGGCGGTCGACCGGCGGCTTCAGGCCGAAGGCGTCGAGCTGACGATGGGCGGCGAGCCGACCTTCGTCTCTCTCGACGACCAGACCTCCGCGCAGTGGAACACCGACGCCGACGGCCCCCACAAGCGAGAGCTCGCCGCCGACCTCGCCGAACGTCTACGCAAGGTCTACGGCAAGGGCGGCATCGTCCACCGCGGCCAGGGCAAGTGGTACCCCGGCGAACCGCTCCCGCGCTGGAACATCGACCTGCAGTGGCGTACGGACGGCGAGCCGCTGTGGTCCGACCCCACCCTCTTCGCCGACCCCTGGGCCCCCGCCGAGTCGGTAGAAGCGGAGGCCGAGTCGGTCGAAGTGGGCGACGAAAGTCGAGTTTCGTCGCCCACAAGTGCAGATTCGGCCGCCACAACTACGGATTCGGCGAGTGCTGTGGCCGACGCCATCGCCAGGATCCTCGGGCTCCCGGAGGAGCAGGTGTTCGCGGCGTACGAGGACCCGCTGGCGAAGATCGCCCAGGAGGTGCGTCAGCCCGACGGCCCGAAGCCGGACGACGCGGCCAACCGGGGCGACCTCAACGTCACCGAGCTCGACAAAGAGGTCACCGAGCCGGTCGGGTGGGTGATTCCGATCAACACCAACGACGGGGAGTGGACGAGCCCGCAGTGGCGGTTCCGGCGGGGGCGGCTGGTGCTGGCGCCGGGAACCTCGGCGGTCGGGCTGCGACTGCCGCTGGACTCGATCTCCTGGCACGACCCCGAGTTCCAGGGTGAGCCGTCCTACCTGGCCGCTGAGGAGCCGCTGGACCCCGCGATCCCGCAGGTGACCGTCACCGACCCCGACGAGGCGCCGACCACCGCGCTGGCGATCGAGGAGCGTGACGGGCTGGTCCACGTCTTCCTGCCGCCGACCGACCGCCTCGACGACTACGCGGCCCTGCTCCGGGTGATCGAGCGGGCCGTCACCGAGCAGGGCACGCAGGTCGTGCTCGAGGGCTACGGCCCGCCGCCCGACGCGCGCCTGGCCCGGCTGACGGTGACTCCGGACCCGGGGGTCATCGAGGTCAACGTCCAGCCGACCGGGACCTGGGCCGAGCAGCGCGAGCTGATCACGACGCTCTACGAGCAGGCGCGGCAGGCCCGGCTCTCCACCGAGAAGTTCGATCTCGACGGACTCCACACCGGCACCGGCGGCGGCAACCATCTCACCCTGGGCGGACGGAGCCCCGAGCGCAGCCCCCTGCTTCGCCGACCCGACCTGCTGGCCAGCCTGATCCGCTACTGGCAGCGCCATCCCTCCCTCTCCTACCTCTTCTCCGGCAGGTTTATCGGGCCCACGAGCCAGGCGCCGAGGTTCGACGAGGGCCGGCCGGAGGCGGTCTACGAGATGGAGATCGCGCTCCAGGAGGTCGCCCGGATCACCCGCGAGCAGCCCGAACCCCGCCCGTGGATGATCGACCGCGCGCTGCGCCACCTGCTCACCGACCTGACCGGAAACACCCACCGCGCTGAGTTCTGCATCGACAAGCTCTACTCGCCGGATTCCTCGAGGGGCCGCCTCGGCCTCCTCGAGCTCCGCGGCTTCGAGATGCCGCCGCACCCACAGATGGCCCTCCTCCAGTCGCTCCTGGTCAGGAGCCTGGTCGCGTGGTTCTGGGAGGAGCCGTACGAGGCGCCCCTCATCCGCCACGGAAGTGCCCTCCACGAGGACTTCCTGCTCCCGCAGGGCTGCCTACGCGACATCGAGGAGGTCGTCGCGGACCTGCGCCGCCACGGGATCCCGTTCGAGTCGCGGTGGCTGGCGGCGTACGCGGAGTTCCGATTTCCGCGGATCGGGTTCGCGCGCGTGGGAGAGATCGAGCTGGAGCTGCGCCAGGCGATCGAGCCGTGGAACGTGCTCGGTGAGGAGGCGACCGGGTCGGGGACGGCCCGCTACGTCGACTCGTCGGTCGAGCGGGTCCAGATCTCGGCGAGAGGGATCGACCTCGACCGGCACCTGGTGACGTGTCAGGGTGTTCCGGTGCCGCTCACCCCCACCTCCGTCCCGGACACCCACTATGCGGGCGTCCGGTTCAAGGCCTGGAGCCCGTGGTCCAGCCTGCACCCGAGCATCGACGTCCAGGCCCCGCTCCACTTCGACGTCATCGACATCGCCTCCGAGACCAGCCTCGGCGGCGCGACCTACCACGTCGTGCACCCGGGCGGCCGCAACTACGACCACCCGCCCGTGAACGCCAACGAGGCCGAGGCGCGGCGCGCGAGCAGGTTCGAGGCGCGCGGTCACACCTCCGGCCGCCTGGACGTCGCGGAGATGCGCGAGCGCGCGGCCCGCGCGACGACGCCGGACAACCCGCACACCCTGGATCTGCGACGGGCGGTGCGGTGACCGTCCTTCGCGAGTACGCCGACGCCCTCGGCCTCCTCGACGCGACCGACCAGCCCTACGACGAGGTCGTCGGGCCCGACGGCACCCTGCGCCCGGCCTGGAAGCCGATGGCCGAGACGGCTGTATCCATCACGCCGGCCACGCTGAGCCGGATCGGCCACGACGTCGAGCGCTTCCTCGCCGACGACGGGGTGACCTACCTGCGCCCCGGCGCGAAGCCCGAGCCCTGGCGGCTCGACCCGGTGCCGCTCGTCATCGACCCCGCGCAGTGGCGCGTCCTGGAGGTCGGCCTCGCCCAGCGCGCCGAGCTGCTCAACGCGATCCTGGTCGACCTCTACGGCCCGCAGTGCCTCCTCGCGGACGGGATCGTCCCGGCGGCGGTGGTCTTCGGTCACCAGGGATTCCACCGCGTCGCCGCCCGCGCCAGCAACCACGACCCGCGGCCGCTCGTCCTGGCCGCCACCGACCTCGGCCGCACCCCCGACGGCGAGTGGCGGGTGCTCGCCGACCGCACCCAGGCCCCCTCCGGGATCGGCTACGCGATGGAGAACCGCCGGGTGATCAGCCGGGTGCTTCCCGAGCTCCACCGCGACGCCGGGCTGCACCGGATGGAGCCCTACTTCGCCGCCCTCCGCTCGGCCCTCCTCGAGTCCGCACCCGGCGACCAGGCCGACCCCCGGGTCGTCGTCCTGTCCCCGGGCACCCACTCGGAGACCGCCTACGACCAGGCCTTTCTCGCCTCGACGCTCGGCTTCCCGCTGGTCCAGGGTGCCGACCTGACCGTACGCAACGGCGAGGTCCTCATGCGTGGCCACGGCGACCGGCTGGAGCGGGTCGACGTGATCCTGCGCCGGGTCGACGCGACCTGGTCGGACCCGCTCGAGCTCCGCGGCGACAGCCAGCTCGGCGTCGCCGGCCTGATCGAGGCCGTACGCCGCGGCAACGTGCGCGTCGTCAACGGGTTCGGCGCCGGCGTGCTCGAGAACCCCGGGCTCGTTCCCTACCTTCCCGCCGCCAGCGAGGCGCTGCTCGGGGAGCCGCTGCGGCTCGGCTCGATCGGCACCTGGTGGTGCGGCGACCTGGCCCAGCGCGCGGAGGTCGAGCGGCGGCTGGATGCCGAGACCCTGGTCGTGCGGACGCTCGAGGGTGCCATCGTCACCGGGACCCCCGAGGAGCTGCGCGCAAAGATCGCCGCCGACCCCTACCGTTACGTCGGTCAGGAGCAGATCACCCTCTCCCAGGCCCCGACCTGGGCCGAGGGACACGGCGCGGTCGGCCGGCCGCTGACGCTGCGTACGTTCTCCTTGAGATACGGCTCGGCCTACCGCCCGCTGGTCGGTGGCCTGGCCTCGGTCCGGGCCGACGAGACCGGGCTGCCGCCGTGCAGCAAGGACGTCTGGGTGCTCAAGGAGTCGCCGCAGGACGCCGACCAGGGCCTGGCCGACGTGCTCCCGATGACCCACACCCGCTCGGTCACGGTGCTCGTCCCGCGAGCGCTCGAGGACATGTTCTGGTCGGGTCGCTACGCCGAGCGCGCCGAGGACCTCATCCGGCTCATCCTGGCCACGCACGTGCTGGCCGAGGACTTCAGGACCAGGCCGCGTACGTCCGGCGGCATCAGCCTCGAGGTCATGCTGAGCGCGCTCGACCGGCTGGCCGGGCACGGCCGGGCGGACGCCGACATCGATGCCGAGTTCCGCTCGATGCTGCTCGACGCCGACCGGCCGGGGTCGGCGGCGCAGTCGCTGGCCGGGATGCGGCAGGCCTTCAGCGGCGTACGCGACCAGCTCAGCCCCGACATGTGGCGGATCTTCTCCTCCACCGACCGTGCGGCCGAGGAGCTCCGGGTCAACCCGCACTCCCTGCAGATCGCCGAGTCGGGCGCCGAGATGCTGCACGGCATCCTGGCGATGCAGGGGATCGTGGCGAGCATGATCCGCGACGAGGGCTACCACTCGATCCGGCTCGGCCGGTTCCTCGAGCGCGCGATGCAGATCTGCCAGCTCCTGCGCGCCACCACGACCGTACGCCGCGGCCTCGAGGTCGACCGCGCGGTGCTCAACGCGGTGCTCGCCTCGGCCGAGTCCGCGGTCACCCACCGCCGCCGCTACCGCGGTTACGTACGCACCGGGGGAGTCCTCGACCTGCTGATCATGGACCGCGACAACCCCCGCTCGCTGGCCTTCTGCCTCGACGAGCTGCGGATCCACCTCACCAAGCTCCCCGGCTCGACCGGCTCGTCCCGCCCCGAGCGGCTCCTCGACGACATCACCGACATGCTCGACCGCACCGAGGTCGCCGGCCTCGTCGCCATCGGCGGCGTCGGCCGCCCCAACCTGGAGTCCTTCCTCGACCAGGTCCACGCCCAGCTCGTCCGCCTCGCCGACGCCATCACCGACGTCCACTTCGCCACCGGCCCCGCCCCGCAGCCCCTCAACGCCCTCCCGGCGCAATCGCTCACTTGAGCAGAGCACGGCCGTCACCGTCACCACGAGCGGGCGGCTGAGAGTCCGGCGATGCTCCAGGGAATTGCAGTAGCGACGATTACATGGGCTCCGTAACGTGGTGACCTCGTCAGGATGCTCGTCGTCATGGTGTCGATGTGGGCAGCCGCCTCCGTGCCGGCCAACGCTCAGGCAACCGACGCAGTTTATGGGTGCGGCGCGCGGTCCGTCGGCAACGAGTCCGCCAACGTGCCCCCTAGACATGTAAAGGACCGCCTCTGGACCATCCAGACTTCTGACGGTTCCATTGCCATCAGGTGCGGTAACGGTTCGACTTGGGGTGCCGTACACGTAGAGTTGAAGCACGAGGTGCCCAACTGGCCTGACGCTCTGACGTGCATCAAGAAGACGATCAATCGCGGCACAGAACTGGACGGTGGCGACGGCAAGACCAAATACGTTCATCGTATTCGTGGCGCGGCGACCGTCGTCGTCATCGTCGGGGACAATGGCCTGGTTACCGCGTACCCGAAAGGTACGGGTGTGGCGAGGAAGTGGCGACTTTGCTCGGCGTCGTAGGTTGGCGACATGGCTAGTACTTCTGATCGCCAGCAGCAGGGATCGTTCCCTTCTCCGCCGCAGGGTCGCCGCGTCGTTTGGGCGGGTACGTTTCCTGCTGTCGAAGGTGGCCCGCTGGTGTTGCCAGGGGTTGTCGTGGATGACCTGCCTGACGGATGGGCCTTGGTGTCGTGGCTCGACAAGGACGGCTGGTACAGCCCTGATGCGGTCTACGAGCTGAAAAGTCTTCGGGTGGTCTCAGATGCGGAGTTCGACGACCTCGTCCGGGCTGTCCGCGAAAGTCCTGGCTGGCAGGGGATCACCCACGGAATCGTGGACGATCCGGAACCGTCGCCGTACGTCGTCGGTGCCCCGGTCATTTGGCTGGGGCCGGTGCTCGGGGACAAGGACTGGGACCCGTCCAACAATTCCTGGAGGCTGGCGGTGTTTGGCAGCGCATCTGGGCCGCCGACTCGTGGACATCGGGGTCGAATCGTCGAGGTCTCGGAGAGCGGGGCGCTTCGTGTGCGGTGGATCGACGAGGATGGCGAGTTCGAAGGACGAGGCTTCGTCGACCCCGGCGACGTGGCGGTTGGATCGGGATAGCATCCCGCGGGTGAGATACCGGGTCAGCCACACGACGACCTACTCCTACGACGAGGACGTGACGAACTCGTTCGGGATCGCCAACGTGACCCCGCGAGAACTGCCTCACCAGCATGTCGAGAAGGCCGAGGTGCGGATCGCGCCCGCGCCCGCGGACCAGTCGAGCGACGTCGACTTCTACGGCAACACGGTGACGTACTTCCAGGTCCTCGAGCCGCATCAGCTGCTCGAGATCACGGCTGCGTCCGAGGTCGAGGTCACCGCCCCGGTCTATGACGAGACGAGCTTCGACCAGCCGTGGGAGCGGGCGCGGCCGCTGGTCGACCCGAACCTCCCCGGCGCCTGGCGGGCGGCAGACCTGGCGGTGGCGTCGCCGCTCGTGGAGCACACCCGGGAGGCGTACGACTTCGGTGCTGTCTCCCTGACCGAGGGGCGCGGGATCGTGGAGGCGGCGGAGGATCTGATGCACCGAATCCATACCGGCTTCGACTACGACGACACCGCCACGACGGTCACCTCGACGATCCCGGAGATCTTCGAGGCCCAGGGTGGCGTCTGTCAGGATTTCGCCCACCTGATGTTGGCCTGTTTTCGAGCGCACGGGCTCGCGGCCCGCTATGTTTCCGGCTACCTCGCCACCACCCCTCCGCCGGGGAAGCCGCGGCTCGTCGGAGCCGACGCCTCCCATGCCTGGGTGGAGGTGTGGGTTCCGCACCTCAGCGGCGCGGGGACGGGCCAGTGGCTCGCCCTCGACCCGACGAACGACACCAGGGCCGACGATCGCTACGTGAGCGTCGCCTGGGGTCGCGACTATGCCGATGTGCCTCCTGTGAAGGGGGTCATCTACACCGAAGCCACCACCTCGACCCTGACCGTCTCGGTCGATGTGGCCCCCGACCAGCAGGAGTGAAGTTACGGTGTTGCTCGTGGGACAGCCTCCGCGGCGGGCGAGCATCGTGACCCGCGGCAGCCGCTGGCGTCGAGGAGTACGTATCTCCGGAGTGCTGGTGGTGGTCGCGGCTGTCACCGCGCTCACGCTCTGGCTGCTGGCACGCGGCTCGACCCCGGCCGAGGTCACCCGCGAGTTCATGGAGACCACCTCGGTGACCACCCTCTACGAGCTCGCCTCCGATGACGGGGACGAGCTCCTCGACGGAGGTGGTGCGCGGGCGATGATCGACGCCGCGGAGGGGAAGCGCACCTACGCCGACCCCAACCCGCGCGCGGTGACCCGGTCGATGGTCTTCGGCGAACCCGAGATAGAGGGTGGCGGCGCCCAAGTCACCGTCAGGGTCTCCTACACCGCCGAGGACGGTCCCGTCCCGGACGAGTCGATGGTCGTCGTCCTCGTCCGGGAGGACGGCGAGTGGCGCGTCGGGAGCTGGGGGACGGCCTCGGACGGCCGATGATGAGGACATGGAAGCGTTCACCTGTCGGGAGTGTGGCAACCGTCTCTACTTCGAGAACTCGGCGTGCGTCTCGTGCGGCACCCGGCTCGCCTACTCCCGCGAGGAGCGCGAGATCGTCCCGGTCTCACCGGAGGGCAGGTACGTCGACAGCGACGGCTACGTCTGGTGGGTCTGCGCCAACACGCTCGAGACGGGGTGCACCTGGCTGGCCCGGCTCGAAGGTGGGATCTGCTTCTCCTGCGAGCTGACCCGCACCCGGCCCAACGACGCCGCACCCGAGTTCGTCCAGCAGCAGTACTCCCTTGCCGAGCAGGCCAAACGTCACCTCGTGGTCGAGCTGGACACGCTCGGGCTGGAGGTCCGCACCAAGGCCGAGGACCCTGTCGACGGGCTCGCCTTCGACCTGCTCGCCAGCGACGGCATCGCGTCCACCGCCGACGTGGTCATCGGACACGACAGCGGCGTGATCACGATCGATCTGGCCGAGTCCGACGACGCCTATCGCGAGCACGTCCGGGCGACGCTCGACGAGCCCTACCGCACCCTGCTGGGCCACTTCCGGCACGAGGTCGGCCACTACTACGAGTGGCAGCTGGTCCGTGGGCCCGAGCTGATGCAGCGGTGCACCGAGGTCTTCGGTGACGAGTCGGTCTCCTACGAGGAGTCGCTGCAGCGCCACTACTCCGAAGGTCCGCCCGACGGCTGGACGGAGAACTACATCTCCACCTACGCCACCATGCACCCCTTCGAGGACTTCGCCGAGACCTGGGCCCACTACCTGCACATCCGCGACACGCTCGGGTCCGCGGCGGCGTACGGCCTCGCCGACCCGGTGCCCGCCGACATGCCGTTCCGGCAGGTCGTCACCGACATCTGGGTGCCGCTCTCGGCCGCCCTGAACGTGATCAACCGGTCCATGGGCCACGACGACCTCTACCCCTTCGTCATCCCGCCCGCGGTCCTGGACAAGCTCGACTTCGTCGCCTCCCTGGTGCGCGACGCGGGCTGACCTGCGGGGCGATTCCGCCGGGGCGGCGTCCATCGGCACTCTATGCTCCGAACCATGACCCAAACCGCCGTCGTGCCAGGCGCCAAGGAGCGTGCCCGCCCCGAGTCGGAACGGCTGTGGACGTCTGCGACGGTGATCACCTTCGTACGCACCGCCGCGGCGGTGGTGCTGGCGGCGAGCGCGGCCTACCAGGGGAGCCTGAAGCTCCTCGTGATCGCGCTTGTCGTCTACTGGGTCGGGGACAGCCTCGACGGGGCGGTCGCCCGGTGGCGCGACGAGGAGACGCGGATCGGCGGGGTGCTCGACATCTTCTCCGACCGTCTCTGCGCGGCGGCGTTCTACGTCGGGCTGGCGTTCCTGCAGCCGGAGCTGTCGCCGGCGATCTTCGTCTACCTGGCGGAGTTCATGGTGATCGACTGCTTCCTGTCGATCTCCTACCTGGCCTGGCCGATCAAGAGCCCGAACTACTTCTACGTCATCGACCGGACGCTGTGGCGGTGGAACTGGTCCCATCCGGGCAAGGCGGTCAACTCGGGGCTGTTCGCGATCCTGCTGCTGGTCACCGGCTGGATGTGGGTGGGGCTGGCGATCGCCACGGCACTGCTGGTCATGAAGTGCGTCTCCCTGGGACGGCTTCTCAGGATCGGCCTGCCTGTGCCTCGATGAGACTTCTGATCGACACGCTCCTCTTCTGTCTCGGCTCGGCGCTCATCCCGGTGATGAACGCCGAGGCGTACCTCTCCGTCGTGGCCCAGAAATCGGACTGGTGGCCGGCGCTGCTCGGGTTCGTCGCCGGGCTCGGCCAGACCGGCGGCAAGGTGATCTGGTACTACGCCGGTCGTGGGTCCACCAGGATCCCCTGGATCAGGAAGAAGCTCGAGTCGCCCAAGTGGCAGGAGTCCTACGACCGTTGGTATGCCCGGACGTCGGGTCGCCCGGCTCTGGCCACCGCCCTCCTGGCCGCGTCCGGCCTCTCCGGCTTTCCGCCGCTCGCCGTGATGGCGGTGCTCTTCGGCGCGCTGCGGTTCAACCTGCCACTCTTCACGCTCACGGTGCTCGTCTCGCGTGCGCTGCGCTTCTGGGCGATCCTGGAGGCCGCGGGTCTTGCCTGGAGGTTCCTCTGAGCCGTTCACTTTTCAACCACAACGTAGGGTGACCACATGCAGGAGAAGGCGACGTACGTACAACCGGGCACCGAGTTCAACCGGGACATGAACTACATCCCGGACCGGATCACGCGGGATGCGCGGACACCGGAGTTCGGGCCGAGGGACGTGCCGTTGTGGCCGGTCGAACCGGGCCGCTACCGGCTGGTCGCGGCCGCCGCCTGCCCGTGGGCCAACCGGGCGATCATCGTCCGCAACCTCCTCGGTCTCCAGGACGTCATCTCCCTCGGCCTCGCCGGGCCGACGCACGACGCCCGATCGTGGACCTTCGACCTCGACCCCGGCGGCGTCGACCCTGTGCTCGGGATCGAGCGGCTGCAGCAGGCCTACTTCGCGCGCTACCCCGACTACCCGCGTGGCATCACCGTGCCGGCGATCGTCGAGGAGGCCACCGGCAAGGTCGTCACCAACGACTTCCCGTGGATCACCCACGACTTCTTCCACGAGTGGACCGACTTCTTCGCCGATGACGCCCCCGACCTGTGGCCGCGGGCGCTGCGCGAGGAGATGGACGAGGTGAACAAGCGGGTCTTCACCGAGGTCAACAACGGGGTCTACCGGTGTGGCTTCGCCGGCTCCCAGGAGGCGTACGACGCGGCGTACTCACGTCTCTTCGCTGCCCTCGACTGGCTCGAGGAGCGGCTCTCCGGGCAGCGCTACCTGGTCGGCGACCAGCTCACCGAGTCCGACATCCGGCTCTTCACGACCCTGGCCCGCTTCGATGCGGTCTACCACGGCCACTTCAAGTGCAACCGGCAGAAGCTCGTCGAGTTCCCCGCCCTGTGGGCCTACGCCCGCGACCTCTACCAGACCCCTGGGATCGGCGACACGCTCGACTTCGACCAGATCAAGCAGCACTACTACATCGTCCACACCGACCTGAACCCCACGCAGATCGTGCCCGCCGGTCCGGACCTCTCCGGCTGGGACGAGCCGCACGGGCGCGAGTCGCTCGGCTGAACGAAGGATTCCCGTCAGCCGGTGTAGTAGCCGGGGTGCTGCCCCTGTCGTTGGCGCTGCCTCGCGGCGCCGACCGCGCTGAAGTACGCCGAGGACGGCCGCAGCCACAGCAGCACCAGGATCGCGATCACCAGCAGCGGGTCGAGGACGGCGAGCACGACGTTGCCGGCCGACATCGGCATGGTCGCGCCGCCGAGCGCGGCGTTGCCGGCGAGGTTGCCCACGCTCGACAAGCTGGCGGCCAGCGAGAGCGCGCCGAGGACGGTGGCGGTGATCCGGGCCCAGTTGCGGCCCCTTCCGTTCATGACCGCCATCCAGATCCACACCCCGAGCGTGATCACCCCGAAGACCGCGCCGCCGATCTGGATGACGGGGACGATCACGTCCACCATCTCCCGCGCGTCGAAGACCGAGGGGTCGTACGTCGGCTGCTTCTCCATCTCCGTAACCATCAGCGACTTCATCTCGGCGGTGTCCATGGTGAAGAGGAACGCCGTCGAGACGATGGTCAGCAGGCCACCGAGCCCCATCCCGTAGACCGCGTACGTCAGCGTCTTGGGCCGTTCGATGGGCTGGTTGTAGCCGTACGGATCGGACATGGTGCGCCTCCGGTGGTGTGGGAGGCGCGACTCTAGCGACGCCCCACGGTTGCGACCACAGAAATTCCGACCCTCGGCAGCGGTCGCCGAGTGGCGTGGTCGTGCGGTCAGTCCGCGTCGGGGATGAAGATGTGGCCCACGGCGGGGTCCGTCGATCCGTCGTGGAAGCCGGCGATCACCGTCGGGGCGTCCGCGAGGCCGGCGTGCTCGAGCAGCTTGATCGATGGCTGCTCCGTATCTCCCACCTGCTCGAGGAAGTCCCGCTCGTCGCGTCGATAGCGCTGCATGAACGCGCGCGACTGGCCTTCGGCCTTGTAGGCGTCGAGCTGGAGGGCTGCGAAGAAGAAGACCGGAGCCGGTCCCACGAGGCTGTCGTCGTCCTCGGGAAAGCCGTCGGCTCGGGTCGACCCGATGAGGCAGTCGAAGGCGAGCCGGTCACCGAAGTGCTCGTGAACCCGGCGGCGCAGGTCACCGTCGCCCGACAGGTCGACGTAGACGGTCCGTCTGGTGCTGTCGATGGCTTTCAGGTCGGCGTACTCATGTGTCGCGGTGTAGTGGCCGAGGCCCTCCACGAACTCGATGTTGCGGGCCGAGGTGAGCGCGATCCTCTGTGCCGGTGAGTCGGCGAGGCAGTAGGCGGCGCCGTACGCCGTCTTGCTCGAGGCGCTCGAGATCACGAACTGCTCGGCCTCGAAGAAGCCGCGGTCGCGGAGGTAGTCCGCGGCGGTGTAGGAGGTGATGAACAGAGGGCGGTAGAGGGCCGTGAGACTGTCCTGCCGGGGATCGGTGTCCCGAGGCTGGAGCTCGTAGAGGTTGTAGACGTCGGGCGTGCCGGTGCGGTGGGCGGCGCCGTCGACGAAGCTTCGGGCGGTGACCTTCGTGGGTCGCATCGTCAGGTGGGTCGCGATGGGGAAGTAGCCGAAGACCCGCGTCCCCACGGGAACGTCGGGAGCTCTCGACTCGATGATCTCCGCGAACCCCCATGCCGGCATGCAGCCGTATCCGTCCTGCTCCGCGGGGAAGAGATTCCAGTAGCCCAGGGTGTCGCCGTAGACCGCGTAGGTCATGTTGTTCGTGGTGAGAGCGATGCGTTCGATCCGCGCCAACACCTCCCCTTCGGCGAGCTGCGGCGCCGGAAGGTCCACCAGGTCAGCCACTCCAAGGTCGCTCTTGAGCGACTCCACTCGGGCAAATCGAGTCATCGGTTCCTCATCTCCTGGGCCGGGGCGACATCGCTTCTCATAGAACTTACTAAGCGCTTGCTTAGTTGTCTATGTTCATCTCGCTCCGGCCTCTTCTCTCCCTGGGGCGGGTACCGTTTGCCTATGCCGATGTGCCACGGATCACAAGCCCGTGATCGGCGTAGCCAGCGGTGGCAACCCCACCCCGTGTGAAGGAAGCGTGATGACTGAATTTCTGGATCCCAGTCCCAGCCACACCGACATGGTGCAGCTGCTGAACCCCGAGGGAGAACGGGTCTCGCACCCGGACTTCGAGTTCTCACCCGACCGACCTGAGGACGAGGCCGTACGCGGCTTCTACCGCGACATGGTGCTGACCCGTCGCCTCGACGTCGAGGCCACCGCGCTGCAGCGCCACGGCGAGCTGGGCCTGTGGGCGCAGCTGCTCGGCCAGGAGGCGGCGCAGATCGGCGCGGCCCGCGCGCTCGCACCCCAGGACTTCGTCTTCCCGACCTACCGCGAGCACGGCGTGGCCTGGTGCCGCGACGTCGACCCGATGCAGCTGCTCGGGCTCTTCCGGGGCACCGACCAGGGTGGCTGGGACCCCGACGAGCACAACTTCGGGCTCTACACGATCGTGATCGGCGCCCAGACGCTGCACGCGACCGGCTATGCGATGGGCGTGCAGATGGACGGCCTCGTCGGCACCGGCGACCCGACCCGCGACACGGCCGTCGTGGCCCACTTCGGCGACGGCGCCTCCTCCCAGGGCGACGTCAACGAGGCGATGGTCTTCGCCGCCTCCTACAACGCCCCGGTCGTCTTCTTCTGCCAGAACAACCAGTGGGCCATCTCCGAACCGGTCGAGCAGATGGTCAAGGTGCCGCTCTACAAGCGCGCCCAGGGCTTCGGCTTCCCGGGCATCCGGGTCGACGGCAACGACGTGCTGGCGACGTACGAGGTGATGAAGTCGGCGCTCAAGCGGGCCCGCGAGGGCGGCGGGCCGACGATGATCGAGGCCTACACCTACCGGATGGGCGCCCACACGACGACGGACGACCCGACCCGCTACCGGCTCTCCGACGAGGTCGAGGCGTGGAAGCTCAAGGATCCGATCGCCCGGGTGGAGGCCTACCTCCGCCGCGGCGGCGGTGCCTCGAGCTCCTTCTTCGCCAAGGTGGAGGCCGAGGCCGAGGAGCTCGGCGAGCGGCTGCGCGCCGGCATCCACGCCCTGCCCGAGCCCGATCCCGTACGCCTCTTCGACAACGTCTACACCGAGCTGCCCGACGAGCTGCGCGAGCAGCGTGACGGCTACGCGGCGTACCTCTCCTCCTTCGACCTCGAGGAGGCCTCGCGATGACCAAGATGACGCTGGCGAAGGCGCTCAACGCGGGACTTCGAAGGGCGATGGAGGACGACGACAAGGTCGTCCTGATGGGTGAGGACATCGGCCGCCTCGGCGGTGTCTTCCGGATCACCGACGGGCTGCAGAAGGACTTCGGTGAGGCGCGCGTCGTCGACACCCCGCTGGCCGAGTCGGGGATCGTCGGCACGGCGGTCGGGCTCGCGCTGCGGGGCTACCGGCCGGTGGTGGAGATCCAGTTCGACGGGTTCGTCTACCCGGCCTACGACCAGATCGTGTCGCAGGTGGCCAAGCTCCACTACCGGAGCGGCGGGCGGGTCGCGATGCCGATGGTCATCCGGATCCCGTTCGGCGGCGGTATCGGCGCCGTGGAGCACCACAGCGAGTCGCCGGAGGCTCAGTTCGCGCACACGCCCGGACTCAAGGTCGTGGCCTGCGCCGACCCGGTCGACGCCTACTGGATGATCCAGCAGGCGATCTCGCATCCCGACCCGGTCATCTTCTTGGAGCCGAAGCGGCTCTACCACTCGACCAAGGCCGAGGTCGACGTCGACGCCACGCCCGGTCCCCTGTTCGCCTCGCGGGTGGCGCGGTCGGGCTCCGACGTGACCGTGCTGGCCTACGGTCCCACCGTCAAGACCGCGCTCACCGCCGCCGAGGCGGCCGCGGGGGAGGGCAAGTCGGTCGAGGTGATCGACCTGCGTACGCTCTCGCCGCTCGACATGGCTCCGGTCTACGAGTCGGTGCGGCGTACGGGGCGTGCGGTCGTCGTCCACGAGGCCCACGTCAACCTCGGCCTCGGCGCCGAGCTCGCCGCCCGGATCACCGAGCAGTGCTTCCACTCCCTGGAGGCGCCGGTGCTCCGCGTGGGTGGGTTCGACACGCCCTACCCGCCGGCGCGGGCGGAGGAGTACTTCCTCCCCGACCTCGACCGGGTCCTCGACGCCGTCGACAGGAGTCTCGCGTGGTGACCTCCGAGTTCAAGCTGCCCGATGTCGGTGAGGGTCTCACCGAGGCCGAGATCGTCGAGTGGCACGTCGCCGTCGGCGACGTCATCAAGGTCAACGACCCCGTCTGCGACATCGAGACCGCCAAGTCGGTCGTCGAGCTGCCGTCGCCCTATGCCGGGGTGGTCCAGGAGCTCCTCGTCGAGGTCGGCACCGAGGTCCAGGTCGGCACCCCGATCATCCGCATCGGCGACTCCGTCGAGGCGTCGCCCCCGCCGGCCGAGGCGTCGGCTCCGCCGGCCGAGGCGTCAGCTCCGGCGCCTGAGACGTCAGCGCCAGAGCCTGAGGCCGAGAAGCCGCTCACGCTGGTCGGCTACGGCTCCAAGGAAGACGCGGTCGTACGCCGCAACCGCACCGTCTCCGCACCGGCCGCCGCCGCGGGCACGGGTGTGCTCGCCAAGCCGACCGCCCGGAAGCTGGCACGGGACCTGGGCGTGGACCTGGCGACCGTGACGCCGGAGCGCGACGACGGCGTGATCACCACGGCCGACCTGGAGGCACTGACGAACGCTCCAGCACCGTCGCGGGAGCCTGCCGCACCGGTCGGCGGTGAGCGTCGTGAGCCGATCAAGGGCCTGCGCAAGCAGATGGGCCAGGCGATGGTCGACTCGGCGTTCACGCTGCCGCACGTGACCATCTGGACGACGGTCGACGTCACCCGCACCTCCGAGCTGGTCGCCGGCCTCAAGGCCAACCGCGACTTCGCCGAGGTCCGGGTCAGCCCCCTGCTGATCGTGGCCAAGGCGACGCTCCTGGCGATGCGACGTACCCCGATCATCAACTCCTGGTGGGACGAGGCCGCGCAGGAGATCGTGTTCAAGGAGTACGTCAACCTCGGCATCGCCGCGGCCACCCCGCGAGGCCTCCAGGTGCCGAACGTCAAGGGCGCCGACCGGATGTCCCTGGTCGAGCTGGGTGCCGCGATCAACGAGCTCACTGACGTCGCCCGCACCGGGAAGACCCCGCCGGCCGACCAGACCGGCGGGACGTTCACGATCACCAACATCGGCCCGTTCGGCATCGACGGCGGCGCCCCGATCATCAACCCGGGCGAGTCCGCGATCCTCTCCGTCGGCGCGGTCAAGCGCCAGCCCTGGATCGTCGGCACGGGTGACGACGAGCGCATCGAGCCGCGTGACGTCTGCACCCTCGCGCTCAGCTTCGACCACCGCCACATCGACGGCGAGGCCGGCTCCCGCTTCCTCGCCGACGTGGCGAGGATCGTCGGCGACCCGAGCACGGCCCTGTTGTTCTGACCCGTTCGACAATCGCTCCACAGAACGCCAATTCGCTACCTCGAGGGGTATGGGATCTGGCACGATCCTCAGGCCCGCGCTGACGCGGGCCTGAGGATCTTCTGGAGGCAGGAATGGTGCTCCTGACGGGGCGCACGCTGCTTGCCGGGATCGTCGCGATGGCCGCCTCGGCGACCGTTCTCGTGGCGAGCCCCGCGAGCGCGGCGACAACATCCACCGGCGTACGTTGCACGATCGTCGGTACGTCCGGCGGTGATGTCCTGAACGGCACATCGCGCCGGGACGTCATCTGCGGTCGCGGAGGAAGCGACATCATCTACGCGCGCAGTGGCGACGACATGGTCGACGGCGGTGGGGGAGACGACCGGATCTACGGCAGCTACGGCGCTGACAAGCTGCTCGGCGGAACTGGGCGCGACAGCATCCGAGGTGAGGCCGGCGCGGATGTCGTCTACGGCGGGTCTTCGTCCGACTTTCTCTACGGCGGGACCTCGGACGACACGATCCGCGGTGGCTCGGGCAACGACCAGATCCAGGGCGATGATGGTCACGACCACATCTACGGCGAAGCCGACCACGACAAGGTCAGCGGCGGCACCGGATGGGATGTGCTCTACGGCGGCACGGGCCGTGACCACATCGTTGGCGGCAACGGCAACGACCGTGCGTACGGCGGGGACAACGCCGACGGGTTGTACGGCGGGGCCGGAAACGACCAGCTGTACGGCGGCAACCACAACGACCTGCTGGTGGGCGGCTACGACGACGACCGGGCCTGGGGTGGCGCTGGAGCGGATCAGATTCGCGGCGAGTCAGGAACTGACAACCTCACCGGGGAGTCCGGGAGCGACCTGGTCGACGGTGGTGGGGGAAACGACACCATCACCGGGGGCAGCGGTACCGATGAGCTGAGGGGCGGGTCAGGGACGAACCGCTGTGTCTACGACATCTATGACCTCCTCAGCGGATGCGGTGCCGACAAAGAGGCGCCCGAGGTGATCGGTATGTCGGTGAGCCCCAGCAGCGCCGATGTCACCGGCAGTTCCGTCACGGTGAAGGTCCGGTCTCACGTCACCGACGATCTCAACGGAGTCTCGCGCGTGGAATGGACCTTCAGCGATAACAACAATGGCGTTGCGCTCAACGTTGAAGGGCGTCTCGTGTCCGGTGGATTGAGAGACGGCTGGTGGGAAGGGATTCTCACGGTCCCGCGGTACGCCGCGCCGCAGACACTGTCTGGATCCATCCTCCTGCAGGACACTGCCCGGGAGCTCTACTCCATCGAGCGCGGATCACTGAACGTCGTCAACGACGGTGTCGTCGATGATTCGCCGCCTCAGCTGAGTGTCGTGACCCTGTCTCCGTCGTCGGTCGACGTGCGATCGGCCAGCAAGAGCGTCAAGGTTGCGATCCGCGCGGTCGATCCGCTTGCGGGCGTCGACCGGGTCGACATCTGCATCCTGAAGCCGGTGGGGACGGATTGGCGCGGCAATGTCGAATACGACGGCGTGTCCTGCACCGAGGTGGTTCCGCTGGCGTCGGGAAGCGTGAGAGATGGCATCTACACGACCACCCTTGCGATTCCCAAGGGTTCCCCGAGCGGCACGTACGTCGTGGCCGCCTACACCATCGACAAGCTCGGACAGTATGCCCATTGGGAGTCCCCCGATGCGTTCAAGCATTACGAGGAGTCCGGCACCTGCTGCAACATCTACGCGCTTCCCGAGGCCAATACGCGGCTTCAGGTGACGGGCTCGTAGCGGAGACACGAGTCCTGACGCGTACCAGGCCACCGCCGAGACGTCAGCAACGCCGGTCGAGTGGGCACCGAGGTGCCCACTCGACCGGCGTACGTGACTTCTCGGCAGGTCGTCAGCCGTGGATGTCGCGGCGGCGGAAGCCGACCATCGCCACGAGCAGGAGCCCCACCACCACGGCGCTGAGGCCGAGGGTGTGGCTGAGGGGCTGCGACTCGATCATGGTGTTCTTGATCCACCAGAACGGGGACAGACCGCGGACCCAGTCGGGGAGGTCGAGCACGTCGGCGAGGATGAGCACCAGGAACATCCAGCCGAAGACCGCCCAGCACACCGCGCTGGCCGCTTGCGGCGCCCAGGCATAGAGAGCCAGCGCCAACGCGACGATCACCAGGACCGCAGGGACGTAGGCGAGGGCGAGCACGGTGAAGTCGCCGAAACCGATCTCGTCGACCCCGGTGGCAGCAGCACCCAGACCCATCGCCCAGATCCCGGTGACCAGCACGACCAGCGATCCGAGTGCGGCGACGAGGGTGTTCGACAGCAGCCAGCGAAGCCTTCCGAGAGGCTTGGCCAGCACCAGGGCCGCCCGGGTGGCGTCCTCCTCCGCCTTGACCCGGAGGGTCATGATGATCGCGTAGGCGGCCGCGCCGAAGGCGGAGTAGCCGCCGATGAACGCGGCGAAGGTCTTGATCATGTCCTCCGCGCCGCCCTTGACGAGCTCGGCGTAGATCGGGTTGTCGCCGACGGCCTTCAGCATGTTGGGGACCTCGCTCAGGATCGAGCCCGTCGCGAACCACATCAGTCCGAGTCCGACGGCGGTCCAGAACAGGCCGGTACGCTGCCGCACCCACGCCAGGGCGATCGGCCCGTCGAGCAGCGGCGATGCGTCGGCCCGCCCGCGGCGTACCTTCACCATGCCGGCACCGAAGTCACGGTGGGAGCCGAGGAAGGCGGCGAGCGCGAGGAGGGCCAGCGCGACGACCGCGGCGATCCCCAGGGGCCAGATCCGGGTGTCGACGAACACCCTGGTCTGGTGTACCCAGGCGATGGGGGAGAGCCAGGACAGCGGGCTGCCCAAGGGCTCCTGGATGTCGCCGACCACGCGTGCGACATAGGTGGCGCCGACGACGGCGAAGGCCATTCCCATCGCGCCGCCGCCGCTCTCCGAGAGCTGGGAGGTCACCAGCGCGACGGCTCCGTAGACCAGCGCCGCCAGGGCGATCCCGAAGGACATCACGGCCGAGTCGACCGGGTCGAGCCCCATCGCGACCAGGGCCAGCATGCCGGCGACGGCGACGATGAGGTTGGTCAGCGCGACCTCGACGATGACCGCGAGGGAGGGCGCGTGCCGACCGAGTACGCCGGCGCGCATCAGCTCCGAGCGGCCCGACTCCTCCTCGGAGCGGGTGTGGCGGACGACCTGCAGGATCGTCATGACAGCCAGCGCGACGACCATCCAGAGGATGAGCTCGTTGGCGACCGCTGCACCCATGGTGTAGTCGTCGAGGCCGTAGCCGGGACCGCCCATCGCGATCATCGCAGGGCTGCTCAGGGTCAGCGCGCGTGCGGCTCGCGCTTCCGGATCGTCGTTCAGCACCGCGTACTCGCCGCCGGGCGCCAGCGAGACCAGGTAGAGGATTGCGATGACCAGGGTCCACACCGCGATCCGGACCCGGTCGCGGCGGAGCATGAAGCCGATCAGGTGCCCGGTCCCGGTGAAGGAGTCGAGGAGTCCGGCCTTCGGGATCGTGACCGCAGTTGCCGCGCTCACTTCGCGACCTCGATCTCGGTCTCGGAGATCACGTCACCGTAGTGCCGCATGAACAGCTCCTCCAGGGAGGGAGGCGTGATGGTCAGGCCGTGGACGTCGAGCGTGGTGAGCGTCTTGAGCACGTCGCCGACGGAGGCGTTGTCGACGTCGAAGGCCACCCGGGATCCGGCGCCGTTGGGGGTGACGACCAGGTCGTTGACCCCCGAGATCGTACGCAGCGTCGAAGCGTCCCCGCCGACGGTGGCGACGACGGAGGAGCGGGTCAGGTGGCGCAGCTCCTCGAGCGTGCCGGACTCGACGGCGACCCCGGCACGGATGATCGTGACGGTGTCGCAGACCTTCTCGACCTCGCTGAGGATGTGGCTCGAGAGCAGGACCGAAGAGCCCGCCGCCTTGGCCTCCCGGGCGTACTCGGTGAAGACGGCCTCCATCAGCGGGTCGAGACCCGAGGTGGGCTCGTCGAAGATGTAGAGGTCGGACTCGTCGAGGAAGGCGGCGACCAGCGCGACCTTCTGCCGGTTGCCCTTGGAGTAGGTACGCGCCTTCTTGGTCGGGTCGAGGTCGAACCGCTCCAGCAGCTCGGCCTTCCGCGCCTTGCGCTTGGCCTTGTCGCCGCTCGGCTTGAGCCGGGTGAGGTAGTCGATGCACTCGCCGCCCGAGAGGTTCGGCCACAGGTTGACGTCGCCGGGGACGTACGAGATCCGCTTGTGCAGCGCGACCGCGTCACGCCAGACGTCGCCGCCGAAGAGGCGGGCGGTGCCGGCGTCGGCGCGCAGCAGCCCGAGCAGGATCTTGATGGTGGTGGACTTGCCGGCGCCGTTGGGGCCGAGGAAGCCGGCCACCTGGCCGTGCTGGACGGTCAGGTCGAGGCCGTCGAGGGCCTTGAAGGAGCCGAAGGACTTGTGCAGGCCCGCGATCTCGACCGCGGGGATGTTGTCGGACATGGAAACTCGCTTCCGCGTTGGGAGGGTAGGAGGACGTACGCCGACGGGGCGGGGCGTCATTCGGACGCAGGCTCCGTGGCGGCGTCCTGCGGCGGGTCCGGGACGTAGAGCAGGTATTCGTCGAGCATCCGGCGAGTGGTGAAGAAGCCCTCGGAGTAGAGCTCGATCATCGGCAGGTAGGTGGTGGCCAGGAAGCCGCGCACCAGGCCGCTGATGTCGCTCGGGTCCTCGGGCGGGTTGAGGGTGATCTCCAGCATGAGCGTGCCGAGTGCGGAGAGGACGAGGTAGCGGGCACGGGCCGCCTCGTCCCGGCTGGGCTTGACCAGGCCGGCCTCGATGCCGTGCTTGGTGTAGCCGACGGCGTCCTCGATCATCTGCTCGATGAAGGTGCGCCCGACCGGCCCGCCGTCCTGCAGCGAGCGCAGCACGTAGCCGAGCATCGGTGCGTACTCGTCCGCGGCGGCGAACCGGTGCAGGATGCTCTGGCCCGAGGCGAGCTCGTCGATCGTCTCGTTCTTCGCCCCCCGGATCTCGGCCAGCACCGCCTCGTCGCACTCGGCGTGGAGCTCGTCCTTGGAGCCGAAGTGGTGGATCACCAGCGCCGGGCTGACCCCGGCGTCGGTGGCGATCGAGCGGACCGAGGCGCCGAAGCCGTCACGGGCGAACCGCAGCACCGCCGCGTCGCGGATTCGCTCGCGGGTGGTCGGATCGGCAGGGGCTGAACGCATGTTCAATGCTAAACACGTGTTCAGTCCGAGCGCAAGAGAAAACCCTGATGTCCCGTCGGACACAGGGTTTTCCAGTCGCCTACGGCGCCTCAGCCGGCGTAGCGAGCTGCCCGGGCCGTCGGTTCGCCCGGGCCCGAGGCGAGCAGCGCGAGCAGCTCGTCCTCCAGGACGGCGCCGACCCGGCGGCAGAACGTCTCCGGCTCGTCGGCAGCGTCGGGGGACTCCGCGACGATCCGGTCGACGACACCGATCTGCTGCAGGTCGACGGCCAGCACCCGCTGAGCCTCGGCCATCTCGGCGGCATGGTCGGAGTCGCCGTGCACGATCGCGCTCGCGCCCTCGGGCGGGAGCGGGGAGAGCCAGGCGTGCTGCGCCGCGACCACTCGGTCGGCCGGGAGGAAGGCGAGCGCGCCGCCGCCGTTGCCCTCGCCGAGCATCAGGCTGAGCGTCGGGGTCTCGACGTTGACGAGCGCTCCCAACGTACGCGCGATCTCGCCGGCGATGCCGCCGTTCTCGGCCTCGGGGGAGAGAGCGGCGCCGGGGGTGTCGATGACGGTGACGACCGGGAGCCCGAGGCCGGCGGCGAGCTTCATCCCGCGCTGCGCCTCGCGCAGTCCCTCCGGTCCGAGCGGCTGGTGGGCCTGCTCGCGCCGGTCCTGCGCCAGCACCAGGCACGGGGCCGACCCGAACCGCGCCAGCGCGATGATCAGACCGGGATCGCGCTCGCCCTGCCCGGTGCCGTTGAGAGGTACGACGTCCGAGGCCGCGATCCGGAGCAGCGCCCGCGCTCCCGGCCGGTCCGTACGCCGCGACCGCGTGATCGCGTCCCAGGTGTCGACCGCCGAGAAGTCGCCCCCGTCGGCCGAGGCGTCACTGCGGTTGGTCGAAGCGGCATCCAGTGACCTCTCGGCCGACGCGGGTGACGCCTCGCCCGACGCCGCTGACTTCTCGGGGCGGAGGTCGAGGATCGTGAGCACTCGGTCGACGAGCCCGGCGAGCTCGTCGGGAGGTACGACGCCGTCGACGAGGCCGTGCGCGAACAGGTTCTCCGAGACCTGGACGCCGGCGGGGAAGGGGCGGCCGTTGAGTACCTCGTAGACCTTCGGCCCCAGGAAGCCGAGGAGTGCGGCGGGCTCGGCGACGGTGACGTGGCCCAGCGATCCCCAGGAGGCCATCACGCCGCCGGTGGTGGGGTGGCGCAGGTAGACGAGGTAGGGGAGACCGGCCGCCTTGTGGCGGGTGACCGCCTCGGCGATACGCACCATCTGCACGAACGCGGGCGTGCCCTCCTGCATCCGGGTGCCGCCCGAGGCCGGCCCGGCGAGCAGCGGCAGCCCCTCGCGGGAGGCCCGCTCCACGGCCGCGATCAGCCGCTCGGCCGACGCGCGCCCGATCGAGCCGGCGAGGAAGCGGAACTCGGAGAGCACCACGGCCACCCGGCGTCCGGCGATCCGGGCCTCGCCGGTGACCACCGACTCGTCCGTGCCCGCGCGCTCGCGCGCGCGAGCCAGGTCGGCGGCGTACGCCTCGGGGAGGTCGCCGTATGACGGCGGAGTGTCCCAGGACGTCCATGTCCCGGCATCGAGGACGAGATCGATCAGCTCGGCAGAGGTCAGGCCCATATCGGGACCATACCCCGAGTTGGCTCATTGGCTGAGCCTCTGTCCATCTATGGATACGTCGGCCAATAGTCGACAAAGCCAATTAACATTCATGAGTACACCTCATGAAGGAGTCCGGAATGACCGCCCCACACGCCCCCGAGTTCCTCTGGTACCTCCCCAACTTCGTCGAGACCGGCCACCGCGGCGACACCGCCTCGGCGGAGGAGGGCTACGGCACCCTCGACTACCAGGTCGGTCTGGCCGAGGCGGTCGAGAGAGCCGGCTGGGCCGGCGCCCTGCTCGGCACCAGCTGGGGGAGGCCCGACACCTTCACGGTCGCGACCGCCCTGGCCGCGCGGACCACGACATTCGAGCCGCTCATCGCGATCCGGCCGGGCTACTGGCGACCCGCCAACTTCGCCACAGCGGCCGCGACCCTCGATCAGCTCAGCCGCGGCCGGGTGCGGGTCAACATCGTCTCCGGGCAGGACGACCTCGCGGCCTACGGCGACCGTGAGGACTCCCGTGCGGCCCGCTACGCGCGGACCAAGGAGTTCATGCGGTTGGTGCGGCGGCTGTGGACCGAGGAGGACGTCACCTTCGAGGGCGACCACTTCCAGGTCGCGGGCTCGACGATCACCCCGCGCCCGTACGCCACCACAGCCCGCCCGCACCCGAGGCTCTACTTCGGCGGCGCCTCCCCGGAGGCCGAGGCGGTGGCCGCGACCGAGGCGGACGTCCAGCTCTTCTGGGGTGAGCCGCTGGACGGCATCGCCGAGCGGGTCGAGCGCCTGCGCGGGCTGGAGCAGTCGCTGGGTCGTGACCTGGCGCCGCTCGAGTTCGGGCTCAGGATCACCACGCTGATCCGCGACACCCGCGAGGAGGCCTGGCGCGACGCCGAGGAGAAGGTGCGCCGGATGGCCGAGAACGTCGGTGACCGCGAGTTCCGGCGCACGGGCCGGTCGGCGGTCGGGCAGAGCCGCCTCCTCGACCTCGCCGACCGCGGTGACGTGCTCGACGACTGCCTCTACACCGCCCCGGGGCGCTACGGCGGTGGCGGCGCCGGCACCACCTGGCTCGTCGGCTCCGCGGACGACGTCGCCGCCGCGCTCGCTCGCTACCAGGAGCTCGGCGTGACCCACTTCGTCCTCTCGGACACGCCCTACCGGACCGAGGTCGCCCGGGTCGGCGAGGCGCTGATCCCGAGGCTCCGAGATGTGAGCCGGGTCGCGCTAACTGCCCCAAACGGCGTACGTCGGGCGTAGTTAACCGGAAAGACACGCTCCTGACCTGCGAAAACCGTTGGTAGGTGGAGGGTGTTCGCTCTATCCTGGTATCACCCGGTGTCACCACCGGGCACAAGACACCTGACCTTTGAAGGGCCCACGCATGAGCACGCAGCACTCGACCACCGCCCCGGCGGCCTGGTCGCTGACCGCTGCGCACGAGCGCGACCCTCATGCCCGCGGGAGCCGACAGTGACCTGGGTGCATAGCTGCACCGGATCACTCCGGGCCGCTCCTGCGAGACATCTCTGTCTCGTCGGGGCGGCCCTTTTTGTTTCGGCCCGGCGTTTCCACCCGATCTGCAAGCGATCTCTATCCGACTCTCCTGGGAGGTAACCGAGTATGACCACGACCATGGGCGCCGTGACCCTGTATAACGCCTCCTTCGAGCCGCTCGGGAGGGTCTCTTTCAAGCACGCCGTGCGGATGCTGTTCCGTGAGGTGGCGGTCGTTCACGAGCAACAGGGCGACAAGATGATCGGGCCGCATCCATGGCCCAAGGCGGTGCGGCTGGTCCGCTACATCGCCATGCACTGGATGTACCGCCCGGCCGGCTACTCCCGCGAGGGAGTGCTCAAGCGCGACCAGCATCGTTGCGCCTATTGTGGCGGCCATGCCCGCACCATCGACCACCTGCTGCCACAGTCACGCGGCGGGAGATGGACGTGGATGAACACCGTGGCGGCATGCGGCAGGTGCAACGGCCGCAAGGGCAATCGCACCCCCGAGGAGGCCCACATGGTTCTTCGGATCCAGCCGTACATCCCGACCCGTGCGCAGCTCGCGGCCATCGTCTGACGACGATGTGCCGTTTTCTGCCCGCGGGCTGGGCAATTTCGACGTGTCGACTTGACGCATCATTAATAAGTACGATGGACTAACAAACATGTCCAAGGCGAGACGGCGTACGTTGCGGCCGATCGGAAAATTGCTGCAGGAGGATGCGCGGCGCCATCACCGTTCTCTGGTGCTCCAGCACCTGTTCGCGGTGGGTCCCGCAAGCCGTGCCGACCTGGCTCGGGCCTCCGGCCTGACCCGCGCGACGGTCTCCGATCTGGTCGGCAGCCTGCTCGAGGACGGGCTGGTCGAGGAGCTCGGGGCGCCGGTCGAGAGCCGGGTCGGAAAGCCGCCGATGCTGGTCGGGCTCGCCGCCGACTCCACGCACATCGTGGCCGTCGACGTCTCCGGCGACGACCAGGTCGCCGGAGCCGTGCTCAACCTGACCGGCGACGTCATCCGCCACACCACCCGGTGTCGCGAGGGGCGCACCGGAAGCGACGCGGTCCGTCTGGTGAAGGAGCTGGTCACCGAGCTGATCGCGAGCACCGACCGGCCCATCCTGGGCATCGGGATCGGCAGCCCCGGTGTCGTCTCGGCCGACGGCACGGTCATCGCCGCACCCAACCTCGGCTGGACCGATGTCGCCCTGGCCGAGCAGGTGCGCCGCGAGACCGGCCGGCCGACGTACGTCGCCAACGACGCCAACACCGCAGTGCTGGGGGAGTACACCTTCGGGCAGTCCGGCGACGGCGGCCTGATGCTCGTCCGGGTCGGCACCGGTGTGGGTGCGGGGCTCGTGCTCGAGGGGGCGCTGCTCCACGGCTTCGTCGACGCGGCCGGTGAGGTCGGGCACGTGACCGTCGACCCCGACGGCCCGCTGTGCGCGTGCGGCCGCACCGGCTGCCTGGAGACCTTCCTGGCGGTGCCGCGCCTGCGGGAACGTCTGGAAACGGCCCACGACGATGCGCTCGTGGAAGCCGGAGAACACCTTGGAAAGGCATTGGCGCCTGTGGTCGGAACGCTCAACCTTCACGAGCTGGTCCTCTCCGGACCGGCCGATCTTCTCGACGGGACGCTGCGCGAGACCGCCGACCGGATCATCCGCGAGCGGACGATGCCGGTCAGCGGCGAGCCGCTGGAGTTCCGTACCTCGACGCTCGGCGAGGACGTCGTCATCGTGGGCGCCGCGGTGCTCGTCCTCGCCGGTGAGCTGGGGGTGTCGTGATGCTTGAGCTTCCCCTCGAGACGCTGGCGCTGCGCGTCCAGGTGCCGGCCTTCGCCGGGCCGACGCTGCCCGCCGACTACGCCGAGCTGCTCCGCGACGGACTGGGCGGGATCTGCCTGTTCGGCACCAACACCGCGGCCGGCGAGGAGTCCGTACGCAGCCTCGCGGCCGAGATCCGGTCCGCCTCCGCCGAGGGTGGCTGGACCCCGGTGATCACCATCGACGAGGAAGGCGGCGACGTCACCCGGCTGGAGGCGCTGACCGGGTCCTCGGTGCTCGGCGCCGCGGCCCTCGGCGCGGCCGACGACCTGGCGCTGACCGAGGAGACCGGCCGCGACATCGGGATGCGGCTGGCCAGGGCTGGCATCAACCTCGATCTCGCTCCCGTCGCCGACGTGAACTCCAACCCCGACAACCCGGTGATCGCGACCCGGTCGTTCTCCCGCGACGCCGGTGTCGCGGCCAAGCACGTGGCGGCGTGGGTGAAGGGCCTGGAGTCGACCGGGGTCGCCGCGTGCGTCAAGCACTTCCCCGGCCACGGCGACACGGGGCAGGACAGCCACGTCGACCTTCCCGTCCTCGACGCCACGATGGAGACCCTGCGTGAGCGTGAGCTGGTCCCGTTCCTAGCGGCCGCCGAGGCCGGAGCGGCCTCGGTGATGACCTCCCACATCATGGTTCCGGCGCTGGACCCGGAGCTTCCCGGCACGCTCTCGGCGCCGGTGCTGGGGCTGCTGCGCGAGCTCGGCTACGAGGGGCTGATCGTCTCCGACGCCCTCGACATGGCCGGTGCCTCGGAGCCCCGCGGGATCCCAGCGGCGGCCGTGCTCTCGCTCGAGGCCGGCGCCGACCTGCTCCTCCTCGGCCCCGAGAAGCCCACCTCGCTCGTGCACGAGACGACCGCCGCGATCGTGGCCGCGGTCGAGTCCGGCGACCTCCCGCTGGCGCGGCTCCAGGACGCGGTCGCGCGCATCGACCGGCTGCTCACCGGCCTCGCTTCGGCGCAGCCGCGGCCCGACGGCGCGCTCGACCCGCGGTTCGAGGAGCGCTCGGTCGAGGGTGCCCGGCGGGCGCTCGCCGCGGCCAGCGACCTCACCGCTCTCCCGGACCTGACCGGAGCCCGGGTGGTGACGGTCGACACCGAGGCCAACATCGCCGTGGGCGACGTGCCGTGGGGACTGCCCCCGGACGTCATCATCCGGCCCGGTGACCCGCTCCCGGATCTCCCCGACGCACCCCTCATCGTGCAGGTACGTGACGCCCACCGGCGTCCCGAGGTCGGCCGGACCGTCGCCGAGCTCCGGGGTGCGGCGGTGCTGGTGGAGTGGGGGTGGCCCGGGGCGTACGACGATCCGGGGGTGCCACGACTGTGCCCGCAGGGCTACTCGTTGCCCGGTGTGGCGGCCGTGACCGAGGTGCTTCGACGAGCGGGCTGGAACCCGACGACCGGCTCAGGACACCGCCGGTGAACGGCGCACGGGTCGGCCTCGACATCGGAGGCACCAAGATCCACGGCATCGCGATCGGTCCGGACGGGGCGGTGCTGGCCGAGGACCGCGCCGCCACCACGCTCGGCGCCGAGGGCGTCGTGAAGAGCGCGGCCTCGGTGGTCGCGAGCCTGCGTGAAGCGCTCGAAGGCGGCGAGATCAGCTCGATCGGGGTCGGCATCCCGGGCATCGTCGACACCCGCGCAGGCACCGTGAAGCATGCGGTCAACCTGGGTCTGGACGGCGACGCCTTCCCGCTCGCGGCGCTCCTCGGCGAGCGGACGGGAGCGATCGTCACGCTCGAGAACGACACCAACGCGGCCACCCTCGGCGCGCACGCCGTCGAGGACGTCGACGACCTGGTCTACCTCTCGCTCGGCACCGGCCTGGCGGCCGGTCTCTACCTCAGCGGCGCGCTCCGCCGCGGCTTCCACGGCGCCGCCGGCGAGGTCGGACACCTTCCGGTCGACCCGGAGGGCCCGGTGTGCGGGTGCGGGCAGCGTGGCTGCCTCGAGCTGGTCGCCTCGGGTGCCGCGCTCGCGGCCGCCTGGCCGACGGCCTCCGGGCACCCCGCCGCGGCGCTCTTCGCCGCAGCGGCCGCGGGTGACCCGGCAGCCGTCGAGGTCCGGGACCGGTTCGCCAACGGCGTCGCCGCCGCCGTACGCGCCCTCGCCCTCGCCGTCGACCCCGAACGCGTCGTCATCGGCGGAGGCGTCGCGTCCGTCGGCGAGCCGCTGCGTGAGGCGGTCGCGGTCGCGCTCACCAGGCAGGCCGAGAGCTCACCGTTCCTCGCCTCCCTCGAGCTCGCCTCGCGCCTGCGGGTGGTCTCGGCCGCCCCCGTCGCCGCCATCGGCGCCGCTCTGATCACCCCGATCACCCCGGCGATCACGTCGACGATCACCCCGGCGATCACACCGACGATCACCCCGACGAAGGACTGACATGGAAGTAGTTGTCCTCGACTCCGCCGCCGAGGTGGCCTCCCTCGCCGCGGACACCATCGAAGACGTCGTACGCCGCCGGGCGGCCGCCGGCACTCCCGCAGTGCTCGGCCTGGCCACCGGCTCGACACCGCTGGCGACGTACGAGGAGCTCATCCGGCGTGCCCGGTCAGGGAAGGGGCCGTCCTACGAGGGCGTGCAGACGTTCAACCTGGACGAGTACGTCGGCCTGCCCGACGGCCACGAGCAGTCCTATCTGGCGACCATCCGGCGAGAGTTCACCGACGCGATCGGCATCCCGCCCGAGCGGGTCCACGGCCCCGACCCGGCCGAGGAGACGCTGCCGACGGCGGGGGAGCGCTACGAGGCGGCGATCGTGGCGGCCGGCGGGATCGAGGTGCAGATCCTCGGCATCGGCTCCGACGGCCATCTGGCCTTCAACGAGCCCGGCTCGTCGCTGGCCTCGCTGACCCGGATCAAGACGCTCACGGCCCGGACGCGGAAGGACAACGCGCGCTTCTTCGGCTCGCCCGACGCGGTGCCGCACCACGTGCTCACCCAGGGGCTCGGCACCATCACCCGAGCCGGCCACCTGCTGCTCCTGGCCACCGGTGAGGGCAAGGCCGAGGCGGTCGCCGCCGCGGTCGAGGGCCCGGTCTCGGCCACCTGCCCGGCCTCGGTCCTCCAGCTCCACGGCCACGTCTCCGTCCTCCTGGACGAGGCCGCCGCCTCCCGCCTCGTACGCCGCGACTACTACCGCGAGGTCTACGCCGGGAAGCCGGACTGGCAGGGGCTCTGAAGCCGGCTCAGGGCGGTGCGTCGGCTACTTGCTGACGCACGCCTGGGCGGCGCCCTGGGAGACGTTGCCGTTCTCGCCGAGGGAGCGGACCTGGATGCAGACCTTGGTGGCCCCGTCGAGGCGTACGACCGCCTTGGGGCGGCTCACGCTGCCACTCGTGGAGTTGTCGCCGACCCACTTGTAGCCGGTCGCCCCGGGGACACCGGACCAGGTGAAGACGGCACGGTTGCCCTCAAGGGTGCCCTTGACCTTGCCGGGGGCGGCGGGGCCGGTGACACCGGGAAGGTCGGTCTCGACGGGCGGGGGCGGGACCTCGTCGGGCTTCTCGTCCTCGCCGCCGCGGGAGAGCATGATGCCGATGACGGCGGCGATGAGGAAGAGGACGACGACGCCGATGATCGCGGGGGTCTTGCTACGGGTCTCGGTCGGGCGTGCGCCGGTGAGGACGGAGGGCCCCTCCTCCGCACGTGGATAGCTGAACCGGGTGCGTTCGGCGGAGGCCGAGCCCGGATCCGCCACCGGTGCCGACGCCAGGGACGCCGGGGGCTGGGTGATCGGTGCCTGCGCGATGACCTGGGAGGGCGGCTTGAGCTCGGTGGCCTTCTCCAGCTCCGGGTCGGCAGGCGGGGACGGCAGATGGGCTCGGCCGGAGCCTGTGGTCGGTCCCTCGCCGCGTGAGGCCGGCACCATCGGGACGACCGGGATCGACCCGGTGCCGCCGGCGTCGCGGTCGAGGACCTGCACCTCGGTGCGGCCCAGCCGGAGCTCCTGCTCGATGCGCTGGAAGTGGCGGGCCAGGTCGAGGGCGGTCCGCGGCCGGTAGGCCGGGTCCTTCGCCATCGCCTGCTGCAGCACCCGGTCCAGCGACGGAGGTACGTCGGGCCGGCCCGTGGCCGGGGGAGGTGTGTGCAGGATCCGGGAGAAGACCGCGCGGTCGGAGTTGTTGCCCCGCTCCGCGAACGGCGAGCGCCCGACGAGCAGGTGCCAGACGGTCGCGGCCAGCGAGTAGACGTCGGAGGCGACCGAGCCGTTGGACGCCGAGGTGAGCACCTCGGGCGGTGACCACGGCAGCGAGACGCCGATGTCGCCCTCGTCGTCGCGCGGACGCCCGGCGATGCCGAAGTCGGCCAGGCCCGGAACGTCGTAGCGGGAGAGCAGGATGTTGGACGGCTTGATGTCGCGGTGGATGATCCCGGCGCGGTGGGCGGTCTCGACGGCCGACGCCATCTGGATCCCGAAGCGCAGCGCGTCCTGCACCTTCATCGGGTTGTTGCGTACGCGGGCACCGAGGTCGGCGTTGGGGTAGTAGCCCATCACCAGGTAGGGGCGGCCGTCCGGCGTCTCGCCGGCGCTGTGCACCGGCACGATGAACGGATGCTCCGCCAGCTCGGCCATGACCGCCGCCTCCGCGGCGAACTGCGCCCGCTGCGCCTCGGCGAGGTCGGAGGAGCGCATCAGCTTCACCGCGACCCGGACCTTCGGGTGGTGGCGCTCGTAGAGATAGACGTCGGCGAAGCCGCCCGAGCCGAGCCGGCCCAGGCAGGTCATCCCCGGGAGCTCGGGGCCGAGCTCGGGGTGTGGTGTCTGCGTCACCCGAGAACCTCATAGGTCAGGTTGATCGAACCGGCGAGGCTGACCACGGCGCCGGGCTCCAGCGCGTACTCCTCCATCGGCCGCATCTGCTGAGGACGCCCGCCGGGCAGGGTCAGGTAGGACCCGTTGGCGGAGCCGAGGTCGCGTACGAGGACCTGCCACTCCTCCAGCCGCACCTCCGTGTGCAGCCGGCTGATGTCGGGCAGCATCACCTTCACCAGATGCGGAGGTACGCCACCAGCCCCCGTGTTGCCGCCGGCATCCGCGCGCGGCGACCGCCCGAAGACCGCGCCCCGGTCCAGGACGACGACCCGGCCGTCGCCCAGCTTGAGCTGGCCCAGCGCGGGGCGCGGGACCGAGACCGGCTGCTGGTGCGGAGGCAGCGTCATCCGGCAGATCCGGCAGGTCGGGGAGTAGGGCGGTGACGCGTGGCCCTGCGGGCAGTAGACCGCCCACACCGTCGGTCCACCCGCGGGCGGCACCGGCGTCGGCGTCGCGACGTCGCGGACCCGGGTGGCCATGTCGGCGGGCGGGACCGGGGCAGGAGCGGGTGCCGGCGCAGGCATCGGCGGCGGAGGCGCCACAGGCGGCCTCGAGGGGGGCATCGCGGGCGGCGGCGACGCCTGCCGGTCCGGCGGACCCCACGCGTTCGGGTCGGGCTTCTTGGCACCCTTCTTGCGCCACGGAAGCCCGTCGATGATGCCCTTCTTCGACTCGGGCGCAGGCTGGGAGGGTGCCACGGGCGGCGGTGGGACCGGGGCCGGGGAAGGACTCTGGAACGACGGGACGCCCGGCATCGCCGACGGGGGCGCCGCGGGCGGCGGAGCGGCAGCCAGGTCCGAGCGCCGGATGGTGTGGTCCAGCGGCGGCGCCATGCTCGAGTCGACCTGCTGCTGCACCTGGACGTAGTAGTCGGGGTCGAAGACGACGTCGAGCGAGCGGGCGTGCGCGGTGTCGACCAGCGGCTGGTCCTCCTCCATCCCGCCCCAGGCGCCGTTGGCGAGCTCGGCCCGCTCCGGAACGGCGGCGAAGTGGCCGTCGGCCCACTTGCCGACGACGTCGATGCCGTCGATGAAGACCGGCACCTCGTTGACGACGGCGGTCACCTTGGCTGGCGAGCGCACGGCGTAGCGCACCCGCGGACCCTCGCGTCCGACCAGGGCGAAGCCGGGGGCTCGCGGCCCGTCGGCGGAGAGCAGTCCGGCGATCGCGTCGACCGGGTGGGGGTCGGTCAGTGCGGCCTGCACGCCGGCGACCCGTGGGTCCCCCGGCCCGAGCTGGACCAGCGCCCAGCACCGGTCGCCCCTCAACGCCAGCCAGTGCCCAGCACAGTAGGTGGCGGTGTCACTCATGATGCGCCGAGACGTCCGCTTCAGATCGGGTGGAGGCCGACGTCGACACGTCGGTGTCCGCAGGGGCGGCGAAGAGCGAGGGCGGGGGTGTCACGAGTACCACGGTGACATTGTCGCGCCCACCCGAAGCGACCGCAGCGTCCACCAGCCTTTGAGCCAGGTTGTCGATGCTTCCGCCCACTCCGAGGGTCCGCGACACGATCTCGTGGATCTCGTGGTCCTCGAGCTCGCCGGTGAGGCCGTCGGAGCAGAGCAGGAACATGTCGTCGGGTGCGACGGCCATCAGCCAGGTGTCCGGCTCGGGCCCCGGGCGGGTGCCGAGCGATCGGGTGATGACGTTGCGCAGCGGGTGGACGCGGGCCTCGGCGGCGGTGATCATGCCGGCCTCGACCATGACCGCGACCTCCGAGTGGTCGATGGTGACCTGGCTGACGCCCGCGGGCGAGAGTCGGTAGACACGAGAGTCGCCGACGTTGAAGACCAGCCAGTGGGGCGCGCCCTCGGACTCGACCAGCGCGACCCCGGTCAGGGTCGTGCCCATGCCCTGCTTGTCGGAGTTGCGTGCCGCCTCCGAGGTGATCGCGGAGTTGGCGGCGTGCACGGCGTCGACGATGTCCTCGGGAACCGGGCAGATGGTCGCGAAGCGGCTCTGGAACGTCTCCACCGCAAGCGCGCTGGCGACGTCGCCACTGGCATGACCGCCCATCCCGTCGGCGACGACAGCCACCGCGGGCAGCATGACGAACGAGTCCTCGTTCACTTCGCGGACCCGGCCGACATCAGTCGCCCCCGCGGCACGCAGGGCTGGGTATGCGGTCATGCGGTTTCCTTTTATCGGACATCCCGGTCAGGATGGGAAATAGTGACGCTGGAAGCGGACACTTTAGAACATCACGTACGGTATCCGTGAGCGTGTTCACTGAGCCGTGTGCCACGTTTGGCTCATTCGTGTGGCTTCAATCCCGACGCCCGCTTAGAGTAAGCCCGGCCCATGTGTCGGCTGGCCATTTGCACGGAAGGACTTGGGGAGAGTCTTGGTGGCACGTTTCGGGATGGCGCCCGGTTGGATGCGACGTCATCGGACCTCCATCGCGTCCTGGGCCGCTCTTGCCGTGGTTGCGGGCGGTTTGACCGTCTACGCGATCCAGTCGACGGGTTACCCCGTGCACAAGGCCGATCTCGACGACGGCGGCATCTGGGTGACCAACCAGTCCTGGGGCACCCTGGGCCGGCAGAACCGTCCCGTCGCCCAGCTCGACGGCGTCGTCTGGGCCGGCAACGAGGCCGGGTCCAGGTCCGAGCGCGCCGGTCTCGACGTCGTGCAGAACGGCATCGCGGTGGCCTCCGTCGACCGCGACGCCCGCACGATCACGCCGGTCAACACCAAGCTCGCCGAGGGTCTCGACGACGACGCGGTGACCGTGAAGGACAGCCGCGTGGTGATGGGCGGAAACACCATCGGCGTCGCCGAGCAGAAGACCGGCAAGGTCTGGTTGACCTCGGTCGACCCGACCACCGGCGTCGGCGACCTCTCCGACCTCTCCGCCTCCACGAAGCCCACCGAGACGGTCGGCGCGGACACGGTCCTCACCGTCGGCACCGACGGGACCGCGTACGCCGTCTCCGCCGGCAAGCGCACGCTGACCGCCTTCGCGCCCGACGGCGACCGGTTCGCGGACCCCGAGGAGACCAAGCTCCCGAAGGCTCCCGAGTACGCGGAGACCCCGACCTCGGCGACCGTCGTCGGCGACCAGGTGATCACCCTCGACGGCGTCGGCTGGCTGCTCGGTGCCTCCAAGGGCTCCGACGTGGCGGCGGACTTCGGCGACACCGCGGAGAGCGCGGTGCTCCAGCAGCCCTCCGTCAAGGCCAAAGAGGTCCTCGTCGGCGACGGGGAGGGTCTCAAGGCCGTCAACCTGCGCAACGGCGAGATCCGCCGTATCGCCGAGTCGGCCGGCGACCCCGCGGCCCCGGTGCGGCTGCGCGACTGCGTCTTCGGTGCCTGGGCCAACGGCTCGACCGGCTCGGTGGTGACCCAGTGCGGCGAAGGCGAGCCGATCCTCGGTGAGATCCCGACGCTCGGCCCGGCCGCCGAGCTGGAGTTCCGGGTCAACCGCGGCCAGCTGGTGCTCAACGACCTGCGCAACGGCGATGTCTGGGAGATCGACGGCGCCGACATCAAGAAGATCTCCAACTGGGAGGCGTTCCAGCCGCAGACCCAGAAGCAGAACCAGAAGAAGGACAAGCAACAGCAGCAGACCAAGGCCGCCCAGGCCCCGAAGGCCAAGGACGACCAGCTCGGCGCCCGGGCCGGACGCACCACGGTGCTGCACGTCCTCGACAACGACTCCTCGGCCAAGGACTCGATCCTGAGCGTGGTCTCGGTCGGCGAGGCCTCCGTCAAAGGCGTCGAGGCCACGATCGCCCCCGACCGGCAGTCGATCCTGGTCACCACCCCGGAGTCGGCCGAGGGGAAGAAGACCAGCTTCAAATACACCGTCGACGACGGGGTCAAGGGCAAGGCCGGCCAGGACGACGCCAGCGTCGAGCTCTCCATCGAGGGCTCCGGCGGCACCGGCAAGCCGACCCTGCGCGAGCACTACACGCCGACCGACTACACCGTCGCCGCCGGCGGCACCGTGGAGATCCCGGTGGTCGGCGACTGGCGCGACGAGCGCTACGGCGACCCGATCACCGCACAGTCCCCGACCGCGTCCAAGGGCAAGGCGAGCGTGACCCCGGACGGCCTGCTGCGCTACACCGCGGCCACGGACGCCAGCGGCAACGAGAGCCTCGGCTATCAGGTCAGCACCGGCGGCAAGCCGTCCAAGGACAAGGTACGCATCAACATCGTCGCCGGGGCCACCACCGCCTCCCCGGAGCCGAAGGACGACGTCGCCGAGGGCACCCAGGGCTCCTGGGTGACGATCCGCCCGCTCGACAACGACATCCCCGGTGCCGACCCGTCCAACCTCGACGCGACGCTCACCCTCGCCGGTGACGTCCCGCCGAAGGGCGGCCTCGAGGTGAGCACCGACCGGGAGACCGGTGTGGTGCGGGCCCGCGGCAGCTCGCCGGGCACCTACCAGCTCAGCTACAACGCCGGGTTCGGGGCGGCGAAGCCCGCCTCGGCGAAGATCCGCGTCGACGTCAAGCCTGCCGCTCAGGCGGCCGACGAGCCGATCGCGACACCCGACACGACCGCCGTGCTCGGCACCTCGACCCGCACGCTCGACGTCCTCGCCAACGACTACGACTCCCGGGGCCGGCTCCTCGCCGTGACCCACGCCGAGCCGGTCGGCGACAGCGACCTGACGGTCGCGGTGCTCGACGGCCGCTGGCTGCGTATCCAGGCGTCCAAGCCCGACATCGACCCGTCCACCCAGGCGATCCGCTACACGATCAGCAACGGCGCGGCCGAGGCCGAGGGGTCGGTCACGGTGAGCCAGCGACCGGCGCTGCGCGGCGCCGCGAACGCCCCCGAGGCGGTCGACGACGAGGCCACGGTGAGGGCCGCCGACTCCGTCTCCATCCCGGTCCTCGACAACGACTCGACGCCCTCGGGCGACCCGGTCGGCCTGGTGGTCGACCAGACCATCGAGACCAAGGGCCAGCTGCAGGTGCTGGGACAGCCGACGGTCGGCGAGGCCTACATCGACGGCAACCGGGTCCGCTACGTCGCCCCCGACGACGTGAAGGGGCCGGTCGACGTCGACGTCCGCTACGTCGTGCAGAACACCGGCGACCCCTCCGCGGAGCACTCCTCGGGCAACATCCGCATCCACATCAAGCCGCTGCCGAAGAAGAAGGCCGACAACTCCGCGCCCGCGCCGAAAGCGCTGGAGTCGCGGGTGGTCCAGGGTGACGAGGTCACCCTGCGGCTGCCGACGGTCGGCACCGACCCCGACGGCGACTCGGTCTCGGTGACCAGGATCAACAGCGCGCCGTCCTTCGGCCGGGTCCTGGCCCACGGCGCCAACACGATCACCTACCAGGCCTTCCCCAACGCGGCCGGCACCGACGAGTTCACGTACGAGGTCAGCGACCCGTTCGGCGCCGTCGCGACCGGCACGGTGCGGGTCGCCGTGGTCGCGCCTGGGGCGCCGCAGCGGCCGGTCGCCGTCGACGACCTGGTCACGCTCGACCCCGCCAAGAAGCTGACCTACGACGTGCTCTCCAACGACCTGCGTACGCCGGGGACGGAGCTGCACCTCGCCTCGACCGACGCGGCGGAGGGCTCTAACGTCAAGCAGCGCTCCGACGGGATCGTCACGGTCCAGGGTGGCGCCGAGGAGCCGTTCCAGCACATCCCCTACCGCGCCACCACCGGCCTCCACGAGGACACCGGCGAGCTCGCGATCCGCTACCAGGAGGGCTACGACAACCCGCCGATGGCGGGGATCGTGGTCGCCCACCCGGAGGGCGACTCGGCGACCACGACCGTCGACGTGATGACCAAGGTGACCGACATCGACGACGCGCTCGAGGACCTCACCGTCGACGCGGTCAAGGGTCCCTCGGTCGGCGAGGACGAGGCGAAGCCGAAGATCGACGACGGCAAGGTGACCCTGCCGGTCGGTGACACCACCCGGGTGTGGACCTACCGGGTCACCGACCCCGACGGCGCCCAGGCGGTCGGCTCGATCTACGTCCCCGCCCGCCCCAAGGACGCCCCTTACCTGAAGCCGGGCTCCGAGCTCCAGCTGAACCCGGGCGAGACGAAGAACGTCGACATCACCGACTACGTCGAGGACCCCGAGGGCGACCCGGTCGTGCTGACCACGACCGACAAGATCGTGGCCGCGCCCGAGGGCATGCTCAACACCGGTGACACCACCGCGACGACCGTGAAGGTCACCGCCGGCGAGACCAAGGGCCCCGCGACGCTGACCTTCGAGGTCGCCGACCGCGAGAAGATCACCTCCGCGGACGCCCATCTCTCGGTGATCTCCCTGCCGGTCCAGATCGGCAAGGAGGAGCCGGAGATCAACTGTCCGAGCACCCCCGTCGAGGTCCCGGAGAGCGGCAACGGCGCGCTGGTCGACATCGCCGCCATCTGCCACGTCTGGACCGCCGACCCGGGCGACGCCGACGACCTCGACTTCACCGCCGAGGTCGGCGACGGGCTCGACGGCGTCGAGGTCAAGCCGGAGGACGGCGGCCTGCGGCTCACCGCCGAGCACGCCGACGCCGGTGCCCAGGGTGCCCTGGAGATCAGGGTCGAGGGTACCGACGCGACCGGCCAGCTCCTGGTGACCGTCATCGCGCTGCCCGCGCCGTCGCTCTCGCCGATCAAGCCGCTGCAGACCGAGGCCGGGAAGACGGTCGCGATCGACATGGCCAGCTATCTGCAGACGCCGGTGCCGTCGGAGTCGCAGGAGATCGTGGTCACCAAGCTCGACCCGGTCGACGGAGACTCGCCCGACATGGGCAAGGCCAGCGGCTCGAAGATCACCTTCAACACCCCCGAGGAGGGGCACGGCCACTATCGCTACGCGATCGAGGTCAGCGACTCCGGCAAGGACTCCAAGCGGGTGAAGGCCACCGGCGTCATCGAGGTGGACGTCATCGACGTCCCCGGTGCGCCGACGGGGCTGCGTACGACCTCCGACTTCCTCTCGAACGTGGTCGCGCTGTCGTGGAACGCACCCAAGGACAACGGCGACGACCCGATCCAGCGCTACGAGGTGGAGGCCAACGGCGACCACGTCCAGGACTGCCCGTCGACCTCGTGCCGGATCACCGGGCTGAAGAACGGCGTCGTCTACGACTTCCGCGTCCGCGCGGTGAACTCCGTCGGCCCGAGCCGTGAGTGGAGCAACTCGGCCGAGGGTGAGCCCGACGCCTACACCGGTCCGGTGCAGAACCTCCGCGTCACCCGGCAGCGCGACCACAAGGTCGAGCTGAGCTGGGAGAAGCCGGCCCCGTGCGACTGCTCCGACGTGCAGAAATACCGGATCAGCTGGCCCGGCGGCGGCATCAAGGACATCTCCGCAGGTCAGACCACCTATCCGGCGGCGGTCAGCTCCAACGGTGACCCCGTGCAGTTCACGGTCGTGCCGCTCAACGACAAGGGCGTCAAGACCAACAAGGGTCCGACCGCGACGGTCGAGGGGATGGGTGCCGGCAAGCCGGACACCCCGGCGACCCCGACCTTCGACTGGGCCAACACGGCCAACAACTCCGGCAAGGCGGTGACGGTCTCGTGGAGCCCGGTCGCGGCCAACGGCCCCGCCCCGGTCACCTACGAGGTACGCCGCACCGGCGGCACCGGCGAGAAGATCGTCTGCTCCTGGGTGACGGAGACCAGCTGTCGCGACGACGTCGCCAACGACGGCACGATCTACACCTACGCCGTCAGGGCACGCAACGCGGAGGCGACCTCGCCGCGCGAGACCACCTCGGGCGGTTCACCGGAGGCGCACGTCTCCAGCTACTCCGCCGGCGGCAAGGTCGAGGCGGCGGCGACCCCCGACGCGGTCTCCTTCGCGAGCGCCACCCCGACCGGGGCCAACGGCACCGCCGAGATCGTCTTCACGCCGCGGGCCTCGCACGGCAAGACCAACCGGGTCGAGTGCGTGCGCAACGGCTCCTCCTGCGGCAGCTGGACCTACCCGTCCGAGGGCGCGGGTCAGCAGACCAAGACGATCACCGGCTTCACCAACGGCAACTCGACCCAGGTGCAGCTGCGGGCCTGCAACGACTCCTCCGGCGGCACCGGCGCTGGCGACTCCTGCGGTCCCGCGACGTCGAAGAACGTGACCACCTACGGTCCGCTGGGCACGCCGTCGATCTCGGCGAGCGTCGACGGCAACAAGGTCAACTGGCGGGTCAGCTACGACCCCAACGGCAAGGCCGCGACCGTCACGGTCAAGCGTGGCGGCACCCAGGTGGAGCAGTTCACCACCGGCACCGGGGCGGGCAGCCGGTCGGGCACGGACACCGCACCCGAGTGGAACACGTCCTACACCTACACCGTGACCATCAGCGACTCGCCCCGAGCGAGCAAGTCCGACTCCGTCACGGTGCGGACCGACCCGCCGCCGGACCCGATCCTCGAGGTGAACAAGGCCGGCGAGTGCTCCGGCGCCGCCTGCCCCGAGCCGGACGTGGCCTGTGGTGGCACGTGCTGGTACGTCGGCTCGACCATCACCGACCTCGCCTTCCCGGGCAAGACCTGGGAGTGCAGCACCAACGCCACCACCTCGCGGTGGAACGTCACCATCGGGAGCAACGGCAAGGGCTCTGGCAGCGGCCGCGGCTGGGTCGGCGCCAACACCCCGTTCCGGGTGACCTGCACGACCAACGGGCGACCCACTCTTTCGAAGAACGTTACGTGGTAGGAGACAAGAAATGACCGTCACGCACGAGCAAGCGCGCTGGTTCCACGAGACCTTCGAGAAGCTTGCCGACAACGTCGAGAAGGCGGTGCTGGGCAAGCGCAACGTGATCCGCCTGGTGCTGACCGCGCTCCTCTCCGAGGGCCACCTCCTCCTCGAGGACTACCCCGGGACCGGGAAGACCCAGCTCGCCCGCGCCCTGGCCAACACGGTCCAGGGCTCGCACGCGCGCATCCAGTTCACCCCCGACCTCCTCCCGTCCGACGTCACCGGTGTGACCGTCTACGACCAGGGCAAGGGCGCCTTCGAGTTCCACCCGGGCCCGATCTTCCACTCGATCGTGCTGGCCGACGAGATCAACCGGGCCTCCCCGAAGACCCAGAGCGCCCTGCTCGAGGTCATGGAGGAGGGCCGGGTCACCGTCGACGGCGCCACCCGCGAGGTCGGCCGCCCGTTCATGGTGATCGCGACCCAGAACCCGATCGAGCAGGCCGGGACGTACCGGCTGCCCGAGGCGCAGCTGGACCGATTCCTGATGAAGACGTCGGTCGGCTACCCCGACCAGAACGCCACCGTCGAGCTGCTGATGAACTCCTCGGTCCGCGACCGCGCCACCCTGGTCACCCCGATCATCACCGCCCCGACGGTCACCCAGATGGCCGAGATGGCCGACCAAGTCTACATCGACCCGGCGATCGTCGCCTACGTCTCCGCCCTGATCGACGAGTCGCGTCGCCACAAGCACGTACGCCTCGGCGCCTCCATGCGTGGCTGCCTCGCCCTGGTGCGCACCGCCAAGGTCTGGGCGCTCGCCGAGGGCCGCTCGCAGGTGCTGCCCGACGACGTCAAGGCGCTCGCCGAGCCGGTGCTCTGCCACCGCCTGATCCTCGACCCCGAGGCCATGTTCAACGGCGTCACGGTCGAGGACGTCATCGGCGACCTGCTCACCTCGGTCCCGGCTCCCACCGAGCGTGTCGCCTGAGATGAGCAGGCTCAGTGTCCGCAACCTCGTTGCTGACCTGCGGAAACGATCAGCCCCGGTAGTCTCCGGGGCCGGTTCGGTCTACTCGTTCGTCGCCGACCGGGTCCGTCCGTGGTTCGGCACGGTGACGTCGATCGGCTGGGGCGTGCTGCTGCTCGGCGCGCTGGCCTGGGTCGCCGCGACCGCCCTCGGCTGGATCGAGGCGGCCGTGGTCGCGATGGCGGCGCTGTTCCTCGTGATCGGCGCGGCCTTCTTCATGATCGGCCGCACCCGGCTCGCGGTGGCCACCGTGGTCGAGCCGCCGCGCGTCGCGGTCGGCCAGGCGCTCACCGGCGAGCTGCGCGCCCGCAACGAGGCGCGCGGCCCGCTCGTCTCCACGAGCCTGGAGTTCCCGATCGGAGCAGGTGGGGTGACGTACGACCTGCCGATGCTGCTCCCCGGCGCCGAGCACACCGAGCTCTTCGTGGTGCCGACCCAGCGTCGCGGCGTGATCGACGTCGGCCCGGTCCGGACCGTGCGTGGCGACCCGCTCGGACTCTTCCGGCGGGTGCAGGAGTGGACCGACCGCACCGAGGTCTTCGTCCACCCACGCACCACCCACCTCGAGCCCTTCGGGGTCGGCCTGGTCCGTGACCTCGAGGGCTCCACGGCGCAGAACACCTCGATGAGCGACCTCGCCTTCCACGCCCTGCGCGAGTACGTCCCGGGCGACGACCTCCGCCACATCCACTGGCGCTCCTCGGCGCGCCACGGCCAGCTCCTGGTGCGCCAGTTCCTGGACACCCGCCGCTCCCACATCGTCGTCATCGTCGACTCCTCGCCGATGTCCTACGACAGCGAGGAGGAGTACGAGACCGCGATGTCGATCGCGGGCTCGCTGCTGCGTCGCGGGATCCTCGACGAGTTCGACGTCTCGTTCGCGACCGGCGACGTGCTGATGGTGCGGGCCACCGCGGCGAGCGGGGGAGGGCGTACGGCCCTCGACGCCTGCTCACGGGCGACCCCGCAGCCGAGCAACCTGATCGAGATCACCGCCGAGGCCGCCCGGCAGGCGCCGGACGCGTCGCTGGTGATGCTGGTGACCGGGCGCTACCCGGAGTTCGTGACCCTCCAGCGTGCGGCCGGGCAGTTCTCCGTCGATGCCACCACGGTCGCCGTACGTGTCGACTCGAGCCAGCGCGCGGGGTTCAAGGCCGTCGCCGACCTGCCGGTGATCACCCTGCCCGACCTGGACCAGCTGCCGATCGTGCTGTCGAAGGGGCTGTCCGGATGACCAAGCACCATGCGGTCGATGCCCTGCTCCTGTTCCTCCTCGGCACCATCGCCTTCCTCGGCTTCGACGACACCTACGCCGGTTGGACCTACCTGATCGCCGGTGTCGCGGGGCTCCTGCTCGGCATCCTCATCGCCTTCGTCGGCCGTGGCCAGCCGGTCGTCGTGCTGGCGGTGGGCCTTCTCGCCGCCTTCTTCGTGCTCGGCGGCGCGGTCGCGCTGCACGGGATCGGCGATCTCTCCTTCCTCCCGGTCCCCGACACGATCGGCACCCTCGCCGACAACTCCGTGCACGGCTGGAAGCGGCTGCTGACCACGCTCCCGCCGGTCGACGGCGGGGCGCTGCTGACCATCCCCTACATCCTCGGCCTGGTCGCCGGCTGTGTCGGCTTCGCGCTCGCGGTGCGGGTCAAGGCGGCGCTGCCGCCGGTGCTCGTCGCGTTCGCGCTGATGGCCGGGGTGATCCTGCTCGGCGTGCAGGACCCGTCCAAGACCGCCCTGCTCGGCGCGCTCTTCGGGGCGATCGCGATCACCTGGCTCTGCATCCGCGGCATGCGGGCCCGTGCCCTCGCCGCCGGTGGTGGCCGTCGGCTCTCGCGCACCGCGATCGGGGCCGCCCTGTGCCTCGGCGCGGCCGGCCTGGCCTTCCTCGGCGGACCGCTGCTGCCGGGCCTCGCGCCCGAGCGCACGGTGCTGCGCGGCGAGATCGAGCCGCCCTTCAACGTCGGGCAGTACCCCTCGCCCCTGGCCGGCTTCCGGGTCTACACCAAGGGCTACCAGACCCCGGAGGACGACCGCCGGCTCTACGAGAAGGAGCTGTTCACCGTCTCGGGTCTGCCCGAGGGGACGCGCGTCCGGGTCGCCGCGATGGATTCGTACGACGGCACCGTCTGGCGCGCCGCCAACGACTCCGGCGAGACCGAGGGCCCCGACGACACCTTCCAGAAGATCAGCTCGACGCTGCGCAACCCGCTCGCCGACGGCAAGCAGGTGCGCGGCACGATCACGATCGGCGAGGACTTCGGCGGCGTCTGGGTGCCGCTGCCGACCGCACTCACCCACATCTCCTTCGACGGCCCCGACTCCGACTCGTTCCGCTACAACCTGGCCACCTCGACCGGCGTCCTGCCGACCGCGCTGAAGCCCGGCGACTCCTACTCCTTCACCGCCTCGGTCTCCGACGAGAACGTGACCAAGAAGAGCGAGGTGTGGTCCGGCGGGTCCCCGATCGGCGACGAGGCGGCCCAGTTCCAGGCGCTCGCGGCCGAGTACGCCGGTGGTGGCGACTCCCCGATCACCAACGCGCTGGCGGTGGCCGAGAAGCTCAAGGAGGAGGGCACCTACACCGACGGCGAGCCGCCCAACCAGCAGTACCCGGCCGGCCACTCGCTGCGCCGGCTCGCCGACTTCACCGCCAAGGGCGGCCAGCTCGCCGGCAACGACGAGCAGTACGCCGCGCTGATGGCCGTCCTGGCCAACCAGGTCGGCGTGCCCGCCCGGGTGGTCCTGGGCGCCGTCGTCGGCTCCGACGGCGTCGTGCAGGGCAAGGACATGCACGCCTGGGTCGAGCTGCGGATGTCGGACGGATCCTGGGCGACCCTGGACTGGTCCGAGTTCATGAACACCGAGAAGCCGCCCGAGCAGAACGCCCCTCAGCCCGAGGAGCTCGTCACCGGCAAGGTCGTCCCGCCGCCCGCACCGGTGCGTCCGCCCGCGACCTCCGGCGACCCGCTGGACGAGTCGGTGAACCAGAAGGCCAACTCGCGTCCCGACGGGTTCACGCTGCCGGGATGGCTGATCGCCGTCTTCACGTACGTCGGTATCCCGCTGCTGCTCATCGCGGCCGTGTGCGGGGCGATCATCGGCGCCAAGGTCTGGCGCCGGCATCGCCGGCGCACACGCGGCACCCCGGTGGCCCGACTCTCCGGTGGCTGGCGAGAGACCATCGACCATGCCCGCGACTTCGGGGTCGGGGTGCCCGTCGGGGCGACCCGGCGCGAGCAGGCCTCGGTGCTGGCCACCTCGCCGGGCATGGACGGTGCGCCGGGGCTGGCGCTGCTCACCGACAACACCATGTTCGGCGAGGCCGGACCGGACGATGCCGAGGTGGCTGCGTTCTGGGAGCAGGTCGGGACACTTCGCTCGTCGGTCTCCGGATCGCGCACCAGGTGGCAGCGCATCCGGGCGGCGATCAACCCGCTCTCGCTGCTGCCTGCTCGGCTGTGGCGCAAGCGCTGACTCAGTCGCCGAGCCCGTAGTCCCTGATCGAGTCCGCGGTGATCCGGAGGACCTCGCGCGAGGTCCCCGGCATCGGCGGGTCCACGTCGGTGAGCGCCTCGGCGGTGCCGCGGATCTCGATCATCCGCGGCTGCCACGGGTTGGTGGAGGCGAGGTCATCGACCACGAACGCCACCTGGGCGTGCTTGCGGGCGTTCCTGAACTTCCGCGACCTGCCCATCTGGTGGCCGCCGATGACGATGCGGTGCTCCTCGTCGATCGTGAACCCCACGGGGTTGTTCTGCAGACCCCCGTCGGGAGCCAGGGTGGCGAGCCTTCCGAGGGGCTGGGTGCGGAGGTAGCGGAGCTGGGTGTCGGTGAACTTCATGGCTCCAGCGTCGGTGCTCAAGTCGGGTTGAGGTCAACCCCGCTCCGGTCGGTCGTCGAGGGCCGTCCCAGCGGCCTGACGGCGGGACCGTCGAGGACGGCGCCGTCGGGGGAGAACCGGGAGCCGTGACAGGTGCAGTCCCAGCTGGCCTCGGCGGTGTTCCAGTGCAGCGGGCAGCCCAGATGGCTGCACCGCGGGCTCACGGTGTGCACGGTGCCCTCGAGGTCGCGGTAGCCGCCGACCGTGTGGCCGCCGACCTCGACGAGGCCGCCCTCGCCCGGCCGCAGGTCGGAGACGGAGCGGACCTCGGGGTCGTGGCGACGGCCCGCGACGAGCTCCTGGCCGACCTTCAGGTTGTCCTTGATGAGCCGGCCGACGGCCCGGGCGTCGCCGATGCGGGTGGCGTCGAACGCGGGCAGCCACGGGTTGTCGTCGCCGGCGAGAAGATCGGCCAGCATCATCGCGGCCGCGGTTCCGCTGCTCAGACCCCACTTCTGGAAACCGGTGGCCACCATGACCAGCTCGCTCGTCGGGGAGTAGCCGACGTAGGGCACGCGGTCCGGGGTGGTGTAGTCCTGGGCCGACCATCGGTAGTCGATCGCCTCGACGTCGAAGGTGGCCCGGGTCCAGCCCTCGAGGTCCGCGTACATCGTCTCGGTGTCGGGCTCGGCGCCGGTCTCGTGGCCGTTGCCGACCACGATCAGCCCGTTGGGGCCGGGGTCCAGCCACGGCCGTGTCGAGTGGGTGGGTGTGTCGACGCCGATCGCCATGCTGGTCGGCGCCGGGCCACGCAGGCGGACGGCCAGCCCGTAGGAGCGCGACGGCCTGGTCCGCGCGAAGTATCCACCGAGCAGGCCGGGCGGAAGCAGTGTGGCGACGACGACCTGGTTCGCGACCACGGTCGCGGCGGAGGTCGTGAGCTCGACGGTCCGGTCGCGCTGCTCGTCGATGGCGGTGACCCGGGTGCCCTCGAAGATCCGTCCGCCGGCAGCCGTGAACGCGTCGGCGAGGCCTGCCATGTACCGGCCGGGATGGAAGTGGATCTGGTCGTCGAAGACGACCGCCGCCTCGATGTCGAAGGGCAGGTCGGTACGGTCGGTCACCCGGGCCGGAAGGCCGAGCCCGGCCGCCGCCTCGGCCTCGTCCTCGATCCGAGAGCGTTGCTCCGGCGACCGGGTGTAGGCCACCGCCGGGGCTCGGGTCAGGTCACACTCGATCTCCAGCTCCGCGGCGAGATCGGCGACCTGCTCGACCCCCGCCCGCATCGCGTCGGCGTACCGGCGGGCGTTGTCGTCCCCGTGCCGTTTGACCAGCTCGGCGTAGATCAGCCCGTGCTGTGCGGTGACCTTTCCGGTGGTGTATCCGGTGGTACCGCCACCGACCGTCGCCGCCTCCAGCACGGCGACGCGCATGCCGCGTCGCTGGGCGAGCAGGGCCGTCGTCAGTCCGACGATGCCCCCACCCACCACAGCGACGTCGACCTCGAGATCGGCGTTCCGACTCGTGTCCAGGGTGGCGTGGCCCGGCCTCGCGGCCGTGGCCAGCCACACACTGTCGTGCTCCATCACGTACGTCCTCCGGGCGGTCAGGGTGCGATGTGGTCACCGGTGTGCGGCGTACGCCCCAGGGCCAGGCCGAGCGCGATCATGCCGGCGCCGAGGATCAGGTGGAGCCAGTTGTCGGCATCGTTGATCGGCACGAAGTTCGCGGCGCTCTCGTGGTCGATGGCCAGGCCGTAGATCCACAGGACCAGGTAGACCACGCCGCCGCCGATCAGGAAGCCGCGGGCTCCGTTCCAGGTCCGGGCCAGCACGAGGCCGGCGATCCCGAACAGCAGATGGACGATGTTGTGCAGGATCGACACCTGGAAGATGCCGAGCAGCTGGGCCTCGGACTCGTGGCCGGCGAAGGTCATCGAGTCATAGTCGGTGGTGATGCCGGGGATGAACCCGAGCACACCGACGAGCAGAAAGGTCGCGCCCACGACCGTCGCGGCCGTTTGCAGCGCCGTCGCGGTCATGGACCGATAGTCAGATATGTCAGTCATGTATCGGCGGTACCCAGTGGCGGGGTTCACATGCCGACGAGCCTCGGTTAAGCGGAAGGTTTGTGTCCGGAATCAGGCCTAGCGTCACCCGCATGACGACCATCGACACCACGCAGTCGGTCGAGATGACACCGGTCATGGACGAGACCGGGACGCTGCTCAGCACGCTCGACCGCATCCGGCGTACGTTCGCCTGGAAGTGCGGGGGACTGACCGACGAGCAGCTGCGCCAACGGCTGGAGCCTTCGAAGATCACGATCGGCTGGCTCCTCAAGCACCTCGCCTTCTGCGAGGACCACTACTTCACCGCGGTCCTCGCCGAGAGCGGCTACCCGGAGGTCTGGGCAGCCTACGGACCGGGTGAGGAGGGCTGGGACTGGCGGACCGAGGCCGAGGACACGGCCGACGGGCTGATGGCCCTCTGGGAGGGTGCGGTCGCCAGGTCGCGCCGGTCCGTCACCGACGCCCTCGGCAAGGACGGGATGGACACGCTCGCGACCAACGCCGAGTGGGGCGTCGAGGCCAACGCCCGTCGCTACATCGCCGACATGATCGAGGAGTACGCCCGCCACACCGGTCACGCCGACCTCATCCGCGAGTCCATCGACGGTCTCGTCGGCGAGGACCCGAGGGACGCCGAGTGACATGGCGGGGATCCGCGGTGTCACCGGATGGATCGGCGTCAACCTCGCCTGCACCGACCCGCCCGCACTCGCCCGGTTCTATGCGGACCTGTTCGGCTGGGAGATCAGCAGCTCCGAGCCGGCGTGCGTCACGGTCCTCATCCGTGACCCGTCGGGCAACGGCACGCACAGCAACCTCGCCTTCGAGCTCGACCGCCACTACCGCCGGCCGGTCTGGCCGAGCGAGCCCGATGCTCAGCAGCAGATGGTCCATCTGGACATCGGCGTCACCGACCTCTCCGCAGCGGTCGAGGACGCCGTCGCCCTGGGCGCGCGGGTCGCGGACTTCCAGCCCCAGGACGACGTCCGGGTCATGCTCGACCCGGCGGGTCATCCCTTCTGTCTCTACCTCGACTAACCCAACGCGACCGTGAGGGCCAGGATCGTCGCGGGGTCGTCGAGCCGGTCCCCGTACGCATCGCGCAGCTGTCCGATCCGGTAGCGGACGGTCTGGGGGTGGATGAAGAGCTCGGCGGCGACCTCGTCGCGCCGGCCCTGGTGGAGGAGCCAGGAGCGGAGGGTCTCGGTGAGCTTCTCGGCGGTGGCGGGGCGTAGGTCGGCCAAGGGGGCCAGCACCTGGGCGCGGAGGTCCTCACGGGCGTCGGCGTCGGCCGAGAGGACGAGCTCGACGAGGTGCTGCTCGGTGTCGGAGCCGAGGCCGGCGAAGTGGGCGCGCCGGGCGCGCTCGTAGGAGATCCGGGCCTCGCGCCAGGGCTTGGCCGGGCCGACGACCGACCGGCGACCCTCCAGGGCCTTCATCAGCGCCCGCCGCCGACGGCCGTGGGCATCGGGGACGAGCAGCAGGGTGTGGTCGTCGAGATCCTGCAGGTCGTCGTGCTCCAGGGTGCCCTGGTTGACCTTGGCGAGGATGGTGCCGACCTGGGAGTTGGGGACGAGCACCGCGGTCAGCGTGCTCGGCGGGGTCCACTCGGCCCGCACCGCCGCGTCGTCGAGCTCCTCCGGCGTCGCCTCGGCGAGCAGCTTGCGGGCCAGCCGCTCCCGCAGCTGTCGTTGTACGCGTCCGGTGGTGGCGCGCTCGTCGGCGTGCCCAGCCGCGGAGGCCTCCGAGATCTCGTCGATCCAGGCGAAGACCAGCGCCGAGAACTCCACCAGCATCGCCGGTGCCATGCCGCCCTCGACAGCCTTCCTGGCGAGCTCTCGCCAGGCGACCCGGGCGCCGATGCGGTAGGCGGCGAGCAGAGCCTCCATCGTGCGTCCGCTCCTGGCCTCGCCGCGCCCCAGGTCGTAGGCGCCCTGGAGCGCCGGCGGGGTCGCGGCCACGACGTCGGCAGGCAGATCGTTTCCGGAAGCGAGGGACAGGAAGCCGCCCAGCGCCACGCCCACCGCGGTCCGGATGGTCTCGCCCATGTGGCCGGAGAGCGCGTCCTGGTACGGCGGCACCTCCGCGATGATCGCGGAGACGACGTCCTCGCCGACCTGGGGGAGCACCGCGCGGATCGCCGCGACGATCTCGGGCGTCAGGTGGACGTCGTAAGAGGAAAGTGAGGGGATATCTCGGGAACTTTTGTTCGTCACGTATAAATCCGCCTATCAGATTCACGTCGCTGACACAGGAGTTTACCTCGCACAAATAGCATCATGGAATACATGGTTGAGATGTCCACGTCCCCCGCCCTGTTCGCCCCGGGCGAGGCCAGGCGCCCCGCATGGCGGGAGCGGTTCTCGCGCAAGGCGTGGGAGGTCGCCGAGACGATCGCCACGCCCCTGGCACCGGCCGACTACCTCGACATGTTCAACCCGCTGCGACCAGGCGCTGACCTGCGCGGACGCATCGTGAAGGTCACGCCGGAGACCGCCGACGCGGCGACCATCGAGATCAAGCCCGGCGCCGACTGGGCGGGCCACACGCCCGGTCAGTACGTCCGCGTGGGCGTCGACGTCAACGGCGTCCGCCACTGGCGGGCCTACTCGCTGACCCACGGCCCCCGCAAGGACGGCCTCATCTCGATCACCGTCAAGGCCGTCCCCGACGGCAAGGTCTCCAGCCACCTGGTGCGCCGCCTGCGCCCCGGCAAGATCGTCCACCTCGAGCAGGCCGCCGGTGACTTCGTGCTGCCCAGCGACCTGCGCGGCCACAAGTTCCTGATGGTCACCGCCGGCTCCGGCGTGACCCCGGTCATCGGGATGCTGCGCAACCTCTTCCCGGTCACCGACGAGGGCGTGGTCGAGCACCAGCGCCTCGACGTCACCGTCGTCCACGTCGCCCCGAGCCGTCCCGACTCGATCTTCATCCGCAACCTCGAGTCCCTCCACGAGGCCGGCGCGATCCGCCTCGTCACCCGCTACACCGGCTCCGAGGGCCGTCTCGACATCGACACCCTCACCGAGCTCGTGCCCGACCTGAAGGACCGGAAGGCCTACGCCTGCGGTCCGGCCGGGCTTCTCGACAACCTCCAGGCCTGGTACGACGCCGAGGGCCTGCCGCTCCAGACCGAGCAGTTCCGGCTGGCCACGGTCGTCACCGGCGAGGGCGGCACGCTCGCCTTCACCGGCAGGACCGTCGAAGCACCTGGTGACAAGCCGATCCTCGACGCCGCCGAAGAGGCTGGCGTCCTCATGCCGAGCGGCTGCCGTATGGGCATCTGCTTCGGCTGTGTGCTCCCGATGAAGGAGGGCGCCGTCCGCGACCTCCGCAACGGCGAGCTCACCGTTGCCCGCCCGGGTGAGACCGGCCCCGAAGGGGTACCGATCCAGACCTGCATCTCCGCCGCCGCCGGCGAGTGCGTCATCGACCACCCCGCCTCCTGAGCATCCCCCACACGACGAGAAGTGAGACAGCCATGACCATCGCACCTGATGCCCCGGCCTACACCGGCCCGATCGCCCACCTGACCCGCGAGGACATCGAGCAGCTCGGCCGTGAGCTCGACGCCATCCGCCAAGAGGTCATCGACACCCGCGGCGAGCGCGACGCGGCGTACATCCACAAGGTCATCAAGGTCCAGCGCTCGCTGGAGCTCGGCTCCCGCGCGGTCCTGCTCGCGAGCATCTTCCCGCCGGCGTTCGTCGTCGGCACCGTCGGTCTCTCGATCGCCAAGATCCTGGACAACATGGAGATCGGCCACAACATCATGCACGGCCAGTGGGACTGGATGCGTGACCCGAAGATCCACTCCACCGTGTGGGAGTGGGACAACGCCTCGACGAGCGAGGGCTGGAAGCACTCCCACAACGAGCTGCACCACACCTACACGAACATCGTCGGCAAGGACAACGACCTCGGCTGGGGCATCATGCGCGTCGACGAGGAGCAGCGCTGGACGCCGGCGAGCCTGTTCCAGCCGGCGATGAACTTCCTCAACATGTGCATCTTCGAGTACGGGATCGCGATGTACGACCTCGAGCTCGGCCGGGTGATCCGGCAGAAGAAGAAGGGCCGCCGCCCGTCCGCCGAGTGGCAGATGGCGGCGAAGCGTACGGTCGCCAAGGTCCGCCGTCAGGCGTTCAAGGACTACGTCGCCCACCCGCTCGTCTCGATGGTCACCCTGTCGGGCCCGACGACGCTGCTGGCCAACGTCATCGCCAACTTCACCCGCAACGTCTGGACCCACTCGGTGATCATGTGCGGTCACTTCCCCGAGGGCGTCGAGACCTTCGAGCTCAAGGACATCCCGGAGAACGAGACCCGCGGTGAGTGGTACGTCCGGCAGATGCTCGGCTCGGCCAACATCTCGGGCTCCAAGTTCCTGCACGTGATGACCGGCAACCTGTCGCACCAGATCGAGCACCACATCTTCCCGGACCTGCCCTCGAACCGCTACGCCGAGATCGCGCCGAAGGTCCGCGCGCTCTTTGACAAGTACGGCCTCAACTACCACACCGCGCCGATGCCGCAGCAGGTCGCGTCCGCGTGGCACAAGGTGCTGCGGCTGTCGCTGCCCAACGGCTTCCTCGAGTCCACCAACGTGCGCAACGCGCCGTCGCAGGTCGTCAAGCTCGTCAAGGCGGTCCGCGGCGACACCCGCACCCGCCGTCGCCTGCTGAAGGAGTTCGAGGCGGCCGGCGCCGCCTCCGTCGGCAAGGCCATCTGAGTCGATACGACGGGGAGCTCCGCAGCGCGCACCGGCCGGCGACGCCTGCGGAGCTCCCCGTCGTGCGCGTCAGGCGTCGTAGGCGCCCGAGGCGATGTCGGCCAGCAGGGTCGGGCCTGTGGGGGTCCAGCCGAGCGCCTTGCGGGTCTTCTCGGAGCTCGCCCAGGCGTCGAACCCGAAGAACGTGCTGATCCAGCCGAAATGGTCCGCCGCCTCCGCGGGATCGATCGAGGCCGTGGGCAGCCCGAGCCGACGGCCGATGGCCTCGGCGATCTCACGCGTGTGGATGCCCTCCTCGGCCGCCGCGTGGGCGCGGAAGCCCGCAGGGGCCTTCTCCAGCGCGAGCCGCACCATCCGGGCCGCGTCGGCACGGTGCACGGCGGGCCACCGGTTCCGGCCGTCGCCGATGTAGCCGGCGACGCCGTGCTGCCGGGCGATCGATGACAGGACCGCGACGAAGCCGTGGTCGCCGCCCTCGCCGTGGACCGAGGCGGCGAAGCGCAGCGCCACGGGACGTACGCCTCGGTCGGCGTAGCCGAGCGCGAGGTTCTCGCTGCCGCCGCGCATCGAGTCGGGGCCGTGGTTGGGGTTGGCGTCGTCCTCGGTGAAGGGCCGACCGGTGACGTCGCCGACCAGCCCGGAGGCGAGCAGGAACGGCTTGTCGGTCCCCTCGATCGCGGTGAGCATCGCCTCGACCGTCGCGTGCTCGGTGTGGCCCGCGCCTGCGTAGTCGTAGAAGTCGTGCTTGAAGGCCAGGTGGATCACGCCGTCGGCCGCCTTCGCGGCGGTGGCGAGCGTGTCGGGGTCGTCGAGCGAGCCGCGGTGCACCTGGGCGCCCTTTGCCTCGAGGTCGGCGGCGCTCTCGTCGGAGCGGGCCAGGCCGGTGACGGAGTACCCGTTCGCGAGCAGCTCGTCGGTCACCGCGGAGCCGATCCAGCCCGAGGCCCCGGTGATGAAGATGTTCGTCATGCTTCCTCCTATGTCAGTTCCTGACATCAACAGTAGCACTCGATGTCAGAGACTGACATCACGCTAGGATGGGGCCATGGCGAGATGGGAGCCCGACGCACGTGGCCGGATGGTGTCGGCTGCCCTGGACCTGTTCGCCGAGAAGGGCTACGACAAGACGACCGCCGGTGACATCGCGGCCCGGGCCGGGGTCACCGAGCGCACCTTCTTCCGCCACTTCGCCGACAAGCGTGAAGTGCTCTTCGCCAACCCCAGCCCGCTCGACGAGGTGGTCGTGAAGGCGATCGCGGCCGCCGACGAGCACGCGACCCCGCTGCAGATGGTGCTCGACGGCGTACGCGCGGCGGCGGTCGGGCTCGCCGAGGCACGCACGCGGGAGCAGGCCGCCCAGCGATCCCGGATCGTCGAGTCGACCCCGGCCCTCCAAGAACGTGAGCTGCTCAAGATGGCCGCCATGACGACCGCGGCGCAGGCCGCGCTCGCCGAGCGTGGCGTCGGCGATCCGGCCGCTGCGGTGGCCGCCCACACCGGCGTCGCCGTCTTCCAGGCGGCCTTCTCCCGATGGGTGTCCGGCGCCACCGACCTCGGCCTTCCCGAGTGCATCGACGAGGCCGCCGCAGCGCTGCGCGCCCTGGCCTAGGTGAGACGTTCGTGAACACCTGGGTCACACCTGCGCCACGGTGACGAATCTCGTATGGACATCACTCGCCGGGACCGGTAGACAACTAGGCACTATGGAGAACCAGTTGATTCCCGGAGCTGAGTCGCAGACCGCGGTGCGCAGCTATGTGACCGCCAACAAGCCGAACCCGTCGGCGCTCGCCGAGGGCCTGTGGGTGCTGCCTCCCGACGTGCTCTCCAGCGGTGACCGCGCGGTGCTCTTCGACCAGTACAAGCTCTACGTCGCCGAGGCCGAGCGGCTCAGCGTGCGGCGGACGATCACCAGCGCGTTCTTCCTGATCCTCAACCTCGGCGTCCTGGTCGCCGGCACCGCCCTCGTCGCCAGCGCCCCCGAGCGGCCGTGGCTGTTCACGGTCGCGCTGATCGCCGCCCTGGGCCTGTGCCTCGGCTGGTTCTGGATCATCCGCTCCTACCGGCAGATGGCGAGCGGCAAGTACGCCGTCATCTCTCACCTCGAGAAGCAGCTGCCCGCGGCCCCCGGCGTCGCGGAGTGGTCGGCCGTCGGCCTCGGGCGCGACAGCTCGCGCTACCTGCCGATGAGCAACATCGAGGTGTGGGCGCCCGCGCTCTTCGGGTTCTGCCACGTGGCGACGTACGGGCTGCTCTACATCCCCTAGTCGAGAACCCTCACCTCGAGCGGGGTCTCGCCGGCCGGCCCGACGGCGTACGCCACTCCGTCGGGCCGCTCGCTGAGCACCTCGACCAGCTCGCCGTCGCGCCACAGCAGCGCGACGCCGTCGTCGGCGGCATGGCCGGCCCGCAGCGCCCCGGAGCCGACGAACCGGACGTACGTCTCGCGCCGGTCCGCCTCGCCGAGGTAGTGCGGGCAGAACGAGCCGGGGAGGAAGCCGAGACCGTCGGGGAGCGGCGCGGTGGGGCCGAAGGAGTCGGTCGAGGAGGCCTCGTACCAGCAGTTGGCGCCGGCCGAGATCCCCGCCAGGATCGTCCCGCCGGCAGCGGCCTTCTCCAGCAGGGCGGGCAGCCCGTGCAGCCGCCACACCGCCAGCAGGTTGGCCGTGGACCCGCCGCCGACATAGACGATGTCCTGCTCGAGCAGCTGCTCGAGGTCGTCGATCGGGAGCTCGTGCCCCTCCGGTGCCTTGTTGAACAGCGACAGCACGGTCGCCTCGGAACGGTCGGCGTACGCGGCGAGGAACTTGTCGTGGTAGCTGTCCGCGTCGCCGCTCGCGGTCGCGATGAAGCAGACCTTGGGTCGATCCTTGCCGCTCAGCCGGTTGAGCTCGGCATCGAGCGGGGAGAAGTCCTGCCCGTGCACCTCCGGCATCGAGAAGCCGCCACCGCCCAGGGTCAGGATCGTTCCGCGCATGGGGCGAGTGTAGGGATACAGAAGGCCCCGCCGGATCGGATTCTTCCGGCGGGGCCCGCTGATGGTGTGGCTACTACTTGACCCTGACGGTCACCGTCTCGGTGATCGCCTCGTTGCGCCGGTCACCCGAGTAGGCCACCTCGTAGGTGTGCGTGCCTCGGAGCGCCCGGAAGGTCGCCTCCTCCTGCTTCAGGGTGAAGCGGCCGACGCGGATGCCGTTCTCGCTGACGACGATCTCGCCGGTGGCGCGCTTGCCGTCGACGGTGATCTCGACCTTGCCGCGCTTGGGCGAGGTGGCGGAGATCTCCGGGACCGCCTTCTCGGTGCAGTAGCTCACCGAGACGTTGTCGATGGCCCAGCCCCGGGCTCCACCACAGCCGTCGCGACCGAAGTCGAAGCGGAACTGAACGGTGTCGCCGGCGGCCGCGATGGCGTCGAGCTTCACGATGGTGGTGCCCCACGCACCGGTGAAGCTGTTGCCGTCCGACCCGGTCCAGGCCGGCTCGCCCTCCATGTAGCCGCTGTCGGCGCTCATCGTGCCGCCCGGAGCGTTGAAGGCGTACGCGGCCTGGTCGACGAGCTCGAACTCGCCACCGTTGACGGAGGCCTTGACGTTGCCGCCGTCGTAGCCCCACTCGGTGAGGACCGAGTGGTCGAAGCTCAGCCGTGGCGAGAGTCCCTCGGGCACGGTGAGCGTCGGGCTGATCAGGCCGTTGCGGCTGGTGATGTCACCCGTCGCCGAGCCGCAGGCACCCTCGTTCGGGTCCGGCGCGAACGCAAGACCGCTGGTGTTGCCCTCGACGTCGCTGCCGGCCTCCCAGGGGTAGTCGTTGCCGGGCACGCCGGCCTCGGCGTCCTGGGTCCAACCGGCCAGACCGTCCTCGAAGTCCTCGGTGTAGGTGGTGACCTCGTTGGTGCCCTCGCCACACAGGGCGGGGGTGTTCGGGTCGAGCATCGGGCCGAAGTTGCACTGGACCGGCTCCTGGGTGAGCTCGGTGGCCGTGTTGGCCGCCGCGACCGCCGCACAGTCGTCGGCCGTGATCGGGTCCAGAGCCGGAGCCGTGGCCTCGCCACCCGGAGTCTCGCCACCGCCGGTCTGCGGCGTCGAGGTGCCCAGGGTGAGCTTCTTGAGCGTCGTCACACCCATCAGGTCGGCGCAGGAGGAGACCATCGCCTGGGCGTACTCGGGGAAGCCCGAGGTCGGCGTCAGGTAGTTGGTCTGGGCGTGCCAGATCAGGTTGGCGGCCTTGTCCAGGCCGATGCCCGCCACGTTGACGTCGTTGTAGGCGCCGCCGTCCACGAGCAGGGCGTAGTGGTGGTTGATGACTCCGGAGTTGACGTGGACGCCGCCGGAGTCGGTGGCACCGTCGCAGTGGTACTCCTCGTCGGAGACCTTGCCCGGGTCGCCGTAGCAGTTCGGGTTCCACATGTCGCGGATCGCGCCGCCGAAGGCGGTGGAGTCCTCACCCATCAGCCAGCGCACGGACTCGTCCTTGGAGTCGGCCGAGACGTCCTTGATGGTGATGTTGACCGTGCCGGTGGCGTTCTTGATCTTCTGGCCGGTGGCGTAGTCGGTGGTGGCACCGTAGATGTCGGAGGTGCCGGAGATGCTGCCGATCGGCTGACCCTGCAGGAACGCGATCACGACGCCCTTGGCGCCGGCGTTCTTTGCGTTCGCGACCTTCTGGACGAACGGGCAGGTGCCGCGGTCGACGAGCACGAACTTCCCGTTGACGGCCGCGGCGTTCTCCAGCGGCGAGCAGCCGTCGGTGGTCGTCGGGCCGCCGCTGTTGGCGGCGTCGAGGCCGACCACGATGTCGCTGGTCACTCCGGCGGTCGGGTAGACCGGACCGAAGTTGGCGGCGGCGGCCGGGCAGTCCCCGGCGACGTCGGCCGGCGAGTTGATCGTCAGCGTGATGGCACCGCGGGTGGAGGAGGAGCAGCGGCCGTCCGTACGGGCCACGTCGTCGGTGGTGTTCTCACGGGCGTTGAGGAAGTCGACCGTGTTGCCCCACATGTCGGAGTACGCCTCGTTGAGCGCACCCGGCTGCCACTGGTAGATCAGGCCGGAGGTGTGCTCGGTGTAGGCGTGGCCCCACTCGTGCGCCACCACGTCGTCGGAGGTGACCCCGGAGCAGTAGTTGGTGGTCTCGCCGTTCCAGTTGGCGTTGGGGCACGAGATGGCCGGGTCGTTGTTGACCGTGATCATCTTCGAGCCGTTGCCGTCGTAGGAGTCGCGGCCGAAGGTGTTCTTGAAGAGCCAGTAGGACTCGCCGGTGGTCGCGACCTCGTTCTGCTGGTCCTGGTCCAGCGTGCCCGGGAAGGCGTCGTTCTCGCGCCAGACGGTCGCGTCGTCGGCGACGTCGGGGGTGTTGTGCTTCTCGACCAGCTCGCGGTCGGTGGCCGAGTGGAGCATCGAGTAGCGGTTGACCGGCTTGCCGCTGGCGGCGTCGAGCACGAGGGTCTCGCGCACGGTGGACTGGTTGGACACCTCGATGACCCAGGCGAGCAGGCTCTTGCCGCTCACGCCCTGGGCGGCGCCCATGCGGTAGATGTTGAGGTCGGCCTTGACGACCTCGACGCCGCTGGTGTCGACCTTGCTGTCGGGGTGGGCCTGGGCCGGCTTCGACTTCACCAGCTCGAGCGCCTTGGCGCTGGCCTTCTCCTTCGACCACGTCGGGGTCGTGCTGAGGTCGAGGTCGGGGGCGGCGAAGCCGTTGACCGAGGTCAGGTCGCCGGACTTGTCGACGTGGGCCTTGAGGACACCGCCGAAGACCGGCACGTCCTTGTAGACCTGCTCGAACTCGACCGTCCAGCCGGCCGGGGTGGTGCTGACCTTCGACTGGTCGAGCTGGCCGGCCGTCGCGCCGAAGACCGAGGCGTACTCGTCGAGGTAGGCGCGCGCCTTCGCGGCCGCTTCGGACTTGGTGTCGGCGGCGACGCGGGGCAGCAGATCGCCCTTGGTGGACACGTAGCCGATCAGGCCGGTGGCGCCCTCCTTCTTGAGCGTGACCGTCTGGTCGGCCGCGGCCTTCAGCTGCTCGATGCCGCTGGGATCCGGTTTCGCGGCGAATGCGGCGACCGGTGTGATCACCAGGCTCGCCGCGACGAGGGCAAGGCTGATTCCTTGCTTTCCGAGCTGCACGGGTTGCTCCTCTCGGGGATTCGCCGCGTCAGGTCGCGGCGTTCGCATCGTAGAGAGATTTGCGTCGAAGAGGGGTGCAAACGCGAATCACGAGTCCGAAACGATTCCTCCACGGGCCATTCTCAATGTGAGGGCCTCAGGGGCGATCTAAGGTAGTTTCCCGATGTGCGGGCCTACCTCAGGCGCAGATTCTCGAGGGGTGCCCTTGGAGATCATCCCGCCTTTGTGCGCCGCCGGCCTGCCGTGCCACGGAGACGACTCTGCGTTGTGGTTCTCAGAGTCCCCCGCCGCCCTCGAGGTGGCCAAAGACCGCTGCCTCGACTGCCCGGTCATGCGCGAGTGCCTCTCGGGTGCTCTCGCGCGCTCCGAGCCGTGGGGAGTCTGGGGCGGCGAGATCGTCGAGCGCGGCCAGGTGGTCACCCACAAGCGCGGCCGCGGTCGACCCCGCCGCCAGGCCGCCTAGGCGTGCGCTGACTCCAGCCCCAGGCTCGCGGCGAGCGTCGCGACCTGGGCTGGGGCGGCGTACGCCTCGATCTCGGTGATCTGTCCGTCGACCACGGTGAAGGCCATGACGCTGTACAGCTTGCCGTGGAAGGTGATGATGACGCCGGCGGAGCCGTTGACGAGGGCGTTGTGGGTGACGCGGTCGGCGTGGGCGTACATGACGGCGTTGCCGGCGACCTTCGCGGCGCCGCGGTAGGTGGTGATCCCGGTGCCGAGGTCGGCGCGCAGGACGACCTCGGGGTGGAGGGCGCCGATGAGCCGGTTCAGGTCGCCGTCCTGGGCGGCGGCGAAGAAGGCGTCGACGACCTCGCGCTGCGCGGCGACATCCGGCTGCGGCGTACGTCCTCGGACCCGGCGCCGGGCGCGGCTGGCGAGCTGCCGGGTCGAGTCCGAGGAGCGGTCGAGCATCGTCGCGATCTCGTCGAACGGCACCGCGAAGAGATCGTGGAGCACGAAGGCCAGCCGCTCGTCCGGGGAGAGCTGGTCGAGCACGACCAGGAGAGCGATGCTGACCGAGTCGGCGAGCACCGCGCGCTCGGCCGGGTCCTGGGTGGTGGCGTCGTCGAGCACGACCGTGGGCTCCGGCAGTCGATCTTCGAGAGGCAACTCGCCGCGGGTCTTGCGCGAGCGGAGCATGTTGAGCGAGACGCGGGCCACCACGGTCGTCAGCCAGCCGCCGATGTTGTCGATCTCGTCCGCGTCGGTCCGGCTCAGCCGGAACCAGGCGTCCTGGACGGCGTCCTCGGCCTCGGAGGCGGAACCGAGCATCCGGTAGGCCACCCCGTACAACTGCTGCCGCTCCTGCTCGAAACGCTCGGCTAGCCACTCCTGCTGCATCGTCCGTCCTCCGGGTCAGTGGGTCTCGGGGTAGGTCGTCCCCCAATGGACCCGACACGTGAAGGAGACCAGATGTGACCGATCCGGGCGAAGATTTTTTTCTTTCGCCGATCTGTCACATCCCCCCACCCGGACGGGTCGAGATGGCATGAGCAACCGAATGAAGAACCCCGCAGAAGTCATCCCGCAGGCCTACAAGGGCATCGGCAACCTCCTCGCCGCTGTCGCGGACGGCGGCCTCCCCGAGACCACGACCGAGCTGATCGCGATGCGCGTCAGCTCGCTCAACGGCTGCGCGGCCTGCCTCCAGGGCCACGCTGTCCGCGTCGAGGAGGTCGGCCTTCCGATCGAGAAGATCGTCGGCCTCGCCGCCTACCGTGAGTCGCCCTTCTTCAGTGAGGCCGAGAAGGCGGCGCTCGCCCTCGCCGACGCCGTGACCCGTCTCGCCGACGCCGAAGACGCCGTGCCCGACGAGCTCTGGCGCGAGGTCACCAAGCACTACGACGAGAGGCAGACCGCCGCGCTGGTCCTCTGCATCGCCACCCACAACCTCTTCAACCGAGTCAATGTGACCGTGCGTGAGGACGCGGAAAACCCCTTCTGGATGCGCTGACCTCCGAGATGACCCCAGATCAGGCCAGGGCGGACGACACGACCGCCCTGGCCTCCTCCTGCACCTGGGCCAGGTGATCGGGTCCACGGAAGGACTCGGCATAGATCTTGTAGACGTCTTCCGTCCCGCTCGGGCGGGCGGCGAACCAGGCCGACTCGGTGGTCACCTTGAGGCCGCCGATGGCCGCGCCGTTGCCGGGCGCCTCGGTGAGCTTGGCGGTGATCTCCTCGCCAGCCAGCGTCGTCGCGGTGACGGCGTCGGGGGAGAGGGCCGCGAGCTTCGCCTTCTCCTCGCGCGAGGCGGGGGCGTCGATGCGCGCGTACGCAGGCTCCCCATGTGCGGCGACCAGCTCGGCGTAGCGCTGGGACGGCGACTTCCCGGTGCGCGCCAGGATCTCGGAGGCGAGCAGCGCCAGGATGATGCCGTCCTTGTCGGTGGTCCACACGGTGCCGTCGAAGCGGAGGAACGAGGCGCCCGCCGACTCCTCGCCGCCGAAGCCGAACGAGCCGTCGATCAGCCCCGGCACGAACCACTTGAACCCGACCGGCACCTCGACCAGCGGCTTGTCGAGCGCTCCGGCGACCCGGTCGATCATCGAGGACGAGACCAGCGTCTTGCCGATCCGCGCGGTGGCCGGCCAGTCCGGGCGGGCGCCGCCGAAGAGGTGGTCGATCGCGACCGCGAGGAAGTGGTTGGGGTTCATCAGCCCGGCGTCGCGGGTGACGATCCCGTGGCGGTCGGAGTCGGCGTCGTTGCCGGTGGCGATGTCGAACTCCGGGGTGCTCTCCAGGAAGCGCACCAGCTCGGCCATCGCGCTGGGGGAGGAGCAGTCCATCCGGATCTTGCCGTCCCAGTCCAGCGGCATGAACCGCCAGGTCGGGTCGACCAGCTCGTTGACCACGGTGAGGTCGATCTTGTGCCGCTCGGCGATCTCGGCCCAGTAGGCGACCGAGGCTCCGCCCAGCGGGTCCGCCGCGATCCGCACCCCGGCGTCGCGGATGGCGGCCAGGTCGACCACGGTGGGCAGGTCGTCGACGTAGGTGCCCAGGAAGTCGTACGTCTCGGCCTGCCGCCGCGCAGCCGCGAACGGCACCCGCTTGACGCCGGCCAGACCGGCCCGGATCAGGTCGTTGGCGCGGGCGGCGATGACCTTGGTGGCGTCGGAGTCGGCGGGGCCGCCGTGGGGCGGGTTGTACTTGAAGCCGCCGTCGGACGGCGGGTTGTGCGAGGGCGTGACGACGATCCCGTCGGCCAGGCCGGAGCCCGACAACCGGCCGGCGTTGGCGCGAAGGATCGCGTGCGAGACCGCCGGGGTGGGCGTGTAGCCGTCGCGGTCGTCCACCAGGACACGTACGTCGTTGGCGACCAGCACCTCCAGCGCGCTCGCCCAGGCGGGCTCGGAGAGACCGTGGGTGTCACGCCCGATGAACAGCGGCCCGTCGATCCCCTGCGAGGTCCGGTAGTCGACGATCGCCTGGGTCGTGGCCAGGATGTGCGTCTCGTTGAAGGCCGACCGGAGCGAGGACCCTCGATGCCCCGAGGTGCCGAAGACGACCTGCTGGGCCGGGTCCTCGGGGTCGGGCTGCAGGTTGTAGTAGGAGGCGACCAGGTGAGGTACGTCGACCAGGTCGGCGGGCGTAGCGAGCGTTCCAGCGCGTGGGTCAGCCATGTGTCCCATCATGCCTACTGCCCCGTAGTCTTCTCCCCATGCCCCTCGTCACCACCGAAATCAACGACGGCATCGCCCAGGTGCGTCTCAACCGCCCTGACAAGCTCAACGCGCTCACCCTCGACCTGCTCCAGGAGCTGGTCGACACCGCCAAGGAGCTCCGCAAGAACCACGACCTGCGTGCGGTGGTCATCGCCGGTGAGGGAGACGCGTTCACCGCCGGCCTCGACTTCGCCTCGGTGCTGCGCGACCCGAAGAAGATCGTCGGTGCGTTCGTACCCGTGCCCTTCCGCGGCACCAACCTCTTCCAGGAGTCGGTCTGGGCGTGGCGCCGGCTGCCGGTCCCGGTGATCGCGGCCGTCCACGGCCACTGCCTCGGTGGCGGCGTACAGATCGCGCTCGGCGCCGACTTCCGCATCGCCGAGCCCGACTCGCAGTGGTCCGTCCTCGAGGGCAAGTGGGGCATCATCCCCGACATGACCGGCATCCGGTCGCTGTCGGAGGTCGTCGGCATCGACACCGCGAAGAAGCTCACCATGACCGCCGAGCAGTTCTCCGGCGAGCGCGCCTACGAGCTGGGCCTGGTCACCGAGCTCTCCGCCGACCCGGTGGCCACCGCCACCGCCTTCGCCCGCAAGCTCTCCGAGCGCTCCCCGGACCAGCTCGCCGCCGCCAAGCGCCTCTTCAACGACACCTGGTACGCCCCCGTCAAGCGCACCTTCTCCCGCGAGCGCATCGAGCAGCTCCGCCTCCTCTTCGGCGAGAACACCAAGATCGCCCGCGAGGCCGCCTTCAAGCGCGAGAAGCCGACCTACAAGCCCCGCCGCTGACCCTCCTCAGCCGAGTCCGCACTTGTGGCGGTCGAGTCCTCAGTTGTGGCGGCCGAATCTGTAGTTGTGGGTGACGAAAGTCGAGTTTCGTCGCCCACTTCTGCGGTTTCGGCCGCCACTTCTGCAGTCTCGGCCTGGGCGGCTGACGCCTCGGCGTGCTTGCGACGGCGCTTGATCTCGCCCTGGGCGAGGACGAAGGCGAGGACGACGGGCCAGACGTACTTCAGGTGGTTCGCGACCCACTTGATCCATTCGGGGATCTGTACGTTCGGCAGGTCCGGCCAGGGGATCGACGGCCACGGGATGCTGGGGAGGTCGGGGAGCGGCAGGTCGGGGAGGTCCGGCGGGTCCGGCAGGTTCGGGAGCGGGATGTCCGGCAGCGAGATCCGGGCGACGATCCACGCCACGACCATCGCCGCGACGATGCCGCCGACGACGCCCGCGGCGCCGCCGAGAGTCTCGACGAGGGCATAGCGCCTGGGGTGGTCGAGCACCCGACGTTCGTACGCAGCAGCCCGCGATCCCGGAGCCGGGGTGAGGTCCACGCCGCCGATGCCGGCCATCCCGGCCAGGTCCTCGCCGGGCGCGAAGTAGGTCGCGCGGCGCGGCGTACCGAGCCCGGAGTGGATCACGAGCAGGCTCCCGTGCGTCGTGGTCTCGAGCCGTGCCCGGTCGTCCGCGGTCTTCCGGGCGAGGACCTCCTCGCCGTCGACGGTCCACACGAACCGACGGACGATCTCGCCGGTCACCTCGAGATGGTGGGTGTGCCCGGAGATCGTCCGCGACCAGATCTGGACCTTCTTGCTCACCCTGGTGAATCTAGGATCCGGGGCACCACCAGGGCATCGGCCCGAGGTAGCGACCGGGGTCAGACTTTGGTCAGGGGTAGGCCAATCAGGGGTAGGCGATACCGGTGGTCTGCTCGGAGAGCTCCCATAGTGCCCGCGCCGCTTCGGGATCGCGCGCGAGCCGCGATGCGGTGACCGGCTTCGGCACGCCGCGGGCCTCGAAGGCGTCGCTCGGCCCGATGTAGGTCCCCGGCTCCAGCCCCGGATAGGTCGCCGCCATCAGCGCAGGCCAGGCACCCGCTACGGGGGTCTGCGCCATCGCGTGGACGGCGGCCTCGCTGATGCTCGCGATCGGTGCGATCAGCCGCCTGGACGTACCGTTCGCCATCAGTCGGGTCGAGGCGAGCCCCGGGTGGGCGGCGTACGCAGAGATCGGCAGCCCCGCCTTCTCCAGCCGCCGCTGGAGCTCGAAGGTGAAGAGCAGGTTGGCGAGCTTGGACTGCGAGTAGACGTTCCAGGGTGAGTACCGCCCGACCTGCACGGTCGGGTAGCCCAACGGCGCCTTGCGGGCCAGCTTGTGCATCATGCTCGACACGGTCACGATCCGCGCCTCGCCGCTCTCGGCCAACGGCTCGAGCAGCAGCCCGGTCAGCAGGAACGGCCCGAAGTGGTTGGTCGCCATCTGCAGGTCGAGGTCGTCGACGGTGCGCGACTGGGGCGTCGCCATCACACCCGCGTTGTTGACCAGGAGGTGCAGCGGCCCACCGCCGTCGAAGGTCGCCGCGGCGATCGCCTCGGCCCCGGCCCGCACCGCCTGGAGCGAGGAGAGGTCGAGCGCGACCCGATCGAGCTTGGCCCCAGGAACCTCGTCGGCCAGAGCCGCGGCGGCCGCGTCGAGCTTCTCCCAGGACCGCCCCGCCAGGATCACCCGTGCCCCGGCCGCTGCGAGGCCGCGCGCGGTGAAGTAGCCGATCCCGCCCAGGGTCGGTCCGGTCACCACGGCGTTCTTGCCGGTCAGGTCAGGAATGTCGGAGGTCGTCCACGGCATGCGGCCACACTAGGCGGCGACTCCACACAATGGACGCATTTGACCGTCGGCCCCGGCCTGTCAGCCCAGCCCGCCCAGCGCGAGCCCGCCGGCGATGGCGAGCATCATGCACCCGATGAGGCTGTCGAGCACCTGCCACGCCCGCCGGCTGGCGAGCAGCGGCCCGAGGAGCCGGGCGCCGTAGCCGAGGCCGGCGAACCAGATGATGCTGGCCAGGCACCCGCCGACGGCGAACCCCCACCGCGCCGAGCCGTACGTCGCCGCGATCGACCCGTGGAGCACAAGTGTGTCGATGTAAACATGCGGGTTGAGCCAGGTGAACGCGGCGGCCTTGGCGATCACGCGGGGGAGTGCCTCACGGGGTGCGTCCGCCGCCTCCAGACCAGATGGGCTCAGCGCCCGCCGGAACGATCCGATGCCGTACCAGCTGAGGAACGCCACTCCCAGCCAGCGCAGCACCTCTACCACCCAGCCCGCACGCGAGACGACCGCCCCCATCCCGCCGACCCCCGCGCAGATGAGGACGAGGTCGGAGACCGCGCACACGCTCACCACGACCAGCACGTGCGAGCGCAGGATGCCCTGCCGCAGGACGTACGCGTTCTGCGACCCGATGGCGACGATGAGGCTGAGCCCGGTGAGGAGCCCGGCGAGGCTGGCGTTGATCACGCCAGCGACGCTAGAGCGCCACCACCCAACAGGCCAGCGAAAGAATCTTACCGAAGATAAGCCACACTTAAGGCATGCCGGCCCTCGACCCGACCCAGCTCGAGACCCTCGTCGTGATCGCCGAGGAAGGCACCTTCGACGCCGCGGCGCGCCGCCTGCACATCACCCCGAGCGCCGTCAGCCAGCGGATCCGGGCGCTCGAGCGCGCGGCCGGACAGGTGCTGGTGCGGCGTACGACTCCCTGCACGCCCACCGAGGCCGGCGAGCCCCTGATCCGCCAGGGAAGACAGCTCCGCCTGCTCCTCGCCGAGGCGGCCGCGTCCCTGGGTGCGGACGAGACCAGCGCCGACACCGTCGTCGACCTCTCGGTCGTGGTCAACGCGGACACCCTCGCGACCTGGTTCCGGCCGGTGCTCGACGAGGTCGCGACCTGGGACCGGACGGCGCTGCGGATCACCGTCGAGGACCAGGGCTACTCGGCCGACGCGCTCAGACGCGGCGAGGTCCTCGCCGCGGTCACCAGCGAGCCGAAGCCGGTCCAGGGCTGCACGGTCGAGCCGCTGGGACGGCTCCGCTACACCCCGGGCGCGACACCGGAGCTCGTCGAGCGCCACCGCAAGGGCAGGGGCATCGAGTGGAGCGCGATCCCGATGATCGTCTTCAACGAGAAGGACCACCTCCAGGACGAGGTGCTCGCCGCGCACGGCGCGACCCGCCCGCCGGTCGTCCACCGGGTCCCGAGCAGCCACGACTTCCACGAGGCCATCCGGCGCGGACTCGGCTGGGGCATGCTCCTCGATGCGCAGGCCGAGGCCGACCTCGCGTCCGGGAGAACGATCCCGCTCCCCGGCGCGAAGCCGATCGACGTCCAGCTCTTCTGGCAGCGCTGGCGCCTCGACTCGGTCGCTCTCGACGACCTGAGCGAGGCCGTACGCCGCGCCGCCCGCTCCGGGCTACGCCCGACGCGCCGCCGCTGAAGGGTCAGCCCCGGCGACCGGGGTAGCCGGCACCGAAGTGCTGGGCCTGCGGGGCGTTGCCCGGCATGGGCTGCCCGGCCGGCGGGTAGTGGCCCTGCGGAGGCGGGCCCGGCGGGTAGTGCCCCTGCGGCCCGCCGGCGTAGGGGCCGGGGTCGTACTGGCGGTGCTCGACGGCGGTGGTGTGCTGGGACCGGTTCACCGACAGCAGGACGCCGATCACGATCGCGAGGCCGCCGGTGACGACGAAGATCCAGCCCAGCGGCTCGCTGGCGATCGCGCTGGCGACCTCGTCGGGCAGATCCACGGCGCTGGTGAGCAGGACGAGTCCGAGGACCAGCAGGATGATCCCTAGGCCGATGGTCATGACAGAACTCCAGAGGTTGGGGGCTGGCGCGCCACGCTACCCAGCGGGTTCAGGCCCCCATACCGTCCCCCGCATCACGGGCGCCCAGCCGTTCAGGCCGTACGCCGCGTCCCGGCCACCCCGCGCGCCGCGACCCCGAGCAGCACCAGCAGGAGCGCGCCGAAGGAGAGCATCGCGGGATCGGTGGCGACGTACTGCACCAGGATCCCCAGCAGCACCACCGGCACCGTGATCCCCAGGTAGGCCATCAGGAAGAGGCCGGCCAGCGCCTCACCGCGGCTGTCCGCGGGTGCCACCGAGATCACGGTCGCGACCGCCGCCTTGAACGACATCCCCGACCCGGCCCCGGTGACAACGGCCCCGACGACCAGCATCCAGAACGTGCCGGACAGGAGGGCTCCGACCACGAGGAGCAGCCCGGCGGTGAGCGCGACCAGGCCGGTGACGTACAGCTGACGGCGCTGCCAGCGACCGGCCAGCACCTGGAAGAGCGCCGCGGCCCCGAAGATCGAGAACCCGACCGCGCCCGCGACCACGTGGGAGTGCAGGGAGAGCTCGTCAGCCAGGAACGACGGCACCAGCGAGGTGAAGAAGCCGAACATCGCGAACGCCACGAAGCTCGCCATCCCGGCGGCGAAGTAGGCGCTGCGTGCGTCGGCAGGAACCCGCACCCGCTGCGGCCGGTAGGTCCATCCCGGCTGGTCGGTGTCGACCGTCTCCGGCGCCGCCACCACCGCCAGCAGCCCGATCACCATGAGGAACGCGAAGACCGCGTACGGCGTGTAGAGCGGCCGCGGCGCCCACTCGGCCAGGGCGCCGGCGACCAGCGGGCCCAGTCCGAGCCCGCCGATGTTGGCCGCGGTCGCGACCACCTCGGCGCGGGTCGCCGGCGCCTCCGGACGCGCGGTCCGGTGCAGCTCGGCGAGGTGGGCCGTCGCCGTCGCGGTCAGCATCCCGACGCCCAGCCCGGACAGCAGCCGCGCCAGCAGCAGCCAGCCCAGCTCATGGGTCGAGAGGAAGATCAGCGCGGCGAGCACGTTGAGCAGCACCGCCGGCGCCACCACCCGCCGCCGCCCGAACCGGTCCGAGAGGTGTCCGGCGAGGAAGAGCGAGATCGCCACCCCCGCGCCGTACGTCGCGAACACCACCGTGATCGCGAACGAGCCCCACCCCTGCTCGTCGACGTAGAAGACGTAGAGCGGTGCCGGCGCGGCCGCGAAGCCCATGGTCGCGGCGAACAGGAACGCCACCGACCAGAACCCGCGGACGTGGTGCTGCCGCTCGGTGAGAGGCGCTGCCTGGATCGTTGTCATGCCTCCATGCTCGCCGATCAGCATGATCATCTCCAACGAATCCTTTCGAAGGTAACCATCACGATCTGCGATAGTGGGAGCCATGCAGCCGCACCAGCTGGAGTACTTCGTCGCCGTCGCCGAGACCGGCAGCTTCACCGCCGGCGCGGACCGGGTCGGTGTCGTGCAGTCCGCCGTCTCCGCAGCCATCAAGCAGCTCGAGCGTGGCCTCGGGGCGCCGCTGATCGAGCGCGGCTACCACCGCCTCACGCTCACCGCCGAGGGCGAGGCGCTGCTCCCACGCGCTCGCGACGTGCTCGCCGGCATCGAGGCTGCCCGAGAGGCGGTCGCCGGCGCCCGCGGCCAGGTGGTGGGCACCGTCCTGTTCGGCACGCTCTCCTACACCGGCCGCTGGAACATCGCCGAGGTCCTGCAGGGCTTCGCCGCCCGACACCCCGGCATCACCGTGCGCATGCGCCAGACCATCTCCGGCAGCGCCACCAACGAGGCAGACGTACGCTCCGGGGCCCTCGATCTCGCACTGGTCTCCACACCCGCGGCCTCGCTGCCCGGGCTGACGCTGACCCGGATCCACGGCGACGAGCTGGTCTTCGTCTGCGCCCCCGGCCACCGCCTGGCGCGGACTGGCGTGGTGTCCGCCGCCGACCTCGCCGAGGAGACCTGGGTCGACTTCCCGACGGGGTGGGGCAACCGTACGGTCGTGGATGCCGCGTTCGCCTCCGCCGGCGTCTCCCGGACGGTCCGCACCGAGGTCACCAGCTTCGAGCTCGCCCGCAACCTCGTCTGCCGCGGTCTGGGCGTCTCCGTCGTGCCCCGGTCGTCGATCGCGGGCGACCCCGGGGTCGTCGCCGTCCCGATCGGCCTGGAGTGGTCCTTCCAGCTCGCCGTCCCGAGCAACCGACGGATCTCCGCGGCCGCCGCGCGGCTCGCCGAGGCGGTCACCGCCTCGGCGCTCTGAGCGGCAGGAGCGGCAGGAGCGGACGACGAAGCGGCCCGCCCGGAGAACCGGGCGGGCCGCTGCGTACTGCAGGTCAGAACCTGGGAAGCCTCAGAAGGCCGACTCCGGCAGGTCCATGATCGAGTTGTCGATCGCCTCGGCGATGGCCCGCTCAGCGGTCAGCTTGGGCAGGTTGTAGGAGGCGAAGAACTTCGCGGCGGCGACCTTGCCGGTGTAGAAGTCCTTGTCCTTGCCGGGGTCGCCGGCCAGGGCGGCGAGGGCGATCTCGGCCTGGCGCAGCAGCAGCCACGCGACCACGACGTCGCCGACGGCGAGCAGCAGGCGCGAGGTGTTCTGGGCGACCTTGTAGATGTTGGTGATCTCCTCCTGGGAGGCCATCAGGTCGTTGAACATGTGGCCGACGATCGCGTTGACGTCCTCGAGCGCGGTCGCGAGCAGGGCACGCGACTCCTTGAGCTCGGCGGAGCCCTCGTTGTCGAGGAAGGCCTGGATCTCGCCGGCGACCTGGCCGAGCGCGGCGCCCTGGTTCTTCACGATCTTGCGGAAGAAGAAGTCCTGGCCCTGGATCGCGGTGGTGCCTTCGTAGATCGAGTCGATCTTGGCGTCGCGGACGTACTGCTCGATCGGGTACTCCTGCAGGAAGCCCGACCCACCGAAGGTCTGCAGCGACTCGGTGCCGAGCAGCGTCCAGGCGCGCTCGGAGCCGTAGCCCTTGACGATCGGCAGCAGCAGGTCGTTGACCGCGGCGGCCAGCTTGTTCTCGTCGGAGCCGTCCTCGGTGAGGACGACCTTCTCCTGCCACGAGGTCGTGTAGTAGACCAGCGCGCGCATGCCCTCGGCGAACGACTTCTGCACGAGCAGCGAGCGACGTACGTCGGGGTGGTGGGTGATCGTGACGCGCGGGTCGGTCTTCGCGGCCTTGGTCAGGTCGGCGCCCTGGACGCGGGTCTTGGCGTACTCCAGCGCGTTCAGGTAGCCGGTCGACAGGGTCGCGATCGCCTTGGTGCCGACCATCATCCGAGCGTTCTCGATGACGTCGAACATCTGGCGGATGCCGTCGTGCACCTCGCCCAGCAGCCAGCCCTTGGCGGGCTCGCCGCCGCCGACCTGCGGGTCGCCGAAGGTGAGCTCGCAGGTGTTGGACACCTTGATGCCCATCTTGTGCTCGACGTTGGTGACGTACGCACCGTTGCGCTCGCCGGTCAGCTCACCGGTCTCGTGGTCGAAGTGGTACTTCGGCACGAGGAAGAGGGAGAGGCCCTTGGTGCCCGGGCCGCCGACGCCCTCGACGCCCTTCGGGCGGGCGAGGACGAGGTGCATGATGTTCTCCTGCAGGTCCGACTCGGCGCTGGTGATGAAGCGCTTGACGCCGGTGATGTTCCAGGAGCCGTCCTCGTTGGGGGTGGCGAAGGTCTTGCCGGCGCCGACGTCGGAGCCCGCGTCGGGCTCGGTCAGCACCATCGTGGAGCCCCACAGGCGCTCGACCATGATCTTGGCGATCTGCTTGTCGCGGTCGTTGCCGTTCTCGTAGACGACCTTCGAGAAGAACGGGCCGGCGGCGTACATCCAGATCGCCGGGTTGGCGCCGAGCAGCATCTCGGCGGTCGCCCAGATCAGCGAGTTCGGGGCCACCTGGCCGCCGATCTCCTCGGGAGTGTGCAGGCTCCAGAAGCCCGACTCCATCCACGCGTCGTAGGACTTCTTGAACGCGGCCGGGACCGGAGCGGTGTTGGTCTTGGGGTCGAAGACCGGCGGGTTGCGGTCGGCCTCGACGAACGACTCGGCGAGGTCCTCGCGAGAAAGACGCTCGACCTCGGCGAGGATCTCCTTCGCGGTGTCGACGTCCAGGTCCGCGAAGGGACCGGTGCCGAGCACCTTGTCGGTGCCGAAGACCTCGAACAGGTTGAACTCGATGTCGCGGAGATTGCTCTTGTAGTGGCTCACTGATCCACCTTCATAACCTTTGTCGGATTTACCAGTTGCGGGAGCGCCGGTCGGCACGCACTACTGGCGGGTAACATCAAGAATAGGCATGCGGTTAAGGGGTGGCAAGCCCAGGGCTACTCACAGGTAGGGTTCTTTGTCACAGCGGAACGCCAGGGGAGCAGTCCGGAGGAGAGCAGGAGTACGCCGCCGACCACCGCGATCGCGGTCCGCGGGCTCGTCGCGGTGGCCAGTGCCCCGGCCGCCAGCACACCGATCGGCTGGGCGACCCTCATGGTGATCGACCAGGCCGCCTGGACCCGCGCCATGTGGTCGTCGTCGGTCTCGCGCATCCGGTAGGCGGCGAAGGTGGGGTTGAAGACCCCGGCGCAGAGGATCGGCCCGAAGTTGGCCGCGGTGAACCACGCGAACCCGGCCACGCCCGCCGGGGTGAGCGCGATCAGGACGGTCCAGACGGTCCGGGCGACCCCCGACCCCAGCAGCACCGCCCGCTCGCCGAGCCGGTGGGTGAGGCGAGGTGCGCACATCGCGCCGAGGATGCCGCCGAGGCAGGGGAGGCCCATGGCGACGCCGTACATCCACGGCTCCATGCCGAGCTCCCGGAGTGTCAGCACGGTCTGCAGCGGGCTGGTCGCGATCACGCACGAGCCGAAGAGAGCGGCGTTCAGGAAGAGCGCGCGCAGATCGGGCCGGGCGAAGATGTAGCGCCAGCCGGCGGTCACCTCGGCGAGCCAGTGCTGCGGCTTGCGTGCCGGTGGTTGCGGCTCCGGCGTACGGATGGAGCGGATACCGAGCGCGGAGAGCAGGTAGGTCACCGCGTCCACGAGCACCGTCAGTGTCGGCCCGAACGCGGAGACGAGAGCGCCGCCGATCGGTGGACCGGCGGTGAACGTGGTCCAGAACGTCGTCTCCAGCCGGCTCGTCGCGGTCAGCCTGGCCTCCGGACCGACCAACGCCTTCAGGTGCGCGCCGGAGGCGGCGGTGAAGGCGAGCTCGCACGTCGCCGCGAGGACGCCGACGACGCACAGGTGGGCGTAGGTGAGCAGGTCCAGGAACCCAGCCGCGGGAACGCTGAGCATCGCTACGAACCGGATCAGGTCGGCGCCGATCATCGTCGGTCGCTTGTAGCGGTACTCGATCCACGGTCCGAGCCGGACTCCTGCCGCCGCGGCCGCGAAGCCGGACAGCGCCGCCAGCAGCGACACCTGGAACGTGGACGAGTCCAGGACGAGCACCGCGACCAGCGGGAGAGCGCCGTAGGCGATCGTCGACCCGGCCTGGCTCGTGGCGGTCGCCAGCCAGAGCCGGTTGAAGTCCCGCCCCGGTGTCGCGGTCCTGCGATCGGTCTCCGAGACGGTCACCCGGAGACCCTATCCGGGCAGGAGTCGGCGATCAGGTAGAACACGTTTCAGTTTCGGCGTACGATCTGCCGCATGATCTCCTCCGACGCCATCACCTGGAACGCCCCCGACGACGAACACCCCGCACGTACGGCCGGCCAGCGCTCCTATGCCGCCGTCGCCAAGGGCGACCTCGACGAGTGGTTGACGATCTACGCCGAGGACTGCGTCCTCGAGGACCCGGTCGGGCCGTCGATGTTCGACCCCGAGGGCAAGGGCCACCACGGTCACGAGGGACTGAAGGCGTTCTGGGAGAAGGCGATCGCGTCGGTCCACAGGTTCGAGTTCGAGATCAACGACTCCTTCGCCAACCCCGAGGGCAACACCTGCGCCAACATCGGCCGCATCAAGACCTCGTTCCCCGACGGCAGCTACACCACCACCGACCTGATCATGGTCTACACCGTCAACGAGGAGGGCCGGATCAAGTCCATGAAGGCCTTCTGGGAGCCCGAGCGCACGATGGCGAGCTTCACCGCCGCCTGACCCCGCGAGACCCCACAAGCACGGCGTCAAGCCACCGCGTGCTCGGCGATCCACTCGACGAGGGGGCGGGTGGCACGCCAGTCCTTCTTGACCTCGTCGACGAGGGCCGAGGTGTGGATGACGTCGTCGAACCCGATGGTGCGGCCGAGGTGGATGGACTTGTGGCGGAGCAGCTCGATCTTGGGGTGGTTCTTGTCGAAGCCGCGCGGCGCGGTCTTGAGGCGGTCGCCGGTGACCTCGTAGCCCTTCTTCTCCGCGACCGCGAGGCGCTTCTCCAGGTCGGCGCCGTAGTGGTCGTGGACGATGGCGTCGCGGAAGGCGGCCAGGCGAGGCGGCTCGAACCAGTAGCAGCCACCGCCGGTGCGGATGCCGCGGGGCGAGACCTCGACGTAGTAGCCGGTCTGCGGCGCGACGGCCACGAAGGCTCCCTGGTGGGTCTTGTAGGGGAGCTTGTCCTTCGAGAAACGTACGTCGCGATAGGGCCGGAAGATCTTGGCGCTGCCGAACTCCTCGGCGAGCTCGTCGGTGAGCGCCTTCATCGGCGCGAGCACCGACTCCTTGTAGACGTGCTTGTGGGCTTCCCAGAACGACTTGGTGTTGTCGACCTCGAGATCGTCGTAGAAGTCGAGCGCTGCAACGGGGAAACCTTCGAAAGCCACGCGTGCAACCTTACGGGTTGATCGACAGACGACCCAGCGAGGTAGTCGGGGATCAAACGGTCGCTCTACCCGCGAGTAAGCGACCGTTTGATCCCCGACTATTGCTAGACGCTCGGGATCTGGATCGTGTCCGCGACCCGGCGCGCGTGCTCGGCCATCGAGCGGGCGATGTTGGCGGACTCGCCGAGGTGGCGGCAGGGATCGAGCAGCGCGGTGATCTCGTCGCGGCTGAAGTGGGCCGAGACCTCGGGGGAGGCGGCGAGCAGCGAGGCGAAGTCGAGCTCCTCCACGGCGGAGCGCTGGGCCAGCTCGAAGACGACGTCGTGGGCGACCTGGCGGCCGATGCGCTCACCGAGCTCGAGCATCAGGGACTCCGAGCCGATGAGGCCGCCGGAGAGGGCCAGGTTGGCGCGCATCCGGTCCTCGTCGAAGGTCAGGCCGGTGAAGATGACCACGAGCCGGGCCAGGACGTCACCTGCGAGACGCGACGCCTGGGCGACCGCGTCCTCGAGGATCCCGGTCATGGCGCCATTGGCCTCGTGGTCGTGGAGCATCGACTCCATCGCCGGGGCGACGAGCCCGCGCAGCTGGGTGGCGGCGGTGATCACGTCCAGCGTCAGCTGCGGGTTGCGCTTGTGGGGCATCGTCGAGGAGCCGATGGTGCCCTCCGGGATCGGCTCGAAGGCCTCGCCGAACTCGGGCTGCATCATCGAGTAGACGTCCTTGCCGATCTTGCCGGCGGTGCCACCGAGCATCCCCAGGATCGAGACCCACTCGACCATGCCGTCGTTGATCGCGCGCGAGGGGACGGGCATCGAGCCCATGTCGAGCCGGGACGCGGTCTCGGTCTCGATGGCGCGAGCGTGGGTGCCGAAGGAGGCCATGGTGCCGGCAGCGCCGCCCATCAGCAGACGGAAGACGCGGTCCTCGACCGAGCGGAGCCGGTCGACGTGCGCGGCGATCTCGTCGATCCAGATGGCGACCTTGAAGCCGAAGGTGATCGGAACGGCGTGCTGGGAGTGCGTACGTCCCGGCATCGGCACCTCGGCGCCGGCCTCGGCGACCTTCGACAGCGAGCGGAGCAGGTCGCCGAGCAGGTCGAGGATCTTGTCGTGTGCCTGGCGCAGCAGGATCAGGTCGGCGGTCTGGGTGATGTTCTGCGTGGTCGCGCCCCAGTGGACCCAGCCGCCGTGCTTCGCGCCGACGACCCGGCAGAGCTCCTCGACCAGCGGGGTCAGCGGGTGGCTGTGCTCGGCGGTCGCCTTCTCGATGCGGTCGAGGTCGAGCTTGTCCAGGTCGGCGGCCTCGGCGATCGCCTCGCCGGCCTCCGCCGGGATCACCTTCACGGCCGCTTCTGCCTCGGCGAGTGCCGCCTCGACGTCGAGTCGCGCCTGGAGGCGTGCCTCGTAGGTGAACAGGTCTCCGATGCCGTGGTCGGGGACTCGTCCATCGGTGAATCGGCTGCTCGAGCCCGCGCTCATGGCGAGTGATCCTTTACGTGTCGTTCACACAATGATTGGAAAACAGAAACCCAATCTTAATCCACGCAAAGCGCAAACACCCGTGATCGTGTGCTGCATCACTTGGATCGTGCAAGTGAACTGAAACAGGCCGCGCCACATGACACGACCTGGATCCGTGGAGCGGACGACGAGGCGTCGACCCTGGCAGTCAGTTTACCCCACCCCACATCCACTCTTCCGTGCTTCCGCGGACCGGGATTCGGTGCTGGCTCTTCATGACGGTGATGGGCCTGGACAAGAATATCGGGACTATCCGGGGGCGGGGGCGAGTGTCCGGATCGCGGGGCTGAGCGTCACCCGTTCCGGCATCTGCGCCTGGATATCACGGACTGGACGTCGTCCCGTGCATCTGGAACGCGTTCCTGGTTACCGTGTCTGGTACCAACGGGGCAGTCTGGGTGACTACTCCTACGTGGGGTGCGACACCACGATGGGCGCCGTTGGTGCCGTGGTCTCGGGCACCGACCCGGGGCCGCGGTCTAGTTGGCGGGCCCGACATGGCCTGCTGGCGAAGGGCCGGAGAGTGCACGACGTACGGACCCCCGCCGTCGTCGTGCCGAAGAACTGGCGTTGCTCGCGAATGAGGACCAGCGTCCTCCACGAGAGATTGCGGTTCCAGTTGCTGGCTCTGGAGAGTGAGCGCTCGGTCGACGGACTGGGCGCTCTTCTTCATGTGCGCGGCACGGGGACCGGCCGCCAGGCCCGCACGCCACCGCGATGACGATGGGCGCACCTTGGGGGCATCTGGGGCCCAAACAGAAACCCGCACTGACGACGATGACGACGAAAGTGCGGGCTGATCTGCTGTGTTACGTGGAGCGGACGACGAGGCTCGAACTCGCGACATCAACCTTGGGAAGGTTGCGCTCTACCAACTGAGCTACGTCCGCAGGTGCGACCAGGATGTTACCCCACCCGCGTGGCCAGGTGTGAACCGACTCAGGAAAGTCGTGTCATCCGGGGATAGCGAGCCGACAGCCCGTCGCCGGCGGGGCCGCGCAGCATGCGGCGTACGGCCCAGGGGAGCGCCCGGGCGGCCAGCCGCCGGACCTCGCGGATCGGGGCGGCCAGGCCGTTCGGGCCCGGCTCCTCGATGACGACCAGCGGCTTCGGGGTGGGCAGGTGGTGGCGTACGCCGAGGGTGTCGAGGACCTTGATCGCCATCAGCTGATGGCCGGGAGCCCCCAGGAAGCCGTGGCCGTCCCAGTAGCCCGCGTCGTCGTACTCGGTCATCCGCCAGAAGTCGACCAGCGTCGCTCCCCGCCGCTGCGCGATCTCCCGGACGGCCTCGTTGTAGACCGCGAAGCGTCCGCGCAGCAGCCGCCCGACGGTGGAGGCCCGGGCGCCGTACGCGGTGAAGACCAGCACCTTCGCGCCGCTGTCGACCAGCTGCCCGATCGCGGTCTCGTAGGTCGCGAGCAGGGCGTCGATGTCGACGTGCGGCCACATCAGGTCGACCGACCCGCCGTAGATCGTCACCACGTCCGGCTCGAGCGCGAGCGCCGCCGACACCTGCTCCTTGACGATCCGGTCGATCCCACGGCCGCGGACGGCGAGGTTGGCGTAGCTGAACTCGGGGGTCCGCTCGGCCATCACCTCGGCCACTCGGTCGGCCCAGCCGCGTACGCCGTTCGGGCGTCGGACGTCGGTGTCACCGACGCCCTCGGTGAAGGAGTCGCCCAGCGCGACGTACCGGCGATAGCCGCCGGGGATCAGCGCATCCAGTGCCATGCGTCTGATTCAACCGGGTTTACGCCGGGACGTACGACTCTGACGTGGAATCTGTGACGGATGGGGTAGATGGTGCTGTGGATCAGGGCAGGACCGTCGGGACCAGGTCTTTCAGCATGCTTCTGACGGTGGATTTGGCCGCGATCACGTTGAGCATGTCGTCCCAGACCGAGAGAACCAGCACCACCCGATCTATGCGGAGCGAGCCTGCGCCCCAGCCGTCTCCAGCGCCGACGGTCGCTTCGTCGCCGATGATCTCCGGATCGCCGTCGATGATGCCCGGTGCTGCTGCAGCCGCAGAGGCCACGTTCGGGTACTCCAGTACGTGGAGGATCGTCTCGGTCTCAGGATCGTCCTCGGGCTCGTCCTTCGGGAGGATCCAGCAATAGGAGGCCGAGGTCGGTTTCGGTATCTCGGTGAGCAGGGGAAAGGTCTTCTGTTGCTCAGCCCAATCCGGCGATCCGACCTTCGCGACGCCGAACTGTGACTTCACGGCCGACTCGCTCGTGAAGTACGCGTCAGACTTGGCCAGTGATCGGCATGGCTCCCCGTACACGTACACGTCCTGGATCGACTTGATCCGCGAGGTCTGTGGTGTTGGCGACGGAGCGGAGGATGCGGCTGTCGGGCTCGCCGACGAGGTGGTCGGAGCGCTGCTGGCGGTGGATGGCTTCGGATCCGCGTTCGCACGTGGATCGGATCCGCAACCGGCGGCAAACAGTGCGCTCGCGACGGAAAGTGAGAGTGCCCGAGTCACAGAGGAGTTGTGACGCACAAGCGCAGCCTATGGCGGCGGCTAACGGTGCGCACGAGAACCGGTAAGTTGGCCTCGTGCTGCTGAGCGACAAGGACATCCTGACCGAGATCCACGACGGAAGGATCGTCATCGACCCCTGGGACGAGTCGATGCTGCAGCCGTCGTCCGTCGACGTACGTCTGGACCGGTTCTTCCGGGTCTTCGACAACCACAAGTACGCCACGATCGACCCGGCCGTGGACCAGTCCGAGCTCACCCGGCAGATAGAGACCGAGGGCGACGAGCCGTTCATCCTGCACCCGGGGGAGTTCGTGCTCGGGTCGACGTACGAGACCGTGACCCTGCCCGACGACATCGCCGCTCGCGTCGAGGGGAAGTCGTCGCTGGGACGGCTCGGGCTGCTCACCCACGCCACCGCCGGCTTCGTTGACCCGGGTTTCTCGGGTCACGTGACCCTCGAGCTCGCCAACGTCGCGACGCTGCCGATCAAGCTCTACCCGGGCATGAAGATCGGCCAGTACTGCTTCTTCCGGCTCACCTCGCCGGCGCAGAACCCCTACGGCAGCGAGAAGTACGGCAGCCGCTACCAGGGCCAGCGCGGCCCGACCGCCTCGCGCAGCTTCCAGAGCTTCCACCGCACCAAGATCTGAGCGGGTCTGTCGGTGGTCGCCGCTAGGGTCGGGTGGATGAGTGAGACACCGTTCCTGGCCCCCGACGGCCAGACGCGTTGCGCGTGGGCCGGCGGGGCGCCCGAGTTCTTGGACTATCACGACACCGAGTGGGGCTTTCCTGCCGGCGGTGACGTGCGGCTCTTCGAGAAGGTCTGTCTCGAGGGGTTCCAGAGCGGGCTGTCGTGGCGCACGATCCTCAACAAGCGGCCGGCGTTCCGCGAGGTCTTCGCGGGCTTCGACTTCCACAAGGTCGCCGAGTTCGACGAGGGTGACGTCGAGCGGCTCCTGCAGGACGCGCGGATCATCCGCCACCGCGGCAAGATCGAGGCGGCGATCAACAACGCGCGCCGCGCGGTCGAGCTCGTCGAGGAGCGCGGGTCGCTGGCTGCGTACGTCTGGGACTTCGAGCCCGAGCCGTTGAAAGTCCCGGAGGTGGTGGCCACCTCGCCCGCCTCGGTTAGCCTCTCCAAAGACCTCAAGAAGCGCGGCTGGAAGTTCGTCGGGCCGACGACGATGTACGCGTTCATGCAGTCGATGGGGATCATCAACGACCACTCGCTCGACTGCGTGATCCGGGATCGGGTCGAGGCCGAGCGGGCGGCGTTCGTCAGGCCCTGACCTGTCCATATCCGGGGCCCGATACCTCGCGTCGAGGCAAGATGTGTTTAGGCTGTCCTAACTAAGCATTGCCTAACCCGAGGTGGTTTCCCCCGTGATTCGTCGATCCGTTCTCATCGCAGCGAGCCTCGTGCTCGCTGCCACCGGCCTGGCTGCGTGCAGCACAGGCGCGACCGACTCCGCGGACAGCTCCGCGGACTCCGCTTCGAAGGCAGACAAGGGCGCCTTCCCTGTCACCGTCGAGCACGCCTACGGCAGCACCGAGATCACCGAGGAGCCGACCAACGTCGCCACCATCGGCTGGTCGGACCACGACGTGGCGCTGTCGCTGGGCGTCGTCCCGGTCGCAGCCCAGGCCATCACCTGGGGCGGTAACGAGCAGCAGTCGACCGACTGGTTCGACGCCGAGCTGAAGGAGGTCGGCGGCAAGCAGCCGGTGCGCTACAACGCCGACACCAGCATCCCCTTCACCGAGATCAGCAAGGCTGCGCCCGACCTGATCCTGGCCACCAACTCGGGCATCACCGAGGCCGACTACAAGAAGCTCAGTGAGATCGCCCCGACCGTCGCCTTCCCCGGTGACCCGTGGCTGACCTCCTGGCAGGACTCGCTCGAGATGATCGGCAAGGCCACCGGGCGGGTCACCCTGTCCGAGGAGGTCAAGAAGGAGACCGAGGACAAGATCGCGCAGGCCCAGAAGGACCACCCGCAGATCGTCGGCGCCAGCTACCTGGTCACCGGTGTCCAGGACAACTCCAAGCTTGGCACCATCGGCCTCTACGGCGCCGGCGACGCCCGCCCGCAGATGCTCACCCAGCTCGGCATGGAGCTCGCCCCGGTCGCCGACAAGCTCGTCCCGGCCGGCCAGTTCTACACCGACGTCTCCGCGGAGAAGGCTCCCGAGCTGGAGTCCGAGGTGCTGATCAACCTCGGCTACACCGCGGGCAGCTTCGAGGCCCTGCAGAAGGACAAGCTGCTCAGCCAGATCCCGGCGATCAAGAACGGCCACTACCTCGACGTGACCGACCAGCCGCTGTCCCTGACCTTCTCCGCCGCGAGCACCCTGTCGATCCCCTACTTCATCGACGAGCTCGTTCCCTCGATCGCCGAGGCGGTCGACGGCGGGAAGGTCAACGTCACCGCGGCTGAGTGAAGCCCGCGTTGACCATCCGTACGCCTCTGGCCCCGGCCGACCCGGCAGCAGCTGCCGCCGCGGTCGTCCGGGGTCGACGGCTGCCCGGGGTCGGACTCATCCTGGGTGTGCTGCTCCTCGCGGCGGTGGCCTCGGTCCTGCTCGGCGCCGAGTGGGTCCCGCCCACCGGTCTCTTCGACGACGGCAGCTTCGGGCAGGCGATCCTGGAGAACCGGATCGCCCGCACCGCCATCGCCTTCGCCGTCGGCGGCGCGCTCGCGCTCGGCGGTGCCTGCCTGCAGGGGCTCACCCGCAACCCGTTGGCCGACCCGGGACTGCTCGGCCTCAACGCCGGCGCGGCCTTCGCGGTCGTCGTGGCGCTGGTCTACGTCGGTGCCACCGGTCTCGACTCGCTGCTCTGGGCCGCCTTCATCGGCGCGGCCGTGGCCGCGATCCTCGTGCACGGCATCGCCGCGATCGGCCGCGACGGCGCCACTCCCGCCAAGCTGGTGCTGGCCGGCGCGGCGCTGACCGCGGCGCTGACCAGCTGGACCAGCGGCATCCTGCTGATGGACCACAAGGGCCTGGAGGTCTTCCGGCAGTGGCAGGTCGGCACCATCGGCAGCGACTGGGGCGACCTCGCGGTCTGTGCTCCGTTCCTCGCCGTGGGTGCCCTGCTGGCGCTGCTGGGCGCGCGGGTCCTGGACGCGCTCGCGCTCGGCGACGACCTCGCCAAGGGACTCGGCCGCCGCACCGGTCTGGACCGGGTGGTCGTCGGGATCGCGGTGGTGCTGCTCAGCGGCACCGCCACCGCCCTGGTCGGCCCGGTCGCCTTCGTCGGCCTGGTCGTCCCGCACGCCGTACGCGCCCTGGTCGGTCCCAGCTACACCCTCGTGCTGCCGCTCTCGATCGCCGCCGGGGCCGCGCTCACCGCCATCGCCGACGCGCTCGGCCGGGTGGTGCTGCCGCCCACCGAGGTGCAGGTCGGCATCATGACGGCCGTCGTCGGCGTACCTGCATTCGTGTGGTTCCTGCGACGTGGACGGATGGCGGGCCTGTGAGCACAGCAACTGCCGAACCGACCCGGCCCGTCGACGTCGTACGCAAGGCCCGGCGGGCGCCGCGACGACGCCATGCCCTCGTCATCGCGGCCCTGGTGGTCCTCCTCTTCGGAGCCTTCGTCGCCCGGGTGCTGCTCGGCAACTTCATCATCACCGTGCCCGACTTCTTCAGGATCCTCGGCGGTGCCGAGATCCCGGGCGCGACCTTCCTGCTGATGTCGGAGAAGCTCCCCAGGGCGATCCTCGGCGTGCTGGTCGGGATCGCGTTCGGCAGCGCCGGCGCGGTCTTCCAGAGCACCCTGCGCAACCCGCTGGCGAGCCCCGACATCGTCGGCGTCTCGCTCGGCGCGAGCGCGTCGGCGGTCTTCGCGATCGTGGTGCTCGACCTGCAGGGGCTGGCCCTGAGCATCGCCGCGATCGTGGGGGCGATCGCGATCGCGGTGGCGGTCCGGCTCGTGGCCGGCTCCGACGGCAGCTACCGGCTCGTCCTGGTCGGCGTCACCGCCGCGGCCGCGATGACCGCGGTCGTCCACTACCTCTTCACCCGCGCCAACGAGTTCGACGCCCTGCTCGTGCTGCGCTGGCTGACCGGCGCGCTCAACGGCGTCACCTGGCCGACGATCTGGACGCTGCTGGGCTTCCTGGTCGTGCTCGTCCCTGCGCTGATCCTGACCGCACGGTCCGCCCAGATCCTCCAGCTCGGCCCGGACGTGGCCACCGGGCTGGGCGTCAGCCGGCGGCGTACGGACCTGCTGCTCCTGCTCGCCGTCCTGCTCACCGCTCTCGGCGTCGCCGCCGCCGGTCCGGTCGCCTTCGTCGCGTTCGTCGCAGGACCGATCTCGAGGGCGCTCAACGGCGGGCGTACGACGCTGGTCGGCGCTGCGCTCGTCGGCGCCATCGTGATGGTGGCGGGCGACTACATCGCCGACTATGCGGTCCCCGGCGTCTCCTTCCCGGTAGGCGTCGTCACCGGTGCGTTCGGGGCGCCGTTCCTGTTGTGGTTGCTCGCCGCCGGGCGGGCTGGAAGGCGATGACATGAAAGAGGCCCAGATGAGACTCGCTGCGGAGAGTGTGAGCCTCGGCTACGGCGCAGACCTGGTCGTCGACGGCGTCTCGCTCGAGATCCCCGACGGCCTCACCACGGTGATCGTCGGCGCCAACGGCTGCGGGAAGTCGACCCTGCTGCGCGGCATGGCGCGGCTGCTGAAGCCCATCTCGGGGCAGGTCGTGCTCGACGGCAAGGCGGTCCACAAGCAGCCGACTCGCGCGGTGGCCAAGACGCTCGGCCTGATGCCGCAGTCGCCGGTCGCTCCCGAGGGCATCACCGTCGTCGACCTGGTCGGCCGCGGACGCCAGCCGCACCGCGGTGCCCTTCAGCGCTGGTCGTCCGAGGACGACGCCGCGGTCGCGGAGGCGCTCGAGCTGACCGACACCCTCGACCTGGCCGACCGTGTCGTCGACGAGCTCTCCGGCGGTCAGCGGCAGCGGGTCTGGGTGGCGATGGCGCTCGCCCAGCAGACCGACCTGCTGCTCCTCGACGAGCCGACCACGTTCCTCGACGTCGCCCACCAGGTCGACCTGCTCGACCTCCTCCACGGGCTGCGCTCCTCGCGAGGGACCACCGTCGTGATGGTGCTCCACGACCTCAACCTGGCGGCCCGCTACGCCGACCACCTGATCGCGATGAGCGGCGGAAAGGTCGCCGCCACCGGCACGCCCGCCGAGGTGGTGACCGCCGACCGCGTCGAGCAGGTCTTCGGGCTGGAGTGCCAGGTCATCCACGACCCCGTCTCGGGCACACCGCTGGTCGTCCCGATCGGACGCCACCACCGACCCGCAGCTCACCCCCACGCACAAGGAGCCTGACATGCCCATCCTCGCCCGCGTCTCGGTACGCTCCGTCGAGCGCCTCTCGCCCTCCTTCGCCCGGATCGAGCTGGTCGGCGACGACCTGGCCGACTTCGGCAACGACGGGCCGAGCCTCGATCAGCGCATCAAGCTCTTCTTCCCGGCCACCCCGGGCGTGCTGCCGGAGCTCTCGGCCGAGGACTGGTACGCCGAGTGGCTCGCCCTCCCCGACGACGAGCGCCCGCGGATGCGCACCTACACGATCCGCTCGATCGAGGGGGAGGGGATCGAGAAGCGCCTGTACGTCGACTTCGTGCTCCATCCCGGAGCGCACGGTCCCGGCTCCGACTGGGCCGGTGCGGCCGAGCCGGGCGACGAGATCATGGTGGCCGGCCCCAAGCTCGGCGAGCCCTACGGCGGGATCGAGTGGCTCCCCGGCGACGCGACCCGGCTGCTCCTGGTCGGCGACGAGACCGCCGTCCCGGCGATCGTCTCCATCCTCGAGTCCCTGCCGGCGGACGCCACCGGATCGGCCTTCCTGGAGGTGCCGGTCGCCGGTGACGTACAGGAGGTGGCTGCGCCCGAGGGGCTGAAGGTCACCTGGCTGCCGCGCGAGGGTGCGCCGGTCGGTGGTCCGGCCCTGGCCGCCGTCGGCGGCCTGCTCGGCTTCGAGGCGACGCCCGAGGACGTCACCTCGGTCGAGGTCGAGGACCCGGACCTGTGGGAGACCCCGATCTACTCGTCCTCCGGCGAGGAGGTCGCGGTCGCCGAGAGCGGCTCGGCGAGCGGCTCCGAGAACGGCGAGGACGGGCGCTACGCCTGGATCGCCGGAGAGTCCCGGATGGTCACCGCACTGCGCCGTCACCTCGTCAACGAGCTCGAGATGCCCCGCAAGCAGGTGGCCTTCATGGGCTACTGGCGCGAAGGCGTGTCGATGAAGGGGTGACCCAGCGCGGTTTTGACGCGTGCGCGTGGTTAAGTTTGGTGCGCCCAATCAAATAGAAGGGTCTCGGAATGCAAGCAAGCATCCTGGCCGCGGACACCCTGATCCAGGCCAACACGGTCGATTATCTCCTGATCGCCATCTACTTCGCGTTCGTCCTCGGCATCGGCTTCCTGGCCAGCCGTGGCATGTCGAACTCGGTCGACTTCTTCCTCTCGGGCCGGTCGCTGCCCGCCTGGGTCACCGGGCTCGCCTTCATCTCGGCGAACCTCGGTGCGGTCGAGATCATGGGTATGTCGGCAACGGGAGCTCAGCTCGGGCTCCCGACCGTCCATTACTTCTGGATCGGTGCGATTCCCGCGATGTTGTTCCTGGGTGTCGTGATGATGCCCTTCTACTACGGCTCGAAGGTGCGCTCGGTCCCCGAGTTCATGAAGCGCCGTTTCGGCACCGGTGCCCACCTGGTCAACGCGCTCTCGTTCGCGCTGGCGCAGCTGCTCATCGCCGGTATCAACCTCTACCTGCTCGGCTCGATCGTGCACGCGCTGCTCGGCTGGCCGCTGTGGGTGGCGCTGATCGTGGCCGCCCTGATCGTGCTGTCCTACATCACCCTCGGCGGTCTGAAGGCCGCGATCTACAACGAGGTGCTGCAGTTCTTCGTGATCGTCGCCGCGCTGCTGCCGCTGACCCTGCTCGGTCTCCACCGGGTCGGTGGCTGGGACGGCCTCACCTCGAAGATCGAGAAGGCCGCGGCGGCCAACCCCGACACCATCGCGCCTGCCGCTGACCAGCTCAACTCCTGGCCCGGTGCGGCCCTGACCGGCTTCGGCTCCGACTTCCTCTCGGTCGTCGGCATCGTGTTCGGTCTCGGCTTCGTGCTCTCCTTCGGCTACTGGACCACCAACTTCGTCGAGGTCCAGCGCGCGATGGCGGCCGACTCGATCTCGGCCGCCCGGAAGACGCCGATCATCGGTGCCTTCCCGAAGATGTTCATCCCGTTCATCACCATCTTCCCCGGCATGATCGCGGCGGTCCTGGTCACCGAGATCGCGCGTACGAAGGCAGGGGAGGCGGTGCCGGGTGGTGCCTCCGGTGAGGGCGTGACCTACAACGACTCGCTGCTCTACCTGATGGCGGAGGTGCTGCCCAACGGTCTGCTCGGGCTGGCGATCACCGGTCTGCTGGCCGCGTTCATGGCCGGTATGGCGGCCAACGTCTCCGCGTTCAACACGGTGGTGTCCTTCGACATCATCCAGGAGTACATCATCAAGGACCGCCCCGACGACTTCTATGTCAAGCTGGGGCGCTGGGCGACCGTCGCGGCGACCGCCATCGCGATCTTCACCGCGGTGCTGGCCTCCAACTTCTCCAACATCATGGACTACCTGCAGACCCTGTTCGGGTTCTTCAACGCGCCGCTGTTCGCGACGTTCATCCTGGGTATGTTCTGGAAGCGGATGACCGCGACCGCCGGTTGGACCGGTCTGGTCTCCGGCACCCTGGCGGCCGTGCTCGTCGGCATCCTCGCCGACGGCACGCTCGGCGGGCTCTCCGTCGGTGTCCTGCCGCTCTCCGGCCAGGGCGCCTCGTTCGTGGCGGCCGGTGCGGCCTTCGTGGTCGACATCGTGGTCAGCGTGATCGTCTCGCTGGTGACCGCGCCGAAGCCGGAAGGCTCCCTGAAGGGTCTGGTCTACTCCGAGACCCCGAAGGAGGACCTGGTCGACGCCGAGGACGCCGGTCGCCCGTGGTGGGAGCGCCCGGTGCCGCTGGCGGGTGTCGCGCTGGTCCTGGTCATCATCCTGAACGTGATCTTCTAGAGGAGGCTGAGATGTCCACCGAAACCAACAAGGGGTTCCTTGCGGTGCTGTTGTCGCTCTTCGACATCCGCAACGTGATCGGGTCCCTGCTCGCGGTCTACGGCATCATCCTGCTGCTGATGGGCCTGTTCGGCGACCCCGAGGTCGACAAGACCGGCGGCCCCAACGCCAACCTGTGGGCCGGCATCGTCCTGCTCGTCATCGGTGCCGTCTTCATCGCCTGGGGCGTCCTGCGGCCGGTCGTGCCGGACGCTCCTGGCTCCAGCAAGGTGAACGAGGACAAGTAGCCCGTTCGGCTCAGAGTCCTACGAGCGTGATGTCGCCACTGACGGTGGTGGTACGCAGCTCGACATAGGGCTCACCCGCGGCCGGTGCGCCAGCGCTCTCGACAGTGCTGGTGCACCGGCCGCTCACTGTGTTGACGTCGGTCCACACCGGGGTGCCGTTCGGGATCCCGATGCGTACGTCAGAGGAGGCTCCCTTCACCGAGATCCGGCCCGCGCTGACCGAGTGGATGGCGAAGTCACCGGCACCCGTCGAGTGGCTCACGTCGCCCTCGACCTCGTCGATCTCCACGCTGCCGGAGCCGGTCTTGGTGTGCAGGTCGTGGGCCGTACCGATCCGGATGTCACCGGATCCCGACTTGATCGAGGCGCGCCCGTCGAGGGTGTCGGCCTCGATGTCTCCCGAGCCGGTCTCGACCTGGAACTCCTCGGTGACCCGGTCGACCCGTACGTCGCCCGAGCCGGTCTGGAGCCATGCCGCCCGGAGGACGCCCTGGGTGGCGATGTCGGCGCTCCCGGTGCGGACGCGCAGCTGGCTGCGGGCCGGGACGGTCACCGCGATGTCGTAGCGCCGCGAGCGGCTGAACGGGCCCTTGTGCGGGTCGACGATGTTGATGGTGTCGCCGTTCTGCTCGACCACGAGATGCTCGGCGTCGTCGCCGTCGATCTCGATGGTCGTCTCCTCGGCGTCGGTCGCCGAGACCTCGAGGTTGCCCTTCCCGAACTCGACGAACAGCTTGGCGGGTGCGGTGGACATGAAGGTGTACGTGCTCATGATGATGCTCCTGAGGGTGTGCTGATCTACCGGACCGGCCGGGCGGCCGTCCGTTGGTGCGTCTGGGTTCAGGTCAGAGCCAGCCGGTCATCCGGCGGTCGGACCTGCCGCGGTTGCTTCCGCGGAACGGATCGAGGCTGTTCATCGCCTCGGTGACGATGTGGGGGATCGCGGAGAGGTCGACGTCGACGTTGACCGCGTTCTCCCGGGTGGCCGCGCGTACGGCGCCGACGAGCCAGGTGTTGAGCGACTGGCCGGCCTCGGCCGCCGCCTCCTCGGCCTTCGCCTTGAGCGACTCCGGGATGCGCAGGGTCACCCGGGCGAGGGAGTCGTCGGCCTCGGGCTCCGGCGGCGCCGGGGGAGTCGGGGGAGCGGGCGGCGCCGGGGGCGCGGGAGGGGTCGGCGGGATCGGCTCCGCGATCTCCGGCAGCGTGACCCCGAACTCCAGGTCACGTCCCCGCAGACGTACGTCCACGTTGCCCGTCGGCAGCTCCGCCGTGATCTCCGCGGCTGCCTGGCTCACCGCCTCCATGACCGCCAGCCGAGCCGCCGGGTCGAGTGCGTAGGTGAGCCGCTCCGCGGTCTCCCGAGCCTCCGGCCCCGATGCCTCGGCCGCGGCCAACAGGTCTCGTCGCAGGCTGTCGATGTACGGCGTGATGTCCATGTGCACCACTATGACATCACGATGACGTCATCGCAACCCGAATCTGATGTCACGTGATGTCAGGCCTGTGCTGAGGCCTCGGCGAAATGACGATGACACCTTGTGAAGTGCTCACAAGGTGTCATCGTCTGGTGCAGCGAGCTGCGGCAGGTCAGAGGTCGAAGAGCGACCCTGCCTCGTGGATGTCGACGTCGGTACGCGGCGTGTGAGCGTATCCGCTCACGGCCGGCGCCGGCTTCGGCTCCGGTGCGGGGGCGGGCTTGGCCTCGGGCTCCGGCTCGGCCGGGGCCTCCACCTCGACGGCCGTGTCCTCGGCAGGCGTCTCCTCGACCACGGCCTCCGGCGCAGCCTCGGCGGCGGGAGCAGGTGCCGCAGGCGCAGGAGCCGCGGCGGCGACCGTGCCCTCCGGCGCCTCGATGTCGAAGAGAGAGCCGAGGCTGTCGAAGTCGACGTCGGTCTTCGGCTCCGAGGTCACCCCCGAACCCGCCGCAGGAGCAGCGGGCGCGGCAGGTGCGACCGGAGCAGCAGCCTCGGGCGCCTCGGCCGGAGCAGCGGCCTCGACCGGCGCAGCGGCCTCGGGAGCCTTCGCGGGAGCGGGCTCAGGCTCGCTCGCCGGGATGTCGAAGAGCGAACCACCAGCGCTGAGGTCGATGCTCGGCTCCTCGGCGGCCGGAGCCGCAGCCGGGGCGGGTGCCTCGGGCTCGGCGGCCGGAGGCGCTGCCTTCGCCTCGGGAGCCGGTGCGGCCTCCTCGGCAGGTGCGGCCGGGATGTCGAAGAGCGAGCCGCCCCCACCCAGGTCGACAGCAGGCTCCTCGGCCGCCGGTGCCGGAGCAGCCGGCGCCGCCTTCGCCTCGGGTGCGGCAGCAGGCTCCGCCTCCTGCGCGGGGACGTCGAAGAGCGACCCACCGGTCCCGAGATCGGCAGCAGGCTCCTCGGCCGGCTTCTCCGCGGTCAGCTTCTCTTCGGCGGGTGCCTCGGCAGGCGTGTCGAAGAGCGACCCACCGTCGTCGAACAGGGAGCCACCCGAGGCCGGCTTCTCCGGCTCGACGGCCGGAGCGGGCGTGTCGAAGAGCGAGCCGCCGCCCGACGTACCGCCCGAGGCCGGCTCGGCCGGGGCAGGGGTGTCGAAGAGCGAGGACGCGTCGGCCGGAGCCTTCGGGGCCTCAGCGGTCTCAGCGGCCTCGGCAGGGGAGTCGAAGAGCGACGAGCCCGCGGCAGCACCGGCGGCCGGGGCGGCCTCCTCGACAGCCGGAGCGGCCTTGGTGGCGGCACCGACCTTCGCACCCTCACCCGGGGCCAGCTTGGTGGCCTGCTCGCCCTTCACGGACGCGAGCAGCATCTGCGCGACGTCGAGGACCTCGACCTCCTCGCGCGCCGAGCCGTTGGCCTGGGCCTTGGTCAGGCCGTCGGAGAGCATGACGCGGCAGAACGGGCAGCCGACGGCGATCTGGTCGGCGCCGGTGGCGACGGCCTCGTCGGTGCGGTTCTCGTTGATCCGCGACCCGATCTTCTCCTCCATCCACATCCGGGCACCACCGGCACCACAGCAGAAGGAGCGCTCGGAGTTGCGCGGCATCTCCTTGTACTCGGCGCCCGGCATGATCTGCAGCAGCTCGCGCGGCGGCTCGTAGACGCCGTTGTGGCGACCGATGTAGCACGGGTCGTGGTAGGTGATGGAGCGCTTGTGGGCGCCGGCGCCGTCCGCGATCGGAGTCAGCTTGCCCTCGCGTACGAGACGGTTGAGCAGCTGGGTGTGGTGGACGACCTCGAGCTCGATGCCGAACTCCTTGTACTCGTTCTTCAGCGTGTTGAAGCAGTGAGCACAGGTGGTGACGGCCTTCTTGACCTTGAACTCCTTGAACGTCTCGACGTTCTGCTGAGCCAGGCCCTGGAAGACGAACTCGTTGCCGGCGCGGCGGGCGGAGTCACCGGTGCAGGTCTCGCCGTTGCCGAGTACGCCGAAGGTGACCCCGGCCATGTCGAGCAGCTCGGCCACGGCGCGGGTGGTCTTCTTGGCCCGGTCCTCGTAGGCGCCGGCGCAGCCGACCCAGAACAGCCAGTCGACCTCCTCCAGCGACTCGATGTCCTTGCCGACCTCCTTGACCTCGAAGGGCAGGTCCTTGGCCCAGTCCATGCGCGCGTTGGCGTTCATGTTCCACGGGTTGCCCTTGCCCTCGAGGCCCTTGAACAGGCCGTTGAGCTCGGAGGGGAAGTTCGACTCGACGAGCACCTGGTAGCGGCGCATGTCCATGATGTGGTCGACGTGCTCGATGTCGACGGGGCACTGCTGGACGCAGGCACCGCACGAGGTGCACGACCAGAGCACGTCCTCGTCGATGACGAAGCCGCCGTCCTCGGGGTTGTAGAACCAGTCGAGGACCTCGGTGTTGCTCTCGGCGCCGGCCGGAGCGGCGTCGGCCTTGCCGATCAGCGGCTTCTCCTTGAGGTCGGAGTCACCGGCGGCGGCGTACGCGTGCTCGCGCAGACCCATCACCAGCAGCTTCGGCGAGAGCGGCTTCTCGGTGTTCCAGGCGGGGCACTGCGACTGGCAGCGACCACACTCGGTGCAGGTGGTGAAGTCGAGGATGCCCTTCCAGGAGAAGTCCTGGATCGAGCCGACACCGAGGATGGCGTCCTCGGGGATGCGGTCCTCCTCGACGTCCTCGAGGGTGACGGGCTTGCCGTCGATGAGCATCGGCTTGATCGCGCCGAGCGCGGTGCCGAGCGGGCGGGCGCCGTCGACGGAGGACGTACGCGAACCCGGCTCGCGCTTGAACCAGATGTTGAACCAGGCGGTGAAGCGGTGCCAGGCGACACCCATCGTCAGGTGGGTGGAGACGATGGTCAGCCAGATCAGCGCCGTGATGATCTTGAAGGCCGCGATCGCGTAGATGACGTTCTCGAGCGTGTGGATCGCGTCGGGGCCGGTGGGGTAGAGCGCCCCGAAGAACTGCGAGATCGGGAAGTGGAACGCGGTGGCGTGCTCGGCGACCTCGCCGCCGTGGGCCTTGGCCAGGTTGTACTCCGCGCCGCGGATGAACAGGATCGCCGCGCTCTCGACCAGCACCATCGCCTCGACGAAGAACGCCTGCCACTGAGTGGAGCCGAAGAACCGGGTGCCGCGGCCCATCTGCGCGGGCTGATGCGTCAGCCGGTAGATGATCAGCGGGATGATGCCCAGCGAGCCGAGCAGGCCGAGGATCTCGGCGATCCACTCGTAGGCGAACAGCTTGCCGACCACCGGCAGCGTCCACTCCGGGTCGAAGAGCTGGAAGTACGCCGCGCCGACCGCCGTGGAGAGCACGATGAACGCCGCGAAGGCGAACCAGTGCAGGATCCCGACCCAGGTCCACTGCAGCATGCGGGTGTGGAGGACGGTCTCTTTCAACATCGTCAGGGTGCGGGCCAGCGGCTGGTCGACGCGGCTGATCGGCGTACCGATCTTGATGACCGCGAGCATCGACCGGACCGCCTTGATCACCAGGTAGGCGGTGGCCACCGTTGCCGCGAGACACACGACGATGGCGATGATCTGCAACATGCCTAGGCGCTCCTCATCAGGGGGCAGGACTGCCGGAATACAGCCGAGCCTAGTGCTTGTGCTCGGTTCGGCCGTGTAAGGGTGGGTTGATACTACCCGTCGGTAACTTCAGAACGAAGAAACGGCCCGCGACCTGGTCAGGACGCGGGCCGTTTCTTAGGACAGCCTTAGTGGATCAAGGCCTCACGCGTTCGAGTTCACCTTGAACTTGGCGTGACCGATGTTCACGACCGTCTTGGTGCCCTTGGTCGCGTCGAGGAGCGTCAGCCGCAGGGCGACGACCTCGACCAGGTTCTTGCTGCGCTCGACGACGACCTTGGTCTCGATCTTGGCCAGGCCGGGGATGTCGACGCGGGAGAGCGCCGACTCGAGCTGGGCGAGGGAGACCTTCTGGTCACCGACGTAGATGTCACCGAACTTGGTGCCCGAGATGGACGTCGAGGCGCCCTTGCCCTTGACGAACTTGGCGTTCGCCTGGGCGCGGATGGCCTCGATGCGGATCGCACCGTCGCCGATGTTGACGCTGGCGACCTCACCGAAGGTGTAACCCTCGGCGGTGGTCTTGGTCTGGTTCGAGCGCTGACCGCTGGTCAGGCCCTTGACGTCCAGGATGTCACCCGCGTTGCCCAGCGGCACGCCGGCGATGGACTTGGTCTTCAGCTTGCCCTTGGTGCCGGCGCAGCCGGCGTTGGTCAGCGGGTTCTTGCCGACCTGGACGGCGCCGCCGAGAGCGGTGGCGTCGACGGAGTCAGCGAAACCGCGGAAGGTCGCGGTGAAGGCCTGGCCGTTGATCTCGGCGCGGGAGCGACCGACGATGACCTCGGAGTCGCTGCCGTGGAGCTTGATCCAGATGCCGTTGGCGTAAGCCTCGGCGCCGTCGGCGTTGGTCTTCTCGACGGTGTTGCCGATGCCGATGGTGGCGATGCCGGGGATGACCAGCGGCTTGTCACGGCCGGGGATCGGGAGGTCGATCTTCTGGCCGGGGCCGGCCGGGTCGAGGACCACGTGAGCGATCTTGGCCTTGGAGTCGGCCTTGTAGCCCTTGCCGTCCCACCAAGCCTGGGAGACCGAGCTCAGACCCTCGACGGTGACCTTGCCCAGCGGGCTCTTGTCGAGGACGACGTCGGCGATCTTGTGCTCCGAGATGGACTTGACCGTCTCGCCGGACTTGATCGTCCGCTGCTTGGTCGTGGTCGCACCGATCGTGCCGATGCCGGGCACCTTGGCGCCGGCGGTGTTGTTGTTGACGTTGTGACCAGCCTTACGGGTGCAGCCGATGGTCTGGTACCCAAGGTCGCCCGAGTTGGCCGGGATGCTTCCACCGGTCACGCGGGTACCGAAGCCGCTCGCGAACATCCCGAAAGAGGTGTTCGTCAGTGCGGCCTGTGAGGGCGCCGGCACAACCAGAACTGCGCCGACGACGGCGGCAGCGGCTGCGGACAGCGCAAGCGTACGGATGCTTCGCATTGTTGGTTGGACTCCGATTCTGCGGTGGGGATCCCCCAAGATCCCCGCAACGGGGCCGTGCCACCTGCCAGATCCGGGGGAACCTGGCGCACTCCCGAGTTAAGGGGTGGCACATCGGGCAAACGAGAGAAAACCACGGAAGTTATCGGGACGGAGGTCCTATTTCTAGATGACCCTTCCTGGCCATGGGTAACCCACCCGGGCATAGGCAAACGGGCCGTGACCTCGGAGGAGGTCACGGCCCGTTCGAAGACCCTCGCTTACGGGGTCAAGTCGAGCTGAATTCCGGTGAGACCGTCGATCACGCCGGTCACGGTGTCGAGCACCGGGGCCACGACGTTCTCGCCGATCGACGGGGGAGCCGGTGCCGGGGTCGGCTCGGGCTCGGGGTTCGGCTCGGGCTCCGGCTCGGGGTTCGGCGCGGGCGCGGGCTCGGGGGCCGGCTGGGGAGCGGGCTTCGGGTCCTTGTCCTCCAGGGGGGTCGCGGTCTGCGGGGTGGAGACGGATCCGCTGGCGGCGTGGGCGCCACCGTAGGCCTCGGCCGTGGAGGGGGCGTCGTAGTCGCCGCTGGAGTGCTTGCCGGGAGCCGCGCGTCCGGCCGTGCGGGAGAAGAGGGTGGTCTCCTCCGGTGCGATCACGCCGGGGGCGTCGATGACCTTCTGCTCGGTGTCGACGACCGCGATGGCGTCGTACTGGTCGGCGTGGGCCTTGACCTGCTGGGTCTCGATGTCCGGGTCGACGTTCGACTGGGCGAAGGCGCCGAGGCCGGCCGAGGCGATCGCCATCGCCGCGAGCGGCAGCAGCACCGCCTTCTTGCTGCGGGCACGGTTCTTCGGGATCCGGTACTCCGCGACCGCCGCGTTCCGGTCCGGCACCTGCGCGGCGGCGTACGGCGGCATCGCCGGGTTGGCGAACGTCACCGGTCCGGCGGGGTGGTACTGCTGAGCCGTGTAGGGGCTCGGCTGGTAGGCGTACTGCGGCAGCCGGGTGTGCGGAGGCAGCGGGCGCTGGTAGTTGGGCCGCGGCGGCTGGTAGCGGACGGGGACGGGAGCGGGCTGCACGGGGACGAGCGCCGTGCCGGGCTGTGGCGGCGGGGCGTACGGAATGTGACGCGGCCGCCCCCGGTCGGGGGCGGCGTTGGTCTTGGGAGAGTCGAACCACGACTCGGTCGCCGGCGACAGCCCCTCGAGAGCGCGGTTGGCGATCTCGAGGGGGTCGGCCGTGGCGTCGTTCTTGCTGCGCATCTGTGGGGCGTGGTGTCGAGCCGGCGTGGGCGGGACGTTCGAGAGGTCCCCCGTCGCGGGCCGACTGTTCGCTTCAGTCATCTGACGCTGTCTCCTGAGCGCTTAGCGAGTGTCGGTTGTGTCGCGCAGCACGTAACGGAACCAGAATCCCGCCGGTTTGTCACCTTCTTCTCGGAAAAAAGTTACTGATCAGCCAAAATGGGAGAGGAGTAACTTTTTCTATACATTGAGAGATATTCCTGGGCGGTGGCCTACAGCGCGGCGATGGCCTCGGCGATGCTGAGGACTCGCTTGGCGGACTCGACGTGGAGGGCCTCGACCATCTTGCCGTTGTAGGTCGCGACGCCGCTGCCGGCGGCCTCGAACGCCTCGATGAGACCCTTGGCGTCGGCCACGGCCTGCTCGCTGGGTGCGAAGCCTGCGTTGGCGCCCTCGACCTGGCTGGGGTGGACCAGCGTCTTGCCGTCGAACCCGAAGATCCGGCCCTGCTCGACCTCGGCCGCGTAGCCCTCGGCGTCCTTCACGTTGTTGTAGACGCCGTCGAGGATGACCTTGCCGCTCGCGCGCGCGGCGAGCACCGCGAGCTGGAGCGACGTGACCAGGTTGGCGCGGGCGGGGACGTGGTCGACGTAGAGCTCCTTGACCAGGTCGTTCGTGCCCAGGACGAGCACCGTCAGCCGCTCGGAGGCGGAGGCGATCTCCTCGGCGTGGAGGATGGCGTACGGGCTCTCGATCATCGCCCAGAGCTTGGTGTGCTCCGGGACGCCGGCCTTCTCGAAGGCGGCGACGAGGTCGAGCACCTGCTGGGGGCTGTTGACCTTGGGGACGACGATCGCGTCGGGGCCGGCCTTGGCGGCAGCCGCCAGGTCGTCCGCGTGCCACTCGGTGTCGGCGCCGTTGATGCGGATGGTGAGGTACTTGTTGCCGTACTCGCCCGACGTGACGGCCGCGGCCGCGTTCTCGCGCGCCTCCGACTTCGCGTCGGGGGCGACGGCGTCCTCGAGGTCGAGGATCAGCGCGTCGGCGGCGATCGTCTTGGCCTTCTCGAGGGCACGCGTGTTGGAGCTCGGCATGTAGAGGACCGAGCGGAGGGGACGGAAGGTCTCGGTCATGATCAGTCCTCGATCTCGATGGTGTCGTAGAGCTCCTTGAGCTTCGGGTCGATGGCGGCCAGCTCCTCGGCGAGGTCGACGAGGACCAGGCACTGCTTCAGCGAGGCGTCGTCCTCCATCTTGCCGTCGAGCATGACCGCACCGGTGCCGTCGCCCATCGCGGCGACCACGCGACGGGCGTGCTTGATGTCCTCGACGCTGGGGGAGAAGACGCGGTTGGCGATCTCGATCTGCTTGGGGTGCAGGCTCCAGGTGCCGACGCAGCCGAGCAGGAAGGCGTTGCGGAACTGGTCCTCGGCCGCGACCACGTCGGTGATGTCGCCGAAGGGGCCGTAGTAGGGGTAGATCCCGGCCTCGGCACAGGCGTCGACCATCTTGGCGATCGTGTAGTGCCACAGGTCCTGCTGGAAGATCGCGCGGTTGCCGTGGATGTCGCCGTCGACCGGGTCCTGGCGGACCAGGTAGCCCGGGTGGCCGCCGCCGACGCGGGTGGTCTTCATCTTGCGGTCGGCCGCGAGGTCGGCCGGGCCGAGGCTGATGCCCTGCATGCGCGGCGAGGCGAGGGCGATCTCCTCGACGTTGGCCACGCCGCGCGCGGTCTCGAGGATCGCGTGGATGAGGATCGGCCTTTGGATGCCGCCCTTGGCCTCGAGCTGCGCCAGCAGCCGGTCGACGTAGTGGATGTCCTCGGGGCCCTGCACCTTCGGCACCATCACGACGTCGAGCTTGTCGCCGATCTCGGTGACCAGGGTGACGAGGTCGTCGAGCACCCACGGGGAGTCGAGGCTGTTGATCCGGGTCCAGAGCTGGGTCTTGCCGAAGTCGGTCGCCTTGGCGATCTCGACCAGGCCCTCGCGCGCGGCGACCTTGTTGTCGGCCTTGACGGCGTCCTCCAGGTTGCCGAGGAGCACGTCGACGGTGCCGACCATGGCGGGCACCTTGGCCGCCATCTTCGGGTTCGACGGGTCGAAGAAATGGATCGCGCGACTCGGCCGTGCCGGGATCTCCCGCAGCGGTGCGGGAGCGCCCACCGCCAACGGCGCGAAGAAGTCCTTAGGGCTCTTGTGACTCATGCCGGTCACCCTAACGGCCGGGGGTTACCGGTCGGTAGGCGTCTCGGCTTGTAACGATCACGGTCGGCGGCGGGAGGGGTGGTCCTTCGGTACGCGGGCACCGTGCCGGATCCGGGCGCCGGCGTCGAAGCCGGCGAGGACGGAGCGCACCGTGGTGCGCAGCTTGCGGTTCTTCCTGGTGTTGGTCATGACTCCATCGTGCTCGTGCGACGCCCCTCGGAGGAGTGGCAGGATTGACTATAAATGTTAGGTTCTTGCCATGCCTGCGAAGCCGTCCATCGCCATCCCGATCGTCGAGGGGATGACCCTCTTCGAGATCGGGATGCCGCTCGAGGCGCTCGGCTACGACTGGGACCACGACGCCAGCCCGCTCTACGACGTGGTGCTCTGCGGTGACCTGCGGGGCGTACGTGTCCACGGCGGGCCGCGGCTGACGCCGCAGCGTCCGATGGCCGCGCTGAGCGAGGCGGACACGGTGCTGGTGCCGGCCATCCGGCCGGGCGAGACGATCAGCCCGACCCTGCTCCGCGAGCTCCGGCGGGCCGCCGAGGGCGGAGCCCGGATGGTCTCGCTGTGCACCGGTGCCTTCGCCCTGGCCGAGGCCGGGCTGCTCGACGGTCGCCGAGCCACGACCCACTGGCGCTGGACGGAGCTGTTCCGGCGTACGTATCCGGGGGTCGTGCTCGACCCGCGGGCGATCTACGTCGACGACGGCGTGCTGACGAGCGCGGGCTCGGCCGCGGGGCTGGACCTGTGCCTCCACCTGATCCGCACCGACCACGGCCAGCACGCCGCCAACACCATCGCCCGCAACCTGGTGATCGCCTCGCACCGCGACGGCGACCAGGCCCAGTACGTCGCGGCCGACCCGCTCACCGAGCAGGCCCACTGGCTCGACGAGCTGCGCACCTGGCTCCGCGCCAACCTGCATGAGGAGGTCACCCTCGAGCGCCTGGCCGCGGCCGCCGCGCTCTCGCCGCGCACCCTCGCCCGGCGCTTCGAGCGCGACCTCGCCACCACCCCGATGCGCTGGGTGGCGGCCGAGCGGATCGCGGTCGCCAAGACCCTCCTCGAGACCACGGACCTCCCGATCGACCGGATCAGCCACGAGGCCGGCTACTACTCCCCGGTGACCTTCAGGGCCGGGTTCACCTCGGAGGTCGGGGTGACGCCCGGTCGCTACCGGGCACGGTTCACCGCTCGGGCGGTGTGAGCGGCCCTCGCCGGCCGGACGGCGGGGCCGGCGATATTCGCTGTGCGCGGTCCATCGGTGGTGGGAGGCTGCCGGAAGGGCAGTGACAACGACAGGAGACGCCGATGTCCCTCACTCGCGTGCACAACTTCTCGATCTCCCTGGACGGCTTCGGGACCGGCGAGCCGCAGACCCTCGAGACGCCGTTCGGCCATGCCGGCGAGCGTCTCCATGAGTGGATGTTCGTCGACTCCACGGGGGTCGACGACCTCTTCGCCCGGCAGTACTCGACCGGGATCGGCGCCGAGATCATGGGCGCCAACAAGTTCGGCCCGCCGGGATGGCACGAGGACCCGGAATGGAAGGGATGGTGGGGCGACAACCCGCCCTACCACCACCCGGCCTTCGTGCTGACCCACCACACGCGCGAGCCGATCGAGATGGAGGGCGGCACCACCTTCCTCTTCCGTGACGCGACGCCGGCCGAGGTCCTGGAGGAGGCGCGTGCGGCGGCGGACGGCCAGGACGTGCTCATCGGCGGCGGGGCCACGGTGGTGCGCGACTTCGTCCGGGCCGGTCTCGTCGACCTCATGCATGTCGCCGTCGTCCCGATCGTGCTCGGCCGCGGCGTACGCCTGTGGGACGGTCTGGAGGAGCTCGAGTCGACCTTCGACGTCGAGTCCGTCGCCTCGCCCAGCGGCGTCACCCACCTCACCTTCTCGCGCAGGCGGTGAGGCTCAGCGCCGCTGCCACCAGCGGCGCTTCTTCTCCGGTGTGGTGGCCTGGCGGCGTCTGGCGGCCTCCACCCTGGCCGCGCGGCGCTCGCGCCAGGCGGCCAAGGTGGCGTCGACGTCGCGGGGCATGGTGATCAGCGGCGGCCCCTCGGGCGCGCCGTAGCGGGCCGCGATCACGCGCTCGTTGAACTCCTCGACGATCCTGCGGGCGCCGTCCTCGGTGGTCTGGGTGTCGAGGAGGTCGTCGAGCTCGGCGTCGTCCTTGCGGAGCTGGACCGACCGGGGGAGCACGACGATCTGCTCGCGCTCGACGAGCTGCTTGACCCACCAGTCGGGGTCGTGGTCGCGGTCGAGGTTCTTGATCGGCTTGCCGGCGCCGGGCAGGTTGTCGAACTCGCCGCGCTGGATCGACTGCTGCACCTGGAGGTCGACCCACTTGGCCTGGTTCTCGATCCGGGCGGCGGCCGCGGCCTTGCTGGCAGCGTCGGAGAGAGGGGCAGCCTGCGTCTCCGGGCGCTCCTCGGGCCGGTCCTCGCTCGTGGGCATGTGATCACCTCCAGCGCGGGAAAGTTTACCGAGCGCTGGTTGTGCGGCGGGTTGTTCGGCGGGGCAGCAGGAGCAGCAGCCCGGCGACGAGCGCGGTGACCCCGCACACCGCCCACACCGTCAGATAGCCCGACAGCGGCGCGTGCGCCTCGCCGCTGATCGACCCGTCCGCGGCGAGCGCGATGGCGAAGACCGCCGAGGCGATGGCGCCGCCGACCGTCTTGGTGGCGTTGGTCATGCCGGTGGCGAACGCGGTGCGGGAGGCGGGCGCGGCCGCGGCGGCGGCCGCCGGCAGCGAGGCCACCAGCGCTCCCGAGCCGAGCCCGACGACCGCCATGTTGAGCAGGCCCTGGCCGGTGGAGCCGTGGAACGGGAGCCACATCAGATAGCCGGCAGCGACCAGGAAGCACGCCACCGCTTGGGCACGCGTCGGCCCGAGGAACCGGGCCCACAGCGGGAAGGTGAAGGCCGAGACGGCCATCGCGATGACGTACTCCGCGATCAGCAACGACACGAACGACGCGTCCGCTCCCAGCCCGAAGCCGGCCTCGGCGGGGTCGGTGCGCGCGAAGGTCGACAACGGGATCTGCGCCCCCAGCACCGACATCCCGAACAGGAACGCGGTCAGCTGGATCGGCCACTGCCCGCGCGAGACCAGCAGGCGTACGTCGATCAGCGGCTCTCTCCGGTCGGCGTCGTCCAGCGCGGTCTCGATGCGCCAGAACGGGACCAGCGTGAGCAGCCCCAGGACCACGAGTGCCCAGGCCAGCAGGGACCCGGCGCCGAGGACGCGTACGCCGACCAGGCCGGCCATGACCAGGCCGAGCACGAGCGTCAGCACGGTCAGCCCGAGCCAGTCGAAGGCACCGCCGCCGGCCCCGGAGTCGCTCTCGATGCCGACGGCGATGACGACGAAGACCGCGGTCACGGCCACGGCCGGGAAGGCGAGGATCGCGGTCATCGGCAGCACCCCGACGAGAGCACCCGCGGCGACCGCGCCGACGATCACCGAGAGCTGCAGCGCTCCGACCAGGACGCCGGCGGCCCGCCGGGTCAGCGCGGTGTCGCCCCCGGTGCGCTTGTGGACGATGGCGACCTCGAGCGGGAGCCAGATGACGTAGGCGCCCTGGATCGACCAGGCCACCAGGAACGAGCCGAAGTCGGGGGCGACCACGGTCCACCAGGTGGCGAGCGCGGTGATCCCGGTCGCCAGCAGGAGCACCTTCTTGTGGCCGATCAGGTCGCCGAGCCGGGCGAGCGGCGGGACGCACAGTGCCGAGACGATCAGCTGCCCGGCCTCGAGCCAATTGAGGTCGGCGTCGGAGACGCCGAGGTGGTCGGCGAGGTCGGAGAAGATCGGGGTGTAGTAGCCCTGCAGGATGCCGCTGGCGAACTCGACGGCCACCAGGAAGCCGACGATCACCCAGATCCCGCGGGCGGCCTTCTCCAGGCCGGTGCTGTTCTGGCGTTCAGTGGTCACAGCGACTCGATCAACCTTCGGTAGAAGCGGATCCCGTCGAGGTAGTCATCGACCCTGATGTTCTCGTCGGCGGCGTGGATGGTGGCCCGCTGGGCTGCGGTCATCCGGAACGGCGCGAACCGGTAGACCCGGTCGCTGATCTCGTAGAAGAAGCGCGAGTCGGTCGCGGCCATGACGGTGTAGGGAGCCGGCACCGCCTCCGGGAAGATCTCCGCGATGGTGTCGGTGATCTTCGCGAAGGCCTCGTCACGAGGCGAGATCGGGGACGGCTCACCCGCGCGGACGACCTCGATCGCTACCTGCTTGTCGCCGATCGCGGCCCGCAGCCGCTCGACGACCTCGGCGACCGTCTCGCCGACCATGATCCTCAGGTTGACCCCGGCCGAGGCCGCCGAGGCGATCACGTTGGCCGCCGGGCTGCCCTCGAGCGTCGTGATCGCGACGGTGGTGCGGGTCAGCGCGGCGGGCTCCGGTCCGAGCCGGGTCAGCAGCCGGGCCAGCGCCGGCGCCAGCCTCCCGGCGTTGGCGAGCACGGGCTGCAGGGGCTTGGCGGCGTACGGGGCGATCCGCTCGAACATCTCGACCGTCGGCGCCGGCAGCTGCACCGGCATCGACATCCGGTCGAGCCGGGTGATCGCGCGGGCCAGCCGCGCGGTCGGGCCGTTCCGTCGTGGGGTGGAGGAGTGGCCGCCGTCGCCGGTGACCCGGAGGCGTACGTCGGTGGTGCCCTTCTCGGCGACGCCGACGACACCGACCGGAGCCGTGATGGTGGGGAACGCGTCGAAGGCGACCGCGCCACCCTCGTCGAGCACGAACCAGGGCGCGACCCCTTGCCTCCGCAGCTCCTCGACCGCCGCCCGCGCAGCTTCGCCGGTCGTCTCCTCGTCGGAGCCGAACGACAACCACACGTCGTACGCCGGCGCGAACCCCTCCACGAGGAGCCCCTCGACCGCGGCGCAGATGGCGACGAGCTGGCCCTTGTCGTCGAGGGTGCCGCGCCCGTGGATCACGCCGTCGACGATCTCGCCGCCGAACGGGTCGTGGGTCCACTCGCCCGCGATCGGGACGACGTCCTGGTGGGCCATCAGCACGACCGGCCTGTCCGCCGAGGCGCCGGGCCAGCGGAAGAGGAGCCCGTGCCTGCCGACCGGGATGAGGTCGAGGGAGGAGTGGAGCTGCGGGAAGTGCTCGCGCAACGCGTCGTGGAGCTGCTCGAACGCCTGCTGCTCCGCCCCCGAGCCGTCGTTGACGGTCGGGGCCCGAAGTGCGTCCTGAAGAGCGGCAACGGGGTCGAGTGTCATGACCGAAACCTAGTCGGTCCCGGGTGGTGCGGATGACCCCGTTGACGACTCCGTCACCAGTTTGTGGCGCTCCCGGGCAGCTGCACGTCACGCGGGTGGATGACGTAGGTGATCCCGTCGGTCGAGGTCTGCCAGACCCGCTCGAAGTTATCGCGGGTGTAGACGTTGCGCACCTCGTCGTTGGAGGCGTGGTTCGGGTCGTAGACGACCGGGTCGCCCTCGGCGGTGAAGCCGCCGATGACCAGCAGGTGGCCGTCGGTGCCGTAGCCCGCCTCCGGCATCTCCTCACGCTCCCAGCTGGCCGAGACGACCAACGGGAAACCGGCCGCCACCAGGGTCTCGGCCTCGGCCAGCGAACGCAGCCTGGTCACGGCCCCGTCCAGCCCCCAGCGGCCGGCGTAGGCGGTGTTGAACGGCCAGTTGCCGGCGCCCTCGTAGGCGTAGTCCCAGGTGTTGATCGCGGCGTAGGCGACCTGCGGGTCGCCGTGGGGCGCCTCGATGCCCGCCAGCTCGCTCGCCGGGACCTCGTGACCCCAGTGGTACTGCACCATCGTCGTCGACGTCGGCGAGCACCAGACCTGGCCGCCGCCGCCGAACTCCGGGTATTCGCCGCGGTGGATGTTCTGGCTGAACGGTGGGACGCCGAGGTCGATCGCGTCGTCGAGGGTCGGCGTGCTCGTTCCCGGGTAGGCGGAGTCGGGCAGGTATTCGTTGGTCAGCGTCGCGACCGATCGCAGGCTGGGGGAGACGGTCGCGCCCTCGGGGCGCAGCAGGGTGATCCGGGTCTGGAAAGCCTCGGGTTCCTTGCCGGTCCGGGCGACGTACGTGTCGGTGTAGAGCGCCGCGTCGGTGTCGCTCTGTCCCTCGACCGAGGTGCGGTGGATGTCGCCGGCCGCGAAGTCGTCGCCGGCCGTCCAGCGACCCATCACGAACCACTTCGTCCAGGTGCCGTCCGCCTTCCGGCCGCGGAACCGGATCTCGGCCCAGGTGCCGGTCGGGGTGTCGACGTCCCACGAGGTGATCGACTCGTCGATCGCGTACCCGGTCGTGACCACCGGCGAGGTCCAGGTGCCGAGCTCGTACGTCCTCGCCGAGCCGTCGCCGAACGGGTCGGTGTAGGTCGTCGTCTGGCTGCCATGGCCGATCCGGAGGGTGCCGTGCCGGTCCGGCCGCAGGTTGCTCGACCTGCCCTTCGCGAAGTCCTCGAGGCTGTTCCACCGGGTGAGGGTGATCTCGGTGGGCTGGGTCTCAGGCTCGGCCGCGTGGACCGGAGTCGTTGGTGCGACCAGGACGGCTGCGGCGGCGAGGGCGGCGACGTACGCGAGGCGGGACCGAGATCTCATGTCGGAACGCTATTCCTCCGCGGAACGCGCGGCCACGACAATTCGTCGGTGCCGGCTGGCATCCTGGTCGACGTGAACAACTTCGCATCCGACGGCTGGTTCAAGGACGAGTTCCACAAGAGGTATGCCGAGTCGGCCAAGGAGATCGGCAGGTTCAACCTCGCCGTCTTCGGCAAGACCGGCGTCGGCAAGTCGACGCTGGTCAACGCCGTCTTCGGGGCGGAGGTGGCGAAGACCGGGATCGGTGAGCCGGTGACGAAGGAGTCGACGCTCTACCTGCACACCAGCGGCTTCTTCGGGCTGCTCGACACCCAGGGCCTGGAGATCGGCATCGAGGGCGACCGGGTGATCCGCGATCTGGCGAAGCTCATCCAGGAGCGGCGGCGCAAGCCGCAGTCGGAGCAGATCCACGTCGCCTGGTACGCCGTACGTTTCGCCGATCGCCGTTTCGAGGACACCGAGGCCGCGTTCGTCCAGAAGCTCGCCGACCTGGGGCTGCCGGTCGTGCAGGTGATGACCCAGGTGCCGACCTCACCGACCGGCGCCTACCACCCGGACGCGGTCGAGTTCGCCCAGCAGATCGACGCGCGCGGCCTGCCCGTGCACGGCGCGCGGGTCTACCTGACCAACGCCAAGGCCGACGACTTCTCGGGCCAGCAGGTCCACGGCCTGCAGGAACTTGTTGATGCCACCTTTCGATGCGCGCCTGCAGGCGTCGAGGAGGCCCTCACCGCGGCGCAGAGGGTGGATCTCAAGCGGAAGCAGGAGCAGGCGAACACCGTGATCGCGGGTGCCGCGACCGCGGCCGGCGCCGCCGGTGCCACCCCGATCCCGTTCTCCGACGCGGTCGTCCTGGTGCCGATCCAGCTCGGGATGATGGCGCGCATCTCGGCGATCTACGGCATCGAGGTGGACAAGGCGGCGATGGCGTCGATCGCCGCCACCGCGGCCGCCACCCAGGCCGGGCGCACCGTGGCCGGCAACCTGCTCAAGCTGGTCCCCGGCTTCGGCACCGTCGGCGGCGGCGCGATCAACGCCACCGTCGCCGCGGGCTTCACCGGCGCCATCGGCGCCGCCTGGTCGGCCGTCTGCATCAAGCTCGGCGAGGGCAAGCTCCGAGGCGTCAACGGGGCCCTGGACACCGAGAGCATCCGGTCGTTGTTCCTCGACGAGCTGAAGAACCAGGTCTCGAAGCTGAAGCTCCACGCCAAGGAGAAGTGAGACCTCTCAGTCGGCCATCGCCGCCTCGTACGCCGCAGCGAGCTGCTCGCTCGCGCGCGGAGCGTCCGGGTCGGGCCGAGGCGTGCCGAGGTGGAGCTCGCGGAGCTCGTCCATGAACGACTCGACCATCTCGGGACCCGCGTCGCGCAGCAGCTCCGCACGCACCCGTAGCTGCCGGGTGCCGTCACGATGGGCGAGTCCCCAGTTGCCCAGCGCGACCATGATCGGCAGCGTCTGGATGCCGGCCTCGGTCAGCGCGTAGGCGGCCCGCTGGCCGCGGCCGGCCTGCTCCTTGGTCAGCAGTCCGCCCTCGACGAGCTTCTTCAGCCGGCTGCTGAGGATGTTGGAGGCGATGCCCTCCTCGGAGCTCGCCAGCAGCTCGCGGAAGTGGCGCCGGTTCCCGAACATCACGTCGCGCAGCACGATCACCGACCAGGGGTCGCCGAAGACCTCCACGGCTGCGTTGATCGGGCAGCCCGACCTGGGTTCGCTCACTGGCCTGCTCCTGTCCGGAAATAGTGGTTGCAATCTGCAATCGGAAAGTCTACTCTCGGTCGCAGTGATTGCAAAGTGCAATCACTCTGAGCTTGAGGAGATCGCCATGTCACTCGTCCGTGCTCACAACATCGGCATCTCGCTGGACGGCTTCGCCACCGGTGAGGGTCTGAGTCTCGAAGCGCCGTTCGGACACGCCGGCCACCGGCTGATGGAGTGGTTCTTCCCGACCGCGACGTTCCAGGCCGCCACCGGGGTCCGCGAGCGGATGGAGGTCGACCCGGCGGCCGAGCCGGACGACGTCTTCGCCCGGCGCGGCTGGGAGGGCATCGGCGCCGAGATCATGGGTGCCGGCAAGTTCGGACCGCCGGGATGGCAGGACGACGCCGACTGGACCGGCTGGTGGGGCGAGGAGCCGCCGTTCCACACCCCGACCTTCGTCCTGACCCACCAGCCCCGCGAGTCGATCGAGTTGAAGGGCGGCACCGTCTTCCACTTCCGCAACGCCCCGATCGAGGAGGTCCTGGCCGAGGCGCAGGAGGCGGCCGACGGCCAGGACGTACGCCTCGGCGGGGGCCCCTCCTCGATCCGGGACTACCTCGCGGCCGGTCTCGTCGACCACCTGCACGTGGCCGTCACCCCGATCATCCTGGGTCGTGGCGTACGGCTGTGGGACGGGTTGGAGGCGCTCGAGGACGGCTACGAGGTGGCCGCGACCACCACGCCGAGCGGCGTCACCCACGTGACCTTCGACCGGAAGCAGGTCTCGTGATGACCGGCAAGGTGCTGTGGCACTTCTCCATGTCGCTGGACGGGTTCGTCGACGCCCGCGAGCCGGGGATGGCGTGGCTGAAGGGCGTCACCGGCCCGCCCGGGGTCGCGGAGGCGTACTCCGCCCAGCTCGGCGCCGTCCTGGGCGGGCGCAACGGTCACGACGCCTACCCCGATGCGATGCCGTACGGGGACTGGCAGGGTCCGGTCTTCATCCTCACCAACCACCCCGAGGACGCCCGGCCGCAGGAGCACGTGACGTTCCTCAGCTGCGACGTCGGCGAGGCGCTGCGGATCGCCGTCGAGGCAGCCGACGGGAAGAACGTCGAGGTCCATTCCGCCGACATCGGCCGCCAGCTCCTCGAACGCGGCCTGATCGACCAGATCGACCTGCACATCGCGCCGGTCCTCTTGGGCGACGGCATCCGCCTCTACGACAACCCCGGCGCCGAGCCGATCCGGCTGCACAACCTCATCGGCGACGATCCGCACCTGGAGGTCGACCTCCGCTACGCCCCGGCGCGTTCCTGAGGCCCTAGGGTGCAGGCGTGGTCAGTCTTCTCTCGCTCCCGCTCCTGCAGACTCCCCGCGCCCGCGTCGCTCGCGCGCTTCGGTCGGTGACCGGCGGCCCCAGCCCTCTCGATGAACGGACCGTGCTGATCACCGGCGCCAGCTCCGGGATCGGTGAGGCCACCGCGTACGCCGCGGCGCGACGTGGCGCGCACGTGCTCCTCGCCGCACGCCGGAGCGAGGAGCTCGAGCGGGTGCGGAAGGGCATCGAGGCGAGCGGCGGGAAGGCGTCGACGTACGTCGTGGACATGGCCGACGGCGACTCGATCGACGCGCTGGTGGAGCGGCTGCTGGCCGAGCACGGCGCGGTCGACTACCTGGTCAACAACGCGGGTCGGTCGATCCGGCGCTCGCTGGAGCTGACCCACGACCGCTTCCACGACTTCGAGCGGATGATGGCGGTCAACTACTTCGGTGCGGTGCGGCTCACGATGGGCCTGCTGCCGGCGATGCGGGCCCAGCGGTTCGGCCACGTGGTCAACATCGTCACCTGGGGCAACCAGATCAAGGCACCGAAGTTCGCCGCCTACATCGCCGCGAAGTCGGCCCTCGACGTCTTCGGGCGGATCCTGAGCCGCGAGGCCTACTTCGACAACGTCACCTGCACCAACATGCGGGTCGCGATCGTCCGGACGCCGATGATCGCGCCGACCGCGGAGTACGAGGGCCGCGGCGAGAGTCCCGAGGAGTGCGCCGAGCGGGTCGTCCGGGCGCTCGAGGACCGGCCGGTCACGGTCGACGGCGCGTTCGGCTCGGTCTTCGAGATCCTCAACATCGCGGCGCCCCGGCTGGCCGATCTCGCGATGGCGGTCTCCCACGTGCGTACGCCGGACTCGGCTGCGGCTCGTGGAGTGGATGTTCATCCAGGTATGCAGCGGAGCATCCACTTCCCTGGCGGAGGTCCACGAGGGGAATGATGGTTCGTCTGCATACCTAGACGAACATCCGCCCGGATCACCCCGCCCGGCGCATCGCCCGAAAGAGCCGTTCGATCGACTCGGCGGGGCGGTCGTAGTCGGACCAGATGAATCGGATCATCGCCGACCTGGTCAGCTCGCGCAGCTCGTCCTCTCGGCGCTTCTCCTCGAACACCACGTCACCTGGGTTCTGGCCAGGCTCGAGCAGCCTGCCGTACTTGACCTTTCCGTCGAACTCGCCGAGCAGACCGTACTGCGGCCATGCCCAGTCCGTGATGCCGGCGAGCGTGCCGTCGGGGCGACGCACCTCGTACTGCAGGACGGGCCGGGGGACGCCGTAGCGTTTGAACATCGCCGTGCCTCGCGACTCACCGACCGAGCCTGACCGCCCGTCGGCGTAGGGCAGCACCGTTCCCACGCGGCGCATGAAGGGCCAGTGCTCCATGATCGAGTACGCCGCGTCGAGCTGTTCCCGGTTGAACCTCTTGCTCCGCAGACCTGAGTCGAGCAGACACCACGCCGCCTCGGTGTCGATGCGTGATGCTGTCTCGAGTACGCACCGTTCCGGGCGCACCACCCGCTGACCTTCCACCTCGATGATGTCGTCGTGACCGGTGAACCCTTCATGGTGCACCACGTCACCCTCGATCCGGCCCGGGCCTCCGTCGAGCCGGGTGACGTGCACGCGGTCGAGCGGGACCCGCCAGAGGTCGATGTCGTGGCGTACGACTCCTGACGCGTGGCTCAACGCCACATTCGGCCCGAGCGCGTGGAGCACGGCGCTGGAGCGCACGCGGTGACGGCCGACGTCGTCGAGTTTCGCCCAGGCGGCCGCCGAGGCGTAGGCGCCCCTTCTGATCCGGTGCCACTCCTTGCGCCGAACCATCTTGGTGATCTCGCGGTCGGCGTAGCCCGCCGCCTTGGCGTGTTGTGTCGTGAAGAAGCCGGCTCGTTCGACGGCAAGGTCCAGTTCATCCATGGCCCGACCGTCGCCCGGTCGCGACTGCGTTTCCAGCCCGATCCGGATGCGTGTGGATAACCCGTGCATGAGATGCCCATGTGGATGGTCAGCGGCCCGGGGGATGTTGGTCTAGGTACGCAGCCGAACCGTCACTCCCCTCGTGGAACTCCGCTGGGGAAGTGGATGTTCGTCTGCATACCTAGACGAACATCCACCCCCCTCACCACCGGCCGCGGTGGACGACCTCCTCGAGCGGGGCCCGCTTGCGGCGGGTGGGCGAGCCCTTGGCGCCGCCGGAGGCGGGGTGGCCGATGGTGACGGCGCCGATGGGGTCGAAGTCGTCGGGGATGTCGAACGCCTTGCGGACGGCGGCGTCGGACTCCGGCGGGATGCCGAAGTAGAGCGCGCCGAGGCCCTCGTCGACCACCGTCTGCAGGATCAGCATGGTCGCCATCGCGGTGTCCATGTGCCAGAACGGCATCGGCCAGTGGGCCTCGTCGCGGTCGGTCCAGCCCTTGTCGGGCTCGGCGTAGCGGTCCAGGTAGGCGGCCTTGGACGAGCACGGGATGACGATCACCGGGGCCGTCATCATCCCGGTCAGCCACCTGTCGGGACTGTCCACGTCGGCCGTGGCCTCCCAGTAGCGGCGTACGTCCTCGGGGGTGTCGAGCACGAGGAAGGCCCAGCCCTGGGAGAAGCCGGCCGACGGCGCCCGGGTGGCGTTGTGCAGGATCTTGTCGATCACCTCAGGGTCGACCGGATCGCTGGTGTAGCTGCGGACCATCTTGCGGCGGCGTACGACCTCGGAGAACTCCATAGGCCCAGTCTGTCGTCTAAGGCGCTCGGGCCGGGGCTGAGGTCGGAAAGTAAGGCGCGCGACCGATCCCGGCACCTACCTCAGCGGAGGAGTCTTCTCGATGTCAGCAGGACAGCCCAGCAGGGCAACGAAACCAGGAGATCGAGATGTACAGCACCGTAGGTTACGAAGCAGAGGTCAAGTACCGCCGCCAGCAGATCCAGAAGGACCTGGCCAAGCGCCAGCGGGCCAGCGAGGCTCGTCAGACCCGACGCAACCGCACCCGCTGAGATGCGGGCGCGGGACCCACAACGCCGAGCAGGAGAGATCCGGCTCGGCGTTGTTCCATGTCCGGGCCACGGAAAAGAGGACGAAGCGGTGTCCGATGGCGCGATGATTGCGCCCATGGCTCAGAGTGCCGAGAGGCTGGTCGGACGCGACGCCGACCTGGAGACGCTGACGGGCCTGCTGGGACTGGCCGGTCCGGACGGCATCGCGCAGCCGGGTGCGGGCAGGCATGTCCTCCTCGCCGGCGACGCCGGTGTCGGGAAGACCAGGATCCTGCGCGAGCTCCGCGCCCGTGCCACCGGGGACGGCAGGCAGGCGCTGGTGGGGCACTGTCTCGACTTCGGCGACAGCGCCGAGGCCTACCTGCCCTTCGCCGAGATCCTCGACACCATCACCACCGCGCTGCCCGACGTGGTCGCGCAGGTCGCCGACGTACATCCGGCGCTCCTGCGGATGGCGCCGGTCGCCCGTGCGCTCGGCGGGGCTGACACCGCCGTCCAGGAGGCGCTCGACCGGGGCAACCTCTTCGCCGCGATCCATGCGCTCCTGGAGCACGCGGCCGAGAAGGCGCCGGTGCTGGTCGTGGTCGAGGACACCCACTGGGCCGACCAGTCGACCCGCGACCTGCTGACCTTCCTGTTCACCCGGCCCTTCGACGGCCCGGTGACGATCGTCGCGTCCTACCGTGCCGACGACCTCCACCGCCGCCACCCGTTGCGCCGCCAGCTCGCCGAGTGGACCCGGCTGCCGTCGGTCGAGCGGTTCCATCTCGGCCGGCTCTCGGACGACGACGTACGCATCCTGGTCGGCGAGCTCACCGGCCAGCTCGCCGACGAGACCGACGTCGAGAGCGTCGTACGCCGCGCCGACGGCAACGCCTTCTTCGTCGAGGAGCTGGTGCAGGCCGCGGGCGCCGACGAGCTGCCCTGGGACCTCGCCGACCTGCTGCTGATCAGGCTGGAGCAGCTCGACGCGACCGCGCGCGAGGTGGTCGACACCGCCAGCGCCGCCGGCCGCGACGTCAGCGACGAGCTCCTCGAGGCCGTCGCCGGTCTCGACCGGGCCACCCTCGACGCCGGGCTGAGGCAGGCGATCGAGCGCGCCATCCTGGTGCCGCGCGAGGACGGCTACTACGTCTTCCGGCACGCCCTGCTCGGCGAGGCGGTCTACGACGACCTGCTCCCGGGGGAGCGGGTCCGGCTCCACCAGCGGTACGTCGAGGCGCTGCGCAGCGACCTCTCGACCGGCAGCGCGGCCGGGCTGGCCCGCCACGCCCGTCTTGCCGGCGACCACGAGACCGCGCTCGTCGCCGGGATCGCGGCCGGTGACGAGGCCGCGGCCACGGGTGGTCCCGACGAGGCCTCCCAGCACTATCAGCAGGCGATCGCCCTGCTCGCCGGCCGGGCCGGCTCCGACCACGACACCCAGCGCCTCGTCGACCTGGTGGTGAAGGCCAGCGACGCGATGGTGGCCGCCGGCCACGCCGACCGCGCCGGGAAGCTGGCTCGTGAGCAGCGGGAGTCGCTCCCGGCCGACGCGCCCGGCCTGTGGCGCGCGCAGCTGATGACGGTCGAGATCGAGACCAGCTTCGCCTACGTCAACGACGTCCAGGTGGGGGAGCTCGCGGAGGCGGCGATGGCCGAGCTTCCCGAGGACGCCCCGCCGATCGTGCGTGCGCGGCTGCTCGCGGCGTACGCCCGGACGCTGATGATCTACCGGCGTCACGACGACGCCGAGAGAGCCGGCCGGGAGGCGCTGGCGCTGGCCGAGGAGCTCGGCCGGACCGGCCTCGCCGCGGAGGTGGCGGTGACGCTGGCCGGGTCGTGGGGACGCCCGCCGCGGCCCTGGATCGAGCCGCTGCGCGAGGCCGTGGCCAGGGCCGCCAAGGTCGGTGCTCTCCACCCGGAGCTGCGTGGGCGGATCCAGCTCGGCTTCGCCCTCGACGCCGCCGACCGGCTCGACGAGGCCGGCGAGAACTACCGCAGTGCCTTCGAGCTCGGCGTGGAGCGGGGCGTCCCATGGGCGCCGTACTCGTTCGACGCCCGGATCGCCTGGCTCGACCATCTCCACACCGCCGGCCGCTGGGACGAGGCGCTCGCGCTCACCGACGCGTACGGCATCCCGCCGGCGCTGTGGCCGTGGCTGGAGTCGAAGCGGCTGATGATCGAGCAGGCCCGCGGCGCCGATGTCGGCGCGGAGGCACGGCGGCTGCGGCCGTCGTGGAAGCAGGAGGTCGCCACCGCCAGCGAGTCGGGGCCGGTGGAGATCAGGGCCGCCGGAGCCCGCGGGGACGTGGACGCGGTGGTCGAGGCGTACGAAGCCGGCGTCGCGGCCCTCACGACCGGCTGGGGGAAGTGGTTCGGCGCCCACGCCCGGCTCGCGGCGATCGCCGTCGGTGCGATCAGCGCGGCGATCCCGGCCCTTCCCGCTGGTGAGCGCCCCGAAGTGATGGCGCGGGTCGACCGCATCATCGCGAAGGGCACCCGGCCCGCCGGGTCGAAGCAGCCCTGGGGACTGGAGGGCCAGGCGTGGTCGGCGCGGCTGCGCGCGGAGGGGCTCCGCGCCCACTGGCTGGCCGGCATCGCCGTTCCGGACCAGGCCGAGCTCGTCGACGCGTGGCGGGCGAGCGTCGACGCCTTCACGGCCTTCCCGCACGTCCACGAGCTCGCCTGGTCCCGCGCCCGGCTCGCCGAGATCCTCCGGGCCGGCGGTGACATTGCCGGCTCGCGTGAGCTGGCCGACCAGGCCCGGGAGACCGCGAAACGGCTCGGTGCCCAGCCGCTGCTCGACCACCTGCTCGCCCTCGGCACCACGCCGCAACGGTCGGCGGCCGGTCCGTCCGGCCAGCTCACCGCCCGGGAGAGCGAGATCCTCGCCCTGGTCGCAGCCGGGAGGAGCAACGGCGAGATCGGCAAGCAGCTGTTCATCTCCACCAAGACGGTCTCCGTCCATGTCTCCAACATCCTGGCCAAGCTCGGCGCCTCCGGGCGCACCGAGGCGGCAGCCATCGGACGGCGTCGCGGCCTCGTGGACTAGGTGGGGTCCGAGGACTCGTCCATCTGCAGTAGACGGAGTCGGTGCGTCCGGCCGATGTCTGGAACCGGCGACTTGGCGAGCATCGAAGGGTCCCATCCGAGTCTGCACTTCGCGGGGAGTCTTCCGTTGTTCCAACTCACCAGAGCCAGCCTGGCGAACAGAGCGGTCGTCGCTCTGCTGACGCTCCTGACAGCCGCCGCCGGCGTGCTGTCCCTGACCTCTTTGAAGCAGGAGCTCTTCCCGGACTTCGAGCAGCCGCAGACGACGGTGATGACCGTCGTCCCCGGCACCGGCACCGAGGTGGTCGACGAGCAGGTCACCCTGCCTCTGGTCAAGGCCCTCGAGCAGGTGGACGAGGTCGATGAGGTCACCTCGACCTCGTCGAGCGGCGTGTCGGTGATCTCGCTGTCGACCGACTTCGGCGTCGACCAGGACCAGGTGGTCGCCGACGCCCAGGAGGCGATCGGCACCGTTCAGCTCCCCGATGGAGCCGAGCCCGAGGTCTCCAGCGGTGGCTTCGGTGATCTCCCGGCGATGACGCTGACCGTCTCCTCGGACGCCTCGGAGCAGAAGCTGGGTGAGCGACTGGACGACGTCGCGGTCCCCGAGCTGCGCACCGTCGAAGGCGTACGCGACGTGTCGGTCAGCGGCGTCACCGGCCAGCGGATCACGATCACCCCCGACGCCGAGAAGCTGAGCGCCCACGGCTTGACCGCAGACTCCATCTCCCAGGCGCTGACCGCGAACGGGTCGACCACCCCGGCCGGCAGCGTCATCGAGGACGGCAACACCGTCTCCGTCCAGGTCGGCGACGAGCTGACCTCGGTCGACGACGTCGAGAGCCTCCCGCTCACCGCGTCCGCAGGTACGTCCGGAGCGGCCGCCGCTGGTGGCCGGCCCAACGCCCCGCCGGTGGAGCTCGGTGACGTCGCGAAGGTCGAGATCACCGGCGACCCCGTCACGTCCCTCACCCGCGTCAACGGGGAGCCCGCCGTCTCGCTGTCGATCACCGCCACCGACGACGCCGACGTCGTGTCCCTGTCGGCCGATGTCGAGGACAAGCTGGACGACCTGGAGAAGAGCCTGGGCGACGACGCCGAGATCACCGTCGTCAGCGACCAGGCCCCATTCATCTCCGACTCGATCGAACACCTCGCGATCGAGGGCCTGCTCGGCCTGGCGATGGCGGTGATCGTCATCCTGATCTTCCTGCGCTCGGGCCGCCCGACGGTGGTCAGCGCGCTCTCCATCCCGCTCTCGATCCTGGTCACCTTCATCGGGCTCTACCTGTGGGACTACTCGCTCAACATGTTCACCCTCGGCGCGCTGACGATCGCGATCGGTCGTGTCGTCGACGACTCGATCGTCGTCATCGAGAACATCAAACGGCACCTCGGCTACGGCGAGGAGAAGCTCAACGCGATCCTCAACGGCACCAAGGAGGTCGCCTCGGCGGTCACCGCCTCGACCATCGCCACCGTCCTGGTCTTCGTCCCGATCGCGGTCGTGGGCGGTTTCGTCGGCGAGCTGTTCCGGCCGTTCGCGCTGACGGTCACGATCGCGATGGTCTCCTCGCTGCTGGTCGCACTGACGATCGTGCCGGTGCTGTCGTACTGGTTCCTGAAGAAGCCGGACCACCCGGCCGGCGCCGAGCTCCCGGCTTCCGATCTGGAGGAGGGAGAGGAGGCCGAGCCCAACGTGCTGCAGCGCTACTACCTGCCGATGCTGCGTTGGACGACCCGGAGGCCGATCGCGGTGATCACCGCGGCGGTGCTCCTGCTCGGCGGGGCGCTCGCGCTGATCCCGCAGCTCAAGGTGGAGTTCATCGGGGACACCGGTGGCGACAGCGTCAGAGTCACGCAGACCTTCGACTCGGGGCTGGCGGTCGACGAGGTCACCAGCCGGGTGAGCGACACCGAGAAGGTGCTGCACGACGTCGAGGACGTCGAGGACGTCGTCGTGACCGCGAGCCTGGCCGGCTCCGGCGACATGATGATGCGGGGTCCGGACGAGGGCGCCTCGGGCGACACCACCGCGACGTACACGATCACGGTCGCCGACGGTGCCGACGTCCCGACGGTCACCGACCGTGTCGAGGACGCCGTCCTCGAGCTTCCGGACCCGAACGCGATCACCGTGGGTGAGGGCGGCGGTGGCGGCGTCGGCGGGTCGACCGTCGACGTAGCGGTCACCGGCACCGACCGTGCGAGTGTGGAGAAGGCGACCGACCAGGTCTACGCCGCGCTCGAGGACGTCCCCGAGACGACCGAGGTCAGCAGCAGCCTGGCCGACGAGCAGCCCACGCTGCGCGTCCAGGTCGACCGGGCCAGGGCCGCAGAGCACGGGCTCACCGAGCAGGCGGTCGCCGGGATCGTCGCCTCGGCGATGACACCGCGGGCCGTCACCGAGATGACGATCGACGACCAGCAGCTCTCGGTCTACGTCGCCGGCACCCCGGTGAGGACCACCGAGGAGGTCGGCGACCTCGCGCTCGGCGCCGGCGATCTCCGGCTGGAGGACGTCGCGAAGATCAGCGAGGTCGCCGGTCCCTCCAGCATGGCCCGGACGGGCACGGACCTGGTCGCCACCGTCTCCCTGACCCCGGCCGACGGTGAGCTCGGTGCGGTTCAGACCGAGGTCGACGAGCGTCTCGATGAGCTCGACCTGCCCGAGGGCACCGACACCTCCGTCGGGGGCGTCTCGGAGCAGCAGAGCGAGGCGTTCAGCCAGCTGGGTCTGGCGATGCTGGTGGCCGTCGGCCTGATCTTCGTCCTGCTCGTCGCGATCCTGCGCTCGCTGGTGCAGCCGCTCATCCTGATGATGTCGATCCCGTTCGCCGCGATCGGGTCGCTGGGACTGCTCTTCGTCACCGGTACGCCGCTGGGCGTCTCCGCTCTGATCGGCATGCTGATGCTCATCGGCATCGTGGTCACGAACGCGATCGTCCTGATGGACCTCATCAACCAGTATCGGCGCCGTGGCCAGTCGGTGGCCGAGGCCATCCACCACGGCGCGGGACGGCGCGTACGTCCCGTCGTGATGACCGCGCTGGCGACGATCTTCGCGCTCGTCCCGATGGCTACCGGGATCACCGGCGGGAGCGGCTTCATCTCGCAGTCGCTGGCCATCGTCGTCATCGGTGGCCTGGTGTCCTCCACGTTCCTCACCCTGCTGCTCGTGCCGGCGGTCTACCAGCTCGTCGAGGGTCGTCACGAACGACGCGAACGCCGCCGCCTGGGTCGTCGCCCGGGTCGCCCCCTGCGTCGTCGCCGGCCGAAGCGGTCCGAGCGGCGGACGATGACGGTCGCGGAGCTGCGTACGGCGATCGCCGACATGCCCGGCGAGAGCGAGATCGAGATCGACATGGTCCAGGTGCCGCAGGGCCTGACGGCGAACGGCGTGGCGCTGTCAGGCGCCCGGGGTGACCAGCCCTGACTCGTAGGCCCAGATCACGAGCTGGGCGCGCCCGGGAGCGTCGAGCTTGGTCATCATGTTGTTCACGTGCGTCTTCGCGGTGAACGGCGAGATGACCAGCTCGTCGGCGATCTCCTGGTTCGACAGGCCACCGGCCACCAGGACCAGGATCTCCCGCTCCCGGGGCGTCAGCTCCTCCAGGCGCCGCGCGTCGAAGCGTCCGCCCGTGGCCACCCTCCGGTCGACCTTCAGATAGCGGCTGATCAGGCTGCGGGTGGCGGCGGGGGAGAGGAGCGACTCCCCGTCCCGAACCGCGAGTACGCCACGGACGATCTCGTCCGGTTCGGCACCCTTTCCGATGAACCCGTCGGCGCCGGCCCGGAGGGCGGCCAGCAGGTACTCGTCCTCCTCGAACGTGGTCAGGATCAGGACGCGCGTGGACTCGAGGTCACCATCGGCACGGATCGTGGAGGTCGCCTCGATCCCGTCCATCACCGGCATCCTGATGTCCATCAGGACCACGTCCGGGCGGAGCTCGCGGGCCAGACGTACGGCCTCGCGGCCGTTGACCGCCTCCCCGACGACGTCGATCTGCCCGCTGCTGCGGAGCAGCTGGACCACGGCCGTCCTGATCAGGACCTGGTCGTCGGCTACCAGCAGAGTGACTGTCATTCCTCGGTTCCTGTCTCGGCGACGGGGAGGGTGGCCGAGACCACGAAGCACCCCTCGGTCACGCCGTACTCGACGGCGCCACGCACCGATGCGACGTGCTCGGCCATGCCCACCAGTCCATGGCCCGTGCCCGCGTAGGACCGGTCCACGAGCGGGTTGGACACCCGGATCGACACGCTCCGTGGCCCGACCTCGACATCGAGGTCCGCGGTCCCCGGCCCGTGCCGCAGGGCGTTCGTCAGGCCCTCCTGGATCACCCGGTAGGCGACGATGTCGACAGCCGTGGACACCCGCGCGGGATCACCGGACATCGCGTACGTCACCACCAGCCCGGACTTCTCGAACTGCTCGACCAGGTCGGTCACGGTGGCCAGGCCGCGTGCCGAGATGGCCTCGGGCGACTCGTCGGGGGAGCGAAGCGTCGCGAGCATGTCGCCGATCTCCCGCAGCACCATCCGCGACGACTCCCGGATGGTGTGCAGCGCCTCACGGGCGGCGTCCGGCCGGTCGGTGATCGCCGCGGAGGCGACCCCTGCGTTCAGGCTGATCACGGTGATCTGGTGGGCCACCGCGTCGTGCAGGTCCCGGGCGATCCGCAGCCGGTCCTCGGCGACCCGGCGGCGTGCCTCCGCCTCCCGCGTGGCCTCGGCCCGGAGCGCACGGTCGGTGATCTCGGCGATGTAGGCGCCGCGGATCCGGGCGGTCTGACCGAGTGCGACGGCCAAGGCGACCTGGACGGTCACCGGGATGCCGTACTGGGCGGTGAGGCTGCCGATGATGGCGCCGATCGCGGTCACCAGGGCCGCCGCGACCAGGACGCCCATGCTGATCGCGATCCGCCAGGGGTTCCTAGCCGAGACCGTGTAGACCGCGATCAGGAGACCGAGTGTCGACACCGGTGTCGTGGTGAAGGTGAGCACGAGCGCGCACTGGAGTGCGACCGCCCCGGCCAGGACGACCCAGGGGAACCGGGTACGCACCAGCAGCAGTGCCGTGAACACCCCGATCAGGACGTAGCCGAGCGGCGTACGTTCTTCTCCCAGACCCTTGGTGATGGGAACGAAGAACGCCAGGCCCGCGAAGAGCGCGACAAGGGTCTCGCGAACTGGTGTGGGGACGCGGGCCAGCAGGCTCGCGTCGGTCGCCTGGTTCACGACCCCAGTGTGCCGGTTGCGGTCCTGATCTGTATCGACCGCTCGGGCGAGGCGGCCTACTGCGCTCGCAGTAGGCAGGAATGAGGCACCCCTGACCTACGCCTAAGGCAGGCGCCTCATGCGTGGCGCTACCTCAGGAGCCGAATCTGGATGCATGACTTACACCAACCAGATCAGCTACGACGCCGAGCTGGCGTACCGCCAGCAGAGCATTCGCCGCGCCACCGCCGCCGACCGTCTCGCCCGCCAGGTGAGGCGCCGCCGTCCGCGCCGGATGGACTCGATACACAACTGAGTCCTCGGAGGTCGGTAATGCGGGAGAATCCCGGGCCCGGAGGCGCGATGATAGGGGACATGGCGCAAAGTGCTCGGTCCTTCGTAGGTCGCGACCCCGAGTTGCAGACCCTCACCGGGCTGCTCGGAGTCGCCTCGACCACGGACGCCCGGCGCCAGCACGTCCTGCTCGCCGGTGACGCCGGCGTCGGCAAGACGCGCCTGCTCACCGCGCTGCGCGACCGGGCGGTGACCGACGGCTGGCAGGTGCACGCCGGACACTGCGTCGACTTCGGCGAGAGCGCCGTGGCGTACATGCCGTTCTCGGAGATCCTCGACCGGATCGTCGCCGACCTGCCGGACGTCGTCGAGCGGGTGGCGGCCGACTATCCGGCGCTGGCCAGACTGCGGCCCGTACGCCGCGTGATGGGCGCCAACCAGGGCGCCGCCGCGTCGGGCACCGACCGGGGCCAGCTCTTCGACGCCGTCCACACCCTCTTCGAGGCGGCCGCCGAGAAGGCGCCGCTGCTGGTCGTGGTCGAGGACACCCACTGGGCCGACCAGTCCACCCGCGACCTGCTGACCTACCTCTTCACCCGGCCCTACAACGGCCCTGTCGCGATGGTCGCGTCCTACCGTGCCGACGACATCCACCGCCGCCACCCGCTGCGCCGCCAGGTGGGCGAGTGGGGCCGGCTGCCCGACGTCGAGCGGATCGTGCTCGAGCCGCTCTCCGACGACTCGGTGCGACTGCTGGTCCACGAGCTGGCCCCCGGCAAGGTCGACGCCGAGCGGGTCGTACGCCGCGCCGAGGGCAACGCCTTCTTCGTCGAGGAGCTGGTCCAGGCCGGCTGCGACGAGGACCTCCCGGTCGACCTCGCTGACCTGCTGCTGGTGCGCCTGGACCGTCTCGACGGCGCGGCCCGGAGCGTGGTCCGGACCGCGAGCATCGCCGGACGACGGGTCACCCACGAGCTCCTCGCCGCGGTGACCGAGATGAAGACCGACGAGCTCGACGACGCGCTGCGCACCGCGGTCGAGCAGAAGGTGCTCGAGCCGACCGGCTCGCGCTACACCTTCCGCCACGCGCTGCTCGCCGAGGCGGTCTACGACGACCTGCTGCCCGGCGAGCGGGTGCGCCTGCACGCCCGGTTCGCCGAGGTGCTGAAGGAGACGCCGGGCCTGGGCGCCGCCGCCGAGCTCGCGCTGCACGCCAAGCACGCCGGCGACCTCGCCACCGCGCTGCGCGCGCGCATCGCCGCGGCCGAGGAGGCTCGCAACGTCAGCGGTGTGGGCGAGGCCGCTCACCACTACGAGAAGGCGCTCGGCCTCGCCGCGGACCCGAAGGTCGCCAAGGCGGCGGCGGTCGACCTCGACCGGGTCTACGAGCGCGCGGCCGACACCCTCATCCTCGCCGGGCTGCCCTCGCGCGCCGACGCGATCCTGGCCGAACGGCTCGACGCCATCCCGGTGGAGCCGTCGGTCGGGCGTGCGCTGCTGCTGGCGACGCGGGCCGAGGCGGCCCTCGCCATGGAGAACGGCGACCCGCTCACCCATTCGCACGACGCGATGGTCGCGCTGCCCGAGGACGCCGAGCCCAAGGCGCGGTGTGCGGTTCTCGCCGTGCGCACCCGGACGCTGGTGACCTTCCGCCGCAGCGAGGAGGCCGAGGCGGTCGGGCTGGAGGGCATCGAGATCGCCGAGCGGCACAGCCTCTCGAAGCTGGCCTCCGACATGGCCACGAGCCTGTCCATGCTCAAGGTGCGCACCGGCCGCGGTGGCGGCGACAAGGTCGAGGGTTTCCGGCAGGTGCTGCGCGAGACGATCGACCAGGCGCGGCGGGTCGGGTCGACGTACGCCGTCAGTCGCGGGCTGTTCACGCTCGGCCGCTCCTACGACGAGGCCGGTGACTACGCGGAGGCGCTGAAGTGGTTCCGGGCGGTGATGGCCGATGCCGGCGGGGAGTCGCTGCAGTGGTCCCCCTACGCGGCTGCGGCCCGCGCGGACACCGTCCGGATCCAGATGGTCCTCGGAGAGTGGGACGAGGCGCTGGCGCTCACCGGCGGCAACCACCCCGACGCACCGCCGATCCCGGTCGCGCTCCTCGACATGCTCCGGATGATGATGGAGCAGGCCCGCGGAGCGTCGGTCGGTGAGGCCGCGGCCGCGCTGCGTCCCTTCTGGACCGAGGAGGGCTTGATCGCCCTCTACGGCGCCACCGTGGAGATGGTCGCCGCGGGCCGCGCCGGGGACCACGCTGCCGTCCTCTCCGTCTACGCCGACACCGTCGAGACCCTCTCCCAGTTCTGGACCGAATGGTTCGGCGGCCGGGTCCGGCTGGCGGTCGTGGCCGCCTCGGCGATCGCGCAGATGCTGCCCTCGCTGCCGGCGGCGCAGTGGCCGGCGCTGGTGGAGGCCGTCGACGGGCTGCACAGCGACGGCGAGCAGGTGGTCGCGCAGTACCAGCCGGGGGAGTGGGGCCCGGAGGGCCGCGCCTGGACCGCGCGGTTGGAGGCGGAGGTGCTCCGCGTCCACTGGCTGGCCGGCATCGACGCGCCGCCGCAGGAGTCGCTGCTCGCGGCCTGGGCGCGTGCCGAGCAGCAGGTCGAGGCCTACGGCGATGTGCCCGGGCTGGCCGCCGTCCGGACCACGTACGCAGCGATCCAACGCGCCACGGGCGACGTGGCCGCGTCGCGGGTGACCGCCGACAAGGCCCGGGAGACCGCCAGGCGGCTGGGGCTGCAGCCGTTGCTCGACGAGCTGCGATCGCTGGGTGCGACGGCGGTCAAGCAGCAGCCGGCGACGTCGACGGCGCTCACGCCGCGCGAGAGCGAGATCCTGACGCTGGTGGCCGCAGGACGCAGCAACGGCGAGATCGGCAAGCAGCTGTTCATCTCGACCAAGACGGTCTCCGTGCACGTCTCCAACATCCTCGGGAAGCTCGGCGCCGGGAGTCGCACGGAGGCGGCGGCCATCGCGCGCCGCCAGCAGCTGATCACCTGAATTCTGTGGTGCTCGATGGGAACGTGTGGCTGAATTGTCACCATCACCACACGTCGGTCAGGGACAGTTGTGGCCGGACGTCGAGGAGCAGATGTGAAGCAGGGCCAGCAGCACCCGATCGCGGCCGGTGTCACCGCCCTCGTGGCGGTGGCCGTCGGGGTCGGGCTGATCATCGGGATCGGGATGTTCATCGGTGCCAACGTCATGGGACTCGGCGGCGGTGGCGCCGCCGGGGACCAGGCCACCGACCCGGGTGCGGGCGCCTCGCTCTACGCCCCGTCGCCCAAGCCGACCAAGACCGCGTCCGGTCCGGCGATCACGCTGCGCGCCTCGCCCACGAGCACTCCGAAGAAGCAGTCGGCCACCACCTCCTCCAGCCCGTCTGCGTCCAAGACGGTCGCGGCGAGGCCGGCGAAGAAGGAGATCACCCTCCAGGTCGGCACCGTCGCGGCGAAGCCGATGGAGCGGATCGACATCAGCGGGATCTACCCCGGCGGCGAGGGTGCGATCCTCCGTCTGGAGCGCAACGACGGCAAGGGCTGGGAGGACTTCGGCATCCCCGACGTACCGGTCACCGGCGAGCAGTTCTCGACCGTGATCCAGTCCGGCCGGACGGGGAAGCACGAGTTCCGGATGAAGGACGTCGACACCGGCACCTTCTCCAACGTGGTGAGCGTGACGATCGGCTGAGGCTGGAATAGGGCTGGACCCGGTTGGTTGTATGGGGACATGACGGTTCCCACGATCAAGCTCAATGACGGCACTTCGATCCCGCAGTTCGGTCTCGGCGTCTGGCAGGTCCCTCAGGACGAGGCCGAGCAGGTGGTGAGTCAGGCTCTCGAGGTCGGCTACCGCCACATCGACACCGCGCAGATGTACCAGAACGAGGCCGGTGTCGGCGCCGCGCTGAAGAGCGCCGGACTCGCCCGCGAGGACGTCTACGTCACCACCAAGCTCAACAACTCCCAGCACGACCCTGCCAAGGCCAAGGCATCGCTCGAGAAGTCCCTGGAGCTGCTCGGTCTCGACCGCGTCGACCTGTTCCTGATCCACTGGCCGCTCCCGACGCAGTACGACGGGACGTACGCGAAGACCTGGGAGGCGCTCGTCGGCCTCCGCGAGGAGGGCCTCACCACCTCCGTCGGAGTCTCCAACTTCCAGCCCGCCCACCTCGAGAAGATCGTCGCCGAGACCGGCGTCGCGCCCGCGGTGAACCAGATCGAGGTCCACCCCTACTTCGCCAACGAGGCCGCGCGCGCCGCCACCCTGGCCCAGGGTGCGAAGGTCGAGGCGTGGTCGCCGCTCGGCCAGGGCGGCGGCGAGCTCACCGACCCGGTGGTCGCCGAGATCGCCTCCGCGCACGGCAAGTCGCCCGCCCAGGTCCTGCTCCGCTGGCAGATCGACCGCGGCGACATCGTCTTCCCCAAGTCCGTACGCCGCGAGCGGCTCGAGGAGAACCTCGCTATCTTCGACTTCGAGCTGAGCGCCGACCAGGTCGCCGCCCTCGCTGCCCTCGACAAGGGCGAGTCCGGCCGCTCCGGCCCCAACCCGGACACCTTCGACTGGATCCCGTCCTTCTGATCCCTCCCCGTCGGGCCGGCTCGTCATGACGAGTCGGCCCGACGGAGTTTTCGGTCAGGACGAGCCGACTCGGCCTGATTCTGGGTGGACTGGAATAGGGGGCGTAGGGTCTTCGTTGTGGACAGTGAACGAAGTTGAGTTGAACCGACTCAACTTGTTTGCAACACTCGGCGGCAGCAGCCGCGGGGTCGGCGCAGACCAACCAGTCTTCCGGGCTCCCCGGATCCACATACACACAGCTTCAACAAGCGGAGGTAGCAAAGATGGCACGTGCCGTCGGTATCGACCTCGGGACCACCAACTCGGTCGTCTCGGTTCTGGAGGGTGGCGAGGCCACCGTCATCGCGAATGCCGAAGGCGCCCGTACGACGCCTTCCGTGGTCGCGTTCAGCAAGTCCGGTGAGGTGCTGGTCGGCGAGGTCGCCAAGCGCCAGGCCGTCACCAACGTCGACCGTACGATCAAGTCGGTCAAGCGTCACATGGGCACCGACTGGAAGGTGACCATCGACGACAAGGACTTCACGCCGCAGCAGATCAGCGCGTTCGTCCTGCAGAAGCTCAAGCGCGACGCCGAGGCCTACCTCGGTGAGACGGTGACCGACGCGGTCATCACCGTCCCCGCCTACTTCTCCGACGCGCAGCGCCAGGCCACCAAGGAGGCCGGTGAGATCGCGGGCCTCAACGTCTCCCGCATCGTCAACGAGCCGACCGCCGCGGCGCTGGCCTACGGCCTCGACAAGGGCGACGACCAGACCATCCTGGTCTTCGACCTCGGTGGCGGTACGTTCGACGTCTCCCTGCTCGAGATCGGTGAGGGCGTCGTCGAGGTGAAGGCGACCTCCGGTGACAACCACCTCGGTGGTGACGACTGGGACAACGCGATCGTCACGTGGATGGTCGACAAGTTCAAGGCCGCCAACGGCGTCGACCTGTCCAAGGACAAGATCGCCGCGCAGCGCCTCCAGGAGGCCGCCGAGAAGGCGAAGATCGAGCTCTCCTCGAGCCAGAACACCTCGATCCACCTGCCCTACATCACCCACGGTGAGTCCGGCCCCCTCCACTTCGAGGAGACCCTGACCCGGGCTGAGTTCCAGAAGATCACCGCGGACCTGCTCGACCGCACCAAGAAGCCGTTCGAGTCGGTCCTCAAGGACGCCGGTGTCGCCCTCAAGGACATCGACCACGTCGTCCTGGTCGGTGGTTCGACCCGTATGCCCGCCGTCACCGACCTGGTCAAGAGCCTGCTCGGTGGCAAGGAGCCCAACAAGGGCGTCAACCCCGACGAGGTCGTCGCCGTGGGCGCCGCGCTGCAGGCCGGCGTGCTGAAGGGTGAGGTCAAGGACGTCCTGCTCCTCGACGTCACCCCGCTGAGCCTCGGCATCGAGACCAAGGGCGGTGTCTTCACCACCCTGATCGAGCGCAACACCACCATCCCGACCAAGCGCTCCGAGATCTTCACCACGGCTGACGACAACCAGCCGAGCGTCGAGATCAAGGTCGCCCAGGGCGAGCGCCCGATGTGGTCGGAGAACCAGCCGCTGGGCAACTTCGAGCTCACCGGTCTCCCGCCGGCGCCGCGTGGCGTGCCGAAGATCGAGGTCACCTTCGACATCGACGCCAACGGCATCGTGCACGTCTCCGCCAAGGACCAGGCCTCGGGCCGCGAGCAGTCCATGACGATCTCCGGCGGCTCCGCGCTGTCGAAGGACGACATCGACCGCATGGTCAAGGAGGCGGAGCAGTACGCGGAGGAGGACGCCAAGCGTCGCGAGTCCATCGAGATCCGCAACCAGGGCGACAGCCTCGTCTACACCACCGAGAAGTTCATCACCGACTCCGGCGACAAGGTCCCGGACGACGTGAAGACCGAGGTGCAGGCCGACCTGGACGCGCTGAAGAAGGTCCTCGAGGACACCGAGGCCGACAAGGACGCCATCCAGACCGCGATCACCAAGCTCGGTGAGTCCTCGCAGAAGATGGGTGCGGCCATGTACGCCGCGGCCGAGGCCGAGCAGTCCGCTGCCGGCGGTGCCACCGGTGCCACCGGCGAGGCCGACGACGACGTCGTCGACGCCGAGATCGTCGACGAGCCCGTCGAGGGCGAAGAGGGCGACAAGAAGTGACCAAGCGCCGCCCCGGCGGGGCGGAGGAGGTCGTCGAGGAGACGGCCTCCGAGTCCCCGCCGCCCGAGACCGACACTGCGACAGAGGCCGGCGAGGAGTCGACCGAGGACGCCGAGGTGGACGCTGCTGACGGCGACGCCTCGGACGCGGACGGCTCCGCCGACGCCGGCTCCGACAAGAAGGCCTCCGACGAGGAGGCCGTCGAGGAGTCGACCGACGACGAGGACAAGGACGAGGACGACGAGACCGAGGACGAGGCAGACGTGATCATCGACGAGAGCGAGGTGGACCTCATGGGCGATGCCGCCGACGAGGTCGACAAGCGCGTCGCCGAGCTGACCACCGACCTGCAGCGTCTCCAGGCCGAGTACGTCAACTACAAGAAGCGGGTCGACCGTGACCGCGAGCTGGTCTCGCAGAACGCGACCTACAAGGTGCTCACTCCGATCGTGGAGGTGCTCGACACCATCGACCGTGCCCGCGAGCACGGCGAGGTCGAGGGCGGCTTCAAGGCCGTCGCCGACCAGCTCGAGAAGATCGTGACCAACCTGGGTCTGAAGAAGTTCGGTGAGCCGGGCGACGTCTTCGACCCCAACCGTCACGAGGCGCTCAGCCACATGGGCACCGACCCGGAGGTCGAGGAGACCTCGGTCAAGCTGGTCGCCAAGGCCGGCTACATGATCGGCGACCGGGTGGTCAGGGCCGCGCAGGTCCTGGTCGTCGACCCGGAGTGACCCGGAGTGACAACGATGGGTGGTCGAGCCTGCCGGGAGACCGGCAGGCTCGGCCACCGAGAAGAAGGGAGGAGGGGCTAGGTGGCTGAGAACGACGGGATCCGGTCGGACTGGATCAACAAGGACTACTACGCCGAGCTGGGTGTCAAGAAGGACGCCTCGAGCGACGACATCAAGAAGGCCTATCGCAAGCTCGCGCGGGCCAACCACCCCGACTCCAACCCGGGCGACGAGGCCAAGCACGAGAAGTTCAAGAAGGTCGCCGAGGCCTACGACGTCGTCGGGGACGCCGAGAAGCGCAAGAAGTACGACGAGGTGCGCACCCTGGGTGCCACCGGCGGCTTCCCGGGCGGTTTCGGCGGCGGGGGCGGCCGCGGCTACAACTTCGAGGACCTCTTCGGTGGCGGCGGTGCTCAGACCGGCGGGCTCGGCGACATGTTCGGCGACCTGTTCGGCGGTGGCGCCGGCGGAGGCTTCGGTGGGCGGCGTACGGCCCCGAGGGCTCGGCCGATCAAGGGTGCCGACGTCGAGACGAGCGCCACGATCGGGTTCACCGACGCGCTCGACGGCGTGACCATCTCGCTGCGGCTGACCTCGGACGCCGCCTGCCCCGACTGCAACGGCACCGGTGGCAAGCCCGGCACCAAGCCGCGGGTCTGTCCCGAGTGCGAGGGTGCGGGCTACGTGGTCAACTCCGTGGGCGGCGCGTTCTCGATGAACGAGACCTGCCCGCGCTGCGGTGGCCGTCAGCTGATCTACGACGAGGCCTGCCCGACCTGCCACGGCTCCGGTCGCGGCACCTCCGCGCGCACCATCCAGGCGCGCATCCCGGCCGGCGTCAAGGACCGCCAGCGGATCCGGCTCAAGGGCAAGGGCGCCGCCGGTGAGAACGGCGGCCCCGCCGGTGACCTCTACGTCACGGTGCACGTCACGCCCCACCGTGTCTTCGGCCGCAAGGACGACAACCTCACCATCGACGTGCCGGTCGGCTTCGACGAGCTGGCGCTCGGTGCCGAGGCCAAGCTGCCGACCCTCTCCGGCTCGCCGGTGACGCTGCGGATCCCCGCAGGGACCCCCAACGGACGTACGTTCCGGGTCCGTGGCAAGGGGTTCCGCCGCGCCGACGGCACCGTGGGTGACCTGCTTGCGACCGTCGAGGTGCAGATCCCGGCCGTGCTGGACGCCGATGCGAAGGCGGCCGTCGAGGCCTATCGGGCCGCGATGGCCGGCAAGCCCCTGCGTACGTCTCTTCTCGAGGAGTCATGATGAGCGACGGATTCAGCAGCCCGTCCCCGGATGCCGCGGTCTACGTCATCAGCGTCGCCGCGGAGCTGACCGGGCTGCACCCGCAGACGCTGCGCACCTATGAGCGGATGGGCCTGATCACCCCCGGTCGCACCGGGGGTGGCGGGCGCCGCTACTCCTTCCACGACATCGAGAAGCTGCGTTCGATCGCCGACCTGACCGCGGCCGGCATCGGCATCGAGGGCGTGCGTCGCATCCTGGCCCTCGAGCAGCACGTCGACGCCCTGCGGCGGCGCAACGAGGAGCTGCTGCACGAGCTGGCGGCGACCCGCGAGGCGCTCGCCCAGGCGACGGCGGCGGCTCCGGCTCCGAAGAGCCCGGCCAGCAGGCTTCCTGCGGTTCGTCAGGCGCCGCCCGGACAGGCGATCGTGGTCTGGCGGCGCCAGCAGAGGTAGCACCTTTCCTACTGATCGCTTGACAGATTTGTTGGCGAGTTGTGGGTTTTGGTTAAAACCGATGTTGGTTCGATACCCCCATACTGATGAGTAAGCCGCGAGTGTCGGACCAACCCCCATATGGTCGGGGCACGCGCGGCGGACCCGGTGGAGCCGACCCGAGACGGACCCGCCGGGTCCTTCCAATTTCAGGCGAGCACGCTCAGTTCGGGAACTTCCCCGCCTGCGCCGCGGTCTTGCAGGACTGGTTGCCCGGGAGCAGCTCGATCTCCAGGTTCGGCAGGGTCACCTGGCCCTCGATCTGGGCCTGCCGGACGTCGCCGTAGACGGCGTTGAGGTCGGCGACGGTCGCGTCGATGCCGGTGAAGCCCTGGCCGTTGTTGTGGCCGCCGTTGCCGCTGGACTGGTACCACTTCGCGTCGAACCCCTGGGGCACGCCCATCGGGTTCGCGGCGTAGGGCGCCGTGCCGGGATTGGTCGTCAGGTCGGTGGTAGCCAGCCCGATCTGGGCGGTGCCCTGCAGGTTGACCCCGGGTGAGGACGCGGCCCGGAGCTGGGTGATGTCGAAGGCGGCCATCTGCGCGCTGATCTCGTTGGTCGCCGGGTTGCCGTCCCCGGCGGTGAGCTTGATCGTGTAGCTGCCGAGCGGACCGACCTCCTCCACCCGGGAGAGACAGAAGCCGTTCATCGTCGCGGAGGCGAAGCCGGCACGCAGCACCGGCGTCCAGTCACCCCCGCTGCTGGCGGCCGCCTGGGTCTGCACCAGCGCCGTGCCGAACGCCGCGTCGGCGGCATGGATGTTGGTCGAGGAGAACGTCGAGCTGCCGTTGTTGATCGTCAGCGTGGGGCTGAAGACCGCGGACGCGGAGGAGCCCATCGCCACGACCATCGCGCCGAGCAGGCCGAGCCCCACCGTCGTCGCTGCGACCATGCGGTGCCAGCGCGTCCCGTACGTGCTCATTCCGCGGTCACCGTGATCGTCGTGTTGGGGAGCTGGATCGAGTTGAGCGGGTTGGTGGGGCCACCCGGCGGGTAGACGTAGGGGTCGTTCGCGGCGTTGTTGTCGTGGGTGAACAGGTAGTAGAACTCCAGGTTCGCCGCCAGGATGTTGTAGTCGCCGCCGGCGGCCAGGCCGCTGAGGATCGCGGTGACCAGGTCGTTCCAGCCACCGGTGCCGTCGCCGGCGAGCGTGCGGATCTTCAGCCGGCACGAGTCGCCGTTCCAGCCGGCCGTACAGATGGTGTTCTTCTGCGAGGTCGTGGTCAGGCCGGCGGCGATGATCAGGATGCCGGCCAGGTTGGTGACCGTACGCCACGGGATCGCCACCCACGAGTCGCCCGTGGTGAGCAGATTCGTCTTCACGCCCGGCCCGCCGACGGTGAACGGACCGTCCGGAGCGATGCGAAGCGCGTGCGGCACCTTCGCGGTCGGAGCGGGCGCGGTCGACGACCTCGCGGTGAGCACCGGAGCGCCGAAGGAGGCGACGTTGCTGCGGAAGACGAGGTCGCTGAAGGCGATCTGGAACAGGCACATGCTGCCCGTGGCGGCGTAGTAGTAGGTGAACCCCTTGTTGCTGTCGCAGTTGCCGTCGCTGGTGTTGGCGTAGATGCCGCGTACGTCGGCGGCGACGTTGGTGGTGCCGCTCCCGTTCGGCTCGCCGGCGGTCAGGGTCCAGCGCGTCCCCGACAGGCACGGGAACATCCGGGTGCCGAAGAAGCGACTCTGGAACGTGCCGTTGTCGCCGCTGTTCTTGAGGGGCACGACCTGCCGTCGCTGCTGCGGGTTGCTGCTTCCGGGCTGGTCGCACTGGAACGGCTGGTAGCTGTTGTTCTGGCTGTTCGCGCCGGCCCGCTCGGCCGAGGGCCACAGCGCGGAGGACATGATGACGAGCGCGATCGCGGTGATGACGACGAGGCGCTGCCTGCCGACGGTGAGGTCGTGGGCCACCGCCGATCAGCCGCCGGAGGTGCCACGCCGGGCCGGTCGCGGCTTCTTCTCGCCCCAGGACCAGACCATCGAGCCGCCGATGATGCCGAGGACCGAGCCGACGACGAAGCCGCCCAGGTTGGCGGTGGGGAAGGCGCCGAGCGCGATCAGGAACCCGACGACCCCCGAGAGCGACTTGTAGTGCGGCGCCAGCCACGTGACCAGGCCGAACATGATCAGCGAGCCGCCCATGACGTAGCCGGCGGAGTAGGACCAGCCCCCGGTCAGCGCGATGCCGATGTCGAAGGACATCCAGTAGATGATCCAGGCGCCGGCGACGATGAGCCACAACGCACCCCAGAAGGGCCGCGTACGTCGCCACGCCCGGAACCACGAGCGGGCTGCTGCGAGGAGCGCGCCGAACCGGTTGGACCGGTGTGCGCTTCCCGGGCCGGGGTCGGTGGAGAAACCGAGGTCGTCCGTCAGTGAGTCGGTCATGAGCAGTCCGCCTGCGTCCGGGTCCCGGGGACGACCCTGATGTTCAGGTCCGGCAGGGTGATGTTGCCCTTCAGGTTGAGTCCGTAGCTGTTGCCGTTGAGGCCGGCGACGTTGAGCTGGCGGGCGTAGAGGCCGAAGGCCCCTGCCTTGGGCAGCTGGTTGGCGTTGCCCTCGAAGGCCAGGCCGGCCGAGTCGCCGACGGTCTCGGCCGACTGGCCGAGGTTCATGCCGGAGATCTTGTTCCCGTAGCCGCTGAGCGCGTCGGAGTTGAGATACAGGTTGGTCGCCGAGATCGCGTTGTCCAGGCTGCCGTTGGTGAGCTTGCCCGTGCTCGGGTCGGTGGTGGTGCCGGTCGGGATCGACGAGCCGTTGTAGCTGTCCGGGACGTCGTCGCCGGCGGTGATCATCAGCGAGTAGTTCCCGACGAGCGGGATGTTCTCGGTGGCGATCCCGCACAGCCCGGCGAGCTTGGCCTGGTGGATGCCGAGCTCGGTGACCCCGCACTGCGCCTGGACGTCGGCGGTGTCCGCGTCGCAGTCGGTGGCCCCCTGGCGGCTGGTCGGGGCGAGATAGCCCGCCGCGTGCTCCGCATCGAGGTAGTTGGAGTAGAGCTTGAACTTGGAGTTGCCGGTGGTGAAGTTGACCGCCAGGGCGTTCTGCGAGACCGCGCCGAACATCGCGACTAGCGCGGCGCTCCCGAAGATCATCAGAGGCAGCGAGCGCTTCCGGCTGCCGCGGCGGACGGACTCCGCCTCCTCCTGCATCTGCGCCGACTGCTCCGCGGCGCGGTCGATGGCGGCGTACGCGGCTCGGTAGAGACGTCCCGTGAGCCGGCCCCACGCGCTGCGCACGCCGGGCTCGTCGCCCCAGGGGTCGGACCGCTCGAAGCGGCGGGCGCGGGGGCTCATGCGGTCGCTCCGCTCCGGGCCGGCTTGCCAGCCTCCTTGCGGGCGCGCTTGCGGGCGTCCCTCTCGGCCATCTTGGTCAGCTGCTCCTCGGTGTAAGGAGTCCAGGCGACGATCAGGGCGCCACCGGTGATGCCGGCGACGGTGCCGATGATCAGTCCGCCGAGGTTGGCGAGCGGGAGGGCCGCGATCGCGAGCGCGACCGAGACGATCCCCGGGAACGTACGCTGCGACGGCATGAACATCGCGATCAGCGCCGCGGCGGCCAGGGTGAAGGAGATCAGCACCGGCGGCAGGGTCTGGTTGCCGAAGGCGGCGAAGATCGTGAAGTCGAGATGTTTCGAGAGGGCCGAGGACCCGATCAGCCACGACGACCACAGCAGGATCAGGCTGCCCCAGAAGGGGCGGGTGCGCCGGAAGCGCTTGAAGCCGCGCGGCGTGGGGCCGTCGGCCGTGGGGTTCATGGTGGGGTCGGGCATCGCGTCGGGACCGGTGTCGGTGGGCGTCTTGTCAGGCATGGCTTCTCCGGCGGGCTGGGGCTGAGTCGTTGGCGGGCGCTCCGGAACGCCCGCCAACGCCTGCTGGTTGGTGGGTTGGAGGCGTTACGGGTTGAGCCTGATCGACAGGCTGTTGAGGCTCAGCGAGCTGAGCTGCACCGCGTACGCCTGTGCCGACAGGTCGTTCAGCACCTGCTCGCCGCTCTCACCGGCGGTCTGCGCGGCCTGGAGCGCGAAGCCGTCGGCCACGTAGCCGGGGCCACCCGGATCGAACCCGGCGTCGGCCTGCGACTGACCCAGGGTGACGTTGGCCATGGTGGCGCCGCTCGGGGTGTTGAGCGAAGCGGCGTTCAGAGCCACGTTGCCGAGGTTGATCTCCGGGTCGCTCGAGGTGATCCCCAGGTTGAGGCTCAGGCCCGGGAGGACCTCGACCCTGGGCGTCACCACGTTGAGCCCGTTGGCGACCGAGCCTTGGGTCTGAGCGTAGATCGTGCCTTGGTTGTTGCCGGCTGAGCCGACCTCAGTGGCGCCGGTGCGCATCTTCAGCGCATCGGCGGTGAGGTCGGTGCTGAGACTGAAACCGCCGGTGGACGAGATGACCGCCCCGACCATGCCGGACAGCATCGCGTAACCCATGCCGGCGGAGACGACCGCCGCCGGCAGCGTGACGGCCGCGAAGCGGCCGAGACTGGTATGCCCCAACTTGTTCATATGTGCTCCCTCTGTGAGCCCGTCCCTCACGGGCTGATGAACCCCGAGAAAAGTGCGCCGCCCGCGGTCCCTATACCCCGGGCGGCATCCACACTGTGACGGCCGCCACGTGCTACGGTCAAGCACATCTGGACAATTTGTCCCTAAATGTCTATGAAGTGTGGCTATTCCTGCGTCGGTTTGGCTGCGCTGTCCTTGCTCTGCCTGAAAGGGGACCTGGTTGTGTCCGGACGGCCTCTGAATGCTCCTGTCGCTGACGAACGCGGCTCCGCCGCGGTGGCTGTCGGGTGGGTCGCCCTGGTGGCGTTCCTGCTCGCGATGACGGCCGTCGTGGCGGCGCTGTTCGGGTCCTTCACGGTCAAGGGCCGGAGCATGGAGCCGACGCTGGTCTCCGGCGAGCGGATCCTGCTCGACCCGCTGCACAACGACGAGATCGAGCGCTTCGACCTGGTCCAGGGCGTCGAGCCGGGCCCGGAGCGCTTCGGTGGTGGCTCCCAGGTGGTCAAGCGGGTGATCGGGATGCCCGGCGACCGGGTCGCGATCGCCGGGGGTGACCTGCCGGTCGTCTATGTGAGCCCGGCCGGGTCCGAGGACGTCTTCCGGGTCGACAACCCGGCGTGGCCGACCCGGATCGGGGACGAGGTCGGGATGTGCTGCGAGCGGGACGGGACGTACGACGGGAATGCCGTGGCGGGCGCCTGGGTGACGGTCCCGAAGGACGCGCTGTGGGTCCTCGGGGACAATTGGGGCGGCTCGACCGACTCCCGTGCGTTCGGCTTCCTCCCGGTGGCCGACGTCTCCGGCACGGCGCGGCTGCGGCTGCTGCCGGCCGGTTCGTTCGGTGGGTTCGGCGACGGTGGCGTCGAGCTCGTCGAGGTGACCGAGCCGGTCGCCGGGTTGGGTGCGCGGCCGTGAGGAAGGTCCTCGTGGTGGGCGGGATCGGCGCCGGGGTGGCGGTGTTCGCCGCGCTCGTGCTGGTGGTCGCGGCTCTCGCCTTCTCCGTCACCGTCGACGGCACCAGCATGGAGCCGACGCTGCGCGACGGGGACCGGATGTTCCTGGAGTTCTGGACCCACGACGAGATCGAACGCTTCGACGTCGTCGAGGCGGACGCGCCGAGCACCGTGGCCGGCGGTGCTCGGATCCTCAAGCGCGTGATCGGGATGCCCGGTGACCAGGTCTCGGTGTCCGCTGATGGGCGGGTGCTGGTCCGGCCCGAGAGGGACCGGCAGACCTACGTGGTCGACAACCCGGCCTGGTCCGCCGAGGCCGGTGTCGAGCAGGACTGGCTCACCGTCCCCCAGGACGCGTACTGGCTGCTCGGCGACAACTGGGGCGCCTCCACAGACTCGCGCAGCTTCGGTTTCGTCGATGCAGACGCCGTTCATGGCAGGGTGGTCTTCCGAATGCTCCCCCTCGGTCGGAACGGGACGATTGCCCGTGACGTCCGGCTCGCTCCCGTCGAAACGAGCTCGGCGCGGTAGCTGCGCGCGTCGCGTCTGCCTGCAGGGTCGTCGGATCGGTATGTGAGCGATCGGTGGACATTTTGCCCCAAGTTGTCAAGCAGTGCACTAGCCTTCGCGCCAGGGAGACCACGACACTGCGTGCACCTGAGGCGGTCTCGTGGATGAGGGAATGAAGGTCAGGTCTTGTGTCAAACACCATTTCGGCAGGGCTGTCCCTGCTAGACGACTTCAGCTGGTTCGAGTTCTGGTCGGTGCCGATCTTCACCGCCGTGATCGGCTGGCTGATCAACTGGTCGGGTCTGTGGATGCTCTTCTCGCCGATCCACTTCCACGGGATCACCGTGCCCGGGCTCAAGCAGATCGCCGGCTCGCTGCCGCGCAAGATCCAGGAGATCCCGGGCATCCTGCGCGGCGGGATCGGCTGGCAGGGGATCGTGCCCGCGCGGGCCGCGAAGATGGGCTCCATCGCGGTCGACCGGGCGCTGTCCCAGATGGCGACCGCACGCGACTTCTACGAGCAGCTCGAGCCCGACAAGATCGCCGCCCACATCGTCGACGTCTTCCGTCCGGAGATCCCGTTGCTCGTCGACGAGATCATGTGGCGCGAGCATCCCCGGTTCTGGCGTGATCTGCCGCGGCCGCTGCGTACGGTCGTCATCCAGCGGGTCCAGGACCGCCTGCCCGCGGTCGTCCGTGACGTGACCGTCGAGATCGGCAACCACATCGACCAGATCTTCGACCCGAAGATCATGGTGATCGAGAACTTCGAGAAGGATCCCTCGATCATCGTGCGGATCTTCAAGGACTTCGGTGCCCGTGAGCTGCGGATGATGGTCGTCTTCGGCGCGGTCTTCGGGTTCCTGCTCGGCATCCCGGTCGCCGTCGTCGACCAGGCCTTCCACATCTGGTGGCTGCTGCCGATCCTCGGTGTGCTGGTCGGCTGGACGACCAACCTGCTCGGCATGCTGCTCATCTTCGAGCCGGCCGAGCCCAGGCGGATCGGTCCGTTCAAGATCCAGGCGCTCTTCGCCCGGCGGCAGTGGCAGGCCTCCGACGTCTACGGCAAGCACATCGCCCAGGACGTGATCACGCTCGAGCACATCGGCGAGCACCTCCTCAACGGCCCCTCCGGCGACCGCACCCGGCAGATGCTCGCCGCGGCCCTCGAGCCCGCCGTCGACGCCGCGGTCGGTCCGGCCTACGGTGCGGTCCGGGTGGCGGTCGGGACGAGGAGGTTCGACGCGATCCGGTCCTCGGTCGCCGAGCAGGCCGTCGAATACACCCTCACCCCGCTGCGCGACGCCGCCTTCAGCCAGCAGCAGTCCTGCAACATCCGCCGGCTGATCGCCGACCGATGCCGTGCCCTACCTCCGAGGACCTTCGTTGAGATGATGAGAGCTGCGATCAAGGAGGACGAGTGGCTGCTCTACGCCCACGGGGCGATCATGGGCCTGGCGGGCGGGTTCCTGCACGTGGCGGTCTTCGAATGGTGGAACGTGCTGTGAGCGCCCTCCACATCAACACCGAGCCCGGGGCCCGCCGGCCCGAGACGTACGCCGCGCCGACCGAGGAGCTCGTCGACGGCCGTGAGGGGATGCACCGGATGCCCACGCCGGCGCCCGGCGGCGGTCTCGTCGACGGCGCGATCGACGTGCTCCCGGGCCTGCTCAGGATCTCCGCGGTCACCGTGGCCCACACCGCGGGGTGGGGGCTGAGGACGTACGCGCGGGGGGTCGGGAGGGTCGCCAAGGCGGTCGTCGACCCCAACGAGGCGGTGCGGCTCACCGAGGACGTGGCGACCAACGCCCGCCAGGTGACCGGCTTCGCGAAGCGGGTCGCGACGGGCAACCCGATCACCGGCCTGCTGGAGCGCTATGCGCTGCCGGCCGCCGAGACGGCGAGGGCGGCGATGGAAGGTCGCGCCGCTCGGGTCAACGGGGTCGAGCCGGGCACGAGTCCCGACCACCTGCGGCGTACGGGGGAGGAGCTGCTGCGCCGCTCCCGCGACGTGTGGGACGAGAACGAGCGCCATCCGGCCTTCGTCAGCATCCTCGACGAGCTGGCTCCCGACGAGGCCCGGATCCTGGTGCTGATGCTTAAGGACGGTCCGCAGCCGGCGGTCGACGTGGTCGAGGGCGGCCTGGTCGGCCACCTGCGCGGGTCGCGGATGATCGCCCGTGGCCTGACCATGATCGGCGCGCAGGCCAGCGTGCGCTACCCGTCGCTGGTGCCGCAGTACCTGAACAACCTGACCCGGCTGGGTCTGGTGTGGCAGTCCGAGGAGCCGGTCAGCGAGCTCATCCGCTATCAGGTGGTCGAGGCGCAGCCCGACGTGCTCGAGGCCGTCCACGCCAAGGGCGGCGCCCGGATCAAGCGGCGCTCGATCCACCTCACCCCGTTCGGGCAGGACTTCGCCCGGGCCTGCTTCGCCGATGCCGAGGATCTCGACCGGCTGCCGAGCCATGAGATCCCGCCGGGTGCGGCCACGGAGGCCTCAACCGACTAGCCCAACCCGAATGGCAGACGCTTCGGGGTGTTTGCGTTCGCGTGTGGGTAGGGTACGCATACTGACGGTCTGGAACTCTGGCGGAAGGAGCTCGGATGTCGCCGGAGTGGCAGGACTCGCTGGTCAGCTGGTTCGAGGACTGGGCTGCCCACGTCCACTGGCTCTCGCTGATCACCATCCCGATCTTCACCGGAGTGATCGGCTGGCTGATCAACTGGTCGGGCCTCTACATGCTCTTCTCCCCGCTCTCCTTCAAGGGGTTCCAGGTGCCCGGGCTGCGCGAGCTGACCAGGGTGCTGCCGCACAAGCTGCAGGAGGTCCCGGGCTTCGCCCAGGGCGGGATCGGCTGGCAGGGCATCATCCCCGCACGGGCCGCGAAGATGGGCTCGATCGCCGTCGACAAGGCGATCGCCAAGCTCGGCACGCCCAGCGACTTCTACCAGCAGCTCGGCCCCTCGGAGATCGCCACGCACATCGTGGAGACCTTCCGTCCGGAGGTCCCCGAGCTGGTCGAGCAGATCATGATGCGCGAGCACCCGCGGCTCTGGCGCGACCTGCCGCGGCCGGTCAAGGACGCGATCGCCGTCCGGGTGCAGGCGCAGCTCCCCTCGATCGTGCACAAGGTCACCGACGACATCGGCGTACACATCGACCAACTGCTCGACCCGAAGCTGATGGTCATCGACCACTTCCGCAAGAACCCCGCCCTGGTGGTCAGGATCTTCCGCGACTTCGGGCAGCGCGAGCTCAACCTGATGGTCGCCTTCGGGTTCATCTTCGGCTTCCTGCTCGGCATCCCGGTGGCGCTGATCGACCAGACCTTCCACGTCTGGTGGCTGCTTCCCGTGCTCGGCGTGGTCGTCGGCTGGGTGACCAACCTGCTCGGCATGTGGCTGATCTTCGAGCCCGCCGAGCCGCGGCGCATCCTGGGGATCAAAGTGCAGGGCCTCTTCCCGCGCCGCCAGGAGCAGGCCGCCGAGGTCTACGCCGACATCATCGCCACCGACGTGATCACGCTAGAGCGGATCGGCGATTTCCTGCTCGACGGCCCCCGCGGCGACGCCACCCGCAAGCTGCTGATCAACGCGCTGATGCCCGCGGTGGACAGGGCGGCCGGGCCTTACCGGGGTGCGGTGCGGATAGCGCTCGGCTCGGAGCGGTTCGACCGGATCAGCACCTCGGTGGCCAACGAGGCTGCGGATCGTACGCTGGTGCCGTTCCGCGATCCCGGCTTCAGCCGTCACCAGGCGGACAAGATCCGTGACCTGGTCGCGCGGCGCACCAAGGAGCTCCCACCGGGCGACTTCGTGGACATGATGAGGTCAGCGATCAAGGAGGACGAATGGATGCTCTACGCCCATGGCGCGATCATGGGGCTCGCGGGCGGCTTCCTTCACCTTCTAATCTTTCCGACATGAGCCTCCTGGGCAAGGTCCTTCCGACCGCCTCCGCCGTCGCCGGCACCGCTCCCGGTCTGGCCAGGGTGGCGGCGGGTGCTGCCTGGCACACCGCCGGATGGGGGCTGCGCACCTCCGGCCGCGCCGGTGTCCGGGTGGCCCGGGCGGTGATCGACCAGGACGTACGCGACGGGTTGGTGCGCGAGACGGCCGAGGCCGTGGGCATCGTCGCCGGCACCGCTGCGCGGATCATCCTGCCCGGCACCAAGCCGGTGATCGAGCTCTCCGAGTCCGACTACGAGGCCGCCGGCAAGGACGTCGTGCTCGCGCGGACGCGCGAGGCCGAGGCGTCCCAGGACTCCCTACCGGTGCTGCGCCGCCGCGGTGCCGAGCTGCTCGACCGCTCCCGCGACGTCTGGGCCGACGAGCAGGGGCATCCTGCGTACGCCCGGATCCTCGACGAGCTCGCGCCCGACGAGGCCCGGATGCTGCTCTACCTGCTGGAGGCAGGCCCGCAGCCCTCGGTCGACGTACGCACCGGCGGACCGGCCGGTCTCGTCGGCAGCACCATGATCGCACCGGGGCTCAACATGATCGCCGGCCGCAGTGGGGTGCGCTATCCCGAGCGGGTCCCGGCCTACCTCAACAACCTGTTCCGGCTCGGGCTGGTGTGGTTCTCCAAGGAGCCGTTGTCGGACCCTCTCGAATACCAGGTCCTCGAGGCCCAGCCCGACGTACTGGAGGCGCTGCACTCGGTGAAGTTCGCCAAGATCGTGCGCCGCTCGGTGCACCTCACGCCGTTCGGCGAGGCCTTCGGGCGCACCACCCTCGTGGACGAGGGGTCGGCCGAGTCGGCCTTCCCGGAGCATCAGGCTCCGGTCACCGGCGGGGCGGACCTGCCCAAGGCCTGAGGGCCGAGTCGTCGCTCAGTTGCCGCCTCCGCCGCCGCACGACGAGCCCCCGCCGCACGACGAGCCCCCGCCACATGACGCGCTGCTGCACGAGGACGAGCTGTGGCCGTCCCCTGAGCGACCGTCTCCGCCTTGGGCGCCGGACCACGAGCAGCTGAAGCCGGTGTCCGCGCCCCAGGTGACCCGCTCGTGACCGCGGTGGATCGGTGCGCCGTGCCGCCGCCTGCGCTGCCTGCGCCGGCTGTTGCGGCGCAGGTTGCTGTGGCTGAACACCATCGTCAGGGCGACCGATAGGACGACGGCCGCGATGATTCCCAGAAATACGAGTCCGATGAGCAGGTCCATGTCAGCTCCTCGACGCAGTCCGATCGACTGCTCTGGCCAGGTTCTCGAACTCCGGAGCGACCGTCTCGGGTGAGACGTCACCGTCGCGCTCGAGCATGATGCCGGGCAGGTCTCGCCCGGCGTAGGCGTCGACCAGGGTCTCGAGAAGCGAGAGCACCGGCGGCGGCATCGGGTGGGCATGGGTGTCGAGATAGAGGCCGTCGCGCTCGATGCCGCCGGCCACATGAACGTACGCCACGGCTTCGAGCGGAAAGCGTCGGAGCTCGGCTGCGGGGTCCGTGCCGCGAGCGCTTGCGGAGGCGTAGAGATTGGCGACGTCGAGGACGATGCCTACGCCGGTGCGCTCGACGAGCTCGGTCATGAAGTCTGGTTCGGTGTAGGTGTCTTCGGGCCAGGTGAAGAGCGCCGCGATGTTCTCCAGGGCGAGCGGGACGGGGAGCGCGCCCTGAGCGATGCGTACGTTCTCGCACAGCACGTCCAGCGACTCCCGTGTGCGCGGTGGGGGCAGCAGATGGCCGGCTTCCAAGACGTCGCCGTGGAGATGGGAGGGGGAGTCGGCGGCGCGTACGAACGCGACGTGCTCGGACACGAACGGGCTGTCGATCGCCTCGGCGAGCCCGGCCAGATGAGCCAGGCGCTCGGCAGATGGCTCCGCCGCGCCGCCGAGACCCAGCTCGACCCCGTGCACGACCACGGGCACTCCGAGCGACGTGAGCGAGGCAGGCAGCCGCTCCACGGAGAGATTCTCGGCGACGACCTCGGTGAACCCGAGACGGCCGGACGAGGCGTAGGAGACGAGGAGGTCCGCAATCGACGGGCGCCAGGCCACCGCCACCCCCTGGACCTGTCGTGTCATGCACCAAGTGTGGTCTGGACGGTGGTCGATCGTCTCCCGAATTCCTTCGCCGGTCCGGTATTCTGGCAACGTTTCCCGTTGCTCAGTTTCCACCGCCGGTCCTGGCCCGAGGCCCGGGTAGGAGCCCCCCATCTTGGCGCGCAAAGTCGTTCGTTCCCTTCCTTTTCATCGCGTCGTGATGCGGTTCGCGGCTCTCATCGGCGTTGCCGCGGTGACGGGGCTGGTGGCCTCCGGGATGGCGATCCCGTTCATCCATCTGACCGGTGTCGCGGCCAAGTCGGGCGCCGAGGTGATGGACGACCTGCCCCTCGACATCGACATGGGCGAGCTGTCGCAGACGACGCGGATCCTGGACGTGCACGGCAAGGTGATCACGACCCTCTACGACCAGAACCGGTCCTACAAGGCGCTCGACCAGATCTCGCCCAACATGCCGAAGGCGCTGCTCGCGATCGAGGACAGCCGCTTCTACGAGCACGGCGCGATGGACCTCAAGGGCACCCTGCGGGCGCTGCTGCGCAACTCGGCCTCGGAGTCGGGTGCGGTGCAGGGTGGCTCGTCGATCACCCAGCAGCTGGTCAAGACGACCCTCGTCTACGGGGCCGACTCCGACGAGGAGCGCGCGGCGGCGACCGAGAAGTCCACGGCCCGCAAGATCCGCGAGCTCCGCTACGCGATCTGGCTCGAGGAGAACCACGACAAGGACTGGATCCTCGAGCGCTATCTCAACGCGGCCTACTTCGGTGACTCCGCCTACGGGGTCCAGGCGGCCGCGAAGCACTACTTCGGCGTCGACGCCGCCGACCTGACCTGGGGGCAGGCCTCGATGCTGGCCGGGATGGTGAAGAACCCGACCGGCTACGACCCGACCGACTACCCCGACGCCACCCTGGCCCGGCGCAACCTGGTGCTCGAGCGGCTGGCCCAGGTCGGCGACCTGCCGCGGGCCGACGCCGAGAAGCTCAAGGAGAGCGACCTCGGGCTCAACGTGCAGGACAGCCGCAACGGCTGCTTCGGCTCGTCGGCGGAGTTCTTCTGCGACTACGCGCTGCGGTGGCTGCTCGCCGACGAGTCACTGGGCGAGACCGAGGCCGAGCGCTGGCGGCTGCTGCAGACCGGCGGCCTGACCATCCGGACGACCCTCGACTCGAGCTTCCAGAAGGCGGCGCAGAAGTCGGTGAGCCGGCATGTTTCGCCGACCGACGACGCGGTCGGCGCCCTGGCGATGGTCGAGCCCGGCACCGGCATGGTCAAGGCGCTCGCGCAGTCGAGGCCGATGGGCGAGAGCCGTCGCAAGGGCGAGTCCTATCTCAACTACCTGGTGCCGAAGGAGTACGGCGACGCCAACGGCTTCCAGGCCGGCTCGACCTTCAAGGTCTTCGTCGGCGCCGCGGCGATCGAGAAGGGCTTCCCGCTCCGCCAGGAGATCAAGTCGCCGGAGAAGAAGACGTTCAACCAGGCGTCCTTCGCCAACTGTCCCGGCGAGGGCAACTTCAACCCCAACCCCTACCCGGTCGGCAACTCGACCACCTCGGGCAACAAGAACCTCTACACCGGCACCCGGGAGTCGGTGAACACCTTCTACGTGCAGCTCGAGCAGTTCACCGGCGTCTGCGCTCCCTACGCGCTCGCGAAGAAGATGGGCGTCCATCTGACCGATCCCGCCCACGAGCGGGTGCCGTCGTTCACCCTCGGCCCGGTCGACGTCAGCCCGCTGGAGATGGCCGAGGCGTACGCGACGTTCGGTGCCCGCGGCAAGCACTGCGACTCGCGGCCGGTGACCGCGATCCTCGGGCCGGACGGGAAGACGATGAAGGAGTACCCGGCCTCGTGCGAGCAGGTGATGCGCGCCGGGACGGCGGACGCCATGAACGACATCCTCCGCGGCGTACTGCAGCCGGGTGGGTTCGGGCAGAAGCTCGCGCTGAGCGTGCCGGCCGCCGGCAAGACCGGGACCACCAACAGCAACCGCGCGGTGTGGTTCAACGGCTACACGCCCAAGCTCGCGACCTCCTCGATGATCGCGGGCGCGAACTACGAGGGCAACTGGGTCACCCTCAACGGCCAGCGCCTGCGCGGCGGCTACATCGCCTCGGCTTCAGGCTCCACCGTCGCCGGCCCGATGTGGGCCGACGCGATGCGAGCGATCGACGGCAAGCTCGGCTCCGCCAACTTCGTACGCCCCGGCGCCAGCGTGATCAACGGCAAGGGCATCAAGATCCCGAAGGTCGAGGGGCTCTCGATCGCCAAGGCCACCGCCCGGCTGAAGGCGGCCGGGTTCAAGCCGGTCGTCGGCAAGCGGGTGAAGTCGCGCTGGAAGGCCGGCACCGTCGTCGGGACGGTTCCCGGCAGCCGCGCGATCAAGGGCGCGACGGTCGAGATGCTCGTGTCGAAGTGGCGCGGGTAGGAGTCGCGGGGCGGGCGGTTCGTCTAGGTATGCAGACCAACCGTCACATCCCGTGTGGAACTCCGCGAGGAAAGTGGGGGTTCGGCTACATACCTAGACGAACCGCCCGCCGCGCCTGAGCTGCCTCGACGGCCTCACGGAAGGCGCGGGCGACGTAGTCGGGGACGGGGAGGCCGCGGTCGCGGGCCCAGAGGAGCTCCTGCTCGACCCGGGCCACGTCGGCCGCCAGGTCGCGGCCCTCGTGGTCGACGCCCAGGGTCTCCATGACGTCGCCGAAGTCGGCCAGCTGACTCACGTTGTTGACCCCGACCGGGGCGAAGGAGATCCGGCGCATGCGTCTGACCAGCCACTTCTGCCAGGCCGCGAGCGTGGCCCAGTGGGCGCGGGCGGAGAGCTGGTAGAAGGCGTAGTGGCCCGGCTCCTGGCGTTTGATCGGCCCGATGACCGTCTCGGCGACGGCCTGCTCGCCGGTCTCGACGACCCCGTCGTGGAGCAGGTTGTAGGCGATCACCGCGGAGCGCTCGGTGGCCATCCCGGTCAGGTAGTAGAGCATCCGGCAGACGTCCTGGAACGGCTCCAGATGCGCCAGCAGGCCGAGCACCTTCAGCTTCAGGCCGACATGGTCCAGATCGGTGGTCGCCGGCGGCCGCCCGACGACCTGCTGGAGCCGGTCGAGGATCAGCCCGTGCTGGATCTCCTGCGGCTGCCACACCTCGGCGTAGAACCGCTTGTCGACCTCGGGCGGGTTGGGCAGCATCGTGGAGATCTCGAGTACGTTGCGGTCGACCTCGAGCTCGACCCGAGCCATGTAGTCGAGCACGTGGCCGAAGCGGGCGCCGAAGCCGGCCGGGTCGTTCACGGTGAAGTCGACGGAGTCCATCGGGATCGGCGGGTGCTCCTCGCCGAGGCGCGCCACATGGGCAACGAGGCGGTCGTTGTCGGTGAGCATCCGGGGCGGCTCCTGGTGGGGGAGTCAAGCGGCGCCTTTAGTGTGCCCGTACCCGGCGGGGTTGTAACGCGATTTAACCCAACCGAAGGGTGTTCGCCTCGACACGTTCGCCGCGGCGGCTGCGGCGGTTCGACCGGCGGGGGAGGGTGTGTCGAAGCGAGCACGTTCTGGGCCGGGCCTCAGGGTGTGGGCGCCGTGGTCTCTGCTTCGCCTGGCTCGGTGGTGGACGACGCCGTGGCGGAGGGTGTCTCGGACGGTGTCTCGGACGGGGTCGGGGATGGTGTCTCGGTCGGGGTTTCGGTCGGGGTTTCGGTGGGAGCCGGGTCCACGGTGGGTGTCTCCGTCGGGGGCGTCGTGGGCGTCTCGGTGGGCGTCTCGGTGGGCGTGTCGGTGGGCGTGTCGGTGCGTGTGTCCGTCGGCGTCTCGGTGGGGGAGCCGGTCGGTGACGCCTCGGAGGTGGGCGAGGGCGACGGGGACGAAGGCGTGGTCGAGTCGGCACCGGGCGTACCGGTGTCCGCTCCTTCCGAGGACTCACCGGAGGAGGGCCGGGGCGGCTGAGCGCTCGGCGAGGCGCCGGAGAGCGGCTCGAGGTCGGCGGGCGAGGTGACCGGGATCTGCGCGGCGGGCAGGACGACACCGGTCGGCGCCTCGAAGGTGCCGAGGCGATAGCCCTCGGCGATCTGCAGGACGGCCGAGACGTACGCCTCGCTGTGGTTGTAGCGCAGCACCGCCGAGCGCTGACCGGCCTCGGTGGACAGGTCGGCGGAGCCCGAGCACAGGTAGACCGCGGCGGCGAGCGCGGCGTCGTCGACGTCCTGCGGGTCGCGGCGGCCGTCGCCGTCGGCGTCGACCCCGACGGTGGACCAGGTCGACGGGATGAACTGCATCGGCCCGACGGCGCGGTCGTGGACGAGGTCGCGGTCGTAGGTGCCGCCGTCGGTGTCGAAGATGCGTGCGGTGCCGGCGGCCCCGGTGAGGGGTACGCCGAAGATCCCGGGCGTCGCGACCCCGGAGACGGACAGCGCGTTACCGCCGGCTCGGCCGTGGTCGGACTCGACCCGCCCGATGGCGGCGATCAGCGACCAGTCGAGACGGCACCCGGGGTCGGCGTCGGCGAGCACGGTCGCGGCGCGCTGGTAGGCCGAGAGCGCGGTCTGGGGGATGACACCGGCGGCGTACGTGGTCGGCTCGACCGCCAGGGCGGGAACGGCCCTGGAGATCGGCTCGACCGCGGAGACGCTCACCGGCGGCCTCAGCTCCTGGGTCGGCACCTCGACCGGCACCTCGATCGGCACCTCGATCGGCACCTGCCGCACGCTGGCCGTGGCGTCGACCGGCCGACCCTCCTGGATCGCCTGGATGGTCCAGGCGGCGGCTGCCGCGGTGGCGGCGGCAACGGGAAGCGCCGCTGCCTTGAGCAGCAGACCTGGTCGGGAGGTCATCCGCGGTCACATCCTCGTGTCGGGCGGGTGCTGGATCGATGTCACCGATCCAGCCATCATGTGATCCCCGCCATGACGTGCTGCGCGCGATCCGGGCCGAGAATCCCCGAAACTACGCATGTACGGCTCTGTGGGGATGTGGTCGGGACGAGCCGCTCGGCGGGGGCGGGGTCAGTCGCCGCCGCCTCCACCGCCACAGCTCGAGCCGCAGGAGGAGCTGCTGCAGGAGCTGTCGTGGTTGTTGCCGCCGTCGTAGGTGGAGCCGCACGAGCTCGAGCTGCAGCTGCCGCCGCGGTTGCGCCTGCGGGGGCCTCGGCGGCGGTTGCCTCGGCTGCTCGCGAAGGCGGCTTGGAGGCACCCGAGGATGATCAGGCCGAGGACGACGATGACGATCAGGTTTTCCACGGGGAGCTCCGTTTCCAGGTGCGGCGTTCGAGGTGCCAGATCTGTGAGCCGAGACCGATGGTGAGTACGCGGCGCCCGGCGATCCGGGTGAGCGCCCACCGCCGCCGGCCGTCATAGACATCGTGGAGGCGGAGCCAGCCCTCGTCGATGGTGGCCAGGAAGGCGCGTACGTCGTCGTGGGCGCAGCCCTGCTGCGGATGCTGCGCCGCCCAGGCATGGAATCGGGCGCGCCAGCCCGGCAGCAGATCGAGCTCGGGGGCGGCGTGGTGCGCGGCCGAGGAGCGCTTGTGGTGCAGCACCTGCGTCGTCGCGGTCGTTCCGGCCGCGTCGAACCCCGGCGGCGTACGTCCCGCCAGCAGGTCGTCGAGCACCTCACGCTGGCGCGCGGCGAGCTGGTCGCGTACGGCGCCTCGGGAGTCCACGGGAGCAGTGTGCCCGATTCGCTTGGGCCGCCGCCGCAATATAAAAATGTCAAAGTTGAGTGGAACAGACTCAACTTTGGTTGTGTTGAGATAGATGCGGGTGACAGGCACTCGCGGCAGACTCAGGTGCGTCCCCAGGAGGAGAGCAGAGACAGATGAGCCAGTTTTCGGCAGACAAGTTCACCACCAAGGCTCGCGAGGCCATCGAGGCCGCGCAGCTCTCCGCCACGACGGCGGGCAACACCACGACCGAGCCGATCCACCTGCTGGTCGCGCTGCTGCAGCAGGACGAGGGCACGGCGACGTCGATGGTCACCAAGTCCGGTGTGGACGCCGAGGAGCTGACGCGAGCGGCGGCTGCCGACCTCGCCGGTCTCCCGCGCGCCAGCGGGTCGACGGTGCAGCAGCCCGCTGCCTCGGGTGCGCTGACCCGCGTTCTTGCCGGGGCGATCACGCTGGCCACCTCCCTGAAGGACGACTACGCCGCCACCGAGCACCTGCTGATCTCGCTGGCCACGGTCGAGTCGTCGGCGCAGAAGGTGCTCAAGGGCGCCGGGCTCACCGAGAAGGGGCTGCGCGAGTCGCTGAAGGCGGTCCGCGGCAACCGCCGGGTCACGAGCCAGGACGCCGAGGACTCCTACGAGGCGCTGGAGAAGTACTCCCAGGACCTCACCGAGGCCGCCGAGCGCGGGAAGTTGGATCCGGTCATCGGCCGTGACGCCGAGATCCGCCGGGTCATCCAGGTCCTGAGCCGGCGCACCAAGAACAACCCGGTCCTCATCGGCGAGCCCGGCGTCGGCAAGACGGCCGTCGTCGAGGGGCTCGCCCAGCGGATCATCGCCGGTGACGTACCCGACTCGCTCAAGGGCCGCCGCGTGCTGAGCCTCGACCTGGCGGCGATGGTCGCCGGTGCGCAGTACCGCGGTCAGTTCGAGGAGCGGCTCAAGGCCGTCCTGGAGGAGATCAAGGCCGCCGAGGGGCAGGTCATCACCTTCATCGACGAGCTCCACACCGTCGTCGGCGCGGGCGCCGGCGGCGACTCCGCGATGGACGCGGGCAACATGCTCAAGCCGATGCTCGCGCGCGGTGAGCTGCACATGATCGGTGCGACCACGCTCGACGAATACCGCGAGCGCATCGAGAAGGACCCCGCCCTGGAGCGTCGTTTCCAGCAGGTCTTCGTCGGTGAGCCGTCGGTGGAGGACACCGTGCAGATCCTGCGCGGGATCCAGGAGAAGTACGAGGCCCACCACGGTGTTCGCATCACCGATGCCGCGCTGGTGGCCGCCGCGACCCTGTCCGACCGCTACATCACCGGCCGTCAGCTGCCCGACAAGGCGATCGACCTCATCGACGAGGCCGCGTCCCGGCTGCGGATGGAGATCGAGTCGTCCCCCGAGGAGATCGACCAGCTCCGTCGTGCTGTCGACCGGCTGAAGATGGAGGAGTTCGCGCTCTCCAAGGAGTCCGACGACGCATCTCTGGAGCGCCACGCGGCGCTGCGCAAGGAGCTCGCCGACAAGGAGGAGGAGCTCCGCGGGCTGGAGGCTCGCTGGGAGCGGGAGAAGGCCTCTCTCGAGGGTGAGGGTGCCCTGCGCAAGCAGCTCGACGCGCTGCGCATCGAGGCCGAGCGGCTGCAGCGTGAGGGGTCCCTGGGCGAGGCGTCCGAGATCCTCTACGGCAAGATCCCGGTGCTCGAGGAGCAGATCGCCGCGGCGGCTGCTGCCGAGGACGAGGTCACCGACCGGCTGGTCGGTGAGGAGGTCGCCGCCCAGCAGATCGCCGAGGTGGTCGAGGCGTGGACCGGCATCCCGACCGGCAAGATGCTCCAGGGCGAGCAGGCCAAGCTGCTCGAGATGGAGTCCGTCATCGGGCGGCGCCTGATCGGGCAGAAGTCCGCGGTCACGGCCGTCGCCGACGCGGTCCGGCGCTCTCGGGCCGGCATCGCCGACCCCAACCGCCCCACCGGCTCGTTCCTGTTCCTGGGTCCGACCGGCACCGGTAAGACCGAGCTCGCCAAGTCGCTGGCCGACTTCCTCTTCGACGACGAGCGCGCGATCGTACGCATCGACATGTCCGAGTACTCCGAGAAGCACTCGGTCGCTCGGCTGGTCGGAGCGCCTCCGGGCTACGTCGGCTACGACGAGGGTGGTCAGCTGACCGAGGCGGTGCGCCGTCGCCCCTACTCGGTGGTCCTGCTCGACGAGGTCGAGAAGGCTCACCCCGAGGTCTTCGACATCCTGCTGCAGGTGCTCGACGACGGTCGCCTGACCGACGGTCAGGGCCGCACGGTCGACTTCCGCAACACGCTGCTCATCCTCACCTCCAACCTGGGCTCGAACTTCCTGGTCGACCCGGTGCTGGACGAGCACGCGAAGCACGAGTCGGTCATGGCCGTGGTCCGGGGATCCTTCAAGCCCGAGTTCCTCAACCGCCTCGACGAGGTCGTCATGTTCGACGCCCTCTCGCTGGCCGACCTCACCAAGATCGTCGACATCCAGCTGGGTCTGCTGGAGAAGCGCCTGGCCGCCCGCCGCATCTCGATCTCCGTCACCCCCGAGGCTCGGGAGTGGCTCGCCGAGACCGGCTACGACCCGGCGTACGGCGCCCGCCCCCTCCGCCGCCTCATCCAGTCCGCCATCGGCGACCCGCTCGCCCGGAAGCTCATCGGCGGCGAGGTCTCCGACGGTGGCCAGGTGACCGTCGACCGCGACGGTGACGGCCTCACCCTGAAGGTCTGAGCCGCCGAGGCGTCACCCCGGTCGGCCGAGTGGGCACTCAGATGCCCACTCGGCCGACGTACGTGACGCCTCGGCAGGTGGGTAGCCTCCACGCATGCGGACTGGTCGGATCATCCTGCTCAACGGGGCGTCGAGCTCGGGCAAGAGCAGCGTCGGGCGGGAGCTGCTGCCGCTGCTGGAGGACCCGTGGTTCCTGGTGCCGGTCGACGGGATCAGCGGGATGCGGTCGACGGTGCACACGCGGGAGCTCGACGAGGCGGGGATCGCGGAGATGCTGCGGCGTACCCGGCTCGGCTATCACCGCGCCGTCGCGGCCCTGGCCTCGGTCGGCAACGACGTGATCATGGACTACCCGCTCAGCGAGACCTGGCGGCTCGACGACCTGCTCGAGGTGCTCGAGGGCTACGACGTCACCCTCGTCGAGGTCTGGTGCTCGCCCGAGGAGCTCGAGCGGCGCGAGGCCGCCCGCGGCGACCGCCCTGCGGGTCTGGCTCGATCGCAGACCCTGGTCTACTCCCATCCCTACGACATCCGCGTCGACACCACCGCCGCGACCCCGGCGGCATGCGCGAAGGAGATCGCCGAGGCTCTCCCCGCTCTCCCCGCTCTCCCCGCTCTCCCCGCTCTCCCCGCTCTCACCGCGCCCAAGGCCTTCGACCGCCTCCGTCTCGGCCACGCCGAGTAGGCACGTACGTCGGCCGAGGCGTCACCCCGGTCGGCCGAGGCGTCAGCTGCGTCGGCCGAGCCGTCATCGCCGTGCCCGCTCGGCCGACGCGGGCGGCGTCTCGGCCGACGCGCGTGACCTCTCGGCAGGCGAAGTTGGCCGGGATGAGAAAATGATTCCCGACATGTCTGAAACGAAGCTTCCCCGCCCAGGTCAGGCCACCCTCGCCGGGTGGCTCATCGTGCTCGGCTCACTGCTCACGGTGGTGACGGCCTGGGACCAGATCGCCGGGCTGCGCAGCCTGGACACCCGGGAGCGGGTGGAGGAGGTGCTGGCCGAGCCGCCGCTGGCCGGCTCGGGGATCGGCCTCGACAGCATTCTGACCCTCATGCACGTGATGGCGCTGGTCACCGGCGCGATCGCAGCCGCAGCGGTGATCCTCGGCTGGCACGTGCTGCAGCGCAACAAGCAGGCCCGGCTCGCGCTCACGGTCATCGCGGCGCCGCTCTTCTTCGCCGGGATGTTCGGTGGCGGGTTCTGGTCGACGCTGTCGGCCGTCGCCGTCGTACTCCTGTGGATGTCACCCACCCGCGACTGGTTCGACGGGGTCTCCCCGACGAAGCGGGAGGCTCTCGACAGCGGCGACCCGGACCAGAAGTCGTACGTCGCGCCCACCCCGCCCGAGGCCCCGACAGGCCCAACCGCCCCGACCGCGTCGACCGCCTCGACATCCCCGACCACCGGCCCGGCCCGCCTCTCGGCGCAGCAGCCGCCGCCGTGGACCGGTGCGGTCGCCCAGCCGACCAAGGCAGCGCCCACGCGCCGCCCCGGCGCCGTGATGGCGGCGGCCGTGCTCACCTGGATCGGCTCCGGGTTCACCGCGCTGATGATGCTTGCCTCGGCGGTGACCGCGACCGCCAACCCTGACCTGATCCTCGATCAGGTGCGCAAGCAGGCGGAGAGTGATCCGGCGATGCGGGACGTGGCGGGGCTCTACACCGCCGACGTCATCATCGCCTCGGCCTGGATCATGGCCGTGCTGGTGGCGCTCGTCTGCGTCGCCGCCGGGGTCTTCGCCGTCTTCGCGATCCGCCGCCACTCCTGGGCCCGGATCGCACTGATGATCTCGGCCGGCGTCTCGGCGCTCTCCCTGCTCCTCTTCGCGCTCGCCTTCCCGCCGGCCGTGGTCCTCTTCGGCGCAGCGGTGGCGACCTTCTCGTTCCTGCTGCGACCCGAGGTCGCGGCCTGGTTCCGTGGCTGAACCCGAGGCGCGAAGCCTTAAAGCAAGGCAGCTGACCCGGCGGGCCGGATAGGCTCCGCGGCATGTCAGATCAGTACGGCTCCTTCGACAACCCCTACGGCGGCAAGCCGCCGTTCCAGGGGCAGGAGCCGCCGCCCCCGACGCCGTACGCCTCACCCCAGCCGTACGCCGTCCCCCAGCCGACCCAGCCGACGCCGCAGCAGCCCCAGGGATGGGGCCAGGCACCGCCGGCCTACGGCCAGTACGCGATGGGGCAGCAGCCCCCGGCGTACCTCCGCCCTTATTACCCGCAACCCGATCCCGACACCCGGCCGGGGACGGTCGTCGCGGCATCGATCATGACGATCGTCGGGTCGGTGATCGCGCTGTTGATCTCGTTGTTCATGGTGCCGGCGGGGATCGCCGACTACAACGACCCGTCGTCCTCGGACAAGGGCGTGACGCTGGCAATGGTGATCTGGTTCGCCGTGTGCGGCGTGCTGAGCCTGATCGCGATCCCGCTGGGGATCATGGTGCTGTTCCGCTCCAAGGTGGCCAGGGTCCTGCTCACCGTGGTCGGCTCGATCGCCGCGCTGCTCTCGCTCTTCGTGGTGGTCTTTCCGGCGGTGATCATCGCCGCGATCGTGATGCTGTACGCAGGCCGAGCAGGCACCTGGTTCGCCCGGCGCACACCCGGCGACCCCTGGCAGCAGCCAGCGTCGGCGGTGCCGGGACCGACACCGCCGACGCACCAGCAGTTCTAGCCAGAGCTAGGAGACGAGCGAGTCGTCCTTGGCGCCGTTGTCGGAGCCGCGGACCATCTTGTAGACGCGCACCGCGATCCACGCGACGACGGCCACCCCGACGACCAGGATGACGATGTTCTGGAACCGGCCGACGATCGGCTCGACCTTCTCCCAGTTGTCACCGAGCTGGTAGCCGGCGACGACGAAGATGGTGTTCCAGATCGCGGAGCCGACGGTGGTGAGGATCAGGAACTTCCAGATCGGCATCCGGGTGACGCCGGCGGGCACCGAGATCAGCGACCGGAAGATCGGGATGAAGCGGCCGAAGAAGACCGTCCACGCGCCGTACTTCTCGAAGAACGCCTCGGTCTTCTCCAGGTCGGAGGTCTTGACCAGCGGCAGCTTCTCGCCGACCCAGTAGACCCGCTCGCGGCCGATCAGCGCACCGATCAGGTAGAGCGCGAGCGCGCCGACGACCGAGCCGAGCGTGGTCCAGATCAGCGCCTCGGCGATCGTGAAACGGCCCTGGGCGGCGGTGAAGCCGGCCAGCGGCAGGATGATCTCGGAGGGCAGCGGCGGGAAGAGGTTCTCCAGCGCGATGCCGAGCCCAGCACCCACCGGGCCGAGCTTGTCCATCAGGTCGACCGCCCAGCCGGCGACGCCGGTGAGCTCCTCGGGCTGGGTAGAGGTCAGGATCATGGGGCTCTCTTCGAGTGTGTGGGTGGGCCGGGCGGCCGAAGCCTAGGAGGCTGCGTTGACCGCGTCCAGGTCGGCCCGGGTCAGTACCGAGCGGATCTCCAGCTCGACGTCTCGCAGGGACTCACCGGGCTCGGGCGACCGGTCGATCGCACACACGACAGTGTCCACGATCGCACCAAGCGGACGGAGTGCGTTGACCGCGTCGCGCACCGCGCCGCCGGACGTGATGACGTCCTCGATCAGGGTGACCCTCTTGCCCGAGAAGGACGGCCCCTCGGCGAGCTTGGCGGTCCCGTACTCCTTGGCCTTCTTCCGGATGAAGATGGCCGGGATGCCGGTCTTGGCCGACACCATGGTCACGATCGGGATGCCGCCGAGCTCCAGCCCGCCGAGCACCTCGGTGCCCTCCGGCAGCAGCTCGACCATGCGTGCCGCGACCCGCTCCAGGAGCGCCGGGTCGGCCTCGAAGAGGTACTTGTCGAAGTAGGTGTCGCTGACCTGCCCCGAGCGGAGCGTGAACTCCCCGTGCAGGCGGCAGGTGGCGTCGATGTCGGCAGCTAGGGTCTGATCCGTGGTCACGACCCCTAGCCTAAGTGGCATGAGTGAGCGCCAGCGAACGACCATAGGGGCGGCGGCATGACGGCACGACGACTCCACGGCATCCCGCCGACGATCTTCTCCGAGATGTCGGCACTGGCCGCCTCCACCGGCGCCGTCAACCTCGGCCAGGGCTTCCCCGACGTGGACGGGCCCGAGGAGATCATCAAGGAAGCCGTCGCCGCGTTGGAGAGCGGACGGAACCAGTACGCCCCGGGCCCCGGCATCCCGGCGCTGCGCGAGGCCGTCGCGGCCCACCAGCAGCGCCACTACGGCCTCACCTTCGACCCGGCGCGCGAGGTCACGGTGACCACCGGCGCGACCGAGGGGATCGCGGCGGCGATCCTAGCCCTGGTCGACCCGGGCGACGAGGTGATCCTCGTCGAGCCCTACTACGACAGCTACCCGGCCATGGTGCAGTTCGCAGGCGGCGTACGTCGCCCGGTGACGCTCAGCCTGGACGAGTCCGCTCCGGGCGGGCGGCTGCCCCGTGAAGCGCTCGAGGCGGCCGCCTCGGAGGCGACCAAGGTGCTCCTCCTCAACTCTCCCCACAACCCGACCGGCACGGTGCTCACCCGCGAGGAGCTCGAGACGGTCGCCGCCTTCGCGCGAGACCACGATCTGACGGTGGTCTCGGACGAGGTCTACGAGCACCTGACCTTCGACGGCACCCCGCACATCCCGATCGCCACGCTCCCCGGCATGCGCGAGCGCACCCTGACCCTGTCGAGCATCGGCAAGTCCTACTCCTTCACCGGCTGGAAGGTCGGCTGGGCGACCGGCCCCGAGCACCTGGTCCAGGCGCTGCTGGGCGCCAAGCAGTGGCTGACGTTCACCTCCGGTGCCCCGCTGCAGCCGGCGGCTGCGTACGCGCTGGAGCACCTCGACCACTGGCCCAAGGAGCTCGCCCTCGATCTGCAGGGGCGGCGCGACCTGCTCTGTGACGGGCTGAAGGGGATCGGCCTGGACGTGACGATCCCGGAGGGCACCTACTTCGCCGTCTCCGACATCACCGACCTCGGGTGGAGCGACGGTCTGGAGTTCTGCCGGGCGCTGCCGGAGCGGGCCGGCGTCGTGGCCATCCCGCTGCAGGGGTTCTACGACACCGATGCCGGGAAGCACCTGGTCAGGTGGACGTTCACCAAGCAGCGCGAGGTGATCGAGGAGGCCCTGGAGCGCCTCGCCCGGGGCGACCTGCGTCGCTAGTGGTCGGCCCGGCGGTCCGCGTCCTCGTCCTCGGAGGTGCGCGGCCGGACCGTCATCCCGAGGATGTCCCGGTCGGGGTGACCGTCGTGGTCGAGGTCCGCGGCCAGCCGCGAGGCCGTACGCCGCCGGCGCCACCACTCCACCATCGCGGGCGCGAACGCGAGCGCGAAGAGCAGCAGGATCAGGTAGTCGACGTTGTCAGCCAGCCAGGGCCAGCGCGCGCCGACGAAGAACCCGAACAACGTCACCGCGAGCACCCACAGCACGCCGCCGACGAAGCTCCAGAAATAGAACCGCCGCCGGTCCATGTGGGTGACCCCGGCGACGACGGTGACATAGGTGCGTACGAAGGCGATGAAACGCCCGATCACCAACGCCTTGTTGCCGTGCTTGTCGAAGAACTCCCGGGTCTGTTCGAGATGTCGCTTCTTGATGAAGCGGCCGTCGCGTTCATAGAGACGCGGCCCGAGCTTGCGCCCGATCTCATATCCGGTCACGTTGCCCGCGAAAGCGGCGGCGAGGAAGAAGAGCATCGCGATCACGATCTCGAGGCCGGGAGGCCCGGGGAAGATGTCGATCTTGCCCGTCGCGATGAAGATCCCGAGTGCGATCAGCAGGCTGTCGCCGGGTAGGAACGGGAAGAAAAGACCGCATTCGACGAAGATGATGATGAGGCTGATCCAGAAGAGCGGCTCGCCGAAAGTGGCCAGCAGAAAGTCCGGACTCATCCATTCCAAACCGGCCACCATCGGCGCAAAATTCCCCGCACCTGTCACGCGCCCTACGGTACCCATAGGTAACAACTCTTGTTGTCGAATATTCTGACTCGCCGATGAACGAGACACGACCGTCCGAGGACGATTCCCGAGCGCCGTACGACCCGATGCCCCACGGGCAGCCCGAGGTCGGCGTGGGCCCGTGGCAGGGGGAGTGGCCCGAGGGGGAGCACTGGGACCCCGAGCTGCTGATTAACGGTGACCGCCGCAACGTGGTCGACCGTTACCGCTACTGGACCCTCGAGGCGATCGTCGCCGACCTCGACCAGCGCCGCCACGGCTTCCATGTCGCGATCGAGAACTGGCAGCACGACTTCAACATCGGCACCATCGTCCGCACCGCCAACGCCTTCCTCGCCGCCGAGGTGCACATCGTCGGCAACCGGCGCTGGAACCGCCGCGGCGCGATGGTCACCGACCGCTACCAGCACGTCCATCACCACCCCGACGTGCCCGCGCTCGCGGCCTACCTCCACGAGCGAGGCGTACGCCTCCTCGGCATCGACAACCTGCCCGGCTCGCTCCACCTGGAGACGATGGAGCTGGCCAGGTCGGTGTGCTTCCTCTTCGGGCAGGAGGGTCCGGGCCTGTCCGAGCAGGCGCGCGCGAGCGTCGACGGCACCTTCTCGATCGCCCAGTTCGGGTCGACGCGGTCGATCAACGCCTCCGCCGCCGCGGCGATCGCGATGCACTCCTGGGTCGTCCAGCACGCCGACCTGTCCTCCGAGGACGCCTGGCGCGGTTGACCGGAGCCGATCACGTGAAAACGCAGCGATCCCCCGGGGAAGCACCCCGGGGGATCGAGCGTCGTGAACGATCAGCGGATCAGTTGGTGTTCCGCTCGTAGCAGACGACCCAGTGGTCGCCGGTCTGCCACTCGTACTTGCTCGGCTTGCTGTAAGCCCTGGTGCGGCTCGGGCAGTTGTTGCCGACGGCCCGCTCGAACGAGGCCGTGGTCGGGTAGGTCGTGCCGGCCTTCTTGAAGGCGGAGATCGACTTGTAGGTGTGCGAGCTCAGGCAGGAGTACGGCCCGGCGTACGTCGAGCTCAGGCAGCCCCGGGTGCGCTGGGTCAGCGCGACGCCCTCGAGGAACTTCGCGCGGTTGGTCGGCAGGTTCTTGAGGGTTTCCTTGCCCGGGAGCGCGACGTCGCAGCGGAACCAGCGCTGGCCGGCCCTGAACTGCTCGGCGTTGGGCACGAAGAACGCCCACACGTACGCCGACTGGTTCCGCTTCGAGTAGGTGCTGCCCAGCTTGTCCCTGAGCGCACGGATGCACGTCTTGGAGATGTGAGCGGCGCTGGCCGATCGGGTGATGGACTCCTGGGTGCGGGTCGTCCCGGACAGAAGCGTTCCCAGCGCGATGGTCTTCGCGGTGTGGGCGTCGCTGCAGGAGACCTTCTTGCCGGTCTGGGACAGCGCGTTGAAGGCGGTCCAGCCGTAGTTGTAGCAGGTGCCGACCGTGGGCTTGGGCGGCACCGCCGCGTCGGCCTTGGGGGCGGTGAGACCGATGAGGGAGAAGACGCCGACGACGAGCCCAAGGATGAGGGCCGCCATCACGGGCGTCTGCGCAGGCGCGAGCGCGCCGGCACGAAGGCGAGACATGATCGTGCTTTCGGATCAAGGGATGGGGCGGGCTGAATCATCGCAGCGCGATGCCGGGCGGGGCATAGTCAATTCGGGTGGTTGTAAAGCGGTTACGCCCCGGTGTCCTCGATGAAAACCTGATCCGCTAAAGTTAACTCCGGGTCGCCCGGATGTGCCCCTTTTCTAGGGTGCGTGGCCTCGGGGCCGGGCGGCAGCGGGGGACTCCACGACCGCTGCCCGCAATGCGCGGATCGGTCCGCAGGGCGTCACGCCCCATTCATCCGTACGCGGCATGCTGACCGGCATGTGCCAGACGAACCTGTCGCGCCGGACCCTGCTCAGATACTCCGCTCTGGTCGCGGCGACCTTCCCGGCGGCTGCTGCCACGGACAGCTGGAGCCTGGCGGCCCAGGCGGCGGAGTCGGGGCTGGCGGTGCCGATGCACGCCGAGCTGGTGACGGTCACCGACACCAGCGCGGTGGTCACCTGGTTCACCGGCGACCCGTTGCGGCGCGACGGCTTCGGCCGCCCAGCGGCGCTGCAGGCGCCCGGCCGGGTCCTGATCGGCACCTCGCTCCTTCCCTCGACCTGGCGCGAGGCCGGCTCGCACGGCCCGACGGCCTACCACCACGTCGAGATCACCGGGCTGCAGCCGGACACCACCTATCACTGGCGCGCGGAGAGCAACGGGATCGTCGCCGGTCCGAGCCCGGTCACCCCGTGGGCGGCCCCGTCGACCTTCACCACGCTGAAGCGCCCCGCCGGCCGCGAGCTGGGTCGGGTCGCCTGGCTCAACGACCTGCACTTCGGCGAGCAGATCGCCGGGCTCGCGGTCGGCATCGACGGCTTCCCGGGCGGCGGGCTGCCGCCGGGCATCCCGGTCGACCCGGAGCATCCCTACTGGCGCACCATGGGTGCTGCAGCGGTGGCCGAGTCGCGGGCCCGCGGCTGCAACCTCCTGCTGGCCAACGGCGACCTCTCCAACGAGGCCGAGGCCGAGGCACTGGCCGAGACCAGGACCGCCCTGGACGGCTTCGGCACCCTCGGTGGCGTCACCCGTCTCGGCAGGGGCGATGCACCCCGCTACTTCGTCACGCGTGGCAACCACGATCGCGCCCGTACCGGGGCCGTCGAGGGTGAGCTGGTCGACCGGTTCGGTGGGGAGTTCGACGCCGGCTTCGAGCCCGGCACGCAGCACTTCTCGGTCGGCTACGGCACCGGCAGCCAGACGTACCGGTTCGTCGGCCTGGACTCCAACGACGGCGAGAGCACGGGTGTCCTCCGCGCGAGCGAGCTGGAGTTCCTCGAGGCCGAGCTGGGCCGCGGCGACCTGACGATCCCGCTGTTCCACCACCCCGCCAGCCAGCAGGACAACAAGGTCGACGCCGACGGTGCGCGCCGGTTCCGGACCCTGCTCGCCGGCTACGACAACGCGGTCGGCGTCTATGCCGGCCACACCCACCGCAACCACCTCTCGACCAGCTCCGAGACCGCGACACTTCCCTACTTCGAGGGCGGTGCCGTCAAGGAGTACCCCGGCGGTTACACCGTCGTACGCCTCTTCGAGGGTGGCTTCATGGTCAACTTCTACAAGTCCAGCCATCCGGACGCCCTGGCCTGGTCGGAGGCCTCCCGCGCCGAGTGGTTCGGACTCGCGCCCGCCTACATGCTCGGTGGCCTCGGTGACCGCAACTGGGCCCACCACCTCGACACCCGGCGTACGCAGACCGCCGGCGTCCTCCGCGACGGCGGCGACGCCCTCACCGCCGAGATCGGTGAGGGCGTGCTCGACGCCATCTGCTGAACCGCCTCAGGCGGGCTCGGCGGCCTCCAGCCGCTTCCGCAGCGCCTCCAGTCCCCGCGAGGAGTGGCTCTTGACGGTGCCCTCGCTGATCCGCAGCTCGCGGGCGGTCTCGGCCACCGACAGCTGCAGCCAGTGGCGCAGGACGACCACCTTGCGCTGCATCTCCGGCAGCTCCTGGAGCGCGTCGAAGAGCTCGGACCGCTCCTCGACCTGCTCCGCGGGACCCGACCGCTCGGGCAGGTCGCCCGACCGCTCCCGCTTCCACCACGGCCGCCGGGTCTGGTCGATGTGGGCGCGGACGAGGATCGTCCGGACGTACGCCTCCTCCGCGCCGGACTCGACCCGCCGCCACGCGGCGTACAGCTTGATCAGGGAGGTCTGCACCAGGTCGTCCGCCCGGTGCCAGTCGCCGCACAGTGCGTACGCCACGCGCAGCAGGTGCGACCGCCGGGCCGCGACGAACGTGGTGAAGGCCTCGTCGTGCGCGCTCATGCCCACGGCCCTCCCTTGGGACCGCTGTTCCGCCTGACGATCGCGGCGAAATCCTCGAGCGAGACCGGGCCCCGGTCCTCGGCGTACGGGGCCGGACGCAGGTGGTAGGCGAAGGCCCACGAGACGTTCTTCGTCCGGGTGGCGCTCTCCTTCTCCTGGACCAAGACGTACTGCTCCTCGCCCTCGACCGTGATCCGGGCGGCAGCGGTCTGCGACGTGTCGGCCGTAAAGGAATCGTTGATGTCCGGGTCGGCGACCTGTTCGAGGATCTTCACTCCGTCCTCGGTGGGGACGAGAGTCGAGCCGCTGAACTCGACCGCATGGGTGATGGCTGGTTCCCCGAGGTTGCGGTCGTTCGGACGGTAGGCCGTGCGATCCGACTTCTCGATACTTGTCAGCCAGTCGTCGATGGTCTGGCCGGGAATGGCATACGTCGAGCCGCCGTCGGGTGCCAGCGACAGGGCTGTCTGGCTCTGTCGGAAGAAGAGCCACTCCTCGAGGCCTTCTCGCTCGATGACCGCTCCGACCGAGTCCCAGGGAGCGTCGTATCCGAACGGGTTGGAGATCTCGCGGACGATCTTCCAGCCGCTCCCGCCGACGGAGAGCCGGCCGCCAGCTTCCCATGTGGTGTCCGGCAGGTGGTCGGGAAGCTCACGTGCCCACGTCCGGAAGTCCTTCGCGGTGCGGGATGCGTCGGTGAAAGAGACGTCGTCCGGTTGCGGGAAGTAGGCATAGATCGTCTTCTCTCCGTCGGTTACCGCGACCGCCAGCGAGTCACTGGTGGTGAGGGCTCCGAGCCGGTCCACCTCGGTCCAGCCCTTCTGGAACCTGGTCTCGCCGGTGTCGAAGTCGTAGGCCACCGGAGCGAGGTCGCTCAGGGGGATGTCGACCTCGGGCGCCTCCTCCTCAGCTGTCGACCGCGTCGCGATCGGGGGCTCGGGGTCGGCGTGGTCGCGCGAGGGGTCGACGACCGCGCCGATCCCGACCACCGCGGCGACCGCAGCGACCGAGCCGGCGACCACGGCGAGCCGCCGGCGACGTACGAGTCTCTTCCCGTCCGCCACGAGCGCGGCGGGGTCGGGTTGTGCGGGCGGGGGGTGGGGGATCGCCCGTTCCAGGGTTTCCTGCCAGTCCATGATGCCTCCAAGGTCAGTCTCACCCGTGGATACGGATCTCGTGGCAGATCGGTTGTCCTGGTTGATCGATCCAACTGCGGGCGTTGGGCGGGGTGGCCCGGGAGCGCATTACGCTGGCCACCAGCGCACCGGTCGACAACGGATCTTCAAGGAGACCCCCAGATGCCCATCGCCACCCCCGAGAAGTACGCCGAGATGCTCGCGACCGCGAAGGAGAAGGGGTTCGCCTTCCCGGCGATCAACGTCTCCTCGTCGCAGACGCTCAACGCGGCACTGGCCGGCTTCGCGGAGGCCGGCTCGGACGGCATCATCCAGATCTCCACGGGTGGCGCGGAGTACCTCTCCGGCCCCACGGTCAAGAACATGGTGACCGGCTCGGTGGCCTTCGCGGCGTACGCGACCGAGGTCGCCAAGTCCTACGACGTCAACATCGCGCTGCACACCGACCACTGCCCCAAGGACAAGCTCGACGGCTTCGTACGTCCCCTGCTCGAGCTCTCCGCCGAGCGCGTCCAGCGCGGTGAGGCGCCGCTGTTCCAGAGCCACATGTGGGACGGCTCCGCGGTGCCGCTGGCCGAGAACCTGCAGATCGCCCAGGAGCTGCTGGCGCTGGCCAAGACAGCTCACATCGTGCTCGAGATCGAGGTCGGCGTGGTCGGTGGCGAGGAGGACGGGATCGTCGGTGCGATCGACGACAAGCTCTACTCGACCCCCGAGGACGCCATCGCGACCGCCGACGCGCTCGGTGTCGAGGGCTACCTGACCGCGCTCACCTTCGGCAACGTGCACGGCGTCTACAAGCCGGGCAACGTGAAGCTCCGTCCCTCCATCCTGCGTGACGCCCAGGACGCGGTCGTCGCCAAGCTCGGCCTGCCCTCCGGGTCGAAGCCGTTCGACCTCGTCTTCCACGGCGGCTCGGGCTCGAGCGCCGAGGAGATCGCCGAGGCCGTCTCCTACGGCGTGGTCAAGATGAACATCGACACCGACACCCAGTACGCCTACACCCGTGCCGTCGCCGGCCACATGCTCGCCAACTACGACGGCGTTCTCAAGGTCGACGGCGAGGTCGGAAACAAGAAGCAGTACGATCCTCGCGTCTGGGGCAAGCTCGCGGAGGCAGGTATGGCCGCTCGGGTCGTCGAGGGTGCCCAGCATCTCGGTTCTGCGGGCAACTCCATCGGCTGAGCGACACGCCGGGGACGGCCAATGGTCCCGATTCGGAAAACGTTTGTGGCACACGGCATAGCAAACACGGGCTTATGTCGTTGTGCCGGTCATTGGTAAAGCGATTCAATGCCCTGGCTGGACGGCGACTCACGGGTAAGACAGTCGAACCGTCCCCTCGGCGTTGATCTTGGGAGGGACATCCTCGGAATGGAAACCACTGCGCGAAACCGCACAATCGGCGGAATCGTCATAGGCGCGATCATCCTGATCCTGCTTCTCGTCTTGTTCTCTTGCACCGTAAACAGCGACCCGGAGAGCTCGCCGAAGAAGGATCCGACAACCGGGGAGTCATCGCTCCCCAGCGATCCTGACACGATTGAGCCCGACGACAAGCCGTCGGAGAAGGACTCCGACGACCCGGAGATCGTCGACGACGACATCGTCCCGGCCGCCAACACCGGCGTGACCTTCATCCCCGCGGGCAACGTTCCCTCGGGCAGCACGCCGACCTGTGAGCTCGACCCGAGCGCCTGTGAGGACACCCGTCCGCCGGGTGCCGGTGTGGACATCTGTGAGATCCGCCCGGATCTGACCCAGTGCCAGGAGCCGGAGCCGCCGACCACCCCGCCGGGTGACGGCGAGCCGACCACGCCGCCGGACGACTGCCTGCTCCCCTTCGACCTGCTCTGCCCGGAGGACCCCGGCCCCGAGGACCCCGGTCCGGAGGACCCCGGCCCCGGTGACCCGGAGGACGACGAGACGGCTCCTGACGCGGTCACGGTCAGTTCCTGTGTCGTGAACAGCAACACCTCCGCGACCATCGACTGGTCCGAGGCCAAGGACAAGAGCGGGATCGACCACTACACGGTGACGTCGCGTCCCAACGCCGGCGACCCGGGTGAGACCGACCGGACCTCGGCGACCTTCCCCGATCTTCGGGCAGGGGTGACCTACACGTTCTCGGTCACCGCGACCGACAAGGCCGGAAACGAGTCCGCGGACAGCAACGACGTCGACTGCGTCATGGACGTCACGGCGCCGCAGATTCCTCAGGACCTCACGGTTGAGGAGGGTGACCCGAGCGACAGCACGCTGAACGTGAGCTGGTCCGAGGCCGAGGACAACACCGACGGCGTCGGCGACGTGTCCTACAACCTCTACCGCGACGGTGAGCTCCTCACGGCTCTCAACGACACCTCCTTCGAGGACACCGGCCTGAAGGCCGGCACGGAGTACACCTACTCCGTGCAGGCTGTCGACGGTGCCGGCAACGAGTCCCGTCGCTCCGAGGGCGTCTCGGGCACGACCACGAAGATCGCGCCGACGGTCCCGACCGGTCTCGACGCGACCAACGAGGGCCCGCTCGGCTTCGACCTCGCGTGGAACCCGTCGACGGACGAGGACGGTGTCACGCCTGCTGCGGAGATCGACTACCGGGTCAGCGTCACCGGCGGAATCTGCGTCGGTGGCACGACCACGGGCCAGACCACCTACAGCGTGACCTGCATCCTCCTGTGGGACTCGGTCCGGGTCACGGTGACGGCGATCGACGGTGACGGCAACGAGTCGGCTCCGAGCCGCGCGCTGACGGTGAACTCCGACGGCAGCGAGGCCCAGCCGCTCAAGGGCAACACCGCGCTCCGCTCGAACACCCCGGGCGAGGACAAGTCCGACGCTCCGGGCGACAGCCCGGTTCCGTCCGACGCCCCGGACGTGAAGGCTCCGGACGAGGTGGCTCCGATCGAGAAGCCGACCGAGGAGGACGCGCCGCTGCTGCCGGGTCTGGACGACATCCTGCCGGGCGGCGACGACACCGCCGAGGAGCCTGCTGCCGAGGAGCCGGCCGAGCCGGAGGCGACGCCGAGCGAGTCGGAGAGCCCGGCCGCGCGGCCGACCACCGAGGAGCCTGCTGACGAGGCGACCGAGGAGGCTCCGGCCGAGGAGGACGAGGGTGGCCTGCTGGGCGACATCGTCGACTCGGTGACGAGCGCCGTGGCTGCGGTGTTCTAGCACATACGCACAGAAACAGGGCGGGGAGAGCCGAAAGGTTCTCCCCGCCCTGTCGTATTCAGAGGCAGGTCGTCCCAAAATCAAGGAGTCGGATGCCCAGCGCCCCCCACAAGCCCTGGACATCCGACGATCTTGGGTGACCGACACCAAGTCTGCGTCAGTCGTGGCCACAGAGTAGGCATAGAAACGCCCATGGATCCAGATAGTTAAGACGAAATTCATGAACTTCCTGTGCCCATTCGAACAAAATCGAACAGATCTGAGCGGCCCAATCATCTGGAGCCATACATTAGAATTTGGGTGTGCGTGTGATGACCTCCCGTGCCCGCGCGGCCATCTTCGCCCCCATCGGCGACGAGGGCAGGGCAGCGCGTGTCGAGAACCGTCTCGCCGAGGCGATCCGCTCCGGCGTGCTCGCGCACGGGGAGCGGCTCCCGAGCGAGCCGGAGCTCGCCCAGATGCTCGGCGTCGCCACGGTCACCGCGCGAGAGGCGCTGGTCGCGCTGCGCGCCAAGGGCCTGGTGGTGACGACCAGGGGGCGTGGCGGCGGCTCGTTCGTACGTGCCCCGAAGAGCGCCGACCTCGTCGAGGACCGGCTCGCCGCGATGTCTCGCATCGAGCTGCGTGACCGGGCCACCGTCTATCAGGTGGTGCTCACCGGGTGCGCGGAGATCGCGGCGGAGCGTACGGATCCTGACGAGGTCGAGGACCTGCGTGACCTGCTGATCCCGCTCAACGTCAGCGACGTGGCCCGCTGGCGCAGTGCGGACAGCGAGCTCTACCTGTCGGTGGCCGCCCTGACCCAGTCGGCCAGGATGACGCGCGAGGTGGTGCGCCAGGAGGCCGACTTCGGCGCGCTGCTCCGGATCCCGCTCGAGGAGCCGGGCTTCCGGGAGGCGACGGCGAGCCGCCATCAGGAGCTTGTCGAAGCCCTGGCATCGGGAGATGCTGTCAGGGCCCGGGAGAGCGTACGTGAGCACGTGGCTCACTCCCTTGAACGCTTGGCTGAGATCCATGAGGCGGTGCGACGATGAGCAACACGATGACTCCTCTCGACTGTGTGGCCCAGGTCGAGGATCACTTCGGGCCGATCGTGACCGAGCTCGAGCGCGTACGCAGCGAGGTGGCTGCCCTCTTCGAGGCCGGTCCGGTCAGCAGCGCCTCCCTGCGGGAGCGGCTCGAGCCCGGGTCCCTGGAGTTCCTGCGCAACCCCAACCTCGTCGGTGGCGGCTTCGTGGTGGCCCCGGGAGTCCTCAGCGACCGCCGGCTCTACCTCGTCTGGTGGCAGGGCGAGGAGCGTGACTTCCTCGGCGACGCCGACGCCCCGGCCACGGGCGAGGCGATCGACTACACCCGCCAGCCCTGGTACCGCACCCCGGAGCGCACGGGCGAGCTCACGCTCGTCGGGCCGTACGTCGACTTCGTCTGCACCGACGAGTACGTCATGACCACGACGATGCCGGTCTACGCCGGCGGCCGCATGGTCGGCGTCGCGGGGGCCGACACCCTGGTCGAGACGCTCGAGACGATGCTCCTGCCCGGGCTGCGTGAGGCCGGAGCGACGCTCGTCAACGGCCACGGAAAGGCGATCGTCTCGGCCGACCCGCAGCTGGCCACCGGCGACCCGCTCACCACCGCCCGCGACATGATCCCGTGCCGGGGTCTGCCGCTCTCCGTCGCCCTTTCCTAGTCGCTCTGTCCTAGGCGGGCGGCTTCACCATGTGGCGCGGCGTGGTGAAGAAGAGCACCGCCACGAAGCCGACCGCCAGCGCGACCGCCGGCAGCAGGGTCGCCTCGGCCATCGCCTGGGAGAACCTCTCGGCGACCTCTGCAGGCAGTTGGGCACCGGCGCCACCCGCGGTCTCCGCGCTCGCGTCGAGGCCGTTGGCCCTGATCCGGGCGTCCATGAGCACGGCGATGGCGGCCGAGCCGACCACCGAGCCGACCGTGCGGGTCGCGTTGTAGACACCTGACCCCGCCCCGGCCTGGTGCGGCGGCAGATTGCGCGTGGCGGCCGCTGCCAGCGGCGCCCACACGAACGCCATCCCGAGCCCGAGCAGGCCCATCGGGACGAGGAGCTCCCAGACCGCCGAGCCCGGCGTCATCGGCCCGGCGAGCCAGAAGATGGCCGCGGCGCAGCAGAAGAAGCCGAAGCTGGTGAGCCAGCGGGGGTGGACCTTGTCGTTGATCCGGCCGACCACCGGCGCGAGCACCAGCGAGACCGCGGCCATCGGCACCATCAGCAGCGACGCCTCGAGTGCGTCGTAGCCACGGACGATCTGGGCGTAGAGCATCAGCGGGAAGCCCATCGTCGTGGCCGCCATCCCCATACAGGTGATCGCGATGTTGGCGACGGAGAAGTTGCGGTCGCCGAAGAGACCCAACGGCAGCAGCGGCTCCTGCTTGTTGCGCGCCTCCCACAGCACGAACAGACCCAGCACGGCGACGCCGCCGATCACCAGCGCCCAGATCAGCCCGTCCCAGCCGCGCTGCTCGCCGTCCTGGAGGCCGAAGACCAGGCCGAACATGCCGATCCCGCTCAGCGCGACGCCGAGCCAGTCGAACACGTGCGGGTGGGTCGGCAGCAGCGGGACCAGCCGCCAGTTGAGGACGAGCGCGACCACGCCGACGGGGATGTTGATGAAGAAGATCCACTCCCAGCCACCGAGGTCGACGAGCACGCCGCCGAGGATCGGGCCGACCAGCGTCGCGATGCCCGCGGTCGCGCCCCACAGCGCCATCGCCGCACCGCGCCGGTCGGCCGGGAAGATCCGGGTGATCACCGCCATCGTCTGCGGCGTCATCATCGACGCACCGACGCCCTGCACCGCACGGGCGATGATCAGCATCGTGATGTCGTCGGCGAGCCCGCACCACAGCGACGCGAGGGTGAAGATCGCCAGGCCGCCGAGATAGAGCCACTTCGGCCCGAACCGGTCGCCGAGACGCCCCATGATCAGCACCGGGACGGCGTAGGTGAGCAGGTAGGCGCTGGTCACCCACAGCACGTCGTTGGTGCTCGCCTCGAGGTCCCTCATGATGTCCGGCGTCGCGACGGTCACGATCGTCATGTCGACGAGGATCATGAAGAAGCCGATGCACAGCGCGGCCAGGCTGCGCCAGGGATGTTCCACGGTGGTGCCGGGCGCCTGCGACGCGGTCGTCTCGGTCATGGACACAGTCAACACCCGACCACCGACGGTTTCGGGGGTCGCGGGCACAATGGTTCGCATGACGCACCAGGACCTGATGGCCGGACCGCCGCCGACCCACCTCCCCGCCGACCCCGCGACCGACGAGCTGGCCGCCGGGACGGAGCCCGCCGAGGTCGTACGCCGCCACCCCGCCTCGCCCGCGGCCTGGGCCGCGCTCGCCACGGCCGCCAAGGAGACCGGCGCCGAGGATGTGACCATCTACGCCTACGCCCGCGTCGGCTACCACCGCTCGCTCGACATGCTCCGCCGCAACGGCTGGAAGGGCCACGGGCCGGTGCCGTGGGAGCACGAGCCCAACCGCGGCTTCCTGACCAGCCTCGCCCTCCTCGCCGAGCAGGCCAAGGCGATCGGCGAGACCGACGAGTGGGAGCGTTGCAGCGAGTTCCTCCGCGACAGCAGCCCGACGGCGTACGACACCCTTCTCGGCTGAATTACCGAATCGCGTCGGACCAGCGATTTCGCCTAGCCTTGCCCTGTGACTGAGCAGCCCTCCAACGCACCCGACGCCCCCGAGGTTCAGCAGAGCCTCAACGAGCAGATGCTGGTCCGGCGCGAGAAGCGCGAGCGCCTGCTGGCCGAGGGCAAGAAGGCGTACGCCATCGAGGTCGGCCGCACGCACACGCTCGCCGAGGTGCGCGAGGCCTACGAGGACAAGCTCGAGGCCGGCGAGGAGACCCAGGACGTGGTCACCGTCGCCGGTCGGGTCATGTTCGTCCGCAACACCGGCAAGCTGGCCTTCGCGACCCTCCAGGAGGGTGTCGGCACCCGGCTCCAGGTGATGCTCTCGCTCGCCGAGGTGGGCGAGGAGGCGCTCGCGGAGTGGAAGAGCCTGGTCGACCTCGGCGACCACGTCGCCGTCACCGGCCGGGTGATCTCCTCGCGGCGCGGCGAGCTCTCCATCATGGCCTCGAGCTGGCAGATGGCGGCCAAAGCGCTGCGTCCGCTGCCGGTGCTCCACAAGGAGCTCTCCGAGGAGTCCCGGGTCCGGCAGCGCTACGCCGACCTGATCGTGCGCCAGGAGGCGCGCGACATGGTGCGTACGCGGGCGAAGATCACCCAGGCGATCCGCCGCTGCCTGGAGGACGACGGCTACCTCGAGGTCGAGACCCCGGTCCTGCAGCTCATCCACGGTGGTGCGCACGCGCGGCCGTTCAACACCCACATGAACGCGTTCGACCAGCCGATGACGCTGCGCATCGCGCTCGAGCTCAACCTCAAGAAGGCCGTCGTCGGCGGCATCGACAAGGTCTACGAGATCGGCCGGATCTTCCGCAACGAGGGCGTCGACTCCACCCACAGCCCCGAGTTCACGATGATCGAGGCCTACCAGGCCTACGGCGACCAGTTCACCATCGCCGAGCAGATCCGCCGGATGTACCTCGCCGCGGCCGACGCCGTCGGCTCGCGTCAGATCGAGACCGAGGCCGGTGTCATCGACCTCGACGGCGAGTGGAAGTGGCTGCCGGTCTACGAGGGCGTCTCCGAGGCCGTCGGCGTCGAGGTCACCCCCGACACCGACGTCGAGACGCTCAAGGCGCTGGCCGACAAGCACGACGTCGAGCTCGACCCGGCCTGGAACGCCGACAAGATCGTCATGGAGCTGTGCGGCGAGCTGGTGGAGCCCCACCTGATCCAGCCGACCTTCCTGTGCGACTTTCCGGCGATCGCCCAGCCGCTGGCGCGGATCAACGACGAGGAGCCGGGCAAGGTCCTCGCCTGGGACCTGATCATCGGCGGTGTCGAGCGCGGCACCGGCTTCACCGAGCTGATCGACCCGGTCGTCCAGCGCGAGGTGCTCACCGCCCAGTCCCTGCTGGCCGCCGGCGGTGACCCCGAGGCGATGCAGCTCGACGAGGACTTCCTGCGGGCGCTGGAGTACGGCGCCCCGCCGATGGGCGGCCTCGGGCTCGGCCTGGACCGGGCGATCATGCTCTTCACCGGCGCCGGGATCCGCGAAACGATCCTCTTCCCGCTGCTCAAGCCGGAGGCCTGACACCTATCTGGCATTACAGTGCCAGGTATGGAGAACGGCCGGTCGGAGACGCTGATGACCGCGCTCGGGTTCGACCCGGCCGCGGCGCAGCTCTACAGTCGCCTCCTCCCGCTCACCGGATGGCCCTGCATGGTGGTGGCGGCGACGCTGTCCACCTCCGAGGGCGAGCTGAAGGAGGAGGCCGCGCCCCTGATCGAGAGCGGAGTCATCAGCTGCGGTGAGACGCTGACCGTGCTGAGTCCTCCCGCGGTGGTCGCCCACATGCTGGAGCGGGCCGCGACCAGGGCCCAGGACGCCCACGACCACCTGCTCAAGATCTCCCAGTCGGTGCCGTACGTCGCCGGCACCGCCGCACGGCTCCCGGCCACGATCGGCGAGGAGCACCCGATCGACGGCGAGGTGATCGCGACCGAGTTCACCCCGGAGACCTTCGAGCGGCTGGTCTCGGCCACCTCGGGCGACATGATGTGGCTGCGCCCGGCGGTGACCGTGCATCCCTCGGAGATGCGGTTCATCTCGGTCATCGAGTCCACGATCAAGTCGGGTCGCCGGTGCCGCGGCATCTACCCGGTGGCGGCCCTGAAACACTCGCCCGACGTGCTGCGGATGCGGGTCGAGATCGGGGAGGAGATCCGGATCCTGCCGCGCGTGGCCACCCATCTGATGGTCGTCGGCAGCACCCACGCGATGTTCCCGGACCCGCTCGGCCCGGTGGAGCAGCCGATGATCAACGTACGCCAGCGGGGCATCGTCGAGGTGGTCACCTGCTACTTCGAGGAGCTGTGGCGCCGGGCCCTCCCGGCGGCCGAGCTCGAGGACCTGCCGAACGCCGAACGCCGTCTGCTGCTCGCCGAGCTGGCCAGCGGAGCCCAGGACGAGCAGATCGCCCGGAGGCTCGGGGTCTCGCTGCGTACGGTCCGGCGGCGGGTCGCCGAACTGCTCGAGGACCTCGGCGCGACCTCACGGTTCGAGGCGGGTGTCGAGGCCGCACGGCGAGCCTGGCTGTGACGTACGGGCCGGTATTTGCTAGCGTGTGGTCGCAAGAGCCCTGGTCTTGCCAGGGTTTTTTGCTTTCTGTAGATGGATCGAGCACACACTAGATATTGGTGCGTTGAGCAGCCGGGCACGCCCGGAGGGACTCCGTCCGGAGCGAAGGAGCAACACATGCCCGCGATCACGATCATCGGCGCCCAGTGGGGCGACGAAGGCAAGGGCAAGGCGACCGACCTTCTCGGTGAGCACGTCGACTACGTCGTGAAGTTCAACGGCGGCAACAACGCCGGCCACACGGTGGTCATCGGCAAGGAGAAGTACGCCCTCCACCTGCTGCCCAGCGGCATCCTGACCGCCGGCGTGACGCCGGTGATCGGCAACGGCGTCGTCGTCGACCTCGCGGTCCTCTTCGAGGAGCTGAGCGGCCTGGAGGAGCGCGGCGTCGACATCTCCAAGCTGAAGCTGTCGGCCAGCGCCCACGTCATCGCCGACTACAACCGCCAGCTCGACAAGGTCACCGAGCGGTTCCTCGGCTCGCGCAAGATCGGCACCACCGGCCGCGGGATCGGGCCGACCTACGCCGACAAGGTCAACCGCATCGGCATCCGCGTCCAGGACCTCTTCGACGAGTCGATCCTGCGCGGCAAGGTCGAGGGTGCGCTGGAGCTGAAGAACCAGCTGCTCTCGAAGGTCTACAACCGGCGCGGCTTCACCGTCGAGGCGGTCGTCGAGGACCTGCTGTCCTACGCCGACCGGATCGCGCCGATGGTCTGCGACACCGGCCTGCTGCTCAACCAGGCGCTCGACAAGGGCGAGACCGTGCTGCTCGAGGGCGGCCAGGCGACCCTGCTCGACGTCGACCACGGCACCTACCCGTTCGTGACCTCCTCCAACGCCACCTCGGGTGGTGCCTGCACCGGCTCCGGCATCCCGCCGACCCGGATCGACCGGGTCGTCGCGATCGTGAAGGCCTACACCACGCGGGTGGGCGAGGGGCCGTTCCCGACCGAGCTCTTCGACTCCTCCGGCGACTACCTGCGCGACAACGGTCACGAGTTCGGCACCACCACCGGCCGCCCGCGCCGCTGCGGCTGGTACGACGCCGTCATCGCCCGCTACGCCGCCCGCGTCAATGGCGTCACCGACTTCGTCCTCACCAAGCTCGACGTGCTCGGCGGTCTCGACGAGATCCCGGTGTGCGTGGCCTACGACGTCGACGGTGTCCGCCACGACGAGATGCCCGTCAACCAGTCCGACTTCCACCACGCCAAGCCCATCTTCGAGATGCTGCCCGGCTGGAAGGAGGACATCTCCGGGGCGCGGTCGTTCAGCGACCTCCCGGCCAACGCCCAGGCGTACGTGAAGTACGTCGAGGAGATCTCCGGCGCTCCGATGTCGGTCATCGGCGTCGGCCCGGCGCGCGACGAGACGGTCATCATCAACTCCCTCACCTGAGGTCGTGGAGCTGGGAGTGGCCTCGTGGCCACTCCCAGCTCCACGGGTGCGCGCTCGGACGACGGATGATGACCCGCCCGGCCTTCAGATCGACCCCGTGAGGCGGGTCGTCGCCGTCGGGCGAGGGGATCACGTGACCGACGTTGTCCTGCTCCTTGAGCTCGCGCGCGGCGCGCGCGTTGCCGGGGTCGAAGACGTCGATGAAGCTGCCGAGGCCGTCGCCGAGCCCGGAGGAGACGCCGCGCCGCGAGGAGCGCAGGGCCTTGGTGCAGGCCGCGATCATCAGGCCGAGCACGACAACGACGGCGACGCCGAACACGACCCAGGTCATGTCCGGCAGGCTACGCCGATGCTCAAAGCAGCGAGGCACCCTCGACGACGCCGAGCGGCTCGGCCGCGATGTCGGAGCGTCGCTGGAGACCGTCGAAGGTGATCAGGTCGGCGGCGGCGTACGCCCGCGAGCGCGCGTCGTCGATGTCGTAGCCCTTCGCACGCACCGCCAGCACACGGCCGCCGGCGGTGACCAGGTGGCGGTGGTCGGGCTCCTCCGGCGTGGAGGCGTCGACGATCGCGGTGCCGGCGTGGATCACGTCCACGTCGTTGATCGAGTTGGCGTTGCCGACGCCGGTGATGACGTCGCCCTTGGAGGAGGACTCCGGGTAGCCGGCCGAGGCCAGCACGACGGTCACCGAGGCACCGTCGGAGAAGGCCGGCGCCTCGACGGTGTCCAGCGCGCCGGTGGCCGCCGCGAGCAGTAGGTCGCCGAGCGAGGACTCCAGGAGCGCGAGCACGGGCTGCGAGTCGGGGTCGCCGAAGCGGCAGTTGAACTCGATCACCTTCGGGCCCTTGGCGGTCAGCGAGAGCCCGACGTAGAGGCACCCGACGAACGGGGCGCCACGCTTCTCCATCTCGGCCAGCGTCGGCTCCACGACGGTCGCCAGCACCACGTCGGCCAGGTCGGGCTGGGCCCACGGCAGCGGCGAGTAGGCACCCATGCCGCCGGTGTTGCCGCCCTTGCCGCCGTCGAAGATCCGCTTGAAGTCCTGCGCCGGCTGCAGCGCGTAGGCCCGGGTGCCGTCGCAGATCGCGAACAGCGAGACCTCGGGGCCGTCGAGGAACTCCTCGATGACGACCCGCTCGCAGGCGGCCGCGTGGGCCAGCGCCTCCTCGCGGTCGCGGGTCACGACGACGCCCTTGCCGGCGGCGAGCGCGTCGTCCTTGACGACGTACGGAGCGCCGAACTCGTCGAGCGCGGCGGCCGCCTCCTCGGGCGTGGTCGCCACGCGCGAGCCCGCGGTCGGGACGCCGGCCGCGGACATCACGTCCTTGGAGAACGCCTTCGACCCCTCGAGCTGCGCGGCGGCCTGCGACGGCCCGAAGACCGCGATCCCGGCCTCGCGGACCGCGTCGGCGACGCCGGCCACCAGCGGGGCCTCGGGGCCGACGACGACCAGGTCGACGCTCAGCTCGCCGGCCAGGGCCGCGATCGCGGGACCGGACATGATGTCCACGTCCCGGAGCGTGGCGAACTCCGCGATCCCGGGGTTGCCGGGTGCGGCGTACACCTCGTTCCCCTCCTGGGAGAGCTTCAGAGCGAGCGCGTGCTCACGACCACCGGTGCCAACGACAAGGATCCTCACGGGCCCACCTTATGCTGCGACGAGGTCGTGAACCCGAGCGTGGTCCCCAGGTCACTCTCGGCCTCACCACCAGCGGTCAGTCCTCCGGCGGCGGGGTGACCGCCTCGTCGGGGCGGTGCTGGATGACGTCCTCGTAGTAGGACTCGGCCGCGTTGATGAGCTTGACCCACTCGCCGGCGAACTGGGAGAGCACCCAGCGGTGCTCGAGGATCTCGTGGAACATCTGCGCCGGGGTGAGCTTGGCGGCTGCGCCGGGCGGGCGCATGGCGACGATGGGCTCGTAGATCTCGCGCAGCCAGCGATTGGCGGCGACCTCGATCGGCAGGTCGCCCAGCTCGCGGGTGGCGCGGTAGGCGGAGATGTCGTTGAGGATCCGGCGGGCCTGGGCGTCCTGGACGTCGAGCCCGGTCAGCGTACGCAGCTCGCGGCGGTGGTGGCCCAGCTCGACCACCCGCGGCCGCAACGCCACCGTGTCGCCGTCCTCGCTGGTCGTGATGTCGAGCTCCTCGACGTCGAAGCCGAGGTCGTGGAGGCGCTCGATGCGCTGCTCGATGTGCCACATCTCCGCGGCGGAGAAGACCTGCTCCTCGGTGAGCTCGCGCCACAGCGCGTCGTAGCGGCTCTGCAGCCGCTCGACGATCGCGTCGATCGGGAAGGCCTCCGGCAGCGACTCGCTCGCCTGCAGGTCGAGCAGCTCCCCGTAGATGTTCTGGTAGGCGACGTCGAGGTCGTACTCCCGGAGCCGGTCGGAGAGCTCGGCCTTCAGCTCCCCGGTCTCGGCGTCGACCAGGTAGGCGGCGAACCCGTTCGCGTCGCGGACGAAGAGGACGTTCGACAAGGAGACGTCGCCCCAGTAGAAGCCGGCCAGGTGGAGGCGTACGAGCAGGACGACGAGGGCGTCGATCAGGCTGGGGAGCCGATCGGCGGCCAGACCCCGCTCGAACAGCGCGCGGTAGGGGAGCGAGTAGGTGAGGTGGTCGGTCATCAGCGCGGCGTTCAGATCGTTGCCGTCGCGGTCCTTGCGGCCGGTCACGACGCTCTTCGCGACCACCGTCGGCAGGCCGAGGCGCTGCAGCTCGCGCAGCATGTTGTACTCGCGGCGGGCGATGTCGGCCTGGGTCTCCTTGACGGCGTAGACGTTGCCGCGCACGCGCACGATCCGGACGACGTGGCGGCTCAGCCCACGCGCCAACGGCACCACGACGTCGTCGGGCCACTCCTCCAGGGGAAGTGACCAGGGCAGGGTGTAGAGGGCCGGATCGGGCCGGCTGGCGAGCATCCGCAGGGCCATACCGCCACGTTAGTGGGGTGGGGCACCGGACATGGGAGAATGTCCACCGTGACTGTGGTGCCCAACGTCCTCGCCAACCGCTATGCCGCTGCCGACCTCGCCGGGATCTGGAGTCCCGAGCACAAGATCGTCCTGGAGCGCCAGCTCTGGATCGCGGTGCTCAAGGCTCAGAAGGATCTCGGCATCGACGTCCCCGACGGGGTGGTGGAGGCGTACGAGAAGGTCGTGGACGACGTCGACCTCGACTCGATCGCGGCCCGTGAGCGGGTCACCCGCCACGACGTGAAGGCGCGGATCGAGGAGTTCGCCGCGCTGGCCGGCCACGAGCACATCCACAAGGGCATGACCTCGCGGGACCTGACCGAGAACGTCGAGCAGCTCCAGGTGCTCTCCTCGCTGAAGGTGATCCGCGACCGTGCCGTCGCGACGCTGGCGCGCCTCGCCCGGCTCGCGACCGAGCACGAGACCACCGTCATGGCCGGCCGTTCGCACAACGTGGCGGCTCAGGCGACGACGCTCGGCAAGCGGTTCGCGACGGTCGCCGACGAGATGCTCGTCGGGCTCCAGCGGGTCGAGGAGCTCATCGCCCGCTACCCGCTGCGCGGGATCAAGGGCCCGATGGGCACCGCTCAGGACATGCTCGACCTGCTCGACGGTGACGCGAGCAAGCTCGCCGCCCTCGAGGAGCGGGTCGCGGCTCACCTCGGCTTCGAGAACGTCTTCACCAGTGTCGGCCAGGTCTACCCTCGCTCGCTCGACTTCGACGCGGTCTCGGCGCTGGTCCAGCTGGTCTCCGGCCCCTCCAACCTGTCGACCACGATCCGGCTGATGGCCGGCAACGAGCTGGTCACCGAGGGCTTCAAGGAGGGCCAGGTCGGCTCCAGCGCGATGCCCCACAAGATGAACTCGCGCTCCACCGAGCGGGTCAACGGCCTCTCGGTCGTGCTGCGCGGCTACCTCTCGATGATCTCCGAGCTGGCCGGCGACCAGTGGAACGAGGGTGACGTCTCCGACTCGGTCGTGCGCCGCGTCGCGCTCCCGGACGCCTTCTTCGCCGCCGACGGCCTCTTCCAGACCTTCCTGACCGTGCTCGACGAGTTCGGGGCCTTCCCCGCCGTGATCCAGCGCGAGCTCGACCGCTACCTGCCGTTCCTGGCCACCACCAAGGTCCTGATGGCCGCCGTCCGCAACGGCGTCGGTCGCGAGGAGGCCCACGAGGCGATCAAGGAGGCCGCCGTCGGCACCGCGCTGTCGATGCGCAAGGGGCAGGCCGAGAACGACGTCTTCGCCAAGCTCGGCGCCGACCCCCGCCTCGGCCTGACCGAGGACCAGATCCAGTCGCTCGTCGCCGAGCCGATCGAGTTCACCGGAGCCGCCGTCGCGCAGGTCCAGGAGGTCGTACGCCGCGTGGAGGCCGTCACCGCCGCGCACCCCGAGGCCGCCGCCTACGTGCCGGGCGAGATCCTCTGAGATCTGACCGAACCGGCGTGTGACGCTCGGTGCCGAGCCGGACATGGAGGGGCGTGACACGTCTCGCCGATCCGTCCGCAGCGCTCTTCAGGGCGCTCTACGACGCCAACTTCCAGGCCGTGCTCGGCTACGCGCTGCGGAGGGTCGACCAGCCCGCCGACGCCGCGGACGTGGTCAGCGAGACGTTCCTGGTCGCCTGGCGGCGGCTCGATGACGCTCCGGCCGGCGACTACCGGCCATGGCTGTTCGGGATCGCCCGCAACGTACTCCTCAACCAGCACCGTTCCACCCGGCGCCGGGCGCGCCTGGGGGAGCGGCTGCGGGCGTTCCTGGGTGGGGCCGACGTACCCGACCCGGCCGCGGGCGTGGCCGAGCAGGATCGCGTACGCCGTGCCCTGGCCACCCTCTCCGTGGCCGACCGCGAGCTGCTGACCCTGATCGCCTGGGACGACCTGACGCCGAGCGAGGCGGCCGAGGTGCTCGGGATCGCGGCCGGCACCGCGCGGATGCGGCTGGCCCGGGCTCGGGCGAGGTTCGCGCAGGCCCTGGGTGACGCCGCCCCGGTGGCGGGACATGTGCGTGGTGTACCCCACCACTTCGCGACCGAGGAGGGCCGATGACCGACGATCTGTTCCGGCTGCGCGCGAGCAACCCGCTCACCCGGCAGGATCTCGACGTGCTGGTGCCGGCCTCGGAGCGCGCCGAGCTCCTCGAGGAGATCCTCATGTCCGCACCCGTCTTGGACCGTACGCAGCAGCGGCCGCGCCGCGCACGGCGCTGGGTCGCCGTCATCGGCGCCGTCGCGGCGGTCGCCGTGCTCGCGGTCGCCGCCCCGCTCGCGCTGAACCGGGACGACGCGCCCACGCTCGCCGCCGCGGGCAGCGGCAAGCCGGTCGACATCCTCGTGCTCGGCTCCGACAGCCGCTCCTGTGACGGATGCCAGGTCGACGGGGAGCGCGGCCCGGCCGGCTCGGACACCACGATCCTGGTGCATCTCGCGGCCGACCGCCGCTCGGCGTACGCCATCAGCATCCCGCGCGACCTGATCGTCACCCCTCCGGCCTGCGGGCAGCGCCAGGGCAGCGGGCAGCAGCGGTGGAACGCGGCCTACGTCGAGGGCGGCGGAGCCTGTGTCGCCGAGCAGCTGGAGTCGGTCACCGGCGAGCTGTGCGAGGAGTGCCGGGTGACGGTGGACCACGTGGTCGACCTGGACTTCGCCGCCATCCCGGCCATCGTCGACGCGCTCGGCGGCGTCGACGTCTGCCTCCCCGAGAAGGTCGCAGATCCTTACACCGGCGCGAGGTTCCACCAGGGCTCCCAGACCCTCGACGGGCGGGAGGCGCTCGACTACGTACGCCTTCGCCACGGTCTCGGCGACGGCGGCGACCTCGACCGGATCACCCGGCAGCAGGCGTTTCTCGCCTCGATGACCAGCAAGATCCTGGCGGCGGGCACGCTGTCGGACCTCGACACGGTCCTGTCGATCCTGGAAGCGGCCGGTTCAGGACTGAAGACCGACCTGGACCTGCGTACGCTCGCTGAGCTCGCCGCGGGCCTGGACGGCATCGGGCGGGACGACGTCACCCTGATGACGGTGCCGACGGAGACGGAGCCGCAGGACCCCAACGCCCTGCTGCTCGACGAGACTGCGGCCGCCGATCTCTTCGAGGCGGTCGCGAACGACGACCCGGCGCCGTCACCGAGCAAGCCCGCCGACGACTCGAGGGACGTCGGCGTCTGCTGAGCTCCGCGGGTCGCGTGAGAGGCTTCGCGTGTGTCCGAGCCCAACGTCATCACCGTCGCGGCAGTCGTCTTCCGGGACGACGTGGGCCGGATGCTGACCGTCCGCAAGAACGGCACCGCGAGCTTCATGCTGCCCGGCGGGAAGCTGGAGCCGGGGGAGTCGGCCGTCGAAGCGGCCGTGCGCGAGGTCGCGGAGGAGCTCGGCGTACGTCTCCGGGTCGAGGAGCTCACGCTGCTCGGTGAGTTCGAGGCGGATGCGGCCAACGAGCCGGGCCACCTGGTGCGCTCGACGGTCTTCACCTGGGCTGGCGCGGTGACGCCGGACGCGGCCGCCGAGATCGCGGAGCTCCGCTGGGCGAGCCTGGCCGAGATCACCGACGGAGCCGACTTCGCCCCGCTGACCCGGGAGTACGTCGTCCCGGCCCTCCAGCTCGCCTGAACCCCGGCGGCGGGCCACCGCGCGGTGGCAGACTGTCGACATGTCCGGGTACTTCGCCGCCGACTCGATGGTCGTGCGTGCGATGCGTCAGCGGGTGGTCGGCCTCACCTGGGGACAGCGGGCGCTGATCATCGGCGGTCTGCACCCGCGGCTCTTCGTCGGCACCGCCCAGCACACGGCTCATCGGGCGACGCCGTACACCCGGCTCGCGCTGACCGCCCGGCTGATGGAGACGGTCTTCCTCGGGACGAAGGACCAGGCCGACAGGGCGCTCGCGTTCACGGCGAAGAGGCACGTGCCCGTCGACGGGACGATGGAGGTCGACGGAGGCCCCGCCCACCCCGCCGGATCGCACTACTCGGCCACCGACCCCGGCCTGATGTGGTGGACGGCGGCGTTCGCGCTCGACTCGGTCGAGTTCATGTACGACGCCCTGGTCCGTCCGCTCCGCCCGCACGAGCGCGAGGAGCTCTTCGACGGATTCGTGACCTGGGCGGGTCTCTTCGGCATGCCGGCCGACGCCGCGCCGGCGTCCTATCCCGACTTCCGGCGCCGCTTCGACGCCTGGCTCTCCTCGGACGACCCCTACCTGGTCGACGAGGCCCGCCTGGTCGGGCGCCACATCGCCGGGAGCGCCGGCTACCACCTGCCCGGTGGAGCCCCGACCTCCGAGACGCTCCGGACCGTCGTCCAGGGCAGCCTTCCGGCGATCGTCCGCGAGCACTACGGCATCCCGTGGTCGGCCGCGGCCGAGACGAGATGGCGGGCCGTACGCACCGCCAGCCGCCTCGCCCACGGCCGCCTCTCGCTCCTCGGGCCCACGCCGTTGCTGCGGGGGAGGAGCGAGCACTTCTACAAGGTCGTCCAGCGCGGTGAGCAGTCCTTGGTGCGCCGGGGCGGTGTCAGCATCCCCGGCGTCTCCGACGTCACGCCGGCTTGACGTCCAGCACGACCTCGAACTCCAGCAGGTCGGCGCCGGTCGAGACCGGCTTGCGCGGTGCCTCGCCCGGCGGGGTCGCGTGGGCGGCTCGCGCGTCCCCGTCGCGCCAGGCCGCGAAGGACTCCTCGGAGTCCCAGTGGGTGACGACGAAGTAGCGGTCGTCGCCGGCCACCGGGCGCAGCAGCTGGAAGCCGAGGAAGCCCGGCGACTTCTCGACGGCGCCCGCGCGGGCCGCGAACCGCTTCTCGAGCTCGGCGCCCGCACCCTCCGGCACCTGGATTGCATTGATCTTCACCACAGACATGCCGCAAACCTATGCGAGGGCTGGGGACGCGGCGTACGTGCCTGCGACGATGGACGGCATGTCCGAGCCGGTAACCGTGACCATCGCCCGCCGAGTCTCCGTGGAGCGCCGCGACGAGATGGTCGCCTGGATGCAGGCGGGGATTCGGCTGGCCAGCGAGTTCCCCGGCTTCCTCGGCGCGGGCTGGGTGCGGCCGTCTCCGGACTCCGACCAGTGGCATCTGCTCTATCGGTTCGACTCCCACGAGACCCTGGGGCGCTGGGACAACAGCCGCCAGCGCGGCTGGTGGCTGGGCGCGGGCGAGCCGTTCGTGGAGGAGACCCGGATCGAGCGGCGCACCGGGATCGAGGGCTGGTTCGACCCGCCCAGCACCTACGACGTCGAGCAGGTCTCCGGTGTCGCGTCGCCTCCGCCGCGGTGGAAGCAGACGATCACGATCTTTCTGATGTTCTACCCGGTCAGCCTGCTCGCCAACTGGCTGATCGGACCGCTCGTCGCCGAGTGGACGCTGCCGCTGAAGGTGCTCGGCGTGATGGTCGTGACGCTGCCGTTCATGACCTACTTCGGGCTGCCGTGGATCACCCGCAACATGGAGTGGTTCCTGCACGGGCGCCCGGCGCCCTGGCGCCGCTAGGCCTTCGGCTTGCTGTCCTCCGCGGAGAGGACGGCGTCGAGGAGCCCCGGGAACCGCGCGTCGAGGTCCTCACGGCGCAGCGAGAGGCGACGCGCGCGGCCGTTGGCCTCGTTGCGGACCACCCCGGCCGTACGCAGCACCTTCATCAGGTGCGACTTGGTCGACTTCGGCACGTCCGGGTTGCTCAGGTGGCATTCGGCCATGTCGAGGGGGCCGTCGACCAGCTGACGGGCGATCGCCAGGCGCTCGGGGTCGCTGAGCGCGAAGAGCACGGTCGTCAGTGAGAGCTCCGACCGCTCGGGATGCGGAAGGTCCGGGGAAGAACTCATGGTTCGATAATAGTTGCACAGTCGTCGGGAGGCACGTACTCTCCTAAAAGGTTCGAAAAAATTCGAACGATGGATGGAGTGGTGATGTCGGCAGAGGTAATGAGCGCGACGACGACGGACGTCGTCGCAGGGCGGCGGCTCGGCGCCGGGATGGCCCTCGGGGCCGTGGTGCTGATGATGGCCGGGGCCAGCGCGCCCTCGCCCTTCTATCCCGACCTCCAGGTCGGGCTCGGCCTGCAGCCCTGGGTGATGACGGCGGTCTTCGCCGTCTACGCCGTGGCGCTGCTGGGCACGCTGCTCGTGTTCGGCTCGGTCTCCGACCATGTCGGCCGACGGCCCGTGGTGACGGTCGGGTTCCTCCTGCTGGCGGGCAGCTTCGCGCTCTTCCGGGGAGCCGATACGGCGGCCTTCCTCTTCGAGGCGCGGATCCTGCAGGGGGTCGCGAGCGGCCTGCTGCTCTCGACGCTGTCGGCCACCGTGGCCGACTTCGAACGACCGTCGCGACCCGGTTCGGCCGCGGTGGTCAACGCCGTCGCGCCGATGGTCGGGCTGGCGCTCGGTGCCGTCGTCGCCGGCGTGGTCCTCCAGGTGAGTGGTGACGCGCGGCTCCTCGTCTTCGACGCCCTCGTCGTCCTGTCGCTCATCCTGGCGGCAGCTGTCTGGCTCGCGCCCGAGACCGCGCCCCGCCACGAGGGTCTGCTCGCCTCGCTGCGTCCGCGGGTCGCCGTGCCGCCGGGGATCCGGGGCCTGCTCGCCCGCAGCGCCCCGGCGATCTTCGCCGGCTGGGCCACCGGTGGGCTCTTCCTCTCCCTCGGGGCCGCGATCGTACGCAGCGAGCTGGGCGCCACCAGCCACATCCTCCAGGGGCTGGCGATCGGAGCCCTCGCCGGAGCGGGGGCGGTGGCGGCGTACGTCTTCCGCAACCGGTCGGCCCGCGCGACGACGCTCTACGGCACGGCCGCACTGGCCGGCGGCACCGTGCTCAGCCTGCTTGCCCTGCTGACCGGCTCGGCGGCGGCGTACCTCGTCGCCGTGGTCGTGGCCGGCACCGGCTTCGGCACCGCCTTCTTCGGCATCCTGCGCACGATCATGCCGCTCCTGCCCGCCCACGAGCGGGCCGAGGTCTTCGCGGTGATCTTCATCGTGTCCTACCTGGCCTTCGGCATCCCTGCCGTCGTCGCCGGGCTGCTGACGCCGGAGATCGGGCTCGCCGCCACCACCTACGGCTACGGCGCCGTCGTCGTGGTGCTCTCCTCCGTGGCCGGGCTGCTGCGCTGGCGCAGCAACGACTGACCGCCCCCGCGGCCGGTCAGCGCCGTCAGGGGTGGGCGATCGCCCCGCCGCCCTTCCGCTCCTGGTACGTCGCCGAGAGCTCGTCGTAGGTCCGGCTGATCCGGGCGAGGTGCTCGGGGTCGGCGAGCGGGGCGAGGGCGGTGCTGGTGAAGTAGTCGTTGGTGCGGTTGTAGAGGTCGCGTGCCGGGTCGACCTCGTCGCGGTCGGGGTCGGGGACGGCGTAGACGCCCTTCAGGATCGCCAGGTCGTAGGGGATCGCGAAGGAGGCGGCCGAGTCCTGGTGGCTGAAGAGGTAGGCGAACTCGGGGATCCCGGACCAGGCCACGCCCGAGAGGCACAGCGAGCACGGCTCGTGGGTCGCCAGCAGCAGGCTGTCGCCGGGCGCCGGCCGATCATCGGCCGGCAGCTCGAAGAAGCGCTTGATGGCGTGGATCTCCCCGTGCCACAGCGGGTTCTCGGTCTCGTTGTTGGTCTCGGCGACCACCATGGACAGGTCCGCCCGCCGCAGGATCGCGGCACCGAAGATCTTGTTGCCCGCGGCCACGCCGGCACGGGTCAGCGGGACGATCTCCTGCTCGATGACGTCCAGCAGGCGGCGTACGTCTGCCTCGTCGAACCGGACCTCCGGCGACATCAGATCAGGGCCTCGCCGCCGTGGGTGGCGAGCTTGCGGGCGACCTCGGCGAGGTCGGCGCGCCAGATCTCGGCGGGGCCGGGCGGGAGGATGTCGTCCCAGTCGGGCGAGAAGCTGCCGCGTACGGAGAGCAGGTCCTGCGGACGGGCCAGGAACCACATGTGCAGGTGCTCGGCGCCGTCGCCGATGCGCATCGCGTGGCAGCGGGCGATGTTGGGCAGGCTCTCGATGATCCGGACGAGCCGCACGGTGAGGACGCCGAACTCGGCCGCCTGGTGCTCGTCGAGATCAGGCAGGTCGTAGTGCTCGAGCGGCTCGAGGATCAGCACCAGCGGGAGGCCGGACTGCTTCAGGTGCTTCACCCGCCAGCTCTCGTCCTGCCAGATCACGCCCGGCAGATCGGTGCCGCACAGGTTGCAGTCGACGCCGTCCTCGCCCGAGCGCGGCTCCTCCGGAGCCGGAGGAGCGAGCGGCTTCGGGGCGATCTCCCCGTCGCGGACGACCCACGGGAAGACGTCCCACTCGGTGACGCTCGGGGCGGGCAGGTCGCCGGCGGCCTGGACGCGGGCGTAGATCTGATCTGCTGTCTCGGCCATGGCTCGAAACCATGCCATATCCGGCGCCACCGCGCGGCGTGGTTTCTTAGTCGAGTGAGTGACTTGACTAAGATGCCTCCATGACCACCGGTTTGCTTCCGTCCCTCCCGTCCTACGACGGTGCCGAGCTCGTCATCCCGGCGCCGGGCGAGGGCCCGGGCAACTGGGCCGGCGCCGCGAGCGCCGTCTTGGTCGACGGCGTCTTCTGGCTGACCTGGCGCAACCGGCGCCCGCTCTCCGACGGTCGCGGCGTGACGGTCAGCGTCGCCCGGTCGACCGACGGGGTGCGGTTCGAGACGGTGACCGAGGTCCACCGAGACCAGTTCGGCTGCGAGTCGCTGGAGCGGCCGGTGCTGGTCGCGCTGCCCGAGGGCGGCTGGCGCCTCTACCTCTCCTGCGCCACCTGGGACTCCAAGCACTGGTGGGTCGACAGCCTCACCGCCGACACCGTCGAGGGTCTCCCGGGCGGCGACCGCCGGGTCGTCCACCCCGGCAGCGACACGGTCGCGGTCAAGGACCCCGTGATCGCGATCGACCCGGTGACCCAGACCTGGCAGATGTGGCTGTGCTGCCACCCGCTCACCGAGCCGGGCCACGAGGACCGGATGACGACCCGCTACCTGACGAGCACCGACGGCCTGGAGTGGCACGACGACGGCGAGGTCCTCGCCGGCCGTCCTGGCCGGTGGGACGCCCGCGGTGCCCGGGTGACCACGGTCGTCTCGCACGACCCGCTCGTCGTCCTCTACGACGGCCGCGCCGACGCCGCGTCCAACTGGTACGAGACCACCGGCGTCGCCCGCTGGGACGGCACCCGTCTGGTCGCCGACCCGGAGACGGCCCCCATCACCAGCCCGCACTCCGACGGCGCGTTCCGCTACGCCAGCGCCGTGCCGCTGCCCGACGGCCGGATCCGCTACTACGTGGAGGCCGCCCGCGAGGACGGCGCCCACGACCTGATCACGCTGGTTCGCTGAGCGGCCGAGCCCGCTCCTGGAACGACCCGCGGCTCGCGGTGGAGAGCCAGTCGGAGAAGTCCTGGCCGCTCACCTTGGTGAGCAGCTCGATGTCCTCGGCGAAGGCGGGCAGGAGCTGCTCGCGCTGCTCCGGTGTCAGCCGGGGACGGTGGTGGTCGCCCGGCCCGGCGAGCTGGCGCAGCAGCGGCGGGTAGGTCCTGCGCCAGACCTCCGGCGGCGCGAACTGGGCGAGCCAGGCACCGCCCCTGACCACCGGACCGAGCACCTTCGGGCGCCAGCCGGGTTCGACGTACGTCCTGCTGTTGTCCCTCGGGATGTGGTCGACGTGGCCCTGCTCGATGCCGAGGAAGCGGCAGGCGCGGTCGACGGTCGCGGCCGGCTCGTCGACGATGTCGCGATAGCGCACGACCAGGACCCGGTCCTCGCCGACCAGGTCGTAGAGGTGGTCGAGCTGCCGGCCGTAGAGCCCGAGCTCGCGGTAGCGCCAGAACGGCGCCCAGCCGTCGTGGGCGCGCTTGTCCTGGAGCCGGAACGCCGTGGGGAAGTCGGCGACGGGCTCCAGGCCGTCGCACCACAGGTGCATCCAGTTGGAGTAGGCGCGGTCGATCGGGTCCCGCACGACCGTGATCAGCTTCACCCCCGGAAGCTCCCTCGCGATCCGCCGCTGCGCGCTGGTGGACCAGAGGTAGAACGGCGTGCTCTCGCCCCGCACCGCGTGCTCGGGGGCGGCGGCGAAGAGGCGGTCGTAGTCCTGCCGCCGCCAGACCCACTCCTGCTGGGAGTGCTTGTCGCCCGGGCCGCGCCAGTGCGGCGGGGGAGCGTCGTCGCAGAGCCAGTACTTCGGCTCCTTCGGCGTCGTCGCGAACACCTGCGGGTGCGTCGCGAGCGCCGAGTGCAGCGCCGTGGTCCCGGCCTTCGGTGCCCCGATGATCAAGAAGTCTGGCTGTGGTCGTCGTTCCATGGGCGGCCCTCCCGCTTAAATTGCTCGAAACAGTCTACTTAAGCGAGAAAAGGTTCTGGAAGTCCATCTCTTAGGCTGATCCCGTGGCTGAACTCAACATCCCTCCGGCGCCGGCGATCCCAGGCGCGAAGCACCTCCACTCCGGAAAGGTGCGCGACCTCTACGAGCTGGAGGAGGGTCCGTACGCGGGCCAGCTCCTGATGGTCGCCAGCGACCGCATCTCGGCCTTCGACCACGTCTTCGACACGGTCATCCCGGACAAGGGCGAGATCCTCACCAAGCTGTCGCTGTGGTGGTTCGAGCAGTTCGAGGACCTGGTGCCGACCCACGTCCTCTCGACCGACGTGCCCGCGGCCGTCGAAGGCCGGGCGGTGGTCGCCCAGAAGCTCCACATGCTGCCGGTCGAGTGCGTCGCGCGTGGCTACCTGACCGGCTCGGGTCTGCGTGAGTACGAGGCCACCGGCGAGGTCTGCGGCATCCGTCTCCCTGCGGGCCTGGTCGACGGCTCCCGGCTGACCCCGCCGATCTTCACCCCGGCGACGAAGGCGGAGCTCGGCGACCACGACGAGAACGTCACCTATGAGTACATCTCCCGGCTGATCGGCGAGGACGACGCCGCCGCGGTGCGCCGGCTGACCCTGGCCGTCTACCAGCGCGCCGACGAGATCGCCCGCGGCTGCGGCCTGATCCTGGCGGACACCAAGTTCGAGTTCGGCGTACGCCAGGACGACCTCGGCATCCGCACGATCGTGCTCGCCGACGAGGTGCTCACCCCGGACTCCTCCCGCTACTGGGACGCGAGCCAGTGGCACCCCGGCAGCGCGATCCCCAGCTTCGACAAGGACGTCATCCGCCGCTGGCTCCTCTCGCCCGAGTCCGGCTGGGACCGGGCCGCCGGTGATCCGCCGCCCGAGCTGCCCGAGGAGATCGTCGCGCGCACGCGGGCGAAGTACGTCGAGGCGTACGAGAAGCTCACCGGCCACCGCTTCTGACGAACGCCAGGCAAAGTTTCAGGGACACGTGTCGCACTAAAGTTGAGACCGTGTTCCCTGAGAACCTACGCACGGGTAGGTTGTGACGCGTAACACGCACACCACTGGAGGCCATGTGTCCACGTACAACCTCGCTTCGCTGCTCGAAGACTCCGCGGCGAACTACCCCGAGCGCACCGCGATCGTGCTGGGTGACATCCGTCTGAACTACGCCCAGGTCAACGGAGCCGCCAACCAGGTCGCGAACCTGCTGGCGAGCAAGGGCATCGGCGCGGGCGACCGGGTCGCCCTGATGAGCCCGAACCTGCCCTACTTCACGATGGTCTACTTCGGCATCCTCAAGGCCGGGGCCACGGTCGTGCCGCTCAACGTGCTGCTCAAGGGGCGCGAGGTGGCCTACCACCTCCAGGACTCCGACGCGAAGGCCCTCTTCGCCTTCGAGGGCACGCCGGAGCTGGCCATCGGTGCCGAGGCGCACGCGGGCGCGCAGGAGGCCGGTGTCGAGAACTTCTTCCTGATCACCGCCGACCCGACCGCCGCCTCGCCGATCGAGGGCGTCACCACCCTCGGTCAGGGCATCGGCACCCAGCCGCCGACCTTCGACACCGTGGCCACCGACGAGGACGACACCGCGGTCATCCTCTACACCTCCGGCACCACCGGGCAGCCCAAGGGCGCCGAGCTGCGTCACCGCAACATGCGCGACAACGCCCTGGCCGGCACCGAGCTCTTCGGTGCCTCCGCCGACCGGCCCGACACCTACCTGGCCGTGCTGCCGCTCTTCCACGCCTTCGGCCAGACCGTCGTGCAGAACGGCGCGATCGCCTTCGGTGGCACCGTCGTGCTGCTGCCCCGCTTCGACGCGGCGGCCGCGCTGGCGACGATGCTCAAGGAGAGCGTGAGCTTCTTCGCCGGTGTCCCGACGATGTACTGGGGCCTCCTCGGCGCCCTGTCGGAGGACACCGACGTGGCCACTCTCGCCAAGAACCTGCGCGTCGCCGCCGCCGGTGGCTCGGCCCTCCCGGTCGAGATCCACAAGGAGTTCGAGAAGCGCTTCGGCGTGACCATCCTCGAGGGCTACGGCCTCTCCGAGACCTCCCCGGTGGCCTCGTTCTCGCTCTACGGCCAGCCGGTGCGCCCGGGCTCGATCGGTGTGCCGATCCCCGGTGTCGAGATGCGCCTGATCGACCCGGCGTCGTGGGACGACATCGAGTGGACCCCCGACGCGATCGGCGAGATCGCGATCAAGGGCCACAACATCTTCAAGGGCTACTTCAACCGCCCCGAGGCGACCGCCGAGGTGCTCACCGCGGACGGCTGGTTCCGCTCCGGCGACCTCGCCAAGCGCGACGAGGACGGGTGGTACTACATCGTCGACCGCGCCAAGGAGCTCATCATCCGCGGTGGCTTCAACGTCTACCCGCGCGAGATCGAAGAGGTCCTGCTCACCCACCCGGCGGTCTCGCTGGCCGCCGTCATCGGCGTCCCGCACGACTCCCACGGTGAGGAGATCAAGGCCGTCCTCGTCCTCAAGCCCGGTGCCTCCGCGACCCCCGAGGAGATCGTGGCCTGGTCGAAGGAGCAGATGGCGGCCTACAAGTACCCGCGCATCGTCGAGATCGTCGACGCCCTGCCGATGACCGCCACCGGCAAGATCCTCAAGCGCGAGCTGAAGTAGGGCATTCCGTACGCCGGCAGGAGCCGTAGCCCGAAGATCGCAGTCACTCCGTGGCTGCGATCTTCGGCTTCTGGTCGGTCCGGAAGGCGAGCATCGGCCGGGACGTGGCGCCCACGGCGGCCAGGGCGAGCAGGCAGGTGAGGCCACCGCTGACCAGGGCGAACGGGCCGGAGGTGAGCTGGGCGACGGCGCCGCCGCGGAGGTTGCCGACCTCCGGCCCGCCGGCCCCGACGATCATCTCGATCGCGGCGGTCCGGCCGCGCAGGTCGTCGGGCACCGCGAGCTGGATCAGGGTGCCGCGCGTGACCACGCTGACCGAGTCGGCCGCGCCCGCGACGGCGAGCAGGGCGAGGCACAGCCACGGTGAGGTGACCAGCCCGACGGCGCCGAGGCTGAGGCCCCACACGGCGGCGGCGCCGATCGTGATCACGCCCGGCCGGCTGCGCCGTGTGAACGAGCCGGAGACGAGGGACGCCGCGACCCCGCCGACCGCGATCGCGGTCAGGAACAGCCCGAGCGTACGTGGGTCGCCGCCGAACCGGGCCTCGTTGACCAGCGGGAACAGGCTCACCGGCATGGCCAGGACGGTGGCCGCCAGGTCGACGAGCAGCACGCCGCGTACGACCGGCTGGGTCGCCGCGAAGCGCAGTCCTTCGAGGACTCCGTCACCGCTCGTCCTGGCGGCGGGAGCGAAGGCCGGGAGGCCGAGGACCCCGAGGAAGCCGGCGGCGAAGGAGGCGGCGTCGACGGCGTACGCGATCTCGAGACCCGCGTAGCCGATGATCAGGCCGCCCAGCGCCGGGCCCAGGAGCATCGATCCCTGGAAGCTCAGCCGGTTGAGGGCGAGGCCGGCGGCGACCTGATCGGCCGGGAGCAGGCGCGGGATCACGCCCATGCCAGCGGGGGCGGCGACCGCGCCGGTGGCGGCGATCAGCGCGACCAGCGCGAGGACGGGCCCGAGCGATGCGGGGGAGGTGCCGAGCCAGCTGGCCTGGGCGACCAGGAGCAGGCCCAGCATCAGCTGGACGACGGTCGTGACCATGAGGATCGAACGCCGGTCGGCACGGTCCGCGACGGAGCCGCCCCAGAGCCCGACGGTCAGCATCGGGACCAGCTGGACGAGGGCGACGATGCCGGACCAGAACGGGCTGTGGGTCGACTCCCAGACCTGGTACATGACCGCGACGACCGAGATCTGCCCACCGAGCCCCGAGACCGCCCGCCCGATGAAGAAACGGCGGAAAGCGGGTGACGTACGCAACGGCGTGATGTCGATCAGCAGATGGCGCACGAGGACCGACGGTAAAGCCCGTGATGGCCGAAGGCCAACGGTTTAGGTGAGCGGCGTATGGCCCACCTAGACTGCAGCCATGCCTCGCGTTGTCGTCGACGTCATGCCCAAGCCCGAGATTCTCGACCCGCAGGGGAAGGCCGTACTCGGCGCCCTGCCGCGGCTCGGGTTCACCGGGGTCACCGAGGTCCGTCAGGGCAAGCGGTTCGAGCTGGAGATCCCCGAGGTCACCGACGAGGCGCTCGCCCAGATCGAGAAGCTGGCCGAGACCTTCCTCGCCAACACGGTGATCGAGAACTACGTCGTCCGCGTGGAAGAGCCGGCCAAGTGAAGATCGGCGTCATCACCTTCCCGGGCACGCTCGACGACGTCGACGCGCAGCGCGCCGTCCGCATCGGTGGCAACGAGGCCGTCGCGCTCTGGCACGGCGACCACGACCTCCAGGGCGTCGACGCGGTGATCCTGCCGGGCGGCTTCTCCTACGGTGACTACCTGCGCTGCGGTGCCATCTCCCGCTTCGCCCCGATCATGACCGAGGTCATCGAGGGCGCCCAGAAGGGCCTCCCGGTCCTCGGCATCTGCAACGGCTTCCAGATGCTGGTGGAGTCCCACCTGCTCCCCGGCGGCCTGCTGCGCAACGACCACCTCAAGTTCATCTGCCGCGACCAGAAGCTGCGCATCGAGAACACCTCGACCGCCTGGACCTCCGCGTTCACCCAGGACCAGGAGATCGTGGTCCCGCTGAAGAACGGCGAGGGGCAGTACGTCGCCGACGCCGACACCGTCAAGCGGCTCGAGGACGAGGGCCGCGTCGTCGCGCGCTACCTCGACGTGAACCCCAACGGTTCGGTCAACGACATCGCCGGCATCACCAACGAGGCCGGCAACGTCGTCGGCCTGATGCCCCACCCCGAGCACGCGGTCGAGACCCTCACCGGCTCCGGCCTCGACGGGCTCGGTTTCTTCACCTCACTTGCGGAGAAGGCCTTCGCCTGACCTCTCGCCTCAGCGACCCCGAGACAGGTCGTACCAGGTGATGTCGGTCGCCATGCCGTTGGTCGTGCGCCCGAGGCGCCGCTGGTAGGCGACCAGGCCGAGGTGGGTGGTCCAGTCAAGGACGCCCGTGACCTTGACCCGCTCCTCGGTGCGGGTGGTCGAGTTGAGCGCGCGCTGGAGGTCGCGGACCTGGTCCCCGGCGGAGCCGCGCTTGAGGATCGGATGCCGGTTGGCGGCCCACAGCGTCTTCCAGGCACCTCGGGTCCACAGGTCGCGAACGGCCAGGCCGTGGCTGCGCTGCCAGTCGTGGACGGCGGCCCGAAGCGCCGACCCGTAGTAGCCGCTCATCACACCGTCGAAGGTGCCGCGGGTGCCGAGCATGCACTTGAGCGCCTTCACGTACGCCGCGGGCGGGGTGTAGGTCGACGTCGCCGGCGCGAGGTCGGGGTAGTAGTCGAAGTCGACGCGTACGCCGCCGCAGCGGACCACGGGCGGGGCGTAGGACCCACGGCCGACGTCGAGATAGTCGGAGTCGATGTTGATCGTGACGCCGCCGTGGGTCTCGTCGTGGCCACCGCGATACTGCTTGACCCGGTCATGGTCGCTCCACACGGTGTCGGGGATGTAGGTCGTCGAGGTGTTCGCCTTGCCGTCCCAGTCGGCGATCCACAGGTCCGAGGGGAACGTGAACCCGCTCGGCTGGGCGCGCCAGACGTCGTAGATCGCCTTGATCCCCGACGCCGCGCTGGAGTACATCGCCGAGCGGTAGCCCAGCACCTTGATCCGGTAGCTCCACGCCGAGATGAACCACATCGCCGACTCGCGACAGGTCCGGTTGGCGATGTCGAAGGCCTCGAGGTCGTAGAACATCGTGCTGCCGGCAGCGATCCCGTACGCCTGCGCCGCGGCCACGGCCGCGTTGGCCTCGGCGATCGCCTGACGCCTCGCCGCCGCGTAGCCGTCGGCCGGGTCGGGGTTGATCTTCGGGTCGTCGCCGTAGCGGGGATAGCGCGGGTTGCACGAGGCCTGCGGGCCGAGCGTGATCGGCAGCAGTCGCCAGCCGCGGGCCTGCTGGTTGCGCACCCAGGTCGCCGAGAGGTACGTCTGGACCCGGCAGGCACGGGACCTGCCGGCGATGTAGATGCCCACGCCGGTGAAGTTCGAGTGCTTCCACCACTGGTCCATCGCGGTCTGCGACGGGGCCTGGCACTGGTCGAACCCGAAGCCGGTGAAGTTGCCCGGGGTGACCGGGTTCGCGGACGTCGCGGGACCGGCAGAAGCCAGTCCCGCGACGACCATCATGCCTGCGATGACGCCGGCGCCGAGTGCGCGCCGGGCGCGCCTGATACTGATACCCCCCATGGTTCACGGGATAGCACCAGGCGGCACCCTGCGCCATAGCCCGGGCTAGTCATACCGCGGGCCCACCTGAGCGCGACGGCTCAGTCGACCTCGACCGCCGCCCGCCCGGCGACGTACGACCGTGCTCCGGAGGGGCGCCGGAGCACGACGCTCAGCGAGGCGATGATCCCGAGCGCACCGAGGGCGGCGGCGGCGTAGAAGGCCTCGCGCATCCCCGGCACGACCTCGCCGGGAGTGCCGTTGGCGACGTAAACCGAGGCGATCACGGCCAGGCCGATCGACCCGCCGAGCTGCTGCATGGTCTGCACCAGGCCCGAGGCCGAGCCGGCGTGGGCGGCGTCGACACCCTCCAGGCCCAGAGCCGTGGTGGAGGTGAAGACGAGCGAGGCGAAGGCACCGTTGAGGAGGAACGGAGCCAGGACGGCGCCGGCGTACGTGCTGGTCTCCGACAGCGTGCTCAGCCACAGGAACGACACCGTGAGACCGGTGGCGCCCAGGACCAGCACCCGCGACATCCCGATCCGGGCCGCGATGCGAGGCGCGATCCGGGACATGCCGAAGATCATCAGGGTGAGCGGAAGGAACGCCAGCCCGGAGGCGAGCGGCCCCATGCCGAGCACGCCCTGCAGGTAGATCACGGTCAGGTAGAACGTCGCGAACTGTGCGCCGACCAGCCCGACCGCGGCGATGAACGCGGCGACACGACGGTGGCTGTTGAAGAGGTGGAGCTGCAGCAGCGGGTGCGCCACCCGGCGCTCGGTGAGCACGAGGGCGACCAGCAGGAGCAGGCCGACGGCGATGCCGCCGATGGTGCGTACGGAGGTCCAGCCGTGCTCGGGGGCGCCGATCAGCGACCAGACGATCGCGGCCGCACCACCGGTGGCGGTCACGGCCCCCACCATGTCGAAGCGTCCCGGTCGCCGGGCGGTCTCGGAGACGAGGCGGCCGACGAGGGCGAGCACGACGAGCCCGATGGGTACGTTGATGAACAGCGTCCAGCGCCACGACGCGATGTCGGTGAGGATGCCGCCGAGGATCAGGCCGATCGACGCGCCGCTGGAGGAGACCGCCGCGAAGAGCGCGATCGCCCGGGCCCGGCCGGCCTCGTCCTTCGCCGAGGTGGTCAGCAGCGCGAGCACCTGAGGTGCGGCGATCGCGGCGCCGAAGCCCTGAAGCGCCCGGGCGATGACGAGCAGATCGTCGGTCGGGGCGAGCCCGCCGGCCAGGGAGAAGAGGGTGAAGACGGACAGGCCGGCGACGAACATGCGCCGCCTGCCGAAGACGTCGCCCAGGCGACCGCCGAGCAGCAGCAGGCCGCCGAAGGCGAGGGTGTAGCCGTTGAGGACCCAGGTGAGAGCCGCCGGGGTGAACGCGAGGTCGTCGGCGATCCGGGGGAGCGCGACGTTCACGACCGCCGAGTCGAGCACGATCATCAGCTGGGCGACCAGGACCAGGGCGATCCCGGCGCCGGCGGCCTTGGTGGCCGCGGGTGGCGTGGGTGGTGCCACGGTGGTTGTCATTCGAGAGCTCCTGTTGGAGACGGAAAAGGAGTACAGTGAAGCGGAGGAAGTCTCCGCTTGCATGGAACACTACCGGAGGGTGTCTCCGTTTAGCAACGCGTTTATCCGTGCCGGTGGTGACTGCTGTTAACGTGAGGCCCCCGCAGAGCGGCGGGAGCCACTGAGGAGGTCCGGATGAGAGCCGACGCGCAGCGCAACCGCGAGCGGCTGATCGAGGTCGCCCACGCGGTCTTCAAGGAGCGCGGTCTCGACGCGCCTCTCGACGAGGTCGCCCGGCGTGCGGGCGTCGGTCCCGGCACCCTCTACCGGCACTTCCCCACGCGTGAGGCGCTCCACGAGGCGATCATGGCGACCTGGATCGAGGAGGTCTCCGCCCACGTCGAGAAGGCGATGGCGACCGAGGGCGGGTGCCGCGAGAAGCTGCTCGCCTGGTTCGAGGAGTACGTCGCGCTGCTGACCCGCCACCAGGGCGCCGCCGCCAAGATCACGGCCTCCCTGGGCTGCCAGGACTCCCCGCTGCGCACCAAGTGCCAGACCTACGCCGACGCCAACCAGAGCGTCCTGGCGGAGATGGCCGAGCACGGCGTGCTGCGGGAGGGCGTCGACAACCTCGACGTGTGCCGTCTCCTCGGCGGCGTCGCGACCATGGCCGACCAGTCCTCGCTCGACCCCCAGGACGTACGTCCCATGCTCGACGTCATTGCGAACGGCGTCCTCAAATCCTGACCTGCTCTGGGGCAGACTGGGGGTATGTCCTTCACCTCGCCGGTCGGCGGCCCGCAGAGCCCGCTGAAGCTGGAGTTCCCTCAGTCGCTCGCGACCTATGACGACTACGCGGCCGCGCAGAAGTCCGTCGACTTCCTCTCCGACAAGGAGTTCCCGGTCGAGAACTGCATGATCGTCGGCACCGAGTTGAAGCAGATCGAGCGGATCACCGGACGCCTCACCTGGAGCAAGGTCGCGCTCGCCGGCGTCCTCTCCGGTGCCTGGCTCGGTGTCTTCGTCGGCCTGATCATGTCGCTCTTCGGCGGTGAGAACTTCCTGTTCATCCTGCTCTCGACGGTGCTGCTCGGCGTCGTCTTCGGCCTGATCTGGTCGCTGATCGGCTACGCCGCGACCAAGGGCACCCGCGACTTCTCGAGCGTCAAGGTGATCGTCCCGACCAAGTACGAGGTCCTGGTCGAGCACAAGGTCGCCGCCCGCGCCCGCGAGCTCCTCGCCGACCTGCCCGGCGCCCTTCCCAACCCCTTCTCCTGAGCGCCCACCGCCGCACACGTCTCGGATGATGAGACGTGTGCGGCGTTCGTGTGTAGCCACGCGTGTTCCGGGGAAGAACTCCGTTGAAGAGGGAGGCCCCGATGTCATCTCAGATCAACGTACGTCCCGGCGAGCTGGTCAAGCTCGCCGACCGCTGCATCGACTGGGCGATGGACCTGACCGCTGCGACCACGGACAACGCCGGCGCGCTCCACGTCGCCCAGCGCGATGCCGGCAACACCCAGGGCGGCTACGACACGACGGCTGCCCATGGGCCGTTGGTCGAGGCCGCGTCGAGCGCACTCGAGTCGTTCGCGGCGGTCTTCGAGGCCGACGCCGACGCCCTGATGCTGTGTGCGTTCGACCTCTCCGCGACCGATGAGGAGACGGCCCGAGCCGCCCAGTCGAGCAACTCGCTGCCTCCGGGGCCGCTGCCGCGACCGCCGGAGCCGACCCCGGGTCCGAAGCCGCCGTCGCCCACGCCGAGCCCGTCGCCGGGCCCCACCCCGACCCCGCGCTGAGGAGCACGAGATGTCCGAAGGCACCTGGAAGCTGTGGGACGACGCGGCCTCGATCGACGAGGCGTCGCGAGGCTGGGCCTCGGTCGCGAAGGCGCTCGACGGCGTCACCGAGTCGTTCATCAGCGGCTCCAAGGACGTGGTCGCCGACTGGGAGGGCCGGACGGCCGAGTCCTACGAGGCGCACCGCAAGACGCTGCTGACCGACCTCGACAAGGCGCGCGAGCTCGCCGACAAGGGGTCCGCGGCGATGGCCCGGATCGCCGGCACCGTACGCATCGCCCAAGGTCACCTCGACCAGTCCTGGGCGACCGTCGCCCACATTCCGCACCAGGGCAGCCCGTCGGGCGACATCCGGTTCCAGCCCGAGACCCCCGAGGACAGCAAGCTGGTCACCGACGCCATCGCGCGCGCCTACGAGATCCGCACCGGCCTCGATCGCGACCTCGACGCCGACCGGCAGGTGCTCGTCGACACCACCGCCGCCTGGCAGGGTCTGTCGACGAGCATGGCGGCCATCGCCGAGTCCGGACAGGACCCGTTCCACGTCCCGGCCGACGTCGACTCGGTCGGCATGATCAACGTCGACGGCAAGACCTACATCAACACCGGCAGCGGCGACGACGTGGTCACGGTCGGGATCAATCCGCTGACCGGGAAACAGGTCGTCACCGTCAACGGCCAGATGTACGAGGTGCCGCCCGGCAACGAGATCGTCATCCGCGCCGGCGAGGGCAACGACGAGATCAACGTCCCGCAGGGCACCAACGTCAATCTCTCCCTGCTCGGTGGCAGGGGTGATGACCGGCTCAACGGCGGCAGCGGGAGCGACCGCATCCTCGGTGGCCAGGGCCGCGACCACGTCTTCGCCGGCGACGGTGACGACCGGGTCTCGGGAGGCACGGATCGCGACTACATCGACGCCCAGGGCGGCAACGACCTCGCCACCGGAGCGGGCGGGGACGACACCGTCTACGGCATGGCCGGAAACGACCGGATCAGCGGTGGTCGCGGCCAGGACTACCTCGAAGGTGCCGACGGCGACGACGTGCTCGTCGGTGGCGACGGCAACGACATCGCCTCCGGCGGCGACGACAACGACCGGATCCACGGTGGCGCCGGAGACGACGTGAGCTACGCCGGGCGGGGGACCGACACCACCTACGGCGGCTCGGGCGACGACAAGGCCCACAGCGAGTCCGGTGACACCGATGAGGACGTCGAGAAGCACGTGACGGTCCAGATCACCGAGGTCCCGGAGTGGATCAAGATCGAGGGGTCACCCGAGTTCGTCGCCCGGACCCGTGCCGACCTCGAGATGCTGGCCGCGTCGCCCACGGGGCAGCAGATGCTCGCCGCGCTCGACCGGAGACACGACGACTCGGGTGTGTTCGGGATCGGGCAGGAGAACCTGACCATCCGCGAGTACGTCGGTGACACGCCGAACAGCTCGGCGTCCGACGGGCCGATGGGTGGCAACGAGATCAAGTACATGCCGGACATCGACACCATGAACACCGGCAACCGTGCTCCCCAGACGCCTGTCGACGGCCCGCCGGTCGCGGTGCTCTACCACGAGATGGCGCACGTCTACGACTACATGCACGACACGCTCGAGCCCGGCGAGTATCACGGTGACGACCCCGAGAACCAGGGGACCAACAACCGTGAGCGCGAGGCTGCCGGTCTGCCCGTCGACCACGACAACGACCCGAGCACGCCGGAGCAGATCGACCCGGACCATCCCTACGTCTACACCGAGAACGGGCTCCGCGACGAGATGGGGGCACCGCATCGTGACCACTACTAGGTTGATGATGCTCGCATCGCTGCTGACGGCGGGAGGTCTGGTGATGAGCGGCTGTGCGAAGGCTCCCGAGGGGGAGCGGGAGATCGAAGGGGTCCGGTTCGAGTCGGAGATCGCCGTGGCCGGAGACGCGCTCGAGGTCAGCTATCGCGTGGTCAACGACGCGGACATCGACGTCTACGTCGTCGACTCGGTGCCGACGTACGCCAACGGAGCGCTGCAGCCGGCTTCGGCGGACACCGTCTACGTCCTGGGCAGCGGCGGGAGCCGGGCCGAGGTGAGCAAGCGCGTCTTCCCCGTGCCGGACGACACGTCGTTCGCCCAGATGCCGGCGGTCGGCTGGGTCAGGCTCGCGGCGGGCGAGGAGATGGAGCGAGACGTACGTGTGTCGTTGCCGCTCGAGGCCCATCGCCCGTTCGACGACGACTCGGCACCGGACCTCCCGGACCCGGTCGACGAGGTCATCTTCTGCGTCGGTGTCCTCGACCTCCGCGACCTCTATCCCGACGGCGTCCCGGCCGAGGTCACCGGCCTCGCCCACTCCGACTCGGCCGCGGCGTCCCAGCAGATCTTCTGCTCCGATCCGGCATCCGTGGACTGATGAAGCGGGTCGGCGTGCTCGTGGTGGCGCTGCTGATGCCGCTCAGCGGGTGCGCCGAGGATTCGCCCTACGGCGAGTTCGGCCCGTCGGGATCGGCGCCGGCGCCAGTGGCTACCTTCGATGCCGAGGTGACGGTCGCCGACGCCGAGGTCCAGGTGAGCTACCGGTTCGCCAACGAGGGTGATGAGCCCCTGCTGCTCATCAACCGGCCTGCAGTTCCTGCCGGTGCCGGCGTCCGTTACCGGAAGGACGCGGCGTACGTCACCGAGGACGTCGACGGTGGGGCGCTGTTGTCGCAGGCGCTCTTCGGCTTCCCTGACACCGATCAGACCTGGGCGTCGATCCCGAGGGTAGGGGTCACGGAGGTGGCGCCGGGCGAGGCTGTCGAGGTCGAGGTGACGTCGGCATTGCCGTTGACCTGGTTCCACCCGTTCGGGACCGACCTCGGAACGGGACCGATGTCCCTCCCGAGCGATGTCGCCCAGGTCAGGTTCTGCCTCGGCGTGGTCGGCGCGCGGCGCCCCGAGTCGATGACGCCTCGGACCGAGGAGGACGGGACGCGGACCGTCGGCCACGCGAGCGCCGCGCAGCACCTGTTCTGCTCAGAGCCCGAGGAGCTGTGAAGCCGAGCATGGTCCATGGGCCACGGTCGGCTTCACGCCCTCGGACTCAGCGGCCGTGGGCCAGGTCGTACCAGGTCACCTCGGTGGCCATCCCGTTCGCGGTGCGGCCGAGACGCTTCTGGTAGGCGACGAGGGCGACCTGGGTGTTCCAGTCCAGGACGCCGGTGATCTTCGGACGCTCGGGTGCGGAGGTGGCGCTGAGGGCGCGCTGGAGGTCGCGGACGCTCTCGCCGGCGGAGCCGCGCTTGAGGAGCGGGCGGCTGTTGGCCGCCCACAGCGTCTTCCAGGCCGCCTGGGTCCAGGTCGTGCCCACCGCCAGACCGTGCGAGCGCTGCCAGGCGTTGACCGAGCTCACCAGCCCCCGGTCGTACGTACCGTCGATGGCGCCGCCGAAGTTCCCGCGCTCGCGGAGCATGCACTCGAGCGCCTTGGTGTAGATCGGCGAGGGGGGGTAGGAGCTGGTGCGCGGCTTCAGGGCGGGATAGCTGGTGAAGCTGACCGGCACGCCGCCGCAATGGGTCACCGGACGCGCGTAGGAGCCTCGGCCGAGGTCGACGAAGTTGGAGTCGATCTCGATGGTGGTGCCGCCGTGGGTCTCCTTGTGCGGGCCGCGGTACTGCTTGACGCGCTTGTGCGGGTTCCAGGGGGTGTCGGGGATGTAGCGGGTCGAGGTGTTGGCGCGGCCGTCCCAGTCGGCGATCCACAGATCGGCGGGGTAGACGAAGCCGCGGGGCTGGGCGTGCCAGACGGCGTACATCGCCTTGATGCCGGACGACGCGCTCGAGTACATGCCCGGTCGGTAGCCGAGCGCCTTGACGCGGTGGCTCCAGGCCGAGACGAACCACATCGCCGACTCGCGGCAGCGCTCGTTGCCGGCGTCGAAGCCCTCGAGGTCGTAGAACATCGTGCTTCCGGCGGCGATGCCGTAGCGCTTGGCGGCCTCGACGGTGGCGTTGGCCTGGCTGATGCCCTGGCGCTTGGCCTTGGCGTACTGGTCGGCCGGGTTGGCGCTGATCCGCGGGTCGTCGCGGTAGCGCGGGAAGTGCGGGTTGCAGGATGCCTGCGGCCCGAGCGTGATCGGGAGCAGCCGCCACCCGCGCGCCAGCTGGTTGCTCACCCAGGTCGCGCTGAGGTTGGTCTGGTTACGGCAGCCGCGGGAGTTGCCGGCGATGTAGATGCCGACGGCGCCGAAGTTGGAGTGCCTCCACCACCGGTCCATGGCCGTCTGTGACGGCGCCTGGCACTGGTCGAAGCCGTAGCCGGTGAAGTTGCCCGGTGTGACCCGGTTCGCGGCGGCCGCGGGGCTGGGTGCTGCCAGCCCCGCGACGCCGACGACGCCTGAGATCAAGCTCGCGCCGAGCGCCCGTCTGACGTTCCTGAGCCTGGTGAAGTCCCCCATATTTCGTCACGGTAGTCACAACCGTCACTCAGTTACCAGGAGACGCGCGCAGGCGCCGCCGTTTGGTTGACCTGACATCAGGACGGGACGGGCGTACGTCAGGAGTACGGCAGCAGCGTCTCGTCGATCTTCTCCCAGGCCGCCCGCAGCTCCGCCAGGTCCTCGGGTCGCTTCCGAGCGAGATCGGCCTGCTCGCGTACGTCCTCGCTCAGGTCGTAGAGGTGGTCGGTGCCGTCGAGCTGCAGGTACTTGAGGGGGCCGCGGCGCAGCGCCCGCTGCCCGCGCATGCGCCAGAAGAGGTCCTGGGTCTCGCGCGGCCGGCCGCCGAAGAGGAGCGGGACCAGGCTGGTGCCGTCCAGCGGGTAGTCCTCGGCCGGCGTCGCCCCGGCGAGCTCCAGGAACGTCGCGGTCCAGTCGGTCGTGGCCACCGGCTCGTCGCTGACCTGGCGACCGCGCAGGGTGCCGGGCCAGCTCAGGATGGTGGGCACCCGGATACCGCCCTCGTTGAGCCCCGACTTGGCACCGGTGAACGGCCACACGTTGGAGAACCGCTCGCCGCCGTTGTCGCTGGCGAAGAAGACGACGGTGTCGCGGAGCTGCCCGGTGCGCTCGAGGGCCTTGATGACCTGGCCGATCGACTGGTCGAGATCCTCGACCATGGTCTTGTACGTCGCCAGCGAGCCGCCGTCGGTGTGGAAGAGCACGCCCTTCTCGCCGCCCTCGATCCGGGCGGTCAGCTCATCGCTCACCGCCTTGTCCTCGGGTCCCTCCCAGGGCCAGTGCGGGGTGGTGAAGTTGAGGTTCAGGAGCCATGGGGTGTCGTGGTCGCGCTCGATGAAGCTGACGGCCCGCTCGGTGACGATCTCGGTGTAGTAGCGAAGGTCCTCGACCTCCACCTCGTCCTCGTAGAGGTCGTGGGCGCCGTTGTGGTTGATCTTCGAGAAGTAGTCGAGGCCGCCGGAGAAGTTGCCGAAGAACTCGTCCCACCCGACCCGGGTCGGGCTGTACCAGGGCAGGTAGCCGCAGTGCCACTTGCCGAACAGGGCCGTCGCGTAGCCCTGCTCCTTGAGCAACGAGGCCAGTGTCGGGTGGTCGAGCGGGATGCCGTGCAGCTTGTTCGGCGCCGAGATGGGTTCCGGCAGGCCGCCCGCGAGGCGGCCGGGGTAGCGCCCGGTGTAGAGCCCGAAGCGGGTCGGGGAGCAGACCGAGGAGGCGGAGTACGCATCGGTGAACCGCACGCCCGAGGCCGCCAGCCTGTCCAGGTGGGGCGTCTTGATGTCGGGGGAGCCGTAGGCGGACAGGTCGGCCCAGCCGAGGTCGTCGCCCAGGATGACCAGGAGGTTGGGCTTGCGCCGGGGCCGGTTGACCTTGCGGGCCTGGAACGGCTCTTCGTCGGTGGCGTTGGCGGGGGCGGCGAGGCCGGTGGCGGCGATCGCGCCGGCCCCGGTGGCCAGGAGGCTGCGTCGGCTGAGCGTGCTGGGGGAGGACACCGTATGGCCTTTCTTTAGTGAATAACTACGAATAGAAGACTAGGCGGCGCCCCCTCCGGTGGGCCGGGGTCTCGGTCGGCGGACGTGGTCAGGACGTTCGTCCTGGCTGATTTGCCCTAACCAAAGCCGCTCCGCGGCGTTAACTTGGTAAAGAAACGGACCGCAAAGGGGGTTGGGGCCGGTGCAGAGACGACGTGATCGGGTCACACCGGTCCTCTTCGCGATCACTGTTCTGCTCGCGCTGGCAGTCGCCGGGATCATCCACGTCGCGCACGGCGGCGAGGTGGCCGGGCCGTTCGTGGCCGCCGACCAGGTGAGCTCGACCACGAAGCGGGTCAACACGCCCTACGTCTGCTGGGACGGCAACGGCTCCGGCTCGCTGACCCGGTGCCCCGACCCGCGCGGCGAGGACGGCATGAGGTGGGTCTTCCCCGGTTACGCCGACGTCGCTCGCAGCGGCGAGTGCACCCGGGGCGCGACCGGCCCGCGAGATCTCTTCGTGGAGTGCTCGCTCTCCTGGCGCGGCAGCCCGATCCATCTCCACTACGCCTACCGGAGCGACTGGCAGGACGGCCGGCAGAAGTTCGACGCCACCGGCTCGACCCCGATGATCGAGCAGCGCCCCGACGGCGCGATGTCGCTCTCCTGGCGTCCGCGCCGGCTGGCCACCCCGCACGGCGAGGCCTCCTGGATCACCGCCGAGATGGTGGAGGGTCACGGCTGGAGCGTCGCCGCCTACGCCGGCGACGGCGAGGTCGCCCGGCAGGCGCTCGAGGAGTTCGGTGAGGTCCGCGACCTGCGGGAGTGGCGCGGGCTGCCCAGATGATCGGCGCCCGGTGACGACTCGGGGGATTGGGCACTTCTGACGTAGATTTCTGCCCGTGACCGAGACTTCGTCCGCTGCCGTTGCGTCCGATCTTCCGCTCCTGGACACCGTGCACCACGCTGCCGGTGATCCCGACCGCGAGCAGCCCTGGGCCGAGCTCGGCCTGAAGGAGGACGAGTACGCCGAGATCAAGCGCATCCTCGGCCGCCGGCCGACCGGCGCGGAGCTGGCGATGTACTCGGTGATGTGGTCGGAGCATTGCTCCTACAAGTCCTCCAAGGTTCACCTGAAGCAGTTCGGCGAGATCCCGCAGGAGACCCCGGCCGGCAAGATGCTCGCCGGTATCGGTGAGAACGCCGGCGTGCTCGACGTCGGTCAGGGCTACGCGGTCACCTTCAAGGTCGAGTCCCACAACCACCCCTCCTACGTGGAGCCCCACCAGGGCGCCGCGACCGGCGTCGGCGGCATCGTCCGCGACATCCTCGCGATGGGTGCCCGGCCGGTCGCCGTCATGGACCCGCTCCGGTTCGGCCCGCTGTCCGAGGAGGACACCCACCGGGTGCTTCCCGGGATCGTGTCCGGCATCGGCCACTACGGCAACTGCCTGGGCCTGCCCAACATCGGTGGCGAGGCGGTCTTCGACGCCTCCTACCTCGGCAACCCGCTGGTCAACGCGCTCTGCGTCGGCGTGCTCCGCCACGAGGACCTCCACCTGGCCAAGGCGTCCGGCGCCGGCAACCTGGTGATCATGTACGGCGCGCGCACCGGCGGCGACGGCATCGGCGGCGCCTCCATCCTCGCGAGCGTGGAGTTCGACGAGGACGGTCCGGCCAAGCGGCCGAGCGTCCAGGTCGGCGACCCGTTCATGGAGAAGCTGCTGATCGAGTGCACCCTCGAGCTCTTCTCGGCCGGCATCGTCCGCGGCATCCAGGACTTCGGTGCGGCCGGTATCTCGTGTGCCACCTCCGAGCTCGCCGCAGCCGGCGACGGGGGCATGCACGTACACCTCGAGCGGGTGCCGCTGCGCGACTCGACGCTCGCTCCGGAGGAGATCCTGATGAGCGAGTCGCAGGAGCGGATGATGGCGGTCATCGCGCCCGAGGACGAGGCGACCTTCATGGACATCTGCGCCAAGTGGGACGTCGAGGCGGCCGTGATCGGCACCGTCACCGGCGAGGGCCGGCTGCGCGTCGACTGGCACGGCGAGACCATCGTCGACGTCGACCCGACCACCGTGGCCCACGACGGCCCGGTCTACGAGCGCCCCTACGCCCGCCCGTCCTGGCAGGACGCGCTGCAGGCCGACGTGGCCGAGAAGCTGCCGCGCGCGGCCTCCGCCGAGGAGCTGCGTGAGACCATCCTGACGCTGGTCGCCTCGGAGAACCTGTGCGACAAGTCCTGGATCACCGAGCAGTACGACCGCTACGTCCGCGGCAACACGGTCCTCTCCCAGCCCTCCGACGGCGGCATGATCCGCGTCGACGAGTCGACCAACCTCGGTGTCGCGCTCGCGACCGATGCCAACGGCCGCTTCGCCAAGCTGGACCCCTACGCCGGTGCCCAGCTGGCGCTGTCGGAGTCCTACCGCAACGTCGCCTCCGTCGGCGCCAAGCCGCTGGCCATCTCCGACTGCCTCAACTTCGGCTCCCCCGAGGACCCTGACGTGATGTGGCAGTTCGCCGAGGCCACCCGGGGTCTGAAGGACGCCTGCCTCGAGCTGGGCATCCCGGTCACCGGTGGCAACGTCTCCCTCTACAACCAGACCGGTGAGGTCGCCATCCACCCCACGCCGGTGGTCGCGACGCTCGGTGTGATCGAGGACGTCACCACGCGTACGCCGTCGGACTTCCAGGCCGCCGACGAGGTCGTCGTGCTCCTCGGTGAGACCCACGAGGAGCTCTCCGGCTCGGAGTGGGCCCACGTCGTGCACGGTCACCTCGGCGGGCTGCCTCCGAAGGTCAACCTGGGTGCCGAGAAGGCGCTGGCCGAGCTGCTCGGCGAGGCCCGCTTCATCACCTCCGCCCACGACCTCTCCGACGGTGGCCTGATGCAGGCGCTGGCCGAGCCGGCGATGTCCTCCGGCATCGGCGTCTCGGTCACCCTCGCCGGCGACCCGTTCGTGGCGCTCTTCTCCGAGTCGGTCGCCCGTGCGGTCGTCACCGTCAAGGCCGACGACGTCGAGCGGCTCACCTCGCTCGCCGAGCGTCACGGGGTCGCGGCGACGAAGCTCGGTGTGACCGGGGGCGCCACCTACGCGATCTCCTACGACGGCGGCGCCGTCGAGATCCCGCTCGAGGAGCTCACCGGCGTCTGGCGCTCGACGCTGCGCGACGCGCTGGCCTGACGGTTCGCCCGCCGCCGCGGCTTGCGGTGGATGATCCACTCGGCGATCAGCAGGTTCACGACCCAGCTGACCCACGCCGAGGCCGCGGCGGCTCCGGCGAGCGTGGGGTCCTCGGTGCCGATGTCGGCGCCGGTCATGACCTCGGGCACGAAGATCATGATCAGCACCATGCCCCAGAAGCGGTTGGCGACGATCGAGAACGCCATCGCGTAGCTGCGGTACATCCACTCGCGGTGGTCCTTGAACCGCCGCTGCCGGGCGGCGCGGTAGCCGAGCACGGTGAACAGCAGGAACAGCAGCGCGAGGAGCGTGTTGCCGACCTGCTGGGAGGGGCCGGCCACGGGGAACTGGCTGGTGACCAGCGCCGCCACACCCGTCGGGATCGCGGTGACGACGTAGGTGCGGCCGGTCCAGCGGTGCACCGTCGGATGGTTGGTGCGCAGCCAGGGCCACAGCTGGAGCACTCCGCAGCAGAGCATCACCGAGCCGAAGAAGATGTGCGTCACCAGCGCCGGGTAGAAGGCCGGCCCGCGGTCGGTCTCGACGAGCGACTGCGACGGGTCCAGCCCGACATACCGCGGCAGTGCCGTCATCAGGAAGATCACCGTCACCGCGGCCAGCGGGAAGACCCACCATTGGCGCGCCAGAGGTCGTGGAGGTGTGCTCATGGGCCGTCCGATCTAATAGCGTATGGCATTAACTGTTTATAGAGTACGCAGATCCGATGGGCGGTCAACCGGTTTCGGGAAGGAGCAGGGCATGATGGACGCGATGAGCTCTGACCTGATCCCTCGTCTGTGGGGCAAGCCTCCGGCCGGCCGACGCGGCCCCAAGCCGGCGCTGAGTGTCGCCCAGATCGTCGAGGCCGCCTACGTCATCGCTGATGAGCAGGGCCTTGCGGCTGTCTCGATGGCCCGGGTGGCCGAGGCGGTGGGCTGCTCGCCGATGGCGCTCTACCGGCACGTGAAGAACAAGGATGAGCTGCTCATCCTGCTCGCCGACCGCCTCAGCGCGGAGCTCCCCGCGCCGTCGCGTGACCTGGGGTGGCGAGAGGGCCTGGCGGCCTGGATGCGCGCGCAGGTCGACCTGGCGCTCAGCAAGCCGTGGTTCCTCGATCTGCCGCTCGGCGCGTCGCTGCCCGGGCCCAACCGGCTCGCCTGGCTCGACCTGGGGTTCTACTACCTGCGCGAGGTGGCGCTGCCCGCCGAGGAGAAGCTGGCGATCCTGGGGATCATCGCGCAGTACGGCCTGGGTGAGGCGAGGATCGAGGTCGAGGCTGCTCGGCTCGCGGAGAACCCCTACGCCTCGTTCGAGCAGATGCTCGTGACGTACGCGGATCCGGAGCGCTTCCCGAACCTGATGGAGTCGATGGCCACATGGCGGCCTGCCGGGCCCGGTGAGGGATCCGATTCCGACGACCCGTCCGCGTTCGGGCAGAGCCTGCTCATGGCCGGGATCGCTGCCCACATCGAGCGCCACATCGAGCGCCACATCGAGCGCAGCGCCCCAGAGTAAAGGCCGATACCCTGGCGGGGATGTCCCCCCACCTGCATCGCCCCATGTCCTCTGTCCTCGTCCTGCTGCTGGCGGCCGCCGCGCTGCTCGTCGGCGCTGGTCCGGCTTCCGCGGGGGAGGGTGGCACGATCAAGCGGCTGGCCAACGCCGCGCGGGCCGACGCCGGTCTCGACCCGCTCACCCGCGACTCCGCTCTCGACGGGCTGGCGCGGAAGTGGGCCTACAAGATCGCCGCCGACGGGGAGCTCTCGCACAACCCCGACCTCGCCGAGCAGGTGCCGGAGGGGTGGCAGGGCGTCGGGGAGAACGTCGCGATGGGCTACCCGACAGGCGCCGAGATGCACCGGGGCTGGATGGGCTCCGACGGGCACCGCGCCAACATCCTGGGCGACTACACCCACATCGGGATCGCGTTCGTGGAGGTCGACAACACCACCTGGGGCGTCCAGGTCTTCGCGAAGTACCCGCCGGGGGTGCGGCCGACCGAGAAGCCGAAGACCGCCGCACCGGCACCGACCGCGCCGGCGACGACCGAGGCGCCGAACCCTCGCCAGGCCGCGAAGCCCAAGAAGTCGGCGACCTCGTCGCCGACCCCGTCGCGTACGCCGTCGGTCTCCGCATCGCCGTCGGAGTCGCCCTCGGCCTCGCCGTCGGAGTCGGAGTCGCCTTCGGCCCTGGCCGGGAGCGACTCGGAGACGGCGGGCCCGGTGACCTTCACCGACGCCTCGGACGGACCGACTCCTTCCTCGAGCGGGCTGTTCGGGATCGGCTACGTCGAGATCGCCGTCGCGGTGCTCGGGCTCTCCGCGCTGGGGCTGCTCATCGCGTTCCTGCTGGCGTGGCGCCGGGGCCGCGAACGGCGCCGGCGCGACCTCGAGGCCACTCGGCCGATGCGGCCGGCCGGACCCTACCCCGGCGGTGGACCGGTCCATCGGGGTCCGGTCCCTCCCGTCCACTCCGTCCGCCCCGGCTACCCTGGCCGCCCCGTCCCGGGTCCTCCCGTTCCGGGTCACCCCAACCCGTACCCGGGCGGCCACCGCCGGTGGTAGGCGCCTAGTCGGTGACCGCCGCGGTCACCGGCTGAAGGCTGTCGGCCGGAGCCGGCCGAGCCGAAGGCGTACGCCGGAAGACGACGAACGCGATGACCGCCGAGACCGCCATCATCGTGACCGGCAGCCAGAACGCGACCTGAAGCGCCTCGGCGGCCAGGGGCGCGACGGCCACGCGCTGGGCGGGTGACACGGTGCTGAGCGCGCCGACACCGTCGCCGCCCAGCCCCGGCAGGCGCGCGGAGAGCGCGGCGGCCAGGAGAACCGAGACGCCGGCGGTGCACAGGGCGGTGGCGACCTGGTTCATCACGTTGATCATCGTCGATCCGGCCGGGATCGCGCTGTCCTCGAGGTAGCGGGTGGCGATGGTCATCGTCGGCAGCATCACGAACCCGGCGCCCGCGGTCGCGATCGCGTGGGTGGTGGCCAGGAGCGACATCGGCGCGTCGGCGCTCAGCTGGAGCGCCAGGGCGCCGAAGCCGAGGGTGGCGACCACGATGCCGGAGCCGATCACCGGCAGCGGCGGGAAGCGGTCGATGAGCCGACCGGAGATCTGGATCATGATCCCGGCCGCGATCCCGGCAGGAGCCATCAGCAACCCCGCGGTGGTGGCGGACTCGCCGCGTACGACCTGCCAGTAGAGGGGCACCAGGATCATCGAGCCGAAGTAGCCGCCGGCGAAGCAGACCAGCAGCGCGGCGCTGCCGCCGGTCAGGCGACGGCCGAGGAGCCGGATGTCCAGGAGCGGGGCCGCGGCGCGGAGCGCGTGCCGCACGAAGAGCGCCACCAGGACGATCCCGGCCCCGATCGGCACCAGCACCTGAGCGTCGAGGAGCGTGCCCTCGGCGAACGATGTGCCCAGGACGAGGAGCGCCATCGCGGGAGGGAGCAGGAGCAGGCCGCGTACGTCCAGGCGGGCGCTCGGCCCGCGGTCCAGGCGCGGGAGGTTACGCAGGCCGAGGATCACGCCGAGCACACCGAGCGGCAGGTTGATGAGGAACATCCATCGCCACGACATGGTGTCGAGCAGCCAGCCGCCGAGCACCGGTCCGAAGACGGGGCCGACCAGCACCGGCAGGCCCATCAGCGCCATCAGTCGGCCGCGCTCCTCCGGCGGCGCCGAGCGCAGCGTCAGGGTCATCGCGGCCGGCATCACGAAGCCGCCGCCGAGCCCCTGCAGCACCCGGAACGCGATCAGCGACTCGACGTTCCAGGAGGCCGCGACCAGGCCGGAGCCGACGGTGAAGACACCGATCGCGGTCAGGAAGACCTGACGGGCGCCGAACCGGCTGATCGCCCACGCGGCGGCCGGGATGACCGTCGCCAGGGCGAGCGTGTAGCCGGTGGCGACCCATTGGATCACGGGTAGCGAAGCGCCCGTCTCCTGGGAGAGACGGGCGATCGCTACCGCGACGATCGTGATGTCGATCGGGATCATCACCGTGCCGGCGATGACGGTGAGCACGATCGTTGTCGGGCTCGGGGCGGTTCGGGGTCGGGGTGTCATGCGTCCAGTCTGGAAGCTAAAGTGAACTTGAGGTCAAGGGGTTTCGGCCCGACCGTTCAGCTCGACCGCTCCATGGTCCGTACGCCGACCAGCACTCCCACCACCGCGACGGCCGCGCCCGCGACGAAACCGCTGGCGACGACGTCGAGGGGGAACTCACCGGCGAAGAGCGCCCGCTCCGCCTCCACGACGTACGTCATCGGGTTGATGTCGCTGAGGAACGTCAGCCAGCCGGGTGCGCCGTCGAGCGGGAGCAGGACACCGGAGAGGAGCAGCAGCGGGAAGATCAGCATCTGCTGCACCGTCCAGAAGATCCAGTCCTGCTCCTTGGCGGCGGTGGCCAGGGCGAAGCTGAACGCGCCCAGCCCGATCGCGAAGAGCGAGACGATGACGGCGCCGACCAGGACCCCGCCGAGATGGAGGTCGAAGCTGAACGGGGTCACCACGGCGAGGATGACCGCGGCCTGGAACAGAACCGGCACGACCTCCTTCAGGGCCCGTCCGACCAGGAGAGACGGCCGGGAGAGGGGCGAGACCAGGAGCCGCTCGTGGGAGCCGGAGCGGATCTCCGCGGTCAGGTCGGCGCCGGTCATCGAGGCGCCCATCAGCGCGGTCATCACGACGATGCCCGGCACGAACCACTGCAGCGCGCTGCCGTTCTCGACGGTGGGCAGGAGCGGTGCGAAGAGGCCCAGGAAGACCAGCGGCTGCACCATCGCGAAGAGCATGGAGGCGGGCTGGCGCAGCTTGGGAGTGAGCTCGCGGACCAGCACGGTCCAGGTGTCGGTGAGGAACCCGGTCGGCCTGCTCAGCGGCTGGGTCGTACGTCGGACCTGGGTGGCGGGGATGGTGAGGGTGGTCATGCTGCTGCTCCTTCGGTCTGGGTGGTGGTGGAGTCGGCCGACTCGCGCAGGCTGCGGCCGGTGAGGTCGAGGAAGACGTCGTCGAGGGTGGGGGCGTGGACCTCCATCCGGATCGCCGGCGTGCCGTGGGCGGCCAGGTCGATGGCCATCGCCGGGGCGCTGTCGGCACCGCGCGGGGTGCGAATCGAGACCTGCGTACCGGCGCGCTCGATGAGCGTCGGACCGGTCAGCACCGACTCGGCACGGGTGGCGGCGGCGGTGGCGTCGGCCTCGTTGCCGAAGCCGAGGAGCACGAGGTCGCCGAGCCGCTCCTTGAGCCGGGTGGCGGTGTCGTCGGCGATCACCACGCCGTGGTCGACGACGATGACCCGGCCGGCGAGCGCGTCCGCCTCCTCCAGGTAGTGGGTGGTGAGGACGATCGTGGTGCCGTCCTCGTGGAGCCGGCGGATCTGCTCCTGGAGGTTGGCGCGGTTCTGCGGGTCGAGCCCGGTCGAGGGCTCGTCGAGGAACAGCACCTCGGGGTGGTTGAGCAGCCCGATCGCGATGTCGAGACGCCGCCGCTGGCCTCCGCTGAGCGTCTGGACCGGACGGTCGGCGTGCTCCTGGAGGTCGAAGGCGGCGAGCAGCTCGTCGATGCGCGCCTTCGCGGCGGCCCGCGGGATGCCGTGGGCGCGGGCCTGGGACATCAGCTCGTCGCGGCCGCGCTGGACGAAGGCCGCGGCGTTGCCCTGGCCGACGTAGCCGATCGAGCGGCGGACCGCCGCGCGGGAGCGTACGACGTCGTGGCCGGCGACCTCGGCGGTGCCGGAGGTGGGCGGGATGAGCGTGGTCAGCATCCGCAGGGTGGTCGACTTGCCGGCTCCGTTGGGGCCGAGGAAGGCGACGAGCTCGCCCTGGTGGATCTCGAGGTCGAGCCCGCGTACGGCCTCGACGGTCTTCTTTCCGCGGGTGAAGTGCCTGGTCAGAGCCTCGGTGCGGATCACCGGCCGCTGGTTGGTGTGGTTCGTCATGTCTCCAGCCTCTGAGGTCATCCGGCCAGTTTCTGTCCGCTTTTGAAAATTTTTTGCGAGATCCGGTTTAGAAGTCCGGTGAGTGGGTAAGAGGGAGATAGCGCGACGACGGTCGGCTCGAGGAGGGGGCGAGCCGACCGTCGCGCGATCTCGGGCTGGTCTTCGCGAATCAGGTCACGACCTGGCCGCAATGGCGCTTAAGGTCGTGGCATGAGTACGAGCGCCCGGATGCTGCAGCTCCTCTCCCTGCTGCAGACCCACCGTTTCTGGCCCGGCACGGAGCTGTCCGTACGCCTCGAGGTCAGCGAGCGCACGCTGCGCCGCGACATCGAGCGGCTGCGCGATCTCGGCTACGACGTCGATGCCACCCGCGGGGTGGCCGGCGGCTACCAGCTCCGGGCCGGCAACGCGCTGCCGCCGTTGCTGCTCGACGACGAGGAGGCGGTGGCGATCGCGGTCGGGCTGCGTACGGCCGCGGCCGGCCTGGTCGCCGGGATGGGCGACACCTCCGCCCAGGCGCTGGGGAAGGTCGTCGCGCTGATGCCGCCCCGGCTGCGCCGGCGGATGGACGCGGTGACCTCGCAGACCGACTCCCTCCCGTGGGGTGGCCGGGTGCCCCTGGACGCCGGTGTGCTCGGCGTCCTGGCGCAGGCCTGTCGCGACGACGAGGCGCTCACCTTCACCTACCAGGCGCCCGAGGCCGAGCCGACCCAGCGCCGCGTCGAGCCGCACCGGCTGGTCACGCTCGGCAACCGCTGGTATCTCCTCGCCTACGACCGGGTCCGCCACGACTGGCGCTCCTTCCGGGTCGACCGGATCAGCGACCCGACGACCACCGGCCAGACCTTCCGTCCGCGGGAGATCCCCGGAGGCGACGCGGCCTCCTACGTGCAGGCGGGGATCCGCTCCCGGGCCGCGACCTACGACATCTGTGTCCTGATCCACGTCGAGCCCGACGTGGTCGCGCGGCGGGTGGGGCGCTGGGGCGAGGTCGAGGCCGCCGAGGGCGGCTGCCGGCTGCGGATGCAGGCCGACGACCTGGGCTGGCCGATGATGATCCTCGCCGGCGTCGAGGCCGAGTTCACGGTCGAGCAGCCGGCCGAGCTGGCCGAGCTGGTCAGGCAGGCGGGGGAGCGGTTCGTCCGCTCAGGCGTTTCGGGTTAGCCACTCCTCGCGCAGGAGTCCGTAGACCACCAGGTCCCGGCGTTCGCCCGGGTAGGCCTGCGCGCCGCGCATGGTGCCCTCGTGGGTGAACCCGAGCCGCTCGGCGACCGCACGGCTGCGCTTGTTGCGGACCGAGGTGTCGATGATCGCCCGGGCGATGTCGTACTCGTTGAAGAGCGTGTCGAGCAGCGCCGAGACTGCCCGGGTGACCAGGCCGCGGCCCTCGTAGGCCTCGCCCAGCCAGTAGCCGATCGTGGCCGACTTCTCGTAGAGGTTGATCCGCGCCGTCGTGGCGCCGGCCACCTGACCGTCCTGGCGGATGACGCACGGGATCGCCTCGCCCTTGACCCACTGGGTCAGCAGGTAGGTGCCGAAGCTGGAGATGCTGATCATGGACTGGTCGGCGTGCGCCCACGGCTCCCACTCGCGCAGGTGGTCGAGGTTGGCGTTGATGAGCTTGTGGACGGCGAAGTCGGTCGATCGGTCGCGCAGGACCATCTCCGCGCCGTTCCCGAGGTCGATGCTGAACAAGGTGTTCTCCTACTGAGCCGGACCGGAATCTGGATGGTAGTCGTCCTGCAACGCATCCAGGAGCAGGGTGCCGTAGGCACGCATCTGACCCAGCACCGGGACGACCTCGCCCTCGAAACGGCAGATGACTGCGTACGCCGCCCGCCGGCCGGCCATGTCGAGCAGTCCGACCTCGGCGCGGACGCCGTCGTCGGTTCCGGTCTTGCTCCACACCTGGACGCCGTTGTCGGGGTTGGTGTGGGCCAGCGGGTCCAGGCCGAAGGCGGAGGAGACCATCGACAGGTCGGCGGACGGCGCCAGCCAGGACAGGACGGTGGGGTGCGGCGTACGGAAGTAGGAGACCCAGTCGGCGGCGCAGCCGACGGAGAGCGTCGGCGGGTCGTCCGGCGTCCGTACGTCCCGGACCGAGTCGTTCAGCATCGACCCGCCCGGGGCGAGCCGCGAGGCGACGGCCTGGACCGGGGCGAGCCCGACGTGGCCGAGGAGCACGTTGGTGGCCAGGTTGTCCGAGACCGCGCCGACCAGCCGGGCGCAGTCGGTCAGGGTCAGCGCGGGCGCGTCGAGGTGCTGCCACAGCCCGCTGTCGGCCACCGGCTCGACGCTGTCCTTGCGCAGCGTCAGCTGCCCGAGGGACGGGTCCGCGTCGAGCAGCTCGGCGAGGTGGTGCAGCAGGAAGAGCTTGCCGATGCTGGCGGTCGGCAGCAGCAGATCCGGGTCGGACTCGATGAGCACCTCCCCGGAGCCCGCCTCGACCGCGAGGATCGACCAGTCCGTCCGTGAGGTCATGGACCCGAGACTAGGCAGAGGTCGATGACTGCTCCTCGCGCAGCTCGCCCACGACCTGGATCTTCTGCCAGATCTTGCGGGAGAGGTCGACGGTGAGGCCCTCGACGGTGCTGACGGTGTCGAGCACGACGTTGTCCTGGGAGTCCTCGGCGCACAGCGCGGCGGTCTTGCCGACGAGGCTGAGCAGCTCGGAGCAGTACTCCAGGTAGTGGATCAGCTCGTCGGCGTCGAGCGTGAGCCGGACGCTCGCCGAGGTCGGCGTGAAGTCCGCACGCAGCCGCTCGGGGTCCTTGGTGAGCTGGTGCATGTCGATGATGTGGGCCAGCGAGCGCAGCCGGTGGAGCAGCTTCAGCGCTCGCGACCGCAGCAGCCGCTCCGGGATCGTGTAGAGGAAGAAGATCGCGACCGCGGCGAAGATGAGGTCGTTGACCGTGCTCTCCATCAGCGGCAGCCACTGGACGCCGGTGAGCGTCTCGTCGGCGAACGCCGTCGCGAGGGCCCAGACGATGGCGACCAGGGTCAGTGCGAGGACGGCCACGATCAGCGTACGAGAGACAACGCGGGTCCAGCCGAGCCGACGGCGGAGTCGGTCCCCGACGCCGGAGGACTCCCGGATCAGGCCGGCCAGCTCCTCGGCGACCTTCACCAGACCACGGTCGGGGAAGCGCGCCGCGATCCGCCCGCGCAGGGTCTCGACGGTCGTCAACACCATCGCCGACTCGAGTCTCTCCAGTCCCACGTCACGGAGCGTAGTGGTCGCGCGCCGCCGCCGCGGGCAACCGCCACAGAAAGGGGAACCTCTAGGCTGTCGACGTGCCAGCCCGACTCAAGCCCGCGGCCGCCGCCGACGTGGCCGATGCTCTCGGTCGCGTACGCGCCGGGGAGTCCGCCAAGGCCGATCTACGGCTCCTCACCAAGCACTTCCTCGCCGTGCTCGAGCAGCGTGCTCCGGGCAGGAGCGTCGAGGTGCGCGTCCCGCCGTACGCCGCGGTGCAGTGCGTCGAAGGCGTCCGCCACACCCGGGGCACCCCGCCGGCGGTGATCGAGACCGATGCGCTCACCTGGATCGCCCTCGCCACCGGGCAGATGACCTGGTCCGAGGCCGTCGACCAGGCCCATGTCAGGGCCTCCGGAGAACGCACCGACCTGTCGCCCTACCTGCCCCTGTAGGCCGTCGCCACTGAGGTTCGGCCCCGGCGACGCCCCGGCACGCACCCGGCGGCGTTGTCGTCGGTCGACGGCCAACACCGGGCCGCCTCCCTCCTCCGCCTTGCCGGCTACGCACCGGAACGCCACCGGACCGCGAACCTGAGCGGCGACGGCCTACTTGTAATCTCACCCTATGACCCTCTCCACCGAAGACATCAAGACCCGTGTAGACGAGCTCTTCCCCGGGATCCGCAAGGACCTCGAGGACCTGGTGCGGATCGAGTCCGTGAGCGCTGACCCGGAGCGGCTGAGCGAGGTCGAGAAGAGCGCGGAGAAGACGCGGGACCTCTTCGCGGCCGAGGGCTTCGAGGTGGAGATCGTGCGCGCCTTCGACGGCGCCCCGCCGGCGATCGTCGGTGAGAAGAAGGGTCCCGAGGGCGCCCCGACGGTGCTGCTCTACGCCCACCACGACGTCCAGCCCGAGAACGACCACGCCGACTGGGACACCCCGCCGTTCGAGCCGACCGAGGTCGGCGACCGCCTCTACGGGCGCGGTGCGGCCGACGACAAGGCGGGCATCGCTGCCCACATCGGCGCGATCCGCGCCCTCGGCGACGAACTGCCCGTCACCGTCCGCCTCTTCATCGAGGGCGAGGAGGAGGTCGCCTCCGCGACCCTGCCCGAGCTGCTCGGGAAGTACCAGGACAAGCTGAAGGCCGACGTCATCGTCATCGCCGACTCCGGCAACTGGGACATCGGCGTCCCGGCGCTGACCACGTCGCTGCGCGGTCTCATCCGCGTCGACGTCGAGCTCCGCACCCTGGGCCACGCGGTGCACTCCGGCATGTGGGGCGGTCTGGCTCCCGACGCGATCATGGCTCTCGTACGCCTCCTCAACACCCTCTGGGACGAGGACGGCGCTCCCGCGGTCGAGGGGCTCGTCTCCGGCCCGGCGGCCGACGTCGACTACCCCGAGGAGCGGCTCCGTGCCGAGTCCGGGGCCATCGCCGGCCTGCAGTGGGTCGGCAAGGGCAGCGCCGTCGAGCGGATGTGGACGCAGCCGGCGATCACCATCACCGGCCTGGACGCCCCCAAGGTCGACGGCGCCTCCAACACGCTGTCCCCGAGCGCGCGCGCCAAGGTCACCATCCGGCTCGCCCCCGGCGACTCCGGCGAGAACGCCGTCGCCGCGCTCACCCAGCACCTGGAGAAGCACGTCCCGTGGGGCGCCGAGCTGACCACCAAGGTCGTCGACACCGGTGAGCCGATCGCCCTGGACACCACCGGTCCGGCCTACGACGCGGCCCGCGCCGCCTTCACCGAGGCCTGGGACGGCACCGCTCCGATCGACATGGGTGTGGGCGGCTCGATCCCGTTCATCGCCGAGTTCCTCGAGGCGTTCCCGCAGGCCAGCGTGCTGGTCACGGGCGTCGAGGACCCGGACACCCGGGCACACGGCGCCAACGAGGGTCTCCACCTCGCCGAGTTCAAGAAGGTCGTCGTCGCCGAGGCGCTGCTGCTCCAGAAGCTGGGCGTCTAGATGTACTCGGCCAGGAGGTTGGTGACACTCCGGGTTGGTCGTTGACGGAGCGAAGACCTCCGGGTGCGGTGGTTGCTGTCTAGGTCATCCACCATCCGGAGGTCTTCGTGTCCCACCGTAATGCCCGGCTGAACTTTCGTGGTCGGCAACTCTTGGTCCAGCGAGTCTGCGAGGACGACTGGACCGTCGCACACGCGGCCAAGGCCCAAGGTGTCTCCCGCCAGTGTGCCCACCGCTGGATCAACCGGTTCCGTGCCGAAGGCGAAGCCGGCCTACACGACCGGTCTTCGCGCCCGCGCCATTGCCCGACCCAGACACCAGCCGTGGTCGAGGAAGCGATCGTGGCCAAGCGCCACCAAGAGCGCCGCGGCCAGGACTGGCTCGGACCCGAACTCGGTGTCCCCGCACGGACCGTGGGCCGGGTCCTACGCCGCCACCGGGTCCCCTACCTGCGTGAGTGTGACCCGCTGACCGGCGAGGTCATCCGGGCCTCGAAGACCACCGCGGTGCGCTACGAACGCGACCGCCCCGGTGAGCTGGTCCATGTCGACGTCAAGAAGATCGGCAAGATCCCCGACGGCGGCGGCTGGAAGGCCCACGGCCGAGAAAGGGGCCAGAGCGGCGCACAGAAACGAGCCCGGATCGGCTACGACTACGTGCACTCGATGGTCGATGACCACTCCCGGATGGCCTACTCCGAGATCCTTCCCGACGAGAAGGGCCACACCTGTGCCGGGTTCATCCTGCGCGCCGCCGACTACTTCGCGGCCCACGGCATCACCCGCATCGAGCGTGTCATCACCGACAACCACTTCTCCTACCGCAGATCCAACGACGTAGCCGAGGCGATCACCACGCTGGGAGCCAAGCACAAGTTCATCAAGCCCCACTGTCCCTGGCAGAACGGCAAGGTCGAGCGATACAACCGCACCCTGGCCACCGAATGGGCCTACCGCCAGGTCTACCTCACCAACACCGACCGAACAGCAGCGCTTGCGCCATGGCTCGAGCGCTACAACACCACCCGACGCCACAGCGCACTCACAGGACTCCCGCCGATCAGCCGACTGTCACCAACGTGACGGCCGAGTACATCTAGACGCCGAACAGCGTCACTGCCACCTGGGTGCCCGCACCTGGGGGTGAGGCGATCTCGAGCGCCCCGTGGTGGCGGGTGACGATCTGGTCGACCAGGGTCAGCCCGAGCCCAGCTCCGCGCGAACCACCGAGCGCGGAGTTGGTGCCTCGGAAGAACGGCTTGTAGACCTCGGACAGCTCCTCGGCGGCGATGCCGACTCCGGTGTCGGCGACGATGATCGTGACCTCGTTGCCGGCGCTGTAGAGCATCACCTGCACCCGCGATCCCCGGTAGCTGTAGGTCAGCGCGTTCTTCACCAGGTGGAGGAAGGCTGCCCGCAGCTCGCGCGGGTCACCGACGACGTACGCAGGACCGGTCGGTGTCGTCAGGACACACTCGATGTCCTTCTGAGCGGCCTCGGGATCGAGCTCGTCGAGCACGTCGTCGAGCATCTCGGAGACCTCGATCGTGGTCTCGCCGGGCGCGTTCGCTGGGTCGCGGATCCGGGAGAGCAGCAGGAGGTCGCTGACGATGCCCTCGATCTGGGCGCTGCGTACGGTGAGCGTCTCGACCTGGACGATCCACGGCAGCGTGTTCGGCTGCTCGGCGCTCAGCGCGTTGAGCGAGGTGCCCAGGGCGTTGACGGGGATCCGGAGCTCGCGGGCGACGGCCTCGATCAGCTGGTTGCGCTCGCGGTCGGCGTCGGCGAGCTGGCGGGCGAGGTCTCGCTCCTGGGTGTAGGCGTTGGCGGTGAGCACGATGCGCCCGAAGTCACGGCCGAGCTCCATCGCCAGTCGGCCCTCGGCGTCGGTCCAGATGGGCCGCCCGGGCGAGCGGAGCAGGACGATGTGGCCCAGCCATTCGTGGTCGGCGCCGACCGGCACCACCAGAGCGCTCTCCGCTCCCAGGGTCTCGAAGAACTTGTCGGCCACCGCGGCCTGCTCGTTCCACTCCGCGGAGTTGTTGATCCGATCACGGCACATGATCGAGTAGGTGCCCTCCGCCCAGTAGCGGGAGGTGTTGCGCGAGGTGAGCGCGGCCAGGCCCGGATCCGGGTCCCAGTTGAGGCCCGGGGTGGCGTGCACGATCATCTCCCGGTGGGGGCCCTTGGTCGCCATCCAGATGCCGTCGGCACCCAGGCCGCGGATCAGCGCGTCGTGGCTGGTGTCGAGCACGTCGGCGAGGCTGAGCTTGGAGCTGGCGTCGCGCAGGAACTCCTTCGCGGTCTCCAGGTTCGCGGCGCGCTCGTAGAGCCGCTCGCGCTCGAGGTAGCCGAGCACCACCCGCCGAGCGCGCTTCGCGAACCGGTTGAGCACCCGGCGCTGCGTGAAGTCGGGCCGGCGGCCACTGACCGGCATGTCGATCGAGAGGCAACCCTGGAGGGAGCCGTCGTCGCCGTAGATCGGTGCGAGCAGCATGTCGTGGGGGTGCCAGGCGTCGGGGGCGTCGATCATGTTGGTGGTGGAGACCCAGCTGCCCTCGTGAAGGTTCACCCGGTCATGAGGAATGAACCGCCAGGCGCCCCAGTTCTCGCCGCGGGAGAGGTTGACCTCCACCTCCGAGAGTGGCCATCGGGCACCGAGGACCTCCTCAGCGGTCTCCCGCCGCCCGTGTGCTGCGTTGAGGCCGCTGGTGAAGCCGTGGATGGCGACCATCTCGACCTGGTCGCCGCGGACCACGTTGATCGCGGCGATGCCGAAGCCGAGCAGCTCGCAGATGCCCTCGGCGATCATCTGGAGAGCAGGGTCGACCACCGGCAGCGACGTCTTGCCCGGCGTGCTCGATGGCACGTCGAGGGCATCGACTGACTGTGGTGGGGGCATCCTTGCTCTCAGGTAGGTCGGTCAGGGCGGATGTTGCAACGGCGTGGCAGTCCTGAGGACCTGGGCACCACGGAGTGTTGCACGAAACGCACGCCTTGTGCAGGCGTAGACGGCCGTCTCGACCCAAATTGTGACGTTCGGTTAACCGAACGAGGTCGCGCCGTTGGCCAACGGAAGGACCAGCGAGACGCGGGTGCCGGTGCCGGGCTCCGAGCGCAGCGTCACCCGGCCGTCGTGGCGGCGCGCGACCCGGTCGACGATGCTGAGCCCGAGCCCGACGCCCTTCCGGCCGCCGATCGCCTGGCTGGTCCCGCGGTAGAACTCGGTGAAGACCTGCAGCTGCTCGGCCGCGGGGATGCCGACGCCGTTGTCGGTCACCGAGATCGCCGCCTCGCTCGCGCTCTCCACGATGTAGAGGCGTACGTGGCCGCCACGGTGCGTGTAGACCAGGGCGTTGTCGACCAGGCGCAGGATCGCCGCCTTGATCTCGCTGCGGTCGCACAGCACCTCGACGCTGTGGGAGGGCACGTCGAGGCTCACCTCGATGCCACGCTTCTCCGACTCGTACGTCCTCTGCTCGAAGATCTCGCGCAGCAGAGGTGCCAGATCGACGTAGGTCAGGGTCGGCCGCGAGGCGGGGTCGGAGAAGCGGGAGAACAGGAGCAGGTCGTCGACCATGGCGACCAGCTGGTCGGACCGGCTGATCAGGTTGCCGACCTGCTGGAACCAGGTGGTCGAGCCGCGGTCCTCGTGGCGCAGGGCGTCGATGCCCGTGGTGAGGGCGGTGAGCGGGTTGTGCAGCTCCTGTGCGACGGACTCGATGAGCCGGCTGTGCACCTTGTCGGCCGTGGCGAGCCGCTGGGCGAGGTCGCGCTCCTGGGTGTAGGCGTTGGAGGTCAGCACGATGCGACCGAAGTCGCGTCCGAACTCCATCGCGAGGCGTCCCTCGGCGTCGGTCCAGAGGGGGCGGCCGGCGCCGCGCACCAGCACGAGGTGACCCAGCGCCGTCGTCTCCACGCCGATCGGCACGACCAGGAGCGAGTCGGCCCCGACCGCGTCGAGGAACTCGATGCCGATCCGGGCGAACTTCCTCCGCTCGGCATCACCGTGGTGCTGAGCATGGAGAAGCAGGTCGCGGTTGACGATGGCGTGCTGGCCCTCGTTCCACAGCCGGGTGGCCTGGTGGGCCTGGTAGGCCTGCCCGGCGGCGACGTTGTTGCTGTCGCCGGCGTTCCAACCGAGTCCGGGGGAGGAGTAGACCACGGACCCGCCCTCCCCGTCCTGGGCCTGCACGTAGAGACCGTCGGCGTCGAGACCTCGGCTCATCGCCTCCTGGGTGGCCTCGAGCACCCCGGTGAGACCGAGCTGGGAGTTGGCCTCGCGCAGGAAGCTCTGGGCCTCGAGCAGGTTGTTGGCCCGCTCCTCGAGGTATTCGCGCTGCAGCGTCAGCAGCACCGCCCGCCGGGCCTGGCGGGCGAACCGGTTGAGGATCCGCTGCTGCCGCCGGCCGGGCCTGCGGCCGTTGGTCGGGCGGTCGATGGAGAGTACGCCGACGAGCTCGCCGTTCTCGTCGTAGAACGGAGCCAGGAGCTCGTCGAGCTGGTGCCAGTCCTGCGGGTCCTTCAGGATGTCCTCGTCGGTGTCGGGGACCCAGTAGCCCTCCGCCTCGCCGATGGTGTTCTTCTCGTGCGGGACGAACTTGATGTCGCCCCAGTCCTCGGACATGTCCAGCAGGTCGGTGACGACCGAGACCGGGAACCGGGTGCCGAGCATCTCGGCGACGGTCATCTCGCCCTCGACCGTGTGGCCGGTCTCGTCACCGTACGCGGCGACTATCTCGAACTCGTCACCTCGCCGGATGTTGATGACCGCGGCGCCGAAGCCGACGAGCTCGGTGACGCCCTCCGCGATCAGCTGCAGACCGGGGTCCGGGGTCGGGTACGCCTCGGAGGCGCCGTCTGGCACGTCCGGACCCTCTGAGGGCGTACTGGTCATGAGTTCTCCGCCGAGATGAAAATGCAACCCGTTCCCGGGGCGTAAGGTTAAACAATGGGCAGCGTCACACGGAATGTGCTTCCCACGCCAGGGGTGGAGTCGACCGATATCAGTCCGCCACGACGGCTGACGATCCGCGACACGATGGTCAGACCGAGGCCGGTGCCCGGCTGTTTGAGCGCTGTCGGGTTGGTCGAACGGAAGAACTCGGTGAAGAGGCGGTCCTGGTCCTCCGGCGAGATCCCGAGGCCGTGGTCGGTCACCCGGAGCTCGAACCAGCCGGGGCTGGTGCGCGTGCTCACGATGACCTGACCGCCCTCTGGGCTGTATTTGATCGCGTTGGTCACCAGGTTGATCACAACCCGGTCCAGGTCGCCCGGAGCCAGGCTCACATGGACGTCGTCGGGGGGCATCTCGAAGACGAGCTCGTGGGCGTCGCTGGTGGGCATCTCGGCGCTGAGCTGGCTGTAGATCTCCTCGAGCACGCGCGCGACCTGGATCGGCACCGTCGCCGGAAGATGGTCGGGGTCGGAGACCTTCGACAGCATCGCGAGGTCGGCCACGATCTTCTCGGTGCGGTCGCGGTTGCGCGTGAGCGCGGTCAGCACCTCGGCGTACTCCTCCTCGGACTCCGCGTAGGGCAGCGACTCGATGTTCCACCGGAAGGCGGACAGAGGGTTCTTCAGCTCGTGGGCGACCGTCGCGATCAGCCGGCTCTTGTGGGCCTCGAGCTCACGCAGGGAGTCGACGGCCGCCTTCTGGCGCAGGTAGGCCCGGGAGTTGTGGACCACACGGCCGAAGTCGCGGCCTAGGTCGGCAGCGGTGATCAGCTCGAGCTCGCTCCAGTGCGGCTTGTCGGGACCACGGCCGAGGAGCATCGCGCCGTACCACGTCTGGCCGGAGCCGATCGGGACCCCGACGATCGAGCCGACCTTGTAGTGGCGGATCCACTCGGTGATCCGCTGCTGCGCCTCCGGGTCGGGGTGGGGCAGCCGCTCGGCGCCATCAGGGGTCTGGACGGTGATGCTGCGCTGGTCCCACAGGTATTGCCCGTAGTCGACCATGAACGGGCTGGTCAGGTCGCCGATCGGGAGCTTGAAGTCCTCCCGGTAGACCTTGGTGCGGATGCCCCGGCCACCTGGCTTGGACATGTGGAGCCAGAAGTCGGTCAGGTCGAGGACGTCGACCAGCCCGGTGCTCAGCGAGTTGAGGATCTCGTCGGGGTCGAGCTCGCGCCCGGCGCGGCGGATCACGTCGCGGGCGGCCTCCGCGAGGCGTACCTGCTCGGAGAGCTCCTCGCGCTCCAGGGCGAGCAGGATCGCGCGCTGCGCCTGCACCGCGTGGCGGCCGAGCACGGCGCGCTTCTCCCGGTTGGGCCGCAGCCCGTCGGTCGGTACGTCGACGATCAGGGTCCCGCGGAGCTTGCCGGCGTCATCGCGCAGCGGTGCGACCAGCAGGTCGAGCGGGTTCCAGGCGCCGGCAGCGTTGATCGGCTTCATCGACGGGATCCAGCCGTAGACGTCGGCGGTCGGGTCCAGCCGCTCCGCCGGCACGAACTTGAAGATGCCCCAGTCGTCGGCGCGGGCGAGCTCGGCCTCGAGCCGTTCGATCGGGGTGACGGTGCCCAGCAGGTCGGCGCGCGCGGACTCCTGCCCGGAGACCACCACCATGTGGAGGTGGCCATCGGCACGGGCGACGCTGATGGTGGCCATCTCGAAGCCCGCCAGCGCGGTCAGGCTGTCGGCGATCAGCTGGAGGTCGGAGAGGTCCTCACCAGGGGTGAGCAGCCCCCCGAGCTCGGCGAGATCGGTGGTGATCGTCGTCATCGTCGTGGTGAGGTCGCTCCTGGCGCGTTTCCCGCCCAACGGTGGTGGGGCGAAGCCCGGTGGCACCGTCAGTCGGTGACCACCGGCGGGCGGGGGCGCTGAAGAAGTCATCGGGGCGATTATCCGGGAAGACCGTCCCGGGCGGTAGGGCAGACGTGGAGAGTTCTTTGCAATCATGATCCCGAGACGTTCATGTGACCACTCTTACAGGACGGTCAAGGGTTCGTTGATCGCCAGAGTGCGGCCTTACACTCGATGCCGTGGTCAACCTCACCAGCTCAGGTAGGCACGTGTCCCGACGCAAGGGTGGCGACGGCCGGCTCACCGCCGCCCTCGACCCCCACGACCAGGGTCCTCAGGACCACTGCGGGGTCTTCGGTGTGTGGGCGCCGGGCGAGGACGTCGCGAAGCTGACGTACTTCGGCCTGTACGCGCTGCAGCACCGTGGCCAGGAGTCGGCGGGCATCGCGGTCAGCAACGGACGCCAGATCCTCGTCTACAAGGACATGGGCCTGGTCTCGCAGGTCTTCGACGAGCCGACCCTCGAGTCGCTCAAGGGCCATGTCGCCATCGGCCACGCCCGCTACTCCACCACCGGTGCCTCGGTGTGGGAGAACGCGCAGCCGATCTTCAAGCCCACGCCGGACGGCTCCGTCGCGCTGGGCCACAACGGCAACCTGATCAACGTCGCCGAGATGCGTTCGGCCGTCGAGGCGCTCCCGGAGCACTCCGAGGGCCGCCACGCCCCGGTGTCGACCAACGACACGTCGCTGCTGACCGAGCTGCTCGCCTACCACCCCGACTCCTCGCTGGAGGCGCGCGCGCTGGAGGTGCTGCCGACGATCCGCGGCGCCTTCTCGCTGGTGTGGATGAACGAGGACACCCTCTTCGCCGCGCGTGACCCCCAGGGGATCCGCCCGCTGGTGCTGGGCCGTCTCGACCGCGGCTGGGTGATCGCGTCCGAGGACGCCGCCCTGGCCACCGTCGGCGCGAGCGTGGTCCGTGAGGTCGAGCCCGGCGAGATGATCATCATCGACGAGTCGGGTCTGCGCTCGGTGCGGTTCGCCGAGACCGACCGCAAGGGCTGCGTCTTCGAGTACGTCTACCTGGCCCGCCCCGACGCCAACATCGCCGGCCGCAACGTCCACGAGTCCCGCGTCGAGATGGGCCGTGAGCTGGCCCGGGAGTTCCCGGTCGACGCCGACCTGGTCATCCCGGTGCCCGAGTCCGGCATCCCGGCCGCGACCGGCTACGCCCTGGAGAGCGGCCTGCCGTTCGGGCAGGCGTTCGTGAAGAACGGCTACGTGGGGCGCACCTTCATCCAGCCCTCGCAGACCCTGCGCCAGCTCGGCATCCGGCTCAAGCTCAACGTGCTCGAGCACATGGTGCGTGGCAAGAAGGTCGTCGTGGTCGACGACTCGATCGTCCGCGGCAACACCCAGCGTGCCCAGGTGCGGATGCTGCGCGAGGCCGGCGCCCTGGAGGTCCACGTGCGGATCTCGAGCCCGCCCGTGAAGTGGCCGTGCTTCTACGGCATCGACTTCGCCACCCGCGCCGAGCTGATCGCCAACGGCCTCTCCGTCGACGAGATCGCCGCCTCGGTCGGTGCGGACTCGCTCGGATACATCTCCCTCGACGGGATGATCTCGGCGACCCGCCAGGAGCGCAGCGCGCTCTGCACGGCCTGCTTCACCGGCGAATACCCCGTAGAGCTGCCCGACGAGAGCATGCTCGGCAAGCACCTCCTCGAGGTCTCGCTGCAGTCCCCGACCGAGGGCAAGGCCCTGCCGGTCCTGAACAACCCGTGATCGGAGATCTTGACGTGACCCAGAGCCAGAACGCGTACGCCGCAGCAGGTGTCGACATCCATGCCGGTGACCGCGCCGTGGATCTGATGAAGGTCTGGATCGAGAAGTCCCGTCGGCCCGAGGTGCTCGGCGGGGTCGGCGGCTTCGCCGGTCTCTTCGACGCCTCCGCCCTCAAGGGTTACGAGCGCCCGCTGCTGGCCACCTCCACCGACGGCGTCGGCACCAAGGTCGCGATCGCGCAGGCGCTGGACAAGCACGACACGATCGGCTTCGACCTGGTCGGCATGGTCGTCGACGACCTCGTCGTCTGCGGCGCCGAGCCGCTGTTCATGACCGACTACATCGCCACCGGGAAGGTCGTCCCGGAGCGGGTCGCCGCGATCGTCAAGGGCATCGCGGAGGCCTGTGTCGAGGCCGGCTGCGCGCTGGTCGGCGGCGAGACCGCCGAGCACCCGGGGCTGCTGGCCGCCGACGAGTACGACGTGGCCGGCGCGGCCACGGGCGTCGTCGAGGCGGACAACCTGCTCGGTGCGAACCAGGTGAAGGCGGGCGACGTCGTCCTCGCGATGGAGGCCTCCGGCCTGCACTCCAACGGCTACTCCCTCGTACGCCACGTGCTGCTCAACTCCGGCGCCTACACGCTCGACGCGCAGGTCTCCGAGTTCGGCCGCACGCTCGGTGAGGAGCTCCTCACCCCGACCCGCGTCTACGCCAAGGCCTGCCTCGAGCTGGCCCGTGGCACCCGGACCCACGCCATGTCCCACGTCACCGGCGGCGGCCTCGCCGCCAACCTGGAGCGGGTCATGCCCGCGGAGCTCTCCGCGCGCATCGACCGCACCACCTGGACCCCGGCGCCGGTCTTCGACCTCGTCCGCCGCACCGGCGACGTGGCCCTGGAGGACCTGGAGATGACCCTCAACTGCGGCGTCGGCATGGTCGCCCTGATCGATCCCGAGGACGTCGACGAGGCCGTCCGCATCCTCGCCGGCTACGACATCCGCGCCTGGGCCGCCGGTGAGGTCACCGCGACTCCCGGCGGCAAGGTCGAGCTCACCGGGGCGTACGCGGGCTGGTGACCAGCCTCGCTGGTCGAGCCCGGCGAGCGCCAGCGAGCCGGTGTCGAGACCAACACAGTTCGTATGCGACTGTGTTGGTCTCGACACGCCTTCGCCTAACGGCTCCGGCGGCTCGACCGGCGGACTACTTCTTGCGCACCTGCACCACGGACGGCCGCGGGCCGGCGAACTCGCCCTCACCGGCAGTGCCCTCGACGTAGTCGGGGAAGCGGGAGTTCGGAGCCTCCCAGGTCCCCTCCTCGCCCGGGTGCTGGACGGCGACGAACACCGAGCCGTCGCGGTCGTGGATGACCGGGCCGCAGGTCTCGGCGTCGCGGGGGACGGCGAGGAACTGCTGGACGTGGCCGCGCTCGGGGCCCTCGAGCGGGACCTTGAACAGCCCGTCGTTCTTCTGGATCGAGCTCGGCTGGCCGTCGGTGGAGATCCACAGGTTGCCCTGGGAGTCGAAGGCCAGGTTGTCCGGGCAGGAGATCGGCGAGACCTTGTCCTTCGGGTAGCCCGCGAAGTAGGTCGACGCGTTGGTCGCCGGGTCACCGGCGACGATCACGAGGTTCCACCGGAAGACGCGCGAGGTGTGGTCGCCGTCGTCCTCGGTGATCTCGATGACGTGACCGTCGCGGTTGGTGTTGCGCGGGTTGGGCTCGTCGGCCGGGGCCTTGCCCGTGGTGCCGCGCTGGGAGTTGTTGGTGCAGGCGACGTACACCTTGCCGGTCTTCGGCGAGGGCTGGACATCCTCGCAGCGGTCCATCTTGGTGGCGCCGGCCTTGTCGGCGGCCAGGCGCGTGTAGACGAGGACCTCCTCGACGCTCATCCCGGAGACCTTGCTGCGGCCGTTGACCACGAGCGGGATCCACTGGCCGTAGCCGTCGAACTTCCCGTCGCTCGGCAGCGTGCCGGTGCCGTCGATCTCGGCCGCGGGGGAGTCGCCGTGGAAGCGGGCGACGTAGAGGCTGCCCTCGGTCAGCAGCTGGAGGTTCTTCGCCCGGTTGCTGGGGCTGTACGTCCCCTTGGAGACGAACTTGTAGAGGTAGTCGAAGCGCTCGTCGTCGCCGGTGTAGGCCACGACCTTGCCGTTCTCGGCGATGACGATGTTCGCGCCCTCGTGCTTGAGACGGCCGAGCATGGTGTGCTTGCGCGGCGTCGAGGTCGGGTCGGTCGGGTCGATCTCGACGATGTAGCCGAACCGGTTCGGCTCGTTGGCGTAGTCGGCCGAGCGCGCGTCGAAGCGCGGCTCGATGGCCTCCCAGCCGTAGGTCGAGGCCTTGTCGGCCAGGCCGTAGCGCTTCTCCTGGTCCGAGGTGCCGGTGGCGCGGAAGTAGCCGTTGAAGTTCTCCTCGCCCGACAGGATCGTGCCCCACGGCGTGGTGCCACCGGAGCAGTTTCCGATGGTGCCGAGCGCCACGGTGCCGGTCGGGTCAGCAGCGGTCTTGAGCAGGTCGCTGCCGGCCGCGGGCCCGGTGATCTTGAACGGCGTGGAGGCCGTGATGCGCCGGTTCTTCGGAGCGGAGGGGACGTACGTCCACTTCTCGCCCGGCGCGGAGCGCTCGAGCTCGACGATCCCGAAGCCGTGGGCGGCCATCGCGATCTTGAGCTGCTCGGTGGCGTCGAGGCCCGGCGGGAACATGATGTTGGCGTTGACGTACTCGTTGTTGCAGCACAGCAGGGCCTTGGTGCCGGCCTTGTTGGTCACGATGACGTCGGTGTAGTCGTTGTTGTAGCCCCAGGCGAGCGCCTGCTTCTCGGCGGTCTGGTTGTTGACGTCGAAGGGGACTCCGCCGGGCAGGATCGGGTCGCCCCAGCGGATGATCGGCTCCCAGGTGTAGCCCTGCGGCACCACGAAGGTGTCCTCGGTGGCCGCGACCGGGGTGATCGGCTTGAACGGGAGGTTCGTACGCCCGCCGTGGCCTCGTCCCGCGAGAGCCGCCTCGAGGGGGCTGGCAGCGGCGGCCAGGCCGCTGCTGCCGACCGCGAGGGCCACGGCACCCGCGCCGGCGAGACCGAGCGCGTGACGGCGGCTGAGGGCCTTGCCGGCGATGTCACGGAAGTAGCCGTTGTCGGAGGTGTTCGGCGCCGGCTTGGCACAAGCGCTGTCGCACTTGAGGGCGCAGGTCACGGCGCTGCGCTTGCCGCGCGTGTGGCCGGCCATGGGCAGCAGGGACAGCATGGTGCGGCGGCCGTTCGTGACGGCGGGCGCACCCTGGTCGCTGCTGCACGAGGGACAGGCGGTGTCGGTCTGGATGTCGCTCAGTTCGGTCACTGCATTTCCGTTCAAGACGCGTTTTTGTCAGGTCTCCCAAGAATCGGAAGGGAGGCTATGTGCGGCGGGACAACCGTCCGGCCCCTCAATCTGTCCCCGAGGTGAACGCGGGATGACGAGTCACCAGGCCCGGAATCGTGTGACCTCGGTAACATTCGCTCCCAGCGAACGGATTTTCGACACCCCGGCGTGCGGATTCTTGGGATGAACCGGTAGCGTTGTCTCTACGAGAAACCTGTGAACAGCCCGGGACTATCCCGGCCAAGTGCGACGAGGGGGCTGGACCCTATGGGGCGCGGCCGAGCGAAAGCCAAGCAGACGAAGGTCGCACGCGACCTGAAGTACCGGACCTATGAGACGGACTTCGGGGCCCTTGCGCGCGAACTTCACGGTGATGACGACACCAGTCAGAAGTCCGATCAGCAGCCGGACGACTACGACGACTGGTCGGACTACGACGCGGGATCCTCGCGCGACTAGGGTCGGTCGGCCAAAGCGGTGACGCCTTGGCCGACGCCACCCTCAGACCGATCGACCCGGTGTCGATCGGCTCAGGACAACCTCCCCGTGAGTGCCGTAGCCGGTTAGCCGGCCGCCGTGAGGCGTGCCGTCGAAGGCGACGTGCAACCACTCCTCCCCGAGCGGGATCAGGGTGGGCCACGGAAGGTTGGAGACGTACGCCGAGCGGAGCTCTGCGACCTCGTTGAGGTCCAGGTCGAAGATCGGGTAGCGAGCACGGACGCGACGCGGGTTGTCGCGTCCGTCGCTGGCGCCCACGACGACTGTGCCGCCCAGCGGGACAAGCGTGGTGCCTTCGGTGGCCGTGCGGTCGGTCCGTGCTGCCCGCAGGCTGAGCGCGTCCAGGCTCGGCCCGCTGGCGAGCATGGGATGGAAGTCGAAGTACTTCTTCGCGCTCACGTAGCCGACCAGCCACTCGCCGTCACGGCGGACGAGGTGCGGGTCCCAGACCCCGACCCCGTCGGTGGGCAGCGCGAGCGGCGTGGCGTCGAGGACGTGCTCACCCCGCGTCAGGTCCTCGCGGGAGCGGGCGACGGTGACCCCGACGGGGCTCCACGGCTTGCTCGGGTCCGTCTTGTCGGGTGCTTTGAAGCCTGCCCACGTGCTCGTCGCGACCAGCCACTCGTCCCCCTCGCCTACGAGGTGGGTCGCATGGTCGCCGTAGACCAGCCCGTCGCGGCGGAAGTACAGCGCGCCCCGGTGGACGAGGTCGTACGTCACCGGGTCCAGCGCCCACACCGAGGTGTGCGCCGTGGGGAAGAAGCCCGGTCCGGCACTCGTGGCGGTGAGCAGGACGCTGCCGTCGACGTCGTGGAACGGCGAGCCGTCGGCGTACGTCACGACCCGGATGTCGCGCAGGCCGAGCTGCCCGAAGGCGCCGGTGCGCACGTCCTCGGCAGCACCCTCGTGGCCGGCGGCCAGGTCGGCGAGCCAGGACTCGTCCCGTGGCTCGATCCCGACCTCGGAGAGGTCGACCCGTGCCCTCGCCACCCAGGTGCCGTCCGCACAGGTCAGCGCGGTCAGCATCGTCCCGGTCAGGGTCAGCGCGAACCGGTCGACCCCGCGGCCGGCCCGGCCGTGGCGCCGACTCGCGTGGGACGTACGCCGCGACCCGGTCGTCACCTCCAAGGAGACCCGCCGCCCGTCGTAGCTCCCGGTGAGCACGTCCCCACCCGAGGTGAAGCTCAGCGAGACCGGGCCGTCACAGGCCGCCTCGATCGCGGCGTTGGCCGCGGGCCGGGATGAGCTGGTGGACGCGACCGCGATCGTGACGGGGCGCTGGCGACGTACGATCTTGAATTCGGGGAACATCGGCTCCAGTCTTCCGGGCGCGCGAGCACCGGCCAAGGGCGGGGGCCGCCCTAACGCAGCCCCCGGACGTAGGCGGTGGCCCGCCGCAGGTCATGGAGCCGCGCCTCCCAGGTGATGCCGAGGAAGAGCAGCAGGAGCCCGGCCGCGCCGAGCACCCACCACTGCTGCAGCGACTCCGCCGACGGCATCTGCGCCAGGGCCAGGACGGAGGCGACCAGGGCACCACCGATCAGTGGTGCGGCCCAGCGCAGCCACGCGCCACCGATGATGAAGGCCAGGCACGCGATGCCGAGCACCGCGGTCCGCATCGAGACCGGGTCCTGGAGAGCCGCCGGGACGGACGGGACCAGCGCCAGGAAGACACCGGGTCCGAGGACCGGCAGCGAGGCGACCTCCCGGTCGAGGCGCAGCCTGACGACGCCGAAGACGATCAGCGCGATCGCGGGCGGCAGGGTGTAGGACTCCCAGGTCCCGACCGAGGTGTCGACCAGCCGGATCCACAGCGCGACGGTGGCCAGCGAGAGGCCGACCCAGCCGAGCCAACGGCGCTCGGCGCGGGCGATCGCGTGCGCCGAGACGCCGGCAGCGGCCAGGACCAGCAGGATGCTCAGCCAGGGGAGGTCGACACCACGCGACCCGACCGCGACCGGCCCGTCCGGGGTCAGCACGATCGTCGGACCGAGGCTGACCGTGCCGACGACGATCGTGACGACCGCGGCCACCGCGGCGGCGATCTCGACCGAGGGCAGCACCCGGAAGATCGTGACGACGGTCAGGATGACGATGATCCCCGCGGCGGCGTGCGGCTTCGCGATGTCGTTGAGGTTGGCGAACATCCAGCAGAACGCGGTCAGCGTGATGACCCAGTAGGGAGCGGTGACCGCCTTGGTCTGGTGCTCCGGGGAGAGACGGTCGACCGCGATCGCCGCGGCGGTGAGCACCCCCGCCACGATCAGCGCGAGCAGCTCGTTGCCGAAGGCGGCGCCGAGCGAGCCCAGGCCGAGCAGGCCGGCGATCGTCAGCCGCGGTCCGGACTGCTGCGGGTCGTGACGCAGGATCGACGCGATGCACATGACCCCGGCGATCAGCAGCAGGATCGCCAGCCAGTCGGTGTCCACCCTCCAGCCGTCGGCGACGGCACCCAGGCCGATCGACACGGCGGCGCCGGCGGCGGCCGCGGCCTCGATGGCCGGGCTGCGGCGGATCAGCACGATGACGCCCATCGCGACGACGACCACCACCGCGGTGTAGGGGCGGTCGACGTCGGCCAGCCGGGCCGCCTGCCAGACGGCTGCGGTCAGGGCGAGGATCCAGTAGGCGGTCGCGACCTCCCTGGTCGTGCCGGACTGCATCCGGTCGACGAGCACGGCGAGGGCGGTGAGGATGACGGTCACGACCAGAGCCGGCACGTCCCCGGAGAGGACCGCGGCCGTGGCCGCCCCGATGCCGACGGTGCCCGCGACGGCCAGCGCGGGAGGCTGGCGGTGGTGCAGGCCGATCGCCGCGGCGAGGATGGTGGCGAGGGTCAGCATGACCGCTGCCCAGGTGACGTCGACGGCGCCGATCCCGATCGAGATCGCGGCACCCGCCACGGCCGCCCACCAGCCCGAGCCGCGGAAGCGGAAGAGCGTGATCAGCCCGAGGACCGTGACGATCGCGCAGGCGGCCCACTGACGCTCCACGTCGATCAGCGGCGCGAGCGACCACAGGCCGAGGGTGAGCGTCGCGACCGAGTAGCTGGCGGTGACCTCGCGGTCGGCGCCGACCAGACCCTGACCCGCGTACGCAGCCACCCCTGCCAGAGCGAGCGCGACGACCACGGTCAGCAGATCGCTGGGCAGCGCCGTGGCCAGCGCGACCAGGCCGAAGATGCCGGCGGCGAGGAGCCGTGGCCAGCGCTCCGCCCACCAGGCCAGCGCGACCGCGACACCGAGCAGCAGCAGGGCCGGGACGAGCAGCGGCGCCGCGTAGCAGGCGGCCGTGATCGCGAACCCGGTGACGCCACCGGAGAAGATGAACCAGCCGACCGTGTCCCGGTAGCTGCGGAACGCGGGCGGGTTGGACCGGTAGAACCAGGCGGTGCCGAGGGCGAGGATCGCGAGCATCGCCGGCAGCGTCAGCCAACCGGGCAGCAACGGCCTCGGACCGGTGACCGGCGAGAACGCCGACTCGGTCCAGGGCACCGCCGCGAGCCGGACGGCGGCGGAGGTCGCCAGGACGAGGACGGTGAGGCCCAGGCCGACGGCGTACGGCGTCAACGCGGCGGCCGACCAGCGCCACGGGCGGGGGAGCGTCATGAGCGCCCCGGCGGCGATCAGCGTGACCACCACGGCCACGACGGTCAGCGTCACCGCGCCGTCGTCGAGCGCAGGCTGGGTGAAGGTGTAGGCCGCGATCAGGAGCGATACCCCGACCATCGCGACCTTGGCGTCCTTGGGCAGCGGGAAGAGCAGCGCCACGATCGTCAGCACCGCGGCCGCGCCGAGCAGCAGCGGCAGGGTGCCGCCACGCAGCAGCTCGGAGCCGGTCAGCGCCGGGTCGGCCAGACCGCGGACCATCAGCATCAGCCAGAAGCCCGCCATCACGACCATCGCGCCGATCGTCAGCGCCTGCAGGTCGGTCTTGCTCGCCACGATCACCACGACGAGGGCGATCACCGCGGCGACCAGCGGGAACCAGATGAGGTCGGAGATGAGCTCGAGACCGATGAGGGCGGTGAGTACGCCGGCGGCGGCCGCCACCTGTGGTCCGATCACCGAGTCGAGCTTCTCGGTGCGCGCGCCGACCAGGGACATCGCGGTGCCCGCGAGGAAGACGGCTATCCCGACGATGACCAGGAAGCCACGGTCCCAGTCGACTCCACCGAGCCAGCCGGCGTACTTCATCCCGGCTATGTCGAGGGCGATCAGTCCCAGCGCCAGCGTCCAGACACCTTCGGTGCCGGCTCTCAGCTCGAGATGCAGCAGCAGCGCGCCGCCGATCGTGAACAGCGCGGTGAAGACGAGCAGCATCGTGGTGCGCCCGCCGACGCCCATCGCGGCCCACGCGACGGCGAGGAAGACGACCCCCGCGACCAGCAGGAACAGCACGCCGACACCGACCAGGATCAGCGGCACCGTGATCGGCGCACGCCGTGCGACGGGAGCACCGGGGAACGCGGCCGCCCCGGCGACGGCGCTCGCGGCCGGGTCGGCGAGCGGCACGGCGACGGGCTCGGGCTGGATCTGCGGAGGTGCCGACGGCGGCGGCGCGAGCGGCATCGGGGCGGGTGCGGGCGGCACGGTCTGCCGCGCGGCCCGGCTCGCCTCCTCGCGGATGGAGCGCAGCCGGGTCATGAGTACGTCGGCTCGCAGCAGCGTCCCGTAGAGCTCTTGGGCGACGGCGTTCTCCAGCGGCAGCCCGCAGTGCGGGCAGGGGCTGGTGCCGGGCTCGAAGGCCTCCCGGCAGTCGGGGCAGCGACCAGGATCGGCGTACTTCACAGCCAACCATCCTTGCGTAGTTCCGCCGATGAGCGTGCGGGAAACGCAGAGCAACGAGACAGCGCGGCGAAATGACAACCGGCTCCGACCGATAACTGCTGGTCGGAGCCGGTTGTTGCTTGTGGGCAGGGGCGGGGTCGAACCGCCGACCTATCACTTTTCAGGCGATCGCTCGTACCAACTGAGCTACCTGCCCAAGCGAGGTGAAACATTACCGGAAACGACCGCGACGTTCCGAATCGGGACCCGCGGACGGACGTACGGCCTCGCTTTGGCGGCCCCGGACGCAGGCCTCTAGGATGTCCCGGCAGGCCCCCTTCGTCTAGCGGCCCAGGACCCCGCCCTTTCACGGCGGTAGCGCCGGTTCGAATCCGGTAGGGGGTACACAGTCTTTCCACGGTTCGAGTCTGGATCTCGCGCCGCACCGCCGGTATCCGTACGGATACTCATATCGAAGGCGTACGCCGCGAGGTTGGTGCGACACTTCGGACTGTGAGTGCGTGGACGTCGCCGGCGGCGATCGAGGTCGAGAGCAGGCTGTTCCGGGCTCTCGCGGTGCTGCGCGTGGTCGTGCTCGTCAACGCCGTCGGGCTGACGATCTACCGGGCCGGCAACTTCGTCTCGCCCGTGGCCGCGCTGATCTGCGCGCTCGTGATGATCGGCTGGACCGCCTTCGTCGTCTGGGCGTACGCAGCGCCGAGCCGCCGCACGGCTGTGCTCGTCGGCGCCGACCTGGCGATCGCGCTCGGGCTTCTCCTCGTGACCCCGCTGGTGAAGAGCCCGGGGTTCCAGGCGAGCGTGCCGGGGTTCTGGGTGAGCGGTGCGCTGCTCGCGTGCGCGATCCACTACCGCTGGATCGGCGGTCTGCTGGCCGGCGTCGCGCTGGCGGCCGTCGACCTCGGCCTCCGTCAGGAGATCGACCAGTCGATCTACGGCAATGCGTTCCTGCTGGTCATCGGGGGCCCGGTGGTCGGCTACATGTGCGAGTCGGTGCAGCGGATGGCGCTCGAGCGCGACGAGGCGCAGCGTGCGGCGGCGCGGGCGGAGGAGCGCGCGCGGCTCGCCCGGGCGGTCCACGACGGGGTGCTCCAGGTCCTCGCCCTCGTCCAGCGTCGAGGTGGCGAGCTGGGCGGTGACGCCGCCGAGCTCGGCAGGCTGGCGGGGGAGCAGGAGCGAGAGCTCCGAACGCTGATCCGGGGCGAGCAGCCCGGCCGCGGGCCGGCGGTCGGGATGACCGATCTGGCAGCTGCTCTGGCCGAGCTCGAGACCGGCACCGTGACCGTGTCCGGACCCGCGACCGCCGTCGAGATGCCCGCCCACCCGGCCGAGGAGATCGTCGCCGCGACCCGTGCGGCCCTGGACAACGTACGCCGTCATGTCGGGGAGGACGCCCGTGCCTGGGTGCTCCTGCAGGCCTTTCCCGACCATGTCGAGGTCTCGGTGCGCGACGAGGGGCCGGGGATCCCCGACGGTCGTGTCGCGGAGGCGGAGCAGGACGGAAGGCTCGGCATCGTCGGTTCGATCCGTGGCCGGATCCTCGATCTCGGGGGCACGGCCGAACTCATCACTGGAAGGACGGGAACGGAATGGGAACTGACAGTGCCGCGAGGGTGATGGTCGTCGACGACCACCCGATGTGGCGTGACGCGGTCGAGCGCGACCTGGCCACCGCCGGGTTCGAGGTCGTCGCCACCGCCAGCACCGGCCGTGAGGCGATCACCCGGTTCGCCGCGACCCGGCCGGAGGTCGTGGTGCTCGACCTGCAGATCCCCGAGCCCGACGGCGTCCAGGTCACCACCGAGGTGATCGCGCTCCATCCGGCGACCAAGGTCCTCATCCTCTCCGCCTCGGGCGAGCAGAACGACGTCCTCGCCGCGGTCAAGGCCGGCGCGACGGGCTATCTGGTCAAGTCGGCCTCGCGCGAGGAGCTCCTGGATGCCGTGGAGCGCGTCGCCGCCGGCGACCCGGTCTTCACCCCCGGCCTCGCCGGGCTGGTCCTGGGCGAGTTCCAGCACAGCGCCGCCACCGAGGTGCGCGGTGACAAGCCGACCCTCACCGACCGCGAGACCGAGATCCTCAAGCTCGTCGCCAAGGGGCTGAGCTATCGCCAGATCGCGGACCGGCTCGTCCTCTCCCACCGCACGGTCCAGAACCACGTACAGAACACCCTGCGCAAGCTGCAGATGCACAACCGGGTCGAGCTCACCCGCTACGCGATCGAGCAGGGTCTCGACGGCGACGACTGACGTGTCCGCCGCCCGGCATGGGGGAGAATCCAGGGGTGGTCTCGCTTCTCTATCTTCACGGTGTCGGCAACGGTGACCCGCGCGACGCCTGGCGCCGGGCGCTGGACAAGGCGCTGCAGGACGTCGGCTACCCCGGGCTCGACGGGGTCGAGGTCATCGCGCCGAAGTATCCCGACGTGCTCCGCACCGACGACGGCGACCGGACCATCAAGCTCCCGCCGATCACGGCCCCGAGGCTGAGCGCCGAGGAGCAGCGGATCGTACGCCGCCGGGTCGAGCGCGCGACCGCCGAGCTCGAGACGATCCTCGGCGAGCCGGTGCCCGCCTCGCCGGTCGGGGTCACCGACTCGTTCGCGCCGATCGTGCTGCGGGTGCTCCGCCAGGCCCACAACTACGTGACCAAGCCCGGGATCCGGGCCCGTACGCTGCGGATGGTCCTCGACGAGCTTCCCGAGCAGGGGGAGATCGTCATCGTCGGGCACAGCCTCGGCTCGATCATCGCCATCGACCTGCTCCGCCGGCTCCCGCCGAAGCTGACGGTCACCGGCCTGGTGACGATCGGCAGCCCGGCCGCCCACCCCAACCTCCACGAGGACTCCGACCGGCTGGAGATGAAGGCGCCGGTCGACCACGTCGGCTGGTGGGTCAACGTGTGGAGCAACGGCGACGCGGTCACCGGCCTGCGTGGCATCTGGCGCCACTTCCCGTGGGCGCTCGACCTCCAGGTCGGCCTCGGCCTCGACCACCGCACCACGACCTATCTCCGCTCCAAGCCGGTCGCCACCGCGATCGGCCGCGGCCTGTTCGGCTCACTGGGCAAGGAGATCGCCGTCGTCGAGGGCACCCCCGACGTCGCCCTGAACTCCCTCGAGGTGCGCCTGGCGCTGTGGCTCGCCTACGCCCAGTTCGTCCGCGACCATCTCAAGGGCGCCACCCAGGAGCGCTTCGGCGCCGCCCTCCGCGTCGTCCAGCACGAGGTGCTCGAGCGCCTCATCGAGAACTACCAGACCGATGACGTACGCATCCCGCAGCAGCTCCTCGACCTGCGTGTCTCGCCGGACGCTCCCAGTGACCAGAGCCTGCCCCGTCCCAAGCCGCTGACCCAGCTCTCCAAGGAGGAGGCCGTCCTCGCCCTGGTGGCGCTGGCGACCGCCAACCCTGTGCGGCCCTACGAGATCGACGTCCCCGACGACGTACGTCGCCAGGCGTTCCACGACCTGACGGTCTGGATGGGGCTCGGCGGCGGGCTCGGCGAGAACCTGCACATCGCGATGCAGTCGGCGTCCAAGGCCGTCTACCCGGTCGACCAGTGGAAGCTGTGGGTCGGCATCGGGATCGGTGCGGCCGTGCTGGTCGCCGGACCGATCGGGCTCGCCCTGGCCGCACCCGCCGGGCTGGCTGGCGGAGCGGCGATCGTCGGCGCGCTCTCCGCCTTCGGACCCGGCGGGATGGTCGGCGGGCTCGTCACCGCCGGTGCCATCACCACCACCGGTGCCGGCACCATCGCCGCGACCCTCGTCTCCAGCTCGTCCACCGCCGAGGACGTCGAGGTCACCGTCATCCAGCTCCTCACCGCCGCCATCCTGCGCTCCCGCGAAGGCCTCGAGCAGGACCTCGGGGTGTGGCTCGCGATGTCGGAGATCCAGCGCCAGACCGGGCGCGAGGTCGCCCGGCTCGCGGCCTACAGCGACGAGAAGGCCCCAGGTGTCGAGGCCCTTCGACGCAAGGCCCGCGCGGCCGAACGGGCGATGGCGTACATGGTCAAGAACCGTCTCGTGGAGGGCCTCACCGACGAGGAACCGAAGGGCGAGGAGCCCTTCGAGGAGTAGGACGCGTCCCCGATTGTGAATCCCCCGCACCCATGGGCTATGTTTTTCCCGTTGCCGCAGAGAGCGGAAACAACAAGGCCCTGTAGCGCAGTTGGTTAGCGCGCCGCCCTGTCACGGCGGAGGTCGCGAGTTCAAGTCTCGTCAGGGTCGCTCGAAACGAAGACGACGTGTGGCTGCAAAGCAGCCCACGTCGTTTCTCGATTTACATGGCGGCCTCCGGCCGCGGCGGGGATATCCCCGCACCCCTTAGTTGCTCGGGGCGATGTATCGCATGGTGGGGGCTTTGGCTGTTCCCCTCGGTTGCTCGGGGTTGGTCGTTCGCTTGAGTCGCTCGTTGGATCGGTCGGGTGGTCGGTTGCCGTTGGCTCGATCGGCTGTGGGTGTTTTGTTCCTCTGGGTGTGGCTGGAGGGTCTTGTTTCGGTTGCTGTGACTTGTGGGTCGGGTGTTGTTCCGGGACGGTGGGACACGCCGGGCTGTGGCGAGCGCGACGGGCCTCGAGCGTGGGAGGGTGGTCGTCCTGCTTCGGTAGGAGTCTCGGGCCAGAGATCCCCCGATCTCACCCCCCGGCTCGGGCCGTTCGACCCTGTGGGATATAAGCCGATTTAGCGGTAACGTGCGGGCTGCTGTCCTCTCGTGAGAGGATTCTGCCGCTTGTGTCGACGTCGCAGCTCGGCATGGCACGGGGGAACGACTAAGACGTTCGGTATTCAGGAGGCAACACCACCATGTCGTCGTACTACCCGCATCGGCCGCCCCATGCGGCGAGTGCGGACGAGCTTGCGTCACGGATGCAGACGAACGGTGCCTACCGCACCCCCGCCGCGCCGCAGCAGCAGCCCTCCGCCCTCGGGTGGGACCAGCGTCCGCAGCAGTCTCAGGCCCAGCCCCAGTACCAGGAGCCGGCGATCCAGCAGCCGGCCGTGATGGCGCAGACCACCGGTACCCACTGGCCGCAGTTCGTCAACAACAACCGCCTCGTCGGTGCCCTCGTCGCCGGCTTCGGCGCCACCCAGCTGGCCACGATGTTCGGCTACTGGATCTACGGCCTCGGCATCATGGAGGGCCCGCTGGACTTCGCGTTCTTCAACGGCGTCATCCTGACCCCGAACGCGACCGCCAACGAGGCCGGCTTCGCCGTCTCGCAGTGGTTCGCCGGTATGGGCTTCCACTACTTCAACGGCATGGTCTTCGCGCTCGCCTACGCGCTGGTGATCTTCCCGTGGCTCGGCAAGACCCACACCACCTCGAGCAACCTCGCGCGTTCGCTCGGCATGGGCATGTTCCTCGCCACCGCGTCCTGCGGCTGGTGGATCCCCGCCCTGCACCCGGAGGACGTCATCGGCATCGACCCGGGCTTCTTCTCGATCAACCTCGGATGGGGCACCGTCCTGGGTGTCTACCTGTGGCACGTCGTCTGGGCCGTCGCCCTCGGCCTGTTCTTCAACCCGCAGGACTGATCCAACGACCAACAAGAGAGCCCCAGCCGAAAGGCTGGGGCTCTCGCCATGTGCGACCGCTACATCCAACCAGCGCTGGAGCGCCCCTCGTCTGGACGCAGCGCAGTGAGGAGCGAAGCGACGAACGGAGCGGAGGAAGACGAGGGTCAAGCGGAAGCGCTGCGCGAATTGCGAAGCAATCGCAGACTATTCAGGCCAGGCGTCGAAGACTTGGCCACCGTTGGTGGTGAGGTGGTTGTGCAACTGCTCCCCGGCGGCGGCGTCACGGAGCGTACGCAGCACGAGGCGGCGCCGGTCGGAGGGGTTGGCCGTCGGCGGTCCGGGGGTGAGCGCCATGGTCTCGGTGACCCGCTCGGCGAGCAGGCGCAGGTGGCTGCGCTCACCGCCGGCGTAGATGACGTGGGTGTGCTCGAGCGGGGAGGCCCAGAGGATGTTGCCTTCGACGACGATCAGGCGTGACTCGGTGGCCATCACCTTCATCTCGACGTCGGTCATGTTCTGGATCATGTCGGCCCCGGCGAGGATCGACTCGCCCTCGTGCAGGAAGGCGGGGAGCGCGTGGGCGAGGTTGGCCTCGACCAGCGCGGCCTCCTCGCGGGCACGCTGCTGGGCTCCCTGCTGGCCGCCGTAGGCGCTGCCGACGGCGCGTTGGGCGCCGGTGTTCGGTGCCTGGCCGTAGGCACCGGTGTTGGTGCCGTACGGGCCCTGGTTGGGGTAGTAGGAGCCGGTGTTCGGGTAGGCAGAGCCCGGGGGCGGGTAGGACCCCGGAGCCGGAGCCACGCCGTAGCTGTTGGGGGCGGGCTGGCCGTAGGCGTTGGGGGTGCCGTACTCGCCACCCCAGCTGGCGTCGACGTTCAGCTGCGCGCCGGCGGCCCGGGCGGCGTAGTCGAGGGTCGGGAAGAAGTCGTGGAAGGCGTCCTTGTCCCGGATCTTCATCGTCGTGGAGTAGGACGAGCCGGGCACGAGAGCCTCGATGATGAAGTCGCCCAGGCTGGGCGGCGGCGGGACACCGATGAAGGTGACCACGGCCAGGTTGACCGAGAAGACGCGCTCGTGGAACTCGAACATCACCCGGCGGTCGGTCAGGAACGCGTGACCCGAGGCATTTCCCTCGTGAGGGAACTTGACCGCGACCCGCACCCACTGGACCTCGCCCGGCTGGAGAAGGGACTTCACCAGCAGCCAGTCGCGGGTCTCCGAGGCGATGGCTCGGCTGTTGGGATCATGCGCCATCCGTCGGTGGAAGTCCTCCACGGGTCGGTGGCCCACGGTGATGGACGCCGAGGCCCTTCTCATTGAGCGCATGGTCGCAAACCCTAGCCCTTCCTCCCTCTAGTGTGGACAGTTTGTACCAGCAGGGTCGCGATGTTGTGGAATCCCCTGATGTAGATGACACCTCAACTCTGCGTGACCGACCCAAGCACCTACCTATTGACAGAAAACTGACAGGCCATCCGACCACCCTCTTTGGTGGGCATCCCTGACGACGGGGATCAGCGAGGGGATGGGACTGAGATGACTGTTTCGCCTGTGGCAACGGCAAGAGAGACGACCGGTGTGCACTGGAGCGAGCTGCCGTGTGCGATCGAGGACGGCGACCTGTGGTTCGCCGCGACCAGCGCCGACGCCGACCGGGCCAAGGAGCTGTGTCGTACGTGTCCGCTGCAGCGTTCCTGCCTGCAGGGTGCGATCGCCCGGCAGGAGCCGCACGGGGTGTGGGGCGGCGAGGTCTTCTACGAGGGGATCGTGGTCGCCCGCAAGCGCACCCGTGGCCGTCCGCGCAACGGAGAGCTCCACCAGCGGGACCTGGAGCGCCAGGCTCGTGCAAACCTTCGGAAAAATACTCCGGAAGCAGTTGCGTAGCCGTATCTGTCACCCGGCAGAATAGCTTCTGTGGGGATTGAGATAAGCCCAGAGCGCTTCGACGCACTCGTGGACCAGGCGCTCGACGCCATCCCGGACGAGCTGGCCGCCCAGGTGCACAACCTCGTCGTGCTCGTCGAGGAGTGGCCGCCCGAGAGCGAGCCGCAGGACACCCTCGGGCTCTACGACGGCGTGGCACTGACCGATCGCAACGACCTCTACGGTCTCACCCTGCCCGACCGCATCTTCATCTTCCGTCAGCCGCTCCAGCAGATGTGCGTCGATGAGGCCGACCTGGCCGCCGAGATCCGCATCACCGTGATCCACGAGATCGCCCACCACTTCGGCATCGACGACGAGAAGCTCCACGAGCTGGGCTGGGCCTGACCATTTGCGATTGCTTCGCAATTCGCGCAGCGCTTGCGCTTGACCCTCGTCTTCCTCCGCTCCGTTCGTCGCTGCGCTCCTCACTGCGCTGCGTCCAGACGAGGGGCGCTCCAGCGCTGGGTTTGTCGGCGAGTGCCGCGCGATTCGCGCAGCGCTGGAGCTCAGTGATGCATCAGGAGGTAGCCGAGGCTGACCGCAACGGTCCCGACCGCGAGGGAGCCGAGGACGTTCAGGGCGGCTGATCGCCACTGCCCGTTCTCGGCCAGGCGGACGGTCTCGTAGGAGAAGGTCGAGAACGTGGTCAGCGCCCCGCAGAACCCGGTGCCGGCCAGGGTGAGCACCCACGCCGGGAGTACGCCGCCCGCGGCTGCCCCGGCCAGCAGGCCGAGCACGAAGGAGCCGACGGCGTTGACCGCCATCGTCCCCCACGGGAAGTCCGACCCGGTCCACCGGCGGACGTAGAGGTCGGTCAGGTAGCGGGCCGGTGCCCCGATCGCGCCCCCGAGCAGGACGAGCAACGCGCTCATCGGCCGTCCCTGCGCGCAGGGTCGGGGTCGAGGTCGGGGTCGACGCCTCCGGCCACGACCTCGCGACCGCTGTCGAGCACGACGACCCGGCCGAGCGTCAGCCCGAGCCAGGCGGCGCCGATCCCGGCGACCACCGAGACGAGCAGGTAGAGCATCGCGAGCGCGGGCGCGTGCCCGCCCAGGACGTACGTCTCCAGCTCGTAGGTCGAGAACGTGGTGTAGCCGCCGAGGACGCCGACGCCGAGGAACGGGCGCAGGTAGCGGGTGTGAGACCACGGGCCCAGGACGAACGCCATCAGCACGCCCAGCAGCAGACAGCCGGACACGTTCGCGAGGAGGGTCGCCCACGGCCAGCCGTGGTCACCGTGGGGGAGGGCGGTCGCGAGCCCCCAGCGGGCCAGCGAGCCGAGCGCTCCGCCGGCGGCGATGGGGGCGAGCAGGTCGCCATGCTCACGCAGCACGCGGACAGCGTACGGGTTCTAGAACCGGGGACCGGCCATCTGAGCCGCGCTCCACCGGGTGGGGCGGCCGCCGGCGGCCTGGGTGAGGTATTCGCCGAGGAACCAGCGCTGGAAGGCGACCTGCTCGGGGGAGCGGGCCAGGACGAGCAGCCGCTCCTGGCGGCAGAACTCGTCGATGAGGTCGAGCATGTCGAGGAAGCGGCGCATCGTCTCGGCGGCGGACCGCGGCATGCGTACGTGCAGGTCGGCCGTCTCCCGGTGGCTGCCCGAGTCCTGACCGATCACCCCGGAGAGCTGGCCGTGGCCGAGGCCGTCGAGGAGCTGGCGCTCCAGCGAGCCGAACAGGGCCGAGAGGCTGGCGGCGAGCGGGTAGTCGTTGGCGTGGGTGAGCGAGAGGAGGCGTACCTCTCGGCGCAGCTCGCGGAAGTGGTGCTGGAAGCCCCGGTAGAGGGCGAGAGGTACGCCGAGGATGCTGACCTGGACGGTCTCGGAGCCGAGGCGCTCCGGCTTCGGCGGTGCGCCGGCGGGGCCGGTGATCACGCCTTCGACCCCGTCGCCCTCGCTGATCTCGGTCGCCGGGGTGAACCAGACGGTCTTGCCGGCCGCATCGATGTCGGCGCCCCAGGCGTCGGAGACGCTGGCCACGATCGAGAGGCCGCGGCCGACCGTCAGCAGCACCTCGTCCTCGTCGTCGAGCGCGAGCGGGACCGGGAGCAGCGGTGGCTCGGTGGAGGCGTCGCGGATCTCCACCCGGGGGTGGTCGACCGTGCCGCGCATCCGGATCGTGACCGGCGCGGTGCCGTGGAAGAGCGCGTTGGACACCAGCTCGGAGACACCGAACTCGGCGCAGTCGACGAGGTCGGTGCGCTCGATCTCCTCACAGGCCGCCCGGACCCAGGCGCGGGCGTCCTGAACGGCACGGGAACCGGGGCGGAGCAGGAGAGCTGGCCGGCTCAACGGCATGTTCTCCTCCTCCGATCTCGCGGGTCGGCATACCACGATGGCGTTGTGTGCGGTTCGTTGCAAGAATTTTCCGCACTTGAAGGTGTCTGATCCGGGCCATGGACGACTAGGGCACAAGGTCCCGGTCATCCTCACAGATTAAAGTCGGCGGGTTTCGAGTCGGTAACGGACACGCGGCGGGAATGCATGCTCATCGGCCGTCTGGCAACTGTGACGAAGTAGTCGTGCCCGGGAATGAACAGATCCGCCGCGATGGTTCAGAATATGGGTGGAACGTTCAAAAGGTCTCGTTTGAGGTAGGGGATTAGGCAATGTCAGCGGACCAGGCAAAGCACCGGGTCGTCATCATCGGTTCAGGCTTCGGGGGACTCTTCTCCGCGAAGGCGTTCAAGGGCCGCGACGACGTCGAGGTGACCTTGATCGCGAAGACGACCCATCACCTGTTCCAGCCGCTGCTCTACCAGGTGGCGACCGGGATCCTGTCGCAGGGCGAGATCGCTCCGCCGACCCGCGACATCCTGCACCGGCAGAAGAACGCCCGTGTGCTGCTGGGTGAGGTCAGCGAGATCGACACCGAGGGCAAGACGGTCAAGGCGAGCATCCTCAACCAGGAGATCGACGTTCCCTACGACTCGCTGATCGTCGCCGCCGGCGCCGGCCAGTCCTACTTCGGCAACGACCACTTCGCCGAGTTCGCGCCCGGCATGAAGTCGATCGACGACGCGCTCGAGCTGCGTGGCCGGATCTTCGGTGCCTTCGAGATCGCCGAGCTGACCGCCTCGCGCGGCGAGCCGATCGGCGACCTGCTCACCTTCGTCGTCGTGGGCGCCGGTCCGACCGGTGTGGAGATGGCCGGCCAGATCGCCGAGCTGTCCCGCCGGGTGCTGAAGAAGGACTTCACCCACATCCAGTCCGAGAAGGCCCGGGTGGTCCTGGTCGACGCCGCGCCGCAGGTGCTCCCGCCGTTCGGCGAGAAGCTGGGTGCCAAGGCCGAGAAGGCCCTGGAGAAGGCCGGTGTCGAGGTCGTCCTCGGCGCGATGGTCACCCACGTCGACGAGTTCGGCATCGAGATGAAGTTCAAGGACGGCCGCACCGAGCGGATCGGGTCGATCGCGAAGATCTGGGCCGCCGGGGTGCAGGCCTCCCCGCTGGGCAAGACGCTCTCCGAGCAGACCGGTGCCGAGCTCGACCGTGCCGGTCGGATCGCGGTCAACCCCGACCTGACCCTGCCGGGCCACCCCGAGATCTTCGTGGTCGGCGACATGATCAGCCTCGACCACCTTCCCGGTGTCGCGCAGGTCGCGATCCAGGGTGGCAAGCACTCCGCCAAGACCATCAAGGCTCGCCTGAAGAACAAGCCGGAGCCCGGCAACTTCAAGTACTTCGACAAGGGCTCGATGGCCACCATCTCCCGCTTCAACGCGGTCCTGATGATGGGCAGCTTCAAGCTCTCCGGCGTGCTGGCCTGGTTCGGCTGGCTGCTGGTCCACCTGGCCTACATGACCGGGTTCCGCAACCGGCTCACCGCGACCCTGCACTGGATGATGTCGTTCATCGGCAAGGACCGCTCCGAGCGCACCACCACCATGCAGCAGATCTTCGCCCGCGAGGCGCTCGAACGCGTCCCGGGCGGCATGGCCGCGCTCATCGACGACCCGGCCGAGGTCGCTCTGCAGGTCGAGCGTCGCCGCAAGGAGCTCGAGGACCACGCTGCCGAGGAGTCGCGTCTCGCCGACTCCCACAGCGCCTCGTAGGTCCACCTGCCTCCTGGCCGGCCCGCCGCAGACGATGTCTGCGGCGGGCCGGTGTCATTTCCGCGATCCAGGATCCCTGCTTGCTATTGTTTGCGGGCACGGTGTCTCATTAATCTGTTGATGACACCCAACGGAGGAGGACGACGTGGCCGAGACGACCAAACGGCTGGTGGAGACCACCGACGGGCTGACGCTCGCGGTCTACGAGCGCGGGCCGGCCGATGCCGAGACCGTGGTGCTCGTCCACGGCTACCCCGACAACCACTCCGTCTGGGACGGGGTCGCGGAGGTGCTCGCCGAGCGCTTCCACGTCGTCGCCTATGACGTACGCGGGACGGGGGAGTCGGGGGTTCCCGACTCGACCGCCGGCTACCGCCTGGCGCAGCTCTCCGCGGACTTCAAGGCGGTCATCGACGCCGTCTCGCCCGATCGGCCGGTGCACGTCGCCGCGCACGACTGGGGCTCGATCCAGACCTGGGAGTCGGTGACCGACCCGGCCCTGAGCAGCCGGATCGCGACGTACGTCTCGATCTCGGGGCCCGACCTCGGGATGGCGACGACGTGGCTGCGCGAGCGGACCCATCTGGGGAGCTCGGTGCGGCAGCTGGCCCACTCCTGGTACGTCTTCGTCTTCCAGCTGCCGCTGCTGCCCGAAGCGATGGTGCGCTCGGGGCTGCTCGCCCGGTTCGTCGGTGGCGGGTCGCGACCGACCAAGGACCAGGTCAACGGGGTCGAGCTCTACCGGGCCAACTTCGTGCGCAAGCTGCTTCGCCCGGAGCCGCGGCCGACCGGCGTGCCGGTGCTGGTGATCGCCCCGCGCGGCGACGACTACGTGACGGTGCCGCTGCAGACCGAGGCGCCTCGGGCGTACGTGTCGTCCCTGGTCACACAGGTCATCGAGGGCGGACACTGGGTGGTGGCGACAGAACCCGAGCTGGTCGCGGGCGAGATCGTGGCCTTCATCGAGAAGGAGGACCGATGAGCAAGCAGACGAAGGAAGCCAAGCGCGGGCACGAGCCTGCCAAGGTGGCCCTCCATCCGCGGAACGTGAAGTTCGACTGGAGCCGGCTGCCCCTGGTCTGGATCCCGGGCGAGGCCTTCGCCTCCCACTACATCAGCGTGCTGCACCTGCTCCTGCCCGAGGGCGAGCGGTGGTTCGTGAAGGTGTTCTCCGAGATCCTGCCGCTGATCGAGGACGACCAGCTGCGCGAGGACGTGATCGGCTTCATCGGCCAGGAGGGCGTGCACGCCGCCGCCCACCAGGAGGTGCAGGACTACTTCAACGACAACGGCCTCGACGTACGTCCGTTCGCGGCCGAGATCGAGGCGCTGTTCCGCAAGATCCTGGGCGACCGCGACCTGACCGGCCGGGCCAAGGAGGAGTGGTTGATCGAGCGCGCCGCGATCATCGCGGGCCTCGAGCACCTCACCGCCGTGCTCGGCAACTGGGTGCTCAACTCGCCCGCCCTCGACGAGGCCGGTGCCGACGAGACCATGCTCGACCTGCTGCGCTGGCACGGCGCCGAGGAGGTCGAGCACCGCAACGTGGCGTACGACGTCTTCCAGCATGTCGACGGGCGCTACCTGCGTCGCGTCCGCTCCTACCTGCTCGGCGGCACCGCGCTGCTCCTGCTGTGGTGGCGCGGCGCGGGCTACCTGATGAGGAACGACCCGACCGAGCCCGATCCGGCCGAGCGGCCGAAGGCGAGTCTGCTCAAGCTGATCGACGCCGAGCGTCGCGGGCTGGCGCCCGGGATCGTCCGTATCGGGTGGGCGACCTGGAAGTTCTTCCTGCCCGCCTACGACCCGTCCAAGGAGGGCTCGACCGCTCAGGCGGTGAGCTACCTGGCCAAGTCGCCGGCAGCCCTGCGCGCCGACGCCATCGCGGAGCAGCACAGCGCGGAGGGCAAGTGACCAACCCTGCTCACTACAGCGTCCCGGACATCCCCGACTCGAAGCTCTACCGGGGCTTCGAGGCGATCGTCGGCGGCTACTGGACCAAGGCCGCCTACCGCTCCTGGCGGCGCCGTCGGCCGCTCGGGCGGATCGACCGGGACCTGCGCGTACGCATCAGCCGGATCGACGAGGAGGGCCTCGACGTCAAGGCGATCTGGTTCGAGCGTGAGGACCCTTCGACAGGCTCAGGACAACGCGGCGGTGATCTGCCGGCCTGGGACCCGGGCGCCCACGTCGACGTGGTGCTGCCCAGCGGCCGGCTGCGGCAGTACTCGCTCAACTCCGACCCGGACGACCTCTCCGCCTACCGGATCAGCGTGCGCCGGATCGAGCCGACCGCGGGCGGTGGCGGTGGGTCGGTCGAGGCCCACTTCCTCTCCGTCGGCGACCGGCTCGTCCTGAAGGGGCCGCGCAACGCCTTCCCGTTCGTCGACTCGCCCGCTGGCTACCTCTTCGTCGCCGGCGGCATCGGGATCACCCCGATCCTGCCGATGCTGCGCGACGTGGTGCGGCGGGGCGTGCCGTACGAGTTCGTCTACACCGGGCGCTCGCGCGAGACCATGCCGTTCCTGGAGGAGATCCGGGAGATCGTCGGCGACCACGAGATCCAGCTGTGGCCCGACGACGAGATGGGCGTCCCCGACGCGGCCAAGATCATCTCGATGGCGCCCGAGGGCGCGGCGCTCTACTGCTGCGGGCCGATGCCGATGATCGACGCGATCCGCGCCCAGATCCCCGACCCGCTGATCGACACGCTCCACTACGAGCGGTTCTCGCCGCCGCCGGTGCTCGGCGGCCGCCCGTTCCGGGTACGCCTCGGCGACTCCGACGTCGAGGTGGAGGTGGGCGCCGAGGAGTCGGCGTTGACCGCCGTCCGCCGGGTGCGGCCGGCCCAGGCGTACTCGTGTCAGCAGGGCTTCTGCGGCACCTGCCGGGTCCGGGTCCTGGAGGGCGAGGTCGAGCACCGGGATCATGTGCTGACCGACTACGAGCGTGACGGCCACATGATGCTGTGCGTCTCGCGGGCCAAGGGGACCGTCGTGATCGACGGCTGATCTCCGGCTGCTCGATAACGGTTTGCCCGGCGGGCCGTGGCCCTGATGTCCTGTGCCTCATGACTGCCCTCGCCGTTCCGTCCATCGATCTCTACGACTCGTGGGCGGCGTGCGTCGCCGAGTTCGGCGGGGCTCACATCGACGGCGCCGGCATCCCCGACGAGGAGGCCGCCGACGTGAGCCGGGAGGCGTGCGAGCGGCTGGTCGCGAAGGCCGCGCGGGAGCGCGACCTCACGGTCCCGCCGCCCGCCGGGCGGGTGCACGCCTCGTCGTTCTGGATCACCGAGGGCGCCGAGGTGGTCGGGTTCGTCCAGCTGCGGCACGCGCTCAACGAGTTCCTCGAGAACGTCGGTGGCCACATCGGCTACTCGGTCCGCTCCTCGGCCCGCCGCCGGGGGCACGCCGCACGGGCCCTCGGGCTGGTCCTCGACGAGGCTCGCGCGCTCGGCCTGGAGCGGGTCCTGCTCACCTGCGACGACGACAACACGGCCTCCGCGCGGACCATCGAGTCACAGGGCGGGGAGCTCCAGGACGTCATCGACGCGGCTGCGTACGGCTACGGGCTCACCCGGCGTTACTGGATCAAGCTGTGAATGAGGAGGGCGTTGCCACCGAGGTCGAGCTCGAGTGGGCGCTGGCCGGTGACTCCGCTGCGCCCGTCGAACTGGTCGAGGAGGTGCTGAGGGCGCTTCGGACCACGGGGCGTACGCCCGAGGTGGAGGTCGCCGTGCTGCGCGCCGCCGCGTTCCGGCTCGTCTCCGAGGACCGGCTCGACGAGGTCGGCCGGGGCTGGCTGGAGCTTCTCGACGCGGTCCGGGCGCACCCGGACGCCCGGCTGGCGGACCTGCCTCCGGCGCGCACCGACTGACGTCTCGGCCGGAGTCCGTCAGCTCGACAGGGAGCGGCGGCGGCTGGCCAGGCTGGAGAGTCCCTGGGCGGCGGCGCGGACCAGGGTCACATGAGCCTCGGGCCGGAAGCGGCCCACGGGTCCGGTGATGCTGATCGCGGCCAGGGCCTTGTCGCCACCGTCGGTGAGCACCGGGGCGGCGACGCACTGCAGCCCGACGGCCGACTCCTCGCGCTCGAAGGCCACGCCGTTCTCGAGCGCGGCGGTGAGCTGCCGCTCGAGCAGGCCGGGGGCGACGATCGTGTGCGGCGTACGCCGCTCGAGGGGGCTGCTGAGGACCTCCTGCTGCACCTCCGGGTCCGAGAAGGCCAGCAGGATCTTGCCGATCGCGGTGCAGTGGACGGGCATCCGCCCACCCGGCCGGGAGGGGGTCTTGGCCTGGCGGTGGCCGCCGATCTTGGCGACGTAGACGACGTCGTGGCCCTCGCGTACGCCCAGGTGGACGGTCTCGTGGGTGCGCTCGTAGAGGTCCTGGAGGAAGGGCATCGCCAGTTCCAGGAGCGAGCGCTCGACCGAGGCACGCATGCCGAGCTCGAAGAGGCCGCCGGAGAGGCGGTAGCCGAGGTTGGTGCGGTCCAGGAGCCGGTTGGTGACCAGGTCGCCGGCGACGCGATGGACGGTCGCCTTCGGGAGTCCGGTGCGGCGGACGAGCTCGGCCAGGGAGAGCACCTGGTCGTCGACGGTGAAGGCGCGCAGGATGGTCACCGCCTTGCCGAGCACGGTGTCGAGATCGGCAGGCTCGTGTGGCATGGGATCACCGTACCGGTCAGCGGGACGCCGGGCCCTCTGGTTCGGCCCATCTGCTGAGACCGTGGTCGCATGAACGAAGTGACCTCCCCGGCCGATCTTTCCGGTGGCGTCGTCGGCGATGCTGCCGTCGCGGCCGCCGCCGACCGGCTGCTGACCGCGGCCGCCACCGGCACCCCTGTGCCGCCGATGCGGGACCTGCTCGAACCGACCGATCTGGCGGCTGCGTACGCGATCCAGGAGCGGCTCACCGCCGCCCGCGTCGCCGGCGGTGCCACCATCGTGGGCCGCAAGATCGGGCTCACCTCGAAGGCGGTGCAGGAGCAGATCGGCGTGGACACCCCGGACTTCGGCGTGCTCTTCGACGACATGGCGTACGCCGACGGGGACACGCTCCCCGCCGACGCGATCCTGCAGCCGCGGGCCGAGGCCGAGATCGCGTTCGTCCTCGCGGGCGACCTGGCCGACGGCGATCTCTCCTACGACCAGGTCCGGGAGGCCATCGACTACGCCGTCGCGGCCATCGAGATCTGCGGCAGCCGGATCGCGGACTGGAAGATCGCCTTCGGGGACACCGTCGCGGACAACGCCTCCGCCGGCGCCTACGTCCTCGGGAGCGAGCGCCGGCGGCTCGACGAGTTCGAGCCCCGCGAGGTCACCATGTCGATGTCGATCGACGACGAGGAGGTCTCGACCGGCACCGGTGCGGCCTGCCTGGGCGACCCCGTCAACGCGGTCCGGTGGCTGGCCCGCTACGCCCGCGACTTCGGCGAGCCGCTGCGTGCCGGCCAGCTGATCCTCTCCGGCGCGCTCGGCCCGATGCGGCCGATCGCCGCCGGCAACACCGTTCGTTCCACCGTGTCGGGCCTCGGCTCGGTGGCCTTCAGCGTAGGGAAGTGACTCCATGGGCAAGGTGAAAGTGGCGATCATCGGGTCGGGCAACATCGGCACCGACCTGATGATCAAGGTGATGCGTACGTCGCAGCACCTGGAGATGGGCGCGATGGTCGGGATCGACCCGGCCTCCGACGGTCTGGCTCGCGCGGCCAAGTTCGGCTTCGCGACGACGTCGGACGGCGTCGAGGGGCTGATCGGGCTGCCGGAGTTCGACGACATCAAGATCGTCTTCGACGCGACCTCGGCCAAGGCGCACGTCGCCAACGCGGCCGCTCTGGAGCCCTACGGCAAGCGGCTGATCGACCTCACGCCCGCGGCGATCGGGCCGTACGTCATCCCCGCCGTCAACATCGACGAGCACATCGACGCGCCCAACGTGAACATGGTGACCTGCGGTGGCCAGGCGACGATCCCGATCGTGGCCGCGGTCGCGCGAGTCGTGCCGGTGGCCTACGGCGAGATCGTCGCCTCGATCTCGTCGCGCTCCGCCGGTCCCGGCACCCGGGCCAACATCGATGAGTTCACCGAGACCACCTCGGGCGCGATCGTGCAGGTCGGCGGCGCCAAGCGGGGCAAGGCGATCATCATCCTCAACCCCGCCGAGCCGCCGCTGATCATGCGCGACACGGTCTATGCGCTGGTCGAGGGCGGGTCCCGGTCGCTGGAGGAGCTCACCGCGGAGATCACCGAGTCGGTCGAGAAGATGGTCGGCGACGTCGCTGCGTACGTCCCCGGCTACCGCCTCAAGCAGAAGGTGCAGGTCCATCCGATTCCTGAGGACCAGCCGGTGGAGACGCTGCTCGCCTCGCCCGACGAGGCCCGGCCCACGCATCAGGTCTCGGTGTTCCTCGAGGTCGAGGGCGCCGCGCACTACCTCCCGGCGTACGCGGGGAACCTCGACATCATGACCTCGGCCGCGCTGCAGATGGCCGACCGGATCGCTTCGTCCAAGGAGGCCGCGCGATGAGCACGCCCATCTATGTCCAAGAGGTCTCGCTGCGCGACGGCATGCACGCCGTACGCCACCGGATCACGCCCGAGGACGTCAAGCGGATCGTCATCGCCGCCGACGAGGCCGGCGTCGACGCCATCGAGGTCGCCCATGGCGACGGCCTGACCGGTGGGTCGGTCAACTACGGTCCCGGCTCCAACTCCGACTGGGAGTGGATCGAGGCGGCCGCCTCGGTCATCAAGAACGCCCGGCTGACCACCCTGCTGCTTCCCGGCGTCGGCACGATCCACGACCTGAAGCGGGCCTATGAGCTGGGCGTGCGGTCGGTGCGGGTCGCGACCCACTGCACCGAGGCCGACGTCTCGGCGCAGCACATCGCCGCCGCCCGCGAGATGGGGATGGACGTCTCCGGCTTCCTGATGCTCTCGCACATGGCCCCGCCCGAGCAGCTCGCCGAGCAGGCCAAGCTGATGGAGTCCTACGGCGCCCACTGCGTCTACATCACCGACTCCGGCGGCCGGCTGACGATGAACGACGTCCGTGACCGGGCCCGTGCCTACCGCGACGTGCTGAACGACGAGACCGAGATCGGCATCCACGCCCACGAGAACCTGTCGCTGTCGGTGGCCAACTCCGTCGTCGCGGTGGAGAACGGCGTCTACCGGGTGGATGCGTCCTTGGCCGGTCACGGCGCCGGCGCCGGCAACTGCCCGATCGAGGCGTTCATCGCCGTCGCCAACCTGTCCGACTTCAAGCACAACTGCGACCTGTTCAAGCTCCAGGACGCCGCCGACGACATCGTCCGCCCGCTCCAGGACCGCCCCGTCCGCGTCGACCGGGAGACCCTCACCATGGGCTACGCCGGCGTCTACTCGTCCTTCCTCCGCCACGCCGAGAACGCCTCCGCCCGCTACGGCGTCGACACCCGCGACATCCTCATGGAGTGCGGCCGTCGCGGTCTCGTGGGTGGCCAGGAGGACATGATCGTCGACATCTGCCTCACCAAGCTCGCCGAGCGCGAGGCCGCCGGCGCCTGACCTGGCTGTTCAACTCGAAGGTCGCAGTCACATGATGGCTGCGACCTTCGAGCTTGTCTTCGGGTCAGGCGGCGGGCACGGCGAGCGCGGAGGCAAGCGCTTCTGTCAGAGACTTGGCGTAATTGGGCGCATACCTTGCTGCCCAACCACCTGCGCGCTCGATGAATTCGGAGAGCCGAACGTCCGCCGCGTCGAGTGCGGCCTTGAGCTCGCGCTCGCTGGTCTGTATCTGAGCGGTGATGTCATCGCCTTCATCACCATCGTCCTGCACAACCGTCGCAACGCCGTGTTCGAGAGTAACCCCAATGCTTGGATCATGACCGAGCCATACCCCGCTATTGGCGGTGAGAGAGTCGCGCAGTTCGTGGCGCTCATCGATGCTCAAGCAACAACCGGGCACGATGGTCGTTGCGCCGTAGGTAAATCGCGGACCGCCCCATCCTAGGGGCCGCGTTGGGTCCTGGGGCGAAGGATCGAGCGCACGCTCAAGATAGTCCGTGATGGTCTGCGCAGGTTTGAGGTTCTCGTCGAGGTAGAACCAGTGGAGTACCGCGTGGACTGCCGAGCCGATCTCGCGATCGCTGCACTCGCGGCTGAGGGCGACATGCGTGAACTTGTTGCCTCCGAGGACTGGCCAGAGTGAAAAGTCGATCTCGTCGGCTGTTTCGATCACGATGTCGACTCGCAGGCGTTGTGGAGTCACGACAAGGAGGTTATGGCCGCATCGGGGCACGGTCATGCGGTTATCGGGAAATCGCGATACCGTTGCATTATCGGGTTTTCCCGATACGCTCCTCCTATCGGAAAATAGCGATAGGAGGAGCGAGCGAGATGAGTAGTGCGCGACTGCGGGCGCCCGCCGACTTCGGCCTGGCGATTCAGCAGGCAAGGCTGGCCGGCGGCATGACGCAGACGGATCTGGCGGCTGCGGTAGGCGTGCCACAGAGCACGGTCAGCGACGTCGAATCAGGCAAGTCGACGATCTACATGCGCCGTCTCCTCGACATGATGCGCGCAACCGGAGTCGAGCTCACTGCCACGTGGGAGGACGAGCGCGATGCGGCTCGCGGTTGAGCTCTACGGCACGATCGTCGGCGAGCTGATCGGCCCACCTGCGACGTACGACTTCGTCCCGAGCAATGACGGAGTCGAGCGCTTCGGGGCGAACAGCTCCGTGCTCTCGGTGGCCGTTCCCCTCGTCGCCGTGTCGCGCAAGCATCAGGCCTCGCGGCGCCGCAACTGGTTCGCCGAGCTGCTACCCGAGGGGGACCAGTACGACTACATGCTGCGGCAGGCGGGGCTGCGGCGTGGGGACCCCCTGGGGTTCCTCGCTCGCTACGGTCGTGATGTCGCAGGAGCGCTCCAGATCTGGGATCTCGATGACCCGACAGAGCCGAAGACGCCGTCGCTCCGACCTGTCGACGATGCCGGAGTCCGGCAACTGCTCGAGGATCCGGTCGGTGCGCCGCTGGCCAACGAGTCGTTGCTCGGGAAGTCGTCTCTCGCGGGTGTTCAGCCGAAGGTCGTTCTCGTTCGTCAGGACGGCGGGTGGGCGCGGGCACTGGGCGGTCATCCGACGAGCCACATTCTCAAGCCGCAGTTGGAACGACGTCCGAGTGTGATCTTCGACGAGGAGTACGGCACCCGGATCTCGCGAGCGCTCGGGCTGGCCAGTCACGACACCTGGATCGACGACTTCGATGGTCTGCCGACACTGGTCATCGAGCGCTTCGATCGCTCGGCCGCCGGACGGATTCACCAGGAGGATTTCAGTCAGGTGCTGGGAGCCTCGGGAGATCAGAAGTATCAGGAGTACGGCGGTCTGGTGAGCCTGCGTCGTATCGCCGATACGCTCCAGCGGACAACGCGCACGGCTGACATTGTGACCCTTGCGCGGATGGTCGTGCTCGCGGTCGCCGTCGGCAACCTCGACATGCACGCGAAGAACCTTGGCATCCTCCATCCGTTCGATGACGAACCCCGCCTCGCGCCCGCATACGACGTCGTACCTCAAGCCCACATCCCCGACATCGACGGGAAGATGGCTCTCGCCGTCAATGGGACATACCGCCACGCCGGTCTCACCACGGCTGATCTGGTCGCCGAGATCACGAAGTGGGGCGTACGTCGTGCCGACTCGATCGTGGCCGACTGCCTTGCGGACATCGCGGAGGTGGTGAGGAAAGAGGATCCGCTGGAGGGCGCCCACCCGAGGCTCCAGCAAGACATCTCGACCTTCGTACGGAATCTCCGCAACGACGACCCCGTTGGTCGACCCGGGAGTTCTGGGGTCGCTGGGTGACTCCACCGCTCCCGCGTTGGGCGAGCGTGACAGAGTCGTCCTGTGCGAACTAACTCTTCTCTCGACCTCCCGCTCGTCGGGCTGGCCGCGCTGTTCCTGGGGTCGGGGACCCTGCATCTGGTGAGACCCCAGGTCTTCGAGCCGATCGTGCCGCCGGCGCTGCCGGAGCCGCGCAAGGTGGTCGAGGTCTCCGGGGTTGCGGAGATCGCGTGCGGGCTGGGGCTGCTGCATCCGAAGACCCGCCGGATCGCGGGGCTGGCCAGCGCCGCGCTGCTGGTCGGGGTGTTCCCGGCCAACGTGCAGATGAGTGTCGACGCGGGGAAGCGGGCCAACCGGAAGCGGACCGCCAAGTCGGCCGGGTTCTTCGCCGGTACGCTGGCGCGGCTGCCGCTGCAGTGGCCGATGATCAAGGTGGCGCTGCGCGCCGGAAAGGGGACCGGCGCATGACGTACGTTCCTGCGGAGTCCCGCTACGACGCGATGGAGTACCGGCGGACCGGGCACAGCGGCCTGGACCTGCCCGCGGTCAGCCTCGGGCTGTGGCACAACTTCGGTGACGACCTGCCGTTCGAGCGGCAGCGGGCGATCCTGCGTACGGCCTTCGACGCGGGCATCACCCACTTCGACCTCGCCAACAACTACGGTCCGCCCTACGGCTCGGCCGAGGAGAACTTCGGCCGCCACCTGCGCGGCGACTTCGCCGGGCTGCGGGACGAGCTGGTGATCTCGACCAAGGCGGGCTGGGACATGTGGCCGGGGCCGTACGGGAAGATCGGCGGCTCGCGGAAGTACCTGATCTCCAGCCTCGACCAGTCGCTGAAGCGGATGGGGCTGGACTACGTCGACATCTTCTACCACCACCGCCCCGACCCCAGCACGCCGCTGGAGGAGACGATGGGCGCGCTCGACCAGATCGTCCGGTCCGGGAAGGCGCTCTACGTCGGGCTGAGCTCCTACTCCTCCGCGCTGACCCGCGAGGCGGCGGCGATCCTGCGCGACCTCGGCACCCCGCTGCTGATCCACCAGCCGTCCTACTCGATCCTCAATCGCTGGCTCGAGACCGACGGTCTGCTGGACACCCTCGACGAGGTCGGCGCCGGCGCCATCTCGTTCTCGCCGCTGGCGCAGGGACTGCTGACCGACAAGTATCTCGGTGGCAGCGTTCCCGAGGACTCGCGCGCGGCCAAGGCTCGGTTCCTGACCCCGGAGGCGCTCACCTCCGAGACGCTCGCCGGCATCGAGTCGCTCAACTCCCTCGCCACCGGCCGCGGCCAGACCCTGGCCCAGATGGCGCTCGCCTGGGCGCTGCGCGACCCGCGGATGACCTCGGTCGTCATCGGTGCCTCCCGACCCGAGCAGGTCACCGACTGCCTCGGCGCGCTCTCCGGTCCCGAGCTCACCAGCGAGGAGCTGGCCCGGATCGACGAGTACGCCGCCGCCACCGGCATCGACCTGTGGAAGCGCGACCGGGTCGAGGGCGACTACCGGGAGATCTTCAACTGAGGGCGGTCAACCGAGGCGTACGCCGTCGCGCTCGTCGTCCCAGGCGGCGGAGCTGATCCGCCAGCCGTCGCCGGTGCGTACGAACGACATCGTCTTCATGCCTCGGCCGGTGTGGAGCTCGCCTCCGGCGCGCCAGCGTTTGCCGTAGGCGCCCCACCAGTGGGCGATGTCGCCGAAGACGTCGATCCGGCCGGGCTCCGGCCACTCCTCGAAGTCGGCGATCTCGCCGCTGGTCAGCAGCGCGAGGCGCGGGGCGATGAAGGACTCGACGTCGTAGACCTCGGCCGGCAGCCCGCAGGTGCGCACCACGGTCGCGCCGGGAAGCATGATCCGGCGCAGATCGTCCAGGCGTGCGGCCGTGTCCGGTCCGGAGGTGAAGGCGGAGAAGAACGCATCCACCAGCGCCTCGATCGCGATCTCGTCCGACGTCGCTGCGGCCTCGCCGCGGGTGGTGACCATGCCCGGAACATAGCCACGCGCTCCGGATGTGGCACGTCATTTCGAGGCGGGGAGATCGACCCGGGCGCTAGCCTGCGCTCATGCGGGTCGATGAGTATCTGACGTACGACGCCACCGGGCTGGCGCAGCTGGTCGCTGCCAAGGAGGTGACCGCGGCCGAGGTGCTGGCCGCGGCGCGGGAGCGGGCCGAGGCGGTGAACCCGCGGATCAACGCGATCGTCGCCGACATCCCGGAGGCCGACGACCAGGTCGCAGGCGATGGCCCCAGCGGGCCGTTCGCCGGGGTGCCGTTCCTGGTGAAGGACCTGGCCCAGGAGTACCAGGGCCACCCGACGACCTACGGGTCCCGGGCGCTCGTCGACGACGTCGCCGAGGAGCACTCCTACTTCACCCGGAGCGCCCTGGACGCCGGTCTGGTGATCTTCGGCAAGACGAACACCCCGGAGTTCGGGTCGAAGGGGATCACCGAGCCGGAGCTGTTCGGACCCTCGCGCAACCCGTGGAACACCGACCACACGCCGGGCGGATCCTCCGGCGGGTCCGGGGCCGCGGTGGCGGCCGGGATCGTGCCGGCCGCCGGCGCCAACGACGGCGGCGGGTCGATCCGGATCCCGGCGGCCTGCAACGGCCTGGTCGGGCTGAAGACCACCCGCGGGCTGCTGCCGCTGGGCCCGCAGAGCCTCGACGCCTCCAACGGCTTCGTCGTCCAGGGCGTGGTGACGCGTACGGTGCGCGACGCCGCCGGTCTCTACGATGCGCTCCTCGGCGACCGGTCGCTGGCGATGCTCCACGCCCCGCACCCCGACGGGCCGTTCTCCGAGGCCATCGCGGCCGCCCCGCGCCCGCTCCGGATCGGGTTCACCTCGACCTCCTCGATCACCGAGCCCGACCCGGAGGCGATCGCGGCCGTCGAGGACGCGGCCAAGGCCCTCGAGGCGCTCGGTCACCAGGTCGAGGAGGTCGAGGCGCCCTACGACGCCGCCGAGCTCGGCCGGGACTTCCTCACCATCTGGTTCGCCTCGGCCGCTGCCGAGGTCGCCGAGGCCAAGCTCCGCGTCGGCGCCAAGAACGCCGACTTCGAGGCCGACACCCTCGCCGTGGCCGAGCTCGGCCGAGCCGGGGGAGTGGTCGCCGTCGAGCTCTCGCACATCAACCGCCGCAGCCACGTACGCCGGCTGAGCGAGTTCCACGAGACGTACGACCTGCTGCTCACCCCGACGCTGGCGAAGCCGCCGCTGAAGGTCGGACAGCTCACCACGCCCAAGGCGCTGCAGACCGCGGCGCGGGTGCTCCACAAGGTGCACGGCGGCCGGGTGATGCGGGCGACCGGGATGATCGACCAGCTGGTCGACGAGAACCTCGGCTGGGTGCCCTACACCCAGCTCGCCAACATCACCGGGCGTCCCGCGATCTCGGTGCCGACCTACCGGACAGCGGCCGGGCTGCCGCTGGGCATCCAGCTCTCCGGGCAGCTCGGTGACGACGGGCTGCTGCTGCAGGTCGCCGCCCAGCTGGAGGAGTCGAAGCCGTGGGCGGAGCACTGGCCGAAGCTCTGACGGTGTCATGAGGGCGTGCCCATGAAAGAAAATTTCCTTTCCCGCACGAAGCCGGTGCTGGAACGGCACTATCGAGGTATGACTCCGTCTCGGGACATGCTCATGACCTCTCGGCGCGCCCTTCTCGGTGGCACTCTCGGTGGAGTCGCGATGACTCTCCTCGGCGGTGCCGCGGTGGCCGCGACGCCGGAGGACCCGACCAGGGCGGCCCGGACGCTCGCGTCGCCGGCGGGCCAACCGCCGACGATCACTCCCGACGAGCTCACCTTCACCCCGCGCACCGTCCTGCGGCCCGGCCACCCTCGCCAGGTCGGCCTCGATCCGGCACAGATCGCGAGGATCCGCACCGAGCTGACCCGGTTCCTCGAGCCGACCACGGAGAACCCCGCCCACCCCCTGTACGCAGGAGCCACCGCGATCGCGGTCAAGGACGGCGTCGTCGTGGCGCACGAGAGCGTGGGCAAGGCGCTCAGGTACGGGCTCGACGGCACCACCGTCGTGGAGCTCCCGGCCGACCAGCAGGTCGCGGCGACCACGGAGACGATGTGGGACATCGCCTCGATGTCGAAGCTCTTCACCACGACCGCGATCCTCCAGCTGATGGAGCAGGGCCGCCTCGACCTCGAGGCACCGGTGGTCACCTACCTGCCCGAGTTCGCGCCGCACGGCAAGGACGCGATCCTCGTGCGCCACCTGCTCACCCACGTCTCCGGACTGCTCGCCGGCCCGTCACCGTCGCTGTGGGCGGGCTACGACACCTACGAGGAGCGGGTCGCGGCGATCATGGATACGACGCCGACGCACGCGCCCGAGCAGATCTACCGCTACTCCGACATCAACCTGATCACCCTCGGGCTGCTGGTCGAGCGGCTGTCGGGGAAGACGCTGGACACCTACGTACGCGACCACATCACCGAGCCGCTGGGCATGCGGGACACGATGTACAACCCGCCCGCCGACCGCCTCGACCGGGTCGCCGCCACCGAGTATCAGCCGTGGGCGGGGCGGCCGATGATCCGCGGCGAGGTGCACGACGAGAACGCCTGGGCGCTCGGCGGCGTCGCCGGCCACGCGGGCGTCTTCTCGACCGCCGCCGACATGGCGAGGTTCGGGCAGATGTTCCTCAACGGCGGTGTCTACGACGGCACCAGGATCCTGGAGGAGGACACCGTCAGGCTCTCGCTGCGTGACTACACCGGCGCCAGGTTCACCAGCTCGCGCGGCCTCGGCTGGGAGCTCGCCACGACCTGGTACCACGGCCCGATCTGGTCCCCGGTCTCCTTCGGTCACACCGGCTACACCGGCACCAGCATCGTGATGGACCCGATCGGCCACCAGCTCGTGGTGCTCATGACCAACCGCGTCCACCCGAGCCGCGACTGGGGCAGCAACAACCCCTCCCGCCGTGCCGTCTCCGACGCGCTGGGCATGGCCTCGGCGGTCCGGCCCGCGAGCGAGCGTACGTCGTGGTTCTCGGGGCGCGCGAACGCGAAGAAGGCGACGCTCGACGTGCCGCTCGCCGCCACCGAGGACGCGAAGCTCCGCTTCGACTACTTCTTCGACACCGAGCCGCGCTTCGACTTCGGCCGGCTGCAGTACTCCACCGACGGCACCACCTTCAGCGCCCTGCCGTGGACGCTCGAGGGTGGTGGCTGGAGCTGGGAGACCAGCGAGGCGGTCAACGGCTACGGCGGTCGCCGGTGGCTGCGCGGCCGGGCCGCCCTCCCCGCGGGCACCACGACGGTGAGGTGGACCTACGAGACCGACTCCTCCTCGCAGGGCCGCGGGATCTACGTCGACGGCATCGTGGTCAGCCAGGGGTGGCGTACGTTGTTCGACTCCTCGCGGCCCGCCGACGAGGCACGCATCGTCGCCGACGGCTGGGGTCTCAGCGACAGGTGACACGTCACCGATAGCCTCTGGCGGCATGACGCAGCCGCAGCAGCCGAATCCGTTCCTGGTCAACCAGCTTCGCGACGAGGCGGACGCCAGGGCGCTCCTCACGAAGGCCGTCGAGTCGAGCTCACCGGGTGCGCCGCGGGGGATCCTGGACGCGATCCGCGACCGGCTCGTGGACCTCGGGCCGGAGCTGGTCGCGGTCTCCCACGACCTCGCCGAGCACCCCGAGACCGGCTTCGAGGAGCACCGCAGCTCGGCCGGGCTGACGGAGTTCGTCGAGGCTCACGGCATCGAGGTCGCCCGGGGTGCCTACGGCCTCCCGACCGCTCTGTACGCCTCGGCGGGCGGCGCCAAGGACGGTCCGACGATCGCGGTGCTCTCCGAGTACGACGCACTTCCCGGCATCGGCCACGGCTGCGGCCACAACCTGATCGCGACCGTCGGCGTGGGTGCTTTCCTGGCCATCGCGAGCGTGATCGACAAGCTCGGCGGCCGGGCGATCTGGCTCGGCACGCCGGCCGAGGAGGGCGGTGGCGGCAAGGAGCTGATGGCGCAGAAGGGCGCCTTCGACGGCGTCGACGCGGCGATCATGATCCACCCGTTCACCTATGACACCTCCGAGCCGGTCTTCCTCGGCCGCAGGCAGCTGAAGGTGACGTACGTCGGGGTGCCGGCGCACGCCTCGATCCAGCCGTTCATGGGGCGCAACGCCCTGGACGCGGCCAACCTGCTCTACACCGGCGTCGCGCTCAACCGGCAGCAGATGCCGCCGACCGACCGGGTGCACGCGATCATCACCGACGGCGGCCTGCGCCCCAACGTGATCCCGGAGCACGCCTCGATCGAGTTCTACGTACGCTCCGCCTATCCCGAGACGCTCAAGGTCCTCTCCCAGCGGCTCGAGGAGATGGCGATGGGAGCGGCGCTGATGACCGGCTGCGGGGTCGAGTTCAGCTGGGACGAGTCGCCGGTCTACCTGCCGATCCGCAACAACAGCGGCCTCGCACAGGCCTGGAACCGCCGCTACCAGGAGCGCAACCACACCGTCCTCGCGCCCGGTGTAGTCCCGGACCTGCTGGCCGGCTCCACCGACTTCGGCAACGTCTCCTTCCGGATCCCCGGACTGCACGCGATGGTCAAGATCGCCGAGGCCGACGTCTCCCTGCACAGCCGCGAGTTCGCCGCTGCCGCGGTCACGCCGTACGCCGACGAGGTGCTCGTCGATGCCGCCTACGGTCTGGCCGCGGTGGCCGCCGACTACCTCTCCGACGCGAAGCTGCGAGAGACGGTCCGCGAGGAGTTCGAGGAGGCCGGTGGAGCGGTGGACGTTACCGAATTTTTCGGCTGATTAACGGTTGATGACGATTCGGCGGCGGTAATCCTGTTACCTCTTCACAATCGGAACCCGAAGGGGCATTGTTCCCTTCGTCGATCACTGAGATGGGGAGCCCCGCAATGCCTCGTAACACCCGAAAGCTTCGCCCCGCCGTGGCCGTTGCCGCCGTCGCTCTCGCGGCCGCCGCAGTCGCCACTCCGGTCGCGACCTCTGCCTCGGCGCAGACCAGCGCCGAGAGTGCTGGGAAGCACCTGGTCGATGTCCAGCTGCTCTCGTTCAACGACTTCCACGGCAACCTCGAGGCGCCGTCGGGTTCGAGCGGGCGGCTGATCACCGGCCACCACATCGACCCCGCCACCGGCAAGCCGGTCGATGACACCGTCAACGTGGGTGGCGTCGAATACCTCGCCTCCCACCTGGCCGAGGCCCGCAAGGGTCACGCCCGCTCCCTGACCGTGGCCGCGGGCGACCTGATCGGCGCCTCGCCGCTGCTCTCCGCCGCGTTCCACGACGAGCCGTCGATCGAGGCGCTCAACAAGCTCGGGCTGGACGTGACCGCGGTCGGCAACCACGAGTTCGACGAGGGCTACAAGGAGCTGCAGCGCATCGACGCCGGTGGCTGCATCGACGACGGCGACGGCAAGGACAACCAGAACTCCTGCGCCGCCCACGAGTACCAGGGCGCCGACTTCGACATCCTCGCCTCCAACGTGATCGAGGACGCCAGCGGCAAGACGATCCTGCCGGCCTACTCCATCAAGGAGGTCGACGGCGTCAAGATCGGCTTCATCGGCATGACCCTCGAGGCCACCCCCGACATCGTCACCGCCGAGGGCGTCAAGGGCCTCACCTTCAAGGACGAGGTCGAGACCGCCAACGCGCTCGTACCCGTGCTGAAGAAGAAGGGCGTCAAGGCGATCGTGACCCTCATCCACGAGGGTGCCAACCTGCCGAAGGAGAAGTGGACCGACCCGGCCACCGGCACGGTCTACGACGTCAACGCCCGCTACGACTACACCTGCGAGGGTGGCGGCGAGCTCGTCGCCGGCTCGCCGATCGTGCCGATCGCGCAGAACCTCGACCCCGAGATCGACATGCTGGTCACCGGCCACACCCACAACCCCTACGTCTGCGACGTACCCGACCCCGAGGGCAAGTCCCGCCTGGTCACCTCGGCCTCGTCCTTCGGCCGGCTCTACACCGAGACCAACCTGAAGTACAACCTCAAGTCGCGCGACATCGTCCGCTCCTCGGTCAAGGGCTCGAACCTGCTCGTCACCCGTGACGTCGCCAAGGCTCCCGAGCAGACCACGCTGATCAACACCTACAAGGAGCTGGTCAGGCCGATCGCCTCCCGGGTGCTCGGCTCGATCACGACCGACGTCAAGCGCGACCAGAGTCCTGCCGGTGAGTCGGCGCTCGGTGACCTGATCGCCGACGCCCAGCTCGCCGACCAGTCGACGGTGGTCAACGGGCAGGTGCCGGTGATCGCGTTCATGAACCCGGGTGGCATCCGTGCCGACCTGACCGCGGCCAGCTCGCCCTACGGCGAGGCCGTCGGCGACGTCACCTACGACGAGGCGTTCACGGTCCAGCCGTTCAACAACTACCTGGTCTCGCTGACCATGACCGGCCAGGACATCTACGACCTGCTCACCCAGCAGGTCACCGGCGCCAACGCGGCCTCGCACAAGATCCTGCAGGTCTCGAAGGGCTTCTCCTACCAGATCAGCCCCACGGGTCCGGTCGACGGCTCCGTGATGCTGAACGGTCAGCCGATCGACAAGGCCGCGTCCTACCGGGTCGTGACCAACAACTTCCTGCAGGGCGGCGGCGACGCCTTCGCCGCCTTCACGAAGGGCACCGACCCCTACTACGGCGGCCTCGACATCGACGCCTTCGCCGCCTACCTCGAGGCGAACTCGCCCTACACCCCGGCCGCGCTCGACCGCATCACCGGAACCCACTGAGAAAGGCACTTCCTTCGTACGCAGCGGGCCCGTCCAGCTCTGAGCTGGTCGGGCCCGCTGTGCGTAGTCAGCCATGGGGGCTCGCCGGCAGCCCGGCGACGAGAGCCGCCGCGGTCGAGGCCGCCGAGATGATGCGGCTCTCGGGGACCCCGCAGGCGCGAAGGCAGGTCGAGGCGATGGCGTCGGCCGTCTCCTCGTCGATCGTCACGCCGATGCTGCGGAGGCTGGTGGTGACCTCGACCAGGTGGATGAGCATCTCGCCGAGATGACGAGGCTCGGCGGTGTGCGCGGCGCCGGGCTCCGCGACCTGCGCCGCGATCCGCCCGTAGGCGCCGGCGAGCTCTGCGCGGGCGCTGCGGAAGGCGTCGAACGCCTCGCTGCTGGTCACGTCGGGATGGGTGGCCAGCACGCCGATGTTGTCCGGCGCCTCGGCGAGGGTGTGCAGGTCGACGAGCACCAGCGCGTAGAGCGCGGTCTCGGGACGCTCGGCCGCGGCCTGCTCGATCTGCTCGACCCGGTCGACGGTGGGCCGGACGGATCGCTCCAGGAGCTCGGCGAGGATCTCGTCCTTGCCGGTGAAGTGGTAGTAGAGCGAGGCCTGCCTGATCCCGACCTTCTCCGCGATCTCACGGGTGGAGGTGGCGGCGAAGCCCTGGGTCACGAACAGCTGCGCTGCGGCATGGAGGACCTGCTCACGTGGTGGGCTGGCCGTGGTGGCGGGAATGAGGCGTGGTCGGCCGGGTTGGGTTCGTCGGATGCTCATCGAGGCACTGCCTTCCTGTCGACGTCGACCCCGGGATCAGTAGAGCATAATATTTCGATCCCGCCAACCATGATGTGCATCTGGACGCCGACTATGCACATCAGGCAGGATGGGGTCCATCCGATCCGCCGAAGGAGGCTGCCGTCCGTGCCCCGCTCCAGCCGTCGAGCCCGCGAAGCGCTCACCGAGGCGCTCCGTGACACCCGCCGAGCCGCAGGCCTGACCGGAGCCGGCCTCGCGGACGCCCTGGGGGCGGGCTGGTCGCAGCCGAAGGTGTCGAAGATCGAGTCCGGTCGACAGGCGGTCTCCGAGGCCGAGGTCCGGGCCTGGGCGGCCGCGGTGGGTGCCGACAAGGAGATGCTGCTCGCGCTGCGTACCCGCGCGGACCAGGAGCACGCGGCCTTCCGCGACGCTCGTCCGGCGAGCGGAGGCGCGGAGCGGCGCCAGGACGCCTACGCCGCGACCGAGGTGGCCGCGACGGTCCTGACGAGCTTCCAGCCCCACAGCGTCCCCGAGCTGCTGCAGACGCCGGACTATGCGCGCGCCCTGCTGGCCCTGGCCGGTGGCTCCCGCGACGAGGCTGCGGATCGCGAGGACGTCTCCACCGTGATCGCGGCCCGGCTCAGGCGCTCGGCGATCCTCTACGAGGGCGGCCGGTCGATCACGATCCTGGTCGGCGAGGCGGCCCTCCACCATCTGGTCGGATCTCCTGACATCATGCGCGCCCAGATCGATCACATCGCCAAGCTGGCGACCACGACCCGGGCGACCATCGGGATCGTCCCCTTCGAGAGCTTCCCCGTGCTGGTCCAGCACGGCTGGGACCAGCGCGACCGGATCGTCACCCTCGAGACCAGCGCCGGCGACCTCGAGATCGCCGACCCGGTCGAGGTCGCTCGCTACGAGCACTGGACCCAGCTCCTGCTCGAGCATGCGCTGACGGGCGCGGCCGCTGCCGAGCGATGCGCCCGGATCATCAGCGAGCGGGGGAGGGCGTCGGCGCCGCGCGACGACCACGAATAGGAGACGGCGGCTGCTCCGGTAGACTCCCGGCGGGCCGTTAGCTCAGTTGGTAGAGCAGTGGACTTTTAATCCATGGGTCGTCGGTTCGAGACCGACACGGCCTACAGCGGGCTCGAGCCCCGAGCCGCATCTGCGACTCGGGGCTCGGCCGTGTGACGAGGGTCAGCTGGACTCTTCCTGCGGCAACGGATGGCTGTTGATCGAGTCGGTGATCGCGCCGGCGATCTCGACGAACGCCGCCGCCTGCTCCTCGGTCAGGGCGCCAGCCGAGGCTCCCTCCAGGCTCTTCCACAGGGCGGCGATGGGTTCCCGCATCGCCCGGCCCTTGTCGGTGAGATGGACGACCATCACCCGCCGGTCGTGCTCTGCCGGCTCACGGACCAGCAGTCCCGCTTCCTGCATGCGGCGCAGGGACTTGGAGACGGTGGAGTGGTCGAGGCCGACGCTCTCGAGAAGCTCGGACTGGGTCTGGCCCTCGCGGTCCAGCAGCTGCATCAGGAGCAGCTCCTGGCCCGGGTGCAGGTCCATCTTGCGCAGCAGGGCGCCGGCGTAGGCACGGTGGGCCCGGGCGAGCTGGAAGATCGCGTAGCTCATCGGCCCGCCTGCGGCAGTGGTGGGGATCTCGGGCATGGTCTCCGCTTCTTCAGCCTGTGTGGGTGGGGTAGTCGGTGTATCCGACCGCTCCGCCACCGTAGAAGGTCGCCGGGTCGGGAGTGTTCAACTCTGCCCCGACGCGCAGCCGCTCGACCAGGTCGGGGTTGGCGAGCGCCAGTGCACCGACGGAGATCAGGTCGGCCGTGCCGTTGTCGACGTCCTTGGCTCGAGTGGGGATGTCGGCGCCCGGCCGGTTGAGGATCAGGGTGCCGGGCCACTGCGCGCGGAGCGTGTCGAGCAGCTGCTCGTCGCCCATGTGCATCAGGTGCAGGTAGGCCAGACCCATCGGGCGCAGCGCCTCCACCAGCGCCGGATACAGCTCGTGGGTGTCGGACTCGACGATGTCGTTGTACGGGTTTCCCGGCGAGATCCGGATGCCGGTGCGCTCGGGGCCGATCTCCTCGGCCACCGCGGCGACGACCTCCACGGCGAAGCGGATACGGGCCTCGATCGAGCCGCCGTAGCGGTCCGTGCGCTGGTTGGCGTTGCCGGAGAGGAACTGGTGGATCAGGTAGCCGTTGGCGCCGTGGATCTCCACGCCGTCCGCGCCCGCCGCAACCGCCGCGGCAGCCGCGCGCCGGAAGTCGTCGACGGTCTCGGCGACCTCCTGCGTCGAGAGCGCACGGGGCTCCGGCATCTCCTGTGGGCCGGAGGCGGTGAACATCACGCCGGCCGGGCGGATCGCCGAGGGGGCGACGGGCTGGCGGTGGTGGGGAGTGTTGTCGGGGTGGGAGACCCGACCGACGTGCATCAGCTGGATGAACACCCGGCTGCCTGCCGCGTGCACCGCATCGGTGACCGTGCGCCACCCGGCGATCTGCGCCTCGTTGTAGATACCAGGAGTGAGCAGGTAGCCCTGGCCGTCGGCGGAGGGCTGGGTGCCCTCGGTGATGATCAGCGCCTTCGAGGCGCGCTGTGCGTAGTACTCGGCATTCAGCTCCGTCGGCACGCCCTCCGGGGTGGAGCGGTCACGAGTCATGGGGGCCATGACCAGACGGTGTGGCAGAGAGGTGCCGCCGAGGGTGATCGGGGCCCACAGGGATTCCAGCATGACAGTCTCTTTCGGTGAACGCGGTGGCCCGGTCGGCCACCGCAACAGGTGGGTTGGGGCGCTCAGTCGACGGTGAGGACGAGCTTGCCGCGTACGTGTCCCGCGTCGCTGGCCTGCTGGGCGTCGGCCGCCTTGGCCAGCGGGTACGCCGTGACGGTGGTGGTCAGCGTTCCGGCCGCGGCGTCCTGAGCCACGGCGGCCAGGCGCTCGACGGGGTGGTCCCCGCCGCCGGAGGAGAAGGCGACGCCCAGCTCGCCCGCACCGAAGTCGGCGATGGTGACGATGCGCTCGGTGCCGCCGCGCAGGGTGATGGAGTCGGGCAGGGCGCCCTTGCCGGCCAGGTCGAAGACCGCGTCGACGCCGTCGGGAGCCAGGGCGCGCACCCGCTCGACCAGACCCTCGCCGTAGGTGGTCGGGGTCGCGCCCAGCGAGGTGACGTAGTCCTGGTTCGAGGTGCCGGCCGTGGCGATCACGCGGGCTCCGCGGGCGATCGCGAGCTGGACGGCCACGGTGCCGACCGCTCCGGAGGCGCCGTGCATCAGCACGGTCTCCCCGGCGGTCACCCCCAGCTCGTCCAGGACCCGTTCGGCGGTCTCGCTGGCGACCGGCAGCGCGGCCGCGACCTCCCAGGAGAGGTCTGCGGGCTTGGGGGCCACGGCGGTGGCCAGGGCGTACTCGGCGTACGAGCCGGTGTCCGCCCAGCCGAGCACCTCGTCTCCGACCTGTACGTCGCTCACGCCCTCACCGAGGGCGTCGACCACACCTGCGACCTCGGCGCCGGGAATGGCGGGGAACGTCGTCGGGAACACGGCCTCGACCATGCCGGCGCGCTTCTTGCCGTCCAGCGCGTTCAGCCCGGCGGCCTTGACGCGTACTCGGACCTGGCCGGGGCCGGGGTGCGGAATCTCGACGTCCGCCTCGTGCAGGACATCCGGACCGCCGAACTCATCGAAAATGATCGCTTTCATGACACTCCACTTCGGGTCGCGTTGCTCTGGAGAATAAGGTGGCTAGCCACATATTCACCATAACAGCAATCATGTGGCTAGCCAAGTATTTCGGCGGTCGGAAGGGTCGGCGGGACTCCCGTGGCCCGGAAACTGCCTCGGAACCCGTGGTCGTACGTCCCGCTGAGCGGCCGTTTCACGGCTCTGTTGCGCAACCTTCACCGCTTCGCACGTAAAACGATCGGCGAAGGGGGGTTCGCAGCGGCCCACGAGTTGCTAGTGTCACTCCCGCAACAGGAGCAAGTTCCAGAAGGTCTGACGCCTGCGGAGTTTGTGATCCAACGGCGTTTCTGCTCTGTGCTCGCCCGGGCCCCGGTTCGGGAACACAGGTCGGAGCGACGTGTCACCCGCCCCTGATGCGGGGCTACCGAACCTGGTGGCCTCTCGCCCCGACTAAGGAGTAACGAGCAGATGGCTCAGGGCACCGTTAAGTGGTTCAACGCCGAGAAGGGTTTCGGTTTCATCGCGCAGGAGGACGGCGGCGACGACGTCTTCGTGCACTACTCGGCGATCCAGACGCAGGGCTACAAGACCCTCGACGAGAACCAGAAGGTCGAGTTCGACGTCACGCAGGGCCCGAAGGGTCCGCAGGCGGAGAACGTTCGCCCTCTCTGATGAGTAAGACGATCTCGGGTTCGGCGTGAGCCGACACTGATCATCTGCAACGAGGCCCCAGCCGTTCGGCTGGGGCCTCGTGGTCTGATTGGGGCCCTCTCAGGCCCATGTGTCACGCTTGATGTGACAACTTTTGATGGTTCTTGGTGGATCAGCGCGCAGATCCACCGAGACTGGGCGATGATGTGACGACGAGCTTTTCCAAGGTGACGTGAGGAGGCGGCGGGCGTGGCTGATCAGTTCGATGTGACGCTGGAAGATCCTGAGCTGCTCCTCGAGGTGGAGCTCACCACCAACCTCATCGTCGCCGCCAGCGAGTCCGAGGACCACCTCTCCCAGGACGAGATCGACCGCATCCTGGGGATCATCCCCTAGGGCCGCGCGGGCCCTCAGCAGGTCGCGAAGAGCAGCGGCCCGTTCGCCAGGTCGGACAGCACCGCCGTACCGTCCTTGGGCCGCAGCTGCATGGTGACGACCGCGTCGTCGGCCGCGACCTTCCCGAGCTCGAACCGCTCGTCGAACGTGCCGCCCTGGCCCGGTGCCGGTCCGACGGCGAGCTTGGCCCGGGTGTCGGCGTTCGTACGCGCCTGGTCGTCGTCCTCGAACGACATCGCCACACGTACGTCGCCGTTGCGTTCGGCCGCCATGGCGAAGCCCGCGATCGGGTTGAGGTCGCCGGCGGCGTCGATGAGGCCGTCCGCCTGGTCCTGGTCGGCGGCCGAGGCGCCGGCCAGCCCGATCTCGCTGCACGTGAAGTCGCCGTCGTAGATGAACGCGGAGAGCGGGTCGCCGAGCCGGTCGGCGGCATCCGTCATCGGCTCGTGCAGGTCGCCGTCGCCGAGGCTCTCGATCTGGTCGCTCAGGTAGCGACGGCCGTCCGAGGCCAGGATCAGATCGTGTTCGGGCAGGAAGGCGATGTAGGTGACCTGCGGGGTGATCGTCGAGTCGATGCCGGAGTCGGTGAAGGAGGAGAACGGGACCAGGGTGCCGTCCCAGACGCCGCCGTCGGCCGGATCGTCCTCCGGGGCGGCGAACCCCATCGAGGTGAGCTGGTCGACGAGGTGGTCGGCATCCATGTCCGCGAGGTGCCCGACCATCAGCGCCCCCTCGGTCGACTGCGTGTAGAGCTCCCAGTCGAGGGTCGCCGGGGACCATCCGAAGTGCTGCTGCAGCAGGCCCGAGGCGTCGGGCAGCACCGAGGTCGAGGTCAGGTCCTTCGTATAGGCCTCGTCGATCATCTCGTGGACCTCCTCCGGCGTGGAGTCGGCATCGAGGTCGGCGCCGACGCTCTCGCGGATGGCCGCCCAGTCGGTGAACGAGACCCGCGTCGCCTCGGCCGGGGCCAGCCGCAGCGCCTCGTCGAGATCGCCCCCACGGGTCGCCCACGCCCGGGCCAGGAAGATCACGAGCGCGACGACGACAACGCCCACCACGATGGTCAACAGGGGGTGGGCGCGTACGACTCGGGATGACCGACCGGCCCACATCCGGGGACGGTCGAGAAGCTGTGGGGTGCGGAGCATCCCGACGAACCTTAGACGAACCGGTCGCCCATCCGACATACCCTGTGTCCATGCCCGAGATCCCGGCCGCCGGCGTAGTGGTTTTTCGCGAGCACCAAGACCTGCCCGAGGTAGTGCTGGTCCACAGACCCAAGTACGACGACTGGTCCTTCCCCAAGGGCAAGGTCGATCCCGGCGAGACGGTGCCGGTGACCGCGATCCGTGAGGTGCGCGAGGAGACCGGCCTCCAGGTCGCCCTCGGCCGCCCGCTCCGGACGCAGCGCTATCCCGTCGAGGCGGGGCAGAAGGTGGTCCACTACTGGGTGGGTCGCACCGCTGCCGGAGCCGACGACGACGTCGACAGCTACCAGATCAACGACGAGATCGACGAGGTCGAGTGGATGCCGGTGGAGAAGGCCCGCAAGCGGCTCACCTACCCGCACGACCGGGAGACGCTGCAGCAGGCCGAGGACGTACGCCACCCCACCACGCCGCTCGTGATCCTCCGCCACGCCTCGTCCCTCGGTCGTTCGGCCTGGTCCGGTGAGGACTCGGAGCGGCCGCTCGACGACACCGGGCGGGCCCAGGCGGTCACGCTGGCCGGCCTGCTGATGGCCTACGACATCCGCCGGGTGATCACCTCGACGAGCGTCCGCTGCACGCAGTCCGTGGCGCCGTATGCCGGCCTCGCCGGCATCGCGTCCGAACAGATGAGACTGCTCAGTGAGGAGGGCGCCAAGGGAGGTAGCGTGTCGGCCTTGGCCGCGGACATCCTGCGTGACCTGGCCGTTCCGACGGTGATCTGCACGCACCGGCCGGTGCTGCCGTGGGTCTTCGAAGGGCTGGGCGTGCGCGACCCGAAGCTGGCGAAGGGCGAGCTGATGGTCCTGCACGTGCAAGAAGGTGAAGTGCGGGCTGTTGAGGCATTTCAGGCCTAACAGAGGCTTGAGGCCTGCCTGTTCATCTCCTGTGCCCGGAACTGACACTGATTTGCCACCGACTTTGTGTCCCTCGTTAAGCCTGCGTTCACCTTCACCGAGTTTCCCGTCCACCTCGGCTACCTACGGTCATCGCGACAACTCCGAATCGACTGCTTCATCAATCAGGAGACTTGCGTGAACACCACCTCGCTGCGCCGGGCACTCGTCCCGGGCATCACGGCTGCGGCCCTTGCTCTTGCGATCAGCGCCTGTGGCGCCGGCAACGAGCCCACGGGCGGCGGTAGCGAAGAAGGCTCCCTCTCGGGCACCATCAAGGGTGGCGGCGCTACCTCGCAGGAGAAGGGCCAGGCGGCTTGGACCGCCGGCATGCAGGACGCGAACCCGGACCTCAGCGTCGTCTACGAGCCGGTCGGTTCCGGCTCCGGCCGTGAGGGCTTCATCTCCGGCGGTTACCTCTTCGCGGGCACCGACTCCGCTCTCAACGACGAAGAGGGCGAGCTGACCAAGGCCAAGGAGAAGTGCGGCGGCGACCCGATCCAGGTCCCGGCGTACGTCTCCCCGATCGCCGTGGCGTTCAACCTCGAGGGTGTCGACGAGCTGAACCTCGACGGCGCGACCCTCACCGGCATCTTCTCGGGCAAGATCACCAAGTGGAACGACAAGGCGATCGCTGCGCTCAACCCGGACGCCGAGCTTCCCGACAGCGCCATCACCCCGGTTCACCGCTCCGACGACTCCGGTACGCAGGAGAACTTCACCAAGTACCTCGAGGCCGCCGGTGGCTGGACCGAGGAGCCGGACGGTGAGTGGCCCGCCAGCATCAAGGTCGGCGAGGGCGCCGACGGCACCTCCGGTGTCGTGACCGCGCTCTCCGGCGCCGGCTACATCGGCTTCCTGGACGAGTCCGCCGCGCGCGAGAACGACCTGGCCACGGTCAACATCAAGGTCGGCGAGGACTACGTCGCGCCGTCCGCCGACGCCGCTGCCAAGGTTCTGGCCGCGTCGAAGCCTGCCGGTCTGTCCGACAACGACATGGCCTACGACCTCGCCCGCGACACCACCGAGGCCGGCGTCTACCCGGTCGTGCTGGTCTCCTACCTGCTGGCCTGCCCGACCTACGAGAACGCCGAGGACGCGGCCAACGTGAAGGGCTACCTGGAGTACATCCTCTCCGAGGAGGGCCAGGAGGTCTCCGCCGAGGAGGCCGGCTCCGCGCCGCTCGACCGCACGATCGCAGACAAGGCCGTCGACCTCGTCGGCTCGATCAAGTAAGCGCTGACTAGTCTGACGTGATCGCCGTTCGGGCGGTGGCTGCGGCCGCCGCCCGTACGGCTGTCTTGAGAACCGAAACAAGAAAGTCGAGGAATGCCTTGTGACTGTCGCCGCTGACCCCGGCGCCGACCCTGGCGCCGGTGCTGACCCTGGCCAGAAGTCGGAGCTCTCCGGCCGTGGCTCGGTGGGTGATGTCGTCTTCCGAGGCCTCGCCGTTGCCGCTGCCTCCCTGATCCTGGTGGCGCTGGCAGCCGTCTTCATCTTCCTGGGGATCGAGGGCGTCCCGGGCTTCAACGTGGACGCGCAGCACTACAGCGGTCAGGGCTCGTTCATGGGCCTGGTCGTCCCCCTGCTGTTCGCGACCATGTACGCCGCCGTCCTGGCCCTGATCATCGCGGTGCCGTTCTCCGTGGCGATCGCCCTGTTCATCAGCCACTACGCGCCGCGCCGGATCGCGATCCCGGTGGCCTACGTCATCGACCTGCTCGCCGCCGTGCCGTCGGTCGTCTTCGGCCTGTGGGGTGCGGTCGCGCTGGGTCCCTACCTGGTGCCGGCCCACGCCTGGCTGGCCGACAACCTCGCCTGGCTGCCGTTCTTCGACGGCCAGCCCTCCGGCAACGGTCGCACGCTGTTCACCGCCTCGATCGTGCTCGCCGTGATGATCCTTCCGATCATCACCTCGATCTGCCGCGAGGTCTTCGCGCAGACGCCGCGACTGCACGAGGAGGCAGCCCTGGCGCTCGGCGCCACCCGCTGGGAGATGATCCGCTACGCGGTCTTCCCCTACGCCCGCTCGGGGATGGTGTCCGCGGTGATGCTCGGCCTCGGTCGTGCTCTCGGTGAGACCATGGCGATCGCGATGATCGCCTCGCCGAAGGTCGTGATCTCGCTGTTCATCGTCGGCACCCAGAACCCGCAGACCATCGCGGCGTACATCGCGCAGGGCTACAAGGAGAGCACGCCCGACCGGCTGTCCGTGCTGATCGCGACCGGCCTCGTGCTGTTCGCCTTCACGTTCCTGATCAATGCGCTCGCCCGCTGGATCGTCGCCCGAGGGAGGGCCAAGTGAGCAACATCGACCCTTCGACAAGCTCAGGACACCGCCTCTCCAACGAAGAGACGCAGCTGTCCCACGCCACGCTTCCGCGTGGTGCCCAGTGGCTGGTCGGCATCGCTGCGATCGCGCTCGGGGGCCTGGCTCTGGTGCTCGGCGTGAGCATCGTCGGGGCCGCCGTCATCGGTGTGCTGGCCTTCCTCATCGGCTACCCCCTGTGGGCCCTGCTGGTGGAGAACAAGCGCTCGGCGACCGACAAGCTCATCACCGGGCTGGTGTGGACCGCCTTCGGGGTCGCGGTCATCCCGCTGATCTGGCTGGTCTACATGGTCGTCGCCCGCGGCGCCGCCACCATCAACCCGGAGTTCCTCACCTACTCGATGCGCTCGGTCACCGGCGACGAGCAGGGCGGTCTCTACCACGCGCTGACGGGCACCCTGATCGTCACCGGCATCGCCGCGCTGATCTCGATCCCGATCGGCATCATGACCGCGATCTACCTGATCGAGTACGGCAAGGGCAACCGCCTCGCCAAGGCGATCACATTCCTGGTCGACGTCATGACCGGCATCCCGTCGATCGTGGCGGGTCTGTTCGCGTTCGCGCTCTTCACCCTGATCGTCGGGCCGGGCACGCGTTTCGGCTTCGGCGGCGGTGTCGCGCTCTCGCTGCTGATGATCCCGACGGTCGTCCGTTCCACCGAGGAGATGCTCAAGCTGGTCCCCGACGACCTGCGGGAGGCTGCGTACGCGCTCGGGGTGCCGAAGTGGCGCACCATCACCCGGATGGTGCTCCCGACCGCCATCGGCGGCATCGTCACCGGTGTCGTGCTCGCGATCTCGCGCGTGATCGGCGAGACCGCTCCACTGCTGGTCGCCTCGGGCTTCAACCCGAACATGAACACCAGCGCTTTCGACGACAGCCCGATGATGACCGTGCCAGTCTTCATCTACACCCAGCTGTCCGAGGCCACGCACAAGGGCGTCGAGTACGCCTGGGGTGGAGCACTGGTGCTCTTCATCCTCGTCATGGTCCTCAACCTCATCGCCCGTATCGTCGGCACGATCTTCGCCCCCAAGACCGGGCGCTAGGAGAAACACATGTCCATTCAAGTCAAGGACGCCAGCATCTTCTACGGCGACTTCAAGGCCGTCGAGGACGTCTCCATGTCCATCAAGCCGAAGTCGGTGACGGCCTTCATCGGGCCGTCCGGCTGCGGCAAGTCGACCTTCCTGCGCACCCTCAACCGGATGCACGAGGTCATCCCCGGTGCGTACGTCGAGGGCAAGATCCAGATCGCCGGCCAGGACATCTACGGTCCGAACGTCGACCCGGTGGCGGTTCGTCGCAAGGTCGGCATGGTCTTCCAGCGGCCGAACCCGTTCCCGACGATGTCGATCTACGACAACGTGCTCGCCGGCAACAAGCTGAACTCCAAGCGGATCAAGAAGGCCGAGGCCGACTCGATCGTGGAGAAGGCGCTGCGCGGCGCCAACCTGTGGAACGAGGTCAAGGACCGCCTCGGCAAGCCCGGCATGGGCCTCTCCGGTGGTCAGCAGCAGCGGCTCTGCATCGCCCGCGCGATCGCGGTCCAGCCCGAGGTGCTGCTCATGGACGAGCCGTGCTCGGCCCTCGACCCGATCTCGACCGCGGCGATCGAGGACCTCATCCACGAGCTGAAGTCCGACTACACGATCGTGATCGTGACCCACAACATGCAGCAGGCCGCCCGTGTCTCCGACGACACCGGCTTCTTCAACCTGAAGGCCGCCGGCCAGCCGGGTCACCTGGTGGAGTTCAACCCCACCAAGCAGATGTTCACGAACCCGGACAACCCGGACACCGAGGCGTACATCTCGGGTCGGTTCGGCTAAATCTGGTGAAGCCGAGTCGGCGCATCTGACCCCGTGCCTCGCGAAGCGAAGCGAGCGAGAGGGGTCGGATGCGCCGACTCGGCGTGTCGTCGTCTACGGCAGCTGAAACACGAAGTGGCAGATCAGGTAGGTCAGCGCCGCGACACCGCCGGCGGCCGGGAAGGTGAAGATCCAGGCAGCGACGATGGACTTCGCGATACCCCAGCGGACCGCGGAGAACCGCTTGGTCGCGCCGACACCCATGATCGCCGAGGTGATCGTGTGGGTGGTCGAGATCGGGGCCTCCCAGACGTACGCCGTCGTGTAGAGCACCGAGGCGGCGACCGACTCGGCGGCGAAGCCGCGGGAGGGGTCGAGGTGGATGATGCGACGGCCGAGGGTGCGCATGATGCGCCAGCCGCCGGACATCGTGCCGAGCGAGATGGCGGTGGCGGCCGCGGCGATCACCCAGAACGGGAGATCGTCGCCCTCGGAGAGGAAGCCGCCGGTGACCAGGGCGAGGAAGATGACGCCCATCGTCTTCTGGGCGTCCTGGAGACCGTGACCGAGCGCCATCGCGGCGGCCGAGATGGTCTGGGCGATCCGGAAGCCCTTCTGCGCCTTGTGCTGGTTGGCACGGCGGAAGATCCACATGATCGCGAGCATCACGCCGAAGCCGAGGCCGAAGGCGACGAACGGCGAGACGAACATCGGGATGACGACCTTCTCCAGGACCGTCCACCAGTTGACGAACGCGCCGGCGGCGATCGCCGAGCCGGCCAGACCGCCGATGAGCGCGTGCGACGAGGACGAGGGCAGCCCGAAGTACCAGGTGATCATGTTCCAGGCGATCGCGCCGAGCAGGCCGGCCATCACGACTGTCAGACCATGGGCACCCGATGGTGGCGTGATGGTGTCGGAGACGGTGTGGGCGACCTTCTGGCCCAGGAAGGCGCCGACGAAGTTCATCACCGCCGCAAGCAGGAGGGCGATGCGCGGTGTGAGCGCTCGCGTGGACACGGAGGTCGCGATGGCGTTGGCGGCGTCGTGGAAGCCGTTGGTGTAGTCGAAGACCAGGGCGACGACGACCACCGCGATGACAATGGCGAGTTCCATCTGAGCAGGCTCAGGATTCCTTGACGGCGATCTGCTCGACGGTGTTCGCGACCTTCTCGAAACCGTCGATCGCGTCCTCGAGGGACTCCACGATGTCCTTCAGCTTGAGGACCTCGAGTGCCTCGTACTCACCGGAGAAGAGCTTGGCGAGGATGCGGCGGTGGTTCTTGTCGCCCTGGTTCTCGAGACGGTTGATCTCGATCCAGTACTCCGAGAGCTCCTTCATGGAGCGGAGGTTGGGCATCGCCGACGCGGTCAGCTCCGCGCAGCGCTGGAGCACGGTCACCTGGTCGGAGAGCTCCGGGGGCAGGATGTTGACGCCGTAGACGAAGATCTGGTCGACGACCTCGTCCATCGAGTCCATCACGTCGTCGAGACCGGAGCCGAGGGCGTAGATGTCCTCGCGGTCGAACGGCGTGACGAAGGTGGAGTTGACCTTCTTGATCAGCTCGTGGGTGGTCTCGTCGGCGGCATGCTCCGCGTCGCGCATGCGACGCGCGACGTCCTCACGGTCGGCATTGTCGCTGAGCATCTCGGCGAGCAGCGAGACGCCGCCGACGAGGTGGTTGGCGGACTCGGTGAACAGGTCGTAGAACGACGTGTCGACCGGGCGGATTCGGAAACGCACGGGGGGCTCCTGGCTGGATGAGGCAGACCTGCGGGCTCATGTTAGGCGAGTCCGCTTGACACGACGAAAGCCAGGGGCGTGTTCAGCCCGCCGAGGCGCGCCTGCGCTGCCGCTGGCGTGCGATCAACATCGCCTGGAGATGGTCGGGAGCGTGGTTGCGGGTCCACGTTCCGTCCGAGCCGAGGATCCAGGCGTCGGTCGACGGTTCGAATGCCAGGTCGAACAGTGCGCCTACCTCCGCCACGAGCTCCGGGGTGGGGAGACGTACGAGGGCCTCGACCCGGCGGTCGAGGTTGCGGTGCATCATGTCGGCCGAGCCGATCCAGGCGCTCGGGCCGTCCCCGTCGTCGGCGGAGCCGTTCTCGAACCAGAAGATCCGGGAGTGCTCCAGGAACCTGCCCAGGATCGAGCGCACCTCGATGGTCTCGCTGAGCCCCTCCACGCCCGGGCGCAGCGCGCAGATGCCGCGCACCAGCAGCTGGACGGGCACGCCTGCCTGGGAGGCCAGGTAGAGCGCGTCGATGACGGCCTCGTCCACGACGGAGTTGGCCTTGAGGCGGATCCGTGCCGGCCGCCCCGCCAGATGGTGGGCGATCTCGGCGTGGATCTGCTCGATCAGGCCGCTGCGTACGTTTCCGGGCGCGACGAGAAGCTGCTCGTACGTCGCCTCCCGGCTCCAACCGGAGAGGTTGTTGAACAGGTGGGCGACGTCCTCGCCGATGTTCTCGTCGGTGGTGATCAGGCCCATGTCCTCGTAGAGCCGGGAGGTCTTGGGGTTGTAGTTGCCGGTGCCGATGTGGGTGTAGCGGCGGATGGTGCCGTCGGGCTCCTCGCGCACCACCATCGCCAGCTTGCAGTGGGTCTTCAGGCCGACCAGGCCGTAGACCACGTGGCAGCCGGCCTGCTCGAGCTTGCGCGCCCAGCGGATGTTGGCCACCTCGTCGAAGCGCGCCTTGATCTCGACGAGCACCAGGACCTGCTTGCCGGCCTCGGCGGCATCGATCAGGGCGTCGATGATGGGGGAGTCGCCGGAGGTGCGGTAGAGGGTCTGCTTGATCGCGAGCACCCGCGGGTCGGCCGCCGCCTGCTCGATGAAGCGCTGCACGCTGGTCGCGAACGAGTCGTAGGGGTGCTGGAGGAGGATGTCGCCGCGGCGGGCCGCCTTGAAGACGTCGACCGGCGCGGCGCTCTCGACCGGGGCCAGAGCCGGGTGGGTCGTCGGCACGAAGGCCGGATACTTCAGCTGCTCACGGTCGATGTCGGCGATGCCGTGCAGCCCGCGCAGGTCGAGCGGACCGGGCAGCCGGAAGACCTCCTTGTCGGAGATGCCGAGCTCGGAGACCAGCAGGTCGAGGGTCGAGTCGGTCATCGACTCCTGCACCTCGAGGCGTACGGGAGGGCCGAAGCGCCGCCTGAGCAGCTCCTTCTCCAGCGCGGTGAGGAGGTTCTCGGCGTCGTCCTCCTCGACCTCGAGGTCCTCGTTGCGGGTCACCCGGAAGGTGTGCACCTCGAGGATCTCCATGCCCGGGAAGAGCTTGTGGAGCCGCTCCCGCATGATCTCCTCGAGCGGCACGAACCGGTCGTCGCCCAGCGGCACGAAGCGGGTGAAGATCGGCGGCACCTTCACGCGGGCGAAGTGCTTCTTCTTCGTCTTCGGGTCTCGCAGTCGGACCGCGAGGTTGAGCGAGAGGCCGGAGATGTAGGGGAACGGGTGGGCCGGGTCGACCGCCAGCGGCGTCAGCACCGGGTAGACCCGCTCCTTGAACAGCTTCTTGCAGGCCTTGACCTCCTCGGGGGTGAGGTCCTCCCAGTGCAGCAGCTGGATGCCCTCCCCGAGCAGCGCCGGCTTCACCTTGTCGCGGAACACCTCGGCATGCCGCTCGGAGAGCTCCCGGGTCTTCCTCCAGATCAGCTCGAGGACCTCGCGCGGCATCAGCCCCGAGGCTGCCCGCACCGCCACCCCTGCCGCGATCCGCCGCTTCAGCCCGGCGACGCGGACCATGAAGAACTCGTCGAGGTTGGAGGTGAAGATCGCCAGGAAACGTACGCGCTCCAGCAGCGGCAGCGTGTCGTCCTCCGCCAGCTCCAGCACCCGCTCGTTGAACCGCAGCCAGGACAGCTCGCGGTCGAGGAACCGGTCCTCGTACTTCTCGACCTCGGCCAGCGCCTCATGGTCCGGGATGTATTCGGGCTCGACGTCGAACGGCTGGTCGGGAACCGCGGTCAGACTCACGGTGTCCTCGGCCGAGCGGGTGGGGGCCTGCGGGTCGAGACTCATGGGGTCAGTCTTTCATCCGAGGGTGGGTTTGAGACCGGCGATTCCACCGTACGTGCAGACGATCGTCTGGTGAACTACCTGCTACACGATGTCCCTGGTAACCGGTAGTTTGGGTGCATGTCGATTCTTGAGCGTGCGTCGTCCGTGATCGATCCGCTGGTGGCGCCTGTGGTGACCCCGATCAAGGGGCTCGCATTCGCGGCCGCGTTGAACCTGCCGGCCGCGGTGCAGCGGCGGATCGTCGGCAAGCCGGTGACGTACGACGGGCAGACGCTCGCCGTGGACACGCAGATCATGCTCGCGCTGATGAAGGTGTCGGGCGAGCCGGACCCGTCGACGCTGCCGATCCCGAAAGGGCGGGTGGCGCTGCTGCGGCAGTCGCAGCTCGGTGGCGGTCGCCAGGAGATCGGGTCGGTGCGCGAGCTGTGGGTCGCAGGCCTGAAGGCGCGGCTCTACGTCCCCGAGGGTGTTTCGGGCAACGCTCCGCTGCTGGTCTTCCTGCACGGCGGCGGCTTCATCTTCGGTGACCTCGACAGCCACGACGCTCCCTGCCGGCTGCTGGCCAGCGAGTCGGGGGTCAAGATCCTCTCGGTCGACTACCGGCTGGCGCCGGAGTCGCCGTTCCCGGCGGCGTACGACGACTCGGTCGCGGCGTTCCGCTGGGCCGTCGAGCATGCGGCCGAGCTCGGCGCGGACCCGGCCCGGATCGGCGTCGGCGGCGACTCCGCCGGCGGCAACCTGGCGGCCGGCGTCGCGCTCGCGGTCGGCGAGGCGTGCGCGTTCCAGCTGCTCATCTACCCGGTGACGCAGTCGGAGGCAGCCACCCGCAGCCGCGAGGATCTCCGCGAGGGCTTCTACCTGACCGCCGACTTCATCGCGGCCGCCACCGACAACTACCTGCCCCAGGGCATCGACCGCCGCGACCCGCGCCATGCTCCGCTGCACGCCGAGATCCCGACGAGCGGGGTCGCCCCGGCCTACGTCGCGACCGCGGGTTTCGACCCGCTGCGCGACGAGGGCGAGGCGTACGCCGTCAAGCTCGAGGAGGCCGGGGTCAAGGTCGCGCACAAGCGCTTCGCCGACCAGATCCACGGGTTCCTGAACGTGGTCGGCGCCGGACGTACGTCACGTGCTGCTGTGCTCGAGATCGCTCGGGTTCTGAAGGACAACTTGTAACGAACTGAGCGACGGCGCTCAGCCGGCCATGTCGGGGCGCCAGCGGAGCACCTCGCGCTGGAACGCCTCGGGGTCGACCATCGACTTGTCGACCTGGACCGCACCGGCCTCGTCGGTGTTGAACTCGACGACCCACTCGTCGGTGGCCGGCTCACCCTTGATGGTGATGTCGGTGTGGGTGTCGTAGAGGTCGTAGGTGTGGGTCTGCTCGTCCTTGCGTACGTCGAGCACACCCTCCTCGGTGACCGTGACGGTGCTCTCGGTCATGAGCGAGCCGTCCTCGGGCTTGAAGGTGCGGACGGTGAGCTTCTTGGTGCCGGACGGCTCGCCCTCCAGGTCGGCGTCAGACGCGTCGTCGGCGGCCTTGCTGGGCTCGGGCACGGTGTCGGCGCCGGGGATCTTGGCGCCGGGGAACCTGCCGGACTCGGCGAGCTTCACCGCTGCCAGCCAGCCGCTCGAGCGCTGGGGGAGCGAGTCGCTCGGGGTGTCGGGCAGGTCGGCCTGGCCTGCGGCCGCGTCGTTGGACGGCGCCGCCTTCTTGTTGCCCTGCTTCTTGCCGGTCGGGCGCTCGGGCAGGTTCACGGGCGCCGTCGGGGGACCGGCCGTGGGCGTGGCCGATGAGCCGACCGGCGCGGGGGCGGTGGTCGTGTCGGACTGGACCGGCTCGAGAGGCTCGACCACGAGCGGCTCGGCAGGAGCGTCCGGGATGGGCTGGCTCGCCTCGGGCGGGTTCGGGGTCGCGGCGAGGGTGAGCTCGAGGGCCTGCATCGCCCGCTTGTTGGTGCTGCCGCCCTTGACCGCGAGCATGACGGCCTCGCGCAGGTCGGCGAGCTGCTTGGCGAGCTGGGCGCTGCGGCGCTCGGCGATCTGCCGGTCCACGATGGCCTGCTCGACCAGCTGGGTGTTGTGCAGGATCGAAGCCTCGACGGCCTGACGGTCGATCGCCTTCTGACCGGCGACCTCCTCGGCCTCGGCGCGCAGGCGTACGGCCTCGGCTGCCTGCTCCTGGACCTCGGCGAGACGGTTCATCATCTCCGTCATCCGGCGCTCGGCCTCTTCGCGCTCACGGGCCTGTCCGGTGATGACCTCGGTCATCGACTCATGGGCGGTACGCAGCGCGGTCTCCGCCGCGCGACGACCCTCGTTGGCCTCGGTGGCAGCGCGCTCGGCGGCGCGCCGGCCCTCCAGCGCCTGGACGGCGAGATCGGCGTGCTCGGAGGCGCGCTGGTCGGCCGCCATCCGGGCGATGTTGGCGGCCTCGGCCGCCTGCTCGGCCTGCGAGGCGAGCTCGGTGAGCTGCCGGTAGCGCTCCTCGTTCTCGTTGGCCTCGTGCGCGGCGGCAGCAGCGAACTCGGCGTACTGCTTCGCGCTCTTCTCGGCCTCGAGGCGGGCGTCGTTGGCGGCGTCGGCGGCCTTGAAGGCGCGCAGCGCCGCCTCCTCCGCCTCGGTGCGGGCGGCGAGCGCCTCGGCAGCCACGGCGTACTGGTCGGCTGCGGCGGCCTCGGCCGCGGCCCGGGTCATCGCGTGGTCCTCGGCGTTGGCGTCGGCGGCCTTGCGCTCCTCGAAGGCCTCCTTCGCCGCTTCCTCGGCCTTGGCGCGGGCGGTCGCTGCCTCCTCGGCGGCGGCGTAGGCGGCCTCGGCGGCGGCTTCGGCCTCCTTGCGGGCCTGCTCGGCCCTCTCGGCCTGGGTCGCCATCGCGACCGCGGACTCCTCGGCCGTGATGCGAGCGGCTGCCGCCTTCTCGGCCTCGGTCGCACGGTCGTTCGCGGCCTGCTCGGCGGCCTGGCGCGCGGTGAACGCAGCCAGCGCCTCGTCGGCCCGGCCGGCCGCGGCCGCGTCGGCCTCCTCGCGCATCCGCGCGAGCTCCTCGGAGCGGGCGTCGGCCGCGGTGCGGGCGGTGTAGGCGGCCTCGGCCGCTGCCTCTGCCTCGCTGCGGGCCTCGTAGGCGGCGCGTGCCTCGTCGGCGGCCTTGCGGGCAGCCTTCTCGGCTGCCGCCAGCGCGTCGCGAAGCTCGTCCATCTCCTCGAGGCGGTCCTCGGCGGCCGCCTCGGCGACGCTGCGCGCGGCGTAGGCGGCCTTGGCCAGCTCGGCGTGCTCGGCGGCCTTCGTGTGGGCCTCGGCTGCGGCGGCGGCTGCGGCGGCGGCCTCCTCGGCCTTGGCGCGGGCGGCCTCCTCGGCCTCGCTGCGTGCGCGGGTCTGCTCCTCGGCCGTGCGGGCGGCCTCGAGGAGGCGACGCTCGGCGGCTTCCAGCTCCTTGCCCCTCGCGACCGCGGCCTCCTCGGCCTCGGCGCGCTCCTTGGCACGGGTGTCGGCGAGCTTCTCGGCCTCGACCCGGGCGCGGGCGTACTCCTCGGCAGCCTTCTCCGCGACCTCACGCGCCTGGTGGGCGTCGGCGGCCAGCTCGGCGTGGAGCTTGGCGGTCTCGTCGGCCTTGGCGCGGGCGGTCGCGTGCTGGGCGGCGGACTCCTCGGCCACCAGCCGCTCGGCCGCCTGCTCGGCTGCCGCCTGCTCGGCTGCGATGCGAAGTGACTCGGCCGCGGCGGCCGCGCGGGCCAGCTCCGCAGCGCGCGCCGTCAGGTCCTCGTCGTCACCCGGCTGGGCGGCCGAATCCCGGCTCCACCACTTGCCACTGGGGGTCTGCGTGCTCACGAGGGTGAATGCTAACGGCGAAGTAGGCAGCGTGTGGAGTCTCCGAGAGGATTAACACGCGTGCTACCTGGAACTACATGGGTGTAATTCCGGACGGTGTCGAATTCAGTAGACGAGAGCCTGCACGCCGTCGCGGAGGATCTCCTCGGCGAACACGACCGCACCCTTGATGGTGACGCCCTTGATCAGGTCGTCCTCGGTGAGGTCTCGACGGGAGGCGCACTGGCTGCACACGGTGACCTCGCCGGCCTCGATGACCAGTGCGATCAGCTCCTGCAGCGGCGCCGCGTTCTCCAGCGTGAATTCCTCGGCACGCCCGGGCACCGCGAACCACGTCGCCTCACCGGTGAGCCACAGCGACACCTTCGCACCGGCGGTCGCGGCCGCCGAGGCGACCGTGAAGGCCTGGTTCGTACGCTCGGGCGCCTCGGCGCCCACGGTCACCTTCACCACGAGTTCTTGCATGCCGAGCACATTAGCGCTTGCGTTTCGGGTCGTAGGCGACGTACGGCCTAAACTCGGGGTGTGGCTTTCGAACTTCCGGAGAACCTTCACCCCGACGCGGGTCCCTGCGCATGGATGCTCGGCACCTGGCAGGGCAACGGGCACGGTGACTATCCGACGATCGACAAGTTCGAGTTCGGTCAGGAGCTGATCTTCACCCACGACGGCCGGCCGTTCTTCCACTACTTCTCGCGCTCGTGGATCATCGACCCCGAGACCGGCGAGAAGGTGCGCGACGCCGCGCTCGAGACCGGCTTCCTGCGCTTCCGCCCCGAGGGCGAGGTCGAGTGGGTGATGACGCACAGCAGCGGCATCGTCGAGATCTGGTACGGCAAGGCCGAGGGCGGCAAGCTCGACATCGTCACCGACGCGGTCGCCCGCACGGAGACGGCCAAGGAGTACACCGCCGGCAAGCGGCTCTACGGCAACGTCGAGGGCGACCTGCTCTACGCGTACGACATGGCCGCGATGGGTCAGGCGCTGCAGCCGCACCTGTGGGCGCGGCTCAAGCGGGTCCCCAAGTAGTCGCGATGACCGAGGCGGCTGAGGACTGGCGCGAGGCCCTTCGGGCGAAGGGCTATCGACTCACGCCCCAGCGCGAGCTGGTCCTCGGAGCCGTCGAGCGACTGCGGCACGCCACCCCCGAGGAGGTGCTCGCGGTCGTGCGCGAGTCCTCCTCCGCGATCAACCTCTCCACCGTCTACCGCAACCTCGAGGTGCTCGAGGAGCTGGGTCTGGTGCGCCACGCCCACCTGGGCGAGCGCGCCTCGACCTACCACTCCGTCTCCGGGCGTCCGCATTTTCATGCCGTGTGCAGGAAGTGTCAGAAGGTCACGAGCGTTGACCCCTCTGTGGCCGACGGAATCTGCGAGCGGCTGCGCGAGGAGTACGCCTTCGAGGCAGATGTCGCTCATCTGACCGTCTTCGGGGCGTGCGTCGACTGTTCTTCAGAGCCCACGTAGGAGCACAGCATGATGACTGCCAGCCCGCTTCTGTCCCTGCCCGGCGCCGTCGCCGGCGATGGGGCCGACGCACCTGTCGCCGCGCACTACGGATCGTTCAACCTGGAGCAGCGGACGCTGGCCTCCGGTGAGGGCTTCGTCGACCTCTCCCACCGTGATGTGGTGCGGATCGCGGGGCCCGACCGGCTGACCTGGCTGCACTCGCTGACCTCGCAGGCGTTCGAGGGGCTGGCCCCAGGCGCCTGGACCTCGGCCCTGATCCTGTCGCCGCAGGGACATGTGGAGCACTTCTTCTCGGGCGTCGACGACGGCACCGCCTTCCTGGCGTGGACCGAGCCGGGCGCCGGTTCGGCGCTGGTCGACTACCTGGAGCGGATGAAGTTCTGGTCCGACGTGACCGTGACGGCGGAGCCGTCGCAGGCCTCCGTCTGGCGTCCCTCGCAGGGCTACTCGTTCGTCCCCCGCGAGTCCTTGGAGAAGTACGCCGCTGCCGCGGGCCCCGCCTGCGGGTTCTGGGCGTTCGAAGCTCTCCGGATCGAGCGTGGTGAGCCGCGGTTCGGCGTCGACACCGATGCGCGCACGATCCCCAACGAGGTCGGCTGGGTGCCGGGGGCCGCGGACGTGGCCGGCCCCGAGTACGCGGTCCACCTCGACAAGGGCTGCTACCGCGGCCAGGAGACCGTCGCTCGCGTGCACACGCTGGGCCGTCCGCCGCGGCGCCTGGTCCTGCTCCACCTCGACGGCTCCGAGAACCGGCTGCCTGTCGCCGGCTCCGAGCTCGTCTTCGGGGAGAAGACGGTGGGCTTCGTCGGTTCGTCCGCTCGGCACCACGAGCTCGGCCCGATCGCGTTGGGGCTGGTCAAGCGCAACGTACCTGTGGACGCGCAGCTCGTCGTGGACGGGATGCCCGTCGCTCAGGAGGTCCTCGTCGACCCCGAGATCGGCCTCCACATCCGCCCGCTCCGGTGATCGGCCGGGTGGAGCCTGTCGGCGGCGAATGAACGTTCGTTCGCCCGACTCAGTCGCTCCGCCGACACTTGTGAAGGGTTCGGGGAAACCCAGATAGGGCGTAGGCCGATCTGGGATGCTCCCGCCATGTCTGAGACTGAACTCGGCGCCCCCATGAATCCCGGCGCGGCGCCGAGTCGCTCGGGAGACTTGTTCACAGTCTGGGTCGCTCGTTCCGAGCAGCTGCTGGACTACCTGCCCGGGCTGGGTACGGCGCTGCTGATCACCGGAACTCTCAGCGTGATGGCGTTGTTACTGGTCCTCGGCGCGGCCGGGCTGAGCGCTCAGGAGCCAGTGCGCCCGGCGGCCACGGCGTCGAGGGCGAGGGTGGCGAGGAAGTCGCCGGGGATGCCGGGGTAGCCGTGGCTGAGCTTGCGCCACTCGGCCGGGACGGCGGAGGCGCCCCAGCGGGCGCCGAGGAGGCCGCCGGCGATGGCGGCAACCGTGTCGGTGTCGTTGCCGATCCGGATGGCGGTGTTGAGGGCCTCGACATAGTGCTCGGGTCCGGTGGCCGGGGTCTGGGCGATCGAGGACCAGGCAGCTTGCAGCGCGGTGACGACCCAGCCGTTGGGGTTGAAGGTCGCAGGCGGCGCAGTCTCCGCCTCGTCGAGCTTCTCGGTCCAGAAGGACGCCTCGGCGGGGGAGAGGAGGGAGAGGCCGGAGCGTACGTCGAACTCGCCGTGCATCACCGCGTGCTCGATCGCCAGGGACCAGAGGACGCAGCCGGACTGGGCATGCTCGTCCCAGTGCGTGAGCGCGCTCACTGCCGCGGCCGCCTCGGCGACAGCGGGGCGGTCACCGAGATAGGGAAGGGGGACCGGAGCCGTACGCATCAGGGAGCCGTTGCCGCCGGTGTGACCGGTCATCTCGTGCAACTTCTCCGAGACCTGCCGCAGGTCAGCCGCGGTCGGCGCGGGACCGGCCGTGTTGAGCACGCGTGCGGTCTGGTTGCCGATGTCCTTCGGGTCCGACTCGGCCCAGGTCCGGAAGTTGCGGGCGACCGCGGTCAGACCGTCCTCGCTGCGCAGGTCGAGCCCGCTGGCGGCAGCGTCGAGGATGCACCACGCCATCGTGGTGTCGTCGGTCCACTCCCCGGGCGCGAACGGGCCGAGCCCGCCGCCGAGCATCTGCGCCTTCTCGTCCGCCCCGAGCGGGGGCCGGTCGAACTCGTAGTGAGCCCCGAGCGCATCCGCCACCGCGGTCCCGACGATGGCCCCGACGGCCCGGTCACTCTGAGACTCGTTCAGTTCCACGCGACCAGACACTAGCTGCGCGTGTACTGGACGTGCGTGTCCGCCGCGGCCCGGGTGAAGCCGAGCCCTTCGTAGAGACGTACGGCCGGGGTGTTGTCGCCCTCGACGTAGAGATGGATCGCATCCACCCCGGCATCTGCCAGGTGACGCAGCCCGAGGAGGGTGACCAGCTTGCCGAGGCCGCGACCCTGGGCGGCGGGGTCGACGCCGACGACATAGACCTCGCCCTCGGTCTCGCTGTGGCGCTTGGTCCAGTGGAACGCGAGGAGCTTCTCGCCCTCCCACGCGGTGACCAGCCCCGATGCGTCGAACCACGGCTCCGACATCCGCTCCCGCAGCCCGGCCTCGTCGAGCGAGCCCTGCTCGGGATGGTGCGCGAAGGCGGCGGCGTTGACGCGGAGCAGCTCGGCCTCGTCACCGGGCTCGAAGCTGCGTACGACGATCCCCTCGGCGGGCTCGGGAGCGGCCGGCAGCCCGGCAGCGGGGCGCCGCATCACCCACAGCTCACGCGTACGCTCCCAGCCCTGCTTCGCGGCCAGCGCAGCTGCGGCCGGGTTGTCACCGTGCGACCACGCCGTCGTCCCGGCTGGAACCGAAGGCGCGCGGAGCAGCAGCTGACGCCCCAGCCCCACGCCGCGATGCTGGGTGAGCACCACCAGCGACAGCTCGGTGCCGATCAACAGCCCGAAGCCACGTACGTCCCCCCAGATCGTGGCGTCCTCCGGACGGTTGCGCAGCGTGAGCAGGGTCGCCTCGTCGAGCGGTGCCACCCCGTCGTACGCCTCGGTCGCCCTCGCGATGTCCAGGACCTGCTCGACGCTGAGTGCCATGGGAGCAGCCTAGGCGTCGGCCCCCAGGCGAGGAGACGGGGCCAGCCGGGCGCCGTCGGCGGCGGCCTCGTTGTTCTTCGAGGGCAGCACGAAGCGGTAGCCGACGTTGCGGACGGTGCCGATGAGGGTCTCGTTCTCGGGGCCGAGCTTGGCGCGGAGGCGACGTACGTGGACGTCGACGGTGCGGGTGCCACCGAAGTAGTCGTAGCCCCACACCTCCTGCAGCAGCTGCTGGCGGGAGAAGACGCGGCCGGGGTGCTGGGCGAGGAACTTCAGGAGCTCGAACTCCTTGAAGGTCAGGTCGAGCGGGCGGCCGCCGATCTTGGCGGTGTAGGTGGCGTCGTCGACCACGACCTCGCCGGAGCGGATGACGTGGGCCTCGGGGTCGGAGGCCTCACGGGCAGCCGAGTTGCGGCCGATCGCGAGCTTGATCCGGGCCTCGAGCTCGGCCGGGCCACAGGTGTGCAGCACGACGTCGTCCATGCCCCAGTCGTGCGAGACGACCGCGAGGCCACCCTCGGTGGCGATCAGCAGAACGGGGATGTCGGTGCCGGTCGTGCGGATCAGACGACACAGGTCGCGGGCCTGGGCGAGGTCCTGTCGGCCGTCCACCAGCAGCAGGTCGGAGTCCGGCGCCTCGAGGAGCGCGCTACCTTCAGCAGGAAGGATCTTCACTTGGTGGCCGAGGAGCGAGAGCCCCGGAAGGACGTCTGCCGAAGGCTGGAGCGAACTGGTCAGCAAAAGGAGCGAGCTCATTGGGGGTGCCTCTCGGTCAGAGAAAGAGGAGCACCGAAACGCAACATTGAGCCTCGGTGAGGTGATCGTTGGACCATATTAACGAAACCTCGCGGTGACATAGGAAGGTTGTCCACGAGAAAGTGATGAACGTTATAGAGGTCCGCTACTGGGCGGCAGCCAAGTCGGCGGCCGGAACCGCCTCCGACCAGATCGAGGTCGACGGTCCGTTGACCCTGGCCGAGGTCGTACGCCGTGCCGCGGAGCTGCACGCCGGCACCCGCCTGCCCGAGGTGCTGAAGGTCTGCTCCGCACTCATCGGCGACCGTCCCGCAGGAACGGCCGACCCCGGTGGGATCGAGGTCCCACCGGGGTCGACGGTCGAATTCCTCCCTCCGTTCGCGGGCGGCTAGGTCACAGGCTGGGGAGCCCGCTCCCGGCGACTCACCTGCGTAAGGGCCTGCCGGGGCGGGCAGGTCCTCAGCGCTCGATCGCGGCGGGCTCCGGCTTGCCGCTCGTGGCGATCTGGATCTTGCGGGGCTTGGCCTTCTCGGCGACCGGGACGACCAGGCGCAGCACGCCGGCGTCGTACGCAGCCTCGATGTGGTCGAGGTCGAGGTTGTCGCCGAGCACGAGCTGACGGCTGAAGGTGCCGCGCACGCGCTCGTTGGCCAGCATCTGCCAGTCGCCGTTCTTGGCGACCCGCTCGGCCTTCACGGTCAGTACGTTGCGCTCGACGTCGAGGTCGATGGTGTCCGGGCTGACGCCGGGAAGGTCGAACTCGATGACGAACCGGTCGCCCTCGCGCCAGGCGTCCATCGGCATCACGGCCGGGCGGTTGGTGGTGCCGCCGCCACCCAGGAGCTGCTGGGTGATGCGATCGAACTCGCGGAACGGATCGGTGCTTCGGATCAGCATGATTCCCCTCCTCACGGGATCTATATCAGCGGATACACCTTTTATATATTCCAACCGCTAGGGGATTTCAAGTCCACATGTCAGAATCGATCCTGTGAAGGAGCGAACCAGGGCCGTCTACGCCATCTCGGTGGCCGCCGAGATGGCCGACATGCAGATCCAGAACCTCCGCGTGTACGAGCGCCGGGGGCTGGTCGACCCCGCGCGCACCGCGGGCGGCACCCGGCTCTACTCCGTCGCCGACGTCGAGCGCCTCATCCGCATCCGCGACCTTCTCGCCGACGGGCTGAACCTCGCCGGGATCGCCCGCGTGCTGGCGCTGGAGGAGGACGTACGCCGCCTGGAAGTCGCCAACGAGAGGCTTCGGCGCGCCTCGGGGGAATGAGCGGCGCGCGTTACCGGTTCAATAGACACATGAGCACCGGATCCTGGATCGCCGTCATCGCGATAGCTGTCGCGCTCGCCTTCGGCGTGTTCCGGCTGCTCACCGACGGCCGCTTCCGAGGCATGAAGGAGCTCCACGTGGCCCACGAGGATCATGCGCCCGAGCCGCACGCCTGGGATGCGGTCACCGACGCGCTGGGTGAGACCGAGCTCGGTGGCCGGGCGACCCTCGTGCAGTTCTCCAGCGCCTTCTGCGCTCCTTGCCGGGCGACCCGGAGGATCCTGGGTGAGGTCGCCGAGATCGTTCCGGGCGTCGTCCACATCGAGATCGACGCCGAGCACCACCTCGACCTGGTCCGCCGCCTCGACATCATGCGGACTCCCACGACGCTGGTGCTGGACGGCGCCGGCAACGAGGTCGCCCGGGCGACCGGCGCGCCTCGCAAGGAGCAGGTGCTGAGCGCGATCCCGGCCTACGATCTCGAATCCTGACACGCTGGTCCGTATTCCGAGACATTCGTTTCGTGCCCGTCGAGCATCGCGCTACTGTCATCGCATGTTCTCGACCATGCTGACCAAGCGCCGCGCAGTGGATCACTGCCGCGTGCGCTCGGCGCTGTGTCGTTCCTGCCGCTGATTCCCTGAGATTTGTCGACGCAGTCGACCCCGGGGATCGCTCTCGCCTGTCAGGCTCGTCCTGACGACCTCCCCTTCACTCTCGCAGGAGCACACCCATGTCTGAGACTTCGAGCAAGACGGCGGCACAGGCCGGAATCGACCCTCGCGGCCCGCAGTTCACCGCGGCGCTGACCGTTGTCGTGATCCTCCTGGCTCTGCTGCTTCCGCAGCCGTGGGCTCTGGTGGTCACGGCCATCCAGACCGTGCTCTTCGCGATCGGGGCAGGTCTCGGCGTTCAGCGGACCCCTCATGCCTGGCTCTTCAAGAAGTTCGTACGTCCCCGCCTCGGTGCGCCGGACGAGCTCGAGGACCCGGCCCCGCCCCGGTTCGCCCAGGGGGTCGGCCTCGCCTTCCTCGTGGTCGCGCTCGTGGGCTACCTCCTCGGCGCCACCCTCGTGGCGCAGATCGCCCTCGGCCTCGCGCTGGTGGCGGCCGTGCTCAATGCCGTCTTCCGGTTCTGCCTCGGCTGCGAGCTCTACCTGCTGATCAGGCGACTGGGTCCTTCCCCGTCGGCCTGAGCCCTGAACGCAAGAAACACCAACGAAAGGTACCTAGATGACCCGCGAGAACTCCCTCGTCTCCGCCCAGTGGGTGGAGGAGCACCTCGATGACCCGAAGGTGGTGCTGATCGAGGTCGACGAAGACACCACCGCCTACGACAAGGGCCACATCAAGGGTGCCATCAAGCTCGACTGGACCACCGACCTGCAGGACCAGGTCCGTCGCGACTTCGTCAACAAGGACCAGTTCTCCGCTCTGCTCTCCGAGCGTGGCGTCTCCAACGACGACACCGTGGTGCTCTACGGCGGCAACAACAACTGGTTCGCCGCGTACGCCTTCTGGTACTTCAAGCTCTACGGCCACCAGGACGTCAAGCTGCTCGACGGCGGTCGCAAGAAGTGGGAGCTCGACTCCCGCGAGCTGACCGACGAGGCCGTCACCCGCGAGACGACCACCTACACCGCGCAGGAGCAGGACCACTCGATCCGCGCCTTCCGTGACGAGGTCGTCGAGGCCATCGGCACCCAGAACCTGGTCGACGTGCGGTCGCCCGACGAGTTCGCCGGCCGCCTCCTCGCCCCGGCCCACCTCCCGCAGGAGCAGGCCCAGCGCGCCGGTCACATCCCGACCGCGGCCAACGTCCCGTGGTCCAAGGCGGCCAACGACGACGGCACCTTCCGCTCCGACGAGGAGCTCAAGGAGATCTACACCGAGGCCGGCGTCGACTGGAGCAAGGACACCATCGCCTACTGCCGCATCGGCGAGCGCTCCTCGCACACCTGGTTCGTGCTCAAGGAGCTCCTCGGCCAGGAGAACGTGAAGAACTACGACGGTTCGTGGACCGAGTACGGCTCCCTCGTCGGCGTCCCGGTCGTCACCGGCGACGAGCCCGGGGAGGCCTGAGCATGTGCGGAGCAACTGAGGGTGGGCTCTCGCTCGCCGGCGTCGACGTCGCCAAGGAAGCAGTCATCCAGGGTCAGGTGACCCGTGACGGCGAGCCGGTCCACGGTGCGTACGTCCGGCTGCTCGACCGCACCGGCGAGTTCACCGCCGAGGTGCCCACCTCGGCCACCGGCCACTTCCGGTTCTTCGCCGGCGACGGCGAGTGGACCCTGCGTACGCTCGCGCCGAAGGCGGAGCCCGTGGACAAGAAGGTCCACGCCGCGGTCGGCAACGTCGCCGAGGTGACGATCCCGATCGGCTGACGATCCCTGACGTGGGAGCCCCGGTGTCACTGGCTGACACCGGGGCTCCCGCGTCGTTTTGCCATCATGCGGTGGAGATATTGCGGCGAATCGCATGAATGGCGCTAGATTGTCCGGGTGACTGGACTGCTTGTGACCGTGGCGCCGACCGGGGCGGAGACCACGAAGGAAGACTGCCCGCAGCTGCCGACGACGCTGGACGAGCTGGTGGCGACGGCCGTCGAGTGTGAAGAGGCGGGGGCGCGGATGATCCACGTCCACATCCGCGACGACGACCACGCGCCGACGCTCGACCTCGGACGGCTCACCGAGACGGTCGACGCGCTCCACGAGAAGACCGAGCTGATCGTGCAGCTCTCGACCGGCGGCTCGGTCCACGACCCGCTCGACAAGCGCCTGAAGGTGCTCGACGCCGGACCGGACTCCTGCTCGCTGACGATGGGCACCACCAACTTCGGCGACGACGTCTTCTCCAACCCGTGGCCGTTCATCACCGAGCTCTACCAGCTCACCCAGGAGCGCGGCGTGGTGCCGGAGTTCGAGCTCTTCGACCTCGGACACGTCGCCGCGCTGCAGCGGCTGCTGGGGAAGTACGGGCTGCCCGCCGGCGGCAAGGTCCACGTCGACTTCGTCATGGGCGTGCCCGGCGGTATGCCGGGCACCTCGGCGGCGCTGGTCGCGGCCGTCGCCGCCCTGCCGGCCGAGGTGACCTCGTGGTCGGCGACCGGCATCGGCCGCTCGACCCTCCCGGTCATGCTCACCTCGCTGGCCATGGGCGGTCATCTGCGGGTCGGGATGGAGGACGTCCTCACTCTCGCGAAGGGTGTCCCCGTCGACGCCAACCGCCAGCTCGTCGAGCGGGCCGTCGAGGCCGCCGCCGTCGCTCAGCGTGAGCCGATGAGCACCGACGAGGCCTGGGCGCTCCTCGGCCTCAAACGCTGACCACCCGCCGAGTCGGCGCGTCTGTCCCGTTTCAAGTCGCTGAGTCGGCGCATCTGTCCCGGTCTCCGCTGTGAACGGTCGCCGGACCGGGACATTTGCGCCGACTCGGCGGGCTTCTGCGGGACATTTGCGCCGACTCGGCATGGATTTCAGTCAGAAGGAGCCGACTCGGCGGTGAGGTAGCGGTCGATCGTCGGCGCGACCCACTCGACGATCTCGTCGGTGTCCATGTCGACGATGGGCGGAAGCACGAGTACGTAGCGGCCCAGTGCGATGCCCAGGAGCTGGGACGCAGCGAGGGCGGCGCGGCGCGGCACGTGGGACGGGTCGGGGCACACGGGGGCCACGGCACGGGCGACCTGGGCGGCGAAGATGCTCCGCATCTGCTCCGCGGCGGCGGGGTCCGAGGCGGCGCGGCGCAGGAGCGCCATCAGGGTGCCGTCGGAGTCCCACGTGCGTACGAAATGGGCGACCAGTGTCCGGCCGACCTCCTCGACGGGGATCTTGGTGAGGTCGGGCAGCGCCAGGTCGATCGCCGCGGCGGCGGTGAAGAGCTCCTCCTTGCTGCCGAAGTAGCGCATCACCATCGAGGGGTCGATCCGTGCCTCTGAGGCGATCGCGCGGATGGTGGTGCGGTCGTAACCCTGTCGCGCGAAGTGCTCGCGCGCGACGGCGAGGATGCGTTCTCGGCTCTCGGCCCCGGAGCGGCGCGTATCGGTCATGCCAACAATTGTAGGCCAACGCCTGTTGACGTCAATCACCGCGTCGCGCTACGTTGGTCAACATCAGTTGGCCAACACGCGTTGACCATCAATCAGACCAAGGAGAGCATCATGTCCACCATCACCACTGATGTCCTCGTCGCCGGCGCCGGCCCCACCGGGCTGGCGGTGGCGGCCACGCTGGCCGCGGCCGGCATCGACGTCACCGTCATCGACAACCAGGCCTCGGGCGACAACACCTCCCGGGCCGCGGTGGTCCACGCCCGCACGCTGGAGGTCCTCGCCGACCTCGGCGTCTCCGCACGCCTGGTCGAGGAGGGCATCGAGGCGCCGCGCTTCACCATCCGCGACCGCGACAAGGTCCTGGTCCCGATCCGCTTCGACGACCTGCCCAGCGAGTTCCCCTACGCCCTGATGGTCTCCCAGGCCGTCACCGAGCGCGTCCTGCTGGAGCGCCTCACCGAGCTCGGCGGTCACGTACGCCGGCCGCTCACCCTGGTCGACCTCGTCCAGGACGACACCGGCGTCACCGCCACCACCGAGGACGGCACGGAGATCCGTGCCCGCTACCTCTTCGGCGCCGACGGCATGCACTCGACCGTGCGCGACAGGGCCGGGATCGGCTTCCCGGGAGGGAAGTACGCCGAGTCGTTCAGCCTCGCCGACGTCCGCGTCGAGGGCGACCTGCCGCACGACGAGGTCATCCTCTACTTCTCGCCCGAGGGCACCCTGGTCTCCGCGCCCCTGCCCGACGGCTCGTTCCGGTTCGTCGCGCCGGTCCCCGAGGCCCCGGAGGAGCCCGACGTCGACTACGTCCAGGGCCTCCTCGACCGACGCGGCGGCGTCACGAGCCCGGCCACGGTCACCGAGGTGGTGTGGGGCTCCCGGTTCCGGGTCCACCACCGCGTCGCCGACACCTACCGTGCCGGACGGGTGCTGATCGCCGGCGACGCCGCCCACGTGCACAGCCCGGCCGGCGGCCAGGGCATGAACACCGGCCTCCAGGACGCGGTCGTGCTCGGCGAAGCCCTCGTCGCCGCGATCACCAAGGGAGACGAGGCCGCGCTCGACGACTACGCGTCCCGTCGCCGGCCGGTCGCCCAGGAGGTCATCGAGCTCTCCGACCGCCTGACCCGGTTCGGCATCGCGCAGGGGGTCCGGCGGAGCGTACGGAACCTGGTGCTGTCCACGCTCGCGCGGCTGCCGCGCTTCCGCACGATGCTCGCGTGGCGCCTGTCCGGGCTGGTCTACCGCGACCGTTGAGCGAAGGGCTCAGGCGAGGTCGAGGTAGCCGGCCTCACGCAGGCCGGCGATGACGTCCTCCAACGCCTCGTCGATCGAGCGGCCGGTGGTGTCGACCCGTACGTCGGCGTCGGCCGGCTCCTCGTAAGGAGATGAGATCCCGGTGAACTCCGGGATCTCGCCGCGTCGGGCCTTGGCGTAGAGGCCCTTGCGGTCGCGCCGCTCGCACTCCTCCAGCGGCGTGGCCACGTGCACCAGGAAGAAGGCGCCACCGGCGTCGGCGACGAAGCCGCGTACGTCTTGGCGGGTCGAGTCGAAGGGCGCGATGGGGGAGCAGACCGCGAGCCCGCCGTGGCGGGAGATCTCGGCGGCCACCCAGCCGATCCGGCGGATGTTGGTCTCCCGGTCCTCCTTGGAGAAGGTCAGCCCGGCGGAGAGGTTGCGGCGCACGACGTCGCCGTCGAGGGAGGTGACCGTGCGGGCGCCCTGCTCGAGGATCCGGTCCATCAGCGCGCGGGCGAGGGTGGACTTGCCGGAGCCGGACAGGCCGGTGAAGAAGATGACCAGGCCCTGGTCCTCGGGAGCGGGCTGGTCGGCGTCGATGACCGCGGCGATGGCGTCGGGGTAGTCGTCGGACGCCGGAGAAGCGAGCGCGTGCACCCCGTCCCCACCCGCGTACGCAGCCACGACCGCCACGCCGAGGGCATGGTCGGCCTCGGGGTCGTCGTGAGCGGCGAGCGGCACCGCGACGACGGCCGCGTCGGGCAGAGCGTCCGCCGCCAGCAGCGACGCGCGCAGCAGCGCGACGGGGGAGAGCGCGGGGGTGCCGTGCCCGACGAGGGCGAGCAGCAGCACCGGTCCGAGCTCCGCGAGCTCGGCGATCTCGGCGGTGGTCAGTGCGTCGGTGACCGGCACGACCGTCCGCCCGGCGTACGCCTTCCGGGTCTGCTCCGGGGTGAGGTAGAGCCGCCGGAACGGGCCGTAGGCGGGGGAGGAGAGGCCGGTGACCTCGCCGGCGGGCCAGGTGACGCGTGCCAGCGGGAGACCCTCGGGGTCGACGATCTCGACCGAGCCGTCCTCGGCCGCGGCCGACGCGACCGCCGACGGCAGGGCGAGGGTCAGCGGGGACCCGGGGGCGTTCAGCGGACCCGGGAGGGCGCCGGAGACGATCAGCTCGATGTCGTCGAGCTCGCGCGGGGACGGGGAGAACTGCGGCACTGGCACGGGGCAACCTTATGGGGCTCACCACGAGTCGGCGCGTTCGCACCTTGCTTTCTCGCTTCGCTCGAAAGACGGCGATGCGAACGCGCCGACTCGTGTCTCGCTGAACGCTCGCTAGTCGTTGATCATGCCCGCGCCGACGGTGACGCCAGTCGCCTCGTCGATGAGGATGAAGGAGCCGGTGGTGCGGTTCTTCGAGTAGGGGTCGCACAGCAGCGGCTTGGTGGTGCGCAGCTGGACGCGGCCGATCTCGTTGAGGCCGAGCTCCTTGGTCTCCAGGTCACGGTGCAGCGAGTTGACGTCGAGGCGGTACTGGATGTCCTTGACCAGCGCCCGCGCCGAGTTGGAGGTGTGCTTGATGGCCAGCTTCTGCCGCGGACGCAGCGGAGCGGTGGTCATCCAGCAGATCATCGCGTCGATGTCCTGGCTCGGCTCCGGGGCGTTCTTGACCCGCGAGATCATGTCGCCACGGCTCACGTCGACGTCGTCCTCGAGGCGGACCGTCACCGACATCGGTGGGAACGCCTCGGGGATCTCCTGGTCGAACAGGTCGATCCCGGCGATCTTCGACGTCATGCCCGAGGGAAGCACCATGACCTCGTCGCCCGGCTTGAGCACGCCACCGGCGACCTGGCCCGCGTAGCCGCGGTAGTCGTGGTGGTCGTCGGACTTCGGCCGGATGACGTACTGCACCGGGAGGCGTACGTCGACCAGGTCGCGGTCGGAGGCGACGTGGACGTGCTCGAGGTGGTGCATGAGCGTGGGCCCGGAGTACCACGACATGTTCTCGGAGCGCTGCACCACGTTGTCACCCTGGAGCGCCGAGATCGGGATGACCTCGAGGTCCGGGATGTTGAGCTTGGTCGCGAACGCGGTGAACTCGGCGGAGATCTTCTTGTAGACCTCCTCGGAGTAGTCCACGAGGTCCATCTTGTTGATGCACAGGACCAGGTGGGGCACGCGCAGCAGCGAGAGCAGCACCGCGTGGCGGCGCGACTGCTCGGTGAGGCCGTGACGAGCGTCGACCAGCACCAGGCCGAGGTCGGCGGTGGAGGCACCGGTGACCATGTTGCGCGTGTACTGCACGTGGCCCGGGGTGTCGGCGATGATGAACTTGCGGTTGGGCGTCGCGAAGTAGCGGTAGGCCACGTCGATGGTGATGCCCTGCTCGCGCTCGGAGCGGAGCCCGTCGGTCAGCAGCGAGAGGTCCACGTAGCCGTGGCCCTTGTCCTGCGAGGTCTTCTCGACCGATTCCAGCTGGTCGGTGAAGATCGACTTCGAGTCGAACAGCAGCCGCCCGATGAGGGTGGACTTGCCGTCGTCGACCGAGCCGGCGGTGGCGAACCGCAGGAGGTCCATGGCCATCAGAAGTAACCTTCCTTCTTGCGGTCCTCCATGGCGGCCTCGGAGAACCGGTCGTCACCGCGGGTCGCGCCACGCTCGGTGACCCGGGCGGCGGCGACCTCCTCGATGATCTCGGGGATGGTGGAGGCGGTCGACTCGACGCAGCCGGTCAGGGTCATGTCGCCGCAGGTGCGGTAGCGGACGGTGCGCTCGGTGACGACCTCGCCCTCCCGGAGCGGGTTGAGCGGGGTCTCGGTGAGCAGCATGCCGTCGCGCTCGAAGACCCGGCGCTGGTGGGCGAAGTAGACCGACGGGATCTCGATGCCCTCGCGGCCGATGTAGTCCCAGATGTCCAGCTCGGTCCAGTTGGAGATCGGGAAGACCCGCATGTGCTCGCCCTCGTGGAGGCGGCCGTTGTAGAGCGACCAGAGCTCGGGGCGCTGGTTCTTCGGGTCCCATTGGCCGAACTCGTCGCGGTGGGAGTAGACGCGCTCCTTGGCGCGGGCCTTCTCCTCGTCGCGGCGACCGCCACCGAAGGCGGCGGTGAAGCCGTTCTCCTCGATCGCGTTCAGCAGCGTGGGGGTCTGCAGGCGGTTGCGCGAGGTCTTGCCGTCGTCGACGACGATGCCGCGCGCGATGGCGTCATCGATGCTCGCGATCACCAGGCGTACGCCCAGGCGGCTGACCCAGCGGTCACGGGTCTCGGCGACCTCGGGGAAGTCGAGGCCGTTGTCGATCTGAAGGACCGGGAACGGGATCTTGGCAGGGAAGAAAGCCTTCTCCGCAAGTCGCAGCATCACGATGCTGTCCTTGCCGCCCGAGAACATCAGGACAGGCTTCTCGAACTCTGCCGCGGCCTCGCGGAAGATGTGGATCGACTCGGCTTCCAGCTGGTCGAGCTGGCTGAGCCGGTAGTCGGCGTGTGTTGCAGTCATTACGGAACCAGAGGACCTCTCCGTCAGGTTGAGGCGCCCATGCTAGTGGCGGCTTCCACGGCACGGCGAAATGTCCCATCCCCGCGTGGGCTGGAATCCGAGTGTACGCAGCAGCGGGTGTCCATCAGGGGACACCACCCGCACGGTGAGATGCGTCAGCGCCGCGGCGCCACCGCGACCCGGTCCCCGGCCAGCAGGAAGGCGACCCGGTCGATGTCGTCGACCGGCTCCTGGCTCAGCCCGAGACGGAGGAACAGCTCGCGTACGCCGCCGGGATCCGGGTCCTCGTCCGGTCGCAGCCCCAGCGCCTGCCGGAGCGTCTCGGCATGGATGCGCCGGCCGCCGAGGCGGTCCCAGCGCTCCGCGACGAGCGCGGGCTGTGCGCCGAAGCTGACCAGCTCGGTGCGGGTGGCGGGGATCCCGGCGGCCCGGGCCCGGGCCAGGTCCTCGATCAGCCCCGTGGCCTCCTCGGGCGTCGTCGGTCGCAGGATGTGCGTCGACGGATGCTCGTACGTCGGCCAGAACCACTTCCCCGAGGCCCGTCGCAGCGCGAACTTCCCCTGGTGACCACCGAGGGAGAACCGTGGCCGGGCCCGCTGGTCGAGCCACGAGGTGGGCTGGTTGCGCAGCGCCGCGAGCCGGGTCGCGATCTCGGGCAGCGGCGCCTCGACGGGATGCGGCGCCCGGCGCCAGGGCAGGTCGGGGTCCGCCGAGAGGGAGACCGCACCGGCGAGGTCGTCGCCGTAGGAGGCGAGCAGCGTCATCGGCTCGGTGTCCGGCAGCCCTCGCTCGCGCGCCCATCGGCGGCGTACGTCCTCGTGGGCTGGCAGCAGGTTGTCGAGCCAGGCGCGGGCGGCTCCCGGCGACAGGGCCGGGCCGGTGCGGGGGAGGGAGAGCGAGATGGGTGTGGGGCCGGCGGACTCGGCGTAGGTGAAGTCGATCTGCTCGCCGGTCTGGCGGAAGGTGCCGATCCGGCGGCGGCCGGCGAAGGCGTACAGCTCTCGCATCAGGGGTTCACGAGGCAGTGGGCGAGGACGACGTCGAGGTCGACGTCCTCCAGCGGCGGGGCGATCGGGGAGAGCTGCGTGGGGGCGAGGTAGACGTCGAGGACCTCCAGCAGCGCGAGGGCCTTGCCGAGCTCGGCGCGCGGGTGGCCGGACTCGACGTCGACCACGAACCGCCGGCCCACGCCGGCGCGGTGGGCCAGGTCTCCCTGGGTGAGGCCCGCGCGGCGCCGGGCCGCGCGCACGGCCGACCCGAAGGCGGCCGGTGAGGTCAGGTACGGCGACGGCACGGTGAACACTTTAGACGATGTTCCCGTACGGGAACATGGATGGCGAAACAAGCTGGGGCCCGCCTCGAACCGATGCTTACAGTCCGAACATGAAGATCACCGTTGTCGGCGTGGGCTACGTCGGGATGTCGCTCGCCGTTCTGCTCGCGCAGAAGCACGAGGTCGTCGTCCTGGACATCTCCCAGGAGCGGGTCGACCTGGTCAACGCCGCCAGGACGCCGATCGAGGACGCCGAGATCACCAGCTTCCTGGCCACCAAGGAGCTCAGCCTGCGCGCGACCCTCGACAAGGAGGACGCCTACGCGGACGCCGCCTACGTCATCGTCGCCACCCCGACGAACTACGACGAGGCCACGAACTACTTCGACACCTCCAGCGTCGACGGCGTGATCGCCGACGCGGTGACCTACGCGCCCGAGGCGGCGATCGTGGTGAAGTCGACCATCCAGGTCGGCTACATCGCGGCCAAGCGCGAGCAGCACCCCGAGGCGACCCTCTTCTTCAGCCCCGAGTTCCTGCGCGAGGGCAAGGCGCTCCACGACAACCTGCACCCCTCCCGCATCGTCGTCGGCGACGACTCCGCGGCCGCGAAGGGCTTCGCCGAGCTGCTGCTCGAGGGCTCCCTCGAGCCCGACGTACCGGTGCTGATGACCGGCGCCACCGAGGCCGAGGCGATCAAGCTGTTCGCCAACACCTACCTGGCGCTGCGGGTCGCCTACTTCAACGAGCTCGACACCTACGCCGCCACCCACGGCCTCAACACGACCCAGATCATCGAGGGCGTCGGCCTGGACCCGCGGATCGGCTCGCACTACAACAACCCGAGCTTCGGCTACGGCGGCTACTGCCTGCCGAAGGACACCAAGCAGCTGCAGGCCAACTACCGGGACGTCCCGCAGAACCTCATCTCGGCGATCGTCGAGGCCAACACCACCCGCAAGGACTTCGTCGCGACCGACATCCTGCGCCGTGAGCCCCAGGTCGTCGGCGTCTACCGGCTGATCATGAAGTCCGGCTCGGACAACTTCCGCGAGTCCTCGATCCAGGGTGTGATGAAGCGGATCAAGGCCAAGGGCGTCGAGGTGGTCATCTACGAGCCCGAGCTCGACGAGCCGGAGTTCTTCCACTCCGAGATCATCAAGGACCTCGACGAGTTCAAGCAGCGCGCCGACGTGATCATCGCCAACCGGCGCACCGACGTGCTCGCCGACGTCGCCGACAAGGTCTACACGCGCGACATCTACGGGCGCGACTGAGCCGCTGCGGCGGCGGAGAACTGCTCCCGTGGGCGACCTGCGGGTAACGGACCGGTGAACATCGGCTCGCAATGAACCGTGCGCGAATGCGTACAGTTATGGTCGCGTCTTCTGCTCAGTGTCTAGGAATGAGGCAACATCATGGCTGGTGACTCCGAGACCCGCCCCTGGGGTTCGTGGCATGTCATCGACATCGGTCCGGGTTACAAGGTGAAGCGGATCGAGGTGCTGCCCAACAGCCGCCTCTCCTATCAGACCCACACCCACCGCTCCGAGCACTGGGTGGTCATCTATGGCAAGGCGACCTGCATCATCGACGGCGTGACCACCATCGCCGGCCCCGGTGAGTCCGTCGACGTCGGCGTCGGCCAGGCCCACCGGATCTGCAACGAGACCGACGAGCCGCTCTCGATCATCGAGGTCCAGCGCGGCGGCTACACCGGCGAGGACGACATCGTCCGCCTCGAGGACGACTTCGGCCGGGCCGAGGCGGAAAAGAAGGTGGCCGCGGAGGCCTGAGTCAGCTGTAACACGCTGTTACAAGCACTATCCGGTCGTTCAGAACGACCGGATAGTGCTACGAACAGCGTGTTACACGCCTGCTCAGGCCAGCAGACCGAGCAGGTACTTCCCGTAGCCGCTCTTCAGCAGCGGCTGGGCGAGCTCGGAGAGCTCCTCGTCGGAGAGCCAGCCCTGGCGCCAGGCGACCTCTTCGGGAGCGCCGATCTTGGTGCCCTGGCGGTGCTCGATGGCGCGGATGAAGTTGGCGGCCTCGTTGAGGTCCTCGAGGGTGCCGGTGTCGAGCCAGGCGGTGCCGCGGGGCAGCACCTCGACCGAGAGGGTGCCGGCCTCCAGGTAGATCCGGTTGAGGTCGGTGATCTCGAGCTCGCCGCGCGCGGACGGCCGCAGGTTGCGGGCGTGCTCGACGACCGAATTGTCGTAGAAGTAGAGGCCGGGGACGGCGTACGGGCTCTTCGGCTTCTCGGGCTTCTCCTCGAGCGAGACCGCCTTGAAGGACTCGTCGAACTCGACGACGCCGTAGGCCCGCGGGTCGGCGACGCGGTAGCCGAAGACGGCGCCGCCGTGGATGGTCTTGAAGCGGGCCAGCTGGGTGCCGAGGCCGGGGCCGTAGAAGATGTTGTCGCCCAGGACGAGGCCGACGCCGTCCTCGGACTCGTCGAGGAAGCCGACGTCGGCGCCGATCGTGAACGCCTGGGCGAGGCCGTCGGGGGAGGGCTGCTCGGCGTAGCTGATGTTGACGCCGAGGTGGCTGCCGTCACCCAGGAGCCGGTGGAAGCCGGAGGCCTCGTGAGGCGTCGTGATCACCAGGATGTCCCGGATCCCGGCCAGCATCAGCGTGGTCAGCGGGTAGTAGATCATCGGCTTGTCGTAGATCGGCATCAGCTGCTTGCTGATCGCGAGAGTGATCGGGTGCAGACGTGAGCCGGTGCCTCCGGCGAGGATGATGCCCTTCATGGTCACTTGATCCTACGGATGTTCACCCCACGTTCTAGGGAACCCACCGGGGCGAGGCGACCACCGGGTGGTTAATTCTGCCTACGATGAACCGGTGAGACGGATTCTTGTGACAGGCGGTGCCGGGTTCATCGGCTCCAACTTCGTGCACCACCTCGTGGCCAACACCGATGCGTACGTGACGGTGCTCGACAAGCTGACCTATGCCTCCTCGGAGGCGTCGCTCGCCGGGCTCCCGGAGGACCGGGTGAAGCTGGTGGTCGGCGACATCGCCGACGCCGCGGTGGTCGAGCCGCTGGTCGCGGAGTCGGACGCGGTGGTGCACTACGCGGCCGAGTCGCACAACGACAACTCGCTCTCCGACCCGGCGCCGTTCGTCCAGACCAACATCGTCGGCACCTTCGTGCTGCTCGAGGCCGTCCGTCGTCACGAGGTGAGGTTCCACCACGTCTCCACCGACGAGGTCTACGGCGACCTCGACCTCGACGACCCCAAGCGGTTCACCGAGGACACCCCCTACCAGCCGTCCTCGCCCTACTCGGCCACCAAGGCCGGCTCCGACCACCTCGTCCGCGCCTGGGTGCGCTCCTTCGGCGTCCGCGCGACGATCTCCAACTGCTCCAACAACTACGGCCCCTGGCAGCACGTCGAGAAGTTCATCCCGCGTCAGATCACCGAGGTGATCGAGGGCCGCCGGCCGCGCGTCTACGGCGACGGGCTCAACGTCCGCGACTGGATCCACACCGACGACCACTCCTCGGCCGTCTGGACGATCCTGGAGAAGGGCCGGATCGGGCAGACCTACCTGATCGGCGCCGACGGCGAGAAGTCCAACGTCGACGTCGTCCGCGCCATCCTGCGCCACTTCGGCAAGCCCGAGGACGACATCGAGTGGGTCACCGACCGCGCCGGCCACGACCGTCGCTACGCCATCGAGTCCGGCAAGCTGCGCAGCGAGCTCGGCTGGGAGCCGAAGTACCAGGACTTCGACAAGGGCCTGGCCGCGACGATCGCCTGGTACCAGGAGAACGAGGCCTGGTGGTCGCCGCTCAAGCACGAGACCGAAGCCAAGTACGCCGCGAAGGGGCAGTGAATGTCCGACCTCGCCGTTGAGCAGACGCCGATCCCGGGTCTGCTGGTCGTCCATCTGCCCGTGCACGGAGACGCCCGCGGCTGGTTCAAGGAGAACTGGCAGCGCGAGAAGATGATCGCGCTCGGGCTCCCCGACTTCGGGCCGGTGCAGAACAACATGTCCTTCAACGCCTCGCGCGGTGCGACCCGAGGCATCCACACCGAGCCGTGGGACAAGTTCGTCTCGGTCGCGTGCGGGCGGGTGTTCGCGGCGTGGGTCGACATGCGCGAGGGTTCGTCGTTCGGGACGACCTTCTCGGTCGAGATCGGTCCGGAGACCGCGGTCTTCGTGCCGCGTGGGGTCGGCAACTCCTACCAGGCGCTGGAGGACCGCACCGTCTACTCCTACCTGGTCAACGACCACTGGCGTCCGGGGCACGCCTACCCGGCGCTCCATCTGGGGGACGAGACGGCGGCGATCCCGTGGCCGATCCCGCTGGACTCCGCAGAGATCTCCGAGAAGGACAGGGCCAACCCGCGCCTGGCCGAGATCACCCCGATGAAGCCGAAGAAGACGCTCGTCATCGGGGCCAACGGCCAGCTCGGTCGCGCGTTGACCGCCGTCTTCCCGGAGGCCGACGCGGTCGACCTCGACGAGCTGGACATCTCCGACGAGAAGGCGGTCGCGGCCTGGCCGTGGGCCGACTACCAGCTCATCCTCAACGCCGCCGCCTACACCGCGGTCGACGTCGCCGAGACCCCCGACGGCCGGCGCACCGCCTGGGCGGCCAACGCGACCGCGCCGGCGCTGCTCGCCCGGGTCGCGACCGAGCACCGGCTGACCCTGGTCCACTACTCGACCGAGTACGTCTTCGACGGCACCGCCACCGAGCACACCGAGGACGAGCCCGTCTCGCCGCTCGGTGTCTACGCCCAGTCCAAGGCGGCCGGCGACATCGCCGTCGCCGGCACCCCGCGCCACTACATCCTGCGCACCTCCTGGGTCGTCGGCGACGGCAAGAACTTCGTACGCACCATGGCGGCTCTCGCCGAGAAGGGCGTCTCGCCCACCGTGGTCGACGACCAGATCGGCCGGCTCACCTTCACCGACACGCTCGCTGCGGCCACGGCTCACCTGCTGCGGTCCGGGGCTGCGTACGGGGTCTACAACTGCACCAACGCCGGCGAGCCGTGCTCGTGGCGCGACATCGCCGCTGAGGTGTTCTCGCTGTCCGGGCGTGACGCGGCCGACGTGGGTGCGACCTCGACCGAGGCCTACTTCGCCGGCAAGGACGGCGTCGCCCCGCGGCCGCTCAACTCGGTGATGTCCCTCGACAAGCTCACCGCCACCGGCTTCGAGCCCGAGGACCACCTCGACGCCCTGCGCCGCTACCTGAAGGCCTGACCGCCGAGTCGGCGCATCTGCCCCGTCACAACACGCCGACTCGGCGCATCTGTCCCGACGTGTGGGGCAGACGCGCCGACTCGATGACGTGTGGTGAGACAGACGCGCCGACTCGGCGGGGCTACTTCTCGACGCGCTCCGGGAGCCGCCAGGCGGCGGCGTTGTTGTCGAAGGGCGCCAGGCCGCGCGACTGCCGGATGAAGCCCCACAGGAGCGGGCCGAGGAGCAGCATCGCGCCACCGAGGAGCAGCAGGAAGGTGGCGTCGGCGCCGAGCATCTTGGCGCCGGAGAGTGTCAGCATGATGACGATGCCGCGCCGGATGACCGACTGGGAGACCCAGCGCGCCATCCTGGAGCCGAGGAAGGTGCCGGGGGTGCCACCGAGGATGAGCGGGATCAGCACCGCCCACTCCACGCCGTGGTTGATCACCTGGCCGATCGCGGCGGCGAGCACGAGCGGCACCGCCTGGACCAGGTCGGTGCCGACGAGCTTGACCGCCGAGAGTGTCGGGTAGACCAGCAGCAGCGCGATCATGATGACCGAGCCGGAGCCGACCGAGGTGATGCCGACCAGGAGGCCGCCGAGCGCGCCGATGACGACGGTGAGCAGGGGCTTCAGGCGGGGATCTTCCTCGGGAGCCTCGTTGCCGCCGGTGACCAGACGCAGCTGCAGGTACATCCGGAACATGTAGGACGCCGCCGCGAACAGCAGGGCCCCGCCGAGGACGAGCTTGAGGAAGTGGTCGGTGTCGCCGGGCGCCAGCTTGTGGACGAATGTGCCCAGGAACGCGCACGGCACCGAGCCGATGATCAGGTAGGTCGCCAGCCGGATGTTGGGTGAGCCGTGGCGCCAGTGCACCGCGGCGCCGACCGACTTGTTGACCGAGGCGGCGACGAGGTCGTTGGCGACCGCGGTCGTCGGGGGCACCCCGAGGAAGATCAGCGCCGGCGTCATCAGGGCGCCACCGCCCATGCCGGTCAGCCCGACGACGATGCCGATGCCGAAGCTGACCACGAGCACGCTGAACGCGTCTTGGGTGAGGAGGTCGGCAAACACGGGGCAACTCTCACATAGTCTCGCCCCCATGCCAGCACCCGTGCCGTTCGCCGAGATCGTCCGCTCCGACTTCGTCGAGGGACACCACTACGGATCCGCCGTCTCCCTGGTGGCCGACGGCAGCGTGGGGTGGTCGATCGGCGACGTCGACTCCCCGATACTCCCGCGCTCCTCGAACAAACCGGTGCAAGCCCTCGCGATGGTGATCCTCGGCCTCGACCTGCCGCCCGACCTGCTCGCCCTCGCCTGCGCCTCCCACTCGGGGGAGGCGTTCCACCAGGAAGGCGTACGCCGCATCCTGGCCACCGTCGGCCTCGACGAGTCCGCGCTCGGCAACATCGAGGACTACCCGTTCGGCGTGGAGGCACGGGAGGAGGCGCTCCGTCGCGGCGAGGCGAAGAGCCGGCTGGCGATGAACTGCTCCGGCAAGCACGCCGCGATGCTCGCCACCTGCGTCGCCGCCGGCTGGCCGCTCGAGGACTACCTGGACCCCAAGCACCCCCTCCAGGAGGGGATCCAGGAGGTGCTCGAGGCGTGCCCCGGCGAGGCCGCGTACGTCACGGTCGACGGTTGCGGCGCACCGGCGCTGACGACGTCGCTGACCGGGCTCGCGCGGGCGTTCTCGACCATCGCCTCGGCGGTCGACGGGCCGGGTGCGCGGGTCGCCGAGGCGATGCGGTCCCACCCGGAGTACGTCTCGGGCACCACCCGCGACGAGGTGGCGCTGCACAGGGCCGTACCGGGGCTGATCGGCAAGCTGGGTGCCGAGGCGGTCTACGCGGTCGCGCTGCCCGACGGCCGTGCCTGGGCGCTGAAGGCCGACGACGGTGGCGACCGGGCGCGCGCGGTCGTGATGGCCGCCGCCCTGCTGCGCGACGGGGTCGGTGACCTGGACGGGGTCGACGCCGACGCCCTGCGCGCGACGGGGGTCGCGCCGATCCTCGGCGGCGGCCGCCCGGTGGGGGAGATCCGCGCGCTGCTGTGAGGTGCTAGCGGCCCGCTAGCGAGGCCGCGGCACATGTTTCGAGCGCGTTTCCGCCGGTTGACGCAGCAACTAGTGGGTGATGTGTGTCACTTCGGTTGCTCAGGCCTTGTGTTTGCTAGCAATTGTTAGCACACTGGAGTCATGGTCAAGAGCAAGGTCACGAGTGCGGTCGGCACGCTCGGCGAGTATCTGAAGGAACAGAGGATCTCTGCCGAGATGTCTCTGCGTCAGCTCGCCGACCAAGCAGGCGTGTCCAACCCCTACCTCAGCCAGATCGAGCGTGGTCTGCGCAAGCCATCGGCTGAGGTCCTCCAGCAGATCGCCAAGGCGCTGCGGATCTCGGCGGAGCAGGTCTACGTCCGTGCCGGGATCCTCAGCCCTGACTCCAACGTCGGAGGGTCCGTGGAGCTCGCGGTCCTCGCCGACCCGAGTCTGACCGAGCGGCAGAAGCACTCGCTGCTCGACGTCTACCACTCGTTCCTTGCTCTCAACAGTCGTGTCACCGACGATGCGCCGGCCGCCGATGAAACCGACGAAGCACCCCATCACGAGGAGAACCCAGATGCCCACGCTGCCCAAGATTGAGACCACCAAGCCGCTCAACGCCGTCGCCGGTGTTGCCGACCTCGCCTACGAGACCGTCAAGGACTTCGCCACCGACCTGCAGAAGAAGGTCGACGGCTACCGCTCCGAGGCGACCACCAAGCTGACCGACGCCCGCGCCAAGGCGACCGAGAAGGCCACCGCCTACCGCACCCAGGCGACCGAGAAGGCGACCGCCGCCAAGTCGACCGTGACCGGCTTCGACCCGAAGACCCTCCCGGCCCTGGCCAAGGAGCAGTACACCGTCCTTCCCGAGAAGCTGAAGACCACCGTCAAGGCCAAGCTCGACGAGACCACCGGCTCCGCCACCGGCACCTACGACAAGCTCGCCACCCGCGGTGAGACCTTCGTCGCGAAGTTCAAGAAGTCCGAGGCCGTCGAGGCCCCGGTGGAGGCCCCCAAGGCCGAGGCTCCCGAGGCCGAGGCCCCGAAGGCCGAGGCCGCTCCGGCCGAGAAGCCGGCTCCCGCCAAGAAGGCTCCGGCCAAGAAGACGGCTGCCAAGAAGGCCTGATCCTGGCTCTGAAAAGCCCGACGGCTCACCGAGGTGACTCGGTGAGCCGTCACTGATTTCGTGGAGTTCCGCGAGGGGAGTGGGTGCCGACCGAGGTATCTCGGTGAGCATCCGGCCCGAGGTCAGCTCGGGTAGTCGGCCCCAGCCGCCTGACGGGCCTCCCAGGCCGTGGCGACCATGGAGCGCAGGTCGTGGCGCATCTCCCACTCGAGGTCGCGCCGGGCGAGCTCGCCGGTGGCGACGATGCGAGCGGGGTCGCCGGCACGGCGCGGCTTGATCACCGGCTCGAAGTCGATGCCGGTCACCTCCCGGATGGCGTCCATGATCTGCCGCACCGAGGAGCCGTCGCCGGAGCCCAGGTTGTAGACGGCCTCCAGATCCGCGCCCGAGGCGAGCCGCTTGGCGGCCACGACGTGGGAGTGGGCGAGGTCGGCGACGTGCACGTAGTCGCGTACGCAGGTGCCGTCGGGGGTCGGGTAGTCGTCGCCGTTGATCTGCGGTGTCTTGCCCTTGGCCAGCGCGTCGAAGACGAGCGGGAAGAGGTTGTGGGGGCTGGTGTCGTAGAGGTCCTTGCTCCCGGAGCCGACCACGTTGAAGTAGCGCAGCGACGTGTGCGCGAGCCCCTCGGCACGCGCCACGTCGGCGATCAGCCACTCGCCGATCAGCTTCGACTCGCCGTAGGGGCTCTCCGGGTTGGTCGGCGTGGTCTCGGTGACCAGGTCGACGTCCGGGGTGCCGAAGGTCGCGGCGGAGGAGGAGAAGACGAGCTTGTCGACACCGGTGGCCACCATCGCCTCGAGGAGGTTGGCGGTGCCGGTCACGTTCTGTGCGTACGTGTGCAGCGGCCGCTGCACCGAGACCCCTGCGTACTTGTAGCCGGCGAGGTGGATGACGCCCTCGACCCCGTTGTCGGTGATCGCCTGCTCGATCGCCGCCTTGTCCAGCAGCGTCGCCTCGACGAACGTGACGTTGTCGGGCACGAACTTCGCGAACCCGGAGGACAGGTCGTCGAGGACAACCGGCTCCATGCCTGCGTCGAGCAGCGCCTGCACGACGTGCGATCCGATGTAGCCCGCGCCTCCGGTAACCAACCAACTCATGCGAAGAAGATAGCGGCAGGTCCCAGCGCCTAACGTTGGCAGGGTGATCCTGCTGCGCGGTGACGGTGACCCGACGACCCCCGAAGGCCTGCGGGCCATCTACACGCCTCCCCGCCTGCCGTGGCTGCGGGTCAACATGGTCAGCTCCCTGGACGGCGCGGCGACCGGCTCCGACGGCCGGTCCGGCACGGTCAACAACGCCGTCGACGTCGACGTCTTCCACGTCCTGCGCGAGCTCGCCGACGTGGTCCTGGTCGGGGCGGGGACAGCCGTCGCCGAGACCTACACGGCCAAGGGCACGCCGATCGTGGTCGTCTCCCGTCGTGGCCGGGTGCCCGAGGACCTTCGCGGCTGCGAGCCCGGTGCGGTCCGGCTCGCCACGGTCGCGGAGGCGCCCGGCCTGGACGCCGCGCGCGACGAGATCGGCGAGGAGAACGTCTACGTCGTCGGCACCTCCGAGGTCGACCTGTCCGCCCTTCTCACCCGCCTGCACGAGGAGGGCCTGCGGCACGTGCTCTGCGAGGGCGGGCCGAGCCTCCTCGGCTCGCTGCTCGAGGCGGGGCTGGTCGACGAGCTCTGCCACACGATCACCCCCAAGCTGCTCGCCGGCGACGGCCGACGGATCGTGACGGGGCCGCCCACGGACGTACCGGTGTCCCTCGCGTCCCTCATCGAGCAGGACGGCACACTGCTCGGACGCTGGCTGCTCTGACTGCTGAGGTGCCCTACGCTCGGTTCCCGTGAGCGAGGACTTGGTAGTGGAGCGACGCCCCGGCGTCGTGCAGGTGACCTTCAACCGGCCGCAGAAGCACAACGCCTTCACCGCGGAGATGTACGGCGCGCTGCACGAGCTGTGCGACGAGCTCGCGCGGGACGAGTCGGTGAAGGTGCTGGTGCTCACCGGCACGGGTGGGCGGGCGTTCGCCGCCGGCAACGAGATCTCCGACTTCCTCTCCCGCGACGCCGTGGACTACGAGGACTGGATCCGCTCGCTGCTCGAGAAGCTCTTCGCCCTCCCGCAGGTCACCATCGCCGCGGTCGACGGGGTCTGTGTCGGTGGCGGGCTCGCGGTCGCGACCCACTGCGACCTGCGGGTCGCGACGCCCCACTCGCGCTTCGGCTACCCGATCGCGAAGACGCTCGGCAACGCGCTCGCGGCCTCCATCGTCTACCGTGCGGCAGCGGTCTTCGGCGAGCCGATCGTGCGAGAGATGCTCCTCGCCGCTCGGCTGATCAACGCGGACCGTGCCTACGCCACCGGGGCGCTCACCGCCGTCACGGACTCGCTGGCCGAGGAGGTCGACGCGATGGTCGAGGGCATCCTGGCGCTCTCCGGCGTCACCGTCCGGGCCACCAAGAGCCAGCTCGCTGCGTACGCCGCCCGCACCGAGGCCTCGCCGGAAGGCGACGAGGACCTGCTGCGCGAGGTCTACACCGGCGCGGACTTCAAGGAGGGCGTGCGCGCGTTCCTGGCCAAGGAGAAGCCCGCTTTCCGCTAGGCCCCTAACTCCGTTGACGGGTGGGCCGGGGCGGCCGACGATGGCGTATGCCCTCCGAGCAGACGTACGCCGAGACCGACCAGTTCCGCCGAGCGCTGATCACGCAGAGCGATCTCAGCGGTCTGGAGATCCGGGACTGCTGGTTCGAGGAGCGGCTGAAGATCGTCGACTGCTGGGGTCGCGACGTCTATCTCGGCGGTGACTTCGGGCGGGTCGTGGTCAACGACGTCGACGTGACGGCGTACGTCCAGTCCGAGCTCGACCGCGTCCACCCGTCACGCCGGCTCGCGCGCGAGGCGGAGACTGCCGACGAGATCCGCTCGGTCTGGAATCTGCTCGAGGCGGAGTGGGCAGCGACGATCGAGCGGGTCCGGGCGATGCCCGAGGAGAAGCGGCGCGAGCGCGTCGACGACGAGTGGTCGTTCGTGGAGACGCTGCGACACCTGCTCTTCGCCAGTGACAAGTGGTTCGGCAACTGTGTGCTCGAGGAGGACTCGCCCTACCACCCGCTCGGCTACGGTCCGGCGGGGACTGACGAAGGCACCGGGATCGACACCAGCGTCGAGGCGGCCTTCGACGAGGTGCTGGCTGCCCGGGCCGCGCGGATGGCGACGATCCGTGGCTACGTCGCGGGTGTCACCGACGAGGATCTCGACCGGCTCTGCCGACGGCGCCCGGTCGGCGGCTACACCGACGCGGAGTTCTCCGTACGTCGCTGCCTCAAGGTCGTCCTGAACGAGGAGGCCGAGCACCACCGCTATGCCGTACGTGACCTGGCGGTTCTCGCCTCGCGCGACTGAGGCCGTCGCCCCCGCCGTTGGTGACCGTTTGGTTCGGTGTGCTTAGGCTCGAACCGTGATCGCCGAAGCGCTTGCGCTTGCTGCCGAGGAGCCCGCCGGGCTCCTACCGGCGCGACAGCAGATGGCCTTCTCGCTCGGGTGGCACATCATCCTGGCCTGTTTCGGCGTCGCCTTCCCGAGCATGATCTTCGTCGTCCACCTCCTCGGTCTCCGTGGCAACGAGGTGGCGCTCACCCTGGCGAAACGGTGGGCGAAGGTCTCCGCGGTGCTCTTCGCGATCGGCGCGGTCTCCGGCACCGTGCTCAGCTTCGAGATGGGGCTGCTCTGGCCGGGGCTGATGGAGAAGTTCGGCGACGTCCTCGGGCTGCCGTTCGCGTTCGAGGGGCTCTCGTTCTTCACCGAGGCGATCTTCCTCGGCCTCTACCTCTACGGCTGGGGACGGATGTCGCCGCGCCTGCACCTGCTCTGCCTGCTTCCGATGGCCGCCGCCGGGATCTTCGGCACCTTCTGCGTCATCTCGGTCAACGCCTGGATGAACATGCCCACCGGCTTCCGGATCAACGCCGCGGGCGACGTTGTCGACGTCGAACCGTGGAAGGCGATGTTCAACCAGGGCGCGCTGCTGCAGTTCCTGCACATGTGGCTGGCCGCGTTCATGGTGGCGGGCTTCGTGGTCTCGGCGGTCTACGCCGCCGGTGCCCTGCGCGGGCGGCGCGACCGCCATCACCGGCTCGGCTTCACGGTGCCGTTCGTCTTCGCCTCGGTGGCGGCCGTGCTCCAGCCCGTCGTCGGCCACGTCCTCGGCATCCGCCTCGGCGAGACGCAGCCGGCGAAGCTGGCCGCCTTCGAGCTCGCCGAGACCACCGAGCAGCCGGCGCCGCTGCGCCTGGGCGGGCTGATGATCGACGGCGAACCGCGCTACTTCATCGAGATCCCCAACTGGGGCTCCTTCATCGCCCGCGGCAGCTTCGACCTGCCCGTGCGCGGGCTCGACACCTTCCCGGCCTCCGACGTCCCGCCGGTCAACATCACCCATCTCGCGTTCCAGACGATGATCGGCATCGGATCGCTGCTGATGCTGGCCGTCATCGGCTACTGGCTGCTGCGCTGGCGTGGTCGCGACCTGCTCGAGACCCGATGGTTCTGCTGGTTCGCGGTCGCCGCCGGGCCGCTGGCCGTGGTCGCGCTCGAGTCCGGCTGGGTCGCCACCGAGGTCGGGCGCCAGCCGTGGGTCGTCTACGACATCATGCGCACCATCGACGCCGCCGGTGACAACCCGGGTCTGTGGTGGGTCTTCGGCACGATGCTGGTGGTCTACACGCTGTTGACGATCGGTGCCGTCCTGGTGCTGCGCTCGATGGCGCGGCGGTGGCGCGAGGACGGCGAGGACCTGCCCAGCCCCTACGGTCCGGCGATCTCGGAGGACGGCCGCCGATGAGTCTGGAGGTGGCCGTCGCGGCGGCGCTGTTCGTCGGGGTCCTGGCGTACGCGCTGTTCGGCGGAGCCGACTTCGGGTCCGGCTTCTTCGACCTCACGGCCGGTGGGGCACGGCGGGGTGCGGAGCTCCGCACGCTGATCGACCACAGCATCGGGCCGGTGTGGGAGGTCAACCACGTGTGGCTGATCTACTGCCTGGTGGTGTGGTGGACCGGGTTCCCGGAGTCGTTCGCCGCGGTCATGACGACCCTGATAGTCCCGTTGCTGCTGGCGCTGCTCGGCATCGTGCTCCGTGGTGCGTCGTTCGCGTTCCGGAAGTACTCCGCGACGCTGTCCCAGGCCCGCACCTTCGGCGTCGTCTTCGCGACCTCCTCGATCATCACGCCGTTCTTCCTGGGGACCGTCGCCGGGGCGATCGCCTCCGGCCGGGTGCCTGCCGAGGGCTACGGCGACCGCTGGTCGTCCTGGCTGAACCCGACCTCGGTCTTCGGCGGGATCATCGCGGTCGGCACCTGCGCCTTCCTGGCCGGCGTGTTCCTCTGCGCCGACGCCGTACGTGGCGGAAAGCCCGCCCTCGCTTCGGCTCTCCGGGTCCGGACCCTGGGGGTCGGGCTGGCCACCGGACTGGTCGTCTTCATCGCGCTGATCCCGATCGAGATCGATGCGCCCACGCTGGCCGACGGGCTGGAGCGACAGGCCGCGCCGCTGATCATCTGCTCGTTCCTGGCCGGGGTGGCCACCTTGTGGCTGCTCTGGAAGAGACGTTACGCCCTCGCCCGGCTTCCGGCCCTGATCGCGGTGGCCACCGTGATCTCCGGCTGGGGAGTCGGGCAGTATCCGTGGCTCCTGGTCGACGAGGTCCGTCTCGCCGATGCGGGCGGGGCCGAGGCGACCCTGCAGGCGCTGCTGGTCGCCGTCGCGATCGCGGGGGTCGTGGTGGTTCCTCCGCTGGTCCTGCTGTTCCGGCTCACTCAGACCGAGCGGTGGAGCAGGTGATCCCCGACGACAGTATTCAGGCGCCGTACGCCTGGGCCGACCCTACGATGTCGCCGTGGCGGTCTTCGGCTGGTTCGTTCTGACTCTGGTGTTCATCGACGAGCTGCTGGCGATGGCCGCCTTCGGGGTCTGGGGCTGGCAGCACGAACCGAGGTGGCTGCTGGTCTGGCTGCTGCCGGTGGTGGCCATGGTCGCCTGGGGCCTGTTCGCCTCGCCCAAGGCGACGCGGAGCGGGCCGGTGATCCGGCCGGTGGTGAAGGTGATCGTCTTCGGGCTCGCCTCGCTGGCGCTCCTCGACGCCGGTCATCCGGGATGGGCGCTCGCCCTGCTGGTCTTCTCGGTCTTCGTCAACGGCCTGGCCCAGGTGCCGGCGATCAGCCGACTGCCCACCGATGGGCCTCGACGAGACTCGGTCCGTACCAGGTGATCAGCCGGCCGCTGACCAGCTCGGTCGGCGTCCGCGTGAAGGCCTCCGGGCCGTCCTCGGCGGTGAAGACGTACGGCTCGTCGGGGAGCAGCACCGCATCGGCTCCGGCGGCGTCGATCTCGGCCAGGTCGAGATGGGGGTAGCGGTCATCGTGCTGACCGAAGACGTTCTCCCAGCCCAGCCGCCGCAGCAGGTCGCCGGTGAACGTCCGTGACCCGACGACCATCCACGGGTCGCGCCAGATCGGCACCGCGATCCGGCGGCTGACCCGGGGGAGCGGCCCGCACCACAGCCGGCGGGCCTCCGTGAGCCAGTCCGGGCGCTCCCAGCCGATCCCGTCGAGAAGACGCTCCATCGATGCGACGGCCTGCGGCACGGTCTCGATGTCCGTCACCCAGACCCGGACGCCACGCTCCCGCAGTCGGCGTACGTCCAGCTCCCGGTTCTCCTCCTTGTTGGCCACCACGACGTCCGGCGCGAGCGCGGCGATCGCGGCCAGGTCCGGATTCTTGGTGCCGCGCACGCGGGGAACGTCCAGGTCGGCCGGATGCGTGCACCAGTCCGTCGCCCCGACCAGCCGGTCCGCCGCGACCGAGGCGAGCGCCTCGGTCAGCGACGGGACCAGCGAGACCACCCGGGTCGCGGGGCGTCGGCCGTCGTACGGGGTGCCTAGGTCGTCGCGCATGTTCACCAAGGTATGCAGGTCGGTCGTCACTTCCCGTGCGGAACTCCGCCAGGGGAGTGACAGTTCGGCTGCATACCTTGACGAACATCCATCAGACGTTCCGCCGGTACTGGCCCCCGACCTCGAAGAACGCCTCGGTGACCTGCCCGAGCGAGCAGACCCGGGCGGCGTCCATGAGGGCGGCGAAGATGTTCTCGTCGGAGGTCGCGGCCTGCTTGAGCCGGGCGATGGCGGCCTGGGCTTCGGTCGCGTGGGCGGCCTGGAAGGCGTGGACGCGGTCGAGCTGGGACTTCTTCTCGGTCTCGGTGGCGCGGGCGAGCTCGACGGGCCCGGCGGGGGTGCCGTTGGTGTCACGGACGAAGGTGTTGACGCCGACGATGGGCAGGGTGCCGTCGTGCTTGCGGTGCTCGTAGAGCATCGACTCGTCTTGGATCTTGCCGCGCTGGTAGCCGGTCTCCATGGCGCCGAGGACGCCGCCGCGTTCGGAGATCCGGTCGAACTCCTTCAGGACGGCTTCTTCGACGAGGTCGGTGAGCTCGTCGATGATGAAGGAGCCCTGCAGCGGGTTCTCGTTGAACGCGAGTCCCCATTCGCGGTTGATGATCAGCTGGATCGCCAGCGCCCGGCGCACGGATTCTTCCGAGGGGGTGGTGACGGCTTCGTCGAAGGCGTTGGTGTGCAGTGACTGGGCGTTGTCGTAGATCGCGATGAGCGCTTGGAGGGTGGTGCGGATGTCGTTGAAGTCCATCTCCTGGGCGTGCAGGGACCGGCCGGAGGTCTGGATGTGGTACTTCAGCTTCTGGCTGCGCTCCGAGGCGCCGTAGCGCTCCCGCATGGCGATGGCCCAGATCCGGCGGGCGACGCGGCCGATGACGGAGTATTCGGGGTCCATGCCGTTGGAGAAGAAGAAGGACAGGTTGGGGGCGAAGTCGTCGATCGACATGCCGCGGGCGAGGTAGGACTCCACGTAGGTGAACCCGTTGGCCAGGGTGAAGGCGAGCTGGGAGATGGGGTTCGCCCCGGCCTCGGCGATGTGGTAGCCCGAGATGCTCACCGAGTAGAAGTTGCGGACGCTGTTCTGGATGAACCATTCCTGGATGTCGGCCATGCAGCGCAGGGAGAACTCGGTGGAGAACAGGCAGGTGTTCTGGCCCTGGTCCTCCTTGAGAATGTCGGCCTGCACCGTGCCACGCACCGTCTGCAGCGCCTTCGCCGGGTCGACGCCGCGCTCGCGGGCCTGATCGATCACGGTGTTGAGGAAGAACGCCAGGATCGTCGGCGCCGGCCCGTTGATCGTCATCGACACCGAGGTCGTCGGGGCGAGCAGGTCGAAGCCGTCGTAGAGCGCCTTCATGTCGTCGAGCGTCGCGACCGAGACGCCCGAGGTGCCGACCTTGCCGTAGATGTCGGGGCGGAGGTCGGGGTCACGGCCGTAGAGCGTGACCGAGTCGAACGCGGTCGAGAGCCGGGTGGCGGGCTGGCCCTCGGAGAGCAGCTTGAAGCGGCGGTTGGTGCGGAACGGGTCGCCCTCACCGGCGAACATCCGGGCCGGGTCCTCGTTGGCGCGCTTGTAGGGGAAGACGCCCGCGGTGAACGGGAAGAACCCGGGCAGGTTCTCGTTGCGCAGGAACCGGGTCAGCTCACCGCGGTCGGTGTAGCCCGGGGTGGCCACACGCGGGATGTAGTTGCCGGCCAGCGAGGTCCGGCCGCTGTCATCGGCGGCGTACGTCTCCTTGGTCTCCTGCCACGAGTCCAGCTGCGTGCGGAGGTCCTCGGGGAGCTCGGAGGCCGGGACCTCGAGCTCGGGGTGGTCCGCGGAGACGATCTCGTAGGCCTGCTCCTTGCGCGCCGCGGCGATGAGCTCGACGGTGCGCGCGTGGTAGTCGCGTACGTCGCCGGCGATCTCGGCCAGGTAGCGCACCCGCTTCTCGGGGATGATCGGGTGCAGGCCCGTCGAGTGGCGGGTCGAGACACGGGGCAGCGTGCCCTCGCTCAGCGCGAGGCCGGCCTCGCCGAGAAGACCCTTGATGTGCTGGTAGAGCGCGGTGACGCCGTCGTCGTCGAAGGCGGCGGCGGAGGTGCCGAAGACCGGCATGTCCTCGGGCGAGGAGGTGAACGCCTCCCGGTTGCGGACGAGCTGGCGCGACACGTCGCGCAGCGCGTCCTCGGCCCCACGCCGCTCGAACTTGTTGATCGCGACGACGTCGGCGAAGTCGAGCATGTCGATCTTCTCGAGCTGCGAGGCGGCGCCGAACTCGGGCGTCATCACGTAGAGCGAGACGTCGACGAAGTCGCTGATCCCGGTGTCGCCCTGGCCGATGCCGGGCGTCTCGACGATGACCAGGTCGACGGCGGACTTCATCACCGCGAGCACCTCGGCGAAGCGTTCGGGCACCTCGTGACCGCCGCGCGTGGCGAGGGAGCGGTAGAACGTGGTCGAGCCGCCGTCGTGCATCGCGGCCAGCGAGTTCATCCGGATCCGGTCGCCGAGCAGCGCGCCGCCACCGCGCCGCCGGGTCGGGTCGATGGCGAGGACGCCGATGCGGATCTTGTCCTCCTGGTCGTTGCGCAGCCGCCGGACCAGCTCGTCGGTGAGGGAGGACTTGCCGGACCCGCCGGTGCCGGTGATGCCGAGGACGACCGCCTGGTCGGCCTCCTGCAGCCGGGCGAGGAAGTCCTCGGGCAGCCGGCCCTGCTCGGCACCGGTGATCGCGCGTCCGATGGCGAGCCCGTAGCCGGCGACCACGCCGTCGGGGGTGATCGGGAAGGTGGGCCACAGGTCGCGGTCGATGTCGCGTACGACCGAGTTGATCATCCCGGGGAGGCCCAGTCGCTGGCCGTCCTCGGGGGAGAAGATCTTGACGCCGGAGTTTGCCAGCCGCTCGATCTCGTAGGGGACGATGACGCCGCCGCCCCCGCCCACGACCTTGACGTGGCCGGCGCCGCGCTCCTTGAGCGCGCTGACCAGATACTCGAAGAACTCCACGTGGCCGCCCTGGTAGGAGGAGACCGCGACGCAGTGGGCGTCCTCCTGGACGGCGGCGTCGGCGATCTCGGTCACGGAGCGGTTGTGACCGAGGTGGATCACCTCGCATCCCTGGGCCTGGAAGATCCGGCGCATGATGTTGATCGCCGCGTCGTGGCCGTCGAAGAGGCTGCTCGCGGTCACGATCCGCACGTGGTTCTGGGGGATGTGGAGGTCGGACATGGGCGGTGCTCCCAGGGGAATAGTTGGACGTCCAAGTATTTCCAGGATAGGTCGTGGATCACATACTCGCCAGTACGCGCGTACGCCTGGGCCCACGGCCTCACGTCGCGGCGTGCTCGGCCACCAGTTCCAGCGCGCGGGAGATGGCCTCCGGAGTCGTGCTGTGGATGCGGTTGTCGCGGCGCAGGTGGTCGGCGACCCCGAGGCGGGCCAGGATCTCGGCGTGCTCGGGAGAGATGCCCGAGATCATGACGACCTTGCCCCGTCGCTCGAGACGGGAGATGACCTCGTCCAAGACCTTTGCGCCGGTCGCGTCGATCGTGGTCACACGGGACATCCTCAGCACCACGACTCGCACATCGGCGACCTCGGAGAGCTAGAGCAGGAAGCGGTGGGCGGCGGCGAAGAAGAGCGGTCCGTCGAAGCGGTAGACGACGATGTGCTTCTTCAGCAGCTCGTGCTCCTCCTCCGAGTGCATCCCACGGGCCGGCCCGAACGGCTCGACCCGCTCGATGACCGCACTCCGGGCGACCTGCCGCAGGGCGTACAGGATGGAGACCAGCAGCCCCGCGATCACCGCGTCGACGAGATCGAAGGCGACCGTGACGACGAAGGTGAGCACCAGGACGACCGCGTCGCCGCGGGTCGAGCGCAGCAGGGCGAGGACCGAGGCGACCTCGATCATGCGTACGCAGGTGGCCAGCAGCACGCCGGCGAGCGCCGCGAGCGGGATGTGCGAGACCAGACCGGCCAGCGCGCTCACGATCACCAACAGGACCACCGCATGAGTGACAGCGGCCAGCTTGGAGCGCGCCCCGGCACGCACGTTGACGGCGGTGCGCGCGATCGCCGCCGTCGCGGGTACGCCGCCGAAGAACGGCACCGCGAGGTTGGCCAGCCCCTGGCCGATGAGCTCGCGGTCGGGGTCGTGGGACTCGTCCACGGTCATCGAGTCGGCCACGGTCGCGCACAGCAGGCTCTCCAGGGCAGACAGCGCGGCAACCGCCGCGGCCGCGGGGACCAGGGCGGTCAGCCCGGAGAGCGACACGAATCCAGCGCTCGGCGCGGGCAGGCCCGGCGGCAGCTCTCCGATCCCTTCGACGGGTGACCACAGCCCGGCCACGGTGGCCAGCACGATCGCGACCAGAGACCACGGCACCGCCGGACGCCACCGCTGCGCGGCGAGGATGAACGCCGCCACCAGCACCGCCATCACCACGGGTGCCCACTGTGGCTGTCCGAGCCAGCGACGGACCACGTCGAGAGCGACCTGCCAGGTGTGCTCGAACTCGCCGCCGTCGATCCCGAACATCGCCGGCACCTGCTGCAGCCCGATCACCACGGCGATCCCCACCGTGAATCCCTCGATCACCGGTATCGGCAGGTAGCGCACCAGCTTCCCGAGACCGAGCCCGGCGGCGATCAGCAGCATGATCCCCGCCAGCAGTCCGACCATCAGCACCCCGTCACGGCCGAAGTCGTGGATGATCGGCACCAGCACGACCGTCATCGCCCCGGTCGGCCCGGAGACCTGCAGGTTCGAGCCGCCGAACACGGCGGCGACGATGCCTGCGACCACGGCTGTCACGATCCCGGCCGACGCTCCCATCCCGGAGGACACCCCGAACGCGAGCGCCAGCGGCAGTGCCACCACGGCGACCGTGACCCCGGCGACCAGGTCTCTCCTCGGATCCCGTCTGACCGCCTGCCAGTCCTCCCGGCCCGGCAGCAGGGCGACGCCGCGATCTCTCAGCCCCGCGAGGGACACCGACGACACGGCGACCACCTAGCCGTCCTCCGGGATCTGATCGGGATCGAACGGTGTGGTGTGGTGGCGCAGGATGCTCTGGTCCAGCGGGAGCGCGACGTGACGACGGATCCGCTTCCCGGTCGAGTCGGTCAGATAGAGCCACACGACGCCCGGAACGGCGGACCGGATCAGGCGCACCCGGCACCGACGCATCGGTGTTCCCGGGATGGTGATGACGTCGCCGATCTCGATCCGACCGGCGCTCACGTTGGCCACTAGGTGCTCCTGAAGGTCGAGTGGCGAAATGAATCCAAGACATGAAGATATCTTCAAGTCATGTATCGTAGTCCCATGCCGGACTTCCCGCTCCATCCCGTTCGACGGAGGACTCGATGAGCGTCCCGCTCTACCAGGCCAAGGCCCAGTTCTTCCGCACCCTCGGCCACCCCGCGCGGATCCGCATCCTGGAGCTCCTCGCCGAGCGCGACCACGCCGTCCACGAGCTCCTGGAACGGATCGCGATCGAGCCCAGCAACCTGTCGCAGCAGCTCTCGGTGCTGCGGCGCACCTCGCTCGTGGCCTCCTACCGGCAAGGAAGCGAGGTCGTGTACTCCATCAGCATCCCCGAGGTCCGCGACCTCCTGTTCTCCGCACGCACCATCCTGTTCAACCTCGCCGAGACCCGCAGTGAGTTCGAGGACGAGCTGACGGTCGCCGACGACTGACGCCGACCCACCCGCCATGAGCAACATCGAAGAGAGTCTGATGACCGACGCACTGCCCCCATGCCCGGAATGTTCCGAGGCCTACTCCTACGAGCAGGGCGCCCTGCTCGTCTGCCCGATGTGCGGACACGAGTGGAATCCCGAGGACACCGAGATCGCCGATGCCGGGCAGATCACCGACGCCCACGGGACCCCGCTCGCCGATGGTGACTCGGTCACGGTGATCAAGGACCTGAAGGTCAAAGGGTCCTCCCTCGTCGTCAAGGTCGGCACCAAGGTCAAGAACATCCGCCTCGGCGACGGCTTCGGCGGCCACGACATCGACTGCAGGATCGACGGCATCGGGCCGATGCAGCTCAAGTCGGAATACGTCAAGAAGAGCTGATCCTCGTGCACATCGAGCAGGTCAAGAAGTACGTCGCGTCCTCGTTGCTCTGCGCCGTCGTGCTCCTGCACTCCCTGGCGATGGCCGCGCTCGGCGCGACCGGTGCCGACAAGGGCGGCGCGCGCGAGGGTCTCTTCGTGATCTCGGTGCTTCTCGGCGTGATGGCCGTGGCCGGCGTACGCGTGATCAACAGGCTCTCGCTGGTCACGCCCTGGTTTCTGCTGACGCCCGTGATCCCGCTGCTCGTCTACTACTTCGTGCTCTGGAGATAGCAGCCCCGACTCGGCGGTTACGCCACGTCCTAGTCGACCGTGTCCCCGGAGGCCGCGCGGAGCTGGCTGAGCAGCGCGGTCACGCCGGGTACGTCCTCGATCCCGGGCTTCTCGAAGACCTCGGTGTTGAGCGAGACCGTGGCCGCCTCGACCACCTCGCGTCCCGCGTCGGTGATGGCGGCGAGGACCACACGGCCGTCAGCGTCGGAGCGGCTGCGGCGTACGAAGCCCTGCTTCTCCAGCCGGGCGACCGCGCTGGTCACCGAGGCCGGGTGGACCTGGAGCCGGGAGCCCAGCTTGGCCATCGGGAGCTGGCCGTCCTGGGTGAAGGAGAGGAGGCGGAGCACCTCGTAGCGGGCGAAGGAGAGGTCGTGGGGGCGCAGCGCGGCATCGACGCGCTCCATGACGAGCTGGTGCACGCGCACGAGCGAGGTCACCAGCGCCATCCCGTCGGCAGCGTCGGCCCAGCCGTGCGCGATCCACTGCCGTTTCGCCTCGCGGATCGGATCCATGCGGGTCAGCATCACACAGATTGTCCCGACGACATGGTCAAGACGGCGAGCCGAAGGTGCCCATCAGGTTGAGGATCACGGCCACGCCGATGACCGTCGCGATCACCGAGAGGGTGACGACGAGGCCCACGGCGACGGAGAAGCCCGCCCCCTCGTGCCGCGCGCCGCGCTGCTGCAGCGCGTAGAGGCGGGCGACGCTGGTGATCAGCGTGCGGCCCTCCTCGGCGTCGAAGCGGAACTGGTCCAGGTCGGGGACCGCCGCGGGGTCGTGCACGGTCCACACGCCCTGGTCGGTCTGGTCGTCGTCGGCCTCGATGCGGCGTACGCCGGTCTTCTGGGTGTGCGGCACGTCGCCGAACCAGACGAGGCTGCGGGTGTCCTCGATGATCGCGTAGGAGCTCCGGGTCGGCATCGACACGTGGTAGGTGAAGACCCAGTTCAGCTTGGCGGCCAGCAACGTGGGATGCCAGCGCTCGTCGGCCAGGTCGAGCTCGACGTCGAACCCGCGCGCCGTCTCGGTCGCCTTGTAGGGCGTGCCGTCGCACACGCGCGCGACATGGTCGAAGAAAGGCCTCGCATGAGGGGACACGACTCAACAGGTTATCGGTTCCGGGGACTCTGTGGGCTCACTCCGTGGCGTTGGGCGGCACGTCGATCTTGAAGTGGACCCGGCCACCGTCGACGTCGTCGACGGTGATGATCGCGTCGTACTTCTCGCCCTCGGAGGTGAGGACGCAGGTCATCTCGGTGCCGACCTTGCCCTCGAGGTCGCCGGGGCAGTCGAGGCCCTCGGGGGTCACGCCGATGGCGTTGGTGAGCTGCTCGGTCGCGATCCGCTCGACCGTCTTCTCCTGCACGTAGTCCTTGCCCGAACCGCAGGCCGTCAGGGCGAGCGACAGCGCCAGCAGAGCCGCGCCGGTCATGGCGCCCGAGAAGGCGCGGGTGCGTGTCATGGGCTCAGCCTAGGGGTAGGCAAAGACCGGACAGACGTACGCCGCACCACCTCGGGCGCCGCGGGGCGGTCAGCCCACCGGCGTGAAGTCGCGCGCCCCGATGAACGAGGGCCGCGGCCTCGGGGCCGAGAACGGCTCGACCGCCGTGTTCTCCACGCTGTTGAACACCAGGAAGACGTTCGAGCGCGGGTACGGCGTGATGTTGCCGTTGGAGCCGTGCATGCAGTTGCAGTCGAACATGACCGCGCTGCCGGCAGCACCGGCCAGCACGTCGATCCCGTAGACGTTCGCCATCTTCGTGATCGTCTCCTGGTCCGGGGTGCCCGCGCCCTGCATCACCAGCGAGGACTTGTAGTTGTCCTCGGGAGTGGCGCCGCCGCACGAGACGTACGTCCGGTGCGTCCCGGGCATGATCATCAGCGGCCCGTTGAAGGAGTGGTTGTCGGTCAGCGAGATGGAGATGCTGACCGTCCGCATCCGGGGCAGGCCGTCCTCGGCGTGCCAGGTCTCGAAGTCGGAGTGCCAGTAGAAGTCGCCGCCGCCGAAGCCGGGCTTGAGGTTGATCCGGCTCTGGTGGATGTAGACGTCCGAGCCGAGGATCTGCCGGGCGCGGCCGACCACGCGTGGGTCGGCCGCGAGCCGGGCGACGACGTCGCTGGTCCGGTGCACCTCGAAGATCGAGCGCACCTCCTGGGAGGAGGACTCGATGATCGTACGTTCGTCGGCACGGGTCTCCGGGTCGTTGCTGAGCCGACGCAGCTCGGCGCGGAGCTCCTCGACCTCCTCGGGGGTGATGAGGTCGGGCACGGTCAGGTAGCCGCGCTCGTCGTAGGAGTCGAGCGTCTGCTGGTCGATCGGCCCGTCGGCGGCCGTACCCCAGACGACCTGGTCCTGCCGGGGGAGCACGGAGAAGCCGTCCTCGAGGCGGGTGGGGTACACGTCCTCGGCGTGTTCGGTGGTAGCGGTCATGCAGTTACCTCCTTGGTCTCGGTGAGGAGCGGGTAGACGCCGTCGGCGTCGTGCACCTCACGACCGGTGACAGGCGGGTTGAAGGTGCAGATCAGACGCAGGTCCGTCGTGGCGGTGACGGTGTGCTTGTCGTGCTTGTCGAGCAGGTAGCACATCCCGTCGCGGATCTCGTACGTCTCTCCCGTCTCGCGGTCGAGGAGCTCGCCCTCACCGCCGACGCAGTAGACGCACTCGATGTGGTTGGCGTACCAGAACTCGTTCGTCGTCCCGGCCGGGATGTTGGTCTCGTGGAAGGAGAAGCCGACGCCCTCGCGGGCCAGCACGATCCGGCGGCTGCGCCAGGTCCCGTGCGCGGACTCGACGCGTACGTCTCGGTCGGTGTCGTCGAGGTCTTCCAGATAGGTGACGCGCATGTTCTCTCCGTTTCGGGTCTCGGGGCGGTCAGGCCGGGGTGCCGTCGCCGAGGACGGACGCGGTGGCCTCGTCGAGGACGTCCAGACCGCGCGCGAGCTCCTCGGAGGTGATGGTCAGCGGCGGCATCGTCTTGAGGACCTCGTCCTCGGGCCCGGAGGTCTCGACCAGCAGGCCGTGCTCGTACGCCGCGGCCGCGATCTTCCCCGCCGAGCTGGCGTCCGGGAAGGCGATGCCGGTCAGGAGACCGCGACCGCGGACGGCCGCACCCTCGTACCGATCAGCGATCTTCGTCAGCCCCGTGCGCAGCTCGGCGGCCTTCGCCTGGACGTCCTTCTGGAAGGACTGGTCGGCCCAGTAGGTCTCCAGCGCCACCCGGGCGGTGACGAAGGCGAGGTTGTGGCCGCGGAAGGTGCCGTTGTGCTCGCCGGGCTCGAACTGGTCCAGATCGGGCCGGATCAGGGTCAGCGCCATCGGCAGGCCGAAGCCGGAGATCGACTTCGACAGGCAGACGATGTCGGGGGTGAACCCGGCCTCCTCGAAGCTGAAGAAGGTGCCGGTCCGGCCGCAGCCGGCCTGCACGTCGTCGAGGATCAGGATGATGTCGTGCTCGCGGCACAGGTCCGAGAGCGCCTTGAGCCACTCCAGCCGGGCGGCGCTGAGGCCGCCCTCGCCCTGGACGGACTCCACGATGATCGCGGCCGGCTTGTCGACGCCGGAGCCGCTGTCCTGGAGCACCCGCTCCAGCCACATGAAGTCGTCGACGGCACCGTTGAAGTAGTCGTCGTACGGGATCTTCGAGCTGTTGGTCAGCGGGATGCCCGCGCCCCTGCGCTTCATCGAGTTGCCGGTCACCGACAGCGAGCCGAGCGTCATCCCGTGGAACGCGTTGGTGAAGGACAGCACGTGCTGGCGTCCCGTCGCCTTGCGGGCCAGCTTGAGAGCGGCCTCGACGGAGTTGGTCCCGGTCGGACCCGGGAACATCACCTTGTAGTCGAGGTTGCGCGGCTCGAGGATCAGGTCCGAGAAGGCCTGCAGGAAGTCTCGCTTGGCGCTGGTGTGCATGTCCAGCGAGTGCACGATGCGGCCCTCGCGCAGGTAGTCGAGCAGGGGATCGAGCAGCGCGGGGTTGTTGTGCCCGTAGTTGAGCGCGCCCGCTCCGGCGAAGAAGTCCAGGAACTCCCTCCCGTCCTCGCTGGTGACGGTGGAGCCCTGGGAGTGGGTCATCACCGCCGGCCAGCTGCGGCAGTAGCTGCGGACCTGCGACTCGAGGGAGTCGAAGATCGCGGTGGCGGGTTCGGCGGTCGTCGTCATGGACATGACACCTCCGTGTGTCGTCGATCCCGAGCCGGTGTTCCGGCCGGGTCGTGCGGTCGAGAACGGGCCGATGCGGAACAGCAGCTCCGGGTCGTGCCCGTCGGGGAACATCGCGGCCTCGAAGAGCGGCGTGCGCTCGATCGGGGCGCTGCGTGCGTTCGCGAACGAGGTGAACAGCGCGATGGAGGCGCTGTTGTCCGCGGTGATGGTCGTCTCCAGGCGGCGTACTGCCGGGTCGCCGGAGAGGCGACGTTCTGCGGGGCCGGAGAGGCTGTCGACGAGCGTGTCGAGCATGCGGCGGGCCAGACCCTGGCCGCGGTGCCGCTCGTCGACGGCGACCTGCCAGATCATCAGGGTCTCCGGCTCGTCCGGCCGCCGGTAGCCGATGACGAATCCCCCTGGATCGTCATCGACGGTCGCGACGATCGAGGTCGCCGCGAAGTCGCGCGCCCACAGCAGGTAGGCGTACGAGGTGTTGACGTCGAGTACCCGAGAGTCCCGTGCCATCCGCCACAGATGCTGACCGTCCTGGAGGTCCGGTGAGCGGAAGTCGACTCGGGTAGCCGACTTCGGGCGGGGCACGCTGCCAGTCGAATTGCGATGTGGCATCGCCAAGCGACGCTAACAGGATGCCGGGAAGGAGGCCCGGGGCGAGTCCGCACTGCGATATGCGGGCGGACGCGTGGTGCCTCGCGCCGGCGAGGTCGGATCAGGCAGACGTACGCCGCACCAGCTCGGGCGCGAAGACGACCCGGCGAGGGATCGTGGTGCCGCCGTCGAGCTGGGCGAGGAGGAGCCGGACGGCCTCCCTCGCCATGTCTCCTATCGGGTTCTTGACCGTGGTGAGCGGGGGAGTGGTGCGCTCGGCGATGCCGAGGTCGTCGTAGCCGACGACTGCGATGTCGTCGGGTACGCGGCGGCCGGCCCGGCCGAGCACGCGGAGCGCGCCTGCGGCCATCAGGTCGGAGGCGACCATCAGGCCGTCGATGTCCGGATGGTCGCGGAGCAGGATCTCGCAGGCGGCCTCGCCGCCGTCCTCGGTGAAGTCGCCCTCGACGACCGCGTCGGTGGCGAGCCCGGCGGCCTCGAGGGCGGCCCGCCATCCGGCGGCCCGGTCGGTGCCGGCGCTCATGTCGATGGGACCGGTGATGGTGCCGATGCGACGACAGCCGCGCTCGATCAGGATGTTGGTGACCTGGCGGGCGCCGGCGATGTTGTCGGGGTCGGTGTAGAAGACCTTCTCCGCGCCGGTCAACGGCCGGCCGATGAACGCGGCCGGCAGCCCGATGGCCGCGAGGTGGTCGGCGAGGGCGTCGTTGCGGTGGTGGGAGACGACGATCGCACCGTCGACGTGCCCGCCGCGCAGATAGCGCAGCGTCCGCTGCATCTCGTCGCCCGGCTGCGCGATCAGCAGCACGACCTGCAGGTCACGCTGGGCGAGAACCTGGGTCACCACGTGCAGGGTGCGGGCGAAGAACGGGTCGGCGAAGACGCGCTCGTCCGACTCCGGCACGACCATCGCGACGGTGTCGGTCCGGCGCGTCACCAGGGAGCGAGCAGCCGGGTTGGGGACGTAGCCCAGCGTCCGTACGGCCTCGGCGACGGCCTCTGCCGCCTTCGCCGAGACCCGCGAGCCGCCGTTGATGGCGCGCGACGCGGTCGCCCGGCTGACACCAGCCAGCCGGGCGACCTCGTCGAGCGTGGGCATGTTCACGGGCGGGCCGGCACCCGGTTGTTGGCGGCGACGTCGGCGAACCAGAGGCCGCTGTCCTTCAGGGTGCGCACCTGGGTCTCGAAGTCCACGTGCACGATCCCGAAGCGGTGCGCGTAGCCGTAGCTCCACTCGAAGTTGTCGAGCAGGGACCAGGCGAAGTAGCCGCGTACGTCCGCACCCTGCTCCATCGCGTCGAGGGTCGCGCGCAGGTGCTGGTCGATGTAGTCGAGACGGGCGGTGTCGTGCACTGCCCCGTCCTCGACCACGTCGTCATAGTAGGCGCCGTTCTCGGTGATGTAGATCGGCGGGGCACCGTATTCGTCGTTGAGCCGGGTCAGCAGCCGGGTCAGCCAGACCGGGTCGATCTCCCAGTCGCGGGCGGTCGTGGCACGACCTGTGCGCGGGGTGACGAACTCGGCACCGGGGTACGGGTTCCCCCGCGGCAAGTCGGAGTGGACGAGCCGGCTGCCCAGCACCTCGTCGGGGTCGATCTCGAACGGCTTCGCCGCGATGGCGTTGCCGAAGTAGAAGTTGATCCCGAGCACGTCGAGAGGCGCGGAGATGACCTCGAGGTCGCCCTCGAGCACCCAGTCCTGCCACGGCCGGCCCTGGAAGGTCAGCCCCTCGGTGTCGGCGGCGAGGTCGTCGGCGTACTTGCCCCGGAACAGCGGCTCGAAGAACACCCGGTTGTGCAGGCCGTCGATCCGCCGGGTCATGTCGACGTCCTCGGGACGGTCGGCGTCGTAGGGGTCGACGACCGTCGGGTTGAGGGTGATGCCGAGGGACTTCCCGTTCTCCGGCGTCGCGCCGCGACTGCGCAGCTCGTTGACCACCAGGCCGTGGCCGAGCATGAGGTGGTGGGCCGCGACGATGCCGGCCACGCCCTCCTGGCGGCCCGGAGCGTGCTGGCCGCCCGAGTAGCCGAGGAACGCCGAGCACCACGGCTCGTTCAGCGTCGTCCAGTTGTCGACGCGGTCGGAGAGCTCGTCGTAGACGGTGGTCGCGTACTCCACGAACCGGTAGGCGGTGTCCCGGCTGGTCCAGCCGCCCTGGTCCTCCAGCGCCTGCGGCAGGTCCCAGTGGTAGAGCGTGATCCACGGGGCGATGTCGGCCTCGAGCAGCTCGTCGACGAGCCGGTTGTAGAAGTCGAGCCCTGCCTGGTTGACCTTGCCGCCGTCGGGCCGGATCCGCGGCCACGCCGTCGAGAACCGGTACGAGGCCAGGTTGAGGCGCTTCATCAGCGCGACGTCCTCGGGCATCCGGTGGTAGTGGTCGCACGCCACATCCCCGGTGTCGCCGTTGAGGATCGCCCCGGGGACCCGGGAGAAGGTGTCCCAGTTGCTCGGCGTACGTCCGTCCTCGTCGACCGCTCCCTCGATCTGGTAGGACGCCGTGGCAGCGCCCCAGAGGAAGTTCTCGGGGAAGGTGCGACCCTGGTGAGTCGAGGTGGTCATCCTTTGACGGCTCCTTGCATGATGCCGGACACCAGGTGGCGTCCGGTGGCGATGAACAACAGAAGTAGGGGTACGGTCGCGAGGATCGTTCCGGCCTGGACCAGGGCCATGTCGGCATGTCCCTGACCGGGCGCGACCTTGAGCGCGTCGAGCGCGGTCTGCAGGGTCTGCACGTCGGACCCCTGCAGCACGATCAGCGGCCACATGAAGTCGGTCCACACCTGCATGAAGGTGAACAGACCGAGGATCGCCATCGCGGGACGCGCCGCCGGGATGGCGACGGTCCAGAACGTACGGATCATGGACGCGCCGTCGACGCGGGCCGCGTCGATGAGCTCGTCGGGGATCGCGTCGACGAGGTACTGCCTCATGAAGAAGACGCCGAACGCGGTCACCACCCACGGCAGGATCACGGCGGCGTGCGTGCCCGTCAGGCCGAGGTTGGAGAACTGCTTGAGCATCGGCACCAGGGCCAGCTGGGTCGGCACCGCCAGGGTGGCGACGACGAAGACCATCCCCGCGTTGGAGCCGCGGAAGCGGAGCTTGGCGAAGGAGTAGCCGGCCAGCGTCGAGAACAGCACGACCGAGGCCGCCGAGATCCCCGAGACGATGATCGAGTTGAGCAGCGCCGACCAGAAGTCGATCCGGTCGAAGACCCGGCCGGCGTTCTCGAGGAAGTGTCCTCCCGGGACCAGCGGCGGGGGCGACTGGATCGCCCGTTGCCGGGTGACCGAACCGATCACGAAGGACCAGTAGAGGGGGAAGGCCGAGCCCAGCAGGAATGCCGTGAGCAGGCCGTAGACGAGGAATCCAGGTCGTCTGCTCATCGCAAACTCCTTCGCTGGACGGCCCGGGTGACCAGGAAGTTGACCAGTGCGATCCCCACGATGATGAGGAAGAGCACCCAGGCGGCGGCGGCCGCACGTGGATACGGGTTGGTCGTGGTCTGGGCGGTGTTGAAGACGTACATCGTCAGGGTCGTGTACTGGAAGTCGGAGCCGCCCTGGAAGCGGAGGTTGGTGTCGAAGATCCGGGGCTCGGTGAAGATCTGCAGGCCGCCGATGGTCGAGGTGACGATGACGAAGATCATCGTCGGCCGGATCGAGGGCAGCGTGACGTTGAAGAACTGCTTCACCTTGGAGGCTCCGTCGATCTCCGCCGCCTCGTAGAGGTCCCGCGGGATCGCCTGCATGGCGGCGAGGATGATCAGCGCGTTGTAGCCCGTCCAGCGCCAGTTGACCATGGTCGCGATCGCGGTCCAGCTCGCGAACCGGTCGGCGTGCCACGGCACCTTCGGGAGGCCGAAGCCGTCGAGCGTCTGGTTGATCAGGCCCGTGCCGTCGGCGAAGATCGCGCCGAAGATCATCGCGGACGCCGCGGGAGCGACCACGAAGGGCAGCAGGATGCTCATCCGCCACAGGGTGCGGCCCCGGAGCCGGGTGTCGAGCAGCGCGGCGAGGATCGTCGCCACGATGATCTGTGGAACCGAGGAGAGCAGGAACATCCCGATGGTGTTCCAGAAGGCCTTGCGGAAGACCGAGTCACCGAGGACGTGGGCGTAGTTGTCCCAGCCGACCCACGAACCGATCTCGGAACCGTAGGCGGGCCAGGAGAAGAAGGACAGGTAGCCGGTGTAGAGCATCGGGTAGAGCCCGATGAGGATGAACACCAGGAAGAACGGCGCGACGTACAGGTAGGGCGAGAGCTTGAAGTCCCACCGGGAGAGCCGGTTACGCCACGCCTGGCGGCGGGGTGCTGCCCCGGTCGAGGGCGCCGGAGTGGCGTTCTCGACCGGGGCAGAGGTGGTGGTCGGCATGGATCAGGACATTCCTTCGACGCCCTCGACGAAGGTCGCCCACGACTTGTCGGGGTCGGTGCCCTCGTCCACACGTCGGATCGCCTGCTGGAAGAGGCCCAGGATGTCGGAGTACTTGTCACCCTTGAACGGCACACCCGCCGGCACGGCCTTCGCCCGGTTGGCGAGGATCTGCGAGGTGGGGGCGTCGTTGAAGTAGGGGTCCGTGGCGTTCTCGGCGGCCAGGGTCTCCTGCGCCTCCAGGTTCGCCGGGAAGTTACCGGCCACCTTGGAAGCGGCCACCTCGGACTCGGCGTTGGTCAGGTAGTTGGCGAACTCCTTGGCCTCCTCCTGGTGCTGCGACTGCGCCGGGACGGCGAGGTAGGAGCCGCCCCAGTTACCGCCGCCGCCCGGGAAGGCGTCGACGATGTCCCAGCCCTTCACGTCAGGCGCGGAGTCCTTGATGTTGGCGAACATCCAGCCCGGGCACGGGATGGTGGCGAAACCGTCGTTGGTGAAGTTGGCCATCCAGTCCTCGCCCCACTGCTCGACCTTCGTCGAGAGGGTGGGGGCGTACTGCGAGACCGTGTCGTAGACGTTCCGGAGCTCCGGGTTGTCGACGTCGATCTTCTGGTCCTTGGTCTGGAAGGGGTACTCCACCTGGTTGAGCATCGCCTGGGCGATCGCGCCGCTGGAGTCGTACCAAGCCGTGTTCGGCACCTTCTTCTTGAACTGCTCGCCGGTGGCGAAGTAGGTGTCCCAGTCCTTGAAGAGGGCCTTCACGGACTCGCGGTCGGACGGGAGGCCGGCCTTCTCGAAGAGGTCGGCGCGGTAGCAGAACGCCTCGGGGCCGGCGTCGGTCGGGTAACCGATCTGCTTGCCGTCGGCGGTCTGGCCCTCGAGGTACTTCGACTCCATCCAGCGGCTGTCGAGCTCCTTGTCGGTGAGGTCGACGAACTGCTCGGAGGCGCCCTCGGCGACGAGCGCGGGCATCATGTCGCCCTCGACGGCGACGATGTCGGTGAGACCTTCACCCGACTGCAGGCCGGTGGTGAGGCTCTGCTTCCAGGTGTCCCACTCGGCGACCACGGTCTGCTTGACCTTGAAGGGACGGTCAGGGTCGGCGTTCCACTGCTCGATGAGGTCGCCGTAGCCGAACTCGCTGAACGTCGTGATGGTCAGGGTGTCGTCCTTGCCGAGCGCAGCCTGCTCGTCGTCGCCACCGTCACCGCCGCAGGCGGCCAGGCCGGCGACGAGGGAGGCGACCGCGCACGCGGCGAGGGCGGTCCGTGGCGCACGGCGCCATGACTTGGAGATCTTGGACACGGGGGTGCTCCTGCACGTCTGTGTGGGGAGTGAGAGCGCTTCCACTCTCGGGACTAGGGAGAGTGTGAGTGTGCTCACAACTCCCTGTCAAGAGGCGCGTGAGTAACGATTTTGTTGTGGTGGGAGCGCTTCCACTTTATTGATGAGAAATCACCCTCAGCAGGCGAGCGGTCTCGGCGGCCATCGCGTCCCGGCCCGCGCCGAGGTAGCGCCGCTGGTCGACCAGGCCGGGGTCGGCTCCGAGGGTCTCCCGCACCGCGGCCGTGAAGGCCTTGTTGAGCTGGGTCGCGACGTTGATCTTCGTCATCCCGGCCGCGATCGCGCCCCGGAGCCCGTCGTCGCTGACCCCGGAGGAGCCGTGCAGCACCAGCGGTACGTCGACCGCCCGCCGGATCGCCGAGATCAGCGCCTCGTCCAGGGCCGCGTCGCGGGTGGTCATCTTGTGGCTCGAGCCGACCGCGACGGCGAGGGCGTCCACGCCCGTGCCGGCGACGAAGGCTGCGGCCTGCGCCGGGTCGGTGCGTACGCCCGGCGCGTGGACGCCGTTCTTGCCGCCGACCTCGCCCAGCTCGGCCTCGACGTGGGCGCCGCGGTCGTGGCAGCGGCGGACGACGGCGGCGGTGCGGGTCAGGTTCTCCTCGTAGGCGAGCTGGGAGGCGTCGTACATCACCGACGAGAAGCCGAGGTCGACCGCGATCCCGACCAGGCGCTCGTCGGTTGCGTGGTCCAGGTGGAGCGAGATCGGCATCGCGGCGTTCGACGCGACCGCGATCGCGGCGTGGGCCAGCGGTGCCAGGCCGCCGTGGTAGCGGACCGCGTTCTCGCTGATCTGCACGATGACCGGGTGGTTCGCCGACTCGGCTCCCGCCGCGATCGCCTCGACGGTCTCCAGGTTGATCGCGTTGAAGGCGGCGACGCCGCGACCTGTCTCGTAGGCCGCGCTGACGAGCGCGGCCGTGGTCGTGAGGGTCACTCGGCTCTCCTCATGGTGGAAGTGTCGCAGGGTGAGGACAACGAAACGGCCGCCGACTCGAGGAGTCGGCGGCCGTCGTAGGGCGGAGGTCAGACCTACTTGTTGGCCTTACGAGCCCGGCTCGCGATCTTGGCCCGCTCGTTCTGGTCGAGGATGACCTTGCGGATGCGGATCTGGTCCGGGGTGATCTCGACGCACTCGTCCTCGCGGCAGAACTCCAGGCACTGCTCGAGGGAGAGCTTCTTCGGCGGGATCAGCTTCTCGAAGTTGTCGGAGGTGGCGGACCGGATGTTGGTCTGCTGCTTCTCCTTGGTGATGTTGACGTCCATGTCGTCCTGGCGGGAGTTCTCGCCGACGATCATGCCCTCGTAGACCTCGGTGGTCGGCTCGACGAAGAGGACGCCACGCTCCTGGAGCGAGGTCATCGCGTAGGCCGAGGCAGCACCGGCGCGGTCGGCGACCAGCGAGCCGTTGTTGCGCGAGCGGATCTCGCCGGCCCACGGGAAGTAGCCCTCGGAGATGTGGTGGGCGATGCCGGTGCCGCGGGTCTCGGTGAGGAAGTCGGTGCGGAAGCCGATCAGGCCGCGGGAGGGGACGATGAACTCCATCCGGACCCAGCCGGTGCCGTGGTTGGTCATGCCCTCCATGCGGCCCTTGCGGTTGGCGAGCAGCTCGGTGATGGTGCCGAGGAACTCCTCCGGGGCGTCGATGGTGAGGCGCTCGAACGGCTCGTGGAGCTTGCCGTCGATCTCGCGGGTGACCACCTGCGGCTTGCCGACGGTCAGCTCGTAGCCCTCGCGACGCATCTGCTCGACCAGGATCGCCAGCGCCAGCTCGCCGCGGCCCTGGACCTCCCAGGCGTCGGGACGGTCGGTGGGCAGCACCCGCAGCGACACGTTGCCGATCAGCTCCTGGTCGAGGCGGTCCTTGACCATGCGAGCGGTCACCTTGGCGCCCTTGACCTTGCCGACCAGCGGCGAGGTGTTGGTGCCGATGGTCATCGAGATGGCCGGGTCGTCGACGTGGATCAGCGGCAGCGCGACCGGGTTCTCCGGGTCGGCCAGCGTCTCACCGATCATGATCTCGGGGATGCCCGCGACGGCGACGATGTCACCGGGGCCGGCCTCCTCGCCGGGCTTGCGCTCGAGACCGTCGGTGATGAGCAGCTCGGTGATGCGTACGTTCTTGGTCTCGCCGTCACGCTTCATCCAGGCGACGTTCTGGCCCTTCTTCAGGGTGCCCTGGTGGATGCGGACCAGCGCGAGGCGGCCGAGGAACGGGGAGGCGTCGAGGTTGGTGACGTGGGCCTGCAGCGGCGCGCCGGCCTCGTAGGTCGGGGCCGGGATGGTCTCCAGGATCGTGGAGAAGAGCGGCTCGAGGTCCTTGGAGTCGGGCAGGGTGCCGTTCTCCGGCTGCTCGAGGCTCGCCACGCCGGCCTTGCCGGAGGCGTAGATCACCGGGAAGTCGAGCGCGTCCTGGCTGTGGGAGTCGTCGAGCAGGTCCATGAAGAGCTCGTACGTCTCGTCGACGACCTCCTCGATGCGGGCGTCGGGGCGGTCGACCTTGTTGACCACCAGCACGACCGGCATGTCGGCGTTGAGCGCCTTGCGCAGCACGAACCGGGTCTGCGGCAGCGGGCCTTCGGAGGCGTCCACGAGCAGCACGATGCCGTCGACCATCGACAGACCGCGCTCGACCTCGCCACCGAAGTCGGCGTGGCCGGGGGTGTCGATGATGTTGATCGTCATCCCCTCGGGCGCGGACGGCCCGGTGTAGTGGATGGCGGTGTTCTTCGCGAGGATGGTGATGCCCTTCTCGCGCTCCAGGTCACCGGAGTCCATGACGCGGTCCTCGACCGACTCCATGGCGTGCTCGGAGAAAGCACCGGCCTGCTTCAGCATGGCGTCGACCAGCGTGGTCTTGCCGTGGTCGACGTGCGCAACGATGGCGACGTTGCGAAGATTGGCCTTGAGGATCTCGGACATGTGCGAAGCGGCTCGATTTCTGGCGCGGGACGGGACGTCTGATCTTATCCGCCGCGACGTCCTTGACCCGCATCCGGAGATGACGGTTGGCTGAACCCATGACCTCTCGGAATCACGTCTGCCACATCGTGCCTCCCTACCTGATGCAGCGGCTCGATCCCGGTCGTCTCGACCAGGACAACGGTTTCCGAGCCGCTCGGGCCGAGCACCTGACCAGGGTCCTCGCCGAGCTCCCTGCCCCGGAGGCGGGCAGCACGGCCGCCGAGGCCGGCGACTGGACCGTCTACTCCGCCGGCAACGGCACCGACCTTCCCGGCGAGAAGGTGCGGGCCGCGGGCGAGCAGGAGTCGGGCGACGAGAGCGTCGACGAGGCCGCGGCCGGCATCACCGGCTCGCTGGCGCTCTTCGAGGAGGTCTACGGCCGCGATTCCTACGACGGGCGGGGCATCGAGGTCGTGATGACCGTCCACTACGACCGCGACTACGCCAACGCCTTCTGGGACGGCACCCAGCTGGTCTTCGGCGACGGCGACGGCAAGGTCTTCCAGCGCTTCACCAAGGCCGTCGACGTGATCGGCCACGAGCTCTCCCACGCTGTCACCGAGCACACCGCGGGTCTCGTCTACCAGGGCCAGCCCGGTGCGCTCAACGAGTCGATGTCGGACGTGTTCGGCTCCTGCCTGAAGCAGCGTCTGCTCGGTCAGAGCGCCGACGAGGCCGACTGGATCATCGGCGAGGGCCTCTTCACCGAGTCGGTCCAGGGCGTCGGGCTGCGGAACATGCTCGAGCCGGGGACGGCCTATGACGACCCCGAGCTGGGCAAGGACCCGCAGCCGGCCCACATGGACGACATCTACGACGGCACCGACGACAACGGCGGCGTCCACATCAACTCCGGCATCCCCAACCGCGCCTTCGCCCTCGCCGCCAAGGCGATCGGCGGCAACTCGTGGGACGGGGCCGGCAAGATCTGGTACGCCGCGCTCGCCAACGGCGCCGTCACCACCGACACGGACTTCGCCGGGTTCGCCGCGGCCACTGTCGCCGAGGCCGGGGAACACGCCGAGGCGGTCACGACGGCATGGTCCGAGGTCGGGGTCACCCCGGCGTCCGGCACGTCCCGGCCCGACGGTGAGGCACCGACCGTGGTGAGGCTACGTCGCAGCGGCGGTTTCATCGGACGTACGCAGGAGGGGGTCGCCGAGCTCGCGCCCGACGACGCCCAGGCGGCTACGGTGCGTGACCTGCTGGCCAACGCGACCCCGTCCAAGCCGAAGGGCGCCGACCGCTACATCTACGAGTTCGAGGTGGACGGCCGGAGAACCGTCGTGCACGAGGGAGACATGACTCCCGAGCTGCGCGAGCTCGCCAACCGGATGCTCGAGCAGTAGGCCGGAGGAGCTACTCGCCGAGGGCCTGGTTGAGGGCCGCCTCGACGTGCACGGTGATGGCGTCGAGGATGGGTACGTCGACGTCGCTGGGCCGCACCAGGAGGCTGAGCTCGGAGGCACCGAGGATGACGCCGTCGGACCCGGCGTCCCACAGCTCGTGGACGACCTCGAGGACCCGCTTGCGCGACCCGGACACCACGTTCCGGTGGACGAGCTCCTCGTAGATGATCGAGTCGAGCAGCTCCACGTGGAGGGTGTCGGGCAGGTTCACGTCGACGCCGTGGTCGGAGATCCGCTGCGCGAAGAAGTCGTTCTCCACGGTGTAGCGGGTGGCGAGGAAGCCGGCCTTCGTGATGCCCAGCTCCTTGGCCTTGGCGGCGAGCACGTCGGCCAGGTGCAGCACGGGTACGTCGACGGCTGCCGCGACCTCGTCGTAGACCTTGTGGAAGGTGGTGGTGCACAGCAGGATGAAGTCGGCGCCACCGGCCACGACGCTGCGGGCGGAGGCGACGAGGATCTCGGCGACCTGGTCCCAGGCCTCCTTCTCCTGCAGCGCCGTCAGCTCAGCCAGGTCGACGGAGGCCAGCACGATCTTGGCGGAGTGAAGACCGCCGAGCCGCTCCTGGACACCCTTGTTGAGTCCCTCGTAGTAAGCGGCTGTGCTTTCCCAGCTCATGCCGCCGATGAGTCCGATCGTCTGCACGCATCGAGTGTGACACCGTCGGCTGCCGCGTACTGAATCCTCGGCGCCCCTCTGACCTGGTCCAGACCAGGTCAGAGGCCGGATCCGTGGCTGGATCCGTGGCTGGATCGGGGGTCGGGTTCAGCCCTCGCGGTGCACCTTGTGCGGGGCGGCCTGGGCACGCGGCTTGATGACCAGCTCGTCGATGTTGACGTGAGCCGGGCGGGTGGCCATCCAGACGATCGCGTCGGCGATGTCCTCGGCCACCAGCGGGTCCGCGACGCCCCGGTAGACGGCGTCGGCGGCGGCCTGATCGCCCCCGAGGCGTACGAGCGAGAACTCCTCGGTCTGCACCATGCCCGGCGCGATCTCCATGATCCGGACCGGCTTGTCGACGATCTCCAGGCGCAGCGCCTCGGTGACCGCACGGGTGCCGAACTTGGCCGCGTTGTAGCCGGCCCCGCCCTCGTAGGCACGCCGGCCCGCGATCGAGCCGACGTTGATGACCGCGCCCGCTCCGGAGGCGATCAGCGCCGGGAGCAGCGCCTTGGTCACCCGGGTCAGGCCGATCACGTTGACCTCGAACATCGCCTGCCACTTGGTCAGGTCGGCCTCGGCCACCTGGTCCACGCCGAAGGCGCCGCCGGCGTTGTTGACCAGCAGGTCGAGACGGTCACCGACCGCTTCGGCCAGCGCGGCGACGGACTCGTCGGAGGTGACGTCGGTCGCCACCGCGGTGCCGCCGATCTCCGCGGCCAGGGCCTCGATCCGGTCGGTCCGGCGAGCGGCGAGGAAGACGTGGTAGCCCTCCTTGGCGAGCTGGCGGGCGGTGGCGGCGCCGATCCCGCTCGAGGCACCGGTGACGACAGCGTTCTTGGAGGACATGCAGCCATTCTCTCGTGGATCGCTCGACATTGGGTACCGGGTCCCACGATCGAAGATGATTCCCGCCGCGGGGAATGATGTCCCATATTCGCGTGTTGGAAGATGCGACCGAGGGCGTTCACAAGAAGGGGCAGGCATGATCCACCGCGTGGCGATGGTCAGTCTGCACACCTCTCCGCTGGATCAGCCCGGCACCGGCGACGCCGGCGGCATGAACGTCTACGTCCTCGAGCTCTCCCGGCGGCTGGCCACGCAGGGCATCGCGGTCGACATCTTCACGCGCGCGACCTCCTCGCGCCTGCCGCAGGTCGTGGAGGCGTACGACGGGGTGGCGGTCCACCACGTGCACGCCGGTCCCTTCGAGGGGCTCGCCAAGGGCGATCTTCCCGGTCAGCTGTGCACGTTCGCGCGCGAGGTGCTCCGCGCCGAGGCGTCCAACCCGCCGGGCTACTTCGACGCCGTGCACTCCCACTACTGGCTCTCCGGCCAGGTCGGTGCTCTCTCCCGTGACCGCTGGGGCGTGCCGCTGGTCCATTCCATGCACACGATGGCCAAGGTCAAGAACGAGGCGCTCGCCGAGGGCGACAGCCCCGAGCCGGAGGCCCGGGTGATCGGCGAGGAGCAGGTCGTCGAGGCCGCCGACATGCTGATCGCCAACACCGATCTCGAGGCCAAGCAGCTGATCAACATGTACGACGCCGAGCCCGGTCGCGTCGCCGTCGTGCACCCCGGGGTCGACCTGCGGGTCTTCCGCCCGCGCGGGCGGGCCGCCGCGCGTGCCGCGCTCGGGCTCCCTGCCCGGGCCCACGTGCTCCTCTTCGCCGGTCGCATCCAGCCGCTCAAGGCCCCCGACGTACTCCTGCGGGCGGCCGCGGTCATGCTCGCCCGCGACCCGTCGCTGCGTCGCAACCTCGTCGTCCCGATCGTCGGCGGCCCTTCCGGCTCCGGTCTGGAGCACCCGACCGGGCTGGCCGATCTCGCCGCTGAGCTGGGGATATCCGACGTGGTCCGGTTCGTCCCGCCGGTACGCCAGGACGAGCTCGCGCTGTGGTACTCCGCCGCCTCCGTCGTCGCCGTCCCCTCCTACAACGAGTCCTTCGGCCTGGTCGCCGTCGAGGCCCAGGCCTGCGGCACCCCCGTCGTCGCGGCCGCAGTCGGCGGTCTGACCACCGCGGTGCACCACGGCCGCAGCGGTCTCCTGGTCGACGGGCACGACCCGGCCCAGTGGGCCGACGCCCTCACCAACGCCGTCATCTCCCACTCGCGCTGGTCCGCGCTCGCCGACGGCGCCCGCGAACACGCCCAGGACTTCTCCTGGGATCTCACCGCACGCAATACGCTCGAGGTCTACGAAGAGGCCAAGATGCTGATGCGTGAGGAGCTGACTGCATGACTGCGGATACGCGGACGGACCTGGAAGAGGTCGTACGCGGCTGGCTGAAGTCCAACGACCTGACCTGGGACGAGACGGCCCTGCCGAGCGGGGACCTGGTCTTCTCGTTCTCGCTCCCGGGCGAGCGCAAGCTGCAGACGCCGGTCCGTCTCGACCTGGGGCAGCATGCCTTGGGCGTGCATGCCTTCGTCTGTCGCCGTCCCGACGAGAACTTCGAGACCGTCTACCGCTGGCTGCTCGAGCGCAACCTGCGGCTCTACGGGGTCGCCTTCGGGCTGGACCGGCTCGGCGACATCTACCTCGACGGCCGGCTGCCGCTGGCGGTGGTCACCGTGGATGAGCTCGATCGCCTGCTCGGCTCGGTCCTGACCTACGCGGACGAGTCCTTCAACACCATCCTCGAGCTCGGCTTCGCCTCCTCGATCCGCAAGGAGTGGGAGTGGCGCAAGCTGCGCGGTGAGTCCACCGCCAACCTCGAGGCCTTCCGGGGCTGGCTCGAGGCCGGCGAGGACGAGGCGAAGACTAGCGCGGCTGGCGGCGGGTGATCAGCACACCCGCGATGCACATCGCGCCACCGACGAAGGCGAGCGCCGGCGGCACCTCGCCGAGCACCAGCCACGCCATCAGCGCGGTGATGAACGGCACCAGGAACGTCGACTGCGCGAACTTGCCGGCGTCGGAGTGCGAGAGCGCATAGGCCCAGGTCACGAATGCCAGCGCGCTCGGGAACAGACCCAGGTAGACGATCCAGCCGATGTTGCCGACGCTGATGTCGGGGATCGTGGTGGCCAGCTCGAGCGACCACGGCAGGCAGATGACGAGGCCGGCCACGGCGTACCAGAACGTCAGGAGCAGCGCGCTCATCGTCGGCAGCAGCTTCTTCTGCGTCAGCACCCCGACCGCGAAGGTCAGTGCCGCGACCAGGGAGAGGATGACGCCGATCCAGTCGCCGGTGTCGCCGTTGGCCGAGGCGCGCCCGATCAGGACGACGCCTGCGAACCCGACGCCGGTCCCGATCAGGATCCAGCGATGGATGCGCTCCTTGAGGACGAGCCCGGCCAGGAGCGCGACCACGATCGGTCCGACCTGGATGATCAGGGCGGCGGTGGCGGCGTCGATGCGCCGCTCCGACTCGTTGAGCGCGAGGTTGTAGATGCCCAGCCACGACGCGCCGCCGAGCGCGATCAGCGGCCACTCCTTCTTGGTCGGCAGCCGGAACCCACCTTTCAGGGCGAGGTAGGCACCGAGCGCCGCGACCATCACGATCAGCCGGCCCAGCGACAGGCTCCCCGGAGGGACGGTGTCACCCAGGTGCCGGATCCCGACGAACGCCGACGCCCACAGCACCAGCGTGACCCCGCAGGCCACCAGCGGCTTCCAGAGCGGTGTCGTCGTGGCGGGGGCCGGTTCGATCGTCGTCGTCACGGTAAAAGGCTAGAGACACCGACGCATTCGAGCGAGCGGATATCAGCCAACGATGTCCGACATCCCGCCATCTCGTCCCCGCCGAAGCGTCGACCGCGTCGGCCGAGACGTCGCTGGCGTTGGCTGAGACGTCAATTGCCGCCTACTCGGCCGACCGGGGTGACGCTTCGGCCGACGGGGGTGACGCCTCGGATGGATGTCAGCCGCGGAAGGTTCGTCTGTACGCCGTGGGGGTGATGCCGAGGGCCGCGTGGAAGTGGAGGCGGAGGGACTGGGCGGTGTTGAGGCCGCAGCGGGCGGCCACCTGCTCCATGCTCAGGTCGGTGGTCTCGAGGAGGGTGCGGGCGAGCTCGATGCGCTGGCGCTGGAGCCAGCGGCCGGGGGAGTCGCCGGTCTCGTCGCGGAACCGTCTGGTGAAGGTACGCACCGACATCGACACCTGGGACGCCATCGCCTCCAGGGTGAGCGGCTGGTCGAGATGAGCGAGTGCCCAGGCGGTCGCCGCCGAGATGCCGGCGTCGCCCGGGGCCGGCGCGGGGTGGCGGATGAACTGGGCCTGGCCGCCGTCGCGGTGGGGAGGTACGACCGTCACCCGGGCGACGCGGTTGGCGACCGCGGCGCCGTGGTCGCTGCGTACGACATGCAGGCAGAGGTCCACGCCGGAGGCCACGCCGGCGGAGGTGAGGATGTCGCCGTCGTCGACGAAGAGTACGTCAGGGTCCAGCTTGACCTGCGGAAACAGAGCTCGGAAGTCGTCGGTGTGTGCCCAGTGGGTGGTCGCGGGACGGCCGTCGAGGAGACCTGCGGCGGCGAGCGCGAAGGCGCCGGTGCAGATCGACATGATCCGGGTGCCGGGCCGGATCATGTCGAGCGCCTCCTTCAGCGGCGCCGTCAGCACGCCGTCCGACACCGTGGGGTAGTCGCGGCCGAACTTCGGGATCACCACGGTGTCGGCCTCGGCGAGGGCCTCGGGTCCGTGCGGAGCGAGGACGACCATGTCGGAGTCAGACTGCACGGGTCCGGGGCCGTCGGTGGTGCAGGTGACGACCTCGTAGAGCAGCCGGTCCTGGCTGTCGCGAGCCTTGCCGAAGATCCGGTGCGGGATGCCGACCTCGAACGGGATGAACCCGTCCTGGATCAGCACCGCGACCCGGTGCGGAGAAGGAACCCATTCGTCGCCCATGGCTGGATCTTATCGATAGATGTCAATCAGGCCACTGTCAGTCCCGGCGCGCACACGGGAAAATCATCTTCATGACCCAGACGACGACCCCGCCGCCTGCCGGCCGCATCACCGCGCGCCGTCCGCGCATCCACCCCGCCTGGTGGGTGGCCGGCATCGCCTTCGTGACCATCGTCGGCGCCGCCGCCTTCACCGCGGCACCTGGCCTCCTGGTCGGTCCGCTGCACGAGGAGTTCGGCTGGTCGCGAGGCACGATCGGGGCCGGGATCACGCTGCAGCTCGCGCTCTACGGCCTGACCGCCCCGTTCGCCGCCGCGCTGATGGACCGTTTCGGCATCCGCCCGGTGGTGGCCGTCGCGCTCACCATGATCACCCTCGGCTCGCTCGGCACCGTCTGGATGAGCGAGTCGTGGCAGTTCGTCCTCGGCTGGGGCATCCTCGTCGGTGGTGGCAGCGGCTGCATGGCGCTCGCCTTCGGTGCCACGATCACCACCCGCTGGTTCGACAAGCGGCAGGGCCTGGTCAGCGGCCTGCTGACCGCCGGCGGCGCCTCGGGACAGCTGATCTTCCTGCCGGTGCTGGCGGTGCTGATCGGGGAGTTCGGCTGGCGGGCCGCCTCGGTCACGATCGCTCTGGTCGCCGCCGCCGTCATCCCGTTCGTGCTCCTGCTGCTCCGCGACTACCCGGCCGACGTCGGCCTGGCGCCCTACGGAGCCTCGCAGATCGTGCCGCGGCCCGCGCCCGCGACCGGCGCCGCGCTACGGACCGTGCGCGTGCTCGGGATGGCGATGCGTACGAAGGCCTTCTGGCTCCTCGCCGGTGCCTTCGCGATCTGCGGAATCACCACGAACGGGCTGATCAGGACCCACTTCGTGCCCGCCGCGCACGACCACGGGATGGCCACGGTCGCGGCCGCCTCGCTGCTCGCCGTGATCGGGATCTTCGACGTCGCCGGGACGATCTTCTCCGGCTGGCTCACCGACCGCTTCAACCCGGTGGTGCTGCTCGGCGTCTACTACTCGCTGCGCGGCATCTCGCTGATCTTCCTGCCGATGCTGCTGGCCCCCGAGGTGCACATCCCGATGGTGTTCTTCATCGTCTTCTACGGCCTCGACTGGGTCGCCACCGTGCCGCCCACGCTCGCACTGTGCCGCGAGGTCTGGCCCGAGGACGCCCCGATCGTCTTCGGCTGGGTCCTCGCCTCCCACCAGGTCGGCGCCGGCCTGGTCGCGTGGGTCGGCGGCGTCGTCCGCGATGTCACGGGCTCCTACGACCTGGTCTGGTACGCCGCCGGCGCGCTGTGCGCCGCCGCCGCGCTGATGTCGCTGGTGGTGCCGCGCGAGCCGATGGGCCAGGCGTAGCGGACTCACCCGCCAGCGCACTCGTCGCTGTCGCCGCCGGAGTAGCAGACATGCGCGCCGGGGGACGGCTCAGGATCGACCCGCTCGGAGATGGGCCGCTCGGGGGAGGGCCGCTGCCAGTCGATCGCGGGCACGGCGAACAGAACTGCGCTCACCGCGACGATCAATGCGACGACCAGGTGTGAGATCACTCCGGCCACCGAGCGTCGAAGGACTGCCATCCCGAGCGCTCCCAGCGACGCCAGCGCCATCAGGACGAGGACGACCCGGTAGGCAACCACGTTCTCGGCCGAAGGTGGCCCGCAGTATCCGTCGCCCGCGAAGCAGAAGTAGGACATGAAGACGTTCGCCAGGGCAATGAGGACGAGGACCACCGAGAATCCGACGAGCAGGATCTCGACCCAGGGGAGTGGGCTGCTGGGCACCGGCTCGTCCTCCGCCTGCACATCCGGCTTCTCGACCTCGTCCACCGAAGCCGCGCTCGAGCCTGCCCGGCGGTCGAAGGCGAGGCGTACGACGACGACCACGAGTGCGATCACGACCGACCACGCGAGGAGAGGGACCTGGTGGACACCGGGTGTCGTGAAGATCTGGGACGCGTACGCGAGGAACTCCCCGACCAACACGTCCGGATGCTCCTCGATGCCGTATCCAGGCCGGATCATCGGCCCGATCGCGGTGAGGGCGATGATGACCGTCTGGACCATCCACACCCCGGCCAGCACGAATGGCCAGGTCAGGAGGGCGAGCAGTCCGCGTGGTCCGCGTCCGACGCTCAGCACGAGCACGCCGGCCAGGACTGGAACCGTCAGCCAGGCCCACCAGTACGTCGACGACGTGGGCGGCACGACCTGGCCGAACCAGCTGTACGCGGCGCCGCCCAGCGGAGCGAGAGCGAGACCGCGCAGCCACGACGGGCCGAGCGCGGCAACGAGTCCGAGAGCGACTGCCACGACCGTGACGAGCACGGTGATCAGTTGCAGCGCCCAGAGCACGAGCTCGAGGTAGACGCCTCGCTCGCCCAGCACACGGATGGTCGCGAGAGCGATCAGAGCGACCCCACCGATCGCGGCAGCGATCGCCGCCGCCGGCCGGTCGCGCCGGACCGCGGCCGCAGCGCCGCCGAGCGTACCGGCGACGATGGCGACAGCGACCAGCTCACCCATGGCCGCGGCATCGAACGGTGATGCGTCTGGAAGGACGCCGGGCAGGAAGCCGACGAGCCAGGCGAGCGCTGCGAGCAGGACGATCGCGATCACCGGGATCGTGGGCGTTCGGGGGTCGGAGGGGGTCACACGCGAATCCTGCAGGTAAAACCGCGCGCGGCACATGAGTTCGGACACTCAACCGGGTACGCGTAAATAGATCGTGGGAGTCGTGAGGTCAGCCTGTGACCTCACGACTCCCACGTCGGAACGACTTCCTACAGGTCGAGCTTGTAGCCCAACCCACGCACGGTGACCAGGAACTTCGGCTCGGACGGGTCCGGCTCGAGCTTGGCGCGCAGGCGCTTGACGTGTACGTCCAGGGTCTTGGTGTCGCCGACGTAGTCGGAGCCCCAGACGCGGTCGATGAGCTGGCCGCGGGTCAGCACTCGGCCGGGGTTGCGCAGGAACATCTCGAGGAGCTCGAACTCCTTGAGCGGCAGGCGCTGCTCGTTGCCGTCGACGGTCACGACGTGGCGCTCCACGTCCATCCGGACCGGTCCGGCCTCGAGCGTGGCGGGGGCGGCGTCGGGCTCGGTGCCGCGACGCAGGACGGCGCGGATGCGGGCGACGAGCTCGCGCGGGGAGTAGGGCTTGGTGACGTAGTCGTCGGCGCCGAGCTCGAGCCCGACGACCTTGTCGACCTCGTCGTCCTTGGCGGTCACCATGATGACCGGGACGGACGAGGTGGCCCGGATCTGCCGGCACACCTCGGTGCCGGAGAGGCCGGGAAGCATCAGGTCGAGCAGCACGATGTCTGCCCCGTTGCGGTCGAACTCCTTCAGAGCGTCGGTGCCGTCCTCGGCGACGGCGACCTCGAAGCCCTCCTTGCGGAGCATGTAGGACAGCGCCTCGCTGTAGCTGGCTTCATCTTCGACGACGAGTACCCGGGTCACGGGCGTTCCTCCTTGCTTGTGCCGGACTGCCCGGCAGTTGGTAGGTGCTGGGGCAGGGTGAGGGTGAAGGTGGAACCCTGACCCTCCTGCGACCACACCTTGACCTCGCCACCATGCGTGGCGGCGACGTGTTTGACGATCGAGAGGCCGAGACCGGTGCCGCCGGTGGAGCGGTGGCGGGCCGGGTCGACGCGGTAGAACCGCTCGAAGATCCGGTCGATCTCCGTGGACGGGATGCCGATGCCCTGGTCGACCACGGAGATCTCGACCGAGCCGTCGGTGGCGCGGGTCGAGACGGTCACGGTCGAGCCGGGGTCGGAGTAGGCGACGGCGTTGGAGACCAGGTTGGTGACCGCGGTCGAGACCTGCTCCTCGTTGCCGAAGACGTGCAGCCCGGCGGTGCCGGCACCGACCACGTTGATGTTCTTGGCGTCGGCATCGACGGTCGAGCTGTCGATCGCGGACACGATGACCTTGTCGACGTCGACCGCGACCGGGGCCTCCAGCGGCTCGTCGCCCTGGAGCCGGGACAGCTCGATGATCTGCTGGACCAGCTCGGTCAGGCGCTCGGACTCGTGGATCATCCGGTTGGAGAAGCGGCGTACGGCCTCGGGGTCGTCGGATGCCTCGGTGACCGCGTCGGCGAGCACCCTGATCGCCCCGACCGGGGTCTTGAGCTCGTGGCTGACGTTGGCGACGAAGTCGCGGCGCACGGCCTCCACCCGGCGCTCCCGGGTGCGGTCCTCGACGAGGGCGAGGGCCAGGCGCGTGCCGAGCGGGGCGACCCGGGCGGTGACGTGCCGCGACGCCCCGTTGGAGCGGGAGATCACCAGCTCGGTCTCACGGATCTGGCCGTCACGGCGCACCCCGTGGACGAGCTCGGAGAGCTCGGGCGAGACCAGCGAGGTGCCGCGCACCAGGCCCAGGGCGTACGCCGGGGCGCTGGCCTTCAAGACGGTGTCGTCCTCGTCCACGACGACGGCACTGCTACGCAGCACCGAGAGGACGGCGGCCACCTCAGAGGGAACCTTGGGCGGCTCCACCTCCGGGATCCGTTGCCGGGAACGTTCGCTCATCGCCCACGCAAGCACCGCCGCTCCGGCGACGACAGCGCCGAGGAGCGCAGCAAGAAAGGCCTGCGTCGTCGAGTCCACACGATCAGGGTAATCCCATCAAACACCCATTCTTCACCTCCGGACGCTTCCGCGCCGAACGTTCACCATCGGTTCACTCGCGATGAAGATCAGTACATGTCGAGTGTCTAGGATCGGTCCATGCGTGCTGCTTTCCATGACGACCTCGATGCCATCTTCACCGATCTGACCAGTGTCTGTGAGCTGGTGTCGGTGGCCGTGCGCGACGCCACCATCGCTCTTCTCGAGGCTCGCAACGACCTCGCCGAGCAGGTGATCGACAACGATGTCGAGATCGACGACGCCCGCGAGCGCATCGAGGAGAACGCCCTCGAGCTGCTCGGCCTGCAGTCCCCGGTCGCCGGCGATCTCCGCGTCGTCGTCGCCGCGCTGCGGATGATCTCCGACCTCGAGCGGATGGGCGACCTCTCCGTCCACGTCGCCAAGATCGCCAGGCTGCGTACGCCGAACAAGGCCGTCCCCGAGCTGGCCCAGCCGACCATCGCCAAGATGGCCGAGATCGCCCAGCATATGGTCGAGCGCACCTGCGAGATCCTCCGCACCCGCGATGTCTCCGCAGCTCAGGACCTGGTCGCCGACGACGACGAGATGGACCAGCTGCGACGCAAGTCCTTCGCCGAGCTGCTGGGCCAGGATTGGACCCACGGCGTCGAGCCCGCCGTCGACGTGGCTCTCCTGGGCCGCTACTACGAGCGCATCGCCGACCACGCCGTCACGGTGGCCAACCGGGTCGTCTTCGTGGTCACCGGCGAGGTCCCGGCCGACTCCTGACCCGCCGAGTCGGCTGGTCCTGACGCAAGAACCCGCCGAGTCGGCTCGTCTTGACGAGCCGACTCGGCGGGTTTGTTGCTACTGCTTGCCCTGGTTGGCGACAGCCTCGGCCGCGGCGGCCGCAGCCTCGGGGTCGAGGTAGGTGCCGCCGGTGACGACCGGCTTCAGCGACTCGTCGAGCTCGTAGACCAGCGGCTGGGCCGTGGGGATGTTGAGCTTGGCGATGTCGGTGTCGGAGATGTTGTCGAGGTGCTTGACCAGCGCGCGCAGGCTGTTGCCGTGGGCGGTGACCAGGACGGTCTTGCCGGCCTGGAGGTCGGGCACGATCGCCGACTCCCAGTAGGGGATCATCCGGGCGACGACGTCCTTGAGGCACTCGGTGGCGGGCACCTCGATGTCGGCGTAGCGCGGGTCGCCGGCCTGGGAGAACTCGGAGTCGGCCTCGATCGGCGGGGGCGGGACGTCGTAGGAACGACGCCACAGCTGGAACTGCTCCTCGCCGAACTTCTTCAGCGTCTCGGACTTGTTCTTGCCCTGCAGCGCGCCGTAGTGGCGCTCGTTGAGGCGCCAGTCGCGGCGCACCGGGATCCAGTGGCGCTCGGCGGTGTCGAGAGCGATGTTGGCGGTGTTGATCGCGCGACGCAGCAGGCTGGTGTGGACCAGGTCGGGAAGGATCCCGGCCTCGGCGAGCAGCTTGCCGCCGTTGACGGCCTCGGCGCGACCCTTGTCGGTGAGGTCGACGTCGACCCAGCCGGTGGACAGGTTGAGCGCGTTCCACTCGCTCTCGCCGTGACGCAGCAGGACGAGCTTGTAGGTCATCAGTGGGCTTCCTCGGCGCCGGGGAGGGCGGCCGGGGGGAACTCGCAGGAGTAGGGGTCCTCGGAGATCGTGCCCGCGGACTCGCCGTGCTCCTCGGTCTCGCCCTCGGCACCGGCCTCGGTCTCGGTCTCCGTGGCGTGCTCGCCCTCGGCGGCCTCACCCTCGGTGGCGTGCTCGTCCTCGGTGGCGGTCTCGGCCGGCAGGGTCGAGGCCTCCTCGCCGGTGGCCGCACCCTCGGACGCCTCGGCCTCGGCGTTCTTGCCCTTCTTCGCGGGCTTGGTGGTGGTCTCGTCGACCGCGGCGACGACCTCGGCGTAGGGACCGCACTGGGTGACCACGGGGACCGAGATGGTCCGCTCCTCACCGTCGGAGAAGGTGAAGGTCATCGGGATGCTGTCGCCGGGCTTGAAGTCACCGGTGACCGCGATCCCGCCGTTGGCCGGGTCTGCCAGGTTGATGATGCCGGCGGTGGGCAGCTCGATCGGGGTGAACGACTCGGGCGTGACCGTCTTGCTGGCCTCGGAGCCGGTCGCGATCGAGGTGACCGACGGCAGCGCCTCGCCGGCGACCGCCGGGTTGATCGCCGGGTCGAGCGAGAAGGTGCCGACCAGGATGCCGGAGCCTTCCTGCGCGGTCACGATGCGGGCCGCGTTGATCCGGATGGCACCGTCGAGCGTCGAGCCGCCGTGGGCGATCTCGTTGGGCCGGTCGGTCGCGTAGTCGAAGCTGCTGCAGGCGGTGAGCGCCGGCAGGGCGAGAGCCACGAGGGCGCCCGTCACCGCGAGCCGCTTCCGCATAACCTTGGTCGTCACGCGCGACACTCTATCCGCCCGATCCGGTGATCTCGGAAAAGGGTCAGGCACGCAGGTCAGGCGCCGGTCACGCACGCAGTCCGACGGCGCTCGCGGCGTACAGCATCGCGCCGATCACGGCGGCGATGTAGACCAGCGTGACGCCGAGCAGCTTCCCGGCCCCGAGCTGGAGCCCGGCCTTGAGCGGCAGGTACGTCCAGCCGTCCTCGTTGTCGGCGACGAGGCCCCACAGGGCGGTGAGGAAGTGGACCCCGACACCCAGCGCGGCGGCGAGCACCACCATCGCCCAGTGGGGCGGGCCGCCGGTGGTCTCGCCGGCCCAGCCCGCGTACGAGATGTATCCGGGGTAGCAGGCGAAGGCGGCCGCCCACAGGACCCAGGAGAAGAGGCCCTTGCGCAGCAGTACGTTGGCGAGCATCCCGATCACGAGCGAGCCCAGGTAGAACAGCCCCGCGACGGTGCCCGAGGTGACCGAGAGCGGGATCACGAGGAGCACGCCGCAGCACAGCGCGAACCAGACGCCTCCGGCTTCGAGGCGGCCGTCCGAGATCGGCTTGCCCTCACGCTCGTGACGGCGGTCGACGGCCTGGTCGACGAGGTCGTTGTGCCAGCCGAGGACGGCCTGGCCGACGAGCACGGTGACCGCGATCAGGGTGACCTCGCGGGTGCTCAGCCCGGCGAGGACCGCGGCGACCGAGAGGCCGATCGCCGTCAGCACGGCCTGACGGGGGTGAGTGGTGCGGATGAGGAGGAACGGGGCCCAGTTGCCGATCCTGTCCATGACGCTCTGACTGCTCGCCGGGGCATCAGGAACGGCCGACGCGCTGGGCTGCGTTTCTTCCGGGTCCTGATCCTGGGCGTGCGACGACACGGTGAAGATGGTCTTGGGGGCGCTCTGCGATGCATTCGCCATGGCGGCAGTATCGGGCACTCCGCCGACACGCGCAGGACAACAGGCTGGCTACGACGAGATTTCGGCCCCGTTTCGAAATCAGCCATGCTGCCACTCTTCACCGGCCTGCGCGCGCGGAACCACACAAGTTGTCATTCTGTCAACCCCAGATTGAGCCCCTGACCTGCAGAAACGCGGAATCCGAATTCTAAGATCCGTGGTAGACTTATGGTCCTAGGAAGGGGTACCTAAAAATATGACTTTCACCGTCGGCGAGACCGTCGTATACCCGAACCATGGCGCGGCCGTCATCGAAGACATCGAGATGCGCACCATCAAGGGCGAGGAGCGGCAGTATCTGGTCCTCCGCATCATCGCTCAGCAGGACCTCGTGGTGCGTGTTCCGGCCAACAATCTCGAGCTCGTCGGAGTTCGAGACGTCGTAGACAAGGACGGGCTTGATCGAGTCTTCGAGGTGCTTCGTGCGGAGCACGTCGAAGAGCCGACCAACTGGTCGCGTCGTTACAAGGCAAACCTGGAGAAGCTGCACAGCGGCGATGTCATGAAGGTCGCCGAGGTCGTGCGTGACCTGTGGCGTCGTGAGCGTGACCGTGGCCTCTCCGCCGGGGAGAAGCGCATGCTCGCCAAGGCACGCCAGATCCTCGTCTCGGAGCTCGCACTGTGCGAGCACACCAACGAAGACAAGGCTGAAGTCCTCCTCGATGAGGTGCTGGCCAGCTGACGCTGGTTTCGGTCTGCGTTACAGGCTCCGGGTCATCCCGGGGCCTGTTTCGCGTTTTCAGAGCGATCAGCCCGGCCGATACGGTGACCCCCATGGAGGACCCCTACGCCGACTACGACGAGATCGACGAGACCGCCGAGCTACCGCCGGCCCTCGGGATCGTCGCCGACGACGGCCGGGGCTCGCTGCCGTTCGCGCTGATCCACGGTGAGGCGCTGGTCGCCGCGGCGACCTGGTCCCTCGGCGAGTCCGGCGTGACCCCCGTCGACTTCACCACGTCGTGGGAGGGGATCGTCGCGGCCGAGGAGCCGCTGGTCCTGCACGACTCGCTGTGCCCGATGACCCCGCCGGCCTTCATCGCCCACTGCGTCTCGACTGCGCTCGCGCGCGAGGCGGTCGTGGTCGGCGTACGCCCGGTCACCGACACGGTCAAGAAGCTCACCGCCGAGGACGGGGTGCCGGTGCTCGGTGAGACCGTCGACCGGTCCGCGCTCGTCTCGGTCGCGGCGCCGATCGTGCTGCCTCCGGCCGTGGTCGCCGCGCTCGACGCCTGGCCCTCCGGCGACTTCGCCGAGATCGCGGGTGCCCTGGCCCGCCGGTTCCCGGTCGTCTCGGTCGAGGCGCCGCCGGTCGGTCGCCGGGTGACGTCGCCGGATGACGTACGCCTGCTGGAGGCGCTCTCGCGCAGCCGGATCAGCTGAGCTGTCTGCTTCGGGCTTCGCTTCAGCCGAGCAGCGCCGCGGCCGCCTGGAGGTCGTCCGCGAAGGTCACCTTGAGGTTCAGCGGCGAGCTGGGCACGGCGACGATGCGTACGTCGGAGGCGTAGCGCTCCAGCGTCGCACCGGTGTCGGTGCCGTCGAAGCCGTCGGCCGCGGCCTGCGCATAGGCGGCCAGGAGGTCGGCCGCCCGGAACGCCTGCGGTGTCTGTACGCCGACGAGAGCACCACCCACCGGCTGGAGGTCGCGCGCCGAGAGGTGAGTGAGCGGGGCGGCGGGGATGGCGCCCCCGTGCTCGCGGGCGACACCGATGACCGCGGCGTAGAGCTCGGGAGCGGCCAGCGGCCGGGCGGTGTCGTGGATTGCCACCACGTCGACCCGGTCGGCCTCGATGTCGGCACGGAGCACGCCGAGCGCGGCCTGCTCGGAGGCGTGGCGGGTGGCGCCGCCGGTGACCATCGCGACCTCGCGCTCGCCCAGCAAGGGTTGCGCGACAGCGGCGACCGCCTCCTCGTCGCCGCTGCGTACGACCAGGACCAGGCGGTGCACGTCGGGCACCTCGAGGGCGGTCCGGAGGGAGAGACCGAGGGCTGAGGAGGCCGGATCGTCGGACCCGTCGAGCGGGAGCAGCACCTTGTTGGTGGCGGCTCCGACGCGGGTGCCGGATCCGGCGGCCAGGAGTACGAGAGCGGCGGGCACCCCTGGAGGCTATCCGTTCGGTGGCGGAGACGGCCGAGGGGCTGGGCGCTGGTGTTTACGCACCCGTAACAGAGCGAAACAGGAGGTGTCCCTCACGCGTCCTACGGTTCAAATCCACCGAAGGGAGGACCCGACGAATGTCGACGAAGCGGCTCGGGCCGGCGACGTCATGAGTGCTCACGCGCAGCGGGACGACCACGCAGAGTGGCAGTCCGTCTGTCCCGTCGATGCGCTCGAGGTGAAGCGCGGCGCCACGGCACTGGTCCACGGGCAGGCCATCGCCATCTTCCGGATGCCCGACGACGCCGTCTATGCGCTGGGCAACCACGACCCGTTCGCCAAGGCATCGGTGATCGCCAAGGGCATCGTCGGGGTCCGCGACGGCGTGCCGTTCGTGGCCTCGCCCGCCCACCGGCACGGGTTCGACCTGCGTACCGGGCAGTGCCTGGAGGACCCGCACGTGTCCATCCCGGCCTACGAGGTCCGGGTCGTCGACGGGCTCATCCACGTCGGGCACCGGAAGGTCGCCTGACTGCACCCGATCGGCAGGCTGTCTGGGAGACTGCGGTCGTGCAGCTTCCTCTGGTCGGCATCGGGACCGACGTACACAGCCTTGCCGACGGTGTCCCGATGCACGTGGCCGGCCTCGCCTTCCCCGACGAGAAGCAGGGTCTGGCCGGGCACTCCGACGGCGACGTGGCCGCCCACGCCTGCTGCGACGCGCTCTTCTCCGCGGCGGGTCTCGGTGACCTGGGGTCGAACTTCGGCACCTCCGAGCCCGAGTGGGCCGGCGCGGCCGGGGTCGTCCTGCTGGCGGAGGCCGCGCGCCGGGTCCGGGAGGCCGGGTTCGAGATCGGCAACGTCGCGGTCCAGGTGATCGGCAACCGGCCCAAGATCGGTCCGCGGCGCGACGAGGCCAACCAGGCGCTCTCCGCGGCGGCCGGTGCGCCGGTCACGGTGACGGCGACGACCTCCGACGGTCTCGGGCTCACCGGACGCGGCGAGGGTGTCGCTGCCATCGCAACCGCGCTCATCGTGCGTCGCGATAGGTAGGGAACACGCGTCCGTCCCTAGACTTGGGGCATGGCACTCAGGCTCTACGACTCGGCGACCCGTGAAGTACGTGACTTCACCCCCTTGCAGCCCGGCAAGGCGTCGCTCTATGTCTGTGGCCTGACCGTGCAGAGCGAGCCGCATGTCGGGCACGTCCGCAGCGGGGTGAACTTCGACGTGCTGCAGCGCTGGCTGCGGGCGTCGGGGTATGAGACCACCTTCATCCGCAACGTGACCGACATCGACGACAAGATCCTGGCGAAGTCCGCCGACCAGGGGCGCCCCTGGTACAACCTCGCCTACGACATGCACCGCGAGCTCGACGCCGCCTACGCCTCGCTCAACGTCGCCCGGCCGACCTACGAGCCGCTGGCCACCGGTCACATCCCCGAGATCATCGCGCTCATCGAGGAGCTGATCGCGAAGGGTCACGCCTACGCCGCCGAGGACGGTTCGGCCGACGTCTACTTCGACGTGCGCTCCTGGCCCGCCTACGGCGAGCTGTCGGGGCAGAAGGTCGACGACATGGAGGCCGCCGCCGACGCCGACCCGCGCGGCAAGCGCGACCCGCGTGACTTCGCGCTGTGGAAGGGCCGGAAGGTCTCCGAGCCGGAGACCGCCTCGTGGCCCTCGCCCTGGGGGCTGGGACGTCCCGGCTGGCACATCGAGTGCTCGGCGATGGCCGGGAAATACCTCGGTCCCGCCTTCGACTTCCACGGCGGCGGCCTCGACCTGCGCTTCCCGCACCACGAGAACGAGCAGGCCCAGTCGCGCGCTGCCGGCCGGCCGTTCGCGAGCTACTGGCTGCACAACGCCTGGATCACCACCTCCGGCGAGAAGATGTCGAAGTCGCTGGGCAACTCGCTGGTCATCCCCGAGGTCCTGAAGAAGGTACGCGGCATCGAGCTGCGCTACTACCTGGTCGCGGCCCACTACCGGTCGCACGTCGAGTTCTCCTTCGAGGCGCTCGACGAGGCGGCTGCCGGGTTCCAGCGGATCGAGGGCTTCCTCGACCGGGCGGCTTCGGTGATCGGTGAGATCCCGGCCGACGGCGCCCCGTCCACCGACTTCGTCGCCGCGATGGACGACGACCTCGGCACTCCCGCTGCGGTGGCCGCCCTGCACGAGGTCGTCCGCGAGGGCAACAAGCTGCTCGCCGACGGCGACAGCCCGGCGCTGCGCGGGGTCGCCACGAGCGTCCGCGCGATGCTGGACATCCTCGGTCTGGACCCCGCCGACCCCTCGTGGGGTCCGGAGAGCGGTGCCGAGGAGAAGCTGACCGGTGCGCTGGACGTACTCGTCCGCGGGGTCCTGGACGAGCGCGCGGAGGCGCGCGCCGCCAAGGACTGGGCCCGCGCAGATGCCATGCGAGACCGGCTCAAGGACGCCGGGATCGAGATCGAGGACACCCCTGAGGGTCCGAAATGGAGCGTTAACTGATGGCAGGCAACTCCCAGCGTCGCGGAGCGATCGCGAAGGGACGCAAGAAGGGTGCCCAGGTCGGGTCCGGCGGCAACCGCCGTCGTGGGCTCGAAGGCAAGGGCCCGACGCCGAAGGCGAAGGACCGGCCCTACCACAAGGCCCACAAGGCGGCCCAGGCCGCCGAGCAGCGGGCCGGCAAGGGTCCGCGCAAGCGGGCCGCGGGCGACGCCGAGTGGATCATCGGACGCAACTCCGTGGTCGAGGCACTGCGCGAGGACGTACCGGTCAACGGGATCTACGTCGCCGAGGGCGCCGAGCGTGACGGGCGGCTGCGCGAGGCGTTCCTGCTCGCCTCCGAGAAGGGCATCTCGCTGCTCGAGGTGACCAAGGTCGAGCTCGACCGGCTCACCGGCTTCAACGGCCACCAGGGCCTGGCGGCGCGCATCCCCGCCTACGAGTACGCCCACGCCGACGACCTGATCGACCGTGCCGCCGAGATCGGGGAGAAGCCGCTGATCGTGGCCCTCGACCAGGTCACCGACCCGCGCAACCTGGGCGCCATCGTGCGTTCGGCCGCCGCGTTCGGTGCCCACGGCGTGGTGATCCCGGAGCGTCGTGCGGCCGGGATGACCGCCGCCGCCTGGAAGACGAGCGCCGGCGCGGCGTCCCGGATCCCGGTCGCCCAGACGGTCAACCTGACCCGACAGCTCAAGGCCTACCAGGACGCCGGCTGCATGGTCGTCGGACTCGACATGGAGGGCGACATCACGCTGCCCGAGCTGGGCGCACCCGACGGTCTCGCCGACGGTCCGCTGGTGATCGTCGTCGGTGCCGAGGGCGGCGGGCTCTCGCGTCTGGTCCAGGAGACCTGCGACCAGATAGTCTCGATCCCGATGGCCAACTCGGTGGAGTCCCTCAATGCCGGCGTCGCTGCGTCGGTCGTGCTCTACGCCGTCGCGGAGGCGCGCCGCTGATCTCCCGCCGCAGCCTGCTTCATGGCCTCGCCGTCTGGGCGGGGCTAGGAGTGCTGTGGCTCGTCCTCGCCGTGGCGCTGAGCGCGTGGCTGTTCCTGTCCAGCGAGCGCCAGGTGGTCCTGGCCGGGCACGACTCGGTCCTGCGACCGACGCTGTCGGGGAAGGCGATCATCCACACCGGACCGGTGCTTCCCGACGTACGTCTGGACGTGGCCGGTCCGGTCGGGGTCGACGTCACCCTCGGGAAGACCGAGCTGAGGTCGATGGACGAGCTCTTCGAGCGCTACGCGGTGCTCGGCTCGGCACCGGACGGTCAGCGCGCCGTCGTGGTGGAGCAGGTCGAGTCGATGCTCACCGCCGCCGTGCTCCGCGGCGCCGCGGTCTCCCTGGCGATCGTCGCCGGGGGAGTTTTGCTGTGGTGGCTGCCCGGCTCCGAACGCCGCGCCGAGCTGCGTCGGCGCACGGCGGAGGCGGTCCGTACGCGGCACGGTCTCACCACCGTGGGCGTCGGTGTGGTGACGGTGGCGGTGCTCGCCGTCGCGGTCTGGCAGCCGTGGGCCGAGTCCGCGGCGCCCACCGCGGACAGCAAGGCCGAACCGGTCGCCGGTGACTGGACCCCGCTGGGCGACTTCCTCGGCCCGGGGATCCCCGTGCCCGACGAGCTGGCCGGGGTGGAGGTGCGCGGCGACGCCTACGCGAACCAGACCCGGAGGCTGGTGGCCAGCGCCGTGGACACCTACAACTCCAGCCGCACCTTCTACGAGAAGGTGGTGGAGAAGGTCCCGGACCTGGCCCTGCGCGAGCCGGCCGAGGACGAGACCGTGGTGGCTCTGGTCTCCGACCGCCACGACAACGTCGGCATGGACTCGGTGGTGCGCGCGGTCGCCGACGAGGGCGGCGCGACCGGGATCCTGGACGCGGGCGACGACACCTCGACCGGGTCCGACTGGGAGACCTTCTCCCTCGACTCCCTCACCGACGCCAGCGACGGCCTGGACAAGTGGGCGGTCACCGGCAACCACGACCACGGCCCGACCGTCGGCGCCTACCTGGCCGACAAGGGCTGGACGATGCTCGACGGCGAGGTCGTCGACGGCCCCGGTGGCTCGACGCTCCTCGGCGTCCCCGACCCGCGCACCAGCGGCCTCGGCAACTGGATCGACGAGAAGGGCGTCACCCTCGAGGAGGCCGGCGAGAAGCTGGCCGACATCGCCTGCGACTCGATGGACGACGGCAAGCCGGTCGCGACGCTCCTCGTCCACGACCCGTCGCTGGGTCGCGAGACCCTGCGCCGAGGCTGCGCGACCCTCGTCGTCGGAGGCCACCGCCACGTGCACCAGGGTCCGAGCGAGGTGGCCGGCGAGAACGGCCAGGTCGGCTGGACCTACACCAACGGCACCACCGGCGGTGCTGCGTACGCCTTCGCGATGGGGAAGATCCGCCGCACCGCCGAGGTCTCCCTGATCACCTACGCCGACGGGCAGCCCGTCGGTCTCCAGTCGGTCGAGCTGGAGACCAACGGCGCCCTCACCGCCCACGAGTACGTCCCGCTGGAGGGTGCCGACCGGTGAGCCGGGCCGGGTGGTGCTCAGCGTGTCACTGGTTCTCCAGTGGCAGGCCGGGCGGGTTGATCTCGGACTTCTCCACGGCCTCGTTCGACAGGCCGTAGGTCTCCAGCCAGGTGGCGTACTGACCGTTCTCGATCAGGTAGTTGATCGCGTCGGCCAGCGCCTCGACCAGCCCGCTGTCCTTCTTGGTGGTCGCCGCGATCAGACCCTGCAGCGACTCGCCCGCACCGGAGAACGTGCCGGCGTTGCGGAAGGTGTCGCCGGTCCCGGCGATCTGGTAGGCGATGCCCGGGTTGGGTCCGAAGTACGCGTCGATCTGACCGGACTCGAGGGCGGTCCAGGTGGCCGGGTTGTCGGGGAAGTACGTGACGTCCAGCTTCTTGCCCTCGGCCTTCAGCTTCGCCTGCCACTCCAGCAGGATCTTCTCCTGGTTCGTGCCCGAGCCGACGGCGACCTTCAGGCCGTCGAGCGTGCGGTAGTCGCCGCCGAACTCCCAGGTCGAGGTGCCGACCGTGGCGAAGCCCAGGTTGTCCTGGCGGTAGGACGCGAAGTCGTACTTCTGCTTGCGCTCCTCGGTGTCGGTCACGTTGGAGATCGCGACGTCGCTGGTGCCGGCGTCGAGGCCGACGAAGAGGTTCTGCCAGGTCGCGTTGTTGAGCTCCGGCTTCAGGCCGAAGACGGCCGCGATGAGGCGGGAGAGGTCGGGTTCGGCTCCGGTGAGCGTCTTGTTGTCGGTGCCGACGAAGGCGAGGGGCGGGAACCCGGCCGGCAGTGCGCCCTGGCCGATCTCGAGGGTGCCGCGGTCGAGGATCTCCTGCGGCACCTTCTCCCGGATCTCGTCGACGACCGGGACCTCGATGGTGGTCGGCTTCGCGGCCGCGCCGGCCACCTCGCCGATCTTGACCTCGGTCACATCTCCGGACTCTGTCGCGGTCTCCTCGTCGGCCCCGCCGCCGAGCACGACGGCGGCGATGACGGCGATCACGGCGATGATCGCGACGGCCGCGATGATCAACGGGGTCCGGCGGCGTGGCGGGATCCCGGGGGTCTCGGGCTTCTCCGAGGTGGGGTCGGGGTCGGTCTTGTCGGGTGCGGTCTTGTTGTCGGGTTCGGTCTTGTTGTCGGGATCGGTCTTGGTGTCGTCGGACATGGCTGTTCTTCTCCTAGGTGGTGGGTTGGCGGACCTTGCCGAGAAACTCGCGGGTGCGAGCGTGCTGGGGGTGGTCGAGCACCTGGGCCGGCGGGCCCTGCTCGACCACGACGCCGCCGTCGATGAACACGACGTGGTCGGCGACGTCACGTGCGAAGCCGATCTCGTGGGAGACGACGACCAGCGTCCTTCCGCTCCGGGCGAGCTCCTTGATGACGGCGAGCACCTCGCCGACCAGCTCGGGGTCGAGGGCGGAGGTGGGCTCGTCGAAGAGCAGCAGCTCGGGCTCGAGGGCCAGGGCGCGGGCGATCGCCACCCGCTGCTGCTGACCGCCGGAGAGCTGGCGGGGATAGTCGGTGCAGCGGTGCTTCAGCCCGACCCGGTCCAGCAGCTCGTACGCCTTCGTGTAGGCCGCATCCCAGCCGGCGACCTTGTGCGCGAGCAGCGGTTCGGCGACGTTGGCGGCGACGGTGAGGTGGGGGAAGAGGTTGAAGCTCTGAGCGACGAACCCGATCCGGGCGCGCTGCCTACGCACGTGCCGTGGGCTGAGCTCGTGGAGGCGGCCGTTGTGCTCGCGTACGCCGATCAGCTCACCGGCCACCGAGACGTAGCCCAGGTCGAGCGTCTCGAGGTGGTTGAGCGTACGCAGCAGCGTGGACTTGCCCGATCCGGACGGCCCGATGACGACCGTCACCGTCCCCGGAGCCAGGTCGAGGTCGATGCCCTTCAGGACCGGGTGGGGGCCGAAGGACTTGTGCGCGTTGCGGACGCGTACGCCCTCGGTGGTCTTCTCGGCGGTCTCCTTGGTGGCGGTCATGAGCGGACCTCCCAGCCGCGGGAGTAGTGACGCTCGACGTAGTGCTGGAGGACGGAGAGGACGGCGGCGATGAGGAGGTACCAGGCGGTGCCGACCAGCAGGACGGCCACCTTGTCGCTCACGTGGGTGCTCTCGAGCTGGTAGACGATGCCGAAGAGGTCGACGAGGGAGACGTAGTAGACCAGCGAGGAGGCCTTGACCAGGCCGATCAGCTGGTTGACGTAGCCGGGGACGATGCTGCGCAGGGCTTGGGGGAGGACCACCTGGCGCAGGCGTCGCCACGGGGAGAGGCCGAGCGCGTTGGCCGCCTCGATCTGACCGTGGTCCACGGAGAGCAGACCGCCGCGGATGATCTCGGCGGCGAAGGCCGCCTCGTTGAGGCTGAGCCCGACGACCGCCGCCACGAACGGCACCAGCAGACCCTCGACGTCATAGGAGACCAGGCTCGGCCCGAACGGGACGTTGATCCCGATCTGCGGGAAGAAGAGGGAGGCGTTGAAGATGATGATGAGCAGTACGACCAGGGGCAGCGACCGGAAGAACCAGATGTAGAACCAGCTCAGGGCGTTGACCAGCGGGTTGCCCGACATCCGGCCGAGGGCCAGGACCACGCCGCCGACGAAGCCCACGACCGCGCTGACCGCGGTCACCTCGAGGGTGACCAGCAGCGCGTCGAGGACCACGTCGAGGGTGAAGTAGTAGGAGATCCGGTCCCACTGGTAGGCCGGGTTGGCCGCGAGCGCGCGCACCGCCTCGACGGTGAGGGCGAGGACGATCGCGGTGACGAGCCAGCGGCCGTAGCGGCGGCGTGGCGCGACCCTCCTCGTGGCCAACGGATCTTCTGGTGGCGCCGGCGGATCGGCCGCGGCCGTGGCCGGAGTGGCGGTGGTGGTCATGGCATCCTCGGGTCTCTGGGGGACCGCCAGACAAAACACATAATGTCTAGCGAGTTGCTAGAGAATAGGGTGCCGCGCGTGACCACTGACGCGCGACCGATTGCTGAGACAGGCTCCGGCCATGTGCTGGACAACATCGTCTGGGAGTCCCTCGTCGGGCCCAACCGGCATCTCGGGGAGATCTCCGGACTGGCGGCGCGCTACGACCCGCAGGTCGCCGCGTTCGCCGGCATCGCCGAGGACTCGCCGCAGGCCTGGGCCGACCTCGCCCGGCTCCTCGGGCCGGCCGGGACCTGCTTCTTCACCTCGTCGCGGCCGGTGCGCCCGCCCGTCGGGTGGGAGATCCTCGGCGGCGGCGAAGGTGTGCAGATGGTCGATGCCGGAGTCGTCGCCGTGCCCGATGCCGACGTCGCCGTCCTGGGCCCGGAGGACGTCCCGGAGATCCTCGACCTGGTCGCGCGCACCCAGCCCGGTCCGTTCGAGCCGCGCACGATCGAGATGGGCACCTATCTCGGCATCCGCGCCGGTGGTCGCCTCGTCGCGATGGCCGGAGAGCGCAACCACCCCCTCGGCTGGACCGAGATCAGCGCGGTCTGCACCGACGCCGCCTTCCGTGGGCAGGGGCTCGCCGGAAGGCTCGTGCGGGCGGTGACGTACGGCATCGACCAGCGCGGCGAGCGCGCCCTCCTGCACGCCAGCGGCACCAACGAGAACGCCATCCGGCTCTACCGCTCCCTCGGCTTCGCCCTCCGGCGGACCACCAACTTCGCCCACCTTCGTGCGCCGGGGTAGGGGCGTCGGATGCGCACAACGGGAGGTGACTGGCTACGATTGTCCCGCCGTCGCGGAGACGTACGGCATGCCGGTGTAGCTCAGTTGGTAGAGCGTTCGCCTTGTAAGCGAAATGTCGCGGGTTCGACTCCTGTCACCGGCTCCATCCACTACTTGCCTCAGCGGAGCTGGGTGACCTCGTACGTCGTCGGCGGGTTGGCGATGTCGTCCTGGGAGGCGACGAGCTCGAGCTCCCGGCGGCCCGACTTCAAGGTCCGGTCGAGGATGGCGAAGAGGGTGTTCGCGGTGCGGCCGAGGGCGGCCGGGGTGGAGCCGGTCGAGAGCAGGTGGGAGAGGTAGACCGCCGCGGTGACGTCGCCACCGCCGTTGGGGGAGATCGGGAGCAGAGGAGTGGTGACCGACCAGGCGCCCTCGTCGGAGACCGCGACCAGGTCGAGGTGGGTCGGGTCCTTGGTGATCACCGAGGTCACCAGCACGTTCGACGGGCCGGACTCGCGGACGATGTCGACGGCGGCGAGCACCTCCTGGAGCGTGTCGGTCGACTCGAGGCCGGCCAGGAAGTTCAGCTCGAAGTGGTTGGGCGTGATCACGTCGGCGGCGGGCACGACCTCGTCGCGCATGAACTCCGGGATGCCCTCTCGGACGAACATCCCGCGCCCGACGTCGCCCATCACCGGGTCGCAGCAGTAGAGGGCCCGCGGGTTGAGCGCCTTCACGCGGCGTACGGAGTCCAGGACGATCGCGCCGACGGCCGGGTCGCCCTGGTAGCCCGACAGCACGGCGGACACGGTGGAGAGACCGTCGCGCTCGGAGATCCCCTCGATGACCTCGGCGACCTGGTCGGCGGCGACGACGGGCCCGCGCCACTCGCCGTAGCCGGTGTGGTTGGAGAAGTTGACCGTGAGCACCGGCCAGACCTCGTGACCGAGGCGCTGGATCGGGAAGACGGCCGCCGAGTTGCCGACGTAGCCGAAGGCCACGTGCGACTGGATGGAGAGGATCTGCATGGGCCCAGTCTCCACCAGTCGGCTCAGGCGGCCTTCTTCTGGGCCTTGCTCTGGGCCTGCTTCTTGGGCGGGTCGTTGAGCAGCCAGGCCGCCAGCGCGCCGCCGATCGCGCCGAAGAGGTGACCCTGCCAGGAGACGCCGGTCTGTCCGGGGAGCACACCGAGGAGCAGGCTGCCGTAGGCCAGGAAGATGAGTACGCCGATGATGATCTGGCCGATGCGGTGGCTGAAAAGGCCCCGCATGATCAGGTAGACCAGCCAGCCGAAGATCAGCATCGAGGTGCCCGCGGTGATGCTGCCCGGAGGCGACATCAGCCAGACGCCGACGCCGCCGACCACCCAGATGATGAGCGTCGCCACGATCCCGCGGCCGACGCCCGAGGCGAGCACCAGGAACCCGAGGATGAGCGCGGGCAGGGTGTTGCCGTAGAGATGGGCCCAGCCGAAGTGGAGCACCGGGGCGAACACGATGCCGAGCAGGCCGGCGTCGGTGCGCGGCTGGATGCCGAGGGTGTCGAGCTGGTGGCCGCTGACGTAGTCGGTGGCTTCGAGCACCCACAGCAGAGCGACGAATCCGAGCGACCAAATGCCGGCCCGTAGCCAGTTGGCGCGTTGGGGCCGCGTGGGGGAATCCTGGCTCACGCCTGAAATCTTACCTACCGGTCAACAGCGGCGAGTCTCTGCTCGAGGCTCTCGTAGAGGTGGGGGACCGCGGCCGGGTAGGGCCCGGTCTCGTAGAGCTCGGTGGCCAGCCTGCGGGGCGACTCCCCGGTGTGCTCGTCGGCCCAGGTCTCACCGCCGTCGGTGATCCGGCCGCCGTCGAGGGGCAGGACCGCATCGGGCGCCAGCGCGACCCAGCGCCCGTCGCTGCCGCCGTCGTCGAGCCAGGCCACCGGCACGGCGTACGCCTCGCCCTCGGTCATCTCGGCCTCGACGGTGATCCGGCGACCGATCGGGTGGGCTCCCTGCCGGCTCCACAGGACGGTCGTCACGTCGAGCCGCCCTGCGTCGTCAGGGTCGGCGGTGCCCAGGACGAGGTGGTCGGCGAAGGTCGCCCAGTCGCGCACCTCGGTGGCGGGGTACTCCGGGGGACCTGCTCCGTCGAGCACCGCCCGGACGCCCAGCACGGCGGCCCAGGCCGCCAGCAGGACGACGACGATGGTGCCGGCGATCTTGAGCCGGCGTGGCACCGACAGCGTCGGCTCGTTCGTGTTCTCGCCCACGTGACCCCCGTTCACCGCGCCGATGGGTCGATGCGCCTGACCCTGATCCGACAGAGCCTAGTCCGGAAGGGACCAGTCGACCGGGGATCCGCCCTGTTCGACCAGGAGGGCGTTGGCGCGGGAGAACGGCCGCGAGCCGAAGAACCCGCGACGGGCGGAGAGCGGCGAGGGGTGGACGGACTTGATCGCGGGCACCCCGTTGAGCCGCGGCTCGAGGTTCTGCGCGTGCCGGCCCCACAGGATGGCGACCAGGGGTCCGCCGCGGCGGCCCAGGACGTCGATCGCCCGCCCGGTGACCTCCTCCCAGCCCTTCTTCGAGTGGGAGGCGGGCGCGCCGGGCCGCACCGTCAGCGAGGTGTTGAGCAGCATCACCCCGCGGTCGGCCCAGGTCGAGAGGTCGCCGTGCTCGGGCATCTTCAGGTCGAGGTCGGTGGCGAGCTCGGCGTAGATGTTCCGCAGCGACGCCGGCAGGGGACGTACGTCCTTCTCGACGGCGAAGCTGAGCCCGATCGGGTGCCCGATGGTCGGGTAGGGGTCCTGGCCGACGATCAGGACGCGTACGTCCCGCAGCGGGCGCCGGAAGGCGTTGAAGATGCGGTCGCCGTCGGGAAGGTAGGGACGCCTGGCCGCCAGCTCCTCGCGCAGGAAACGGCCCATCTGCTCGATCTGCGGCTCGGCCGGCGCCAGCGCCTCGGCCCAGTCGGCAGCCATCAGGCCCTTGTCCACGAGTCCGGCGAGTGCGCTCATTCCCTCAACATATCGTTCGCCACGCCCAGGGACCCTGGATAGGTTGTGGTGTATGAAGTTCGGACTCTTCATCCCGCAGGGATGGCGCTTTGACCTCGTCGGTATCGACCCGGCAGACCAGTGGACCACGATGAAGGACCTGGCACTCCACGCCGATGGCGGGAGCTGGGAGTCGATCTGGGTCTACGACCACTTCCACACCACCCCGGAGCCCTCGGACCAGGCGACGCACGAGGCCTGGACCCTGATGGCCGGCCTCGGCGCGGTCACCTCACGGGTGCGGCTCGGCCAGATGTGCTCCTGCATGTCCTACCGCAACCCCGCCTACCTGGCGAAGGTCGCCGCGACCGCCGACCACGTCAGCGGCGGCCGGATCGAGATGGGCATCGGCGCGGGCTGGTACGAGCACGAGTGGCGGGCCTACGGCTACGGCTTCCCGGAGGCGCGCGACCGGCTCGGGATGCTCCGCGAGGGCGTCCAGATCTTCCAGCAGGCCTGGACCAAGGGCGTCTCGTCCCTCGACGGGAAGTACTACCAGGTCGACGGCGCCATCTGTCAGCCGCTGCCGATCCAGAAGGGCCGTTCCGGGATCCCGCTGTGGATCGCCGGCGGTGGCGAGAAGGTGACCTTGAAGATCGCCGCTCAGTACGCCGACTACACCAACTTCGCCGGCGACCCGGAGACCTTCAAGGCCAAGTCGGACATCCTCGCGGCGCACTGCGAGAAGCTCGGCCGCGACTTCTCCGAGATCACCCGCTCCGCCAACTACAACGTCTTCATCGGTGAGACCGAGAAGGACGCCCAGGACAAGATCGACTGGTACGCCGACCACCTCACCACGTCGCTCGGGGAGGCCGCCGGCGCGGAGCACGCCCGCCGCAGCGGCAGCCAGGGGCTCGTCGGCACGCCCGAGCAGATCGTGGAGAAGCTGAAGTCGATGGAGGAGCTGGGGATGACGTACGCCATCACCTACTTCGGCGACGCCGCCTACGACCGCTCCTCGATCGAGCTCTTCGAGTCCCAGGTCCTTCCCGAGTTCGCCTGAGCGACGCCTGCCGACACCGCCACGGACGTTTACAACGCCGTGGCGGGCCGGTAGGAAGACGTACATGAAGATGTCGACCCTCCTCGGGGGCGCGGCGGTCGCCGCGGCCGTGGTCGCCGCGCGCGACCTGACCCAGCGCAAGCACGCGATCCTGCGGAACTTCCCGGTGATCGGGCACGCGCGCTATCTGATGGAGAAGATCGGGCCGGAGCTGCGGCAGTACATCGTCGCCGACAACGACGAGGAGCGACCCTTCAGCCGCGACCAGCGCCGCTGGGTGTACGCCTCGTCCAAGGAGCAGAACAACTACTTCGGCTTCGGCACCGACAACGACATCGAGCACACGCAGGGCCACATCCACATCAAGCACCGTACGTTCGCCGACAGCCTTCCCGACGACCACGACCGGGCCGCCAGGCTCCCGTCCGCGAAGGTGCTCGGAGGCCCGCGCGGGCGCGCGAAGGCGTTCCGACCGGAGTCGGTGGTCAACATCTCGGCGATGTCGTTCGGGTCGTTGTCCGGGCCGGCGATCACGGCGCTCAACCGGGGTGCGTTCAAGGCCGGCGCGATGCACAACACCGGCGAGGGCGGCATCTCGCCCTACCACCTCGCGGGTGGCGCCGACCTGGTGATGCAGATCGGCACGGCCTACTTCGGGTGCCGCGACGCCGACGGCAGCTTCTCGATCGACCGGCTCAAGGAGCGGGTCGCCACGGCGCCGGTCAAGGCCATCGAGATCAAGCTCTCCCAGGGCGCGAAGCCGGGGCTCGGCGGGCTGCTACCCGCGGCCAAGGTGACCCCGGAGATCGCCGCGATCCGCGGCATCGAGGCCGGCAAGGACTGCGCGTCGCCGTCTCGGCACTCGGCCTTCCACGACGTCGACTCGATGCTCGACTTCGTCGAGATGCTCGCTGCCGAGACCGGGCTGCCGGTCGGCATCAAGTCCGCGGTCGGCGAGATGGACTTCTGGCGGGAGCTCGCCGCCAGGATGCGGACGGGAGAGCGGGGTGTCGACTTCGTCACCGTCGACGGCGGCGAGGGCGGCACCGGCGCCGCGCCGCTGATCTTCTCCGACGCGGTCGCGATGCCCTACCGGATCGGCTTCTCCCGGGTCTACGGCACCTTCGCCGAGCTCGGCCTGACCGACTCGGTCACCTTCATCGGGTCGGCCAAGCTCGGCCTGCCGGAGAACGCCGCCGTCGCCTTCGCGCTCGGCGCCGACATGATCAACGTCGGCCGCGAGGCGATGATGTCGATCGGCTGCATCCAGGCCCAGAAGTGCCACGAGGACACCTGCCCGACCGGCGTCGCGACCCAGAGCAAATGGCTCTCCGGCGGACTGGACCCGTATGACAAGGGGGAGCGCTGCGCCAGCTACCTGCGTACCCTGCGCAGGGAGCTGACGAAGGTCTCCGCCGCCGTCGGTGTCGCCCACCCCGGACTGATCACGCCCCACGACATCGAGGTCATGAACGGCGACTACGAGTCACGCACCCTCGCCGGCGTCTACGGCTACAAGGACCCCTGGGGTGCCCTCGGCCCGGAGCTGGTCGGCGAGCTGCTCGACATCGTGCACCCGCACCGCACCTTCAACGAGAAGCCGACGACCGCCTGAGCCTCAGGACTCGTCGGCGAAGCGGGCGCCGATGGACTCGCGGATCATGTCCATCTGGCGCATCAGGCTGAGCGTCTGGCTGTGCGGCACCAGCGGGGACTCCAGCAGACCCTCGCGCAGACAGCGCTGCACCTCGACGATCTCGTTGCCGTACGCAGCGCCGATCACGGGCTCGTCACCGACGATCTCGACGGGCTCGTCACCGTTGGCGGGCTTGAAGACCGCCGAGGACGGGTGGTGGAAGTCGGTCAGCTCGATCCGGCCCTGGTCGGTGGCGATGGCGGCTGCCCGGGACGAGTAGGAGGTGACCGAGGAGACCATGGTGGAGAGCTCGTTGCCGGCGTACTTCCCGGTCATCACCAGGTCGAGGTCGAAGGTGCCGCCGTCGGCGCCCTTGCCCAGGTTGGCCTGGGCGGTCAGCGAGCGGGCCTCGCCGAAGAGCAGGTGGGCGAAGGTGAGCGGGTAGATGCCCATGTCGAGCAGCGCGCTGGCGCCGAGGGCCGGGTCGAGGAGCCGCTGGTGCCGCTCGGGGTCGGCGACGAAGCCGAGCTCGGCGTGCACGTGACGGGGGACGCCGAAGCGGCCCGACTTCACGTCGGCCACGAGGCGCCGGATGATCGGGTTGGTCGCCATCCACATGGCTTCCATGAGGAACAGCTTCTTGGAGGTGGCCAGGTCGACCATCGTCTGCGAGTCGGCGGCGTTGAGCGTCAGCGCCTTCTCGCACAGCACGTGCTTGCCCGCGTTGAGCACGAGGCTGGCGTGCTCGAGGTGGTGGGAGTGGGGAGAGGCGACGTAGACGACGTCGACGTCCTCGTCGGCGGCCAGCTCCTCGTAGGAGCCGTGCGCGCGGACCGGGCCGTCGGCGGCGGCGTACTCCTTCGCGAACGTCTCCGCGGACTCCTTGCTCCGTGAGCCCACGGCGACGAGTCGGCCGTCGGGGACGAGCATCAGGTCGGTGGCGAGGGAGTGGGCGATCCGGCCGGTGCCGAGAATTCCCCACCTGATCGGGTCAGAGTTGGTGGTCACGCGTCGACTCTAGCCACCTGAGCGGGGTCGGTGCGTCGCGGTCAGTGGCTGTTGGGCGGAAGGACGCTCTTGTTGTGGTTGCCCGGCACCGCGGCGAGCTCCTCGAGGAAGGTGTCGGCCCAGTGGCGTACGTCCCGGGCGGCGACCTGCTTGCGCATCGCCCTCATCCGGCGGGTGAGCTCCTTCGGCTCGGCCTCGTAGGCCTCGAGCAGGGCGGCCTTCATCCCGTTGATGTCGTAGGGGTTCACCAGCCAGGCCTGGCGCAGCTCCTCGGCTGCACCGGCGAACTCGGAGAGCACGAGGGCGCCGTCGTCCTCGTAGCGGCAGGCGACGTACTCCTTCGCGACCAGGTTCATGCCGTCGCGGTAGGGGGTGACGACCATGATGTCGGCGGCGCGGTAGAGGGCGGCCATCTCGGCGCGGGGGAGACTCGTGTGGAGGTAGGAGATGGCCGGGCGGCCGATGCGCCCCAGGTCGCCGTTGAGGCGGCCGACGAGGCGGTCGATGTCGTCGCGGAGCTTGCGGTACTGCTCGACGCGCTCGCGCGAGGGCACCGCGACCTGGACGAAGATGACGTCCTCGACGTCGAGCTTGGTGTCGCGCAGCAGCTCGCCGAAGGCGCGCAGCCTGGCGTAGATGCCCTTGGTGTAGTCGAGCCGGTCGACGCCGAGCATGATCTTCTTCGGGTCGCCGAGCTGCTGGCGGATCTCCTTGGCGCGCTGGTTGACGCCCTCGTCGTGGGCCATCTCGTCGAAGCCGATGAAGTCGATCGAGATCGGGAAGGCGGCCGCGTGCACGGTGCGCCCGTCGGGGAGGTAGACCAGGTCACGGTGGGTCTTGTGGCCGACGCGCTGGCGCACCAGGCGGACGAAGTTCTGGGCCGCCTGCGGAAGCTGGAAGCCGACCAGGTCGGCACCGAGCAGGCCCTCGAGCAGCTGTCTTCGCCAGGGAACCTGCTGGAAGAGCTCGGCCGGCGGGAACGGGATGTGCAGGTAGAAGCCGATGCGCAGGTCGGGGCGGAGCTCGCGGAGCATCTGCGGGACCAGCTGGAGCTGGTAGTCCTGGACCCAGACGGTGGCGCCCTTGGCGGCCACCTCGGCGCACTTCTCGGCGAAGCGCTTGTTGACCCGCTGGTAGCCGTCCCACCACTCCCGGTGGAACTCCGGCTTGGCCACGACGTCGTGGTAGAGCGGCCACAGGGTGCCGTTGGAGAAGCCCTCGTAGTGCTCCTCGATGTCCTGCGCGCTCATCGTCATCGGCAGCAGGTGGAGCCCGTCGTCCTCGAACGGCTCGAGGTCCTCGTCGGTGCCGCCGGGCCAGCCGATCCAGACGCCGTCGTTGGCCCGGAGGACCGGCTCGAGAGCGCTGACCAGACCTCCTGGCGAGCGGCGCCACGCCTTCGTGCCGTCCGGCATCTCCACTCGATCGACGGGGAGCCGATTGGCCACGATTACCAGGTCAGCCTGCACATCTCCGACTGTAATGGACCGGGGCCAGGTTCGGTGCGGTGCCGTTCCACTGGGTACTCTGCGGTCCCTCACAGGAATACCTGTCGAGTAACACGCCGGAGGGTGAACCACAGCGGTGTAGTTCGGCGCGTTAGTCTGTGGCCAGATGCAGACGACACCGGGGGACGAGGAATGAGCGCTGTAAACGTGCAGGTCACAGGCCCAGGCGAGGACCCCTCGAGCCTCAGTGAGCGCGACAAGCAGATCCTTGACTTCGAGCGCCAGTGGTGGAAGTACGCCGGCGCCAAGGAAGCTGCCGTGCGCGAGGCGTTCAACATGTCCGCCACCCGCTACTACCAGGTGCTCAACGCCCTGATCGACAAGCCGGAGGCCCTCGAGGCCGACCCGCTGCTGGTACGCCGGCTGCGGCGGCTCCGCGCGGCCCGGCAGCGCCAGCGCTCGGCGAGACGGCTGGGCTTCGAGGTCTGAATGACCGGCAGCGTACGTCCTTCGAAGGGGGAGCGTGGCGTCGCGCTCCCGACGCCCGTCATCGCGCTGAGCGTGGTGGCCGTCGTCGTCGCGGTGATCGTCTTCTGGGTCACCGGGGGCGACGGGGACGACCGGGACGAGAAGATCGCCCAGGCCGGTGGCAGCCCTTCTGCCTCGGCATCCGCATCGCCGAAGCCGGCCAAGACCGAGGCGAAGAAGCCGGCCAAGGCCGAGCCTTCGCCCGTCGACCGTGCCAAGGTCAGCGTCGAGGTCTACAACCAGTCCAACATCGGCGGCCTGGCCAGTGACGTCGCGGCGAAGGCGACCACGGTCGGCTGGAACGTCGTCGGCGAGGACAACTGGGTGGGCTCCGTCCCGGAGAACACCGTCTACTTCCCGCAGAAGATGAAGCGTGAGGGTGAGCAGCTCGCCGACGACCTCGGCATCAAACGCACCCATCTGTCGGTGGAGGGCTCGATGAAGGGCGACCGGCTGACGGTCGTCCTGACCGGTCCCCTCTGACGGTTCCCGGCCGTTCTCGACGGTGTGTGATCTGCCGCACGGCCCCGCATTCCCGGTCGGCCCGAAGGTCGTTGCCGTGTCACAGTTGAGGCATGGCCGAACTCCAGCCTGATGCCACTTCAGGAGAGCAGAAGTACGCCGCGGTGGCGGCTGCCGCCGCCGAGACCCTCATCGGTCTCGACTTCGACGGCACGCTCTCGCCGATCGTCGAGGATCCCGCCTCGGCCCGGATCCATCCGGACGCGGCCTCGGCCCTGATCGCGCTCGCGTCCCGGGTGAAGGCGATCGCCATCGTCACCGGCCGCCCGGCCGGACAGGTCGTCGAGCTCGGCGGGCTGGCCGCGATCGCCGACGGGCTCGCGGAGCTGGGCAAGGAGCTCTATGTCTTCGGGCAGTACGGCAACGAGCGCTGGAGCGGCTCGGACCGGGTCGTCGTCGGACCGCCGCCGCCCGAGGGGCTGGGTGCCTTCGAGGAGGCGCTGCCGGCGGTGCTCGCCGCGCACGGGGCGCAGGACGCCTACATCGAGGAGAAGGGCCTGGCCGTCGGGGTCCACACCCGTCGGTTCCCCGACCCGGACGGTGTCGCCGCGCGCCTGCTCCCGCCGTTGACCGAGCTGGCTGCCGAGCACGGGCTGATGATCGAGCCCGGCAAGCAGGTCATCGAGGTGCGCGCCCCCGGCATGCACAAGGGCCACGCCATCGAGACGCTGATCTCGGTGGTCGAGCCGGGCGCGATCCTGTTCGGCGGTGACGACCTGGGTGACATCGAGGCGTTCGAGGCCGTCAAGGCCTGGGGAAAGACCACCGGGTCGCCGACGCTGCTCGTCTACTCCCACGCCGGGCCCGACCGTGGCCCGCTCGCCGGGCTGGCCGACCTCGAGGTCGCCGGGCCGGAGGGTGTGCTGGGGCTGCTGCGTCGGTTGGCCGACGACAGCGTCCGCTGACAGCGAACACGCTAACCGGAGGGAACATCCGGTTGCTCTCGGAAGTTGAGCCAGTATCACTCAACTTTCTAGGAGGGTCCGCATGGACAAGCTTCCTGTGCTGTTCGTCTCGGATGCCGTGGTCCTGCCGGGGATGGTCGTGCCCATCGAGCTCGACGAGGCCGCGCAGGCTGCCATCGATGCCGCCCGAGCCGGCTCGGAGAGCCGGCTGCTGGTGGCGCCGCGGCTGGGGGACCGGTACGCGACGTACGGCGCTGTCGCCACGATCGAGCGCGTCGGCCGTTTCCGCGGCGGTGAGCCCGCGGCGGTGCTGAGGGCCGTCGGCCGGGCGAAGATCGGCTCCGGCGTGACCGGACCCGGCGCCGCGCTGTGGGTCGAGGTCGAGCCCGCCACCGAGACCACCACGGAGCACGCGAAGGAGCTGGCTGAGGAGTACAAGCGGCTGGTCGTCGCGGTGCTGCAGCGCCGTGAGGCCTGGCCGGTCATCGACCAGGTCAACCGGCTCACCGAGCCGTCCGAGATCGCCGACACCGCCGGCTACGCGCCCTACCTCGACGACGAGGCCAAGCGCGAGCTGCTCGAGACGCCGGACGTCGAGGAGCGGCTCGAGAAGGTGATCGCCTGGGCCAAGGACCACATCGCCGAGTCCGAGGTCAGCGACAAGATCGCCGAGGACGTCCGCGAGGGCATGGAGAAGACGCAGCGGGAGTTCCTGCTGCGCCAGCAGCTCGCCGCGATCCGCAAGGAGCTCGGTGAGGGCGAGCCCGAGGGCTCCGAGGACTACCGGGCCCGCGTCGAGGCCGCCGACCTCCCCGAGGCCGTACGCGAGGCCGCGCTGCGCGAGGTCGACAAGCTCGAGCGTGGCTCCGAGCAGAACCCGGAGACCGCGTGGATCCGCACCTGGCTCGACACGGTCCTGGAGCTGCCCTGGGGCGTGGTCACCGAGGACTCCACCGACGTGACCGCCGCTCGTGAGGTGCTCGACGCCGACCACCACGGCCTCGAGGAGGTCAAGGACCGCATCGTCGAGTACCTGGCGGTCAGGGCCCGGCGGGCCGAGCGTGGCCTGCAGGTCATCGGCGGCCGCGGCTCGGGTGCCGTGGTGCTGCTGGCGGGTCCTCCGGGAGTCGGCAAGACCTCGCTCGGTGAGTCGGTGGCGCGCTCGCTCGGACGGAAGTTCGTCCGGGTCGCGCTGGGTGGTGTCCGCGACGAGGCCGAGATCCGCGGTCACCGGCGCACCTACGTCGGCGCGCTTCCGGGCCGGATCGTACGGGCCATCAAGGAGGCCGGCTCGATGAACCCGGTCGTGCTTCTCGACGAGGTCGACAAGGTCGGCTCCGACTACCGAGGTGACCCCGCGGCCGCGCTGCTGGAGGTGCTCGACCCGGCGCAGAACCACACCTTCCGCGACCACTACCTCGAGCTCGACCTGGACCTCTCCGACGTGCTCTTCATCGCCACGGCCAACGTCGTGGAGCAGATCCCGAGCGCGCTGCTGGACCGGATGGAGCTGGTCACGATCGACGGCTACACCGAGGACGACAAGGTCGCCATCGCCCGCGACTTCCTGCTGCCCCGGCAGCTCGAGCGTGCCGCGGTGACGCCTGCGGAGGTCACGGTCGCCGACGAGGCGCTGCGTGAGCTGGCCGCGAACTACACCCGCGAGGCGGGCGTACGCCAGCTCGAGCGGCTCATCGCCAAGGCGCTGCGCAAGGCGGCGACGAAGCTGGCCACCGGCACGGAGCACGTCGAGGTCGACCTGGACAACCTCAAGGACCTCGTCGGACGGCCCCGGTTCACGCCGGAGTCGGCGGAGCGTACGTCGGTCCCGGGGGTCGCCACCGGACTCGCCGTCACCGGGCTCGGTGGGGATGTGCTCTTCATCGAGGCGTCGGCGTCCGACGGGCAGACCGGGCTGAACATCACCGGTCAGCTCGGCGACGTGATGAAGGAGTCCGCGCAGATCGCGCTCTCCTTCGTCCGCTCGCACGCCGCGGAGCTGGGCGTCGACCCGGCCGTGCTCGACCGTACGCTGCACGTCCACGTTCCCGCGGGTGCGGTGCCCAAGGACGGCCCGAGCGCCGGTATCACGATGGTCACCGCGCTCACTTCGCTCGCGACCGGTCGCCCGGTGCGCAGCGAGGTCGGCATGACCGGTGAGGTCTCCCTCTCCGGCCGGGTGCTGCCCATCGGTGGCCTCAAGCAGAAGCTGCTCGCCGCCCAGCGGGCCGGTCTGACCGAGGTCTTCGTGCCCCAGCGCAACGAGCCCGACCTGGACGAGGTGCCGGAGGACGTGAAGCAGGCGCTGAAGATCAACCTGGTGAGCGATGTCAGGGATGTCGTACGCGGCGCCTTGGCGCCCGCCGAGGGAGACACCACCGCGCAGAGCACGGTGGCCGCTGCCTGACCGGATCGTTCCGGATGCTGCCCGCTCGATGCCTCGTGCATCGAGCGGGCAGCTCGCATGTAGTCCGCGCTGAGCCCGCTTGTCCAGATAGCGGACGGATGGTCCGCGGAGTGGAACCCGAGTGTGTGGGGCGCCGGATACCTGCCGTACGATCGCTACTGCTCATCGAGAGGGACTGAGGGAACGGCCCAGTGAAGTCCCGGCAACCGACCGCGAGCCTCCTCCCGACCACGGGCAGGGCGCGGAGCAGGTGCTAATTCCGGCCCGGCGCGAGAGACGTGATCGGGGAAGATGAGGAGGAGGTTTCTCATGAGCGCTGCGACCACGGAGACGAAGGGCCTGCGCGAGGGTGCTTTCGGCAACGCCTCGGCGCTGTCGTGCCGGGAGTGCGGCAACCAGATCGACCTCGGTCCGCACTACGCCTGTCCGGAGTGTTTCGGGCCACTGGAGGTGGCCTATGACTTCCCGGCCGTGACCCGCGAGGAGATCGAGGCCGGACCCCGCAACATCTGGCGCTACAAGGCGCTGCTGCCGGTGCCCGACGACATCGAGCAGAGCCCCAACACCGAGCCCGGCTTCACCCGGCTCCTGGACGCGAAGAACCTCGCGCGTGAGCTCGGCGTCGAGAAGATCTGGGTGAAGGACGACTCGACCAACCCGACCAACTCGTTCAAGGACCGCGTGGTCGCCTGCGCGCTGAGCGCCGCCCGCGAGCTCGACGCCAAGGTCTTCGCCTGCCCCTCGACCGGCAACCTGGCCAACGCCGTTGCTGCTGCCGGTGCCCGTGCCGGGATCCCCACCGCGGTCTTCATCCCCAGCAACCTCGAGCAGCCCAAGCAGGTCAACTCGGCCGTCTTCACCGACAACCTGATCGCCGTCGACGGCAACTACGACGACGTCAACAAGCTCGCCCAGGAGATCGCCGCGGAAGAGGACGGCTGGGCGTTCGTGAACGTCAACGTACGTCCCTTCTACGCCGAGGGCTCCAAGACCCTCGGCTTCGAGATCGCCGAGCAGCTCGGCTGGCGCCTGCCCGACCAGATCGTCATCCCGGTGGCCTCCGGATCCCAGCTGACCAAGGTCGACAAGGCCTTCAAGGAGCTGATCAAGCTCGGTCTGGTCGAGGAGAAGCCCTACCGGATCTTCGGTGCCCAGGCGACCGGCTGCAACCCGGTCGCGACCGCGTTCAAGGCCGGCGTCGACGCGATCCGCCCGGTCAAGCCCGACACCATCGCCAAGTCGCTGGCCATCGGCAACCCGGCCGACGGCATCTACGTCCTCGACGCCACCCGCTCCTCGGGCGGCGCGGTCGAGGAGGTCACCGACGACGAGATCCGCGCGGCGATCGTGCTCCTGGCCCGCACCGAGGGCATCTTCACCGAGACCGCCGGTGGCACCACCCTCGCGGTCACCAAGAAGCTCGTCGAGACCGGCGCGCTCGACCCGAGTCTGGAGACGGTGATCATCAACACCGGCCACGGCCTCAAGACCCTCGACGCGGTCAGCGGCATCGTCGGCCCCCGCGCCACCATCGCCCCCAACTACGACGCCTTCGAGGAAGCCGGGCTCTCCCAGGCGTAGGTTGGCTTCGCGTTCACACTCGTGCGCTACAGATAAGGGATGTGAGCAGCGCGAAGACGAGTGAAGAGGCCAGGTGGCTCGGTATGGTCGCCGCCACCGCCGGAGTCGCCGGCGCGATCGGCGTGGTCGGGGCGGCGGCCGGTGCCGGGTTCGTGACGTTGCTGAAGAGACAGGCGGCGCACGCGCGCGACGTGATCGGCAAGCCTCTCGGCGAGGAGGCGATCGACGCCGACAAGGTCTACAAGAAGACCTATGGAGGTACGCCGGTTGAGCTCCTGATCCTCGGCGACTCGATCGCCGCCGGACTGGGCGCGGAGACCAGGGGCGGAACCCTCGGCGCCCGGCTGGCCAAGGGCACGGCCAAGGCGCTGCAGCGGCCGGTGCGGCTGCGTACGGCTGCGGTGGTCGGGGCCGAGACCTCGATGGTCCCGGCCCAGCTCGAGTCGCTGCCGGAGAGCTACCGGCCCGACGTCGCGGTGGTCATCGTGGGCGGGAACGACGTCACCCACCGGGTGCCGCAGAAGGACTCCACCCGCGTGCTCGGTGAGGTCATCGACGCGTTGCGCGAGCGCGGCGCCGAGGTGGTCGTCGGAACCTGCCCGGACGTCGGTGCGGTGCGGCCGCTGCCGCAGCCGCTGCGCTCGCTCGGGCGCAGGATCGCCAAGCAGCTGGCCGACGGCCAGCGTGAGACCGCGCTGGCCCGGGGCGCACACGTCGTGTCCCTCTCCGACGTCGTCGGCCCGTTCTTCATCACGAACCCCGACGAGATGTTCGCCATCGACCACTTCCACCCCAGCGCGATGGGCTACAAGCGCACCGCCAAGGCGATGCTGCCCTCCGTCCTGGCCGCCCTCGGCCAGCTCGAGCGGGTCCCGTTCGGCCACCACCTCCCCGAGCTCCCGCCCGAGGCGGAAGAGCCGCCTGCCCCCGACGACCCGGACCGGCAGCCCTGACCCGACGCGTCAGTCCCGAAAAATCGCGCCGAGTCGGCGCAACTGTCCCAAGCAGCTGGGACAGTTGCGCCGACTCGGCGTGTGGTGGCGGGACAGTCGCGCCGGCTCGGGCTACTCGGGGTCGGCCTCGTCCGTACGCTTGCCGCCGGTGCTGAGCAGGTCGGCGGTGAGGCCGGTGGCGGCGCGGTAGTCGACGGTCCCCGCCGGCGTACGCGGCACCGACTCGACCAGCAGGACGAGCTTGGGCTCGTGAGAGTCCCCGAGCACCGATCGGGCGTGCTTGCGCAGGTCGGCGGCGGCGATCTCGGAGCCCGGGGTCAGCTGCACCAGCGCCGCGACCTGCTGGCCCCAGCGCGGGTGGGGCATGCCGAAGACGGCGGCGTCGACGACGTCGTCGTGGGCGAGGAGCACGCCCTCGATCGTCTCCGGGTGGATCTCGAGATCACCGGTCCGCACCAACGTCGCGGCCCGGCCGAGCAGCGTGATCGAGCCGTCCTCCTCGCGACGGGCGAGGTCGCCGGGGAAGGTCCAGCGCCGGTTGTCGATCAGCTTGATCGCGGTGGCCGAGCGGGCGTTGTCCTTGTAGTAGCCGAGCGCGGCCGGGCCGGAGCGGGCCAGCAGCCCCTCGACGCCGGGAGCCGCCGGGGTGAGGTCGGGGTTGAAGACCTCCACCTCCGGGCCCACCATGAACCGCGCCTCACCGGGCGCGAGCGGCGAGCCGTCGTCGGCGCGGGACCCGGTGACGCCGGTCTCCAGGGTGCCGTAGGAGTCGACGATGACCCGGCGGGCGAACGCGTTGCGCAGAACGGCGAGGACGCCGTCGGAGAGCGGTGCCGCGGTGTTGGAGACGCCCGCCAGCGAGTGCAGCGGCCAGCGCTTCTTGCCGACGAGGCGCGCGGCCGCCACCGGCCGCGCCTGGGCGTCGCCGAGGAGGGTGATCGCGGTGGCACCGGACTTCTCGGCGAGGTCGAGGAACGCCTCGGCCGAGAACGACTCGGAGGTGTCGAGCACCGCGGTGCCGCCGGCGACCAGCGCCCGCAGGAGCAGCAGCTGGCTCTGGCCGTGCAGCAGCGGTCCACCGGCGAGCAGGACGACGCCCGAGTCGCGGGCGGCCGCCTCCGCGGCGAGCCCCTCGACCGACGGGATCGGCGCGTTGCGGCGGACGGTGTTCAGCGCCGCCCAGATCAGGTCCTCCTGGCGCCAGACCGCACCCTTCGGGGTGCCGGTGGTGCCGGTGGTGAAGATGATGTGCCAGTCGCCGGGCGTACGTCCGACAGTCGGCCGCTCCTTGGACGCCGCGGCGACCTTGGCGTCGTAGTCCGGGCCGAGGACGACCCGGTGGTCCAGCTTCAGCTCGAGCTCGTCGAGGTCGTCGGTGAACTCGGGGGAGACGATGGCCGCGACGCAGTCGGTGGCGGCGTACGTCCTGGCGAGCTCGTCGCGCCGGTAGGCGTGGTTGATGTTGACCGGGATCGTGCGGGCCTTGAGGCACCCGTAGAGGGCGTCGACCCATTCGATCCGGTTGGTCGCGTGGACGGCGACCTGGGCACCCGGCTCGAGGCCGACGCTCAGCAGGTGGTTGGCCAGGCGCGTGGCACGCTCGTCGATCTCGGCGTACGTGTAGGCGCGCTCGGTGGTGATGACTGCGGTGCGGTCGGGGATCGCATCGGCCATCGCTTCCAGGATGTCGGGCAGTGTGAGGGGGATCACGGCGGACACAGGGCGTATGTGCCTTCCAGTTGATAGAGGGCCGTACGGCACCGAACCGTACGTCGGATCAGCCGGTCGTCACGTACGCGCCTCGAGCAGCTCGGTAGCGACCGTAGCGCTCGCACGATAGTCCACCTTGCTCACGGGCGTGCGGGGGACTCGCTCCACGAGCAGGATGTCCTTGGGCACCTTGTAGGCCGAGATCAGGCTGCGGCAGTGCTCCCGGAGCGCGTCGATCGAGGTCGCGGCGCCCTCACGGAGCTGCACGAGCGCGGTGACCTGCTGGCCCCAGCGCTCGTGCGGCGTGCCGACGACCGCGGTGTCGAAGACGTCCGGGTGACGCAGCAGGACCGCCTCGACCTCCTCCGGGAAGACCTTCTCGCCGCCGGTGTTGATGCAGCCCGAGCCGCGCCCCAGGACGGTGATCGAGCCGTCCTCCTCGCGTCGCGCGAAGTCGCCCGGGATCGACCAGCGCTGCCCGTCGACCTCCTTGAACGTCGCCGCGGTCTTGACCGGGTCGTTGTAGTAGCCCAGCGGGATCGAGCCGGTGCGGGCGAGCATCCCGGTCTCACCCGGCGCGCACGGCTTCAGCTCGGTGTCGAAGACCTGGACGTCCATCCCGACCTGGAACTTCGGCGCGGCCTGTGCGCCGTCCTTGCCCTCGTCGACCTGCATGCCGGTCGCCCCGGACTCCGAGGCACCGTAGGAGTCGAGGATGTAGCGGCCCGGCAGCGCCTCCCGGAGCTGGGCGCGGACGCCTGCGGAGAGCGGCGCGGCGCCGTTCGAGACGGCGAACAGGCTGCTCAGGTCCCACCGCTCCGGCTCGCGCAGGATCGCCTCGGCGACCGGCCGGCCCATGGCGTCGCCGAGGAAGGTGAGCGAGTTGACCCCGGCGGCCTGGACGAGGTCGAGGATCGTCTCGGCCGACCAGGCCGGCTCGGTGTAGAGCGAGACCGTGCAGCCGGCGACATGGCCGTTGCCCATGATCCACTGGCTGCCGCCGTGCATCATCGGGCCGCAGGCCAGCAGCACCATCGGCGTCTCCTGCGCGGCGGCCTCCTCGGCGAGCTGCTCGACGGTGTCGAAGGGCGCTCCGAACCGGCTCGCGTTCAGTGCGGCCCGGATGATGTCCTCCTGGCGCCACACGACGCCCTTCGGCATCCCGGTGGTGCCGCCGGTGTAGATGACGTAGCGGTCGTCGGGGCTGCGCTCGATGTCGGGGCGCTCCTTGGACGCGGCGGCGACCGCGGCGTCGTACTCCTCGCCCAGCACCAGCGTCGGGATCCCGAGCCCGAGCGCGGCGACCGCCTCGACGTGCTCGGGACCGATGATCGCCATCACCGCGTCGGAGTTGCGGTAGAGGTGGTCGAGCTCGTCGTGGAGGTACTTGTGGTTGATGTTGATCGGCACGGCCCGCGCCTTCATGCACCCGTAGAAGGCGTCGACCCACTCGATCCGGTTGCGGGAGTGGACGGCGACGTGGTCGCCCGGCTCGATGCCCTGCGCGATGAGGTGGTTGGCCAGCCGGCTCGCGCGCTCGTCGATCTCGGCGAAGCTGTAGGCGTGTTCCATCGTGAACACGGCGGTGCGGTCGGGGACGGCGTCGGCCATCGCCTCGATGATGTCCGGAAGAGTGATCGGGGTCACAGCACCGAGTGTGGCAACTAGAACGTGTTCTCGTCTACCGGTCGGGATGCAAAACCTTGCAGAGCGTCCCGTCGTCGGGCGAGATCGGCCCGCTCCGGGCCGTGCGCGCAGAGCGCGATCGCCTCCTCGTAGGCCTCGATCGCGTCCCGGTGGCGTCCCGACCGCTCCAGCAGCTGCGCACGTACGGCAGGCAGCCGGTGCCCCGGCAGGGCGACCGAGTCCAGCTCCTTCAGTCCGGCCTCGGCGCCAGAGGCCTCGGCCACCGCGACGGCCCGGTTGAGACGTACGACCGGGGTGTCGCGCAGCGTGAGCAGCTCGTCGTAGCGCTCGACGATGCGGTCCCACGCGGTCGCCTCGGAGCTGGGCGCGACCGCGTGCTCCGCGGCGATCAGCGCCTGGAGCAGATAGGGCGCCGGTGCCGCATGGGCGAGCGGGGTGAGGATCGCGAGCGCCTCGGCGATCTCCTCCAGGCGCCAGGCGGTCCGGTCCTGGTCGGGGAGCAGCACCAGGCCCCCGTCGGGCCCGAGCCGCGCGTCCCGGCGCGAGTGCTGCAGGAGCATCAGGGCGAGCAGAGCGTCGACCTCCGGGTCCGGCGCCGGGAGCACCGCCCGCAGCACGCGGACCAGCCGGATCGCCTCGCCGGCCAGGTCGCTGCGTACGACGTCGGGGCCGGTGCCGGGCGCATAGCCCGCCGTGAACGCGAGATAGGCGACCTCGGCGACGATGCCGACCCGTTCCCGCAGGTCGGCGAGGTCCGTGGGTACCTCGAAGGAGGCGCCCGCGAGCCGCTTGCGTGCCCGGGTCAGCCGCGCCGCCATGGTCGCCCTCGACTGGAGGAACAGCCGCCCGATGTCCTCGGTGGAGACGCCGAGGACCAGCCGGAGGGTCAGCGCCGCGGCCGCCTCACGAGACAGCGTCGGGTGGGCGCAGAGCAGCACCAGCCGCAGCCGGTCGTCGGTGACCGCCTCGCCGCCGGCCTCGGCCGGCACCGTGGCCATCACCTGCTGGGCCTCCTGGGTGAGCCCGGCGTCGACCACGAGCAACGGCATCTTGCGAGCCAGCACCTCCTCCGAGCGCATCCGGTCGACGATCCGCCGGCGAGCGGTCGTGAGCAGCCAGGCGGGGCCGTTGTCCGGCTCGCCGTCGACCGGCCAGCGCGCGGCGGCCGCTTCGAAGGCGTCGGCGAGGCCTTCCTCGGCCAGGTCGAGACGGCGGAACTGCGCGACGAGCAGGGCCAGCAGGCGGCCCCACTCGTCGCGCAGCAGCGTCTCCAGCATCGCGTGGCTAGTCCGTCGCCCGGATCTCGATCGCCGACTCGACCGTGGCGAGCAGCCGGCAGCACTCGGCCAGGTCGTCGCGGTCCTCGGACTCCACGACGTAGAGCCCGGCCAGGTGCTCTGCCGTCTCGGTGTACGGCCCGTCGGTGATCCCGGAGGACCGTACGGTCACGGCCGTCGACGGAACGGCGAGCGCGGCGCCGTAGCCCTTCAGGACGGTGTGGCCGCGCTCGGCGAGCAGCGCCGCGAACTTCTCGTGCACGGCGAACAGCGCATCCTTCTCCGCCTCCGTCTTGGCCTGCCACTCGGCCTCGACGTTGGGGATGAGCAGGTAGTAGCGGGTCATCGGATCTGCACTCCCTGGGTGGGCCGGATCTCGACGGCGAAGTACTTCGGCAGCAGCTTCGCCAGGGCCACGGCGTCGTCGATCGAGGGCACGTCGATCACGTAGTAGCCGCCCAGCTGCTCGACCGACTCCGCGAACGGGCCCTCGGTCACGGCGCCGTCCTCGTGGACGGTCCGCGCCGTGGTGGCGGGCTGGAGGGCGTCGCCGTCGATCAGCTCGCCGCGCTCGGCGACCGCCTTCGCGAAGGCACCGAAGTCGGCGTACGCGGCCTGCTTCTGCTCCTCGGCGAGGGCGTCCCAGCGGGCGTGGTGGTCGGGGCCGCCGAGAAGGAGGAGATACCTCATCACATCTCCCCGTGCTCGACGATCTCGCGGACCTCGAGCGCCGTCTCGAGCTCGGCGAGCACCTTGCAGCACTCGAGCATGTCGGCGACGTCGTCGGTCTCGATCGTGTAGAAGCCGGTCACGTGCTCGACGGTCTCGGCGTACGGGCCGTCGGTGATCACCACCTCGCCGCCCTGCTTGCGCAGCGTCTTGGCCTTGCTGGAGTGGTGGAGCTCGGCGCCGCCGGTGACCTTGTGGCCGCGCTCGGCGAGCAGCTTGGCGAACTTGCCGTGCACCTCGTACCCGGCGGCCTTCTCCTCCGGCGTCGACTCGGCCCAGAAGGCCTCGTTCGTCGGCAGCAGCACCATGTATCTGGTCATCGTGGGTTCCCCTTCTCGTCTCGGTGTGAGTCTGTCACCGGGGATGACGGGTGGGACAAGGCCAAATCGACACCGAGAAGGACGGAAGATGTATGGCATCCGTTCAACTGACCCCGGAAGGCTCCGCGTGTGAGCGAGCGTCAGCGAGTGAACCATCCAAGCCTCACGCGACCGCGTCCGTATGATGGCGCTTGCGCTACGGACGTGGTCGCGTGAACGATCCCCTGCTGCGAGGCGATCTCGCGCCTGAGCCCCGGACTCTCGTCGACATCTTCCGGGCCACCGCTGCCCAGGTGCCCGACGAGCCGGCCGTCGAGGCGGGCAACGGCCTGCTGACGTACGCGGAGCTCGAGGAGGCCGCCGACGGGCTGGCCGCCGAGCTGAACGCTGCCGGGATCGGGCCCGGGGACAAGGTCGGGCTGCGGATCGCGAGCGGGACCACCGACCTGTACGTGGCGATCCTCGGCATCCTCTGCGCGGGAGCCGCCTACGTGCCGGTCGACGCCGACGACCCCGAGGAGCGGGCGCGGCTGGTCTTCGGTGAGGCGCAGGTCGCGGCGGTCGTGACGAACGACCTGCGGGTCACCACGACGGCCGGGCCCCGGGAGGCCCGCGAGCCGGAGGAGCCGTCGACCGGCGACGACGCCTGGGTGATCTTCACCTCCGGGTCGACCGGTACGCCGAAGGGGGTCGCGGTCACCCACCGCAACGCCGCCGCGTTCGTCGACGCCGAGTCGCGCCTCTTCCTCCAGGACGCCCCGATCGGGGTCGGCGACCGGGTGATGGCCGGCCTCTCGGTCGCCTTCGACGCGAGCTGCGAGGAGATCTGGCTGGCCTGGCGCTACGGCGCCTGCCTGGTCCCGGCGCCGCGGGCGCTGGTGCGCTCCGGGGTCGATGTCGGCCCGTGGCTGGTCGCCAACCAGATCACGATCGTCTCGACGGTGCCGACGCTGGTCGCGCTGTGGCCGCCGTCCTCGCTCGACCGGGTCCGGCTGCTGATCACCGGCGGCGAGGCGATCCCGCCTGAGCTCGCCGCGCGTCTGGTCACGCCCGACCGGGAGGTGTGGAACACCTACGGCCCGACCGAGGCGACGGTGGTCGCCTGTGGCGCCCGCCTGAGCGCGGAGGGGCCGGTGCGGATCGGTCTCCCGCTCGACGGCTGGGACCTCGCCGTCGTCGACCCGGCGACCGGTATCCCGGTCCCCGAGGGTGAGACCGGCGAGCTGATCATCGGCGGCGTCGGCCTGGCGCGCTACCTGGACGCGGCCAAGGACGCCGAGAAGTACGCACCGATGCCCACCCTCGGTTGGGAGCGCGCCTACCGATCGGGCGACCTGGTCGTCAACGACCCCGCCGGGCTGCTCTTCGGCGGTCGCGCCGACGACCAGATCAAGCTCGGTGGCCGGCGGATCGAGCTCGGCGAGATCGACAGCGCCCTGCTGCAGCTCGACGGTGTCGTCGGGGCTGCGGCCGCGGTGCGGAAGAGCACGGCCGGCAACAGCCTCCTGGTCGGCTACGTCACGGTCGACGAGACCTTCGACCAGGCCGCCTCCGTCGCGAGGCTGCGGGCCGACATGCCGGCGGCCCTGGTGCCGCGGCTGGCCGTGGTCGACAGCCTCCCGACGCGTACCAGCGGGAAGGTCGACCGCGACGCGCTCCCATGGCCGCTGGCGTCCACGGCGGGCGCGGGGGAGGGGCTGAGCGACACCGAGGCCTGGCTGGCCGGGCTGTGGAACGACGTGCTCGGTGCCGAGGTCTCCGGGCCGAAGGCGGACTTCTTCGACCTCGGCGGCGGCAGCCTGACCGCGGCCCAGATCGTCAGCCTGATCCGGGAGCGCTTCCCGGAGGTCGCGCTCGGTGACGTCTACGACCGGCCGAGCCTGGGCGCGCTGGCCGCCTATGTCGACGAGCTGGGCAGCTCCGCCACGGTCTCCGAGCGCGAGGTGCCGGCGGTACGTCTCGAGACCCAGGTCGCGCAGGTGGTCGCCACGATCCTGCTGCGCTGCCTGGCCGCGCCTCGCTGGCTGACCTGGATCGCGCTCGGGACGACGCTCGCGCAGCCGTGGGCGCCCTGGCTGCCCTCGCTCAGCTGGTGGGTCCTCGTCCCGGCCGCCCTCGCCTTCCTGACCCCGCCCGGACGGATGCTCCTCGCCGCGGGTGCGGCGCGGCTGATCCTGCGCGGCGTACGTCCCGGGCAGCACCCGCGCGGCGGCACGGTCCATCTGCGGCTCTGGCTGGCCACGCACGCCGTCGACGAGCTCGGGGCGCACGGACTGGCCGGGGCGCCGTGGATGCTCTGGTACGCCCGGCTGCTCGGCGTGCGGATGGGCAAGAACGTCGACCTGCACAGCCTGCCGCCGGTCACCGGCATGCTCACGCTCGGCAAGGGCTGCTCGATCGAGCAGGAGGTCGACCTCTCCGGTCACTGGATCGAGGGCGACGTGCTCCATCTCGGCGAGGTGTCGGTGGGCGATCGGGCCCGGGTGGGGGCGCGGTCGACGCTGCTGCCCGGCGCCCGGGTCGGTGACGACGCCGAGGTCGGACCCGGCTCGGCGGTCTTCGGCACGGTGCCGGTGGGCGAGTTCTGGTCGGGTTCGCCGGCCGTCCGCGCCGCCCGCGAGGCGCGTGGGCCCTGGCAGCCGCCGCAGGCACGGGCCCGGGTCTGGATGCTCCTCTACGGCATCGCCGCGGCCGTGCTCGCCCTGCTCCCCGCGGTCGCCATCGCCGTCGGCATCCTCGTCGGCGTCGCCCTGGCCGGCGTGCCCGGCTCCTACGCCGACATCGGACCGCTGCTCGCCTGGAGCCCGGTCGCGGTGGTGGCCGGCTTCGTCACCCTGGCCACCCTGATCTGGGCGGTGGTGCGCCTCGCCGGTCTGGCGATCCGTCCCGGCGTACATCCCGTACGCAGCCTGGCCGGTGTCGCGGTCTGGTCGACGATGCAGGTGCTCGACGAGGCGCGCACCTGGCTCTTCCCGCTCTACTCCTCGACACTGACGCCGCTGTGGCTGCGGGCGCTCGGCGCCAGGATCGGCAAGCACGTCGAGGCGTCGACGGTGCTGATGATCCCCGGGCTGACCCAGGTCAACGACCAGAGCTTCCTCGCCGACGACACCCTGATCGGTGGCTACGAGCTCGGTGGCGGCTGGCTGCGGGTCGAGCGGGTGAAGATCGGCAAGCGTGCCTTCGTCGGCAACTCGGGCATGGCGGCGCCCGGCCGCAAGGTCCCGAAGGCCTCCCTGGTCGCCGTGCTCAGCGCGGCTCCCCGTCGCAAGCGCGCGCAGAAGGGTGAGAGCTGGCTCGGCTCGCCACCCGCGCCGCTGCGCCGCGCGGCCGGCGAGGCCGACTCGGGACGTACCTATGACCCACCGGCACGCCTGAAGGTCGCCCGGGCGCTCGTCGAGCTGGCCCGGCTGGTGCCGCAGACGCTCGCGGCGCTGCTCTACGCCGGGGTGGCCTACGCCCTGATCGTGATCTGGGAGGCGACCGACCTGCTCGTTGCGGCCCTGGTCACCGGACCGGTGCTCGCGGCCGCCGGAGCGGTCGCGGCCGGCATCACCGTGGTGGCGAAGTGGCTGCTCGTGGGCAGGATCCGGGCCGGCTCGCACCCGCTGTGGAGCTGGTTCGTGTGGGCCAACGAGCTGGCCGACACCTTCGTCGAGGTGCTCGCCGCGCCCTGGTTCACCGGTGCCGTGTCGGGCACCCCGGTGCTCAACCTGTGGTTCCGTGCGCTCGGGGCGCGGATCGGCCGCGGTGTGTGGATCGAGACCCACTGGCTCCCCGAGACCGACCTGGTCGAGCTCGGCGACGGCGCCACCGTCAACGCCGGCACCGTCGTGCAGACCCATCTCTTCCACGACCGTGTGCTGGCCCTCGACACGGTCACGCTCAGGAGAGGCGCGACGCTCGGCCCCAACTCGGTGATCCTGCCCGCCGCCGCCATCGGCCGGCACGCGGTCGTCGGCCCGGTCTCGCTGGTGATGCGCGGGGAGAGCCTCCCGGACAAGACGCTGTGGATCGGCAACCCGATCGGTCCCTGGGACCAGGCCGGCTGAGCGGGTGCCCCTACGATGACCGCCGTGCCGAAGCTCCCCACCGCCGACCCTTACCTCCCGGGACACGGGGACCCGTCGTGGAGCGCGACCCACTACGACCTCGACCTCACCTACGACCTGGTCGGCAACCGGCTCACGGGCACAGCCACGATCCGCGCCGTCGCGGTCGACGACATCAACCGCGTCGTCCTCGACCTCGCCTACCTGCGTGTGCAGAAGGTGGCGATCGACGGCCGTCCGCCGGCCAAGTGGAGCCACCGCGACCACCGTCTGGTCCTGAACCTCCGCTCGAGGGTCGCGGCGGGCGAGGAGTTCGTGATCACGGTCAGGTACTCCGGCAAGCCCCGCCCGGTGGTGCTGCCACACCACGGCGACGCCGGCTGGGAGGAGCTCGACGACGGTGTCATCGTCGCCGGTCAGCCGCATGGTGCGCCCACCTGGTTCCCGTGCAACGACCGGCCCTCCGACAAGGCCCGCTACGCGATCAGCGTGACCACGGCGCCCGGCTATGCGGTCGTCTCCAACGGCGAGCTGACCTCCCGCGTACGCCGCGGCAGCGGGGAGACCTGGCGCTACTGGGAGGCCGAGCCGATGGCGACCTATCTCGCCACGGTGCAGATCGGCCGCTACCGGGTCATCGACATCGCGCCCACCGAAGGGCCGGGCGGTCGGGTGCCGATCCGGGCTGCGTACCCGGTCGACGCCGGCGCCGGGTTCGAGGCCTCCTTCGGGCGGCAGCGGGAGATGATGGCCTACTTCACCTCCGTCTTCGGGCCCTATCCGTTCGCCTCCTACTCCGTCGTGGTCACCGACGACGAGCTCGAGATCCCCCTCGAGTCGCAGTCGCTGTCGACCTTCGGGCGCAACCACCTCACCGGCGAGTGGTCGGAGGTACGCCTCGTCGCCCACGAGCTCGCCCACCAGTGGTTCGGCAACGCGGTGACGCTGCGCGAGTGGCGCGACATCTGGCTGCACGAGGGCTTCGCCTGCTACAGCGAGTGGCTGTGGTCGGACGCCTCCGGAGGGCGCGCGTGCGGCGAGCACGCGCGCCACCACCACCGCCGGCTGGCCGCGCTGCCGCAGGACCTGGTCCTCGCCGACCCCGGGTCCGCGGACATGTTCGACGACCGGGTCTACAAGCGCGGAGCGCTCACCCTGCACGCGCTGCGGCGCACGGTCGGGGACGACTCCTTCTTCCGGATCCTGCGCACCTGGGTCGCCCGGCACGGCGGCGGCTCGGTCACCACCGCCGACTTCGAGGCGCTCGCGGCCGAGGTCTGCGGCCGCGACCTCACCCCGCTCTTCGACGCCTGGCTGCGGCGGTCCGCGCTGCCGGACCTGCCCGCCTGATTGTCGCGCTGTCGTATCTTGGGCCCGTGCCCGAGCTGACCTTCCGTGACGCCACCTTTTCCGACGTGGAAGCCCTGGTCGGGCTGATCGAGTCGGCCTACCGCGGCGATGCCTCCCGCGCCGGCTGGACCACCGAGGCCGACCTGCTCGCCGGCCAGCGCACCGACCCGGAGGGCGTACGCGAGGTCATCACCGCGCCGGGCTCCCGGCTCCTGGTCGCCGAACCGGCCGCCGCGCGGTCGGGGGAGATCGTCGCCTGCTGCCAGCTGCAGAAGCGCGAGGCGTACGTCTACTTCGGCATGTTCTCCGTCGCGCCGAGCCTGCAGGGCGCCGGTGTCGGCAAGGCCGTGATGGCCGAGGCCGAGCGGATCGCGATCGAGTGGGGCGCCGAGGAGATCCGGATGACGGTGATCCGGCAGCGCGAGGACCTGATCGCGTTCTACGAGCGGCGGGGGTTCCGGCGTACGGGGCGCTTCGAGCCGTTCCCCTACGGCGACGAGCGCTTCGGCGTGCCGCTGCGCGACGACCTCGAGTTCGCGGAGCTCGCGAAGTCTCTCTGACCGTCGCCGCCCCGATCTTCTTGCACTCGCAGGGGCCGAGTGCTAAACATGAGGCTGGCACTCTTACCATGAGAGTGACAACAACCGGACCGGTGACGTTGAGGCGTCGCGAGCGGCAGGGAAGGGTTCTGCCGGGAGTGGCGTCGTCCGTCGCGGGCAACCCATCGGACCGGATCCAACGAACTTCCCAAGTGAAGGATCGCAGGAGCAATGCCGAAGCTCATCGCTTTCAACGAGGAGGCCCGTCGGGGTCTGGAGAAGGGTCTCAACACCCTCGCCGACGCCGTCAAGGTCACCCTCGGTCCCAAGGGCCGCAACGTCGTGCTCGAGAAGAAGTGGGGCGCCCCCACGATCACCAACGATGGTGTGTCCATCGCCAAGGAGATCGAGCTCGAGGACCCCTACGAGAAGATCGGTGCCGAGCTGGTCAAGGAGGTCGCGAAGAAGACCGACGACGTCGCCGGTGACGGCACGACGACCGCGACCGTTCTCGCCCAGGCGCTGGTCCGCGAGGGCCTGCGCAACGTCGCCGCGGGTGCCAACCCGGCCGGCCTGAAGCGCGGCATCGAGGCGGCTGTCGACGCCGTCTCCGAGCAGCTGCTCGCCCAGGCCAAGGACATCGAGACCAAGGAGCAGATCGCTGCTACCGCCTCGATCTCGGCCGCTGACACCACCGTCGGCGAGATCATCGCCGAGGCGATGGACAAGGTCGGCAAGGAAGGCGTCATCACCGTCGAGGAGTCGAACACCTTCGGGCTCGACCTCGAGCTGACCGAGGGTATGCGCTTCGACAAGGGCTACATCTCGGCCTACTTCGTGACCGACCCGGAGCGTATGGAGACCGTCCTCGACGACCCGTACATCCTGATCGTCAACTCGAAGATCTCCAGCGTCAAGGACCTGATCCCCGTCCTGGAGAAGGTCATGCAGACCGGCAAGCCGCTGGTCATCCTGGCCGAGGACGTCGACGGCGAGGCTCTCTCGACGCTGGTCGTCAACAAGATCAAGGGCACCTTCAAGTCCGTCGCCGTCAAGGCCCCGGGCTTCGGTGACCGCCGCAAGGCCATGCTGCAGGACATCGCGATCCTCACCGGTGGCCAGGTCATCTCCGAGGAGGTCGGCCTCTCCCTGGAGACCGCCGGCATCGAGCTGCTCGGCCAGGCCCGCAAGGTCGTCATCACCAAGGACGAGACCACCATCGTCGAGGGTTCGGGCGACCAGGGTCAGATCGAGGGCCGGGTCAACCAGATCCGCGCCGAGATCGAGAAGTCGGACTCCGACTACGACCGCGAGAAGCTGCAGGAGCGCCTCGCCAAGCTGGCCGGCGGCGTGGCCGTCATCAAGGTCGGCGCGGCCACCGAGGTCGAGCTCAAGGAGCGCAAGCACCGCATCGAGGACGCCGTCCGCAACGCGAAGGCTGCTGTCGAGGAGGGCATCCTCCCCGGTGGTGGTGTCGCGCTGATTCAGGCCGCGACCACCGCGTTCGAGAAGCTCGAGCTCGAGGGCGACGAGGCCACCGGTGCCTCGATCGTCAAGGCCGCCATCTCGGCGCCGCTGAAGCAGATCGCCATCAACGCCGGCCTCGAGGGCGGCGTCGTGGCGGAGAAGGTCGCCGGTCTTCCGGTCGGCCAGGGCCTCAACGCGGCCACGGGCGAGTACGTCGACCTGCTCCAGGCCGGCATCATCGACCCCGCCAAGGTGACCCGCTCCGCGCTGCAGAACGCCGCGTCGATCGCCGCGCTGTTCCTCACCACCGAGGCCGTCGTGGCCGACAAGCCGGAGAAGGCCGCCGCTGGCGACCCGACCGGTGGCATGGGTGACATGGGCGGTATGGGCTTCTGAGCCTCTTCCGCTAGAGCACACGTAGGTGCCCCCGCCGACCGGCGGGGGCACCTGTTCGTTTTCCCAGGGCCGTGGAGGTCAGGGCTACCCTCGACGGCATGGGCCTGAAGGCGGCGTCGGCGCTGGCGATCTCGGCCATGCTCCTCGCCGGCTGCGGCGGTGAGCCGGCCGCCGCGCCGTCCCGGACAGCGGCGCCGTCGGCGCCAGCGCCGGCCTCGTCGGCCGCACCCTCCCCGAGCCCGTCGGAGACGCTGCCCCCGGTGACCGACAAGGTCTCGCTCCCGCAGCTGATGCGCGAGGAGTTCCCGGGCGGCGAGGTGAAGGTGCTGCGGGAGTCGGGCAGCACGGACGCCTACCGACGCTTCGAGGTCAGCTACCCGAGCGGGCCGCTGACGATCACCGGGGTGCTCCTCCGGCCGCGCGGCGAGGGACCCTTCCCCGGCGTGGTCCTCGCCCACGGCCACATCGACACCGACATCTACGTCACCGGACAGGGTCTGAGGCGCGAGCAGGACCGGCTGGCCCGGGAGGGCTACGTCGTCCTGCACACCGACTACCGCGGCCACGCCGGATCCTCGCCCATCCCCGAAGGGACCGAAGAGGACGAGAGCCGCCTCGGCTACACCCGCGACACCATCAACGCCGTCCAGGCGATGAAGAGGCTTCCGTACGTCGACCCCGACCGCACCGCGCTGCTCGGCCGCTCCATGGGCGGGGCCGTGGTGATGAACGCGCTGGTCGCCCAGCCCGGCCTGGTGCGTGCTGGGGTGACGTACGCGTCGGTCTCCTCGGACATCGTCGACAACATCAACCGGTGGGCGGTGCCGTCGCGGCCCGAGGAGGTGGCCCGGCTCTACCGGCAGCACGGGGACCCGGAGCGGGAGCCGGAGTTCTGGGCGGGTCTTTCGGCCCGGACGTACTTCGACCGCATCGAGGTCCCGGTCCAGATGCATCACGGGACCGACGACGAGTCCTGCCCGATCCGGTGGGCCTACACGACGAGGGACCTGATGGAGAGCGCGGGCGTACGTCAGCGGCTGTGGGTCTACGAAGGCGAGCAGCATGCCTTCGGGCCGCAGTGGGACCTCTCGATGAGGCGGGTGATCGGGTTCCTCGATCGTCATCTGGGATGACCTGATCAGACGGAGCAGAGGGGTCCAGCGGTCCCATCCTTTTGGGGACTTTCGACACTGTCTCGACAACAGCTCGGTAACGCAACATGGGTGCTCCACACAGTGGCCGACTGCGGGGAAGCGTCTGGATCTGGGGGGCTTTGAAGCCCAAGGAAGTGTCCGGGTGAAGTTCTGCAGCGGCGGGCGGGGTCAGGGTCTTCGAGACCAGGGCCCCGCCTGCGTGTGTCAACCGGGTCCATGGATGACACCCAGCGGTGAGGCATGATGGCGGCATGAGTGTGGACGTCGGACCGAAGACCGGGATGCAGCCGCCGCGGTCACCATGGCGCTGGCTCGCGGCCGTCATCGCCGTCGCGGTCGTGCTCGTCGCCGTCGTCGCCTCCTTCGGCCTCCTCGGCTCCGACGACACCGCCGAGGACCCGGACGCCAAGCCACCCTCGCCGACCGCGACCGTCACCGAGACCGCGCCGGTCCCGTCGGCCTCCGCCCCGGCAGGCGGCGCGGGGACGACCGAGCTGACCGTCGTCGCCGACGCCGCCCGCTGCCTCCCGCCCACGTCGAAGTGGCTCTCCCAGAATGCCGCGCTGGCCTTCGAGGGCACCGCGGAGAGCGTGAGCGAGAGCGAGGCCGTGCTGAAGGTCAAGACCTGGATGTACGCCGACGGCTTCGGCGGCACCGACACCGTCCGGATCGTCCTGCCCGCGCCGAGCACGATCCCGATGCCCGAGTTCGAGAAGGGCAAGAACTACCTGGTCGCGGCCCAGGGCGACGCAGAGGTCATCGGCTGCGGCTACAGCGACGTCAAGAGCCCGAAGCTGCAGAAGCTCTACACCGCCGCGTTCAAGTGATCTCCGGGCTCCTCCTGGCCGCCGGCGCCGGGCGCCGGATGGGCAAGCCGAAGGCGCTCGTCGACGACTGGCTGGTCCGCTCGATCGGGGTCCTGCGCGAGGGCGGCTGCGACGACGTGCTCGTCGTGCTCGGGGCATCCGCCGAGGAGGCTCGGGCGCTGCTCCCGGCCGACCAACGGGTCGTCGTCGCCGAGGACTGGGACGAGGGCATGGGGGCCTCGCTGCGGGTCGGGCTGGAGGCTCTCGGGACGGACGTAGAGGCTGCCGTAGTTCATCTGGTCGACCTGCCCGACGTGGGTGCCGACGTGGTCGCCCGGGTGGTCTCGACAAGCTCGACCACCGGCACGGCCTCGTCGGCCGGGCTGGCGCGGGCCGCCTACCACGGGGTTCCCGGTCATCCGGTGCTGATCGGGCGCGACCACTGGGACGGGGTCATCGAGGCAGCCGTGGGAGACCAGGGCGCCCGGGGCTATCTCGAGGCTCATGACGTACACCTGGTGGAGTGCGGCGACCTGGCCGGCGGGGCCGACGTCGACCGCCGCTGACCGGCGACTCGTCCCTACCCTCGTAAGAGGTCGTCCAACCCTCAGCCAACGCTTCGCGTTCTAGGCTCAGGTCATGGACCTGACGCCCCGGGAGATCGCCGACCGCCTGGCGGCGACGGGATACCTGGCCGACCCGGAGCTGGCGACGGTGACGTTCCTCGCGCTCAGGATGCAGCGTCCGCTGCTGCTCGAGGGTGAACCCGGCACCGGCAAGACGGCGCTCGCCGAGGCCGTCGCCGAGGCGCTGGACCTGCCGCTTGTACGGCTGCAGTGCTACGAGGGGATCGACGCCACCCAGGCGCTCTACGACTGGGACTTCGCCCGTCAGATCCTGCACCTGCGCGCCCTCGAGGCGGCCGGTGGTGCGGGCGAGGTGGAGGAGGCCGAGAAGTCGCTCTACGACGAGCGGTTCCTGCTGGCCCGTCCGGTGCTGGCGGCGCTGCGGCAGTCACCGTCGGTGTTGCTCGTCGACGAGGTCGACCGGGCCGACGACGAGTTCGAGGCGTTCCTGCTCGAGGTGCTGTCCACCTACCAGGTGACGATCCCCGAGTTCGGGACGGTCGCCGCGGCGGTTCCTCCGGTCGTCGTGCTCACCTCCAACCGCACCCGCGAGCTCCACGACGCCCTCAAGCGCCGCTGCCTCTACCACTGGATCGACCACCCGGGCCTGGACCGCGAGATCGAGATCGTACGCAGCCGAGCCCCCGAGGTCGCCGAGGAGCTCGCCCGTCAGGTGGTCACGGTGGTCCAGCAGCTGCGCGGCGCCGAGGGTGCGAACGCCCTGCTCAAGCCTCCGGGCGTCGCCGAGACCCTCGACTGGGCCCGCGCCCTGCACCACCTCGGCACGACCGAGATGAACCTGGAGAGCGCCGCCGCCACGCTCGGCGCGCTCGTCAAGCACCGCGAGGACGCCGATCGCGTCCGAGCCGCGCTGGATCGGCTGCTGACGTGACCGTAGAACACGACGGCCCCGAGATCCTGCTCGGCTTCACCCGGGCACTCCGCGCGGCCGGGGTGCAGGTGACCCAGGACCGCGCCCACGGCTTCCTGCAGGCGACCGCGATCGTCGGCGCCGGCGACCCGGTCGCCACCTATACCGCCGGGAGGGCGACGCTGTGCGCCGGCCCCGACGACCTGCGCCGCTACGACCAGGTCTTCGAGGCCTGGTTCGGGCCGACGGCGACGCTGCCGAGACCACAGGGGCCGCCGCGTACCGTGTCGGTCACCTCCAGCCTCCCCGAGACCGAGCCGCAGGACGGCGAGGAGGCGGGGGAGGGGGAGAGCGACGCCATCCGGGCCCGCGCCAGCGAGATCGAGACCCTGCGACACCGCGACGTCGCGGACCTCGACCCGGCCGAGCAGGAGCGGGTGGCCGCGCTGATCGCCCGGCTCCGCCCACGGGCACCGCGAAGAAGGACACCACGGCAGGAGCAGTGGCGGCGGGGCCGAGTCGACGCCCACCGCACCCTGCGGGCCAGTCTGCGACACCTCGGCGAGCCGGCGGGGATCCACTACCGCAGGCGCGGCGAGCGGCCGCGCCGCGTCGTGTGGCTGATCGACGTGTCCGGGTCGATGAGCTCCTACGCCGACGTGCTGCTGCGGGTCGCCCACCGGGTGACCTCGACGACCGGGAGCGGCGCGGTGTTCACGATGGGCACCAGGCTCACCAACGTCACCCGCGCGCTGCGCCACCGCGACCCCGACCGGGCGCTCGTCGCGGCCGGCGAGACGGTGCCCGACTGGTCCGGCGGCACCCGGCTCGGCGACAACCTGCAGGCGTTCCTGCAGCGACATCAGGGACTGGCCCGAGGCGCGGTGGTGGTCATCGCGAGCGACGGCTGGGAGCGCGGCGACCCCGCGCTCCTCCAGGAGCAGACGGCGAGGCTGCACCGCCTCGCCCATCGCGTGGTGTGGGTCAACCCACACCGTGGCAAGGTTGGATATGAGCCGCTGCAGCGAGGCATCGTCGCGGTGCTTCCGCACGTGGACGACTTCGTCGCCGGACATTCGCTGGCGACGTACGAGGATCTGGTGGAGGTGATCGCGCGTGCGTGACGTGCTCGACGATCTGATGAAGTGGTGGGACGCCGGCGAGACCGTGGCGGTGGCCACCGTGGTCGCGACGTTCCAGTCGGCGCCCAGGCCGCCGGGCGCCTCGATGCTCGTCGGTCCTGACGACGCCGCGGTCGGCTCGGTCTCCGGCGGCTGCGTCGAGGGCGCCGTCTACGAGGTCGCCCGCGAGGTCGCCGAGTCCGGCGTCCCGGAGCTCCACCGCTACGGCGTCTCCGACGACGACGCGTTCGCGGTCGGCCTGACCTGCGGCGGCATCCTCGACGTCTTCGTCGAGAAGGTGTCGAAGGAGACCTTCCCGGAGCTCGGCGAGCTCGCCGAGGACGTACGCAGCGGCACCCCCGTCGCCCTCGCGACCGTCATCGAGCATCCCGACCCCGAGATCCTCGGGCGCCGCGTCCTGATCCGCCCCGAAGGAGTCAAGGGATCCCTGGGGAGCGCGAGGATGGACGACGCCGTCCACGACGACGCGCTCGGGCTCCTGGCCCACGGCACCAACCAGACGCTCTCCTACGGAATCGACGGCGAGCGCCGCGGCGAGGGCATGCGCGTCTTCGTGTGGTCCTTCGCGCCCAAGCCCCGGATGCTCGTCTTCGGCGCGATCGACTTCGCCGCCGCGGTGGCCAGGGTGGGAGCCTTCCTCGGCTACCACGTGACCGTCTGCGACGCCCGGCCGGTCTTCGCCACCAACTCCCGTTTTCCCGAGGCCGACGAGGTCGTCGTCGACTGGCCCCACCGCTTCCTGACCCAGGAGGTCGAGGCCGGCCGCATCGACCGGCGCACCGTGATCGCCGTCCTCACCCACGACCCGAAGTTCGACGTACCTCTCCTCGAGGTCGCGCTCCGCCTCCCCGACATCGCCTACGTCGGTGCGATGGGTTCGCGCCGCACCCACGACGACCGCCTCGCTCGGCTCCAGGAGGCCGGCCTCACCGAGGAGGAGATCGCCCGGCTGAGCAGCCCGATCGGCCTCGATCTCGGCGCCCGTACGCCGGAGGAGACCGCCATCTCCATCGCCGCCGAGATCATCGCGGGCCGTTGGGGCGGCTCCGGCGAGCGCCTCGCCACGACGCAGGGCCGGATCCATCAGGACGTGGAGTACCGCTGACGTTCATCAGGTACCACTGAGGGGATCGTGAGGTACGTCACAGGGTGCTACCTTGGGCAGGACCGAGCCTCGAGAGGCCGGACTCCGAAGGGGGATCTGATGGTCCGTAGCGATCTGCAGGAGCGTCGCATCAGCGCGGCGCGGGCGTGGACCGCCTTTGTGGAGAGCGGCGACGCCGCCGAGGACTTCGTGCGACCGGAGATCCTGACCAGCTGGACGCGCTCGGCGACGGCCATCAAGCCCGACGTGCGCGAGGCGCCGCTGGCGGACGAGGACGAGACCCGGGAGATGTGGCGCGGGTCGCCGCTCCAGGTGGCCGTCGAACGGGTCGAGGAGGAGCTGCGGTGCACCGCCGACGACGGCGACCTGGTCATCGCCGTCACCGACCCCGACACCCGGGTGCTGTGGACCTACGGCGGCCGGGTGATGCGCCACAAGGCGGAGTCGGTCAATTTCGTGCCGGGCGGCCGCTGGGACGACGAGAGCGCCGGCACCAACGCGCTCGACCTCGCCAACCGCACCAACTCCCCGTCGATGGTCTTCGGTCCCGAGCACTATGCCGAGGTCGTGCACAACTGGGTCTGCTGGGCCGCGCCGCTCCACGACCCGGTCACCGGCACGCACCTCGGCGTCCTCGACCTCTCCACCACCTGGGACCGCACGCACCCGATCGGGATGGCCACGGCCCGGGTGATGGCGCGCCTCATCGAGGGCGCGCTGCCGAAGATCCCGACCCCGCGGGCGGACGAGGCGATCGCCGAGCCCGGCCTGGTGCTGACCCTGCTGGGCACCGCGGAGACCTGGCTCGATGGGCAGCGGCTGCTGCTCAACCGCCGCCAGACCGAGATCCTCGCCCTGCTCGCGCTCCACCCCGAGGGCCTCTCGCTGGAGCGGCTGCACGCGATGGTCTACGGCGACCAGGCGGTCACCTTCTCCACGCTCAAGGCCGAGGTCTCCCACCTGCGCCATGCTCTCGGCGGCCAGGTCGCCTCCAGGCCCTACCGTCTGCTGATGCCGGTCGCGACCGACGTCGATCAGGTGCTCACGCTGATCCGGCACGGCCGGGTGGCCGCCGCGGTGGAGGCGTACGGCGGTGATCTCCTGCCCGGCACCAACAGCCCGGCGCTGGCCGAGATGGCCGAGTACGTCGCGGTCGCTCTGCGCGAGGCGCTGATCGCCGACCCGCAGCCGGATGCGGTGCTGCGCTACAGCGAGCTGGCTCCGTACGACACCGAGGTGGTCGACGTCTGTCTGCGGCGCCTCGGCGGCAGTGCTCACCCCGCGTTGCCCCTGCTCAGGGCACGTTTGGCTGCCAGCCGCTGACCAAGAAGAGGTAACCGGCAGCAGCAGCCAACCGGAGCCCAACCCTGCGCGTCCTACTGTGATCTGGCCCACACAGTGACGTCTGGCAGGGAGACAACATGGCCCGGATCAGCATGCGCGTCGACGGTATGAAGGTCACCGACGACGTCGAACCGCGGACACTGCTCGTGCAGTATCTGCGCGAAGGACTCGGCAAGACCGGCACGGTGATCGGTTGCGACACCAGCAACTGCGGCGCCTGCACGGTCCATCTCGACGGCGACTCGGTGAAGTCGTGCAACGTGCTCGCGGTGCAGGCCGACGGGTGCGAGGTGACCACGATCGAGGGCCTCGCCGACACGGTCGAGGGCGACCTCCACCCCGTCCAGGAAGCGTTCCGCGAGTGTCACGGCCTGCAGTGCGGGTTCTGTACGCCCGGCATGATCATGCAGTCGGTCGACCTGCTCAAGCGCAACCCGCAGCCCAGCGAGGAGGAGATCCGCGAGGGCATCGAGGGCAACCTGTGCCGCTGCACGGGCTACCACAACATCGTCCGCGCGGTGCAGTACGCCAGCGGCCACCTGGCCACCGCCGCCAGCCCGCGCGGCGCGACCGAGGAGGTGGACGCGCTGTGACCGCCGTCGAGGCTCGTCCGGAGCAGACCAACGAGATCGGCCGCGACCGGCGCCGCAAGGAGGACGCGCGCCTGATCACCGGCCGGACCCGCTGGACCGACAACATCAACCTGCCCGGGATGCTGCACCTGGCGATGGTGCGCAGCCCCTTCGCCCACGCTCGCATCACCGGCATCGACACCAGCGCCGCGGCGGACGCCGAGGGCGTGGTGACCGTGCTGGCCGCCGGGGACTTCGACGAGACCCTCGGCGTCTGCATCAACGCCTGGCCGATCACGCCCGACCAGAAGACGCCGGCCCACCCGCCGATCGCCACCGACCGGGTCACCTTCGCCGGCGAGATCGTGGCGGTCGTGGCCGCCCGGTCCGCGGCGGCCGCCCGCGACGCCGCCGAGATGGTCGAGGTCGACTACGAGGAGCTCCCCGCGGTCGTCTCCCTCGAGGACGCGGTCAAGGACGAGGTGCTCGCCCATCCCGACCTCGGCACCAACAAGTCCGCGCTGTGGGTCTTCGACAGCGCGCAGGCCGGCACCGGCAGCAGCGTCGACGAGGCCATCTCGGCGGCCCGCGACGACGGGATCGTGATCGAGCGGACCTACCGCCAGCAGCGCCTGATCCCGGCGTTCATGGAGCCACGCAGCGTCGTGTGCGACCCGACCGGTGAGCAGATCACCGTGTGGAGCGCCACCCAGATCCCGCACATCCTGCGGTTCGCCTTCGCCGCGACCACCGGGGTGCCCGAGTCGAAGATCCGGGTGATCGCGCCCGACGTCGGCGGCGGCTTCGGCGGCAAGCTCCAGCAGACGCCGGAGGAGATGATCGTCTTCGCGCTGGCCCGCCGGCTCGGCAAGCCCGTGAAGTACACCGAGACGCGCTCGGAGTCCCTCCTCAGCGCCCACCACGGCCGCGACCAGATCCAGAAGCTGACCCTCTCGGCCACGAAGGACGGTCAGGTCACCGGCCTCAAGGTCGAGCTCGACGCCAACCTGGGCGCCTACGTCGCCATCGTCGGCGGTGGTGTTCCGGTGCTCGGTGCGTTCATGTTCAACGCGATCTACAAGTTCCCGGCCTACCAGTTCAACTGCCAGACCCACTTCACCAACACCACCTGGACCGACGCCTACCGCGGCGCGGGGCGGCCGGAGGCGACGTACGCCGTCGAGCGGCTGATGGACGAGCTGGCCGCCGAGGTCGGGGTCGACCCGCTCGAGATCCGGGAGAAGAACTGGATCACGCACGAGGAGTTCCCGTTCACGACCGTCGCGGGGCTCACCTATGACAGCGGCAACTACGAGGCGGCGACGGCCAAGGCGAAGGAACTCTTCGGCTACGACGAGCTCCGTGCCGAGCAGCAGCAGCGGCGGGCGAACAACGACCCGGTCCAGCTCGGCATCGGCGTCTCGACCTTCACCGAGATGTGCGGCCTCGCCCCGTCCCGGGTGCTCGGCAGCCTCGACTATGGCGCCGGCGGCTGGGAGCACGCCCAGGTGCGGATGACGCCGACCGGCAAGGTCGAGGTCATCACCGGTGCGAGCGCGCACGGTCAGGGGCACGAGACGGCGTTCAGCCAGATCGTGGCGGACCGTCTCGGCGTACCGTTCGAGGACGTCGAGGTGCTGCACGGCGACACCCAGATCGCGGCCAAGGGCTACGACACCTACGGGTCCCGGTCGCTGGTCGTGGGCGGCGAGGCGCTGGTCAGGGCGGCCGACAAGGTGCTCGAGAAGGCCAAGCCGATCGCGGCCCACCTGCTCGAGGCGAGCGTCGACGACCTGGAGTTCACCGGTGGCAGGTGGACGGTGCGCGGCACCGACCAGGGCATGTCGATCGGCGAGCTGTCCACCGCGGTCTTCGCGGCGCACAACCTGCCCGACGGCGTCGAGGCCAACCTCGACTCCGAGGCCACCTTCGACCCGGAGAACTTCAACTTCCCGCACGGCACCCACCTGTGCGCGATGGAGGTCGACACCGAGACCGGGCAGGTGAAGATGCGGAAGTACGTCTGCTGCGACGACATCGGCAACATCATCAACCCGCTCATCGTCGCAGGTCAGGTCCATGGTGGACTGGTCCAGGGCATCGCCCAGGCGCTGTGGGAGGACGCCGTCTACGACGACGCCGGCACGCTGGTCGCCGGGTCCTTCGTCGACTACCTGCTCCCGACCGCCGCCGACACGATCAGCTTCGAGATCGACCACACCACCTCGCCGGCGACCACCAACACGCTCGGCACCAAGGGCGTCGGTGAGGCCGGCACGATCGCCTCCACCCCGGCCGTGGTCAACGCGGTCGTCGACGCGCTGCGCCCGCTGGGCGTGCACGACGTGGCCATGCCCTGCACGCCGGAGCGGGTGTGGCGGGCGATCAACGAGGGCTCGGCCGGTGGCGAGACCACCGGCGCGGCCGCCGCACACTTCGATCCGTCGACGGGCATGTCCGGGAACGTCGACCGCACGGAAGGAGACGTCCAGTGATTCCCGCATCGTTCGACTACGTCGCCCCGACCACGGTCGAGGAGGCCCTGGCCGCTCTCGCGCAGTACGGCGACGAGGCCAAGATCATCGCCGGCGGACAGAGCCTGCTGCCGGTGCTGAGGATGCGCCTCAACGCTCCGGAGTGGGTCATCGACCTGGGTCGCATCGACTCCCTCAAGGGCGTACGCGACGAGGGTGACTCGATCCTGATCGGCGCCATGACGCGCCACTGCGACGTCGCGGCCGATCCTCTGGTCGCCGAGCACGCGACCCTGGTCGCCCGTGCCACGGCGACGGTCGCCGACGAGCAGGTGCGCCACCGCGGCACCTTCGGTGGCGCGCTCGCCCACGCCGACCCGGCGGGCGATCTCGGAGCCCCGGCCCTGGCCCTCGACGCCGAGTTCGTCATCGCCGGGCCGGCCGGCGAGCGGGTCGTCCCGGGCTCAGAGTTCTTCCAGGGGCTCTTCGAGACGGCCGTCTCCGAGGACGAGCTGCTGGTCGGCGTACGCATCCCGAAGCACACCGGATGGACGGCCCACTACGAGAAGTTCGTCCGGGTCGCCCACCAGTGGCCGATCTGCGCGGTCGGCGCGACCCTCAAGGTCTCCGGCGGCGTGATCGAGGGCGCGGCGATCGGTCTCACCAACATGGGCTCGACCCCTCTGCGGGCCGCCGGCGTCGAGCAGGCGCTGATCGGCCAGCAGGCCACCGAGGAGGTCGTACGCAACGCCGCGGCCCTGGCCGCGGACGGCGCCGAGCCGCCCTCCGACCTCAACGGCGACGCCGACTACCGGCGCCACCTGGTCACGGTGCTGGCCCGGCGGGCGATCACGAAGGCACTCGGGGGCTGACGCGTGGATCTGACGCATCAGTTCACGGTTCCGACCTCGGTCGAGGAGACCTGGGACAGCTTCCTGGACATCGGCTCGCTCGCCGAATGCTTCCCGGGAGCCCAGGTCACCTCGGCCGAGGGCGACACCTTCACCGGCACGGTGAAGGTCAAGCTCGGTCCCATCGCCATGGTCTACGCCGGCTCCGGCACCTTCGTCGAGAAGGACGAGACCGCCCGGAAGCTGGTCGTCGAGGCCAAGGGGCGCGACAAGCGCGGCAACGGCACCGCCGGTGCCAACGCCACCCTGACGATGGCTCCGGAGGGCACCGGCACGAAGGTCGAGATCGTCACCGACCTCGCCGTCACCGGCAAGCCCGCCCAGTTCGGTCGTGGGGTCATGCAGGACGTCTCCGACAAGCTCCTCGGCCAGTTCGTCGCGTGCCTTGAGTCCAAGTCGGCCCCGGCCGCCGCCCCGGAGACCCCGGAGGCACCGGCCGCGGCGGAGCCCGTGGGTGGGGAGAGCTCGGAACCATCGCCGGCTGCCCCGTCGCCAGCCGCGGCGCCGGCGCCGCAGGCGCCGAGGCACGCCAAGCAGCCCGAAGCCATCGACCTGGGCGCGACCGTGGTGCCGGTGCTGATCAAGAACTACGGCAAGAAGATCGCCATCGGCGTGGCCGTGATCGCGGCGGCGGTGATCGTCTACAAGCTCCTGCGGGGCTGAGACCGGTGTGCGCGACAATCCGTCGCGCAAACCGGATACCTCTCGCGCAACCTGGATAGCGGAGCGCTGTTCCACCTCTCTAGCGTTTTGCCTACGCAGACCCCGCTGCGAGAGGAAACAGAAAAGTGAAGATCGCGGTCATCGGTGCCGGGTTCGCAGGTATTGCCTCGGCCAAGGTGCTCACCGAGCTCGGGCACGACATCACCGTCTTCGAGAAGACGCCCGATGTCGGTGGTGTATGGAGCCGCACCCGTCGCTACCCGGGCCTGACGACGCAGAACAACAAGGACTCCTACACGCTCTCGGACCTGAGGATGCCGAAGGTGTTCCCCGAGTGGCTCAGCGGCGAGCAGGTGCAGAGCTACCTCGAGATGTACGTCGAGAAGTTCGAGCTCGCCCCGATGATCAGGCTCTCCACCGAGGTGTTGAGCGCCCAGCCGGCTGGAGGGGGCGGCTGGGCCCTCACCTCGCGAGCCAGTTCCACTGCGGGGGCCGACGCCGAGACGACCGAGCACTTCGACCACCTGGTCGTGGCCAGTGGTGTCTTCTCGGAGCCGTTCTCCCCTGCGTACGACGGGGTCGAGGAGCTGAAGGCCGCCGGCGGCCAGATCCTCGCGGCGAGCGAGCTGCACGACCTGGAGACCGTCAAGGGCAAGGACGTCGTGGTCGTCGGCTACGGGAAGTCGGCCTGCGACGTGGCCGTCGAGATCGCCAAGGAGGCGTCCTCGACCACCGTGGTCGCGCGCCAGCTGCTGTGGAAGATGCCGCGCAAGATCAAGGGCGTCCTCAACTACAAGGTGCTGCTGCTCACGCGCATGGGGGAGGGGCTCTTCCCCTACCAGAACATCCGTGGCGCCGAGAAGGTGCTGCACGCGGGCGGGTCGAAGATGGCCGGTTCGATGGTCGGCAGCGTCGAGTCGGTCACCTCCAGCCAGCTGAAGCTGAAGAAGCTCGGACTGCTGCCGAAGGGCCAGTTCACCGACATCGCCCGCTCGACGGTCTCGCTGGCCACCGAGGGATTCTTCGAGGGCGTCGAGGCCGGCGACATCGCCGTCGAGCGCGACACCGAGATCGCCGCCTTCGTGACCAAGGACGGCAAGCCGTACGCCGAGCTCGCCAACGGCCGCGCGGTGCCTGCCGACGTCGTGGTGACCGCGACCGGCTTCAAGCAGGAGCTCCCGTTCTTCTCCGAGGAGATCCAGGACCAGCTCACCGACGACAACGGCGACTACCAGCTCTACCGCCAGATCCTGCCGCTGCGGGTGAAGGACCTGACCTTCGCCGGCTACAACTCCTCGTTCTTCTCGCCGCTCTCGGCCGAGATGAGCGCCGTCTGGATCGGCTCCCACCTCGGTGGCGGCCACGAGGTCCCGCCGGTCGAGGAGATGGAGGCCCACGTCGCCGCGCGGCTCGCCTGGATGCGGGAGCGCACCGACGGTCACCACGCCCGCGGCACCAACATCATCCCGTTCTCGATGCACAACATCGACGAGGTCCTCGGGGACGTCGGCCTCGACGTCGGCAGGCTGACCAAGGCAGCGCAGTGGCTGCTGCCGATCAACCCGAAGGCGTACGCCTCGGTCACTCCCAGGCTCGTGGAGAAGCTGGCGGCGAGGAGCTAGTACGGCGCGAGATGCCGGTTTCCTGGGTGGGACCGGCATCTCGACCGGGTGAGGACCTGGGCTGGGACCTTAGACAGTGATTGCGCCGTGTTCGCGTCGACGCGGCGCCGGCTCCGCTACGCTCTTCGGTCAATCGAGCCACGGTCCAGGAGCCTCCCTTGCCCCGTCCCCTGCTGAGCCGCCACACCGTTGTCGCCACCACTGACGTGGACCAGGCTCGAGAAGCCGTGGCGGAACGTTTCTGCGCCCACTACCTGGCGCTGACGAAGGCCGGCTCGCAGCTCGACATGGTGCACAACGCCGCGCCGCTGGGCGAGGACGTGATGCTCAACTACATGCGCTACGGCGACGAGGTGCGGATCACCCCGGGCACCTTCGACGACTTCTATCTCATCCAGCTCCCGCTCGCAGGCAGCGCCAAGGTCAAGGTCGGTGAGCACGTCGTCCTCGCCGACCGCACCCGCGGCTCGATCGGCTCGCCGACCGAGCCGGTCGACATGCTCTGGTCCGACGGCTGCGAGAAGCTGCAGGTCTACATCCGGCGCAGCGCGGTCGAGGAGGCGGCGGCGGGCATCGGCGGCTCCGGGCCGGTCGTCTTCGACCCGACGCTCGACCTGGGCCGACCCGAGGTGCGCGACTGGCTCAAGATGGTCCGGCTGGCCTACGACAACGTCGAGGCCGGTGGCTCGCTGATGAGCTCACCGCTGGTCGCCGCGCCCTACGAGCAGGCGCTCATCGGCGGCCTGCTGACGATCCAGGCCAACACGTCCCTGGAGATCGTCTCCGAGGGTGCGACGCCCACGATCTCCCGAGCAGTACGCATGGCCGTCGACCTCCTCGAGGCCCACCCCGAGCGCCCCTGGAAGGTCGCCGAGCTCGCTCAGAAGGTCGGCGTCTCGACCCGTACGCTGCAGGAGGCGTTCCAGCGCGACCTCGACACGACGCCCTTGGAGTACTGGCGGCGGACCCGGCTCGACCGAGCCCACTCCGACCTGCTCGCCGCCGACGCGACCGCCACCTCGGTCACCGCCATCGCCGCCCAGTGGGGCTTCTTCCACCTCGGCCGCTTCTCCCAGGCGTACCGGGCGCAGTTCCAGGAGCTCCCGTCACAGACCCTCATGCGCTGAGCGTGAGTGCGCCGATTGCAGTGGCGGGACGAGCCGTCGTTGGTCTAAGTTGACCTCCCCAAGCCTCGCGTGAGGCGGCCCACCTGGAGGACCACCATGGCCCGACTCGCGAGCGCGATCGCCATTCTGCTCATCGCACCATTGCTCACCTTCGCCTCCGCGGCGGCCGAGGCCGTCGAGTCTGACGGTGTGACGATCTCCCGTGCCTCGGAAGGGCCGTACCTCTGGGGTGAGCCGATGCTGCTCGAAGGGACGGTGACCGAGGGTGGTGTCCCGGTCGCCGACGCGACTGTGGAGCTCACGCAGGTCTATTCGGGTGAAGAGCCGTTGGCCACGGTGGTCACCGATGCCGCAGGCCACTGGACCTTTCAGTTCACACCAGCCGAGCCCGGGCACTATGTCCTGTGGGCACGATACGACAGCGTGACAGGCACGTTCGAGGCCGCGACGATTTTCGACGTCGTCAAGCACCCGACGACCCTCACCTTCTCCGACACCGGCCTTCGCCAGACAGACGAGCAGATCTCGTTCGACGTCCTCCTGTCCGGCGACGGTGCAGGGTTGGCCGACCGGGTCGTGCACTGGGACCTGCAGTGCTGGTACTCCGAGACCAGCCCGTTCTCGGTCGGCCGCATCACGGACAGCACCACCTCAGCCGCCGGCACGTTCACCGTGACGTACGACCAGCAGTTCCCGTGTCCTGAATACGCACTCATTGCTTGGTGGGACGGCGACCAGGACTATCAGCCGGTCAAGAGTTGGGCGAGAGAGCCGACCGCGTGGCGCCGGTCGGACCTCAAGATCCACACTCCGGCATCCGCCTTCGTCAACGACGACCTGGACGCCAGCGTCACTGTTCTCGTCGACGGTGCGCCGGCTCCGAACCGCACCGTCCACATCCGTTACTTCGCGCCGAATGCGACAGGGCCGACCTACCTGGACGTCGTATCGGGTCCGGACGGTGTCGCCGCGATCCCGATCAAGGCGACCGAACCCGGCAACTGGAACATCTACGCGACCATGGACGCCACCGACGACACCATGGCGGCCGAGCGATCCGTCAGGGTGCCCGTGTCCCAGGTCACGACCGACCTCAGCGTCTCGCCGATGGTGTCGTCTGTGCTCGTCGGCAAGCCCGTCACCATCCGAGGAAGCCTCACCCGAACCGACGGTCGGAACGCCGGGGTGACGGTGGAGCTCTACGCCATCGACGACGAATCAGGCGTCCGGCGTACGTATGAGGCGACGTCGGGTGCGGACGGGACGTTCGAATTCGCCGACACACCGACCGTCGCCGGATCGATGTCCTACTACGTCCAAGTCCCCGGCGACGACCGCTACGTCAGCGCCTCCCATCCGGGCCAGACGGTGACGGTGCAGCCGCAGGCGCCCGCTGTGACGCTGACAGCCAACAAGACGTCATACGCCGCCGGCGAGACCGCCACGTTCCGGGTCAACCTCACCAAGACCGACAGCCGAAGGGTGCGGGTCACGTCGCAGGAGGCCGGCGGCACCATCAAGGTCCTCTACGACGGCAACGTCCCGTCGACCGGGCTGGCTCTCACCCGCACGATGTGGCGGAACACCACGATCGTGGCCAGCCACCCTGCCGACTCACGGAGCACGGCCGCCAAGGCCACGCTCAAGCGATCCGTACGCCTCGGGCTCGCCACGAAGGCGTTGAATCCGCTGCGACGGGTCGGGGCGTACGCCGTGTACCGGCCGTCCGCGGACCCCACCCTCGTCACGTCGGTTCGCCCGGTCCGCTCCGGCCTCTGCGTCCGGATGACCGTCCAGAAGTACAAGGACTCGGCCTGGCGAACGGTCGCGACCTCGACCTGCCGGACCACCAACGCCTACGGCAAGGCCCGATGGACGCTCACGCGCTACCACCCCAGCGGCTCGCGATTCCGCATCGCGGCTCGATTCGCGGGTGACTCGACGAACGCCGCCGGGACCGGCCCGTGGACGTACGTCCGATTCCGCTGACCGCCCTGACGTCGGGCGGCCAGCGCCTCACCACTGGGGCTCGTCGCTGAACCCGCCGTAGTCGTCGAGGTCGGCGTCGTCGCGGCGGTAGCTCTCGCCGTCGCCGTTGCGCTTGTCGAGCTTGTCCTCCTTCTTGCTCTGGTCCTGCGGCGGGTCCGGCGGGTCGTCCTGCTGGTCAGGCCTGATCGGCGTCTTCGGGGTCAGCTTCTCCTGGAGACGCTCCTCGACGGACTCACCCTGCTGGGACTGCTCGGGGCCCTGGCCGGCGTCGGTGGGGCAGTCGCCCTCCTTCAGCGTGGCGAGCGCCTCCTCGTAGGCAGCCTTCGCGCCCTGCTGGTTGCCGGCGTCGCGGGCGCGGTCGCCGATCGCCTCCTGGGTGAGCGACATGTTGATGCGTACGGTGCACTCGTGGTCCTCGGGCACCCGCTCCAGGGCTTCGCCGTAGTAGGCGATCGCGCGGGCGTTCTCGCCGAGGAGGAAGGCGGCGTTGCCGGCGTCGAAGTGGGCGATCCACGGCTGCAGGATGTTGAGCTCACGGTTGGCGGAGTAGTGCTCCATCGCGGTCGCGGCGTCGCGTAGGTCCCAGGCCTCGCGGCCCGCGCGGTCGTGGTGGCCCATCAGGATCACCTTCATCAGGAAGGCCAGCCCGATCACGACCGGCACGATCCCGGCCAGCAGGAGCGCGCGCCGCACCTGCTCGCGGGCGGTGCGTACGGGGGGCTGCGGCTCGGTCGCCTCGGCGGGTGTCTCGGTCAGCGTCACGACAGCACCTCCTCGGCCTCGTGCCCGCGGCGGCGGTGGCCCCACATCTCCCACAGCAAGAGTGCCAGCAGGGGGAAGCCGAAGATCCAGGCGCGGGACACCTCACCGCCGGCCGAGGTCTTCTCCGTCAGCATCTCGGAGTCCCAGGTGGAGGCCTCGGTGGCGATCTCCTTGGTCTCCTTCGTCGTGCGGTGAAGCGTCTGCAGGCCCATCTGACCTGCGATCTCGCGCAGGTTGGCCAGGTCGATCCGGGAGCGGGCGTCCTGGCCCTCGCCGTCCTTGAGGTAGCCGTCCTGGGGGCGTTCGTCGTCCCACGGCATCCGGCCGCCCTCCTCGGTGCCGTAGCCGAGCACCACGCCGCCGGCGGAGAGGCCGTCGATCTCGCTGAACGACTGCTGGTCGACGCCCTCGCGGGTGTTCTCCCCGTCGGAGGCGAACACCACGATCCGGCGCCGCTCGGGGAAGCGCTCCTGGTCGCGCTCGAGCGCCGAGATGACCTCGTCGCGCGGGGCGTCGACCATCGAGCCGGACCCGTCGAAGGCCCGCTCGGCGTAGAGACCGTCGACCCAGGCGTTGAAGGCCGTGGTGTCGTAGGTGAACGGCATCTCGGTGCGCACGACCTCGCCGCCGAAGGTGATCGCCCCGAACCGCACCGACGGCAGTGCCGCCGAGAGCGCCTTGAGGTCCTTCTTGAGCTGCGTCATCCGGGCCTCGCCGCCGGGCCCGTCCTCGGCAACCATCGACCGGGTGCGGTCGACCACGACGAGGACATCGAGGTCGGCCGTACGCATCTCCGACGGCGCCGCGCCCCAGCTCGGCCGCACCAGGACGATGACGGTGAGCAGGACGATCAGTACGCGGCGTACGAGCGTGAGGATCTGCCATCCCAGAGCGCTCATCGGCCCACCTCGCTCGGTGGGCGAGTCTGCTGGGGCCACGCGGCCGCCGGGGGAGTCGACCGAGGCCGCGAGGCCGGGGACAGCCGCCCGGAGCGGACCAGGGCGTAGACCCACCCGGCGATCAGCATCAGGACCCCGAGGACGATCGTCGCGATCGGCCAGCCGGGGGCGTCGCGGACCTGGTACTTCGGCGGCTCGACGACCTCGTCGGCCGAGAGCCGGTCGATGCCGGCCAGGATGGACTCGATCGAGCCGTCGTCACCGAGCAGCGAGAAGGTGCCGCCGGTGTCGGTCATCGCCTTGTCGAAGGTGGCGCGCTTGTCCTCCTGGAAGCTGAGGTCGGCGGAGCCGATGCCGTAGAGCTGGACGTCGCGCTCCTTGGCGAACTCGGTGGCCTCGGGCAGCGAGTAGACCGGCGGCCCGCCCTGCGGGTCGTTGTCGGAGGCGACGATGACCGCCCGGCCACGCTCGGGGTTGGACAGGTCGAAGCGCTTGACGCAGGAGACGATCCCGTCGCTGATCAGGGAGGCCCGCTCCTTGCCGAGGTAGGTGCCGGCGACGTACTCCTGGTCGCCGAGGGCGAAGGCCCGGCCGGCGCGCGCCAGCTCGTCCTGCACCCAGCCGTAGTCGTCGGTGAGGGGGAAGACGGTGACCGCGGCGTCGCTCCACAGGACCAGGCTGACCCGCTCGCCGTTGAGGCCGGCGACGAGCTGGGAGTAGGCCTGGGTGACCTGGGTGTCCTCGTCGAACATCGAGGTCGAGGCGTCCAGGCAGAGCACGATGTCGCGGGTGGAGTAGCGGTTCTGGGTGATGTCGGTGGTCTGCGGCCGGGCGATCAGCCAGATGCACCCGATCACGGCGAGCGCGATCCCCGCGGTCTGCCACCAGGACAGCCAGCGTTGCTGGGTCGCGAGCTCCCGGAACCGGGGGAGCCGCTTGAGGCGCTCGGTGTGGGCGACGAGCACGGCGTCGGCCGGGCGGCGATGCACCCGGGCGGCGAGCACGACGATCGCAGCGACGGCGATCACCGTGACGACCAGCATGATCACGCCGAGGACGGGCCATCTCAGGTCCATGTCGTCACCACCTGCCGGGCCCGGCCGAGCGCCTCGGGGAAGCGCTCGGCCGCCTGGCCCTCCTCCTCGGAGGCGAAGGCGGGCGGGTACATCACCTCGACGGCCATCGCCAACGGGCGGGTGCGGGGGTCGCTGCGTACGGTCGCCTTCAGGTCGGCGAGCACCATCTTGTCGGCCGGGATCTGGCTGACCTCGGCGACGTAGTCGCGCACGGTGCGGCTCAGGTGCTGGTGGCCGACCCGAGCCGGTACGTCGCCACGGTGCACCGCCCGCTCGATCCGGTCGATCTCGGCCAGGTGCTCGGCGCGCAGGTCGCGTGGCTCGGGGACCCACGGTGTCTCGACCTCGACCACCGTCCGGCGCTTGCGGGTCAGCAGGATGACGGCGAGGTAGTAGAGCGCCACCCCGGCGAGCAGCGCGAGCGCGAGCACCAGCCACCAGCCCGAGTGGGCCAGCGGCTGCTGGAACTCCTCAGGGACGCTACCGGCGCGCATGACGGTGCCTCTCCAGGAGATGGAAGACGGCGCCGATGGCGGTGGTGTCGTCGCGGACCCGCTGGTAGGCGATGCCGAGGCGGTCCAGCGTGCTGCGCAGGCCGTGCTCCTCGGCGGCGGCCAGCTCGGCGTACTGGGCCTGGAGGACCGCGTCGCCGCTGAGCCATCCCGGCAGGGCCGCGACGGTGTCGACGTCGACGGTCGGTGCTCCGCCGGCCACCGCGGTGGTGGGGTCGAGGTCGTCGATGCCCGCGACCAGCACCTCGTGCTGGACGGTGAGGCGGCGCAGGATTGCGGCCATCTCGTCGCTGACCGAGTGCTCGTCGGTGACGACGAGCAGGATCGCCCGGCGGCGTACGTTGGTGGCGATGTGGCGCAGGACGGCGACGATGTCCGCCTCGGCGGCGTCGGGGGTGATGGCGTCGTGCGCCTGCCCCAGCGCCCGCTCGAGCGCGACCTCGGTGTCGGCAGGTTTGGTGAGCTTCTGGGTCTCCGAGTCGCCGTAGGCGACCGCGACCTTGTCGCCGTGGCGCACGCCCAGCCAGCCGACCAGGCCGGCGCTGAAGATCGCCAGGTCGCGCTTGGTCGTGGTGCCGGTCGCCTGGGCCGCCATGCTCCGGCCCGTGGAGATGGCCAGCAGCACCAGATGCTGGCGCTCGGCGGTGAACCGCTTGACCAGCAGGCTCCGGGACCGGGCCGTCGCCTTCCAGTCGATGTCCTTCACGTCGTCGCCGGGGACGTACTCCCGCAGGTCGTGGAAGTCCATCGAGCGCCCTGTCTGAAGGGACGCGTACTCCCCGTCGAGCAGCCCGACCACCTTGCGGTGGGCATGGATCATCAGCCGCGTGCGGATCCGAGGAAGGTACGTCGCCATGTGCTCAGGGGAGATCAGGGGCTGGGAACAGCGCGGACCAGTGCGTCGACGAGCATCTCGGGCTGGACCTTCTCGGCCAGCGCCTCGAAGCTGAGGTGGAGCCGGTGGCGCAGGATGCTGTGGCGCAGCTCGCGCACGTCCTCAGGGGTGACGTAGGAGCGGCCGAGCAGCAGCGCCGCCGCGCGGGAGGCCTGCAGGAAGGCGATCGAGGCACGCGGGGACGCGCCGATCTCGACGTAGGAGCCGGTCTCCGGCCCGAGGAGCTGGCGGGCGTTGCGGGTGGCCTGGACGAGGGCGACGATGTAGCGCTTGATCGCCGGGTCGACGTAGACGCGCTTGGTCAGCTCCTGGAGCCAGATCACGTCGTCGGGGTCGGCGACCGGACGGGTCTCCTCGTGGTCGGGACCGAGCGTGCCGGCCTCGATGCGCTCCAGGACGATGAGCTCCTCGCCGTCGCTGGGGTAGTTGACGATCTCCTTGAGCAGGAACCGGTCCATCTGGGCGTGGGGGAGGACGTAGGTGCCCTCCTCCTCGATCGGGTTCTGCGTGGCGAGCACCATGAACGGGCGTGGCAGCGGGTGGACGTGGCCGGCGATGCTCGTCTGGCGCTCCTGCATCGCCTCGAGCATGGCGCTCTGGGTCTTGGCGGAGCTTCGGTTGATCTCGTCCAGCAGCACGAAGTTGGCATGGACCGGTCCGAGCTGGGTCTCGAACTCGTGGTTGCGCTGGTCGTAGACCTGGGTGCCGATGATGTCGCTCGGCAGCAGGTCGGGGGTGCACTGGATCCGGGAGAACTGTGCCTTCACCGTCTGGCTCAGCGTGCTCGCGGCAAGTGTCTTGGCCAGTCCGGGCACGCTCTCCAGCAGCACGTGGCCCTCGGAGAGAAGCGCGATCAGCAGCGCTGTCCTGAGCCGTTCCTGGCCGACCACACGGCTGCTGAAGGCGGTGCTGATCCGCCCGACGATCTCCTTCGCCCTGGCGATCTCCTCGGCGGACGGCGGGGCGAGGGTGGGTGCGGTGGTGGTCAAGGCGGCTCCAGAGGCGTCGGCTGTCGGTCCCATCCTTTCCTACCAGCGTACGGAACGCATCTGGGGCCCACTCGAAAGCCGTTTCCGGGCACCGTGAAGGGCCTTCAACGGGTGGCATGAACCACATATGTGGACAGAGAGTTCATATCTGTGGTTATATGGACACATCGTTCACATCAACTCCTGAAGGAGGCACCATGACCACCATCAACAACACCCGCGTCGCACTGGTCACCGGCGGCTCGGGCGGCATCGGAGCGGCTGTCGTCGAGCGACTGGCCCGCGACGGCTTCGCGGTCGCCGTGCACTACGCCGGCAACGCGGAGCGGGCCGAGAAGCTCGTCGCGGAGATCGCCGCGGCCGGCGGCCAGGCGATCGCGGTCGGCGGTGACGTCGCGGACGAGGTCGCGATGGCCGAGGCCTTCAAGGCCACCAGCGAGGCGTTCGGCGGCATCGACGTCGTCGTCAACACCGCCGGGATCATGGCGCTGAGCCCGATCGCCTCGCTGGACCTGGACGTCCTCGACCGGATGCACCGCACCAACATCCGCGGCACCTTCGTCGTCTCGCAGCTCGCCGCGAACCAGGTCCGTGACGGCGGCGCCGTCATCAACTTCTCGACCTCGGTCAAGAAGGTCGCGCTGCCGGGGTACGCCGCCTACACCGCGTCCAAGGGCGCTGTCGACGCGCTCACCATGGTGCTGGCCAAGGAGCTCGCGGGTCGCGACATCACCGTCAACGCGGTCGCGCCGGGACCGGTCGCCACGCCGCTGTTCCTGGACGGCAAGGACGAGGAGACCATCGAGCGGATGGCCAACATGAACCCGCTGCACCGCCTCGGCACGCCCGACGACATCGCCGAGGTCGTGGCCTTCCTCGCGGGCCCGTGCCGGTGGATCAACGGTCAGGTCGTGTACGCCAACGGCGGCATGGTCTGAGCCGCAGAGAACCCCACGAAGAACCCCAAGGAAGGACATCGTCATGAACCAGATCGTCGTCATCACCGGGGCCTCGAGCGGCTTCGGTGCCCTCACCGCCCGCGCGCTGGCGCGGGCCGGACAGACCGTCTACGCCGGGATGCGCGAGACCAGCGGCCGCAACGCCCCGGCGGTCCGGGCGGCGGCCGACTACTCGGCCGAGCACGGGGTCGACCTCCGCGCGATCGAGCTCGACGTCAACTCCCAGGACTCGGTCGATGCGGCCATCGCCCGGATCGAGGCCGACAACGGCCGCATCGACGTCCTCATCCACAACGCCGGTCACATGGTCGTCGGCCCGACCGAGGCGTTCACGCCCGAGCAGCTGGCCGAGCTGTACGACGTCAACGTGCTCTCGACCCAGCGGGTGAACCGCGCCGTGCTGCCGGGCATGCGGGCACGTGGTGCCGGCCTGGTGGTGTGGGTGTCGAGCTCCTCGGTCAAGGGTGGTACGCCGCCCTACCTGGCGCCCTACTTCGCCGCCAAGGCGGGCATGGACTCCCTCGCCGTCTCCTACGCCGGCGAGCTGGCCCGCTGGGGTGTGGAGACCTCGATCGTCGTGCCGGGCTCGTTCACCAGCGGCACGAACCACTTCGCGCACTCCGGCCGGCCGGCCGACACGGCGGTCGAGGCCGCGTACGAGACCCGCTACGCCGGGCTCATGGGCCAGGTGGCCGAGAAGCTCGCCGCGCTGGCTCCGGCCGACGCGGACGCCTCGATGGTCTCCGACGAGATCGCGCGGATCGTGTCCCTGCCGGCCGGTGAGCGTCCGTTCCGGGTCCACATCGACCCGGCGGACGACGGCTCGGAGGAGGTCTCCGACGTGGCTGATCGTGTCCGCCGCGAGTTCCTCACCCGCGTCGACCTCGCCGACCTTCTGACCGTTGCTCGGTGAACGGGGTGCGGTCGACAGCGCCATCCCGCTGTCGACCGCACCTCAGCGCCGACCCACTTTCCAAGGAGCAGACAATGAACAACCTCCCGAGATCGATCGAGACCTTCGTCGAGGCGACCAACCGCGGGGACTCCGAGGCCTTCGCTGCAGCATTCACCCAGGACGCGCTCATCGTCGACTGGGGCCGGAGATTCCGTGGCCGCGACGGCGTACGTGCCTGGAACGAGACCGACAACATCGGCGTGCAGGCACACTTCGACGTCATCGACTGGACGCCCGGGGGCACCGGGGAAGCCTGGGTGGTCACGTTGCGGGTCAGCGGCAGCGGCTACAACGGCACCGGGCCGATGACCTTCGAGCTCCGCGACGGGCTGATCGCCGAACTCCGGATCGAGTGATGACTCCTCATACACTGGCTCACCGATCGACATCAGAAGGGGACGGATCATGACCGCCGAGGACGTTCCGCCACGCCGTGGACGGGGCCGGCGACCCGCCGACGAGGTCCGAGCCGACATCCTTCGTGCGACGGGTGAGCTGCTCCTCACCGAGGGCATCGCCGACCTCACTTTCGACCGGGTCGCCCGCCTCGCAGGGGTCAGCAAGACGACGCTCTACAAGTGGTGGCCGTCTCGGGGTGCGCTCGCTCTCGACGGTTACTTCCACGCGGTCGAGGACACTCTGGCCTTCCCGGACACCGGCGACATCCGGGCCGATCTCCTCAGCCAGCTGCACGCCTTCGTCGCGCTGATGACCGAGACGGCCGGCGGTTCAGCGCTCCTCCAGCTGATCGGGGAGGCGCAGACGGACCCCGAGCTCGCGGCCGCGTATCGAGCCCTCTACTCCGCCGAGCGCCGCCGCCTGGCCGTGGAGCGCCTCACGGCCGCTCAGGAGGCTGGCCAGATCCGGCCGGACGTCGACGTACGAGTCCTCATCGACCAGCTCTGGGGATCGGTCTACCACCGGCTGCTCATCCCTGACGAGCCCGTCACCCGTGAGTTCGCCACCGCCCTGGTCGCCAACCTCATGGACGGCGTCGCAGCATCCTGAGGGAGTCTCAGAAGACGTTGCGGGGCCGGAACTGGACCGAGATCCGGGGGCCGGCGGAGGAGACCTTGGGGATGGCGTGCTCCCAGGTGCGCTGGCAGGAGCCGCCCATGACGACCAGGTCGCCGTGGCCCATCTCGATGCTCATCCCCTTGCCGCCGCCCTGGGGCCGCAGCGCCAGACGGCGCGGGTCGCCGACGGAGACGATCGCGACCATCGTGTCGTTGCTGCGGCCGCGACCGATCCGGTCGCCGTGCCAGGCGACCGAGTCGTTGCCGTTGCGGTAGTAGCAGCAGCCCGCGGTCACGAACGGCTCGCCGAGCTCGGGCAGGTAGTGGGCGGTGAGGCGGCCGCGGGCCTCGGCGAGCCGCGGATGGGGGAGCGGGTCGCCCTGGAGGTAGGTGTGCAGGAGCCGGGGTACGTCGACGACGCGGTCGTACATCTGCCGGCGCTCCTCGCGCCACGGGACGTCGTGGACCAGGGCCGCGAAGACGTCGTCGGGATCAGGCAGCCAGCCACGGGCGACGTCCACCCAGGCTCCGCGGTCCAGATGGATCCGCTCGTAGGTCGTCTCGGTGGTCTCGTCGTCGGTGGGGGCGAAGAGTGTTCCCTGGAAGTCCACTCTGGCAGCATACCTCGGGATCGAACATGTGTTCTAGCGAAATCCTGTATTCGGGTTTCGTTGCACCTGATCTGCCTCATCTCATTGCAATGTCACAACTTGACCAAACCCGGGACCGTACGCCATGTGTACACCTACGCTCTGCTCATGGTCCGGTCGGTCGACGGTGAGCGTTCGCTCAAGCACGTCCAGATCCGGGAGTACGTCCGGGAGCTGGTCATCGGGGAGAGCCCGGGTGCGTCGGCACCCTCGGAGCGCGAGCTGGTCCAGAAGTTCAGCGTCGCCAGGGCGACCGTGCGGCAGGCGCTCGACGCGCTCGTCGCCGACGGTCTGCTGGTCCGGATCCCGGGCCGGGGCACGTTCGTGGCGCGTCCGCCGCGGGCGCAGAGTCCGGTGCTCGGGTTCAGCGAGGAGATGGCTCGCCGGGGGATGCAGGCCTCCTCCGAGACGCTGCTGCTGGGCCGGGAGAAGGCCGGGCCCACGATCGCGCGTGCGCTGGCGATCAAGGAGGGCGCGGCCGTCGTCCACTGGCGCCGTCTGCGCCGCGGCGACGGGGTGCCGATCTGCATCGAGGACGTCTATCTCGACGAGACGATCGTGCCCGGGATGCTCGAGCGCACCACGCCGACCAGCCTCTACGCCGAGCTGGCCCGCCGGCACATGCGCCCGTCGTGGGTCGACGACACGTTCCGCGCCGATGTGGCCAACATCGAGGAGGCCACGCTGCTCGGCCTCTCGGTCGGTGTGCCCGTGCTCCGCAGGCAGCGGAAGTCGGTGGCGGGGGACCGCTACGTCGAGGTCTGCCGCTCGGTCTACCGCGCCGACCGCTACGCGCTGCACCTGCAGCTCGGCCCCTCCTGACGCCTGCGGCTCAGAGATCGCCGAGCGGGGCGACCACGTCGCCGCTCTCCTCGCACACCCAGATCGGGTCCGGGCCGCCCAGGTCGGGGGTGATGTGGAGCGAGTGCACCGGGGCCTCGGGCGGACAGAGCGTGCACACGGGCCAGCGCTCGGAGTTCTCGTCGAAGAGCACGTCCTGCACGTCCTGGGCGACCAGGCCGGCGACGTACGCCTTGCCCTCCGGCCACTGCTCCACCCACCAGCCGCGCTCGGTCATCGCGTCCTCGAGGGCTGAGACGGCCGCCGCGCCGGCGAGTCCGCGCGCATCGAGGTCATGGAGCACCTTCGCCCGAGCCTCGAACAGCACTGTCGTGTTCATCACCGACCATTCTTGCCCACCGGTCAAGGAGGCGAGGGTCAAGCGGAAGCGCTCGCGAATTGCGGAGCAATCGCCAACAATGCAGCCTGTGATTCTGATCGATCCGCCGAACGTGCCCAGTCGTGGCCGGATGTGGTCGCACCTGGCCAGCGACACCTCCTACGAGGAGCTGCACGCCTTCGCGAGCCGGATGGGGATCCCGGCCCGCGGGTTCGACCGGGACCACTACGACGTCCCGGCGGAGGCGTACGACGACATGGTCGCCGCCGGTGCGGTCGAGGTGACGTCCCGGGCTCTGGTCTCTGCCCTGCTTGCTGCCGGCCTGCGGCGCCGCAAGCCGCGCTAGGCGGGTGACTTCTCGCCCGGGAGCGGCGCCTCCGCCGTGGGCTTCGTCATCCGCCGCACGGTGAGCCAGATCGCTGCCGCGATGAGCAGGCCGAGCCCGCCGCCGAGGATGAAGCCGCCCTGCCAGCCGATCAGGTCGATGGCGAACCCGGCGGTGGGTGCGCCGACGGCGCTGCCGAGGGTGATGGCCGAGCCGTGCCAGCCCATCACCTCGCCGCGTACGGTCGAGGGGACGCGGCTGGTGATCGCCTCGAGCGCCGCGGTCAGGGTCGGCGCGCAGAAGAAGCCGCTGAGCAGGAGCAGCACGGCGAACGAGACCGGACCCCAGGCGAACGCGGTGAGCACCGTCGTTGCGCCCAGCAGGACGAGCATCACCGCGGCGGACGGGTGGCGGTTGAGCGCGCCGTAGACGAGCGCGCCGACCAGGGACCCGAGCGCCCAGATCGCCATCATCAGCCCGAGGAGGGCGGTGCGGTCGAAGTCGCGCATCGCGGCCACGGTGCCGAGGTCCTCGGCGATGAGGATGAGCGAGGCGGTGAAGGTGCCGGCGAGGAGGAGTACGACGCCCGGGCTCACCCACGACGGGAGTGCGAAGCGGCGAGCCGGGGCGCCGGAGTCGCTGGGGACCGCGTCGCTCGGCACGGCCGGCTCGCCCTCGGTGATGCTCGGGTTGAGCAGCCACAGCACGATGGCCGCGGCGATCCCGAGCCACTGGGTCACCAGCAGCGCCCACGAGGTGCCGAGGTAGCTGGCGCTGAGCACGCCGATCACCGGCCCGACCATGAAGGCGAGCTCCGTCATGATCGCGTCGGCGCTGAGCGCCGCGGTGCGCTGCCCGGGTTCGACCGAGCGGAGCACGACCTGGCGCACGATCGACCAGGACGGCACGGTGAAGAGCCCGGCGACGGCGATCAGCACGATCAGCGGAAGGTAGCCGACCCAGGGAGCGATCGACCAGGCGATCGGGAGGATGGCCAGCGGCAGCAGGAGCGTACGCCGCAGCCCGAGGCGGTCGAGGAGCCGGCCGAGCCAGGGCCCGGAGATCGCCATCGCGATCGCGAGCACCGTCGAGACCAGGCCGGCCTCGGCGTAGGAGCGATCCAGGGGTCCGACCACGTGCAGGGTCACGATGACCGAGGACGCCGGCATCGGGACGCGCAGGAACAGACCCAGCACGAGGATGCGGCGAACGTCAGGGATCCGCCACAGGTCGGCGTACGTCTGGAAGCTCACCGACGGATTCTGTCACCCCGGAGGGGTATGGAACCAATTGTTATCGATCGGGTGACAGATATGGTGCGAGCGTCTCAAGCTCGGCCGAGATGTTGGCCCGCGCGGCGGCCTCCCAGCTGATCCGCGCGAAGGGTGTCGAGTAGAGCGACTCCTTCTCCAGCAGCCGCTCCAGGACCTGGGCGCGACCGACCCGGAACTCCTCGTCGGAGAGGTGCTGATACTCCTCGCGGACGCTCGCGACGTACTCCTCGTAGCGCTCCGCCGGGGCCGCCAGGATCGCCAGATCGGCGTCGGAGAGCACCCGGCCGCCGTGGTCGTCGGGCTCCGGGTCGTGGGTCTCGGTCAGCCGCACCAGACGAGCGACCTCGGCGACCACGTCGGGGTCCAGGTGGGCGGCCAAGGCGTCCTCGGCCCAGGTGGCCGAACGTTCCTCGGCGTCGCGCTCCCCGTCGTAGACGGAGTCGTGGAAGAAGGCCGCCAGGATGACGGTCAGCGGGTCGAAGCGCTCTCCCTCCTCCTGCAGCTCCTCGATCCGGTCCAGCACCTCGGAGAGGTGCCGGCGGTCGTGGTAGCGGCGGGTCGGCTCGTCGTACGCCGCCAGAACCTCACCGAGAAGGTCGGTCGCCTCTGGCAGCGGCCAATGTCGAGGGAGCTCCATGGGCCAGAACGCTAGCGTCAGGCGTGGTAGGCGCGCACCCACCTGGTGTGCGGGTTGCCCGCGATCTTCTCCAGTGTCGTGGGCGGAACGCTGGTCACATCGGTGACCACGAAGCCGGTCTCGCCGCTGGTGGCCAGGTACTGACCGGTCACGTTGACACCCTCGGAGGCGAGCAGGTTGTTGAGCTCGGCGAGCACTCCGGGGACGCTGTCGTGCAGCAGCGCGAGCCGCGAGCCCCCGGACATCGGCGGCGGCTGGACGGCCGGCAGGTTGACGCTCAGGGCGGTCGAACCGGCGCCGACGAAGTCGCGCAGCTTGCCGGAGACGAACCAGCCGATCTCCTCCTGGGCCTCCTGCGTGGAGCCGCCCACGTGGGGGGTCAGGATGACGTTGTCGAGGCCCTGCAGCGGGCTCTCGAAGGCGTCGCCCTGGGCCTTGGGCTCGATCGGGAAGACGTCGAGCGCGGCACCGGCGATGTGTCCGGACTCGATGTGCTTGCGCAGCGCGTCGTTGTCGACCAGGAAGCCGCGCGCGGCGTTGATGAAGAGCGAGCGCGGCTTCATCTTCGCGAACTGCTCCTCGCCGAACATGCCCAGGTTGCCCGGACGTCCGTCGATGTGGATGGAGACCACGTCGGCCTCCTCCAGGAGCGCGTCGAGCGACTTCATCCGGCGGGCGTTGCCGTGGGCGAGGCGGTCGGCGATGTCGTAGAAGATGACGTACATCCCCAGCGCCTCGGCGACGTTGGACAGCTGGGTGCCGATGTTGCCGTAGCCGATGATGCCGAGCGTGCGGCCGCGGACCTCGTGGGAGCCCTTGGCGGACTTGTCCCAGACGCCGGCGTGCATCTTCTCGGTCTTCTCCGGCAGCCGCCGGGCCAGGGAGATGATGTAGCCGATGACCAGCTCGACGACCGAGCGGGTGTTGGAGTAGGGGGCGTTGAAGACGGCCACGCCACGCTCCGCCGCCCCGGCCAGGTCGACCTGGTTGGTGCCGATGCAGAAGCAGCCGATCGCCTTGAGGTCGGTGGCCGCCTCCAGCACTCGCGGGGTGATGTGGGTGTTGGAGCGGATGCCGAGCAGCGTCACGCCGGGCAGGTCGGCCACTAGCTCGTCCTCGGAGAGGGACTTGCTGCGCAGCTCGACCTCGAAGCCGGCCTTCTCGAGGTTCTCGACAGCGACGGGATGGATGTTCTCCAGGAGCAGCGCCTTCATGGCTCAAGCCTAAGGCGCGCGGCGTACGCCTCCTCAATCGCGCCCGAGGGCCGGACGCCGGTCCGTGGCGGTTCTCAGGACCAGTAGATGACCACGCCGTCGCCGATGTTCACCTGGTCGTAGAGCGAGGTGATGGCGCCGTAGTCGCGTACGTTGACGCACCCGTGGGAGGCGCCGTTGTAGCCGTTGGCGGCGAAGTCGGGGGAGTAGTGGACCGCCTGGCCGCCCGAGAAGAACATCGCGAACGGCATCGGCGTCTTGTAGATGGAGGAGACGTGGTCGCGGCTCTTCGCGAAGACCGAGAACTGGCCCTCGCGGGTGGGCAGCTCCTGCGAGCCGAAGCGCACCTCGACGCTCATCTGCACCGCTCCGCCGACGACCCAGCGCAGCATCGAGGTGGACTTGTCGATGCACATCACCCGGCCGGTCAGGCAGCGCGGGTCGAGCTTGCCCGCCGGGACCGGGGGCGGGGCGTTGGTCAGCTCGGCCTCGGTCGGCTCGCGGGTCATCGCGTGGAGCCGGTCGAGGGTCGTCTGGTCCACGAACCCGGTCACCGCGATGCCGCGCTTGGCCTGGAAGCCGGAGACGGCCTCGGTGGTGACGTTGCCGTAGAACCCGGTCACGCCGGCGTTGAACCACCCGATCTGCTTCAGGCGCGCCTGCAGGTCACGTACGTCGTCGCCGCTGTCGCCCTTGCCGAACAGTCGCGGGCCCGAGGTGGGGGACGGCTTCGGCTTGGGCTTCGGCTTCGCGCTGGGCGTCGGTGTCGGCGTGGCGCTCGTCGACGGGCTCGCCGCCGAGGAGGAGGGGGCGGTCGAGGCGCTGGCCTCGGGGGCGGCGGCCGGCTCGGTGGCGCATGCCGCGAACGTGGTTGCCAGCAGGGCGGCGAGCGCCCCCGCGATCATTGCCCGCTTGACCATCTTCATCGCCTCGCTCCGGACCATGGCCCTTCAGGTTAGATCGGGCCGACGACATACTGATGCCCGAACGGGGTCCTCCGGTTGCATTTCTTCGGGAGATGTCCCGCGTGATGGGACGATCTCAACGAGATGGTCGAGCGAGGCCGCTGAACCAGCGGCGCAGGGTCCGCTTCAGCCGGTGTCGCGCGCCGTTGCAGGCGACCAGCGGCAGCACGAGACCGGCCCGGTCGGCGTCGGCCAGCTCGCGCAGCAGGATCTCCGCGGCCACCCGGGTGTCGTCGCCGGCGTCGTGCGCCTTCAGCTGCTCGACCGCGTAGTAGGCGGCGATGGTGGCCAAGGACTTGTCCGGCACGTCGAGGGCGAGCGCCTTCGCGAACCGCATCGTGCACAACCAGTCCAGGACCTCGAGCCGCACCCCTGCACGGTCGGACTCCACCGCCACGAACGCCCAGTCGAACGCGGCGTTGTGGGCCACGAAGACCCGGCCGGCGAGGCGCTCGGCGATCGTGGCGGCGACGTCGCGGAACGGCGGGGCCCCGGCGAGATCGGCGGTGGTCAGGCCGTGGACCTCGACCGGTCCCGGGTCGACGCCGGCACCTGGGTTGACCAGCGTCTCCCACTCCGACTCCGCAGTGCCGTCGGCGGCGATCTGGCGGATCGCCACCTGGATCACGCGGTCGCGGTAGGGGTCGAGCCCGGTGGTCTCGACGTCGAGGACCGCGAAGCCCCGTCGGTTGCCCCGGGCTTCGCTTCGGCCGCGCGATTCGGTGGTGGTCACGGTGCTGACGCTATCGGTGAGCACCGACACTCGAGCCGGGCCCGTCAGATCGTCAGCGCCACGATGCCGGCGATGACGAGCAACAGCACCACCAGGACGGCGACCAGCGCGAGCACGCCGGGCTTCTTCTGCTTGACGTGCCCGATCGCGCCCTTCTGGAACGTCGTGGCCGGCGCGGCGTAGAAGACCGGGACGGTCTGGCCCTCGGCGACGTCGAAGCTCAGCGACGCCCTACCGAACTTCCAGGTCCACTGGGTGTACATGTCGACGTTCCAGTGGCCCGGCGGCACCGGGAAGACGTTGCGGCCGTACCGGGTCGGCATCTGGTGGCCGTTGAGGAGCACCGTCGGCACGATCATGTTCGAGGTCATGTGACTGCCCTGGATGGTCAGGTCGATCCACCCCACGGGCGGCTGTCCGGGCACTGGCTGGCCCGGCTGGTCCGGCATCGTCATGGGCGCATCATGCCCGATCGGGCAGAGGCGTCGCCGATCAGATGTCGACGCTCCCGCCGTCGCGCCAGTAGAAGCCGCCCTCGCGCATCATGAACCCCTCCTCGTAGAGGTAGCGGCGCAGCGCGGCGACGTCCTCGTGGAAGCGGCCCAGGATCTCGTTGACCTCCCGCTCGGGATAGACCTTCCCGAGCTCGAAGGACTGCGCGAGCTGGTTGAGCACCACCAGCTTCTTGACGTGCTTCGACGGGATCGTGAGCAGCCGGCCGTCCTTGCCGAAGAACCGTCTCAGGGTCTCGGCGTCGTCGGGTCGGGGCTGCCAGGTCGCGCGGGTCACCCTTCCATCGTGCGCGCCGGGCGCCCGCGATGCGAATGGTTTCTCCGTCGCCGTGCTCGGGCGACGAGGTCGCGGGCGGCAGCCTCCCACTCGGGGAGCTCGAACTCGAAGCCCGCCTCGAGCAGCCGTCCCGGGGCGACGCGACGGCTCTTGAGGAGCAGCTCGGTGTCCGAGCGCATCACCCAGGCGCCGATCTCGGCCATCCAGGCGGTGGCGGGCAGGCCGATCGGCATCCCGGCCTCCTTGCGGAGCACGCGGATCATCTCGCGCTGGGGCAGCGCGCCGGGGGCGGCCAGGTTCACCGGCCCGGAGATGTCGGCGCGCTCGATGAGCAGGTCGCAGGCGCGTACGAAGTCCCGCTCGTGGATCCAGGAGACGAACTGCTCGCCCCCGGCGACCGGGCCGCCGAGGCCGAGGCGGGCCATGGTGAGGAGCACGTCGAGGACACCGCCCTTGTCGGGGCTCATCACCATCGCCGAGCGGAGCGCCACCTTGCGGGTGTGCGGTGTCGCCGCCGCGGCCTGCTCGGCCTCCCAGCTCTTGGCGATGCGCGTCGAGAACTCCCAGTAGCCGGGGACGTCCGGCTCGTCGCCGCCGATGATGCCGGTCGCCTCGTCGTTGGGCGCGTCGAAGCGGTGGGCGTAGATCGTCGCGGTGCTCATCTGCAGCCAGACGTTCGGCGGGTGGGCCGCCCTGGCGATCGCCTCGCCGACGACCCGGGTCGACTCGACCCGCGAGTCCATCATCTGCTTCAGGTTGGCCTCGGTGTAGCGGCAGCTGACGCTCCGGCCGGCGAGGTTCACCACCACGTCCACGCCGTCGATCTCCTCGGCCCACGGACCGATCGTCCGGCCGTCCCAGAGGCGATGGCGTACGCCCTCCTCCAGCTGTTCCGGGTGGCGGGAGAGCACCACGACCTCGTGCCCACGCGTGCTCCAGGCCCGCCGCAGCACGCCTCCGACCTGGCCGGTTCCTCCTGGGATGACGATCTTCATGGGGTGACCATAGAACCGATTTGAGCGATCGCTCAAGATCTGCGCTACCTTAGATTTGAGCAATCGCTCAAATCGACTCGAGGAGGCGTACGTGGCTGATCGGATGTGGTCTGTGTTCTGGGCGTTGTGCCGGTGGTGGTTCTTCGGAGCCGTGCTCGGCGTCGTCGTCGGGGGAGCCGTGGGGAGCGCCATGGTGCCGATCTTCGGGACGCTCATGGGCGCTTGGTACGGCGGCTTCGTCGGCGCCGTCGTCGGACTGATCGCCTCGGCACTGGTCGCGCCGGCCGTGCTGCTGCCGTCGTCGCCGGTCTTCGACCGGGTCTGGCCCGGCCTCGTGGGGTTCGGGATCACCTTCGCGCTGGGGTTCGCGATGTTCGTCGAGAACGAGGGGCGGGGCGTTGCGGGTGAGAACATCGGCGCCCTGCTCGCCATCGCCGGCCTCTCCGGGGCGGTGGCGGCCTGGTTCGGAGAAGCCGTGACGCGCGGCGTACGGATCCCGCTCCCGGACATGGTGATCGGAGCCGTCGCCCTCGGCATGGTCTGCAGCATCTCGAGCGCCGTGGTGGGCCTGTCGGATACCGGGCCGTCCGAGCCGGGCCTCGTCGCCGTGGTCATGCTGTTGGCGCTCGCCTGCGGGGGCATACTCGGCTGCGTGCTGATCCTCTTCGACCTGCTCGTCACCAAGGAGCCCGCCGCAGAATGAACCCCACCAAGGCCAAGCTGATGTCGGCGGTCACCGACCTGCTCAAGGAGGACGGGATCGCCGGCGTCTCGGCGCGGGCGGTCGCCGACCGGGCGGGGGTCAACCAGGCGCTGGTCTTCTACCACTTCGGAACCGTCATGGACCTGGTCGACCAGGCCTGCCGGGCAGCGACCGACGAGGCGGCGGCGTCCTACCGCGACGAGCTCGCCGAGGTGACCTCGCTGAGCGAGCTGCTGGCGCTCGGGCGGGTTCTCCACGAGCGGGAGCGAGCCGCGGGCAACATCACGGTGATGTCGCAGCTGCTGGCCGGTGCGCAGCGGGACAAGACGCTGGCCGAGACCGGTCGCTACGCGATGGGCCGGTGGAACGAGGAGATCGAGGCCGCGGTCGCCCGTGCGCTGGAGGGGAGCCCGGTCGAGAGCGTCGTGGACGCGCCCGGCCTGTCGCGCGCGATCAGCTCGGCGTTCGTCGGCCTGCTCATGTACGACGGGGTGGACCGCCCCGGCGCCGATTCGGCCTTCGCCGCCCTCGAGCAGCTCGGCTCGCTCGTCGAGGTCATCGAGGATCTCGGCCCGGCGGCCCGGCTCGTGCTCCGCTCCCGGCTCAAGGGACGCGGCTAGCGACGACCCGACTCCACCTGCCGGTGCATGGTCCCGCGGGCGTCAGACGAGGGTGATGGACACGAGCGCGCGGTCGCCGACCTGGAGGTCCTCCTTGCGGCGTACGGCCTTCTTGATCGGCAGCGCATAGCCTTCCTGACCTGGGAAGACGGACGTTCTCCAGATGGTCGTGCCGATCCGCGCCTCGACCCTCACCGAACCGAAGCCGCGGGGCGGGCCGGTCGCGACCGACGCCTCCCGGATCTCCTCGGTGACCTCGGGCGGAGCGGTCACGAAGATCCAGGCATCGGTCTCGCCCTTCCACGGCCACAGCTCGGCCTCGAACTCCCAGGTCTCCATGCGCCCATCCTCCTCCCGAACTCCCCAGAAAGCCGTAGGTCGCCCGCTCGGTCGGCGACTAGGGTGCGGCCATGGCTGACCCTCGCTCACTCGACCAGAGACTCGCCGACACCCGCGCCCGTCTGGAGAACGACGTCGACCTGTGGATCGCGTCGGCGCACGACGACCAGCCGTGGTTGGTGCCGATCTCGTTCGTGTGGTGGGAGGGCGAGATCTGGATCGCGAGCATGGGGGGAGCGCGTACGCAGCGCAACCTCTCCGCCTCTCCGGTCGTGCGTCTCGCGCTCGGCGAGCTGCGCGACGTCGTGATCATCGACGGCCGCGCCGAGGTCTCGCCGATGAACGGGACGCCGAAGGAGGTGCTCGAGATCTACGCGGCCAAGCAGGGCGGGGACCCGAGCAGCTGGGCCGACAGCCTGATCCGCGTCCGGCCGACCAAGGTCCAGGCCTGGCGCGAGGAGAACGAGCTCGAGGGCCGTCACCTGATGCGGAACGGCCGTTGGCTGGACGAGGGTGGGTCGGATGGGAGCTGAGCTGTCGCTGACCGATGACACCTTCCGTGCGCTCGCCCGCTCGTCGCCGTGGCGCTTCTCCGCGCTGCACTTCACCTGGCGGACGCCGACGGACGGCGACGTCGAGTGCTGGCTGCGGCGACCCGGTCGACTGCGGGTGCGCGACGCCGGCGGCGACCGCGCCGTCGACGAGAAGGTGACCGACCCGGTGCCCGAGCCGGTCCTGCGCGCCGACGGTCTCGTGGCGAGCCGGCCGCGGGCCCACACCCACGAGATCGACGACCCGATGTGGCAGAACTACGTGTTCGTGTCGATGCTCGATCCCGAGGAGCTGTCGGCCGACGTGGTGCTGAGCGACCTGCGCTCGGAGCCGCGGGCCGGCCGGGAGACCTGGTGGGCGCGGGCGGTGCCCGGTGAGGGGTACGAGCCGCGGTGCGGGTGCTGTCCGCTGCTGTGGTCGCGGGTCAGCGACTGGTTCGAGTACGGGGACGGGGCCCCGGGGTGGGAGCCGCCCGCAGGGACGGTCTACCCCGAGGCGTACGACATCGGGCTGGACGTCGCGACCGGCATCGTCGTGCACCTGACCCCGGTCGGCGGCTCCCGGCCCGACCTCGCTTTCGAGACCACGATCCACGAAGCAGAAATGTCGGTGGCCTCTGCTTAGGTGGTGGTGAGGACGACATCCGATCCAGACGGAGGAGATGTCATGACCATCAGCCCGACCATCGACGAGGAGATCGAACGGCTCGAGGAGGAGCTCGGCGAGCGGCCCGCCTGTGAGTGCAGCTGCGGCAGCCCGGACAGCGACGCGGAACCTTGTGGCGAGGTGGCGGCGTACGCGGTGACCGTGCTCTGTCCCGACGACCGCTGCACGCACACCTACCTGCTGTGCCGCGAGTGCCGGGACCAGTGGGTCGAGAGCTGTCCACCGCCCCATCAGCTGCGCGTCGTGGCGCTCGGATGAGCCTCACCCCACCGGCACCACCCACACGTCGGCGACCGACGGGTCGTAGTCGGCGCCGGTGTCCTGGAACCGGATCCGCACCGAGCCGTCCGCGGTCAGTGCCGAGGGCTCCACGAGGAACTGGTGGGTCATCGTGCCCTGACCGCCTGCCGTGCGGGTCAGGTCGACGCTGTGCGCCACCTGGCCGTCCATCTCGACGTCGTAGGTCTTGCGTCGTGCACCGTCGAACGTCTCGACGATGCGGACCACGAACGGTCGGTCCACCGGCACCGCGGCGTCGAGCTCGAACCAGCCGCCGGGGTAGGAGGAGTGTGTGTAGCGGCGGGTCAGCCCGGCCTCCTGATTGGTCCCCGACCGCTCGGAGGCGGTCAGGCCGTGCTCCGTCTCCGAGGTCCCCTCGCCGAGGTCGATGTGGTCGGTCGAGTCCGCGGGTGGCGTCGCGAGGGCGACCGTCACGGTCGTCGCCGCCTGCTCGGCCGGGGTCGCTCCGGTCGCGACGGTCAGGGACACCGGACCTGCCACCACCGTCTGTGGCACGACGACCTCGATGTCGACGTCGGCGTCCTGTCCTGCGGGGATCTCGAAGCCCTCCGACTCCGCTGACCAGCCGTCGGGGCCGGTCAGCGACAGCTCGCCGCGCTGGGTGACGTCGCTGCGGTTGTGCAGCGTCGTGGTGATGGTCGCGGTCTGTCCGCCGTCGACCGAGGCCGGAGCGCTCGACGACGCGGTGATCTGCACTCCTGAGCCGATCAGCAGGGTGCCTCCCACCGGCAGCATGGCGGTGCCGCCCGAGCGGCTGTAGGACAGCTCACCGGTCAGCTCGACGGGCCCGACGGCAGCATCTGCGGGCACCATGACCTCGTAGGTGTGCTCGACCTCGTCGCCGGCGGGCACGGTGTCGGCGTGGGCGCCGACCGGTTCCGCCGTCCACCCGTCCGGCAGCGCGAGCGACGAGCTGACCTGCTTCAGCGACTGCTTGCCGGAGTTGTCGACCCGCACCGAGACCTCGACGACGTCACCGGGAAGGACCTCGTCCTCGGGCACCTGCAGCGTGGCGACCGCGCCGACCAACCGGGCCGATGCTCGCGACAGACTCTTCCCGATCGACGTCAGCCGGTCGCGCAGGCCAGTCGCGGTCGCGTCGGCGAGGGTGCCGGCGTCGGCGTACATCTGGATGGTCCGGTCCAGGTTCGCAACGGCAGCGAGGGCGTGGTGGACCGCCTCGGCGACCTGATCCTCGTCGGCGTCACGGGCGGCGAGCTCCCATGCCTCGCCGATCTCGGCGCGCAATGACGCCGTCCGCTTCTCGAGGTCGCGCTTGGCGGCCCTGCCGGCGACACCGTCGAGCTTCAGGGAGGAGACCTCCGCCGCCGTCGTGGCGGCTTCCGCCCGGGCGGCACCGATGTCGCCGAGCGCGGGAGCGACCGCGAAGCTGTAGTCGCCCGACCCGATCTCGAGGACGACCACGTCCTCGCTGTCGTCGTAGCGTACGAACTCGACGTCCTCCGAGTCCTCGATCGGCGACCCACCCTCGGTCACCGCCCAGCGGTTGGCGGCCGGGATCCGCACCTCGGCGGTGGTGTTCGCGGGGACGGTCACGTCAAGGGTCATCGGCCCGTCGTCGGTCGCCCAGGCGCTCTTCACCGTGCCGTACGGGGTCTGCAGGCTGTAGTCGACGTGGTCGACCCCCGCGCCGGGTTCGGGCGCGATCGTCACCTTGCGGTAGCCGGGCTCGGCCGCCGAGACGCCGGCCATGGTGCGATACATCCACTCGCCGACGGCGCCGTAGGCGTAGTGGTTGAAGGAGTTCATGCCCACGTCGTTGAAGGTGCCGTCCGGGTTGATCGAGTTCCAGCGCTCCCAGATCGTGGTGGCGCCCTTGCCGATCTCGTAGCCCCACGACGGGTAGTCCTCGTGCTGCAGCAGCCGGTAGGCGATGTCGGTGCGCCCGGCCTCGGTCAGCGCCGGCAGCAGCCCGTCGACGCCGAGGAATCCGGTCGAGAGGTGGTAGTCACGCCGCTCGAGCGTCTGCACGAACTGGTCGTAGACCGCGTCGCGACGGTCCTCGGGCTCGAGGTCGTTGGTCAGGGTGAGGATGTACGCCGTCTGGCTGTCGCCCTTGACGGAGCCGTCGGCGGCGATGAACGCCTGCTGGTAGGCGGCTCGGATGGCCTCGAAGCGGGCCTGGTAGGCCGCGGCGTCGGCATCCCTGCCGATGGCCTTCGCCATCTGCGCGAACTCCCTGGTGCTCTTCGCGACGAACGCCGTGTCCAGGACGTCGGCGGGCGTCGGGTCGTCGAGGTTGAGCCAGTCCAGGTAGCCACCGGCGGACCGGATGTGTCCGGTCGAGTCGGCGTCGAGGAAGTCGACGTACCGCTTCATCATGTCGTAGTTCTCCGTGATGACGCCGGTGTCGCCGTAGGCCTGCCACAGCGTCCAGGGCACGTGCACGCCCGCGTCCATCCAGCCGGCCGACTCGTAGCCGCCGTCGAAGCGACCCGGGACGACCGGCGCGACGCCGGGCAGCGACCCGTTCGGGCGCTGGGTGTCGCGCAGGTCCTGCAGCCACTTGGTCAGGAACGACTCGGAGTCCATGTTGTAGACCGCCGTCCGGGCGAACACGTTGATGTCGCCGGTCCAGCCCATCCGCTCGTCGCGTGCCGGGGTGTCGGTCGGGATGGAGAGGAAGTTGCCGCGCATCCCCCACACGATGTTGCGATGCAGCTGGTCGACCAGGTCCGAGCTGGTGTCCAGGGTGCTGGTCAGGTCGCCGTCGGTGCCGACCACGACGCCGACGATGTCGGAGGCGTCGGGGGCCTCGTCCAGCCCGGAGATCTCGACGTAGCGGAAGCCGTGGAAGGTGAAGGACGGCTCGAAGGTCTCGGGCTCGTCGGAACCGATCGTGTAGGTGTCGGTGGCCTTCGCCGAGCGCAGGTTGGCCGTGTAGAGGGTGCCGTCGGGGTTGAGCACCTCGCCGTGGCGGATCGTGACCGTCTGGCCCTTCTCGCCCTGCACGGTGAGGCGGACGTGGCCGACCATGTTCTGCCCGAGGTCGTAGAGGTAGACGCCGTCGGTCGGCGAGTCGATCCGCTCGGCGGTCTCGAGCTCCTCGGTGACGCGTACGTCGACGGCCGTCTGCGGCTCGAGCACGTCGGTCGGCTCGTCCCTGACGGCGACCGCTGCCCAGTCCTGGGCGTCGAAGCCGGCCTCGTCCCAGCCGTCGACCTCGGCCGCGCGGCGGGCGTCGTACCACTCGCCGTCGAGGAGGTCGGCCTCGCGGGTCGGTCCGCCGGTCGTACGCCAGCTGTCGTCGGTGCGGACGACCTCGCTGGTGCCGTCGGAGTAGTCGACGACGAGCTCGGCGATCAGCGAGTTGTCGGTGCCGTAGACGTCGGTGCCGAACATCGCGACCTTGCCGGAGTACCAGCCCGGGGCGACCTCGGCCCCGAGCACGTTCGAGCCCGACCTCACCAGGTCCGTCACGTCGTAGGTCTGGTAGTCGATGCGCTTGTCGTAAGCCGTCCAGCCGGGCGCCAGCTCGGCGTCGCCGACCCGCTTGCCGTTGAGGCGCAGCTCGTAGACACCGCGTGCCGAGGCGTAGACGCGGGCGCGGGTGACCGTCTTCGACCCCAGGTCGACCTCCTTGCGCAGCAGCGGGACCGCGTCGTCGCCCCGCAGCCACGCCTCGCCGCCCGCGTTGTCGACACGGAGCCCGTCGGAGGTGACCGTCCCGGCGGTGAAGGTGCGGTCGCCGGTCGGGAAGTCGGTGTCCACGAGGACCGTGCCGCTCGCGCTGGTGACGGTCACGTCGTGGACCAGTCCGTGCTCGGACCCGCTCGTGCGGAAGCCCATCACCCCGGGCCCGCCGAAGGTGGCATCGGTGCGCCGGTCCAGCTGCTGCCCGTCGATCGTGGTGGTGATCGTGTCGCCGGCGACGGTGATCGCGTAGTCGTGCTCGGCGGCGAAGTCGAAGCCGCTCGGGACCGGCTTCGCCGGGAGAACGGAGTAGCCGCCCTTGCGCTTCACGTGCGGGCGGAGCGAGTCTTCGGCATCGCTGAACTGCCACATGTAGGCGTTCTCGGTGTTCTGGCCCCGGAAGTAGACGCCGAGCGCTCCGCCGATGTCGGAGGCGGTGAACTCGATCGTGTAGTCGGTCCACTCCGCGCCCAGCTCAGGAGTCTTCGCGCCGATCCAGTCCGCCGTCCACGCCTCGTTCCCGAGGCCGGTCGCGAACGTCGCCGGCTCGCTCCATGCGGACGCGACGCCCTCGTCGTCCCAGACCCGCACCGACCACACGTAGTCGGTGCGAGGCTTCAGCGCGGGCCCGGCGTACCGGACGTCGACGGACTGCCCGGACCGCACCTTCCGGCTGTCCCACACGTCGGGCGAGCTGAGCCGCCGCTCCGAGGTCGCGACCCGGATCTGGTACGCCTTCTGGGTCACCCCGCGGCGGTCGGAGTCGAGCTGCCACCCCAAGGTCGGGGCGGTGGTCGCGATGCCGAGCGGGTCGACCAGCGCATTCGTACGCAGCTCGCCGACGACGGGGACGGAGCCCGTCACCACGTCCTCGGTCGATGGGACGGCGCCGGCGGCGAGCGAGGGCAGTGCAGGCGAGAGGACGAGGGCGAGGGTGGTGGCCGTGACCAGCCCGGCGATGTGTCGGCGCACGCGGACTCCTGAAGGCGAGGGATTGAAACGCTTCAGCGAGTATGACGCTCGTCACATCGGATCGCAGTGAATTGACCGCATCCGGCCACGGCTAACGATTCAACGACCGTCAGGGCGTGAGGTCGCCGAGGGATTCGGCGTCGACGATCCGGTACGCGTAGCCCTGCTCGGCCAGGAATCGCTGACGGTTCTGAGCGAAGTCGGCGTCGACGGTGTCGCGGGAGACGATCGTGTAGAAGTGCGCGGTCTTGTTGCCGTCGCCGGGACGCAGCAGCCGCCCGAGCCGCTGGGCCTCCTCCTGGCGGGAGCCGTAGGCCCCGGAGACCTGGATCGCGACCTCGGCCGAGGGCAGGTCGATGGAGAAGTTGGCGACCTTGGAGACGACCAGGAGGTCGATCTCGCCGGAGCGGAACGCGTCGAAGAGCCGCTGCCGCTCCTTGACCGACGTCTTGCCCTCGATCACCGGGGCGTCGAGCGAGGCGGCGATCTCGTCGAGCTGCTCGAGATACTGCCCGATCACCAGCGTCGGCTTGTCGGCGTGGGAGGCGACGATCTCCTTGACCACGTCGATCTTGTGGTGCGTGCAGGAGGCGATCCGGTAGCGCTCGTCGGGCTCGGCGGTGGCGTAGACGAGCCGCTCGTCGGTGGGCAGGGTCACCCGCACCTCGACGCAGTCCGCCGGCGCGATCCAGCCCTGCGCCTCGATGTCCTTCCACGGAGCGTCGTAGCGCTTGGGGCCGATCAGGGAGAAGACGTCGCCCTCGCGCCCGTCCTCACGCACCAGGGTGGCGGTCAGGCCGAGGCGGCGGCGGGCCTGCAGGTCGGCGGTCATCCGGAAGATCGGGGCGGGCAGGAGGTGGACCTCGTCGTAGACGATCAGCCCCCAGTCGCGGGCGTCGAGCAGCTCCAGGTGCGGGTAGGCACCCTTCCGGCGAGCGGTCAGCACCTGGTAGGTGGCGATCGTGACCGGCCGGATCTCCTTGACCGACCCCGAGTATTCGCCGATCTCGTCCGGGGTCAGTGAGGTGCGGCGTACGAGCTCGTCCTTCCACTGGCGCGCGGAGACGGTGTTGGTGACGAGGATCAGCGTGGTCGCCTGGGCATGTGCCATGGCGGCGGCGCCGACCAGCGTCTTGCCGGCGCCGCAGGGGAGCACGACGACGCCGGAGCCACCGTGCCAGAACGACTCGGCGGCCTCGGACTGGTAGGGACGGAGCGCCCAGTCGGTGGTGTCCAGTGCGATCGGGTGGGCCTCACCGTCGACGTAGCCCGCATAGTCCTCGGCGGGCCAGCCGAGCTTGAGCAGCGCCTGCTTGAGGTTGCCGCGCTCGGAGGGGTGGACGACGACGGTGTCCTCGTCGAGCCGCTCGCCCAGCATCCCGGCGACCTTCTTGGCCCGGACGACCTCCTCCAGCACCGCGCGGTCGGAGGAGACCAGCACCAGCCCGTTGGCCGGGTTCTTCTCCAGCCGCAGTCGGCCGTAGCGGGCCATCGTCTCGGCGACGTCGACCAGAAGGGAGTGGGGAACCGGATAGCGCGAGAACTCCAGCAGCGTGTCCACCACCTGCTCGGCATCGTGCCCGGCGGCGCGCGCGTTCCACAGCCCCAGCGGGGTCAGGCGGTAGGTGTGGATGTGCTCCGGCGACCGCTCGAGCTCGGCGAAGGGCGCGATCGCCTTGCGGCACTCGGCGGCCCGGGCATGGTCGATCTCGAGCAGGAGCGTCTTGTCCGACTGGACGATCAGGGGGCCGTCGTTCACCGGACCAGCCTACGGGCCGAGCGATGCCGCGAGGTCCCGTGGCGGCGGCTCACGCCGGCCGGACGCTCCTGATCCGGGACAGTGCGAAGGAGCGTTCGTCGTCGTCGACCCGGGCCGTGAGCGAGCCGCCGTCGAGGTTCAGCGGCTCGACGCGCGCCTCGCCCGCGACCCCGCGGCCGTCGACGTAGGAGATGACGACCGGCTCCCCGGCGTCGATGGCCTCATGGAGGATCGCCATGGTCGAGGCCGGCTCGGTCGGCGCCGGCTCGGCCGGGGCCGGGCGTGAGGCGGCGGTCTCGTCGCCGCCCTTGATGCGCGCCGCCACGGCGGTCGCACGCACGGTGAGATGGGCCTGCTGGGCACCGGCCGGACGTGGGGCGTTGCGGGTCTTGGCACGCAAGGCGTCGGGCCGCGCCACGTGGACCGAACCGTCGGGCGCCTCGACGACCGGAGCCAGGCCGAGCTCGCGCAGCCGGGGGAGGAGCGAGTCGAGCGCGACGGTGCTGACCACCACCGTCGGCGCCAGCCGGCGCAGTCCCAGGGACTCGGCGGCCGGGTGGGCCAGCAGCTCGGCCAGCGCGGCCTCGTCGTCGCTGCGCAGGTAGGCGGCGGCGAACCCGACCCGGACCGTGCCGAACGTACGCGCCGTGTCGTCGACCAGGTAGCTCAGCGCCTGCGGCACCGGCGTGCGGGAGGCGGCGGTGAGGAACGCATGGATCTCGGTGGCGGTCCAGCCGCGGTCCATCGCCCGGCGCACGGACTCCTTGGTGAACCGGTAGACCGTCGCCCCGCCGTGCGACTCCACCGTCGCCACCACGGCCAGCGTGCGGGCCAGCGCGGGCTCCAGGGGCCCTGGCGCGACCGCGGTCAGGTCACCCTGCAGCAGCACGTGGTCGACCGGCTCCGGCAGCAGGTCCGCCAGGACCGGGACCGGGTCCAGACCCGCCACCAACCCCCGCCCGTACGCAGCCAGCCCCCCGAACGCCGCGAGCCCGAGCGTCTCCGCCTCGGTGAGCGTCCAGGACACCAGCGACTCCCGGGACTCGGTGCGGCTGCGCGGCCGTCGTGGCCGCTCCCAGGCCAGCCGTGCCGCGACGGCGGCAGGGCCGGTGCCGGCGGCGAGCACCTCGCCCTCCGGGATGTCCGCGAGCAGACCCAGCGTCAGCCGCCGCATCTCGACGGCCGACGCGCCGGCCATGTCGGGCGCCAGCGCGTTCCACGTCTTCCCTGCCGGGTCGCGCTGGCCGACCAGGCCGGGGAGCCGGGGCGAGCCGAGCCAGGCCGTGGCCACGTGTGCCCACCGGGCAGCCAGGGGCTGCTGCAGCCACTGGTCGAAGAGCTCGGTCGGCATCCAGGACGGGTCGCCCTCCTCGTCGGTGCCCAGCGCCAGCAGCCCGGAGGCCCAGGACACCTCGATCAGCAGCGCGGCGGTGGGCTCGGTGACATGGAGCCGCTCGGCGGTCGCCCTCAGGTCGCGCACCGTCAGACCGGTGCCGCCGCGCAGCGAGCGCGGCGGGGTGGCGCCCCAGGCGTCGAGCAGCAGCTCGAGGTTGCGGACGAGCTCGAAGGCGGCGCCGGCGGCCGCCCGGTCGACGAGCGCGGATGCTCGCGAGGAGGTCGGCAGGGAGGGTGGGAGGTCCACCCGTTCGCGCGTCGTCCGCCCACCGCGCAGTGTGAGTCCGACCTCACCGGGGAGAGTCAGTATCTCCTCGCCCGAGGACACCAGCAGCCCGTGTGCGATCAGCTCCTCCGCGGGTCCGGAGGCCTCGGCCACCGCCACGCGCGGGCGCGCGCGAGAGGAAGAGGCCTGCCCGCCGCCGGCGTCGACAGCCTCCAGCATCGCGCGGGCGTCGGCGGAGACGGCCGCCAGGCGGCGTACGACTTCTTCCTGGTCAGCCCCGAGATGGCCGGCGAACGGCTGCAGCCCGGAGGCTCCCGGGGAACCCCGCAACAGGGTCGCGACACCGGTCACGGCGCGCAGACCGCCGAGGGAGTGCCACACCAGGCCGCAGTCCTCCAGATGAGAAAGTGCCCGTGTCGCGGCGTCCACTTCCGCGTTCACCATGGAAGATAAGTGAGCTCGGGTGGTTTGATTCGCGAGGACAACGGCATCAAGCACGATCAGCTCGAGATGGTTAAGGTCATCCATCGCGTAGTGCAAGGATGTGCGAGTGGCTGCTCGGGCGGCGAGTTGGCCGGAGTCATGAGGGGACGGCGTGGCGAGATCAGGACGAGCAAGAAGCAGGCGTGAGATGCGCTCTGTGGGCCAAGAGCGCAACTGGTCTGCGAGTGAGCGGAAGCCTGTGTCCATCGGCATCACGCTATCCCGGCAGGCCTAGGGGGCGAGATGTCCAGGAAAGTAGTGATCGCGCACGGGGCCGCGACCGATGTCGGCCAGGTGCGGAAGGTCAACGAGGACTCCCACGTGGCCGAGCCACCCGTCTTCGTCGTCGCCGACGGCATGGGCGGCCATGACGGTGGTGACATCGCCAGCGAGATGGTGATCCAGGAGTTCGCCAAGCTCGGTGGCACCCATTACGTGTCCGAGTCCGGCAGCCAGGCGATGGTCGAGGCCCTCCAGGCCGCCCAGGACCGGATCGTGGCCTTCGCGCTCGAGCAGCGCTCGCGCGGAGCCTCGGACTACCAGTCCGGCACCACCTGTGCGGCGGCCCTGATCGCCGACGGCGGAAGCAGCCCGTTGTGGATCCTGCTCAACGTCGGCGACTCGCGCATCTACCGCTTCTTCGACGGTACGTTGAGCCAGCTCAGTCGCGACCACAGCCTCGTCCAGGAGTTGGTCGACTCCGGCCAGATCACCCGCGAGCAGGCCGAGCACCACCCCGAGCGCAACGTGGTGACCAGGGCGCTCGGCGGGATGGCCCCCGCGGTTCCCGACATCTTCCAGGTGACCCTGCCGGTGGGCGCCCGGCTGATGCTGTGCTCGGACGGCGTGAGCGGAATGATCTCGGATGCCGAGATCGCCGACATCCTCGCCGCCGAGGACACCGATGCACGTGACACGGCCGAGAAGCTCGTCGCCGCCGCGGTCGAAGCGGGTGGCAGGGACAACGCCACCGCGATCGTGGTCGATGTGATGGGATTGGCCGAGGAGAACCCGTATGACTCGGAGCAACAAAGGGTGAGTATGGAGCAGAAGCTAGGAGTGCTGCCATGAGTGAACAAGGAACCATCGCGAGCACGTCCTACACGCCGGGCACTTGGTTCGGCATCATCGGTGAGAGCGCCACGGTGCTGCTCCCGCCCTCGGAGAAGAGCCGCGCGGGTGCGCTGTGGGCTCTCGTCGACGACGGTGCCGGGTTCGACGAGGTGCTCGACGCCCTCGTCGCCACCGGGCTCAGTTCGTTGCCGGGCTTCGTCCTCGTCTCCGGGGACGTGACGCCTGACGGCGGCAGCGTACGCACCGTCGTGCGCGGTCCGTCGGTGGTCTCCTTCGAGGCCGGCGAGGGTGCCGTCGAGGTCGACGGCTCGTCGTCGAAGACGTGGGTCGAGCGCACCCTCGAGGGCGTCACCCGGATGTCCATCTCGCTCGGCGAGGAGGGCGCGACCGGTGAGCCGATGACCGCGCTCGGTGGCCTGCTGCGCGTCTCGGGCCTCGAGGTCCCGCCGCCAGCCCCGGAGTCCAGCCAGGACGACTCGCCCGAGAGCCGCGCGGGTTTCGTGCCCGCTCCGGTGGCGGTCGAGGAAGCCTCCGACGACAGCGACGACGGCGTGGACGAGCCGGTGCAGGCCGACCCGCTCACCGACCCGCTGCCCGAGGAGACCTACCCCGAGTCCGCCGAGGAGCAGGGTCTCGACGAGGAGGAGCCGGCCGCGGCTCCGCCGTCGCTCTCGGTCGTGCCGCCGATCCCGGTCTCGGGTGACCTCCCGGGTCTCGGGGCCGACGCCGACTCGGACGCCGACTCGGACGAGCCGGTCTCGGTCAACCGTGGTGAGGAGTCCGGCGAGGCGTCGGCGCCGCGCCACGACGACCTGACCGAGCCGACCGAGGCGTTCGAGATGCCGGCCGCGTCGGAGGATGCCGACGACCAGGACTACCCCGAGTCCGCCTCCCGGACCTACGAGGACGACTACGCCAGCGACGAGCACGCCGCCGCGGTGGCCTCGTCCTTCGGGCCGTCCGCGGTCTCCCCGGAGCCGGTGGCCGAGGCCGAGGTCGCCCCCGACGCCGAGACCGAGGTTCTCGCTGCCGTCGAGGAGCAGCCCTACGACGAGCAGCCCTACGACGAGCAGCCCTACGACGAGCAGCCCTATGACGAGCAGCCCTATGACGAGCCGCAGTCCTACGAGCCCGAGTCCGCCCAGGCGCCCGACTTCGGTCCGCCGTCGATGCCGCCTCCGCCGCCGCTGACCACGCCTCCGCCGCCGCCCGTCGACGTGCCTGCCGACGGTCTGATCGACTCCGCGCCGGTCGACGCCCCGATCGAGGCACCGCCCGTGGACGGCCCGCCGGCCCCCGCGCCGGTGACCGACATCCCTCCGGCGCCCCCGGCCCCGCCCGCCTTCCCGGCCCCGCCCGCGCCTCCGGCTCCGCCGGTGGCTCCGGTCCCGGAGACCCACGACGAGCCGGTCTGGGAGGAGCCCAACCCCGATGAGGACGACCACGACGGTCTGACCCGCATCGGTGTCGGCGAGGACCTCAACGCCGGACTCGCCGGGATCCCCGGCCAGCCCGAGGCCCCGAAGGTGACCGCCTACCCGGTCGCGCGGCTGGAGTTCTCCAGCGGCGACCGCGTCGAGGTCGACCGGGTCGTCCTCGTCGGCCGTGCCCCCGAGGCGAGCCGGTTCACGCCCACCGAGCAGCCGATGCTGGTGACCGTGCCGAGCCCTCACCAGGAGATCTCCTCGACCCACTGCGAGATCCGTCCGGGTGCCGGCGTCGACCACGGCGCCGCGGTGGTCACCGACCTCGGCTCGACCAACGGCACCGTCCTGGTCCAGCCCGGGCTCGGCCCGGAGGACCTGCGTCCCGGCGTACCCGTCCAGCTCATGCCCGGCGCCGTCATCGACCTCGGTGACAGCCTGACGATCCGGGTGACCAACCCGTGACCGAACGGCTCTCGCTCGTGTCGCCGCTCTCCTCGGAGGCGGCGGCATGAGCGTGGCCGGCCTCCAGGCTCCGTCGGTCGAGGCAGCGATCGCGGAGCCGGACCGCCGGTTCTACGCCTTCGCCATCGACCGGGTGATCGCGTGGGCGATCTTCGCCGCGGCGGGAGTCGCCGCCTGGCTGATCTTCTTCCGCAACGGGAACACGCTGGCCGGGACCGGCCTGATCGCCGGTGTGGTGCTGGTGGTCTGGTTGGTCGGCACCATCCTCACCGGCTCCGGTGGCAAGACGCCCGGCAAGATGGCCCTCGGGCTGCGCGTGGTCAGCGATGACTCCGGCGCCGCGGGCCGCCCGATCGGCGTCGGCAAGGCGTTCGTACGCCAGGCCCTGCTCGGTCTCTGCACGATCCCGACGCTCGGCATCGGCACCGCCACCTTCGCCTGGGTCGCGGCGATGGACGAGCGTGGCCGCCGCCAGGGGTGGCACGACCGCCGCGCCGGCTCGGTCGTGGTCGACGTACGTCCTCCGGCCGTCGTCGAGGCCGAGGAGGAGGCTCCGGCGCCGCGCCGCATCGTCAACCTGACCACCATGCGTCTCAAGCAGGCCGAGGCCACCCCGGAGCGTGCCGAGCGGCCGCAGACTCCGGCGGCTCCGACCCAGAGCCCCGCCGCCCACGCAGCGGCTGCCCGGGCCGTGGCCGAGGCTCAGGCGGCTCCGACCCAGGTCGGCGTGCCGGTCGCTCGTCAGGCGCCGCCGGCTCCCGTGCCGACACCGGCCCCGCCCGCACCGCCGGCTCCACCCGCCCCGCCGGCAGTGCCGCCCGTGGCCCAGCCCGCTCCGCCGGCGCCGCCCACAGCGGCTCCACAGCCCGCGGTGACGGCTCGCTGGCGGGTCACGTTCGACACCGGCCAGAGCTTCGTGGTCGAGGGGCTGGCGATCGTCGGCCGCGGCCCCGAGCCGCGCCCCGGCGAGGAGGTCTCCCACCGGGTGGCCCTCTCCTCGAGCGACATGTCGCTGTCCAAGACCCACGCCCAGTTCCAGGTCGCGGCCGACGGCACCCTCGTGGTCATGGACCGTGGCTCCACCAACGGCACCACCCTGATCCGTCAGGGTGCCGCACGAGCCCTCGGCGCCCGCCGCCCCGCGGCTCTGGTCGACGGCGACAAGGTCAAGTTCGGCGACCGCACCATGGATGTGGTCCGCGAGGCCTGACCCACCCGCCGAATCTGTAGTTGTGGGCGACGAGACGACAGTTTCGTCGCCCACAACTGCGTTCTCGCCCGAAACAACGGTAGATTCAGTCGACGGAGTCGAAGGTCTCCGGGCGGTGCTCGACGTCGAAGTGGTCGGTGGGCCAGAAGACGACGGCGACGCGCCCGACGACGTCGGAGACCGGTACGAACGCGCTCTGGCACCCCTCGTCACCGGACTTCTGACGCTCGGGGCTGCACAGGTGGAAGGACGAGTCGGCGGAGTTGGCGCGGTTGTCTCCCATCACGAAGAGCCGGCCCTCGGGGACGACGGCCTTCCAGCCCCGGCAGCCGCCCTCGACGTACGACCCGTTGTCCTGCGCCATCGGACCGTCACAGGTATCGGACGGGGCGATGAACGAGGACTCGTCCAGAGGCGTCCCGTTGACCACGATGCGACCCGACTCGCAGCACTCCACGGTGTCGCCGGCGACTCCGATGACCCGCTTCACCAGGTGGTCGCCGGTCGGGTAGAGCCCGATCTTGGCGAGCACGGCCCGGAAACCGGTCGGCGCCGGCGGCACCTGGTTGGTCGAGAGCCAGTCGCCGGGATCGGCGAAGACGACCACGTCGCCGCGCTCGGGTGTGCCGGTCCAGTAGGACGGCTTCTCCACCAGCACCCGGTCGTTGACCTCCAGCCCGGGCCGCATCGACTCCGAGGGGATGTAGAACGCCTGGGCCAGGAAGGTCTTGATCACCACCGCGAGCAGGATGGCAGTCACCGCGATGATCACGATCTCGACGACCGACCTCAGACACCCCCTCGACTGCCCGCCCGACCTCGCCGTCCCCTCCACCTCTGCCCCCATGGCCCCGACCCTATCCAGACGAGGGTCCACGTCCGGCGCAATCCGGAATTCGGGAGCGCGCGGCGTTCCCCCGCCCTGGTAGCTCCTCGCTCCGGGCCTTCTGGCGCACGTCGATAAGGTCGGAGCGTGTCCGATCTCGACCAACGCCTCCACGCTCTCGAAGCGGATCTCAGGACTAGGGGGAGCGTGCTGGTCGCCTTCTCCGGTGGTGCCGACAGCGCCTTCCTCCTCGCGGCTGCGACCAGGGCTCTGGGCAGCGCCGACGTCGCCGCGGCGACCGGCTACTCACACAGCCTGCCGGTCTCCGAGCGGGATCCGGCCGCCGAGTTCGCGAGGAGCCTCGGCGTACGCCTCATCACCCCGCAGACCCATGAGATGGAGCGGGAGGGCTACCGGGCCAACGGCACCGACCGGTGCTTCTTCTGCAAGGCCGAGCTGCTCGACACCCTCACCCCGTTGGCCCGCGAGCTCGGCCTGGCCCACGTCGCGACCGGCACCAACGCCGACGACGCGATCGAGGGGCTCAACGGTCTCCGGCCCGGCATCCGCGCGGCCGCCGAGCGTGGCGCGATCACCCCGCTCAAGGACGCCGGCCTGACCAAGGCGCAGATCCGTGAGGCATCGCGCCGCTGGGACCTGCCGACCTGGGACAAGCCGGCGGCCGCCTGCCTCTCCAGCCGGATCGCCTACGGCCTCGAGGTCACCCCGCGGCGGCTCGCGCGCGTGGAGAGGGCAGAGCAAGGCGTACGCAGCCTCCTGGCCACCCACGGCCACGACGCCGCCCGGGTGGACCTGCGCGTGCGCGACCACGGGGAGAAGGCGACGGTCGAGCTGTCGGCTAACCTCCTGCCTCTCGACCCCGACCATGCCGACGAGGTGCTCAGGACCGTGACAGACGCAGGATTTCCCGCCGCGGAGATCGACCCGCGGGGCTTTCGCTCCGGATCGATGAACCAGAAGGCCGTGAAGTGAGCGAGCGCCAGCGAGCGAGCCACGAGCACAACACGCCGTCTCCTTCGTATTCTTGCGCTTGCGCTACGGAGGTGGCGGCGTGAGGGAATTCTGGGCAACGATCACCGCCACCCAGACCGTTCCTGAAGCACCCTGGTTGATCGGCGCCGGGCTCGTCGCCCTGGCACTCGTCGTGTGGCGTACGTCCTGGCGCACCGTACGCCTCGGCGTCACCGTCGTCCACGAGGCCGGCCACGCGGTGGTGGCGGTCCTGGTGGGACGGCGTCTGGCCGGGATCAAGCTCCACTCCGACACCTCGGGCGTCACGCTCTCGCGCGGCAAGCCGTCCGGGCCGGGGATGGTGGCGATGCTCGCCGCCGGCTACCTCGCCCCGGCGCTCCTCGGCCTGCTCAGCGCGACCATGCTCGCCGCCGGCCACGCCCTCGGGCTGCTGTGGCTCCTGGTGGCGGCGATGCTCGTGCTGCTGGTGTGGGTACGCAACGGCTACGGCCTCGTCGTCCTGCTGGTGCTCGGCGCCGCGCTCGGCGCGATCAGCTGGTACGGCGACGACCGCATCCAGACCGTCGTCGCCACCCTGGTGACGTGGCTGCTCCTGCTCGCCTCGCCGAGGCCGCTCCTGGAGCTCCTCGGCCGCGGCGAGCGAGGCCGCCGCGGCTCCGACCCCGACCAGCTCGCCGGCCTGACCGGCATCCCGTCGGTGCTCTGGATCCTCGTCCTGCTGGTCGTGAACATCGCCGGCCTCGTGGTCGGCGTGCAGACCCTGATCCCGGACCTGAGCTGGATCTAGCCGGATCCAGCTCAGGTCCAGCCGGTCAGAGCTCGAACTCGTCGGCGATCTGGCGCAGCGCGGGGGAGACCTTCTTGGCCAGCTCGCGGGTGGGCGGGCGGCCCTGGGCGTAGCCGTCGCGGATGTCGTCGAGGAGCTTGATGACGTTCTCGACGATCAGCTCCATCTCCTCGGGCTTGCGGCGCTTGGCGGCACGCTGGCGACCGGAGACGGACGGGGAGCGCTCGAGGACGGTCACCGAGAGCGCCTGCTCGCCGCGGCGCCCCTGGGCGATGCCGAACTCCACCCGGGTGCCGGCCTTCAAGGTCTTGGCAGCGCCCTCGGGGAGCGCGTCGGCGTGGACGTACACGTCCGGACCGTCGTCCTGCGACAGAAACCCGAAGCCCTTGGTGGCGTCGAACCACTTGACCTTGCCAGTAGGCACGGCAGCTTGCCCCTTCCTCGCGCATCTGCGCTTCAAACGTACGTCGCCCGGCGACTGTGACGGCCGACGCGGGAGAGCCTAGTCCTCAGCGCCCAGCGACGCGTGAGGTATTCCCCTCTCCGGTCGCCTGCTGGCATCGACGGCATCCACGGATGGCTCGGTGTCTCGTCCCTCGTGCGGGTGGGGCATATACTCCGCCTACCCCTCCATAGATTTGCAAATGATTTCGTACACCATTGGTAATCGAGACCACTTATGACGTAAGTTTACGTCGCCAAAGACTGCAGACAGGCACGCCCGGGTGCCAGCAGGCTTCGCGGCGGGGGACTGGGGTGTGTGCCACAGACGGCGCATACCTCTCGGGAATGATGTGACATGGCCACGAGAGGGAGTAATGGCCGAGCCATACGCAAGCACAACCCACCGTCCGGAACGCAAGCCCTGGCAGGGAATTCGAGCGCGTCTGATCTTCGTGCTGCTCATCCCGACCATCGCGGCGATGGTGTTCGGCGGGTTGAGCATTTCGCGCGCCCTCTCAGCCCAGGCGGAAGCACGCCAGGCCGAGACTGTCGCCCAGGCACTGCCTGACACCTACAACCTCGCGATCAACATCCTGTTCGAGCGTGACGGTGCGCTCGCGGGTGTTCCCGAGGTCGTCATGCGGCCGCTGCAGCAGACGACCGACGAGTCGATCGAGGCCTGGAGCGCCAAGGCGAAGGAGATCGACGCCGGCGACGACAAGGACCTCGAGAACAGCATCGTCGAGATCCAGCAGGCGCTGAACGGCATCGACGACCTGCGCGCGCAGATCCAGGAGCGGGACACCCAGGTCGAGGCCCAGCTGGCCTACACGACCGTGATGAACAACCTCTTCGGGATCTCGGCGCAGATGCCGACCCTGGAGAACGACGAGGTCTTCTCCAAGATCGCCGCGATCAGCAACGTGCGTCCCGCCTCGGAGGCGATGGGCACCGAGCGCGTGATCATGATGGAGGCGCTGAGCAAGAAGGCTGCCGCCGAGAAGAACGGCCAGGTCAACCCCGACGTCCTCACCGACGAGCAGTTCGCGGAGCTCGCCCGCGCCGAGGCCAAGTGGCGCCTGTCCACGGCCGACTACTACCTCAAGACCTCCGACGAGATCCGCCAGCAGCTCGACGAGCTGACCAACGAGACCACCACCAACGGCTCGATCGGGGCACCCGCCCACCGGGTCGTCAACCAGGTGATCACCAGCGGCGGCATGGACCGGGTCAAGATGACCCCGGACCAGTACACCGGCGCCAGCACGGAGTTCATCCGCGGTCTGCAGAAGATGATCGTCGAGACCGCGCAGGAGATCAGTGACGACGTCGAGCAGATCAAGAAGGACGCGACCCGCGACGCGATCGTCATCGGTGTCCTCGTCCTCGGTGTGCTGATCTTCGCCCTCGCCGTCGGTCTGGTCGCCGCCCGCTCGATCCTGTCGCCGCTGAGCCAGCTGCGCCGCCTGGCCTACAACCTGGCCAACCACGACCTGCCGGAGCGAGTCGCCTACATGAACCAGGCCGACGGCCCGGTCGACACCCATGTGGAGCCGCTGGACATCGCTCGCCGAGACGAGATTGGTGACGTCGCGGACGCGTTCGACGCGGTCCACGTCGAGGCGATCCGGCTGGCGGGCGAGCAGGCCGAGCTGCGTACGAACGTCGACAAGATGTTCATGAACCTCTCCCGCCGTTCGCAGAGCCTCGTCGAGCGCCAGCTCCAGCTCATCGACCAGCTCGAGGCCAACGAGCAGGACCCCGACGACCTCGCGAACCTGTTCCGCCTGGACCACCTCGCGACCCGTATGCGCCGCAACGACGAGTCCCTGCTGGTTCTCGCCGGCGGCGAGATCGGTCACGCTGCGCGTGGCCCGGTCCCGGTCCTCGACGTGCTCCGTGCCGCGGCCTCCGAGATCGAGCAGTTCGCCCGGGTCGACATCGACTCCGAGGAGAACGCCGAGTTCGAGGGCGCGATCGCGGGTGACCTCGTGCACCTGCTCGCGGAGCTGATCGAGAACGCCACCAACTTCTCCCCGCCCGACACCGCGGTCACGATCCGCACCTTCCGCGCCGGTCCCGCCGCGCCGCTGCTGGTCGAGATCGAGGACCTCGGTATCGGCATGACGCCGGAGGAGCTCGACGCGGCCAACATGAAGCTGCGCCGCGCGACCGGCCTCGACGCCGACGTCGCCCGGATGATGGGTCTGGTCGTGGTCGCGCGCCTGGCGGCGCGTCACGGCCTCTACATCGAGCTCGTGCCCAACCGCCCCCGCGGCGTGGTCGCGCGCGTCGAGATGCCGGTCACCACGATCGTCGGCGCTCACGCGGAGGCCCCGTCGGGTCAGCAGCAGGGCTTCGACGCCTACGCCTTCCAGCAGGGCGCCTACGGCCAGCAGACCGGTGCCTACCCGGTGGCCGGCGAGCTTCCCTACGAGATGCAGTACGGGATGCCCGCCTACGACGCGCAGCCCTACGCCGGTGGCAATCCCTACGACGTGCCCGTCGGTGCGCTCCCGGCACCCGAGGCGCCCGCCGCCTCCGCGGCCGCGCCGCCGGCCCTGCCGAGCCGTACGCCCGGTGCGTCCAACCACCCCAACCTCTCCAACAACGGCGGTGGCGGCGGCTTCTCGCAGCAGGGCACGAACGGCCACAACGGCTTCGGCCAGAGCGGGCCGCACACGGGCCAGCAGCCTGCCTTCGGCGGCGTTCCGCCGATGCCGGGCGACCCGGGCTTCGAGTCCCCGGCCGCGCGCACGGGCAGCTTCCCGGCCCAGCCCCAGCAGTACAGCGGCGGCCAGCCGCAGTACGGCGGCGACCCGTTCGGTGGTGACCCGTTCAGCAGCAACCAGCCGTCGCAGCCGGCGCAGTCGAGCGGACCGCAGCAGAACTTCCTGTCCAACATGCTGCCGGTGCGCAAGGCCGAGGACCTGGCCGCGCGCTTCCCCGACGGCCGCTTCGACCCGAGCACCGAGACCGGCGACCTTCCTCGCCGCGACCCGGGAGCCCAGGGTGGCAGCCCGTTCGGCACCGACACCGGCGCGTTCCGCACCTTCGAGCGTCCCGCCGAGCGCACCACGCCGCGTACGCCGCCGCCGGGCTTCGGTCCCGACGACGACCCGTTCGGTCCCGCCGGTGACGCGATCGCCCCGATGGGCCCGATGGCCCCGGAGCCGACCAACTCGCCGAACCCGCTCGACTCGACCACCGAGGTCCCGATCCTCGACGACGAGGGCAGCTCGATCTTCGACGACCTCCAGTCCGAGTGGTTCACCCGTCGTCGCCCGCTCGGCGCGCGCCGGGCGATGGAGGCGAAGGGCGGCGACCCGCTGAGCGACCCGCTCGCCGGTCCGGCTGCCGGTCCGGCCGCCAAGGCCGGCCAGGGCCCCACGCCCGGCGACGCCGCTGCGCCCGCCCCCGCGGCGGACCGCGGCGAGGCTCCGGCCGTCCAGGACGACGAGCCGACCACGCCGGTCAGCTGGTCCTCGCCGGGTGATGAGGGCTGGCGTCGGGCGCAGGAGCTGGAGAAGCTGCAGGAGCAGGAGCCGGCGACGGTCACCCAGGGTGGCCTCCCGGTGCGTGTCCCGGGTCAGAACCTCATCCCAGGCGCGGCCCCATCGGTCACACCACCGTCATCAGGTCCGCGTAACATGGACGCGCGCCGCACCCGTGGCATGTCCAGCTTCCAGAAGGGCGTCAGCCGCGCCCGCAACAACCCCGCTGAGGCGGAAAGCAACCCCGAAGGTGAGGAGCAGCAGTGACAACGGCCCCCGCAGGACTGGACTGGCTTGTCGACAGCCTGACCCAGCGCACCCCCGACATCGCTCACGCGATCTTGGTGTCGGCTGATGGCATGCCGATGGCCAGCTCCGTCGACTTCCCCCCGGACCGGGCCGACCAGCTCTCGGCGATCGCCTCCGGTCTCACGAGTCTTACCCAGGGAGCTGCTCGGTGCTTCGCCGCGGGTAATGTCCAGCAGATGGTCATCGAGATGGACGGTGGCTATCTGGTCCTCATGGCGGTTGGTGAGGGTTCCAGCCTTGCTGCCCTCGCCGCCCCCGACTGCGATCTGGGACAGGTTGGCTACCAGATGCAGCTGCTGATCTCGCGTGTTGCCACCGCCCTCACCCCCGATACCAGAACCGGCGCCTGATGCGCGCCCGAGCTTAGGACCGAGATCGTGAGCAACCACGCCTCCGAACCGCCGCCCCTGGTCAGGCCGTATGCCCTGACTCGAGGCCGCACGCAACCCAAGCGCGTCTTCCCGATGGAAGCCCTGGTGATCACCGACCGCTACGTGATCGACGGCTACGTCCGGTCGCCAGAGGAGCGGACGATCGCGGAGCTCTGCCGCGAGAGCCGTTCCGTCGCCGAGGTTGCGGCGCTCATCCGGGTGCCCCTGGGTGTTGCCCGAGTCCTGATCGGTGACCTTGCGGAGCGCGGCGTGGTGCAGGTGCACGCCAGCAAGGTCCCGGACGCCCCGGACACCGCTCTCCTCGAGCGCGTGCTGTCCGGCCTGAGGAAGCTTTGACAGGAGTAATGCAGTGACCACCGACTCCAAGCAGGCGACGATGTCTGCGAAGATCGTCATCGCCGGCGGGTTCGGCGTTGGTAAGACGACCTTCGTCGGCTCCGTCTCGGAGATCGTCCCCCTGACGACCGAGGCCGTGATGACGCAGGCGACCGCCGGCGTCGACGACCTCTCCGCCGTGCCCAACAAGAAGACGACGACCGTCGCGATGGACTTCGGGCGGGTCTCTCTCGACTCCGACCTGATCCTCTACCTGTTCGGCACGCCCGGCCAGAACCGCTTCTGGTTCATGTGGGACGACCTGACCCAGGGCGCCATCGGCGCCGTGGTGCTCATCGACACCCGTCGTCTCGCCGACTCCTTCGGCGCGATCGACTACTTCGAGTCCCGCAACGTGCCGTTCGTCGTGGCCCACAACGTCTTCGGCGCCAACCAGGCCTACAAGCCGGAGCAGATCCGCGAGGCCCTGGCTCTGCGCCCGGACATCCCGATCGTCACGTGTGACGCCCGCGACCGTCAGTCGACCAAGGCGACGCTGATCTCGCTCGTCGAGTACGTCCTCTCCATGGTCTCCACGCGCGCGCTCCAGTAGCCGAGCGTCACCCGACACCCGCCGCAGCCACGCTCCGGCGGGTGTCGGCGTTTTGATGAGATCTCAATGGCTGCCGTGACTGTGCAGTAGCGGCGTGGGTCTGGGAGGATGACGCGTTGTGCGGAAGTTCAGGTTGTGGTGGCGCAAGGTGACCCCGAAGTGGAACCTGAGGCGCCTGTGGGCGAAGATGTGGTCCGTGATCACGACCCCGTACGCCGATGCGACGGCCGTCGCTGCCGTCGACGAGGCCCGCGCCGCGCTCCTGTCCGACGTCCCAGCCGGTGACGTCGGAGAACATCTCGGTCATGTGGCCGAGAATGGTGCCGGCCCAGGCGTCGTGACCCACCTGTTCGCCTGCACCCGCAAGGGCTACGTCGGCTGGCACTGGTCGGTCACGGTCGTCTACGTCCCGGTCCTGGGCGAGGCCTCCGAGGTGACCGTCAACGAGGTCGTCCTCGTTCCCGGCGACGCCGCGATCGTGGCCCCCGCCTGGGTGCCTTACCGCGACCGGATCAAGCCCGGCGATCTCTCGCCCGGCGACCTGCTCCCGGTCGAGGACGATGACGCCCGGCTGGTCCCGACGTACGCCTTCGGTGACGACCCGCTCGACGCCGACGAGAAGGCGCAGGTGCGCGAGGTCGCCAAGGATCTCGGTCTCGGTCGTGTCCGCACCCTGTCGACCACGGGCTTCGATGCCGCCGCCGAGCGGTGGTACGCAGGTGAGGGCGGCCCCGAGGCGCCGCTCGCCCAGGCCGCCCCCGACCAGTGCCACAGCTGTGGCTTCCTGGTCCGGCTGACCGGCCACCTGGCCTCGACCTTCGGCGTCTGCGCCAACGGCGACGCCAACGACGACGGCAAGGTGGTCAGCCTCAACCACGGGTGCGGTGCGCACTCGGAGGTGCGGCTGGCGAAGAAGCACGAGCCGCAGCCGCTGCCGGACCCGGTCTTCGACACGATCAGCGACGACGTCGAGGCGTTCTAGCCGAGGCCCTCGGCCCGCAGCCGACGGGCCTTGCGGCGCCGGGTCAGCTCGATGCCGATGGCACCGATGCCGAAGGCGGCCAGGCAGGTCCAGATCCACCAGGTCCAGCCGCGGTCGTTGAGCAGACCCCAGAAGGGGAGCAGGGCCACGAACCCGACGAGCCAGCCGAGGGTGGCGAGCTCGAAGGCGCGGATACCGTCCTCGTCGACCAGCTCGATCTTCGGCTCGGGTCGGGCCTCGACCGGCTCCTCGACGGGCGGCTGGTCGTAGCCGTAGTCCTGGGAGTAGTCGCCGTCCGCGGGGTAGTAGTCGCCCTCGTACCCGTCGTACTGCTGCTCCGGGTAGCCGCCGGAGTAGTCGTCATCCCGGTACTGGTCACTCATGGCCCCCAATCTATCGGGGGCTAGTCTGGAGACGCTGAGCCCCTGCGTACGACTCGACGACCTGGAGGTCCTGATGGCTTCGCTCCGCTGCCCTTGCGGCACCAACTTCCGCACCGAGACCGACGACGAGCTGGTCGAGCAGGTGCAGGAGCACCTCGCCGAGGCACACCCCGGTCGCACCTACAGCCGGGACGACATCCTCATGCTCGCCGCGATGTCCTGACCCTGTGACGGCGCCCTCGTCAGGGCGCCGTCTCTTTCCGGAATAGTTAGCGCCGGTAAGCAGTTATGCTTACCGACATGCCTACCGCACAGCCCGTCTCCGCGCCCGACGCGGCCTCCGACATCCCCGAGGTCGCCTCGGAGCTGCGCACCTCCGTCATGCGGATGCGCCGCCGCCTGGCCAACGAGCGCCACCCCGACAACGACCTCTCGCTGGGGTCGATGGCGGTCCTCGGGGCGCTGTACGCCAACGACGAGATGACCCTCGGCGCTCTCGCCGCACGCGAGCGGGTCCAGCCGCCGAGCATGACCAGGATGGTCAACTTCCTCGAGGAGGGCGGCTACGTCGTGCGCCGCCAGGGTGAGACCGACCGCCGCCAGGTGCTGGTCTCGATCACCGACAAGGGCCGCCGGACCGTACGTAAGGACCGGCTGAGCCGCGACGCCTGGCTCGCCCAGCAGCTCGTCGGCCTCGATGCCGACGAGCTCGCCGCCCTCCGCACCGCCGCTTCGATCATGGAGAGAATAGCCACCAGTTGAGTCCCACGTTCCGTTCCCTGCGCAGCCACAACTACCGCCTCTACCTAGCCGGAAGTGTCGTCTCCAACGTCGGCACCTGGATGCAACGCATCGCCCAGGACTGGCTCGTGCTCAGCCTGGGCGGCGGGGGAGCGGCACTCGGTATCACCACCGGTCTCCAGTTCCTCCCCATCCTCCTGCTCAGCCCCTACGCCGGCGTCATCGCCGACCGCTTCCCGAAGCGCCGCCTGCTGCAGGCCGCCCAGGGCTGGATGGCCCTGATGTCGCTGCTCCTCGGTGTGCTGGCGGTGAGCGGCCACGCCGAGGTGTGGATGGTCTACGTGATCGCCTTCCTGTTCGGCACCGGCGCCGCCTTCGACGGCCCCGGCCGGCAGTCGTTCGTCTCCGAGATGGTCCACCCCGACGACCTCACCAACGCCGTCGGCCTCAACTCGGCCTCGTTCAACCTCGCCCGCCTGGTCGGGCCGGCGCTGGCCGGTCTCCTCATCGGCTGGCTGGGCAGCGGCCCCGAGGCGACCGGCTGGGTCATCCTCGTCAACGCGGTCTCCTACCTCGCCGTGATCGGGCAGCTGCAGCGGATGAACACCGCCGAGCTCCACACGCCCGAACCGGTCGCCCGGCGTCGCGGGATGCTGCGCGAGGGCATCGGCTACATCCGTACGCAGCCCAAGATGCTGATGGTCCTCGTCATCGTCTTCTTCGTCGGTACGTTCGGTGCGAACTTCCCGATCACCTCGGCGCTGATGGCGACCGAGGAGTTCGGCAAGGGCGCCAGCGAGTACGGCCTGCTCGGCACCGTCCTGGCCGTCGGCTCCCTCTCCGGTGCGCTGCTCGGCGCCCGCCGCACCCGGATCCCGCTCAAGCTGATCGTGGGGGCGGCCACCGGGTTCGGGCTGTCCATCATCGTGTCCGGGTTCATGCCGACGTACGCCTTGTTCGCCCTGACCGGGCCGATCGTCGGGTTCTGCACCATCACGGTCCTCAACGCCTGCAACGCCACCATGCAGACCGAGGCGGCCCCGGCGTTCCGCGGCCGGGTGATGGCGATCTACATGACCGTCCTGATGGGCGGCACCCCGCTGGGCGCCCCGCTCATCGGCTTCGTCGGCGAGCACTTCGGCGCCCGCACGACCCTCTACGCCAGTGGCGCCCTTGTCCTCTTCGGTACGCTTGCGGGGGTGCTGCTCCTAGCCGCACTCCGAGGTGGTATCCGGGCCGTTTTGACCCCCTCTCAAGCCGCCGGGTAGCCTCTGAAGCGTGTCTGGGACAACCAGGCCGTCGCGCGTGCCCGGAACAAGCTCGAGAAAAGGGTCTCGGACCCGGGCTCGGCGCCCTCAAGTGGGGATTCGGTTCGAAAGATCCGTCTTCGTGCTGTTGAGGTAAGGGCGACACGCCCGACCTCGGGGGCGAGGCGGGACCAGTTGGTATCGCACCACCTGGACGCACACCATTGGATCCTTCGTGGCAGAGCGCCGCGTCGTGAGAGCAGAAAAGAAGGGGAACCACCGAGGTGCCCACCATCAACCAGCTGGTCCGCAAGGGCCGCGAGGACAAGGCGACGAAGTCGAAGACGCCTGCCCTCAAGGGATCGCCGCAGCGCCGTGGCGTCTGCACGCGCGTCTACACCACCACCCCGAAGAAGCCGAACTCCGCCCTCCGGAAGGTCGCCCGTGTGCGCCTCTCCTCCGGCGTCGAGGTCACCGCTTACATCCCGGGTGTGGGCCACAACCTTCAGGAGCACTCCATCGTGCTCGTCCGCGGCGGTCGTGTGAAGGACCTCCCCGGTGTTCGTTACAAGATCATTCGCGGCTCGCTCGACACCCAGGGCGTGAAGAACCGCAAGCAGGCCCGGAGCCGCTACGGCGCCAAGAAGGAGAAGTGAGATGCCTCGTAAGGGTCCCGCTCCCAAGCGTCCGCTCGTCGTCGACCCCGTCTACGGCTCGCAGCTCGTAACCCAGCTCGTCAGCAAGGTCCTCCAGGACGGCAAGAAGCAGGTTGCGCAGCGCATCGTCTACACCGCCCTCGAGGGCTGCCGGGAGAAGACCGGCACCGACCCCGTGGTCACCCTCAAGCGTGCGATGGACAACGTGAAGCCGGCCATCGAGGTCAAGTCCCGCCGCGTCGGTGGCGCGACCTACCAGGTTCCGGTCGAGGTCAAGGGCACGCGTGGCACCACGCTCGCGCTGCGCTGGCTCGTCGGTTACGCCCAGGACCGTCGTGAGAAGACGATGGCTGAGCGCCTCATGAACGAGATCCTCGACGCGAGCAACGGCCTCGGTGCCGCTGTGAAGAAGCGCGAGGACACTCACAAGATGGCCGAGTCCAACAAGGCCTTCGCGCACTACCGCTGGTGACGTACGGCGGGGTGCTCGCAGAACCACGTGGGCACCCCGCCCATCCAGACCGAAGACAATCTCTTTAAGGAACGCTGAAGACAGTGGCCGTCGACATCACCACGGACCTCAATGTGGTCCGCAACATCGGCATCATGGCGCACATCGATGCCGGTAAGACCACCACCACCGAGCGCATCCTGTTCTACACCGGTATCTCCTACAAGATCGGTGAGGTCCACGAGGGCGCAGCCACGATGGACTGGATGGAGCAGGAGCAGGAGCGCGGCATCACGATCACGTCTGCCGCGACGACCTGCTGGTGGAAGGACCACCAGATCAACATCATCGACACCCCGGGACACGTCGACTTCACCGTCGAGGTGGAGCGTTCGCTGCGCGTCCTGGACGGTGCTGTCGCCGTCTTCGACGGTGTGGCCGGTGTCGAGCCGCAGTCGCAGACCGTGTGGCGTCAGGCGAACAAGTACTCCGTCCCGCGGATGTGCTTCGTCAACAAGCTCGACCGCACCGGTGCCGACTTCTACATGGTCGTCGACTCCATCGTCGACAAGCTGCACGCCACCCCGCTGGTCCTGCAGCTGCCGATCGGTGCCGAGTCCGACTTCATCGGCGTCGTCGACCTGATCGAGATGAACGCCAAGGTCTGGCGCGGCGAGACCCAGCAGGGTGAGGACTACGTCATCGAGGCGATCCCCGCCGACATGACCGACAAGGCCGCCGAGTGGCGCGAGAAGCTCGTCGAGACCCTCGCCGAGGCCGACGACGACATCATGGAGGTCTACCTCGAGGAGGGCGACGTCTTCGACGTTCCCACCCTGAAGGCCGCCATCCGTCGCGCGACCCTCGCCGACAAGCTCAACCCGATCCTCACCGGCACCGCGTTCAAGAACAAGGGCGTCCAGCCCCTGCTCGACGCGATCGTCGACTACCTGCCCTCGCCCATCGATGTCGAGTCGATCATCGGCCACGACGTCAAGGACGAGGAGGTCGAGGTCTCCCGCAAGCCTTCCGAGGACGAGCCGTTCTCCGGTCTGGTCTTCAAGATCGCCTCCGACCCGCACCTGGGCAAGCTGTTCTACCTGCGCGTCTACTCCGGCAAGGTCGAGGCGGGTGCGACCGTGGTCAACCCGATCAACGGCCGCAAGGAGCGCATCGGCAAGATCTACCAGATGCACGCCAACAAGCGTGAGGAGATCAACTCGGTGGGCGCCGGCCAGATCGTGGCCGTCATGGGTCTGAAGGACACCAAGACCGGTCACACCCTGTGCGACCCGTCCAACCCGGTCGTGCTCGAGTCGATGAGCTTCCCGGCCCCGGTGATCGAGGTCGCCATCGAGCCGAAGACCAAGGGTGACCAGCAGAAGCTCGGCACGGCGATTCAGCGCCTCACCGAGGAGGACCCGACCTTCACGGTCAAGACCGACGAGCAGACCGGCCAGACCATCATCGCTGGTATGGGCGAGCTCCACCTCGAGGTCTTCGTCGACCGGATGAAGCGTGAGTTCAAGGTCGAGGCGACCGTCGGCAAGCCGCAGGTCGCCTACCGCGAGACGCTCCGCAAGAAGGTCGAGAACCACAGCTACACCCACAAGAAGCAGACCGGTGGTTCGGGCCAGTTCGCGAAGGTCGTCATCTCCGTCGAGCCGAACGTCGACGAGGAGACCGGCCAGGGCGCGGGCTACGAGTTCGTCAACAACGTCACCGGTGGTCGCGTGCCGAAGGAGTACATCCCCTCGGTCGACCAGGGTGCTCAGGACGCCATGGAGTTCGGTATTCTCGCCGGCTTCCCCATGGTCGATGTGAAGGTCTCGCTCGAGGACGGCGCCTACCACGACGTCGACTCCTCCGAGCTCGCCTTCAAGATCGCCGGCAACCAGGCCTTCAAGGAGGCCGCCCGCATGGCGAAGGCCGTCCTGCTGGAGCCGATGTTCGCCGTCGAGGTCACGACCCCCGAGTCGTTCCTCGGCACCGTTATCGGTGACATCAACTCCCGTCGCGGCCAGGTGTCTTCGCAGGAGGAGCGCCACGGCGACATGGTCGTCCAGGCTCTCGTCCCGCTGTCCGAGATGTTCGGGTACGTCGGTGACCTCCGGTCCAAGACCAGCGGTCAGGCGTCGTACTCGATGGAGTTCGACTCGTACGCCGAGGTTCCCACGAACGTCGCCGACGAGATCATCAAGAAGGCCCGTGGCGAGTGACCTTCGGGTCGCCCGTCCAGGGACTTCGGCAGCAACACCACTCAGTACGAGTCAGTAAGAAAATCACACCAGGAGGAGCCCACAGTGGCTAAGGCGAAGTTCGAGCGGACCAAGCCGCACGTCAACATCGGTACCATCGGTCACATCGACCACGGTAAGACCACTCTTACCGCGGCGATCTCGAAGGTGCTGCACGCGAAGTACCCGGACCTGAACCCGGAGTTCGCGTTCGAGGACATCGACAAGGCTCCCGAGGAGCGCCAGCGCGGGATCACGATCTCGATCGCGCACATCGAGTACCAGACCGAGTCGCGTCACTACGCCCACGTCGACTGCCCGGGTCACGCGGACTACATCAAGAACATGATCACCGGTGCCGCGCAGATGGACGGCGCGATCCTCGTGGTCGCCGCCACCGACGGCCCGATGCCGCAGACCAAGGAGCACGTGCTCCTGGCCCGCCAGGTCGGCGTGCCGTCGATCGTGGTCGCGCTCAACAAGTGCGACATGGTCGACGACGAGGAGCTCATCGAGCTCGTCGAGATGGAGGTGCGCGAGCTCCTCAGCGAGTACGAGTTCCCGGGTGACGACATCCCGGTCGTGCGCGTTGCCGCCTTCCCCGCCCTGCAGGGCGAGGAGAAGTGGATGAACTCGGTCGCCGAGCTCATGCAGGCCGTCGACGACTACATCCCGACCCCGGCTCGCGAGACCGACAAGCCGTTCCTGATGCCCGTTGAGGACGTCTTCACGATCACCGGTCGTGGCACCGTCATCACCGGTCGTATCGAGCGCGGCGTCGTCAAGGTCGGCGAGGAGGTCGAGATCGTCGGCATCCGCGAGACCTCTCAGAAGACCACCGTCACCGGTGTCGAGATGTTCCGCAAGCTGCTCGACGAGGGCCAGGCCGGTGAGAACGTCGGTCTGCTGCTCCGTGGCACCAAGCGCGAGGACGTCGAGCGCGGCATGGTTGTCATCAAGCCGGGCACCACCACCCCGCACACCAACTTCGAGGGCTCTGTCTACATCCTCTCGAAGGAGGAGGGTGGCCGTCACACCCCGTTCTTCAACAACTACCGTCCGCAGTTCTACTTCCGGACCACGGACGTGACCGGCGTTGTGACCCTCCCCGAGGGCACCGAGATGGTCATGCCGGGTGACAACACCGAGATGTCGGTCGAGCTCATCCAGCCCATCGCGATGGACGAGGGTCTGAAGTTCGCTATCCGTGAGGGCGGTCGCACCGTCGGCGCGGGTCGCGTCACCAAGATCATCAAGTGATCTCAGCGGCGTAAGCCGCGACCAGAAGGGCGTCCAGGCTTCGGCCTGGGCGCCCTTCGCCTTTTAGAATCGAGACACCATGAACGAGTCCGTACGCCCCGCCCGACCCCACCAGAAGCTGCTCGACGACGGCCGCACGGTACGAGAGGTCCTCACCTACACCCGCCGCGGCAGCCGCCTGGACACCAAGCAGCAGAAGGCCTGGGACGCGTACGCCGCCGAATGGGTGATCCCCGACGAGGCGGTCGACGAAGCGGGCTTCTCGCTGGAGAGCTGGTTCGGTCGCCAGGGTCCGCTGATCGTCGACATCGGCGGCGGCGTGGGCGAGGCGACCGCGGTGCTGGCGGCCAACCGTCCCGAGGCCAACATCCTGGCGCTGGAGGTGTGGCGGCCCGGCGTCGCGGAGAGCCTCGGCCGCGTGGGCGCGGCGGGCGCGACGAACGTGCGGTTCTGCAGCGTCGACGCGCTCTGGATGCTCGAGAACGTCGTCGCCCCGGAGTCGGTCCGAGAGATCTGGACGTTCTTCCCCGACCCGTGGCACAAGACCCGCCACCACAAGCGCCGCCTGGTCACCGCCACCAACGCTCGGATGATCGCGGAGCGGCTCGAGTCGGGCGGGACCTGGCGGCTGGCGACCGACTGGGTCGAGTACGCCGAGCAGATGGTCGAGGTCCTCGACGCGGAGCCGCTGCTGAGCGGTGGGGTGGTCGAGCGCTGGGACGAGCGCCCGGTGACCAAGTTCGAGCGCAAGGGTCTGGCCAAGGATCGGGTCATCACCGACCTGCTCTACCGGAGGCGTTGACCCCAACTACCCGTGTCGTCACTGATCTGTGGGCTCGGAGCCGTCAGGATCGACGACATGAAGTTGTACGCCGACACGCCCTCGCGCCGCGTTGCCCAGCTTTTCGCCGACCTGCTGACGGTGGCGTGGATCGTCGGTTGGGTCCTCCTCGGGAAGCTCGTCCACGAGCTGGTCTCGGCCCTCGCCGTGCCCGGCGAGAAGATGGACGAGGCCGGCACCTCCCTCTCCGCGAAGATGCTCGAGGCGGCCGGCCGGGTCGATGACCTGCCGCTGGTGAAGGACGGCATCGCCGCGCCGTTCGAGGGGGCCGCGAAGGCCGCCGACCAGCTCCGCGCCGCCGGGGAGGCCCAGGTCGATGCCGTCTCCACCATCGCGATCGGGCTGGCGATCGCCGTCGTGGTCGTCCCGGTGCTGATGTGGCTGCTGGTCTACGTCCCGCTGCGGTGGCGGTTCATCCGCACCGCGACCTCGACCCAGCGGTTCCTTGAGGCAGGCACCGGCGCCGACCTGGTGGCGCTGCGGGCGATGTCGACCCAGCCGCTGCACAAGCTCGTCAAGATCACCGACGACCCGGTCAGGGCCTGGCGCGACGGCGACGCCGACGTGGTGGCGAAGCTGGCCGAGCTGGAGCTGAGGTCCGTCGGTCTGAGCGCGAAGCGGCTGCGGGCGGTCGAGAGGTAGCCGCACCTGCAAGTTTCACGGAGCCGTCTCCTGCAGGCCAGTTCGGTGACGCCCGGCGGTCCGGGTCCACGGCCAGGGTTCTCCGCATGAGTCTCGCTCGCGGCGTACGCCGCCTCTCTGCAGCCTTCGCTCTGCTCTGTGTCGGTGCCACGGCCGGGACGATGCTCGCCGCCTCGACCCCCGAGAGCGTCGCCCTGTCCGCGGACGAGAGCGACGCGCTCCGGTTCGGCGGCCCGGGCCGAGGTGGCGCCACCGCGGCTGAGCGCGCCTACCGCGACCTGCTCGACCACGGTCCGAAGGCCAAGATCCTCACCGCCGCTCACCGCGCCCAGTGGCGTAAGGCGCCGGAGAACTCGCTTCCGTCCATCCGGTCCGCCTTCGCCGACGGCGCCGAGATCGTCGAGCTGGACATCCAGCTGACCGAGGACCGGGTACCGGTGCTGATGCACGACACCACCGTGGACCGCACCACCGACGGGACCGGCCGGGTGGACTCGTTCACCTTGGCCGAGATCAAGCAGCTGCGTCTGAAGAAGGGGCTCGGCGGGGCGCAGGCGGCGCTGACCGACGAGCAGATACCGACCCTGGCCGAGGCACTGGCGGTGATCAAGGACCGCGGCCTGGTCAACCTCGACAAGGGCTGGCCCTTCCGCGAGGAGATCTGGCGGGTGCTGGTCGAGACCGACACCGTGCGCAACGGCATCTACAAGTCCGATGCGTCCGTGGCGGAGGTGCGGGTCTTCCGCGATAGCCACCCGGGCGCGGTCTACATGCACATGGTCACCGACGCGAACATGGCCGCCTTCGACCAGTTCGGTGAGGAGCAGCCGGTCGCCTACGAGGTCAACTTCGACTCCGTCGACGATGCGGTCGCCCGACCGTGGTTCCTGGACAGGGTGGCCGCGAAGGCGAGGGTGTGGACCAACACGATGTGGTACGGCCTCCCCGACCGGATGACCGACGAGGCCTCACTGATCGATCCGCTGCGCGGCTGGGAGTCGCTGGTGCGGTCCTACCACACGACGATCTTCCAGACCGACGACACGGGCGCGCTCGAGCGCTGGCTGCGCACGGGCGAGGGAGACCCGGTGCCGCGCGGCGGTGTCCGGGTGCAGGCCGAGGACTTCCGGCCCGGCCGGGATGTCGGCTACCACGACAACGACGCCGGCAACCGCAGCAACCTGCAGCTGCGTCCCGGTGAGGACGTCGACATCCAAGACACCGACGGCGCGGTCAGCCTGGGCTGGCTGCGTGGCGGTGAGTGGTTGACGTACGAGGTCGACGTGCGCACTGCGGGCAGCTACGAGCTGGCATTGCGGGCCTCCAGCCCGTACGACCCGGCGGGCGCCTACACGATCTCCTTCGACGGCCGGGCGGAGAGCGAGACGGTGGCGGTCGAGAACACGACCAGCCACAACAAGTACGCCCTCCAGCCCAGTGGCGTGGTCACCAGGCTGACCGCGGGCAAGCACATCGTGCGGATCTCGCTGCCCGCCGACGCCTACCAGAACTGGAACCTCGACTACCTCCAGCTCACCCCGGTCCGCTGAGTCAGCGGCCGGCGGTGAGACGAGTCCGGAGCTCCGAGTCCCGGGCCAGCCTTGCCGCGTCGCGGTCACGGCGGGTGGCGAGCACTGCGGCCAGGTAGGCCTCCGGTGGTGTGCCCGGGGGAGGGCCGGGGGCGACGTACTCCTGCACGCTGGTCGCCAGACGCTCGGCCAGCGCGTGGCGGCGGACGGGGTCGGTGTGCGTGCCGACCTCCCCGGACAGGAACCGGCGCACCGCCAGGGACAGCCCGACCGGGATGGTGGCGACGTCGGCGCGGGAGGCCCAGGCGGCGAGCGGCGGAGGCATCTGGATCGGTGCCGGCGGGCGCAGCGGGACCCGCACCCGGATCACGTACGTCCCGGCCGCGATGTCACCCAGGCGCTTGCCGCGCGGGTGGATCATCGCGGTGAGGAAGGCCGCCGCGCCGCTGGTGCCGTAGATCTCGATGACGCCGACCAGGGCGCGCACGAACGCATGGTGGAAGCTGATCGCGCCGCCGTCGTCGCGCACCGTGCGCAGGCCGAGCGCGAGCTTGCCGAGCGAGCGGCCGCGGGTGAGCGTCTCGATGATCGTCGGGAAGACCAGCAGGACCGATGCGGTGGCGGCGATGTAGGCGGCCCAGGCGAGCGCCTCGTCGGTCGCCGGGGCGGCGGTCATGAAGACGAACAGCGTCACGACGAGCAGCGCGGTCACCACGAGCACGTCGATGAGGCCCGACAGCAGCCGCATCCCCAGGCCGGCGGCCGGAAGGTCCAGGGCCACCGCGTCTCCGGTGATCAGATCGTCCTCGGTGAGCAGTGCCCGCTCGGGACGTGCCCGCTCCTGGGGGCGCAGCTCGGGCGATTGCGGCGCGGGGGTCATGGCGGTCAGCGTACGCTGCGGGCGTGGATCTCGATGCGTATCTGGCTGCGACCGCGGCCGACCGGACCAGGCTCGAGCAGCTGCTGGGCGAGCGCCGGCTGAGCGGTGCCCAGGCCGACGAGCTGGTCGAGCTCTATCAGCGGGTGAGCACCCAGCTGTCCGTGGTCCGCAGCAACGCCCCCGACCCGACCGTCGTCCAGCATCTCTCGGTGCTGCTGGCTGCGGCCCGCAACCGCACCACCGGCACCCGGACGAGCACGTGGTCGGGCTTCCTGCGGTTCTTCACCCACCGGTTCCCGGCCGCGCTCTATCGGCTGCGTTGGTGGTGGCTGGGGATGATGGCGGCCAACGTGATCCTCACCGCGGTGATGATCTGGTGGCTGCTGCGCCACCCGGAGGTCGAGCAGTCGCTGCTCGGGCCGGAGCAGATCAAGCAGCTGGTCGAGCATGACATCGAGGGCTACTACAGCGAGCACGCGGCCTCGTCGTTCGCCACCCAGGTCTGGGTCAACAACGTCTGGGTCTCGTTCATCTGCATCGCTCTGGGTGTGCTCGGGCTGCCGGTGATCTACTCGATGTTCCAGAACATCTCCAACCTGGCGATCATCGGCACCCTGATGCACCGCAACGACCGCGGCGGCCTGTTCTGGGGCCTGATCCTGCCCCACGGTCTGCTCGAGCTCACCGCCGTCTTCGTCGCCGGCGCCGTCGGCCTGCGGATCTTCTGGTCCTGGATCGACCCCGGCTCGCTGACCCGCGGTCAGTCGATGGCCCGGGAGGGCCGCACCGCCGGCGGCATCGCCCTCGGCCTCATCGTCGTGCTGCTGATCTCGGGGATCATCGAAGCCTTCGTCACCCCCTCGCCCCTGCCCACCTGGGCACGTGTCGGCATCGGCATCCTCGCCGAGCTCGCCTTCTTCGCGTACGTCTTCATCGTTGGCCGTGCCGCCGCGTCTCACGGCGAGACCGGCGACATCGACGAGCGTCTCCTCGAGGACCGCGTCGCCACCCAGGCCTAGCGTCAGAGCTGACCGGTGGCCTTGAGCTGCAGGTAGTGGTCGGCGAGAGCGGGCGGGAGGGACTCGGCGTCGGCGTCGACGATGTCGACACCGAGGGTGCGGAGCATGGCGGCGGTGTGGTCGCGGCGGCGGAGGGTCTGCTCGGCGGCGGCCGCGGCGTAGACGTCGTCGAGGGTGTCGCGGGAGGCGGCGGTGGCCTCGAGCTCGGGGTCGCGGACGGAGGCGAGGACGACGCGGTGGTGCTGGGTCAGGACCGGTAGGACCGGGAGGAGCGACTCCTCGATCGCGTGCGGGTCGAGCGGCGTCAGCAGGACCACGAGCGCGCGGTGGCGGCCGAGGCCCGCGACGGCGCCGGCGAGGTTGGACCAGTCGGCCTCGGCGATGACCGGCTCGAGGTCGGCCATTGCCTCCTGCAGCCGCTGGGTGACGTCGCGCTGACCGGCGAGGCGGACCCGGGAGCGTACGCGCAGGTCGCCGGCGATGAAGTCGATCCGGTCGCCGGCCCGGGAGGCGATGGCGGACAGCAGGAGCCCGGCGTCCATCGCCGAGTCGAGCCGCGGCACCCCGCCGCCGGCACCCTCGACCCGGGCGGCCGAGGTGCGGGAGGTGTCGAGCACCAGCACCACCCGGCGGTCGCGTTCGGGCTGCCAGGTGCGGACCACGACGGTGCGGGAGCGGGCGGTGGTGCGCCAGTCGATGGAGCGTACGTCGTCGCCGCGGACGTACTCCCGCAGCGAGTCGAACTCGGTCCCCTGTCCGCGCACGCGCACCGCGGCCCGGCCGTCGAGCTCGCGCAGCCGCTGCAGCCGGGAGGGGAGGTGCTTGCGCGACTCGAAGGCGGGCAGCACCCGCACCGAGCCCTCCACCGGGACCGTACGCTGCCGGGCGCCGAGGCCGAGTGGCCCATAGGCCCGCACCGTCACGCCCAGCGCGCGCAGGTCTCCGCGGCGGCGCGGCCGGAGCGGCGTACGCAGCCGGGTGCTGTCGCCGCGGCCGAGCCGGATCCGGTGGCGGTTCGCCGTGGCGCCGGCGGTGGGCTGCCAGGCATCCCGCACCAGCGCCCGGACACGCCGGGCAGGGGAGCGGACCAGGAGCTCCGAGGTCGTCGACTCGCCCAGCCGGATCCCGCCCAGCCGCACCCGGCTGATCTCGAGGGTGGCCGGCTTCGACGCCAGGAGCACGTCGGCGAGCGTCAGCACCATGACGAGCAGGACCCAGATCGCGGCCGTGCCGGCGGCCGGCCGCAGCACCACCGGGACGATGCCGGCCAGCAGCAGCAGCGGAACCCGCCAGGTGATGGTCATCGGGGGACGGGGACGGCGCCGATGGCGGAGGAGAGGACCTGGGAGACCTGGACGCCCTCGAGCTCGGCCTCGGGACGCAGGGCCAGCCGGTGCGCCAACGTCGCGTGGGCGAGGGACTTCACGTCGTCGGGGGTCACGAAGTCGCGGCCGGCGAGCCAGGACCAGGCCCGCGCGGAGCGGAGCAGCGCGGTGGCGCCACGCGGGGACACCCCGGCCGACAGCGACGGGGACTCGCGGGTCGCCCGGGCGATGTCGACGATGTAGCCGGTGACCTCCGGAGACACCTGGACGGAGCCGACGTGCTGCCGGGCGGCCTCGATGTCGGCGCCGGAGGCAACCGCCGTGACCCCCGCGCCGGCGACGTCGCGCGGGTCGAAGCCGGAGGCGTGCCGGGTGAGGATCTGCACCTCGTCGGCGCGCTCGGGCACTGGCAGGACCACCTTCAGCAGGAACCGGTCCAGCTGCGCCTCGGGGAGCGGGTAGACACCCTCGTACTCGATCGGGTTCTGGGTCGCGGCCACCAGGAACGGGCGGGGCAGGTCGCGGGTGACGCCGTCGACCGAGACCCGGCCCTCCTCCATCGCCTCGAGCAGTGCCGACTGCGTCTTCGGCGGGGTGCGGTTGATCTCGTCGGCGAGGAGCAGGTTGGTGAAGACCGGGCCTTCCCGGAACGTCAGCGAACCGTGGGAGGACTCGACCACCATCGAGCCGGTGATGTCGCCGGGCATCAGGTCGGGGGTGAACTGCACCCGGCGCGTCTCGACCGACAGAGCGGCGGACAGCGACCGCACCAGCAGGGTCTTTGCGGTGCCGGGCACGCCCTCCATGAGCACGTGGCCGCCACAGACCAGCGCGACCAGCAGCCCGGAGACCGCGGCGTCCTGACCGACGACCGCCTTGGCGACCTCGGCCCGGACCGCGGCGAGCCGCTCCCGTGCGCCGTCCGGCGACACGGACGGGATGGTCTCGGATTGGGTCATGGGTGTCGTACCTCTTCCTCAAGGGCCGCCAGCGCGTTGGCCAGCGTGATCAGGTCTTGGTCGTTCTCGATCGGAGCATCGGTGAGCAGCGCGGAGACCTCGAGATCGGGTCGTCCGGTGCGGTGGGCGACCGCGCGTACGACGGCCTCCGAGGTGGCGTCCCGGCCCAGCCGCAACCGCCGGGCGAGGCGGGTGCGGGCGGCCTGGCGCAACGTCGTCGCGGCGTGGGTGCGATCGCCGGAGCGGCGGTAGAGCCGGCCCAGGCTGCGTGTCGACTCACCGGCGCGCACGTGGACCGGCAACGGCTCCACGGCCAGCGGACCCAGCCGTCGGCCGCGGGCGAGGGCGAAGGCGACGACCGCGAGCAGCACGAGCCACAGGGCCGGGTCGATCCACCGCGGCAGCAGCGACGAGGGGGAGTGGGCCTCGTCGGGGGCGAGGTCCTCGACGGAGGGGATGTACCAGACCAGGTGGTCGCTCTCACCCAGCAGCCGCAGCGCCACCGCGGCGTTGTCCGCTCGCAGGATCTGGTCGTTGGTCAGCACCTGCGGGGCGCCCCAGACGGTCAGCCCGTCCGCGGGCGCGAGCACCGCGCCACCCTCGTGCGGGAAACACGAGCCGGCGTCGTACGCAAGGACCTCATCGGCATGGATGCTGAGCCCCTCCCAGCGCCGGTCGTCGCAGTCGGCCTCGACCCTCTCGGACGTCTGGGCGACCGCGTAGGGGATGCCGAGCATGGCCGACACGTAGGGCGCTGGCTCGGCCAGGATCAGGTCGCCGGCGTCGTCGGTGCGCTCACGCAACCGGGAGGCGGTGTCCGCGCCGAGCGCGTCGGTGCCGGTGACGAAAACGGTCGTGTCGCTCTCGATCCCGGTGTCGTCGAGGGCCTCGGAGGAACGCACGATGTCGACCTCGACGCCATGGTCCTCGAGCACCCGGACCAGCGCCCGGGTGCCGTCGGGATCGGGGCTCTCGGGGTCGTAGGGAGCGTAGGACTCCCCGCCCTTCGGGGCCGCGAGGTACGCCAGGACGACCGCGATCACGAAGGCCAGCGCCACGGCCAGAATCGGCCGGTTCCGCAGGAACCGGCCCCGCAGACGTTCGGCCCACCCGGCCGACGGTTCCGCGGTCTGCGTGCTCATCGCGCCACCGCCAGTTCCTGCTCGAGGGCGAGCACACCCTCGGCCTGCTCACGCGTGGCGGGATGATGACCGTAGAGCACCTCGTTGAACAGCTCCGCAGCCTTCCCCGCGCGGCCCTCGAGCGACATCTCCCGCTCCAGGCTCGCCGCCACCTCGGCGGCGGTGAGTCCCGGGTCCTCGGCGAGCCGGCCGCGCTCAACCTGACGCCTGGCGAGTGCCCGGAACCCGTCGATCACCGCGGCGCCATGATCACCCGAGGCGTACGCAGCCTCCGCCCGGGCCCGGAGCGCAGCAGCGGAGAGCGACTCGTCGGTGAGGACGTCGCCGTTGCGGTCGCGGGCGACCCGCGGACTGCGTCGGGCACGCGAGACCAGCAGGCCGAGACCCACGAGGATCGCCGCGAAGACGACCATCGCGGCGACGGTCTGCGCCCAGGGCACGTCGCCGACCGAAGGAAGGCCGTCGGACAGGGTGCGCTCGATCCAGCGCATGATCCGCTCGACGAGGTCGAACTCGTGGTACTCGGGGCCGGCCAGCTCCCGCCTGAGCCAGGAGCGACCCTCCTCCGGCGTCGGCGCCAGGGGAGGGGTCTGTTGGAGGAAGACCATCAGCTCAGCAGCCCGGCCTGCTCCATCAGCTCGACCTCGTAGGACTCCTTGCGGATGCGCTGGTCGAGATACTGCAGGTTGGTCACCGCGCCGGTGAACGGGGTCACGATCGCAGCGGCCACCACGGTCGCGAGGGCGGTGCCGGCGATGGTCGCCAGGAAGTAGAGGTCCGGGGCGGCGACCGAGACGATGCTGGAGACCAGGCTGATCGGGAAGCTGACGATCTGGGAGGCGAACCCGGCGATGAGCGCGGTGAGCAGCCAGATCCCGAAGAGCCGCCAGAACTGTCGCGAGGAGAGCTGCCAGGCCCGCCCGAAGGCACCGAAGACGCCGGTGTGCTCCAGCATCAGCGCCGGCACCGCGAGCAGGTAGAGCCGCACCATCAGGAACAGCGAGGCGACGATCAGGAGCAGGATCATCAGGAGGCCGACCAGGACGGCCGGGACAGGACTGTCGACGACGATGACGAGCGCCACGACCGGCGCCGCCGCGACCGCCATGACGAGGACGTAGGCCAGGGTCACGAGCAGCGCCAGCCCGATCAGCCGCCAGCGGTTGCCGTGCGTGGCCGCCCAGGCCTGGCCGAGGGTGAGCTTCTTGCCGATCGCGGCCGCGTGGGCGACGTGGGAGATCATCCCCGACACCAGGATCGTGCCGAAGGCCTGCAGCACCGTGCCCACGAGCAGCGAGCCGATCGCGGCCACGATCCCGATGATCTCGGAGCTGCCGGGCACGTAGGCGGGGTCCTCCAGCGAGCGGCCGAAGAACTCGAGGCTGTCACCGGAGAACGTGATCGCCGCGGTGACCACCAGCGGGATGGCCTGCGCGATCGCTGCCACGAGGACCGAGGCGCCGACCGTGGCGCCGGGGTTGAAGCGTACGAGCCGGAAGGCGCCGTCGAGCATGTCGCCGAGGCCCAGCGGCCGCAGCGGGATCGCCCCCGGCTTGTGGGCCGGCGGCAGCGGCTGGGTCCAGGCCGGTTGCGGCTGGGGGAGGGCCGACGTGTTCGTCGCGCCCTGTTGAGGTTGCTCACCCGGTGGGGGCGGCCACACTCCTGACATGCTGATGCTCCTCGTCGCGACGGCCGGCGAACTCGCTCGGTTGGGGGCATCCTCTCAGAGCGACCCAGCCGACACCGTTGATTTGGAGCCACCTGCGTACGCGTGACAAGATTCTCTGGTTGCTCCAGTGAATGTGCGCTGGGGTGTGCACACCTTGACTACTGAATCGCGTCACCTGAGCAGGCTGATCAGCCTGTCCGGATGTGGTCTGTGGTCGTCGTGTGCCCATCCCGAAGGCGTGGTTCCAGTGAAGCTGATGGTGAAAGTCCCGTCGAGAAGTCGGCGTTCGCTTGTGAAAAATAAGCGACACGCCCGACCGCGGGGGTCGGAGCCAGAGGTGAGCAACCGGGCCGACTCAGCCGGAGGAAGCCTGTAGCACGCGGCACGCTGACCAAGAAGGACGAGAGAGACAGATGGCGGGACAGAAGATCCGCATCAGGCTCAAGGCCTATGACCACGAGGTGATCGACACCTCGGCGCGAAAGATCGTGGACACGGTCACCCGTACGGGTGCCAAGGTCGCCGGCCCGGTGCCGCTGCCGACCGAGAAGAACGTGTACTGCGTCATCCGCTCGCCCCACAAGTACAAGGACTCGCGCGAGCACTTCGAGATGCGCACCCACAAGCGCCTCATCGACATCATCGACCCGACCCCGAAGACTGTTGACTCCCTCATGCGGCTCGACCTGCCTGCTGGTGTCGACATCGAGATCAAGCTCTGAGGTTGACGACATGACGATCGAACGCAACGTGAAGGGTCTCCTGGGCACCAAGCTCGGCATGACCCAGCTCTGGGACGAGAACAACGTCGTCGTCCCCGTGACCGTGATCGCGGCGAACACCAACGTCGTGACCCAGGTCCGCACTCCCGAGGTCGACGGCTACAACGCCGTGCAGATCGGCTACGGCGAGATCGACGGCCGCAAGGTGAACAAGCCGGGCGCCGGCCAGTTCGAGAAGGCCGGCACCACGCCGCGCCGCCACCTGGCCGAGATCCGCACCGCCGACGCCGCGTCGTACTCCGCCGGCCAGGAGCTCTCCGTCGACACCTTCGCCGTGGGCGAGGAGATCGACGTGACGGGCACCTCGAAGGGTAAGGGTTTCGCGGGCACCATGAAGCGCCACGGCTTTGCCGGCGTCAGCGCTTCGCACGGTGCTCACCGCAACCACCGCAAGCCGGGATCGATCGGCGCGTGCGCCACCCCGGGTCGCGTGTTCAAGGGCGTCCGCATGGCCGGCCACATGGGTACTGACACCGTCACCACCCAGAACCTCACCGTGCACGCCGTCGACACCGAGAAGGGCCTCATCCTGGTCAAGGGCGCCATTCCTGGCCCCAAGGGTGGCCTCGTGGTCCTCCGCTCGGCTGCTAAGAAGCTGGAGGCCTGATCATGGCTATCAAGACCGTCAAGGTCGACTTCCCGGCTGAGATCTTCGATGTTGAGCTCAACATCCCGCTGATCCACCAGGTCGTCGTCGCGCAGCAGGCCGCTGCGCGCCAGGGCACGCACGCCACCAAGACCCGCGGCGAGGTCCGCGGTGGTGGCCGCAAGCCCTACAAGCAGAAGGGCACCGGTCGCGCCCGCCAGGGTTCGACCCGCGCGCCGCAGTTCGCCGGTGGTGGCACCGTCCACGGCCCGCAGCCGCGTGACTACAGCCAGCGCACCCCCAAGAAGATGAAGGCCGCCGCTCTCCGCGGTGCCCTCTCCGACCGGGCTCGCGCCGGCCAGATCCACGTGGCCGAGTTCGCCTTCGAGGCGCCCTCGACCAAGACCGCGCTGACCGCCCTCAAGGCGATCTCCGACGCGAAGCGCTTCCTCGTGGTGCTGGACCGTTCCGAGTCCGCCGCCGCGCTGAGCCTGCGCAACGCGCCCGAGGTGCACCTGCTCTGGGCCGACCAGCTCAACACCTACGACGTCCTCGTCTCCGACGACGTGGTCTTCTCCAAGCCGGCCTACGAGATCTTCGTCTCGGGCAAGCCGGTCGTCGCTGCCAAGGAGACCGTCACCATCGGTGAGGTCGAGAAGGACGCGGCCAAGAAGCCCGCCGCCGAGCCCGCCAAGGATGCCGACCTTCCCGAGGGCGCTGTCGCGCCGCTCGAGGACGGTTCCGCTCCCGAGGGCTTCGACATCAAGGGCAACGTCAAGGGCAAGGACAAGAAGTTCCACGCTCCGGGCGGCCGTTGGTACGAGTCCACCAAGGCGGAGTTCTACTTCAAGTCCGCCGAGGACGCCATCGCCGCAGGCTTCGTCGAGGCCGGCAAGAAGAAGGCTGAGGAGGCTGACAAGTGAGCACGCTGCACTACGACCCCCGCGACATCCTGATCGCGCCGGTGGTCTCCGAGAAGAGCTACGGCCTCCTCGACCAGAACAAGTACACCTTCATCGTTCGCCCCGACGCGAACAAGACCGAGATCAAGATCGCGGTCGAGAAGGTGTTCGACGTCAAGGTGACCTCGGTCAACACGATCAACCGCAAGGGCAAGGCCCGCCGTACGCGTTACGGCCTGGGCAAGCGCCCCGACACCAAGCGCGCGATCGTCTCCCTGGCTGAGGGCGACCGCATCGACATCTTCGGCGCGTGAGAAGGACTGACTGAACATGGCTATTCGTAAGTACAAGCCGACCACCCCGGGCCGTCGTGGCTCGTCGGTGGCCGACTTCGCCGAGATCACTCGGACCACGCCCGAGAAGTCGCTGACCAAGCCCCTCCCCAAGAAGGGCGGCCGCAACAACCAGGGTCGCGTGACCACGCGTCACCAGGGTGGCGGTCACAAGCGTGCGTACCGGATCATCGACTTCCGTCGCTACGACAAGGACGGCGTGCCGGCCAAGGTCGCTCACATCGAGTACGACCCGAACCGCACCGCCCGTATCGCCCTGCTGCACTACTTCGACGGCGAGAAGCGCTACATCCTCGCGCCCGTCGGCGTGAGCCAGGGCACCGTCGTGGAGTCCGGCCCGACCGCTGACATCAAGCCCGGCAACAACCTGCCGCTGCGCAACATCCCGGTTGGTACCACCATCCACAATGTTGAGCTGCGTCCGGGTGGCGGCGCGAAGATCGCCCGCTCCGCCGGCATGAGCGCCCAGCTGGTCGCTCGCGAGGGCTCCAAGGCCACGCTGCGTATGCCTTCGGGTGAGATGCGCTTCGTCGACGTGCGCTGCCGCGCCACCGTCGGCGAGGTCGGCAACGCCGAGCAGTCCAACATCAACTGGGGTAAGGCCGGCCGCATGCGGTGGAAGGGCGTTCGCCCGACCGTCCGTGGTGTCGTCATGAACCCGGTCGACCACCCGCACGGTGGTGGTGAGGGTAAGACCTCTGGTGGCCGTCACCCGGTCAGCCCCTGGGGTAAGCCCGAGGGCCGTACGCGCAAGCGCAAGGCCTCTGACTCGCAGATCATCCGCCGCCGTAAGAGCGGGAAGGGTAGGAAGTAAGCAATGCCTCGCAGCCTGAAGAAGGGCCCCTTCATCGACGATCACCTTCAGAAGAAGGTCGACGCCGAGAACGAGAAGGGCACCCACAACGTCATCAAGACCTGGTCGCGCCGGTCGATGATCGTGCCCGAGATGATCGGTCACACCATCGCCGTGCACGACGGTCGCAAGCACGTCCCGGTCTTCGTGTCCGACTCCATGGTCGGTCACAAGCTGGGCGAGTTCGCCCCGACCCGCACTTTCAAGGGTCACATCAAGGACGACCGGAAGGGACGCCGTCGATGAGCACCACCGAGCGTGTGCGCGTAAGCGCCCGCCGCGACTCCCTGCTCGGCGACCAGCCGGGCGCCTTCGCGAGTGCCCGCTTCGTGCGGATCACCCCGCTGAAGGCGCGCCGGGTCGTCGACCTGGTCCGCGGCCTGCCTGTCGACGAGGCCCTGTCCCTGCTGCAGTTCGCGCCGCAGGCAGCCTCCGAGACTGTCTACAAGGTTCTCGAGAGCGCCATCGCCAACGCGGTGTCGACCGAGGGTCTGGACCGTGACGACCTCGTCGTCTCGGTCGCCATGGTCGACGAAGGTCCGACCATGAAGCGCTGGCGTCCCCGCGCCCAGGGCCGTGCGACCCGCATCAACAAGCGGACCTCGCACATCACCCTGGTCGTGCAGCCGGCCGACGTCGTCGAGAAGGGCGGTAAGAAGTAATGGGTCAGAAGATCAACCCGAACGGCTTCCGCCTGGGCATCTCGACCGACCACAAGTCGCGTTGGTACGCCGACAAGCAGTACAAGGAGTACGTCGGCGAGGACGTCAAGATCCGCAAGCTCCTGTCGAAGGGCATGGAGCGGGCCGGCATCGCCAAGGTCGAGATCGAGCGCACCCGTGACCGCGTCCGTGTGGACATCCACACCGCGCGTCCGGGCATCGTGATCGGCCGCCGCGGCGCCGAGGCCGACCGCCTCCGCACCGAGCTGGAGAAGCTCACCGGCAAGCAGGTCCAGCTGAACATCCTCGAGGTCAAGAACCCCGAGGTCGACGCTCAGCTGGTCGCCCAGGGTGTCGCCGAGCAGCTCAGCGGTCGCGTGCAGTTCCGCCGCGCGATGCGCAAGGCCATGCAGACCACCATGCGCTCCGGTGCCAAGGGCATCCGGATCCAGTGCTCGGGTCGTCTGAACGGCGCCGAGATGTCGCGTACGGAGTTCTACCGCGAGGGCCGCGTCCCGCTGCACACGCTGCGTGCCGACATCGACTACGGCTTCTACGAGGCCCGCACGACCTTCGGCCGCATCGGCGTGAAGGTCTGGATCTACAAGGGCGAGGTCTCCGGATCGCGCGCCGAGCGTCAGGCCGCCCAGGCCGCCCGTGCGGGCGTCCCGGGTCGCGGTGGCAACGACCGTCGCGGTGGCCGCGGCGACCGTCCGTCGCGTGGCTCCCGTGGGGACCGCCCGAACCGCGCTGACCGCGCGGCGAAGACTGAGGCGCCGGCTGCCGCTGAGGCTCCCGCCGCCGAGACCACGTCCCAGGAGGGCTGACCCATGCTGATGCCCCGTCGCGTCAAGCACCGCAAGCAGCACCACCCCAAGCGCACCGGCGTGGCCAAGGGTGGCACCAAGCTGGCCTTCGGTGACTACGGCATCCAGGCGATCGAGGGTCACTACGTGACCAACCGCCAGATCGAGGCAGCGCGTATCGCGATGACTCGTCACATCAAGCGAGGCGGCAAGGTGTGGATCAACATCTACCCCGACGTCCCGCTGACCAAGAAGCCTGCCGAGACCCGCATGGGTTCCGGTAAGGGTTCGCCCGAGTGGTGGGTGGCCAACGTCAAGCCGGGCCGCGTCATGTTCGAGCTCTCCGGAGTCGACGAGAACACGGCCCGCGAGGCGATGCGCCGCGCGATCCACAAGCTGCCCATGAAGTGCCGTTTCATCACGCGAGAGGCTGGTGAGTTCTGATGGCTAACTCCCTGCAGGCGTTCGAGCTGGACGAGCTCACCGACGTCGACCTCGAGGCGAAGCTGCGCGAGGCGAAGGAGGAGCTGTTCAACCTCCGGTTCCAGGCGGCCACCGGCCAGCTGGAGAGCCACGGTCGGCTCCGCACCGTCAAGAAGGACATCGCCCGGATCTACACCGTGGTGCGCGAGCGCGAGCTCGGCATTCGCGTGGCCCCGGGCACCGAGACCACCGAGGAGGCCTGAGATGGCTGACACCACTGAGACCACCGAGCGCAACACGCGCAAGGTGCGCGAGGGCCTCGTCGTCAGCGACAAGATGGACAAGACCATCGTCGTCGAGGTCGAGGACCGCGTGAAGCACCCGCTCTACGGCAAGGTCATGCGCCGTAGCAGCAAGCTCAAGGCTCACGACGAGCAGAACACCGCCGGCATCGGCGACCGCGTCCTGGTCATGGAGACCCGGCCGCTGTCCGCGACCAAGCGGTGGCGCCTCGTCGAGGTCGTCGAGCGCGCCAAGTGATCCTCGTCTCCTAGGAGACGGATCCGGCTGGCGACAAACGTCGCCAAATTGACCAAAGGGTGCAGGTCCAGCGACCATTGTTCGCTGGGCCTGTGCCCATCAAATCCCATTACGTTCGGCAAGGCTCGACCGCCCTGGATGCGGTTGAGAACCAGCTCGACAAGGAGAAGTAATGATCCAGCAGGAGTCGCGACTCAAGGTCGCCGACAACACTGGTGCGAAGGAGATCCTTTGCATTCGTGTGCTCGGTGGTTCCGGTCGTCGCTACGCCGGCATCGGCGACACCATCGTCGCCACCGTCAAGGACGCTATCCCCGGTGGCAACGTGAAGAAGGGTGACGTCGTCAAGGCCGTCATCGTGCGCACCGTCAAGGAGCGCCGCCGCGCTGACGGCTCGTACATCCGCTTCGACGAGAACGCCGCCGTCATTCTCAAGAACGACGGCGAGCCGCGAGGCACCCGCATCTTCGGCCCGGTCGGCCGTGAGCTGCGCGACAAGAAGTTCATGAAGATCATCTCGCTCGCGCCGGAGGTGCTGTGATGGGTCGCTCGCACATCAAGAAGGGCGACACCGTCAAGGTGATCGCCGGTAAGGACAAGGGCGGCTCCGGCAAGGTGATCGCTGTCCTCACCAACGAGGACCGTGTGATCGTCGAGGGCATCAACCTCATCAAGAAGCACACCAAGGTCCAGGACCAGGGCGGTCGCGCCGGCACCACCGGCGGCATCGTGACCACCGAGGCCCCGATCCACGTTTCCAACGTCCAGCTGCTCGAGGGTGGCGAGCCGGTTCGCGTCGGCTTCCGCCGTGAGACGGTCCAGAAGCGTCGCCCCGACGGGTCGACGTACGCCGCTGAGCGCAGCGTTCGCATCTCGCGCAAGACCGGTAAGGACATCTGATCATGACCGACACCGCTGTGGCCCCGCGCCTCAAGACGAAGTACCGCGAGGAGATCGCCCCCGCACTCCAGCAGGAGTTCGGCATCTCCAACGTCATGCAGATCCCCGGTCTGACCAAGATCGTCGTCAACATGGGTGTCGGCGAGGCTGCTCGCGACTCCAAGCTGATCGAGGGCGCTGTCAACGACCTGACCGCGATCACCGGCCAGAAGCCGCTGATCAACAAGGCGAAGAAGTCGATCGCGCAGTTCAAGCTGCGTGAGGGCATGCCGATCGGTGCGCACGTCACGCTGCGCGGCGACCGCATGTGGGAGTTCCTCGACCGCCTGCTCTCGCTCGCGCTGCCCCGCATCAGGGACTTCCGCGGCCTCAACGGCAAGCAGTTCGACGGCAACGGCAACTACACCTTCGGTCTCACCGAGCAGGTCATGTTCCACGAGATCAACCAGGACAAGATCGACCGCTCGCGGGGCATGGACATCACCCTCGTGACGACTGCCACCAACGACGACCAGGGTCGCGCGCTGCTCAAGGCGCTCGGCTTCCCGTTCAAGGAGAACTGAGATGGCGAAGACCGCTCTCAAGGTGAAGGCCGCGCGCAAGCCGAAGTACGCGGTTCGCGCCTACACCCGCTGCCAGCGCTGCGGCCGCCCGAAGGCTGTGTTCCGCAAGTTCGGCCTGTGCCGTATCTGCCTGCGTGAGATGGCCCACCGGGGCGAGCTGCCCGGCGTCACCAAGTCCTCCTGGTGAGCGATCACCGTTCCAACCACTGACGTTGAAGGTCCTCATGACTCCGTGTCGTGAGGAAACCACTACGAGAAAGGGCCGTTCGGCCAATGACGATGACTGACCCGATCGCAGACATGCTCACTCGTCTGCGTAACGCCAACCAGGCGTACCACGATGCGGTTTCGATGCCGTACAGCAAGCTGAAGCAGGGCGTCGCTGAGATCCTCCAGCAGGAGGGTTACATCACCAAGTACGAGGTGCTGGAGCCCACCGAGGGCCAGGTCGGCAAGACCCTGTCGATCACCCTCAAGTACGGCCGCAACCGTGAGCGCTCGATCGCCGGCGTCCGCCGCATCAGCAAGCCCGGTCTGCGTGTCTACGCGAAGCACACCGGTCTCCCCAAGGTGCTCGGCGGCCTCGGTGTCGCGATCATCTCGACGAGCCAGGGTCTGCTGACCGACCGCCAGGCGAACAAGAAGGGCGTAGGTGGGGAAGTCCTCGCCTACGTCTGGTAATCAGGGAAGGGAGAGAGAAGAACATGTCGCGTATTGGCAAGCTCCCCGTCCCGGTTCCGGCCGGCGTGGACGTCACCATCGACGGCCAGGTCGTGAACGTCAAGGGCCCCAAGGGCACCCTGTCGCACACCGTGGTCGACCCGATCACCGTCGAGAAGGGTGACGGCGTCCTCGACGTCAAGCGCCCCGACGACAGCCGGGACAGCAAGGCCCTTCACGGCCTGTCCCGCACGCTGATCAACAACATGGTCCTGGGTGTCACCGAGGGCTACGAGAAGAAGCTCGAGATCGTCGGCGTGGGTTACCGCGTCCTGTCGAAGGGCCCGACCAAGCTGGAGTTCCAGCTGGGCTACTCGCACTCGATCATCTTCGACGCGCCGGAGGGCATCACCTTCACCACCGACGGCCCGACCAAGCTCGGCGTCGTGGGCATCGACAAGCAGCTCGTCGGTGAGGTTGCGGCCAACATCCGCAAGCTGCGCAAGCCGGAGCCGTACAAGGGCAAGGGCGTTCGTTACGCCGGCGAGAACATCCGCCGCAAGGTCGGAAAGGCTGGTAAGTGATGGCCATCTCGCTGTCGAACAACAAGCACACCGCTTCTCGTGTCCGCTCGCGCCTGCGTCGTCAGGCTCGTGGTCGCAAGAAGATCGAGGGTACGCCGGAGCGTCCGCGCCTCGTCGTGACCCGGTCGGCCAAGCACATCACCGCCCAGGTCGTCGACGACCTGGCCGGCAAGACGCTTGCCTCGGCCTCGACCATCGAGGGCGACCTGCGGTCGGCCTCGGGCGACAAGACCGCCAAGGCCAAGCAGGTCGGCGAGCTGGTCGCGTCGCGTGCCAAGGCCGCTGGGGTGGAGACCGTGGTCTTCGACCGTGCCGGCAACAAGTACCACGGCCGTGTCGCCGCGCTCGCCGATGGCGCGCGCGAGGCCGGTCTGACCTTCTGATCGCAACGATCGAACGAGAGAAGAGGAAAGTCTGATGAGCGGAGCCCAGCGCGGACAGCGTGGTGGCGAGCGCCGAGGTCGCGACGACCGTCGCAACCAGAGCGCCGACAAGACCGCCTACATCGAGAAGGTCGTCGCGATCAACCGAGTTGCCAAGGTCGTGAAGGGTGGTCGTCGCTTCAGCTTCACCGCCCTCGTGATCGTCGGTGACGGTGAGGGTCTGGTCGGCGTCGGCTACGGTAAGGCGAAGGAAGTTCCCGCGGCGATCGCCAAGGGTGTCGAGGAAGCGAAGAAGCACTTCTTCCGCGTTCCCCGCATCCAGGGCACGATCCCGCACCCGGTGCAGGGTGAGAAGGCCGCTGGTGTGGTCCTTCTCCGTCCGGCCGCCCCTGGTACCGGTGTCATCGCCGGTGGCCCGGTGCGCGCCGTCCTGGAGTGCGCCGGCATCCACGACGTGCTGAGCAAGTCGCTCGGTTCGTCCAACCAGATCAACATCGTCCACGCGACGGTGGAGGCCCTCAAGATGCTCGAGCAGCCTGAGGCCGTCGCCGCCCGCCGTGGTCTCCCGGTCGAGGACGTTGCCCCGGAGGCGCTGCTGAAGGCGCAGGCCGAGGTCGCGGAGTCGCCCAAGGTGGAGGTGTCGGCCTGATGGCGCAGCTGAAGGTCCAGCAGAAGAAGGGCCTCGTTGGTCTCAAGCAGAACCAGCGGGACACCCTGCGTACGCTCGGTCTCAAGCGGATCGGCGACGTGGTCGTCAAGGAGGACCGCCCGGAGATCCGCGGCATGGTCCAGACCGTCCGTCACCTGGTGACGGTCGAGGAGGTCGACTGATATGGCACTCAAGGTGCACAACCTGGCGCCGGCTCCCGGTGCCAAGAAGGCCAAGACCCGCGTGGGTCGTGGTGAGGCGTCCAAGGGTAAGACGGCCGGCCGTGGTACCAAGGGCACGAAGGCCCGTTACCAGGTCCCCGCCTACTTCGAGGGTGGCCAGACCCCGATGCACATGCGGCTCCCCAAGCTGAAGGGCTTCAAGAACCCCTTCAAGGTGGAGTTCCAGGTCGTCAACCTCGACAAGCTCAACGAGCTGTTCCCCGCGGGTGGCGTCGTCACCCCCGAGACCCTGATCGAGAAGGGTGCCGTCCGCAAGGGCCACCCGGTCAAGGTCCTGGGCCAGGGTGACCTGACCGTCAAGGTCGAGATCAGCGCCAACGCCTTCTCCGGCTCTGCCAAGGAGAAGATCGAGGCTGCTGGCGGAACTGTCACGGTTCTCTGACAGTTCTACTAACGTAGAGCCTGTCACGTGGGAGCGCGGCCGGGTCGCCCCTTCGGGGTCCCGCCCGCGCTCCCGCTGTTTCAGCCCTACGTGCAAGAACTTCCGTGGGGGCTGTTAGGCTGCCACGGGTTTTCGCATCGGCGCAGGCCCTGCGACCCCTGATTGTCGAAAGAGGAACCATTCGTGCTTGGCGCGTTCGCATCAGCGTTCCGTACTCCGGACCTGCGCAAGAAGCTGCTCTTCGTTCTCCTGATCGTCGTGATCTTCCGAGCGGGGTCTCAGATCCCTGCTCCTGGCGTTCACGTCGCGAACGTCCAGCAGTGTCTTGACGCCGCCCAGACCGGTGACAGCGCCGGCCTCTACAACCTGGTCAATCTCTTCTCCGGCGGCGCTCTGCTGCAGCTGACCATCTTCGCGCTCGGCATCATGCCGTACATCACCGCGAGCATCATTCTGCAGCTGCTCGTCGTGGTGATCCCTCGCCTGGAGCGCCTCAAGAAGGAGGGCCAGTCCGGGCAGACGAAGATCACCCAGTACACCCGTTACCTGACCCTCGGCCTCGCGGTCCTGCAGGCGACCGGCATCGTCGCGCTGGCGCGCTCCGGCGACCTGCTCCAGGGCTGCACCCAGCCGTTGCTGCACGACGACGGCACCGCCACCTTCCTGGTCATGGTCGTCACCATGACCGCCGGCACCGCGGTCATCATGTGGCTCGGTGAGCTCATCACCGAGCGCGGTATCGGCAACGGTATGTCGATCCTGATCTTCACCCAGGTCGTCGCGACCTTCCCGGCCACCATGTGGGCGGTCAAGAACGACAAGGGTTGGTGGACCTTCGCCATCGTGATCGTCATCGGTCTGGCGATCATGGCCGCGGTCATCTTCATCGAGCAGGCCCAGCGCCGGATCCCGGTCCAGTACGCCCGCCGGATGGTCGGTCGCAAGATGTTCGGCGGCTCGTCGACCTACATCCCGCTCAAGGTGAACCAGGCCGGTGTCATCCCGGTCATCTTCGCCTCGTCGCTGCTCTACCTGCCGGCGATGGCGGCGCAGTTCAACCAGAACGCGCAGAACCCGCCGGCGTGGGTCGACTGGATCAACACCTACTTCGTCCGTGGTGACCACCCGGTCTACATGGCGACGTACTTCGCGCTGATCATCTTCTTCACCTACTTCTACGTGTCGATCACCTTCAACCCACCGGAGGTCGCCGACAACATGAAGAAATACGGTGGCTTCATTCCAGGAATTCGGGCCGGGAAGCCGACCGAGGACTACCTGTCCTACGTTTTGTCCCGTATCACACTGCCGGGCTCGCTCTACCTCGGTCTGGTTGCGCTCATCCCGCTGATCGCGCTGGCGCTCATCAACGCGAACCAGAACTTCCCGTTCGGTGGCACCTCGATCCTCATCATGGTCGGCGTCGCCCTCGACACGGTGAAGCAGATCGAGAGCCAGCTCCAGCAGCGCAACTATGAAGGGTTCCTCCGATGAGACTGATCATCATGGGCCCGCCGGGAGCCGGTAAGGGCACCCAGGCGAAGTTCATTGCCGAGCACTTCGGGATCCCGGCGATCTCGACCGGCGACATCTTCCGTGCCAACGTCTCCCAGGGCACGCCCCTGGGCATCGAGGCCGCGTCCTACATGGACAAGGGAGAGTACGTACCGGACTCGGTGACGAACCTGATGGTCCGTAACCGCATCGACGAGCCCGACGCCGCCAAGGGATTCCTCCTCGACGGCTACCCGCGCACCCTCGCGCAGGTCGAGGAGCTCGACGGGATGATCAAGTTCACCGGCCACGCGCTCGACGCGGTGGTCGTGCTGACCGTCGACAAGGACGAGATCGTGCAGCGGCTGCTGCAGCGTGCCGAGCTCGAGGGTCGCGCCGACGACACCGAGGACGTCATCCGCCGTCGCCAGGAGGTCTACCTCGAGGAGACCGCGCCGCTGATCGAGGTCTACAAGGGTCGCGGCCTGGTCCATGAGATCGACGGCATGGGTGAGGTCGACGACGTCACGAAGCGGATCTTCGACGAGCTCGACATCATCCCGGAATCCTGAGCCGGGAATCCTGAGAAGGACAACTTTGTACGCAACGGGGGAGCAGTGGGCTTCTTGAGCAAGGTCCAGATCAAGACCCCTGAGCAGATCGAGAAGATGCGTAAGGCCGGCCTCGTGGTCGGCGAGACGCTCGAGGTGCTCCGGGCCGCAGCGCGGCCCGGAGTCACCCTTCTCGAGCTCGACGCCATCGCCGAGGACTCGATCCGGTCCCGGGGTGGCGTCCCGTCGTTCAAGGGCTACCACGGCTTCCCGGGCTCGATCTGCGCCTCGGTCGACGAGGTCGTCGTCCACGGCATCCCCGGTTCCCGCGTGCTCGAGGACGGCGACATCATCTCGATCGACTGCGGTGCGATCGTCGACGGCTGGCACGGCGACGCGGCGATCACGGTGGCCATGGGCTCGGTGCCCGACGAGGTCTCCGAGCTGATGCGCGTCACCGAGGAGTCGATGTGGCGCGGCATCGCCGCGGCCCGCCTCGGCGGACGGGTCACCGACATCTCACACGCCATCGAGACCTACGTCGACTCCCAGGGCGACTACGGCATCCTCGAGGAGTTCAGCGGCCACGGCATCGGCACCGAGATGCACATGGAGCCGTCGGTGTTCAACTACGGCAAGCCGGGCAAGGGCCCCAAGCTGCAGCGCGGGATCGCGCTGGCGGTCGAGCCGATGCTCACCCTCGGTGGTCCCGAGGTGACGACCCTGGAGGACGACTGGACCGTCGTGACCGACGACGGCTCCTGGGCGGCCCACTTCGAGCACACCTTCGCCCTCACCTCCGACGGCGCCTGGGTGCTCACCGCGCTCGACGGCGGCGAGGAGATGCTCGGCAAGCTCGGCGTGCCGTGGGGCGGTCACTGAGCCGCCCAGGTTCCGGAACCGGGATGAGCGAGATCGTTCGCTTCGCGACGGTGGCCGAGGTCGATGCCGACCTCGGGCTGCTGACCGCCGCCGAGCGGGCTCGCCACGAGCGGCTGGTGGCCGAGGCGGACAAGCAGGCGTACGCCGCCGCCCACGTCCTGGTCCGCGAGTGCGCCGCGGAGCTGCTGGGCACGACGCGTGCGGAGGTCGTGATCGAGCAGCGCTGTGAACGGTGCGGCAGCGTCGAGCACGGTGCGCCGTCGGTGGCCGACGCCGAAGCGGTCGGGGTGAGCCTCAGTCATGCCCGCGGCCGGGTCGCCGCGGTGGCCGCGACGCGGCGGTGCGGCATCGACGTCGAGAGGGTCTCGCGCGGCCCCGACCGAGCGCTCTCGCCGCGCGAGACGGCCTGGGTGGCGGGGCAGGAGGACGCTGCGTACGCGTTCACGCGGTTGTGGGTACGCAAGGAGGCGCTGGTGAAGGCCGGCCACGGCAGCATGGCCGCTGCCCAGCGCCTCGACGTGCTCGCCGAGGACGGTCCCGCCGACCGGATCGGGGACGTCCGGATCACCCAGTGGGAGGGCGCCGGATTCCTCGGCGCCGTCGCGATCTGTGCCGACATGTGGACCGAAAACTGATAGGAAACTGAACGAATCCCGCCTATCCACAGCTTTGACTAGCGGATATGCGACATCACCTATCAGTTGACAGAGAAAGGGACCTCAGGATCTCGCGTCTCGCCCCGACTGTGAGTAACTTGGTCAGCCCGCGGGGACAGGGAGAGCCCCGTACTCGGGAGGAAGAACCGGATGAGTACGCAGTTGCGACCCCCAACGGCGGCGCGACCCAATCCATCAGCACGGACGCGGAGCGCGATCATCGACCGCCTCAGTCCTGAGGACATCGAGATGTTCTGGGACCAGATCGCCACCTCGCTTCCGCTCGTCGAGGAGACCGGCGCGGGCGCCGCGGACGACGAGGTGATCGTCACGTTCTGCTGGCGTGACGACGAGGCCGAGGAGGTGCTCCTCTTCGCCAACCGGCTCACCGACGAGCGTCACCTCGCCGAGACGATGCTCGAGCGGAAGGCCGGCACCGACCTGTGGCACGCCTCGTTCCTGATGAAGGGCGACTGGCGGGCCTCCTACTCCTTCCTCTGCAAGCACCCCGGCGAGCTGGCTCCCTGGGATAGCGAGGGGCAGGTCGAGCTGCGTGCCGTCCTGCACCGTGGCTACCTCGACCCGCTCAACCCCGACTGGTGCCACAACCGGCAGGGCATCAAGCAGTCGGTCGTCTCGCTGCCCGACGCCCCGCTGCAGCCGTGGCTGTTCCGCCGTGACGACGTCGTTCCCGGCACCGTCACGCTGGAGGCGGGCCCCGACGGCCGCGACGTCTGGCTCTACGACCCCGCCGGCGCCGGGCTCAACGTCGACCTGCCGCTCGTGGTCGCGCTCGACGGTGAGATCTGGACCGACCACCACTCGCTGCCGACCACGCTCGACAACCTGATCGCCGACGGCCACCTCCGCCACGTACGCTGCGTCCTGCCCGCCTCCGGCGGCCGCGACAAGCGGTGGGAGGAGCTCGCCGGCGGCGAGGGTGCCGACTACATCGTCAACCAGCTGCTGCCGTGGGTGCGTGAGCGTCGTGCGGTCTCCGAGGAGACCTACGTCGTGGGCCAGAGCCTCGGCGGCGTCACCGCCCTGCGGGCCGGTCTGACCTATCCCGAGCACATCCACGGTGTCGCCAGCCAGTCGGCCTCGCTGTGGCTCGACGACCTGGCCGACGCGGTCACGCCCGAGGCCAAGACCCGTGTGCACCTGGCGCACGGCACCCAGGAGTGGGTCCTCGACGAGCTCCACCACGACCTCGTCGACCGCCTCCGCACGGCCGGGATCGACGTCGTCTCCGCCGAGCACAACGGCGGCCACGACTACGCCTGGTGGCGCTCGGCCGTCGCCGACGGCCTGCGCGCCCTGCTGCCGCCAGCCTGAACCGAGGCGTCAGGTACGTCGGTCGAGCCGTCACGGTGGTGCCGACTCGACCGACGAAACTGACGTCTCGACCGGAATAAGTGACGTCTCGGCGGGGGTTGAGGCTTTACGTGAAGCTGAGCGTTCTCGACCTCGTCCCTGTCCGCAAGGACCAGTCCTCCGCTGATGCCCTGGCTGCGACGCTGTCGCTGGCGAAGGTGGCCGACGAGCTGGGCTTCGAGCGCTACTGGCTCGCCGAGCACCACAACATGCCGGCGGTCGGGTCGACCAACCCGCCGGTGCTGATCTCGCTGGTGGCCGGTGCGACCGAACGCATCCGGGTGGGGTCCGGGGGAGTGATGCTGCCCAACCACGCACCGCTGGTGGTGGCCGAGCAGTTCGCGCTGCTGGAGGCAGCCTTCCCCGGGCGCATCGACCTCGGCATCGGCCGCGCGCCGGGGACCGACCCGGTGACGTCGTGGGCGCTGCGCCACGGCGCCGGGGGAGTGACCGACGACGCGGTCAACCGGTTCCCGGAGTACCTCGACAACATCGTCTCGATGATGGCGCCCGAGGGCGTCGGGCTGATGGCGGGCGGCCGCCAGCATGTGCTGCACGCGACCCCGTCGGCCGCGTCGGTCGCCGAGCTCTGGCTGCTCGGCTCCTCCGACTACTCCGCTCGCCTGGCGGCCCAGAAGGGCCTGCCCTACGTCTTCGCCCACCACTTCGCGGGCAACGGCACCGACACCAAGGCGATGATCGAGCTCTACCGCTCGACCTTCCAGCCCTCCGAGCTGCTCAGCGAGCCGAAGACGTTCCTGACGGTCAACGCGAGCGTCGCCGAGACCGCCGAGGAGGCCGACCGCCGGGCGCTGCCGCAGCTGCTGACGATGCTGAAGCTGCGTACGGGTCAGCCGCTGACCGCACAGCCCAGCATCGACGAGGCCGAGAAGACCGAGATCCCCGAGGCCCACCAGGGGCTCGTGGAGACGATGCGCGGACGCTGGGTCATCGGCTCCGCCGCGTACGCGAAGGCGCGGCTCGCGGGGATGGCCGAGGAGTACGGCGTGGACGAGGTCATGGTGAACCCGGTCGGATCCGCGTACGAGGGGACGGACCCGCGCACGGCGCCGGCCCGCGAGGAGACCCTGCGCCTGCTGGCGAGCTGATTTCGGGGAGTGCGTAGGATCGGCTCACCTTGTCGTGAGGTCGCGGCGCGCCTGAGCCGGTCGGGACGAGGGACCTAGGACACTGTCTGGTTCCGGGCGCGTATCGCTACGCTCGCGCACCGGTTGTGCCAATCTGTTCACCGCTCTGTTTCCTTCTCCACATTTGAAAGTGCCGCCTCATGACACGCTGGAGCCTGCGCTTGTCGAAGCGCCGGGGGCCCCAGGCTGCGACGCTCGCTGAGCAGTCAGATCCGGGTCTTGCTCGCTCATTCCCACCGACCGGGGGTCAGGGTGTGCCCTTTCCGCCGGTGCCACCCACACCTGTGACGCCACCGATCTCCTCCACGCCTCCACCACCACAGGAGGACGAGGACGAGGCCTGGCCAGAGATCATGGAACAGTTCGGCATCCAGCTCATCAGCCTCGCTGAGCAGATGCGCATCTCGCTCGACGGGCTCGAGGCCGACGAGGACGACCCTGAGCGGCTGAAGAAGCTCTACGAGGTCGACCACGCCGTCACCCGCATGCGCCGGGCGAGCCGCGACCTGCGTACGCTCGCGGGCCGTGCCGAGGACGAGATGGGCGGCATCGACACCTCGCTGCTCGACATCATCCGGATGGCGCTGTCGGGCATCGAGCGCTACAACCAGGTGACGATCGGCCGGGTCAGCGACCTGGCCGTCATCGGCTATGCCGCCGACGACGTCTCCTGCCTGATCGCGGCGCTGCTGGACAACGCGACCAAGTACTCCCCGGGAACGGTGACGATCAACGTCCACCTCGCCGACGCCGGCGACGTGCTGTTCCGCATCGAGGACACCGGGATCGGCATCCCGGAGCGGTCGGTCGGACGCCTCAACGCGCTGCTGGCGGGCCCGATCGTGGAGCTGGTCAGCAAGTCCGGCAGCCACACCGGCTTCCCGGTGGTGCACCGGATCGCGCGCAAGTACGACATCGACGTACGCCTCGCCACCCGCCCCGCTCCGGGCAACGGGATGATCGCGATGGTGAAGGTGCCGGCCCAGCTGCTGTGCGAGGTCCCGGTCGCACCGATCGAGCGGGCCGAGGCGCCGACGACGTCGAGCGCGAGCAGCGTCGCGGTCCTGCCTCCGGCCCCGCGCCGGCGCGGACCCCAGGCCGTGCCGCGGCCGGCAGCCCAGCCCGCGGCCCAGCCGCCTGCCCGGCCGGCGGCTCGGCAGGCGGCGCAGCCGGCTCGTCTGGAGACGCGACCGTCCTCCCTCGAGCCCGTTCGGAGGCCGATGCATCAGTCCTCGCCGGAGACCGGATCGATCCCCGTGCAGCAATCGACCCGACAGCCGGCGGCCCAGTTCGCGCCGCCACCCAGCGAGCAGCCGACGCCGGATCTGTCCACCGACACCATGAAGACGCCGATCTCGTTCCCGGCTGAGACGGCTGGGACGGATGAGACGAACGAGACCTCCGCGCCGGAGGAGCAGAGCGGCCCAGTAGAGTCAGGTGCGCTCCCGCGCCGGGAGCCGGTCAGCCTGCGCACCAAGCAGGCTGAGCCGGATGCAGCCGTTGGACAGCAGACCGCTGAGACGTCACCCGAGGACCAGTCGGCGGCCCGGCACTCCTTCGCCGACGACCTCGACGCGTTCTCCCTTGGTAGCTAAGCCCCAGTAGTGAAAGGAACCCTTTCGTAATGGAAAGCCCGGTCGCCCCCCGCGACCCCAAGGAATTCAGCTGGCTGATCGACAACTTCGCCAGCTCCACCCCCGGTGTGACCCATGCGCTGATCGTCTCCTCCGACGGCCTCCCGCTGATCGGTGCCGGCGGCATGTCCGCCAACGTCGCCGACCCGCTCGCCGCGATGACCGCCGGAGTGATCAGTCTCGGCAACAACATCGCCCGCGAGGTGGGCGAGCCTGGCTGTGACCAGGTGATGCTGAAGTTCCACACCGGACACTTCCTCTTCATGGGCATCGGTGACCTGGCCGGCTTCGCCGTCCTCGTCGGCGCCGGTGCGAACCTGGGCGTCGTCGCCCACAAGATGGCCCAGATGGTCGACGCCGTCGGCCACGTACTCACCCCGCAGATGCGCGACGAGCTGCGTCAGATGACGGTCAGCTCGATGGCAGGGGAGAGGGCGTGAGCGGAAACCCCTGGGTACGTCCGTACGTGCTCACCGGCGGCCGCACCCAGACCAAGCACCAGCTCTACGTCCACACGCTGATCTCCGCGGCGCACTTCGACGCGCGCGCTGCCGCCAAGCTGACCCCGGAGTCGCGCCGGCTCTACGACCGCGTACGTCTCGGGCCGCAGTCGGTCGCGGAGCTCTCCGCCCACTGTGGGATCTCCCTGGGCGTGACTCGTGTGCTGCTCGAGGACCTCGCCTCGACGGAGCACCTGCAGATCAATGACGGGGCCTACGACTCCCCGTTCGACCACCGTCTGTTGAAGAGAGTTATCGATGGCCTTTCCGAGCTCGGCTGACCGCCCGGCGCTGACCGTCACCTCTGCCAAGATCGTGGTCGCGGGTGGTTTCGGCGTCGGGAAGTCGACCATGGTCGCCTCGGTCTCCGAGATCCCGCCGGTCAACACCGAGGCGTGGATGACGCAGGCCGGTGAGTCGGTGGACCCGCTCTCCGACGCGAGCGCGAAGACGACCACCACGGTCGCGATGGACTTCGGCCGGGTCACCCTCGCCCCCGACCTGCTGCTCTACCTGTTCGGCACCCCGGGGCAGCCCCGGTTCTGGCCGATGTGGGACGACCTGTGCCGCGGTGCCAGCGGCGCCGTCGTGCTCGTCGACACCCGCCAGCTCGACGCGTCCTTCCCGGCGGTCAACTACTTCGAGAACGACTCCGACGTCCCGTTCATCGTCGCGGTGAACCTGTTCGACGGGAAGCTGACGCACTCCCTGGAGAAGGTGCGCGACGCGCTCTGCCTCGACGAGCGGACGCCGCTGGTGACCGTGGACGCCCGCGACCGCAGGTCGACGGCGAAGACCCTGGTCACCTGCCTGACGCACACGATGAAAACCACCCCCACACGCGCCTGAGCCCGGAGGCGTCCCAACTCCGAAGGAGTTTCATTGCGCAAGATCCTGATCGTCGGCGCCGGACAGGCGGGCATGCAGCTCGCCCTCAGCCTCCAGGTCGAGGGCTATGAGGTGACGGTCATGTCGGCGCGTACGCCCGACGAGCTGCGCGACGGCTGGCCGATGTCGACCCAGGTCATGTTCGAGCCCGCCCTCGCCTACGAGCGCGCCTACGGCCTGAACCTGTGGGAGGACGAGGCGCCGCACATCCCCGCGGTCGGCATCTCGGTCAGTCCCGAGCCCGGCGTCCGGGCGCTGAAGTTCGACGGCCCGTGGGAGCCGTACGCCATGTCCGTCGACCAGCGCCTGAAGATGTCGACCTGGCTGGAGCTGTTCGAGGACCGCGGCGGCCGGATCATCTACCACCCCGTGATGACCTCCGACCTGGCCGGTCTGGCGTCGATGTACGACCTGACGCTCATCGCGGCGGGCAAGGGCGAGATCGTCGACCTGTTCGACCGCGACCCGGTGAGGTCGAAGTACGACAAGCCCGGCCGTGCGCTGTCGGCCATCTACCTCCACGGCATGGTCGAGCCCGACGACTTCCCGGCCGGGAGCATGCGGATCAACGTCGCGCCCGGGGTCGGCGAGCTGTTCGTGATCAGCGCCCTGACCCAGTTCGGACCGAGCCGGGTGGCGTTCGTCGAGGCGATCCCCGACGGTCCCCTGGACTGCTTCTGGGACCGTCCGCGCCCCGACGAGCACCTGCGCCGGCTGCAGCACGTGATGCTCGAGCACATGCCGTGGGAGGGCGAGCTGATGCGCGACTGCGAGCCGACCGACGCCCGCGCCTCGCTCTCGGGCGCGTTCACCGGCATGGTCCGCAAGCCGTACGCCGAGGTCGCCGACGGCACCTACGTCTTCGGTATGGGCGACGTCGTCGTGGTCAACGACCCGATCGCCGGGCAGGGCTCCAACAACGCCGCCCACTGCGCGGGCATCTACACGCAGGCGATCCTCGAGCGCGGCGACCAGCCGTTCGACCCGGAATGGATGCAGGCGACCTTCGAGACCTTCTGGGAGAACCGGGCCCAGCACTCGACCGGTCTGACCGACGCGCTGCTCAACCCGCTGCCCGATCACGTCCAGCAGGTGCTCGGCGCGGCCACCCGGTATCAGCCTGTCGCCGACCGGTTCACCCGGCTGTTCCCGCACCCGGAGGACCTCGGGCCGTTCCTGGGCGACCCGGAGGCTGCGCTCGCGTACGTCGCGGAGATCGCCGAGGCCGACGCGGCCGCCAGGGCCTGAGCGAGCGTCAGCGAGCGACCCAGAGGTTCAAGCCGCCACGTCCGTATTCTTCGCATTGCTCTACGGATGTGGCGGCTTGACGATTAGGGCATTGCTGTTCTAGGGGTCTAGGCTTGGTAGTCGGTCCAACGTGGGTCTGTCTCGTCGTGCCTCGCGGCTGCCCGGTCAGCGCGCTTCTGTGCGCTCGCGGGTGAGACATGCAGATGGCTTCACGAGGTCCACTCCGAGTCTCGGAGAGGTTCCCGGACCGCCCGCGGGTCATCCGATCCGTGGTTTGAACGGTAGATGACCGACCAACAGATTGCAGAGGGCATGCCGAAGAAAGAAGGCGTGATCGAGATCGAGGGCACCGTAGTGGAGGCTCTCCCCAACGCCATGTTCCGTGTGGAGCTGAGCAACGGACACAAGGTTCTCGCCCACATCAGCGGCAAGATGCGACAGCACTACATCCGGATCCTTCCTGAGGACCGCGTGGTGGTCGAGCTGTCCCCCTACGACCTGACGCGCGGTCGGATCGTCTACCGGTACAAGTAAGCCGGTCTAGACAAGAAAGGGCTGACATGAAGGTCAACCCGAGCGTGAAGAAGATCTGTGACAAGTGCAAGGTGATCCGTCGCCACGGCCGCGTCATGGTGATCTGCGAGAACCCGCGCCACAAGCAGCGCCAGGGCTGAGTCCCAGCTCGCAGCACAACTGAATACTTCATCGAGTCGCTAGGACGCAGGTCCGAAGTCACCTCCGGAGCAGAGGCCGGAGCCCGAGGGTGCCACCCCGGGACGCGACCCGACCGACACCTCTGACGCAACCAGAAGGAACACAATGGCACGCCTCCAAGGTGTTGACCTTCCGCGCGACAAGCGCGTGGAGATCGCTCTCACCTACATCTACGGCATCGGCCGTACCACCTCGCAGAAGCTCCTCGAGGCCACCGGCGTCAACCCGAACACCCGGGTGCACGCTCTGGCCGAGGACGAGCTGGTCAAGCTCCGCGACGAGATCGAGGCCCAGGGCATCCAGACCGAGGGTGACCTCCGTCGTGAGGTCCAGGCTGACATCCGTCGCAAGATCGAGATCGGCAGCTACCAGGGTCGCCGTCACCGCCAGGGCCTCCCGGTCCGCGGTCAGCGCACCAAGACCAACGCGCGCACCCGCAAGGGCCCGAAGCGCACCGTCGCCGGCAAGAAGAAGGCCAAGTGATCCTGACGCGCACAGCGCGTCGGTGATCCGAGTCTTCGCCTCGATCTCACAGACCAGCCAACACAGGAGTTAATGCATGCCTCCGAAGACCCGTCAGGGTGCGACGAAGATCCGTCGCAAGGAGAAGAAGAACGTCGCTCAGGGCGAGGCCCACATCAAGAGCACGTTCAACAACACGATCGTCACGATCACCGACCCGACCGGTGCGGTGATCTCGTGGGCCTCGGCCGGCACCGTCGGCTTCAAGGGCTCGCGTAAGTCGACCCCGTTCGCCGCGCAGATGGCCGCCGAGGCCGCTGGCCGCCGCGCGATGGACCACGGCATGAAGAAGATCGACGTCTTCGTCAAGGGCCCGGGCTCGGGCCGCGAGACCGCGATCCGTTCCCTGGGTGCGATCGGCCTCGAGGTCGGCACCATCCAGGACGTCACGCCGGCCCCGCACAACGGTTGCCGTCCGCCCAAGCGCCGCCGCGTTTGATCCCCACCGAGACATAGAAGGAGACTGAAGAGTAATGGCCCGTTACACCGGACCCATGACCCGCAAGTCGCGCCGTCTCGGTGTCGACCTTGTCGGCAACGACGCAGCGTTCGAGAAGCGCCCCTACCCGCCGGGTCAGCACGGCCGCGGCCGCATCAAGGAGAGCGAGTACCTCCTCCAGCTTCGTGAGAAGCAGAAGGCTCGCTTCACCTACGGCGTGATGGAGAAGCAGTTCGCTTCCTACTACGCCGAGGCCCACCGTCGCGACGGCAAGACCGGTGACAACCTGCTCCAGCTGCTCGAGGGCCGCCTGGACAACGTCGTCTACCGTGCCGGCTTCGCCCGCACCCGCCGCCAGGCCCGCCAGCTGGTCGTCCACGGCCACTTCCTGGTCAACGGCAAGAAGGTCAACGTGCCTTCGTTCCAGGTCTCGGCTCACGACGTCATCGACGTTCGCGAGAAGTCGCTGGAGATGACCCCGTTCATCGTGGCTCGTGAGACCCACGGCGAGCGCGTCGTCCCGGCCTGGCTCGAGGCTGTCCCGAGCCGGATGCGCATCCTGGTTCACCAGCTCCCCGTCCGGGCCCAGATCGACGTCCCGGTCCAGGAGCAGCTGATCGTCGAGTACTACTCGAAGCTCTGATCAGCCCTCAGCAGTAACCACGGTGAGTCCCCGGCGTTCAAACTTCACAGACGACGTACGCCGGGGCCTTGCCGCCCCCACAGCCTTCCGTCATCACCCCTTGAAGTTCGGGTCCGTCAAATAGCGGTCGGCCCGGAAAGGACAAATCAGTGCTTATCGCACAGCGCCCCACCCTGTCGGAAGAGTCCGTCGAGGAGTTCCGCTCCCGCTTCGTGATCGAGCCCCTGGAGCCGGGCTTCGGTTACACGCTGGGTAACTCTCTTCGCCGCACCCTGCTCTCCTCGATCCCCGGTGCCTCGGTCACCTCGATCAAGATCGACGGTGTTCTCCACGAGTTCTCGACCATCGAGGGCGTCAAGGAGGATGTCACCGAGATCATCCTCAACCTCAAGGGTCTGGTCGTCTCCTCCGAGCACGACGAGCCCGTGACCATGTACCTGCGCAAGTCCGGTGCCGGTGACGTCACCGCCGCCGACATCGCGCCGCCGGCCGGTGTCGAGGTGCACAACCCCGACCTGAAGATCGCGACGCTGTCCGACAAGGGCAAGATCGAGCTCGAGCTCGTCGTCGAGCGTGGTCGTGGCTACGTCTCCGCGGTCCAGAACAAGGGCGCCGAGAACGAGATCGGCCGCATCCCGGTCGACTCGATCTACTCGCCGGTCCTCAAGGTCAGCTACAAGGTCGAGGCCACCCGTGTCGAGCAGCGCACGGACTTCGACAAGCTCGTCATCGACGTCGAGACCAAGCCGTCGATCGCTCCCCGCGACGCGATCGCCTCGGCCGGTAAGACCCTGGTCGAGCTCTTCGGTCTGGCCCGTGAGCTGAACGTCGACGCCGAGGGCATCGACATCGGCCCGTCGCCGGTCGACGAGCAGCTCGCCGCCGACCTCGCCCTCCCGGTCGAGGACCTGCAGCTGACCGTCCGTTCCTACAACTGCCTCAAGCGCGAGGGCATCCACACCGTGGGTGAGCTCATCTCGCGCTCGGAGCAGGACCTGCTCGACATCCGCAACTTCGGCGCCAAGTCGATCGACGAGGTCAAGCTGAAGCTGCACGAGATGGGCCTGTCGCTCAAGGACAGCGCTCCCGGCTTCGACCCGTCCGCCGCCCTCGCCGCCTACGGCGACGATGACGACGACGCGTTCGTCGAGGACGAGCAGTACTGAGTTGTAGCGCCGGGCCAGACGGCAGCGCCTGAGGCCCGGCGTAACCCATAAAAGAAAATCGCCCACGTGTGGGCGTCTACCCCGGTACCTAGTACGGCCGGAGAGAAGGAGCAGGCACGATGCCTACCCCGAAGAAGGGTGCCCGCCTCGGCGGTTCGCCCGCGCACCAGAAGCTGATCGTCTCGAACCTCGCCACCGCGCTGTTCGAGAACGGCCGCATCACCACCACCGAGGCCAAGGCCCGGGTTCTCCGCCCCGTCGCGGAGAAGCTGATCACCAAGGCCAAGAAGGGTGACCTGCACAACCGTCGCGAGGTCCTCAAGACCATCCGCGACAAGTCCGTCGTGCACACCCTCTTCACCGAGATCGCCGAGCAGTTCGCAGAGCGTCCGGGTGGCTACACCCGGATCACCAAGATCGGTCCCCGCAAGGGTGACAACGCTCCGATGGCTGTGATCGAGCTCGTCAACGAGGCCTACGAGCCGAAGACCAAGGCTGCTCCGGCTGCCGCGGCTCCGGTTGCCGCCCCCGCTGAGGAGAAGGTCGAGGAGGCGCCGGTCGAGGAGACCGCTGCCGAGGAGACCACCGAGACCGAGGCTGCTGCCGAGGAGGCTCCCGCTGCGGAGACCACCGAGGACGACGCCAAGGCCTGATCGGCTTCTGAGCTGTGGCCCGTCACCCGCGAGGGTGGCGGGCCACAGTGCTTGTCAGAGACCGGCGAGGAAGGCGGCGCCGTCGATGCTGCCGGGTTCGGCGCCGGTGCGGGCGATGTCGTGGACCGCGCGCTGGATGGCCTCGTTGACCGGGGTCGGTACGCCGTGGAGGCGGCCGAGCAGCACGATCTCGCCGGAGAGGTAGTCGATCTCGACGCCGCTGCCGCGGGCGAGGCTCTGCCACGTCGAGCTGTGGTTGCGACGGCCGCGCGCGGTGATGTGGCCGGCCCGCCGGGTCCGGTCCTGCTCGGCGGTCACGGCGTCGATGCCGGCGGCGGCGAGCACTGCCTCGGCCTCGGCCAGGCAGCGCGCGTAGATCTCCTCGTCGCTGGGGCCGGGGGCGATCGCGGCGTTGATGCCGTTGCCGAGGTTGTTGAGCAGCTTGCGGTGCTTCCAGGCCATGATGTCGGCGCGCGGCTCGCTGAGGAACCCGGCCTTGACCAGGTCGTTCGCGATCGCTTCGGCGGTCTCGTCGACACCGGTGGGGTAGCGGCCGATGTCGAGGATGCCGGGCCTGTTGCCGGAGTCCTGGACGACCGTGCCCGGGGTCAGGAAGGTGGCGGGGAGGACGACATGGATGGCGTACGTCGCGGCGAACCGCCGCAGGATCCGCGCCTCGTTCGCGACGCCGTTCTGCATGGCGACCACCGGTGTGCCCGGCGGAGCGTACGCAGCGAGATCCTCGAGCGCGGCCTCGGTCTGCTGGCCCTTGACGCTGAGGAGCACGACGGTGTCCTCGGTCCAGGAGACCTTGCCGACGTCCTCGACGGCCGCGACGTCGAGGGTCAGGACGCCGTCGGGGGTGTCGAGGCTGAGACCGGCGTCCTGGATCGCGCGGAGGTGCTCGCCGCGGGCCACCAGGGTGACCTCGACCCCCGCCCGGTGCAGCAGACCGCCCACGACGCCGCCGACCGCGCCCGCTCCGAAGATCACATAGTGCATGGACAAAGTGTGGCAAAGCGTCCTCGCGCATTCCGCTCGGGGCAGGTGTTGCTGGGACAATGAGTGACGTGCGCATCAGGATCGACCTCGCCTACGACGGCACCATGTTCCACGGCTGGGCGACCCAGCCGGGGCTGCGTACGGTCCAGGGAGAGCTGCAGGCCGCGCTGGCGACCGCGTTGCGGGTGCCGTCGACGGGGGAGCGGTCCCAGGTGTGGGTCACCGTCGCCGGGCGCACCGACTCCGGCGTGCACGCCCGCGGCCAGGTGGCCCACTTCGACATCGACGCCGACGTGCTCGAGTCCTCGCGGGGACGCTCGGAGCAGTCGCCGCTCGACTCGCTGGTGCGCCGGCTGAACGGGATCCTCCCCGCCGATCTGCGGGTCCATCGGGCCGTCGAGGCTCCGGAGGGGTTCAACGCGCGGTTCTCGGCGCTGTCGCGACGCTACGTCTACCGGATCGTCGACGACCCGGCGTTCGTCGACCCGCTGCTGCGCGGGCACGTGCTCTACCGGACCCGGCCCTTGGACCTGTCGCTGATGAACGTCGCCTCCGCCGACCTGGTCGGCCTCAACGACTTCGCGAGCTTCTGCAAACCGCGGGAGGGCGCGACCACGATCCGCGACCTTCGCCAGCTCACCTGGGACCGGCGCCCGGACGGGATCATCGAGGCGACGGTCCTCGCCGACGCCTTCTGTCACTCGATGGTGCGCTCGCTGGTCGGGTGCCTGATGGTGATCGGGGAGGGCCGCAAGGACGTCACCTGGGCCAAGGAGTCGCTGGCCGCGCGCTCGCGCTCCTCGTCCATCCCGATCGCTCCGGCCAACGGGCTGACCCTCGAGGAGGTCGCCTATCCGCCGGACGACATGCTGGCGGCCCAGCACCAGCGCACCATGAACCGCAGAGAGGCGAACGAGGTTGACGGGGACTGACGACGAGCACTACTTCTCCGCCGACCCGTCGGTGCCCTTCGAGCGGATCCCGGTCTCGGCGACCGTGTGGGACATGGACCTCTCCCTGATCTCGGGATCGGGCGTCTTCGCCAAGGGGCGCCTCGACGTCGGCACCGCGGTGCTGTTCCGGGAGACCGACCCGCCCGAGGGCGGCCGCATCCTCGACCTGGGCTGCGGCTACGGGATCATCGGCCTCGCCTGCGCGCTGGCCGCACCCTCAGCCCAGGTCACCGGCGTCGACGTCAACGAGCGCGCCGTCCTGCTCGCGAACGAGAACGCCGCGAAGCTCGGACTCGGTGACCGGTATCGCGCCGCGGTCCCGGCCGAGATCGATCCGGGGACGACGTACGACGAGATCTGGAGCAACCCGCCGATCCGGATCGGCAAGCAGGCCCTCCACGAGCTGCTCCTGACCTGGCTGCCCCGTCTCGCGCCCGACGGCCGCGCGGTCATGGTCGTCGGCAAGAACCTCGGCGGCGACTCGCTCCAGCGCTGGCTCGGCGAGCAGGGGTTCCCGACCGAGCGGATCGGCAGCGCGAAGGGCTTCCGCGTCCTGGAGACGCGCCGCGCCTGAACGGTCCAGGTGCCGGTTTCCGCCGTCTCGCGCGTCTCGTGGCCGGTTGCACCGGGCGCGCTGGGAGACTCCGCCCATGACCAACCGTGCGATGACGACTCCCGCGCTGACGAACGGGCAGCGCCTGGCCCGCTCCTACCAGGCCTGGGGCGTCGCCGCGCTGGTGAGCCTGGTGACGGTGCTGCCCGTCTACCTCGCCGTCACGCGCTCCGGGATCGAGCTGTCGCGGCTGGAGAGCGTGTCGGTGATGGTCGTCGTCGGGCTGATCGGGCCGTTGCTCGGGGCCTTCCTGAGCGCACGCGCCGGGCTGGGCCGGTTCTGCACCGGGGCCGCGTTCGTGATCATCGCGACCCCGATGACGAGCCTGCCGCTGCTGGCGATCCCGGCGTACGTCCTGGCACCCTGGATCGCCGTGGCGATCAGCGAGGAGCCGGCCCCGCGGCAGTGAAACGGCTGAGCGCTCAGTCCGACTCGTAGTTCGCGGATAGTCGGGGACCATACGGTCGGTTACCCACCGGTAGACCGACCATTTGGTCCCCGACTACCCGCTGCCGGGTGAGGGAGAGACTTGAGTATCCGTACGGATGTGGAGCTCCGCACCGGTCGGCCACGCTCTGCGCATGAGCAGACCCGACCCCACGTGGTATGGCACCATCCTCCGTCCGTACGCAGCCTGGATCGTCGCGGTGGCTCTTGCTGTGGCTGCGTGGCCGATGTGGCGATGGGTGATCCTCGAGGGCTCGGGCGACCCGTTCGACAGGCTTGGGTCGGTGATCATCGCCTTTGTGACGGTCATGGCTGGCGGTGGTCTGGTGCTGACACGGTTGGTCGGGCTGCCCTGGCTCAGCGGATTGGTAACCCTGGGATGCCTTGCGCTCTCGTACCCGGCGGCTGCCATCCACCCGGCCCTTCCCGTGATTCTTCTCGCCTTCGCCCCAGGGGCGGGTGCCGCTGTCGCCGGGACGCCTGAGGGAGAAGATACGGACAGGTGATGGATCCGGGCGGCTGACCGCTCAGGCGGGGACCGGGTCCTTGGCGAGCCGGACCGGGAGCCGGTCGAGGCTGTAGACGACCGAGAGGTCGCGCCAGCCGAGGTCGCCGGGGTCGTCGGTGGCCATGGCCAGGTCGGGAAAGCGGCGGGCGAGGCCGGTGAGGGCGGCGCGGAGCTCCATCCGGGCCAGCTCGGCGCCGACGCAGCGGTGCATGCCGTGGCCGAAGGCGAAGTGCATGGTCTCGGCGTTGCGGAGGTCGAACTGCTCCGGCTTCGGCACGACCGCGGGGTCGCGGTTGGCGCCGGTGAGGCTGACCAGGACGACGGCGCCCTTCTTGACCGGCAGGCCGAAGAGGTCGTGGTCCTCGCGCGCGAACCGGGGGAACGCGATCTGCACCGGGCACAGGTAGCGGAGCAGCTCCTCGACCACCTTGTCGACCTCGGCCCGATCGCCCGAGCGCAGGATCTCGTAGGCCTCCGGGTTCTGCATCAGCACGTAGGCGCCCATGGAGAGCATCGAGGCGGAGGTCTCGTAGCCGCCGAGGAAGACGCCGTCGGCGAGGCCGCCGAGCTCGACGTCGTCGTACTCGGCGCCCTTCGTGCGGATGATCTCGCCGATCATGCCGTCGCCGGGCTCGGCCCGCTGCTGGCGGACCTGCTCGATCAGGAACGTCCTGGTCTCGGTGGCGGCCCCGAAGGCGCCGGCACCACCCTCGGACAGGTCGAAACGGGCCATGCCGAGCTTGTGGAACTCGTCGCGTACGTCCTCGGGCATGCCCAGCAGCTCGCAGATCACCCGGAACGGGATCTCGAAGCCGAAGTGCTGGACGAGGTCGACCTCGGGGCCGTTGGCCTCCATGTCGTCGAGGGCGTCGGTCACGATCCGGTCGATCATCCCGTTGAGACGGCCCAGGCGGCGCATGGTGAACTCCGGGGTCAGCAGGCCGCGGAGCTTGGTGTGGTCGGGCGGGTCGGTCATGCCGAGGCCACCGATGCCCTCGGCATCGGTGCGCTTGCGGGTGCCGAGCAGGTGGCGCATGTCGTTGGAGTAGGTGTCCTTGGCGGCCAGCACGTGCTTGGACTCGGCGTGGCCGGTGACCAGCACGATGTCGAGGCCGAGCACCGAGCCGAGCTTGGTGACCGGCGCCTGCGCCCGGCTCTCGGCGAGCAGCGGCACCGGGTCGACGCCGTCGCGGCGCAGCGGGAACGTCAGATGCTCCGGGATCTTGCGCAGCGTGGTGATGTCGGGGATCGGCGACTCCTTGCCCCGCATCGCGAACTGCAGGGCAAGCTTGCGGACGCGCTCGGTCAGCGGTCGCGTCATCGCCCGTAGAGAGGAACTGACCTGGACGGCAATCGGCATGCGGCCCAGTCTGGACCATCCTCAAACCTCGGGCATCAGGAATACCCCTGGTTTGAGTACGTGTCCTCGATCACCCCCGGCAGCGCCCCGGGAACGTCCGCCGGGACGGCCCGGGATCACCCGTGGAGCACCGTCCTGAACAGCGCGCACGTCTCCTCGATCGCGAGCTGTGCCGCCTGCGAGTGGTGGCCCATCGCGAAGAAGCCGTGGATGAGACCGTCGCAGTGGTGGTAGGTCGTGGGGACCCCCGAGCTCTCCAGCGCCTTGGCGTACGCGATGCCCTCATCACGCAACGGATCGAACTCCGCGGTCACCACGACCGCCGGTGCCAGACCCTCCAAGGAGCCCTTGATCGGGCTCAGCCGCGGGTCGGCGCGGTCGGCGTCACCGACGTAGTTGTCGGAGAACCACTTCATCGTCGGCAGCTCGAGGAAGTAGCCGTGGCCGTTCTCGGCGTAGGAGGGGTAGCCGCTGGTCATGTCGGTCGCCGGGTAGATCAGCAGCTGGCCGGCGAGCTCCCGCCCCTCGGCGCGGAAGGCCTGGGCGACGGCGGCCGACAGGTTGCCGCCGGCGCTGTCGCCGGCGACCGCGACCCGGCCGTCACCACCGAGCGTCGCGGTGTTGTCGCTGACCCAGCGGGCCGCGGCCAGGGCGTCGTCGTAGGCGGCCGGGAAGGGGTGCTCGGGAGCGAGCCGGTAGTCGACCGCGACGACCACGGCGTCGCAGATCGTGGAGAGATTGCGGGCCTGGTCCTCATGGGTGTCGAGGTCGCCGACCACCCAGCCGCCGCCGTGGAACATCACGATCGTCGGCAGCGGGCCCTGGGTGGCTGGCCGGTAGATGCGTACGGCCAGGTCGCCCGCCGGCCCTGGGATCACGGAGGCCTCCACCGAGCCGACGGGTGGAAGTGGGACGCCCTCGGCCAACGCGCGGTAGAGCGCTCGTGCCGTCGGCGGGTCGTAGGACTCCAGGGGCTGGCCCTTCGCGAAGAGGGTGAGCAGGTCAGCGATCTGGCTGTCGAGCGGAGGCATGGCGACAGTCATATCGGTAATCGCCAAAATGTGTCGAGCATCACGTTCTACTGATGGGACCGATTTGTCGAACGTGACCGGGAATAACCATTCGACAGGGGTGCCAGACTGGACGGCTGTGGGACATGTGGACGTTGCTGGAGTGCGGTTCCAGCTGCCTGACGGTCGAGTGCTGCTCGACGACGTCTCCTTCCGGGTGGGAGAGGGCGCGAAGGTGGCGCTGGTGGGCGCCAACGGCGCCGGGAAGACGACGCTGCTGCGGATCGTCACCGGCGAGCTGACCCCGACGGCTGGATCCGTCGTCCGCTCCGGCGGCCTCGGGGTGATGCGGCAGATGGTCGGCAGGGGCTCCTCGACCGTCGGTGAGCTGCTGCTCTCCGTGGCGCCCGCGCGCGTGCGCGAGGCCGCCGCGTCCGTCGAGGCGTGCGAGCTGGAGCTGATGTCGTCCGAGGACGAGCCGCTGCAGATGCGCTACGCGACCGCGCTGGCCGAGTACGCCGACGCCGGCGGCTACGACCTCGAGGTCGTCTGGGACGTGTGCACCATGGCCGGGCTGGGAGTGCCCTACGACCGCGCCCGCTACCGCTCCCTGGACACCCTGTCCGGCGGCGAGCAGAAGCGGCTGGTGCTCGAGTATCTGCTGCGCGGCCCCGACGAGGTGCTGCTGCTCGACGAGCCGGACAACTTCCTCGACGTACCCGGCAAGATCTGGCTGGAGCAGCGTATCCGGGAGTCTCCGAAGACGATCCTCTACGTCAGTCACGACCGTGAGCTGCTGGACAACACCGCGACCAGGGTGGTCACGGTCGAGCTCGGCGCGTCAGGCGCCGGCAACAGCACGTGGACGCATCCCGGTGGGTTCGCCTCGTACCACGAGGCCCGCAAGGACCGGTTCCTGCGCTTCGAGGAGCAGCGCCGTCGCTGGGACGAGGAGCACGCCAAGATCAAGGCGCTGGTCCTGCGGCTGAAGGTCAAGTCGGAGTACAACGACGGGATGTCCAGCCAGTACAAGGCGGCCCAGACACGGCTCCGGAAGTTCGAGGAGGCCGGGCCGCCCGTCGAGCAGCCACGGGAGCAGGCGGTGCAGATGCGGCTGCGCGGCGGGCGCACCGGCAAGCGGGCGGTGGTCTGCGAGGCGCTCGAGCTCACCGGACTGATGCGCCCGTTCGATCTCGAGGTCTGGTACGGCGAGCGGGTTGCCGTGCTCGGCTCCAACGGCTCGGGCAAGTCCCACTTCCTGCGGCTGCTCGCCCGCGGAGGCACCGACCCGGACGTGGAGCACCGCCCGGTCGAGGACACCCCCATCGAGCCGGTCCGTCACCGTGGGAAGGCCAAGCTCGGCGCCCGCGTGCGGCCGGGCTGGTTCGTGCAGACCCATGCCCACCCGGAGCTGGTGGGACGTACGCTGCTCGACATCCTGCACCGCGGCGACGTCACGCCCGACGGGCGAGGACGCGCCGGGATGGGGCGGGAGGCCGCCTCCAGGGTGCTCGACCGCTACGAGCTCGCGCACGCCGCGGAGCAGACCTTCGACTCGCTCTCGGGCGGGCAGCAGGCGCGCTTCCAGATCCTCCTGCTGGAGCTCTCCGGTGCCACCCTGCTGCTCCTCGACGAGCCGACCGACAACCTCGACGTCCAGTCGGCCGAGGCGCTCGAGGCGGGGCTGGAGGCGTTCGAGGGCACCGTCATCGCGGTCACCCATGACCGCTGGTTCGCCCGCGGCTTCGACCGGTTCCTGGTCTACGGCGCCAACGGTGACGTCTACGAGTCCCCGGAGCCGGTCTGGGACGAGACGAGGGTGGAGAGGTCACGATGACCGAGCTGGTGATCGAGCGGGTCGACCCGTTCGACGACGAGGTCTTCGACGCCTGGCACGACGTGATGACCGCGTCGTGGCTCGACGTACGTGGCCCCGACGCGGACCTGTGGGCGCGCGAGGAGCAGCGCGTCGAGCTGCAGCAGCAGACCGAGAAGACCGACCGCCGGGCCTACGTGGGCCGTGTCGGCGGCGAGGCGGTCGCCGCCGCCTGGATGGCCATGCCGCTGCTCGACAACCTCCACCGGGCGACCCTCGTGGTCGCCGTGCTGCCGGCCCACCGGCGACGGGGCCATGGCACCACGCTGCTGGACCATGTCGAGGCGGAGGCCCGCGCCCAGGGACGTACGTCGCTGACGGGTGAGGTCTGGTGGCCGTGGTCGCTCGGCTCCGGCGGAGAGGGCTCGCCGGGGCGGGACTTCGGGATCGCGCGCGGCTATGCGCCCGCGCTGGTGGAGGTACGCCGCCTGCTGCGGCTGCCGGTGCCCGACGACGTCCTCGACCGGCTGGCGGCGCAGGCCGCCGAGCGGCACGGCGACTACACGCTGAGGTCCTGGGTCGGCCGGGTGCCCGACGACATCGTCGAGAGCTGGGCGGTGCTCGACGCCAGCCTGGAGACCGAGGCGCCGACCGGCGACCTCGACATCGAGGCGCCCGAGCCCGACGTGGCGAAGGTGCGCGAGACCGAGGCGCTGGTCGCGGCCCAGCAGCGCACCCTCTACCACTCGGTCGCGCTGGATCCGGAGGGCCGCGTCGTGGCCTACACGGTGATCGGCTACTCGAGCCTGGACGGCAACAGCTACCAGTGGGGCACCCTCGTCGAGGCGGCTCACCGCGGCCACCGGCTCGGGCTCGCGGTGAAGGTCGCCAACCTCAGGCTGCTCCAGGCCGAGCGGCCGGAGGTGCCGACCCTGAGCACCTACAACGCCGAGGTCAACTCCCACATGATCCAGGTCAACGAGGCCATGGGCTTCGAGCCCGTGGAGTGGCTGTGCAGCATCCAGAAGCAGGTCTCCTGACCCTCGTCCGCACGACGCACGAGCGCCTCATACCCGGTCAGAGACGGGCATGAGGCGCTCGGATGGTGGCACCCCGCGGCACTGAGACCCTGCGGACCCCAGCGTCTTGCGGGGAGATCAGGAGGCGTCGGAGTCCAGCGTCACCTTCTCGGTGTGCACGTCGCCGTTGCGCGACCAGGTGACCTCGACCTCGTCGTTGGGTCGGTAGGAGCGGACGGTCGCCACCAGGGAGTCCGATCCGGTGATGACGTGGTCGTCGACCTTGGTGATGACGTCGCCCTTCTCCAGGCCGGCCTTCTGGGCGGTGCTGCCCTGGGTGACCTCCTGGACCAGTGCTCCGGTCACCGACGTCTGACCGTTCTGCGCCTCGGGGGCGTCGGAGACGGAGATGCCGAACTGCGCGTGGGTGGCCTGCTCGCCCTTCTCGAGCTGCTCGACGATCGGGTAGATCTCGTCGATCGGGATGGCGAACCCGATCCCGATGGAGCCCGCGTCCTCGCTGCTCGCGCCGCCGCCGGAGCGGATCGAGGCGTTGATGCCGACGAGGTTGCCGTTGAGGTCGACGAGCGCGCCACCCGAGTTGCCCGGGTTGATCGCGGCGTCAGTCTGCACCGCCGGGTAGACGGTCGCCGCACCGTTCTGGTCGACGCCGACGTTCACCGGACGGTCGAGCGCGCTCACGATGCCGGTGGTCACCGTGGAGTCGAGCCCGAACGGGGAGCCGATCGCCACGACGCTCTGGCCGACGGTGAGGTTGGCGGACTTGCCGATCGTGATCGGGGTCAGGCCGGAGACGCCCTTCGCCTTGATCACGGCGGTGTCGGTGAGCGGGTCGGTCCCGAGGACCTCGGCGGAGGCCTTGGTGCCGTCGTTGAAGTCGACCGTCACGGTCCCGCCGTTGGCGGCCAGCTCGACCACGTGGTTGTTGGTCAGGATCGTGCCGTCGGAGGAGATGACGACGCCGGAGCCCGAGCCGGAGCCCTGCTGGGAGGTGACCTCGATCTTCACCACGGAGGGGAGGACCTTGGCGGAGACCTTCTCGATGCTGCCCTCGGGGGCCTTCGCGTCGACGACCTGGGAGGTGGCCGGGGTGTGCGCCCCGCCGGTGCTGCCGTCACCGGCGAGGGCGTCGTAGATCGCCGCGCCCCCGACGCCAGCGGTGCCACCGGCGACCAGGGCACCGGCGAGGACCGCGGCGACGAGGCCGGTGCGGCCGATGGCGCGCTTCTTGGTGGGCGTGCCGGGCGTGCCGGGAGCACCGGGCACGGCAGGCATGACGGAGGTCTGGGCCGGCGGGGCCGCGAACGGGCCGGCGGGAGGCTGGGTGGATCCGGCAGGAGGGGCCGGGGGAGTCCACTGCGGCGGGGTCCCACTCGGCTGCTGAGGAGGGAGTTCGGTCATGTCTTCGAGTCTGGCCAGCGTCCCTGTGAACCGGCTGAGACAGCGCTATGCGGTCGCGAAGAGATGGCTCAGGACCCGGCGAGCAGGCCGACGACCGGCGCGAAGGCCTCCATCAGCTCGTCCCCGACCAGGATGTAGGAGACGCCCAGCCGCTCCCTGCGCTCACGGAGCTGGTCGGCCATCTCCGCGGGCGAGCCGCTCACGACGCCGACGGCGCCCGCGGCGGCGAGCGCGGCAGGATCGAGCCTTCCGGCCAGGTAGCGCGGGACCGTGTCGCCCACCGCCATCAGGTTCATGTTGAGCTCGGGGATGCCGCCGGGGCGGTCGGCGGAGCGTACGTGGTCGACGGCCGCCCGCACGGCAGATTCCTCGGCGTCGAAGGGGATCCCGAGGGCCGCGATGTCGGCGTGCTCGCCGGCGATCCGCATCATCCGCGGGCCGCCGCCGGCGACCAGGAGCGGCACCTGCTGGGGTGGGGTGCCGTAGGGCAGCACCGAGGCCTCGACGGCCCGGTGGTGGGGACCCTCGACGGTGACCGTCTCGCCGGCGAGGAGCCGCTTGATCAGCCCGATCGACTCCACGAGCCGGTCGACGCGTACGCCGGGACGGTCGAAGCCCAGTCCCAGCATCGCGTTCTCGCGCTCCGAGTCGGGGCGGCCGGCGCCGAGGCCCAGCTCGAAGCGGCCGTCCGAGAGCACGGCGAGGGTGGCCGACTCCTTGGCGACCTGGACCGGGTGGCGGAAGTCGTTGGCCAGGACGTACGTCCCCACCCGCAGTGTCGTGGTCACGGCCGCCGCAGCGGCCAGCGCGGGGAAGACGGCATGGCCGAAGGACACGTTGTCCGGCATGACGAGGGTGTCGTAGCCCGCGCTCTCGACACGGCGGGCGAGGTCGCTCCACACGGCTCCGGTCGGGGCCTGGGCGGCGACGACGCCGAAGCGGAAGGGTCTGGTCTCAGGTGTGCTGGTCATGTCCCTAGGCTCGTCCTGAGGGGGCGCGGGCGGATCCGTCCGCGGGCGGTCGCGGCGTACGCAGATCTGCGCAGCTACTCGGCCTCGATCCGCAGGGTCACCTGCTTGAGCAGCGCCGCGAGCTCCGTACGCCGCTCCGGGCTGAGCGCCTCCAGCAGTCTGTTCTCGGCCTCGCCGCGAAGGTCCATCGCCCGTCGCCAGATCTCGATACCGGCCCTGGTCGCCTCGACGCTGATCTTGCGGCGGTCCTCCACCGATGCGGTACGCCGCACCCACCCGGCCTTCTCCATGCTGTCGAGCCGTCCCGTCATCCCGGCCGGGCTGATGTCGAGGTCCTTCGCGAGGGCCGTGGGCGAGGCGTGGCCGGGGGTGTCGCGGATCATCAGCATGTGGAGGGTCATGTACTCGAAGTCGGCCAGCCCGACCTCGCTCGCCGCTGCCCGGCGCGCGTCGCTGAAGAACTTGGAGATGGACCCGATCCGCACCGTGATCGCCTCGATCTCGTCGTCGAAGTCGATGTCGAGCCAGTGGTCGCGCCACCGCGCCACGTGACGGTCGGCCCGGTCCTCGGTGAGGTCCTCGGTGAGCTCCTCGGTGAGGTCTTCGTGGGACGTCTCGGAGGCTCGCATCTCAGGCATGTGCCGATCCTACCTTTCGCCGGCTGATAATTCGTTGACGAATAGTTCGCTGGCGAACTACCTTCGCGCTATGACTGCCACCACCCCACCGCCGACCGCGCGTCGCTCGCCGCTGAGGCATCGCAACTTCCGCCGCCTCGTGACCGGCACGGCGTCCTCGTCGCTGGGCAACGCGATCACCCCGGTCGCGCTGGCGTTCGCGGTGCTCGACCTGGGCGGCACGGCGACGCAGCTGGGCCTGGTCGAGGCCGTGTTCGCGGCCTGTCAGGTGCTGACCACGCTGGCCGGGGGAGTGCTCGGCGACCGGGTCTCGCGCAAGGTGATGATGGAGGGCACGGCGGCGATCAGCGCCGTCGTCGTCGGGTCGCTGGCGGCGACGGTGATCCTCGACGTCGCGACGATCCCGTCGATCGCGGTGATGGGCGGTCTCGCCGGCATCGTCGCCGCCCTCAACCAGCCCTCGGCGATGGCGATGACCAAGGTGGTCGTGCCCGACGAGGACCTGGGCGCCGCGGTCTCGCTCCGGTCGCTGCTCCAGACCACCGCCTCGACCGTCGGCTACGCCCTCGGCGGGGTGCTCGTCGCGGCCGTCGGGCCGGGGTGGGCGATCACGATCGACGCGCTCACCTTCGCCATCGCCGCCGTCGCCTACGCGGGGATGCGGGTCCCGCACGACCGCGAGCCGCGCAAGGCCTCGATGCTCGCCGACCTCGGCGAGGGCTTCCGCGAGGTGATGCGGCACTCGTGGCTGTGGTTCCTGATCCTGCAGGCGCTGCTCTACCACCTGTTCTGGTCGGGGGCCCACAGCGTGCTCGGCCCCATCGTGGTCGGTGAGGGGATCGGCCGGGCCTCGTGGGGCTTCGCGCTGGCCGCGCTGATGGCGGGCTTCGTCGTCGGCGGCCTGGTCTGCCTGCGGTTCCGCCCGCGCCGGCTGCTCTCCGTGGGCGTGGTCTTCCTGGCGATGACCGGCCTCTTCCCGATCTCGATGGCGCTCTCGGACACGCTCTGGCCGATCCTGATCGGCGCCTTCCTGCACGGGTTCGGGCTCCAGATCTTCGACGTCTTCTGGCAGATCGCGATCCAGCAGGAGATCCCCGAGGAGAAGCTCTCCCGGGTCTACGCCTTCGACATCGTGGGATCGTTCGTCGCCCGTCCCGTGGGGCTCGCGCTCGTCGGCCCGGTCGCCGTCGCGGTGGGCTTCGACACCTGGCTGCTCGTGGTCGCCGCGGTGATCTCCGGCAGCGCCCTGCTGTCGATGTCCTTCGCGGGCGTACGCCGCCTGGAGCGCGCGCCCGACCAGGGTCTCGTCTAGAGCGCCGTCACCGGGAGGCCGAGCGAGACCAGGTCCCTGCGGAGCTGCTCGGCCCCGGTGAACTGGAACGCCTGCATGCCGAGTGCCGCGGCGGCGGCCACGTTGGCGGCGCTGTCGTCGACGAAGGCCAGCCGCTCCAGCGGTGTCCCGGCGCGCTCGGCGACGAGCCGGTAGATCGCCGGATCGGGCTTCGCCAGGCGTACCTCACCGGAGACGACGACGTCGCGGAGCAGCCCGATCACGTCGTAGGACGCCGGAGCATGGGGATAGAGCTCGGCCGACCAGTTGGTCAGCCCGAGCTGCGGGAACCCGGCGGCGGCGAGCTCGCGGACCAGCTCATGGGTGCCGGGGACCGGGCCGAGGAGCGAGAGCGGGAAGTTGTCGACGTACGCCGCCCCCGCAGCGATCCACTCCGGAGCCTCGTCCTCGAGCACCGTCAGCGCCTGGGCCCAGGTGCGGCCGGCGTCCTGGGCGTAGTTCCACGAGCCGAAGTCGTAGGACTCCAGGAACGCGCGGGCATCGGCGTCACCGATCCCGGCGGCGATCGCCGGGAGCGGGTCCCAGCGGATCAGCACATTGCCGAAATCCCAGACGACCCCGTCCACCACGGCGGTGGTGGACGGGGTCTGCGTGTCGGGAGCCGTCACGCCCAGCGCACGTCGCGCGGCACGAACTCGAGGCCGCGCTCGCCGGTGTAGATCTGCTTCGGACGGGCGATCTTCTGCTCCTTGTCCTGGACGAGCTCCAGCCACTGGGAGAGCCAGCCCGGCGTGCGCCCGATGGCGAACAGCACGGTGAACATCTCCGGCGGGAACTCCAGGGCCTCGTAGATGAGGCCGGAGTAGAAGTCGACGTTCGGGTAGAGCTTGCGCTTGACGAAGTACTCGTCCTCGAGCGCGATCTTCTCCAGCTCCTGGGCGATGTCGAGGAGCGGGTTGGTGCCGGTCACCTCGAACACGTTGTAGGCCTGCTGCTTGATCAGCTTCGCGCGCGGGTCGTAGTTCTTGTAGACCCGGTGGCCGAAGCCCATCAGCCGCTCGTTGCCGGCCTTGACGCCCTCGATGAAGGCGGGGATGTTCTCGACCTTGCCGATGCGGCGCAGCATCCGGAGCACGGCCTCGTTGGCGCCACCGTGGAGCGGGCCGAAGAGGGCACCGACGCCGGCGGCGACCGAGGAGTAGGGGTCGACCTGGGTCGAGCCGACGCTGCGGACCGCGTTGGCCGAGGCGTTCTGCTCGTGGTCGGCGTGCAGGATGAAGAGGGTGTCGAGCGCCTTCTCGATGCGCTCGTCCGGCGCGTACTTCGACTCGCTCATCTTGAAGAGCATGGAGAGGAAGTTGCCGGTGTAGGACAGGTCGTTGTCCGGGTAGACGTAGGGCTTGCCCTGCGCGTGCCGGAACGCCCAGGCGCCGAGCGTCGGCATCTTGGCGATCAGCCGGATGATCTGCAGGCGACGGTTGTCGGGGTCGGAGATGTTGGCGGCGTCCGGGTAGAACGTCGACATCGCACCGACCGACGCCATGAGCATGCCCATCGGGTGGGCGTCATAGCGGAAGCCCTGCATGAACTCCTTGATGTTCTCGTGCACGAACGTGTGGTAGGTGATCTCGTGCACCCACGCGTCGTACTCCTCCTTGGTCGGCAGCGCGCCGTGGACCAGAAGGTAGGAGACCTCGAGGAAGTTGGAGTTCTCCGCGAGCTGTTCGATGGGATAGCCGCGATATTCGAGGATTCCCTTGTCACCGTCGATATAGGTGACGGAAGATCGGCACGAAGCGGTGTTGACGAAACCGGGGTCGTAGACCGCCAGGCCGGGCCCCTCTTCGTTGTTAGCCGGGTCCGCGGCCTTGATCTTCCCCAGGTCGGCGGCGCGGATGGTGCCGTCGGTGATCGGGATGTCGTACTCCACCCCGGTGCGGTTGTCACGCACTGTTAGAGATTCGGTCACGATCAGCAACGGTAACCCTCTTGAAATCGCCTACGTAACTCGGTGTCCCACCCATTGGCCGATTTCGGCTCAGAGCCGGAACCTGCTGCGCGCCGGTTTGGTGTCGCCGGACGGCTCGTCGTCGCCGAACCGGGTCAGCGCATCGCGCAGCCGATGAAGGTCGAGAACGGTCTGCACAGACCTCTCGTTGAGGGTGTCGTCCTCTCCACGGAGCGCACGCAGCGCGTCCTGGACCTCGGTCTCGCTCGGCTCCCCGGTCATGGGGACATAATCTAGGTGCCCAGGCCAAGACCGCCTAGTGCGGCTCGTCCATGACTTCCGGGTCGGCGTCATGGGCCACCCGCCACAGCAGCACCGCGACCGCCGCGCGCTGCCGTCCTCGCCCCTTGACGGGCGAGTAGCCGAGCTGGCCGCTCAGCCAGGTCAGTCGCTCCTGGAGCGTCGAGTGGTGCACATGGAGCATCGCGGCCGACTGCCTCAGGCTCGGCTGGTCGAGCACCGCATGGAGGGTGTCCACGACCCAGGGATGGCCGGCGAGCAGCTCGTCGAGACGTCGTACGTCACCCACCCCCGCCGCCTCCTGGGGGCTGAACCGCTCGGCGATGACGGCCAGTGCACCGAGGTCTTCGTGACGGACCACCGACGGTGCGAGGCCGCCGACCGACGCGGCGAGCCGGAGTGCGGTCCGTGCCTGCTCCAGCGCGGTCGGCAGCCGGAGCGGGTCGGAGGCGACCGCGGCCCCGGCCCGGATCCCCTCCGGGAGTGCGGGCGTGCCGGGAAGCAGCCCGACGACCAGCGAGCCCATGGTGCTGATGAGGGTCGCCCGCAGGTCGGCGGAGGTGCTCAGCACCACCGTCACGGGACCGGTCAGCCCGAGCCGGGCGACGGCGTCACGCCTGTCGGCATCGGTCGCGCCGGGGTCGCACGCGATCCTCACCAGGCCGCCGGTCGAGGGCGGTGCCGAGCCGGTGCTCAGCGCCTGCAGAGCGCGGGCGGCGCGCTCGAGGATGAGGGCGTCCAGCGGGCCGTCGCCCCCGGCACGCTCCAGCCAGAGCCACGAGCCCGGCTGGCCGGGGACGGGCTCGTGGCGCCAGTCGCCCTCGTCCTTCCCGGTCAGCGTCCGGCCGTCGGGGGTGAACCGCCGCACCAGGGCCCGGGCCGCGTCGTGGAGGCCCGCCGTGGCGCCGGACAGCGCTGCGGCGGCGCGTACAACCGCCGCAGTCGACGCTCTCTCGTCCACGAGCCGGTCGAAGTGGTCGATGACGCGCAGCGCGCTGGCCGCGTCGTCGTCGACCACCTCGAGCTTGCCGATCAGATCTCGCACCTGAACCTCCCCGGCCTACTCTCGCCCACCGGACGCGAGCAGGCCAGCGGATCAGCCCTCGAGAGCTCTACGGATGAACTCGTCGCGGGTCGCGATCGAGGCGCGGGAGACGGCGGCGTGTGCGGCCATCATGTCGAAGCCGTGGAACCCGCCGCCCCACATGTGGAGGTCGACGCTGACGCCGGCCTCCGAGAGCCGCCGGGCGTAGTCCAGGGTCTCGTCGCGGAACGTCTCCGCCGAGCCGGTGTCGATATAGGTGCGGGGGAGGCCGGTGAGGTCCTCGGCGCGTGCCGGCGCTGCGTACGGGGAGACGTCGGGGCCGCCGCGGCGGTCGCCGAGGAGCGCCGTCCAGCCGAACAGGTTCGCCTGGCGGTCCCAGACGCCCTCGTCGTCGAGCATGTGGCTGCTGTGGGTCTCGAACCGGTCGTCGAGCATCGGGCAGATCAGGATCTGGTGGCTCAGCTTCGGGAAGGCGCGGTCGCGGGCGAGCAGCGCCGTGCCGGCGGCGAGGCCGCCACCGGCGCTCGCTCCCGCGATCATGATGCGCTCGGGGTCGATGCCGAGCTCGGCAGCGTTCTTGGCGGTCCAGACCAGGCCGGCGTAGCAGTCCTCCACGGGCGCGGGGTCGGGATGCTCCGGAGCGAGCCGGTACTCCACCGAGACGACCACGGCGTTGCCGGCCGCGACCTGGTCGAGGAACATCTCCACCCCGAGCCGGCGGTTTCCGATCACCATCCCGCCGCCGTGGGTGTGGTAGACCGCGGGCCGCGGTGGGCCGTCGGTGGCGGGGCTCAGGATCAGCAGCGTGATGTCGGGGTCGCCCTCCGGGCCGGGGACCTGACGCTCCTCGACCGTGACCGCACCGCCGACGGTCAGGTCCACCGGCTCCATGCCGGGGAAGCCGTCGACGCTCTGCTGCCGCGCCACCGCGAGGGTCTCGGCCGAGAGCGACGGCATCGCCTCGCGTACCAGCTCGAGGACCGGCACGAGCTCCGGATCGAACGGCGGGCGGACGGGGGCGTCGGGGAAGATCTGGTCGGTGGTCGTCTCGGTCATGGGCCACTCCTTCGGTGAACCGGGGGTGTACCCAGCGTCCTCCCGGCTTCATACCTCACGGAACCCGGCCTGTGGCGGGAATCACATCGACCGGTCCCGCCATCCGGCGGGCCGGGTCCGGGCTGAGCGCCTCGCCGGGCCGCCGGAGAAACCGATGTGCGGTGGAGGGGTGCGCCGGGGGAGAATGGGAGACCTCATGTCCGAGTCCGACCAGCCCGCCGCCACCTCCGTCGCGATCACCTATCCCGCGGAGCTCCCGGTCACCCAGCGCCGCGAGGACATCGCCGCGGCCATCCGTGACCACCAGGTCGTGATCATCGCCGGTGAGACCGGGTCCGGGAAGACGACCCAGCTGCCCAAGATCTGCTTGGAGCTGGGCCGGGGTTCGAACGGGATCATCGGGCACACCCAGCCTCGCCGGATCGCGGCACGATCGGTCGCGGAGCGGATCGCCTCCGAGCTCGGCACCGAGCTGGGCGACCTGGTCGGCTATCAGGTGCGGTTCACCGACAAGTCGTCCGCCGCGAGCCGGATCAAGCTGATGACCGACGGCATCCTGCTCGCCGAGCTGCAGCGCGACCGCGACCTGCGCCGCTACGACACGATCATCATCGACGAGGCCCACGAGCGGTCGCTCAACATCGACTTCCTGCTGGGCTACCTGCGCCGGCTGCTGCCGCGGCGCCCGGACCTGAAGCTGATCATCACCTCGGCCACGATCGACCCGGAGCGGTTCGCGGCCCACTTCTCCGATGCGAGCACCGGCGACCCGGCGCCGATCATCGAGGTCTCCGGGCGCACCTATCCGGTCGAGGTCCGCTACCGGCCGCTGATGGAGCTCTCCGAGGAGACTGGGCCTGAAAAGGATGGGGAGGGCGAGGTCGTCGTCCGCGACCAGACCGAGGCCATCGTCGACGCGGTCAAGGAGCTCTCCGCCGAGGGGCCCGGCGACGTGCTGGTCTTCCTCCCCGGTGAACGGGAGATCCGGGACGCGGCCGACGCTCTCGGGGACGCGCTGGGACTGAACCGCGGCGGCCCGTCGACCGGTCTCGTCGAGATCGTGCCCCTGTTCTCGAGGCTCTCGGCCGCCGACCAGCACCGCGTCTTCTCACCCCACACCGGCCGCCGGATCGTGCTCGCGACCAACGTCGCCGAGACCTCGCTGACCGTCCCCGGGATCAAGTACGTCGTCGACACCGGTGTCGCCCGGATCTCGCGCTACTCCGCACGCACCAAGGTGCAGCGGCTGCCCATCGAGCCGATCTCGCAGGCCTCGGCGAACCAGCGCTCGGGACGTACGGGGCGGGTCGAGGCGGGCATCGCGATCCGGCTCTACTCCGAGGAGGACTTCGAGGGACGGCCGGAGTTCACCGACCCGGAGATCCTGCGGACCAACCTGGCGTCGGTCATCCTGCAGATGGCGTCGTTGGGGCTCGGCGACATCGCCCGGTTCCCGTTCGTGGAGGCGCCGGACCGGCGCAACATCACCGCCGGCGTACAGCTGCTGGAGGAGCTCGGCGCGATGCGGGGCCAGCGGCTGACGAAGCTGGGCCGGCGGCTGGCCCGGCTGCCCATCGACCCTCGGCTGGCGCGGATGGTGCTCGAGGCCGAGCGGCTCGGGTGCGTACGCGACGTCATCGTCGTCGCCGCCGCGCTCTCGCTCCAAGACCCGCGTGAGCGGCCGGGCCAGGACCACCCCAAGGAGCAGGCGCAGGCCGACCAGCTGCACGCGCGGTTCAAGGACGAGACCTCCGACTTCCTCACCTGGCTCAACCTGTGGCGCTATCTGAAGGAGCAGCAGCGCGAGCTCTCGTCCTCGGCGTTCCGGCGGCTGTGCAAGCGGGAGTTCCTCCACTACGTACGCGTCCGGGAGTGGCAGGACCTGGAGTCGCAGCTGCGGCAGGTGTGCCGGGAGATGAAGATCGACCTCGGCAAGGGGCATCGCGACGTCGGTCACGAGGCCGAGGACAAGGCCGCCTACGACGCCGACGGCATCCACCAGGCGCTGCTCTCCGGGCTGCTCTCGCACATCGGGGCGCTGGAGGAGCGCGACCAGAAGGCCGACGCGGCGCGGGCCCGGGAGAAGCGGCGGCCGGGACCGCGGGAGTACCTGGGCGCCCGGGGTGCGAAGTTCGCGATCTTCCCGGGCTCGACGCTGCACCGGAAGAACCCGCAGTTCGTGATGTCGGCGGAGCTGGTCGAGACCTCCCGGCTCTGGGCCCGGCAGAACGCCTCGATCAAGCCCGAGTGGGCCGAGCGACTCGGCGGTGACCTGGTCAAACGCACCTACTCCGAGCCGCACTGGTCGCAGAAGCGCGCCTCGGTGATGGCCCGGGAGAAGGTGACCCTCTACGGCGTTCCGCTGGTCGCGGACCGCCCCGTCGCCTTCGGCAAGATCGATCCCGAGCTGTCCCGTGAGCTCTTCATCCGGCACGCGCTGGTCTACGGCGAGTGGCGCACCAACCACCGCTTCCTCCGCGACAACGCGAAGCTGATGGAGGAGGCGGAGGAGCTCGAGCACCGGGCCCGCCGCCGCGACATCGTGGTCGACGAGCACGCGCTCTTCGACTTCTACGACCGCCGGCTCCCGGCGTCCATCGTGTCCGGGGCCCACTTCGACCAGTGGTGGAAGCAGGCCCGGCGGGAGACGCCCGACCTGCTCACCTTCGACCTGTCGATGCTCACCAACGATGCCGCGGGCGAGGTCACCGAGGCCGACTTCCCGGCCGAGTGGGACGCCGGGCCGCTGACCTTCTCGCTGAGCTACCAGTTCGAGCCGGGTGCCGCCGACGACGGGCTGACGATCGACGTACCGGTCGCCACGCTCAACCGCGTCGGCGCCGACGACTTCTCCTGGCTGGTCCCCGGGCTGCGCGAGGAGCTGGTGACCGCGCTGATCCGGTCGCTGCCCAAGCCGCTCCGGGTCAGCTTCGTGCCGGCTCCCGACAAGGCGCGTGCCTTCTTGAAGGAGACCCCGCCGGGGGAGGAGCCGCTGCTGACCGCGCTGGAGCGCTGGGCGCGCTCGACCGCGGGCGTGCACATCCCGCGCGAGGCCTGGGACTGGGCCAAGGTGCCCGAGCACCTGCGGCCGACCTACCGGGTCGTCGGCGAGGACGGTCGCGAGACGGCCCGCGGCAAGGACCTGGACGCGCTCAAGGCGCCGCTGGAGGGCGAGTTCGAGGCAGCGATCGCCGAGGTCGCCGCCTCGGCCGGCCACACCCGCACCGGCGAGACGACCTGGGTCTTCGGCTCGATCGAGACCACGGTCACCGAGAAGCGTGCCGGCCACGAGGTCACCGTCTTCCCGTGCCTCTCCGACGAGGGCACGACGGTCGGTCTCGTCGTCGCCGGCTCCGCCGAGGAGGCCGAGGCGCGTCATCGTCTCGGCGTCGTCAGGCTGCTGCTCCTGGCCCTGCCCGACGTCGGCAAGCAGGTCGTCGACGGGCTCTCCACCATGGAGAAGCTCGCCCTGGCCGGGTCTCCCTACCCCAGCGCCGCCGAGCTCGTCGAGGACTGCCGCGCCGCCGTCGTCCGCCAGCTCGTCGATGCCCGTCCGCTGCCGCGGACCGAGGAGGCGTACGCCGCGCTGCTGGCCGCCGTCGGCACGCCGGCCGACCTGGTCGCCGCCGTCCGGGCGGTCCTCGCCGACGTGATGCGGGCGCTCGAGGCGTACCGCGAGACCGACAAGGCGCTCTCCGGGCGGGCCGACATGTTCCAGCTCCCGGCCCTGACCGACATGAAGGACCAGCTCGCCCGGCTGGTCCACCGGGGCTTCGTCGCCGAGGCCGGTGCCCAGCAAATCCGGCGGTACCCGACCTATCTGAAGGCCATCGTCGAGCGCCGTCGCAAGCTCGACGCCGACCTGCGCGCCGACCGCACCACCCACGACCGGATCGCGTCGCTCCAGGAGGCCTACCTGCACCAGGTCGAGGCGCTGCCCGAGGGCCGGCCGCCCGGGCCGAGGCTGCGGCAGGTGCGGTGGATGCTCGAGGAGTACCGCGTCCAGCTCTGGGCCCAGCATCTCGGCACCGCCGAGAAGGTCTCCGACGCGCGGATCCGCAAGCTGCTCGGCTGACGGACCCGACCGATCGGGATGCGTCCGGCGGTGGCGATGGCTACGCTCGTAGGGATGCCCAGAGAGTTTCATTCGCCGATGCGTCCCGGGGACGGCTTCTTCGACTCCCTTCTCGGGGGCCACGACCCTGCCCTGGTGCAGGAGGCGGCCGACGCGGCGGCGGCGGCGCTGGTGCGCGGTGCCCGCGACAGCGACGACCCGGCGGTCGCCGAGCGGATCCTCCATCTGGCCGAGTCCGAGGGCATCGAGACGATCGCGGAGGTGTGGTCGAGCTCGCCGGCGGAGTCGCTGGCCGGCTGCCTGTGGCGGCTCTACCTGCTCCGCAGCTGGGTCTACGCCGACCCGGTCGGTGCCGCCCGCGAGTTCGAGGCCGGCCGGGCGAAGGCCCAGGTCGCGCAGGTCGTGGCCGGGGTCGCGGAGCCTCCGGGGCCGCAGGAGCTCAAGGCGATGGTCGACGAGGTGCTGCGCGGCATCGCGGGCAGCGACTTCGCCGTGGTGCTCCTCCGTGCTGCCGCCTTCTCCCGCGTCATCGCCGCCGGCCGCGCAGCCCTGGACCCGGACGCCGCCGTCAAGGACGTACGCAACATGCTCCAGCTCTCCGAGCAGCTCGAGGCCGCGGGACATGCGGAGCTGGAGCAGCGGCTCACGTAAGTGCTGCTGAAGCGGAGCCCGGAGCGATGTGTGCGGTAGCCTCCTGCTCGCTTTGATGTGGCTGAGGTTGGCGGCACCGTTACACTGGTCGCCGAGCACGTCGGGCTGCGGCAGCCCCGGGTCCCAACTTCAGCCGCTACGAGCGGCCTTGCGCCGTGAGGCGCTCCCGGTCCGGCGTGTTCATCTAATTTTCGATGTCCCTCGGCCGGGTGGCCTGACGAAGCCACCGACCCAGGAGCCGAAGTGACCGACACCCAGCCCACCTCGCGCGAGGGCGCCATCTCCTACGAGCCCGAGATCGGCGACGGCAACGCCGACCCGGGCGAGGTCGTGTGGGGCTGGGTGCCCTACGAGGACGACGAGACGCAGGGCAAGGACCGGCCCGTCCTCGTGATCGGCCAGAAGGCCGGCCTGCTCCTCTGCCTGATGCTGACCAGCAAGGACCACGATCGTGACGAGGCCCAGGAGGCCCGGTACGGTCGGCACTGGATGGATGTCGGCACCGGCGGCTGGGACCGTCAGGGCCGGCCCTCCGAGGTACGCCTGGACCGGCTGATCCGGATGGACCCCGCCGACGTACGCCGTGAGGGCGATGTGCTGGCCAAGGAGATCTTCGATGATGTGATCAAGGCCGCACGCGATCACCTCGCCTGAGGCGGTCCAGGGCCTTCCCAGGCTGTGCTTTCTCAGGAAGTGTCCAGGTACGTATCGTAAAGTGAATCGCTGGTAAACCGGGTCTGTGGTTCCATCACAGACCCGGTCCTGGTGTTGAGATGGAGGAAATGGTGCGGCGCACGCGGATGGCAACGGCGCTTCTGGTGACGGTTCTCTCGGTGTCCCTCGCCGCCTGCGGCGGTGAGCCGGCCTCGAAGCCCTCGCCGAGCACCGCGACGAAGGCGCCGACCAAGGTGAAGCTCGTCTTCGGGGTCTCCGGCCACAAGACGCTGGTCGACACCTACAAGCAGCTGGCCGCCGAATACACCCAGGACGTACCCAACGTCACCGTCGAGGTGAAGTCCTGGCCGACCGCCGACCAGCTCACCGCGGCGGTCACCGGCGGCGAGAAGGTCGACGTGGTGCTGACCCCCCGCGCCGACGTGAAGATGTTCGCCGAGGACAAGCGGATCCAGCCCGTCGACACCCTGCTCGAGGCCCGCAACGTCGACTTCGGCGACAAGTACTCCCGCGAGGCGATGGAGGACTTCTCCGTCGAGCGTCGCCTCGAGTGCATGCCCTACTCCGTCTCGCCGCAGGTCGTCTACGTCAACACCGGGCTGATCGACTTCGACGCCATGAAGGAGGAGGGCCTCCCGACCCCCACCGTCCGGGCCGACGGCTCGCTGCGGGGCTGGACCCTCGAGCAGTTCGGCTCGGCGATGACCTACGCCGCCGAGCACCACAAGGGTGTCCGCGGCACCTACGTCGAGCAGAACCTCTCCGCGCTGATGCCCTGGCTGGCCGGCGCCGGTGCCACGCTCTTCGACGACCCGCTGGCCCCGACGACCACGGCGCTCGGTGACTCGGCCGGGGCCTACGAGGACCTGGTCGAGGTGCTCGCCCAGCCCAACGTGCTGGCCACCGCGAAGGACCTCGGCGGTCGCACCCCGTTCCAGGCCTTCAAGCAGGGCCGCCTGGTCGCGCTGGCCGGTGACCGTTCGCTGGTCTCGGACCTGCGGGCGACCGACGGCATGGAGTGGGACGTGATGCCGATGCCGGGTGGCAACGGCACCACCGGTGACTACGCCGGCCTGTGCATGGGCTCCGAGGCCGCCGACCCCGACGCCACCGCCGACTTCCTCACCTACCTCATCTCGACCGAGTCGGTCGTGAAGATGGTCCGCACCGGCCACTTCGTGCCGGTCAACTCCGAGGTCGGCTACGCCCCGGTCTTCACCCAGCCCGAGCGCAACCCCAGGAACGCCCGCATCTTCACCGACACCGTGCGTGACATGCAGGTCCTCCCCGAGGCCGCCCAGCTCGCCCAGCTCCAGAAGGTCGCCGCCGTCGCGGTCCGGGGCTCGCTGGCGGTCGCCGAACCCGACCAGGTCGAGGAGTTCGCGGTCCAGATCGACGAGCTCTCCAAGACCGTCTTCCCCCAGCCGACGCCGTCGGGCTCGCCGTCGCCGTCGACCTCACCCAGCTCCTAGCAGCCGAGGCGTCAGTGACCGCCGGTCGAGCCGCGAGGCCGCCTGCGGCCGAGCGTGTCGAGACCAACACAGTCCTATCGAGCGCCGACGGGACTGTGTTGGTCTCGACACGCCTCCGCCTAGCGGCTCCGGCGGCTCGACCAGCGTGAGGCTGGGATCGGATCAGGGCTCCATGTCCGCGTGAAGGACGGCGTCGGTGAGGAGCGGGGCGGTGAGAGCGATCTGCCAGCCGCGCGCGCCGAAGCCGGAGAGGAGCTCGATGATGCCGTCGAGCAGAGCCCCGGGGTCACGGGTCGCCGGAGGCGCCCACATCGCGCGACGCAGGAAGTCGGGGGTGAGGAGGTTCTCGGCCGGAAGGTTGCGGGCCTCGGCGAGGGCGTTGACGGACTCACGCGCCAGCGCGAGACGCCGGGCGGCCGCGGGGTCCTTGTCGGCCCACGCGCGCGGCGGGGGAGGACCCTCGGCACGCGGTGACCGCACCGGGAGCTCGTCCTCGTCCATCGTGACCGCGCGGTTGAGCGCCTTCACCCACGAGGTCACGTAGCGCTCGGCACCACGGCCGTGGAAGCCCTTGAGCCCGAGCAGCGCGGCCTTGTCCTGCGGGAGGTCCTGTGCGGCGGCCACGATCGCGGCGTCGGGGATGATCCGGCTCGGGGTGACGTCACGCTGCTGCGCGATCCGGTCGCGCTCGGTCCACAGCTCCCGCACCGCGGCGAGGCCGCGCCGGCCGCGGACGCGGTGCATGCCCGAGGTGCGCCGCCAGGCATCCGTACGCACCGGCGCCTCGAACCCGCGCAGCCAGTCGAACTCCTGGCGGGCCCAGGCGTCCTTGCCCTGCGCGACGAGCTCGGCGGCCAGCGCCTCGCGCAGCTCGACGAGGACCTCGACGTCCAGCGCGGCGTACTCCAGCCAGGCGTCCGGCAGCGGCCGGGTCGACCAGTCGGCCGCGGAGTGCTCCTTGAGCATGGTGAAGCCCAGCACCGTCTCGACCAGGGTGCCGAGGCCGACCCGCGGATAGCCCAGCAGCCGTCCCGCGAGCTCGGTGTCGAACAGGGCGGCCGGATGCAGGCCGAGGTCGCTGAGGCAGGGGAGGTCCTGGGTGGCGGCGTGCAGGATCCACTCGGTGCCCTCCAGCGCCTCGACGAGCGGCTGCATCGTGGTCAGCTCGATCGGGTCGATCAGCCAGATCCCGGAGCCCTCGCGGCGCAGCTGGATCAGGTAGGCGCGGTTGGAGTAGCGGTAGCCGGAGGCACGCTCGGCGTCGATCCCGACCGGCCCGGTGCCGGCGGCGATGGCCGCCGCGGCCTTCACCAGACCCTCGTCGGTGTCGGTCACCGGAGGCAGTCCGTCACGCAGGGTCAGCAGCGGCGCCGGAGCAGCATCTTCAGGTGTGTCCGGCCCCGTCTCGGCCTCGGCGTTGTCTTCGATCACGCGCCTCGCTGCCCTCGCCGGCTCGGTATGACGGTGACGCCCTCCGGCACCGGAGGAAGTCCCGCAGCCGTGCAGAGCAGCTCGCCCCATGCCTCGGTGTGCGGTCGCAGGTCCAGCTCGCCCGAGACGCTCCCCACCGGAGTCCAGGAAGCGCGGATCTCGATCTGGGCGGTGCCGTCCTCATCGGCCATCCCGCCATAGGACTCGGTGGCGACGCGGGTCACGGTGCCCGCAGCGGCGACGTGCTCGGCGCCGTGACCGGACAGGGCGTCGAGAAGCCAGGACCAGCCGACCTCGCCCAGCAGCGGGTCGCTGATGTGCTCGACGTCGATGTCGGCCCGTGCGTACGCCACCAGCCGGAACGTGCCGGGCAGTCCGTGCACCGTGCCCCAGGCGTCGTTGCCGTCCGGGTCGTGCAGCAGGATCAGCCGACCGGTCGCCACGTCGACGTCGCCGACGGTCACATCGGCCGACAGCGCCGCGGCGTAGGGAGCGATCCGCTGAGGCGCCGGCATCTCCTCGGCCAGGACCTCGGGCCGGAAGGTCGCGGCGCGCATTCCTTCCGCGGCGGACCGGAACACGGCAGGACCGCTCTCCGGTCCCGCGGCGGGACGCGACTCTCCACGGACGACCATGTGAACAGGGTATGTCTTCTGCGCGATTCGCGATGTGCGTACACGCCGCACCGGATGGGACCATTGCCCGGTGGCCGCTGTGAATACTCCTGGGAAGACCTCCGACGCGCTCGCTTCTTCCCCGTTCCTACAGGCACTCGCAGGGCAGAAGCCGAGCCGTACGCCGGTGTGGTTCATGCGTCAGGCCGGCCGCTCGCTGCCCGAGTACCTGAAGGTCCGTGAGGGCATCGGCATGCTCGAGTCCTGCCAGAACGCCGAGCTGATCACCGAGATCACCCTCCAGCCCGTACGCCGCTACGGGGTCGACGCGGCCATCTTCTTCTCCGACATCGTGCTGCCGCTGAAGGCGGTCGGGGTCGACCTCGAGATCAAGCCCGGTGTCGGCCCCGTGGTCGCCGACCCGGTGCGCACCATGGCCGACGTGGAGGCGATCCCGCACCTGACCCCGGAGCACGTCCCCTACATCACCGAGGCCGTCCAGAACCTCACCGGTGAGCTGGCCGGCATCAACGGCGGCACCCCGCTGATCGGCTTCGCCGGCGCCCCGTTCACCGTCGCCTCCTACCTGGTCGAGGGCGGCCCCTCGAAGGAGTACGCCAAGACCAAGGCGCTCATGTTCGGTGCTCCCGACGTGTGGGACGCCCTGATGCGCAAGATCGCCGGGATCTCCGCCGCCTTCCTGGAGGTCCAGGTCCGTGCGGGCGCCTCCGCCGTGCAGCTCTTCGACTCGTGGGCCGGCGCCTGCACGCCCGCCGACTACGAGCGTCACGTGCTGCCCCACTCCACCGCGGTGCTGTCCCGGATCGGTGAGCTCGGCGTCCCGCGGATCCACTTCGGCGTCAACTCCGCCATGCTCCTCCCGCTGATGGGCAGCGCCGGTGCCGAGGTCGTCGGCGTCGACTGGCGCACCCCGCTGGACTGGGCGATCGACCAGCTCGGCGACGGCTTCGGCGTCCAGGGCAACCTCGACCCCGCCCTCGTCTTCGCGCCCACCGAGGTGATGCTCGAGCAGGCCGGCAGGATCATCGAGACCGGCCGCCGGGCCAAGGGTCATGTCTTCAACCTCGGCCACGGCGTCATCCCCAGCACCGACCCCGACCAGCTCGCCCGGCTGACCGAGTTCGTCCAGAGCTACGAGCCGGCCGCGGGCTGAGACCGGGCAGCCGTCTCGGCGAGCAGGTCGAGCAGGCTGCGCGCCCCCGAGGTCGCACGCGCGTTGTGACGCTGCACCGCGACCATCGTCACCCGGGAGCGATCCCCGGCCAGGGGACGTACGGTGATGTGCCCGCCGGTCTCGCGCGGGTCGCCGACGACGCTGTAGTCGGGCAGCAGAGTGAGCCCGAGACCCTCGCCGACCATCATCTTGCCCATCTCGGCACCGTCGGTGGCGTGCCAGTGGCGGGGGAGCTCGCGCCCGAAGACGCGGTGGGCGAAGCGGTACATCAGATAGCCCGAGCGCATGCCGACGAACGGCTCCTCGCGGAGCTCCGCGACGGTGATCTCGTCGCGGGAGGCGAGCGGGTGGCCGGCGGGCAGCACGACGATCGGCCGCCCGTGGAGCAGCACGGTGCCCTCGACCGTCGGTGGCAGGTCGTCGCCGTCGAGCAGGTTGACCAGGCCGATGTCGATCGTGCCCTCGGTCAGGGCGAGGTAGATGTCCTCCTGCACCATGGTGCGCACCTCGACGCTCGTGCGCGGATGCTCGTCCGCGAATCTCCGCAACGTCGGGAGCAGCACCGTCGAGGTGCCGGCGTGGACGGTGCCGACCCGAACCGAGCTGATCCCGGCGTGCTGGTCGCCGGCGGCCAGGCGGAGCCGGTCGACGGCCTCGAGAACATCCGACATGGAGTGCAGCAGGTCCTGGCCCTCGCGGCTGATCCGGGCACCCGCCCGGCGCCGGTCGAGCAGGGTCACGCCGAGCTCGCGCTCGAGCTTGGTGATCGCCTCGCTCAGCGCCGGCTGGGAGATGTGGAGCTGCTCGCTCGCGCGGCGCAGTGAGCCGTGCTGCGTCACGGCCGCGATGTACTCCAGCTGCTCGATCCTCATGTCGCTCCCTTGGAGGTGATCGGTCATCCCGAGCGGGTGATCGGTGATCGCTGGCGTCCATCCGGCGACCACCTGCTCATTCTCTACTAATTTAGTCGACTAAGGATGCAAGGTTCCACGACACAAGACTGAGAGAGGGCGCGATGACCACAGAGGCTGTACGCAACGCCGCGGAGTTCGATGCGGCACCCACGACCCCCGAGGGCTGGATCGACCGGGCACGCGAGGTGGCGACTCGTCTCTCCGTGGACGCGGTCGCCCGCGACCGGGCCAACCAGGTCCCGACGTACGAGGTGAACCTGCTCAAGCAGAGCGGCCTGGTCACCCTGCTCGGTCCGGTCGAGCACGGCGGCGCCGGTCAGGACTGGACGACCGCGCTGCGTGTCGTCCGGGCGGTCGCCGCGGGCGACGGCTCGATCGGGCAGCTGCTCGGCTACCACTACCTCTGGGCCTGGGCGGCGCGACTCGTCGGCACCCCGGAGCAGATCGCCGCCGTCGAGCAGCTCTACACCGAGAACAACTTCTTCTTCGGTGGCGCGGTCAACCCTCGCGACGACGACCTGGTGATCACGGTCGAGGGCGACGAGCTCGTCTTCACCGGTCGCAAGTCGTTCTCGACCGGCGGTCGGATCTCCGACCTGACCGTGCTCGAGGGCGTCATCGAGGGCACCGAGAAGCACGTCTTCGCGATCGTCCCGACCCAGCAGGAGGCCATCGTCTTCGCCGGCGACTGGGACAACCTCGGCCAGCGGCTCACCGAGTCCGGCGCCGTCGAGATCAACGGCGTGCGCGTCCCCTGGGAGGCCGCGGCCGGCTACGTGAAGCAGGGCGACGGCTCGTTCGAGTTCCAGCCGCGGGTCTACAACACGCTCAACGTCCCGCTCATCCAGATCATCTTCGCCAACTTCTACATCGGGATCGCCGAGGGCGCCCTCAAGACCGCGGCGACCTACACCCGCGACACGACCCGGGCGTGGCCCTACGCCGGCGACGTCAAGGAGAGCGCGAGCGAGGAGTTCTACATCCAGGAGACCTACGGCGACCTCACCTCCAAGCTCTGGGCGGCCGAGGCGCTGGTCGAGCGGGCCGCGACCCTGATCGAGGCCATCAACTCCCACGCCGACGAGGTCACCGAGCAGGAGCGCGGCGAGGCCGCGGTCGTGATCGCTGCCGCGAAGCAGGTCGCGATCGACGTCGGCCTGGAGATCGGCACCAAGGTCTACGACCTCACCGGTGCCCGGGCGACCTCCAACAAGGTCGGCCTCGACATCGCCTGGCGCAACATCCGGACCCACTCGCTGCACGACCCGGTGGCGCACAAGCGGGCCGAGGTCGGGCGCTACGCGCTGCTCGGCGAGATCCCGGCGCCGACCTGGTACACGTGAGGAGGCGGAGGTGACGACGCTCGACAACACCTTCCTGACCCGGCCGACCATCCGGACCGAGCGGCTCGACAAGCTGCGCGCCCGCTTCGCCCCGATCTTCGAGGAGATCGCGGCAGGGGCCCTCGAGCGCGAGCTGTCCGGAGAGCTGCCGACCGAAGCCGTCGACCGGCTCAAGCGGGCCGGCTTCGGCGCCGTCCGGGTCCCTGAGGAGTTCGGGGGCGCCGGCGCGACCCTCCCGGAGCTCACGCAGCTCTGGATCGACCTGGTCGCGGCCGACGCCAACCTCGCCCAGGCGCTGCGCGGGCACTTCGCCTTCGCCGAGGACCGGCTCTGGCACCACAACGCCGGGACGGGTCAGGAGATCTGGTTCGAGCGCTTCGTGTCCGGTGAGATCGCCGGGAACGCCTGGTCGGAGGTGGGGTCGACGACCATCGACACCCAGCAGACCGTGCTCACGAAGCGGTCGGACGGGACGTACGTCCTGAACGGGTCGAAGTACTACACGACCGGGACGATCTTCGCCGAGTGGGCCGACGTGTATGCCCTGCTGGACGAGTCTGCCGGTGACGGCGCACGGCCCGACGGTGAGAAGCAGTTCGTCATCGCGATCACCGACACCCGGGAGAACGGCGTCACCACGACCGACGACTGGGCGGGCTTCGGCCAGCTCGGCACGGGGTCGGGGACGACGACGTTCGAGAACGTCACCGTGCAGGCCGAGAACGTGCTCCCGTTCGGGCAGCGCTACCCCTACCAGACCGCGCTCTACCAGCTGAACCTGCTGGCGACGCTGGCCGGCATCGCCAGGGCGGCCACGGCAGACACGGTCGATGCGGTGCGGGCGCGGGAGCGCAACTACTCCCACGCCAACGCCGCGCGGGTGCGCGACGACCCGCAGGTGCTCGCGCGTGTGGGGGAGATCGCCTCGGCGGCGTACGTCGTGGAGGCGGCGACCCTCCGCACCGCGACCGCGCTGCAGGAGAACGCCGACCTGGCCGGCTCGGGGGATGAGGCCGCGATCGCGGCGGCCAACGAGCTCGCCGAGCTCGAGTCCTCGGCGGCCCAGGTCGTCGTGACCGAGCAGGTGCTCACCGCGGTGACGAACCTGTTCGACACGCTCGGCGCCTCGGGCACGGAGCGGGAGCGCGGGCTGGACCGGCACTGGCGCAACGCCCGCACGGTCTCCTCGCACAACCCGCGCATCCTCAAGGCGAAGGTCGTCGGTGCGCACTTGGTGAACGGCACCCCGCCGCCGTACGCCTGGGCGATCGGCACCACCTCTCGCCCTGCCACCGCCTGATAGGCGGCGCCTATCACGGGATCGGGTCTTCCGGTGGTCCACATCGGAAGATCCGGTCCCGTCGCCTGTTTAATCCGATAAGTTTAATAGACATTAGCGATCCAAGGAGACCAGAATGACTTCACCGGCAACCGAGCCCCTGAAGTTCGCCTACTGGGTGCCCAACGTCAGCGGCGGCCTGGTGGTGAGCAAGATCGAGCAGCGCACCGACTGGAGCTACGACTACAACAAGAAGCTCGCGCAGCTGGCCGAGAACAACGGCTTCGAGTACGCACTCTCCCAGGTGCGCTACATCGCCTCCTACGGCGCGGCCTACCAGCACGAGTCGACCTCGTTCTCGCTCGCGCTGCTGCTGGCCACCGAGCGGCTGAAGGTGATCGCCGCCGTCCACCCGGGGCTCTGGCAGCCCGGCGTACTCGCCAAGTGGCTGGCCACCGCCGACCACATCTCCGGCGGGCGCGCGGCCGTCAACGTCGTCTCCGGCTGGTTCAAGGACGAGTTCACCAAGCTGGGCGAGCCGTGGCTCGAGCACGGCGAGCGCTACCGCCGCTCGGAGGAGTTCATCCGCTACCTGCGCGAGATCTGGACGAGCGACGCGGCCGAGCTCAACGGCGACTTCTACCGGCTGCACGACTTCGACCTGAAGCCGAAGCCGCTGGCCAGCGAGGGCCGGCCGCACCCGGAGATCTTCCAGGGCGGCAACTCCTCCGACGCCAAGGGCATGGCCGGCCGGGTCTCGGACTGGTACTTCGCCAACGGCAACACCCCCGAGGGCCTGGCCGCGCAGATCAAGGACGTCAACGCCGTCGCCGAGCCGCTGGGGCGCCGGGTCCGGTTCGGGATCAACGGCTTCATCGTCGCCCGCGACACCGAGAAGGAGGCGCGCGACACCCTCCGGGAGATCATCGACAAGGCCGACCGCGAGGCCGTCGAGGGCTTCGGCTCCGCGGTCAAGCAGGCCGGGCAGTCGACCGGCGACAAGACCGGGATGTGGCAGGACTCGAGCTTCGAGGACCTGGTCCAGTACAACGACGGTTTCCGCACCGGGCTGATCGGGACGCCCGAGCAGGTCGCCGAGCGGATCGTGGAGTTCAAGCGGGCCGGCGCCGACCTGATCCTCGGCGGCTTCCTGCACTACCTCGAGGACGTGGAGTACTTCGGTCAGCGCGTGCTCCCGCTCGTGCGCGAGCTCGAGGCGCAGCAGCTGGAGCCCGTGGCTTGAGCACGACGGAGATCGCCCGGCTCGACGCCGAGACCGCGCCCCTGGTCGCCCGACGGGTGGCCGAGGAGCTCGCGCTCGGCGACGGCGCCCGCGACCGAGACCGGGCGCTGCCCTACGACCAGGTCAAGGCGTACGCCGCCGCCGGGCTCGGTGCGCTCACCGTCCCGCTCGAGTTCGGCGGTCCCGCGCTCCCGGCCACGACCGTGGCCGAGGTGTTCCGGCTGGTCTCGTGGGGTGATCCCAATGTCGGCCAGGTGCCGCACAGCCACTTCGTCTTCCTCAACCAGCTGCGGCTGAACGGCACGCGTGAGCAGCAGCAGCGGATCTACAGCGAGGTGCGTGCCGGGGCGCTGGTCGCCAACGCGCAATCCGAGTTCGGGACCAAGCATGTGCGGGACATCCGGACGAGCCTCACGCCTGCCCGGGAGGAGGGGGAGTGGCTGCTGAACGGCGAGAAGTTCTACTGCACCGGCTCCCTGTTCGCCGACTACCTCGCCGTGCTCGCCCGCCGTGACGTCGACGGGCCGCTGCAGGTGGCGTGGGTCCGCACCGAGAGCCCCGGCGTCGAGATCATCGACGACTGGGACGCCGTCGGGCAGCGTACGACCGGGTCCGGGACGGTGCGCCTCACCGACGTCGTGGTTCCGGACGAGTGGATCACCCCGTTCGCGATCACGTTCGACGTGCCGACGACCTACGGCGCCTTTGCGCAGCTGCTGCACGCGGCCATCGACGCCGGGATCGCCCGGCGTGCGCTGGACGAGGCCTCCGCGTTCGTCTGCACGAAGTCCCGCCCCTACGCCGACGCCGTCGCGATCGCCGGGGTCGAGACGGCCGCGCAGGACCCGCTGGTCGTCCAAGCCTTCGGCGAGATGGAGCTGGCCGTACGCAGCGCCGAGGCGCTCCTCACAGAGGCGGGGCGACGCGTGGACGAGGCCGACGCTGACCTCACCGAGAAGTCGGCCGCAGAGGCGAGCCTCGCCGTCGCGGCCGCCCGCGCGTCGACCGCCAAGGTGTCGGTCGACGTCACCAGCCGGCTGCTCGAGGTCTCCGGCGCCCGGTCGGCTCTGACGACGACCGGCCTCGACCGCCACTGGCGCAACGCGCGCACCCACACGCTGCACGACCCGGCCGCCTGGAAGGTCCAGCACCTCGGGCGGTGGGCCGTCGACGGCACCCGGCCGCCGCGGCACGGGCAGCTCTGACATCCCCACCACATCCCACCGAAAGGCAGTGATGAACACTCTCAAGTTCCACTGGTTCCTACCGACGAACGGCGGCGACGGCCGTCATGTGATCGGCGGCGGCCACGGCGTCAGCGCGCTGGCGGCGGGCCGTCCCGCGACCGTGCCCTACCTCGGGCAGATCGCCCGCAGCGCCGAGCAGCTCGGCTTCGAGGCGGCGCTGACGCCGACCGGGGCCTGGTGCGAGGACGCCTGGGTGACGACCGCGATGCTCAGCTCCCTCTCGGAGCGGCTGAAGTTCCTGGTCGCCTTCCGGCCCGACTCGGTCTCGCCCTACCTGGCGGCGCAGATGGCGGGCACCTTCCAGAACCTGTCCGGGCAGCGACTGCTGCTCAACGTGGTCACCGGCGGCGAGGACCACGAGCAGCGGATGTACGGCGACTTCCTCGCCAAGGACGCGCGGTACGAGCGGTGCGGGGAGTTCCTGCACATCGTCCGCCGGCTCTGGGCCGGGGAGACGGTGACCTTCTCCGGCAAGCACCTCTCGGTGGAGAACGCGCGCCTGGAGCAGCGGCCGACACCGGTCCCGGGCGTCTACTTCGGGGGCTCCTCGCCGGCCGCGCTGGACGTCGCCGCCGAGCACGCCGACGTCTACCTGACCTGGGGCGAGCCACCTGCCGCGGTCGCCGAGAAGATCGCTCGCGTTCAGAAGCTGGCTGCCGACCGCGGGCGTGAGCTCCGCTTCGGGATCCGGCTGCACTCGATCGCCCGCGAGACCTCGGCGGCCGCGTGGGCCGAGGCCGACCGGCTGCTCGAGAACATCTCCGACGAGGACATCGAGCACGTCCAGGCGGGACTCTCCCGCAGCGTCTCGGAGGGCCAGCGGCGGATGCTGGAGCTCAACCGGGGCTCGCGCGACGGACTCGAGATCCACCCCAACCTGTGGGCCGGCATCGGGCTCGTCCGAGGTGGCGCCGGGACCGCGCTGGTCGGCTCCTACACCGAGATCGCCGACCTGATCGAGGCCTACCACGCGGTGGGGATCACCGAGTTCGTGCTCTCGGGCTACCCGCACCTGGAGGAGTCCTACTGGTTCGGTGAGGGCGTCCTGCCCGAGCTCGCCCGCCGGGGCCTGTGGTCCCACCCCGCGCCGGTCGTCGGCCGCGGGGCCGCGGTCCCGTTCGGAGCCCCCCGATGAGCCAGGTCGCCGGGCTCGCCGCAACCGACCCGGCCGTCGAGGAGGTCGCCGGAGCAGCGCCCGCCGGGCGGGCGGTCTCGGCGCGCAGGAGCGTGCTCTCGCCGCGGACCCTCAAGATCCTGCGCTCGCTCAGCCCGGTGTTCGTGCTGGCGGCATGGCAGCTGTTCTCGTCGCTCGGGATCCTCGACGAGCGCACGCTGGCTTCGCCGGTGCAGCTGGCCGGCACCGCCTGGGAGCTGATCGGCAGCGGGCAGCTGCAGGAGGCGATCGCCGTCTCCGCGCGCCGTGCCGCCCTCGGCTTCCTGCTCGGAGCGCTGATCGCGTTCGTGCTCGGCGGGATCGTCGGCCTGAGTGCCCTGGGCGACGCCCTGGTCGACCCGTTGGTCCAGATGCTGCGGACCCTGCCGCTTTTCGGGCTGGTGCCGCTGTTCATCATCTGGTTCGGGATCAAGGAGGAGCCCAAGATCTACCTGGTCGCGCTCTTCGTGATCGTGCCGCTCTACCTCAACCTGGTCGCGGCCCTGCGCGGTGTCGACCCGGACCTCGCCGAGGTGGCCGGAGCCCTGCGGCTCACCTGGACCGAGCGCCTGCGCCACCTGTACCTGCCGGCGGTCACGCCCGGCCTGCTGGTCGGGCTGCGGCAGGCACTCGGCATGGCCTGGATCGCGCTGATCGTCGCCGAGCAGGTCAACGCCGGCGCCGGTCTCGGCTTCCTGATCAACAACGCGCGCGACTTCCTGCAGACCGACGTGATCGTCGTCGGCCTGCTCTGCTACGCCGCGCTCGGCCTGGTCACCGACTGGGCCGTACGACTGCTCGAGCGCCGCGCTCTGCGCTGGCGCGACGAAGGGAGAAGCGCATGAGCGTCGTCGCCTCGCTGGCGGGGGTTCACCGTGCCTTCGGTGAGCACGAGGTGCTCGCCGGCATCGATCTGGAGATCCGCTCCGGGGAGTTCGTGGCCCTGCTGGGCCGCTCCGGCAGCGGGAAGTCCACCCTGCTGCGCATCGTCGGCGGCCTCGACACCGGCGCCACCGGGACGGTGGTCACCGGCGCCGCCCCGGCGGTCGTCTTCCAGGACCCGCGGCTGTTCCCGTGGCGTACGGTCCTCGACAACGTCGCCCTGGGTCTGCGGGGGCCCGGCGCCGTCGCCCACGCCCGGACGATGCTCGCGGAGGTCGGCCTGGAGGGCCGCGAGAAGGCGTGGCCGCGCCAGCTCTCCGGCGGCCAGCGCCAACGGGTGGCTCTGGCTCGTGCGCTGGTGCGCGAGCCCGACCTGCTCCTCCTCGACGAGCCGTTCAGCGCGCTGGACGCTCTCACCCGGATCGCCGCCCAGGACCTCGTACGCCGCCTGGTCGACGCCCACCGCCCGGCCGTCCTCATGGTCACCCATGACGTCGAGGAGGCCCTCCTGCTCGCCGACCGGGTGATCCTCATCGACGAGGGCGCCATCGTCCACGACGAGCAGATCGCACTGCCGCACCCGCGTCGACGCGACCACCCCGAGATCGTCGAGCGCCGAGCGGCGCTGCTGACGCTCCTGGGCGTCGTCGACCAGGCCGCATGACCCCCCACCGACAGATAGAAGGCATCCCTACCGTGTCCCCACACAGCATCCTGACGCGTCTCCTCGTGGCCCCGGCCGCGCTCGTCCTGCTCGGCGGTGCGCTGGCCGCCTGCGGCTCGTCCGGCTCGGCCGACGCGGACAAGCCGGTCCTACGGGTCGGCGTCCAGAAGGACGGCATCCGCTCCGTGCTGACCCAGGCCGGCCTCCTGGAAGACCTTCCCTACGAGATCGAGTGGTCGGAGTTCACCGCCGGGCCACCGATCATCGAGGCTGCCGCCGCCGACCAGATCGACGTGGCCTGGGTCGGCTCGGCGCCGCCGATCTTCGGTGCCGCGGCCGGAGCCGACTTCAAGGTCGTCGCCACCGTCGAGGAGCAGGACGAGAAGACCGACTCGATCCTGGTCCCGAAGGGGTCGGACATCACGTCCTCCGCCGATCTGAAGGGGAAGCGGATCGCCGTCGGCAAGGGCACCTCCGCCCACGGCCACCTGTTGCTGGCGCTCAAGTCGGCCGGCCTGACCCTCGACGACGTCGATCCGCAGTATCTCCAGCCCGCCGAGGGGCTGGCGGCGTTCCAGGCCGGCGAGGTCGACGCCTGGTCCATCTGGGACCCGTTCGTCACCCAGGCCGTCAACGAGGACGGTGCCGTCGACATCACGGCGGACGAGGGCGGCACCACCGACCCGTACCTCGCCTTCGAGATCGCCTCGGCGGCCTCGCTGGAGGAGACCGACACCCGCGAGTCGATCGAGCACTTCGTCGGCCTGGTCAGGGACGGCTTCGAGTGGGCACAGCAGAACCCCGACAAGTGGGGTGAGGGCTGGGCCTCGGAGTCAGGCCTCCCGGTCTCGACGACCAGCGAGGTGGCGGCGAAGAAGGCCTCCGTGGTCGGCCCGGTGACCGAGGAGCACATCGCCTCCGAGCAGCAGCTGGCCGATGCCTTCTTCGAGGCGGGCGAGATCCCCGAGAAGGTCGACTTCACGTCGGTCGTCGAGCCCGGGCTCATCGAGTAGATGACATCGCGACGAGAGGACGAGAGATGACGAACGTACCGCCGCTGACGACCAACCAGGATCTGGATCCGCAGGCATTGAGGAAGGCGTTCGGGGTCTTTCCGACGGGTGTGGTCGCGGTCGCGGCTCTGGTCGACGGCAAGCCGATCGGCCTGGCCGCCTCCTCGTTCACCTCGGTGTCCCTGGACCCGCCGCTGGTCTCCTTCTCGGTGGCCAGGACGTCGAAGACCTGGCCCGACCTGCGCCGCTCCTCGCACCTGGGTGTCACGGTGCTCGCCGAGCACCACGGCGAGGTCTGCCGCCAGCTCGCCGGGCCCGTCGACTCCCGCTTCGACGGGCTGGTCGTCAGCGAGACCGTCGACGGGGCGCTGACCCTGGACGAGGGCCTGGCTCGCTTCGACTGCACGGTCTACCGCGAGGTCGAGGCCGGCGACCACATCGTCGTACTCCTCCAGCTCCACGCCGCCGACCACGGTGCCGGCCAGCCCCTGGTCTTCCACCGCTCCAACTTCGGAAAGCTGGCCAGCTGATTCGACCCCGCCGAGACGTCACATACGTCGGCCGAGTCGGCACTGCGGTGCCAGCTCGGCCGACGGGGGTGACGCCTCGGCACTAGGGTTCGGCTGTGGATGTCTTCGGAGTCGTAGCCCTCGTCGGTCTGGTTCTGCTCTACTTCGTGATCGAGTCCTCGTCGAGCAGGACCCGCACGAAGCTCACCCGCCGGCTGCACCGGCTCGAGGACAGGTCGACCTGCTCCTGAAGCACGCGGGGCTGGAGGAGCCGCCGGTGCCGCGTCAGGACGAGGTGGTGGCGCTCGTGCGCGCCGGCAAGAAGATCGAGGCGATCAAGGTCTATCGGGAGGCGACCGGCGTCGGCCTGGTCGAGGCCAAGAACGCGGTCGAGCGGCTCGGCTGACCCAGCTCATCGTCAGGGTGCGAGACTTCTCCTGTGCGTGTCATCGTCGTCGGAGCAGGGATCGCCGGACTGACCGCGGCCCGCGACCTGTCGCTGAAGGGCCACCGGGTCACGGTGCTGGAGGCCTCGGACCGGGTCGGAGGGAAGATCCGCGGGGAGTCCGTCGCCGGACACCTGGTCGACGTCGGTGCCGAGGCGATGCTCAACCGCCGGCCGGAGGGCGTGTCCCTCGCTCGTGAGATCGGCCTCGAGATCGTGCACCCGACCGACGCGAAGTCCTCGATCTGGTCGCGCGGCGCGCTGCGGCCGATCCCGCGCTCGATCATGGGCGTACCCCTCGACCTGCCCGCGCTGGAGTCGGCCGGTCTTCTCTCCGAGGAGACCCTGGAGGTCGTACGCCGCGAACCCACGCTCCCACCTGCGAAGACGGACGAGGACATCTCCGTCGGCGACTTCATCGCGTCCCGGTTCGGTGACGAGACCGCCGACCGGCTCGCGGACCCGTTGCTCGCCGGGGTCTACGCCGGCCACGCCCGTGCGATCTCGGTGAAGGCGGCCGCGCCGCAGCTGTTCATGCTGGCCGAGAAGGGGTCGCTGCTGGAGGCCGCCGCCGCGCTGCCGACCTCCGACGTGCCGGTCTTCGCCGGGATCGACGGCGGCATGTCCCGCCTGCCCACGACCCTCGCCGAGGGCCTCGACATCCGGCTCGGCACCCCGGTCGACACCGTCACCCGGACCCCGCAGGGCTTCCTGGTCGAGATCGGCGACGAGGTGGAAGCCGCCGATGCCGTAGTGGTCGCGACTCCCGCTCCGGTGGCCGCACAACTGCTCCGCTCGACGGCCCCCTCGGTCGCCCGCGAGCTGTCCACGATCGAGACCGCGAGCGTCGCCGTGGTGACCTTCGCCTTCCCCGACCTCCCCGCCGAGCTGGCCGGCAGGTCCGGCTTCCTCGTCCCACCGGTGGAGGAGTGCGCGATCAAGGCGTCCACCTTCTCCTTCGCCAAGTGGGCGTGGGTGGGGGAGCGCGGCAACTACCTGCGTACCTCGATCGGACGTCACGGCGAGCCACCCTCGGACGACGACGACCGCCTGGTCGCCGACTCCCTCGCGGCCCTCGAGCAGATCGTCGGCATCACCGCGACACCGACCGACGTGCACGTCCAGCGCTGGACCGACGGGCTCCCGCAGTACCCGGTCGGTCACCTCGACCGGGTCGCCCGGATCCGCCAGGGGCTCCGCGCGGTGCCCGGCCTGACCCTCGCCGGGGCCTCCTACGACGGCGTCGGGATCCCGGCCACGATCGCCTCGGCGCACCGAGCCGCCGAGGACCTGAGCTGACTCAGGCCGGCACCCACCGGAGGGTCGAGACGCAGACGTCCAGAGCCAGCTTCCACGCCAGGAACTTCTCATCGGTCACGACCATGTCCATCGGCCGGGCGAGCGTCGCGGTCAGCTGGAGCCCTCGGCGCCGCTTCGAGCCGGGGACGGGGGTCATGTAGACGATAGACGTCACGATCACGGCCTCGTCGCCCTCGGCGGTCCGGGTCGACTCGCGCTCGTAGCGGATGAACCGTTTGTCGCCGAAGAGCGGCTTGGCGCCGTGGTCACGGATCAACGCGGCGACGTGGGTGTCGAGGGTCCCGCCGCTGTGGGCGTGGAACGTCGTCGCGACGATCGCGCCGGGAATGATGGCGAGGCTGTCGGTCGGGGCGGTGGCAGCGAAGTAGGCCTTGACCTGCTGCTGCTTCATGAGTGCGTACGCCTGATCGAGCTGCGCACGCATGGAGGCGTGGAGCTCGGGCCTGTTGATGCTCATGAAGCGCTTCTTCAACGCCGCGTCCATCGCGGCCCGATCGGCCTCATCCGGGGAGTGTCGTTCCCAGCCCGGGAGCAGCCTCAGCTGGAACTCCGGCTCTTTGGCGCCACCGAGCATCTCGCGTAGCGAGGACTGTGGGGCTGATGCTGCCTCAGACAAAGGACGAGTCCTCCCAGACGTCGAACGGATCGCTCGGCATACCGGGGACCGGCTCTGCCGAGAACGGGGTGCCATCGGGGCGTACGACCTCGAGCTCGGCGAGGAAGAGCGGCATGTCCGCGATGGTGAGACCGAAGATCTCGGGTGCGCCTGCCTCGACAACGACCATCACGCTGATCTCCTGCGTCGAGAAGACGAAGATCCCGGTGAGGAACTCGACGGTCTCACCGTCGAGCTCTCCGGTCTTGGACGCGAGACATCTCAGTCCGGGACCGAGAGCGGCCCCGGCGTACTCATCGACGTCGAAGCCCTCCTGCCGCCACTCCTCGGCCGAGGTCGGCTCACCGCCCCCGAGTACGACCCGCACCCGGCTGACGACCGGCGCGGGCAGCGGCCAGTGGAGCATCGAGGCCAGCGTCCCGGGGTGGAGGTCGTCGGCGAGGTGGTGCGCGAGCAGGGCACGCGCCTCGGGGTCGACCTCGTCGGTCCACTCGCCGTCCCAGGTGTCGCGGAGCGAGGCGAGCACGTCCTCGACCCACCTCTCCGCACCCGCGGCGTCGAGCTCGCCTGAGCTCGGGACCCAGATCCATCGCTCCGACGGCTGGGCGATCTCAGCGTGCCATGTCTCCGGCATCATCCCTCCGAGGGCTGTGCGCTCTGCTGGTCATGGGTGCGCCGCTCGTTCAGCGCCTGGCTCGTCGAGGTGGTGCCGTACCACTCGCCTGCCCACTTACCCAGGCCGCTGAGCCCGTCGAAGCCGGCCCCGACCTTCTGGGCCCAGGTCCCTGTGCGCACCGCCCCGAAGATGGCCATCCCGGTAGCGATGTCGGAGCCGCTCATGATGCCCACGGGAATGTCCTTGGGGGGCTTGAACGGGTTGGCCATCCAGGCAGCCCTGGTGCGGGGCACCTCCCTGAAGCCGGTGGAGATGGAGAGTGCGGTCTTGAACTTGGCGCCGAACGTGACGTTCACGGGAGGTGGGTTCAGCGGCACCGCTCGTTTCAGAGCGAAGTTTCCGTAGCCTCGTCCGGCGGCGCCGGCGGTTTTTCCGCCGGAGGCGGCACCCTTCCCCAACTGGCCCCAGGCCTTGCCGATCTGGCCGAGCTTTCCGAAGGGAAGAATGGCGAGGACTGCCAAGAGCACATCCGTGACCTCGCATTTGCCGGCTGACGCCTGGACGATCTTGCCGATCAGCACCAAGGCTCCGAGGGCGAATCCGATGACGGCGACGATGCCACCGAGGAAGAGTCCGGCGATCATGAAGACCATCGCGATGGCCTCGAGGATGTTGATCAGGAAGCCGAAGATCTCCCAGAAGCCGTCCTTGATGCTGCCGGCCATCTCGTTGCCGATGCCGTTGACCGCGAGGTCGTAGGCGTCTTCCCAGGTGTCGTACTGGGCATCCCAGCTCTCGGCGTCGTCGTGCCACTCGTTGTAAGCGGTCTCCTTGGCCCGGCCTTCCTCGTCGTCGGCCTCGCGGTCTCCCGGGAGCGCCTCGTAGGTCGCCCACTTGTCCGTGCACGAGTCGACCAACGGGCCCATCTTGGCCTGGAGCTCCCCGAGACTCGTGCCGTACGCAGCGATCAGGGGACCGACGGGCGTGTACAGCTCGCTGGCCTCCCGCAGCGTCTCGTAGGAGGACCCGATCTTGTCCTGGAGCTCAGCGACGGCCTTGCCCTGCATCTGGCCGTCGGCCAGCTCACCGGTGGCGATCTGCTCGAGGACGGTGGCCGCCTCGGACATCTGCACGCCGAGCTCTTCGATCTTGTTGCCGCGAGCGACGATCACCGCCGAGTCGCCGGTGAGGGGTTGGATCTCCCGACCCTTGGGTGACTGATCCATGACTCACTCCATCCGTCTATTTCTGCTGGAACAGGAGAGCCGTCTCGCTGTCCCAGTTCTGGAATCCCTCGACGACGCCTTTGATGTGGTCCCGCACGTCGGAGAGCTCGTCCTTGAGCTCCTTGCGCTTCATGTCCCAGCGCTGCTCGAAGTCGTCGGCCTGACCGCGCAGCTCACCACGGTGGAACGGGTTGCCGATGGCGCCTTCGAGCGCATCGGCGTTGCCGACGGCGTGGTCGAACTCGTCGATGATCGAATCCAGCTTCTTGACCGTCTGATCAAGGGTCTCGATCTTGATGGAGACGTCTGCCATGTCACCACGCCTTTCCGGTGTGCCCAGGGCTCGTCGAGGACACGCGAAAGCGCTCTCAGCCGCAGGCGAATGGGGGGGATCGAGGTGGCGCACAACCCGAGACAACCTGGCGATGGACACCCGGGTGGAACGTTACAACACGGCCTGGCGTGGAGGGTTAACAAACTCCCAATCGATGGTTGAAAACTGTCGATGATCTCACCGCAGGAACGCGACGATCCCGGCGAGAGCCTCCGGTGCGGCCGGGGCGACCCCGGGGAGCGACATGAACCCGTGGAACGCGGTGTCGTAGTCGACAAGCGAGACCGGCGTGCCGGCAGCACGCAGGGCCTCCGCATACCGGGTGCCGTGGTCGCGGATCGGGTCGTGCAGCGCGGTGATGATGTGGGCCGGCGGCAGGTCGGCATGGGAGGCGGCGCGCAGGGGAGAGGCCTGCCAGGACTCGTCGCCGTAGCGCTCGCCCATGTAGAGGTGGCCGAAGGTGCTCATCTGCGTCGAGGTGAGCACCGGCCCGTTGGCGTTGGCGGCCTCGGAGGGGAACTTCTCGTACATCTCCACCGCCGGGTAGATCAGCACCTGCGCCCGCACCGAGGGACCGCCCGCATCACGGGCCATCAGCGACACCACGGCCGCCAGGTTGCCGCCGGCGCTGTCGCCCATCACCGCGATCCGCGAGGGGTCGCCGCCCAGGTCGGCCGCATTCTTCGCGACCCACTCCAACGCCGACCAGGCGTCCTCGACGGCAGTCGGGAACGGATGCTCGGGCGCCAGCCGGTAGGACGGCGCGACCACGATCGACCCGGTCCCCGCGGCCACGTGCGAGGAGACCCACGCGCTCTGCTCCGGCGTCCCGAGACACCAGCCGCCACCGTGGTAGTTGATGACGACCGGCGCGGCCTCGCCGACGCCGGGAGGCGTGTAGATCACGAAGCGGCGCCCGTCGACGTACGTCTCCTTGACCTCTACGTCCGCGGGGCGGCCGAAGAGGAAGGCGGTGATCGGGCCGGTGCGGAGCCCCTCGCGCTGGGCGCGCAGGGCGATCATCTCCTCGGCGTTCAGCGGCGTCTTGACCAGGCGCTCCTGGAGGAAGGCGAAGATGCGGGTACGCAGCGGCAGCATGGGCTCACCATAGAGCCCGGTGGGGACCCGGTGACCTGCCTTGGCGCAAAATGGGGGCATGACCGACCCGCAGGCCGACATCAAGTCCAACGCAGCCAAGATCAACGAGCTCAACGCGACCATCCGCTACACGATGTGGTCGGTCTTCTCCCTGGAGGAGACCCTCGGCGACGCCGACCGCAAGGCCGAGGCGGTCGAGGTCGAGGAGCTCTTCGCCGCCTTCGCCGAGGAGGACATCGTGGTGCGCGGCACCTACGACGTCGCCGGCCTGCGCGCCGACGCCGACGTGATGTTCTGGCTGCACGCCGACTCCTCCGACAAGCTCCAGTCGGCCTACCACCGCCTGCGTCGCACCGCCTTCGGTGGACGCCTGGTGCCGGTGTGGTCGCAGATGGCACTGCACCGCCCGGCCGAGTTCAACCGCAGCCACCTGCCGGCCTTCCTCGCCGACGAGCGCACCCACGACTACGTCGCGGTCTACCCGTTCATCCGCTCCTACGAGTGGTACCTCCTCGACGACAAGGAGCGCCGCCGCCTCCTCGCCGAGCACGGCCAGATGGCGCGCGACTACCCCGATGTGCGGGCCAACACCGTCCCGTCCTTCGCGCTCGGCGACTACGAGTGGATGCTGGCCTTCGAGGCCGACGATCTCTCCCGCATCGTCGACCTGATGCGCCACCTCCGTGGCTCCGAGACCCGCCGCCACGTACGCGAGGAGGTGCCGTTCTACACCGGCGCCCGCGTCGACATCGCCGACCTCCTGGATCGCCTTCCCTGACCGGTCGGTCGCGTCTCTGAAATTCGCTGTCGGCCCCCGTACGTCTCCACTAACCTCGTCCGTCGCGGTGGCTCGTGCTCGGGGTCGATTTGCCGATCCCGTCACGTCCTGCTGAGACATCCACGTGACACCTTGGGAGGGCAGAGACGTGGGGATGACGATCCCTGGGGAGCTGGATTTCGTTCTCGACCTGCTCGGCTATGAATGGCCGAACGTCGATGAAGATGCCGTACGCGACGCCGCGCAGCTGCTGCGTGGGCTGGAGTCGGATCTTCGCGGCACGCTCGATCATCTGGAGATGCGGGTCAGCGAGCTCGGTGACGGTGCCACGGCTCAGTCGGTGAACGCGCTGATCAGGGCGTGGACGGAGAACCGCACGGCCAACATGGACGCGGTGCTCGACGCCCTGCCCGAGGTTGCCACCGGAATCGACCTGCTCGCGGACGCGATCGTCGGCCTGAAGGTCAAGGTGATCGCCGAGCTGACGATCACCGCTGCGCAGATCGCGGCGGCGGCCGCGACCGCCGTGGTCACCGCCGGCCTCAGCGTGGCCGGCAACGCCGCGCTCATCGCGGTGCGGAAGAAAGCGCTCGACATCGCGACCGACATCGCGATGGAGGAGCTGATCGGGCAGGTGGCGAGCATGGTGATCGAACCGCTGACCGGCACGATCACCGATCTCGCCATGTCGATCGCGGAAGCACCGTTGGTGACCGACGGGGAGGCGACCGCCTCGACCCAGCTCAGCTACGACCTGATGGAGCAGATCGCCACCGCGCTGAGCGACTGCGGCGCCGACCAGTACGAGCTGTGCCGCACGTTCGCCGCCGAAGTGTCCGCCCTTCCCCTCTTCGCCTCGTAGGAGACCTCTATGGCCAAGCAGCTCGGCGACATCGCCAAGGAGGCCCTCGACAAGGCGGGCGAGGTGCTCACCGAGGTCGGGGACTCGCTCAAGAAGAACGCCGACGATGTCGCCGAGAACATCCGGAAGCAGGCGGATGCTCGACGCGACCTGGACGGCAGGCTGGGCCCCGGTGAGTGGAGGCCCGTCAACAGGAACCACAAGTTCCTCCAGCAGAAGCTCGGCGCCGAGTTCGAGCGCCAGGTGACCGGCAAGGACGACGGGCTGGAATTCGTTCTTCGTGGATCGCTCGACAACGAGGTCAAGTTCGACGGAATTCTCGATGGGAAGCTGATCGAGACGAAGCACGGATACGGGAAGATGATCGACTCGTGGGGATATCCCAACGGTGCCAAGGAAAAGGAATGGCTGGATCAGGCCCTGCGGCAGGTGGACGCAGCGGGCGATACCCCGGTTGAGTGGGTCTTCTCGAACAAAGAGGCCATGGAAGCGGCTCGGACCCTGTTCGAGGACTTCGACCTCCCGATCTCGGTCAGGCACCAGGAGTTCGTCAACCCGCCAGGTGATTGGGACGGCTGGAATGCGCCCAAGAGCAATGGATGAGGCGCAGGTGATCACAGGGAGAGCCCGGTGGGCGCCGAGGACGGCGGCCGATACGAAGAAGGAGCGGTGATACGGTCATGGCCGTGGATGAAGAACTGATCGCGCGAGGGTTCTGGGGCCCACGCCAGGAGACTGCCGAGCAGGTCGCAGACGAGCTGGTGGCATTCATCGCAGGCCTGGACAAGGTTCTCGGCGAGACGGTCTCCTGGTCCTCGCCCGCGCTTCCCGGGAATTCGCTTGGTGAGCGGGATACTGCCCTGCAAGCGATATCCGCCGCGTTTCGGGAGAATACCGATGCTCCTCATGTCGGAATCAGCCAGTCTTATCGGGCTCGAGGAAATCGAATCGCGACGGCGGCCATCACCTTTGTCGTCGGCGGATATGTCGAGTCTGCCAAGGTCCGCAACAGCTTTGTGGTGAAGTGGCGAGGTGCGGATATCGCCACGCTCGCCGATCCGATCCTCCGTGAGCTCGTCTCTGCCTGGGACCCTGACTGGGCGGCCGTGACCTCGAGGTCCTTCACCGACGCTCTCGCAGAGGTGCAGCCGGTCGGGAAGCCGGGGCCGAAGCTCGGCTATCTCAACTACCTTTCCGAGGCCAGGGCGCAGGCCCTGCCGGGCGGCATGGACAAGCACCTCACCAAGCTCGACAACGGTGGCGTCATCATCGGGTCGGGCGAGGCAGACGGCTTCCTGTCCGTCGACAAGGCCACCGAGTTCGCCAAGGTGCTCAGGCTGAGCGCCGCCTTCTCTCCCACTCCGACGACGCGCAGCAAGTTCTGAGCCGGGTCAGCGACCTCGCAGGCGCGCCAGGGCGCGCATCCCGTGGTAGATCACGACCGCGGCGATGGTGCCCAGCGCGATGCCGGTGAAGGTGAGATCGCCGAAGGTCAGGGTGAGGTTGCCGATGCCGATGACCAGGGCGACGGCGGCGGTGAACTGGTTGACCGGATCGGCGAAGTCGACGCGGTTGTCGAGCCAGATCCGGATACCGATCAGGCCGATGAGGCCGTAGAGCGCCACCGTGATGCCGCCGAGCACACCGGCCGGGATGGTGTTCAACAGCGCGCCGAACTTCGGCGACAGCGAGAGCAGGATCGCCACGACGCCGGCGACCCAGTAGGCGGCCGTCGAGAAGACCCGGGTCGCGGTCATGACGCCGATGTTCTCGCCGTACGTCGTCGTCGCCGAGCCACCGAAGCCACCGGCGATGGTGGTGGCGAGGCCGTCGGCGAACAGGGCCCGGCCGGTCTCGCGGTTGATGGTGTCGTCGCCGGCGAGGTGGGCGACGCTGCGTACGTGGCCGACGTTCTCGGCGACGAGGACGAGCACGACCGGCAGGAACATGGGCACGACCGACCAGGAGACGTCGGGCGTGGTGAAGGACGGCAGCCCGAACCAGGCGGCCTTCTCGAACGCCGAGGTGTCGATCTGGCCCAGGAGCAGCGCGGCGACGTAGCCGACGACGACGCCGACCAGGATGGAGAGCCGCGCGATCAGGCCGCGGAAGGCGACGGCGACGACCAGCACCGTGAGCAGGGTGATCGCAGCGACCAGCACCGCGCCGTTGTCGGGCTTCGCGAGGTCACCGCCGACCACGTTGTTGGTCGCGGCACCGGCCAGGTTGAGACCGATCAGCGCGACGATCGCGCCGGTCACCACGGGCGGCATCAGCGCCTCGATCCAGCCGGTGCCGGTGACCATCACGATCACGCCGACCAGCGCCAGCAGTGCGCCGGTGACCAGGATGCCGAAGAGGGCGGCGCCCATCCCGCCGCCGCCCATCGCGGCACCGATCGGCGCGATGAAGGCGAAGGAGCTGCCGAGGTAGCTGGGCAGCCGGTTGCGGGTGATCAGCAGGAACAGCAGCGTGCCGACGCCGGAGAAGAACAGCGTGGTGGTCGGCGGGAAGCCGGTCAGCAGCGGCACCAGGAACGTGGCGCCGAACATGGCGACCACGTGCTGGCCGCCGAAGCCGATCGTGCGGGGCCAGCTCAGCCGCTCACCGGGCTTGACGATCGCCCCCTCGCGTACTTTCTTGCCGTCTTCGTGCAGGTCCCACCCGAGTCGCATCTCGCACCCCTCTTCAGCTCTCGTACGGCACGATCCGCCGCCTGCCGAACGATAGGGCCGATTCACGCGAGGACGAAAGCCAGCCGCTCCGTAGGGTTGGACACATGACCATCCGCATCGGAGTCCAGATCCAGCCCCAGCACGCCGACTATGCCCAGATCCGCGACGCCGCGCGCCGCGCGGAGGAGATCGGCGTCGACGTGATCTTCAACTGGGACCACTTCTACCCGCTCTACGGAGAGCCCGACGGCAAGCACTTCGAGGCGTGGACGATGCTCGCCGCCTGGGCCGAGCAGACCACCCGCGTCGAGATCGGCTGCCTGGTGACCTGCAACTCCTACCGCAACCCCGAGCTGCTCGCCGACATGGCCCGCACCGTCGACCACATCTCCGACGGCCGGCTGCTCTTCGGCATCGGGTCGGGCTGGTTCGAGCGGGACTACACCGAGTACGGCTACGACTTCGGCACCGCCGGCTCCCGCCTCGACGCGCTCGGCGAGGCGCTCCCGCGCATCGAGAAGCGCTGGTCCGAGCTCAACCCCGCGCCCGTCCGGAAGATCCCGGTCATGATCGGTGGCGGCGGGGAGAAGAAGACCCTGAAGTACGTCGCGAAGCACGCCGACATCTGGCACTCCTTCTCCGACATCCCCACCCTCGAGCGCAAGCACGGCATCCTCGCCGAGCACTGCAAGAACGTCGGCCGCGACGTCTCCGAGATCGAGATCTCCGTCGAGGTCAGCGACGTCGAGTCGGCCAAGGAGTTCGCCGACGCCGGAGCCACGCTGTTCACCCACGGCGTCAACGGCCCCGACTACGACCTCTCGTTCCTGGAGGAGCTCGTCGCCTGGCGCGACGGCCAGGGCAGCGCAACGTAGGCACCGCCTCAGCCGTCAAAACAACATGTGGCGATATGGGTGGGTGCTGCTCCTGGTGGTGGCGAGCGCATGTGGGAACGACCGGGTGCTCGACCCGGCCACGGGGAGCGGCACCGTCCGCTCGACGGGCACCGTGACGGTGCTCGACAACGGCGGTGGCCCGCAGCTGTGCTACGGGGCGATCGCGGAGTCGATGCCGCCGCAGTGCGACGGGCTCGAGATGACCGGCTGGGACTGGGCCGACCATCCCGAGCACGAGGAGCACGCGGGCACGCGCTGGGGTGATTTCCAGGTCACGGGCACGCTCGACGACACGACGTTCGCCGTGACCGATGCGGTGCCGGCCGCCGACGCGTCCGTTCCGCCGGTCGAGGAGATCGACTTCAGCAGCCCGTGCCCGGAGCCCGAGGGCGGCTGGAAGGTGCTCGATCCCGAGCGGACCACGATGGAGACCCAGGAGGCGACCGTGGCCGCCGCCCAACGGCTGCCGGGCTACAGCGACCTGTGGCTCGACCAGACGCGGGTGGCGAGCCCGATGAACGACCCGCGCAAGCTCATCCTCAACGTACGCGTCACCGGTGACCCCGCCGCGGCCGAGAAGGAGCTGCGCAAGACCTGGGGCGGGATGCTCTGCGTCTCGCGCGCGACCGTGTCCCAGGAGGAGCTCGGCGAGATCCAGGAGGAGCTCGCCGACCAGCCGCACCACGTCAGCAGCGGTCTGTCGCGTGGTGTCGTCCACCTGCGCGTGCTGATCGATGACGGCGGTCTGCAGGAGCGCCTCGACGAGACGTACGGCAAGGGCACGGTCGTCCTCGACGGCGCCGTCTTCGAGCGAGTGGGGTGAGGCGTCAGGCGACGACCGTCCCCGAGGTCGCCTGCAGGTCCGCGTACGCCTTGGCGAGCTGCTGCGTCACCGGGCCGCGCTCGATCGGGCGGCCGTCGAGCGAGACCACCGGGGTGATGCCGCCCATGGTGCCGGTGACGAAGGCCTCGTCGGCCGTGTGGGCGTCGGTGAGCGAGAAGTCGCCGACGTCCACCGGCAGGCCCAGCTCGGCGGCGAGCTCGAGGACGGTGGCGCGGGTGATCCCCTCGGGGCACGCCCGGGTCGTCGAGGTGCGCAGCACCCCGTCGCGTACGTGGAAGAAGTGGGTGGCGTTGGTCTCGGCGATGTAGCCCGCGTCGTCGAGCATGAGCGCGTCGTCGGCGCCGGCGTTGTTGGCCTCGACCTTGGCCAGGATCGAGGGGATCAGGTTGTTGTGGTGGATCTTCGGGTCGAGCATGTCGGCGCGCGGGCGGCGCTGGGCAGCGGTGACGAGCGTGATCCCCGAGTCGTCGTAGACCGGCGACTTGAACTCGGCCAGCACGATCAGCGTGGGGCCGGACTGGTTGAGCCGCGGGTCCATGCCCGAGGTGACCTTCACGCCGCGCGAGAGGGTGAGCCGGATGTGGACGTCGTCGTGCATCGCGTTGGCGGCCAGGCACTCGCGGATCGCCTGGGTCATGAACTCGTCGGACGGGATGTCGGAGAAGGCCATCGCCCGCGCCGAGCGTCGCAGCCGGAGCAGGTGCTCGGAGAGCTTGAAGATGCGACCCCGGGTGAGCCGCAGGCCCTCCCAGACGCCGTCACCGCCCTGGGCGAGCGAGTCGAACGGCGAGATCCGCGCCTCCAGACGGTGGCTGAGCTCGCCGTTGATCCAGACCTGGATGTCGTCGTTGCGGGGGTCGTATGTCTGCAGCATCAGTCAACTTTCATGACATAGGGGGCGAGGCGATCGTAGTAGGGCAGGCAGCGCTCCAGCAGCGGCGCCAGGCGCGAGGGCAGCGGATCGGCCGCACCGGGGGAGGAGGCCGCGAAGCCGGTCGACGCCCACACCCCTGAGTACCAGTGCGGGGCCCACACGCCGTCGGAGTCGCGGCGTCCGGCCGGCCACGACAGCATCGCCTCGTCGAACCCGATGCCCAATGCCTCGCACAGCCCGACGAGAGCCGCCCTCGGCGAGGCCAGGATCGAGGCGGCATCGACCACCGGCCCGCCGAACTCCTCGAAGAGCGCCACCTGCTGCGGCAGCCCGAGGTCCTCGAGCGTCGGCTCCTCGCGGACCTTGGCGTAGGAGGTCAGCACCCGCTCCGGGTCGCGGACCAGGAACGCGTGCGAGAGCCCGGCGAAGGCGCCGTGGTCCATCTCCGGAAGGAGGTGATGGGTCATGTGCTTCTGGTACTGCACCTCCGAGCCGACCGGACCGGAGGTGATCTCCTCGGCCACGACCCGCCAGTCGTTCGGCTGGGAGGCGAGCACCTCGTCACGTCCTGGATGGTCGAGGCCCGTCGCCGAGAGGTAGGCGGCGTACAGCGGCTCGTCGACGACCGTGCAGTCCGGCCGGTTCTCGAACGAGCGCATCAGCGCCGTGGATAGGTTCCTCGGGCCTGACCACATGGCGATCCGCACTGTCACGGCGCCACGCTAGCCGGATCAGGCCTGGTCCGCGGGCTCCAGCGAGATCGAGATCGAGTTGATGCAGAACCGGTCGCCGGTCGGGGTGCCGTAGCCGTCGGGGAAGACGTGGCCGAGGTGGGAGCCGCAGTTGGCGCAGCGGACCTCCACCCGGTCCATCCCGTGCGACTTGTCCTCGACGTACTCGATCGTGTCGCTGATCGGCTGGTAGAACGACGGCCAGCCGCAGCCGGAGTGGAACTTGGTGTCCGACTCGAACAGCTTGGCCTTGCAGGCCTTGCAGGAGTAGACGCCCTTGGTCTCGGTGTCGGTGTATTCACCCGTGAACGCCCGCTCGGTGCCCGCCTGGCGCAGGACCGCGTACTCCTCGGGCGTCAGCTCTGCCCGCCACTCCTCGTCGGACTTCTCCACGTTGTAACCCATGGTTGAAATGGTACGTCTGGGGTGGGAGCAGCCCGCCATTGTCAGAGCCATTGCCAAAGTAGAGTGATCTACTATACTTAAACGTACGACGCTTCTGGAGGAGGCCACCATGAACGCACTTGCCACGCAGCCCCTGCTGGACGCCATCCGCACCTACGCCGACGAGGACCTGATCGCGCAGGTGCAGCCGCCCGAGACCGGGCGCGAGTTCCACCTCCTCCACCGCGACGACGCGGTCGAGGTGTGGCTGATCGCCTGGGCGCCCGGCGCCAGCACCGGCTTCCACGACCACGGCACCGCGACCACCGCCTTCACCGTGCTCACCGGCAGCCTGGTCGAGCACAACTGGCTCGGCGGCCTGCAGCTCGCCGACGTCGGCCCCGGCGATGCCCGGGCGCACGCCGCCGGCCACGTCCATGACGTCCGCAACGTCACCTCGCGCCCGGCGCTCAGCCTGCACGCGTACGCACCGCGGCTGGACGCGATGCACAACTACCACTTTCGCGGTGACCGAATCACTCTGATCGGCGCCGAGCCCGGGCGCGACTGAGCTGGTGGGGACCGGTCAGAAGCCGGTGATGCAGTAGGGCAGCGGACCGCCGTCGGCCATCGCCGCCCAGGTCTCGATCGCCTCGGGCGAGCCGGTGATCCGGCCGGCGGCCGCCAGCGTGCGTACGTCGACGCCGCCGAGATACAGGGCGCCGAGGGTGTCCGCGGCCAGCTCGACGGTCGGCGCGGCATCGGTGCGGGTCACCTCGGCGACACCGTCCGTGACCGTGATCCGCCAGGCGCCGTCGGCGTGCCCGAGCGGGTCGTCCACGCCGAGGACGATCTCCCCGGCGGCGTACCACGGCCGGGCCTGCAGGGCCGTCGGCACGTCGAGCACGCGCAGCCAGAGCATGTCGTCGAGCTCGGCTCTCTTGACCGCGAACGGCTCGGCGAGCGCCCAGTAGAGCGGGTCCTGCAGCGGAGCCCGGCGCCAGCCGACGCGCTCGACGAGGTCGATGTCGGCGAGGAACCGCCACAGCCGCAGGTAGGCCGCCGGGGTCAGCGCCACCAGGTCGACGACCCGGGCCATCCGCAGCCCGGAGTCGTTGCGCTCGTCGGCGGTCTTGTAGACGGCGTAGCCGTCCGGGGTGCCGGACGCGTCCAGGTGCAGCACGGCGCGCTGCTTCGACTCACCCTTCGAGTCGCCGTCGAAGTCGTAGGCGCTGGAGAGCCACGGCTCGTAGAACTGCGGCCGGGTGACGGAGCCACGGGTGCGCTCCTGGAACGTCGCGTAGATCTCGGCGACCGTCTTCCAGGCCTCGCCCGGCTCGATCAGCGTCACCGAGCCGTCGTCGGCCGGCACCTCCGGGCGAAAGCGGAACTTGGAGGTCACGTCGACCTCGATCTGGCGCAGGTGAGTGGCCGTGCCGAACCCGAAGCGACCGTAGATCGAGCCCTCCGAGACGGTCAGCGCCGCCAGCGGCACGCCGGCCGCGACCGCGTCGGCGAGCGAGACGGTCATCAGCTTGCGCAGCAGCCCTTGGCGCCGGTGGGTGGGGGAGACGGTCACGTCGCTGATCAGCAGCGTCGGCAGGCTGGCGCCACCGCCCACGTTGACCGGGGCGGTCCAGGAGGAGAACGTCGCGACCGGGATCGTGGCCGAGGAGAACTCCGAGCTCTCCGTCCACGCCCCGAGCAGCGTCACCGAGTCGGCGCGGGTGTGGTCGCGCCAGACCTGGATCCCGTCGTCGTTGCCGCGCGACTGGTGGAAGCCGCGCCGGGTGGCTTCGTACCAACCCTTCAGCTGGGCCTCGTCCCCGTCGAACGGGTCGAGGCTACGGAAGACGAGACCGGGGTGCTCGAGCGCGCTCATGCTCAGAACGTACGCCGTCGGCACCCCGATCTCGACCGGTTATTCCTCCGCCGGGCCGGCGGCGGGCGCCGTCGCGACCACCTGCCTCCGGCGCCGCGAGAGGAGCCAGACGGGCGCGGCCAGGAGCAGCACGACCGGCGTCCACGGGATGATGGCGCCGAGGGCGACCGCGAGGACACGGGCCGAGGCGCCCAGGGCGTCCCAGCCGGCCCCCAGCCCGGCCAGGAAGCCGGGGTCGTCGTCTCCGGAGCCGCCGGGACCGGCGCGATCGATGCTGACGGTGATGGTCGACAGCGAGGTCTGGTCCTCGAGAGCCGCCTGCTGGGCCAGCAGCGAGTTGAGGTCGGCCTCGCGCCGGGCGAGCTCCGACTCGATCGAGATGACATCGCCGATCCGCTCGGCGCGGGAGAGGAGCGTACGGATCCGCTCGATGCTGGTGCGGGCGTTCTTCACCCGCACCTCGGTGTCGACGACCTGGGTGGTGACGTCGGTGGTCGTGGTGTTGGAGTCGACCAGGGTGGCGGTGTCCTCGAGGTCGGCCATCGCGTCGTCGAACGACTTCGACGGGATCCGCAGCACCATGCGGGCGAAGCGTGGACCGTCGTCGTCGCTGTCGCTGGTCTCCTGCTCGGTGACCTGTCCGGCGTACTTGTCGGTGACGTGCTGCACCTGCGTACGCGCCTTTCCGACGTCCTTCGCGCTGAGCGAGACGGAGCCGGTGGAGATGATCGACGCCTTGACGACGGCCTGCTGCGGCGCCGCCTCGTCCGCGTCCTGCGCGGCCATCTCCGGGGCCGCCTTCCCGGCGGAGGAATCGGTCATCGCCTCGACCGAGTCGGAGTCGGCGGAGGACTCGCCCGATCCACCCGACCCGCCGCACGCGCCGAGGACGAAGATGCTGACAATCACAAGGGCCGCACCCGAGATAGGCCTGACCTTTGCTGGTTTCATGCTCTCAGTACGCCCGGGGGCATGGAAACGGTGCGGGATCCGGCTGGATTCTTCGGGCTATTTTCAGCTCGTCGCCGCCGCCACCACCAGGGCGAGGGTCTGGGAGACGATGTCGGCCCGCATGTCGGCGAGCGGCTCACCGCTGGAGTCCCCGGACAGCACCGGCACATGGATGTGTCCCTGCTTGGTGTCCGCCTCGAGCGCGTCGCGGAGGGCAGTGGTGCGGTAGGCCGACTCGTTGGACAGGTAGTCGCCGCCGCCACCTGCGACCGCCGTGGAGCCCGGCGTCGGGTCCTCCCGGGTGACCGGTGTGGTCGATCCGGCCGGGATCTCGGTGATGACCCGGTTGATGTTCACCGGGAAGGTGCCGGGGACGGCCGCTTTCATCGCCTCGACCGGCAGCGTGGTCCGGGTCCACTGCGGCTGCGGGTCGGTCCGAGGTACGTCCTCGGGGATCGGGATCGTCTCGTTGACGCTGACCCGGTCGTTGTCGGGGAAGGTGCCGCGATGGGCGCCGTTCCAGACCTCCAGGTCGAAACGGCCCGCGCGGCCCTGGCTGATGGTGACGGCGGTGTCCACGTCGCGCTTGCCGGGGACCAGGTGCGGCAGGAAGGCGCGCTCGACGGTGCCCTGTGCGAACGGCCCCCACAGCACCGGGAACACCACGGTCTGGATCTCGACGGGACCCTTCGCCGTCTGGACGACGCGCCCGTCCATCGCGAGCGCCGTCGCGCCCGACGGGTTGGACTGCCGGATGTTGCGGTCCAGGGTGAACGGGTCGAAACCGGAGGCGAGAACCTGCCGCTGCCTGCCCTGCTGCCCACCGCTGAACCGGGTCGTGTCGATGCCTCGCGAGGCCCGGTCGAAGGCCTGCGCCACCTTGCGCCGAGCATCCTCCGACCAGGTCGGGAAGCCCGGGGCCACGCGGGCGATCTCGAGCTCGCCGGCGAGACGCGCCCAGTAGAGAGGCCGGTCGTCGCTGCGTGGCAGGTCGCCGCCGGCGTCGCCGCGGCCCTGCACGCGGTCGACCGCTCGCTGCCACAGCGCCTGGCCGGCGAGCCGTGCCGCAGCGGTCGCGGTCTTGCTGTCGCGCGCCTCGCAGAGGGCCGCCCGCACCGCGCCGGCGACGTCGTCGAAACCGGAGCGGGCCAGGATGTCGGTGACCGCCGGGTCGGTGAGTCGGGTGTGCTCCACCCGGATGTCGGGCGAGGCGACGGTCCCGCAGCCCGGAGCGGCGCTCGCCGTCGCGGGCGCACCGGCGAGGCCGAGGGAGATGGCGGCGGCCAGGGCCGCCGTGGCGGCGGTCAGCGCCGTGGTTCGAGTCGACATGTGGGGGTCCTCCGAGATCGTGGCCGTCGCCGTACGTTGGAGCGGATCATGCCGGTCTCGAGACGTACTGGCCAGTGAGTTGCGGAAGTCGGCCGGGCGATTTCGCTGGGGGAGGGGCCTGGGGCGGGCTAGGTTGGCGCCATGGCGAAGACACCGGCGGCACATGTGCAGGCAGGCGAGCGCGAGGTGCGGATCTCCAGCCCGGACCGGGTGATCTACGAGGCGACGGACCGCACCCCTGAGGTCACCAAGCTGATGGTCGCGGAGTTCTTCGCGTCGGTCGGCGAACCGCTGATGCGGGCGCTGCGCGAGCGCCCGACCGCCCTGGAACGCTGGCCCGACGGCTGGCGTGAGGGCATGAAGCTGGCCACCGGCCCCACCGACAAGGAGGGTGACGGCTTCTACCAGAAGCGCACGCCCAAGGGTGCCCCCGACTACCTCGAGGAGGTCGAGATCACCTTCCCGAGCGGGCGTAAGGCGCGAGAGATCTGCCCCACCGAACTCGCGGTCCCGGTCTGGTGCGCCCAGATGGGCACCCTCACCTTCCACCCCTGGCCCGTCCGCCGCGCGGACGTCGACCACCCCGACGAGCTGCGGATCGACCTCGACCCCCAGCCCGGCACCGACTTCGCCGACGTCGTGCGCGTCGCCGGCGTCGCCCGGGAGACCCTGGAGGAGCTCGGCCTGCGCGGCTTCGCGAAGACCAGCGGCAACCGCGGCGTCCACATCTACGTACGCATCCGGCCCGAGTGGACCTTCGAGGAGCTGCGCCACGCCGCGATCGGCTTCGGTCGCGAGCTGGAGCGCCGCGACGGGGGAGTGACCACCGCGTGGTGGAAGGAGGAGCGCGGGGAGCGGGTCTTCGTCGACTTCAACCAGAACAACCGGGACCGGACCATCGCTTCGGCCTACTCGTTGCGCCCCAAGCCCGGCGCCCCGGTCTCCACGCCGCTCACCTGGGAGGAGCTGGCCGACCTCAAGGATCCGCGCGAGCTCAACCTCTTCACCGTCCCCGACTTCCTCGCCGACGGCGACCGCTGGACGCAGATCGACGACGAGGCGTACGACCTGACGCCGCTGCTCGAGCTCTGGGAGAAGCTGCCCGGGGGCGAGCTCAACTTCCCGCCCGACTACCCGAAGATGCCGGGCGAGCCGCCGCGCGTGCAGCCGAGCAAGAAGGTCGCGTCCCACTGGGACGAGGAGGGCAACCGGATCGGCGACACATAGTAGAAGTGCCCGCTCAGCGCGGATCCCCCGATCGCACGAGCAGGCACTTCAGTCCGCTGGATCCCCCCGGAACAGCGGACCCCAAGATCCTAGGCGAATGCAGGCTACAACTGCCACGTGAAGCCGGTAACAGAGCGGTAACCTTTGATGTGGCGCCTATCACTTTTGCGGATTTCGCGGTAGTGGAGGCGATCCGCCTCACATTCCGTTGATTCCTTCGCCTTCGCCGGCCTGTTCGTCGAAGTTCTCGTGCTCGATCAGATGCAGCACCGGGACGTGGAGGTGCCGGCGGGCCTGGTGGGTCCAGTCGACGTGGAAGAACTCGGCCACGACGTGCGGCCGGGTCATGATGATCGCCTCCCGGCCGTCGACCGCGGCGACCTTGGCGCGCAGCGCCTTGACCGGGTCCTGGACGAGCTCGCCGTGGGCGGAGGCGCCCGAGGTCTTGAGGACCTTCAGGGTCTGGGCGAGGGCCTTCTCGGCCTCCTCCTTGGCCTCCTCGCGCACCGCGTCGAGGTCGATCTCGTTCATGATCATGGCCGAGCCCAGGTATTCGGCAGCGCTGAGCGTGCCCATCGCCGACTCGATCCGCGCGGCTGCGTCCTCCAGGGGCAGCAGCACGTGGTAGACCGGGTCCTCGACTCCCTCGTGGAGGGAGTGGACCCGGGTCGCGTCGTCGAGAGTGATTGCCTGCTCGACCAGGAGTACGACGTCGTAGCTCATGTCTCCGACACTAGCCGGATTTAACAGTGCTGTTTAGCGGGGCGCTCCGAGCACCTCGGACAGCTCGTACGCCACCGGCTCCTCGAGCTGCTCGTAGCCGCACGACTCCGGGTCGCGGTCGGGGCGCCAGCGCTTGAACTGCGCGGTGTGCCGGAACCGGCGCCCCTCCATGTGGTCGTAGCCCACCTCGACCACCCGCTCCGGGCGCAGCGGGGTGAAGGACAGGTCCTTCCCCTGCGACCAGCGGCTCTGGGTGCCGGGAACCCGGTCGGGGTTGGCGGTGAGGAACTCCTGCCAGCGGCCCCACGGGTGCTCCTCGATGGGGACGACCAGCTCCTGCAGCTCCTGCCACAGCTCGGCGCGTCGCGCGGCCGTGAAGGAGGCCGAGACCCCGATGTGCTGCAGCTCCGGCCGGCCATCCTCCCCGGGCGCGTACAGGCCCAGCAGCAGGCTCCCCAGCAGCGGCTTCTCCGGCGTGGAGGTCTTGTGCTCGCGGTAGCCCGCCACGACCACGTCGGCCGTACGCGAGTGCTTGATCTTCAGCATCGTCCGCTTGTCGGGGGAGTAGGGCGCGTCCAGCGGCTTGGCCATCACCCCGTCCAGCCCGGCGCCCTCGAACCGGGTGAACCAGTCCTGGGCGATCGCGGGGTCGGTCGTCGTCGTGCACAGATGGACGTTGTCCGAGGTCACGGTCGAGAAGATCTCCTCGAGCGCCGCCCGCCGCTCGGTCAGCGGCTTCTCCACGAAGCTCTCCTCGCCGATCGCGAGCAGATCGAAGGCGGCGTACGCAGCGGGCGTCTCCTCCGCCAGCAGCGTGATCCGGGACGCGGCCGGGTGGATCCGCTGCTGCAGCACCTCGAACTCGAGCCGGTCGCCGATCGCCACGAAGATCTCCCCGTCGAGCACGATCTTCTCCGGTAGCGCCTTCCGCATCGCCTCGACCACCTCGGGGAAGTAGCGCGTCAGCGGCTTGGTGTTGCGCGAGGCCAGCTCCACCTCGTCGCCGTCCTTGAACACGATGCACCGGAAGCCGTCCCATTTTGGTTCTAGTTGGACGTTGGGTGCCATGGAGAGCACCTTCTCAAGCGATGCCGGCTTAGCCAGCATTGGCAGGATCGGCGGCATTACGGGCAGGTCCACATCAACACCCTAAGACCAGCAGTCCTAGTGCGGCGTGGCGCACTCGCTGCGGTCTACCCGAATCTGTTTCCACGGGCGGTGGCGTCCGACGTCCTAAAGCCGAGAACGTGGCAGAACAGGACGACCGGGTCAAGAGATCGGCCGGAGGGGTTAGGTGTTGGTTGTCAGGTGGCTGAGATCGCGATCGGGATGCGCAGTGTGTTGGCGATAGGCGTGTAGAGGTCGACGTCCTCGCTGGCAGTCTTGAGGGAGACGACGAGGGCGTAGCGAACGGGTCGATTGATTCGCGCCCTGGTTGTGTTGTTCTTCCACCATCCGCCGACGGGGTAGACGGCGAGTTTGCCGGAGCCGGCAAGCTCGATCCCAGTGGTCGGCCAGATGTCCTGGTGGAGCGAGCCAAGGTTGCGCTGGTTAGCGCCGACCAACCACTGCACCTGCTCGGCCTGGGGTCGCCCACCACCCTCTTCGGTGCGCGCGTCGCGGTTGATGCGCTGTACGAACTCAGACTCGGTTTCGAGTGGATCCTGCACCTCGAACCGCAGCTGGTGGGAGGCGTAGCGGTATCGCTGTCGCCAGCCACGGCGAGAGGCTGTCGGCTCGATGAAATAAGACAGCGTGACACGTAGGTCGACGCGCGCGTCGCCGATCTCTTCGAGGGCTTCCTGTGGCCAGGGCAGGTCGTGGAGCCGGAACGCGGGGATCTTGAAGTCATCGCCCTCGAAGGGAACGAACTTGTCCTGAACGACCAGCGTGACGGCCTGGTCGGTGGAGTAGAGAACCCGGTCCTCGGTCGGCACACCCCAGCCGTAGCGCCGCAGCATCATCTGCTGTGCCTTCCGGCCGCTCTTGCGCGCAGCGTTGATTGCTGCTCGCATAGTCGAGGTCCAGTCGGCGCCGTGCACGAGCAGTGCGCGGATGGTCTCTGGCCAGTAGTCGGGGTAGGCGGCCATGGCGAGGGCCGCGAGCCGGGAAGCATGTGCTGTCGCGGCGCTCGTGGCATGTGCCGAGTCGAGCGCGAGCGTGTTGGTGTGGGCTGTGGTCCGTGTCGACAGTGCGGCGTGGCCGGGCTCGAACAGTCCGTTGCCGTCGTGGAGGACGTTGCCGCCCTCCATCACGATATCCGGCTTGATTGGCCACGGTGTGTTGCCGAAGGTAAGTGAGGTCCGGCTGTAGGGCGAAAGCTCGCCGCCGGGGGCTACGACGTCCCAGCCTGTGTAGGCCGGATCCGTCGGTGGTGTCACCAACTCGGTATGGGCACCTACGGTGAGAGCGTTCCAGGACTGTGCAGGGTCCTGGACCGCGGAGAGGTCCGAATAGTTGAGATGGTCGGCGACGTACTGGTCGACGTTGCCGGCCGAAACGATCAGGAGGCGTGTCAGATCGGGGTCGGGGGCGGCGATCAGTTCGAGCTCGTCGCCGTTGCGGACCACATCGGCGCCGGCGGCAAGCGCATCGACAGTCGCCGACCACAGGGTCGGCTGACCTGGTACGCCAGGCGTATCGCTCGTGGCGGTCACAGGCAAGCAGAACACACGATCTCGCCCCGAGACGATCTCTGGGAGAGATACCGCCTGTGCAGTGACGTCGCCATAGGTCACGGGATCGTGCGGAGCCTCGGTGCCGTGCGGCAGGATCCGCACCGACTCGAGTCGATGCCGCAGCGCCACAGGCTCTGTCCCGGTCAGGAGTCTGTCGAGGTCGCCATAGAGGGCGATGCCCGCCATCTTCGTGCCATGGCCGTCCCGGTCGAATCCGCTTGTGCCGACAACGGTGTGAAGATCGCTCGAAGCGAGCGAGTCTTCCAGTAGGACGTGGGTTCGGGCCACGCCTGTGTCGAGGTGACAGACCGCCGGAGCGGATTCGTCGGCAGGCTCTAGCCGATCGAGCAGTTCCTCGACGTACTCGGACTGCTCATCGACCGTGAGGTCCTCGATCGTGTCGACGAACTCGGGTCGCCTGATCTCTGCGATCGGCACCGCCGTGAACGGAAGCGCTTGGAGTTGGTCCCAGGTTGCCTCGACCCAGGTCACGTCACGATCGATCAGGTGGAGCATGCGCGGCGAGACCCTGAGGTCCTGTGAGTCTGCGAACCGTTGAAGACGGCCCCGGCCGTCGGCGCCGGGGCGAAGCCACAATTCCCACCAGCACTTGCCGGTCGCGGGCGGCACGCCGTCGGACTGCCACAGGTCCGCAAGGACGGTCTGACGGATCCGTGCGATGTTCGCGACCAGTTCGTTGTTGCGCGGCGTGCCTGTGGTACTGCTGCGCTTTAGGTAGTCCTCGAAGAGCTTCAAGAACTCGGCACGGTACTGGTCGCTGACCCAGACCGTGGCCCGCTCCGGAACTCCTTCGTCGTACTGGGCGGGAAGGACAGAGAGGAGCAGCCACTTTGGGCGTTTCGGTGTGTTGCGGTGCGTGCTGCGCCGCTCCAGTCGGTCGAGCGCGATGGGGTAGTCGGCCTGCGGACCCACAAGTGTCACAATCGTGCCGAGCGCCCGAAGTTCTGCTTCGGTGAGGAACTCCTCGCGCGCCTCGTCGCTGCCGTCCAGCACCGACTGCAACTCGTCCAGCCGCCCGCGGCCGTGGCTGGCCCGGTCCTCCACGGGACGAATCCGGGGGTTTCCGCGTCCGCGGCGGCGGAACTCTTCGTCGATGGATCTGTTCTCTACCAGCAGGTGGCTCAGATGCTGACGCGCCTCAGCCAAGAGTGCCCGACTTCCGGATTTCGAGGGCGGCACGCAGGTCATCGAGGGCGACCGGCGTGGTTCCGTTGAGAATCGCGGTCTTGGCGGCGCTCTCAGCGGCGCGTACCAGATCGGCGTGCGAGAGCCCGTCCATGGCCTGGGTCAGGGATGCCCAGCGCACCCCCTTGGCCAGCGAGCCGAGCCGGCCGCGCATCACGGCGGCACCCTGCTTGGCGTCAGGGAGGGCGTAGTCCAGCACCATGTCGAAGCGCCGGAACAGCGCCCGGTCGAGTATTGAACGATGGTTGGTGGCAGCAATAATCAGGCTCTCGCTGCCGCTGTTCTCCAAGAACACCAGGAACGAATTCAGGATCCGGCGCGCCTCGCCGACGTCGTTGCCCTTGCGGTCGCCACCGAGCGCATCGAACTCGTCGAACAAATAGACGGCGCGTTGTTGCTCCGCTGCGTCGAAGAGCGCGCGGAGCTTGCTAGCGGTCTCGCCCATGAACTTGCTCATCAGGCTGTCCAGCCGGATCGTGAGAAGCGGCAGAGCCAGTTCATGTGCCAGCACCGCCGCGGTCATCGTCTTGCCGGTCCCGGGAGGTCCTTCCAGCAGCAACCTGTGGGCAGGGTCGAACCCATGGTCCAGGAGGTTCTTCCGCTGCCGCTGCTCTGTCAGGATCCGCGTCACCTGAGCCGCCAGCTCTGCCGGTAACACCAGGTCCTTCAAACTGACCGTCGGGTGGGACGCGATGACTAGATCCGCGACATCCCCCTTCGGGCGGGCGATCGACGTGACCTTCGAGGGCGACGCTGCCCGAGACGACTCGACTGCCGACTTCAGGTCCGCGGCCAGCCTGTTGTGACCTTTCCGCGCGGCAGACGCCGCAACTTGCAACGCGACGGAGTAGAACGCAGCGTCGTCACCATTGGCGTGGGAACGCACCAAAGCCTTGAACTGCTCGCTCGTCCCTGCCATCGGTCGTCACCTCCCTCGTCCTGATCGAAGTCTAGGGTCTCGCACCGTCAGAATCCGCCGTTCGCATGGTCCAGCGTCACGCGATCACGCCGCTACCGACCGCGTGGACGGGGCTCTCCCGAGCCGGGGCTGGTGGTGGCCTAATCACACGAAGCAGACGGTCATTCCGCAGGATCAGGAGCGACCAACCTACATGACGGCTCAGCGACCGTTGACCGGAAGCAGCCGCGCGACCTTCCCGAACTGCTATGACGACCCTCACCAATGCCGCATCAACACTCGGATCTGGTCGGGATCGAGCCCGTAGGCGGCCAGACGTCGGAACACCCGCAGCTTCTTGGCGCGCGTAGCCGTTCGACGTCGGTAGTCCTGCCCCCATTCCCGAGCGTCTGCGACCATAAGGTCCTCGACTGCCTGATCCGCGGTCTGGCTGACCAGTGGCCACCATGCGGTGCGGATTTCGGGAGGAAGTGTGTCGGCCAGATCGGGCCAGGCATCGACCAGGAGCGCAGCGTCGAGGTGCTCGAAGAGCTGTGTTTCGTCGCCGTAGCGCAGTAGCCAGGCGTAACCAGCAGCCCGCTTGTCGCGATCACCCAACGCGAACACCTTGTGGTCACGACCATGCCATACCCATAGCGGCGCGAAGCATTGCTCGGGAGCCAATCGCCACAGTCGGTTCGGCACGAGGGCCGTGGACCTTCCGGGACCAGCGACCGCGATCTGGTGAAAGGTGATCCGTTCGTTGAGGGTGAGCTCGAAGTCGAGGCAGCGCAAGACTCGCTCAAGGACGGCGAGGGTGGGTGACTTCGCTCCGCGTTCGTAGGCCGACAGCGATGGCTGTGAGGTGCCGCATCGGCGCGCGAGCGCTTCTTGGGTCAACCCGCGAGCAACGCGAGCGGCCTCCAGGAGCGAACCCTCGTGGCCGACGGCCATACCAAAACATAACTCTTCAGATCTGACACGCTCAAGAGCCGCATTCGTCGTGCGCACCTACCTGGTGAAGCGAGGAACGGAGGCGTGATGAGTGTTGCAGACGAGTACGGATTCGACGATCCAAGATCGCCGCTGCTGGTCGAAGCACGCACAGGATGGGAACGATGGTGTGCGGCGGACCCACAATTGGCCGTCGTCGATGACCTTACCGAGCTACGAGAGTGGACCCAGCACGCGAGCCACGAGGACAAGGTGGCGGTGCTGCGCACGCTGGCGGACCTGACGGTGGCCGACCGTTCTGCGGTTGCGGCGCTGGTGTGGTTGCTAATTCCCGGGGCGTGTCGTGTCGCCGAAATACTGAGTGATCTCTCCCTGGACATCGATGCGCTGGTCGCCTCTGAACTGTGGGTGCAGGCATCCCAGGCGCATCGGCTGCGAACGCCGTGGCTGGCCCGGGCACTCTTGAACGCGACCCGGCGGGAGGTCGCGGCCTCTCTCGATGTCGGCAGCCATGCCGACCGTCATTGGAAGCAGGTGCTGCTCACTGACGAGCTTGCCATGCTCGGAAGCGTCGCCAACGATCGCGCAGCCGTGGAGGGGGAGGTTGCGCCGGAGGTGGAGTTGCGTGAGTTCCTCGGCCTGGCAATCCGCGACCACGCTGTCGAGGAGGAGGATGTGCGTCTACTCCACGAGCTCGCCGCCGCAGCCGAGACCGTCAGAGCACCGTCGCGTCGCGGACGACTGGGCTTGACCACACCTGCGGCCGTCGAACTGGTTGCGCGCGACCGCCCGGAGGCTGCCCGTACGCTGCGGCGACGTGCTGTGCGCTCGCTGGACCGGCTGAAGGTTTATGCCGCGGTGTGGACCGACGACACCAGCCGTCAGCGTTGGTGCTCAGAGCAGAAGGGCCGGGAGATCGGTGCAGCCTGACCCAGGAGGTCTTGATGACACGATCCTCGCCGAGCCTGCATGAAGGTTTGGTGCCTGGCAGCGGTTCGATTCTCACCAGCGGCGGTTCCGCCGGCGTTGTCGGGAGTGCCAGTAGATCCAGTCTCGCTCTTCTTGGCCGAGATCTGCTGGTGGCAAACTGTCGCGTTGCTTGAAGTACCACATGACAGACCGCGCGCCGCCGATGGTCATGCCGTCAGCCAAAAGGGCCTTGAGGGCGTCTAGTGATGCTCGGGTGACCCGGTAATGGACCTGGCCCGGGGCGTAGAAGCGCCTGTCGAGGCACCAGCAGATCTCGTTGGCCTTCCAGATCGGGACGTCCAACTCGTCTGCAACTCGCCGGGCCGATACGAGCAGTTTGGGAGGGTCGGGCGGCTCCCAGTGCTGGGGCTGCATGTTCACCACCAGCTCTTCCCGGACTCTCTCGGCATCGAGTTCACCCAGGCGAGAAGCGATCCGTACACGATCCGATAGTTCTTCCTGCCCTCGCCGATGTAGACGCGGTCAAGGTCACCGAGTGAGACCGCCTGACGGATCGCATGTTCAGGGAGGCTGAGCGTCCATGCGGCCTCCTTGACGGTGACGAGGATCTTCTCGTCGTACGGATCGCTCACGTTGTCAGGGAACAGCGAGTCTCCCGCCGGTTTGCCTCCTCGGCGCCGTTTACCGGCTGGCGAGTCGACGGTGAGGTCGATCTCGGGTTTGGCCTCTCTCTTCCCAGGCCGCTCGCGTGCCGGTGTCGGCGGGGGCGACTTGGGCGCAGGATCGGGTTCCGACCCGAGGTGACCGGGTGGGTACGTCCCATGCTCGAGGTAATGGAGACCGGCGGTGGTGAGCGTTGCATGCCATCGGGGTCCACGGCCCCGGATCTTGACGAGCCTTCGCCTCTCCAGAGCGCGTGCCGTCAGCCGCTGCGGGTTCGTCGCTTCGCCGGCACCGGGCGCTCCCGCAAGCCAGTTGAGCAGGGCCACCTGGTTGTCGTTGAGTCGTCCTGTCACGTCCCCTGAGCCTAGGGCGATGAATCGGGGACTATCGAGCAGAACCGCGGATAGACGCGATCCAGCTCTCGACCCAACTCCGAGTCCGCGAACACGGATTGCGGCACTGCAGGGGCGCGGATGCTGCCGAGAGGATCCGTCGCCAAGGCTGTCGGCAGGGTGAGGGACTCGGGACTAATCGGCAACTCCCAGAGGACCAACAACTTCGTGACCAGCCATGCTCTTGTCGAAAGTTCCTTCGGAGTAGCGGCGACAGGATCCGAACGTGTGACCGTTGTGGGTCACAGGCTGGGCGCCGATGGGCCAGCAGGTCCGGCAGACTCGCGTCGTGACCGCAGCGGGTCGCGCGCGGCGACCTTCCGGACGCGGTAGGTCAGGGCGGCGATGGCATGCCCCTCGGGCAATGCGCCGCTGTGCAGGGCACGGTCTAGCAGTCCGCGCGAGTCGTGACCGCGGCGATGGAGCGTGTCGAGCAGGCGAGCGAGCTCGATGGCCTCGCCTCTGGTGTGGTCGTCCTGGGCCTGGATTCCTGTCTGGCGGAGGATCAGCTCGTGCCAGCGCCGGACCGAGTCGCTGTAGCGACCAGTGAGCTGACGCAGGAGATGGCGTTGGAAGCGGGCGGCGTGCGGGGCGGTGACGGCTGGCCCGGTCGGGCGCGGATCGTCCTCGGGTACGCCGCGGGCGGCCCGCCACAGCGCCACGGTGTCGTGGAGGTCTCCGAGGACATCGGCGTACCGCGTCATCCAGGCAGGACGCTTCCTGCTCTCGAGCGCCGCCGGTATGTCGGCGCCGTCCAGCTGGTCGAGGAAGCCCTGTCTTGTCACCTCGACATTTCGGGAACGAACGGCGAGATATGGGCCCCAGGACTCGTCGCGTGCCAGGTCGGCAGGTATCGCGGGTAGCCAGGGGAGTGGGCCATCGCCGGCCGCGTCGAGGGCATCCTCCCAACCGCTGCCGAGCACTCGTTCTGCTCCAGTGGTGACCGCGTCGGCGTAGCGCACGGCGGCGTCGTGGAGCTGGGTGGACAGGCTTCGGCCGCGGAGGAGCGTGGTGGTGGCCGAGACTGTCGCTCCGTCACGAGCGATCACGTCGTCGAGGATCTGAATCGCGGTCAGTTGCTCTTCCAGCCCGGGAAGCATGCACTGCTCCCGATCGGCCTCGACGGGATCGACCGGTTCGAGCAGCACGTGGACGTGGTTCTCGCGCCGGCCGCGGGTCAGCATCGTGTACAGCGTTTGCCGATCCTCACGGCCGTTGACGATGCCATGGACGACGTCGGCGGTGAGGCCTTGTGCGGTGTGGACGGTGGAGGCGTAGCCGAGTTCGACATGGTCGGCCACGTACTCGGCAGGCAGCACCGCCTTCAGGCCGGTTGCAGCGTGACGGACGGTTAACGCTCCGCGGCGGATGTGGATAATCGTCCAGCGGTCGCCGTTCTTGACCCAGTCGGTGCCGGAGACCGCCAGGCGCCGCTGGTTGTGGCGGGTGATGATGGTGTCGCCGACTGATGCCTGGTTGCCGTCGGCCAGTTCGACCTCGGTCCGCGGCGCGATGTCGGCGAGACGGCTGGATCGGGCCCGGTGGTTGAGCTTGGCGACCATGTCTCGTGTGGGCGCCAGCATGAGTGCGTCCAGTCCGTGGTCTCGGTCGTGTTGCCAGGCGGCGAGGACCTCGGTGATCGTGGTGTCCTCGTCGGCGGTGTGGACTCGGTCGTGGTCGAGGTAGAACCCGATCGCGGCCCGGTCGCCGTCGCGAAGGTCGAGGGATGCGGCAGCCTCGCCGGGGTCGATGAAGCGTACGACTTCGTCGAGGCGGTCGGCTCCGTGCCGGTGGGTGATGTCGCGCAGCACGCCACCGGCGCCGACGGCGGAGAGCTGCTGGTCGTCGCCCAGGAGCCGGATCGTGGCACCGCGCGAGATGCAGAACGCGACTACCCGGTCGAGCGTCAACGTGTCGGCCATTCCCGCCTCGTCGATCACCACCAGGGTCTCTGGTCCGATGCTGCTGCTCAGCCCACTCCCAGTGTTGGTGGGCTGGGTGGCGGCCTCGTCGTCGATCTTCGCGAGGGTCTCGCACGGCAGGCCGGTGGCATCTCGGAGCACCTTCGCCGCGGCCGCCGACGGTGCCAGCCCGATCGCGTCATAACCATTCGTCGTCCAGACTGCCGCCAGCACCTTGACCGCTGTGGTCTTCCCGGACCCGGCAGGTGCCAGTGCGAGCCGGACCCGGTGGCTGCCCCCGGCCAGTGCATGCACCAGTGTGCGTTGCCCGTCATTGAGGCGCACCCCGGCGACCGCGCTGGCGGCCAGGACGATGTCGATCTCCTCCGTAGAGAACGCGAAGTCGCTGCCCAGCCCGGCCGCGTCGACCAGTCGCTGTTCGGCTTGAAGGATCCGCTGGCTGGTGTAGTGATCGGCGCCGGTATGTCGGTAGACGCTGGTTCCATCCGAGCGTCGAAGCCTACTCGGTTGGCGAAGATCGGTCCTCTGATTGATGGGATCGTCGTCCGGTGTGAGCTGCACGGACCTCGTCACGGCCGCTGCGACGACCATGTCGATCATCGCGGGCAAGTCGTCGGCGGCGACCCGTCCGGATGCTGTGGCTCGCACCTGACGCTCCGCCTCGGCCCGCAGATGCCAGCTCTGCCAGGTCGCCCGACGGGTCTCGAGCTCGGCGATGACGGCGACTGCCAATGTTTGGATCACGTGTGGGTCGACGACGCCGGCAGAGGTCGGCCGGCGAACCGCCGGCAACCTTTCCAATACTCCACGGATCATCGCATCGAGGGTCGACTCGCTCCCCAAGAACTCCGATGCCTGGCGGCGCCAGAGCCGCCGCTGATCGGCCTCAGCCCGTGGCTCGTGCTTCGGGGAACGCGTCTCCAGATTGGCCTGCTGCACCAGCCTGAGCCGTTCCGGCTCGGTCGGCGGCCGACCGTGCTCGGAGACGAACGCGCCCACGAGGTCGTCCTCACGGCGATCGATGTCCCGGGCCCGTCGCGACCACGCCCGGCACAGGCCGGCCGAGATACCCACGATCTCGCGGACCGGGCGCCGCTCCCGAGGGCCGATGCGTTCGGCAAACGTGACACCGAGCGCCTCACCGAGCCGGTACTCGAGCGCGGTGTTGTAGGTCTCCGAGATCGCCACCGTGTGCTGAAACAACACCCGGCCATAGACCGTCAACCATCTGCCCGAGTCCATTGCCTGCACCTTGTTCGCGACGGCGACATGGGTATGAAGGTCCGGGTCGCCGGCACGGGAGTCCCGATGGCGGAAGGTGGCCGCGATCAGGCCGCGGGTCTCGACCTGTCGCGCCCCGTCGGTCCCTTCCCGGGAGAACAGCACCTCGCGCTCGACATAGGCTAGCGCGTCGTTGACCGCGGCATCGTGGGCCTGCTCGATCGCGCGCGCGATCTGAGGTGGCGCGACTGCCCATAGCGCCGATACGGACTTCACCGGACTGAAGGTCAGGTCGAACCCGGCCACTCCGTCCGACCGTGTCCGCCGACCCAACGCTCGCCCACTGACGGGATGCTCCCCGACACCGAACAGGTGGCCCATCTGTTCGGCTGTCACCACATCGCCCGCGTTGATCCCGTCCGGGCCAGCGAAGGCGTCGAGCCCCGATCCCAACCACTGGCCAGGCGTCTCGCCCTTGGCCTCGTAGTAGTCAGCTAGGGCGGTGGCGCCGAGCTCGGTGGAGTCACCCGTCGCCACCTGGCGGGTCAGGTACTCATACCCCGAGCCCGCGGCCAGCTTGTGGATCGTCATGGTCACGTAACCCAAGGGGCAGGGGAGGACCGCGAGTGGCCGAGGGGAGTGGGAATGAAAGAGGTCTGTCGTGTTTTTCTGTCGTCGGGCGCATCCGCTGGTGTCCAGATGGTTACCGAGCGCCCACTGACGGAGCAGTCGGGGTGACTTCTCCCTGCTCGCGAGGTGGGGAAGTGACACCACGATGGCGCCGTCGGTGCCGCGGCCCCCGGCGATCGACCCGGGGTTCGCGGTTCTAACTGTCGGTGGAGTCTCCACTGTCGTCGGTATCGGTGGGTCCACCCCCGGCGAGCGTCCCACGAAGTTGCAGGGGTGCCCTGGCCGTTTCTGATTCCCGGTCCTGTTGCACACGTCGGTGGTCTGGAGGATGCTGAAACGATGACAACGCAAGCAGAGCCGGACGCCGATGAACAGCGGCGCTGCTGGTGTTGTGACAAGGAGTTTCCCGCCGGAGAAGTCGTCCAGCTTGGCGCTCATCCCGAGGTCGCGCTCTGCTTCGACTGCGCCCGATGGGTACGTCGTCGGGCGCACCTGCGTGCCAACGCAGGGCGCCGTGGGATGCGCGTGGGATTGCGTCGCAGTCTGGCTCAGATGCGTGCTGCCGTGATCGGTCGTGGCTGGCACGAACGCCCGGTGATTGGCCCGGTCCTCCGATGGATCGACCGGAGACTGCCATGAGGTGCCTGCCGCGCCTCGGGGCCTGAGCGTTGATCTGCCGTTACATCGATCGCGACATGGTGGGCCCACCCTGAGCATGTCAGAGCGGGCCCGCGCGGGCCCGCCGCTGCCACCTAGTGGGTCCGACCTTTACGAAGGTGGCTGACCCGGTCCTCGGACGGTAGATCGGGACGCTCGACCTGGCACCCGCCATCGCGCCCGATACCTGATCTGAGGTAGCACTATCTGGAAGGTGACGGTCCCTTCTTGGAGCCGGACCTGGAGTCGGGCAGCACGCTCACCCGGCTGCGCGCGGCCAATCGTCTTCGAGCAGTGAGAAGGAGACGCTGTCGCGCCAGGCCCCGTTGGCGTGTACGTGGTCGCGGATCGTGCCCTCACGCTGGAAGCCGAGCGACTCGGCCAGCCGCATGCTGGCAATGTTCTCGGGGCCGATGTTGGCGGTCGGTCGGTGCAGGTCGAGGTCATCGAACCCGGACTCGATCATTCGCGACACCGCCGTACGAGCGAAGCCGCGGCCCTTCCACTCGGATCGCATGCATAACCCAGGTCAGCGGCCTTGACTCCTCCCGGGCCGAGACGGACGGACCCGATGACAACCCCGGGCGAGGCCGATTCAGTGATGGCGAGGTAGTACTCGCAGCGCGGAGTGTCGAGTTGTCGCTCCAGGATCCCGTCGAGCATGGCCTGCGCCTCATCTCGATCACGAGATGCGAAGCTGAGCCAGTACCTGACCCGGTCATCTCCGACAATCGCGAGTACGCCGTCGGTGTCACTCGCCTCGAAGTCCCGGAAAACTAGCGACCCCGCAGTCAGCCTGGTTGGCTGTGACGGCGGACGCGCTGCCTGGTCGACGAGCTCGGACTGGTGCTGGCGGTGGGGTGCGATTGCGGCCAGGTTGGCCTCGGGTGACCGGTGGCCGCTCGGCGGCCGGTACGAGTTGGCCCACCTGCTGGTGCCGGGACGCTCTTTGCGCCCATGCGGGTACTGACCGCCCCGCCGGTGGGACTGCTGCAGTGGCTTGCCAACCGCCCTGAACACCTTTCCTCGCGGCTGGATTCCTCCCGAAATGACGACATGGGAATGACAGTTATCATGTCATTCTCGCAGCACCGCGCCATCAGGTGTTGCACCCGCCACGGGCGCCTTCTCTAAGCCGAAGACGCCCGCAGTCGTACGCACCTGCGCTCTTAGCGCTCGAGACGGAGGCGCAGGGTAGGCAGCGGCCCGCCGGGGAAGTGCAGGAGCGGGCCGCCGACGGCAAGTGGGCCGAGGTCAATCGGTGCCCAGCCGGCCTTGGTAGCCAGCGCGGTGACTGTGCGGTTCGCGGTCTTGTCGTCGCCGGAGATGAAGACCACGCGTCGGCCGGCTGCGGTCGGATCGGCACCGAGGTCTGCAGGTGTCAGCGTGCCGAACGCCTTGACGACCTTCGCGCCTGGGACGAGCTTCTCCACGAGCTGCGTGCTCGAGGCCGCATCCCCGAGGTTCGCGGGGCGGAAGTCCGGAGCGCTGAGCGGGTTGGTCGGGTCGATGACGATCTTCCCGTCCCAGTCGGTGATGCCGGTTTTTGCCACCGCCGCCTCGAGGCGGTTCCACGGAACGGCGAGGACGACGATCTCCGCCTTTCCGGCTTCGGTGATGTCGACTGCGGTGACACGGTCATCCGGGACGCGGACCGTGTGGGCGCCCCGGCTGTTCGCGAGCAGGATCTGCGAACCGGTGGTGGCGAGTCGGCGAGCGAGGGCAGAGCCGATTCCGCCGGCGCCGATGATTCCGATGCTGGTCATGTTGATCTCCTGTTTCTGTATTGGTTCGTCGTCGTGCGAGTTGTACTTAGACAGCGAAGCCACCGTCGACGTCCCAGCTGGTGCCCGTGACGAACCGGGCCTCGGGGCGGACGAGGTAGGCGACGGCGCTGGCGATGTCGGTTGGCTGTGCGTAGTGCCCGAGCGGCATCAGGGACTTCATCGCCTCGGCGAAATCGCCCTCGTCGGGGTTCATCTCGGTGGCTGTCGGACCGGGCTGCACGGTGTTGACCGTGATGCCTCGCGGACCCAGCTCGCGCGCCAGGCCTCGTGTCAGGCCTGCGACCGCGGCCTTCGTCAGCGAGTAGACGGCGATTCCGGGGACCGGGACACGGTCGGCGTTGATCGAGCCGATGGTCACGATCCGTCCGCCGCGCGGCAGATGCGGGACGGCGGCCTGGATGGTGTTGAAGACACCGCGGACGTTGACAGCCACCAGGCGGTCGAACTCCTCGGCAGGGAACTCCTCGATGGGAGCCACGTGTGCGACTCCGGCGTTGTTGACCAGGATGTCGAGGCCGCCATGGACCGCGACCACCTCAGCGACGGTGTCGCGTACCGCTTCGGCGTCGACGCTGTCGGTCTCAACCGCTCGGGCTACGCCGCCTGCGGCGCTGATGCGCTCGACGACCGCCTTGGCCGCTTCCTCGTCAGCGACGTACGTGAACACAACTGCCGCACCGTCAGCAGCAAGGCGCTCCACGATCGAGGCTCCGATGCCACGCGAGCCGCCGGTCACGAGCGCCGTCTTGCCAGCGAGAGGCTGGTGGGACATGTCTTACTCCTCTAATTAGTAATCGATCGGTTCGGTTATCATTGATCGGAACTGTGTCCGCCCGCCGTCTATTCCGACCGACTCAAGGAGTTCTCCGATGCCCGCTGGCCGCCCTCGTTCGTTCGACATCGACGAGACACTCGATGTCGCGATGCGCCTGTTCTGGCGCGACGGATACGAGGGGGTGTCGTTGAGCGACCTGACAGAGGCGATGGGGATCAACCGCCGCAGCCTGTATGCGGCCTACGGCAACAAGGAAACGCTGTTTACTCTGGCGACTCAGCGCTACCTCGAGGGACCGGGGTCCTTCGTGGCCGAGGCGCTGGAGGAGTCGACGGCCTACGGTGTTGCTGCCCGGCTGCTGCACGGCTGTGCGGATGCCTACACCTCCCCTGGATCCCCGCGAGGATGCCTCTTAGTGCAGTCGGCCTTGGCATGCAGCCCAGATGACGAAGGCGTACGTCGTCTGTTGGCCGGGCATCGGGAGGCCGGCGTCGCGGCGTTGGAGGATCGCTTGGTACGCGCTCGCGATGACGGTGATCTCGGCGAGAACGCCGATCCTCATGCGCTCGCGAGGATGCTGACCGCAATCGGGCAAGGTATCTCGGTACAGGCCACGGGCGGGGCTTCCCGAACTGAGTTGCACGAGCTAGCCGACCAGGCACTCCGGGTATGGCCGACCGCCTGAGCCACTTGCCCTGACCTACTCGACCTGGACCGCCCGCTGGGCCGTGCGCAGATAGCGGTCGTGGTTCCGTTGCGGCCCCATCTCGGCGGCACTTTTTGACTGTGCGCGCACGGGCGCGTGCGGAGTGCTGTCGCTCGACTCCGCCTGATCTTAGGGTCGCGGTGTCCCCCGATGGATAGGAGCCAGCGATGCGAGGACAGAAGAGACGTTCTGGTGGACACCGGACCCTGACGTCATTGGTGATGGCGGTCGGCCTGATGACTGCCTCTATCGGTGGTAGCGCGGCGGCGCACTTACCGACCACTGCAGGCGCCGTCGAGAACGCAAACTCAAGCCCGACCATCGTTCTGGTGCATGGCGCGTGGGCCGACGGCAGCGGCTGGGCTGGGGTCATCAACCAGCTGGTCGACCGCGGTTACCGGGTCGTCTCCCCGGCCAATCCGTTGCGTGGGCTGGCCAGCGACGCGCACTACCTGCGGACCTACCTGGACACCTCGGTACCAGGTCCGGTGATCCTGGTCGGTCACTCCTACGGCGGCGCTGTGATGTCGGTGGCAGCCGAGGGTGACCCCGACGTGAGGGCATTGGTGTACGTCGACGCCTTCGCCCCAGCAGAAGGCGAGAGCATCCTGCACATCCTTGACCCGCAAGGTCAGCTCGACCCGAGCACCCTCTTCGACTTCGTTCCACTCTCCGCGGAGGAGGGCGACGTCGATCTGTACCTCAAGCCGGAGGTCTTCCCGGTCGCGTTTGCCAACGGCATCGGGCCGAGCCAGCAAACCGTGCTCGCGGCGACGCAGCGCCCAATCCGGCTCCAGGCCCTGGCCGAACCGGCGGCTGCGCCGGCATGGGATGACGTGGACAGCTACTACGTCCTCGGAACCGAGGACCACATCATCCCCGAGGCACTCCAACATCAGATGGCAGCGCGCGCAGACTCCGACATCGTCCGAATCAAGGCAGGCCACCTGTCGATGATCAGCGACCCGAAGGTCGTGGCGACCACCATCATCCGCGCGGCCAAGGAGACCCGATCCGGGGCCGGCGGATGACCGTCGCTGACGGGGAAGGACTCCGCGTCGTCGACAACCGCGACATGAACCGGTTCGAGATCCAGGTCGCCGGCGAGGCCGTCGGTTTCGCGGAGTACCAGCGAACCAGCGAGCTGGTGGTCTTCACCCACACCGAGGTCGCGCACGGCCTTGAGGGCAACGGACTGGCCACCCAACTGATCCGGAGCTCGCTGGACTCCGTCCGCGCCGAGGGGCTCCGGGTGATGCCACTGTGCCCGTTCGTGATCGCTCTGATGGCGAGCGAAAGGGAGTACGCCGACCTGGACTTCCGTCACGCCCGGCCCTAGATGCGACCAGTTCCAAGGCGGTCGGTTGATGCATCGTGTCGCCACTCTCGTGGCGTCATGTCGTAGGCGTTTCGGAAGGCGCGGCTGAAGTGGGCACCACTCACGAAGCCTGTCGTGTGAGCGACGTCGGTGATCGTCAGCCGTCCCTCAGCCAGCAGTCGACGGCTCCACCGCAGTCGGGCATCTTGGATGGTTCGGCCCACGGTGAGCTCCTCAGCCGCGAAGAGCTGATGCAGATACCGAAGCGAGATCCGATGCTGCGCGGCGATGGCGGCCGGCGTCAGGTCGCTCGAGCCCAGGTTGGCCGCCATGAACGCCCTGATCCGGATCATCAGGGCTCGCCGGGCTGCGTCGGGCTGGGTGGCGGTATTGATCGCCTCGCCGAGCAACGAGCCGAGAACCGTGGTGACGTCCTCGGCCAGACGCGTCCTGGGATCGGGCACAAGAACCGGAGGTGGAGCGGACAGCTGCGCCATGAGTCGCGGCAGCACGCCCGTGAGCGGGTGATGCCGCAAGATCGGCTCGCCCAACAGGCCGGCCAGATCCCGCTCGGCCAGGCCCAAGTCGGCCTTGTTGAACTGGAAGTGCCGGACTCCGAACGGATCGGGCAGGTCCAGGTCGTAGGGACGGGTCGCATCGAGCAGGGTCAGCTCGCCGGCACCCGCGAAGTGGTCGCGACCGGCCTGCTGAAACCGTGCCCGTCCACGGGTGAGCACGGTGACGATCAGCGTGTCCCTGGGCTCGGCGGCGATGTGACGCCACGTCCGGGTCGCCTGGAACGGCGGACCGAGAGGATCGACGGCAACGAACACGTTCCCGACATGGTGAAAGCGCGCCGGCTTGGTGCGCTCCATCTCGCTCGTAGAGCGCCGCTCAGACTGTACGAACGGCGCCGCCCGTGGCCCATCTGCGCCCATAGGCGTCTCACCCCACCCTCCGCTGCCAGCACTCAGCAGGGAACTCGATCGTAGAGCCGCAGACCCCGCCGTCGCTCGGGAATGAACAGCCAAATTTCCAACGCAGATCCGGCGCAACCTCGTCCAGTTTCTGGTGCACGCAGAGTCAAATGCGACCACGAGCGCCGCCCTAGCATTTCGAGCATCGCCGAGTCACGAAGGAGCTGATGATGACGAATATCGTCTTCTTGCATGGGCTATGGATCTCCAAGGAAGCCTGGGGACCATGGATCGACCACTTTGCCGAGCACGGTTACCCCGCCACGGCCCCGGCATGGCCCGGAGAGGCCGACACCATCGAGCAGACCCGGGCCAACCCCGACGCTCAGGCCGGATACGGCATCGATGACCTGACCGACCACTTCACCACGCAGCTGCAAGCCCTGCCCGAGCGGCCCGTGGTCATCGGGCACTCCTTCGGCGGGCTCATCGCCGAGAAGCTCCTCGGTCGCGACTGCATCGCCGGCGCCGTAGCCATCGACCCCGCACCGATCAAGGGCGTCAAGCCGCTGCCGTTCAGCCAGCTCAAGTCTGCGTTCCCGGTTCTGGGCAACCCCGCGAACAAGAGCAAGGCCAAGGCCCTCACCGTCGAGCAGTTCCGCTACGGCTTCGGCAACGCCCTCGACCCAGCCGAATCCGACGCCCTATGGGAGAAGTGGAACATCCCCTCGCCGGGCAAGCCGCTCTTCGAGGCCGGCTTCGCCAACTTCTCCCCGAACTCGCCGGCCAAGGTCGACACCGCCAACGAGACCCGCGGACCGCTGCTGATCCTGTCCGGCACCGCCGACCACACGGTGCCCGACGTCTCCACCCGCGGCACGTTCAAGCAGTACCGGGACTCAGCAGCCGACACCGAGCTGACCCAGATCGAGGGCCGTGGACACTCGCTGACGATCGACAACGGCTGGAAGGAAGTCGCCGACATCGTCCTCAAGTGGCTAGCCGAGAAGGGCTTCACGCCCACCCCCAAGGCCAGCTGATGAGCATCGGATTTCTCGGGACCGGCGCCATCGGCGGTGCCGTGGCAGGCCTGCTTGCCCGCAGTGGCGCCACCGACATCGTGGTCAGCAACAGCCGCGGCGCTGCCAGCATCAAACCCCTGGCCGACCGGCTCGGGCCGGCGGTCACCCCCGGAGACGCCACGCAGGCTGTTGCCTGCGACCTCGTCTTCCTCTCCGTCCCCTGGAGCAAGGTGCCCTCGGCCCTCGCGAACGGCACGGACTGGTCCGGCAAGATCCTGGTCGACACCACGAACCCGCTCGAGGCACCCACCTTCCGCAAAGCCGACCTCGCCGGGAGAACCTCGAGCGAGGTGGTCGCCTCCCACGCACCCGGAGCGACAGTCGTCAAGGCCTTCAACCATCTCCAACCAGATGCGTACGACAGCGGCCCCACCGTCGCCGGAGGCCGGCGCCTGCTGTTCGTCTCCAGCGACGACACGACTGCGAAACAGACCATCCTCGACCTGATCGCCAAGACCGGGTTCGTCGGCATCGACCTCGGCACCCTCGCCGCCGGCGGGGCACTCCACGAGTTCCCCGGAGGAGTCCTCCCCGCCCGGAACTTCATAGAGATCTAGCAGCAAACCAACCGACAACCCGGAGACGTGATGGGCATCGATGACGACAACACACCCGCCTACGGCGACTCGATCCGTGAGTACAGCGCCCCCGGAGTCGTGGTGACGTGGGAGAAGGAGCGCTGCGAGCACGCCGCAGAATGTGTTCGTGGCCTTCCGCTCGTGTTCAGGCCGGAACGTCGCCCATGGATCGATGCCCACCACGCGACCGTCGACGACCTCGTCGAAACCATCGACCGGTGTCCGAGCTACGCCCTGGGCTACCGCACCGATGATGGCCGCGCACGAGCGTTTCCTGCTCCCTGAGATCCGCGGCGGGTGCGTTGCGGACTCTCTGATCGCGGCCCGCTGCGACACTTATCATGTCGTCGGACATCACACACCTAGTGATGGTCGTCTCGCTTTGCGTCATCAAGTTCGACAGTGCAATCGGGACCTAGGCATGCCTGCCAAGGCCCGATCCGCGTTAACGACCCACTTCATGCGCGGCCGCATGAACAATGTTCGTCACACGACGGTGCTGACCTGACGGATCGCCTTGGCGACCAGATCCGGGTCATCGCGTTGCACATAGTGCCCACCGACCTGGGCGGTGACGAGGTCGCCGCCCAGACGTTTAGCCAAGGCAGCCTGATTCTTCTGCCAGCGGTCGTCGAGCTCGGAGAGTGTGTAGGGCTGCCAGAAGTCAGGCGTCTTGGACTCCAGCCACCGACCGGGCCGGCTCGCCACGACAACAGTCGGGCGCAGCGGAACCGACTCGCGGATCTGCGCCAGATCGCGGACCGAGGCAGCCATGTCGAAGGGGATCGTTCCCGGTCCCTCACCATCATCGATCACCGGATGACCGACATCGAGAAATAGCTGAGCGTCGCTCGCGTCCACGAAGACAAGCCCTGCCGTCTCACCCGGCCACTCGGCCGCGAAGACTTCACAGATCAGCCCACCAAACGAGTGACCCACCAGCACCCACGGCGGGTCAATCCCAGCCGCAGCAAGCAATGCGTGCAGCTCGTGCGCCGCCGCGCGCACACCACGAGGCTCTGTGACTGGGGCCGGGTCGCTCTCTCCCAAGCCAGGGCGTGCATAGCAGACGAGCGACAGTCCGGACAGCAGCGGGATCACCTCGCCGAAGCCGTCACTGCTGTGATCGCCGGTGCCCGAGACGAGGACCACGGCGGGTCCACCCACGCCGTCCGTTGACGTATCGACCTTGAGCCGGTAGTCCCCGACACTGAACAGTCCGGCAGTCATGACCGCGATGGTACAGCGAGCGCTCTGGCACCTCCAGGCCCTAGACTGCATCAGACTGCATAAGAGCCCGGGTCCTTTCCGGGTTGGAAGGATCCCCGTGGAACTGTCACCGATCCAGCGACGCCGAGCGCTCGGCGCGGAGTTGCGTCGCCTTCGCAGCGCCGCTGGGCTGTCTGGAATGCAGCTGGGTGCGCAGCTCGGAACATCTCAGGCCAGGGTCTCCCGCGTCGAGACCAGCGTGACGGTGAAACCGAGCATCGACCTGGTCACCCGGTGGTTGGACGCCGTCAAAGCCGACAAAGAAGAGCGCGCCAAGGTCCTCAAGTTGGCCGAGTCCGTGCTCACCGAGGTAGGCAGTTGGCAGGCCGTCCACCGAGGCACCCTTGAAGAACGCCAAAGGCAACTGCTGGCCATGGACGACCTTGCATCCGAGATCCGCCACTTCCAGCCCTTCCTCGTGCCCGGCCCACTCCAGACTCCCGAGTACGCCCACGCGGTCATCGAGGCATCACACCTCACCGCGAACACCGACGTCGACGCAGCCGTGGCGGCACGTATGGAACGTGGCGAACGGCTACGCGACCCGAACATCGACGGCCCCGCCTATCACGTAGTCGCGACCGAGACGGCAGTCCGCTGGGTGCCCATGGCACAACACGACGTACGCCTGCGCCAGTGGGCACATCTGGCCGAGTTCGCACAGGCGCCGAGGGTGACGATCCAGGTGATCCCCCAGGACGCACCGATGTCGATGCCGCCCTTGAGCGGCTTCGTGTGGGTCAAGTTCCGCGACTATGAGGAGCACGTTCAGATCGAGACGCCGAGTCACGGCGTCACCGTCGCAGGAACGGACGACCTCAAGATCTACGCCATCGTCTGGGAGCAGATGCTTCGCGCGGCACTTTCGCCCGAAGAGTCTCAGACCTGGCTTAGCCTGCTAGCGCAGGATCAAGTTGCACCAACCCAACAAGAAGGAGATTGATCATGCTGAGCCCTGACCGACCCTCCCTGGAGGAGTTCACCAACTGGCGCAAGGCCGACACCAGCGGCAACGACGGCGGCTGCATCGAGGTTGCCAACGGCCCACAAGGCTGGAAGGCCGTGCGCGACTCAACCGACCCGACCGGCCCCGCCCTGATCTTCAACGCCCACGAATGGGCTTGCTTCCTTGACGGCGCCCGAAAGGGCGAGTTCGACCGCTAGGAGAAGGTGCTAGTCGTTGCCATTCATTGTATAGAACTGCATAATCGTCTATGCAGTTCTATACGATGGAGGCGAAGGCAGTGGCGACAACCGCCGACGAACACACAGTCCAGTGGCGACCGGTCTCGGTGCTCGCATGAGATCCCGTCAGGCAAGCCCCGGACGACCACGACACATCCCGACCACCAGCACTGCATCGCCGCGCGACCAGGTGCTCAACGCGGCCGCAGAGCTGTTCGTAGCACGGGGGTTTGCCGCTACCTCGACCCGGGAGATCGCCGAACAGGTCGGCATTCGGCAGGCCTCGCTCTACTACCACTTCGCCGGGAAGGACGAGATCCTCGCTGAGCTCCTGCAGCGCTCCGTACGTCCCACGGTCGACAAGGTTGCCAAGATCGAGGCCTTGGTCCCACCCGAGACCCACGAGACCGCGCTCTACCTGCTCACCCTCATCGACGTCCGCACTCTGGCTGAGTCACCCCACAACGAGGGCATCCTCTACGGGCAGGCCGATGTGGCCAACAGCGAGGTCTACGCCGAGTTCCGCGACGCACGCCAAGAACTCATCGACGCCTACGGCCGACTCGGCCTGCAGATCGCCTCGCCCAACGTCGCCGCCGACCTCGACGCCCGAGATCTCGGCGAGATGCTGATGCACTCCGTCGAGGTCGTCACCGCCATCCGCAGCGCTGGGCGGACAGTGACCCCCGCACGTGCGCATCGCATCGCCGCAGCGGCTCTTAGGACGTGCGACGTGCCCACGGAGACCATCGCTTCCGCGGCCTCGGCGGCATCCGAACTCCATGTCGAGTTCCAACACGAACCCGCCAGCCCCTCAGCGGAGAAGACCCTCTAGATCTCCTCGCCGGCCCATCGCCTCAACTGGCCGTCGCGGCGGGTTGGCGAGGCCAGCACAGTCGGACCTCAGCCGCTGCCTAGGCCCGGTCAAGGTCTGGAACCACGCCTGACCGGCCACTCCGGAACCTATCCTCGGCATGCCGACGTGACGGGTGCCTCGGGGTGAGACATGAGAGTGCTGGCGAGTGAGTCGAGGACGCCGGGACGATGGAGAAGTAGGCCCACCGGCCGCGCTGCTCGCGGGCGACCAGGCCGGCCTCTACCAGCAGCTTCCGGAGGCGGCGAGGCCGACGAGCTCCCGGAGCGGGGCGCCCTCGGCGTACGCGCGAAGAAGGCCGAGGGTGTAGGCGAGGCCGGGGTTGAGCAGACCGAGGGCGGCGAGTTTCGCCATGCTGGGCGACAACGTGAGCCGTTGACGCAGCGTCGTGACGGCGAGCTCGAGGACGAGCAGGGTCAGCGGCGCGACGCCGCGGTTGAGGGCTTGCTTGCTGAGGACGGTGCCGACACCCCAGCAGGCCGGTGGCGGCAACGAGCAGAAGGACATGGCGGTACGGCGCATAAGTGGGCATGACTGTGACTCCGGACGATGCGGAAAGGAATGAGGACGGCTAGAACCTGGCGCGTATTGGGTAGCGTCAGGTGTCAGCTGGCGTGGTCCTCGTCGTCACAGCGGGCGTAGCTGGGCAGCCGTACAGACCGGACGCTGCGTCCGATCGTGCGGGTGCTCCTGCACGGGCTGGCCATGTCAGCGATGGTATCTCGAAGCGGACTTGGTGGTCCCGGTCCAGTTCCAGGTAGCTGGAGGTGCTGCTTGTCTGTCGGCGGGGTGGCCACTGGCCGGGTGGTTTCGACCCTGGGTAGTAAGAGCGCGGCATGCTGCGCTGACTACATCAGGGGGTGCAGGGCCATGACCGCGGCGTCCGGGCGGGAAGCGATGCCACGCGCGTCGACACCCCCTGCGCGATCGAGTTCTCTCACGGTGGCTTCGCATGGACGAGTACGCGGAGACGGGCTCTGCGACGGCGGGCAGGCCAGGGTCCTCACGCCGGAGCAGGACGCACGGGCGGTGCGGGCGCTGGCCGTGTTCAAGGCGAAGCGCGATGCGTTCTTGGCAGGGATGTCGTTAGAGCAGCTCGACGCGGATGTCTGGGTTGTCGACGTAGATGCGATCCACGCCGAAGTCGCGTAGCAGTCTCTGCCGTAGAGCGACGGGTACTGATTCGTCTTCCAATCCTCGGGCCAGCTCGGCGAACCGCTCGGTTATCTCTCCAGCGAAGGGGAGAATCTCTATCTGCGCACTGTCGCCGAGATCTGCCAGCTCGGTCCGTGCTGCGCTGACGGCGTCGTTTGTCCGGCGCTTCGTTGACGCAAGGTCGTCGTCGTCGAGAAGGCCCTTGATGGCCAGTCGTTTGGCGTTCTTCCACTCAGCTTCAGACTCCGCGATGCGGGCTTCTAAGACGGCCCTCCGGCGGGCATGTTCGTCTTTGGAGACGCCGCGGCTGACTGTGACCTGGACCGTGGCGCCACCACGTATCGGCTGCGATCCGACACCCTTGACGATGCGGTCGGCCAACATGCTGTTCACGCGCATACAGGTGCCCGGATACCCCTCCTTGGCGACCATTCCAGGTCGGGTGCCTGGGCAGTAGAACCTGATGCGTATCTTCATGTTCGGATTGCCCGGATTGTCGACTCGGGCGTACATGCGGTGTCCGCAGCGGGCGCAGTAGACGAAGCGATCCAGAACGTGCTCGGGAACGGCGCGCTTCTTCATTCGGCGTTCGCCGCGTCGAGCCATGCGCTGGGTGTGCACGCGGTCCCAAAGGTCGGGATCCACGAGCGGACCGAGCGGGGACGCCCTCACGACACGTCCAGGGTCGTCCTCGTCGCGGGCTTCCAGGTAGGACTTGCCGTTCTCGTCTCGAAGGACCTGCCGTCGGCCCCACACCAGTTCACCCTTGTACAGCGGATTGTCGAGGATTCCGTTGATGGTGTTTCCGCCCCACCCGGACCTTCGTGTCTTGGTTGGCACCGCTTTCAAGTTCAGCCGTCGGGCGATTTCGTCGGACGGCACGCCCTCGTCGGCCCATGCGAAGATCTGCTTGAGCCAGGGGTACTCGTCCGGGTGCAATTCGAGTTCGCCTGAACGCACCTTGCGGCCTCCAACGAAGGCCGGCATCCCACTGGGAAGCTCGACGCCATCGACCACGAGCGGCTTCATACGTACGCCGTAAGCGGGGCGCATGGCGATCGTGGAGCCGGCCGCAACCTTGGCGCGAAGATTGCGACGAGTGCGGCGCCTGACCTTGAGTACCTCGCCCTTCGCGTTCACGGCGCGTACGTCGGCGTCGTACATCGCGTCCTCGTCGTGCGGATCGATCAGGCCGATGTCCTCAGTCACGAGCGTGATGCCAAGTCGCTTGCACAGGGTCGTGATCTGCTGGCGCTGCCCGATACCTGCGGTGAGCCGCTCGAGCTCGTTGACAACCAGGTAGTGCACGTCGCGGTTGGCTTCCAGGTAGTCGAAGAGTTCCTGGAGGCCGGGGCGGTCGGCGAGACTGCGAGATACACCTTCGTCGGCGAACGAGTGCATCAAGACGATGTCGTGTTCGGAGGCGACCGCGTCGTTGATCGCGCGCTGCTCGGCCGTCGAACCCTGCTCGTCGGTCGAGTAGCGCGTGTAGCCAACTCCGCGCCGCGTCTGCGGCCCGGCGTCGCGGCGCCGTGCCTTCACGGTTGCATGCTAGCGCGATTACGTACAACTAGAACCGATGTCGTCCCACTTCGGCTCGAACGCGTACCCGCCGTCGGTCGGCACGCCCTTCGCGGGCTTCGCGAGCATCGGCAGGATCGGCGGCATCACAGGAAGGTCCACATGCTCACCGTAGGCGATGGACGAGCCAGGCGCTGGTGGTCAGGCGCTGCGGGTCCGGAGCCAGGTGCGGTAGCGGCGCAGGGCGCGGCGCTGGAGGAAGGTCTCCTTGGCGAGAGCCAGCTTGGGGTCCAGGGCGGGGCGGGTGCGGCGGCCGGCGCCGAGGCGGCGCAGCTGCTGGCGTACGCGGGCCATGCTCGCGGCGGAGGCGACGGCCTTGTCCTCGATCCGGACCGGCGCCAGGTCGACCCGGGCATCCGCGTCGTGGCGCCACCGGTTCGGCAGGTCGGGGTCGACGGCGAGGGCGCTTCCCATCCCGACCAGGTCGACGCCGCCGGCCAGGACCTCCTCGGCGACGGGCCGCCGGACGATGCCGCCGGTGAGCATCAGGGGCAGCGGGCTGGTCCGAGCCAGGTCCTCGGCGAGCGTCAGGAAGTAGGCCTCGCGGGCCTGGGTGCGCTCGTCGGTGGCCTGCCCGGTCATGGCCGGGGCCTCGTAGCTGCCGCCGGAGAGCTCCACGACGTCGACACCCAGCGGCGCCAGCATCTCGATGACCGCCTTGGCGTCCGCGGCGTCGAAGCCGCCGCGCTGAAAGTCGGCGGAGTTGAGCTTGACGGCGACGGCGAAGCCGGGGGAGACCACGGCGCGTACGGCCCGGACGATGTCGAGCAGGAGCCGGGCACGGCCGGCCAGGTCGCCGCCCCACTCGTCGGTGCGCTGGTTGGCCAGGGGTGAGAGGAACTGGGAGAGCAGGTAGCCGTGGGCGGCGTGGATCTCGACGCCGTCGAAGCCGGCCTCCTCGGCCCGTCGGGCGGTCTCGGCGAACCGCGCGACGGTCTCCTCGATCTGGGTCGCGGTCATCTCGACCGGTTGGGCGAACCGCTTGGTGTTCTTGCCGACGTCGACCCGGATCGCCGAGGGTCCCCAGGCGACGCCGGGCATGTCGGCGCGGACCTGGCGGCCGGGGTGGTTGATCTGCATCCACACCTGTGAGCCGCCGCTCTTCGCGGCGCTCGCCCACTCACGGAACGGGGCGAGCGGCGACTCCGCGTCGAGAACGACACCACCCGGTCCGGTGAGCGCCTCCGCGTGGACCATGACGTTTCCGGTGATGATCAGACCGACCCCACCCTGGCTCCAGCGGCGGTAGAGCCGGACGAGGGAGGCGGCTGGGAGCTGGCCGGCCGCGGCCATGTTCTCCTCCATGGCCGCCTTGACCAGCCGGTTCGGGAGCACACTGCCGCTGGGGAGGGTGAACTGCTCGAATACGGATGACATGGACTGCTCCTGAGTACGGTATGTTTACGGTGCTCACATGAGCGTAGAAAGGGATGTAAGCAGTGTCAACTTCCGAGAAGAGTGGCTATCATCACGGCGACCTCCGGGCCTCGCTCCTGACTTCGGCGATGCGCATGCTCGAGGACGGCGAGCCGTTCTCCCTGCGCGCGCTGGCGCGCGAGGCCGGGGTCTCGCCGACGGCGCCCTATCGCCACTTCAAGGACCGTGACGCCCTGGAGTCCGCGCTGGCTGCCCAGGGTCTGCGCGACCTGAAGGCCGATCTGAGCGAGGGGCGTGATCTGCCGGAGTCTCCGGCCGATCTCGCCGAGTTCGCCGTTGCGTACGTCGAGTTCGCGCTGCGCCGCCCGGCGCTGTTCCGGGTGATGTTCGGCAATGCCTGCGACACCGGTAGCGAGGAGCGCGTCGAGGCTGCTGCGGAGATCCACGGCCTGCTGGCGCTGTCGATGACGAGGGTCTTCCCTGATGCTGACGCGGATGCCCTCGCCTCGGCCGGGTGGGCGTTCGCGCACGGGATGGCCTACCTCCATATGGATGGCAAGCTCCAGGTCGAGTCGATCGACGAGGTGGCCGACCGCGTGCGCACCGCGTTCGCCGCGATCCTTGCCGTGCGTGCCGGCTAGTCCGGAGCTCGCCGCCCGACTCAGTGTTGACACTGCTTACATTGCTCCGTAGGCTCTAGATGTAAGCATCGTTAACATTGAGGAGTCCTTCGATGGCTGCCACCGGACAACAGCCCCGACAAATGGTCACCGCCGAGCTGGGCGAGCGCACCGTGCAGGTCCCGCAGGGTGGGTTCTACGACCGCTTCCGAATGAACCCCGATCTCGACGAGGTCGCCGGCGACCCGCGGGTGAGCGGGGTCGACTTCTTCCGTCCCCTCGCCAAGACCCGCGTGGACTCGCCGATCGGCCCGACGTACACGCCCAACTTCTACTACCGGATGTCCTCGGCGCGGCTGACCATGCTGGCCCGGTCCTCGGCGATCCGGGCTCGCTTGCCGGAGGAGCTCGAGCCGCTCGAGCTCGTGCCTGGGGTCGGGCTCGCCTCGGTGATCTTCTTCCGCTACGACGTGTGCGACATCGACTTCTACACCGAGGCTGCGGTCGGCGTCGCGGTCCGGCCGGCGCGCCACGGCCGCCTCGGTCTCGTCGACCTGATCGCAGATCTGAAGAACGACCACCTGTATTCGTACGTCTTCTCGCTGCCGGTCAGCACCGAGATCGCGCAGGTCCGTGGCCACGACGGCTACGGCTTCCCGAAATGGGTAACCGAGCTCGACGTGGAGATCAACGCCTCGACCAGCACCGCACGGGTCGCCAACGACGCCGGCGGCGTCGACGTCGCCTTCTCCGCGCCGACCCCGGCGCAGACCGCGTTCCGGTCGGGCGAGCGGGTCTCGTCGCTGACCTCCTACACCAAGGTCGGCGAGCGGTGGCAGTCGACGCTCAACCAGACCAACGTCCTCGCCGCGGGCAGCTCGAGCCTGCCCCGAGGTGTCGAGCTCGAGCTCGGCGAAGGCCGCATGTCGGACGACATCCGGTCCCTCGAAACCATTCGTACGCTCCGCCTCGACGTCGCCACCGAGGCGCAGGCTGCGCTCCACATGCCGGTGCCGACCTCGGTCCGGCCCGCTGCCTAGCGCACTGATCACACGGAGATCCGACATGTCCATCGACCACACCGTCGCCCCGGGCCGCACCCGCGATTCCGGTCTTCCCGCCACGATCACGCCCGCGCTGCTGAGCCGGCTCGCCGGCCTCGTCACCGCCGCTCCCGGAGCGGCCATGGTCACCACCACCGCGCCCTACACGGGGAAGCCGCTCGCCGAGCTCCCTTCGTCTGCTGCACAGGACGTCGAGACCGCCTTCGAGCGGGCGCGATCCGCCCAGGGCGGTTGGGCTGCGACACCGATCGGCGACCGCAAGGCCATCCTGCTCCGGTTCCACGACCTCGTCCTCGAGCGTCAGGAGGAGGCACTCGACCTGATGCAGGCAGAGAACGGCAAGACTCGCCGGGATGCCTTCCTCGAGGTCACCGACATCGCGATCACGGCCCGCTACTACGCCCGCAGCGCCGGGCGTCTCCTCGCGCCGAAGCGCCGTCGTGGGGCGTTCCCGCTGCTCACCCACACCACCGAGCTGCACCATCCCAAGGGTGTGGTCGCCGTGATCTCGCCCTGGAACTACCCGCTCAGCATGGCCGCCGGCGACACCATCCCGGCGCTGCTGGCCGGCAACGCCGTCGTCCAGAAGCCCGACACCCAGACCGCGCTGACCGCGCTGTGGGCGCTCGACCTGATGAAGGAGGCGGGGCTCCCCGCGGACGTGTGGCAGATCGTCGTCGGGCGCGGCCGCGACATCGGTGACCCGCTGCTCGCCGGCGCCGACTACCTGATGTTCACCGGGTCCACCGCCAGCGGGCGGCAGCTGGCCCGTACGGCGGGCGAGCGGCTGATCGGCGCCTCGCTCGAGCTCGGCGGCAAGAACCCGATGATCGTCCTCCCCGATGCCGCCATCGATCGCACCGTGACGGGCGCGATCGCGGCGTCCTTCCCCTCTGCCGGCCAGCTGTGCGTGTCGGTCGAGCGGATGTACGTCGCCGACGAGATCTACGACGAGTTTGTCTCCACGTTCGCGGCGAGGACGAAGGAGCTCCGGATCGGTGCGGCGTACGACTACAGCATCGACGTGGGCAGCCTGACGACTGCCTCGCAGCTCGCGACCGTCACCGACCACGTCGAGGACGCCGTCGCCAAGGGCGCGACGCTGCTGGCGGGCGGCACGGCCCGTCCCGACCTCGGCCCGCTGTTCTACGAGCCGACGATCCTCGCCGACGTCACCCCCGAGATGACACTCTTCGAGCACGAGACCTTCGGCCCGGTCGTCTCCGTCTACCGCTACTCCGAGATCGACGACGCGGTCAGGATGGCCAACTCCACGGCGTACGGGCTCAATGCCAGTGTCTGGAGCCGCGACGGCGCCCACGGTCGAGCCGTCGCCGCGCGCATCCACGCCGGCACGGTCAACGTCAACGAGGCCTTCGCTGCGGCATGGGGCAGCATCGACGCACCGATGGGCGGGATGGGCGATTCCGGCCTCGGGCGCAGGCACGGCGCCGACGGGCTGCTTAAGTACACCGAGGCCCAGACCGTCGCCCACCAGCGCCTGCAGGGATTCACGCCGCCCAGCGCGATCAACCACGAACAGTGGTCCCGGATGCTTACGCTCGCGTTGAAGACCCTGCGAAGGGCCGGCGTCCGGTGATCCCGGGCCGCACGAAGGAGATCCAGGCATGACCAAGCGCATCCTGAACGTCGTCACCAACGTCGGTCACTACGACGACCCGTCCCACCCGACCGGCCTGTGGCTCTCCGAGCTGACCCACGCCTGGCACGTCTTCGAGGAGCACGGCTTCGAGCAGACCCTGGTCAGCCCGGCCGGGGGAGCGGTACCGCTCGAGCCGCGGGCGCTCAAGTTCCCGAGCTACGACAAGACCGCCAAGGCCTGGCGTGCCTCCGCGGAGCGGATGGCATTGCTGGAGAGCACGCTCAGTCCCGACGAGGTCGACTCCGCCGACTACGACGCCATCTACTTCACCGGTGGCCACGCGGTCATGTACGACTTCCCCGACAGCGAGGGCCTCCAGCGCATCACCCGCGAGATCTTCGAGCGTGGCGGCATCGTCTCCTCGGTCTGCCACGGCTACTGCGGTCTCCTCAACACCCGTCTGTCCGACGGCTCCTACCTCATCGCCGGCCGGAAGATGACCGGCTTCGCCTGGCAGGAGGAGGTCCTCGCCCGGGTCGACAAGCTCGTCCCGTACAACGCCGAGGAGGAGGCCAAGGCTCGCGGCGCTCTCTACGAGAAGGCCAAGCTGCCGTTCGTCTCGTACGCCGTGGTCGACGGCAACCTCGTCACCGGTCAGAATCCGGGGTCGGCCAAGGAGACGGCCGAGAAGGTCGCCGAGCTTCTCTGATCCCGATCTAGTTGTTCTGACCACGGACGTTAGGTACGGCGGGCCGACTGGACGATGACGAAGACCTCCGGGTGAGGTGTGGAGCTACCACGCACCCACATCCACCACGGAGGTCTTCGTGTCCCACGCTAACGCCACCCTCACACCAGCGGGACGTCTGCGCCTAGCCAAACTCGTCGTCGACAAGGGCTGGTCCTACGCCAGGGCCGCTGAGCGGTTCTCCGTCGGTGTCACGACCGCGCGGCGCTGGGCCCAGCGCTATCGCGAGCTCGGCAAGGCCGGGATGGTCGACCGATCCTCGCGTCCGCACCGCTGCCCGAACCGGCTGCCGCAGCGGACCGAGCGACGGATCGTGAAGCTGCGGGTGACGCGGCGCTGGGGACCAGCCCGGATCGCCTACCACCTCGGCCAGAACCCCTCCACCGTTCACCAGGTCCTTCGACGCAACGGCTGCCCGCGACTGAAGTGGACCGACCCGGCCACCGGCGCCCGGATCAAGACCTCCTCACGAGACAAGCACCGCTACGAACACCCAGCACCCGGCGACCTGATCCACGTCGACGTCAAGAAGCTCGGCAAGATCCCCGACGGCGGTGGGTGGAGGGTCTTCGGTCGGGACTCGGCACAGGCGCGAGCAACTCACGCGGCCCGCGACCGGGCAGGCCGAGCCGGTGCCGCGTCCTCGCGCGGCTACGTCTATCTGCACCACGCCGTCGACGACCATTCCCGGCTGGCCTACTCCGAGATCCTCAGTGACGAGCGTAAGGAGACCGCAGCAGCGTTCTGGAAGCGCGCCAAGAGGTTCTTCGCCGCCCACGGCATCACCGTCAAGGCCGTGCTCACCGACAACGGTTCCTGCTACCGCAGCCGGCTCTGGGCCAAAACGCTCGGCCGGCGGGTCAAGCACCGACGCACGCGGCCGTATCGACCACAGACCAACGGCAAGGTCGAACGGTTCAACCGGACACTGCTCGAAGAGTGGGCCTACGCCACGACCTACACCTCAGAAGCCGACCGAGCAGCCACATACCCCGCATGGCTGCATCACTACAATCACCACCGCGGCCACACCAGCCTCAAAGGCAAGTCACCAATCGACCGCGTACCCAACCTCCCCGGCCAGAACATCTAGTCAGCGTTCGAGTGGACTCGGGTTGAGCAGGGACACGTCCAGGTCGCTGTTGCGGAGGCGATAGACCTGAAGTCTCAGGTCGTAGTACTTCTCCGTCTCCCCGACCCAGTCCATGCCGATGCGGCGCGCGGCGCGGATTCCGTGCTCGTTCCGGGGTCGTACGACGGCGAAGACCTCCTCCTCGCCGTTGGCGAACGCGTAGTGGGCGAGGGCGTGTCCCGCCTCTGAGCCCAGTCCCCGCCCCCATGCCCAGGGGGCGAGTTGGTAGCCCACCTCCAGGTCCTCGCCTTCCGGAGGGAGGGGGAGGATCTGGGCCGATCCCGCGACACGGCCGCTCTCGATCTCTTCGACCGCCCATCGGCCGCTCGCTCGGCCTGCGGGTCCGGGAGGTGCCGCGAGCCAGCTGCTGATCGTCGCCCGCATGGAGTCGAGGTCGGTGACCTGCTCCATGGCCGGCGCCAGCCAGCGGGAGACCTCGGCGCTCCCGTAGATCTCGAGTGCCCCAGGAGCGTCGTCCTCGCGCCATGGTCGAAGCCGCACCCGCGCCGTACGAATGATCGAACCGTCGATCGTGACTTCATCAGCCAACGTGAGCTCCTCGAAGGGGTGCGCCGCGTCCGCCGATCGCGTCGAGGAGGCGGTGCGACACAGGAAGTGACTCGACGATAGCGCGCCCCGCCCAGTCCGGCGATGGATCGTGCTGAGTCAGTGCGGTGAGCGCAGCCTCGGCCGTCTACAGTTGTCCCGTGCGTTTCGGCGTACGTTCCCCGGTTGGTCTGCCGGCAGGGCCCGCCTGACTTTGAATCAGGACTAGCGACGTAGGTTCGACTCCTACCCGGGGAGCCATTCTTGAGCGTGAATCCGCCCATCTGGCGGGGGAGCGAGGAGCCCGAACCGGCCCGCTTGCTAACGCCGTTGCTAACACCCATCACTGATTCCCGTCCTCGCTGTCGTCCTCGTCGTCCTCGATGAAGATGTCTGCAAACGTCTGAGCAGCGCTCGCGCCCTGGTCGCTCAGAACGTGCGCGTAGACGCGAAGGGTCATCGAGGGGTCACGGTGGCCGAGGCGAGCAGCGACGACGTGAACCGGCACACCGGCTTTCAGTAGCAACGTCGCGTGGACGTGGCGGAGGTCGTGGAGGCGGATCGACGGCAGAGGGTTCTTCGAGGTGTGAAGGTCCTTGATGACCCGGCGCATGATCTCGCCGGGGAGGTCAGTCCTCAGGGGTGTACCCATCTCCATACGAAACACCCGATCGTTGTCTGGCCAGGACGCGCCGACCAGTTCGCGCTCCTTCTCCTGGCGCTCCTTGTGGGACCGGAGAATTGCCACGGTTCCGGCATCGATGCTGACCCGACGAGCCCGGCCGGTCTTGGTTCCTCCGTCGACCCGGTGGCCACGAACGATCGCCGTTGAGCCCCGGATCCAGATGTGCGGGTCCGGGCCGTCGAGGACGACGTTCGACCACTGGAGGTAGAAGAGCTCACCTCGTCGAGCGCCGGTGTAGGCAGCGACCCGGAAGAACGGCCCGAGCCGATCGGCCGCCACCGCGTCGAGGAACCGGGCTAGTTGCTTGGCGTCCCAGATGTCATGCACTGCGGTCACCCCTTGTGACTTGGGGCGCTTGGCTTTGAGCGCCGGATTGCTGGCCAGGATCTGGTCTGTGTTGACGGCATCGTTGAGTGCTTTCCGGAGGACCGAATGCACGTAGTTGACTGTCCGAGGAGACAGCGGGCCGCCGTCCTTTCCGCCCTCCCGCAGGAGGTAGGCGTAGAAGGTGCTCAAGGTCGCGGGCTTCACCGACTGGAGACGCATCTTGCCGAGGCGGGGAACGATGTAGCGCGCGATCATCAGCCGGTAGTCCTCAGCCGTCTTCGGTCGGATCTCCATCCGGTGAGCTTCGAGCCACTGAGCCAGGTACTCCGCAACGGTCGTCGACTTCCGGTGTACGAACTCACCACGACGAGCAGCAACGCGGGCCTCATCGCGAGCGTCCTTGGCCTCCTCGGCAGTGGCAAAGCCGCCCTTCCACTTGGGCTTGCTGACGCCGTTGGCATCCGTCACCCGGATGACGTACGACCACGTGTTTCCACGCTTGACGATGCCGTCCTTCACCTTGCCCATCAGGCGGCCCTCAGTCCCTCGACGTACTGCACCACGTCGGAGCCACGAACGCGCCGGATGCCGTCGATCTTCACCGAGGGCAGATGTCCGACCCGCACCAGCTCGTACGTCTTCGACCGGCTGAGGCTGAGGTAGAAAGCAACCTCGCTGATCCGGTAGAGCAACTTCTCATCCATCTCACTTCCCCTTCTCGTTGGTGGTGTTCTTGGTCTGGGCGCGCCACTGGTCGTACTCACGGGCACGGGCGGCAGCGGCGAGGGCGAGGGGTTCGTCGCCGGGGGAGGTCCAGCCGGTGCCTTCGAACTTCCAGGAGCCGACGACGAGGGTCGTTTCCTCATCAGCGAGGACCCAGGCCTCTAGTTCGTCGAGGTCGAGCAACACCGCGCGGGCTTCTTCGTTGTGCTCGGCAGCGGCGCGGAGTTCGGCGTAGCGAGCACGACCACGCCGAAGTCGACCGAGGGTGATCGAGTAGCGCCGAGACTTGGTGGAGAAGTGACCCCGGAACCCGAGCATGTGCGCCCACTTGCCCAGCAGGTCATACGGATTGACGGCCGACTTCTGGGGCTTCTGACCGGGGAGCCGGTTGGAGGCTTCGTTGATCCCGTAGTGCGCGATTGCGCGCATCGCGAGGCGGTGGCAGCGGCTGCCCATCGCTGCCAGGTGGGGACGCTGGGTCTCGGCCGAGCGGATCGAGTTGGCGTCCTTGGTGGCGTACTTGGCCAGGTATCCGGCGACCCGGCCAGGGGTCAGCACCCCATCGGGGTCGTCGGTGCGGTGACCGTCACGGACAACCCGCACATCGAGTTGCTTGCCCCAGCGCAGAATCCGTTCGGTGTTGTCGTCGGCATCGATCGGGGGAGCGGTGTAGGTGACGGTGCCGGCGGAGACTTCGATGAGCTGCGCCAGGTCGTGGCCGTCGATCGGTGCCGGCGAACCAGGACCGTCCGAGCCGTCGAGGCGGATGAGGGCGTGGAAGTGGACCAGACCCCGGGCTTGGTACTCGGCGACCTTGGCGAACTGGACCGTGGCGCAGTGGCGGAGATCCTTCTCCTTGACGCCGAGGTGGTCGGCCAGGGCGCGGCGAAGCGCGATGGTCGTACGCCGCCACAACTCGGGGGCGAACCACTGCCAGATGATCGCGGAGTCGATGTCATGGCACTCAGAGCACAGAGGAGCGCCCACGATCGCGTCATCCTCAGCGTGCCGGGCCATGCACGAGATCGGCCGTCCGTGGGGGCAGCGAGCGCCCTTGTCGCGGGAGCGGGGCCGACAGCGTGAGTCGTCCTTGTGGTGCCGGTGGGAGGGGCTGCCGAAGCCGGGGGCGGTGAAGGTGGCGAAGAGCAGCGGGTTGTCTGCCACCGTGGCGGGGATGGTCTTGCCGCCGACGAGACCGGCGTTGATCATGGCGAAGGTGTCGCGGGCGTACGTCCTCGAGCAGGACGGGCAGACGTCGGCGCGGCGGTTGCCGCAGGGGCGGTAGAGCACTCCGAGCGGGGCATTCGCGGACGTGAACGTGCCGACGAGCTCTCCGGTCTCGGCGTCGAAGGTCTCCGAATGGCCGGTCAGCCGGATGGGGTGGGCGCAGTTGCCCACGGACGCGAGGGTGTCGGCGAACTTGTCGAAGGTGCCGTCACGCCACCGGCTGACCAGGCTTGCCACCTGGTCGGAGCTGAGCCCGGACAGATCCAGCGGCGCATCCTCCCCGTACGGGTAGGCAACCGCCCCGCCCGTCGAGGACGATGCGTCACTGTGGATGCCCGGCGCATCCAGGGTCGGAGCAGTCACCACAACAGCCCCTGACCGTCAGCAGTCATGATGTGGCGGGTGGTGTGGTGCACGTTCTGGACCTGGAGCCACCACACATCGCAGTCGGGGCAGTGATGCCCGTGACGCGTCTCGTGGATCTCCGGCAGGTCGCAGGTGTGGTCGTGGTCGTCGGCGTGCTTGATCTCCTCGCAGCGGGTTGTCGTGCTCATGCCGCACCGTCCAGGAGCGAAGCCGCGGGGAGGGCGTCGAGCAGGTCGAGCAGGTCCTCAGGCGCGGGGGCCTGGTCGACGCCGCACCACCAGCCGCCCGTGACGCGGTTGCGGCTTGCGTAGGCCTGGCAGGCGAGCCGGACCGGGCAGCCGTCGCAGGTCTCCCGCATCAGGTCGACCAGGACCGTGGGGGTTGCGCTGGTGTCGGTGGTCCAGGGCAGGCCGCGCTTCTCCTTGGTGGTGCAGGCAGCGTGCTCCATCCAGGCCGGGGTACTCATGCCGCATCCCCGTCAGTGAGCGATAGAGGCATGCCCGGCAGCGAGCCCGGGGCCGCATCCGAGATCGTGACCAGATCCGGCGTTGCCGGGTAGAGCGACGCGATGCGGCGGATCAGGTCGTCGGACCAGTAGTCGGCCCGCACGCGGTCGGTGGAGCCGTCCTCGTCGATGATCCAGGCCGTGCCCTGAGCAGCCTTCAAGATCCGGTGTGCCGGGGCGAAGGGGGCCATGCCGTCCCCGAGGACCATGTTGGTCTCCGTAGCGGAGCGGAGTCGGAGAGCGATGGTCTGGGTGAACAGGCCACGCATGTCGATGACCTCCTTGCGGGGGTCCTGCACGAAGGCCACGACGACGACGCCGACAGCGCGACCGATGGAGAGCAGCCGCTTGAGGAGCCGTTCGCCTTCCTTCTTGACGCCCTGGTCGGCGTACGCCGTCAGGGAGGCCAACTCGTCGATGACGAGGAGGTAGAGCGGGTCACCGGGGCCGGGCTTGTGGTTGCGGGAGTAGCCCCGCATCTCCTCCGTGCGGGCATCCGCGATCGAGACGAACTCCTCCAGCATCTCCACGGCTTGCTCGCCCTTGACAGCGATCTTGGTGAACAGCGGGGCGCCCATGGTCAGTTCCATGCCGCCCTTGAGGTCGATCCCGTAGGCGCGTACGGCGTCGACGGCGATCGCCGGAGCCAGCGAGCCGACGATGCCCCACAGGAACGACCCCTTGCCCGCGCCGGAGGCACCGACAACCAGGGTGTGGCGCTGCTCGATCTGCAGCTCGAAGGGCTTGCCGGACTGGCGGCGGCCGAGGCGGACCGTTTCGGTCTGCATCCGGGGCTCGGGCATGGCGGCGACCGAGGGGGTCTTGATCAGGTCGCGCATGACGAGTTCGAACATCACCGTGGACCCGGTGCGCCGCTTGGGCGGGTAGACGCGGTAGGCGTCGGCTGAGTAGGTCGCGGCGAGTTTGGGGGCGAAGGCCTCCAGGTCGGCCAGGGCCTGACCACGGCGCGTCTTGACCCGCAGGGTCACCGAGTGAGCGGAGGTCTTCACCCTCTTGAGCCGGGGGTCGCGCCACTTCTCGATGGACTCCTCGCCCACGCCCATCTTCTTGACCCGCTTCGTGCGGCGCTTCGACAGGCCAGCCTCACGGGCCACGGGCTTCCAAGTGATCCGGAAGACCAGCCACCACCAGGCGCGGCGGGCGATGGAGGCCAGCCAGGCCAGGGCGGCCAGGGTGGCGGGTCGGGTCGGCTTGATCACGACCAGGGCGGCGACGGCCAGGGCGAGCAGTCCGCCGATGCTCATGTAGATCGTTTCGTTCATGACGTGCTCCGTTCTGAGAGTTGGAGACCCGCCAGCCGCCACGGCTTCCCTTCCGCGACGGCCAGCGGGCGAATGTGGGGTGTGCTCACAGGGCTGCCGCCTTGCCGCGACAGATGGAGCACACCGGGGTGGAGAGATCGGGGTAGTCCCAGGTCCAGGCCTGCCCGGCGTTGGGCTGCCCGCACAGGGTGAGATCGGCGTTGAGTCCGGCCAGGTGAGCCGGGTCGGACCCGTCGCCGATCCACACCAGGTAGAGGCTCACGCCGCGTCCTTGGAGGCCTCAGCGGCCGCGCTGTTCTGGCGGTGCCACGCCTCCAGGTCGTCGAGGCGAGCGGTCCAGGTCTCGGCGTCGATGCCCAGGGCGTCGAGGACCTTCTCGACCGGGAGACCCGCCAGCCGGATGTACATGTCAGCCCGCTTGGTCACCTTGTGCTGTGCCGACTTGGCGTGCAGTTCCGAGGTCATCAGGTCGACCCACATCTCGGCCTCGTCCTTGACCCGCTGGAGCGCCGGGGTGTCCATCACGCCGCCTTCGAGGAAGCAGCAGCACCGCCAGCAGCGGGCTTGCGAGCCGCACCCGGAGCGTCCATGCCGAGGGCCGAGAGCGACCACATCAACTTGGGGCGGTTGCCGGAGTCGTCGATCCAGGGGACCGCGACGAGTTCGGTGAACTCGACCGGGATAAACGGCAGGCCAGTGTCGTTGGCCGGCGGCACCGGCTGGTGCTTGGCCAGGATCTTGACGTTGACCGTCTTGTCGTTCTTGCCCGCCTCGGGGTCGGCGTCCAGGACCGGCACGGTCCAGATCGGGAGCCCGTGCTCCTTGTCGACCTTCTGCGGACGCAGCCCATCGGGGCCGGGAGCGAGGTCGTAGTCACGGACCGGCTCGACCTCGCCGACCACGAACGCACCGGCCGGGAAGACCTGGGCCTGGGTGAGGTTCATCCTCCGCTGAATCGCCATGTCTTGCATCTCCTTCGGTTTAGGGCCCTAAACACTCTGGCCCAAGAAAACCCCCCATCTGGTTTAGGGGGCTAAACAAGAAGGTACGGGATGCGCAAGGTGGAGTCAAGGGGTCTAAACTCGTCGGCGTGCCAGAGTCAGATTCAGATGAGTTCGAAGCCGTACGACGCGACCCCGACCCGCTGCGTCGTGGGCGGCGTGCGACCGAGCTCCTGACGCTCTACCAGCAGCGCTCCACAGAACTTGCGCGCCTGCGGAAGGCGGCGATCGAGGAAGCGCACCGCGAGCGCGAGATGACCTACACCGAGATCGCGAGCGCCCTCGGGATCACCAAGGGCCGGATCACTCAGATCCGGGGGAGCGCACCGAGCGCTGAGCGTGGATTCTTCGGGGTGGGGCCAGTCGCTGTGGGTGTGCCGTGGCGTTGGCAGACGACCGATCGGGAGCGGCCACTCATCGCCGCCGAGGATGCGAAGTCGGGCGACCTGACGGGCAAGCTCCTGGCGGATCTCGGCTTCACCGTCTCCACCTTCCAGGTGGGGCCTGAGACCGAGGCATTGCCTGAGGGTGACGTTGTTCTGATCTGCGGACCGATCTCGTCCCCGATCGCCTCCACCTACCTAGCCGACGATCCGCGCCTTCGGTTCATCGTGCCCGATAACCGCTGGTACATCGAGGAATCCGGAGGCGTACGCCACGGCTCACCCAGCGATGATGACCAGCCGACCAACTCAGACATCGCCTACCTCGCCCGTCACCGAATCGGAAGCCGCACCGTCGTGCACATCGCAGGCATCCACACGATGGGATCACTCGGCGCGGTCCACTACCTAACGAACCACCTTGGTGACCTCTACGCGACGACCAAGGACCAAGAGTTCTCGTGTGTCATCCAATGCGACTACGACCTTGCAAACGTCGAGGTCACCGGCAGCAGCCTTCTTGCCGGTCCGTTCATCTGGTAGCCGGCTATGCGCGTCACGCTTGCCCAGCACCCCGAACCGCCTGCCGGTGATGACCGCGCCTTCATCACATCGAACGCCGTTATCGTGCTCGACGGAGCGTCGGCCTTCGCAACTCGCGACGTGCCAGCATCGACGTACGCCGAACACCTTGGCTCAACGCTGGCCGGTCTCGTCGATGGAAGCGACGAGCCGCTTACTGCGCTCCTGGCCGACGCCATCAAGATCACAGTAGCCGCGCTCGATCTGACATCGGGTGGACGCGCCCCGTCGAGCACCGTTGCCGTTGTCCGTAGACGAGCCGACGCCACAGTTGACGTGCTGGTGTTGGGGGACAGCCAGGTTGTGATTCCCGGCGAGATCCTTCGAGACGATCGACTTGGACCGCTCGCGACTGAGCAGCGCACCGCCTACCGGGAGCGGCTCGCGAGTGGGCACGGATACGACGACGAGCACCGGCAGATCCTCGCAGCGCTCCAGGCCGAGCAACTCCGACACCGGAACAAGCCCGGCGGATACTGGATCGCCGAGGCCGACCCGACCGCCGCAGAGCATGCCCTCACCCGTCACCTGTCGCCCGATGAGGTCTCATGGTGCGTGCTCGCGACAGACGGCGCGTACAAACCGATGGAACATCTTGGCTTGGACGATTGGCCATCCGTCTCGGCTGCGAGTCACGATGACCTCGTCGACCTTCTTCAGCGTTGCCAGGGTTGGGAAAAGACTGATCCGCGAGGACAACGGCTCCCGCGAGCGAAACGGCATGATGACAAGACGCTGGTTGCGGTCAAACCGCAGTTCGCATGTAGCTAGATCGATAGGCTGATCCAGTGGCGATTGAACCGACCCTACCGGACACCGCGAGTCCCGCGTGGCAGAGCGCCTTAACTCAACACTTGGGCCTCGTCGTTAGTGCGCTGGCATTCGGTCTGGTTTCAATCCGCGTTCTCGGAGTGGCGAATTTCGATGTCGTGACCGCCCTCGCGATCGTGCAGGCCGGTGGCGCCGTCAATGTTGCAATTGGCAGCGTCCTTGCGAGTGTCTCGATGATCGCGCTCGTTGTGATCGGGGTGGTCGGCAACAGTCTCGCTACCCAGCTTGCCGACCGATTCGAGTTCACCAACTTAGTCTTACTGAAGCTTTCCGTCTGTATCTTCGTATCGCTGTTTGCGTTTTGGTGGATCGCTGCAGTGGCGACGACAGTGTTCCTGGCACTCGGGCTGATTACTTGGCTGCTGCGGGTGCGTAGAAAGCGCCGTCTGTCCAAACTTGAGGCGATAAACGTGGCCCTCAATGAGTTGGATTCAGAGGACGAACGCCTAAGAGTCGAATTCGCGGACGTGGAGGAGAAACGTTCCCTGGTCACTGCGACGCTTGATCGGATTAAACGTGAAGGCCGCAAAATGTCCTCGGAAGAATCGGAGCAAGTGAGCTCAGATTATCAAGAATACAAGCAGGCTTACGAACGCGTGCTGCCCAAGATTGAGCAGCATATCAAGTCGAGCGAGAACGTAAAACTCAAGTATCTGTGGATAACATCAAAGCGTGCGTGGATTGGGTCAAAGTTCTCCTCGTTCAAGGCGAAGTTTCAGAGCGGCACGGATGACAGTCAGCGTCAGGCCGGCGAAGCCCAAAGGGCCGAGCGAGAATCTACGCAAGTCGAGGCAGGCGATCAGGTGCAACCAGCTGGCGTACAACTGGTTGACGATCAAGAGCAAAGGACTGAGTCGGACCTTGAACAGGTCGGGGTCGCACTTCAGGAGCAGACGGCAGACGTCCAACAGCATCAGCTCGAGGTTCAGCAATCCCGGCCAGCCACGTGGCCATCGATCGTCTTCTGGGTCCTCGCTGTGGTCCCGCAGGTGATACTGGCCTCGACTCTTTCCTGGTTGCCTGTTGAGGTGATCACGGTGAAAAAAGAGCCGTCCTTCGCTGCCTACGTATTGTCGCAATCTGACCGAGAGGTGGTCTTCCTTCGAGAGGACCGCGGAACGGTAGAGCGTGTCCCCACAGGAGATCTCATGGATCGTCAGATCTGTCGATCGGTCAAAGGTCTATGGGCCAAGTCGACGATCGGGCTCATGACACAGACTCCCAGCTACCCCGGCTGCCCACCTGGAACCGATGGTTGGTGAGAACTTTCTCTACTGACTCAAGGCGGCCTCCGGCCGCGAGCGCGGCCTCCGGGGGCGTGCGGCCTGGCGGCCGGTCCCCCTACGTGCCGCGCAAATGAAGAAGAGCGCCCAGTCCGTAGACCAAGCGCTCACTCTCCAACCGACGCAGCTCGCAATGCCGGATCAACCATTCCCGCCGTCCCGAGCCCTATTGACCGCTAACCTCCTCGCTCATGTACAACCCGCTCGTCGACCTGATCTCCGACCCTCTCGGCCTGGCCGGCGTCGCTGCCCTCGGGTTCGCCCTCCTCTACGTCGGCATCCACTACGAAGGACTCCGCGACAAGGGGCGCAAGTTCATCGAACGGCGCAAACAGCGGAAGTCCTAGCGTCGTCGTCAGCACGAACCAGCCCGCTCCAGGACCTCGGCCGATGACGAGGGGGAGGTGGGCGCGGCTGCCGGTGGGGACACTCCCCGCGTCGCTACGACGATGGATGGTGTTGGGCAGCGTGGGGGCAAGCCCCCAGACCCCCGCCAAGGGGGCCAGGTGCCGGAATGGGCAACGCTCCGCCCCCGCGATACAGGCCGACGCTGTGATGGGGATGTTGCTAACGCCGGTTGCTAACCGTGAGGTGGATTCGGCCGGACGAAACACCATCTCGGCCCGCTCAAATCGGGGGTCGACGAGGCGATCTGAACGCCCTGAACACTGACACGAGTCCTTTGAATCAGGACTAGCGACGTAGGTTCGACTCCTACCCGGGGAGCAGGGAACGGCCCGAGGTCAGATGACCTCGGGCCGTTCGGTCTCTACAGATCTATGGGGAACCAGATGGAGGCCAAGCCGCATCGGTTTGCAGTGCGCTTGCCTTCCTCGAGCTTCGCGTAGAGTCGGCTGATCGACACCTTGTATCGACCAGGCGCAGCCGACTTGAAGTGTTGGCCGTCCATGTCGCGGTCGTACGGGAAAATCTCCACGTACTCATCGAAATCGTCGTCCGCGTGACTAACGAGACACAACAGATGCCAGTCGGCATCCTCGGGAGCGGCCGTGCCCTCCACCCAGCCCTCAGCAGAGGGGAAACGTTCGCGATAGAAATCCAAGAGGTCCGCCTCTTGGGCGCTCCCCATATCGATCACGACCTCCCGGCCCCGCATGGGGTCGTCGTCGTCCCAGCCCTTCGCTTCCGCAACGACCGTCCCCTCAGGCGGGACTGGCGGCTCGTTCGGGTAATCGAAACCCACACCGAAGATGGGACCGCAGGCGGTCAGAGCGGTCACGGCGACGACGCAAGCAGTCAGGACAAGCGCGCGCAGCGGTTGACGGCCTTTCACGCGGTCACCCAATCAGCCGGACGCCAACTGCGCAGTCGAATGCCCCAAACGCGCGAGCCCGTGCTGGGATGGCTGGTGTGCGGTGCTGGCGGTGTGACTTGGATAGTTCGACGTGCCCGAAATGCGGCGAATTCAACTCTCCGCCATGCCACGGATACCCCGTGCCGCATGGGACGATGAGGGGATGACCTGGACGGCCTGGATAGCTATACCTCGTTGCCGAGGAGCTTGTCGCACGCGGCCAAGAATCGGTTTTCAAAGTCAGCATCGTTGAGCCCGACGACCTCGACCTTTCCCTGCTCGGATAGCTGCCGTAGGTAATCTCTGGACGCCATACTCAATGTCGACAGATGCGAAACCACGAGGATTACTGGCGTAGCGCGCGACTTGACCTGGTGTCGTTGGAACCACTCGAAGAAGTCCGACTCGGTCCGGGCAAGTTTGAACTCCACTCCCACGGACCGGCCCTGGGGATCTTGCACGGTTCCATCAAGGCTCGCATAGTCATCCCCGCGTTCACTCGTCGAGGCAAAGACCCAATTACGTCTGGACGTCACCGCTGCGGTCACGCTTTCCATCGCGCTCGTTTCGAAGGCAACCCAGTTCTGCAAGGCGAACGACGCGGAGGTTCCCCGAGTGGCGTCGGATTGCCAAAGCCGATCCGCGACGGCTTTGGTTGCCGTCGGGCTTAGCTCGCTTGCCACCACTTCCGTTATGACTTGAGCGGCCTCAACTTCTTTGGTCATGTCGAACTCGTTGCCGCCGATCACCCACCGAAGCGGAACCCGCCCAACGATCGCGAGAAGCATCGCCACTGCTCCCACGACCAGCAGCCCGACCGTGCCTGCCTGATTACTCGACGTGAATACGGCCAGGCCCCCGGCGGCTAGCCCGCAAAGCCCGGTAAGTAGCACCACTGCGCGCAGGAGTCCGCTCAACTCGTGCACAGTGGCTGCCTTAGAACGCTGGTCCTCGATCGACCCCATGCCGCGATGTTTGCAGTTCGGACTCGTGTGCCGCCGACACGAGCTGCCAGCGAGTCCCCAATCCTTGGTACGCATGCGCCTCGGCATGTGAGTTACTGGCTCAAAGGACCGCTCCGCGTGAGGGTGCCGTCCGCCCAGGCCCACCTGAGAGCCGCGTGGCCGGACGGCACACAGGAGGCACACCAACCAGGGCGAATTCGGCGCCACTCAGTGGCACTCGCTCACGCTCAGGCGCGGGCGAGAGCGTGCCTTGAATCAGGACTAGCGACGTAGGTTCGGCTCCTACCCGGGGAGCCACTCCTGAGCATGAATCCGCCCATCTGGCGGGCGAGCGAGGAGCCGGAACCGGCCTGCCGGCTAACGCCGGGCATGGGTTACGACGAGCGCCGGAGATCCTCGCAGTGCTCCGGACCGAGCAGTTGAGTCACCGCAACGTGCCCGGCGGGTATGGGCTCCATGGTGTGTGCTTGCGACGGATGGGCGTACAAGCCCGACCTCGTAGCGCTCCGGCCTTACCCGCTCAGTGCAGGACTCGCCGATCTGCGAAACTGCGCGACATGGCACTCTTCCGCCGAGCCCGCGCTACGACGCCGGCGACGCCCGACGATTCCAACCTCAGCACGCTGCTCCTCGAAGGCGAAGACATGATCGAGCAGCTCGCCGCTGCTCACGCCTCCTGGGGACTCGGCACCGCGGACCGATGGGGACTCGATCAACAGACCGGCATCATCACCTGGACCTTCCCCGACAAGACCGCAACCGCACCCGCGCAGATCATCGGCACATACAAAGCCGACGCCGCGTCTTGGATGTGGGCATGGGCCAACGACAGCATCCTGCCTGCCATGCGCACCGACGCCGAAGCGATCCGCTCCTGGGCCAGCGACACCGGCAACGCCAACCTGACCGTCCCCAAGCTCGACGCCGACGACGAACTGGCAGCGACCTTGGCGGCACTCGCGGTCCGTATCACCCGAGCAACGGGCTTCTACCGAAGCGGGGGTGCAGCCAGCGTCTACATCACCTTTGGGCCGGTGACCATCACGCCAGTCGACGGAGAGCCTTCAACCTTCAGCATCAACATCGGGGATTGAAACCCAGCGCCGTGCGCCTCCGGCCCCCGTCCCGATCACAGGGGCTTGTACGCCGCCACCTGGCATCAAGGGCGCAGGAGTGACCTTAGCTCTGGCAGCTCGAGGCGGGCCTTGTCATTTCGGATGGCACACGGCGGCTCGGAAATGGCCCCGGTTGCTCGCCCTGGCCGACTCCAACCTGTCGAACTGCAAGAAAGCTTGGTGATCGGGCCGCAGCGTACGGGATCGTGATGTCTGTGGAGGAGGAGGACTTGATCGACTGGCTCATGTCCAGCGTCATCGAACCAATGCTGAGCAGCGTGTTCAGCTCGGCAGAGCGGCAAGGGTTGAAGGTCTCGACGATGCTGGGTACTGAACTCGATCCGACCCGTGAGTATGGAGGACCCGGTCCAGAACTCGAGGACTACGTCTGGCTGTCGCTGAAGGTCCGTTCCACTGGTGACACGGGAAGGTGGCGGATATGCCAGGTCATCGAGATTGCCGACGTCGACGAGATCTCCAACCGGGCGTTCGAGTTCGGTTGGCACCTGGAGCAGTGGATCGCTGAGTCGTCGACGTGGTGGGGGCAGGAGCGACATGTTCACGTCCCGGAACTGGGTGCTCCCTGAGGTTCGACATGTGCGACGCCGTCGCGGCGCGACAGGACCCGACAGCTCACCTCGGGTCTATCGAGCTCGCGACCGTCGCGCCGTCTTGTACGCCGGCGCTCGGAGGCGGCGGTGCCATTCGTAGATCTCGAGCCCGGGTGGTGTCGAGCGGGTCGGGTCGAAGGAGAGCATGGAGTCGTGGTCGGACTCGGCGGTCAGCTCGAGCGTCGCAAACCACGTCCAGTCCGTGCCGGGTCGTGCCCACGCCAGCTGCCACGTGGACTCGCCGACGAACTGCGCTCCGAGCCAGACCGGCCCGGTGGGCGTGCGGTACGGGAGCAGCGTGCTGAAGAAACCGTGGGACAGCCGGGTCCGGGGAGCCAGCAGGAAGCGGGTCCAACGACCGTGGCCGGTGGTCGCGAACAGGAGGTCGGCGTGTTTGCCAGGAGTGATGGGTACGCGCAGGGCGAGCCCGTTCACATCGGGAACCGGCTCGGGCAGACCCACCGCGCGGGAGAGTCGTACCACCACCTCGTCCGATCCGCTCTCGTCGAGGAACGCCGCGCCCGTGGTTTCTCCGGGGCGCCGCCGGAGCACGGCCAGGTGCACCGTGCCCTGCGGGTGCAGGGGCTTGTCGGCGGGTCGCAGGTGGGCGAGTACGCCGACACCGGCCTGCAGCACGCGGCCGGCCGTTCGCGCGACCGAGCCGGTGACGGCGGGGGCCAGTCCGTGCCTGCTCGGACGGTCGTCAGCAGGAACCACAACATCAGCTGGATTCACGCGGTTGGCCTTCCTGAGGAGGCGTGGTCACCTCGAGCGGCACGCAGGATGAACGTCGATGCTCGGATCGGTACCCGTGAACGACGACGTCATGTGCGGCGGAGGAAGAAGCGGAGGATGTCGTTGAACGCCTGAGGGGCCTCGAGGTTGCTGACGTGGCCGCAGCCGGGGATGACGGCGAGGTCCGCGCCCGGGATGAGGCGCTCGAACTCGTGGGCGACGGAGAGGGGCGAGCGGGCGTCGAGGGCACCCCAGACGAGCTGGGTGGGCACCCGGATCGTGGCGAGCACGTCGGTCAGGTCGGCGTGGGCCATCGCGGTCAGGGCGGTGAGCATGCTGTGGCGGCGTACGTCGGCCGACATCGCCTCCATCAGCGGCACGAACTCCGCCGGCGGAGCGCCGGCGAAGAGGTTCGGGAGGGTCGGGTCGAAGGAGCCCTCCGGCTGGTCGCGCAGGCCGGCAAGGCGGGCGTCGGCCTCCGCGGCGCCGAGCGAGCCGCGCCAGCCGGCGTAGCCGTCCGCGAGGACGAGGTTGCGGACGACGCCGGGGTGGCGCCGGTACAGCTCGAGGATGACGGTGACTCCCCAGGAGATCCCGGCGACGGTGCAGGGAGAGACGTCGAGCGCGCGGATCAGTCCGGCCAGGCAGTCGCAGTAGTCGCTCAGCCCGAACCCGTCGGGTACGTCGGAGGAGCCGCCGGCGCCCGGCTCGTCCCACGCGATGACGGTGAACTCGTCAGCCAGGGCGTCGAGCTGCGGCATCCAGGTGCGGCCGTCCTCGGCGCCGCCGTGGACGAAGACGACCGCAGGGCCGTTGCCGGCCCGGCGGAAGGCGAGGTTCAGTCCGTCGATCTCGACGACATCCATGGTTCGACGCTAGCTCAGCGGGCCCGATTCGTCTTGACACATCGGGCAACAATGGCCACGCGCTGTTCATCTTCGTGTAAGGTCGCCGGGCTTCCTGTGCGTGTCCGCGTGTCGCGTTGCTGATTGCGGAGATGCGCAGGGTGGTATGGATACTGGCCTCATATCGAGGTCGTGGGGGAGCAGGGTGTAAAGTCGCCCAAACTAATCGACAAACACTTGGAGGAAGCGTGGGCATGGGACCGATCATCGGTTACGTACCTGGCGTGTTCGATCTCTTCCACATCGGTCACCTCAACATGCTGCGTCAGGCGCGTGAGCGCTGCGACACGTTGATCGCAGGTGTGGTCTCCGACGAGGTCTGCGAGACGACGAAGGGAATCATCCCGACCGTCCCGCTCGTCGAGAGGCTGGAGATCGTCGAGGCGATCGGGATCGTGGACGCGGTCTACGCCGAGCGCACCACCGACAAGGTCGACTCCTGGCGCGAGGTCGGGTTCACCCACCTCTTCAAGGGCGATGACTGGAAGGGCACCGAGAAGGGCGACGCGCTCGAGAAGAAGATGGCGTCGGTCGGTGTCGAGGTCGTCTACTTCCCCTACACGCTCCAGACCAGCAGCACCGCCCTGCGCAAGGCGATCGCGCGAGAAGGTGCCCAGGTCTCGTGACCGTCGGCACCTCCACATCGGACGGACAGTTCGAGATCTCCGACGAAGGGGTCCTCGTCCGAGACTCCTCGACACAGGTCCTGATTCTCTCCGTCGACGGTCAGTACGTCTGGTCCCTCACGCCCGACCGCGACGGCCACCCGGCCGACAAGGGCACCATGGTGCCGTGGCCGAACGTGCTCACCCGGTTCCTGAACGGCTCCGCGACGATCACCATCGCCGACTACGACGGTGAGGTGCTCTTCGAGGAGAAGGTCTCCCTCGGCACGGGCGAGGGCGCGATCTCGATCGTCGACGGCAGCGGCCACCCGCTCAGCGTCGACAAGGTCGGCCACCTGACCCGCTCGTTCGAGGCCACCGACGAAAGCATCCGTGCGGAGATCCTCGAGGGCACCCAGCGCGTCCTCTCCGACCTCCGTGACGTCGTCGGCGTCGAGGCCTACCTCAACTACGGCGCGCTCCTCGGCGCGATCCGCGAGGGCCGGATGCTCGGGCACGACTCCGACACCGACGTCTGCTACCTCTCCAAGCACACCGTCCCCGCCGAGATCATCACCGAGTCGTACGCCATCGAGCGCACCATGCGCGAGCGCGGCTGGAGCATCCTGCGGATGTCCGGCGGCGACATCAAGGTGCTGCTCCCGGTCTCCGACGGGCGCAAGGTGCACATCGACATCTTCGTGGCGTTCTACGTGCCCGACAAGGACGGCGAGCCGGTCTTCTACCAGCTCGGCAACCGCTCCGGCCGGCTGCGCCGCGAGGCGATCGTGCCGGTCTCCACGATCAACCTGCACGGCTACGACTTCCCGGCTCCCGCCGAGCCCGAGGAGATGCTGGCCTTCATCTACGGCCCGAAGTGGCGCACCCCGGACCCGTCGTTCAAGTACGCGGACCCGCCCGCCGGCGTACGTCGCCTGGACGGCTGGCTGCGTGGGTTCCGCACCGACATGGGGTTCTGGACCGAGTTCCACAACACCCACGGCAGCGAGCTGGAGACCAAGCAGTCTCCCTTCGCGTCCTGGGTGATCAAGCAGCTGCCCGAGGACGCCAAGGTGGTCGACATCGGCTCCGGCTCCGTCGGGCGTGACGGTCGCTTCTTCGCCCGCAACGGGCACCAGGTGCGCTCGGTGGACTTCTCCCGCGCCGCGGTCGCCGCCGTACGCCGCCGGGCCGAGCGCCACAAGCTCTCCCTGGTCTCCGACCAGCTCATCCTCGGCGAGCTCCGCTCGACGCTGACGCTGGGTGCGCGGCTGGCCCGCGACCCGCACCACCTCTACGCCCGTGACCTGATCGGCTGCCTCGACAAGGCGGCCCGGCATCAGCTCTGGACGCTGGCGAAGATGGCGCTGCGTCCCGGCGGCGGCAAGCTCTTCCTCGAGTTCGCGGCCAGCGGTGAGAACCTCCCCGAGCCGAAGCCCGAAGGCCTCGTACGCCGCGTCGACCCCGCCCTGGTCCAGGCCGAGATCGAGGCGGCCGGCGGTGTCGTCGAGCACCTCGAGATCGTCGACGGCCGGGACATGCTCGAGGACCCGCTGCCGCGGGTCGCGCGGCTGCGTGCCTCCTGGCCCTCCCTCAAGTCTGCAGAAGGAAACTGACATGTCCGACGAATCCGGCATCAAGAACATCGCCCGCGGTGCCCGCGACGCGGCCCGTACGCGTGCTTCGCTGGTCCGCCGCATCGAGGCGCTCGAGGCCGAGGTGCAGGAGCAGCGTCAGCTCAACCGTCGCGTCGCCGAGCTGACCGACGTGGTCGCCGAGCTGCTCATCCCGCTGCAGGACGCCGACAAGGAGAAGGCGGAGAAGATCCTCGCCGAGTACCGCGCGAAGATCTGACCCGGGCTGATCACTCCAGCGCTTCGAGGGCTTGCTTGAGGTCGTCGATCCGCTGGCCCAGCCGACGGCGGGCGTCGCCACCGGGGCCCATGTCGGCCCCGACGTCCAGGTCGGCGACCGCCTCCTCCACGCCCGCGAGCCGGGAACGGAGATCGGCGACGACATCGACGTCGACCCGGCCGGGCACCGAGGACCGGCGCTCGTCCAGTGACCGCCGCAGCAGGTCGGCCTGGGTGCTGAGCTTGCGGCTGGCGTGCCACAGGTCGACGAAGACCTGCACCTTCGCGCGCAGCAGCCACGGGTCGAACGGCTTGGCGAGGAAGTCGGCGGCGCCGGTCGCGTAGCCGCGATAGGCGAGATGGGTGTCGAAGTCGTTCGCGGTCAGGAAGATGATCGGGACGTCCTTGGTGCGCTCCCGGGCCTTGATCCGGGTGGCGGTCTCGAAGCCGTCCATCCCGGGCATCTGCGCATCGAGCAGGATCAGCGCGAAGTCGTCGTGGAGCAGGGCGCGTAGCGCGTCCTCGCCGGAGCCGGCGCGGACGAGGGTCTGGTTGAGCGAGCCGAGGATGGCCTCGAGCGCGACCAGGTTGGCCGCCCGGTCGTCGACCAGCAGGATCTTAGCGCGCGTGCTCGTGGCGACGCCCATCGGGGCCGCGGTGGTCTCCTTCACGCCGTCGCCTCCGTCGTGAGACGCGGAGAACACGGAAGCGGCGGCCTGAATCCTGTTGTCCCTCGCCGGCGCTCACTCATGGAAGCCACACCCGGAACAGCGAGAGCAGGTCGGCGACGTCGACGGGCTTGGTGATGTACTCCGAGGCACCGGCGGCGAGGCTGTCCTCGCGGTCGCCCGTCATCGCCTTGGCGGTGAGCGCGATCATCGGCAGGCTCTTGAACTGCGGGATGTCGCGGATGAGGCGCATCGCGGTCAGACCGTCCATGCCCGGCATCATGATGTCCATCAGGACGAGGTCGACACCCGGCTCCCGCTGCAGCGCCTCGATCCCGGCCTCGCCGGACTCGGCGTAGAGGACGTCGATGCCGTGCTGCTCGAGCGCGCTGGTGAGCGCGAAGACGTTGCGTACGTCGTCGTCGACGATGAGGATCCGCCGGCCCACGAACTGGCCGGTGGTGTCCGTCGGCTCGGTGACGTACGCCCGGGGGAGCTGCATCCCGGTGCGACCCAGCAGCACGCTCACGTCGTCGATGGCCTCCTCGGTGGTCGCCGGGGTCTTCAGGGTCATCGCCTCGGCGTATCTGTCCAGCCGGTTCTGCTGAGCCTTGGTCACCTCGCCGACCCTACTCAGCACGACCGGGATGTCCTTGGAGCGCTTGTGGGTGCGCATCCAGCGGAGCACGTCGAAGCCACCCTCGGCCAGGGGAAGGTCGAGCACCACACAGTCGACCTCGCGGTCGGCCAGGACCGCCTGGGCCTCCTCGGGGGAGGACCCGAAGACGGTCTCGACCTCGTCGACCGACCCGAACAGGGCCTCCACCACGGCGCTGGTGCCGGGGCCGGACTCGTCGCTGCCGCCGCTGAGGACCAGCAGGAGCTGGTCTGCTCTCCGGCCAGGCGTCTCCAGCTGGAGCTGACTCCGAGACGACGAGTCCTGGTCGCCGAGGGCGGTCGCGGGCTGGGCGTCGATCAGGTCGGAGCTGATCCTCGGGACGTACAGCGTGAACGAGCTGCCGTGGCCGGGCTCGCTCTTGACCTGGATCTCACCGCCGATGAGGTGGGCGACCTCGCGGCTGATCGACAGCCCCAGGCCGGTGCCGCCGAACTTGCGGCTGATGGTGCCGTCGGCCTGCTGGAACGCCTCGAAGATGACCTTCAGCTTCTCCGGCGGGATGCCGATGCCGGTGTCGATCACCGAGAAGGCGAGCACCGCGTCGGCCTGCTGCAGGCTGCGCGTCGAGAAGCGCTCGCCCGAGGCGTTGCGGATCAGCAGGCGTACGCCGCCGCTGTCGGTGAACTTCACCGCGTTGGAGAGCAGGTTGCGCAGCACCTGCTGCAGACGGTGCTGGTCCGAGCGCAGCAGGCGGGGCACGTCGGGGTCGACGCTGACGATGAAGTCGAGGTCCTTCTCGGCGGTCAGCGGCCGGAAGGTCGCCTCGACGTACTCGACCACCGAGGTCACGTCCACGTCGGTGACGTGGACGTCCATCTTGCCGGCCTCGACCTTGGACAGGTCGAGGATGTCGTTGATCAGCTGGAGGAGGTCGGTGCCGGCGCCGTGGATGGTGCGCGAGTACTCCACCTGGCGGGCGTTGAGGTTGCCGTCGACGTTGTCGGAGAGCAACCGGGCCAGGATGAGCAGCGAGTTGAGCGGCGTACGCAGCTCGTGCGACATGTTGGCCAGGAACTCCGACTTGTAGCGCGAGGAGAGGGCGAGCTGCTCGGCGCGCTCCTCCAGGCCGCGCCGGGCCTCCTCGATCTCGAGGTTCTTGATCTCGATCGCCTGGTTCTGGTCGGCGAGCTGGCGGGCCTTCTCCTCGAGCGCGGCGTTGGTCTGCTGCAGCTCCACCTGCTGGCGTTCGCCCTCGTCCTGCTTGTCCTGGAGCTCGGCGGCGAGGCGCTGTGACTCGACCAGCAGCTCCTCGGTGCGGGAGCTGGCCATGATCGCGTTGAGCGAGACCCCGATCGACTCGGCGAGCTGCTCGAGGAACTGCATGTGGACGGCGCTGAACGGCCGGAAGGAGGCCAGCTCGACGACGCCGATCACCTTCTCCTCGAAGACCACCGGAAGCACCACGATCGAGGTCGGGGCCGCCGACCCGTGGCCGGAGGAGATCCGCAGGAAGCCGGCCGGGACGTCGCGCACGATGATCGGCTGGCGGTCGTAGGCCGCCTGGCCGACCAGGCCCTCGCCGACGGCGAAGACGTCGGGGACGTCGGGGCTAGGCTGATAGCCGTAGGCGGCGATCCGGCGCAGTACCTTCGGGCCGCTCTGCTCGGGCGTCTGGTCGGTGAGGAAGATCGAGCCGTGCTGGGCGCCGACCAGCGGGGTGAGCTCGGAGACGATCAGCCGGGCGACCTCGAGCAGGTCGCGACCGCCCTGCATGTGGCCGGTGAACCGGGCCAGGTTGGTCTTGAGCCAGTCCTGGTCCTCGTTGGCCCTGGTCGTCTCGCGGAGCGAGTCGATCATCTCGTTGAGGTTGTCCTTCAGCTCGGCGACCTCGCCCTCGGCGCCGACAGTGATCTGCCGGCTGAGGTCGCCCTGGGTCACCGCGGCGGAGACCTCGGCGATCGCGCGGAGCTGGGTGGTCAGCGTCGAGGCGAGCTGGTTGACGTTCTCCGTCAGGCCGCGCCAGGTGCCGGAGACGTCGGCGACCTCCGCCTGGCCGCCGAGCTTGCCCTCGGTGCCGACCTCACGGGCGACGCGGGTGACCTCGTCGGCGAAGGAGGAGAGCTGGTCGACCATGGTGTTGACCGTGGACTTGAGCTCGAGGATCTCGCCTCGGGCGTCGACGGTGATCTTCTGGGTCAGGTCGCCGCGGGCGACGGCGGTGGTGACCTGGGCGATGTTGCGGACCTGGGAGGTCAGGTTGGACGCCATCGAGTTGACCGAGTCGGTGAGGTCCTTCCAGGTGCCGGCCACGCCGCGTACGTGGGCCTGGCCGCCCAGCGATCCCTCGGTGCCGACCTCGCGGGCGACACGGGTGACCTCGTCGGCGAAGGTACGCAGCGTGTCGACCATCGCGTTGAGGGTGCCGGCCAGGGCGGCGACCTCGCCGCGGGCCTCGATGGAGATCTTCTGCGACAGGTCGCCCTGCGAGACCGCCTTGGCGACCTGGGCGATGCTGCGGACCTGGTTGGTCAGGTTGGAGGCCATCGAGTTCACCGAGACGGTCAGGTCGCGCCAGGTGCCGGCGACGCCGGGCACCTGGGCCTGGCCGCCGAGGGCACCCTCGGTGCCGACCTCCCGGGCCACACGGGTGACCTCGTCGGCGAAGGACCCGAGCTGGTCGACCATGGTGTTGATGGTCGACTTGAGCTCGAGGATCTCGCCGCGGGCGTCGACGGTGATCTTCTGGGTCAGGTCGCCGCGGGCGACGGCGGTGGTGACCTGGGCGATGTTGCGGACCTGGGAGGTCAGGTTGGAGGCCATCGAGTTGACGGAGTCGGTCAGGTCCTTCCAGGTGCCCGAGACGTCGTGGACGTCGGCCTGGCCGCCGAGGCGGCCCTCGGTGCCGACCTCGCGGGCGACGCGGGTGACCTCGTCGGCGAAGGAGGAGAGCTGGTCGACCATGGTGTTGATGGTCGACTTGAGCTCGAGGATCTCGCCGCGCGCGTCGACGGTGATCTGCCGGCTCAGGTCGCCGCGGGCGACCGCGGTGGTGACCTGGGCGATGTTGCGGACCTGGGCGGTCAGCGTGCCGGCCATGAAGTTCACCGAGTCGGTCAGGTCGCGCCAGGTGCCGGAGACACCGGGCACCGCTGCCTGGCCGCCGAGCTGACCCTCGCCACCGACCTCACGGGCGACACGGGTGACCTCGTCGGCGAAGGCGGAGAGCTGGTCGACCATGGTGTTGACGGTGGTCTTGAGCTCGGCGAGCTCGCCGCGTACGTCGACGGTGATCTTCTGTGAGAGGTCGCCGCCCGCGACGGCGGTGGTGACCTGGGCGATGTTGCGGACCTGGTTGGTCAGGTTGGTCGCCATCGAGTTGACCGAGTCGGTGAGGTCCTTCCACCGGCCGCCGACGCCCGGCACCTCGGCCTGGCCGCCCAGCATGCCCTCGGTGCCGACCTCGCGGGCCACACGCGTCACCTCGTCGGCGAAGGCGGAAAGCTGGTCGACCATGGTGTTGACGGTGGTCTTGAGCTCGGCCAGCTCGCCGCGTACGTCGACGGTGATCTTCTGTGAGAGGTCGCCGCCCGCGACGGCGGTGGTGACCTGGGCGATGTCGCGGACCTGGTTGGTCAGGTTGGAGGCCATCGAGTTCACCGAGTCGGTGAGGTCCTTCCACCGGCCGGCGACGCCGGGGACCTCGGCCTGACCGCCCAGCCGGCCCTCGGTGCCGACCTCACGGGCGACGCGGGTGACCTCGTCGGCGAAGGTCTGCAGGGTGGCGGTCATCGAGTTGAGCGTCTCGGCGAGCTCGGCGACCTCACCACGCGCGGTGACCGTGATCTGCTGCGAGAGGTCGCCACGGGCGACGGCCTTGGCGACCGAGGAGATCCCGCGCACCTGGGAGGTCAGGTTGGAGGCCATCGTGTTGACCGAGTCGGTCAGGTCGCGCCAGGTGCCGGAGACCCCGCGTACGTCGGCCTGACCGCCCAGCCGGCCCTCGGTGCCGACCTCGCGGGCGACGCGGGTGACCTCGGCGGCGAACGAGGACAGCTGGCCGACCATCCGGTCGACGGTGTCCTTGAGCTGCGCCATCTCGCCGGAGACCTCGATGGTCACCGTGCGGGACAGGTCGCCGTTGGCGACCGCGGTGGTGACCTCTGCGATGTCACGGACCTGGGCGGTCAGCCGCGAGGACATCGTGTTGACCGCGTCGATGAGGTCGCGCCACGTGCCGGTGGCGTTGCGCACCCGCGCGCGGCCACCGAGCTTGCCCTCGGTGCCGACCTCGCGGGTGACCCGGGCGATCTCCTCGGTGATCGTGGCGAGCTGGGCGACCAGGCCGTTCACGCTCTTGGCGACCAGCAGCGGGTCGCCCTTGAGGGCGCGGCTGCCGTTGCGTACGTCCATCGTCTGGGTGAGGTCGCCGGCGGAGACTGCGGCGACGACCCGGGCGACGTCGGCGGTGGGGCGGGCCAGGTCGGCGACCAGGTTGTTGGCGTCCTCGACCGCCCCGGCCCAGGCGCCGCCGCCGATGCTCGGCCGGAGCCGCTCGTCGTGATGGCCGTCGCGGCCCGCCTCGCGGCGCACGCGCGCCAGCTCGCCGGTCAGGTGGCTCAGCCGCTCGGCGATCTCGTTGTGGAGCGAGGTGAGGTCACCGAGCGGGCCGTCGACAGGCTCGAGGCGTCCGGTGAAGATGCCGTCGCGCACCGCGGTCATGGCGTCCTTGAGCTGGCGCAGCACGACCGGGTCGACCGGCACCTGCGCGGGGCGCGTGGTGTCGGTCGGTGCATCCGCCGACGTGTCCGGCGATGAGGGCATCTCGCCTCCTCTCGCGCTGAAATCGCGCGTCTGCTGCAGTGTCGCATCCCGCGGCCCGTCATGACTGACAAATGCCCGTTCACCACCGATTCTGGTAATTCCTTGACATGCGTTCCGTTACCTTGGCCTGATCAGTCCCTTTCTGGGGGCAAACGGGTGCAGAATCGGCGTTGACCATGAGCACCGGAGTCAAGACGCTCTCGCGTACCTTCGAACCGGCACCTACGTCGGTCTCCGAAGCGCGCCGTTTCGCGCGGGCGGTGCTGGCCGAATGGGGTCTCGACGACCTCCTCGAGGACGCTGTCCTGCTGACCAGCGAGCTGGTCACCAACGCGGTGACCCATGCCGGCACCCCGATGACGGTGGCGGTCGTACGCGAGGTCGACCGGCTCCGCATCGACGTGTTCGACCAGCACCCCACCCGAGTGCTCCCGGTCGGCGCCAACGCCCGGCCTGGGACGGGCGAGCACGGTCGTGGGCTGCTCATCACCTCGGCGCTGTCGACGGCCTGGGGAGTGGAGTACCGCAAGGACCACAAGCGGGTGTGGGCGGCGTTCGCGCTGGTCACGGAGCCTATCGCCGCCGAAGCCCCTGCGGGTGACGGCCCGGAGGACGAGGCCGTACGCCGCCGCGGAGCCGCCGCGGGCGCCGGCCAGGATCCGTTGGGGCTGAGCGGGCTGGCCCTCAACCAGCTCCCGCTCGCGGACATGCTCGAGCTGGTCGTGGAGCAGACCATGGAGCGCTTCGGTGCGGATGCGGCGTACCTCCTGCTCGAGGACGAGATGGAGGACCGGTTCGTGGTGGCCGCCACGAGCGGGTCGGCGGCTCCCATCGAGGGGCGGAGCGTACGTCGTGGCGAGGCCGGAGCGCCCACCCTCAAGGCGTCGTTCCGGCCGTTGTCGATCGGCGACCTCCGCGCCACCCCGGTCGAGCTGCTCCGAGACCTCGAGCTGCGCTCGCTGGTGACCGCGCCGGTGGCCTTCGACGGACGGGTGATCGGCACGTTGGCGGTCGGCCGGGCCGAGCCGGGCAGCTTCACGACCGAGGACGGCGCGCAGCTGCAGCGGGTCGCGGACTGGGCCGCGCCCAGCGTCGACCGGGCCTCCACCCGGGCCGCGGACAGCGAGCGTCGCGCCTGGCTCGCGTTCCAGGGGGAGGCCAGCGTGATGCTGGCCTCGTCGCTGGACCTGGAGGCGACGACGGCGATGACCGGGCAGATCATCGTGCCCCGGCTGGCGACGTGGTGCGGCATCTATCTCAACGATGCCCGCGAGCAGCCCTGCCTCCAGTTCGCCTGGCACGCCGACGAGCACCAGCTCGACGCGCTGCAGAAGGCCTTGGAGGACGCGGCGCCGGACGGTCGCGAGGCCCCCGCCGAGCCGGACTTTCCCGGTGAGGTGGCGATCCTCCCGTTGGAGGCGCGCAACCGGATCATCGGCTGGCTCACCCTCGGCAGGCCCGAGGGCCAGCCGCTGCGCCGCGAGCGACTGCTGGTCGCGCAGTCGGTGTCCCGCCGGGCGGCGCTGGCCATCGACAACGCCCGAGCCCACACCGAGCTCCAGGACATCGGTCAGTCGCTGCAGCGCAGCCTGCTGCCGGCGGTCCTGCCGGAGATCCCCGGAGTCGACATCGGGGTGGGCTACGAGCCGACTGGGGAGTTCAACGACGCCGGCGGCGACTTCTACGACATCTTCACGCTCGGCTCCGGCCGTTGGGGCTTCATGATGGGCGACGTGTGCGGTGTCGGGCCGGAGGCCGCGGCGGTCGCGGCGATGTCGAGGCACACGGTTCGAGCGCTGATGCGGGCCGGCATCCCCATCGCGCCGACCCTGGAACGGCTCAACTCCGCGATCTGCGACGAGGGACCGCGGGGCCGGTTCGTCACGATGGTGTGCGGGACGATCGAGGTCACCGCGGCCTCCCGGTTCCGGGTGCGGCTCGTCTGTGCGGGCCACCCGCCGCCGTTCCTGGTCACCCGCGCCCGGCCCGGCGTCCCGGCGCGCCGCATCGGCCGCCCGCAGGCGCTCCTCGGGGTGCTCGACGCGGTCGACTACATCGAGGAGGAGGTGACGGTGGCCCGCGGCGACCGGCTCGTCGTCGTCACCGACGGTGTCCTCGAACGGCGTGCGGGGGAGCCGATGTTCGAGGAGGCCGGGGTCGAGGCCGTCCTCGCCGCCGGCATCGGCGCCGGCGCCCAGGCCGTCGCGGACCGCCTGCTGCGCGCGGTCACCGACTTCTCCAGCACGCCGCCCTCCGACGACATGGCCGTCCTCGTCCTCGATCTCGGCAATGGCGGCGCCTCCTAGCCCGTCTTCTAGCTCGGGCTGAACTCCTCGTGGCCGAGCACCGCGAGCAGCCGGATCTTCTCCTCCGCCTCGCTGCCCGGCACGGGGGTCAGCACCAGCAGCGCCTGGCCCATGTCCTGGGTGGTCAGCACCTGGCAGTCGACGTCGATCCGGCCGACCTGTGGGTGCAGCAGCGTCTTGTGGTCCTCGAAGCGGTAGGTGACCTCGTGCCGTTCCCACAGCTCGCGGAACTCCTCGGAGCGGGTCTCCAGGAGGCGTACGAGGTCGCCGGCGCGGGATCGCTCACCCATGGCTCCGTAGGCCACCCGCAGGGTCGCCACCAGACCGTGGCCGTGCCGGTCGTGGAGCTCGGGCGGGTAGACGTCCCGCGTCGAGGGGTCGGTGAACCAGCGGTACGCCTCGAACCGGTCCCAGCCGGTCAGCGCCGGGCGGTCGCCGAAGATCGAGACCGCGAGCCGGTTCGCGACCAGCGTCTCGCCGAGCGCGGACATGATCATCGCCGGGGTGTCCTCGAGCCGGTCGAGCACACGCAGCAGCGCCGGGGCGACGTGGCCGTCGTCGAACGTACGCCGCGGGGCGTTGTGCCCGGCCAGCCGGTAGAGGTGGTCGCGCTCGTCGATGCTCAGGCGCAGCGCCCGGGCGAGCGCCGACAGCATCTGGTCGGAGGGCTGCGGGCCGCGCTGCTGCTCGAGGCGGACGTAGTAGTCGGTCGACATCCCGGTCAGCGCCGCGACCTCCTCGCGGCGCAGGCCGGGCGTACGCCGACGAGGCCCGGCGACCAGGCCGACGTCCTGCGGGCGAAGGGCCTCACGGCGGCGGCGGAGGAAGTCGGCGAGCGAGGCGCGGTCCATGGCGACCATCATGCGGTGCACGCTCGCGCGCAGCCAGGGATCGCCGATCCCTGGCACCCGCTGACCCCGGCTCGGCTCCGGGAACCCGCGCCCTAGACTGAGCCAACATGAGCGAGCTCACCGTGATCGTGCTGGCCGCCGGTGGCGGCACCCGGATGAAGTCCAAGACTCCCAAGATGCTCCACCAGATCGCGGGCCGGAGTCTCGTGGGCCATGTCCTGGCCGCGGTCTCGGAGGCCGGGGCGTCCCGCGTCGTCGCGGTCGTGGGCCACCAGCGCGAGCTGGTCGAGCCCCACATCGCCGAGATCCTCCCCGAGGCTGTGATCGCCGTCCAGACCGAGCAGCTCGGCACCGCCCACGCGGTGCGGGTCGCGGTCGAGGCCGGCGCGGTCTCCGGCGGGACCGTCCTGGTGACCTATGGCGACACCCCTCTGCTGCGCGGTGAGTCGCTGCGCGCGCTCGTGGCCGACCACGAGTCCGCCGGCCGGGCCGCGACGATCCTGAGCGGGATCGTCCCGGAGCCCTTCGGCTACGGCCGGATCCTGCGCGGTGACGGCGGCGTCAGCGGGATCGTCGAGGAGAAGGACGCGACCGACGAGGAGCGGGCGATCACCGAGATCAACTCGGGGATCATCGCCTTCGACGGGGCCTTCCTCGCCGGCGTACTGCCCCGGATCGGCAACGACAACGCCAAGAAGGAGTTCTACCTCACCGACGCGATCGCGCTGGCGGTCTCCGACGGGCTGGCGGTGGACGCGTTCGTCCTCGACGACGTCACCGAGGCCGAGGGCGCCAACGACCGGGCCCAGCTCGCCGCGCTCGGGAAGATCCTCAACGACCGGATCGTGACCCGGTGGATGAAGGACGGGGTCACGGTCATGGACCCGGCCACGACCTGGATCGACGCCGACGTCGAGCTCGCCCCCGACGTCACCATCCTGCCCGGCACCCAGCTCATCGGTGCCACCCGGATCGACGAGGACGCGGTGGTCGGTCCGGACTGCACGCTGAAGGACACCGAGGTCGGCCACGGCGCCCGGGTGGTGCGTACGCAGGCCGAGCTCGCCGTCGTCGGACCGGGTGCCAACGTGGGGCCGTTCTCCTACCTGCGCCCCGGCACGGTGCTCGGCGAGGAGGGGAAGATCGGCGGGTTCGTCGAGGTCAAGAACTCCACCATCGGCCCCGGCGCCAAGGTGCCGCACCTGTCCTACGTCGGCGACGCGACGATCGGGGAGGGCTCCAACATCGGGGCCGGCACGATCTTCGCCAACTACGACGGGGTCAACAAGCACAAGACCCGGATCGGGCGCCACGTGAAGTCCGGATCCGGTGTGACCTTTGTCGCGCCGGTGGTCGTCGGAGACGGTGCGACGACCGGTGGCGAGGCCCTCATCCGGGAGGACGTTCCGCCCGGTGCGCTGGCCGTCTCCGCAGGTCAGCAGCGGATCATCGAGGGATGGGCACTGGCGAAGAGGGCAGGCACGCCGCAGGCGGCGGCGGCCGAGGAGGCGCTCGAGGCGGGCGTACCGATCCTCGGTGAACCCTCGGCGACCGGCGAGTAACCGCCGGGGTTGGGCGCGGCGGCGATGTTGATGGACAATCCAAGTGCAGTGACCCCGGGGGTAGGAGCCAGCACATGACCAAGCGCACCACCGAGAAGCAGTTGATGCTCTTCAGCGGCCGGGCTCACCCGGTCCTCGCCGAGGAGGTCGCCGACCTTTTGGGTACGAAGCTGACGCCGACCTCGGCCTACGACTTCGCCAACTCCGAGATCTACGTCCGCTACGAGGAGTCGGTGCGCGGCTCGGACGCGTTCGTGATCCAGTCGCACACGGCGCCGATCAACCAGTGGCTCATGGAGCACCTGATCATGGTCGACGCGCTCAAACGCGCCTCGGCCAAGCGGATCACCGTCGTGATGCCGTTCTGGGGCTACTCCCGCCAGGACAAGAAGCACCGCGGTCGCGAGCCGATCTCGGCCCGTCTGGTCGCCGACATGTTCAAGACCGCGGGTGCGGACCGGATCATCTCCGTCGACCTCCACGCCGACCAGCTCCAGGGCTACTTCGACGGCCCGGTCGACCACCTGATGGCGCTGCCGCTGCTGACCGACTACATCAAGGACAAGTACGGCAACCAGCCGCTCGCGGTCGTCTCTCCCGACGCCGGCCGGATCAAGGTCGCCGAGCGCTGGGCCGCGCGGCTCGGTGGGGCGCCGCTGGCGTTCATCCACAAGACCCGTGACATCAACCGGCCCAACGAGACCGTCGCCAACCGCGTCGTCGGTGAGGTCAAGGACCGCATCTGCATCCTCACCGACGACATGATCGACACCGGTGGCACGATCGTGAAGGCCGCCGACGCGCTGATGGCCGACGGTGCGGCCGGCGTGATCATCTGCGCCACCCACGCGATCCTCTCCGACCCGGCCGTCGACCGGCTGAAGAACTCCACCGCCACCGAGGTCGTCATCACCAACACCCTCCCGGTGCCGGAGGAGAAGCAGTTCGACAAGCTCACCACGCTCTCCATCGCCCCGATGGTCGCGCGTGCGATCCGCGAGGTCTTCGAGGACGGCTCGGTGACCTCGATGTTCGACGGTCACGCCTGAGGCTTCTTCGGGGTTGGTGAGTGTTCCGCGGTGAACGAAAATTCGTTCGCCGCCGAGAACACCCTCCAAACAAGGGTCGGCGGCAAACAGTCCCAACCAACGACGGCCCGTCAGCTAACTGTCCGCCCCGTCAAGACCTCAGGGTTCGAGTCCAGCCAACCTGACACCTCATCCTCCCGCACCGCGGTCCAGAGCTTCCGCCCCTTGCGGGCGTCGAGATAGACCACGCTCTGCTTCCCCTCCCGTCCCAGCCCTGAAACGGGCGCGGTGAAGAAGGTCAGGTCCGAGGATGGCATCCGGGCGAGATCGAGGGCCAGGCCGCGGAGGTCGCCGCCGGAGAAGCCGGAGTCGACGGTGAGGTGGCGGGTGATGATGTCGAGGAGGTCGTAGGCCTTCTTGGGGTCCTTCGGGTCGACGCTCTGCCGCAGGCCGCGGAGGATGGAGCGCAGGACGTACTGCTGGCGCTTCACCCGATCGAGGTCGCCGCCGGGGAGGCCGTAGCGCTGGCGTACGTAGAGCAGGGCCTCCTCGCCGGTGAGCAGGTGCTTGCCCTTGGTCCAGGTGCGGTGGCGCGCGGAGTCGTGGACGGTCTCGGGGATGTAGACCTCGACGCCGCCGAGGAGGTCGCCGATCTCCTCGAAGCCGGCCCAGTCGACCCAGGCGACATGGTCGATGCGTACGCCGGTGAGCTTCTCGACCGTCTGCACGCTGAGTCGTGGCCCACCCTGGGAGAAGGCGGCGTTGACCTTGGCCTTGCCGTGGCCGGGGATCCGCACCCAGGCGTCGCGCGGGATCGAGACGACCGAGGCCGAGCGGCGGTCCGCGCTGAGGTGGAGCAGCATCATCGTGTCGGCACGCTGCTCACCGGGGGTCCACGACGCGGTGGCCTCGCTGCCGGTGGTGGCCTCGCCGCCGGTGCGACCGTCGGTGCCGAGCAGCAGGATGTTCATCGCGCCCGCGGCGTCGGTGGCGGGCTCCGGACGCTCCTCGAGCCCGCCGAAGACGTCGACGGTCCGGACCTGGTCGTCGAGGCGGTGGGCGAGGTACCAGCCGGTGCCGGTGACGGCGCCGACGAGAACGACGAACGCGATCCCGACGCCGAGCCAGATGCGCGACTTCTTCATGGCCGTCCTCAGGTGTGGGGGTCGAGGGCGCCTAGAGGCTAGTGGTCGCTACTCGCGGTCGTCGAAGTGGTCCTCCCAGGAACGCCGCAGGATCGTCGGTACGCCGTCGGCCAGCGCTGCTCGCAGCGCATCGAGCTGGCCGGCGTCGAGAGCGATCCGCGGGAAGGCGCGGCCGACCTCGAGGGCGAAGGCCTGGCCACGGGTGGCCAGCTTCGGCGCCTCGGCGAGATAGGCGGCGACGTAGGGACGCAGCAGGTGGGCCTGCTCCGCGATCCACATCCCCGACGCCAGCGCACCGAAGCGGCGGTTGTCGACCCCGGGGGCGAGCATCGCCTCCCAGGCGGCGTCCTTCGCGATCGTCGAAGGTCGCGCGGCGAGGGCGCGAAGCGCCCCGAGGTCTCCCTCGACGGTGCCGTCGCGGTCGCGCTCGGCGGCGATGAAGCGCGCGTCGGCCTCACCGAGCGCGGCGAGGCGCGCGACCGCCTCCCAGCGGGTGGTCGGCAGCAGCGCGATCCCGGTGGCGACCTTGTCGGCGTCGAGCCAGCCGCGCAGCAACCCGGCGTCGGCGCTGGTCGCGGCCAGCGCGGTGGCCCAGGCCAGGGCGCGCTGCTCGTCGTCCTCGGAGGCCTTCAGGCCCGCGGCGGCCGCGGTGGCGACCCGCGCCACCGCACCGGCGGCGCGCGAGGCAGGCACCCGATGCGGGATCACCACGGACCTGGCCTCCGAGAGCACGCCCTCGATGATGTCCGCTCGGCTCTCTGCGGGCAGATGGGTCTCGACCAGGTCGAGGAACTCGTCGGCGGAGAGGTCGCGCGAGCGCACCTGGAGAGCGGCGGAGGACCAGAGCACGGCGCGCACGAGCGGGTCCTCGACCCGGGACAGCCCGTCGGAGAGCGCCTCCCACGACTCCGGGTCGAGCCGGAGCGCGGCGAAGGTCTCGCCACCGGCGTTGGGCACGACGACATGGCCGGCGAGCTCCGGCAGCGGCATCGGGTCGGCACCGAGCTCCACCCGCCGGCGTCCGACGAGCCGGAGCGAGGAGTCGTAGCCGGCGACCGTGAACGCGTGCGGCCTGTTTCCCTCGCGCACCAGGACCGGTACGTCGCCGTCGCGCCGCACCGACACGGTGTCGAAGCCCGGCTGCCGCAGCCAGGCCTCCACCCAGCCGCGTATGTCCTTCGACGAGGTCTCCGCGAGCGACTCGACGAAGTCGGCCAGGGTGGCGTTGGCGAAGCGGAAGCGGGTCAGGTGACGGTTGACCCCGGCCATGAACTCCTCGTCGCCGAGCCAGAACGCGAGCTGCACGAGGCAGGCGCCGCCCTTGGCGTAGGAGATCCCGTCGAAGATGGTGGCGGCGGTGTCCACGTCCGGTACGTCCTCGGCCAGCGGGGCCACCGGATGGGTGGAGCGGCGCGCGTCGGAGCGGTAGCCCCACGGCTTGCTGCGGATCTCCACCTCGACCCGTAGGTCCGAGAAGCCGGCACCCGCCTCGGCGACCCGGTAGCCCATGTAGTCGGCGAACGACTCCTGCAGCCAGGTGTCCTCCCACCAGGTCATCGTCATCGAGTCGCCGAACCACATGTGGGACATCTCGTGGGCGATGATCACCGCGCGGATCGCGCGCTGGGCGTCGGTGATCGCGCCGCGCGGCAGCAGCTCGTCGCGGTAGGTCACGCACCCCGGCATCTCCTGCGCACCCCAGTTGAGCCCGGGCACGAAGACCTGGTCGTAGGAGTCGAAGGGGTAGGGCTCGTCGATGAGATCGGCGTAGTGGGCGTAGCACGCCTCGGTCGTACGCCGCAGCTCCTCCGCGTCCCGGTCGAGCTCGGTCGCCAGCGACCGCCGGGCGTGCCAGCCGAAGTCGAGCCCCGCGTGTGACCAGCGCACCGAGTGCCACGGGCCGGCGGCGACCACCAGCAGCGCCGGCGGGATCGGGGGAGTGGCCGCGAAGACCCAGCGGCCGGCGTCGTGCGAGACGACGGCCCCGTTGGCGAGGACGGTGTCGGCCGGGTCGGCGGTGACCGCGACCGAGAACGACGCCTTGAGATCGTTCTGGTCGAAGCAGGCGAAGACCTTCGAGGCGTTGTCCATGCCCAGGTAGGCCGACACGTAGCGCGACCCGTCGACGGGATCGGTGAACGTGTGCATCCCGTCGCCGTCGGTCGTGAACGGCAGCGTCGCGGTCACCTCCACCTCGTTGACCGCCTCCTCGGACAGCCCGGTCAGACCCACCCGCGCACCGTCGTACGCAGCCTCGACCGCCTCCCCGTTGACGACCAGCGACACCGAGAGCGCGCCCTTCAGGTCCAGGAACGTCTCGGTCGCCGTGGAGGCGAACCGGACCCGGCTGTGGCTCCGAAAGGTCTCGAGGCCGGTGAGGTCGAGATCGAGGGTGTAGGAGACGGAGCTGATCACGCCGGCCCGCGCGCGGGCCTCGTCGAGTGTGAGGGACACGACCTCCAACGTACGTCCTCGCAGGTCAGCACGCGCGCGCATTTCGCTGTGAGCGTGATCCGGGGATAGTCTGTGGCAGTTGCCTCGGCGAGGGAGCGCCTCGCGCTCCGTGATCGACAAGGTGGACGTCTCCTCAAAGGGACGCCGTGCCTTCGTCGCACGGCCTTCGTTGGACCAGCCGGGCGCCATTGACGTCAGCACCACTCATCGAGGAGTTCAACGCATGTCCAGCGAGAAGATCGTCGCCGAGAAGCGCACCGAGTTCGGCAAGGGTGCCGCTCGCCGCATCCGCCGTGAGAACAAGATTCCGGCGGTCGTCTACGGCCACGGCGCCGACCCGATCCACCTGACCCTGCCGGGCCACGCCACCATGATGGCGCTCAAGCACCACGGTGCCAACGCGCTGCTGGAGCTGGACATCGACGGCAAGAAGCAGCTCGCCCTGACCAAGCAGGTCCAGGTCGACGACGTCCGCCGTGTCATCGAGCACGTCGACTTCGTCGCCGTCCGCGCGGGCGAGAAGGTCACCGTCGACATCGTCGTCAACGTCGTGGGCGACGCCGCCTCCGGCACCATGGTCGTCACCGACGCCAACACCCTGACCGTCGAGGCCGAGGCCACCCACGTGCCGGAGAGCCTCGAGATCAGCATCGAGGGCCTCGAGATCGGCACCCAGATCCTGGCCGGCCAGGTCGAGCTGCCCAAGGGCACCACCCTGGTGACCGACCCGGAGACCCTGGTCGTCAACATCACCGAGGCCCGCACCATCGAGGAGCCCGTCGCCGACGAGGCCGCCGAGGGTGAGACCGCTGAGGCCGCCGAGGCCGCTGAGGCCGCCGACGCCGAGTGACCTCGGACTTGATGACCGACGGCGTCTGGCTGGTCGTCGGCCTGGGCAACCCTGGGCCGACGTACGCCGGACACCGTCACAACATCGGCTACCTCGTCACCGACGAGCTGGCCAACCGGCTGGGCAGCAAGTGGCGTGCCCACAAGTCCGGCCGTGCTGACGTCGTGGAAGGGCGCCTCCGGGGTACGACCCCGGGGGTGCCCGGCCCGCGCGTCGTGCTCGCCCGTTCCCGGACCTACATGAACGAGTCCGGCGGGCCGGTCAAGGCGCTGGCGACCTTCTACAAGGTCCAGCCCGACCACGTGATCGCCATCCATGACGAGCTCGACATCGCCTTCGACACGATGCGGGTCAAGCTGGGCGGCGGCGACAACGGCCACAACGGCCTCAAGTCGATGCGGTCCTCTCTCGGGACCGGCGACTTCCACCGGGTGCGCGTCGGCATCGGCCGCCCGCCCGGGCGTCAGGAGGTGCACGACTTCGTGCTCTCCAACTTCTCCACCACCGAGCGCAAGGTGCTGCCGTTCGTGGTCGACACGGCCGCCGACGCCATCGAGACGCTGATCACCGAGGGCCTGGAGAAGACCCAGCAGCGGTTCAACTCCTAGGGTCAGCTCCTGGGCGGCCGCAGAAACCGGTCGTACGCCGCGACCGCGGCCAGTTGCGAGCCGACGCCGAACTTGCGCAGGATCGACTTCACCTGGGTCCGCACCGTCGTCTGTGCCACCCCGAAGCGGTCCGCGATCTGGGCGACGGGCGTGCCGGCGTAGAGCAGCTCGAGCACCTCGTGCTCGCGTGCGGTCAGCGAGCCGACGAGGCGGCGCATCCGTGCCAGCCCGTCCCGCATCAGGTGCCACTGCGCGACCAGACCCTCGACCTCCGCCGGGGAGTGCCCCTGGCGGCCTTCCGCGGCGTCGCGCAGGGAGTCCTCGATCCTGTCCGAGTCGGTGTCGGCGGGCAGCACCTCCACCGCGCCGGCCTCGATCAGCGCACCCCACAGCCCGCCGCGCGGAGCGGTGGTGAGCGCGACCCCCGGCAGGCGTACGCCACGCACGAGCGCGCACACCCGGTCGAGCTGCGCCCACTCGTCGATGTCGGTGACCACCAGCCAGGCGGCGGGGTCACCGACGAGGAGCTCGGCCGGGTCGGCGTCGGTGGCAGCGGTCGCCGTCACGATGATGCCGCGCTCGTCGAGCGTGACCCTCACCGCGTCGATGGTCATCGTCTCGTCGGCCGAGACGGCGACCCTGAGTCGTACGGTCGAGCCTGCCATGTCTGGTGCGCCGTTCGGTCGTCTCGGGGGCCCTGCCAGATATCCCTGGGGGTATCAGTAGTCTGGTGGGTCACAGCCAGGGATCAGAAACCTGTTCTACAGTGCCCCAAGTTTGGGGATGACCTGGGACAACGCTTCCCGCACTGTAGATTGCGGACGACCTCGGAAATCTTTGACTCCTCAATTCTCGGTATTGCCCCGAAATGCGGTCGCGCGGCGATAACGTGCTGATTACGTTTCCTTCAGCGAAGGAATCGGTCACAACATTCAAATTGGGACGGCCCGACAACTCGGGCTGGGGGAGAAGGGCCCGACAACGGCCCGCTTCGGGGACTCACACCTCACTGGCCGACCCGTCATGGGGAGCAGTATGTCTACGTCCATTTTCAAGCGGATCAACTCGGGCTGGCTAGGCACCGCCTACGCAACCACGACTGCCGTCTTCATCGGCGTCCAGAGCTTTCTCATCGCCGTCCTCCAGGGCCCCTGGGTCTCCTTCCACTCCCACGGAGCGGTCCTCTGGATCCTCCTCACGGTGATCGTCGTCGCCACCTCGCTGGCGGCATCCGCGGGCCTGGTGCACGGCGCCGTACGCATCTACCGGCGCGTGTGCGCTGCGGAGGCGAAGGCGGCCGACGAGATCTACCTCGACCTGCTCAGCGCGCGGGAGACGCAGCGTCTCCAGCGGGCCCGGATGCACGAGGTGACCTCGACCCTCGCCGGCGTCCGCTCGGCCAGCGAGCTGCTGTGCAACTCCGAGACGCTCGACCCCGAGCGCCGGGTAGCGATGCTGACCATGATGGGCAGCGAGCTCAGGCGTCTGGAGCGTCTCGTCCGGGCACAGCGCGGCGGCGCCGACACGATGCCGGTCGACAACGGCGTGATCGACGTCGACGCGGTGATCCACAACCTCGCCCTGGCCCACGAGGCCAGTGGCACCACGGTCGTCCACCATCGCAGCAACGCGCTCGCCACCGGCAGCTCGGACGCGGCGGCGGAGATCGTCAACATTCTTCTCGACAACGCGGCCAAGCACGGCTCCGGCGCTGTCGAGGTCGTGGTCCGGCACGAGCCGGGCGAGTCGGGCCAGATGGTCGTGATCGAGGTCTCCGACGACGGTGCCGGGGTGGCCCCCGAGGTGCGCGACCGGATCTTCGAGTGGGGTGTCCGTGGCCCGGACTCGGCCGGCCAGGGGATCGGGCTCAACGAAGCCTGCACCCTCGCCGAGCGGATGGGCGGATCGCTCCGCCTCGCCGCCTCGGACCGTACGACCTTCGTGGTCACCCTTCCCAGTGCAGTGATCGAACGCTCCGAGGTCGGAGCAGAGAACGAAGGTGCCTCCGATGGCGTTGTCGCCGCGTAGCCAGTACCGAGTCGTCATCGTCGAGGACCACGTCCTCTTCGCCGAGTCGCTCGAGCTCGCCGTCTCGATGGAGGGTTACGACGTACGCCGCATCCCGATGCCCAGCGAGCCCGTCTCCACCGCCACGATGGTCTCCGTCGTGCTCCGCAACAAGCCGAAGGTCGTGCTCCTCGACCTCGACCTCGGGCGCTACGGCGACGGCGTACGCCTCATCGAGCCGCTCGCCAAGGCCGGCGTCGACGTGGTCGTCGTGACGGGCGCGATCGAGGAGGCGCGCTGGGGGCAGGCGCTGCGCAACGGTGCCCGCACGGTGCTGTCCAAGTCCCGCCCGCTCGGCGAGATCCTGGGCACCGTCAGGCGGCTCTACCAGGGCGCCTGCGTGCTCGCGGTCAGCGACCGCGAGCGGCTGATCAGGATCTGGTTCGAGCGCCAGCACGAGGTCGCCGAGCTGAGCCGCCGCATCGAGCTGCTCACCAAGCGTGAGTCGCAGGTGCTCGGCCACCTGATGCTCGGCCGCACCGTCCACGAGATCGCCGTCATCGGCGTCGTCTCCGAGGCGACCGTGCGTACGCAGGTGAAGTCGATCCTGGCCAAGCTCCAGGTGACCTCCCAGATCGCCGCGGTCGGTCTCGCGCACCGTCTCGGCTGGCGATCGCCGCAGTCGCTGGAGTGACTCAACTGGTCTGGACCAGTGGGTTCCGGTTCCCTCATTTGGTCTAACCGGACCCCCATCGGCCCCCAACGATCGCTTCCGTCCCGCATTGTTCTGGCATGAAGTAGCGTTCGGGCGCCCAGCAGCCATGGGGGAGATGAATGACGATAGAGCTGGCGTCGGTGGAGACAGTAGTCCCGCTCGACATCAACCGCCGGAGGGTGTCCGCCAAGGCACCCTCCCTTCGGTTGCAGGCCTCGATGCTCGACGGGCTGGCATTGATGGTCCTGGCGCCGCTTCTCGTGGGACAGGAGATCGCCAACGCGCTGGCGTGGGGGCTGGTCTGGGGTCTGGCCACCAGGATCACCGCGCCGAAGATCCTGCCCGGTGCTGAGCGCCTGCGGGCGACGGTCTCGGGGGTCTTCAAGGCGTTCATGGCGATGAGCATGGCCACCTGGCTGCTGGGTGCGGTGGTCGAGCTGCCGCAGGCGCAGCTGGTCGTGCAGACGATCCTCGGGCTGGTGACCGCGCTCGCGTTCCGGGTGGTCGGCTACATCTTCAGCTCCCGGCCGCGCAACCCGCTGCGGGTCGTCGTGGTCGAGGCCGCCCATGACCACGGGGCGATCCCGGAGTGGACCCACCGGCTCAGCGGCGGCCTGATGGAGGCGGCGGCGGTCTGCCGCGCCGACGGGCTCTCCGGCGCGATCGCTTCGGTCGCACCCGATGCCGTGCTGGTCGTTCCCGGGCCCGACCTCGCCGGCCGCGAGATCCAGCGGCTGGCCTGGACGAGCGAGTCCTTCGGGCTCCCGCTGCTGGTCAGCACCCGGATGCAGGACGTCACCCCGCAGCGTACGGCCTCGATGCGGCTCGGCTCGATGACCCTTCTCTACGTCGACGAGGCCCTGCGGGCCCGGCTGACCCGGGTCGCCAAGTACGTGTGGGAGTGGCTGGCCGCGGTGGCCGCCGTCGCCGTGCTCCTCCCGGTGTTCCTGGTCATGGCGGTCGTGATCAAGCTCGACTCGCAGGGGCCGGTCTTCTTCCGGCAGGTGCGCGTGGGCCGCAACGGCAAGCAGTTCCGGATCTGGAAGTTCCGCACCATGGTCGTCGACGCGGAGTCGCTGCTGCGCACCCTCGACCACCGGCCGGGACACGTGCTCTTCAAGCTCCGCGCGGACCCGCGGGTGACCCGGGTGGGTCGGGTGCTGCGGAAGTACTCCCTCGACGAGCTGCCCCAGCTGTTCAACATCGTGCTGGGCCAGATGTCGCTGGTGGGGCCGAGGCCTGGACTGCCCAGCGAGGTGGCGATGTACGATCGGGACTCTCATCGCCGACTCGCGGTTGCTCCCGGTCTGACCGGGCTGTGGCAGGTCTCGGGGCGTTCGGACCTCTCCTGGGAGGACACGGTCAGGCTCGACCTGGACTACGTCGACAACTGGACACTTCTGCGGGACTTCGGGATCGTCGTTCGTACGGTTAAAGCCGTTGTGCGTGGCTCTGGCGCCTACTAGTGAGTGTCCCCTAAACTCCCAGGCCGTTGTGTGAGCAACCCAACACGAATGAACAACTGGATCCTCGACGGGAACGTCCCCCATGCAAACCTCCCCCCACCCCAAGATTGCCGGCCGTTATGAGCTGCACCGCCTGATCGGGCGAGGCGGTATGGGCGAGGTATGGCAGGCCATGGACCTCACCCTGCAACGGTGGGTCGCGGTCAAGGTCGTGAGGACGTCGGCCGACCCGACCATGATCGAGCGGTTCCGTCGGGAGTCGCTCTCGACCGCGGCCGCCAGCCACCCCGGGACCGTGCAGGTCCACGACGCCGGGATCGAGCGCACCGGCAACGGGCCGATGGCCTTCCTCGTCATGGAGCTCCTGACCGGTCCCGACCTCGGCGAACGCCTGCGCTCGCACGGCCCGCTGGTCGCCCGGGAGGCCGGCGAGGTCATCGTCCAGGCCGCGCGTACGCTCGCCGCCGTCCACGGCCAGGGGATCGTCCACCGCGACATCAAGCCGTCCAACCTCGTCTACGACAGCGACCGCCGGATCCGGATCGTCGACTTCGGGATCGCCCAGCTCGCTCGGCTGGGCGACCAGCGGCTGACCTCCACCCACGACGTCGTCGGGAGCCTCGGCTACCTCTCGCCCGAGCGCGGCTCGGGTGGCGAGGTCGGTCCGCCGAGCGACATCTACTCGCTGGGCTGTGTCTTCTACGAGATGCTCACCGGGCGCACCCCCTACTCCGGCGGCGCCCCGGCGACGATGGTCTACCAGCACGCCACCGCGCCCATCCCGCGGGTCAGCGACACCGTCCAGGTGCCGGGGATCATCGACGACCTGGTCGCGATGATGATGGCCAAGGAGCCCGAGCGCCGGCCGAGGGCGCAGGACGTCGTCGCGGTACTCACCGGCTCGGGTCCGCTGCCGGTCTTCGACGCGCAGGCGCCCAGGTCGCGCGCGACCCACGCCTCCGGCCCGATCAGCACCTCCGGTGCCTTCGAGGCGTACGCCGGCAGCGGCTCGTTCCCGGCCGCGGGCGCCACCGGGTCGACCGGTGGGTTCGCGAAGATCGGCGCGAGCGGTCCGATCCCGACCGGCGGGGTCCGGGCGGCGCAGCGCTCCGGCGGTGGTCGCCGGGTGCTGAGCATCCTGCTGGCGGTCGCCCTCGTCGGTGTGGCCGTCGGCGGCTGGGCGACGTTCGCCGCCTTCCAGAACACCTCGGAGACGGGCCGGGCGGCCGCGCTCAGCGAGTCGCTCCCGGAGACCATCGAGCTCGCCGTCGACGTGATCTTCGAGCGGGACGCGCTGCAGCCGGTCGCACAGGCGCCGGTCAACGTACGCTCCACCTACCTGCACACCACCGACGTCGCGGTCGAGGAGTGGCAGACCGCCTCGGCCGAGATCGACGTCGACGGCGACGCCGAGCTGCGCGCGCTCCACCACGACATCACCGAGGTGCTCGACGACTTCGAGCTCTACCGGGTCGAGATGCAGGAGGGCGACAAGGCCAGCCAGGACGCCGCCCGCGAGGTCTACACCGGGCTGGCGAGCAACCTGCTCATGCTCGCGGCGCAGCTGCCGGAGCTGGAGGACGACGAGACCGCCGACCAGATCCGCAACCTCAGCAACCTGACGGCAGCAGCCGAGGCGTTCAGCATCGAGCGCGAGCTCATGGTCGTGGCGCTCTCGGAGAACGAGATCAGCACCAAGTCGGTCAAGGACCTCACCGACGCCGAGGCCGCGTGGGTGAAGGCCTCCTCGGCGTTCTACTCGGGCGCCTCGCCCGAGCTGCAGGCCGAGCTCGACCGGGTCTCCGACGGCACCTTCGACAAGGGCTCGGGCGCGATGATGGCGCAGCGTACGGTCCGCGACGTCGCCGCCAAGGGCACCATCGAGGGGGTCGCCAAGGAGATGCGGGCGGCGTCGAAGGGGGAGCCGATCGTACGCACCTGGTCCGACGGCGCCGTGGAATACATCCAGAGCCTTCGCGAGGTCATCGTGAAGGCGACCGAGACCATGGCCGACGCGGTCACCGACGAGCACGAGCAGGCCAAGACCGGGCTGATCGTGCGCTCGGTGCTGACCGGGGTGGCGCTGGTCGCCGCGATCGGGCTCGGGTTGGTCCTATATCGGGCTCAGTACAGGTCCGGGCGCCGGTCTCGCTAGAGTGCCGCGGGTGACCTTCGAAGCTGGTGTGCCCACTCCCGAGACCCTCGCCTCCGACCACCTGCTGGCCGCCTGGCTGGCCGAGACCGCCGGCCGCCGGCTGCTCGAGGTGCGTGCCACCTCCGGGCTCGAGGGCAAGGAGCTCAAGGACGCCGGTGACCTCGCCGCCCACGAGCTGCTGATGGAGCTCGTCGCCGAATACCGTCCGGAGGACGCGGTCCTGTCCGAGGAGGGCAAGGACTCCAAGGAGCGGCTCACCAAGGACCGGGTGTGGATCATCGACCCGCTCGACGGGACCCGTGAGTTCTCCGAGCCGCCGCGCGACGACTGGGCCGTGCACGTGGCGCTGTGGGGCTCCTCCAACGGCGGTGAGCTGATCGCGGGTGCGGTCGCACAGCCGGCGCTCGCGGACGCGTCCTTGCAGAGCACCTTCCACACCGGTGCCGCTCCGGTCGTCCCGCCGTCGACCGCGACCCGCCCCCGGATCGCCGTCTCCCGCAGCCGCCCGCCGGCGTTCGTCGAGGCGCTGGCCGAGGAGCTCGGCGCCGAGCTGGTGCCGATGGGATCCGCCGGTGTGAAGATGATGTCGGTCGTGCGCGACATCTCCGATGCGTACGTCCACGCGGGTGGGCAGTACGAGTGGGACTCCGCTGCCCCTGTGGCCGTCGCCGCCGCTGCCGGGCTGTTCACGTCTCGGATCGACGGCTCGCCGTTGCGCTACAACCAGGACGACGTCTACCTGCCTGATGTCATCGTGTGCCGGCCTGAGCTCTCCGAGCAGATTCTTTCGTTCATCAAGCGGCACGGGGTGGAGTGACGCGGCTTCGGCCGTCTTGGTTCGCCGCGGGTTCGCGACTGTGTTTTTCGTCGGCCGTGGGCCGCCGACCCGTTCTCGAGGGTCTTCTCGACCTGGCCCGGAGTAAAGGACGGCCTTCGGCCGCCGGCTTCGCCGGTCGCCTTCGGCGATCCTTGACACCGGGCCAGGTCGAGAAAAGATTTGGCTGGCTATCGGGGCGGCGGCCCCAGTGTGGCCGCGGGACAGTCGCCCTCGGGAGGTAGACGCTCCACGGTGAACGAAAATTCGTTCACCCCCACCAATCCGCTCAGCCTCCTCCGGGTGAAAGAGAATTTTCTTTCACGGACCGAGCCACCCTTGGCCCGGTCGCAACGCAGTGAACGAAAATTCGTTCACCTCGGATCCCAAGCCCCTGCTCAACCCACATCACCGCGGCAAACACCAACCACAAAACACACCAACCCGCCGGCGTGCCAATCAAGAGCCAAGCAAAGCTCAGGCGCCGACCAACAGCTCCTCGAGCGCCTCCAGACTCTGCCGCGCGTACCCCTTCCACATCCACCCGAACACGGGCATCGCGAGCGAGGCGGCGGACGAGGTGGGGGTGACGTCCCAGGACCAGGTGACCCGGGTGCCGGTGCCGGCCGGGGCGAAGGACCAGCGGCCGGCGACGTGGCCGACCAGCAGCTTGAGCGGGCCCGAGAGCGGCGTGATCTCGTAGGTGAACGACGACGGGGCGTCGATGCCGGTCAGGGTCTCGCGCATCGTCGCGCCGTCGGAGAGGACGATGGTGCGGGTCTCGCCGACGGAGTCCCAACCGCCGGCCTGGTCACGGACCTCGGCGATCGGGCCGATCGCGGCGTACCGGTGGCCGAAGATCTGGGGCAGCGGGGCGGGGAGGACGCGGGCGAGGGCGGTCTCGTAGGCGACCGGGACCGCTCGGGAGGACTCGAGGTGCAGCGCATCAAGGTGCTGGGTCATGACTACGAGCATGGCAGTAGCGTGATCGGCGTGGTTGAACAGATCGAGATCCAGACGCCCGACGGCACCGCCGAGGCCTACCTTGCCCGGCACGGGAGCGCACCGAAGGGTGGCGTGCTCGTCTACATGGACGCCATCGGCCTGCGGCCGCGGCTGGCCGAGATGATCGAGCGGGTCGCGTCCTGGGGCTACGTCGTGCTCGCGCCCCACGTGTTCTACCGCGACGGCGGCGTGGCCGAGCTGGCGCCGACCGCCGACCTCCGCGACCCGGCGGCGCGGGACGCGTTCTTCGCGAACGGTGCGATGGCCCGGGTGCGGGGCCTCACCGTGGACCGGCTGGAGGTCGACATCCCGGCGTACGTCCGGACCCTCCAGACGTACGTCACCGGCCCGCTCGCGACGCACGGCTACTGCATGGGGGCGCGGATCGCGGTGCGGACCGCGGGGCGCTTCCCCGACGAGTTCGTCGCCGTCGGCGGGTTCCACGGCGGTGGGCTGGTGACCGCGGACGAGGAGTCACCGCACACCTGCATCGCCGGGACGCAGGCGGAGTACTACTTCGGGCACGCCGACCACGACCGCTCGATGACACCGGAGAACGTCGCCGATCTCGGCCGGGCGCTCGAGGACGCCGGGGTGGCCCACACCAACCTCATCTACCCCGACGCTCCGCACGGCTACACGATGGCGGACACGTCCTCCTACCAGGAGGCGGGGACGCAGCGGCACTTCACCGACCTCGAGCTCCTCTACGCCCGTACGATGGCCTGATGGCGAAACCGGTGCTGGTCGTGATGGGTGTCTCGGGTTCGGGGAAGTCGACCATCGGCGCGGCGATCGCGGGCAGGCTGCGGGTGCCGTTCGAGGACGCCGACGACCTGCATCCGCCGGCGAACATCGAGAAGATGACCGCCGGGGTGCCGCTGGACGACGACGACCGCTACCCGTGGCTGGAGGCCGTGGGGGAGTGGCTCGCCAGGCACGAGGAGCGTGGCGGTGTGATGAGCTGCTCGGCGCTGAAGCGGAAGTACCGCGACCAGCTCCGCAGGCACAGCCCGGAGGTGACCTTCCTCCACCTGGAGGGCACCCGCGAGGTGATCGCGCGGCGCCAGGCGAGCCGGCCGGGCCACTTCATGCCGGCCTCGCTCCTGGACAGCCAGTTCCGCACGCTGGAGCCGCTCGGGCCCGACGAGGCCGGGATCGCCATCGACGTCGACCAGCCGGTCGACGCGATCGTCGAGGAGTACGCACGTCGGGTCGGCGCCTAGCACCGAGAGGCGGCCGACACGCGCCCATCTCGGGTTAGGCGTTGCGTGCCGGCCGCGGCCACACCCGGGTGAGGGACCAGCGGGCGGGCCCACTTTCGACGGTAACGCAGGATCCCCCGGCACAACAGGGGGTTCGCGGCTATCGCTGCAGGTCAGAGCGTAAAAAGACGTCCGGGACCTCGGAGGCTTTCGCGGTGAACTCGGGGGCTCGCTTCTCCAGGAATGCCGCGACCCCCTCCTTGCCGTCGCCGATCGAGGCGTAGAACATCGCCAGGGAGTCGCTCAGGTGCGCCTCGAGCGGGTGACGCGCGGAGGCGTTGCGGGTGATCAGCTGGCGCACGAGCGCGGTGCCGACCGGCGACCGGTTCTGGGTGAACCTCCGGGCCAGCTCGAAGGCGGCGGGCAGCAGCTCGTCGGGCAGGTGGATGCTGCGGACCAGGCCACCGTCGAGGGCCTGGTCGGGATCGAGGATCTCCGCGGTGTAGAGCCATTCCAGGGCCCGGGGCACGCCCACCACGCGCGGCAGGAAGTAGGACGAGCAGGCCTCGGGGACGATGCCGAGCTTGCCGAAGACGAAGCCGATCTTCGCCTTGGAGGAGGCCAGGCGCGCGTCCATCGCGCACAGCATCGTGGCGCCGATCCCGACCGCCGGGCCGTTGACCGCGGCGATCACCGGCTTGGGGAGCGCGTGGATGGCCAGGGTGACCTTGCCGCCGGTGTCGCGTACGCCCTCGGCGTACTCGGGGTGCTTGGCCGGGTCGGCGAGGTGCTCGGCGAGCTTCTCGGGCGTCGGGTGCAGCGACTCGTCGAGGCCGAAGACGTTGCCCTCGGCCGAGAGATCCATCCCCGCGCAGAACGCCCGTCCCGCGCCGGTCACGATCACCGCGCGCACCTCGTCGGCCATCGCGTCGGTGGTGAACACCTCCTCCAGCTCGCGCGCCATCGTCACCGTGAACGAGTTGAGGGCGTCCGGTCGGTTCAGAGTCAGGAGCGCGATGCCGTCGGCGTCCACGTCGAAGGTCAGGGTCTCGTAAGCCATGGGTCACAGTCTGCACCGGTGGTCGAGCTTGTCGAGACCCCCTGCCCGGGGATTGGTTCTGTTCGACCGCGGACGGGTCGGGTTCACCTACTGTCGAAAGTCGGTACAGCCCGAGCAGGGCGGCAACTACCGTGGGGAGCGTGAGTCTGCTGCGCCGGCCCCGGGTCTGGGAGTCGATCCTTTCGGGACTGCTGGTCGTCGCGGTCGCCGCCGAGCACCTCTACATGAGCGGCGCCGGCCATCCGCAGTGGTCGGGCTGGTCGGCCGTGGCAGGCGTCGTCGGTGTCGCGCTCGCGATGTGGCTGCGACGCAGGCACCCAGCGGTCGCGGTGGCGCTGGTGTGCGTCCTGGTCGGCGGCACGGTGGTGGCCAACGACGGCTGGATCCTGATCAGCTACGTCGCGTTCGCCGCCCTGGTGAGCTTCCTCGTCGGCAGATGGGCCGACCGAGCCTGGCCGTCGGTGGCCGTGGTGGGCGTCGCCGTGGTGACGCTGACCGTGCTCGACGCCGCCGTCAACGGCGGTGGTGTGCAGGTGGCGATGGCCGGCAACATGATCATCTTCATGGCGCTGCCGTGGCTCAGCGGCCGCTACCTGCGCCAGGTCGCCCGCCACCACTCGACCGAGATCGAGCAGGCTCAGCTCACCGAGCGGGCCCGGATCGCCCAGGAGATGCACGACTCCCTGGGCCACGAGCTCAGCCTGATCGCGCTGCGCGCCGGGGCGCTCGAGGTGGCGCCGGGACTCTCCCCGGCCCACCAGAAGGCGGCCGGCGACATCCGGGAGGCCGCCGCCGGGGCCACCGAGCGGCTCGGTGAGATCGTCGGCGTCCTCCGTCCTGCCGCCGAGGAGGCTCCGCTGACCCCCGCCGCGACCGGGATCGCCGGCCTGGTCGAGCGCGCTCGTGAGTCGGGGATGGACGTACGCCTGGTGGGCTCGCTCACCGAGGGCGCCGCCCCGGTGCGGGACGCCGCTGCGCACCGGATCGTGCAGGAGGCGCTCACCAACGCCGCCCGGCACGCTCCGGGGTCGTCGGTGACGGTCTCGGTGGAGGAGCGTGAACCCGATGGCGTACGTCTCTCGGTGAGCAACGGCCGCGCGACCCTACCGCCGCGAGCCGGCACGACGACCGGGCTGGGCCTGGCCGGGCTTGAGGAGGCGGCCCGCGCCGCCGGCGGCACGCTGCGTCACGGCCCCACGACGGGCGGAGGATTCGAGGTGGTCGCCGACCTGCCGGCTCGCCACCGGTCTGAGGTCGTCCTGTGATCCGGGTGCTGCTCGCCGACGACGAGGCGATGGTGAGAGCCGGCGTACGCGCGATCCTGGAGACCGACGAAGCGATCGAGGTGGTCGCCGAGGCGGCCGACGGGCGCGAGGCGGTCGAGGCCGCCCAGCGCCACCGGCCCGACGTGGTGCTGCTCGACGTCAGGATGCCGCGGATGGACGGGCTGGCAGCCGCGGCCGAGATCGCCCGGACCGCCCCGGAGACCGCGCGGGTCATGCTGACCACCTTCTCCGAGGACGCCTACATCGCCCGGGCGCTGGGCGACGGTGCGAGCGGGTTCCTGCTCAAGTCGGGAGACCCGCGCGAGCTGCTCGCGGGCGTGCACGCGGTCGCCGACGGCGCCGCCTTCCTCTCCCCGCGGGTGGCCCAGCGGGTCATCGCCGAGCTCGGCGCGGGGGCCGGCGACCGGATGTCGCGGGCAGCCGACGCGCGGGCCAAGGTCGCCGCCCTCACCGACCGCGAGCGCGACGTGATGGCGCTGGTCGGCGCCGGGCTCTCCAACGCCGAGATCGGCCGCCGGCTTCATCTCGTGGAGGGCACCGTGAAGGCCTATCTGAGCAGCGCCTTCGGTCGTCTCGGCGTACGCAACCGGGTGCAGGCAGCGGTCCTCGCCCACGAGGCAGGGCTCGTGAGCGAGGACCAAGCGCGCCGGTGATCGAGCTTGTCGAGATTCAGGCGTCGCGCCGGCGGAACACCAGGTGACCGGCCAGCAGCGTGACCACCGACCACGCGGCGAGGAGACCCAGGCCGCCGTCGCCGTCGTAGGGGAGCCCGTCGTCGAGGCCGAAGAGGGTCGCGATCCCGATCCCGAGATACTCCGTGCCGGCGGTGCCCGGCAGGTAGTACGACACCTCGGTCATCAGGTCCATCCCGCTCATCATCAGCACCATCGGCAGGAGGAAGAGCACCAGGAAGGCCACGACGAGCGCGCCCGCCGTGCTGCGCAGTGCCACCGCCAGCCCGATGGCGAGGGCGACGACCACGCCCAGGTAGACGCTGACCTTCCCCGCCACCGTGGCCACCGCGGAGGCGTCGAAGACGCCGTAGTCACCCGCCGTCAGGTAGCCGAAGGTCGCGCCCAGGAGCGCGAGGAACGCGCCGGCGACCAGGGCGACCACCTCGACCACGACGAGCTTCGCGACCAGCACCCGGCCGCGCCGGGGCTCGCACTGCAGCGTCGTACGCATGCTGCCGGAGGCGTATTCCGAGGTCACCGTCAACAGGGCCAGCGCGATCAGCGCGAACTGGGTGAACAGCAGCCCCGCGGTGGCGACGTCCTCGACGTGGAGAAGCTGATCCGCGTAGGACATGTCCCGGTTGGGCTCGGCCGCGTCGAGGCCCAGCGGGACCGCGTAGAGCGCCATCAGCGCGGCGGCCCCGATCAGACACCACCAGGTCGAGCGGACCGACCAGAGCTTGGTCCATTCGGACGAGATCGCAGCAAGCATCAGGCCACCTCCCCGGCGTACTCGACGCTTCCCGCGGTCAGCCGGAAGTAGGCCTCTTCCAGCGAGGAGTGCCCGGCGAGGAACGAGGCCATCGAGGCGTCCGCAAGCAGGCGCCCGCGGCCGAGCACGACCAGGTGGTCGGCGGTCTGCTGCATCTCGCTCATCAGGTGGCTGGAGACGAGGACCGTACGCCCCTCCGCGGCGAGCGACCTCAGCAGCTTCCGGATCCACAGCACGCCGTCGGGATCGAGCCCGTTGACCGGCTCGTCGAAGAGCATCACCCGCGGGTCGCCGAGCAGCACGCCGGCGATCCCGAGCCGCTGGCTCATCCCGAGCGAGAGGCTGCCCGCCCGCCGCCGGGCGACGCCTGCCAGGCCGACCCGCTCGAGCACCTCGTCGACCCGGGCCACCGGGATCGAGTTGCTCCGCGCCATCGCCACCATATGCGTACGCACCCGGCGGCCGGGGTGCACCGCCTTGGCGTCCAGCAGCGCACCGACCTCGCGCAGCGGGCGCCGCAGCGAGGCGTAGGGGTGGCCGTCGATCGTGGCCGTCCCCGACGTCGGCCGGTCCAGGCCGAGGATCATCCGCATCGTGGTGGACTTCCCGGCGCCGTTGGGGCCGAGGAAGCCGGTGACCCGGCCGGGCTGTATCCGCAGGGTGAGATCGTCGACCGCGGTGGTCGCGCCGTATCTCTTGGTCAGGTGGTCCAGAGTGATCATGCCTCGAACCTAGGGACGTACGCGGCCGGGGACAGTGGACGAAAAGCAGCCGTCCCTACCGACGAAAGTCAGTAGGGACGGCTGCGGATGGTCCGAGGCTCAGCCGGTGACGCTCTTCGGGAGGCCTGTGGGAGTGCAGATGTCCGCGGGGATGTCGTCCACGGTGTCCTCCTTGATGTGGCCGAACATCGTCAGCGCGTCCTCCTTGCGCCAGTTGACCGCGAAGTCCTTGATCGGGACGCCGCAGGTCATCGCCGAGCCGCCGGCGAGCGCCTTGAACGCCCACAGGAACTTCGCGCCGCCGATGACGCTCATGCCTTCGCCGACCTTGAGGCCTTCGGCACCCTTGCCCATCTCGGCGAGCTTGAAAGGGTTGAGCAGCGTGCCCGGGTTGGTCGCCTTCTTGCCGATCGCCGAGATGACCTCGGTCTGGTTGACGCCGCGCGCCAGGTCGCCGGTGCTCTCGACGTGACGTGAGCGGGCGTAGGCGAGCGCGGTGGCGCCGTTGGCCTCCTGGCAACCCTTCTCGATGTCCAGGCCGGCCAGCGGATCCTTCATGTCGCTCTTGGGACAGATCTCGATGCCGCCGACGCCGTCGACCAGGCGGGCGAGGCCGCCCATGCCGATCTCGACATAGCCGTCGATGCGTACGCCGGTGTTCTGCTCGATCGTCTGGACCAGCAGCTCAGGGCCGCCGTAGGCGAAGGCCGCGTTGATCTTGGTCGTGCCGTGCCCGGGGATCGGCACGAGCGAGTCGCGGGGGAGCGTCACCACGATTGTCTTGCCGGCTCCGGTGTGCAGCAGCTTGATGGTGTCGGTGCGGCTGCCAGCGGCATCGCCGGTGTGCAGCTTCTTCTTCTCCTCGGCGGTCAGGCCCTCCCGCGAGTCGCTGGCGACGACGAGGTAGGTCGTGCCGGGCTGGTCCGCCGGCCGCTCGCCCGCGGTGGGCTCGTAAGGGACCTTGTCGACCTTGTTCCAGGCGCTGATGCCGATCCAGGCGACGGCGCCGACCAGGATCAGCACCGGGATCATCACGATGGCCACGAACTTGCGGAACGGGTGGCGCTTCTTGGGCCTCGGCTGACGGCCCCCGCGACCGCCGCCGTAGCCATCGCCGTAGCCATCGCCCGGCCCGCCATAGCCCCCGTTGCCGCCGTACTCGCTCGGCTGGCTCCAGCCCTGGTTGTAGCCCTGGTTGTAGCCGCCCTGGCCATAGCCCTGGTTGCCGTAGCCGCCCTGCCCAGGGGTGGGCGCGATCTCGCCCGGCTGGGGCAGCGGCCGGTCGTAGCCGCCACGAGGCGGCGCCGGGGGCGGCGAGCCGGCCTGAGGCCGACGGACGGTGGGCATGACGTTGGTCGGCTCCGGACCCGAGTTCTGAGCAGGCTGGCCACCGCCGTACGCCCAGCCGTACTGCTGCGACCGGGGATCGTTCGGGTTGCCAGGGTTGCGGGGGTTTGGCATGGGCTCAAACGTACCGTGCCCGACGACTAGAGTTGGTCGGCGCGTCGCGTCACTCTGTTACCTGTGTGACTAGTGATACTGGCGGTGCAAACTCATCACCCGAGGGACCCGAGATGGCTGACCAGAACTACCGGCCGCAGCGTACGGCCGCCGAGCGCGCCTCCCGCGTGCGGTTCCGCCGCGCGATGGCGCTGCTGCTGATCACGCTGCTCCTGCCGGGGTCGGCCCAGCTCGTCGCCGGCAACCGCCGGGTCGGCCGGATCGCGATCTGGACCGTCATCGGTCTCGCGATCACCGCCGGGCTGGTCTTCGGGATCTCCCTGCTCTGGCACGGCCTGATCTTCCAGCTCGGCACCAGGCCCTGGCTGCTCGGCCTCTTCCGGATCGGGCTCATCGCCGGTGCGATCGCCTGGGCCGCCCTCTTCATCGACGCCTGGCGGCTGGGCCGCCCGCTCGAGCTCGACCTCAAGCAGCGCCGGATCGTGGTCGCGATCAGCAGCGCGCTGGCCTTCTCCGTGGCCGCGACCCTGTTCTTCGGCGCCCACCTGGTCGGCGTCCACAAGGGCATGGTCGAGGCGATCTTCGCCGGCGCGGAGGCCGCCGAGGCCCACAACGGCCGTTTCAACGTGCTGCTCGCCGGAGCCGACTCCGACGGCGGGAAGACCCGCTGGGGCCTGCGGCCCGACTCGCTGACGGTCGCCTCGATCGACGCGGTCACCGGACGTACCGTCCTCATCGGCCTGCCCCGGAACATGCAGAACTTCACCTTCGACGACGGCTCCCCGATGGACAAGGAGTTCCCGCGCGGCTTCGACTGCGACGGCTGCTACCTCAACGGCGTGAGCACCTGGGCAGGGGAGCACAAGGAGCTCTACAAGGGTGAGAAGGACCCCGGCATGGCCGCCACCGTCGACGCCGTCGAGGGCATCACCGACCTGCAGATCAGCTACTACGCGATCGTCGACCTCAACGGCTTCCAGGAGATCGTCGACGCCATCGGGGGCGTCACCCTGAAGGTGCGCCAGCCGATCCCGGTCGGCATCCCCTCCGACAGCTTCTACACCCACATCCAGCCCGGCACGAGGAAGCTCGACGGCTGGGAGACCCTCTGGTACGCCCGGGCCCGCCACGATTCCGACGACTACTCCCGGATGGCCCGCCAGAAGTGCGTCCTGAACGCGATCCTGCAGCAGACCAGCCCGGCCGACGTCGTACGCCACTACCAGGACGTCGCGAAGGCGACCGGCTCCACGATCACCACCTCGGTCCCGCCGAGCGAGATCGAGCGGTTCTCGGCGCTGGCGCTCAAGGCGAAGTCGCAGAAGATCTCGACGCTCTCTCTGGTGCCGCCGCTGGTCAACACCGCCGACCCGGACATGTCCGACATCCACGCCGAGGTGCGCAAGGCGGTGAAGAAGGCGACCCCGAAGATGGAGGAGGCCCTCAAACAGCAGAGCGCCTCGCCCAGCACCGGCGACGACGGCGAGACCAAGGCGCCCGCCCCCAAGAACAAGACGAAGGCCTCCGGCGACTCCGACAAGGGCGGCCCCGTGACCGGCGGTTCGCTGGGTTCGCGCAACAAGGGCTACCAGGCCAACGAGACCGACGACCTCGCCTCGGCGTGCTGAGCGTGCCACGCGTGTTGAACAACGCGTTAACGGGGCGTCACGGCGACTCGCTGATTCCCGGGATACCCCGCGGTCGCGGCTAGTCTGGATCCGTGCCAGGGAGCAATCGCGTCGCCGCCGTCGTGGTGACCTTCAACCGTCTCGAGCTGCTGCAGCGACTGCTGGAGCGGCTCGACGTGGTCGACGGGATCGACGAGGTGATCGTCATCGACAACGCCTCCACCGACGGTACGTCGCAGTGGCTCGCCGAGCTCGACGGTGCCGAGGAGCCCGGTCAGCGCCAGGTCCCGGTGGTCGCGCGCACGCTGCAGCGCAACAGCGGCGGCGCCGGCGGCTTCCACGACGGCCTGGAGCTGGCGATCGAGCGCGGCGCCGACCTGGTCTGGCTGATGGACGACGACGGCCTGCCCGACCCCGACTGCCTGGCCCTCCTCCTCAAGCAGACCGACCTGGACTTCTGGGGGCCGCTCGTCGTCGACGAGGGCGACCCCGGACGCCTGGTCTTCCCGATCCGGCTCCCCGGCCGCTCCAAGGTCGTGCACCAGCTCGCCGACGTCGAGGCCGCGGCCACCGACGGCCTGATCAAGGGCATCGTGATCCCGTTCAACGGGGTCCTGGTCACCCGCGACCTGGTGGAGCGGATCGGCTACCCCCGGGCGGAGTACTTCATCTGGGGAGACGACCACGAATACCGCCTCCGGGCCGAGCAGGCGGGGGCCCGGATCGCGACCGTCGTCGGCGCTCAGGTGCGCCACCCGGCCGTCGGTGATCTCGGCACTCCGATGGCGTGGGGGAGGGCGACGTACAACCACACGCCCAGCGATCTGAAGCACTACTGCATGGCGCGCAACAACCTGCTCAACCTGCGCGACTACCGAGGGTGGCCCTTCGCTTTGGCTTTCGTGGCCAAGACTCTATGGTTCTACCTGCTCACCAAGCCGCAGCCGAAGCGGATCCGGCTCTCTGCGCAGGCTTGGTGGGCGGCTATCCGGGGGGACTTCAGTGGACACGAGAGGTTCCTTCGTTGAGCACCACCCGTGAGACGGTCGCGATCGTCGTCGTCACCTACAACCGCGCCGACATGCTGCGTGGGCTGCTCGACGGGCTCACCAAGCTCGACCAGCCCGCCGACGCCGTGATCGTCGTCAACAACGCTTCCACGGACCACACCGCGCAGGTCCTCGCCGAGGCGGTCACGCCCAACCTCCAGGTCATCGACAGCCCGGAGAACCTCGGTGGCGCCGGTGGGTTCCACCTCGGCACCAAGGCCGCGGTCGAGCAGGGCTGGGACCGGCTCTACCTGATCGACGACGACGTCGTCCCGGCCCACGACTGCCTCGAGGTGCTGCTCGCCCAGGACGAGGACTGCCTCTTCTCGGTGCGCGAGGACCGCAACGGCAACCTGATCGAGCTGGCCGCGCTGAAGTTCGACCTGCGCAACCCGCTCGCGATCAAGCCCAAGACCGCCGCGGTGATGGACACCTACCCGACCCGCGACGCCATGCCCGAGCGTGTCCCGGTGGAGAACGTCGCCTTCGAGGGCTTCATGATCCGCCGCACCGTCCTGGAGGAGATCGGCCTCCCGGACCCGACCTACTTCATCTTCTACGACGACGTGGACCTCGCGATCCGCGCCCGCCGCGCCGGCCGCACCATTTGGGCCGTACGCGACGCGGTGCTCGTGCGTCAGCTCGACTTCAGCCAGCAGCACGACCTGGCCGGCTGGAAGGGCTTCTACATGTACCGCAACCTCTTCGTCGTCCACCTCCGCTACGGCGAGAACGTCCTCGTACGTCTCAAGCCCTGGCTCATCACCGCGGCTGTGGTCCTCCTCAGCCCGCTGCGAGGCGGCAAGCACGAAGCCGTCAACGTGATCAAGGCCCTGCGCGCCGCGCGGGGTATGCGAACCGTCCCGACCACCTCCTCCTGACCGACCCCTTACCCACAGAGACCTAGACTGAGCGATCGTGTCCTCCCCTGAAACCACTCCTGACCTCGTCGTCGTCGGCTCCGGCCTCTTCGGCCTGACCATCGCCGAGCGCGCCGCCTCCGAGCTGGACAAGAAGGTGCTCATCATCGAGCGCCGCCCCCACATCGGTGGCAACGCCTACTCCGAGTTCGACGAGGAGACCGGCATCGAGGTGCACAAGTACGGCACCCACCTCTTCCACACCTCCAACGAGAAGGTGTGGGACTACGTGCGGAAGTTCACCGACTTCACCGACTACAAGCACAAGGTCTTCGGCAAGTACAAGGGACAGGTCTACTCCCTGCCGATGAACCTCGCGCTGATCAACCAGTTCTTCGGGAAGTCGCACACGCCCGACGAGGCGCGCGCGCTGATCGCCGAGCAGGCCAGCGAGTTCAAGACCGAGGAGGCCCAGAACCTCGAGGAGAAGGCGATCTCGCTGATCGGCCGCCCGCTCTACGAGGCGTTCATCAAGGGCTACACCGCCAAGCAGTGGGAGAAGGACCCCAAGGAGCTGTCGCCGGACATCATCACGCGCCTCCCGGTCCGCTACACCTTCGACAACCGCTACTTCAACGACAAGTACGAGGGTCTGCCGGTCGACGGCTACACCGCGTGGCTCGAGCGGATGGCCGACCACCCGAACATCACGGTCCTGCTCGACACCGACTTCTTCACGGTCGTCGACGACTACAAGGGCAAGGTCCCGATCGTCTACACCGGCCCGGTCGACGAGTACTTCGACTTCTCCGCCGGCAAGCTGTCGTGGCGCACCGTGGACCTCGAGTCCGAGATCCTCGACGTCGACGACTACCAGGGCACCGGCGTGGTCAACGCCAACGACCCCGAGGTCCCGTTCACCCGTGAGCTGGAGTTCAAGCACCTCCACCCCGAGCGTGCCGACCGCTACAAGCCGGGCAAGACCATCGTCGTGAAGGAGTACAGCCGCTTCGCCCAGGAGGGCGACGAGCCGTACTACCCGATCAACACCGCCGACAACCGCGAGAAGATCCTGGTCTACCGCGACCTGGCCAAGAAGGAGCCGATGGTGCTCTTCGGTGGCCGCCTCGGCACCTACAAGTACCTGGACATGCACATGGCGATCGCGTCCGCGCTCACCATGTTCGAGAACAAGCTCCGTCCCCACTTCGAGGACGGCACCCCGCTCACCTCCGGAGGCGTTGACGAATGAGCGTGACCCGACTGCTCCAGCGGCAGATCCTGCCGCTGGACCGTGACTCCGACGTACTCCCGCTCTACGTCGACAACCAGGCCGCCATCCTCGACGCCGACAAGTACGAGGTCGGCTCCGACAAGACGGCCCAGGCGCTCAACAACGCCCAGATCCGCCAGTCGATCAACGACGGGACCCAGATCCACCCCGACCAGATCGAGTCGCGTACGGCGCTGCGGATCCTGAAGAGCGAGCGGCTTTCGCTCGGCACCTACTTCAACGCGTTCCCGGCCAGCTACTGGCGCCGGCACACCGTGGTCGACGACGTGAAGCTGACCGTCGCGCTCCAGGGCCGCGGCGCGAGCGTCATCGTCTACAAGTCGATGGCCAACGGCCGCTCCCAGCGCGTCGACGCCGCCGACACCGGCACCAACCCCGAGGGCACCTTCACCTTCGACCTGCCGCTGAAGCCGTTCGTCGACGGCGGCTGGTACTGGTACGACGTCGTCGCCTCCGACGAGGACGCCGTCATCACCTCGGCCGAGTGGACCGCGGAGGTCCCCGACGACCGTGCCGAGCACGGCACCGTCGACATCTGCGTCACCACGATGAACAAGCCCGACTTCTGCGCCAAGCTGCTCGCGCAGATGGGTGAGGACGAGGCGCTGCGCCCCTACCTCGACACCGTCTTCGTGATGGAGCAGGGCACCAAGAAGGTCGTCGACGACGTCGAGTTCCCGGCGGCCGAGAAGGCTCTGGGCGACCTGCTGCACATCATCGAGCAGGGCAACCTGGGCGGCTCCGGCGGCTACGCGCGCGGGCAGCTCGAGTCGGTGCGCAAGGGCACCGCGACGTACGCCCTGATGATGGACGACGACGTCGTCTGCGAGCCCGAGGGCATCATCCGCGCGATCACCTTCGGTGACCTCGCCAAGCGGCCGACCATCGTCGGCGGCCACATGTTCTCGCTCTACGCCAAGTCCCGCCTGCACTCCTACGGCGAGATCGTCCAGCCGTGGCGGTTCTGGTGGCAGTCGGCTCCCGGCGTCTACGGCGACTGGGACTTCGGCGCCCGCAACCTGCGCTCGACCCGCTGGCTGCACAAGCGCGTCGACGTGGACTTCAACGGCTGGTTCATGTGCCTGATCCCGCGCAAGGTGATCGAGGAGATCGGGCTCTCGCTGCCGGTCTTCATCAAGTGGGACGACTCCGAGTACGGCCTGCGCGCCAAGGCGGCCGGCTTCCCGACCGTCTCGTTCCCGGGTGCGGCCGTGTGGCACGTCCCGTGGACCGACAAGAACGACGCGCTCGACTGGCAGTCCTACTTCCACCAGCGCAACCGCTTCGTCGCCGCGCTGCTGCACTCGATCTACGACGACGGCGGCCGGATGGTCACCGAGTCGTTCTCCCACCAGGTCAAGCACCTGGTCTCGATGCAGTACTCGACGGTCCTGCTGCGCCACCAGGCGCTGCTCGACGTGCTCGCCGGCCCCGAGAAGCTCCACGAGACCCTCGCGACCCAGCTTCCGGCCGTACGCGAGATGGTCAAGGACTTCCCGGACGCGCAGCTCAAGGCCGACCGTGACGAGTTCCCGCCGGTGCGCCGCCACAAGCCGCCGCGCAAGGGCAAGGACGACACCGACGTGCCGACCAACCGCGAGGTCAAGCTGGCCGCGCTCAAGGCACCGATCCGGCAGCTGATGAAGCCGCGCAAGCTCTCCACGGAGTTCCCCGAGGCCGAGCTCGCCGCGATGGACAACCAGTGGTACCGGATCACCAAGTACGACAGCGCCATCGTGTCGATGAACGACCAGCAGGGTGCTGCCTTCTACCGCCGCGACAAGAAGCTCTTCAACCAGATGCTGCGCGACACCATCAAGGTGCACCGCCAGCTCAAGCGTCGCTGGCCCAAGCTGGCCGAGGAGTACCGCTCCAAGCTGAGCGAGTTCACCTCGCCGGAGGCGTGGGAGAAGACCTTCGAGCCGTGGATGGTCGCTGAGGAGAAGGGGACCGATGGCAACCGGAGTTGATGAACGTCCCGTACGCATCGTCGACGCGCCGCTGGCACCGCCGGCGGAGAACCTCGGGCTGCTCTCGGTCTTCAAGCGCCGCTACCTGCTCAAGCTGCTCGTGCAGCGGGAGATCAGCGGTCGCTACTCCAACTCGATCCTGGGCGTCTTCTGGTCCTACATCAACCCGCTGACGCAGTTCTGCGTCTACTGGCTGTTCATGGGCAAGATCATGGGCGCGGACAAGGGGATGGACAACTACCCGGTCCACCTGTTCGCCGGGCTCGTCATCGTCCACTTCTTCACCGAGACCTTCGGTGCGGGGACCCGGTCCCTGCTCGGCAACAAGGGTCTGCTGAAGAAGATGGCGATGCCGAAGGAGATGTTCCCGGTCGCCTCGATGCTGGTCTCGCTCTACCACCTCGTGCCGGCGTCGATCATCCTGGTGATCGTCTGCCTGCTCGGTGGGTGGACGCCGACCTGGACGATGATTCCGGCGTTCCTGCTGGCGCTCGGGATCGTGATGGCGCTGGGCACGGCGCTGGCGCTGGTCTTCAGCCTGGCCAACGTCTTCTTCCGTGACTTCGGCAGCGCGGTCAACATCCTGACCAACTACATCCGCTTCGGCGTACCGATGATGTATCCGTTCTCGATGATCGAGGCCTTCCTCGGGGACAGGTCCTGGATCTACCTGCTCAACCCGATCGCGGATGCGGTGCTGCTCTTCCAGCAGGCCTTCTGGGTCGGGGCGACCCCGAATCCCGAGGCGACCGCTGTCAAGCACCTGCCCGAGAACCTATGGCTGTTCGGGCTCGGGGCGTTCGGCGCCTCGCTGGTCCTGCTGGTGATCGCCCAGGTGATCTTCAGCAAGTACGAGAACAAGATTCCGGAGCGTCTGACATGAGCGCCGACTCGATCGTGGTGGACGGGGTGACGAAGAACTTCACGCTCCGCTACCACCGCAGCATCAAGGACATCACCGTCGCGAAGATGAAGGGACGGGCCGTCTCCAACACCTTCAAGGCGCTGGACGACGTCACCTTCACGATCAAGCAGGGCGAGTCGGTCGGTCTCATGGGGCTCAACGGCTCCGGCAAGTCGACGCTGCTCAAGCTGATCAGCGGCGTGATGCGCCCCGACGAGGGTGTCGTGAAGACGCGTGGCCAGATCGCCGGCCTGATCGCGACCGGTGCGGGCTTCCACCCGCAGCTGTCCGGTCGGGAGAACATCTTCCTCAACGCGGCGATCTACGGGCTCTCCGCCGAGGAGACCGCCGAGATCTACGACGATGTGGTGAGGTTCGCCGAGCTCGGCGACCACCTCAACTCGCCGGTCGGCAACTACTCCTCGGGGCAGTACTCCCGGCTGGGGTTCTCCGTCGCCGTCCACATCGACTCCGACATCTTCCTCGCCGACGAGGTTCTCGCCGTCGGTGACAAGCCCTTCAAGAAGAAGTGCATGGAGAAGATGGAGGAGATCCGCGACAGCGGCCGCACCGTGGTCTACGTCAGCCACGCCGCCGGCTCGGTCAAGCGGATGTGCGACCGGGTCATCTGCCTGGAGAAGGGCCGCCTGGTCTTCGACGGCGACGTCGACGAGGGCATCGAGTACCTCCACTACGGTGAGGACGACGCCAAAGGGTCGGCCAAGCTGAAGCAGCTCGAGGCCGCCGACAGCGCTCTCGGCGCGGAGGTCTGAGCCCAGCTCGGTCCGTGAGCCCGCGGGGAATTACAGATATGTAGTTCCCCGCGGGCTCTTCCGTCCCCTGTTGCTGATGTGAAAGATGTTCCCTGGTGTTACGGAACCAGGGGGATCCACGCATGTTTTCGCAGGCCGGACAAGACGAGTCGAACGACACTCAGCGTGCTCGGTCCCGCTACGTGGCCTCGACCCAGCAGCTGCTCGTGCTCGGGGTCGTCCTGGCCGCGCTGGTCCCGGCGAGCACCGTCGTCGACCTGAAGGTGGTCCGTCCCGGCGAGGTGCCGGTCTCGGACAGCCAGGTCGCCGTGCCGTCCGCGGCCGAGGTGCCCGCGGAGCCGGTCGACGCCCACCTCGAGGAGATCTCGCTGACCGCGCCCCTGGCCCAGGGCCGCGCGTCCGGGCGCGGTGTGACGGGCCGGCTCACCGGGGAGGCCCGGAGAGCCGCTTCCGCGGGCGATGCGGTGACCGTCACCAGCCTCCCGCAGCCCGTCAACGGCTTCGGCACGGTCGGGCTCACCTGGGCGCCCGGCGCGGTCGTCCCGGAGGAGGCGGTCGCGGCGGACGTACGCACGCTGGTGGACGGGACGTGGAGCGACTGGCAGGCGTTGGACGTCCACGTCGACGACCACGCTCCTGACCCGACGTCAGCCGAGGCCTCCGGGGCGCGACCGGGCACGATGGAGGCGATCGTCGGCGAGGTCGAGCAGGTGCAGGCGCGGCTGCGGCTGACCGGCGCCGAGGTGCCCGCCGACCTCCGGCTGGCGGTGATCACCCCCGGCGAGGCGAACTCGACGCGCAGCGAGTCGCCCGAGATCGAGACCGGGGCCGACGACGCGCCGGAGCAGGCGGAGGAAGCCGAGGGCGCGGAGAGCGTCGAGAGCGCCGAGGAGGGCGAGGCGACGCTGTCGGCGGCCGCGTACACGCCCAAGCCCAGCATCTACAGCCGTCGCCAGTGGGGCGCCGACGAGAGCGTGCGCGAGGCCGGCCCGCCGGACTACCACGAGGTGCGCGGCGGGTTCGTGCATCACACCGTCAACACCAACTCCTACACCCGGGACCAGGTGCCGGGGATCATCCGGAGCATCTACACCTTCCACGTGCAGAGCCGCGGCTGGCGCGACATCGGCTACAACTTCCTGGTCGACAAGTTCGGCCGGATCTGGGAGGGCCGCTACGGCGGTGTCGACCGCCCCGTCGTGGGCGCCCACACGTCGGGCTACAACAGCTACAGCTTCGGCGCCTCCGCGATCGGCAACTTCGACGACGTCGCGCCCCCGAGCGCGCTGGTGAACGCCTTCGGCACGCTCTTCGCGTGGAAGCTCTCGCTGCACGGCGTACGCGGCAACAAGGGCTCCACCAGGATCGGCGACCGCACCTTCGCGCACGCGATCATGGGCCATCGCGACGCCGGCTCCACCGCGTGCCCCGGCCGCTACCTCTACGCCCAGCTGAGCACGATCCGCTCGCAGGCGGGCTCGAAGCAGGCCGGGTGGGCGGCGCGGGAGCTGCAGTCGCAGATCAGCGGCCGCGGCTACCCCGACCTGGTCGCCCGGCGGGCCTCCGACAAGCGGATCGTCGTGATCCGCACCGACGGCAACGCCCGGTTCGGTACGCCGCGGGCGACCAACCTGGCCGGCGGCAGCTCGGCCACACTCATGAATGCCGGTGACTGGGACCGCGACGGCGACGGCGACATCCTGATCCGCCACACCGACGGCACCATCCGGCTCTACCGGGGCAACGGCACCGAGACCTTCGCCACCGGCGTCATCATCGGGCGCAACTTCGAGTCGCTCGCGGTCATCGACGTGGTCAGCGACATCACCGGCGACGGCTGGCCCGACCTCCTGGGCAAGCACCCCACCGGTGAGATCCGGGTCTGGCCCGGGCACGGCACCGGTGCGTTGCGTCCCTCCTACCGGATGCGCAGCGCGGTCAACGGTTCGACCCAGGTCATCGGAGCCGGCCGCTTCTACGCCGACGACGGCTCGCCCGAGGCGATCTTCAAGGTCTCGGACAAGCTGCTGGTCTTCCGCACCAACGGTCCCGGTGGCCTGACCACCTACTCCGACCCGGGCATCGACACGAGCGCCTTCGACTTCATCCTCGCGACCAAGGACCTGCGCGGCGCCTCGACCGGTGGGGACCTGCTGCTGCGCCGCAGGTCCGACGGGATGTGGTTCGCCTATGAGCACGACCAGAGCGGTGGCTGGGACCGGAAGTCGCGGATGGGCGTCATGCGGGGCTACGACCAGTTCGGATAGCCGTCCGAACCCGCGCGTCACGAATTTTCGTTATCGCGGTAATTCCGAGGATTCATGGACAGGGTCCGTGAAGTATGCCTAACGTGTTTTTCGGCGAGTTTGCGACAGGGGGACGCAACGCGCTTCTCTGCCGGTCACCGGCTCGCATTTCTAGGGTTTCTCGGGAACTTGGAAAGGAGTCTGTTCATGTCTGATCCCGGCATCATCCAGGAGATCATCCAGGCGGTCATCGACTTCCTGAACAGCCTGTGACCCGCCCATGACGCCTCGCGGCGCGGCGGGCGGCGCCTTCGATCGACTACGGACTCCCAGGACAGCCCACCCCTTCCTCGGGTCCGTAGGGCGCCGCACCACCGTGTTTTGTCGGGCGCCCTGTCGGCGCCGGCCCGGATTACGAATCCAAGGCTGGCGCCGATTCATCGTCTATCGGTAGAACCTGAATTCAGCGGACGATATCTCGGTGAGGAACGGGTTTTATCCGGCGGCGATATCCGTGCGGAATGGAGACATCGTCACGAGCGGTCCGGGAATTGCGTTGCGCGCTCGCTCGAGGCGAGAGCCGCCAGGCGCTCCTCGGTCGCGTTGGTGACCAGCACCAGCGAGCCGCCTCCGACCAGCAGGGCGGCCAGGAGCTCGGTGCCGGCCGGTGAGGCCGACGGGACGGTGGAGAGCAGCCGTCCGGTGTTCCCCTCGGCCCCGAACAGCTCGGCGTGGCTCGTCTCGACGCCGGCCCACGAGGTGGCCGCGTCGTCCGCGGTCGGCGGGTCCCACGGAGTGAAGGCGTCCGGCTGCCCCCAGACCTCGATGCCGACGTCGTGCACGCCCGGGGGGAGCGGGTCGGCGAAACGTACGCCGAACGGCAGCAGGGAGCACGCCAGCGTCGGCCGCTTCCCGGCGCCGTCCGCCCAGGCCGACAGGGTCTCGGGACCGCAGACGACGGCATCGGGACTGTCCGAGTCGGTCACCACGAGGCCGGTGTTCCAGGCGGCGCCGAGGAACACCGCGGCCAGCCAGTGGGTGGGCAGGTCGATGCGGATGCTGTCGCCGCGCTCGAGGCCGTGCTCGTCGAGGAGCAGGCCGGAGGCCTTGGCCACCCAGTTGGCGTACGTCGCCGTCGACAGCTCCTGGCGCTCGCCGCTGGCCTCGTCGTAGAAGGTCACCAACGGACCGCCGGGGTTGGTCCGCAGGGCTCGGGCGAGGGTCTCGGGAAAGCTGGTCACGTCGAAACTCTAAGGTGTGCGGCATGAGCGAGCGCCAGCGAGCGACCAGTGGGTCCATCATGCCGCCACTTCCGTATTCTTCGACGTGCCCTACGGAGGTGGCGGCATGACGTTCTGGGCAGTGATCCCCGCCGGCGGCGCAGGCACCCGGCTGTGGCCGCTCTCGCGCTCCTCGGAGCCGAAGTTCCTGCGCGACCTGACCGGCCACGGACGTACGCTCCTGCAGGAGACCTACGACCGTCTCGAGCCGGTCTGCGACGGCATCATGGTGGTGACCGGCGCGGTCCACGAGCGGGCGGTGTGCGAGCAGCTGCCGGAGGTGCCGCACGACGCGATCCTGGCCGAGCCGAGCGGGCGCGACTCGATGGCCGCGATCGGCCTGGCCGCGGCCTTCCTGGAGCGACGCGACCCGGACGCGGTGATGGGCTCCTTCGCCGCCGATCACGTGATCCGCAACGTCGACAACTTCCACGAGACCGTACGCAGCGCCGCGGCGGTCGCCGCGGACGGCTGGCTGGTGACGATCGGCATCTCGCCGACCTTCGCCTCGACCGCGTTCGGCTACATCGCCGAGGGCAAGCCGCTGGACGGCCACCACGGTGCCTACCTGGTCGACGAGTTCGTCGAGAAGCCGTCGGCCGAGGTCGCGGCCGGCTATCTCGCGACCGGCCGCTACCGGTGGAACGCCGGGATGTTCGTGGTCCGCCCCACGGTCCTCCTCGAGCTGCTCGCGGAGTCGGACCCGGGCTTCACCGAACGGCTGCGGGCGATCGCCGCCGAACCGTCCCGGCTCGAGGAGCTGTGGGAGACGCTGCCGAAGATCGCCGTCGACCACGCCGTCGCCGAGCCGGCCGCCGCGGCCGGCAAGGTGGCCACCGTGCCCGCCGACCTCGGCTGGGACGACATCGGCGACTTCGACTCGCTCGCGACGCTGCTCCAGGCCGCCACCACCGCCTCGCCCGAGGGCCCCACGATCCTCGGCGACGACACCCTCGTCCACGCCCTCGACTCCACCGGTCTGGTCGTTCCCCACTCCGGCCGCATGATCGCCCTCATCGGCCTCGAGGACATCGTCGTCGTCGACACCGACGACGCCGTCCTGGTCACCACCCGCGCCCACGCCCAGCAGGTCAAGAAGATCGTCGCGGCCCTCAAGGACTCCGACCGCACCGACCTCACCTGAGTCTGCCCCGGGAACGAGAGACGGCCGCCTCCCCGAAGGGAGACGGCCGTTTCGTACGTCCTGAGGGACCAGGTCACATGGCCTGGGCCTCGGGGCTGGAGGTGTAGGGGTACTTCCGCATGAAGTCCTTGATCGCCTCGCCCGAGACGCTCTCGCAGTACTGGAAGACACCCTTCTGGGTGGACGCCTCGGTCGGGTTGGCCGGGTCGGCGGACCAGTGGGTGAGGGCGATGTGGGTGCCCGAGGGGAACTCGGTCTTCTTGTCGCCGGCGACCGCGGTCTCCTTGGCGTCGGCAGCGGTCCAGGGGGCCGCGATGAACTTGTAGCGGAAGTTGGAGGTGCCGGCGAACTTGTCACCGATCGCCCGGAGCGTGTTCAGCTCGTCCTCGGAGACGGTGTCGTCGTACCACACGATCGTGTAGCCGTGCTCGAGGTTGTGCACCAGCGCCTCGAGCTCGGGACGGTCGGCCGCGGTGTAGAACTTGCGCGACATGTCGGCCGGGGCGACGTTGGCCTCGTTCCAGTGCGGGCCGAACGCCGGGGGAGCGGTCGTGTAGGTCTGCTGGGTGCCGGTGGCGATGTGGTTCTGGTTGCCGTCGGCGGCCATCTCGGTGACCTTCTGGCACCCGGCGGCCTTCGCGCTCTTCCCGATGTCCTGCAGTGCGACGTCGTCGTACTTGCTGGTCTTGAAGAAGTCCGTGATCGGGCCCCACGCGGCGGCACCCACGATCACCAGGGCGATGACGACGCAGACACCGACGATCGCCGCACCACGGACGCGCTCTGCGCGGCCCTGCTTCTTGCGGATGTCGTTGATGACCGCACGGCGGTCTTTGTTGAGCGACTTGTTGGCCACTGTTCGGCGTACCTCGGGTCTTTTGTCGGGACGCGCAGATTCTAGGTGGTCAGTGGTAGCAGAAGGGAAGTTGCCCCGTGATTAATGTCCGCGCGCTCGCATCGCCAGCCGTGCGCGAAGGCCAGCGCGGCGATCACCGCGGGGTCGGCTCCGTCCACGCGGAGCCCGTCCCCGTGCGCCACAGGGGCGGTCCCGATGACCTCGGCGACGGCCGCGGAGAGCTCCTCGACGCTCGCCGGAGCGCCGAACGGAGCCTGGTCCTCGGCGGCACCCTTCAGCGCGCGTACGACGGCCTCCCGGGCCCCGAAGCCGAAGAAGTCCGAGCCCTCCGGGCGGATGAGCGCGGCGGCTCCCGGCCCGTCGTCACCGGGCTCGCGGACCAAGTCGGCCCGGCCGCGCAGCACCGCGAACGGCCGCGCGCCCAGCTTGCCCTGGGAGATCTCGGCCGCCGAGGCGATCTCGTCGACGACGGCGGGGGCGGTGACGACGAGGTCGTTGCCGTAGGCGTCGACCTGGCCGGCGAAGCTCTCCAGCACCTCGAGCCCGGCGGCGCCGATCGCGATGTCGGTCTGGCCGTCGCGCCAGGCCCGCCCGGCGGTGTCGGTGATGATCACGCCGACGTTCGCGCCGGTGCGGTCGCGGAGCGTGGCCCGCAGGGCGCGCGCGGAGGCGTCGGGGTCCAGCGGCAGCAGCACGATGTGGCCGGCCTCGACGTTGGAGGCGTCGATCCCGGCAGCGGCCATCGTCAGCCCGAGCCGGCTGCGCACGATCTGGGTCGGCCCGCGCCGGGCCACCACCCGGGTCGTCTCGCCGGGGAGCGCGTCGTCGCGGATCCCCTCCCGCACCTGTCCCTCGGCCTTGGAGACCACCTTCGAGGTGACCACCACGATGTCGCCGTCGGCCAGGTCGGAGTCGAGAGCGTCGAGGAGCAGCGCGGCGAGGTCGTCGCCCTTCCGCACCTCGGGTACGCCGTCGGGGGCGGTGACGGTGATGCCCCGCCCGGACATGGGGCCCGTCACCGGGCCACCAGCTCGACCGCGGCGGCGGCGATGTCGGCGGTCGCGTCCTCGGACGACATCCACAGCGGCACGGCGGCCGCCTTCAGCCCGGAGTCGGTGAGCGAGGGGACGGCGGCGTCGTCGGCGGTGTCGACCAGCCAGCCGTCGAGGACTCCGCCGGAGCCCCGCGTCCCATAATGCAGACCGACTCCGGCGGCAGTTGCGTCGACTCCGATCGCGGCCAGCATCTGCTCCGCCACGCCGCGTACGTGGTGACCGCTGATGATCGGCGAGATCCCGACGACGGGGGCCGAGGTGGCCACCAGGCCCTCCCGGATCCCGGGCACTCCGAGGATCGTCCCGATCGAGACGACCGGGTTGGACGGGGGCAGGATCACCAGGTCGGACTGCAGCAGCGCGTCCATCACGCCGGGGCCCGGTTTCGACTCGTCCTGCCCCACGAAGATCAGCTTCTCGACGGGCACGCCGGCCCGGAGGCGTACCCAGTATTCCTGGAAGTGAACGACCGAGAGACCGCTGGGTGAATTCTCGTCCTTGACCGCCACATGGGTCTCGACGCGGTCGTCGGTCATCGGCAGCAGCTGCACCCGGTCGCCCCATACAGGCTTCAGCCAGCGATCGCACAACGCGGCGGTGACCTGCGACAACGGGAACCCTGCCTCGAGCATCTGGGTGCGCACGAGGTGGGTGGCGATGTCGCGGTCGCCCAGCCCGAACCAGGTGCCGGGGACCCCGTAGGCCTCGAGCTCCTCCTTGATCGACCAAGTCTCGGCCTTGCGGCCCCAGCCGCGCTCATGGTCGAATCCGTTGCCAAGGGTGTACATCACCGTGTCGAGGTCGGGGCAGACCTTGACACCGTGCATCCACAGATCGTCGGCGGTATTGGCGATCACGGTGACCCGGGCATCTTCCCTAATGCCTGGGAAACGGCCGGCAGAGATGCCGTGGAGGAGCCCGGAGATGAACTTCGAGCCACCATGGCCGCCGGAGAGAACGGTGATGTCACGCATGGTCCTAGCCTCTCAGACGAGGGCCAGCGCCCCTGCTCCAGCCGGTGCAGAAAGCCTGTGTTAGTGCGGCCCTAGCAGATTTGAGGGTTGACTTGTGGCACCGACAGGCATGTAATTTCATCAGTGTGATTCGAAACTGAACCGTGGACCGTCAGCGCTGGAGACAGCGCCAGGAATCTCGGGAAAATTTCGGACTGGAACTGCATCAAAACATCGACCTCGGTCGTAACAGAGGCAGTTCCCGCAAAAAACGGGGGGATCGGTTACCTGCCGATGGCATGAGGTGACTGGCCCGAATTGGGGTCACGGTCCCGAAAACAAGCTGAATAGGGTCGAAAGGTCGGAAAGACGATGAGAGAGCTGTTTCTCCTCGAGCCGGACACCGACGAAGGGGGCTGGCAGGAGCGCGCCCTGTGCGCGCAGACGGATCCGGAGGCGTTCTTCCCAGAGAAGGGTGGATCGACTCGGGAGGCCAAGAAGGTCTGCCAGACCTGCGAGGTGCGCCAGGACTGCCTTGAGTCTGCTCTGGGCAACGACGAGCGCTTCGGAATCTGGGGTGGACTCTCCGAGCGGGAGCGCCGCAAGCTGAAGAAGCGCGCAGTCTGAGGCAATAACCAAGCACGAGCCAGCAAGGCCCGGACCGTCACGGTCCGGGCCTGCTGATCTTTTCGGAGGTAAATACCTGCCGGGGCGTACGCCGATCGCTCGACAGGTCCATTCGGACTATCACCAGTTGGGCACTAGGGTTGCCGATCGTGCAAGCGTCGGTCGCTCTCGTCCTCGTCTCTCATAACGGCGCCGGCTGGCTTCCGACCGTCATCGACGGGATCCGGAACCAGCAGGCTCCGGTGAGCTTTGCCGTCACGATCGACACCGGCTCGACCGACAGGTCGGTCGAGATCCTGGAGGAGACCTTCGCCCAGGTGGTCAAGCTCCCGGCGTCGACGACGTTCGCGGATGCGGCCAACGAGGCGCTCAGGATCCTCCACCAGGCGGCGCAGCCGCCCGAGTGGATCTGGTTCCTCCACGACGACTCCACCCCCGACCCGCACGCGCTCGCGACGCTGCTCAACGCGGCCGAGGAATACCCGGAGGCCGACATCCTCGGCCCCAAGATCCGGGAATGGCCCTCGCTGCGCCGGATGCTCGAGCTGGGTGTCTCGATCTCCGTCACCGGAAACCGCGAGACCGGCCTGGAGCGGGGCGAGTACGACCAGGGCCAGCACGACGAGGTACGCCGCGTCCTGGCCGTCAACACCGCCGGCATGCTGATCCGGCGCGAGGTCCTCGAATACCTCGGTGGCTTCGACAAGCACCTCCCGGTCCTCGGCACCGACATGGACCTCGGCTGGCGGGCCGCCAACGCCGGCTTCACGACCATCGCCGTGCCGGACGCGGTCGTCTTCCACGTGGAGGCGGCCCACCGCGGCGTACGCAAGACGCAGCTGACCGGGCGCCGGATCCACTACCAGGAGCGGCGGGCGGCGCTCTACACGCTGCTCGTCAACGGCCGTCCGGGCACCTTGGCGCTGTGGATGGTCAGGTTCTTCTTCCAGACCCTGTGGCGGATGCTCGGCTTCGTCCTCGTCCGTGACCCCGGGGCGGCGCTCGACGACCTGGCCGCGCTCGGCTGGATCTACGGCCACACCGGCCAGATCATGCTCGCCAAGCGACGCCGCCGGAAGCAGGCCCACGCCGACAAGGACACCGTCAAGGCGCTGCTGCCTCCGCCGTGGCTGCCCTACCGGCATGGTCTCGACTTCGTCTCCGACGTCGCCACCGCGGTCACCCTGCAGGCCTCCGACATCGCCGAACGGCGGCAGATGGCCCAGGCCGAGGCCGACCCTGCCTCCTTCGCCGCGAAGCGGCAGGCCGAGCGGGCCCAGCTCGAGGAGGACGAGATCCCGGCCGAGACCGGCTGGCTGGTGCGTCTGTTCACCAACCCGGTCGCGGTGCTCCTGGTCGTCGTCGGCATCCTCGGCGTCATCGGCGCCCGCGCGGCGCTCGGTGGTGTGGCCGGCAGCGGTCTCGGTCCCACGCCGCAGAACGTGGGCGACTGGTGGCAGCTGCAGTTCGAGTCCTGGCACGCGCTCTCGCAGGGCACGGGCGTGCCCGCTCCGCCGCACGTCTTCCCGCTGGCGGTGCTCGCCACGATCCTCGGTGGCAACCCGAGCCTGGCCGTCACCGCGGTGATGCTGCTCAGCTTCCCGATCGCGCTCGGCGGTGCCTGGCGATTGCTGCGGGTCGCCGGCCGGCTGATCAGCCACCTCGGCGCCCCGCGCTGGCTGCTGCTGTGGGGTGCGACGGCCTACGCCCTGGTTCCCTACGTCAGCGGCGCCTTCGGCGACGGCCGGATCGGCGCGGTCGTGGTGGGCGCGGTGCTGCCCTGGCTGGCGCACGCCGCGCTCGGCTTCAGCGACCCCGTCGCCGACCGCCGTTGGCGGGCCGGCTGGCGCACCGGTCTGCTGCTGACCGTCATCACCGCGTTCGCGCCGATGGCCTTCCTCGTCGCGGCCGTCTTCGCGGCCGTCATCTTCATCGCCGTACGCCGGCTGATGCCCGCCGTGCTCACCGACCGCGACCAGTGGGGCCCGCCGGCCGCGGCCATCGCGACGCCGGTCGCCCTGCTGATCCCGTGGTGGCTGCCGCTGATCTTCTCCGGCGGCTGGGCCGGGCTGCTGCTCGACCCGGGTCGGCTACCGGCCCCGGCCGCCGGCGGCTTCGACCTGCTCGTGGGCCGTCTGACCGGGCTCGACGGTGCCGACCTCGGCGCCCCGTGGTGGCTGGGCCTGGCACTGCCGCTGCTGGCGGTGCTCGCGCTGATCCCGAGCCGCACCCGCATCCCGGTGCTGGTCTGCTGGATCGGCGCGGTCGCGACGGCCGTCGTCACCATGCTGCTGTCCTGGATCCCGGTCCAGCTCGACGCCGGCATCGCCCGGGTCGGTTGGGGCTTCCCGCTGGTCGCCATCCAGGGCTTCGCGGTGGTGGCTGCGGTCCTGGGCGCCCAGGGCGCCATCCTCGACGGGCTGAGCGGGCTGCGGAAGGTCATGGTCGGCGCGGCCGCCGCGGTCGCCGCCGTCGGTGTGGTCGGCAGCCTCGGCTGGTTCGTCTACGCCGGTTCCGGCGACCTCACCGACAACACCCGCGCTCTCGGTCACACCGGGGTGCCGTCCTACATGCTCGACCCGACCTCGACCACGCTCGGACCCGAGGACGGCGTCCTCGTGCTGCGCGGCTCGGTCGACGAGGGCATCCGCTACGCCGTCCTGCGCAACGACGGGATCACCCTCGGTGAGGACGAGATCGCGCAGGTCGCCGGTGGCTCCGACGAGCTCACCGGAGTCGTACGCCGCCTGGCCGCCGACCCCGACGACGCGGTGATCGGTGACCTGGCCGCCCAGGGCGTCGCCTACATCGTGATGCCCGGGCCGGCCGACTCCTCCGTCGCCGAGGGCATCGACGCCTCCGGCTCGGTGACCCAGGCGAGCACCGTCGAGCGCTCGACGCGTGCCTGGCTGCTCGACTCCGAGCCGAGCGACCCGGGCGTGACCGAGTCGCAGTCCATCATCCGTACGATCCTGTTGGTCCTGGCCGGGATCGGGCTGTTCGTGGTCCTGGTCCTGTGCCTGCCGACGCTGATCCAGAGGAGGGAGTCGGCATGAGTCACTCACGTGACCCCTACGACCGCTCGCACGATCCGCAGACCGACGACGTCTACGGCCAGGAGCCGTGGATGCTGGACCCCTACGCCGACCCGTATGCCGCGGGTCAGACGGCGCCGGAGGGTTACACGCCCGAGCAGCTCTATGCCCAGGAGCCCTACGTGCCCGGCCCGGAGACGGGACAGATGCTCGCCCAGACGGGCTACCCGCCGGCGTACGAAGGTGAGTATCAGACCGGTGACTACCAGACCGGCAGCTATCAGACCGGCGGCTATCAGACCGGTGAGTTCCAGGGTGCCTTCGAGCCGCAGTTCGAGGCATGGCCGACCGCCGACGAGATGCGGACGGCGGAGCCGGAGCCCGAGCCGGAGCGCGCCAAGGGCGGCCGGATGGCGGCTGCCGCTGCGGCAGCGGCCGCAGCGCGGCCCCGGCTGCGCCGCGTACGCAGGCAGCGTGGGCGCCGCCTCGACAACACCGCTCTGGTGGCCCTCGGCCTGATCGGGGCGATGGCCGTGGCGCTGCTGCTCAACCGGCCCCACCAGTGGGAGCAGCCGACGCTCGCCGCCGAGAGCAGCGCGCCGAAGGCGGCCACCGTGGTGTGTCCCGGCAAGCCGAAATCCGGTCAGGACCAGCTCGCCGTCACCAACGCGACCGACGGTTCCGGCGAGGTCTCGCTCAGCGGCCCGGGTGCCGGCAAGGGCGCTCAGGCCGCCGCGGCGTCCGGCAAGGTGACCGCCGCATCCGTCAAGCCCGGCTCGGTCGTGGTGAAGGCGGGCAAGGAGGTCGCCCCCGGTCTGGTCGCCGGACGCTCGACGGCCAAGCCGCTCGCGGCCACGGGCTGCGTGGCTCCGCAGGCCGAGGCGTGGTTCCCCGGCGTCGGTGCCGGCGCCACCCACAACTCGGTCCTCGAGCTCACCAATCCCAACAGCGGCGCGGCCACCGTCGACATCTCGCTCTACGACGAGAAGGGTGTGGTGGCGGTCCCCGAGGACCTGCGCGGCGTCGCGATCCCCGGCAACACCACCCGCACCTTCGACCTGCTGCACGTGATCCCGCGCAAGGGTGAGCTGTCCCTGAAGACCACGGTCGTACGTGGCCAGGCCGGCGTGATGGTGCGCGACCGCGCCGTCGCGCTCGAGACCGGGGCCACGAAGGAGGACTACTTCCCGGGCCAGTCGACGCCGGCCGAGACCAACCTGCTGGTCGGCTACCCCAACAACTCCGCGAGCCGCACGCTCACCGTCGTCAACCCGGGCGACGCCCAGGTCAGCGCCGAGCTGCGCCTGCTCACGCCGAAGAACGTGCTCACCCCGGAGGGCGCCCCGGAGATCAGCGTGCCGCCCAACGGCCAGGCGCAGGTCGACCTGACCAAGCTGCTCGGCAAGGACAACGCCGACGACGCCTACGGCGTCGAGATCGTCGCCACCGGCCCGGTCACCACCGCGATGCGCTCGGTCGACCGCGGCGACGTCGCGATCACCACGGCCACCGAGACCATCTCGAAGGCGACCGCCGCGGTCGTCCCGGTCGGTCCCAGCGTCGACAAGAAACGGGTCGTGATCGCCGGCCCGGTCGCCAAGACCGGGAGCAGCGGCACCGTCAAGGTCGTCCCGATGACCGCGAAGGGCAAGGCGCTCAAGGCCAAGTCCGTCGAGGTCGGCCCCGGGCTGGGCGCCGAGATCGACGTGCCCGCGGAGGCCGCGCTGATCCAGCTGGTGCCCGAGGGTGTCGAGGTCAACGCCGCCGTGGTGATGAGCGGGGAGGGCGATGCGGTCGTACCGTTCCGTCCGCTGCGCTCGGAGGTACGCACTGCCGGGGTTGCTCCGGGGTTGCCGTTGCCGTTGAAGCCCTGAGTCCTTCTTTTCGGCGCGCATTGGCTGCTGTGTTTTTGCGGTTGGTGTTTGCCGCCGACCCGTTACGGGAGGGTGTTCTCAGCGGCGTCCGGCGTCAAGGACGGCCTGCGGCCGCCGGCTTCGCCGGCCGCTTCGCGGTCCTTGACACCGGCCGTCGCTGAGAATTTTTGGCTGGTTATCGGGTCGGCGGCAGGGGTGTGGCGCGGTGATGTGGGTTGGGTAGGGGCCTGGGATCCGAGGTGAACGAATTTTCGTTCACTGCTGTCGACCGTGCCCCAGGGTGGCTCGGTCCGTGAAAGAAAATTCTCTTTCACCCGGAGGAGGCTGGGCGGATTGGTGGGGGTGAACGAATTTTCGTTCACCCAGGAGAGCGTCTTCTTCCGCGGGGGTGAATGAATTTTCGTTCACCGTGGAGCGTCTACCTCCCGAGGGGCGACTGTCTCCCGGCCACACTGGGGCCGCCGCCCCTGATAGCCAGCCAAATCTTTCTCGACATGGTCCGGTGTCAAGGACCGCGAAGCGGCCGGCGTAGCCGGCGGCCGCAGGCCGTCCTTGACTCCGGGGCAGGTCGAGAAATACTCGAGGACAGGGTCGGCGGCCCAGACCAGCCCCAAAATCTCAGTACCCAAGGGCAGGTAAGACGGGACGACCCACCAGAGCCTCAGGGCTGATAGCGCGGATCGACATCCTCGGCGTCGATCCCGAGCAGGTCGGCGACCTGCTCCACCACGACCATGAGCACCATCGCCTCGACCTCGGCGCGAGTGTGGCAGCGGTGCTCGATCGGTCGCCGGTAGATCACCAGGCGCGCCGGGTCGGCGCCGGAGCCGCGCTCCAGCGAACCCAGCGGGATGTGGTCGTCGACGGTCCATTCCTTCGGAATGTCGGGCGACTCCTCGACGGCGTACTCGATCAGGCCGAGCCTCGACTGCCAGCGACCGTCGATCTCGGTGACGATCCCGAGCGCGATGTCGTCGAAGCGCTCGCGTCGGGTGCGCAGGACCGGGACCTTCGGGTCGGTCGGGACGGCCATCGGTCCGCGTCGTCCACGGCCATGTCGATCCCTGTGCCTGGTCATGTACGCGAGCCTAACTGCGCGGCTGGCGTCAGGGGAGTACGGTTCACTCGTGACTGCTCGTCGTTGTTCGCGAACCGCCTGCCAGCGCCAAGCCGTCTGCACGCTCACCTATGTGTACGCCGACCAGACGGCCGTCCTCGGCCCGCTGGCGACCTATGCCGAGCCGCATGCCTACGACCTGTGCGAGGAGCACGCCGAGCGCCTCTCCGCGCCCCGGGGCTGGGAGGTCGTCCGGCTGGCCCGTGAGCCCGTCGACCCGCAGCCGAAGGGTGATGACCTGCTCGCGCTGGCCGACGCCGTGCGTGAGGCCGCCCGCCCGCCGGCTCCCGCTCCGCGAGGACCGGCCGGCACCACCGGACCGGACGAGGGCGACGCGCCCGGATCGAGCGACGGCCAGGCTCGTCCCGGGGGCACCCGCCGCGGCCACCTCCGCGTGCTGACGTCCGAGTAGGACGACTAGAGTTCCGGACATGCCGGAGAGAGTCGACCCCGACGTCGCCAACGCCGTGTTCAAGGCGTACGACGTCCGTGGCACCGTCCCTGACCAGATCGACGAGAACCTCGCCCGACTCGCCGGGCGGGCCTTCGTCCACGTCGTCGGCGCCAGCGGCGGCGAGATCGTGGTCGGCCACGACATGCGTCCCAGCTCGCCCGCGCTCTCCGGGGCCTTCGCCGAGGGCGCGACCGAGGCCGGCGCCGACGTGACGATGATCGGGCTGGCCTCGACCGACGAGCTCTACTTCGCCTCCGGCCACCTCGGCCTGCCGGGCGCGATGTTCACCGCCAGCCACAACCCGGCGCAGTACAACGGCATCAAGCTGTGCCGGGCCAACGCGGTCCCGGTCGGCGCCGAGAGCGGGCTCGACGAGATCCGCGACCTGGTCATCTCCGGGGCGGCCCCGCTCGCCCAGGTCGCCGGCAGCATCAGCGAGACCGACGTGCTCGAGGCGTACGCCGCGCACCTGCTCTCCCTGGCTCCTGTCAAGGGCCGCAGGCTCACCGTCGTCGCCGACGCCGGCAACGGCATGGCCGGCCACACCGCGCCGGCGGTCTTCGGCCGTCTGGGCGAGGAGGCGGTCGAGCTGATCCCGATGTACTTCGAGCTCGACGGCACCTTCCCCAACCACGAGGCCAACCCGCTCGACTCGACCACGCTGGTCGACCTGCAGGCCAAGGTGCGCGAGACCGGCGCCGACGCCGGCCTGGCCTTCGACGGTGACGCCGACCGCTGCTTCCTGGTCGACGAGCGGGGCGAGGTGGTCAGCCCGAGCGCGATCACCGCCCTCATCGCCGAACGTGCCCTGGTCCAGGAGCCGGGCGCGACGATCATCCACAACCTGATCACCTCCCGCGCCGTCCCCGAGATCGTCACCGAGCTCGGCGGCACCCCGGTGCGCACCCGTGTCGGCCACTCCTACATCAAGGCCGTGATGGCCGAGTCCGGGGCCGCCTTCGGTGGTGAGCACAGCGGTCACTTCTACTTCCGCGACTTCTGGCGCGCAGACTCCGGCATGCTCGCCGCCCTGCACGTCCTCGGCGCCCTCGCCGAGTCCGACAAGCCGCTGAGCGAGCTGCTGGCCGCGTACGCCCGCTACCCGATGAGCGGCGAGATCAACTCGACCGTGCCCGACCAGGCCGCGACCGTGGCCGAGATCGAGAGGGCGTACGCAGGGCGCGACGGCGTCACCGTCGACAAGCTCGACGGACTGACCCTCTCCCACGCCGACTGGTCCTTCAACGTCCGCGCCTCCAACACCGAGCCGCTGCTGCGGCTCAACGCGGAGGGCAAGGACACACTCACCATGGAGCGCGTGCGCGACGAGGCGCTCGCCATCATCCGAAAGGACAATTCCGCATGAGCGCCTTGGGCCTGAGCGAGAAGCTGCTCGAGATCATCGTCTGCCCGCAGTGCCATGGCGACCTGCTGCCCGTCGAGGCTGACAGCGAGCTGGTCTGCCAGGGGGAGTGCGGCCTGGCCTATCCCGTACGCGACGGCATCCCCGTCCTGCTCATCGACGAGGCCCGTCCGACCAAGGGCGAGTGACTCCGATGACCTGGTTCGACGAGTCGAGGCTGGACGACGAGCGGGCGCTGGCCGGGATCGACCTGCTGCTGCGTTCGTTGGCCGAGTCCGGGGCCCGGGTCCGCCGCGAGGCGGCGGGCGCCGCAGGGCCCCTGCAGGAGGCCGTACGCCGCGCGGCAGAGTCCGGCCGACCCCGGGCCGTCGTCGCCGCGGGTCCCGACTCGCGCCTGCTGCGCGCCGTCCTCGAGCCGTACTGCCCGGTGCCGTTCGTCGCCTGGCCGGCCCCGGGCCTGCCGGGCTGGGCCGGAAGCCTGGATCTCGTGGTCGTGCTGGCCCCGACCGGCGCCGACCCGGGTGAGGCATCGGCCGCCGCCGAGGCCGTGCGCCGCGGCGCCCAGCTGGTCGTGGCAGCTCCGGAGAAGTCGCTGGTCGCCCAGCACGCCGAGGGTCGCGACAGCACCCTGCTCCCGGTCGAGGGCGGCGACACGCTCGCGATGGCGATCCTGATGCTCACCTACCTCAACTCGGTCGGACTCGGTCCGGAGGCCGACGCGGGCAAGGTGGCCGATGCGCTCGACGACGTCGCCACGGCCTGCTCTCCGCATCGCGACATCTCGGTCAACCCCGGCAAGATCCTGGCGATCTCGCTCGCCGACTCGCTCCCGGTCGTGTGGGGTGGCTCCGTCCTGGCCGCCCGCGCCGCCCGCCGGGTCGCGGAGAGCCTGCGCCGGGCCAGCGGCCGCGGTGCGATCGCCGGCGACGCCGACGACCTGCTCCCGGTCCTCGAGGCGGCGCGGCCGCGCAACGTCTTCGACGACCCCTTCGCCGAGGAGCAGTCGTCCGTACGTCCCGTCCTGGTCATCCTCGACGACGGCGCGACCGATCCGATCATGGTCGAGCAGCGACGCTCCCTCACCGAGGCCGCGGACGCCCGCGGCGTACGGGTGGAGGTCGTCGAGGCGAACGCGAGCACGGAGGTCGCCCGCTACGCGTCTCTGCTGCTCCAGGGAACATACTCCGCGGAGTATCTTCGTTTGGGTCTGGTCAACGACGGTTGATTCCGCGTGACGGACAGATCCATGTGATCTGCGTCATGTCGTGCGGTCAGGTTCGTTGGCGGAGCGTCGCCATGATGTGAGACCCCTGGACGCCGGAGAGTGGGCTCCTGTTTGATTTGGCAACAAATCGGTCACATCAAGGCCGCATCCCCCTCCCTGGAACAGGATCCCCCTCCCATGAACCAGACCAAGTTCGTCGTCGCCGGTGCCCTGGCGATCCTCGGCGCCATCGTCTTCAGCGGCCGGCTCTCCGATCCGGCCCCCTCTGCGAGCGACAAGGCGAGCGCCACGGTCGGCGGCACCCTTCGGATCGGTGTCGACAGCGCCGAGCCGGCCTACTACAAGGTCGACGGGGTCGCCAAGGGCTTCGACTACCAGATGGCGCGCAGCGTCGCCGAGGGCATGGGCGCGGAGGCGGAGTTCGTGGAGATGGACTTCAACGAGCTCCACCCGGCCCTTCGGGCGGGCAAGATCGACATGATCGGTGCCCAGGTCACCAAGACCGAGGAGGGGGAGCGGGAGTTCGACTTCAGCGCTCCCTACTTCGTGACGTACGTGTCCTTCCTCGCTCCCAAGGGTTCGACGATCCGGAGCCGCGAGGACGTCGACGGCAAGAACATCGCAGTCGTCGAGGGCACCGTCCACGAGCGCTACCTCCGGGAGCAGTACGAGGACGTGAACATCGTCAAGACCCCGGATGCGGTGGCCGCGGTCACGTCGATGCGGAGGGGTGAGGCCGATGCGTTCTTCTACGGTGCTCCGTACTCCGCGTCGATCATCGAGGATTCGCCCATCCCGTTGACCGAGCCGATCGTCTACCAGGCCCAGGACGCCCCGATCGGGTTCGTCGTCCGCGAGGGCGACGAGCGCAAGCAGCAGATCGACGGCGTCATCGAGGACATGGTCCTCAGCGGGGAGTGGCTGAAGATCAAGACGGACTACTTCGAGGCGGATCCGCTCTCCGAGGTCTTCAAGGAAAAGGGCGTCTGAAGCGCGGAATCCTGTGTTTGAATTCGAAGGGTGACGAATCAACCGATTTGGTGAACGATGCGCGTGATCTGTGTCACGGGCCACGGTGAAGGTTCAGACACGGAACGTAACGATGATCGTCGAAAACCTGGACGTGGGGGACTGGACAGGTGTTTGATGCAACCTCGTCCGGCCACTCGTGGCCAGCACGTCGTGGATTCTCGGCGCCGACGTGACGGGCATGCCCCACCATCCCGGAAAAAACAGGACTTTCGCATGAACCACATCAAGCTCGTCGTCGCCGGCGCCCTGGCCCTCCTGGGGGTCCTCGTCATCGGTGGCTATTTTGCCGACCCGGCACCGAAGGCGACCGAACAGGAGAGTGCCGCAGCTGGCGGCACTCTGCGGATCGGCGTGGACGGCACCGAGCCGGCCTACTACAAGGTCGACGGCGTCACCAAGGGTTTCGACTACGAGATGGCGCTCGGTGTCGCCGAAGGCATGGGTGCCAAGCCGGAGTTCGTCGTGATGGAGTTCAGTGACCTCTTCACCGCGCTCGAGGCCGGCGAGATCGACATGATCGGCGCTCAGGTCACCGAGACGGCGGAGCGGAAGCAGGACTTCGACTTCACCGCTCCCTACTTCGTGACGTACCTGTCCTTCCTCACCCCGGAGGACTCCACGATCAAGACGCGCGCCGACATCGACGGCAAGAACATCGCGGTCGTCGAGGGCACCATCCACGAGCGCTACCTCGACGAGCAGTACGAGAACGTCAACGTCATCAAGGCCAAGGACGAGGACACCGCGATCAAGGCGATCCAGGACGGCAAGGCGGACGCGTTCTTCTACGACGCCCCCTACACAACGCCGATCATCGCTCGCTGGCAGGACAGGTTCCCGCTGAAGGAGGCGATCGTCTACCCGGCCGACGACGCCCCGATCGGCTTCGTCATGCAGAAGGGCGACGGGCGCAAGGACCAGGTCGACGAGGTTCTCGAGCAGATGATCCTCGACGGGGAGTGGCTGAAGATCAAGAAGGAGTACTTCAAGGAGTACCCGCTCTCGGAGGTCTTCAAGGACAAGGGCGCCTGAGCCTGAACCCGCTCGCCCCACTTTGGGGCGCCTGAAGTCCAGTAGCCTACGATGCCCGCTGGCCCGGCTCGCCCCGGGTCGCGTGTCTCGGCGCACCCCTCCCCCACACCAGGACGTCGTATGAAATCCCTGAAGTTCATCCTTGCGGGCGCGGTCACCCTTCTGGTGATCCTGATCGTGGTCTCCAACACGGTGGAGACGACCGGCCCGTCCTCCGCCAGGCGCAGCAGCGCTGCCGACGACGGAGCTCTCAAGATCGGCGTGCTGGACAGCAGGCCGGTGTACTACCACGAAGGATCCTCGGCGAAGGGCTTCGACTACGAGATGGCCCTCGGCGTCACGCAGTCCCTCGGCATCAAGCCGGAGTTCGTCCCGATGGACTTCGCCGATCTGTTCACCGCGCTCGACGCGGGCGACATCGACATGATCGCGTCGCAGGTGAGCGTGACCGAGGAACGCGCGGAGGTCTACGACTTCTCGCACCCCTACTTCGTCACCTACCTGTCCTTCACCACCCCGAAGGACTCACCGATCAAGAAGCTCAAGGACGTCAACGGCACCAGGGTCGCCATCGTGGACGGCACCGCGCAGGAGAGCATCCTCAAGGCGCGGTTCCCGAAGGCCGAGATCGTGAAGCGGAAGAACGAGGCGGCCGCGCTCGAGGCCGTCGCCTCGGGCAAGGCGGACTCGTTCTTCTACGACGCGCCGTTCACCGAGGGGCTGATCAAGAGTGCCCCGATCCCGATGGAGGAGCGGATCGTCTACCCCTCCGACAAGGCTCCGATCGCCTTCGTCTTCCGCAAGGGCGACGGGCTCAAGGACCAGGCCGACGACGCGATCGACGAGATGATCGTCGACGGCACCTGGCTGCGGATCAAGACGGACTACTTCCGTGAGTACCCGCTCTCGGAGCGGTTCCGGGAGCAGGGCGTCGAGTAGCACGCACCACCCGCTAAGGTTCCGAGCATGAGCGAGCGTCAGCGAGCGACAGTAAGCCTCAGGCCGTCGCCTCCGTATTATTCGCCCTTCGCTACGGAGGCGACGGCATGAGCGCCGGACTCTTCGCACTCCTCGACGACGTAGCCGCCATCGCCAAGCTGGCGGCTGCGTCCGTCGACGACGTCGGCGCTGCCGCCGGCAAAGCCTCGGCCAAGGCCGCGGGTGTCGTGATCGACGACACCGCCGTGACGCCGCAGTACGTCCACGGCATCGCCGCCGAGCGCGAGGTGCCGATCATCAAGAAGATCGCCCTCGGCTCGCTGCGCAACAAGCTGCTGATCATCCTTCCGGTGGCGCTGATCCTGGCGCAGTGGGCGCCGTGGGCGATCACCCCGATCCTGATGATCGGTGGTGCCTTCCTCGCCTTCGAGGGTGTCGAGAAGGTGCTGGAGTGGGTCCGGCCGCACGCGGAGACCCACGAGACGCCGGTCGTCCTCGAGGGGCCCGAGGCCGAGAAGACGATGATCGCCGGAGCCGTACGCACCGACCTGATCCTCTCCACCGAGATCATGGTGATCGCGCTCAACGAGGTCATCGACCAGGGCTTCTGGATGCGCCTCGGCGCGCTGGTCGCGGTCGCCTTCCTGATCACGATCGTGGTCTACGGCGTCGTCGCCCTGATCGTGAAGATGGACGATGTCGGCCTCTCGCTCTCCCAGCGCTCCGGCGCCTTCGCCCAGCGGTTCGGTCTGGGCATGGTCTCGGCCATGCCGAAGGTGCTCACCGTGATCTCGATCGTCGGCACCGTCGCGATGCTCTGGGTCGGTGGCCACCTGATCCTGGTCGGTCTCCACGACGTCAACGGCCTCGCCGCCGGCCACCCCGGCTGGTCGTGGCCCTACGACACCGTCCACCACCTCGAGGAAGAGGTCCACCACGCCCTCGGCGCCGTCGGCGCGGCAGCCGGCTGGCTGGTCAACACCTTCTTCTCCGCGGTCGTCGGCCTCATCGTCGGCGCGATCGTGGTCGGCGTGCTCCACCTGCTGCCGTTCAAGAAAAAGCACTGACCATCGGCGGATTCCGGGGCTAGCCTCGGAGCATGCACCCGATCTAACTCTCCGGGCACGACCTCTCCGAGCGCAGCCGTACGCTGCGTGTGCTCGCCTACCACGCCTCGCGTGACGCGATCCCGCTCTATGCGGTCTACGCCCTGCTCTTCGCCGAGCACGGGCTCTCCGCCGGGCAGATCTCGTCGCTGTTCGTGATCTGGTCGGTGACGGCGTTCGTCGCCGAGGTGCCCTCCGGTGCCTGGGCCGACACCGTCGACCGACGCCACCTGCTGGTGGCCTCGGCGCTGATCCATGCCGCCGCGTTCGCGGCCTGGACGTGGTGGCCGTCGTACGCCGGGTTCGCCCTGGGCTTCGTGCTGTGGGGTGTGTCCGGTGCGCTGATGTCGGGAACCTTCGAGGCGCTGCTCTACGACGACCTGGTGGTGCGTGGTGAACGCGCGCGCTACCCGCGCCTGATCGGCTATGCGCGTTCCTCCGCGCTGGTGTTCACCCTGCTCGCGGAGCTGGCGGCGGTGCCGCTGCTGCACGCCGGCGGCTATCAGCTGGTCGGGGTGGCGTCGATCGGGGTGGCGCTCGTCCAGGGCCTCCTGGCCGCGACGCTGCCGGTGTCGCGGTCGGCGCGCCACGGTGGACGTGAGACGGACGGCGAATCGGACGAGGACGCCGCCGGATATCTGGTGATGCTCCGCGCCGGACTCTCCGAGGCATCCCGGACGCCCTCGGTACGCCGCGCGCTGCTGGTGGCGTCCGTGCTGGTCGGGATGACGGCGTACGACGAGTTCTTCCCGCTGGTCGCCGATGCTCATGGGGTCGCGGCGACCACAGTCCCGGTCCTGGTCGCTCTCGCCACGCTCGCCCAGGCGGTCGGCACCGCGCTGGCCGGCCGCACCGCGCGGATGTCACCACGTACGCTCGCGGCGGTCGTCGGGGGAGGAGCGGCACCGATCTCCGCCGGTGCGCTCGTGCACCCTTATGTGGGCTTCCTCGGCATCGCGCTCGGCTACGGCCTGCTCAACAACGCCATGATCGTGGCCGAGACCAGGCTCCAGGACAGCATCCAGGGCCCCGCCCGGGCCACCGTGACCAGCGTGCTCGGGGTGGGGGAGGAGACGGTGGCGCTGGTCACGTACGCCTTCGTCGGTCTCGGGTCCGGTGTCATCGGGGTGCCGGTGGCGGTCGCGCTGGTCGGGCTGCCGCTGGTCGCAGGTGCGGTGATGAGTCACCTGATGATCATGTGGCGTTCGCCGTCCAGGATTACCGCGGACGCCGAGGGCCGCTTGTAGTCTGGGAAGACCCTGCGTGGGAGATCCCGCTGGTGCGCAGATGCGCGACGCAGGCCCGCATGACATTCGGTAAGGAATAACCATGGACTACAAGGTTGCCGACCTGAGCCTGGCCGAGTTCGGCCGCAAGGAGCTCACCCTCGCCGAGCACGAGATGCCGGGCCTGATGGCCATGCGCGAGCGCTACGGCAAGGACCAGCCGCTCAAGGGCGCCCGCATCGCCGGCTCGCTGCACATGACCATCCAGACCGGCGTGCTCATCGAGACGCTGACCGCCCTCGGCGCCGACGTGCGCTGGGCCACCTGCAACATCTTCTCGACCCAGGACCACGCCGCCGCGGCCGTCGTCGTGGGCAAGGGCACCCCGGAGGACCCCCAGGGCACCCCGGTCTTCGCCTGGAAGGGCGAGACCCTGGCGGAGTACTGGGACGAGGCCGAGAAGGTCTTCGACTTCACCGACGAGGCCGGCAACAAGATCGGCCCCAACATGCTCCTCGACGACGGCGGCGACATCACGCTGCTCGTCCACAAGGGTGTCGAGTTCGAGAAGGCCGGCGCCGTGCCGGGCCAGGACTCCACCGACAACGAGGAGTTCAAGGAGGTCCTCCGGGTCCTCGACCGGTCGCTGAAGAACGACCCGCAGCGCTGGACCAACATCGCCAACGGCATCAAGGGCGTCACCGAGGAGACCACCACCGGTGTCCTGCGCCTCTACGACCGGTTCAAGGAGGGCTCGCTCCTCTTCCCGGCGATCAACGTCAACGACTCGGTCACCAAGTCGAAGTTCGACAACAAGTACGGCTGCCGCCACTCGCTCATCGACGGCATCAACCGCGCCACCGACGTGATGATCGGCGGCAAGGTCGCGGTCGTGTGCGGCTACGGCGACGTCGGCAAGGGCTCGGCGGAGTCGCTGCGCGGCCAGGGTGCTCGCGTCATCGTCACCGAGATCGACCCGATCTGCGCGCTGCAGGCTGCGATGGACGGCTACGAGGTCCGCCGCCTGGAGTCGGTCGTCGAGACCGCCGACATCTTCATCACCACGACCGGCAACTTCGACATCATCCGGGTCGAGCACTTCGAGAAGATGAAGAACCAGGCCATCGTCGGCAACATCGGTCACTTCGACAACGAGATCGACATGGCCGGCCTCGCGAAGATCCCGGGCATCGTCAAGGACGAGATCAAGCCGCAGGTCCACCAGTGGATCTTCCCCGACGGCAAGAAGATCATCGTGCTCTCCGAGGGCCGCCTGCTCAACCTGGGCAACGCCACCGGTCACCCGAGCTTCGTGATGTCGAACTCCTTCACCAACCAGACGCTGGCCCAGATCGAGCTCTTCACCAAGACCGACGACTACCCGATCGGCGTCTACGTCCTGCCCAAGGCGCTCGACGAGGAGGTCGCCCGCCTCCACCTCGACGCCCTCGGCGTCGAGCTGACCGAGCTCAACCAGGCTCAGGCCGACTACCTCGGCGTCCCGGTCGAGGGTCCCTACAAGGCGGACCACTACCGCTACTGATCACCGTCCGAGTCGGCGCGTCCGTCCCACAAGACCGGGGCAGACGCGCCGACGCGGCGTTTTCGGGTGGCTCATGTGATGCGTCGCACGCACCGGGTGACAGAATCGGACACATGGCCGATCGCAGCGCTCCCGACCAGCCCGCCAAGGGAAAGGTCCTCGTCGTCGATGATGATGCCTCGCTGAGCGAGATGCTGGCGATCGTGCTGAGACAGGAGGGCTTCGACTCGCAGCTGGTCGCTCGTGGTGACCTGGCGCTGCCCGCCTTCCACAACTACAAGCCCGACGTGGTGCTGCTGGACCTGATGCTTCCCGGGATGGACGGCATCGAGGTGTGCAAGCAGATCCGCAAGGAGTCGGGCGTGCCGATCGTCATGCTCACCGCCAAGGGCGACACGGTCGACGTGGTCGTCGGGCTGGAGTCCGGGGCCGACGACTACGTGGTGAAGCCGTTCAAGCCCAAGGAGCTGATCGCGCGGATCCGGGCCCGGGTCCGCAGGCACGGCGAGTCGCTGCCCGAGATCCTGGAGATCGGCGACCTCACCATCGACGTCGCCGGCCACCAGGTGACCCGTGACGGCGAGCAGATCCAGCTCACCCCGCTGGAGTTCGACCTGCTCGAGTGTCTGGCCCGCAAGCCCCACCAGGTCTTCTCCCGCGAGGTGCTGCTGGAGCAGGTGTGGGGCTACCGCCACGCCGCCGACACCCGGCTGGTCAACGTGCACGTCCAGCGACTTCGCTCCAAGGTCGAGCACGACCCGGAGAATCCCGAGATCGTCGTCACCGTCCGTGGCGTCGGCTACAAGGCAGGGCCCGTGTGACACTCCAGCAGGTCGTCCGCGCAGCCGCCCGGACGCCCAAGAAGCTCCTGACCACCTGGCGCCGGTCCATCCAGACCCGTGTCGTGGTCTACACCGTGCTGCTCACCGCGGCCGCCGTCAGCCTGGTCGGACTGATCCTGCTCGACCAGATCGGCGACGAGCTGGTCCAGGACCGGGTCGCGGCGGCGAAGGCGGAGGCCTCCGAGGAGCTCTCCGCGGCCCGCTCCAGCATCGCGGAGACCTCGGGTGCCAACGGCGGCACGCCGCTGCAGCGCAACGACCTGGGTGACCCGATCATCCAGCGCAGCCTCTCGCGCGGCTACGGCGTGGTCATGGCCGGTCCGGTGACGTCGACGTCGGGCCGGATCAGCGACGACGGTGTCGAGTGGACACCCGGTGTGGACGTACGCAGCGTCCCGCGGGCCCTGGAGGACCGGTTCCAGACGATCCGCGCCGAGCCGGCCTGGACCTACACCCGGATCTCCTACGACGACGGCGAGCGCTCCTCGACACCCGGCATCGTGATCGGGTCGCAGCTGGAGCTGCACGACGACACCTACAACATCTACTTCCTGTTCCCGATGGACCAGGAGCAGGAGACGCTCGGCGTCATCACCCGCGGGCTGCTGGCCGCCGGCGCGATCCTCATCCTGCTGATCGGCGTCGGCAGCTGGATCGTGACCCGCCATGTCGTCACGCCCATCCGGATCGCCCGCCGGACCGCGGAACGGCTCGCCGCCGGCCGCCTCGAGGAGCGGATGGTCGTGCACGGCGAGGACGACCTCACCGGCCTGGCGATCTCGTTCAACCAGATGGCCAGCGGCCTGCAGAACCAGATCCGGCAGCTCGAGCACCTCTCCCGGGTCCAGCGACGGTTCAGCTCGGACGTCTCCCACGAGCTGCGTACGCCGCTGACCACCGTCCGCATGGCCAGCGACGTCCTCCACGAGGCCAGGGACCGGTTCGACGCGCCGACAGCCCGGGCGGCCGAGCTGCTGCAGACCGAGCTGGACCGGTTCGAGACCCTCCTGGGCGACCTGCTCGAGATCAGCCGCTTCGACGCCGGAGCCGCGGTGCTCGACCTCTACGACACCGACCTGACCGCGCTGGCCCAGGCTGTCGTCGAGGCGTACGAACCGCTGGCCGCCAAGCGCGACATCGAGCTGAAGGTGGTCGCCCCCGACCACCCGTGCATCGCCCAGGTCGACCATCGCCGGGTCGAGCGGATCGTACGCAACCTGGTGGCCAACGCCACCGACCATGCGCTCGTGGGCCAGACCGTCACCATCCGGGTCGACAGCGACGAGCACGCCGCCGCGCTGACCGTGCGCGACCACGGTGTCGGGCTCGCCCCGGGAGAGACGGCCCTGGTCTTCAACCGGTTCTGGCGGGCCGATCCCGCCCGTGACCGCTCCAGCGGCGGGACCGGTCTCGGCCTGTCGATCTCGCTCGAGGACGCCCATCTCCACGGTGGCTGGCTGCAGGCCTGGGGTCGCCCGGACCAGGGTGCACAGTTCCGGCTCACGCTCCCACGCTACGCCGGGGCCGCGCTGCGGCACAGCCCGCTCCCGCTCGTTCCCGCGGATGCCCGCGACACCCTGGAGGCATCGTGAGGTCCTTCTTCGCCGTCGTGCTGACCGCGGTCGCGCTCCTCGCCTCGGCGTGCTCGAGCGTGCCCGACTCCGGCTCCGTGCAGCGCGTCGACCTGGCCGCGCCGGACGCCCAGGAGGAGCTCATCCCCTACAACCCCGGCGCGCCACGAGCGGGCGCATCACCGGGGGAGATCGTCGACGGGTTCCTCGACGCGATGAAGGCCACCCCGATGAGCACCGCCTACGCCCGCCGCTACCTCACCAAGGACGCGGCGAAGAACTGGGCGCCGGCCGGCCGCACCCTGGTCTACGGCGAGCTCGGCAGCCACGTCGGCTCCTCACCCCGGGTCTCGGTGGAGCTGGAGGACGCCGGCTGGCTCGACGAGCGCGGCGTGTGGCGCGGTGCACTGGCCGCCTCCCAGGCGATCCTCGACTTCGAGCTGACCCGCACCGAGGGCGAGTGGCGGATCAGCTCGGCCCCGGACGCCCTGGTGGTCGAGGAGGACTGGTTCCTGACCCATTTCGCCCGCAGCAACCTCTACTACGTCGAGCCGACCGGCCACACCCTGGTGCCGGAGCCGATCTTCGCGCCCAAGGGCACCGCCTACGCCACCACCCTCGTCTCCAGCCTGCTGAGCGGCCCGGGTGAGGAGGAGCGAGGCGTGATCCGCAGCGCGCTCCCGGCCGCGGCCGACGAGCCGCGCTCGGTGAACATTCGCGACGGGGTCGCCGAGGTCGACCTGGCCGGTGACCTGGGCGACCTCGACTCCGAGGAGCTCCAGCTCATGGGCGCCCAGCTGGCCTGGACCCTGCGCCAGGACGCCAGCGTGGAACGTATCCGGCTCACGATCGACGGCGAGCCGGTGGTGCTGCCGGGCTACGGCGACACCTTCGACGTCGACAGCAGCGGGGGCTACGACCCCAACGGCACCTCAGCCAGGGTCGATCTCTACGCGTTGCGTGACGGTGCGCTGGTGACCAGCACCGGCGAGAACGGCGACCCGTGGGTCCCGGTGCTCGGCGGCTGGGCCGACTCGCACGGGGTGACCGACGTGGCCGTCGACGCCGCCAACTCGAGCGCGGCCGCGATCACCGCCGACCGCACCGGCGTCCTCGTCGGCAAGCTGGCCAGCGACGGAGAGATCACCCAGGCGCCCGTGAAGGGCACCCGGCTGCTCAGGCCCTCCTGGGACCTCGCCGGCCGGCTGTGGCTGGTGGACAAGGACTCGACCGGCGCCCGGGTGATGTACGTCGACGGCGACCGCCGCGTGCGCGTCGCCATCCCGGGGGTCACCGGCGAGAACGTGACCCGGTTCCTGGTCTCGCGCGACGGCACCCGGTTCGTCGCGGTGATCGACGGCGTGTCCTCGGACCGCATCGTCGTCAGCCGGCTGCAGGCCTCCTCCAAGGGCCAGATCGTGTCCGGTACGTCGGCGGTCCTGCTGCCGCACCCGGATTCCGCGACCATGCGGGTCACCGACATCGCCTGGACCTCGCCGACCACCATCGTCGCGGTCCAGCAGATCAGCTCGACCGCGCTCTTCCAGTCGGTCTCGCTCGACGGCGCGCCCAGCGGCGAGCGCTACACCCTCAGCGACCGGGTCACCGGCGTCGTCGGCTCCCCGGTGGCCTCGGCCCGTCTCTACGCCGTCTCCGGCACCACCCTGCTCGACCCGCTCGACCGGTTCGACCTCGGGATGCCGTCCAACATCTCCGACGTCACCTACCAGGGCTGATTCTCCACAGCTCTATCCACAGGTACGCAGCACCCGGTTGCCCCGCGGCAGCCACCCTGGTCGACTCGACCCATGAGCCCTCGAGCAACCGTGCCTGATCGTCTCGGGCTCCGTTTCGACCTCGCCGACGCCTGGCACGACCTGGTCGTGGGCGGTCGCTGCGTCGGCTGCGACCGAGCCGGCCGCCTGCTCTGTCGTGACTGCCACGCCGCGCTCCCGGACCGTGCCGGGTCGAGCCCGCCGAGCCCGGCGCCGCCGGGCATCGTCCCGGCCTTCGCGGCGGGGCCCTACGAGGGCACCCTCAAGCAGCTCGTCATCGGGCTCAAGGAGCGCCAGCTCCTCGGTCTGCGCCGGCCGCTGGCCGGGCTGCTCGCGCTCTCCGTCCTCGAGGCGATGGCGCAGACAGGCACCGGTCCCACGGTCCTGGTGCCGGTCCCGTCGCGGCCGGCGTCGGTGCGAGAGCGCGGCCTCGACAGCACCGCGGCCGTCACCCGCCGGGCAGCCGCGATGCTGAGGCGGCACGGGCTCGGCGTACGCCACCACCGGCTGCTGCGCACCAGACCGGGCGTCGCGGACCAGGCCGGCCTCGACTCACGGCAGCGGCAGGCCAACCTGGCCGGGTCGATCACCTGCCCGGCGTCCGGCATCCGGACACTTGCCAGAACGATCCCGCGGGCGAGGTTCATCGTCTGCGACGACGTGATCACCACCGGCGCGACCGCGCGGGAGGCTCAACGAGCGCTGGAATCGGTCGGTCTGGAGGTGACGGCGATCGCAACCGTGGCGGCCACCCAGCGTCGGTCTCGCGTTCAAATGTAGGAAACCACCATGTAATTCTGTTGAAGGCCTTTCATGGGGAACATCGGCGAACTACCGTCACTACATGGAGTCCGCCTGGGTCCGTGGTTGCGTCGCAGGGAGGTCCGCACTGCGGGCATCCGAGCGGCAAGCCGATGCCAGTCGCAGGCGAAACGGTCCACGTAACCCTGGAGACAGGGGATCACGGTGCGGCTTAGAGATAAGTCCTGCCCCTGCCCTCCCGTCAGATACGGGAACCAGCAGGGAGAAGGTGGAGTGGCACCAAGCTGCTAAGCCTCTGCAGGCGGTTGTGGGGTCGAAGACCAGGTCGGCCGGGCGGACTCCGTACCCCGGAGGTCACATGCGCTGACCATCCGGGATCCCGCCAACCCCGAAACACCGGGAGGTACCCATGGAAGTTGTCGTCACGGCCCGCAACGCCGAGGTCTCAGACCGCTATCGCGCTCACGTAGCAGAGAAGCTCGCGAAGCTCGAGAAGCACGACCACCGGATCATCAGAATCAACGTGGAGGTCGACAACGAGCCCAACCCGCGCCAGCACAAGGGCGCCGTACACGTCGAGCTCACTGCGTACTCGAAGGGTCCGGTCATCCGGGCCGAGGCGTGTGCCGAGGACAAGATGGGGGCGCTGGACCTGGCTGTCGACAAGATGGCTTCCCAGATGCGCCGCGCCGCTGACCGCCGCAGGGTTCACCGCGGCCGTCGTACGCCGGTTTCCGTGGGACAGGCACTGGCGGGCATCGAGCCCGACGGCCTGGCCACGACGTCCGAGTCGGAGCAGTTCGAGGAGGAGGAGATCCGGGAGCACCAGGTCGGACCGATCACCGTGACGGGGGAGGGGCCCTTGGTGGTCCGGGAGAAGACGCACACCGCGGAGCCGATGACGCTCGACCAGGCGCTCTACGAGATGGAGCTGGTCGGCCACGACTTCTACCTCTACATCGACAAGGACTCGACGCGGCCCTCGGTCGTCTACCGCCGGAGGGGGTACGACTACGGGGTGATCGCGCTCAACCGCGCAGACCTCGTCTGAGGGCTGTCGCCTAAGCACGTCGGCCGGGACTTTTCCATCCCTCAGATGGATGAGTCCCGGCCATTCCCTCATGTGTCATGGGATACGTGCCATGATGCATTCGTGTCATCTACATCTGGTGCCGATCGTGAGCCGGTCCGCGTCTTGGTTGTCGACGACCAGGAGCTTTTCCGAAGGGGTCTGGTCGCGCTGCTGGCGAGCGAGCCCGGGATCGAGGTGATCGGTGAGGCGACCAACGGCATCGAGGGCACCGAGCGAGCCGCGGCTTCGGCTCCGGACGTCGTGCTGCTCGACGTACGCATGCCCAAACAGACCGGCCTGGAGGCCTGCTCCGCGATCAAGGAGGCCGTCCCCTCGGCCAAGATCATCATGCTGACCGTCTCCGACGAGGAGGCCGACCTCTACGACGCGATCAAGGCCGGTGCGATGGGCTACCTCCTCAAGGACTCCTCGATCGACCAGGTCGCCCAGGCGATCCGGGTCGTCGCCGACGGACAGTCCCTGATCAGCCCCTCCATGGCGGCCAAGCTGATGGAGGAGTTCAAGCAGATGGCCCGGCCGGACCGCTCCCCGGTCCCCGGCCCCAAGCTCACCGACCGCGAGCTCGAGGTCCTCGGCCTGGTCGCCAAGGGCCTCAACAACCGCGAGATCGCCAAGCGGCTGTTCATCTCCGAGAACACCGTCAAGAACCACGTACGCAACATCCTGGAGAAGCTCCAGGCCCACTCGCGCATGGAGGCGGTCATGTACGCCGTGCGCCAGAAGCTCCTCAACGTCGACTGAGCTGTTAGGTTGACGCCAGCGTCGCGTGCCGGTGACAGACCGTGTCAGGCATGGAGGCGCCGGACACGAAGGAGCACGACCGATGTCGTCGTCCCCTTCGCCCTCACGTGACTGAGGGCGAGAAGACCAGGCTGATCGCCTGGGCAGATGAGATGCGGCGGGTCCACGACCGGCTGCGCACGGCACTGCGAGTGACGCAGGAGGCCATCGCCGCGGGAGATCCCGCCGAACCCGCGGCCCGCGACCTGCTGCTGTTCTGCCACGGGTTCTGCGCGGCCCTGACCGGCCACCACGAGGGCGAGGACCGGGAGCTCTTCCCGGTGATCGCCCGAGCCCGTCCCGAGCTGCGCGAGACGATCCGCAAGCTGGAGCAGGACCACTCCATGATCGGCCACCTCCTCGGCGGCCTCCAGGCCGCCGTCGACCGGGCCGCCACCCCCGAGGAGGTCGGCAAGCACCTCGACGGCGTCTCGGCGATCATGGAGTCCCACTTCCGCTTCGAGGAGCGCCGGCTCCTGAGCGTGCTCGGCACCCTCGGGCTCGACGCGGACGTCGGCGAGGTCTTCGGCCCGCTCTGACCCGCGATCGGGCGATGGAGCCGGTTCCGGACGGGAGTTGTCCGGAACCGGCTCTAGAGTCGGACTCGTGCCCCGCTCTCAGACACTCAGCCGCTCGCAGGCCCGCCGGATCGCGCTGGCGGCGCAGGGCTTCGCCGACAAGCCCCACACCACCCCCACGATGCGTACGTTCCAGCGCACGCTGGAGCGCACCGGGGTCCTCCAGGTCGACTCGGTCAACGTCCTGCAGCGCGCGCACTACATGCCGCTCTACAGCCGGATGGGGGCGTACGACACCGGGCTCCTGCACCGCGCGAGCAGCGGGCACCGAGACCGGCGGATGGTCGAGTACTGGGCGCACGTGCAGGCGTTCATGCCGGTCGAGCTGTGGCCGCACATGCAGTGGCGGATGGACCACTACCGTGCCCAGAAGGGCTCCAAGTGGTGGGGGAGCGTGCCGGACGGGATGAAGGAGAAGGTGCTCGCGCTGGTGGCCGAGCAGGGGGCGCTCACCGCACGCGAGGCGGCGAAGGCGCTCGACGACGCCGGCCCGCAGACCAAGGACCACTGGGGCTGGAACTGGTCCGACTCGCGCAAGACCCTCGACATCCTCTACATGTTCGGCGAGCTGGCGATCTCGCACCGCAACGACCAGTTCGAGGTCGCCTACGACCTGCCCGAGCGGGTCATCCCGCGGGTCCACCTGGACGCGCCGACGCCGTCGAGGGAGGAGGCCCACCGCGAGCTCGTACGCCGCGCCGCGAGGTCCCACGGCGTCGGCACCGCCAAGGACATCGCCGACTACTTCCGGATGCGCGTGGACGACACGACACGCGCGCTGAACGAGCTCATCGACGCCGGCGAGGTGGAGCCGGTGACGGTCGAGGGCATCCGCAAGCAGGCGTACCTCTTCTCCGGGTCCCGCCTGCCGCGCCGCATCGACGCCCGTGCGCTGCTGAGCCCGTTCGACCCGCTGGTCTGGGAGCGCGAGCGCACCGAGGCCCTCTTCGACTTCTTCTACCGGATCGAGATCTACACGCCGGCGCCGAAACGGATCCACGGCTACTACGTGCTCCCGTTCCTCCTCGGGGAGCACATCGTCGGCCGCGTCGACCTCAAGGCCGACCGCAAGAGCGGAATCCTCCAGGTCAAGGGCGCGTTCACCGAGCCGCACGCCCCCGTGGAGACCGCCGTGGAGCTGGCTGCGGAGCTCGAGCGGCTCGCCGGCTGGCTGGGTCTGGAGGCCATCGCGGTCGATCCGAAGGGCGACCTGGCGCCGCTCCTTGCGCCGTTGGTGTGAGCAGGCGACCGGCAGGTGGGTAGAGTGAGCGTGCTATCTGTCTGCCGCTAGTAGGAGCCCGCCACCGTGGCAATTCTCGACAAGATCCTTCGCCTCGGCGAAGGCAAGATCCTTCGCGAGCTCGAGGCCATCTCGAAGGCCGTCAACGCGATCGAGGACGAGTTCGTCGCGATGAGCGATGACGAGCTGCGCGGGATGACCGACGAGTTCAAGCAACGCCTGGAGAACGGCGAGGACCTCGACGACATCATGGCCGAGGCGTTCGCCACCGTCCGTGAGGTCACCAAGCGCGTCCTGGGCCAGCGTCACTACGACGTGCAGATCCAGGGCGGCGCGGCGCTCCACCTCGGCAACATCGCCGAGATGAAGACCGGTGAGGGCAAGACCCAGACCGCGGTGCTCCCGGCCTACCTCAACGCGCTGGCCGGCAAGGGCGTCCACGTCGTCACGGTCAACGACTACCTGGCCAAGTACCAGTCCGAGGTCATGGGCCGCATCTACGGCTTCCTCGGGCTGAGCGTCGGCGTGATCCTGCCGCAGATGACCCCGGCCCAGCGCCGCGAGGCCTACAACTGCGACATCACCTACGGCACCAACAACGAGCTCGGCTTCGACTACCTGCGCGACAACATGGCCTCCTCGATGGCGGACCTGGTCCAGCGCGGCCACTTCTTCGCGATCGTCGACGAGGTCGACTCGATCCTCATCGACGAGGCGCGTACGCCGCTGATCATCTCGGGTCCCACCGAGGACGACGTGAAGTGGTACGACGAGTTCGCCACGATCGCCAAGAGCATGGTCCGCGACGTCGACTACGAGGTCGACGAGAAGAAGCGCACCATCGCCGTTCTCGAGCGTGGCATCACCAAGGTCGAGGACCACCTCGGCATCGAGAACCTCTACGAGGCGGTCAACACCCCGCTGATCTCGTTCATGAACAACTCGATCAAGGCCAAGGAGCTCTTCCGCCGCGACAAGGAGTACGTCGTGGCCAACGACGAGGTCCTGATCGTCGACGAGCACACCGGACGCATGCTCGCCGGCCGTCGCTACAACGACGGCCTGCACCAGGCGATCGAGGCCAAGGAGGGTGTGAAGGTCCGCGAGGAGTACCAGACCCTCGCCAGCATCACCCTGCAGAACTACTTCCGCCTCTACGAGAAGCTCTCCGGCATGACCGGTACGGCCATGACCGAGGAGTCGGAGTTCGACAAGATCTACAAGCTCGGCGTGGTCCCGATCCCGACCAACAAGCCGATGATCCGCAAGGACCAGCCCGACCTCGTCTACCGGACCGAGGTGGCGAAGTACGAGGCCGTCGCCGACGACATCGTCGAGCGCCACAAGAAGGGTCAGCCGGTCCTGGTCGGCACCGTCTCGGTGGAGAAGTCCGAATACCTCGGCAACATCCTCAAGAAGCGCGGCGTCCCGCACACGGTCCTCAACGCGAAGTACCACGCCGACGAGGCGAAGATCGTCGCGCTGGCCGGTCACAAGGGCGCGGTCACCGTGGCCACCAACATGGCCGGCCGAGGCACCGACATCATGCTCGGTGGCTCCGTCGACTTCCTCGCCGACCAGGAGCTCCGCAAGCAGGGTCTGGAGCCCACCGGCGAGACCGCCGACGAGTACGAGAAGGCCTGGGCGCCGACCGTCGAGCGGATCAAGGCGCAGGTCGCCGCCGAGCACGAGGAGGTCACCAAGCTGGGTGGTCTCTACGTCCTCGGCACCGAGCGTCACGAGTCCCGGCGTATCGACAACCAGCTGCGTGGTCGTTCCGGCCGTCAGGGTGACCCGGGCGAGTCCCGCTTCTACCTGTCGCTGGAGGACGACCTGATGCGCCTGTTCAAGGGCGAGTGGGTCGACCGCATCCTGACCACCCTGAAGATCCCGGACGACGTGCCGATCGAGGCCAAGTCGGTGACCAAGTCGATCGCCAACGCGCAGACCCAGGTCGAGGGCCAGAACTTCGAGTCCCGCAAGAACGTCCTCAAGTACGACGACGTCATGGACCGTCAGCGCAAGGTGATCTACGCCGAGCGCCGCGAGGTGCTCGAGGGCGCCGACCTCGAGGAGCAGATCCGGGGCTTCATCGACGACGTCGTCGAAGGCATGGTCACCGGAGCGACCCAGGACTACGCCGAGGAGTGGGACCTCGACCAGCTGTGGACCGACCTCAAGCAGATCTGGCCGGTCTCGGTCGAGCCGAAGTACCTGATCACGAAGGCCGGCGGCAGCAAGGACGACCTCGACCGCCAGGAGCTCATCGAGTTCCTCAAGAAGGACGCCCAGGAGGCCTACGACCGCCGCGAGGAGGAGATCGGCTCCGAGGGCATGCGCGAGGTCGAGCGCCAGGTCGTCCTCTCGGTGCTGGACCGCAAGTGGCGCGAGCACCTCTACGAGATGGACTACCTGCGCGAGGGCATCGGTCTGCGCGCCTACTCGCAGCGTGACCCCCTGGTGGAGTACCAGCGCGAGGGCTTCGACATGTTCACCGCGATGATGGACGGCATCAAGGAGGCCGCGGTGGGCTACCTGTTCAACCTGGAGGTCCAGGTCGAGCAGGCGGAGCAGGAGTTCCACTACCACCCCGACGGCACCCGTCACGCCGGTCCGATGCACGAGGGCGCGCTCGCCGAGCCGCCGGTCGGTGTCGGGCAGGCAGGCGGCCTCCAGGACATCTCCGCCGCTCTGAGGGCCGAGGCGGCCAAGGCCTCGGCCAGCGCCCCGCAGATCACCGCGAAGGGCCTGCAGAAGCCTGCGGCTCCCAAGCACCTGGCCTTCTCCGGCCCGGACGAGCAGGGCCAGGCCGAGGCGCAGGGCAACACCGTCACCAACGCCGACGACCCCTACGCCAAGGTCGGCCGCAACGAGCAGTGCCCCTGCGGCTCGGGCAAGAAGTTCAAGCAGTGCCACGGCCGCCCCGGCGGCCCGACCGGACTCACCACCCGCGTCAACGGCTGAGGTCGCCTCGGTCGAGTTCCCGTGGAGCGCTGTACGTACCAGGTACGTACAGCGCTCCACGCGTTTCCGGCCCGGTTCGGAACTAGTCGTAGCCCCCGAAGTTGAGCACCGTGCAGATCCAGCTCTCGCCGGTGCGCTCGAAACGGACCGCGAGCGCTCGCAGACCGGCGCCGAAGCGGATCGTGACGGTCGCCTCGACGATGTCGTCGGAGACCTCGTAGACGTGGCAGCGGTGGACGCGGGGGCGGACCGGCTGGTTGCGGCCGGTGCCGGGCTCGTACGCCCCTGAGCGCGCCGTGAGGCTGGCGCGGTACCTCAGCTCGGCGTAGACCTCCTTGGTCGTCCAGCGGACCAGCTGGCTCGCGGGACGGTCACCACCGACGACCTCGGCGGCCTTCTGGGCGAACTGCGGAACCCAGCCGCGCAGATGGCCGTTGGCCGGGACGATCGGGATAGGGGGCGGGAGGTCGCCGTCCTCGATGTCGTCCGCGGGCTCGTCGCCGCGTGGGCGGGGTGGGTCCAGGCGTGGCTGGAGCTCGAAGCCCAGCGTTCCTTGGACGTCGGCAAGAGGCACTGCTTCATGCGGAGGCCGAGACGGTCTCGGCTCCTCTCCGGGATCGGGTTCCCGAGACGGTAGAGCGCTCATAGGAGCAAACTCCTTTCTTCGCAGTCAACCTCCTCTTACCCGAATCCTTCGGTTCTAAACCGACGGGTAACAGAATGGGTCTGCTGTGACGAAAGGAGACAGAAGTGACTGGCTCTGGGGAGACCTACGTCGCCTGGTCGTCGTAGGGCGGCTTCTCGCCGGCCAGGAGGGGCTTGGGCGCCTTGGCGCGGGCCTCTTCCTCCTCGATGTCGGCGAGGGCCTCCTGGATCTGCCTGCTGACGATGCGACGTGGGTCGAGGTCGCGCAGCTCCAGGTCCTGATAGGCGGGCCCGAGCTCTCCGCGCAGGTCGTCGCGCGCGTTGTTGGCCAGGTTGCGCACCTGGTGGAGGAGGCGGGCGATCTGCCGTGCCATGTCGGGGATCTTGTCCGGCCCGAAGACCAGGATCGCGATCACGACGATGACGGCGAGCTCCGCGAAGCCGATGCCGAACACGCGCCGAACCTACAGGGTCAGAGCTTGGAGGTGGGAGTGAGGCCCAGCTGCATGCCCGCGAGCCCGCGTCCGCGGCCCGAGATCGTACGCGCCACCTCGGCCAGGACCTTGGCGGACTCCGCCGTCGGGTCGGACTCGACGATCGGCTTGCCCGCGTCGCCCGCCTCGCGCAGCGTCTGCTCCAGCGGCACCTGGCCGAGCAGTGGCACCTTCGAGCCGAAGCGCTGCGAGAGGGTGTCGGCGACCCGCTGGCCGCCCCCGGAGCCGAAGACCTCCATCTTGGAGCCGTCGGGCAGGACGAGCCAGGACATGTTCTCCACGACGCCGACGACGCGCTGGTGCATCATCTCGGCCATCGTGCCGGCCCGCTCGGCCACCTCGGCGGCGGCCTCCTGCGGGGTGGTGACCACGACGATCTCGGCGTTGGGCAGGTGCTGGCCGAGGGAGATCGCCACGTCGCCGGTGCCCGGGGGCAGGTCGAGCAGCAGCGCGTCGAGGTCGCCCCAGTAGACGTCGGAGAGCATCTGGACCAGGGCCCGGTCGAGCATCGGTCCGCGCCAGGCGACGACCTGGTCGCGGCGCGGCTTGAGCATCCCGATGGAGATCACCGAGACACCGGAGGCGGTCGGGACCGGCATGATCAGGTCGTCGACCTGCGTCGGCCGGGAGTCGGCGACGCCCAGCATCGCGGGCACCGAGTGGCCGTAGATGTCGGCGTCGACGATGCCGACCTTGAGGCCCTGCTGGGCGAGCGCGACGGCCAGGTTGACCGTGACCGACGACTTGCCGACACCGCCCTTGCCCGACGCGATCGCGAAGACCTTGGTCAGCGAGCCCGGCTGGGCGAAGGGGATCTCCCGCTGCGCCTGGCCGCCGGTGAGCCCGTTGCGCATCTCGGTGCGCTGCTCGTTGGTCATCACGCCCAGCTCGAGGTCGACGCCGGTGACGCCGTCGACCTTCTCGAGCGCCGCGGTCGTGTCGCGGTTGATGGTGTCCTTGAGCGGGCAGCCGGCGACGGTCAGCAGCACCTTGACGCTGACGAGACCTGCGTCGTCGATCGATACGGAGTCGACCATCCCCAGCTCGGTGATGGGACGTTTGATCTCCGGGTCCTGAACGGTCGCCAGAGCTGCGTTGACACGGTCGAGAAGCGGGCTACTCACGGTATGCAAGCCTACGTCGTGCGTGGGGACTCTCCCGCATCGCCCGAGGGCTGGTCGATCTGATCACGCTGACGGTCGCGCTCGTCGAGCTCCTCCAGGAGCAGCCGGAGCTCGGAGCGGAGGTAGTCGCGGGTGGCGACCTCGCCGAGGGCCATCCGCAGCGACGCGGTCTCCCGGGCGAGGAACTCCATGTCGGCCTTGGACTGGGAGGCGATGCGGCGGTCCTGCTCGGCGATCGCCCGGTCGCGGTCCTCCTGGCGGTTCTGCGCGAGCAGGATCAGGGGCGCGGCGTAGGAGGCCTGCAGGCTCAGCGCCAGCGTCAGGAAGATGAAGGGGAACTCGTCGAAGCGCCACTCGCGGGGAGCGAGGATGTTCCAGGCGACCCAGATCACCACGACCATCGTCATCCAGGCGATGAACCGGGCCGTGCCCATGTAGCGGGCGAAGGCCTCGGCGAAGGAGCCGAAGGCGTCGGCGCGGAAGGTGGGCCGCCGCACCAGGGGCCGGCGCAGCTCGCGGGGCGTGTCGAGGCGGCCGCGAGCGGCGCGTGCGTCAGCCACGGCGCACCATCTCGGGCGTGATCACCTTGTTCGGACGGGTGTCGGGACGGGTGTCCGGACGAGGCTCGGTGGCCGACTCGTGACGGGCGAGCTTCTCGCGCCAGTTCTCCGGGAGCAAGTGGTCGAGCAGGTCGTCGACGGTCACCGCGCCGGCCAGATGACCGTTCTCGTCCACGACCGGGGCCGCCACCAGGTTGTACGTCGCCAGGTGGGCCGCGACCTGCTCGGTGCTGTCCTCGGGGCGCAGCGGCTCCAGGGACTCGTCGAGAGCGCCCGCGACCAGCGTCGAGGGTGGCTCGCGCAGCAGCCGCTGGATGTGGGCGATGCCGAGGAACTTGCCGGTCGGCGTCTCCAGCGGAGGACGGCACACGTAGACCAGGGCCGCCTGCGCCGGGGTGAGGTCGGGGTTGCGTACGAGAGCGAGGGCGTCGGCGATGGTCGCGTCGGGGCCGACGATGACCGGCTCGGGGGTCATCATCGACCCGGCGGTGTCCTCCTCGTAGGACATCAGCCGGAGGACGTCCTTGGCGTCCTCGGGCTGCATCAGCTCGAGCAGCAGGGTCGCGGTCTCCTCGGGCAGCTCGGCGATGAGGTCGGCGGCGTCGTCGGGCGACATCTCCTCGAGGACGTCGGCGGCACGCTCGGAGTCCAGGGCCCGCACGATCGCGACCTGGTCGTCCTCGGGAAGCTCCTCGAGGACCTCGGCGAGGCGCTCGTCGTCGAGGGCGGCGATGACCTGGCGCTGACGCTCCGGAGGGAGCTCGTGGATCATCGTCGCCGCGTCGGCCGGGCGCATCTCGTGGATCGCCTGGACCAGGTGGGTCGCGGCCTGGGTGGGGGAGCGGCGGGCCAGGCCCTCCACGTGGTCCCACTCGACCACGTGGGTCTGCCCGCGGCGGCGCAGCCCCTTGGACGGCTCCTGCACGGCGACCCGGGAGAGCAGCCAGTCGCGGTTGCGGGCCTGCTCCATGCCGACGTCGTATACGGTCCCGGACACGCCGGTGGGCCGGATCGTGACCTGACGGTCGAACATCTGGCCGATGACCAGGGTCTCGGTGGAGCGCTGCTGGAAGCGGCGCATGTTGAGCAGCCCCGTGGTGTAGATCTGACCGGCGTCGATGCTGGTCACCCGGGTCATCGGCACGAAGATGCGCCGGCGTCCGAACACCTCGACGACCAGGCCCAGGACACGCGGCTGCCGGGCGTCGGATCTGACCGTGACCACGAGATCTCGCACCTTGCCGACCTGCTCACCGAGCGGGTCGAAGATCGGCAGGCCGACCAGGCGTGCCGCGTACACGCGGTTGGGCGAGGTACTCACGGCCCCACGTTATGACATCCGCCCCAGCCGGTCGCCTCGACGCTCACGCCCTGGCCCCGAACATGAATTCGATGATCTATCCGAACCCGCGCCGGAGCGGGGTCGTCGATCTGGCTGAGGCCTGTGTTACAAAAGTTTCCGATGTGACCAGTGTGACCGGTCGCCACCGCAGGGAGAAGGGCCCGGACGGATGCGTACACAACTTCAGGCAACGTCTCGCGGGGGTCGAGCGGCCCGCGCCCTGCTCTCCGCGGGTCTCGTCGTCGCCCTCTTCGGCGGCGCGCTCGTCGCCGTGCGCGACGCGACCACGTCGGCCCCGGCAGACCTCGAGACCGTCGCCTACACGCCGCCGCGCTACCGGATGGTGCAGGCCAACATCAAGGCCAGCATGGGCACGGGGAGGTTCAAGCGGGACGTACGCGAGGTCGTCGGCACCGATCCCGACTTCATCACCTACAACGAGGTGAACGGCCGCCGGAGCGCGGATCTCGAGCCGGGGCGCTACCGGGTGTGGCGCAAGGGCGGCGACCCCTACAGGTCGGCGACGGCGGTCGCCTGGGACAACGACAAGTGGGCCGCCGCGTCGAAGGGCATCCACCAGATCAGCAACAAGCGCGGCAAGGCTGCCGACCAGCGGCTGCACTGGGGGATCAGGTACGCCAACTGGGTCACCCTCGAGAACCGCGCGACCGGCCGCAACGTGTCGGTGGTCGCCGTGCACTTCGCGCCGAAGTCCAAGCACTACGGCGACCTGGTCCGTCCTTCTGCCCGTGCGCTGAACGTGCTCGTCAAGGCCCTCGCCCGACGGGGTCCGGTGGTGGTCGGCGGCGATCTGAACGTGCAGTACGACGGCTCGCGCTACCCGCGCGACATCTTCGCCGAGCAGCACCTGGTCCCGACCTACGACGTCACCCAGCAGGCACCCGCCACCTACCGCCGGTCGTCGACCATCGACTACGTGCTGGCCCGCGGGATCGCACGGTTCGCCACCGGCAACCAGCGCGCCTTCGGTCTCGAGTCGGACCACAACGCGCTCCGGGTCGACTTCTCTCCGCTGCCGGTCACCTCGACCGAGGGCTCCTCCCGGGTCGGGTTCGGGCCGGGTGTCGTGGTCACCGATCCGGGACTGAGCGTCGCCGAGGAGCAGAGCGTGCTGCGTACGGTGCTGAAGTCGGTCAACAGCGCCAGGCGGGGGCAGGTCGTCCACCTGGCCACCCGGTCCCTGACCAACGACAGGGTGGTCCGGGCGCTGAAGCGGGCCAAGTCCCGCGGGGTGCGGGTCCAGGTCGTCACCGCGGAGCGGACCACGACCGACGAGATGCGCTCGCTGCAGCGCGTCCTCGGCAAGGACGTGGACAAGGGCAGCTGGGCCGTCCCGCGTGCGCGCGGCTACGACCGCGCCGATCTCCGTGCGACCGTGCTGCTGATCAGCAGGACGGGTGCGACCCCGGCGTTCGCCTTCAGCTCCAGCACCCAGATGTCCGCCCTGGCCGGGACCGGGAAGCGATCGGGCTACGTGAGCGTCAGCAAGGCGTCGTACGACAAGCTCTTCCGGCCGTTCTTCTCGGCAGTCGGACGGCGGGTCTGAGCGTCGTAGGATCGCGGTGTGGCGGGTGTCACCTGTCACTGATGGTTACCGGTTGGTAACCTGCCGCAGTGACGTCAGCGTGGTCTCGACGGGTCGAAACGTTGTGGCCCCGACCACCCAGATTAGGAGTAGAGCATGGGTCGCCTTGCCGAGACCGAGGGTCTCACCGACATTCAGGAAGAGATCCTGAAGACCGTCCGTCAGTTCGTGGACGAGAAGGTCATCCCGGTGGCCCAGGAGCTGGAGCACGCCGATGAGTATCCGACTGAGATCGTGGAGGGGCTCAAGGAGCTGGGCATCTTCGGTCTGATGATCCCGGAGGAGTACGGCGGCCTGGGTGAGTCGCTGCTGACGTACGCGCTGTGCGTCGAGGAGATCGCGCGCGGCTGGATGTCGGTCTCGGGTGTCATCAACACCCACTTCATCGTGGCCTACATGCTGATGCAGCACGGCACCGAGGAGCAGAAGCAGAAGTACCTGCCGAAGATGGCCACCGGTGAGGTGCGCGGTGCGTTCTCGATGTCCGAGCCGGGTCTCGGCTCCGACGTGTCCGCGGTGTCCACCAAGGCGACCAAGCAGGCCGACGGGTCCTACGAGATCACCGGCCAGAAGATGTGGCTGACCAACGGTGGCTCCTCCACCCTGGTCGCGGTGCTGACCAAGACCGACGAGGGCGCCGAGAGCGTCTACAAGAACATGACCACCTTCCTGGTGGAGAAGACCCCGGGCTTCGGCGAGACCGCCCAGGGCGTCACGGTGCCCGGCAAGATCGACAAGATGGGCTACAAGGGCATCGACACGACCGAGATGATCTTCGAGGGTCACAAGATCTCGGCCGACCAGATCCTCGGTGGCGTGCCCGGCAAGGGCTTCTTCCAGATGATGGACGGCGTCGAGGTCGGCCGCGTCAACGTCGCCGCCCGCGCCTGCGGCCTGGCGATCCGTGGCTTCGAGCTCGGCATCGCCTACTCCCAGCAGCGCCAGACCTTCGGCAAGAAGATCGCCGAGCACCAGGCCATCCTGTTCCGCCTCGCGGAGATGGGCACCAAGGTCGAGGTCTCCCACAACATGATGGTCCGCGCCGCCCGTCTGAAGGACACTGGCAAGCGGATGGACGTCGAGGCCGGCATGGCCAAGATGGTCGCCTCCGAGTACGCCAACGAGGTCGTCGAGGACTCCTTCCGCATCCACGGTGGCTACGGCTACTCCAAGGAGTACGAGATCGAGCGGCTCATGCGCGAGGTCAAGTTCATGCTCATCGGTGAGGGCACCAGCGACATCCAGAAGATGATCATCGGCCGCAGCCTCCTGAAGGACTACAAGTCCTGACCCTCCGCCGACCCTTCCGGCGAATCTGTAGAAGTGGGCGACGAAACTGTGGTTTCGTCGCCCACTTCTGCTGTCTCGGGGCGCGCGGTCAGCCGGCGGTTCCGGCCTCGAGGGTCGCCCTGTGACGGCGGTTCGTGGCGATCAGCTCGTCGAGCATGTCGCGGGTCCGGCGCAGGTCCTCGATGTGCGCGCTGAGCCGGTCGCGCTCGCCGACCATCATCTCGAAGGCCGACTCCGAGGTGTCGGCGCTCGGCCGGTCGACGCAGGGGAGGACCTCGCCGATCGTACGGCTCGAGAGCCCGCCCGCGTAGAGCCGCTGGAGGAGGATCACCCGGTCGACGGCCGCCTCGGGGTAGTGCCGCTGGCCGCTGCTGCTGCGCTCGGACTCGAGCAGCCCCTGCTCCTCGTAGTAGCGCAGCGAGCGGACGCTCACGCCTGCCCGCCTCGCGAGCTCGCCGATCCGCATCGAACTCCTCCTGTGGTGATCTCCGGCACAAGACTTGCCTCTGACGTCAGTGTCAGGTTCTAGCGTACGTGGCGAACCACTGCCACTCCCAAGGAGCTCACCTGTGACCAGCCTCTTCGACCGCCACCACCTGGGCCCGCTGACGCTGCCGAACCGGATCGTGATGGCGCCGATGACCCGCGCCCGAGGCACCGCCGACGGCTTGGCGACGCCGTCGATGGCGACGTACTTCGCGCAGCGGGCGACCGCGGGCCTGCTCATCTCCGACGGCATCGCCCCCAACCGTGTCGGCACCTCCAACCCCAACACCGCGGGACTGCGTACCGAGGTCGAGGCCGCCTCCTGGCGGCAGGTCACCGACGCGGTCCACATCAACGGCGGCCGGATCTTCGCCCAGCTCATGCACGGCGGCCGGATCTCGCACGAGTCGATCTCCGGCCTCCAGCCGGTGGGCCCGTCCGCTGTCGCCGCGGCGGCCGACGTCTTCACCCCGACCGGGCCGCAGCCCGCGCCGGTGCCGCGTGCCCTGGAGACCGCAGAGGTCGCGGAGCAGGCCGGGTCGTACGCCGAAGCCGCCCGCCGTGCCGTGGGCGCCGGGTTCGACGGGGTCGAGCTGCACGGGGCCAACGGCTACCTGATCAGCCAGTTCCTCTCGACCAACGCCAACCTGCGCACCGACCGCTACGGCGGCTCGGTGGCCAACCGGATCCGGTTCGCCGTCGAGGCGGTCGAGGCGACGGTGGACGCCGTCGGCAGCGACCGCACCGGCATCCGGCTCTCGCCCGGCGCCGGGCTCTGGGACGTCGCCGAACCCGATCATGCCGAGCTCTATGCGGCTCTGCTCACCGAGCTCAACCGGCTCGGGCTGGCGTACGTCCACATCGAGGCCACCACCGACGAGGCGACCCTGCTCGACCTGCGCAAGCGGTGGGACGGGACCATGATCGTCAACCCGAGCTCCTGGCTGACCCGCGGTGAGGCGGCGTTCGGGGACAGGCCGACGGATCTGGCCTCCGCGGACCACTGGCTGGGCCTGGGCGCCGACCTGGTGAGCTTCGGCCGGGCGTACCTCGCCAACCCGGACCTCGTCGAGCGTCTTCGTCGCCGGCTTCCCCTCGCCGAGGCCGACCCGGCGACCTACTACACCGGCGGCGACGCCGGCTTCCTGGACCTCCCTGCCCATCACCAGGTCGCCTGACGCCTCGATCGAGTCCGCACGAACGGACGCCGAATCCGTAGTCGTGGGCGACGAAAGTAGATCTTCGTCGCCCACAACTACGGTCTCGTCCGGAAAACTGAGGATTCGTCGGGGTCGTTGTCGTAGGTTGGTCTTTACCCGAGCAACGACTCGGCAATGCCGATGGAGGGGAAGCGATGACCAACGACGATCTCAAGGCCAAGATGCGCGAGGCGCTGGAGAAGAAGAACAACCAGGACCACGCACACGCCGAGAGCGCCGGGGCCAAGGAGAAGGCGCACGGGTCCGAGGTCGTCGGCGGTGCGCCGAAGATGCACCGCCGCAAGGCGGGTGGCGGCGGCTCCTGACGCTACGATGCCCCCTCGGGGGTGTCAGGTCGGGCTGGTCGAGAGGTAACGAGAAGTTGGCGCGCCGGGTAGTGCTCCATGTCGGGGCGATGAAGTCTGGGACGACGTATCTGCAGGGTGCCCTGTACAAGAACAAGGCACTTCTCGAGGAGCGCGGTTTTCTGGTCCCCGGAGCGCGCTGGCGCCACCAGATCGAGGCCGTTCTCGACGTGAAGGGCCGCCGGACGCATCCGCAGGGCGACCCGGTCACCGGTGCCTGGGACCGGCTGGTCGCCGAGGTCGACGAGTGGGACGGCACGGCGCTGATCTCCGTCGAGCTCCTTGCGCCGGTCGGTCCGGAGACGGTCGAGCGGGTGGCGACGAGCTTCAAGGGCGTGACGCCTGAGGTCGTCCTCTCCTTGCGCGACATCAACCGGCAGATCCCGTCGATGTGGCAGGAGCTCATCCAGAACGGCATGGACTGGACCTGGGCGGAGTTCCTCACCGCGGTCAACAAGAGCCGGCCCGGCTCTCCCGAGCGCCGCCGCTCCAAGCCCGGCAAGCGGTTCTGGTCCGAGCAGGACATGGTCGCCATCGCCCGGCGCTGGGGCCAGGCCGGCCCGCTCCACCTGGTCACGGTGCCGCCTCCGGGCAGCCCGGCGACCCTGCTGCTGAAGCGTTTCGGGGCGGCGATGGGCTTCGATCCCGAGGGGATGACGACCCCGCCGCCGAAGAACACCTCCCTCGGCGCCGCGACCGTCGAGGTGCTGCGGGGCCTCAACGCCGAGCTGGACCGGCGAGGGCTGGCCTACCCGGCGGCGATGGGGCTGCGCAAGCACGTCCTCGGCAAGCGCCTGATGCCGGCGCTCACGGTCGATGACCCGCGCATCGGGCTTCCGGCCCCGCGCTGGACGCAGGCGTTCACCCGCGACCAGGACGCGGAGCTGCGCGGCCTGGACGCCACCATCCACGGGGATCTCGACGACCTGGCCCCCGTGGACGTACGCGGCATCGACCCGCGCAAGGTCACCGACACGCAGGTCCGAGACGCCGCCGTGGCTTCGTACACGGCACTGCGTACGGATCTCGACAAGAAGCTCGCCGACCCGACCATTCCTGGTGAGGCCATCGACCCGGGGGAGGGCCGCAAGGCTCCGGCGCGCGCCGTCTCCGCCCTGGCCGACCTCGTCGAGTGGTCCGTCCGGCGAGAGGAGCTGGTCCGCACGTAGGACCTCAACACAATCGGGGGAATTCTTTGTCAAGCAGCTGGAGCCTGCGCCGTCGGCGCAGACTCGCCGAGGAGGCGGGCGACACCATCGTCGCGACGCCGCGGATCGCGGTGCTCACGATCGCCCGCGACGAGGGTGAGATGCTCGCCCGCTGGGTCGACCACTACGGCCGAGCGGCGGGTCACGAGAACCTGATCGTCTTCGACGACGGCTCGACCGACGGTTCCACCGACGACCTGCCGTGCACGGTCCAGCACCTGCCCGGCTTCCGGAAGGGCAACTTCGAGATCGGCCGGATGAGCCTGGCCAGCGGGGTGGCCCAAGGTCTCCTCGGCGTCTACGACGTGGTCATCTTCACCGACGTCGACGAGTTCCTCGTCCCCGACCCGGCGAGGTACGCCGACCTGTCGGACTACCTCGCCAGGCGGCCCGAGCGGGTGATCGCTCCCTTCGCCCTCAACGTCGTCCACCACACCGCGGTCGAGGGGCCGCTGGTCAACGGCAAACCGATCCTCGGCCAGCGGGCGTACGCCCAGTTCGCGCCGTTGATGTGCAAGCCGTCGGTCAAGCGGGTGCCGGCCGCCTGGAGCTCCGCCTCCCACGGGATCAGGGCGCCGTTCGTGCCCGATCCCGGCCTGTTCATGCTCCACATGAAGTTCGCCGACGTGGATCTGCTCCGGCGGCAGGCCGACCGTCGCAACGAGCTCGCCAAGGCGGTGGGCCGCGGCAAGGGCAGCTCGTGGGGACGCTCCGGCGACGATCTCGCCGACCTGCTGACCAGGGTGACCGCCTCGGTCTCTGCCGATGTCGAGGAGTTCGACCCGACCTCGGTGCTGCCGGCCAGGCTCGTGCGCGAGGAGAAGCAGAAGGGGCTGCACCGTGCCGTCGGCGCGGGCCACATCGACAACCTCCGCAACCAGCCGTTGCTACGCATCCCGGAACGCCTCCACGGGATGGTCTGAGCTAGGTTACCCTCCGGTAATCAACGCTTCGCCAGACTCACCGACGAGAGGCCGCAGATGAGCAAGACGAACCCCGGCAACTTCTTCGAGGACTTCCAGGTCGGCCAGGTCATCGAGCACGCGACGCCGCGCACGGTGACCGAGGGAGACCGGGCTGCGTACGGGTCGCTCTACCCGACCCGCTTCGCGGTGCCCTCGAGCGCGGCCTTCGCGGCCTCGGTGGGTCTGGGCGTGCACCCGGTGGAGGAGCTGATCGGCTTCCACATCGCCTTCGGCAAGACCGTCCCGGACGTGTCGCTGAACGCGGTCGCCAACCTCGGCTACGCCGAGTGCCGCTTCCACCAGCCGGTGGTGCCGGGCGACACGCTCTCGACCCGGTCGGAGGTCATCGGCCTCAAGCAGAACTCCAACGGCAGGTCCGGCGTCGTCTACGTACGCTCCACCGCCACCAACCAGCGTGGCGAGGTCGCCATCGACTGGGCGCGCTGGGTGATGGTCCACAAGCGCGACCAGGAGGCCGCGGCCCCCGAGACCGTGATCCCGGAGCTGGCCGCTGTCGTCGACGCGAAGAACCTGATCGTGCCGAAGGGTCTCGACTTCTCCGCCTACGACTTCACCGCCGCCGGTGAGCCGCACCGGCTCGGCGACTACGAGGTCGGCGAGAAGATCGACCACGTCGACGGGGTGACCCTGACCGCCTCCGAGCACCAGCAGGCCACCCGGCTGTGGCAGAACACCGCGAAGGTGCACTTCAACGTCGAGGCGCGGCCCGACGGCCGCAACCTCGTCTACGGCGGCCACATCATCTCGCTGGCCCGGGCGCTGTCGTTCAACGGCCTCGCCAACGCCCAGCTCATCGCCGCGATCAACGCCGGCGCGCACACCTCCCCGGCCTTCGCGGGCGACACCGTCTACGCCTGGTCCGAGGTGCTCGACAAGGTCGAGACCGACGCCCCGGGCGTCGGCGCGCTACGGCTTCGGCTGGTCGCCACCAAGGGGCGCGACGAGTCGATGACCCTGCGCGGCGAGGACGGCAAGTACGCCCCCGGGGTGCTGCTCGACCTGGACTACTGGGCGCTCATCCCTGTGTAAGGAGCACGTCATGGCAGGTAAGAAAGCACTCTTCGTCTCCGGCTCCGCCCAGGGGATCGGCAAGGCGATCGTCGAGAAGTTCGCGACCGAGGGCTGGTTCGTCGGCGTCTACGACATCGACGCCGACCTGGCGCGTGACGTCGCCGCGATCCTCGGCTCCGACAACGCCATCGGTGGCACGCTCGACGTCACCGACCCGGCCTCCTGGAAGGCGGCGCTCGAGGAGTTCGCCACCGCGGCCGGTGGTCGCCTCGACCTGCTGGTCAACAACGCCGGCATCCTGCGCGCCGGTCGCCTGGCCGACGTCGACCTGGCCCAGCACCACCAGACCATAGAGATCAACGTCAACGGTGTGATCAACGGGTGCCACACGGCCTACCCCTACCTCCGGGCCACCCCGGGCTCCGGCGTCATCAACGTGTGCAGCGCGAGCGCGATCTACGGCCAGCCGGAGATCGCCTCCTACAGCGCCTCCAAGTACGCCGTGCGGGGGCTCACCGAGGCGCTGGAGCTGGAGTGGCGCAAGGAGGGCATCCGGGTGCAGGCGGTCTGGCCGCTGTGGGTGCGGACCGCGCTGCTCGAGGGCAACGTCGCCTCCTCCCACCAGACCCTCGGCATCCGGCTCACCGTCGAGGACGTCGCCGACCAGGTCTGGGAGATGGCCCAGCCGCGCAAGGGACTGCTCCGGCTGCCCAAGGTGCACACCACCGTCGGCCTCCCGGCCAGGGCGCTCTCCACCGCTGCCGACCTCGCCCCCAACGTGTTCGTCCGCGAGGTCAACCGGCTCATCACTCGGGCGTAGCGCGTCGCCTGGGCGGATGGCTGGTTGGATGGGGGCATGGCGCTCTACCTCGTCAGGCACGGCACCACCGAGTGGTCCCTCAACGGCCGGCACACGTCCCGCACCGACCTTCCCCTCCTGCCCGAGGGGGAGGAGGCGGCGAAGTTGCTCGCGTCCCGCCTCCAGGACCAGAAGTACGCCGCGGTCCTGACCTCCCCGCGACAGCGGGCGCTGCGTACGGCTGAGCTGGCGGGCTTTCCCGACGCCGAGGTCACCGAGGACCTGGTCGAGTGGGACTACGGCGACTACGAGGGCATCACCACCGACGAGATCCACCGGACCGACCCCGGCTGGAGCCTGTGGACCGGGTCGACGCCCGGGGGAGAGGCGGCGGCCTCCGTCCAGGAGCGGCTCGGCCGGGTCGTGAAGGCTGCCCGCGAGCGCGACGGCGACACCCTGGTCTTCTCCCACGGGCACGCGCTGTGCGCGCTCGCGGCGGTGTGGCTGGAGCTCCCGGTCACCGAGGGACGGCTCTTCCGGCTCGACACCGCGACCGTCTCGATGCTGGACGCGCACCACGGCCAGCCCGTCGTCAAGCAGTGGAACACCTAGCCGGACCGAACGGGTCCGCGGGAAGACGAGCGATCGACGCTCGACCCTGACGCTTGACCAGACGGATGCCACGGGTCACCGTTGGGGGGTGGCACTTGCGGTTGGCTGTCCACGCTGCGCGACGCCGGTGGCGAGCATCGGCGCCGGCGGCACCCGGTCCTGCCCGGAGCACGGCGTGGTGACGCCGCTGTGGCATACGGACGTGGCCTCCTACGAGGACCTGGTGCAGGTTCTCTCGTTGGCCGGCGACGTACCCACCTACGTGCCCTGGCCGATCGAGTCCGGCTGGTCGATCGCGGACCTGGCCGTGGTCGGCGACGAGGGCAAGGGAGCGGCGACCCTGGTCACCGTGACCGGTGTGACGCCCGACGACGGCCAGGTGGAGATGACCGTGGTCACCGAGGAGGCCGGTGTCGGGCTGGGCGCACGGTGTGCGCGCACCGAGGGACCGGATCCCGGCATCGACGCCTGCACCGGGCCACCCACGACGCGGGTCCGCGTCGGCGGGCAGCTGGTGCCGCTGTGGCCGATCACCCAGTGGACCAACGGCGCCGAGGAGTGGGAGCGGTCCGTGATGGTCGGCGAGGCCGCCGGACGCTGGCTGTGGCTGGTCTTCCGGCCGGCCACCGCGATGCTGACGCTCCAGGACGGCTGGCACCTGCGCCAGGTCGGCGACCTCGGCGTCCAGATGGTCGAGCTGCCCTTCGGTGGCCCCGGTGGATCTTGGTCGAACTCCCCGTAGAGGCTCCGCGAGCAGAGGCGACCTGCTGCGCGCCGCGATACGCGCACTCTCGCGGCGTTGCCGCCTCTCGACGGTGCAACCAGACCGCCGTCGAGACGGCGCCTTGCGAGAGTACGCGTCTCGCGCCGCTCGCGACGGCCGCCTCTGCTCGCGAAACCTCTAGGATGTGCAGGTGCGCATCGACCTCCATACTCACTCGCGGGTGAGTGACGGGACCGATTCGCCCACCGAGCTGATCCAGGCGGCGAAGGCCGCGGGCCTCGATGTCGTCGCGATCACCGACCACGACACGGCCGCCAGCTGGGACGAGGCGGCCGCTGCGGCCGCCGAGGCCGGGATCGAGCTCGTACGTGGCATGGAGATCAGCGCCAACCACGCCGGGCACGGTGTCCACCTGCTGGCCTACCTGCCCGACCGGACCTTTCCGCCGCTGGTCGAGGAGCTCGCTCGCGTGCTCGCCGGCCGCGACGGACGGCTGCCGCTGATGCTGGACCGGCTGGCCCGCCTCGGCATCGAGGTGTCCCTCGAGGACGTCGCGGCGGTCTCCGGCGATGCCGCCGCCTCGGGGCGCCCGCACCTCGCCGACGCGCTCGTCGCCAAGGGGTACGTGCTCAGTCGTGACGAGGCGTTCAACCGTTATCTCGGGGCCGGCAAACCTGCGTACGTCAATCGCTACGCGGCCCCGCTCGAGCCGATGATCCGCACCGTCGCCGCCGCCGGCGGAGTCACCGTGATCGCCCACCCGTGGGGCCGGTCGGGACGCGAGCAGCCCGACGAGGCGGCCCTGTCCGCACTGGTCGACGCGGGCCTGTCCGGGCTGGAGGTCGACCACCAGGATCACACCCCGGAGACCCGCGAGAAGCTGCGCGTGATCGCCCGCAACCTCGACCTCGTGGTGACCGGATCCAGCGATTACCACGGCACCGGGAAGGTGGGTCACCATCTGGGAGTGAACACCACTGCACCGGCCGAGTACGAGCGGCTCCTGGAGCGGGCCGCCGCAGCCTCGGCGGCCTCCGGACGCACCACCCCTGAGGTCGTACGGTGACCGAGATCTTCGTCTCCACGTTCGTGACGCTCTTCGTGATCATGGACCCGGTCGGGACGATCCCGATCTTCCTGTCGCTGACCGCGGGACAGTCACCGGGCAAGCAGCGCCGCGCGGCGCTCCTCGCGGTCGCGGTCTCGTTCCTGGTGATCACGATCTTCGCGCTCTTCGGTCAGGCGATCCTGCACTTCCTGCACATCTCCCTCGAGGCGCTGCAGTGCGCCGGCGGCCTGCTCCTCCTGCTGGTCGCCCTCGAACTGCTCACCGACAACTTCGACGACCCCGTCGCCGCCGCCGGAGCCAACGTGGCGATGGTGCCGCTCGGCACCCCGCTCCTGGCCGGCCCCGGCGCCATCGTCGCCACCATGGTCTTCACCCAGGAGGTCGACTCCGTCGGGAGCGCCTTCGGGCTCGGCCTCGGACTCGTCGTCGTCCACATCGCCCTGCTGATCGCGATGATCTTCTCCATCCCGATCCTGAAGGTCCTCAAGGAGTCCGGCGTCCTGCTCATCACCAGGATCGCCGGTCTGCTCCTCTCCGCGATCGCCGTCCAGATGGTCGCCGACGCGGTCACGACGTTCATCGCGAACGCCTGAGCCGTTTCCGTCCCGGGCTACTTCCGGCCGAGCGACTGGAACTTCTGGAGTACGCCGGAGGGAACCGCTCGCGCGACGGTGGCCAGGGCCTTGTAGCGCTTGCTCGGGATCGAGAAGGTCTTGTCGTCCTCGTAGTCGTCGAGGGCCTCGCGGACCAGGTCGTCGACGTCGAGCCACATCCAGGCCGGGGCGGAGTCGTAGCCGGAGCCGAGGCGCTCGTGGAACTCGGTCTTGGTGAACCCGGGCAGCAGGGCCATCACCTTGATGCCCTTGCCGGCGTACTCGTTGTGGGCCCACTCGGTGAACGAGTTGATCCAGGCCTTGGCGGCGGAGTAGGTGCCGCGGGGGAGGTAGGAGGCGACGGAGCCGACGTTGATGATGCCGCCGTGGCCGCGGGTCACCTGGGCACCGAGCGCCGCGTGGGACAGGCGTAGCGGGGCGATGACGAGCACCTCGGCCATCGCGGTCTCCTCGTCGGCGGTGTTGTCGAGGAACCGGTGCTTGAGGCCATGGCCGGCGTTGTTGACGAGCAGGTCGACCGGATGGTCGAGGTCGGCCAGCCGGGTCTCGACCCTGGCCAGGTCGGCGCTGTCGGTCAGGTCGGCGCGGAGCACCTCGACGTCGACGCCGTGGGCCTCGGTGAGGTCCTTGGCGACGCCGTTGAGACGCTCCTCGTCACGGGCGACGAGCACGAGGTGGTGGCCCCGTGCGGCGAGCTGCTGGGCGAAGGCGAGTCCGATGCCGGCGGTCGCGCCGGTGATCAGGGCGGTGGGGTTCGACATGGGGCAATCCTGCCACCACCGCGGGCGCGCGATACGGGCGTCGCGCCGTCGGATCCACCGAGGAATCCCGGTTTCTGTCTGTCGTGTGACAGTTGACTTGCGGTCGTACGAGTTTGGATGATGTTCGACGTGGATTGGGCATGCGGACTCGGGCGCGTGATGGAGACGTGAGCAGCGGTGGGCGACATCGGATGATGTCCCGGCCCCTCAGGCGCATCAAGATGCTCTTCGCCGCGTCCTTGCTGACCTCGGCCGGCCTGTACGGCGGGATCGAGATCGTCGCCGAGCCCGAGGCCGACGGCCGGACCGCCGTGGCCGACAACGGCATGAAGATGGGCGTCGACGACGAGGCGCGCACCCCGGTCTGGCCGCACGAGGCCCAGCGTGAGGCGGGGATCAACCGCTACGTCGACGCTCGGACCGCGGCCCGGGAGAAGGTGCTTCCCGCCGACTCCGGCCGGGGTCGCCGCGCGGTCTTCTCGATCAGCCGTCAGCGGGTCTGGATGGTGTCCGCCGCCGACAAGGTGCGGCGTACCTATCCGGTCTCGGGCAGCGTCTACGACAACCTCGAGCCCGGCACCTACAAGGTCTTCTCCCGCTCCAAGCACGCGAGAGGGATCGACGACTCCGGCACGATGCAGTGGTTCGTACGCTTCGCCAAAGGCCCCAGGGCCGCGATCGGGTTCCACAACATCCCGGTGGACAAGGGCAAGCGCGTGCAGACCCGCGCGCAGCTCGGCACACCCCTGTCGCACGGGTGCATCCGCCAGGCCGAGCCGGACGCGAAGGCCATGTGGCGCTTCGCGCGGCTCGGCACCAAGGTGGTCGTGATCCCCTAGGGGCTCAGCCGAGGCTCAGGCGTCGGCCTTCGGCGCGGAGCTGCCGCTCGAGCCCGACGAGCGGCGGCGACGACGGCGACGGGGAGCGGAGCCCTCGGCGCCAGCCTCGCCCTCGGCGGGCTTGGCGGAGGCAGTGGCCTCGGCGCCCGGAGCAGCGGACTGCTCCACGACCTGGCCGCCACGGGACCGGGTGCGCTGGCGGTTGCGGTTGCGGGGAGCGCGCTCGCGCTTCTCGCCGTCCGTGCCGGCGTCCTTGTCCTTCGGCTTCTCGGGCGCGGCCTTCTTGATCCGGCCCTTGGTGCCCTTCGGGATGCCCATGTCGTGCAGGAAGTGCTCCGAGGAGGAGTAGGTCTCCTGCGGGTCGTCGAAGGGGAGGTCGAGAGCCTTGTTGATCATCTTCCACTTGTGGAGGTCGGCCCAGTCGACCAGCGTCACGGCGACACCGGAGGCACCGGCACGGCCGGTGCGGCCGATGCGGTGGACGTAGGTCTTCTCGTCGTCGGGGGTCGTGTAGTTGACCACGTGGGAGACGCCGGTGACGTCGATGCCGCGGGCGGCGACGTCGGTGGCCACCAGGACCTCGACCTTGCCGTCACGGAACTTCTGCATCACCCGCTCGCGGGCGGCCTGCTGCATGTCGCCGTGCAGGGGAGAGGCCGGGAAGCCGCGCTCGGCGAGATCGTCGGCCACGCGCTGGGCCTGCCGCTTGGTGCGGGCGAAGACGACGACCTTGTCGTGGTCCTCGCACTGCAGCAGGCGGCCGATCATCTCGGGCTTGTCGAGGTCGTGGGCCTGGTAGACGAACTGCGCGGTGGCGGGCACCGTCTCGCGCTCGGCCGCGGACTCGGCACGGATGTTCATCGGGTGGCGCATGTAGGAGCGGGCCAGGGCCACGATCGCGCCCGGCATGGTCGCCGAGAACAGCAGGGTCTGGCGGGTCTCCGGGGTGAGCGTGACCAGCTTCTCCACGTCGGGCAGGAAGCCGAGGTCGAGCATCTCGTCGGCCTCGTCGAGGACCAGCGCGTGCACGTGGGAGAGGTCGAGGACCTTGCGGTTGGCCAGGTCGATCAGCCGGCCCGGGGTGCCGACGACGATGTCGACGCCCTTCTCCAGCGCCTCGATCTGGGGCTCGTAGCCGGCGCCGCCGTAGACGGTCAGCACGCGGAGGCCGCGGTCCTCGGAGATCATCGAGATCTCGGCCGAGACCTGCATGGCGAGCTCGCGCGTCGGCGCCACGATCAGCGCCTGCGGCTTGCCCTGCGGAAGGTCGATGTAGTCGCGGTCCTTGGGGGACACGCTGCGCTGCACGACCGGGATGCCGAAGGCCAGCGTCTTGCCGGAGCCGGTGCGGGCCTGGCCGATCAGGTCGGTGCCCTGAAGGGCGACCGAGAGCGTCATCTCCTGGATGGCGAACGGGGTGGTGATGCCTTTGCGCTCGAGTGGAGCGCAGATCTCGGGATGCACCCCGAGGTCCTTGAACGTTGTCATGTTTTCGTCGCTACTCGCTTGTCTCATCGAATGCGGCGAGCGACTCACGGGTGTCTCGAGCTTGCCAAGCGAGTGCCACGCCGCGCACATACGGGAACCAGACCACCGCGATATCGAGTTGAATATCTGCAGTGCTGGGTCGGTCAAAAGGCATTCTATCGGTAGGGTTCTCCCGTGGTTGCATCCTCAGAGTTCACGGGTCCTCAGAATCCCTTCGATGATCCTGTTTACAAGGCTGCCGTCATCGACCTGTTGGGTGCGGTCGCCTACGGCGAGGTCTCGGCCGTCGAGCGACTGACCGACGACGCGAAGATGGCTCCCTCGCTGGAGGACAAGACGGCCCTGCTCGCGATGGCGGCCGCGCAGCACGCCAAGATCCAGCCGGTCCTGGACCGGCTCGTGGAGCTCGGGGTCGACCCGTACGTGGCCATGGAGCCGCTGCGCGAGGGGTTCGACGAGTTCCACCGCCACACGAAGCCTGCCGACTGGTGGGAGTCGCTGGTCAAGGCCTACGTCGGTGACGGGCTCGCCAACGACTTCTACCGTGAGGTCGCGAGGTATCTGGACGAGGAGACCCACAAGCTCGTGGTCACCACCCTCGAGGACGCCGGCCGGGCCGACTTCGTCGTCGACCGGGTTCGGGCCGGCATCGAGGCCGACCACCTCATCGGCGGCCGGCTCGCGCTGTGGGGCCGTCGCCTGATGGGCGAGGCGATCATCCAGGCGCAGCAGGTCGCGGCCACCCGTGAGGGCCTCAGCGAGCTGATCACCGGCGGTCACCTCCCGGGCCTCGACCTCGGCACCATCGGCGAGATGCTCACCCGCCTGACCCAGCGCCACGTCGAGCGCATGGGCAAGCTCGGGCTCGAGCACTGAGGTTCCTTGAGCCCTGACATCTGCTGGACCGGCTGGTCGGGGGCGCAGATCGCGCCCGAAGCCGGTGTCTGGGTGTCGCCCGAGGTCAGTCCAGGGTTCACCTTCGACGAGCTGGTCGCCTCCTGGAACGTGGTGACGCCGCCCGGGAGCTGGGTGGAGGTCGCGGCTCAGGTGGTCGCCGAGACGGGGGAGCGGAGCGGCTGGCTGGTGCTGGCACGCTGGTCCTCGGACCCGGCGTTCGCGTCCACCTCGGTCGCCGGTCAGGACGACCCGGTCGCGGTCGCGGCCGACGACACCATCCTGGGCCGGGACGGCCGCCGCTTCACCACGTTCTCGTTGCGGCTGAGCCTGCACGGTCCCACCGACGGCCTGCCGCGGGCGAGCCTGCTCGGGGCGATGGTCTCGGCGGATGCCCGGGGCTCGCAGCCGGCACCGGGCACGGTGGCTCGCGGGGCGGTCGTGGGTGGCGTACCGGCCTATTCGCAGCAGCTCCACCGCGACCGCTACCCGCACTGGGACGGTGGCGGCCAGTCCTGGTGCAGCGCCGCCTCGACGGCGATGGTCGCCGACTTCTGGGGTGTCGGGCCCACCCCCGCCGAGACCGCCTGGGTGGACTACGACACCCCCGACCCGCAGGTGCCGTTCACCGTGCGGGAGGTCTACGACGAGTCCTTCGGCGGCGCCGGCAACTGGGCCTTCAACACCGCCTATGCCGGTTCGCGCGGCCTGGTCGCGTACGTCACCAGGCTCCGCTCGTTCGCCGAGGCCGCCCGGTTCGTCGAGGCCGGGATCCCGCTGGTGCTGGCCGTCTCCCACCAGGCCGGCGAGCTGACCGGCGCCGGGTACGTCACCAACGGCCATCTGCTCGTGCTGACCGGCTTCGACGACGACGGCCGCCCCGTCGTCCACGACCCTGCCTCCCACAAGATCGCCAGCGATGCGGAGGTGCGGGCGACGTACGACCTCGACGAGCTCGACCGTGCCTGGGCCCGCTCGGGGCGGATCGTCTACGTCATCCGGCCGCCGCACGTGGTGCCGCCGGAACCGCCGGCTCAGCGCAACTGGTGATCGTGCACCGGGCCGGCCCGTGCACATGCAGAAGCGGTCCCACCCCGAGGGGCAGGACCGCTTCGCATGACCTGGGCGAGGCTCAGGCCTTGGACCTTCCGGTGATTCCAGATGCGACGACGACCGCGACAGCGGCGACGACGACCTGCCAGATGTGACGCCACCAGTCGACACCGTTGGTGGCGTTGTCCCAGGCAGCTTCGTGGCCATCGAAGGCCGGGTTGTTCTGGCCGAAGATGACCCAGTAGAGCAGGCTTCCCACGATCATGCCGACGATGCCGCACACGACAGTCAACCAGAGCGGGATGTTGTCCTTGTCGCCTGGCGCAAGCCACTTGCCAAGCAAACCGATGACAACACCACCGATGAGGGTGACGAGAATGGTCCCGATCATGCCCTTTTCCCTTCAGGTTGTGGTTGGCGCCAACGATGCGCCTATTCCTCGATATTGCACCTGTTGAGACGGCTTTGCACGGGCAACATGGCCCAAACCAGGAACTTCTCCGTCGGAATCAGGGTCATCCCCGACTGGATCAGCCGGCGAAACCGACCTTGCCGACCTTGGCCGGGCCGATCTCGACGTAGGCGAGCTTCTCGGTCGGGACGATGACCTTGCGGCCCTTGCTGTCGGTCAAAGCGAGCACAGCGCCGCCGCCGAGGGCGTCGGCGATGAGCTTCTCCACCGATTCGCTGGACTCCTCGGTCTCCACGACGAGCTCACGGGCGGCCTGCTGGACGCCGATCTTGACCTCCACGGGTCCTCCTTGCGATGGGTCGATCAATGCTTCGGAATCCTCTCACACGGAAGGTGAGGAACCCCGTCGTTGCGCTACGAGCGGAATCAATCCGTCTTGGGGTAGCCGCCGATGCCGCGCCAGGCGAGGCCGGCGACGAGACGCGCCGCGTCGGCCTGGGAGAGATCGCCGTTGTTGTGGAGCCAGTAGCGTGCGCTGACCTGGATCTGGCCGACGAGGCCCACGGCGAGCAGGTGGGAGGCGGTGGCGGCGAAGCCGGTGTCCTCGGCGATGACCTCGGCGATCACCTCGGCACACTCGTTGGTGACCCGGTCGACCTGCTCGCGCACGGCGGGGTCGTTGGTCAGGTCGGACTCGAAGACGAGCCGGAAGGCACCGGACTCGGAGGCCACGTAGTCGTAGAAGACCTCGACGGTGCGGGCCACGCGCTCCTTGTTCTCGTCGGTCGACGCCAAGGCCTCCCGGCAGCGATCGATGATCTCGCTGGCGGACTTCTCCAGCAGGGCGAGATAGAGGTCGAGCTTGCCGGGGAAGTGCTGATAGAGAACGGGCTTCGAGACCCCGGCCCGCTCCGCGATGTCGTCCATCGCGGCAGCGTGGAAACCGTAGGCGACGAAGACCTCGAGAGCGGACTCGAGAAGCTGGGCTCGTCGCTCCGTTCGGGGCAGTCGCGCCCCTCGCGGTCGAGTGGGGTCGAGCTCGGATTGGTGCGTGGTCACCCCAGCAGCCTACCCGCTGGTACTCGGATCGCGGGACGCGTCGTTGCCTTGCCCACGGATGAGGGAACATGGAGAAGTGCCCGCGGTGTTCAAGCAGGCATACGTACGTCCGAACTGAGGAGCCGTTGTGTCCCTAGCCCCGCTCGTGGAGCCCGCTGACGAGCTGACGATCGACGAGGTGCGCCGCTACAGCCGCCACCTCATCATCCCCGATGTCGGCATGGACGGGCAGAAGCGCCTGAAGAACGCCAAGGTGCTGGTCATCGGCGCCGGCGGTCTCGGCTCGCCCGCCCTGCTCTACCTGGCCGCGGCCGGCGTCGGCACCCTCGGCATCGTCGAGTTCGACGAGGTCGACGAGTCCAACCTGCAGCGCCAGATCATCCACAAGCAGTCGACCGTGGGTCAGCCGAAGGCCGAATCGGCCGCGGCCGCGATCCGGGAGGTCAACCCGTACGTGAACATCGTGCTGCACGACGTGCGGCTCGACAACGACAACGTGCGCGAGATCTTCACCGGCTACGACCTCATCGTCGACGGCACCGACAACTTCGCGACCCGCTACATGGTCAACGACGCGGCCTACTTCCTGGGCATCCCGTACGTCTGGGGCTCGATCTACCGCTTCGACGGACAGGCTTCGGTGTTCGCGCCGACCCTGACCGACGACGCCCCGTGCTACCGCTGCCTCTACCCGGAGCCCCCGCCCCCGGGCATGGTCCCCTCTTGCGCCGAGGGCGGCGTGCTGGGCGTCCTCTGCGCCTCGATCGGCTCGATCCAGGTCAACGAGGCCATCAAGATGCTGACCGGCATCGGCGAGCCGCTGGTCGGCAAGCTGATGATCTATGACGCACTCGAGATGGAGTATCGCAAGCTGAAGGTCCGCAAGGACCCCAACTGCGCGCTGTGCGGCGAGAACCCGACGGTCACCGACCTGATCGACTACGACGCCTTCTGCGGTGCGATCTCCACCGAGGCGGCCGACGCCGCGGCCGGCTCGACCATCTCGGTCAACCAGCTCTCCGAGATGATCAAGGAGCGCGAGGAGGGCAGCCGCGACTTCGTCCTCGTCGACGTGCGCGAGCCGAACGAGTACGAGATCAACAAGATCCCCGGCGCCGTCCTGATCCCCAAGGGCGAGTTCCTCAACGGCAACGCGATCCCGCAGGTCGCCGAGCTCACCGGTGACGGTGCCAAGCCGCTCGTGTTCCACTGCAAGAGCGGCGTCCGCAGCGCCGAGGTGCTCGCGATCGCCAAGGGTGCCGGCTACGCGGACGCGGTCCACGTGGGCGGTGGCGTGGTGGCATGGGTCAACCAGATCGACCCGTCGCAGCCCTCGTACTGAATCAACCCGGTCTGAGCATTACTGAACTGTTGGCCAGCGGTGGCTCCTCTGGGGCCGCCGCTGGCTTTATCTGTGCGTGGCGATACCGATAGTTTTGCGATCGCAGCTGCGGGGGGCGGAGTTGCATCAATGCACGAACCTCGGAGGATTCGACGTTGTCCACACGCGCTCGTCTCAGCGCGACGCTCGCCGGTGCCACTCTGGCCGGCGGACTGTTTCTCGGTGCCCCTGCCAACGCGAGCGACCAGGCCCCGGAGCCGGCCTCCGGCGCGGCCGTAGGCTCTGCGATCGACCCGGAGAGGCTGGAGTCGAACGTCGCGGACCCGACCCGCGGCGTACCGCCGTCCTATGTCTTCGCCGGGGTCGGTGCGCTGCTGATGGGGGCGGGGGCCGGAATGGCCATCCGTCGCAGACGAGCTGAGGCTGTGGCACGCTCGGCAGAGTGAGCAACGGCCACCACCCCCACGAGCCTCCCCGGCGACCCAGGCAACCCAACCTGAGGACCTTCCTCGGGGAGATCTTCGTGGTCGTCCTGGTGGTCGCCGTCGCCGTGCTCGGCTATGCCGCCTACGACTACTACACCAAGATCGACGAGGCGCAGAAGAGCAACGCGACCCCGCCGGCGACGACGTCCTCGATCCCGGCCGAGGCGCTCGCCGAGGTGCCGAAGAAGAAGGGCAAGGTACGCGGCGTCTCCATCCCCACGCTCAACGTCCATGCCGACGTGGTGCCGCTGGCGATGGACGGAGGCACGCTCACGCCGCCCGCCGACGCCGCCCTCATGGGCTGGTGGAAGGGCGGCGCCAAGCCCGGTGCGGACGAGGGATCGGTGCTGATCGTCGGCCACACCCTGCACAACGGCGGCGGCGTCCTCGACCGGCTGGGCGAGGTGAACGAGGGCGACGAGATCGTCGTGCGGACCAAGAAGGACGAGTTCAGCTACACCGTCCGGTCGGTGCGCGACCTCTCCAAGGAGCAGGTCGCCAAGCGCAGCTCGAAGCTCTTCGACCCCGACGGCGAGGCGAAGCTGGTCGTGGTGACGTGCGACGACTGGGACGGCACCTCGTTCCAGGGCAACACCGTGGTGGTCGCGATCCCGGAGGGATGAGGCGGGGGCGCGGACGCCCGGAAACCCCGGGTGGTGTAAACGGGTCGTAACCTCAGCCCACCGGTCCTCGTTGTTCTGTGAGTCACATCACCTACGAACAGAGGCCCCCACATGCTCCGCACCCGTAGCTCCGTACGCCGCGCCGCAGCAATCGCCGCCGGCACTCTGACCGCCGCGCTCGTCCCGGCCCTGATCCCGACCCCGGCCCACGCCTGGGCGCCGGCGGACACGGCCACCATCACCCCGGGCGTGATGATGTACACCGACGGTGCGCAGTGCACCGCCAACTTCGTCTTCGCCGACTCCGCGTCCAACGTCTACGTCGGCTACGCCGCTCACTGCGCCGGTCTCGGCGAGGCCACCGACACCAACGGCTGCGCCGCCGAGTCGCTCCCGCTGGGCACCCCGGTGACCTTCAACGAGGGCGGCTCGCTGCTGAGCGAGGGCACCGTCCTGGGCAAGGGGAAGCTGGCGTACTCCTCGTGGCTGACCATGAAGAAGCTGGGCACCAAGGACGAGGACACCTGTGCCTACAACGACTTCGCCCTGGTCAAGGTGGACGCCGCCGACGCGGGCAAGGTCAACCCGAGCGTTCCGATCTGGGGCGGCCCGACCGGCATCGACACCGACGGCACCGTGGCCGGCGACAAGGTCTACTCCTACGGCAACTCCTCGCTGCGTGCCGACGTCGACCTGCTCTCGCCGAAGATCGGCCTCTCCCTCGGTGACAGCGTCAACGGCACCCGCTGGTCGCACCCGCTCTACAACCTCACCCCCGGCATCCCCGGTGACTCCGGCTCCGGTTTCCTGAACGCCGACGGCAAGGCGGTCGGCACGCTGTCGACCCTGGGCCTGGCTCCGCTGGCCGGCTCCAACAACATCGGTGACATGGACCTCGAGCTGAAGTTCGCCCAGGCGAACTCGGGCATCTCCGGTCTGCATCTGGTCAACGGCACGGAGCCCTTCAGCCCCATCCTGTGACACCGCGCTAGCCTGCCGGACATGAGTGACCGGGAGGCGTACGTGGAGGCCGTTCTGCGTCTCGTCGAGCAGATCCCTCGCGGGAAGGTGACGACGTACGGTGCGATCGCCGATGCCCTCTTCGACGAGTTTGGAGGTGGGCCTCGGCAGGTCGGTTCGGTGATGGCGCGCGAGGGCGCGGGAATGCCGTGGTGGCGGGTGGTGCGGGCCGATGGCTCGCTCCCCGCCTCCCACGGCGAGGAGGCCCGGCAGGCCTATCTCGAGGAGGGCACGCCGCGGCGCGTCTCGGGGGCGGTGGACCTGCGTCAGGCGATGTGGCTGCCGCCTACGATGATCCCGTGATGTATCGCGTCCTCCACGCCATCGTGCCGCCCGCCCTCCGAGCAGTCTGGCGCCCTACGGTGACGGGGGCCGAGAACGTCCCGCGCACCGGTGGGGTGATCCTGGCCAGCAACCACCTCAGCTTCGCCGACTCCATCGTGATCCCGTCGGTCTCGCCCCGGCCGGTGCACTTCCTGGCCAAGTCCGACTACTTCACCGGCACCGGGATCAAGGGTGCCGCCCAGCGCGCGTGGTTCGAGGGCATGGGGATGCTGCCGGTTGACCGCGACGACCCGCAGGCCGCGCTCGGCTCGCTGGAGGTCGCGCTGGAGGTCCTCGGCAAGGGCGAGGCGTTCGGGATCTACCCGGAGGGCACCCGCTCGCGCGACGGGCGGCTCTACCGTGGGCGTACGGGGGTGGCGCACCTGGCGCTGACCGCCGGCGTACCCGTGGTGCCGGTGGGGCTGCGGGGGACCGCGGAGCTGCAGCCGGTGGGGTCGAGCCTGCCGCGGCTGGCGAAGGTCACGGTCGAGTTCGGAGAGCCGATCCAGGTGGCCGGGCGCTTCGACGGCGTACCTCTGGGCAAGGCCCGCCGGGTCATCACCGACGAGGTGATGGCGGCGATCGCTGCGCTGAGCGGCCAGGACGTGGCCGGGGTCTACAACGAGCGGCCGGCCGACGCCTGATCGCCTGTTGCGCTGGGGCCCGAAGGGGCGCACTCTGGAGGGTGACCCAGTACATCAGAGGGCTAGCAGCCGAGGTGAGGCAGATGGCCACGACGACCGTGTTGCAGGAAGAGCTGCGACACAAGCACGAAGAGCTCGCTGGGCGCCTGGCCCACGCTCGGAGCATCATCGCCAGGCCGGAGCAGACCCGTCGGGGCTGCCCGCCGATCGACCAGTTCAACGCCGGTACGTCTCGACACCTGCATGCGGTGGACGAGGCGCTGCTGCCGGCCGTCAGGTCCGAGTGCGAGGGCGGGGGCCGTCTGGTCCACGACTATCTCCCCACGGCCAAGCACCTGGAGGTGCTCCTCTTCCACGTGAAGGCGCACGAGTATGGCTCCACCTGGGAGACCGCCCACGAGTGGCCGACGCTCTGGGGCGAGGTCGAGGAGGCGCTCTACGCCCAGGAGGAGAAGGAGGACGAGTTGGTCGCGCACCTCGCCGAGGAGGCCTCCGACGACGTGCTCGTCCTCGTCGCGGCGCGGCTGACGGTGGCCGAGCGGAGGGCGCCCTCGCGCCCGCACCCCTACCTGCCTCACACCGGCCTGCCCGGGAAGGTCGTACGCCGCGTGGCGCGGCCCGTCGACGCGATCTGGGACAAGGTCGAGGGCCGTTCGGTCGGCGGGCCGAAGCCGTTGCCGCACAAGGCGCCGGGGCTGCTCGGGCAGTATCTGCTCGGCGATCCGCGCTTTCCCGAGGAACCGGCTGACGACACCCGGCACAATGAGCCAGGTGACCGCTGATCCCATCACCTCCGACCTCGATCTCGCGCCGCACCCCGAGGGCGGGGCGTTCCGGCAGACCTGGGCCGCTGCCGAGACCGTGACCCTGCCCGACGGCCGCGTGCGCCCGACCGCGACCCTGATCTACTTCCGGCTCCTGGCCGGGGAATCGTCCGCGTGGCACCGCGTCGCCTCCGACGAGATCTGGCTGGCCCACACCGGCGTCGTGTCCCTGCAGTACGGCGGCGCCGGCGCGGCTCCGGTCGACGGCGAGACCGTGCTCGTCGGGGTGGACGTCGCCGCCGGCCAGGTGCCGCAGGCGGTCGTGCCGGCGGGGGTGTGGCAGCGTACGGTCCCCTCGGACGAGGACGCGCTCGTCTCCTGCGTGGTCTCGCCCGGGTTCGACTTCGACGACTTCGAGCTCGTCTCGGAGTAGGACCGATGGAGTACGCCTTCGAAGGAGCCGTGATCGAGTGGCGCGGGCCGGCGCCGTTCTACTACGTCCCCATGCCCGTCGAGGACGCCGAGGACCTCAAGGAGGACGCCCGCGGTCTCGAGTACTGGGGCCAGGTCGCCGTCACCGCCACCATCGGTGCGACCACCTTCACCACCGCGCTCTTCCCCAAGGACGGCACCTACCTGCTGCCCCTGAAGGTCGTCGTGCGGAAGGCGGAGGGGATCGACCTCGACGATGTGGTCGCGGTGCGGATGCGGCTGGGGCATGACATCTGAGAAGCGGGAGCCTGATCCAGCGCTGGAGCGCTCCTCGTCTGGACGCAGCGCAGTGAGGAGCGCCAGCGACGAACGGAGCGGAGGAAGACGAGGATCAAGCGGAAGCGCTGCGCGAATTGCGAAGCAATCGCCAACAACACTGTCGGTGCTCTCTGATTGGCTGGTCCTGTGAGTGTCGCGTACCGCCTTGCCCCGCCGCCGAGTGCTGCCGCCGTGCCGGTGCTCGACGAGCACCAGCGGTCGGTCGTGGAGCATCCCGGCGGGCCGCTGCTGGTGCTGGCCGGCCCCGGGACGGGCAAGACGACCACGCTGGTGGAGGCGGTGGTCGACCGGATCGAGAACCGCGGCGTACGTCCCGACCAGCTGCTGGCGCTGACCTTCTCCCGCAAGGCCGCCGAGCAGCTGCGTGACCGGGTGACGGCGCGGCTGGGCCGGACGCTGTCCGGGGCGGTCTCCTCGACGTTCCACTCCTTCGCCTACGGACTGGTGCGGAGGTACGCGCCGGCCGAGCTCTACGCCGCTCCGCTGACGCTGCTCTCGGCCCCCGAGGCCGATGTGGTGCTGCAGGAGCTGCTGGCCGACAGCCCCGAGTCGGTGCGGTGGCCGGAGCGGTTCCGGATGGCGGTCGGCACCCGCGGGTTCGCGCGCGAGGTGCAGACCGTGATCGCGCGGGCGCGCGAGCGCGGGCTCGACCCCGACCAGCTGGTCGCGCTCGGCCGTGACGAGGGGATCGAGGAGTTCGTCGCCGCCGGGTGGTTCCTGGAGCAGTATCTGGACGTGCTCGGCGCCCAGTCGGCGATCGACTACCCCGACCTGATCATGCGCGGCGTGATCGAGGCCGAGCGGCACGCGACCGAGCTGCGGGCCGAGTTCGCGTGTGTGTTCGTGGACGAGTACCAGGACACCGACCCGAGCCAGGTCGCGCTGCTGCAGGCGCTGGCGGGCGACGGCCGCGACCTGATCGTCGTGGGCGACCCGGACCAGTCGATCTACGGGTTCCGGGGCGCGGACGTCAACGGGATCCTCGACTTCCCGTCGCAGTTCCTGACCCGCGAGCGCCGGCACGCGCCGGTGGTCGCCCTGGGCACCACCCGCCGGTTCGGCTCCCGGCTGCTGCGGGCGTCGCGGTCGATCGCCGCGGGCATCTCGGTGCGTGGCTCGATCCCGGCCTCGGCCTACGACACCTTCCGCAACCCGCATCCGCTGGCCTCCGACCCGGGCCGTGCCGAGGTGCTCACCTTCGACACCGACCGCGCCGAGACCGAGCACATCGCCGACCTGCTGCGCCGGGCGCATCTCGAGGACGGCCTCGACTGGTCCGACATGGCGGTCCTGGTGCGCTCGGGCCGCACCTCGATCCCGCAGCTGCGCCGGTCGCTGACCGCCGCCGGTGTCCCGGTCGAGGTCGCCTCCGACGAGACTCCGCTGGTCCGCGAGCCGGCCGCGGCCGTTCTTCTCGACGCGCTCGGGGTCGTGGTCGACGCCGACGTCGAGTCGGACCTCGACGAACGCTACGTACGCCCCGAGCGCTGCGAGGAGCTGCTCACCGGCCCGCTCGGCGGCCTCGACGCCACCGACGTCCGAGCGCTCATCCGCACCCTCCGGGCTCGCTTCCCGGACGTCGCTGCGCACGATCTCGTACGTCGCGCCGTGCTCGATCCCAGTTTCGCCGCTGGTCGAGCCGCGAGCGCCAGCGAGCGTGTCGAGACCAACACAGTCGAATCGAGCGCCGATGGCGACCGTGTTGGTCTCGACACGGATTCGCTCGTACCTCACGAATCCGGCTCGACCAGCGGGGCTGGCGGGGAGCGGGTGCTGGGACGCGTACGCCGGCTGGCGGTGCTCCTCGCCGAGGCCCGGGCGGCGCTGAAGGACGGCGCCGGGGCGGAGCAGGTGCTGTGGACGCTGTGGGACGGTGCCGAGTGGGGGCAGCGGCTGCGGGCGCAGGTGGAGTCGGGCGGTCCCGCGGCGCGGCTGGCCCACCGTGACCTGGACGCGGTCGTGGCGCTCTTCGACACCGCCGCCAAGATCGAGGGCCGTCAGGAGTTCACCTCGGTCGAGACCTTCCTGGCGACGCTCCGCGCCCAGGAGATCCCGGCCGACACCCTGGCCGACAAGGGTGTGCGTGGCTCCTCGGTGCGGCTGCTCACCGCCCACCGCTCCAAGGGCCTGGAGTGGGGTCTCGTCGTGGTCGCCCACGTCCAGGAGGGTGCGTGGCCCGACCTGCGCCGACGCGACTCGCTCCTCGGCCCCGACCGGATCGCCCCGGCGCTGCCGGACGGCCGTCACGGCGGGCTGCTGCCGCCGCTGACCCGGTCGGCGATGCTCGCCGAGGAGCGCCGGCTCTTCTACGTCGCGGCCACCCGCGCCCGGTCCCGGCTGGTCGTGACCGCGGTGAAGTCGCCCGACGACGACGGCGACCAGCCGTCGCGGTTCATCAACGAGCTCGGCCTGCGCGAGGACCAGATCCGGCACCGGGTCGGCCGGCCGGCGCGCCCGCTCTCGCTCGCCGGCCTGGTCGCCGAGCTGCGCCGCACCGCCGCCGACCCGGCTCAGCCTCTCGCGCTGCGTGAGGCCGCCGCGAGGAGGCTGCAGAAGCTGGCCGCCACCGAGGTGCGCGGCAAGCGGATCGCCCTCGCCGCGGATCCCTCGACCTGGTGGGGGCTGCGGGCCCCGACGTACGCCTCGGCCGCGGTCCGTCCCGAGGACCGTCCGATCACGCTGAGCGCGTCCGCGCTGGAGGCGATCCTGACCTGTCCCGCGCAGTGGTTCCTGGCCCGTGAGGCGGGCGGCGCGGTCACGGACTCCTCGAGCCAGGGCTTCGGCAAGGTCGTGCACGCGATCGCCGAGCAGCTCGCCCGTGGCGACCTCGACGCCGCCACCGTCGAGGACCTGATGCCGTTCGTGGACGAGGTGTGGGGCCGCCTCGAGTTCCGTACGCCCTGGTCCGCCGCCCGTGAGCGGGAGGCGGTCCGGGAGGTGCTGGCCCGGTTCCTGACCTGGCACCGGCGTCCCGGCGCGCGCACGGTGATCGGGTTCGAGGAGCAGTTGACCGCGAAGGTCTCGCTCCCCAGCGGGGAGACGGTGCGGCTCAACGGCTACGCCGACCGGCTGGAGCTCGACGAGAGCGGCCGGATCGTGGTGGTCGACCTGAAGACCGGGAAGTACCCGCCCACAGCGCAGGAGGTCAAGGAACACGGCCAGCTCGGCCTCTACCAGCTGGCGGTGGAGCACGGTGCGGCCGCGTCGCTGGCGGAGGGCGCGACCTCCGGGGGAGCGGAGCTGATCCAGCTGCGCCACCCGGCGGGCTCGGGGAGCGAGCTGCCGAAGGTGCAGGTGCAGGCACCGGAGCCGCCCGAGATCATCAACCAGCTGGAGAAGGCGGTGGCGACGGTGCGCGCCGAGGAGTTCGTGGCCAGGCCCGGCAAGCAGTGCGACCGGTGCCAGTTCGTGGCCCTCTGCCCGGCGCAGACCTCGGGATCGGTGCTCTCATGAACCCGATGAAGGTCGAGACCCCCGAGGAGCTCGCCAAGCTGATGGGCCATGACTGGCTCTACAGCGAGGAGCAGTTCCGCGCGATCACCGCTCCGCTGGAGCCGGCCGTGGTGATCGCCGGTGCCGGGTCCGGCAAGACGGCGGTCATGGCTGCCCGCGTCGTGTGGCTGGTCGCCACCGGCCGGGTGCTTCCCGGGGAGGTGCTCGGTCTGACCTTCACCACGAAGGCGACCGCCGAGCTGGCCACCAGGATCCGGGAGTCGCTGCAGAAGGCCGGCCTGTGGCCGGAGCGTCGCGAGGGCCCGCCGCGGCCCGGCGAGGACGCGGAGGAGGAGCCGACCGAGCCGACGGTCGCGACCTACCACTCCTACGCCTCCGGCCTGCTCTCCGAGCACGGGCTGCGGATCGGGCACGAGCCCGACACCCGGCTGATCGCCGACGCGACCCGCTACCAGCTCGCCGCGCGGGCGGTGGCCCGGCACACCCACCCGGTGGAGAAACTGACCGACTACCCGAAGCTGGCCGTGCAGCAGCTGCTCGCGCTCGACTCCGAGCTCTCCGAGCATCTCGTCGACCCCGCCACGCTGCGGGCCTACGACCGCAACGAGCGGTCGCTGTTCGCGCTCGAGGTGGCCGATCTCAACGCCCAGCTCGCCGACGGCAAGCGGGTCAAGACCAAGCTGACCAAGGTCGAGAAGGCGATCGACGCGATCGACAAGCGCTATGAGCTGCTCGACCTGGTCGACGGCTACCGGCGCCTCAAGGACCGGCTCGGGCTGATGGACTTCTCCGACCAGATCGCGCTGGCCGCCCGGCTGGCCGTGGAGACCCCCGAGGTCGGCGAGATCGAGCGCGGCAAGTTCAAGGTGGTGCTGCTCGACGAATACCAGGACACCTCGGTGGCCCAGGCCCAGATGCTCGCCCGTCTCTTCGGCGACGGACACCCGGTGACCGCCGTCGGCGACCCCAACCAGGCGATCTACGGCTGGCGCGGTGCCTCGGTGAGCAACATCCTCGAGTTCGGCCGCGACTTCCCGACCAAGGACGGGCGTCGTCCGTCCTACTCCCTGACCGTCAACCGCCGCTCCGACGCCCGCATCCTCGCCACCGCCAACCACCTCGCCGCCCAGCTCTACGAGGGCCGGGAGAAGGAGCGCCTGGTCGCCGCCGAGGGCGCGCGTGACGGTGAGGTGCGGGTGCATGTCCACGAGACGTACGACGACGAGCTGGTCTGGCTCGCCGACAAGGTGATCGAGGCTCATGAGGCCGTCGGGGAGTGGAAGGAGATCGGCGTCCTGACCAGGGACAACTCGCAGGCCGCGGCGGTCTTCGACGCGCTCACCGCACGCGAGATCCCGGTCGAGATCGTCGGCCTGAAGGGGCTGCTCCGACTGCCCGAGGTGGCCGAGGTCGTCGCCACCATGGAGCTGCTCCACGACGTCACCGCCAACGCCGCGCTGCTCACCCTGCTCGCCGGGCCGCGCTGGGCGATCGGGCCGCGTGACCTGGCCATCCTCGGCCGCAGGTCACGTGACCTGGCCGGGGTCGTCGGGGGTGCGGAGGAGTTCGCCGACATCGAGCGGCAGCTGGAGGCGGCGGTCGAGGGCACCGACTCCACCGAGATCCCCTCGCTCAACGACGCGCTCGAGGACCCGGGCGACGCCGCCGACTACGACTACTCCCCGCAGGCGCGGGAGCGGTTCAAGCTCCTCGCCGACGAGCTCCGCGGGCTCCGGCGAGCGGTCAACGAGCCGCTCCTCGACCTGGTCCGGCGGATCATCGACGTCACCGGCATCGACGTCGAGCTGGCCGCCTCGGTCTCCCCGGCGGCGTCGGCCCGACGCGACAACCTCGATCTCTTCGTGCAGGCGGTCGCCGAGTTCGAGGGGCTCGACGGCCAGGTCACCCTCGCCGCGCTGCTGGCCTACCTGGAGGCGGAGGACGAATACGGCCAGGGTCTCGACGTCGCCACCCCGTCCGAGGCCGACTCGGTCAAGCTGCTCACCGTCCACCGTGCGAAGGGGCTGGAGTGGGACGTCGTCTTCTTGGTCGGGGTCACCCACAAGAAGTTCCCGACCGGCCAGACGCGCTCCTCCTGGCTGACCGTCCCCTCGGTCATGCCCGCCGCGCTCCGCGGCGACCGCGACGACCTGCCCCAGCTCCACGGTCACGACGCCGACTCGATCGACGAGCTCCTCGCCGAGCGCAAGGAGCACGAGCGGGTCGAGGAGCTCCGGTTGGCCTACGTCGCCTGGACCCGCGCCCGCCACATCCAGTTCGTCTCCTGCTGGCGCTGGTCACCCTCGCTCAAGGAGGGCCGCGGGCCGTCGGTCTACGTGGAGAAGACCCGCGAGGCGCTGGTGCAGTGGGGTGCCAAGCCCGACCGCTGGGCCGACGTCGTCGTGAAGGGTGAGGAGGAGAGCCCCTACGCCGCACTCGAGGTCGACCTGCCCTGGCCGATCAACCACCACACCCCGGAGGTGGAGCGCCGCCTGGAGGCGGCCAGGCTCGTCCGGGAGGTGGGTCCGGGACCCGACGACCTCGACGACCTCACTCTGCTCGAGACAGTGAACCAGTGGGACGAGGAGATCGAGCGACTGCTCACCGAGGCGGAGCGCGAGCGCGCTCCGGAGGTGGTCGTACCGCTCCCGTCCTCTCTGTCGGCCACCGCCATGTCCAAGCTTCGCGACGACCCGCTCGGCTTCGCCGCCGACCTGGTCCGCCCGATGCCGCGCAAGCCGTCCTCCCAGGCCCGCTTCGGCACCCGGTTCCACGCCTGGGTCGAGGCCCGCTTCGGCCAGCAGGACCTCTTCGACCCCGACGACCTGCCCGGCCGCGCCGACCACGGCATCGAGGACGAGTCCGGGCTCGAGGAGGTCATCGCCGCCTTCGAGCAGGGACCGTTCGCCGACCGGCCACCGTTCCGGGTCGAGGCAGCGTTCGCGATCGTCCTGGCCGGTCAGGTCGTACGCGGCCGGATCGACGCGGTCTACCAGGAACCCGACGGGAGCTTCCTGATCGTCGACTGGAAGACCAACCAGGCCCAGAACGCCGACCCGCTCCAGCTCGCGCTCTATCGGGTCGGGTGGGCCGAGCTCATGGGTGTGCCGTTGTCACGGGTTCGGGCGGCGTTCTACTACGTGCGGTCGGGGAGGTTGGTCGAGCCGCCTGGGCTTGCTGATCGGGGGGAGTTGGAGCGGATCCTGGGTGGGGATCGCTAGCGACTTCTTTCGGCGCGCATTGGCCTCTGTGTTTTGTGGCTGGTGTTTGCCGCCGACCCGTTACGGGAGGGTGTTCTCAGCGGCGTCCGGAGTAAAGGACGGCCTTCGGCCGCCGGCTTCGCCGGCCGCTTCGCGGTCCTTGACACCGGCCGTCGCTGAGAATTTTGGCTGGTTATCGGGTCGGCGGCAGGGTCTGGCGCGGTGATGTGGGTTGGGTAGGGGCTTGGGATCTGGGGTGTACGAATTTTCGTTCACTGCGTTGCGACCGGGCCAAGGGTGGCTCGGTCCGTGAAAGAAAATTCTCTTTCACCCGGAGGAGGCTGGGCGGATTGGTGGGGGTGAACGAATTTTCGTTCACCCAGGAGAGCGTCTTCTTCCGCGGGGGTGAATGAATTTTCGTTCACCGTGGAGCGTCCGCCTCCCGAGGGGCGACTGTCTCCCGGCCACATTGGGGCCGCCGCCCCTGATAGCCAGCCAAATCTTTCTCGACGTGGTCCGGTGTCAAGGATCGCCGAAGGCGACCGGCGTCAGCCGGCGGCCGTAGGCCGTCCTTGACTCCGGGGCAGGTCGAGAAATACTCGAGGACAGGGTCGGCGGCCCAGACCAGCCCCAAAAAACAGCCCCGTACCAACGCCAGACCACGACGCAAACTAGAAGACGACGCGATCAGCGAAAAGCTACTTCACCGTCCGAGCAACCTCCGGCAGCTCCCCCGACTCCCGCAGCGAGTCGAGCAGATCCCCAGGAAGGATCCAGACGGTCGCAAGCGGGAACGGCCGCTCGCGCAGCATCACCGCGCCGGTGACGAAGGAAGGCTCACCGTTCGGGCAGGAGAAGACGATGTCGTCCTCCCACTCCCACTGGCGCTTGACGATGGTGGGGAGCATCCACCACATCAACCAGTTGCGCTCCGAGTTCATCGACGAGCGGCGGCGGGGGCAGTTGTTGTCGTAGGCGACGACGGCTTCGGGGTGCTCGGCGAGGATCGAGCGGAGCTCGCCGACGACCGGGGTGTCGCGGTTGAAGTGGTCGTGGAAATCGTTCGAGGCCACGTCGGCGACGGCAGAGCCGGCGGTGCCGACCACCAGGACGAGCGCGGTGACGACCACCGAGCGCACCCGGTCGGAGAGTCGCGGGCTCACCCGGAAGAGGGCGGCGAGGAGCGTCCAGATCGCCAACGGCACCAGCGAGCAGAGAGTCGCGATCAGCCAGAAGCGGTTGTCGTTCGTGAAGGACGGGATCGGCCCGGGCTGCGGGAACTGCCCGTCCGGAAGCGCCCACCACCACGGGATCGCGCCCGGGATGTGGGCCGGGGTGGTGTAGGCCCAGGTGGGTGCGTCGGGGGCGACGACGAGGATGGTCACCAGCGAGACCCCGGCGACGATCACCCATGTCCAGACGAGGACGGCCCGGGAGCGTACGGCCTGGATCGCAGCGCAGACCCCAGCCAGCACCAGGACCGCGAAGACCGGGTCGATGTAGCGCCCGTAGATCCAGTAGTCGAAGCGCCGCCACTCCATGGTGAACAGCGAGTACTCGTTGCCCCAGTTCAGGCAGCTGAGGACGTACATCGAGCCGGCAGCGATCAGCACGAACCCGGCCGGCCCGACCTGCCGTCCGCGGAGCTCCTTCCAGAACGCCGCGGTCACCACGACCAGGCCGACGACCACGACCCCGAAGCTGCCGATCATCTGCGTCCAGGCCTCACCGGCGAAGGTGTCGACCCAGAAGCGCGGGTTGGCGTGCACGACCTTCTCGAAGAAGCCCTGCGCCTGGATGAACTTCCACGGCACCAGCTGCGCGTGGAACCAGAGCGCGGCCTTGTTGGCGATCACGGCGAGCACACCGGTGGTGACCAGCCCGACGAGCGCGATGAGGGCGACCTGCCGCTTGCGTACGAGGAGGCCGTGCACGAGGAGGCAGATCAGCCACAGCGCGACCGCGGCGACGAAGACCTGCATCCGGGCGTGCGAGAACAGGGCCAGTCCGGTGACCAGGCTGAGCAGGAGTACGCCGCGGTAGCTCGGCTTCTCCCAGAGCCGGAACGCGACCAGCGTCGCCACGACGACGAGCAGCGTGATCAGCCGCTCGGACAGGATGTAGTCGGCCTGGATCGCGCGTGGCGGCATGGCCATCACGACGGCGCCGGCGACCATACCCTGCGCCGGGGTGACGCCGCTGAGCCGCACCGCGACCCGGGCCAGTGGCCAGATCGTGAGCATGCTGATCACCAGGCCGACGACGATCGCCAGCTGGTAGAAGACGAAGACATTGGACGTGACCAGCCACAACGGCGCCAGCAGCACACCCCAGCCGGGGTAGTAGCCAGGGGTGTTCAGCTGGGGCGCGTCGAGGCCCAGAACGGTCCGCCCATGGATGACCGTGCCGATCTCGTCGTACATGAACGAGAGGTTCGAGCCCCAGGCGACGTAGACGTTGATCGCGAGAGCGACCACGACGGAGACGACAGCGGCGATGCGCCAGAACCGATCCACGCCGCGGAACATATACCCACCTCATAGGCTCTGACGGGTGGACTCCCCGAAGCTGCCCATCCATCTGAGAATCACCCAGGATCCCCACGACCGCTCCGGCCATCTGCGTGCCGACGACGGCTGGGTCGAGAAGGCCTGGACGGACGAGACCACGAGGGTCCTCGTGGTCGCCGGCAACAGGGTCGAGCCGTCCGGCGAGACCGGGGTGAGGTGGCGTACGCCGGCAGACTCCCCGGAGGGGATCCGGCTGCTCCTCGGCGACACCGCCGACGGGGCCAGGTTCGCGGTGCTCACCGGCCGCGAGGAGGCCGGCGAGACCTGGCGTGACCTGCGCGGGCTCTTCCCCGCGATGCTCGCCGACACCACCGAGGCGAGCTTCCTGATGCACGCGATCGGCCTGGCCGAGTGGCACCGGGCGACCCGGTTCTGCTCACGGTGCGGCGGCAGCCTGGTGCCGCGCGCGGCCGGTCATGAGCTGGCCTGCCCGGAGGGCCATCTGACCTTCCCGCGCACCGACCCCGCGGTGATCATGCTGGTGACGTCGGGCGAGCCCGGGACCGACGAGGAGCGTTGCCTGCTCGGCAACCACACCCGCTGGCCCGCGCCGAACTTCTCCACGCTCGCCGGCTTCGTCGAGCCGGGGGAGTCCCTCGAGGACGCGGTCCGTCGCGAGGTCGCCGAGGAGGTCGGCGTACGCGTCGGGCAGGTCGACTACTTCGGCAACCAGCCGTGGCCGCTGCCGGCCAGCCTGATGCTCGGCTTCTTCGCCCGTGCGGCGTCGACCGAGATCACGGTCGACGAGGACGAGATCCGCGAGGCGCGCTGGTTCACCCGCGCCGAGCTCGCCGCCGTCGCGCGCAGCGGCGAGATCAAGCTGCCCAGCGGCATCTCGATCAGCCGGTCGCTGGTCGAGGCCTGGTACGGCGGCGAGCTGCCCGGTTCGTGGTGACGGAGACCGAGGAGGTCAGACCAGCTCGGCGAGCTTCGCCTTGACCTGGGCGATCGACGGGTTGGTCATCGCGGTGCCGTCCGAGTAGACGAGGGTCGGGACGGTCTGGTTGCCGTCGTTGACCTGCTCGACGATCTGGGCGGCCTCGGGCACCTGCTCGATGTCGACCTCGTCGAAGGTGATGTCCTCACGGCCGAGCTGTCCCTTGAGTCGCTGGCAGTATCCACACCAGGGAGTGGTGTACATGGTGAAGCTACTCATCGGGGATCTCCTCATCAGAACTGTCGGTGCGAGCCAATAGTGTTGACCCGCAAGGCACAACGTTCCCACCCCGAGGAGTTCTTCCCGCCCATGACCTCCGAGTCCCTCCTCGCCGCACTGGACCCCGAGCAGCGCCGGGTGGCCGAGGCGCTGCGCGGTCCGGTCCGGGTGCTGGCGGGTGCGGGGACGGGCAAGACCCGGGCCATCACCCACCGGATCGCCTACGGCGTCGCCACCGGCGTCTACGCGCCGCAGGAGGTCCTCGCGGTCACCTTCACCACCCGGGCCGCCGGGGAGATGCGTCAGCGGCTGCGCGCGATGGGCGCCGGCGCGGTCCAGGCGCGTACGTTCCACTCCGCCGCCCTGCGCCAGCTGCGGTTCTTCTGGCCCAAGGTCTACGGCACCGAGCTGCCCACCCTGACCGAGTCGAAGATCCCGCTCATCCGCGCGGCCGCGCAGCGCCAGCGGATCAACGTCGACCAGGCCCAGGCACGCGACCTGGCCTCGGAGATCGAGTGGTCGAAGGTCTCCAACGTCCACCCCGACGACTACCCGAAGTCGGCCGAGGCGCGGGGCCGGGAGGTCGGCGGGCTGACGCCGTCGATGGTGGGGCACATCTACGCGGCGTACGAGGACGTCAAGCGCACCCAGGCACGCATGGACATGGAGGACGTGCTGCTGCTGACCGCCGGGCTCCTGGAGCACGACGAGCGGGTCGCGGCGCAGGTCAGGCGGCAGTACAAGTGGTTCACGGTCGACGAGTTCCAGGACGTCTCACCGCTGCAGTCGGCGCTGCTCGACCTGTGGCTGGGCGGGCGCAACGAGATCTGCGTCGTCGGTGACCCGGCCCAGACGATCTACACCTTCGCCGGCGCCGACGCGGCCTACCTCCGTGACTTCCCGAAGAAGCATCCCGGTGCCACCTCGGTCGAGCTGGTCCGCAACTACCGCTCCTCGCCGCAGGTTGTGAGGGCGGCCAACAAGATCCTGGAGGGCACGCCCAGCGCCGGTGTGCAGCTGCAGGCGCAGCGTGACGCCGGGCCGGCCGTGGAGCACGTCGAGCAGCCCGACGAGGTCGCCGAGGCCGAGGGCGTCGCCGCCGAGATCCTGCGCCTGCACCAGTCCGGCAAGCCCTACAACGAGATGGCGATCCTGTTCCGGATCAACGCCCAGTCGGAGGCCTACGAGGACGCCCTCACCGCCCGCCGGATCCCCTATGTCGTACGCGGCGCCGCCAGGTTCTTCGACCGGCCGGAGGTGCGCGAGGCGGTGACCCGGATCCGGGGCGCGGCCCGAGGCGGCCAGGGAGCCGTGATCGGTGACGAGCTGCTGGAGTCGGTCCACGGGATCCTGGCCGGGATGGGCTGGACCTCGGAGCCGCCGGACGGCCGCGGCCAGACCCGCGACCGCTGGGAGTCCTGGCAGGCGCTGATCGACCAGGCGCGCGCCTTCGCCGCGGCGGGTGGCGACCTGGCCGGCCTCGTCGCCGAGCTCGACCGCCGCGCGGCCGAGCAGCACGCGCCGGTGCCGTCGGGAGTGACTCTGGCGACCTTCCACGCCGCCAAGGGGCTCGAGTGGGACTCGGTCTTCCTGGTCGGGCTCCAGGACGGCACGATGCCGTTCATCCTCCGCGGCGAGGAGCCGACCCCGGCCGAGATCGAGGAGGAGCGGCGCCTGCTCTACGTCGGCCTCACCCGGGCGCGGGTGGACCTGACCCTGTCCTGGGCGCTGGCCCGCCAGCCGGGCCAGGCGGCGCGGCGCCGGCCGTCGCGGTTCCTCGACCCGCTGCGACCGACACGGTCCACGGCACCGGCACGCCGGCCCGGCTCCGGCAAGGCGCGGATGTGCAAGGCCTGCGGCGGGCCGCTCGGCTCCGCGGCCGAGAAGCGGATGGGCCGCCACGAAGGCTGCGACGCGCCTTACGACGAGGAGCTCTACGGCCGGCTGAAGCAGTGGCGAAAGGAGACCGCCGAGGCGATCCGCAAGCCGGCGTTCGTGGTCTTCACCGACGCGACCCTGGAGCAGATCGCCGAGCAGAAGCCGGGCACGCTCCAGGATCTGCAGCGCATCGCCGGCATCGGCCGCGGCAAGGTGGAGGCGTACGGCTCGGAAGTCCTTCAGGTGATCTCCGCCGAGGCGTAAAAGTCCTTCACGGAAATTCCTCGAAATCAACGGGTTTAATCGTTTGCGGGCTACCTGCCCGGCCAGTTAGTGTTCTTCCATCAAGTAAAGCCGCGTGCTGCTCAAGCGCGCCCGACAGCCCCGAAGGAGGTGGCCCCAGTGAAGATCAACCAGATCAAGACGCCGATCAATGGCATCGCCATGTCCGCGTGCGGCCACCCCGAGCTGTCCAGCCCGACCTGGGCCACCCCGGCTGCCGGTGCCTTTGCGGGCGCCGGTTACGGCATGCGCGTCGAGGGACTCGTGTCCCCGCAGGCGGATGCCATCAAGGTCAAGTCCCTTGGGATTCGAGCCTGGAGCTGTCCGACTACGTAGAACCACGTAGTCACAGCAGCCTCCAGGCCGCGGAACCCGAAACCCGGGATCCGCGGCCTTTCTGTTTCTCAAAACCCGCGATCAGTCACAAAGGAGGTGTACATATGACCAGCATTCTCGAGCCCGAGGTCAAGCTCGGCGTTCTCCACGACCGCGCCAACCGCTACGACGAGGACCTGCTGCCCTGCCGGGCCAACAACCCCGAGCTGTGGTTCGCCGAGTCTCCTGCCGACGTCGAGTTCGCCAAGGCGCTCTGCGCGACCTGCCCCGTGCAGCCGCTCTGCCTCGCCGGCGCCCTCGACCGGCGTGAGCCCTGGGGCGTCTGGGGCGGCCAGTTGCTCCTGCAGGGGAAGGTGATCCCCCGCAAGCGGCCCCGTGGCCGGCCCCGCAAGGACGCCGCCTGATCGACCGAACAGCACCGAAGCACAGACAGCCGTTTCAACGACGAAAGGCGACAGCCATGAACACGATTGTGATGACCATGGGCGCCGGAGCCCGCTGACCAGCAGGAGAACCACCAGACATGAACACCAACCGAGTACGGAGCACTCAGATGAACTTGCTTTACGAAGACCTGGCGCGCGCGCAAATGGCCGCGCGCCTGGGAGAGGCGCGTGAACTGCGGCGAGGCCATGCCCTCGTCAAGGCTGCTCGCCTGGGCCGCAAGGCCGAGCGAGCCGCCGTCCAGGCGAAGCTGGCTCTTGCCCGCGCGCTGTAAGTCCCCCATGGGACACCAGACCTCACCCCTCTGATCGCGGGTGTGGAAGATGACCGGCCGGTCCGAGAAACCCTCGGACCGGCCGGTCCTACCTTTTCCGGCACCTACCTCCGGCCGGTCAGAGGTCGGTGGCGATGATCCTTTCGATGTTCCGCTCCGCGAGGGCGGTGATCGTGACGAACGGGTTGACGCTCGTGTTGCCGGGGATGAGCGAGCCGTCGATGACGTACAGACCGGCGTAGCCGTGCAGCCGGCCGTAGTTGTCGGTCGCCCTGTTCAGGACCGCACCGCCCAGCGGGTGATAGGTCAGGTGGTCACCCCAGATCTTGTTGGTGCCGAACAGGTCGGTTCGGTAGATCGTCCCTTCGGTCTTGTTGATCTTGTCGAAGATGGTCTTCGCCATCGTGATCGAGTCCTGCTTCCACGCGGTCTGCCACGACAGGTCAACCTTGCCGGTGGTCGAGTTGTAGCTGAACGCCGCCCGGCGCTGGGTCTTGGTGATCGCGAGATAGAAGGACGCGAACGTCTCGATACCGGTAGGCAGCGGCGCGACCTCCGCGAAGGCGCCGCCGGCGTCCCAGTTGTCGATGCCGGAGCACGGGATCGTCGACTGCACGTCACCGGTCGGGTCCCACATGTGGTTGGCGCGCCCGACCATCACGTTGCCGTTGTCACCCCAGCCCTGGCCTATCTCGCCGTTCAGCGCCGGCAGCGCGCCGGTCGCCTTCAGCTTCACCAGCAGCTTGCTCGTGCCGACGCTGCCGGCCGCGAAGAACACCTTGCCCGCGTTGACCGTCTTCGTCGCCACCACGTCGCCGGCGGTGTTGATCTGCTCCAGGACGACGTCGTACCCACCGGTCGCGGCGGGCCGGACCGACGTAGCCCGGTGCAGGGAGGAGATCGTGACCTTCCCGGTAGCGGCGGCCTGAGCGAGGTACGTCTTCGGCAGCGTCCTCTTGCCGTGGTTGTTCCCGTAGATGACCTCCTGGGCCAGTGCCGACTTCGGGACGCTGCCGTTGTCCTCGGCCACCATGTAGTTCCAGTCGTACACGTCCGGGACGAACGTCCACGCGAAGCCGGAGCGCTGGGCGTGCTTCCGGCCCACGCGTGAGTACTGGTAGTAGGAGGTCCGTTCGAACCAGTCGGGGTCGACCGATCCGACGCCGAGTGCGGCGTTGGCCCGCGGATAGTAGGTGGAGTACATCTCGGCGGCGTCCACCGAGGGCAGGACGGCGCCGAAGTTCTCCCGCTTCGGGGTGACGGCCATGCCTCCGTTGACGAGCGAGCCGCCGCCGACTCCTCGTCCCTGGTAGACGGAGATCCCGGCGAAGTCCTCGGCATCCAGGATGCCGGCGTACTTCGGGACGTCCTTGTCGATGGGGAACCCGAGGAAGTTGCTGAGCGGCTGCTTGGTTCGCGTACGCATCCAGAAGGACCGGTAGTCCGGAGCGCTCACCTTCGGGTGGATCTTGCCGTCCGGGCCGGGCGCGACCGTGGACCAGTCCTGGCCCATCTCGACCATGTGGACGTTGATGCCGGCCTGGGCCAGTCGCAGGGCTGCGACCGAGCCGCCGTAGCCGGTGCCGATGACCAGCACCGGCACCTGCGCGCCGTTGCCGATCGACGACGGTGCCGCGGTCGCCCAGGTCGGGCTGGTTCCGAATGCTCCTCCCAGCATCCCGACCCCAGCCAGCGAGCCCGCGCCGAGCACGAATCCGCGCCGCGAGAGCCCTCGCGACCGGTCCTGTCGTGGTGTGTTGCTCAAGATGACCTCCCTTTTCATCACTGATTGCTAGAACATGTTCTAGTATGCCGGTGGGGGTGTCAGAGGTTTCGCAACATTCACGCGACAGGGAGGTCGCATGGTCACGGTATGCGTATGGGGCACGGGGAACATCGGTCGACTCGCCATCCGGGCCGTCGACGCACATCCACGGCTCGAGCTCACCAGCGTGCTCGTCCACGACCCCGCGAAGGTCGGTCGCGACGCGGGTGATCTCGGAGAGGTCGACCATGGCCTCGGTGTCGCCGCCACCGACGACATCGACGCGGTGCTCGCGACGCGCCCCCAGGCGATCGTGTATGCCGCGTCCGGCGACATCCGCCCCGACGAGGCCCTCGCCGACATCGTGCGCGCGCTCCGGGCCGGCGCCGTGGTCGTCACGCCCGCGCTCTACGCGCTCTACGACCAGCGCAACGCTCCGCCGGAGATGCGCGAGCCGGTGCTCGCTGCGATCGCCGAGGGCGGCGGGTCGCTCTTCGTCTCCGGCGTCGACCCGGGCTGGGCGAACGACGTGCTGCCGCTGCTGGTCAGCGGTCTGGGGAGCACCGTGGACGTCGTCCGGTGCCAGGAGATCTTCGACTACTCGACCTATGACCAGCCCGACTCCGTCCGCTATCTCGTCGGGATGGGCCAGCCGATGGACTACGACGCCCCGATGCTCGCCGAGACCGTGCCGACCATGGTGTGGGGCGGCCAGGTCCGGCTGATCGCCCGTGGTCTCGAGGTCGAGCTCGACGAGATCCGGGAGACCGTCGAGCGGCTGCCGCTGGACGAGACCGTGACCACCGCGTCGATGGGCGACTTCGAGAAGGGCACCCAAGGGGCGGCGCGCTTCGAGGTCCAGGGGATCGTCGCCGGGAAGCCGCTCGTCGTCGTCGAGCACGTCACCCGCATCCATCCCTCTTGCGCCCCGCACTGGCCGACGCCGCCCGACGGCGACGGTGCCCACCGGGTGATCATCGAGGGCGACCCGCGGATCGAGGTCACGGTCGAAGCGACCGACAAGGCGGGCAACCGGGCCGGGGGCGGCAACGCCACCGCGGTCGGGCGGCTCGTCGGCGCGATCGAGTGGCTCATCGACGCAGAGCCAGGACTCTACGACGCGCTGGACGTGCCGCTGCGTCCGGCGACCGGCAGGCTCGGCGCGGCCAGGGCCGCCCAGGAAGGTGTGACCGCATGATCATCGACGTCCCCGATGGCAAGGACCCGATCGCGTACGTCTGGGGCGAGATGGTCCCCGGGATCGGTCCGGCCGCGGCCGGGCTCTCGCTCGCCGTCTACGAGCACACCACGCTCGGGCTCCGTGAGTTCGAGGCCGCCCGGCTGCGGATCGCGCAGATCAACGGGTGCGTGTTCTGCCTCGACTGGCGCACCGAACGAGACGGCCAGAAGGTCGAGGAGTCGTTCGCCGAGGCGGTGGAGGAGTGGCGTACGACGGACGCGTTCGACGAACGCACCCGCCTCGCCGCCGAGTACGCGGAGCGCTACGCGAGCGACCACCACGGGATCGACCAGGCCTTCTGGGACCGGATGTCGGCCCACTACACCGATGCCGAGATCGTCGAGCTGAGCATGTGCCTCGGGTCGTGGCTGGCCTTCGGGCGGCTCAACCACGTCCTGGGCCTCGACACCGCCTGCGTGCTGCCTGCCCGGACGTAACACGGTCCTGACAATCAGGTGATGCAGAATTTCGGTGTTGCGCCCTCTGAACCGCAGGATTTCGACCTATCGTTGATACATGAAGACCTGCGATTTCTGCGGATGCTACGAGGCCGACCCCCACCGCCTCCTCGCATGGACCACCGCGGTTGAGCGTGGGCGCTCGAAGGCGTTCTGCGAGGCCTGCTCGCGACGTCACGTGCGCTCCATGGAAGCCAAGCTCGACTCCGACTGGTGGGCCTGAGCTCACATCCTTCGAGGCGCCTCGATGCCGAGGAGCCTGAGTCCGTCTGACAGCACTCGCCGGGTCGCTTCGCACAACGCGAGCCGGGTCTGCCTGACCTCGCCGTCCGCCTTGAGCACGGGACAGTTCTCGTAGAAGGCGGTCAGCGCGGTCGACAGACCGTAGAGGTACGCCGTCAGGTGATGCGGCTCCAAGGTGTCCGCGACCTTGGCGACCACGGATGCGAAGCCGGTCAGCTCCAGCGCGAGCCGCTGCTCGGCCGGGTGGGACAGGGTGCCGAGGGCGCGGTGTCCTGAGCCTGTCGGAGGGTTCGTCTGCTGCGGTGCCTGCGCGAGGATGCTGCACACCCGGGCATGGGCGTACTGCAGATACGGGCCGGTCTCACCGGTCGTGGCCGACATCCGGGCGAGGTCGAAGGCGTAGTCGCGGGCGAGGTGGTTGGAGAGGTCGGCGTACTTCACGGCGGCGTTGGCCACGGCACGTACGACCTCGGGATTGTCGTAGCGCGCGGCGACGGCCTCCTCGGCGTCATCGAGGAGCGAGGTGAGGGTGACGGTCTCGCCCGAGCGGGTCTTGAAGGGCCGGCCGTCAGCGCCGAGCACGGTGCCGAAGCCGATGTGCTGGACCTCGACCGAGTCGGGCAGCCAGCCGGCGGCGCAGGCGACGGCGAAGACCATGTCGAAGTGGTGGCTCTGCCGGTGGTCGACCACGTAGACGACCCGGTCGACCGCCAGGTCGTCAACCCGGTGCCGGATCGTGGCGAGGTCGGTGGCGGCGTAGCCGAACCCGCCGTCGGCCTTCCGCACGATCAGCGGCAGCGGTGCGCCGTCGCGACCGGTGAAGCCGTCGGGGTAGACGACGAGGGCACCGGCCGACTCGGTCAGCAGACCCGATGCCCGAAGGTCGTCGACGACGCCGGGAAGCTGCGGGTTGTAGCGGCTCTCGCCGTCGAAGTCGTCCCTGGTCAGGAGTACGCCGAGCCGACTGTAGGTGGTCTCGAACTCGGCCAGCGACGCCTCCACGAGCGCCTGCCAGAGCGCAAGCGTGGTCGGGTCGCCGGACTGCAGCGCCACCACCCGGCGCCGGGCGGACGCGGCGAAGCCCGGGTCGTCGTCGAAGCGCGCCTTGGCCCGCTGGTAGAGGGCTAGCTGTACTCGGCCAGGAGGTTGGTGACACTCCGGGTTGGTCGTTGACGGAGCGAAGACCTCCGGGTGCGGTGGTTGCTGTCTAGGTCATCCACCATCCGGAGGTCTTCGTGTCCCACCGTAATGCCCGGCTGAACTTTCGTGGTCGGCAACTCTTGGTCCAGCGAGTCTGCGAGGACGACTGGACCGTCGCACACGCGGCCAAGGCCCAAGGTGTCTCCCGCCAGTGTGCCCACCGCTGGATCAACCGGTTCCGTGCCGAAGGCGAAGCCGGCCTACACGACCGGTCTTCGCGCCCGCGCCATTGCCCGACCCAGACACCAGCCGTGGTCGAGGAAGCGATCGTGGCCAAGCGCCACCAAGAGCGCCGCGGCCAGGACTGGCTCGGACCCGAACTCGGTGTCCCCGCACGGACCGTGGGCCGGGTCCTACGCCGCCACCGGGTCCCCTACCTGCGTGAGTGTGACCCGCTGACCGGCGAGGTCATCCGGGCCTCGAAGACCACCGCGGTGCGCTACGAACGCGACCGCCCCGGTGAGCTGGTCCATGTCGACGTCAAGAAGATCGGCAAGATCCCCGACGGCGGCGGCTGGAAGGCCCACGGCCGAGAAAGGGGCCAGAGCGGCGCACAGAAACGAGCCCGGATCGGCTACGACTACGTGCACTCGATGGTCGATGACCACTCCCGGATGGCCTACTCCGAGATCCTTCCCGACGAGAAGGGCCACACCTGTGCCGGGTTCATCCTGCGCGCCGCCGACTACTTCGCGGCCCACGGCATCACCCGCATCGAGCGTGTCATCACCGACAACCACTTCTCCTACCGCAGATCCAACGACGTAGCCGAGGCGATCACCACGCTGGGAGCCAAGCACAAGTTCATCAAGCCCCACTGTCCCTGGCAGAACGGCAAGGTCGAGCGATACAACCGCACCCTGGCCACCGAATGGGCCTACCGCCAGGTCTACCTCACCAACACCGACCGAACAGCAGCGCTTGCGCCATGGCTCGAGCGCTACAACACCACCCGACGCCACAGCGCACTCACAGGACTCCCGCCGATCAGCCGACTGTCACCAACGTGACGGCCGAGTACAGCTAGCAGCTCGCTCATCTCCAGGCCGGCGACGGCCGCGGGGTCATGGAGATCCTCACCGAGCAGCTCCTCGACCAGCATCCCGAACTGGGTGCCCCAGTCGCCGAGATGGTTCTGCCGCACCACGTCGTGGCCGGCGTAGGCCAGCACCCTGGCCAGGGAGTCGCCGATCACCGTGGAGCGCAGGTGGCCGACGTGCATCTGCTTGGCGACGTTGGGGGAGGAGTAGTCGACGACGACCCGTTGCGGTGTCTCCGGTGCGGGGACGCCCAGGTGGGGGTCGGTCAGCAGGTCGCCGACGGCCTCGCCGAGGACCGCGGGAGACCAGGTGAGGTTGAGGAACCCGGCGCCGGCCAGCTCGGCGGTGGCGAGATCGCCGAGGTCGACGGCATCGAGGAGGCGGGTGCCGATCTCCCGCGGTGCCAGGCCGAGCGGACCGGCCAGCCGCAGCGGGAGGTTGGACTGGAGATGCCCGAACTCGGGCCGGGTGGCCGGGCGCAGCTCGGGATCGATGCCGGCGTGGGCGTCGCCGAAGCAGGCGACGACGGCATCGTGGAGGTGTGCGGACAGGGCGAGGGTGTGCTCGTGCACGAGTGTGGTCCTAGGAGGTGAAGAGGGCAGGCTGACGCGAGGGCGGGGTCAGAGACCCATGCCTCGTCGTCGCAGCGCGCTCTTCGTGACCATGTCGGCAAGGGTGCCTGGACGTGCCGTCGTTGGTCAAGCCGGTTCGCTCCCCTCGGCCCTGGCCGAGGCGATCAGGTCCCAGGCGCAGCCGCAGTAGGGATGACGCAGCCACGGTCGCACGGTGGGTTCGTCGTCGCGGGTGAGGATCACCGACGCCGACCACGATGCCGGGGTGCGGCCGGCGAGGTAGGTGCGGGCGTCGCGTACGGCCCACGAGAGCGCCAGCGACTGCAGCAAGGCATCGCTCGGCACCTCGTTGCCGACGAGCTGGCTCACGACCACCGCCCGTCGGTCGTCCTCCTCGGCGAGGGCCGCGTCGACGCAGCGCAGGCAGGCGGTGACGCCGGGAACGACCAGCGGGCCCACGGTCCAGGTGTCGGGGCCGCTCTCGACGACGAGGTGTGCCCGGCCCTCGCGCACCATCTCGTCGGTCCGCTCCCGGTCCAGCGGCCCCTCGGAGAGGAGGACGACGAGGTCCGGCTCCGCCGACGCGGACGGCGCCGATCCGGCCAACGCCCGCGCCGCCGCGACCATCCCCGGCGGCCCGGCGAAACCGACGCGCAGCGGCGGCTCGCCGCCGTCGGCGTCCATCAGCAGACCGGCGCTGCCGAGCTGCTGCATCGCATGCCGGCCGGGTAGATGGTCGGGCTCGACCGCTCGGCCGGCGGCGAGGTCGGTCAGCAGGCGGCGTACCTCCACGCCGTCCTGCACGATCGCCCGCCGGGGCGGGTCGATGCCGATCTGGAGTCGGGTCTCATCACGTCGTACGGCCACATACCCCGGCCGAATCCGGTAGCGCGTGCTCATGCCAAGGAGTCTCACACCGCCCGAGATTCCCTGCATCAACAATCCACAGCCCCTGTGGATAACGTGCCGAGACGTCGCTCGCGTCGGTCGAGTCGGCACCAGCGTGACGCTTCGGCCGACGGGGCCGACGCCTCGGCAAAACGTGGCAGCGGCGCCGCCGGACTTGCCGGGGGCGCCGCCGCGAGTCGTGCGGTAGGTCTCGAGTCGCGCTGGCCGACTGCCACGGGAAACGTGGATCTCGACCCGCTTCGCGGGTTCGCAAGCTCACCCGCTGCGCTCGCTCGATCCCCTCGCGTTGCGACCCCGCTCCTTCGTCGCGGGGTCGCAGGCTCGGGCTCAGGCCTTACCGAGGATGCGGTTGAGGTTGGTGCTGCAGACGGGGCAGACGGCCTTGGCCATCTTGGTGCCCTTGTCGTTCACCCGGATCTCACCGGTTGCCTCGCGCTTCTCCTTGCACTTCACGCAGTAGAACTCGCCGCTCCAGGTCTCCGCCATGACGGCCTCCTTGCCTATGTGTAACTGGTCGTCGCGACGGGGTTGTCAGGGAAGCCCGTCGGAAGCTCGTCGGACGAGCCAACTCGACCCTACGACACGCGGCGCTTCCTGCGGCAACACGGGCTGTCCAGCGAGTGTCGGCGTGTTGGCGTCATACCGGGGGATTCGGGGCTTTCGAGGACGCATCGAAGGTCTGTCGAAGGCTCCCGCGAGGTCTGGGAGGCGACCCGAAAACTGGAGGGACCCCCGGTGCCTGGATCGTCCTTCGCCTTCCCCTTGCGAAGGCCGTCCGGCGGCGCCGGGGGTCCCACTGACATCGAACTTAAAGAGGATGTGGGGGCCCGTCAACGTCCCACTCCGCGATCCTTGTGGACAAGATGTGGACAACCCCGCTTTGCTTGGGGAAAGCCGGTGGAAGACACGCCCGTTTCTGTGGGTAACCAGGGTGAACGGATGGAGAATGATCGGTTGAATACGGACTGTGACCTGCGAAAAGCATTCTCCACCGGCTGTGGAGGAGAAAATAGTTGGAGGAAGATTTGGTAGGCGAGGCGTTGTCCCCCGTCGCAGCCCTGCGTCGGATCGCGTTCCTGCTCGAGCGCGGCCGTGAGGACAGCTACAAGGTGAAGGCCTTCCGCACCGCGGCGGCCGCGATCCTTCCGCTCCCCGAGGAGGAGGTACGCCGCCGGGCGGCCGAGGGCACCCTGACGGAGCTGAGCGGGGTCGGCGCGAGCACGGCCAAGGTCATCACCGAGGCCGCGCGCGGCGAGGTGCCGCAGCGGCTGGCGGACACCGAGCGGGTCCACGGCGGTCCGCTGACCGAGCGCGGGACAGGGGAGGGACTGCGGAGCAGGCTCCGGGGCGACCTGCACAGCCACTCCGACTGGTCCGACGGCGGCTCCCCGATCGAGGAGATGGCCTTCACCGCGGTCGAGCTGGGCCACGAGTACCTCGTGCTCACCGACCACAGTCCGCGGCTGACCGTGGCCAACGGGCTCAGCGCCGCTCGTCTGGAGCGCCAGCTCGGGGTCGTCGACGCGGTCAACGACCACCTCGCGGGGCACGGGTTCACCCTGCTGAAGGGGATCGAGGTCGACATCCTCGACGACGGCAGCCTCGACCAGACCGACGAGATGCTCGCCAAGCTCGAGCTCCGCGTCGCCAGCGTCCACTCCAAGCTCAAGATGGACAAGGAGCTGATGACCAGACGGATGGTCACGGCGGTCTCCACGACGCGGATGAACGTGCTCGGCCACTGCACCGGCCGCCTGGTCACCGGGAACCGCGGCACCCGGCCCGGCAGCCAGTTCGACGCCAGGAAGGTCTTCGAGGCGTGCGCCGAGCACGGGGTCGCGGTCGAGATCAACTCCAGGCCCGAGCGGAGAGACCCGCCGACCAAGCTTCTCGAGCTCGCTCGCGACCTCGGTTGCCTCTTCTCGATCGACTCGGACGCGCACGCTCCGGGGCAGCTCGACTTCCTCGTGCTGGGGTGTGAACGAGCCGAGAAGGCGGGTATCGAAGAGGAACGGATCATCAACACCTGGCCGCGGGACCGCCTGCTGGCCTGGGCGAACAGGTAGTTTCTTGACCTATGGACGGCCCGGAGATCGAGGTGCGACGCAGCAAGCGGCGTCGGCGTACGGTCTCTGCCTACCGTGACGGCGACCGCATCATCGTGATGATCCCGGCCGCGATGTCGCAGCGCGAGGAGGCCGAGTGGGTCGAGCAGATGGTCGCCCGGCTGGAGAAGGCCGAGCGGCGTCGCAAGCCCAGCGACGATGACCTGATGCGCCGGTCGGCCGCCTTGAGCGACCAGTACTTCGGGGGCCTGGCCAAGCCGGACTCGGTCCGCTGGGTCGACAACCAGAACAGTCGCTGGGGTTCGTGCACCCCGGGCGACCGCTCGATCCGGCTCAGCGACCGGCTGCGGGGCATGCCGAGCTGGGTCATCGACTACGTGCTCGTCCACGAGCTCGCCCACCTCTTCGAGGCCAAGCACAACGAGGCGTTCTGGGCCTGGGTCGACCGCTACCCCCAGGCCGAGCGCGCCAAGGGCTACCTGGCCGGCTGGTCCGCGGCCGCCAAGCTCCCCGCGCCGCCGGGCGAGGAGGACGACGACGTCGACGGGGACGACCAGGTCGACTAGCGCTCGCGGGAGACCAGCTCCCGGACCTGCGGTGCGACCTCGGCTGCGAACCGCTCGGCCACCGCAGGATCGTCGCCGCCGATCAGGAAGGCCGAGAACCCGTACTCCAGGACCAGCCCCGCGAGATCCTCGACCCACTGGTCGACCGGGCCGTTGAGGAGCGCGCGGCTCGTGGGCTGGAACGAGACGTTCATGAGGTTGAGGAGGCGGCGTACGTCACCGGGCGAGCGCCCGGCCGCGACGGCTGCCTCGTCGATGCGGCCGTTGAGGCCCGGCACCGCGTCCAGCCCACCCTCGATGTACTCCAGCGTCGGCAGCCACCCGTCCGCGTACGCCCCGGTGAGCTCCAGCATCCGCGGCTTGTAGGAGCCCACCCAGATCGGGATGTCGTGGGCCGGCTCGGGGCCCCGCTTGGCCCCGTCGGCCTGGTAGAACTCGCCGTCGAGGTGGATGCCGCCGCGGGTCGAGACGTCCCAGATCTCGCGGATGATCCCGATCGCCTCGCGCAGCGCCGTCACGCCCTGGGCGGCGGTGAGCCGCCGACCGCCCATCGCCGCGATGCCGTCCCAGAACGCGCCGGCGCCGATGCCGAGCTCGATCCGCCCGCCGGAGAGCCGGTCGAGCGAGGCGACGGAGCGGGCGAGCATCGCCGGCGGCCGCAACGGCAGCGAGTGGACGTTGCCGGCAAGGTGGATGCGCGAGGTGCGCGCGGCGGCGTACGACATCAGGGTCCAGGTGTCGAGGAACGCGGGTTGGTAGGGGTGGTCCTGGAAGGTCACCAGGTCGAGCCCGGCGCGGTCGGCGGTGACGGCGAGGTCGACCACCTTCTGCGGGGACTGGGCGGACGGGGTGACGAAGGTGCCGAACAGCAGGTCGTGTCCGTAGTCGGTCATCGGTTCTCCGAAGGGTCGATGTTGACGATGTTGAAGATGTTGAAGTTGTCGCGAAGCAGGTTGGTCGGGTCGACGCGCTGCTTGAGCTCACGCAGTCGGGCCAGGGTCGCGGGCGGGAACGCGTCCGCGACCCGCTCGGGGGACGTAGTGGTCTCGAAGCTGAGGTAGAGCCCCTCGAGATGCGGTCGCAGCCGCGACCACGCCGTGTCGAGTGCCGCCGGGTCGCCGCCCATCGCGGTGACCTGGAACGCAGCGGTCCGGTGGGCGAAGGCGGTCGCATCAGGATCCACGTCGGCGATCGCGCCGCCCATGGTGCGCAGCTGGAAGAAGTAGACGTCACCGGTGCGCAGCATCTGCGCCGCGTCGCGGGCGAGGTCGCCGGTCATCGCCGGGATCAGCCCTGAGCGGGCGTGCGGCTCGCCGTGTCCGTGGTGGCCGTCGGAGCCGACGTCGGGGGCCTGGTTCATCACGTCGGTGTAGCGGGCGCGGAACACCTGCTGCTGGACCAGCGCCCCGAGGGAGGCGAATGGCGTCAGCCGCTCCACGATCACCTCCGGGTCGGGCGAGTCGACCAGGCCGTAGAGCTGGATCACGGCGCCCTCCGGCCGCGGGCGACCGGTCACCAGGAACACGGTGGTGTCGCGCGGCGCCGCGGCCGCGACCGCCCCGAACCGGAGCAGCGCCTCCTCGATGTCGGGGACGACCAGCGTGAGCTGGGCCGAGCCGACCTCGGCGACCTCGTACACCTCGAACTCGAAGGCGGTCACGATGCCCAGGTTGGCACCCGCACCGCGTACGCCCCAGAGCAGGTCGGGGTTCTCCTCGCGGTCGGCGCGCACGATCGACCCGTCGGCGAGCACCATCTCGACGGCGACCAGGTGGTCGATGGTGAGCCCGTGCTCGCGGGAGAGGAAGCCGATCCCGCCCGCGGTCGCGAGCCCGCCGACCCCGACACCGCCGTAGTCGCCCGAGCCCAGCGCCCACCCGTAGGGATCCAGCGCTGCCGCCACCTGCTTCCAGGTGGCTCCCGGCCCGATGCGTACGCGGCGGCTGGACGCGTCGAGGACCTCGATCGAGCTCATCCCGCCCAGGTCGATCACCAGGCCGCCGTCGTTCGTCGAGCGGCCGCTGACGCCGTGCCCGCCGCTGCGGATCCCGAGCGGCAGATGCCGGTGATGGCCGGCGAAGCGGAGTGCGTCGGCCACCTGGGCCGGGGTCGTCGGTCGCAGCACCAGGCCGGGTCGGCCGCCGCGGAGGTAGGTCGAGCGGACCGCGCGGTAGGCGGCGTCACCGGGCTCGACGGCGGTCGCCGCGAGCGAGGCGGGCACGTCGTCGTAGGCGATGCCCGGCCGCCGCTTCGCCCGGACCGATGACGTACGCCGCGGCCCCGACGGCCGCGGGCCTCCGTGCTCCACGAGCAGACGAGCCACGCGGTCGACCTCGGCCTCGGTCGCCACCGGGACGATCATCGGCACGCTCGTCGCCACGGCCTGCTCGAGTGCGGCGTCGGAGACATCGGCAGGGGCGCTCGTCCATGCGTCCGGGTCGGTGATCAGGCGTGCGCCGGCCAGCAGGTCGAGGCTGTCGCGGGCTCGCTCGGCGACGCTCGGGTAGCCGGCGTCCGGGTCGCGCGGGTCGGGCGCGCCGGTGGGCGTCAGCGTGACGCCGATCGGGACCGACTTGGTGCTGCCCAGCAGCCAGGTCGCGGTGGTCCAGGGGTCGAGGTCACCGGGGTCGATCACCACCAGGTCGAGGCCGGCTTCCTCTGCGCGCTGCGCGAGAGCGGTCATCGCATCGGGTGGCAGCGCCGGGTCGAGGGCAACACCCAGCTCGAGAGTCATTCGATCGTTCCTCCAAGAATCGTTCGTCACGAGATCGTATGTGACACAGACGATTGGTTCAACAGAACGATTTGCTAGGATGTTCCCGTGACCACCCGAGCCGAACCACAGACCGAAGCCCACCCGGCGCAGCCGGAGGGTGCCGACGACCTCGGCTGGGGCCTCGGCGCGCTGCTGCGCGGCTACCGGCAGCGGGTCACCGAGGCGATCGGAGACTTCCCGCACGGGGCGCGGGGCTACCAGACGATGTGCGCGGTGGTCGGCGGCGACCACCCCAGCCAGCTGGCGCTGGCCGGCCACCTCGGCATCGACAAGACGGTGATGACCTACCTGCTCGACGATCTCGTCGACGCGGGTCTGGTCGAGCGGCGCCCCAACCCGGCGGACCGCCGCCAGCGTCAGATCGTCGCCACCGACCAGGGCACCCTGGCCGTCGCCGAGCTCTGCCGCCGGGTCGACGCCGCCGAGAACGACCTGCTGGGCCGGCTCGACGACGACGAGCGCGCCACCCTGCGCCGTCTGCTCAGCAAGGCGACCGGCCGCGCTCCCGGCAACACCGCCGAGGCCTGCGCGGTCGTCACCGGGACGCCGACGGAGTCGCCCGACCCACGGAGTAGGTGAGCGCCACGGTCCCGAGGCTCGTCGAGGCGATGTCCTCGAGCCTCAGCGAGCTCGGCAGCGGCAGGTCACCGAAGAGCCGCTTGCCGGTGCCGAGCAGCAGCGGGTGCAGGAACAGCCGCAGCTCGTCGACGAGACCGGCAGCCATCAGCTGACGGACGAGGACGCCGCTGCCGAGCGTGACGACGGTGCCCGAGCCGTCGGCCTTCAGGCTGCTCACCGCGTCGAGGACGTCGCCCCCGAGCACGGTCGCGCCGCTCCAGGCCAGGTCGCGGAGCGTGCGGGTCGCGACGTACTTCGGCGTGGCGTTGAGGCTCGCCGCCATCGGGTCCGTGTCGGGCTGGGTCGGCCAGAAGGCCGCCATCTTCTCGTAGGTGCGCCGCCCGAAGAGATAGGCCGAGGTCCGGGCGCCGACATCGAGGGAGAGGACCTCTCCGAGCGCCGCGCCGAACGGTGCGCCCCAGCCGCCGTGCTCGAAACCACCGTCCCGGTCCTCGTCAGGGGAGCCCAGCCCCTGCATCACCCCGTCGACGCTCAGGAACTCCACGATCGCAAGTCTTCGCATGGCCACATGCTGCGCCGCGGCCGAATCGGCTGGCTTGAACGAAATCGACCGGCGAGGATCGGTCCATGACGGGTGTGACCCGCGAGATCGTCCGACTGCCGACCCACCCCGGGCTGCGGGGTCTGGTCGCGGGCGTCGTCGGTTTCCGCGAGCAGTCGGCCACGCCGCTCGAGCGCCGCCAGCCCGCCGGGACGCTGCTGCCGCTGGTGCTCTCCTTCGGTGACCCGTTCGAGATCGTCGACGTCGCCGCGGGGGAGGGGGAGGGGACGTACGGGTCGTTCCTCTCCGGCTTCATGCCCGGGCCGGTCTCGACCCGGTCCGGCCGCAGTCATGCGTGCGTGCAGGTCTACCTGACGCCGCTCGGCGTCACCCGGCTGCTGGGCGTGCCGGGCCATGAGATCGCGAGCCGGGTGGTGAGGGTCGAGGACCTGGTCCCCGAGCTCGGGCCGTCCTTCTCGGAGCAGCTGGCGGAGGCCGCCACCTGGCGGCGGAGGTTCGACCTGGTCCAGTCCGCCCTGCTGGCGCGAGCCGGCGACCCCGCCGACCCGATGGCGTCCTGGCTGTGGGACCGGATCACCGAGTCCGGAGGCCAGGCGCCCATCCGGGACCTCGTGACCGAGACCGGCTGGAGCCACCGCTACGTCACGACCACCTTCCGACGCGCCGTCGGGCTCACCCCGAAGGCGGCCGCGGGCGTCGTACGTTTCGAGCGGGCCGCCGCCGACCTCGGCCGGCTGCCCGTCGCCGAGGTCGCGGTCCGGCACGGCTACGCCGACCAGAGCCACCTGACCCGCGAGGCGGTCAGGTACGCCGGCGAACCGCCTGCTGCGCTCGCCGCCAGCCGGCGGCCGACCGCCCACACCGCGCTCGGGACGACCCCGTCCGGCTCGCGCGTGCGCTAGAGGCGCGCCTGCGCGAGCTTGATGAGCTCGAGGAGATCGTCGTCGGCGTCAGGCACGCCGTCGACCGGCCACCAACGTACGTCGAGGGACTCCTCGCTCACCTCCGGAACCGCACCGGCGGGAGCGACCGCCATAAAGCGCACGTCGAGGTGGTGGACATCGCCCGACGGAGCGCAGAACGGCACCGGGTGCTCGGAGAGCTGCACGAGTCCGGGCAGCGGCACCAGGTCCGGCACCCCGGACTCCTCACGCAGCTCGCGGGCCGCGGCCGCCCACAGGGTCGCGTCGTCCTGCTCGAGATGTCCGCCGAACTGGAACCACCGCTGCGCCTTGCGGTGATGGGTCAGCAGCACCGAGGTGCCATCGTCGGAGAGCACCACGCACGAAGCCGTCAGGTGGTCGGGGACGCACGACTTGAAGACGCCGGTGGGCTCGGCCTCGAGGTGAGCGACGTAGCGCTGCCGCAGGGTCTCCTGCGGAGCCGACGGAGCATCCCACGCCCGCAGGGCTGCGAGCGCGTCAGCGTGCAGACTCACTCCTCGTCCGGCTTGTCCGAGTCGGTCCCGCCGAGGAGCTTCTTCAGCTCCTCGTCGAAGTCGATCGAGTCGACGTCGGGCGCCTCGGCGCCCTCGCGGAAGCCGAGCGGGTCGTCGAGGTCCGCCGAGGTGGGCAGCAGCGCCGGTGACATCCAGACGCCGTCGCGGGCCTCGATGCCCTGGCGGGTGCGCAGCGAGCCCCACAGGGCAGCCGCGTCGCGCAGGCGTCGCGGACGGAGCTCGAGGCCGACCAGGGTCGCGAAGGTCTGCTCGGCCGGGCCGCCGGCAGCGCGCCGGCGGCGCACGGCCTCCTGCAGCTGCGCCGCGACCGGCATCCGCTCGGCGGTGGCCAGGGCGACGACCTCGTCGACCCAGCCCTCGACGAGCGCCAGCACGATCTCGAGGCGCTCCAGCGCGGCCTTCTGCACCGGCGAGTCGGGCACCTCGAACATGCCTTCCTCGAACATGTTCTGCAGCTGCGAGGGGTCCTGCATCGCGGAGAGGTCGAGGCCACGCATCTGCTCCTCGATCCGCTGCTGCATGGCCTCCATGTTGAGCTCCACGCCCTGCGCGTACTCGGTGACGGCGGTGACCACGTGGTCACGCAGCCACGGCACGCCGGCGAAGAGCCGCTGGTGGGCGGCCTCACGGAGGGCCAGGAAGAGCAGCACGTCGTCGGTGCTGACCCCCAGACCCTCGGCGAAGGGCTCGACGTTGACCGGGAGCAGCGCCGCCTGGCCGGTCTCGGCCAGCGGGATGCCGATGTCGGAGACCGAGATGACCTCGCCGGCGAGGTGACCGAGGCCGGTGCCGGCCTGGTTCGCGTACAACGCGCCCATCGCCTTGCCGACGAACCCGATCATCGGGCCCATCTGCGCCTTCATCTCCTCGGGCAGCTGACCGCTCATCGCGGCCGCCGTCGAGGCCGCGACCGGCTCGATCAGCGGCTTCCACGCGTCCAGCGTGTTGACCAGCCACTCGGCCTTGGACCAAGCGGTGGCGGACTTCACGCCGGAGGGGAACGAGGTGGTGTCCTCCAACCAGTGGTCGGCCAGCTGGATCGCGTCGGCGACCGCGTCCTTCTGCTTCTGAGAAGGCGTCGGGTCGGGCGTGGACGCGGCGACCTTTCGGGCGAGGTCCATCGCGACGTCCCAGTTCAGCGGGCCGTCATAGGGCTGTAGCAGCGACTGGATCTGACCGAAGATCTGGCTCAGGTCAGGCATGCCGCCGGGGCCGCCACCGACGCCGCCGATGGGGAAACCACCGAAGAACGCTTCAAAGGGCGTGCCCTTGAAGGGGTTCTCCGGCTCCTCCGGCTCGTCGGGGCCACCTGGGGTCTGACTCATGTGTCCAGCCTACGCGGTTACGGAAGCCCGCTGTCAGCAAGCACTACGCTGGTCCCATGGCTGAACCGAAGAAAGGCGCCGTCAAGCTTCTGGACATCCGGGAGACCCCTCTCGATGTCTCCGAGGTGATGGACGCCCTCGACGACGACGCGTCCGGCGGCGTGACTCTCTTCGTCGGTCGCGTACGTGACCACGACGGGGGCAAGGGCGTGACCGGGCTCGACTACCAGGCCCATCCCACCGCCCTCGCGCGCCTGACCGAGGTCGCCGAGAAGGTCGCCGCCGACCACGGCGTCGCGGGCGTCGCCGCCGTCCACCGCACCGGCCACCTCGACATCGGCGACATCGCCGTCATCGTCGCCACCGCCTCCGGCCACCGTGGCGAGGCCTTCGCCGCCTCCCGCGACCTCATCGACACCCTCAAGGCCGAGGTGCCCATCTGGAAGCACCAGGTCTTCACCGACGGCACCGACGAGTGGGTCGGCGCGCCGTGACATGGCGATTGCTTCGCAATTCGCGCAGCGCCTCCGCTTGACCCTCGTCTTCCTCCGCTGCGCTCAGTCGCTTCGCTCCCTCGCTCCGCTGCGTCCAGACGAGGGGCGCTCCGGCGCTGGGATGTCGCGCTGGCGGGTCTTGGACGGCGCGCCATGATGCGCGGCGTTGGGTGACCAAATAGGCTGCGTACGTGGACATCCTGCTGTGGCTCGTGCCGTCCGCGGTCATCACCGTGCTGGCGATGGCGTGGGTCGCATTTCTCGGCCGTGAGGGGCGCGAGGAGGACCGCGAGGAGGTCGTACGCCGCCTCGGCATCGCGCTGGAGAAGGAGAAGACGCGCGAGCGCTCGAAACGGTACGCAGCCCCGCAGCCGCCGCCCGACAGGTCGACCGGCGTCGCGGTCCGGGTGAACCGCGATGCCTCTGAGAGTGCACTTGGTCGCGAATGAGAAGGTGACGCTATGACCCCGTGCGGCGTAGCCCTTGTCTGGACTGACTGGAGCGAGGGAGCGCCAGCGACTGAGCGTAGGGAAGGAAGACAAGGAATGCGCGGAGCCGCGCGCGCCGAGCGGAGCGAGGCACGATGACGCAGCGCACCTTGGCAGGTCTTGTCGCCCTGCCGCTCGTGGTCGCCCTGATCGTGATCGCGTGGGTGGTTCCGCTGCCCTACACGATCTACAGCCCCGGGCCGACGGTGAACGTCCTGGGCAAGTTCGACGGCAAGGACATCGTCCAGGTGAAGGGCCACGAGAGCTACCGCGACAAGGGGCAGCTGCGGATGACCACGGTCTCCGAGACCACCCGCGAGGCGCGGCTCGGCCTGTGGACCCTGCTGGGCGCATGGATGAGCGAGACCGAGGCGGTCTACCCGCGCGAGGTCGCCTACCCCGACCAGGGCACCGTCGAGGACGACCGCGAGGCCGGGCAGGTGCAGATGGCCAGCGCGCAGGACGCCGCGATCGCCGCGGCCCTGACCAAGCTCGGTGAGGATGTCGACGAGGTCTCGGTCGCCGAGGTCAGCAAGGACGCTCCCGCCGAGGGCAAGCTGAAGGCCGAGGACGTCGTCACCAAGGTCGGCGACAAGGCGGTCGACACCCCCGAGGAGGTCGTCACCGAGGTGCAGAAGGTGAAGCCCGGCGACACCATCGAGCTGACCGTCGAGCGCAAGGGCAAGACGCTCACCCAGACCATCAAGACCGGCGAGAAGGACGGCAAGGCCTTCATCGGCGTCTCGCTGGGGGCGACCTACGAGTTCCCCTACGACGTCAAGATCACGCTCGACCCGGCCATCGGCGGACCGAGCGCCGGGCTGATGATGGCGCTCTCGGTCTACGACACCCTCACCAAGGGCCCGCTGACCGGTGAGCAGAAGATCGCCGGGACCGGCACCATCGACGGCGACGGCAACGTCGGCCCGATCGGCGGGATCCAGCAGAAGATCCCGGGGGCGGCCTCGGACGGGGCCAAGCTCTTCCTGGTGCCCGCCGGCAACTGCCAAGACGTCGAGGGCGCCGAGAACGGTGACATGCGCCTGACCCGTGTGGAGAACCTCGACGACGCCATCAAGGCCATCGAGACCTGGACCGAGGACCCGAATGCCAAGCTGCCGACCTGTGGGAGCACGAAGTGAACGACACCCCTGAGCCCACACCCGGGCCCACGCCAGAGCTCAGCCGCGGCCTCGACCTGGAGACCGATCCCGCTCTGGCCGCGGCCGTCCTCGAGATCGAGGCCCACGTCGCGAGCGAGGGCTGGGACGGGCCGGCGAGGCTGTTCGCGCTCGTCGACACCGCCGCGCTGGTCAAGGCCGAGCCCGCGCTCGCCACGATGATGGGCCTGGACAACCCCGACCAGGAGGGGTCGCTGACCCCGATCGAGCAGGACCAGGTGCCGGTCACGACCCAGCTGGAGGAGGTCCTCCAGACGACGGCCTGGCCCGCAGGGGTCACCGGCTGCGCCGCGGTCGTCGAGCGCCTGGTGCTGCCGCCCGACGCCGACGGCAAGATCCCCGACGACGCCGAGGCGGCCGCGGAGTTCGCCAAGGCGCACCCCGACCGGCAAGAGGTACGCATCGTGGCCGGCGCGACACGTGCTGGTGCCACGTACTGTGCTCTGCGGTTGAAGGCCCACGACGACGACCAGTCGGTCATCGGCGGCGTCGACCTGGTCCCCGAGCTCCTCGAGCTGCTGCGTGGCACGCTCGAGGAGAACCCAGACAGCGAGGGTGACGAATGAGCTTGTTTGACGACGACGACCCGGCGCAGGCGCCGGTGCGACAGAGCAGCGGCCGCAACCGATGGCTGGTGATCGCCGCCGTCTCGGTCATCGTGCTCTTCTTCGGGATCAGCGCCTTCGCGGCGGTCTACACCGACGCGCTGTGGTACGACGCAATCGACTTCAGCAGCGTCTTCGGCACGGTCTTCTGGACGCGTACGGCGCTCTTCGTGATCTTCGGCGTGCTGATGGGGATCATGATCGGGCTGCCGGCCGCGCTCGCCTACCGCACCCGTCCCTACTTCCACCCGGCCGACGACATCGGCGGCCTGGACCGCTACCGCGACGCGATCGCCCCGATCCGCACCTGGCTGCTGGTCGGCATCGCGGGGGTGTCGGGGATCTTCGCCGGCTTCTCCGGCGCGGGCCACTGGCGTACGTACCTGATGTGGCGCCACGGGCGCGACTTCGACAAGGTCGACGAGTTCTTCAAGAAGGACATCGGCTTCTACGTCTTCGACCTGCCGTGGTGGCACTACCTGGTCAACTTCGCGCTGACCGGGCTGATCCTCGGCACCATCGGCGCGATGATCGTGCACTACGTCTACGGCGGGATCCGACTCACCGCGCAGCGCGACCGGTTCACCCGCTCGGCGCAGATCCAGCTCAGCGCCATGCTCGGGCTGATCCTGCTGGTGAAGGGGCTCGACTACTGGGTCGACCGCTACGACCTCGTCAACGGCTCCGGTCCGCGCCTGGACGGGATGACCTACACCGACGAGCACGCGGTGCTCCCGGCCAACCAGATCCTGCTCGCGATCGCGGTGATCTGCGGCGTGCTGTTCCTCCTGAACATGTGGCGACGCAGCTGGCAGCTGCCCTCGATCGCGATCTCGCTGTTCGCGATCTCGGTGCTGCTGATCGGGATGATCTGGCCCGCGATCGTGCAGGGCTTCCAGGTCCGACCGAGCGAGCAGGACAAGGAGAAGCCCTACCTGGCGGCCAACATCAAGGCCACCCAGGACGCCTACGGCATCTCCAAGGACGACCTCGAGGTGACCGAGTACACCTCGCAGGCCGAGGCCGACGGAGCCTCGCCCGACCAGCTCGACGAGACCGCGTCCTCGCTGCCGATCGTCGACCCCGCGGTCGTCCACCGCGAGTTCGAGCAGGTCCAGCAGGGTCGCTCCTACTACTCGGTGCACGAGCCGCTCGACATCTCCACCTACGACGTCGGTGGCAAGGAGCGGGCGGTCGTGCTCGGCGTACGCGAGCTCAACCAGGCCGGCATCTCCGACTCCGACCGCACCTGGACCAACCTGCACACGGTCTACACCCACTCCAACGGCGTGATCGCCTCCTACGCCAACATGCGCGGCGCCGACGACAAGTCGGAGTCGAGCCAGATGCAGTGGGCCGAGGGCGACCGCACCGGTCAGCACGACCTCACCTCGGGCCAGGGCAAGTTCCAGGACAAGGTCTACTTCGGCGAGGACTCCCCGGAGTACTCGATCGTCGGCAAGTCCGGCGAGGGCGCCGCGGTCGAGCTCGACTACAACTCCGAGGACGGCGAGACCCGGACGACGTACGAAGGTGCCGGCGGTGTCCCGATCGGCTCCAACTTCCGTCAGCTGATGTACGCCATCCAGTTCGGCTCCACGAACTTCCTGCTCTCCTCGCGGGTCAACGAGAACTCCGAGATCCTCTACGACCGCTCCCCGAAGGAGCGGGTGCAGAAGGTCGCGCCGTGGCTGACGCTCGACGACGACGTCTACCCGGTGATCGTCGGTGGGCGGATCCAGTGGGTGGTCGACGGCTACACGACCACCGACCGCTACCCGCAGGCCGCGCGCGACTCGTTCGCCTCGATGACCGACGACGCCACCCAGACCTCGGCCGGGGTGCAGACGCTGCCCACCGACGAGATCAACTACATGCGCAACGCGGTGAAGGCGACCGTCGACGCCTACGACGGCACCGTCACCCTCTACGAGTGGGACGAGGCGGACCCGATCCTGCAGACGTGGGAGGCGGCCTTCCCAGGCACCGTGATGCCGAAGTCGTCGATCCCGAAGGAGCTGATGGAGCACCTTCGCTACCCCGAGGACCTCTACAAGGTGCAGCGCTACCAGCTGGCGCGCTACCACGTCTCCGACCCGGACGTGTTCTTCTCCGGCAACGAGCGGTGGGCCGTGCCCGAGGACCCGAACGACGACAACCACCAGCAGACGCCCTACCGGATGTTCCTCGACGACGGCTCGGGCACCGCGCGCTGGTCGCTGACGTCGGCCTTCGTGCCCTACAACCGCCCCAACCTGGCGGCGATGATGTCGGTCGATTCCGATGCCACCTCGGAGAACTACGGGAAGATCCGGATCACCACCGGCTTCCCCGACGACACCCAGGGCCCCGGCATGGTCTCCAACGAGTTCCGTACGGACAAGGCGATCGCGGACGAGGTCGCCTCTTTCAACCGCTCCGGGTCGGCGCCGGTGTGGGGCCAGGTCATCACGTACCCGACGGCGAAGAACGGCATCCTGTACGTCGAGCCGATCTACGCCCGCCGGGCGACCGCCTCCACCTCCGGCTATGCCCAGCTCGCCTTCGTGCTGGTCTCCTACGACGGACGGGTCGGTTACGGATCGACGCTGAGCGAGGCCCTCGAGGTCGCGCTCACCGGCGCCGCCCCGACGCCCCCGACGGCCTCCGATCCCGACGAGGAACCGGCCGAGACCACCCCACCCTCCTCCGGTGACTCACCGCGCGAGGTCGGCCAGCTCCTGGAGGACGCGCGCGCCCTCTTCGCCCAGGCCGACGAGGCCGGCAAGGCCGGCGACTACGCCGAGCGTGAGCGGCTCATCGCGGAGGCGCAGGACAAGGTCGACCAGGCCGCCGAGCTCATCTCGGGCGGGTGAGGACATCTCCGATTAGGGTTCGTTTCCCTTCGCGTGTAATGTTCTTCTTGCGACGCGGGGTGGAGCAGCTCGGTAGCTCGCTGGGCTCATAACCCAGAGGTCACAGGTTCAAATCCTGTCCCCGCTACTCCGAAGAAGAAGCCCGGACCAGCTGGTCCGGGCTTCTTCGATTTCCGGCCCGATCTGCGGTTCGTTGCGCTGTCGGTCTCAGTCGGCCAGAAGTGCGTCCTGCAGCGTGCGGGCGAGCCAGGCCACGTACTCGTCCACGGACCAACCGCGGCCGAGAACGAGTGCGTCGTGGTTGGCCTGCGCGCACAGGGTCCAGATGATGTCCGCCGCTCGATCAGCCGTCAGCTCGGGCCGTAGAGCGCCACGCGACTCCAGGAGGGCGGCGAACCGACCCAGACCTGCTCGCCGGGTCGCGGCGTGCTCGCGCTGCAGCCGCTGCAGGTCCGGCTCCGACGCCGCTGCGGCGTCGAGGACCCGCAGCAGAGGTCCTACCCGGCCCCACACGCCGGGCTGTGTGGCCGCGTAGAGCTCGAGCTGGCGACGCGGGTCGGCCTCGTCGATGATCGTGCTGATCGCCGGGCGCTCCTCCACGGGTACCTGTGCGCGACCGGCGCCCCCGGCCACCGCTGCCTGGACCGCTGCATCGAGCAGTCCTGCTTTGCCCGGCGCCGCGCGGTAGACCGTCTGGAGGGCGACTCCGGCCTCGGCTGCGATCGCCGGGATCGTGGCGCCGGCGTAGCCACGCTCGAGGAACAGGCGAGTGGCCGCCTCGATCACGCGATTTCGGGTGTGCTCCGCCTTCGCGCGACGGCCGGCCGCGTCGTACGTGCGTTTGGGGGTTGACGAGTCAGACATTGAGTAGAATGCTACTAACATCAATATCTCGGGATCATGCGACACGCCCGAGACAGGAGATCGAGATGGAAGGCACCGAGATCACGGCCAACGCCCGCCGCGTGCTCGAAGAGGTGTTCCCCGCCAACGACAAGAAGTCCCTGGGGGAGCTGATCAGCGACCGCTTCGTCAACCACGAGGCGCCCCCAGGGACACCCCCGGGCCGGGGGAGTGTCGAGATGTTCATGGACCTGCTGGCCGCGGCTTTCACCGACCAGCGGTGGGAGATCCACCAGACGGTGACGCAGGGAGACACGGTCGTCCTGCAGTGCACCCACAGCGGCGTGCACACCGGCGACTGGTTCGGCATCCCCGCTTCCGGGAAGCGGTTCGCCTACAAGCAGGTGCACATCGTGCGGTTCGAGGACGGGATGGGCGTCGAGCACTGGGCGGTGCGCGACGATGCCGCGCTCATGCGCCAGCTTTCGGGTTCCGATCGCCCGCTCGGCGCGGCAGTCGGCGCCGGGTCCTGACGATCCGCGAGTGGTGCGACATGCCTGACAGGCTCGAGAGGCGGTCGAGCTGACCCAGATTTGGGTTCGGCACGGTTCGCGGTAGAGTTGCTCCTGCGACGCGGGGTGGAGCAGCTCGGTAGCTCGCTGGGCTCATAACCCAGAGGTCACAGGTTCAAATCCTGTCCCCGCTACTCCGAAACAAGACCCGGACCAGATGGTCCGGGTCTTGTTGTATTGGATCCACCTGCGGATTCGCGTCGATGGGTTGGCGTTCGGGGCGGGTCGCGCTGGTGATCGCGGTGGGACCGTCCTCACCGGGTCGGGGCGAACCCTCCCCAGACGGCGAAGGAACCGCCTGAGCCGTGGGCGTCGACGCGGTAGCTGTCGCGCTCGAGATCGCGGACGCCGGTCGCGTGGTTGTACTGACCGGCGAACTCGTGCTGTCCGGCAGGCACGGTGCGGCCCGGCTCGAGGACCCAGCGGTAGAGCAGCGCACCGCCGGTCTCCTCGACGGTGACGGTGAAGTCCCCGCTCGGCAGGGTCTGCCAGTTGCCGGTGCTCCGCACGTCGCCGGTCTGGGCGATGCGCAGTTCCACGGTCACCGAGGTGAGCGGCTTGGTGGTCTCGAGGGTCAGGTTGCTCTGGGCCCAGTAGATGGTGCTGTGGGGGTCCAGCGAGCCCTCGGACCGCAACGGTCCGTCCTCGACCCGGCTTTCGTCGGCCGGCGTCGGGTGCGCGCTGCCCCAGGTGGGGGCAGGGGTTGGGACCGAGGCCGGACCGGTCGTGGTGGTCGTGCCGGAGGACGGCGCCGGACTGGGCGTGACGGTCGGGGAGGTGGCGGTCGGGGACGGGGTCGTGGGAGCGGGTGCGGTGGCCGGCAGCAACGGAGCTCCGCCGATGGCGGCAGCGACGGCGAGACCACCGGTCGCCAGGGTGGCGGTGGCGACGAGACCGACGATCGCCGCCCGGGGCCATGACCTGGCGATCGAAGGTGTGCGGTGCCGGACACCGGGGTCGGCCGCACCGCGCTCCACGCGCGCCAGGATCCTGGCGCGGTTGGGCTCGTGGGCCGCGGCGGCCTCTCGCAGCCGTCGGCTGATCTCGTCGTTCATCGGTTCCTCCCTCCTGTAGCCAGCTCGCCGGCCGTATCCGCGCCGAGTAACCGTTCCAGCTCGGCCATCCCCTTCGAGGTCTGGCTTTTCACCGTACCGACCGAGATGCCCAGCGCAGCGGCGGTGTCCTTCTCCGACAGGTCGAGGGCGTGGCGCATGACCACGCACGCCCGCTTGCGGAACGGCAGCCGGGTGAGCGCGGCTCGGACGTCCTGCACGACCGCGACGTCCGGTCCGTTCACGTGTTCGGCACCGAGAGACCAGAACAGCGCCACCCGCCGTCGCTCACGTACGCTGCTCCGGATCCTCTCCCGCGCCAGGTTGGTCACCACGCCGCGGGCGTAGGCGACCGGGTGTTGCGCTGCCCGCAGCCGGTCCCAGCGCTGCCACAGGGCGACCAGCGCATCGGCGGCGAGGTCGTCCGCCGCGTCCTTCTCGCCGGTCAGCAGGTGGGCGAGACGCGCCAGTTCGGCGTAGTGGCGTTCGAAGAAGTCGTGGAACTCTGCGGACGCGTCGTCGGCGAGCATCTCCGGCGGTTGCCCTCTCCCTGCGATGTGCACGTTAACAATCGGCGTGAGCGTAGCAACGCCGCCCACGGTCAGTGCCTGGCGAACTGGACCCGGGTCGGCTGCGCGACGTCCGGTTCGAGGGCGATCCCGGTGATGGTCAGCCGCTCACCGTAGATGTCGGTGATCCTGATCGCCCTGCCGCAGCCGTTGCCGTCCTCGGCGAGGAAGTAGTTGTAGTCGGTGCGTTGCAGCCTGCGCCAGCCGTTGCCGGTCCGGACCTCGAGCGCGGCCACCGGGTTGCGGTGGCCGATCACCTGGATACCGCACCACCACTGACTGGACCCGGCCTTGTAGCGGATCGAGATGGTGCCGATCTCGGCGGGGCTCAGCAGCTTCCAGGTGATCGGGATCCGGCCGACGGAGAGATCGGCGAGCTTGGCGAACGCCTGTTGGCTGAGGTCGATCTGCCCGGGCTCGCAGGGCAACGGGCACTCGTTGGTGATCCGCACCGTGATGGAAGCCCCGTTGGCGGCGCGGACCCGGACGTACGCCCCGCACGCCCTGGCCGTCTCGTAGTCGGTGTGGTTCATCGCCGCGATCATGAGGTCGTCGGCCGGGCCGAAGAGGCAGGCGCCGTTCCCGTCACCCGCCTCGTAGGCGGTCGCGACGCCCCGGTAACGGACGCCGGGCTCGATCCGATCGGCCAATGACCCGGTGGACCCCGCGGACTCGGCGCGAGGGGTGCTCGAAGGCGTGCGCGGCTTGCTGGCGGGCGACGGCTTTCGGGTGCGGCGGGGCGATGGGGACGGACTCGTGACCGGCGGCTGACTCGATGCGATCGTGGCGTCGGGCGCCGCGGTCGGAGAGTCGGAATCGGCGGGGTCGCTCGACTGTGCAGCCGTGGCGGACTCGTCGGTGGCACGCCAGGCGTCCGTGCTGCCCCCGATGAGGAGCGCGGCAGCCAGGCAGACCACAACACTGACGGCCAGCAGCGTCAGCGGATTGCCGATGGTCAGCCGGTGCTTGCGAGGCGGCTCCGACGGGCCGTGATTCGTTGTCCTCATGTCCATCCGTTCGTAGATCGAGTCGATGTTCCCCGCTGCAGTTGCCGCCGGAGCCGAAAAGGTTGCCGCCCATCGCCCAGTCCCGGGTCGGCCTGCTGGCAGGCTGACCCGGGACTCGATGGTTGTGGGGTCAGGACGGGTCGCCGTACTGCAGACCGCGTCCGTTGGTGCCGATGTAGACGCGGCCGTAGGTGTCGGGGTCGCCGGTGATGACGCCGACGCTGCCGATGGCGCCCCACTGGTGGGCGTTGTCGTTGACGCGGAGCCAGGTGGTGCCCTTGTCGGTGGAGCGGAAGACTCCGGTGACGTCCTTGACGGTGCCGATCAGGTACAGGGCCTGGTACGAGGCGCCCGGCTTCGCCTTGCCGAAGCCGAGGGCGGAGGCGGACTGCACGGACTTGAGCGTGCTGAAGCTCCGGCCGCCGTCGGTGGAGTGCAGCAGTCCCTTGCCGCTGCCGGCGATCCACAGGTCCCCGGCGATGCCGGGCACGGCCGTGAGCCGGCCGGAGGGCAGATTGCCGGCGCGGGCCGTGAAGGTCGCGCCGCCGTCGGTGCTGGCGTGGAGCGTGCCGCCGGACAGTGAGTAGAAGGTCTTGGCCGAGGAGCGGTCGGCGACGACCACGGCGTCGGCGCCCAGGCCGCTGACCCTCGACCAGCTCGACCCCTTGTCGGTCGAGCGGTACGGCGCCTGGCCGGCCTGCGTCCAGACGATGGTGGAGCCGTCCGCCGCGAGCGCGACACGGCCGTCGTCGGCCTCGGCGACCGGCTCCGCCTTGAAGCCGCTCCAGGTGCTGCCGCCGTCGGTGGAGTACGCGCCGTCCTGATCGCCGCCGTGGCCGACCCGGACCATCGTCGAGGGCTTGGCCTGGGCGAAGTCGATGTCGGTGCTGTTGGTCATCAACGGGTTCGCCAGCCGCCCCGAGGGCACCTTCGTCAGGGAGCCGTGGCGGAAGCCGCCCTGGTCGCCCATGGAGGTGATGACGGTGGCGCCGCCGGGAGGGGCGATCGCGTCCAGCAGCGAGGTCTCCTCGAGACCTCGGGCGCCGGAGCTCCAGTGGCTGGTGCCGCCGCTGTCGGAGGCGTTCGCGTCCTTGCTGCGCCAGATGCCGTTGCCGGTGCCGTACAGCACGTGGCCGGAGCTGAAGGGGTCGATGGCCAGGGCGGTCATCCAGTGCCCGGTGTGGGTGCCGACGTACGGAGCGCCGGAGGCGCTGCGCTTCGACCTGTCGGCCAGTGCCTTCCAGTGCGCGCCGCCATCGGTGCTGCGGTAGATCTCGTCCTCGGGCCACCAGCGGTCGAGGGTGGTGACCATCACCGTGGAGGGCTTGCGCGGGTCGACGGCCAGACCGGAGAACCCGTAGCCGCCCTGCGACGGGGAGATGTTCTTCCACGCCCCGCTCTTCGGTGTGTACTTCCACACCGAGCCCGTCGTCGCGTCCATCGGGCCGGTGCTGTTGCTGTAGGTCAGGTACAGCGAGCCGTCACCGGAGACCACGCCGTGCTGCGGCATCTGGCCGGTGGGCTGCCCGGCCACGGCCCGCCAGGTGCGGCCACTGTCGGTGGAGCGGTACAGGGAGGTCGACGAGTCGCCGACACCGACGTAGATCGTCCTGCTGCCGGCCTTGCCGTACGTCACGAAGGAGACGCCCGCGCCGCTGCTCGCGCCGTTCTTGACGGGGAACGAGGAGACCTGACGCCAGGTCACGCCGTAGTCGGTGCTGCGCCACAGGCCGTTCTTGCGGCTGCCCAGCAGCAGGGTGTCGTGATTGGCCGGGTCGACCGCGAGCCGTTCGCCCGTCCCGCGGCCGTGCTCGTTCGCGCCCACCTTGAACGGCAGATCGGTGCGCTTGAAGGTGCGGCCCCGATCCGTGGAGCGCAGGATCGCGCCGTTGCCCGCCCAGTCGTTGGTGTAGGTGCCCGCCATGAGGTAGAGCCGTTTGGGGGCGACGGGGTCGGTGGCCACCGAGTCGATGCCCAGCAGGTTCCAGTCCTTCTCGCCGACCCAGTCGGTCAGCGGGACCCACCGCTCGGCCGTGGTGTTCCAGCGGTAGGCGCCGCCCATGTCGGTCCGCGCGTACAGCAGGCCCTTCTCCTTCTGGTTGAACACCAGACCCGTGACGTAACCGCCGCCCACGACCTGGGCGTTCCTCCACTTGTACGATCCGGACCCAGCCGTTTGGGGCTGGGCCGATGCCACCGGCTCCTGCTGCTGGACGCTGGTGCCGCCGGCGGTGGAGGAGCCGTTGTCATCGAGCACCGCGCCACTGCGTACGGAGGTCTGCCGCTCGTCGGCGCTGCGCTCGGCCGTCGTGGACGGCGAGTCCTCCTGGGCGAACACGAGGCCTGGTGCGACGACGGCGGGCACGCCGACCAACAGACCGGCGGCGATCCAGCGGCGGCGGTGACGCCCGCGGCGGGCGCGGGGCGTGGGGTTGTTCATGGGGGATGTACTCCTTGCAGGTCGATCACCGGAGGAAGGCGGATCCAGGCGACGAACGTGGCCTGGATCCGCCCTCTAGTGGTCACCGGCACTGCAAAGGGTTGCCGCTGGCTGGAAACTTTCTGGTCCGCCCGTGTGGCGAGCGGTGGGGCAGCGTCCTCACGTCACGTCGATGAAGATCGGGTTGGTGTAGAGCCAGGTGTCGGCCCACGGGTCGCCGTCGTTGTCGGGGTGGGAGATCGGGCCGGCGGGGTCGATGGCGGAGCCGAGGAAGCCGGCGCCGTGGCGGTTGCCGTCGCTGCCGCGGAGGCGTACGTAGCAGGGCTCGGTGATGCGTCCGAGCGGCATGCGGACGGTGTAGGTGCCGGTCCGGGCACCGGTGTCGAACTGCTCGATGACGCGGGTGTCGGGCGCACGCCAGGTGTCGCTGTCCGCGACGGCCCCGGTGACGGCGCCTCGGATGACGTCCAGGTGGGCGAGGCGGGGGACGACCCCGTGCGGGTTGGCGCGCGTCGCGGTCCGTACGACGACCCGGAGCTCGACGCGGGTGCCGCGATCCACGGCGAGCCGGCCACCGAGCGTGCGGCTCCGTCCGTCCTGGGCGACGAGGCGGACGTCGAGCGCATCCACGAGGTGACCGTGGTCCACCCAGACACGGCCACGGCGCAGGCCGTCCATGACGTTGCGGTAGCCGTGGCGGGTGACGCCGACGTGGGTGCGGCTGAACTCGCCGGGCCAGAAGTCGCTGCCGGGCTGGGGGCTGCCGGTGTCGGTCGGAGACGGCTTCCAGCCGAGCGAGTCGAAGGTCTCTCCGGGTGGCATGTCGCCGTCGCGCCAGGTGTCCCAGATCGTGCGGTGGTTGTCGGAGTTCGACGTGACCGAGAACAGGGTGCCCTCGGCGAGCAGGGCGTCCCAGAGCCCGCCGACGGTGGCGGTCATCCAGTCGAAGCCGCCGAAGGTCCGGTACGCCTCGACGGGGTATCCGGGGAAGGAGTCGGTCCGGGGCGCGTTGCTGTACTCACCACGCTGGGCGCGGGTGCTTCCCCGGTAGGCCACCCACGCGGGGTCGGCGTCCCCCTGTGCGCCGGGTGCGCCTTCCATGCCGATGCAGATCCCGGCCGCGGCGTCGCGCCAGGCGCGTAGCTCGTGCGGGGAGTCGATGCCCAGCCGCGAGGGGTGGTTGGCCAGCACCAGTACGTCGTCGACGTACCTCTCGCTCTTCCTGGCCGCGAGCCAACGCAGCGCCGCGACCGCACGTGCCTCGTTCTCGGGGAGGTCGGCCGACCAGCCGTTGAGCTTGCCGTCCCACTGCTGCTCGAACGCCCGCAGCAGGTCGACCTCGTGCGGACCGGGCGCGACCATGACGGTGCCGTGCTCGGCGGCAGGGATGTACCACTCCAGGCCCTGGAAGATCAGCTGCCGCGGGTTGCGCTCACGGGCCGCGATGATCTCGGCATGCTCGGCTGCCGCGCCCTTGTCGGCATGTCCATGGTTGCTGTGCTCGGTGAAGACCATCCAGTCCAGCCCGAACTCGGCACCCTTGCGCGCCGACTGGTCGAAGTCGTACTTGGCGTCGTGGCTGTAGCGGGTGTGCACGTGGTGGTCACCGACGAGCCAGGCAAGGGCGGGATCTGTCGGTGCCGCCGACGTGGCCGCCGCTGCGCCCGGCGCAGCGTGGGCGCCGACGGCGAGTGCGAGTCCGCCGGCCATGCCGAGGCCCAGGAACGTACGCCGCGAAGCGCCCTGCGCGTCCAGCGAGGAGGAGGGGATCGAGGGGTCCGCCCAGCGGGGCAGACGGGTGGCGCGGAAGGGTGCGGGCATGAGGGTGCTCCTGGGGGTGAGGAATGTCGGAGACACGCTCTCCCACACAGTCGTCACCTGCGTGAACACCGTGCAGCCGGGCAGGGTCATACCTCCGGTACGAGCGAGATGTGTCTGCGTCCCCAGACGAACAGGCGGCCCGCCCACCCGTGACGGGTGAGCGGGCCGCTGCGTGATGGCGCTCTGCCGTGGCGGGGCGGTCAGGGGAGCTGGAGCGGCTCGTCCCAGGCCTTCAGCGGAGACTTGCGCCAGCTGCCGTAGGTCGCGTTGGGGAACATGACCCAGTCGCGGCCGAAGTGGCCGGCGTACCGGGCGACGAGCTCGGCCTGCCGGTCGGGGGTCGCGCCGTCGAAGGCGTCGTGGAAGTCGGGCAGGCTGTCGCCCAGGAGCAGCACGACGTCGTGGTCGGCCGCCGCGACCTGGCGCCGCTGCTCCTTCGTCGGACCGTAGAGCAGCACCTGCTCCGAGGTGACCTGAGGCAGGCCGAGCTCGCGCAGCGTGGCCATCGTCGAGGCCTTGTTCTCCTCGAACCGGTCGGAGATGTAGTAGATCGCCACGTGGTGCCGGTCGGCGTACCGGAAGAAGTCGGCCGCGCCGGGCGTCAGGGTCGGGTGGCCCTTGACCTCCCAGTCCGACCAGGTGTCCCAGGTCGTGTAGGTGTGGCAGGCCTCGAGGTCGCGGGCGAGCAGCGGGCTGTTGTCGAGGACCGTCTCGTCGAGGTCGGTGACGACGGCGAGGTCGCGCTCGGAGTGATGATCGGCGATCGCCTTGCGCAGGCGGTCCTTCGCGATGCTCCACGACTGGAGCTGGGCCGCGGCGGCGTGCGCCGACTGCTGGTAGCGGATGCCCATCGCGTACTCACGCACGGGACAGCCGTCCTCGGCCGTGGTCGCGCTCGTGGTCGCGGCCGAAGACCCGGTCGGGGAGAGCACGGTCAGCGACAGGACGGCCGCGCCGGCGAACAGGGCCGCCGTCAGGGATGCGATTCTCAAGGTTCCTCCTGGTGGGTGACGGGTGATGCGTTCGGGTACGCGACGGCCCGGCCACCACACGGGTGGCCGGGCCGTCGTTCGGGCGGTCAGTCCTTCAGCCAGGCGTCCACCTTGTCGGGGTTGTCCTCCACCCACTTCTTGGCAGCCTCTTCGGGGTCCATCTGGTCCGTGGAGATGTATTTCGCGACGAGGTTCTGGTCGTCATTGGTCCAGGTGAAGTTCTTCACCAGGTCGACCGCGGAGGAGTCCGACTCGGCCCACGAGGTGGAGACGACCTTCTTCAGCTCCGTCTCGGGGTAGTCGCAGGCGACCTCGGCCGGGACGTCCTGGCAACCCTCTGTGTACGGCGGCAGCTTGACGGCCTTCAGCGGCACCTCGGCGAAGATCCCCTGCGGCTCGTAGAAGTACCCGATCAGGAACTCCTTGTCCGCCTCGGCCTTCTTGAACGCCTGGATGGACGCTGCCTCCGAGCCGGAGAAGACCACCTTGAAATTCAGGTCCAGGTTGTTGACGATCGCCTCGTCGAACTGGACGTACGACGGGTCCGCTCCCAGGAACTGGCCCTTGCCGTCCGACTCCGAGGTGGCGAACTGCTTGGCGTACTTGTTCAGGTTCTTGTAGTCGAGGATGTCGGGGTGCGCCTCGGCCAGCCACGGCGGGACGTACCAGTGGATGATCCCCTGGTTGCCGTTGGGGCCGAAGTCGGTGGCGCTGCCGTCGCCGCCCTTGTCCTTGACGAACTTCTTCTCGAGGTCCGGGTGGCCCCAGTCCTCGATCACGACGTCGACGTCACCGGTGCCGAAGCCCTGCCAGGAGACGTCCTCCTTGAGCTCCTTGTAGTCCACCTTGCAGCCGAGCTCGGTCTCGGCGACGTAGCCGACGACGTAAGCGCTCGCCTCGTAGCCGACCCACGGGTTGACGGCCATGTTCAGGTCGCCGCAGTTCCCGGCGTCGGCCGCCTTCTTCTCGTTCTCTCTCGTCTGGTCGGCGATCGATCCCGAGCCGCACGCCGAGATGGCCAGGACCGAACACGACAGCATCGCTGCCAGGCCGGCGGCCCTACTACTTCTGGACAACTTCACTTCGTTCCTCCATGGATTGGTGATGCGCGCTCTTGCGGTTGCTCGAGGCGGTGGCGCAGCTCAGCGCGTGGGCTGGCTTCTTTCGGCCGCAGCCCGGGTGATGCGGTCGATCATGATCCCGAGGAGGACGATGGTCAGGCCGGCTGCGGCGCCCTTGCCCCACTCCTCCGAGCGGGAGAAGCCGAGGACGACGTCGTACCCGAGCGCACCGGCTCCGACCATGCCGCCGATGACCGCCATCGCCAGCACGTAGAGCAGTCCCTGGTTCGCGGCCAGGACGAGGGAGCCGCGAGCCATGGGCAGCTGCACCTTGGTGATCTCCTGCCACGTGGTCGCGCCCGTCGAGCGGGACGCTTCGATCGTGTTCGGCGAGACGCCCTTCACGCCGTCCGCGACCAGCTTGATCGCCGCGGGCGCGGCGTACACGATGCCGGCCACGATCGCGGTGAAGCGGGTCGGCCCGAACAGCGCAAGCACCGGGATCAGGTACACGAACGGCGGGATCGTCTGCCCAGCGTCGAGGAGCGGCCTGAGGATCAGGTCGACGCCGCGGCGGCGGGCCATCCAGACGCCGAGCACCAGCGCCAGGACCATCACCATCAGGGTGGCCACCAGAGTCATGTTGAGCGTGATCATGGCGTCGTGCCAGAGGTCGAGGTACCAGATGCCGGCCAGGCAGACCACCGCGGCGAGAGACGCGCGGAGCCCGCCGACGATCCAGGCCAGGGCGAGGATCGCGACCCCGGTGAGCCACCACGGCGATTCGGCGAGCAGCGACTGCATCGGGTTCAGGAGCAGGTCGCTCGTCACGTTCTTCACGGCTTCGGTGAAGCCGCCGAAGGTGGCCGTCACCCAGCCCACGAAGCTGTCGACCCGCTCCGACAGCCACGGGCCCCACGTCGTCGCGGGGAACTCCGCAGCCCAGCCGTAGGTGCGGGAGAGGTAGACCAGCACGAGCGCGACGAGGGCACCGGCTCCGACTACGGCGCGGCGCAGGGTCGCCCCGCCGCCTCCACCGCGCGCCACCAGCTCACTGCGCTCACTGGCAGCGGTCGTGGTGCGGTCGAGCATCACGGCCATCACCACGATCAGCATGCCGGGCACGAACGCGTTCCCGACGTTGTTCTTGACCAGCGCGTCGAGAACCGGCTTGCCGAGCCCGGGGCCGTCCACGTACGACGCGATGGTGGCCATCGAGAGCGCCGCCATGATGGTCTGGTTCAGGCCCACCACGATGGTCTTGCGGGCCATCGGCAACTGCACCTTCAGCAGTCGCTGCACGGCGGTCTGGCCGGCGGCGTCGGTGGCCTCGATGGTCGTCTCCGGCACCGACCGGATGCCGTAGCCGGCGATCCTGATGATCGGAGGCAGCGCGTACACCAGGGTGGCGACGACGGCGGCGGAGGCGCCGATGCCGAAGAACAGCACGATCGGCAGCAGGTAGACGAAGGTCGGCATGGTCTGCATGAGGTCGAGCAGATTGGACAGCACGGTGTTCGCGGCCTTGCTGGTGCCTACCCACACGGCGAGCGGCAATCCGATGATCACGGAGGCGGCGACCGCGACGAAGGTGACGATCAGCAGGTCCATCGAGTCCGACCAGTAGCCGAACATGCCGAACGAGAGAAAGGAGAGGCCGACCAGGACGGCGGTCCGCCAGCCGGCGATCGCCAGAGCCACCCATGCCGCGAGGGCGGTGACGCCGAGCCAACCGATCTGCGGCACCGGTCGCGGGAAGTCCGGAACGGACACCAAGCGCTGCAGCCAGTCGACCGCGCTGGTGAACGACTCGCCCAGCTGGTAGGTGAGCTGGATCACCGGGTTGGTGTCGCGGCTGCCCAGGACGCTGTCGCGGAAACCGGTCAGTGCGTCGTGCAGATCGGTGTGCTCGCGACCGGGGAGCACCAGGGTGTCCTGGCCCTTGGTGACCGCCCAGATGGCTATCCACACCACGAGGACACCGAGCCCGAGGGTCCAACGGGGCAGTCGGAACCGCTCCTTCTCGGGAGGGGGACCGGACGACCCGACGGGGACCGGGCGTTCGGCCACCGCAGTCATCGGGTGACCTCCTCTTCGGCGACCACGGTCCGGAGGATCGCGTCGTCGTCCACGATTCCGACGAGCTTGCCGTCTTCGACCACCCGGACGGGATGCGCGGAGGCGAGTGCCGCTCGAGCGGCCGCCCGGACGATCGTGTCGGGGGTCATCTCCGGTCCTTCGAGGGAGTCTCCGGGCTCCGGGTCGCGCATCACCCACTTGAGCGTCAGGACGTGGGAGCGGGGCACCTCGCTGACGAAGTCCGCCACATAGTCGTCGACCGGGTGGGCCACGATCTCCGCTGCTGTGCCGAGCTGGACCATCTCGCCGTCACGCATGATCAGGATCCGGTCGCCGAGCTTGATGGCTTCCTGGAGGTCGTGGGTGATGAAGATCATCGTCTTGCCGACCTCGTGGTGCAGGCGCACGATCTCGTCCTGCATGTCCCGGCGGATCAGCGGGTCGAGCGCGGAGAAGGGTTCGTCGAAGAAGAGCACCTGCGGGTCGACCGCCAGAGCGCGCGCCAGGCCGACGCGCTGCTGCATGCCACCGGAGAGCTGGTCGGGAAAGGAGTTCTCGTAGCCCGACAGGCCGACCAGGTCGACCATCTCCTGGGCCCGCTTGCGGCGGGCGGCCTTGCCCTCACCGCGTACCTCCAGGCCGTAGGCGATGTTGTCGATCACCTTGCGGTTCGGCAGCAGGCCGAAGTGCTGGAAGACCATCGCCACGTGCCGGCGGCGTAGGTCGCGCAGCTTGGCACCCGGGAGGGAGGTGATCTCCTCGCCGTTGATGACGACACTGCCCGAGGTCGGCTCGATCAGCCGGTTGAGGAGGCGGACCAGGGTGGACTTGCCCGAGCCGGAGAGGCCCATGATCACGAAGACCTCGCCGGGCTCGACCTCGAAGGAGATGTCCTTCACCGCGGTGACGCAGCCGGTCTTGGCCTGCAGGTCCTTCCGGGACAGGCCCTCGTCGGCGGAGCCGATGATCTTGTCCGCCTTGGCGCCGAAGATCTTCCAGAGGCCCTCGACCTTGAGGGCGGGCTGGTTGCTGGCAGCCGCAGCCGCGTCGGTGACTCCTGGTACGTCCGTGCCCTGAGTGTCCGTGGTCATGCTCGCTCACCTGTCCTGACCGCAGCCTCGGGGTTGAGCGGGCTGCCCTGGCGGTAGTTGTAGAAGGGGACCTCGGACGGCGGCAGCGGCGTCTTGCCGAGGATCAGGTCGGCCGTCTTCTCGGCGACCATCATCACCGGGGCGTAGATGTTGCCGTTGGTGACGTAGGGGAAGACGCTGGCATCGCAGACCCGCAGGCCGTCGGTGCCGTGCACCTTCATCGTCAGCGGGTCGGTGACGGCCATCTCGCCGGTGCCCATGGCCGCGGTGCAGGAGGGGTGCAGCGCGGTCTCGGCGTCCTTGCGGACCCACTCGAGGATCTCCTCGTCGGTCTCCACGGACGGCCCGGGCGAGATCTCCCCGTCGTTGTACGCCGCGAACGCCGGCTGGTTGAGGATGTTGCGTGCCACCCGGATCGCCTCCACCCACTCCTTGCGGTCGGTCGGCGTCGAGAGGTAGTTGAACTGCATCGACGGGTGTACGCGCGGGTCCTTGGACTTGACGCGCACCCAGCCACGGGTGTCGGCGTACATCGGGCCGATGTGGACCTGGTAGCCGTGACCCTCGGTCGGGCTGCTGCCGTCGTAGCGGATCGCGATCGGCAGGAAGTGGAACATCAGGTTGGGGTAGTCGACGTCCTCGTTGGAGCGACAGAAGCCGCCGCCCTCGAAGTGGTTGGTCGCGCCGAGGCCCTTGCGCTGGAACAGCCACTGCCAGGCGATCTTCGGACGCTGGTGCCAGGCCAGACCGGGAGCGATCGAGACCGGCTCCTTCGAGGCGTACTGGATGTAGACCTCCAGGTGGTCCTGCAGGTTCTCGCCGACGCCGGGGAGGTGGTGGACGAGCGGGATGTCGTGCTGGGCGAGGAGCTCGCGGTCGCCGATGCCGCTGAGCTGGAGCAGCTGCGGGGTGTTGATCGCGCCGCCGCAGAGGATCACCTCACCGGCGTGGACCGTGTGCCGGCGGGCGGCGCGGCCGACGCCCCGGGTGTATTCGACACCGGTCGCGCGAGGGGTGTCGCCGGTGGTGTCGAAGAGGATCTTCTCGGCGAAGGCGAAGGTCTGGACGGTGAGGTTCGGACGCTTCTTCGCCGGGTGCAGGTAGGCCCGGGCGGCCGACCAGCGGCGACCTCTCTTGACGTTGCGGTCGAACGGCGCGAAGCCCTCCTGGCGGTAGCCGTTGACGTCGTCGGTGAGCGGGTAGCCGGCCTCCTGGACCGCGTCGAAGAACGCGCCGAAGAGAGGGTTGTCGCACTTGCCGCGCTCGAGGTGGAGCGGGCCGTCGCCGCCACGCCAGTCGTCGGCCCCGGAGCTGCCGTCGGCCAGGTGCCGCGCCTCCATGCGCTTGAAGTAGGGCAGGCAGTGGGCGTAGTCCCACGTCTCCATGCCCGGGTCGGAGGCCCAGCGCTCGTAGTCCAGCGGATTGCCGCGCTGGAAGATCATCCCGTTGATGCTGCTGGAGCCGCCGAGGACCTTGCCGCGGGCGTGGTAGACCTTGCGGCCGCCCATGTGCGGCTCCGGGTCGGTCTCGTACTGCCAGTCGTAGAACCGGCTGCCGATCGGGAACGGGAGCGCCGCCGGCATGTGCACGAACGGGTCGATCTTGTAGTCGCTGTGGCCGGCCTCGAGAACCAGCACACTGTTGCTCGGGTCCTCGCTGAGGCGAGCGGCGAGCGCGCTGCCCGCCGAGCCGCCGCCGATGATCACGAAGTCGTACTGCTTGTCCATCAGAAGAACTCCTGCTCTCACGCGCCGAACCAGCGGGTGGGCTCGGGGGTGGTGTTGTGCCAGACGTGCTTCGTCTCGCGGTACTCGTCCAGGCCGGCCATGCCGAGCTCTCGGCCGACGCCGGACTGCTTGAACCCGCCCCACTCGGCCTGCGGCACGTAGGGGTGGAAGTCGTTGATCCAGACAGTGCCGGCGCGCAGCCCCGCGGCGATGCGGCGCGCGCGGTCGGGGTCGGAGGTCCACACCCCACCGGCCAGGCCGAAGATCGTGTCGTTGGCCAGGGCCAGCGCCTCCTCCTCGGTGCGGAACGTCTCGACGGTCAGCACCGGCCCGAAGGACTCGTCGCGCAGGACCGACATCCCGGCGGTGCAGCGGTCGAGCACCGTGGGCGGGAAGAAGTAGCCGGCGGCGTACTCCGGATCGGTGCGGCGGGCACCGCCGCAGCGGAGCACGGCGCCCTCGGCGACGCCGGCCTCGACGTACGCCGCCACCTTCTCCAGGTGCGGCAGGGAGATGAGCGGACCGGTCTCCGCCTTGTCGTCGAACGGGCCTCCGAGCCGGATGGCGGAGGCCCGTTCGACGAGGGCGTCGACGAACTCGTCGTGGATCGACTCCTCGACCAGGAGGCGAGCGCCGGCCGAGCAGACCTGCCCGGAGTGGAGGAAGACCGCGGTCAGCGCGTTGTCGAGGGCCGTCTCCCGGTCGGCGTCGGCGAAGACGATGTTGGGGTTCTTGCCGCCGAGCTCCAGCGCCACCTTCTTGACCGTGGCGGCCGCCGTGGCCATCAGGTGCTTGCCGGTCTCGAGGCCGCCGGTGAAGGAGAGCAGGTCGACCCGCGGGTCCTCCGCGAGCGGAGCCCCCGCGACCGGGCCGGCGCCGAGGACGAGGTTGCCCACGCCCGCCGGGAGCCCGGCCTCGGCGAGCAGCTTCATCAGGTGGATGGCCGTGTGCGGCGTCAGCTCGCTCGGCTTGAGGACGAAGGTGTTGCCCGCGGCGAGGGCCGGGGCGACCTTCCAGGCCGTCTGGAGGAGCGGGTAGTTCCACGGCGTGATGAGGGCGCAGACGCCCACGGGCTCGTGGACGATCACCGACTCGACCTCGGGCCGGTCGGTCACGACCGGGCGGCTGTGGTCCTCGACGGCGAGGCGCGCGTAGTGGTCGAAGACGGAGACGACGTCATCGACGTCGATCTCGCTCTCCACGAAGCGCTTGCCGGTGTCGAGCGACTCGGCCCGCGCGACCAGCTGCTTGTCGCGCTCGAGCAGGCGAGCGACCCGCTCCAGCAGGGCACCTCGCTCGGCGGCCGGAGTCCGGGGCCAGGGCCCCTCGTCGAAGGCGCGTCGCGCCGCTGCGATCGCGGAGCGGGTGTCCTCCGCTCCGGCCTCCGCAACGGTGCCGACGACCGCGCCGTCAGCGGGACAGCGGATCTCCCGCTGATCGCCCGACTGCGCGGGCGACCAGCGCCCGTCGATGTAGATCTCGCTCATGCAACCTCCGGCGTCAGGTTGCGCAGCAGGCAACCGCGGGTGAATTGCAGAAGATCCTGCGCGGCCCCGAAGGGCCAGGTCAAGGGCTACACGGACAAAATTGTTGCAGGCGGTACAAAATTGTTGCAGCTGATACAAATGGCTCCACCAGTTGTTACAGTCGCCGCATGACGAGCGTGAGCACCGCCCCGGCGAAGGACCCGCAGCGCCGTGCTGCCTGGGCCGAGCTGGCGACCGACTACGTCCACGAGCACGGCCTGATCGGTCTGAGTCTGCGTCCGCTGGCGGCCAAGCTGGGCACGAGCAACCGGGTCCTGCTCTACCACTTCGGCACCAAGGACCAGCTCGTCGCTGATGTGCTCCGTACGTCCAACGAGCGGTCGGTCGCCGAGGTCGCGGCGCTCGAGCCCTCCGAGGACCTGCGTAGCGCCGTCCACGACCTCTGGTCGGTGATGGAGGGCGACCGGTGCAGCTGGATCTACGTGGAGGCGGCCGCGCTCGGCCTCTTCGGCAGGGAGCCGTACGCCTCGGCGGTCCGTGAGGCCAACGCGGTGTGGATCGCCGGCCTGATCGCGCATCTGGAGAAGTCCGGAGTGGGTTCCGCCGTCGCGGAACGGGCAGCCCATGTCATCGACGCTGCCTTCCAAGGTCTCCAGCTCAGCCTGGGCCTCGACGGCAGCCTCCCCGAGCGTGCCCGTTCCGTCGACGATCTCGCCGACGCGGTCGCCGCTCTGGCCTGATCCCTCGTGGTCGCTCTGGTCGGCGACCCGATCTCGGAGGACGATGGGGCCATGAGCGTGGACGTGATGGTGGAGACGACCATCCGGCGTTCGCCGGCCGAGGTGTCCGCCTACGCCGGCGACCCCGGCAACGCGCCGACCTGGTACGCCAACATCCGCTCCGTCGAGTGGCGTACGGAGCCGCCGATGCGGGTCGGGTCGCAGATGGATTTCGTGGCGCAGTTCCTCGGGCGCCGGCTGGCCTATACCTACGAGGTGGTCGAGTGGGTGCCGGGGGAGCGGCTGGTGATGCGTACGGCGGACGGACCGTTCCCGATGGAGACGTCCTACACCTGGGAGCCGGAGGACGGCGGCGGCACCCGGATGACGCTGCGCAACCGCGGCAACCCGTCCGGCTTCGCCCGTATCGCCGGGGCGGCGATGGACCGGGCCATGCGGCGGGCGACGACCAAGGACCTGGCCAGGCTCAAGGAGATCCTGGAGACCTGAGGTGAGATCCTGACGGTCACGAGTCCGTGACCGAACACCGGTCCGACACCGAGAGAGGTGGCGTCATGGGAGTCCCTGCGGCAGAGCAGACCCTGGCCATCCTGCGTCACCTCGCGAGCCAGGCGAGCCCGCTCCAGGCGTCCGCGATCGCGCGGTCCCTGGAGCTGCCGCGCTCCACGACGTACCACCTCCTGAACACGCTCATCGAGTTCGGCTTCGTCGTCCACTACCCCGAGCAGCGGGTCTACGGGCTGGGCGTGGGGGCCTACGAGCTCGGCAGCGGCTACGCACGCCAGGAGCCGTTGCAGCGGCTGGCGCGGCGGCCCGTCGCCGCGCTCGCCGACCGCTGTGGCAACAGCGCCCATCTCTCGGTGCTCCTCGGCCGCGACGTCGTGTACGTGATCGAGGAGCGGGCCGCGGGCAGACCGCTCCTGATCACCGAGGTCGGTGTGCGGTTGCCCGCGGCGACCACGGCCTCCGGTCGGGCGATGCTCGCCTCCCTTCCGCATCCCCAGGTCAGGGCGCTCTACGCCGACCGCGAGGCGTTCTCGCTCGAGGGTCCCGGGGCGCCGTCATCGCTGTCCCAGCTACGCCGGATGCTCGTCGACGTTCGCGCCAACGGCTTCGCCGCCGAGCACGGGGAGGTCACCGAAGGCCTGGCCTCGGTCGCCATGCCTGTCCTCGACGGCACCGGATATCCGGTCGCCTCGGTGGCGGTGACCTATCCGCAGGCCGAGCAGTCGCCCGAGCTCGTCGAGCGGCTGGTCGGCGAGGTCCGCGCGACGACGCGGATGCTGTCGCGCCGCCTGGGCGGCTGACCGGCTCGCCACGGGTCTGGTATCCCAGACCACGATCGGGGGAACGCACTTCCTCTTGTGCCGGGCCGGGAGTGCAATGGCAGTGGGCCACGTGCCCTCATGATCGACGTGCACAACCGAACGAGGAGAAGTCCATGGAAGGCGCCCGCCCCGTCCGCTCACCCCGCGGCACCGAGCTGACCGCGCGCAGCTGGTCGACCGAGGCCCCGCTGCGGATGCTCATGAACAACCTGGATCCGGAGAACGCCGAGCGTCCCGACGATCTGGTGGTCTATGGCGGAACCGGCAAGGCAGCCCGCAGCTGGGAGGCGTACGACGCACTCGTCCGCACCCTGACGACCCTGGGTGACGACGAGACCATGCTGGTGCAGTCCGGCAAGCCGGTCGGCGTCATGCGCACGCACGAATGGGCACCGCGCGTGCTGATCGCCAACTCCAACCTGGTCGGAGACTGGGCGAACTGGGAGGAGTTCCGCCGGCTCGAGGATCTCGGGCTCACGATGTACGGCCAGATGACCGCGGGCTCGTGGATCTACATCGGCACCCAGGGCATCCTGCAGGGCACGTTCGAGACCTTCGCGGCCGTTGCCGACAAGCGCTTCGGAGGCACGCTCGCGGGCACCATCACGCTGACCGCCGGCCTCGGCGGCATGGGCGGCGCCCAGCCGCTCGCCGTCACCATGAACGACGGCGTCGCGATCTGTGTCGACGTGGACCAGAGCCGCATCACCCGCCGCATCGAGCACCGCTACCTCGACGTTCAGGCCGACAACCTGGAGCACGCCCTCGAGCTCGCGGTCGCGGCACGTGACGAGCGACGAGCTCTCTCCATCGGCCTGCTCGGCAACGCCGCCGAGGTCTTCCCGCGGCTGCTCGAGATGAAGGCGCCGATCGACATCGTCACCGACCAGACCTCGGCCCACGACCCGCTGTCCTACCTGCCGGTGGGCGTCGCCTTCGAGGACTGGCACGCCGCCGCCGAGCGTGACCCCGAGGGCTTCACCAAGGACGCCCAGGCCTCGATGGCCGCGCACGTACGCGCGATGGTGGAGTTCCAGGACGCCGGCGCCGAGGTCTTCGACTACGGCAACTCGATCCGCGACGAGGCGCGCAAGGGCGGCTACGAGCGGGCCTTCGAGTTCCCGGGCTTCGTGCCGGCCTACATCCGGCCGCTCTTCTGCGAGGGCAAGGGCCCCTTCCGGTGGGCAGCGCTGTCCGGCGACCCCGAGGACATCCGCAAGACCGACGAGGCGATCCTGAAGCTCTTCCCCGAGAACGAGCGGCTGCACAAGTGGATCACCATGGCGCAGGAGCGGGTGCACTTCCAGGGTCTCCCGGCGCGCATCTGCTGGCTGGGCTACGGCGAGCGCCACCTGGCCGGCCTGAAGTTCAACGAGATGGTCGCCAGCGGCGAGCTGTCCGCGCCGATCGTGATCGGCCGCGACCACCTCGACTGCGGCTCGGTCGCCTCGCCGTACCGCGAGACCGAGGCGATGAAGGACGGCTCCGACGCGATCGCCGACTGGGCCCTGCTCAACGCCCTGGTCAACACCGCCTCGGGCGCCTCCTGGGTCTCGATCCACCACGGCGGCGGCGTCGGCATGGGCCGGTCGATCCACGCCGGTCAGGTCTGCGTCGCCGACGGCACGGACCTGGCGGCGCAGAAGCTCGAGCGGGTCCTGACCAACGACCCCGGGATGGGCGTGATCCGCCACGTCGACGCGGGCTACGACGAGGCCGTCACCGTCGCCGACGAGCGCGGGGTGCGCATCCCCATGCGGGAGCAGGCGTGACGGCGTACCTCGCCGAGCACGCCTGGCTCGGCGGCGAGAAGGTCGACGTCGACGTCCTCATCGAGGTGGACGGCGACCGGATCCGCGCCGTCACCCCGGGCGTCACCGGCTCGGCAGCCCCCGCAGGCGCGACGCGTCTGCGGGGGCTCACCCTCCCCGGTCTGGCGAACGCGCACTCGCACGCCTTCCACCGAGCGCTGCGCGGCCGCACCCACCGGGGCGGCGGCACCTTCTGGACCTGGCGCGAGGACATGTACGCCGTCGCCGGACGGCTCACCCCGGACTCCTACTTCGCGCTGGCCCGGGCGACGTACGCCGAGATGGCGTTGGCCGGGATCACCACGGTGGGGGAGTTCCACTACCTCCACCACGCTCCCGACGGAGGTCCGTACGCCGAGGCGAACGCCATGGGCGAGGCACTGATCGCGGCGGCCGCCGAGGCCGGCATCCGGATCACGCTGCTCGACGCCTGCTACCTGACCGGTGCTCCGGGTCAGCCCCTCGAGGGCACCCAGCTGCGCTTCGGGGACGGCGATGCGGATGCCTGGGCGGACCGCGTCTCGGCGCTGTCCGGCTCGGGCCACGCCCGGATCGGTGCCGCGATCCACTCCGTCCGTGCCGTGCCCGCCGACCAGCTCGCCACGGTGGCCGGCTGGGCCACCGAGCAGGGTGCGCCGCTCCACTTCCACCTCTCCGAGCAGCGGGCCGAGAACCAGGCCTGCCAGGAGCGCTACGGGTGCACGCCCACCGAGCTGCTCGCCCGCCACGGGGCGCTCGGCGAGCTCTCCTCGGCGGTGCACGCGACGCACCTGACATTTGCGGACATCGCCGCGCTCGGCGACTCCCGCACGACGGTCTGCATGACCCCGACCACCGAGCGCGACCTCGCGGACGGCATCGGGCCCGCTCGCAACCTGGCCGACGCCGGCTCACCGGTCTCGCTCGGCAGCGACAGCAACGCCGTCATCGACCTGCTGGAGGAGACCCGGGCACTCGAGCTCGACGAGCGGCTGCGTACCGAACGGCGCGGCCACTGGTCCGCGAGCGACCTCCTGCGTGCGGCGACCGTCGACGGGCATGCCTCACTGGGCTGGTCGGAGGTCGGCCGGATCGCGCCGGGGGGACTGGCCGACCTGACGACGATCTCGCTCGACTCCGTGCGCCTCGCCGGGTGGGAGACCGGGACGCTCCTCGAGTCGACCGTCTTCGCCAGTGCCGCGCAGGACGTCACCGACGTCATCGTCGGTGGCAACGAGGTCGTCCGCGATCGTCGACATCTGGCGGTCGGCGACGTGGCCGGTGCGCTCCACCGCGCGATCACCGGGATCTGAGGGTGGGGTTCGACGTCCGTCGCGCGGAGGAGCACGTCCGGCGCCCGTGGCGCAACGGCGGGGGCATGACCGCTGAGGTCGCCGCGTGGCCCCCGGGCACGGATGCCGGGTCCGACTTCGCCTGGCGGGTCAGCTTCGCCGACGTCGCCGGATCGGGTGACTTCTCCACGTTCCCCGGCGTGGACCGGGTGATCACGCTGATCGACGGACCGCCGATGACGCTCGAGCTGCCGGGGGAGACGACGGTGCTGCGGCCGTTCGTGCCGTACGCCTTCGACGGCGAGGTGCCGGTGCGGTGCACGGTGACGGCGCCCACCCGCGACCTCAACGTGATGACCCGGCGCGGGCAGGCGAGCGCCACGGTCGAGATGCGGGATGTGGGCAGGGGTGACGAGCCTCTGCCCCCGGGTTCTCCGTTGCTCGTGGTGGGCCTCACGGGTGCGGTGCGCGCCCGTGAGGGCGACCACTCGGCCACGCTCGGCCCGGGCGACGTGCTCATCACCGACCGGCCCGTGACCCTCGAGGGTGCCGGAGCGGTCGCGATCGTCCGCATCGCGGCGCCACCGTCTGAGATCCGAGACTGAATCCGGTTGACGACGCGTGCGCCACGGGTGGCCCGACGCGTTGAATTGAGCCCACGAAACCCAAGGAGCTCACCATGTCGCGCGGTAAACCTCACGTACTCATCGACGGCACCTCACTCGGCCGTGACGAGATCCTTCTGGTCGCTCGCGGCGGCGCATCGGTCCAGCTCGACCCGGCCGCTCGCGAACGGGCGCAGAAGTCGTGGGAGACGGCGGAGGCCGTCGCCCGCAGGCGTCACGTCTACGGGCGCACCACCGGTGTGGGCGCCAACCGGCAGGAGGAGGTCGGCGGCGACGCAGCGCTGGGACACGGGCTCCGGTTGCTCCGCAGCCATGCGGGCGGGGTCGGCTTCGAGCTGGCCGCCGACGTGGTCCGCGCCACCATGGTCATCCGGCTCAACCAGCTGGCCGCAGGTGGGTCCGGGGTCCACGTACGCGTCCTGGACGCTCTCGAGCATGCTCTCGACCTGGGCGCTCTGCCGAGGGTGCACAGACTCGGTGCGATCGGCACCGGCGACCTGACCGTCCTCGCCGAGATCGCGCTCACCCTCGCCGGTGAGCGTCCGTGGGCGGTCGGCGAGGCGCCACCGGTTGCGCTCGACACCGGGGACGCGCTCGCGTTCATGAGCAGCAACGCCGCGACGCTGGCCGAATCGGTCATCGCCTGCGCCGACCTGCAGACCCTCCTGCGCGCCAGCCACACCGTCGCCGCCCTCTCGTTCCTGGCGATGGGTGGCTCGGCCGAGGCCTATGCCGCGGTCGTGCACGAGGCACGACCGCACCCGGGCCAGCAGCAGTGCGCCGCCGAGATGCGCCGGTTGCTCGGGCTGACCGGACCTCCGGTGGCCGGCCGCCGGATCCAGGATCCGTTCGGCCTGCGGGCGTTCCCGCAGGTGCAGGGACCGGCGCTGGACAGCCTGGCTCAGCTCGAGCAGGTCCTCTCCGTCGAGGTCAACGCGCGAGCCGAGAACCCTCTCATCTCGGTGGAGTCCGACGACGTGTTCCACCACGCGCACTTCCACACCGCGTACGTCGCGGTGGCGCTGGACCAGGCCCGCGCCTCCGTCCACCAGGTGGCCGAGCTGTCCGCCGCCCGCCTCGGTGACCTGGTCGAGCCGACCATGACGGGTCTGACACCGTTCCTCGCCTCGGGGCCGGCGGGGAGCTCCGGCGTGATGATCCTGGAGTACGTAGCCCACGACGCCCTCGCCCAGATGCGGCACGCCGCCCTGCCGGTGACGATGGGCACCGCGGTCGTCTCCCGCGGGCTGGAGGATCACGCGAGCTTCTCGACGCAGGCCGCCCGGCAGGCCATCGTGGTGGTCGAGGCGTACCGCCATGTGCTCGCCTGCGAGCTCGTGGCCGCCGTGCGGGCGCTTCGCGTCCAACAGCCGGAGCTGGGCGACATCCCCGCCCGAGCCGCGTTGGAGCGAGCCGCCCACGTCCTGGACCCGAGTCTGGAGGACCGGTCGCTCGGCACCGACCTCGATCGCGCCGCCGATCTGCTCGACGAGCTGGCCGCGCTCTGAGCCGGTCGGTCAAGTCTCGGATCCCAGACAGTACCGCGCTGCGGCCCATATCCCTGGCGGACCCCCGAGGGGTGCACTGGGACCCGCACCACATTTCGATGACCCAGCAGTGGAGGTGAGTGCCGGATGATCCGGTTCGACTCAGTGAGCAAGGAATACCCCGACGGCACCGTCGCCGTGGGTGGCCTGGAGATGACCGCCCCGACCGGCAAGATCACGGTGCTCGTCGGCCCCTCGGGCTGTGGCAAGACGACGTCGCTGCGGATGATCAACCGGATGATCGAGCCGACGAGCGGACGGATCTGGATCGACGACCGCGACACCACCACGATGGATGCGGCCGAGCTGCGGCGAGGGATCGGCTACGTGATCCAGCAGGCGGGTCTGTTCCCGCACCGCACGGTCGCCGCGAACATCGCGACCGTCCCGATGCTGCTCGGCTGGGACAGGAAGAAGGCGCGTGCCCGCGCGCTGGAGCTGCTGGAACGCGTCGGTCTGCCCACCTCTTTCGCCGATCGCTACCCCAATCAGCTCTCCGGCGGTCAGCAGCAGCGCGTCGGCGTGGCCCGGGCGCTGGCCGCCGACCCGCCCGTCATGTTGATGGACGAGCCGTTCAGCGCGGTCGACCCCGTCGTACGCGACCAGTTGCAGGACGAGTTCCTCCGGCTCCAGGGCGACCTGGGCAAGACCATCGTGTTCGTCACCCACGACATCGACGAGGCGATCAAGCTGGGTGACCAGGTCGCCGTGCTCCGGGTCGGCGGCAAGCTCGCCCAGATCGCCGAGCCCGCGACGCTCCTGGCGCACCCCGTCGACGACTTCGTCGCCGACTTCGTGGGCCGCGACCGGGGATACCGCGGGCTCGGCTTCCAGAAGGCCCCGACGCTGCCGCTCTCGGCGGAGACGACGGCGAGCCTCGGTGACAGCGCGGAGCAGGTGCGGGCCGCCGCCGGGACCGAGCCGTGGACCCTGGTCGTCGACGACGCCCGGCGTCCGCTGGGCTGGGTCGACGCCGAGCAGATCGCCGGCACGGTCTCCACCGAGGCGCTGCACCGCGGAGGCACCGTTGCCTCCACGAACGGGACCCTGCGCAACCTGCTCGACGCCGCGCTGTCCTCGCCGGCGGGACGCGGCGTGGTCGTGGACGAGGACGGTACGTTCGCCGGCACCGTCCTGGCCCACCAGGTGCTCGACGCCATCGAGGGCGAGCGGGCCGCGGCGCTCGACGCCCGGCCGGCCGGGAGCGCGGCACGATGAGCTGGTTCGTCGAACACCTCCCTGCGGTCCTCGCCCTCACCTGGAGGCACGTCTACCTGGCCGGCGTCCCGCTCCTGCTCGGGCTGCTCGTCGCGGTTCCCCTGGGGTGGCTGGCGCGGCGCTACCGGGTCCTGTACCCGCTGCTGATCGCCGGGACCGGTCTCCTCTACACGATCCCGTCGCTCGCCCTGTTCATCCTGATGCCGCTGTTCATCGGCACCAAGATCCTCGACCCGGTCAACGTGGTCCTCGCGATGACGATCTACACCGTGGCGCTGCTGGTGCGTACGGTGGCGGACGGTCTGGGTGCAGTGCCGGACTCGGTCAACCAGGCGGCGACGGCGATGGGCTTCGGGCGGGTACGCCGGCTGTTCATGGTCGAGCTCCCGCTGGCCGTCCCGGTCATCTCCGCAGGCCTCCGGGTCGCCGCGGTGAGCAACGTCAGCATCGTCAGCGTCGCGGCGATCATCGGCGTACCCCAGCTGGGGTCGCTCTTCACCGACGGCTTCCGCCGCAACTTCATGGAGCCGATCCTCGTGGGCGTCGTCGCGTGCGTCCTGCTGGCGCTCGTGTTCGACCTCCTGATCATCGCCGGAACCCGGCTCATCACCCCGTGGCAGCGCACGAGGAGGGCCGCTTGATGAACCTCGTCCTCACCTGGTTGACAGACCCCGCCCGCTGGTCGGGCGACGACGGTGTCCCGAACCGCATCCTCGAGCACCTGAGCTACTCGGCCGTCGCCCTGGTGATCGCCGCGATCGTCGCGATCCCGCTCGGTCTGTACGTCGGTCACACCGGACGCGGGAAGTTCCTGGTCGTGAACGTCGCCGGCGCCGCCCGCGCCATCCCGAGCCTGGGTCTGCTGTTCATCATGGTCCTTCTCCTCGGCCCCCGGCTCTCCGGCGACGCGGCCTTCGTGGTCCCGTGCCTGGTCGTGCTGGCCGTGCTGGCCGTCCCGCCGATCCTGGCCGGTGCGTACGCAGGTGTCGAAGAGGTCGACGCCGGCGCCCGGGATGCCGCGAAGGGCATGGGGATGCGAGACCTCCAGGTGCTCCTCAAGGTCGAGCTGCCGTGCGCGCTACCCCTCATCTTCTCGGGCCTGCGCTCGGCCACGCTCCAGGTCGTCGCGACCGCGACGATCGCCGCGACGGCCGGCCTCGGCGGGCTCGGGCGGCTTCTGATCGACGGCCTCGCCGTACGCGACTTCGGCCAGATGGCCGCGGGAGCCGTGCTGGTGGCAGCACTCGCCCTCGTCGTCGATCTCATCTTCGCGCTGATCCAGCGCTACGCGGTGTCCTCGGGCCTGACGGGCCGTCGCACCGCTTCCCGACGATCGCGGCCGAGGGCGTCCGCTGATTCCACCCCCATCACCATCAGCTGACCCGAGAGGAACCGAACCCATGCACAGAACGAAGATCTACCTCGCCGTAGCGGCCTCGGCCGCACTGCTCGCCGGATGCGGCAGCGGTGACCCGCTGGCGACCGAGCCCGCCGGAGGCGGCGACGCGGACACCGTCACCGTCGGCTCCGCCGACTTCCCGGAGAGCGCCCTGATCGCCGAGATCTACGCGGGCGCGCTGGAGGCCAAGGGCGTCGAGGTCGACAAGACCCTGAACATCGGCAGCCGCGAGGCGTACGTCCCGGCCCTGCAGGACGGCTCGATCGACCTGATCCCCGAATACACCGGTGCGCTCCTGCACTACTTCGACGAGGACGCCACCGCCACCGACTCCGAGTCGGTCTACCAGGCTCTGACGGCCGCCGTACCGAAGGACCTGACGGTCCTGACGATGTCGTCGGCGGAGGACAAGGACGCCATCGCGGTCACGAAGGCGACGGCGGACAAGTACTCCCTCACGTCCATCGGCGACCTCGCCGCGGTCTCCGACGAGCTGGTCCTCGGCGGTCCGCCCGAGTGGAAGACACGCCGTCAGGGCGTCAAGGGCCTGGCCGACGTCTACGGGGTCGAGTTCGGCACCTTCCGCGCGCTCGACGCGGGCGGTCCGCTGACCGTCCAGGCCCTGAAGAACGGACAGGTCGACGCGGCGGACCTCTTCACCACCGACCCCTCGATCCAGGAGAACGGGTTCATCATGCTCGATGACCCGGAGAGCCTCTTCCCGGCGGAGAACGTCGTTCCCCTGATCGCCACCTCGAAGGTCGACGACACGGTCACCCAGGCGCTCGACGCGGTCTCGGCCGAGCTCGACACGCAGACGCTGGCGGCCCTGGTCAAGCAGGTCATCGTCGACAAGAAGGACGCCGAGGACGTGGCGAGCGAGTTCCTGTCCGAGCAGGGTCTGGCCTAGGTCTCCGGCACGCATCACAGAAGCGGCATCGCGGGTCATCGGGGCCTGCGATGCCGCTGTCTGCGTCGGTCGCTCTCGCGGGATGTCTGGGATACCGGACAGTTCACCCCGTCGGAACCCTTGCCTCGAACCCCGGATCCCGATGGACTCGGGTCATGACGTTCGAGCGCATGTGGGCCGACATCGCCCCGGTGGGCAGATCCGCCTCCTCCCAGGGCTACTTCCGTCAGCCGTACACCTCGGCCGAGATGGAGCTGCGCTCCTGGTTCGCCGAGGAGTGCGTACGCCGCGGGCTCGATCTCGAGCGTGACGGCAACGGCAACCTGGTCGCCTGGTGGGGGAGCGGCGACGACGCTGTGCTCACCGGATCGCACCTGGACAGCGTTCTCGACGGCGGGGCGTACGACGGACCGCTCGGGGTGGTCTCCTCCCTCGCCGCCGTCGACGTCCTGACGGAGCGAGGCTTCCACCCACGCCGACCGATCGCGATCGGCGTCTTCGCCGACGAGGAGGGGTCCCGCTACGGGCTCGGCTGCCTCGGCTCCCAGCTCGCGACCGGTCTGACGACGCCTGACCAGGCGCGGGCCCTGCGCGACCGCGGCGGACGACCGCTCGAGGAGGTCATGGCCGATGCCGGCCTCGAGCCGGCGCTGGGCCGATCGGCCTGGCTGGACCGGATCGGCTGCTACGTCGAGCTCCACGTCGAGCAGGGCCGCAACCTCGTCGACCGCGACGCCGCGGTCGGCGTCGCCAGCGGGATCTGGCCGCACGGTCGCTGGCGCTTCGACTTCGACGGCGAGGCCAACCATGCCGGTGCCACCCGCATGGAGGACCGGCGGGACCCGATGCTGACGTTCGCGATGACCGCGCTCGCGGCCGACGAGGAGGCCCGCCGCACCGGGCAGCGCGCCACCTTCGGCCGGATCGAGGCCACCCCCAACGGCACCAACGCGGTGCCCTCGCGCGTCGCCGCATGGCTCGACGCGCGCTGCGAGGACGAGGCGATGCTCGGCGACCTCGTGGCCACCCTCGAGAAGCGGGCCGGCGAGCGGGCCGGTCTCGACCGGACCCACGTCACCGTGACCGCCGAGTCGCTCTCGGCCGCCGTCGAGTTCGACCCCGACCTGGCGACCCGGATCGCCGCTCCCGGCGGCTGGCCGATCATCCCGACCCAGGCAGGGCACGACGCCGGCATCCTGTCGACCGCGGGCATCCCGACCGCGATGCTCTTCGTCCGCAATCCCACCGGCATCTCGCACTCGCCCGAGGAACGGGCCGAGATGGCCGACTGCCTCGCCGGCGTCGAGGCGCTCGCCGACACCCTCACGGAGCTGGCCCGATGAGCACGCTGGTCACCGGCATCGGCGAGCTCTTCGTCGGTGACGCCGCCGGAACGGTGATGGAGCAGGCCGCGTTCGTCGTCGAGGACGGCCGGGTGGCGTGGGTGGGGTCCGCCGCCGAGGCACCCGCCGCCGACGCGGCGTACGACCTCGGAGGGCGCGCCGTCATCCCCGGGTTCGTCGACTCCCACAGCCATCTCGTCTTCGCCGGCGACCGCTCGGCCGAGTTCGCCGCGCGCATGGCGGGGGAGAGCTACGCCGCCGGCGGCATCCGTACCACCGTCCGCGCGACCCGGGAGGCCAGCGATGCGCAGCTCACCGCCCACGTCGGCCGGCTCGTGACCGAGATGCAGCGGCAGGGCACCACCACCCTCGAGATCAAGAGCGGCTACGGGCTGAGCGTCGCCGACGAGGCGCGCTCCCTGGCGGTGGCGCGGCAGTTCACCGAGGAGACGACGTTCCTCGGCGCCCACGTCGTGCCGGAGGGGATCGGCGCGGAGGACTACGTCGCGCTGGTCACCGGCCCGATGCTCGAGGCCGCGCGGCCGCACGCCAGCTGGATCGACGCCTTCTGCGAGCGCGGTGCCTTCGACGTCGACCAGGCCCGGGCGGTGCTGGCCGCGGGGGCGGCCGTCGGCCTGAAGGGCCGGCTGCACGCCAACCAGCTCACCTACGGCGGCGGCGTCCAGCTGGCCTGCGAGCTCGGCCTGGTGGCGGTCGACCACTGCACCTATCTCAGCGACGCCGACGTCGACGCGCTCGCGCAGTCGGGCACCGTCGCGACCCTGCTGCCCGGCGTGGAGTTCTCGACCCGCCATCCGTACGTCGATGCCCGGCGCCTTATCGACGCCGGTGTCCGGGTCGCGCTGGCCTCGGACTGCAACCCGGGCTCCTGCTTCACCAGCTCGCTGCCGTTCTGCATCGCCCTCGCCGTACGCGACATGGGCATGACGCCGAGCGAGGCCGTGTCGGCCGCGACCGCGGGTGGTGCCGCGGCCCTCGGCCGGACCGACGTCGGACACCTGAGCATCGGAGCGGCCGCCGACTTCGCCGTCCTCGACGCACCGTCCCACGTGCACCTGGCCTACCGGCCCGGGGTGCCCCTGGTCGCGGAGACCTGGCGAGCCGGTCAGCGGCTCGACGGACGCTGACCGCTCAGTCGGACGACGTGCGACCGGTCTGGTTGGCGAACCGCTCGAGATAGCCGACGAGCATCTCGATGCCGTCGTCGATGACCCGCTGGTCGCCGGTGTAGCCCTCGCGGAAGGCCCACTCCAGCACCCGGTCGCCGATCTCGACCGCGAGCAGCCCGCGGGCCAGGTCCGCGTCCTCGGACAGCAGATCCGCCTCCGTCATCACAGCGAACAGTGCCTCGGCGATCCGCACGTTGTGCTCGCGGCAGAACTCGATGACGGCGGGACTGGTGCGTCCGCGGAAGTAGATCGCGACGAACTCCTTGCGCCGAGCGTAGACGTCGAGGAAGGCATGCATGGTCGTCGTGACGACGGAGCGGATGCTGAGCGTCTCGAGCGCGGCGACGGTCTCCGCGACATGTGCGTCCATCTCCTCGGTGTCGCGCTTCACCAGCGCGAGGATGATCTCCTCCTTGTCGGCGAAGTACTGATAGATCGAGGCCACGGGGACACCGGCAGCCTCCGAGATCCGGCGGGTGCTGAGGGCGTCGACGCCCTCCGACACGACCAGCTCGGCCGCCGCGTCCAGGATCTTCGCGACCCGTTCCCTGCTGCGCCGCTGTGCCGGCGCCCTCCGATCCGTCCGGCTCCCGGTGCTGGGGCTTGTGCTCGCTGCGGACATGCCACATAGTGTAACGAAAATATGACTCATGTTCAGGTTTGAGAGAGGCGTGGCATGTCGCACCAGGTCCCCACCACCTCCGCGGTCGCCGTCATCGGCGCCGGACCCGCCGGACTGGCCGCCGCCGCGGCGCTGCGCACAAGAGGCGTGGACGCCGTGGTGCTCGAGCGCGCCGACGACGTCGCCTCGAGCTGGCGGAATCATTACGACCGACTCCACCTGCACACGGTCCGATGGCTGTCCGGCCTGCCGGGGATGGCGATGCCGCGCTCGGAGGGCAGCTGGGTGTCGCGCGACGGCGTCGTCCGCTACCTCGAGGCGTACGCCGCGCACCACCGCCTCGACATCCGCACCGGGGTCACCGTCGAGCGGGTCGAGCGCAACGAGCGGGGCTGGGTGCTGCGCTCGCCGCAGGGCGACGTGCACGCCGACGCGGTGGTGGTGGCGACCGGCTACAACCACACCCCGGTGATGCCCGACGTGCCCGGCGTCGACGACTTCACCGGCGAGCTGCTCCACGCGAGTCGCTACCGCAACGGCAAGCCGTACGCGGGCAAGGACGTGCTGGTGGTCGGCCCGGGCAACACCGGAGCCGAGATCTCGGTCGACCTGACCGAGCACGGTGCGGACCGGGTGCGGCTGGCCGTGCGTACGCCGCCGCACATCCTGCGTCGCGCCGTCGGCCCGATCCCGACCCAGGCGACCAGCGTGCTGTTGCGCCGGGTGCCGACGGTGGTCGGTGACGCCCTGGCGGAGGTGACCCGCAAGCTGCAGGTGCCGGACCTGTCCGCGTACGGCCTGGCCGATCCGGGCAGGGGCGTGATCACCCGGGCGCGGCGCGGAGAGATCCCGATCCTCGACGTCGGCCTGGTCGACGCGGTCCTGGCGGGGAAGGTCGAACCCGTCGCCGCCCTCGCCGGCTTCGAGGGCGACAAGGTGCTGCTCGCCGACGGCACCGCGATCGTGCCGAACGCGGTCATCGTCGCCGCGGGCTACCGGCGTGGGCTCGAGCCGCTCGTCGGCCACCTGGGTGTGCTCGACGGGGCCGGCAACCCGGTCGTGTCCGGCACCGCGACCCCGGACGGCGCGCCGAACCTCCACTTCATCGGCTACTCCAACCCGATCAGCGGGATGTTCCGCGAGATCGCCATCGACGCCAAGCGCATCGCCAAGACGTTGAGCAAGCAGTTCACCGCCGTCTGAGATCGGAAGGATGAACAGATGAGGTCGAGCCTGAGCCGCCGCGGTCTGCTGGGAGGCATCGCGGCAACCGGTGCCTGGACCGCTGCCGGAGCGCTGCCGGGCGCTGCCTCCGCCGCGCCGAAGGGCCGAGCCGGTGAGCTGCCGTCGACGGTCGACGTGGTGGTCGTCGGCGCGGGCATCTCGGGCCTGGTCGCTGCGCGGGAGGCGGCCGCGAAGGGTCGCTCGGTGGTGGTGCTCGAGGCGCGCGACCGGGTCGGAGGCCGCGTCCTCAACCACGAGCTCGCAGACGGGTCGGTCATCGAGGCCGGCGGAGCGTTCGTCGGGCCGACCCAGGACCACGTCCTCGGGCTGTGCGACGAGCTGGGCATCCAGACGTTCAAGGAGCACACCGCCGGCAACAGCGTCTATTTCTCCCGGGGCATCAGGCAGACCTATCAGGGCACCGTCCCGCCCGACCCGTTGGTCCTGCCCGACGCCGGTCGCCTGCAGCTGCAGCTGGACGAGATGTCCAAGGACGTGCCGGTCGACGCGCCGTGGCTGGCGGCGAAGGCGGCGGAGTGGGACTCGACCTCGCTGCACGACTGGGTCGCGCAGAACACGGTCAACCCCGACACCGCCAAGCTGCTCGAGGTCTACCTGCAACCGCTGCTCGGCGCGGATGCCCGCGACGTCTCGCTGCTGTTCATGCTCTGGTACGTCGCCACCGCCGGCAACGAGCACAACCCCGGCACCTTCGAGCGGTCCTCCGGCACCGAGAACGGGGCCCAGGACTCGCGCATCGTCGGCGGTTCCCAGCTCATCCCGCTGCGGATGGCCGAGCAGCTCGGCGACATCGTCGCGCTGTCCGCCCCGGTCCGGCGCATCGAGCAGCTCGCCGATCGAGCGGTCGTCACCACCGACCGCGGGCGGGTCAGCGCGGCCCGGGTCATCATGGCGGCGCCGCCGCCGCTGATCACGCAGATCGACTGGGCTCCGCTGCTGCCGCCCAAGCGGCTGCAGCTGTTGCAGCGACACTTCATGGGTGCGCTGATGAAGTGCGACGCGGTGTACGAGAAGCCGTTCTGGCGGGAGAAGGGCCTCAACGGCTTCGGCATCTCCGACGTCGCGCCGGTGCGGGTGGCCTTCGACAACTGCCCCGCCGACGGGAGCCCCGGCGTGCTGCTGGCCTTCGTCGGCGGCGCCACCTGGGCCGACTGGGGGAACCGGCCGTTCGAGGGGCGCAGGCAGGGCGTGCTGGAGGGGTTCGCGCGGCTGTTCGGCCCGGAGGCGCTCGACCCGATCGACTACACCGAGCAGGACTGGACGCACGAACGCTGGTCCTACGGCGGCCCGGTGGCCAATCCCGGCCTGGGGGCGACGTACCGGTTCGGGGACCAGATCCGTAGGCCGGTCGGCCGCGTCCACTGGGCGGGGACCGAGACCTCGACCTACTGGTCCGGCTACATGGACGGTGCGGTCCGTGCAGGCAAGCGTGCCGCGGCCGAGGTGACGGCGCCGTAGGCGGTTCGTGTCTGTGCCCGTCATCGGTGGCATTTGATGACAGGGTTCGATCATGAGCGATGAGGCGGTCGACGAGGAGACCACGACGCTGCGGGCCACCGGCGTACGCGCTCGGCAGGGGGCTCGAGATCTGCTTCCGACCACGACGTTGACGCTGCGCGGGGGAGAGGTCGCGGTGGCCGTCGGTCCCCCGGGAGGCGGGCACACGTCGCTGGCGCTCGCACTGGCAGGACGGCTGCGGCTGGATGCGGGCAGGGTCGCGCTGGACGGCGACGTGTCGCCCCGGGTCCTCCAGGGCGCGGTGGCGCTCGTCGACGTGCCGGGCGTCTCCGAGCCGGACGAGATGGTCCCGTTCCGTACGATCCTCGGCGAGGAGCTCGCCATGGCGAAGCACAAGCCGAGCGCTGCGGCGATCGACCGCTGGCTGGGGGACTACGCCCTCGCGGGCGACATCACCACGGAGGCTGTCCCGCCGCGACCACGGCTGGAGATCCTCGGCCGGATGGCGGCGCTGCGGTCCGGCACCCGTTTCCTCGTCCTCACCTACCCCGAGCGGCTCGGCCTGCCGGTCGAGGAGTGGCTCGCCATCGCGGAGGATCTCGCCGGGGCCGGCCCGAGGCCCGGCGTCCTGGTCACCGCCAGCCCTGCGGCGGTGATCCCGAGCGACGTGCGTACGTTCACCATCGGCCCGACGGAGGAAGCATGAACTCGCTGCGTATCGCGCTGACCGAGCTGCGCCGGATCACGGCCGGCCGGCTGGCGAAGCTCGTCATCGTCGCGCTGGTGGTCGTGCCCACCCTCTACGCCGGGCTCTACCTCTACGCCAACCACGATCCGTACGCCCACTTCGACGAGCTCCCGGCGGCGCTGATCGTGGAGGACACCGGTGCCACCACCACCGACGGCGCCGAGATCGACGCGGGGCGCCAGGTCGCCGACAAGCTGCTGAAGTCGGGCGACTTCGACTGGACGGAGACCTCCACGGCGAAGGCGGAGAAGGACATCCGCGAGGGCGACTACTACTTCGCGCTGCGCATCCCGGAGGGGTTCTCCCGGACGCTGACCGGTGCGGAGCGGCTCGACCCGAAGCAGGCGCAGATCCAGGTGATCACCAACGACGCCAACTCCTACCTGTCCACGACGATCGCGACCAACGTGACCGACAAGGTCCGCGACGCCATCGCCAGCGAGGTCTCCGAGCAGGCCGCGGCCAGCTTCCTGCTCGGCATCTCCGACCTCCGCTCGGGCCTGGTCAAGGCCGCCGACGGCGCCGCGAAGCTGGAGAAGGGCGCGGTCTCGCTCCGCGACGGCGCCGGGAAGCTGGCCACCGGAGCCGGCGACCTCGAGGACGGTCTGGACACCATCGAGGGCAAGGTCACCGACCTGCCCGCCAAGACCCGTGAGCTCGCGACCGGCGCCCGCAAGGTCGCCGACGCGAACGGCGAGATCGCCGCCACCGGGCAGCGGGCCGCGACCGCCGTCGACGACGCGGTCGCCGCCTACGAGGCGAACCGGGCAGACCTCGACGCCCGGCTCGAGGCGCAGGGCCTGGACGAGCAGCAGCGGGCCGAGGTGCTGGCGATCTACGACCGGGGATCCGTTCCGCTCGACCGCGTCGACCAGCGCGTCGGGGACGTCTCCGGGAAGCTGAACGAGCTCGCCACCGGAGCCGACCAGGTCGCCGACGGCAACGAGCAGCTGGCCTCGGCGATGCCCGATCTGGTGGCCGGGATCTCCCAGGCCGCCGACGGCGCCGGAGAGCTGAGCACCGGCGCGACCCAGCTGCGCGACGGCGCCGCGAAGCTCGCCACCGGCGCCGGGGATCTGAAGAAGGGCCTGCAGGACGGCGTCGCGCAGGCGCCGGCGACCGACGAGGAGCTGCGCGACCAGATCGCCTCGACGATCGCCGACCCGGTCGCGATCGACTCGGTCTCCGAGGCGAAGGCATCGTCCTACGGTGCCGGGCTGGCGCCGTTCTTCCTCGCCCTGGGCGCCTGGATCGGCGGATACGTCCTCTTCCTGCTCGTCCGGCCGATCTCGACCCGCGCGCTGGCCGCCAACCAGACCCCGCTGCGGATCGCCCTGGGCGGGTGGATCACCCCGGCACTCATCGGCGCCGCGCAGATGGTCGTGGTGCTCGTGGTCGTCGGGCTCGCCGTCGACATCACCCCGGTGAACTGGCTCGGTACGTTGGGCTTCCTGCTGCTCACCTCCGCGACCTTCATCGCGATCGTGCACATGCTCAACGCGCTCCTCGGGGCACCGGGCCAGTTCCTCGGCCTCGTCCTGATGGTGGTCCAGCTCGTCACCGCCGGCGGCACGTTCCCCTGGCAGACGATCCCCGAGCCGTTGCACCCGCTCCACCACGTACTGCCGATGAGCTATGCGGTCGACGGGCTCCGGCAGCTGATGTACGGCGGGCTGTCCGGCCGGGTCGTCTCCGACGTCCTCGTCCTGGCCGCCTTCCTCGTCGGCGCGCTGCTGCTGACCGCCTACGGCGCCCGGCGACAACGTGTCTGGACGCCCAAGCGGGTGCGGCCCGAGATCGTCCTCTGACCTCAGTACGTCTCACCCAGCCGCGCCTCGCCGGCGCGGCGGGCCTGAGCGGGGGAGATGTGCGTGACCGAGATCAGCTCCTCGCGGCCGCCGGCCTCCCTGTCGATCGTGAGGACGAGCCCGACGCCGCGCGCGTAGAACTTGTGCTCCAGCACGTCGGGCTCGAGCGGGGTGGTGTCGGCGGTCTTCACCAGGCCGTCGTACTCGCCGGCGGGGACACGTGCCCGTTCGCCCAGGTCGATCACCTCGCCGTCGTCCTCGGCCTTGCCCGCGTAGTACTCCTGCCGATAGCTCATGCCGACCTCCGGGGAGGCGGGCATGATGACCCCCGCTTGGGCGGAGTCCACGCCGGCCTCGAAGGACCCCGCGCGGGTGGTGATCCTCCCGTCCTCGAACTCGGCGGTGTCCTCGCCGAGGTACCAGACGGTGCCTGCCTCGTCCTGGGCGTACCAGTCCAGGGTGTCCTCGATGATCTCGCCGTCGAGGGTGACGGTGTCGCGCACGACCCTGGCGGTCACGCCGTTGGCGATCTGGCGGGTGACCGAGGTGGCGGTGACGACCACCTCGACGGTCTCGACGTCCTCGGTGGTCTCGCGGTAGATCCAGCGGGTGCCCGGCTCGAGCGGGAACCAGGGGTTTGTGATCTCGGCGGTGAACTCGGCGGGGTCGAGCTCGACCGGCTCGTCGGACTGCGGCAGTGCGTCGCTCCGGGTGCCGCAGCCGGTGGCCACCAGGAGGCATCCGATCACGGCGACGGCGAGGCGAGGCATCGTACGTCCTCGGGTCAGTCGTCGGCGCCGGAGTCGTCACCCTCGGTGCCGACGACCCGGAAGGTCTCGTCGAGCTGGACGTCGACCTGGTGTCCGTCCTCGAGGGTCACCTCGACCTCGTACCTGCTCTCCTCGTCGTCGACCTCGGTCCCGGTGACGGTGCCGCCGCCGGTCTCCTCCAGTGCGGCCCGCTCGGCCTGCTCGAGCTCGGAGGCGGGGATGGGTTGTTCGTGGGAGTCGTCGTCGCCGGACAGGGCACTGGCCGCGCCGACGGTTCCGGCGCTGACCACGGCCGCGGCCGCGACGACCACGGCGATGCGCTTGTGGGTGGTTGTCGGGTTCATGCCATCGACGCTACGGCGGCTCGATGAGGAGCCGATGAGTCTCTCATCCGGTCCTCATCTGCGTGCCTAGCATGAGCATGTGCGGGTGCTGCTGGTGGAGGACGAGGAGAAGCTCGCCGCGCTGGTCGCCCGTGGGCTGACCGAGCGTGGTGGCGTGGTCGACTCCGTCACGACCGGCTCGCAGGCCGTCGCCTCGGCGCGCGCCGCCGACTACGACGTGATGCTGCTGGACGTCATGCTGCCCGACATCGACGGGTTCGAGGTCTGCCGTCGCCTGCGGGCGGCGCGGGTGTGGACCCCGATCCTCATGCTGACCGCACGCACCGCGGTGGGGGACCGGATCGCCGGTCTGGACAGCGGTGCCGACGACTACCTCGCCAAGCCGTTCGCCTTCCAGGAGCTGCTCGCCCGCATGCGTGCTCTGGCGCGCCGTGGCCCCGTGCCCAGGCCGGTGATGCTGGAGGTCGGCGACCTGCGCATGGACCCCGCGGCGAGGCGGGTCTGGCGTGGGACGACCGAGCTGTCGCTGTCGACCCGGGAGCTCACACTCCTGGAGGCCATGATGCGCCGGTGCGGCCAGGCGCTCACCCGCGAGCAGCTGCTCGCGCTGGCCTGGGGCGGCCACCACGACGTGACCTCCAACGTCGTCGACGTCTACGTGCGCTATCTGCGCGCGAAGATCGACCGGCCGTTCGGCGTGAACACCCTGCAGACCGTACGCGGCGTCGGCTACCGGCTCACCGCGGAGGCGTCGTGAGGGCCTGGCCGCCGTCGCGGTGGCCGCTGCGTACCCGGGTCGCGCTCGCCTTCCTGGCCGCGACGGCGGTCGCGGTCACCGGTCTCGGCGTCCTGGTCCAGCTGCGGGTCAGCGATGCTCTGGAGGACCGCCTGCGCGACTCGGTCGGTGCCGAGGCCGACCGGCTCGGGTCGTTGCGGGGCCGCGAGCTGCTGGAGGCCGTCTCGGCTCTTCGCGGCGAGGTCCACGCCCAGGTGCTGACCGCGCGGGGTGACGTACGGGCTTCGTCCGGTCTGGTCGCGGACCCGCTTCTCGATGCCGCCGAGCTGCGGGGGTTCGACAGGATCGGCTGGCTCGAGCGGACCGCCACCGTCCTCGACGACGACGCCGCGGCCGCGGGGAAGCCCGATCCGGAACGGGAGCGGCTCGTCCTCCTGGTCGAGCCGGTCGAGGACGGATTCCTGGTCGTCGCCACGTCACGGGAGGACGCCGACGAGACTCTCACCACGCTGCGCAACCAGCTGCTGATCGCCGGGCCGCTCGCCCTGGCCGTCGCCGGTGGACTCGGCTATCTGGTCGCCGGCGCGGGCCTGCGCCCGATCGAGCGGATGCGCTCGCGGGCGGCCACGATCTCCGCGCGCAGCGCCGGCGAGCGCCTCCCGGTCCCTGAGGCCGACGACGAGCTGCGCCGCCTCGCGCTCACCCTCAACGCCATGATCGGACGCCTCGACGACGGCCTGCAGCGGGAGCGGAGGTTCGTCGCCGAAGCCAGCCACGACCTGCGTACGCCGCTGGCACTGATGCTCACCGAGATCGAGCTGGCGCTGGCTGGTGAGCGCACGCCCGAGGAGCTGCGGCTGGCCCTGTCCTCCGTCCAGGACGAGGTGCGCCGCCTGATCGCCCTGGCCGAGGAGCTCCTGGACCGGGCCGGGTCGGAGGATCTCTCGTTGTCGATCGAGTCGCGACCTTTCGACCTGGTGGATCTGGCCGCCCGGGTCGTGGATCGGTTCCGGGTGGCGGCCGGACGCCGGGACCTCACACTGACGGCTGCGCCACCCGTCGAGGTCCACGGCGACGCCACCCGCCTCGACCGGGCCCTGTCGAATCTCGTCGACAACGCCGTCCGGCACGGTGCCGGTGCCATCGAGGTCACTGTGAGCGCAGCGCCCGGCCACGCGGTCGTCACGGTCACCGACGAGGGCGACGGCCAACCGCAGGACTTCTGGCCGCGATCAGCAGACCCCGGCCTCGGTCTCACGATCGTCCGTGAGATCGCGCGTGCCCACGGCGGCTCGATCGACGTCGAGCACTCCGGCGGCCGCACCCGCGTACGTCTGGTGGTTGCGTCGCCGCCCGGCCACTAGGCCGCGTGCTCGGCCTGTGCATGCTGGAGGAACCAGGTCGCGACGGCGGCCGTCACGGAGCCGACGAGCGCGATCCCGACCACCATCAGCGCAACCGCGACCAGGCGCCCGCTCGTGGTGACCGGGTAGTGGTCGCCGTAGCCGACGGTCGTGACCGTCGTGCACGCCCACCACACCGCATCGCCGAGCGTCTTGATGTTCCCGTCGGCAGCTGATCGCTCCGCGTCGAGCACGGCGAGCGCGCCGAGGAAGACGGCGATGATCGCCGAGCCCACGACGTAGAGCGTCGTCTGGCCGACGAACGTCCGCGCGGCCGAGCGGCTCAGCAGGCGGGCGAAGGCTAGCGCACGGAGGATACGCAGCGGCCGCAGCACCGGGAGGCCGATGAGGGCGACGTCGTACCAATGGTGGAGCAGGTAGTGACCGCGTCGGTCGGCCAGCAGGACTCGGATCACGAGATCGAGACAGAACGCGGCCCATACGGTCCAGAAGACGACCGTGAGCATCTCCTCGAGAGTGCGGTTCAGACGGGGGTCGACGATCGGCCAGGCGTACGCGACGAGGAAGGCGACGGCGAGGAGCAGGAGTGGAATCTCGGTCCGGTGCTCCCACCGTTGAACACGAGTCATCGGGCGAGCGTAGGTCGGTTGGATGGGGACATCCGGCTATCCGATCGATGGTGCTCCGAATCCGGTATGTGGCGATAAGGTCGCCTTATGACGGTGTTGGCCGCGTACCGCCAAGCGCGACATGCGGAGGAGGTAGCGCGGCTTCGGCGTGGGCTGGCGCTCCGGGCGATGGTGGCGTCCGGGATGAGCCAACGAGAGATCGCCGCCGACCTCGGGGTGAGTCAGCCGGCGGTCAGTCAGCAGCTGAAGGTGGCTCAGGATCTCGCACGGATTCATCCCGAAGCGCTGATCGAGGCAGCAGGGCCGGTCCTCAGGAGCGTTGCCGAGGATGCCGGCTACCGCAGGCTCGCGGTCTTCGGGTCGGTGGCTCGCGGTGAGGCGCGGTTCGACTCCGACATCGACCTGATTGTCGAGTCGCCACAGGGAACGTCGTCGTTCGGGTTTCTCCGGTTCAAAAGGATGATCGAGCAGGTGCTCGGTCGGGAGATCGACCTGGTCGACTACGGCGGCCTGAAGCCACGAGTGGACGATGATGTTCGACGTGATGCTGTGCTGCTCTGATGGAGCTTGTGGCGTCGCGTGACGTACTCCTGCCCGAAGGGATCGACAAGCCATGAACATCAACGAGCCGGGTGTCGAGCTGAGCATCGACGGCGCTGTGGCGACCGTGCTGCTGGATCGTCCTGACGTACGCAACGCGCAGCATCCGGCGATGTGGGCGGCGATCGCGGGGTTCCTCGAGTCGCTTCCGGACGAGGTCCGGGTCGTGGTGGTGCGTGGGGCGGGTGGCATCTTCTCGGCGGGGCTGGATCTGTCGCTGGTCGACCCGGGGCAGACCGAGGTGGAGGGCAGCCTGGTGGCGACGCTGGCGCGCAGCGACCAGGAGGTCGTCGACCTGATCGGGGAGTACCAGCGGCCGTTCGTGGCGTTGGCCGACCCGCGGTTCATCTCGATCGCGGTCGTCGATGGGTACGCGATCGGGGCGGGGTTCCAGATGGCGCTGGCGTGCGACCTGCGGATCATGGCCGAGGATACCTGGGTCTGCATGAAGGAGCCGGCGCTGGGGCTGGTTCCCGATCTGGCCGGGACCAAGCCGTTGGTCGAGGCCGTGGGCTACTCGCGGGCCCTGGAGATCTGCGCGACCGCGCGCAAGGTGGGCGCGCACGAGGCCGAGCGGATCGGGCTGGCGCAGAGCGCCGTCCCGGCGGTCGAGCTGGACGCCACCCTCGCCGAGCTGGTGGCAGCTCTCCTCGCCCACGACGCGACCGCGGTGCGGCGTACGCACGAGCTCCTGGCATCCGCCCCCGGCCGGAGCCTCGACGAGCAGCGTCTCGCCGAGCGCACCGCCCAGGTGGGCCGGCTCCGCGCGGTGCTCGGACGCTGATCCCGCCTGCGGGCCCGTCAGGCGGTGAAGGGCGTGGTGCCGAAGCGGCCGACGACGATGAAGGCGGCGATGGCGAGGTAGACGACATTGACCAGGACGAGCTTCGCCTGGCCGAGGCGGCCGTGGGTGATCATCGCGCCGATCATCAGGGCGATCCAGCAGGCGGCGGTGACGGGCACCATGACAGGTGCGATGTCGAGCACGGCGGGAAGGATGAGTCCGATCGCGGCCAGGATCTCCAGGATCCCGAGGGTCCTGACGAAGGTGGGGCTGGCGCCGCGGGTCCATGCGGCGCCGTCGTGCTCGGCCAGCTTGTCCAGAGGCACGAAGGTCTTGGTGAGGCCTCCGGCCAGGGCGACGAGGGCCAGCAGTCCGGCGGCGGTCCAGAGGACGACGTTCATTGTTCTCTCCTGTTCCGTGGGTTCACCACAGGAGACGAGAGGACACGACGCTCTGTGACACGACCCCCGACCGGCGTCAGCCGGCGTCGGGAACGACGGTGCCGTCCGTGCTGGGTGGGTAGGGGACCAGCGTCCCGGTCGAGCGGCCGAGCTCGTCGAGCTTCCAGCCGAGACGCTTGATCTGGCGCAGGACGATCGCTGACTCGACCACCGTGAGCGCGAGGTCGCGCTGGAGGTGCTCGTGGAGGAGCATCGCGCTCTCGGCCGAGCGCGTCCAGGTGCCGATCAGCAGGTTCGTCGGTCCGGGCAGGCCGACGACCTGGCGTACGCCGGGGGTGGTCCGTAGGCGGTTCACACACTCGTCGACCGCCCCGACCGGCACCTGGCACCAGGTCTGCACCACGATCGGCAGCGGGGTCAGGCCCTGGGCGACCTCGCAGCGGAAGGTGAGGGCGTCGGAGGCGAGCAGCTGGCCGAGCTGGCGGCGGGTGGTCGACAGCGGCCGGCCGGTGTGGCGGGCGATGTCAGCGGCGCTGCTGCGGCCGTTGCGGATCAGGGCCTGGGTGAGGGCGGCGTACGGTTCGGCCCAGGGGTTGACCGGAGCGGACCTGGCGCCGCCGGCGTGGTCGGGAATCCGAGCCACTGCCCGGGCGTGCTCACGGTCGAGCCCGCCGACCCGCCAGCTGCTCGCGTCGACGTGGAGCCGGGCGACATGGTGGGCGCGTACGCCGAGGACGCCTGGCAGCGCGGACAGGTCGTCGAGCAGCAACCTGGGCATGTCCCCGGGGCCGAGGCCGACGGCCGTCACGATCAGGCCGTAGTCGCGGGCCGCCTCCTCGATGGTGATGATCATCGGCCAGTCGGCCAGCTCCTGGGCGAGGGTGCCGGCCCGTCCGCCGGCGCAGGCGATCTCGGCGACGGCGAGGCTGGCTCCGTCGTGGCCACGGACCCGTGGGTGGGCCATGACCCAGGCACTGCCGTCGGCACGCAACCGCTGCCAGCGACGGCTCAGGGTCGTCGGCGAGGTGCCGAGCGCGGCGGCCAGGTCCGTCCAGGAGGCCCGCGGCCTGATCTGCAGCGCGTGGATGAGCGAAAAGTCGTCCTCATCCAGTGTCGCCATGGTCACATCCTGTCCGATCGCCCCGCCGGACGGGCGATTCGGGCCGATTCCCCGGCCTCCGGCGCACCCGCCGTGATACTCGTCCCCGCCCGTGTGCTCGGTCGTGCCGAGCCTGCCCCGAGAGGATCCCGACCCATGACCCGCTGGACGAAGCCCCTGCTCCTGGCCGTACTCGCCGTCCTCCTCGTCGGCGGCGCCGGCTTCTTCGCCCTGGCGCCAGGGATCGTGGAGAACGGCCGGAACAAGATCAAGTCGGCCAGCCTGCCCGAGGTCACGCCCGAGACGCGACGGTTGCACGACTCCCTGCAGGTCATCGACATGCACAGCGACACCTTGATGTGGGACCGCGACGTGCTGGAGCACTCGGACCGGGGTCACATGGACCTGCACCGGATGGAGGACGGCAACGTCGCGCTGCAGGTGTTCTCGTCGGTGTCGAAGTCGCCGAAGGGGCAGAACTACGACCGCAACACCGGCGACAGCGACAACATCACCCTGCTGACCTTCGCGCAGCTCCAGCCGCCGCGCACCTGGACCTCGCTCCTCGACCGCTCGCTCTACCACGCCCAGAAGCTCGACAAGGCGGCGGCGGACTCCGACGGCAAGCTGCGGCTGATCCGCACCCGTGCCGACCTGGACGCCCTCATCGCCGACCGTGAGGCCGGGAAGCAGGTCACCGGTGCGCTCTTCTCGGTCGAGGGTCTCCAGAACCTCGAGGGCGACTTCGACAACCTGGACACGCTCTACGACGCCGGCATGCGGATGGCCGGGTTCACCCACTTCTTCGACAACGAGGTGGCCGGCTCCATGCACGGGGTCGAGAAGGGCGGCCTCACCGACCTCGGGCGCCGGGTGTTCGTCGAGATGGAGCGTCGCGGCATCATCGTCGACATCGCGCACGCCAGCCACGCTGCGGTCGCCGAGATGCTCGCGATGGCGACCAAGCCGGTGGTGCTCAGCCACGGCGGCGTCCAGGCGACCTGCGACGTCAACCGCAACCTGACCGACGAGGAAGTACGCGGGGTCGCCGCGACCGGCGGTGTCGTCGGCGTCGGCTACTGGGACGCCGCGGTGTGCGACCTGACCGTCGAGGCCGTGGTCGACGCCATCGACCATGTCGTCGAGGTCGGCGGCATCGATACCGCGGCGCTGGGCAGCGACTACGACGGCTCGACCACCGTCGGCTGGGACACCAGCGACCTCGCCGCCATCACCCAGGAGCTCGTCGATCGCGGCTACGACGAGACCGAGGTGGCCGCGATCATGGGCGGCAACACGCTGCGCGTGCTGCGGGCCACGCTGCCCGAGTAGGCCGGTCCGGCGTGCTCCGTGCCCGGGCCGGTCAGCGCTGCGAGATCATCGCGGCCAGCGTCTTCGCGCCGGCGGCGATGTCGTGGCCCAGGCGGGCAGCGGGTTCGGGAGCCTGGCTCTGCTGTGCTCCGCCGACGGCGACGACGAGGTCGGGACGGTGGTCGCGCAGGGCGGTGATCACCGTGGTGGTGGCGGGGATGTCGGCGGTGGTGGGGATCGCCAGCACCACGGCGGCGAGGGCGGGATCGCCGGCGACGCCGACCCAGTCGTCGATCGGAAGATCGGCTCCCAGGTAGTCGGTGTCCAGGCCGCGTCGCCGAGCGGCGACGGCGAAGGCGAGGAGACCGATCTCGTGGCGGGTGCCGGGGGCCAGGCCGAGGACGACGCGGGGGCCGTGACCATGGGCGGCCGCCGCCTCGTAGGCGACGGCTAGGCGGCGCATCACCGCGTTCGAGGCCAGGTGCTCGCCGGCGACGCTGACCCTGCCGTCCGCCCAGGCGTCGCCGAGTTCCTCCAGCGCGGGAAAGACGTGGTCGGTCATGACCGTCTCGAAGCTGCTGAGGGCGAACACCTCGTCCAGGACGGCTGCCAGGTCGCCGGTGTCGAGCGCAGCCGCGGCGACGGTCAACCTCCGGGCGAGGCCGGGGGAGGGCTGGGTGTGGCTCCCGCCGTCCCGCGCCTCCGCGGTCGGGAGGTGATCGGGTTGCTCACGATCGAGCCGGATCGCCTCGGCGGCGGCGAGACCGACCGCCCAGCCCTGATCCACCAGATGCTTCATCGAGCGCAGCACGGCGACGTCGCGCTCGCCGTAGAGCCGGTAGCCGCTCTCGGACCGGTGCGGCGCGATGACGCCGTAGCGGCGCTCCCAGGCACGAAGCGTCGCGGTGGTGATGCCGACCCGCTCCGCCGCGTGCTTGATGGTGAACATCTGATCGGCTACCGGCCCAGTCGGTCCAGGGTCGCGCGCATCTGGTCGGACGCCTTGTCGCCCAGGCGGGTGAAGGCGGGGGTCAGCAGCGGCGCCACCATCCTGGCCATACCTTTCAGCTCGAAATCGGCCACGTAGCGAACAGATGTTCCGCCCGTGGCTGTCGGTACGAAGGTCATCGTGTCATGAGCCACGACCGTCTTGTTCTCACCGCGTAGCTCGACCCGCGCACCGGGCTCGTAGGCCTCCACCACATAGGTGAGGTCGGTGTTGCGTCCGAGGAACCGAGAGGTGTTCGCGTACGCCGTCCCGACCCCGCCGTCGCCGGAGATGCGTTCGGTGCGCACGGTGCCCGGATCCCACTGCTCGGTGGTCGTGAAGTCGGCCAGGAAGGCGAAGACCTCGGAGGTCGGTGCGGAGGTCTCCACGGTCCGATCGATTCTCATCATCGTGCCCCTTTCAAACCTTTGACATACCTTGTACAAAGATTGTACATTCGATCACCGGAACGAGCCAGCGGCAGTGCTGTTGCCTGAAGAGGGAGTACCCATGAGCCGAACGGCCCAGCGGCCGACCGTCGCCGTGATCGGGGGCGGGGTGTCAGGGCTGACCGCGGCCCATCTCCTCGGCCGCACCCACGACGTCACGCTCTTCGAAGCCGAGCGGAGGCTCGGCGGTCACGCGCACACGCACGACGTCTCGGCCGCTTCGGGAGACCGTCTCCGGGTGGACAGCGGCTTCATCGTGATGAACGAGCGCACGTATCCGAACCTGCTCCGCCTGTTCGCGGAGCTCGGCGTCGAGACCCGGCCCACCGAGATGAGCATGAGCATCGTCTGCGACGACTGCGGCCTGTCCTATGCCGGCGGTCGGGGGCTGAGCGGCATCCTGGCCGACCCGGGTCGTCTCGGCGACCTGCGCTTCGTCCGGATGCTGACCCAGGTGCCGCGGTTCCACCGCCGTGCCCGCCGTCTGCTCGGGACCGACAGCGACCTGACGTGGGGGCAGTTCCTCGCCGAGGGCGGCTTCAGCGACCACTTCGTCCAGCACTTCGCGGTGCCGCTGGTCTCGTGCGTCTGGTCGTGCGGCGACGAGGACGCGGCCGCCTACCCGGCGAGGCATCTCTTCGCCTTCCTCGACCACCACGGGATGCTCCAGGTCACCGGGTCGCCCACCTGGCGCACGGTCGTGGGCGGGTCGCGCACCTATGTCGACCGCATCGCCGAACGGCTGGGCGACGTCCGTGTCGGTGAGCCGGTCGCCGCCGTGGAGCGGCACGCCGATGGTGTGGAGGTGCGCACCGCGGCCGGCTCCCGGCGCTTCGACCGCGTGGTCGTGGCGACCCACGCGGACCAGGCCCTGAGGCTGCTGGTCGACGCCACCCCGGAGGAGAAGGCGGACCTGGCCGCCATCCGATACTCGCGCAACGAGACCTGGCTGCACCGCGACGCCTCCCTGCTTCCGGACTCGCCACGTGCCCGCGCCTCGTGGAACTACCGCCTCGCCTCCTGCGACGGCGGCGCCGACAAGGTGGTCGTCAGCTACTGGATGAACCGGCTCCAGGGACTCGAGGACCGCGACGAGCACGTGGTCACGCTCAACGCGACCGAGCATGTCGACCCGGCCACGGTCACCGCGCGGATGACCTACGAGCACCCGGTCTTCACCACCGAGGCGGTCGCGGCGGCCGCGCGGCTGCGTACGGCCGGTGGGCCTCGGCTGGCCTTCGCCGGCGCCCATCTCGGCTGGGGCTTCCACGAGGACGGCTGTCGCTCCGGCGTGGAGGCAGCCGAGTCGTTCGGGGTGACGTGGTGATCCCGTCACCGGTCTTCCCCGAGGTGCCGGCGCTGGTCGTCGGCTACGTCAGCCACACCCGGGAGCTGCCGTTGCGGCACGCCTTCCGCCACCGCAGCTACCACTGGCTCATCGACGTCGACGATCCGCCTCGGCTCCCGTTCTGGCTGCGTCCCCTGGCCGGGTTCCGGGTCGAGGACCATCTCGACGGGGGCTCGTCGGGTGGTGGCGTACGTGGCGATCTCGGTGTCTTCCTCGCCGGCCGTGGCGTCGACCTCGCGCCGACCGACCGGGTGCTGATGCTGGCGAACGCCCGCGTCCTGGGTCATGTCTTCAACCCCCTCACCGTCTACTGGGTGCAGTCGGACGACGGCGTCCTGCGCGCCGTCGTCTTCGAGGTGCACAACACGTACGGCGAACGCCATGCCTACCTGATCGACGTCGATCGATACGGACGAGCCCGCACCGGCAAGGCCTTCTACGTCTCGCCGTTCAACGACCTGGCCGGGACCTATGACATCCGGCTGCAGGTCGATCCAGGACAGGTGTCCGTGACCGTCGGCCTCGACCGCGACGGCGCCCGCGTGCTGACGGCGACCACGCGCGGGACCCCGGAGCCGGCGACGCATCGCGCACTGCTGCGGGTGAGCCTCTCCCACCTCCTGATGCCACACCGGGTCAGCGCTCTCATCCGGTTCCACGGGATCCGGCTCTGGCTGCGCAGGTTGCCCCTCGTCCCACGTCCGGCCACTCCGAAGGAGACCACATCATGACCGCAGAGCCTGTGACGCTCGGGCTGCCGGCGCACAGGGCGCCCGCTGCTTCCAAGAGCCTGCGAGCAGGGATCGCCAAGCAGATCCTGCGCCTGGCGACCCGGCAGGTCCCGGTCGACGTCGTGCTCCCCGACGGCGGCCTGCTCAACGAGCGATCGCGTACCGAGGGACGGCCGGGAATCGTGCTGCACCGCCCGGAGTCCCTCTTCGCCCGGATCGCGGAGAACCCGAAGATCGGCCTCGGCGAGGCCTACACGGCGGGCGACTGGTACGCCGCCGAGGGCACCGATCTCGCCGATGCGCTGACGCCGTACGCCGAACGCCTCTCGAGGCTGCTCCCGGACTGGATGCTGCGGCTGCGCCGCCTGGTCGACCAGCCCATCCCCGCCGACCAGCGCGGCGCGGTGGAGGACTCTCAGGAGAACATCTCCGCCCACTACGACCTCGGCAACGACATGTTCGCCGCCTTCCTCGACCCCAGCCTCAGCTACAGCTCGGCCCTGTTCGACCACACCCGTCCGGTCGCGGAGCAGGATCTGGAGGAGGCCCAGCTGCGCAAGGTCAACGCTGCCCTCGACCTGGCGGGCGTCGGTGCCGGTGACGATCTGCTCGAGATCGGCACCGGGTGGGGGACGCTCGCGATCGAGGCGGCACGCCGCGGAGCCCGGGTCACCACGGTCACGCTGTCGGTCGAGCAGGCGGCGCTGGCCAGGGAGCGGATCGAGGACGCGGGATTCACCGACAGGGTCGACGTGCTCGTGCAGGACTACCGACACGTCGTCGGCACCTTCGACGCCGTGGTCAGCGTGGAGATGATCGAGGCGGTCGGCGAGCGCTACTGGCCCGACTACTTCGCCGCCCTGTCCCGGCTGGTCCGCCCCGGCGGCGCCATCGCCCTGCAGGCGATCCTCATGCCGCACCAGCGCTACCTGGCGACCCGCAACTCCTACGGCTGGATCCAGAAGCACATCTTCCCGGGCGGTCTCATCCCGTCCGAGACCGTCATCTCCGAACAGGCCGCCGACGTCGGTCTGAGCGTGACCCGCACCGACAGGTTCGGCGCCGACTACGCCGAGACGCTCCGCCGCTGGCGCGCCGCCTTCCTGGCTGCGTGGCCGGAGATGCGGTCGGAGGAGTTCGACGAGGAGTTCCGGCGCACCTGGGAGTTCTACCTCGCCTATTGCGAGGCGGGCTTCCGGGCCGGGGCTATCGACGTCGCCCAGATCCGCCTGGAAGCCGATGAACGGAACCGTCCATGACGACCTCACTGATGTGGTTCCGACGAGACCTGCGGCTGGGGGACCATCCCGCGCTGCAGGCGGCGGCCGCCGAGGGGCAGGTGGTTCCGCTGTTCGTGCTCGACCCGCGCCTGGCCGGCTCCGGACGGAGGTGGGAGCGGCTGCTCGCCTCGCTCGCCGCGCTGCGCGAGGAGACGGATGGCGCGCTGGTGATCCGGCAGGGCGACCCGGCCGAGGTGGTGGCCGATGTCGCCGCCGAGGCGGGGGCGAGCCAGGTGCACGTCTCGACCGAGACGACCCCCTACGGCCGGCGACGCGACGCGGCGGTGGAGCAGCGTCTGGCGGCTGCGGGCATCGGGCTGGTCGGCACCGGGAGCCCTTACGCGGTCACGCCGGGCAGGGTCCGCAACGCATCCGGGGCGCCCTATCGCGTCTTCACCCCCTTCCTGCGGGCCTGGCGGGAACACGGGTGGCGGGCGCCCGCCGGCGATCCCGAGGTCGAGTGGATGACGAAGCTCGAGTCGGACCCGCTGCCGTCCCACTCCGACCAGGAGGCCGGTGAGCGTGCGGCGCTCCACCGCTGGGAGGACTTCTGCGCGGAGGACCTGGCTGGCTATGCCGAGTCCCGGGACCGACCCGACCTCGACCGGACCAGCCGCCTCTCGGTCGCGCTGAAGTACGGCGAGATCCACCCGCGTACGCTGCTGGCCGATCTGGGCACCCACGGCGCCGGGGCCTCCGGCGAGGATGTCGAGCGCTTCGTCGCGGAGCTGGCCTGGCGCGAGTTCTACGCCGACGTCCTCTGGCACGATCCCGGGTCGGCCTGGCGTGACCTGAAGGACGGCCTGGACGGGATGCGCTACGAGGACGACCCCGAGCTGCTGGAGGCGTGGAAGTCGGGCACCACCGGCTATCCGTTCGTCGACGCCGGCATGCGCCAGCTGCTCGCGGAGGGCTGGATGCACAACCGCGTACGGATGGTCGTTGCGAGCTTCCTGGTCAAGGATCTGCACATGTGGTGGCCCGTCGGCGCCCGGCACTTCATGGACCATCTCCTCGACGGCGACATGGCCTCGAACAGCCACGGCTGGCAGTGGGCGGCCGGGACCGGGACCGACGCCGCGCCCTACTTCCGCGTCTTCAACCCGGTCACCCAGGGGCTCCGGTTCGACCCGCAGGGCGACTACGTCCGGCGCTGGGTGCCCGAGCTCCGCCACCTCCCCGGGGCGGCGGCCCACGAGCCGTGGCGTCACTCCGAGGGGCTGGCCCACGGCTATCCGGAACCCGTCGTCGACCATGCCGAAGAGCGACGCGAGGCGCTGGACCGGCTCGCCGAGCTGAAGGAGTCCAGGCGATGACCACGCGGCGGCACATCGGCCGCACCTCAGCACCTGATCGCGGCCTCGACCGCCTGCTCGACCGCACGGTCCTGCTCGGCTACTCGCGTCTCGGCTACGCGATCCGTCGCCGCCGGTGGGCCGCGGGCGACCCGCGTCCCGGAGCGCTGGCCGGGCGTCATGCGCTGGTCACCGGTGGTGGCAGCGGTCTCGGTGAGGCCACCGTGCTGGGCCTGGCCCGACTCGGTGCCCGTGTCCATGTCCTCGTCCGCTCACCCGAGCGCGCCGCGCCCGCGATCGCCCGGATCGAGCGGCTGCTGCGTGGCGAGGGGCGGGTCGCCGACCTTCGGATCGAGCGCTGCGACGTCTCCGACCCGGCCATGATCGACGCGTTCGCCGACGAGTTCTGTGCGCGAGCGGGCGGCAGCATCGGGCTCGACGTGCTCGTGCACAACGCGGGCGTCATGCCGCCCGAGCGGACCGAGTCGGTCGAGGGCCATGAGCTCTCCGTCGCCACCCACGTGCTCGGGCCGATCCGGCTGACCGAGCGCCTGCTGCCGGCCCTGCGCCGCTCGGAGCCCGGCGCCCGGGTCGTCCTCGTCGCCTCGGGAGGGATGTACACCCAGCCGCTCCCGGTCGACGACCCGGAGTTCGAGCACGGCAGCTATCGGGGTGCCGTCGCCTACGCGCGGTCCAAGCGCATGCAGGTGGAGCTCGCCCCGATCCTGGACCGACGCTGGTCGCCGGACCGGATCGCCACCTTCGTCATGCACCCCGGCTGGGCGGACACCCCGGGCCTCGCTCGATCACTCCCCGCCTTCCGTACGTTGACCCGACCGTTGCTGCGTCCGGCCGAGGCGGGCGCGGACACGGCGGTGTGGCTGGCGGCCACCGAGCCGACCCCGCCGTCCGGCACCTTCTGGCACGACCGTCGCCGGCGTCCGACGAGCTATCGGTCGTCGACCCGTCCGGGTCGCGGCGAGACCGGCGAGCTGTGGACATGGGCGGCAGCCGCCGCCGGCCTCGAGCGGCCCTAGCTCCGATGTCATCCGACGAACCCCCGACTCCAAGGAAAGGCCCGACCATGCGGTCCGCGCTGGCACGTCTCGCCCACATCACCACGAGCAAGGCCACGGCCTGGGTGGTCCTGGTGATCACGGTCGTCCTGACCGGTGCGGTGATGGTCCTCGGATCGTCGCTGGGATCCACCAGCGCGGCGCCCGACCCGCTGCCGGCCGACGCCGAGTCGGCCCGGGTGGCGGAGCTCCAGCAGAGCTTTCCGGGAGGCGACGTGCTGCCCGCGGTCGCCGTGGTCGAGCGCACGGGTGGGCTGAACGCCGATGACCGGGCCTGGATCGCCGAGGTGGCGCAGCGCTGGGCCGAGATCACCGGGAACGAGGTCTCCCCGCCGATCCCGGCGTCCGACGGCGAGGCCGTGATCGTCGCCATCGACGTCGATGCCGACGTGACCGGACTCGATCTCACCGAGCTGGTCGGCGACCTGCGCGAGACGGTCGACGAGGACCGGCCCGACGGTCTCACGGTCCAGCTCACCGGCGGTGCCGCCTTCGCCGCCGACATCTCCTCGGCGTTCGAGGGTGCCGACCTGCGGCTGCTGCTCGTCACGGCGGCGGTGGTCGCGCTACTGCTGATCCTGACCTACCGCTCGCCGGTGCTGTGGCTGGTGCCGCTGATCGTGGTCGCGGTGGCCGACCGCACCGCCGCGGTGGTCACCCAGATCGTCGCGGACTGGACGGGCAGCGGGCTCGACGGCTCGACCTCGGGGATCACCAGCGTGCTCGTCTTCGGCGCCGGCACCAACTACGCGCTGCTGCTGGTCTCGCGCTACCGCGAGGAGCTCCGCCGGCATGCGCATCACCGCGATGCCCTCGCGGCCGCGGTCCGTGGCTCTGACGAGGCGATCGTGGCGAGCAACCTCACGGTCGTGCTCGCGCTGCTCGTGCTGGTGCTCAGCGTCGCACCCAACAGCCGGTCGCTGGGGATCTCGGCCGCCATCGGCCTGCTCGTGGCGCTGCTGTTCGCCCTGTTCGCGCTGCCTGCCGCGCTGTCGCTGTTCGGCCGGGGCCTCTTCTGGCCGTTCGTTCCCCGCGACGGCGACGACGAGAAGTCCCGCGACGGCGTCTGGTTCCGGATCGCCCGCGCGGTCGTGAGCCGCCCCGCGGCGGTGCTGGCCGTGGCCGCGGTGATCCTCGGCGTACTCGCCTCCGGTCTTCTCGGCGTCAAGGTCGGGCTGTCGCAGACGGACCAGTTCCGGGTCCAGGCCGAGTCCGTCGACGGTCTGGAGACGCTCTCGAAGCACTTCCCGCCCGGCTCCTCCGATCCGGTCACGATCGTGGTCGGAGCCGACCAGGCCGACGCGGTGCTTGCGCAGGTCAACCGGATCGACGGCGTGGACAGCGCACGTCCCTCGGGCGAGAGCGGTGACCTGGCGAAGATCACCGCGACCCTGGACGCCGCTCCGGCGACCCCGGAGAGCATCCGGACGATCGAGACGATGCGCAGCGAGCTGGCCGGATCGGGAGCGCTCGTCGGCGGCAGCGTGGCCAAGGACCTCGACAGCCGCAACGGTGCGGAGCGAGATCTCATGGTCATCGTGCCGCTGATCCTGCTGGTCGTGCTGCTCGTGCTCTTCGTGGTGCTACGGTCGATCGTGACGCCGCTGGTGCTCGTCACCATCAGCGTGATCGCGACCCTGGCCGCCCTCGGCCTGGGCGCCTGGATCAGCACCCACGTCTTCGGGTTCCCCGCCCTCGACATGAGCACACCGATCTACGCCTTCCTGTTCCTGGTCGCCCTCGGCATCGACTACACGGTGTTCCTCGTCCTGCGTGCCCGGGAGGAGGCGGCCGAGCACGACACCGTCGATGCGATGGTCAGGGCGGTCGGGCTGACCGGTGGGGTCATCACCAGCGCCGGCATCGTGCTGGCCGCGGTGTTCGCGGTGCTCGGTGTGCTGCCCCTGATCACGCTGACCCAGGTGGGCCTGATCGTGGGCTTGGGCATCCTGCTGGACACGTTCCTGGTCCGCACCGTCGTCGTGCCCGCGGTCTTCGCGCTGGTCGGCGACCGGATCTGGTGGCCGGCGGCGATCGCTCGCCGGCGCACCAGGGAGACCGCGGAGGCGGTCAGCGACCCGCGGTGAGCACCCGGGCAGCCTCGCGATCCGCGGCGGCGTTGAGGACTCCGGCACGGGAGCCGGCGAGCTTGGCGGCGATGTGCTCGTCGACGGTGACGTCGCGGTAGAGACGCGGGTGCTCGTCGTCGACGAACCCCGGCAGCGGACCGATCACCGCCTCGGCGTCGCCGTCGAAGAAGTACGCAGCCGACCGGCGCCGCCGGATGGTGCCACCGACGATCGGAGGCTTGACCCGGTGCAGGGTCGAGAGCCACTGCTCGTTGGTGAGCCTGGTCGTGAGGTCGCCGAGGTTGATCAGCAGCGCCCCGTCGGCCGGGCTGACGTCGTGCCACTCGCCCCCGTGGAGGACCTGCAGGCCCTTGACCTGGTCGGCCCAGAGGATCGTGACGATCCCGTAGTCGGTGTGTTCGCCCATCCCGATCATGTCCTCGTCGACCTCGACCCGGGTGCCCTCGGGCAGGGCGTAGTTGTTCATCCGGAGGACCTCGATCGGGTGCGTCGCGAGGCGAGAGATCGCGCCGCGCTCCAGGTCGAGCGCGTCCTCGAAGATGGTGACCATGGTGCGCGCGACCCGGGCGGCCTCGGCGCGCCAGGCGTCGATGCGTACCTGGAAGTCCGGGACCTCCGGCCAGGTGTTCTCCGCGTAGTGCGCCTCGACGAGGTCGGCACCGGCGTGGTCGGAGACGGAGGAGCCGACGTTGAAGGCCTCGAAGAAGTCCTTCATCCGGGTCTCGGACTGCACGCCGGCGCTGAGCGCGAGCGTCTCCGACTTGGGCGGGGTGTAGCCGCGGTTCTCGGCGGCCGGTCGGCGCCAGCGGCTCTTCTCCGCCGTCGGCAGCGCGAAGAAGTCGTCCATGGCGGCGGCGAGACCCTCGGCCGTGGAAGGCGCGACGCCGTGGCCGAGGATCTGGATGAAGCCGACCTCACGGCAGGCGGTGTCGATCGCGGCCGCGACGGCCGCCTTCTCCTCGGCTGTCCCGCCAGAGACGTACGCAGCGATGTCGACGACGGGGACGTGGAAGGTGTTCACGGGTGCTCTCCTTGTTCGGGGCAGACGGTTGGTCTCGCCCGGAGGTGTCCGCTTTCCCGGCCTGGAGGCCTTGCTGTCCGTTGAACTCGGGCACCACCACAGTAGAGCGCCGACGTTTCGGAGCTATTTCGGGCCGAGGTGCTCGTCGAAGAAGGCGAAGATGCGTCGCCAGGCGTCCTCCGCCTCGGGCTCGGAGTAGTTGTAGCCGACCACCCGCTCCAGCGTGGGAACCGGACGGGGGAAGCCCCAGTCGTTCATGAAGCTGTGCCCGACCTCGGGGTACTCCTTGAGGTCGCGGGGCACATCGCCCGCGGCGAGCGCCGCCTCGACCTTGTGCACGGCGCCGGGCAGCAACCGGTCCTTGGCGCCGAAGCTCGCCACCATCGGACACGACGAGCTCAGCGCGGACAGGTCCCGCGGCAGCACCCCGTAGTTGGGTGCGGCGGCGTCGAAGATGCCCCGCGGAGCCAGCAGGAGCGTGAAGCCGCCGCCCATGCAGAAGCCGACGATGCCGACCTTGCCGGTGCAGCGGGGGTCGGCGACGAGGTGGTCGCGAGCGGCGATCAGGTCGTCGACGGCGGTGCCCTTGCCGGTCACCAGCGACTTCATCGTGCTGACGACGCAGCCGACCTTCGGGCCGCGATGGTAGAGCTCCGGCGTCAGCGCCAGGTAGCCGTTGGCAGCGATCCGGTCGCCGATCCGCTGGACGTCCGCGCTCACGCCCATCAGGTCCTGCACCACGACCACGCCGGGCCAGGGGCCGTCGCCGTCGGGCACCGCCAGGTAGCCACGCGTCGGCCCGGCGGGCGCCGCATAGTCGATCATCGACATCTCATCACCTCGGGCGCCCATCCTTGCAGGTCGGACGACCCGTCGGACTACGACTGGTCGATCAACAGGTCGGCGACGGCGCTCGGAGCCTCCCGCATCGCGTTGTGGGCGGTCGGGATGTCGTGAACGCGCCACCCCGGCTCGGCTCGGAGCCGAGTGCGGAGTCCGGTGAAAGGGGTGTCGTCCTCCCACCCGGAGCAGTAGACGAAGTCGCGACGTGGGACCCGGTCGACGGCGCCGGTGAGCCGGATCCTCTGCACGAGCGAGGGAAGCGGATGAGGACGACGGCGGGCGTCCCCGCCGTGCGGCGCACGGACAGGCGGACGGACGGCGTATCCCGTGTCTGCCGCTCCGTCGACGAACGACCGCCGGTACGCGTCCGTGGTCAAGGACCAGCACGACTCCCCGTCGTTCGGCACATAGGCGTCGAGATGGACCAGACGTGAGATGCGGGTGGCTGCCCGGTCCGCGGCGGCCGAGATCACCATCCCGCCGTAGCTGTGCCCGACGAGCGTCGCTTCGGTGATCTCGGCGGACTCGAGAAGCCGCACGACGTCGTCGGCATGGGTGTCGAGGTTGGCGCGGGCCACCGTTGCGCCGTCGTCCTGGGGTCGCAGACCGGTCAGGGTCAGCGGATGCACGGTGTGCCCGGCGGCCTCCAGGAGCGGGGTCACCGTCTCGAACGCCCAGGAACCGTGCCATGCGCCGGGGACGAGCACGAACGTTGCCATCGCATATCTCCTTGGGTCACCGGTTGGGTTCCGGACCAGGTCATCACTCCGCCGGCATGGCTCGCTACCGATAAAATGCCAGCTGATGCCTGTTGCACGCCAAGATCCCGCACCGGCGGTGGTGACCTCCCGGACATGGCCGTCGGGTGGACGGCACGTGTGGCCGTCGGGCGGCTCCAGCTCCGCGCAGACCCACGTACGTGGCCACCTGGTCTACGCCGCCACGGGCGTCCTGACGGTCCACACCGACCGCGGCACCTCGGTGGTGCCGGCCAACCGGGTCGCATGGACACCGGCCAGAACCCTCCATCGGCACACGGCTCACGGGGACACGGACATGCGGATCGTCTTTCTTCCGCCGTCCCTGGCCCGACGCATGCCGGAGCGACCGGCCGTGTTCTTGGCCACCGGGCTCGCTCGCGAGCTCCTGCTGGCCCTCACCGGACGTCACGATGACGATGCCCCCGGATACGACTCGGCTGCGCGCGCTCGTCTCCACAGAGTCCTGGTCGACGAGCTCCGAGAGGTGCATCTGCAGCCGCTCCACCTCCCGGACCCACAGGACGATCGGTTGCAGGCTCTCGCGCGGAGGCTGTCCGAGCATCCGGCTGACAACAGTTCCCTGACCGAGCTGGGAAGGTCGGTCGGTGCGAGCTCCCGCACGCTCAGCCGGCTGCTGCGCAACGAGCTCGGCATGACCTTCTACGAGTGGCGTACCCAGCTCCGCATCTACCACGCACTCGTACTGCTGGCGGAGGGCTACGACGTCACCCGGACCGCCCACGCCTGCGGCTGGGCGGCCCCGAGCGGTTTCATCGCGGCCTTCACGAGCATCCTGGGGAGCACCCCCGGTCGCTACCAGGCCGATCGCAGGCGGTCCTAGTCCACCTTGGACGGGTGCTTCGCCAGCGGGGTGACCTGGACGTCCATGTAGGGGAACAGCGGCAGGCCGGAGAGGATCTGGTGCAGCTCGTCGTGGGACTCGACGTCGAAGACCGAGAAGTTGGCGTACTCCCCGGCGATCCGCCACAGGTGGGGCCACTTCCCGGCGCGCTGGAGCTCCTGGGCGTAGGCCTTCTCGCGGGCGATCGTGTCGTCGCGGACGTCCGGATCCAGGTCGTGCGGGATCCGGACGTCCATGCGTACGTGATAGAGCATCAGCCGCGAACCGGGTCGAGCACGAAGCCGTAGTCGACGCTGACGGAGCCGTCCTCGTTGGCGACGGGCGCGAGCACCAGCTCGGGCTTGACGGCCGAGGCGATGTCGTCGTCGTTGTGCTCGTCGCCGGGGAAGTAGAGCTGGGCGGTGAGGAGCTCGTGGCCCGGGGCCGACACCTTGACGTGCAGGTGGGCCGGGCGCCAGGCGTGCCAGCCGGCGGCGGCGATGAGCTTGCCGCAGGAGCCGTCGGTCGGGATCTGGTAGGGCGCCGGCTGGATCGTGTGGATCTCGAAGGCGCCGTCGGCCCCGACGGTGAAGCTGCCGCGCAGGTTCCACTCCGGGATGCCGGGAGCGAACTGCGAGTAGAAGCCGTCGGCGTCGGCGTGCCAGAGCTCGACCTTGGCGCCGTCGAGCGGGGTGCCGTCGGTCGAGGTGATCGTGCCGGTCCAGGTCAGCGGCGTGCCGGACTCGCCCTCGCGCATCGGGATGGTGCCGTTCGCGCCCTGCTCCGGGGCGGCGGGGACGTAGTAGGGGCCCTCGATGGTGCCCTTGTTGCCCTCGCGGTGCTCGGTGGCGACCTTCTCGACCTCGTGCTCGACCCAGACGTCGAGGAAGAGCGGCCACTCGCCGTCCTTGCCGACCTGGATCAGCCACGCCTTGAGCGCGTTGTACTCGTCGTAGCTGACCTTCTCCTCGCGGATCGTCTCGTAGACGGCGTTGAGGACGCGCTTGGCGAGCCGGTCGACGCGCTCCGGCGGGGTGTCCTTGACGGCCTCGAAGGGCGACTTGTCGGCGGCGAAGCGCTCGGTGGCGGAGGCACCTGAGGCGGCCGCGGTGGCAGCCTCGGCGGACTCGAGGGTCTGGTCGATGGTCATGGTGTGTCCTCTCGTGTTGCGGTGTGCGGTCTGGTGTTCAGTTGTCGGTGCGGTAGTGATCGAGCTTCTCGGCATCGATCTCGACCCCGAGGCCGGCACCAGGACGTACGGCGAGCTCGCCGTCGCGGATCTCGAGCGGCTCGGTGAGCAGGTCATCGGCCATGTCGAGGAAGTTGGAGAGCTCACCGGCGCGGCGGGAGGTGAGCCGGTGAGCGGCGCCGAAGGCGATCGAGCAGGCGCTGCCGAGCTGGCCGTCGATCTGGTTGCCCATCACGACCTCCAGCCCGAGTCCCTCGGCGAGATGGAGCACCTGCTGCGAGCCGGTGAAGCCGGTGCGTGCGGTCTTGATGCTGATCGCGGTGGCGGAGCCACCGAGCACCTCGCGGGTGACGTCGGCCGCCGTCGGGACCGACTCGTCGGCGATGAACGGCACGTCGACCTGGCTGACCAGCCAGCGCCGCCCGAGCACGTCGTCGGCCGGGTTGAGCTCCTCGGCGAAGAGCAGGTCCAGGTCGGCCATCTGCTTCATCGCCCGGGCGGACTCGGCCGCGGTCCAGCCGCGGTTGCCGTCGACGTACAGCTCGATCTCGGCGCCGAACCGCTCGCGCAGCGCACGGACGACGGCGGTGTCGAGCTCGATGGGGGAGCGGCCGACCTTCACCTTGAACGTCGAGATCCCGTACGTCTCCCGCATCCGCTCCGCCTCGGCGACCATCGCCTCGGGCCCGTCGAAGCCGAGCATGTGGGAGACCCGCATCCGGTCGGTGAAGGCACCGAGGAGGTCGACGACCCGCAGGTCGAGGGTCTTGCCCAGGGCGTCCCACATGGCCATGTCGACGGCGGCCTTCGCGGTGGGGTTGCCGACGGTGCGCTCCATCAGGGCCCGGGCGCTCTCGCGCTCGAGCAGGGTGAGCCCGGCGAGCTGTGGGGCGAAGAGCTGGTCGATCACGGCGATGATCCCGGCCTGCGTCTCGCCGTAGGTGAACGGCCGCGGCGGCGCCTCGGCGATGCCGACGACACCGTCGTCGGTGTGGACCCGGACCAGCACGTGCTGGGCGGTGTGGACCTCGCCGGAGGCGAAGCGCAGCGGCTTGCGGTAGGGGATGGCGAAGGGGATCGCCTCGATCTTGGTGATCTTCATGACCGGGGAGCTTCCAGACGGGGTGCGGTGAACAGGTCGGCTGCCTCGAGGATCTCGATGACGGCGTCGACGACGGGGTTGTCGTCGTCGGTGCGGTAGGCGAGGGAGAGCTCGACGCTGCCGGCGTCGAGCAGGTCGCGGAAGACCACGCCCTCCAGCGGAAGGGCACGGACCGAGGCCGGGACGACCGCGACGCCGAGGCCTGCGGCGACCAGCGCCAGCAGGACCGCGGTGCTCGGCGCCTCGTGCTCGCGGCGCGGCACGAATCCGGCCTCGCGGCAGCTGCGCAGGACGGCCTCGTTGACCGCCGAGTCGCGGGCGCTGTAGGCGATGAAGGGCTCGGTGCGGACATCGGCCAGCGCCACGACGGGCTCGACGGCGAGCCGGTGGTCGACCGGGATGGCGAGCGCGAGCGGCTCGACCTCGAGGGTGCGCAGGGTCAGCCCCTCACCGATCGCCGGCGGCCGCAGTACGCCGAGGTCGAGCGCCCCGCTCTGCAGCCGCTCGCACTGGGCCGGCGTGAGCAGGTCGGCGTGGATCTCGAGCGCCACCTCGGGCAGCTCGCGCTTGACCACCCGGGCGATGCCCGGCAGGTGCGAGAACGAGGCGGTGCCGGTCAGGCCGAGGCGGACCAGGCCGTGGCGGCCGGCCCCGATGCGGCGTACGCCTCGGACGCTGTCGTCGATGGCGGAGAGCACCCGGGCGGCCTCGGTGCGAAGGAACTCGCCGGCGGGGGTGAGGGACACCTGGCGGGTCGTCCGGGTGAACAGGGTGACGTCGAGCTCGGACTCGAGCTGGCGGATCGCCTGGGAGAGTGCCGGCTGGGCGATGTGCAGCTGCGCCGCGGCCTGTCCGAAGTGACAGGTCTCGGCGACCGCGGCGAAATACCGCAGGTGGCGTAGCTCCATGAAGCGCTCCTCAGCAGGTGGTGACGACCGCCACACTAAGCCGGGGATAGATAAACAACAAGGACGAAACAGGCGCCTATTGATTGATTCGAGTGATCAATGGATGCCTAGGTCGGAACTGGGCATTCACCTGGTGTGACGACCGCCACTGCCTTGCGAAGGTGTGGTCACCGTCACCCGTTGGAGGCATCACCATGACCGCACCGCTCACCGAGAGCCTGGGCCACATCGAGAACGTTCTGTCGGACGCCGTGGTCGAGGACCGCGAGGCCGGGATCTACCGCGCCAACCGCCGGATCTTCACCGACGAGGAGATCTTCGAGCTGGAGATGAAGCACATCTTCGAGGGCAACTGGATCTACCTCGCCCACGAGAGCCAGGTGCCGAACCCTGGCGACTACCTCACCACCTACATCGGGCGGCAGCCGGTCGTGATCACCCGCGACAAGGACGGCGAGCTGCACTGCATGATCAACGCCTGCGCCCACCGCGGCGCGATGCTGTGCCGGCGCAAGACCGACAACCGGATGACCCTGACCTGCCCGTTCCACGGCTGGACGTTCCGCAACGACGGCACGCTGCTCAAGGTCAAGGACCCCGACGACGCCGGCTACCCGGAGAGCTTCAACACCGAGGGTTCCCACAACCTCACCCATGTGGCCCGCTTCGACAGCTACCGCGGCTTCCTGTTCGGCTCGCTCAACGAGGACGTGCTCCCGCTGGACGAGCACCTCGGCGACACCGTCAAGGTCATCGACATGCTCGTCGACCAGTCGCCCGACGGGCTCGAAGTCCTGCGTGGCGCCTCGACCTACACCTACGACGGCAACTGGAAGGTCCAGGCGGAGAACGGGGCCGACGGCTACCACGTCACCGCCACCCACTGGAACTACGCCGCCACCACCTCACGCCGCAACACCGGCGAGTCGAAGAACACCACCAAGACCGTCGACGCCGGCAGCTGGGGCAAGGCCGGCGGCGGCTACTGGTCCTACCCGAACGGCCACCTGTGCCTGTGGACCTGGGCCGCCAACCCCGCCGACCGGCCGCTGTGGGACCAGATGGACACGCTCAAGGAGAAGTTCGGCGACGCCAAGGGCGAGTTCATGGTCAAGGGCTCCCGCAACCTGCTGCTCTACCCGAACGTGTATCTGATGGACCAGTTCTCGACCCAGATCCGGCACTTCCGGCCGATCTCGGTCGACAGGACCGAGGTCACCATCTACTGCATCGCCCCCAAGGGCGAGAGCCCTGAGTCGCGAGCCTGGCGGATCCGGCAGTACGAGGACTTCTTCAACGCCTCCGGCATGGCCACGCCCGACGACCTGGAGGAGTTCCGGTCCTGCTACCTGACGTACCAGGCCTCCGCCGCGCCGTGGAACGACATGAGCCGCGGCGCCGAGCACTGGCTCACCGGGCCCGACGAGGTCGCCGAGGCGCTGGAGATGCCGGGCGTCATCTCGGCCGGCGCGAAGAACGAGGACGAGGGCCTCTACCCGGTCATGCACGCGCAGTGGGCCGAGCAGATGCGTACGGCCATCGCGAACGAGAAGGGCAAGTGACGATGACGATCACACAGGAGAACGCTGCTCCGACCGGGGCGAAGCTGATCACGCAGAACGCGATCGAGCAGTTCCTCTACCGCGAGGCGCGCTTCCTCGACGACCGCGAGTTCGAGAAGTGGCTCGAGTGCTACGCCGACGACGTCGTCTACTGGATGCCCTGCTGGGACGACGCCGACCTCCTCACCGAGGACCCGCAGACCGAGATGTCGCTCATCTACTACCCCAACAAGGGTGGCCTGGAGGACCGCGTCTTCCGGATCCGTACGGAGCGGTCCTCGGCCACCTCGCTGCCGGAGCCGCGTACGTCCCACAACATCAGCAACGTCGAGGTGATCGAGCGCCGCGGCGACCTGGTCGACGTGCGCTTCAACTGGCACACCATGTACTTCCGCTACAAGACCGTCGACCCCTACTACGGCACGTCGTTCTACACGATCGACTTCTCCGGTGAGCAGCCGCTGATCCGCCGCAAGACCGTGGTGCTGAAGAACGACTACATTCACCACGTCGTCGACATCTACCACGTCTGAGGCGCGCGATGACTGCAACAGAGACCGAGCCCACGACCGGGGTCGCGACCCACCAGGTCGCACTGTCCTTCGAGGACGGCGTGACCCGGTTCATCACCGTCCGCGAGGACCAGACCGTCGCCGACGCGTCCTACCGGCAGCGGATCAACATCCCGCTGGACTGCCGCGACGGCGCCTGCGGGACCTGCAAGGCGCTGTGCGAGTCGGGGGAGTACGACGGCGGTACCTACATCGAGGACGCGCTGTCGGCGGCGGAGGTCGCCCAGGGGTACGCCCTGCCGTGCTCGATGAAGCCGCGCTCGGACCTCGCGCTGCAGATCGCCACCACCTCCGAGGTCGCCAAGACCGGCGCCGCGAGCTACACCGGCACCGTGGTCGGCCTGGACCGGCTGAGCCCGACCACGGTCGAGCTCTCCATCGACATCCCCAACCGCGGTGAGCTCGCCTTCCTGCCGGGTCAGTACGTCAACATCGCCGTCCCCGGCACCGAGGTCACCCGGTCGTACTCCTTCGCCAACGCCCCGCACGAGGAGCGGCTCGTCTTCCTGGTCAAGCTGACCGAGGGTGGCGCGATGTCGACCTGGCTGACCGAGCGCGCCGCGGTCGGCGACGAGGTCACCTTCACCGGGCCGAACGGCTCCTTCTTCCTGCGCGAGGCCCGCCGGCCGGTGCTGATGCTCGCCGGCGGCACCGGGCTCGCGCCGGTGCTCTCGATGCTGCGCCAGCTCGAGGTCGACGGCTGCGACCGCGGCGGCCGGCTGGTCTACGGCGTCAGCACCGACGACGACCTGGTCAAGCTCGACGAGGTCGGCGAGCTGATCGCGCGGCTGCCCGGGTTCAGCTGGGACCACTGCGTCTCCGACCCCGCCTCGACCGCGGCCAACAAGGGCTACGTGATGAGCCTGATCGGCGAGGAGGACCTGCACGACGGCGACGTCGCGATCTACCTGTGCGGCCCGCCGCCGATGGTCGAGGCGGTGCGTACGCACGTCGCCGGTGCCGGCATCGAGCCCACCGGGTTCTACTACGAGAAGTTCGCCCTCGCCGTCCCCGCTGCCGAGGCGTCAGCCCCGTCGGCCGAGACGTCGCCCGCGTCGGCCGAGGCGTCACCCGTACGTGTCGAGCTGGAGACACACCCGGAGGCACGGGCGATCGCGGGGCAGCAGATGCTTCCGGCGGTCGACCTCGGCCCTGCTGGATCGGCTGCGGTGGCTCGGGACGACGGAGATGTCGTACGCCGCATCGCCGGTCAGCTGGTCGCGCCAGCTCCCGCTGGTCGAGCCGCGAGCGCCAGCGAGCGTGTCGAGACCAACACGGTCGAGGACCTGATCGAGTCTCCCGAGGCGCGGAGTATCGGCGGTCAGGTGACGTTCGCTCGAGACGACTCTGTTGGTCTCGACACGCCTCCGCCTAGCGGCTCCGGCGGCTCGACCGGCGGGGACACCACTGCGGACGGCTACACGATCGGCGAGGAGCACCCGGACATCTCCGCGTCCGACGCGATCTTCGAGGCCCGGGCGGCGCTGGAGGTGGGGGCGCTCGACCTGACGATCGGGCGGCTGGACTCCCAGCAGCTGGCCGGCTACCGGCTGCTCGCCGAGTCGACCCTCCCGTACGTCGACGGCGACCGGTTCCTCGACGCCCACGGCTACACCGAGTCGAACGCGGCCTTCCACGACTACCTGTTCACCCTCACCGGCAACGGCCACCTGCTCGCCGCCTACCAGGCGCTCGGGGTCAAGGGCCGGATGGAGGACGTGCTGCGCAACGCCACCTGGTGCCACCCGCGGTGCACCCAGGACCACCTCGACATCGTCGAGGCGTTCGAGCGCGGCGACCGGATCGCCGCCCGCGACCTGATCAAGGCCCACAGCGAGCGGTCCCAGGAGACGATGCGGCGCGCGATGGCCGAGTCGGCCGCCGCGACCAGGCCGAGGTTCATCACCCCGGGCCGGTTCGCCGGGCAGGTCGTGGTGGTCACCGGCGCGGCCCAGGGCATCGGCGCCCAGGTCGCCCGCCGGGTGGCTGCCGAGGGCGGCAAGGTCGTCCTCGCCGACCGCTCCCCGCTGGTCGCCGAGATCACCGACGAGCTCACCGGCCAGGGCGCGAGCGCCAGCGCGGTCGAGTGCGACCTCGAGCGCTACGAGGGCGCGGCCGCCCTCGTGGAGCGGGCAGTCGCGACGTACGGCCGGATCGACGTGCTGATCAACAACGTCGGCGGAGCGATCAACTTCAAGCCGTTCACCGAGTTCACCGCCGAGCAGATCGACGCCGAGATCACCCGCTCGCTGATGACGACGCTCTACGCCTGCCGTGCCGCTCTGCCGGGCATGGTCGAGCGCGGCCGCGGCGTCATCGTCAACGTCTCCTCGGCCGCGACCCGGGGCATCCACCGGATCCCGTACTCGGCCGCGAAGGGCGGGATCAACGCGATCACCGCCTCCCTCGCGCTGGAGTACGTCGGTGACGGCATCCGGGTCACCGCGACGGCCCCGGGAGGCACGGAGGCGCCGCCACGCCGGATCTCCCGGGGCACACCAACGCCTCGGACGGAGACCGAGAAGGCGTGGTTCCAGGCCCACATCGACCAGACCCTCGAGACCTCACTCATGCACCGCTACGGCACGCTCGACGAGCAGGCCGCCGCGATCTGCTTCCTCGCCTCCGAGGAGGCCTCCTACATCACCGGTACGGTCCTCCCCGTCGCCGGTGGCGACCTCGGCTGAGCCACCAGGTCCTCTCTCGGGGCCGACCCTCCCTTCGCGAGCACGCTCGCGTCACCGATGGAGATCTCCATGCCCGACAACACCGGAAACACCGACGAAACCGCCCGGGGCGCAACCGGGCAACGCCTGTCCTGGGTCGTCGCGCTCTCCGCGCTGGCCCTGATGTTCGACGGCTACGACCTCGTGGTCTACGGCACGGTGCTGCCGACGCTCATGGCCGACCCCACCCAGATCGGGCAGCTCTCCGCGGGCCAGGCGGGCACGCTGGGCAGCTATGCCCTGGTCGGCGTGCTGGTCGGGGCGCTGAGCGCGGGTGCGGTCAGCGACCGGATCGGCCGCCGCAAGGTCGTGCTCGCCAGCATCACCTGGTTCTCCCTCGGGATGGCCGCGACCGCGTTCGCGCAGACGATCGCCGTCTTCGGCCTCCTGCGCTTCCTCACCGGCATCGGGCTGGGCGCGATCCTGGCGACCGTGGGTGCCCTGGTCGCCGAGTTCGCGCCGCCGGAGCGGAAGAACCGGCTCAACGCGATCGTCTACAGCGGCATCCCCGCCGGTGGCGTGAGCGCCTCGCTGATGGCACTGATCGTCGACCCGAGCGGCTCCAACTGGCGGATCCTGATGGCGATCGGCGCCGCCCCGCTGGTCCTGCTGCTCCCGTTCGCCGTCGCCAAGCTGCCCGAGTCGCAGCAGTGGCTCGACTCACGTGGCCGGGTCGCCGCGACCAGCACCCAGGAGGCGGTCGGCTTCGGTGCCCTGGCCCGCCGCCCGCTCGCCTTCCCGACCCTCGTGCTGGGCCTGATGAGCTTCTCCGGCCTGCTGCTGACCTACGGTCTCAACACCTGGCTGCCGAAGATCATGGAGGACAACGGCTACGGCAAGGCGTACGCCCTCACCTTCCTGCTGGTGCTCAACGGCGGCGCCATCGTCGGCGGTCTCCTCGCCTCGTACGTCGCCGACCGCACCGGCGCCAAGAAGGTGGTCTCGACGACCTTCGTGCTCGCCGGCCTGATGCTCCTGCTGCTGCCCCTCGGGCTGCCGCTCGCCGTCCTGTTCCCGGCCGTCGCCATCGCCGGCGTCGGCACGATCGGCACCCAGGTGCTCATCTACGGGCTGGTCGCCAACTACTACCCGACCCGGGCCCGCGGCGCGGGCGTCGCCTGGTGCGCCGGATTCGGGCGGCTCGGCGGGATCGTCGGTCCGATCATCGGCGGGGCACTCGTCGCCGCCGGTGTCGGCGGCACCACCGCCTTCCAGATCTTCGCGGGTGTCGCGGTGCTCGGTGCGGTGGTCACCGTGGCGGTGCCGCGCTCCCCGCAGGAGACCGTCATGGACGTCGCGCTCGAGGAAGGCCTGCCCGCGTGAGGAGGCCTAGGGTGTGACCGTGCTCATAGAGAGAGCTGGGTGTGTCGGTCGCGAGGACGAGCTCGTCGAGCTCACCTCGCGGCTGGCCCTGGCTCGCACCGAAGGCTCCGCCGCCGTCCTGGTCCTCGGGGACCCGGGACTGGGCAAGACCGCGCTGCTGCGTGGCCTGGCGGACCGGGTCGCGACGCCGGCCCTGACGGCCCGCGCGGGTGCCTGGGAGCAGGACTGCCCCGGCTCGGTGCTGCGCCAGCTGCTCGGTGAAGAGCCACCGGACGACGCGGTCGCCGCGGCCGACACCCTGATCGCACGAGCCCTGGCCGAGCATGCAGGGGAGTCCGGTCTCGTCCTGGTCGACGACGCCGACCTCGCCGACACGCTCTCGCTGCAGGCGATCGCCTCCGCGCTGCGCCGCCACCACGACGCACCGGTGCTGGTGGTGCTGGCGGCCACCCGCAGCACCCCGTTCCTCGGCGAGATCGCCGCCGAGACCGTACGCATCGAGGGGCTGGACGCGACCGCGGTCGGCGAGCTCGCGGCACTGCGCGGACGGGTCCTGCACCCGGCGATGGCCGAGGTCCTCACCCGCCACACCGCCGGCAGCCCGCGCGACGCGGTCGCCCTGCTCGACGAGCTCCCGCCGAGCCGCTGGGCGCGGCCGGACACCCAGCTGCCCGCCCCCGTCCACGTACGCGATGAGGTCCAGCTCGCGCTCGCCGGCTGCGGTGCCGCCGGGCGCGCCCTCGCCGAGGCCTTCGCGATCCTGGGGGAGGACGCGTCGCTGGGTCAGGCCGCGACCCTCGCCGGCCTCGACGACCCGCTGTCCGCGGTCGACGCCCTGGCCACGGCCGGGCTGATCGAGACCACCCGCGACCACCGCCCCCGATGGCGTACGCCGCTGGTCGGTGTCGCCGTGCTGGGCACGATGGGCGCCCGCCGGTCCGCCGACGCGCACCAGCGGGCGGCCGCGATCGTCGACGACGAGGTCCGACGGGCCCGGCATCTCGTCGCCGCGACCCCGGTGCCCGACGCCGAGCTCGCCGAGGAGGTCGCCCGACTGGCGCAGCGGCGGGGCGACGAGGGCGCCTGGGCGCAGGCCGCGGCTCTCTACCGCGACGCCAGCCGCCTCACCGAGGACCCGGTGCGCCGCGACGACCGGCTGATCCGCTCGGTCGACGCACTGGTCGCGGCGGGCGACGGCATGGGCGCCGCGGCGCTGGTGCCCGTGGTCGAGAGCCTGCGCGAGACGCCGCTGCGCGACGCGGTGCTCGCCTACCTGGCGATCCTGCGCGGCCGGGCCACCGAGGCCGAGGTGCGCCTCGCGCGCGCCTGGGACATCGTCAACGCCGACCGCGAGCCGGAGAGCGCAGCGCTGATCGCCACCCGCCGCGTGCTGCACTCGCTGGCCCTGTGTCGCGGCGAGGAGCTGGTCACCTGGGCCGACCGGGCGATCTCGCTCGCCGGACGCGACTCGGCCGCGGGCGTCGAGGCGGCGGCGATCCGCGGACTCGGGCTGGCGATGGCCGGCCGGTTCGAGGAGGCCCACGAGGCCTACGCCCTGGCCGCCCGTCGCGTCGGCCACAGCGCCCAGACCCAGCGGGTCACGATGGGCCGTGGCTGGCTCGACGTGCTCGCCGACGAGCCCGACGAGGCCCGCAGCCGGCTGGAGGGGGTCACCGACCCGAGGATCCTCGGCGGCTCGACCCGGATCGCGATGTGGGCGCTGGCCTGGCTGGCGCGCGTGCAGTTCCTGACCGGCGAGGGCGACGCCGCCCTGCAGACGGTCGCCGCCGGGCGAGCGCTCGCGACGACGTCGGGCATCGCCCTGGTCACGCCCTTGCTGGAGTGGACCGCCACCGAGACCCACCTGCTGCGCGGCAGCTGGGAGGAGGCCGCCCGCACCGCCCGCGCCGCCGAGATCGGCGCCCAGGGCTACGAGATCATGCGGGTCCCCGCGCTCCTCGCCCGCGCCCACATCGCCGAGGCGCGCAGCGACTTCCGTGCCGTCCTCCGCATTCTCGAACCGCTCACCCACGCCCCGGCCGGCAGCGCCCTGACCGAGCCGGCCATCTGGCCCTGGGCCGAGACGTACGCCGCCGCGCTGGTCGCGGAGGGCCGGCTCGACGAGGCCGACGAGTTCCTGCGCCCGCACGAGACCCGCGCCCGGGAGGAGCAGCACCGCTCCGCCCAGGCCAGGCTGGCCACCGCCCGCGGCCGCTGGCACGGCGCCCGCGGCGATCTGGCCGGGGTCCGCGACACCTTCGACCGCGCCCTCGAGCTGCTCGACGGGCTGCCGCTGCGCTACGAGCGCGCCCGGGTGACCTTCGCCTACGGCCAGGCGCTGCGCCGTGCCGGCCGCCGCCGCGACGCCGAGGCGCTGCTCTCCTCCGCCCGCGACCTGTGGGACGGCCTGGGTGCGACGATGTACGTCGACGCGGCCGAGCGCGAGCTGCGCGCCGGGGGCGTGCGGGCACCGCGTGGCCGGCGGGGCCCGGTGGACCTGACCCCGCAGGAGGAGACCGTCGCCGAGATGGTCGCCTCGGGCCTCTCCAACCGCGAGGTCGCCGCCCAGCTGTTCGTCTCGCCCAAGACCGTGCAGTACCACCTGACCCGCATCTACGCGAAGCTCGGCGTACGCAGCCGGACCGAGCTCGCCGCGATGGCGGCCGAGCCGACGGAGGAGCCTTGAGCACCGACCTCGACGTCCGGGACGCCCCGACAGGCCTGAGGCGAGACCTCGGCCGCCACGAGCTGGTCAACGGCTTCATCGGCTTCCTGTTCTCCTGCACCGGCCCGGTCGCGGTGATCCTGGCCGTCGGCCAGGGCGCCGGCCTCTCCGCCGGTGTCGTCGCCTCTTGGGTGAGCGTGGTCTTCTGCCTCAACGGGGTGCTGACGATCGTCGCCTCGCGCTGGAGCCGGCAGCCGCTGGTCTACTTCTGGACGATCCCCGGCACCGTGGTCGTCGGCCAGGCGATGGCCGCCGGCACCACGTGGCCGGAGGCGGTCGGCGGGTTCGTCATGGCTGCGGTCCTGCTGGTCGCGCTGGCCCTGACCCGGCAGGTCGACCGGGTGATGCACCTGCTGCCGATGCCGATCGTGATGGCGATGGTCGCCGGGGTCTTCCTTCGCTTCGGCACCGACCTGGTCCTCGCGGTCGACCGCGACGTGGCGGTCGCCGGGCCGATGGTGGCCGCCTTCGTCGCGGTCAGCGCGATCCCACGGCTGGCGCGCTGGCTCCCGGCGGTGCTGGTGGCGCTGGCCGTCGGCGCGGTCGCGGTGAGCCTCGCGGACCGGCCCGCCGTCGAGGTCTCCGGCCGCTGGGTCGTCGACCCGGTCTGGACGACACCCGTCTTCACCGGGTCCGCGTTCGTCGAGCTCACCATCCCGCTGCTGATCACCGTCCTGGTCGTCCAGAACGGTCAGGGCATGGCCGTCCTGCGCGCCGCGGGGCACGACCCGCGGATGAACCAGGTGACCGGCTGGTGCGGGGTGACGTCGCTGGTCGCGGCCCCGTTCGGCGGGGTGTCCACCTGCCTGGCCGGGCCGACCAACGCGCTGGTCACCGCCTCGGGGGAGCGGCGGCGGCACTATGCCGCGGCGGTCTGGTGCGGCGTACTGGCGATCGGGTTCGGACTGCTCGCCCCGGGCATGGTCCGGGTCATCACCACCATGCCCGAGGCGTACGTCGCCGCGCTCGGCGGCCTCGCCATGCTCAAGCCGCTCCAGGGTGCCTTCCAGACCGCCTTCAGCGGGCCTCACGTCACCGGCGCGCTGGTCACCTTCCTGGTGACCGTCGCCGACATCACCGTCCTCAACATCGGCTCAGCCTTCTGGGGGCTGGTGGTCGGTGTCGCGGTCAGCATCCTGCTCGACCGCACCAGCAAGGAGAATCCATGACCACGACCGACACCACCTACCCCGACGCGACGATGCGCTACGGCGCCACCGCCCGCCAGGTCGCCGACGTCTTCGAGCCGGCGGAGGCGACCGACTCGCTCGTCCTGCTGCTCCACGGCGGGATGTGGCGCGACTCCGACCGGATCCGCACCTGGGCGGCCGGCCGGGCGCTGGCCGACGCGGGTCACCTGACCGCCACGGTGGAGTACCGGCACGGCCCGGGCCAGTGGCGGCAGGCCTTCGAGGACGTCGAGACGGCGATCGAGTCGATCCAGCTCAGCGGCCGGGAGTGGACGATCCACAACGACGCACCCCGCCGGATCACCCTGGTCGGACACTCCTCCGGCGGTCAGCTCGCGCTCTGGGCCGCCTCGCGCCCGGGCACCCTGGTCACCGGGGTCGTCGCCCTGGCTCCTGCCGCGGCGCTGGCCGCGATGAGCGAGGACGGACTCGGCGACGGGGCTGTCGAGGAGTTCCTCGGGGGCACCCCGGCGCAAGCCCCCGAGGCGTACGCCGCCGCCGACCCGCTCGCCCTCGCTCCTCGGGTCCCGGTACGGGTCCTCCACGGCGCCGCCGACACCCTGATCCCGCTCGCGATCTCCGAGCGCTACGCGGCAGCACACCCCGGCGTACGTCTCGAGGTGGTCGACGGCGTGGACCACGCCGCCTGGGGCGACCCGGCCTCGCCGGCCTGGCCGCACCTGCTCACCGCGGTCAGAGAGGGATGAGGGTCGAGGCCAGCCCGAGCAGCGCGCAGACACCGAGGGTGCGCAGGGTGGACCACTTGCGCCAGAACATGAGCGCGATCGCGACCGCCGTGATCGCGAACGCGACCGGGTCCCACGAGGACAGCACCGGGAGGTCGAGGTCGACCGGGCCCCACGCGAGCGTGCGGGAGCGGTCGAAGAGGGTGTGCAGCGCGAAGAACAGCGCGAGGTTGGCGATCACGCCGACCACCGCCGCGGTGATGCCGGTGAGCGCCGCGGTGAGGTGGTGGTTGTTCCGGAGCCGCTCGACGTAGGGCGCGCCGAGGAAGATGAACAGGAAGCAGGGCACGAAGGTCACCCAGGTCACCAGCAGCGAGGCGAGCACGGCGGCGACCCAGGGGTCGAGGGAGCCGGGGTTGCGGTAGGCGCCCACGAAGGCGACGAACTGGACGACCATGATCAGCGGCCCGGGCGTGGTCTCGGCGAGCGCGAGACCTCGGACCATCTCGCCGGCCTTCAACCAGCCGAAGACGTTGACCGCCTGGTGGGCGACGTAGGCCAGCACCGCGTACGCGCCGCCGAAGGTGACCACGGCGGCACCCGAGAAGAACAGGCCCATGTCCACGAACACGCTGTCGCGGCTGAACACGATCGCCGCCAGCGCCACCGGAGCGAACCAGAGCACCACTCCGAGCACGAGGATCTTCAGGCCGCGGACCTTCGAGGGGGCGTCATGGTGCAGGGCGTCGTCGCTGATCAGCGGCTCCGGACCGTCGTCGCTGCCGCCGTGGCCCTTGCTCCGGGTGAAGGCGGGGACCCGGGTGCCGACCAGCCAGCCGAGCAGGCCGGCCACGAAGATCACGATCGGGAACGGCACCTTGAAGACGGTCAGCGCGAGGAACGAGGCCACCGCCATCGCCACCAGGATCGGATGGTGCAGGGCTCGTGTGCCGACGCGCTGCACGGCTTGGACGACGATCGCGATGACCGCGGGGGCGAGACCGGCGAACAGCCCGGTCACGACCGCGGTCGATCCGGCGCCGACGTACAGCGCCGAGAGGGCGAGCAGGGCGACGACGCCGGGGAGCACGAACAGGATCCCGGCGATCAGCCCACCGAGGGTGCCGTTGAGCAGCCAGCCGACGTAGATGGCCAGCTGTTGGGCCTCGGGGCCGGGCAGCAGCATGCAGTAGTTCAGCGCATGCAGGAACCGCTGCTGGCCGATCCAGCGCTTCTCGTCCACCAGCTTGTGCTGCATGACCGCGATCTGGCCGGCGGGGCCGCCGAACGTCTGCAGGGAGATCGCGAACCAGGCGCGCGTCGCCTCGCGCAACGGGATCACGTCGCGAGCGCGGGTCTTCTCGGAGGTCATGGGGTGTCCGTTTCCGTGAGCGTGGTCCGTCGTGCGTGGTGTGGACGGCGTCGAACATCGGGGCGGTGAGCTCGACGACATCATCGTCGTTCTCCACCACTCGTCGGGATCGGGGGGTGTGGTCTGCGTTCGCTGCGACCATTCCGGGGCGATCATCCGTTGATTGTTCGACTAACGAACAAAAGGCTGCCCGGTGGTAGTGTCGCTCCATGACGAGCCAGACGACGGAGGATCTGCGTCGGCGCAACCTCTCGCGGGTGCTGACCTTGCTTCATGAGGAGGGCGCGAGGTCGCGAGCCGAGTTGACCCGAGAGGTCGGTCTCAGCAGATCGACGATGGCCGGGGTGGTCGCCGACCTGGTCGGCCTGGGGCTGGTCACCGAGTCGACACCGGCTCTGACGGGTGGAGCGGGTCGGCCCAGCGGTGTCGTTCGGCTGGCTGAGGACGTCGTCGCGGTTGCGGTCAACCCGGAGGTCGACGCGGTTCATGTCGGCCTCGTCGGCCTGGGCGGGCGGGTCGTCAAGCACGTCCGCATCGAGACTCCGGACACCGAGGTGGCCACCGTCGTGGGGCTCGCGGCGGCGACGGTCCGGGGCATGCTGGCCGGCGACTCGGCGCGGGTGCTGGGCCTTGGGCTCGCCATCCCCGGTCAGGTGCGTATCGGCGATGGTGTCGTGCGCGAGGCCACGCATCTCGGCTGGAGCGAGGTGCCGATCGTCGACGAGGTCACCAAGGCCACGGGGCTGCGTTCCTGGGCGGCCAATGCTGCCACGCTCGCGATGCGTGCGGAGAGTCGGTTCGGCGCCGGAAAAGGCGTTGCTGACCTGGTCTATCTCATCGGTGGGGCAAGCGGTGTCGGCGGTGGAGCGGTGGTGGCGGGACGGCTCCTGACCGGTGCTGCCGGCTACGCCGGCGAGTTCGGGCACACCGTCGTGCGGCCCGGGGGAGCGCGGTGTCACTGTGGCGCCGCAGGCTGTCTCGAGGCCGAGGTCGACCAGGCCACTCTGCTCGCCGCCGTAGGTCTCGGCGCGGCCGACGCCGGACGCCTCGGTCACGAGCTGACCGAGCGGCTGTCCGGGCAGCGGGGCGAGGACCCTGATAGCGCCCTCGCGGACCTTGTCGAGGAACTTGCCGGCCTGCTCGCGGTCGCGGTGCGCAATGCCGTCAACGTGCTCAACCCGCAGGCCATCGTCCTCTCCGGGTTCCTCGCCGCGTTGCGCGATGCGGCGCCCGTCGACCTGATCGGCGACGCGGTCGCCTCCATCCGCGAGGGCGTCGAGGTGCGCGATGCCGCGCTCGGGGAGGAGCAGCTGATGATCGGGGCCGCCGAGCTGGTCTGGGCCGAGCTGCTCGCAGACCCGGCCGGCTTTCTGCTGGGCGGCTGAGCGCCGCGTACAAAACCTCCGGGCGCGACGGAGATTTGGCTTTGTTGTGCCTTGCGTCACACTGAGACCCGCGTTATGTTCTGGTCTCGAACAAATATCGGCGGTGCGTTGGAGGACCGCCAGACGAGGAGGTACGCCATGCGCAGCACGAGATGTGCGCTCGGTGCCGTCATGCTCGCCGGAGCGCTGGCCATGAGCGCTTGCGGCGGCGCGAGCACGAGCTCGGACAGTGGTGACGTCGACACGAACGTCGACGGAAAGGGTCGCACGCTCACGCTGTGGCACTACGAGGACGAGTCCAGCGCCATGGGTGTGGCCTGGGCCGCCGCCATCGAGGAGTTCGAGAAGGAGACCGGAGCGAAGGTCGAGTTCGAGGCCAAGGCCTTCGAGCAGGTCCGCACCACTGCCAGCCAGGTGCTCAACTCCGACAAGGCGCCGGACCTGATGGAGTACAACAAGGGCAACGCCACCGCCGGCCTCCTCGCCAGCCAGGGCCTGCTGACCAACCTCGACGGTGCCGTCGAGGCCTACCAGTGGGACGACAAGCTGGCGCCGAGCCTGCAGACCACCGCGACGTACGACGACAAGGGCGTGATGGGGTCGGGCGGCTACTTCGGCATCCCGAACTACGGCGAGTACGTCGAGTTCTACTACAACGAGGATCTCTTCGAGAAGCACGGCGTCAAGGTGCCCACCACCTTCGCAGAGCTCGAGGAGGCGATGGCCGCGTTCGAGGCCAAGGGCATCACTCCGCTGGCCGAGTCGGCCGCCGAGTACCCGCTCGGCCAGCTCTGGTACCAGCTGGCGATGACGAAGGCCGACCGTGACTGGGTCACCGCCTACCAGACCTACACCGAGAAGGTCGACTTCACCGGCCCCGAGATCAGCTATGCGACCCAGACGATCAAGGACTGGGTCGACAAGGGCTACATCTCCAAGAGTGCGACCGGCCTGAAGGCCGAGGACGCCGGTGTCGACTTCATCAACGGTGAGGCGCCGATGTTCTTCTCCGGCAGCTGGTGGTACGGCCGGATCGTCGAGGAGGCGAAGTTCAACTGGAGCACCGGGCTGTTCCCCGGTGCCGAGATGTCGCCCGGCTCCTCCGGCAACCTGTGGGTCGTGCCGACCAAGGCCGAGGAGAAGGACCTGGCCTACAAGTTCATCGACATCACCATGAGCCCGAAGATCCAGAACCTGATGGGCAACAACGGTGGGGTGCCGGTCGCCGCCGACGCCGAGGCGATCACGGACGAGAAGAGCAAGGAGCTCATCGCCAACTTCAACACCCTCACCGAGCAGGACGGTCTGGGCTTCTATCCCGACTGGCCGACCCCGACGTTCTACGACGAGCTCAACGCGGGTCTGCAGGAGGTCGTCAACGGCACCAAGACGCCTGAGGCGGTCGACGAGGAGCTCGGCGGGCTCTATCAGGACGGCGTCGACAGCGTCACCGGCGGCTCCTGACCCGATGAACTCCTCGAGGGCCCGCACGGGCTACTGGTGGTATCTCCTGCCGGGGATGCTGCTGGTGACAGCGATCGTGGTCGTCCCGCTGGCGATGAACATCTACTACAGCTTCACCTTCTACCGCGGCATCCTCCCGCCGCAGTGGATCGGACTGGAGAACTGGCAGCGGCTCTTCTCGGACGCCAAGTTCTGGACGTCGTTCCGCAACAGCATCGCCATGATCGTGGCGATGGTGGTGGCGCCGACGCTGCTGGGACTGGTCATCGCCTCGGTGCTCTTCGACCTCGTCGGGAAGCGGTTCGGCGGCAAGGTGGCGAGCTTCCTGCGGGCCACCTACTACATCCCCCAGATCATCCCGATCGTCGTCGCGGCCATCGTGATCGGCTGGATCGCGCGCCCCGACGACGGGGCCTTCAACTCGATCCTCGCCACGGTCGGCCTCGACCGGGCCCAGCAGAACTGGCTCGGCGATCCGACCTGGGCGCTGCCGACCATCATGGTGGTGCTGATCTGGGTGCAGATCGGCTATCCGGTGGTCGTCTTCATGGCCGCGCTCGCCCGGGTCGACCCCGAGCTCTACGAGGCCGCCGAGCTCGACGGCGCCAACTGGTGGCACCGGTTCCGGGCGATCACGGTCGCCGTCATCCGCCCGGAGATCTTCGTGGTGGTCCTGACCTGCACGATCGCGGCGCTGAAGGTCTTCGCGCCGGTCTACGCCCTCACCCGAGGTGGGCCGGGCACCTCCACGATCGTGCCGAGCTACTACTCCTACAGCGAGTTCTTCCAACGTACGCAGGTGGGCTACGGCGCAACGATCTCGACCGCCCTGACCGTGGTGATCGTTGCCGTCTCGATGGTCTTCCTGGTGGCCCAGCGACGCGCCGAGCAGGCCGAGGAGGTCCGATGAGTGGCCGGAGGACTGGCCGGAGGAACCGGCCGCTGGACTGGGTGCTGCTCGCGCTCGCGGTGCTCGGCGCGCTGGTCGTCGTGGCTCCGCTGCTGCTGATCGTGCTCAACTCGTTCAAGTCGCCCGACGACTACAACCAGGGTGGCCCGCTGCAGCTCCCGTCGCACCTCTACTTCGACGGCCTGGCAAGGTTCTGGGAGGCGTCCGACTTCCCGACGAAGCTGTGGAACAGCATCTTCATCGCTTCGATGGTCGCGGTGCTCGGGGTGCTGGTCTCGCTGTTCAACGCCTATGCCCTCGGCATCGGCCGGGCTCGGGGCAGGTTGCCGCTGCTGGTGGTGTTTCTGCTGGCCAACATGCTGCCGCAGGAAGCCCTGCTCTATCCGCTCTACACCATGTCGAAGGCGGTCGGTCTCTACGACAGCCAGTGGTCGGTGATCATCATCTTCACCGTCATCCAGAGCGCGTTCGGCACCTATCTGCTCACCAGCGTCTACAGCGGGTTCCCGCGTGAGCTGCTCGAGGCCGCCGAGATCGACGGCGCCGGCCGCTGGCGTTCGCTGTGGCAGGTGGTCGTCCCGGTCTCGTGGCAGACGCTCTCGGTACTGCTGATCTTCTTCTTCATCTGGACCTGGAACGAGTTCTTGATCCCGACGACGTTCCTGGTCAGCAACGACAAGCAGACCGTGCCCCTCGCGGTGGCCGCGCTCCAGGGCGAGAGGCTGATGGACGTCACCACCACCAGCGCCTCGGCGTTGCTCGGCCTGATCCCCACGCTCGTCTTCTTCCTCATCTTCCAGCGCACGCTCACTCGCGGGGTCACCGCCGGAGCGGTCAAGTGAGAAAGGCTCATCTGTGAAGTTCACCGACGGTTTCTGGCGCACCCTGCCCGGGGTCGAGATGCTCTACGCCAAGCAGGCCTACGACATCGAGGCGAGTGACGACACCGTGGTCGTCACCGCGCCGACGAAGGTCATCGAGTCCCGCGGCGACACCCTCAACCGACCGACACTGACGGTCACCCTCAGCTCGCCGTCGGACGGCGTCATCGGCGTACGCATCGAGCATCTGCGCGGCGCCCGCAAGCCCCGCGGGTTCGAGCTGATCGGGGCCGAGGAAGGCGCCGCGAAGGCCACCACGACCGAGGCGGGTGGGGTGCTGCGCAGCGGGCCTCTACAGGCGACCGTCGCCGCCGGGGCACCCTGGGACCTGCGTTTCGAGGCCGACGGCACCGTGCTCACCCGCAGCGGGGAGCGGTCGGTCGGCTATGCCGCCACCGCCGGGGAGACGTACGTCCACGAGCAGCTCACGCTCGGGGTGGGTGAGCTCGTCTACGGGCTCGGTGAGCGGTTCGGGCCGCTGGTGAAGAACGGGCAGACGGTCGAGGTGTGGAACGCCGATGGCGGCACGTCCAGCGACCAGGCGTACAAGAACGTCCCGTTCTATCTCACCAACCGTGGCTACGGGGTGCTGGTCAACCACTCGGGAAAGGTCTCCTTCGAGATCGGCAGCGAGGCGGTCGAGCGGGTGCAGTTCTCGGTGCCGGGGGAGAGCCTGGAGTATTTCGTCATCTACGGTCCGACCCCTGAGCAGATCCTGGAGCGCTACACCGCGCTCGTGGGGCGGCCGGCGCGGGTGCCGGCATGGAGCTACGGACTGTGGCTCTCGACAAGCTTCACCACCGACTACGACGAGGACACCGTCAGCGGGTTCCTGGACGCGATGGCCGAGCGTCGGCTGCCGCTGTCGGTGTTCCATTTCGACTGCTTCTGGATGCGCGAGTTCAACTGGTGCGACTTCGAGTGGGACCCGCGCACCTTCCCCGATCCCGACGGGATGCTCGAACGCCTGCATACAGAGCGTGACCTGCGGGTATGTGTCTGGATCAATCCCTACATCGCGCAGCGCTCACCGCTCTTCGAGGAGGCTGCCGCTCTCGGCTATCTGGTGCGCCGGGAGAACGGCGAGGTCTGGCAGTGGGACATGTGGCAGGCCGGGATGGGACTGGTCGACTTCACCAATCCCGGAGCCGTCGAGTGGTTCCAGGCGAAGCTGCGCCGGCTGATCGGGCAGGGGGTCGATTGCTTCAAGACCGACTTCGGTGAGCGGATCCCGACCGACGTCATCTATCACGACGGCTCCGACCCGGTGCAGATGCACAACTGGTACACCCAGCTCTACAACCAGGCCGTGCACGACGTGCTGGTCGAGGAGCGTGGGGAGGGCGAGGCGATCCTCTTCGCCCGCTCGGCCACCGTCGGTGGCCAGCGGCTGCCGGTGCACTGGGGTGGTGACAGCACGTCGACCTACGAGTCGATGGCCGAGACGCTGCGCGGTGGGTTGTCGCTCGCCCTGAGCGGGTTCGGCTTCTGGAGCCACGACATCGGCGGGTTCGAGGGCACGCCCGATGCCGGGGTGTTCAAGCGCTGGGCCGCGTTCGGACTGCTCTCCAGCCACTCCCGGCTGCACGGCAGCGGCTCCTACCGGGTGCCGTGGACCTTCGACGTCGACCCGGTCACCGGGGTCGTCGACGAAGGGCCGCAGAGCGCCGTCGCGGTGACCAGGCGGTTCACCGAGCTCAAGCTCTCGCTGATGCCCTATCTGTACGCTGCCGGGCTGGCCGCCAGCACCCGGGGCGTACCGCTGATGCGTCCCCTCGCCCTGGCCTTCCCCGACGATCCCGGCAGTGCCTACGTCGACCGGCAGTATCTACTCGGACCGGACCTCCTCGTCGCACCGGTGTTCTCCGCCGACGGGTCCGTCGACGTCTACCTGCCGCCCGGTAGCTGGACCGACTGGTGGACCGGCCAGGTCGTCTCGGGCGGCGGATGGCGCCGGGAGCAGCACGACTTCTCGTCGCTTCCGCTCTACGTATGCTCCGGAGCGGTCATTCCCATCGGCGCCCGCACCGATCGGCCCGACTACGACTATCTGGACGATCTCGTGCTGCGGGTCTTTCCAGGGCTCGAGCCCGGGCAGCGACGTGTGGTCGAGGTGGTCACGCCGTCGGGGGCGGTGGGGGAGTACGAGGTGGTGATGGGAGCCGACATGCGCCCGGTGGTGACCGCCACCTCCACCGCGCCGTGGCGGGTGGAGGTGGTCGGGCCGGACCTGGGGCAGACGGTGGTGTAGCCGATGCCCTGGCAGCCACTGGCTCGTGCTCAGGCGCCGCTGCCGACGATGCCGTCGGCACGGTCGCCTGCACGGTCGCCGGCGCCGGCGCCGGGGTAGAGAACCAGGACCAGGAGTACCCCGACAACGAGACCGACGAGCTGCGCGAGGACGAACGGAGCGACCGAACCGGGCGCGATGCCGGCGAAGGTGTCCGAGAAGACCCGGCCGATGGTGACGGCCGGGTTGGCGAACGAGGTGGAGCTGGTGAACCAGTAGGCGGCGCCGATGTAGCCGCCGACCGCGGGCGCCGCGAGAGCGCCGCGGTCGCTGCGTACGAGGGCGAAGATCAGCGCCACCAGGCCGGCGGTGGCGACGACCTCGGCCACGAGGTGGCCGCCGGTGGCGCGGTCCTTCGTCGAGATCGCCTGGTCGACGTCGAACATGACGTTGGCGAGCGCCGCGCCCCCGACCGCTCCGAGGATCTGGGCGACCGCGTAGGCACCCACCTCGGCGAGCGAGAGCCCCGTCCCTGCGCGGCGGCCGAGGAACCAGTCGGCGAGCGAGACGACCGGGTTGAAGTGGGCACCCGAGACCGGGCCGAACATCAGGATCAGCGCGGCCAGGCCGAAGACGGTCGCCATCGAGTTCTCCAGGAGCTGCAGGCCGATGTCGTCGGGGGAGAGCTGCTGCGCGGCGATGCCGGAGCCGACGACGACGGCCACGAGCAGCGCACTGCCCAGGAGCTCGGCCAGCAGGCGGCGCGGAAGGGAGGAGGTCACGTCAGCATTCTTGACTTCCCGAGATTGCTCAGTCAACATTGAGTCAATGGAGGTTGAAAGACAGGCCGAACTGGAGCGCCGGGCCAAGATACATGCCGCGCTCGGCGATCCCGTGCGGCTGCGCATCGTCGACAGCCTCCAGACGAGTGATGCCTCCCCCACAGAGCTCGCCGGGATGTTGTCCGTCCCGTCGAACTTGTTTGCTCATCATGTGCAGACGTTGATGAGCGCAGGCGTTGTTTCCCGTCATCGTTCCGAGGGCGACGGGAGGCGTACGTATCTGCATCTCGAGCAGGACACGCTCGAGAGCCTGGGCACCGCGTCCCCCGTGGCGGTGCCCAGGCGTGTCCTGTTCGTGTGCACGGGTAACTCGGCGCGGTCTCATCTGGCGGCGGCGTTGTGGCGTCAGGTGAGCCCGATCCCGGCTGCTTCGGCGGGTACTCATCCTGCTGATCGGATCAATCCGGGCACGGTCGATACCGCTGCCCGCCACCATCTGGACCTTCCGATCGTCGATCCCGCCAGCCTCGATGACGTGATCGACCCGGAGGATCTCGTGGTCACGGTCTGCGACCGGGCGCACGAGACCCCCAAGGTCCCCGGTGAGCTGCACTGGTCGATCCCGGACCCGGTGGACAAGGGCCCCGAGGCCTTCGACGCCGCCTACCTCGAGCTCGAGCGCCGGGTCAGGGCCCTCGCGTCCCGCTTCGACTCCTGACCCCTGCTCTCCCTCACACCCCCACCACCCAGGAGAAGCTCCGTTGAACGCTGATCGATCGACCTCCGGCTCCAAGCCCGCCGTCCTCTTCCTCTGTATCGAGAACGCCGGCCGCTCCCAGATGGCGCTCGGCTTCTTCCAGCACTACGCCGGTGACCAGGCGATCGGCTGGTCCGGCGGCTCGGCCCCGGCCGCGGCGATCAACCCGGTCGCCGTGGAGCTCATGGCCGAGCTCGGGATCGACATCTCCGGCGAGTTCCCCAAGCCCTGGACCGACGAGGTCGTACGCAGCGCCGACGCCGTCATCACCATGGGCTGCGGCGACGCCTGCCCGTACTACCCGGGCAAGCGCTACGAGGACTGGAAGGTCGCCGACCCGAAGGGCGGCGACATCGACCACGTACGCGGCATCCGGGACGAGATCGAGCAGCGGGTGCTCGGCCTCCTCGATGAGCTCGGCGTGACCCCGGCTCGCTCCGTCACGAGAGAGTGATCGGCGCCCGGCTGATCGTGAACAGCTCCTCGCTCGGCGCCGCCGGACCGCAGCAGCCGCCACCGTTCTTCGTGCTGTCCGGGTCGTCGAAGACCCCGGCGCCGCCGCAGACGCCGGTGTCGGGGAGCTCCAGCTCGACCCGGGCTGCCGCGTCGTGGTCGCCGGCGAGCTCGGCCACCACGCTGCGTACCTGCTCGTAGCCGGTCATCGCCAGGAACGTCGGCGCCCGGCCGTAGGACTTCATCCCGACCAGATAGAGGTCGGGCTCGGGCTGGGCGAGGTCCTTGGCGCCGGTCGCGCTGACCGAGCCGCAGGAGTGGATGTTGGGGTCGATCTGGACCGCGATGTTGCGCGGCGCCTCCAGCGTCGGGTCGAGGTCGAGCCGCATCTCGCTCAGGAAGCCCAGGTCAGGGCGGTAGCCGGTCAGCACCACCACGTGGTCGGCCTCGATGACGCGGCCGTCCTCGGCGGTGACCGTGGCGCCGTCGACCTGCTCCGTACGGAACCCGGTGACCAGCTCGACGGTGCCGTCCTGGACCGCCTTCTTCGCGCGTACGCCGAGCGCGCCCCGCTCCGGGAGCTCGTCGGCCTCGCCGCCCCCGAAGGTGTTGGTCGAGACTGCGCGGCGGATCGCCCAGGTGACCCGCGTCCCCGGGTGGTCCTTGGCGATCGCGGTGAGCTCGTTGACCGCGTTGAACGCCGAGTCACCTGCGCCGATCACCACGGTGTGCTTGCCGGCGTAGGTCGCGGCGTCGGCCCGGTCGGGCACCGCGTAGGTGAGCGTGCCGGCCGCGTGGGCGGCGCGCTCGCCGAGCGCGGGGAGCCCGTCGGCGCCGGCCGGGTTGGGCCGGCGCCAGGTGCCGGAGGCGTCGATGACCGCGCGCGCCTCGATGCGCTCCTCGCCGCCGTCGGCGTTGGTCACGTGGAGGACGAACGGCTGCTCGGCGCGGCCCGCGTCGACCAGGCGGTCACGCCCCTTGCGGGAGACGCCGGTCACCGTGGCGCCGTAGCGGATGTGGTCGCCGAGGGCGCCGGCGAGCGGGGCGAGGTAGTCCTCGCGCCACTGCGCACCGGTCGGGTAGCCCTTCTCGGGAGCGACGTAGCCGGTCGGCTCGAGGAGCCGGGCGGCGGCCTTGTCGACGAGCTCGGGCCAGGCCGAGAAGAGGCGTACGTGGCCCCACTCGGCGACGGCCGCGGCCGGCTCGCTGCCCTGCTCGAGCACGAGCGGGGTGAGGCCGCGCTCGAGGAGATGGGCGGCGGCCGCGAGGCCCTGGGGTCCGGCGCCGATGACGGCAACAGGCAGGTCGGTCATGATGCTCCTCAGATTCAAGAACGTCGATATGTCGCCGACCCTAGGTCACGTATCGACGTTCGTCAATATCATTCGGTAGACTCCTCGCCATGACCGTTCTCCCCGTGCTTCCCTCCGCTGCCGTCGCGTGCTGCTCGCCGGTGACCGCGGGCGTCCTCGACGACGACCAGGCCGAGGCGCTGGCGCGGATGTTCAAGGCGCTCGGCGACGCCAACCGGGTCAAGCTGCTCTCGATCATCGCGGCCTCCGAGGGCCAGGAGGCGTGCGTCTGCGACCTCACCGAGCCGGTCGGACTCTCGCAGCCGACGGTCTCCCATCACATGAAGCTGCTCGTCGAGGCCGGGCTGGTAGCCCGCGAGCAGCGCGGCCGGTGGGCCTACTTCTCCATCGTCCCCGGCGCCCTCGACTCGCTCGCCGGCGCGCTGGCGTCCCGCTCCTAGCGTCAGCGGGTCGCCGCGGCGATGACCTCCAGCAGCCGGCGGTGGAGCTCCATGAGCTCGTCGACGCTCATGTCGAGGCGCTCGACGATCGCGGGCGGGATCTTCTCGGCGTCGTCGCGCAGGGCTCGTCCTCGATCGGTCAGCACGACGGCGAGCGAGCGCTCGTCGTGCTTGTTGCGCTCGCGCCGGATGTAGTCCTGGGCCTCGAGGCGCTTGAGCAGCGGGGAGAGGGTGCCGGGGTCGAGCTGGACCTTCCGGCTCAGCTCCGAGACGCGCAGCGGCTCCTCTTCCCAGAGCGCGAGCATGACCAGATACTGCGGGTGGGTCAGTCCCATGGGCTCGAGCAGCGGTCGGTAGAGCGCGATGACGCTGCGGGCGGCGACGGCCAGGCCGAAGCAGACCTGCTGATCGAGGGCCAGTGGGTTCTCGATCTCCGAGAGTGGATCCTTCTTCGTCGGCATGTGAGTTAGCGTACCAATAATTGGTGCACAAACAATTTGTCTGGTAAGTATGGTGTCGTGAACGAGCAGCAGCGACGACCGCGCCACCTGATGGACCCGGACAACCCGATCCGGCCCGTCAACGACAAGTCGCTGACCCATGTGAAGCAGTGGGTCGCGTCCGTCCTCGTCGTCTTCACCGTCGCTCACCTGGTGGTCGGGCTGGTCATCGGGGCGGTGGCGATCGACCCGGTCTACCAGAGCTCCCGCATCGGGCTGTGCGTCATCGCCGCGGGCTTCGGGGTGCTCGGTCTGGCCGGAGGGTTCCTCATCCACCGGCGCAACCCGCTCACCCCGTGGCTCATCCTCGGGCTCCTGCCCTCCGCGGTCGGGCTCTGGCTCGTGCTGCGCTGAGGACGGCGCCCGGGGGAGGGGCGCCGTCCTGTCAGCAGTGAGGACGACCGGTCAGAACAGGTCCGGCACGGTCCAGCCGTCGAGGTCGTACTCGGCCAGGAACTCGTCGGCGAGCCCCTTCATCGCGTCCGCCCCGCCGCGGTTCTGGGCGGCGAAGAGGAGCTCGGCCTTCACGTTCTCGTGGTTGCCGGAGTAGTTGCGCTCGTAGAGCTCGTGACGGCCGCCGAACTCGGAGCCGATCGAGTCCCACAGGGCCTTCATGACCTTGACCCGGTCGACGGCGGTGATGCCGTTGGAGCCGCGGACGTACTTGTCCAGGTACGGCCTTACCTCGGGGCTCTTGAAGTCGGCGGCGCCGGAGGGCAGGTAGATCAGCCCGGAGGCGACGTCCTGCTCGATGATCTCCTTGACCCGCGGATAGCCGTGGATCATGAACATCCGGTACGTCAGGCCGTACTCCAGCTTCGGGATCACCGCGTCGCCGACCCACGGCTCGGGGTCCCGGGCCATCGACTCGGTCAGCGACCAGAACAGGTTGCGCCAGCCGATGACCTCGCCCACCCGCGTCTGTACGCCGCGGAAGCCGCCCGAGCCGGTGGCGTCGAGCGCCTTCATCAGCAGGCCGGCGATGAAGTCGAGCTTGACGGCCAAGCGGGTGCAGCCCTGGAAGGTGAACCGCGGCAGGAACCCCGACTGCGGGAAGAACGCGTTGATCCGGTCGACGTCGCCGTACATGAAGACGTTCTCCCAGGGCACGAGCACCTTGTCGAAGATGAAGATGGTGTCGTTCTCGTCCATCCGGCTCGACAGCGGGTAGTCGAAAGGCTCGCCGTTCCGGGCCGCCTGCTCGGTGTAGGAGGAGCGGCAGATCAGCTTGATGCCCGGGGCGTCCATCGGGACGGTGCAGATCAGCGCGAACTGCTTCTTGCGGATCGGCAGGCCGTAGTGGGCGATGAAGTTGTAGTTGGTGATCGCGCTCCCGGTCGCCACCACCTTCGCGCCGGAGACGATCAGGCCGGCGTCGGTCTCCTTCTCGACCTTCATGTAGACGTCGCCGACCTCGTCCGGCGGCAGCTGGCGGTCGACCGGCGGGTTGATGATCGCGTGGTTCCAGTAGAGGACCTTCTCCTGGGACTCGCGATACCAGCGCTCGGCGTTGTCCTGGAACGGGGCGTACAGCTCCTTGTTGGCGTGCAGCGTGCCGAGGAAGCTGGCCTTGTAGTCGGGGGAGCGGCCCATCCAGCCGTACGTCATCTTCGCCCAGCGCGCGATCGCGTCGCGCTCCTTGAGCAGGTCAGCCGAGGAGGTCGGGGTCTTGAAGAACGGCATCGTGACGCCGCCGTTGCCGGTGTCGGTCGGCACGGTGAGCTCGTCGACGTGTGGGCCGGTGTGCAGGGCGTCGTAGAGGCGCGCGGTCATCCGCACCGGGTTGCGGAAGGCCGGGTGCGTGGTGACGTCCTCGACCCGCTCGCCGTGCAGGTAGATCTCGCGGCCGTCGCGCAGGCTCTCGATGTACTCGTCGCCGGTCATCGGCCGCGAGGCGAAGTTGGTCTGCTTGTTGGCGGGCGACTCGGCGGCCGGGTTGACGGTCGGCGGGCCGTCCGTCTGGGACTCGGGGGCGAGGGTGTCGGTCATGGTTCTCTCCTTGGTCTGGCTGTTGGTGGGCGTCAGTAGTGGGTGGATCGCGGGATCGCGGGAGTCTCGATGGCGGTGAACGACGTGGTGGCGTCGAACCAGCCGGTGCTCGGGTCGTCCTGGCAGCCGAGCCAGACGACCTCCGAGGACGGGTTGCCGATGTGGTGGAAGGCGCTGTCGTGGAAGAGCAGCGGCTTGCGGTCGGTGGTGATCACCTCGACGACCTCCCCGAGGAACAGCAGGTGGTCCCCGCCGTCGTCGGTACGCCACGGCCGGCACACCAGCGTCGCGGCGGTCCCGCCGAGCCGTGGCGCCGTCGCGCCCTCGCGCCAGGGGAGCGGGTCGCCGCACGGGCGTCCGGCGAAGTGCATGGCGACATCGCTCTGGTCGGCCGCGAGCACGTTGACCGCGAAGGCGGCGCCCTCGAGATAGGCGGCCGCCTTGGACGTACGCGTCAGGGCGACCTGCACCAGCGGCGGGTCGAGCGAGATCGGTGTGAAGGCCGTGACCGTGGCGCCGTGGTGGGCGCCGTCGGGGGTACGGCAGGTGATCACGGTGACGCCGGTCGCGAAGCGGCCGAAGGTCGACCGCAGGGTGCGTGGGTCCATGGAGCTCCTCCTTCGTCGGGCCGCAGGATGTGTGGCGGCGGTCACGTCGGGGAATGACGCTAGATCCGGATCGCGAGGGCGGCGATCCGCTGGGCGAAGGGGTTGTCCGGATTGCGCACCGGGTTTCCGGAGGCTCTCGGCGGGACGCCGATGCGCTGTTAATGTGAAGGACGTCACTAAGGGGGTGACAGATGAGCGTGACCGGCACTCTCACCGCATCGTCCGGGTCGTCCGGCGACATGGAGACCTTCTCCGACGAGGTCTCCCGGGCCTACTTCCCACATGCCCTGACCATGCGCGGTCGCCCGGCTCGTCCGGCGGAGCTGCGTGCGGTCGACCTCGGCCCGGTCCGGCTGACCCGGATCGGCTGGGGCGCCGAGGTGTCGGTCGAGTCCGACCACCCGGGCGCCTGGGCGGTCAACGTCCCGCGCAGCGGTGTCCTCGAGGCCAACGTCGGCGGCGCTCACGTGCTCTCGCTCGACGGTCAGGCGACCGTCTGTCCACCCGACCGTCCGACCAAGATGACCCGGTGGTCGGCCGACTGCTCCATCGTCGGGATGCGGGTCGACCGCGACTACCTGGTCGACGAGGTCGCTGCCCTGGTCGGCCTGCACACCGACCGGCTGCCCGCCCAGCTCGACCTGCGTGCCGACGGCGCCCGCGCCTGGATCGGCCTGCTCGGCTCGCTCGGCACCGAGGCCATGCGCAACCCGGCTCTGGTCGGCGACGAGCGGGTGCGTCGCCGGCTGGCGGGGACGCTGACCGCGGCCTTCGTCGCCGCCTGCTTCCCCGAGGAGCCCGCCGTCGGCTCCGTCCAGCCCCGCATCGTCTCCCGCGTCGTGGAGGCCATGGAGGCCGACCCGGCCCGGGAGTGGACCGTCTCGGACCTGGCCCGCGAGGCCGACGTCGGCATCCGCCGGCTCCAGCAGGGCTTCCAGCGCTACCTCGGCCGCACCCCGACCCAGCGACTGCAGGAGATCCGCCTCGAACGCGTCCACGCGGATCTCATCGCCAGTCGCGGGGACACCGTCGCCGAGGTCGCCCACCGCTGGGGCTTCACCCATCTCGGCCGCTTCGCCGCCGCCTACCGTCAGGCCTACGGCGTCGCCCCGTCGCAGACGCTGCGCTGCCGCTGAGCCGCCTCGGCTAGTCGGCGCTGAGACTCGCCAGGATCGTCAGCGCGCGGGCGAGCAGCGGGCTCTCGTCGCCCGCCCGGGTGGCGGCGACGAGCTCGACGCCGGGGGTGCCGGTGAGGGGTACGTAGACGACGCCGGGGACGGCGAGGGCGGCGGTGGGCTCGGGGACGATCGCCACGCCGAGGCCGGCGGCCACGAACGTGACCAGGGTGGAGGTCTCGGCGACCTCGTGGGCGATGTGGGTGCTGATCCCGGCCTCGTCGAAGAGGTGCTGGATCATCGCGTTCATCGCCGAGCGGCCGCCGCCGGCGTGGATGACGAGGGCTTCGCCGTCGAGGTCGGCGATGCGTATGCGACGACGGGCGGCGAAGCGGTGGTCCTTCGGCAGCGCCACCAGCAGGCTCTCCTGCCGCACGTGGGTGATCGAGAGGCCGGGGCCGGGGGAGGGATTCGTGGGCAGGGGACGGAGCAGGCCGAGGTCGAGGGTGCCGTCGGTGAGCGCCGCGGCCTGGTCCGGCGAGAGCATCTCGCCCCGGAACCCGAACTCGACCTCCGGCAGCTCCGCGCGCAGGGTGCGAGCGAGGGCCGGGAGCAGCGAGTACGTCGCCGATCCGACGCATCCGATCAGCAGCCGTCCGCGCCGCCCGGAGGCGATGCTGGCGGCCTCGTGCGCGGCGGCGTCGACGGCGCCGAGGATCTCCCGCGCCCGTTCCAGGTACGCAGCCCCGGCCGGCGTCAGGTCGACCCGTCGCGTCGTTCTGGTGAGCAGGGTCAGCCCCAGCTCGGCCTCGAGCTGGCGGATCTGCTGCGACAGCGGCGGCTGCGCCATGTGGAGCCGTTCGGCCGCCCGGCCGAAGTGGCGCTCCTCGGCGACCGCGACGAAGTAGCGAAGATGGCGCAGCTCCATGCACTCATACTCGCAGAGTCTCAGTCGGCCGTCAGTGATCAGCCTGCCGAGGCGTCGCCCCCGTCGGCCGAGGCGTCACGTACGTCGGCCGAGCCGGCACAGCGATGCCAGCTCGGCCGACGCGGTTGACGCCTGGGCCGACCTGGCCGACGCCTCGGCCGACCTGGCTGACGCCTCGGCTCAGCCCGGCAGCGAGTCACCCTGGACGGCCTGGATGTCCAGCTCCACCTTGAGGGTCGTACCGATGGCGGCGATGCCGGCGGCGACGGCCTGGTTGTAGTTCATCGCGAAGTCCTCGCGCCGCAGCTGAGCGGTGGCGCGGAAGGCGGCGCGGGTGCCGCCCCAGGCGTCGGGGCCGGTGCCGAGGTAGGCGACGTCGAGGTCGACGGGACGGGTCTGCCCGTGCATCGAGAGATCCCCGTGGACGGTCCAGCGGTCCGCGCCGGCCGGGGTGAGGCCGGTGGAGCGGTAGACGATCTCGGGAAACGCCTCGACGTCCAGGAAGTCGCCGCTGCGGAGGTGGTCGTCCCGCATCCGGTTACCGGTGTCGATCGAGGCGGCCCGGATGACCGTCTCCACACGTGACTTCTCCAGATGGTCCGGGGCGATCTCGACGACCCCGGCGAAGTCGGTGAACCGGCCGCGCACGCTGGAGATGCCGAGGTGCTGGGCGACCGCGCCGACGGTGGAGTGGGCGGGATCGATGGTCCACGGCCCAGGGGCCGGCAGCGAGGTGTCGCCCTGGCGGGTCAGCGTGACGGTCCCGAGGGAAGCGAGACTGGAGCCGGTCACCAGCGCGGTCGCCGCGGTGGGGGACCAGCCGATCGCGGTGACGATCGCGACGTACGGCCCAGGGGCGAGGACGGTGTCGTCGGTGACGACACCGTCCTCGTCGGCCTCGGCGCGCAGCACCTGACCGCCGGCCGTGTCGGTGAGGGTGACGACCGCGTGCGCCACGGGCCAGCCGTCGCGGGTGCGGATCTGTGCGGTCAGTGCCATCGCCGATCAGTCCTCGGGGTGGGAGAGGACGATCTCGTGGCCGTCGACACCGTGGCCGGTGAGGCTCACCGCGCCGGCCGCCGGCGGATAGCTGGTCGCCAGGACGGTGTAGTCGCCGCTGTCGAGATCGGCGAAGGCGTACGCCCCGTCCGCACCCGTCGTCGCGGTCCCGGCCACGTTGCCGGCCGCGTCGACCAGCGTCACCCGGGCGTCGGCGAGGGGACCGAAGGCCGACCTCACGACACCGGTCAGCCGGGCGCCGGTGACCATCTCGACCTCGATCCGGGTCAGCCCGGTGGCGCCGATCTCGATCGGCACCGCGCGCGGACGGAAGCCCTCCGCGTTGACCGCCACCGTGGCCGGTCCCGGGACCAGCTCGTCGATGAAGAAGGTGCCGTCCGCGACGGTGGTGCCGGTGGAGAGCAGGTCGCCGCGTACGTCGGTCACGATCACCATCGCGTCCTTGATCGGCGCGCCGTCCTCGCCGCCGCGCACGATGCCCTTGAGGCCGGTGGTGCCGCTGAGCAGGAGGTCGTACGCCACCGGCTCACCGCCCACGACCACCGTGGAGGCCTGCGGCTGGAAGCCGTCGGCCGAGGCGATCAGGACGTATGTCCCCGAGCCGGGCGCGTCCACCGAGTAGGAGCCGTCGGCGTGGGCGACCGAGCGGCCGAGCTGGCGCCCGGACAGCGAGATCAGCGTGACCGCGGCGTGCGGGACCGGGACGTCGCCGGACCCGCGGACGGACCCGTGCAGCGGGATCCCGTGGGAGACCGGGGCGGCGTGCTGCTCGGGCACACCGGCGACACCCTCGGCGACCGCGGCCGGCCCGTCGACCGCGGCAGCCTCCTCGGCGGCCTGGGCGAGCCCGCCCTTGGTCTTCAGCGGCACCTCCTTGATGAACACCACGAACAGCAGCGCGATCACGGCTGCACCGGCGGCGACCAGGAAGATGTCGGCGATACCGTGGCCGTAGGCGCTCTCCAGCACCGACCGCAGCGGCTCCGGGACCTTGTCCATGTCCGGGATCTCGCCCGAGGTGCCCTGGGCGAGCGTGGCATAGCGCGGACCGAGGTCCGCGAGACCGTCCGAGACGTAGTCGGTGACCCGGTGGGCCATCAGCGCGCCGAGCGCGGAGACGCCCATCGCGCCGCCGAGGCTGCGGAAGAAGGTCACCATGGAGCTGGCCGCGCCGAGGTCGGCGGGGGCGACCTGGTTCTGCGTGGAGAGGACCAGGTTCTGCATCGTCATGCCGACGCCGAGGCCGAGGACGGCCATGAAGACGGCGACGTGCCAGTACTCGGTGTCGTAGCGGATCGTGCCGAGCAGACCCAGCCCGCCGACGATGAGGACGGCGCCGACGACCAGCCAGGCCTTCCACCTCCCGGTGCGGGTGATGACCTGGCCGGAGATCGTCGAGGAGAGGAACAGTCCGGCGATCATCGGGATCGTCATCACGCCGGCCATCGTCGGCGACTCGCCGCGAGCCAGCTGGAAGTACTGGCTGAAGAAGATCGTGCCGGCGAACATCGCCACGCCGACGAAGAGCGAGGCGAGCGAGGAGAGCGTGATCGTGCGGTTGGCGAAGAGCCGCAGCGGGATGATCGGCTCCTTGGCCCGAGACTCGACGAGCACGAAGATCAGCAGGAGCAGCACGGAGCCGCCGACCATGGCCGCGGTCTCCCAGGAGGCCCAGTCGTACTTGTCGCCGGCGAAGGTGACCCAGATGAGCAGCAGGGAGACGCCGGCAGCCATGAAGAACGCGCCGGCCCAGTCGACCTTGACGCCCTCGCGCCTGATGACGGGCAGGTGCAGGGTCTTCTGCAGGACGACGAACGCGATCACCGCGAACGGGATGCCGACGTAGAAGCACCAGCGCCAGCCGAGCGAGTCGGCGTCGGTGATGACGCCGCCGATCAGCGGGCCGCCGACGGTGGCGACCGCGAAGACGGCGCCGAGGTAGCCCGAGTAGCGGCCACGCTCACGCGGCGAGATCATCGCCGCCATGATGACCTGGGCCAGGGCGGTCAGCCCGCCCATGCCGATGCCCTGGACGGCCCGCGCGGCGATCAGCTCGCCCGGGTTCTGGGCCAGGCCGGCGACGGCCGAGGCGGCCACGAACAGGACCAGCGCGATCTGCATGAGCAGCTTCTTGCTGAACAGGTCGGCCATCTTGCCCCACAGCGGGGTGGTGGCCGTCATGGTCAGCAGGGAGGCCGTGACCACCCAGGTGTAGGCCGACTGCCCGCCGCCGATGTCGGCGATGATCTCGGGCAGGGCGTTGGAGACGATCGTGGAGGAGATCATCGCCACGAACATGCCGAGCAGCAGACCCGAGAGCGCCTCCATGATCTCGCGGTGAGACATGTGGAAGCCGTCCTCGGACGGGCTTCCAGGTGGACCGGCGTGAGTCCGCTCGGCTGTTGTCGTTGCCATGGACTTCCCTTCTTCGAGAGCTCAGCGGGGGTGAGCAGAGCGTTGGTTGCGTACGTGGGTGAGGGGGTGTGCCGGGCAGGCGAGGCTGTCGTGCAGCTTGGCCATGAGCCGGATCAGCTCGTGGACGTCGTCGTCGCTCCAGTCGCAGAGCCGCTCGGCGAGGAGCTCGGTGATCTGGTCGGCGAAGCCGCTGAGCAGGTCGTGCCCGGAGTCGGTGAGTCGCAGCAGACGCGAGCGCCCGTCGGCCGGGTTGGGGGAGCGTTCGAGCCAGCCCTGGTCGGCGAGGTACGACACGTGGCGGCTGGTCACCGAGATGTCGATGGCGAGCAGATCGGTGAGCTCGCTGATCGTCATCTCGCCGTGCCGGCTCAGCAGGCCCAGCACGCCCGCCGAGCCGGCCGGCAGGTCGGGCGGGAGGTTGCGGGCGAGGCTCTTCTTGACGGCCCCGACCTCGCTGAGCCGATGCATCAGGTCGCGGTAGGTCGCCTGTTCCATCATCGCCCCTCTGATTGGTTGACTTTTACAACCTTATGGAGGATAGGGGAACGATGCAAATTGCCACGCCGGACGAGGGCGTGGTCGAACGAGCGATCAGGCGACGATGCCGCGGGCAGCCCAGGCCGTCGCGGTCACCGTGATCGGGCCGTTCCCGAGCCGGCGCCGGGCGACCTCCTCGAGCGCCGTACGGCCGGCGTCGTCGAGGGACGCCACGTAGTCACCCGCCGGGCCGACGCCGAACGTGTAGGGGTCCCACCAGTCCTCGAAGGTCGGGTGGGTGACGCGGATGACCAGGCCGCTGGGCTCGACCCTGCGGAGGCCGAGCTTCTTGAACAGCTTCTCGAGGTCCCCCAGGCGCGACCCCGCGAGGAAGGCCTCGTCCTCGGCGTCCGGGTCGATCTCGTGCACGCACGCCCAGAACGGCGCGACGGCACCGGTGTCGCCGTCCCACACGCAAGCCGCGACCGTGCCGCCGGGGCGGGTGACCCGGATCATCTCCTTGATCCCCGCTTCCGGGTCGGTCATGAAGTGCACGACCAGCTGCGCCAGCGAGGCGTCGAACCAGTTGTCGGCGAAGGGGAGCGCCTCGGCCACGCCGGTGTGCACGTCCACCCTGGCCAGCTGCCGTGCGACCGCCTCGATGAAGGGCGGCGAGGGGTCGACGGCGGCGACCAGGTGCGCCTCGGTGAGCGTCACCAGGTGGCGGGTGAGCGTGCCCGGGCCGCAGCCGACGTCGAGCACGCGCTGCCCCATGCTGATCCGGGCGAAGTCGGCGAAGTGAGGGGCGAGGGGTTCGGCGTAGCGCCCCATGAAGCGGGCATACCTCTCGGCGGCGACATCGAAGCCCATGCTTCAGGCTAGGACCGCCGCTCGCTACGCCGACAGACCCAAGTTCGGTATCTAGTGCGTCGAGGGTGTCGTCGCGATCTCCGAGCGGTCGTCGGACCACAACGTGTGGAAGGTGCCGTCCTTGTCGATGCGCTTGTAGGTGTGCGCACCGAAGAAGTCCCGCTGGCCCTGGATGAGCGCCGCCGGAAGCCGGTCGGCGGCGAGCGAGTCGAAGTAGGCCAGCGCCGAGGAGAACCCCGGGGCCGGTACGCCGGAGGCGGCCGCGATCCCGACGACGCGACGCCACGCCTCCTCGCCGGAGGCGACCGCGTCGGCGAAGTAGGGGTCGACCAGCAGCGTCTCGAGGTCGGGCTTGGTGGCGTAGGCGTCCACGATCCGGTTGAGGAACCGCGCCCGGATGATGCAGCCGGCCCGCCAGATCTTGGCGAGCGCACCGAGGTCGATGTCCCAGCCGTACTCCTTCGCGCCGGCCACGATCAGGTCGAACCCCTGCGCGTAGGCGACCACCTTCGAGGCGTAGAGAGCCGCGCGTACGTCGTCGACGAACGTGTCGGGGACCTCGGGCGGCTTCGGACGGTTGGTGACGGTGGCCCGCATCGCGCCGCGCTGCGCCGGCTTGGAGGAGACCGCCCGGGCGAAGACCGCCTCGCCGATCCCGGAGACCGGGATGCCGAGACCGAGCGCGTTCTGCACGGTCCACACGCCGGTGCCCTTCGAGCCGGCCTCGTCGAGGATGACGTCCACCAGCGGCGACCCGGTCTCGGCGTCGGTCTGGGCGAGCACCTCGGCGGTGATCTCGATCAGGTAGGACTCCAGGTCGCCGGTGTTCCAGTCCTTGAAGACGTCGACCAGTTGCTCCACCGAGAGCCCGCCCACCCGCCGGAGGAGGTCGTAGGCCTCGGCGATCAGCTGCATGTCGGCGTACTCGATGCCGTTGTGGACCATCTTCACGAAGTGGCCGGCGCCGTCGGTGCCGACATGGGTCACGCAGGGCTCGCCCTCCGCGACCGCGGCGATCGACTTCAGGATCGGGCCGAGCGTCTCCCAGGCCTCGGCCGAGCCGCCGGGCATGATCGAAGGGCCGTTGAGCGCACCCTCCTCGCCGCCGGAGATGCCGGTGCCGACGAAGTTGAGGCCGCGCTCGCGCAGCTCACGCTCGCGCCGGATGGTGTCGTTGAAGTTGGCGTTGCCGCCGTCGACGATGATGTCGCCGGGCTCGAACCGCTCGGCCAGCTGCTCGATCACCGCGTCGGTGCCCTTGCCGGCCTGGACCATGATGATCGCCGTGCGCGGCTTGGACAGCGTCGCCACGAAGTCGTCGATCGTCTCGGAGGCGAGGAATCCGGCCTCGGGATGATCGGTGACGAGCTCCTCGGTGCGGGCGTAGGTGCGGTTGTAGACCGCCACCGTGTTGCCCTCGCGGGAGGCGAGGTTGCGGGCCAGGTTGGACCCCATCACGGCCAGGCCCACCACGCCGATGTTCGCTCGGCCATTGTCGTTGTTCGGCATCGTGCTCCTCGGTTGAGTCGGTGATGCCATTCAACTCCGCTCGTCAAGCAGCGACGCCGGGAGGCTCGGCGCGGAATCGCGCCGGCCGGCCGTCGACCCCGAGCACCCGCCAGGACCACCGGGTCAGCGGCGTACGCAGCCCGAGGTTGTCGAAGAGCATCCGGACGTCGGCGAAGAGGTGGCGGCGGAACGCGGCGGCCTCGGGACCGGTGCCCCAGACCTCGCGCACCACCGAGTCGGGAAGGCCCATGAGCTCCCGGTCGGCGCGGGACGGGATGATGATCGCGTCCGACCCCAACCGCATCGCGAGCGGCGTGAGGATGCCGAGGGCGAGACGCGAGACCGGGTTGAGCGACGGGGCGTGCTCCTCGAGCCAGGCGTGCGCGAAGCCGATGTGCCGCGCCTCCTCGGCGATGTGGATCGCCATGATCCGGTCCAGGAGGGGGTGGGTGCCGCCGCCGCGCATGGCCTCCTTCTGCACGTGGTCGATCGGCTCCTCGCCGGCCAGGATGATCGCGAAGAAGAGGGCCGGGTAGAGCGCGCCGAGGTGTCCCACGAGCGGGATGGACCGCATCAGCCAGCCCGGTGCGCCCGCGACGTCGGGGCAGACCCGGTTGGTGAACTCCTGGAACATCTGGATGTGGTGCGTCTCCTCGGTGAGCTCGTGCATGAAGTAGCGGAACTCGGGGTCACCGTTGTCGACGCCCATCAGGAACTGGGTGCCGCCGAGGAGGAGCAGCTGCTCGAACTGGGAGCCGGTCTTGACCATGGCGGTGAGCCGGTGCCGGCCGACCTCGATCTGCCGTGCCTTGGGCAGCGACTGGTACCACGGGTGGGCGCCGAGCAGGTCGAGCGTGGGCAGGATCCAGCGCTCGTCGTCCTCGTCGACGGCCATCTCCGGGGCGTCCCAGTCGACGTCCTTGAACGCGTTGAAGTACTTCTCGACCGATGCCTCCGACAACGTACGCAGCGTCTCGTCGTACTCCCGGCGAGGCTGAGGCCTGGTCGGCGTGATCATCCGGACCGGGGTGCCGGCGACGGCACCTACGTAGCCACCGATCGAGCGAAGTGTCTGCACAACCATCCGAGCCTCCTTGCACGACGTTGATACGTCACCAAGGTACATGGGATTTGTGTACCGGGAAACAGGTTCGGCGTGTGTGTCCCGCTCAGCAGATCTCGGCGGCGAGGGCCTTCCGGACCCCGGCGACGAGGTCCTCCGGTGTCCGGGCGGGCCGGTCGAAGGTGGTGCGCGCGCTGTGCGCGCCGCGCTCGTCGACCCACTGGAACTCGAAGCCGTCGGCGCAGAGGCCGGTGATCTGGGCGGCGAGGATGGTGTCGACGGGGATGTAGGAGCGGGTCGCCACCGCCTCGCGGAGCTCGTTGCCGTGGTGGTTGTTGAGGTGGTCCTGGTTGCGGTGGAGCACGCCGTCGTTGAGGTCGAGGTCGCGGTCGGTGAAGGCGTCGAGCGGGATCGGGACCGCCTCGCCCGTGGGGCGGACCAGCATCACGTTGGCGACGTCCATGACGATCTCCTCCCACTCCGTCTCGCAGCACGTGCAGGCATCCGTACGCAGCCACCGCAGCGTGCCGGTGAGCCGGACCGCCTCGCGGTCGCCGAGCGCGCCCTGGAGGACCAGCACGACATGGCTGCCCCGGCGGCCGGCGTACGCCATCCGCTGCTCGGGCGGGCACAGGAAGGTCGGCCGCCCGCCGTCGTCGGCGAACCCCTGCATCTCGAGCTCCTCCATCGAGTAGGGGATGCCGTCGATCACCACGCTGCCCCCGCGGGGGCAGGACAGGATGCTGCGGGCAATGCGGGGAGTCGACTCCATGACACCTCCATGTTTAGGTAAGGCTTACCTAAACACGAGATCATCTGATGGGGCAAGGGGTCTCGCCAGTGTGCGGGCTAGCCGCCGACGTGCACCTGGGGCCGCCGGTCCTCGTCCGGCTCGGCCCGGCGGAGGATCTCGTGGGTCAGCGGCGGGATGTCGCCCTCGCCGGCCAGCCAGAACCGCAGCGCGTTGTCGGCGGGGGCCCGCTCCGACCACTCGAAGTAGACGTGCGGGACCTGGTCGTCTAGGTCGCGGACGTGCAGCAGGAAGGCCGCGATGGCGTTCGGCACGCTGGAGCCGGTGGCCCGCAGGATGCGGTGCTTGCCGACCTGGACGCTGGTGACCTCGACCAACGTCTCGAACTCGCTCGCGTCGGTGATCTCGACCTCGAGGAAGATCCGGTCCTCGTGGTCGCCGAGGTGGTTGTCGAGCTGGACCTCGGCCATCTTCTCGTCGTACTCGTCGCTGTCGCCGGCCTGCAGCTTGTTGGCGATGAACCGGATCGGGCGCGGGTCGGCGATGGAGACGTCGAGGACCTTCTGGGCGCCCTTGTCGATGACCACGCTGTTGACCCGGAGCTCGGTGCTGCGCATGATCCGCGAGTAGACGCTGACCACCAGGATCATCACGACGAAGATCAGCGCGATCAGCAGGCCCTCGGGCCGGTCGATGATCGTGACGGCGATCGTGTAGCCGAAGATGGCGCTGACCAGCCCGAAGAACAGCCCTCGGCCCCGTTGGCCTCGGCGCCACTCGGTCAGGGTGACCGCCACGGCAGCGGAGGTCATCAGGGCGAGCACGCCGGTGGCGTAGGCCCCGGCCTGGGCGTTGACGTCGGCGCGGAAGAGGAGCGTGACGACCGCCGCGATGACCGTGAAGACCAGCGTCAGCGGCCGGGTCAGCCGGGCCCAGTCGGGCGCCATCCCATAGCGGGGCAGGTAGCGCGGCACGATGTTGAGCAGGCCGGCCATCGCGCTGGCCCCGGCGAACCACAGGATGCCGATCGTGGCGATGTCGTAGGCGGTGCCGAAGGTGTCGCCGAACCGCTCGTGGGCCAGGTAGGCCAGCGCGCGCCCGTTGGCCTCCCCGCCCTCCTCGAACTGCTCGGCGGGGATCAGCAGGGTGGTGACCAGGGTCGAGCCGAGCAGCATCACGCTCATGATCAGCGCGGCGCTGGTGAGCAGCTTCTTGGCGTTGCGGATCCGCCCGAGAGGAGCCTGCTGGGTGTCGTCGGGGTCGCCCTCGACCAGCGGCATCACGACCACGCCCGTCTCGAAACCGGACAGGCCGAGCGCGAGGGCGGGGAAGACGACGAGCGCTGCGCCGATGACCCCGAGCGGGACGGCGTGCTCGGCGGAGATGGCGTCGGTCCAGTTGGCGAAGACGTCAGGATGGGTCAGCGCCTCGACGAGGCCCTCGACGGTGACGACGGCGCTCAGCCCGATGAAGACGACGACCAGCACCACGGCGATGCCGATCGCCTCCTTGAAGCCCTTGAGGAACACACCGCCGAGCAGGGCCAGCAGGACCAGGGTGACCAGGACCTGCTGGCCGCTGAGCGCGTCGTGGAGGAAGGGGTTCTCGATCATGTGCGCCGCGGCGTCGGCGGCCGAGAGCGTCATGGTGATCACGAACCCGGTGGCCACGAAGCCGAGCAGGGCCAGCACCAGCAGCTTGCTGGACCAGTACGACAGCAGCCGCTCCAGCATGGAGAGGCTGCCGTCACCGTGGGGGCTCTCCTCGGCCACCCGGCGATACATCGGCAGCGCGGCGAAGAGGGTGATCAGCACCAGCACCAGCGTCGCGAACGGTGCGATCGCCCCGGCCGCCAGCGCGGCGATCGCCGGCTGGTAGCCGAGGGTGGAGAAGTAGTCCACGCCCGTCAGGCACATCACCTTCCACCAGGGTTGGGTCTGGTGGTTGGCCGTGACGTCCGACTCGCTCTCGTAGAAGCCCTCCGGCTCCGGCTCGTCGGAGGTCAGCAGCCACTGCCCCAACCGTGATGCGGCCATGTCGCGCAACTTTCTCGTCTCAGGTCCAGAACGACGCGCGAGCCTACTCGACCCGGGTGACGCGAGGCGCTTTCGACGGGCGCGTCGCAGGAGGCCGATCGGCCGCGAGCGCTGCGCCGGTCGAGAGCGAGGTGATCGAGATCCTGGTGTTGGCCGCTCAGAACCCGATCGGCAGCCCGGCGTAGTTCTCCGCGAGCCCGGCGGCGGCGTGCTCGCTGGAGGTCACCCAGCGCAGCTGGGAGAGCTGGAGCTGAGTGTCGAACGGGTCCTCGGCGGTGTGCAGCATCGTGGTCATCCACCAGGAGAAGTGGGTGCAGCGCCAGACGCGGCGCAGCGCGGTCTCGGAGTAGTCGTCGGCCAGCTGCGGGTCGCCCTTGAGCAGCGCGGTGAGCGCGGGTGCGAGCAGCGCGACGTCGGCGACCGCGAGGTTGAGGCCCTTGGCGCCGGTCGGCGGGACGATGTGGGCGGCGTCGCCCGCCAGGAAGAGCCGGCCGTGGCGCATCGGCGTGGAGACGTGCGAGCGCATCGGCAGGACGCTGCGGTCGGTGATCCGGCCCGACTGCAGCGTCCAGCCGTTCTGGCCATGGCCGAGCCGGGTGGCGAGCGCGTCCCAGATCTGGTCGTCGGACCAGGTCGCCTGGTCGGTCCCGTTGGGCACCTGGAGGTAGAACCGGGAGACGCTCTCCGAGCGCATCGAGTGCAGCGCGAAGCCGTCGGGGTGCCAGGCGTAGATCAGCTCGTCGGTCGAGGGCGCGACGTCGGCGAGGATGCCGAACCAGCTGTACGGGTAGGTGCGGTCCCAGCTCTCCCGGGCGGGGATCGCGGCGCGGCTGGGGCCGAAGGAGCCGTCGCAGCCGACGATCACGTCAGCCCGGATCCGCCGGGCGGCCCCGTCGGCGTCGGTGAAGGTGACCGACGGCCGGTCGGAGTCGATGTCGTGCAGCGCGGTGTCGCTGACCTCGTAGTGGACCACCTGCCCGGCGGCGCGCCGGGCCTCGATCAGGTCCTTCTGCACCTCGGTCTGGCCGTAGACGTAGACCGCCCGGCCGACCAGGTCGACGAAGTCGAGGTGGTGACGCTCCTCGGGCCACTGCAGATAGATCCCGCGGTGCTTGTCGGCGTCGCGGGCCAGCCGGTCGCCGAGGCCCACCTCGGTGAGCAGGTCGACGCTCGACTGCTCCAGGATGCCGGCGCGGATCCGGGCGGCGACGTACTCCTCCGACCGGGTCTCCACGACGACCGAGTCGACTCCGTCGGCGGCGAGGAGATGGCTCAGCAGCATCCCCGCGGGGCCGGCGCCGACGATCACAACCTGCGTACGTTCATCTGCCATGGGGTGAGTGAACTCCTGTCCGGGTGGCCGTCGCCACAGCCGCTTTCCGTTGAGTGGAAAAGTTCCGATGGCATGGATTCTCAAATGGTGCGGACGGGCTCTTGTGTCCGCGCCGGTGCGTCCCTACGGTCGAGGCAACTCAATTGTGACCCGAGTCACAACCTATGAAGGAGCGACCTGATGCCCGACGTCATCTCGACAGGCTCGATACATCGCCTCGCCGACCGCGCCGCCCTCGAGTCCCAGATCGGCGACCAGACCATGGTCGACGTGCTTGCGAAGGTGGTCGCCGAGCGCGGCACCGAGCCGGCCTTCTCCGACCGGCACACCGCCGACGGCACCGGCTGGCGCACCCTGACCTGGGCCGAGCTGCACCAGCGGGCCCGCGAGCTGGCCGCCGCGTACGTCACGGCCGGTCTCCAGCCGGGGGAGTCGGTCGCGATCATGGCCGCCAACCGCATCGAGCACATCGTCGCCGACCTGGCCGCGGTGCTCGCGGGTGGTGTGCCGATCAGCATCTACAACACCCTCGCGCCCGACCAGGTGGGCTACGTCGCCGAGCACGCGGACCCGCGGATCGTGGTGCTGGAGACCGACGACCACGTCGCCCGCTGGGCGCTCGGGCTCAAGCGTGAGGAGATCCTCCGTGTCGTCACCATCGACACCGCGGTGCCCGACGACCCGCGGGCGGTCTCGTGGGACGACTTCGTCGCCTCGGGCGCGGAGGCGCTCGCCGAGGTCGGCGAGAAGCTGGACGCGCGCAGCGCGGCGGTGACCCCGGAGGACACGGTCACGATGCTCTACACCTCGGGCACCACCGGGCAGCCCAAGGGCGTGGTGCTCACCCACCGCAACATCGTCTTCGAGACCACCAGCTCGCTGTCGACCTCAGGGATCGAGGAGCCGGGCATCCTGGTCTCCTACCTGCCGTTCGCGCACATCGCCGAGCGGGTGCTCAGCCTCTACATCCCGCAGTTCAACGGCGGTCACGTCTACCTGATCCAGGACCCCTCGCTGCTGCTCGCCACGCTCCAGGAGGTGCACCCGACCAGCTTCTTCGGGGTGCCGCGGGTGTGGGAGAAGATCCGCACCGGCGTCACCGCCCTGCTCGCCGCCGAGACCGACGACGCCAAGCGGGAGGCCGTGGAGAAGGCGATGGCGGTCGGCCTCGCCTACGTCGAGTCGCAGCAGACCGGGCAGACCACCTCGCCCGAGCTGCAGGCTCAGTTCGAGCAGGCGGACGCCGCGGTCCTCTCGACCATGCGTGCCCTGCTCGGGCTCGACAAGGTCGAGTGGGCGGCGAGCGCGGCGGCGCCGATGCCGCTCGAGGTCGCGAAGTTCTTCGCCGGGCTGGGGATCAAGGTCTACGACGTCTACGGGATGACCGAGACCACCGGCGCCGCGACCGCCAACGGGCCCGACGGATTCCGGCTCGGCACGGTCGGCCGGCCCCATCCCGGGATCGAGGTGCGGATCGCAGAGGACGGCGAGATCCTGTTCCGCGGTCCGATCACGACCCCTGGCTACGTACGCCGGCCGGAGGCGACCGCCGCGCTCCTCGACGCCGAGGGGTGGCTGCACACCGGCGACATCGGCTCCCTCGACGAGGACGGCTTCCTCAGCGTCGTCGACCGCAAGAAGGAGATGATCATCAACTCCGCGGGCAAGAACATCGCCCCGTCCAACATCGAGAACCTCCTCAAGGAGAGCCCGCTGGTCGGCCACGCGATGGTGGTCGGCGACGGCCGTTCGTACGTCGTCGCCGTGCTCACCCTCGACGGCGAGATCGCTCCCGTGGTCGCGCAGAAGCTCGGCGTCGAGGCCGGCTCGCTCGCCGAGCTGGCTCAGCACCCGGTCATCCGGGGTGCGGTGGGCCAGGCGGTCGAGGCGGCCAACGCCCGGCTGTCGCGTCCCGAGCAGGTCAAGGCCTTCGAGCTGCTCGGCGAGGAGTGGACCGCCGAGTCCGAGGAGCTGACGCCGACCCTGAAGCTCAAGCGCCGGGTGGTGAGCAAGAAGTACGCCGACATCATCGACGGGCTCTACGCCGCCGGGGAGTGAGAGGGGTCGCCGGCCAGGCTCAGGCTGGCGACCTCGTCGTCGGTGAGCCGGAGGGCGCCGGCGGCGATGTTCTCCTCGAGATGGTCGGGGTCGGCGGTGCCGGGGATGGTGAGCACGTGCGGGCCCTGGTGGAGCGTCCAGGCGAGGCGTACCTGGGAGGGGGTCGCGGCATGCGCCTCGGCGATGGCCTCGACGATGTCGCGACCGGTCTCGTCGGGGGAGGTTCCGGGAACCGCGCCGGGGACGGCGGCGCCGATGGAGTTGAAGGGTACGAACGCGACCCCGTGCTCGCCGCACAGCCGCAGCAGGGCATCGTCCTCGCGGCGGGTGGTGAGGCCGTACTGGTTCTGCACGCAGGCAACCGGTCCGATCGCGAGCGCCTCGGTGAGCTGCTCGGGTCCGATGTTGGAGAGGCCGACGTGCTCGACCAGGCCCGCCTCGCGAAGGTCGAGCAGCGCGCCGAAGTGGTCGGCGATCGACCCGGTGCCGCGCTCGAACCCGACTCCCCAGCGCAGGTTCACCACGTCGAGGTGGTCGAGGCCGAGCTGGCGGATGTTCTCCTCGACCTGGTCGCGCAGCCGCTCGGGCCGGGTCTCGGACTCCCAGGCGCCGTCGCGGCCGCGCGGGGTCGGGCCGACCTTGGTCGCGATGACCAGGTCGTCGGCGTACGGCTGGAGGGCGGTCGCGATCAGCTCGTTGGCCGAGCGCGTCGGGGTGAAGTAGATCGCCGCGGTGTCGATGTGGTTCACGCCGAGCTCGACGGCGCGGCGGAGCACCGTGATCGCGTTCTCGCGATCGGGGGCGACCGGGGTGGACAGGTTGCCGATCAGGCGCATCGCGCCGAAGCCGATCCGGTTGATCCGCTTGTCGCCGAGCTGCCAGGTGCCGGCGGCGCCGGCGGTGAGGTTGTTCGTCGTCATGCTCTCCAGCGTCGCGGCCCGTCGCTGCGTACTCACGTCCTTGGCAGGTTGTTGCCGATCGCCGCCCGCGCCTTGCTGGCCGGGGGAGAATCGACGCCATGGCCAACACGGTGGGGACGATCCGCACGGGTGGGACCGTCGCCGTCGTACGCGGCGAGGAGGAGCTCGTGCGACGCACCTCGCACCTGTTCGCGGCCGCCACCGACATCGCCTGCGCCGCGATCGACCTGCGCACCTGGTCGGCCGCACGGACCGAGGCCGGCATCCGGGCCGCGCTGTGCGGTCGCGACGGCGCCGGGGTGCGGCTGCGGAAGGTCTACCGGCCCAACGTCCTGCTCGACCCGATCTCCGCCGCCCATCTGCGCGAGATCCGCGACACCCGCGGCGCCCAGATCCGGATCACTCCCGACGAGATCAACGAGACCATCCTGATCGACCGCCGCATCGCGATCCTCGCCGGTGACCGGCGGCTGGGCGAGCGCAGCTTCAGCATCGTCACCCAGTCCGAGGTGGTCCAGGGCGTCACCTCCCTCTTCGACGCCGCCTGGCGCTCGGCGACCTCGGTGGATGCCTACGACGCCCGGATCGCCGAGCTGCGCGACATCGCGCCGCAGGTGCTCGACCTGCTCGGCCGCGGCGTGAAGGACGAGGCCGCGGCGCGCACTCTGGGGCTCGGCGTACGCACCTATCGGCGCCGTGTCGCCGAGCTCATGGAGGCGCTCGGGGCCTCGTCCCGGTTCCAGGCGGGCGTACGTGCCCGGGAGCTCGGGCTCGTCTGATCCGTTCCGGTCAGCGGTGTCCGGATCCTGACGCTGCTGTCTCGTCCTCAGGATCCGCCCGGTAACGTCGAGAGCGACTTGTTCGGGCGGGTCAGGAGGTCTGGTATGCGTTGCTTCATCGTCGTCAAGGAGCGCAGCGACGCCGAGAGCTGGGACTGGGTTCTGGCCGGTCCGGGGCTGCACGCGGCGGGATCGCTGGGTGCCCGCGGGACCGAGGATGCGATCATCGCGGCGGTTGGGGCTGCGTACGACTCTCTCGCGCGGATCGCGCCGGTGCAGATCGTGGTCGCGCTGCCGTCCAACTCCCGGTTCTGGATGCTGACCGATGAGATCGCGGACGCCTATCCGGGGGTCACCGTGGTGCCGTTCGTCGAGGACGACGCGGAGATCCGGGCCGAGGCGGTGGAGGCCCTGGCGGTCTACCGGACGGGACCACTGCCGCCGCTGGTGGTGGCGACCGACGGTTCGGCCCATCGTGGGTTCATCGGTTGGGGGTGGCTCGCGGGCGACGGTCAGCACGGCTTCGGGCGGCAGGTTCCCAACGCCCGGATCCGGGACCCGCAGTCGCTGGTGGTCCTGGCCGAGCTGCAGGCGATCGCGGAGGCGGTGCGGGCGCTGCCGCGGCGCACGCTGACCATCCGGACCGACTCGCGGGTGGCGCTCGCGCTGATCGAGGACTGGCTGCGGGGCGAGGAGTCGATGCCGAAGGGCTACGAGACCGAGCACCGCGCCGAGCTCGCGGGTCTGACCCGGATGCACGACGACCTGTGTCGCGAGTCCGAGCGGCTCTCGTTCGAGTGGGTACGCGGCCATGTCGGTGAGGCGCTCAACGAGGGCGCCGACTCGCTGGCGAAGCTGGCTCGGCGCTTCGCCGAGGGCACCTGGGGGCTGACCGCCGACGAGATCCCGGGCAGGGCGCGGGCGATCGCGGAGACCTTCGCCGCACCGATGGCCTCGGGCACCGCGTCCGCCGGGTAGGTTCGCCTGTCGTGAATCCTCCGACGGTCACCATCGCCCCGGACGAGCCGGCGCAGATCCGCGCGCGGCTCGATGCGCTGGGGCTGGACGGCATCTTCGACGTACACACCCACTTCCTGCCCCAGCGGATGCTCGACAAGGTGTGGGCCTACTTCGACTCGGCCGGGCCGCTGACCGGCCGGCCGTGGCCGATCGCCTACCGGCACTCCGAGGAGGAGCGGCTCCGGGTGCTGCGCGACCTCGGCGTACGTCGCTTCTCGGCGCTCACCTATCCGCACAAGCCCGGGATGTCGGCGTGGCTGAACGAGTGGGGCGCGGAGTTCGCGGCGGACAAGCCCGACTGCCTGCAGTCGGCGACGTTCTACCCGGAGCCGGGTGCCGGCGACTATGTGCGGGAGGCGGTCGAGGCGGGTGCGCGGATCTTCAAGGCGCACGTCCAGGTCGGCGACTACGACCCCAACTCGCCGCTGCTGGACCCGGTCTGGGAGGTGCTGTCGGAGTCGCGTACGCCGTTGGTGATCCACTCCGGTCACGGGCCCGCTCCGGGGCGGTTCACCGGGCCGGCCGGGATGGAGGCGCTGCTCGGGCGCTATCCCGATCTGGTGCTGATCGTCGCTCACATGGGCCTGCCGGACTACGTGCGGTTCCTCGACCTGGTGGAGAAGTACGACGGGGTGCACCTGGACACGACGATGGCGTTCACCGCGTTCACCGAGGCTTCGACGCCGTTCCCGGCCGGGGAGCTGCCGCGGCTGAAGGCGCTGGGGGAGCGGGTGCTCTTCGGGAGCGACTTCCCGAACATCCCCTACCCCTACCTGGAGGCGGTCGACGGGGTGCTCGGCCTCGGGCTCGGGGACGAATGGGCGCGCGGGGTGCTCCACCAGAACGCCGCGCGACTCTTCGGGCCGACGTCGGGCGGCTAGGCGACCGCGGTCTCGTCGTAGCTGTCGGTGAGGATCTGGACGATGTCGGGGACACCGAGCGCGAGCCGGTTGAACCGGGGCGACTCGGCGGCGACGACCAGGTGCTTGGCGAGCTCGATCTCGTCGCGGGCCCACGGGATCAGCCCGGCGCGGTCCAGGTTGGCCGAGTTGGCGGCGCCGTGGCCGGAGATCGAGCGGTAGGTGATCACCGGCGTGCCCGAGGCCAGGGCCTCGAGCGAGGTGAAGCCGCCGGCGTTCTGGACGACGCAGTCGCTGGTCGCCATCAGGGCGCGTACGTCGGTGCGCCAGCCGAGCGCCACCACGCCGGGGATCCGCTCCAGGCGGCGCTTGAGACAGGGGTCGGTCGCGCAGAGGACGATCGGGGTCATGTCGCTGTGCTCGAGGATGTCGCGGGCGGTCTGCTCGAGCGCACCGGCGCCTAGCGAGCCGCCGGTGACCAGCGCCCGCGGACCCTTCAGGTCGAGGTCCGCCAGGGGGTCGGGGAACACCTGCCCCGGGACGTACTCCGCCCCCGGCGGGACAAGCGGCTGGACCACCGCCGCGTTGCCACCGAGCATGCGCGCCTCGCGGGCGGCGACCTCGTGGATGGCGAGGTTGAGGTCGATGCCGGGGTTGATCCACAGCGCCGGGACGGCGGCGTCGGTCAGGTAGGTGACGGCAGGGACGGTGAGCTGTCCGGTGGAGCGCAGGTGTCCGATGACCTGGGAGCAGAACGGGTGCGTGGAGATGACCAGGTCCGCGCCGTGCATGGCCTCGGTGATCTTGCGGGTGGAGAGGCGGAGGAACCGGTTGAAGGGCTTGTGGAGCGGGCGTCCCGGCATCACGAGGCTCATCGTGGTGCCCCAGGAGTCGGGGCTGACCTGGAGCTGCATCTTGTAGCCGACCTTCAGGCTGTGCCCGAGCCGCCAGGGCATCAGGTCGACGAAGTCGAAGATCTCGACGTCGCATCCGGCCTCTCCGAGTGCTCGTGAGATCTCCCGGGAGGCCGAGTTGTGGCCGGCGCCGTAGCTCGCCGAGATGATCGCCACGCGAGGTGTCGCGCCTGGCCGGAGTGGGAGGAGGGGCCTGAGCCGCTCCGAGTCGATGGACATGCGCCGGATTCTGTACGCACGGTGTGACGTTGTGGTGAACGGGGGCACCCCGACGCGTCACTCTTCACCATCGGTTCGCCTCCCCGAACCTGCGGGCGTTCTAAGGTTCATCCTGTGATCACGGCCCGAGCACTGCGCACCCGTGCGCGGTCGGCCGTGGCCGAGCTGGGCGGCGGCCCCTCGGCGGTGGTCGTGGTGATGCGCCGGGTCGTGGCGGCGTTCGCGGATGAGCGGGGCTTGGTGCTCACCGACTCCGCGCTCGACGAAGCGGGGCTGCTCGTGCCTGCTGCGGACCATTCGCTGCCGGATCATCTGCTGTCGAACTATCTGTTCCCGGACGGGATGGGAGCGGACGATCTGGTCCTGGAGGAGATCGGCTACGTCTACGAGGCGCTGCTCGAGGACTCCTCCCGGCGCGACAACGGCGCCCACTACACCCCGCCCGAGCTCGCCGACGAGGTCGTCGCGCACACCCTGGCGCCGATCGCCGCCCCGGACGCGACCGTGGTCGACATCGCCGCCGGCACCGGCGTCTTCCTCCTCGCCTCGGCGCGCTATCTCGCGACGTCGTGCCGGCTGCCGATGGTCGAGGTCGTCGGCAGGTGTCTCTACGGCGCCGACATCGACCCGGTCGCGGTCGACCTCGCGAAGCTGTCGCTCTGGCTGCTCTGCGAGAACCCCTCGCTCCCGCTGACCTTCCTCGACGACCGGATCCTGTGCGGCAACTCGCTGGTCGGGCTGGTCGACGCCGAGGAGCTGCCTGCCGGCCTCGGCGACCCGAAGGCCTACGCCGATGCGATGGTCGCGGTCGCGCTGCCGCTGGGCGGCCGGCCGGGGAAGCGGCTCGAGGAGGCGTACGCAGCGCTGGGCCGCGCCCGGCGTCTTCCCGTTCCCGCGGTCCGGCCGATCCACTGGGCGCTGGTCGCGCCCGAGGTGATGGCGCGCGGCGGCTTCGACGCGGTGGTCGGCAACCCGCCCTACCTCGGTGTGAAGCGGGTACGCGACGCGATCGGCCAGCAACTGCGCGACTATCTCGCGCACACGCTCGCCGCCGGCACGACGAGGCGGGCCGACTATGTCATCTACTTCCTGCTCCGCGCCGCCGCCCTCAGCCGAGGCGAGATCGGGCTGATCACGACCGACTCGATCAGCGAGGGCGACACCGCACGGTTCGGGCTCGGCGCGCTCCTCGACCGCGGCTGGCAGGTCGCCCGGGCGGAGCGGTCGGCCCCGTGGCCGACGGCAGGGGTGCGGTTCGCGAAGATCTGGCTCACCACCCGGCCGCTCGACAGCGCGTGGCTCGACGGCCGCGAGGTCCCCGCGATCACCGGGACGCTCGAGGACGGCTTCTCGCTCCCGGAGCCGGCGCGGCTGGACCTCGACGTCCCGCTGCCCCACGGCTACCAGGGCACGATCGTGCTCGGGCGCTCGCTCGTGCTGACCCCGACCGACGCGCAGAAGCTCGGTGCCGGGCCCCTCGGTCACACGGTGCGGCCCTATCTGAGCGGCGAGGACCTGGTCACTCCGTGCGGCTCGACCGCCTCCCGCTTCGTGCTCGACCTCGGCAAGCTGGGCCTCGAGGAGCTCGCCGAGGACCGCGCGCTCGCACGCCTGGTGCGGTCCAAGGTGCGGGCCGAGCGTCGCCGCCAGTTCGTGAAGTACCCCCAGCTGAAGGAGCGCTGGTGGGGCTTCCTCAGCCCGGTCGACGAGCTCTACCGCGACGCCGCCGGGCTCACCCATGTCATCGCGTTCAGCAAGCACAGCAAGCACCTGTGGCCGGTACTGGTCGGTGCCGACCATGTGTTCTCCAACGGTCTGGTCGTCTACCCGACGCAGGATGCGGCTGCGTACGCGTTCCTAGCCTCGGACCTCCACCGCGTCTGGGCGATGCGCGCGGGCGGAACCATGCTCAATACCGCCTACCGCTACAACCCCTCGCGACTGCGCGCCACCTACCCGTTCCCTGCGGATCTGGCGCCGCTCGGTCCGGCCGGGGAAGCGCTCCTGGCGGCTCTGGACCGGGTCGGTGGCGAGCGTCGGCTCGGGATCACCGGCGTACTCAACCTGGTCGGCGACCCCGGCGCCCAGGACCCCGCCACCGCCGCCCTCCGGCAGGCCATCGCCGACGTCAACCACGCCGCCGCCCGCCTCCACGGCATCGACGAGGCGCTGGCCACCCCCGACTTCACCCCCTCCGGCTTCGGCCTCACCCCTACCCGACAGCGGGCTCTCATGGCGGCCCTGATCGACCAGAACCTCGCCCTCGCCGAGAAGGCACAAGCGTCGGCCGAGGCGTCAGGTACGTCGGTCGAGGCGTCACCCCGGTGACGCCTCGGCCGACGCGAGTGACGCCTCGGCCGACCGGGCCGACGCCTCGCCAGGCCTAGACCGGCGTCGCCGGACCACCCTCGACGGGAGCGGTGAAGTCGACGGTGCGCTTGGCGTTGGCGAGGGCGGTGACGGTGGCGGTGCCGATGGTGCCCTCGCGGTCGAAGACCTCGGCGGTGCCGACGGAGATGCCCTCGTGGGCGACGTGGTCGATGGTGGCGAGGCCGACCTCCATGCCGGCGGGACGGCGGGCGAGGGCGAGGGAGATGTCGGTGTTGATCCACTCGACGCCGTTGCTGCCCCAGTTGGTGACCATCGAGGTGGCGTCGGCGATGGAGGCCACGGTCTGGAACGGGGTCATCGGCTCGCCGGCGACGGTCGGGACCGCGACCTGCCAGGTGACGTGGCGCCCGGCGTTCTGGTGCTTGCCGAAGTCGTCGGACCAGGGGTTGTCGGAGACGAAGAAGGGTACGTGCGGCTCGGAGGTCGGCGGCGCCACCTCGAGCGGCGGGGGAGTGGCGCGATCGGTCGCCGACCAGACCTCCCCGGCCGGGTTCTCGCCGGCGAGCAGATAGGTGCAGGTCGCCCGGGCCACGACCTGTTCCGAGTCGGCGCCGGACGACTGGACCATCTCGGCGTCGAGCAACGCGATGCGAGGGCCGTTGCGTACGACGCTCGTCCGGATCCTCGTCGGCACCATCCGCGGCGGCCGGAACAGGTCGACGTGGTAGCGCGACGGCACCAGCTCGGCGGCCCGGCCGAGGACCTCGATCTGGTCCTCGAGGCCGCGGGCGATCAGGCCGCTGGCGGCCACTCCGTGCATGTGGTCGTCGGCCCACATGCTGCGAGCCATCGGCGTAGGCTCGAAGCCGTCATCGGTGCGCCGGAAGAATGCAAGATCCATGCGCACATTCTAGAACGTGTCCTAACTTCGGATTCAGTTGCGAAAACCGGTAAATAGTAACGGTTCCGTCATTACAAGTGGGCTAAAACCACGTACCATCGCACCCAAAGCAGCCCCGATCGAAGAGGACGACGATGAGCACCACGCCTCCCTACCAGGTGACCGACCCCGCCACGGGTGAAGTGATCGAGACCTTCCCGTTCGCCACCGACGCCGAGGTGGAGGAGGCGCTGGCGCGGTCCCAGAAGGCGTACGAAGCCTGGCGCGCGACCCCGATCGAGGAGCGGTCCGCGATCGTGAAGCGCGCCGCGGACCTCTTCACCGAGCGCGCCGCGGAGCTCGGCTCGATCATCCGCACCGAGATGGGCAAGAAGACCTCCTCGGGCGCGGGCGAGGCGGAGTTCTCCGGCGAGATCACCGCCTACTACGCCGACCACGGTCCCGAGCTCCTCAAGGAGACCGACCTGCCCGGCCACGAGGGCAAGGCCGTCATCCAGCGCCTCCCGCTCGGCCCGGTGCTCGGCGTGATGCCGTGGAACTACCCCTACTACCAGGTCGCCCGCTTCGCCGCGCCCAACCTGGTCGCCGGCAACACCGTGATCCTCAAGCACGCCGAGAACTGCCCGCGCTCCTCGGCCGCGATCGCGAAGATCTTCGAGGACGCCGGCCTTCCCGAGGGCGTCTACCAGAACCTCTACGCCACCCACGAGCAGATCGCCACGATGATCGCCGACCCGCGGGTCCGCGCGGTCTCCCTGACCGGCTCCGAGCGCGCCGGCACGGCGGTCGCCGAGGCCGCCGGCCGCAACCTGAAGAAGGTCGTCCTCGAGCTCGGCGGCTCCGACCCCTACATCATCCTCGACTCCGACGACATCGACGAGGCCGCCGAGACCGCCTGGGCGACCCGGATGGAGAACGTCGGCCAGGTCTGCAACGGCAACAAGCGGATGATCGTGAACGAGGGCGTCTACGACGACTTCGTCGCGGCCCTCACCAAGCGCGCCGCCGCGATGAAGCCGCTCGAGGGCGAGGACGGCGACGACACCGTCTACTCCCCGCTGGTGGCCCGCAAGGCGGCCGAGGCGCTGCGCGCGCAGATCCAGGACGCGGTCGACAAGGGCGCCACGCTCCACGCCGGCGGCGAGATCTCCGACGGCCCCGACGCGTTCTTCGCACCCGCCGTCCTCACCGACGTCACGCCGGAGATGCGCGCCTACACCGAGGAGCTCTTCGGTCCGGTCGCCGTGGTCTACAAGGTGAGCACGGACGAGGAGGCCGTCGAGCTGGCCAACGCGGTCGAGTACGGCCTCGGCGGTGCCGTCTTCTCCACCGACGAGGCCCGCGCGATCGCCGTCGCCCAGCAGCTCGACGTCGGCATGGCCAACGTCAACACCCCGGCCGGCGAGGGCGCCGACGTCCCCTTCGGCGGCACCAAGCGCTCCGGCTTCGGCCGCGAGCTCGGCCCGCTCGGGATCGACGAGTTCCTCAACAAGCGCCTGTTCTACGTCGAGCGCTGAGCTGGGCTGAGCACCCCTGAACGGTCGCGCCGGACTCTGCGAGAATCCTGTGCGTGGCTGAGAAGGTGACCTTCAAGAGTACGTCCGGACCCATGCTGGCCGGTCTCATCGACCTGCCCGAGGGTGAGGTGCGTGGCTGGGGAGTGTTCAGCCATGGCTTCACCCTCGGGAAGGACTCTCCGGCCGCCGCGCGGATCTGCAAGCAGCTGGCCGCCGAGGGCATCGGGATGCTGCGCTTCGACAACCTCGGGTTGGGTGACTCCGAGGGAGACTGGGGCGACGGCTCCTTCACCCACAAGGTCGCCGACACCGTCGAGGCCACCCGCTTCATGGCCGAGCGCGGCACCCCGTCCGAGCTCCTCGTCGGCCACTCCTTCGGCGGTGCGGCGGTCCTGGCCGCGGCCAGCGAGGCGGTCGGGGTCGACGCCGTCGCCACCGTCGGCGCCCCGTTCCAGCCGGCCCACGTCGAGCACAACTACGACGCCGTGCTCTCCCGGGTCATGGAGGACGGCGAGGCGCCGTGGATGGCCGGCGGCAAGTCGCTGACCCTGCGCAAGGCCTTCGTCCATGACGTACGCCGCGCCGATCTGCGCCACAAGATCATGCAGCTCAAGAAGCCGCTCCTGGTCATGCACAGCCCCACCGACACCACGGTCGGCATCGAGAACGCCTCCGACATCTTCAACACCGCCCGCCACCCGCGCTCCTTCGTGGCGCTCGAGGGCTCCGACCACCTCCTCACGAAGCGCGGCCAGGCCCAGCGCGCCGCGCGGATCATCTCGGCCTGGGCGGACCAGTACCTGAACGACTGAGTCGTAGCGCCGGACCGGGTCCGGCCTCGGATAGGTTCGGCTCATCAGGCGGCGACACCGTCGTCGAACGACGCGGAGGGCAGATGAGCAAGAAGCCGAAGTTCCCGGTCAAGGAGCTGATCAAGGCAGGTCCGGCGGCGCCGCAGGTGCTGGTCGGGCACCTGGTGGCCACGCAGGGTCCGGAGATCGCCAGGAAGGTCGCCGCGGACCGCGAGGAGCCCGGCTTCGACACCGAGGCGTACGTCGACGAGCTGATCAGGAAGCACCGCTGGCTCGCCCGCCTGCAGGGCGCCGGCGGCGGCGCGATGATCGCGGTCGCCGAGGTGCCGGCCGTCATCGGCGGTCCCGCGGCTGTCGTGGCCGCGGCCGGCACGGCGATCCTCGGGGACCTGGTCGCGCTGGCGTGGATCGAGCAGCGGCTGGTGATGCACATCGCCGCTGCGTACGGGCAGGATCTGGAGGATCCGGCCCGGATCGACGAGTTCCTCAGGCTCGCCGGCGTGGAGCTGCTCTTCGACGGCGGCGGCAGTGCGGCCGGCACCGCGGGCAGCCGGTTCGGTGTCCGTGCCGCCTCCCGCTGGGCGGCCAACAAGACCGTCGAGGCGACCAAGGGGATGGCGCAGCTCGTCGGTGCCCGGGTGGCCCGGCGTGTCTTCCTGCGCGGCATCCCGGTGCTCAACATCCCGCTCGGCGTGGTGCTCTCGGACACCGCCACCAAGCGTCTCGGACGGCGCGCACGCGAGTTCTACCGGGCGCGTCCGCGGCCTGCCTGACACGCATGTTTGATCAATCGACAGAAAACACCGAACGAGACTTCCACTAACGGGTGTGGGTGGGGTTACACTCGCTGCAAGCGCCCGGCTCGTGGACGTTCGTCGTGGGGACCGAACGAGTCACTGCCCGGTCGATGAGGCGCCGATCGCGGGTATCCGCTGTTGTACGCGGTCGTCAGTCGTCAGCCATCGACCTGCGCGAGCCCTGGGAGGGCGACCGGCCGATGAGGGTCGGCATTTGGACATGCCACTCACCCGTGCGTGGCCCAAGGAGGATTCAGTTGGCTCAGGGAGCCGCTACCCGGCGCAACAACCGGTCCGGCCGTTCACGTAGCAACGGCAACGCCGGCAAGTCCGGGCAGAACGGTCGCCGCAAGGGCGTCCACAAGGACAACGAGGGCATCATCCCGGTGCTCGCTCAGGTCGTCCGCGAGGTCGAGTCGGCGGTTCAGCGCCGCTCGGCGATGCCCGACGTACGCACCAAGTTCCAGGTCGTCGCGCTGCTCGCCCGAGACGAGCGCCACCGCGTGCTCGAGGACGAGACCCTCAACGAGGGCCGTCGCGCCGAGCAGCTCAAGCGTCTGGACGGGATCGCCACGATCCTGGCCAAGACCGCGACCATGGACTCGCGTCTGTTCGAGCTCCTCGCCGAGGACGCCGAGATCTCCGAGGCCGCCGTCGACCTCAAGCACGAGCTGATGGCCCGTGGTGGCGTCGACGTGCCCGAGGACGAGGAGGAGGACGAGGACGAGACCCCCGCCGTCGTCGTCCCCGACAAGCGCGTGGTCCCGACGAGCGTCATCCAGCGCCAGCTCTCCAACCCCTTCCTGGCGCCCGACTTCACCAACGCCCGCCCGCCGGTGCACGCCCGCCGGCTCTCCGGCTGGGAGCTCCTCGGGCCGCTGTTCCGCAGCTTCGAGTACGCCGACTCCGGGCCGTCCTGCATGCCGCTGCCCGACCCGCCCGCCTACGGCCCCGGCCACGTCGACGCGCCCGGCACCCGCGAGCTCATGCACCACCAGGCGCAGCTCGTCGCCTCGGCGGCCGAGGGACACCGCTCCTACCTGCTGGCCGACGAGCCCGGCCTCGGCAAGACCGCCCAGGCGCTGCTCGCCGCCGAGGCGGCCAACGCCTACCCGCTGCTGGTGGTCGTGCCCAACGTCGTCAAGGCCAACTGGGCCCGCGAGGTCAGCCTCTGGACGCCGTCCAAGAAGGCGACCGTCGTGCACGGCAACGGTGAGGACATCGACGGCTTCGCCGACATCATCGTGGTCAACTACGAGATCCTCGACCGCCACGTCGGCTGGCTCGGCGAGTTCGGCTTCAAGGGCATGGTCGTCGACGAGGCCCACTTCATCAAGAACAAGTCCTCCCAGCGGTCCCAGCACGTGCTGGCCCTCTCGGAGAAGATCCGGCAGCGTACGGCCAACCCGCTGCTGATGGCCCTGACCGGCACCCCGCTGATCAACGACATCGAGGACTTCCGGGCGATCTGGCAGTTCCTCGGCTGGATCGACGACGTCAAGCCGCTCAACGGGCTGCTCGAGGGGCTCGAGGAGACCGGGCTGACCCCGCAGGACAACAGCTTCTACGGTGCCGCCCGCCGTGTCGTCGTCAACCAGGGCATCGTGCGCCGCCGCAAGATCGACGTCGCCAGCGACATCCCGGCGCGGCGCGTGGCCGACCTCCCGGTCGAGCTCGACGACGCCGAGGGCCGCTCGATCCGGGCCGCCGAGGCCGAGCTGGCCAAGCGGATGATGCAGCGCTACGACACCGCGATCGAGACCCGGGTGACCGGTGCCAAGCCGGCTCCGGGCGAGCTCGACCTCGAGCTGATCCGTCGGGTCGCCACCTGGGAGCGCGAGGACCAGGACGCCTCCACCGGCGAGAACGTCTTCGGCATGATGCGCCGCATCGGCCGGGCGAAGGCGTCGCTGGCCGCCGACTACGCCGCCCAGCTGGCGCGCAACGTCGGCAAGGTCGTCTTCTTCGCCAAGCACATCGAGGTCATGGACACCGCGCAGAAGCTCTTCGAGGAGCGCGGCATCCGCTACTCCACGATCCGCGGCGACCAGACCTCGAAGGCGCGCGAGAAGGCCATCGACGAGTTCATGAACGACCCCGAGGTCGAGATCATCGTCTGCTCGCTGACCGCCGCCGGCGTCGGCGTCAACCTGCAGGCCGCCTCCAACCTGGTCCTGGCCGAGCTCTCCTGGACCGACGCCGAGCAGACCCAGGCGATCGACCGGGTCCACCGCATCGGCCAGACCGAGCCCGTCACGGCCTGGCGCATCATCGCGAGCCAGACCATCGACACCCGGATCGCCGAGCTGATCGACTCCAAGGCCGGCCTCGCGGCTCGTGCCCTGGACGGCTCCGACGAGGAGGTCACCGACTCCGCCGACGTGCAGCTCGAGGCCCTGGTCTCGCTGCTCACCGACGCGCTCCGCAAGCGCGAGTCGGGCCGCCGGGGTCGCCGCGCCGCCTGACCCGGTCTCCGGGACTCGATCCGGGCCCCATCTCAGGGAGAATCCTGAGGTGGGGCCTGGGTGCTGCGGCGTACGCTTGCTCACATGTTCTGGATCATTCTCCTCCTCGTCGCGGCGGCCGTCGGTGGCTACGTCTTCCGGGTGCCGATCGTCGCCAAGCTGACCGGGCAGCCCCGCAGCCGCATCGAGCGGCACATCGGGCCGAAGGCCAAGCGCCTTCCCTGATCCCGCGGGCAAGCGCCCCGGGAATCCTCAGCGACACCCGTGCGTTGAGGCGTACGTGTCCGCCGATCCGGCGCGCACACGAATTCAGACCGGAAGTGAGAGCCCCATGCCCACCGTCGAGCTCGGCGCAGAGAACTTCGAGAGCACCGTCACCGACAACGAGATCGTTCTCGTCGACTTCTGGGCGTCTTGGTGCGGCCCGTGCCGCCAGTTCAGCCCGATCTACGACGCCGCCTCCGAGGAGCACCCGGAGATCGTCTTCGGCAAGGTCGACACCGAGGCCGAGCAGGCGCTCGCCGGTGCCGCCAACATCACCTCGATCCCGACGCTGATGGCCTTCAAGAAGGGCAACCTCGTCTTCTCCCAGCCCGGTGCGCTGCCCGCGCCCGCGCTGAAGCAGGTCATCGACGCGGTCGTCGACCTCGACATCGACAAGGCGCTGGCCGAGCAGGCCTCGAAGGAGTCCGGCGAGTAAGACTCGTCGTGGCTCCCCGGCGCCCATCAGGTTTGATAGCGCTGTGACCGAACCCGATAGCGCCGCCCACGAAGAGCTCCTCCGTCTGCGCGGCAGCATCGACAACCTCGACGCCGCCCTCGTCCACCTTCTCGCCGAGCGCTTCAAGTGCACCGAGCAGGTGGGTCGGCTGAAGGCGCGCGCGGGGTTCCCTCCTGCCGACCCCAACCGCGAGGCGATCCAGATCGAGCGGCTCCGCCGCCTCTCCGACGACGCCGGCCTCGACCCGGAGTTCGCCGAGAAGATCCTCAACGTGATCATCGCCGAGGTGATCCGCAACCACCGGCAGTTCCTGGAGAGCTGACCCCGGAAGTCTCAGCCCAGGCAGGTCAGTCGAGCACCCGGGCCAGCCAGGCGTTCCAGAACCGGCGGTCCGGGTCGAAGCGGCGAACCAGGTCCTTGAAGTCGTCCCAGCGCGGGAAACCGGCGCCCGGCTCCGAGGTGGCGAAGAGCTTGCCCCAGTGGGGCCGGGTTCCGGCCGGGAGCCGCTGCTCCAGCTCGGGCAGGAGCTCGCCCACGCCGACGGGGTCGGCGTTCCAGGTGAAGTGCAGCGCCAGGACGTCGGTGCCGTAGGCGGGGGAGAGCCACAGGTCGTCGGCCGCGACCGCACGGATCTCGCCGACCTGCAGCAGCGGCCGGACCCGGTCGGCGAGCGACCGGACGGCGTCGACGGCTTCCTGCGCGCGGTCGAGGGGCACCAGGTATTCGCTCTGCAGCTCTGCGCCGACACTGGGCTGGAAGTCGAGCCGGAAGTGGGGCAGCCGCTCGTGCCACGGTCCCGGCACCCCGAGCTGCTCGGTGCACGGGGCCGGGTCGAGACCGGGGATGACATGGCGAGGCTGGGCCGCGAGGACCGTCCCGGGGATCTCCGGAGTCGTCGAGCGCGACTTCACCCAGACCCGACCGACGGAGCCGTCCGGCTCGTCCTCCCAACGCGTGAAGATCGAGACCGAGTAGGCCGCCCCGAGGATCTCGGTGAGATGTTCTCGCAGGTCAGCGTAGGTGAGGCCGTCATGAACCGTCTGCCTGATCTCATAGGTCGGCGAGGTCGCCAGCTCGAGATGGGTCACGACTCCCAGGGCGCCGATGCCCACCACGGCTCCCGCGAAGTCGGGGGACCCGGCCTCCACGCGCACCAGCTCGCCCCGGCCGTCGACGATCTCCAGCGCGGTCACGGACGTGGCCAGCGACCCGTTGCCGATCCCGGAGCCGTGGGTGCCCGTCGCGACCGCTCCGGCCACGGAGATGTGGGGGAGCGAGGCGAGGTTGGGCAGCGCCCGTCCGCGCTCCTCGAGCCAGGCGGCGAGCTCGCCGTAGCGCATCCCGCCGGGCACCCGGACAACCTCCCCGGCCAGGCTTGGCGAGGACTCCAGTGCGTCGAGCGAGACCAGCACTCCCGAGGTGTCCGCGAGATCGGTGAAGGAGTGCCGAGAACCCAGCGCCCGCAGCCGTGGCTCGCGCAGCACGAGGTCGCGTACGTCCTCCACGGAACGTGGTCGCACGAGCGCGCGGGCGGTGTAGTCATAGCTGCGGGCCCACGTCGATCCGGGAGCTTCGCGGGCAGGGGTCTCGGTGCGCATGGATCGGATCGTAGCCGGGTGCGAGCTTCTGCGCGCCTCTTCAGAAAACGTTATCGACAACGATTGACAACCCCGCCCCGCGAAGGCCAGTCTGTGATGCCGATCACACTCATTGACTGGAGGCACCGTGAAAATTCGCTATCTGGCCGCCGCCGTCGCCGCGACGGTCGCAGTCGCCGGCACCGCGTCATCCACCGCTCACGCTGAGCCGCGAGGCTTCCAGCCCCCGCCCGACTCGCTCCGCTCCTACGGCTCCCAGATCGGCCTGCGTGTCGGGGTGGCGGTCAACCCCGAGGTGCTGGCCGACGACGTGCTCGCCGGCATCGCCGCCGACGAGTTCTCCAGCCTCACCCCCGAGAACGAGATGAAGTGGGAGACCGTCGAGCCCACCCGCGGCACCTACGACTGGTCGGGTGCCGACGCCGTCGTCGAGTTCGCCGAGGCCCATGGCCAGAAGGTGCGCGGTCACACCCTGCTCTGGCACAACCAGAACCCGGCCTGGCTGACCGAGGGCGTCGCCAACGGGACGATCAGCGCCGGCGAGCTCCGCGCGATCCTCAAGAAGCACATCACCGACGAGGTCAGCCACTTCCGCGGCAAGGTCTACCAGTGGGACGTCGCCAACGAGTTCTTCGCCGACTCCTGGAGCCCCGCCCCGCTCCCCAACGGCATGAACGGCGACAACTTCTGGATCAAGCACCTCGGCACCGGCATCGTCGCCGACGCCTTCCGCTGGGCCCATGCCGCCGACCCCAAGGCCCAGCTGTTCTACAACGACTACAACATCGCCGGTGAGGACGGGAACAGCGCCAAGTCGACCGCGGTCTACAACTGGGCCAAGGAGCTGATCGCCCAGGGTGTGCCGATCCACGGGATCGGCAACCAGGGCCACCTCGACACCCAGTACGGCTTCTCCGGCGAGCGGTTCCGCGCCGACCTGCAGCGCTACGCCGACCTGGGGCTGAAGGTCGCGGTCACCGAGGCCGACGTACGCACCTTCGTCGACTCCGCCGAGACCCAGGTCCCGACGGACGACCTGGCGCTCTTCGCCCATCCCTACGAGTTCTCGCAGATGCTCCAGGCCTGTCTCGCCGTACGTGCCTGCACCTCGTTCACGGTCTGGGGCATCGACGACACCCACTCGTGGGTACCGGGCTGGTTCGAAGGACAGGGCTACGCGCTGCTCTGGGACGTGAACAAGCAGCCCAAGGTGGCGTACACCACGCTGAAGCAGGACCTGCGGCTGGCTCTGGGGGCGCCCCGTCGCCGCTGAGGCAGCCGAGCCGCAGCTGGTCGTGGCGACTCCCGCCCGCCGGTGGTCTACTGGAGACCGAGCACATCGATCGATCTGAGCGAGGGTAGATGAGCGAGCACGCAGCAGAAGCAGACCTCGAGGAGCAGGCGACCGACGTCGTGAAGACCACCGTCGACGACGAGGCGCCGCTGGACGCCGAGGAGACCGTCACCTCGGCGCCGGACGACGTCGACGAGGCCGACTACGCCGAGCAGAAGCTCGACGCGGGCGGCCCCGACGACGACTACGACTACTGACCGGGTAGGCGGCTAGGAGTTCTGCGGGAACCCGAGGTTGATCCCGCCGTGCGAGGGGTCGAGCCACCGGGTGGTGACGGCCTTCTCGCGGGTGAAGAAGTCGAGCCCGGCGGGACCGTAGGCCTTCGCATCCCCGAACAGCGACGCCTTCCAGCCGCCGAAGGAGTGGTAGGCGACCGGCACGGGGATCGGCACGTTCACACCGACCATGCCGACCTGCACCTCGCGCTGGAACCGGCGCGCAGCGCCGCCGTCGTTGGTGAAGATCGCGGTGCCGTTGCCGAACTGGCCCGAGTTGATCAGCTCCAGGCCCTCCTCGTAGCCGGAGACGCGGACGACCGAGAGCACCGGGCCGAAGATCTCCTCGGTGTAGACGGTCGAGGTGGTCGGCACCCGGTCGACCAGCGTCGGCCCGACCCAGAACCCGTTGGGGTCGCCGTCCACGTCGATCCCGCGGCCGTCGACGACGACCTCGGCCCCGTCGGCGGCCGCCACGTCGACATAGCTCGCCACCTTGTCGCGGTGGGCTCCGGTGATCAGCGGGCCCATGTCGGTGCCGCGGGTGCCGTCGCCGGTCTTGAGCGTGGCCATCCGGGAGGTGATCTTCGAGATCAGGCTGTCGGCCACCGAGTCGACCGCGAGCACCACCGAGATCGCCATGCAGCGCTCACCGGCCGATCCGAAGCCCGCGTTGACCGCCGAGTCGGCGACCAGGTCGAGGTCGGCGTCGGGCAGGACGAGCATGTGGTTCTTGGCGCCGCCGAGCGCCTGGACGCGCTTGCCGGCGGCAGTGCCGCGCTCGTAGACGTAGCGGGCGATCGGGGTGGAGCCGACGAAGGAGATCGAGGCGACGTCGGGGTTGTCGAGGAGCGCGTCGACCGCCTCCTTGTCACCGTGGACCACGTTGTAGACGCCGTCGGGCAGCCCCGCCTCGGCCCACAGCTCCGCGATCCAGTTCGACGCGGTCGGGTCCTTCTCCGACGGCTTGATCACCACCGTGTTGCCGGCCGCGATCGCGATCGGGAAGAACCACATCGGCACCATCGCCGGGAAGTTGAACGGGCTGATGATGCCCACGACCCCGAGCGGCTGCTTCAGGGTGGTCACGTCGACGCCGGTGGAGACCTGCTCGGAGACGGTGCCCTTGAGCAGGTGGGAGAGCCCGCAGGCGAACTCGACGACCTCGAGCCCGCGGGCGATCTCGCCGGCGGCGTCGGAGAGCACCTTGCCGTGCTCGGCGGTCAGGATCTCGGCGAGCTCGCCCTTGCGGGCGTTGAGCAGCTCGCGGAACTTGAAGAGCACGGCCGTACGCCGCGTCAGCGAGGTCTCGCTCCACTCGTCATAGGCCTTCTTCGCCGCGGTGACGGCGGTGTCGACGTCGGCGGCCGAGGCGAAGCGTACGTGCTTCTGGACGGTGCCCAACGCGGGGTTGTAGACGTCGCCGAGACGGGTGCCGGTGCCGGGGTTGGTGGCCCCGCCGATCCAGTGGTCGAGGATGGGGAGATCGGTCATTTCATGCGTCCTTTTGAGTGTTACAGCGAGCCGAGCACGTCGTCGTAGATCGAGATCGCCTCGGCGACCTCGTCGGGGGTGACGACGCACGGAGGCACCACGTGGATGCGGTTCTCCATGGTGAACGGGATCAGGTTGCGGGCGATGAGGTCGGACTTGATCCGGCCCATCGTCGCCGCCGGGAGCGGCTCCCGCGTCTCGCGGTCGGCGACGAGCTCGAGGGCCCAGAAGACCCCGGTGCCGCGCACCTCGCCGATCACGTCGTGCTTCTCGGCCAGCGCGGCCAGCCCGGGGGCGATGTGGTCGGTGCCGATGGTCGCGGCGTTGTCGACGATGCCCTCCTCGTTCATCGCTTCGATGGTCGCCACGATCGACGCCATCGCGAGCGGGTGGCCGGAGTAGGTGAGGCCGCCGGGGAAGACCTGGTCGTCGAAGGTCGCCGCGACCGGGTCGGAGATGATCACCCCGCCGGCCGGTACGTAGCCCGAGTTGACCCCCTTGGCGAACGTGATCAGGTCGGGGACGATGTCGTAGGCGTCCAGCGCGAGCCACTCGCCGGTGCGGCCGAAGCCGGCCATGACCTCGTCGAGGATGAGCACGATCCCGAACTCGTCGGCCAACGCGCGGACACCGGGGAGATAGCCCGGCGGCGGGATCATGATCCCGGCCGTGCCCGGGATGGTCTCGAGGAGGATCGCCGCGATGGAGGCGGGACCCTCGGCCTCGATGACCCGGCGCAGGTGGTGGAGGGCGCGCTCGGACTCCTGCTCGGGCGTGGTCGCCCAGAACTCCGAGCGGTAGAGGTAGGGGCCGAAGAAGTGCACGTGGCCGCGGGCGTACTCGTTCGGGATCCGTCGCCAGTCGCCCGTCGCGACGATCGCGGCGCCGGTGTTGCCGTGGTAGGAGCGGTAGGTCGAGAGCACCTTGTCGCGGCCGGTGTGGATCCTCGCCATCCGGATCGCGTTCTCGATCGCGTCGGCGCCGGCGTTGGTGAAGAAGACCTTGTTGAAGCCGACCGGTGCGATGTCGGTGATCCGCTCGGCGGCCTCGCCACGAGCCAGGTTGGCCGTCGTCGGCGCGATCGTGGTCAGCGTCTCGGCCTGCTTCTTGATCGCCTCCACCACCCGAGGGTGCTGGTGGCCGATGTTGGTGTTGACCAGCTGGGAGGAGAAGTCGAGGTAGGTGTGCCCCGAGTCGTCCCACACCCGCGAGCCCTGCCCGCCGGCGATGACGAGCGGCTTCAGCGACGCCTGGGCGGACCAGGAGTGGAAGACGTGGGATCGGTCGAGGTCGTACGCGCGGGCGTCGCTGGCGCTGGTCAAGGCTGTCCCCTGGGGTGCGTGGATGGACATGGATCTGGCACTCACTCTACGCCGGAAACAGCAACGTAGCCGCCGAACGAGAGTACCGATTACGACGGTATATCAGGTCGACGGCTACGTTTTCGTTACATTGAGGTGCCATACGCGACTGAATCACGCGCCACCAGCGGTGACCTCCACCTCGATGGGCTTGAAGTCGGTGCCCTTGCTGTCGACCTCGTCGCCGAGCTCGTCGAGCGCCTTCTCGATGTACTCGTTGGAGTAGGCCGTCTCCGGCGGAGCCTTGGTGATCAGCTTCTCGCCCTTCTCGTTGGTCGCCGAGAGTGCGCCGTCGACGGTCTGCTTCCAGGCCGCCTCGTCGATGACCCCGACCCCGTTCTCGGCCGGCCAGATGAGCTTGTTGGTCTCGTTGAGCATCCACAGCTCGTGGGAGGGACCCCAGGTCGACTCGTGCTCGGCCATGGTCGGGGCTACCTCCTCGGCGTTGTCGCGGGCGTAGGCCCAGCCCTTGACGACCGCCTTGAGGAACTTGACGGTCGTCTCCTCGTAGTCGGCGTCCGAGGAGAGTCGCTCGGTGTCGGCCCAGAGTGCGTCCTGCAGCATCGCGCCCTCGGTGTCCTCGTAGGAGATGACGTTGAAGTCGGAGGGCTGGTAGAGCTTCCCGGTCTTGGGGTTCTCGGCCTCCAGCAGCTGGGCGTACTCGTTGTAGGTCATCGCCTGCGCCGCGTCGATGTCGCCCTGGAGGAACGCGTTCATGTTGAAGTCCTGGGTGACGATCGAGACGGACTTGGAGTCGAGTCCCTCCGCGGCCATCGCGGCGAAGATCTCCCACTCGTTGCCGAAGCCCCACGAACCGATCTTCTTGCCCTCGAAGTCCGCGACCGACTCGATGCCGGAGTCTGCCCAGGAGACCTGCAGAGTGCCCGAGCGCTGGAAGATCTGGGCGACGTTGGTCAGCTCGGCGCCGGCCTCGATCGAGCCCAGCACCTTCGGCACCCAGGCGACGGCGTAGTCGACGTCGCCGTTGGCCAGGGCGTCCTGCGGCACGATGTCGCCGCCCGAGGGGATGATCTCGACGTCGAGCCCCTCGTCCTCGAAGAAGCCCTGGTCCATCGCCGCGTAGTAGCCGGCGAACTGTGACTGCGGCAGCCACTGCAGCTGCAGCTTGACCTGGGTCAGGTCGCCGTCTCCCTCGCTCTCCGAGCTTCCGCACGAGGCGAGCCCCAGTGCCAGCGTCAAGGCGGCCGCGGCCGCCAGTCCCTGTCGTACGCGTCCGATCATCGTTTCCTCCGGTGGTCGAGGTGTTGCCCGTAGGCCCTGTGCGCCAGCCGCTCCAGTGCGGCTGTGATCGCGAAGACCAGCAGGCCGAGCACGATCGCGCCCCCGACGTACGCGAATGCCCGGGCATGGTTGGTGGTCGCGGCGTTCTTGATGGCGCTGCCGAGTCCGTTGTTGACCCCGCCGAAGTACTCCGCGACCAGCGCCGAGATGACCGCCAGCGACCCGGCCACCCGCAGCCCGGTGAGGGCGTACGGGATCGCGACGGGGAGCGTGACGGTGCGGAAGCGCTGCACCGGCCCGGCGGCGTACGTCCTCATCAGGTCGCGCTGCAGGGGAGTGGTCTGCCGCAGGCCGCGGAGGGTGTTGACGAAGACGGGTACGAACGCGGCGATGCCGCCGATGATGCGCCGCGGCGACTCCTGGTCGGTGCCGAGCATCGTGTAGAGCAGCGGCGCGATCGCGACGATCGGGATGACCGCGAGGACAGCGACCAGGGGGCCGAGCATGCCGTCGAAGAGCCGGGCGGTCGCGGCGATGCCGGCGAGCGCGACGCCCAGGAGGGCGCCCACGGCCAGGCCCCACAGCGAGTTGACCGCGGTGACCCGGAAGGCTGCCCGGATCGGCTCCCAGCTCTCCCCGAGCGCGGTGACGACCTCGCCGGGTCCGGGAAGGAAGAACGTTCCGATGCCGAGCACGTCGACGGTGAGCGCCCACAGGGCCAGGCCGAGCAGCCCCACCACGAGCGGGGCGAGCAGGCGTGCGGGCGACAGTGTCATGCGCCGGCTCCCTCGGGGGCGCGCTCGTCGGGGGCGGGTCTCGCGTGCAGCGCCTCGCGGACCTCGGTGACCAGCTTGTAGAAGCGCTCCGACTCGCGCAGCGCCTCGTCGCGGACGACGTCGGGGCCGATCCCGGTGTCCACGATCCGGGTGATCCGGCCCGGCCGCGGCGACATCACCACCACCCGTTCGGAGAGGAAGGCCGCTTCCGGGATCGAGTGGGTGACGAAGACGACCGCGGCTCCGGTCTCGCGGACCAGCCGGGACAGCTCGGTCTGGAGCCGCTCGCGGGTCATCTCGTCGAGCGCGCCGAACGGCTCGTCCATCAGCAGCAGCCGAGGTTGCTCGGCGAGGGCGCGGGCGATCGCCACCCGCTGCTGCATGCCGCCGGAGAGCTGGTCCGGGTAGTGCCCGGTGAACTCCTCCAGCCCGACCAGCGCAGCCAGCTCGGCGACCCGCTCCTGTCGCCTGCGCCTGGAGACCTTGTGCAGCTCCAGCGGCACGGCGATGTTGTCGGCGACCGTACGCCACGCCAACAGGCCCGCCTGCTGGAAGGCGATCCCGTAGTCCTGGTCCCGGCGGGCGCGCGACGCGGTCTTGCCGAACACCCGCACCGTCCCCGCCGTCGGGCTCTCGAGATCGGCCACCAGTCGCATCAGCGTGGACTTGCCGCACCCCGATGGCCCGATGAGCGAGACGAACTCGCCTGGTGCGATGTCCAGGTCGATGTCGGCCAGCGCGTGCACCTGGCCCTGCTTGCTCGGGAACTGCTTGGTCACGCCGGCCAGCGAGACGGCGGTCTCGGATGTCGGCGTCGTCGTGGGGGAATCAGGGGTCACGGTGACCTTTCCGTCGTCGATCATGCCGCCTCACCCCGCCGGTAGCGCCGCAGCGCGACACCGATGAGCCAGACGACGCCGGCGGCGAGCAGTCCCAGCACGGCCGCACCGAAGATCGGCGCCCAGGCCTTGGCCGGGTCGCCGGAGGCCTGGCCGCCGTAGCCGATCAGCTTGCGCCCGATGCCGTCCATGTAGGCGATCGAGCCCTCCGCCACGACCGTCCCGACGACGGCGGCGGCCGCCGCCAGACGCAGCGCGGAGAGCAGGTAGGGCACGGCGGCGGGCAGCTTGACCTTGCGCACTGTGGCCCAGTAGCCGGCGTCGTACGTCGTGAAGAGCTCGAGCTGCTGCACGGTCGGTGACTGCAGCCCTCGCAGCGCTCCGACAGCGATCGGGAAGAAGGCGAGGTAGGAGGCGATCACGGCGACCGACATCCACGCCGGCCACTCCCAGCCGCCGACGGCGATGTTGGAGCCCCACGACTTCACCATCGGCGCGAACGCGATCAACGGCACCGTCTGGGACAGCACGATCCACGGCAGCAGGCCGTGCTCGGCAAGCCTGAACCGGTCCATGACCAGCGCCAGCGCCAGACCGACGACCGTGCCGACGAGCAGCCCGACGCAGGCGATCCCCAGCGACACCAGCGCCGCCTGGAGGACGACCAGCCACAGCGGCGAGGAGGTCGAGGCGGAGGTCTCCGGCTCGAGGAGCCGGGTGACCATCTCCCACACGTGCGGCATCGCCAGGTCGGTCGCCCTCGGCAGGATCCGCGCCTCGCCGATGCTCCAGCCGGACTCGGGCCCGAGCTGCTTGTAGCCCTCCCACAGCGCGACCACCAGGGCCAGCCCGAGCAGCCCGGCCGCGGTCCGGGTGACCCCGGTGAGGACGCGACCCACGCTCAGGCCTTTGCTGTCACGGGCCGGTTGACCCGGGGGATCACCAGATCGCCGTACGCGGCCAGGGTCTGGTCCATCGCGTCGTGCTGCAGGTAGACGGCGAACTGGTCGACCCCGAGGCTCTTCAGCTGCTCGAGCTTGGCGACCTGCTCCTCGACGGAGCCGAGGAGGCAGAACCGGTCGACGATCTCGTCGGGCACGAACCCGGTGTGGGTGTTCCCGGCCCGGCCGTGCTCGTTGTAGTCGTAGCTCTCGCGGCCCTCGATGTAGTCGGTGAGCGCCTGCGGGACCGCGCCGCTGCCGTACTTGGCGACGATGTCGGCGACGTGGTTGCCCACCATCCCGCCGAACCACCGGCACTGCTCCCGCGCATGCGCCAGGGCCTCGGGCGACCCGTCGGTGACGTACGCAGGGGCGGCCACGCAGAACGTCAGCGACTCCGGGTCGTGGCCGGCGTCGGTGGCCGCCTTCTTGACCGCCCCGATCATCCACTCGGTGATGTCGGGGTCGGCGAGCTGCAGGATGAACCCGTCGCCGACCTCGCCGGCCGCCTTCAGCGCGAGCGGGCCGTAGGCGGCGATCCACACCTCCAGCTCGGAGCGCTTCGCCCACGGGAACTGCAGCGTGGTGCCGTTGACCTCGACCGGGCGCCGGTTGGCCAGCTCGCGGATCACCCGGGTCGCCTCGCGCATCTCCTTGATCGTGGACGGCTTCCCGTTGAGCACCCGCACCGCCGAGTCGCCGCGGCCCATGCCGCACACGGTGCGGTTGCCGTACATCTCGTTGAGGGTCGCGAAGACCGACGCGGTCACCGTCCAGTCGCGGGTCGCCGGGTTGGTGACGAACGGACCGACCTTGATCGTGCGGGTCTCGGCGAGGATCTGGCTGTAGATGACGTACGGCTCCATCCACAGCAGGTGGCTGTCGAAGGTCCACACGTAGTCGAAGCCGTACGCCTCGGCCCGCTTCGCCAGGTCGACGACCCGCCAGGCGGGCGGGTTGGTCTGGAGCACCACACCGAAGTCCATGACGTCACACCAGGTACTGGGAGAGGTCGCGCTTGAGGTAGCTGCCGTGGCCCTTGGTGCCGTGGAACTCGCCGTCGGCGACGACGACGGACCCGCGGGAGAGAACCACGTCGACGTGGCCGTCGATCTCGTAGCCCTCCCAGGCGGAGTGGTCCATGTTCATGTGGTGGGTCCTGCCCTCCCCGATGCCGATGGAGGTGTGGCCGGCCGGGTCGTAGACGACGATGTCGGCGTCGGCTCCCGGCGCGATGACGCCCTTGCGGCCGTAGAGCCCGAACATCCGCGCCGGCGTGGTCGCGATCAGCTCCACCCATCGTTCGAGGGTGATCTGCCCGGTCACCACGCCCTGGTAGAGCAGGTCGACGCGGTGCTCGATCGAGCCGATCCCGTTGGGGATCGCCCGGAAGTCGTCCTTGCCGAGCTCCTTCTGCTCCTTCATGCAGAAGGGGCAGTGGTCGGTGGAGACCATCTGCAGGTCGTTGGTGCGCAACCCCTGCCACATCGCGTCCTGGTGGCCCTCCGCGCGCGAGCGCAGCGGCGTCGAGCAGACCCACTTCGCACCCTCGAAGTCGCCCCACTCCTCCGAGCTCGCGCCGAGCTGCTCCTCGAGGGAGAGGTAGAGGTACTGCGGGCAGGTCTCGCCGAACACGTTCTTGCCCTTGTCCCGGGCGGCGGCCAGCTGCTCGACGGCCTGCTTAGCGCTGACGTGCACGACGTAGAGCGGTGCGCCGGTCACGTCGGCGAGCATGATCGCGCGGTGGGTGGCCTCCTCCTCCATCTGCCAGGCACGGGCGATGCCGTGGTAGTAGGGGCTCGTCTTCCCCGACTCGGCCAGCTGCGCGGCGAGCACGTCGATCGCCGGGCCGTTCTCGGCGTGCATCATGGTCAGCAGGCCGTGGTCGGTCGCCTTCTGCATCGCCCGCAGGACCTGGGCGTCGTCGGAGTAGAAGACGCCCGGGTAGGCCATGAAGAGCTTGTAGGAGGTGACCCCCTCGTCCACGAGGGTGTCCATCGCCTTGAGCGAGTCGTCATCGACCCCGCCGATGATCTGGTGGAACCCGTAGTCGATCGCGCAGTTGCCGGCGGCCAGCTCGTGCCAGTGCGCCAACCCGTCCTGTACGCGTTCGCCGTAGCGCTGCACCGCGAAGTCGATGATCGTCGTGGTGCCGCCCCAGGCTGCGGCCCGGGTGCCGGTCTCGAAGGTGTCGGAGGCGTTGGTGCCGCCGAACGGGAGCTGCATGTGGGTGTGGGCGTCGACGCCGCCGGGGATGACGTACTTCCCGGTCGCGTCGATCGTCACGTCTGCGTCGATGGTGCCGAAAGGACTGGCTCCGGGCGAGATGAGCGCGACGATCTTCTCGCCGTCGACGAGCACGTCGGCCTGGGTGCGCCCGGTCGCGGAGACGACCGTGCCGCCCGTGATGAGCGTGGTGGTCATGCCGGCCTCCTCAGGGTCGGGGGATGGCGGTGTACGAATCGGGCCGCCGGTCGCGGTAGAACTGCCAGTCGTCGCGCATCTCCTGGACCATGTTCATGTCCAGGTCGCGTACGAGCAGCTCCTCCTTCTCGCCCGAGCCGAGCTCGCCGACGTAGTTGCCGCGGGGGTCGACGATCTGCGACATCCCGTAGAAGTTGACCGCCTCGGGGCCGTACTCGTTGTCCTCGAGGCCGACCCGGTTGGGCGCGAGCACGAAGTAGCCGTTGGCGACCGCAGCGGCGGGCTGCTCGACCTCCCACAGCCGGTTGGAGAGGCCGGGCTTGGTGGCGTTGGGGTTGAAGACCATGTGGGCCCCGTTGAGGCCGAGCTCGCGCCAGCCCTCGGGGAAGTGGCGGTCGTAGCAGATGTACATCCCCACCTTGCCGACCGCGGACTCGAAGACCGGGTAGCCCAGGTTGCCGGGGCGGAAGTAGAACTTCTCCCAGAACTTCTCCACGTGCGGCAGATGGTTCTTGCGGTACTTGCCGAGGATCGTGCCGTCGGCGTCGACCAGCACGGCGGTGTTGTAGTAGATCCCGGTGTCGGCCTCTTCGTAGATCGGCAGCACCATCACCATGCCGAGCTCCTTGGCCAGGCTCGCGAAGCGCTGCACGATCGGCCCGTCGGCCGGCTCGGCGTAGCGGTAGTACTTCTTGTCCTGGGTGATCCCGAAGTAGGGCCCGTAGAAGAGCTCCTGGAAGCAGATCACCTGGGCGCCTTGAGCGGCCGCATCACGCGCGAAGCCCTCGTGCTTGTCCAGCATGGAGACCTTGTCCCCGGTCCAGGTGGTCTGGCTGATTGCGGCCCTGACGATGGTCATGCAACTACCTCCCAGTCATGAACCCGCGGAGCTACGAGTCCCGCCATCGTTCCTGGGAGTCGTTTCCCCTGAGTTTCCTCCTAAATACAAACATGCCGCCGAGGCCCTTGGGGCCGCGACGGCAATTTTGTTGAAACTATCTCGAGCGTGAGGATTTCTTGATCTAGGCGGCGCTCGCCGGATGACGTACGACCACGTGCTCGACGGCCCTGGCGAGCTCCTCGCGGAGCTCCGGCGCGAGCTGCGGGCAGTCGACCGAGAGGAACAGCTCCATCGCGGAGCGGGTCGCGCGGGCGCGATCGCCCGGCGTGCCCTCGGCAAGGGTGGGCGCGATCTCGGCGAGATGGGCGCTGGTCTCGACCACGGTGTTGCAGTCGTGCGGGGTGAGTGGGGCGCGGGCCTCCCGGCCGGCGCGGACGAGGACGCTGAGAACCTCCACCTTGGCGGCGGTGGTCAACGACATAGCGCTCCTCGACGAGTCGAACAGATGCGACCCCACACCGTCCGCGTTGTGCGACGACATGTATCTCCTCGGTGGGACGTGTGCCTCCCCCGAGGCACTCTCGCCCACTCCAACGATCAGGGGAAGGGATCGGTGACGCCCTTGGGTGCTTTGTAACTCACCTGTGGGCCAACCCGTGAGTAGCCTATAGAAACTAGGGTCCAGGTGTTGCTGTCGCCGTCGCGTGGGGCGACCCGGCACAATTGAGCCCATGAGTTCTCCTGGGGGCGTCGGCATCGGCGGCCTGATGGTCGAGACCGAGGCCGATGTCGTACGCCGCCAGGCACTGCGCCGCATGCGCATCGTCGCCACCGGGCTCCTGGTCGTGGCCGCCATCGTCTATCTGCTGACCCTGGGTATGCACGGGTTCTGGGGGTTCGTGAACGCCGGCGCCGAGGCGTCCATGGTCGGCGCGATGGCCGACTGGTTCGCGGTCACCGCGCTGTTCCGTCACCCGCTCGGGCTGCCGGTGCCGCACACCGCGCTGATCCCGAAGCGGAAGGACGAGCTCGGCGCCAGCCTGGAGGAGTTCGTCCAGGACAACTTCCTGCAGGAGGAGACCATCCGCGAGCGGCTCGGCGTCGCGATGCCGTCGCTGCGGCTCGCGCTGTGGCTCTCCGAGGAGGCCAACGCCAAGCGGGTCGTCGACGAGGTCTCCACCGTGGTCGCCGACGGGCTCTCCCGGATCAGCAACCGGCACATCGTCGAGATCATCCAGGACGGGTTCGTGCCCCGCCTGCGCGAGGAGCAGATCGCGCCCCTCATCGGCGGCACGCTGCAGGCGGCGCTGGACGACGGCGTCCACCACGGCCTGGTCGACCTGGCGCTGGTCGAGCTGCACGGCTGGCTCGAGGAGAACGAGGAGATCGTCACCGAGGTGCTCGGCGAGCGCGCGCCCTGGTGGACGCCGCAGGTGCTGCGCGAGCCGGTGACCGCCCGCATCCACGTCGAGCTGGTCCGCTGGATCGCCGACATCCGCGACGACCCCGAGCACCGCGCCCGCAAGGCGATCGACACGATGCTCGCCGACCTCGCCGACAACCTGCAGCACGACGAGGCCACCATGGAGCGCGCCGAGCGGCTCAAGGAGCGCGTGCTCGACCACCCCGGCGTCATCAACACCGCCATCTCAATCTGGGACGCGCTGCGCCGCGCGCTGACCACCTCGCTGCGCGACCCCGAGGGCGTCGTCCGCCGTCGCGCCCTCGACGAGGTCGTCCGCTACGCCCAGAAGGTCGTCCTCGACGAGACCCTCCAGCGCCGCTACGACGCCCTCGCCTCCGACGTCGCCGTCTACGTCGTCAAGCGCTACGGCCGTGAGGCGACCACCGTCATCACCCACACCATCCAGCGCTGGGACGGCAAGCAGGCCGCCCGCCGCATCGAGCTCTTCGTCGGCCGCGACCTGCAGTTCATCCGTATCAACGGCACCATCGTCGGTGGCCTCGTGGGCGTCATCATCCACACCATCACCGTCCTGGTCTCCTGACCCGCCGAGGCGTCACGTACGTCGGGCGAGGCGTCACGTACGTCGGGCGAGACGTCACCGCGTGCCCTCTCGTCCGACGCGAGCGACCTCTCGTCCGACCGCAGCGACGCCTCGGCCTGCGCGGCTGACGCCTCGGCCGATATTTGTGACGCCTCGGCGAGCGGGGGAGGATGAGGGGGTGAGCGAGCCCTTCGACGTACCCATCACCGACGAGGTCATCCGCCTCGGTCAGTTCCTGAAGCTGGCCAACCTGGTCGAGACCGGCTCGGAGGCGCGCCCGGCGATCACCGCGGGCGAGGTGAAGGTCAACGGCGAGACCGAGCTCCGCCGGGGCCGCCAGCTCCGGGTCGGTGACGTGGTCGAGTACGCCGGTCAGGCCGCCCGGGTCTCCGACGAGGCCGACTTCGACGTCCCCTGGTGACCCCCGGCCGAATCGGTAGTTCCGGACGCCGAAAAGTGAGTTGTGGGCGACGAAACTGGAGTTTCGTCGCCCACAACTACATTCTCGGCCGCCACAACTACCGACTCGGCGGCCGCTTCTACAGAATCGGGTGGGTTACTTCTCGACCTTCACCAGGTCGCAGACGAAGATCAGGGTCTCGCCGGGCTTGATGACGGCACCGGCGCCGCGGTCGCCGTAGGCGAGGTGGGGCGGGATGACGAGCTGGCGGCGGCCGCCGACCTTCATCCCCAGGATGCCCTGGTCCCAGCCCTGGATGACCTGGCCGATGCCGACACGGAAGTCGAGCGGCTCGCCGCGGTTGTAGGACGCGTCGAACTCCTCGCCGGTGGACAGCGCTACGCCGACGTAGTGGACCGAGACGCGGTCGCGCTCGGTGGCCTCCTCGCCGTCACCGACGGTGATGTCCTTGATGACGAGGTCGGTCGGAGGGGTGGGGTCGACGAAGTCGATCTCAGGCTTCTGGCTCATGAGAAATCAGTCTACGTATCGAGTCTCGCTGGGGCACGCCGCCGCCGCGTCGGTCGTGTCGGTCGTCGCGGGATAGGTCGGGGTCATGCCGTCGGCCCGCTCGCGGCCGAGGTTCCACTCCAGCCAGTCGCCCTCGCGGTCGTTGGTGCCGAGCACGCAACCGCGCAGGTCGTCGGGGAGCTTCTCGAGGGCCGGCACCGCGTCGTCGCTGAGCCCGGAGAGGAAGTCGGTGTCGATCTTCCCGGTCTCCTCGTAGCGCGAGACGTTGTGCTCGGCGATCCAGGCGTCCGGGTTGATCGCCGCGATCCCGAGCAGCGCCACGGCGCCGCTGACCAGCGCGAACCGGCCGAGCCAGAGCCCGCCGCCGATCGCGCGGCCGACCACCGCGGCGACCAGCCCGGCGATCACCAGCAGACCCAGCCAGGCCTCGAAGACGTCGACGAGCAGGCGGAGCTGGGTGAAGCCGTACGCCTCCTGGTAGAGGTGCATCCGATACAGCGCCGACCCGACGACGACCAGCGCCTCGGCAGCCAGCAGCCCGAGCGCGACCCGCAGCCACAGCCGGTCGGCCACGGTCTCCACCGGGGCCTTGCGCGCCGCCGCCCAGATCACCAGCAGGGTCAGCGCGGTCGCCACGGTGAGCTGGCCGAACCCCTGGTGGACGTATTCGGCGTACGTCAGCCCCGTCGTCTCCCGCAGGTAGTCCTCGCCGCCGAAGACCGCGGTCGCCTGGGCGATCAGGAAGGCGGCGAAGACGGCGACGACGACACCGACCGGGGCCAGCCACTCGTAGCGGTTGGCGACGGGCTGGGACGTACGCTCGCTGCGGTCGATCCGGGGCGGGTTCACGGCCAGGTAGGCGGCGCCCATCACGACCCCGAAGACGAACACGGTCATGAAGATCCGAGCCGCGAAGGTGTCGGGACGTACGTCCGGAACGAACCGGTCGACCCAGCTGCCCAGCACCGCGTCGGCGGTGGTGAACAGCAGCCCGAAGATCACCAGCCCGAGCAGCGAGAGAACCGTGGTGCGCGCGACCGCGGCTCCGTGACCGTGTCCGGAGACGCTGGTCAGCGTACGGCCCAGCCACGGGATCCCACGGAGACCGGCCAAGGGCCAGGAGATCCCGGTCAGCACGATCCCGAGCAGCGTCTTGGCTCCGGTCGAGGCGCAGAGGATCACCGCGATCGCGGTGAGCAGGCACAGGACGACGATCCACTCGGCGTCGCGGAACACCGCGACCGAGGAGAGCAGCGCGAACAGCACGTAGCAGACGATCGAGAACCAGCTGCGACGTCGCTCGCCCGCCAGCATCACGACCCCGCCGGCCGCGAGCAGCACGATGACCGTCCCGAGCCCGGCATTGCGGTCGGGGATCAGCAGCCCGCCGAGCAGGCCGGCGACCACAGCGCCGATGAAGAGCCCGAACCTGCCCGCGACACCGGAGTCGGGCCAGTAGGTGCCGAAGATGTCGTCGAGGACGGACGGGGTGGCGTAGGCGGCCTTGGGGTCCGTCGTGGGCGCGTCGACCGACGGGGAGGGTTCGGCGGGCTGGGCGGGTTCGGCCGCCGGGGGAGTGGTGGGCATCTGGCTCTCCTCGTGGGTGGGGGTGAGATGACTGGTGATGGGACGTGCGGGTGGCCGCAGCGGAAGGTCGACACGCACTCGGGCGCCGGCGGCCCCGGGCAACGGGTCGAGAAAGGCGATGGAGCCGCCGTGCAGGTCGGTGACCCACCGGGCGATGGCGAGCCCGAGCCCGGTCCCGCCGCCCTCGGCGGAGGCACTGAGCGTGCCGAAGGGCTCGAAGACGCGACCCCGGTCGGCGGCCGGGATGCCAGGCCCGGAGTCGAGGACCTCGAGGTGGTAGCGATCGTCGTCGAGACCGGCGCGCACGACCACCACGCCGTCGCGCGGACTGTGCCGGGAGGCGTTGTCGAGCAGGTTGACGACGAGCTGGCTGAGCCGATCGGCGTCGGCCTCGACGACAAGAGAGTCCGGCGCGTCGATCTCGTAGGTGACCGGCCGCCCGTTGACCCGTGCCTCCGCGACGCAGGCCTCCAGCAGCGGTGCGAGCTCGACAGACGACGTGCTCAACGGCGCCTTGCCGGCATCGACGCGCGCCAGGTCGAGCAGGTCCTCGACGAGCCGGCTCAGGCGCTCGGCCTGGCCGAGCGCGGTCTCGAGCGCAGCCGGGTCGGACCCGACGCCGTCCACGAGGTTCTCCAGCACGACGGTGAGAGCCGCCAGCGGCGTACGCAGCTCGTGGGAGACGTTGGCGACCAGATCGCGGCGCTGGCGGTCGACCGCGCCGAGATCGCTGGCCATCGTGTTGAACGCGCGGCCCAGCTGGCCGACCTCGTCGGCCCCGCCGGCGGGCACCGAGACCGAGTAGTCGCCCCGGGCCATCCGGCGGGCCGCGATCGTCATCTGCCGCAACGGCGAGGTCATCCCGGCGGCGAGCAGCTGGGTGACCGCGAGCGCGATCCCGATCGTGACCGGGATCGAGATCCACGGGGAGACCCCGGTGATCCGTCCGACGGAGGCGACCACCGCCGCCACCAGGGCGCTCGCCGCGACCAGCAGGCCGAGCTTGACCTTGATCGAGGAGACCCGTTCCAGCGGAGTCATTCCCCGGCCTCCAGCGCGTAGCCGACCCCGTGCACGGTCCGGACCCGCGCGGACCCGATCTTGGCGCGCAGCCCCTTCACGTGGCTGTCGACGGTGCGGGTCCCGGAGGCGTCGTTCCAGCCCCAGACCTCGGCGAGCAGCCGCTCGCGGGTGACCACGGCGCCGGGGTCGGCGGCCAGGCAGACCAGCAGGTCGAACTCGGTCGGCGTGAGCCTGACCTCGGACCCGTCGACCCACACCCGTCGCGCCGCCGGGTCCATCCGCAGCCCGCCGATCTCAGCCGTACGCCGCGGCGCCCCGGCCAGCTCGGCCGCCCGCTCCACGCGCCGCAGGAGCGCGTTCACCCGGGCCACCAGCTCGCGCGCCCGGAACGGCTTGGTCAGGTAGTCGTCAGCCCCGACGCCGAGCCCGACCAGCACATCGGCCTCGTCGACACGGGCGGTGAGCATGAGCACCGGCACGGGGCGTACGGCCTGGATCCGGCGGCAGACCTCGAGGCCGTCGTAGCCCGGCAGCATCACGTCGAGGACGACGAGGTCCGGCGAGGTCTCCTCGAAGCAGGAGACGGCGCCCGGCCCGTCCCACGCCCGGACGACGTCGTATCCCTCGGCGGTGAGCCGGTCCGAGACGGCCTGGTTGATGACCGGCTCGTCCTCGACCACGAGAACCCGGCGCGTGGCGGTCACATGTTCTGGCACACGCTCAGGCTAGAAGCCGGAGCGGCCGGAAAGGCTGCAGAAGTTGTGAAGGTCCTGTGCAGACCTGTGGAACGGCCTTACGTCTGGTGGACGTACGCCTCGAGCTGGTCGCGCTCGAAGGCGAGCTGGTCGATGCGGTGCTTGACCAGGTCGCCGATGCTGACGATGCCGACCAGGGCGCCGTCGGCGACGACCGGCATGTGCCGGATCCGGCGCTTGGTCATGATGCCCAGGATCTCGTCGATGGTGGCGTCGGGGGCGCAGGTCTCGACCTCGGCGGTCATGATCGAGGAGACCTCGGCGGCGAGCAGCGCGTCGTTCTCGTGGAGGCGCCGCACGACGTCGCGCTCGGAGACGATCCCGGCGACGGCCGCGCCGTCGCTGCTGACGACACAGGCCCCGATGCCGTGCTCGGCGAGCACCCCGAGCAGGTCACGCACGGTGGCGGTTGATGCGATCGTGACGACTTCTGCGATCGCCTTGCGAGTGAGTACGTCCGCGATCTTCATGCATCAACGGTAGCGGCTGTGACTCGCGTCACGCCAGAGGTTCGTGTGACGGTCTACTCGCTCGCCGGACGACGGAACGCGGTGACCGACCCGGGCTGGGCGGCCGGCCAGTCGGCGTCGTTGTTGCCGTCGGGGAGCCCGCCCAGGAAGGAGAGCACCGCGTCGTGCAGGTGGCCGTTGGTGGCCAGCGCGTTGCCGCCCCACGGCCCCGGGTCGCCGGCCAGCGACGTGAAGGACCCGCCGGCCTCGCGCACGATGATGTCCAGCGCGGCCATGTCGTAGACCTCGAGCTCCGGCTCGACGGCGATGTCGACGGCACCCTCGGCGACGAGCATGTAGGACCAGAAGTCGGAGTAGGCGCGGGTGCGCCAGCAGCTCCGCATCAGCGCCAGGAAGTCCTCGAGCCGCTCGCGCTCCTCCCAGCCGTGCAGCGAGGAGTAGGACATCGAGGCGTCCTCCAGGCGGCGTACGTCCGAGACCTGGCAGCGCGTCGACTTCATCAGCGACTTGCCGGTGTGGGCGCCCTGACCCTTCGCCGCCCACCAGCGCCGCCCGAGCTGGGGCGCGGAGACGACCGACATCACGACCTCGTTGTCGACCGCGAGCGCGATCAGGGTGGCCCAGACCGGCACCCCGCGCACGAAGTTCTTCGTCCCGTCGATCGGGTCCACGATCCAGCGCCGGCTGGAGGAGCCGGAGGACCCGGACTCCTCACCGGTGATCGCGTCGCGCGTCCGCGCGCGGGAGAGCGTGCGCCGGATGGACTCCTCCACGGCCTTGTCCGCGTCCGAGACGGGGGTCAGGTCGGGCTTGGTCATCACGTGCAGGTCGAGCGCCTTGAACCGCGACGTCGACAGCGAGTCGGCGTCGTCGGCCAGCAGGTGCGCCAGCCGCAGGTCGTCGTTGTAGTCAGGAGTGCTCGCCACGAGGCATCACTCTAGTGGCTCCCGCTCCGCAGCGAACCCTCCCCTGGTAACCGGTTGCCCACGAAAACACCGCCCAGGGCATGGGAAGTCGCCCCAGGTCAGAGCGCGTACGCCGGCACCGACCGCGCTTCGAGCAGACGACGGAACGACGCGACCCGCTCGGGATCGAGGCTGCCGGCCTCGATCGCCGCGTCCAGACCGCACTCGGGCTCGTCCGCTGCGTGGGTGCAGCCGCGCGGGCACTCGGCCGTCGCCTCCTCCAGGTCGGGGAAGGAGACGATGAGCCGTTCGGGCTCGACGTGGGCCAGCCCGAACGTACGGATCCCCGGGGTGTCCACGATCCAGCCCGCGTCGTCCGGCAGCGGCAGCATCAGGGCCGAGGTGGACGTGTGCCGTCCCCGGCCGGTGACCGCGTTGACGTGCCCCACCTCTCGCCCCGCGTCGGGGACGATCGCGTTGACCAGCGTCGACTTGCCCACGCCGCTGTGGCCGAGCAGGACCGACGTACGCCCGTCGAGTTTGTCGCGCAGTGCCGTCATGTCGCCGCCCCGCTGGGTGACCACCCACGGCACCCCCAGCGACCGATAGGTCGAGACCAGCGACTCCGGGTCGGCCAGATCGGCCTTGGTGATGCACAGCAGCGGGTCGATGCCCGCCTCGTAGGCGGCCACCAGCGCGCGGTCGATGAACCCGGTGCGCGGCTCGGGGTCGGCGATCGCGGTGACGATCACCAGCTGGTCGGCGTTGGCGACCACGACCCGCTCGACGGGGTCGTCGTCATCAGCCGTACGCCGCAGCACCGTCTCCCGGGGCTCGACCTCGACGATCCGGGCCAGTGCGCCCTCCGCACCCGAGGTGTCGCCGACGACCTTCACCCGGTCGCCCACGACGACGCCCTTGCGGCCGAGCGGGCGGGCCTTCACCGCCCACACCTCGACGTCGGGGACGTCGTCCATGACCAGTGTGAACCGGCCACGGTCGACCGTGATCACCCGCCCGAGGTCGGCGTCGTCGTAGCTGGGCCGGTCCTTCGTCCGCGGGCGGGTGCGGCGCCGGGGGCGGTCGTAGTGCTCGACGTCCTCGGTCCCGTAGCGCCGCTGTGCCTTCGCCATGTCGTCAGAAAAGGTCTGCCCAGAAGGGCGCGAAGTCGGTGAAGGTCTTGGACGTGGTGGTGATGTTCTCGACCAGGACGTCCTCGACGGCGGCGCCGATGATCACGCCGGCGTGGGCCATCCGGTGGTCGGCGTAGGTGTGGAACACCCCGCCGTGAAGCGTCGCCGGCCGGATGGTCAGCCCGTCGGGGTGCTCGGTGACGTCGGCCCCGAGAGCGCCCAGCTCCCGGGCGAGCGCGGCGAGCCGGTCGGTCTCGTGGCCGCGGATGTGGCCGATGCCGGTCAGGTGCGAGGGCGTCTCCGCGAGCGCGCAGAGGGCCGCGACCGCCGGAGTGAGCTCGCCGACGTCGTGCATGTCCAGGTCGATCCCGGTGAGCCGCTCGGGCCCGGTCACGGTGAGCCCGTCGTCGCCCACCTGCACCTCGCAGCCCATCAGCGCGAGCACCTCGCGCAGCTGGTCGCCCGGCTGGTCGGTGGCCTGCGGCCAGTCACGCACGGTCACGGTCCCTCCCGAGACCGCCGCCAGCGCCAGGAAGGGGGCCGCGTTGGACAGGTCCGGCTCGATCGTGCGGTCCAGGGCCTTGATCGGCCCCGGCGCCACGGTCCAGCGGTTGGCGTCGCCACCCGATGACGGAGCGTCGACCGCGACGCCGTGCTCGCGCAGCATCGCGACCGTCATGTCGATGTGGGGGAGCGAGGGCACCGGCTTGCCGTCGTGGCGGATGTCGATGCCCTGCTCGTAGCGCGCCCCTGCCAGCAGCAGCGCGCTGATGAACTGGCTCGAGGCCGAGGCGTCGACCACCACGGTGCCGCCGGGCACCGAGCCGGCGCCGCGGATGGTGAACGGCAGCCCGTCACCCTCGATGTCCACGCCGAGATCGCGAAGCGCGCGCAGCACCTCGCCGACCGGCCGCTTGCGCATGTGCGGGTCGCCGTCGAACGCGATCGTGCCGGTGGAGAGCGCGGCCACCGGAGGTACGAACCGCATCACCGTCCCCGCCAGCCCGCAGTCGACCTCGGCGTCGGCGCCGAACGTCCCAGGCGTCACGACCCAGTCGTCGCCTGAGGTGTCCACGTGCGACCCCAGCGATGTCAGTGCTGCCGCCATCAGCAGCGTGTCGCGCGACCGCAGCGCACGACGTACGACACTCGGCCCGTCCGCGATCGCGGCCAGCAGCAGCGCACGGTTGGTGAGCGACTTGCTTCCGGGCAGCGACACCGTCGCCGTCACCGGACCCTGTGCACGGGGAGCCGGCCAGGGGTCGGCCGGTCCGTTGGCAGGGTCAGCGGCACGGTCGGTCGTCGTAGTCACAGGTCCAACTTTAGAGGTTCTGGGAGCTGAGGCGGCCGTCGGTCACCGGGGATGGAACCGGCGATGGGCTCACTCGATCCCGAGCGCCTTCAGGAAACCCTTCCAGGTCAGACCGCCGGACACGGCCCCACGCTCGACCTCGGGCGTCTCGTCCGGGTCGGCGCTGTCGCTGGGCTCGTCGGGGTCGTCGGGGTCGTCGGGCAGCGACGGGCTCTCGCTGGGAACGCTCGGCGTGCTGGGCACATCTGACGGAGTCGGCACCTGGGGCACGTCCGGAGCGGTCGGCGGCGTGGGCACCTGCGGCACGTCGGGAGTGGTCGGTGGCGTCGGCACCTGCGGGACGTCCGGGGTCTCGGTGGGAGTGGGCGTCGGGGTCGGCGTGGGCTCCTGGCCCGCGGACCCGGAGACGGTGCGGTGGTTGTTGCTCGCGTCGCTGTCTTCGTAACCGTCCGGCACGATGCGGGCCTCGAAGGTCCACGTCTCGCCCGCCCTCGGGATGAAGTTGACCTGCGCCGCGGTGCCGTCACCGGTCAGCTCGCACTCGTAGGAGTAGGTGCTGCCCGTCGGCGGGGGAGCGAAGGTGCCACAGGCCTGCCAGCCGAGGTAGGCCGGCTCCAGGCCCGTCACCGTGATCACGAGGTTGGTCGACCGACCCGCTGCGGTCTCGGGGAGGCCGGAGACCTCGGCGGTGGCGGCCACGTAGCTCGTCCACCCGGCCAGGCCGAGGAACGTCGCACCGAACCCGCCGCCCTGCTGGGTGGCGCTAACCTCGACTTTTGGGTCGTGCTTCGGAGCATCCTCGAAGGTCACCTCCACAGCACCGACGTCCTTGCCGCCGTGGCCGTCCGAGATCCGATAGGTGAAGGTGTCGCCGGCGCCGTCGTAGCCGGGGGTCATCGTGTAGGCGACCTTGCCGTCGACGATCTCGGCGCGGCCGTGCGCAGGCTGGTCCACAATCTCGACCAGTTCGAGGGTGTCGTCGTTGTCGTCGGTGTCGTTGGCGAGTACGTCGATGGTGCCCTGCGCCGTCGACGGCTGGTTGCCGTTTCCGTTGCCGTTGTTGCCCTGGCCGTTGCCGTTCGACCCGGGGGTCCTGGCCAGGGTCGCGGCGTCGCCGGTGGCATTCGGGTCGGCGTTGGGCGTGGTGACGTCGACGGTGCCGGCGACCTCGCCGCCGTTGCCGTCGGTGAGGACGTACTCGATCGTGTCGGTCCCGCGCCAGCCCTTGTCGGCGGTGTAGGTGACCGTGGTGACCGGCTCGTCGGCCATCCGCAGGCCGCCGAAGATCATGCCGCTGGGGCCGCGGCCCTTGCCACCCGAGGACGTGCCGCCCACGGTGACGGCGCCGTGGGCGGGGGCGCGGACGTTGGCCTCCTTGACCGAGAGCGAGTCGCCGTTGGCGTCGGTCGCGCCCTGGGTCAGGTCGATGACCGCCTTGCCGCCCGGAGCGACCTGCACCTCGGGCAGCGGCGAGGTGATGACCGGCGCCTCCTGGGTCTGCGCCGGGGTGGTGTCGGCGGGTTGGTCGGCGGGAGGTGCGGCCGGCGGGTCGGCAGGAGGTGCGGTCGGCGGGTCGGCGGGCGGAGCGGCAGGCGGAGCGGCGGGAGGAGCGGCGGGAGGAGCCGCAGGTGCCGGGTCGGCGGGTGCCTCCGCAGCGGGCTCCTCCGCGGCCGGCACCTTCGGAGCAGGGTCGCCACCGGTGAGCACCAACCCGGCGGCCACGGCCGCGGCGGCCGCGACACCGGCACCACCCGCGACCGTACGTCCCACCGGATCGCCCAGCACCCAGTCCCTGACCCGCCCGAAGAAGAGCACGACACCGCCCTTGGCGGCGACACCGCCACCGACGGCGAGGTAGCCCGCGCCCGCGGTGCCGAGCAGGGCCGGAGCGAGCCAAGCACCCATCCCGGAGTTGACCTCGGTGAGCTCGAGGTAGATCGCGGTGCACGGACGGCAGTCCTGCAGGTGGTCGTCGACCTTCTTCGCGTCGCGCTTGGACAGGCCGTTGCGGATGTAGGCGCCGAGGTTGGCGCGGGTGGTGGCGCAGGCCTCCTCGACGGCGTCCTGCGCGTGCATCGAGATGAAGGCCTGCTTGAGGCCCTCACGGGCCCGGTAGGCGAGCGCGGAGACCGAGTTGGCGGACATGCCGAGCATCGGCGCGATCTCGGCCGGCTTCTGGCCCTCGACCTCGGTGTGCCACAGCACCTGCTGCCAGCGCTCGGGGAGCTGCTGGAACGCCTTGGCGGCGGCCTGGTTGTCGAAGCCCGACACCGCGGTGTCCTCGAAGGGCACGCCCGGGTCGAAGGGCGTCAGGTCGTCGGTGGTGGTCAGCTTCGAGGCGGCCCGGATCTTGTCCACGTGGAGCCGGCGCAGCGAGGTCAGCAGGTAGGCGCGGAACGCCAGGTCCGGGCCACCGCCCCTCTGCAGCACGTTGAGCACCTTGGCGAACGCCTCGGAGACGAGGTCGTCGACGTCTCCCTGGGACACCAGCTGACGGGCGAGGCGGCGAGCGGCCTCGACATGGCGCTCGAACAGCGTCCCGTACGCATCCAGGTCGCCACCGCGGACGGCGGTGATCAGCTCGGCGTCGCCAGGGGCGTCGAGGGTAGGTAGGGAGGTGGGGGTCGTTTCGCTCACGGCACCAGAGACGTTAGAAGGACGGAGGTATGACGCGGCTTGCGCCGACGGAAGACATGCGTTGTGCTAACGACTGCGGCGGCCCGCACGTCACGCCCCCTTCCCGGGATCGGACAACAAGTTGGAGAAAACCCGGAAAAGGTGGGTCTCTATCGCGTCATGCTTGCCGATTTCGCCCGTCACGTCCACGTGGGCGCGCAGGAGATCGGCGCACGCACCACTGTATCCATCGACCGACGATTTCGAACGAGGAACCACAGCAACGTCAGGAAACACGAGGAAAGAGGTGAGTCGTGCGGCTGTTCTCCCGGGGTTGGCGTGCGCGTGCGTCCACCTCGCCTGAGACCACAGAGCTCTCCGAGGAGCAGCGGGCGGCGCTGCCGTCGCGGTTCGAGGCTGTCGCAGAGGCGCTTGCCGAGCGCAGCAGCTATGTCGCCGAGGCCTGCTGGGTGGTCGGTCACGATCTCGCCGAGATCGGCGTACCGCTCGGGGAGAGCCTCGAGGACCTCCGGCTGACGACGCAGACCGTCCACAGCCGCGACCCGGCCTTCGCCGAGGTGCACGCACTCTCCGTCGCCTGGAGCGAGGCGACGCTCGGCTACCTGCACACGATCTCCTGTGCCGACCCGCTCACGGGCCTCTCCACGCTCGCCCACGTACGTGAGCGCATCTCGGACCTCTACCGCGAGGCCAAGGCGTGCAGCCACGCGCTGGTCGTCACCGACGCCCACGTCCCGGGCGCCGGCGGGCAGACCGACAGCATCGCCACCGCCCGCCGGATGTCGCTGCTGGGCCAGACGGCCCGCACGGTCTTCGCCGGTGCGGCCGCCGTCGGTCAGGTCGGTCACAGCCGGATGGTCGTGGTGGCCCCGCGCGACGAGACGCTGGTCAAGCGGCTCGGCCTCCTCAAGCGGATGGTCGAGCACAGCGCCGACCGGATCTGGATCGAGGGGCTTCCGGAGAACGACAGATCGGCAGGCTTCCTGCTCGACGAGCTCGCCCGCGGAGCCTCGTAATACCTGGAAACAGCACCGTCCGGCGGCGCTAAGGTGAACGTATGTGCGGTCGTTACGCGTCCAGCCGCCAACCCGACGAGCTGGCCGAGGAGTTCGAGATCGATGAGCTGCGCCTGCAGGAGCCGCTCACCGAGAGCTACAACGTGGCGCCGACCGACCAGGTCTACGCCGTCCTCGAGCGCCCGCCGCACGAGGAGAACACCTCCAGCGAGCGGCAGCTCCGTTCCGTACGTTGGGGTCTGGTTCCCTCCTGGGCCAAGGACGTCAAGATCGGCAACCGGATGATCAATGCCCGGATGGAGACGGTGGGCGAGAAGCCCGCCTACCGCCGGGCCTTCGCCAAGCGCCGCTGCCTGCTGCCGGCCGACGGCTACTTCGAGTGGTACGCCACGGAGGCCAAGGACGCTCCGCGAACTGCCTCGGGCTCCGCTTCGGCCAAGGGCAAGCCCCGCAAGCAGCCCTACTTCATCACCCCGAAGGACGGGGGAGTGCTGGCGATGGCCGGGCTCTACGAGCTGTGGCCCGACCCCGCGAAGGACGAGGACGATCCCAGCCGCTGGCTGTGGAGCTGCACGGTGATCACCACCGAGGCGGAGGACTCCCTGGGCCGGATCCACGACCGGATGCCGCTCATGGTCGAACGCGAGCGCTGGGACCAGTGGCTCGACCCGACCCGGCCCGGCGACGTGGACCTGCTGACCCCGGCGGCGCCGGGCCGGCTGGAGGCCTACCCGGTCTCGACGCTGGTGAGCAACGTACGCAACAACGGCCGTGAACTCATCGAGCCCCTGCCGCTCGAGGAAACCTGGTGATGACATGGGTGGAACCACGACGCAGATGATCGACACGCCCTACGGAGAAGGACGGCTCTACACCCGCCGGGCGCGACGACCACAGGCGACGCTGCTGCTCTCCCACGGCGCCGGCAACGGGATCGACACCCACGACCTGATGGCGCTCAACGACGCGCTGCCGGCCCAGGGGATCACCGTGGTCCGCTTCGAGCAGCCCTGGCGCGTCAAGGGGAAGCCGGTTGCCACGCCGCCGAAGTCCCTCGACGCCGCGCTGACGCTGGCCGCCAACTGGATGCGGGTGCGTACGCCGCTGGTGGTCGGAGGTCGCTCCGCCGGTGCCCGCTCGGCGGTCCGCACGGCGCGCGGGTTCGGGGCCGCGGGAGCGCTCTGCCTGGCCTTCCCGCTGCACCCGGTCAGCAAGCCCCAGGTCTCACGCGCCCACGAGCTGCTGGAGGCGAGGGTGCCGACGCTGGTGCTGCAGGGCACCCGCGACAGGTTCGGCAGGCCCGAGGAGTTCCCCGAGGGGATCGAGGTCACCCCCATCCCGGGCGCGGACCATTCCCTCATCGTCGGCAAGCGGGGTCCGGTCACCCAGGCCGACGCCGACGCGATCCTGGTCGAGTCCACCCTGGAGTGGCTGGTTCGCGAGGTCATCGCCTAGCCGCCCGTTCTGCGGGCGAGCACGACCGAGTGATTTTCAGCGCGCGCCGTGCTTGCCGGCGCTAGGGTTTACCACGTGGTAAACGCTCCCCGACTGCGCAGCCAGGACTGGTTCGACAACCCGGCCAACCCCGCGATGACGGCGCTCTACATCGAGCGCTACATGAACTGGGGCGTGACCCGGGAGGAGCTCCAGTCGGGCAAGCCGGTGATCGGCATCGCTCAGACCGGCTCGGACCTGGCGCCCTGCAACCGCCACCATCTCGGGCTGGCACAGCGCGTACGCGACGGGATCCGGGAGATGGGCGGGATCGCGTTCGAGTTCCCGGTGCACCCGATCCACGAGATGGGGAAGCGGCCGACGGCGGCGCTGGACCGCAACCTCGCCTACCTCGGTCTCGTGGAGGTCCTCTACGGCTATCCCCTCGACGGGGTGGTGCTGACGACCGGGTGTGACAAGACCACGCCGGCGTGCGTGATGGCGGCGGCCACGGTCGACATCCCGGCGATCGTGCTGTCAGGCGGGCCGATGCTCAACGGCTGGCTCAAGGGCGAGCGCATCGGCTCGGGCACGATCATCTGGAAGGCGCGCGAGATGCTCGCGGCGGGGGAGATCGACGAGGCGGAGTTCACCGAGCTGATCGCGTCGTCGGCGCCCTCGCCCGGCCACTGCAACACCATGGGCACCGCCGCCACGATGAACAGCCTGGCCGAGACGCTCGGGATGAGCCTGCCCGGCTCGGCGGCGATCCCGGCGCCGCACCGTGATCGCGGCCGGGTGGCCTACCTGACGGGCCGGCGCATCGTCGAGATGGTGCACGAGGACCTCAAGCCCTCCGACATCCTGACCAGGGACGCGTTCGAGAACGCGATCGTCGTCAACTCGGCGATCGGAGGCTCCACCAACGCTCCGGTCCACATCAACGCGATCGCCCGGCACATCGGGGTCGACCTCGGCATCGAGGAGTGGGAGAAGATCGGGCACCCGGTCCCGCTCCTGGTCGACATGCAGCCCGCCGGCAGGTTCCTCGGCGAGGAGTTCCACCGCGCGGGTGGGGTGCCGGCCGTCGTCCACGAGCTGATGCGTCACGGGCTGATCCACGAGGATGCGCTCACGGTGAACGGACGGACCATCGGCGAGAACTGCCGCGACACGGTGAGCGAGGACCCCGAGGTGATCCGCGGCTTCGACGACCCGCTCGTGGAGCAGGCCGGCTTCATCGTGATGACGGGGAACCTGTTCGACAGCGCGATCATGAAGACCAGCGTGATCTCGGACGAGTTCCGGGAACGCTACCTCTCGGACCTCGAGCACCCGAACGTGTTCGAGGGCCGCGCGATCGTCTTCGAAGGGCCCGAAGACTACCACGCCCGCATCGACGATCCGGCGCTCGAGGTCGACGAGGGGTGCATCCTGTTCATCCGTGGCGTCGGCCCGATCGGCTATCCGGGCTCGGCCGAGGTCGTCAACATGCAGCCTCCCGCCGCGCTCATCGAGCGGGGCGTGCACTCGCTGCCGTGCGTCGGCGACGGCCGCCAGTCCGGTACGTCCGGGTCGCCCTCGATCCTCAATGCCTCGCCCGAGGCCGCCGCCGGTGGAGGCCTGGCGCTGCTGCGTACCGACGATCGGGTCCGGATCGACCTCAACACGGGACGGGCGGACATGCTGGTCACCGACGAGGAGCTGGCCGAGCGGCGCGAGGCGCTCGGGGAGTTCCCGGTGCCGGAGTCGCAGACGCCGTGGCAGGAGATCCAGCGGTCCATGGTCGGCCAGCTCGCCGACGGCATGGTCCTCGAGCCCGCGGTGAAGTACCAGCGCGTCGCGCAGACCAAGGGCACCCCACGCGACAACCACTGAGGAGCAGACGATGCACCTTGTCCGATACGACAGCGGGAACGGCCCCCGGGTCGGCGTGCGCCGGGACGACTCGATCACCCCGGTGAGCGGCGTCGGGTCCATGGCCGACCTCCTCGCGATGCCCCACGACGAGCTGCGGGCCACCGTCGAGTCCGCCTCCGCGGCGCCGGTCCCGGTCGCGTCCGCACGCCTGCTCGCCCCGCTGGACGGCCGGGCCGAGCTGTGGTGCGCGGGTGTCACCTACGCCCGCTCGCGCAGCGCCCGGATGGAGGAGAGCGCCGAGCAGTCGGTCTACGACAAAGTCTACTCCGCGCAGCGGCCCGAACTCTTCCTGAAGGCACCGGCCTGGCGCCTGGTGACCGACGGCGAGCCGGTCGGCATCCGGGCCGACTCCGGACACGACGTACCCGAGCCGGAGCTCGCCGTCGTGGCCAACGCCCACGGCGAGGTCGTCGGCTACACGGTCTGCAACGACATGAGCTCCCGCTCGATCGAGGGCGAGAACCCGCTCTACCTCCCCCAGGCCAAGGTGTACGCAGGTGCAGCAGCGCTCGCGACAGGCATCAGGCCGGCGTGGGAGGTCCCCGACGCCACCGACCTCGCCATCACCCTGGTGGTCCGGAGGGGCGGACGTGAGGTCATCGCCGCGGAGACGTCGTCCGACCAGCTCGTGCGTCCGATCCAACAGCTCGTCGACCACCTGTTCGCCGCCAACGACTTCCCCGACGGTGCGGCGCTGGCCACCGGCACCGGGATCGTCCCCGACATGGACTTCAGTCTTCAGCCCGGCGACGTGGTGGAGATCGAGGTCGCGGAGGTCGGCAGGCTCGTCAACCGGGTGGAGGCCGGGAAGGAGCCCTTCGCGTGGCTCAACCGTTGAGTGCCTGAGCCGTCGCGCCGGGCTTCCGTGACGAGGCCTCCGCTGCCCCGGAAGCGGTCCCGCCGGAGGACTCCCGCACGATGACGTCGAAGGCAGCCTTGTGCAGGCGGGCCGGCCGCGACGACCCCGCGCCCCACTCGATGCGCTCGACGAGCATGCCGACCGCCGTCTCCGCGATCTCGGCGCGGCCGGGGTCGATGCTGGAGAGCGAGGGCATGGTGAGGTGGCTGATGGTGATGTTGTCGAAGCCGATCACGGCCACGTCGTCGGGCACGACGCGCCCCGCTTCGCCGAGAGCCCGGAGAGCACCGAGCCCGAGCGCGTCGGTCAGGGTGAAGATGGCGTCGAACTCCAGCCCCGACTCGATCAGCAGCCGGGCCGCGTCGGCGCCGTCCTCCGGATGCCAGGGCGCGACGACGCGCTCGAGCCGTGGGTCGTGCTCGATACCGGCGGCCGCCAGCGCCTCCCGGTAGCCCTGGATCCTCAGGTTCGAGGGCCCCATCACGCGGGTCTCGTCGTCCGGGTGGGCGCCGATGACGGCGATCCGCCGGCGCCCCTGCGAGATCAGGTGCTCGACGGCTGCGCGGGCCGCGCTGACGTTGTGCATCGTCACGTGGTCGGTGGGTCCACCGAAGATCCACTCGCCCAGCATGACCATCGGGAAGTCGACGTACGCCAGCAGGTCGCGGTCCTCGGTGCCGAGTCGCTCCGGGCTGAAGAGCAGGCCGTCGGTCTGGGGGAGCCCGTGGGTGAGGAGCTCGATCTCGTGCTCGCGGTCGCCGCCGAGCTGTCCGACGATGACGCTCAGCCCGCGCTTGGCCGCCGCCGCGATCACCGCGTCGGCCAGCTCGGCGAAGTAGGCCTGCCTCAGCTCGGGCACCGCCAGTCCGATGACGCCGGTGCGGCCCGAGCGCAGGCCGCGCGCGGAATGGTTCGGCCGGTAGCCCAGCTCGGAGATCGCCTGCTGCACGCGGGCACGCGTGTCGGGGTGCACGTTCGGATGGTCGTTCACCACGTTGGACACGGTCTTGGGCGAGACGCGGGCCAGGATCGCGACGTCGCGCATCGTCACAGCCATCGTCGCCTCGTGTTCCCTCGTGCCCCCGGTTCAGGGGCAGCCTACATCGGTGTTTCGCGCCGGCCCCCGCCTGCCCTTTCCCACACTCCGTGTGGCGAATGTCACGTTCGGGTCTTGACAGGGTCTGGCCGCAGGACAAGGATATGCGCTGATTACCACGTAGTAAATCCGCTGGTGAGAGACGTACATCGTCGTAAACCGGTGGTGATGCCCCCACCCGCGTGTGATACCTCAGCGAAGAGGAGTCTTCATGGTCGTTCTCCGGCGGCTGCTGTACTCGCAGAGGGCGGCGCCCTATCTCTTCATCGCGCCGTTCGTGATCACGCTGCTCGCCTTCTGGCTGCTCCCGCTCGCGCGCACCTTCATGCTGAGCACCCAGGAGGTGGTGTTCGGACAGGCCGCCTTCATCGGTCTGGACAACTACCAGCGGCTCTGGGAGGACCGGCTCTTCTGGAAGGCGATGTTCAACAGCGCCCGCTACATGGTGCTGACCATCGCGCTCCTGATCCCAATCCCGCTGGTGCTGGCGGCGCTCATCAACTCCAAGATCGGCAGCGACCGCGTCAAGGCGGTCTTCAAGGCCTCGATGTTCGTGCCGGCGCTGACCTCCGTCGTGGTCGCCGGGATCATCTTCCGGCTGATGTTCGCCGAGACCGGCACCGGGCTGATGAACCAGATCGTCGGGCTGTTCGGCCTCGACCCGGTCCGGTGGCTCCGCATCGACACCGGCGGGCTGATCGCCCTGCTGGCACTGGCGATGTGGCGCTGGACCGGCGTCAACATCCTCTACTTCCTCGCCGGGATGCAGTCCATCCCGGAGGAGTACTACGAGGCCGCGACCATCGACGGGGCCAGCAGGCTGCAGCAGTTCTTCCACATCACCCTGCCCAACCTGAAGCCGACCATCGTCTACGTCACCACCATCAGCGTGTACGGCGGTCTGGCGATGTTCCTGGAGAGCTTCATGCTCTACCGCGGCAACTCCTCGCCCAACGACCAGGGGCTGACGGTGATCGGCTACCTCTACCGGCGGGGGATCGAGCAGAACGACCTGGGCTTCGCCTCCGCGGTCGGTATCGTGCTGGTCGTGGTCATCATGGCCATCAACCTGACCTTCCTCACGCTCAGCGGAACGTTCAAGAAGGAGAGCGCCCGATGAGCGCCGAGCGGTCGCCCCGTACGAAGGTCCAGCTGCCCTACTGGCTCCACGGCTCGATCCAGACCACGTTCCTGCTGGTGCTGACCCTGGTCGTGCTCGCGCCGCTGCTGATCATGTTCGTCGCGACGTTCCAGGACGGCAACGACGTCATCCGGCGAGGACTCTCCTTCGACATCGATCTCGGCTCGCTGTCGCTGGACAACTACGTGATGCTCTTCACCGACTCCGGGCCGTACTTCCGGTGGTTCGCCAACTCGATCCTGCTCACCGTCGTACAGGTGGCCGGGACGCTGCTGGTGAGCTCGTTCGTGGCCTACGGCTTCGCGGTCTACGACTTCAAGGGCAAGACCGCGATGTTCATCGCCGTGCTGCTGCTCATGGCCGTGCCGTTCGAGATCATGATGCTCCCGCTGTACGTCCTGGTGAACGACGTCGGCCTGGACGACTCCTACTCGGTGATCGTGCTGCCGTTCCTGGCCGCCTCGGTGACGATCTTCTACTTCCGGCAGTACTTCCTCGGCATCCCCAAGGACCTGCTCGAGGCGGGCCGCATGGACGGCGCCACGGAGTTCGGCATCTTCTTCAAGATCGTGGTGCCGGTGGCGAGACCGGCGTTCGCGGCGATGGCCATCCTCAACGGGATGATCATCTGGAACAACTTCCTCTGGCCGCTGCTGGTGCTGCGCTCGGAGTCGAAGTTCACCCTCCCGATCGGGCTCAACACCCTGCTCACCCCGCATGAGAACAACTACGAGCTTCTCATCATCGGATCCATGTTCTCGCTCCTTCCCGTCCTGGTGCTTTTCCTGCTGTTCCAGCGGTTCTTCGTCGCTGGGATGACGGCCGGGGCGCTCAAGGGGTGACCCCTTGTACAAACCTCACAGATGGAGAGAACCATGACGACAAGGCGGAGAATCACCTCGTTACTCGCCGCAGGGCTCGCCGCGACGCTCGCGCTGAGCGCCTGCGGCGGATCCGAGGAAGAAGGCGGGCCCGACGCCCAGGGCCGCACCAGCATCGAGATGTGGGTGTTCGCCGAGCTGCACGGCACCTACTACGAGGCGATGGCCGAGGCGTGGAACGAGAAGAACCCCGACAAGGAGATCAAGCTCGACGTCACGGTCTTCCCGTACGACGAGATGCACAACAAGCTCCAGCTGGCGGTGAACTCGGGCAAGGGGCTCCCGGACGTCGTGGACATCGAGGTGAACAAGTTCTCCAACTTCGTCTCCGAGGACGGACGTACGCCGCTGGCAGAGCTGTCCGAGGCCGCCGAGCCCTACCAGGACGACATCGTGCAGGCCCGGATGGACCTGTACAACCGTGAGGGGAAGCAGCTCGGCTTCCCGACCCACGTCGGTGCCCAGGTTGCCTTCTACAACGTCCCGTTGATGGAGAAGGCCGGGGTCGACTACAAGACCATCAAGACCTGGGACGACTTCAAGGCGGCCGGCGCCAAGTACAACAAGGCGACCGGCAAGTCGTTCGGCATCGCCAGCACCGACACCAACATCGTGCAGCCGCTGATCATGGCGCAGCTCGGCGGGAACCTGTTCGACGAGGACGGCAACGTCACCGTCAACAGCCCCGAGGTCGTGGAGGCTGTCGAGATGCTGCAGGACATGCAGAAGGCTGGCGCGCTCTCGACCATCCCGGGTGGCAGCCCGGACATCGAGGAGGCCTACGGCCCCATCAACGACGGCGAGTACGCGGCCGTCGTCTACCCGGCCTGGTACACCTCCCGGTTCGTCGACTACATGCCCGACCTGGCCGGCGACATCGCGATCGCACCGGCGCCGATCATCGAGGGCGGTGAGGTCGCCACGATCGGTGGCGGCGGCACCGGCACCGCGGTGATCGACAGCTCCCCGGACAAGGAGTTCGCGATGGAGTGGCTCGCCTTCGCGAAGCTGTCGCCGGAGGCCAACGTCGCCGTCTGGGAGGAGCTCGGCTTCGACCCGGTGAACATGTCGGTGTGGGAGGACAAGGAGGTCACCCACAACCCGGAGAACAAGTTCAACAAGTACTTCCGGACCAACCTCTTCGACGTGCTCAACGAGGTCAAGGGCGACATCGGCCACTTCGAGTCCTTCGCGGACCCGAACCTGCCCAAGGTCGACGAGGTGTTCACGACCAGCACGTACAACCAGATCTTCGGGGACGGCGTCCCGGCCAAGCAGGCGCTGGACCAGGCGCAGGCCGATCTGGAGAACCAGCTCAAGTAGCCGCGAACGATCCCGGGCGCCGGACGGATGCCGGCGCCCGGGACGCCGCTGCCCAGACCAGAGAGAGGTACCCATGGAGAACGGCAAGCTGACGATCGATCCGGCGTTCACCGTCGCCCCCGTCAACAGGAGGATCTTCGGGTCGTTCGTGGAGCACATGGGGCGATGCGTCTACGGCGGCATCTTCGAACCGGGGCACCCGACGGCGGACGAGGACGGCCTGCGCGGGGACGTACTGGATCTCGTACGTGAGCTCGGGGTGACCGCTGTCCGCTACCCCGGGGGCAACTTCGTCTCCGGCTACAAGTGGGAGGACGGAGTGGGCCCGCGCGACCAGCGGCCGACCCGCCTGGACCCTGCGTGGCGGACCGTCGAGACCAACGCGTTCGGGCTCAACGAGTTCATGACCTGGGCGCGGAAAGCCGGTATCGAGCCCATCATGGCGGTGAACCTGGGCACCCGCGGTCTGGCGGAGGCGATCGAGCTGCTCGAGTACGCCAACCACCCCGGCGGGACCGAGCTGTCCGAGCGTCGTATCGCGCACGGCGCCGACAAGCCGCACGACATCCGGATGTGGTGTCTCGGCAACGAGATGGACGGCCCCTGGCAGCTGGGCCACAAGACCGCCGAGGAGTACGGCCGGCTGGCCAAGGAGGTGGCCGGCGGCATGCGACAGTACGACGCCGACCTGGAGCTGGTCGCCTGCGGCAGCTCGGGCCGCTCGATGCCGACCTTCGGCGCGTGGGAGGCGACGGTGCTCGAGCACACCTACGACGTCGTCGACTTCGTCTCCGCGCACGCCTACTACGAGCTCGAGGGCGACGACGTCGCCAGCTTCCTCGCCTCGTCGGTCGACATGGACCTCTTCATCCGCGAGGTCGTCGCGACCGCCGACCACGTCGGGGCGAAGCTCTCCTCGCCGAAGCGGATCAACATCTCCTTCGACGAGTGGAACGTCTGGTACCTGAAGAAGTTCCAGCAGGAGGGCACCCCGGAGGAGTGGACCTCCGCCCCTCGGCTCAGCGAGGACGCCTACACGGCGCTCGACGCCGTCGTCGTCGGCTCCCTGCTCATCACGCTCCTCAAGCACAGCGACCGGGTCACCGCCGCCTGCCAGGCCCAGCTGGTCAACACCATCGGCTCGATCAGGTGCGAACCCGGCGGGCCGGCGTGGCGGCAGTCGATCTTCCACCCGTTCGCGCTGACCGCGCGGTTCGCGCAGGGGGAGGTGCTCGAGCCGCGGGTGGTCGCTCCGACGATGGCGACCGCCAAGCACGGTGACGTCTCCGTCCTCGACGCCGTGGCGACCCACGATCCGGACAACGGCCGGGTGGCGGTGTTCGTCGTCAACCGGCACCCGTCGGAGTCCGTGGCCTTCTCCACCGACGTGCGCCACTTCGGCGACGCGGAGCTGGTCGAGGCGACGGTCCTGGGTGGCGAGGACCTGTACGCGGTGAACAGCATGGAGGACCCCGACCGGGTGGTGCCGAGGACGTTCGACTCGGCGAAGGTCGTGGGCGGCGCGCTCGAGGCCGAGCTGCCGCCCGCCTCGTGGAGCATGTTCGTCCTGCAGACGTCCTGATGTAGCCGGCGGCCGCCTGCAGGGATCCCTGACAGCAGGGAATGTTTGGCGGCCGCCGCGGTGTTCATGAAGCATGACCATCCTCCTCGAACGCCCTGCGGAGATCGTGGCGCCGATGGGCGCCCCGATGCTCACGCGCGTACCCTGGGACGTGATGAGCGACAACAACGATGAGGTCGACCTGGCCACCGAGACACCCGAGGAGCGCGCGCTGCGCTTCGAGCGGGACGCGCTGCCCTTCCTCGACCAGCTCTACTCGGCCGCGATGCGGATGACCCGCAACCCGTCCGACGCTGAGGACCTGGTGCAGGAGACGTTCGCGAAGGCGTACTCCTCCTTCCACCAGTTCAAGCCCGGCACCAACCTGAAGGCCTGGCTCTACCGCATCCTCACCAACACCTTCATCAACACCTACCGCAAGAAACAGCGCCAGCCGCAGCAGTCGATGTCCGAGGACGTCGAGGACTGGCAGCTCGCGCGCGCCGAGTCGCACACCTCGACCGGCCTGAAGTCTGCGGAGATGGAGGCCCTCGAGCACCTGCCCGACTCCCAGGTCAAGGACGCCCTGCAGCGTCTTCCGGAGGAGTTCCGGCTCGCTGTCTACCTCGCCGACGTCGAGGGATTCGCCTACAAGGAGATCGCCGAGATCATGGAAACCCCGATCGGCACCGTGATGTCGCGGTTGCACCGCGGCCGGCGCCAGCTGCGCGATCTTCTCTCCGACTACGTACGCACCAACGATCTCACCGGCGCTCGTGGAGGTGCGTCATGAGTGCCCACAAACACGACGCATCTCCCAGCGACTGCGCGGACTTCCTCGAGCAGATCGTCTTCCTGATCGACAACGAGCTGGCCGAGCCGGACGCCGACCAGGTCAAGCGCCACCTGCAGAGCTGCAACCCCTGCCTGGAGACCTACGACCAGCAGCGCATCGTCAAGGCGGTCGTGGCGCGCTCGTGCACCGAGGTCGCTCCCGGTGAGCTGCGCGCGAAGATCATGGTCCAGATCCAGGAGCTTCGCACGAAGTCCTGACCCGGCCACAGACGCGACGAGAGCCCCAGCCGATCGGCTGGGGCTCTCACGTCGTCTACAGCTGTGTTCAGCTGTTGGGGCGCTTGCCGTGGTTCGCGCCCTTCTTGCGGCGCGCGCGGCGCTTGCGGCCGGTCTTGCCCATGATGATCTCCTCCATTGGGGTACGTGGACCCCGAGGGGCCTCGGCACAGTCTCTCAAACCCAGGTGGGTGAGAGCCAATTCAGGTCAGGTAGGGGCGGTTCGAGTTCTTCAGCGCCGCGACCACGACCAGCAGCAGGTCGCCACGGATCTGCGGGGTGTCGTTGCTGAGCGCGAGCTGGATGTAGAGGGCCCGCAGGAAGGCCTCGGCGTTGCCGGTGAGCAGGAACGGGTCACGGTCGGGTGTCTCCGGCGTGGCGGTGGCGACGGTGACGATCCGGTTGATCCACGGCTCCATGATGTTGAGCGGGACCAGGTTGCGGCGCAGCACGGACATCGTGGCCGCCGCCAGCCGGTCGGGCTCGCCGTGGGAGTAGATGGTGTCGCCGCGGGCCAGCACCCGGTCGGCGACGACGTCGAGGATCACCGTCAGCTCGGGCTTGCCGAGATGCTCGGAGGCGGCGAGGGTGCCCAGCGCGTCGGCGCCGCGGGCGACCGCGTGCGCCCAGCCGCGCTCGGGGACGAAGGCGCGCAGGTCGCGCTCGCGCAGCAGCCAGGTGGCGATCCGGTCGCCCCACTCCAGCACCTTCTCCGCGGGCACGAGCGAGCGGGCGTTGTCGCGGGCGATGCACTCGGCCAGGGCCTCGACCGAGGACGCCCGGCGGAAGACGCCGTTGTTGCCGGAGTCGCCGAGCCCGACCACGAGACCGGCGGCCATCCCGTCGCCCAGCCCCGCGAGCAGGTCGTCGTAGACACCGCGCTGGATCCACGTCGACAGGGCCGGCACGGCCAGCCCGCTGCGTACGTCCGGGTCGGGGTCGCCGAGCATCCGGGTGAGCTCGATGGTGAGGTCGCCCAGGGGCCGGTCCGTGGGTACGGCGAGACCGGTCGAGTGAACCTCCCGCCAGTACGCCTCCGACATGGGGAACATCCTGCCAAACCCCGCCGCGCGTGGACATCCGACCCGCGCAATGCCCTACCAAGGTCTACATCTACGCTGTGCCCGTGCCCACCCTGAGTGAGCTTGCCCAGAACCACACCGACCTCGACAGCGAGGATGTCGGGTGGCTTCAGCTGCTCATGGCCGACTGGCAGATCCTGGCCGACCTCTCCTTCGCCGACCTGGTTCTGTGGCTGCCGGACAAGTCGGGTAACGGCTTCTGGGCGGCCGGTCAGATGCGCCCCACGACGGGCCCGACGGCCTACGTCGACGACATCGTCGGCATGTTCGTGCCGAAGGGTCGCCATGCCACGCTCGACAACGCCGTCGACGCCGGCCGGCTGGTGCGCGAGGGCGACCCTGAGTGGCGCGACGACCTCCCGGTGCGGGTCGAGACGATCCCCGTACGCCGCGCCGGCCGCATCATCGCGGTGCTGAGCCGCAACACCAACCTGCTCGGCGTACGCACGCCGTCCAAGCTCGAGCTGACCTACCTGCAGACCGCGGCCGACCTGACCCAGATGATCGCCAACGGCTACTTCCCGGCGGTCGGTCAGCGCAGCGACCACACCGACACCCCGCGGGTGGGCGACGGGTTCGTGAGGGTGGACGCCGACGGGGTCGTGGACTACGCCAGCCCCAACGCGCTCTCGGTCTTCCGCCGGCTGGGCCTCTCCGGCGATCTCGCGGGCCAGTCGCTGGCCGGGATGACCCGGGCGCTCGTGCCGCCGCGCAAGCGGCCCGACGAGGAGACGCTGAGCGCGGTGCTCGGCGGTCGGGCCCATCGCGACACCGAGATCGACACCGGGGTGATGGCGATCATCATGCGCTCGATCCCGCTGCGCCCACGCGGCGAGGCGATCGGTGCGCTGGTGCTGCTGCGCGACGTCACCGACCTCCGCCGACGCGATCGCGAGCTCGTCACCAAGGACGCGACCATCCGCGAGATCCACCATCGGGTGAAGAACAATCTACAAACCGTGGCCGCCCTGCTGCGGATGCAGTCGCGCCGGGTCGACTCCGGGGTGGCGCAGGACGCACTGAACGAGGCCGTACGACGTGTCGGGTCGATCGCCCTGGTCCACGAGATCCTCTCCCAGCAGGCCGTCGAGGAGACCGTCGAGTTCGACGAGATCGCCGACCGCCTCGCCTCCATGGTCGGAGAGGTCACCTCGGTCGGCGTCGCGGTGCGGGTGCGCCGGGAGGGTTCGTTCGGGTCGCTGCCCTCGGAGGTGGCCACGCCGATGGCGATGGTCGTCACCGAGCTGCTGCAGAACGCCGTCGAGCACGGCTACCGCGGCACCGGTCCCGGCGATGCCGAGACGGGCACGATCGTGATGTCCGTACGACAACAACCCGCCGGGCATCTCCAGGTGACCATCGAGGACGACGGTCATGGACTACCCGACGGGTTCAGTCTCGACACCTCCACGAACCTGGGGCTGTCGATCGTCAAGACTCTCGTCGAAGGTGAGCTCGGTGGCCGGCTCTCGTTGGGGCCCCGGCCTGGCGGCCACGGGGCGAGAGCTTCGGTCGAGCTGCCGTTGGAGCTCTAGGTGGATCTCTAGGGGTTGATGGCCTCTAGGGGTTGGTCAGACGGCGGTGCGGACACGGGAGCGGGCGTTGCGGCGCTTCAGCGCACGACGCTCGTCCTCGCTCAGTCCACCCCACACGCCGTGGTCCTGACCGGCCTCAAGAGCCCACTGAAGACACTGCTCCCGGACGTCGCAACGCCGGCAGACCTGCTTGGCTTCCTCGATCTGGAGGATGGCCGGACCGGTGTTTCCGATGGGGAAGAACAGCTCCGGGTCTTCATCGAGACAAGCCGAACGGTGGCGCCAATCCATGGCTGGGTAGACCCTCTTTCTGACGTAGGATGGGCAAGGCCCTGGTGCTGCGAGACCCTGCGAGTGGGCACGTGGCGGGGATGTGTGAATGTCTTCACGTGCGTGCTGGTCTCTAGAGTTCCAAGAAATGGACTCCGAAACAACCCCTAACCAGTGTCTGGTTCGTCACCGGACCGTAACACTCAGTCTTCCTGGGGCTAGACATTTCGGTAACGCGGTGAGTTACCCGCAAAACCGGTGGTGTATGCTCTCGCCGTTTCACGCCCGTGAGCTCCAGTCTACGGGCATGGCCTAGGCTGCTGAAGTGACCGCGCCGCATCGACCTTGGACTCTCTTGCTGACCGTGTTCGCCGCAGGCATCGAGGCCGCGGCGCTGCTGTTCTGGGGCGCGCTGGAGTTCGTACGCATCCCCGACGCCGCCTCGCTCACGACCGCGATCGCGGGCGGGCTCTTCTTCCTGCTCTGCGCCGCCGGGATCGGGTGGTGCGCCGCCATGTTCTGGCGACTGGAGTCCTGGTCGCGCGCGCCGCTCGTACTCGTCCAGCTGATCGTGCTCGGCCTGGCGTGGAACCTGCGTGAGGACCTCGCCGTCGCGGGCGGGCTCGCGCTGGTCGCGGCCGTCGCCCTCGTCGGCGTCTTCGCGCCGCCCAGCATCGCCGCGCTCGAGGAGCGCTCGAGCTAGTCCTCCTCGAGCGCCTTGCGGAGCTGGGCGAGCGAGCGGTTGAGCAGCCGGGAGACCTGCATCTGGGAGACCCCGAGCTCGGCGGCGATCTCGGTCTGGGTCTTGTTGCGGAAGAACTTCAGCATCAGCACCTGCTTCTCATGCGCGGAGAGGCTGTCGAGCACCGGCTTGATCGACTCCCGCACCTCGACGTCGTCGAGGCGCAGGTCGTGGGCGGTCAGCGAGTCGAGCATCGGCGCGGTCTCGTCGCTCTCGGAGTCGAGCGACAGCGCTGCGTACGCGTTGCTGGACTCCAGCCCCTCGACGACGGTCTCCAGGCTGACGCCGAGGCGGGTGGCGAGGTCGCGGGCCGTGGGGGAGCGGCCGAGCTCCTGGGAGAGCTCGGCGGTGGCGTCGCGCAGGTTCTGCTGCAGGTCGCGCAGGCGGCGGGGGACGCTGACGGCCCACCGGCTGTCGCGGAAGTAGCGCTTGATCTCGCCGAGGATCGTCGGCACGGCGTAGGTCGAGAACTCCACGTCGCGGGCGAGGTCGTAGCGGTCCACGGCGTTGAGGAGACCGACCACGCCGACCTGGACGAGGTCCTCGTGCGGCTCGCCGCGGCCGTAGAACTGCGAGGCGCAGTACTCCACCAGCGCCATGTTGAGGTGGACCAGCTCTTCGCGCGCGGCAGTGCGCTCGGCGTCGCTCAGGTCGGTGCCGGCGAGGGTCGTGAAGAGTTCCCGGGAGCGGGCGCGGGCGTCCTCCACCTCGCTGGTGCTCCTGGACCTCGACGACCGAATCGTCTCCTGCGCCATGTCAGCGCGCGGCTCCAAGCGGGGTCGCTCCCGCGACCAGCGAGATCCTGAGCTGGTCGCCGTCGGGGGTGGCGGTGACGTCCCTGGCGAGCGTGGTGAGCACCTGCCAGGCGAAGCTCTCCTCGTCGATCTCGGCCTCGGCGTCGCAGGTCGTGGTCACGGTGACGCCGATGGTGTCCTCGCCGAGGTCGAAGACGACGTCCAGGTCGGCGCCCTCCGCGGCGCACTCCAGACAGAGCGCCGCCGCCTCGCTGACCGCCATCCGCAGGTCCTCGATGTCCTCGAGGGTGAAGTCGAGGCGCGCGGCGAGCGCGGCGGTCGTCGTACGCAGCACGGAGACGTAGGCGCCTTCTGCGGGAAGACGCAGCTCGACCTGGGGCATCTGGGTTGTCAGTCCTTCGTGTTGGCTTGCGCCTGATTATGCAACGAGATCTCGTGCGTGGTGCCGGAAACGCACCGCAGCCGCTCCGGGAACGGAGCGGCTGCGGCGTACGGCTGATTCTCGAGGAGGCTCAGGCCTTCTTGGTCGCCCAGAAGATCTCGGCGATCTCGTCGATCTTGGCGAGGAGCTTGTCGGCGGTCTCGAGGTCGAGGGTGCCCTTGGTGCCGGAGGCGCCGGCGAGCTTGGTGGCCTCGTTGACGAGGGTGTGGAGCTGGGGGTAGGCCTCGAAGTGCGGGGGCTTGAAGTAGTCGGTCCACAGCACCCACAGGTGCTCCTTGACCAGGTTGGAGCGCTGTTCCTTGATGATGATGGCGCGGGTGCGGAAGTCGGGGTCGTCGCTGTCCAGGGCCTTCTGGATGACCGCCTTGACGGACTCGGCCTCGATGCGGGCCTGGGCGGGGTCGTAGACGCCGCAGGGCAGGTCGCAGTGGGCCGAGACCTCGATGGTGGGAGCGAAAAGTCGCGCGAACATGCGGGTCCTCTCAAAGAGTGTTCATGTGTCCTACGGATTGCGACACTACTCCGCATGGAAGACATCGCGGCCAGGGCACCCCGACACACCTGGGGGATGGCGAAGGTCGTAGGGGTCTCGATGGAGCCGACCCTGCGGGCGGGGGACCGGCTGTGGGTCGCCTACGGACGTACGCCGGTGCCGGGCCGCGTGGTCGTCGCCCGGCTCGCCGACGGGGCGGTCGTCGTGAAGCGGGCGGTGGAGCGGCGTACGACCGCGTCCGGCCGCTCCGGGTGGTGGCTGCTCTCGGACAACCCGGCCGCCCCGGGGGTGGTCGACTCCCGTCATCGGGGGCCTGTCGCGGATACCGACGTGCTCGGTGTCGTCGTGGCCAGGCTGTGGCCGCGCCCGGGCCTCCTGGGCGAAACTCTGCACGAGGGCTCCAGATGAGGGCTTCGTCACCTGTAGGAAACATCAACCGCTTCCTCCGGTAGCCTGTGCGAAACTGCCATCCGGGCAACACATCCCTGTAGATGGCGCCTTGCGCGGCTCCACCCCTCGGCTCGCGTTCGACCGCCCGACGTCCGAGTCCGTAGTTTTCTGGAGGCCCCCAATGACCGAGTCCACCCTGTCCACCGAGACCACCGAGACCACCGCCTATGACGGCGACCCGGTGTTCGAGCTCCACCGCGGCGGCAAGATGGCGATCGCGGCGACCGCATCGGTCTCCGACAAGGCCTCGCTGTCGATGGCCTACACCCCCGGCGTCGCCCGGGTGTGCACCGCGATCGCCGAGCAGCCCGAGCTGGCCCACACCTACACCTGGGTGCCCAACACCGTCGCCGTCGTGACCGACGGCACCGCGGTCCTCGGCCTGGGCGACATCGGCCCCGCCGCGGCGATGCCGGTGATGGAGGGCAAGGCGGTGCTGTTCAAGGAGTTCGGCGGTGTCGACTCCATCCCGATCTGCCTCGACACCACCGACGTCGACGAGATCGTCGAGACCGTCATCCGGATGGCGCCCTCCTTCGGCGGGATCAACCTGGAGGACATCTCCGCGCCGCGCTGCTTCGAGATCGAGGACCGCCTCAAGGAGGCGCTCGACATCCCGGTCTTCCACGACGACCAGCACGGCACCGCGGTGGTCACGCTGGCCGCGCTGATGAACGCGCTGAAGCTGACCGGCCGCAACCCGGAGTCGACCCGCGTGGTCATCTCCGGCGCCGGTGCCGCCGGTGTCGCGGTCGCCAAGATCCTGCTCGAGTTCGGCATCAAGGACCTCGCCCTGCTCGACCGCAAGGGCGTCATCTCCTCGACCCGGTCCGACCTGACCGCGTCGAAGAAGGCGATCGCCGAGGTGACCGCGGACGTCACCGGTCGCACGGGCTCGCTGGCCGACGCGCTCGCCGGCGCCGACGTCTACGTCGGCGTCTCCGGCGGCACGGTGCCCGAGGAGCTCGTCGCGACCATGGCCGACCAGGCGATCGTCTTCGCGATGGCCAACCCGAACCCCGAGATCCACCCCGACGTGGCGCACAAGTACGCCAGCATCGTCGCCACCGGTCGCTCGGACTTCCCGAACCAGATCAACAACGTCCTCGCGTTCCCGGGCATCTTCCGGGGCGCGTTCGACGTGCACGCATCCTCGATCACCGAGGGCATGAAGCTGGCCGCCGCCCAGGCGCTGGCCGCGCTGGTCGGGGACGAGCTCAGCGAGTCGAAGATCATCCCGGAGCCGTTCGACCCGCGCGTCGGCCCCGCGGTCGCCGCTGCGGTCGCCGAGGCTGCCCGGGTCGACGGGGTCGCCCGCCGGTAGCCGACCCGGCCGGTTTGGACGACCGGTTGCGCCGGCTCGGCGGGTCGGTAGGGTCGGGCGCATGTTCGCTGCGTACGCCGAGAAGTTCTCATCCGACGACCCGATCTCCGGCCTCGTGCTGGGGGAGCGGCCCGAGCCGGTCGCGCCCGACGGGTGGACGACGGTCACCGTCAAGGCGGCCTCGCTCAACCACCACGACCTGTGGTCGCTGCAGGGGGTCGGGCTCAAGGCCGAGGCGCTGCCGATGATCCTCGGCTGCGACGCGGCCGGCCTCGACGAGGACGGCAACGAGGTCGTGGTCCACTCGGTGATCTCCTCGCCGGACTGGACCGGTGACGAGACCCTCGACCCGAAGCGGTCGCTGCTCTCCGAGCGCCACCAGGGCACGTTCGCCGAGAAGGTGACCGTGCCGCGCCGCAATGTGGTGGCCAAGCCCGCCGGCATGTCGTTCGAGGAGGCGGCATGCCTGCCGACGGCATGGCTGACGGCCTACCGGATGCTGTTCACCCAGGGCGGGCTCAAGGCCGGTGACTCGGTGCTGGTGCAGGGCGCTGGCGGGGGCGTCGCGACCGCCGCGATCACCCTCGCGCGGGCGGCCGGGCTCAAGGTCTACGCCACCTCGCGCGACGAGGCGAAGCAGAAGCGCGCCCTCGAGCTCGGTGCCCACGAGGCCCTGGCCTCGGGGGAGCGGCTGCCGGTCAAGGTCGACGCGGTGATCGAGACCGTCGGGCGGGCGACCTGGACCCACTCGGTCCGCTCGCTGCGTCCGGGCGGGGCGATCATCATCAGCGGCACCACGTCGGGCCCGAACCTCGACGACGCGCTGCTGACCAACATCTTCTTCCTGCAGCTCAAGGTGATCGGCTCCACGATGGGCACCCGCAACGAGCTGGCGAGCCTGGTCTCGCTGCTCGAGGCGACCGGCACCCGCCCGCTCATCGACCGCACCATGCCGCTGACCGAGGCCAAGGCCGGCTTCGAGGCGATGCACGCCGGTGATCTCTTCGGCAAGGTCGTCTTCACGCTGTGACCCGGTAGAGCTGACGCCGGCAGTGATGCCGGCCGTGTGACGTACGGAATATCGTTCGACTCCCCCGGGTTCAGCAAGGGACCATTGAGTGTCACTGCCGGGGGGCTCGAAAAGTTTCTCGTGGCGTGATGTCGAAATCGGCCTCGCCCGTTCGATCTATGTATGAGAGCGGGCGGCACCGGGCCCCTGCGTACGACCCGAGGAACTCGTCATGACTGCTGCCGTCACAACATCGCATCGTCCGCTCGACGGTGAGAAGCGGCGTACGCCTGCCGTCATCACCCTGCTCGTGCTGGCCACCTTCGTGGTGATCCTCAACGAGACGATCATGCTCAACGCGATCCCGAACCTGATGAACAGCTTCGGGGTCACCGAGCACGCCGCTCAGTGGGTCTCGACCGCGTTCATGCTGACCATGGCCTCGGTGATCCCGGTGACCGGCTGGTTCCTGCAGCGGGTGACGACCAGGACGGCGTACGCCACGGCGATGGGCGTCTTCATCGCCGGCACCGTGATCTCGGCGATCGCGCCGGTCTTCGGCATCCTGCTCGCCGGCCGGGTCATCCAGGCGGCCGGCACCGCGGTGATGATGCCGCTGCTGATGACCACCCTGATGACGGTCGTCGACGAGAGCGACCGCGGCCGGGTGATGGGCAACGTCACCATGGCCATCTCGGTCGCGCCGGCACTCGGGCCGACCCTGTCCGGCCTGATCCTGGGCTTCGGCTCGTGGCGGCTGCTCTTCCTGCTGGTCCTGCCGATCGCGGTCGGCGTCGCCTGGTCCGGCCTGCGTCGCCTGGAGAACGTCAATGAGCCCGCGGAGTCGAGCGTCGATTGGGCCTCGGTGGTCATCGCCGCGCTCGGTTTCGGCTCGCTCGTCTACGGGCTGAGCCGGTTCGCCGAGGGTGAGGTCGGGATCCCGCTGGTCATCGCCGCCGTCGGTGCGGTGCTGATCCTCGGCTTCGTGCTCCGTCAGCTCCGGCTGCAGCGCACCGGCTCGCCGCTGCTCGACCTGCGCGCCTTCCTGCACGGCACCTTCACCAAGTCGCTGGTCCTGATGGCGGTCGCGTTCCTGGCGATGATGGGCTCGATGATCCTGCTGCCGCTCTACCTGCAGACCGTGCGCGGGCTCTCGCCGCTCTCCACCGGCCTCCTGGTCATGCCGGGCGGTCTCGCGATGGGTCTCCTCGGGCCGACCGTGGGGCGGATCTTCGACGCGTACGGCGGCCGGGTGCTCGTCATCCCGGGCTCCATCGGCATCGTGGCCGCTCTCGGCGGGCTCTCGCAGATCTCGCTGACCACGCCCTACTGGCTCGTCCTGGTGCTCCACCTGGTCCTGATGGTCAGCCTGGCCGCCGCCTTCACCCCGGTCTTCACGCTGGGCCTCGGGTCGCTGCCGGCTCACCTCTACTCCCACGGCTCCTCGATCCTGGGCACGCTGCAGCAGGTCGCGGCCGCGTTCGGCACCGCCCTGGCGGTGACCGTGATGTCCGTACGCAGCGACCAGGTCGTCGACGAGGTCGGTGCGGTCGCGGCCCACGTGAGCGGTCTGCAGGCCGCGTTCATGGTCAGCGCAGGACTGGCTCTGATCGTCGTTCTGATGGCGGTGCTCCTGCCGGCTCGGGCGGAGGGTCACGAGGAGTCTGCTGACGGGGCCGCTGAGGAGCCTGCCGCGGATCTCGACGCCGAGCTCGCTGAGCTGTGCGAGCACGGGCGCGAGCCCGCGGTCTGCGGCTGCTGAGGCGTTCGGAGTCGTATGCCTGTGTAGGGATACCCGGTCAACCGGGTATCCCTACGCTTCGGACCGCCACTGATACACCCCGATCAGCAGCATCCTCAGCTGCGTGCGCACGGTGGCGATGATCTGCTCCTCCTGCTCGGGCCGGGTGGTGGAGAGGATCTGCTCGGCCGTGGCGACCAGGACCGTCACGAACAGCGACGAGAGCACGTGCAGGTCCTTGGCGGTCCAGGTGTCGGTGCCGGTCATCAGCGCGAGGTCGGTGGCGAGCTCGCGCTCGCAGAGCTCGATCTCGCGCCGGATGGCCTCGCGCACCGATCGCGGCCCGGCGACACGTTCGCGGGCGATGAACCCGAAGTGGTCGCGGCGCCGGTGGACGTGGTCGACGAGGGCATCGATCGAGCCGTCGACGACGTCCTTGTCGGCCCGGGCATTGCGGCGTACGTCGCGGAAGAGGTCGCGCAGCGAGTCGAAGGACTCCTCGACCAGGGCCAGCCCGAGCGACTCGATGGAGTCGAAGTGGCGGTAGAACGCGGTCGGCACGATGCCGACCTGTTTGGCGACCTGGCGTAGCGAGAGCGCGGTCAGCGAGCTGTCGGCGCACAGCTCCAGCGTCGCGTCGAGGATCGCTCGCCGGGTCCGGAGCTTGCGCTCCGCACGGCTCTCCGGCTCCGCACCCGTCTCGATCACCAGACCATCCTAGGGGCAGCGGCCGGCGAGGCGTCAGGTGCACACCTGTACACCGTGATCTGGACCACGTGCGTCTTGTCTTGACGCGGGTTGTGCTGACCCGCCATCGTTGTCGGTGTACAGATGTTCACTGAAAGGCGAAACACATGGCACTCGACCTCGGCGGCCGGATCCTCCGCTCCCGCACGGTTGCGGCGCTCGCCTCCCCACACGGCATCGACCGCTACCTGACCCAGATCAACCCGATGCTGGCCGCGCACGAGGTGCGCGCCCGCATCACCGACATCCACCCCGAGGTGAGCGCGCCCGGCGCGCCCCGGGTGGCGACCGTGACGCTCCAGCCCACCTCGACCTGGCGCGGTCACCGCGCCGGCCAGCACGTCAGTGTCGGCATCGACACGGGGGAGGGGCGGCGCACCACCCGCGTCTTCACCGTCTCCAACACCGAGGGCAAGGCCGGGGAGCCGCTCACCATCACGGTGCGTGCCCACGACGACGAGCACGCGACCCCCTACAGCATCTCCAAGTACCTGACCGAGCGCGCCACCGTCGGCACCCTGGTGCACCTGTCGCAGGCCGAGGGTGACTTCGTCCTTCCCGACCGCGTGCCCGAGCACATCGTCCTGATCTCCGGTGGCTCCGGCATCACCCCGGTGATGTCGATGCTGCGCTCCCTCCAGCGGCGTACGCATCGGGGCAAGGTCACCTTCCTGCACTGGGCGCCCAGCGCGGACCGCCAGATCTTCGCCGAGGAGCTCGAGGAGATCCGGCACCAGGGCCACGGCGTCGACCTGCACCTTCTCCACACCGGCGACGGGGCGCCCTACCTCTCCCCGGCGCTGCTCTCGAAGCTGGTCCCGGGATATCGGGACCTGCCGACGTGGGCCTGCGGGCCGGCGTCGCTCATCGAGGCGGCCCAGGCTGCGTACGCCGGCACCGAGTCGCTGAAGGTGGAGTACTTCAAGCCGCCGAAGACCGCCGGTGTGGCCGGCGGCGAGATGGAGTTCGCGCGCACCGGCAAGACCGTCGCCAACGACGGCGCCACGATCCTCGACCAGGCCGAGGCCGCGGGGCTGACCCCCGAGTCCGGCTGCCGGATGGGGATCTGCTTCTCCTGCACCACCAACAAGAGCTCCGGACGGGTCCGCAACATCCTGACCGGCGAGACCTCCGAGCTCCCCGACGAACAGATCCGGATCTGCGTGAGCACGCCCGAGGGCGACTGCTCCGTGGACCTCTGACGATTCCCTCGAGGAGACACCCCCATGACCACCGTTGAGAACACCGGCAACCGCCGCCTCTCCGCCGAGGAGCTCGAAGCCTTCGGCCAGGAGATGGACGCCATCCGCCAGCGGATCGTCGCCGACCTGGGCGAGAAGGACTCGGCGTACATCTACGACATCGTCAAGAAGCAGCGCGCCTTCGAGATCGCCGGCCGCGCGCTCTTCTACCTGCCCGTGATCGGCTGGGTCCCGGCCGTCGCCTGTCTGTCGATCTCCAAGATCCTCGACAACATGGAGATCGGGCACAACGTCATGCACGGCCAGTACGACTGGATGGGCGACCCCGACCTCAACTCCCGCATGTTCGAGTGGGACAACGTCTGCCCCTCCGACCAGTGGAAGTACTCCCACAACTACATCCACCACACCTTCACCAACGTCCTCGGCAAGGACCGCGACATCGGCTACGGCATCCTGCGGATGGACGAGGACCAGAAGTGGCACCCCTACTTCCTGGGCAACCCGGTCTACGCCTTCCTGCTGATGATCTTCTTCGAGTGGGGCGTCGCGATGCACGACCTCGAGGTCGAGAACCTCGTCGCGGGCAAGCGCACCTTCGCCGACAACGCCGACCTGCACCGCGGCCTGATGAAGAAGGTCAAGCGCCAGGCGCTGAAGGACTACGTCCTGTTCCCGCTGCTCTCCGGCCCGCTGGCGCCGCTGACGTTCCTCGGCAACGCCACCGCGAACCTGGTCCGCAACATCTGGGCGTTCAACATCATCTTCTGCGGCCACTTCCCGGCCGGCGTCGCCTCCTTCTCGCAGGAGGAGTGCCAGGACGAGACCCAGGGTCACTGGTACTACCGCCAGCTCCTCGGCTCGGCCAACATCACCGGCGGCCGCATCTTCCACATCATGTCCGGCAACCTGTCGCACCAGATCGAGCACCACCTCTTCCCCGACCTCCCCGCACGCCGCTACCCGGAGATCGCCGAGGAGGTCCGTGAGATCTGCGAGCGCTACGGCCTCTCCTACAACACCGGCCCGCTGCACAAGCAGCTGTGGGGCGTCTTCAAGAAGATCTGCCGCTACGCCCTCCCCGACCGCAAGCGCCCCGCCGCCGAGGGTGTCGAGACCGCTCCCGCCCTCGAGGGGGTCGCGGCATGACGGATGACCGGCCACAATGGGTGGTCATGGCACCAGATCTGAGCAAGAACGAGATCCGCAAGGATGTCGCACAGAGCGCCGTCGAGGTCACGGCCACCACCGTCGGTCAGGTGGCGGTCATCATCACCGGCGCCGTACGTGACGTGGCCGGCGCCATCGGCGGCCTCGCCACCGAGCTGTTCGAGCTCCGCGCCGCAGCCAAGCGCGCCGAGAAAGACCTCGGCGAATAGGTAGTTCTGACGGCCGAGTCCGCAGTTGTGGGCGACGAAACTTCAGTTTCGTCGCCCACAACTGATTTCTCGTCCTCCAGAACTACGGACTCGGCGAGGGGTCAGTCCTCGGGGTCGTCGAGGCGGGCCAGCCAGGTGGCGAGCCGCTCGATGGCGGTCTCGTGCTCGGGGTGTACGTCGACGAAGGCCTGGAGCTGCTCGGCCAGCCAGGCGAGGGTGACCTCCTCGTCGCCCCGACGGGTGACGAGCTCCTCGATGCCGCGGTCGGTGAAGTACATGGGCTCAGTCTTTCATTCTGCGTTCAGCGGTGAGTCGGAGGCCGGGCCACCGGAGAGGCCGCGTACGACCATGCCGAGGGTGGCGTTGATGAGCTGGTCGCGCTCGGCGTCGGCGAAGACGCGGTAGGGGCCGTCGATGAAGAGGACCGCGAGGCCGTGGACCGTGGCCCAGGCCGCCGTCTCGGCGTTCGGGCGGAGCTCGGGGGCCAGCCAGCCGGCCTCCACCAGGTCGTCCAGGGCGGTGGTCAGGAATGCGTAGGGCGGGGCGTCGGCGAGGAGCGCGGAGATCTCCTCGGGCGGGTGATCCTCTCCGTTGTGGGGGCGCAGGAAGGCCGTGCGGAACAGGCCGGGCTGGGCGAGCGCGAACTGGACGTAGCCGCGCCCGGCGGCGGCGAGGCGCTGCACCGCGGCCTCGGCCGGGTGCGGTGCCGGCTTCTCGGCGGCCAGGAGGTCGAGGATCGTCGCGGCCAGCCGGTCCATCGCCTCGTGCTTGGCGGCGACGAGCAGGTCGGCCTGGTTGGCGAAGTGGCGGTAGGTCGCGGTGGGGGTCACGCCGACCGCGCGTGCCGCGGCGCGGATGGTCACCGCGTCCGGGCCGCCCTGCTCGGCGAGGGTTGCGGCCGCATCGACCAGGGCGTTGCGGAGGTCGCCGTGATGGTAGGGCCGGGTGCCCTCGTCCGAGCTCTCTGAGGATTTCACGGAATTCATGTTGACACCTGCCCACATCGAAGGGAAAGTTAACACCTGCAAAGTTTACGCCTGCCCACATTCCTCTGGAGGAATCATGTTCCACCGACTCGGCACCCTTGTGGTGCGAAACCCGCGCCGGGTCCTGGTGATCGGCCTGATCGCCCTCCTCGGCGCGATCTACCTGGCCACCTCGGCCTTCGGCAAGCTTGACGACGCCGGCTTCGACGACCCCGCCTCGGAGAGCAGCCGCGCGGCCACCGCGCTGGAGGAGGGCTTCGGCAACGAGGCCGGCTTCCTCCTCACCGTCAGTGCCGACGCCGGCAAGGTGACCGACGGCGCGGCCGCGAAGGACGCCCAGGCGCTCGTCGACCGCCTCCGGGCCGACGACGACCTGACCGACGTCGTCTCCTACCTCGATGCGCCCGGACCGGGCATGGTCTCGGACGACGGCACCCACGGGCTGATCTCGGTCGGCGCCAAGGACCCCGACGGCATCGACGCCGCCGCGGTGATCGATCGCTACACCGACGACACCGCGGCCGACGGAGCCACGACCGTCCACGTCGGCGGCCAGCTCGCGATCTTCGAGGAGGTCGGCACCCAGATCGGCGCCGACCTCGGTCTCGCCGAGGCGATCGCGATCCCGCTGATGATCGCGCTGCTGGTCCTCGCCTTCGGCAACGTCGTCGCCGCGTTCGTCACGATCGGGGTCGGCGGGTTCGCCATCGCCGGCACCTTCGCGGAGCTCTCGGTGCTCGGCAACTTCACCGACGTCTCGATCTACGCCCTCAACCTGACGACCGGCCTCGGCCTGGGCCTGGCGGTGGACTACGGCCTGCTGATGGTGGCGAGGGTCCGCGAGGAGCGGGCCGCCGGGGCCAGCCACCCCGACGCGGTCGTCCGCGCGGTGGAGACCGCCGGCCGGACCATCGTCTTCAGCGCCACCACGGTCGCCGTCTCACTGGCCTCGCTGCTCGTCTTCCCGCTCTACTTCCTGCGCTCCTCGGCGTACGCCGGGATCGGGGTCATGGTCATCACCGCGGTCGTCGCGGTGGTGCTGCTTCCGGCCACGATCACCCTCCTCGGCGATCGGATCGACGCCCTGCGCGTCCCGGGTGTGCGTGGGCTCCGCGGCGGCGCGGCTCCGTTCTGGACCCGGCTGGCCGGCTTCGTCACCAGGCGGCCCTGGGTCGCGCTGCCGGTCGTGGCGGTCCTGCTCGCGATGGCCACGCCGCTGGCCGGCATCGAGTTCGGCACGCCCGACGACCGGGTCCTGCAGACGTCCGCCGGGAGCCGCCAGGCCGGCGACCTGCTCCGCGACGAGTTCGGCGGCGACGGCACCAGCCCCATCCGCGTGGTGACCACCTCGACCGTCGACGACGAGAGCCTGGCGACGTACGCCGCCGATCTCTCCCGGGTCGATGACGTCGACCGCGTCGACACCCGCGTCGGGACGTACGCCGACGGTGCCCTCGTCTCGGAGACGCCGGCCCTTCCGCCGGGCGACGGCGCGGACGAGCTCGCCGTCGTCAACCAGCTCGACCGCCAGTCCGAGGAGGCGCGCGATCTCGTCCGTGACGTACGCGCTGTCCCGACCCCGGACGGCACCACCGCGCTCGTCGGCGGCGGCGCCGCGGAGCTGCTGGACTCCCTGGACGCGATCGGGGCCAAGCTGCCGTACGCCGTCGGCGGGCTCGCCATCGCGATGGTGGTGATCCTGTTCCTGTTCACCGGCAGCCTCATCCAGCCGCTGCGGGCGCTGGTGCTCAACGTCATCGGCCTGGGAGCGACCGTCGGGACGACCGTGTTGATCTTCCAGGAGGGCCTGGGTGCCGACCTCCTCGGCTTCACCTCTATGCCGCTCAACGTCTCGATGGTCGTGCTGCTGCTGGTCATCGCGTTCGGGCTGTCGATGGACTACGAGGTGTTCGTGCTCGGCCGGATCACCGAGATGCGCCGGCGTGGCCTGGGCAACGTCGACGCCGTCGTGCAGGGCCTGGCCCACACCGGTCGGATCGTCACCACGGCCGCCGCCCTGATCGCGACCAGCTTCTTCGCGTTCATGGTCAGCGAGATCAGCTTCATGAAGTTCTTCGGCCTCGGCGTCGGGCTGGCGATCCTCATCGACGCGGTCCTGATCCGCGGTGTGCTCCTGCCGGCCGCCATGCGGATGCTCGGCGAGGCCGCCTGGTGGGCGCCGCGCCCGCTGCGGCGCCTGCACACGAAGGTCGGGCTGAGCGAGGAGGGGAGCAGGGCGCCCGTATCGGTCCCTGCCTGACCCGAAAAGCAATGCCGAGTCGGCGCGTCAGAACGCGCCGACTCGGCATCGTGGTTGATCCAGGGGATCAGGCGAAGGCGCGCTCGATGAGCTCCTTCTGCTCGACCGTGTGCCGCTTGATCGTGCCGACGGCGGTGGTGGAGGAGGCCGGGCGGGTGACCGGCTCGACCTCGCGACCCAGCTCGGGGACCACGTTGAGGTAGTAGCTCGGCCACGGACCCTGGTTGAAGGGCTCGTCCTGGACCCACTTGACCTTCGCATTGGGGTACTTCGCGAGCTCGGTGGCGAGCTGCTCGGTCGGCCACGGGTAGAGCTGCTCGACGCGGACGATCGCGACGTCCTCGCGGCCCCGCTTCTTGCGCTCGACGGCGAGGTCCCAGGTCAGACGGCCGGAGACCAGCAGAACGCTGGTGACCTTCGAGGCGTCCGCCTCGGAGTCGCCGATGACCGGCTGGAACGAGCCCGAGGTGAAGTCGGCCGGCTGCGAGGCGGCCTCCTTGCGGCGCAGCATCGACTTCGGGGTGAAGACGATCAGCGGACGGTGCTCGGCACCGAGCGTGTGCGTACGCAGCAGGTGGAAGTAGGACGCCGGGGTCGAGGGCTGAGCCACGACCATGGCCTCGTCGGCGCACAGGGTGAGGAACCGCTCGATGCGCGCCGAGGAGTGGTCGGCACCCTGACCCTCGTAGCCGTGCGGCAGCAGCAGCACGACGCCGGAGTCCTGGCCCCACTTGGTCTTGCCGGCCGAGATGTACTCGTCGATCACCGACTGGGCGCCGTTGACGAAGTCACCGAACTGCGCCTCCCACATGACCAGCGCGTCGGGACGCGCGACCGAGTAGCCGTACTCGAAGCCGAGGGCGGCGTACTCGGAGAGGAGCGAGTCGTAGACGTAGAACTTCGCCTGCTCCTCGGTGAGGTTGTTCAGCGGGGTCCACTCGTCGGCGTTCTTGCGGTCGATGATGGTCGCGAAGCGCGAGGCGAAGGTGCCGCGACGCGAGTCCTGACCGGCCAGACGCACCGGGCGGCCGTCGAGCAGGAGCGAGCCGAACGCGAGGATCTCGCCGGTGCCCCAGTCGATGTTGCCCTCGGTGATCGCGGTCGCGCGACGCTGCAGCTGCGGCATCACCTTCGGGTGGACCGTGAAGCCCTCCGGCGGGGTGACGTACGCATCGGCGATCCGCTTCAGCACGTCGGTGGTGATCGCGGTGACGGTCTCGCCGGCAGGCTTCTCCGGGTAGTCCGGGACGGTCTCCCAGGCCTGCGGCATCTTGTCGGCCTCGCGGACCTCGGTGAAGACCTGCTCCAGGCGCGCCTGGTAGGCGGCCAGCACCTGCTCGGCCTCCTCGATCGTGATGTCACCACGACCGATCAGCGACTCGGTGTAGAGCTTGCGGACCGAGCGCTTCTGCTCGATCAGGTCGTACATCATCGGCTGGGTGAACGACGGGTCGTCGCCCTCGTTGTGACCGCGGCGGCGGTAGCAGATGAGGTCGATGACGACGTCCTTGTTGAACGCCTGGCGGTATTCGAAGGCGAGCCGCGCGACGCGTACGCAGGCCTCCGGGTCGTCGCCGTTCACGTGGAAGATCGGCGCCTGGACCATCCGCGCGACGTCGGTCGCGTAGAGCGAGGAGCGCGAGGAGCCCGGCGAGGTGGTGAACCCGACCTGGTTGTTGATGACCAGGTGGACGGTGCCACCGGTGCGGTAGCCACGCAGCTGGGACAGGTTGAGCGTCTCCGCGACCACACCCTGGCCGGCGAAGGCGGCGTCACCGTGGACCAGCAGCGGCAGGACCGGGAAGACGGCGCCCTGGTCGAGCACGTCCTGCTTGGCGCGGGCGATGCCCTCCAGGACCGGGTCGACGGTCTCGAGGTGGGACGGGTTCGCGGCCACGGAGACCTTGATCGTGTCGCCCAGGTCGGAGAGGAACTCGCCCTCGGCACCGAGGTGGTACTTCACGTCGCCGGAGCCCTGGACCGTGCGCGGGTCGATGTTGCCCTCGAACTCGCGGAAGATCTGGTTGTAGGACTTGCCGACGATGTTGGCGAGCACGTTGAGGCGGCCGCGGTGGGCCATACCGATCGTGACCTCGTCCAGACCGGCCTCGGCAGCGGCCTCGCAGACCTCGTCGATGACCGGGATCGCGGTCTCGCCACCCTCGAGGGAGAAGCGCTTCTGACCGACGAACTTCGTCTGCAGGAAGGTCTCGAAGGCCTCGGCCTCGTTGAGCTTCGACAAGATCCGGAGCTGCTCCTGGCGCGGGGTCTTGTCGTAGGGCCGCTCGACGCGGTCCTGGATCCACCGGCGCTGCTCGGGGTCCTGGATGTGCATGTACTCGATGCCGGTCGTGCGGACGTAGGAGTCACGCAGGACACCGAGGATCTCGCGCAGCTTCATGAACGGCTTGCGGCCGCCGGCGAAGGAGCCGACGGGGAACTCGCGGTCGAGGTCCCACAGGGTCAGCCCGTGCGACTCGATCTGCAGGTCGGGGTGCGAACGCTGCTTGTACTCCAGCGGGTCGGTGTCGGCCATCATGTGACCACGCACGCGGTGGGCGTGGATGATCTCGCCGACCTTGACCTGCTTGGAGATCTGGTCGTCGTGGGTGGTGTCGATGTCCTGGTTCCAGCGGATCGGCTCGTAGGGGATCCGCAGGGAGGCGAAGATCTCGTCGTAGAAGTCGTTCTCGCCGAGCAGGAGCTTGTGCACGGTGGCCAGGAACTCACCCGACTGCGCGCCCTGGATGACCCGGTGGTCGTACGTCGAGGTCATCGTCATGATCCGCGAGACCGCGTTCTGGGCGAGCTTCGAGGGGGAGGCGCCCTGGAACTCGGGCGGGTAGTCCATCGAGCCGACGCCGATGATCGCGGCCTGGCCCTGCATCAGCCGCGGCACCGAGTTGTTGGTGCCGATGCCGCCGACGTTGGTCAGGCTGACCGTGGTGCCGGAGTAGTCGGCCATGGACAGCTTGTTGTCCTTGGCCTTGCGGACGATGTCCTCGTAGGCCGTCCAGAAGCCGGCGAAGTCCATCAGCTCGCAGCCCTTGATGGAGGGCGCGACGAGCTGGCGGGTGCCGTCCTTCTTCTGCTGGTCGATGGCCAGGCCGAGGTTGATGTGCGGCGGGGTCACCATGGTCGGCTTGCCGTCGATCTCGGCGTAGGTGTTGTTCATCGCCGGCATCGCCTTGATCGCCTTGATGATGGCGTAGCCGATGAGGTGGGTGAAGGAGACCTTGCCGCCGCGGGCGCGCTTGAGGTGGTTGTTGATGACGGTGCGGTTGTCCCACAGCAGCTTGACCGGCATGTTGCGCACGGAGGTTGCGGTCGGCACCGAGAGCGACACGTCCATGTTCTTGGCGGTGGCCGCGGGGATGCCGCGCAGCGTGGTGTAGGTCGGCTCGTCGGTGACGGCGACGGCGGTCGGCTTCGGGGCGTCCTTGGGGGTGGGCGTCGCGGTGCCCTTGGCCGGCTCGGCGGCCTGGGCGTCGGGGCGCGGCTTGGCCTTCGGGGCCGGGGCCGCCTTGGCGGCCGGAGCCTCGGCCGATGCGGGGGTGGTCGGCGCGGGCGCGTTGGCCGGCGCGGGGGAGACCGGAGCCTTGGCTGCCGGAGCGGCGGGCGTGGCCGGGGCCGCGGCGCCGTTCGGCGACGCGCCAGGCTGTCCGTTGGTCTCGAAGAACTTCACCCACACGGGGTCAACACTGCTGGGGTCCTTCGTGTACTGGTCGTACATCTCCTCGACCAGCCACTCGTTGGCGCCGAATTCCGCGGGGATGTCGGCAGTGTTGGGGGACGGGGTGCCTGAGGACACGGCTTGATTCGCCTCTTCCGAATTTTCGCACTGTAAGAAATGGGTTGCCCACGGGCAAGGCTATCCCCACGAACACGCAAATGCCCGACGCAGGCCCTACCTGTGGACAGGATGTAATCCGTGCCACATCTTGCGTTATCAGCCGGGGGAAGTTGCAACCCGGGTCGTTGTGCGTATGGTGGCCCGGTCCCGGAGCAGGTCGACGAGGTGGATTCCCCACATGACGAGCAGCAGTACGAAGCGCTTTCCGCGCGTCGCAGCGGCCCTCACGGCTGCGGTCCTGAGCGGCACCCTGGCGCTCGCCGGATGCGGTGGTGAGCCCGACAAGCAGGCCGCCTCGCCGTCCCCGTCGCCGGTGCCCGCGCCGAGCGTGAAGTCGGCCGCGAAGCTCGTCCACGTGCAGGGCAAGTTCCCCAGGAGCCGGCACCAGGCGGTCGCCACCAACGTGGCCAAGGTCGTCGACCGCTGGCTGCAGGCTGCGTACGTCGGGGGTGACTATCCGCGGGCGACCTCGACCTTCACCGCGAAGTCCTTCCCTGGCTTCTCCAAAGGCACGATCGCCCAGGCGGGCAAGCAGATGAGCCTGATGAGCAACGCCACGATCGCCCCTGACATCGACGGGGTCGAGGTGGTCTCCAGCGACGTCCACGTCGACCTGCTGGCCAGCAACAACTACCCGGTCGGCGCGGTCGCGCGGGTCCGGCTGGTCTACGACACCACCGGCGACCTGGAGTCGCGCCAGACCGTCCGCGGCAGCCTCGACATGGTGCCGACCGAGACCTCCTGGGCCGTCTTCGGCTTCAACATCACCCGCGAGGAGAAGCCCGCCATGGCGCCCTCCGCCTCGCCGAGCCCGTCGGGAGACAAGTCGTGAGCCACCTGAGGAAGTTCGTACGCCGCCGCCTCCTGACCACGCTCGCGCTCGGTGTGGTGCTCGCGCTGACCGCCGTCCTGGTGCCTGACGCCGAGGTCGCCGAGCCGCGCGCCGAGCTGATCGCGACCAAGTGGGCCAAGGGCCTCGACGTCGCCAAGTTCACCCGCAAGGGCGGCACGATCTGGGTCCTGGCCGTCGGCTCGGACGCGCGCCCCGGCCAGAAGGTCACCCGCACCCGCGGCGACGCGCTGCACCTGATCGGCTTCAACCCGTCCTCGGGCTACGCGACCGACATCAGCATCCCGCGCGACTCCTACGTCAACATCCCCGGCCACGGCCGCGACAAGATCAACTCGGCGCTGCTCTACGGCGGCCCGAAGCTGATGGGCCGTGCGGTCGGCGACCTGGTCGGCGTGCAGCCGCAGTACGTCTTCGTCACCTCCTTCTCTGGCATGAGCGACATGGTGATCGGGATCGGCGGTGTCGACGTCGACAACCCACGTGCCTTCAGCGACCCGTACGTCGCCCCCTACGGCTTCAAGAAGGGCCGGATCCACATCAACGGCCCGCACTCGGTCGACTTCGCCCGGGCCCGCAAGACGCTGCCCGGCGGTGACTTCGACCGCTCGGCCAACCAGTCCCGGGTCATCCGCGGCATTCACCGCAAGATCGTCGCCCGCCAGCACGACGTCGGCTTCATGGCCAAGGGCGTCTCGCTGGTGATGCGGAAGATGCACACGACCGGCCTCTCCGGCCGCGACCTCTACCAGCTCGGCCACGCGGTCGCCGCCGTCAACCCCGGCAAGATCCGCACCTGCGTCGTCCCCGGCGGGATCGGCTACGCCGGTGCCGCGAGCGTCGTCTTCCCCAACGTCGGGGCGGCCCGGGCGATGGGCGACGACGCGCGCCACGACGGCCGGCTCAACCGCGGTTGCCGCGGCTGATCACCCGTGCGCGGCGACGAAGTCGCGCACCAGTGGCGCGACCCGCTCGGGGTGGTCGGCGACCACCCAGTGCGAGCCCTCGACCTCGTGGACCGTCAGGTCCGCGACGTACGGCTCCGGGGCCTCGGCGGCGAGCGCACGGCTGACGTAGGCGTCGCCGATCGGGGCGATGACCTGGACCGGGACGTTGACCGGGCGCGGCTGCGGTCGGCCCATCCGGGCGATCGCGTTGGCGCGGTAGAGCTCGAGGCCGTTGATCCGGTCGGCCCGGGTGCGGTCGACGGCCGAGCCGCCGACGATCCGGTCGAGGACTCCCGAGCGCCAGGCGAGCTCGGGGAGCAGCGGCGCCTGGAAGAAGCCGATGTAGGTCGACTCGACACCTTGCTTGAGGCGCTCGAGGACACCGCGGGCGGTCCTCCCGGGCGTACGCAGCCAGGCTCCCGCCTGGTCCAGGCTCGGCCCCGAGATCGAGGTGAACGACGCGATCCGCTCGGACGGTACGTTGCCGGCGACCGCCTCCCAGGTCTGCGTCGAGCCCCAGTCGTGGGCGAGCAGGTGCACCGGCGCCGACGGGCTGACCGCGTCGATGACGGACTCCAGGTCCGCGTTGAGCTGCTCGATCAGGTAGCCCTCGCGTGTGGCCGGTGCCTGTGAGCTGCCGTGGCCGCGTACGTCGTAGGTCACGATCCGCAGATCGCCGCCCAGGATCCTGACCAGTGGCAGCCACACGCTGGAGTTGTCGGGGTAGCCGTGGACGCAGACGAGCGTCGGGCGGGTGTCACCAGAAGACCCGAAGTCGGTGACGGCCAGCCGGAGCCCGTCGGTGGTCGTCACGTAAAGGCTGCTCATACCGGCGAGGCTAGTCGGGCGGCGTTGACGCCGACGTGACACGATTCGCCCCATGGACATCAGCTATCCGGTCACGATCGCCGCGGCTCGCACCTGGTTCAAGCTCGGCGACATCAAGATCAACATGACCGGCGCGGAGCACATCCCCGAGAAGGGTGGCGCCCTGCTGGCGATCAACCACCTCTCGTTCGTCGACTACATCATGGCCGGTTTCCCCGGAGCCGAGCGCGGTCGGCTGACCCGGTTCATCGCCAAGAAGGAGGTCTTCGACCACCCCGTCGGCGGCCCGGTGATGCGCTCGTTCCACCACATCCCGATCGACCGCAGCTACGGCGCGGCCGGGATGAAGAAGGCCGTCGAATACCTCCAGAACGGTGAGGTCGTCGGGATCTTCCCCGAGGCCACGATCTCGCGCTCGTTCCTGATCAAGGACCTCAAGACCGGCACCGTACGCATCGCCGCCGACGCCGGGGTCCCGCTGATCCCCGTCGTGCTGTGGGGCACCCAGCGGATCATGACCAAGGGTCAGAAGGTCGACCTGTCGCGTCACAAGACGATCGGCATCGAGATCGGCCCGCCGCTGCCGGTGACCGGGGAGGACCCGGCCGCCGAGACCGCTGCGCTCAAGGCGCAGATGGAGGCCATGCTCGACCGGCTGATCAAGGCGCACCCCGCCGAGGAGCAGCCGCCGGGCTCGTGGTGGCTGCCGAAGGCGTACGGCGGCTCGGCCCCCACGCTCGAGGAGGCCGAGGCGATGTACGCCGAGGAGCGCAGGCTCCGCGCCCAGCGGAAGGCCGCGAAGCGGAAGGGCTAGGCGCTAGGTGGTGACGCCGGCGCGCTCGGCGACGGCGCCGACCTTCTCGTGGAAGAGGCCGAGCCTCGCGTCGTTGCCGGTCATGTGCTCGATCGCGGTGATCGCCACATCGAGGAGCTCTTCGACGACGTCGTCGTAGCTGTGGGTGTCGCCCCAGAGAGGGCGCAATCGGGGATTCTGGCCGGTGGCTCCGACGAGTGCGGCGATGGCTTCGCCTGCCTCTTCGCTCACCTTCGCGACTCTCCCCCAGAGAACGGCTTCCGCCTCACGATCGCCCTGGGACTCATCGAGCCACCGGGACAGATACGCGAGCAGAGCCGGCGTAGCGTCGGTCATGCGGTGGGAGTCTAGGGCGGTCCCCGTAATTCGGTCGAGCCTTAGGTTTAGCGGCTACTCCGCGGGTTGGTACACGCCGAGCCGGTTTCCGGACGGATCGGTGAAGATGAACCGGCGTCCGCCGGGGTAGTCGTAGGGCGGCTCCGCGATCGTCCCGCCGGCCTTCTCGACCGCCGCCACCGCGGCCTCCAGATCGGTCGTGCGGATCAGCGGGAGCGGCGCGACCGGGGTCTCGGACGCGTACATCCCGCCGTTCTCGTCCTTGCCGTCGGGGCCGACGATCCCGGCGTACATGCCGCCGTAGTCGTTGAAGGTCCAGCCGAAGGCGGACTCGTAGAAGGTGCGCGAGCCCGGGAGGTCGGTGACCGCGAGCTCGAGGTAGTCGATGTGGAGTGCGTTCATGCCCCTCGACGCTACGTGCAGCCACCGACACTTTGCTCAGCCGAAGTCGACCTCGAAGCCCTTGCCGCGGAAGGAACCGAGCTTGGTGGCGTCGCGGAGGTAGGCGAGGGGGCCGTCGGGGTCGAAGGTCCAGGTGCCCCGGGCGGGCAGGAGCTTGGCGCCGCCCTTCATGGTCAGCCAGGCGGTGTCCGGGTGCTCCTCGATGCCGGGCTGCTCGACGTTGCCCTGCATCGGGATGCGCGGGGCGAGCTGGGTGACGTCGTTGAACCTGGCCGTCGCGATCGGGCCGTCGTCGTTGCTCGCCTCCCAGGTGTGGGACGCCAGCGGCCCCTTCTCGGACGACCCTCCGCTGAACTTGGCCAGGCCCTTCGGGATCGCCCACAACGTACGGCCGCCGGCCACGGAGTCGGGGGAGTCCACCCAGATGTCGACCACGCTCACCGCCTTCTTCCCGTTGGAGGCGGTGATCACCCGGGCGGAGAGGAGTTCGTGGTAGGTCAGCGGGCTCGGCTCGGTGTAGTCGACCAGCGCGACGGCGTAGATGCCCTTCGGGTGCCGCTCGTCGACGTCGTGAGCGAGCCGGTAGACCGAGAGCCACATCGATCCGTGCATGTGCCAAGGGGCTGGGGGATAGCTGGTCACGAGGTCTCCCGAATTTTTTGGTTGGTCCGTGTCGAAGCGGTCGTGCTGGGTTCGACGCGTAGGCGTGTGGCGATCGTCGCCACGGTTTACCAAGGAGACCAGAGATGACCGACCAGGTGAAGGGCCCCGCCTCCTACTTCCCGTCCATCGAGAAGAAGTACGGCCGCCCGATCGCGGAGTGGCAGCAGATCGTCCGCACTTGCGGGATCACCAAGCACATGCAGATCGTGGCCCACCTGAAGACCGAGTACGGCCTCGGGCACGGACACGCCAACGCCCTCGTCGCCCACACCCTTGCCGAGGGTCTCTGAGTCGCAGATGCGTCAGAGGTCCAGTGCGAGATAGCCCGCGGGCACCGCGTCCGTCAGCCAGACGTCGTTGTCGGTGCGCCAGAAGATGAGCCCGTCGGCGCGCATCCTGGCCGCGTCGACCCGGAAGACGACGAAGTCGCCACGTCGGGCGCCGACGCGCTCCGCGGTCTCGCGGTCGGGGGAGAGGTGGACGTGGTGCCGCTGGCGTCGGTCGAGGCCGGAGGCGAGGATCGACTCGACGTTGGTGCGTGGTGTGCCGTGGAAGAGCACTGCCGGCGGTTCGGCAGGGGCGAGACCCAGGTCCACCTCGACGGTGTGGCCCTGTCGTGCCCGGATCCGGTCGAGCACTGCGTCGATCTCGAAGCGTTGCTTGTCGTTGCCGCGTACGACTCGGTCGACGTCATCGCGAGTCATCGGGGAGCCGTGGGCGGCGAGGGCATCGAGAAGGGTGGGCAGATCGACCCAGCCGTGCGGGTCCAGCTCGATGCCCACGGAACCGGGTTGGTGCCTCAGCACCTGTGAGAGCCGCTTGGAGCGGCGTACGTCTGTCTTGTCCATGCTGGCCACAGACTGGCATGCCGACGGCCTCGGTCGCTTCCGGTTATCGGCTGAAATGAAAGAAACCGCTGGTCACCCAGCGGTTCCAACTGTGCCCCCGGCAGGAATCGAACCTGCGGCCTACGGTACCGGAAACCGGCGCTCTATCCCCTGAGCTACGGAGGCAGTGCACCACCTGAGCGGTGCAGATGGAACCCTACAGGCTGGGACGGATAACGGTGAAACCGACTGGCGCTTATACGCTGGACCCCGTGACTCCTGAGCAGCTTTCCACCGCGGTCGTCGATGTCCTCACCGCGCTCGTCGATGAGGGTGCGATCACCCTTCCCGACGGCGTTCCGAGCACTGTCACGGTGGAGCGACCCAGGCAGAAGGGCCACGGCGACTACGCCACCAACGTGGCGCTGCAGCTGGCCAAGAAGGCGGGCACCAACCCCCGCCAGCTCGGCGAGCAGATCGCCGCGAAGCTCAAGGAGAGCGACGGCGTCGCCGACGTCGAGATCGCCGGTCCGGGCTTCCTCAACATCTCCGTCGAGGCCGGTGCCCAGGGCAAGCTGGCGGGCGAGATCGTCGCGGCCGGCAAGGCCTACGGCAACAACGACTCCTTCAAGGGTCACAACATCAACCTGGAGTTCGTCTCCGCCAACCCGACCGGCCCGCTGCACCTCGGTGGCGTCCGCTGGGCCGCGGTCGGCGACGCGCTGGGTCGTGTGCTGGAGGCGTCCGGCGCCGAGGTGACCCGGGAGTACTACTTCAACGACCACGGCGGCCAGATCGACAGGTTCGCCCGGAGCCTCCTGGCCTGGGCGCAGGGCAAGCCGGTCCCCGAGGACGGCTACGGCGGGGCCTACATCGAGGAGATCGCCAAGCAGGTCCTGGCCAAGGAGCCGAACGCGCTCGAGGCCGACGACCCGCAGGAGGTCTTCCGTGCGATCGGCGTGGAGCTGATGTTCGCCGAGATCAAGAAGAGCCTGCACGACTTCAACGTCGACTTCGACGTCTACTTCCACGAGGACAACCTCCACAAGTCCGGTGCCGTCGAGCGCGCCATCGAGAAGCTCCGCGAGCTCGGCAACGTCTACGAGAAGGACGGCGCGATCTGGCTCGCGACCGAGAAGTTCGGTGACGACAAGGACCGCGTCGTCATCAAGGCCGACGGCAACGGGGCCTACTTCTCCGGCGACCTCGCCTACTACCTCGACAAGCGCGAGCGTGGCTTCGACCGCTGCTTCATCATGCTGGGCGCCGACCACCACGGCTACGTCGGCCGGATGATGGCGATGTGCGCCGCCTTCGGCGACACGCCCCACGAGAACCTCGAGATCCTGATCGGCCAGATGGTCAACCTCCTCAAGGACGGCCAGCCGATGCGGATGTCGAAGCGTGCCGGCACCGTGGTCACCATCGACGACATCGTCGAGGCGATCGGGGTGGACGCCGCCCGTTACGCGCTGGCCCGCTACTCCAGCGACTCCAACATCGACATCGACCTGGACCTGTGGGCCAAGGCCGACAGCGCCAACCCGGTCTACTACGTGCAGTACGTCCACGCGCGCACCTGCCGGATGATGGCCAACGCCGCCGACCTCGGCATGGCGATCGACCTCGACACGTTCGACCCGTCGCTGCTCACCCACGCGCGCGAGGGCGAGCTGCTGCGCGCGCTGGCCGAGCTGCCCCGCGTGGTCGCGACCGCCGCCGAGCTGCGCGAGCCGCACCGGGTCGCCCGCTACCTGGAGGACACCGCCGGGATCTTCCACCGCTGGTACGACGATGACGACTGCCGGATGCTGCCCAAGGGCGACGAGCCGGTGGCTCCCGTCAACCTGGCCCGGCTGGCGCTCGTCTCGGCTGCCCGCACCGTCTTCGCCAACGGCCTCGGCCTGCTCGGCGTCTCCGCCCCGGAGCGGATGTGATGACGGCGCACGCATCGCCGGGCTCGTTCACCGGCACCTCCCCGGTCTGGCTGAAGACGCCGGACGACGTCAACGCCCTCGTGCCCGCGCTGTGGTCGGCGACGGCCGAGAAGACCGACGGTGTCCTCGCCGTCGGGGGTGTCGCGGTGCCCGACCTGGTCGCCAACATCAACACACCTGCGTACGTCCTGGACGAGGTCGACTTCCGCGAGCGCGCCCGCGCGTTCCGTGACGCCTTCACCGGCTACGACGTCTACTACGCCGGCAAGGCGTTCCTGTGCACCGAGGTCGCGCGCTGGGTGGCGCAGGAGGGGCTCTGCCTCGACGTCTGCTCCGACGGCGAGCTCTCGGTGGCGCTGCGGGCCGAGGTCGACCCGGCGAAGATCGGCTACCACGGCAACAACAAGACCCCGATGGAGCTGCGCCGGGCGATCGTCGCCGGTGTCGGGCGGATCATCGTCGACTCCTTCGTCGAGGTCGAGCGGGTCTCCGCGATCGCGGCCGAGACCGGCATCACCGCCCGCGTGATGGTGCGGGTGACCGCCGGGGTCGAGGCCCACACCCACGAGTACATCGCCACCGCCCACGAGGACCAGAAGTTCGGTTTCTCGATCTCGTCGGGCGACGCCTTCGAGGCCGTACGCCGCCTGCTGGCCGCCCCCAACGTCGAGCTGCGCGGGCTCCACTCCCACATCGGCTCCCAGATCTTCGACTCCTCGGGGTTCGAGGTGGCCGCGCGGCGCGTGCTGGCGCTGCAGGCGCGGATCCGCGACGAGCTCGGCACCGAGCTGCCCGAGATGGACCTCGGTGGTGGCTTCGGCATCGCCTACACCACCCAGGACGACCCCTCGACGCCCAAGGCCCTGGCCGAGGAGCTCACCGCGATCGTCGAGCACGAGTGCCGCGGCTTCGGTCTCGCGGTGCCGCACCTCTCGATCGAGCCCGGTCGGGCGATCGTCGGGCCGTCGATGTGCACCGTCTACACGGTCGGCACGGTCAAGGAGGTCGCCCTCGACGGCGGCGTCACCCGCACCTACGTGAGCGTCGACGGCGGGATGAGCGACAACATCCGCACCGCTCTCTACGACGCCGACTACTCCGCCACCCTGGCCGGGCGGGCCTCGTCCGCCGGACCCGTGCTCGGGCGCGTGGTCGGCAAGCACTGCGAGGCCGGCGACATCGTGGTCAAGCACGAGTTCCTGCCCGCCGACATCGCTCCCGGTGATCTGATCGCGGTCCCGGGCACCGGTGCGTACGGACGCTCGATGGCCTCCAACTACAACCACGCGCTGCGGCCCCCGGTCGTCGCGGTCCGCGACGGGGAGTCCCGGGTCATCGTCCGGCGCGAGACCGAGGCCGACCTGTTCGCCACCGACATGGGCTGAGCGGGCGCGAACCCCTCACCTCCGCAGCGCCCGAAGCACCGCCCGCCCACGCGGCGAGAGCCGGTAGCCGACAGGGAGGGACTCGGTGAGACCGAGCTCCTTGAGCCGCCGGATGTCGGCCTTGAACGGCTTCTTCTCGCGGCCGATCGAGGCAGCGATGGTCTCGGCCAGCTCGCCGGGCCGGGCCTCGATGAGCTCGAGGTGCTCCCTGGTCCACGGGCCGCGGCGGCTGCGGCGGTCCATGTCGGCCAGCCTCGCGACGAGCGCGTCGGTCTCCTTCTTGCCCGGGCGCCTCGCACGGAGAGCGACCCGCTCGTCCTCGCCGGCGAAGCGCATCTCGATCCGGTAGACCTCGCCGTCCTTGCGGGACAGGAACGCCAGCAGGTCCGAGAGCGTCGTGCCCGCCCGGCGGGCGTCGTCCTCGGTCAGCGAATCCGGGGACACCGGTGAGACGGACACGAACTCGACCACGCCCATCCGGGTGCGCTGGCGGCCGCCGGCGACGTGCATGGGCCGTTTCCAGCGGCGGAAGGCGAGGTCGACGTCGCCGGTGCGGATGCGTTCGAGGTCGGCGTTGGGGAACAGCACCCACCCATCAAACCGCGCAGAGCAGGAAATTCGGTTTCGCCTTCCCGAAATCCGGGGGTTCGTGAGCCTACGATGGTCCGCATGCCGAGGGGGGTCTACTCAGAAGGACCGCTCGCGGCGCCCTCCCAGGCGCCGCGAGCGTCCTTCGCCCGGCTCACCAAGGAACGGCGCGAGAGCGTGACCCGTGCGGCGCAGACGTTCGGCTGGCCGGTGGTGACCGGCAAGGCCGCTGCGCAGCGGCCGGTGCGGTGGGAGGTGCTGGGCCCGGACGTACGTGCCGAGCGCTGCGACCTCGTCGTCGACGGCACCTGCGACGGCATCCTGGTCGAGTACTGGCACGGCAAGGCGTCCCCCGGGAAGGGGCCGTGGCGCCCGGCCCGCTGGGTGGTGGTGCGGGTTCCCGCCCATCTGCCCAAGACGGCCGCGATGATCGGACTCTCGCCGGGCTCCGGCAACACCGGCACCGGCCGGGTGCCCACGCCGGTCTTCTTCCCGCCCGAGTTCCGTGCCAAGACCAACGTGACCACTCCCGACGGCGCAGTCATCGCGGCCGACGAGGAGCACGCCAGGTCGCTGTCCCGGTTCGCGAGCCACGTCGTCGACGAGCGCCTGTGGGTGGTGGCGCGCGAGGACGCGATCACCGTCACCACCGATGTCGAGCCCGACGTGGAGGAGCTGCTCCGGCGCGTACGCCTGGCGCGTGACGTCGCCGCCGTGCTCCGGCCGATCCCGGAGCTCTCCTGAGGTTCTCGGAAATCGCTTGACCTCAAGTCAACTTGAGCAGGTTGACTCGAGGCATGCGAGCGATCAGACAGCACGAGTTCGGTGGTCCGGAGGTCCTGCGCCTCGAGGAGGTGCCCGACCCGACCCCAGGTCCGGGACAGGTACGCATCAGGGTGGAGGCCGCCGGCGTCCACCGCCTCGACACCTCGATCAGAGCGGCCGACCTTCCGCCGACGATGCCGCGACCGGAGCTCCCGATGACGCCCGGCCGCGAGGTCGCCGGGGTGGTCGACGAGATCGGTGAGGGCGTCGACGAGGCCTGGCGGGGTGCGAAGGTCGTCGCCCACCTCGGCCCGGGAAGCAGCGGCGGCTACGCCGAGCTCGCCGTCGCCGACGAGAAGCAGCTCTACCGTCGTCCCGACGGCCTCGACTCGGCCACGGCGGTCGCCGCGATCGGCACCGGGCGCACCTCGGCCGCCGTGCTCGAGGCCGCCCAGATCACTCCCGACGACATTGTCGTGGTCACCTCGGCGGCGGGCGGCATGGGCGCGATCCTGCTCCAGGGCGTCCGCAACGCGGGCGCACGCGCGGTCGGGCTCGCGGGGTCGGAGGCCAAGCTCGAGATCGCCCGCGGCTTCGGCGCGCAGACGGCGATCGACTATCGCGCGGACGGCTGGCTCGAGCGCCTTCGAGCACAGGAGCCGCGCATCACGGTTCTTCTCGACGGGGTCGGAGGTGACGTACCCAGGCAGGTCTACGCCCACCTCGAGGACGACGGCCGGATGGTCCGGTTCTCCGGCGACCAGGACGGCTACGAGGGCGGCGCGAAGATCATCGACATCCTCGGTCCCTGGGTCCAGGGCCGGATCAAGGAGTTCGAGCAGGCCGCGCTCGAGGCCGCCGCGGACGGCACCCGCAGGCCCTACGTCGGCTCCGCCTTCCCGCTCGCCGAGGCCGCCGAGGCCCATCGTGCGCTCGAGGCCCGCGAGACCAGCGGCAAGGTCGTGCTCCTGACCTGACCCGGATCAGCGTGCGAGTGTCCGCACCTAGAGCGGAAGTCGGACCCTGGAGCCTGTCCCGGATACCCTTGGGCGCGTGAGCAGCAACAAGACGACCGCGCACGCCGTCGAACCCCTGGGCGTCGCCGTCCTCGGCTGCGGTGTGGTGGGGTCCCAGGTGGTCCGGCTCCTGCTCGAGGGCGATGCGGATCTCGCCGCCAGAGTGGGTGCGCCGCTGGAGCTCAGAGGCGTGGCCGTACGCCGCCTCGACGCTCCGCGCGACGTCGAGGTCCCCGCCGAGCTGCTGACGACGGACGCCCACGGCCTGGTCGCCCGCGACGACGTCGACCTCGTGGTCGAGGTGATCGGCGGCATCGAGCCGGCCCGCGGCCTCATCCTCAAGGCGCTGGAGAGCGGCGCGAGCGTCGTGACCGCCAACAAGGCGCTCCTCGCCGAGGACGGTCCGACGCTCTACGAGGCCGCCGAGAAGGCCGGCACCGACCTCTACTACGAGGCCGCCGTCGCCGGCGCCATCCCGATCCTCCGCCCGCTGCGCGACTCGCTCGTCGGCGACCACGTCACCAAGGTGATGGGCATCGTCAACGGCACCACCAACTACATCCTCGACAAGATGGACACCTACGGTGCCGGCTTCGAGGAGGCGCTCGCCGAGGCCCAGGACCTGGGCTACGCCGAGGCCGACCCGACCGCCGACGTCGAGGGTTTCGACGCCGCCGCCAAGGCCGCCATCCTGGCGAGCCTCGCCTTCCACACCCGGGTCACCGCCAGCGACGTCTACCGCGAGGGCATCACCGAGGTGACCGCCGGCGACGTCGCCTCCGCCAAGGCCATGGGCAGCGTCGTCAAGCTGCTCGCGATCGCCGAGCTCGACGACGACGACGTCTCGGTCCGGGTCCACCCGGTGATGATCCCGCGCAGCCACGCGCTGGCGACCGTACGCGGCGCCTACAACGCCGTCTTCGTCGAGTCCGCCTCCGCGGGTGACCTGATGTTCTACGGCCAGGGCGCGGGCGGCGAGCCGACCGCGAGCGCGGTCCTGGGCGACCTGGTCACGATCGCCCGCAACAAGGCCCTCGGCGCCCGTGGCTTCGGTGAGTCCGCCTACGCCGCCCGAGCGGTGCGCCCGATGGGCGAGACCGTCACCCGCTACCACGTCAGCCTCGACGTGGCCGACAAGGCCGGCGTGCTCGCCGCCGTCGCGACCGCCTTCTCCGAGCACGGCGTCTCGATCAAGGCCGTCCGCCAGGAAGGCAGGGGAGAGGACGCCCAGCTCGTCGTCGTCTCCCACGAGGCCCCCGATGCCGCGCTCGCGGCGACCGTGCAGCACCTGCGCGAGATGGAGTACGTCCGCGACGTCGCCTCGGTGATGCGCGTAGAAGGAGCAGTCTGATGACCACAAGCCAATGGCGTGGCGTGATCGAGGAGTATCGCACCCTCCTCGACATCCCCCAGGACACCCCGGCGGTGACGCTCGGCGAGGGCGGCACCCCGCTGGTCCACTCCGAGTGGCTCTCCGGCGCCACCAAGGGTGAGGTGTGGCTGAAGGTCGAGGGCCAGAACCCGACCGGCTCGTTCAAGGACCGCGGCATGACCGCGGCCATCTCCGTCGCCGTCCACGAGGGCGCCAAGGCCGTGGTCTGCGCCTCGACCGGCAACACCTCCGCATCGATGGCCGCCTACGCCGCCAAGGCCGGGATCACCCCGGTCGTGCTCGTCCCCAACGGCAAGATCAGCGCGGCCAAGATGGCCCAGGCGCTGGTCCACGGCGCCGAGGTGGTCAAGGTGCGCGGCAACTTCGACGACTGCCTCAAGCTCTCCCGTGCGCTCGCCGACAGCTACCCGGTCGCGCTGGTCAACTCCGTCAACCCGGTCCGCCTCGAGGGCCAGAAGACGGCGGCCTTCGAGGTCGTCGACCGTCTCGGCGACGCCCCCGACTACCACCTCATGCCGATCGGCAACGCCGGCAACCTCTCCGCCTACTGGCTCGGCTACGAGCAGTACGCAGCGGCCGGCCACGCCACCAGGACCCCGGTCATGCGCGCCTTCCAGGCCGAGGGTGCGGCGCCGCTCGTGCTCGGGCACCCGGTCGAGCACCCGGAGACCAAGGCGACCGCGATCCGCATCGGCAACCCGGCCTCGTGGCAGCTCGCCGAGGCCGCCGCCGCCAAGTCCGGTGGCCGCTTCCGGGCGCTCTCCGACGAGCAGATCCTCTCCGCCCAGGCCCAGCTGGCCCGCAACGACGGCGTCTTCGTCGAGCCCGCCTCGGCGGCCGGTGTCGCCGGGCTGCTCGCCGACCTCGAGCTGGGGGAGACGTACGCCGGGGCCACCACGGTCATCACCGTCACCGGTCACGGGCTCAAGGACACCGCCACCGCCCTGGAGTTCTTCGGCGAGATCCCCGAGATCGTCATCGACGCCGACCTCGAGGCCGCCGCGGCCGCAGCAGGGCTCGCGTAGCACCGATGACGTTCGTAGAAGGCCCGGTGACCGTCACCGTCCCGGCCACCTCCGCCAACCTCGGCCCCGGCTACGACTCCCTCGGCCTCGCGCTCGACCTGCGTGACGAGCTCACCGCCGAGGTCGTGCCGGGCGGAGCGCTGGAGGTCACCGTCGAGGGTGCCGGCGAGGGCACGGTCCCGCTCGACGAGTCCCACCTGGTCGTACGCTCCATGCGGGCCGCCTTCGACATCATCGGCAAGCAGCCGGCGGGTCTCCGGCTCCACTGTCACAACCGGATCCCGCACGCGCGCGGGCTGGGCTCGTCCTCGGCCGCGATCATCGGCGGTCTCGTGCTCGCTCGAGCCCTCGTCGCCGGTGGGGAGCTCATCCTCGACGACGAGACGCTCTTCCAGAAGGCCGCCGAGATCGAGGGGCACCCCGACAACGTCGCGCCCGCCTTCCACGGTGGCTTCACCATCGCCGGTGAGGACGACGGGTTCTTCGCGGTCCGCACCGCCGTCGACCCCCGGGTCAGCGTCGTGGTCTTCGTCCCGGCGACCGGGGTCGAGACCAAGGCCGCCCGCGGCCTGCTGCCCGAGACGGTCCCGCACTCCGACGCGGCGGCCGACGCCGGGCGTACGGCGCTCCTGGTCGCGGCGCTCAGCGACGCACCCGAGCACCTGCATCGCGCCACCCGCGACTTCCTCCACCAGGAGTACCGCCGCCCCGCCATGCCGGAGTCGCTCGCCCTGGTCGACGAGCTGCGCGCCGACGGCGTCGCGGCCATCGTCTCGGGCGCCGGGCCGACGGTCCTGGCGTTCAGCAGCGGGGTGGAGTCGGCCGAGACGACCAAGCTCGCCGCCCGCTGTCCGGCGGGCTGGGCCTGTCATGCGCTGAGCGTCGACATGGACGGCGTACGCATCCTCTGACCGGGGTTTCGGGCCCCTGCTGTGGGGGCCGCCATGCGTGTTAGCCTGGATCCACATCCGTCGGGCCGTTCAGGTCTACGGGTGTGCTATCCCCCTTTCGTGCCGTGCCACTTCGGTTGGCACGCATCGGCGCGTCAGGGGTTCTGACAAGACGAGCCGTCGGCGTCGTACGCCGATCGGCGATACGTGGGAAAGGACTCACGTGACTGAGACCATGGAATCCACCGCGCCGGAGCCGAACGCCGCCCCGAAGAAGCGCGGTGGCCTTGGCGGAATGCTCCTCGCCGACCTCAAGGCGATGGCGAACGGCATGGGCATCAGCGGGGCCAACTCGATGAAGAAGGCCCAGCTGATCGACGCGATCAAGGCTGCTCAGAGCAGCCGCGCCCAGTCGGCGCCCGCCCCGGCGGAGAAGGCCGAGAAGCCGGCCGCCGAGAAGCCCGCGGACAAGCCCGCGGAGAAGCCGGCCGACACGGCCGAGAAGCCCGCGGAGAAGTCCGCCGAGGCTGCCGACGCCGGCAACGAGGGTGCCCAGCGCCCGCGCCGCCAGCGCAACCAGAACAAGAGTGCCGGCCAGGCCCAGGGCGGCCAGTCCGGCCAGGGCGGTCAGTCCGGCCAGGGTGGTCAGTCCGGTCAGGGCGGCCAGGGCGCTCAGCCCGCCGCCGGTGGCCAGAACAAGGGCCCGGCCAAGGCCGGCCAGCCCGCCGCCGAGAAGAAGAACGAGGACGCCCCGAAGGACAGGCCGTCCGAGTCGGCCGACGACGCGGACGACGACCAGGGTGAGGGCGGCAGCCGCCGCAACCGTCGCCGCCGTGGTCGCGACCGCGACCGCAACCGCCCGGGACGCGGCGAGCCGGACACGACCATCCTCGAGGACGACGTGCTCGTGCCTGCGGCGGGCATCCTGGACGTACTCGACAACTACGCCTTCGTCCGCACCTCCGGCTACCTGCCCGGACCCGACGACGTCTACCTCTCCCTGTCGCTGGTCAAGCGCCTCGGCCTGCGCCGTGGTGACGCGATCGTCGGCCAGGTGCGCCAGCCCCGCGAGGGCGAGCGCAAGGAGAAGTACAACCCGATGGTGCGCATCGACTCCGTCAACGGTGCCGACCCCGAGGTCGCCAAGCACCGCGTGGAGTTCGACAAGCTCGCCCCGGTCCACCCCGACCAGCGGCTGCGCCTCGAGGGTGGCGCCGACCCGGTCACCGGCCGGGTCATCGACCTGGTCGCGCCGATCGGCAAGGGCCAGCGTGGCCTGATCGCCTCCCCGTCGAAGGCCGGCAAGACCACCGTCCTGCACGCCATCGCCGGCGCGGTCACCGCCAACAACCCCGAGTGCCACCTGATGGTGGTGCTCGTCGACGAGCGCCCCGAGGAGGTCACCGACTTCGAGCGCAGCGTCAAGGGTGAGGTCATCGCCTCCACCTTCGACCGGCAGCCCGCCGACCACACCGTGGTCGCCGAGCTGGCCATCGAGCGGGCCAAGCGTCTGGTCGAGCTCGGCCACGACGTGGTCGTGCTGCTCGACGGGCTGACCCGTCTGGGCAAGGCCTACAACCTCTCCGTCCCCGCCTCGGGCCGGATCCTCGGTGGCGGCGTGGACTCCGCGGCGCTCTACCCGACCAAGCGGTTCTTCGGCGCGGCCCGCAACGTCGAGGACGGCGGCTCGCTGACCATCCTCGCCACGGCCGCGGTCGACACCGGTTCGAAGACCGACGAGATCATCTTCGAGGCGTTCAAGGACACCGCCAACTCCGAGCTGCGGCTGAGCGAGGACTACGCCGAGGCCGGGATCTTCCCCGCCGTCGACGTCAACGCCTCGGGCACCCGCCGCGACGACCTGCTCTTCGCCGGTGGCGAGGGCGACGCGGTGCGCAAGCTGCGTGCCTCGCTGGCCACGCTCGACGGAGCCAAGGCGGCGTCGGTCCTGGCCGAGAAGGTCGCCGGGTCGGCCACCAACATGGTGCTGCTCAACGAGGTCGTCAAGAACTGAGACGACGGGAGCGTTCTGGGGCCGCCGGGAATTATTGGCGGCCCCAGGCGTTCACATACACTGAATCCTCGGTGCCGGTTCACGTCCCGCAACCTGCGGCGGCGACCCGGAACCCCATGTCTTGAGAGGAACCTCATGAAGTCCGACATCCACCCGACGTACGTCGAGACCCAGGTCACCTGCACCTGCGGCAACTCGTTCACCACCCGCAGCACCGTGGCCGAGGGCGCCATCCGCGCCGACGTCTGCTCCAACTGCCACCCGTTCTACACGGGCAAGCAGAAGATCCTCGACACCGGCGGTCGCGTGGCTCGCTTCGAGGCTCGCTTCGGCAAGCGCAACAAGTAGCTGCTTCCCAGCGCCGGCCCCTGCATTCGCAGGTGGCCGGCGCTGGCGTGTTTGGAGGGTTTCACAGGCGTACGAAGCGAGGCGGAGATGTCACAGTTTGAAGCAGTCGAAGGGCTGATCGAGGAGCACGAGGGGCTGGAGAAGCGGCTCGCCGAGCCCGAGACCCATGCCGACGCGCGCCTGGCCAAGAAGCTCAACCAGCGGTACGCCGAGCTCAGCTCGATCATCGACGCCTACCGCTCCTGGCAGCAGCTGGGGGACGACATCGAGGCCGCCCGCGAGCTGGCGGGTGAGGACCCGGCGTTCGCCGAGGAGGCCGAGGCGCTGGTGCCGCAGCGTGAGGCGGCCGAGGAGCGGCTGCGTCGCCTGCTCGTGCCTCGCGACCCGACCGACGACAAGGACGCCATCCTCGAGGTGAAGTCCGGGGAGGGCGGCGAGGAGTCGGCGCTCTTCGCCGGCGACCTGCTGCGGATGTACACCCGCTACGCCGAGCGTCAGGGCTGGAAGCTCGAGTTCCTCGACGCCACCGAGTCCGACCTCGGCGGCTACAAGTCGGTCACCGTCGCGGTGAAGGCGAAGGGCAACCCCGAGCCCGGCCGCGCCCCCTACGCGCTGCTCAAGTTCGAGGGCGGCGTGCACCGGGTCCAGCGGGTTCCGGTCACCGAGTCGCAGGGACGGGTGCACACCTCGGCCGCCGGCGTGCTGGTGGTCCCCGAGGCCGAGCCCGTCGACGTCGAGATCAACGACAACGACCTCCGCATCGACGTCTACCGCTCCTCGGGCCCCGGCGGCCAGTCGGTCAACACCACCGACTCGGCGGTCCGGATCACCCACATCCCCACCGGCATCGTCGTCTCGATGCAGAACGAGAAGTCGCAGCTGCAGAACAAGGAGCAGGCGATGCGCGTGCTGCGCTCGCGCCTGCTCCAGGCCGCGCAGGACGCCGCCGACGCGGAAGCCTCCGACGCACGTCGCTCCCAGGTGCGCACCGTCGACCGTTCCGAGCGCATCCGGACGTACAACTTCCCGGAGAACCGCATCTCCGACCACCGCACCGGCTACAAGTCCTACAACCTCGACCAGGTCCTCGACGGTGACCTGGAGCCGGTCATCGGCAGCGCGGTCGACGCCGACCTCGCCGCCCGCCTGGCCTCGCTCGACTCCTGAGACCGAAACGCCGAAGGTCGCAGTCACCAGGCGGTGACTGCGACCTTCGTGCGCGTGGTGCGGGCCGTGCTCAGGCGTTGGCCTTCTTCTTGAAGCCGATCACGAAGCCGGCCGCCTCGGCCGAGGCCTCGCTGTCGAACCAGACCTCGGCCTGGGTCCGCTTGAAGGCGGTGCTGGCGGAGGTGTGGTAGCGCTTCGCGCCGTCCTTGCGGATGTTGCCCTTCACGACGTACGCCGGGTGCGGGCTGGAGCCGTCCTCGAGCGGGTCGGCGCTACCGGTGCCGTAGCTGCTCGCCGGCGGCAGCGGCTGCTCGGTCTCGGCGGCCGCGGCCTTCTTCCCGCGGTCGTAGAAGTCGCTGCTCGCCCCGACGAACCCGGCCGCCTCGGCCGACTCCACGGTGTCGAAGTAGACAGCCGCCTTCGTACGTCCGTAGTAGGGACTCGCCGTCGTGTGGTACTTCTTCCCGCTGCTGCCCTTGATCGTGTACGCAGCATCCGAGCTGCTTCCGTCGGCAGCAGGCAGCACGGCGCCGGCGTAGGGAGCGCCCTTGGTCGCGGCGGGCGCCTCGGCGGCGGGAGCGGTCTCGGTGACCTCGGCGGTGGGAGCCGGGGTCTCGGCGTCGTCGACCGTCGGCTCGGCGGGCGCGTCAGCGGCAGCGGCGGCGGTGACGCTCTCGGCCTCGGCGACCACGGCAGCGGTGTCGGCCTCGGTGACCTCGGCCACCGGGGTCTCCGATGCCTCGGCGGCAGGAGCCTCGACCGGCTCCTCAGCGGCGGGCGTCTCGTCAGCCGTGGCCTCGGCCGCGGGAGCCTCGTCGGCGACCGTCTCGGTCACGGACGCCTCGGCGGGGACCGCGGCCGCGGCGACGGGAGCGCTGGTGGTCTCGGTCGCCGGGTTGTCCTTGTCTGCGCGGTGCGCGGCCTTGGCGTCCTTGCGGACCGGCCGTCCGAAGAAGAACCAGATCAGGAGGGCGAGGACGAGAATGAGTGCAAGCAGCAAGGGCCACTTCATGGGGTGATGTTTCCTTCCGGGGGAGAACTCGGGTGTGTTGGTGGGGCACCACAGCGCCCGACGAGGGTGGCGGCCATTCCCCGCGTCCCCCCATATGACCGGAAGAACCCTTGAGGCGCCCGAACGTTACCCTCAGCCGGGTAAAGCATGACTAACACATTCAGGAGCAGTTGCCCATGACCGCCCCGCGCACACTTCTGGCAAGTGCCCGAAAGCAGCTCGCAGAGGCCGGAGTCGACAGTCCCGACGCCGACGCGGCCATCCTGCTGGCCCATGTCCTCGACACCGACCGCAACCGTCTCTTCCTCGTCGACGACGTGGCGGAGCACCAGGAGAAGGCCTACGCCGACCTGCTCGCCCGCCGCGCGCACCGTGAGCCGCTGCAGCACCTGACCGGGGTGGCGTACTTCCGGCACGTCGAGCTCGCCGTCGGCCCCGGTGTGTTCGTTCCCCGGCCTGAGACCGAGCTGCTCGCCGGCTGGGCGATCGACCGGGCCACCGCGATCGACGCACCTGTCGTCGTCGACCTCTGCACCGGCTCGGGTGCGATCGCCAAGAGCATCGCCGACGAGGTCCCGGGCGCCGAGGTGCACGCGGTCGAGCTCTCCGAGGACGCCTATCCCTGGGCCGTACGCAACCTGACCGGCACCGGCGTGGACCTGCGCCAGGGCGACATGGCCGACGCGTTCGCCGACCTGGACGGCGGCGTCGACGTCCTCGTCTGCAACCCGCCCTACATCCCGCTCGAGGCCTGGGAGTCGGTCGCGCGCGAGGCGCGGGACCACGACCCCGACCTCGCCCTCTTCTCCGGACAGGACGGCCTGGACGCGATCCGGGTGCTGGAACGGCGGGCGGCCGAGCTGCTCAGGCCCGGGGGAGTGGTCGGCTTCGAGCACGCCGACGAGCAGGGCCCGGACGGCGCCGGCGGGGGTGCGCCGGCGGTGTTCAGCAGCACGGGGAGATGGAGCGACGTACGCGATCATCTCGATCTGGCAGGCCGTCCGCGCTTCACGACCGCGCAACTGGCAACATGAGCACTGTGACTGAGCGCTACCCGATCGCGACCGAGGACGAGCAGACCAAGGCGATAGATGCGGCTGCGGCCGCTCTTCAGGCCGGCGAGCTCGTGATCGTGCCGACCGACACGGTCTACGGCGTCGCCGCCGACGCGTTCGACAAGGGAGCGGTGGCCGGTCTGCTGGCCGCCAAGGGCCGGGGCCGTGCGATGCCGCCGCCGGTGCTGATCTCCAACGTCGCCACCCTCGACGCCCTCGCCACCCGGATCCCCGACTGGGCCCGCACCCTCGTCGAGGAGTTCTGGCCCGGGGCGCTGACGGTCGTCTTCCACCAGCAGCCGTCGCTGCAGTGGGATCTGGGCGAGGCCCGCCAGACGGTGGCCGTGCGCATCCCCGACTCCGACATCCTGCGCCGGATCATCGACCGGGTCGGCCCGCTGGCCACCAGCTCGGCCAACCGCACCACGATGCCGGCCGCCACCAACGCCGACCAGGCCGACGAGATGCTCGGCAAGATGGTCAGGGCGATCATCGACGGGGGCGAGTCGCCCGTCGGCGAGGCGTCCACGATCGTCTCCGCCACCGGTGACGAGCCGAAGGTCCTGCGAGAGGGTGCGATCAGCATCGACCGGATCAACGAGCTGCTGGCGAAGCACGACGTCGCCATCCGGCGTCCGGGCGACCCGGACCCGGCCGTGACCGACACCGACATGCCCGACACGCTCGACACGGACGCCGACGCAGAAGCCTGATGCGCGCCTACGTCCTCCTCTTCCTGGTCGCCGCCGTGGTGACCTACCTGCTCACCGTCGTCGCCCGCGAGTTCGCGATGCGCACGGGGGCCGTCGCGAAGGTCCGCGACCGTGACGTACATGCCGTGCCGATCCCCTACATGGGCGGCGTGGCGATGCTGGGTGGTCTGGTCGCGGCCTATCTGGTCGCCCGCGAGCTGCCGTTCCTGGCCGACGCGCCCGACTTCGTGCTGCAGGACACCGGCGTGGTGATCCTCGCCGGTGCGCTGATCTGCATCGTCGGTGTCGTCGACGACATCTTCGAGCTCGACGCCCTCACCAAGCTGGGCGGTCAGGTGCTGGCCACCGCGATCCTGGTGGGCTTCAACCTGCAATACACCTTCATCACCTTCCCCGACGGCACCCAGTTCGCCGTCGACCCGGCCCAGGGCGCGCTGCTCACCGGGCTGGTGGTGATCACCGTGGTCAACGCGGTCAACTTCATCGACGGCCTGGACGGCCTGGCGGCGGGCGTCGTCGGCATCGGCGCGCTCGCCTTCTTCCTGTTCTGCTACCAGTTCACCCGCATCAACGACATCGGCCGCGCGTCCACCGCCGCGCTGCTGAGCGTCGCGCTCGCCGGAGCGTGCGTCGGCTTCCTGATCCACAACTGGCACCCCGCGAGGCTCTTCATGGGCGACAGCGGCTCGATGCTGATCGGCCTCATCCTCGCCGCCAGCGCCGTCACGCTCTCCGGCTCCTACAGCGCCGGCGGCCTGAACGTGAACGCCTTCGACGCCTCCACCGCGCTCCTGGTGACCTTCCTGCCGCTGCTGCTACCCCTGACCATCCTGGTCGTCCCACTCGTCGACCTGGTCCTTGCCGTCGTACGCCGCACCCGCGCCGGGCGCTCCCCGTTCGCCGCCGACAAGAAGCACCTCCACCACCGCCTCCTGGAGATCGGCCACTCCCAGCGCCGTGCCGTGCTGATCATGTGGCTCTGGGCCGGCCTGATGTCCTTCGGATCGGTCTTCGTGACCCTCTACCGCGGCCCCGTCGTCATCACCGGCCTCGCCGTCGCCACCGCCCTCATCGTGCTGCTCACCTTCGTCCTCCCCAAGATTCGCGGCGAGCGCACCGACAAGCTCCTCGAGGTCCCCGAGGAGCTCACGCCGCTGGAGGAACAGCCCCACTAGCGGAGCCTTGATCGATCAATTAGGGAGCCCAAAGACGCTTGTGATAGTTTTCACGAGCGTTCGGGATACGCTCCTGAACACGTGAAATGCCCCCAGAGAGAACGGCCGCCGACGATGACGACCGCAACCAGCAAGTCCAAGGTGCTGCGAGGTTCTGCCGCAGTGTCCGCAGTTGCTGTGCTCGCGGCCCTCGCGGTGGCCTTTGTTCTTGCCGGGACCAATGGTCTGACCGGTGCTGCGATCGGTTCGATCGCCACCGTTGTCGTGCTGGCGATCGGCTCTTGGGCGATGTTCTGGATCGCGGCGAAGTCGCCCGCCCTGTCGCTGCCCGCCGCCGTCGGTGTCTTCACCCTGTCAGGCATGGTTCTCTTCGTCGTCCTGCTGGTTGTTTCGCAGACCGGGGGAGACGCTGTCGTACGTCCGGCAGCCTTCTCGGTCATGGCGCTCACGGTCGCATGGACAACCACGTTTGCGTTCCTGGTGCGACGCGAGCGGATCCCGCTCTTCGACCTGCCCGGGGCAGACTCGTGACCCGCCAGTAGTGCCTGATATCGTCCGGGCCGTCGGGGGCGGCCGCCGGGATGATGCCCGAGCCTTTGAAGCTCGCCACCCAGAATCGTAAGTTCGAACAAACAGGAGACAGCGTGAAGTCGCTTGCCGCCACCGTTATGGCGTCGGAGTCGGGGCCTCATATCCCGGGGCCCGCGGACTTCTTCCTTCCGCCGATCGTCGGGTCCGGCGACTGGGCCCTGACCAAGGTGAGTCTCCTGGTCCTGCTGTCCGTCGTGATCGTTCTCGGCTTCTTCTACGCGGCCTCTCGCAAGGCCGCGGTGGTTCCGAGCCGGCTGCAGTTCGCCGGTGAGTACGTCTACGGGATGGTCCGCAACTCCATCGCGCGCGACATCATCGGCTCCCACGACTACATGAGGTTCGTGCCGTACCTGTTCACGGTCTTCACCTTCATCCTGGTCAACAACTTCTACGGGATCATCCCGTTGATCCAGTTCCCGACGATGTCGCACATCGGCTTCACGGCGGCGCTGGCGGCCATCACCTGGCTGATCTACAACATCGTCGGCATCGCGAAGCACGGTTTCGTCGGCTACCTCAAGCTCCAGACCGTGCCTGGCGGCGTGAGCGGCCCGATCCTGCTCATGATGGTGCCGCTGGAGTTCCTCTCCAACATCATCGTGCGCCCGTTCACGCTGGCGATCCGTCTCTTCGCCACCATGTTCGCCGGTCACCTGTTGGTGGCGCTCTTCTCCATCGGCGGCGCCTGGCTGATCCTGCACTACGCTCCGGCATGGCAGGGTGTCGCGGCCGGCGTCTTCGCCTTCCTGCTCGGCATCTTCGTGTCCTTCCTGGACATGCTGATCATGTTCCTGCAGGCCTATGTCTTCACGCTGCTCTCGGCCATGTACATCGCCGGGGCGGTCGCTGACGAGCACTGAGTCTCGTCTGAATAGCCAACCCAAGTCGACGCACAACAACTGACGCAGATCGCGTCACAACCGGAAGGAAATCCCATGGAACTGTCGGGACAGCTCGGAATCATCGGCCTCGGCCTCTCCGCCATCGGCCCGGGTGTCGGTGTCGGTCTGATCTTCGCCGCGTACGTCGCCGGTGTTGCCCGTCAGCCGGAGGCCCAGAGCCGCCTGCAGGCGATCGCGATCCTCGGCTTCGCTCTGTGTGAGCAGTTCTTCATCATCTCCCTGGCTCTCGCCTTCGTCCTTCGCTGACGTAGGGAACTACTGAAGGTTCCGACATGATCCTTACCCAGGTAACCGCTGCGGAGACCGAGATCAACCCGTTGGTCCCGCACGTCCCGGAGATCATCCTCGGTGTCATCGTCATCGCCATCCTCTTCGTGGGAGTAGCGAAGTTCATCGTTCCGAACTTCGAGAAGGCGTACGCCGATCGAACCGCGGCGATCGAAGGTGGCATCGAGAACGCCAACGCCAAGCAGGCCGAGGCCGATGCCAAGCTCGCCCAGCTGGAGGCTCAGCTGGCCGATGCCCGTCACGAGGCTGCCCGCATCCGCGAGCAGGCCCGCGAGGAGGGCGCCGCGATCAAGGCCGAGCTCCGCGCTGAGGCGCAGGCCGAGGCCGAGCGCATCATCACCGCAGGCAAGGCGCAGATCGAGGCCGAGCGCCAGGCGGCTGCTGCATCGCTGAAGACCGAGGTCGGCTCGCTGGCCACCGGTCTCGCCGGTCGCATCGTCGGGGAGTCCCTCGACGACGACGAGCGTTCCAGCCGTGTGGTCGAGCGGTTCCTCGCCGACCTCGAGGCAGGGGTTCACTGATGGACTTCCGTGGAGCGTCGGCCGACGCAGTTGCCGCCCTGACCGAGGAGCTGAAGACCGCTGTCTCCGCCTCTCCCGAGGCGGCGGCGAAGGCGGCCGACTCCCTCTTCGAGGTCTCCCAGACCTTCCGCGCCGAAGCAGCTCTGCGCCGCTTCGTCACCGACGCATCGGTGCCGTCGGAGGCCAAGACCGGCCTCGTCGGTGAGCTCTTCGGCGGGAAGGTCGACGCGACGGCCCTCAGCGTGGTCCAGTCGGCGGTCAAGCACCGCTGGACGCACGCCGGTGACCTGAGCGACGCGGTCGAGCGACTGAGCGAGATCGCCGCGGTCCGCAGCGCCGGTGGTGAGGCCAAGCGCCTCGCCGACGAGCTGTTCGCGGTCCAGCAGGCCGTGCAGGAGACGCCGGAGCTGCGCGACGCGCTCTCCGACCCGGCTCGCACGACCGAGGACAAGGTCACGCTGGTCGACGATCTTCTCGGCGGCAAGGCGCTGGCAGCGACCGTCGCCCTGACCAAGCAGGCCCTGGCGGGCACCTACCGCACCGCCACGGTCGCGCTGGGTGAATACCAGAAGGTCGCCGCTGCGGTCGCGGGCGAAGGCACCGCGGTCGTCCGCGTGGCCGCTCCGCTCTCGGAGGCGGACACCACCCGCCTGGCTGCGGCCCTCGCGAAGAAGTACGGCCGCGAGGTCCACCTGAACATCGTGGTCGACCCGGCCATCGTCGGCGGCATCAAGGTCTCGATCGGTGACGACGTCATCGACGGCACCATCTCCAGCCGCCTCGACGGGGCGCAGCGAGCACTCGCCGGCTGATCCGGCATCACGGCCCAACTGGCCGTATGACCCCTGTGTGACACAGACTTCGACGTAAGAACGAGAGAGAAGGCAGAGATGACGGAGCTCACCATCCGTCCCGACGAGATCAGGGACGCGCTGGCAAAGTACGTCGCGGACTACAAGCCCGAGGCGGCGAAGACCGAGGAGGTCGGCACTGTCGCGCGGACCGCTGACGGCATCGCCCAGGTCTCGGGCCTGCCCTCGGCCATGGCGAACGAGCTCCTCGAGTTCGAGGACGGGACCCTCGGTCTCGCCCTGAACCTCGAGACCCGCGAGATCGGTGTCGTCATCCTGGGCGACTTCGACAAGATCGAGGAGGGCCAGTCGGTCCGACGTACGGGCGAGGTTCTCTCGGTCCCCGTCGGTGACGGCTACCTCGGCCGCGTCGTGGACCCGCTCGGCAACGCGATCGACGGCCTCGGCGACATCGAGACGGTCGGCCGCCGCGCCCTGGAGCTCCAGGCTCCGGGCGTGATGCAGCGCAAGTCGGTTCACGAGCCGCTCGCCACCGGCATCAAGGCGATCGACGCGATGACCCCGATCGGCCGTGGCCAGCGTCAGCTGATCATCGGTGACCGCGCGACCGGTAAGACCACGGTCGCCATCGACACGATCATCAACCAGAAGCAGAACTGGGACTCGGGCGACCCCGACAAGCAGGTTCGCTGCATCTACGTCGCGATCGGCCAGAAGGGCTCGACCATCGCCTCCGTGCGTGGCGCCCTCGAGGAGGCCGGCGCGCTGGAGTACACGACCATCGTGGCCGCTCCCGCGTCCGACTCCGCCGGCTTCAAGTACCTCGCCCCCTACACCGGCTCGGCCATCGGCCAGCACTGGATGTACGAGGGCAAGCACGTCCTGATCGTCTTCGACGACCTGACCAAGCAGGCCGAGGCCTACCGCGCCGTGTCGCTGCTGCTGCGCCGCCCGCCGGGCCGTGAGGCCTACCCGGGTGACGTCTTCTACCTGCACTCCCGTCTGCTGGAGCGCTGCGCGAAGCTCTCCGACGAGATGGGTGCCGGCTCGATGACCGGTCTGCCGATCATCGAGACGAAGGCCAACGACGTCTCGGCGTTCATCCCGACCAACGTCATCTCCATCACCGACGGTCAGATCTTCCTGCAGTCCGACCTGTTCGCGGCCAACCAGCGTCCGGCGATCGACGTCGGTGTCTCGGTCTCCCGCGTCGGTGGCGCGGCGATGACCAAGGCGCTCAAGGCCGTCACCGGCTCGCTCAAGGTCGACCTCGCGCAGTACCGCGCGATGGAGGCCTTCGCGATGTTCGCCTCCGACCTGGACGCGGCCTCGAAGCAGCAGCTGGCCCGTGGTCAGCGGCTGATGGCGCTGCTCAAGCAGCCGGCCTACTCGCCGTACCCGATCGACGAGATGACCGTCTCGCTGTGGCTCGGCACCACCGGTCGCCTGGACATCGTCCCGACCGAGGACGTGCTCAAGTTCGAGCAGGAGTTCCTCGACTACCTGCGTCGCTCCCACGAGGGCGTCCTGGCCGCGATCCGCGAGTCGCTGAAGTTCGACGACTCCACCGAGTCCGCGCTGAACGGTGCCTACGACAGCTTCCTCGACCAGTTCGAGACCTCGGAGGGCGCCTCGGTCAAGCCGGGTTCCGCCAAGGAAGAGGCCCTGGCTGACGAGGACGTCGAGCAGGAGCAGATCGTCAAGCAGAAGCGGGGCTGACCATGGCCGTGTCAGTGCGTGAACTCCGCGCGCGGATCAAGTCGACGGAGTCGATGAAGAAGATCACGCGCGCCATGGAGCTCATCGCTGCGTCCCGGATCATCAAGGCGCAGCAGCGGGCCAATGCGGCCGCGCCGTACGCCCGTGAGCTCACCCGCGCCGTCTCGGCGGTGGCGACCTACTCCAACGTGGACCACCCGCTGACCACCGAGCCGGAGGCGCCGACGCGCGCCGCCGTGCTGGTGGTCACCAGCGACCGTGGTCTGGCCGGCTCCTACTCCTCGAGCGTGCTCAAGGAGGCCGAGGGCCTGGTCGAGAAGCTCAAGGCCGAGGGCAAGGAGGTCGACCTCTACGTCACCGGACGTAAGGCCGAGGCCTTCTACAAGTTCCGCGGCCGTTCCGTGGCGCAGGCCTGGACCGGCTTCTCCGACCGTCCCGACTACGACGCTGCCAAGGAGATCGGCGAGAAGCTGATCGAGGTCTTCGTCGAGGGCACCGAGGCCGAGAAGGCCGCCGCTCCCGGCGTCGACGAGGTCCACGTGGTCTACACGCGGTTCATCACCATGATGACGCAGAAGCCCACCGCCGTACGTCTCCTGCCTCTGGAGGTCGTGGAGGGCACCGAGGCTCCGGCCGAGGGCGACGTCCTGCCGCTCTACGAGTTCGAGCCGTCGGCCGAGGCCGTGCTCGACTCGCTGCTCCCGCAGTACGTCGTGAGCCGGATCTGGTTCGCGCTGCTGCAGGCGGCCGCCTCCGAGCTGGCCCAGCGTCAGAAGGCGATGAAGTCGGCTACCGACAACGCCGACGAGCTCATCAAGAAGTTCACCCGGGTTGCCAACCAGGCTCGCCAGGCCGGCATCACCCAGGAGATCAGCGAGATCGTCGGTGGCGTGAACGCGCTGGCCGACGCCCAGGCTGCGAACGACTGAGAACCCACAGAAAGACTGACTAGAAAATGACCGCACAGGTTGACGAGAAGACCACGACGGGCCGCATCGCCCGCGTGATCGGCCCGGTCGTCGACGTGGAGTTCCCCGTCGACGCCATGCCGGAAATCTACAACAAGCTCGAGGTCGAGGTCACCGTCAACGGTGAGACCTCCGTCCTGCCGCTCGAGGTTGCCCAGCACATCGGTGACGGCATGGTCCGCGCGATCTCGCTGAAGCCGACCGACGGCGTCGTCCGCGGTGCCACCGTGTCCGACACCGGCGCTCCGATCACCGTGCCCGTGGGTGACGTCACCCTCGGCCACGTGTTCAACGCGACCGGTGACATCCTCGACGTCGACCCGTCCACGGTCGAGGTCAAGGAGCGCTGGGGCATCCACCGCAAGGCTCCGGCCTTCGACCAGCTCGAGTCCAAGACCCAGATGTTCGAGACGGGCATCAAGGTCATCGACCTCCTCACCCCCTACGTGACCGGTGGAAAGATCGGCCTCTTCGGTGGTGCGGGCGTCGGCAAGACCGTCCTCATCCAGGAGATGATCGCCCGAGTCGCCAAGAACCACGGTGGTGTCTCCGTGTTCGCCGGTGTCGGCGAGCGCACCCGTGAGGGCAACGACCTCATCCACGAGATGCAGGAGGCCGGCGTCTACGACAAGGTCGCCCTGACCTTCGGCCAGATGGACGAGCCGCCGGGCACGCGTCTGCGCGTGGCCCTCTCGGCGCTGACGATGGCGGAGTACTTCCGCGACGTCCAGGGCCAGGACGTGCTGCTGTTCATCGACAACATCTTCCGCTTCACCCAGGCGGGCTCCGAGGTCTCCACCCTGCTGGGCCGGATGCCGTCCGCGGTGGGCTACCAGCCCAACCTCGCCGACGAGATGGGTCTGCTCCAGGAGCGGATCACCTCGACGCGTGGTCACTCGATCACCTCGATGCAGGCGATCTACGTGCCGGCCGACGACTACACCGACCCGGCCCCGGCGACCACCTTCGCCCACCTCGACGCGACCACCGAGCTCTCCCGTGAGATCGCCTCGCTGGGTATCTACCCGGCGGTGGACCCGCTGACGTCGACGTCGCGAATCCTGGACCCGCAGTACATCGGCCAGGACCACTACGACTGCGCCGTCCGCGTCAAGCAGATCCTCCAGCGCAACAAGGAGCTGCAGGACATCATCGCGATCCTGGGTGTCGACGAGCTCTCCGAGGAAGACAAGATCATCGTCTCCCGCGCTCGCCGGATCCAGCGGTTCCTCTCGCAGAACACCTACGTTGCCAAGCAGTTCACCGGCATCGAGGGCTCGACGGTTCCGGTCAAGGACACCATCGAGGCGTTCAACAAGATCGCCGACGGTGAGTACGACCACGTCGCCGAGCAGGCGTTCTTCATGTGCGGTGGCCTCGACGACGTCGAGGCGAAGTGGGCCGAGATCCAGAAGAGCCTCTGATGACGGACGCACTTCAGGTGGAGCTCGTCGCTGCAGACCGCGTGGTCTGGAGCGGCGGGGCCACCATGGTCATCGCCCGAACGGTCGACGGTGACGTCGGCATCCTGCGCGGTCACGCGCCGGTGCTGTCGGCGCTCACCGAGGCGGTCGTGGAGATCACGCCGGAGGAGGGCACCGAGGTCATCGCGACCGTCGACGGTGGCTTCCTCTCGGTGGCCAACGACCGCGTCTCGATCCTGTCCGAGCACGTGCTGCTGGCCCACGAGATCGACCTCAACAAAGCGCAGGTCGAGCTCGAGGAGGCCCGTCGCCTGCTCGGCACCAACAACGACGCCGAGAAGCGCATCCGTCACGCCGAGGCGCGCATCCGCGCTGTCGAGAAGGCCTCCTAGGGAAGAGGGGCGATACCCGGATGGCATGGTGGGAGCTGCTCTTGGCCGTTGTGGCCGCATTGCTTCTGCTTGTCCTCGCCTATGGCATCGGGATCGCCGCTCGTCGCCGTCTGCTCGCTCGCAACGGCGGCGTCTTCGAGCTGAGCCACCGCGTCCGGGACACCAGTCCCGGGCGCGGTTGGGTCATCGGCATCGGCCGCTACTCCGGTGACGCACAGCTGGAGTGGTTCCGGATCTTCTCGCTCTCGCCCAAACCCAAACGGGTCTGGCGCCGCACCGAGATGGCCTACATCTCCAGCCGCTCTCCCGAAGGGCTCGAGGAGCTGGTCCTCTACCCCGAGAGCCTGATCGTGACCTGCGAGGTCAACGGCGAGCACATCGACCTGGCCATGGACCCGCAGACGCTGATCGGCTTCCAGGCGTGGCTCGAGTCGCGCCCGATGCGGTCCACCTGGACCGTCTTCTAGTCTTCTTCCTCCGGCCGTCCCTGGCCTGACACCGGGGTCGGCCCGTTTGCTTTCGGGGGCTTCCCTGATTGTCCGGAGGGCGTCTGCGGCGGATCGTTGAGGTATGTCCTCAACCGCTCCCATTCCGACCCCGCCCACCGCGCCCGCTTCGCCTGCTGGCGACGAGCTCCGCTGCACCGACGCCGATCGCGACCGCGTGATCGACCTGCTCAAGGCGTCCTACGCCGACGGCCGGCTCGACCAGTCCGAGTTCGACGTCCGGTTCGACCTGACCATGAAGGCGAAGACGTACGCCGCGCTGGAGCCGATCACCCGCGACCTGGTCGCGCAGCCCGCCCCGGTCCCCGCGCCGGCCAAGCCCGCCCGCGACCTGCTGCCCCCGCCGACCACCGAGGAGCGGCTGCTGGCCGCGCTCGCCCAGGCCACGACCTGGGTGCCGATCGTCGTCGGCCCGGCGATCCTCTACTACACCGTCGGCAAGCGCTCCGAGTTCGTGAAGCACCACGCCGCCGGTGCGCTGAACCTGCAGCTCACCCTGCTCGCCGTCACGATCGTGACGTTCGGGCTCGGTGGTGCGCTCTACGGGATCGCCTGGGTCCTGGCGACCGCCTTCGCCGTCGTCGCGCTCGCCGGCGCCCCGCTGCGCCAGCCGTGGGTGCTGCCGATCTTCGGTCGCGGCGGTCCCTACGAGAAGAAGCGCGACTGAGACCCGCACCTGGGCGCGGCCCGAGGGTCACTAGCCTTTACTCGTGACGCCTCTTCGCCGTGCCCAAGCCGGATCGGTGGTGGCGTTCGCCACCAACGGCCTGCTGTCCGCGACCTTCATCTCCCGCATCCCCGCACTGCGCGAGAGCCTCGGCCTGAACAACTCGGCCGTCGGCCTGATGCTGCTGGCGATGGGGATCGGGTCGGTCGCCGCGCTGCCGCTCGCCGGGGGCCTGGTGATGCGCTGGGGCGCCGCCCGGGTCGTGCGCCGCTGCGCAGCGCTCTGCGCCGCCGCCCTGTGCCTGGTGGCGGTCTCCGGCAGCTGGCTGGGGCAGGCGTGGCTGGTGGCACTGTTCCTGGTGGCGTACGGCGTCGGCTACGGCATCTGGGACGTCGCCATGAACGTCGAGGGGGCCGCGGTCGAGCGGTTCGGCGGCAAGACGCTGATGCCCCAGCTGCACGCGATGTGGAGCGTGGGCACCGTGCTCGGCGGGCTGCTGGGCATCGCTCTGGTCGGCACGCTGCCGACGGTGTGGCACGTCGCTGGGGTCGCTGCCGTCGCGCTGGCGGTCTGCTGGTGGGGGACCGCAGGGTTTCTCCCGGCCGAGCCGCCACCCGAGGGGCACTCGCCGCGGCGTGAGCTGCTGGCCGCCTGGCGCTCGCCCCACACGCTGCTGCTGGGCCTGATGGTGCTCGCCTTCGCCGCGGCCGAGGGAAGCGCCAACGACTGGGTCTCGCTGGCGATGATCGACGGCTACGACGTCAGTCACCGGGTCGGGGTGGCGTGCTACGCGGCGTTCGTCTTCTGCATGAGCCTGGCCCGGTTCGCCGGCGCGAAGGTGATCGACCGGGTCGGCCGACAGCCGGTCCTGATCACCTCGGCCGCGCTGGCCGGCGCCGGGATCGTGCTGACCGTCCTCGCCGGCTCGTTCGGGCTCGCGCTGGTCGGGATCGTCCTGTGGGGCTTCGGTGCGGCCCTGGGCTTCCCTCTGGGGATCAGCATCGCCGCCGACGACGAGACCCGCGCCGCTGCTCGCGTCTCGGTCGTCTCCACGCTGGCCTACGGCGCCTTCCTCGGCTTCCCGCCCATCCTGGGCGCCGTGGGGGACCAGATCGGCACCCTGAGGGCGCTCCTGGTCGTCGCCGTCCTGATGGTTCCCGCGGCGGCGTTGGCGGCGACGGTGGCGCGGCGGCGAGCGGTGTAACACGCTGTTCGTAGCACTATCCGGTCGTTCAGATAGGGCGAGTAGTGCTACGAACGACGTGTTACACCGGAGCGACACCCGCACGAGCGCCGACTCGGCTACTCGAAGAGGGCGCGGATGTCGTCGGCGCCGATGGTGGAGCCCATGGCACCCTCGCCGTCCACGACCTTCGCGAAGAGCTCGGCCTTGCGCTCCTTGAGCTCCATGACCTTCTCCTCGATCGTGTCGGTCGAGACCAGCCGGTAGACCATGACGTGCTGGGTCTGGCCGATGCGGTGGGCGCGGTCGACGGCCTGGGCCTCGGCGGCGGGGTTCCACCACGGGTCGAGCACGAAGACGTAGTCGGCCTCGGTGAGGGTGAGGCCGACGCCGCCGGCCTTCAACGAGATCAGGAAGACCGGGGCATCGCCGTCGCGGAAGCTCTCGATCACCGCACCGCGGTCGCGGGTGGCGCCGTCGAGGTAGGCGGCGTCGATCCCCGCCTCCGCGAGCCGGGTGCGCGCCCGGCCGAGGAACGAGGTGAACTGGCTGAAGACCAGCGCCTTGTGGCCCTCGGCGGCGAGCTCCTCGATGTGGTCGACGAGGGTGTCGAGCTTGGCCGAGCCGACGTGGTCGTCGTCGGGGTCGACCAGGCCGGGGTCGAGGGAGAGCTGCCGCAGCCTGGTCAGCGCGCTGAGGATCGCGACCCGGTTGTCGTTGAAGTCGTCGAGCAGGTGCAGGATCCGCTGCCGCTCCTTGGCCAGGTGGGCGTCGTAGATCTTGCGGTGGGCCGGGTTGAGGTCCACGCCGAGCACCTGCTCCTGCTTGGGCGGCAGGTCGTCGGCGACGAGCTCCTTCGTACGCCGCAGCAGGAACGGGCGCAGCCGGGTCCGGAACCGGCGCAGCGCGCCGTCGTCACCGGACTTCTCCACGGGGGAGACCACCGTGTCGCGGAACATCCGCGGGCTGGGGTAGAGGCCGGGCGCGGTGATCGAGAGCAGCGCCCACAGCTCCATCAGCCGGTTCTCGAACGGTGTGCCCGTCACCGCGAGACGCCAGCGGGCGTCGATGCGGCGGGCTGCTGCGTACGTCTTGGACTGGTGGTTCTTGACCTGCTGGGCCTCGTCGAGGACGAGACCGGCCCAGGGACGCCCGGCGAAGGCGTCCTGCTCGAGCCGGAGGATGGCGTAGGTGGTGACCACGACGTCGGCGCCCTCACGGGCCTCGGCCACGGAGTCGACGCGCTTGCTCACCGTGCTCACCCGGAGGCCGGGGGTGTGGCGGCGGGCCTCCTGGACCCAGGCCGGTACGACGCTGGTGGGCGCCACCACGAGATACGGCGCGCGCGGGCCCGGCTGGGAGTGCACGGCATGGGAGATGGTGGCCAGCACCTGGAGCGTCTTGCCCAGACCCATGTCGTCGGCGAGGATCCCGCCGAGGCCTTGGTCGTGCAGGAACGCCAGCCAGTGGAAGCCGTCGAGCTGGTACGTCCGTAGCCCCGTGGTGACTCCCTCCAACGAAGGGCGGGGGATCTCGCGCAGGTCACGCAGCGCCTGGGCACGCTGGACCCATTCGGCGGCCTGCTGGTCGACCACGCCCAGCTCGGCGAGCTCGGCCCAGACACCGAGGTCGTGCTTGCCGACCGCGATCCCGTCGCCGGTGCGCTCGTGGAGCTGTCCGGCGGCCTCGACGACGTTGCGCAGCCGGTCGAGCTCGGGGCGGTCCGTGGTGATGTAGGTGCCGCTGGGGAGGATCAGGTGGTCGTCACCGCGGGTCAGCGCGGCGAGCACGTCCGGCAGCGGGACGGCCTCGCCGCCGATCCGGATCACGACCTGCAGGTCGAGCCAGTCCTGCCCGATCCCGGCGCCGCCCTCCGGGGAGCTGATCTCGAAGGAGATCTCCGGGTCCTCGTCGGTCTCGCGGAAGTCGGGCCGCTCCACCTCGGTGACCTCGACGCCCTCGATCTCGCGCAGTGCCGGGAGGTCGTGGATGGCGAGCGCGAGCGCGTCGCCGTCGCGTACCTCCCGCTTGCGGAGCAGGTCGGCGGAGACGCGCCCACGGAGAGAGGCCTCCTGCGCCGGGTCCCGGACGAGGCCGAGATCCTCGCGGGAGTCCACCGGGTAGTGACGTACGCCGTAGGCCCACGTCCAGCCGAGCGTGGCGTGCGTCGAGCTTCGCCAGGTGACGGTCAGGCTCAGGCGCGGCGCGGGAGGCGCCGGGATGTCGAGGGAGCCGTCGGAGGAGCGCAGCGGGACCAGGCGGGCCAGCGGGCCCAGCAGGGCGCTCAGCGTGCCGATCTCGGGCTCGGGGACGATCAGCGGCTCCCGGGCGGTCACCAGCCGCTGGGCGTGCGTCGACAGCGGCCCGGACAGATCGCCGAGGTGGAGCACCCCGGCGTCGAGGACGCCCACCGAGCGGGTCGGGCGACCGATCGGAAGCACGGTCGGGCCGGCGTAGACGCGGTCGCCGTGGGCCAGTCCGAAGCGGAGGACGGCCTCGCCGTCCTCGCGGCGCAGCTCGCCGGCGAGCGAGAGCGGCTCGTCGAAGACCACCACGCCGCGTACGTTCTCGCCGGGCAGCACGGTGACGCCGCCACGGATCGCGTCGCGGATCAGGCTGACGGCGTGCTCGCCGAAGTCGGCGAGGCTGAGCGAGGAGCCGCGGGCGTAGAGCAGCCGGTCGGGCCGCAGCTGCCGAGCGAGCTCCTGGAGGGGGAGCAGCTGGCTGCGCGGGAAGTCCTTGCCGGGCAGCGCGCTCGGGATGTTGGACCAGTCGGCGCCCGTCTTCGCCCAGCGCTCGCGGTTGCCCATCCGCATCGGCCGGAGCTCGACCGTGGGGGAGCTCGCAACCGCCGACCGCGGGCTGTGCACGTCGATCTCGAGGGCCAGCGCCGGCAGGTCGTCCTCGGGCTTGTTGTCCTCGGCGAGCTGGCCGAGCAGCGTACGTAGCTCCGTCTCCCACAACGAGCCCTGCGCCGCCGCCGACGTGCTCGAGCCGGTGAGGACCAGGCCCAGGGCGGCACCGTGCTTGCAGTTGTTGCGTACGGGGCAGCTGCACGAGCTGGTCAGCCGGTCGACGCCGTTGCGGGAGTCCAGGCTGAGGGTCACGCGGTAGGGGGCGGGGCCGCTGCCCCGGACCTCGGCCGTGGCACGCAGCGTGCCGCCGACCTCGCTGACCTGGGGCTCGGCGACGCGGCCCTCGGCCGCGTAGGCCTTGCCGCGCTCCATGGTCTGTGGGTCGAAGGTCTCGCGGAGCAGGCCGTTCGTGAGAGCTTCGAGCGAGGACACCCGACCTAGTCTTCCAGCATGAGGGCGGTTCTGCGACTTCGTGGACGCTGGTGGTGAGGAGCGTCTCGTTCGTTGCGGTGGCAGTGGTCTAGACCAGAGGTGCACCTCGACGGGGTTCCGGTGCATTCAGGGGCCTGCATAGGCGCGCGTCCGCCGCTGGTACGCAGGCAACCGAATCCGAACCCATCGCGACAACTTCGTCGCGCAAAAGGAAAGCCACCTCGATCCGAGCGGGGGGATCCGGACCGAGGTGGCGATGAATACTTTCGGCCAAGTTGCCGGTGATTGCAAGTCGAACCGCTATGGCGGGAATGTGACGTGTCGTATATCTGCCATGATGTCCGTCGTTCCTTCCCCGCCACGAAAGGGTTCTCGGATGCTCGATGCGCTCGGTCTCGACAATCTCGAGGAGACGGTCTACCGCCAGCTGGTCGGCGCTCCGTCGGCCAACCTCGACGAGCTGGCCGAGGCGGCCGACCTGGACAGCTACGCGGTCTCCGCGGTGCTGGCCGCGCTCGAGGGGAAGGGCCTGGTCGCCCGGGCCTCGGCGGGCCAGGACCGATACGTCGCCTCGCCGCCGGCGGTGGCCCTGGGGGCGCTGCTGGTCCAGCGGCAGGACGAGCTGCGCCGCGCCCAGGTCGAGATGACCGAGCTGGCCGGCCTCTATCGCGGGTCGGTCGCCCGCCGCGACGTGGCCGACGTCGTCGACGTCGTCCACGGCACCGAGGCGATCGCCCAGCGGTTCGCCCAGCTGCAGTACTCGGCGAAGAAGTGCATCCAGGCGCTGCAGAAGCCTCAGGCCGCGGTCGTCACCCGGGAGGATGCCGACGAGGCCGAGCGGGCCGCGATCGAGCGCGGCGTCAGGCACGACATCGTGCTGGAGCGCTCCGTCTTCGACACCCCCGGCATCTACGAGACCATCGACTCCGGGCTCGAGATCGGGATCGAGCTGCGGGTGGTGCCCACCGTGCCGCTGCGCGCCTTCATCGTCGACCGGGAGATCGCTCTGATCCCGCTCATGCAGGGCTCGACTCCTTCGGGCGAGCACAACACGGTCCAGGACGCGCTCCTGCTGCACCCCAGCGGCCTGCTCGACGCGATCCTCGCCCTCTTCGACCTGATCTGGGCCTCGGCGCCGAAGCTGGTCGCAACCCCCGAGGGCACGGTCGAGACGGCCGCCGACCGGCTCGAGCCGCTGGACACCAAGGTGCTCTCGCTGCTGCTGGCAGGTCTGACCGACGCCTCCATCGGGGCGCAGCTCGGGCTGTCGCTGCGTACGGTCCAGCGGCGGGTGCGCCAGATGATGGATCGCGCGCAGGTCGACACCCGCCTCCAGCTCGGCTACGAGGCAGGGCGTCGCGGCTGGCTGTGACGCCGAGCCCTACCGCTCGCCGCCGGGCACCCACAGGACGTCGCCCTGCTCCCGGTTGGCGTGCCGGGCGAGGATGAAGAGCAGGTCGCTGAGGCGGTTGAGGTAGGTCAGGGCGAGCTTGTTCATGGTCTCGCCGTGCACCTCGTACGCAGCCCAGGCCGCCCGCTCGGCACGACGCACGACGGTGCGGGCCACGTGCAGATGGGCCGCGGCGACGGTGCCGCCGGAGAGGATGAACGAGCGGAGCTTCTCGAGCGGCTCGTTGTAGTCGTCGCACCAGGCCTCGAGCCGGTCGATGTAGGCCTGCTCGACCCGCAGCGGCGGGTACTCGGGGTCGGGGACGACCGGCGTCGAGAGGTCGGCGCCGACGTCGAAGAGGTCGTTCTGGACGGTCGTCAGCACCCTGACGACGTCCTCGTCGATGCCGCCATGGGCCAGCGCGACGCCGATCGCCGCCCCGGCCTCGTCGGTGGTCGCGTACGCCTCCAGCCGCAGGTCGGTCTTCGCGGTCAGGCTCATGTCGCCGAGCCGGGTCTCGCCGGCGTCGCCGGTGCGGGTGTAGATGCGTGTCAGGTTGACCATGCGCTGAGCCTATGCGGACGGCCTGCTTCCGGGCGAGCGTGGTCATTTGACAGAAAATAGTGACGGAAGTGACGAACGAGGCTGGTGAGGTGCAACCAATCGGAGCTGCCGCGCGTCATAGTGGGCGAGAGGGAGCGTCTTGTTCTGTGTGAGGGCAACCCATTTCTGGGGATGGAGGCAGGCATGGAGATCGTGATCGACGGGCCGACGCTGGTGTTGAACGGGGACTTCGACGTACGCAGCACCTGGATGGCACGCAGTGTCATCTACGACCACCTCGAGTCGGTCGAGGGTGATGTCGTGCTCGACGTCTCCGGCGTGTCCAGTGCGGACGTGACGGCGCTGAAGCTGCTCGCCGTCGCGACGCGACAGGCCCACGCCGAGGGTCGCCACCTCACTCTCCACGGCTGCACCCCAGCGGTTCGCCGGATGCTCCACCTCTCGAGGCTCTATCGTGTGCTCGAGGTGGAGAACTCGCCGCTCATCGCGTAGTCATCGCGTAGTCGGTAAAGAGTGCGCCAAGGAGTGACATCTTCCACACCGGAGCCGGTTACTGATCGGTAACCGAGGGGCTAGCATGCCTCTTATGACGGACACCACGCCTTCCGAGCAGAGCCGCCCGGCGAAGGATCGCTCCTGGCTGATGCGCACGTACGCCGGCCACTCGACCGCCGAGGCGTCCAACGAGCTCTATCGCACCAACCTCGCCAAGGGCCAGACCGGTCTCTCGGTCGCCTTCGACCTGCCCACGCAGACCGGCTACGACCCCGACAGCGTCCTCGCCCGCGGCGAGGTCGGCAAGGTGGGCGTGCCGATCATGCACATGGGGGAGATGCGCAAGCTCTTCGACCAGATCCCGCTCACCGAGATGAACACCTCGATGACGATCAACGCGACCGCCATGTGGCTGCTCGCGATGTACCAGGTCGCCGCCGAGGAGCAGAACCCGGACATGGACCCGGCCGAGGTGGCCGCCAAGCTCGCCGGCACCACCCAGAACGACATCATCAAGGAGTATCTCTCCCGGGGGACGTACGTCTTCCCGCCGGAGCACTCCCTGCGCCTGATCAGCGACATGATCGCCTACACGGTCCACCAGATCCCGAAGTGGAACCCGATCAACATCTGCAGCTACCACCTGCAGGAGGCCGGCGCGACGCCGGTGCAGGAGATCGCCTACTCGATGTGCACCGCCATCTCGGTGCTCGACGCGGTCAAGGCCTCCGGCCAGGTCTCGGAGGAGGACTTCGGCAAGGTCGTCGGCCGGATCTCGTTCTTCGTGAACGCGGGCGTGCGGTTCGTCGAGGAGATGTGCAAGATGCGCGCCTTCGTCCAGCTGTGGGACGAGATCACCCGCGAGCGCTACGGCGTCGAGGACCCGAAGATGCGCCGCTTCCGCTACGGCGTGCAGGTCAACTCCCTCGGCCTGACCGAGGCGCAGCCGGAGAACAACGTGCAGCGCATCGTGCTCGAGATGCTCGCCGTGACGCTGTCCAAGAACGCGCGGGCGCGCGCGGTGCAGCTGCCCGCCTGGAACGAGGCCCTCGGCCTGCCGCGTCCGTGGGACCAGCAGTGGTCGCTGCGCCTGCAGCAGGTGCTGGCCTACGAGTCCGACCTGCTGGAGTACGGCGACCTCTTCGACGGCTCGCCGGTCGTCGAGGCCAAGGTGGCCGAGCTCGTCGCCGGCGCCAAGGAGGAGATCGACCGGGTCCAGGCGATGGGTGGTGCGATCGCCGCGGTCGACACCGGCTACATGAAGTCCGAGCTGGTCTCCTCGCACGCGCGCCGTCGCGCCGCGATCGAGGCCGGCGAGGAGATCATCGTGGGCGTCAACAAGTTCACGACGACCGAGCCGAGCCCGCTGACCGCCGACCTGGACGCCGCGATCATGGTCGCCGACCCGCGTGCCGAGGAGGCCGCCAAGGCCTCCCTCGAGGCGTGGAAGGCCGAGCGCGACGAGACGGCCGTCTCCGAGGCGCTGGCCGCGCTGGCCGCCGCCGCGAAGACCGACGCCAACCTGATGGAGGCCACCCTGGCCGCCGCCCGTGCGGGCGCGACCACGGGGGAGTGGGCCGGCACCCTGCGCGAGGTCTTCGGCGAGTTCCGGGCGCCCACCGGTGTCTCCGGCGCCGTCGGTGCCGCGGAGGCCGGCGCCGAGCTGGGGGCCGTACGCGACCGGGTGAAGGCCACCGGCGAGGAGCTCGGCGTCAAGCTGCGCATGCTCGTCGGCAAGCCCGGCCTGGACGGTCACTCCAACGGCGCCGAGCAGGTCGCGGTCCGGGCCCGTGACGCCGGCTTCGAGGTCATCTACCAGGGCATCCGGCTCACCCCGGAGCAGATCGTCGCCGCGGCGGTCGCCGAGGACGTACACGTCGTCGGGCTGTCCATCCTCTCCGGGTCGCACATGTCGCTGGTGCCGTCGGTGGTCGACGGCCTGCGCGAGGCGGGTCTCGGGGACGTACCCGTCATCGTGGGCGGCATCGTGCCGGAGTCCGACGCCAAGGCGCTGCTCGCCTCGGGCGTCGCGGCGGTCTACACGCCCAAGGACTTCAGCCTGACCGAGATCATGGCCGACATCGTCGAGGTCATCCGCAAGGCCAACGACCTCTCCTGAGTCCGCCGTCGACACGTCTCCCGAAAAAACTTCGGGAGACGTGTCGATCCTGCGAGCGGCCGTTCGTGGAAGGGGCAGAGGGAGGCGGACAGTGCCTCCCGCCACCTCACGGGAGAACGAGATGTCCACGATCACCACCGCTCAGCAGACCACCCGCTCCGCCCGCTCGACCCGCGCCGCCGGCCGCCAGCCGGTCTGGCTCCATGGCCTCGGCGCCACGGTTGCCGCGAGCGCGGTCGTCACCGCCTTCGCGGCCGCTGCCTCGGCGGCCGGGGTGAGCTTCGAGACCGCCTCGGGGCCGATCCCGATCCTCGGCTTCGCCCAGCTGACCGCCTTCTTCTCGCTCATCGGCGTCGCGATGGCCGCGGTGATGGCCCGCGTCGCCCGCCGCCCGCGGCGTACGTTCGTGGTCACCACCGTCGTGCTGACCGTCGCCTCGCTCGTCCCCGACGTCACCTTCGGCTTCGACGCCGCCAGTGCGGTCGTCCTGATGCTCCTGCACGTCGTGGCCGCCGTCATCGTCGTCCCGGTGCTGGCTCGTCGCCTGGCCGAGGAGCGCTGAGGTCGGCCCTACGACGCGCCGAACCGATCGTGTAACACGTTGTTCGTAGTACTACTCGCCCTATCAGATAGGGCGAGTAGTACTACGAACAACGTGTTACAGCGGCGCCCGGTAGCCTGCCGCGCATGCGAGTAACGGTTGTCGGAGCCGGAGTCATCGGGCTCTCGTGCGCGGTGCGGTTGCTGGAGGCCGGCCACGAGGTGAGCGTGATCGGCCGGGAGCGGACGAACGGAACGACGTCGGCGGTGGCCGGCGGGTTCTGGTTCCCCTACCTGGCCGAGCCGCGCGAGCGGGTGACGGCCTGGGCGGCCGAGACCTTCCTCGAGCTCGCCCGGCTGGCCCGGGAGGAGCCGGAGGCAGGCGTACGCATGGTGCACGGCACCCAGCACAACCCCGGGACCGACCTGTGGTGGGCCGCGCCGCTCACCGACCTGGCCGTCAGCGAGGACCGCGCCGAGTTCACCGTCCCGATCGCCGAGATGCCGGTCTACCTGCCGTGGCTCGAGCGGCAGGTCACCGAGGCCGGCGGGAGCATCACCACCGGGACGGTCGACGACCTGGAGCGCCTGGACGCCGACGTCGTGGTCAACGCGACCGGCCTCGGCGCGCGCGAGCTGGTCGGCGACACCAGCCTCTACCCGGTCCAAGGCCAGATCGTCATCCTCGAGCCGGGCGCCACCGAGGAGTGGCTGGAGGCCGAGGGCGAGGCTCCCTCCTACGTCTTCCCGCGCGGCGGGGACACCGTGGTCGGAGGTACGTCGGTGCCGCACGCCTGGGACCAGAGCCCCGACCCGCGTACGGCTGAGCGGATCCTCGCCGACGCCACCGCCGCCATGCCGGAGATCGCGAACGTCGAGGTCAGGGGCCACAAGGTCGGCCTCCGGCCGGCCCGCTCCTCGGTCCGGCTGGAGCGCGAGGGGCGGGTCGTGCACTGCTACGGCCACGGCGGCGCCGGGGTGACCCTGAGCTGGGGCTGCGCCACCGAGGTGGCGGCGCTCGTGAAGTAAGGCTCGCCTAACTCTGCTGTTACCCTTCGAGCGTGGGCAAGAAGAGGAAACCTCCCAAGACAGAGTGCTGCGTGTCGAAGTCGCGGTGCAAGCGGTGTCCGATCCGCATGCTCAAGGAGGGCACCCTGCCCGAGGGGATGACGGTCAAGAAGCGCCGTCTGGTGACCCTCGACGGCAAGCCGGTCAAGAAGAAGCACCTCGCCGCCTGAGCCTGCTCAGCCCGCCGTCCGTCGCGGCAGGGTGAGAGTGAGGCCGCCGACCGCCAGCATCGCGACCGCGAGGACGTATCCGGTCCGCGCGAAGTCGCCGTCCCAGCCGAGGTAGAGAGCGCCGACGAGCGCGGATCCGAGCGCGAGGCCCACCTGCATCACGGTGATCAGCAGGCCGCCGCCGAGGCCGGCGAGATGGCTCGGGACCTGGCTCAGCGCGATTCCCATGAGCGGCGACCAGAGCAGGCCGAAGCCGGCGCCGATGACGACCATGCCGACCGCGACCGTGGCCGGGCTGAATCCTGATGCCGGTTCGAGGGCGGCGATCGCACGGCTGACCAGGGCGAACCCCGCCGCGCCGAGGACAGCCCCGGAGGTGAGGACGCCGGTGCCGAAGCGCGGTGTCAACCGTCCCGAGACCACCGAGGTGGCCAGGAATGCCAGTCCGAGGGGAAGCATGCTGGCCCCGATCTGAACCGCCGAGAGCCCTCGGGTCGCCGCGGTGATCGAGAAGATGAACGTGAAGCCGCTGAAGGCGACGTACATCGGCAGTCCGGTGCCCAGGCCGGCCGAGACGCTGCGGAACCTGAAGAGGGAGAGCGGAACCAGCGGGATCGACGCGCGGCGCTCGAGCCTGGCCTGCCACCACACGAACGCCGCTGCCGCCACCGGGGTGCCGGCGAGGCAGATCCAGGTCCAGGCCGGCCAGCCCAGGGCACGCCCCTCGGTGAGAGGCAGGACCAGCAGGGTCATCAGGATGCCCAGCAGCGCGGCACCTCCGATGTCGAGCCGGCTCGGTGCCGGGGCCTTCGACTCCGGCAGGTAGCGCACCACGACGACGATGACGACGGCGACCAGCGCGGACGTCACCCAGAAGAGGGAGCGCCAGCCGAGCGATGAGTCGGTGAGGACGCCGCCGGCGAGGAACGCGACCGAGAAGGCCACCCCCGCGGTCGCCCCGAAGAGCGCCATCGCGCGGACCCGGTGGTGGCCGTCGGTGTTCGCATGGATGCTGGCCAGCACCTGTGGGGCGACGAGGGCGGCGGTCGCGCCTTGCAGCAGCCTGGCCCCGACCAGCACCTCGGAGCTCTGCGCGACGGCGCAGAGCAGCCCGGTGACGGCGAAGAGCACCAGCCCGATCGACAGCATCCGACGGCGGCCGTGCGAGTCCCCGAGCCGTCCGCCGATGACGACGAGAGAGGCGTAGACGACGCCGTACGCCGCCACGACCAGTTGCAGGACACCCGGTGAGGCATGCAGCTCGGCACCGATCTCGCCGAGGGCGACGGTGACCGACACGAAGGAGATGACCGGCACCGCGACCGCGCACAGCGCGGCGGCGAGCGCCAGAGGATGGAGTCGGCGGGGCTCGGTGGCACCATCGACGGCTTCAGGAGATGTCATGGTCATGTTCTCCACCCTGAGGGTGGTGCTATCCCGGTGGTGAGTGCCTGGTTATCCAGGTATCACCGGTGCCTGGCTAACCACTGGCCATCGGCGTACCGCGGGGTGACCATAGGAGCCATGGCCACCAGCACCGCCGGGCGAGCAGAGCTCGCCGCCTTCCTGCGCACGCGCCGTGAACGGATCACCCCGGAGGACGTCGGGCTGCCCGGCGGCGGCCGGCGACGTACGCCTGGTCTGAGGCGGGAGGAGGTCGCGCTGCTCGCCGGGGTCGGTGTCACCTGGTACACCTGGCTCGAGCAGGGCCGCGACATCAATGCGTCGGTCCAGGTGCTGGAGGCGGTCGCGCGTACGCTGCGGATGGACTCCCAGGAGCGTTGGCACCTCTTCCAGCTGGCCGGTGTCACCGTCGTGCCTCCTGCCCAGGAGGGTTCGCTGGTGGACCGCCCGCGGCAGGAGGTCCTGGACCAGCTCGACCCGCTGCCTGCCGTGGTGACGTCGCCCCGCTTCGACATCATGGGATACAACCGGGCGTACAACCGGATGATGGGTGACATCGACCGCGTGGAGCCGGGGGAGCGGAACACCGCGTGGCTGTTCTTCACCGACCCGTACTGCAAGAACATGTGCGTGGGCAACCGGCCGGCGGCGGCCGCGCACCTGGTCGGAACTCTGCGGGCGGCGATGGCCCAGCACCTCGACGACCCGCTGTGGACTGGTCTGGTGCAGCGACTGCGGGAGGCCTCGCCGGAGTTCGACGAGGTGTGGATGCGCCATGACGTGGTCGACGCCCCGGTGCCGGCCAAGGACTTCGTCAGCCCCGTGGGCGACCTTCATCTGACCTCGACGCGCTTCGGCGTCGGCTCCGGCGGCTCCCGGATGATGGTCTACACGCCTCGTGACCAGGCGACCGCGGAGCGCCTGGAGGCCCTGGTGGCCTACGACGAGCGGCACCGGCTGCGTGCGGTCTGAGGGACGTGCTGGTTCCGGTCCTCGAACAAGTGCGGAAATTGGGCGGCTGATCCATTGCCCGGGTGGTAGGAATTGCTTTGCAGTCGACTACCTACTCGTGCAAGGACGTTACCGATGCCTCACGCCACCCGCCGCTCTGTCCTGTCCGGTGCTGCTGTCACGGGCGCCGCGGCGCTGAGCGCTGCCGGCTACACCGCCACGCCGGCGTACGCGGGAAAGCCGGACACCGTCCGGCTGACCGTGCTCGGCACCACCGACCTGCACGGCAACGTCTTCAACTGGGACTACTACAAGAACGCCGAGTTCTCGAACAGCGCCGGCAACGAGATCGGCGTCGCCAAGGTCAAGACGCTGATCGACGCGGTACGCGAGGAGCGACGCGGCGAGCCGATCCTCACGATCGACGCCGGTGACACCATCCAGGGCACCCCGCTGGCCTACTACTACGCCCGGATCGACCCGATCACCGAGGGCGCGATCCACCCCATGGCGCGGGCCATGAACCTGGTCGGCTACGACGCCGCGGCGCTCGGCAACCACGAGTTCAACTACGGCATCGACACCATCCGGAAGTTCGAGGAGCAGGTGAACTTCCCGATGCTCGGCGCCAACGCGGTCGACCCGTCGACCAAGCTGCCGGTCTTCCCGCCCTACATCATCAAGGACTACGACCTCGGCCGCGGCCGCCGCCTCCGGGTGGGTGTGCTCGGTCTGACCAACCCCGGCATCGCGATCTGGGACAAGGCCAACGTCGAGGGGAAGATGGAGTTCCCCGGGCTGGTCGAGCAGGCCAAGATCTTCGTGCCCGAGCTCAAGAAGGCCGGCTGCGACCTGGTCATCATCAGCGCCCACTCCGGGGCCGACACCTCCAGCTCCTACGGCGACGAGCTGCCCCCGGAGAACGCCTCCACCCTGGTCGCCGAGCAGGTGCCGGACGTCGACGCGATCCTCGTCGGCCACGCCCACCGGGAGATCACCCAGCGCTACGTCACCAACACCGAGACCGGCAAGCAGGTGCTGCTGACCGAGCCGCTCTACTGGGGCATGCGCGTCTCCGTGATGGACCTGGTCGTACGCCGCGAGAAGCGTCACGGCCGGCCCCGCTGGGTCCTGCAGTCGGCGACCTCGCAGACGCTCAACTCCAACACCGTCGACGCCGACCCGGAGGTCTCGGCCGCCGTGCAGGAGCAGCACGACGTGGTGATCGACTACGTCAACTCCGTCGTCGGCACCTCGGCCGTGGAGATGCTGGCCGCGCGGGCGGTCGTGGAGGACGTACCGATCATCGACTTCGTCAACTTTGTCCAGGCCGACGCGGTCAAGGCGGCGCTCACCGGTTCCGACGCGGAGCTGCCGGTCATCTCGATCGCGGCCCCGTTCAGCCGCGCCGCGGCCTTCCCCGCGGGGGAGGTGACCGTACGCGACGTCGCCGGTCTCTACATCTACGACAACACCCTGATGGCGGTGCGCATCACCGGCGCCCAGCTCAAGGACTACCTCGAGTTCACCGCGCGCTACTTCAAGCAGGTCAGCGGCACCGGCCCGTTCCCGATCGACCAGGTGACCAACGCCCCGACCAACACCGCGCCCAACGGCACGCCCGACTACAACTTCGACACGATCGCCGGCCTGGACGCGCCGCTGACCTACGACATCGACATCTCCGTCCCGGTGGGCTCGCGGATCACCGGCCTGGCCTACGGCGGCGTCGCGGTCACGGACGAGCAGGAGTTCGTGCTCGCGGTCAACAACTACCGCCAGTCCGGTGGCGGCGGCTTCCCGCACGTCACCGACGCCACCGTGGTCTACAACCAGCAGGTCGAGATCCGGCAGCTGCTCATCGACTGGGTCACCGCCCACCAGGTCATCGACCCGGCCGCCTTCGCCTCGGTCGACTGGCGCCTCGTCTCCGGCGGCGAGCCGATCACCGTCAACTCCTGACCGCCGAGTCGGCGGTCAGCGGGGGTTGATCCAGTTGAGCAGCTGACTCATCGAGATCAGCAGGTCGTCCAGCCGCCGCTCGACGCTGTCCAGGCGCGCGTTGACGCTGTCGATCGCGGCGTCGGTGCGCTCCATCCGCCCCTTGATCGCATGGAACTCTGCCGTGTGCATCTGCTGCATCGTCAGGAGATCGATCATGATCGCCTCGACGTCGCTCACGGACAGGCGGCCCCCAACGCCATGCCCCGAGTAGTTCATGGACATGGCGTGAATCTTGTCACGCAGTTCCATGCGAAACGTATGGAATGGTGTTTCGCCGACGTGAACTTGCCTGACCGTGCACCAACTGTTGGTCAGAAGAGTCTCTCGGTCGGATCGTCGAGGCCGCGCAGCGCGTCGTAGTCGACGATCGCGCAGGTGATGCCGCGGTCCTCGGCGAGCACGCGGGCCTGCGGTTTGATGGCCTGGGCTGCGAAGATGCCGCGCACCGGCGCCAGCAGCGGGTCGCGGTTGAGCAGCTCGAGATAGCGAGTCAGCTGCTCGACACCGTCGATCTCACCGCGTCGCTTGATCTCGACGGCGACCGACCTCCCGTCGGCGTCGCGGCACATCAGGTCGACCGGGCCGATCGCGGTCGGGTACTCGCGGCGTACGAGGGTCAGGCCCTCGCCCAGCGTCGCCGGGTGGTCGGCGAGGAGCTCCTGGAGGTGCTTCTCGACGCCGTCCTTCTGCAGACCGGGGTCGATGCCCAGGTCATGCGACGTCTCGTGGTGGATCTCGTCGATCAGGATCCGCAGGGTGTCATCGGTCTTGGAGGTCACGGTCCACTCGACGCGGCCGTCGTCGGACTTGCCCTCCGAGAGGGTGCAGGGCGGCGACATCCAGTTGAGGGGCTTGTAGGAGCCCCCGTCGGAGTGGACCAGCACCGATCCGTCGGCCTTGAGCATCAACACCCTGGTGGCCATCGGGAGGTGGGCGGTGAGCCGCCCCGCGTAGTCGACCTGGCAGGTGGCAACGACGAGTCTCACCGGGAGAACGTATCGCATGGGCCCATGTGAGCAGCGTCACGCCACCAGGGGTTACTCATGGGTAATAAATTTGGCAGTCTTCCGTCGCATGACGGTTTCGACTCAGGGTTCCATCCACGACGTGCTCGTACTGCCCTACCTCAACCACGCGATTCGCATGCTCGAGTCGGGCTACGCCACCGCCACCGACATCGACAACGCCATGCGCTTCGGCTGCGGCTACCCCCAGGGACCGCTGGCCACGGTCGACGAGATCGGCGCCTCCGTCGTACGCGACGCGCTGCTCGCCCGCTTCGAGGAGACCGGCGACAACCTGCACAAGCCGGCCGACCTGCTCACCCGGGTCGCCGACGAGGCCGGGTCGTTCACCGGCGCGGACCGGGACGACGTACGCGCTCCGGAGCTGCGCCACACGATCGAGAAGATCGGCGTGGTCGGCACCGGCACGATGGCCTCCGGCATCGTCCAGGTCTTCGCCCAGGCGGGCTATGACGTCGTCTTCGTCGGCCGCTCCCAGGAGAAGCTCGACGGCGTCGTCGCCGGGATCACCAAGTCGCTCGACAAGGCTATCGCCAAGGGCCGCTCGGACGAGGCGACCAAGGCGGCCGTGCTCGGCCGGCTCACCGGGAGCACCTCGCGCGAGGACCTCGCCGAGGCCGACCTGATCGTCGAGGGCATCGCCGAGGACCTCGAGATCAAGACCCAGCTCTTCAAGGACCTCGACCGGATCGCCAAGCCGGGCGCCATCCTGGCCACGACCACCAGCTCGATGCCGATCACCGAGCTCGCCAAGGTCACCGAGCGCCCCGGCGACGTCATCGGCATGCACTTCTTCAACCCCGCGCCGGTCATGAAGCTCGTCGAGGTGGTCACCACCGACCTCACCTCGCCCGAGGTGGACGAGACCGTGCTCGCGCTGTCCACCGCGGTCAAGAAGGTCCCGGTCTCCTGCGGCGACCGCTCCGGCTTCATCGTCAACGCGCTGCTGTTCCCCTACCTCAACGACGCCGTCAAGCTGCACGAGTCCGGCGTCGCGATGGAGGAGATCGACACCGCGATCAAGGAGACCGCCGGCTTCCCGATGGGCCCGTTCGAGCTTCTCGACGTCGTCGGCAACGACGTCTCGCTGGCCATCCAGTCCGAGCTCCGCAACGAGTTCGGCGAGCCCGGCTTCGACCCCGCGCCTCTCCTGGTCCAGAAGGTCCAGGAGGGCAAGCTCGGTCGCAAGACCGGCGAGGGCTTTCACACCTACTGATCCAGCCCGGCCGAGGCGTCACGTACGTCGGCCGAGGCGTCACGTACGTCGGCCGAGGCGTCACGTACGTCGGCCGAGGCGTCACCTACGCGAATCGAGCCGTCACCCCGGTGACGGCTCGATTCGCCTGTCTGACGCCTCGGCCTGCGGGGGTGACGCCTCGGTCAGGGGCGGGGGTAGCCGCGGCGTACGGCTCGCTCCAGGATTCCCAGCGTGGCCCGGATCGACTTCTGGTCGATGACAGGGAAGATCGGCTTCCACTCGGGGAGGGCGGTGGACCAGTCGCAGTAGGAGGTGACGCGGGTGTCGCCGGAGTCGAGCTGCTCGAGCTCGTAGCCGAAGCGGTGGCCGATCGGCGGCTTGACGGTGCCTTCGATGGTCCACTCGATCGACCGGTCGGGGTCGAAGCCGGTGATGATCACGGTGACGTCGTACCTGCCCATCGGGTAGTCGCCGAGCGCCTCGCGGTCCATGTGGACGACGAACCGGTCGCCGACCGCGGACACGGCGGACCCGTCCGCCGACTGGAGCATGCCGGAGGCGTCGATGGCGACGTGGCCGTCAGGGTCGACCAGAACGGCGAAGATGTCGGTGGGGGAGGCGGGGATGATCCGCTCGGCGTCGATGCGTTCGGCCTCGACGGGCTCGGCGGCCCGGGTCTGTTCCGTCACGGGGCCTGAATCTAGCGGCGTCCTGGCGTACCCGGCACCACCCCGTGGCAGGATGCTCGACATGAGCGAGCGCACGATCGAGACAGTCGGAGTCGTCGGCCTGGGCACCATGGGCGCGGGGATCGCGGAGGTGTTCGCCCGCAACGGGTTCACCGTCGTCGGGGTGGAGCGGGACGAGGAGGGCCTCGAGCGCGGCAAGGCGCATCTGGCGCACTCGACGGGTCGTGCGGTCAAGCGTGGCAAGCTCAGCGAGGAGGAGCAGGAGGCGCTGCTCGGCCGGATCTCCTTCGCCACCGATGCGACCGCGCTCAAGGACGTCGACATGGTCGTCGAGGCGGTCGTGGAGTCGCTGGAGCTGAAGAAGTCCATCCTCGCCACCCTCGACGAGATCGTGGCTCCCGAGACGATCCTGGCGACCAACACCTCCTCGCTCTCGGTGACCGAGATCTCGACCGCCTCCAAGCACCCGGGGCGGGTCGTCGGCGTGCACTTCTTCAACCCCGCGCCGGTGCAGAAGTTCGTCGAGATCGTACGCACCGTGGTGACCGAGCCCGAGGTGCTCGAGGACGCCCGCGCGGTCGTCGGCAAGCTCGGCAAGTCGCCGGTGGTCTGCGGTGACCGGGCCGGGTTCATCGCCAACGCGCTGCTCTTCGGCTACCTCAACCACGCGGTCTCGATGTTCGAGGGCCACTACGCCACCCGCGAGGACATCGACACCGCGATGCGGCTGGGCTGCGGCTACCCGATGGGGCCGCTGGCGCTGCTGGACCTGATCGGCCTGGACACCTCCTACGAGATCCTCGACACGATGTACCGCCAGGGTCGCGACCGGCTGCACGCCCCCGCGCCGATCCTCAAGCAGATGGTCACCGCCGGGATGCTCGGGCGGAAGTCGGGCCGCGGCTTCTACACCTACGAGGCCGCCGACTCGCCGGTCGTGGTCCCGGACGCGCTCACCCCGAGCGCCGACGCCACCCACGAGCTGCGCCGGTCGATCACGAAGGTGGGCGTCGTCGGCACCGGGACGATGGCCTCCGGGATCGTCGAGGTCTTCGCCAAGGGCGGCTACGACGTGACGTACGTCGGGCGTAGTCAGGACAAGGTCGACGGCGTCGCCGCGCGGATCACCAAGAGCCTCGACAAGGCGATCGGTCGAGGCAAGCTCGAGGAGTCGGCGAAGCCGGAGATCCTCGGCCGCCTGACGGGCACCACGTCGCTGGACGACCTGGCCGACGTCGACATCGTCGTGGAGGCGATCGCCGAGGACCTGGCCATCAAGACCACGCTCTTCGAGAACCTCGACGACATCTGCAAGCCCGGCGCGATCCTGGCGACCACGACCTCGAGCCTGCCGGTCATCGAGCTGGCGAGGGTGACGAAGCGGCCGGCCGACGTCGTCGGGATGCACTTCTTCAACCCGGCACCGGTGATGAAGCTGGTCGAGGTCGTCTCCACCGTCACCACGGCCGAGGAGGTCTCCGAGACCGTCCGCGCGCTGTGCGCGAAGGTCGGCAAGTCGCCGGTCTCGTGCGGCGACCGCGCCGGCTTCATCGTCAACGCGCTGCTCTTCCCCTACCTCAACGACGCGGTCAAGATGCTCGAGGGGCACTACGCCACCGCCGACGACATCGACACCGCGATGAAGCTCGGCTGTGCGCTCCCGATGGGTCCGTTCGAGCTGCTCGACGTGGTCGGCAACGACGTCTCGCTCGCCATCGAGCGTGAGCTCTACCTGGAGTTCCGCGAGCCGGGCTTCGCGCCCGCGCCGCTGCTGGAGCACCTGGTCACCGCCGGCTACCTCGGCCGCAAGACGGGCAAGGGATTCCGCGACTACAGCTGATTCCACAAGGGCGTCGCCGACGGTGCCGCCCCCGACCACCCCGGCAGTACGCTGAATGACGTGGGACTTCTGATCGCACTTCTCATCGTCGTCGCGGTGATCGGGACCGTGGTCGTGACCAGCAGGCGCTCGCAGGCGCGAGCGCTGGAAAAGCAGCGCGCCGAGCTCGAACCGGTCAAGCAGCTCGCCTTCGAGGACGTCACCGCCTTCGGTGAGGAGCTGCAGAAGCTCGACCTCGACATGTCCGGCAAGGAGCTCGACGAGGGCGCCAACGCCGACTACCAGCGAGCCCTGGACGAGTACGAGACGGCCAAGCGCACCGTCGACAGGATGACCTCGCCCGACGACGTCAAGCAGATCACGACGATCGTCGAGGACGGTCGCTACGCGATCGCGTGCGTCAAGGCGCGGGTCGCCGGGGAACCGCTGCCCAAGCGCCGCCCGCCGTGCTTCTTCGACCCCCGCCACGGCCTCTCGGTCGAGGACGTGGCCTGGGCGCCGCCGGGCGGCACCACTCGTGACGTACCTGCCTGCGCGCTCGACGCCGAGCGCGTCAAGGCCGGCGCCGAGCCCGACACCCGCAAGGTGATGGTCGGCAACGAGCGGGTCCCCTACTGGCAGGGTGGCCCGGCCTACCGGCCCTACGCCGCCGGCTACTTCGGCGCCTTCTCGCCGATGGACTGGATGTTCGCCGGGCTGATGTTCAGCGCGTTCGGCGGCTTCGACGCCTTCGGTGAGATCGGTGAGGGCATGGGCGACGCGATCGGCGGGATCGGCGAGGGCATGGGGGACATGTTCGGCGGGATCGGCGACGGCATCGGAGACATGTTCGACGGCTTCGATTTCTGAGCCCTTACGATCCTCCGGTGACACTTCATACGCTCGAGCTCGGCGAGTCCGGCAGCCGCGTCGTCTTCCTGCACGGACTCTTCGGCCAGGGCCGCAACTGGAACACGCTCGGGAAGCAGCTGGCGGACAAGCATCGGGTCACGCTCGTCGACCTGCCCCACCACGGCCGCTCGCCGCAGCCCGACACCTTCGACTACCTCGACGTGACCGCGGCCGTCGCCGAGCTCCTCTCTGCTGATGACGGAGCCGACGACCCCGCGACCGTGGTCGGCCACTCGATGGGTGGCAAGGTGGCGATGCTGCTCGCGATCACCCGCCCCGAGCTGGTCGCGAAGCTGGTCGTGGCCGACATGTCCCCGGTCGTCTACGAGCGCGTCGGCGCCTTCAAGACGTACGTCGACGCGATGCAGGCGCTCGAACTGAGCCGCATCACCCGGCGCGAGGAGGCGGACGCGGGGATGCAGGAGGCCGTCCCGGACCCGACGATCCGCGGCTTCCTGCTGCAGAACCTGCGCCGCGATGGCGACGGCTGGCGCTGGGCGATGAACCTGGACGTGCTCGGGCGCGACCTCGACCGCATCGGCGCCTGGCCGGCCGAGGAGCTGAAGGCGTACGAGCCCTACGACGGGCCCGTGCTGTGGGTGGCCGGCGAGCTGTCGAACTACGTCACCGACGACTACGCGCCGGCGATGAAGGAATGGTTCCCGCGCTACCGCAAGGTGACCATCAAGGGCGCCGGTCACTGGGTCCACTCCGAGAAGCCGGAGACCTTCCTCGCCGCCCTGCGTCAGTTCCTCGGCGACTGAGCCGCCGCGGCGTCTACGCTGTGCGGCATGGAGCGCGACAGGCCCGTCATCGTGCTGGTCGGCGGCGAGCACGCCGACCTCATCGAGCAGGAGTTCAGGGCACGCTACGACCGTGACTACCGGATCGAGCCGGTGGTGGGCTTCGCCGCGGGCCTGGACAGAACGCGCGAGCTCGTGGCCGAGGGCGCGCAGATCGCGATGGTCGCCGCCGAGCACGTGCTCGACGAGGGCACCTCGATCGAGCTGCTGCACCGCATCCCGGGCATCGTGGCGACGGCACGCCGGGTCGCGCTGGTCTCGTGGGAGGACTTCTCCGATGCACTCGACGACCTGCGTGCCGCCGCGCTCGAGCGCGAGATGGACACCTTCGTCCTCATCCCGCGCGGCCCGCGGGACGAGGAGTTCCACACCGCGCTGATCGAGCTCCTCTCGGAGTGGGGATGGTCGGTGGGCAGGCCTCTGGTGACCGTGACCGATGTCGTCGCCGAGCCGGGCGACCGCGACGCGGCGGCGATCCGGGACCTGCTCGAACGGATGGGCTTCCCGAACCGACTGCTCGAACCGGGCGATGACGAGGCGCAGGAGCTCATCGAGGCCGCCGGCCCGGGGGCACAGCTGCCTCTGGTCCGTACGTTCCGGGGCCAGGTGGTCTCCGGGGCGACCGCGGCGACGGCGGCCGAGGCCATCTACGGCGGGTTCGACGAGATTCCCGAAGGTGTGATCGCCGACGTCGCCATCGTGGGCGGCGGACCGGCGGGCCTCGCTGCGGCCGTCTACGCGGCGTCGGAGGGCTTGGCGACGGTCGTCGTCGAGCGCGACGCGATCGGCGGCCAGGCGGGGTCGAGCTCCATGATCCGCAACTACCTCGGCTTCCCCCGCGGCATCTCGGGGATGCGTCTCGCCCAGCGATCCCGCATCCAGGCCAGCCGGTTCGGGGCACGCTTCTTCTCCGGGCGGCCGGTGACCGGGATCGAGCCCGGCCCGGCCGACGAGCCGGAGCACCAGCACGTGCACGTGCGCGGCGCCCAGTTCTGCGCGCGAACGGTCGTGCTCGCGATGGGCGTGACCTACCGGCGGCTCGGGGTCGCCGGCGTGGACGACCTGGTGGGTGCGGGCGTCTACTACGGCGCCGCGACGTCGATGGCGCGCGAGATGCAGGGCCGTGAGGTCTTCGTGGTGGGCGGCGGCAACTCGGCCGGACAGGCGGCCATCCACCTCGCCAAGTTCGCGAAGGCCGTGACGATCCTGGTCCGGCGGCACGACCTCGCGGAGACCATGTCGGCCTATCTGGTGCGGGAGATCGACGCGACCTCGAACATCCAGGTCCGGCCCCGCACGATCGTCGCCGACGGTGGGGGAGATGGCCAGCTGGAGTGGCTCCTGCTGGAAAACCTGGACACCGGCGAGGACACCAAGACCTCCGCCGACGGCCTCTTCTGCCTGCTCGGAGCCGAACCCGACTGTGCGTGGCTGGCGGAGGGGGTGGCCCTCGACGAGCACGGGTTCGTCCTGACCGGCCGCGACGTGCCGCGCGAGGAGTGGGTCGACGGCAGCCCGCCCGCGAGCCTGGAGACGACGGTGCCGGGTGTCTTCGCCGTCGGCGACGTACGCGCCGGGTCGATGAAGCGGGTCGCCTCCGCGAGCGGCGAGGGTGCGTCCGTGCTCCCGCTGGTGCACGCCCACCTGGCGCGACTGCGCGCCCGGGAGTTCGGCGCCTGAGCCGGTGAGACCTCAGGGCTCGATGAGGCCTGCCCTGATCGCGTACCGGGTCACCTGGGTGCGGTCGCGCAGGCCCAGCTTGGCGAGGATGTTCTCGCGGTGCCGCTCGACGGTCTTGTAGGAGATCGTCAGCTCGCGGGCGATCTCGCGGGTCGAGTGGCCCTCGGCGATGAGCTTGAGCACCTCGTCCTCGCGCTCCGTCAGCACCGTGCGTGGAAGGCTCTCGCCCCGGTTGAGGCGGTCGAGGTAGTCGCGGACGAGCGCGCTCATCGCGCCGGGGTAGACGAAGGCCTGGCCGCTCATCGCGGTGCGGCACGCCTTGACCAGGTCCTCGTCGGCGACCGACTTGAGGACGTAGCCGCTGGCGCCGACCTTGAGCGCCTCGAAGAAGTACTGCTCGTTGTCGTGCATCGAGAGCATCAGCATCTTCGGTGGCGTACGCATCCGGACGATGCTGCGAGCGGCCTGCAGCCCGGTCATCCGGGGCATCGCGACGTCGAGGATCACCAGGTCGACCTCGACGTCGCGCAGCGCGGCGACGGCCTCGGCGCCGTCGGCCGCCTCGGCGACCACCTCGAGGTCGGGCTCGGCGTCGAGGATGAGGCGTACGCCGCGGCGTACCAGGGTGTGGTCGTCGGCCAGCAGGATCCGGATCTTCGCAGGCGTCGGGGTCACAGCGGCACCTCCAGGACGACGGTGGTGCCGCGGCCGGGAGCGCTGGTCACCCGGAGGTCGGCACCGACGAGCAGGGCCCGCTCCCGCATGCCGCTGATCCCGGCGCCGGCGACGAGGTCGGTGCTGCCGCGGCCGTCGTCGGACACGGTGAGGACGACCTTGTCGCCGACCTTGCACAGGGACAGCTCGGCGGTGGCGGCGTGGGCGTGGCGGACGACGTTGGTGAGCGCCTCCTGGGCGACCCGGTAGATCACCAGCTCGCGGTCCTGGGGCAGCTCGGGCAGTCCGCGCCCCACGGTGCGGCGTACGCTCGTGCGGCCGAGCGCGCCGACGTCGGTGGCCAGCGCAGCCAGGGCGGCGTGCAGGCCGAGGTCCTCGAGCACGCCCGGTCGCAGCTGCCGCGCCACCCGGCGTACGTCGTCGATACCCGTGCGCGCGGACTCGCGCACCGCGGCCAGATCGGGTCGCACCGACTCGGGCACCTGTCGCTCCAGACCCTTGAGCCCCAGGAGCACGACGGTCAGCGACTGGCCGACCTCGTCGTGGAGCTCCTGGGCGATCCGGTGCCGCTCGGCCTCCTGGGCGGCGAGCGCCTTGGCGTTGCTGGTGCTCCGCTCGGTCTCCAGCCGGTCGAGCATCGCGTTGTAGCTGGCCACCAGGCGGGCGCCGGCACCCTTGCCCTGCGTCGTCAGGCGCTGGTCGGGGGAGAGGTGGTCCACCGAGTCCATCGTGCGGATCACCCGGTCGATCGGGGCCAGGCTGCGCAACAGCAGGAGCGCGTTGAGGGTCGCCATCAGGACCAGCCCGACCGCCAGCACCACCGCCTCCGAGGCCAGGACGCGCTCCGAGACCCGGGCCGGGGACAGCGCCAGGACCAGCGTGCCGACGCAGAACACCGCCCAGTTGGTCAGGCAGACCCGCCAGTAGAGGGGTAGATCGCTCATGCCCCAACCCTGACATGCTCTCTGGCCTGGACTTATGGGTGGCAGCACCCATTCGGATCCGGCGGGCGGTCGCGGAGAGTCGAGAGCATGGAGCTCAACGCATGATCGTGTACGCAGCGGTGGCCGTCTTCATCATCACCTACGGCCTCATCGCCACCGAGCGCGTTCACCGCGTCGCCGCCGCCCTGGGTGGCGTCGCCGCGATGGTCGCGCTCGGGATCATCAGCGCCGAGTCGGCCTTCTTCAGTCATGAGACCGGGGTCGACTGGGACGTCATCTTCCTGCTCTTCGGGATGATGGTGATCGTCGGCGTCCTCAAGCAGACGGGCCTGTTCGAGTTCCTCGCGCTGTGGGCGGTCAAGCAGTCCGGTGGCCGCCCGGCGCGCCTGGCGACGCTGCTGATCCTGGTCACCGCTGCGCTCTCGCCGATCCTCGACAACGTGACCACCGTGCTGCTGGTCACGCCGGTGACGCTGTCGGTCTGCGAGCGGCTGGGACTGCGGCCGATGCCCTACCTGATCTCGCTCATCCTGGCCGCCAACGTCGGTGGCACCTCGACCCTGATCGCCGACCCGCCCAACATCATCGTGGCCAGCCGGGCCAACCTGACCTTCGACGACTTCCTGATCCACTCGCTGCCACTGTGCCTGATCCTGCTGGTGGTCCTGATCGGGCTGGTCCGGGTGCTCTTCCGGCACGACTTCCGTGGCCGCGTCGACCTGGACGGCCTCATCGAGCCGCCCGCTTCGGCGATCCCGGACCGGGGGCTGCTCTACCGCTGCCTGGCCGTCCTGGCCCTGGTGATGCTCGCCTTCGGGCTGCACACCGAGCTCCACCTCGACCCCTCGCTCGTCGCCATGCTCGGCGCCGGCGCGATGGTGGTCGTCTCCCGGACCAGGACCGAGGCGTTCCTGGAGGAGGTCGAGTGGTCGACCCTGGCCTTCTTCATGGCCCTGTTCGTGCTGGTCGGCGGCCTGGTCGAGGTCGGCGTGATCGGCTCCCTGGGCACCTTCGCCGCCGACCTGATGGGCGACAACGAGCTCGCCGGGGTCACCGGGCTGATGATCGGCTCGGCCGTCGTCGGCGGGTTCGTCGACAACATCCCCTACACCGCGGCGATGGTGCCGATCGTGGAGGAGATGGTGGCCGCGACGCCGTCCTCGGGGGCCGACAGCCCGCTGTGGTGGGCCCTCGTCTTCGGCGCGGACCTCGGCGGCAACACGACGGCGGTCGCCGCGGGTGCCAACGTGGTCGTGCTCGGCCTCGCCGCCAAGGCCGGCCATCCGATCAGCTTCTGGAAGTTCACCAGGTACGGCATCGTGGTGACGATCGTGACCCTGGCCGTCGCCTGGGTCTACGTCGCACTGCGCTACTTCGTGCTCGCCGCCTGACGCTCCCGGTAGGCGGCCACCGCGTTGCGGTTGGTGCAGGTCGGCGAGCAGTAGCGCTTCGACCGGTTGCGGGAGAGGTCGACGACCACCCCCGCGCAGCCGTCGTCGGCGCAGATCGAGAGCCGGGACAGCTCATCGGCGCGGATCACGTCGACCATCGCCATCGCGGTCTCCACGGCGATCCGCGTCGCCAGCGGGGCGTCGGGCTCGGTGGCGTGGATGTGCCAGTCGTACGTCGTGTGGCGGACGAGCTGGGGCGTGGCCCGGTGCTCGGCGAGCAGCGCGTTGGTCAGCCGCACGGCCTCGTCGCCCTCGGCGGTGAGCAGATCGCGCAGCCGGATGCGCAGGGCACGGACCTCGTCGAGCTCGGCGCGGTCGCGGTCGTGCCGCCCCGTGTAGTCGTACGTCACGAAGAACTCGTCGAGCGCCGCCACGGTCCTCAGCTCGTCGACCGAGCCGGGGGAGAGGGCGAGGGTGTTCGCCAGCGCCGCGGCCGCCTGGAGGCCTACCTCGGTGTCATGGGTGAAAACCATGTTGACACATTACCGCGTCGCTGGGATCGTCATGTGTCATGACGACTTTGACCAATGACGAGGCGGTGCCGCAGAGCACGACGAAGACGCCGCTGGTGGCGGCCGGACTGCTCTTGGCGGTCGTCTCGGCGGTCACGTTCAGCCTGTCCGGGCCGCTGGGACGCGGCCTCTTCGACACCGGCTGGTCGACCGGCGGCGTGCTGGTCTTCCGCGTCGGTATCGGCGCCCTCGTGCTGGCCCCGTTCGCGGTGCGCTCGCTGGCTGGCCGGTGGCGGAACATCGCCGCGAGCTGGCGGGTCGTGGTGGCGTACGCACTGCTGGCGATCGTGGTGCCGCAGTTCGCGTTCTTCTCGGCGGTGCAGTGGATGGCGGTCGGGCCGGCGCTGCTGCTCGAGTACATGGGGGTCGTGCTCGTCGTCGCCTGGATGTGGCTGCGGCACGGCGAGCGGCCCTCGCGGCTGACGATGGTGGGCGCGCTGGTCGCGATCGCCGGGCTCGTGCTGGTCCTCGACCTCGTCAGCGGCGCGAACGTGCACCCGCTCGGTGTCCTGTGGGGCTCGGCGGCCGCCGTCGGTCTGGCCGGTTACTACGTGCTCAACGCCCACTCCAGCACCACGCTGCCGCCGCTCGCGCTGGCCTGGCTCGGCCTGACCGGTGCCACGATCCTGCTCGCGCTGCTCTGCCTGGTCGGGGCGATCCCGTTCGCGATGGAGACCACGCCGGTCGTCCTGGCGGGCCTGGAGATGCCCTGGTGGGGGCCGCTGATCGGCCTCGGCGTGCTGACCTGCTCGGTCGCGTACGCCGCCGGCATCGCCGCCACCCGCACCCTCGGGTCGCGCCTGTCGTCCTTCGTCGGACTTCTCGAGGTCGTCTCGGCCGTCGTCTTCGCCTGGCTGCTGCTCGGCGAGGCGCCCGGCCTCATCCAGCTCGTCGGCGGCCTGGTCGTGCTGGCCGGCATCATCGCGGTCCAGCAGGGCGAGCAGTCGACGAGCGCCTCCTGACAGCCCGAAGCGCCGCATGCCTCAGCTGATCAGCTGAGGCATGCGGCGCTTCGAAGGGTCCTGCTAGCGCTCGTCCTGAGCTCTGACGTAGACCTCGCGGATCAGCATCAGGATGGCCGCCGCGGTCGGGATCGCCAGCAGCGCGCCGACGACACCGAGCAGCGAGGCGCCGATGAGGGCCGCGATCACGGTGACCACGCCGGGGATGTCGACCGAGCGGGACATGACCCGCGGGTAGACGACGTAGTTCTCGAACTGCTGGTAGGCGATGTAGAAGACGACCGCGATGAGGCCCGTCTTCACGTCGGTCGTCGCGAAGGTGATCGCGCAGACGATGACCGCGCCGATGGTGGCCCCGATCATCGGGATCACGTCGGTGATCATGACGACGAAGGCCAGCGCCACCGCGTACTCGCCCATGCCGATGACGAAGAGCAGCACCAGCGTCGACAGACCGGCGCACAGGGCGACGATGAAGGCGCCGGAGACATAGCCGCCGATGCCGTCGAAGACCCGGTCACCGAGCTTGCTGACCCGGTCGCGGCGCGAGGCCGGGGCAAGCCGGTAGATCGCGTTCTTCGTCTGGTCGTAGGCGGCGATGAAGTAGAGCGTCAGGACGATGACGATGAACGCCGTGACGAGCACGTTGATCACCGCCAGGCCCACGCCGAGCGCACCACCGAAGGCGCTGCTGACGAAGTCGCCGCTGGCGACGTACTCCTGCACCTTGTCGAGGATCTGGTAGTCCTCGTTGAGCTGCTGGATGCGCTGGTTGCGCTGGAGCTCCTCGATCCAGTCGGGCACGTTGGCCGAGATCTTGGCGACCTGGTCGCTGATCACCGGCACCAGCGCCACGAAGAAGAGCGCGAGCGCGCCCAGCACGCCGAGGATGACGGTCAGGACCGCCCACGGGCGCGCGAAGCCACGCCTCTGCAGGAAGACGACCATCGGATTGATCCCTGCCGCGATGAAGAGCGAGACCACCACCTGGAGGATCACGCTCCCCATCGTGGTGAGGAGGTTGCCTGCCGCGTACGCGGTCAGCAGGCCGAAGCCGAGGAGCAGCCCGAAGAGGTAGGGCGAGTTGCGGTCGAACCGCGGTCCGGGCTTGCCGTACCGCTTGTCGCGCTCGCTCTCCTCCTCGGGCTCCGGCTCCTCGACGTCGATCGCGGTCTCGCTGTCGACCGCTGGGTCCTCGTTCGAGCCGTTTTCGGCAGACGTCGACTCAGGACCGTCCGTGGGACGGTCGGCAGCGGCCGCGTTCACCGGCTTTCGGACTTCGCAGTCTCGGGCTCGCGGATCGCGGTCTTCTCCGAGGGCTCGTCGTAGTCGTCGTAGTCGTCGGAGAGGTCGTCGTCGGAGTCGACCAGGGTGACGCTCTCGTCGACCACGAGCTCGCCGTCGACGATGTCCTCCTCCTCGGCGCGCGGCTTCGGCGCCTCCAGCTCGGCCGGGTCCTCGGTCTTGCCGAACCCGGAGACCAGGTCGGTGAGCGAGGAGAGCTGAGCGGCGATGGCGTCGCGGCGCTTGGTGAGACGGTCGACCTCGGCCTTGATGATCGCGAGGCCCTTCTCGGCCTCGACGGTCGCGGTGGAGGCGAGGTGGTCGGCCTCGGCGCGAGCCTTGGACAGGATCGCCTCGGCGTCGCGGCGGGCGCGCGAGATGATCCCCTCGGACTCCTTGGCCAGCTCGGCGCGCTGGTCGGCGACGTGCTGGGCGGCGATCCGGGCGCGCTCCTCGGCGTCGGCGGCGCGGGTCTCGCCCTCGGCGACGATACGGGCGGTCTCGGCCATCGCCTGGTCGTGGTGGTCGGCGGCCTCGCGGGCGAGGCGCTCGCGCTCGACGGCGAGCATCCGCCGGGCCTCCTGGACCTCACGGTCCGCTCCGGCACGGGCCTTCTCGACCTCGCGCTGGGTCGACGTACGCAGCTGGGTGACCTCCTGCTGCACGGCGAGCCGGATCTGGTCGGCCTCGCGCTTGGCGGCGGCGAGCATCTCGTCGCTCTCGGCCTGCACCATCGAGCGAGCCTGCTGGACCTCCGACATCACCTTCTCGCGGTGGTCGTCGATCTCCTTGTAGTGAGTCGTACGCAGCGACTCGATGTCACGCTGGGCGGACGCCTTCGTCGCGGCGGCCTCGCGCTGGGCGGCCTCGCGGATGACCGCGGCCTCCTTCTCGGCGGACTCCTTGACGGCGGCGGCCTCTTCCTCGGCCAGCCGGAGCATCGCGCTGGCGCGGCCACCGAGCGAGGCGTAGGAGGGGGCCTCGTTGCTCTGGGCGGCTGCTGCCTTGAGGTCGTTGACCTTGCGCTCGAGCTCGGCGATGCGCCGCTGCGCGTTGCGCAGGGCCGACTGACCCTGGCCGTTGGCCTGGAGCAGCTGCTGGACCCGCGCGTTCACGGTGCCGGGGTCGTATCCGCCACGACGCACGACCGGGAAGGCTGGGAGCGAGCCTGGAGCCGGTGGTGGCGAGTTGTGGCCGGAGCTGGGTGAACCAGATGCGCCGGGGACCCTGGGGAGGACCTGTGTCTCGGTCGAGTCCTGCTCGGGCTTCTGCCGAGGCTCTGAAGCCTCGTTGAAGATGGACAGTCCCTCATTCGTCATTTGTGGCGGATTCCTCACACTGTAGGTCGTCTACGAGCTGCCTCTGCTCCCAAAGGGCAAGACTACGGCCGGTCGCCCCTCGCGCAAGGGGAGACCGGCCGTGAATCCAGTCTCAAACGGTTCTATTTACTGAGACTACGGGTCTCAGATTCCCCGGAAGAGGTTGATCTTGTCGATGTGCGCCGCGCGCTTCTCCTCGTCGAGGACGCCGAGCCCCTCCTCGGGGGCCAGGCAGAGCACGCCGACCTTGCCCTGGTGCTTGTTGTGGTGCACGTCGAGCGAGGCCTGGCCGACCTCCTCCAGGGTGTAGGTGCGGGAGAGGGTCGGGTGGATCTTGCCCTGCGCGATGAGGCGGTTGGCCTCCCACGACTCGCGGTAGTTGGCGAAGTGGCTGGAGATGATCCGCTTGAGGTTCATCCACAGGTAGCGGTTGTCGTACTCGTGCATGTAGCCCGAGGTCGACGCGCAGGTGGTGATGGTGCCGCCCTTGCGGGTGACGAAGACCGAGGCGCCGAAGGTCTCACGGCCCGGGTGCTCGAAGACGATGTCGATGTCCTCGCCGCCGGTGAGCTCGCGGATGGCCTTGCCCAGGCGCAGCCACTCCTTCGGGTTCTGCTGGGTGCCGTCCTCGTTCCAGAACTTGAAGTCCATCTCGGAGCGGTTGATGACCATCTCGGCGCCCATGTTGCGCACGATCTTGGCCTTCTCCTCGTTGGAGACCACGCAGACCGGGTTGGCGCCGCCGTTGAGGGCGTACTGCGTCGCGAAGCCGCCGAGGCCACCGGAGGCACCCCAGATCAGGACGTTGTCGCCCTGCTTCATGTTGCCGCCGTTGGCGGAGACGAGCTGACGGTAGGCGGTGCAGTTGACCAGGCCGGGGGAGGCGGCCTCCTCCCAGGTGAGGTGCTCCGGCTTCGGCATCAGCTGGTTGGCCTTGACCATCGCGACGTCGGCGAGGCCGCCGAAGTTGGTCTCGAAGCCCCAGATGCGCTGGGAGGGGTCCATCATCGTGTCGTTGTGGCCGTCGGGAGCCTCGAGCTCGACCGAGAGGCAGTGGGCCACGACCCGGTCGCCCGGCTTCCACTTGGTCACGCCCGCGCCGACCTTCAGCACGACGCCGGACAGGTCGGAGCCGACGATGTGGTAGTCGAGGTTGTGGCGGGCACCGAGCTCGGACTCCTTGCCGTAGCGCTCCAGGAACCCGAAGGTGGAGACCGGCTCGAAGATCGAGGTCCACACGGTGTTGTAGTTGATCGCCGAGGCCATCACCGCGACGAAGGCCTCGCCCGGGCCGAGCTCGGGAAGGGCGACGTCCTCGACGTGGAGGGACTTCCGGGGGTCCTTCTCCTTGGTCGCGACGCCCTCGAACATGTCGACCTCGTCCTTGTGGACGGTGGCGGCACGGTAGTGGTCGGGGATCTCGAGGTTCGCGAACTCCTCGCTGGGCGTGTCGCCCGCAAGGATCGCGTCGAGGATTTTCTGCATGGTCGGCTCCTGCGTCGTCGTAGGGGTCGCGGTTGGCTCTATTTCGCTGGACATTACTGGTGAGTAACCGTTAACGCCAGCCTGATGTGACACATGACTCTTGGATCGTTCACGTGCCGTGGTGGGTTCTCAGTGGGCGGGGTTCGCGGCCGGCTCGACGAGCTCGACCAGGACGCCGCCGGCGTCCTTCGGGTGGATGAAGTTGATCCGCGAGTCGGCGGTGCCGCGCCGCGGTGCGTCGTAGAGAAGACGTACGCCGCGCTCCCGGAGGATCGCCGAGACCTGCTCCACGTCGGTGACCCGGTAGGCCAGCTGCTGCATGCCCGGGCCGTTGCGGTCGAGGAACTTGGCGATGGTGCTGTTCTCGTTGAGCGGGGCGAGCAGCTGCAGCTTGTTGTCGGAGTCGCCGATGGCGATCATCGCCTCCTCGACGCCCTGCTCCTCGTTGGTCTCCCGGTGGGCGAGCTTCATGCCGAAGGTCTTCTCGTAGAAGTCGATCGCCGCGTCCAGATCGGCGACGGCGAGGCCGACGTGGTCGATCTGGGTGAACAGGTGCGGCGGGATGTCAACGGTAGTCATGGGCCTACTCTCCTTGAGGTCGGGCCTAAGAGGCACAATGTGTGATGACAGCCACACCCAGCTGCTGTCATCTCTCTTCCCACTGAGGTTACTAATAAGTAACCTCAGTGGCAGATCAGCACCACCAACATCCTTGGAGGACCCATGTCCAACGTCATCGTCGCCGGGGCGCGTACGCCGATCGGCCGCCTGCTCGGCGGGCTCAAGAGCCTGTCCGCGGCCGATCTGGGCGGCGTCGCCATCAAGGGCGCCCTGGAGAAGGCAGGCGTCTCGCCGGAGCAGGTCGACTACCTGATCATGGGTCAGGTCATCCAGGCCGGCGCAGGTCAGAACCCGGCTCGCGCGGCCGGCATCGCCGGCGGGCTGCCGATGAACATCCCGTCGATCACCATCAACAAGGTGTGCCTCTCCGGCCTCAACACCATCGCCATGGCCGACCAGATGATCCGCGCCGGCGAGGCCGAGATCATCGTCGCGGGCGGCATGGAGTCGATGACCAACGCGCCGCACCTGCTTCCGAAGTCCCGCGAGGGCTTCAAGTACGGCGACACCACCCTGGTGGACTCGATGGCCTACGACGCGCTCTACGACCAGCTCACCCAGCAGGCGATGGGCGGGCTCACCGAGCAGGTCAACGCCGAGGGCGTGAAGCTCACCCGCGAGGAGCAGGACGCCTTCGCCGCCACGTCGCACCAGCGCGCCGCCGCGGCCCAGAAGAACGGCGTCTTCGACGACGAGATCGTCCCGGTCTCGATCCCGCAGCGCAAGGGCGAGCCGATCGTCGTCAGCGCCGACGAGGGCGTACGCGGCGACACCACTGCCGAGTCGCTGGCCAAGCTCCGCCCGGCGTTCTCCAAGGAGGGCACCATCACCGCCGGCTCCGCCTCGCAGATCTCCGACGGTGCCGCTGCCGTCGTCGTGATGAGCAAGGAGAAGGCCGAGGAGCTCGGTCTGGAGTGGCTCGCCGAGATCGGCGCCCACGGCATGGTCGCCGGCCCCGACTCCTCGCTGCAGCTGCAGCCGGCCAACGCCACGGCCAAGGCCCTCGAGAAGGAGGGCATCACCGCCGCCGACCTCGACCTGGTCGAGTTCAACGAGGCGTTCGCTGCCGTCGGCATCGAGTCCACCAAGAAGCTCGGTCTCGACCCGGAGATCGTCAACGTCAACGGCGGCGCGATCGCGCTCGGCCACCCCGTCGGCATGTCCGGCACGCGCGTCGTGCTCCACCTGGCGCACGAGCTCAAGCGTCGCGGTGGCGGCACCGGTGCGGCCGCGCTGTGCGGTGGTGGCGGTCAGGGTGACGCACTGATCGTGCGTGTGCCCAAGGCGTGAGCCATCGCTGAAGTGAGCGACCTGGTCGCGCGCGCCCGGGGCGGTGAGCCCCGGGCGGTCGCGCGGCTGGTGTCGTACGTAGAGAACGCCCCCGTCGGCGGGGGAGAGCGCCTCCGCGAGGTGATGGCCGCGCTCGCGCCGCACGGTGGGAACGCCCAGATCGTGGGGCTCACCGGTGCCCCGGGCGTCGGGAAGTCGACGACCACCTCAGCGCTGGTCCGCGAGCTGCGCTCCGCCGGGCGGACCGTGGCCGTGCTGGCGGTCGACCCGTCGTCCCCGTTCTCGGGTGGTGCGCTGCTCGGTGACCGGATCCGGATGACCGACCACGCCACCGACCCGGGTGTCTTCATCCGGTCGATGGCCTCCCGGGGCCATCTCGGCGGTCTGGCCTGGTCGGCGCCGCAGGCGATCCGGGTGCTGGACGCCGCCGGTTTCGACGTGGTGCTGGTCGAGACCGTCGGTGTGGGCCAGTCGGAGGTGGAGATCGCCGGCCTCGCCGACACCACCGTGGTCCTGCTCGCGCCCGGGATGGGCGACGGCATCCAGGCGGCGAAGGCCGGAATCCTGGAGATCGGCGACCTCTACGTCGTCAACAAGGCCGACCGGGAGGGGGCGACCAAGGTGCAGCGCGACCTGCGCGGGATGCTCCGCCTGGCCGACCGCCCGGCGGAGGCCTGGACCCCGCCGGTCCTCACCGCCGTCGCCCAGTCCGGCAAGGGCCTGGCCGAGGTGGTCGCCGCGCTCGACGAGCACCGGGCCTGGCTCGAGTCCAGCGGCACGCTGGCGCTGCGGCGTACGCGACGGGCACGGGCCGAGATCGAGGCCATCGCCGTCGAGACGCTGCGGGCCAGGTGGACGACGGTGGGGTCGTCGAGCGACCTGGACGCCCTCGCGGAGAAGGTGGTCACGGGGGAGAAGGACCCCTACGCCGCCGCCGACACGCTCCTCGCCGAGTAGCCGGTCGCCGGTCTTTCGGCAGGAGTTGTCCCGGCGTACGGCTTGTTCTGTCGACTCTCGCTTCGCGGAGTCACTATCGTTGCTGGTGTGAACCTCTTCGGTGTCGACATCTCCAAGCACCTTCTGCGAGACGAAGGTGAGGTCGTCGTCGACGAGGTCACCCATCACTGGGTGTCCTACATCAGGCCGGTGGCGGAGGCGATCCTCGGTCTGGCGCTGATGATCGTCGCCGCGACGATCGACATGAACGTCGCCTGGATCATCGTGCTGCTCGCGTTCGCGCTGGTCGGGCACGCGTTCTGGCGGTCGCTGGTGGTCAGCCGGGACCGGTTCGTGGTCACCAACATGCGCATCTTCCGTGTCCACGGCGTGCTCTCGAGCGAGTTGGCGACCATGCCGCTGGCCCGAGTCCTCGACATCACCGTGAAGCAGTCCTTCACGGGCCAGATCTTCAACTACGGCCACTTCGTCTTCGAGTCGGCCGCCCAGGAGCAGGGCCTCAACAACATCTACTTCGTCGGACGGCCGAACGAGCGTGACCTGACCATCCAGCGCGTCGTCCAGCGTGCGGGCCTCCGTGGCAGCGTCGGTTAGACCGTCCTCATAGGATTGGCGACATGACGCAGCAGCCGTTCTCCCGTCCCGGAGCCGTCGACCTCTCCGGGCTCGCCAGCACCCCCGCACAGGACGCCCCCTTCGGCGGTCCGGCCGATGCGGCTCCCGCCCAGGGGCGGAGCGCCGGCTCCTACACCGTCGAGGTCGACGAGCAGATCTTCCAGTCGGTGCTCGAGGCGTCGATGACCGCCCCGGTCGTCCTGGTCTTCTACTCCGCCTCCCGCGCTCCCGAGAGCGTCACCTACGCGCGCGACGTCTCGACGGTCGTGGAGGAGTACGACGGCCGGTTCCTGGTCGGCCTGGTCGACATCGACAAGAACCCGCAGATCGCGCAGGCGCTGCAGGTGCCCCAGGTGCCGCTCCTCTACATCCTGCTCGACGGCCGGCCGGTCACCCAGCCGATCCCGGGCGCGCTCAACCTCGAGGAGCTGCGTACGGTCTTCCAGCAGCTCGGGCAGCAGCTCACCACCCAGGGCATCGGCGGGCGGCACAAGCCCAACGCCATCGGCGGTGGCGCGACCGAGGAGGGCGCCGAGCCGGCGCTCGACCCGCGCTACGCACCGGCCCAGGACGCGCTGGAGCGCGGTGACATCGACGCGGCCGTGGCCGAGTACGAGAAGCTGATCGCCTCCAACCCCGCCGACTCCGAGGCCGCCGCCGGGCTGGCGATGGCCAAGGTCCTGCAGCGTACGCAGGGGGTCGACCTCAACGCCGCCCGTGCCGCCGCCGCGGCCGCGCCCGAGGACGTCGACGCGCAGACCCTCGTCGCCGACCTGGACCTGCTCGGCGGCCACGTGGAGGACTCCTTCATCCGGCTGGTCGAGCTGGTGCGGCGTACGTCGGGGGACGAGCGCAACAAGGCGCGCGAGCACCTGCTGGGGCTCTTCGCCGCGGTCGGCAACGACGACGAGCGCGTGCTCAAGGGCCGTCAGTCGCTGGCCTCGGCACTGTTCTGATCCGCGCTGTTCTGATCCGCTAGGGCCGCGAGCACGGCGGTGACCGCCGGCGAGGCGGTCATCGTGCGCCGGTGCAGCGCGAGGATCTCGCGGGTGGGGACCGGGTCGACGACGCGTACGGCGACCAGGTCCTCACCCAGCGCCGCCCGTCCCAGGCGCGGGACGAGCGCGATCCCGAGGCCGGCCCGCACCAGCGCCAGATGGCTGTCGAACTCCATCGAGACGTGCGCGATCCGCGGCAGCCGGCCGGTGCCGGCGTACATCCGGTTCAGCCACTGCCGGCAGATCGTGCCCTCCGGTGTCGCGATCCAGTCCTCGGCGACCAGGTCGTGCGGGGTCACCTTGGCGAGCTGGGCGAGCGGGTGGTCGCGATGGGCGATCACGTCGGCGACGTCGCGGAGGAGCTCGGTGGTGACGAGGTGGTCGGGGATGGAGAGCGGCACGTCGCCCCAGGAGTGCACCACGCCGATCTCGCTGTGACCGGTCGCCACCAGGTCGACGGTGTCCCACGGCTCTCGCTCGGAGAGGGTGAGCACGAGGTCGGGATGGACCGTGCGGAGCTCGCCGGCGACCGGCGCGATCAGCCCGCGCATCGCGGTGGAGAAGGCGGTCAGCCGCAGTCGCCCGGCGACGGTCGTGGCCTGCTCGTGCAGCCCGGACTCCAGCGACTCCATGTCGGCGAGCAGCCGCGAGCCCTCGTCGACCAGGTGCCGCCCGGCATGGGTGAGCATGACGCCGCGCCCGATCCGCTCCAGGAGCGGTACGCCGACCTGCCGCTCGAGCCGCTTGACCTGCTGCGACACCGCGCTCGGTGTGAAGCCCAGGGCGTCGGCGGCCGCCACCACCGAACCGTGGCTGTCGACGGCACGGAGAGCGACGAGCGCGGACAGATCGATCATAAAGTGATGCTACGTCATTCGATGAAGAATCATTCGCTGGTGCTTCATGATCTTTGCCTTCATCCTGGTGGATGTGACTCGCCGTGACTCGCTGCTCGCCGTCCTCGTCGCCGTCCTGTGGGGCTTCAACTTCGTCGTCATCGACTGGGGCCTCGAGACGCGTGACGGGCACTCGGTGCCGCCGCTGCTGCTGCTTGCCGTGCGCTTCGTGCTGGTCGCGTTCCCGGCCGTCTTCCTGCTGCCTCGCCCGAAGGCGTCGTGGAAGGTGGTCGCGGCGGTCGGGGCCTTCATGAGCCTGGGTCAGTTCGGCCTGCTCTACACCAGCATGGCCGCGGGGATGCCGCCCGGCCTGGCGGGGCTCGTGCTCCAGGCGCAGGTCGTGCTCACCATCGTCATCGCGGCCGGCGTGCTGCGTGAGCGGCCGACGCTGATGCAGGTGGTCGGCGTCGTCGCCGGTGCGCTCGGCCTGGTCGTGGTGGCGCTGGGACGCGGTGGCCACGTGCCGGTCGTGGCGCTGGTGCTGTGCCTGCTCGCGGCGCTGTCGTGGGCGATCGGCAACGTGATCTCCCGCGCGGCCAAGGTGCCCGGCGGCCTCTCGCTGACGGTCTGGTCGGCGCTGGTCGTGCCGCTCCCGCTGCTCGCGCTCTCGTTGGTTCTCGACGGACCCGAGGGGGTCCGCGACGGGGTGGCCGCCTTCGGCTGGGAGGCGCTGGTCTCCACGGCCTACACGGTCGTGCTCGCCTCGTTCGTCGGCTACGGCATCTTCAACTCGTTGCTCGCGCGGCACCCGGCCTCCTCGGTGGTGCCGTGGATCCTGCTGGTGCCTCCGGTGGCCATCGGGTCCGCATGGCTGCTGCTCGGCGAGGTGCCGAGCGCCGGCGAGCTCGCCGGTGGTGCCCTGCTGGTGCTCGGTGCGCTCGTCGCGCAGGGAGTGCTACGCGCGCCCCGACTCGGTGTAACCCGGGCCGCCCCGCAGCGCGGCCAGAGCGGCCTCGACCCGGCGGGCGGTGAAGTCGGCGGCCCGCTCGCGGACCTCGTCGAGGGTGCAGAACGCCACTGAGCGGATCTCGCGGGGCTGGAGGGTGGTCTGCTCGAGGACCGAGGAGGGGTGGACGCCCCCGTCGAAGACCAGGCAGACGGCGTCGTCCCAGCCGCCCCACGGGGGCAGCCAGTCGGTGAGCAGCAGGTCGCCGGCGGGGAGGACGAGGGCGAGCTCCTCCTCGATCTCGCGGGTGGTCGCCAGCTTGGGCGACTCGCCCACCTCCACGATGCCGCCGGGCAGGTCCCAGTCCTTCTTGTAGGTCAGCTGGCACATCAGCACGCGGTCCTCGGGGTCGCGCACCAGCATCTGGCCGATCGCGCGCTTGCGCGGGAGGAAGGAGTTGAGCAGGGCCCGGAAGCCCTCGGGGGCCTCGACCGGAGCGTCGCTCGCCACCCGGGCGTAGAGCATCCGGTCCTTGCCACCCGTCACGCCTCGGAGCAGGCCCTCGCGGTGGAGCCCCGCCCAGGTCGCGGTGCGCTGCTCGACGGTGTCGTCCGGGTCGACCAGCGCCTCCACCCGATGGTGGGTGAGCAGCGCGGCGGCCACCTCGCGGCGTACGACATCGACGGCCTCGCCCGCGGCCCACTCGATCCGGGCAACACCCTCCGCCACCGTTGTCGTCTCTGGCTCGCTCACGCCCCAACCCTAGTGTCACAACCTGATGGTTGTCGGTGTCTGGATGGTGACGAGACGCACGAGACGACACAGGAGGGCGACGATGCCCAGTATGTTCAGGATCCCGCCGGCCTCCGCGCCGGTCGAGCCGCCGGTAGGGTCGCGGGCATGAGCGATGATGCCGCGACGGAGGTCTTTGTCGCCCACCGCAACCTGCTCTTCACCGTCGCCTACGAGATGCTCGGCTCGGCCGCCGACGCCGAGGACGTCCTCCAGGAGACCTGGCTGCGCTGGGCCGACGTGCCGCTGGAGGAGGTGCGCGACCAGCGCGCCTATCTGGTGCGGATCACGACCCGGCTCGCGCTCAACCGCATCCGGACGCTGTCGCGCCGCAAGGAGACGTACGTCGGTCCGTGGCTGCCCGAGCCGCTGCTGACCGCGCCGGACGTCGCTGAGGACGCCGAGCTGGCCGACTCGCTCTCGACTGCGGTGCTGCTGGTGCTGGAGACGCTCTCGCCGACCGAGCGGGCCGTCTTCGTGCTGCGCGAGGTCTTCGCGCTGGGCTACGACGAGATCGCCGCGGCGGTCGACAAGTCGCCGGCCGCGGTGCGCCAGATCGCGCACCGGGCACGCGACCACGTCGCGGAGCGCCGGCCGCGCGAGTCGGTCTCGTCGGCCGAGGCGCGTCACGCCCTGGAACGGTTCCGCGACGCCGCGACCGGCGGCGACCTGCAGTCGCTGCTCGACGTGCTGGCGCCCGATGTCGTGCTCTTCTCCGACGGTGGCGGCGTGGTCCAGGCGGCCCGCAAGCCGATCCACGGCGCCGAGAAGGTGCTGCGGTTCTTCGCGGGGCTGGCGACGAAGTACGGCGTCCCCCGGTTCGAGATGGCCAGCGTCAACAGCGCCCCCGGCATGCTGCTCTACTTCGGCGACGAGGTCGACGGCGTGGTCACGCTGCACGTCGAGGACGGTCTGGTGACCGGCCTCTACTACGTACGCAACCCGTCCAAGCTCAGCGGTGTCCTCGAGCAGGTTCATCTGGAACGCTGACAGGGTGGGGAGTCGGTCGCTTCGCGGGGTGCTGGTCACGCTCTGCGTGACCGTCACGGCGGCGTACGGCGTCCTCTACTACGCCTTCACCGTGCTGCAGCCGCGGATCGTCGACGACACCGGGTGGTCGGCGGCCGCGATCACCACCGCCTTCTCCGCGGGCACGCTCGTGGGGGCGGTCGCGGGCATCCCCGTCGGGCGGGTCATCCAGCGCTTCGGGCCTCGGTGGGTGATGGCGGGCGCCAGCCTGCTGGGCACGCTGGCGCTGCTCGTGGTCGCCGCCGCGCCTTCGTACTGGATCTTCGCCCTCGGCTGGCTGGTCGTCGGGCTCTCGTCGGCGGGGACCTTCTACCCGCCGGCGTTCGCGGCGCTGACGCACTGGTTCGGTACGCGGCGCGTGGATGCGATCACGACGCTCACCCTCGCCGGTGGGTTCGCCTCGACGATCTTCGCGCCGCTCACCGAAGCGCTGGCGGCGCGGGTGGAGTGGCGCTGGACGTACGTCGTCCTGGCCGGCGCCTTCGTCGTGCTGACGTTCCTGCCGAGCGTCGTGGTGCTCGACCTGGCCTGGGAGCCGGCCGCTCCGGACGAGGACGGTCGGCCGGTGCGGGACCGCGACGTGCTGCGGAGCCGCCGGTTCGTGCTGCTCACGCTCGCGGGCACGCTGGTCACGATGGTCGTGTTCGCCTCGATCGTGCACCTGGTGCCGTTCCTCGTCGAGCACGGGCTCAGCCCGGCCACGGCCGCCTGGGCGCTCGGGCTCAGCGGCGCCGGCCAGGTCGCCGGGAGGGCGTTCTATCCGCTGCTGGCCCGGCGCTTCGGCGTCCGCGCCCGGATGACCGGGGGAGTGCTGTGGTTCGCCACCTCGGTCGCGCTGCTGCCGCTGCTGCCCGCGGTGGGCTGGGTGATGATCGTCGTCGCGGTGCTCACCGGGACCGCCCGCGGGCTCTACACGCTCATCGCGGCGACCGTCGTCAGCGACGTATGGGGACCCGAGAGGTACGCCGCCCTCAACGGGGTCTACTCCGCGCCGGCCGGGGTCGCGGGTGCGCTCGCCCCGGCGGTCGGGGCTGCGCTCGCCGCCGTCATGGGTGGGTACGACGCGCTCTACTGGCTCCTCGCCGGGACCGTGCTGGTGGCCGGCCTGCTGGCGTGGGGTGCGTTGGCGTCGTTCGAGCGGTGAGGCTCTTCGCCCGCACGAGCGTCTCGGTGCCCTGCCCCGCAGGGCACCGAGACGCCACGGTCACTGACCGAAGACCTGCAGCTCGGCGGCGTGGACGATCGTCCCGCGGTCGGAGCCGGTCTTGCAGTCGGTCGTGGTGGTGGGGTCGGCGTCCTGCTCGCCGGCGTAGCCGTCGAAGCCCGTGCACTGGTTCTCCAGCGCCACCAGACGTACCGCGGCGGCGGTGGTGTCGGGGACGTCGAAGGTGCGCAGGTTCAGGTTGGGCGCGACCGGCCTCGGGCGCTTTCCGGGGAAGGCGTCGTCGGCCGAGGTGTAGAAGCGCTTCCAGACCGCGCCGGAGGTGGTGCACGCGGAGACGCACGCCTCCAGCGCGAACTTCCGCAGCGCGGTGAAGCGCGACCCCGAGTCCGCGTCCGTGTCGGTGGCGGGGGAGAGGTAGGCGCTCACGTTCACCTTGGTCACCGTGTGGGTTCCGCCGGCCAGGTCGACGGCGACGGACGGCGTGGTCGCGTCCACGTTGTCCGCGGTGACGCCGCCCCAGTTGGTGCCCTCGGTGCCGTCGATCAACGCGTCCGGGTTGCGCGAGCCCTCGGTCGAGGCGATGACCGTCGCGCCCTTGGCGGCCGCGGCGAGGTTGGTGCTCGCTGCGAAGGAGACGGTCTTGGTGATCTCCGAGGAGGAGATCGTGACCGTCTTACGCTGGGCGCCCCCGGTCTTGGTGACGTAGAGGAACTCGTACGTCCCCGGGACGAAGTGCGCCACCGACCCCATCGCGGTGTCGACCAGCGTGTCGGCGATCGGCGTGGCCCGAGCCTCGAAACGGCCGACGTACACCTTCCCCGGCGTGCCGGAGGGCGCGCTGAAGGTGACCTTGACGTTGCGCGAGGCCGGTGAGGCGAAGCTCGGGGTCGGCTCGTGGTCGTCGGCGGTCGTGGTGGCGTACTGGCCCATGCCGCGTCGTGCGAACGCGTCCGCGATCACCTGGCGGTTGGCACCGCCGAAGCGCATCTGGTCGGCGGCGAGGAAGGCGTCGCGGGCGTCCAGCATCGAGGTCGCGCCCTGCTGGAGCAGGAACGAGTCGAAGACCAGTTGGATCCAGCGGCGGTTGCCGGGGCACTTGTCGGCGGCGAGCGGCGAGGCCGTCGTCGTCCCGACCGAGCAGCGCCGCTGCAGGGCCTTGTCGGCGTAGGGATAGGTCGCGTTGAACTTGTCGACCAGCGCCTGCCGCACCGACCACATCGTGCCGTTCCAGATCTCGCCGTCGGCGTGGACCTCGGGACCGGTGGAGTCGAACCCGTAGTCGGAGAAGTTGAGCGGGTTCCTGTCGATCGCGAAGTCGCGGATGGCGACGTCGGTGTTGCCGGTGGCGTAGGAGCCGACGGCCCACGGGCTGCCGCCGTTGTAGAGGTCGTGGGCGAACATGTGCTCGGCCGCGGCCAGGTCGCTCCAGGACTCGCCCATCGCGCCACCCTGCTCCGAGGTCAGTCCGTCGTCGGGGCCGCCGACCATCCGGTTGGAGATGGCGTGGGTGTACTCGTGGCCCACGATCCCGAAGTCCAGCGAGCCGTCGGTGCAGGGCGCGTAGAAGGCGCCGGCGGCGGGCTGGAAGAGGTACTGGTTGGTGACGCCCGGCACGCCGTCCATCAGGGTGAGCTGGTTGGCGTTGTTACGGCCGGTCAGGATGCCCGTCTGCTCGATCACCTGCGAGTCGAGCGCGGCGGCCTGCGCGTTGCCGACCTCGGCGTCGAGGCCACGGCCGCCACGCGCGAGGTTGTCGGTCTGCAGGTTGTAGTTCTCCTCGGTGAAGCCGAGGAAGTAGGACCAGTCGTGCATCCGGTTGTGGCTGGCGAACAGATTGCCGACCACGTAGTTGACGTCGTTGCCGCCCGGCACCAGGTTGGTGGGCGCGCACTGCGCGTTGTTCCAGGCATCGGTGAACGTGCCCGAGTAGTCACGCACCGGCGAGACCGGAGCCTGCTCCAGGCCACCCGCGGCCAGCGGGGAGAGCCAGCCCTCGTGGGTGTTGGCGTTGTTGCCGATCGTGGTCAGGCTCGGCACCCCGACGGTCGTGTTGAGCAGCGTGTCCCAGGGGCCGGCGTTGGCCAGGCTCTTCAGCTCGGGCCCGGTGCACTCGGCGACCTTGGTCCAGCACGCGATCACGTCGTTGGTGGGAACCGCTTCGCCGCCGGTCGAGGCGGCGTCGGGGGTGCCGGGGAAGTAGGACCAGCGCGGGTTGCTGCCCGGCAGGTCACCCGACTCCGCGCCGGCGTCGGAGGATGCCACGGTCACCGTGTAGCTGCCGACCAGGAGCGAGTCGTCGAAGGGACAGACCTGGACCGCGTACGTCCCCGGGTCGATCTTCTCGGCGGTGTAGGTCGCCGTCTCGGGGCTGGTGAGCAGGTCACCCTCCACGAGCAGCCGCCCGTCGGGGGCGAAGAGCTTCACGGTGAAGTCGTCGGTCGGCAGCCCGACCGCGACCGCGGCGATCGTGCGGGTCTTGTCGTCGGTGATCTCGAAGGTGTGCTTCGGCCCGCAGGCGCCGAGCGCGGTGCCGGTGAACGGCCCCTCGACGTCGTTCTCGTGGTCGACGTTGTCGTGGCGCCAGAGCACCTCGCCGGTGACCGCGTCGACCAGTGCCGTCTGCCCCAGCAGGGTGGCGGCGGCGGAGTCGACGACGGTGGCCTGGAAGACGGGGCGTACGCCCTCGCCGGGGACCGGGAACGCCCGCAGCCGCACCAGCTGGTCGGTCGCCAGGCCCGGCACGGTCAGCTTCGTCCAGTCGGTCAGCTTCGCGGCGGCGTCGGTGACGATCTCGCCGACCTTCGATCCTGTGATCGGACGTCCGGCCGAGGCGGCCGCCTTCAGCCATGCCTCGGTGGGAGTGAGCTCCGCCTTCGCGGGCGTGCCGGTCACCTTCGAGAGCGAGGAGGAGACATAGGTGATGTCGCCGTCGGCCACCCCCACGGTGACCAGGCCCTCGGTGGCGGCGGACAGACCGTCGTAGGTCTGCCGGAAGAGCACCGCATGACCGCCGCCGTCGGCCAGCTTCTGGTCGCTGACCAGCTCGAGGTCGCCCAGCTGGGCCGCGGTGAGTCCGAAGACCGCCGCGTTGTCGGCGAGGAAGCCCCGGGCCGCGGTGACCGGGTCGGAGGAGCCGGCCGGAGCCAGCACGCCGTCCGCCGTGATCAGCGAGGTCGGCGTCCCGTGGGCGTTCCAGCGGATGTCGACGGCCTCCAGGGCCTGAGCCGCGGACTCCTGGGTGGAGGTGGGAAGCACGCGGTCGCGTACGTCCAGGCCGGAATCGGCCTCGTGACCGAGAAGCCCGCCGGAGCGGGCCACGTCAGCCGTGGTGGTGGCAGTGTCATCAGTAGTGGAGAGCGCGGCACCCGAGACCGGCGTCACCAGCACGAATGCGCCGAGGGCGATGCTCAGCGCGGCACCGAGGCTCACCCTGGCGCGACTGGAACGAATATCGGTCATGTTATTGAAACGGCCCTTTACCGGCCCGGGTTACGCGATACACGCAACGCCTGTACCGCGAACCCGCACACGAGAGGTGGAAGGCACCCGATAGTGTTCCGGACACATGTAACCGCCTTCACAGACAGGGGAGCGCCACGATGGGTGACTTCGTCAACCTCACCGTCGAGGACGGCATCGGCACGATCCGGCTCGACCGGCCGAAGATGAACGCGATCAGCTTCCAGGTGCAGGGGGAGCTGCTCGCGGTCGCGACCGAGGCGGCAGCCGACGACGACGTACGCGCGGTGGTCGTCTACGGAGGCGAGAAGCTCTTCGCCGCCGGCAACGACGTCAAGGAGATGGCCGGCCTCTCCTACTCCGAGATGGCCAAGCGGGTCGCCGGCGTGCAGGCCGCGGTGACCGCGGTCGCGGAGATCCCCAAGCCGGTGGTCGCCGCGGTGACCGGCTACGCGCTGGGTGGTGGTTGCGAGCTGGCGCTCGCCGCCGACTTCCGGATCGCCGCCGACGACGCCACCTTCGGTCAGCCGGAGGTGCTGCTCGGCATCATCCCCGGCGCCGGCGGCACCCAGCGGCTGGCACGACTGGTCGGGCCGTCCAAGGCCAAGGACCTGATCTTCTCGGGCCGCTTCGTCAAGGCAGACGAGGCGCTTGCAATCGGCTTGGCCGACCGGCTCGTGCCGGCGGCCTCGGTCTATGAGGAGGCGCTCGCGTGGGCGAGCCAGTTCACGAAGGCGGCCCCGTACGCCCTGGCGGCGGCGAAGACGGCGATCGACAAGGGGCTCGGGGTGGACCTCGCCACCGGGCTAGCCATCGAGCAGCAGCAGTTCGCCGGCGTGTTCGCGACCCAGGACTCCCAGACCGGGATGACATCGTTCCTGGAGAACGGCCCCGGCAAAGCCAACTTCGAAGGGAAGTGAACCCCGTGTCCGACACCAAGACGTCCAACGGCCCCGGCGTGGTCCACACCGTCCGGTCCTACGCCTCCAGGGTGGTCTGGGTGATCGCGCTGATCGCTGCGCTGGCGCTCGCCATCGGAGCTCTGCTGATCGCGCTCAAGGCCAACCAGGACAACTCTCTGGTCGACTTCGTGCTCAACGCCGCCGACACCGCCGATCTCGGCCTCTTCTCGCGGGAGAACGGCATCAAGCAGTTCGGCGGAGAGGACGCGGAGATCAAGAACGCCCTCTTCAACTGGGGCATCGGCGCGCTGGCCTGGCTGATCGTCGGTCGGATCGTGGCTGGTTTCATCAGGCCCTGAGGCCATGTGACATTCTCAACGCGTAGGCACCTGTCATCCCTATGTGACTGACGGGTAACATCGCTGGCGAACTACGACCATTCCAGGAGGGGCCGGCAAGGCCGCACCATCATGAACATTGTTGTGCTTGTGAAGTACGTGCCGGACGCGACCGCGGACCGGCAGTTCGAGGACGACTTCACCGTCGACCGCGTGAACGTCGACGGTCTGCTCTCCGAGCTCGATGAGTACGCGGTTGAGCAGTCGTTGCAGATCAAGGAGAAGCGTGACGGCGAGGAGATCACCGTCACCGCGCTGACCGTTGGTCCCGAGGCGGCCGAGGCGGCTGTGCGCAAGGCGCTGCAGATGGGTGCCGACAAGGGCGTCCACGTCGTCGACGACGCCATCGCCGGCTCCGACTCCATCGCCACCTCGCTGGTGCTCGCCAAGGCGATCGAGAAGCTCGGCCCGGTCGACCTCGTCGTCGGCGGTCTGGCCTCGACCGACGCCGGCATGAGCGTCGTCCCGGCGATGCTGGCCGAGCGTCTCGGCCTGCCGCAGGTCACCCTGGCCTCGGTCGTGGAGACCCAGGGCGACCAGGTCCGCATCAAGCGTGACGGCGACGTGGCCACCGAGGTCATCGGCGGCACGCTGCCGCTGGTCCTCTCGGTCACCGACCAGTCCGGCGAGGCTCGCTACCCGTCCTTCAAGGGCATCATGGCGGCCAAGAAGAAGCCGCTGGAGACGTGGTCGCTGGCCGACCTCGGCGTCGACGCCTCCCAGGTGGGTCTGGCCGCTGCGTACACCGCGGTCGAGGAGACGGCGGCCCGCCCGCCGCGCACCGCCGGTGAGATCGTCACCGACGAGGACGGCTCGGGCGCCAAGGCGCTGGCCGAGTTCCTCGCGTCCAAGAAGTTCATCTGAGGCCGAGAAGGGATATCTGAATCATGGCTGAAGTTCTCGTTCTCATCGACCACGTGGCTGGTCAGGTCAAGAAGCCGACCTACGAGCTGCTCACCCTGGCCGCCAAGCTCGGCGAGCCGTCCGCGGTCTACATCGGTGGCGCCGACGGTGCCGCTGGTGCCGCGGAGGCCGTGAAGGGCTACGGCGCCGAGAAGGTCTACGTCATCGACGACGCCCAGATCAAGGGCTACCTGGTGGCGCCGAAGGCCGAGGCGCTCGCGCAGCTGGCCGGCTCGGCCTCCCCGGCGGCGATCCTGCTGCCGTCCTCCGCGGAGAACAAGGAGGTCGCCGCCCGTCTGGCGATCAAGCTCGACTCCGGTCTGATCACCGACGCCGTCGACCTCGACGAGTCCGGTGTGGCGACCCAGTCCGTGTTCGCCGGCAACTTCACGGTCAAGGGCAAGGTCACCAAGGGCACCCCGATCATCACGGTCAAGCCCAACTCGGCCGCTCCCGTCGAGAAGGCCGGCGCCGCCGCGGTCACCCCGTTCGAGGTGACCATCTCCGACGCCGCCAAGACCGCGCAGATCGTGGCCTCCCAGCCGCGTAAGGCCTCCGGTCGTCCCGAGCTCACCGAGGCCGCGATCGTGGTCTCCGGTGGTCGTGGCACCGGCGGCGACTTCTCTGCCGTCGAGGGTCTCGCCGACGCTCTGGGTGCCGCTGTCGGTGCCTCGCGTGCCGCGGTCGACTCCGGCTGGATGCCGCACACCTTCCAGGTCGGCCAGACCGGTAAGACCGTCTCCCCGCAGCTCTACGTGGCCAACGGGATCTCCGGTGCGATCCAGCACCGTGCCGGTATGCAGACCTCGAAGACCATCGTCGCGGTCAACAAGGACGAGGAGGCACCGATCTTCGAGCTCGTCGACTTCGGTGTGGTGGGCGACCTGCACACCGTCCTCCCGGCCGTCACCGAGGCCGTCAAGGCTGCGAAGGGCTGAGCCTGGCCTGGGATGTACGTCACAGAACCCGCCTCCGAGCACGGCTCGGAGGCGGGTTTGTTTCTGTTCGGCATCTTGTTCTCGGAATTGTCGTTGCGGCGCATACGTCGCTGGGTATAGTCCGGCCGCATGTGGGGGAATGTGCTCAGGTCGAGAACGACCCGGAAGATCTCGATCGCTTCGGCTGTGGCCGGCTGTGTGGCGGCTCTGGTGATGGCGACGATGTCCGTGGTCTCGACATCGGCGACTGCGGCGACCTGGGCGCCGCCGGCGGGGCCGTTCTTCAACAACCCGACCGGTGACTTCGCCCAGCGCAACGCCGTCGTGAGCCGGATCAACAACAGCATCCGCTACGCGCGCGCGGGCTCCTACATTCGGTTCGTCACCTACAACCTGGACCGCGCCGACAGCGTGGACCAGCTCATCGCCGCCCACAAGCGTGGTGTGCACGTGCAGATCCTGGTCAACCGCAAGATGTGGAGCAGTGGGGAGCGGAAGCTGGCCGACCGCCTCGGCACCAGGCGCTCCCGGCCGAGCTTCATCTACGGCTGCGCCGGCGCCTGCCGTGGCTACGACACCGGCAACCTGCACATCAAGATCCACTCCTTCACCCAGGTCGGCGACAAGCGCAACATCATCATCAACAGCTCCGGCAACCTCGGTGGCGGAGCGGCCGGCTCGCAGTGGAACGACGCCCAGACGATCTACGCCAACGACGGCCTCTGGAAGACCTGGCTGCGGATGTTCAACGAGCTCAAGGCCGACAGGAAGGCCACCCCGCGCTACGTGTCGTGGTCCGGTGGTGGCACCTCCGTCGGCTTCCAGCGCCAGCACACGGGCACGACCAGCGACGAGGTCTACGCCCGCGGCACCGGTGACCGGGTGATCGACCGGTTGCGGCTGATCGGCTGCAGCGCGCCGAGGGGATACGGCACCAAGGGCAAGACGATCCTGCGGATCCACATGTACGCGTGGTACGGCCGCCGTGGCGAGCGCATCGCCGACGAGGTCGTCCGGCTGAAGAAGCGCGGCTGCGTGGTCCGGGTGATCGGCTCGGTCACCAACAACGCGGTCTACCGCAAGCTGAGGGCGGTCGGCATCCCGGCGCGCGACGCCGCCTGGGACTGGGGCCAGAAGAAGTCGACCAGCGGCGACGAGATCGTCTACGGCTCGCGCTGCTACTCCCACTACAAGTGGATGAGCGTCAACGGCCGCTACGCGGACCGTGGCACCCACAGCGTCTGGACCGGCTCGGAGAACTGGTCGCCGCCGTCGTTCAGCAACGACGAGGTCACCTTCCGGTTCACCTCGAAGAGCTACTACGACGCCTACACCGCCCGGTTCAACAAGATGTGGGACAGCCCGCGGGCGACCCACCGGATCTACCTGCAGCCGACGACCCGTCCCTGCGCCTGACCGCGGGGCGCTAGTCTCGCCGGATGAGTTTTGGTGAACTCGGTGGGGACCTCCGGCCGCTCGACGGCGGCTGGTCCGGGGAGACGTTCCTGGCGGAGGCCGGTGGGGAGAGGTCGGTCGTGCGGGTCTTCGCCGACCCCCGCCACCACCCGCAGGCCGCCGAGATCCACGAGGCCCTGCACCGACTGGTGAGGGGCCTCGTCCCGGTCCCCGGTGTCCTGGAGGTACGCCACGCCGACCCGGCGATGGGCACGCCGGCGCTCCTGGTGACCGAGTTCGTCGAGGGCGTACGCGGCGACCTGCTGCTCCCGGACCTGGACGAGGCGGACCGGGGCAGGCTCGGGCGTGCCCTCGGGGAGATCGCGGCCACCCTGGCGGGGATGCCGTTCCTCACCGCGGGGACCTTCGCCGACAAGGAGCTGCGGATCGAGCCGTTCGCCCTGGACCTGCCCGAGTGGGTCGAGTCGCTCGCCGAGCGTCTCGCCTGGTCACCGGCCGACCTGGAGGGTCTGCGCGACGTGGCCGCCGACGCCCAGGACCTGCTCGACACGGTCGGCAGGGTGAGCCTGGTGCACAGCGATCTCAACCCCAAGAACCTCATCGTCGACCCGGAGACGCTGCAGGTGCGAGCGGTGCTCGACTGGGAGTTCGCCCACGCCGGCTCACCGTTCGCCGACCTCGGCAACCTGCTGCGGTTCGAGCGGGACGCGGCGTACGTCTCGGGGGTGCTGGCGGGCTACGTCGCGATGCGCGGCGGCAGCACCACGGACGCCCTCGATCTGGCCCGCTCCGCGGACCTGGTCGCCCTGGTCGAGCTGGGGGCGCGGCGTACGGACAATCCGGTGGCCGCCCGGGCGCACGACCTCCTGCTCGAGATCGCCCGATCCGGGGATGTGCACTCCGCCCCGGAGGGCTCCGTTCGCCGCTAGGATTCGGAGCGCGCCGGGGCGGCGCCGCGCAACATGGGGGATGGTTGTGGGAGTGAGCGATCTCGACGGGGCTCGGGACCCTGCCGGAGCTTGGTGGCGTGGCTGGACGCCGTGGATCTCGGCACTGGTGCTGTCGGCGCTGTTCGCCGGTGCGACCTCCGGGATCACGTACGTGAGGAGGTCCTACGAGCCTCCGGTGGACTATCCGGCGATGAACGAGTCGGAGCTGGCGGAGAGCGCCGTGCGCTCCACTCCCGTGGAGCCGACGCGCAAGAAGGAGCGGCTCGAGTCGTCGCCGTCGACGCGGCCGACGGGGGAGCCGACACCGGCGAACGTGCCCCGGAAGGTCAGGCCGTCGGCCTCGAGCTCGGCGAGCACCGAGCCGATGGCGTCGGAGGAGCCGTCCGCGAGCCCGGCCGGCCCGTTCGCCGGTCGGGCGGCACGGAAGGCGGCCTCGATCCAGTCGTTGCCGGTGCGCTGCAGGTTGGAGTGGCGGCGAGCCCCCGAGGAGCCGTCCTCGAAGGCCTCGTTCACGACGTCCCAGGCGTAGATCTTGCCCCGGTAGTGGCCCTGGGTGAGCTGCTCGGTCTGGGTGGCGACGACTGACCCTCGCCGAGCGGTCCGCACGGCGAAAGGGTGGTGGCTGCGTACGCCTGACGGCATAGGCTTCTCGCCATGAGCGCTGAGGCAGTGATCCGTGAGGTGGCGGCGAAGGCACGAGAGGCGAGCTACGAGCTCGCGGTCGCGCCGCGCAGCGTGAAGGACGCGGCGCTGCACGCGATGGCCGACGCGCTCCTCGCCCGTGCCGAGGAGGTGCTGGAGGCCAACGCGACCGACGTCGCCCGCGCCGAGGCCTCGGGCAGCCCCGCCAACATCATCGACCGCCTCACCCTGACCCCGGAGCGGCTCGACGGCATCGCCGGCGCGCTCCGCGAGCTGGCCGCTCTCCCCGACCCCGTCGGAGACGTCGTACGCGGCAGCACCCTGGCCAACGGCCTCGAGCTGCGCCAGGTGCGGGTGCCCTTCGGCGTCGTCGGGATGATCTACGAGGCGCGTCCCAACGTGACCGTGGACGCCGCCGGGATCTGCCTGAAGTCCGGCAACGCGGCGCTCCTGCGCGGCTCCTCCAACATCGCGGCCAGCAACGACGCGATCGTCGCTGTGCTCCGCGACGCCGTCGCCTCCGTCGGCCTCCCGGCCGACGTGATCCAGGTGGTGCCGGGGGAGGGCCACGACCCGGTCAAGGCGCTCATGCGCGCCCGCGGCCTGGTCGACGTGCTCATCCCGCGCGGTGGCGCCGGCCTGATCCGCACGGTCGTCGAGGAGTCGACGGTGCCGGTCATCGAGACGGGGGTGGGCAACGTACACGTCTATGTGGACAAGGCCGCCGACCTCGACAAGGCGCTCTCGATCGTCATCAACTCCAAGACGCAGCGCACCAGCGTCTGCAACTCCGCCGAGTCGCTGCTCGTGCACGCCGACATCGCCAAGGAGTTCCTGCCCAAGGTGGTCCCGGCGCTGCAGGAGCGCGGTGTGCAGATCCACGGCGACGAGGCCTTCCAGGGCTACGACCTGGTCGAGCCGGTCACCGACGAGGACTACGCGGCCGAGTTCCTGGCGCTGAAGATCAGCGCCGCCGTCGTGCCCGACCTCGACGCCGCCGTCGCCCACATCCGGCGCTGGTCGAGCGGTCACACCGAGGCGATCGTGACCGAGGACCTGCGCGCGGCGCGGCGGTTCACGGCCGCCGTCGATTCCGCGGCGGTCATGGTCAACGCCTCGACGCGGTTCACCGACGGCGGTGAGTTCGGCTTCGGCGCGGAGATCGGCATCTCGACGCAGAAGCTGCACGCCCGGGGCCCGATGGGTCTGCCCGAGATGACCTCGACGAAGTATGTCGTCACCGGGGACGGGCACGTGCGCTGACCCGGCAACCGGCAAGGTAATCTGTCGCCCATGTCGAACTCTGTTGTGTCGAGCATCATCACCTCCGCTGAGCACGGGGCCGAGCACGGCACCTCCGGCGTCGAGTGGGTCATCGGTGGTGGCGCCCTGGCGATCCTCGTCTTCGCTCTGCTGGTCCTGGTCTGGTTCGCCGGCGGCCGTGAGCACTCCTGAGCGCTGATCAGATGGGCAGCCGGGGAGCGCCCGAGCCAGGCCTGGAGGGCCTGACCGGCAAGCGCCGCGTCGGGGTGATGGGTGGCACCTTCGATCCCATCCACCACGGCCACCTGGTGGCGGCCTCCGAGGTGCAGTCCTTCTTCGACCTCGACGAGGTCGTCTTCGTGCCCACCGGCGACCCGTGGCAGAAGGCCGACCGAGACGTCTCGCCGGCCGAGCACCGCTACCTGATGACGGTCATCGCGACCGCCGCCAACCCGCGCTTCACCGTGAGCAGGGTCGACATCGACCGGGCCGGCCGCACCTACACCCGCGACACGCTGCGCGACCTCGCCAAGGCCCTGCCCGACGCCGAGCTCTACTTCATCACCGGGGCCGACGCGCTCGCCGAGATCTTCACCTGGCGCGACACCGACGAGCTCTTCGAGCTCGCTCAGTTCGTGGGCTGCACGCGTCCGGGATACGCCATGGATCCCGAGGTCATCGCGAAGATCCCCTCCGACCGCATCACCATGCTCGAGATCCCGGCCCTGGCGATCTCCTCCTCCGACTGCCGCGAGCGGCGCCACCGGGGTGAGCCGGTCTGGTATCTCGTCCCCGACGGCGTGGTGCAGTACATCGGCAAGCACGACCTCTACCGATCCAAGACTCCGCACGACAAGACTCCCCAGAACGAAGAAGGCCTATGACCGCCACCGAGCACGCCATCGAGCTCACCATCACCGCCGCCCGCGCGGCCTCGGAGAAGAAGGCCGCGCACATCATGGCCTTCGACGTCAGCGACCAGCTGGCCATCACCGACGCCTTCGTGCTGGCCTCCGCGCCCAACGAGCGCCAGGTGCAGTCGATCGTCGACGAGGTCGAGCTGAAGCTGCGTGACCTCGGCTCCAAGCCGCTGCGCCGCGAGGGCCACAAGGAGGGCCGCTGGGTGCTGCTGGACTACGGCGAGATCGTCGTGCACGTCCAGCACGAGGAGGAGCGCCAGTTCTACGCCCTCGAGCGGCTCTGGCGCGACTGCCCCTCGATCTCGCTGCCCGCCGACGTCGTCTCCGAGAGCTGAGGTTTCGGTGGTCGAGCCTGTCGAGACCACTCGTCGCATCGTCCTGCTCCGTCACGGCGTGACTCCCTGGAACGCCGAGGGCCGCTACCAGGGCCAGACCGACATCGAGCTGGCCGAGACCGGCCACCAGCAGGCCAAGGCCGCCGCTCGTGCGCTCGGGACGACGTTCTCCATCACCCGCCTCGTCTCCTCGGACCTGATGCGGGCGCGGCAGACCGCTGCGTACGTCGCAGAGGAGACCGGATTGCAGGCTGCGTACGACCCTCGCCTGCGGGAGGTCTGCGCGGGCGAGGCCGAGGGGATGGACCGCGCTCAGATCTTCGAGCGCTTCGGTGAGATGCCGGCCAGCTGGGAGCCCTACGGCGGGGAGTCCTGGCCCACCGTGGCGGCGCGCTTCAGTGCTGCGCTCCACGACGTCGCGGAGACCGTCGCGCCCGGCGAGACCGTCGTGGTCGTCGCTCACGGCGGCGCCATCCGCCAGGGCCTGGCCGCCTTCCTCGGCTGGGACCCGGCCGTGGTCACCACTCTCGCCCCGCTGACGAACTGCTCCTGGATCGAGCTCGTGGCCCGGGAGTCCGCGCCCGGACTCATCCCCTCGGCGCCCTGGCGACTCGCGACGTACGGAATGGGGGCCCCGATTTCGTGATCGCGAGCGGGTTCCGCTACTGTTCTTCTCGTTGCCCGGGGTGATCAACCGGGACAACGCCACGGGGGTGTGGCGCAGCTGGTAGCGCATCTGCATGGCATGCAGAGGGTCAGGGGTTCGAGTCCCCTCACCTCCACCGAAACACCAGATCAGGGCGGTGTTTCAGGCCTTCGCCGAGGGTCTGAAACACCGCCCTGATCTTATTGGTGCAGCCTCTCTTGTTCAGAGAAGTCGAGCCGTTCCCCGGCGTCGATGGGCAGTTGTCTAACGGGCGCTCGCTGGCCGCGTAGTTCTTCGGTCGGGACGGATGTGGTGCTGCGGGTTGACGCGCTCGAAAGCTTCGGCCACCGCCATCAGGAGATCGTCGGACCCGTCCGCGCCCACCATCTGAAGACCTACGGGCAAACCGTCGATGTCGAAGCCGGCCGGCACCGACATGGCGGGCAGGCCCGTCGCCGAGATGAGTGTCGCCGCCCGCATCCAGTCCAGGTAGGTCTCCATCCGGACACCATCGATCTCGGTCGGGTACTCCAGCGAGGCATCGAAGGGCTGTACCTGCGTCGTCGGTGCAAGCAGCACGTCATACCGGTCGAAGAACGCCGTCGTGGACCGATGCAGGCGGGAACGGGCACGGGTCGCGGAGCGGAGATCGTCGGAGGTCAGCGCCAAGCCACACTCGATGTTCCACTGCAAGGCAGGTTTCAGCTCGTCGCGATGCTCGAGGTAGATCTGTTCGTAGGTGGTGGAGAAGTCGAGGGCACGGGTGGTGGAGAAGACCTCGTCCGCGTCCCGGAGATCCGGAGCGGCGACCTCGACATGGGCGCCCAGCGTCTCGAAGTGGCGTAGCTGCTCGGTGAGCACGGTCAGGACCGGTCCCGCGACCGGGATACCGAGGCCGAGGTCGGGGGTCCACGCCACGCGTAGGCCCGAGAGGTCGCCGGCCCGCACTCGGTCGCTCACCGGGTTCTGGCCCGGCGGATGGATCGCGGAGGACGGGTGCGAGCGCCCGATGACCGACATCATCAACCGCAGGTCGGCGACGGTGCGCGCCAGTGCGCCCTTGCGGGATATCCAGGCCCATGGGTCGTTCGCGTTGCCGAGCGGAACAAGCCCGGCCGACGGACGGAGACCGACCAGGTTGCAGAACGAAGCCGGCGTACGGATGGAGCCACCCATGTCACTGGCATCGCCGGCCGGCTGGATGCCCGCGGCCACCGCGGCGGCGACGCCACCGCTCGACCCTCCCGAGCTGCGGGTGGGATCGTACGGGTTGGTCGTCGTCCCGAAGATCGGGTTGAAGGTGTGGGAACCCGCGGCGAGCTCGGGAACATTCGTCTTGCCTGTCGTGATCACCCCGGCGCCCCGGAGCATCGCGACGATCGGTGCGTCGGTGGACGGGACTCTGTCGGCGAAGAGCGCAGACCCGAGAGTGGTACGCATCCCCGCGGTGTCGTGGGTGTCTTTGTGCGTCATCGGGACACCGTGCAGCACCGGAAGCGGTTGGCCGGCCGCGGCCCTGCGGTCGGCCTCGGCGGCCGCCTCGAGCGCGCGGTCGGCATCGAGCGTGCACACCGCGTTGATGACTCCGTTGACCTGGTCGATGCGTTCGAGATGGGCGGTCACCGCCTCCCGTGCGGACAACCGGCGTTCGCGAAGGAGGCGGGTCATCTCGAGGAGGCCGAGGTCGCAGAGTTCGGTGCTTTCCATGGGCCACATCGTCGGCGACGTTTGCTATCTCCGTCAGCAGAGCCGGTCGTCTACTGCTCATGTGATGCAGATTCGCCACGGTTGTGGCCGATTCCGCCAAACGGCGGGAAGGCGGTCTGAGGTGATGTGACTGACATCCGACGTTGCTAGCGTCCCGGCCACTACCTGACCCGGCTGAGGGAGTCCATCATGAGCACGACCAGCCCCGATGACATCAACGCCATGTCTCCTGCGATGCGACGGATCTTCTCTGTCCTCGCAGCAGTCGAACGAATCGGCAACAAGCTGCCGCACCCATTCTGGCTGTTCTGGATCCTCAGCGGAGTCCTCGCGGTGGCCAGCGCCGTCATGGCGGCCGCGAACGTGTCTGTGACCCTTCCCGGCACCGACGAGACCCAGCGAGTGCAGAACCTGCTGTCGCTGGACGGTCTCACCTACGCTCTCGACTCCGCGCTGGAGAACTTCGCCGGATTTCCCCCGCTGCCCGTCGTGGTCACCGTGCTCATGGGTGTGGCGGTCGCCGAACGAAGCGGTCTGACCGAAGCGGTGTTGCGGGCAACCATCGTGAGGCTGCCGGCTCGATGGGTGACATTCGCCGTCGCGTTCGCCGGGACCGTGGCTCACGTGACGTTCGACGCCGCGTTCGTCATCTTGATCCCCATGGCGGCGCTGGCATTCAAGGCGGCGGGACGGAACCCGGTCATCGGGGTGGTCACGGCCTACGTATCGATCTCCGCCGGGTACAACGCCAGCCCGCTGGTCACCCCCTCGGATGCGATCATCGGATCCCTGACCACCAGCGCCGCCCAGATCGTCGACCCGAGCTACGTGGTCACCCCGACCGCGAGCTACTTCTGGAACGCCGCTTCCTCCGTCCTGGTCGCGGTGGTGGTCACCGTGATGATCGAGTTCGTCCTCAACCGGCGCCCGGAGGCGGAGTCGGACGACCTGGCCGATGGCGAGCCGATGGATCTCACGCTGTCACCCCGCGACCGGCGCGCGATGTGGCAGGCGCTCGCCATCGGTGCGGCCATGCTGGCGGTCGCCTTCGCCCTCACGTTGCCGCCCGGCTCGCCGCTGCGGGGGGAGTCCGGCACCCTCTCGGAGTCGATCATCCTGCTCAACATGGCGGTCGTCGTCTCCCTGCTCTTCGCCACCATGGGGTTCGTCTACGGGCGGAAGACCGGCTCGATCGCGTCGCTGGGTGACCTGCCGGGGCTGATGGCCGAAGGCGTACGCCTGATCGCGCCGATCGTCGTCCTGTTCTTCTCCATCTCCCAGTTCCTCGCCTACTTCTCCTGGACCGGTATCGGCTCGGTGGTCGCGGTCGACGGCGCGGCGCTGCTCGAACGGCTGGATGCGCCGACGCTGGTGATCCTCGCGATCCTGGTGGTCGTGGTCAGTGCCGTGAACCTGATGGTCACGAGTGGATCGGCGATGTGGTCGCTGATCGCCCCGGTCGTGGTCCCGATGCTGATGTACGTCGACATCTCGCCAGAGGTGGCTCAGACGGTCTACCGCATCGGGGACTCGTGCACGAACGCTGTCACCCCGATGAGTGCGTACTTCATCCTCGCGCTGGGATACATGCAGCAGTACCGGCGCAGCGCGGGCATCGGCACCCTGGCTTCGTACACGTTGCCGATCGCGCTGGTGCTGCTGGTGGTCTGGACGCTCTTCTTCGCGCTCTGGTACGCAGCTGGTATCCCGCTGGGACCCGGAGTCCCGGTTCGATGACCCGGGTCACGGGATCAGGTCGCATGGGCGCCGAGAGGCAGACGCACCCCGGAGCGCTTCATCGCCTCGATGATGACCGAGATCTGCCGGCTCTGCACCATCTGACGCCATGGCGCGGTGTCGATCAGCTCGTAGAGGGAGGCCTGGTCCGCCACGGCGACGTTGATGGCCAAGTCGTACTCACCCGCCAGCGCACTCATCTGCCGCACTCGTGGCTCGGCGAGAACGTGCTTGACGAACGTGTCGAGGCGCCCCGGAAGGACACGCACCCAGATCATCGCCTCGAACGGGAAGCCCAGCAGGGCTGGTTCGACCACGGCCCGCGACCACACGCGCCGGTTGACCAGGAGCCACTCCAGCCGTCGCCGAGCGGTCGACTCACTGATCCCGGCTCCTCGGGCGATCTCGGTGGTGCTCGCACGACCATCTCGGCGCAGCACCTGGGTGATGGCGCGGTCGGTGGGCGTGAGGGGCTCCGGCTCGCTCCCGTCTGGTTGCTGCAGACCGAAGGGTGGTGCCTCGAGGGCAGCGATCTGGGCCGGGGTCAGGATCGGCGGGCGCCATTGACGTACGGACCGCAGGATGCGCAGCACCGGATCGGCGTGCGCCCGCGCCAGTCCGATCGTGGCGGGCAGCTCGTCGAGCACGAGCCGGGGCAGGTTCGCAGTGCTCACCCGGATCTCGGCGACACAGTCGACCCTGCCGGTGAGGGCATATGCGAACACGCAGTCGGGGCGCTGTGCCAACGCGGTCGCCGTGCTCCGCACGGCGCCGACCGCGCACTCGGCTCGCACCATCACGGCGGCGTTGTGACCATCGAGGCTGGATATCTGGATCAGCCGCTTGGCGAGGAGGTCGGTGCCACGCCTCGTGATGGTCCGCTCAGGTTCGTCCAACACCTCCGCGATCCGTCTCCAGCTGACCCGCCCGTCGACCTGCATCGCCGCCACGATCTTGCGATCCAGCTCGTCGAGCGGGGTCGCAACGGGCGTAGGCACAAGCCCATTGTTCCCCAAGAGTTATTTCCTTCGTATGACCTCAGCACGATCACTCCACCGAGAGGAACCATCATGTCGCTCGACGACTTCGACCGCTATCCGCTGCTGTTCGGCCCCAGCCCGATCCACCGGCTCGACCGGCTGACCAAGCACCTGGGCGGCGCACAGATCTGGGCCAAGCGCGAGGACTGCAACTCCGGGCTCGCCTACGGCGGTAACAAGACCCGCAAGCTGGAGTACATCGTCCCGGATGCCCTCGCCAGTGGGGCAGACACGCTGGTGTCGATCGGCGGGTACCAGTCCAATCACACCCGACAGGTGGCCGCGGTAGCCGCGAAGCTCGGGCTCAAGGCTCGGCTCGTTCAGGAGAAGTGGGTGGACTGGCCCGACGTCACGAACGACCGGGTCGGCAACATCATGCTCTCCCGGATCATGGGAGCCGACGTCAGACTGGACGCGAGCGGCTTCGACATCGGCATCAGGGACTCCTGGGAGCAGGCGATGAAGGAGGTACGCGACGCCGGCGGCACGCCGTACGGGATCCCGGCCGGCGCCTCCGAGCACCCACTGGGTGGTCTGGGCTTCGCAAACTGGGCACGTGAGGTCGAGCAGCAGGAGGCCGAGCTCGGCGTCTTCTTCGACACCATCGTCGTCTGCACCGTCACCGGGTCGACCCATGCCGGGATGATCGCCGGGTTCGCCGGGCAGGATCGCCCGCGGCGGATCATCGGTATCGACGCCTCGGCCACGCTCGAGAAGACCCGTGCCCAGGTCGAGCGGATCGCACGGCACACGGCCGAGCTGATCGGCCTGGGCCGCGAGCTGCGCGACGACGAGATCACCGTGCTCGAGGGCTGGGCAGGCGACCTCTACGGGATCCCGGTGGAGTCGACGATCGACGCGATCCGGCTCTCGGGTGCCCTGGAGGGCATGATCATCGACCCCGTGTACGAGGGCAAGTCGATGGCGGGACTGATCGACCTCGTCACCCAGGGTGAGATCGGGTCCGACTCGACCGTGCTCTACGCCCACCTCGGTGGGCAGCCGGCCCTCAACGCCTACGCTGGACTCTTCTCGTGATCAGGCAGGACGAACGCCAGGTCGAACGCCGGGCCAGGACAGGGGAGATCGCATGACCGATGCCGATGTCGTCCGCAGGACCGTCCCGACCGGCTCGCCCGAAACGATCGCTGCACTGCGGGACGTGGCACAACGCGTCCGCTGGCTCGCCACAGCAATCGTCGATGCGGCGAACCGTGGCCGCCCCAACCGATCCGGCGTCAAGGTCGGCGGACACCCGGCCTCATCTGCCTCGATCGTCGAGGTCATGGTCGCACTGTGGTTCCACGAGCTGACCCGTCACGACAGGGTGTCGGTCAAGCCTCACGCTTCGCCGGTGCTGCACGCGATCAACTATCTGCTGGGAGACCTCGACGAGACCTACCTGCCGACCTTGCGGGCCAAAGGGGGTCTGCAGAGCTACCCCAGCCGGCTGAAGGATCCGGACACGGTGGACTTCTCCACCGGCTCCGTGGGTATCGGCGCTACCGCAGCGCTGTGGGCGGCGATGTCGCATCGCTACCTTCGGTCGCATTTCGACACCGCGCCCGAGGCCGGTCGTTTCATCAGCCTGCTCGGTGACGCCGAGCTGGACGAGGGAGCGGTCTGGGAAGCGATCGCCGACCCCGCGGTCTCCCGCATGGGCGAGCTGATGTGGGTGGTCGACCTGAACCGCCAGTCCCTCGACCGAGTGATCCCCGACATCCAGATCGAACGCCTGCAGGGGATGTTCGCGGCTGCGGGATGGCAGGTCGTCACCCTCAAATGGGGACAGTCGATCTCACGACTGTTCGAGCAACCGGGCGGCGCCGACCTGCGTACTCGCCTCGAGCAGATGCCCAACGAGGAGTATCAGCGCATGTTGCGCGTGGACAGCTCCGAGATCGGTGAGCGCATCGTCGCCTCCGGGGCGAGCAGGGAGCTCCAGGACCTCGTCGATCGAACCGCTCCCGACGTACTCGCCGAGGCGGTTCGCGACCTGGGTGGACACGATCTTCCGCAGCTGATCGAGACTTTCGGATCCCTCGACACTCATCGGCCGAGCGTGGTGTTCGCGTACACGATCAAGGGACGAGGGCTCCCGACGGAGGGGCATCCCAACAACCACTCGGCGCTCCTCACCCAGTCCCAGATGGCTGCACTCGCGGAGAGCACGGGCAACAGCGTCGAGGACCCGTGGCGTCGCCCGGCGCCTGGCTCGGAGGCAGCCGAGCTCTGTGCCCGGCGCGCCGCCGCGCTTCGCCGCAGCCCGCACCAGGCAGCGCCGGCGCTACCGGTTCCGCCCTCGCTGGGTCACCCCTACCGCAAGCCGATCTCGACCCAGGCGGCGTTGGGGAGGCTGCTGGCCGACCTCCCGCGCGATGCTCCCCTGGCGGCATCACGGGTCGTGACCTGCAGCCCTGACGTCGCCTCTTCGACGAACCTCGGTGGATGGATCAACAAGACCGGCGTCTGGTCGGTCGAGGACCGGCGCGACTGGTTCGCCGATGATGCGGAGCGAGTCCTCAAGTGGTCGGAGGCGACCAGCGGCCGCCACATCGAGCTCGGGATCGCCGAGGTCAACCTGGTCGGTCTCCTGGGTGAGCTCGGGACGACCTGGAGCCGTTGGGGCGAACGGCTCATCCCGATCGCCACTCTCTATGACCCCTTCGTCTCCCGGGCCCTGGAACCCTGGTCCTACGGCATCTACGCCGGGGCGCAATCGATCCTGGTGGGTACGCCCTCGGGGGTCACGCTCGCTCCAGAAGGCGGAGCTCATCAGTCCATCACCACCCCGTCGATCGGCCTGGAGCAGCCTGGTTGTGTCGCCTGGGAGCCGTGCTTTCCCCAGGATCTGGAGTGGACGTTCCTGCACGCCATGAGCCAGATCGGAGTTCCCGGCGGAACCTCCGCGTACTTCCGCCTCTCCACGCGTCCCATCGACCCCGCCGAGGCGGCGCTCCCCGAGGATCCGGATCTGCTCGAACGACGCCGGCGACAGGCGATCGCCGGAGGCTACCGGCTCTCCGGCCATGATCCTCGAACCGAGGACGTCACGCTCGTTGGTGTTGGGGCGATCATGCCTGAGGTCCTGCGCGCCGCCGAGGTCTTGTCCGGTCAGGGTGTGGTGGCAGGAGTCGTCTGCCTGACGAGTCCCGACCTCCTGTTCCGCTCCTTCCAGCAGCGCTCTCGTCGAAAGCCCGGAGAAGGTAGCAACATCATCGACGATCTGTTTCCGCCGACATCGCCGGCACCTCTGGTCACAGTGCAGGACGGGCATCCCCACACTCTCTCGTTCCTGGCAGGAGCTCGAGGCGACGAGATCCGTTGCCTGGGCGTCTCCGATTTCGGGCAGTCCTCCGACCTCGACGACGCCTATCGGATCCACGGGATCGACACGGCGTCGATCTTGGACGCGGCATTGTCGTTGATGGGCCGATAACCGTCTGCGTTGGAAGTACGTGACTGAGGTGGCGCGGTAGGACTTTCGAAAGTCACTTTCTAACTTTCGGTAGTTCCATCTGAACTATTGACGGGTGCTTGGCTGAAACCGTAGGTTGACGAGCGCACAACGTGACACAGGTCACAGTTGCGGCTCACTTGGCTTCACCCTCCCGAAGGAGCATTGATGCGCAACCGTCCCACCCCTGCCGCGAACCACGAGGTTCCGGCTATCGCACGCAAGCTCGGGCTCAACCGTCGGCAGCTGCTGGCGGCCACGACAGGCATGGCCGCGGCGGGAATCGCCCTCGGCGGTGTCCCTCTCGCCGGTCCCGCCGCCGCCGACAACGCACTGCTGATCCCGCGGCCGCGGCGCGGGATCATCCTCTACACGGTGCGCGACGCGATCAGTCGCGACCCGGCCACCAGCCCGTACGCCTCGGGGTTCAAGGCGGTCCTCGAGGAGCTCTCGAAGATCGGCTACCGGCAGATCGAGTTCGCCGGCTTCAACCAGAATGCCAACGCGCCCGGCGGCAACGTCAACAACGTCGAGGGCGCGCACCTGCTGCGCATGTGGCTCGATGACAACGGTCTCGAGGCCGAGGGGAACCACGGGTCGGTGCCCTCCACGATCACCGATGCGTCCCTGGCTGCCTTCGACGCGGCGTGCGAGGTCGCGAACATCTTGGGGATGAGGCACATCGGGACCGGAAGCGATCCCACGGGGTCGGCCTACCTGGCCGACTGGCAGGCCGCGGCCGATCGCTGGAACATCCTCGGCGAGCGCGCAGCCGGACACGGGCTCAAGCTCTACACGCACAACCACGACATCGCGTACAGCTTCCTGCTGGACAGCGGGCCCAACGACGCGCTGGGCCGCCCGACGCGGTCGTCCGGGGTGCGCCGGCTGGAGTGGTTCCTGGCGAACACCGACCCGCGCTACGTGTCGCTGGAGATGGACATCTACTGGGCGCACGTCGCGCAGTACAAGCACCACACCTACACCGCCCCCGACGGCAGTCTCGTCGAGGACCGCTTCGACCCGCTCGAGGTCGTCAAGTCCGCGCCGATGCGCTTCCCGCTCTTCCACGCCAAGGACGGGAAGAAGGACGAGACGCAGGCCAACGGCTACGTGATGGCGCCGTTCGGGGAGGGCGACATCGACTACCAGGCCTTCTTCGGCGACATGCCGGCACGGGGCTACCACAACCCGATGTGGGAGCAGGACACCGCGCCCGGCGGTGCGGCCAACCCTGGCCAGTCCCTCGCCTTCGCCAAGCTGAGCTACCAGAACATGGACGAGCTCCGCGGCTGACCGGCCGCCACCTCTCCCTTCGCCAATCGCCGGAGCGCGCCCTCACCGGGTCGCGTTCCGGCCACCGGCGTGCTCGCACGCCCTTCTCCGGCTTTCTCTCGCTCTCGCACTCCAAGGAATCGTCATGCCCGAACACAGCACAGTCGGTGGGGTACCCCGCCGTCGTGCCCGGCGATCACTCCTCGCGGTGACCTCCGGGCTCGCGCTCGCTCTCACCTCCGGGATCGCCCTCGCGACGCCCGCTGCCGCCCACGACGGTGTCGACCACGGCACCGAACCCGGGGCCGGCCTCGCCCTGGACTGGTCCAACTACGAGAAGGTCACGCTCACCAAAGACACCGGTGAGCCGATCGACATGGCCGTCCTGCCGGACCGCCGCGTGCTCACCACGGCGCGCAACGGTGACGTCCGGCTCGTCGACCCCGATGCCGGTACGACACGCGTGGTCAACACGATCGCGACGTACAACAACTCCGAGGACGGTCTGCAGACGATCACCCTCGCGCCCGACTTCGAGGAGTCGGGCTGGGTCTACCTCTACTACGCGCCACGCACCATGACCGGCCCGTACCCGACGGCCACGCCGTCCGGCTCGGCACCCAACACGCTGCCCGCCGGTCAGACCGAGGCCTACTGGGACCAGTGGAAGGGCTACAACCAGCTCACCCGCGTGAAGTGGGACGAGGCCGCCGACAAGCTGGATCTCGCGACCGAGCAGGTGATCCTCAAGGTCGAGGTGCAGCGCGGTCAGTGCTGTCACGTGGCCGGCGACGTCGACTTCGACGACCAGGGCAACCTCTACCTGGCCACGGGTGACAACACCCCGGCCGGAACCCCGGGCGCGAACGGGTACGCCCCCAACAACGACGCCCCCGGCTTCAACCCCGGCTTCGACTCCCGCCGCGGTGCGGGCAACACGAACGACCTGCGCGGCAAGATCCTGCGCGTCGCGGTCCAGGAGGACGGCTCGTACACCATTCCCGAGGGCAACCTCTTCGCCCCCGGCACGGACGGGACGCGCCCGGAGATCTTCGCGATGGGTCTGCGCAACCCGTTCCGGATGGACGTCGACCCCGCGACGAACTCGGTGAGCTGGGGCGACTACGGCCCGGACGCCGGGGCGCCGAACCCGGATCGCGGCCCGATGGGGTACGTCGAGTGGCAGACGACCTCGATCGACGAGCCGATCAACGGCGGCTGGCCCTACTGCACCGGAGACCACTTCAACTACAACGAGTGGAACTTCGAGACGGCGACGCCGCGGGAGTTCTTCGACTGCGCCGCTGGTGCGGAGAACAACTCGCGGTGGAACACCGGACTCTCGACCCTTCCGCCGGCGACGGCCGCAACCCTCTACTACGGCGACAACAACACCCACCAGCCCTGGCCGGAGCTGACCGACTTCAGCCCCGCCGGCGGCCAGGGGCCCATGGGCGGTCCGGTGTACCACTACGACGCGGACAACCCCTCGCCGACGAAGTTCCCCGAGTACTGGGACGGCAAGGCGTTCTTCGCCGAGTTCTCCCAGGACTACCTGGCGGCGTTCACCGTCGACTGGCCCAGCGGCCCGGTGTCGCACATCGAGCAGTTCCTGCCCAACATCGATCTCGAGACGAACCGGCAGCCGATCACCGACAGCCCGATCGACATCGAGTTCGGGCCGGACGGGTCGCTCTACGTCCTCGACTACGGTGACGGCTTCTTCCGCGCCAACCCCGATGCCGGCCTCTACCGGATCGACTACAGCGTCGGCAACAAGGCACCGCGCGCGGACATCGTCGCCGACCCCATCTCCAGCAGCTCCGCACCGCTGACCGTCGAGTTCGACGGCTCGGGCTCGGTCGACCCCGAAGGCGGCGCGCTCACCTACGACTGGGACCTCGACGGCGACGGCACCTTCGACGCCACCGGGGCGACCACGTCGCACACCTACGACGAGCTCGGTCGCTACACCGCCCGGCTCCGGGTGACCGACGCCGAGGGACGTCGCGGCATCACGTCGACCTCGATCAGCGTGGGCAACGTCGCGCCGACGATCAAGGTGGCCACCCCGGCCGAGGGAGGCTTCTTCGACTGGGGTCAGGCGGTGCCCTTCGACGTGACGACCGACGACCCCGAGGACGGCAGTGCGACGGTGTGCTCGCGGGTGACCTGGACGTTCGGCCTCGGGCACGACGTCCACGCCCACCCGCTCAGCCAGGGGACCGGCTGCCGGTTCGCGATCCCGACGCCCGCCGACGCCACCGAGCACGGCGAGACGGAGAACATCTACGGAGTCGTCGTCATCGGCTACACCGACAACGGCGCCAACGGTGTGCCGGCGGCCCGGTCCGAGGTCTCGATGGTCCTCAACCCGAAGTCGCAGGAGGCCGAGTGGGCCGACGCCTCCGAGGGCGTCGCGATCGCTCCGGACGAGACGGCGAGCGGCCTGCGGAAGGTCACCTCGCTCGATGAGGGCGACTGGCTCTCCTGGAAGCCTGTGAACCTCGCCGGCATCACCTCGGCGAAGCTGCTCGCCAGCGGCACCGGCACCGTACAGCTGCGCTGGGGGTCGGCCGACGCGACGCCGTTCGCCTCGTTCGACGTCTCCAGCGAGGACTGGTCCGAGACCACGTCCGACCTGACCGGAGCGCCGTCGGGCAGCGGCGAGCTGTTCGTGACCTCCACCGGCGGAGTGACCCTGGACCGGATCAGGTTCGTCGGCGACGGCTTCGCCGACGTCACGCCTCCCACGGTCTCCGCGACGCTCGACCCGGCGCAGCCGACCGGGCAGAACGGCTGGTGGACGGGGAACGTGTCGGTGGCGGTCGTCGCGACCGACAACGGCACCGTCGCCTCCCGGCAGCGCTCGACCAACGGCGGTCAGACCTGGGAGAACGCGAACAACCCGCTCACGGTGTCCGCGGAAGGCGTCACGACCGTGCACTACCGGGCGACCGACAACGGCGGCAACGTCTCCGAGGTCGGGAAGGTCGTGGTGCGGATCGACAAGACCGCTCCGCAGGTCGCGGTCGACGGTGTCACCGACGGAGCCACCGTCGGCAACGCCGGGGATGCATCGTGGTCGGCCACCGACGCCACCTCCGGTGTCGGGTCCGTGACCGCGACCCTGGACGGTGCGGCGGTCACCGGTGACACGCTTCCCCTGTGGCGGCTCTCGCTCGGGTCGCACACCCTCAAGGTCACCGCGACCGACAAGGCGGGACACGCGACGACGAGAACGGTGACGTTCACGACCAGCACCTCGCTGGCCGAGCTCACCGCCCTGACCGAGCGGCTCGCCCGCTCCGGCGAGATCACCCCCGCCGGGGAGAGCGTCCTCGAGAAGCGGCTCAGCCAGGCCGCCAAGCACGTCGATGCCGGACGGTACGCCTCCGCGCGATCGCAGCTGCGGGAGTACGCCGACCTGGCGGCCAGCTCGCTCTACGTCGCCGACGCCGACGCTCGTGCCGCGCTGCAGCGCGACGCCCGGGCGGTGATCAGCCAGCTCTGAGGTACACCTCCGTGCGGGTCCAAGGGCATGCCCTTGGGCCCGCACGGCCGTTCCGGACGTACCGAAACCCTTGACGTCGCTCTGAGAGCCGTTCTACGATCGTTCTGATATATGAGTTGTGTATCATTACCGGCATCCAGGAGCCCAGCATGACCATCAGTCCTCCCAGCTCGACCGCTGTTGCGTCCGTGGCGACCGCCCCCACAGCGACGACCAACGTGCTCACGCTCTCGTGCCAGGAGCGCCCGGGGATCATGCACGCGGTCACGAGCTTCCTGTACGACCGCGGCTTCGACATCCTCGAGCACCAGCAGCACGACGACCGGATGGGGGAGCTGTTCTTCCTCCGGACCGCGTTCGCCTCTGCCGACGGGGCCGACGTCGATGAGCTCACCGCCGCGTTCGGGCCGATCGCTGACCGGTTCGGGATGTCGTTCACTTTCCACGACGAGCGCAAGCCGCGGCTGCTGGTGATGGTCTCCAAGTTCGGCCACTGCCTCAACGACCTCATCTTCCGGTGGCGGGGCGGGACCCTGGGCGGCGAGATCGCGGTGGTGGCGTCCAACCACGAGGACCTCCGCCCGATGGCGGAGGCGGCCGGGCTGGACTTCGTCCACATCCCGATCACGGCCGAGACCAAGCCGCAGGCCGAGCAGCGCATGCTCGACCTGGTCGACGAGTACGAGATCGACCTGGTCGTGCTCGCCCGCTACATGCAGATCCTCTCCGACGGCCTGTGCCGTCAGCTCGAGGGGCGCGCGATCAACATCCACCACTCGTTCCTGCCGGGCTTCAAGGGCGCCAAGCCCTACCACCAGGCGCACGATCGTGGCGTGAAGCTCGTCGGTGCCACCGCCCACTACGTCACCGCAGACCTTGACGAGGGGCCCATCATCGAGCAGGAGGTCAACCGGGTCGACCACACCTACACCCCGCAGGCTCTGGCCAACGTCGGTCAGGACGCCGAGTGCCTCGCACTCTCGCGTGCCGTCCGCTGGCACTGCGAGCACCGCGTCCTCATGCACGGCTCCAGCACCGTCGTGTTCCGCTGACCACCCACCCCGAAATCTCAGGAGTTGCTCATGCCATCGTCCCGCAGCACCGTCTCGCCCCGCACAGTCATCATCGGCGCCGGCATCGTCGGCACGAACCTCGCGGACGAACTCGTGTCGCGCGGGTGGTCCGACATCACGGTCATCGAACAGGGCCCGCTCAGCCTGCCCGGCGGCTCGACCTCGCACGCCCCCGGTCTCGTCTTCCAGATCAACCCCTCGAAGACGATGACCCTGTTCGCCAAGTACACCGTCGAGAAGTTCATGGGCCTGGAGAAGGACGGCCTGAACTGCTTCAACCAGGTCGGCGGCCTCGAGGTCGCGACGACCGAGGCCCGCGTCGCGGAGCTCTACCGCAAGCTCGGCTACGCCAAGTCCTGGGGGATCGATGCCCGGGTCGTCGGCCCTGCCGAGTGCAAGGAGCTCTACCCGCACATCGACGAGTCGCAGGTCCTCGCCGGCCTGCACATCCCCACCGACGGTCTGGCCCGGGCGGCTCGTGCCGTCGACCTGCTCGTCGAGCGTACGCGTGAGGCGGGGGTCACCTACCTCGAGCACACCACGGTGACCGGAGTGCTGCAGGAGGGCGGCCACGTCACGGGCGTGGAGACCACGAACGGTGTGGTCGAGGCCGACATCGTCGTCTCCTGCGCCGGGTTCTGGGGCGTCGAGGTGGGGAAGATGGCGGGCACCGACGTGCCGCTCCTCCCGCTGGCCCACCAGTTCGTCAAGACCACACCCGTCCCGGTCCTGGCCGGCAAGCACGAGCTGGCCGACGGCGCGACCCTGCCGATCCTGCGTCACCAGGACCAGGACCTCTACTTCCGGGAGTGGGGCGAGGTCTACGGGATCGGCTCCTACGCCCACAAGCCGATGCCGTACGCCGCCTCCGACCTCGGTCCGACCCCGGAGCACGTCGACCACGACAACATGCCGTCCCGGCTCGACTTCACGCCCGAGGACTTCGAGGGCCCCTGGGACGAGTGCCGCAAGCTGCTCCCGTGCCTGCAGGAGGCGGAGATCGCGGAGTCGTCGTTCAACGGCATCTTCTCGTTCACGCCCGACGGCGGGTCGCTCGTCGGTGAGTCCCGCGACCTCGACGGCTTCTGGGTGGCCGAGGCGGTCTGGGTCACCCACTCGGCCGGCGTCGCCCGGGCGGTGGCGGAGGTGCTGACCACCGGGCGGTCGCAGTACGACCTCGCCGACCTCGAGCTCAACCGGTTCGAGGAGACGCAGCTGGCCCCGGCGTACGTCAGCGAGACCTCGCAGCAGAACTTCGTCGAGATCTACGACATCCTGCACCCGCTGCAGCCGAAGGAGTCGCCGCGCAACATCCGGGTCAGCCCGTTCCACGCCCGCCAGGTCGAGCTCGGCGCCTTCTTCCTCGAGGCCGGGACCTGGGAGCGGCCGCACTGGTACGAGGCCAACGCCGCTCTGCTGGACGAGCTGCCGGAGGAGTGGAAGTCGCCGACCCGCGACGACTGGTCGGCCCGCTACTACTCGCCGATCGCAGCGGTCGAGGCGTGGAAGACCCGCACCGCGGTCGCGATGTACGACATGACGCCGCTGCGCCGTCTCGAGGTCTCCGGTCCCGGCGCCGAGGCGCTGCTGCAGCGGCTCACCACCGGTGACGTGAGCAAGAAGCCCGGTGCGGTGACCTACACCCTCTTCCTGGACGAGCAGGGCGGGATCAAGAGCGACATCACCGTCGCGCGCCTGGAGGACGAGGTCTTCCAGGTCGGCGCCAACGGCCCGGTCGACCTGGCCTACCTCCGCCGGGAGGCCCGCAAGCTGCGGGCCGAGGATCCCGCGCTCGCCGCCCACGTCCGCGACATCACCGGCGGCACCTGCTGCATCGGGCTGTGGGGTCCGCTGGCCCGGGACCTGATCGGCAAGGTCAGCGCCGACGACTTCACCAACGACGGTCTGAAGTACTTCCGCGGCAAGCGGGCCACCATCGGCGGGATCCCGGTCACCGCGCTGCGGCTGTCCTACGTCGGTGAGCTCGGCTGGGAGATCTACGCCTCCGCCGAGAACGGCCAGAAGCTGTGGGACGTCCTGTGGGAGGCGGGCCAGGAGCACGGCGTCATCGCCGCCGGGCGGGCCGCGTTCGGTGCGCTCCGCCTGGAGAAGGGCTACCGGTCCTGGGGTGCCGACATGACCACCGAGCACGACCCGTACGAGGCGGGTGTCGGGTTCGCGGTCAAGACCGCGAAGGAGGACTTCGTCGGCAAGGCCGCGCTCGAGGGCCGCTCGGTGGAGACCTCGGCCCGCCGCCTTCGCTGCCTCACCATCGACGACGGCAAGTCCATGGTGCTCGGCAAGGAGCCCGTGCTGTCGGGGGAGACCTCGGTCGGCTACGTCACCAGCGCTGCGTACGGGTTCACGATCGGCAAGCCGATCGCCTACGCCTACCTCCCGGCCGAGATCGGGGAGGGGGACCAGGTCGAGATCGAGTACTTCGGCCAGCGGATCCCGGCGACGGTCACCCCGGAGCCGCTCTTCGACCCGAGCATGAGCCGCCTGCGGGGCTGATCCGACGGGTCCAGATCGGGCGCCGGCCGGGTGGGCCGGCGCCCGATCGCATGTGGTGGGGAGCCCGCGTTCAGAGAACGCGGCGGATCTCGGTCGCGAAGCTGTCGACGTGCTCGCGGGTCAGCCGCTCGGCACGCTCGGCGTCGCCGTCGGCGATGGCGTCGAGGAGCTGCGCGTGCTCGGCGATGTGGGAGGCCAGGTCCGGGACCTTGTCGACGACCAGGCACCAGATCCGGGTGGCCAGGTTGTCGTACCTGATCAGGACGTCCTCGAGATGCTTGTTGCCCGTCGCCCGGTAGATCATCCGGTGCACCGACATGTCGAGCCGCATCAGCGTGGGCCGGTCGTCGCCCGCCCCGTCGAGCCCTCGAACCCGGTCGGCCATGGCGCGCAGCTCGGCGCGCATGCTGTCGGTCGCGGCCGTCGCCGCGCGGTGGGCGGCGAACGGCTCGAGCTGCTCGCGCAGGTCGGAGATGGCACCCAGCTCGGTGACGTCGACGGGCGCCGCGAACGTGCCACGGCGCGGGTAGGAGACGACCAGGTGGTCGGTCTCCAGGCGCTTGAGGGCCTCGCGCACGGGAGTGCGGCCGAAGCCGAGGGAGTCCGCGAGCCGGCCGTCGTTGATCGGCTCGCCCGGCCTGATGTCGAGCATGATCAGCCGGTCGCGGATGCGCTCGTAGGCGGCGTACGCCAGGGAGGTCGGCGGCGCTCCGACCGTCGGCCGGACGGGCGCCTGAACGTCGGTCATTCGATGTCACCACTTTCTTTGATCTGAACCGTCTGGTCTGGACCGTTGACAGGTGTCTTCGTCACCAGCATACTGGTGATCCGGAACTGATATATCAATCGTACTTCAAGAGTTTGGGAGCTCACCGTGGTTGACGTCCTGACTGCCTCGCTCGCGGACCTCGATCCGGAGGTCCGCGAGCAGATCGACGCCGAGCTGAGCCGCCAGCAGACGACGCTGGAGATGATCGCCTCGGAGAACTTCGCCCCCGCCGCCGTCATGGAGGCCCAGGGGTCGGTTCTCACCAACAAGTACGCCGAGGGCTACCCCGGCCGTCGCTACTACGGCGGCTGCGAGCACGTCGACGTCATCGAGCAGCTCGCCATCGACCGCCTCAAGGCGCTCTTCTCCGCGGAGTACGCCAACGTGCAGCCGCACTCGGGCGCCCAGGCCAACGCCGCCGCGATGTTCGCCCTCCTCGAGCCGGGTGACACCATCCTCGGCCTCTCGCTGGCCCACGGCGGCCACCTCACCCACGGTATGAAGATCAACTTCTCCGGCCGCCTCTACCAGGTCGTGCCGTACGAGGTCAGCCGCGAGGACTTCCTGATCGACATGGCCGAGGTCGAGCGCCTCGCCCTCGAGCACCGGCCCAAGCTGATCGTCGCGGGCTGGTCGGCCTACCCGCGCCAGCTCGACTTCGCGGAGTTCCGCCGGATCGCCGATCTGGTCGGCGCCCGGCTCATGGTCGACATGGCCCACTTCGCCGGCCTGGTCGCCACCGGCCTGCACCCGAACCCGGTGCCGTTCGCCGACGTCGTCACCTCGACGACCCACAAGACCCTGGGCGGCCCGCGCGGCGGCGTCATCCTCACCAACGACCCCGCCATCGCCAAGAAGATCAACTCCTCGGTCTTCCCCGGCCAGCAGGGCGGGCCGCTCGAGCACGTCATCGCCGGCAAGGCCGTCGCCTTCAAGGTCGCCGCGGAGCCGGAGTTCCGCGAGCGCCAGGAGCGTACGCTGCGGGGCGCCCGCATCATCGCCGAGCGACTGCTCGCCGACGACGTCGCAGCCGCCGGTGTCTCGGTGGTCAGCGGCGGCACCGACGTCCACCTCGTGCTGGTCGACCTGCGCGACTCCCAGCTCAACGGCCAGGACGGCGAGGACCGGCTGCACCGCATCGGCATCACCGTCAACCGCAACGCCGTCCCGTTCGACCCGCGTCCGCCGATGGTCTCCTCCGGTCTGCGGATCGGCACCCCGGCGCTCGCCACCCGTGGCTTCGGCGACACCGACTTCCATGAGGTGGCCGACATCATCGCGGCCGCGCTGAAGGACGACTTCACCGAGGAGACGGCCGACGCGCTGCGCGCACGGGTCACGAATCTCGCCGAGAAGCACCCGCTCTACCCCCACCTCATCGAGTCGAACGGAGCCGAGTGATGGCAGACCTGCTGCCCGAGCACCCCGACTTCCTCTGGCGCAACCCGGAGCCGAAGTCCTCCTACGACGTCGTGATCATCGGCGGCGGTGGCCACGGCCTGGCGACGGCGTACTACCTGGCGAAGAACCACGGCATCACGAACGTGGCCGTCCTGGAGCGCGGCTGGCTGGCCGGCGGCAACATGGCGCGGAACACGACGATCATCCGGTCCAACTACCTGTGGGACGAGTCGGCGGCGATCTACGAGCACTCCCTCAAGCAGTGGGAGGTGCTCCCCGACGAGCTCGACTACGACTTCCTCTTCAGCCAGCGCGGCGTGCTCAACCTCGCCCACACGCTGCAGGACGTACGCGACTCGGTGCGGCGCTGCGAGGCCAACCGCCTCAACGGGATCGACGCCGAGTGGCTCGACGCCGACCAGGTGAAGGAGGTCTGCCCGATCATCAACACCAGCGACAACATCCGCTACCCGGTCCTCGGTGGGACCTACCAGCCCCGCGCCGGCATCGCCAAGCACGACCACGTCGCCTGGGCGTTCGCCCGCAAGGCCGACGAGCTCGGTGTCGACCTCATCCAGGACTGCGAGGTGACCGGGATCGTCAAGGACGGCAACCGGGTGGTCGGCGTGCAGACCAGCCGCGGCACGATCGCGGCCGGGAAGGTCGCGCTCTGCGCGGCGGGGCACTCCAGCGTCCTCGCCGAGATGGCCGGCTTCGACCTGCCGATCCAGTCGCACCCGCTCCAGGCGCTCGTCTCCGAGCTCCACCAGCCCGTCCACCCGACCGTGGTGATGTCGAACCACGTCCACGTCTACGTCTCCCAGGCCCACAAGGGCGAGCTGGTCATGGGCGCGGGTGTCGATGCGTACAACGGCTACGGGCAGCGCGGCGGGTTCCACGTGATCGAGGAGCAGATGGCGGCCGCCGTCGAGCTGTTCCCGATCTTCGCCCGCGCGCACCTGCTCCGGACCTGGGGTGGCATCGTCGACGTCACGCCGGATGCCTCCCCGGTGGTGGGCAAGACGCCGATCGACCAGCTCTACGTGAACTGCGGCTGGGGGACCGGTGGCTTCAAGGGCACCCCCGGTGCGGGCTGGACGATGGCGCACACGATCGCCCACGACGAGCCCCACGAGTACAACGCCCCGTTCGCACTGGAGCGCTTCAGCACCGGTGCCCTCATCGACGAGCACGGCGCCGCCGCCGTGGCCCACTGAAAGGAGCCGACGATGATCCTCATCAGCTGCCCCAACTGCGGGTCCCGCGACGAGACCGAGTTCCACTACGGCGGTCAGGCGCACGTCCCGTACCCGGAGGACCCGAACGCCCTCAGCGACGAGGAGTGGGGTCGCTACCTCTTCTACCGCGAGAACACCAAGGGCATCTTCGCCGAGCGCTGGGTCCACAGCGCCGGGTGCCGCAAGTGGTTCAACGTCCTGCGCGACACCGTCACCTACCGCATCGCCGCCGTCTACCGCTCCGGCGAACCACGCCCCACCCTGGATGGAGGACAGCAGTGAGCACGACGTCGCACCGCCTCGCAGACGGCGGCCGCATCGACCGGTCGACCCGTCTCACCTTCAGCGTCGACGGCCAGGAGTACGCCGGCCACGCCGGTGACACCCTCGCCTCGGCACTGATCGCCAACGGAGTGCTCGAGTGCGGGCCCTCGCTCTACCGGCAGCGCCCCCGCGGCGTCCTCGCCGCCGGGGTCGAGGAGGCCAACGCGCTGGTCAGGCTGCGTCGCCCGGGTGACGCGGTCGCCGAGTCGATGCTGCCGGCCACGGCCGTCGAGCTCGTCGACGGGCTCCAGGCCGACTACCTCAGTGGTCTCGGCGAGCTCGACCCCGCCGACGACACCGCGATCTACGACAAGAAGTACGTCCACACCGACGTGCTCGTCATCGGCGCCGGCCCGACCGGGCTGGCCGCGGCGCGCACCGCGGCGGCCTCCGGCGCACGCGTGATCCTCGTCGACGACCAGCCCGAGCTCGGTGGCTCGCTCCTCTCGGCCCGCGACCTCGAGATCGACGACGTCGACAGCGACACCTGGCTGCGCGACGTCGCCGAGGAGCTCGCCGCCGCTCCGGAGGTCACCGTCCTCACCCGGACCAACGCCTTCGGCAGCTACGACGCCAACTATGTGATCGCCCTCGAGAGCCGGCTGGACCACCTCGACGGGCCGGCCAAGGAGGCGCTCGCCGGACTGTCGCGGCAGCGCCTGTGGCACATCCGCGCCCAGCAGGTCATCATCGCGACCGGCGCTCACGAGCGCCCGCTCGTGTTCGGCAACAACGACCGCCCCGGCGTCATGCTCGCCTCGGCGGTCCGCACCTACCTGAACCGCTACGGCGTCGCCGCCGGCTCCAACGTGCTGCTCGCGACGACCAACGACAGCGCCTACGAGGTCGCCGCCGACCTGGCTGGTGCCGGAGTCGCCGTGGCGGCCGTGGTCGACGCCCGCGCCGAGCGGTCCGAGGCCGCGCGCCGGGCCGAGGAGGCCGGCATCGAGGTCGTCCTCGGCTCCGCCGTCCTCGACACCGCCGGAGACCCGCGGGTCACGGCCGCGACGGTGTCGGCCATCGACGCCGACGGTGTCGCGGTCGGCGAGCGGCGGGAGATCGCCTGCGACGTTGTCGCCGTCGCCGGCGGCTGGAGCCCCGTCGTCCACCTGCACAGCCAGCGGCAGGGCAAGGTCCGCTGGGACGAGGACCTGGCCGGGTTCGTCCCCGACGGCGAGGTCGCCGACCAGCAGATCGTGGGGTCGGCCCGGGGCAGCTACACCCTCGACGCCTGTCTCGCGGAGGGCCGCCACGCGGCAGCCACCGCGCTGCTCGCCACGGGCTTCATCGGCGCGGCCGAGGCCCCGGCAACCGCGCTCCCCGCGGCGTCCGGCAACGGCACCACCCGAGCCCTGTGGCTCGTCGCCGAGGACGGCGTCGCGCTCGACGATCTGGTCGACCACTTCGTCGACCTCCAGCGCGACCAGACGGTGCACGACGTACTGCGTGCGACCGGCGCCGGCATGCGCAGCGTCGAGCACGTCAAGCGCTACACCTCGATCAGCACCGCCAACGACCAGGGCAAGACCTCCGGCGTCAACGCCATCGGGGTCATCGCGGCCGCGCTCAACGACGGTCGCAGCCCCGGCGAGATCGGCACCACGACGTACCGCGCGCCGTACGCTCCGGTCCCGTTCGTCGCGCTCGCCGGCCGTGAGCGGGGCGACCTGTTCGACCCGGCGCGGCTGACCTCGATCCACCCGTGGCACGTCGCGCACGGCGCCGAGATGGAGATCGTGGGGCAGTGGCTGCGGCCCTGGTACTACCCGCAGGACGGTGAGTCGCTGGACGAGGCCGTGCTCCGCGAGTGCGCCGCGGTCCGCGAGTCCGTCGGCATGATGGACGCGACCACGCTGGGCAAGATCGAGGTGTGGGGGAGCGACGCCGGTGAGTTCCTCAACCGGATCTACACCAACGCCTTCAAGAAGCTCGCCCCCGGCTCCGCCCGCTACGGCGTCATGTGCACGCCCGACGGGATGATGTTCGACGACGGCGTCACCCTCCGCATCGACGAGGGCCGCTACTTCATGACGACCACCACCGGCGGCGCCGCCAAGGTCCTCGACTGGCTCGAGGAGTGGCACCAGACCGAGTGGCCGACCCTGGACGTCAGCTTCACCTCGGTCACCGAGCAGTGGGCCACCGTCGCCGTGGTCGGTCCGAGGTCGCGCGAGGTGATCGCCAAGATCGCGCCGGACCTGGACGTCAGCAACGAGGCGTTCCCGTTCATGACGTTCCGCGAGACCACGCTCGCCTCGGGCATCCCGGCGCGGGTGTGCCGGATCTCGTTCTCCGGCGAGCTCGCCTTCGAGGTCAACGTCGAGACCTGGTTCGGTCCGCAGGTGTGGAAGGAGATCCACGCCGCCGGTCAGGAATGGGCGATCACCCCGTACGGCACCGAGACCATGCACGTGCTCCGAGCCGAGAAGGGCTACCCGATCGTCGGCCAGGACACCGACGGCACGGTCACGCCGCAGGACGCCGGCATGGAGTGGATCGTCTCCAAGGCGAAGGACTTCGTCGGCAAGCGGTCCTACAGCCGGGCCGACACCTCCCGCACCGACCGCAAGCACTTCGTCTCGGTGCTGCCCGTCGACAAGTCCTTCCGGCTGCCCGAGGGCACCCAGCTCGTCGAGGCCGGTACGCCGATCACCCCTGCCGACGGGCCGGTGCCGATGCTCGGCCACGTGACGTCGAGCTACCACAGTGCCGCGCTCGGACGCTCGTTCGCCCTGGCACTCATCAAGGATGGCCGCAACCGCATCGGCCAGACCCTCGTCGCGCCGGTCGGGGACCGACTGGTCGACGTCGTCGTCGCTGAAACCGTCCTCTACGACCCGGAAGGAAGCCGCCGCGATGGTTGAGACCACGATCGAGCCGCTCGACAAGACGATCTCCGGTCTGCGCGTCAGCCCGGCCCACCACCTCCACGGCGCCTTCGTCGACGCCGGCGTCACCGGAGCCTTCGGGGTGCGGGTGCGCGAGGAGCAGTTCCTCACCATGGTCGGCCTGCGGGTGCCGGTCGGCTCGCCCGACCGGGCGCGCCTGGCCAAGATCCTCGGTGCCGAGCTCCCCGACGGATGCGGCGAGGTCGCCACCGGCCACGACGTGGTCGTCCTGTGGCTCTCGCCCGACGAGTTCCTGGTCATCTCGCAGAGCGTGGCCGGCTCCACCCTGGTGTCCTACCTGCGCGCGGGCGTCTCCGAAGGTGGTGCCGCGGTCGTCGACCTGTCGGCCAACCGCACCACCCTCCGGCTCGAGGGGCCGTCCGCGCGGGCCGTCCTGGAGAAGGGCTGCCCGCTCGACCTCCACCCGCGGTCCTTCGCGGAGGGCACCGCGGTCGTCACCAACATCGGCCGGGTCCCGGTGATCCTGTGGAAGGTCGAGGCCGACTCCTACCGGATCCTGCCGCGGGCCTCGTACGCCGACTTCCTGGGCCGCTGGCTGATCGACGCCATGGCCGAGTTCAAGGTGTTGGGATCCGGCTGATGGCACTCAGCGTCTTCGACATGTTCTCGGTCGGCATCGGGCCGTCGTCGTCCCACACGGTCGGCCCGATGCGCGCGGCGGTGCAGTTCACCGACGCCCTGAAGGCGGGGTCGCTGCTCGACGCCGTCACCCGGGTGCAGGTGGAGCTGTTCGGCTCCCTCGGCGCCACCGGCCACGGGCACGGCTCCGACAAGGCGGTCGTCCTCGGTCTCGAGGGCAACCGTCCCGAGACCGTCGACACCGACAACGCCGACGCCCGGGTCGCCGAGGTCCGCGCCACCCGGCGGCTGAGGCTCGCCGGTGCCCGGGAGATCGAGTTCGACGCCGACGACGTCGTGATGCACCGCACCCGCACCCTGCCCGCACACCCCAACGGGATGACCTTTCGCGGGTTCGGTGACACCGGGGAGGTGCTCCAGGAGAGCACCTACTACTCGGTCGGCGGCGGGTTCGTCGTCGACGAGGACGCGGCCGGCGCCGACCGGATCGTCGAGGACGCGACCCCGATCCCGTACCCGTTCACCACCGGGGCCGAGCTGCTCGCGGTCTGCGCCGAGTCGGGCAAGCGGATCAGCGACGTCATGCTGGCCAACGAGCTGGCGTGGCGTACGGAGGAGGAGGTGCGGGGCGAGCTGCTGCACATCTGGTCGGTGATGCAGGAGTGCGTGCACAACGGCTGCACCCGGGTCGAGCCCACCCTGCCCGGCGGGCTGAAGGTCCCGCGGCGCGCCCCCGGCCTGTACGCCCACCTGCACGCCTCCACCGACGAGACCGACCCGCTCCGGGCGATGGACTGGGTCAACCTCTTCGCCCTGGCCGTCAACGAGGAGAACGCCTCGGGCGGCCGGATCGTGACCGCCCCGACCAACGGCGCCGCGGGCATCGTCCCGGCCGTGCTCCACTACTACGAGAAGTTCGTGCCCACCGCCGACGAGGACGGGATCGTGAGGTTCCTGCTCGCCGCCGCGGCGATCGGGATCCTGTTCAAGATCAACGCGTCGATCTCCGGCGCCGAGGTCGGCTGCCAGGGCGAGGTCGGGTCCGCCTGCGCGATGGCCGCCGGCGCGCTGTGCGAGGTGCTCGGCGGCACCCCGGAGCAGGTGGAGAACGCCGCCGAGATCGGCATCGAGCACAACCTCGGTCTCACCTGCGACCCGGTCGGCGGCCTCGTACAGATCCCGTGCATCGAGCGCAACGCCATCGCCAGCAACAAGGCCATCAACGCCGCCCGGATCGCCGCGCGGGGTGACGGCAGCCACCGGGTCTCCCTCGACGCCGCGATCAAGACCATGCGCGAGACCGGGGCCGACATGAAGATCAAGTACAAGGAGACCTCCCGCGGAGGCCTCGCCGTCAACGTCATCGAGTGCTGACGGGCCTCGCGAGAAGGAGAAGCGCATGACGACCGCAGCAAAGATCGACGGCAAGCGCGTCGCTGCCGAGCTGAAGGCCGGGCTCGCCGAGCGGGTGAAGGCCCTGCACGAGGCCGGGATCGAGCCGGGTCTCGGCACCATCCTCGTCGGGGACGACCCCGGCTCCCGCTCCTACATCGCGGGCAAGCACCGCGACTGCGCCGAGGTGGGCATCGCCTCGCTCCGGATCGAGCTGCCCGCCAGCGCGACGCAGGCCGAGATCGAGGCCGCGGTGCGGCAGCTCAACGACGACCCGAGCTGCACCGGCTTCATCGTCCAGCTGCCGCTGCCTCCGCACGTCGACACCCACCGGGTCCTGGAGCTCATCGACCCGGACAAGGACGCCGACGGGCTCCACCCCACCAACCTCGGCAAGCTGGTGCTCGGCACCCCGGCCCCGTTGCCGTGCACGCCGCGCGGGATCATCGAGCTGCTGCGGCAGCACGACGTGCCGATCACCGGCCAGCGCTTCTGCGTCATCGGCTGCGGTCTGACCGTCGGCAGGCCCCTCGGGCTCATGCTCACCCGCCCCACCGAGCACGCCACCGTCACCTTGTGCAACATCGAGACACGTGACGTCGCCGCCCACGCCCGCGCCTCGGACGTCATCGTCGCGGCGGCGGGCGTGGCTCACCTGGTCAAGCCCGACTGGGTCAGTCCCGGCGCCACGGTCCTGTCCGTCGGGATCACCCGCACCATCGAGGGCATCCTCGGCGACGTGGACCCGAACGTCGACGTCGTCGCCGGCAAGATGACCGGCGCCACCGGCGGAGTCGGGCCCATGACCCGCGCCATGCTGCTGACCAACATCGTCGAGATCGCCGAGCAGCAGCTGGCTGCCAGGGAGGCGACCGTCGGGGCGCTGACATGATCGCCACCCAGCTGCCCACCGACGCCGCGCGACGTTGTCAGGTGATGGGCATCATCAACGTCACCCCCGACTCCTTCTCCGACGGCGGCCGGTTCCTCGACATCGACGCGGCCGTACGCCGGGGCCTCGAGCTCATCCGTGACGGCGCTGACATCCTCGACGTCGGTGGTGAGTCCACCCGGCCGGGCGCCCAGCGCGTCAGCGAGGCCGAGGAGCTCGCCCGGGTGATCCCGGTGATCGAGGGCCTGGCCCGGAGCGGGTTCCCGGTCTCGGTCGACACCATGCGCGCCTCGGTCGCCCGGCAGGCGGTCGCGGCCGGAGCGGTCATCGTCAACGACGTCTCCGGCGGGCTCGCCGACCCCGAGATGCTGCCCTTCCTCGCGGAGGCGGACGTCACCTGCGTACTCATGCACTGGCGGGCGCACTCCACCCGGATGGACGACTACAGCTTCTACGACTCGGTCGTCGACGACGTCTGCGCGGAGCTCCGCGGCCGGGTCGAGTCGGCGCTCGCCGCCGGCGTACGCGCCGAGCGGATCGTCCTCGACCCCGGTCTGGGGTTCGCGAAGAACGCCACCCAGTCCTGGGAGCTGCTCGCGTCCCTCGGGAGACTGCGCGACCTCGGCTTCCCCGTCCTCGTCGGGGCCTCCCGCAAGCGGTTCCTCGCCGAGGTCACGACGTACGGACGTCGCGAGCCGGACGTCCCGGCCGACCGTGACGAGGCCTCGGACGCCGTCGCCACGATCGCGGCCGCCGGAGGGGCCTGGGGCGTACGCGTGCACTCGGTCTCCGGCGCGGCGGCCGCCTCCCGGGTGGCCGCGCGCCTCCGTGGTGCCCCGGTCGACGCCGGCCCGGCCGGCGCGTGGGCGGGCCGGCGGTGAGTCGCCGCTCGGCCGCCGCCGTCGTACGTCGCCTCCTGCTCGACGCGCGCTACGAGGTCCTGCCCACCGCCGCGATCGAGGAGGTCGTCACCACCGCTCTCCCCGTCGGCCGGACGGTCACCGTGACCGCCTCCCCGGCCAAGGGTCTGGAGCGGACCGTGGACCTCTCGATCCGCCTCGCCGGACACGGCTACGACGTCGTGCCCCACCTCGCCGCGCGCATGGTCTCGAGCCGGGCCGAGCTCGCCGACATCACCGGTCGCCTGAAGGCGGCCGGCATCGAGAAGGTCTTCGTGCCCGCCGGTGACGCGGAGCAGCCCGGGCCGTTCCCCGGCGCGCTGGAGCTGCTCGAGGCCCTCGTCGATCTGGGCGACCCGTTCCGCCATGTCGGCGTCGCCGGCTACCCCGAGGATCACCCGACGATCATCCACGACCGCCTGGTGCAGGCGATGTGGGACAAGCGCCACCACGCCACCGAGATCGTCAGCAACCTCACCTTCGACCCCGATGCCCTCACCGACTGGGTACGCCGCGTCCGCGCCCGAGGCGTCACGACACCGATCGTCGTGGGGCTGCCCGGCCCGGTCGAGCGTGCCAAGCTCCTCGCGATGGCCACCAAGATCGGGGTGGGGGAGTCGACGAGGTTCCTCGCCAAGAACAAGGGGATGTTCGCGCGCATCGCCGCGCCCGGCGGCTACTCGCCGGAGCGGTTCCTCAGGCGCGCCGCTCCGGGCTTGGACGGCCCTGAGGCCGCGGTCTCGGGCCTGCACCTGTTCACGTTCAACCAGGTCGCCGAGACCGAGGCCTGGCGCCGCGACCTGCTGGCACGCCTGGGTGGTGACCACCGATGACCGACACCGCCCTCGAGCACCTCGCCGAGGTGGAGCGCCGGCTCCTCGCCCGCTGGCCGGAGACCAGGATCGCCCCGTCCCTGGAGCGCATCCGGGCGGTGACCGACCGGCTCGGCCGTCCGCAGCGCGGCTACCGGTCGATCCACATCACCGGCACCAACGGCAAGACGAGCACCGCGCGGATGGTGGAGGCGATCCTGCTCGAGCTGGGCTCGACGGTCGGCAGGTTCACCAGTCCTCATCTCGCCGACATCCGGGAGCGGATCAGCATCGACGGCCGGCCGATCTCCCGCGAGGGCTTCGTCCGGGCCTATCAGGACGTCCTGCCCGCGGCCGACGCCGTGGACCGCGAGAGCCCCACGCCGCTGTCGTTCTTCGAGATGACGGTCGCCATGGCCTACCAGGCGTTCTCGACCGCCGGCATCGACGTCGCCGCGGTCGAGGTCGGCATGGGTGGCATGTGGGATGCCACCAACGTCATCGACGCCGAGGTCGCGGCGATCCTCCCGATCGGCCTCGACCACGTCGACCACCTCGGGCCGACCAGGCTCGACATCGCGGCCGAGAAGGCCGGGATCATCAAACCCGGTGCCCTGGCCGTGACGGCCCGGCAGACGCCCGAGGTCGAGCAGCTCCTGCGCGCTCACGCCGACGCGTATCTCGCGCGGCTCATGGTCGAGGGGCGCGACTTCCGCCTGCGCGGCCGACGAGTGCTCGACGAGGGCCAGATCATCTCGGTCGCCGGCCTCGCGGGTGACTATCCCGAGCTCCCGCTCTCCCTCCACGGGCGCCACCAGGCGCACAACGCCGTGCTCGCGATCGCGAGCGTCGAAGCCCTTCTGGGGGACGCGATCCCGCTGGACCCGCTGCGGCGAGCGCTGGGTTTGACCAGGTCGCCCGGGCGGCTGGAGGTGCTGCCCGGGAACCCGGCCGTGATCCTCGACGCCGCCCACAATCCCGACGGCGCCCGCGCCCTCGCGGCCGGCCTCTCCGACCTGGGTCGGCGCCCGACCGTCGCGGTCGTCGCCGCGATGGGCGACAAGGACCTGGCCGGCATGCTCGCCGAGCTCGAGCCCGTCGTGACCACGATGATCTGCACCCGGAACAGCAGCCCGCGGTCGCTGTCGGCCGGAGACACCGCGGCCGAGGCTCGAGGCGTCCTGGGCCCGGACCGGGTCGTGGAGATCGGGCATCTCGGCCATGCCCTCCTCGAGGCGGTCCGGACAGCCTCGGCGCTGTCCGGGGAGGGTGGGGCTCAGGTGCTGGTCACCGGCTCCGTCGTCACCGTCGGGGAAGCACGCCGCTTGCTGGGACTGTGACCCTGGCGGACATGTGAAACGGTCCTGCCCCCGGCCGATCTGGCCGGGGGCAGGACCGTCGTGCAGTCCGGTCGGGGTCAGCTCACCATGCCGTGCGGGTCGATGACGTACTTGGTCGCGGCGCCCTGGTCGAACGCGGCGTAGCCCGCCGGGGCCTCGTCGAGGCTGATCGTCTTCGCGTTGACGGCGTCGGCGATGTGGGCCTTGTCCGCGAGGATCAGGTTCATCAGCTGGCGGTTGTACTGCTTCACCGGGCACTGGCCGGTCACGAACGTGTGCGACTTCGCCCAGCCGAGACCGAGCCGGACGCCGATCTGGCCCTGCTTGGCCGCGTCGTCGACGGCGCCCGGGTCGCCCGTGACGTACAGGCCGGGGATGCCGAGCGAGGCGCCGGCACGCGCGACGTCCATGATGTCGTTGAGGACGGTGGCCGGCTGCTCGGCGGCATCGCGGCCGTGGCCGCGCGCCTCGAAGCCGACCGCGTCGACGGCGGCGTCCACGACCGGCTCGCCGACGATGTCCGCGATGATGTCGGCCAGGGCGTCACCGGAGGAGAGGTCCGCGGTCTCGCAGCCGAAGCTGGCCGCCTGCTTGAGCCGGTCGGCGTTCATGTCGCCGACGATGACGGTGGCGGCACCGAGCAGCTGCGCCGAGTACGCCGCGGCGAGCCCGACCGGGCCCGCGCCCGCCACATAGACCGTCGACCCGGTCGTGACACCGGCGGTGTAGGCGCCGTGGTAGCCGGTCGGGAAGATGTCGGAGAGCATCGTCAGGTCGAGGATCTTCTCCAGGGCCTGGTCGCGGTCGGGGAACTTGAGCAGGTTGAAGTCGGCGAACGGGACCATCACGTACTCCGCCTGGCCACCGAGCCAGCCGCCCATGTCCACATAGCCGTACGCCGCACCGGCCCGTGCCGGGTTCACGTTGAGGCAGATGCCGGTCTTGCCCTCGTTGCACATGCGACAACGACCGCACGCGATGTTGAACGGGACCGAGCAGATGTCACCCACCTCGTGGAAGAGGACGTCGTCGCCGATCTCGACGATCTCGCCGGTGATCTCGTGGCCGAGGGTCTGACCGACCGGGGCGGTCGTCCGGCCGCGGACCATGTGCTGGTCGCTGCCGCAGATGTTGCTGGTCACGAGCTTGAGGATCACTGCATGCGGTGCCGCACGCTTGATGCCGAGGCCGCTGACGACATCCTGGGGGAGCTCCAGCTTCGGGTAGTCGATGGTCTCGACGGCCACCTCGCCCGGCCCCTTGTAGACGACGACTCTGTTGTCTGCCATGGCGTCTCTTCTTCCTGCCCCCGGATGGGGGCGTCCGGCGTTCTCAGGTTGCAGAAGATGTTTCTTATAGCGAAACAGCAGCGCTATATGAAACAAACTAGACCGTCGAACGCGTCGGCATCAAGACCCTCGTTCGACCGATTTCGCGGCTCGCGCGGCGGCGTCTGATCGCTCGCGCCGCGCCTACCCGGCAGTAGGGGGTGACCAGGGCGATCTGGCAAGGAGGCATACTGTTTCAGCATGAGCAACACGAGCGAAACACGGAGCACGACCGTTCACTCAGTGGACCGAGCCATCTCCATCCTCCAGGTGCTCGCCCGTCGGGGGGCTGTCGGAGTCACGCCGATCTCCGAGGAGCTGGGGGTGCACAAGTCCACCGTCTTCCGGTTGCTGGCCACTCTCGAGGCCCGCGGGCTGGTGGAGCAGAGCGCGAGTCGAGGCGACTATCAGCTCGGCTACGGCGTCATCCAGCTGGCCGCCGGCGCCACCCGCAAGCACGACATCTCGGTCACCAGTCGACCGATCTGCATGGCCCTGGCCGACGCGGTCGGCGAGACCGTCAACATCGTCATCAACGACGGTGAGGAGGCCATCACGATCGACCAGGTGATCGGGAGTGCGGAGATCACCTCGGTCAACTGGGTCGGGCAGCGGAGCCCCCTGCACACGACCGCGTCCGGCAAGGTCTTCCTCGCCGCGATGTCGCCGGAGGACCGCCGGCGGATCATCGAGGGTGGGCTCGAGCGCTACACGGAGCAGACGGTGGTCGACCCGGTGCTCCTGGAGGAGCAGCTCACCGAGTTCAGGAAGCTCGGCTATGCCTACTCGGCCGACGAGCACGAGATCGGTCTCACCGGGGTGGCTGCGCCGATCCGTTCCCTGGGGGGCGGCGTGATCGCCGCCGTGGTGGCCTCGGGTCCGTCGTTCCGGATCACGTCCGAGAAGGTGCCCGAGCTGGCCGAGCACGTGCTCGCCGCGGCGGCCGCGATCTCCGAGCGGAACGGCTTCCCCAAGGCCGAGTGACCTGCCCAGGCCGAGGCGAGGATCGGCCCCCGAAGTGGCCCGCATGCCTGCTGCATGCGGGCCACTTCGCGTCGGCAGTAAAGCCCGTGTAAATCCTGCTGGCGAATCCAGATCGACCCGTTGACAGCGTCTTCTCACGCGCGGCAGAATCGTTTCGCGCTACGCAGTAGTTGTGCAGAGTGAAACACCCGCCGTCTGGCGGACCGCCGTATCTGAACCCGGAAACCTGCCCGGTTTGAGCGTGGGAGACATCAACGTGACGCGAATGAGCATCGAATCGACGCCTGTGGATCTGGCGTCCTTGGCGGACGAGCGTGCAGCCGGTTTCGGGCTGGAGGCGCCTTTCTACACGAGCCCGGAGGTCTACGAGCAGGATCTCGATCTCATCTTCGGTCAGCACTGGATCTTCGCTGTCGCCGAGGCGGAGATCCCGGACCCGGGTGACTACGTGACCGTCGACCTGGGACCCCACTCCGTGATCGTCGTCCGCGACGACGACGAGAACGTCCGCGCCTTCCGCAACGTCTGCCGTCACCGCGGGTCTCGACTGCTCCAGTCGGGCTGCGGCTCGATCGGCAACATCGTGTGCCCCTATCACCAGTGGACCTACCGCGTCGACGGCAGCCTGATCTTCGCCGAGTCGCAGGCCGGCACCTTCGAGTACGACAAGTTCGGGCTCAAGCCGGTGAACGTGCGTGCGGTCGGCGGGCTGGTCTTCCTCTGCCTGGCCGACGAGCCGCCGGCCGACTTCGACGACGTCAGCAAGGTCATCGAGCCCTACCTGAAGCCCTACGACCTGGCCTCGGCGAAGATCGCCCACCAGACCGACATCGTGGAGGAGGGCAACTGGAAGCTGGTGATGGAGAACAACCGCGAGTGCCACCACTGCGACGCCTCCCACCCCGAGCTGCTCACGGCGTACTTTCCGATCAGCCGCTACGAGGCCGAGGACGTGCCGCCGCGTCTGCAGCAGGTCTTCGAGCGCTACCAGGAGGCGCAGGCCGAGCTGGAGAAGGCCCGCGAGGTAATCGGCTTCCCGAACGGGGATCTGTGCCAGCTGGAAGGCAAACCGACGGGGTTCCAGATCTCCCACCTTCCGCTGGACGGCGCCGGTGCCTCCTTCGGCCCCGACGGTCAGCAGCTCTGCGCGAAGCTGATGGGGTCCATCGAGGACCCGAGGTTCGGCGACCTGTCGCTGCACATGCAGCCCAACTCGTGGTTCCACTTCCTCGCCGACCACGCCGTCGTCTTCTCGGTGATCCCGCTCGCGGTCGACCGGACGCTGGTCCGCACGACCTGGCTGGTCAACCCGGAGGCCGTCGAGGGCGTCGACTACTCGGTCGAGTCGCTCACCTCCGTCTGGCGTGCCACCAACGACCAGGACCGGGTCCTGGTCGAGGGCACCCAGCGAGGCGTGACGGACCCGGGCTACGTACCTGGTCCGTACTCAGAGGTCGAGGGTGAGGTCGATGCATTCGTCACCTGGTACGTCCAGCGCATCCAAGCCAACGCCTAGCCGGAGACCGGGAGGAGACATGACCATCATGGAGACCGACATCCCCGAGGTGTCGGAGCCCAACTCGTTCGGTCTGCAGAACGGCCGCCCGGCGGCCGTCCGCAGCCGGCGGAACCTGGAGCCCTGCTGGGCCGAGAGCGACGTGATGGACCTGGTGTGCAGCCAGGTGCTCGCGGTCACCCATGATGTGAAGACCTTCGTCTTCACGACCCCCGACCGGCGTCCCTTCGACTTCGAGGCGGGCCAGTTCATCACCATCCGCGTCGAGATCGACGGCGAGCTGATGACCCGCTGTTACACGATCGCCTCGCCACCGACCCGGCCCGACCGGTTGGCCATCACGGTCAAGCGGGTCCCCGACGGTGTGGTGTCGAACTGGCTCCACGACAACCTCGAGCCCGGCAACTGGATCTCGATGCACGCCCCGGCGGGTGCGTTCGTCCTGCCGGAGGAGGACGCCCCGAAGTACCTCTTCCTCTCGGCGGGCAGCGGCATCACCCCGGTGCTGTCGATGACGAGGACGCTCTACGACCTCGGGTCCGAGGCGGACATCCTCTTCGTCCACAGCGCGCGCACGCCGGCGGACATCATCTACCGCGGTGAGCTCGAGGCGATGGCTCGTCTGATGCCCAACCTGCGAGTGGCCGAGATCTGTGAGGGCGACGCCCCCACGGAGCGCTGGATGGGGCTGCAGGGACGCATCTCCAAGCCGGTGCTCGAGATCCTGGCGCCCGACCTCGAGGAGCGCGAGACCTACATCTGCGGTCCGGCGGGCTACATGGCGGCCGCGAAGTCGCTGCTCGAAGAGCTCGGCTACGACATGGACAAGTACCACGAGGAGAGCTTCGACTTCGGCGCTCCCGAGGTGCCTGCCCCGACGGCCGCGCCGCCGATGGAGCAGGACGCCGAGGGGGAGGCCGCTGCCGGCTTCTCGATCGAGTTCGCGCGCAGCGGGAAGATGATCACCTGTGGTCCGGACGAGACCATCCTGGAGGCAGCGATCGCCGCCGGTATGCGTCCGATGTCCGCCTGCGGCCAGGGCATGTGCGGCACCTGCAAGGTGTCGATGCTCTCCGGCGAGGTCGACATGAAGCACAACGGCGGCATCCGGCCGAAGGAGATCGCCAACCAGAAGGTGCTGATCTGCTGCTCGAAGCCGCTGGGCGACGTCCAGCTGGACTGCTGAGACCGGCCTGCTGAGGCAGACGTACGCAGCGACGGTGGCTGTCGGGTCGGCGACCCGGCCCGGCAGCCACCGGGTGGTCAGAGGACCTGGCGGATCTCGCGCTCGAAGTCACCGATGTGCTCGAGGGTGAGCTTCTCGGCCCGGTCGGCGTCGCCGTCGGCCACGACGTTGAGGAGCTGAGCCTGCTCGATGACGTGGTGGGCCAGATCGGGAAGTCGGTCGATCACCATCCACCAGATCCTGATGGCGAGGTTGTCGTACCTGATCAGGATGTCCTCGAGGTGAGGGTTGCCGCTGGACCGGTAGATCAGGCTGTGGGCCGCCTTGTCGACCTGCATCAGCGCGGTGCGGTCGCCGTCGCCCAGCTTGCCCTTGCCGATCTGGGCCGCGAGGTCGCGCATCTGCTCCCGCTGCTGCGGCGTGGCGCGCTCTGCGGCGGCACGGGACGCGTAGGGAGCGAGCTGACGCCGGATCTCGGCGATGGCGGTGAGCTCGGTCGCGTCGATGGTCGTCGCGAAGGTGCCGCGACGGGGGAAGGAGTGGACCAGGTGGTCGGCCTCGAGGCGCTTGATCGCCTCGCGGACAGGCGTGCGGCCCATGCCGATGGCCGCCGCGATCTGGCCGTCGTTGATCGGCGCCCCCGGACGGATGTCGAGCATCACCAGGCGATCGCGGATGTAGAGATAGGCCTGCTCGGCGAGTGAGGTGGCGGGCGGGTTCGCCGTCGTTGCCAGGATCTCGTCAACCGTCATTGAGTCGTGCCCCATTTGTCCGTTCCGGCCTGCGTCTTAACCATCCTAGTCTGATACATCAGTCGCCGGGTAGCGGCGTGCCGAACACCCGGAGCAGCCGCTCGGCCTTCCAGCCGGTCTCGGCGTACTCGTCCTCGGCGGTCGAGTGGATGGTGATCCCGCCTCCGGTACCGAGCTCCCAGGAGCCGTCCCCGGTGGTGGTGAGACTCCGGATCACGACGCCGAGATCGGCCCGGCCGTCGGGCGCGATCCAGCCGAAGGCGCCGGAGTACACGCCGCGGGCGGTGGTCTCGACGCGCCCGATGATCTCCATGGTGCGCAGCTTCGGCGCACCCGTCATCGAGCCTGCCGGGAAGAGCGCGCGCAGCGCTCCGACGCCGGTGACGTCGTCGCGCAGCCGGCCGCGCACGGTCGTCACGAGCTGGTGGACCGACGCGTACGACTCGACCGCCATCAGCGAGGGGACCGTCACCGAGCCGGGTTCGCACACCATCGCCAGGTCGTTGCGCAGGAGGTCGACGATCATCAGGTTCTCGGCGCGGAACCGGGGGTTCGAGGCCAGGTCGCGGCGCAGCTCGTCGTCCTCGACGGCACTCCTCCCGCGTGGCGTGGTGCCCTTGATCGGCCGGGTCTCGATCATCCGGTCGCGGTCGATCGTGGCGTAGCGCTCGGGAGAGGAGCTGAGCAGCCGGAAGCCGTGGTGCTGGATGAAGCCCGCGTAGGGGGCGGGGTTGAGGTCGCGGAGCCGCAGGTACGCGACGACCGGGTCGACATCGTCCTGCACCTCGATCCGGTGGGTCAGGTTCACCTCGTACGTGTTGCCGGCCCGCAGCTCTCGCTGCACCTCGTCGAAGGCTCGCGCGTAGGCGTCCGGGGTCCCGCCGGCGGGCCGCGTCGGCCGGTGTCGCGCCGGACCGGCGGCGGGTGACGCCGGCGGGTCGACCGGGGTCGTGTGCCGCGTACGCATCCAGATCGCGTCGGGCATCGCGGGCTGTTCGGACCGGCGTGCCCTGGCCGGGAGATCCGGGCGGCAGGCGTAGCCGAGGTAGCCCACCCAGATCTCGTCGGGTGGCGTGCGAGCGAGCTCGGCCTCGAGGACGGTGAAGATGTCCGTGCCGACCAGACGGATCTCTCCGCCGGCATGTCGGTGCACCTCACGCCGAGCGGCGTCGTAGGTGAGCGAGACGTCGTCGTCGCGCAGGGCACCCATGATCGGCCGGCTGGTGGTCCCGTCGCCGGGGCCGGCGTCCAGCCAGAAGCAGCGTGGACGGGTGCTCGCCATCTCGGCGAACCGGTCCGCGGTGGTCGCTGCCATCGCCTGGGTCATGCGTCCGCTTCCTGAAAGTCAACGTATCGACAACTAGTATATCAGTGCTAGGGTTCCGGCCATGTCGGATCGCGGGAGCAGGGTTCTGCGGCTGTTGAGCCCCCGGAGGTCGAGTGCTGCGGTGCTCGGCCCGGACGCCGCGCTGCTCGACCTCGGTCTGACTGTCGCCGAGACCGCGCCGCCCGTCGTGACCCATGTCCCGGCGGTCCGCGCCGGGGCGCTCGTCTTCACCTCGGGGCAGCTGCCGATCCGCGACGGCGAGCTGATCGCCCGCGGCCGGGTGGGCGACACCCTCGGTCTCGCCGACGGCCAGGCGTGTGCGCAATGGTGCGCGCTCAACGCGCTGGCCGCGATCAAGTCCGAGATCGGCGATCTCGGGCAGGTGAAGCGCATCGTCAAGGTCGTGGCGTACGTCGCCTCCGGCCCGCTCTTCACCGACCAGGCTCTGGTGGCCAACGGCGCCTCGGGGCTTATCGGCAAGGTGTTCGGCGACGCCGGGCGACATGCGCGCTCCGCGGTCGGGGTCTCGGTGCTGCCCCTGGACGCGCCGGTCGAGCTCGAGCTCGTCGTCGAGATCTGACCCTTGCCCAGTGTGATGCATCACATATAAGGTGACTAGTATATCAGCGTCTGACCGCGTAGCGCCCCACTGAAGTGCCGCCACCCGGAGCCTCAATGGCACCGACAGATGCTGCTCATCCCAAGAGCTCTCGATCGGAGTGCGTCATGAGATCATCTGCAGGTAGCGGAGACCTTTCCGCGGTGGCATCCTCGCGCCACAAGGCCCTCGGCCAGAACGGGGCGACCCATCCGGCCCTCGACTGTCCTCCCGAGGAGGCGGCCAAGAACGCCGGGGGGCTCGACCGCGTCGTCTTCGGCGTGACCGCCGTCATCGCGGTCGGCTTCCTGGCCTGGGGCTTCGTCAGCACCGATTCGCTGGCCGCGGTGTCGGGGAAGTCGCTGTCCTGGGTGATGGCCAACCTCGGATGGCTCTTCGTCACCGCGGCCTCGACCTTCGTCGGGTTCGTGCTGTGGCTGGCGTTCGGCAAGTTCGGCAACATCCCGCTCGGCCGTGACGGCGAGGAGCCCGAGTTCCGTACGGTCTCGTGGGTCACGATGATGTTCAGCGCCGGTATGGGGATCGGCCTGATCTTCTACGGCGTCAGCGAGCCGATCAGCCACTACGTCTCGCCTCCGCCGGGCGCCGTCGGCGACGGTCAGTCCGAGAAGATCCAGACGGCCATGGCCACGACCCTCTTCCACTGGGGCATCCACCCCTGGGCGATCTACGCCCTGGTCGGGCTGGCGATCGCCTACAGCGTCTTCCGCAAGGGCCGCGGTCTGCTCATCAGCTCGGTGTTCGAGCCGATCCTCGGGCGTCACGCGCACGGCGCCGGCGGGAAGGTCATCGACATGCTCGCGATCTTCGCGACCCTCTTCGGGTCGGCCGCGTCGCTGGGCCTGGGCGCGCTCCAGATCCGCAGCGGGCTCGAGATCGTCGGCGGTCTCGGCAGGACCGGCAACGGCATCCTGGTCGCGATCATCGCCGTGCTCACGGTCGGGTTCGTCTTCTCGGCGGTCTCGGGTGTGGCCAAGGGGATCCAGTGGCTCTCCAACATCAACATGGTGCTCGCCGTCGGGCTCGCCCTGTTCGTCTTCGTGGCCGGTCCGACCGTGTTCATCCTCAGCCTGGTGCCGACCACGGTCGGCAGCTACTTCCAGGAGGTGGCGATGATGTCGGCGCGTACGTCGGCCGAGGGTTCCGAGACCGCCTCCTGGCTGTCGAGCTGGACGGTCTTCTACTGGGCCTGGTGGCTCTCCTGGACGCCGTTCGTCGGCATGTTCATCGCGCGGATCTCGCGGGGCCGGACCATCCGTCAGTTCGTGACCGGCGTGCTGCTGGTGCCGTCGCTGGTGAGTCTGGCCTGGTTCGCGATCTTCGGCGGTGCGGCCATCGACCTCCAGCAGGGCGGCGTGGACATCGCCGGCGCGGGCGGCGTCGAGACCCAGCTGTTCACCACCCTCGAGTCCTTCCCCCTCGCCACGGTGGCCAGCGTGGTGGTCATGATCCTGGTCGCTCTCTTCTTCGTCTCGGGCGCCGACGCGGCCTCGATCGTCATGGCGACGCTCTCCGAGCGCGGTTCCATCGAGCCGGGGAAGCCGACCGTCATCTTCTGGGGCGTCGCCACCGGTGCGGTCGCCGCGGTGATGCTCCTGGTCGGTGGCTCCGACGCGCTGAGCGGGCTGCAGACCATCACGATCGTCGCGGCCGTGCCGTTCGTGCTGGTCATGATCGCGCTGTGCGTGTCCCTGGTGAAGGACCTGCGGGAGGACCCGCTGGTCGTGCGTGCCGAGTACGCCTCCAGAGCCGTCGAGCAGGCCGTCGTCTACGGCGTCTCGGAGCACGGCGACGACTTCGTCATCAGGGTCTCCCGCGATCCCGACGCGCCCGCCGGCGAATCGGCCGACGAATCGGCCGACGGGCCGGCCGGCGGGCTCGACGACGAGCTCGACGAGCTGGTCGAGGAGGCCGAGCTGCCCAGGTCGGCCGGCTAGCACGAGTCCAGAAGGAGCGGTTGTGGTGAAGCGAGACGCGGACGGCGCGTACTCCGTGGAGGATCCGGTGGACGCGCTCAGCGTCACCGAGCCGAAGACCTGGGCCGCCGGTGTGCCGGCGGTGCGGAAGGCGATCGAGTACTCGCTGACGCAGACCTCGGTGCGGCGTACGGCGTTGACGTTGCTGAACCTCAACCAGGCCGGCGGGATCGACTGCCCGGGCTGCGCCTGGCCGGAGCCCGGGCACCGGCACCGGAACGAGTACTGCGAGAACGGTGCCAAGCACATCGCCGACGAGGCGACCTCGCGCCGGGTGACGCGGGAGTTCTTCTCGCAGCACTCGGTCGCCGAACTGGACGAGAAGTCGGACTACTGGCTCAACCAGCAGGGCCGGCTGACCGAGCCGATGGTGAAGCGGGCCGGGGCGACCCACTACGAGCCGATCACCTGGGAGGACGCGTTCCGGACCATCGGCGAGGAGCTCAACGGCCTGGACTCTCCGGACGAGGCGATGTTCTACGTCTCGGGCAGGCTCAACAACGAGGCCGCCTTCCTGCTCCAGCTCTTCGCCCGGGCGTACGGCACCAACAACCTGCCGGACTGCTCGAACATGTGCCACGAGTCGAGCGGCTCGGCGCTGAACGAGACGCTCGGGATCGGCAAGGGCAGCGTGCAGCTCGAGGACATCTACAACGCTGACCTGGTGTTCGTGGTCGGGCAGAACCCGGGCACGAACCACCCGCGGATGCTCTCGGCGCTGGAGGAGACCAAGCAGCGCGGTGGCAGGGTGATCGCGGTGAACACGCTGCCCGAGGCGGGCCTGATGCGGTTCAAGAACCCGCAGAAGGCCCGCGGCGTGGTGGGCCGGGGCACCGAGATCGCCGACCAGTTCCTGCAGATCCGCCCCGGCGGTGACCTCGCGCTGTTCCAGATGCTCAACCGCCGTCTGCTCGAGGCCGACCAGGAGGCCGGCGGCGGCGTGCTCGACTGGGAGTACATCGCCGAGTACACGACCGGGTTCTACGCTTTCGCCGAGCACGCCCGCACCATCACCTGGAAGGAAGCGCTCGAGGCCACCGGGCTGACCCGGGAGGAGATCGAGGCGGTCCACGAGCAGGTGCTGGCCAGCCGCTCGGTCATCGTCTGCTGGGCGATGGGGCTGACCCAGCACAAGCACGGGGTGCCGACGATCCGCGAGGTGGTCAACTTCCTGATGCTGCGCGGCAACATCGGCAAGCCCGGCGCGGGGGTCTGCCCGGTCCGCGGCCACTCCAACGTGCAGGGCGACCGGACGATGGGCATCTGGGAGAAGATGCCCGACTCCTTCCTCGACGCGCTCGGCGCCGAGTTCGGGTTCGACCCGCCGCGCAGGCACGGGTACGACTCGGTCGACGGCGTCCGGGCGATGCGGGACGGGCGGGCGAAGGTCTTCATGGGCGTCGCCGGCAACTTCGTCCGGGCCATCTCGGACAGCGACGTCGCCGAGGCCGCACTGAGAAAGTGCCGGCTGACGGTCCAGGTCTCGACCAAGCTCAACCGCTCCCACACGGTGGTCGGCGAGACGGCTCTGATCCTGCCGACGCTGGGCCGCAGCGACATCGACGTCCAGGCGAGCGGCGAGCAGTTCGTCACCGTCGAGGACTCGATGAGCGCCGTGCACGCGACGCGTGGCAAGCTCCCGCCGGCATCGGAGAGCCTGCTGAGCGAGGTCGCGATCGTCTCGCGTCTGGCGAAGGCCACGATCGGTGACCGCCACGGCATCCGCTGGGCGGACTTCGAGGCCGACTACGCCCGGGTCCGCGACCGGATCGCCCGGGTGGTGCCGGGGTTCGAGGACTTCAACGAGCGGATCAAGGACCCGAAGGGCTTCGTGCTCCCGAACCCGGTCAACTCCGGTGTCTACCGCACCCCGAGCGGCAAGGCGGTCTTCACCCGCAACGACCTGACCTGGCTGGAGGCCCCGCCGGGGCATCTGATCCTGCAGACGCTGCGCTCCCACGACCAGTGGAACACCATCCCGTACGCCATGGACGACCGCTACCGCGGCATCCACCACGCGCGTCGCATCGTCATGGTCAACCCGGCCGACATCGCCGAGCTCGGGCTGGCCGACGGTGACCGCGTCGACATCGTCGGGGTCTGGGAGGACGGCGTGGAGCGGCGGGCGCCCGGGTTCACCCTGGTCGCCTATCCGGCGAGCCGGGGGTCGGCGGCTGCGTACTATCCGGAGACGAACGTCGTGGTGCCGCTCGACAGCGTCGCCGAGGGGAGCAACACCCCGACGTCGAAGGGGGTCGTGGTTCGGCTTGAGCGCGCCGGAGCGGAGTCCGGCTGACGCGCAGCATGGCTGTAGATTCGTACTCGTGAAGAGGCCTCGAAGTTCCTACCGCTCACCTGCGTTCGACACGAGGGGTGAGCGGGCCTGATGGACAGCCAGACATTCCTCGCGCTCGGGCTGGTGCTGGTCTTCGTGCTGGTCGGCGGCGTCTTCGCCGCGACCGAGCTGGCGCTCGTGTCTCTGCGGGAGAGCCAGCTGGCGGCCATGGAGAGGCAGGGGTCTCGTGGAGCGCGGGTGGCCGAGGTGGCGCGCAACCCCAACCGCTTCCTGGCCGCGGTGCAGATCGGGGTCACCGTCGCGGGTTTCCTCTCCGCTGCCTACGGCGGCTCGACGATCGCTCCGGACGTCGCGCCCTACCTCGAGCGCCTCGGCATGGGGGAGGCGCTCGCCGAGACCACGGCGCTGATCGTGCTGACCCTGTTCATCGCCTACCTCTCCCTGGTGCTGGGCGAGCTGGTGCCCAAGCGGCTGGCGCTGCAGAAGGCCGCCGGCATCTCGCTGGCCGTGGCGCCCGTGCTGGACCGGTTCGCCAGCGTGATGCGGCCGGTGATCTGGCTGCTGTCGGTCTCCACCGACGCCGTCGTACGCCTGCTCGGGGGTGACCCCAAGGCCTCGGCCGAGGAGGTCTCGGAGGAGGAGCTGCGCGAGATGGTCTCGACCAACCGGGACCTCGAGGAGGACGAGCGCCGGATCCTCCGCGACGTCTTCGCCACCACCGAGACGACGCTGAAGGAGGTGATGCGCCCGCGCGGCGACGTCACCTTCATGCCGGCCTCGATGCCGCTTCCCGAGGCGGCCGAGACGGTCCGCGACCTGCCCTACTCCCGCTACCCGGTCACCGGTGAGGGCTTCGACGACATCCTCGGGTTCCTGCACGTACGCGACCTGCTCGGTGTCGCCGCGACCGACCAGCGCACGATCCGCGACATCTGCCGTCCGGTGCTGGCGCTGCCCGGGAGCAAGCGGGTGATCCCGTCGGTCGCCACGATGCGCGAGGGCGGCACCCACCTGGCGATGGTCGTGGACGAGTACGGCGGCACCGACGGCATCGTGACCCTGGAGGACCTCGTCGAAGAGATGATCGGCGACATCCAGGACGAGTACGACCACGGCGAGGCGCGCATCCGTGACTACGGCGACCTGTCCCGGGTCGACGGAGCGATGACCATCGAGGACTTCGCGGACACCACCGGTATCGAGCTCGAGGACGGTGGCTACGAGACCGTCGCGGGCTACCTCATCTCGCGGCTGGGCCACATCCCGCAGGTCGGTGAGGTGCTGGCTCTTCCGGGCGTCACCTTGGAGGTGGCCGCCCGGAACGGCAACCGGGTCACCGAGATCGCGCTGCACCCCGAGGCGACACCTCCGGCACCGGAGTGAGGACGGTCCCGTCGGCGAGCCACCGGTCGAGGTTGTCCAGGGTCAGCTGCTCCATGGCCGCGCGGGTCTCGACGGTCCCGCTGGCCAGGTGGGGGAGGAGCACCACGTTGTCGAGGTGCATCAGCTCTTCGGGGACCTCGGGCTCATCGGTGTAGACGTCGAGGCCGGCGCCGGCGAGTCGGCGCTCGAGCAGCAGCTCGACCAGCGCGTCCTGGTCCACCACGGAGCCGCGCGCGATGTTGACGAGGTAGCCCTCGGGCCCGAGGGCCTCGAGGACCGTGCGGTCGACGAGGTGCTGCGTACCGCTGCCGCCGGAGGTGGCGAGCACCAGGATGTCGACGTCGGCGGCGAGCTCGGCGGGGGAGGCGGCGTAGGCGTAGCGGGAGCCGGGCACCTCGCGACGGGAGTGGTAGGAGACCGGGCAGCCGAACGCCTCGAAGCGGGTCGCGATCGCCCGGCCGATCCGGCCCAGGCCGAGGATGCCGACCCGCTTGCCCGAGACCCTGCGGGTCAGCGGATAGGCGCCGACCCGCGGCCAGTCGCCGCGGCGTACGAACCGGTCGGCGGCGCTGAGCCCGCGCAGGGTGTCGATGGCGAGGCCGATCGCGGTGTCGGCCACGCAGTCGGTCAGCACGTCGGGGGTGTTGGCGACCAGCACCCCGCGCGCGGCCGCGGCCCCGACGTCGGTGGTGTCGTAGCCGACCCCGAAGTTGATGACGGCACCGAGCGCGGGCAGCTGCGCCATCAGGTCGGCCGGTACGCCGGTGCGTCCCGTCGTCACCACGGCACCGATCGAGGCGCCGTGCTCGGCGAGGAACGCGGCCCGGGTGTCGTCGTCGGGGAGAGCCAGGGCGTCGTACGTCTCGGTGAGGGTCGCGGCCAGCGACGGCTTGAGCGGTCCCACCTGGAGGATGCGGCGGTTCACGGATTTCTCCTCGAGGCTTCGACGACATCGGGATCCCGAGGCTAGGTCGGGACCGTGATGCGCGTCCAACATCAGGACGGCATCGACCGATGCGGCAGGGGCATGGCGTCGGCCGGCCTGCTACTCGCTCACGACCTGGGTGGCGGGGGCATCGGGTTCCGGTCCGGGACCGGTACGCAGCCGCTTCTGCCATGCCTGCTGGTCCCAGGTCGCGGGCTCGGTGTCGTGGATGAACTGCTCGACGACCTTCGTGAACCGTTCGGGGTCGGACCGGAAGGGGAAGTGGCCCGCGCCGTGGAACACCTCGAGCGCGGCCAGGGGAAGTGCCGCCTGCGCCTGCGCGGCGTGGCGGTAGGGGATGACACCGTCGCGGTCGCCCCAGATCATCAGCATCGGGACGTCCGAGGCCAGATAGCTGCGGTCGAGCATCGTGACGACCTGGCCGTGCCAGTCGACGACGGCGCGCAGGGTCCGGGCGAACGCCTGGCGGGAGGGGCCGTCGGGCAGCGCGTCGACGATCCTGGTCAGGTCCGGGGCGTCGACGCCGAGGTCGTGGTCGACGCGGCGCAGCAGGGCGAGGGCGGTGGACACCGCGGGCCGCGAGATCGGCAGCCGCAGCAGCTTGAGCAGCTCCGGGGCCAACGGCAGGGTCGCGAGTCGCAGCCAGGTCGAGACACTCCGTCCGGAGCCGCCGTTGGAGACCAGCACGATCCGCTCGACCAGCTGCGGGTACTGGTAGGCGAGCTGCATCGCGATGCCGCCGCCGAGCGAGTGCCCGACCAGGGTGACCCGCTCCACGTCCAGCACCGCCAGCAGGTCGCGCATGCCGTTGGCGAACCCGCCGATCGAGTAGTCGGCGCGTGGCTTGTCGGAGTCGCCGTGCCCGAGGAGGTCCGGAGCGATGACGAGATGGTTCTCGGCGAACAGGGGAAGCACCTCGTCCCACGTGCGCGAGCTGTCGCCGATCCCGTGGATGAACATGATCGCGGAGCCCTCTCCGCCGATGCGGTACGCACGTCGGTAACCGTGGACCACCCGGGACTGCTGCTCTATCGCCCGCGTCATGATCGCACGCTAGTCGCCACGGATTTCGAGCATGTTGCAGCCACGCCGGTGGCCGGACGTGACGGGGCCGCCCGGTGAACCGGACGGCCCCGCGGTGGGGTGGGAGTGGGGGATCAGGGATCGATCACGATGGTGCAGGTGATCGTCCGCGGCGACGGGTCGATCGCGATGCCCTCGTGGGTCACCGTGTCGTCCCAGCCGCTCGCCGTGCCGGTGTCCGGCGTGGTGCCGGTGTTCTCGCAGGTCAGCGACGTCAGGCTGGTCTCGCCGGAGCCGCCGTCACGGAAGTTGACCTGGATGTCGGCGAGCGGCGCGTTGGTGAACGTCGCGACCGCCGCACCGGTCGGCTGGTTGTCGGTGCAGTTGGTGCCGGTGACCACGGTGACGGTCTGTGCACCTCCGGGGGCGTCGGCGTATCCGGGCGGCGGCGACGTCTCGGTGACGTCGTAGTCGCCCAGCGAGAGGCCGGAGACGCAGACCTCGCCGACGTCGGGATCCTCGTCACCGGTGCCGTTGTCGGTCACGCTGGTGCCGTCGTAGGAGAAGACCGCTCCGGCGTTGGCGACCGCTCCGCCCTTGGTGCTGTTCTTCAGGATCTTCAGTGCTCCGAGCTGGAGCTGGTTGGTGTAGGTGCAGTCGAGCACGTCGGTGTCACTGTCGATCGCGAAGGTCACGGTCGCGCCGTTGATGCTCGGCGTGACCCCCGTGCTGGCATTGCAGTTCACACTGACGAACGCCCAGTTCGTCGGGATCACGTCCTCGACGACCGTGTAGCCGCTGCCGAAGAGGACGGTCTTGCCGTAGTCCTTGACCCCGTCGTCCTTGAGCGTGAACGTGTTCGCCGAGCTGGGGTCGGTGCCGAACGACTTCGTGTAGCCGAAGTCGGTCGAGTTCGGGTCCTCGTCGGGCTGCGTCTGCTTGCGGATGATGACCTGGCCGCAGTTCTGCAGGTTGATCCCGACCGGTGCCACGAAGTCCTTCAGCTGCGAGGTGAAGGAGTCCGAGGAACGGCTCTTCAGCATCGCGCTGCCGAACGAGGTGCACTTGTTGGGCTGGAACAGGAGCCGCAGGTCGATCTGCGCCTCACCGAAGGTCCGTGCCTGCTTCGACCCGGAGGCGATCAGCCCGTCGGACTCCGCGGCCGGGATGGTCGAGGAGTTGATCGTGCCGGCCGCGCACGGGGCGCCGCCACAGGTGGCGGAGGGGACGTCCAGGTCGGTGGTCGGACCCCAGGCGGAGCCGGTCCACCGGCGTGCGGTGATGTCGGCGCGGGAGCCACCTTGGTCGATGGCGTACTCGATGAGCAGGTCACCGACGGTGCGGACGACGTTGGGGCCGGTGGCGCACTTGGTGCTGGACTGGTTGAACTCGAAGTCCATCAGCGTGGTGCCGCTCGGGTCGCTGACCCGGCTCCAGGCGAGGTTCAGGAACCCGGGGTGGGACCCGGTGCCGGCCTCCCGGTAGACGTGGAAGCTCAGCAGGTCGCTCTTGTTCGGCGGGATCGAGTCGGTCACCTCGCTCGGACAGGAGGTGTCCTCCTTGACGCCGCCGGCGTAGGAGTTGTCGCCGGTGCCGTTGACCTTGTCGGTCGCGCGGATCTCGTTGACGCCCGCCCAGTCGGTGGACGGTGATGGGTCGTCGACCTTGAGGTTGGCGTCGACGTCGATCTCGAAGTTGCTGCCGGCGAGGCTGGCCTCGGGGTGGGACGCCGAGGCGCCGGAGGAGACGAGTGTGGTGACGACGAGGGCGGTGGCGCTGAGCGCCGCCAGCTTCTTGATGAACCTCGGCTTTCGGGCGCGAGGCATGAGTGGGCTCGGTATCGAGCGCATGGCGTGTCCCCTTTCAGAGACCTCGCGGTCGCTGTCTACGTGGGATGGTGGGTCCGCTCCCAGATGCGGGCTCCCGTCGGCGCGTGCGGCTGCGGCCTGGACGGATCGATTTCTTCAGAGGCTCAGGGCATCGGCTGGGGGCTCGATGCTCGGTCCTCGTGATTCGATCGTTATCCCGCCCGGGGTATCAGCGCATGCCGAAGATCGGGTAACTGCTGTAGGCGCCCGGGCTGAGGCCCACCGTCGCGTGGTCGGCCGGTTCGCCGACATACTCGTCCTACGCCCCGACCCCCGCACGAAGGAGCACCCATGGAGCCCGACGAGTTCGACGCGATCCTCGACGCCGTCCGCGCGTTCGTCCGCAAGGAGGTCGTCACGGCCGAGGACGAGATCGAGGAGACCGATCAGATCCCCGACCGGCTCCGGCAGCAGGCCGCGGCGATGGGGCTGTTCGGCTACGCCATCCCGGAGGAGTACGGCGGTCTCGGCTTCACCATGTCGGAGGAGGTGCGGCTGGCGATGGAGCTCGGCTGGACGACGCCGGCGTTCCGGTCGATGTTCGGCACCAACAACGGCATCGCCGGCCAGGTGCTGGTCAACTGCGGCACCGAGCGGCAGAAGCAGCAGTACCTGCCGGGGCTGGCCAGCGGCGAGCTGGTGGCCTCGTTCGCGCTGACCGAGCCGGAGGCCGGCTCCGACCCGAGCGGGCTGCGCACGCGCGCGGTGCGTGCGGGTGATGCGTACGTCATCAACGGGCAGAAGCGCTTCATCACCAATGCGATCTGGGCCGATCTGCTGATGGTCTTCGCCCGCACGGGCGACCTCGCCGAGGGCGCGAAGAACATCTCGGTGTTCGTGGTGCCGACCGACACCCCGGGCGTCACCATCGGCCCGCGCGACCACAAGATGGGCCAGCGCGGCTCGGTGACCTCGGAGATCTTCCTCGACGGCGTCCGGGTGCCCGCCGAGAACCTGGTCGGCGAGGTCGAGGGCGAGGGCTTCTCCGCGGCGATGCGGTCGCTGGCCAAGGGCCGGCTGCACATCGCCGCGCTCACCGTCGGCCTGGCCGACCGGCTGATCGAGGAGAGCCTGCGCCACGCCACGACCAACAGCCAGGGCGGCCAGAAGCTCGCGGAGTTCCAGCTGATCCAGGCCATGCTCGCGGAGAGCCGGACCGAGGCGTACGCCGGTCGCGCGATGGTGCTCGAGGCCGCCCGCAGCTGGGACGACGGCAGCGACCGCCGCACGGCGCCGTCGCTGTGCAAGCTGTTCTGTACCGAGGCGGTCGACCGGATCGCCGACCGTGCGGTCCAGATCCACGGCGGCCTGGGCTACATGCGAGAGGTGCCGGTCGAGCGGTTCTACCGCGACGCGCGGCTGTTCCGGCTCTACGAGGGCACCAGCGAGATCCAGAAGCTGATCATCGCCAAGCAGATGGTCAAGGAGTTCCAGGGGTGACCTCTGGGCGCTCCGGGCTGCCTCCCCGGAGCGCCGGCGCCACGACTTCACCGACACCTGACCAGGGAGGTTGTCCGGCGGCCCCATCCGCGCAAGGCTTCAGGCATGACGTCGCCGCTGGTCCGGGTCCACTCGCTGACGACACGTGTCGAGGCGCCGCTCGAGGAGGTTTTCGAGTGGCATCGGCGTCCGGGAGCGATCCACCGGCTGATGCCGCCGTGGACGCCCGGGAAGGTGCGGGTCGAGGCGACCGACCTGGCCGACGGCACCGCGGTGCTCTCGCTCGGCCGCGGCGTCGACTGGGTGGCTCGCCACGACCCCGATTCCTATGACCCGCCGCTGCTGTTCACCGACCGGCTCGCCTCGCTGCGCCCGCTGTCGTGGACCCATCGGCACGAGTTCGCCGCCTCCGGCGACGCCACGCTGGTCACCGACCGGATCGAGACCAACGTGCTCGGGAAGATGGTGGACCGGATGCTCGGCTACCGCCACGCCCAGCTGACCGCCGACCTGGCCGCCCACCACCGGACGTACGCAGCGGGCAAGAGCCTCACCGTCGCGGTCACCGGATCGAGCGGGACCGTCGGGCGCGCCCTGGTCCCGTTTCTCACCACCGGCGGGCATCGGGTGATCAGGCTGGTCCGGCATGCGCCGGAAGGTGAGGACGAGCGTCGCTGGGACCCGTCCGCGCCCGCACCGGATCTCCTCGACGGCGTCGACGCGGTCGTCCATCTGGCGGGGGCGTCCATCGCCGGCCGCTTCACCCAGGCGCACAAGGCGGCCATCCGCGACTCCCGGATCGAGCCGACCCGACGGCTGGCGGAGGTGGCGGCCCGCAGCGGCGTACCGACCTTCGTGAGCGCCTCCGCGATCGGGATCTACGGCGCCGACCGGGGTGACGAGGTCCTCACCGAGACCTCGGCGCCGGGCGCGGGATTCCTCGCCGACGTGGTCGCCGACTGGGAGGACGCGAGCCGGGTCGACGGGCCGCGGGTGGTGAACGTGCGGACCGGGATCGTGCAGACGCCCGCCGGCGGAGCGCTGCGGCTGCAGCGACCGCTCTTCGCGGCCGGTCTGGGCGGGCGGCTCGGGAGCGGCGAGCAGTGGCTGAGCTGGATCGGCATCGACGACCTGGTCGACATCTACCACCGCGCGCTCCTCGACGAGACGCTGGACGGTCCGGTCAACGCGGTCGCGCCCGAGCCGGTCACCGGCCGGGTCTACGCGCAGACCCTCGCGCACGTCCTCCACCGGCCCGCGCTCCTGCCCACGCCGGCCCTCGGTCCGCGGCTCCTGCTCGGCAAGGAGGGGGCCGAGGAGATGGCGCTGGCCAGCCAGCGGGTCGAGCCGGCCGCGCTCGGGAGCGACCACGAGTTCCGCCACCCCACGCTGGAGGCGGCGCTGCGTCACGTGCTCGGGCGATGAGGCGCGGGCCCCGCCGTCGAGCAGCAGCCCCGCCCGATGGCCCGCATGCAGCTCCGGGGCCGCTCAGGGCGTCGGCAGCGCAACCCGGGTGAGGCGCTCGGAGACCTCCCACAGCCGTGCGGCGTCCTCGGCGCTGACCATCGGCCGGTAGAGCGTCTGCTCAGCGGGCGCGCCGCCGAGGTTCCCCGGCCCGCTCGGGCCGTACATCCGGCCGCCAGTGGCCTCGGGCGACGTCGCGGCCAGCAGCGCGGGAAGGGCGGCGGTCTCGGGGGTGCCCAGCAGGATCCCGCGGGCCGAGAGCCAGCGGATCATGCGTACGGAGAAGGTGTCGGTCGTACGTCCGATCTCGGGTCGCGCGGCCAGCAGGTTGGTCGGGGCGACGCCGGGGTGGGAGAGATTGCTGGTGATGCCCCAGCCGCCCGCCCGGCTGCGCCGGTCCAGCTCCAGGCCGAAGAGGCCGACGGCGACCTTGGACTGGCTGTAGGCCCTCATGACGTTGTAGCTCTGCTCCCAGTTGGGGTCGTCCCAGTTGATCGCGCCCCGCCTCGCGGCGATGCTGACCTGGGACGTCACCCGAGCCTGCCCGGCCCGCAGCAGGGGCAGGATCTTGGCGACGAGGGCGAAGTGGCCGAGGTGGTTGGTGCCGAGCTGGAGCTCGAACCCGTCGGCGGTCGTCTGCCGCTCCGGCGGGGTCATCACGCCGGCGTTGTTGATCATCACGTGGAACGGCTGGTCCTCGCCCAGCAGCATCTCGGAGAGCGCCGCCACCGACGCCAGCGAGGACAGGTCGAGGTCGCGCAGCGATACGCTCGCCTCCGGGACCTGCTCGCGGATCGTGGCCAGCGCCTTCTTGCCCTTGGCGGCGTTGCGTACGGGCATGACGACCTCGGCCCCGGCTGCCGCCAGCCGGGTGGCCATCACCAGCCCCATGCCGTCACTGGCTCCGGTGACCAGGGCTCGTCGGCCGGACAGGTCCGGGATCGTGATGTCGATGGGTCGGCGTGGCATCGGGCTGCTCCTTCAGAAGGGCTCTGGGGTCGAATCCATCCTCGGTCGCCCCTCGGCATCTATCCAGGGTCTGCCGATCCCAGCCTCCGGAGACCGCGCATGGGACCGGCGCCGGGCGGGTACGTCGGCAGGGTGAGCAGACGGGAGCTCGACCTGGTGCGGCGGCTGCTGGACGCCGCCGGCACCACGTACTCCGAGGAGGCCGGCATCCGGCTCCGGGACAAGCCGTCGCCGCTCTACCGGCTGCTCGTCCTGGCGATGCTCTCCTCGACCCGGATCACGGCCGACATCGCGGTCGCCGCGGCGCGCGAGCTCTCGGCCGCCGGTTGGCGTACGCCGCACCGGCTGCTCGACTCCACCTGGCAGCAGCGCGTGGACGCCCTCGGGCGGGCGCACTACCGCCGTTACGACGAGAGCACCGCGACCAAGCTCGAGGAGCAGGCGCAGTGGCTGCTCGACACCCACCGCGGTGACCTCCGCCGGCTCCGTCCCACGTCCCGCGACGACGCCGACGCGTTGATCGACGCGCTCACCTCGTCACCCCGCATCGGCCCGGTCGGAGCCCGGATCTTCTGTCGCGAGGTGCAGGACGTGTGGCCCGCGCTGTCACCCTTCCTCGACGGTCCGCTCCTGGAGCAGGCCGGGGAGCTCGGCCTGCCCGAGGACCCGGACGAGCTCGCCTCGCTGGTCCCCGACGGGCGCTGCGCCCCGCTCGCGGCAGCGCTCACCCGAGCGCGTCACGGGCTTCCCGATCTCGAGGTGAGCTGAGGGCCTCCCACCCGTCCTGGGTGATCCCGCTTAGGATCACCGCATGGTTCACGGGGAGTCGAAGAACGCGCCGAGCATGGCGGATGTGGCGGCCCGGGCAGGGGTCTCGCACCAGACCGTGTCCCGGGTGGTCAACGGCTCCGATGCCGTACGCGGCGACACCCGCGACCGGGTGCTGGCGGCGATCGAGGAGCTGGGCTACCGGCGCAACAAGTCGGCGCGGGCTCTGGTGACGCGGCGGTCCGGTCGACTGGGCCTGCTCTACTCCCAGCCGCACCTGTACGGGCCGGGCACGTTGGCCGCCTCGGTGCACCAGGCCGGCCAGCGGGCCGGCTACGACATCATCCTGAGCCCGGTGCCGCACCTGGACGCCACCTCGGCGGAGGGGGCGATCGAGGCGCTGCTCGACGACGCGGTCGAGGCCGTGCTCCTCGGCGTCTCCCACCAGTCGCTGGAGGACCTGGTCGCCCAGATCGCGTCCACCGTCGAGGTCGTGATGATCCACAGCGACCCGCCGGAGGGGGTGCGCTCGGTGGGGATCGACCAGCGCGCCGGAGCCGTGCTGGCCACGCAGTATCTGCTGGACCTCGGCCACCGCACCATCGCCCACGTGGCCGGTCCGGTCGGCTGGATCGACGCAGGACAGCGCCGGGAGGGCTGGCTGGCCGCGCTCCGCGACGCCGACGCCCGACCGGGCCCGGAGATCTTCGGTGACTGGTCGAGCCGCAGCGGCTACGAGGCCGGTGCCGCGATCGCCCGGGATCCGTCGGTCACCGCGGTCTTCGCGGCCAACGACTCGATGGCGCTCGGGGTGATCCGGGCGCTCCACGAGGCCGGCCGCCGGGTCCCGCAGGACGTGAGCGTCGTCGGCTTCGACGACGTCCCGGACGCGGCGTACCTGTGGCCGCCGCTGACCACCGTCCGGCAGGACTTCGCGTCGCTGGGCGAGCTCGCCGTCGAGGTGGCCACGAAGGCCATCGCCGAGGGCACCGTCGAGGTGCCGCCGCTGTTGCAGCCCGAGCTGGTCGTGCGGTCCTCGGCTGCCCACAGGCCGAGCTGATCGATACCGCCGAGGCGTCACGAACGTCGGCCGAGACGTCACCCAGGTCGGGCGAGGAGTCACTCAGGTCGGGCGAGGTGGCACTCAGGTCGGGCGAGGTGGCACTCAGGTCGGGCGAGGTGGCACTGCGACGCCAACTCGGTCGACGGGGCTGACGTCTCGGTCGACGGGGCTGACGTCTCGGCAGGCTTCGGGGAACCACGCGGTAACTCCCGCGTAATATGTTAGCGTTCACATCGCCTCGAACCCCACCCCGAGCCGTCGGGCAGAAACGGAGCCGTGATGACGCAGCGAGCTGGCCAGCTGCCTGACCCCGAAGAGACCGCGCTCGGCATCGAGCTGGGCTCCACCAACATCAAGGCGTGCCTGATCGGGCCTGACCACACGCCCATCGCGACCGGGTCCCACCTGTGGGAGAACGAGCTCGCCGACGGCCTGTGGACCTACTCGCTCGAGGCGGTCTGGGCGGGCGTCCAGGGTGCGGTCGCCGCCCTCGGGGACGAGGTCGAGCGCCGCTACGGCTCCCGGCCGACGACGTTCGGGGCGATCGGGGTGTCGGCGATGATGCACGGCTACCTCGCCTTCGACGAGGCCGGCGAGCTGCTGGTGCCGTTCCGCACCTGGCGCAACACCAACACCGCCGTGGCCGCCGCCGAGCTGTCGCAGACCTTCGGCACCAACATCCCGCTGCGCTGGTCGGTCGCCCATCTCTACCAGGCGGTCCTCGACAACGAGCCCCACCTGTCCCGGATCGCCTCGCTGACCACCCTCGCGGGCTACGTCCACCGGGCGCTGACCGGCGAGCACGTGCTCGGCGTCGGCGACGCGTCGGGGATGTTCCCCATCGACCCGGCGACCGGGACCTACGACGAGCGGATGCTCGAGCAGGCCGGTCACCTGGCCGCCGCCAAGCACCCGGGCCTGCGGCTCGAGGGGCTGCTCCCGCGGGTCCTCCCGGCGGGCGCCGAGGCCGGTCGGCTCACCCCCGAGGGCGCGGCGCTGCTCGACCCCACCGGCACGCTCCGGCCGGGCATCCCGCTGTGCCCGCCCGAGGGCGATGCCGGCACCGGGATGGTCGCCACCAACTCGGTGGCCCAGCGCACCGGCAACGTCAGCGCCGGCACCTCGATCTTCGCGATGGTCGTCCTCGAGGAGCCGCTCGCCACCGTCCACCACGCCATCGACATCGTCACCACCCCGGCCGGTGACCCGGTCGCGATGGTGCACTGCAACAACGGCGCCAGCGAGCTCGACGCCTGGGCCGGCGTCTTCGGCGAGTTCGCCGCCGCGCTCGGTCACCCCTGCGAGCCCGACGCCGTCTTCGGCGCCCTGCTCACCGCCGCCCTGAAGGGCTCGCCCGACGGCGGCGGGCTGCTGGCCTACAACTACCTGGCCGGCGAGCCGATCACCGGTCTCGACGAGGGCCGCCCGCTGTTCGTACGCACCCCCGGCAGCCGCCTCGACCTCGCCGGGTTCGCCCGCGCCCAGGTCTACGGCGTCTTCGGCACCCTCGCCCTCGGCATGCGCGTGCTCGCCGACCAGGGCGTCGAGATCGACGCGATGTTCGCCCACGGCGGCCTGTTCCGCACCGCGGGCGTCGCGCAGCGGCTGCTCGCCGCGGCCACCGGTGCCCCGGTCGCGGTCGGCCGCACCGCCGGCGAGGGCGGTGCCTGGGGGATCGCGGTCCTGGCGGCGTACGCCCGGGCGGCCTCAGCCGGGAGCGACCTCGCCCTGAGCGCCTACCTCGCCGAGCGCGTCTTCGGCGACATCGACCTCGAGGTCGTCGAGCCGGACGCCGCCGACCTCGCCGGGTTCCGGACCTACCTCGAGCGCTACGAGACCGGCCTGGACATCGAGCGTGCCGCCGTGGCCGCGCTCGCCGCCAAGCCAGAGAACACAGTAGAAGGAGACCAGTGATGTCGGGCGTCCCCACCGCTCTTCGCGCCGCCGTCGACGAAGCCAAGGAGCGCGTCGCCGCACTGCACGCCGAGCTGCCCCGCTGGGAGCTGGTCGTGTGGACCGCCGGGAACGTCTCCGAGCGGGTGCCGAACCCCGACGGTGAGGACCTGCTGGTCATCAAGCCCTCCGGTGTCGCCTACGAGGACATCACCGCCGAGGCGATGGTCGTGTGCGACCTGGCCGGCAACCTCGTCGAGGGCGACCGGTCGCCGTCCTCGGACACCGCCGCCCATGCGTACGTCTATGCCAACATGCCCGAGGTCGGGGGAGTGGTCCACACCCACTCCACCTACGCCACCGCCTGGGCGGCCCGCGGGGAGGAGATCCCCTGCGTGCTCACGATGATGGCCGACGAGTTCGGCGGGCCGATCCCGGTCGGCCCGTTCGCGATCATCGGCGACGACTCGATCGGCCGCGGCATCGTGGAGACCCTGCGCGAGTCGCGGAGCCCGGCGGTGCTGATGCGGAACCACGGCCCGTTCACCATCGGCAAGGACGCCCGCGCCGCCGTCAAGGCCGCGGTGATGTGCGAGGAGGTCGCCCGCACGGTGCACATCGCGCGCCAGCTCGGCCAGCCGCTGCCGATCGACCAGCGCCACATCGACTCCCTCTACGACCGCTACCAGAACGTCTACGGCCAGCACTGAGCTGCGCCGTCCCCGAACCACACCCAGCACTGGAAGGACCCCCACATGAGCATGCCCACAGCGCCGAAACCCTATGGCGACCGCGAGGTCTGGTTCTTCACCGGCAGCCAGGACCTCTACGGCGAGGAGACCCTTCGCCAGGTGGCCGAGCAGTCCCAGGAGGTCGCCCGCGCACTGGACGCCTCCTCGGACGTACCGGCGAAGGTCGTGTGGAAGCCCGTCCTGAAGGACTCCGCGGCCATCCGCCGCGCGATGCTCGAGGCCAACTCCGACGACAACGTCCTCGGTGTCATCACCTGGATGCACACCTTCAGCCCGGCCAAGATGTGGATCGCCGGTCTCGACACCCTGCAGAAGCCGCTGCTGCACCTGCACACCCAGGCCAACGTCGAGCTCCCCTGGTCGGAGATCGACATGGACTTCATGAACCTCAACCAGGCCGCCCACGGCGACCGCGAGTACGCCTACATCGCCACCCGCCTCGGCGTCGCCCGCACCACCGTCGTCGGCCACGTGTCCAACCCGGCGGTCACCCGCCGCGTCGGGACCTGGGTCCGCGGCGCCGCCGGCTGGGACGCCACCCATGGGCTCAACCTGGTCCGCTTCGGCGACAACATGCGCAACGTCGCGGTCACCGAGGGTGACAAGACCGAGGCAGAGCTGCGCTTCGGCGTCTCGGTCAACACCTGGGGCGTCAACGACCTGGTGGCCGCCGTCGAAGCCGTCGACGAGGCCGCCGTGGACGCGCTCGTCGCCGAGTACGAGGACCTCTACGACGTGGTCCCCGAGCTCTGCAAGGGCGCCGAGCGCCACGACTCGCTGCGCTACGCCGCGCGCCAGGAGATCGCCATGGAGGCGTTCCTGGTGGAGCGGGACGCGAAGGCGTTCACCACCAACTTCGAGGACCTCGGCGGCCTGCGCCAGCTCCCCGGCATCGCCGTGCAGCGGCTGATGAGCAAGGGCTACGGCTTCGGCGCCGAGGGCGACTGGAAGACCGCGGTGCTGGTGCGTGCCGCCAAGGTCATGGGGGAGGGGCTGCCCGGCGGCGCGTCCCTGATGGAGGACTACACCTACGACCTCACTCCCGGCGCGGAGGTCATCCTGGGCGCCCACATGCTCGAGATCTGCCCCTCGCTGACCACCTCCACCCCGCGCGTCGAGATCCACCCGCTCGGGATCGGCGACCGCGAGGACCCGGTCCGGATGGTCTTCGACGCCGACTCGGTCGAGGGTGCTGTGGTCGTCTCCCTGGCCGACATGCGCGACCGCTTCCGGCTGACCGCCAACGTCGTCGACGTGGTTCCGCCGACCGAGGCCCTGCCGAACCTCCCGGTCGCCCGGGCCGTGTGGACCCCTCGCCCCGACTTCGCCACCTCGGCCGAGGCCTGGCTGACCGCCGGCGGCGCGCACCACACGGTGATGTCGACCGCCGCCGGGATCGAGGCCTTCGAGGTCTTCGCGAACATCGCCCGCACCGAGCTGCTGGTCATCGACGAGTCCACCACCCGGCGCGGCTTCGCCGACCAGGTCCGCTGGAACCAGGTGTTCTACCGGGTCGCCCAGGGGCTCTGACGCCATCCGTCGAGGAGCTCGGCCTCGCGGGTCGGCGAGATGCCGGTGACGTACGCATCGGGGGTGGCCTGCAGCCAGGCGAGGGCGTCGCGCGCGGTCTCGGCGATCGGGCGGGTGGTGAGGCCGGCTGCCATGGCCGAGGTGGTGTCGTGGGCGAGCATCCCGTCGTACTCGGGGCGAGGGAGCCACAACGGGATCGAGCCGGGGCCTGACCAGGGGTCGACGTCGTTCGCCTGGAGGAAGTCCTGGGGGAGCCAGCTCCAGGTCGGGGCGGCGCCGACGCCGCTCGCGGTCTCGGTCAGCAGGGTGCTGATCGGCATCGACGGACCGGTGGCGTCAAAGGTGCCGTCCACCCGGTTGGTGGCGCAGTGGAGGATCCAGTCCGCCAGGTCGCGTACGTCGATGACCTGCGTGCTGTCGTCGGGCGAGCCGGGAGCGAGGACCTCGCCGCCGGCTTCCAGGCGCCGCGGCCAGTAGGAGAACCGGCCGCTGGGGTCTCCTGGGCCCACGATCAGGCCGGGGCGGACGATGGTGGCTGAGGCCGCACCCGCGCGGACGAGCTCCTCGCAGGCGACCTTCATCGAGCCGTACGCATCGGGGTCGTCATCCTCGATGTCGTCCGTCGCCGGAGCGAGGACAGGGAGCGAGTCCGGGGTGCCGCCGGGGATGCTGTGGTCGGCGTACACGCTGATGGTCGAGACGAAGACCCAGTGGGCCTCGCTGAAGGCGCCGACGGCAGAGCGAACCCACGAGGGGATCCGGGCCACGTCGACGACCGCGTCGAACTTCGCAGTCGTCAGGGTGGAGGGAGGTGTCTCGGTGCGGTCCCACGGCACCAGCTCCGCGCCCTCCGGGACGGTCCCCGACCGGCCGCGCGCTGCGCAGACCACCTCGTGACCGCTGCGTACTGCCGACTCCGCCACTGCGCGGGAGAGGAAGACCGTGCCGCCGAGCACCAGTATTCGCATGAGGACACGCAATCACCGCGAACACCACGCGGCAAGCGGTTCTGCTGCAGGCAGATCGTCGAGACCGGAAGACCGATCACAGCCCGCACCGCGCTGTCCGACTCACAGCATCGTGCGAGGGTTCATCACCCCGTCGGGGTCGATCGCCTGCTTCACGGCGCGCAGGAGGTCGACCTCGACACCCGTCTTGTACGCAGCCGCAGCATCCCGCTTGAGCGCGCCGATGCCGTGCTCGGCGGAGATGCTGCCACCGAGCGCGGTGACGGCGTCGTAGACGATCCGGGTCAGGGCGGCGGCCTCCCGCCTCAGCGCCGGGTCGTCGCCGACGGGCGCGGAGATGTTGTAGTGCAGGTTGCCGTCCCCGATGTGGCCGTACGTCACCAGCCGCAGCCCCGGCAGCGCGGCGAGGAGCGCGGGGCCGGCCTCGGCGACGAACCGGGGCAGGGCCGTGATCGGCAGGGTGACGTCGTGCTTGAGGGTCGCACCCTCGCTCTTCTGGGCCTCCGAGACCCCTTCGCGCAGCGCCCACAGCGACTCGCGCTGGGCGGGACTGCCGGCGACGACCGCATCGAGAAGAAGCCCGTGCGAGGCCGCGGCCTCGAGCGCCGACTCGAGGCGCTCGTCGACGTCGGCGGAGGTGCCGGCGAGCTCGACGAGGCCGTACCACTCGTGCCGGTCCGTGAACGGGTCACGGGCTCCGGGCAGGTGGGTCAGGACCAGGTCGAGCGCCTGGCGCCCGAGCAGCTCCCAGGTGGTCAGCTGGCCGCCACCGTGCTCGCGGAGCAGCGGAAGCAGTGCGGTGGCGGCCTCGACCGACTCGAGCGCCACGAACGCGGTCGCCCGGCGCGGTGTCGCGGGCGACAGACGCAGCACCGCCGCGGTGACGACCCCGAGCGTGCCCTCGGAGCCGATGAAGAGCTGCTTGAGGTCGTAGCCGGTGTTGTCCTTGCGCAGCGGGCGCAGCCCGTCCCAGACCCGGCCGTCGGGGAGCACGACCTCGAGGCCGAGCACCAGGTCGCGCATCATCCCGTAGCGCAGCACCGCGGTGCCGCCGGCGTTGGTGGCGATCGTGCCACCGATGGTGCACGAGCCCTCCGAGCCGAGCGAGAGCGGGAAGAGCCGTCCGGCGGCCGAGGCTGCCTCCTGCACGGTCGCCAGCGGGGCGCCGGCCTCGACGACGAGCGTGTCGGCGACCGGATCGACCTCCCGGACGCGCCGCATCCGGCCGAGCGAGAGCACGACCTGGTCACCGGCGGAGTCGGGTACGCCGCCGCCGACGAGTCCGGTGTTGCCGCCCTGCGGGACGACCCCGACGCCCGCCTTCGCGCACAGCCTGACGACCGTCGCCACCTCCGCGGTCGAGGCCGGGCGCACCACCGCGAGGGCGGTGCCGGTGAAGACGCCGGTCCAGTCGGTGACGTACGCCGCCATGTCGGCCGGATCGGTCAGCACGGCGCTCTCGCCCAGGGCGGTGCGCAGGTCGTGGACGAGGTCGGTCATCGGGTTCTCCTCGGGTCGGGTGGGGGAGACGGTCATGCCGACCGCAGGCGTACGTGCTCGGGGCCGATCGCGGCGATGTCGGGGGTGCCGAGCAGGCACATCGCCCGCCGCAGCTCCTCGACCAGCAGCGTCAGAGTGGCGTCGACCCCTTGCCGGCCACCGACCATCAGGCCGTAGAGATAGGGGCGGCCGATCAGCACGCCGCGGGCGCCGAGCCCGAGCGCCGCCGCGATGTCACCGCCGGAGCGGACGCCGGAGTCGACGTACACCTCGGTCCGGTCGCCGACCGCGTCGACCACCGCCGGCAGCAGCTCGAGCGGCACCGGTGCCCGGTCGAGCTGGCGGCCGCCGTGGTTGGAGAGCACCAGCGCGTCGGCCCCGGCCTCGACGCAGGCGACCGCGTCGGCGACCGAGAGCACGCCCTTGACGACCACCGGGCCGTCCCAGTACTCCTTGAGCCAGCCGATGTCGGAGGGCCGGATCGCCTGCTCGCGCAGCTCGTTGGACATGCCCCACCGGCCGTAGTGGGACCCCTCGGGGAAGGTCGCGAACCGCAGCGGCTCGGTGGTCAGGATGTTCGCGACCCAGCCGGGGTGGCGGGCCATGCCCGCGAACGTACGCAGGCTCAGCTGCGGCGGGATCGCGAACCCGTTGAGCTTGTCCTTGCGCTTCATCCCGGTCACGGTCGTGTCGATGGTCAGCATCAGTGCCTCGTAGCCCTGCGCGGCCGCCTCGGAAAGGTGCTCGAGCGTCACCGAGCGGTCCTTCATCAGGTACACCTGGAACCAGTTGCGTCCCTGCGGGGCGGCGCGGGCGACGTCGGTGATCGAGGTCGTCGCGTACGTCGAGAGCGTGTAGGGCAGCCCGGCGGCGGCCGCCGCCGCGGCGACCGCCCGCTCGCCGGTGTGGTGGCTGAGCCGGGTGTAGCCGGTCGGCGCCAGCACGATGGGCGCCGCCGCGGGCCGTCCGAGGATCGTCGTACGCACCTCCGGCTCGCCCACCTGACCGAAGGCGGTGGGCCGCAGCTCCACGCGGTCGAAGGCCTCCCGGTTGCGGCGCATCGCGTGCTCGCCGTCCGAGCCGCCGTAGACGTAGTCCCAGACCGCCGCCGGCACCCGCCGGCGGGCGGCGCGCTCCAGGTCGTCGATGCCGAGGCAGCGGGCCAGCCGGCGGTCGGCCGCGCGCCAGCGGAACGGACGCGGGCGCAGGAAGGGCGCGAGGTCGCGCCATCGGGGGACCTGCCGGACGACTTGCCGGACAACGTGGGGATCGGCGGCCACGCTCTGGACTCCTCATCACTCATCGGATAAGTTCTTCACTTGTCATACAACTTAGCCCATCGAGGAGCATCCCGCCATGGCCGCCGACCGCATCACGTCACTGACGCTCTCCCACGTCGTCCTCCCGCTCGAGAACCCGGTCAGCGACGCCAAGGTGCTCACCGGGCGGCAGAAGCCGCTCACCGAGACCGTCCTGCTCTTCGTCGAGGTGAGGACCGAGCAGGGGTTCGAGGGCATGGGCTTCAGCTACTCCAAGCGGGCCGGTGGCCCGGCGCAGTACGCCCACCTCAAGGAGATCGCCGAGGTCGCCATCGGTCAGGACCCCTCCGACATCGCCAAGATCTACGAGTCGCTGATGTGGGCCGGCGCCTCGGTCGGCCGCAGCGGCGTGGCGACCCAGGCCGTGGCCGCTCTCGACGTGGCGCTCTACGACCTCAAGGCACGTCGCGCGGGCCTGCCGCTGGCCAAGCTCCTCGGCGCCCACCGCGACTCCTGCCGCGTCTACAACACCTCCGGCGGCTTCCTCCAGGCGAGCGTCGAGGAGATCAAGGAGAAGGCCACCGCCTCGCTCGAGGCCGGCATCGGCGGCATCAAGATCAAGGTCGGCCAGCCCGACTGGGCCGAGGACCTGCGTCGCGTCGCCGCGCTGCGCGAGCACCTCGGCGACACCCCGTTCATGGTCGACGCCAACCAGCAGTGGGACCGTGCCCGCGCCCGCCGGATGTGCCGTGAGCTCGAGCAGTTCGACCTGATCTGGATCGAGGAGCCGCTCGACGCCTGGGACGCGGTCGGCCACGCCGACCTGTCGCGTACGTTCGACACCCCGATCGCCACCGGCGAGATGCTGACCTCGGTGCCGGAGCATATGGCGCTGATCGACGCCGGCTACCGCGGCATCGTGCAGCCCGACGCGCCGCGCATCGGCGGCATCACCCCGTTCCTGAAGTTCGCCACGCTCGCCGCCCACGCCGGCCTCGCGCTCGCGCCGCACTACGCGATGGAGATCCACCTGCACCTCGCCGCGGCCTACCCGACCGAGCCGTGGGTCGAGCACTTCGAGTGGCTCAACCCGCTCTTCGAGGAGCGCATCGACATCCACGACGGCCGGATGTGGGTCCCGGACCGCCCGGGACTCGGCTTCACGCTCAGCGACCAGATGCGCAAGCTCACCGTGGAGATGGCTAAGTTCTCGGCATGACTCTCAGCGCCGGGCTCGCCGACCGCGTCGTCTCCGGGATCAAGGACCAGATCCTCGCCGGGGACCTCGCCCCGGGGGCGAAGCTGCCCTCGGAGTCCGACCTGGTCGCGACGTACGGGGTGTCGCGGACCGTGGCGCGCGAGGCGGTGACCCGCCTGCGTGCCGAGGGCCTGGTCGAGACCTTCCAGGGCCGCGGGTCGTTCGTCCTGGCGGTCCCGGCGCCCTCGCCGTTCGCGCTGGAGTCCTCCGCGATCCGTACGCAGCACGACGTGCTCGACATGGTCGACTTCCGGCTCGGCGTGGAGTGCGAGGCGGCGGCCCTGGCGGCCGCCCACCTCGACGAGCAGGGCTCGCGCACCATCGAGGAGGCGCTCGCCGCGCTGGCCACCGCGCATCCCGACGGCGCGGTGGAGGCCGACTTCGCCTTCCACCGCGCCGTCGCGGCCGCCACCGGAAACCGCTTCTACCTCGACCTGATGGACTCGCTGGGCCCGATGATGATCATGCTGCCGCGCACCCGGCTCGGCGACGCCTACTCGCCCAGCGACGCGCTCCACGTCGAGCGGGTGCAGCGCGAGCACGACAACATCGCCACCGCCATCCTCGCCGGTGACGCCGACACCGCCCGGGCAGCGATGCGGGTGCATCTGGGCAGCACCCGCCGGCGGCTGCTGAGCAGCTGAGCCGCTACATGTGCTCCCCGAGTGGGGTGAAGCAGAACTTCCCACCCGCCAGACGCTCCTCGGGCCCCTGCGGGCCGTCGTCGACCGCGTCGCCGAGCAGCTCCGCGGCGTACATCTCGGAGTCGTCCTGCGGGTGGTAGCCGATCGACTCGCCCGCCTCCAGCGACCACCAGCGCCGGGTGTTGCGGGAGATGCCCCACACCACCCGAAAGCCGGGTTCGGGAGTGGCCAGGCACGCCTCGAGGAGCCGGGCACCGTCGTCGGGCGACATCCACGTCCACAGCGAGCGGCGGTCCCACGGCCTCTCGAAGCACGAGCCGATCCGTAGCGCGGTCACGTCGATGCCGTAGCGGTCGTGGAAGAGGCTGCCGAGCGCCTCCATCGCAACTTTGCTGACCCCGTAGTAGGTGTCGGGTCGGGGGAAGGCGTCCGCGGGGAGCCCACCCTCGGGGGCGTCGTCGAGGTCGTAGAAGCCGGCCGCGTGGTTGCTGGAGGCGAGCACGACCCGCGCCACCCCGGCGTCCCGGGCGGCCTCCAGGACCACCCGGGTGCCGTCGATGTTGGCCGACAGGATGCCGTCCCAGGGCGCCTCGACGCTGATGCCACCCAGATGGATGACCGCCTCGACGCCCTCGCACGCGGCGCGCATCGCGGCCGCGTCGGTCACCGACGCCTCGATGATCTCGACGGCCTCGCCCTCGGCGGGGTCCTCGGGACGTACGACGTCGAGGAGGCGAAGCACCCGGCCCTCACGGGCGAGCCGGGTGCGCATCATCCGGCCCACGCCGCCACTGGCCCCTGTGATCAGAACGACCTGGCTCATGCGCTGCGCAGCTCCTCGACGGCGTCGATGTAGGTGCCGAGGTCGGCGCCGTGCTTCTCGATGACCGACCTGGTCGCCTCGCGCCAGGGGGTGAGGTCGGTGATCTCGTTGATCGTGACACCCTCGCCGCGCAGCTTCTCCAGGTCGGCCTCGACCTGGGCGTCCCACTTCTCGCGCTGGAACGGTGCGGCCTCGTCGGCGGCCTTCTGGAGGGCCTCCTGGTCCGCGGGGTCGAGCCCGTCCCACACGTCCTTGTTGATGAGCAGCACCTCGGCGACGCGCATGTGCCGGTCGAGGGTGTAGTTCTTCGCGACCTCGTAGTGGGAGGCGGAGTAGTAGGACGGCTCGTTGTTCTCGGCACCGTCGAGCAGCCCGCTCTGCAGCGAGCTGTAGACCTCGCCGTAGTCCATCGGGGTCGGGGAGCCGCCCAGGGCCTTGACGAAGTCGATCTGCACCTGCGACTCCTGCACCCGGATCTTGAGCCCCTTGACGTCGGCCGGTGCCTTGATGGCCTTCTGGGAGGTGTAGAAGCTGCGTGCGCCGGGGTCGAAGTAGCCCAGGCCCTTGAAGCCGGCGCCCTCGGCCTCGCCGAGCAGCTTCTTGCCGTTTTCGCTGTCCAGGAAGCGCCACAGGTGGTCGGCGTCGTCGAAGAGGTACGGCAGGCTGAACAGCCCCATCGCGGGCACGAACTCGCCCATCGGGGCCGAGCTGATCCGGGTCATCTCGATCGAGCCCATCTGCACCTGCTCGATCGCATCCGACTCCTCGCCCAGCTGGGCGTTGGGGTAGACCTGGATCTTGATCCGGCCGTCGCTGTACTTCTCGGCCAGCTCGGCGAACTTCTTGTCGCCCAGGGTGGTCGGGTAGTCGTCGGGGTGGGTCTCGGCCAGCTTGAAGGTCGTCGAGCCGCCGCCTCCGCCGCTGCCGCGCAGCGACTCGCCGCCGCAGGCGTTGAGCGCGAGGCCACCGGCGACCGCCGCGGCACCGAAGGCGCCGGCCTTGAACAGGGACCGCCGGGCGACCGGCGTGGGGGATGAGGTGTTCATGGTTGGTTCCTTTCGATGGTGACTACTTGGCCGAGCTCACAGCCGGGCTCACTGGCCCAGCGCATCGGGAAGGGCGAGGGAGAAGAACGGGACGTACGTGATCAGCAGCAGGACCACGAGCATCGGGATGAGGAAGAGGCCGACCGTCTTGATGACCTTCTCGATGGACGTACGTCCGATGGCGCAGCCGACGAAGAGGACGTTGCCGACCGGCGGGGTGATCAGGCCGATGGCCAGGTTGAAGACGAGCATGATCCCGAACTGGACCGGGTCCATGCCGAGACCGGTGGCCACCGGCAGCAGGATCGGCGTCATGATCACGATCAGCGGCGCCATGTCCATGATCGCGCCGAGCACGAGCAGCAGCAGGTTGATCAGCAGCAGGACCACGACGATGTTGTCGGAGATGCCGAGCAGGGCGTCGGTGGCCAGCGCCGGCACCTGCAGGAACGCCAGGAAGTAGCCGAAGGCTCCCGCCGCCGCGATGATGAACAGCACCATGCCCAGGGTGCGCAGAGCGCTCTGCAGGATCGGGATCATCGCCCTGAGCGGCAGGTCGCGGTAGACGAAGAAGGTCAGCACGAAGGCGTACAGGCAGGCGATCGCCGCCGACTCGGTCGCGGTGAAGATGCCGCTGAGGATGCCGCCCAGGATGATCACCGGCATCAGCAGGCTGAGCAGCCCCTCGCCGATGATCTTCGGTACGTCCGCGAGCGGGACCAGCTCCTCCTTCGGGTAGCCGCGCCTGACCGCCAGGATGTAGGCCATCACCATCAGCGAGGCACCGAGCAGGAGCCCCGGGACGACGCCAGCGGTGAACAGCGCGCCGATGGAGACGCCGCCGGCGGCCATCGAGTAGATGATCAGGTTGTGGCTCGGCGGGATCATGACCGCCTGGGTGGCGCCGGAGACGGTGACCGCGACGGCGTAGTCGGTGTCGTAGCCGCGCCGCTTCATCATCGGGATGGTCACCGACCCGATCGCGGAGACGTCCGCGACCGAGGAGCCGGACAGCGCCCCGAAGAAGGTGCTGGCGCCGATGTTGACCATCCCGAGACCGCCGCGGACCCAGCCGACGAGCAGTCCGGCGAGAGCGATCAGGCGGCGGGAGATGCCGCCGGCACCCATGATCTCGCCGCCGAGGATGAAGAACGGGATGGCCAGCAGGGCGAAGGTGTCGAGACCGGCGACCATCCGCTGGCCCACGACGGTCAGCGGGAGGCCGATGTAGAGGGCCTCGAAGAGGGCGGCCAGGGCGAGGGCCAGGGCGACGGGGATGCGGAGCAGGATCAGGACGACGAAGCTGCCCAGCAGGATGGCGATGGCGAGGGGATCGATAGGCATGGGGGACTCCTCCGGCTCTCGGCGGCTCAGTCGATCGCGGCTGTGTCGTCAGGTTCGGCGTAGCGCTGGGTGCTGATGCCGAAGGCCTGGAGGACGGTGTAGAGGACGAGCATGGCGCCGGCGACCGGCATCGCGAGGTAGAGGACGCTGCGCGGGAGCCCGGTCCCGGGCAGGGTCGCGGCCTGAGCGTCGACGACGAACTGGCTGCCCTGGACGATCAGGAAGAGCCCGAAGCCGAGCAGCAGCACCTGGACGACGCGGTCGATCACCGACCGGAGCGCCGCGGGGAACCTGTCCACCAGGAAGGTCACTGCGATGTGGGCGCCCTCGCGGAAGCCGATCGTGGCGCCGAGGAACCCGACCCAGACCAGCAGGATCCGGGCGCTCTCCTCGCTCCAGCTGGGGGAGCTGCTCAGCACCTCGCGGCTGAACACCTGCCACAGCACGATCAGCAGCGTGGCGACGAGGCAGAGGATGCAGAGGGCCTCGAAGACCGTGTCGACCGCGCGCCAGGCGCGCCTGAGCGTTCGGTTCTCAGGGGATGTGTTCATGCCTTCGCTCCGTCTTCGTCTCGGCGGTGGGGAACCTCGGTCGCCGCGGCGAGCAGGTGCTGTCTGTCCGCACCCGCGAGCCCGAGGTGGTAGAGGTGGATCTGGTCGATCCCGGTGTCGACCAGCGCCCGCAGGTGGTCACCGAAGGCGTCCTCGGTCGTGGGCGGGAGCACGGTGACGTACGCAGCGGCCGCTGCCCTGCCGTCGACCGCCTCCACGAGCCGGCGCCCGGTCTCCACCGACGCCTCGGTCGTCGGCCAGCAGAAGGAGACGACCAGGTCGACGTCGTCGGCCGTGGTCGGAGTGAGTCCGGGGCTGGCGCCGGTGGCCCAGGGGTCGGGCTGGGCGTGCAGGGCGATCTCGGCGATGCCGGGGGCGGCCTCGCGGACGGCCGCGATCACCCGGTGGCGGAGCTCGTCGGCCGCGGCGTGGCGGGACTCGAGGATGACCTCCAGTGCTCTCGGGTCCACGGGCTCGCCGGAGGGGTTCGCGCCGGTCGCGGCGCGCAGGACCGCGACCGTGGCCTCGGCGTCCAGCCCGCGGCCGGTCCAGTCCTCGCGGCAGGCCGGGCAGCAGCAGATGGAGAGCAGCTCCTGGGTGGCGTCGTCGTAGGCCCCGTCGGTCTTCTCGTGGTGGCCGCCGTGGCCGAGCCCGAGCTGGCCGCACGCCTCCAGGACGGCCGTGGTGGTGGGGGTGTCGCGGACGGCCTCGGCGGCGAGGGTCTCCGCGTAGCGGCGGACCTCCTCGTGGCGGGGGCACAGGGCGTAGGGGTAGGGCTCGTCCCAGCAGTTGACGACCGCGAGGTCCGGGTGGGCCTCACCGAGCCGCGTCGAGTGGGTCAGCACGATCCAGGCGGCGACCTCGAACCCGGCCTCGGTCAGGATCGCGGCGGCCTCCCCGAACGGGTCCTCCGCGGCCACCCAGGTCGCCGCCGGCGGCACCAGCCGGGCGCCGTCCCAGGCCTCGGGGCGGACCGGGCGATAGAGCGCCGCGCTGCGGGCCTCGACGATCCGGTGCTCCGGGTGGAGCGGGGTCGCGGCGCGGGTGGTGTGGTACGCCGCCGCGAGGGCGACCTTCGTGACCCCGAGGCCCCGGGCGCGATCGGCGAACGAAGGATCGCCGATCACGTCCCAGGGGTAGGCATAGCCGACGACCGGAACGGTGCCGGTCCTTCCCGAGTCGGTCTCTGTCACCGGTGTCTGCTCCTGCCAGGCGATGTTCCGTGGGCGGAGCCGAGTGTGGCCCCGGTCACAGGAGACTGTCAGGATGTGCGATTCGTGTCCAAGCCACTTATCGCATCAGGCGATACCCCGAAGGCATCGACCGATCGGTCACCAGCGCGAGGTGTTCGGCGTGAAGTCCGGCTCGAGCGACCGCATGTAGACCGTGTCCTCACGGCGGCGCACCCCGCAGGTGAGGTACTGCTCGTGCAGCACGCCCAGCAGGTCACGGTCGAGCTCGACGCCCAGTCCCGGACCCGTCGGCACGGCGACGGAGCCGTCGGCGAAGTCGAGCACCCCGGGACGTACGACGTCCTGGGTCTTCCACGGATAGTGGGTGTCGCAGGCGTAGGTCAGGTTCGGGGTCGCGGCGGCCAGGTGGACCATCGCGGCCAGCGAGACGCCGAGGTGGGAGTTGCTGTGCATCGACAGGCCCATCCCGAAGGTGTCGGTGATGCCGCCCAGCAGCGCCGACCGGCGCAGCCCGCCCCACAGGTGGTGGTCGGAGAGCACGATCTGGACCGCGTCCACCGCGATCGCGGGTTTGAGGTGCTCGAAGGCGATGACGCACATGTTCGTGGCCAGGGGTACGTCGGTGCGGGCCGCGACCTGGGCCATCCCCTCGATCCCGGGGGTGGGGTCCTCGAGATACTCCACGACACCGGCGAGCCGCTCGGCGACCTTGACGGAGGTCTCCGGCGTCCAGGCGCCGTTCGGGTCGAGCCGGAGCGGCAGGTCGGGGAAGGCGTCGCGGAGCGCCTCGATCGCGGCGCACTCCTCGTCGGGATGGAACACCCCGCCCTTCAGCTTGAGCGAGCCGAAGCCCCAGCCGTCGACCATCCGCCTCGCCTGCGCGACGATCTGGTCGGGGTTCAGCGCCTCGCCCCACGTGTCGCTGGGCTGCCCCGGGTGGCCGGCCCACTTGTAGAACAGGTAGCCGCTGAACGGCACCCGGTCGCGTACCGCGCCACCGAGCAGGTCGCTGACCGGTCGGCCCGCCTCGCGGGCGACCAGGTCGAGGCAGGCGACCTCGAAGGGGGAGTAGACCGTGTCGACCGCCGAGGAGACGTCGAGCATGCCGCCGAAGGAGGCACCCGCCCCGCCGGTCTCCTTGCCGAGCACGTCGACGACGAGCCGGCGCAGGCCGTGGGTGTCGTAGGGGTCGTGCCCGGGCAGGGCGGCGGCGACGGCGTCGAGGCGAGCGAGGTGGGTCTCGTCGGCGTACGTCTCGCCGAGGCCGACCAGGCCGGTGTCGGTGTGGAGCTCGACGATCGCGCGCAGCGCCCAGGGCTGGTGGACGCCGACCACGTTGAGCAGCGGCGGGTCGGCGAACGCGACCGGTGTGACGACGACCTTCGAGATCCGGCTTCGGTTGGGCCCCGCGCTCATGCGGTCGGCTTCACGGCGAGGACGGGCACGCCGGCGTCGAGCAGGATGCGCTGGGCGTCGCTGCCCAGCAGGGCCTTGCCGACCGGGGAGCGGCGGCGCAGCCCGATCACGATCAGCCGGGCACCGGTCTCCGCGGCCAGCGCGTCGAAGGTCTCCACGACGTCGGCGCCGTGCGTGGTGTGGTCGACGCGGGCGCTCACCCCGGCCTCGGTGGCCCGGGCGACGAGCTTCGCGGCCGCCGCCTCGTCGACCAGGTCGGCGTCCACGGTGGCCCCGCGGCGCGGGCTGTTGACGATGACGACGTCGTCGCCGCGCGCCGCCGCCTCGGCCAGGCCGGCCTCGAGGGCCGCCTCGCCTACCGGTGTCGGTACGTAGCCGATCAGGATGGTCATGGTGTGCCTCTCTCAGCGGGCCCAGCGGGCTCAGCGGGACGGGGTGTCGACGTGGTCGCGGTCGGCCGGGGCGGCGACGGTGGCGGTCTTGCGGCGGGCCAGGATCGCCTTGGCCGCGGGCCAGAGGGCGACCAGGACGAAGGCGGCCAGGATGGTGCCCGAGATCGGCCGGGTGAAGAACCCGGTCGGGTCGCCGTCGAAGATCAGCATCGAGCGGCGTACGCCGTCCTCGACGATGGAGCCGAGGACGAAGGCGAGCACCATCGGGCCGGGCTCGAAGCCGACCTTCTTCATCAGGTAGCCGATCAGGCCGAAGACGATCATCACGAAGATGTCGAAGGTGGAGTTGTTGATCGTGTAGACGCCCAGGATCGTGATCAGCGCCGTGATCGGGGCCAGGATCGCCGGGCGCACCCGCAGGATGCGCACGAAGATGCCGACCAGCGGGATGCTCAGGACCAGCAGGATCAGGTTGCCGATGTACATCGAGTTGATGACACCCCAGAACAGGTCGGGGCGCTCCTCGACCAGCTGCGGCCCGGGGGAGATGCCGAGGATGAGCAGGGCGCCGAAGAGCATCGCCATCGACGCGTTGGCCGGGATGCCGAGGGTCAGCAGCGGGATGAACGAGGAGGTCGCGGCGGCGTTGTTGGCGGTCTCGGGGGCCGCGACGCCCTCGATGGCACCGCGCCCGAAGCGCTCGGGGTTCTTCGAGATCCGCTTCTCCGTGGCGTACGCCGCGAGGGAGGACATCACCGCGCCACCACCGGGCAGCACGCCCAGGACGAAGCCGATCAGCGAGCCGCGGCCGATCGCGCCGGAGGACTGCTTGAGGTCCTTGCGCGAGGGCCAGATGTTCGCGACGGCGGCGGGGACGTGGGGCTTCCCGTGGCGCTCCTCGAGGTTGTAGAGGATCTCGCCGACGCCGAAGAGGCCCATCGCGACGACCACGAAGTCGATGCCCTCGGTCAGCTGCAGGCTGCCGAAGGTGAAGCGCTCGGCGCCGCTGAAGCTGTCGCGGCCGATCGTGGCCAGCAGCAGGCCGAAGGCGGCGGCGAGCATGGCCTTGAGCTTGTTGCCGTTGCCGATGGTGGCGACCAGCAGCACGCCCAGCAAGGCCAGGGCGGCGTACTCCGGGTCACCGAAGCTGAGCGCCCATCCGGCGATCAGCGGGGCCACCAGGGTCAGGCCGAGGATGGAGACGGTCGCGCCGATGAAGGAGCCGATCGCAGCGATGCCGAGGGCGGTGCCGGCCTTACCCTGCTTGGCCAGGGCGAAGCCGTCGAAGACCGTGACGACCGAGGAGGCCTCACCCGGTAGCCGGAGCAGCACCGAGGTGATCGTGCCGCCGTACTGGGCGCCGTAGTAGATGCCGGCCAGCATGATGATCGCGGAGACCGGGTCGATGCTGTAGGTGATCGGCAGCAGGATGGCGATCGTGGCCGCCGGCCCGAGGCCGGGGAGCACGCCGATCAGCATGCCGATGAGCACGCCGATCAGGCAGTAGAGCAGGTTCTGCGGTTCGGTGACGAGCCCGAAGCCGTCGAGGAATGCGTTGACGTCCACTGGGGGCTCCGCTCAGAACAGGTGGGGCAGCGGGATGCGCAGCCCGTAGAGGAAGAGGAAGTAGAAGGCGGCGACCGTCGCGACCGAGGTGATGACCGTGCTGCGCCAGGACTCGCCGCCGAGGAACCTCAGCCAGACGACGCACAGCAGCAGCGAGGGGATCTCGAAGCCGATCACCGGCATCAGCAGGGCCAGGCCGATGAAGGTGACCAGGCCGACCGCGGGGAGCACGCTGGAGCGGGTGAACTTCTCGCTGTCGGTCAGCTGGCGACCGACGACGAGCAGTGCCGCGGCCATCAGGGCGATCGCGATGCTGACCACGAAGGGCCACAGACCCGGCCCCGGCTGGCGCAGCGACCCCAGGCCGTAGCCGTAGGAGAGGACCGCACCGCCGATGCCGACGACGAGGGCGACGAGCGCACCCACCACCTGGTAGACCGGTCCGCCCGCCGGAGGCCGTTCCTCCTCCAGGTCGTGGGCCACCTCGGCCTGGATCTCGGCCAGGATGTCCTGCTCAGGAGAGGGGGTACGTTCGTCGCTCATCGTCATGCTTTCGTCGTGTGGGGCGGGGTCAGCTCGCGCCGAGGTTGAGACCGTACTGCTCGACCAGGTCGGCGAACCGCTTCTTGTCCTCCTCGAGCTGGGTCACCACCTCGTCGCCGGAGATCTCCATCGGCGTGAGGCTGTTCTGCTTGTTGAAGGCCTGGTACTCCTCGGTCTTGAACGTCGCCTGCATCGCCTCGGCGATGGCGTCCTTGACGTCGTCCGGGGTGCCCTTCGGGACCGTCATGAAGCGGTACTGCGCGACCTCGACGTCGAGACCCTGCTCCTTCGCGGTCGGGACGTCCGGCAGGTAGTCGACCCGCTCGGGGCCGAAGACGCTCAGCGGGGTCAGCTTGCCGGACTCGATGTTCTCGATCGCCTCGCCGACCTGGATGCACGCGGTGTCGACCTGGTTGCCGAGCACGGCGGTCAGGGCCGGCGCGCCGCCGTCGAACGGAACCGCCTCGGCGTCGACGCCGGCCGAGGCGTACGTCAGGCCGCAGGAGAGCTGGGCGCCGGTGCCGACGCCGGTGGTGCCGTAGGTGACCTTCTTCTTCGCCGCCTTGATGTCGTCGAGGGTCTTGAAGCCGCTCTTCGGGCCGGTGACCATGACGTAGTCGTCGCGGGAGACGCCCTGGACGACGTCGAAGTCGTCGAGGCTGGTGGCCTCGTCCTCGCTGACGGCCAGGGGAGTGATCGCGAACAGGGAGGCGTTCTGGATGGCGATGGTCTGACCGTCGGCCTTGGCCTTGGCGACCTTGTTCGCGGCGAGGGCGCCGTTGGCGCCCTCCTGGTTGATCACCGGGAAGGAGGCGCCGAGCTCGTCGGAGAGGCCCTTGGAGACAGCCCGGCTGATCAGGTCGCTGGAGCCACCGGCCGAGGCGCCGACGTACATCTCGACGTTGCCGGAGGGGTACTCCTCGCCGCCGCTGCCGCCGCCGGTGGTGTTGGAGACACCGCAGGCGGAGAGGGCCAGTGCCGCGACGCCGGCGGTCGCGGCGAGAAGGTGGGTGGTCGTACGCATCGTTGCTCCTAGTTCCGTCGTGTGACCACCGACACTAAGAGTCTTGGCGATACCGGTCCAAGCCCGTTTCAGCATGGAGTGTTCCACCTGGTGCATCGTGGTCTACGCTGACCGAATGATCACGCTCGACCAGGTGCGTTCGTTCGTGGCGGTTGCCGAGGAGCTCCACTTCGGCCGGGCGGCGGAACGCCTGCGGATGACCCAGCCTCCGCTGTCGCGACAGATCCAGAAGCTGGAGAAGGCCGTCGGCGCACGGCTGCTCGAACGGGACAACCGCCGGGTCGCGCTCACCGGTGCCGGAGCCGCCTTCCTCGACGAGGCCTACCGGATGCTCAACCTGGTCGAGAGCGCCGGTGACCTCGCCCGTCGCGTCGATGCCGGTGCCGCCGGTGTCGTCCGTCTCGGCTTCACCGCCGTCTCGGCCATCTCGATCCTCGGGCCGCTGCTGCGCCGGCTCACCGTCGAGCTCCCCGACGTCGAGGTGCGGCTCTCCGAGCGGGTCACCCTGGCCCAGGTCGACGGCATCCGCCACGGCGAGATCGACATCGGTCTGGCCCGCCCACCCTTCGACACCGAGCTGCTCTCCTCCCGGGTGATCTCCCGCGAGCCGCTGATGGCCGTGCTCCCGAAGGGCCATCCCCTGGCGGACGTCGACCGCCCGCTGACGCCCCAGGACTTCGAGGGCCAGCCCGTGATCGGCTACCACCCGCAGCAGTCGCGCTACTTCCACGAGCTCTCCGTACGCTTCCTCGCCAACGCCCACCCCCGCATCGAGCAGCGCGTACACCAGGTCCTCACCGCCATGCTCCTCGTCTCCGCCGAGCGTGGCGTCGGCTTCGTCCCCGTCTCCGCCAGCTCCCTGCACGTCGAAGGCGTCGTCTTCCGCCCCATCGAGCACGGCGGCGGAGACACCCGGCTCGACAAGGACCCCGAGCGGCCGGTCGAGCTGCATGCGATCTGGGCAAGGGGGTCTGTCAGTCCGGTCGTACGCCGGGTTCTCGACGTGATCGTCGAGGTGAGTCGGTAGGCGGGTTTGCCCCGGCGGGCGGTTGGGCGCTGGAGTGTCTCGAGAGGCTGATGGCCGCGGACCCGTTACGGAGGGTGTTCTCGCCGGTTCCCGGAGTCAAGGACGGCCTGCGGCCGCCGGCTTCGCCGGTCGCCTTCGGCGATCCTTGACACCGGGCTCCGCCGAGAATTTGGCTGGCTATCGGGTCGGCGGCGGGGTTTGGCGCGGATTCCATTGGTTGCGTACGTGCTCGGCGATCCGGGCTGGGGAATTCTGTCGGGCGAGGGGCTGCTCGCGCTTTTACTAGACGATGACGCCTTGCGAAGGCTTCACAAGGACGAGCAGGACTCATTCAGGTGCGTCGGGTGAATCGGATGCGTCGGTCCGGGAGTCGCTCGTAGGTGTAGTTGGGGTCGTGGATGCGGCGATGGTCACTGGCACACAACAAGACCAGGTTGGCCATGTCGGTCTTGCCGCCTTGGGACCAGGGTTTGAGGTGGTGGGCTTCGGTCCACGCGGCGGGTGCGTCGCAGTCTTCGGCTTGGCAGCACTTGTCGCGTAGGCGGAGTGCCCGGTGTTGGACGGGGTGGGCTAGGCGGGTGGTGCGGCCCAGGTCGAGGATTTCGGAGTCGGTGCCTAGGACGACGGGGATGAGGTCGGCGTTGCAGGCCATCCGGCGGGCTTCGGCGGCGGTGATCTGGTCGCCGTGGAACCCGAGGGCCGCGGTGCCGAGGTCCTTGCGGAGGTCCTCCACGCGCATGGTGATGAACACCGTGGTCGCATGCCCACCGTGGCGGGGGAGCTGGTCGACGTCGTAGGTCTCGATCACGCGGGCGAAGGCCTGGCCGAGCAGCCGGTCGTAGGGCATCTTGATGCCCTTGTCCTGGGCCGAGAGCTTTCGGGGCTGGGCCAGCGAGTCCAGGATCGTGCGCAACCGGGCCCCGATGGCGCGGGTGACCCGGGCGTGGATGTCGATGGTGCCGTCGCCGTTGTCGCGGGAGGAGAAGAAGGTGCGTCGCTGGGCGTGCTCCTCTTCTCGCTGCAGTGCTTTGGCTTCCGCGGCCTCGAACCGGTCTGGGTTGATCTCGGCGAGGATCCGTTTGCCGACGATCCTCAGCTCGTTGGCGGTCAGCCGGGTGGCGTGGTCGACCAGGAGCTTCTCGGCCAGGATCAGGTCCTCGGCACTCGCGGCCGGGTCGGCCTCGATCGCGTCGAGGGCCTTGGTGATGACGCGGGCCTTGTCCTGCGACACGATGCCCTGGGCCAGGCCCGCACTCACCAAGTCGTACTTCGCGACACTCGCGGCGAGTTTCACCTGGGCTCGCGCGACGGCCTTGTCGACGAGCAGCTCGGTCCGCAACCACCCCGAGGCGTCCTTGGCACCGGTCTTCTCGGCGATGTCACCAGCCGACGCGAGCACCCGGAGCTTCAATGCGGCCTGCTGGGCCTGGAGCTTCTCGAGTCGCTTGAGTAAGTCCTTCTTCTGCCCGGTCTGCCAATACGCCGGATCGGACGCCAGCAGTTCAAGGAGAGAGGTTTCGATGGCGGTCAGGGCGGCGTCGATCGCGTTGCTGGGGTTGGTGCCCCAGTGGTCGATCTCGTGGCCGAGACTCATCGCGTCCCTCCCTTCAGAGGTGTGCTGTGATGGGTCTGATTCTACTCGCAAAGCACCCACTTGAACACCTATTTGTCCAGGTCAGGCTGCTTTTTCGCGGTCAGCGAACGGTCTCGTTCCTGTGGATGGTAAGTGGCCCGGAGGGCCACCATCCCTCCCCCAAAGCAGTCCGGTCCAGTACAAGAATCTCGCTGCGCCACACCCGGGCCGCCGCCCCGATAGCCAGCCAAATCTTTTCTCGATCTGGTCCGGAGTCCAGGACCGCCGAAGGCGGCCGGCGTAGCCGGCGCCCGAAGGGCGTCCTTGACGCCGGAGCAGATCGAGAAGACCCTCAAGAACGGGTCGGCGGCCCACGCCAGCCCTGGGGAACGGTTACGCACCCGGTGGTCTCGACAAGCTCGACCACCGGGTCATCACTGGTCCGTGACACACAAAGTCGCGGCCCATCGAGAAGACCCGCGAGAACGGGTCGGCGGCCACGCCAGCCCCGGGGAACGGTTACGCACGGGGTGGTCTCGACAAGCTCGACCACCGAGGGCGTCGCGGTGCTCCGGCATCACCCTGCAATGCCCCCAAGGCATCAAGAGATTCAAATTCGGGCTTGGACAGGCATCACCGAACGTTCCTAACGTGATGGTCACCACCTTCCCCCTCAGCAACCCAACATCTGAAGGACGTGACTCGTGACCGAGTACAGCCCGACCGACCTGGCCGCCCAGCTCAAGAGCGGGCTCCTCTCGTTCCCGGTCACCCATTTCACCGAGGATCTGCAGTTCGACGAGGAGGGCTACCGCAAGCACCTGAGCTGGCTGGCCGAGTACCCGGTGGCAGGGCTCTTTGCGGCCGGCGGCACGGGGGAGGGCTTCTCGCTGAACCCGGAGGAGACCGACCAGGTCGTACGTGCCGCCGTGGACGAGGTCGCGGGGGCCGTTCCGGTGCTGGCGCCGGCGACGGGCAGCACGGCCACCGCGGTGGCGCAGGCGAAGGCGGCGGAGGCCGCGGGGGCGGACGGGATCCTGCTGATGCCGCCCTACCTCACCGAGGCCGGGCAGGCCGGGCTGGTCGAGCATGCCAGCCGCGTCTGCGAGGCGACCGGTCTCGGCGTGATCGTCTACAGCCGTGCCAACGCGGTGCTGCGCGACGAGGCCGTCGCGCAGCTCGCCGACCGCAACCCCACGCTGATCGGCTTCAAGGACGGTGTCGGCAACATCGAGCAGATGACCCGCACCTACGCCCGGGTCGGTGACCGGCTCACCTACATCGGCGGCCTGCCGACGGCGGAGACCTTCGCGCTGCCGCTGCTGCAGCTCGGCGTGAGCACCTACTCCTCGGCGCTGTTCAACTTCGCGCCGAGGTGGGCGATCGAGTTCTACGATGCCGTACGTGCCCAGGACCGCGACGAGGTCTACCGTCGTCTCAACGAGTTCGTGATCCCCTACCTCGACATCCGGGACCGTACGGCCGGCTACGCCGTGTCGATCGTCAAGGGCGGTCTGGCCGCGATCGGCCGGCCCGCGGGCCCGGTCCGGCCGCCGCTGACCGACCTGCGCGAGGACGAGATCGCCGAGCTGCGCGACCTGATCGCCCGCATCTCCTGACGCCGACCGCCCCGAGACTGCACCGAGACAGACCCGATAGGAAGGGACCATGAGCTACCGCTCGATCATCGCCGGAGCCGACTCCGAGCAGCCCGACGTCACCGCCGCCACCAGCGCCGCGGCGCAGGCCTTCGCCGGCTACCGCGCCACGTCCCCCGAGGCCCGGGCGGACTTCCTCGACGCCGTCGCCGCCGAGATCGAGGCGGCCCGCGCCGAGATCGTCGAGGCCGCCGTCGCCGAGTCGCATCTGCCCGAGGGCCGGATCAGCGGCGAGGTCGGCCGCACCACCGGCCAGCTCCGGATGTTCGCCGGCGTCGTACGCCGCGGCGACCACCTCGGCGTACGCATCGACCCGGCCCTCCCGGACCGGACCCCGCTCCCGCGCGCCGACATCCGGCAGCGCCAGATCCCGCTGGGCCCGGTCGCGGTGTTCGGCGCCAGCAACTTCCCGCTCGCCTTCTCCACCGCCGGCGGCGACACCGCATCCGCGCTCGCGGCCGGCTGCCCGGTGATCGTCAAGGGCCACCCGGCGCACCCGCTCACCGGCTACCTGGTCGCCCAGGCGATCACCCGCGCGGTCGAGAAGGCCGGCCTGCCCGCCGGCACCTTCTCCTTCCTCCTCGACACCGACTTCAAGGGCGGCATCGAGCTCGGCCAGGCCCTGGTCGTCGACCCGCGGATCAAGGCCGTCGGCTTCACCGGCTCCCGCGGTGGCGGGCTCGCGATCGCCGCGGCAGCGGCCGCCCGGCCCGAGCCGATCCCGGTCTACGCCGAGATGTCCTCGATCAACCCGGTCGTCGTCCTCCCGGGCGCCCTCGATGGTGACGTCGACGCGCTCGCCACGGCGTACGTCGGCTCCCTGACCCTCGGCTCCGGCCAGTTCTGCACCAACCCCGGCCTGCTCTTCCTCCCGAGGGGCGAGGCGGGCGACGCCTTCCTCGCCGCCGCCGGCCGAGCCACCGCCGAGGCCGTCGGCGGCACCATGCTGACCCCCGGGATCGCCCAGGCCTACGAGGCAGGCATCGAGAAGCTCCGTGCCACCGACGGCGTCACCGTCGTCGGCGAGGGCACCGCGGGCGACACGGACGCGCCCGCTCCCCAGATCGTCGAGGCCGCCCGCCTGGCCGGCGTGACCGACGAGGTCTTCGGCGCCTCCGGCGTCGTGGTCCGCTTCGACACCGTCGAGGACCTCCTCCCCAGCCTGGACTCCCTCGAGGGCCAGCTCACCGCGACGGTCCACGCCACCGACAGCGACCAGGATGCCGCCGCCCGGGTAGTCGAGGCCCTCGAGCTCAAGGCCGGCCGGATCCTCTTCAACGGCTGGCCCACCGGCGTCGAGGTCGGCCACGCGATGGTCCACGGCGGCCCGTTCCCGGCCACCTCCGACTCCCGCACCACCTCGGTCGGCAGCCTCGCGATCGAGCGCTTCCAGCGCCCGGTCGCCTACCAGGACGTCCCCGCCGCGCTCCTCCCGGAAGCCGTACGCGACGACAACCCGTGGCACCTCGCCCGCCGCATCGACGGGGAGCTGCAGCTGCCATGAGCACCAACCCGACCATCGCGAAGGTCGAGGTCGTCCCGGTCGCCGGCCACGACTCGATGCTGCTCAACCTCAGCGGCGCGCACGCGCCCTTCTTCACCCGCAACATCGCGATCCTCACCGACTCCGAGGGACGTGAGGGCGTCGGCGAGGTGCCGGGCGGCGAGCCGATCCGCCGCACCATCGAGGAGGCCGCCGAGCTGCTCGTGGGGCAGCCGGTCACCCGCTACCGCAGCCTGCTGCGCCAGGTCTCGGACACCTTCGCCGACCGCGACGCCGGCGGCCGCGGAGCCCAGACCTTCGACCTGCGTACGACCGTCCACGCCGTCACCGCGCTGGAGTCCGCGCTCCTCGATCTCGCAGGTCAGGCCCAGGGAGTGCCGGTCGCCGAGCTGCTCGGCGACGGCCAGCAGCGCGACTCCGTACCGATGCTCGGCTACCTCTTCTACGTCGGCGACCCCGATAAGACCGACCTGCCCTACCTGCGCGAGAAAGACGCCGCCGACGACTGGGGCCGCCTCCGCCGAGAGGTCGCGCTGACCCCCGAGGCGGTCGTACGTCTCGCCGAGGCCGCCCAGGCCCGCTACGGCTTCGCCGACTTCAAGCTCAAGGGCGGCGTCCTCGCCGGTGAGGAGGAGGTCGCCGCGGTGACCGCCCTCCACGAGCGCTTCCCCGACGCCCGGATCACGCTCGACCCCAACGGCGGCTGGCTGCTCGCCGACGCGGTCCGGCTGCTGAAGGGCACGGACGACGTGCTCGCGTACGCCGAGGACCCCTGCGGCGCCGAGGGCGGCTACTCCGGGCGCGAGATCATGGCCGAGTTCAAGCGCGCCACCGGGCTGCGTACGGCGACCAACATGATCGCCACCGACTGGCGCCAGATGTCCCACGCGATCCGCACCAACGCCGTCGACATCCCGCTCGCGGACCCGCACTTCTGGACCATGTCGGGCTCCGTCCGCGTCGCGCAGCTGTGCCACGAGTTCGGGCTGACCTGGGGCTCCCACTCCAACAACCACTTCGACGTCTCGCTGGCCATGTTCACCCACGTCGGTGCCGCCGCGCCGGGGGAGATCACCGCCCTGGACACCCACTGGATCTGGCAGGACGGCCAGGGGCTGACCGAGTCGCCGCTGGAGATCCGCGACGGCGCGATCGCGGTGCCGACCGCGCCGGGGCTCGGGATCCGGCTCGACCGCGACCGGGTCGCGGCCGCGCACGAGCTCTACCTCGAGCACGGGCTCGGCGTACGCAACGACGGTGTCGCCATGCAGTACCTGGTGCCGGGGTGGACCTTCGACCCCAAGCGCCCGTGCCTTGTCCGCTGAGCTCGTCTGGCTCCTGCTCGCCGGCATCGGAGCGGGACTGACCGGCTCCGTGGCCGGTCTGGCCTCGCTGGTCAGCTACCCCTCCCTGCTGGCCGCGGGGCTGCCGCCGGTGGTCGCCAACGTCACCAACACGGTGGCCATGTTCGGCGTCACCGGCGGCACCGTCGCCGGCTCACGGCGCGAGCTGCGCGGTCAGGGCAGGAGGATCGCCTGGCTGGCCCTGGCGTCCTTCCTCGGCGGCGCGGTCGGCGCGGCGCTGCTGCTCACCACGCCGGCCGAGGCGTTCGAGGCGGTCGTGCCCTGGCTCGTCGGCGGCGGCGCGATCCTGCTGCTGCTCCGCGACCGGATCCGCCTCTGGGCCGCGGCGCTCGCCACCAGGAGAACGCCACGGCAGGATCCGGTCGGCCACGAGGGGCGGCGTACGGTCGCCCGCGGCCTCGCCTGGGGAGCGGCCGTGTTCGTGCTCGGCATCTACGGCGGCTACTTCGGCGCCGGCGTCGGCATCATCGCGCTCGCGGTCCTCGTCCTCGAGCGCACCGAGGCCCTGGCCGTCACCAACGCGGTCAAGAACGTCGCGACCGGCGTCGCCAACGGCACCGCCGCGGTCGCGTACGTCTTCTTCGCCCCCGTCGACTGGCCCGCCGCGGTCGCGCTCGGCGTGGGTGCCGTGCTCGGCGGCTTCCTGGGGCCCGCGATCGTCCGGGTCGCCCCCGAGCGACCGCTGCGTTGGCTGGTCGGCCTTGCCGGCCTGGGCCTGGCCGTGCACCTCGCCACCAGCTGACCCCGGTAGGCTCCGGCCGTTGTCACGGGTCGACAGAAGGACGAAGCGAACATGGGTTCGAGCATCACCGCAGCGCGTGGCCGGGCGCGTGCGCTGGTAGACAACGACACGTTCCAGAAGATCATCATCGGCGTGATCATCCTCAACGCGGTGGTCCTCGGTGTCGAGACGATGGTGCCCGAGCACCTCGCCCACGAGCTGGCGATGCTCGACAGCGTGCTGCTCGGCGTCTTCGTCGTCGAGCTGGTGCTGCGGCTGGTGGCGTACGGCCCGAGGTTCTTCCTCGACCCGTGGAACATCTTCGACACCGCGATCGTGGCGATCGCCCTGGTGCCCGCCACCGGCCCGATGTCGGTGCTGCGGGCGCTGCGGATCCTGCGGGTGCTGCGCCTGGTCAACTCGGTCCCGTCGATGCGTCGCGTCGTCGACGGCCTGATCAACGCGGTGCCGGGGATGGGCGCGGTCGCGGGGCTGCTGGGGCTGATGATGTACGTCGCGGTGGTCATCTCGACCAACCTCTACGGGGAGATCGCGCCGGAGTACTTCGGCGACCTCGGCACCAGCGCGTTCACGCTCTTCCAGACCATGACCGGCGAGGCCTGGCCCGACATCGCCCGCGAGGTGATGGCCGAGGACCCCTCGGCGTGGATCTTCTTCGTCGTCTTCATCCTGGTGATGACCTTCGCGGTCCTCAACCTCTTCCTCGCCGTCGTCGTCTCCGGCATGGAGAGCGTCGAGAGCCTCGCCCGGCACGAGGAGGAGTCCGACGCCGAGATGATGGCTGTGCTGACCTCGCTGCGTGAGGACCTCACCGCCGTACGCGAGGAGCTGGCCGCCACCCGCGCCGACCTGCAGAGCACCCGCTCGGAGGTCTGACCCGCAGTCGGTCACGGGCCATCGCCCGTGACCACAACGACCACAAGATCCAATACGTCCAGATGCTTCCTGGCATCTCCTCGCCGCCCATAACTTCGCGGCCATGAAGTGACGAGCGTCACTTTCGAAGGAGATCCCATGAACCCCCTCATCCGTACCGCCGCGATCGCCGTCGCCACAGCCCTGGCCGGCACCTCGCTCGCCGCCTGCAGCTCGGTCAACAGCTCCGACTCGTCCGCCGGCGAAGCGCCGACGAAGGTGAACATCGTCGCCCCTGCCGACCCGGGCGGTGGCTGGGACCAGACCGCACGGGCTCTCTCCGAGGTGATGACCGGCGAGAAGATCGTCGAGAGCGCCTCGGTGTCCAACGTCCCGGGGGCCGGCGGCACCGTCGGTCTGGCGCAGCTCGCCAACGAGACCGACCCCAACACCCTGATGGTGATGGGCCTGGTCATGGTCGGTGCGATCGAGACGAACAAGTCGGCCACCAAGCTCTCCGACACCACCCCGATCGCGAAGCTGACCGAGGAGCAGGAGGTCGTCGTCGTACCGGCCGACTCGAAGTACCAGACCATCAACGACCTGGTCGACGACATCAAGGCCAACGGGCAGGACGTCGCGATCGCCGGCGGCTCCGCGGGCGGCACCGACCAGATCCTCGCCGGCCAGCTGCTCAAGGCCAGCGGTGTGCCCTCGGGTGACATCGCGAAGAGCCTCAACTACGTGCCCTTCGACGGCGGCGCGGAGTCGGTGACCGCGCTCCTCGGCGGCAAGGTCGACGCCGGCATCTCCGGTGTCGGTGAGTACGCCGAGCAGATCAAGGCCGGCAAGCTCCGGGCGCTGGCCGTCTCCGGCGAGGAGCCCTCCGGCCTGCTCCCGGACGTGCCCACCCTCACCGACGCGGGCATCGACCTGGTGCTCACCAACTGGCGTGGCATCGTCGCCCCCGGCGACCTCGACGACGCCGAGCGCGAGGCCCTGACCGACCTGGTCACCGAGGCGGCCGAGTCCGACGCCTGGGCCGAGGTCCTCGAGACCAACGACTGGGACGACGCGTTCATGGCGGGCGAGGAGTTCGAGACGTACGTCGACGAGGAGGTCACCTCCGCACAGACCACGCTCGAGGAGATCGGTCTCGTCCAGTGACCACTCAGACCCCCACCCAGCCTGGCCGGCTCTCCTTCGGGGAGCCGGCCATGGCCGGGGGCATCCTCGCCCTCGGTGTGTTCGCGCTGGTCCGTGCGGGAAGCATCGCCGAGCCGGTCACCGCCGCCGGCGCGATCGGCCCGCGGACGATGCCCTACCTGGTCGGCGGCCTGCTGGTCGTGACCGGTGGCATCACCCTGGCACGTGTCCTACGCGGTGAGCGCGGCGAGGCCGAGGGCGGCGAGGACGTCGACCTCTCCGGCAGCACCGACTGGCTCACCGCCGGCCTACTCGCCGTGGCCGTCCTGGGCCACGCCCTCCTGATCGGCCTGGTCGGCTGGCCGCTGGCCGGCGCCGCGCTGTTCACCGCGGGCGCGGTCATCCTCGGCGCCCGCCCCTGGTGGCGATCGCTGCTGATCGGCCTGGTCATGGCGTTCGCGATCCAGATCGTCTTCGCCGGTGGTCTCGGTGTCTCGCTGCCGCCGGGCCCGTTCCTGGAAGGGGTGGCGTTCCTCCATGGATAACCTGACGCTGCTCCTGGAGGGGTTCGCCACCGCCGCGCACCCCGAGTATCTGGTCTTCGCCTTCATCGGCGTCATCCTCGGCACCGCGGTCGGCGTCCTGCCGGGCATCGGGCCCTCGATGACCGTCGCGCTGCTGCTGCCCCTGACGTACGCCCTGGACCCGACGGCCGCGCTGATCACCTTCGCCGGGATCTACTACGGCGGCATGTACGGCGGGTCGACGACCTCGATCCTGCTCAACACGCCCGGCGAGGCGTCCTCGATGATCACCGCCCTCGAGGGCAACAAGATGGCCAAGCGCGGCAAGGGCGCCGCGGCGCTCGCCACCGCCGCCATCGGGTCGTTCGTCGCCGGCACGCTCGCCACGGTCGCGCTCACCTTCCTGGCGCCCCTGGCCGCGGACCTCGCGGTCAAGCTCGGTCCCGTCGAGAAGGTGGCCCTGATGGTGCTCGCCTTCACCACGGTCGGGGCGCTGCTGGGCCGCTCGGTCTCCCGCGGGCTGGCCGCCCTCGGCGTCGGGATGTTCATCGGGCTCATGGGCGTCGACGGCATGTCGGGCCAGATGCGCTTCACCTTCGGCGTACCCGTGCTCAGCGACGGCATCGACGTCGTGGTCGTCGCGGTCGCGCTCTTCGCCGTCGGCGAGGCGCTGTACGTCGGCGCGCAGCTGCGCCGGGGACCGCAGCAGCTCGTCCCGGTCACCCGGGGTTGGCGCACCTGGATGACGCGTGAGGACTGGCGGCGCTCCTGGAAGCCGTGGCTGCGCGGCACCGCGATCGGCTTCCCGATCGGCACCCTGCCGGCCGGTGGCGCCGAGGTCGGCACGTTCCTGTCGTACTCCGCCGAGCGCAAGCTCGCTCGGGGGAAGGCGAAGGAGGAGTTCGGCCACGGTGCCATCGAGGGCGTCGCCGGGCCCGAGGCGGCGAACAACGCCTCGGCGGCCGGTGTGCTCGTGCCGCTGCTGACCCTCGGCATCCCGACCTCGGCCACGGCCGCGGTGATCCTGGTGGCGCTGCAGCACTACAACATCCAGCCCGGGCCGCTGCTGTTCAAGGACCACGGCGACCTGGTCTGGCCGCTGGTGGCGAGCCTCTACATCGGCAACGTGCTGCTGCTGGTGCTCAACCTCCCGCTGGTCGGGCTGTGGGTGAAGGTCCTCCAGATCCCGCGGCACTATCTCTACGCCGGCATCCTGCTGTTCGCGGCCCTGGGCGCCTTCGCGGTGCACTTCAGCCCGCAGGACGTCATCGTGCTCCTCGTGCTCGGCATCCTGGGCTTCTTCATGCGCCGCTACGGCTACCCGGTGGCGCCGATGGTGGTCGGGCTGATCCTCGGGCCGATCTTCGAGCGGCAGCTGCGCTCGGCCCTGCAGATCGCCCAGGGGGACTGGCTGACGCTGGTGCAGTCGCCGTTCGCGATCGTCGTCTACGTCGCGCTGCTGCTCGCGCTCGCCGGGTCGATCGTGCTCCGCCGCAAGGAGGAGGACCTGGAGCACGAGCTGATCGAGGCCGATCGCTGAGGTGCAGCAGATCGCCTCAGCTTCCGGCTGGGGCGATCTTCTGCAGCACGACGTTGCGGGGGCCGTCGGCGGTGCCCTTGACCACACGCAGGAAGTAGGGCTGGTCGGGGTTGTGGTTGGGGTCGAAGGTCCAGTTCCCCCGGGGACTGACGATCGTGCCGACGGATCCCAGGGAGTCCGCGATCTCGTTGCGGTTGACGTCGTCGGAGAGCTCGAGCGCCTTGTCGAGCGCGGCCGCGGCGTCGTAGGCCTGCACCGAGTAGGCCGTCGGGGTGGCGTCGTACTTCTCGCGGTAGTCCTTCACGAAGGCGGCGTTCGTCAGCGAGTCCATCGCGTCGCTGTAGTGCAGCACCGTCCGCACCCCGGTCGCGTCGCCGCCCAGGGTGGACAGCACGTCGCCCTCGGTGAGGAAGCCGGGACCGTAGAGCGGGGTGCTCCGGGCCAGGCCGGAGTCGCGGTACTGCTTCACGAACGCCTCGGCCTCCTTCCCGGCGTAGGCGGCATAGATCGCGTCCGCGCCCGACTTCTTCACCTTGGCGAAGAGGCTCGACCAGTCCTCGGTCGCGTCGGCCGGCGTGTAGCCCTGTCCCGCGATGCCGCCGCCCTCGGCCTCCAAGGCGATCATGAAGCCGTCGGAGGACTCGTGGCCGGCGGCGTCGTCGGAGGCGATGACGTACGCCGCGCCCCGCTCGGTCTCCTGCGCGACCGCCTCCCCGAGCGCGCCGCCCAGGTCTGCGTTGGCCACGGACGTACGCCACAGGTAGTCGGAGCCGTCGGCGAACTGGTCGGCCCCGGCGCCGGTGACGATCAGCGGTGTCTCGCTGCCCTCCGCGACGTCCTTCGCCGCGAGCGCCGTCTCCGAGCCCACCAGCCCGACGACCGCCTGGACCTCCTCGTCCTCGATCAGCCTGGTCACCGCGGCGACCCCGGTCTTCACCCGCTCGCCCTCGTCGGCCTCGATGACGTCGACCAGCCGGCCACCGAGCTTGCCGCCGTGCTGGTCGAGGTAGAGGTGGAAGCCGCGGGACATGTCGGTGCCGATCGACTTGTGGGCGCCGGAGGTGGGGACCACGAGACCGATCGCGACCTTCGACTCCGACGTCGTGGCGCATGCGGCGAGACCGAGCGCCAGCGCGGAGACGGGCGCGAGAACGAACAGCTTCCGACGAGCCGATCCGGTCACGGGGGACTCCATCTGTGCGAAGTCGAGTGGAAGGTTCCGAGTAGCCGAACACTGGCACAGACCACCGCCGCAGGGCGAGCAATTCGGCGCCGTGTCCGCAAGTGGGTAGTCTCGCCCTGCCAGTCGTACTCCATGCCTGATGGGGTCAGGGAACCCGGTGAGAGTCCGGGACTGACGCGCAGCGGTGAGGATGACGGGCGGTACACGCACCTCCTCCGGGAGGGGCAGCCACTGGAGCCTGGCTCCGGGAAGGCGTCCCGCACCGATCGATTCCGAGTCCGAAGACCTGCTGGCTCTGGCGGCGCCCGCCGCCAGGTCACCACGTGCCCCGCGGAAGGGCACCTGACCAGAGCAGGTGTGGCGATGTCCCGAGTCCGATCCGACCGGTGCCCAGGAGTCGGCCGTCCGTGGCCGGCCGACGACGGCCTGCTGGTGCGGCTGCGCCTGATCGGCGGCTCCGTCTCGTCGGCCTCGCTGCTCTCCTTGGTCTCCGTCGCCGAGACCTACGGCGACGGCCGTGTCTACCTCACCGGCCGTGCCAACCTGCAGGTACGCGGCCTGCCCGCCGTCGACGGTGCGCTGCCCAGCGAGGTGCTCACCGCGCTGAAGGCGACCGGTCTGGTGCCGGCGCAGACCCACGAGCTCGTACGCAACGTGATGGTCTCCCCGCAGACCGGGCTCGCCGGCGGCCGGGCCGACCTGCGTGGCGTGGCCGCCTCGCTGGACCGGCTGCTGTGCGCCTCGCCCCGGCTGGCGGCGCTGCCCGGGCGGTTCCTCTTCGTGCTCGACGACGGTCGCGGCGACCTGGTCGCGCGGGAGTGCGACCTCGGTCTGGTGGCGCTCTCGGACGCTGAGGGTCAGCTGCGGGTCGGCGACTCGTGGGGACCGGTCGTGCCGCTCGCCGAGGCCGCCTCCCGGCTGGTCGCGCTCGCCTCGCGCTTCCTGGACGTACGCGGCGAGGGGCCGTCGGCTGCCTGGCACGTCTCCGAGCTCGGCGGCCCGCTCGTCGAGCCGGTCGAGGCCGACGACCGGGTGCCGGCGCCGGCCGCGGAGCTGGCGTTCGGCGAGGTGCCCGGGGGCGAGCATGTCGCCGCCACCGACGGAGCCCTGGACCGGGCTGCCGTCGAGGCGCTGGTGGAGCGGGCGCCGGCGGTCGTGGTGACGCCGTGGCGCGGCGTACTCGTGCCGGCGCCGCAGGTGCGCCCGACCCGGCGCTACGACTACATCGACCAGGGGCCGGCGATCTATGTCGACTCCTTCGCGACCATCCGGCGCGAGGCCGACCTCTCCGCGGTGCCCGCCGACGCCGAGCGGCTCGCGGTGCGGATGATCCACGGCAGCGGACAGGTCGACCTCGCCTCCGACCTGGTCATCCACCCCGGTCTGGTGAAGGCCGCGCGTGGTGCGCTCGAGGCCGGGGCGCCGATCCTGTGCGACGCGACGATGGTCGCCACCGGGGTCACCCGCAGCCGGCTGCCGCGCGACAACGAGGTGCTCTGCATGCTCGGCCACGACCGCGTCCCGGCGCTGGCCCGGGCCTGGGGGACGACCCGCACCGCGGCCGCGCTGTCGCTGTGGGAGCCCTACCTCGAGGGCGCCGTGGTCGCCATCGGCAACGCTCCGACGGCGCTCTTCCACCTGCTCGAGACGATCCTCGACGGCGGTCCGCGGCCGGCCGCGATCGTCGGCTGCCCGGTCGGCTTCATCGGCGCCGCCGAGTCCAAGGAGGCGCTCGCCTCCTTCGCCGACGACCACGGGATCGACATCCCCTACGTCACCGTCCGTGGTCGCCGTGGCGGCTCTGCGATGACCTCGTCCGCACTCAACGCACTCGCCCAGGAGCAGGAATGAGCAGCACTCAGCAGGCTCTGGGACGGTTCACCGTCGTCGGCATCGGCCCGGGCGATCCCGAGCTGATCACCCTCAAGGCCGCCCGGCTGATCGGCGCGGCACCGGTGATCGCCTACCACGCCGGGGTGCGCAAGCAGTCCCACGCCCGCCGGATCGCCTCCTCGCTGATCCCGGCCGACGCGGTCGAGGAGGAGCTGCGCTACCCGGTCACCACCGGCACCACCTCGCACCCGGGTGGCTACGTCGGGGCGATGGCCGAGTTCTACGAGTCCTGCGCGGTCCGGCTCTCCGCCCACCTCGACGCCGGCCGTGACGTGGTCCTGCTCGCCGAGGGCGACCCGCTCTTCTACGGCTCCTCGATGTATCTCCACGACCGGTTCAAGGAGGTCTACGAGACCTCCGTCGTGCCGGGCGTCCCGGCCTTCGCGGCCGCGACCGCCGCCGTCTCGACGCCGCTGGTGCGCCAGACCGACGTCCTCACCGTGCTGCCCGGGACCCTGCCCGAGCCCGAGCTCGCCCGGCGTCTCGCCGACACCGAGGCCGCGATCATCATGAAGCTCGGCCGGACCTTCCCGGCGGTCCGCTCCGCGCTGGCCGCGGCCGGCCGGCTCGAGGGTGCCTGGTACGTCGAGCGTGCCTCGCAGCCCGAGGAGCGCTGGCTGCCGGTGGCCGATGTGGACCCGTCCTCGGTGCCCTACTTCTCGCTGATCGTGGTGCCCGGGGACACGGCGCCTGTTTCGGCCGCGGCAGGCCGTCTGCGGCAGTCTGCGGCGGAGGAGTCTTCGGCGGCCGAGCCCGTCGATGCGTCCGAGACGTCCGAGGCCCCCGAGGCCGGGGAGGTGCTCGTCGTCGGGTTGGGGCCGGGGCCGGACGGGTGGCTGACGCCCGAGGTGAGCGCGGCGCTGGCCGAGGTCGGCCACGTCGTCGGCTATGCGCCGTACGTCAACCGGGTGCCGCAGCGTGAGGGGCTGCGGCGGCACGCGTCGGGCAACACCGTCGAGGTCGACCGAGCCCGCCACGCCCTGGACCTGGCGCTCGCGGGCGAGCGGGTCGCCGTCGTCTCCGGCGGCGACGCCGGTGTCTTCGGGATGGCCTCCGCCGTGTTCGAGGCGGCCTCTGACCCGGCCTATGCCGGCGTACGTGTCCGGGTGCTGCCCGGCGTCAGCGCCGTCCAGGCGGTGGCCGCGCGTGCGGGCGCTCCCGTCGGCGCCGACTTCGCGGTGATGTCACTCTCCGACCGGCTCAAGCCGTGGTCGGTCATCGAGGAACGGCTGCGTGCGGTTGCCGCCGCCGACCTGGTGCTGGCCATCTACAACCCCGCGTCGCGCTCGCGCACCGAGCAGATCGGCCTGGCTCGTGACGTACTCCTCGAGCAGCGCAAACCCGACACCGTCGTCATCGTCGGGCGAGACGTCGGCCGGGCCGAGGAGTCGCTGACGGTGACCACCCTCGGAGAGCTCGATCCGGACTCCATAGACATGAAGTGCCTGGTCATCGTGGGGGCGAGCTCGACCCGGGTGACCCCGGCCGGGCAGGTCTGGACGCCGAGGTTCGTCCAGTGACCGGCCAGCAGGTGCCCGGTCGGACGGTCCACTTCGTCGGTGCCGGTCCTGGCGCGGCGGACCTGCTGACCGTGCGTGCGACGCGGCTGCTCGAGGCCGCCGACGTGGTGCTCTACCCGGGCACCTATCTGGATCCCGAGGTGCTGGCCCACTGCAGTCCCGAGGCCGAGCTGGTCGACACCCAGAAGCTCGATCTGGACGAGATCGTCGGTGCGATCGTCGCCGCTCAACGTGCCGGCAGGCAGGTCGTGCGCCTCGTCTCCGGCGACCCGTCCGTCTACTCGGCGGTCGCGGAGCAGACCCGGCGGCTCGACGCCGCCGAGGTGCCGTGGGACGTGACTCCCGGTGTGCCCGCCTACGCGGCGGCCGCTGCGCTGGTCGGCCGCGAGCTCACCGTGCCGCTGGTGGCCCAGTCGGTCGTCCTCACCCGCACCCAGGCCCGGTCGACGGCCATGCCGGAGGGGGAGTCGCTGGCTGCGTACGCCGCCACCGGGGCCACCCTGGTGCTCCACCTGGCGATCCGGCGCACCCGCGAGCTGATGGCCGAGCTGCTGCCGTACTACGGCCCGGAGTGCCCCGTCGTGGTCGTCTACCGGGCCAGCCAGCCCGACGAGCTGGTGCTGCGCGGGACGGTCGCGACGATCGCCGACGCGGTCGAGGACGCGGGCCTGCGCCAGGCCGCCGTCATCCTCGCCGGACCCGCGCTGGCCCGCGACGGCGGAGAGTCGTTCCTCTACGACGCGGCTCGCCCGCGGGTCTCGACCAGCTCGACCACCGGGTCGGGAGGTGCCTGATGGACCTCTACGACGCCATCAACCGTCGCCGCGACACTCGCGCGGAGTTCACCGGCGAGCCGGTCGCACCCGAGGTCCTGGATCGGGTCCTCTCCGCCGCCCACGCCGCGCCGAGCGTGGGGATGTCGCAGCCGTGGGACTTCGTGCTCGTACGCGACGCCGACCGCCTCGAGCGCTTCCACACCCACGTCGCGACCGAGCGGGAGACCTTCGCCGCCACCCTGTCCGGCGAGCGGGCCGAGACCTTCTCCCGGATCAAGATCGAGGGCATCCGCGAGTCCGGCCTGGGCATCGTGGTCGGCTACGACCCGAGCCGCGGCGGCCCCAACGTCCTCGGCCGCCACGCCATCGCCGACGCCGGCCTCTACTCGGTCGTCTGCGCCATCCAGAACCTCTGGCTCGCCGCCACCGCCGAGGGCCTCGGCGTCGGCTGGGTCAGCTTCTACCGCGAGGAGTTCCTGCGCGACCTGGTCGGGATGCCGGAGGGCGTACGCCCTGTCGCCTGGCTCTGCGTCGGACCCGTCGCCGAACTCCCCGACGTCCCCGACCTGGAGCGCTTCGGCTGGCGCCACCGCTCACCGCTCTCGACCGTGGTCCACGAGGAGAAGTTCGGGTAGTCGGTCAGAATCGGCGGGTGAAGAAGTACATCCTCTTCGACCATGACGGTGTCCTGGTGGACACCGAGCCCTGGTACTTCAGGGCCGGGGCGCGAGCCTTGGCTGCGATCGATGTGACGTTGGACCAGGAGCGGTATCTCCGGGACATGAGCCTGGGTCTGGGGACCTGGGAGCAGGCGCGAGCGGCCGGCGTCGACGAGCGGGTCATCGACAGGCTGCGGGAGGTTCGCGACGCCTACTACCAGGAGTATCTGCGGACCGAGGCGATCGAGATCGAGGGTGTCGTCGAGGTGCTGGCGGAGCTGTCGAAGCACGTTCGGATGGCCATCGTGACGACGGCGAAGCGCGCTGATTTCGAGGTGATCCACGAACACCGTCAGCTCAGGGGGTTCATGGACTTCGTCCTCGTCCGCGAGGACTACGAGCATTCCAAACCGCACCCGGAGCCCTATCTGACCGCCTTGAGGCGGTTCGGGGCGGCCAAGGAGGAGGCGCTCGTCGTCGAGGACTCGTCCCGAGGTCTCAGCTCGGCCGTCGCGGCCGGGATCGACTGCGTGGTCGTACACAACGACTTCACCGGCACTCAGGACTTCTCCCGGGCTACTTACCGGATCGACACCTTGGGAGAGCTGAAGCACATCGTCCTCGCATGATCTGCGGATCTTTTACTAGACGATGACACTTTGTGAAGCCGGTGGACTCAACCGGTCGAAGCAACGGTTGGTCAGGCTGCTGGGTTCAGCAGCTGGGCCAGCCGTTGGGCCGGCGTCTGTAGGTCAAGGGTAGGGCGTGGGCGTTGGTTGAGGGTGTCGGCGATGCGTTGGAGGTCTTGGGGAGTGTGGCGTGAGAGGTCGCTGCTCTTCTCGAACCAGTGTCTGAGGAGCCGGTTGGTGTTCTCGTTGGATCCTCGCTGCCAGGGGGAGTGTGGATCGGCGAAGTAGATGGTGGTGCCGAGCTCGACCTGGATGTGCTGGTAGCGGGCAAGTTCAAGGCCACGGTCCCAGGTGATCGAGCGTCGTAGGTGATCGGGCAGCGTGCCCATCTCGCGGATCATCGCTTCAGCAACGGTCTCGGCGTCGTGGCGACCGGGCAGGTGGAGCAGGATCACGAACCGGGTGGTGCGTTCGACCAAGGTGCCGATCGCTGAGCCGTTCCCGCTCCCGAGGATCAAGTCGCCCTCCCAGCGCCCCGGAACGGCTCGGTCAGCGACCTCGGCAGGTCGTTGACTGATCTTGAATGCCTCGGCATAGGCGTTCTTGCTGGGGTCATGGCTGGAACGGCCACGAGGTTTGCGGGCCTTGCGCCGAGTAGAGAGGCATCGATGTAGATCGGCTCGGAGCTGACCGCGGGTTTGAACATAGAGGGCCCGGTAGATCGTCTCGTGACTCACCCGTCCCATCCTCGCAGCCGGATCGGCACCGGGGTGATCGGTGCGCAGCACCGCCGCGATCAACCCGGGTGACCAGCCCTGGTCCATCCAGGTCTCGATCAGCCGAGACAGTCGTGGGTTCGCGGCCAGCTTGAACTCCTTGGGACGCCGGCGGCGCTGGTGGGCTGCCCGATGAGCCACCTCACCGCGATAGACACCATCGTGGCCGGTGTTGCGGGCGACCTCGCGGCACACCACCGACCTATCCCGCCCGATCACCGCAGCGATCTTGGCCTGCGACCACCGATCAGCCAGTCCTGCAGCGATCACCGCACGATCCTGGGCGGTCAAACAACGACGCTGACGGCCTGCACGGTCGGTACCGGGGACACTCGGGTCACTCTGTAGCACTGTGCCCAGCCCACCCCGTAACGCACCCTGCTCAAGTGGAATCGGCACTGGGCAAGCCTGATGCCACCACAGCACCGCGGTCGGTTTCGCCACGCCGACCACATCAGCAGCCCGCCGTGCCGACATACCCGCACAGATCAGATCCACGACTCGAGAACGACACTCCTGTGAAAAGGGCTTCCCCGTCGGCATCACAACGCTCCTTCAACTCAGCGTTGCTTCGACCGGTTGAGTCCACCGCCTTCACAAGGTGTCATCGTCTAGTAAAGGGCGCGCGCTGTAGGCCCACTGCACCACCGTGCGCTGGGGCGCCCAGCCGCGGAAGGTGCCGATCGTGTCGACGGACTCCACGGAGATCCGGGTCAGCTCGCCGCCCAGCTCGGCATGCTGTCGCGCCAGGAGCTGCTCGGTCTCCAGCGTGACGCCGTGGACGACGAGACGACCGCCGGGGCGGAGGGCGGCGAGGCAGGTGTCGAGGACGCCGGGGCGGGTCGCGCCGCCGCCGATGAAGATCGCGTCGGGGGAGCGGAGGCCGGCCAGGGCGTCGGGGGCGCGGCCCTCGACGACGGCGAGGCCGGGTACGCCGAGGCGGGCCGCGTTGCGGGCGATCCTGGCGGCCCGCTCGGGGCTGGCCTCGATGGCCGTCGTGGTGCAGGAGGGGTGGGCCCGCATCCACTCGATCCCGACCGAGCCGGCGCCGGCGCCGACGTCCCACAGGTGCGCCCCCGGAGTGGGTGCCAGTCGGGCCAGGGCCGAGGCGCGCAGATCGCGCTTGGTCAGCTGGCCGTCGTTCTCGAAGACGTCGTCCGGCAGGCCCGCAGCCCAGCCGAGAGAGGGCGCGCCGACGCACTCGATCGCGACGATGTTGAGCCGCGGTGACTCGCCCGCCCAGGTCGAGGCCGTCCCCGTTCGTGCGCTCTCGGTCTCGGCGCCAAGCTCGCCCAGGACGGTCATCGTCGACGCGCCGAACCCGCTCGTGACCAGCAGGTTCGCGAGATCGGCCGGGGTCGACCCGTCGGAGGAGAGGGCCAGGATCCGGCGGCCGGGGGCGAGCTCACGGGCGACCAGCGACGCGTCGCGGCCGACCAGACTCACGGCCACGCACGACTCGGCCGGCCAGCCCATCCGGGCGCGGGCGAGGGCGACGGAGGAGACGGTCGGCTCGATGCGTACGTTCGCTGCTCCGAGCAGGTCGATCAGGGTCGTGCCGATGCCGGAGACCAGCGGGTCGCCCGAGGCCAGCGCGACCACGGGGACGTCCGCCGGCAGCGACTCGAGCAGGGCCGGGAGCCCCTCGCGCAGCGGCGAGGGCCAGGGCTCGCGCCGCTGGCCGGGGACGTCGGGGACGAGGTCGAGATGACGCTTGCCGCCGAGGAGGGTCGCGGCGTCCTGGATCAGCTGCTGGTGACGTACGGGGATCTCGTCCCAACCCCCGGCACCGATGCCCACCACGACGATCATGAGGCCAGACGCTACAGTGACCGCACAGGCGCGAGGTGCCCCGACTGCCCAGTCATCGGCTCGAGAGGAGAGCTGGTGAGGACGGTGGGACGGGAGAATCTGGGAAGCCGGTGAGATTCCGGCACAGGCCCGCTGCGGTGAACCGAGCCCCACACGGGGGACTCGGCAAGTCCGAAGACCGGCCCCGCGTCCATCCATCCAACGCGATAGGGAGCGGGAGCCTCTCATGCCGGTGCACTATCCATTTTCTGCCGTCCTCGGCTGTCAGGCGGACGACCTCGACGACATGGGCCTCGCGCTCGTGCTCACCACGATCTCCCCGGAGATCGGCGGGGTCCTGGTCCGTGGCGAGAAGGGGACCGCGAAGTCGACGGCCGTACGCGGCCTGGCGGCCGTGCTGCCCTCGATCTCGGTCTATGCGGGGGACCGGTTCTCGATCGATCCCGCCGACCCGTCCGCGGAGTCGCCGGACGGGCCGTTCGGGTCTGCCGCGGTCGTGGAGAGCCGGCCGGTGCGGCTGGTCGAGCTCCCGGTCGGTGCCACCGAGGACCGGGTCGTCGGCTCCCTCCATCTGGAGAGCGCGCTGTCGCGCGGTGCGGTCGAGTTCGAGCCGGGGCTGCTCGCCCGGGCCCACCGCGGCCTGCTCTACGTCGACGAGGTCAACCTGCTCCACGACCACCTGGTCGACCTGCTCCTGGACGCGGCCGCGATGGGCCGGGTCTCGGTCGAGCGCGACGGGGTCTCGGTCGAGCACGCCGCCCGGTTCGTGCTGATCGGCACCATGAACCCCGAGGAGGGTGAGCTGCGCCCGCAGCTGCTGGACCGCTTCGGGCTCACCGTCGAGGTCGCCGCTCCTCGCGATCCCGCCCTCCGGGCGGAGGTCGTACGCCGCCGGATGGCCTTCGACCTGGACGCTCCCGCGTTCGTCGAGCGCTATGTGGCCGCCGAGCGTGACCTGACCGCCCGGGTCTCCGCCGCCCGTGCGCTGGTCGGGAAGGTCCGGCTCACCGCACCGGGGCTGCTCAAGATCGCCGAGGTCTGCGCGGCCTTCGAGGTCGACGGGCTGCGCGCCGACATCGTCACCGCCCGCACCGCGGTCGCCCACGCGGCCTGGGCCGGGCGCTCCGAGGTCACCCGCGAAGACATCCGCCGGGCCGCACTCCTGGCCCTTCCGCACCGCCGCCGTCGCAACCCCTTCGACGCTCCGGGGCTCGACGAGGACCTGCTCGACCGCATCCTCGGCGACGAGGAGCTGCCGCCGGAGCCCCCGGAGGGTGGGCCTTCGGATGGCTCGGACAGCGAAGACTCTGTTGGTCTCGACACGCCTCCGCCTAGCGGCTCCGGCGGCTCGACCGACGCGGAGGACGGTTCGACCGACGCGGAACCCCCGTCGGTCGAGCCCGCGAGCGAAGCGAGCGGTGTCGAGACCAACACAGCCGATGACGCACCCGACCAGGCCCAATCTCCTTCCGGCGTCGCAGGCGAGTCCGTCACCGCCGCCGCCCCGGCCTACCGCCCCCGCCTCCTGACCGTCACCGGCCTGGGCACCGGCCGCACCGGCGGCCGGAGCAAGGCGATCGGCAGCAGCGGCCGCCGGATCGGCGCGAACACCAGCGTCCGCGGCTCGCTCCACCTCGTCGAGACGCTCAAGGCGGCCGCGGGCAAGCAGGCCGCCCGCCAACGTACGTCCGCGAAGGTCGAGCTGCGGATCGAGGACCTCCGCACCGCGGTCCGTGAGGGTCGCGAGGCCAACCTGGTGCTCTTCTGCGTGGACGCGTCCGGGTCCATGGCCGCGCGCAAGCGGATGGCGCAGGTGAAGGCTGCGGTCCTCTCGCTGCTCCTCGACGCCTACCGGCGCCGCGACAAGGTCGGGATGATCACCTTCCGCGGCGAGGGCGCCGAGCTGGTGCTGCCGCCGACCGGGTCGGTCGACCTCGCAGCCGCCCGTCTCGACGAGGTGCCCGCCGGAGGACGTACGCCGCTGGCCGAAGGTCTCCTCGAGGCCGCCCGCGTGCTGCAGCGCGAGCACCTGCGTGACCCCGATCTGCGGCCGCTGCTGGTGGTCGTCACCGACGGTCGCGCCAACTCGTCCCGAAAGACTGCGCAGACCCACGGCAAGGACGCCGTCCGCCGCTCGCAGCAGGCCGCCGCGTACGTCGCCGGCCTGGGCGTCACCACCGTCGTCATCGACTCCGAGAGCGGACCGATGCGGCTCGGGCTGGCGCGTCAGCTGGCCGAGCACCTGGGCGCCGAGCACGTCCCCGTCGCCGAGGTGAGCGCCGAGGCTCTGACGTCGGCCGTCCACGGGTTCACCGGATCGACCATGGGAAGGGGCGCTGCCTGATGCCGAAGGGACAGCCGCTGAACGTACCCGACGACGGGCTCACCACCCGCCAGCGCCGCAACCGGCCGCTGGTGATGGTCCACACCGGTCCCGGCAAGGGGAAGTCGACCGCCGCGTTCGGCCTCGCGCTGCGCGGGTGGAACCAGGGCTGGCGGATCGGGGTCTTCCAGTTCGTCAAGTCGGCCAAGTGGCGCATCGGCGAGCAGACCGTGCTCGAGCGCCTCGGCAAGCTGCACGAGGAGACCGGCGAGGGCGGACCGGTCGACTGGCACAAGATGGGCTCCGGCTGGTCCTGGAGCCGCAAGCAGGGGGACGCCGAGGACCACGCCGCGGCCGCCGCCGAGGGCTGGGCCGAGATCAAGCGGTGCCTGGCCGACGAGCGCTACGACCTGCTCGTCCTCGACGAGTTCACCTACCCGATCAAGTGGGGCTGGGTCGACGCCGCCGAGGTGGCCTCGGTGCTCGCCGAGCGGCCGGGGCGCCAGCACGTCGTCATCACCGGCCGTGACGCCGATCCCGCCGTGCTCGAGGTCGCGGACCTGGTCACCGAGATGACCAAGATCAAGCACCCCATGGACGCCGGGCAGAAGGGCCAGAAGGGTATCGAATGGTGACCCTGCCCCGGCTGGTGGTCGCGGCTCCCTCGACGGGTTCGGGGAAGACGACGATCGCGACCGGGCTGATGGCGGCGCTGCGTGCCTCCGGGACCGTCGTGAGCGGTCACAAGGTCGGCCCGGACTACATCGACCCCGGCTACCACGCGCTCGCGACCGGACGCCCGGGCCGCAACCTCGACCCGCACCTGGTCGGCGTCGAACGGGTGGTGCCGCTGCTGCTCCACGGTGCCGCCGGGGCCGAGGTGGCGGTCATCGAGGGCGTCATGGGCCTCTACGACGGCCGCCTCGGCACCGACGGCTTCGCCTCCACCGCGCACGTCGCCGCACTGACCTCCTCGCCGGTCGTCCTGGTCCTCGACGTCGCCCGGATGTCCCGCTCCGCTGCCGCGATCGCCGCCGGGATGGCGGCCTTCGACCCGTCCGTACGCATCGGGGGAGTCGTGCTCAACCGCTGCTCTCCCGGGCGCAACGCCGAGGAGATCCGGCGAGCGCTGGAGCAGGTCGGTCTGCCGGTGCTCGGCATGCTCCCGCGGGACGAGTCGCTCGCCTCCCCGTCGCGTCACCTGGGCCTCGTCCCGGTCGCCGAGCGCGACGAGTCGGTCGCGCTGATCGAGCGCCTGGGGGAGCAGGTCGCCGCCCACCTCGACCTCGGGGCGCTCCTGGACGTCGCCCGGTCGGCGCCGGACCTCGATGATGCTCCTTGGGATCCCCTGCAGGAGTTGCGCGGAGATGACCGTGTTGGTCTCGACACGGATTCGCTCGTACCTCACGAATCCGGCTCGACCGACGACGCAACCGCTGGTCGAGCCGCCGGAGCCGCTAGGCGGAGGCGTGTCGAGACCAACACGGTCGAGGGCCAGAGTGACCGCCCGGTGGTGGCCGTAGCCGGCGGCAGGGCGTTCACGTTCCGCTACCCCGAGACCGAGGAGCTCCTGGAGGCGGCGGGCTGCGACGTACGCACTTTCGACCCGCTCACCGATCCTGCGCTTCCCGAGGGCACGAGGGGGATCTATCTCGGTGGCGGGTTCCCGGAGATGTACGCCGCCGAGCTGGCGGCCAACACGAGCCTGCTCCGCGACCTGAGGGCCGCCGTCGAGGCCGGGATCCCGACCGTCGCCGAGTGCGCCGGACTCCTCTACCTGGCCGAGTCGCTCGACGAGGTCCCGATGGCCGGCGCCATCCCCGCCCGGGCGGCGATGAGCGAGCGCCTGACCCTGCGCTACCCGGTCGCCACCGCCGTCTCCGACTCCTTCCTCACCCGCGCCGGCGAGCAGGTCACCGGCCACGAGTTCCACCGCACCACGACCACGCCCCCGGCCGGCACCCAGGCGGCGTGGACCGTCGACGGGATGCCGACAGGCTTCAGCAGCGACACCGTCCACGCGTCGTACCTCCACGTGCATTGGGCCGGCCATCCACACCTTGCCCGCCGCTTCGCCGAATCCGTCGGTCGAGCCGCGAGCGCCAGCGAGCGTGTCGACACCAACACGGTCGAATCGAGCGCGACCGGGGACCGTGTTGGTCTCGACACGCCTCCGCCCCGCAGCTCCGGCGGCTCGACCAGCGAGGTGGCCGACCCGTTGCGGCATCACGGGGATGTCGAGGTGGGCGTCGGGCTGCTCGACTTCGCGGTGAACGTCTACCCGGACCCGCGCCCGGAGTGGCTGGACCAGGCGCTCCACGACTCGCTGGCCCCCATCGCCTACCCCGACGAGGAGCCGGCGCGCGCGGCGCTGGCCAAGCACCACGGTCGTGAGCGCACCGAGGTGCTCCCGACGGCCGGTGCGGCCGAGGCGTTCACGCTGGTCGCCCGGGCCAGGAACTGGCGGAAGCCCGTCGTCGTGCATCCGCAATTCACCGAGCCCCACGCGGCGCTCGAGCAGGCCGGCCACACGGTGACCGAGGTGCGCCTCCGTGCCGAGGACGGGTTCGTCCTCGACCCGGCGGCCGTGCCGGGCGATGCGGACCTGGTCGTCGTCGGGAACCCGACCAACCCCACCGGCGTGCTCCACCCCGCCACCACCCTCCGCGCCCTCCTCCGCGCCGGCCGCCTGGTCGTGGTCGACGAGGCGTTCATGGACGCGGTCCCCGGCGAGCCCGAGACCCTCGCCGCGGAGCGGGCCGAGGGCCTGCTGGTGATCCGGAGCCTGACGAAGCACTGGTCGATCCCGGGGGTCCGCGCGGGCTACGTCGTCGGCGACGCCACCGCGATCGGCGACCTCGAGGCCGTACGCACCCCGTGGTCCGTCTCGGCCACCGCCGCCGCCGCGATGCTCGCCTGCGCGACCGAGCGCGCGAGCGCCGAGGCCCTCGAGCGCGCCGAACGCATCGCCACCTGGCGCGACCACCTCGAGGCGGGCCTGCGCGAGCAGCAGATCGAGTACGTCCCCTCGACCGCCTCCTTCGTCCTGGCCCGCCCCGGCGCCGGGGTCCGGGAGGCCCTACGTGAGCAGGGCATCGCCGTACGCCGCGCCGACACCTTCCCCGGGCTCGGCCCGGCCTGGGTGCGGATCGCGGTGCGCCCCGAGGAGCCCACCGACCAGCTCCTGACCGCCCTGCGGCGGACCGGGGGAGACCGGTGAGCCCACGGGCGATCGGGCTGCTGGCCGGCTTCGCGCTGGATCGCCTGCTCGGCGATCCCCGGCGCTACCACCCGGTCGCCGGCTTCGGCACGGTCGCGATGAAGGCGGAGCAGACGTGCTACGCGGACGATCGTGCCCGAGGAGTCCTCCACACCGCGACGCTGGTCGGGGGAGCGGTCGTCCTCGGCGCCGCCGCCGAGCGCCTCGCTCCCGGCCGGGCCGGGAAGATGTTGGTCACCGCCGCCGCCACCTGGGCTGTCCTGGGCGGCCGCTCGCTGGAACGCGAGGCACTGGCGGTCCACGCACACCTCGACACGGGTGACCTGCCCGCCGCGCGGCAGCGGCTGACCCACCTCGTCGGCCGCGACACCGCCGAGCTCGATGCGTCCGAGGTCTCCCGCGCGGTGGTCGAGAGCGTCGCGGAGAACACCTCCGACGCGGTGGTCGCGCCGCTGGTGTGGGGTGCGCTCGCGGGCGTACCCGGCCTTCTCGGCTACCGCGCCGCCAACACCCTGGACGCGATGGTCGGCCACCACAACGACCGCTACGAGCGCTTCGGCTGGGCCAGCGCCCGCCTCGACGACCTGCTCAACCTCCCCGGCTCACGACTCTCCGGCCTGCTCACCCTGGCCGCCGCGCCGTCACGGGCGACGCAGGCCTGGCAGGCCTGGCGCCGCGACGCAGCGCAGCACCCGAGCCCGAACGCGGGTGTCGTCGAGGCGTCCTTCGCCGGTGCCCTCGACATCCGCCTCGGCGGCACGAACCGCTACTACGGCAACCGGGTCGAGCACCGCGCGGTCATGGGTGACGGCCGCGCCGCCACCCCCGCGGACGTCGTCGGCGCCACCACCCTGGCCCGCAGGGTCGGCATCGGCGCGGCCCTGGTCGCGGCGGCGTACGCGGCGGTCGCTCAGCGCCCGTGACGGAACGCTCGGGCCATGACCGCCGGCGGTGCGTCGGCGACGCCCGGCCCGCCAGCGCGGGTCCACTCGGCCAGCGCGTCGGCGACCCGCTCCGAGCCGGCCCGGGCGACCCAGACGGGCTTCGCCCCACGCTGCCGCCCCTCGGGTGAGGGGCCGACGACCACGACGTCGGCCCGTTCGCACGGGCCGAGGCAGTCGGCGACACGTACGGTCGCCGACTCCCCGGCCGCCGCGTTCAGCGTGCTGAGCACGGCGGCGTGGTCCACCCCGGGCGACTTCCGCTCGGTCCCGCAGCAGCAGCCGCGGCAGACCGTCAGCGTCGGCCGCCCGGCGGGGGCGCTCATCCTTCGCAGGCCTCGCAGTCCGGGCCGTTCTCGATGGCACAGACAGCGGCGTCGCTCCAGTCGTCCCAGCTCAGGTCGTCGATGGCGTCGGTGGTGGTCGGGTTCTCGTTCATGGTCACGCCTTTGCGGTCGGAGTGGTCGAAGTGGACTGCTTGCTGGCCTGGATACCGGCGCGCGAGCGCAGGTAGTACAGGCTCTTGATGTTCGGGTCGAGCAGCGCGAGCTTGTGGATCTTGCTGATGTACTGCGGGGTCGCGTCGGCCTGGAAGAACAGGTTCAGCGACTGGGCCTGGTCGATGTAGACCTGCCGGTCGGAGGCCCGGGCGAGCAGGATCTCCTGGTCGATCTCATAGCCGGTCCGGAAGACCTCCTTCTCGTGGTCGTCGAGCCACGAGACGTGCTGGACCGAGCCGCCGTGGTCGATGATGTCGGAGATGTGGGCCTGGTCGTAGACGCCACGCTCCTTCATCACCTCGACGAGGTTCTGGTTGGCCCGCGGCATCTCGCCGGCGGAGGTGGTCTGGTTCCAGACGTTGGCGACGTACGGCTCGATGCCCTGGCTGGTGCCGCCGACGATCACCGCGGTGCTCATCGTCGGCGCGATCGCCATGAGGTGGGAGTTGCGCCGTCCGACGCACCACTCGGGGATGCCGGCGACCGAGCCCATCCACCGCGAGGCGGCGTCGGCACGGGACGAGATCCGCTCGAAGATGTCCTTGTTCAGCGCTGCCGCCTTGTCCGACTCGAACGGCACCCGCTGCTTCTGCAGGTAGTCGTGGTAGCCCATCACGCCGAGGCCCAGGCTGCGGGCCTTCTCGGTGTAGCGCACCGCCCGCTCCAGACCGCGGATGGTACGCGCCTTGCGCAGGAACGCCTCGGCGACCGCGTCCAGGAAGACGGTCGCGACGTACGCGGTGTCCTGGTCCTTCCACTCGTCGTAGGTCGACAGGTTCAGCGAGGAGAGCACGCAGGTGTAGGAGTGGTCCTCGTCGCTGAAGAGGGTGATCTCCGAGCACAGGTTGGAGGCCTTGTTGGCCAGGCCGTTGGCCTGGTAGGACTCGGTCTGCGCCGCGTTGACGGTGTCGACCTTCCAGATGTAGCCCTTGCCCAGCACGACCCGGATCTTCAGCACCCGCTGGTAGCGCTCCAGCGCGTCCTTGTCGCCGGCGAGCATCCGGTCGATGAAGGCCTGGCTGAAGATCCAGCCGACGTTCTTGTTGGCCGGCTCGCGGAAGATCAGGTCGGCGAGCTCGTAGAAGTCCGGGTGGTCCACGGGCAGGTAGCCCGCCCAGGAGCCGCGGCGGGTGGCGCCCTGGCTGATCTGGTTGGTCATCTCCACGAAGTTGCAGAAGACCGGGACCACGCCGTTGGCCTTGCCGTTGTCGCTGAACTTCGCGCCGCGCGGCCGGACGTCACCGAGGTACGCCGAGGTGCCGAACCCGTTCTGGGACAGGATCGCGGCCTCCTTGAGGGTCTCGTAGAAGCCCCAGACCGAGTCCTCGACGTAGGACCCCTCGCACGAGACCGGCAGGCCGCGGTCGGTGCCGAGGTTGGACAGCACCGGCGTCGAGGGGGAGAGCCAGCCGTTCCAGATCGCCTCGAAGAACGGCTCCGTCCAGGAGACGCCGTCCTCGCGGGGGTACATCTCGTCGGCCAGCCCGCCGGCGGTGGCCGCGATGGTCTCGTAGCGCTCGCGGACGCTCTGGTCCGCGACGGTGTACTTGGCCTTGAACATCGCGTAGCCCGCGGTGGTCATGAAGGCAGGCACGGTGCCCTCGTCCTGCAGTGCCTTGCGCTCGGCGGAGAGCGCCTCCCAGCTGGTGCTGCTCATCAGAACTCGAACTCCGTCTCGCCGATGTTGCGGTTGTATTCGTTGCCGGTGACCTGGAAGAAGTCGTGGAACTGGGTGCCGTTGATGCCGGCGTAGAACCACTCGGCGACCGGGTTGGTCTCGACCCCGAACAGCGGCTCCATCCGCATGTTCTCCAGGGTCATGTCGATGCGGGAGCGCACGAAGGCCTCCAGATCGGCCTGCTCGATGCCGGTGATCGGCCCGTGGGCGAAGAGCATCTCCACGATCCGGGCCTCGTGGGCGTAGAGGTGCTCGGCGACGCCGCGGACGCGGGCGAAGAGGTCGTCGCGCTCGGCCTCGAACTTGTCGGCCGGGACGGTCGCGGCGTACTCGTCCAGCGTCGTGTTGAACAGCCAGGCACCGCCGGTGGCGTGCAGGTTCTCGTCGCGGGCGGAGAAGTTGATGCCGCTGATCACGTTCTGCAGCAGGTTCTTGCCACCGGACTGGAAGTGCTTGAGGAAGGCGAAGTTGGAGTAGAGGACGCAGTTCTCCATCAGCGTGAAGACGCTCAGCGCGTAGAGCAGGTCCTCGTCGGCGATGGCGTCCCACACGAAGGCGATCCGCTCGGCCAGCACCGGGTCGTTCTTGTAGGAGTCGTAGAACTCCTCGGTGTCGATCATCAGCGTCTTGTTGAGCTTCGCGTAGAACGGCGCGTGCATGTTCAGCTCGGCGAAGGAGAAGGCGTTGGTCATCATCTGGATCTCGGGCCGCGGGAACGCGTGGAAGAGCCGGTCGCCCCACACCTCGCCGCCGAGGATCAGCTCGTAGATGGTGAACAGCTTCAGCGTCGTCTTGACCGCAGCCTGCTCGGCGTCGGTCATGTTGACCAGGAAGTCCTGCTTGTCGTTCTCGACCGGGATCTCCTCGGCGGTCCAGAAGATGCTCCGCTGCTTCTTGGCCAGGTCCTCGGCCATCGGATAGTCGAAGACGTACGCCGACTTCTCGGTGCGGATCGGTAGACCCTCGGTGTCGATCAAGCCCATACCCCCCTTGTTCAGGCGGGCCCCGCGGCCCGCTGGATGTCTCGTGCATCCGTGCCGGGGCAGGAGAGGACGGCGTCGTACGCGCTCGATCCCCTGACCTTCCCTCGAGGTCGCGGACCCCACCATGAGGTGGGCACTGGCAGGTCTTCGGACTCGTGGGCGTCTCGTGCTCGGTCCTAGTGGCCGTCGCTTCCCAGGAGCCGGCTTGCTCCCAGTGCTTCGTGACGGCGGTCGTTCCCACTCACCGCTGCGGGGCAGTCCCGGACTCGCACCGGGTTCCCTCTTGCCTCTCCCGCCTCGTCGCCGAGGTGGGAGAACCAGCTGCGGGCACCACTATATGCGGGAATTACACCAATGCAACTTCCTAGATCTTGTGTTTCGCCGACTCCATGGAACGCTGTGGGTGCGGCCAGCGTCCCGACGTGGCATGATGCCGCCAACGGACATGAGGAAGCCGGTGGAACTCCGGCACAGTCGCGCTACTGTGACACCGCCTCGCGGCGGTGGAGTCAGACCCGAATGTCCGTCCAACCCCAACGAACAGGGACGCAGGTATCCCTGAGGAGGACATATGTCGCAGCACGCTGTGGCGCCGGTCGCCGGCGCAGATCTGCCCACCATCCCGCTCCGTGAGCTCGCCCCCTGGGCGCTCTTCTTCGGTCTGCTCGGTCTCCTGGCGCTCTTCTTCATCAGCGCCGACCAGGGCGCCGTCTCGATCCCGTCGGGCACCCTGATCCACGAGTGGGTCCACGACGGTCGTCACCTGCTCGGCTACCCCTGCCACTGATGAGCCCGCGTGCCTTTCTCGTACGCGGCCTCCTAGCCGGCCTCCTCGCCGGAGTCGCCACCTTCCTGGTGGCGTACGCCGTCGGTGAGCCGCAGGTCGGTGCTGCCATCGCGCTGGAGGAGGCCGGCGGCGACGGACACTCGCACTCGCATGCCGCCGAAGGTGCTGAGGGCGAGGAGGAGGCCGCCGAGGTCTCCCGCACCAACCAGAGCACCTGGGGGCTGCTGACCGGCACCCTCGCGGTCGGCGTCGCGCTCGGCGGCATCGTCGGGCTGGTCGCCGCGGCAACGCTGGGTCGTCTGGGACGGCTCACGCCGGGCCAGTCGACGGCGCTGGTCACCCTGATCGGGTTCGTCGCGGTCGCACTCGTGCCGTTCCTCAAATACCCGGCGACCCCGCCGGCGGTCGGCAGCGGCGACACCATCGGCGTACGCACCGCGGTCTACTTCGCCTTCCAGGCCCTCTCGGTCGTGGCGGCGGTGGTCGTGACGTACGCCGCGGTGCGGCTGCGCGGGCGGTTCGGCACCTACCTCGCCGTCGTCGGCGCGACCGCGGCCTACCTGGCCGTGATGGTCGTCGCCGGAGAGCTGTTCACGACGGTCAACGAGGTCGGGGACTTCCCGGCCGACACGCTGTGGTTCTTCCGCCGGGCCTCGCTGATCACGCTCGCCACGATGTGGGGCGTGCTCGGAGTGGCACTGACCGGACTGGTCATTCGTCTGTACGCGGCAGAGCGCGCTGTCGCGGAACGCAAGGCCCTGGCCGCCAGCCTGTGAGCTAGCGGGGGAGGCGGTAGGCCTCCACGGGACGGCCGCCGTCCAGGTGATCGCGCACGATCACCCGGGCGGCGGCCGCTTCCACGTTGCCGTACCAGACGTCGTCGGGCTGCACGCTGAGCACCGGCGCCTGGTTGCACGGGAACTGGCAGCCGGTGTGGGTGATCAGCAGGTCGTCGTCGCCGAGACCGGCCTCCATCGCGCCCAGGACGACCGCCCTGGCCACCTCCTCGGAGCCCTTCGCGGTGCAGCGCGGGCCGCGGCAGATCAGCACCTGACGTACGTGGCCGGGGACCCGCTCCCAGGCGGGGGAGGTGAGCCCGGGCTCGGTGCCGGTGATCGGTCTGGTCTCGGCCAGCACCTCGGCGAGCTCGTCACGCGTGGTCGCCAGAGCGGTCGCCACCTGGATCGTGGGAGGCTCGCCCGCGCGCTCGCGCCACCAGTGGGCCGCGATCCGGCGCAGCCAGGAGTGGCCCGGGGCGAGCGGGCCGAGGCTGACCCCGGCCAGGGTGATCGTCTCCGCACCGGCGTCGGCGAGCCGGGTCAGCTCTGCGGAGAGGGACGGGCCGCCCATCTGCAGGAAGGCGAGGCTCGCGTCGAGCTCGCCGGCCCAACCGAGCAGGTCCTGGCGGCGGTCGACGTCGGTCACCGACATCCCGACGACCACCCTCATCCGAGGCTCCGGACCCAGGCGACCGCCTCGGCGACGTCGTCGACGGTGCGGACGCCGTCGGCGGCGGTGGGTCGGCGTACGACCACGACGGGCACGCCGAGCTCGGCGGCCGCGGCCATCTTCGGCCAGGTGAAGGTGCCGCCGGAGTCCTTGGTGATGAGCACGTCGGTGCGGTGCTCATGCATCAGCGCGAGCTCGCCCTCGATCTCGTAGGGGCCACGGCTGGTCAGCAGCGTCCAGGGCTCGGGCAGGTCGAGGTCGGGCGGGTCGACCACGCGGGCCAGAGCCTCGTGGCCCGCGAGCGCCGGGACGAACCGGGCCAGCTCCTGGCGTCCGACGGTGATGAAGGGACGCCTCCCGAGACCGGAGGCGAGCGCGGCGGCCTCGTCGTGGGTGTCGACGTAGGTCCAGGACGGGTCCGCCGGCCAGCCCGGCCGCTCCAGCCGGAGCAGCGGATGCCCGGTCTGCGCGCAGGCCGTGGCCGCGTTGGCCGAGATGCCGCGCGCGAACGGGTGCGTCGCGTCGACGACGGCGTCGAAGTGGTCGAGAGCCCCCCTCAAGCCCTCGACCCCTCCGAAGCCGCCGATCCGCACCGCCCCCACCGGCAGCCGCGGCCGAGCCACCCGGCCCGCCAACGAGGAGGTGACCGCCACCCCCTCCTCGACCAGCCGTGCCGCCAGGTCCCGAGCCTCCCCGGTCCCGCCCAGGATCAGCAGCCTCATCGGATACCCCCGCTGGTCGAGCCGCCCCCGCTGGTCGAGCCGCCGGAGCCGTTAGGCGGAGGCGTGTCGAGACCAACACAGTCCTCTGTCGACCTCGAGGGGACTGTGTTGGTCTCGACACGACGTCGTTCGTCCCTCACGACGTCGGCTCGACCGACGGGGGAGACGGCGAGGTCGAGCAGGGCGTCGACGTCGAGGTGCTCCTCGACGAGGTCGGCGATCAGGTCCAGGCGGCGTTCACGGGCCGCCGTGAAGGAGACCGAGGACGGTTCGCGACCCAGCGTCGCCTGCAGGAACGCGCCCCGGAGGGCGTCGCCCTCCAAGGAGCCGTGCCACATCGTTCCGAAGACGTTGCCGGCCCGCGCGCCACCGAGGAACTCGGTGGCCCCGTCGCCGCGGGTGATCCGGCCGTGGTGGATCTCGTAGCCGCTCGCCTCGACCCCGAGGGCCGAGCCGGTGGGCAGGCGGAGGTTCTTGGCAGGAGAGAAGTCGGTGCGGACGTCGAGCAGGCCCAGACCCTCGACCTCGGTGACCGACCCCTCGACCCCGTCGGGGTCGGCGATGACGCCGCCGAGCATCTGGAAACCACCGCAGATCCCGAGGAGCGGGCGGCCGCGGCGTACGTGCTCGATCAGGGCCACGTCGAGGCCGCGCGAGCGGAGCCAGGCCAGGTCGCTGATCGTGGACCGGGTGCCCGGCAGGACCACCAGGTCGGCGTCGGCGACGTCGGCCGGGGAGGAGGCGAAGACGACGTCGAGGTCCGGCTCCAGGCCGAGCGCGTCGACGTCGGTGAAGTTGGAGATGCGGGGGAGGCGTACGACCGCGACCTTGCGGGTGGCGCCGGCCGCCGCACGACGGCCCTCCAGGTCGAGCGCGTCCTCGGAGTCGAGCCACAGCGACGGCTCCCAGGGCAGCACCCCGAAGACCCGGCGCTCGGTGAGCGACTCAAGCGAGTCGAGCCCGGGCTTCAGCAGACCCGCGTCGCCGCGGAACTTGTTGATGACGAAGCCGCTGATCAGCGCCTGGTCCTCGGGTTCGAGGAGGGCCAGGGTGCCGTACATCGCCGCGAACACCCCGCCGCGGTCGATGTCGCCGACGACGATCGTCGGCAGCCCGGCATGCCGGGCCAGTCCCATGTTGACGTAGTCGCCGGCCCGCAGGTTGATCTCGGCCGGGCTGCCGGCCCCCTCGGCGACGATCACCTCGAAGCGCGAGGCGAGATCGTCGTACGCAGCGTGGGCCGCGGTCGCCAGATGCCGGCGCCCGCGCTCCCAGTCGTGGGAGGAGACCTCGCCGGCGGGATGGCCCATCAGCACGACGTGGCTGCGGCGGTCGGAGCCGGGCTTGAGCAGCACCGGGTTCATCGCCGGCTCCGGGGTGACCCGTGCGGCCAGCGCCTGGACCCACTGGGCCCGGCCGATCTCCGCCGTCGTCCCGTCAGGCCCCTCGCAGACCATGGAGTTGTTGGACATGTTCTGGGCCTTGTAGGGCGCCACCTTCACGCCGCGGCGGGCGAACGCCCGGCACAGCCCGGTCGTCACGACCGACTTGCCCGCATCCGAGGTGGTGCCGGCGACCAGCAATCCGCTCATCGGCGCGGAGCCCGCAGGAGGTAGATGTCCATCACCCAGCCGGACGTCTTGCGCAGCCGGGCGCGTGCCTCGTCGATGGCGGGCAGGACCTCGCCGACGGTGCCCGCGACCAGCTCCTCCTCGCGCGTGCCGAGGTTGCCGCCCCACCAGATCCGCCAGTCCTCGAGCCCCGGGAGCTCGACGACGCGGTTGAGCATCACCACGAGGTTGTCGTGGCCGGCCTGGACGGCCTCGAGCACCGCGCGGCCGGTGGTGACGTAGAGCGGACGGCCGACGTCGTGGAGCACCAGGCGATGGCGCGCCGCAAGCAGCTGCACGGAGGAGATCCCGGGGATGACGTCGACCTCGATGTCGAGCTGCTCGGCGATCTGGTCGACGACGCGGATCGTGGAGTCGTAGAAGGCCGGGTCGCCCCAGACCAGGAAGCCGACGTCACCGGGGTGCTCGGCGAGCACGGCGAGGTAGCGCTCGACCCGGGCGCGGTGCCAGTCGGCGACCGCGGCCCGGTACTCCTCGTCGGTCCCGGTGAACTCCTCGCGCCGCTCGCGCGGTGCGTCGTCGACCTTGACCACCCGGGCCGGCTGGTCGAGATGACGGTCGAGGAGCTCCTCACGGGCTCGCACCAGCGGGTCCGGCATGCCCTTCTTCACCGTGCCCGACTTGTCGGTGACCAGGAAGTAGTCGACCGACCGCATCGCGGCGACCGCCTCGAGGGTGACCTGGTCGGGGTCGCCGGGGCCGACGCCGATGATCTTGATCCGACGCGTCACTCTTCCTCCAGGTCACCTTCGATGTCGAGATAGATCTCCTGCATCGCAGCGACGACCTCGGGGTCGGGTTCCTCCCACAGGCCCCGCTCGGCCGCCTCGTGCAGCCGCTCGACGATGCCGCGCAGCGCCCACGGGTTCGAGGAGCGCATGAACTCCTGGTTGGTCTCGTCCAGGACGTACTCGCGGGCGAGCTTCTCGTACATCCAGTCCTGCACCACACCGGCGGTCGCGTCGAAGCCGAAGAGGTAGTCGACGGTCGCGGCCAGCTCGAAGGCGCCCTTGTAGCCGTGGCGCTGCATCGCCGAGATCCAGCGCGGGTTGACCACCCGGGCCCGGAAGACGCGGTTGGTCTCCTCCTGCAGCGTCCGGGTCTTGATGGCGTCGGGCGAGGTCGAGTCGCCGACGTACGCCTTCGGATCCGAACCGGTCAGCGCGCGGACGGTGGCGACCATGCCGCCGTGGTACTGGAAGTAGTCGTCGGAGTCGGCGATGTCGTGCTCGGCGGAGTCGACGTTCTTGGCGGCGACCTTGATCCGGCGATAGTTGGCGCGCATGTCGTCGGCCGCCGGGGCGCCGTCGAGGTCGCGGCCGTAGGCGAAGCCGCCCCAGGCTGCGTACACGTCGGCGAGGTCCTGGTCGGAGCGCCAGTTGCCGGCCTCGATCACCTGCAGGATCCCGGCGCCGTACGAGCCGGGCTTGGAGCCGAAGATCCGGGACGTCGCGCGACGCTGGTCGCCGTGCTCGGCGAGGTCCTCGAGGGTGTGCGCCCGGACGAAGTTGTCCTCGGCCGGCTCGTCCAGGTCGGCCACCATCCGGACCGCGTCGTCGAGCATCGAGACGACGTGCGGGAACGCGTCGCGGAAGAAGCCGGAGATGCGTACAGTCACGTCGATGCGGGGCCGGCCGAGCTCGGCCAGCGGGATGACGTCGAGGTGGGTGATGCGGCGGGAGGCCTCGTCCCACTCGGGGCGCACCCCGAGCAGCGCGAGCACCTCGGCGACGTCGTCGCCGGACGTACGCATCGCGCTGGTTCCCCACACGGAGAGCCCGACCGACGTCGGGTAGTCGCCGGTCTCGTCGAGGTAACGCTGCAGCAGCGAGTCGGCCATCGCCTGCCCGGTCTGCCACGCCAGCCGCGAGGGCACCGCGCGCGGGTCGACGGTGTAGAAGTTGCGCCCCGTCGGAAGTACGTTGACGAGCCCCCGCAGCGGCGAGCCCGACGGCCCCGCGGGGACGAAGCCACCGTCCAGCGCGTGCAGCACGGCTCCCAGCTCGTCGGTGGTCCTCGCCAGCCGGGGCACGACCTCGGTCGCGGCGAAGGCGAGCACCTGCTGGACAGCCGGGTCGTCGTGGAGCGTCTCGGCGACCGCCGGGTCCCAGCCGGCCGCGTCCATCCGCTGCACCAGGTCGCGCGCCTGGGTCTCGATCTCGTCGACGGCGCGGGTGTCCGCACCCTCCTTGAGGCCGAGCGCCGCCCGCAGACCGGGCACGGCCCCGCCGACGCCACCCCACACCTGCGCGGCGCGCAGGATGGAGAGGACCAGGTTGACCCGCGCCTCGCCCTCGGGGGTGCCGCCGAGCACGTGCAGGCCGTCGCGGATCTGGGCGTCCTTGATCTCGCAGAGCCAGCCGTCGATGTGGAGCATGAAGTCGTCGAAGTCGTCGTCCTCGGGGCGCTCCTCCATGCCGAGGTCGCGGTGGAGCTCGGCGGCCTTCATCAGCTGCCAGATCTCGCCGCGGATGGCGGGCAGCTTGGCCGGGTCCATGGAGGAGATCCGGTCGTACTCCTCCATCAGCGACTCCAGCCGGGCGATGTCGCCGTAGGACTCCGCGCGGGCCATCGGCGGCACCAGGTGGTCGATGATCGTGGCGTGCGCGCGGCGCTTGGCCTGGGCGCCCTCGCCCGGGTCGTTGACCAGGAACGGGTAGATCAGCGGCATGTTGCCGATGGCCGCATCCGGGCCGCATGACGCCGACAGCGCTGCGTTCTTGCCCGGCAGCCACTCCATCGAGCCGTGCTTGCCGAGGTGGACGACGGCGTCGGCGCGGAAGCCGTGCTCGAGCCAGCGGTAGGCGCCCAGATAGTGGTGCGAGGGCGGCAGGTCGGGGTCGTGGTAGATCGCGACCGGGTTCTCGCCGAACCCGCGCGGCGGCTGGATCAGGATGACGATGTTGCCGGCCTGGAGCGTGGCCAGCACGAGCTCGCCGGAGTCGTTGACGAAGAGCTCGCCCGGCGTCGGGCCCCAGGTCTCGACCATCTGCTCGCGCAGGTCGGCGGGGAGATCGGCGGTCCACGCGTCGTAGTCGGCCTTGGAGATGCGGACGTGGGCGTCGGTGAGCTGGGCGTTGGTCAGCCACTCCTCGTCCTGGCCGCCGGCCGCGATCAGCGCGTGGATCAGCGCGTCGCCGGCAGCGGTGTCGCCCTCCTCGGTGGCGACGGAGTCGAGGATGCGTACGACCTCGTTGTCCTGGCCCAGGTCGTAGCCCTCCTCACGGAGCCGGCGCAGCATCCGGATCGCGGAGACCGGGGTGTCCAGGCCGACCGCGTTGCCGATGCGGGCGTGCTTGGTGGGGTAGGCGGAGAGCACCAGCGCGAGGCGCTTCTCGGGGTTGGGCGTGTGGCGGAGCCGGGCGTGGTTGACCGCGATCCGGGCCACGCGCGCGGCCCGCTCGGGGTCGGCGACGTAGTGGGGGAGACCCTGCTCGTCGAGCTCCTTGAAGGAGAACGGGGCGGTGATGATCCGGCCGTCGAACTCCGGGATCGCGATCTGGTTGGCCGAGTCGAGCGGCGTCACGCCGTCGTCGGAGGCCTCCCACTCCGCGCGCGAGCTGGTCAGGCAGAGGCCCTGGAGCACCGGGATGTCCAGCGCCGCCATCCGCTCGACGTCCCAGGCCTCGTCCTCGCCGCCGGCGGAGGCGGACGCGGGCACGGAGCCCCCGGCCGCGAGCACGGTCACGATGAGCGCGTCGAGGGTGCCGAGCGCCTCGTAGAGGTCGTCGGGGGCCGAGCGGAGCGAACCCGCGAAGACGGGTACGCCGGTGGCCGCGCCGGTCGCGTCGATGGCGTCGGCGAGCGCGTGCGCGAACGCGGTGTTCCCGCTGGTCTCGTGGGCGCGGTAGTAGAGGACGCCGATGCGCGGTCGGGTGTCGTCGGCCTGCGAAGGCCGCTCCGCGAACCCCCAGGCAGGAACCTCCGCCGGCGGCTCGAACCCGAACCCGGTCAGCAGCACCGTGTCGGAGAGGAACGCGTGCAGCTGGGCGAGGTTGGCCGGCCCGCCCTCGGCGAGGTAGCGGTGTGCCTCCGCGGCGACGCCCATCGGCACCGTGGAGTGCTCCATCAGCTCGGCGCTCGGCTGCTGCTCGCCACCGAGGACCACCACCGGGGTGCCGCGCTCCTTGACGGCGCTCAGGCCGTCCCACAGGTCGTTGGGGGAGCCGAGGAGCCGGAAGACCACCAGGTCGGCGTCGGCGACGACGGCCTCGAGGTCGGTCGCCCGCGACGGGTTCGCCCAGGCGTAGTCGGCTCCGCTGGCACGGGCCGAGAGCAGGTCGGTGTCCGAGGTGGACAGAAGGGCGATGCGTACGCGTGCAGGGTCGGCCATGCCGGGGTCCTCCTAGGGGTTCTCGCCCCGTCGATCGGTCGGATGCCCGCGGCCAGTGTCTGGCTGTGCCCGTGCCCAGCGTCGGAACGGACGTCACAGTGGCGGAACCGCCCCGGACTCTCACCGGGTTCCTGCGCCACGAGCGTGCTCGCAGCCTACCCCGCCCGGTGCGCGAGCCAGGTCTCGCGGGTGATCTCGTACTCGACCTCGCCGTCGGCGTGCCCCGCCAGCGGCTCCTCCCACTCCTGGTCGAAGCGGCGTACGAAGCTCATCCCGACCGAGACCATGGTCGCGCGGGAGGCCTCGTTGACGGCCATCGTCTGCGCGATCACCCGGTCGATCCCGAGGTCCTCGAACCCGTGACGGAGCAGCTCGAGCGAGCCCTCCTTCGCGTAGCCCTGCCGCCAGTGCCGCTGGGGGAGCCGGTAGCCGAGCTCGGCCGCATCGGTGCGCGGCGGGTTGTCGGGCAGTTCGAACATGTAGAGCCCGATGGCCTCACCCGCCGCCGAATACCCGACCCACTTGCCCAGCGCCTCCGTCTCCCGCGCCGAGCGGAGCCACTTGTGCATCCGCTCCTCGGTCTCCGCCGCCGTCAGCGCACGCGTGAACAGGTGGCGGAGCACCACCGGATCCGAGTTGAGCTCGACCAGGAACGGCAGATGCTCCTCGCTCAGCGGGACCAGGTCGAGGCGCTCGGTGCGCAGTCGGGCTTGCGGCATGGACGAGACGTTAACCGGGACGTACGCCGCCGGCACCTGGTTTCTACGCAGGTCGAGCCGCGAGCGCCGGCGAGACGGTCATTCGTTCAGCACCCGGTTGGCGACGGCGAATGCGGTGTTGGCGGCGGGTACGCCGACGTAGATCGAGGTCTGCAGGAGCACCTCGACGATCTCCTCACGGGTGAGCCCGTTGGTGAGGGCGGCGCGGAGGTGGAACTCGAGCTCCTCGAAGTGGCGCCCCGCGACCAGGGCGGTGAGCACGCCGATCGAGCGGTCCCGGCGGGCGAGGCCGGGACGGGTCCAGATCGTGCCCCAGGCATAGCGGGTGATGAGGTCCTGGTAGTCGCGGTTGATGTCGGTGATCGCGGCGGTGGCGCGGTCGACGTGGGCGTCGCCGAGCACCTGGCGGCGTACGTTCATCCCGGCCGCGTAGGCCGGGTCGGCCGCGGTCACGTGGGCGGTGATCAGGCTGGAGACGGCGTGCGGTGCCTCGGCGGGGGCGAGGTGACCGACGGCGTCGAGGGTGACGAGCCGCCCGTTGCGCACCCCGACGGCGATCTCCTCGAGCGAAGCCGGCGGCGTCGGGGCGTCGTCGACCCCCGCGATCGCCAGGACCGGCGCGGTGATCTCGGCGAGCCGCCCGCGCACGTCGTACGCCGCCAGCGCATCACACACGAGCGCGTAGCTCTCCGCGTCGGCGTCGCGCAGCGAGTGGAGCAGGGCGCCGCCCCGCGCGGGCTCGCGCTCGAGGAAGCCGGGGGAGAACCAGCGTTGGGTGGAACCGGCGATCTGGGAGGCGGTGCCGGCGCTGCGTACGGTCGTGGCGCGGTCGTTCCAGCCGTCGGGCTCGCCGATCTTGGCGCCGGTGTTGGTGAGCACGGCGGCGCTCACCCGGGCGGGCGCGTCGAGCAGGAGCTGGAGGCCGACCGCCCCGCCGACCGAGTCGCCGGCGTAGGCGAACGTGCCGTGGCGCTCACCGCGGTCGGTGAGGACCCGGTCCACACAGGCGAGCACGCCGGCGGCGAGGTCGGCCATCGAGAACGCGTCGGTGGTCGGCGCACCGTGGCCGTGGCCCGGGAGCTCCCAGCCGATGACGTGGAAGCGGTCCGCGAGCAGCTCGGCCGTGGCGGACCAGAGCGCGGTGACCGAGGTGCCCAGGGACGGGCCGACGACCAGCACCGGCTTGCTCGGGTCTCCGGCCAGCTCGACAGGGGTGATCCTCGGCGTCATCACAGGTCCTTCCAGAGTTCGTGGGCGCGGGCGACCGCGGAGTCGATGAGGGCGTCGGTGGCCCCGAGATAGTCGTCGAGACCTGCGGCTGCCTCGGAGCCGGCCAGGATCTCGCCCCCGACGAACCCGGTCAGCGACCGCTGCTCGGCCAGCAGGTCCGCACCCGCGGCCTCGGCGGTGGCGCGCATCCGAGCGGCGTCGACGCGGAGCCCGGCGAGCAGCTCGGTGGTCTGCGAGCCGGCGACGACGCTGCGACGGGCCAGGGTCTGCAGAGTCTCCCACTCGACGTGCCAGGCGCCGTCGGGACGCTCGTCGACGTAGCTCGCCGCGGCGGTGTGGAGCGTCGCGGCCAGCGGGGGAGCGGCGAGCGCGTGGCGGCGGACGAGGACCGAGAGCACCGGGTTGGACTTGTGCGGCATCGTCGAGGAGCCGCCGCGCCCCTCGCCCGCCGGCTCGGCGAGCTCGCCGATCTCGGGGCGCGTGAGCAGGGTGATGTCGGTGGCGATCCGGCCCCAGGCGTCGGCCGCGGTCACCAGCGCGTCGCCGGCTGCGGTCAGCGGGGCACGGGTGGTGTGCCAGGGCACCCGCGGGGTCAGTCCGAGGGCGGTCGCCGTGGCGTCGGCCGCGATCTGCGCCGCGCCGACCGGGTCGGCCAGACCCCGGAGCCGGGCCAGCCCGACGACCGCGGCCAGGGTGCCGGCCGCGCCGCCGATCTGGGCGGGCAGCGACGTCCGCGCGCGACGGAGCGCCTCGGCGGCATCGGCCAGGCCGGCGAGCCAGGTCGCGGCCTTGAGGCCGAAGGTGACCGGCACCGCGTGCTGGGTCAGGGTGCGGCCCGACATCACGGTGGCGCGGTGCTCCCGGGCAAGACCCACCAACGAGGCGGCCTGCGCCGCGAGCTCGTCCTCGACCCGGTCGAGCACGTCGCGCAGGCAGAGCACGAGCGCGGTGTCGACGACGTCCTGGCTGGTCAGGCCCTTGTGGAGCCATCGGGCGGCCTCGCCGTCGAGCCGGCCACGCAGCAGCTTCACCAGGCCGATGACCGGGTTGCCGCCGGCCTCGGCACCCTCGGCGAGACCCGGCACATCGTCCGAGGCGACGAGACCGGCCAGCGGCGTACGCGCCTCCTCGGGGGCGATCCCCGAGGACGCGGTCGCGGCCAGCCAGGCCTCCTCGACCCGAACCATCGCGGCGAGATAGGCCGCCTCGGAGAAGAGATCCCCGGCGCGCTCCTCGCCTGGCCACAGCAGCGACATTCGACTCCTCAGCCGTAGTTGAGAAAGGTGGTCTCGCGGTCGCCCTGGAGGTGGATGTCGAACCGCAACCCGGTTGCGTCCGCAGTGGCCACCAGCGTCGCACGCTCGTCCTCGGACAGCGACACCAGCAGGGGGTCGCCGGCGTTGGCGGGGTGCTCGGGCAGGTAGATCCGGGTCTGCAGCTTGTCGAGCAGGCCACGGGCGAAGACGGTGAGGGCGAAGAACGGCGCCGCCCCTTCCGCGGACGGACCCGGGAGCACCGTCGAGAAGGTGTAGTGACCGTTCAGGTCGGTGTCGGCGCGGCCCCAGCCGGTGAAGGTCCAGCCGTCGCGGTGCAGCGACCCCTCGGCCTGTGGCACGTTGCCCTCGGCGTCGGTCTGCCAGATCTCGAGGAGCGCGTCGGGGATGGGGTTGCCGGCGCCGTCGTAGACCCAGCCGTGCAGCCGGATCGAGCCCGGGCTGCCCGGCGGGACCAGGTCGGCGTCGCCCTCGTAGGGGAGCGCGTAGCCGAAGAAGGGGCCGATCGTCTGGCCCGGCGTCGGGAGCGGAGAGGTGGTCACAGGTCGCCCTCCTCGGGCTCGGTCCAGGTGCGGCTCGGGCCGGTCAGGACGATGTCCCAGCTGTAGCCCATCGAGTACTCGGGGATGGTGAGGTCGTGGTCGTACCTCGCCACCAGCGCGTCCCGGTCCTTCTGCGAGGTGATCGACTGGTAGATCGGGTCGAGCGCGAAGAGCGGGTCGCTGGGGAAGTACATCTGCGTGATCAGCCGCTGCGTGAACGCCCGCCCGAAGAGCGAGAAGTGGATGTGCGCCGGACGCCAGGCGTTGATGTGGTTGCCCCACGGGTAGGGGCCGGGCTTGATCGTCTGGAACCGGTAGCGCCCCTCGGAGTCGGTGATGCAGCGGCCCACGCCGGTGAAGTTGGGGTCGAGCGGTGCCGGGTGCTGCTCGTGCTTGTGGATGTAGCGGCCGGCGGAGTTGGCCTGCCAGATCTCGACGAGCTGGTTCCGTACGGGGCGGCCCTCGCCGTCGAGGACCCGGCCGCTCACCGTGATCCGCTCGCCGATCGGCTCGCCGCTGCCGGCGATGGTCAGGTCGGCCTCGAGCGGGTCCACGTCGGTGTGGCCGAAGCACGGCGTCCACAGCTCGATGGTCTCGGGGTCGGCATGGCGCGGGTCCTTGGTGGGGTGGCGCAGCATGCTGGACCGGTAGGGCGGGTAGTCCAGCAGCGGCTGACGTACGTTCTGGCCCGCTGCGTCCGCCTCGATCTTGGCGATCTCGGCCGAGAGGTCCGCCTGGGTCTCGACTGGTTGTTTCCTGGTGGGCGCTGTCACATTCCGAACGCTAGGTGGGGGAGACGTACGATGAAAGCGCGGACTTCCGCTGAGCGAAAGTAGGTGGGCGGCGAATGGCAGGTGGCAGCGGAGGGCGGACGGTCGCCTCGCGCGTCCTCGGTCTCATCGGCGCCTTCGACGCGTCCCACCGGCGGCTGACGCTGAGCGAGCTCGCGACCCGAGCCGAGGTCTCGCTCCCGACCGCCCACCGCCTGGTCGCCGAGCTGGTCGACTGGGGCGCCCTGGTGCGGGAGGAGGACGGCACCTACGCCGTCGGCCGGCGGCTGTGGGACGCCGGCCTGCTCGCCCCGGTCGCCACCGACCTGCGCTCGGTCGCGGCGCCGTTCCTCCACGACCTCTACGGCGCGACCCTGGAGACGGTCCACCTGGCCGTGCGCGAGGACGACCACGTCCTCTATCTCGAGACGCTGCGCGGCACCCGCAACGTACCCATCGTCTCCTCCGTCGGCTCCCGCCTGCCGATGTACTCCACCGGTGTCGGCAAGGTCCTCCTGGCCCATGCGCCCGAGGACGTACGCAACCGGGTGCTGTCCGCCCCGCTCAAGCCGTTCACCCGCCACACCATCACCACGCCCGGCCTGCTGCGCCGCCAGCTCGACCGGGTGCTCGCCGAGGGCTATGCCACCACCGCCGAGGAGATGACTCTCGGCGCCTGCTCGGTCGCGGTCCCGATCACCACCTCGTCCGGAGTCGTGGGCTCCCTCGGCATCGTCGTCTCCGACCTCCGCCGCAACCGGCTCCGCCTCGTCTCCGCGCTGAAGGTCGCCGCCCAGGGCGTCTCCCGCGGACTCGGATGAAGCCGCTGAGCGGGGTGGGGTACCTTGCGCTGGTGACGATCCAGACCCCGAACGAAGACGTACGCCGCGCCGCCGCCGAGCGCCTGGGAGCCCTCGCGACGCCGCCGGGTGCCCTGGGCCGCCTGGGCGAGCTGGCGGTCTGGGCGGCGGCGTGCCAGGGCGAGGTGCCGCCGCGACCGGTCGACAACGTACGCCTGGTGATCTTCGCCGGTGACCACGGCGTCGCCCAGCACGGGGTCTCCGCGTTCCCGCCGGCGATCACGGGCGCGATGGTGCGTACGTTCCTGGGCGGCCGGGCCGGGGTCAGCGCGCTCGCGAAGGCGCACGGTGTGCAGGTCCGGGTGCTCGACCTCGGTGTCGACGAGGAGTTCGAGGACCTCGATGCGGCGACCCGTGAGACGCTGACCGCGCACAAGATCCGGCGGGGGAGCGGCGCCATCCACCTCGAGGATGCGCTGACCGCCGAGGAGACCACCGCCGCGCTGGAGGCGGGCGCCGCCGTGGCCCGCGAGGAGATCGCGGCCGGCGCGCAGCTGCTGATCAGCGGCGACATGGGCATCGGCAACACCACGCCCGCGGCCGCGATGGTGGCCGCCGGGCTCGGCCTGCCCGCGAGCGAGGTCACCGGTCGCGGCACCGGCATCGACGACGAGGCGCTGCGGACCAAGACCGACGTCATCACTGCGGCCCTCACCCGCGCCGGGGAGCGCGCCGCCGACCCGGTCCAGACCCTCGCCGCCCTCGGCAGCGCCGACCTCGCCGCGACCACAGGCTACCTCCTCGAGGCCGCCCGTCAGGGCGTCCCGGTCCTTCTCGACGGCCTGATGAGCGTCGCCTGCGCCCTCACCGCGGACCGGATCGAGCCCGGCGCCGCGGCCTGGTTCGCCGCCGGCCACCGCTCCACCGAGCCGGCCCAGTCGATGGCCCTGGAGAAGCTCGGCCTGGTGCCGCTGCTCGACCTCGACCTGCGGCTCGGCGAGGGCTCCGGCGCCGTCGCCGCGGTGCCGGTCGTACGCAGCGCCGTCGCCCTGCTGCGCGACGTCGCCCTGCTCTCCGAGCTCGCTCCGGGAGAGCCTGCCTGATGCTCGTGCGGGACGCCTGGCGTCTCGCGGTCGGCACGCTGACCGCGATGCCCGTGCCCCCTCCCGAGCTCGTCGACCGCCGCCGTGCCGCGGTGGCGATGGCGGTCGCGCCGCTGGCTGCGCTGCCGCTGGCACTGGGTGCCGGCGCTATCGCACTGCTGGGACAGCTCGCCGCGCTACCGCACCTGGTCACCGCGCTGCTCGCGATCGGCGCCGTGGTCGCCGGCAACCGGGCGTTCCACCTCGACGGCCTCGCCGACACGGTCGACGGCATGGCCGCCTCCTACGACCGCGAGCGCTCGCTGGCGGTGATGAAGACCGGCACCTCCGGCCCGGCCGGTGTCACCGCGATCGTCCTCGTCCTCGGTCTCCAGGTGGCGGCGCTGGCCTCGCTGCTGGACGGTGGGCTCGTACGCTCATCGGTGCTCGTGGCGGTCGCCGTCTGCGCCTCGCGCGCGGCGCTCGCACTGTGCTGCACCCGCGGCATCAGGCCGGCGCGGGAGGACGGGCTGGGGCGTACGTTCACCCAGACCCTGCCGCCCATCGTCACCGTCCTGCTCTGGACCGTCGTCGCTGCCGCGCTCGCCGGCGCGGGTGCCTGGGCCGGCCTGCCGTGGTGGCGCGGAGCCCTCGCGGTCGCCGTCGCGGCAGTCGTCGTCGGCGCGGTCATCCTGCGGGCGGTCAAGCGGTTCGGGGGAGTGACCGGTGACGTCTTCGGTGCGGCCGTCGAGACCGCGCTCGCAGCGCTTCTCGTCGCCTTGGCCTGACGCGCCCCGCTGGTCGAGCCGGATTCGTGAGGAACGAGCGAATCCGTGTCGAGACCAACACGGTGCCGTCCGCGCTCGAGGGGACTGTGTTGGTCTCGACACGCCTCCGCCTAGCGGCTCCGGCGGCTCGACCAGCGGGGGCGGCTAGAGCTTCAGGACCCGCCCGGCGATGACGAGGTGCACCTCGTCGCAGGCCGCCGCCAGCCGCTGGTTGACCAGCCCGAGCAGATCACGGAAGAGACGGCCCGAGCGGTGGGCGGGCACGACCCCCAGCCCGACCTCGTTGGTCACCAGGACCACGTCGCCGTTCCGGTCCCCGAGCACGGCGGCCGCCTCCTCGACCAGCGCCGAGACCGCCGCCGTGGCCTCCTCCGAGGTGGCCTCCCACAGGCCTCGCGCGTCCATGACGGCGGTGAGCCAGGTGCCCAGGCAGTCGACCATCACGGCGTCGCCCGCCGCCAGCCCCTCGGCCAGCGCTGCGGCGAGATCCCGCGACTCGACCGTGCGCCACCGTTCCGGCCGCCGGGCCTGATGCGAAGCCAGCCGTGCGGCCCAGTCGGGATCCGGCTCCTCCTCGAGCGTCGGCCCGGGCGCGACGTACGCCACCGACGGCGCGGCAGCGAGCAGCGACTCGGCGTGCCGAGACTTCCCCGACCGCACCCCACCCGTCACCAGAATCCTCACCCGGCCAGTCTCCCAGCCATCGCATAGCCTGCGGCCATGACCCCAGAGCGCATCGCGCTGATCTCGGACGTACACGGCAACCTGACCGCCCTGGAAGCCGTCCTCGCGGACATCGAGACACGAGGAATCACCCGGATCTTCAACCTCGGCGACTACGTCGGCAAGGGCCCGCGAGGGCGTGAGGTCGCCGAGCTCTGCCGGGAGCGGTGCGAGGTCAACATCCTCGGCAACTGGGAGGACTTCCTGCTCACCCCCGAGCCCGACTTCGGCCGTGAGTCGGTCGGGCTGATGTGGTGGCGGCTGCAGGCATGGGAGCAGGCCGAGTGGCTGCGTACGCTCCCGTTCCACCACGACTTCTGGATCAGCGGCCGAAGGGTCAGGCTCTTCCACGCCTCCGAGGAGACCGTCCACCGCCGGGTCAGGTTCGACCACGACGAGAAGGAGTTCCTGGGCCTGTTCCAGAACACCGAGGCCACGGGTTTCGACAACCCGGAGCCCGACATCGTCGGCTACGCGGACACCCACGACCCCTACTACGAGACCGACCGCGACCGGCGCACCGTCTTCAACACCGGCAGCGTCGGCAACTGCATGAGCGACCCGACCCCGGTCTACGTCATCCTCGAGGGCGTCATGGACAGCGACCAGGAGGCCCCGTTCGGCATCCAGTGGGTCCGGGTCCCCTATGACGTGGAGGCCGAGATCGCGTACGCGGCCGAGGTCGGCATGCCCGAGCTCGAGGCCTACACCTACGAGCTGCGCACGGGCTTCTACCGGGGCAACCTCAGGAACGGCGAGCAGCCGACCTACCACCGGAGGCGGTAGATCGGCTCTTCGCCGCTCTTGCGGTTCTTCTCGTGCTCAACTGATCTTGCGTCGGTAGGCGGCCATGGCGAAGGCGTACGAGACGACCAGGATGCCCACGCACCAGGCCAGCGCCACCCAGATGTCGTCACCGACCGGCTGCTCGGCGAAGAGCGCCTGGATGGTGTTGACGATCGAGGTCACCGGCTGGTTCTCGGCGAAGGCGCGCACCGGACCGGGCATCGTCTCCGTCGGCGCGAACGCCGAGCTGATGAACGGCAGGAAGATCAGCGGGTAGGAGAACCCGGTGGCTCCCTCCATGGTCTGCGCCGCCAGCCCGGGGATGACGGCCAGCCAGGTCAGCGCCAGGGTGAGCAGCGCCAGGATCCCGGCGACCGCGAGCCAGGCACCCAGCCCCGCCGAGGTGCGGAACCCCATCACGAACGCGACGCCCAGGATGATCACCAGGGTGAGCATGTTGGCCACCATCGAGGTGCCGACATGGGCCCACAGCACCGCCGACCGGGCGATCGGCATCGACTGGAACCGCTCGAAGATCCCGCCCTTCATGTCGGTGAAGAGCCGGAGCGCGGTGTACGCGATGCCCGAGGCGATCGCCATGATCATGATCCCGGGGAGCACGTAGTTGACGTAGTTGTCGGTGCCGGTGCGGATCGCCCCGCCCAGCACGTAGACGAAGAGCAGCATCATCGCGATCGGGGTGAGCGCGGTGGTGATGATCGTGTCCGGGCTGCGGGTGATGTGTCGCAGCGAGCGGCCCAGCAGCGTGCTGGCATCGGCGAATGCGTGCTTGTTCATGACTGCCTCTTTCCGGTGAGCGAAAGGAAGATCTCTTCCAGCGACGGCTGCTTCTCGACGTACTCGACCTTCGCCGGCGGCAGCATCGCCTTGAGCTCGGCGAGCGTGCCGTTGGCGATGATGGTGCCGCCGTGGAGGATGGCGATCCGGTCGGCGAGCTGCTCGGCCTCCTCCAGGTACTGCGTGGTGAGCAGGACGGTCGTGCCCTGCTCGGTCAGCTCCTTGACGACCTTCCACACCTCCAGCCGCGCCTCCGGGTCCAGCCCGGTGGTCGGCTCGTCGAGGAAGATCACCGACGGCGAGCCGATCAGCGACATCGCGATGTCCAGCCGCCTCCGCATGCCGCCGGAGTACGTCGCGACCTTCCGGGCGCCCGCCTCGACCAGGTCGAACCGCTCGAGCAGCCCGTCGGCGATGTCGCCGGGGGAGGGGAGGTGGCGGAGCTTCGCGACCAGAACCAGGTTCTCCCGCCCGGTCAGGATCTCGTCGACCGCCGCGAACTGGCCGGTCAGCGAGATCGCCTCGCGCACCCGCTGCGCCTCGTCCACAACCGAGGCGCCCTCGACCAGCGCCGCGCCGGCATCCGGTTTCAGGAGCGTCGAGAGGATGCGTACGGCCGTGGTCTTTCCGGCTCCGTTGGACCCGAGCAGCGCGAAGATCGAGCCTCGCGCCACCTCGAAGTCGACGCCCCGCAGCACCTGGTTGTCCTTGTAGGACTTCTCCAGTCCCCGTACGGAGATCGCGGCTGTCGCGCTCATGACTCGTCCTCCTTGTTGATGGCCTCGATGGCTTCGGTGAGCCGAGCGCGCTCCTTCTTGATCCAGGCGCCCTCGGAGTAGTTGCTCGCGAACTCCTCGGCGAACTCGACGGGGTTGTCGCCGACGATCGCGCTGACCGGGGTGCCGTCGGCGGCGCCCTGCTCGAAGAGGTCGAGGAGGTCCTCGGCCATCGCCGTCAGGATCGTGCCGTCGGCGATGCCGGCGGAGTACATCAGGTAGCGCTCGACCGCGTCGTGCGCCTTGCGGTGGCTCTCGGGGAGCTGCTGCTTGCGGGCCTTGAGCTGCCGCCAGCGCTTCTTGAGCTCGAGCTCGCCGACGACGGTCTCGAACATCGATCGGATAGACATGTCCTACTTCCCTTCCGTACGGAGGCTCTCCAGCCGTTCGGCCAGGAACCCCCAGGTGGTCCAGAACTCTTCGAGGTACTTCTCGCCATCTGCGTTGAGCGAGTAGACCTTCCGCGGCGGCCCCTTCTCGGACGGCCGCTTCTCCACGTCCACCAGCCCGTTCTTCTCGATCCGGACCAGCAGCGCGTAGACCGTGCCCTCGGCGATCTCGGTGAACCCCTGGCTCCGCAGCCAGGTCGTGATCTCGTATCCGTACGCCGGGTTGCCGGTCAGGAACGCCAGCACGATCCCCTCCAGCGTCCCCTTGAGCATCTCGGTCATCTGCTTGCCCATCGGGCACCTCCTTCCACTACTCAGTGTTGCTGACTACTGGTACATAGTAGCGCTGAGTAGTGACGAAAGGTCAAGTCCTTGTCTCCGGCGGAAATGCCAGCGGCGCTGGTACGACGGGATCAACCGTCGTACCAGCGCCGCTGGTGATGCCTTGAGATGGACTCAGTTCTTGCCGTCCACCTCGGTTGCTCGCTCGAGTGCCGTGGAGAGGAGGTCCGCCACATCCACGGATGCCTCACCACTCCCGCTGTGCGTCACCCCGACGCCGACAAGTCGTCCGTCATCTGTCTCCGCGAACGCAACGCTGCCGACCTCAACAGGGCTTGACGACGTACTCGTGAACGTGAATCCAACTGCGCCGTCGGGGAGGCCGCTGATTGGCTCCGATGTCGCGTCGCCGTAGTCGCCGTTCTCAGCATCTGCCGTGCAATCTGCGACGACTTCCTCGATCGCACTGAGCATGGACGCTGCATCCGGGTAATTGCCACCGGGAACGAACACCGTTGCGCCCACCTGGTCGCCGCCCTTGAGTGAATACTGCTCGCCGGCGGTACCGTCCGCGGCGTTCGACAGCTTGGCGCTCTCCAAGTAGGCCAGCTCGTCACACCAACCGGTGCCGGGCACGCCCTGGCTTCCGTCCGAGGTCTTCTCGACCTCGGGAAGCGCATCAGTGTCCAGCAGGGTCGGGTCCGAGCCGCAGGCCGTGATGAGCACCGTTGCAGCGCACAGCAATGCCGCAAGGCGAGCCGAGGCCCTACTTGTAGTACTCCAAGAAGGCATCCTTGTACGTCCCTTCGAAGTCGCCGCTCGTCACATACTCGTTCAGGTAGTTCATCGCCTCGTGAGCGTAGCGATCCATGTCGTCTGGCGGGACGTCGGACAGCTTGATGACCTCCCCGTTGCGGTGGAACGTCTCGTCGGTGGCAGGGATGTCGATGACGCCTGCCTGCTCGAGCGCAAAGAGTGCCTTGAGCTCGACGCGGTTGATGCCCTCGGAGGCGCGAACGTTGGCGTCGTCGGTGGCAGCGGCCTCTTCGTTGGCGAACTTCTCGCCGGCCGCGTCCGTGCCGAGGTCGATCGCCTGGCCGACGCCGTACTCGATGACCTGGCTGCCGAGGTTGCCGACCTGCTCCGCACCCGGAAGCGGGATCATCCCCGCGACCTCGCTCGTCAGGTCGATGAAGGCCTGACGCTGCGCGTCCCTGTCCTTCGCACCATCGATCTCGACCTCGCCGACGGCGTGCTCCGCAAAGCCCTGCAGGTGGCCACCGCGCTCGAGGACGTCGCGTAGTTCGGTACGTAGGCCCGGATCGTCCGGGTTCTTGGCCAGCTCGACCGCGATGTTGTTGATCTGAGCCTGCTGGAAGGTGCCCACTCCCTCGGCGATGCTGGTCATGCCTTCCTGCGTGCTCATGGAGACCTTCATCATGTTCTCGAGGTCGCCCTTGTAGAACTTCGGGTAGGGATCCATCTTGCCGTAGTGATCGAGCGAGAACGGCTCGGAGCCGGGTTCGCCCGAGTGGTCGGGGTTGTGGAGCGCAGCGTCGATCCCCGGGGTGTAGAACTTCATCAGCTCCGCCACGTGAGGCGAGGCGGCCTTCGCGTCCTCGGCATTGAAGCCCTCGTTGTCGGTGACGTCGTGGAAGAACTTCGAGACGAGCTCGGTCGTCTCCTTCGGGTGTGTATCGAGAAGCTCCTGGCTGGTGCCGATGCCCTCAGCCAGCTCCGAGATACCGGCGTAGCCGTCGGCCTGCCAGGTGCGCTTGTCGAAGTAGAAGTCCTGGCGCTCGGATCCGTGCTCGCCTGTGAAGAACTCCAGGCCCTGCTTGGGGTGGTCGCCGAGATTGCCCATGATGGCGGCCATCGGGTCGTCGCCCCAGCCACCGTCGTTGCCGGTGTCGAGGGGGCTGTGGCCGGTGTGCCCGTACCAGTACTGAGCGTTCATCGGGCCGTCCGCCTGCTCGAAGCGGTCCAGCTCCTCGGCAGCCCCGAGCACGAGGTCACCGTTGAGGCTGTGGTCCTTCATCAGGTAGGTGAGTACCGAGGCACCACCCGTGCCGCCCCAGTTCGGGTAGCGATCCCGAAGGGCGTCCTGCTCGTCATCGGAGAGATAGACCCCTGAGGGGCCGGCGTACTTCACGATGTCGTGGCCGAACTTCTCGGCCGGGAAACCGGGGTCGTTCGAGGCCGATGCGAGGCCGCTCCGGAGGTTGGATGCGAGTGTGTTGAGAGAGCCGGAATCCGGCGACTGCATCCGCAGATATTCCTCGATCCTCGCCATGCTGGCGACGGTGCCGTCCGCGCCGAGGTCCTTGTAGAGCCCGCCGGCGACGGTCGAGTCGTCGGTGTACGCGCTCAGCATGGCGTTGAGGCGGTCGGCCTCTTCCTTGCTGAGCTTGTAGTCGTCGTCGTTCAGCGTGCTGTCGAGCCGGTCGCTGATCTCCTTGCCAAGCCGCTCCTGAGCGGCCGGCGGAAGTGCGTCGATGTAACCGTCGTACTTGCCCGGCTCGCTGAGCATCTTGTTGATGAGCTCTTCTTCGGGCAGGTTGCGCAGCTCGGGCGGAAGGCTGGCCTGCTCGATCGTGCCGTCGCCGCCGTCGTAGTCGCCCTTGGTCGCGTGGTTGAGGACCGCCGTGAGGTCGGCATCAGCAGATTCCGCGTCGGTCAGCGCATCCTGGATGTTCTGAGCGAGCTGCTGCATCGTGCCTTTGTCCTTGTCCGGGTCCTTCTCGTCCGGGGTCGGATCGGTGATCTGTACGCCGCCGGAGAAGGTGACCTTCCAGCCGCGGCCGATCGCGTCGTCGTAGGCGTGCTTGGCGTTGTCCTTGGCCTTCTTGATGGAGGCGGCGGCCTCGTCGAGGGCGTTGATGACCTGGGACAGCGGCGCGGCGATGTCGTTGAGGTCGGCGACCAGGCGGCGGTGGCGGTTCTCAGCACGTGTCGCCGCCTCTCCGATCCAGGTGCTGGGGACCTTGCCCGCGTCCATCTCGTCCTGCTGGTCCTGGAAGCTCTTGCGGGCGGTGTTGAGCTGGTCCGCGGCGGTGTCGAGCTCTTCGGGCTTCCAGCTCTGCAGCTGCTCGTAGGTGACGGCCATCAGTCTCTTCCGATCATCGCTTCGCGGTAGCGCGCCTGCTGTGCCGTGATGGTGTCTGCCTCCACGATGGCGTCGGCGTCGGCGACGGTGGTCGTCTTGTGGTCACGCGCGTCCTTGACCCACTTGTCCTTGTCGCTCTTCCACTCGGTCTTGAGGCCGTTCGCGGCGCCTGCGGACGTGCTTCCCGGAAGCGCGGAGGCGACCTTGCCCATCGGGCCTTCGAGATCGAGACCGGCGACGGCCTCGGCCGCGGTCCCGATGGAGTTGGCCGCGGTCTTCACCTGCGGCGCCACGATTTCGACGTTCACGAAAGGATCCCCCAAGACATTCGGAGCGATTGGTAACTCTCTCCTACCCCAAATTCCGGGTTTCAAACACAAATAGTCGAAAAATCTTGTACGCACCGGCTGCGCGCCGTGTCCGCACGTCCGCTCGGATCTCACCGGCGTCAGCCGCCGTCTGAGATAGCGTGTCGCGTCGTACGACGGCGCCCGTCGATCTTGGGGGCGAACTCGATCCGACCTGAGTGAAGAAGGGCGCGATGTCACAGCTGAACGAGGCGGCAGTCGCTGGCAGTCCGCGAAGCGGCCGATGGGTCGGGCCGGCCGGGCTGGGGCTCGCAGTGGGAGTGCTGGGGGTCGTCGCCCTGGTGCGGGTGATCGTCGGCATGCCGAAGGTCAGTCAGGGCTACTACAACTCCCTCTACCGATTCGAGGACCGCCCGGTCATCTGGGTCATTCTCGGGCTGTTGATGATCGCCTCGATCGTCCCGATCGGCATCGCGGTCGTCCTCGGCCATGTCGGTCTGGGACAGGCGAAGGCGGCCGGAACCAGCGCCGCCGTCTCGGGGATCGCGCTCGGGATCGGCTACACGCTGGTCGTCTTCTGGGTCGTACGAATCGTCAACGCGATCACGAACGCCGCCGAGCTCAACGGCGGGTTGCGAATGTTCATCGAGTACGTCGGGCTGTGGGCCTGACGTGGCCGTTCAGTCTCGGGAAGCGCGGCCGCCGACACTGGTGGTCGGGTCGGTGCTGGCGCTGCTGTACGCGGTCGGCTCGCTGATCATCTGTCTGCGGGTCATCGGCATGGTTCTCGAGGACGAGGGCACCCGCCTGAGCAGCGGTGAGCAGTCGGGGCTGGCTGTCGCCTGCACGGGGATCGCGGTCACCGTGTTCGGGATCTTCTGCATCCTTCACGGTCTTCAACGGCGGATCTGGGCGCTGACCTTGGTGGTGATCGGGCTCGGGGTCGGTGTCTTCGTCGGCATCGGGATCACGGTGATGGCGTTCGAGGCGGACGAGGGCGGGCTGTTCAGCAGCGGCTGGTTCTGGCTCGCGATCACGTTGATCATGATCGCCCCGGTCGTTCTGCTGAGCATCGCGATCTCGAAGCTGCCGTCGCCGCACGAGTCCACGACGACCGGGCCGCCCTGACGGCGGCGCCGTCAACGTACGTCGGCCCAGAACCTCTCCAGCTCGGCGTCGAGCTCGGCCGCGACCTGCATGGGCAGGGAGTGGGTGGTCTTCGGCCAGACCTTGACGGTCGCGCCGGGGATCCGCCGGGCCTTCTCGGCCGCGTCCTCGCCGCCGGCCAGCGACTTGTCGCTCGCGATGGCGACGTAGACAGGCATCCGGAGAGCGCGCAACTGCTCGTCGGTCAGCCGTGAGGGCGTCGGGAGGCTGCCGGAGTCGAAGTGCGCCGTACCGGCCGCGATCATTCGAGCCATCGGGTCGTCCGGGTCGACCTCGTCGTCCTCGACGCCGCCGATCCGGTTCAGTGCGTGGTCGCGCCAGGAGTCGGGCAGGAACGGGAGTACGGCCACCGCGGACCAGCCGATCGCCCAGGCAGGCAGCATGCCGAACGTCATGATCGGCTCGAGCAGGGTCAGGCTGGCCAGCCGATCCGGGTAGCGCACGGCGACGGCCGCGGCGAGCCCTCCGCCTTGGGAGTGACCGACCAGGTGGATCCGGTCGAGCTCGAGACCGTCCAGCGCCTCCTCGACCCAGCGGGCGTTGTCGTCCATGCCACGCAGCGGAAGGGTCTGCTCGGAGAGCCCGCTGTCGCCGATCGCGTCGAACGCGTAGACGGTGCGGTGCTCGGCGAAGTCCCGCAGGTTCTCTCCCCACATGGGTACGCCGCTGGCCCGTCCCGGCACCAGCACGACCGGGACATCGTCGACCGGGTTCGGGTTCAGCCATGCGTACGCACGGACCGTGCCGAAGGTGGTCTCGACGTCATGCGTCTCGGTCGGCTTCGGCAGTGCGGCGAAGGCGGCGTCGTACGCCTCGATGTAGGCCTGGCGTCCCGCTGGCGTGCGGAAGTGGCCGACGCCGGGACCGCTCGTGCTGAGCACCATCACCAGGCACCCCGTCGAGATGACCGCGATGGCGGTGAGGAGGACCACCGGCCAGCGCCGGCGTCTCCTGTGCGGTTCGACGTCCTCATGCTCGATGTCCCCGTCCATGTCGTCCCCTCGTTCCCGATAACGATGCGATCGCATTGAAACCGTTACGATGCGACTGTATTGCTAGCCTGGGCGTCATGCCAAGAGCCGTCGACCACGAACAGCGCCGGTTCGAGATCGTCGCCGGGCTCTGGCAGATCGTCGCCGAGCAGGGGATCGAGGGCATCAGCCTGCGGACCGTCGCCGCCCGGGCCGGCGTCTCGATGGGCCGCGTACAGCACTACTTCGGCACCAAGGACGCGTTGGTCGTCGCCGGCATCGACCTGCTCGTCAAGCGCGCCGTCATCGAGTACGAGGCGACCGCCGACCGTCCGCCCGCCGACCGTCTCCTCCACATCCTGCTCCAGCAGATCCCCGCCACCGAGGCCGGTCGCATCGGGGTCACCGTCTGGTACGCCTACGTCGCCAAGGCGATGACCCACACGGCCGTACGCCAGATCCTGGCCGAGGCGACCCGGGTGGGCGTCGAGGAGTGCACTCGCCACATCCAGGAGGCGGACGGTCTCGATGAGGCCGAGGCGCGAGCCCGCGCCATCGAGCTGCTCGCACTCTCCGACGGCCTCACCCTGCGGGTCCTCGTCGGTGACATCACCGCCGAGGAGGCCGAAGCCTCGATCAGGGCATACAGGTCGCGCCTACTGAGGTCATGAAGAAGAGGACACGGCCGCGGGACGAGCCGGCGTACTCGGCTTCGCTGCCGCGCACCGTGACCACCTCGCCGTTCGCGCGCGATTCGATCTCCACCGAGGCGCCCTCGCTGCCGGCCAGGGCGTGCAGGGCGTCGGGGTTGGCGACCTTGTCCTGGGCGTTCCACTTCACCGTCTGCTCGAACTTCGGCTTCAGCCGCCGGCACTCCTCCTTGGAGCGCGCAGCCGCCTCGTCCTCCTTCTCCTGCGCTTGGGCGAAGCCTTCGGCCATGGGGTCCGAGGTCGCCGCTCCGGTCGGGGAGTCGTCCGACTCCGACGTACCGCCGCCCGGGCCGCCGAAGGCGAAGATGGCGGCGAAGAGGAGGAGGGCGATACCGAGGACGGCCGAGCCGAAGCGGGTCACGCCGAGGTAGAGGTCGGAGGGTTCCGCGTCGCGGAACTTCCAGCCTTCCTCGAGGAAGAAGCCGACCTCCGGCCGGGCGGCGATGAAGAAGGACCACGCGGCCCCGAGAACCAAGATGATCGCGAGCAGCATCACGGGATACGTATACCCCGAGTCGGGCACCGGCCGCGCACGCGGTGAATGAAAGTTCGTTCGCCCGGGATACGCCACGAGCGTGGTCCGGCACCCGTCCCGGCAGGCGCTACGCCGGAACCAGCCCGGGCCTGCCGGACTCGGTGAAGAAGCGTCCACCGACGGTCAGCGGTGCGCCGGGCGTGCTGACGTACGGGACGTTCTTGTAGGTGATCTCCGCGCCGGTCGCGTCGAGCGAGATGGTGGTGTAGCCACGGAGGCCGTTGTAGAACTTCATGTGCGGGTTGCGCTCCAGGTACGCGGCCCAGTTGGCCGGGTGCTCGGCGCCGTTGCCGCCTGACGTGATCGAAGACGTCACGATCTCGGTGCCCATGATCCGCGAGGACGGGTCGTCGAAGTCGTCGTGGATGTCGAGGCCGTAGTGGACGTGCACGTCACCGGTCAGCACCATCAGGTTCGACTGTTCGGACGCCTTCCAGCCCTCGAGGATCCGGCGCCGCGAAGCGGGGTAGCCGTCCCACGAGTCCATCGAACGGGTGCCGTCGCCGGACGGGTTGTTGCGGCGCGAGAAGGTGACCTGCTGCGGGACGACGTTCCACGTCGCCGCGGAGCGGCGCCAGCCGTTGATCAGCCACTGCTCCTGCTCGTTCCCCGGCAGCGTCATCGATTCCGCCTCGGACTCCGCCGACGGCACCTTCCAGCCGTCGCCGTTGGCCTGGTTGGTGCGGTACTGCCGGGTGTCGAGGATGTCGAACTGGGCCAGCCGGCCCCACTGCAGCCGCCGGTAGAGCCTCAGGTCGGGGCCGGTCGGCTGCTGCGGGAGCCGCAGCGGCTGGTTCTCCCAGTAGGCCCGGTAGGCGGCGGCGCGGCGTACCAGGAACTCCTCGGGCGGCACCGAGTTCTCGGGGGTGTCGGCGGCGTAGTTGTTCTCGGTCTCGTGGTCGTCCCAGGTGACGATGAACGGGTGCGCGAGGTGGGCCGCGATCTGGTCCGGGTCGGACTTGTAGAGCCCGTAGCGAGCCCGGTAGTCGTCCAGCGTGACGGTCTCGTGGTTGAGGTGTGCGGGCAGCGGCTGGGTATAGGCGCGCGTCCCGGCAGAGGCGTTCACGGCGTACTCGTAGAGGTAGTCGCCCAGGTGGAAGACGGCGTCCACGTCCTCACCGGCAAGATGCTTGTACGCGGTGTAGTAGCCCTGGTCGTAGCGCTGGCACGAGGCGAGGGCGAAGGTCAGCGACGACACCGCGGCACCCACGGCCGGGGCGGTCCGGGTCCGTCCGACCGGGCTGATCCACCGGCCGACCCGGAAGCGGTAGAAGTACTCGGTCGCGGCGTCCAGGCCGCGGACCTCGGCGTGCACCGAGTGGTTGAACTCCGTGTGCGCGGCAGCGGCGCCGCGGCGTACGACCCGGGTGAAGGCGGCGTCGCGGGCCACCTCCCACGCGACGTCGAAGCGCGCGGGCGGCATCCCGCCGGTGGGCTCCAGCGGTAGGGGAGCGAGCCGGGTCCACAACAGCACCGAGTCGGGCAGCGGGTCGCCCGACGCGACGGCGAGGGTGAACGGGTCCGAGGTGATGGCGGACGGAGAGCCGGCCGGGGCGGCGAAGGCGCCGGTACGCGGCAGGCCGGTCGTGAACGCCAACGCGGTCGCGGCGGCCGAGACGGTCAGGAAGCGGCGGCGGTCGAGGCCTCGAAGGGCGCCGCGGAGATCAGGAGTGTTGCTGGGGCCAGGCATGGACGTGCTCCTGTCGATATGGGGGTTATCGACATCAGCGAAGCGGTGCCTGGTGAAGGCCTCGTGAAGTGCGGGGGAGGGGTGGGCTACGGCTTGGTGCCCTCGACGGGCTCGGAGGTCTGATCGGCGGTCCGGTGCACCGGACACCCCGGCGCGAAGGTGCCGAGGGCCTCGGTGTCGAACCCGTGGGGATAGCTGCGGATGCGCGGCATGTCCCGGACGTACGCAGGTTTCCGTCGTGCCGGCAGCAGAGCCACCACACGTGCCCGCGCCTTCAGCGCCCCGCGCGACAGCGCCCGCGGGAGACGCCCGGGCTCGGGATAGCCGAACGCCTCGAGCAGATGCGGCTCCATCAGCGACAGCGAGAAGATCCGGATGAGCGGTGCCAGCGGGCGCGGGTAGAAGGTGGTCAGCAGCTCGAGGGTCGAGTCGGCGACGGCACGGCCGCCCTCGTCGTACCCGAAGTGCTCGGCCTCGTAGGTGTCGAGCAGCTGCTCGAACTCCTCGTAGGTCGCCGGGATGTCCTTGATCCCCATCCGCTTCCCGAGCGCCTGGTAGTAGCGCAGCGCCGCGAGCTGCTCGTCGGAGGTCGACTGCCGCCAGCCGAACTCCTGGTTCCAGCGCCGCGGGATCACCACGAACGTCGAGAGGACGTAGCGCATGTCGTCGTTGGAGATGTCGTACATCCGGTGCATCTGGTTGATCCGCCGCACCGCGGCCCGGCCGCGAGGGCTGTCCAGGTCCTCGATCGCCGCGTCCTCCAGCAGCAGCGCGGTGTCGTCGTAGCGCTTCTGGGTGTGCTCGGTGAACTGGTGGGTGTCGGCCAGCAGCCGGCCGATCGAGGGCACCGCATAGGTGCGGAACAGCGCGAAGCTCAGCGCCTGAGTCGTGTCCCACGGGAACTCGTAGAGCCCCAGACGCCTCGAGATCTCCTGGAACTCGGTCTCCGGGTCCAACCCGGCCGTGCGCGCCCGCCTGTGACAATTCAGCTTGGGCATCGTGCCTCCTCGCTCGATACATAACTGTATCGTGATCTGGGTCACTTGTCGTGGCCTTCCCCGTAGTGTCTTCGGCATGGAGAAGTCGGGAACGCAGCCGCCCCTGTCCCTCGCTGCCGCCGAGGCGGTCCGGACGTACGCCGCCACCACCCGCTCCGCGCTCGGCACGGCCGAGTCCCCGGTGATCTCGTACGCAGGTCTGTGGCTGCTCCTCGCCTCGCTGGCGCCGGCGTCGGAGACCGAGACCGGCGAGATTCTTGGGCTGAACCGTGCCGACGCCCGGGCTGCCGCGCTGACGCTGCTGGAGGCGCCCCATCCCACGATCGGAGCCGCCGTCGCCGGCTGGCTGCGCCCCGGGATCGAGCTCACGAAGGGCCTGCCCGTGCTGCTCGACCCGCTCCCGGAGCAGGCCGGGCTCGACGCGTGGGCCGCGGAGAACACCCGCGGCCTGATCAAGGAGTTCCCCCTCGAGATCGAAGCCCGGACGCTGCTCGTGCTGGCCTCGGCGCTGGTGGTGACCCCGCGCTGGAGCGAGCCGCTCGACGACGGCGGCGACGGGCTGCTCCTGCTCGAGGGCGGCTTCCAGGCGGTGGTGGAGACCGAAGCCGCCGGCCCGGTCGCGGTCGCCTGCCCGTCGAGCGAGGACGGCATCTCGGTCTACTCCGTGATCGCCGCGCCGGACGTCACCGCCGACGACGTGTGGCGGGCCGCCGACGAGGTCGTCCGGAGGATCGACGCGGGCGAGGTGCGCAACCGCTCCTTCGAACCCGATGACGACGGTGGCCACGCCTGGACGGTCGACGAGGTCACGATCTTCGGTGGCTCTCCCTTCGACCGCTGGTGCAGCCACCTTCCGGAGTGGAGCGCCGAGGACCGCCATGACCTCTCGGCCGCGCCGGGGGTCGGCGAGATCGCCCGCGGCGTGATGGCCGCGGTCGAGGAGGAGTCGGAGGCTGCCTGCGTACAGAAGGCGGTCGCGTCCTACGACCGTGAGGGTTTCGAGGCGGCCGCGGTGACCGGGATGATGGTCCGGGCAGCCGCCGCGCCGCGCGAGACGAAGGTCCGGCAGGTCGATCTGAGGTTCGACCGTCCGCACGCGGTGGTGGCGGTCGCGCGCGGGGGAGCCTGGGAGGGCATCCCGCTCTTCAGCTCCTGGGTGACCCCGGCATAATTTCCGCCATGGACGCGCACCCCCCGATCGCCGGCCGTTACCGGCTCCTCGCCCTGCTCGGAGCCGGCGGCATGGGCGAGGTCTGGCGGGCGCGTGACACCGTCCTCGACCGCGACGTGGCGGTGAAGCTGCTGCGCGACGTGGACGACCCGACGATGGCCGAGCGGTTCCGCCGGGAGTCCCTCTCGACGGCTCGGGTCGTCCATGACGACGTGGTCAAGATCTTCGACGCGGGCAGCGACGACAACGACGTCTTCCTGGTGATGGAGCTGCTGCCCGGCCCGACCCTGGCCGAGCCGATCCGGCAGCACGGCGCGATGCCGGTCGACATGGCGGTCGAGTACGCCCGCCAGGTCGCCGGTGCGCTCGGCGCCGCTCACCGGGCCGGTGTGGTGCACCGCGACATCAAGCCGGCCAACCTCATGTTCGACGGCGACGGCCGGCTGACCGTGCTCGACTTCGGCATCGCGTACGCCATGACGGGGGTCGACGCGGGGCTGACCCAGACCGGCCACGTCATCGGGAGCCCGTCCTACCTCTCGCCCGAGCAGGCCGCCGGCGACCCGGTCGGACCGCCCGCAGACGTCTACTCGCTGGGCTGCGTGCTCTTCGAGATGCTCACCGGCAAGGTGCCCTACGCCGCCCCGCACCCGGTGAAGATCCTGCACATGCACCTCAGTGACCCGGTGCCGCGCATCACCGACTTCCGCTCGGTGCCCGCACCGCTGGCGCGGCTGGTCACCCGCATGCTCGACAAGAACCCGGCCGCCCGGCCCTCGATGGACCAGGTCGGGCACGAGCTCGGCTATGTGCTCAGCGGCGCCGACCCCGACGCCACCGACCTGCTGGGCTCCGGGCAGGCGCCGCGACCGACCCAGGCGATGCCGCAACGGCCCCTTGATGAGCCGATGGCGCTGCCCGGCTCCCGCACCGGCGTCCTGCCCCGCCCCGACGCCCCGCCGCCCGTACGCGGGCCGCGTCCGGGGTCGCTGCGGAGGTTCCCGACCGGCCGTCTCCTCGGAGCCGCGGCGCTCGTGATCGCGTGCCTCTTCGCCGCCTCGTGGCTGGCTGCGTACGAGCCCGCGCCGGCCGAGGCCGACCAGCCGTCCCAGAGCTCCGACAACTCAAGCGGCTCCGACAACAACACCGACACCGGCTCCGACGACTCCGCCGACGAGAACACCGACGAGAACACCGACGCGTCGGACAACAAGACCCTCAACCGGCTCGACCGGCTGGACCGCTGGCGGGAGAACCTGGAGGGCTGGAACGTCATCGACGAAGGCCAGTCCCAGGAGTGGGAGGACCAGATCCAGGACATCCGCGACCTCGTCGAGAAGGGCGAGAGCGCCAAGCGCGAGATGGAACAGCTCCGCGACGAGTTCGACAGCCTGGGCAAGGGCGACAGCAGGGACGGCGAGAAGATCCTCGACGGGCTGCTCAAGGGCAACTGACCTGAGGAAACGGGTGCGCGACCCGGCGTGAGGGTGCAGACTTCGCGTCCATGACCCGACTCCAGCTGGCCCGGACGGCGGTCTTCGTCGCCTTCGCGATCCAGGGACTGACCTTCGCATCGCTGATCACCCGGCTCGAGTCGATCGCGACCAAGCTCGATCTCAGCGCCGGCGACGTCTTCGTCGTGCTCGGCGTCACCACCGCGATCGGGGCGCTGGGCAGCGTCGTCGCGGGTCACCTCGCGACCAGGATCGGCAGCGCCGCAACCCTGTCGCTGATGCTTGCCGTTGCGTCCCTGGCCGCCGTCGCGCCCGCCTTCGCGCCGACGATGGCGACCCTGCTGGTTCTCAACGGCGTCTACGGCTTCTTCCTCGGCGGCGTCGACGCGTCGATGAACATGCAGGGCACGGCCACCCAGGACGCGTACGCCCGCCCGCTGATGAACGGCTTCCACGCGATGTGGAGCGCGGCGGCCGTCCTCGGCGCCGTCTACGCGACCGTGACGATCGCCCTCGGCGTACCTCTGGGTCTCGACATGATCCCCATCGCGCTCATCGGCCTGGCCGCCAACGCCGCCACGTTCCGCCTCCTGCTGCCGCCGGAGGCGGTCGACGCCGCCGAGCACCGGACCAGCAGTACGCAGCGCCCCAAGCCCCAGCTGCCGTGGCTGCCCCTCCTCCTGGTGGCGGTGCCCACCTTCGCGATGTGGTTCATCGACTCCGCGGCCTCGGCCTGGGGTGGGATCTACGTCGTCGACGGCCTGGGCGCCGTCGCCGCGGTCGGGCCGGCGATCTACGCCGCCTACCAGCTGGTCCTCCTCGTCGTACGGCTCCCTGGCGACCGCCTCGTCGCCCGCTTCGGTCCCGAGCGGGTGATCCGGACCGGCGGGATCGTCGGCGTCGGCGCCCTGGTGCTGATCGTCGCCGCCCCGCACTGGAGCGTCGCCGCCGTCGGCTTCGCCGTCCTCGGCGGCAGCCTGGCGATGGTCCCGCCGCAGTCCTTCGTCGCCGCCGCCCACATCTCCCCGGACAACGCCGAGGAGGCGATCGCCCGGGTCAATCTCGCCAACTACGCCGGCTACCTCGCCGCCGCCTCCCTCATCGCCGGCGTCGCCGAGCTCTTCGGCGAGCGCTCGATGTTCGTCATCCCGCTGGCGATCTCCGTGCTGATCCCGCTGATGGCCCGCCGCTTCGCCACCCGCCCCGCTTCCGAGGCGGTGAACCTCGGCTGATCCGGCCGAAAATTTCCCCCGCCGTTTCTTGACTCATTCAGGATTTCGCGTAGTGTCTGAGGCGTGGGGAACGCGGACTACGAACAGTTGCTGAGAGGTGCCTCCCTGCGCGTCACTCGCCCGCGAGTGGCCGTTCTGGGGGCCGTCACCGAGAACGCGCACGCCGACACCGAGACCATCCTCGGAGCGGTGCGCGAGCGACTTCCGGACGTCTCCCATCAAGCCGTCTACGACTCCCTCGCCGCCCTCTCGGCGGCCGGGATCGTACGCCGCATCCAGCCGTCCGGCTCGGTGGCTCGTTACGAGACCCGGGTCGGGGACAACCACCACCACGTGGTCTGCCGCTCCTGCGGGAGCATCGCCGACGTCGATTGCGCCGTCGGCCATGCGCCCTGCTTGACGGCATCGGACGACAACGGCTTCGTCGTCGACGAGGCCGAGGTCATCTACTGGGGCACCTGTCCGCAGTGCCAGGCCGCCCAGCGCAAGAACTGAGCAGCGCAGCAATGATCCGAACAAGAAGGACTGGAACCTGATGTCTGAAGAGTCCGTGAGCAAGTGCCCGGTCATGAACGCCGGCCGCGTTCACCCGACCGTCGGCAGCGCCAACCAGGAATGGTGGCCCAACAAGCTGAACTTGAAGATCCTGGCCAAGCATCACCCCGCGGCCAACCCGGTCGACCCCGACTTCGACTACAAGACGGCCTTCGAGGCGCTCGACCTGGCCGCCGTGAAGGCTGACATCGCCGCGGTCCTGACCGACTCCAAGGACTGGTGGCCGGCCGACTTCGGCAACTACGGCCCGTTCATGATCCGTCTCGCGTGGCACGCCGCGGGCACCTACCGCAGCCACGACGGCCGCGGTGGCGCCGGCAGCGGTCAGCAGCGCTTCGCGCCGCTCAACTCCTGGCCCGACAACGTCTCCCTCGACAAGGGCCGCCGCCTGCTGTGGCCGGTCAAGGCCAAGTACGGTCAGGCGCTCTCCTGGGCCGACCTGTTCGTGCTGGTCGGCAACGTCGCGCTGGAGACCATGGGTCTGAAGACCTTCGGCTTCTCCGGCGGTCGCGAGGACGTGTGGGAGGCCGACGACGACGTCTACTGGGGCCCCGAGAAGGTCTGGCTCGACGACGAGCGCTACACCGGCGACCGCGACCTGCAGGCGCCGCTGGCCGCCGTCCAGATGGGTCTGATCTACGTCAACCCGGAGGGCCCCAACGGTGACCCCGACCCGCTGAAGTCCGCGGTGGACATCAAGGAGACCTTCCGCCGCATGGGGATGAACTCCGAGGAGACCGTCGCGCTCATCGCCGGTGGCCACACCTTCGGCAAGACCCACGGTGCCCACCCCGACGACCTGATCGGTCCGGACCCGGAGGCTGCGCCCCTGGAGAACCAGGGCCTCGGCTGGAAGAACGGTCACGGCACCGGCGTCGGCCCCGACGCGGTCACCTCGGGCCTGGAGGTCACCTGGACCTACCACCCGACCCGCTGGGACAACGAGTTCTTCCACATCCTCTACGCCTACGACTGGGAGCTCACCGAGTCCCCGGCCGGCGCCAAGCAGTGGAAGCCGAAGAACAACGGCGGTGCCGACCTGGTGCCCGAGGCGTTCGGTGACGGCAAGCGCGAGCCGCGCATGCTCACCTCCGACCTCGCCCTGCGCATGGACCCTGAGTTCGACGCGATCTCGCGCCGCTTCAAGGACGACCAGGACGCCTTCTCCGACGCCTTCGCCCGCGCCTGGTTCAAGCTGACCCACCGCGACATGGGCCCGAAGAGCCGCTACGCCGGCGCCGAGGTCCCGGCCGAGGACCTGCCCTGGCAGGACCCGCTCCCGACCGGTTCGGCAGCCACCGACGACGCCTCGATCGCCGCCGCCAAGAAGGCGATCGCCGAGTCTGGCCTCACCGCTCAGCAGCTCGTCTCCACCGCCTGGAAGGCTGCGGCCACCTACCGCAACTCCGACAAGCGCGGTGGCGCCAACGGCGGTCGCATCCGCCTCGAGCCGCAGGTGTCCTGGAAGGTCAACCAGCCCGACGAGCTCAAGCCGGTCATCGCCGCCTACGAGCAGATCGCGGCCTCGACCGGTGTCTCCTTCGCCGACGTACTCGTCCTCGCCGGTGGCGTGGGCGTCGAGCAGGCCGCGAAGGCGGCGGGCTACGAGGTGACCGTGCCGTTCACGGCCGGCCGCGTCGACGCCACCCAGGAGCAGACCGACGTGGAGAACTTCGGCTGGCTCGAGCCGGTGGCCGACGGCTTCCGCAACTACGACTCCGGGTTCCTCAACCTGCCCTCCGAGTTCCTCTTCATCGACCGCGCCAACCTCCTGGGCCTCTCCGCCCCCGAGGCGACCGTCCTCACCGGCGGTCTGCGCGTGATCGGCAACAACTGGGACGGCTCGGACCTCGGTGTCTTCACCAAGACCCCGGGCGCGCTGACGAACGACTTCTTCGTCAACCTGCTCGACTACGACCAGCAGTGGACCCCGTCCGCCGACGAGACGACCTACACCAGCACCAACGGCTGGACCGGTTCGCGCGTCGACCTGGTCTTCGGTGCCAACTCCGAGCTCCGCGCCATCGCCGAGCTCTACGCCGGCGACGACGCCAAGGAGAAGTTCGTCAAGGACTTCGTCAACGCATGGGTCAAGGTCATGGAGAACGACCGCTTCGACCTGAAGAAGTGATCTGAGGCCGTACGCCGCGGCGTACGACCGACACGGAGGCCGGCCCCGGACGGGGTCGGCCTCCTTCGTCATACCCGCCGGGGTAGGATCATCGGCCGCCGCAATCAGTTGCCTAGGTCAGGTGGAGCAATGGAACACCGGAGCGCCGAGCCTCCGAAGGGTCCGACCGGTCCGCCGCCGTCGTGGCGGCCGCCTCCTCCGCCCGCCCCTCCGCCCGCCCCTTGGATCGCGGCCGAGCCGCCCCGGGCCACGCCCAGCCGACCGGGTGCCCGTCGCGCCGCGCCCCGGCCCTCCACCGCCCGCGCCCTGCTCGCCAGGGCCGAGCCGGCCACGGCCTGGGCCGCCGAGAAGTGGGCCGCGGCCAGAGCCTCGGCGACCAAGACCTCGGCCGCCACGGGCTCGGCGAACCGACCCTCCGCGCCGCCGAGCTGGCGGCGCTGGGGGAAGCTCACCGCGAAGGTGGCGCTGGTCGGCTTCCTGGCGATCGCCCTGATCGGCTCGATGACGGCGATCGTGGCGTTCAACGGGATCACGGTGCCGGACCCCAACGCCGAGTTCGAGGTCGAGACCTCGTTCGTCTACTACAGCAACGGCAAGACCGAGCTCGGCCGCTACCAGGAGGGCGACCAGAACCGGATCAAGCTGGACGCCGACGAGATCCCGGAGATGGTCAAGCACGCCGTCGTCGCCGCCGAGGACCGCACCTTCTACGAGAACAGCGGCGTCGACGTGAAGGGCATCGTGCGCGCGGCGTTCTCCAACACCACCGAGGGCACTGCCGGGGGTGCGTCCACGATCACCCAGCAGTACGTCAAGAACTACTACCTCAACTCCGAGCGGTCCTACTCCCGCAAGCTGAAGGAAGCGGTCATCGCCCTGAAGCTCACCCGGCAGAAGAGCAAGGACCAGATCCTCACCGACTACCTCAACACGATCTACTTCAACCGCGGCGCCTACGGCATCGAGGCCGCCGCGAAGGCCTACTTCGCGAAGCCGACCAAGGACCTGTCTCTCCAGGAGACCGCGGCGCTCGCGGCGATCCTCAACAATCCGGCCGGTTTCGACCCGGCCAGCAGCACCTTCCGCGGCAAGGAGAAGCTGCTCGGCCGCTACCAGTACGTCCTCTCCGGCATGGTCGACCTCGGCTACCTGAAGCAGGCCGAGGCCGACAAGGTGAAGGACGCGCTGCCGAAGTTCCCCGCGAAGACGGTGCCGAGCCGGCTCGGCGGCCAACGCGGCCACGCGCTCACCATGATCAAGGCCGAGCTGCTCGGCCTGAAGGGTGCCGATGGCAAGCCGCTGTTCACCGAGGAGAAGATCGACAGCGGTGGCCTGCGGATCACTGCGACGCTCTCGCCGAAGGTGATGAAGGCGTCGGCCACCGCGGCCAAGACCGTGAAGCCGAAGAACCGCAAGGCGTACGTCAAGAACGATCCGGAGCAGAAGAACGCCCTGCACGTGGCGACCGCCTCGGTCGACGTCGCCTCCGGTGCGCTGCTCGGCTTCTACGGTGGCCAGGACTACCTCGACAGCCAGCACAACTGGGCCGCGACCGGCGGCCACGCGGGGTCGACGATGAAGGTCTTCGCCACCGCTGCGGCGATCGCGAAGGGCTACTCGCTGGAGTCGACCTGGGCGGGCGACTCGCCGTTCACCACCTACACCGGCTCGCAGGTCGTCAACGAGGGCGAGCAGGCCGGCGTCGCCGACGGCATGGACTACGGCCAGTACATCACCATGCTCAAGGCGCTGGAGCAGTCGGTCAACACGGCCTACATCGACATGACCGAGTCGATGGGTGGGGCCGAGGAGGGGCGCAAGGCCGTCTACCAGACCGCGCTCGACGCGGGGCTGACGCCGGAGAAGGCCGACCCGAGGTATCCCGGCATCCCGAGCACGTCCGGCTACCTCACCGACCAGGACGACCGGATCGCGCTGGGCGGCGCCAACGTCAGCCCGATCAACATGGCCAACGCCTACGCCACGATCGCCAACGGCGGCTACCGCCACGACGTGCACGTGGTGAAGAAGGTCCGCGACCGCGCCGGCAACGTCCTCTACAGCTGGAACGGCCGCAAGAACGCCCGGCACGCGATCTCCGAGGACGTCGCCGCCGACGTGACGTACGCGATGCAGGGCGTGGTGCAGAGCGGCTCGGGCCAGAAGGCCCAGAGCATCGGCCGTCCGGTGGCCGGCAAGACCGGCACCGGCACCTGCACCAGCGAGCAGTACGTCTGCTCGTCCTGGTTCGTCGGGTTCACGCCACAGATCGCGACCGCCGTGCGCTACTCGCGCGGCAACGGCGAGGGGAAGCTCGACGGTGGCTGGATGCCGTCCTACTTCGGCGCCGACTATCCCACCGAGACCTGGGCCGCCATCATGGCGAAGGCCATGGAGGGCAAGGAGGTCGAGAACTTCCCTGAGCCGGTCTACGTCGATGGCCAGGACCCCGAGCCCGGCCACGAGAAGCAGCTGATCGCGCCGCCGCCACCACCTCCGGAGGAGGACGACGGCGAGGAGTGCGACCCGATCGCGGAGTTCTTCGGCGCCTGTGAGGGCAATGGCAACGGCAACGGCAATCCCTGGGAGGGGCGTCCGTGATCTGAGATACGTGCCCACGTATCGAGATGACGAGTTGGTGGGCGCGCCCCGTCTCGGGCAGCATCTTCGCCGAAGGTCACGACTGCCAGCGCGAAGCCCCGGCTTGCTGGCGGGCAACCCTCCCACGCGGTGGGGTGCTCCGGGTGACGACCAGGCCCTCGCCGAGGTGGCGCGGGCAAGCGCGTGCTTCGCCCGGGCAGCCCTCGCGCGGCCCTGGGGGAGCCATGACCCCCGAAGGGTGCCCCCATGTCCCTGCTCCCGCTCGTCGGCTCGAAGACCCAGGTCCCGCTGCTTAACGGGTCGACCGCGACGTACGCCAACCTCGATGTCGCCGCGTCGGCGCCGGCCCTGCAGGCCGTGGCCGACCGGGTGGCCGAGGTCCTGCCCTGGTACGCCTCGGTGCACCGTGGCGCCGGCTACCTGTCCCAGGTCTCGACCGCCCTCTACGAGGAGTCGCGCGCGACCATCGGCGCCTACGTCGGAGCCCGTGAGGACGACGTCACCGTCATCACCCGCAACACCACCGACGCGGTGAACCTGCTGGCCGGCTGCGTACCCGGGCGGGTGCTCGTCCTCGACATCGAGCACCACGCCAACCTGCTCCCGTGGCACCGGGTCGAGGCGGGCGTCACCGCCGTCACCGGCCGGGACACCCTCGCCGGCACCATCGACGCGCTCGCCGGCGAGCTGGCCCGCGGCAACTACGCCCTGGTGGCCGTCACCGGTGCCTCCAACGTCACCGGCGAGGCGCTGCCGATCGGCGAGATCGTCACCCTGGCCCATGTCCACGGTGCCCGGGTCCTCGTCGACGGCGCCCAACTGCTCGCCCACCGCCACTTCTCGCTGGCCGCGACCGGCGCCGACTACGTCGTCTTCTCCGGCCACAAGCTCTACGCCCCCTACGGCGCCGGAGCCCTCGTCGGGCGCCGCGACTGGCTCGACGTCGGCACCCCCTACCTCGCCGGGGGAGGGGCGGTCGACGACGTGGAGGTCGGGGAGACCACCTGGCAGCCCGCCCCCGCACGTCACGAGGGCGGCTCGCCCAACGTCATCGGAGCGGCGGCGCTGGCCGCGGCGTGCACGACTCTCGGCGGCCTCTCGGCCGCCGAGCTGGACCGCCACGAGGCGTCGCTGAGGGGGCGCCTCGTGGCCGGCCTGTCCGAGGTGGAGGGTGTCGAGATCCTCCGCCTGTGGCCGGACTCCGACGAGCCGGTCGGCGTGGTCACGTTCACCGTCGACGGCATCGAGCCCGGCCGGGTCGCGGCCTACCTCTCCGCCGAGCACGGCCTGGGCGTACGCGACGGCCGCTTCTGCGCCCAGCCGCTGCTCAAGCGCCTCGGGCTCACCGGCGGCGCGGTCCGCGCCAGCATCGGCATCGGGACCTCGGTCGGCGACGTGGACCGGCTGGTGGCCGGCGTACGTGCTCTTCTCGACGGTGACGTCCGGGGCGACTACGTCCTGGTCGACGGCGCCTGGACGCTCGCCGAGGACCCGCGGCCGTTGGTCGGACCGGTCGGTCTCACCCGCCTCGCCGACACCGCCGGATCGTGCGGCGCGGCGGTGTAGCGCGGGGATGAATCCAGGCGCTCACGGTGTTGAGGAACTGTGAGTGAACGAGTGCATGGCGAGCGGAAGGTACGCGGCGGCAAGCTCGTCGTCGTCGACGCGACGGTCTCCGCTGACACGATCATCGACGTCGTCCTCTCGGGCGACTTCTTCCTGGAACCCGACGAGGCGCTGGGGTGGCTGACCGCGGCGCTGGAGGGACAGCCGGCCGACGCGTCCCTCGACCGGCTGACGGCCTCTCTGGACGCGGCCGCGCGTGACGCCGAGCTGGTCGGCTTCGGCACCCGCGACATCGCCCTGACGGTGCTGCGCGCGCTCGGCCGAGCCACGACCTGGGACGACCTCGACCTCGAGATCGTCGAGACGGGGCCGCTGTCGCCGACGATGCAGATGGCCCTCGACGAGGTCATCGTCCGCCAGGTCGCCGAGGGCCGCCGCGCCCCCAACCTGAGGTTCTGGGACTGGGCCAGCAGCGCGGTCGTGATCGGCAGCTACCAGTCGCTCTCCAACGAGGTCGACTCGGCCGCCGCCGAGCGTCATGACATCGAGGTCGTACGCCGCATCTCCGGTGGCGGCGCGATGTTCATCGAGCCCGGCAACACGATCACCTACAGCCTGGCCGTGCCCGACACGCTCGTCGCCGGCATGTCCTTCCAGGAGTCCTACGCCTTCCTCGACGAGTGGGTGCTGCGCGGCCTGCGCAGCGTCGGCATCGAGGCCGCCTACGCCGGCCTGAACGACATCGCCTCGCCGGTCGGCAAGATCGCCGGCGCCGCGCAGAAGCGGGTCCCCGGCGGCGTCCTGCACCACGTCACGATGGCCTACGACATCGACGCCGACAAGATGCTCGAGGTGCTCCGGATCGGCCGGGAGAAGATGTCCGACAAGGGCACCAGGAGCGCGGCCAAGCGCGTCGACCCGATCCGTTCCCAGACCGGGCTCAGCCGCGAGAAGGTCGTCGAGGCGCTGTTGGCCGAGTTCGAGCAGAGCTTCGGGGCTGCGTACGTCGGGCTCGATCAGGCCACGATCGACGAGGCTGCCGCGCTGGTTGTTGGTAAGCACGGCACCAGGGAATGGATCACTCGGGTGCCGTAGGCGGGGTGCTGCCGCACGTACGCGACTGGATCTCGACCCGCTTCGCGGCTTCGCAGGCTCAGCCGCTGCGCTCGCTCGATCTCCAAATCGTTGTGAGGCCGGCGACTTCGTCGCCGGCCTCAAGATTTGGACTCCGCTGCTCGGAGCGTTCCTTGGATGAGATGGGGGGGTCCTCATTCACGACCGACATCACGAGCAGCGGAGCGTCGCCAGTTTGGCACGCTGGAACTTGCCGTCGCAATAGGTGAAGGCCCCTCTGGCCATATTTTCTGTCGGTCGATCCGCAGGGCAGAACTCATGACCTATCGAAAGTGCCTTTCTAGAGGCCTTCGACCCTGTCACCGGCGGCGGGCGCGGGAGTATGGCGGGCCTGCGAATGACGCTGGCGGCGGTGGTCGGCTACCCTGGACACATGCAGATGTCTGTCCTGCTTCTTAGGCAGCCGCGCTGACCCTGAGGGACACACCCCGGTCACGCGGCTACCCCTCCATGTGAGGGGCCTTTTTAGTTCTACGGAGCTTTGTTCCGGAAGCAGTCTCGACGCACGACACTCGACAAGGACGAAAGACCAATGACGCAGGAGCAGGCCGAGCAGGCGACGTACGACGTCGTGGAGCTGCAGGACAAGTGGCGCCCGATCTGGGAGAAGTTGGAGCCGTTCAAGGCGGGCCAGCGTGCGGGGGCCGAGAAGCGCTACGCGCTCACGATGTTCCCCTACCCCTCGGGCGACCTGCACATGGGCCACGCCGAGGTGACCGCGCTCCACGACGTACTGGCCCGCTACTGGTGGCTGAAGGGCTTCGACGTCCTGAACCCGATCGGCTGGGACTCCTTCGGCCTGCCCGCCGAGAACGCCGCGATCAAGCGCAACGAGAACCCCGCCGGCTGGACCTACGCCAACATCGAGACCCAGGCGGAGTCGTTCAAGCGCTACGGCATCTCCTTCGACTGGTCGCGCCGGCTGCACACCTCCGACCCGGAGTACTACAAGTGGACGCAGTGGATCTTCCTGAAGCTGTACGAGGCCGGCCTGGCCTACCGCAAGAAGTCCCCGGTCAACTGGTGCCCCAACGACCAGACCGTGCTGGCCAACGAGCAGGTCGTCAACGGCGAGTGCGAGCGGTGCGGCGCGACGGTCACCAAGCGTGACCTGACCCAGTGGTACTTCCGCACGACGGCTTACGCCGAGGAGCTGTACAACGGCCTGGACACGCTGCAGGACACCTGGATCGGCAAGGTCGTCAACATGCAGCGCAACTGGATCGGCCGGTCCGAGGGCGCGCACGTCGACTTCGAGATCGCTCTGACCTCGGGTGAGACCAAGAAGGTCACCGTCTTCACGACCCGTCCCGACACGCTGTACGGCGCGACCTTCATGGTCGTCGCCGCCGATGCCGACCTGGCCGCCGAGATCGTGGCGCCCGAGCGGACGGCTGCGCTGGAGAGCTACCTGGAGGACGTACGCAAGGCCTCCGACATCGACCGGCTGGCGACCGACCGTCCCAAGACCGGTGTCGACCTGGGCGTCACCGCGACCAACCCGGTCACCGGAGAGCAGATCCCGGTGTGGGCCGCCGACTACGTGCTGGCCGACTACGGCACTGGCGCGGTCATGGCCGTCCCGGCCCACGACCAGCGTGACCTGGACTTCGCCAAGGCCTTCGACCTGCCGGTGCGCCGCGTCGTGGACGTGCCGGGCGCGGACAACCCCGAGGACACGTACGTCGCGACCGCCGGTGACGGTGCGTACGTGAACTCGCCCGAGCTGGAGGGCGTCGCCGACAAGGCGAGCGGCATCCACAAGATCATCGAGAAGCTGGAGGCCGAGGGCCACGGCAAGGGCACGATCAACTACCGGCTGCGCGACTGGCTGCTGTCGCGGCAGCGCTACTGGGGTGCGCCGATCCCGATCATCCACTGCCCGGTCGACGGCGAGGTGCCGGTGCCCGAGGCCGAGCTGCCGGTGCAGCTGCCGGAGCTGAAGGGCGCCGACCTGAAGCCGAAGGGCGTCTCGCCGCTGGCGGCCGCCACGGAGTGGGTCAACGTGTCGTGCCCGAAGTGTGGCGGGCCGGCCACGCGTGACTCGGACACGATGGACACCTTCGTCGACTCGTCCTGGTACTTCCTGCGCTACCTGTCGCCGACCGACGAGACCCAGGCGTTCTCCTCCGAGGCCGCCCGCGAGTGGGGCCCGGTCGACTTCTACCTGGGTGGCGACGAGCACGCGGTGCTGCACCTGCTGTACGCCCGCTTCTTCACCAAGGCGCTGCGTGACATCGGCCTGATCGACTGGGACGAGCCGTTCTCGGCCTACCTGTCGCAGGGCAAGGTCATCAACGGCGGCAAGAAGATGTCGAAGTCCCTGGGCAACGGCGTGAACCTGTCGGACGTGCTGGAGGAGTTCGGCGTCGACGCGACCCGGCTGACGCTGGTCTTCGCCTCCCCGCCGGAGGACAACATCGACTGGGCCGACGTCTCGCCGGGCGGCTCGGCGAAGTTCCTGCAGCGGGCCTGGCGCCTGGCGGGCGACGTCACCTCGGAGCCGGGCGTGTCCTTCGACGACGGCGACGTGGCGCTGCGCCGGGTCACCCACAAGACGGTCGCCGAGGCCGAGCAGCTGATCGAGTCCTACCGGTTCAACGTGGTCGTGGCCCGGGTGATGGAGCTGGTCAACGCCACCCGGAAGGCGATCGACTCCGGTGTCGGCCCCGCCGACCCTGCCGTACGTGAGGCCGCGGAGACGGTCGCGATCCTGCTCTCGCTGGTTGCGCCCTACACCGCCGAGGAGATGTGGGAGCGTCTGGGGCACGAGCCGACGGTCGCGCGAGCCGCGTGGCCCACGGTCGAGCCCCACCTGCTCGTGGAGGACTCCGTGACCGCCGTCGTGCAGATCAAGGGCAAGGTCCGTGCGCGCCTGGAGGTCTCGCCCTCGATCTCCGAGGCCGACCTGGAGGCCGCCGCGCTGGCCGACCCGTCGATCGCCGCCGCGATCGAGGGCCAGACCGTACGCAAGGTCATCGTCCGCGCCCCCAAGCTGGTCAACATCGTCGTCTGATCACATCGGGTCGGCTCGTGGTGCCGTCGCGATGGGTCGATCTGTAGGCTTCGGGCATGGCCCGGGTAGCGATCGTGACCGACTCGACCGCGATGCTTCCATCCGATCTCGGGGATGCCACGGAGCTGATCACATCGGTGCCGTTGCAGGTGATCGTGGATGGGACGTCGTACGACGACGGGGTGGAGGAGACGTCGCCGCAGGCGCTGCTGACGGCGTTGGCAGCGCACCGGACGGTGACGACCTCTCGACCCTCACCGGCACTCCTGGGGGAGGTCTACGCGAAGCTCGCGGCCGAGGGGTTCGATGAGATCGTCTCCATCCACCTGTCCGCGGAGCTGAGCGCGACGTGCGAGTCCTCGATGCTCGCCGCGCGCGAGGCTCCGGTGCCGGTGGTCACGGTGGACACGCGGCTGGTCGGCCCCGGGGTCGGGTTCGCGGTGATGGCCGCCGCTGCTGTCGCCGGTCGCGGTGGGAGCGCGGCCGAGGCGAAGGCGGCCGCGTTGGAGCGGGTCGCGGCGACGCGTTCCTACTTCTATGTCGACACGCTCGAGTACCTGCGCCGTGGCGGGCGGATCGGCGCTGCCGCCGCGCTGCTCGGGACGGCGCTGGCGGTCAAGCCGCTGCTCACGATCGAAGAGGGGCGCGTCGTGCCGCACGAGCGGGTGCGTACGGCTGAGCGGGCGATCGCCCGGCTCCAGACGCTCGGGATCGAGGCTGCCGAGGACGCCGACGCCGTCGAGGTCGTGGTCGCCCACCTGGGTAGCCCGGACCGGGCCGCGGCGATGACCGAGGGGCTGTGCGCCGAGCTCGACGGCAAGATCGACGGCGACGTACGCGTCGGGGAGCTGGGTGCGGTGCTCGGTGCGCACGTGGGGCCGGGGTGTGTCGCGGTCGTCGTGGGGCCCAGGCTCTGATCCTGGGCTGATCTCGGCCTGATTTCGGGCCGGTTGCCGTCCACAGGGATGGTTCAGGATCGGGTTCTCCACAGGCGCCGAAATCGCGCTCGGAACCGTCGGCGCGGGCGCATAGTTTCGGCCGCATGCGCACCCGACCGACCACCGATCATGCCGATGCCGTCGCCCGGCGGCTGGAGCAGCTGCGTGCCGAGCTCGACCCGCCGGGGGAGGCGGACGAGGGTGAGGACGACTGGCAGCCGCCGTGGTGGGACGGGCCGGCTGCGACCGACACCGCGGAGCTGGATCCGCTGGTGCCGGTCCCGGGGCGGCACGCGTCTCGGCGGCAGGTCGTGATCTCACCCGACGCGATGCTGCCGGAGCCGCTGCGTGGGCGGGTGAGCCTCGGTCCGTGGCATCTGGTGGTGGTCTCGCTGGTGCTGGTCGCGGGGTTGGCGGTGGCCTGCTGGTGGATGATCCGGGCCGATCCCGAGGTGGTTCCGGCCGCCCGGGCGTCGCCGTCGGCCTCGCCGCTGGTGTCCCTGCCGACCGGCTCGGCCGCGCCGGGGAGCGTCGCCGCGGTGCCGTCGGACGGGGCGTCGGCCGGGACGGTGACGGTCGATGTGGAGGGCAAGGTGCCCAAGCCCGGCATCGTCGTGCTGCCGGTCGGCTCGCGGGTGGTGGATGCCGTCGAAGCAGCCGGTGGGGCGTCCCACAAACACCTCGCCGGTCTCAACCTCGCAGCCCTGCTCAGCGACGGGCAGCAGATCGTGGTCGGGGTGCCGGCCGGGGGAGCGGGCGTTGCTGCGCCTGGCTCCGGTGGTCCGGGGGCAGGGGCGCCGCCCGGGGCTGGGGTGAGTCTCAACGCCGCCTCCATGGAGGAGTTGGAGACCTTGCCAGGGGTCGGGCCGGTGACGGCCCAGGCGATCATCGACTGGCGCACCACCAACGGCGCGTTCACCTCGGTCGACGAGCTGCTCGAGGTCGACGGGATCGGACCGAAGACCTTCGACTCCTTGGAACCGCTGGTCACGTTGTGAACGATCTGCGACTGCCGCTTCTCGGGGCCGGTGCCTGGGCGGGGGCGTTGGCCGGGCCGGTCGTCGTGGCGGGCGGACGGTCCGGCATGGTCCTGCTGGCGATGCTCGCCGCCGTCCTCGGCATCGGGGGCGGATGGGCGGTCCGCCAGCGCCGGTCGACGGTGCTGGCTTTGGTGCTGATGATCACCGGCACGGCGATCGTCTCGGGACTGCACGCCGCCCGGGTCAGCGACAACCCGGTCGCTCAGTTGGCGGCGCGAGAGGCGCAGGTGCGGGTGATCGCCACCGTCACGACCGACCCGAAGGAGGTGACCGGCCAGCATGCGACCTACCAGCTCCGGCGCGCCGGCGTGCGGGAGATCAGGGGCCGCGGGGTGGTCTACCGGCTGCGTACGCCGGTGGTGGTGCTCGGTGACGACGCGTGGGCCGACATCCCGCTGGGGGCGACGGTCGCGACGACCGGGCGCCTGGCGAAGAGCGACTCGCACGAGGAGTCCGCGTTGCTCATCGCGGGAGAGCCACGGGTCGTCACCGGTCCGGGGATCTGGTGGCGGGCCTCCGACAAGGTACGCGCATCCATCCGGGACGCGGTGGCACACCGACCACCCGACCAGGCCGCGCTGGTTCCCGCCCTGGTCGACGGTGACGACACCGGGCTCTCCGACGACCTCGCCGACGACTTCCGCACCACCGGGCTCACTCACCTGCTCGCGGTCTCGGGCACCAACCTGACCCTCGTGGTGGGATTCCTGCTCATCATCGCCCGCTGGGCCGGGGTGCGGGGAAGAGGTCTGTACGCCGTCGGGGTGCTCGGCATCCTCGGGTTCGTCGTGCTCGCGCGCACCGAGCCGAGCGTGGTGCGTGCCGCCGCGATGGGTGCGGTGGGCCTCCTGGCGATGACGCACAACGGACGCCAGCGAGCGCTGCGCGGGCTCGGCGCTGCGGTGATCGGGCTCCTGCTGATCGACCCGAGCCTGGCGACCTCGGTCGGGTTCACCCTCTCGGTGCTGGCCACCGCCGGCATCCTGCTCTTCGGACCGCCATGGCGTGATGCGCTGCGGCGGTGGATGCCGCAGTGGTGCGCGGAGGCGATCGCGGTTCCGGCCGCCGCGCAGCTGGCGTGCACGCCGGTGGTGGCCGCGATCTCCGGCCAGGTCAGCCTCGTCGCGGTGCTCGCCAACCTCCTCGTCGAGCCCGCCGTCGCACCCGCGACGGTGCTTGGCCTGCTGGGAGGTCTGCTCGGGCTGGTGTGGGATCCGCTCGGGATGGTTGCGGGCACGCTCGCGACCTGGTGCGTCGCCTGGATCATCGCCGTCGCCCGCTTCGGCGCCGGGCTGCCGACCGCCGAGGTCGGCTGGGCGACCGGGCCGCTCGCCCTGGTGGTGCTGGTCATCGTCTGTGCCGCGATCGCGTTCCTGGCGCCACGGGTCCTTCGGCATCCGGTCACCGGCGTCGCAGGATGCCTGGTGCTGCTCGCCGTGGCGCTGGTGCGGCTGCCGAGCCCGGGCTGGCCGCCGGCAGGGTGGGTGCTGGTGATGTGCGACGTCGGGCAGGGAGACGCGCTGGCGGTGCGTACGGGGCCGGGGAGTGCGGTCGTCATCGACGCCGGCCCCGACCCGGACCTCGTCGACGACTGTCTCGACCGGCTCGAGGTCGACGACGTCCCGCTCGCGGTGATCACCCACTTCCACGCCGACCACGTCAACGGGGTCGAGGGTGTCTTCGCTGGACGCCGGGTGGGTGAGCTGTGGACCTCGCGTCTCCAGGACCCGCCCGAGGGCGTGCGGGTCCTCGGCGAGACCTCCGGCGCGGCCGGGGTGGTGCCGGTCCCGGCTCCCTACGGAGCCACGGTGACCATCGGTGAGGTGCGGATCCAGGTGCTCTGGCCGACGGCCGGCTCCGACACCCGCGGACCCGGAGACGGCTCCACGGCCAACGACGCGAGCGTCGTCCTCCTCGTCGAGTCGCACGGTCTGCGCCTGCTACTGACCGGTGACATCGAGCCGGAGGGACAGGACCAGCTCGCCGACGACCTCGCCGGTCTCGACATCGACGTGCTCAAGGTGCCCCACCACGGCTCGCGCTACCAGGACCTCGACTGGCTGCGTACGCTGCACGCGCAGGTGGCGCTCACCTCGGTCGGTGCCGGCAACGACTACGGCCACCCCGCCACGGCCACGGTCCAGGGGCTGGAGGACGGTGGCACCGAGGTCTACCGCACCGACCGCGACGGCTCGGTCGCGGTCGTCGAGTCGGGAGGGGAGGCCGCCGTGGTGACGCGATAAGTGTCGGTGCCGTGTGGGAGGGTTTGAGCATGGCACGCACCGCCTCCGCCCCGAGCCCCACCGGAAACCTGTCGGCCGCCGACGTCCTCGGCCGGGTGACGCTGGTGACGGGCAAGGAGGAGTTCCTGGGGGAGCGCACGGTCGCGGCGGCGAAGGCCGCGGTGAAGGAGTATGACGCCGAGGCGGAGATCTCCGAGGCGACCGCCGCCGATCTGACCCTGGCCACGCTCGGCGAGCTGAGCGCTCCGTCGCTCTTCTCGAGCATCCGCTGCGTCGTGGTGCGCAACCTGGAGAACCTGCCCGACGAGTCCGTGGCAGGCCTGGTGGACTACGCCGGGATGCCCTCGGAGGAGGTCGCGCTCATCCTGGTCCACGGAGGAGGACAGAAGGGCAGCGGCACGCTCGCGAAGCTCCGCAAGCTCCCGAAGGTCACCGAGCACAAGTCGGTCGAGCTGAAGGCGCGTGAGTTCGGCAGCTTCGTCAAGGCCGAGATGCGGCTCCACGGAGCGAGCCTCGACGAGGAGGGCGCCGACTTCCTGATCCAGGCGGTCGGCCAGGATCTCCGTGCCCTGGCGGCCGCGGCGAGCCAGCTCGCCGGCGACAACGAGGCGAAGCGACTCGGCCTGGAGCACGTGAAGCAATACTTCGGCGGCAGGGCCGAGGTGAAGAACTATGTGATCGCCGACGCGATCATCTCCGGCGACCGGGTCAAGGCGCTCGAGGAGATCCGCTGGGCTCTCGACACCGGTTCCTCGCCGGTCTACGTCCTCTCCGCCGTGGCCGGCCAGCTCCGCACCGTCGCCAACCACGTCGCCGGCATCCGCGACAGTGGCACCCCGCCCTGGAAGCAGAAGTCCATCGCCGCTCTCGCCCGTGGCTGGTCGCGGGAAGCCATCGGCGAGGCCCTCCGCTCGGTCGCCCGCGCCGACGCCGACCTCAAGGGCGCCGCCAGCGACCCTGCGTACACGCTCGAGCGTCTCGTCCTCACCATCGCCGCCCTCCGCCAGCGCTGATCACAAGCACGCCGAGACCGTAGTTCTGGCGGCCGAAACCGCACTTGTGGTGGCCGAAACTCGAGTTTCGGCCACCACAACTGCAATCTCGGCCGCCACGACTGCCCATTCGGCCGACAGAACTGACGTCTCGGCAAATGCGAAAGCCCCCGTCACACAGGACGGGGGCTTCGGTGCGGCTTACCTCAGAGGGAGGCAGCCTTCTTGGCGATCGCCGACTTGCGGTTGGCGGCCTGGTTCTTGTGGATGACGCCCTTGGAGACGGCCTTGTCGAGCTTCTTGGTGGCAACCTTGGCGTTCTCGACCGCAGCGTCCTTCTCGCCGGCCTCGGCGGCGGCGTGGAACTTGCGGATGACGGTCTTGAGCTCGCTCTTGACGGCCTTGTTGCGCTCGTGCGCCTTCTCGTTCTGCTTGTTGCGCTTGATCTGCGACTTGATGTTCGCCATGGGTAAGTGATCTCCAGTGCTTCGACGTGTGGTGGTGCGAGCTCTCAATCCGGCCCCTCGGGGAAAGTGAGAGGGGAGAGGCCTACGCGAACACGCTTACGGTCAAGATTACAGACACGCGTCGTGTGGCCTCAAATCGCCGTACCCTCAGTAGCTACTCGGGGGTAGGATGTGGTGATCTCGGTCACGAGATTTCCGGGCGGGACCCCTGTTGCGACGCGACTCGAGCGTCTAAGGTCCCCCGCGCGGCGCCTCTCGTGCACACCGCCCATTGCCACCCCCACGCAAATACTGCAGGCCAGGAGAATCATGCCGACCCAGTCCGCGATCGATCTTGCATTTCTCGACGAGATGCCGGCGAACTTCGCCCTTCATTTCCTCAACCGTGTCAAGGCGACCCCTGACGCGGAGGCGTTCCGCTACCCGGTGGTCGGCTCGACGACCGAGGCAGGCGGGGAAGAGTGGAAGTCGCTGACCTGGAAGGAGGCCAGCGACCAGGCCAGCCGCCTCGCCGCCGGCCTGGTGTCGCTCGGTCTCGAGCTCGAGCAGCGGGTCGGCATCGCCTCGACCACGCGCTACGAGTGGATCATCGCCGACCTCGCGGTGATGCTCGCCGGCGGCGCCACCACGACGGTCTACCCGACGACCAACGTCGATGACACCGCCTACATCCTCGGCGACGCCGAGTGCCGCTTCGTCTTCGCCGAGGACGACACCCAGCTCGCCAAGATCGCCGAGAGGGCCGCCGACCTCCCCGAGATCGTCAAGGTCATCACCTTCGACGGCGCGACCGACGGCGACCGGGTCATCGGCCTGGACGACCTGGCGGCGATCGGCGACAAGTACCTCGCCGAGCACCCGGACCTGATCGAGGAGACCGCTGCCAAGATCACCCCGGACCACCTGGCCACCCTGGTCTACACCTCCGGCACCACCGGCCGGCCGAAGGGCGTGCGCCTGCTCCACCGCGCCTGGGTCTACGAGGGCGAGGCCATCCGGGTCCAGGGCGACGTCCTCGGTCCCGACGACCTGCAGTTCCTGTGGCTGCCGATGTCGCACGTCTTCGGCAAGGTGCTGCTCTCGATCCAGATCGCCTGCGGCTTCCCGACCGCGATCGACGGCCGGATGGACAAGATCGTCGACAACCTGGCGATCGTGAAGCCGACCTTCATGGGTGCCGCCCCGCGCATCTTCGAGAAGGTCCACGCCAGGATCATGATGATGGTCGAGAACGACGGTGGCGTGAAGAAGAAGCTCTTCGACGCTGCCTTCGCCAACGGCATCGCCCGCGACCGGCTGCTGCGCGAGGGCAAGTCCGTGCCGACCGGCATGGCCCTCAAGCACGCCGTGCTCGACAAGCTCGTGCTCAGCAAGGTCCGTGACCGCTTCGGTGGCCGCGTACGTTTCTTCATCTCCGGCTCCGCCCCGCTCAACCGCGACATCGCCGAGTGGTTCCGGGCCGCCGGGATCCTCATCATGGAGGGCTACGGCTCGACGGAGAACGCCGCGGGCGCGTCCGTCGGCACCCTGGAGGAGAACAAGCTCGGCACGGTCGGCAAGGCCTTCCCGGGCAGCGAGGTGAAGATCGGCGAGAACGACGAGCTGCTCATCCGCGGCCCGCACGTGATGCCCGGCTACCACAACCTCCCCGAGGAGACCGCCAAGGCGCTCGACGCCGAGGGCTGGTACCACACCGGTGACAAGGCCTCGATCGACGAGGAGGGCTACATCACCATCACCGGCCGGATCAAGGAGCTGTTCAAGACCTCGGGCGGAAAGTACGTCGCGCCGCCGGCGATCGAGTCGAAGTTCGCCGCGCTGTGCCCCTACACCAGCCAGTTCCTCGTCTTCGGTGCCAACCGCAACTTCGTCAGCGCGCTGATCGCCCTCGACCCCGAGTCGATCACCGCCTGGGGCGCCGCCAACGGCCTGGAGGGGAAGTCCTACGAGGAGATCGTCACCTCGCCGCAGGTTCGTGAGCTGATCGGCGGCTACGTCGACGAGCTCAATGCCAGCCTCAACCGCTGGGAGACCATCAAGAAGTGGGAGATCCTCGAGCACGACCTGACCGTCGAGCGCGGTGAGCTCACCCCGTCGCTCAAGGTGAAGCGCAACGTCGTCGAGGAGCGGGAGAAGGAGCGCATCGACGCGTTCTACGCCGGCTCCTGATCCCACGCCCGACGCTCCGCCAGCCAGTCCAGACACACCTCGCCCTGCCACCGCTGCATCCTGCGGAGGTGGGGCGAGGTCGTCTTCACGGGCTGGTCGGCGGCGGCGAGGAAGTAGCCGGCGAAGAGCGCGAGGACCGAGTCGATGGCCGCCGGGTCTGCCTTGGACAGCAAGGGATGCGCGGCCAGGAACGCCTCGGCGTCGAGACCGTCGCCGCGCGGACCGATCAGCAGCAGGAGCGAGTCGATCCAGTCGGCGCCGAGCACCGGCCAGGTCCACTCGACCAGCAGCACGCCACCGTCGGGCCGGATGAGGATGGTGTCGTCGCGTACGTCCAGGTGCACCAGCGTCTCGCCGGCGGTGTGCTCCGCGAAGCCGCCCGCGAGCGCGGCCGCCCGGTCGGCATGCGGGTAGTCGGCGACCCGGTCCCACAACGCAGGGTACGAGGCGTGCTCCTCGGCGAAGGTCGGCCAGCCGATGCCCGGGGCCGGGGTGAGTGCGGCGGCGGTCTCGACCAGCGCCCGCGACACGACCTCCAGGTCCGAGGACGTCCACGGCCGCGACGGCAGCCGCGACTCGACGTACTCGAAGGCCAGGACCACCCACTCGCCGTCGTCGAACCACTTCAGCTTCGGGCTGGGGATCCAGCCGGCGAGCTTCTTCAGCTTCGCCGCCTCCTCACGGTGGAGTGCCGCGGAGTCGCGCTGCGCCTTGGCGGAGGCGGCCTTCACGAAGTGCTGGGAGCCGTCCTGGCAGGTCAGCACCGAGGCGAACCCCGGCGTGAAGCCGGCTCCGTGCGACTGCGCGGAGACCACCGGGCCACCGCCGAGCCGCTTCTCGATCGAGGCCCGCAGGAACGGGGGCAGGTGGGGCCACTCCAGGCGGCGGGCGGTCTGTCCGTGCGGGATGTTCGTCGGGATCGCGCTCACCCCGACATCCTTGTGTACGCCGACCAGGATGCGCCAGCGGAGGTGTCGACGAGCTCGACCACCGGTTTTCAGGGCATCGGCGGCTGGTCGAACGTTCCCGCGGGCTTTCCGGTGGCGACGTCCCAGGCGGCGAGGCCCTCGCGGGCCGACGCGGTGTAGAGGGTCTTGCCATCGGCGCTGAAGATCACCTTCGAGGTCATCGCCGGTGCCTGTGCGATCTCGCGGGACCCGCCGGAGCCGCCCAGCGCGGCGGGTGCCCACAGCATCAGCCGGACGTTGCCGGGGTCGGCGGTGACGGCCAGCGACCGGGAGTCCGGCGAGAAGGCGACCGCCGTGGCCGGCTGGCCGGGCAGCGTCTCGACGGCCTCGAACGTCTCGGCGTCCCAGACCGTCGGGTACCCCTCGGAGGTGACACCGGAGATCCAGCGGCCGTCGGGACTCCAGACCGGATCGGCGCCGCGCGCGGCCGCGAGGGTGTCCACCTCGTCGCCCGACTCGGCCTCAAGGATCGCCACGCCGTCGCCGGACGCGACCGCCAGCTGCGTGCCGTCCGGGCTGAACGAGATCGACCCGATGCCGTTGCCGAGGTCGGCGCTCGCCACCTCGTCACCGTCCTCGACCGACCAGACGATCAGGTCGCCCTCGAGCCCGGCACCGGCCACGAGCTCACCGTCGGGGCTGAACGCGATCTCGCCGACCGGGCTCGCATCGGTGACCTTCGGGTTCGGCAGGCCCTCGAGCCGCTGGACCTCGTCGTCGCTGTCCACCTCGACCAGCGCGATGTCCGAACAGCCGACCTTCCGCGCGACCAGCGTGAGGTCCGGGCTGATGGCGCCGTAGCCCGTCTCGGAGATCGGCTCGTACGCACCGCCGCCGGCGTTCCAGCGACAGGTGCCGTCGGTGCAGCTGGCGACGACGTACTTCCCGTCGGCACCGGCGGTCAGCGAGCCGGCGACCAGCCGCGAGGGCGCCACCGCGGCGGCCAGGCTGATCGAGCCGCCGGCCGTCCCCAGCGCCGAGATGTCGCAGCCGTCCCGGTCGGGGTCGCCGGCGCACCCGGCCAGGAGCGCGGCGGCGAGTACGCCGATGAGCGGGACACTGAGGGCGTACGTTCGGGGTTTCATCGGTCCTTCGCGAAGATATGGGGCGAGCGTCTGTCAGGCGATCGAGGTCACGTCGAAGTGGGCGACGGTGCCGTCGGTGCAGGTGAGGCGGTCGAGTCGACGGCCGCCGGTCTCGACGAGGTCCTGGCGGTCCCGGACCTTGTGGAGTGCTCGGAGCATGTCGTACTCGTCGTTGATACGCAGCACCGACCAGGGATGTTGCTCGCTGCCGTCGCCGGTGGAGCGGATGCTGCGCAGCGCAGCCCGGGCGACCTGCCGCTCCCGCGCCGCGGCCCGCTCCTCGCCGGATCCCGCCAGCGCGGTCGCCATCCGCAGATGGGCCGAGGGGCTGAAGATCGCCCCCGGCATGACCCGCTGCAGCGCGGTCACGGCCTCGGCGTAGGCACGGTCGGCGAGCAGCCGGTCGACCTCGCCGAGGTCGAGGTCGGCGGTGAAGCTCGCGGAGCCACGGACCGCGCGCCGAAGCGGCCCCAGGGTCTCGGGGCCGGGGTCGTCGAGGTAGGCGGTGACCAGGTCGGCGTACGTCGTCATCGCGACTCCTCCAGGATCCGGTTGAACTCCTCCTCGGTGAGGTTGTTCAGGTAGTCGCGGCCGGAGTTGCGGGCGTCGACCTCGACCGGCTGGTTGTAGTACTCGTCGAAGGTGGCACCGTTGTCGGTGCTCTTGTAGTCGTCGAAGTTGTCCTCCCACTCCTCGGCCTGCTGCTCGGTGATGCCGTCGGCCTTGTGCTCGTCGAAGGGGTCGTCCTCCCACCAGAACTGCCAGTCGTTCATGTCGTCGATGGCCTCGTGCTGCCGGCCGTGACGGACCTCGTGGGCCACGGTGTTGATCAGCTGGCCGGGGTCGTCGAGCACGTTGGGATTGAGCGCCATCGTGGGCTCTTCGTCGTTCCAGTAGCCGTAGGTGATGCTGCCGTCGTCCCAGGTGTCGTTGCCCAGGTCGTCCCAGTCGATGGTGGGCATGTCGACGCCGCTCTCCGCGGCGATCTTCTTGACCATCTCCTCGAGCACGGCCTTGCGCTCCTCGACGGTGAGCGTCTCCCACTTCTCCGCGATGGCCGGGTCGATGTTGCCGTACTCGTCGCCCTGCTCGTCGATGCCGGTCGGCAGGCCGCGGGCGAGGATCGCGTCGACGCCGACGGCCTTGGCCAGCGCCTTCTCGATCTCGTCGGCGAGCTCCTCGGCGATGTTCTGGCGGCTGTTGCCCCACTCCTCGGCCTCGAAACGGCTCTTGAACTGCGGCGGGGTGGCGGTGCTGGTCACCGAACCGTCGTCGCCGACCGTGAACTCGTTCGTCTTGGCCCGGTCGAGGATGCCCTGGACCAGACGTTCGATCACCTCGACCTCGGCCTCGGCGGTGTAGAGGGCCTTCTGCATCTGCTGCTTGCCGGTGATGTGGCTGCTGAGATCCTTGACGAGGCTGTCGCGGTGGCCACGGGCCGCGTCGGCGGCGGCGCCGGTCCAGGACTTGGCCACGCCGTTGGCTTCGAGCTCGTCGCGGCTGCTCTCCAGCAGGCGGAGGTCGGCCTTGAGCCCGTCGCCCGCGTCGCCGAGCGGCGCCGCCTTCCAGGTCTTGAGCTGGCCGAACGTGATCGCCATCAGACGAGCGCGGTCGCGTCGAAGTGGGCGACGGTGCCGTCGGTGCAGGTGTGGCGGTCGATCCGGCGCCCGCCGGCCTCGAGGAGATCCTGTCGGCCGGGCACCTTGTCGAGGGCGCGGAGCAGGTCGTACTCGTCGTTGATCCGGAGCACCGTCCAGGGGTGCTCCGCGCTGCCGTCGCCGGTCGCCCGGATGCTCCGCAGGGCGGCGCTGGCCACCTGGCGCTCGCGGGCGGCCGAGCGCCCCTCACCGGAGCGCTCCAGCGCCGTCGCCAGGCGCAGGTGGGCCGACGGGCTGAAGATCGCACCGGGCATGAGCGCCCGCAGCGCGGTCGCGGCCTCGGCGTAGGCGCCGTCGGCGAGCAGCTTGTCGATCGGGGCCAGGTCGAGATCGACGGTGAAGTTGGCGGAGTTGCGCACCGCACGGCGCAGCGGCGCCAGCGTCTCGGGGCCGGGGGCGTCGAGGTAGGCGGTGACCAGGTCGGCGTACGTCGTCATTTCGACTCCTTCAGGAGACGGTCGAGCTCAGCGGGCGTCAGGTTGTCGAGATATTCGCGGCCGGACTTGCGCGCATCGGCCTCGACGGGCTGGTTGTAGTAGGCGTCGAAGTCCTGGTCGGAGGGCTTGTAGTCGTCGAAGTTGTCCTCCCACTCCTCGGCTTGCTCCTCGGTGATGCCGTCCTCTTCATGCATGTCGAAGGGGTCGTCCTCCCACCAGAACTGGAAGTCGTTGTTGTCCCTGATCGCCTCGTGCTGGCGCGCGTGGCGCAGCTCGTGAGCCACGGTGTGCAGGATGTCGGGGTTGTCGAGGTTGTTCGGGTTGAGCCGTACGGTGCGCTCGCCCTCGCTCCAAGAGCCGTTGGTGCTGCCGAGCGAGCCGTCCCAGATGATGTCGTCGACCTCGAGGCCGTACTCATCGGCCAGCTCCTTGATCTTCTGGTCGATGATCGCCCGCTTCTCGTCATCGGTGAGCTGGGCCCACCGCTCGGCGGTCGCGGGGGAAGCCATCCCGCGCTGGTCGCGGGTCTGGTCGAGACCCTGGTCGGTGCCGGTCGGGATGCCGTCGGTGAGGAGCTGGTCCACGCCGGCCGCCTTGGCGAGGGCGTCGGTGATGTCGTCGGCGAGCTCCTGGGCGATGTTCTGGCGGCTGTTGCCCCATTCCTCGGCCTCGAAACGGCTCTTGAACTGCGGCGGGGTGGCGGTGCTGGTCACCGAGCCGTCGTCGCCGACGGTGAACTCGTTGGTCTTGGCCCGGTCCAGGATCCCCTGCACCAGACGCTCGATGGCCTCGACCTCGGGCTCGGCGGCGTAGAGCGCCTTCTGCATCTGCTGCTTGCCGGTGATGTGGCTGCTCAGCTGGGCCACCAGGGCGTCGCGGTGGCCACGGGCCGCGTCGGCGGCGGCGCCGGTCCAGGACTTGGCCACGCCGTTGGCCTCGAGCTCGTCGCGGCTGGTCTCCAGCTTGCGGAGGTCGACCTTGAGCCCGTCACCGGCATCGCCCAGGGGCGCCGCCTTCCAGGTCTTGACCTGGCCGAAGGTGATCGCCATCAGTTGGGGCCCATGACCTTTCCGCCCTTCTCGCGGGCGGCCTTGTCGGCTGCCTCGAACTCGTCGAGCGCCTTCTGGGTCTCCGCGGCGAGCTTCTGGGAGCTGTCGGCCGCAGCCTTGGTCTCGTCGGTCCAGCGGGTGCCGAGCTCGGACATGTAGCCGACCGACTCCGCCCCCGGGACCGCCGCGCCCGCCTTGCTCAGATAGCCGGCGGAATCGGCTTTGCGTACGTTGCTCTCGGCATCTGTGGCGACCGTGATGGATGCCTTCATGTCCTTGGGGACGACATGAATTTCGGTCATGGGTCTGCTGGTCCTCCTGGGCCCGAACGGGAGACGACTAGGGCGTGTCTTCACAACAGACACGCCCTAGCCCGGAGACCCTAACGGAAACTCGGGTCCAGCGTCTTCGTAAAAAGAGCCCCGCCGTCGATGTCGCGGAGGGTGACGGTGAGCTGCTGCGTACGTCCGTCGATCTCGACCTCACCGAAGAACTGGAAGCCGTCGGCGGGTGAGGTGTTCGCGGCCGGGGGAGCGGCCACGAACTCGGCGGTCGGGCCGAAGGTGGCGTCGAGCTTGTTCGGGCCGAAGGCGCCGGCGTTGAGCGGACCGGAGACGAACTCCCAGAACGGGTCGAAGTCCTGGTAGGCCGCGCGGTCGGGGTGGTAGGAGTGCGCGGCCGTGTAGTGGACGTCGGCGGTCAGCCAGACGTGGTTGCGGATGCCGAGGCGCTTGAGCCCGGTGAGCACCTTGGCGATGTCGAGCTCGCGGCCCAGCGGGGCGCCGCCGTCGCCCTGGGAGATGCCCTCCTGCAGCGGGCCGTCGGGGACGACCAGCCCGATCGGCAGGTCGGCGGCGATGACCTTCCAGGTGGCGCGGGAGGCGGCCAGTTCGCGCAGCAGCCACGCGGTCTGGCGCTCGCCGAGAACGCCACCGTCGGCGGTCGGCTCCGCGTTGGTCGTGTTGGCGTCCTTGTGGGTGCGCATGTCGAGGACGAAGAGGTCCATCAGCGGGCCGTAGGAGAGCTTGCGGTAGATCCGGCCGTCCGGGTCGGGGGAGGCGGTGCCGACCGGGATGTACTCGTGGAAGGCCTGCTTCGCGCGGGCGGCCAGGACGTCCACGCGGCGCTCGGTGTAGCGACCGTCGTCGGGCAGGATCTCGCCCGGGTACCAGTTGTTGGTGACCTCGTGGTCGTCCCACTGCGCCACGATCGGCGTCTGGGCGAGGAAGGCACGCCAGTTGTCGGCGAGCAGGTTGTAGGCGTACTGACCGCGGAACTCGGTCAGCGTCTCGGCGACCTTGTGCTTCTCCTCGGTGACGATGTTGTTCCAGACCCGCCCGTCGGGGAGGGTCACGGTCGCGGTGACCGGGCCGTCGGCGTAGACGTTGTCACCCGAGCTCAGGAAGAAGTCGGCCTCGCGCGCCGCCATCGCGGGCGCGATCCGGAAGCCGCCGAAGTCGGGGTTGGCACCCCAGCCCTGGCCGGCGATGTCGCCGGACCACAGGAACCGGATGTCCTGGCGCCTGCTCGGTGCCGTACGCAGCCGGCCGATCTCCCAGGCGCTGCCACGGCGCGGGTCGTCGGGGTCGACGGCACGGACCCGGTAGAAGTAGTCCCGCCCCGCCTCGAGGCCGTCGACCTTCAGCTCGCCGGTGAAGTCGCTGCGTCCCGTCACCACGGGGCCGCCGACCGGGCGCGCCCGGCGGAACGACTCGTCCGTCGAGATCTCCGCGACCAGACGCGAGGTCGTGTCCGCGCGGCTCCACAGCACCCCGCCCCGGGCGCCGACGTCGCCCGACTGGACGCCGTGGGTGAGGGTCGGGCGGTTGCCGCGGATGAAGGCGGGAGCAGAGGTGGGGACCGCGCGGGCGGCGTGAGCGGTTGCAGCGGTCGTGGGGATGACGAGTCCGGCACCGGCGGCGGCACCGAAGCCGAGGACGGAGCGGCGGTTGAGTGGGGTCATGAGCCAAACCTGCCGATTCCGGCAGAACTACCGGTGAGTTCCGCGGGTCGTGCCGGTGAACACGTGAGCGACGTGACCCGCTGGGATCCGGCTGGCAGTATCTGCGGTGATGTGGGCAAGAAAGAAGACGTACGCCGCTGCGCTGCTGCTCCTGGTGGCGCCGGCGTTGTTCGGCTGCGCCGCCGAGCCGCCTGCCGAGGCCGAGTCGGCTTCGCCGTCGGTCCCCGCGGCGCCCGAGTCGGAGACGCGGTCCAGCCCGGCGCCGCGTGCGCTGGAGTCCCTCGACATCCCGTCCGTCGCACCCGCTCAGGACCGCGGGATCGTCGAGGGCGGTGACCTGAGCTGGCCGCAGTGTCCCGAAGGGATGGGCATCAAGGAGCGCCGTACGCTGGGGCTGCCGATGCCGCTCGACTCGGCGGAGTACGTGATCATCGGGCTCACCAACGGCCCGGCGTTCACCCCCAACCCGTGCCTGGCCTCGCAGGTCGAGTGGGCCAGGACGAACAAGGTGATGACCTCCGCGTACGCGGTCGTCTCCTATCCCGAGGCCGCCACGCTCCGCGAGTACGGCGAGGACGGCCCCGGCGACCCGGAGACGAAGATCGGCCGGCTGACCAACGTCGGCTATCAGCAGGCTCGGTGGAACCTCGAGCAGATGGAGCGCGCCGGGCTGGAGTCACCCTCGGTGTGGCTCGACGTCGAGCCGGTCCCCGACTGGGAGTGGTCCGACGACGTCGCGGCCAACCAGGCGGTGGTCCAGGGCGCCGTGGCCGGCTACCAGGACGCCGGGATACGGGTCGGGGTCTACTCGATCGAGGGGCTGTGGACACCGATCGTCGGCGACCTGCAGCTGCAGCTGCCCGAGTGGCGCCCGGCGGGCGAGACGTCGCGGGCCGCGGCGCTGGAGCGCTGCGACGGCGACTGGATGTTCCAGGGCGGTGCCGCGGTGATCGTGCAGTGGCTCGAGGCCGGCCGCGACCGCAACGTGACCTGCCCGGGCGAGTCGGTGCAGCTGCCGCTTTGGTTCCATCAGTACTGAGCGTGGGAGGATGGCCCCCATCATGAGTGCTGCCCCGAAGCCCGGCTCCACGCCCCCGGCGATCATCCGCAACTTCTGCATCATCGCCCACATCGACCACGGCAAGTCGACGTTGGCCGACCGGATGCTGCAGCTGACCGGTGTGGTCGACGAGCGCGCCGCGCGGGCGCAGTATCTCGACCGCATGGACATCGAGCGCGAGCGCGGGATCACGATCAAGTCCCAGGCCGTGCGGATGCCGTGGACGGTCACCGAGGGTGAGAACGAGGGCGAGACGTTCGTCCTCAACATGATCGACACCCCCGGCCACGTCGACTTCACCTACGAGGTCTCCCGGTCCCTGCAGGCCTGCGAGGCGGCGATCCTGCTCGTCGACGCGGCCCAGGGCATCGAGGCGCAGACCCTGGCCAACCTCTACCTGGCGATGGGTGCAGACCTGCACATCATCCCGGTGCTCAACAAGATCGACCTGCCCTCGGCGAATGTCGAGAAGTACGCGTTGGAGCTGGCCAACCTGGTCGGTTGCGAGCCCGAGGACGTGCTCCAGGTCTCGGCCAAGACCGGGGTCGGTGTCGAGGACCTCCTCAACCACATCGTCTCCGAGACCCCGCCGCCGGTGGGCGACCCGGACGCGCCCGCGCGGGCACTGATCTTCGACTCGGTCTACGACACCTACCGCGGCGTCGTGACGTACGTCCGGGTCTTCGACGGCTCGCTGAAGCACCGCGACAAGATCAAGATGATGTCGACCGGTGCCGTCCACGAGATGCTCGAGCTCGGGGTCATCTCCCCGGAGCCGGTCAAGGCCGACCACATCGGCGTGGGCGAGACGGGCTACCTGATCACCGGCGTGAAGGACGTACGCCAGTCGCGGGTCGGTGACACCGTCACCAACAACGGGAAGCCCGCCGAGGAGATGCTCGGTGGCTACTCCCACCCCAACCCGATGGTCTTCGCCGGGCTCTACCCGATCGACGGCGACCAGTACCCCGACCTGCGCGAGGCGCTCGACAAGCTGCAGCTCAACGATGCTGCGCTGACGTACGAGCCGGAGACCTCCGGCGCCCTCGGCTTCGGCTTCCGCTGCGGCTTCCTCGGCCTGCTCCACATGGAGATCACCCGCGACCGGCTCGAGCGCGAGTTCAACCTCGACCTGATCTCCACCGCGCCCAACGTGGTCTACGACGTGGTCATGGAGGACGGCACCGAGCACATCGTGACCAACCCCTCGGAGTTCCCCGAGGGCAAGATCAACGAGGTCCGCGAGCCGGTCGTCAACGCCACCATCCTGGCGCCGTCCGACTACATCGGCACGATCATGGAGCTGTGCCAGAACAAGCGCGGCACCCTGCAGGGGATGGACTACCTCTCCGAGGACCGCGTCGAGATGCGCTACGTCCTGCCGATGGGCGAGATCGCCTTCGACTTCTTCGACCAGCTCAAGTCGAAGACCAAGGGGTACGCCTCGCTCAACTACGAGTTCTCCGGCGACCAGGCCGCCGATCTGGTCAAGGTCGACATCCTGCTCCAGGGCGAGCCCGTCGATGCCTTCTCCGCCATCGTCCACCGCGACGCCGCCTACAACTACGGCGTCATGATGGCCGGCAAGCTCAAGGAGCTCATCCCTCGGCAGCAGTTCGAGGTGCCCATCCAGGCCGCCATCGGCGCCCGCGTCATCGCCCGTGAGAACATCCGCGCCATCCGCAAGGACGTCCTCGCCAAGTGCTACGGCGGCGACATCTCGCGCAAGCGCAAGCTGCTCGAGAAGCAGAAGGAGGGCAAGAAGCGGATGAAGATGGTCGGCCGCGTCGAGGTCCCTCAGGAAGCCTTCGTCGCTGCGCTCTCCACCACTCAGGCCTCGACCGACAAGAAGTAGCTGCCCCGCCGGTCGAGCCGCCGGGCCCGCGACGTCCTACCCTCGATGGAGGACAACCTTTCCCGGGGTCGAGGTGGTCGTCCTTGATAGGGGCGCCTCGTCGGGGGCGACGAGCGGGGAGGGGACGTGGATGCGACCCAGGTCTCGGGGAAGTGGAGCGGAGCGGGAGCTGCGCGGGAGTTCGACGACTTCGTCGAGGCCTGCTCCACGCGGCTGCTGCGGACCGCCTACTTGCTGACTCACGACCGGGGGCGCGCGGAGGACCTTCTGCAGACGGCGCTGGTGAAGGCGTGGCTGTCCTGGTCGCGGATCGACGGCGATCCGGCGGCGTACGTGAGCAAGATCCTCGTCAACACCTACGCCACCTGGTGGCGCCGCAGGTGGAACGATGAGCGGCCGACCTCTGAGCTGCCGGAGGCCGAGTACGACGAGGACCGCGCGGCGACTCACGACCTGTGGGCGGCGTTGGGCAGGTTGCCGAGAAGACAGCGGGCGGTGATCGTGCTGCGGTACGTCGAGGACCTCAGCGAAGCGGAGACGGCTCGGTTGCTCGGCTGCTCGATCGGCACCGTGAAGAGCCAGCGGGTGAAGGCACTGGCCAAGCTGCGCCTCGACGACGCACTGGTCCAGGAGACGCACGGGGAGGCGGCGCGATGAGCATCCAGCAGCTTCAGGACACGTTGCGCGCGCACGCCGACGCCATCGAGGACACCGGGGTCGTCGGCCGGGGTGCGGCGGTCCGGCGACGGGCGGCCAGGATCCGGGTTCGTCGTGCACTGGTCGTGGCGGCGGTGGTGGCGATCGTCCTGCCCGCAGCCGGGTTGGCCGCTCTGGGAGTGAACCCGTTCGACCGCACCGCACCGGTCGTGACTCCGCCCGGCCCGACGAGCGACCTGTTCGTCGAGTCGTTCGCCGGCCGGACCCTGATCGACGCCGAGGTCGCCACCGGACGAAGCGAGATGGTGTTCACCGCCGAGGCCTCCCGCAACACCGAGTGGCGGGCCGTCTGTGAGGGCGTGGGCAGCAGATACACCCTGCGCGTCGCGATGGACGACGGAGAGCCGGGAGAGCTGCCGTGCGACGTGCCACTCCTCTCGGGTCGCTGGATCGCCTACCAGTTCGGACCGGAACACCCGGTCAAGGGCGAGCACACCCTCCGACTCTGGTTGACCAGCACGTCCGGACGCGAGAAGGCACCACCCGTGGACGGGCAGATCGGAGCCGCGGTCTACCGGCTGCCCGCACCCGCCGCCACGGTCGCCGGCCACCAGGTCCAGGCTCTCGAGATGGACGGCGGAAGCGAGTTCCGCCTGGTCAGGCGTGAGGAGTCCATGCCGGGCGCTCGAGTCCTCTCCTCGACGTACTCCTCCCGGACCCGCCCTGTCGAGGTGGGCTGGTACACCTCGGGATCGGGCACCCAGGAGGTGCAGGTCTACGTCGACGGCCGGCCCGAGACCGGGCTGACCCTCGGCAACGGCGGGCCGGGGCTTGTCCTGACGCCCGGTGAGGCGCACACCGTGAGCCTGCGGATCGTGGGGGACGTGCCGCCGGACGCTCTCCTCGGGCTCGTCTGGCGCGAAGAGGTCCGATGATGAGGCGGCGTGGTTGGGTGTGGTGGTACGGCCTGTTCCTCGGCTGCCTGCTGCTCGCGGCGGGCGCGGCGGAGACCGTTCGGGTCGTACGCAGCGGCGACGGCGGCCTGCTGTTCTGGTTCGGCACGCTCGTCGGCGGCGGAGTGTTGGTCCTGGCCGGCACGCTGCTGCTGCCGTCGTGTCCGAGGCCGGGCTTCGTGCTCACGACGCTCGGCTGTGCCGCAGCTCTGCTGCCGACCTCGTGGACGGTGGTCGTGCCCGTGATGCTCGTGGTGCTGGTCGTCGCGAGCGGCAGACGAGCCGCTCGCCCTCCAGGTCGCAGTGCGCAAGAACGGTCGGGTCCGCAGGGGATCGCCGGTGGTTGAGTGAGCCGCATGCGTACAGAACAGGTTCGGTTCCCGAAGGGCTATGGCACGCCGAGCGAGCTGCTGGCGTGGGAGGACGTACGTCAGCGGCTGGTCGAGGCGAAGCAGTTCTGGTTCGCGTTCGAGAGGCCGGGGCGGAGTCCGCACGTGACGCCGCTGGACGGGATCTGGTTCGAGGAGAAGCTGGTCTACGGCGGGAGCCCGGAGACGCTGCACCGGCGGCTGGCGGCCGCGCACCCGAAGGTGACGGTGAACCTGCCCGACCCGTGGAAGCTGGTCGTCATCGAGGGCGAGGTGCGGGAGACGGGCTTCGCACCGGAGATCGCCGAGGAGATCGCGGGGCTGCTGAACGCGAAGTATCCCGAGTACGGCGAGAACGTCTTCGACCCGAAGCACTACACCGAGGGGGCTCCGGTCGTGCATCCCCGCCGGATCCGGGCGTGGACCTCGTTCCCCACGGACGCGACGGCGTTCGTCTTCGACTGAACCGGGGGTCGGCCGTTGTAGTCTCCCGGGGATGCATTTCACCGAGTACGACACCCGGGTGGCCGCGTACGCCGTCATCATCGACGCAGGGCGGATCCTGCTGAGCTGGTTCAACGGCAACCACCGCACCGAGCCCGGCTGGACGCTTCCGGGCGGTGGTGTCGACTACGGCGAGCAGATGCCCGCCGCGGTCAGACGCGAGGTGAAGGAGGAGACCGGCTACGACGTCGAGGTCGGGGCTCCGCTGACGACCAACGTGTACGCCGTGCCGTTCGAGCCGGGGCGCCGGCCCTACCAGTCCACCCGGGTGATCTTCGAGGCGCGGATCGTCGGGGGTGAGCTGGGCACGCTGGAGGTCGACGGAACCACCGACTTCGCCGAGTGGGTCCCGCTCGAGAAGGCGGCCCAGGTGCCCGAGTCGGCCGCCGACATCGTTCGCCTCGGGATCGAGGCCTGGAGGGCTCAGTCCACCCAGTAGTTGTCGTGGAGCTTGTAGAACTCGGCCAGGTCGTCAGGACCGAGCTCGGTGCCCTCGGCGAGCTCGCGCAGCCCCTCGAAGTAGCCCTCCCGCGGCGCACCGGGCGTGAAGTGCAGCAGCATCGAGGCGGGCTCGTCGGTCGTGTTGCGGAAGCCGTGCAGGCCGCCGACCGGCACGTGTACGAAGTCGCCGGCGCCGGCCGGGATCCACTCCTCGCCGTTGTAGATCCGCACCGTCCCGGTCAGCACGTAGAACGACTCGGCCACCGCGCGGTGGAAGTGCGGCCCGGGACCGGTCTCGCCCGGACCGAAGTGCCAGCGGTAGAGCCCGTAGTCGCCCGCGGTGGTCGCCCCGGTGGCCAGATAGTCGACCTTCACACCGTTGGGATATTCGAGGTCGGGCGCGGTCTTGTCGGGACGGTAGAACGCCGAGACCTCACCGGCCTCGCCGTCGTAGCGCTCGGGCGGGTAGGGAACGCCCTTGGTCCCCATCGACTCAGGAAGTGACATGGGCCCAACCTGCCCGATCCGTCGAGGGTTGGGAAGCCAATTGGAAATGTCTCAGTAGGGTTGCCGCCGTGACGCTCGTCCCGGACTCCTTCCGAGCTCTCGCGGCCAACGGGCCCTCGTGGGCGGCGTGGCTCGACGACCTCCCGGGCCTGTTGCGCGAGCTGGTCGAGGAGTGGTCGCTGACCCTCGACGGTCCCTCCACCCATGGCAACTGTGCCGTCGTGCTCCCGGTCCGCACCGCCGAGGGTGAGCCCGCGGTGCTGAAGGTCGGCTGGCCCCACTGGGAGGCCGAGCACGAGGCGCTGGCGCTGCAGGTGTGGGGCGGTCGGGGTGCCGTACGCCTGCTCCGGGCCGACCCGAAGCGGTTCGCGCTGCTGCTCGAACGGCTGCATCCCGAGGAGGATCTCTCGGAGCTCTGGGACGTGCAGGCGTGCGAGATCGTGGGCGGGTTCTACCGACGGCTGCACGTCGCGGCTCCGCCGCAGCTGCGTACGTTGTCGCAGCAGGCCGCGCGCTGGGCCGACGAGCTCGGGGAGAAGAGCCGGCGGCTCCCGGTGCCACCGCGGATGGTCGAGCAGGCCCGGGCGATCGCCCGCGACTTCGCCCGCGACGAGGAGACCGACGGGCGGCTGATCCACACCGACCTGCACTACGAGAACGTCCTCCGGGGTGATCGTGAGGAATGGCTCGTGATCGACCCGAAGCCGCTCTCCGGCGACCCGCACTACGAGCTCGCGCCGATGCTGTGGAACCGCTCCGACGAGTACGCGGGGCGGATCCGCGACGGCGTACGCGACCGCTTCTTCGCGTTGGTCGACGCCGCCGAGCTCGACGAGGACCGGGCTCGCGCGTGGGTGGTGCTGCGACTGATGGTCAACATCAAGGACGAGGTCGAGGACAACCCGGCGCCCGACAAGGACTGGATCACCGCGATGATCTCGGTCGCGAAGGCGGTCCAGGACTGAGGACCGTCAGTCGACCGGCCATGTCTTCGGCGGCACCGGCTTGCTGCCGCCGACCCGCTTCCCGTCGGCGTCGTAGGCCGCGAAGCCGGTGGTGTCGTCCTGCTTCGGGACGCCTTCCGTACTGAGCGAGGCGACGGCGATCCCGCCGTTGACGGTGCCGTCGACGTGTCCGCCACCGATGAAGAACTTCACCGACGTGACCTCGGCCGGCACGGGCAGCATGAAGTTGATCGTGTTGGTGTCCCAGCCCCAGCTGAAGTGTTCCCACTGGCCCATCTCGGGGAAGGGTCTGACGCGGTCAGCTGAGCCTGCGGCGTCCTCGGCCCTCGGCTGGCTGGAGTCGGTCGTGTGGGTCCCGCAGCGCACCAGATAGTCGTCGGTCAGGAACATCGCGCGCAGGATGTTGTGGTGCTCGGGCCCGACATCGGTGCGTCGCTCGGCGAAGATCGGGTACAGCCCGGGATCGATCGTCTCCGCCAGCGGCGGGTTCTCGGGCGCGCCACCCGGGGCCGAACGCCACGCGTTGGCCGCGTCGTAGGCGTCCTGGTTGGCGGCGCGAAGGCAGGTGCGTCTGAGTGTCGCCAGCTCCGTGTCGGAGACGTTCGTGGGCTCACCGCTCCAGGTCAGCACCTGCGCAGGACGGGATGGCGACGTGCTCTGGTCCGCAGGTGCGAGATCGATCGCGACCGGTCCGTGCCCTAGACCGGCGAGGACGACCCCGGTCACCACGAGACACATACCGGCGGTGGCAGCGGCGAGCAGCGACGTACGTCGCCGGCGGAGCCGGTCGCCGCGGGTCCGGATCTCGGCGAGCGGGCGGTCGAGGGTGAGGTCGCCGCCGGAGCGCAGTGCGTCTTCGAGATCGAGGCTCATGAGCGAGCTCCTTCAATGGTGAGGTCGGCTCGCAGCGTGGCGAGCGCCTGGTGCAGATGGGCCGAGACGGTGCCTTGCGAGATGTCGAGGACGGCCGACGTGGTCGCCGTGTCCAGGTCGAGGATGTAGCGCAGCGCGACCACCTCGCGCTGCCGCTTCGGCAGGCGGCGCACGGCGGCGACGAGGTCACGGCGGCCGTCGAGATCGAGATGATCACCACGTACGTCATCGGGCGGACCGACCTCGCGGCGACGCTTGCGCCACCAGGAGATGTCGGCGTTGACCGCGGTGCGCACGACCCAGGCCGCAGGTGAGCGGGCGTTGCGGACCGTACGCCACCGCGCCCAGGCACGTGCGAACGCCTCGGCGACGGCATCCTCGGCGTGCTCCGGGGCGACCCCGCTCGCGACGGCGGCACGCAGGCAGCGGTCCTTGTGGGCGACATAGAAGGCGCCGAACTCCTCGAAACTCACACCCTGTTGACGCATCAGCACCCGGATCCCTTTAGTCGCTCGTGAGGATTCTCGCCGAAACTCGTTCGACCCGATGGACGCCGGACGAGAGAATCGGCGCCGTGCCCATCGTGCGAAGCGTCAACATCGGTCAGTCCAAGCCGGCGGAGTGGGCGGAGGTGGGCGCCACTTCGATCGAGAAGCTCGCGACGCCCGGACCTGTGACGGTCGGCCCGGAGGGCATCGTCACCGACACCCAGACCGACCGCCGTCACCACGGCGGCGCGGAGCAGGCGGTCTACGCCTTCGCCCGCGAGGACCTCGACCTGTGGGGCTCGCGGCTGGGTGCGCCGCTTCGCGACGGCCAGTTCGCCGAGAACCTCACCACCGAGGGGATCGACGTCAACGCGGCCCTCGTGGGAGAGCAGTGGCGGATCGGGACGGTCCTGCTGCAGATCTGCAGCGTGCGTACGCCCTGCAACGACTTCAAGAACTGGATGGGCGTCTCGGGCTACGACAACGCCCGGTGGGTCAAGAGGTTCACCCAGGAGGCTCGGCCGGGGCCCTACCTGCGTGTCCTCGAGGAGGGGCAGCTGCAGGCCGGCGACGAGATCGTCGTCGTCCACCGCCCCGACCACGACATCACCGTCTCGACCCTCTTCGAGGCGCTCACCACCGACCGGTCCCTGCTGCCGTCACTGATCGGCATCGAGGGGCTCGGGGACAAGCCGCGTGCCGCGGCCGAGAGGTACGTCGCGGCCGAGCCGCTCTAGGGACCGCACGGCCCTCCGTCGCACCCCATCATGTAGAGACCGTCGTGGGAGCGGCCCTGGATCTCCAGCTTGTTCAGCTGGTCCGTCGTGAGCTTCCCGGTCGGGATGAGCGCGACTGCCACGTTCGCCTCGGTGATGGTCGCGTCGAACCGCTGCTCGCCGACCCAGAACCAGGCGGACTCGATCGTCTCGTTGCCGAGCGACCGCGTCACCCGGATCCCTTCCGCGGTCTCGGTCCACTCGACGGTCGGCGGCTCAGGCGCCACGTCATGCACCAGATCGCCGTCGGCGTCGTAGGCACGGAAGCTCGCCGAGTCGACGCTGACCTCGTGGTCGATCCAGGCGACCGCCACGCCGTTGACGATGGTTGCCGGGAACTCCTCGCCGCTCGAGGTGAAGACCACCTCGGTGACGTTCAGATCCTCCGGGAGCGGAAGCATGAAGCGCGTGTCGCCGTCGGAGCTGCTGCGGGAGAAGTCCTCCCACGGTCCCATCGATGCGAATCGGCCCCAGACCTCCGGCGTGCCGATCGCCTGTGCGATGTCGGGCTCGCTGCCGTCCCCACGGCTGGGTGCCGAGCAGGTCACTTCGTAGTCGCGGCCGTCGAAGATCGCCCTGACCGTCGATCCGCGCTTCTCGGCCAGGAACGGCCAGGTGCCTGCGGGGATCTCCTGGTAGACGTCGTCGGGGACGCTTTCTCCGGGTGCCAGGTTGTACAGCAGCTCCTTGTCGGCCCAGGCCGACGGCAGACACCGCGCGCTCAGCTGGTCGAGCTCCTCGGGAGTGAGATTGGTCGGATTGCCCGACCAGTCGACCGGGTTTCTCTCGGGCGGTGCCGGGGTGGCGACGTCCGAGTCGATCAGCCGGTCGGGGACCACGACGTACGCCATGACGCCGGCGATCGAGCAGGCGGCGACGGTGGCGAGGACCTTCGCCGTGCGACGGCGGCGGCGCATCCGGTCGCCCCGGCGCAGGATCTCGGCGGCGGGGAGGTCCAAGGTGTGGTGGCTGCTGGTGCGCAGCAGGGTCTCGATGTCGTTCATGACAGCATCCCTTCGGAGTCGGTCAGCCGCTGCCGCAGAGTCTTGAGCGCCTGGTGGAGCGTGGCCGAGACGGTGCCGCGAGCGATGCCGAGCTCGTGGCCGGTCGTCTCGGCGTCGAGGTCGAGGAAGTAGCGCAGCGCGACGACCTGTCGTTGACGCGGGGGCAACCGGCGTACGGCCTCCAGCAGGTCGTCGAAGCTCGAGTCGTCGCTGGGGAGCTGTTCGGGGGTCTCGGGGACGGCCGTCTCGCGGCGGCGCTTGCGCCACCAGGAGATGTCGGCGTTGATCGCCGTCCGGACGATCCATGCGCGGGGCGAATCAACGCTGCGTACGCTCGGCCACCTCGACCACGCCCGGGCGAACGCCTCGGCGACGGCCTCCTCGGCGCGGTCGGGAGCCATGCCGTAGGCGATCGCGGCGCGCAGGCAGCGATCCTTGCTGCCGGCGTAGAACTCGGTGAACTCGTCTCTGGTCACGCCATCTCGACGCCCTGGACGGGTGAACGGTTTAGTCGCACGAAAAACGATTACCAGGAACCACAGATGTGCGGAAGAGTTCCCGCCGTGAGCATCCGGGAGAGCCTCTTCGTCCTCAAGGAGCGCGACTTCGGGTGGTTCTTCGCCTCACGGTTCGTGAACCTCGCCGGGTCGTCGATGTCGCACGTGGCGCTCGCGTTCGCGGTGCTGGAGGTGACCGACTCGGCCTCGGCGCTGGGCTACGTGGTCGCCGCGCACACCATCCCGATGGTGATCTTCCTGCTGGTCGGAGGCGTGATCGCCGACCGGTTCCCGCGGCGGCTGGTGCTGCAGCTGAGCAACGTCGCCTCGGCCGCGACACAGGCGGCCGCAGCGGCGCTGATCATCACCGGACAGGCGGAGATCTGGCACCTGGTGATCCTGGAGGCGATCAACGGCACCACGATGGCGATGGCCTTCCCGGCGATGCAGGGCATGGTGCCGCAGCTGGTGGCGAAGAAGGACCTGCAACCGGCCAACCTGCTGCTCTCGATGTCGCGCGGCACCCTGACGATCCTCGGCCCCTCGGTCGCGGCGGCGCTCGTGGTCGGCGTCGGTGCCGGGTGGGCGCTGGCGGTCGACGCCCTGACCTGGCTGCTCGCGGCGCTCTTCCTACTCCCGGTGCGGATCCCACCGCGTCCGGCGGACGCAGATAAGACCTCCGCGCTCGAGGACCTGCGTGCCGGGTGGACCTACTTCCGCAGCACCACCTGGCTGTGGGTCGTCGTGGTCGCCTTCATGGTTCTCAACGCGATCCAGTCGGGTGGGCTCAACGTGCTAGGCCCTGCGTACGCGAAGTCCACCTCGCTCGGCGTCGGGGGCTGGGGCCTGGCCAACTCCGCGCTCGCCGCCGGGATGCTCGTGATGACGATCGTGCTGATGCGAGCCACGATCCGGCGTCCGCTACGGGCGGGGATGTTCGGGATCATGACGTTCTCGCTGCCCTTCTTCACGCTCGCGCTGTGGCCGGAGACCCTGCCGCTCATCGTCGCGATGGCCGTCGCCGGCGCCGGGATCGAGATCTTCAGCCTCGGCTGGAACCTCGCCATGCAGGAGAACGTCCCGGACGAGATGCTCTCGCGCGCCTACTCCTACGACGCGCTCGGCTCGTTCCTCGCGATGCCCGTCGGGCAGCTCCTCTTCGGGCCGCTGGCGGGGTGGTTCGGGGAGCGGCCGGTCTTCCTGGTCAGCGGCGTGCTCTATGCGTCGGTCTGTCTGGTCACGCTCGCGGTGCCTTCGGTGGTTAGGCTGCAACGCGTCGAGCAACCTGCCTCCGAAGGAACGACCGTATGAGTCTGAACACCGCCGTCGTCGACGATCTCTTCCAGCAGCGCTTCGAGGAGAACCTGACGCCGGGGCTGGCCTATGGGGTCGTACGCGGCTCCGAGCTGCTCCACACCGGCGCGTTCGGGGCGACGACCGAGGGCGGTCCGGCGCCGACCGCGGAGAGTGTCTTCCGGATCGCGTCGATGTCGAAGTCGTTCACCGCGGCCGCGGTGCTGCTGCTGCGCGACCGCGGGCTGGTCGACCTCGACGAGGCGATCGCTCAGTACGTGCCCGAGCTCGTCGACCAGGTTCCCTACTCCGCCGACTCGCCGGCGGTGACGCTGCGGCTGCTGCTCTCGATGTCGGCCGGGCTGCCGACCGACGACCCGTGGGGCGACCGGCAGGAGTCGCTGTCCTACGACGCCTTCGGGACGTTCCTCGACGGGGGCTTCTCGACCGGGCGCGAGCCGGGGGTCGGGTTCGAGTACTCCAACCTCGGCTATGCGCTGCTCGGGCGGGCGATCGAGAACGTCGTGGGTGGATCGTCTCCGGAAGGAGCGAATCGGGACTTCATCGAGCACGAGCTGCTGGCGCCGCTGGGGATGACCTCCTCGGCCTACTCGCCCGATGCGGTGCCGAACCGCGTGCCGGGGCATGTTCCGCCGCTGCACCCGGCCTGGGCGGGCGACCGGCTCGAGGGGCCGCCGACCTGGTCGGTGACGCCGCCGGTGCCGTCGGGGTCGTTCGCGGCGATGGGTGGCCTGCACTCCTCGGTGGCCGACCTGGCGCGCTGGGTCGGCGGGTTCCTGGGCGCCTTCTCCTCCTCCGCCGACGGACACCCGCTGTCGAAGGCGTCGCGCCGGGAGATGCAGCAGCTGCACCGGTTCGGCTCGGTGTCGGGCTCGCTGGATGTCTCGGGACCGGAGGCGGGGATCGGGGCGGTCGCGGCCGGTTACGGCTACGGCCTGATGGTCGACCACGACAGCCGGCTGGGGCAGTTCGTCCACCACTCCGGCGGCTACCCCGGCTACGGCTCGCGGATGGTCTGGCACCCCGGGACCGGTCTCGGCGTGATCACGCTGTCCAACAGCACGTACGCCGGCGCCTACCCGACCGCGATGACCGCGCTGCGCTCGCTGGTCTCCACGGAGCTCGCCGGGGGAGGGCCGCACCGGTTCTCGATGGTGGTCAAGGGCCTGCGGCCGCGGCTCGACTCGGCGCTGGAGGCGGCGGTCGAGCGGCTGCGTACCTTCGATCCGGCGGGCGCCGAGGTGTTCGCGCTGCCGTCGCTGTTCGCCGACAACGTCGAGCTGGACGCTCCCGACACGGCCCGGCGTGTCCAGATCACCCAGGCCCGCGCCAAGGTCGGGCTGCCGCTGGGCGGCGCGCCCTACGGCTACTTCTCCCGAGCCACGGGCGTCGCGCTGGCCGTGGTACCGGCCGAGCGGGGCCGCTACGACATCGAGGTCATGCTCTCGCCGGAGGCCGAGCCGCGCATCCAGACCCTGCGCATCAACGCCGTCCCCGACGCCCACGAAGGCATCGTCGCCGCCGCCCGCGCCGCCCTCGAGGAGGACTCCCCGGTCATCGCCGCGATGCGCGCCTTCGGCAAGCCTGAGCTGATCACCACGCCCCTGTCCGGTGACGGCTCGTCCAAGGCCGACTTCCTGGTCGTCGCCGGCACCACCTACTGGAAGGTCGCGGTCGCCAAGACCACCACCGTCACCGCCCTCCCCACCGCCGACCACCCCCGTCTCACCTACCTCGCCTCCGCGCTCCGCGGCTGACCCTTCCGCGCCGAGTCGGTAGTTGTGGCGGCCGAGTCTGTAGTTCTGGGTGACCAGTCGACAGTTTCGTTCGTCACAACGACCGACTCGCCACGGCAGAAGTGAGGATTCGGCGCGCCAGAAGGGAAGACTCGATCTTGATGTGTTCGAACAAATGTTCGATACTCATTGAGTGGGAGTGGTAGCGGGGATCGAACGACACCAGAAGCTGGCTCAGATCGAGCAGCTTCGGTCCAAGGTGCGGCGGCTGGAGCAGAAGCCGGGCCTCGGTGCCGAGCTGGCCACGCACGAGGCGCTCGGTGGGGTGGTGCAGCTGCGGGCAGGAGGGACGTACGCGGCCGACTCGCTGTCGCTGGCGATGCTGCTGCTCGCGGGACCCTCGGCTGCGGGGGAGTGGACCGCCGTCGTCGGGATCGAGGACTTCGGGGTCGAGGCGGCGGCCGAGGCCGGCGTCGACCTGGAGCGGACCATCCTGGTGCCGCGGCCCCAGGACTCCTGGCTGGAGGCGACCGCGGCGCTGGTCGACGTGACCACGCTGGTGCTGGTCCGGCCGACCGGCCGGGTGGCTCCGGGCGTCGCCGAGAAGATCGGTGCCCGGCTGCGCACCCGCGGCGCCGCGCTGATCGCGCTGGGGGAGTGGCCGAGAGCAGACGTACGCCTCCGGGCGACCGAGCCGCGCTGGGTCGGTCTGGGCAACGGCGACGGCCATCTCCGGGCGAGACGGATGGTGGTCGAGGCGGTGCGCGGGACGGCTCCGCCGCGGCGTACGGCGCTCTGGTTCCCGGCCGAGGACGGCACTCTCGGGCGCGTTCTCGAACCCGTCACGGACATCGCCGGCCTGCGGAACCAGGAGTCCGCATGAGCCGCACGCTGGTGGTCTGGTGCGCCGACTGGCCGGTCGCCGCGGCGCTGGGCGAGCAGGGGCTGCCGCGGCACCTGCCGGCGGCGGTCTTCGCGCAGAACCGGGTCCAGGCCTCCAACCAGGCGGCGCGGGAGTTCGGGATCAGGCGCGGGATGCGGCGCCGGGACGCGCAGTCGCGCTGCCCCGAGGTTCAGGTGCTCGCCGCCGACGACGCCCGCGACGCGCGGGTGTTCGAGGAGGTGCTGGTGCGCCTGGAGGAGCTGCGCCCCGGCGTCATGCCGCTGCGTCCCGGGCTGGTCGCGCTGCGCTCGCCGGCACGCTTCTACGGCGGCGAGGCCGAGGCGGGCGCGGCGATCGCCGAGTGCGTGGTCGGGCTCGGGATCTGGGACGTACGGATCGGTATCGCCGATGAGCTCTTCACCGCCGAGCAGGCCGCGCGGAGCGCCGGGCTGCAGGAGACGTACGCGGTCCCGGCCGACGGTGGCTCGACCACGTTCCTGCGCGCCCTGCCGGTCCATGTCCTCGAGGACGCCAACGCGGTCAGCCTGCTGCAGCGGCTCGGCCTGACCACGCTCGGCGGCCTCGCCGACCTGCCCGGCGCCGACGTCAAGGCGCGCTTCGGGGCGCAGGCCGCCTGGGTCCGCCGGGTGATCCACGGCGAGGGCGCACGGCCGGTGACCGGGCGTACGCCACCGCCCGAGCTCACCACCGAGGTCGCCTTCGAGCCGCCGCTCGACTCCGCCGAGGCGGTCTGCTTCTCGTCCCGGCAGGCGGCGGAGGGGTTCGTGAAGGGCCTGGCGGCGCGGCAGGAGGTCTGCACCGAGGTGCGGATCGAGATCGGGATGGAGGACGTCGCGGACTCCTGCCGCACCTGGGCGCATCCGCGCTGGTTCTCCGCCGTCGATCTCATCGACCGGCTGCACTGGCAGCTGGCCGGGGCGGTGTCGGCCGGAGGCGGCGGAGCGGTGACCCGGGTCCGCTTCGTCCCCGAGGTCGCCGTCTCCGAGGCGGTCCACGCCGACGGCCTCTGGGGCGGCACCGACGAGCGCGTCGACCGCGGCATCGCCCGGGTGCAGGGGCTGCTCGGCCATGAGGCCGTCGTCGCCCCGGTGCTCCAGGGCGGCCGGAGCCCGCGCGACCGGCAGGCGTACGTCCCCTGGGGCGACCGCCCCAGCACGCTGCGCGACCGCGCGCTGCCCTGGCCAGGAAGCATTCCGCCGCCGGCGCCCGCCCGGGTGCTGGCCGACCCGTGGCCGGCGGAGGTCTGCGACCAGGCCGGGCGCCCGGTCGTGGTGCTCCCGCGCGGCGGCGTCTCCGCCGACCCCGTCCGCTACCGGCCCTCGGCGGGCGAGCCCTGGCAGCGGGTCGCCTCCTGGTCCGGCCCGTGGCCGGTCACCGAGGCGTGGTGGGAGCCCGGCGGCGGACGGCGGGTCGCCCGCTTCCAGCTCGTCGGGGTCGACGGCCGCGCCTGGCTGGCCACCTTCGACACCGACCACTGGCTCACCGAAGCCAGCTATGACTGACGGGGTGGCTGATGGGCTGGAACAACCCCGAGATCCCCTGGAAGGAGCTGGAGCGGCGGCTCTCGGGCCGCCCGCCGAGCGACCCCTACGGTGACGCCCCGATCTCGCGGCGCAAGAAGCGGCTGACCGACGAGGAGGTGCGTGGGCCGGAGGGCCCGGTGGTGCCGTACGCCGAGCTCCATGCCCACTCCGACTTCTCCTTCCTCGACGGGGCGAGCTCGCCGTCGGCACTGGTCGCCGAGGCGATCCGGCAGGGACTGCACGGGATCGCGATCACCGACCACGACGGGTTCTACGGGGCGCCTGCCTTCGCCGAGGCGGCGCAGAAGCTGAGCCCGGCCAACGAGGAGCAGCGGCTGCGGACCATCTACGGCGCCGAGCTGTCCCTGGGCCTGACCAAGCCGCAGAACGGGGTCGCCGACCCCGAGGGCAGCCACCTCCTGGTGCTCGCCCGAGGCGTCGAGGGCTATCGGCAGCTGGCGGGCGCGATCACCGAGGCGCAGCTGCGTGGCGACGAGAAGGGCCGGCCGACCTACGACCTCGACGAGCTCGCCGACCGGGCTCGCTCCGGCAGCTGGCTGATCCTGACCGGGTGCCGCAAGGGCGCCGTACGCCAGGCCCTCACCGGCACCGGTCCGATCGCCGCGGCCCGGGCGCTGCGTGAGCTCACCGACAGGTTCGGTCGCGACAACGTCGTCGTGGAGCTGACCGACCGCGGCCACCCGACCGACTCCTACGACAACGACCTGCTCGCCGGCATCGCCCGCGAGGCCGGCCTGCCCACGGTCGCCACCAACAACGTCCACTACGCCACGCCCGACCGGCACCGGGTGGCCGACGCGCTCGCGGCGGTCCGCGCCCGGCGCACCCTGAGCGAGATCGCCGGCTGGCTCCCGGCCGGCCCGGTGGCGTACGTCCGGTCGGGGGAGGAGATGGAGCATCTCTTCCGGCGCTACCCGGGCGCGGTGGCGCGTAGCGTCGAGATCGCCGAGGAGTGCGCCTTCGACCTGCGCAAGGCCACCCCGAAGCTGCCCAAGCGCGGGATCCCCGAGGGCGAGACCGCCGCGAGCCGGCTGCGACACCTGACCGAGGAGGGCTTCGCGGAGCGCTATGCGCAGGCGTACGCCGCCGACCCGGAGTTCGTCGAGAAGGCCCGCGAGCGCGTGGAGCACGAGCTCGACGTCATCGAGCGCAAGGACTTCCCGGGCTACTTCGTGATCGTGCACGACATCGTCGACTACGCCCGCAGCCAAGACATCCTGTGCCAGGGGCGAGGCTCCGCGGCGGCGAGCGCGGTCTGCTACGCGCTCGGGATCACCGCGATCGACCCGGTCTTCTACGAGCTTCCGTTCGAGCGGTTCATCTCCGAGCACCGTGAGGAGGAGCCCGACATCGACGTCGACTTCGACTCCGACAAGCGCGAGAAGGTGATCCAGTGGGTCTATGACCGCTACGGGCGCCGCAACGCCGCTCAGGTCGCCAACATCGTCGGCTACCGGCCGAAGATGGCGGTCCGGGACGCGGCCAAGGCGCTGGGCCACTCGCCCGGGCAGCAGGACGCCTGGTCCAAGCATGTCGGCTACTCACGTGTCGAGGCGCCCGACGACGTCGGCATCCCCGCGCCCGTCCTGGCGCTGGCCGCCGAGATCCATGGAGCGCCACGCCACCTCGGCATCCACTCCGGCGGGATGGTGCTGACCGAGGAGCCGATCGGCGAGGTGGTCCCGATCGAGCGGGCGCGGATGGAGAAGCGCACCGTGATCCAGTGGGACAAGGACGCCGCCGAATACATGGGCCTGGTGAAGTTCGACCTGCTCGGGCTCGGGATGCTGGCGGCGCTCGACCACATGATGAATCTGGCTCGCGAGCACCTGGGGGAGGGCTGGACCCTGGCGACCATCCCCAAGGAGGAGCCGGCGGTCTACGACATGCTCTGCCGGGCCGACTCGATCGGGGTCTTCCAGGTCGAGTCGCGCGCACAGATCGGCACCCTCCCGCGGCTGCAGCCGCGCTGCTTCTACGACCTGGCCATCGAGATCGCGCTCATCCGGCCCGGGCCGGTGCAGGGCGGAGCGGTCCACCCTTATGTACGCCGCGCCACCGGTCGTGAACCCGTCAGCTACTCCCACGAGCTGCTGATCCCGGTGCTGGAGCGCACCCGTGGGGTGCCGCTGTTCCAGGAGCAGCTCATGGAGATGGGCCGGGTGCTCGGCGACTTCTCGCACGACGACGCCGACCTGCTGCGCCGGGCGATGGGCTCCAAGCGCGGCGTCGAACGCATCGACTCGCTCAAGGAGAAGCTCTACCGGGGCATGCGTGCCAAGGGGATGACCGAGCAGACCGCCAAGGCGGTCTACACCCAGATCCTCTCCTTCGCGAACTTCGGCTTCGCCGAATCCCACGCGCTCAGCTTCGCCAAGCTCGTCTACGCCTCGTCGTGGTTCAAGCTCCACTACCCGGCCGCGTTCCTGGCCGGCCTGCTCCGTGCCCAGCCGATGGGCTTCTACTCACCCCAGTCGCTGACCCAGGACGCCCGCCGCCACGGGGTGGAGGTACGCCGCCCCGACCTCATCCGCAGCCAGGCCGCCGCCGATCTGGAGCCGCTCGACGACGACGTGTCATCGACCGGGAAGGACGACTGCCGGCTGGACGGGACCAAGACCGAATGGGTGCCGGGCACCCCCGACCCCACCCCGGAGCACCGCCGCGACGGCAACTTCGCGGTGCGGCTGGGTCTGGACTCCGTACGCAGCATCGGCAAGGACGTCGCCCAGCGGATCGTGAAGGCCCGGACCGAGGCACCGTTCAAGGACTCCCTGGACCTGTCGAGACGCGCCGGTCTGGAGCGGGCCCAGCTCGAGGCGCTGGCCACCGCCGGATGTTTGGAGGTGTTCACATCGAGCCGTCGCCAGGCGCTGTGGCAGGCGGGCTGGACCGAGACCGAGGACCAGCTCGAAGGGGTGCGGTTCACCGCCGAGACGCCCGCGCTGCCCGGGCTGGACCCGGTCGAGGAGACCCTCGCCGACCTCTGGGCGACCGGCGTGACCCCCGGCAGCCACCCCTTCGCCCATCTCCGGGCCGGCCTGACCGCGGCCGGACTCCCGAGCATCGGCGACCTCCCCACCGCCGAGCCCGGCCGGCGGATCACCGTCGCCGGCCTGGTCACCCATCGTCAGCGCCCCGGGACCGCGGGCGGCGTCACCTTCATCAACCTCGAGGACGAGACCGGCATGCTCAACGTCGTCTGCTCCGCCGGTCTGTGGAGGAAGCACCGCAAGATCGCGGTCTCCACCTCCGTCATGCTCATCCGCGGCATCCTCGAGCGCAACGACGGGGTGACCAACCTCGTCGCCGACCGCCTCGCCCCGCTCGAGGAGATCCACCCCGAGGCCGCCAAGGCCATCGCCTCCCGCCACCGCTCCCGCGACTTCCGCTGACCCCTCCGCCGAATCCGCAGAAATGGCGAGCCGAGTCTGTAGTTGTGGGCGACGAACGTAGAGATTCGTCGCCCACAACTACAGACTCGCGCCCCAGAACCACCGATTCGGCGAGAGTCAGGCCGGAGCGCGGAAGAGCTCGAAGGTCGTACGCCGCCGCTCCTCGAACCCGAGGCCGAGGTAGACCGAGATGGCGCCGGTGTTGGCGACCGAGGCGTGCATCAGGGCGCGCGCACCGCGGGCGTGGATGTCGGCGGTGACGGCTCGGACGAGGCGGCCGGCGAGGCCGCGGCCACGGGCCTCGGGGGCGGTGCAGACGGCGCTGATCTCGATCCAGCCGCCCGGGTGCATCCGCTGACCGGCCATCGCGACGAGGTGGCCCTCGTGGCGCAGCCCCAGATACGTACCCATCGTGTGGGTCGACTTCTCGAACGGTCCGGGCTCGGTGCGAGCGACGAGGTCGAGCATCTCGGGCACGTCGGCGGCGCCGAGCACGACCGCTTCGGGATCGGGTGCCGCGGCGACCCGAGCAGTCTCGACGAGCTGGACCCCTTCGCCGCCTCCGACCAGCTCCCAGCCCTCGCCGCAGACACCGGCGGCACCGGTGATCAGCGCGGTGCCGCCGGGGCCGACGGCCGCGGCCAGGTCGCGCCATGCCTGAGCCGAACCCGGGTCGGAGACCGCGGCGAACGGCGAGACGTCGGGCCGGTAGCGACGAGCGAGCCCCGTGCCCTCGGCGAGCGAGGCGTGCGCACCGGTCAGCGAGTGCCAGACCGGGTTGTCGAGGACATCGTCGAGAAGAAGATCTGGCTGCGAGACGGACACCTCAGGATTTTCCCACCACCCCATCAGGCACGGTTAACCCTTTTCGACAGGTGGATCCGATAATGGAGGAGTGCCTTCCGCTCTGCCTCCCGGCGATCCCGCCCCCACCGACGGGTCGCTCCCGGCCGACTCGCTGAGCACGCTGGGGGAGAAGGGCCTGGGCTTCTACGTCCACGTCCCGTTCTGCACGGTCCGGTGCGGCTACTGCGACTTCAACACCTACACCGCGATCGAGCTCGGCGAAGGCGTGAGCAGGCAGACGTACGCCGACCAGGCCATCGAGGAGGTCAGGCTGGCGCGCCGGGTGCTCGGTGAGCGTGACAAGCACGTGGACACCGTCTTCTTCGGCGGCGGCACCCCGACGCTCCTGCCGGCGCAAGACCTCACCGGCATCCTCCGGGCGATCAAGGACGAGTTCGGCCTCGCCGACGACGTCGAGGTGACGACCGAGGCCAACCCCGACTCCGTCGACCTCGACTACCTGCGCGCGCTGCGCGAGGGCGGCTTCACCCGGCTCAGCTTCGGCATGCAGTCCGCGGTCCCGCACGTGCTGCACACCCTCGACCGCACCCACGACCCCGAGCGGGTCCCGCTGGTCGTGGAGTGGGCCCGCGAGGCGGGCTTCGAGCAGGTCTCCCTCGACCTCATCTACGGCACCCCGGGCGAGTCGATCGACGACTGGCGCACCAGCCTCGACACCGCACTCGCCAGCAACCCCGACCACATCTCGGCCTACTCGCTCATCGTCGAGGACGGCACCGCTCTGGCCCGACGGGTCCGACGGGGCGAGCTCGAGATGCCCGACGAGGACGACCTGGCCGACAAGTACGAGCTGGCCGACGCCACCCTCCGAAAGCACGGCCTGACCTGGTACGAGGTCTCCAACTGGGCGACCGAGGAGAGCCAGCGCTGCCGCCACAACATGCTCTACTGGCAGGGCGGCGACTGGTGGGGTGTCGGCCCCGGCGCCCACAGCCACGTCGGCGGCACCCGGTGGTGGAACGTCAAGCACCCCAAGGCGTACGCGGACCGCATCGGTGCCAAGCAGAGCCCCGCCCACGCCCGCGAGGTCCTCGCCGAGGAGGACCGGAGGGTCGAACGCGTCCTCCTCGAGCTCCGCCTGGCCGACGGCCTCCCGTCGGACGCCCTCGACGACGGCGGCCGGGCCGCCCTCCCCGAGCAGGTACGCCGCGGCCTGGTCACCGTCGACGGCGACACGATCGTGCTCACCGACACCGGAAGACTCCTCGCCGACGCGGTGGTCCGAGACCTGCTCCCCTGATCAGCCCTGAGAAGCCCTGAGGCTGGGACCTTGGTCCTGACCGAAGGATCAGGGGTGATCCTGATTGGTAAAGAGCCTCCGACAGGGGAGAGTGGAGCCATGGCAACCACAACCCTTTCCCGTCCTCAGAACGACAAATGGATCGCCGGCGTCTGCGGCGGCCTCGGCCAGCGTTTCGGCATCAACTCGAACCTGATCCGGCTGGCCTTCGTCCTCTCCTGCCTGCTTCCCGGACCGCAGGTGGTGGTCTACCTCGTGCTGTGGATCATCATGCCCAAGAAGTCGTCCTACTGATCCTCACCACCTCCCACCTCGGCGAGACACCTCGGCGAGAAACCGGCGTCGAGGTGGGTTAAATGTGGTGTCGTTGCGCACCATGCAGGTCATTGCAGCGAGCCTGATCGCGATCCTCGGAACACTCCTCGGGTCCGGCGCCACGTACGTCATCCAGCGAAGCACCGCCCGCCAGCAGCAGCTCCTCGCCCGGACCGAGAAGCTGCGTCAGGAGCGGGTAGACGCGTGCGCCTCCTATGCGAGCGCGCTCCTCGAGCTGCGGACCAGCCGCATGGACCGCTATCACGCGGTGGCCGCGGACCGGGAGGACCGCGAGCACGCGCGGCGCCGTTCCTACGAGGTCCGCGCGATCGCGCAGGGCGCCAGGATGAGGGTGCGGCTCCTCATCCCGGACCCCACGCTCATCGCCCTCGCCGACGAGGCGATCGAGGCAGCGCTGGCCATCAAGCCCCAGGAGCCCCACAAGGACTTCCTGGAGCGGATCGAGGCGTCCCAGGAAGCGGTCGACCGGTTCATCGACGCCTGCCGGGAGAGCGTCGCGCTGGAGTGATGCAGCCTCAGACCGGCTCGGTGACGAAGTCGATCAGCTCCTCGACCCGCCCGAGCAGCTCGGGCTCGAGGTCGCCGAAGGAGTTCACGCGGCCGAGGATGTGCTTCCAGGCGCGGGCGATGTCGGCCTGGTCGCGGTGGGGCCAGCCCATGTGCTGGCAGATGCCCTTCTTCCACTCGATCGACCGCGGCACGTTCGGCCAGGCCTCCAGCCCGAGCCGGGCCGGCTTGACCGCCTGCCACACGTCGATGAACGGATGACCGACGATCAGCACGTGCTGACCGACGGCGGAGCGCCGGATCGACTCCGCGATCCGGGCCTCCTTCGAGCCTTTGACCAGGTGGTCGACGAGCACCCCGACCCGCCGCTCGCGGCTGGGCCGGAAGTCGACCAGGTGGTCGGCGAGGTCGTCGACACCGCCCAGGTATTCGACGACGACGCCCTCGATCCGCAGGTCGTCGCCCCAGATCTTCTCGACCAGCTCGGCGTCGTGCCGCCCCTCGACGAAGATCCGCGACTCGCGCGCGACCCTCGCCTTGGCATCGGAGACGGCCACCGAGCCGGAGGCGGTGCGGGTCGGCTTCGCCGGTGCCGCGCGGGTCACCGGGGGAGTGAGGATGACCGGCTTGCCCTCGAGCCAGAAGCCGGGACCGAGCGGGAACGTACGCCGCTTCCCGTGCCGGTCCTCCAGGGTCAGCGTGTGCAGGTCGCGGTCGATCCGCACGATCTCGCCGACGAAGTCGGTCTCGACCTCCTCGACCACCGCGCCCAGCTCGGCGGGCGTCTCGACGGCGCGCCCGTGCTTGGGCTTCTTCCAGTCGCCGGCGAGGACATCGGAGCCGTAGCGATCGCTCATCCGGAGAAGGTTAGTGGAGTCAGCAGCGAGAACCGGTCAGCACGCGCCCGAGCTGCTCGAGAACCTCGTCCGGGGTAGCCGCGGTCTCCGGGAACCGGAAGGTCACGTGGTGGCCGCCGTCGAGGGTGATCCAGGAGACGTCGACGCTCTCCGCGGTGAGGCGGGAGAGGCGTACGCCCACGATGTGGCGCGGCCGGAGCCCGAGCCGCGCCGAGAGCGAACGGCACAGGTCGGCCTGGTGCTCGTCGTTGGCGTGGGCCGCGATGCGGACCAGCAGATCGTCGGCGATCATAGGACTCTCCAGTGGGGGCGAAAGCGGTGAAACCATGGCTCTAAGGTCAGCCTAACCTAAGGCTATCTCGATAGCGAGAGAAGTAATCCGTGCCACAGAACGGAGCGGCCACCGGAAACTGGTTCCTGTGATACGAACCGGTAGGATTGGCACTCGCACGGAATGAGTGCCAGGCAGCCAGGGCGATAGGAGCGCAGATGCAGAACGAACGCAGGCTCTCCGTCCTCCGGGCGATCGTCGAGGACTACGTGAAGACCGAGGAGCCGGTCGGCTCCAAGGCGCTGGTGGAGCGTCACGGCCTCGGCGTCTCGCCCGCGACGGTACGCAACGACATGGCCGCGCTGGAGGAGGAGGGCTACATCACCGCTCCCCACACCAGCGCCGGACGGGTGCCCACCGACAAGGGCTACCGGCTCTTCGTCGACCGGCTGACCACGGTCAAGCCGATGACCGCGGCCGAGAAGCGGGCGATCGCCGGATTCCTCGACGGCGCGGTCGACCTCGACGACGTCGTCACCCGCTCGACCCGGCTGCTCTCCCAGCTGACCCGCCAGGTCGCGGTGGTGCAGTACCCGACGCTGAGCCGCTCGACCGTCCGCCACGTCGAGCTGGTCTCGCTGGCCCCGACCAGGCTCCTCCTCGTCCTCATCCTCAGCACCGGTCGCGTCGAGCAGCGGCTGCTCGAGGTGACCGAGGAGGTCTCCGAGGAGACCCTGGCCACGCTGCGCACGCAGATCAACTCGGCGGTCGCCGGCGTCGTCATCGCCGAGGCCGGCGAGGCGCTGCGCACGATCGCCCACCCGGCCGGCCAGTCCGACGACGCCCCGCGGGACCCGCTCGCGTCCGCGGTGGCGGAGGCCCTGATCGAGGCGATGAACGACCACCGTTCCGACGAGCGGATCTCCATCGGCGGCACCAGCAACCTGGCCCGTTTCGGCGACAGCTTCGACACCGCCGTACGCCCGCTGCTGGAGGCCCTCGAGGAGCACGTCGTCCTGCTGAAGCTGATGGGCGAGGCGACCGCGGGCGGGCTGGTGACGGTGCGGATCGGTGCCGAGGGCCCCTACCAGGAGCTCTCCCAGACCAGCGTGGTCGCGACCGGCTACGGACCTGGCGACGAGGCGCTGGCCACGCTCGGCGTGGTCGGGCCGACCCGGATGGACTACCCCGGATCCATGGCAGCGGTGCGTGCGGTCGCGCGCTACCTCTCCCGGATCCTCGACGAGGCTTGAGCAGCAGACTCGATTCAAGGAAGATCAGCGAACTTCGATGGCAGGAATTACGTTGGACCCCTATGAGCTCCTCGGTGTCGACAAGGACGCCGACGACGCAACGATCAAGAAGGCGTACCGGAAGCTGGCGCGCCAGTACCACCCTGACGTCAACCCCGACGCGGAGTCGCAGGAGAAGTTCAAGGAGATCTCCCACGCCTACGAGGTGCTGAGCGACCCGCAGAAGCGGGCTGCGTACGACCGCGGCGGCGACCCGTTCGGCGGCGGCTTCGGTGCGCAGGGTGCCGGCTTCTCGTTCACCGACATCATGGACGCGTTCTTCGGCGGTGCCGGTGCCGGCACCGGCGGCGCCGGGCGCGGCCCCCGTCCCCGCGTACGCCGCGGGCAGGACGCCCTCATCCGGCTCGACATCGACCTGGCCGAGGCCGCCTTCGGCGTCACCCGCGACCTGAAGGTCGACACCGCGGTCGTCTGCGACACCTGCGGCGGCGAGGGTGCCGCCGAGGGCTCCCACCCGGTCCCGTGCGAGACCTGCCACGGTCAGGGCGAGGTCGCGGTCGTGCAGCGCTCCTTCCTGGGCGAGATCCGCACGCTGCGCCCGTGCTCGGCGTGCAACGGCTTCGGCACCGTCATCCCCGACCCGTGCCGCGACTGCAGCGGCGAGGGCCGGGTCCGCTCCCACCGCACCCTGACCGTCAAGATCCCGCCGGGCGTCGACGACGGCACCCGGGTGCAGCTCGCCGAGCAGGGCGAGATCGGCCCCGGTGGCGGCCCCGCCGGCGACCTCTACGTCGAGATCCACGTCGCCAAGCACGCCACCTTCACCCGCCGTGGCAACGACCTGCACTGCACCGCGAAGGTGCCGATGACCGCGGCCGCGCTCGGCACCACGCTCAACCTGCCGACGCTCGAGGCCGACCTCGTCGGTGACGGTGCCGACCAGATCGACCCCGAGGACGCCTCGATCCAGATCGACCTCAAGCCCGGCACCCAGTCCGGCACCGACCACGTCCTGCGCGGCCGTGGCGTGCCCGGCCTCCGGGGCGGTCGCGGCGACCTGATCGTGACCATCAACGTGGAGACCCCGACCAAGCTCGACCTCGAGCAGGAGGCGCTGCTGCGCCAGCTCGCGGAGATGCGCGGTGAGGAGTCCGTCCAGGGCCAGCTGAAGGCGGCCCACAAGGGCGGCGTCTTCTCCTGGTTCAAGGACACCCTGAACGGGCACTGAGACAGGCATACTGAGTCATGACCCTTCCCGTTCACCTCGTCGAGTCCCTCGCCGGCACCCGTGTCGGCGACGCCGTCGAGGTGAGCGGTGACGAGGGCCATCACGCAGTCGTCGTACGCCGCCTCCGGGTCGGCGAGGAGGTCGTGCTCACCGACGGCGCCGGCGAGGGCGTCACCGGCACGATCACCCAGACCACGAAGAAGTCGATGACCGTACGCGTCGACGAGATCATCATCGGCGACGCACCGCCCGAGCCCTCGCTGACGGTGGTCCAGGCACTGCCCAAGGGCGACCGGGGCGAGCTCGCCGTCGAGATGGTCACCGAGATCGGCGCCGCCCGCATCGTCCCGTGGGCCGCGGCCCGCTCGGTCGCCGTCTGGAAGGGCGAGCGGGCGGTCAAGTCGCTCGCCCGGTGGCGCGCCACCGCCCGCGAGGCCGCCAAGCAGTCCCGCCGGCTGTGGCACCCCGAGGTCGAGCCGCTGGCCACCACCGACGCGGTCGTGGCGATGATCGAGGCGGCCGACGTCGCCGTAGTCCTCCACGAGGAGGGCACCCTCCCGCTGGGTGCGGTGCCGGTCATCGACGAGGGTTCGATCCTCGTCGTGGTCGGCCCCGAGGGCGGCCTGACGGTGGACGAGATCGCCCTGTTCGAGAAGGCCGGCGCCACCACCATCCGCCTCGGCGGCGAGGTCCTGCGCACCTCCACCGCCGGCGTCGCGGCCTGCGCCGCCCTGCTGGCCCGCACCCGTCGCTGGGACTGACCTCCCGCTGCCCGGCGTGGTGGGTTCGTCCTTCGGGGGCGGCGAGTGAGTATGGAGGCATGAGCACATGTACTCGTCCGGCGGGTCTCGTCATCGCTCTCGCGCTCTGCGGCGTGCTGGCCGCCGGGTGCGGCGAGGAGGATGCCGTCGCCGAGGATCCGGAGACCTCGGCCCAGCCGTCCGAGCAGCCGTCGACGCTGCCACGCACCGCCGGGCTGATCACGCTCGCGACCCCGGCCGAGGGCGAGACGGTGTCGGGCAGCTTCGAGGCCTCGGGCAAGGCCAACTCTCCCGAGGCCAACGTGCCCTGGGAGATCCGTGACACCACCGGCGAGACGGTGCTCGAGGGTCACGCGACCGCGGAGGGCTGGATGGACAAGCTCTACCCGTGGACCACGACGGTCGACGTCTCCGAGCTCGAGCCCGGGACCTACCTCTTCATCGCCCGCACCGACGACACCTCCGACGGCGAGGGGAAGCCTTCGGAGGAAGTCGGTGCCCGGATCACCGTCGAATAGGACATCATCGCTACCGTGATCCTCACCGAACGGCAGCTCAACCGGACCCTCCTGCTCCGCCAGCACCTGCTGTCGCGGGCCTCGCTCACGCCGGCCGAGATGATCGAGCACCTGATCGGCCTGCAGGCGCAGGACCAGCTGCCGCCGTTCCTGGCGCTGGCCGCCCGGCTGGAGTCGTTCGACCCCTTCACCGTCAGCGCCCAGCTCGAGTCGAGCGCGCTCGTCCGGCTCTCCACGCTGCGCTCGACGATCCACATGCACACCGCCGCCGACGCCGCGCTGATCCGGGCCTGGACCCAGCCGGTCCACGACTTCTACACCCAGCGGATCGAGATCGTCCGTCCGGCGGCGCAGCTGGAGGGCTTCGCGGCGGCGGTCGAGGACGTACTCGCTCTCGGCGCGCTGCCCAACGCCGCCCTGGAGACCGGGCTGGTCGAGCACTACCCGGGCATCCCGTCCAAGGCCCTGGGCCTGCGGGCGCGCAACGAGCTGCCGCTGGTCCAGCTGCCGCCGCGGGGCCTGTGGAAGGGCTCGGGCGGCCTCGTCTACGACCTGCTGCCTCGCTGGACCGGTGTGCCCCCGGTGGTCGCGGACGACGTGGTCCCGGACCTGGCGCCCGGGATCGTACGCCGCTACCTGCTCGCCTTCGGGCCCGCGACCGCCGCCGACATCACCGCGTGGTCCTCGTTGACGCGCCTGGGCCCGGTGGTCAAGCGGATCGAGGGCCTGGTGACCTACCGCGACGAGGCCGGCAAGACCCTCTACGACGTGCCGGACGCTCCGCTCGCCACCGGCGAGGAGCATGCTCCGGTGCGACTGCTGGGGAAGTTCGACAACGTCTGGCTCTCCCACGCCAACCGCGAGCGGATCACCGCCGGGGGGACCCGGAAGGAGTGGGGGTTCGGGGGCGGCGGCTCGGTCATCATCGCCGGCGGCCACCTCATCGGCCTGTGGAAGCCGGTGGACGGCAAGGTGGAGGTCCTCAAGCTGCTGCGCGACCTCACCCCCGACGAGCGCGACGAGCTCGCCGAGGAGACCGTACGCGTCGAGTCGCTGCTCGCGAGCTGACGCGGAACTATCCAGTAGGAGTCGGGCGGACGGCCCGCGTAGCATGGAGGCACCAGCCTCATGACCAGAAAGGGCCCGCTCCGGGCATCCATGACCGATCGACACCCAAGTCCGCAACCGATCGATACCGCTACGACCGCTCCGGTCGTCTCGGGCTCCGCTACGACCAAGCACACCGTGGTCGTTCCGAACAGCGTCGACATGGTGACCGTCCTCGGCCCGGCCGATGAGCACCTCGGGATCATCGAGGCCCACTTCGACGCCGACGTGCACGTACGCGGCAACCGGATCACCCTCCACGGCGCCCCGAGCGAGATCGCGATGATCGAGCGGGTCCTGGAGGAGCTGGTCCAGATCATCCGCACCGGCCAGGGCGTGAGCGGCGAGACCGTCGAGCGTGTGATCAGCATGCTCCGGGCCGACACCACCGAGAAGCCGGCCGACGTGCTGAGCCTCAACATCCTCTCCAACCGTGGCCGCAGCATCCGCCCCAAGACGCTCAACCAGAAGCGCTACGTCGACGCGATCGACAAGCACACGATCACCTTCGGCATCGGCCCGGCGGGCACCGGAAAGACCTACCTCGCGGTCGCCAAGGCGGTCCAGGCACTGCAGTCCAAGCAGGTCAACCGAATCATCCTGAGCCGTCCCGCGGTCGAGGCCGGCGAGAAGCTCGGCTTCCTGCCCGGCACCCTGACCGAGAAGATCGACCCCTACCTGCGCCCGCTCTACGACGCGCTGCACGACATGATGGACCCGGAGATGATCCCGAAGCTGATGGCCTCGGGCACCATCGAGGTCGCCCCGCTCGCGTTCCTCCGTGGACGCAGCCTCAACGACTCCTTCATCATCCTCGACGAGGCGCAGAACACCACGCCCGAGCAGATGAAGATGTTCCTGACCCGGCTCGGCTTCGGCTCCAAGATCGTGGTCACCGGTGACGCCACCCAGACCGACCTGCCCTCGGGGCAGAAGTCTGGTCTGCGGGTCGTCGAGGGCATCCTCGAGGACGTCAAGGACATCAGCTTCAACAACCTGACCAGCCACGACGTCGTCCGACACCGGCTGGTCGCCAAGATCGTCGCCGCCTACGAGGAGCACGACGTACGCAGCCAGACGCGGGCCTCGGGAGAGAAGCGATGAGCACCGAGATCATCAACGAGTCCGAGCAGGAGATCGACGTCGAGCACGTCGCCAAGCTCGCTCGCTTCCTGCTCGAGCAGCTGCGCGTGCACCCGCAGGCCGACCTCCGGATCAAGTTCGGCGACGAGGCCACGATCACCGAGCTCAACGAGCGCTACTTCGACACCGAGGGCCCGACCGACGTGCTCTCGTTCCCCGGCGACGAGCTCCTTCCCGGCCGCCTCGACGAGGAGCCGGAGGAGGGCGACCTGGGCGATATCATCATCGCCCCGACGATCGCGGCCAAGCAGGGCGAGGCGGCCGGTCACGGCACCGTGGCCGAGATCGAGCTGCTGACCACCCACGGCATCCTCCACCTGCTCGGCTACGACCATGTGGACCCCGACGAGCACGCCGAGATGTTCGGGCTGCAGGCCAAGCTGCTCAAGGCCTGGGGCTCCTCGGCCACCGCACCCGAGTAGGAGCACGAACCAACACCCATGGACGATGCGAGGCTGCTGATCGCAGCCGCAGTTCTGGTCCTGATCGCCGGCATCTTCTCGGCTGCCGACGCGGCGCTCAGCGCCTTCTCCCGCGCCCGTGCCGCGGAGCTCGTCTCCGAGGGCCGCGCCGGCGCCAAGCGCCTGGTCGCGGTGGTCGGTGACCCCGCCCGCTACCTCAACACCGTGCTGCTGCTGCGGCTGCTGTGCGAGATCGGGGCCACGGTGCTGGCCGCGCTGTGGGCCTACGACCTCTACCAGGGCCGCTGGTGGCCGACGGTGCTCACCACGACCGCGGCGATGACCGTGGTCTCCTTCGTCGTCATCGGCGTCGGGCCGCGCACGCTGGGGCGCCAGCACCACGAGGGCATCGCGCTGGCGGTCGCCGGCCCGATCGGCGTGATCGCCACCGTCCTGGGCCCGATCCCGAGCCTGCTGATCATGCTCGGTAACGCCCTCACCCCCGGCAAGGGCTTCCGCAAGGGGCCGTTCTCGACGGAGACCGAGCTGCGCGAGCTGGTCGACATCGCCGAGGCCAGCGACCTGATCGAGGCCGACGAGCGCCGGATGATCCACTCGGTCTTCGAGCTCGGCGACACCCGTGCCCGCGAGGTGATGGTGCCCCGCGGCGACATCGTCTTCCTGGAGCGCCGCAAGACCCTGCGCCAGGCGCTGTCACTGTTCCTGCGCTCGGGCTACTCCCGGATGCCGGTGATCGACGAGAGCCTCGACGACATCATCGGGATGGTCTATCTCAAGGACGTCGTCGCCCGGGACTTCGAGGCGCCCGAGGTCGAGACGACTCAGCGGGTCGAGTCGCTGATGCGGCAGCCGACCTGGGTGCCCGACTCCAAGCCGGTCGACGAGCTGCTCGCCGAGATGCAGCAGCACCGGCAGCACATCGCGGTCGTCGTCGACGAGTACGGCGGCACCGCCGGCCTGATCACCATCGAGGACATCCTCGAGGAGATCGTCGGCGAGATCACCGACGAGTACGACGTCGAGGACCGCGAGCCCCTCCACCTCGGCGACGGCTCCTGGCGGGTGCCCTCCCGCTTCCTGGTCAGCGACCTCGAGGAGCTGATCGGGTTCCCCGTCGAGGAGGACGACGTCGACTCCGTACGCGGCCTGATGGCCAAGCACCTCGGCCTGGTGCCGATCCCCGGCTCCGAGGTCGAGGCGCACGGACTCTGCTTCGTGGCCGAGGAGGCTGCGGGCCGGCGCAACCGGATCGGTACCGTACGCATCAGCGCCGTCGTCCCGGACGAGCCCGAGGCCGACGACGAGGACGAGCACAGCGAGAAGACGGACCGGACGAAGCCGGAGCGGTCCAAGGCGGACCGATCCAGGTCGGACCGGGTGAAGACGGACAGGACGAAAGAGGCCCATGCCTGAGCAGAGTGAGCTGTCGGCGGAGGACCGCAAGCTGGTGACCCTGGCCCGCGCGACGCGCGCCCGCACCGGTGCGGCCGAAGGAGCAGCCGTACGCGACCTCGACGGCCGCACCTACGCGGCCGCCACCGTGGACCTGCCATCGCTCCAGGTCTCCGCGGTCGGCGTCTGCGTGGCGATGGCGGTGGCCTCCGGCTCCAAGGGCCTCGAGGCCGTCGTCGTGCTCGGCGAGGCCGATGCGCCCGCGGCGAACGACCTGGCGGCCGTGAAGGAGTTCGCCGGTGAGGACGTCCCGGTCCTCCTCGGCGACCCGCGCGGCACGCTGGTCACCTCTGCGCGGTCATAGGCCCGAGCCGGTGCGGCGCGCGGTGAGGGCCGCGTGCAGCAGCGGCAGGTCCTCGGCGCGGGTCGCGTCCAGGCCGGTCAGCTCGGTCACCCGGCGGATCCGGTTGTCGACCGTGTTGGGATGGACGTGCAGCGTCGAGGCGGTCCGGCGGCGGTTGAGCCCGCTCGCGAGGAAGACCTGCAGGGTCTCGCCGAGATCGTCGTGGCCGTCGAGCGGGTCGAGCAACGTCGCGAGCAGGTCCCGGCCGGCGCCGGCCCGTGACAGCTGGTGCTCGAGCACCACGTCGACCAGCCGGTAGAGCCCGGGCGGCCTGCCCAGCCGCAGCGCGACCTCGAGGACCTCGCGGGAGAGCCGTGCCGCCTCCGGGACCTCGGACGGTGTCGCGACGGCGACACCGACGTGGATGTCGGCCCCGGCGGCCCGGCGTACGTCGCCCAGGATCCGTTCCAGGCGCACGATGTCCGCCGACGAGCTCTCCCCGGGGGCCGTCGCGATCGGGATCAGCGCCTGGCCGCCGTCGGTGGCCGGGATCCAGAGCACCGTCTCGCGGTAGTGCCTGCTCAGCTCCTCGTGGATGCGCCGCAGCTTCCAGCGCGCGGCCACGAGCGGGTCGATGCCCGGGTCCGACTCGTCGGGGTGGGCGCCGGCCGCCAGCGTGGCGACCAGGTAGGAGGCGGGCAGCGTCATCCCGGCACGGCCGGCCGCCTCGTGGATGTCGCCACCCTCCACCAGGGTGTTGACCAGGAGCGTTCGCGAGGCCGCCTGCTCGGCCAGCGCGGTCCTGGTGTGCTGGGCGTACCCGGCCGCCACCGCGACCGCGATGTGCTCGAGGAAGCCCATCGCGATGCGCAGGACGGCGTGCACCGTCTCCACGTCCTCGGGTCGCGCACCGGCGAGCGCCGTGTCCGCGCAGACCCGCACTCCGCGGTGGTAGGCGGCGACCACCATCTCGAACGGCACGCCCTCCTCGGCACGGCGTGCGGCCGACTCGGCCAGGTCCGCCAGCGCCGCGTCGTCCGGCCGTCCGTCGGTGTCGAGCGCCGTCACGAAGAGCCGGAGGGCGCGGACGACGACCCGGCGTACGTCTCCCTGGAGCAGCTCCGTCGGCAGGCGGGCGTAGACGGGCAGCTCCGCCCGGAGGACGCCGAGCACCTCGTCGGTGAGCTCCGGGATCCGGGTCGAGAGGATCTGGGTGACCTCGTGGCCGCCGATGAGCCAGCTGCTGGAACCTGTCACAAGGCCATCGTGGCAGATGCCGGGCGTCCCCACCCTGCGCTGTGATTCGTCACAGCCGACGCCGGGAAACTCTGGCTCCGCTCCCATCTCCGAGCACCGGCGTGGTGCCCCAGCATCGTGGGGACGGCTCTTCGGCCGCGACGACGATCTGGGAGGAAGAGATGAGACGGTACGTACGACGTGGTGCGGCCCTGCTGGGAGCGGGAGCGGCGGCGGTCGCCCTGGTCATCGGGCCGGGTGGAGCGGGGCCGGCCTCGGCGGCCGGCTCGGTGAAGATGGTCGCCCTCGGTGACTCCTCGGCAGCGGGTCCGCTCGTGGGCACCCAGAACAGCCTGGACTGCCTGCGCTCGACCACGAACTGGCCGGCCGTCGCCGCGCGGGCGATCGGTGCGCAGCTGACCGACGTGACCTGCTCGGGCGCGACCACCGCCGACCTGACCGGGCGCCGGTTCGGCTACATCGCCCCGCAGCTCGACGCGGTCACCGCCGACACCGACATCGTCACGTTGGCGATCGGCGCCAACGACATCAACATGGGCGGCACCGTGATCGGCTGCACCCAGCCGTTGCCCGAGCCCCTCGGAGTCTCGTGCAAGTCGTGGATGACGGCGGGCGGTGACACCACCGACGCCCAGCTCGCGGCCGTTCAGCCGAAGATCGTCGACGCAGTCAACCGGATCCACACGCGGGCGCCCGGTGCCACGGTCCACCTGGTCGGCTACCTGCGCTACTGGGACGCGACCGGCTGCTACCCGACCGACCCGATCTGGACCGTCGACGCCCAGTGGCTGCAGTCCGTCTTCGACCGGACCAACGCGATGATCAGGCGGGCCGCGACGGAGAGCGGAGCGACCTACATCGACATCGCCACGCCGAGCACGGGCCACGGCGTCTGCGCCCCCTACGCGAGCAAGTGGGTCGAGGGTCTCATCCCGACCAGCGCCGCCGCTCCGTACCACCCCAACCAGAGCGGCATGGACGCCGCCGGAGCCGTCGTCGCCTCGGCGATCGCCCCGTAGGTCCTAGCGAGCGGCTCGGTGCCCGCCCGCTCCGCCGGTCTCGGCGAGGAGCGGGAGGGTGCCGAGCTCGATCGTGACGTGGATCCCGTCCTCGTCGCGGTAGGCGGTCAGGCCGTTCATGGTGGCCATGTCGACGCCCTTCTCGCGCATGTGCACCACGATCTGGTCGATCGCCAGCGCGAGCCGTGCCTGGGACACGGACTTGTTGCGCCACTTGACCTGGTTCTCGGTGAAGTAGGGGGTTGCCTTCTCGGCGAGCGTTGCCACAGCGTCACGGTGGGCAGCACTGGACATGGGACCCTCCAGGGTGCGCGATATGGGGGGAGTCGACGGGAGCAGTCGGGGCTTGCGACTGTAAGCGAACTAACCAAAAAATCGAAACCGGAGATCGATCGCGAGCGTAAAGTGGATCGAGTGACGGGTGAGACTGGTTGGCAACGACACAACGAAGCCGTCGAGCGGCTGACGACCTCCTACGCGAAGATCCCCGACGGGGCTCCCGTCAGGCTCGCCAAGCGCACCACCAACCTCTTCCGGGCCCGGGCCGCGACCAGCGCCCCGGGTCTCGACGTCTCCGGACTGGGTGGTGTGATCGAGGTCGACGCCGAGGCGGGCACGGCCGACGTACAGGGCATGTGCACCTACGAGGACCTCGTCGACGCGACCCTGGCGCACGGGATGATCCCCTACGTGGTCCCGCAGCTGCGCACGATCACGCTGGGCGGCGCGGTGACGGGCATGGGCATCGAGGCCACGAGCTTCCGCAACGGGATGCCCCACGAGTCGGTGCTGGAGATGGACATCCTCACCGGCTCGGGCGAGATCGTCACGGCCCGGCCGAGCCCGGGAAACGAGCACAGCGACCTCTTCGACACCTTCCCCAACTCCTACGGCTCCCTCGGCTACGCCACCCGGCTCAAGATCAAGCTGGAGAAGGTGCCGGGGTACGTCGCCCTGAGGCACCTACGCTTCGACGACCTCGGCCTGCTGACGAAGACGATCGCGCAGATCACCGAGACCAGGACGTACGAGGGAGAGCGGGTCGACGGGCTCGACGGTGTCGCCTTCGAGCCGGGGGAGTACTACCTGACCCTCGCGACCTGGACCGAGCGGGCGACGCAGACCCCGAGCGACTACGGCGGCCAGCAGATCTACTACCGGTCGATCCAGCAGCGAGACACCGACCTCCTGACCACCTATGACTACCTGTGGCGCTGGGACACCGACTGGTTCTGGTGCTCGGGGGCCTTCGGCGCGCAGAACAAGTACCTGCGCCGGGTGTGGCCCCGCCGGCTGCGCCGCTCGGACGTCTACATGAAGCTGGTCGGCCTGGACCGGAAGTTCGGCATCGCCGACAAGCTCGACGCGCGCGCCGGGCGGCTGCTGCGGGAGCGGGTGATCCAGGACATCGAGGTGCCGGTCGAGAACCTGCCCGCCTTCCTGGAGTGGTTCGACGCCGAGATCGGGATGCGGCCGGTGTGGCTGTGCCCGTTGGTCTCCACGGGGACGAGCACGGGCGGGAAATGGCCGACCTACCCGCTCGAGGCGGGCCGGACGTACGTCAACGTCGGTTTCTGGGGCACGGTCCATGTCGGCCCCAGCGCCGTCAACGCCCCCAAGAACCGCGCGATCGAGACGCAGGTGCACGAGCTCGGCGGGCATAAATCGCTCTACTCCGAGGCGTTCTACGACAAGGATGTCTTCGACGCTCTCTACGACGGGGACAACCTCGCGGCCGTGAAGGCGAGGTACGACCCCGGCAACCGGTTGACCGATCTGTACAGCAAGGCGGTGAAGAGACTGTGAACCATATTGCAGAGACCATCAACGAACTCTTCGACGGTGGGCTGCCGATCAAGCTCACCGCGTACGACGGCAGCGTGGCCGGCGACAGGGACTCCGAGTTCGGCATGGAGATCCTCAACCCGCGCGGGCTCGCGTTCCTGCTGACCGCGCCGGGCGACCTCGGTCTGGCCCGCGCCTACGTCAGCGGCGACATGGCTCTCCACGGCATCCATCCGGGCGACCCCTACCCGCTCCTGGACCTGATCCTGGACAAGACCGACTTCAAGCGGCCGAGTGCTCGCGAGACGATCGAGCTCGTCCGCGCCCTCGGGGTCACGAACTTCGTCCCGCCGAAGCCACCGCCGCAGGAGCACCTGCCGGCGTGGCGGCAGCGGGCCGAGAACGTACGCCACCTCTCCGGTCGCGCGCTCAGCGCGCTGCCGTGGACGCGGCACTCGCCCGAGCGCGACGCCGACGCGATCCACCACCACTACGACGTCTCCAACACCTTCTACGAGTACGTCCTGGGTCCGTCGATGACCTACACCTGTGCTCTCTACCCGACCGACGACGCCACCCTCGAGGAGGCGCAGGCGGCCAAGTACGACCTGATCTGCCGCAAGCTCGGCCTCGAGCCCGGGATGCGGCTGCTCGACATCGGCTGCGGCTGGGGCGGGATGGTGCGCCACGCGGCCAAGCACTTCGGGGTGAAGGCGCTCGGCGTGACCCTGTCGCGCGAGCAGGCCAACTGGGCCCAGCAGGCGATCAAGGCCGATCGTCTCGACGACGTCGCCGAGGTGCGCTTCTCCGACTACCGCGACGTGGTCGAGGGGGACTTCGACGCGGTCAGCTCCATCGGGCTCACCGAGCACATCGGCGTGGCCAACTACCCGTCGTACTTCGGGGCCATCAAGGGCAAGCTGCGTGACGGGGGCCGGCTGCTCAACCACTGCATCACGCGACCCGACAACGCCTCGCGGGCGACCGGGGCCTTCATCGACCGCTACATCTTCCCCGACGGCGAGCTCATCGGCTCGGGGACGATCGTCTCCGCGATCGAGAACACCGGCCTCGAGGTGCAGCACCACGAGAACATCCGGGTCCACTACGCCAAGACGCTCACCGCGTGGAACGACAACCTCCGCGACAACTGGGACGCCTGCGTCGACGAGGTCGGCCTCGGCACCGCGAAGGTCTGGGGGATCTACATGGCCGGTTCCCGGATCGGCTTCGAGCGCAACAACATCCAGCTCCACCACGTGCTCGCCACCAAGACCGTCGACGGGGTCTCGGGCTACCCGCTGCGGCACACCTTCTGAGGAAGACACGCGTGGGTGAAGGTGGCGTGCCACCTTCACCCACGCGGTGATCTCCTCACCCGCCGGCGGGTCCGCCGCCGATGCCGATCTCGTTGCCGTCGGGGTCGCGGAAGACGGTCTTGCGCACCCCGTTCTCGTACGTCTCCTCCGACTCCGGCCGCAGCCCCCGGTCCGCGATCGCGGCAAGCCGGGCGTCGAGGTCGTCGACGAACAGGGTGACGAACCCGTGGCCGGCGATCTCCGGCTTCTGCTCGACGTAGACGTAGCGGTGCTCGGCCGCCTCGAAGACGGCCTCGACCTCGTTCGGGTGGAACGCGACCTCGCCGAGCAGCTTCTCGTACCAGGGCACGGCGGCGGCGAGGCTCGTCACCGGGAGGCCCGCGAAGAGGTCGACCATGTCAGAACCTCCACCGGGTCGCGCCGTACGGCTCGACGCACTGGACCGCGTGCGCCGAGGTGGCCTCGAGCCGGTGCACGTGCCACGGCGCGGGGCCGGCGCTCTGTGCGTTGAAGGGCGCGGTCAGCGCGTCCCCGGACTCGTCGACCTCGGCCGGCCAGCCCTCGTGGTCGTGGTAGCGCCTCGCCACGCGGGCGAGCTCCTCGCCCAGCACCCGGGTGGCACGGCCCTCGACCACCAGGTCGAACTCGCGCACCGAGAGCGAGATGGCGCAGCGGGGATCGCGCGCCAGGTTGCGGCCGCGGCGCGTCCGCGGGCCGGTGACGAGGTGGAAGGAACCGTCGAACCAGATCGCGCCGACCGCGTTCACGTGCGGGCCGCCGTCGGCGTTGATCGTGCTGGCCCAGGTCGTGTAGCGCCCGGGCTCGCCCTCCTGCGACCCGGGGCCCTGGTCGAACCCGGCCTCCAGCCGCGTCGTCACCTCCGCCCAGGACATCGGCGGGGCGTCGTACATCTCGGCGAGGTTGTAGGTCTCCATGAGCTGTCTCCTTCGACTGGACAGGACTATTCACCTGTTCCACGAACGAGTCACGCCCACATCGACAACGGGCCGATCGGGGCGATGATGCGGGCGGGGGAGCCCGGCGCGGATAACCTTGAGCTGATGAGTGTCAAGGCCCAGCAGTACGCCGCGGAGGTGCTGCGGCGCGAGCAGATCACGCCCCACCTCGTACGCCTGGTGCTCGGCGGTCCCGGGCTGGCCGGGTTCGAGTCGACCGGGATCCCGGACGAGTGGGTCGGGCTGATCGTGCCGGGACAGTTCCAGTCGCGCTACTACACCGTGCGGTCCTGGCGGGACGGCGAGCTGACCCTCGACGTCGTCGTCCACGACGTCGGCCTGGTGACCGAGTGGGCCACCCGTCTCGACCCGGTGGGACAGACGGTCACGATCACCGAGCCCAAGGGCTCCTACGCCGTGCCCGACGGGGCCGAGTGGCTGCTGCTGGTCGGCGACCTGACCGCGATGCCGGCGATGGCGCGGATCGCCGAGACCACCGACCTGCCGACGCGGATCTGGGCCGAGGTGCCCGACGACCTGCCCGGTTACCTCCCCGACTCGGCCGAGGTCACCTGGTCGGCGCCGCCCTCGGAGACCTCCTCCGACCTGGCCGCGGCCGTGGAGAAGATCGAGTGGCCCGCCGGCGACGGCTACTTCTGGATGGCCGGTGAGTCGAGCCAGATGCGGGCGATCCGCAAGCATCTGATGCGCGAGCGAAAGCTCGACTCCCACGCCTACGACGTGATGGGCTACTGGCGCGGAGGCGGCCAGAAGCGGCAACCACGCGCGGTCGATCCCGGACCGGTGTGGCGCGAGGGCAAGGCCCAGGGGCTCACCGACGAGCAGATCTGGCAGCGATACGACGAGCAACAGGAGCAACAGTGACCGAGCCGAGCCCGGCGCCGCCAGCACCAGAATTTCGGAGCGGCTTCGTGTCGTTCGTCGGACGTCCCAACGCGGGCAAGTCGACCCTGACCAACGCGCTGGTGGGCACGAAGGTGGCGATCACCTCCGACAAGCCGCAGACGACGCGCACCGTGGTCAAGGGCATCGTCCACCGCCCCGACGGCCAGCTGATCCTGGTCGACACCCCCGGCATCCACCGGCCGCGTACGCTGCTCGGCGAGCGGCTCAACGACCTGGTCGAGGCCACCTGGACCGAGGTCGACGTGGTCGCGATCTGCTTCCCGTGCAACGAGAAGATCGGCCCCGGTGACCGCCGGATCGCGGAGAACGCCAACAAGCTCAAGAAGGGCATCAAGCGGGTCGCGGTCGCCACCAAGACCGACCTCGCCACCCCCGAGCAGATCGGCGAGCACCTGATGTCGATCCAGGCGCTGGGGCAGGACCTGGGGATCGAGTGGGCCGAGATCGTCCCCGTCTCCAGCGTCGGCGGCGACCAGGTCGACCTCCTCGCCGAGCTGCTCATCAAGCTCCTCCCCGAGGGCCCGCCGCTCTACCCCGACGGCGAGCTCACCGACTCTCCCGAGGAGATCATCGTCGCCGAGCTCATCCGCGAGGCAGCCCTCGAGGGCGTACGCGACGAGCTCCCGCACTCCATCGCGGTCGTCGTCGAGGAGATGCGCCTGCGTGAGGACCGCCCGGAGAACAAGCCGCTGATGGACATCCACGCCTTCCTCTACGTCGAGCGCGACTCCCAGAAGGGCATCGTGATCGGCCACAAGGGCTCCCGGCTCAAGGACGTCGGCCAGCGCGCCCGCCTGCAGATCAAGGAGCTGCTCGGGATGCCGGTCTACCTCGACCTGCACGTCAAGATCGCCAAGGACTGGCAGCGGGACCCGCGGCAGCTGCGCAAGCTCGGCTTCTGAAGTGCTGCCGAGCAGGTCAGGATGAGCCGACTCGGCGTCGCCGGGCTGTCGCTTCGCGCTGGCTAGCGCGCCGGTTTCCGGGCGCACTTCGGCTTGCGTCGGGCTTGCGCCGACGCGGCGCAAAGGCACCTCCCCCGCTTCGCTCCTCCGATGCATTTGCGCCGAGTCGGCGCTTATCCGGCCTTCGGCCCGGGGCTCCGCCCCGGGACCTCAGGCCGGGGCCCAGCAGATCCCGTAGGTCTGCCCGCCCTGCCACTGCTCGGCGCTGGGGAACTCCCAGGACCACTCGTACTTGAGCGGGTCGTCGGCGACCTCGGCGGCAGCGGCCTTGCAGTCCTCGGCGCCGGCGCTGTTGACCTTCGACTCGCCGGGGTACTTGCCGGAGCCGAGGTCGATGACGGACAGCGCCCGCCAGGAGTGCTTGAGGGAGCACGGGACGCGCTTGAAGGAGTCGGACTTCGGCGAGGCCGTGCCGCACATCCGGAACGGCTCGGCGGTGTCGGAGTCACCCAGGACGCCCTTCATGTTGCCCTTGAGGGTCATCAGGGCCTTCGGGCCGGCGATGCCGATGACGTCGCAGCGGAACCAGTTGGCCCCCGCCTCGGACTCCTTGATCGTCGGCGTGAACCAGACCGGGCGCAGCATCGAGAGGCGCAGGTCGTCGGCGTCGCCACCGAGATACTTGGTGACCTTGTTGGGGCACGCCTCCGCGACCTGGGCCGCGACCTGCTCGGAGTCGACCGCGACCAGGTGGCCGTCGACGACGTTCCTCAGCCGGCCCACGGCGTAGGTCTGGGTGGTGTGCTTGCCCTTGCAGGAGACCGCGGTGCCACCGGCGGTCGGAGCCAGCGCCTCCTCGTAGGTGAGGTTGTAGCAGGCGCCCTCCTTGGGGGACGGCGCAGCCGAGGCCGAGGGGGACGGCGGGGCCGACGATGCCGATGGCGCGGCCTCCGGCTCGCCTCCGCCACATCCGGCCAGAGCCATGGCTCCGACGACGACGAGAGCCCCCCAAAGCTTGTGTCGCATGCTCACTCCTCGGTCACCGCCCAGCAGACCGCCCAGCGGTTGCCGGCGTTCCACTCCTTCTCTCCGAACCATGTGTACCCGTAGTCGAAGCTTTCCGGGTAACCCAACCAGGCCTGGACCGAGCCCTTGCAGTACTGCGCGGCCTTCTTCTTGGACCCCGCCACGCCGAGGAACTTGGTCTTGTCCTCGCCCAGCTTGATGGTCGTGACCGCACGCATCTGGTGAGGCTCGGAGCAGGGCACCTTCGCGGAGGTGACCGTCTTGCCCTGCGCGCACACCATCCAGCGGTCCTCGATGTCCTCGATGTTCTTGACCTTGAGGAGGTTGCGGGTGGTGGTCGGCAGGTCGACGTACTCGGCGCCCTGCTGGCCGCCGCCGACCACGTCGCAGCGGATCCAGCGCGCGCCCTCGTCCCAGGCCTTCTCCGAGGGGCCGAAGTAGACGTGGGAGAGCATCGAGCGCATCAGTACGCTCTGGTTGGTGCCGACGTACTTCTCCAGCAGCTTGCGGCACTGGCTGAAAGCCCACTCGTTGACCTTCTCGTCGCCGTACTCGGCGTCCTTGAACTCGTCCGGGAGCGGTCCGGCGCCGAAGGTCTCGGCGTTGTGCGGCTCGTCGCAGGCGACGTACTTGTCGAAGTTGTAGGCCTCGGCGACGTCCTCGTGGGAAAGGTTGCGGCACTTGCCGACCTCGGGCAGCGCGGTCGAGTCCACCTGCTTCGGATCCTCGCCCTTGGCGGCCGCCCGATCGCCGCCGCACCCGCTGAGCGCGAGGGCGGCGAGCACCACGATCACGAAGGACAAGGAGGTCGTACGTCCAGGGGTATGGCCGATCACGGGGATCGACTCTACTGGCGAATCCTGAGCGGGCCGAAAGGACAGATCAGTCCAGGACCGCAGCCAGCGTCGCGCCCAGCTCGTACGCCGCCTCGACATGCGCGTCCTCGACGTCTCCCAGGACGTCGAGGACGTCGAAGGCCTGGGCCCAGCCCAGCGCGCCGACGATGGACTGTACCGAGCGGATCGCGCCGGTGGTGTCGTAGCGGCCGTGGACGTAGAGGCCGTAGGGCCGTTTGGAGGTCGCACCGGCAGACTCGCCGGCTGCCCCGGAGGGGTCGAGGGCACCCCCGACGGCCAGGAAGGTCGAGTCGAAGAAGTGCTTGAGGGCGCCCGACATGTAGCCGAAGTTGGCGCTCGTGCCGAGCACGTAGCCGTCGGCGGCGAGGACGTCGTCGGCCGTGGCCTCCAGCGCGGGACGGACGAGGACCTCGACGCCCTCGATCTCGGGGTCGTTGGCGCCGGAGACGACCGCATCGGTCAGCCGCTGCAGCGACCGGGTGGGGGAGTGGTGGACGACGAGCAGGCGCGGCATCAACCGGCTGCCAGACGGCGGCCGGTGACCTCCTTGGGGTGCAGCCGCACCCACAACGGACGAGGTCCGGCCGGCCAGGTGTGGAGATCCTTGACGGCGTCGGGGATCTGCTCCTCGCGATAGAGGATCTCCGCGCGGCCCTTGAACTGCACCGACCAGCCCACGTGGGTGTCCGGGTCGAGCTCGTCGACCAGCAGCGCCACGGCACTCTCGTCGATCTGCTCGGCCATCGAGGAGTGGGCCGAGGTGCGGATCCAGACCGACTGCTCGTGCACGAGGTGGTTCACCGGCAGCACCACCGGTCCGCGCGGCCCGGTCCAGCCGATCCGGGAGATCGGGGTGTCCGCCGCGAGCCGCCACGACTCCTCGACGGTGAGCTCTTCCAGTTGGGCCACGCCCGTTCCTCCCATTCGCCAAGATGCCGGTTCAGCCGTTCGGTGTCAGTCTGCCAGTTCTGTTCTGTTATTGTTACCGAGTCATGATGCGCAGCCTCCTCCTTAGCTGCCGCAGCGGGGTCTGAGAAGCCGGACTCCCTCGCTGCGGAGGTTCGACGTGCGCCGGCACTCGCTCCCACCTGATGAGGAATCCGCATGACCAACCTGAGCAACTCCCGCAATCAGCAGAAGCCGTCGGGGATGCCGTTCGAGCGCTACCGAGCGTTCGTGCCCGTCGACGTACCCGACCGCACCTGGCCCGCCAAGAAGATCACCAAGGCTCCGCGGTGGCTCTCCACCGACCTGCGTGACGGCAACCAGGCCCTGATCGACCCGATGACGCCGGCCCGCAAGCTGCGGATGTTCGAGCTGCTCGTCGCGATGGGCTACAAGGAGATCGAGGTCGGCTTCCCGAGCGCGAGCCAGACCGACTTCGACTTCGTGCGCAAGCTGATCGAGGAGGACCGGATCCCCGATGACGTACAGATCTCGGTCCTGACCCAGGCGCGCGAGGACCTCATCTCGCGCACCGCCGAGTCGATCGCCGGCGCCCCGCGCGCCACCATCCACCTCTACAACGCCACCGCCGAGCTGTTCCGCCGGGTCGTGTTCAACGTGACCCCGGCCGAGTGCATCGGGATCGCGGTGCGCGGCACCGAGATGGTGATGAAGTACGCCGAGGAGCACGTCCCCGAGCTGATCGGCACCGAGGACTTCGGCTACCAGTACAGCCCCGAGATCTTCACCCAGACCGACACCGACTACGCGCTGGAGGTCTGTGAGCGGGTGAGCGACGTGTGGCAGCCGGAGGCCGGCCGCGAGATCATCCTCAACCTGCCCGCCACCGTGGAGATGTCCACGCCGAACACCTACGCCGACCAGATCGAGTACTTCGGCCGTGGCCTGACCCGCCGCGAGCACTCCGCCATCAGCCTCCACCCGCACAACGACCGCGGCACCGCGGTCGCGGCCACCGAGCTCGGCCTGATGGCCGGCGCCGACCGCGTCGAGGGCTGCCTGTTCGGTCACGGCGAGCGCACCGGCAACGTCGACCTGGTCACCCTGGGCATGAACCTCTTCTCCCAGGGCATCGACCCGCAGATCGACTTCCGGGTCGGCGGCGGCATCGACGAGATCCGCCGCACCGTCGAGTACGTCACCAACATCAACGTCCACCCGCGCCACCCCTACGCCGGCGACCTGGTCTACACCGCCTTCTCCGGCTCCCACCAGGACGCCATCAAGAAGGGCCTGGAGGACCTCGACCGGATCGCCGCCGAGTCCGGCAAGGACGTCAGCGAGATCCCGTGGGAGGCGCCCTACCTGCCCATCGACCCCAAGGACGTCGGCCGCACCTACGAGGCGGTCATCCGGGTCAACAGCCAGTCCGGCAAGGGCGGCGTCGCCTACCTGCTCAAGACCGAGCACTCCCTGGACCTGCCGCGTCGGGCGCAGATCGAGTTCTCGCGCGTGGTCCAGCAGCACACCGACTCCGAGGGCGGCGAGGTCAGCCCGGAGGAGATCTGGTCGATCTTCTCCGCGGAGTACCTCGAGCGCGAGGAGCCGTACGCCCTGGAGAGCTGGTCCTCGGTGACCGACGCCGAGGGTGGCGACGAGCAGGTCGTCGACCTCCGCGTCCGTGGCGAGGCGCGCACCTACAAGGGCGTCGGCAACGGTCCGGTGGCCGCGTTCGTCGACGCGCTCAAGGAGGCCGGCGCCGAGATCCGGGTCCTCGACTACGCCGAGCACGCGCTCTCGTCGGGCGGTGACGCCAAGGCCGCTGCGTACGTCGAGTGCGAGATCGCCGGCGAGATCGTGTGGGGCATCGGCATCCACGAGAACATCGTCACCGCCTCCCTGCGGGCCGTCGTCTGCGCGGCCAACCGGGCCCAGGCGGTCACGATCCCGCAGCGCTGACGCCGGGCGCCGCTGCGGGGTCACCCGCGGCGGCGCCGCCGCGCAGGCCGATCACCAGGCCCAGCGCGACGACGGCCGTGCCCAGCCAGACCATCGGGCCGGGCACGACCCCGTTGAGAGGTACGCCGAGGCCGGCCGCCGCGACCGGCACGACGCCGGTCAGCAGGCCGGCGCGGCCGGAGCCGAGGCGCCCGACCGCGGTGAACCAGAGCAGGAACGCGAGCGTGGTGACGACCACGGCCAGATGGAGCGCCGCGAGCAGATCGACGGTGTCGAGCGTGATGACGGCGGCCGGGCCCTCCGTCACGACCCCGATGACGGCCATGCCGGCGGCCGCCATCCACACCGAGTGGAACGAGACGCCGAAGGCGCCCAGGCGCCGCAGCACGGGCACCGCCAGGAGCGTGAAGCCCGCCTCGCAGACGAGGACGAGGAGCGCGTAGCCGATGCCCGCCGCATCGGTCCGTCCGAAGCCCTGGACCAGGATCGCTCCCGTCGTCACGACCGTGGCCCCGAGGATCACCGTGCGTGCCGGGAACGTGCGGGTCGCGATCGCCGGGACGACCGCGAGGAGCATCGGGACCGCTGCCACGGCCACCCCGATCACCGCCGGTTCGGCGTGGGCGACGCCGCGGACGACCCCGACGTTGAAGAGCACCAGTCCGACGGCCGCCACCCCGGCGAGCCAGAGCCATTCGGCGCCGCGCGGGCGCGGCACCTGCCAGCCGGTGACGCGGGCGACCGTGAGCAGGAGCAGGGCGGCGAGGGCGTAGCGGACGGACTGGAGCGTGAAGAGCGGGGCATCGGTGATCGCGGCCGAGACCGCGACGCTGCTGCCCACGCAGACCATCCCGGCGGCGGCGAACGCGATGCCGAGCAGGGTGCCGCCATGCGGCGACGCGCCGCCGCGGTCAGTGGTCGTGGTGTCGGGGCGGGGGAGCGCATCGGTGGTCATGACTACGAGGTTCGCGCCGACTTGGTCTGGCAGACAGATCCAAGATCGACATGGCAAAGTAGACCAAGTGACCGGAGCCGACTTCCTCCAGCTCGACCCGGCCGGGGTGCCGCCCGGTGGCCTGGCGGCGTGGCTCACCGGCGCCCTGCGCGACGCGGTCGCCGACGGCCGGCTCGCGGTCGGCGCGCGGGTGCCGGCCTCGCGCACCCTCGCCACCCAGCTCGGCGTCTCGCGCGGGGTGGTCGTCGAGGCGTACCAGCGGCTCACGGACGAGGGACTGCTCTCGGCCCGCAGCGGCGGCGGCACGCGGGTGAGTGCGGTCCCCGGAGCCGTACGCCGCCTCGGTGCCGCCACCCGCCTCCCGACGCCCGAGCTGGACCTCTCCCCAGGAGTTCCGGACCTGTCCGCCTTCCCGCGGGCGGCGTGGGCGAAGGCGTCTCGGGAGGTGCTCGCCGAGGTCGGCAGCGCCGAGCTCGGCTACGGCGATCCCCGCGGCGTACCGGCGCTCCGGGAGGCGCTCGCGGTCTGGCTGGGGCGTACGCGTGGCATCACGGTCTCGCCCGACGAGATCCTGGTGGTCAACGGCGTCGCCCAGGGCCTCGTGCTCCTGGCGCGCTGGCTGGAGGAGCGCGGCCGGACCACGATCGGCTTCGAGGAGCCGGGGTCCTACGGCGGCCGGGTGCACCTGCAACGGTGGGGGATGACGACGGTGCCGGTCCCGGTCGACGGCGACGGCCTGGACGTGGCGGCGCTCGACGCCGGCGGGGTCGACGCCGTCGTGGTCACGCCCGCGCACCAGTTCCCGACCGGGGTCGTGCTCTCGCCGCAGCGGCGACGGGAGCTGGTCGAGTGGGTCCGAGCGGTGCCGGACCGGCTGGTGATCGAGGACGACTACGACGCCGAGCACCGCTACGACCGGCCGCCGGTCTCCGCGGTGAAGGTGCTCGCCCCCGACCGGGTCGTCCACCTCGGCAGCGTGTCCAAGACCCTGGCGCCGGCGATGCGGATCGGCTGGCTGATCGCCCCACCGGGCATGCACGAGGAGCTGGTCGAGACCCGTTACTGGCTCGACCTGGCCAGCCCGGCGCTGCCCCAGATCACCTTGGCGCGGATGCTGACCTCGGGTGCCTTCGAGCGGCACCTGCGGCTGGTCCGGCAGCGACACAAGGCCCGGCGCGACGCCCTGCTCGAGGCGCTCGCCGAGCATCTGCCGGCCGTTCGGGTCCGAGGCGTCGCAGCCGGGCTGCACGTACTGGCGACACTGCCCGAGGGCATCGACGACGCCGCCGTGGCCGAGGCTGCGCTCGAGGCGGGTATCGCCGTCCACCCGCTGTCCCGGCACCGTCAGGGCGAGGGTCCGCCGGGCCTGGTGATCGGCTACGCGGCGACGACCCCGGACCGCCTCCGAGAGGCCGTCAGGCGGCTGGCGCCGCTGATCACCCGGGAGCCGACGTAGCGGACGGGTCTACTTCCCGAACCGCTCCTGGTCGAGCTTGACCGCGGCGTGCTGGTCCGAGCCGATGTTCTCCCGCAGCTCCTTGGCGGACTCCCGGATCGCGTCGGAGATGATCTCGTGGACCCGCGGGTCGGCCAGGCCCTCGTCGACCAGGCGCAGCACCGTGTCGGCGACGAGCCGGACGACGTCGTCGTGGAAGGGGAGGTAGCGCAGCTTCCCGGTCGTCTGGTCCTGGCGGATCAGGTCGATGATGAGCGTGTCGATCTCGGCCCGGTTCTCCTCGATCGCGCTGGAGATGTGCCGGGTGTAGTTGCCGGTCTGGATCACCGCGATCACCTCGTCGAGCACCGCGACCGTGATCGGCTTGCGGATCGCGTTGACGATCGCGCCGGAGAACCTCCCCACCACGTACGCCGAGACCCGGTCGCCGAAGGCACGGTCGGCCGCGCGCATCAGCCTGAGCAGGATGAGCACGATCCGCAGCAGCCGGAAGCCACGGAAGGCCGGGCTGGCGGCGAGCCCGAGCGGGATCATGCCGAGCAGCTCGTACCAGTAGAGCAGCGGGAACTTCCAGCCGAGCCCCGAGCGGAGCCAGCGGACGACGAACTCGACGGCGAAGATGCCGCAGACGACGTAGTCGGCGACGACGACCCGGTCGTACCAGACCTGGGAGACGTCCCAGAACGACACCCACACCACGGCCGCCACCGAGACGACGGCGAGCGCCAGCATCAGCCAGTCGACGACGGTGACCGGCGGTCCGGCGGCGGTGCCGGGCTCGCGGTCGTCGTGCGCGGGCTGGGGCGGCGCGGTCGCGATGCCTGGTGAGCTCATGACCGGCACGATAGGAGACGAGCCCACCGATCACGATCACCCACACGCGTCGTTGCCATTGTGTGGCTGCGACGTGAGGTCGGCGGCGCGGTCACTGGGTGCAGGCGACCTTGCCGTCCGGGACCGTGCGGAACGACATCACCCTGCCCAGGAACGGGGTGTAGGAGAAGCGGGGTTCATAGCCGGTGAACTCGCCATCGACCTTCTCGATGCGACGGGTCTGCCCGTAGCAGCGGCACACCACGGAGATGTCGTCCTTCGCGCTCAGAGCCCGCTCGAACTCGAACCGGGTCAACGAGTGCCCCACGGCGGCGACCTCGGCGAGCTCGGGGTCATCGGTCTCGATGATCTCGACCAGGTCGCCCTGATAGTCGCCGATCTGGAGGGTCGGGCTGATGAACCAGTGGTTCGTCCGGCCGTCCTCGGTCCAGAGGTTGCTGAACATCGTGAACGACGTCTGCGTCTTGAACCCGAGATAGGGGAGGGTGCCGTTCACCAGGACGAGCAGAGTCACGACCCACAGCACGCGCGACCCGGTGAACAGCGGGTCGGAGACGGCTATGGCGCGCGGCCCCTCGCGGCGTACCACCACGAGCATCGACCGGAAGTAGACGACGACGAGAACCACGAGGCCGAGGAACCACAGACCCACCCGGGCATAGGTGAAGGCGTCGTCGGACCCGACGGCCCTGGACGCGAGCGTCACGGCGACCACCAGCAGACCGACCGCCGCCGCGCCGGTCGCGACGGTTGCGACCAGGTGGTGCCGCAGCCGGCGAAGGCTGCTGCCGATCAGGTCGCCGCCCGCGGTGGCGACCTCGGGGCTGAGGAACAGGACGTACATCGCGATCGCGATGTAGCTGAACGCCTGGATCGCCGCGATCGGGACCATCGCGAGGGAGAGGTGGAACAGCAGCCCGGTCGGAATCGCGAGGAACCGCGTCCTGCGGAAGGCGAGCAGCAGCCCCAGGCCGATCTCGGTGACCAGGGCGGCGGCCGCCGCCGGAGTGGCGAGTCCTGCCACGACCGCGCTGCTCTGCTCGGCATGGAGGGCGGTGCCGAGCAGGGTGGCTGCGCAACCCACCATCGGGTCGAAGAAGTCGGTGTTGGCCTTCGCGATCCCCGACCACACGTACACGACGACCAAGGCACCGCGGGCCGGGCCCGCGAAGGCCTCGTACGCCGCCGACCGGATGTCGGCTCGACCGCGTCTGCGCCGCAGCCACGCGATGGCCAGCGCGCCGAGCAGGATCAGGTTGATGCAGTCCTCGAGCAGATGATGATTGACCTGGTAGGGCAGGTGTGCCCAGGAATAGGCCAGGTTGAGCACGAGCATCGTCGCGAGCGCCGGGGTGCGGTGGGGAAGGACGATCGTCGCGAGCGTTGCCACCAGGAGCAGGCCGAACAGGGCGTCGTGGGGGAAGTACTCATAGGTGAGGAGCTGGATCAGACCCTGTCCCGCCCAGAGCATGGTGAACAGGCTGAGCCGGTCGAAGCTCAGCCCTTGGGTCCGTACGTCGGCCACGGCGAACGTGGACCGGCTGAGCCTGGTCATGGCGGCATTATGATCGGGATTTTCGTCGGCGTGTCGTCATCGCCTCGTTTGACGTCTGCTCCAGGCCGGTGCGGCAGAATGGGACCGTGCCCCTCTACCGCGACGAGGCCATCGTGCTTCGCACCCACAAGCTCGGTGAGGCCGACCGGATCATCACCATGCTCACCCGCCATCACGGGCGCGTGCGCGCCGTGGCGAAGGGCGTGCGGCGCACCACCTCGCGGTGGGGTTCGCGGCTGGAGCCGTTCACCCACGTCGACCTGCAGTTCGCCGAGGGGCGCAACCTCGACACGATCACCCAGGCCGAGACGCTGACCCTGTTCCACGCGGGCATCGGGCTCGACTACGACCGCTACACCGCCGGCACCGCGATGCTCGAGACCGCCGACCGGCTGGTGCACGAGGAGGGCGAGCCGGCGCCGCAGCAGTACCTGCTGCTCGTCGGCGGGCTGCGGGTGCTCGCCCAGGGCGACCGGCTTCCCCGGCACGTGCTCGACTCCTACCTGCTCCGATCCCTGGCCGTGGCCGGCTACGCGCCGAGCTTCGAGGCCTGCGCGCGCTGCGGGCTGGAGGGTCCGCACCGGTGGTTCAACGTCTCCATGGGTGGCGCGCTGTGCACGACCTGCCGGGTGCCCGGCTCGGCGACGCCCTCGCCGGAGACGCTGACCCACCTCGGTGCGCTGCTCTCAGGTGACTGGGATACCGTCGGCCGCGCCGAGGACCGGACCAGCAGGCAGGCGAGCGGGTTGGTCGCTGCGTACCTCTCCTGGCATCTGGACCGCAACCTGCGCTCGCTCGAATACGTCGAGAGCTGAGGACACGATGGGCCACTCGCACGGCCACTCGCACGGCGGGCACGACGCCGAGGTGGAGGTCGAGGCGCTGCCGCGGATGGTGCTGACGGTCTCGCTGGTGCTCGTCGCCGTCCTCACCGTCGTCGGCGTCGCGGTCTGGTGGCCCGACAGCGCGGCCGTCGACAAGCTCCAGGGGTCCCAGGAGTTCATCGCCGACGGCGTCGTCTTCGAGACGGCCGAGGTGACCTCGGTCGCCGAGCCGTGCACCGCCGAGGGCACGCCCGAGGGCTGCAACAAGGCCTCCGTGAAGCTCACCAGCGGACCCGACTCCGGCACCGAGCTGGCGGTCGAGATCTCGACCCCGATGGCCCGCTCCGGGCTGGAGGCCGGTGACGAGGTGGAGCTCTCGCGCACCGAGAAGGAGGGGGAGGCGACGTACGCCTTCTTCGACGTCAAGCGCGGACCGCCGCTGCTCCTGCTGGTCGGTCTCTTCGTGGTCTGCGTCGTCGCCGTCGCGCGGCTGCGCGGGCTGATGGCCGTCCTGGGCCTCGGCTTCGCGGGGGCGGTGGTGTGGCTGTTCCTGCTGCCCGCGCTCCTCTCCGGCGAGCCCGCGGCCTGGGTCGCGCTGGTCTCCTCGGTGCTGATCCTCTACGTCGTGCTCTACACCACCCACGGGCTCTCGGTGCGTACGTCGGTGGCGCTCGCCGGCACGCTCGCCGGCGTCGCGGTGACGGCGCTGATCGGCACCCTCGCGATCGGCGGGAGCCGGCTCAGCGGGCTGGGTTCGGAGAGCGGTCAGACGCTCTCCTCGCTCGACGCCGCGCTCGACCTGCAGAGCCTCCTGGTCGCCGCGGTGATCATCGCCGGCCTCGGTGCGCTCAACGACGTCACCATCACCCAGGCGTCCGCGGTGTGGGAGCTGCGTGCCGCCGGACCGTCCACCTCGCGCTGGGACATCTTCCGCGGCGCGATGCGGATCGGTCGTGACCACGTCGCCTCGACGATCTACACGATCGTGTTCGCCTACGTCGGCACCGCGCTGACCCTGCTGCTGGTGATCCAGCTCTACGACCGGACGTTCTTCTCGCTGCTGACCACCGAGCAGATGGCCGGCGAGATCGTCTCCACGATGGCCGCGGGCATCGGCGTGGTGCTCGCCATGCCGATCACCACGATCATCGGCGCGCTGACCGTCCCCGGCCCGGCCGGGAACCCTGCGGAGATGGAGTACGACGCGCCCCGGCGCCCGATGGTCCCGCCCAGGCCGCCGCAGCAGCCCAGGCCACCTCAGCAGCCCAGGCCGCAGCCGCCCGCCGGCTATCCGCCGACTAGGGTGGGGCCTCGTGAGCAAGCCGGTCCGTACCCCAACACCCCACCCGTCCGGGGCTACCCCGCCCCCGGTCCCCAAGGACCTCGTCCCGGAGCACGTGGCGATCATCATGGACGGCAACGGCCGATGGGCCAAGGAGCGTGGCCTCCCCCGGACCAGGGGCCACGAAGAGGGTGAGTCCTCGCTCTTCGACGTCGTCGAAGGTGCCATCGAGATCGGTGTGAAGGCCATCTCCGCCTACGCGTTCTCGACCGAGAACTGGTCGCGCTCGCCCGACGAGGTGAAGTTCCTGATGGGCTTCAACCGCGACGTCATCCGCCGCCGCCGCGACGAGATGAACGAGCTCGGCGTCCGGGTTCGCTGGGCCGGCCGCGCCCCGCGGCTGTGGAAGTCGGTCATCAACGAGCTCAAGGTCGCCGAGGAGATGACGCGCCACAACACGGTGTGCACCCTGACGATGTGCGTCAACTACGGCGGCCGCGCCGAGCTCACCGACGCGATGCGCCGGATGGGGGAGGACGTCGCCGCCGGCCGCCTGCGTGCGGACAAGATCACCGAGAAGACGATCGAGAAGTACCTCTACGTCCCCGAGCTCGCCAACGCCGACCTGATCTGGCGCACGTCCGGCGAGCAGCGGCTGTCCAACTACATGCTCTGGCAGGCCGCCTACTCCGAGTTCGTCTTCACCGACGTGCTCTGGCCCGACGTCGACCGCCGCCACCTGTGGCATGCCATCGAGACGTACGCCTCCCGGGACCGCCGCTACGGCGGTGCCCTCCCGAACCCCGTCTAGCCGAGACGGTAGAAGAGGGGGTCGAGTCGGTAGTTGTGGGTGACGAAAGTGTCGAATCGTTCGCCACAACTACCGACTCGGCCACCAGAACTACAGACTCGCGGGATCAGCGGCAGTCGGTGCAGGTGCCGAAGATCTCCAGGGTGTGGGAGACGTCGGTGAAGCCGTTCTCCTCGGCCATGGTCTTGGTCCAGCGCTCGACGGCGGGGCCCTCGACCTCGACGGTGCGGCCGCAGCCGCGGCAGACCAGGTGATGGTGGTGAGTGTCGGAGCAGCGGCGGTAGATGGTCTCGCCGTCCTCGGAGCGCATCGCGTCGACGGCGCCGGCCTCGGCCAGCGCGGTCAGGGTGCGGTAGACGGTGGCGAGGCCGACGGCGCCGTCGAGACGGGAGTGGATCTCCTGGGCGGAGTGGAAGCCGTCGTACGTCCGTAGCGCCTCTGCCACCGCGAGCCGCTGCTTCGTGGGCCGCAGCGCGCTCTGGGAATCGGCCGCCAACGGGTCAGTGCTCGTCATAGTGCTCTCCCTCCGCGCCGACGTGCGCCGCGTGCCGGTGCCCGTCATGGATGTAGTCGACGTGGTCGCCGTGCTCGACCGCCACGTGGCCGCACTTCTCGCCGTGATGGTGCGGGTGGGACTCGTCGACCGGCTTCTCCTCGGGCGAGGTGTCGGGGAACGGGGCCACGAGCGCCCGGTGGCGGCGCAGCCAGGCGCCGACGGGCCAGACCAGGAAGAACCCGGCTAGGGCGACCAGCACGATGCTGGGACCGGGCTGGACGTTGGCGCCGGTGCGCGAGAGCGCGGCCGCCAGCACCAGGCCGCCGACCGAGGCGGCCAGCCCGGCACCCATCGCGCCGAGCAGCGTCATCCGGAACGACCGGGTCAGCTGCTGCACGATCGCGACCGGCACGACCATGAGCGCGGAGACGAGGAGCAGGCCGACGGTGCGCATCGCGATCACCACGCTCAGCGCGGCCAGCACGGCGACCAGGATCGAGTAGAACCGCACCGGCAGCCCGGCGACCTTGGCGTAGTCGGCGTCCTGGGAGACCGCGAACAGCTGCGGCGAGAGGCCGACGCAGATCACGATCAGCACGACGGCGAGCGCCATCGTCACGAGCAGGTCGTCGACCGAGATCGTCAGGATCGAGCCGAAGAGGAACTCCTGGAGCCGGGAGGCGCCGGTGCCGGCCAGCCCGGTGACGAAGACGCCGCCGGCGAGCCCGCCGTAGAAGAGCATCGCCAGGGCGACGTCACCCTCGGCGTGGCCGCGCTCGCGTACGACCTCGATGACCACGGCCCCAGCGACGGCGACGACCACCGCGGTCCAGGTCGGTGACGTCTGGGTCCACAGGCCGATCGCGACACCGGTGACGGCGACGTGACCGATGCCGTCGCCCATCAGCGCGAGACGTCGCTGCACGATGTAGGTGCCGACCGCGGGAGCCGCGATCCCGACGAGGAACGCCGCGATCAGCGCCCGCTGCATGAACGGGACCGAGAAGAGCTCGAGAAGAGTCATGGCCTAGAGCTCCTTCAGCGGGGTCGGGACGGCGGCGTTGGGCGTGGTAGCCGAGCCAGCTGAACCGAGCCCAGTGTCGCAGTGGACGTGGCCGGCGTCGAAGCCCTGAGCGTGCACGTCGGCGTCGGAGAGGGGAGGGCCGTCGTAGGCCTTGCGCCCGTCGCGCATGACGACGGCGCGGTCGACCAGCGGCGCCAGCGGCCCGAGCTCGTGGGCGACCAGCACGATCGTGGCGCCGTCGGCCTTGAGGCGGCTGAGCGCCTCGGCCAGGGCGTGCTGGTTGGGCAGGTCGACCCCGGCGGTGGGCTCGTCGAGCAGGAGCAGCTCGGGGCGACCGGCGAGCGCCCGCGCGATCAGCACCCGCTGGTGCTGACCTCCGGAGAGCTGGGCGACCCCGCGATGGGCGTACGCATCCATCCCGACCACCTCGAGGGCGGCCCGGATCGCGGCCCGGTCGGCGCTGCGCAGCGGCCGCAGCAGCTTGCGATGGGTGAGTCGGCCGGAGGCGACGACCTCCCACACCGAGGCCGGTACGCCGCCGGTGGCCGTGCTCCGCTGCGGCACGTAGCCGACCCGTGACCAGTCGTGGAAGCCGGCCAGGGCGCGGCCGAAGAGCTCCAGGCGACCGGCCGAGAGCGGGTTGAGGCCGACCAGGGTGCGTACGAGCGTGGACTTGCCGGAGCCGTTGGCCCCCATCAGCGCGACGAACTCACCGCGCTTGACGGTCAGGTCCACCTCGCGCAGGACGGGGCGTCCGGACAGCGCGACATCCCCGCGCAGGAGCTGCACGGGGACATCGGCGGGGACGGTGCTGTTTCCTGAGCCGTTCCCGGACTTGGTCACTGACAACCGTTGGCCGCCTTCAGGGCGTCGAGGTTCTGGCGCATGAGGGAAAGGTAGTCCTCTCCCTCGGTGTCTGCCGAGAGGCCCTCGATCGGGTCGAGCACGGCGGTCTTCAGACCGAGGTCGTCGGCGAGGGTGTCGGCGAGCGCGGTGCTGACCAGGCGCTCGGAGAAGATCGTGGTCACGCCGTGCTCCTTGGCGTGCTCGCCGATCTCGGCGAGCTGGGCCGGGTTGGGCTCGGCGTCGGGGGTCAGGCCGGCGATCGACTCGAACTCCAGACCGTACTTGTCCAGGTAGCCGAAGGCGTCGTGGGAGACGACGACGTCCTTGATCCTGCACTGCGCCAGGCCCGTCTTGAACTCCTCGTCGACCGCGGTCAGGTCCTCGGTCAGGTCCTTCGTGTTGGCCGCGTAGGTCTCGGCGTTGTCGGGGTCGGCCTTCGCCAGTGCGGCGCTGACGGCCTCGGCGTAGTCGGCCATGAGCGCCGGGTCGTGCCAGAAGTGGGGGTCGAGCTCGCCGTGGTCGTGGGCGTCCTCGCTCTTCTCGGCGTGAGCGTCCTCGCTCTCCTCCGTGTGGGCTTCCTCCTCCTCGTGGCCGTGCTCGTCCTCGCCGCCCTCCGCGGGGCGGAGCTCGACGGTCTTCTCGACGTCGACCACGGTGCCCTTGACGTCCTGCTCGATCGCGTCGTCGACGGCGGGCTGGAAGCCGTGCTCGGTGAGGATCACGTCGGCACTCTGCAGCGCGGCGGTCTGGTTGATGCTCAGCTCGAGGTCGTGGGGCTCGACGCCCGGCTTGGTGAGGCCGGTGACGTCGACGAGGTCACCCCCGACCCGCTCCGCGACGAACTGCAGCGGGTAGAACGCGGCCGCGACCTCGACCTTCCCCGAGTCGGAGCCGGCGGAACCGGAGTCGTCGGAGAGGGCGGCACAGCCGGAGGTGAGCAGGAGCGCGCCGGCAGCAAGGAGCCCGGCGGAGCGGATAGTGGGGGCCATGAGAACCATTCTCAGGTCAGTTGAGAATGGTTGTCAATTCCTTCCGGGATGCCGAAGAGCAGGGGTACGCCGGTCACCCGGGGGAGGTCGATGCGGTTGCACCGCTCGGCCAGACCCGGATCGCCGGGCCAGGAGCCGATGATCAGCCCGTCGGGCTCGTGGCCGCGCGCGCGGAGCGCGGCCACGGTCAGCTCGGTGTGGTTGAGGGTGCCCAGCCCGGCCGCGGTGACAACCACGAACGACGTCGCTGTGCCGCCGACGAGGAGCGCGTCGGCCAGGTCCAGGAGCGTGCCGCCGTCGGTGTCCAGGCGCACCAACAGACCACCGGCGCCCTCGACGAGGACGAGATCGTTGTCCCTGGTCAGCGCCGAGATCGTCGGAGCGTACGCAGCGACCGGCGGGATCTCCACCCCGGCCCGCCGGGCCGCGGTGTCGGGCGCGAGCGGCTCCCCGAGCCGGGTCAGCTCGTGGACCTCGATCCCGGTCAGCCGTTGGATCTCGGCCGCGTCGCAGTCACCGTCGTCGGTGCCGGTCTGGACCGGCTTGACGACCGTGACCTTCTCGCCGTTCGTGCGCGCCCGGGAGGCCAGCGTCGCGGTCGCGACGGTCTTGCCGACGCCGGTGTTGGTGCCGGTGACGATCACCACCCGTCCCCTCGGTGCGTTCATCGCGTCTCACCCACGACCGTGTCGATGGCCTTGACCGCCCGGTCCCAGTCCTCGTCGGTGACACCCGCCCCGGCGGTGACCCGGAGTCGGGAGACCCCGTCGGGGACCGACGGCGGACGGAAGCAGCCGACACGTACGCCCTCGGTGAGCAGATCCGCCTGCGCGGCCACCGCCGCCTCGGGCGACGGCATCGGCACCGACAGCACCGCGCCGGCAGGGGACGCGACCCCCAGGGTCCGCGCCAACCCGGTGACACGGGCGCGGATGGTTCCGGCCAGATCCGGGCGCGACCGCGCCACCCGCGCCGCGGCCAGCGCCGCGGCCGCGGAGGCGGGAGCCAGACCGGTGTCGAAGATGAACGGCCGGGCGGTGTTGACCAGGTGGTCGAGGACCGCCCGCGGGCCCAGCACCGCCCCGCCCTGGCTGCCCAGGCTCTTGGAGAGCGTCGCGGTGACCAGCACCTCGGGGCGCCCGGCGAGGCCGTGGCTGTGGACGAGGCCGGGCCCGTGCACGCCGACGCCGTGGGCCTCGTCGACGACCAGCAGGGCGTCGTACGCCGCGCACACCTCGGCGAGCTGGACCAACGGAGCCTCGTCGCCGAGCACCGAGTAGACCGACTCGGCGAGCACGAGGGTGCGGACGCCCGGCCGGGCGGCCAGCGCCGCGTGCACCGCGGCCACGTTGTTGTGCGGCACGACCGTGAGCTGGGCCCGGGAGAGCCGGACGGCATCGATCAGGGAGGCGTGGATGTGGGCGTCGGAGATGACGTGGGCGGTCCGGTCGGCCAGGGCGCCGACCACCGAGAGGTTCGCGTGGTAGCCGGTCGAGAACGTCAGCGCTCCCGGCTGGCCCAGCCAGTCGGCGAGCTCGTCCTCCAGCTCGCCGTGCAGTGTCAGGGTGCCCGTGACCAGCCGGGACGCACCCGCGCCACCTCCCCAGAGCATCGCCGCGTCGGCCGCGGCGCGGCGTACCTCGGGGTGGCGGGAGAGTCCCAGGTAGTCGTTGCCGGCCAGGTCGACACTGTGCGCATTCGAGGTGGCGTCCTGAGGGCCGCGCGGCCGCAGCCGCCGGGTCAGCCCGGCCTCCTCCCGTGCGGTGGCCGCGGTGTCCAGCCAGGTCTGCCAGCTCATCTCAGGCCACCTCCGCGGCGGCCGCGACGGCTCGGCAGATGCGCGCGAGGTCGTCCTCGCCGGTGACGTAGGGCGGCATCGTGTAGATGAGGTCGCGGAACGGCCGGATCCAGACGCCCTCGCGCAGTGCGGCGTCGGTCGCCTTCGCGACGTCGACGGGGTGGTCGAGCTGGACCACGCCGATGGCGCCGAGGACGCGTACGTCGCTGACGCCCGGCAGCCCGGCGAGAGGGGAGAGGCCCGCCGAGAGTGCGCCGGAGACCCGCGCCACGTCCTGCTGCCAGCCCCGAGCCGCCAGCAGGTCGAGCGAGGCCAGCGCCACCGCGCAAGCGAGCGGGTTGCCCATGAAGGTCGGCCCGTGCATCAGCACGCCCGACTCGCTCCGGGAGATCGCGTGCGCGACCTCGGAGGTGGTGAGCACGGCCGCCAGGGTCATGTAACCCCCGGTGAGCGCCTTGCCGAGGCAGAGGATGTCGGGCGTGACCTGCGAGGACACGAACAGATCCCCGGTGCGGCCGAACCCGGTGGCGATCTCGTCGAAGATCAGCACCAGCCCGTGCTCGTCAGCGATCTCACGGAGCACGACGAGGCAGCGGTCGTCGTAGACCCACATCCCGCCGGCGCCCTGGAGGCGTGGCTCGAGGATGATCCCGGCCAGCTCGTCGGCGTGATCGGCTGCCAGGCGGCGTACGCCCTCAGCCCATGCCTCCACGTCGCCACCAGGCGCCGGCGGCCGCTCGGCGAAGACCTGCGGAGCGAGCATCTCGGTGAACATCGAGTGCATCCCGCCGACCGGGTCGCAGGTGCTCATGCAGCCGAAGGTGTCGCCGTGGTAGCCGCCGCGCACGGTCAGCAGCCGGGTACGCTCCGGCCGCCCGCGGCCGCGCTGGGACTGCAGCGCCATCTTGATCGCGACCTCGACGCTCACCGACCCGGAGTCGGCGAGGAAGACGTGCTGCAGCGGCTCGGGGGTGATGGAGACGAGCCGCCGGGCGAGGTCGATCGCGGGGGCGTGGGTCAGGCCGCCGAACATGACGTGCGCCATCCGGCCGGCCTGCTCCGCGAGCGCGGCGTCGAGCTCGGGCACCCGGTAACCGTGGATCGCCGACCACCACGACGACATCGCGTCGACGACCTCGCGGTGCTCGCCGTCGTGGTCGGAGAGGTGGAGGCGTACGCCCTCGGCGCCGGTGACGAGCCGCACCGGCGCCGGGTCGGTCATCGAGGTGTAGGGGTGCCAGAGGTGCTCGCGGTCGAAGGCGAGCAGCTCGGTGCCCCGATCAAGCGTTGGCAGCGACATCGGTCCCCGCTCCACGACGGCGAATCACCGGGCGCTCCTGCTCGTCGTGACCACCACAGGCGGTGCCGCAGCCGTCGCCGCAGCTGCTGCCGCAACCACCGGTGACCCGGGCGGCCGCCTTGGCGCGGTGCTCCTCGATCAGCTCGGCGAACCCGCTCTCGTCCATGCCGAGGATGATGAAGCCGTTGTCGCGCAGCATCTCCAGGTCGGCCAGCGCGTCCTGCCCCTCGGAGGTCAGGTAGTCGCCCAGGAAGATCGAGTTGGCGACGTGCAGCGCGGTGGCCTGCAGCGAGCGCAGGTGCATCTCGCGCCCGCCCGCGATCCGGATCTCCTTGTCCGGGCAGACGAACCGCGCCATCGCCAGGATCTTCACGCAGCGGGTGGGGGAGAGCTCCCAGGTGTTCTCGTAGGGCGTCCCGTCGAAGGGCATCAGGAAGTTCACCGGGATCGAGTCGGCGTCGAGCTCCTTGAGCGCGAAGAGCGCCTCGACGAGCTGCTCGTCGGTCTCGCCCAGGCCCGCGATCAGGCCGGAGCACGGCGAGAGGCCGGCGTCCTTGGCCTTGCCGATGGTGTCGACGCGGTCCTCGTAGGTGTGGGTCTGGACGATGTTGTCGTGGTTGGACTCGGCGGTGTTGATGTTGTGGTTGTACGCATCCACCCCCGCCGCCTTGAGCCGCTCTGCCTGACCGCCCTTGAGCAGCCCGAGGCAGGCGCACACCTCGACGCCCTCGTGAGCGTCCTTCAGCGCCGAGGTCATCTCCACGACCTTGTCGATGTCGCGGTCCGAGGGCCCGCGGCCCGAGGAGACCATGCAGACCCTGGTCGCGCCGCCGCGCAGCCCGGCGCCGGCCTGCTCGAGGGTCTCGTCCTTCGACAGCCAGGAGTACTTCAGCACCGGCGCCTGCGACCCGAGCGCCTGGCTGCAGTAGTTGCAGTTCTCCGGGCACAGTCCCGACTTGAGGTTGACCAGGTAGTTCACCTTCACGGTGTTGCCGAAGTGCTCGCGGCGCAGCCGCCCCGCCGCGGCGACGACGCCCATCAGCTCCGTGTCGGAGGTACGCAGCACCGCCAGCGCGTCGTCGGCGGTCGCGGCCCCGCCGGACAGGATCCGGTCGGCTAGCTGGTCGAAGGCTGTCGTCATGCGGGGCGTCTCCTCGGGATGGTTACCTGAACGTCGTTCAGCTGAACGGCGTTCAGGTTAGGCGAGGAGGGCCGGCACCGCAACGGTGACGTCCCACCGGCCGGGGCTAGGATCGGCGCGTGCACATCCAGACGATCCCCGGACTGGTCCTGATCGAGCACGAGATCGAGGTGCCGCTCGACCATCGCCGCGGTGGTTCCGAGACGCTGACCCTCTTCGCCCGCGAGGTGCGCCGCCCCGGCGATCGCGACGACCGCGACGCGCTGCTCTTCCTCCAGGGCGGCCCCGGCGGGGAGAGCCCACGCCCGATCGACGTGCCGATGGCGCCGGGCTGGCTGGAGCGCGCGCTCCAGGACTACCGGCTGATCCTCCTCGACCAGCGTGGGACCGGGCGGTCGACGCCGATCACCACGATGACCGGGATGAGCCCGCAGGAGCAGGCCGACCATCTCGCGCACTTCCGCGCCGACTCGATCGTCGAGGACGCCGAGCTCCTCCGGGAGCACCTCGGCATCTCGCGGTGGTCCCTGCTCGGCCAGTCCTTCGGTGGCTTCTGCTCGCTGCGCTACCTCTCGACCCACCCCGAGTCGCTGCGCGAGGTGCTGTTCACCGGGGGAGTGCCGCCGGTCGGCATGCCCGTCGACGAGATCTACGCCGCGACCTTCGCCCGCACGATCGAGCTCACCGAGCGTCACTACGCGCGCTTCCCCGGCGACCGCGACCGGATGCGCGCTTTGGTCGAGCGCTGCGACGCAGGCGAGATCCGGCTCCCGCACGGCGGCCGGCTCTCGGCCAGGCAGGCGCGCTGCCTCGGCAGCCGGCTCGGCATGACGGGCGGCTCCGAACAGATCCACTACCTCCTCGAGCGCGACCCGGCGGGCCTGGGCTTCGGGCACGAGGTCGCCTCCCTGCTGCCGTTCAGCGGGCACTCGCCGCTCTACGTACTCGTCCACGAGGCCTGCTACGCCGATGGCCAGGCCACGCGCTGGGCCTCCGCGCGGGTCCAGCCCGCGGCGTACGAGGAGGACCCGACGCTGTTCACCGCCGAGCACCTCTTCCCGTGGCACCTCACCGAGGACCCGCTCCTGGCGCCCTTCGCCGAGGCGGCGGACCTGCTCGCCGAGCGGGAGTGGCCGAGCCTCTACGACCCGGCCGCGCTCGCCGCCGGCGACGTCCCGTGCGCCGCGGCCGTCTACTACGACGACCCCTATGTCCTGCGTGAGCACTCGCTGGCCACCGCCGAGCTGGTCCCCACCCTGCGCCCGTGGATCACCAACGCCCATCTCCACAACGGCGTCCAGGTCGCCCCCGACGAGGTCCTGGACCGCCTCATCGGCATGGTCCGCGGACGGATCTGACCGCCATGACCATCCCCGTGCCGGTCGTCCGCACCGCATCCTTCGCGCTCACCATGGCGCTCGTCGCGCTCGCCTACCCGCTGCTCGCCGCGTTGGCCTACGTCGGCTTCCTGATCGCCGCCGTGGTCGGTGGCCTCGGGCTCGGCGGCCCGCTCGCCGGGCCCGTGCTCATCGTGCTCGGCGCGGTCGCCGGCATGGTCTGCGTGGCGATCGGAGCGCCCGCCGCCATCGCCGCCCGGGTCGTGGGTGGCGTCAGAGGCATGCTCGCCGGCGCCGCCGTCCTGGTCGTCCTCGCGGGAGGCACCACCTGGCTCGCGTGGTTGGTCTTCGACCTGGCAGGCCGCCCCTGGGCCGCCGCCGCCACCCTGCTCGCCGCCTCCGTCCCGGCCGCCTTGGTGCTCGCGCTCTCCGACACCGTCGCCGGCCGGGTCACCCGCCTGCCCGCGCGCACCCGGGAATCTGCCGGTCACGTCTGAGCCGGACCTGTCAGACTCTCGTCCGTGGGAATCGAGGTGAGGGCGTACGAACCCGGTTGGCCGATCCGGTTCGAGGAGGTCGCCGAGACCCTGAGGAAGGCCCTGACCGACGGACCGGAGGCGAGGGTCGAGCACGTCGGCTCGACGTCGGTCCCGGGTCTCGCGGCGAAGCCCATCCTCGACATCGACGTGATCGTCGCGCCGGAGGACGTCCCCGCAGCGGTCAAGGCGCTCGTACGCATCGGCTACCGGCACCGCGGTGACCTCGGCGTCGTCGGCCGCGAGGCCTTCTTCGCGCCAGACGACGACCCGGTGCGCCACGTCTACGTCTGCGCCGCGGGCACGCTCAACGTACGCAACCACCTCGCCGTCCGTGAGGTCCTGCGCCGCCGAGACGATCTCCGCGACGAGTACGCAGCGGTGAAGCTCGCCCTGGCCGCCGACCCGGACATGGACATCGACACCTACCTCGCCCGCAAGTCCGACGTCCTCCAGAAGATCCTGGCCGTCTCCGACCTGACCGACGCCGAACGCCGCCAGATCCTCTCCCTCAACGACCCGAGCCGCTGACGACCGTGTGCCCTCACAGGCGAAGGGCGTGGGCGGCCATCCGGTAGGCGACGGCGGACGCCTCGGGGTCGTGCAGCGAGGTGTCGGCGATGGCCAGCTCGGCGTGCGCGCGGATGCTGGTGGCGGGGTCGTCGGCGAGCAGGTCGGCGCACAGGCCGTCGACCACGGCATGGGCGTCGTGAGCGTCGAGCTCGTCCAGGACGTTGCCGAGGTCGAGGAGCATGGCCGCCTCGGCGAAGATCTCCCGGAGGGTCTCCAGGTCGACCTCGACGCCGCCGGGGCGTGCAGCGGCCCGCTCGGCCAGGCCGAGGACGGGCAGGAGGCGGGGATCGAGGTCGCTCATCGGTCGATGTCGTCGAGGTTGAGGCCCATCGGCGACTGGCCGGGGATCTCGCCGGAGGCGACGACGGCCTTGGTCAGCGGGCGCAGCAGACCGATGAGCTCTTCGACCTCGGCCCCCTCCAACGACGCGTACGCAGCGGCAGCGAGCTCATCGGTCGTCGACTCGATCCGGGCCTTGGTCTCCCGCCCGGCATCGGTGAGGGAGCGGCCGTCGTCGGTGACGAGACCACGGGAGCGCAGCCCGGAGACGAGGGAGGCCCACTCCGTCTCGTGGATGTTGCGGGAGGTGGCGTAGACCGAGGGGGAGAGGCCGGTGGCGAGGGCGTGGAAGACGTGCGACTCGCGCCCGCCGATCCCGGCGGTGAGCAGGGTGGCGACGTGGCCGTCACCGCGGTGCTCCCGTAGCAGCGTGGCCGCGTCCCAGAGCAGGGTCAGCGGGTCCTCGGCGACGGGGAGCGAGCGCAGCGCGGCGTACAGCGGCCGGCCTTCCAGCGGGGCGGAGAGCGCGGCCCGCGAGGCGAGCGAGGCGGCCCGTGCGACCTCGTCGGAGTCGGCGAGCGGGCCGAGCTGACGGCGGAGCGCGGTGACGGCGCCGGCGCGCCGGGCCTCGTGCGCGGCCTCGGGCGGCGCGAACCCCCAGGCGTCGGGAAGGGCGCGGGAGACGTGCGAGAACGCGAAGTTGTAGAACACCGCATGGACCACCTCGGCCGGGACAGGCCCGAGCGGGGCCGACCGCGCGGCGAAGTAGCCCATCCAGTAGCCGCGGTAGCCGGCCTCCTTGAGCAGGGCGATCGGTTCGGGCGAGAAGTAGCCCACCGCATGGATCGGCTCGAGCAGCTTCCACAGGCGACGCGCGTTCGGCTCCATGGCTGACGACGGTATCGGCACCGGCTCGAGACTCCGAGCGATTTGCCCGAGCGATCTGCCCGGCGAATTGGCCCCCCGGGCGGCGTACATAACAAGATGACGCCACGGATACGATTTATCCATCCCCCTCAACACCGGGGCCCGGCAGCCGGCCGGGCTCACCTCGAGCAGAGAGCATTCATCGTGGCAAAGCCGCCAGCATCCACCCTTGACCTCGTCGTCTCCCTCGCCAAGCGGCGCGGATTCGTCTTCCCCAGCGGCGAGATCTACGGCGGCACCCGGAGTGCCTGGGACTACGGCCCCCTCGGTGTCGAGCTCAAGGAGAACATCAAGCGCCAGTGGTGGAAGGCGATGGTCCAGCAGCGCGACGACGTCGTCGGCCTCGACTCCAGCATCATCCTGCCGCGCCAGACCTGGGTCGCCTCGGGCCACGTCGAGACCTTCAACGACCCGCTGGTCGAGTGCCAGTCGTGCCACAAGCGCTACCGCTTCGACCACCTCCAGGAGGAGTACGCGGAGAAGAAGGGCATCGCGGACCCCGACTCGGTCGACATCAACGAGGTCGTCGCCTGCCCCAACTGCGGCACCCGCGGCGCCTGGACCGAGCCGCGCGAGTTCTCCGGCATGCTCAAGACCCACCTCGGTGTCCTCGAGGACGAGAGCGGCCTCCACTACCTGCGTCCCGAGACCGCGCAGGGCATCTTCGTCAACTTCGCCAACGTGGTCACCTCGACCCGTCAGAAGCCCCCGTTCGGCATCGCCCAGACCGGCAAGAGCTTCCGCAACGAGATCACGCCGGGCAACTTCATCTTCCGCACCCGCGAGTTCGAGCAGATGGAGATGGAGTTCTTCGTCAAGCCGGGTGAGGACGAGGAGTGGCACCAGTACTGGATCGACGAGCGCACCCGGTGGTACACCGACCTCGGCATCAACCCCGACAACCTGCGCCACTACGAGCACGCCCAGGAGAAGCTGAGCCACTACTCCAAGCGCACCGTCGACATCGAGTACCGGTTCAACTTCCCGGGCAGCGAGTGGGGTGAGCTCGAGGGCATCGCCAACCGCACCGACTTCGACCTCGGCACCCACATGAAGCACTCCGGCCAGGACCTGCAGTACTTCGACCAGGCCAACAACGAGCGCTACCTGCCCTACGTCATCGAGCCCGCGGCCGGTCTGACCCGTGCGCTGATGACCTTCCTCGTCGACGGCTACGCCGAGGAGGAGGCCCCCAACGCCAAGGGCGGCGTCGACAAGCGGGTCGTGCTCCGCCTCGACCACCGGATCGCGCCGGTCAAGATCGCCGTGCTCCCGCTGTCCCGCAACGAGGCGCTGAGCCCGAAGGCGAAGGCCCTCTCGGCCGAGCTGCGCCAGAACTGGGCCGTCGACTTCGACGACTCCCAGTCGATCGGCAAGCGCTACCGCCGCCAGGACGAGATCGGTACGCCCTACTGCGTCACCGTCGACTTCGACACCCTCGAGGACAACGCGGTCACCATCCGCGAGCGCGACACCATGAAGCAGGAGCGGATCCCGCTCGAGGGTGTGAGCCGCTACTTCGCCGAGCGGCTGATCGGCGCCTGAGCGATACCGTTACCGCGTCGTAGACGTTGCATGGGGCATCCTGCCGCACGATTTCCCAGATGAGTGGGGCAGGATGTCCCCATGCAACGAGCGGGGTCCGTACTCGCCGCATCCGTCACCGGTGCGGTCATGGCCATGTCAGTGATGGGGTGCAGCGGCACCGCGCCGAGGTCGAACGCACCCCGGGCATCCGAGAGCGCTTCCGCCTCCGCGTCGACCTCACCGTCCGCCTCGGCCGAGCCGTCCCCCGGTGCGGTCACCGAGCCGGGTTCCGACCGCAAGCTCGGTGAGACCGCGACGGTCGAGTGGTCGCCCAAGGAGGGCGTCGACGGCAAGCTCTCGATCACCATCGCCAAGCTCGAGTCGACCTCCTACAAGCAGACCTTCTCCGGCTGGAAGCTCGACGAGGCCACCCTGGAGCGCGCGCCCTACTTCGTACGCGCCACCATCAAGAACGAGGGCGACACCGACCTCGGCGGCTACGACGCGCCGCTGTGGGGCCTCGACGACGAGGGAAATCTGGTCGAGGCGGCCGCGTTCAAGGAGCCGTTCAAGCCCTGCGACGTGAAGACCTTCCCCAAGCCGTTCGCCCCCGGGGCCAGCGTCAACGTCTGCCTGGTCATGCTCGTCCCGCACCAGGGCAAGCTCGTCGGCGTGAGCTACCGCCCCTACGAGGAGTTCGACCCGATCACGTGGGAGGGCGACCTGACGCCGTACGTCGCGCCCAAGGCCTCCGCGAAGCCGAGCTCGTCCGCGTCGCCCTCCTCCTGATTTCCGTACGTCGTGCCCTGACCGGACAATGGACCCATGTCCCTTCCCGGCCCCCTCCACCTCGGCAGCCTGACCGTCGACACCTCTGTGGTGCTCGCGCCGATGGCCGGTGTCACCAACGCCGCCTTCCGGCGCCTGTGCGCCGAGCAGGGCGCGGGCCTCTACGTCTGCGAGATGATCACCTCCCGCGGCCTGGTCGAGGGCGACCAGCACACCAAGGACATGCTCGTCTTCGACGAGGCCGAGACCGTACGCAGCGTGCAGCTCTACGGCACCGACCCGGTCTACGTCGGCAAGGCGACCGAGATCCTCTGCGCCGACTACGGGGTGGCCCACGTCGACCTCAACTTCGGCTGCCCGGTGCCCAAGGTGACCCGCAAGGGCGGCGGGGGAGCGCTGCCCTACAAGCGCGGTCTGCTCGGCGAGATCCTGGAGCACGCCGTGCGGGCGGCGGAACCCTATGACGTACCGGTGACGATGAAGACCCGCAAGGGCATCGACGACGACCACCTGACCTACATGGACGCCGGCCGGATCGCCCAGGAGAGCGGCGCAGCGGCGATCGCGCTGCACGGGCGTACGGTCGCCCAGGCCTACTCCGGCACCGCCGACTGGGACGCCATCGCGGAGCTGAAGGCGTCCGTCGACATCCCGGTGCTCGGCAACGGCGACATCTGGGAGGCGGCGGACGCGATCCGGATGGTCGAGGAGACCGGCGTGGACGGTGTCGTCATCGGCCGCGGCTGCCTCGGCCGCCCCTGGCTCTTCCGCGATCTGGTGGCCGCCTTCGCCGGCGAGACCGTCAACGTGCTGCCGAATCTGGGCGAAGTGACCGACATCATGCGGCGCCATGCCGAGCTGCTCTGCGAGCACATGGGCGAGGAGCGCGGCTGCAAGGAGATCCGCAAGCACATCGCGTGGTACCTCAAGGGCTTCGGTGCCGGTGGCGAGCTGCGCCGGACCCTCGGCCTGGTGAACAGCCTCGCCGACCTCGACGAGATGCTCGACAAGCTCGACCGGAACGAGCCTTTTCCCTCGTCACAGCTGGGTGCGCCGCGTGGGCGACAGGGTGCGCCGCGCGACAAGGTGGTCCTTCCCGAGGGGTGGCTGGACGACGCCGACGGGCGTGGCTGCGGGTTCGCGGAGAACGTCTCGGAGACCTCCGGAGGCTGAGGCCCCAGAGCCCGTTCCGAGGGGTCCGGAGAGGCCTTTCGGGGCTTCGGAATCAGTCGCCCGACAGGTACAAAGCAACGCAAAAACTCGGCAACGGAATTGGAATACCCCCTGTCGTGTGTGCTGTACTCATTGCCGTGCCCGACCTTCCCCGACGGGTTTCATCCGATGAAACCTTGGGAAATGCTCGGGCACTGACCATGTAGTCGAGCAAAGGAATTGCGTGTGGCCGGCAGCCACAGAGGCGACACTCGGGCCGTCCGTAAGACCAAATCAATAGTTGCCAGCGCAGGGGTCGCGGTGCTCGCGACCGGAGTGGCAGTCGGTGCCGGAGCCGCCTTCGCGGAGCCCACGTCGCTGATCGCCGAGAACGCAGGCGCTTCCCTCTCCTCGACCAAGGCCAACGTGCCGAGCACCCGTGACGACGCGCGCGTCGCCGGGGACCGCCGGGAGACCGTCGTCAGCCGTAACGGGGGCGACCGCGAGTCGGTCTCCTCGGTCGAGACGCTGACCAAGGGGCCCGAGCAGGTCGAGACCGGCACCGCCAAGGCGGTCAAGCGCTGGACCACGGAGACCCTCAACCTCTGGTCCGCCTACGGCAAGCACGCCACCCAGGCCGGCGAGATCGAGGCCGGCGAGCTCGTCTACGCCACCGGGCGCACCGAGTCCGGCCGCGACGAGATCCTCGTCGACGGCGAGGTCGCCTGGGTGACCACCGGCAACCTCAGCGACGAGAAGCCCGAGACCACCGGTGTCGCGGCCGGCATCAGCACCGCCGCCTGCGGCGACCCCTCGGTCGAGAGCGGCCTGGTCTCCGACGCGGTCACCGTCTATCGCGCGGTCTGCAACGCCTTCCCGGAGGTCGCCTCGTTGACCGTCGGTGGCTGGGACGCCCACGGCGAGCACTCCTCGGGCAAGGCGCTGGACTTCATGGTCGACAAGGGGCTCGGCGACGCGATCGCCGCCTACCTGCAGCAGTACGCAGCCGAGCTCAACCTCTACGACATCATCTGGTACCAGCGGATCTGGACGCCGGTGCGTGCCTCGGAGGGCTGGCGCTACATGGAGGACCGCGGGTCCGCCACCGCCAACCACTACGACCACGTCCACGTCTCCACCAACTAGTTTGCGATTGCTTCGCAACTCGCGCAGCGCTGGATGCGAGGTTGTCGGCCCGGCTACAACAGCCCGGGCCGACCTGCGTTCTCGGTCGTGCGGCCGGTTAACAACATCGCAAAAGTCTCCGGACGAACGTGGGATACCCCCACAGGTGTGTGCTTGACTCGGTGCCCCCCACGTAGTCGAGCGAAGGATTGCGCAGTGGCCACCAGCCACAGAGGCGATTATCGAGCTGTCCGTAGAACCAAGAAAGCCGTCGCGACCGCAGGGATCGTGACGTTCGCGACCAGCGGCGCGGTGGCCGCCGGGACGGCCGCGGCGAACCCCGGCATCGTGATCTCCGAGGTGGAGGAGAGGTCCGGGCTCCGGCTTCCCCAGCCGGCCGAGCGGCGTATCGAGGCCAGGGCCGAGGCGAAGGCGAAGCTCCCGGCGCTGCCGACGACCCGCGAGGACACCCGGATGTCCAGCGACCGCCGCGAGCTCACCGGCCGGGAGACGACGGTCAGCCGCAGCGGCGAGCGTGGTGCCGGCAGCGCGACCGACGCGCTGAGCGAGGTCGCGACGATCGAGTCGCTCATCGAACGGCCGACGTCGGTCAGCGGTGGTGCCCAGAAGGCCGTGCTGCGCTACGTCCAGGAGGACGTCACGGTCTACGCGTCGTACGGGAAGCGCGCCAAGGAGCTCGGCGAGCTGAAGCTCGGCCGGGCGGTCTACTACACCGGACGCGACGAGGGTGGCCGCCAGGAGATCGTCCTGGAGGGCAACCCGGTGTGGATCCCCGCGGGCAACCTGGGCAGGACCAAGCCCGAGCCGCCGCCCGAGCCCACCCCCACGCCGACCCCGACGCCCTCCCCGTCGCCCTCGGAGGACGCCCCGGCCGGGCTCGATTTCTCGGCGTGCGGCGACGCCACGGTGGAGAACGGTCTCGTCCCCGACGCCGTCGACCTCTACCGGGCGGTCTGCAACGCGTTCCCCGCCGTCGCCTCGGGCACGACGTACGGCTACGACCCGCACGGCGAGCACGTCGACGGCAAGGCGCTCGACTTCATGACCGATGACAAGGAGCTCGGCGACGCGATCGCCGCCTTCGTCCAGGACCACGCCGCCGAGCTGAACATCTACGACATCATCTGGTACCAGCGCATCTGGACGCCGGTCCGTGCCGACGAGGGCTGGCGCCCGATGGAGGACCGCGGCGACCCCACCGCCAACCACTACGACCACGTGCACGTGGCGGTCAACTGAAAGCCGAGTCGGCGCATCTGTCTCATCGAGAACCGCCGAGTCGGCGCATCTGTCCCAAGGTGCTGGGACAGTTGCGCCGACTCGGCGTCGTGCTGTGGGACAGATGCGCCGACTCGGTGGAGGGTCTGGCGGCTCAGACCAGTGCGCTCAGCGGGGTCGGCTTGCGACCACCGATCTTTTCGACGACGTCGGTGACGGTGGCGAGCTTGCCGAGGCGGGTGGCGGTGCCGAACGAGGTGAACAGCGGGGCGATGAAGTCCGGGACCCCGGCGGAGACGAGACCGGCGGTGTAGGCCTCGTCGTCGACCTGGACGACCTCGACCGGCGTGCCGGCCTTCTCGGTGGCGAGCGCGGCCAGGTCGGTCGCGGTGTAGGCCTGCGGGCCGGTCACGTCGTACGCCTTGCCCTCGTGTCCCTCGCTCGTCAGCACGCCGACGGCGACCGCGGCGCAGTCCTCGCGGGTGACGTAGGCCGCGCCGCCGTCGCCGAAGTTGGTGACCAGCTGTCCGGCCGCAGCGGCCTGGGCGACGGAGTCGACCTGCATGTCGGCGTAGAGGTTGTTGCGCAGCATCGTCCAGGCCAGGCCGCTCTCGCGCAGCGCGTCCTCGGTGGCGGCGTGGTCGGCGACGACACCGGCAGGGTTGTCCGGGGTCGGCTCGGAGATGGAGGTGTAAGCGATGTGGCGTACGCCCGCCTTGGCGGCGGCGTCGATGGCGTTGCGGTGGCCCTCGACGCGGGCGCCGACGGCGTCGGTCGAGATCAGCAGGACGCGCTCGACGCCGGCGAAGGCGTCGACCAGCTCGTCGGGCTTGTCGAAGTCGGCGGCACGTACGTCGGCACCGCGCGCGGCGTAGTCGGCGAGCTTGGCTGGGTCACGGGTGAGGAGCACGACCTCGGCGGGGTCGACGGTGTCGAGGAGCTGGTCGGCGACGAGGCGGCCGAGGTGGCCGGAGGCGCCGGTGATGGCGATGGTCATGGAGACGTCCTATCTGTAGTCACGGTGATGACGGTTCTTCAAATGTAGTCATAACGATGGCAATAAGGCAAGATGGGGGTATGGCCACTCCGACGAACACGCGTTTCGCGGTGGCTGTCCATGTCCTGACCTACCTCGCCTCGTGCGCAGCCGCCGGGCGTACGACGCCGGTCAGCTCCGACGAGCTGGCCGCGAGCACCGCGGTCAACCCGGTCCACGTGCGCAAGGTCCTCGGGCCTCTCCGGGCCGCCGGACTGGTCCGGTCGCGTCCCGGTGCCCACGGGGGATGGGAGCTCGCCGCGGATCCCGGCGTCGTCAATCTCGCCCAGGTGTGGCAGCTGCTCCAGGGCGACGATCCGGTCCTCGGCATCCACGGCCCGAACCCCGTCTGCCCGGTCGGCGCCAGCATCCAAGGAGTGTTGGTCGACCTCGACCGCCGCGTCGCCAAGGCCGTGCTGGCCGAGCTCGAGGGCATCACGCTCAACGACGTCCTCGGCGACTCCGGCTTCGACCCGGCGGACGTCGCCGGGCTCCTGCCGTGAGTCAGCGATAGCCTCTCGGACTGTGGAGCTATACGGGGCCGCCGACCGCGAGCGCATCGTCGCCGAGCCGCCCAAGCGGGTGTCGGCGCCGGAGCGTACGCAGTTCGAGCGCGATCGCGCTCGCGTGGTGCACGCCGCCTCGACCCGGCGGCTCGCGGCGAAGACGCAGGTCGTGGGGCCGCAGGCCGACGACTTCGTACGCAACCGGCTGACCCACTCGCTCGAGGTCGCCCAGGTCGCGCGCGACCTGTCCCGTGCCCTGAACGGGCCCGACTCCCCGCAGCCCGACATCGCCGAGACCGCGGCCCTGGCGCACGATCTCGGCCACCCGCCGTTCGGCCACAACGGCGAGAACGTGCTCGCCGACAAGGCCAAGGGCATCGGTGGCTTCGAGGGCAACGCGCAGACGCTGCGGATCCTGACCCGCCTGGAGGCGAAGACCTTCGACGCCGACGGGCGCTCGGTGGGGCTCAACCTCACCCGGGCGACCCTGGATGCGTGCACCAAGTATCCGTGGGGATTCGGTGAGCGGAAGGGCGCGAAGTTCGGCGTCTACGAGGACGACCTGCCGGTCTTCACCTGGCTGCGCGCCGCGGACGCCGGGCAGCGGCAGTGCGTCGAGGCGCAGATCATGGACCTCTCCGACGACGTCGCCTACTCCGTCCACGACGTCGAGGACGGCATCGTCGCGGGGAAGATCGACCTGGCCCGGCTCGACCTCGACGGCGTGGCCGAGACGGTCGCCGACTGGTACGTCCCCGGCTTCGACCGGGCCCTCGCGGTCTCGACCATCGCCGATCTCCGCGCCGCCGGCTGCTGGATCGCCGAGGGCGCGGCGTACGACGGCTCGCGCCGGTCCCAGGCGATGCTGAAGAACCTGACCTCCGACGTCATCGGCCGGTTCTGCGGCGCGGTGAAGGAGGCGACGTACGCCGCCGGCGGCGGCCCCTACGCCCGTTACGGCGCCGACCTGGTGGTGCCGGAGCGGACCCGCCTCGAGATCGCGCTGCTGAAGGGGATCGCGGCGCACTACGTGATGCGCACCGACGAACGGGCCGCGAAGATGGACCGTCAGCGCGATGTCCTCGGAGAGCTGGTCGAGCACCTCGTCGCCACGGGACCCGCCGACCTCGACCGGCAGTTCGCCGACGACTGGCGCGCCGCGTCCGACGACGCCGCCCGGCTCCGGGTCGTGATCGACCAGGTCGCCTCGCTCACCGACATCACCGCACTGGCCTGGCACGAGCGGCTCTGCCGGCGCCTCTGACGACCCTTGCCCGCACGACATTTAAGCGTTACCTTAAATGTCGTGACCGATGTCTGGTACGCCGTCTCCGACTCCACCCGCCGCCAGGTCCTGGCGCGGGTGGCCGCCGGGCCGTGCTCGGTGGGGGAGATCGCCGACGCGCTGCCGGTGAGCATGGCCGCGGTGTCCCAGCACCTCAAGGTCCTGCGCGAGGCCGGCCTGGTGTCGATGACACCGGCCGGCCGTCGCCGGATCTACCAGGCCCGGCTCGAGGGTCTGGCCGAGCTGCGCGCCGAGCTGGACACGTACTGGACCCAGGCGTTGCATTCGTTCAAGCAGGTGGCTGAGGACAGCTACCGGGCAGGGAAGGAGCAGCAATGAGCATCACCCGCGAACCCACCTCCGTGGACCTGGAGATCACCGTCGACGTCCCGGTCGAGCACGCCTTCAAGGTGTTCACCGAGGACTTCGACCGGATCAAGCCGCGTGATCACAACATGCTTCCTGTCGAGATCGCCGAGACGGTGCTGGAGCCGCGGGTCGGCGGTCGCGTCTACGACCGCGGCGTCGACGGCAGCACCTGCCAGTGGGCCCGCGTCCTCGTCGTCGAGCCGCCCCACCGGCTGGTCATCTCCTGGGACATCACCCCCGACTTCAACCTCGAGCCCGACCCGGCCCGGTGCAGCGAGGTCGAGTTCAGCTTCACCTCGGTGGGACCCGAGCAGACCCGCGTACGTCTCGAGCACCGGCACCTCGACCGGCACGGCGCCGGATGGCAGGGCTGGCGGGACCGGGCCGCGGGCGACAGTGCCTGGGGGATCTACCTGGAGCGGTTCCGGGCCCTCGCGGAGGCGTGATGGGCCTCGACCGCACCGCGCTGGCGACCGCCGAGCGTCGCGACCTCGCCGACTTCCTCGAGACGCTGACGCCGGAGCAGTGGGATCAGCCCTCGCTGTGCAGCGGATGGGCCGTACGCGACGTCGTCGCGCACCTGATCAGCTACGAGGAGGTCGGGCTGGCGGGCTTCATCGGCCGGTTCGCGCGCCAGGGGTTCCGCTTCGGCACGATGAACCAGCGTCGGCTGGAGGAGTTCGGGAGCAGGACCCCCGACGAGCTGGTCGCCTACGTGCGCGCGCACGCCAAGCCGTCGGGGCCGACGGCGGTGGCGGATGCCCGGATCGGGCTCACCGACGGCCTCATCCACCACCAGGACATCCGTCGCGCGCTCGGCAGGCCGCGCCGGGTGCCGGCCGAGCGGCTGGTTCCGGTCCTCGGCTTCGCGATGATCGCCCCGCCGCTGCCGGCGAAGCGGAACGGTCAGGGCCTTCGGCTCGTGGCCACCGATCTCGACTGGTCCCACGGAAGCGGTGCGGAGGTCACCGGCCCGGGCGAGGCGCTGCTGATGGCGGTCTGCGGGCGTGCCGACGCGCTCGCCGAGCTCACCGGGCCGGGACTGGGGACGCTGGCGGGCAGGGTGCAGGCCACACCCTGAGCGCAGGACGGGATGGATGAGTAGTCTCCCCGTGTGAGCGATCCCCTCGTCTGGCTGCCCTTCGACCCCACCGAGCTGGGCGAGGTGCCCCGGGGTCTCCGCTTCGAACTCTTCGACCACACCCGCTTCGCCGGCTCCCACGTGGAGGTGCCGGAATCGGTCGGTGAGGTGGCCTTCTACCTGCCGCCCTACATGCTCGGCTCGCGGATCTTCGACGTGGTCAGCCAGATGAAGTCGCTCCAGGTCGTGCAGCTGCTCACCGCCGGGGTCGACGCGGCCCGCGGCCACATCCCCGAGGGAGTGACGCTGTGCAACGGCCGGGGCATCCACGACACCTCGACCGCCGAGCTCGCCGTCACGCTGATCCTCTCCTCGCTGCGGGGCATCCCTGGTCACGTACGTCATCAGGACGAGCACGCCTGGCGGCCGGGCTGGTTCCCGTCGCTGGCCGACAAGCGGGTCCTGATCGTCGGCTACGGGGCGATCGGCCGGGCCATCGAGGCGCGGCTGCTTCCGTTCGAGACCGAGGTGGTCGGGGTCGCGCGGACCGCCCGGGACGGTGTCCACGGCTTCGACGAGCTCGACGCGCTCGTGCCCGAGGCCGACGTGATCGTGCTGGTCACACCGCTGACCGACGAGACCCGTGGTCTGGTCGACAGCGAGTTCCTGGGACGGATGAAGGACGGCGCGCTGCTGGTCAACGTCGCGCGCGGTGGTGTGGTCGCGACCGACGACCTCGTCGCCGAGCTCGCCACCGAGCGGATCCACGCGGCCATCGACGTCGCCGAGACCGAGCCGCTCCCGGCCGACAGCCCGCTGTGGAGCTCGCCCAACCTGCTCATCACGCCCCACGTCGGTGGCGCCTCGAGCGCGATGTGGCCGCGCGCCTACCGGGTCGTCCGCGAGCAGCTCGAGCGGTTCGCTGCGGGGGAGCCGTTGGCGAACGTGATGTCGGGGGACTACTGATGCTGCGGGTTGCGGTCGTCCAGGAGACGGCGGTGACCGGTGATGTGGCCGCGAATGTCGCGACGGCCGCGAGCCGGGTCCAGGAGGCGGCCGCGCAGGGCGCTCGCCTGGTCGCGCTGCCGGAGACGTTCACGACCTCGTGGGACCTGGAGGCCTTCGACGGCCCGCTGCCCACGCTCGACGACACCGCCTGGCTCGCCCCGGTGCAGGCGGCGGTGGACGAGACCGGCGCGGTGCTCGTGCTCAACTCGCCCCTCGCTCGAGGTGGGCGACGGACAATCACCACCCTGGTCCTCGCGCCGGGGGAGGAGCCGGTCGCGGCGTACGACAAACAGCACCTCTACCCACCCGAGCGCGAGCGTTTCGAGCCCGGCGAGCACGGCACGACGATCGAGGTCGACGGCATCCGGGTGGCGCTGTCGGTCTGCTACGACGCCAACTTCCCCGAGCACGCCGCGGCGGCCGCCGCCGACGGCGCGATCCTCTACCTCAACACCGGCGCCTACTTCCCCGGCGGCGGGCACCGGCGCGACCTGCACTACGCCGCCCGGGCGCTCGACAACTCGATGTACGTCGCCTTCGCCGGCCTCGTCGGCGGACCGCTCGATCTCATCGGCGGGTCGGCGGTCTACGACCCGCTCGGCCGGCCCGTCGAGCGGCTCGACGACAGCACCCCGGGCATGGTCGTCGCCACCATCGACCCGGCCGAGGTGGCGCGTGTCCGCGACGAGCAGCGGATGTGGGCCGACCACCGAGCCGACCTCGGCCGACGGCGTACGCTCTCCATCGCCGCCGCCCCGTAGGATTCACCTCGTGGCGGGCCGCATCAAGGAGACGAGCATCCAGGAGGTGCGCGAGAAGGCGCGCTTGGACGACATCGTCTCCCAGTACGTCACGCTGCGCCGCGCCGGGCCCGGCACCTACAAGGGCCTGTGCCCGTTCCACGACGAGAAGTCGCCGTCCTTCAACGTGAACCCCTCGCGCGGCTTCTACAAGTGCTTCGGCTGCGGCGAGGGCGGCGACGTCATCGACTTCGTCATGAAGCTCGACGGGCTGAGCTTCTTCGAGGCCGTCGAGCGGCTCGGTGACAAGGTCGGCGTGCAGGTCCAGCGCGAGGAGGGCGACGAGGCGCCGGTGCGTCGGGGGCCTGGTCGCGGCAAGCTGGTCGAGGCTCACAAGGTGGCCGCCGAGTTCTACGCCGAGCAGCTGCTGACCCCGGACGCGGTGGTCGCGCGGCAATTCCTCGCCGAGAAGGGGTTCGACCGCGACGCCGCGTTGCTCTTCGGCGTCGGGTTCTCGCCGCGCGGGGGAGAGGACCTCTACCGACACCTGCGCGCGCGTGGGTTCTCCGACGAGGAGGTCGTCACCGCCGGGCTGGTGGCGCAGGGACGGTCCCACTACGACCGGTTCCGTGGCCGGCTGATGTGGCCGATCCGGGAGTCGGGCGGCGACGTCATCGGCTTCGGGGCGCGGCGGCTCTTCGACGACGACCGCATCGAGGCGAAATACCTCAACACCTCCGAGACGCCGATCTACAAGAAGTCCCACGTCCTCTACGGCATCGACCTGGCCCGCAAGGAGATGGCCCGCACCCGCGAGGCGGTGATCGTCGAGGGCTACACCGACGTGATGGCCTGCCACCTCGCCGGGATCACCACCGCGGTCGCGACCTGCGGCACCGCGTTCGGCGACGACCACGCCAAGGTGCTGCGCCGGTTCATCTCGGACGACCAGCAGCTGCGGGGCGCGGTCGTGTTCACCTTCGACGGTGACGCCGCCGGCCAGGCCGCGGCGCTGAAGGCGTTCAAGGGCGACGGCAACTTCACCTCGCAGACCTACGTCGCCGTCGAGCCCGACGGCCTCGACCCCAACGACCTGCGGATCAAGAAGGGCGACGAGGCGGTCCGCGAGCTGCTCGCCAACCGCGTCCCGCTCTACGAGTTCGTGCTGCGCAACGTCGCCTCGAAGTACGACCTGGACCGCGCCGACGGCCGCGTCGACGCTCTCCGCGAGGCGGCCCCGCTGGTCGCCTCCGTGCGCGACGAGTCCAAGAAGATGGGCTTCACCCGCGACCTGGCGCGCTTCCTCGGCGTGGATCCGGACGAGGCCGCCAGAGAGGTACGCCGCGCCGCCGGTCGCCCGGCGCCCCAGGCCGCCCCGCCGCGGCGCGAGGCCGTCTCCGCCTCGCCCGAGGCTCCGGCCGCGCCGCGCCGCCCACCGATGCCGCACCCGCGTGAGCCGCGCTTCACCGTCGAGCGCGAGACCCTGAAGCTCTTCGTGCAGCACCCGGTCGCCCTGGGCCGCACCACCAGCGAGATCACCCCCGAGGCCTTCACCCACCCGCTCTACCGGGCGCTGTGGGAGATCATTGCCGGCCTCGGTGGACCCGGTGCCGGCACCGGCGACGCCGGCTGGGCCCAGAAGCTCAGCGCCGCCGCCTCGGACCCGCTCGTCAACCGCATCCTCGCCGAGCTCGCCGTGGAGCCGATCCCGTCCGCGAAGGAGCCGGATGCTGCGTACGTCCTGCAATATGTCGTACGCCTCCTCGAGCTCCTCGACCAGCGCCGCATCGCCGACGTGAAGAGCCGTCTGCAGCGCTCCGACGCGGCCGCCGACCCCGAGGCCTACAACCGTCTTTTCGCCCAGCTCGCCGCCCTCGAGCAGCACCGCCGAGGCCTGCGCAACCTGGTCGCCGAATGAGGGCCTGCCGATTTCCGATCGCCGCTTCCGGGTTGCTAAGGTTTCACCCGCGCCGCAAGGTGCGATTCCCCTGTAGCTCAATTGGCAGAGCATTCGGCTGTTAACCGGAGGGTTGTTGGTTCGAGTCCAACCGGGGGAGCAAGAAACTCCGCTTGACCTGGTCAAACAGGGCAAGCGGAGTTCGTCGTTTTACCCGGGTTGAGCGTGGTCGCACCCCGGGTCGTCACCGCGGTTTTGCGAGTCACTTGATCGGTATTTACGGCGTACCCCTTGACTTTGCGTAGATCGCTCAGCAACCATTGAGTCAATGGGTACTGAGCAACATTCCGAACTGGAACGTCGAGCGAAGGTGCACGCCGCGCTCGGTGATCCGGTGCGACTTCGGATCGTTGACAGGCTCCAGACGAGTGATGCCTCCCCCACAGAGCTCGCCGGGATGTTGTCTGTCCCGTCGAACTTGTTTGCTCATCATGTGCAGACGTTGATGAGCGCAGGCGTCGTGTCCCGTCATCGTTCCGAGGGCGACGGGAGGCGTACGTATCTGCATCTCGAGCAGGACACGCTCGAGAGCCTGGGCACCGCGTCCCCCGTGGCGGTGCCCAGGCGTGTCCTGTTCGTGTGTACGGGTAACTCGGCGCGGTCTCATCTGGCGGCGGCGTTGTGGCGTCAGGTGAGCCCGATCCCGGCTGCTTCGGCGGGTACTCATCCTGCTGATCGGATCAATCCGGGCACGGTCGATACCGCTGCCCGCCACCATCTGGACCTGCCGATCGTCGATCCGGTTCGGATGGACGACGTGCTCGATCCGGGTGATCTGGTGGTCACGGTCTGCGACCGGGCTCATGAGACTCCGAAGGTGCCCGGTGAGCTGCACTGGTCGATCCCGGACCCGGTCGACAAGGGCCCCGAGGCCTTCGACGCCGCGTACGAAGAGCTCCGGCACCGGATCAACGCGCTCGCGTCCCGCCTGCACCCCGAGAAGCCAACCTCCACGCCCTGAGGAGTAGCCATGGACACCGGCTCCACCCATGACCACCAGCTGGCACCGAGCAGCGCCACCGCTCGCCCTGACGGGGAGCTCGGCGGCCACTACAGCCCAGCCCTCTTCGAGCAGACCCTGAAGGACTCGCTCGACGACGCGGGGAAGAACGCCCTCCCTGCCGCCGACGCCGCCCTGCTGACCGAGCAGTTCGCCGGCATCGTCTACTTCTCCGACATGGCCGCCGACCGCCCGCGGCGCCCGCAGTCGCCGTATCGCAACGCCGCGGCGGGCGCGCCCGGCGGGGAGCACTCCTGCTCCACGCGAGGTCGTCGCGTCCCGACCCGGCCCTGGCGACTGCCCGCAGGCGAACGGAGCCCCAAGAGCTGACGCGGCGTCTCCGTCTCAGCCCTGGCTGATCAACGCCTGCGCGACCGTGCGTACGCGGTCGATCGGCACGGCGAAGCCGATGCCGATGTTGCCGCTCGGCCCGCCCAGGGTGGCGATGGAGGTGTTGATCCCCACCACGCGGCCGTCGAGGTCGACGAGCGGGCCTCCGGAGTTGCCGGGGTTGATGGCGGCATCGGTCTGGATCATCTCGGGAGAGGAACCAGAGGAGCGGTGCGGCGAGCTCACGATGCCGGAGGTGACGGTGCCGTTGAGGCCGAGCGGTGACCCGACGGCGATCACCGGCTGCCCGATCCGGAGGTTGCCGCTCTGGCCGATGGTGGCGGGGCGTACGGCGTTCGGGTCGGTGGCGATGACGGCGATGTCGTTGCGTTCGTCGCTGCCGATGACGCGGCCGGCGGTCGAGCTGCCGTCGGCCAGGACCAGGCTCACCGAGTCGGAGCCTTCGACGACGTGGGCGTTGGTGACGACGTGGCCGACGCCGTCGATGGCGACTCCTGAGCCGGTGCCTCGGCCGGCGCGTACCTGGACGACGCTGGGGAGGATGCGCTGGGCGGCGGCCTCGGTGGCGTTGGTCGGCGCCGCTCCCTGAGGTCCTGGAGCGGGCACGGGGAGGGCGTCCCTCACCGGGTCGGGGCTGGTGATCCCGATCGCCACGCCACCGCCGGCGGCCGCGCCGGCCAGCACCGCCGCGGCGAGGGTGAGCGTGAGCGTACGTCGCGGCCGCCGGACCAGCGCCGGGGGCGGCTGTGAGGGCGGGGCGCCGGTGGGCGGCCGCGGTTCGGCGGGCTGGCCTGGGGGCATGCCTGCGGTTCCTGGTTGGGCGACCAGCCGCACCCTGCCGTAGCGGTCACGCACCACGCGTCGTGCCGGAGGGGGTGCCGACAGGGGGGTCGGGCTCGGCACGGACGGTGGTGTCGGCGCGGGTGCGACTGGTCGGATCGGGGATGCGGGCCGGAGTGGACGGGCCGCTCGGGCGGGTGGCGCCGAGGTGGTCCACTGCTGGGGGCCGGTGGGGCGGCCGAGCCCGCGTTCGGGAGATGCGGTGTCGTTCATCGGAGTCCTCCGGGAGATGCCTAGATGAGCCGGGCGAACCAGCGCAGCGAGAGGGCGGCGGCCGCGAAGGCGAGGGTCATCGCGCCGAGCACGACCCAGACCGTGACCTCGCGGTATTCGATGTGGTGGCCGACGAGGGTGCCGATGTCGTCGTAGACCTCGCGCAGCTCGTCGGCGCTGGACGCGCGGTAGAACTGGCCGCCGGTGGTGTCGGCGAGGTCGCGCAGGGTGTCCTCGCGGACCTCGACCGACTGTCCGCCGGGCAGGGTCGCGCTGGATCCCTCGGTGCCGTAGGCGATCGTCGAGGTGGGCAGCCCGGCCTCCCTCGCGGCTTCGGCGGCGGCGACGGGGCTGCGGCCGGCGGAGTTGCCGCCGTCGGAGAGCAGGACCAGGTGGGCCGGCGACCGCTCCTCCTCGGACTCGTCGGACTCCTCCGACCCCTCCGACTCCCCGGGCTCCTGGGAGGGACCGGACGCGGCGGCCTCCTCAAGGATCTGCTGCAGGTCGTCGATCGAGGAGTAGACCGCCTCGCCGATGGCGGTGCCGCCGTCGGGCGGTCCGAGACCGTCGATGCTGCGTACGACCAGGGCATGGTCGGTGGTCGGGCTGGTGACGACGCGGGCGTTGCTGGAGAAGCTGACGAGGCCGACGTTGTAGCGGGCCGGGAGCTGATCGATGAAGCTGATGGCCGCGGCCTTGGCGGCCTCCAGGCGGTTGGGTGGCATGTCCTCGGCCGTCATCGAGGCGGAGGTGTCGATGGCCACCAGGATCGTGGCTCGTTCGTACGGCACCTGCGCCCGGACCTGGGGTTGGGTGGTCGCGACGGCGAGAAGGGCGAGCGCTCCGACCACCAGCCCGGCGGCCAGGTGGCGGCGCCAGCGCGGACGGTGCGGGACGAGGCGCTCGAGCATGGGCGCGGTGGCGAACCGGACCGCGTACCTGATCCGGCGGCGCTGCATGACCAGGTAGCCGACGGCGAGCAGGGCGATGGGTATCAGTGCGAGCAGGAACAGGGGCTGGGTGAGTCTCATCGGGGGCTCCTTCCGGTCAGTGGGTGGCCGAGGCCGTCCGGGGCCGGGCCGGCCGGGGGTGCCGGGCCCGGCGGCGCAGGAGCCGGACGAGTGCTCGCGCCCAGTCGTCGTCGGTGGACATCCGCAGATGGTCGGCGCCGGCGGCGCGTACGGCCTGGCTGTTGTTCTCCCGCAGCGTTCGCATCGCCTCGGCATAGGCGGCTCGCAGCCGCGGATCGGACGTGTCGGCCTCGTGCTGGCGGTTGCTCTCGGGATCCACGAGCGTGATCTGACCGACGGCGGGCAGCTCGAGCTCGCGAGGGTCCACGACCTCGACCAGGATCACGTCGTGACGCGCGGTGAGCCGTCGCAGCGCCGGCTCCCAGCCGAAGGGCCGCTCCCAGCGGCCGTCCGCGGGCAGGAGATCGGTCACGATCACCCGCAGGCCGGAGTTCCGAGCACGCCGGCCGAGCTCGACCAGCGCATCCTCGAAGGTGGCGCCGCCGGCAGCCGCCGGGGCCGTACGCGGCGAGGACGGCTCGGCGGTGAGCAGCCGGCGGGCGACCCGGCGCCCGGTGGTCGGCGGCCGCCAACGTACGCCGCCGGCGTCGAGGATCCCGAGCCCGACCCGGTTGCCCGGACCGTCGGCGGCGATGCCGATCGCGGCGACGGTCGCCTCGGCGACCTCGACCTTCTCGGCGAGCGCGGTCCCGAAGGCCATGCTGGGCGTGCGGTCGACCAGCACCCAGGTGTCGAGCTCGTGCTCGGCCCGGGTGAGCCAGACGTGCGGCTCGCCCAGACGCGCGGTCGCGTTCCAGTCGATGCGGCGTACGTCATGGCCCGGTGTGTAGGGCACGAGCTCCTCGGTATCGCTGCCCGGACCGAGCCGGAGGCCGTCGATCTCGCCCTGGAGCATCCCGCCCACCCGGCGCTGAACGGTCAGGTCCAGCCTGCGGAAGGCGCTGTAGGGCGACCTCACGAGGCCAGCTCCTCGTTCGGCATCGGCTCGGCCGTGTCGGGGTCGTCGTCGCTCGGCGTCGCTCGCGGCTGCGGGACCGCGGCGAGGACGGCGTCGACGACGGCGCGCGGGTCGACCCCGTCGGCCTCCGCGTCGAAGGTGAGCACCAGCCGGTGGGCGAGGATGTCGCCGGCCAGGTCGGCGATGTCGGCGGGCAGCACGTAGTCGCGTCCACGCAGCAGCGCCAGGGCGCGGCCCGCGGTGACGAGACCGAGGCTGCCGCGGGCGCTGACTCCATAGGCGAGGAGCCCGTCGAGGTTGTGGAGGCCGTAGGCGTGCGGCGTCCGCGTCGCCATGACGAGCTTGACGGCGTACTGCGCGACCTCGTGATGGACGAACACCTCCTCGGCGCGGGACTGGAGCTCCCGCAGCGTGGCGATGTCGAGGATCTGCTCGACGCGGGGCGGCCGGGTGCCCATGCGCTGGACGATCGTCATCTCCTCCAGCTCGTCGACGTGGCCGACGTCGACCTTCAGCAGGAACCGGTCGCGCTGGGCCTCGGGGAGCCGGTAGACGCCGTCGTTCTCGATCGGGTTCTGGGTGGCGAGGACGAGGAACGGGTCGGGTAGGCGATGGCTGGTGCCGCCGATGCTGACCTGCCGCTCGGCCATCGCCTCCAGCAGCGCGGACTGCACCTTGGCCGGGGCCCGGTTGATCTCGTCGGCGAGGACGAGGTTGGCGAAGACCGGGCCCAGCTCGGTGTCGAACTGCTCGGCCGACGGGCGCCACACGCGGGTGCCGACGATGTCGGAGGGCATCAGGTCGGGCGTGAACTGGAGACGGGTGAACGAGCCGCCCACGACGCCGGCGAGGGTGCGTACGGCCAGTGTCTTCGCGACGCCCGGCACCCCTTCGAGCAGCACGTGGCCGCGGGTCAGCAGGCCCACAAGCATCCGCTCGATCATCAGATCCTGGCCCACGACGACGCGCTTGACCTCGAAGAGGACGCGCTCGAGGACCGCGTTCGCCCCGAGGTCGGACCGGATCGGCTGGGTCGGCTGGGTCGGCCGGGACGGCTGGGTTGGCTGGTGCTCTGTTTCCCACATGCGGGGCCTCCCTGGTTGATGGATGTCTCTGCCGGACACCGATCTCATCGAAGGAGGCCGAAAACCAGCGGAAACGGCACCGAAAGCCAGCCGAAAGCGCAGGACCGAACCGATACCCAGCGGTCACGTCGAACGCGTTGCGCAGGCATGGTCACGCGCTACCGTTCTTGAGCGTGAGGGTCTTGATCGTCGAGGACCAGGCGGGCCTGGTCAGCGCGCTGAAGGTCGCGCTGCAGCGGGAGGGCTACGCCGTCGACGGCGCGGGCTCGGTCGCCGACGCGCTCGACAAGCTCGGCCTGAACGCCTACGACCTGGTGGTCCTGGACGTCAACCTGCCCGACGGCAGCGGCTTCGAGGTCGCCTCGGCGCTGCGTACCGGGGGAGTGGAGATCGCCGGCGAGGAGGTCCCGCGGATCCTGATGCTCACCGCCCGCAACCGCCTCGACGACCGGGTGCGCGGCCTGGACGTGGGCGCCGACGACTACCTGACCAAGCCCTTCGAGCTGGCCGAGCTGACCGCCCGGCTGCGGGCGCTGCTGCGCCGGCCGAGCAGCGACGGCACCTCCGTGCTGACCCACGGGCCGATCCGGCTCGACACCGCCCGGCAGCTGGCCCGGCGGGGCGACCGGGAGCTCGGCCTGACCCTCAAGGAGTTCTCCGTCCTGCGCTATCTGATGACCCGGCCGGCCTTCATCGTCTCGGCCGAGGAGCTTCTCGAGCACGTCTGGGACGAGAACGCCGACCCGTTCACCCAGACGGTCCGGGTCACGGTCGGTACCCTGCGCCGCAAGCTGACCGTCGGCGACGAGCCTGCGGCCCTCGAGACCGTCGTCGGCCGCGGCTACCGGCTCCGGGACCTGCCCGAGCTCGACCAGGGCGCGACCGCATGAGCGGGGGCGTACGTCGCCTGGCCGTGCGGCTTCCTCGGTGGCTGCGCACCGTCAGGGTGCGGCTCGCGCTGACGTACTCCTCGCTCCTGTTCGGCGTCACCGCGTTGCTGCTCGCCGGTGTCTATCTCGCGCTCTCGAGCAGCATCAGCGCCGCCCCGCTCGACCCGGTGACGGTCAAGAAGTTCGAGACCCAGGACGGCCACATCGTCTACAAGCCGGGGCAGGAGTTTCAGGCCGCGGACTTCGCCGATGTCCAGGAGGCGGTCAACTACGCCTCCCTCCAGACGTTGCGCAACTACTCGATCATCGCGCTGGTCGTGATGTTCGTCCTCAGCCTCGCCATCGGCTGGTGGGTGGCCGGGCGCGCGCTGAGGCCGGTCGGCGCGATCACGCGCACCGCCCAGGAGATCAACGCCTCCGACCTCACCCGGCGGATCGGCGCGACCGGACCGCACGACGAGCTGCGTACGCTCGCGGACACGATCGACGGGATGCTCGCCCGCCTGGACCGGGCGTTCTCCGACCAGCGCCGCTTCGTCGAGGACGTCTCCCACGAGCTGCGCAACCCGGTCTCCTTGATCCACACCAATGTCGAGGCGGTCCTGGCCAACGACCGGTCGACGACTGCCGAGCGCCACGAGGCGAGCGTGGTCGTGCTCCAGGCCACGCGCCGCATGCGCCGCCTCCTCGAGGACCTGCTCGCCATCGCCCGCAGCCGCTCGGAGGCCTTCGTCGACCGCCAGGTCGACCTGGCCGAAGCGGTCACCGCGGCGGTCCGGGAGTACCGCCTCCCCGCCGAGGCTCGCCACCTCACGATCGTGGAGCGCAGCCACCGCGGACCGGTCGTCGTCGGTGACCCCGATGCGCTGCAACGGGCCGTCGCCAACCTGCTGTCGAACGCGGTCAGGCTCGCGCCGGCGGGCTCGACCATCACCGTGGGCATGGGCGGACGGCAGGGTTGGGCGTGGGCCGCGGTCGCCGACGAAGGACCGGGGATCGCCGCTGCCGACCAGGACCGGATCTTCGACCGGTTCTACCGCGGCAACGGGTCGTCCGGCCGGGAGCAGGGCACGGACGGGTCCGGTCTCGGTCTCGCCATCGCCCGCCAGATCGCTGAGAGCCACGAGGGCCGGCTCGTGCTGGTCAGCCGTGGCCCGGCCGGAAGCACCTTCGTGCTCTGGCTGCCCGACCACGCCATGAATCGTTCCGCCAACCGCACCGACGCACCCCCGGAGGGAGACCCGCTGCTCGGGTGACCCGCCGACCTACCGTTTGAGGAGTGAGCATGAGAACAGCGAGGACGTGGCGCGGGGTCAGAACCTTCGCCCCCGTGGTTCTGCTCGGCACCGTCGTCGGGCTCGCCCTGCAGGGGTGCATGAGCGTGGAGGTTCGTGTCGACCCGGCCCAGACCGCGCCCGCGGAGCCCGCGGCCTACTACGGGGTGGTCGAGCACACGTCGGAGGACTGCTGGCGCGCCGATGCGCCCGCTGCCTAGCCTCCCTCGCCGCTGGCGACGAGCATCTCGAGGTCGGTGACGCCCTGGATCGCCTCGAGGGCAGGGGTGTGGCGGTCGTCGGTGACGAGGGTGTCGATCCGGCCGATCTCGGCGACCCGGCCGAGATGGACGCGACCGAGCTTGCTGCTGTCGGCGGTGACGACGACGCGGGAGGCGGCCGCGATCATCGCCCGCTTCAGCTCCGCCTCGGGGAGGTTGATGTTGGTGATGCCGGCCTCGACGTCGACGCCGTTGCAGCCGATGAAGGCGAGGTCGGCGCGGATGCGGCCGAGGACGGTGTCGGCGAGCGGCGGGACCAGGGAGTGCTGGAGCGGGCGGAGCGTACCGCCGGTCACGATGACCTGCAGGCGGGGCAGCGCCGGCTCCAGGCTGAGTGCGATCGAGAGCCCGTTGGTGATGACCGTGACGTCGACCAGATCCGTCCGGCGGACCAGCTCGGCGGCGATGGCCGCAGTGGTGGTGCCGACGTCGAGCAGGACGCTCATACCGGAGGTGAGCTGGTCGACGGCGAGCCGGGCGATGGCCTTCTTCTGAGGAGCCGCGTCGACCTGGACCTCCTCGAACGGTCGCTCGCGCAGGCCTTCGGCCGGCATCGCGCCGCCTCGGATCCGCCGGACGGCGCCGCCGTGCTCGAGGGCCTCCAGGTCCGTACGCACCGTGACGGTGGAGACGCCGAACGTCTCGCTGAGATCGACGACCCGCATGAAGCTGCGCTCCTCGACGAGCTCGCGGATCCGGTCGCGGCGCTCCTCGGTCGGCAGATGCTCCACGGGCTCGGGCATGCCGACATGCTGCTCACGCCGTCGACATTTGTCAATGCGAAAGAGTTGATTTCGATAACGAAAGAGATCTAGCCTTCGAGCCGTGACAGGGATTCCCAAACAGGTCCATGCGCTGGCCGACGGGCGCGAGCTCATCTACTTCGACGATCCCGGCTCGACCCTGCCGGCCGAGCGCGCGGCCGACGGGCGGGAGCTGCCTCCGCGACCTCCGACCGCGCAGATGCGTCAGGACGTGCTGACCGGCGAGTGGGTCACCGTGGCGACCGCGCGTCAGACCAGGGTGATGCTGCCGCCGGCCCACCTGGACCCGTTGGCGCCGCAGACGTCCGGCAACCCTTCCGAGATCCCCTCGACGTACGACGTCGCGGTCTTCGAGAACCGGTCGCCGTCGTTCGGCCCGGACCCGGGGGAGGGGCCGGCGGACCTCTCCGGCCTCGCGCTCGGCCGCAGCGCCACCGCCGTCGGACGCTGCGAGGTGGTCTGCTTCAGCCCTGAGCACGAGGGGTCGTTCGGCTCGCTGTCGCGCGAGCGCGCCCGGACGGTGATCGAGGCCTGGGCGGATCGCACCGCCGAGCTCTCGGCCCTCCCGGGGGTCGCGCAGGTCTTCCCCTTCGAGAACCGGGGCGAGGCCATCGGGGTCACCCTCCGCCACCCACACGGCCAGATCTACGCCTACCCCTACATCACGCCGAGGACGCAGCGCCTTCTCGCCGCGATCGAGGAGTACGGGCCGAATCTGCAGGCCGACCTCCTCGCCTTCGAGCAGGCGGGGGAGCGGGTCGTCCTCTCCGGCGAGCACTGGACCGCCTTCGTGCCGTACGCCGCCCGCTGGCCCGTCGAGGTCCACCTGATGCCACACGCCCAGGTGCCGGACTTCGCGGCCACCACCGACGCCCAGCGCGAGGAGCTGAGCACGCTCTACCTGCGCCTCCTGCGGGGCGTCGACGCGCTCTACGACGACCCGACCCCCTACATCGCCGCCTGGCACCAGGCTCCGGTGCGGTCCCACCGCGACAGCGTCCGGCTCACCCTCCAGCTCACCAGCCCGCGGCGTGGGGCCGACAAGCTGAAATACCTGGCCGGCAGCGAGGCGGCGATGGGTGCCTGGGTGGCCGACATCCCGCCGGAGCACCAGGCCGAGCGGCTGCGCGACGCGATCGCCCGCGCGGACGAGGACAACCCGGTCTGACCCGCTCGACCGCATGTCCTCGACAGGGCCGGGTACCGCGTGCGGATGACTGAGATGAATCAGGATGATGCCCGCGTACAGGCACTTCGAGGTGTGGTCGAACGAGTGACCGCGTGGCAGGAGACCGCGCCCGAAGGAACCATCCGGGACGAGCTCGGCAAGGCGCTCCAGGAGGCCGGGGTGACCCTCACCGAGGAGCAGCAGGAGCTCGTCACGGAGAAGATCTCTCATCAGGAGATCGTCGACGTCGACCTGCTCGCCGCCGACACCGGCGAGGGCGGGCCTGCGTGAGGCAGGACGTGAAGCAGGACGTGAAGTAGGAACGGCCGCGGAGCATCCTCGGACCGGTCGGGGGATACCGGTCGTGCCATGAGTGGAGAACAGCTTCAGCCAGAAGACACCCTCGACGACCGCGGCGTGGACGACGTCCTGGACGAGGGCTACTCCCCGCCCGAGCGCCCGCGGGGCGTCACCGCCAAGGGGGTCACGCCCCGGGAGGAGATCGAGGGCGAGACCATCGACGAGCGCCGCGCTCAGGAGGAGCCCGAGGTCTGGGAGGAGGCGGAGGCCGAGGCCGACGCCGACATCCTGGACGGGCCGGTGACCGGGGAGGTGGGCGAGGCTCGTTCGGGTCGCCTCACCAGCCCCGACGAGGGTGTGCGCGAGGACGAGGAGGGCACGCTCATCGGGCACGACGAGGGGATCGACGGTGCCGGAGCCTCTGCCGAGGAGGCGGCGGTGCACATCGTCGACGAGCCCCCTGACTGAGGCTGATCCTGCCCCTTCGGGGGTACTGGTGGGTGCCGGATCCCTATCAGCACAGAGGAGGACGACCGTGTCCGAAGATGTGACCGACCTGATCATGCAGGACCACCGTGAGGTGGAGAGCCTGTTCGAGAAGCTGGAGCGAGAACCGGAGGTACGTGCCGGGCTGACCCCCGTTCTGGTGACCCTCCTGTCCGCACACAGCCGTGCCGAGGAGGCCGAGGTCTACCCGGTCGCCCGGGACGAGGCCGGCGAGGCGGACGACGTCGCGCACAGCCAGGAGGAGCACCTCCTGGCCGACCGCCTGCTCGCCGAGCTCAGCGAGTGCGACCCCTACTCCACGGCCTATGACAACAAGCTGGCCGAGGTGGTCGACGCCGTCTCGCACCACATCGAGGAGGAGGAGTCGACCGTGCTGCCCGGCATGCGCAGCCGTCTCGACGACACCCGGCGTACCGAGCTGGGCAAGGCCTTTCTGAAGAGCCGGCAGGAGCACCTCGGCGAGATGCCCCAGGACATCACCCGTGACGAGATGCGCCGTCAGGCGTCCAACGCGGGCATCCCCGCCGGCGACAAGGACAAGCAGGCCCTGCGCCAGGAGCTGGATCAGCACGCCGACAGCTGACCGGCATGGTGGTGCCCCGCGCGAGCGGTTGGTCGATGCTCAGCGCGGGGCAACCATCAGCGGCTGGGTGACGACGGCGAATCTGCCGTGCTCGTCGGACATGCCGCCCTGCGCGAGCCCGATGCCGTCCGGGCCGATGGTGCTGCGGGCGTCGAGCAGCATCCACTCGCTCACCGGCGGTCGCTCGACGGTGACGGTCACGGTCGGCGGGATGAAGTACCACGAGCTCATCGGCAGGGAGCCGGACAGGCCGTTGGTGGAGTCGGCCAGGGTGAGGAGACGCTGCACCGGGGAGGTCTCCTCGCCGGCGACCAGCGGAACCCGCAGGCGCGCCCAGACCGTCGCCGGGCCCGGCTCGTAGCCGCCGCTGACGAACCGCCAGTCGAGGGCGCGGCCGTAGCCCCAGTCCGGGCTGACCCCCTCGAAGAACCGCTCGGAGGAGGCCTGCGGGATGGCGGGAACTTTCCCGCCGGAGCACCAGTGCTCGCGGGTCGACCCCGGCGTGGCCCGGATCAGCCAGGCGCTCGCCTTGACGGCGAGCCGCTCGCCGGCCCACAGCGAGGCCTCGACGAGCTCGACCCGGCGACCCGGCCGAACCACGTGCGCCTCGACGCGCATCGTCCCCTGAGGGATGCCGCCGAGCATGTCGGCGGTGAACCGGGCGATGGACAGGGCCGGGTCGGAGCGTACCGACTCGATCGCCCGGGCCAGCAGGGCGGCGGGAGGGCCGCCATGCTGCAGCGAGTGGTCCCAGGGGCTGGCCGTGGCCGGGGTCGACTCGAAGATGCCGTCCTCGCCGGTCGGCTGGTAGAAGGCGTCGAACTCGAGGGTCATCAGCGTCTCCGGGCTGCCGGTCAGCGGCTCAGCTGCGGGTAGAGCGCCTCGATCGGCTGGGCGAGACCGGCCTTGACGTCGGCGCTCACCTTGTCGGCGATGATCTCGTACGCGTCGCTCTCGAGGCCTTCGTAGGCGGTGCGGATCACGTCGGCCGGATCGTTCTTCGGCTCGGTGATGCGGGCCGTCATGGGGGTGTCGGTGTAGCCCAAGTGCAGCGACGCGACGTGGATACCGTCGCCGGCCAGGGCGAGACGCTGGGTGTTGGTCGCCGACCACAGCGCTGCCTTGGTGGCGCTGTAGGCGTCGCCGATGCCGTACCAGCTCAGGACCGAGAGCACGTTGAGCACGACACCCTTGCTGGCGCGCAGCGACGGCAGGAAGGCGTTGGTGACGTCGAGCGCTCCCCAGAAGTTGGTCTCGAACAGGTCGCGGACGGCGCTGAGGTCGCCGGTCACGCTGGCGCCGTTCGAGCTGCCCGCGTTGTTGATGAGGACCGTGACGTCCCCGGCGAGGGCCGCCGCCTCCACGACCGAGTCGTGGTCGGTCACGTCGAGCTTCAGCGGCACGATGCGGGGGTCGCCCCACTCGCGAGGGCTGCGGGCGGCGGCATAGACCTTGGCGGCGCCGCGCTCCAGGGCCTGGTTGACGAAGTGGGTGCCGAGGCCGCCGTTGGCGCCGGTCACCAGGACGACCGCGTTCGCGAGAGTGGGCATGTGGTTCTCCTGTTTCGAGGGCGCGGACGCCGCTCCCTGTGGGTTGGTTTTTCCAACGTACTCGGGTTGGTTTGGTTTTCCAACTCGATTAGGATCGAACCATGATGTCGGAGGTACGTGAGTGCTCGGTCGCGCGAACGCTGGAGCTCGTCGGCTCCAAGTGGACCCTGCTCGTCGTCCGTGAGCTCTTCCTCGGAAGTCGCCGGTTCGAGGAGATCGTCCGTTTCACGGGAGGCCCGCGCGACATCCTCACCGACCGCCTGCGCCGGCTCGAGGCGCACGGACTGGTGACCCGGGTGCAGTACGAGCAGCGTCCCCCGAGGTTCGAGTACCACTTGACCGACCTCGGCCGCTCGCTCGCGCCGATCATCGCCGCGATGCGCGAGTTCGGCGACCGTCACCTGGCCGGCGACGACGGCCCGCCGCTCAGGTTCGTGCACTCCTGTGGCTCGGAGTTCCACCCCGTGATGGCCTGCAGGGCCTGCGGGGAGGTCGTACGCAGCGGCGAGGTCGAGCTCGCGGACGCCGCGAGCTGATCGAGCCGCGCGGTGCGGCCGGGGTTCAGCCGACCGGCGGCCCGGCGACGAGCGCGACCACGGTCAGCGCGGCGACGCTCGCGACGCCGGTGGCCAGGCCGCGCACGGGGTTGCGGAGCAGCCACGCCAGCGGCCGCTCGAGGGGGCGGGCCGGCGACTCCTCGATGAGCCGCCACGTCGGGGCCAGGAGGCCGCGGCGCTCGGCGTAGCGCTCGAACCAGAGCGTCAGGAACGGCGGGATCGAGGAGGCGAGGCCGGCGACCAGGCGGCCGAGCGACCAGCGCTGGTCGACCGCGATCGCGGTCGTGGTCACGCAGTAGGTGATGAAGACGATCCCGTGCAGCATCCCGAAGATGCTGACTCCCAGCTCGGTGGTCTCGGTGACGTACTTCAGGAACATGCCGCTGAGCAGCCCGGCCCAGGTCACCGCCTCGGCAGTGGCGACGATCCGGTAGATGCGGGACGGCGAGCTGAGAAGGGCGGACACGCGCCAAAGTCTATTCGCACCCGTGTACTGGTATGAATCGAGCGGCCACGGGTACCGATCGCGGCATGACGACCGACACGCTGCACTACACGATCCCGGGCATGGACGAGAGCGATGCTCGGACGACCATCGACCTGCTCCAGTCCCGCCTGCACGCCGCGAACGACCTCCAGCTCACGCTCAAGCACGTGCACTGGAACGTCGTGGGGCCGCACTTCATCGCGGTCCACGAGATGATCGACCCCCAGGTCGACGCCGTACGCGCGATGGCCGATGCGCTCGCCGAGCGCATCGCGACCCTGGGCGGTGCCCCGCGAGGCACCCCGGGCGCACTGGTCGAGGAGCGCGAGTGGAACGACTACAGCATCGGCCGGGCCACCACCCAGGAGCACCTCGCCGCGCTCGACGTCACCTATCGGGGCGTCATCGAGTCCTACCGCAAGGCCATCAAGGCCCTCGAGGAGCTCGACCTGGTGACCCAGGACATCCTGATCGGGCAGACCGAGCAGCTCGAGCTCTTCCACTGGTTCGTACGCGCCCACCTGGAGGACCAGGGCGGCCAGCTGCAGACCAGCGGCGAGGCCACGGAGGCAGGCGCGGCCCGCGCCGCCCGCGGCTGAGGGGGATCCGATGCGGTGGTGGTCGACGACGCTGGCACTGCTCCTCCCGATGATGCTCACCGGGTGCGCCTCCGGGCAGGAGGACGCGGTACGTGAGCGCGCGACCGCCTTCCAGGACTCGGTCGCCGCGCAGGACTGGGCGGGCGCGTGCGCGCTGCTCGCTCCGGAGACGCGGACCGAGCTGGAGGCGGCCGCCAAGAAACCGTGCGCGGAGGCGCTGTCCGAGGAGCAGTTGCCCGAGCCGGGCACCCTCGACCGCATCGACGTCTTCGGGACGATGGCCGAGGTCCGGTACCAGGGCGAGACGCTCTTCCTGACCCGGTTCGCCGACCGCTGGCTGCTGCACGCGGCAGGCTGCACACCGCAGCCGCCGAAGCCCTACGACTGCACGCTGCACGGAGGCTGAGATGCGGATCATGTACGTCGCCTATCTGGCGGTCATCGGCATCGGACTGCTCTACACGTTCGTGCTCGCGCTGAGGCACGGGTGAGGAGCAGCGATGCGACGATTCCTCAAGGAGAACTCGCTCAGCCTCGCCTTCGGGGCGCTCTTCCTGGGCAGCCTCGCCGGCCAGGCCATCGCCGGTTGGCACCAGCTGAACGACGAGCTGTTCGCCGACGGTCTCGACCGGATCACGCTGGGTGGCTACCTCACCTCGGCGAGCTTCGCGGTGGACGTGACGGAGAACTGGCAGAGCGAGTATCTCCAGTTCCTCCTCTACGTCATGCTGACCGTCTGGCTGGTGCAACGCGGTTCCCCGGAGTCCAAACCGCTCAAGGACGCCGGCCAGGAGTCGGACGAGAAGCAGAAGGTCGGGGCGTACGCCCAGGACGACTCGCCCAGGCTCGCCCGGGTGGGCGGCCTGCGGACCGCGCTCTACTCGCGGTCGCTCGGCATCGCCATGGGCGTCATCTTCCTGCTGTCCTGGCTGGTCCAGTCGGTGGCCGGGTGGGCCTCGTACAACGAGGTCAGGCTGCAGCAGTTGCGTGACCCGATCGCGTGGGGCTCCTACCTGGTGCACTCCGACTTCTGGGCGCGGACCCTGCAGAACTGGCAGTCGGAGTTCCTCGCGGTCGGCTCGATGGCGGTCCTGTCGATCTACCTGCGACAGCGGGGATCACCCGAGAGCAAGCCGGTCGGGTCCTCCCACGAGGCCACCGGCGTCGAGGGCTGAGAAGCGGTCAGGCGTCGCCGTCCTGCGCCAACAGGCGCAGGACGGCTCGCTCCGCCGCGGTCTGGCGGGCCTTCGGGTCCGTGCTCGACCCCTTGCGTACGTGGATCGTGCGTCCCTGCTCGTGCAGCTCGAGGACCCGCGGGTCGACGTAGGAGCTGCGGGCGACGGCCGGGGTGTTGCCGAGGTACTCCGCGACCTCCTTGACCGCGGCGACCTGCTGCTTGTGCCGGGACCTGGCGGTCGGCGTCACGCGCTCGGCCGCCTCCGGGTCGTCGGTCAGGGCGAGGGCGGCGAGCACGGTGGCGTGCCAGGTCCGGAAGTCCTTCGCCGACACCTCCAGCCCGCTCACCGCGCGCATGTAGTCGTTGACCATGGCGGGCGTCAGCCGCTGCCATCTCGGGCCCTGCTTGTAGGCGAGGATCTCCTCGAAGCCGCCGCGCCTTCGACGCAGCTGTGCGATCGCCTCGACGGAGACCGGGTCGTCGATGACGATCGTGTGGTGGACGCCGGACTTCCCGGTGAAGTCGAAGACGTACGCGTCGCCCCGCTTGCGGACGTGGCGGCGCTCCAGCGTCGTCAGGCCGAAGCCGCCGTTGTCGTCGGCGTAGGCGTCGCTGCCGATCCGGAAGCACCCGAGGTCCAGGAGTCGCAGGGCGAGGGCCGACGCCCGGGCAGCGCTCATCCCGGTCGTGGCGAGGTCGCGCTCCGTCCGCTCGCGTACGCGGGGAAGGACCCTGCCGAGCTCCAGGACCCGGTCGAACTTCTCCTGGTCGCGCTTCACCCGCCAGTCGGGGTGGTAGAGGTACTGGCGGCGGCCGGCCGCGTCCGTCCCCACCGCCTGGAGATGACCGTTCTCGTGAGGACAGATCCACACGTCCTCCCAGGCCGGCGGGATGGCGAGAGCCCGGACGCGCGCCGCCGTGTCGTCATCGAGCCGGTCGCCGGCGTCGTCGAGGTAGACGAAGCCGCGGCCCGCGCGGCGGCGGGTCCATCCCGGCTCCTCCGGCGAGGACCGGCGAAGTCGAACCACCAGGGGCCCCTCTCACCCGGTGGTCTCGTCGTTGTCGCGCGCTCGCGCGGCGAGCAGCCGGTGCGTACCGTCGCACCACGGCTTGATCGCGGAGCCGCCACACATGCACACCGCGCTGACCGGGCGCACCGTGTGGTGGACCTCGCCCTCGGCGTCCAGGACCTCGTGCTTACCGCGCAGGAGCATCGGCCCGGCCGGGCACAGCACGATCGAGGGGTGCTCGAACTCGCTCATGAGACACCCCATCGGTCGAGCATCGCCTCGGCGTAGCGGGCCTCCAGGTCGAGACAGGTGAAGGCACCGAGGAGCAGCTGGTCGCGATCGCTCGGGTTCTCCTCCAGGAACGCGCCGCACACGTCGCGCAGGGCGACCTGCTCGTGGACGGCATCGGCCTCGACGTGCTCGTCGTAGTAGGCGGCCATCTCGTCCGGGAAGTCGAGCCGCCGCAGGCCTCGGGCGAGCTGTCGCGACGGCACCGAGCTCGTCGCCTCGAACGCGGCGAAGTGACCGAGTGCCGCTCCGCGGAGCCGGCGGTGCATCCCGAACAGCGACAGCGCGTTGTTCATCGCCAGGATCTCGACCGGCGCCTCGTCGACGTAGCAGGCGTGGTCGGTCCGTAGCCCGGACGCCTCCATGCCGCGGCGGAACAGGTGGTGATGCAGGCGGTTCGGATCGCCGTCGCCGTACTCGTCGAACAGGACCTCCATCAGCGCGGCCTTGGGCCGGGTGTCGAGCCGAGGGATGACCCAGCTGGTGGGATCGGCCTCCTTGAGGTGGTAGAGCGAGCGGTGCTGCAGGAGCTCGAGCGCCTGCTCGCGGTCGGCCTTGCGCTGCACGAACCGTGCCAGCGACGGGCCGTCGTGCCCGTCGATCACGTCGGTCAGCTCGCCGGCCTGGTGGAGAGGGCTGGCCTCCCACCGCCTGCGCAGCTCGGCCTCGAACGACCTCTCCAGGTCCCGGCGCAGACGCAGCAGGTCCGCGTCCCACTCGAGCTCGGCATCCACCTCGTCGAAGCCGCGGTAGTGCAGCTCGTAGAGCGCCCACAGGGCGATCTGGGCGTCCTCCTCGGACTCCGGCGACGGCTCCAGACCGGCGGTGGCGCCGCTCTGGAGCGCGTTGAACACAGCGGCACTCAGGGTGCCACGCGACTTAGGCAGCATCTCAGCCCACCTTTCCCTCGAGCTCCTGGTACCCAGCGCCGGTGCTCGACATGCTCGGCACCGCTGCCCGGGCGATGTGCACGAGCACTCCCTCGCCCGGCGAGTCGCGGACCTCCTCGACCGCCAGATCGCTGCCCTCGAGCAGCTGCAGCACGCGGTCGGCCTGGTCGGTCGTGCCGAGCTGGAGCACGGCCGCCCCGCCGGGGGAGGGGTGGCGGGCGGTCGTGGCCAGGCACGTCCTGGCGACCTGCATCCCGTCCGCGCCGCCGTCGATGGCGAGCAGCGGGTCCTCGGGATAGCGCCCGACCTGGGCCGTCGGCACCCAGGGCGGGTCGGCGATCACCAGGTGGAAGCGCTCGTCCGGGTCGAGTGCCTGGTCCATGCTGCTGTGGCGTACCTCCACCAGGTGTGACAGCCCGGCGCGCTCGGCGTTGGCGCGGGCGAACGCGCAGGCGACCGGGTCGGCGTCGACGCACACCAGCCGGCGCCCGACCAGCGCCGCCGCGAGCAGGCCGATCTGGCCGGCGCCCGAGCACAGCTCGAGCATCGGTCCGTCCGGCAGGCCCGCCGACAGCTCGGCCGCCCACTCGGACTGCCGGGCCGTCCACGTACGCGGCGTGAGCACGCGCTCGTCGAAGTCGATGTCGAGATGACCGAATCGGATCATGACAGCACTACCTCCTCGATGTCGGGACACTCAGGTGAGCTCGGCCAGGCGGATCACGGCCCGGTCGAGCCGGCCCACCTCGGAGCGGATCCGGCGCTGGGTCGTGGAGCCGGTGCCGCGCGTGAAGACCCGGTCGATGCCCTGCTCCACGCGGGCAAGGTCTCCGGTGTCCCGCAGCGCCGGCCCGATGTGCTCGAGCAGCTGGTCCACCACGTCGCGAGCCGGCCGCGGGCGGTGCGTCCTCGGGTCCAGCAGGTCGCCGCTGACCCCGTGCCGGCCCGCCTGCCACATGGCCAGCCGGAGGACGGCCACGGACGTGGGGTCCGCGGGCTCGCCCTGGGCCCATTCCCGCGCCCCGGTCTCGACCAGCGCCCGCGCCAGCCCGGCGATCAGCACCGCGTCGCGGGGATCGAGGCAGACGTCGGCGACCCTGACCTCGAGCGTCGGGTAGTTGCGGGACGGCCGGGCGTCGAAGTACGCCATGCCCTCGTCCAGCGGCACCCCGGTGTCGATGAGGAGGCGCAGGTGGTCGGCGTACGCCTGAGCGCTGCCGAAGACCTCGGTCGGCCCGTTGGTCGGCCAACGGGTCATCGCCTGGGACCGGAAGCTCGCGTAGCCGGAGTCGTCGCCGTGCCAGAACGGCGAGTTGGCGCTGATTGCCAACAGCACCGGAAGCCAGGTGCGGATCCGGTCCAGGGCCCCGATCGCCTCGTCGTCGGAGTCGACCGAGACGTGTACGTGGCAGCCGCAGGTGAGCTGCTCGCTGGCGGTCAGCCCGAACTGCTCGGTGATCGCCGCGTAGCGCTCGTCCTCGAAGGTCTGCGGACGCACCGGCAGCGGGGTCGTGCCGCTGGCCAGGATCAGCGCGCCTGCCTCCTTCGCCGCAGCGCGTGCCTTGTCGCGCCACCGCCGAAGATCCAGCTCGAGGAGGCCGAGGTACTCCTCCGGGGGAGTGTCGGTCTCGACCTGCTGCTTCTGCATCTCCGGACCCACCGAGCCCCCCACCTCGTCGGTCTCGGTGTCGCCGTGCCGGCGCGCCACCCGGAGCACCTCGCTGGCCACCGACCGGGGTACGCCGGTCTCGGCGTCGACGAGAAGCAGCTCCTCCTCGACGCCGACTGTCCGGACCCGGTGATGGGTACTGCTCGAAAGGTCTTTGCTCACCACTTGCACCTGCTTCTGGAAGGAGCCGTCAGAGGATGTGTCGTCTGTTCGGATATGTGACCGAGTCCCCGTGCGCCGTCGCCGACCTGCTGGGGGAGGAGGGCCTGGACGCGTTCACCTCGCTCACCACCGTGCACTCGGACGGTTGGGGAATGGCCTGGCACACGGAGGAGGGCACCTCCAAGACGAGCTCGCCGCGTTCGGCGGACGTCGACGAGACCTACCGCAGGCTCGTCGAGACCCCGCTCTCGAATGCCGGCTTCGTGCATCTGCGCTGGGCGACGGGCGGGCTCGACGTACGTCCGGAGAACACCCATCCCTTCCTGACGGACGGCGCCGCGTTCGCGCACAACGGTCACATCTCTCCGATCGCGGATCTCGAGGCGCTGCTGACCCCGGAGTCGCGAGAGCGGCTGCGCGGCGACACCGACAGCGAGCGCTACTTCCACTTCGTGCACCAGAGCGTCGAGAAGTACGGCGACGAGGCGGAGGGGGTCACCCAGGCGCTGGCCACGCTCGTCCAGAAGTTCCCGAGATGCAGCCTGAACGCGCTGATGCTCACCCGGACGCACATGTTCGCGATCCACATCAACTCGCGTGCCGACTCGCCTCTGCGCGCGCTGCGCGAGCTCTTCGACGACGAGGGTGACATCCCGCCGCGTCACACCACGGAGTACTTCGCGATGGACTACCGCCGGACCGACCACGGGCTCGAGATCGTGTCCAGCGGTCTCGACCAGCCGGGGTGGACCCCGGTGCCCGCCGACACGGCGGTGATGGTCGACCTGGCCACGCGGGAGGTCACCCGATTGGATCCGGTCGCGCAGCTCGGCGTCGACTCGATGCGAGCCCGCGACTGAGGGCGGGGCGTCGCCCATCTGCTGAAAGTGGGGGTCGGTGGGTTCGGCCATGCCGAGAGGTACCCCATCCGGAGCGTTTTCATTCCGAGCCGTACGCCGCGCAGCGCCTGCCCGGGCCGACGGCCGTCCTACCTGGTCGGCTCCTCGGAGACCAGCTTTCCGAAGGCGATCATCCGGTTGTCGGTGTGGAAGAGCTCCGAGCAGGTCGTGAGGGTGATCAGGCGCTGCCCCTTCTTCTGGTCGGGCTCGACCCCGCCACGCTCGGGGTTGTCGGGAAGGGGGTCGGTGACCCAGATCGAGGTGAACGGGACGATCAGGTCCTCGCCGCCGCTGGTGAGGGCATAGACGTACGTCTTCTCCCTGGTCAGGACACGGATCTCGTCCCCTGGCCGGAGCTCGGGGAGGTCGTGCAGCGGTTCGCCGTGGGTGACCCGGTGGCCGGCGAGCGCGAAGTTGCCGACCTCGCCGGGGCCGGCGGTGCCGTCGAAGTGGCCGAAGCCGGCGCCCAGGGCCCGGTCGGAGGTGCCTTCGAGGACGGGGACTCGATAGTCCTCACCGAAGCGGGGGATCTCGATCAGGGCCTCGGCCGACCCGAACTCGGTGGTCACCGTGGTCTCGCCCGAGCCCCACGCCCTCTCGATCCTCGAGGCCGCGTCCTGCTGGCGCTGCTTGCTGACGATGGTGGTCCCGTAGAGCTCCCAGGCCACGTAGCCGAGGACCACCAGCCCGGCGACGACCATGACGATGCCGGCCACGAAGACGGACCGGCGACCCCGGTGCGGGGTCTGGGACTCGGTGGACATCGGGTCAAGCATCTCAGCCCGATCGCGAAGTGCCGGCTTTTCCCAGCCGGTCCGTGCCTGGTTCACAGGAAGCCCACAGCGGACGGGCGGAATCTCGAGACATCAACCGCCCGAGGAGGACCAGATGTCCCGTTCACGCCGCATCCGCCAGTCTGTCGTCGCCGCCCTGGCGATCCCGCTCGTCGCGATCCCCGTCGCCACCCCGGCTCTCGCGGTGGCCGCGGTCAGCGCGACCAGCACGTACGCAGCCGAGCCCGGCCCTGGTTATGGCACGTACGGCGGTTTCTACGGGGGCGGGACCGTCGCCCCCTACCCGCAGGGCCCCGGCACCTCGGCCGCGACGGTCGACTCCGAGCCCGCGACCGACTCCGAGTCGACCGGCGTCGTGCTGGTCAACACGACCGTCGACTACGGCACCGCCCGGGGTGCGGGTACGGGGCTCACCATCACGGCGGACGGCATCGTGGTGACCAACCACCATGTCGTCGAGGGCGCCACCTCGATCACGGTGACCGACCCGAGCACGGGCACGACGTACGACGCGACCGTGCTCGGCTACGACGACGTCCACGACGTCGCGGTGCTGCAGATCGAGGACGCCTCGGAGCTCTCGACCGTGGCCACCGACCGGGACGCGGCCACCCGGGGTGAGCAGGTCACCTCGGTCGGCAACGCCGAAGGGCAGGGCTCGCTCTCGGCGGCCGACGGCACCGTCACCGACCCGAGCACCGCGATCACCGTCAACAACGAGGACGGCACCACCGCCGACCTCACCGACCTGATCGAGACGGACGCCGACGTCGTCTCCGGTGACTCCGGCGGCGCGCTGCTGGACGAGGACGGCGAGGTCATCGGCATGAACGTCGCCGCCACCTCCGGTTCCGCCGAGATCTCCGGCTATGCGATCCCGATCGACACCGTCCTCGACATCGCCGCCCAGATCCTCGCCGGAGAGGAGTCGGGCGACGTCGAGATCGGCGGCCCGGCAGCGGCCCTCGGGGTGCAGGTCGACACGACCAGGTCGACATTGGTCGTCGGTGTCGTCGAGGACGGTGCCGCCGAGGCGGGCGGGATCGCCGAGGGCAGCACGATCACCTCCGTCGACGGCACCGCCGTGGCGAGCATCGACGACATCACCTCGGTGCTCGGGAACCACGAACCGGGTGACCGGATCTCGGTCGGCTGGACCGATGCCGCCGGCGAGGCGCACACCGCCACCGTGACCCTCGGCGAGGGCCCGGTCGCCTGATCAGGCCCGGGTGTCAGGCCCCTCGTCGTCGCGCGGCCCGCCGGTCGCCTCGTCGGCGATCGGGCGCTCCGCCCTGATCGGGATCGCGCCGGTGTAGCCCTCGCGCTCGAGGGCGATCTGTCGGACGCGGTCGCGGACGAGCCGCCAGCCGATGATCAGGGCCGGGATGATGATCGCGAGCGTCGCGACGGTCCAGGTGCCGATCGGGTAGTCGAAGCCCATCAGCACCAGCACGACCGCGAGGAACACCAGCGTCGCGTAGCCCGTCCACGGCGACCCCCACAGCCGGAAGTCGGGCCGGTACATCAGGCCCTGCTTCCATCGCCGGTAGAGCTGGATCTGGCAGATCACGATGGTCGCCCAGGACGCGATGATGCCGAGGGCCGACATGTTCAGCACGATCTCGAACGCCTGCCCGGGGACGACCGCGTTGAGGCCGACGCCGAGGAGGGTGATGCTGCCGGTGAGCAGGATCCCGCCGAACGGCACCCCGTTCCTCGACATCCGGGCGGTGAAGGCCGGCGCGCTCCCGCTCATGGCCATCGAGCGCAGGATCCGGCCGGTCGAGTAGAGGCCGGCGTTGAGCGAGGACAGCGCCGCGGTCAGCACCACGAGGTTCATGATCGTGCCGGAGTTCGCGATCCCGAGCTGGTCGAAGAACGTCACGAACGGGCTCTCGTCGGCCCGGTAGGTCGTGTAGGGCAGCAGCAGCGCGAGCAGCACGAGCGAGCCGACGTAGAACACCGCGATCCGGGCGATCACCGAGTTGATCGCCCGGGGCATGACCTTCGCCGGCTCGGCGGTCTCACCGGCGGCCGTGCCGACGAGCTCGACCGCGGCGTACGCGAAGACGACGCCGGACACGACGATGACCAGCGGGAGCGCGCCGACCGGGAACAGTCCGCCGTTGTCGAGGACCATCCCGATCCCCGTCTCCTGGCCGTTCAGCTCGTCGCGGCGGGCGAGCACGATCATCCCGAGCACCAGGAAGCCCAGCAGCGCGACCACCTTGATGAGCGCCGCCCAGAACTCCAGCTCGCCGAAGAGCTTGACCGAGATCAGGTTCATCGAGAGCACGACCGCGAGCGCGACGAGCGCGATCACCCATTGCGGGACGACCTCGAAGGTGCCCCAGAAGTGCACGTACGTCGCGATCGCCGTGACATCGACGATCGAGGTCATCGCCCAGTTCAGGAAGTACATCCAGCCGGCGGCGAACGCGGCCGGCTCACCCAGGAACTCACGCGCGTAGGAGACGAACGACCCCGACGACGGCCGGTGCAGCACCAGCTCGCCGAGCGCGCGCAGGATGAGGAAGACGAACACGCCGCAGAAGGCGTAGACGAGGAACAGGCCAGGACCTGCCTCGTGGAGCCGGCCGCCCGCGCCCAGGAACAGGCCGGTGCCGATGGCGCCGCCGATCGCGATCATCTGCAGCTGCCGCGGGCTGAGGCTCTTGTGGTAGCCCTCGTCCTCGTCCGTCAGGCCGGTCCGGTCGACGGTCTGGTCGTCGGTGTCGGTCATCGGCTCGCTCCAGGTCCGGAGTGGGGTGGCTCGGGCACGTCCTTGAACAGCAGCCAGCCGCCGACCACGGCGATGACCGCCGCGGCCGCGTAGCCGATCAGCGACCACCAGCCGAGGTGCAGGTACGCCGTCACCCCGACGATCGCCAACGCGAGGAACACCATCACCATGCCGATGATCGGCGTCCGTGGCCTGTACGGATCCCGTGCCAATGCGATCACCTCACCTGCAGGGCCCCCGATGGCCCCGCTCCGGTGACCCATTAGAGCGCATCGGGCGCCTACTGGCGGTGACCGGACGTCGCCCGGCGTTTCCGTTCCGGAGAACGCCCGACAACTGTAAGGTCGCTTTACAGTTAACCCCCATGAAGGAGCGTTCGATGCGTAGCTCGAGGATCCGCACCATCCGCACCACACTGACCATCACCGCAGCCCTGGCCCTCGTCCTGGTCGCCCCGCTGGCCGCACCGGCCGCGGTGCCCAGCCCTGAGGCCGACTCGTCCCGAGCCGGAGAGGTGGAGGCCGCCGCCCTGACCTGGTCCGACGAGTTCGACGGGCCCGCCGGTGGCGCGCCCAACCCCGCCAACTGGAACCACGAGACCGGGGGCGGGGGCTGGGGCAACAACGAGCTGCAGACCTACACCAATTCGCGCGACAACTCCGCGCTCGACGGCAACGGCAACCTCGTCATCACCGCCCGGCAGAGCGGGAGCGGCTACACCTCGGCCCGGCTCACCACCAAGGGCAAGGTCCAGCCGAAGTTCGGACGGCTGGAGGCGCGCATCCAGATCCCGCGTGGGCAGGGCATCTGGCCGGCGTTCTGGATGCTCGGCGGCCAGTTCCCGAGCACGCCGTGGCCCAACGCCGGCGAGATCGACATCATGGAGAACGTCGGCTACGAGCCCCATCTCGTGCACGGCACGCTGCACGGCCCGGGCTACTCCGGAGGCAACGGCATCACCGGCCGGTACATGCACCCGCAGGGCTGGTCCTTCGCCGACACGTTCCACACCTTCGCCATCGACTGGCGGCCCGGCTCGATCACCTGGTCCGTCGACGGGGTCGCCTACCAGACCTTCACCACCGCCAACACCGGCGCGAACCCCTGGGTCTTCGACCAGCCGTTCTTCTTCATCCTCAACGTCGCGGTCGGCGGCAACTGGCCCGGCAACCCCGACGGCACGACCCAGTTCCCCCAGCGCATGGTCGTGGACTACGTACGCGTCTACGACTCGCAGCTCTAGGCGCTGACCGGACCGAGGAAGCGGATGACGAGGCCCTCGTCGTCGTGCACCCGGGCGCGGACGCCGTAGACCTCGGCGATCAGGGACTCGGTCAGCACCTCGGCGGGCGGGCCTCCGGCCACGACGCGGCCCTCGGCGAGCACGAAGACCTGATCGCAGTAGGCGGCGGCGAGGTTGAGGTCGTGCAGGGCGACCAGGCAGGTCGTGGGCATCCGGCGGACCAGCGCGAGCAGCGCCAGCTGGTGACGTACGTCGAGGTGGTTCGTCGGCTCGTCCAGGAGCAGGATCTCCGGCTCCTGGACGAGCGCCCGGGCGATCTGCGTACGCTGCCGCTCGCCGCCCGACAGGGTCGAGAAGCGCTGCTCGAGGCGGTCGGCGATGCCGGCATGGGTGGCGGCCTCCTCGATGACGGCGCGGTCCTGGGCGCTGTCGGGCGCCCAGGCCGGGCGGTGCGGGATCCGGCCGAGGGCGACGACGTCGCGTACGCGGAGGTCTTGGCTGGTCGCCGGCTCCTGCTCGACGACCGCGAGCCGGCGTGCGAGATGACGCCGGGACATGCCGGCGAGCGGGCTGCCGTCGAGCAGGACCTCTCCGGACGACGGTGGGCGTAGCCCGGCCAGGATCCGGATCAGCGAGGACTTCCCGGACCCGTTGGGCCCGAGCAGCCCGACGGTGGCGCCGTCCTCGACCTGGAGGGACACGTCATCGACGACGAGTCGGCCACGAGGCGCCCAGCTGACCCGGCCGGCCTCGAGCGCGGTCATCGGCGTGCCCTCATCAGCACCAGTGCGAAGGCAGGCACCCCGACCAGCGCGGTCGCCACCCCGACGGGGAGCTCCTCGGGGTCGATCACGGTCCGGGCCGCGGTGTCGACCCAGATCAGGAAGATCGCTCCGAGCAGCGCGGTGGCGGGGAGCAGCAGCCGGTGTCCGACCCCGACGAGCGCTCTGGCGAGATGGGGAAGGACCAGCCCGACGAAGCCGATCGCTCCCGACGTCGAGACGATGACGGCGGTCATCAGCGCCGTCAGCACCAGCAGCGCCGCCCGGATGCGCGCGACGTCGACGCCGAGCGAGGCCGCCGCGTCGTTGCCGAACGCGAACGCGTCCAGCCATCCCGCCCCGAGAACGCAGCAGAGCAGCCCGCCGAGCACGATCACCCCGCACACGAGCACGTCGGTCCAGCTCGCCGAGGAGAGCGACCCGAGCAGCCAGAACAGCACCCCGCGCGTCTGCTCGGCGTCGGCCGCGGTGAACACGATGAACGAGGTGAGTGCCGAGAAGAGCTGGGTCGCGGCGATGCCGGCCAGGATGAGCCGGTCGGTGGTGCCCCCGGCGAGGGAGGCGAGCAGCAGCACGAGCGCGAACGAGGCCAGCGCGCCCACGAAGGCCCCGGTGGAGAGCCCGACCGCGCCCGACCCGATGCCGAGGACGACGATCGAGACCGCTCCGGTGGAGGCGCCCGAGGAGATGCCGAGCACGAACGGGTCGGCGAGCGGGTTGCGCAGCAGCGACTGCAGGATGACCCCGCAGATGGCCAGGCCCGCCCCGCAGATCCCCGCGAGCAACGTACGCGGCAGCCGCAGGTCCCACACGATGCTCTGCTGGAGCAGGGTCAGGTCGGAGGCCCCGAGACCGGCCCGGTCCGCGACGACACCGTAGACGTCGGCGATGCTCAGGTCGGAGGGTCCGACGGTGATGGCGCCCGCGACCGAGGCGACCACCACCAGGGGAGCCAGGGCCAGCAGGACACCGGCGCGAGGGAGTGCGCGGACCGCCATCAGCGGAGGCCGAGAGCGGCCAGCTGGTCGGCGACGTTCTCGACCGCGTAAACGGTGCGGATCGAGGGGTTGAGCTCGGCGCCGGACAGCGTCACGAAACGGTCGTTCTTCACCGCGTCCATCTGCGCGGTGACCGGGTTGTTCTTCAGATAGTCGATCTTGGCGCGGGCGGTCTCGGCGGTCTGGCTCTTGCGGGTCAGGTCGCCCAAGACGATGACGTCAGGGTTGCGCTCGGCGACGGTCTCCCAGTTGATCTGCGGCCACTCGTCGGTCGTGTCGTCGAAGACGTTCTCGATGCCGAGAGCGCGGCCGATGATGCCTGGGCCGCCGCAGCAACCGGCCAGGTAGGGCGACTCGGAGTTGGCGAACCAGTACATCGCGCTCACCTCACCCGCCGGCGCCTTGCTCTCGGCGGCCTCGAGGCGCCGGGACAGGTCGGCGACCAGTTGCTCGCCGCGCTCGGGGACGCCGAAGATCCGCGCCAGCTCGGTGATCTCCTGGTAGATCGTCTCGATCTCGAGGGGGTCGAGACGGGTGCCGTCGTCGTCGCCCTCGTTGTCCTTGAGGCACTCGGCAGGGGAGAGGTAGGAGCCGACACCCAGCCTCTCCAGGTCCTCCGGCGTGGTCACCCCGCCCTCTCCGAGGGTGCTGATGAAGGAGGCGGTGATGAAGTCGGGCTCGGTCTCCAGCACGCGCTCGTAGGAGGGCCAGTTGTCGGCGAGCCGCGGCACGCGCTCGTTGTCCTCGGCGAGCGAGTCGAGCACCGGGTCGGTCCAGACCGCGGTGCCGGCCATCCGGTCGGCGAGGCCGAGCGAGAGCAGGATCTCGGTGGAGCCCTGGTTGAGCGAGACGACCCGCTCGGGTGGTGCATCGAGCGTGATCTCGCGCCCGCAGTTGGTCATCGTGAGTGGGAAGCCGGCGGTCCCGGCGGCCGCCTTCTGCGCGTCGGCGGGCTGATCGGCTCCGCAGCCGGTCAGGGCGGCGCCGAGCACCAGAGCGGTGCTCACGGCGATCGTTCGGGCCAGGGTCGTTCGGATGGTGCGGGACAGGTGCACGTCGGTCCTCGAGCGGGTCGCGGGCTGGTACGCGTCGCCCGTGCTGACCGGCAGCGGTCTGCTGCAGGGCCAGCAGGTCTTCGGACTCGGGATCGACCGGCGCGAGACGCCTTCCCAGGCCCGAGGGCCCAGTGGCACAGTGTCCCGTCCGTCACCCACACCGCTGCGCGTCAGTCCCGGGCTCTCACCGGGTTCCCGTGCCGGGACTACGTCCCGAGCGGCTGGCCCGAAGACCGTAGCAGGCGGGCCCGTCAGCCCTCACGGTGGGCGCGGAGCCCGTCCTCTCCGGGCGCGACCGAGTCGTGGAGCTTGATGGTGTGGTCGTACTGCTCCTCGACCATCGGCCGGTAGGCGATCCGCGGCTCGGTCATCACGCCCTCGAGACGTACGCTCAGATCGGCCTCGATCCGCGCCATCGCCTCGGTGTCGACGGTGTCGGCGTCGGTGATCAGGTGGGGGCGCAGCGGGTCCATCCCGGTGTACCAGAACGTGCCGTGCAGGAGCGGCCACAGGACGTCCTCGATGTGGCCGCTGATCCCGCGCGGGCCCAGGGTCGCGGCCCGATCGCCGGCGGTGACGATGGTCAGCGCGCGCTTGCCGGCCAGGCCGCCCTTGCCGTACTTGAGGGGCTTGCCGGTCTCCGGATCCGGTACGTCGAAGGCGAATCCCGACTCGAAGACCCGGTCGATCCAGCCCTTCAGGATGGCCGGCACCGAATACCACCACAGCGGGAACTGCACGACCAGCAGATCGGCCTCCCGCAGGCGGTCCTGGTGGCGGCGTACGTCGGCCTCGCCCCGCTCCACCAGAAGTGGATTGAAACCTTCTCGATAGAGGTCGATCTCGTCGACGGTCCAGCCGGCCGCGACGAGAGCGTTCCGGCCCGCCTCCTGCAGCCGTCCGTTGAGCGACGACGCGTGCGGATGTGCCCATACCCAGAGTGCGTGCATGGGTCTCTGAACGCGGTCTGACGCGGCAGGATTCCCGCCTGGATGTGGGTGGGCGTCGTGCCGGTCTGACGACAAAGTCCGAACCTCGCTCAAATTAGCGGCCGAAGAGTGTTGACGTATGTGATTGCCATCACTAGCGTAAACCAGGCTTGAAACCTTTCAATTCGAGGAGCTGCCCATGCCGGACACACCCGCCGCACTGGAGCTGCGGGACGTGGCCAAGTCGTTCGGCCCCGTACGCGCCCTCCGGTCTGGAAGCCTCCGGGTCGAGGCCGGATCCATCCACGCGCTCGTGGGGGAGAACGGAGCCGGGAAGTCGACGCTGGTCAAGATCGTCGCCGGGCTCTACCGCCGCGACGCGGGCGACTACCTGCTCGCCGGGGAGCATGTCGACTTCCGCAACACCGCCGAGGCCAAGCAGGCCGGAGTCGCGGTCATCTACCAGGAGCCGACCCTCTTCCCCGACCTCTCGGTCACCGAGAACATCTTCATGGGGCGCCAGCCGACCAACCGCTGGGGCAGGATCGACCGTGCCGCGATGCGCACCGAGGTCGTCGAGCTCTTCGCCCGGCTCGGCGTGCCGATCGAGCCCGACCGCCCGACCGAGGGCCTCTCGATCGCCGACCAGCAGCTGATCGAGATCGCGAAGGCGCTCTCCCTCGACGCCAAGGTCCTGATCATGGACGAGCCGACTGCGGCCCTGTCGGGCAACGAGGTCGAGCGGCTGATGACCGTGGCGCGCACGCTGCGCGACCAGGGCTGCGCCGTCGTCTTCATCTCGCACCGCTTCGACGAGGTGTTCGCGCTGTGCGACACCATCACGGTGATGCGCGACGGCGCCTACATCTCCACCGACCCGATCGCCGCGGTCACCGAGGACCAGATCGTCCAGCGGCTGGTCGGGCGCGAGGTCTCCGACCTCTACCCGAAGCTCGAGGCCACCGTCGGCAAGCCCCTGCTCGAGGTCAGGGGCCTCACCCGCACCGGACTGTTCCAGGACATCAGCCTCACCGTCCGCGAGGGCGAGATCGTCGGCCTGGCCGGCCTCGTCGGCGCCGGACGAAGCGAGGTCGCCCAGGCGATCTTCGGCGTCGACCCCTACGAGAGCGGCGAGGTCATCCTCGACGGGCGGCCGGTGCCGCCGGGCGACCCGCGACGCGCCATCGAGATGGGGCTGGCGTTCGTGCCCGAGGACCGCCGCCAGCACGGCCTCGTGCTGGACGCGCCGATCTCGCGCAACATCACCCTGCCGACGAGCGGCCGGCTCGCCCGCACCGGGCTGATCAGCACCGGCATCGAGAACCGCTCGGCCGCCGACTGGGCCGCCCGGCTCGAGGTCAAGGCCGCGACCCTCGACACCCTGGCAGGCACGCTCTCGGGCGGCAACCAGCAGAAGGTCGTCCTGGCCAAGTGGCTCTCCACCCAGCCGAAGGTGCTGATCATCGACGAGCCCACCCGGGGCATCGACGTCGGCACCAAGTCCGAGGTCCACCGGCTGCTCTCGACGCTCGCGCAGGAGGGTCTCGGGATCCTGATGATCTCCTCCGAGCTCCCCGAGGTGCTCGGGATGGCCGACCGCGTCATCGTGCTCAGCGAGGGCCACCAGACGGCCGAGCTGAGCCGCGAGGAGGCGACCCCCGAGGCCGTCATGCGGGCGGCGACGGCCCACCACTCCACCACTCTGAACGTCAGCGAGGCATCATGACCACCACGCTCGACGCGCCCGCCCCGGCCGCGCCGCAGCCACGCCACCGAGCAGCCGGCCGGCTGACCTGGCTTCTGAAGCAGCGCGAGACCGGCATCGCTGTGGCCTTCGTCGCCCTGCTCGTGGTGACCACGGCGGTGAACCCCAACTTCCTGTTCAGCACCGACGGCTGGCGCGACCTCACCCTGACCCCGGCGATCCTGGTCTGCCTGGCGATCGGCCAGGCGATGGTGATCGTGACCCGCAACGTCGACCTCAGCGTCGGCTCGACCCTGGGGCTCACGGCGTACCTCGCCGGTCGGCTCTTCCTCGACACCGGGCTCCCGGTGATCCTCGTCGTGCTGATCGCGGTCGCCGCGGGCGCGGTGCTCGGCCTGGTCAACGGGGTGCTGGTCGCCTTCGCCAAGGTGCCGGCGCTGGTCATCACCCTCGGCACCCTCTACGTCTACCGCGGGATCATGCTCGAGTGGGCCGGCAGCGACCGGATCAACGCCTCCGACATCCCGCCCGGGCTGCTCGACTTCGGCACCGGATCGTTCCTGTTCATCCCCAACCTGGCGTGGATCTCGTTCGCGCTGCTGGCCGTGGCCGTCTACCTGATGCGCTCCACCCGCGTCGGCCGCGAGTTCTACGCGATCGGGTCCGACCCCGACGCCGCCACGCTCTACGGGCTGCGCGACAAGCGCCGGGTCCTGCAGGCGTTCGCCACCTCGGGCGCGCTCGCCGGCCTCGCCGGGATCCTGTACGTCTCCCGCTACGGCACCATCAGCTCCGGCGTCGGCCAGGGCATCGAGCTGGAGGCCGTCGGGGCCGCGGTCGTCGGTGGCGTGGCCATCTTCGGCGGCAGCGGCACCGTCCTCGGCGCGGCTCTGGGGGCGTACCTCCTCGCCACCATCAACCGGGCGCTCCCGGTCCTGGGCATCCCCGACTTCTGGCAGCAGGCCGTCGTCGGCGCGCTGATCATCGGCGCGATCGTCCTGGACCGCTACTTCGCCCGCCGTCAGCACGACAAGCTCCTCGCGGAGAGGGAAGAGTCATGAGTCTGCTCACCGAGAAGGCACCTGTCCGGACGTACGCGGCGCACGCCAGGCCGTGGTGGCAGCGCACCCTGATGACCCGGGACTCCGCGATCATCGCCCTGCTCGTGGTGGTGTGGACGTACGCCTCGATCGCGATCCTCAACTTCTCCGACCCGATCACGGTCTACTTCCTGGTGCTCGACATCGCGCCGATCCTGCTGATCGCGCTGCCGATGACGCTGATCATCATCACCGGCGAGATCGACCTGTCGGTGGCGAGCGTCGTCGGGCTCTCCAGCGTCCTGTTCGGGGTGCTGCACCGTGAGGGCATCCCGATCGCGGCCGCGATGGTGCTCGCGCTGCTCGCCTGCGCGGTGGCCGGGGCGCTCAACGGGGTGCTCGTCACCCGCTACGGGCTGCCGTCGCTGGCCGTCACGATCGGCACCATGGCGCTCTTCCGCGGCATCGCGGTCGGCGCGCTCGGCACCACCGCGATCACCGACTGGCCCGACGCCTGGGGCGACCTCGTACAGGCCCGGATCGGCGGCTCCCAGATCCCGCTGATGACGATCCCGCTGGTCGTCCTGATCGTGGTCTTCGCGGTCGTGCTGCACTTCACGCCGTTCGGCCGCGGCATCTTCGCCGCCGGCCTCAGCAAGGACGCGGCCCGCTTCTCGGGCGTCAACGTCGACCGTACGAAGCTGATCCTGTTCACGCTCAGCGGGCTGGTCTCGGGGCTGGCGGGCATCTACTTCACGCTCCGCTACGGCAGCGCGCGCGGCGACAACGCCACCGGCATGGAGCTCCAGGTCATCGCCGCCGTGCTGCTCGGCGGGGTGTCCATCTTCGGCGGCCGCGGCGCGATCCCCGGCGTCATCGCCGGCGTCGTCCTGATCGGGACGATCGGCAGCGCGCTGCGCCTCGACGGGCTCAGCGCCAACCTCATCCAGATCATCACCGGCGTACTCCTCATCGCCGCGGTCATCGCGGCCAGCGTCCTCGGCTGGACCGGTCGCATCGTCGGCACCTACCGCCGGCAACAGAGCTCGGACGAACCATCCTCGAAGAACTCAAAGAAATCGGAGTGAGAGACATGACCAGCAAGTTCCGACGCGCCGGCAGTGCCGTCGCCATCGTTGCGGCCCTCGGCCTCGCCCTGTCCGCCTGCGGTGGCGGGAGCGGCAGCGGCAGCGATGGAGAGGGTGGCGGCGACACCAGCAGCATCACCTTCATCCCGAAGAACCTCGGCAACCCCTACTTCGACGCCTCCGACGCGGGCGGCAAGAAGGCCGCGGACGAGATCGGCACCACGTGGGACCAGGTCGGCCCGACCGAGTCGACCCCCGACTCCCAGGTCAGCTTCATCAACACCGCCACCCAGCAGCGCGCCGGCGCGCTCGTCGTCTCGGCCAACGACCCGACCGCCATCGGCGACGCCCTCGAGGAGGCGCGCAACGCCGGCACCAAGGTCGTCACGATGGACTCCGACACCGAGCCGCAGTTCCGCGACGTCTTCGTCAGCCAGGCCGACGCGGCCGGCATCGCGAAGAGCCAGGTCGACCTGATCGCCGAGCAGATCGGCGACAAGGGCGAGATCGCGATCCTCTCCGCGGCGGCCAACGCGACCAACCAGAACGAGTGGATCAAGCTGATGGAGGAGGAGCTGGCCGCGAACCACCCCGACATCAAGCTCGTCGACACCGTCTACGGCAACGACGACGACCAGACCTCCTTCGACAAGACCGCCGGCCTGCTGCAGTCGCACCCGAACCTCAAGGGCATCATCAGCCCGACCACGGTCGGCATCGCCGCGGCCGCGCGCTACCTGTCCGACTCGGAGTACAAGGGCAAGGTCGCGCTGACCGGCCTCGGCACCCCGAACCAGATGCGCGAGTACATCAAGGACGGCACCGTGAAGTCCTTCGCGCTCTGGGACCCCGAGCAGCTCGGCTACCTGGCCGCGTACGCCGCCGACGCGCTCGCCTCCGGTGACATCGAGGGCAAGGAGGGCGACACCTTCGAGGCCGGTGACCTGGGCGAATACACCGTCGGTGCCGACGGCGTCATCGTGCTCGGTGAGCCGACGGTCTTCGAGGAGTCGAACATCGACGACTTCGACTTCTGAGCCCCAGCCCCGTGTAACACGCTGTTCGTAGCGCTACTCGCCCTATCGGAACGACCGGATAGAACTACGAACGACGTGTTACCCGAGTTCGCCGCCGAGCTGTGAGAGCAGCTCGGCGGCGTTCGTCATGCAGCGCTCGGGGTCGGGCTCGAGGTCGGTGAGCGCGCGCACGTGGGCGGCCCCCGCCTGCTCCGCCTCGATGGGCGAGAGGGTGGTGCGGCCGCAGACGACGACGGCGCGGATGTTCGCCTCGCGGGCGACCTGGAGCACACCCATCGGCGCCTTGCCGGACAGGGTCTGATGGTCGAAGGAGCCTTCGCCGGTGACGACCAGGTCGGCGCCGTCGAGGGCCTCGTGGAAGCCGACGAGGCCGAGCAGCAGCTCGACACCGCGCTCGACCCGCCCGCCGAGCACCGCGAGTGCGGCGAACCCGACGCCGCCGGCCGCTCCGGCGCCGGGCGCCTCGACGATCTCGGCGCGATCGCGTCCGGTGGTCTCGGCGACAGCGGCTGCGTACGTCGCCAGGGCTGCCTCGAGCAGCTCCTGGTCCGCCGGGCCGGCGCCCTTCTGCGCGGAGAACGTGGCGACCGCGCCGCGGGGGCCGAGCAGCGGGTTGTCGACGTCGCAGGCGACCACGATCTCGGTCTCCCGCAGGCGTGGGTCGAGGCCGTCGAGGTCGATGCGCGCCAGACCCTGGAGGGCCGCTCCGCCTTCCGCCAGCTCGGCCCCGGAAGCGTCGAGAAACCGGGCACCGAGGGCGCGGAGCATCCCCGCTCCGCCGTCGTTGCTGGCACTGCCGCCGAGGCCGATGACGACCGTGCGGGCGCCGCCGTCGAGGGCGGCGAGGACGGCCTCGCCCAGCCCGCGGGAGGAGGCGGTGAGCGGGGCGAGCCGGCCCCAGGGCAGCCGCAGCAGGCCGCAGGTGTCGGCGAGCTCGACGACCGCCAGGTCGCCGCGTACGGCGTAGTGCGCCGCCACCGGTTCGAGGGTCGGGCCGGCGACCGTGACTGGGACCAGGGAGAAACCGGCGCCGGCCAACGCCGCCACGGTGCCGTCGCCGCCGTCGGCGATCGGCACGATGCGTACCTCTGTTGCGGGGTCCGCCGCGAGGATCCCGGCGGCCACCGCCTCGTCGACCTCACGTGCGGTCAGGGAGCCCTTGAACTTGTCGCAGGCGACCACGACGACCCGACCGTCATGCTGATGGGCGGCCATCACAGGTGGGGGAGGACGAGGTCGCGGTAGCGCTGCGCCATCGTGGCGAGCACCTCGTCGGGGTCGGCGGCCCAGACGGCCTCGTTGAAGATCTCGACCTCGACGTCACCTGCATAGCCGGTCGCGGCCACCATCCGCGTGATGGACGCGAAGTCGATGACCCCGTCGCCCATCATCCCGCGCGCCAGCAGAGCGTTGGCGGGGATCGGCAGGTTGAAGTCGCAGACCTGGTACGCCGCGATCCGCCCCTCCCGGCCCGCGCGCGCCACCTGGGCGGCGAGGTCGGGGTCCCAGAAGACGTGGAAGGTGTCGACGACGACCGCGACCGCGTCGACCGGGTGCGGCGCCGCCAGGTCGAGGGCCTGGCCGAGGGTGGAGAGGACCGCTCGGTCCGCTACGTACATCGGGTGGAGCGGCTCCAGGACGAGCCTCACGCCGCGGTCGCGGGCGTACGGCGCCAGCTCGGCCAGCCGCTCGGCGACCCGCTCCCGGGCCCCGGCCAGATCCACGTCGCCGTCGGGCAGGCCGCCGACGACCATGACCAGCGCGTCGGTGCCCAGGGTCGCGGCCTCGTCGACCGCTCGCTTGTTGTCCGCGAGGGCCTCCGCGATCCCGGCTGGATCGGAGGCGGTCAGGAAGCCGCCGCGGCAGAGTGAGGAGACGCGCAGCCCGGCGTCGCGTACGACCTTGGCGGCCTTCTCCGCACCCGCCTCCTCGACGCGGTCGCGCCACAGCCCGAGGGCCGGGATGCCGGCGCGCGCGGCTCCGTCGACGGCCTCGGCGAGGGTCCAGGAGTTGGTGGTCTTGGTGTTGAGGGAGAGCCGCTCGAGCCCGGTCGCGTGGTCGGTCACTGGTCGACTCCTTGCACGGTGAGGAAGGCGCGCATGCGTGCGGCCGCGAGGTCGGGGCTGGTCAGCAGGGCGGCCGCGTCGGCCAGCCGGAAGACCTCGGCCAGATGGGGCACCGAGCGGCCGGCGTGCAGGCCGCCGGCCATCGAGAAGGCCGGTTGGTGGCCGTTGAGCCAGGACAGGAAGGCGATCCCGGTCTTGTAGTAGTAGGTCGGCGCCTCGAAGATCTTCCGGCCGAGCGCCTGGGTGCTCTCCAGCAGCTGCCTGGCGGTGTCGGGGTCACCGTCGTCGAGCGCCTGCAGCGCGGCCGAGGCGGCCGGGTAGATCGCCGCGAAGATGCCGAGCAGCGCGTGCGAGAACTCGCCCTCGCCCGTCCCGTCGCCGACGATCAGCTCGGGGTAGTTGAAGTCGTCCCCGGTGTAGAGCCGTACGCCGCCGGGCAGCGCCCGGCGCAGCCCGACCTCGTGCTCGGCGTCGAGGAGCGAGACCTTGACCCCGTCGACCTTGCCGGGGCGGGCCCGGATGACGTCGAGGAACGTCTCGGTCGCCTCCTCGATCGAGGGCGAGCCCCAGTAGCCGGCCAGCGCCGGGTCGAACATGTCGCCGAGCCAGTGCAGGATCACCGGACTGTCGGCCTCGTCGAGCAGGGTGGCGTAGACCTCGGCGTAGTCCTCCGCGCTGCGGGCGACCCGGGCCAGCGCGCGCGAGGCCATCACGATCGTGGTCGCGCCGGTGTCGGCGACGACCTTCATCTGCTCGCGGTAGGCGTCGATGACGGTGTCCAGACCTTGCCGGCCTTCGGGTACGGCGGACAGGACGAGCTGGTCGGTGCCGGCACCGCACGCGATCGCGCCACCCACGGTCGCCGCCTCCGCGGCCGAGCGGCGGATCAGCTCGGCGGCGGCGGTCCAGTCGACGCCCATGCCGCGCTGGGCGGTGTCCATCGCCTCGGCGACGCCGAGACCGTAGGACCACAGCTCGTGCCGGTAGGCGAGGGTGCGGTCCCAGTCGATGTCCGCCGGGGCGCCGGGCACGTTCTCGGCCAGGGTACGGGGGACGACGTGGGCGGCTGCGTACGCGGTCCGGGAGGTGAATGGCGCTTCCGGTTTCGTCCACTGCCTGGGGGTCGCGAGCCGGTGGATCTCGGTGCCGCCGTCGGGCAGCGGGAGACGTACGGAGGTCACAGCTCGATCTCTCCGAGCTCGATGCGGCGGCCCTCCGCCGAGGAGGTGAGCCCGGCCTCGGCGAGGCGGAGGCCGCGGACGCCGGCCATGAAGTCGTAGGGGTGGTCGCCGTCGCCCTCGACGTAGCGGATGAACTGCTCCCACTGCGCCTTGAAGCCGTTGTCGAAGGGCTGGTTGTCGGGGACCTCGTTCCACAGCTCACGGAAGCGGATCGACTCGACGAGGTCCGGGTTCCAGACCGGCTTCGGGGTCAGGTTGCGGTCCTGGGTGACGCAGTGGTGCAGGCCGGCGACCGCGGAGCCGTGGGTGCCGTCGACGTGGAACTCGACCAGCTCGCCGCGATTGACCCGGGTGGCCCAGGAGGAGTTGATCTGGGCGATGATCCCGCCCTCGAGCTCGAAGATGCCGTAGGCGGAGTCGTCGGCGGTGGCTGCGTACGCCTCGCCCTTCTCGTCCCAGCGCTCGGGAACGTGGGTGACGACCTTGGCAGTGACGGCCTCGACCGTGCCGAAGAGGTTCTCCAGGACGTAGTTCCAGTGCGGGAACATGTCGATGGTGATGCCGCCACCGTCCTCCTTGCGGTAGTTCCAGCTCGGCCGCTGGGCGGGCTGGAGGTCGCCCTCGAAGACCCAGTAGCCGAACTCGCCGCGCACGCTGAGGATGCGGCCGAAGAAGCCGGAGTCGACGAGCCGCTTCAGCTTGAGGAGGCCGGGCAGGTAGAGCTTGTCGTGGACGACGCCGCTCTTCACGCCCTTGTCCGCGGCGAGGCGGGCCAGGCGCAGCGATCCCTCGACGTCGTCGGCGATCGGCTTCTCGGTGTATACGTGCTTGCCGGCCGCGATCGCCCGGGTGATGGCGGCCTCGCGGACGTGGGTCAGCTGGGCGTCGAAGTAGACGGTGTCCTCGGTGTTGCCCAGGGCCTCGTCGAGATCGGTCGTCCAACGGTCCAGGCCATGCTCCTTGGCGATGTCCTGGAGCTTCTCGGCATTGCGCCCGACGAGGATCGGATCGGGCTGGATCCGGGTGCCGTCGGAGAGCTCCACACCGCCCTGCTCCTGGATCGCCAGGATGCTGCGCACCAGGTGCTGGCGGTAGCCCATGCGTCCGGTGACGCCGTTCATGATGATGCCGAGCCGTCGTGTGGCCATGTGGGGTCCTCGTCTGCTGGGTGCCGGAAGCGGTAGGGGAAAGCGCTTTCCCGGTACGGTAGGACAGATGTGACGCCGGTCGCAAGAGGGGTGTTCCGTCAGGCCGTCGCCGACCCGGCGCATCTGTCCCGCTGTCGAGCGTCGAGTCGGCGCATCTGTCCCGGTTCGGGGGAGTCGGCACAATCCCGCGGGACGGTTACGCCGGGCTAGATGCGTGGGGGAGTGCTCTCCCGCAGCACGACCTCGCCGTGTACGGACTGCTTGCGAATCTCCGCCGACGGCTCGCCCAGCACGAGCTCGAGAGCCAGCCGGCCGATGTCGGCCAGCGGAAGACGTACGGTGGTGAGCCCCGGCGTCACGTCGCGCAGCGTCGCGATGTCGTCGAAGCCCGCGACGGCCAGGTCGCGCCCGACCTCGACGCCGGTCTGCCGGCAGGCGGCCAGGGCGCCGACGGCCATCAGGTCGTTGACCGCGAAGACGCAGTCGACCTCCGGACCCTCCTCGAGCAGCCGGGACATCGCCCGGTGGCCACCGTCGCGGCTGAACTCGTCGGCGACGTAGGCCGGCTTCGAGCCCGTCGCTGCCAGCCATCCCTCCGCGAAGCCGGCATGACGCTCGGCCGAGACCAGCAGCTCCTCCGGACCGGTGAGCACCGCGGCCCGGCGGTAACCCAGGCCGGCCAGCCGTTCCGCCAGCGCCTTGGCGCCGCCGTGGTTGTCGATCACGACGGTGTCGACCGGCAGCCGCGGCTGGCTGATCGCGGCCGCGCGGCCGCCACCGTCCAGGTAGGACGTCAGCAGGCCCGCGACCTCGCGGGTGTGACGTACGTCGGCCGTGTCGCTACCCGCCAGCACGATCGCCCGGCTGCGCTGGCGCCGCAGCGCCGCGAGGAACTTCTGCTCGCGCTCGGCCTGGCCGCCGGTGTTGCACAGCATCACCAGCAGGCCGTGCTTCTCGGCCTCGTCGGCCAGGCCGCCGGCGATCGTGGAGAAGTAGGGGTCGGAGATGTCCTTGATCAGCAGCCCGACCGTCTCGGTCGAGCCGCGCGCCATCGCCTGGGCGTTGGCGTTGGGGGTGTAGCCGAGCTTGTTCGCCGCCGCCAGGACACGCTCCTGCAGCTCGGGGCGGACCACCCGGTCGCTCCCGTTGAGCGCGCGCGACGCGGTGGCCAGCGAGACCCCTGCCTCACGGGCCACGTCGCTCAGCGTCGCTGCACGTTCTCCGGCCAACTGACTCTCCTTCGGCTTCCGCTCCTGGAGCCTAAGGCATCCGACGATGACGTACGCCGCGCTCCGCGTCTCCCCAGACGTCCCCGCCCTCGCCGACCCGGCGCGTCTGTCCCGCCCCAGCCCGTCGACCCGGCGCGTCTGTCCCGCCTGGACCCGTCGAGTCGGCGCATCTGTCACAGAGCCTGGGACAGACGCGCCGACTCGGCGCTTGGGCCTGGGACAGACGCGCCGACTCGACGCGAGATGCCGGGACAGTTGCGCCGACTCGACGCGCGATGCCGGGACAGTTGCGCCGACTCGGCGGGGTCAGGGGCGGCCGAGGGTGGAGGCGCGGGCGACGAGCTCGGGGGTGAAGACGACCTGCTCGTGCTGGTGGGCCGGATCGCCGACCTCGTCGAGGAGCAGCTCGGCGGCGCGGCGGCCGAGGTCCTGACGAGGCTGGCGTACGGAGGTGAGCGGCACGGCCGCGGCGGCGGCGAACTCGATGTCGTCGTAGCCGACGATCGCCAGGTCGCCGGGTACGGTCCGGCCGCTGGAGATCGTCTGCTGGAGCAGCCCGAGCGCGATCAGGTCGTTGGCGCAGAACGCGGCGGTGGGGCGGCGCCGGGCGGGCAGCCCGACGAGCCGTTCGCCGGCCGCGCGGCCGGCGGCGACGGTCGGCGCCTCGCAGGAGAGTGTGATCAGGTCCTCGGGCGGAAGCCCGGCCTCGGCCCAGGCCTGCCGGGCGCCCTCGCCGCGGTCACGGACCTGGCCGATCGACTCCGGCCCGCCGACGTACGCCACCCGCTTGTGGCCCGCGTCGATGAGGTGCTCCACGGCCAGTCGCCCGCCGAGGACGTCGTCGACGGCGACGGAGCAGAACGACGATCCCGCTCGGGTGCGGTCGACGATGACGACCGGGGTGCCGCGCTCGCTCAGCTGGTCGATCTGCGGATCGTCCGGGTCGACCGGAGTGATCAGGATGCCCTGGACCCGCTGCTGCTGCAGGTGGGCCAGGTGGGCGCCCTCGCGGGCCGAGCGCCCGTCGCTGTTGCACAGGAACAGCGAGAGCCCGGCCGCCTCGGCGGCCAGCTCGATGCCGCGGGCGACGTCGGTGAAGAACGGGTTGCCGGCGTCGAGCATGACGTAGGCCAGCGACTGGGTGCTGCCGGTGCGCAGCGACCGCGCGGACTCGTTGCGTACGAAGCCCAGCTCGGCCATCGCGCGCTCGACCCGCTCGCGTGTCGTGCGGCTGACCCGCTCGGGACGGTTGAGTACGTTGGACACCGTGCCGAGGGAGACGCCGGCGGTGGCCGCGACGTCCTTGACCGAGGCGCTGCGCGGTGAACCGGCAGCCGGAGTGATCGCCACCTGGGCTCCTTCCTGAAACGTTAAATCGCAGCATAGGCCGGTGAGCGGGCGCCTGGCGAGCAGGTCCGCTTCTCCTGGTTGACCGATGACGGTCAGGCTCACTAGCGTCCGGATTCTAAATCGTTTCACCGGAGGTTGCCATGGAGCGCGTCTGCTTCCAGCTGCAGGTCAAGACCGAGCGCATGGATGAGTACAAGCGGCGCCATGCCGCCGTCTGGCCCGAGATGCTCGAGGCGCTGAAGGAGACCGGGTGGCACAACTACTCGCTGTTCCTGCGCGCCGACGGGCTGCTGATCGGCTACGTCGAGACGCCGTCCATCGAGGCGGCTCAAGCGGGGATGGCCGCGACAGAGGTCAACGCTCGCTGGCAGGCCGAGATGGCGGAGTTCTTCGAGGATCTCGACGGCGTGGCGCCGGACGAGGGCTTCCTCCGGCTCGAGGAGGTCTTCCACCTCGAGGACCAGTTGGCCGGCCACTCGACGGCGACGTGAATTCGGAACAGGAGACTCATCCGTACAGCGGGGGGATTGTCTCGCGAGGTATGTCGCTTACTACCGTCAGTTCCGGGTCAAGTCGTAGACGTTCGATTGCCAAGGCGGTTCCCCCGACTCCAGCGAAGTGGGAGTCGACGTCGAAGGTGATGCACCAACTTCGGTCTGCCGGCCAAACGAAGCCCGGAGCGAATCCGCGTTCGGCACCATCATCCATCCAGGTGAGCCAGTCGCGCAGAGTCCCGTGGGCGAGCGCGTATCGGCGGATCTTGGCGATTTCGACCGGGCTTTCGACCGCAAGTTCAGGGCAGTAAGGCCATCCGTCCCACAGCAGGAAGAACAGTTCAGTGCGGTCATCAGAAGCGGTCATCAGGTCGACGATGGCAGTCACGAGATCGACGTCAGACGGGGCGGCGTCGATCTCCTCGTCATCGACGTCTGACTCCGATTGCCCGGGGTAGGTCGGGTCGGGCAGCGTCAGGACTCTGGCGTACGCCTCGAACGCGTCCGGGCCGATGAGCAGTCTCCGGGACACGGCAGCGCCGTGTACGTGTGGAACATCCTCGGTTAGCCACCGCACGTTCGAAGGATCTGCGTCGAAGCTCAGAGTCATGCGTACTCCTCAGTTCCCTGGCCGTGATCATGGCTCTCGGCGACAACCTATGTCGTCCGTCTGGTATCCGGTCTCACTGTTGGCCCACGATCCGACGACGTCGACGAGGTTTGCCGATGCGGAGACGCCGCGTTGAAACGAAGCAAGATCGGTGCCCCTCTTGACGCGAGTGACGTGCGCCACTAACGTCGGATGCGCGCTTTGAAACCTTTCAACTCGCAGATAGAGAGGCTCTCCGATGACGACGTTCGACCAGATCTCGGGCGACCTGGCCGCCCTCGAGATCGAGGTCCCCTCGTGGGCCTACGGAAACTCGGGGACCCGGTTCAAGGTCTTCGGCACCCCGGGCACGCCGCGCACCCCCGAGGAGAAGATCGCCGACGCGGCGACCGTCCACCGCTTCACCGGCCTGGCGCCGAGCGTCGCGCTGCACATCCCGTGGGACAAGGTCGACGACTACGCCGCCCTGCGCAGCCACGCCGAGGACCAGGGGATCGCGCTCGGCACGATCAACTCCAACACCTTCCAGGACGACGACTACAAGCTCGGCGCGCTCACCCATGCCGACGCCAAGATCCGGCAGAAGGCGATCGACCACCACTTCGAGTGCATCGAGGTGATGAACGCGACCGGCTCGCGCGACCTGAAGATCTGGCTCGCCGAGGGCTCCAACTACCCGGGCCAGGCCGACATGCGTGGCCGCCAGGACCGGCTCGCCGAGTCCCTCGCCACGATCTATGAGCGCCTCGGCGACGACCAGCGCCTTGTCCTCGAGTACAAGTTCTTCGAGCCGGCGTTCTACCACACCGACGTCCCGGACTGGGGCACCTCGTTCGCCCAGGTCAGCGCGCTCGGCGACCGGGCCGTCGTCTGTCTCGACACCGGCCACCACGCGCCCGGCACCAACATCGAGTTCATCGTCATGCAGCTGCTACGGCTCGGGAAGCTCGGCTCCTTCGACTTCAACAGCCGCTTCTACGCCGACGACGACCTGATCGTCGGTGCCGCCGACCCGTTCCAGCTCTTCCGGATCATCGCCGAGGTGGTTCGCGGCGGCGGCTTCAAGCCGGTGAATGAGGGCGGCGTCGCGTTCATGCTCGACCAATGCCACAACATCGAGAAGAAGATCCCGGGCCAGATCCGGTCCGTGCTCAACGTCCAGGAGATGTCCGCACGGGCACTCCTCCTCGACACCGATGCTCTCGCCCAGGCGCAGGAGGACGGCGACGTACTCCTGGCCAACGAGATCTTCATGGACGCCTTCTACACCGACGTACGCGCCGACCTCGGCGGGTGGCGTGAGGACCGTGGCCTGCCCGCGGACCCGATGCGCGCCTACCTTGCCAGCGGCTACCAGGAACAGATCGAGGCCGCCCGCGTCGGCGGCACCCAGGCCGGATGGCTGTGAACCACGAGAACGGGAAACCGATGACCACCGCAGAAGACCTGATCGCGCGCTCGAACCGTCTCGGCGCCGATCCGAAGAACACCAACTACGCCGGCGGTAACACCTCCGCCAAGGGCACCGCGACCGACCCGGTGACCGGCCAGGACGTCGAGCTCCTCTGGGTGAAGGGCTCCGGCGGCGACCTCGGCACGCTGACGGAGAGCGGCCTCGCCGTGCTCCGGCTCGACCGGATGCGCGCGCTGGTCGACGTCTACCCGGGCGTCGAGCGTGAGGACGAGATGGTCGCCGCGTTCGACTACTGCCTCCACGGCAAGGGCGGCGCGGCCCCCTCGATCGACACCGCCATGCACGGCCTCGTCGACGCCAAGCACGTCGACCACCTCCACCCCGACTCCGGCATCGCGATCGCGACGGCCGCCGACGGCGAGGCGCTGACCACCACGATCTTCGGCGACCAGGTCGTCTGGGTGCCGTGGCGCCGCCCCGGCTTCCAGCTCGGCCTCGACATCGCCGAGATCAAGGCGAAGAACCCCCACTCCGTCGGCTGCATCCTCGGTGGCCACGGCATCACCGCGTGGGGCGACACGTCCGAGGAGGCCGAGAAGAACTCGCTCTGGATCATCGACACCGCCGCCGCCTACATCGCCGAGCACAGCAAGGCCGAGCCGTTCGGTCCGGCGCTCGAGGGCTACGCGGCCCTCCCGGACCAGGAGCGGCGTACGAAGGCAGCGGCTCTCGCCCCCACGATCCGTGGCATCGCCTCGGCGGACCAACCGATGGTCGGCCACTTCGACGACTCCGAGGTGGTCCTCGACTTCCTGGCCCACGAGGCCCACCCGCGGCTGGCCGAGCTCGGCACCTCCTGCCCCGACCACTTCCTGCGCACCAAGGTCAAGCCGCTGGTCCTCGACCTCCCGGCCACCGCGACCGTCGAGGAGAGCGTCGCCCGGCTGAAGGAGCTCGCGGTGACCTACCGCGAGGACTACCAGGCCTACTACGACCGCCACGCCGACGAGAACAGCCCCGCGATCCGCGGCAAGGACCCGCTCATCGTCCTGGTCCCGGGCGTCGGCATGTTCTCCTTCGGCCGCAACAAGCAGACCGCGCGGGTGGCGGGCGAGTTCTACGTCAACGCGATCAACGTGATGCGCGGCGCCGAGGGGCTCTCGACGTACGCCCCGATCGACGAGTCGGAGAAGTTCCGGATCGAGTACTGGGCGCTCGAGGAGGCCAAGCTCCAGCGGATGCCCGCGCCGAAGCCCCTCGCCACCCGGGTCGCGCTCGTCACCGGCGCGGCCTCCGGCATCGGCAAGGCGACCGCGAAGCGGCTGGCCGCCGAGGGTGCCTGCGTCGTGATCGCCGACCTCGACCTCGCCAAGGCCGAGGCGGCGGCCGCCGAGATCGGCGGGCCGGACGTCGCCGTCGGCCTCGCCGCCGACGTCTCCGACGAGTCGGCCGTCCAGGCGATGTTCGACGCCGCGGTGCTCGCCTTCGGCGGCGTGGATCTGGTGGTCAACAACGCCGGCCTGTCGCTGTCCAAGTCGCTGCTGGAGACCACCGAGCGCGACTGGGACCTCCAGCACGACGTGATGGCCAAGGGCTCGTTCCTGGTCTCGAAGGCGGCGGCCAAGGTGCTGATCGAGCAGGAGATGGGCGGCGACATCGTCTACATCTCCTCGAAGAACTCGCTCTTCGCCGGCCCGAACAACGTCGCGTACGGCGCCGCGAAGGCCGACCAGGCCCACCAGGTCCGGCTGCTGGCGGCCGAGCTCGGCGAGCACGGCATCAAGGTCAACGGGATCAACCCCGACGGCGTCGTCCAGGGCTCCGGCATCTTCGCCGGCGGCTGGGGCGCCAAGCGCGCCGAGGTCTACGGCGTCAAGGAGGAGGAGCTCGGCAAGTTCTACGCCCAGCGCACCCTGCTCAAGCGCGAGGTGCTCCCGGAGAACATCGCCAACGCCGTCTTCGTGCTCTGCGGACCGGACCTGACGCACACGACCGGGCTGCACGTCCCCGTCGACGCCGGCGTCGCGGCCGCGTTCTTGCGATGAGCAGAAACCTCAGGGTCGCCGCGGTCGACCTGGGTGCCACCTCCGGCCGGGTGATGTCCGGCCGGATCGGTGGCGACAGGGTCGAGCTCGACGAGCTGCACCGCTTCCCCAACGCGGCGGTACGCGTCCGTGGCTCGCTCTTCTGGGACGTGCTCGGCATCCACCGTGAGGTGCTCGCCGGCATCCGCGAGGTCGCCCGGACCGGACCGCTGCACGGCATCGGGATCGACTCCTGGGCGATCGACCACGGGCTGCTCGACCAGGACGGCCAGCTCCTCGGCCAGGTCTTCAGCCACCGCGACGCCCGCGTCGAGGGGATCGCCGAGAAGGTCGTCGCCCAGCTCGGCGCGACCAGGCTCTACGCCACGACCGGCATCCAGCAGCTCCCGTTCAACACGCTCTACCAGCTCGTCGCGGCGCGGGGGACGACCGTCCTCGACTCCGCCGAGACGATGCTGCTGCTGCCGGACCTGCTCGGCTACTGGCTGACCGGCGCCATCGGCGCGGAGCGCACCAACGCCTCGACCACCCAGCTCTACGACGTCCGCCACGGCACCTGGGCGGTCGACCTGTGCCAGGAGCTCGGGCTTCCCGAAGGGATCCTCCCGCCCCTCCGGGACCCGGGCTCCCTCCTTGGCCCGCTGCTGCCCGACGTCGCCGAGGAACTGGGCGCGTCCGCGGATGTGCCCGTGGTCGCGGTGGGCTCCCACGACACCGCCTCCGCCGTCGCCGCGGTCCCTGCGGAGGCCCGCGACTTCGCCTACGTCTCCTCCGGCACTTGGTCGCTGGTCGGCCTCGAGCTCGACCGTCCGGTGCTGACCGAGCAGGCCCGGCTCGCCGACTTCACCAACGAGGTCGGCGTCGACGGCACCATCCGATTCCTCAAGAACGTGATGGGCCTGTGGGTCCTGTCCGAGTCGCTGCGCTCGTGGAGCGAGCGGGGCCACCAGGGTGCCGAGCTTCGCTCGCTGCTCGCGGCCGCGGCGGGGCTCGAGCCGCTGCGTACGGTGGTCGACATCAACGATCCGCGGCTGCTCTTCCCGAGCACCTCGGCCGACCCCATGCCGGAGCGGATCGCCGCGCTGGCCGCCGAGTCCGGCGAGGCGGTCCCGCACTCGCCGGCCGCGATCACCCGCTGCATCCTCGACAGCCTCGCCGTCGCGTACCGCCGCCACGTCCGCACCGCGGCCACCCTCGCCGGCACCTCGCCCGAGGTCGTCCACGTCGTCGGCGGCGGCTCTCAGAACGAGCTGCTCTGCCAGCTCACCGCCGACGCCTGCGGCCTGCCGGTCCTCGCCGGCCCGGTTGAGGCGGCCGCGCTCGGCAACGTCCTGATCCAGGGCAGGTCCCTCGGGGCCGACCTGCCCGACCTGCCCGCGATGCGCGACCTCGTCCGCCGCTCCTACGACGTACGCCGCTTCGAGCCGCGCGACGGCCTCGACTGGGCCGCCGCCGAGGCCCGCATCTCCTGACCTGATCGACAAGAAGGCCCCCACATGACCGACTCCCTCTCCACCGCCCGGCTCAGCCGCCGCGCGCTCTTCGGCGCCGCGGCCGCCACCCTCGGCACCGCTGCCGTCACCGGCGCGACCGGCACCATCCCCGCGCAGGCCGCCGAAGCCGCCGAGGCCGCGGCCTCCACCGGCCTCCCCGACGCCTTCACGAAGGCCTTCCGCAAGCCCGGCACCGCCACCGCCGCCGGCTTCCGCTGGTGGTGGCCGCACGGCCTCGTCGACCCCGTCGAGATCGCCCGCGAGATCGACCAGGTCGCCGACGCCGGCTTCGGCGTGCTGGAGGTCGCCGACGTCACCCACAGCCTGCGCGCCCGCAACATCGACATCGACGTCGCGACCTACGGCTGGGGGAGCGCCCCGTGGGTGGCCGGGGTGAAGGCTGCGCTCGCCCAGGCCGCGAAGCGGGGCGTACGTGTCGACGTCACGGTCGGTCCGTCCTGGCCCGCCGCGGTCCCGACGATCACGCCCGACGACGACGCGGCCTGCACCGAGCTGGTGCACGGCCAGGCGACGGTGACCGCCGGCTCGACCTACGACGCCGCCCTGCCCGAGCCCGTCGTGGAGCCGGCATCGTCGGTGACCCGCTCGGAGCTGGTCACGGTGCAGGCCCACCGCATCACCGGCTACGTACGCGACCGCAACAACAACATCACCAGCACGATCCTCGACCCGGCCTCCTACCTCGACTTGAGCGAAGAGGTCGACGGCGAGCACCTCACCTGGACCGCCCCGGCCGATCCCGCCGGCGCCACCTGGGTCCTGCTCGCCATCTGGCAGCGCGGCTCCGGCCAGGAGCCCGAGGCCGGTCCGCACACCTCGCCGCGCTCCTACGTCGTCGACCACTTCAGCCGCCGCGGCGCGCAGAAGGTGATCGACCTGTGGCAGGACCGGGTCCTCGACGGCGAGCTGCGAACCCTGCTCCGGAAGGCCGGCGGCTACCTCTTCGAGGACTCGCTGGAGATCGAGACCGAGGCGACGATCTGGACCCGAGACTTCCTCGACGAGTTCGAGGCCAGGCACGGCTACGACCTGCGGCCGTGGCTGCCGTTCGTGCTGGAGAAGGACGAGAAGTACCAGTTCTCCCTGGCCGCCGCCGACTCGTCGACCGCGGACAACCTGCGCACCAACGAGATCCGCGACGACTACAACATCGTCCTCTCCGACCTCTACCGCGACCAGCACCTGCGCCCGATGCAGGAGTTCGCGAGGTCGCTGGGCATGGGCATCCGGATCCAGCCCTACGGCCTCGAGACCGACACCATGCAGCATGCGGCGGTGGTCGACGTCCCCGAGACCGAGTCGCTCGGCTTCAAGAACCTCGACGACTACCGCGTCATGGCGGCCGGTCGCGACCTCGCCGGCCACACGGTCCTCTCCTGCGAGGCGATCTGCTACAACGGCGCCGCCTACAACACGACCTGGGGCGCCAACGGCACCAGCCCGACCGCCCAGAACCAGGCGCTGTTCACCATCAACAGCATCTTCGTCGCGGGCGTGAACCAGCTGATGATCCACGGCTTCCCCTACGCCAAGGCGCCGGAGGTGACCTGGCCCGGCTTCGCCGCCTTCTCGCCCTACTACAACAACGCGATCGGCTTCGGCGAGGCCTGGGGGCCGCGCACCCCGCAGTGGGAGCACGTCCCCGGCATCGCGGCCTACCTCGCCCGCACCCAGCTGGTGCTCCAGACCGGGACGCCGAGGTACGACGTCGCCTTCTGGCGCCACAAGGGCTGGGCGTCCACCGGCATCGGCCCGCAGTGGATCACCAACAACGGCACGAAGCTCGGCTGGTCGCACTCCTTCGTCAGCGCCTCGCTGCTCGCGCTCGACGGTGTCGACTTCGCCGACGGTCGGCTGGCGCCGGACGGCCCGGCCTACAAGGCCGTCGTCGTCGGCCCCGACAACCTGCGCGGCAACGCGTTCACGATGGACGTCGACGGCGCGAAGCGGCTGCTCGCGCTCGGCCGCAAGGGCCTGCCGATCGTGCTCATCGGCGACTGGTCGCAGGTGACACCGGCCGGCCGCGACGACGCCGCGGCGACCGCCGAGGTCCGATCGCTGATGGCCCGGATCGGCGCGCTGCCGACCACCCGCAGCGTCCCCGAGGCCGAGGTCGGCAACGCGCTGGCCGCCCTCGGTGTCGTACGCGACGTCGAGCACGCCGACTCCACGGTCATGCAGGTCCGCCGGGTCACCGGCGACATCGACCTCTACTACCTCGCCAACGCGAGGCATGCCGAGAATCGCCGGCTCAACCCGGTGCAGCAGGACGTCTGGCTGACCGCCACCGACCGCGCCGCGGTGCCGTGGCTGCTGGACGCCTGGACCGGTCGGGTCACCCGGATCGCCGGCTACGAGCGCGCCGGCGACCGGGTCCGCGTGCGGGTCGATCTCGTCCCGGGCCAGTCCACCGTGGTCGCCCTCGCGGCCCCGGGCGCGGGCGTGGCACGCTCCGTTCTCCCCGTCGCCACCGCTGGTCAGACCGTGGTGGCGCGGGGCGCCAACGTCGCGTTGCGCACCACGACCGCCGGCAGCTTCGACCTGACCGAGGCCGACGGTCGGACCGTGACCGTCACCGTCGACCGCGTCCGCGAGCCCGTCGTGCCGGCGTCGTGGCACCTCGAGGTCGAGGACTGGAGGCCGGCCAACCCGGCCGACCCGAAGGACCTGGCCACCACGAAGGAGGTCATCGCCCGCGACCTCGTGGGCCTTCAGTCCTGGTCGAAGGTCGCCGGCCTCGAGGACGTCTCCGGCGTCGGTCGCTACCGCACCACCGTCGACCTCGGCACCGACTGGACCGAGGACGACGGCGCCTTCCTGGAGCTCGGCGAGGTCAACGACACCTTCCGGATCCGCGTCAACGGCGAGCTGCTGCCGCCGTGCGACCCGATGGACCCGGTCGTCGACCTCGGCCACACGCTGGTCCCCGGCTCCAACACGATCGAGGTCGAGGTCGCCTCGACCCTGCTCAACCGGCTGCGCACCGTCACCCCGTCGGTATACGGCGTGGCGGCCAGGCAGACCTACGGGCTCGCCGGACCGGTCCGCCTCGTGCCCTATGTCAGCAGCACGCTGAGACAGGAGTGAACCGTGGCAGCCTCGGGCGGCGTACGACCTTCCACCGACCTTCCGGAGGACGAGGTGGAGGTGCTGGCGCTGTTCGCCCGGGGCTACACGATCGAGCGGATCGCGCGGGCGCTGGGCGTCTCCGAGCGCACCGTGCGGAGGCGCCTGCGGGCGGCTGCCGATGCGCTCGGCGCAGGGACGAGTGTGGAGGCGGTCGTGCGGGCCGTACGCACCGGACTCATCTGAACTGATTTGATGGCACGACAACACGAAGGAGGCTGCCGGATGCGAGTCGCGCTGATGGTCACCTGCATCAACGACGCCCTCTACCCGAGCACCGGGCAGGCCGTCGTCCGCCTCCTGCGCCGTCTCGGCGTCGAGGTGGACTTCCCGCTGGCGCAGACCTGCTGCGGGCAGCCGATGGTCAACACCGGCTATCTGGACGAGGCGGTCCCGGTGGTGCGTACGTTCGTGGACGCCTTCGCCGGCTACGACGCCGTCGTGACCCCGTCCGGGTCGTGCGCCGGCTCGGCCCGGCACCAGCACTCGATCGTCGCCCGCCGCTCCGGCGACCCGGCCCTCCAGGAGGCCGTCGCGGAGGTCGGGCCGAAGGTCTACGAGCTCTCCGAATTCCTGGTCGACGTCCTGAAAGTGACCGACGTCGGCGCCTACTACCCGCACCGGGTGACCTACCACCCGACCTGCCACTCGCTGCGGATGCTGGGCGTGGGGGACCGGCCGAGACAGCTGCTCGAGGCGGTGCGCGGGATCCGCCTCGTCGACCTGCCCGGCGCCGACCAGTGCTGCGGCTTCGGCGGCACCTTCGCGGTCAAGAACGCCGATACCTCGGTCGCGATGGGTGCCGACAAGGCTCGCCACATCCGTGAGACCGGCGCCGAGATCGTGGTCGCCGGCGACAACTCCTGCCTGACCCACATCGGCGGTGTGCTCTCCCGGCAGCGTTCGGGCGTCCGCACCGTCCACCTCGCCGAGATCCTCGCCTCGACCGAGGCGCGCTCGATCGAAGGGACTCTCCGATGAGCGGGACCTTCGTCGGCATGCCGGCCTTCCCGACGGCCGCCCGCGAGGCCCTCGCCGACTCCCAGCTGCGCCACAACCTGGCCCACGCCACCGGCACCATCCGCGCCAAGCGGGCCAAGGTCGTCGCCGAGGTGGAGGATTGGGAGGAGCTGCGCCTGACCGGTGCCGCGGTCAAGGAGCGGGCGCTGCTCGACCTCGCCACCCAGCTCGTACGTCTCGAGGAGACCCTCACCGCCAACGGCGCGACCGTCCACTGGGCCCGTGACGCCGCCGAGGCCAACGCGATCGTCGCCTCGATCGCCAAGGCGCATGCCGCCGAGGAGGTCGTGAAGGTCAAGTCGATGGTGACCCAGGAGATCGGGCTCAACGAGGCGCTCGCCGCCGACGGCATCGCGGCCTGGGAGACCGACCTGGCCGAGCTGATCGTGCAGCTCGGCGACGACCTGCCGTCGCACATCCTCGTGCCGGCCATCCACCGCAACCGGGCGGAGATCCGCGAGATCTTCCGGTCGAGGATGGCGGCCGCGGGCCGCCCTGCGCCGGAGGACCTGACCGACGAGCCGGCCGTGCTCGCGGCGGCGGCACGGGAGCACCTGCGCGAGAAGTTCCTGCGCGCCAAGGTCGGCGTCTCCGGCGCCAACTTCGCGGTGGCCGAGACCGGCACGCTCGTGGTCGTCGAGTCGGAGGGCAATGGCCGGATGTGCCTGACCCTGCCTGAGGTGCTCGTCTCGGTGGTCGGCATCGAGAAGGTCGTCTCCCGCTGGGAGGACCTCGGCCCGATGCTCCGGCTGCTGCCGCGGTCCTCGACCGGCGAGCGGATGAACCCCTACACCTCCACCTGGAGCGGCATCACCCCCGGCGACGGCCCGCAGGAGGTGCACGTCGTGCTGCTCGACAACGGTCGCACCCGGGCGCTCGCCGACGAGGTCGGCCGGCAGGCGCTGCGCTGCATCCGCTGCTCGGCCTGCCTCAACGTCTGCCCGGTCTACGAGCGCACCGGCGGCCATGCGTACGGCTCGGTCTACCCGGGCCCGATCGGCGCCATCCTCAACCCGCTGCTCAAGGGCGTCGGCCACGACGACCAGACCGACTCCCTGCCGTATGCCTCGAGCCTGTGCGGCGCCTGCTTCGAGGTCTGCCCGGTACGCATCGACATCCCCTCCGTCCTGGTCGACCTGCGCGCCCAGGTGGTCGACGCCCACCGAGGTGGCGTGCCGAAGCCGGAGGCCGCGGCGATGAAGGGCGCGGCGTACGTCCTGGGGCGCTCGCGCCGCCTCTCCGCCCTCGAGCGGCTCACCGGTCTCGGGATGCGGTTCGCGCGCCGCTTCGGCCCCACGGCCTGGACCGGCGCGCGCGACCTTCCCGAGGCGCCGGGGGAGAGCTTCCGGGCCTGGTGGCAACGTACGAACGGCGGAAAGGACGACGCATGACCGACGCACGCACCGAGATCCTCGCCCGGGTCCGCGAGGCGCTCACCGGCTCGGCGGTCGAGCCCGCCGAGACCCCGGCACCGAGTGACCTCGCGCCCGCGGCAACCCCCGAGGTCATCGACCTCTTCGCCGAGCGCGTGGCCGACTACCGTGCCGTGGTCGAGCGCTGCCGAGCCGACGAGCTCCAGGACCGCATCGCCGCCGCGCTCCCGGCCGGTCAGGTCGTCGTCCCGCCCGGCCTGTCGGTCGATGTCCCCGGCGCCGTCGTCGACGACGGCACCCTGACCGCCGCGGAGCTGGACCGGATCGCGGCCGTCGTCACCGAGGCCCGCGTCGGCATCGCCGAGACCGGCACGATCGTCCTCGACCACGCCCCTGGCCAGGGCCGCCGAGCCATCTCGCTCGTCCCCGACACCCACATCTGCCTCGTCCGCGAGGACCAGGTGGTTCCCGACGTCCCGGACGCCGTCGCACTCCTCGACCCCGCCCGCCCGCTGACCTGGATCAGCGGCCCCTCGGCCACCAGCGACATCGAGCTGGACCGTGTCGAGGGCGTCCACGGCCCCCGCACCCTCCATGTTCTGATCATCGCGTCCGATGAGCAGCTCTGACCCCGAGTCGTCGGGAACTGGCCGCTCGGCGGGTGGGATGGCCGGATGCGGCCACGAGGGTTGTGACCACCATCACGAATGCCTACGGTAGCCGTGAATCGTTTCACTGCAGGAGGTCGCTATGGCTCGTCCCGTCAAGCTCCGACCGCTGCTGGTAGCAACCAGCCTCTCCTTGGCGGCCTTCGCCACCATCCTCGTTCCGCTTGGTGCGCCTGCCGCCGCTCAGCCTGAGCGGCCAGGCAGTGCGTTCACGCAGCAGTTCGCCGCGGGTGACGCCCGTCATGGAGCGATGTTCCGCTGGTGGTGGACGTCGGCGGTCGACGCCGACGTCGCGGCGGAACAGCTGCGCGAAGTCGCCGGGGCCGGCTACAAGGGTGTCGAGATCGCCTTCGTGATGGACGGCCTCGACTACGTCGTCGACACCGATCACCACGAGTATGGCGACGATGGCTGGCGCGCGGCTGTCCGTGTGGTGCTGGCTGAGGCCAACCGCCTCGGCCTCCAGGTCGACCTGACGTTGGGCGGCCGGTGGCCCGCGGCCGTTCCTGGCCTCGATGTGTCCAGCGATGCCGCGAGCCAGGAGCTCACGACGGGTACGGCGGTCGTCGAGGCGGGTGTCCGGTTCAACCAGGCGCTGCCGCAGCCCGTGCCGCTGACCTACGAGGACCGCACCATGGAGGACGGAGAGGTGGTCACGACCACCCGCACCTCGCCGGCGTCCTACGTCGCTGCGACCGCGACACGATGCATGACCGAGTGTGGGGACGAGACGCCCGTTCTCGACCTCGAGACCGTGGTCGACCTCAGGGCGGACGTCTCCGACGGTCGTCTCGACTGGACCGCGCCGACGGAGGGCACGTGGGTCGTGACGTCGTACTGGCGCCGCGGTACGGCGCAACGGAACGATGCCCCCTTCGGCTCCTCGGTCTCACCATGGTCGGAGCCGGAATCGAGGGTGGTCGACCACTTCGGCGAGGCCGGCACACGGGCCATTCTGGCGTTCTACGGCGAGATGCTCGACGGACCGACCCGACGTCTCCTGCGTCAGAATGGTGGTTCGCTCTTCGAGGACTCCCTCGAGCTGAAGCACGCCCAGGCGTGGACACCGGGCTTCCTCGACTCCTTCGAGGAGTCGCAGGGCTATCGGCTCGAGCCCTACCTGCCCGTGCTGGCGAAGCTGGACGCCTCTGGCCCGTTCGCCGAGCCCGCCGCGCGCTATGACTGGGTATCCGGTCAGGACGACATCGCCACTCGGGTCACCCACGATGTCGAGGACACTCTCGACGACCTCTACATCACCGAGCACGTGCGCCCGATCCGGGCGTGGGCGAACCGGCTGGGACTGGACTTCCGGGCCCAGCCCTACGGTGAGGCGATCGACCTAGGCGGTGCTGCGCAGGAACTCGACGTCAGCGAGTGCGAGTCGCTCGGCTGCTCCGAGGAACAGTTCCGTGCGCTCGCCGGCGGGGTCACCGCCGCGCGGAAGACCCTGCTCAGCAGCGAGATGCTGCCCGGCGGCTTCGGCAACCTCTATGGACTCACGCCCGCGGAGATCGCTGCGCTCGCCAACAAGGAGTACTCCTTCGGCGCCAACCAGATGGTCTTTCACGGCCTGCCCTACCGCGAGCTCCCTCCGGCCGCGGATGGCTCCGACGTCGACACTTCTGCGGCCTGGCCAGGGTTCCACGCCTTCAGCGCGAGGATCGGCGAGGCCTTCGGGCCGCGCCAGCCCGCCTGGACGATGGAACCCGCGATGGGCGACTACTACGCGCGCATCCAGCAGGTGCTGCAGGCGGGCACGGCGCGCTTTGACGTCGCGGTGCTGGACGGGGACGGCGCCTTCCTCGGTGACACCGACCTGACGTACTCCTACCTGACGGCCGACAGCCTGGCGGGGCTGCCGGTCGGTCGAGGGCGGCTCGCCCCTGACGGCGCGTCCTACGGCGCGCTCGTGGTCGGCGACGAACCGATCGACCTGACGAGCGCGCGAGACATCGAGAGGATGGCCGCTGCCGGCCTGCCGGTCGTTCTCATGGCCGGCGGACCTCAGCGCGCCGCCGGGTACGCCGCCAGCGCCGAGGACGCCGCCGCAGACGACGCCGAGGTCGTCGCGGTCTTCGATCGCATCGCCGCCCTCCCCTCGGGGCTCGAGGCCGCCGACAAGAGGGCCGCCGTGGCCCTCCTGGAGCAGCATGTCGCGCCGTCGGCGGACGGACTCGCAGCCGGTGTCGAGGCGGTACGCCGAGAGTCGGGCGCCACGACCTTCACGGCACTCTTCAACCGCGGGACCTCTGACGTGTCGACGAAGGCATCGCTCCGAGCTCCGAGAGCCGCGGTTCCCTACCTGCTGGACCCGTGGTCGGGGGAGATCACCGCGATCGGCGACTACACGCGGGTCGGAGGCAGAATCGAGATCGACGTCGATCTCGCCGCTGGCGACTCGGCGCTGGTGGCGCTGGCAGGTCCGTCGTTCGCTGGGGGTGCACAGCCTGTGGCCGGTCCGGCGACGCCCATCGCAGGCGAGATCGCCCTGCCCGAGTGGTCCCTCAGCCTCGACGAGTACCTCCCCGGTGGAGCCACGGATCCGGCGCACGTCACCCGACACGTCACTCGGACCATCGACGGCGTCGAGCTCGCGCCGTGGAGTGAGATCGAGGGGATCGAGGACGCGGTGGGCGTCGTGACCTATCGCACCACCGTGACGGTGTCGAGGAAGGTCGCCGCCGTGAAGACGCTGCTCGATCTCGGCGAGGTGGCAGGCGCGTATCGGGTGAGGTTGAACGGCACGCTGCTCCCCACGCCGGACCAGCTCGACCACGAGGTCGACCTGGAGGGCGGGCTCGTCCCAGGCGTGAACACGATCGAGATCGAGGTCGCGAGCCCGCTCCTCAACCGGCTGCGGATCACACGCCCCGCCGAGTTCGGAAGCCGAACACCGACGGTCAACGGTCTGCTCGGACCGGTGGTCCTGAAGCCGTACGTGGAGCGCGACCGCTGAGCCTCGACACCGCCGCGACCCTGCGGGTGCCCCGTCCTCGGGCTCGGGGACGTACGAGATCGGGAGCAGGGAGTGCCGTGACTCCGCTAACCTGCCGCAATGCGCCGAATCGCCGCGCCGGCCGCGGTTCTCCTGCTCGGGCCGATCCTGGCCGCCTGTGGCACGAGCGAGCCGCACGAGACGGCCTGGCCCGACGGGCTGACCGCCTACGTCGACCAGACTCGGCTGCAGCGCAACACCGGTGAGGCGTTCGTACGCCTCGTCAACGACACCGGCTCCTCGATCGAGGTCTCGCGCCTCGAGGTGAGCAGCGACCGGTTCCGGGCCGGATGGAAGGGCTCGGAACCGGTCGACCCCGAGATGGACTTCGACTTCGACATGCCCCGCGGGAAGTGCGGCGAGGGCGGCGACGCCGACCTGACGATCACCTGGCGCGAGACAGGCAAGGAGGAGTGGCGCACCAGCACCGGCACCGCCGAGGACAGGTACGCCAACATCGACCGCCTCCTCGACCGCGACTGCGCCGAGCGCACCCTGACCGAGGCGGCCGAGATCACCGTGGGCGAGCCCCGGGTCGAGGGCGAGGGCAAGCAGAGCGTCTTCGTCCTCCCGGTCACGTTCGCCCCGACCGAGAAGGCCCCGGAGGTCACCTTCGACGGCTGGGAGGGCACCGTGCTCTTCCAGCTCGCCTCCGAGACGCCCACCTGGCCGCGCGCGGCGCCGCACCCGATGACCGGTGAGCCGACCACGTTGGAGCTGCGGGTCCTGCCTGCCCGGTGCGACCCGCACGCCCTGGCCGACGACAAGGTCGGCAGCCTCTTCCGGGTCCACGTCGGCGGTCCCGGCATGCCCGAGGAGGCGGCCTACTTCCTGCCGCTCAGCAAGCCGCAGAAGGCCGCGCTCTACGACTTCCTGCCCGGCCACTGCGGCTGGGAGTGAGGCAAGAGTTCACCGGTTCGTGACCTCGGGAGCCCCTATCGGGGTAGGCCAGGTAGCAGAATTACCTGCGTCCGTAACGCACACACTGGAGGATTCATGTCCGGGAAGAACCACTCCGTGCTCACCATCGTCAAGCTGCTCCTCGCAGCCCTCGTCGCCACCACCGGCCTCGTCGGTGCCGGTCTCGCCACCGCTCCGTCCGCGAGCGCCTACTACAACCCGAGCTGCACCCACAGCGGCTGTGCGGAGGCGCGCAGCTCCAACAGCACCTGGAAGTCGATGGGCTACCCCTCCACCCGCGGCTGGTACGACTGGGCCCCCACCGGAACCTGCAACTTCGCCGGCGGCACCTACAACAACTACGAGGGCGAGCTGCCTACCGGCCGCTCCTACCTCGAGTTCGACGTCACCCCGCGCGCCTGTGGCGCCGCTCGCCAGTCCTACCGGATCGTCGTCGACCGCAGCTCCGGTGCGGTGTACTTCACCCCGGACCACTACAGCACCTTCTACAAGCTGGTCTGACTCCTCGAAGGGGCCTCTGGCCTGGGCCGACACCGACGCGCTCGCCCAGGTCAGAGGCCCTTTCGTACGCCAGGTGCAACCTGAGACCCCGCTGAGACGTTCTGGACACGACGCCGAGGATCGCGTCGGGCGTGGGAGCCCGCCGTACCCTTAGTGGCGTTTGTGACCGCGGGAGGGGACAACTTGAGCTGGCAGGGCAATCCGCCTTACACACCCACGCCGAAGCCGAAGAAGAAGCGGGTGAAGAAGGTTCTGAAGGCCTTCTCCGTGCTGATTCTGGTGGGCGCGCTGATCGGCACCCTGGGTGTGATCGTGGCCTACAACGCCATCCCGATCCCCAACGCCAACGCCGCCTACGAGAAGGAGACCTCCTTCGTCTACTACCGCGGCGGCAAGGAGGAGATCGGCCGTTACATCGCCGACTCCCAGGACCGTGACTCGCTCCCCTTCGACGAGATTCCGCAGCTGATGAAGGACGCGGCGGTCGCCGCCGAGGACCGCACGTTCTGGAAGAACAGCGGCATCGACGTCAAGGGCATCGTGCGCGCGCTGGTCAACAACAACACCGGCGGCACCCAGTCCGGTGCCTCGACGATCACGCAGCAGTACGTCAAGAACCTCTACCTCACCCAGGAGCGCACCTACACCCGGAAGGTGAAGGAAGCGGTCATCTCGCTGAAGATCAGCCGGCAGAAGTCCAAGGAGGAGATCCTCGCCGGCTACCTCAACACCATCTACTTCGGCCGCGGCGCCTACGGCATCGAGGCCGCCTCGAACGCCTACTTCGGCAAGCCGGCCGCCGAGATCAACCTCCGCGAGGCCGCCGCGCTGGCCGCGATCCTCAACGACCCCAACGACCTCGACCCGAGCAACGGCGAGGAGGCGGTCACCGAGCTCGACGGCCGCTACCGCTACGTCATCAACTCGATGGTCAAGATGGGCATGGTCGACGCCGCCGAGGGGGAGAAGGCCAAGGCCGCGCTGCCGAAGTTCAAGAAGCCGCGCTCCGACAGCCGCTACGGCGGTCAGAAGGGCCACGCGCTCAAGCTGGTCCGTGACGAGCTCCTCAAGCTCAAGGACGAGCAGGGCAACCCGCTGGTCACCGAGGACGAGATCAATGGTGGCGGCCTGCGGATCACCACCACGCTGACCAAGAAGACGATGAAGACCGTGGAGGAGGCGGTCAACGACGTACGTCCGGAGGACAAGAAGGCGTACGTCGAGGGCGACGTCTCCGACGAGCTCCACGTCGGCGCGGCCACCGTCGACGTCAAGACCGGCGCCCTGCGCGGCTTCTACGGCGGCCAGGACTACCTCGACTCGCAGATCAACTGGGCCGCGAGCAGCGCCACCATGGCCGGGTCGACGATGAAGCCGTTCACCCTCGCCGCCGCGCTGAAGGCGGGTTACTCGCTCAAGGACAGCTGGAACGGCAACTCGCCGATGGAGTTCCCCGGCGGCGTGAGCATCCGGAACTCCGGCCAGAGCGCCGCCGACCCCTACGGCCACAGCTACGGCGCCAACGTCAGCAGCCTCCAGGCGATGGAGGACTCGATCAACACCGCCTTCGTGGAGATGTCCGACTCCCTGCCCAACGGCAGCAAGGACGTCTACGACATGGCCGTACGAGCCGGCATCCCGCGTGGCGACCGCAGCGACGCCAACTACCCGGGCATCCCGATGAAGTCCGGCGGCGACATGCGCCCCGACAACTTCCTGCTCACGCTGGGCAACTCGACGGTCAGCCCGATCAACATGGCCAACTCCTACGCCACGATCGCCAACGGGGGAGTGCACAACGACGTCTTCGTCGTCTCCAAGGTGGTCGACGCCGACGGCACCGTGCTCTACGAGCACGACGACTCCACCGGCCGCAGAAAGGCTATGGACGAGGACGTCGCCGCCGACACCTCCTACGCCCTCCAGCAGGTCGTCTCCAGCGGCACCGGCCAGGCCGCCAGCGCGGTGGTCCAGCCGGCCGCCGGCAAGACCGGCACCGCGACCAACGACAAGGACGAGGTCTCCTCGGCCTGGTTCGTCGGCTACACCCCACAGCTCTCCACCGCCGTCGCCTACAGCCGCGGACAGGGCAGCGGCGCCCTCGACGGCTGGCTCGACACCTTCTTCGGCGCCGACTATCCGGCCGACACCTGGGTCGAGATCATGGGCCCGCTGACCGACGGGCTCGACTACGAGGAGTTCCCCGAGCCGGCCTGGCTCGACGGCGATGCCCCCGAGGAGGGTCACGCGCCCTACGTGCCGCCGAGCCCCGACCCGACGCCGACCGAGAAGCCGTCGCCGTCGAACACGCCGTCCCCGACCCCGACGCCGACGCCCACGCCGACGCCGACCCCCACTCCGACTCCGACGCCGACCCCGACGCCGACCAAGTCGCCCGGTCCGCCGGACCCTGATCCCGACGACCCGTCGACCGAGCCCGGTCCGGTCTGACGTGGCCCCGGTCCGCATCAGATGACGTGTCAACGCTTGCTGGGGGACCTCACTTCCCGCCACCTTGCTCGACACGGTTAGATAGAGCCCGTGTCTGTGATCGCCCCCGTTGACGTCCACGATGACACCGCTCTGAAGGCCTGGTACGCCGTGGAGGCGGCATCGATGGCCTTCGACCGACCCTACGCGTCACATCGCACCTACGAGGCGCTGGCCAACTCGGTGCGGATGCCGCACGACCACGGCCGCCGGGTGCTGCTCGCCGCGAAGGAGCAGGGCGAGACGATCGGCATCGCCGAGCTCGATCTCCCCGAGGAGGAGCGCAGCCACGTCGTCGAGCTCGGGATCCACGTCCTCCCCGTGCACCGCTGGCGCGGGGTCGGCACCGAGCTGTGGCGAGCCGCCGACGACGTACGCCGCACCAACGGCCGCACCCTGACGACTGCCGAGGTGACCATCCCCCCGAAGTCCTCCCTGGCCTTCGCACGGGCGCTCGGCTTCAAGTCCGTACGCCGCGAGGACCATCTCGCCGCCGACCTCCCGCTGCCGCACAAGCCCTTCAACGTGCTCGGCTACGAGATCCTGATGTGGGAGGACCGCACCCCCGAGGACCTGCTCGCCCAGTTTGTCGGCCTGCGCAACCAGATGGGCAAGGAGATGCCCGGCAAGTCGCAGGAGGACATGGTCGCCCACACCGCCGACCGCATCCGCTCGGCGGAGAAGAGCACCGCCCGCTCCTACGACCGCATCACCGCCGCCGCCCGCGAGATCCTCACCGGCGAGCTGGTCGGCTACTCGGTCATCTTCCTCGCCCACGGCAGCGACGAGGCCATCCAGGACGACACCTTCGTCAAGTCCGCCCACCGCGGCCACAAGCTCGGCCTGGCCCTCAAGGTCGCCACCCTCGCCGCCGTCCAGCGCGACCACCCCGAACGCACCAGCATCCACACCTGGACCGACCCGTCCAACGACGTGATGCAGCGCATCAACCGGCAGTTCGGCTTCCGCAAGATCGAGCTGATGCACGAGGTCCAGCGCACCGATCGTTGGTAGGCCGTGCGGGGCTCGAACCCGCGACCCAAGGATTATGAGTCCTCTGCTCTAACCGACTGAGCTAACGGCCCGCGCAGATCCTAGCGGGCGCTGTTCGGCTCCATCGGCCGCAGCCCGTTCGACAGCACGACAGCTCCCGACCCGGCGGCCTCGAGCCCGCCGGGTTACGGCACAAGAAGCTCGCGCTAGCTGTGGACGATCTCCGCTCCGTCCGCCGCGCGCTGGACGGCCTGGCAGCCTCTCTCCGCGCCCGATCGGGACTCGTAGGCCTCTCCGGCGGCAACGACTTCGCCGTTGCCGGCCTTGAGACGAAAGCGGAACTTCCCGGCCTGGTCCTCGTACACCTCGAACTTGCCCGCCATCGGCTTGCCTCCTGTGTCGTGGTTGCCTTCAACGGTATCGACAGGAACTCAGCCGCGTCAGCCGTTCGCCTAACCTTCAACTGAACGTCAGCGGAAGTTGCCGGAGGCTTCCGGGCTCAACCCTCGGTGTCGATGAGGTATCGGCCGTCGGTGTAGACGAGCCCCAGCGTCACCGTGCCGCCGTCCTGGCGGCCGTCCTTCATCGTGTACCGATAGGTGTACGTCACCTTGAGCGGGTCGACGCTGGGGGAGACCGAGACGACGCTGGTGCTCGCGACCGAGCCCCACCAGTTGCGATAGCCGTCGATCCCGCCGCTCTTGGCCTGGAACGCCGGGGTCAGCATCGAGAACGCGCTGTCGGGGTTCGCGGGCGCGGTGGCGAGATAGTTGCGGATGAACGCGTCGACGCCCTCGGCGCTCGCGCCGGCCGTCTCGCTCGCCGAGGGGCTCTCGCTCGGGGACTGGCTCGCGGTCTCGCTGGGGCTCGGCTCCTCCGAGGGTTCCTCCGACTCCTCGTCGGCGGTGTCCTCGGTCTTCTCGCCGGTGGTCTCCTCCAGCGGCGAGGCGGAGGCGACCGGCTTCGGTTTCGCGTTCGGCTCGTCTCCGCGGTTGGCCCACAACGCCCCGCCCACCAGCAGCACCAGGGCGGCGGCCACGACGAGCGCCACCGGCCACCATCTGCGCCGGCGGGCCGCGGCCGGCTGCGACGCCACCGCGGGCAACGCGGCCTCCGTCGGCGCCGGAGCCGGCGCCGCGATCGCGCCGAGCAGCTGCGTACGCATCGCCACCGGCTCCAGCTTCTCGGCCGCGAGCCGACCCGCGAGGAAGTCGAGGACGTCCTGCGCCGACCACCGCTCGGCGGGGTCGTAGGCCATGGTGTGCTCCAGCAGCGGCGCGAGCCGGCCGGCCAGCGGCGTACGCGGCGGGTCCTCGTGCACCACTCGATACAGCGTCGCCAGCGCGTTGTCGCCGATCCCGTAGGGCGGCTCGCCCGTCAGTGCCTGGAAGAGCGTGGCGCCCAGCGACCACATGTCACTGGCCGGGGTGGCCCGCCCACCGGTGGCGATCTCAGGGGCCAGGTACGCCGGCGAGCCGGTGACCTGCCCGGTCTGGGTGGTCTGGGAGTCGACGCCACGGGCGATCCCGAAGTCGGTGAGCTTGGCACGGTCGGCACGGCCGACCACGATGTTGGCCGGCTTCACGTCCCGGTGGACGATGCCGGCGGCATGGGCGGCGCGCAGGGCGGAGGCGATCTGACCGATCAGCCTCGCGGCGTCCTCGACCGAGAGGGCTCCGTCGTCACGCACCATGTGCGCGAGGGTCTTCCCCTCGACGTACTCCATCACCAGCCAGGGATTGTCGTCGTCGCGCACCAGGTCGAAGACGGCGACCACGTTCGGGTGGACCAGTCGTGCGGCGAGCCGTGCCTCGCGTTCGACCGCGGCATCGGACACGCCGTCGAGCGCGACCAGCTGTTTGAGCGCGACCGAACGTCCCAGCACGTCGTCGGTGGCGAGCCAGACGGCCCCCATCGCTCCCCGGCCGAGCTCCCTCTCGAGCCGGTACCTCCCTGCGATCACCCAGGTCCCCTCAAATCTCAACGCGTTGGCCAGTGGTCAACTCTAGGGGGTATCGCCCACTACCCTTGCTTCCGGGACAACCCGTTCCGGGCCCCGGAAACACCATCTGAGAACGATCTGAGAAAGGCACCACGTGTCCATCGATCCCACCCTCCTCGACGACCTCGAGTGGCGAGGCCTCATCGCCGACTCGACGGACCGCGACGCGCTCCGAGAAGCGCTGGCCGGCGGGAGCGTGCGGTTCTATATCGGGTTCGACCCCACGGCGCCGAGCCTCCACATGGGCAACCTTCTCCAGATCACCATGGCGATGCGTCTGCAGCAGGCCGGCCACACTCCCTACGTCCTCGTCGGCGGCGCCACCGGCATGATCGGCGACCCGCGTGACTCGGGGGAGCGCACCCTCAACTCGCCCGAGACCGTCAAGGAATGGGTCGGCAAGGTGCGCAGCCAGATCGAGCGCTTCGTCTCCTTCGAGGGCGAGACCGCCGCGACGATGGTCAACAA
>NZ_CM132928.1:0-1157500 GCF_054031175.1 Nocardioides sp. WG-D5 | reverse complement strand
TTTTCCGGGGTGGGTAGGGGAGCGTCGTGTATCGGGTGAAGCAGCGGAGTGATCCAGCGGTGGACGGTACGCGAGTGAGAATGCAGGCATGAGTAGCGAATGATGTGTGAGAAACACATCCGCCGATTGATCAAGGGTTCCAGGGTCAAGCTAATCTGCCCTGGGTAAGTCGGGACCTAAGGCGAGGCCGACAGGCGTAGTCGATGGACAACGGGTTGATATTCCCGTACCGGCGAAATGACGCCCATGATGAGGCGCATGATGCTAACCATCTGAAGCGCACGTGACCGATCCCTTCGGGGTGAGGCGTGTGTGTGGAACATGGGACCCGAGTGTGTAGTAGTCAAGTGATGGGGTGACGCAGGAAGGTAGTCGAACCGGCGCGATGGTTGTCGCCGGCCAAGCATGTAGGACTGAGTCTAGGCAAATCCGGGCTCTGTATGTCTGAGATGTGATGGGGAGCCGTTTGGTGAAGTCGATGATCCTATGCTGTCGAGAAAAACCTCTAGCGAGTCATGAGCCGCCCGTACCCCAAACCGACTCAGGTGATCAGGTAGAGAATACCGAGGCGATCGAGCGAACCATGGTTAAGGAACTCGGCAAAATGCCCCCGTAACTTCGGGAGAAGGGGGGCCCGGATCGTGAACCCACTAGCTGGGGGAAGCGTGAAGGGCCGCAGAGACCAGGCCCAAGCGACTGTTTACTAAAAACACAGGTCCGTGCGAAGTTGTAAGACGATGTATACGGACTGACTCCTGCCCGGTGCTGGAAGGTTAAGAGGACGGGTTAGCACTTGTGCGAAGCTCAGAATTTAAGCCCCAGTAAACGGCGGTGGTAACTATAACCATCCTAAGGTAGCGAAATTCCTTGTCGGGTAAGTTCCGACCTGCACGAATGGAGTAACGACTTGGGCGCTGTCTCAACCGTGGACTCGGCGAAATTGCACTACGAGTAAAGATGCTCGTTACGCGCGGCAGGACGGAAAGACCCCGGGACCTTTACTATAGTTTGGTATTGGTGTTTGGTTCGGCTTGTGTAGGATAGGTGGGAGACTGTGAAGCGCATACGCCAGTGTGTGTGGAGTCATCGTTGAAATACCACTCTGGTCGTACTAGATGTCTAACTTCGGACCATGATCTGGTTCAGGGACAGTGCCTGATGGGTAGTTTAACTGGGGCGGTTGCCTCCTAAAATGTAACGGAGGCGCTCAAAGGTTCCCTCAGCCTGGTTGGCAATCAGGTGGCGAGTGTAAGTGCACAAGGGAGCTTGACTGTGAGACAGACATGTCGAGCAGGGACGAAAGTCGGAACTAGTGATCTGGCCACGGCATGTGGAAGCGTGGTCACTCAACGGATAAAAGGTACCCCGGGGATAACAGGCTGATCTTCCCCAAGAGTCCATATCGACGGGATGGTTTGGCACCTCGATGTCGGCTCGTCGCATCCTGGGGCTGGAGTAGGTCCCAAGGGTTGGGCTGTTCGCCCATTAAAGCGGCACGCGAGCTGGGTTTAGAACGTCGTGAGACAGTTCGGTCCCTATCCGCCGCGCGCGTAGGAAACTTGAGAAAGGCTGTCCCTAGTACGAGAGGACCGGGATGGACGAACCTCTGGTGTGCCAGTTGTACCGCCAGGTGCATGGCTGGTTGGCTACGTTCGGAAGTGATAACCGCTGAACGCATCTAAGCGGGAAGCACGTTTCAAGATGAGGTTTCCCACCCTTTATGGGTTAAGGCCCCCTACAGACTATGGGGTTGATAGGCCGGAGGTGTACAGCAGTGATGCCCAGCCGACCGGTACTAATAGGCCGAGGGCTTATCTTTCATAAACCCTCAACAAAAACAACAACCATCGAAGACTGATTCTTTGATGAGACTGTTCGCGTCCACACCAACTAGCAACAAGCTAGAACTGAACAATGGCTTGGCCACCCCAAGCAGCTCTGCCTGGCAGCGAAAGCGCCGGCGGATGAGTGCGGGGGTGAGTCGATAGAGTTACGGCGGCCATAGCGAAGGGGAAATACCCGGTCCCATCCCGAACCCGGAAGTCAAGCCCTTCAGCGCCGATGGTACTGCAACCGAGAGGCTGTGGGAGAGTAGGACGCCGCCGGACAAAATTTCAGGTAGAGGCCGCCCTTTTGGGCGGCCTCTACTGCTTTTACCAGCACCGATCTTGTCTGCACAATGATCTGGGGATCTTTCGAAGTCGGCTGCCAGAGGCAGCAGTGAGGATGGCAGCTATGGCTGACGAGCGCCGTAGCAACAGGGGCGGTAAGCCCGCCGGACGCCCGGGGCGTCCGAAGAGCTCGGGTTCATCCGCTGGTGGCCGTGGAGGCCGATCGGGCGGCGGTCGACCGGGCACCGGCGCAGGTCGCAGCAGCGACCGTCGCGATGGTGGCGGCGGCCGCGGAGGCGAGCAGCGCCGTGACGGTGCTCGTGGCGGAGACCAGCGCCGCGACGGCGGTCGTGGCGGCGAGGAGCGCCGCGACGGCAAGCCCTCGACCGGACGCGGCGGTCCGCGCGCAGGTGGCCGTCCTGACGGTCCGAAGCGCGGCGGCGGCAGCGACCGCAAGGGCGGTTACTCCAAGGACCGCGGCGGCAAGCCCGGTGGCAAGCCGCAGCGGCGCTTCGACGAGCCGCGCGAGGAGCGTACGGCGGACCAGCGGGCCTACGACGGTCCGGAGCTGCCGGATGAGGTGACCGGCAAGGAGCTGGACCGGTCCATCGCGGCTCAGCTGCGTGGTCTCCCGGAGAAGCTGGCGGCGCGGATCGCCCGCCACCTGGTCGCTGCCGACATGTTCATCGACTCCGACCCCGAGCTGGCCTACCAGCACGCCAAGGCGGCCAAGTCGCGTACGCAGCGGATCGCGGTGATCCGTGAGGCGCTGGGGGAGGCGGCGTACGCTGCCGGCCACTACGCCGAGGCGCTGGCTGAGCTGCGCGCGGCGAAGCGGATGAACGGGGCGACGGCCTACCTGCCGATCATGGCGGACTGCCACCGTGCATTGGGCCAGCCCGAGCAGGCGATCAAGCTCGCTCACAGCCCGTCCGTGGTGAACTTCGAGGCGCCGGCGAAGGCCGAGATGACGATCGTCGAGGCCGGTGCTCGTCGAGACATGGGCCAGTACGACGCGGCCCTGCGCATCCTCGAGCAGTCGCCGCTCAACAACAAGAGCCGCGAGCCGTGGGTGGTGCGGCTGCGCTACGCCTACGCCGACACGCTCCAGGACGCCGGCCGGGACAAGGACGCGCTGACCTGGTTCCACCGCACCTACGCGATCGACGCCGACGAGATCACCGACGCCGCGGCACGGGCCGAGGCGCTTGAGAAGACGGTCGAGAGGGACTGAGTCCCTCCTCGGTTCGGGAAGTCAGTGGCGATCGACCTCTGTGTTGGTCGCCACTGACCGTTTTGCCTCGATACTGGAGATCCTGGGCCGGGTAGGTAAGAATGGACTGCACAACTACATCCATGTGATCCACCGAAGTGTTTCCTTCACGCATGATCGAGCCCGCTGGGGAAGGCGTAGCTCGCGCCGCAACGAAGGAGATATTCGGTGACCACTCAGATCAAGGACCCGAGCGCCTCGCGTGGTATCGCCCGAGGCGTTGTGTTCGTGCATTCGGCTCCCTCCGCGCTCTGCCCTCACATCGAATGGGCCGTCGCGGGGGTTCTCGGTGTGCCGGTGAACTTCGACTGGACGGCGCAGCCCGCCCAGGCCGGCACCTACCGAGCTGAGCTCTTCTGGTCGGGTGCGATCGGTTCCGCTGCGGCGATCGCCTCGGCGCTGAAGGGATGGACGCACCTGCGCTTCGAGGTCACCGAGGACGCGACGTCCACCTCCGAGGGTGCGCGCTACTCCTTCACCCCCGACCTCGGCGTCTTCCACGCCGTCACCGGGATGCACGGGGACATCATGATCCCGGAGGACCGGCTCAAGGCCGCGGTCGTGAAGGCCTCTCTCGGCGACACCACGCTCGAGCTCGAGGTGGACAAGCTCCTCGGCAAGCCGTGGGACGACGAGCTGGAGACGTTCCGTCACGCGGGAGAGGGCGCGCCCGTACGCTGGCTGCACCAGGTCGTCTGAGCGACCCCGTCGGCCGCAGAGCACGGCCGACGACCGACAGAGGCCCCGGAGCGTGAGCTCCGGGGCCTCTGTGCGTTGTCTGGCCGGTGTCGGTCAGAGGGGGATGTTGCCGTGAGCACCGCGGCGTACGCCGACGGTCTGGATCGCGTCCTCGAAGGCGGCAGCGATCGCGCTGCGGGTGGCCGAGGGCTCGATGACCTCGTCCACGACGCCGATCTCGACGGCCTTGTCGACACCGCCGGCGAGACGCTCGTGCTCGGCTGCGAGCTCCGCCTCGACCTGAGGACGGAGATCGGGCGCGACCTCGGCGAGCTTGCGGCGGTGCAGGATGCGGATGGCGGCGACCGGGCCCATGACCGCGACCTCGGCGCCCGGCCAGGCGAAGACCTTGGTCGCACCGAGGGAGCGGGCGTTCATGGCGATGTAGGCGCCACCGTAGGTCTTGCGGGTCACCAGGGTGACCCGGGGGACCACACACTCGCCGAAGGCGTGCAGGAGCTTGGCGCCGCGGCGGACGACCCCGTCCCACTCCTGACCGACGCCCGGCAGGTAGCCCGGGACGTCGACGACGACGATCAGCGGGACGCCGAGCGAGTCGCAGAGGCGTACGAACCGGGAGGCCTTCTCCGCGGAGAGGGAGTCGAGGCAGCCGCCGAGCCGCAGCGGGTTGTTGGCCACGACGCCGACGGTGCGGCCGCCGAAGCGGCCCAGGGCCGTGACGATGTTGGGCGCCCAGCGCGCGTGCAGCTCCTGGGTGGTGCCCTCATCGAGGATGTTCTCCACGAGCGGGTGCACGTCGTAGGCGCGCTTCTTCGACTCCGGCAGCTGCTCGGCGAGGTCCTTGTCCTCCACCGCGGCGACGTCGAGGCCGCCCTGGGAGCCGAGGAGGGAGGTGACCGTGCGGGCCTTGTCGAGCGCCTCGCGCTCGGACTCGGTGAGGATGTGGACGACACCGGAGCGGCGGCCGTGCGGCTCCGGGCCACCGAGGCGCAGCATGTCGACGTCCTCACCAGTGACGGAGCGTACGACGTCGGGGCCGGTCACGAAGATCCGGCCCTCGGGGCCGAGGATGACGACGTCGGTGAGGGCGGGACCGTACGCAGCGCCGCCGGCGGCGGGGCCGAGGACGACCGAGATCTGCGGGATCTTGCCGCTGGCCTGCGTCATCGCGTGGAAGATCCGGCCCACGGCGTGCAGGGAGAGCACGCCCTCGGCGAGCCGGGCACCGCCCGAATGCCACAGGCCGATGATAGGGATGCCGTCGGTCATAGCCCGGTGGTAGGCGTCGACGACCACACGGCAGCCGAGGTCCCCCATCGCGCCGCCCATGACGGTGGCGTCGGAGCAGAAGGCGACCGCGCGGGTGCCGTCGACCTCGCCGACGGCAGCCAGCATGCCCGAATCGTCGTCGGGGGAGATGAGCTTGACGGTGCCCTCGTCGAAGAGCGCCTTCAGACGGGTCAGCGGGTTGCGCGGGTCCTGGTCGCGAGGAAGCTTCTGCTTCGCCGCGGGGGCCGGCGCAGGCGCCGTGATCGTCATCAGATGCTTCCGTAGACGACCGCGACGTTCGCGCCACCGAAGCCGAAGGAGTTGTTGAGCGCTGCGATGTCGCCGACCGGCAGGTCGCGCGTCTTGGTGGCGATGTCGAGCTCGACCGCGGGGTCGAGGTTGTCGAGGTTGATCGTCGGGGGCGACTGGCGGTGGTGGATCGCCAGCACGGTCGCGACGGTCTCGAGCGCGCCGGCTCCACCGAGCAGGTGGCCGGTCATCGACTTGGTCGAGGTGACCACGACGTTCTCGACGTGCTTGCCGAGGGTGGCGTGGAGCATCAGGCCCTCGGCGATGTCGCCCTGCGGGGTCGAGGTCGCGTGGGCGTTGACGTGGGCGATCGTGCTCGGGTCGATGTCGCCGTCCTCGAGCGCGCGCTTGATGGCGCGGCTGCCGCCACGACCCTCCGGGTCGGGCTGGGCGATGTCGTGGGCGTCGGCGGTCACGCCGGAGCCGAGGACCTCGGCGTAGATCCGGGCGCCACGGGCCTGGGCGTGCTCGAGCGACTCGAGCACGACGATGCCGGCGCCCTCACCGAGGACGAAGCCGTCGCGGGCGGTGTCCCACGGACGGCTGACCGAGGTCGGGTCGCCGCCGTCGGGGCCGGACGCCGTCTTGGACAGGGCCATCATGTTGGCGAACGCGGCGATCGGCAGCGGGTGGATCGCGGCCTCGGTGCCACCGGCGAGCACGACGTCGGCCCGGCCCAGACGGATCTGGTCGGCGGCCAGGGCGACCGCCTCGGAGCCGGAGGCGCAGGCCGAGATCGGGGTCTGAGCCGCGGCGCGGGCGCCGTAGGTCAGCGAGATGTTGGCTGCCGAGGCGTTGGCCATCAGCATCGGGACGGCCAGCGGGCTGACCCGGCGCGGTCCCTTGGCGAGAAGCGTGTCGTAGTTGTCGAGCAGGGTCGTCACCCCGCCGATCCCGGTGGCGACGGCGACGCCGAGACGCTCACCGTCGAGGCCGGCCTCGGTGGCCGTGCCTTCGAAGCCGGCGTCCTTCCAGGCCTCGGCCGCGGCGACCACGGCGAACTGTGCGGAGCGGTCCAGGCGCCGGGCCTTGACCCTCTCCAGAACCTCGGACGGCTCGACGGCGATGCGGCCGGCGATGCGTACGGGAAGCTCTTGAGCCCACTCCTCGGTGAGCTCGCGGATGCCGGAGCGGCCGGCGATCAAGGCATCCCAGGTGGTGGCTACGTCTCCGCCGACCGGGTTGGTGGTGCCCAATCCGGTGACGACTACTCGGGTGCGGCTGCTCATGTGGTCTCCGTGGGGTGTTCGGCGCGTTGGGATCGGGTGACGAAGGTCCGGCGGCTCGGCCTGGGAGGGTTGGCCGAGCCGCCGGGGCGCGTCAGGCGTTCGCGGAAGCCTTCTCGATGAAGCTCACCGCGTCGCCAACGGTCTTGAGGTTCTTGACCTCCTCGTCGGGGATGGATACGCCGAACTTCTCCTCGGCGGCAACGACGACCTCGACCATGGACAGCGAGTCGACGTCGAGGTCGTCGACGAAGGACTTGTCGAGCTGGACGTCGGCGACATCGATGCCGGCGACCTCGTTGACGATCTCGGCGAGGTCGGAGCGGATCTCTTCGGTGGTGGCCATGTGTGGTGCTTCCTCTCGGATTTTCTTTGTGGTGAAACTCTGGGTGGTGCGGGGGACTAGGGCAGGACGACGACCTGGGCGGCGTAGACCAGCCCGGCGCCGAATGCGATGAGCAGAGCGGTGTCGCCCGACTGAGCCTGCCCCTCTTCGATCATCCGCTCAAGGGCCAGCGGGACCGAGGCGGCCGAGGTGTTGCCCATGGTGGCGATGTCGCGGGCGATCTTGACCGACTCCGGGAGCTTCATGGAGCGGGCCAGGGCGTCGACGATACGCATGTTGGCCTGGTGCGGGATGAAGCAGTCGAGCTCGTCGGCGGTGATGCCGGCCTTCTCGAGCGCCTCCTGGCCGACCTTGGCCATCGCGAAGGAGGCCCACCGGAAGACGGGGTTGCCCTCCATCGTCAGCCAGGGCGTCTCCTTGGCCTCGTTGGCCACGAACCAGTCGGGTGTCTGGATCAGCTCGGCCTTGTCGCCCGAGGAGCCCCACACGACCGGTCCGATCCCGGGCTCCTCGCTCGGGCCGACGACCGCTGCGCCCGCGCCGTCGGCGAAGATGAAGGCGGTGCCACGGTCGTGCGGGTTGGTGATGTCGGAGAGCCGTTCGACGCCGATGACGAGTACGTGACGGGCGCTGCCACCGCGGATGAAGTCGTTGGCCATCGCGATGCCGTGGCAGAAGCCGGCACAGGCGGCCGAGATGTCGAAGGCGGCCGGGTTGTCGGCGCCGAGCTCGTCGGCGATCAGCGCCGCGACCGCGGGGGTCTGGCGCATGTGACTGACCGTCGCGACGATGACGCAGTCGATCTGGTCGATGCCGATCCCGGCTTGCTCGAGGGCCTTGCGGGAGGCGGCGACCGACATCATCTGCACGGTCTCCTCGTCGTTCGCCCAGCGGCGCTCGACGATGCCGGAGCGGGTGCGGATCCACTCGTCGGAGGAGTCGATGAGGCCGACGATCTCGCTGTTGGGGATCACCCGGCTGGGGCGGTAGCCGCCCACACCGAGGATGCGGGCGTTCGGGGCACCTGTAGGGGCTGAGATCACGAGTGCTGCGCTCCCGTCGGGTGCAGGCGGAGCAGGGGCTGACCGGGGGAGACGAGGTCGCCGTCCTCGACCAGCCACTCGATGACCTCGCCCCCGTGGGCCGAGGTGATCGCGATCGTGTCGCGGAGGCTGGCGATCGCACCGATCTCGGTGCCGGCCGGGATCACGTCGAGGCCGGACACCGTCTCGGAGAGCTTGAAGGTGCCCTTGGAGGGGGAGACGACCATGCGCCAGGTCGGCGTGGTCTCGATCGGGTTGGCCTCACCGTGCTTCTCGACGAACGCGCGGGCGTCCTCGAGCTGGTCGGGCGTCTTCAGGGCGAAGGTCTCGACGCCCTTGAGGGCTCGCTTGGCGATCCCGGTCAGGGTGCCGGCCGGCGGCATCTCCAGGATGCCGGTCACGCCGATGTCGGACATGGTGTCGAGGCAGAGGTCCCAGCGCACCGGGTTGGCGATCTGGCCGACGATCCGGTCCAGCGCCTTGGCGCCGTCGTGGACGATCTGGCCGTCCTTGTTGCTGATCAGGCGCGTACGCGGGTCGTGGGTCGAGACGCTCTGGGCCAGCCGGGCGAGGTGGCCGACAGCAGGCTCCATGTGCTTGGTGTGGAAGGCGCCGGCGACGCTGAGCGGCATCAGCCGGGCCTTGGCGGGCGGCTCGGCGGCGAAGGCCTCGAGCTGCTCGAGCGTGCCCGCGGCGACGATCTGGCCGGGGCCGTTGTCGTTGGCGGGGGTGAGGCCGTGCTTCTCGATCGCGGCGAGGACCTCCTCGCGGACGCCGCCGAGGACGGCGGTCATGCCGGTCGGCGTCTTCGCAGCGGCCTCGGCCATGGCCTTGCCGCGCTCACGGACGAGGACCATCGCCTGCTCGGCGCTGATCGCGCGAGCGCCGGCGGCGGCGGTGATCTCACCGACGCTGTGGCCGGCGACGGCGCCGATCTTCGAAAAGGCGTCCGCGGGCTGCGGGAAGAGCTGCAGGGCCGCGACCAGGCCGGTGGCGACCAGCAGGGGCTGGGCGATCTCGGTGGCGCGGATGGTCTCGGCATCGGCATTGGTGCCGTAGTCGATCAGGTCGAGGCCTGCGACGGTTGAGAGCCACTCCATACGAGCGGCGAAAGCGGGGTCCTCCAGCCACGGGGTGAGGAATCCTGGTGTCTGAGCACCTTGTCCGGGGGCGACAATGACGAGCACGGAATGATGGTCCCGTCTGGAGGGGTCCTGGTTCACCTTCGGCGACAACGAATATCTGTCACGCAATCTTGTAGGAGTTCTACAATCCGCGCCGGAACCAGTGTCAGTGGTCCTGCTGTCGGCCGAGGATCAGCGCGACTTGCAGCGCCAGAGCGTCCCGCGAGTCGGTCGGGGTGAACCCGGTGAGCTCGGCGACCTGCTTGAGACGGTAGCGCACGGTGTTGGGGTGCACGAACAGGGTCCGGCCGGTGGCTTCCAGGCCGCCTCCGGCCGCGAAGTACGCAGCCAGCGTCTCGATCAGCGTGCTGCGGGCCTCCACCAACGGCTGGTAGAGATGCTCGATCAGGTAGCGGTGGGCCCACGCGTCGCCGGCCAGGGCGCGTTCGGGCAGGAACGACTGGCTGCGCGCCGGACGGGGTGCGTCAGGCCAGCCGGGCGCGGCCCGGTAGGCCGAGAGCGCGGCCCGGGCCGAGTCGGCGGCGGTGGCGAGGCCGGTGGCCATCGGCCCGACCACGACGGGCCCGTCGGCGAAGAGGTCGGCGATGCGCTCGGCGGCTTCGAGGGGGTCCTCGATGCCACCGAGCAGGGCGACGAGCCGGTCACCCTGGACCGCGCACAGGGTGTGCATGTCGTGGGCGCGGGCTCGGCGGCGTACCTCCTCCATGGCGGCGTCGAGGCCGATGCCCTCGGGCGCGTGGCCGAGGACGGCGCACAGCTGCAGGTCGGCGTCCCAGCCGAGCGCGCTGGCCCGGGACAGGACGACCTCGTCGGTCTCGGCGCGCAGGACTGCGTCGACCACCAGCGCCTCGAGCCGGGCGTCCCACGCGCCACGCTGCTCGGCGGCACGGGCGTAGACCTCGGCGGTGGCGAAGGCGACCTCGCGGGCGTAGCGGCCGATCGCCTCGTGCACGTCGGCGGCGTCCTCGGGGCCGAGCAGGTCGTCGATGTTGGCCTCGACCACCTCGATCGAGAGGCGGACGAGGTCGACGGTCTGCTGGAGCGTGATGATGCCGGTCAGCGCACGTGGCGCGACGCCGAACATCGAGGCGGCCAGGTCGGGCTTGGCGGTGTCAGCGGAGGCGCCGCCGGCGTACCAGCCGACGAACTCCTTGATGCCGGCCTGGACGATCAGGCCGACCAGGGAGCGGTTCTTCGCGGAGAGATCCTTGAACCACGGCATCGCGTCGTCCATCCGCGAGGTCGCTGCGGTCGCCAGCCTGCCGGTGGCACGCCGCAGCGCCTGCGCGGTGCGCTGGCGGGTGGGAGGGATCACTGCGGTCACGTTGTCCATTCTTGCGCTTAGTACATCTCATGACATGCCGAGTCGGCGCATCCGACCCCTCTGGCTCGCTTCGCTTCGCCAGACAGGGGGTCAGATGCGCCGACTCGGCGCCACGAGGGTCAGGCGTCGCCGCCCTCTTGCATGATGCCCTTCGTCGCTGTCGGGTCGTCGATGCGGTAGGTGTCGAAGGCCTTCTTCACCAGCGCGGCGTCGATCTCGCCGGCCTCGGCCAGGGCCTGGAGGGCCTGGACGACGACGGACTGGGCGTCGATCTGGAAGAAGCGACGCGCGGCCGGGCGGGTGTCGGCGAAGCCGAACCCGTCGGCACCGAGGACGCGGTAGTCGTCCGGTACCCAGCGGGCGATCTGCAGCGGGACGGCCCGCATGTAGTCGGAGACCGCGATGACGGGGCCGTTGGACGCCGAGAGCTTCTCGGTGACGTACGGCGTGCGCGGGGTCTCGCCCGGGTGGTTGAGGCTCCACTGCTCGGCGTCGATCGCGTCACGAGCGAGCTCGTTCCACGAGGTGACCGACCAGGTGTCGGCGTTGACGCCCCAGTCCTCCTTGAGGATGCGGGCGGCCTCCTCGACCCACGGGAACCCGACGCCCGAGGCCAGCAGGCGGACCTTCGGGCCGTCGCCTTCGGCGGTCGAGACCTGGTGGATGCCCTTCAGGATGCCCTCGACATCGACGCCCTCGGGCTCCTTGGGCTGGCTGACCGGCTCGTTGTAGACGGTCAGGTAGAAGATCACGTTCTCGCCGTGCGGGTGCTCCTCGGAGGTGCCGTACATCCGCTCGAGGCCGCTCTGCATGATGTGCGAGACCTCGTAGGCGAACGCCGGGTCGTAGTGCACGACCGCCGGGTTGGTCGCCGCGAGCAGCGGGGAGTGACCGTCGGCGTGCTGGAGACCCTCACCGGTCAGCGTGGTGCGGCCGGCGGTGGCGCCGATCAGGAAGCCGCGGCCCATCATGTCGGCCATGGCCCAGATGGAGTCGCCGGTGCGCTGGAACCCGAACATCGAGTAGAAGATGTAGAACGGGATCATCGGCTCGCCGTGGGTGGCATACGCGGTGCCGGCAGCGGTCGCCGAAGCGAGCGCCCCCGCCTCGGAGATGCCCTCGTGGAGCAGCTGGCCCTGTGCGGACTCCTTGTAGGAGAGCAACAACTTCCGGTCGACGCTCTCGTACTGCTGGCCGCCAGGGTTGTAGACCTTGGCACTCGGGAACATCGCGTCCATGCCGAACGTGCGGTACTCGTCGGGCGCGATCGGGACGATGCGCTTGCCGATCTCCGGGTCACGCATCCAGTCCTTGAGGAGCCGGACGGTGGCCATCGTGGAGGCGATCTTGTTCTTCCCGGAGCCCTGCTTGAGCTCGGAGTAGACCTTGTCGCCCGGCAGGGTGAGCGGCTTGAACTCGACCCGGCGCTGGGGGAGCGGGCCGCCGAGCTGCTTGCGGCGCTCCATCATGTATTCGATCTCGGCCGACTCCGGGCCCGGGTTGAAGAACGGAGCGGCGCCGGTCTGCTCGTAGGTCGCCTCGAGCTCCTTGTCGGAGATCGGCAGGAGCAGACGGTCGCGGAACTTCTTCAGGTCCGCCATGGTCAGCTTCTTCATCTGGTGGGTGGCGTTCTTGCCCTCCAGAGCGTCGATCGTCCAGCCCTTGATGGTGTGGGCCAGGATCACGGTCGGCTGCCCGACGGTCTTGGTGGCCGCGTCGAAGGCCGCGTAGACCTTGCGGTAGTCGTGACCACCGCGGGGGAGCTTGCGGATCTGCTCGTCGCTCATCTGCTCGACCATCTTGCGCAGGCGCGGGTCGGAGCCGAAGAAGTTCTCCCGGACGTAGGCACCGGTCTCGACCGAGTAGGTCTGGAACTGGCCGTCGGGGGTGGAGTTCATCTTGTTGACCAGGACGCCGTCGACGTCCTTGGCGAGCAGCTGGTCCCACTCGCGGCCCCAGATGACCTTGATGACGTTCCAGCCGGCACCGCGGAAGTTGGACTCCAGCTCCTGGATGACCTTGCCGTTGCCGGTCACCGGGCCGTCGAGCTGCTGCAGGTTGCAGTTGACCACCCAGACCAGGTTGTCGAGCTCCTCGCGGGCGGCGACCCGGATGGCGCCGAGCGACTCGGGCTCACCCATCTCGCCGTCGCCGAGGAAGGCCCACACGCGCTGGTCGGAGGTGTCCTTGATGCCGCGGTTCTGCAGGTAGCGGTTGAACCGGGCCTGGTAGATCGAGTTGATCCCGGTCAGGCCCATGGAGACCGTCGGGAACTCCCAGAAGTCCGGCATCAGGCGCGGGTGCGGGTAGGACGAGATGCCCTGGCCGACGCCGTGCTGCACCTCCTGGCGGAAGCGGAAGAGCTGCTCCTCGGTGAGCCGGCCCTCGAGGAACGCACGCGCGTAGATGCCGGGGGAGGCGTGGCCCTGGATGAAGACCTGGTCGCCGCCGCCGGGGTGGTCCTTGCCGCGGAAGAAGTGGTTGAAGCCGACCTCGTAGAGGCTCGCGGAGGACTGGTAGGTGGCGATGTGGCCGCCCACCTCGAGGCCCTTGCGGTTGGCGGAGGAGACCATGACGGCGGCGTTCCAGCGGATGAAGGCGCGGATGCGTCGCTCGATGTCCTCATCGCCCGGGAACCACGGCTCGCGGTCGGAGGGGATGGTGTTGATGTAGTCGGTGCTTCGCAGGGCGGGGACGCCGACGGACTGCTCGCGGGCGCGCTCCAGAAGACGCAGCATGACGTAGCGGGCCCGTTCGCGCCCGCTCGACTCGAGCATCGCGTCGAACGAGCCGAGCCACTCACTGGTCTCTTCGGGATCGATGTCCGGAAGCTGGGTCGGTAGACCCTCGTGGATTACGGTCGGCTGGGCGGGGGTCGGGCCCTGCGGACCACCAGTCGTCTCGGTGGATTCTTCGGTCACATCCTCAATGGTCGCACGCGGTCGCGAGCGGTCGCGCACCCGCGGTGGGTTACTGGACAGTAGGAGGTTTCTGCTGGTCAACCCCGAAAATTCGTTGGTACGTCGAGTTGCTAATCTGCCGCCCGTGACCAGCCTGGATCGTGACAATGCCGTTGCTGACGTATTGGTGGTAGGTGAGGCACTGGTCGACGTGGTCACCACGTCCGACGGTGTGACCCAGGACCATCCCGGCGGTAGCGGCGCCAATGTCGCCGTCGCGCTGGGCCGGCTCGGCCGTCCGGTGCGCTACGCGGCGTCCTACGCCGACGACGCCCGTGGGCAGGCTCTGGCCGCCCACCTGGCCGGTTCCGGGGTCCGGATGGCCTGCGACCCGCACGTGCTGGCCCGGACCTCGACGGCGCAGGCGACCATCACGGCCGACGGGTCGGCGACGTACGTCTTCGATCTGGAGTGGAAGCTCGGCGAGGTCGCGGTGGGCACGCCGCGGTTCGTGCACATCGGCTCGCTCGCCCCGGTGCTCTCGCCCGGCGCCGAGACGGTCTTCGCGCTGCTCGACGGGCTCCCGGACTCGGTGCGCGTCCTCTACGACATCAACATGCGACCCACCCTGACCGGAACCGGCCAGGAGGTCGTCTCGCGGATCGAGCGGGCGGCGGCGTACGCCGATGTGGTCAAGGCCAGCGACGAGGACCTGGAGACCCTCTACCCGGGGATCGGTCTGGACAAGGCGGCCGCGCGGCTGCTCGAGCTCGGTGCCGGTGCGGTCGCGGTGACCCGCGGCGGCGACGGCGCCAGCTGGATCACCGCCTCCGAGCGGATCGACGTCGAGGCCCAGAAGGTGACCGTCGTGGACACCATCGGTGCCGGTGACACCTTCTCCGCCGGCCTGGTCGACGCGCTGTGGGACGACTTCGACCGCGACCGCCGCGAGGTGCTCGCCCACGGCGTCCGGGCGGCGGCGGTCACCGTCTCGCGCGCCGGTGCCAACCCGCCGACCCGGGCCGAGCTGGGCAGCTAGGCCGAGTCTGCGAGCGCGGCCCGGAGCGCTGCCCGGGCGCGATGCAGGCGTGACTTCATCGCGGGCAGGCTCAGGCCCAGGTGCTTCGCGACCGTTCTGCCGCTGTAGCCGTGCACGTCGCGCAACAGCAGCACCTGCCGTTGGTCGGGTGGAAGCTCCGCGATGGCCGCGGAGACGAGACGAGCCTCGATCCCTGCCAGCGCGGCCTCCTCGGCCGACGAGCTCGTTCGCAGGGGCAGATCGGTCACCTCGGCGAGGACGTGCCTCCTGCTGACGGTCCAGCGACGTACGCACTCGTTGCGCACGATGGTGAACATCCACGACGCCAACGCTCCGGTCGCTCGCAGCGTCCCGATCTTGCGGTAGAGGATGACCAGCGCCTCCTGCGTCGCATCCTCCGCGTCCTGCTCGCTCAGGCAGAGCGACATGGCGAACCGCCGAACGTGCGGGTGGGCTCCTTCCACGAGCACCGAGATCGCGGCCACGTCGCCCGCCTGCGCTGACCGGACGACGGCCGTGTCGGGCCACGAGCCGCGCATGTCCGTCTGCTGGTCCACCATGGTCATCGCGCGCGTTGTGGCAGGGCGTCGAGCGCCGCGAGGACGTCGCGGTGACGGTATCCGCCGGTCGGCACGGTGACGATGTCCGCGTACGTGACCCAGCCGGTGGCGTCCACGATGACGGTTCCGGACTGCATCATCGAGCCGAGCAGGCGGCGGGCGAGGCCGAGGTCACCGTGGAGTCCGGGGACGACGGGGAACGGGACCTGCCGCCGCTCCACCCAGGCCCGGGCCGTGGTGGCGTCCTCGGGGACGGCGATCAGGACCCGAACGCCTCGGTCGCGGAAGTCCTTCGCGTTGGACGTGAGGGTGCGTACGTGGGCGTTGCACATCATGCAGGTCGTGGTTCGCATGAAGTAGACGAGTGTTCCCCGGTGGCCTTCCCCGAGGAGATCGGCCGTCGCGCCGTCGCTCAGCTGCACGGAGGTGGACTCGATCGTGCTTCCTACGTCGATCACGTGTGTTCCTCTCTGTTCCGCCCGCGGCGCGGGCTGTCGCAGACAGGAGCGATCCGGCGCGCAAAAGGATTCAGCTCGGCCGCGCCCGCTGATCAGCTGGTCCCGAGCCGCTCGGCGAGCGTACGTCCCAGCCAGGCCGCCGAGCGGATGGCGCTGCCGCAGTTGGCGACGAGGACGCCCGGGCTCGGCTCGTCGACCACGAGGGTCTTCTGAGCGGTGTCGACGCCCCAGAGGATGTCGTCGACGCGGGCATCGCGGAGCCAGGGGAGGGTCTCGGCGAGACCGCTGTCGAGGATCTCCTTCCAGTGGTCGACGGCGCCCGAGGTGTCCTCGTCCTCGACGATGTCCTCCTGGCCGACGAGGACCCTCAGCCGCCCGTCGATGAGCTTCACGAAGACATAGCCGAAGCCGTCGCCGATCGGCACGATCGTGTGGGGCAGCTGCTCGCGTTCGGGCGGGACCGGGAGGTCGAGCACGAACAGCTGGCGCTTCTCCGGCTCCGCGCTGGCCTGCGGGAACACCGAGGCGTTCGCCGCGCCCATCGCGCCGAGGACCCGCCCCGCGCGGATGGTGCCGCGGGAGGTCTCGACCACATGACCGCTGCCGTCGGGGCGTACGCCGGTGACGAGCGCGTCGACCAGCGTCGCCCCCGCTTCCCGGGCGTGGTCGCGGAGCATCTCGACGAGCCCGGTCGCGGAGACGTTGAGCGCGGGGATGTGCTCACCGGTGTGCAGCAGGTGGTAGGTGTTCTCGATCATCCCCAGGTCGGCGCCGGGCGCGGCACCGCGGATGTACTGCTCGGTCTGGGTCGTCATCTCGCGCTTGACCGGGTCGGGCCACGTCCACCGGATGCTGCCGCCCGCATAGCGGTAGGTAGCGACATGGCCGGGGTCGTCGGCGGGGTCGTGGTCGATGAGGACCACCCGCAGGCCGGGCCGGGCCAGGAACGTGGCCGTCGCAGCGCCGATCGGGCCTGCTCCGCAGATCGCCACGTCGGCCTCCGCAGGCAGTGTCACGAGTCGGTCAGCGGGCAGGTCGGCGGGGAGATCAGTCAACGAAGTCCTTCCGGGTGGTACATCAGGCCGGTGCTCGAATATGCGTCCAGAAGGCTATCGGCTGGGGTACGTCCCTCGCTCAGCAACTGGTCCAGACCATCGAGGTGGCCGACTTCGTGCCGCAGGCCAGCACGTTCGGAGAGCGCCCGGCGCGCCGCCGCGAGCACCTGGCGGGCGCCGGCAGCGATCTCGGGGTCGGCGAACGCCGCGGTCGCGGCCCGCTGGTGGAGGTCGCGACTGGGCCTGTCGGCCAGTCCGGGCAGGTCGTCGGCGAGGCAGACGCCGAGCGTCAGCGCCGCGCCGCCGAGCAGCAGATCCCGGGTGAGGAAGGAGTCGAAGGCCTTGAACTCGATGCGTCCCTCCTCGCGAGGGATCCGCGGTGGGTGGACCATGGTGGGCTCGACGCCCGCGGTCGTCTCGACGAAGCAGCGCGCCGCCACCCGGCGCCAGGTGCGCTCGTAGGTGCGCTTGCTGGGGCCGTGCCAGACCTTTCCGGCGTGGAAGGGTGAGCTGAAGCTGAACGGCACCATGAACGGGCTGTAGTAGGTCAGCCTGCGGGTCACCTCGACGACCTGTGCCGCGGAGAGCCCCGGGAAGGACAGGTTGATGTCGGGGCCGTAGCTCAGGTTGGAGACCTCGGCGTGGTCGTACTCCCGGTGCTCGGCCCGCATCCGCTGCTCCCACTCGTTGAGCGGCGGGTCGAGGACGTACGCCTCGCGGACCGGGTTGAAGCCGACGATGCCCAGGTGCAGGCCGAGGGGCTCGAGACGCTTGGCGATGTCGCCCTGCAGGTCGACGAGCCGGTCGGCGGCCTCGGTGATGCTCGGGCAGATCGGGGTGCGGATCTCCACGCCCTTGACCAGCATCGTGGTGAAGGTGCCCTCGGCGTCGAACCGCTCGTCGCCCTCGAGGTACCAATAGCCGCTCTTGATGCCGAGGTCGCCGCGGACGAGGCCGTCGTCGGTGGTGCCGGAGCCGTCGGCGAGAGCGCGTTGGAGGGCGTCGAAGTCGAGGTCTTCGAAGTCATGGAATGTGCCCGCGTCGCGAATCGCACCCGCGCCTACGTCGGGTGACTCCGTCACCAGGGCATACTCGAACTCGAACCCGGCGGAGTAGAGCACGGCGCAACTCTAGGGCAGTCGGCGGGCCACCATCCGCATTTCTCGGAAATTAGGTTAGGCTCCCCTCATGTTTCGCGCGGACAAGCCGGAGACAAAGCCGGCGACACGGGTCGTGGTCACCTCGACCCGCCGGCTCAGTGCCGGGATGACCCGCGTCCATTTCCGTGCCGAGGACCTCTCCGCGTTCGACGGCAGCGTGTGCACCGACCGGTTCCTGCGTCTGGAGATCCCGGTCGGTGACGGCTCGACCGTCTGCCGCACCTACACCGCGCTCGACCCCTCCGTCGCCGAGGGCACCCTGGCCGTCGACTTCGTCCACCACGGTGACGAGGGCGTCGCCGGCAGGTGGGCTGCCGCCGCGGCTCCGGGTGACGTGCTGACCGTGCGCGGGCCCGGTGGGACGTACGCCCCGGACCCGGCTGCCGACTGGCACCTGCTCGTCGGCGACGAGTCCGGTCTGCCCGCGATCCGCGCGGCGCTGGCGGCGCTCCCGGCCGACGCGGTCGGCTACGCCGTGATCGAGGTGCCCTCCGCGGAGCACCTCCAGCAGGTCGAGGCGCCGGCCGGCGTCGAGGTGCGCTGGGTGGACGCCACGGTCGACCCGCCGCTGGAGACCGTCGTCCGCGAGCTGCCCTGGCTGCTCGGCCGGGTGCACGCCTTCGTGCACGGCGAGGCCGAGGTCACCATGCAGCGGATCCGTCCCTACCTGCTGCGTGAGCGCGGGATGCCGCGCGGGGACCTGTCGATCTCCGGCTACTGGCGCCGCGGCAACAGTGAGGACAGCTTCCGGGTGTGGAAGCGCAGCCAGGCCGCCGACCGGCAGGCTGCGTACGCCGGTCAGGCGCTGCGGTAGTCTGACGGCCATGTCGAGCCCTGAGGCAGCCACTGTGGGGGCTTTCGGTCACGCCGTCAGCCCCCTGAACCACTGAGGTTCGAGCCCTCCCGCCCTGGCGCGAAACGCGCGGGCGGTCGATAGGCCACCCCGGGTGCTGGCCGTGGTGACGAGACGCGTTCCGTCCGTTTCCTGCCTCGGAGTATCCACATGCCTCTCGCGCTCTACCTGCTCGCCCTGGCGGTCTTCGCCATGGGCACCTCGGAGTTCATGCTCGCCGGCCTCGTGCCGGACATCGCCGCCGGCCTCGACGTCTCGGTCGGGACCGCCGGTCTGCTCACGTCCGCGTTCGCCGTCGGGATGATCCTCGGCGCGCCCGTCATGGCCGCGTTCGCTCGCCGGTGGCCGGCCCGGGCCGCCCTTCTCGGCTGCCTGGCGCTCTTCGCCGCCTGCCATGTCGTCGCCGCCGTTACGCCGGCCTTTTCCGTGCTGTTCGCGACCCGGGTGGTGGCGGCGGTCGCCAACGCCGGGTTCCTGGCGGTCGCGCTCAGCACCGCCACCCGCCTCGTCGCTCCCGACCGGAAGGGCCGCGCGCTCGCCGTCCTGCTGTCGGGTACGACGCTCGCCACCGTCGCCGGTGTGCCCGGCGGGGCGCTGCTCGGCGCCGCCCTGGGCTGGCGGGCGACGTTCTGGGCGGTCGCGCTGCTGTGCGTGCCCGCCGCCATCGGGATCGCCCACGGGGTGCGGCCCGGCACGGTGGAGGCGTCGGTCCGGTCCGGTCCGTCCTTGGTCGCCGAGCTCGCCCAGCTGCGAGCGCCGCGACTGCTCGTCGCGATGTCGCTGGGTGCTCTGGTCAACGGCGGAACCTTCGCCGCGTTCACCTTCGTGGCACCGATCGTCACCGGCCCGGCCGGGTTGGCCGAGGTGTGGGTGTCGCTGGCGCTGGTGCTGTTCGGCATCGGCTCCTTCGTCGGGGTCGCCGCGGCCGGGCGGTTCTCCGACCGGCACCCGCGGCTGGTCATCGCCGTGGCCTCGCCCGCGCTGCTCCTGGGGTGGCTGGCTCTGGGGCTGCTCGCGGACCGTGCGGTGCCGCTGCTCGTGCTGGTGCTCGTCCAGGGCGTCCTGGCGTTCGCGGTCGGCAGCAGCCTGATCGCGAGGGTGCTCTACGCGGCCTCGGATGCGCCGACCATGGGCGGCGCCTACGCGACCGTGGCGCTCAACGTCGGTGCCGCGGCAGGTCCGGCGCTCGGGGCGGCCACCCTGTCGGGCACAGGCGTGCTCGGGCCGGTGTGGGTGGCGGCCGTCCTGACCGGGGTCGCGCTGGTCGCCATGGTGCCGTCGCTCCACCTGATCGCCCCGCGGGACCGGCCCGGGAGTGGCGTCGTGCCGACTCCGTGACCGGTCCGCGCGGCGCGACCCGATCAGGCCCGGGTCAGCGGGGCGCGACGATCTCGACCGGCCCGTCGACCCGGGCGGCGACCCAGGCGCGGTGGAAGTCGCTGCCCGGCGCGACCTCGGCCCGGCGCTCGGGCTCGCGGAGCAGGTCGACCGGGCACTCGAGCTGTCGGCGCGGTGTCGGAGCAGGGCGAGGACCGCTGTGCGCCGCGATCGCCTCGGCCAGCGCCTCGGCGACCGGCTTGCGCCGGTGGTCGACGGTGAAGAGACCGAGGTCGTACTCCCGCTCGGGGAAGTCGACCAGTGACCGGTCCAGGTCGTGGGAGCACCACCAGGTGATGCCGAACAGCGCCGGGTTCTGGACGACGTGGTCGACCGTTCCCCGGACGAACTCGCGGACGGACCCAGGGTCGATCTCCGGCAGGGGAGCGCCGATCTCCTGGAGCCAGACCGGGCGCCCCGGCTCGGTGGCGTACGCAGCAGCCAGCTCGACCAGGTAGTCGGCGTGCGTGAGCGTGGCCGGCCCCAGGGGCGCGTCGATCGCGCCGACGCCGTTGAAGACCCAGGAGTGCACGGTGCTCAGGTCGCCGAGCGTGGTGACGTCGGCAGGCGCGAAGGGATGGTCGGGCGCGTAGAAGGCGTCGTCGAAGAGCGAGTGGAGGCAGAGCAGGCCGGGGGCCGCCTTGCGGGCGGTCTCGAGGAGCTCGTGGGCCCACGAGCGCGAGTCGGCGATCGTGGTCGGGTTGGACGGCCACAGGTTGTTGACCTCGTTGCCGAGGGTGAGGGCGAAGACGTTGTCGCGGGTGGAGACCGCGGCGGCGAGGGTGTCGACGTAGGTGCGCAGGCCCGCGCGCACCTCCGGGTGGCTGAAGACCGATCGCTGGTGGTGGGTGAGCACCCACGAGGGCAGGAAGTCGAAGCTCGACAGGTGTCCCTGGACCAGGTCGACGCAGACGTCGAGGCCGCGGGCGGCGGCCAGATCGATGGTGGTGAGCACGTCGTCGACCGCCGCGGAGCGGATCAGCGAGCGGTTGGGCTGGATCCACGGCCAGACCGGGAAGATGCGTACGTGGTCGAGACCGAGGCCGGCGAGGTCGTCGAAGTCGCGGGCGATCTGGTCGGCGTCGAAGTCGAGCCAGGAGTAGAACCAGCCGGATGAGGGCACGTGGTTGGCTCCGAAGCGCAACGGGGCAGTGGCGGCGGGGGTCGGGTGAGCTGGCACCCGCGCAATATAAACCGTTTAAGTAAACCAGGCAATCAGCGTCCGGCGGGCGGAGCCGTGCTCTCCCGCGGGACGAGGACCGGGGTGCTCGACTGGTGACGCACGGTGAGCGTCGGGTCGGCGATCAGCCGGAGCAGCTCACGGGCCGCCTCGGTGGCCCAGCCCTGGGTGTCACGGGTGAGTGCGGTCAGTGCGGGGTGGGTCAGCCGGGCCAGCAGGGAGTCGTCGAAGGAGAGGATCGAGAGGTCCTGCGGCACCCGTACGCCCATCTCCAGGGCGACGCCCAGTCCTGCCACGGCCATCACGTCGCTGTCGTAGACGATCGCGGTCGGCCGCTCCCGCCGCGAGAGGACCCGACGGGTGATGACGGCGCCCTCGGAGTCGCTGTAGTCGGTCGGGATCGAGACCACCTCGGCCAGCTCGTGGCGCGCCTTGGCCTCGGTGAGCACGTCCATCCGGCGCTTGGTGTGCAGGAACTGTGGCATACCGGCGACGTGGACGACGTGGCGGTGGCCGAGCGCTGCGAGGTAGTCGACCGCCTCGTGCATGGCCTCGCTGTCGTCGGCCCAGCTGTAGCTCAGCGACGTGTCCGGGAGCGGTCCGCCGAGCACCATCACCGGCACGTCGAGCGCCTCGAGCACGGCGAACCGGGGGTCCTCGATGAGCGGGTCGAGGAGCACGAAGCCGTCGACCCGCTTCTCGGCCGCCCAGCTGCGGTAGGCGGCCATCTCCGCCTCGGGGTCCTCGACTACGAGCAGCTGCAGCGCGGTGCCGTCCTCGGCAAGGCCGGCCTGCAGGCCGGAGACGACCTGGCCGAAGAAGGGCTCGAGCCCGAGCGTACGAGCGGGGCGGGACAGGATCAGGCCGACCGCTCCGGCGCGCGAGTTGCCCAGGGACCTGGCGGCCCGGTGGGGGCGCCAGTTCATCTCGTCGGCGACGGCCAGGATGCGTCGCCGGGTCTCCTCGCTGACTCCCGGCCGTCCGTTGAGCGCGAACGAGACCGCGCCCTTGGAGACGCCGGCGCGCTCGGCGATGTCCGCGATCGTGGGTCGTGCCATCGGGCAAGTCCTTCCTGGGTCGAGGCAGGAGGCTGATTGTGGCGCTCCTCACACGGATGCCTTGACGGCACACCTCGTTCGGTGAATAGTACGGCCCGAACTTAACCGCTTTATCAAAAGCTTTCAGCAAGGAGCCGAAAATGAGCGTACGCCGGTTGGTGGGGGTCGCCGCTGGATTGGCCATGGGCATCACTGCGATGACGGGTTGCGGGGCAGGTGACGAGCCGTCCGCCGGTGACCTCGAGGGCAAGATCGAGGGCAAGGTCTCGATCCAGACCTGGGCGCTGAAGCCCAAGTTCACCGACTACGTCGAGGGCGTGATCGCCGCCTTCGAGAAGGAGAACCCCGGCGTCGAGGTCACCTGGCTCGACCAGCCCGGCGACGGCTACGACCAGAAGGTGCTCACCCAGGCCCAGTCCGGTGATCTCCCCGACGTCGTCAACCTGCCGCCGGACTTCGCGCTGCCGCTGGCCGAGCAGGACCAGCTGCTCGACCTCGAGGAGACCGACGTCGACCTGGAGGGGACGTTCGTCGAGGGTGGCCTGCAGGGCTACCGGTACGACGGCCTCGACGGCACCTACGGCTACCCGTGGTACCTCGGCACCGACGTGAACTACTGGAACACCAAGCTGCTCGAGGAGAACGGCCTCGACCCGGAGAACCTCCCGACCGACTGGGACTCCCTCTTCGAGCAGGCGGCGACGTACCAGAAGACGGCCAAGGGCTCGTCCTACCTGGTCAGCCGCAAGCCGGGCATCAACGACTTCCAGAACCTCGGCGTCGACATCTTCAACGAGGACGGCACCGAGCTGACCTTCAACCAGCCCGAGGTGGTCGAGCTGGTGCAGAAGTTCGCCGACGGCTACGAGGCGGGCCTGCTGCCGAAGAACCTGCTCTCGGAGGAGTTCCAGGGCAACTCGGCGATGTACAACGAGTCCAAGGTCGCCTGGACCACCGGCGGTGGCCAGCACATCAACACGACGCTGAAGACCGAGGCCCCCAGCCTGGTCGACGTGACGACCTCCAACCACGCCTTCGGCGACGGCCCGCTCTACGTCCAGGGCCTCTCGGTCAACGCCGGGTCGAAGAACCTCGCCGCCGCCAACGCGCTCGCCCAGTTCGTGACCAACGCCGAGAACCAGAAGGCCTTCGCCGAGCTGGTCCCGGGCATCTACCCGAGCACCACCGAGTCCGCCGAGGACGAGTTCTTCGCCAAGAGCGACGGCACCAACGCCGGTGACGCCCAGGTGACCGCGTTCGAGACCCTCTCGACCGCGATCCCCAACAACCCGCGCTGGTCGCCGGCCATGGAGACGATCCTGCAGCAGCAGCTCGCCGCGGCGATCACCGGAGACGCGACCCCGCAGGAAGCCCTCGACAAGGCCGTCGAGGAATGCAACAAGATCCTCACCCAGTGACGAGTCCGATCACGAGGCCGGGCGGCCGGGTGCGTGACCACCGGTGGTTCACGCCCTGGCTGCTGGTCGCGCCGGCCGTGGTGTGGCTGTGCGTCTTCAACGTCTATCCCGCCCTCAACACCATCTACATGGCGTTCACGAACACCAAGCCACTGGGCGGCGGGGAGTTCACCGGGCTGGCCAACTTCGAGCGGATGCTCGACGACGACCAGCTCGTGCACGCGCTGACCAACTCGATCCTCTACATGATCGTCTGCGTACCGCTGCTCACCCTGCTGCCGCTGCTGCTCGCGGTGCTGGTGGAGAAGAAGCTGCCGGGCCTGACCTTCTTCCGGGTCACCTTCTACACGCCGGTGGTCGCCTCGGCGGTCGTGGTCGCGCTGATCTGGGGCTGGCTGCTCGACGACCGCGGCGCGATCAACTCGATCCTGTCGGCGCTGCAGGTGGTCACCGAGCCCATCCCGTTCCTGACCGACCGCTGGCTGCTGCTCTTCAGCGCGATCAGCCTGACGGTCTGGAAGGGTCTCGGCTACTACATGATCATCTACCTCTCGGCCCTCGGGAACGTCGGCAAGGAGCTGCACGAGGCGGCCGCCGTCGACGGCGCGGGCCCGGTCCGCCGCTTCTGGAGCGTGACCGTCCCGGGCGTACGCGGCACGATGCTGCTGATCACGATCCTGATCACCATCTCGGCGCTGCGCGTGTTCACCGAGCTCTACGTGATGACCGGCGGCACGGGTGGCCCGGGCGGCAAGGTGAGCTCGATGGTCATGCTGATCCAGCTCTACTCCACGGGCTTCACCGGCAGCCTCGGCTACGCCTCCGCGCTGAGCCTGCTGCTCTTCGTGCTCACCCTGCTGCCGATGCTGCTGCTGGCCCGGCTCAACCGGAAGGACGGCTGATGACCGACACGCGACCGCGTTCTTCGAAGCGCGCGAAGAGGTCGTACTCGTTCCACCGGATGTCCACGGGCGAGATGGTGACGCGCTACGTGCTGCTGCTGGTGGTGCTCGCGATCACGGTCCTGCCGTTCGTGTGGCAGCTGTCGACCTCGCTGAAGTCGATCGACGAGGACGTCTACTCCTCGACCCCGAGCTTCATCCCGGAGCACCCGACGTTCGCCAATTACGTCAAGGTCGCCGAGGTGGTGCCGGTGGTCGACTACGCGATGAACTCGGTCGTCGTCGCGGTCCTGGTCGTGGGCGGCAACATCCTCGGCGCCACGATGGCGGGCTACGCGCTGGCGAAGCTGCGCTTCCGCGGGTCGAGGCTGGTGCTGGGCGCGCTGCTGGCGACGCTGATCCTGCCGGGGGAGGCGACGATCATCGCCCAGTACGTCACGGTCCGCTCGCTCGGCCTGACCGACACCCTGCTCGGGGTCGCGCTGCCCGGCATGATCGGGATGATCAACGTCCTGCTGATGCGGGCGGCCTTCACCGCGATCCCCGACGAGCTCGAGATGGCCGCCAAGGTCGACGGCGCCAACGCCTGGCAGCGGCTGATCCACGTCAACCTCCCCGGCGTACGCGGCATGCTCAGCGTCATCTCGATCTTCGCGTTCATCGGCGCCTGGGACGACTTCCTGTGGCCGCTGATCGTGCTGACCGACCCGGAGAACCTCACGCTGACCGTCGGCCTGCAGTATCTGTCCGGAACGTTCACCAACAACCCCCGCCTGATCGCGGCAGGCACCATGATCTCGTTCGTCCCGATCGTGATCGTCTTCGCGGTGCTGCAGCGCTACTTCTTCCGCGGGGTCGAGGAAGGGGCCATCAAGGGATGACCGAGGTGCAACTGACCGCCGCCGAGATCGCCCGCTTCGAGGAGGAGTCGGCCCGGTTGCTGGCCTTCGCCCGCGGGTCCCGTCACGAGGGTGGCGGCTTCGGGTGGCTCGACGAGCACGGTCTGCTCACTCCCGGGCGGCCCGTCGAGACCTGGATCACCTGCCGGATGACGCACGTCTTCGGGCTGGCGCAGCTGCGTGGTGACGCCTCGGCTGCTGCGTACGTCGACCACGGCGTCGCCGCGCTCACCGGGCGGCTCCACGATGCCGAGAACGGCGGGTGGCACTCCGCGGTCTCCCCGGAGACCGGCGAGGTGGTCAGCACCGTGAAGGAGGGGTACGCCCATGCCTTCGTCGTGCTCGCCGCCACCACCGCGTACGCCGCGGGCCACCCCGGCGCGGAGGCGCTGCTCGACGACGCGCTGAGCGTGATGGAGGAGCGGTTCTGGCGCGAGGAGGACGGGCTCATCCTCGACGTGTGGAGCGCCGACTGGGCCTCGTTGGACGGCTACCGCGGCGTCAACGCCAACATGCACGCCGTCGAGGCGTTCCTCGCGGTCGCCGAGGTGACCGGGCGCCGGGTCTGGCTCGAGCGCGCGCTGCGGATCCTGGAGCGGGTCGTGCACGGCTTCGCGCGCGAGCACGACTGGCGGCTCCCGGAGCACTTCTCCTCGGCCTGGACCGTGGAGCTGGACTACAACATCGACGATCCGGGGCACCCATTCCGGCCGTACGGGGTCACCATCGGGCACCTCTTCGAGTGGGCGCGGCTGGCGCTGCACGCGCGGATCATGCTGGGGTCGGAGGCGCCGTCATGGCTGCTCGAGGACGCGCAGTCGCTCCTCGCCGCCGCGGCCTCGCGCGGCTGGGCAGTCGACGGTGCCCCCGGCTTCGTCTACACCACCGACTTCGCCGACCAGCCGGTCGTGCGCGAGCGGATGCACTGGGTCGCCGCCGAGGCGGTCGCCGCGGCCTGGACGCTCTTCCGAGACACCGGCTCGGCCGATGCGCTCGCCGACGTACGCCGCTGGTGGGCCTACTGCGAGGAGCACCTCGTCGACCGCGAGGGCGGTTCATGGCACCACGAGCTCGACGCCCGCAACCGGCCCTCGGCCACGGTCTGGCCAGGCAAGCCCGACGTCTACCACGCCTACCAGATGGCGATCCTGCCGTTGCTCCCCGCGAGCGCGAGCTTCGCCGGTGCGGTGCTGAAGGGGCTCGCGTGAGCCTCACTCTCGGGAACGGGCCCGCCGACCCGGTCAACGCCCGTGCGGGCGTGGGGTACTCCTCGCCGCAGGCGTGGTGCTTCGAGGTCGAGCCGGGGGCCGGCCATGTCGAGGCGGAGCTTCCGCTGGAGGCGCCGATCGAGGTGGCCGACGGGGACGAGCTGCGCTTCGTCGTGTTCCCCGAGTCGGCCTCGTCCGATGAGCGGCGGTGGGAGGCGACGTACGTCTGTGTGGACGGGCTGCTCGACGACGGCCGGCGGCTCAGCGGGATCGGGCTCGTGGACCAGTACGGGCAGGCGCTGACGCCGACCGGGCAGGGGGAGGGGAAGCGGGCGTGGGTCGACCAGTGGAACCTGCGCCGGGTGCCGCTGACCGGGCTCGCCGGCCGCCGGATCGTGCGCCTCCTCGTCGTGGCGCGGGCGGCCGAGGTGCCGTTGCGGGTGTGGGTCGACGATGTCACCGTCGGGCCCGCCCGCGTGCTCCCGGCCGCGCCGCTCGACCAGGTCGACACCCGACGCGGGACCCACTCCAGCGACCGGTTCTCGCGCGGCAACAACGCGCCGCTGGTCGGCCTGCCGCACGGCGGTGTCTTCGGGCTGCCGATGACCGACGCCTCGGCGGGCAACTGGCCCTACGCCTGGCACGCGCACCACCGTGAGACCGCCGGCGGACCCAACCGTCCGGCGATCGAGGCGTTCGCGACCTCGCACATCCCGAGCCCGTGGATGGGCGACCACGGGGTCTTCCAGGTGATGCCGAGCCCGCTGGTCGAGCCCGACGACGACCGGCGTGCGCGGGCCTTGGGGTTCGACCACGCCGACGAGCAGGCCGGGCCGCACCGGTACGCGGTCGCGCTCGACGGCGGCGTCACCGCCGAGCTCGTCCCGGGCGACTTCGCGCTCGGGATGCGGTTCACCGGCGCCCGCTCGCTGGTGCTCGACCACCACGGCAGGATCCGGACGCTGACCTGCCAGAACGACAGGGGACAGGTGGTCGTCCGTGCCCTCCTGGACGGCCGCGATGGCAAGCCGGCCCAGCACATCCACCTCCGCGTCTCCGGGACTTCGCAGCTGCGTCTGGGCGGCGGCCGGCTCCGTGGCCACATCGCGCTGAGCGGCGCGAGGGCTGTCGACGTACGTCTGGGCATCTCGACGGTCAGCGACGAGCAGGCGGCAGCCAATCTCGAGGCCGCCGGGTCGTTCGACGAGATGGCCGCGCGGGCTCGTACGGCGTGGGAGCAGGCTCTGGCGACCGTCGAGGTGGAGGGAGCGAGCGAGGACCAGCTGGTCTCGATCCGATCAGGGCTCTACCGGCTCTTCCTCTACCCGAATCGCTACGGCGAAGGGCCCACGCACGCGCACACCTCGCCCTACGACCTCACCACCGTCCGGCATGCGCCGATGACGGTCACCCACGGCTTCTGGGACACCTACCGCACCGCCTGGCCGCTGCTCGCGCTCCTCGACCCGGCCGGTGCCGGCTCGCTCGCCGAAGGCTTCGTCGAGCACTTCCGCGACCGCGGCTGGACGCCGCGGTGGAGCGCTCCGGGCGCCGAGGACTGCATGACCGGCACCACCTTCGACACGGTGGTCGCCGACCTGGCCCTGCGCGAGGTGCCCGGGATCGACCTGGAGACCGCCTACGCCTCGGCGCTGAAGAACGCGACCGTGCCGCCCGATGACGTACGCGTCGGCCGCAAGGGGCTCCGCCGCGGGATCTTCGCCGGCTACGTGGACACCGACACCCACGAGGGGATGTCGTGGACCCTGGACAACGCGATCAACGACTGGGGGATCTCTCGGCTTGCCCGGAGGTTGCGTGCGGGTGGATCACCCCGCACCTCGGAGGACCTTGCGGCGGAGGAGGAGTACTTCGCGCGGCGGGCGCTCGGATATCGCAACGTGTTCGACCGTGAGAGAGGGTTCTTCATCGGTCGCGACCCCGCGGGCGAGTGGCGTGGAACATTCGATCCCGACGTGTGGGGCCACGACTACACCGAGACCAACGCCTGGGGGACCGCGTTCACCGCACCCCACGACGGCGCCGGGCTGGCCGAGCTCCACGGCGGCGAGGAGGCTCTCGGCGCGAAGCTGGACGACTTCTTCGCCCGCCCGGAGACGGGCGCGGCCGAGCTGAGCGGCCACTACGGCTTCGCGATCCACGAGATGACCGAGGCCCGGGACGTACGCATGGGGATGCTCGGGCTCTCCAACCAGCCGGCCCACCACATCCCGTTCATGTACATGTTCGCCGGGCGGCACGACGACGCCCACCGGATCGTCCGCGAGTGCCTCTCCCGGCTCTTCGTCGGCTCCGACCTCGGCCAGGGATATCCGGGTGACGAGGACAACGGCGAGATGTCGGCCTGGTATGTCTTCGCCACGATCGGGCTCTACCCGCTGGTCCCGGGCTCTGCCTCCTACGTGATCGTCCCGCCGTCGGTCCGGCGGACCGTGCTGCGGCCGACCGACGGCAAGGAGATCGTCATCGAGGCGGTCGGCACCGGCGGCCACATCCGCTCGGTGACGCTCGACGGCGAGCCCTGGGACGAGGTCTCGGTCCCGCACGCCCGCCTGGCCGACGGTGCGCACCTGGTCGTCGAGCTCTCCGAGACGCCCTGCGGCTGGGCGAAGGCGTCCCGCCCGCCTTCTGCGTCCCGGACGGCTCCCGGCCTCCCCGTGACCGACGCGACCGTGGTGGTGCCGGACTCCCTGACCGACGACACCGGCGAGACCACGGTCGCGCTGAGGGCGGGGGAGCGGATGGAGGTCCCGCTCCTCGGCGAGCGGCGGCTCTCGCTCTACACCGTGACCTCCGCCGAGCCGGGCGACCTGGCCTGGAAGCTGGACTATCTCGACCCCGACGGCACGACCGTGGCCCGCGAGGAGCGGGCTGGTGAGACGTACGTCTGGGCAGGTCAGACCCGGGTTTTCCGGGTCAGACGCGGCGAGCCGGTCGCGGCGGGAGCCGTACGGTTCACCGCGTTGACCGACTGCGTGCTCACGCAGCTGGAGTTCATCGAAGACGACGCCGACAACAGAGACGACAGACAGGACGAGCACTGATGCACGACGACGTACACCTCACCGAAGGCCGCGTGAGCCGGGTCCTCAAGGAGCGCCTGTGGCCGGCCGTGCACACCGCCTCGGCGCCCGTGAGCGTCGCCTGGCACGAGCTGCCCGGGGAGCCGATCGCTCCCGCGGAGGGGCTGGCGCTGACGTACGAGCCCTTCGAGGTCGGCAGCGACTGGGGTCCGGCCTGGGGGACCGCCTGGTTCCGGATCACCGGCACCGTGCCCGCGGAGTGGGCCGGCAGGCGGGTGGAGCTGGTCTGCGACCTCGGCTTCGACGTCAACATGCCCGGCTTCCAGTGTGAGGGGCTGGTCTACACGCCCGAGGGCGAGCCGATCAAGAGCCTCAACCCCCGCAACCAGTGGGTGCTGGTCGCCGACGAGGCGAAGGGTGGCGAGGAGATCGAGCTCTTCCTGGAGGCCGCGGCCAACCCGGTCCTGCTCGACTACCACCCCTTCCTGCCCACCCAGGAAGGCGACATCGAGACCTCCTCGAAGAAGAGGCTCTACACCACCCGCCGGATCGAGTTCGCCGTCTTCGAGAAGGACGTCTTCGAGCTCTGCCTCGACCTGGAGACGCTCCACGAGCTGCAGGTCGAGCTGCCCGAGGGGCCGCGCAAGTTCCGCATCCTGCAGGCCATCGACGACGCCCTCGACCGGGTCGACCTGCAGCGGATCCGGGAGACGGCCGCCGACGCCCGAGAGGCGCTGACCGAGGTCCTCGAGGCGACCGCGCACGACTCCGCCCACCAGATCGCCGCGATCGGCCACGCCCACATCGACTCCGCATGGCTGTGGCCGGTGCGCGAGACGATCCGCAAGGTCGCCCGCACCACCTCCTCGATGACGGAGCTGCTCGGCGAGGACCCCGACTTCCGCTACGGGATGTCATCGGCCCAGCAGTACGCCTGGCTCAAAGAGCACCGTCCGGAGGTCTACGCCAAGGTCAAGGCGGCGGTCGCCGAGGGCCGCTTCATCCCGCTCGGCGGCATGTGGGTCGAGTCCGACACCACGATGCCGTCGGGGGAGTCGCTGGTGCGGCAGTTCCTCTACGGGCAGCGGTTCTTCGAGACCGAGTTCGGGATCCGCTGCAAGGGTGTCTGGCTGCCCGACTCCTTCGGCTACAGCCCGGCGCTGCCGCAGCTGATGAAGCGGGCCGGGTTCGAGTGGTTCTTCACCCAGAAGATCTCCTGGAACCAGGTCAACAAGTTCCCCCACCACACCTTCGAGTGGGAGGGCATCGACGGCTCCCGGATCCTGAGCCACTTCCCGCCGATGGACACCTACAACTCCCGGCTCTCCGGCGCGGAGGTCGCCAAGGCCTCCCGCCAGTTCCGGGAGAACCGGGTCGCCACCGGCTCGATCGCTCCGGTCGGCTGGGGCGACGGCGGTGGCGGCACCACCCGCGAGATGGCCGGCAAGGCCCGTCGTCTCCGCGATCTCGAAGGCTCCGCGCAGGTGTCCTGGCGTCACCCGGACGAGTTCTTCGCCGAGGCCCGGGCCGAGCTGCCGGACCCGGCGGTCTGGGTCGGTGAGCTCTACCTCGAGCTCCACCGCGCCACCCTCACGTCCCAGCACCTCACCAAGCAGGGCAACCGGCGCTGCGAGCATCTGCTCGTCGAGGCCGAGCTGTGGTCGGCCACCGCGGCGGTCCGTAGTCTGCTCGACTACCCCTACGACGAGCTGGACGCGCTGTGGCAGCAGATCCTGCTCCAGCAGTTCCACGACATCCTGCCCGGCACCTCGATCGCCTGGGTGCACCGCGAGGCGGCGGCGCAGTATGCCCGGGTCGCCGAAGTGGCGACGGCCATCGTCGAGCGGGCGCTCACGGCGCTCGCCGGCGAGGGAACCGTCGCGCTGCGGGCCGACGGGCGCTCGGGTGCGGTGCTGGCGGCCGAACCGGTGGCGGCCGTCTCCGTGGTCGAGAAGGACGGGACGTACGTCTTGGGGAACGGGGTCGTCGAGGTCACCGTCTCCGCCGAGGGCCTGATCATCTCGGCGGTCGATCTCGCGACCGGTCGCGACGCGATCCCGGCCGGGGCCGAGGCCAACCTTCTCCAGCTCCACCAGGACTTCCCGAACATGTGGGACGCCTGGGACGTGGACCGGTTCTACCGCAACCGGGTCACCGACCTGCGCGAGGTCACCTCGATCGAGATCACCGAGGACGGGCTGGTCGTCGAGCGGCCGATCTCGCCCGAGTCGTCGACGACCCAGGTGCTCTCGCTGGCTCCCGGGTCGCGGGTGCTCGACATCGCGCAGAGCACCGAGTGGCACGAGACCGAGAAGTTCCTCAAGGTGGCCTTCCCGCTCGACGTCAGGGCCGAGCAGACGCTGGCCGAGACCCAGTTCGGCTACCACCGCCGCCCGACCCACACCAACACCTCCTGGGAGGCGGCGAAGTTCGAGACCTCGATGCACCGCTGGGTGCTGGCCTCCGAGCCTGGGTTCGGAGTGGCGCTGGTCAACGACTCCACCTACGGCTTCGATGTGACCCGTCCGACGGCGCTCACCACCGAGGTGCGGCTCTCGCTGCTGCGGGCGCCGCGGTTCCCCGACCCGGAGACGGACCAGGGCGTGCAGACCCACCGTTACGGCCTGGTCATCGGGGCCGACGTCGCGACCACAACCGAGGCCGGGGCCGCGCTCAACACACCGGCTCGCCGGATCACCGGCGCGGACGCCGTCCAGCCGCTGGTGACCGTCTCCGGTGACGGTCTGGTGATCTCGAGCGTGAAGCTCGCCGCCGACCGCTCCGGCGATCTGGTCGTGCGTGTCTACGAGTCCACCGGCGCGCGTACGCAGGGGGAGCTGCGCGTCGCGGAGAGCTACGAGCGGGTCGAGGAGATCTCGCTCGTGGAGGACCCGATCGCCGAGGTGAGCGCCGATGGCGGTGTCGTCGCGCTCAGTCTCGGGGCCTTCGAGGTCCGCACCCTGAGGTTCCACCGCAACTAAAGGCCCACCAAAAGGAGACCAGTAGCACCATGTCAGTTCCCCACATCTCACGCAGACACATGCTGCTCGGCGCGGGCGCCGCGGCCATCGGAGCGACCGCCGCCACCGGCCTCGCCCCCTCGGCGGAAGCGGCGCGCCCGCTCGCGTCGCCGACGCTGATGACCGGATACGTCGAGGTCAACAACTACAGCATCGGCAACGTCGCCAAGTACGAGCTGGCCGGAGGCGGCAACGTCTTCGACATCGGTCTGATCTTCGCGGCCAACATCAACTACGACGGCCAGCGGGCCTACCTCTACAACAACCCGCAGGTGCAGGCGCAGCTCGACGCCGCCGACGTGCACATCCGTCCGGCCCAGGCCAAGGGCATCAAGATCCTGCTCTCCGTGCTCGGCAACCACCAGGGCGCCGGCTTCGCCAACTTCCCGGACCGGGCGTCTGCCGAGGCGTTCGCCGACCAGCTCGCCGACGCGGTGACCCGCTACGGCCTGGACGGGATCGACTTCGACGACGAGTGGGCCAACTACGGGGCCAACGGCACCGGCCAGCCCAACGACTTCTCCTTCGTCTACCTGCTCCAGGCGCTGCGCTCGCGGATTCCGGACAAGCTGATCACGCTCTACTACATCGGCCCGTCCGCACAGCGGCTCTCCTACGGCGGGGTCAACGCCGGCGACCTGCTCGACTACGCCTGGAACCCCTACTACGGCACCTGGGGCGTACCGAACGTCCCCGGGCTCGGCAAGCCCGAGCTCGCCCCCGCCGCGATCAACATCCAGGGCACTTCGGCCTCGACCGCCGCCAGCCTCGCCTCGCGCACGGTCTCCCAGGGCTACGGCGTCTTCAACACCTACAACCTCGGCTCCGCCGACGCGAGCGCCTACCTCTCCAACGTCACCCGCAACCTGTACGGCAAGGCGACCGTCTACACGGGCTGACCGATAGGAGCGGTCGCCGCGGTCTGGGAGTATCGTTCGCGCACGGACCGCGGCGGCCGGTGCTGAGGGAGAAGAGGCGTAGATGGGTGTCACGAGCGAGAGCGGGCGGATCGTCGCGGGTGGCCGGAAGGGCACCTACGTACGTCTGGCCGAAGGCCCTCAGGAGCGCCACATCTCGCGCACCGACCTGGCCCGGAAGCCCGAGGAGCTCGGTGATCCGGTGCTCACCGTCGCCCACCTGTCCGACATGCACATCTGCGACCACCAATCGCCGGCGCGGGTCGAGGTCCTGGACCGGCTCATGGACCCCGACGCCTCGACCCGGGAGCTGATCGAGGAGATCGGGACGTACCGGGCCCAGGAGCTGCTGACCGCACAGGTCGGAGCGGCGATGGTCGAGGCGATCAACGAGATCACCGAGGGACCCGTCGGCGGCGGCCCGCTCGACCTGGCGATCGCGACCGGCGACAACACCGACAACGGGCAGTACAACGAGCTCGACTGGTACCTGACGCTGCTCGACGGCGGCCGGCTGACCCCCGACTCCGGCGACATGCTGCACTACGAAGGCGTCGCCGCCCTGCCGGACAAGCGCTTCTGGCACCCCCAGGGCGAGACGTACGACATGCGCCGGGGCGATCACGGTTTCCCGCTCGTCCCCGGGCTGCTGAAGGCCGTGCGGCGCGCGATCGACTCACCCGGGCTCGAGGTGCCCTGGCTGGCCGTCAACGGCAACCACGACGGGCTGCTGCAGGGCACCGTGCCGGGCAACTCCGCCATCGCCGAGATCGCGGTCGGCGACCTGAAGGCGATCGCGATGCCCGAGCACTGGACCGACGAGGCGAAGGCGAAGCTGATCGCCGGGCTGATCTCCGGTGACCCGGCGGCGCTCGCGATGCTGGCCGAGCTGGAGCCGTACGAGGTGACCGCCGACCGGCGTCGCCGGCAGACCACGCTGCAGGAGTTCGTCGACTCCCACGTCCACGACGAGGCGAAGCCGCCGGGCCACGGGTTCCACGCCGGTGGCGAGTCCTACTACCGCCACGACGTCAACGACGAGGTCACCTTCGTCGTCCTCGACACGGTCAACCCCGCCGGCGGCTTCCAGGGATCGATCGACGCCGAGCAGCTGGAGTGGCTCGACGCCGTGCTCGCCTCCACCGACTACGACGAGCGGCTCGCCGTGATCGCCAGCCACCACGACGTGGCGTCGCTGGTCAACGACATGAGCGGCGCGGGCGGCAGCCGGCGGGTCCTCGGCGACGAGATCGAGCAGACCGTCTCGCGTCATGAGAGCGCGGTCCTCTGGCTCAACGGCCACACCCACCGTACGTCGGTGAAGCCTCACGGCTCGTGGTGGGAGGTCACCGCGCCCTCCCTGATCGACTGGCCGCAGCAGGGCCGGGTGGTCGAGCTCATCTCCGACGGGGACGTGCTCACCATCGCCACCACGATGCTCGACCACGCCGGTCCCGCCCGGTGGAGCGGCTCCATCGAGGAGGTCGGCCACCTCGCCTCGCTGTCTCGTGAGCTGGCCGCGAACGACTGGCAGACACCGAAGGTCCCCCTGGCAGAGCATCCCTTCTCAGGGACGGCCCAGGACCGCAACGTACTGCTCCATCTGCTCGATCCGAGGGCCTGAAGGGCCTCCGACACGCCGTTATCTAGCGGTTGACAGGCGGGTGGGGTTGCGTGGACCAGCGTTCTCCGCTGGACTACCACCAACCAAGTTCATGCAAGCGGCATGGACACATCAAGCCTTGGAGGAAAGACACGTGAGCTCGACCGCAGCCACAGGGCCTGCGGACCGGCTGGGCCTCAAGTCCGGCATGGTCATCCAGGAACTGGGCTGGGACAACGATACGGATGACGAGCTGCGGGTCGCCATCGAAGACGCCGTCGACGCGGACCTGGTGGACGGTGAGTACGGCAATGTCGTCGACGCCGTGCTGCTGTGGTGGCGCGACGACGACGGCGACCTCGTCGACGGACTCGTCGACGCGCTGACCGACCTCGTCGGAGGCGGGGTCATCTGGCTGCTGACGCCGAAGGTGGGCCGCCCGGGTGCGGTCGACGCGGCGGACATCGCCGAGGCCGCGCCGATCGCAGGACTGTCCCAGACCACCACCGCATCTGTGAGCAAGGACTGGGCCGCGACGCGTCTGCTGGCGCCGAAGACTCCTGCCTGATGGCAACGGTTCTCGGGGTCGCTGGACACCCGCAGGAGTCTTCGCGTGAGCGACGTTAGACTCCCAACGGTGTTCTCGACTACGGCTGCCAAGGCACGCACCGCCGGATCCGCGGCGATGATCCTGGCCGGTTCCGGCATCGTCCGGCCGGTCAGTCCGCTCGGGCTCGCACGGACCGGTCTGGCGCTCGCGCGCTGGGGCACCGGGCCGGCCGGAGGCTTCATCGGCCTCGCCCACCGCTATCCGCGCCGCACCGCGGTCATCGACGAGCTCGGGTCGCTGACGTACGCCGACCTCGACCGCCGCTCCAACGCGATCGCCCGGGCCCTCTCGGCCCGGGGGATCGGCGAGGGCGACGGGGTCGCGATCATGTGCCGCAACCACCGCGGGTTCGTCGACGCCACCTTGGCGGTCGCGAAGCTGGGCGCCGATGTCCTCTACCTCAACACCGCCTTCGCCGGTCCGCAGCTCGTCGGGGTGCTGGAGCGCGACAAGCCCGCGCTGATCATCCACGACGAGGAGTTCACCGGGATGCTGTCCTCGGCGGCCTCGGCCCAGCGCCTGGTCGCGTGGGTCGACTCCGACGATCCTGGTGAGACCCTCGAGTCGCTGGTCGCCGGCGACGCGCGGCCGGTGCCGCCGCCGAAGCGGCACGGCCGGATCGTGATCCTGACCTCCGGCACGACCGGGGCGCCCAAGTCGGCGCCGCGTCCGGAGGCCGGGTTCGACGCCGCGGTCGCGCTGATGTCGCGGATGCCGATGAAGGACGGCTGGCGCTGTTTCATCGCCGCGCCGCTCTTCCACACCTGGGGGCTCGCCCACCTGCTCTTCGCCGAGCTGCTCGGCACCACCATGATCCTGCGTCGCCGGTTCGACCCGGAGGACGCGCTGGCGACCCTCCAGGAGACCGGGGCCGACTCGTTCGTGGTCATCCCGGTCATGATGCAGCGGATCCTGTCGCTGCCGGAGGAGACGCTTGCTGCGTACGACCTGGAGGGGATCGCCTCCCGGCTGAAGGCCGTCGCGTCCTCCGGCTCGGCGCTGCCCGGCGACCTGGCGCTGGAGTGGATGGACCGCTTCGGCGACAGCCTCTACAACGTCTACGGCTCGACCGAGGTCTCCTACGCCTCGATCGCCGACCCCGTCGACCTGCGCGAGGCGCCGACCTCGGCCGGCAAGATCCCGTGGGGCACCCGGATGAGGATCCTCGACGCCGACGGCGTGCCGGTCCCCGACGGTGAGGCCGGCCGGATCTTCGTCGGCAACGGCCTGCTCTTCGAGGGCTACACCAGCGGCGGCGGCAAGGAGGTCGTCGACGGTCTGATGGCGACCGGCGACGTCGGACGGTTCGGTCCCGACGGCCGGCTCTACGTCGAGGGCCGCGACGACGACATGATCGTCTCCGGCGGCGAGAACGTCTTCCCGCAGGAGGTCGAGGACTGCCTGATGCGCCACCCGCTCGTCACCGACGCGGCCTGCGTCGGGGTCGACGACGCCGACTTCGGCAAGCGCCTGCGTGGGTTCGTCGTGGTGGTGCCCGGCACCGAGGACGGCGTCGATGCGGTTCTCAAGGACTGGGTCAAGGAGAATCTTGCTCGCTTCAAGGTGCCGCGGGAGATCGTCGTGACCGACGCTCTGCCACGCAACGCGACGGGCAAGGTGCTCCGCCGCGAGCTGGCCACCTGGGACATCGAGGCGGCAGGATCGAACGGCGAGAGGGCGGCAGGGCAGTGAGTGGACTTCAGATCGGCGGTCCGGCTCCGGACTTCACCCTCCGGGACCAGTTCGGGGCCGACGTCACGCTCACCGACTTCCACGGCAAGAAGGCCGTCGCGATCTTCTTCTTCCCGTTCGCCTTCTCCGGTGTGTGCACCGGCGAGATGAGCGGACTGCGCGACCGGCTCGACGAGTTCGTCACCTTCGACACCGAGGTCCTGGCGATCTCGTGCGACCCGGTCTACGCGATCCGGCAGTTCGCCGACACCGACCGGCTCAACTTCCCGGTGCTCTCCGACTTCTGGCCCCACGGCGAGGTCACCAAGGCCTACGACGTCTTCAACGAGCGCACCGGAGCCCCGCTCCGGTCCTCCTACGTCATCGACAAGGCGGGTGTCGTGCGGTGGGCCGTGCACAACGACAACGCCGACGGCCGCGACCTCGAGGAGCACCTCCGGCAGCTCCACGCGGCCGTCTGAGCAGGTAATTTACGGGTCATCAAAGGTCCGTTAACAGGCTGGTTACATCGCTTTTCCTATGCCCTGGGCGGGATCTAATCTTGAGTTGTTGAGCCGCTGATGACCCGAGACGTCAGCGGCTCAACTTCCATTTACGGCCCAGTTCGCCGGGCCCGCCCCTGATCGCGTACTCTTGGGGCGCTTCGGACGCATAGCTCAGTTGGTAGAGCGCCTCCCTTACAAGGAGGATGTCAGGGGTTCGAGTCCCTTTGCGTCCACCAAAGGATTGTCATTGGAACCCATGACATCTCGAGGATCCAAGTAACAGTCATCGCCGGGCCCATCAGGGCCCGGCGTTTCTGTCTTCCCAGCCGGGAGCGTGAGCTCGGCTAGTTCCCGGCTAGCCTGGAGGGCATTGGCGAAGACGGTGTGGTCGGCGTGGGTGACCGGCTGTTGGTCGGGGTCTTCGATGACGGGATCGATGTAGATCCGGGTGAACCACGCCTGGTTGAAGCGGCGACGGTCTGCGTCGCGGAGCTGCTGGTAGGTCGGAGCTGGCTCCGTGATCAGGTTGAGCACGGCGTCGAGGGTCGCTTGGGTGTCGATACCAGCGCGTTGCAGGGCGCCGAGTTCGCCTTCGAGTGAGGCGAGCTGGCGGGCGAGTTGTTCCTGCTTCTCGCGGGCGATGTCGGGTGGCACGACACCATCCATGGCGTTCTCCGCCCACTTGTACCGGTCGCGGCGGATCTTGTCGATGCGCTTCTGCAAGCTTGTGCTGTCGGCCTGTGCACCTGCTTGGAGTGCATGGAGCTGCTCGGTGAGACGTTGGCGGATCTGCGGTACCGCGGTGGTGCGCCAGGGCTCCTGTTCTGTGCTCCAAAGCCTTCCGACTGCTTGCTCGATCTTGTCGACGGCGATGTAGGGCGCTTGGCAACCGTTCGATTTGGTGTGGCGACCGGAGCAGACGAAGTACTCGTAGACGCCGCCTCGTCCGCGGCTGCGGCTGTAGACCATGCGTGAGCCGCACGGGCCGCAGTAGAGCGTGCCGGTGAGGTAGTGGAGATGCTTGCGTTCTCGGTTGCCAGCGGCTCGGTTTTCCGCGAGGCGATCCTGGACCGCTGCGAAGACTTGCTCGTCGATGATCGGCTGGTGGGTGCCGGGGTACTCGACGTCGCGCCAGGTGACGTAGCCGGCGTAGTAGCGGTTGGTGAGCATGCGGTGGACCTGGCTGCGCGGAAGCGGCCGCTCGGCCTGCTTCTTGGTGGCTTTGATCGTGAGCCCGCGCGCTTCGAGCAGTTCCGTCATGCGGGTGAGGGTCATGTCGCGGTTGTTGGCGTACTCCTCGAATGCCCAGCGGATGTGGTGGGCGCGTTCGGGGTCGACTTGGATGACGCGCGCCTCGCGGCCGCTTACAGTCGTGCGGACGTTGAGGTAGCCGACGGGGGCACGTGTCGGGGTGCCGCCTTGGCGGACCTTCTCCTCCATACCCTTGACGACCTCTTGGGCGAGGTTCTTGCTGTAGAACTCAGCCACCGAGCTGAAGATGCCGTGGACGAGCTGACCCTGCGGCGTCTCGTCGACGTTCTCGCTCACCGAGATCAGGCGGGCACCAGTCTCGCGGATGGCGAGGTTGATCATGACGTCGTCGTACCGGTTGCGTGCCAGGCGGTCGAGCTTGTGCACGATGACGTACTGAATGCGGTTCGCCTTGATGTAGGTGAGCATCCTCTGAAGCTCGGGTCGGTCGGTGGTCTTGGCTGACTCACCAGCCTCGACGAACTCCCTGACGACATGGGCGCCGACGCTGTCGGCCTTGCCCTTGATGGCCGTGCGCTGTGCCGGTAGGGAGAGTCCTTCTGCCAGACCGCCCCGGTGGGCCTGGTCCTTGGTACTGACCCGGATGTAGCTGACAGCGCTGACTGCGAGGCCTTCGGTCTGGAGAGCTGACATCTCATCCTCGTTTCGTAGTAACAATCGGCGGAACAGGTTCATGCGGCAAGGTCTCCACCACCTTCCAGGTCTCGTACCTGGGCATTGAGGCGTTCGTGCAGTTCGCGGATCAGCCACCCGGTGCTGTGATCATGCGGGCAAGGCTGGTGTGGGCGCATGCTGTCCAAGCGATCCAGCTGCTTCGCGAGTGCTGCAATCTCGGCTGCAGTTTGCTGCAGTTTCAGGCCGGTGTGAGCGTCCGAGGGCGTGCTGTTAACAGGGGTCGGCTGCGACTCACGGTGTGCAGATTCTGCCTCCAAAACCATACGTCGGGGGTTCGAGTCCCTCTGCCCCTGCCAGGGGTCAGCGCATCGATTTTCGGTGCCTTGACCTGTGGAAAAGTCGGTACCTGCTGCAGTTTCGGATGCAGTTTGCTGCTGTGTGAGGCTGCCTAGAGCGTTCAGTGCCTCAGATTCGAGTTCCATGTCCGCGTGCTGGTAGATCTGCTGAGTCGTTGTGATGTCGGCATGGCCAAGGATGTGTTGGATGTCCCGATCGGGCACGCCGATCTTCTTCAGGAGCGTTGCCGTGGTGTGTCGCAGATCGTGGAGACGGATACGCGGCAAGCCGGCCTCGGCGCAGATCGCCTGGAACTGGCGAGTGAAGTTCTGCGGATCGATCCCAGTCCCCGTCGTGGAACGGAATACGAGATTCGTCTCGTCGCCAACGTCGCCGTCAGGAGGCGCCACGGGCCCGAGGACGCGCCGCACACTCTCGGAGAGCGGTAGGACCCGCTGGCCGGCTTCAGTCTTGACGGGCGAGATGGTCAACTTCCCGTCGATCCGCTGGAGTTGTTGGTCGATCCGGATAGTTCCCGCTTCGAAGTCGATGTTCTTCCACGGCAAGCCAAGGACTTCACCTCGACGGGCGCCGTAGGTGGCAAGGATCAGGAAGGCGCCATACCAACGGTGGCGCTTGACTACTTCGAGGAATCGCTCGAGTTCGGCGGGCGTCCATGGCGTGATGTTCTTGCGTTGGTATTTCGGCACGGTGATTCGACTGGCGGCGTTGCGTAGGACCAGCTCCTCCCGTTCGGCGTGACCAAGTGCGGCGCGGAGGGTGGCTCGAGCCTTGTTCGTCGTCCGGGCAAGCCCGGTGCGTGCGTAGATGTCGTTTACGAGCTTCTGTACGTCGCGGGGTGATAGCTGCGACAAGCGAAGCTTGCCGACCCCAGGTTTGAGGTACTTGCGAGTGATGAAGCTGTAGTCATAGATGGTTGTTGGTCGCGCCCTGATGGGAACGACCTCCTGGAGCCAGTAGTCGAGATACTCGCCGACCGTCTGCTCGCGCTCAGGGGTGCGGAAGCCATCGCGATCCCGCTTGAGCCGCTCCTGGAGTCGGGCGTTCGCTTCGGGCCGTGTGGCTGCAGTGACTGTGATTCGCTTGCTGCCACCGCCGACAAGGCGGATGATGCCTTGCGCGGCCCACCTGCCGTTGGGTCGCTGGAAGACAGTTCCCTCGCCGTTTCCGCGCCTACCGCTCATCGCTGGTACTCCTCACGGCTCTCGGTGATGAACGCCTCCAAGTCGGCGGGATCGATGAGCCGACGGCGCCCGATGCGTACGGTCGCAATCTGGCCGTAGTTCGCGGCGCGGAGCAGGCTGTCAACGCTGATGCGCAGTTGGTCGGCCGCCTCTTCGAGGGTCAAGAGGCGTGTTGGGCCTCCCCGCGGCTCCTCATTGTTGTTGGTGTGGTTGGTTGTCGTAGTGGTGGCCATATGTGCCTCCTTCCATAATTCTCTTATTTCTGGTTCCACATTCCCCGGATACCCCCGTTATTGCTCCCATAATAAAGAAATATGGGGCGGAATGTAATAGTAAATGGCGATAATACATCGGAATTCCGAGGTTTCTGGTTCCTTGCCGCGATAATCCGCTTCTCCTGTGGCGATATTCGGCATATAGTGAAATACATATGACGAACGATGAATTTGACCGGCTATTCAAGGATATGAGTGATAGATTCGACAAGATTGAGGGTCGGCTCGACGGTATGGCTACGAAGGGCGATCTCGATGGTCTCCGTATTCAGCTCGATGGACTCCTTGACCGTATGGACACCGACAGCACGGAGCGTGCCGCGATGGTTCATCAGCAGGATCGGCAGCAGGGCAAGCTCGATGATCACGAGGACCGCATTGCTGGGCTCGAGCAGCAGTTGGCTGCCTAGTTGCATTCCGAAGCCGGAGACCTGATGCGAGAGCGCCCCGTGTGGGCGCTCTACTTGTTGAACAGGTAGAACCTCCCTTGGTAGGCGACGATGTCGTAGGTTTCGCGCACTAGGTTGAGCACCTTCGACGGATCGATCGAGGCGAAGTAGCCGACTTCGGATTCATCGAGCGCTTGATCGAGTTCGAGCGTCTCGATCGTGTCGGCGATCAGCTGGCTGGGGTCGTCGAGCGACATCGCGAAAGCGTCGTGGAAGAGGTCACGGGCGTTCTCCTCGGTGACGTCCGGCAGACGCAGGAACGCGGCGAAGGCCGACCCAAGCTCTCGGATGGCTTCCTGGATGTCCTCGCTGTACGTCTCGACTGTCGGTGTCGGGCCGCGTAGTTTCTCAGCCTGTCGGAGGATGTAGGTGCCCAGCCAGTTGGCCCACTCGTACATCTCCACGGAGATGCTGCGGTCGGAGAAGACCCTGGCTAGCTCGTCGCTCATTTGCTCGAAGTTGGCACTGGCGGTCACTGCGAAGTGATGGAGAGCCGGTGCGCGGTGTGGTCCTTCGTAGTCGGCGAGGTATCGCGAGATGGCTCGTGCTCCGATGTGGGAGACCTCGCCGCCGTATTCCTGGGCGGTAGCGATGGCGTCTTCGATCGTGACGCGCAGCGCTGGGTAGGTTTCGTTGGCGCCGGTGAAGTCGACCTCCCCGGGGTTGAGCCGCTCGGCCGGTGGTCCGGAGTAGCGGTTCTGGTCGTCTGGCTGGTCGGGTGTGTTAGGCCGTTCCATCTGGTGCCTCGCGTACGTCATCGTCAGTCACGACCCGCAGGACCGCATCGCTCTCGGCGAGGACGACTTGTGCGCCGTAACCCTGGAGTTGCAGCACCTCGGACAGCCCTGCCGATGACGTACGGCCGAGGCGGCTTACCTCCAGGACCACGACGTAGTCGACGTCGTGGTCTTCGACGAAGTCATAGAGCGCCTCCATACCAGGCTTGGAGTTGGCGTGGGCGGACACGCCCTGGTCGACAAACTCCTGCAGCACGCGAGCACCGAGGCGTTCGGCCGTCGACCTACAGCGCTCGAGTTGGAGCTCCACTGAGCGTTCACTTGTAAGCATTGTCGAGGCAGCTACCCGGGCGTAGGCGACCGCTGTTGGCTCGGAGCTACGCCGTTCCATGGTTGCTCTCCTTGCTTGCGTCGGTGGCCTCGAGGAAGGTGGCGAGCGCCAGCAGCCACCTTGTCGGAGGAGTCCCGAAGCGCACCGCCTCGAGCTCGGTCCGCGCCTTGGGGTTAATCAGGTGCCCGGTGGCGGCGAAGCGCTCCAGGGCGCTGCCCGGTCCGCCGTGAACGGTGGCGGCGATCAGGCGGGCGGTCGCTTCGTCGATGCGCTTTGCCTTCTTGTGGGCGCGCTTGGTGACCTTGTCGATGCGCCGCCAGGCGCGGCGTTCGTTGTGGTCGATTGGCCCGTACAGCAGCGAGCGAGCGGTGACTCGCCCGCCGGTTTGGCGCTGGTTCTTTTCGTTGGTGATGCTCATGGATTCCTCCTCTTGGGCTGTTAGGGGGTTGGTGGTGTTGGGCCGCCTGGGCTGCCGTCCGGGGCGTGGGCGACGACGGCAGTGGTGATGAAGTCCTCTGCCATCACGACCCGATGCAGTTCGGGTGTTAGCCCTGGGGTGCGTTCGAGCGTTCGCTCGATGGCTTCCCGTCGTGGCCCGTCGTCGACGATCCACAGCACGGCGGGGAAGATGCCGTGCTTGGTCTGGTAGGCGCCGGTCGCGAAGTAGCGCTGGTAGACCTGTGCCTTGCGTGAGATGGCTGGCCCGTGCTCGGTGCCGAGATCGCGTTCGAGGAACCAGTGGTTCTCGTAGTCGCCGGCGATCGTCACTGCGGTGAGGTCGGGCTTTAGGACTTCGGCTCGGCCATGGGCGCCGAGGAAGCGGATCCAGTTGTCGGGTTCGGCGCTGAGGGTCAGCTCCTCGATCTCCTTCGTGTGGAGCGTCTGCTGGAGCTGCGCGGCGAGCTCGGTTACGGCGATGGTGTGCGTGATGAACGCTCGCCCCGGCTCCACGTAGCGGCGACGGTGGTCACCGTCGATGACCGACAGCAGCCGGTCGCCCGTCACGTCGAGTTGCCAGATCACGCTCTCGGCTCCTCGCTTGGAGCCGCCGAGTCGCTGACTCAGTCGCCTCAGGAGGCGGTGCCGCTCCAGCCGCGCCAGTGCGCGCTGGCAGCTGCGTAGCGATGCCCCTTCACTGGTGAAGCCCTCGACGAAGTGCCAGCGGCGGACCTGCTGTGTCGTCGCCAGCCGGTGGGCTCGCAGCATCCGCAGCACTCGGAGGTCGCGTGGGCCGAGCCTGCCCTCCAGCCAGCGCACATCGACCCGCGTCATGACAGCCTCGGCTGCGACCCGGCGATGCGACTGGTGTTGGTTGGCACGTGGTGGTGTTGCTCGTTCCGGTGATCGTTCCGGCGATCGCGACCAGCAAGGACCTTCCGTCCCAATCCGGCCCACGACCTGCGATGCCGCTCGTGTTCCAGATGGGACTGACCCGCTTTCAGCGGGTCTTCCTCCGCTCCGCTTCGCCTGCCAGCTTCTCTCAGCCGATCCGCTTCGGCTTCTGCTCCTCCAGTCGCAGCTTGTCCTCGTACCAGCCTCATCGCTGCCTCCGCTTCCGGCCGACTGGCGGCGGCTGGCCAGGCAGTTGGGGCACTGCCAGCTCCTGGGCGGCGGGGGGTGTTGGCCCGCCAGGGGCGGTTTCCGGGCCGGTGGCGGCCTGGGCGGGGCCAGGCGGCGCTGCCACCGGCTTTGGCGCCGGAGCGGCCCACCGTGCGCGGCTGTGCGCCCGCACACGCTCGGGGTCTGCGATGGTCTTGCTTGGCGGTAGAGTGCGAACCAGTGCCCATCCTTGTGGGTGGCCGTCGGCGACGAGGTTGGCGTAGGCCTCGTACTTGCCCAGCGACATGAAGTCCTCGCTGGTGAGGTCACGCACGCCACGTGTGAAGTGGTTGGCGTCCTCGTACTCGGTGCGGAAGACGATCTTGCTGCGGGCGTTCATGTCGACCGCTGAGCGCATCTCGGGTGGGAACTGTCCGACGAACTGTGCGGCCAGGAACCAGCCGACGCCGAGTGAACGGCTGACTGCCAGCGCATCCGCGAGGCTCGAGGGCAGGTGTAGGAAGCGGGGTGCTTCGTCGACATAGACGACGCCGGGGCGCTTCTCCGGGGTGTTCTCGGCTGCTCGTTCCTGGATGGCTAGCCACAGGTCGGCGACGAAGAGGGAGCCGAGCATGCTGGCGGTTCCGGCTCCGATGAGTCCCTCGTTGAGGGGCACGAGCACGATTAGGTTCTCGCGCCAGATGTTGCGCAGCGACAGGCGGGTCTGGCGCTGGTCGAGGGTGTGAAGTAGGGCCGGCCGGAGCAGCAGCTGACGTAGGCGTGAGAGCGGTGCGGCGATCGCTGCCGCTTGTGCTGCTGGTGACTGGCTGTCGTACCAGCCCCAGAAACTGGCCAGCCCTTCGTCGTGCTGCAGGTTGCCCATGACAGTGCTGCGGAAGGGCAGGTCGGTGAGGATGCGGGGAACGTCCGCCAGGGTTGCTGGGACGCCGGTGATCACGCTGGCTCGGGCGAGTGAGCGCAGGGCACCCGAGAAGATGTCGAGCGTGCGAGGTCCCCAGCCGCCGGCGAACAGGTCGCCGAAGACCGCCATGATGCCGTCGACCACCACGTCCGGATCACGCCCGGCCACGTCCAGCGGGTTGAAGCCCACCGGTTGTTCATCGCCGACATCGAGCACGACGACCTGGTCACGTCGCTCCCTAGGAACCCTGGCGAGTAGATCGTCGACAAGCTGGCGCTTCGGGTCGAGCACGATCACCGGACGACCGGCCTTCATGTCCTCCTCGACGAGGTGGAGCATGGCCGTGCTCTTGCCGGACCCGGACGGCCCGTAGGCCACACCGTGGAACAGCGCATCATGGGACGAGATGCCGACCAGACGGTCTTCTCCGAGCACCGCCGATCGGGCGAACACTCGCTCCGTGTCGTGCACCGCAGCCGAAGGACGCAGTGGCTTCGGGTGCGGGCTCGGGATGCCGGGCAGTGCCTCTTCGCCGAGCGGCCAGCCGATCAGGCCGACCAACTCGGCGCAGCTCAGCTCAAGCCGTGGGCGGCGCGGGAGCTGGGCGCTGTCGAGCAAGCGGTGGTCTTCTCGCACCAGATCCACCCACACACCAGGTGTCCGAGCGGTCAGAACGGCACCGAGTAGGTGTTTCACGAGCCGCTGCGGACGGTCTGGATCTGGCGAGGTGGTTCCGAGGCGCACGGTGGCGGCGAAGCTCGGCTCCTCCGTGCGTACGCGCAGGGCTTTGCGTTCCTCGGCGTTCGCCGGTCGCGCCGATCCGGTGAGCATCTGCCACCAGCCTGTCGACGGTGGCAGTACGTCGGCCGGTAGCAGGGCGGGGGCGTGTGGGTGCCCCAGCACGATCTGCATGGCGACCGCCTCGTCCTTCGTCAGGTGGACGCTGGCCGCTGAGAGCAACCCCCGGGTGACTGCCAGAGGGTCATCGGTGCGCAGCGGTAGTCCCATCGGGCGAAGCTGCAACCGGCCGCTGGCCTCCATAGGTGTTCGGGTCGGTGCGCTGGAGAACAAGACCCCCGGCAGCTCGTCCCGCAGTAGTCGCTTCACTGTGTGCACGGCGGTGACGTCGCAGCCCAGCAGGTGCGCGACGCCGTCGGCGGTACCGCGCAGCTCGAAGACGATCGGTGAGCGCAGTCGCTGGCTTGCTAGATCGACGAGCAGGGCATGGACGCGTGACTCGTCGAGCGGCCGCGGGAGGTGCAGTCTGGTCCAGACGATCTCAGGCCGAGTCATGTCGGTCCTCCTCGACCTGGCGATCCTCCTGGTCGCGATTCGCGTCCGGCAGGTTCTTGCCCTCCAGGTAGTGGTCCACCGCGGTGCTGACGATGCGCGAGATGTCTGGATTCACGCGGCGGATGCCACGTGCGACGATGCGGAAGTCGCCTTGGCGACGGTTCTTGCGAGTGCGGCGGGTCATGTCAGGTCACCTCCTTCGGGGTCGTTAGGGCGCTCGTGAGCGCGAGCTTGTGTTGGCGGTAGTGGTGCGGGTCACCAGCGGCGGCGCTGGGCGTCTCGGATGCGCCAGACGAGATAGGCGACACCGACCACGAGGCCGAGGCCGACAATCCACGGCAGCAGGTCGACGAGTATGTCGATGGCCAGCTGCAGCGCGATGGCGATGCCGAGCACCATCAGGGCGGTGTTGACGAGCCACTGGACGGGGTTACGCACGGGCTTCTTCTCCTCGTCCTTCTTGGTGGTCACGACGCCTGCTCCTCGTCGGGCTCACCCGGGCGGGCCTTGTCGGTGTAGATCGGCACCGGGAAGCCTGGAATCTCGATGTCACTGGGGATCTGGTCGCCCCACACGCTCCAGTCGGAGGTGCTCAGCGGCCGGCGCCTAGCGAAGAGCTCGAGGTACGGCCCGGGGCTGACGCGCTCGATGAGGGCGAACTGCTCCTCAGGCTTGTGGCTGTGGTCGGTGATCGGTGCGCTGAACCACGACGGCTGCGAGCGGTAGAGCACAGGGGCCTTGCCGCGCGTGGCGAACACGACGTGCTCGGTAGCGTTGCGCAGGTAGTTGCCGAGGCCGAGCTTGGGCCACTTCACCCAGGTCAGTACCGAGCGGGGAGTGAAGCCCCACGCTTCGGCGACCTCGTGCGCAGCGACAAGCGTGGCGTTGGTGCACCAGATCCAGGCGTGCGCGTCGTCGTCCATGAGGTCGGCGATCGGCATCTTCTTGATCCGGTCGAGGGTCATCAGGTCGTAGTGCATCTGGGCACCACGGGCACCCTTCTGCTGGATGTCCCAGGGCGGGTCGGCCAGCACGGTCTTGAACGTCCGCTGCGACGATGAGGCCACCGCCGTCGTGTTGTCGGTCATGAAGGTCTCCGTTTCTGCCAGCGAGCTGGCATTTAGTGATGGGTCGAATCCTCTTGAGAGGTCGTGCTCCGGCCGCTGCGAGAGGCCGGAGGGCCGGGCGGGGGAGACCCCCGCCTCTGGTTAGGCCGGCGACGGGGCAAGTCGATGGCGAGTCAGGCCGTGCAAGATCGCCTTCGCAAGCGCTCCAGGCGGTTGGCCGTGCGGGATCGCGATGCTGACGTCAGCTCCGGGTACAGATACGTCGGACGGCGCACCGAGCACGCAGGCGTAGACCGTCGCCGGCAGGTGCGCTAGCTCGTCGAGCACGCCGTCGGGGTTGCTGTCGGTGATCTGGAAGTCGCTCAGCACCGCCACCACGGCGTCGTGCTCGGGGTACTGCCGGAGGACTTCCCCTACTCGGTGCACGGCTGGCCGCAGATTGCTGGTGCCAGCGCCTCCCAGGGGCAGACGCAAGGTCGGGTCGAGAGCGCGAATCCCCAGTCGGGTGAGTCGCTGGGCTGAGATGTCGCCAGCCGGGGTGTCGAAGTGCGCCACCGTGGCCAGCTCGCGCTTACAGCGACACCGCTGACCGACGGCTACAAGTGCAGCCCTGATCTCGGCGTAACGGTTGGAGATCGGATCGGATCCACCGGGCGCGGTCACGGAGCCGGAGTCGTCAACGACAGCGACGAACAACGTCGGGATCTTCGGACAACGGCCAACCGGCCCTAGTCGATCGACCCCCCCCAATGGCTGTATTGGCGGCTTCACCGATCAGCGAGGGAGCGAGCAGTCTCGAGGTAAGCATCATCGCTCACCGCCAGCGCGGGTGCGACGGCCGATCGGAGTCTCCTTGAGGCCGAAGCCGTGCCCGACCAGTCCAGGGTTGTTCCGCAGGATCCGCCACTTCAGTGCCGTGATGTGCCTGCCGGCCGCGCGGCCGCGGGCGGCATGCTCGTCGCGGACCGAGGTTGCTTCAGTGCTTGCGGTGAGGTGGCGAACGAGCTGTGGATGCGATGCGAGGTGGTTGGCGCGTTCGAGCTCGCGTGCGTAGTCGGCCTCGGCGGCGTCGATCTGGTCGGCGATCTCGTCGGTGTAGAAGTAGGCGTTGATTCCCGACGCGAGCGCGATGCCGATGGCCAGCAACCCGTAGACGAACCCTGCTGCGGAGCCCTCGATGATCGCCCGCAGCCAGTAGATGCCACCGGCGATGGTGAGGCTGGCGATAACGCCCGTCCCGATGATGACCTTGGCGAATCCCAGGCCGAGGTCAGGTGCCCGAAACAGATGCTCGTAGGGCACCAACGTTTCGGGCAGCTCACCGGACTCACGATGACGACGAGCTGCTCCACGCAGGTCACGCAGCTCGCCACCGACCATGCCCGCAGTCAGCGCCGCCATGCCCGTGGCCAGCGCCTGGGGGATCGCGGTAACCGGATGCTCACCATAGGACAGCGCGGCACCAGCCTGACCAGCGACGTCCCCGCCGAGCAGGAAACCCCAGCGCGTCAGGTACCACTTCTTGGCACCGGGCTCGCGACGACGGAACGGCCGCAACGCCTGGCGCGTGCGCACGAAGGCGTCTCGTGCCTCCGCCAGAACGGCCCGGTGACCATCAATGTGGCGGCAAGCCTCCTCAGCGGGCATCTCGGTGGCAGCCTCAGCCTTTTGCGACTCGCGTCGAGCCACCAGGCCCTCTGCCTCCCAGAGCGGATCCTGCTCCGATGCCAGGTCGTCGTACTCCAGCTCGGCATAGGTTTCGGCCACGGCGTCGGGGCGAACCGGGAGGCTCGCGGCATCGACGGGCTGGAGGCGAACGGCCTCGGCCAGCGCCTCGATGTCCTCGGTCCGGTCGTTCGGTCCCTCGCCGGACAGCACGCGGAAGATCGACCTCACGATGCTGCTCCTGCCGCTTCGGTGACGACCTCACAGCGGTCGGCCCCGGTACGCGTACACAACGTGTTATAGAAGGTCTTGACCGCATCGACCACCTCGGTTGCCGGTGCATCCTGTGCCACCTGCCCGATCCCCGAGAACGTCACCTCGCTGCCGCTGAGATCCGGGACGGCGAAGCTACTGGCGGCATCCTCGGGGGAGTGGACGATCTGGGCGAGCGTCACGCCGGTGTTCTGCAAGCCGTCGGTCAGGAGCAGGACATGGAGCTGGCCCTCGTCAGTCTGGCTGGCCCACTCGGCAGCAAGCCGAAGCTGCGCCACAATGTCCGAGCCGTCCTGGTCGAGCGTCGCGACGGCATCTGTGTAGGAGCCGGTCACCTGCTCACCGACCGCGTCGACCGCCTTGCCGAGCCGGCGCGCCTTAGCCTGGTTCGTGGCTCCGCGCAGCTCGATCCGCCCCTCGAAGAGCGTGACCGTGGAGGCGCTGGATCCGGTGAAGGCGACGACCTTCGCGGTGCCACCGCAAGCGGCGACGGACGCGAGGCTGTCCTTCATCGCCCCGACACGAGGAGCGTCGAGCCCGTTGTCGCGACCGGAGCCGCTGGCGTCGAAGGCGATGTAGGCGTTGATCGGGTTATCGCCGCAGGACTCGATGAGCTCCTTGGCATCTCCGATCCCGCTCGGCGAGCTGCAGGCCGCCAGGCCGAGCAGAGAGAATCCGGTGAGCATGAGGGCAGGAAGCGTCGAGGTTGTATGTTGCATACGTCGGCTCCGTTTCGTGATCTATGGCTAGGTCTGGGATGGGTGTTGATGCGGTGGGTGGCCACGTTGGCGCGGGGCCACCCACGTCTTGTTGCTCGTCATGGCGGTAGAGCCGCCTCGTGAGCTCCTTGTGTCGATACGCTGACACGTCGGGAGATCACTGTCATCGACAGATTTCTTGCAAAGTTGCAGGTAAGTTGCGCACATGACGATCGGGGTTGACAACGAGCACGAGCGTGCTGTGGAGATCCTGAAGGGACTGAAGCAACTGCGTCGTCTGGAAGGTCCGTATAAGCCCGAGAAATTGCTCAAGGTTCCCAGGCTCATCGAGCTCATTGCGTACGGCGATCTGCTCCGAGCGGCCGACCGACTGCAGGACGTCATCTGGATGCATTCACCACATGACAAGCACGTAAAAGCGGCATGCGCCATGTTGGCGTTTACGCCCTACCACGTCGGAAGCATGGATGCTCGCCTGAAGGCCGTTGCGACGGAAGACTTCGCCGACCAGGCAACCATCCGGCGGTGGGGTGATATCGGTCTCAAGAAGATCGCCCACAAACTGTCTTTGCGTCACGACGATATCTGGCGGCCGCCCCTTGCTGTGTTAACAGCAGAGCTTCAGGAAGCAGCACTCGAAGTTTCAATCCACTACTACTACCCGGCGGGTCTGCCTCCCCCGCAACGTCCTATCGCAATTATCGACAACCAGTACTGCGCGTGGCGGTTTCCGTGGGACCCGGGTAATGACGAGGATAAAGTCACCGAGACGCCGCTTGGGGACTTGAACTTCAAGTTAGCCTCGGCCAGGTTCGAATTCACAAGTGAGGAACTACCCAAGGAAGTTCAGTTTGTGTTTCGACGAAAGACCGATCTTCGATACGCTTCCTATGTGCGGTCGGACCTTGCAAACGTATATATCCAGACCTACCACGTAAAAGAGTCAGTTGCCCTCGAGATCGGCCCAGCCTGACCTTTCTGCGACCATCGCTGCGAAGGCATCGGCGAGTTGCTCATAAATCTCGTCAGGGAAGGCGTCGACGCCCATTCGTTCACGTGACGGCTGGTCGATGACCTTCTTGACCTCCCGCAACGCAAGGCGTAGGTGATCCTTCGACGGCTGCTTGCCGTCGATGATGACCGCGGGCGGTCGATCGACGTTGGTCAGCGACAAACTGGGTGTGGGGAGATCCGACGCGACATGGATATCAATGTCTAACACCTCTGATAGTCGCTCAAGTGTTGGCGGCTCTTTGCGGGGGAGCTGAAGCGACAGTACGACGGCCTGCTGACGCGTGCAGTGGATCGCCCAGTCAAACTCTCCCGCCGGGGTGGACTCCACGCTGCGCATCACTTCGAGAAGTGTCATCTCACGGGGGCTTTCCGGATGATTGTCTTGATGTCGTTCGATTGCGGTCCTACTTTCGATAAGCGCAAATGAAATTGGGCGGGAGCCTGAGCGTGCTCGTTCGAGCTGCACTCAGACTCCCGCCCGCCGGGATGTGTCGTCAGGCGAAGTGCCCGACAGCGGTTGGCGTCACGGGTCGACGGGGACGACTCTGAGGTCGTCGATCTCTCGACGATGCATCTTTAGTTGGAGCCCCCAGATGGTGGCTCCGAAGAAGTCAGCGAAGTCGATGTCCTCGCGGTACCACTTGGAGGAGCCAGTCACCTTCACCTCGACGGCGAAGCTGGTTCCGGCTGCGAGGAGCAGCTTTCGGGTCTCCTCGGGAACGTCAAGGGTCTCGCCGTTCCGGTCTGCTGGGCCCACCAAGACGGCGGGCCCGTTGATGTAGTCGGCCCCTCTGGCCGATGGCAGATTGAGCCACCAGAAGAGCGTTGCCCGAACATTCATGGGCATGCCGATGAACTTAGCCTCGGCGTCCACGAAGAACGATGAGCCGTCGATGTCGACCGGGATCGCCTCGACCTCACCGCCAACTGCACGCTGGTAGTCCTGCAACTCATCGAAGCGCACGAGGACCACGGGCTCTCGCTCATCGAGCGGGAAGAGGATGCCATCCGGCATCGTAATCACCTCTTTCGTAGGCGCGTATCTCCGGACCCGGGTTGGCCGGAGATGTCTGCCTGCGAGACAGGAGAGAGGGGCGGATCCAGAGCCTGGGTGGGCTCCGCGAACTGGATCCGCCTCGTGGGTTTGCCACTCGAATGAAGATCGACGGCCTGGCGTACTCCCAATCACGAGGGTGGGTGGTCAGCCGATGAGACCAAGGATCTCTACTTCGTAGGCGGTGCTCTCCAGTGATACCCAAACTGGAGAGCTGTGCCGGCGAGGAGTGATACCTCGTCGGTGGAAGCCTCATCCCCGAGTTCTATATATAGAGGCGGGCGGCCATGGGGTGGGCTTCCACCGAGACACCGCGGCAACCGATCGTTCCTGCGGTGCGGTATGCGGGTCCACGAGAGTGGTGGTGATGAAGGTCGTCGCGGCCGGGCTCGAACCCTCCAGTCGTTGGTCGGACGACGTCATGGTCCGAAGCGTCGGATCATGACCCATGCTGGAGTCAGATCACCGGTTCATGAACGCTGCTCCCCAGCCCGTGACTGATGCTTGGCTAGGGAGTGACGAGCACGAAGGGTCGGACTCCGGGGTGAGCGGGAGTCCCGGCGCTCAGCGCTGATCACGCTGGCACCGGAACTCCACGACCGTTCCTCTACGGCGTGCGCTTGGCGGCGCTTGAGCCGGATGAACGGGTAGAGGAGGTCTTGCCTCCGGTGTTGCCATCCCCGCTGAAGATCGCGGCGATGGCGTTGCGCTGAGTCTGAGCGTTGCGCTCGATCTCAGCCTTGACCGTCTCGGCCTTCTTCAGGACGTCGGGATCGCTCTTCATCTTCGCGATCCGGTCCTCGATGGCCAGGCGGATCTCCTCGGTGGCACTGCGACCCGTGAGCTGAGCGATGACGTCCAGCTGGGCCCGCAGGTCCTCCGAGATCCTCACAGCCAGAGTTCTCATCTGGCTTCCACCCGAGACGGGTGGCGCGGTGTTGTCGCTCATTGCGACCTACCTCCTCGGTGAATTGCGGCTGACCACGTGGTGGGTGATCAAAAAGGCCGCAGAGCGCCGATGAGGAATGTGCTCCCTCCGTTCAGCAAGACTCGTCTGTTAGACGGCAAATGCTGATAACAAGGCGGATTGTGAACTACATTTGACAATTTGTCAATACTTTTAGTGTGGTTTCGGTCGATTGAGGCACCACATATGGCGTTTCAAGAGTCTCTTGAACAGGGGTGCCTGTACGTTGCGCAGTGTTGTTGTGAAATTAACAACGTACGGCATGACTGGTCGACGAGTGTCTGCGTTAGCACCGCCACGCATGCCAGAACGCGACCGGCGGTCCAGACTATTGGCGGGTGGGGAAGTCTCGCGTGGCAATTCGGATCTCAATAAGAGAATTTCGTCGTCTCGCTCGATCCCTGCCGCTTAGGCAGGCCGCATCCCAACTCGGACACAAGTTCCACACGCGGCCCGGCTGCTGCGCCCCTAGGCCGCCTCGCTGCTGGGCGCGTGGCCAACGGTGCGTCCCCACTGTTGGGGGTATCTGACCGCCTGGTCCGTTCAACAGACGAACGGGACAGGAGGGTAAATGACGATTACTGAATCGGGCTGACACCGGGAGGGAAGGATCTTGCACTCCGGATCAACACTCTTGCTAAGGGTCCATGGTCTTCGTCACCCGCTTGCCATCGCGGCGAGCGCTCGGTCACGCCGTCGAGCCTTGCCGCTGAGGCAGAGTTATGCCCGCTGATCAGGCTGCCTACGAGCGGTCGAACCTCGACTGGGGTCGTCTGCAGCGTTACGCGCAGCGGGTTGCACGGGAGACCAGGCTCCCGTTGAAAGAACCGATCACCTACAGCGAACAGCAGACCCGGTCAGAGACTGTGATCGTTCGCGGCGGCTTCCTCGGGCTGTTCAAACGGCCTACCCAAGTTCCAGTCTCTGACGTCAAGGTCACAACGGTGATCGGTGCGCATTGGCCTCTCCATCGATGGGACTGGCATAGGTCGACCGAGACAGGCAGGCGAGGCCGAGGATCCACCTGGCATGAAGAGACGAACTGGGAGTGGCAACTCACCGCGCTACTGCCCTCCGGCGAGATCGTTGTCGCGTATTACCACGACGAGACGGTGATGGGAGGCGGCGAAACGGGTTTCTTTAGGATTTTTACTCCGACCTCTCGTTCGGCGCCGGCTACTGAGAGGGATGTTCTCGATCTGGACCATTCATTTCCATACCACTCGCACCAGCCTGGGCATGGGAAACTGAATGTCTGGGGAACCCGTGATCCTGGTCCCCTCCGGCGACATGCGAAGGGTGTCGGGATTAACCTACGACTCAAAGGCATCTTGGAGGGCGGCATCCCGAGTGCCTCGATCGACTGAAGGCTTGAGGTTCGAGGTTTGAGGATAAATCCCTCCACGAGGGTCTAGGAGAAGGAAGTCGGCAATGATCGCTACCTGGCCAGAACTAATCCGCTTCGCGAAACAAGTCGCCCTGGTGCGGCGACAGCGTTCGGAACCACAGGAATTGGTCTCTGTGCCGGGCGGCGTCAAGATCATCGAGGACCGCGTCGGCTTTCTTGGCCTTCGGACCAGGCATCGCGAGGTGAGCATTCCTCCAGTTGTGCTCCTCCGCGGTTGGCCGCTGTTGCATCTCGGCTGCGTGTATGAGCACGTCGCTTGGGGTGGAGACACGCCACCGCTGGTCGAGGAGAAGCTTGGGGCGATCTGGATTGATGGCGACGGTGGGTTGCATGTCGTCGAGACCCAGAGTGGCTCCCCGCCTTCCGTACGAGCCCTAGACGAGTTCGATGCAGAGCGGCTTTCGGGTGTCCGTGAATGGACCTATAGCCACAGTGACAGGCATGGACAGCGTACGCACGAGTACAGCATGGCTACCTTCGCGCCTGTTGATGGGGACCCCTTCCATTCAATCCGCGGCGCCTTGGCCAAGTTCTGCTAGGCGGTACCTATCAGGCTCACGGGTATGGGATTCCGGCGGCTGTTCCAAGCAGCGTCGAGGTTTTCCGTCACCACCATTGGGGACACTTGTGCGCCTGTGCGCTCTTTACGGCGCCATCCCGGATGCTAGTCGTAGGCATCCAACCGGGTTGCCGTTGACTGAACTGGAGAGACTCATGCGACTCACCCTCCCTTTGCTGCGCTCGTGGGAGCAGGAGTGCATCTGCGGGCATGTCGGATCCGGCAACGGTACCAAGCCGCCGACGTGCCCGAACTGCGGCAACAGCTGGTGAGACGGACAGGCCGCGCGTGGCGCTATCTCGCTGCGTCTGTTGGTTCAATGAATTGATGGAGGACCAAGGAGCATGGGACTCTTCTCGCGCAAGGGAAAGACACCCGTCCCGTCGGATCTCTTTCCAAACTGGTCGACGGACCCGATCGTGCAACAGTTCCCGAGCCGCGCGACGACACCACCGGATGACTTGTTCGAGGCCGTCTCGACGATCCTCGAGCGAGGTGGCGGCGGGAACTCGCTCCTCGCTTGGGAGCGAACGCTCCTTATCCTCAGCGTGCAGATAGACAGGTATGCCGAGAAGCTTCCGGATGGCGATCAGATGGTGATCGCAAAGGGGCAGATCCTAGCGCGTCCAGACTTTGACATCCGCATGCTCTTCGACTTCCTGACCTACTTCGGAGGTTTCGGCATCGCAGCCAACAACGCGCTCGTGGAACAGGTCCCTTCGGTACTGGACGCGATCGCCGAGGCAGTTGCGGCAGGTGCATTCAGCGACTGATGCCTCTCGCCGAACATCTCCTCAAGGTCCGTAGTGCAACGCCTTCGACGATCTGAGCGAGACGCAGGCTGGGATTAAAGCAGGCCGGCAGTCACCCATTCGTTGATATTATGCACCAATTATGTTAAAATAGTCGCATTCCTTCCTTGTGAGATGGAGCGCTCTGAATTCGAGCAATTGCTCGCGGCTGGAGCGCTCCATCCCAACGTTACAAGGAGGAATATATGGGTATTCAAGACGATCGCCAGAGCAGCCTAACTGGTCGTCTCGCAGGATCGGATGAGAAACTCGAGCTGTGGCTGGTCAATGCGGGACTAGACCCCAAGCTGCCGGTCACAGAGTCGTACGGGTGCTTCAGCTTTGCTGAGGCGCAGGCTTCGCTTTTCAAGACTCTCCGGCATGTGCCGGTGCCCGTCTTTCTTGACGACGAACGTCAAGATGACGTCGGGTATCGCGAGCGCGTAAAGATACCCATCGTCCTCGACCATGCTCGTGCCGTGTGGTATCCGCACGACGGGGAAGACAACGAGGGTAGTCCCGCCTGGCTCTTTGAGGGCTGGGTGATGTCTGATCGCGTGGACCCTTACACGCCTCGTCGGCGAGTACGGATCTCCGTGTCACCGCTGCACGCCCATTGCTTCGAGGAAGACGACGAGATATTCCTCTGGCAGTACATCCCGAGTCACGAGGTCGTTCCGACCGTGTGACCCCAACAGGCCCGGAGTCCCCAGACATCACGTCTGGGGACTCCGGGCCATCTTCATGTCTTGTAGAAGCGTGGTTTGGTCCAGATTCAATGTGGCCTGTTTGGACCGTCGAAGTGCGCACCCGACCGGGGCTGCTACCCAGCGAGGTTCCGCCAGGGCGGGCCAGCCGCGTCGGTCATGGTCCGGCGGGCCTGGACATGCTCGGCGTGGATGTGAGCGTCAGGATTCGGGCAGTCCTTTTTTGCCCAGAGCTCCTGGAACTTCTGCCAGGCGGCCATCCCTACCAAGACCGACCCTGCGGCGACACCGCTCGCCCAGTCCATCTGCAGGGTCGCGCTGATGGCGATGCCGCCGGCCAGGCCGACCTGGAACGCGGGCTTCATCGGGGGAACTCCGACCCGAGCGGGGGCACGTTACTGGAATCGCTCATGTGCTTCTCCTTGGTTTGCATTGTTCGGCCCGCTGGAGGGACCCGTGATCGCCGGCCAGTACTTGGGCGGTGACCAAAAGCGAAGCGCCACACACGGCACACACAAGCCCGTTGCGGCGAGAATCTCTGTGTGAGCGTGCGTTGGGGTGGGGTGGACGACTGAACGCCCTACCCCAGGTAGGGGTTGGAGCACGTCGAACTACCAGCGGCGGGCAGGCACAACCGGCAGAATCAGAGAATCTTGTAGACCGTTGAAGAGCGTTGAGGTAGGCATGGGCGATCCGGAGCTCCTCGTGAGTGACGTCGAGAAGCTGCTCTTCCCTACCAGCGGCCAGGTCAGCGTGAGCACCGCCGGACTCGATGCGATCAACGAATCAGTCTCCAAGGCCATGGCCCAGCACCTCGGTATTGGATCTCGTCTGGCCGAGACATTCGCCTGGTGGCTGGTTCGGCAGCTCGTGACGGAGACTCCTCACCGGACCGATGAGACGTCAAGAGCCCACCTCCTCGCCGCCCGGCATCTGCTCGCACTTGGTGACTACACCGACGAAGCAACCATTCGAGAGGAGACGGGAAAGTCGTTTGACCGGATCCGCGGCAGCGAGGTCAGGCCGCGGAGTGAGAACGAGCAAGCCGAGGATGCACTACGGGCGAGCAGCACACTGCGGATGTCGTACGCAGCAGCGGCCGCGTTTGGGGGGAGCCGCGCGCTGTTGCGTACGCCGACACGGGAACATCCGTCCCGGCGGCTCGAGGTTGTTCATACGTTGGCGACGGCGTTGGCTAAGCGAATTGACGGAGCGGGAAGCCTACAGTCGGACTGGAAGGATTTCTACAACGCAGGGGCTGAGACTGGACTGATTCAGTCCGTACGCGGCTTGAGTGGTGGATGGGGACCGACAAGAGATACTTGGAACAGCGCAGCGCTGGCGCCATACCCGGTGTTCAACTCTCGGACAGACCACCCTGTCCTGAAGGACACGCGGACGTTCTTTCGCGCCAGTGAAGCCAGCGGCCCGATCCTCCTACAGGAGCCCCGTTCGTACCTTGTCGTAGAGCCGCGCAAGATCTACCGCGGGGTCGTGATCGTTTCCTACGATAGCCACCCCGGACGAGCAGAGAACGTGCCGATTCAAGACATTCGTGTCCGTGTGCAAGGCCCGGGACGAATGGTCGGGTCTGGGCGCTTCACTGCCTTTGTGGAGGTTCCCGGTGTCACTCCACAGGCGCTGTGGGACTCTCTAATCGTGGTGTTGCCGCACCCAACGCTGTCGGCAGCCATCCGATTGGCGGGGAATGCCAGTGCTACTACAGAACGACGAGGACGCAAGAATCCGGTCGAGGCCAGCAAGCGCGACCTCTTTGGGGATGGCGTCCAACTCGGAGGTCTGGGCGAGGCGTTCATCCTGAGGCCGGCCGACTACGCGGCGGTGATGTTCGACTTTGTGATCGACATGCCCGACTTCGAGATTGACGCCGTAGCGCGGCGCGTCGACGGGAATGAATTCCTGCCACGCGTGCATGTTGGTCCCGGGGACGTCTTCGAGGTGAAGATTGAGTACCGGAATACTGGTACCGTGCAGCAAGATGGCGTCCAGATCGTTCTCGGCGACCTGCCCCTAGAGTTGCGCTACGTCGAAGGCTCGCTTGAGATTGCGAACTCGAAGACCGGCGGCTGGCGCGCTTCTGGCCATGACCTTTCGCCTAATCGCGGTGTGAGCCTCGGCTCCTATACTGCCGGTGCTAACGCGTTCGTTAAGTTTCGGCTCATGGCGAGAGATCGGCGAATCTTTCGTTACGAGACTGGTATCCATTGGCTGACGACCGATAAGCTTATCAAAGTCTTTACTGCTAATGGCAGCAAGTCGACAGGTATCACCACACTTTTGTCTGTGTGAGGTGGCCTTATGGGGAGCTTCAATCCCATGGTTTAGTTGACATTACAACTAAACCATGTTAATATAGCAGGTGCGAGATTCTCCTCTTAAGAGTCGAGCAATTCTATCGCACCTTGCGTTCGATATCGCCAAGTCGATTGTCTCGGATTGCCAGCCAAGCGGCATCGTGATCTTCCCGGAATGGAATGAGATCGCTGTCCCGTTTGGCTGCGCAGTCCTGTGCAGCTTCCCCAACTCTTCCCGCGACGCGGGAAAGGAGGCTGCCATGGACAGCAACAATGATCCCTTTACGGAGATCACCATCGTCGACGGGCAAGAGTGCCGTCGCCATACGAACCCCGACGGCAGCGTCGGGGGTTGGGTGGCCCTCACGGCCACCGTAGAACCAACGGTGCACCTCGCAGAAGGTGTCCAGGTTCGAGACCGTGCCACGGTTCGTGACGCGGTGACCGTCAGGGGCGACGCGATCATCGCTGACGACGCCATCGTTCGAGAACAGGCCGAGATTTCCGGCCCCGCGCGAATCGGCGGCTGCGCCATCATCGGCGGCGAGGCGATCGTCGCCGATGCGGCGGTTCGTGGCAGCGCTGTCATCAGTGATCGCGCGGTGGTCAGTGACCCCGGGACGATCGTCGAAGGCAATGCCGTGATTCGAGGCGAGGCCAACGTGTACGATCACCCCCATGTCGGTGGCAACGCCGTCGTTCGGGGCAGGGCTGTCGTCTCTGCCTACGCCAGTGTCGAGGGCAACGCCGTCATCCAGGATGACGCAAACGTCCTTGGGTGCGCGCTGATAAGCGGGAATGCCGTGGTCTGTGACAAAGCGTGGATCGTTCGCGACGCCCGAATCACCACGGGCGTAATCACAGCATGATGCTCCCGGTTACGGCCGGGCACATCTTCACCCCCTTCTCCCTGCGCCCTCGTGCGCAGGGAGAAGGGGGTGCTTCAATTTGAACAGAGAGCACGCGCTGTCGCCTGAACCGCCCTGTTGCCCGCGAGGGCACGGTCTTGTGGAGCCCGGACAAGCCGCGAGAGCTGATGCTGACCGAGGGTTGCAAGCCGGGGGCGACATTCACCGAACTGCCGACGGCGCTCGCACCAGGGATCCCACCAAACACTAAGCCGATCGAGGAGGCGATCAGGGAAGTCGCTGTCGAAGCAGCTGATGCTCCGGCCTTGCCGAGGTCAGCGATCATGGACGTCTTGTCGCTGCGTGCGCCGCGCCTTCAAGATGGGGCATGCCAGCCGGAGGACGAGAGCACCGTCGTTGGCATCGTGTCGACGCTGCGGGCGATGGACGACTCTTATCTGGCCGTGCAGGGTCCCCCGGGGACGGGGAAGACCTGGACTGCGTCTCGGGTGATCAAAGAACTGGTCGAGCAGCACCACTGGCGTATCGGCGTTGTAGCCCAGTCGCATGCCGTGGTGGAGAACCTGCTCGCCGGGATCGTGTCGGCCGGCCTCGCGCCGGATCTGGTCGGAAAGAGCAAGAACGACCGACCAGATCCAACCTGGACCACGATCCCCGACACGTCCACCGCCCGCGCAGCGTTCCTCACCGCCCACGCCGCGACTGGATGTGTTCTGGGCGGGACCGCATGGACCTACGCCGCCACAAAGCTAATTGAGCGCAGAGGCCTGGACCTGCTGGTGATCGACGAGGCCGGCCAGTTTGCCCTCGCTCCGACCATCGGCGCCTCGATCGCCGCGAAGCGGCTCCTGCTCCTCGGTGACCCACAGCAGCTCCCGCAAGTGAGCCAGGGCACCCACGCCGAACCGGTCGACGAGTCTGCACTCGGCTGGATCATAAACGGTCACAAGACCCTGCCCCCCGAGAACGGCTACTTCCTGGAGGAGAGCTGGCGAATGCATCCTGCAGTCTGCGCGAAGGTCTCCACCCTCTCCTACGAAGGCCGCCTGGCCGCGGCACCGCACGCGAGCGAGCGATCACTGGAAGGCGAAGACCCAGGTGTTGAGATCATCGAGGTGGCGCACACCGGCAACCGGGTCGACTCACCGGAAGAAGCTGCCAGAGTGGTCGACCTCGTACGGCACCACCTCGGTCAGACCTGGACGACCGCACATGGCTCACGACCGCTCAAGGCAGGCGATGTCCTGGTCGTCGCGCCGTACAACGCTCAAGTTGCCATGATCAAGGAGCGCCTTAAGGCGGCAGGTCTGGGTGACGTTCCGGTCGGTACGGTCGACAAGTTCCAAGGGCAGGAAGCCCCGGTGACCATTTTGTCGATGACTGCGTCCTCTCAAGGCGACGTTCCCCGAGGCATGGGCTTCCTGCTGAGCCGAAACCGCATCAACGTCGCGATCTCGCGGGCTCAGTGGAAGGCCTACGTCCTGCGTTCACCGGCCCTGACCTCGTACATGCCGAGCAGCGCCAAGGAAGTGCTGGACCTCGGTGCGTTCATTGGTCTCGCGCGATCCTGATCTGGGGTCGACGTGGCGGGAGGAAACCCGTTTGAGTCGTCGTCGGTGATAGGTGGGCAGGGACGGGCTTCCTGAAATGCAATGGCCGGCGTGGGTGGCGGCGTCCACACTCGTGAAGAGTGGCTAACTCGTCAGCTGTGCGAGGTGGTCGTACGCCTTCGACTGGCCGTCGCTCAGCGTCGTCAGTGGAGATCTCGAAGCGGAGGAAACGGTGAACATGAGGAAATCGGCCAACATCCTGGGCCAGGACCTTGGCCTGACGGCACAGGAAACGAACATACTCCTAAAGGAAGAAGGCTTCCTTGAGGGAGAGCCTGGCGCATATGCGGTCACCGAGAAGGGTGCGAAGTACGCCGACGAACAAGACCATCACCGTGGCACCGGCGGGTCCAGCCTTTACAACCGTTACTGGACGACCCGTAGTTGGGATCCGTCCATCACGAACGAGCTGGACGTTACCGCCGAGCGCAAGCGGGAGATCCGGCAGAAGGCCGCCGATGCCCGACGCGCCTCGAGGGAGCCTGCAGCCGAGGACGCGAGCGGGCTTGCGCCTACGGATGACATAGATCGAGAAGGCATTAGCCTCCGTCCAATAGTCCTAGTAGGAGGCGGCGTGGTCGCTGCCTTCGGAATCTACAAGGCCGCTCCGCATATCAAACGCTTCGTCAAGGAGAAGGTTGTCCCCCGGCTCCGCAGGGCGAGAACCGAGGTCAATATGCCTGGTGCGCTGAACCAGGATCCTGACGACAATTCCCTGAGCTGAATGTGTCGGGTGCTAGAAGGCTTCCGGCTCAGGTGCAGTTGATGCAAGGGCTTGCGCGTACCTGACAGGTATGTGCCGGGTAAATGGGCCCGAGAATGCCGACACGGGCCGATCAGGATCTAAGTCTGCCGATTAAGCACCTACGCCCGGATTCGGCAGGCAATACGTTTCGGCGAAAGTCGTATCTAACCGGCATCGGTTGCACTGCGCCCCAGCCTGGGCCGCTCCTACGGCAGAAGGCTGTGTGGACAGGCGCTAACCCGGGGCTTTCACGACCCCGCCACAGATGCGATTCGAAGCGACATGTCGCGGGGCGGTCAGGGAACGTCAAGAAGATGCGTGTTCACTGCGCGGGCGGCATCAGCCAGTTCCGTCAGTTGGATCACGGTTCGGCCGGCCGCCTCGAGGGTCTCGGCGCCCACACAGTCGACGAAGGTCGATGGTTCGCGCCAGGCGTACACGATCCGTGGGATGCCTGCGCTCAGGATGTGCTGGGTGCAGGTGACCGGACGCGAGGCGCGGGTGCTGCACGGCTCGAGTGACGTGTAGATCGTCGCGCTCGTGAGGTCGGTGCCTTCAAGGAGTGAATCGAGCGCGGCTTCCTCGGCGTGTTGGTGCGGATCGTCCTTCCGCGACCATCCTTCGCCGAGCACGGTCCCGTCTGGGGATGTGATGAGGGCGCCGACGGAGAATGCAGTCGTCGACGGCGGGCAGCGTTCAGCCAGCTCGATTGCCCGAATCAACAGGCGGCGGTCGAGGTCTGAGGCGGTTCGATCGTTCATCGCGGAAGGTAGCGGAGCAGGACGCAGTCACCGATCTGCCGGGCCTCGGCGAGGTTCATGCGATGGCTCGGGTCTTGCGGAAAGTCGCCGGGGTTCACGAACCGCGGTGCAGCGGCATCGCCGACAAAGAACGGGGCGAAGACCAGATGGAGCTCGTCGGCGAGCCCGGCGGTGAGGAACATGGTGTGGATCGTCCCGCCGCCTTCGACCATCAGGCGTTGTACGCCGCGGGCGGCGAGGTCATCGAGGACCGCCTCGGGTGTGACGGTTTCGCCGAGCCCGACAACCGTGGCCGAACCGGCAAGACGATCGGTGAGGCTGGGTGCTGCGGTCTCGGTGGTGTAGGCGATCTTGTCGACCTCACCGGTGGCGAAGAACTTCGCGTTCGGGTCGAGATCACCGGAGGTGGTGATGGTGACCTTGATCGGTGTCGCTGTGCGGCCGTCGGCTTCGCGCTTCTCGCGCCGTTCATCCGAACGGACCATCAGGCGCGGGTTGTCGGCCCGAATGGTGTTGGCCCCGACGAGGATCGCGTCGACTCCGGCCCGGACTTCATCGACCCGGTCGAAGTCTTCGTCGTTGGACAACAGCAGCCGCTCCGAGGTGGCGTCGTCGATGTAGCCGTCTAGGGAGGCCGCGACGGAGAGCAGGACGTAGGGGCGAGTCACAGCAGGGTTCCAATCTCGTTCATCGCGCGCTCGGTGATCGCGGTGAACTGGGTAGGGGTTACGCACTGGGCGAGATCGGCGACGAGCCCAGTGCTCGTCCTGTTTTCAGCGCAGAGGGCTTCCAACGTACGTGCAGCAGTGCCGCCGGTGGGACCGAAGGGCAGGACTGGGATTCCGAGTGCTTGGGCGATGCTGACCTCAGCCGCGGTGCCTGACGCTCCGCCGACGACGATCATCAGGTCAGCTCCATGAACAACGTTCTCCCGGCCGAACCGGGCGCTGCTCATCACGAATCCTGCGGGGCGGAACTGGTCAGCGACGTAGGTGACCACCTCGATCCCGATGCCGACCGGGCCGTGGTTCACCGCGATGCCTGAGAAGGCGACGAGTCGCGCGAGCGCGGCCACGGTTGCATCCAGCAACTGGTCGTCGCACCCCGGCGCGCGGCTACCGCTGATGACCACGCAAGGCGGACCCGAGGCGGGCTCCGCACGCTCGGTGAGCATTCCCTCGAGCTCGGCCGGTGTGACGTTCAGAAGCTTGGCGAGGTGCGGACGGAAGGTGGCCAGGGGAGTGGCCTCGCCCGCTTCCCATCGCGCGATCGTCGAGCGGTCCACCTCCATCGCGTACGCCAGGCGCTCCTGGGAGAAGCCCGCGAGCTTGCGTTGACGCACGAGGTCGTTACGCCGTGCCATGCACCCTCCCAAGCCGGATCGAACCTTCTGTACGCACGTGCTGTGCGGCATCGCTGCACAGATGCGGCAACAGTGCGACATCGGTGCCATGTCCACAGCGTCCAGCCTCGCGTTGACTGGATCTCAGTAATCGAACTGCCCTGATCACAAGCCAGAATCCGGAGGCGCGCGTCGACATGAACAACGCTAGCGCAAACCCATCGTCGTCGGCGCGGACCACGGCCGCGATCTACAAGACCGTGTACGGGAGCTTCTGGCACTACGAGGCTGTCGGTCGGCGGAGGAGCAGCTATGTGCTCACCGCATGCGGACGACGTCTCGGCCGCTGGCACATCGAACCTGCGCAGTCAGCCGCAGCGATCCCGGCCGAGGACATCTGCGCCGGGTGCGTTCGAAAGCTGACCCACTAACAGCGCCACCAGCCCGCAGGTGGAGCCAGCCGCCGCCAAGGAGATCCACCCACGACGTCGACGGCGCCGTCGGGTCCGTCATGCCGCCACCCCATCATTTGCTGATCTCGAGGAGCACCACGATGAGCATCGACACTCTTCCACCCCCGACCACCGGCGTCCCCAGCTCCGGGGCCGCCGAGGAGCTCGGAGACCTCCTTCGCTCGCGTGGCCCGGACCGGGACCGCCGCTGGCGGATGTGGGCTCACCAGCTCACCGGCGCTACGACAACCACAGCGGCTGACCTCGTCGACCTTTGGAAGACGGTCGTCAACTTTGATCCGGTGCTGCAGGGACATCTCGCCGACCCGATCGATCTGGGTTCAGGCACGGTGCTTGTCGCCGGTAGCGGCAAGGAGACGCTGAAGACCTTCAACGTGTCCACAGCCGCCGCGGTCCTGGCCGCCTCAGCTGGAGCGCGAGTGGTGAAAGGGATCTCCGCCTCGGTGTCGGCGGTCAGCGGCTCCGCTGACGTTCTCGGAACCCTCGGGATCGAGTCGGTGAAGAGCGTCGGAGAGCTCAGGCGCGCCGTCGACGAGGTGGGCATCGCGTTCGTGCCGTACGCAATGTTCTGTCCCCGCTACGCCGCCGAGTACGACGACGTCTTCACCCAGGTGAACCCGTTCAGCTTCATGATGCCGATCGCCGTACTTGCCGTTCGTGCCGGCTCCTTCGTCTACGGCATCGCAGATCGTCGCGTCGGCCTGTCAGCGCATGTCATCAGCGCATGCCGACCCGATCTGCCTCACGGAAGCGTGGTCATGACCGAGCCCCAGCCGGGCGGGATCATCGACGAGAGCGTGCCGTACGGTCGGGCGCGCCACGCGCTTGCAGGCGGCGGATCGGTGAGCGTTCAGGAGGCGACGTACCCGGATGCGCCACCACACTGGGTTCGTGCCGTAGGGCACGGAACCGACCACGATGCCAACGCCGCCCGGCTGACCGCGTCCCTCGCACCTCGCAACTCGGGTCCGAGCTGCGATCTCGTCGAGACGAACGCCGCTCTCATCTGGTGGGAGTCCACCGGCCGTCTCGGCAACCTCACCGACGCGCGACGCCACGTTCACGAGGCACGGATCTCCGGACGCGCCCACAACCTGCTGATCACGCTCCAGGAAAGGGGCCTGTGATGACCGCCGCCACGTCACCCATCAACTCGACAGTCCAGCCGATCTCACGGCCGGTGCATGATCGTCTGGGACCGCTTGCCCGCCGGTTCTCCCACGAGGACAGCGCCGCGGATGTCCTTCCCACAGACCTCACTGATCTCGAAGTCGTCACAGGGTTCGGGCCGACCAACGCTCCCACTGCCGGGACGTTGTCGGTCATGATCGGCATCGTCGAGCTGCAGCAACGACTCGGCGTCCCGATGACGGTGATCGTCTCCGAGCTCGGCGCCTGGAACTCCCGCAATGTCGCCTGGGCGGACCTGCTCCGCGTGCGCGACCAGATGCTGGCATTCCTCCGGGTCATCGGGTTCGACGAGCACCGCGGAGAACTGCGAACCCATCTGCACGAGGGCAACCTCACCCGTGCCGGCCGGATCGCCCGCTATCTGACCCCCACGGACCTGGCCGAGCATTGCGAAGACCTCAACGACCTCTACGACGCTCATGGGTTGCTCGGTGGGGAGGTCGGCCTGACGGTTGACTCGCTCTATACCGTCGCCGACATCCTCGGACCCGCCGAGAACGGTGCACGCAACATCTTGATGGTGTCCGGCATGGAAGAGGCCTACTTCACACAGCTGGCGCGGATCGTCCTCGAGCGACAGCGCACCGCGGGAGATCTCAGTCTCGGCTGGGAGGCCGAGGTCGGAGCGGTCTACTTCCGGGTCATCGGTGGACTCGGTGGGTATCCGAAGATGTCCAAGAGCATCCCCGCATCGGCCATCCACCTCGGGATGAACCACGACGATCTCAGAGCCAAGATCCTCAGCGATGCCCCGGCGGATCAGCCGGCGCTGTTCTCGGCAATGGACCTGGCCAGTGGATGGAGTGACGCGCAGATACGTGCAGCACGCTCTTCCTACGATGCTCGTGACGCCGATCCGATCACCTGGGCACAGGTGAAGTCCGACTACCTCGACACGTTCGTCGAGTACGCGGACCAGTGGAAGCGCTGCGCACGATGAGCGCCGCAGCCATGACGAGCGACCCGTTCGCCCACCCACGCCAACGCAACCGAACCCGACTCGACAGCGACGGCTCCGGTAGACCCAGCGTGCTGAAGGAGTACGCGCACCTGTGCGGCGAGGACGTCCGAGCACTGTCCAAGATCGAGCATCGGCTCCGCTCCGCCGGCGTGCCGATGCCCGAGATGCTCGACTGGTCAGCAGAGCCGCCCACCACGGTCCACGAATACGTCAACGGCGAGCACCGCACCGACCTCACCCCGGAGATGATCGATGCCGCAGCCGAGGTCTTCGCGAAGCAGCTCAAGGTGCTCCGTCGTACAAGCGCACCCTGGGTTCCTCGTCGCCCGGTCGGGCTGCCCGCGCGGAGCCGAGAAGCGGCACACGCCGCTCGTTCGAGTTACCTGAGAGACGCCATCGTCGGGTCGTGGCACCGGATCAGCGAGCTCGCAGCCTCCCACCCCTGGACCACGACCCATGGCGACTGGCGAGCCGACAACCTCCTCTATGCCGACGACGGGGTCCTGGCCGTCCTGGACTGGGAGATCCTCATCTCCGTGCCCGTCGCCGAGGCGGTCGGCTACGCGGCAGCCTCGCTGACCCACAGCTGGCGGCCCGACCTGCGAGCTCCGCTCGATCCCGGCACCGTGGTCACGTTCATCCGCAGCGCCGAGAGGCATCACGCACTGGCGCCCGGCGAGACCGGGCACGCGCGCCTTGCCGCGCTCCATGTGGCTGCCGTACGCCTGGCCGAGGATGAGGCCGACGGGATCGACGCCCCCACCCTCTCCGAACTCACCCGACACCTGGGAGCCCGACGATGACGATGCCCAACGTGCTGCAGATCCCGTCACACATGACCTACGCCAAGGCGCTCGGCCCCGCCCACACGGTCCCTGAGGTGGCTAGCCCGACTCTTCGGATCGCTGACCTCCTTGCCCAACCACGGTGGGACTTCGACATCGTTCACCTCCACTCACTGGAGCTCGTGACCCTCGATAACCTGATCCGGCTGCGCAAGCGCACGGTCGCTGAGGGCGTACGTCTGGTGGCCACGATCCACGACCTCGTGCCCAACATCGAGGCCAATGTCGGTGACTTCCTGATCAAGGTCGCCTACGTCGCGTCCGAGGCCGACCACGTGTTCACCCTCACGCCACAGGCGGCCGACCAGATCGCAGAGCTGGCACCTCACGCCGAGCCCGCCGAAGCCTTACCCCATGGCGCCGCCATCGCGATCGATTCGATTCCCGCCGTTCCCGTCAGCGGCGACGGGGGGTTCGCCGTGTTCGGTGCTTTCCGCCCCTACCGCGAGCTCGAGATCTTGGTGCGGGCGTGGCAGCGCTTGGGGGAGGAGCGCCCCAAACTTCGAGTGCTGCTTCGATCGGTCACCCGGGCCGACCAAGAACGTGACGCCGCGCTGCTCAACCTGCTCGAAGAGACCGCACGCGCTGATCCACGACTCCATCTGACTTTCGCGAACACCATGCTCGGCGACGACGACTTGGTGGACTGGCTCACAGGCGCGTCCGCACTCGTACTGCCCTACTCCCACATCACCCACTCCGGGCAGCTCGAGCTCGCTCGAGACATCGGCCTCCCGGTCATCGCGCCCGACATCGCGAGCCTGCACAGCCAGCTCACCGCGGGCCCACGAAAGGACCTGCCCGTGGTCTGGTTTGCACCCGACACGCTCACCATCGACGCGTTCCCGACATGCCTGCGCCACGCCAGCGAACTCGCCCTCGACACCGCCCACCGCAGCAGTGCCATCGCAACGGAGGACCAGGACCATGTGCGGGCGGTCCGACTGGCCGAGCGCACCGAGATCACCGAACGTCACGCCGAGGTCTACGCGGACCTCCTGACCAGGACCGGAGAGCGAGTATGACCACAGAGTCGAACCTGACCGCCCCTAGACTCCACCTCATGTCGCAGACAGACGCCAAGGTCTCCCTGACCGGAATCAAGCCGACAGGCGAGCCACACCTCGGGAACTACATCGGCGCGATCCGACCTGCGCTCGAGCTGACCAAGCAGCACGAGTCGATCTACTTCATCGCGGACTATCACGCCCTGACCAGCATCAGGGATCCCGAGCTCCTGCGTCACTACACCCGCTCGGTCGCCGCCACCTGGCTTGCCGCCGGCCTCGACCCGACCGAAACCCTCATCTACCGCCAGTCCGACGTGCCCGAGATTTTCGAGATGCACTGGGTGATGTCCTGCATCACCGCCAAGGGTCTGATGAACCGAGCCCACGCTTACAAGGCCGCCCGCGACCAGAACGCCGCAGCCGGACGCGACGAGCTCGACGCCGGCATCAACATGGGGCTGTACAACTACCCGGTCCTCATGGCCGTCGACATCCTCATCATGGGCTCCGACATCGTCCCTGTCGGCAAAGACCAGATGCAGCACGTCGAGTACGCAGCCGACATCGCCGGCACGTTCAACCACCTCTACGGCAAGGCGTACACCCTCAAGATCCCCGAAGCCTCCGTCCCGGCCGAGGACTCCGGGCGTACGCTGCCTGGCCTCGACGGCCGCAAGATGAGCAAGTCCTACGGCAACACCATCCCGCTCTTCCTGCCCGAGGCGAAGCTTCGGAAGATGGTCCGCAAGATCCCCACCGACAGCACGCCGGTCGAGGAATCCAAGGACCCCGAGACCTCCCACGTCTTCCAGATCCTCGCCCAGTTCGCCACCCCGGCAGAGACCGAAGACACCCGACAGCGACTAACTGCCGGCGGGTATGGGTGGGGACAGCTCAAGAACGACCTCGCCGACATCCTCGAACGCGAACTCGGCCCGATGAGAGAGCGCTACGACACCCTCATGGAGCCCGGCAGCGACCTCGACCGCATCCTGCACAACGGAGCCGAGGCAGCCAGGAAGCGTGCCCGACCCGTCCTCGACGGCGTACGCGCTGCGATCGGCATCTGAGGCAGATGGACCGCTCGATGTCAGCCACGACGGTGATCTTCGACCTGTTCGGGACGCTCGTTGCCGCACCATCGCGCTCGGATCGAGCCGCCGCCGTGCGAGCACTCAGCGCCGCAGCAGAAAGCGGCACCGCAGCTGTCGATGAATATCTCCACGAATCGTGGACGACCAGACACGACGGGTCGCTCCCGGACGTCGACTCACTCGTCGACCACCTGATGAAGCACGTCGGCTCGTCTGCGTCACCGAGCCGGGTTGCCGCGGCGTGGCGAAGCCTGGCTACCCCCAGACTCGTGCCGGACCGGTCGGTCTCGACGCTGCTCGCCGATCTCCGTGGGAACGGGATCCGCATCGGGCTCGTCAGCGATGCGAGCGCCGAGATTGCCGAGGCATGGCCGGCCGTTCGGCTCGCGCAAGACGTCGACCACGCCGTCTTCTCCTGTACTTCAGGTGCGGTAAAGCCGTCCTCGGCGCTCTACCGAGAAGCCCTCGAGCATCTGGCAGCCTGTCCGGCCGAGGCTCTCTACGTCGGTGATGGCGGTGGCGACGAACTCAGAGGAGCACGGGAGCTGGGCATGACTCCCGTTCGTGTCGCTCGCCGAGGCGGCGCCGGTACCTTGGCATTTGGCGTTGGGCCCACGTGGGGCGGCCTGGCCCTGTCGTCGGTCGAAGAGATCGGTGCTGAACGCCTTGTGCGGCTGGGTGTGTAGCCGGCTATATGGAAGCCCGATCTGGCCGACCTATCTAGCGGTTCGTCGCCGATCTGGCGTCGAGGTCCCCGCTCCGGAGGCGTACCGAACCGGTGACCCCAAGTGCCCGCCGGAACGGCGCTGATGAGCGTCTGCGAGCCTCCGGATGGATCTGGGCGACTTCGACGCGCGGCTACCTCAGTCACGGGAGCAGCACTAGGTCGCTTCTGGCGCCAATGCGATGTCGGGTTCTTGACTGCTACGTCTGAGTGAAGGTTCCGATCAGACGCCGGAACCGTAAGGTCGATCTCCGGGCACCGGATTACGAAAGAGGAGATCTGACCTCCGACAGCAAGAGACTCGTCCCGGAGGGGTTGCGGAGACCACCCCTACGAGCTGACTCGGGGCCTGACGGCGACTTTTGACCGTCACAAGCCACCGTTCCTCGAGGTCGGCCACGCGGACGAGGACTCAGTATCGTCCTGCAGCGCAGCCAGGATCGATGTCCCGGCGATGACGAGGTCCGGGCAATGTCGGCCGCGGTAGGTGTCGCGGCCTGCTGGACTGCGTCGATAAGGGCTGCTCGAAGTTCATGGCTCAAGTCGTGGATCATGCCGGGCCGACATTGTGTCGCCAGGCTCGGAGGTTCTGCAGAGAAATGAGCCGATCGTGCTGAACGTGGCGTGCAGATCGACTCGAAAATGTAAAGTATCTGATACAAGAACACCGCGACTCGACGAGCGAAGAGGCTTCATGACAACCACTCCCCAGGCCCATGCCCAACGCGCGGCGACGACCGCGAACGTCGTCTGGGACACTGCAGACAAGTTCCTGCGCAACGTCGTCGAGGAGACCGAGTACGGAGACTACATCCTGCCATTCACGGTGCTGCGTCGCCTCGAGTGCCTGCTCGCCGACACGAAGACAGAGCTGATCAGCGTCGTCAAGATGCTCGTCGACAACGACACCCCAACGCGATTCATCGACGCCGAGGTCAAGCGTCGTTTCGGGCTGAGTTTCTACAACACCTCGCCGCTGAGCATGGCGACGATCGCCTCGACGGACGACAACGTCGCGAAGTCGGTCCTCGCCTACGTCGGGGAGTTCTCGAGCAACATCGCCGACATCTGGACGTCGTTCGAGTTCCCGCGCCTGGTGCAGAAGCTCGACGACGCGAACCGCCTGCACCAGGTCATCCGCCACTTCGCGGGGCTTGACCTCTCGGCGAAGTCGATGCCGAACACCGTGATGGGCGACCTCTTTGAGGACGTCATGTACCGGGCTTTCGACAAGAAGGGGAAGGCCGCGGGTGGGTTCTACACCCCGCGCGACGCCATCCACCTCATGGTCGACCTGCTCTTCGCCTCCGACGAGGAGTCTTTGGCCGGGCGCAGCACGACGCGCTCGATCTACGACCCGACGGCAGGGTCGGGCGGAATGCTACTCGTGGCGAAGGACCACCTCGCAGCGCTCAACGAGGACATCGAGGTCAACCTCTTCGGCCAGGAGATGATGCCCAACTCCTACGCGCTCGGTAAGGCGGACCTCCTCATCCAGGGCGGCCTGCCCGACGCGATCCGCAAGGGCGACACGCTTATCAGGGACGAGTACGAGGATCGGCAGTTCGACTACGTGCTGTCCAATCCGCCGTTCGGCACCGACTGGGAGGTCGAATACGACTCGGTCGTCAGGCAGTCGAAGGTGGACGGTACCCGCTTCTCCCACGGCCTGCCGGGCAAGAGTGACGGGCAGATGCTGTTCCTCGCGCACTGCGCCTCGAAGCTCGCTCCCGCAGGCAAGGCAGGACACGGTGGCCGCGCTGCCGTGGTCTCGAACGCCTCGCCGCTGTTCAATAGCGACAAGGGTCCGACATCGATCCGTCAGTGGCTGTTCGACGAGGATCTCATCGACGCGGTTGTGCAACTGCCGAACGACATGTTCTACGGCACCGGCATCGCGACCTACGTATGGATCCTCGATACGAACAAGGAGCCCGCGCGCCGGGGCAAGGTCCAGCTCATCGACGCCTCTGGTCAGTGGGACTCGATGCGCAAGCCGATGGGCTTCAAGCGTCGCCAGATGACCGAGAAGAAGCGCATTGTCGTGCACGAGGCTTACAAGGCTTTCGAGGAGGCAGACCCGGCAATCTCGCGGGTGATGGTCAAGGAGGACTTCATGTTCCGCGACGTACCCGTGTACAAGCAGGCCCGGCTCGCGACGAGGTTCTCCGGCGAGGCGATCGAGCAGGCCAGCGAGCACAGGAGCTGGTCCAACGAGTATGTCGAGATCCTGCGGGGTCTTGACGGCTTCGTCTGGAACAAGCTGCCGGAAGCGTTCAAGCAGCGCTGCAAGAACGCCGGTCTCAAGGCTCCACTGGGTCTTGTAGACGCCGTGTGCGCTGCGATGGGTGTTCAGGACGAAGACGCGCCTCTCGCCATCGACCGTAAAGGAAACCCTGTGCTGCTAGACGGGTGGAAGCTTACTGAGCGGGTGCCGATGAGTGAAGACCTCGACGAGCACATGGCTCGTGAGGTGCTGCCATTCGCCGCGGGCGCGACCTGGGATGAGGCCAAGGCCAAGGAAGGCAACGAGATCCCCTTCACCCGGATCTTCTACGTCCCCGAGGAGCCACGCGCGCTCGGGGACATCGACGCCGATGTTGCGCGCCTCATGGGCGAGCTCCGTGTCATGTTCGAGGCGGTGCACAAGGATGCGTGAGACCGCGCCGCTATGGCGGTACGTCGACATCCGCACGTCGAACGTCGACAAGAAGTCGAAGCGCGGCGAGCAGCCTGTTCGCCTCGTGAACTACACGGACGTGTACTACCACCAGTGGATCACACCTAACCTCGATCTGATGGTCGCGTCAGCCTCCGCCGAGCAAATCGCTCGGCTTGGCGTGAGGGCCGGGGACGTCATCATCACTAAGGACTCGGAGTCGCCCGATGACATCGGAGTTCCGGCGCTTGTCACCGGTTCGGCCCCAGACATGGTGTGTGCTTACCACCTTTCTCTGCTGCGTCCGGATTCGTCTGTGGCTGAGCCACGCTTCATCTACTGGCTCCTCGAATCGGATTACGCAAAGTGCTACTGGCTCAACAACTCATTCGGGGTCACGCGGTATTCGCTTCTTGGCGGCGCGATTTCGCGCCTTCCAGTGCCGACTTACAACCTCGACGAGCAGAATCGCATCGCCGACTACCTCGACCGCGAGACTGGCGAGATCGACGCGATGATCGCGAAACTCGACGAGCTGGCCGTGACGCTGCGTTTCCGGGTGGGTGAGGTCGCGACGCGTGCGGTGTTCGGCTTGGACAACGGGCAACTGCACCGAACGATCGACGCGAGCTCCCCGCTGGTTGGTATCCCTGACCACTGGGATCACACAAAGTTCGGCTACGACTTCGTCGAGAGCACAGAACGAAACGGCGACGACCCGCCAGGCCCCCTGCTGTCAATCTCGGAGTATCGCGGGGTCGAGCTCAACACCCGAACGGACGGTCAGCAAGCGTCGGCAGACGTGTCGAAGTACCGGGTTGTGCGGCCTGGGCAACTGGCGGCCAACATGATGTGGCTCAACCACGGAGGGCTCGGTGTGTCGTCAATGACGGGCTATATCAGCCCGGACTACAAGGCCTTCTGGATCTCCGATCGGTTCGCCCCTCAATACGTTCACTACCTCTTCCGGAGTTCGAGGTACGTCGACTACTTTTCAGCGATCAGCACGGGGGTCCGCCCGAACGCGAAGCGGGTGACGAAGACCGTGCTGGACGCTACGCCGGTTCCGCTGCCCGACATGGACGAGCAGAAGCGCATCGCCTATCACCTCGACGAAGTCACCGGGCGCCTGGACCAGATGCTCGCCAAAGTCGCCGACCTGAAGCACCTTCTCCTTGAGCGCCGGTCGGCGCTCATCACCGATGTCGTCACCGGACGAAAGGACATCGCATGAGCGCTGACCAGCAATTGATGGAGCTCGAGTTCGAGAAGAACCTCTGTGAGGCGCTCGGCGAGCGCGGCTGGATCTACGAGAGCGCCGGCAACCCGGGCGCTGCCGGCTGGGACGTCGCGCGCGCCATGGTGCCCGGTGACGTGCTCGACTGGCTCGCCACGCAGTACCCCGACGAGTACGAGAAGGCGGTGCCCTCGGACCTCGTGAACGGCGCGCTCGAGCTCGCGCAGTCGAAGCTCCTCGAGCACGTCATCAAGGAACTCGGCAAGATCACGAAGATGGACCCGATCAGCGGGCACCCCATGGGCGGTCTACTCGGCGTGCTCCGTAAGGGCTTCAGCTATGCCCAGGTCGGCCGGCCGACGGCAAAGTTCGGGCCCCTCGTCGTGTTCCCGCCGGCGAACCCTCAACTCACGAGCGTCGTCGACCAGTCTGCAGCTGTGAAACTCCGTGTCCTGCGTCAGGTGCGCTTCGACACGAAGACGACTGAGACGATCGACGTCGTGCTCCTGGCCAACGGCCTGCCGATCGTCACCCTCGAACTCAAGACCGACAACACGCAGACGGTCAACGATGCCATCAAGCAGTACAAGGTTGACCGGGTGCCCGGCGCGACAAGGGCGCTGCTCGCTCCGGGCCGTGCACTCGTGCACTTCGCGGTGTCGAACGACCGGGTCTTCATGACGACGAAGCTCGCCGGTGCGGACACCGTGTTTCTGCCGTTCAACCAGGGCGACGATGGTCACGAGGGCAACCCGCCCTCGGAGACAGGCTCGGCATCGGACTACCTGTGGCGCGAGATCCTCGCCCGGCCGATGTTCATGCGCATCGTCAAGGACTTCGCGCTCTTCGAGCCGGGACGGGCGAAGAAGAAGGATGGCCGGCTCGTCTTCCCCCGGTTCCACCAGCTGCGCGCCGTCGAGCGCGTGGTGGCCGACATCGAGGCTCACGGACCGGGCGGCCGATACCTCGTGTGGCACTCGGCGGGCTCGGGCAAGACGAAGACGATCGCGTGGCTATCGCATCGGCTCATCAGGCACATGGGTGCCGACGCTTCCTCGACCTTCGACTCGGTCATCGTCGTCACCGACCGGACCGTGCTCGACGAGAACGTGCGCGACGACATGAACCTCGTGCAGTCGTCCACCGGTCTCGTGGTGAACATCGGCAGCGCCTCAGGTGCGAAGTCCGCGCAGGTGAAGACGGCGCTCTTGGACGGCGGCCACATCATCACATGCACCCTGCAGACATTCCCGCACGTCATGAAGCTCATCGAGGACACCGCACAGCTGCAGGGCCGGCACTGGGCGATCGTGGCCGACGAGGCGCACTCCTCGCAGACGGGGACCTCGGCCCGAGCCCTCAAGGCGCTCCTCGTCGACGTCGAGCTCGACGACGACGAAGAGATCAGCGCTGACGACCTGCTCGCGGCCACGGACTCGGCCATCGCACAGAGCGCAAACATCACGTTCATCGCGCTCACGGCGACGCCGAAGGCGAAGACGCTGCGTCTGTTCGGCACGAAGGTCGACGGTGAGGACCGGTGGGAGGCGTTCGACAACTACACGATGGCCCAGGCGATCGAGGAGGGGTTCATCCTCGATGTCCTCACGAACTACTCGACGTACGACATGTTCCTGAGGGTCAAGAGCGCGCTCGACGACGAGGAGAACGAGACGGAGGTGGAGACGCGCCGTGCCGTGAAGGACATCCTGAGGTTCGCACAGCTGCATCCGACCGCGATCGCGCAGAAGGTCCAAGTCGTCGTCGAGCACTTCCGGCGCAACGTCGCAGGGCAACTCGACGGGCAGGCCCGCGCGATGGTCGTGACCTCGGGGCGCAAGGATGCCGTCTTGTGGTCGGAGAAAATGAACGCCTACATCGCCGCTTGCGGCTACGACCGGGAGTTCCAGGCCCTCGTCGCCTTCTCTGGGGCGATCGAAAACGACGCCGGCATCGATGTCACCGAGGTCTCGATGAACGGCGTGAGTGACGTGGCGACCGCCTTCCGCGAGGAGGACGCTTACAAGGTCCTCATCGTCGCGAACAAGTTTCAGACCGGCTTCGACGAGCCGCGCCTGATGGCGATGTACGTCGACAAGGTGCTCACCGACATCGCCACGGTGCAGACCCTTTCGCGGCTCAACCGGATCTACCCCGGCAAGTCGGCTCCGATGGTCGTTGACTTCGTCAACAGCCCGGAGAGTATCCAGCGCGACTTCGAGCGGTACTACACGGATGCCCATGTCGAGGGCGAAGTGGACGCGAACGCGCTCATCGAGCTCGCTGAGCGCCTGGACGCCTCGGGGCTGTACACCGAGGCGCAGTTGCACGCCGTGGCCGAGGCGTACATCGAGAAGCAGGGCGGCGAGGCGATCCAGCAGGCCCTCGGCCCGATCAAGCACGCCTGGGGCACTGAGCTGCAGAAGGCGAAGCTCACGCAGGACAAGGACCGGTACGAGGAGCTCAAGCAGTTCCGTGCCGACGTGATCAGCTACCGCAATGCTTGGCAGTTTCTCTCGCAGATCGTCGACTACCAGGACGAGGACCTGCGCCTGCGCGCGGTCCTCGCGACCTTGCTCGCCCGCAACCTCCATCTCACTCCCGAGACGTACGACGACTCATACTTGGAGGGCGTGCAACTCGGTGGCGTGAAGCTCGTGCCAGGCAAGGTCGGCGAGAACTACGCCCTGTCGTCGGGCGAGGAGAGCCAGACCCTCGACTTGCCGACCTTCGGCACGCAGCCCCACAGTGACGCTGCGAAGCCGAAGGGGCCGCTCGAGGAAGCCATCGAGAAGGTCAACGACCTGTTCAGCGGGCAGGGCATCGACGCGAACCCGGTGAGCGTCGCAGGTTTCATTACCGCGTACTGGGGGTACCTCGACGCCAACGAGGAAGCCGTGGCGATGGCCAAGAGCAACACGGTCGAGCAGCTCGACAGCTCGACGAAGTTCTCGGACGCTGCCGAGTACGCGGCGTTCCAGGCATTCCAAGACTCTGGTGAGATCAAGAAGGCGCTGGCTGACCCGGACGTGATGGACAGGCTCATCGCGATCAGTGCCGAGATGATGCACGCCGAGCACCACGGCAAGGCCGACGACGTTGACCCAGTCTGAAGAGCCGATGAGCGCGGTGGCTAAGCGGATCCGTGAGGCCCGCGATGCCCACGGCTGGTCGCAGGAAGAGCTGGCAGAGCACGCCGGCGTCTCGCGGCCGAGCATCGCTCGGATCGAGCGCGGCGACGATGTCAACACCGCGACGCTCGTGAAGGTTGCCTACGTACTCGGGCTGACACTGGAGGTGCAGGTAATTAATGAATCCGACTCGTCGCAGTCAGGGGTGTAGTGGCCGTGATCGAGTCTTCGCAGCCTGACTGCTAGCCACACCAACCGCCCTCGGTGTGACAACCAACGGGTTCGAGGATCCCGGACAGACGCTCACGTCGGGCAGGTCTGTGGTGCTGGGACTGCGGTTGGGAGGGCTTCGCCGTATCCGTGTGCTGAGGCGTCGCTGGTGTAGGTCAGCCCCGTCTCGGTCTTCTCGAGCGACCTCAGCATGCCGACACCACACCCTGCTGCGCCGTAGCAGCGAACCGCAGCTGAAGTCGAGGTTCTTGCACGCGGGCGGTGCCGGCCATGGTTCGATGTGGTGTGCGAGTTTTACAGGGCGTGCATGGATGACACAGCAGGGGTCTCATGTGGTGCCAGACGGTTCCTTGCCCGTGTCGGCGATGAAGGAGGAGCTCAGCAAGGCTTACATCGGCATGGTTGCTGGCGCCGCTGGTCTCACGCTGGGAAGTTGGAGCCAGGACTACGACTGCATGGACGTCACGCTGTCCTCAACCGTCGACTACTCGCCTCAGCGGTGTGCGCCGAAGATCGATGTCCAGTTGAAGTGCACCGGCCAGGCGTCGGTGGTGCGGGACGGTCACATCGCATGGTCGTTGGACGTGCGCACAGTCGAGAAGATGACGAAGCTCAACCGGTCGAACCCCATGCTGTTGTGCGTGCTGGTGACCGCGGCTGACTACTGGGACTGGCTTCACCACGACCATGCAGGTTTGTTGGCCAAGAGCCATATGTATTGGCTGTGGGGGCATCAGATGCCTGCTGCGATGATGGGACAGGAAACGCAGACCATTCATCTGCCCGATGGCAATCGGGTCACTCCGGAGTCGATCCTTATGTTGATGGAGGAGGCAAGCGCATGGCAGCCGCAGATTCTATGAGCGAGCGGCTGGCCGAGTACGCCGAGGTCCTGACCGACTCGAACGTCGCTCAGTTCCTTGCCACCGAGAGTTGGACGATCCAACAGGATCTCGGGTGGGAGCAGGTGTGGGCCAATGCCGAGGTCCAGCACCGTGGCTCGCCCATGTATCTCCACATTCCACGCAACAACAGGCTTGAGGACTACCAGCTCAGGTTGGCTCAGGCCGTCGAGGCGATCGGTCAGGCCTATGGCTGGACCCTGCCGACCATTGCAGAGCGGGTCTCGGCGATCCGTGCGGACCTGTTCTTCGTACGAGTCGATCAGAGTTCCAAAGACGGCACGATTCCGCTACGTCAAGCCAGCGAGCTCCTTGAAAGCATCGACTCGATGGTGCGATCGGCAGCGTTGACGGCCCACAATCCCAGAGGGACAGGAAAAGGACGGCTGCCCGAGTACGTAAGAGACTTCCTTGCCGAGGACGTACGGATGGGCCACACCAAGCGCGGCAGTTTCATTATCACGGTGGCGGCACGACTCGACACCGACGAACTACCAGGCTTCCCGGCCTCGCCTCACGATGACACGGCGGGGACCGTCGCCGAGCGAATCTTCGCCGCGCCGCCCGTCGAAGAGCCACCAGTCGAAGAGCCGATGGCCAACTACACCCGACGGGTGATGACCACCCTCTCAAGAAGCTTGGAAGTCACGCAGCGATACGTCGTCGCCGGCGGATCCTCCGATGAGCTTGAGGAGGCCGTCGCGCAGGGAATGCGCCTACCTCTGATCAAGGCACTGCGCACCGCCGGGGGAGGGGAGGGTGTTCGGGGGCTGGATCTGTCCTTCGAGTGGTCTGCGCTCGAGCCGATGTGGGCCGATGTGCCTAGCGAGATCCGCATCGACCGTGAAGTCCTCACCTCCCTCGAGCCGGTGGAACGACAGTTGGCCAAGCGTGATGAGGAACCAAGGCAGGAGACGATCGTGGGCGCTGTTGTGGAGCTCAAGCGGGCAGCCGACGCGGACAGCAACACTGGTGAGTACGAGGGCGAGGTCGTAATCCAGGGCGAGATCGACGGCAGACAGCGACGAGTCACGGTTCCGCTGCATGGCGATGACTACGACTGGGCCATCCAGGCGCACCGCCGCCGCATCCCGTTCACCGTCAGTGGTCGTCTTGAAAAGGTCGGCAGGAGTTGGCGGCTCGGCGGACGCGTTCAAGCCGACACTTCGTTCCTTGAGTACGTGACCAAGCGTCCTCAGGATTAGCCCACAGGGCTCAGTCGGGTCCAGGCGGAAACCGGCCGCACAGTGAGTGACAATGACGGCTACGTACTGCCGCGACGCCCCAGCCGGTCTTCAGCCCAGGAGACGACCGCGTCTGCGGTCTCCTCCAGTGTGGCTGAAGACGTGTCGAAGACCGTTGAGATATGCACGCGCAGCCAGTCAGCGAACTCCTGCTGCTGTTCAATGTCACGGGCACGCCACGCGGGTCTTGCCGCGATCCGGTCGCGTCTGTCGGTGGCGGAGCAGTCGAGCGCGGCGAAATGAACACTATCGACCCACCTTCGTCCGGGCAGATCCTCGAGGTAGTCCGGGACAAACGGGCCTAGCAGGAGCATGGGTAGGCCATTTTGAGCGACGCCGTGCGCGACGTGCAGCCAGGTGTCTCGATAGGCGTGCCAATCGATGTTCACTGGACCGCCCATCGGATCGATGAGCCAGTCGACATCGAATACGGCGCACCAGCGGTGGAGCCGTTCCAGCAACAGTGGGAACAACGCTGACTTGCCGGCTCCGGATGCACCCGTGAGGACCAGCAGCGGGAGCCGGGTCGCTGCAAGGTCAACCGCAGCACATCGCCCGCAACCGGCGGTCCCGTTATCGGAGGGCAGCATTGCGCGCGGTTCGTCGCAGGACTGGCAATAGTGAATGCCAGGCACCGTAGTCGGTCCGGCCGCAGTGTCATCGCATCCATGGCTCCTGGGATGGCATCTGCCAGACTCCATGGGCAAACGGTCATCGGCTAGTTCGGACCCAGGTGGCCACCGCAGGTCTCAGGTGCTTCCAGCCTCCGTATCTGTGGCGTGCCCGAGGCGCAGATCGAGGTCGCGGTGGTCGTGCTTGATGAACTGCTTCGGCCATCGCTACGTACCTTCACATGCCTTGCTGAGCGGGGCTGACCCTGCCAAACATGGCATGGCCAGTAGCGCGGACGCTATGGCATCTGGCAAGTGCACCCGTACTGCCAGCCGCACCAGACCCGCTGCGAAGCTCGAAACTGGCATCAAGAACGGCACAAGACGACAAGATGGACGCATGCAGGACGAGCCAGTTTCGTACAGCGTGTTCGAGGCGGCGGTGCGCGTGGCCGGCGCCGCGCTGCACTACAAGCGATCACTAGAACAGATTCTGCGCAACAGTGGGGTCAGCGAGAACGGCTACGCCCGCCATCGTGACAAGAATAAGTACGTCATCATGCGCTCGATCTGGGATGACCTGGATCGTGCTGGCCCACGTGGACGGAAAGTGCAGCATCGAATCATCACTGCGTTGGCCAACGTCGACCGGCCTGAGCCCGATGCGCCAGACCAGACAGCAGGTCGCGATGCCATCGCCGACCTACGTCGTCTAGCCACCGAAGCCAAGTTGCTCGTATCCCCGGCGGAGGAGGCACGCAAGCAGCGGCGCGAGGCGGCAGCCGCGAAGGTGCAGGTGACGACGAGCCGTCGTGAGCGCCTATCTGTGCTAAACCGTACCTTCGCGGACTGGCACACCGATACGGACCGACAACGCCGTGGATACGGGTTCGAGCGGCTCCTAAACGACCTGTTCGACCTGGCCGAACTCGAACACCATTGCTCGTACAAGACTGCTGTCGACCAAGTCGATGGTTCGGTAACCTTCGAGGCATTTACCTACCTCGTTGAAGCACGATGGAGACAAGACGTTGCCACAGCCAGTGATCTAGAGACGTTTTCCAGCAAGGTATCGCGCCGTCTCGACGCTACACGTGGCATATTCATCTCAATGGCAGGGTTTCGCGATGAAGCCGTGCAGTTGTACCGCCTAGCCAAGGACAACCGCTTGATTCTCATCGACGGCCAGGATTTGGCCTGGATCCTTGATGATCGCATCGACCTGATCGACGCGCTCAAGGCTAAAGTGCAGGCCGCCCAGGTCCGGGGCGAGCCGTACCTGCGCCTGGCGGAGATCAGCTGACTTGGCGGTCAGCTCTGCAGGACTTTGTGCACACCTACTCGGCAAGCAGCCGACGAACAACCTCCATGTCGCGCTCCTGATTCGGCACGATGTGCTTGCGTCGCACCGTGAACTGGTCTTTGTGGATCACCATGAGACGCAGGCCGTTGGCCGGGATCAGCTGCGCCTTGCGCTCGTCGTAGAGCCGGCGCTGCTCGCCCCGATGGATGCCGGACACCGTGAGCACGTCCGGCTTGTCGAACAGCTTCACGGCCTGAGAGTGCTGCTCCTCTTGAAACTCCATGACCAACCCAAGGGACTCCCAGTACGCATCGACCGGGAGCCGCACATGTCGTCCGGTCTTGGGTGACAGGTCGCCGAGCAGCCATGCGAATCGATGCTCGCGGGAGGCTGGAACGCCCAGGACTGCATCGCACAGGTCCGTCACGTAATGCTGGTCTTGTCGCGGCATGGCTTGCTCCTTGAACACGCTATCGAGGTGCTCGCGCATGGTGGTGAGCACGATCAGCCTGTCCGGGTCGTGTCGCGAGTCTGACCATCACATCTCGGTGATGCACAAAGTCGGCAAGACATCCCCCAGATTGGGCGAACCTCCAACTCCGGCGACAGTAGAGCCCGGGTGTGCGGGAGCTCGTCTCGACAAGGGTCGCAACCTTGCCGCCATGCGCTCGGAGCGGTCTAATCGCGAAACCCGTATAACCCACGTGGTCGGGCATCGTTCGCAACGGGCATGCGCTTGGCGGAACCGGACGGATACCAAGCGTCGCCGGCGCGACGTTCAGCGGGCAACCTGGTGCTGGTCAAGCCAGGTGAGGTTGGCGTCCCCCCGCAGGTGTTGGCCCAAACCGACATTGAACTATCCGCTGAGCCAATAGACTCTCACGATGATCGTTGCGATCGTTGGACTAGTTGGTGTCGTCGTCGGGGCTATCGTCACCGGGGGTGTGAACTATGCGATTGCACGTCGCGAGGAAAGGTTCGCACAGCGTGCCGCGGTACGTCTACTTTGCACTGATCTGCACAAGGTCGTCGCGGTCACCGAGAGTGTTGCCAATGATGGGAACTGGGGTCCTGAGAAGGGGCCGCTACCAACCAGTGCTTACGAGGCACATGCCGGAACTTTGGCGCGCATGCTTCCGTCACGTGAATGGAAGGAAGTCGAGGGCTCGGTGCTCGGCGTACTGTACCTGGATGGGATCAGACAGGAGTTGATCGAGGGGGACCGCTCTGCAACAGCTAGCGAACTCCAAAGCGTCCATCGGATTCGTGGGTTTATCGAGGTCACCCTAAGGACTCTGGATCGCGAGGCCTGGGCCATCAAGCCGCGACCAGGGAGCGAAACGGAGAAGCACGGCAGAGGCCACTGAGTTGCACGCGACTCCAGTGTTGCCCAGTTGTCAGTGGAGTGGCCTTTGCCACAGCGACGGTCACGATAGAGAGCGTCGTTCCCGCTCAGCCGGAAGCCCATCGAGGGCTGAGTGGCGTCGCCGTTTCCGGTTCCCAAATAGGCCGAGTTCAACGTACGATCTGTGGCGCGTGACCCATAGACGAAGGGAAGTCACATCGTGGCTCGGAAAGTGCAAATCATTCTCGAGGACGACCTCGACGGCGGCGAGGCCACTCAGACCGTGACGTTCGGTCTGGCTGGAACAAACTACGAGATCGATCTCAGCGAAAAGAACGCCGACAAGCTCGCCAAGGCACTGGACCCGTTTGTTGCTGCGGCTCGGAAGGTTGGCAAGACTTCAGGCCGTACCAAGAAGGCCGCTGTTGGAAGCGGAACCCCTGCAGAGATGCGCGCCTGGGCCAAGGACAACGGCTACGAAGTTCCTGAACGCGGTCGGATCCCTGCCGACGTCCGCAAGGCATTCGACGCAGCCAACTGACCCACGGACCCCTCCTGTGGGTCAGTTGGCGCGGACGTACCAGAACTGGCTGGGCTTCCCGCTCGGTGCGGTGGTCGTCACGAGGTGGCCGCGACCGTTCATGTCGTGAATCGCGTCGTAGACGCTGATGTAAACTACGTTCGGGATGCGCCTCCAGACCTCGTGAAGCCGCAGACCCTTTTCGCCGGCAGTCCAGCCGCCGCTCTCGATCAGTTGCTCAATCTCCGCCACGCACTCTGCGACTGAGAGGTGACGCATGTTTGGGTAGTGCGACGGGCTTCGGAGCGTCTCGTCACCTTCCGGCTCGTCGATCAGCAGCCAGTCGCGCTGGAGCTGGTTACTGACTCGGTTCCAAGCATTGCGCACGGCTCCGCTGTCAGGCCCGAAGCGCTCTTCAAGCAGACGAAGCCAACCAACCCAATTCGCAAGAACTCCCTCGTCGTACTTCTGCAGTACAAAGTCGCGCATGGCCGGGTCGATACCGCTCGGGCCACTTCGGGTCGTAACCGAGTGCGCCTGTGCACGGGCAATCTTTCCGTGCTGCCCGCAGTAGCAGGGATCGGCATCGCAGAGGTGGCAATAATCGCTCATCGTCGCCATTCAAGCATCAGCGTGCGATTTGTTCACGCTTCTGAGGCGCACCGCTACCGTCTGCCGAGTCACGCCGTATCTATCGCCCAGAGCGCGGAGAGTCCAGCCCTGCTCGCGGAGCGACGCCATCTCGCTCAACGCGCCAGGGTCGAGGTGCTCCTGCCGCCGCACCTCGACCCCAGCCTCTTAAGCCGGGCGAGCACCGTGTTCTCCGCGATGCCGTACTTGCGGGACAGCAGAACGCAACCATTCCGCTCGCGTAGCCAGCGGTCATCGCGTCGAGATCAGCCGCCAGAATTTGCCGCACACGCGTCGTTCCGACCAGCTTGGGGCCAAATCGGAACCGCGCCGACCCGTTCGTCGTTGGACAGCGGCACAGTTGTACGCAGGAGACGGCGGCCAACAGCACCAACAAGCCGCGGATCTCCCCGACGCCTGCACCACGCTCGGTATCCGCTGGATGAGTCTGCCGGACTTCGTCGACGCGCAGGGGTGGAAGATCCAACTTGGCTGGTGATCGGTCCATGTCGTAAGTGGTGCACGCTCGCCAGGTCAAGGTCGGCAAATTGTCGGTGCTGCCCTCTACTCTCAGGTCCGAGGGGATTACGACGGAGGGACAGACCATGTCAGATCTGCTCCAAGAGGTGCTCAAGCACCGCTACGTCTACGTGCCGCACCGACAAGTCAAGGACAGCCTGGCGCTGGGCAAGAGGCTCGGTCTGGCCGTTGCGCGATCACAAAGGGTGCCACTGACCGTGCTGTCGCCGCGTAAGAGCGATGTGACCCAGCACGCCGAGCTCAACAAGCTGACCATCGTGACCGAGCGCAGTGGATACATTGCAGACGGTGGTGTGGTCCTTGTTTGGTGCCCGAGGTTCAAGACCATGGAGAAGCTCCATCATTTGGAGAGCAGTACCATCGTATTGGTCGAGTGGGTCCCGGGTGAGATGGAGCCCTGGGCGAAGGTCACCGGCGCGTACAACGTAGCGACTGGTGTGGTCATGGATGCCGGGCTGAGCGCCGAGGCGGAGAAGGCGCTGGAAGGAATCGTTTACGAGGGATACAAGGGCTGGACGGATGACATCTCCGCTCGGGGCGTTTTTCGCCACCTCAAAGACCTCCTGGCAGCCGGCGCCTACGACCGTGCTCTAGTGCTGGCGTACGCGCGCCTGACCATGTGGGAGCGCGCCATCGAGCGGCTCGAGAAGATCCTCGACAAGTTCGAGGCCGCGAGCCACGAGCCGCGGCCTGTTCGAGGTACGGGCGAGTGATGAGCAGAATGCGCGTCGAGCACACTCTTTACGGGCGCCTAGTCGAACCGGGGGCCACATGGACCGAATCGCTGCCGCAGCTGCAGTTTCAGGCCGTCATCGTATGCGATGCCATCAGCCCAGACCGCTGGCATGCGGAGGTTCGTTTCGGACGCCACGTGTTGATCTCCACACCGCAAGTCAATAGTCACGAACGGGCTTCTCGGCAGGCTCTCGACGCCTTCGAGGCGAGGGTCGTCGAGCTTTTTCGCGAGGACTGACGCCGAGCAGTTTGGCGTGCGTGGCGTGGTTTGCGCTGTGGCAGACGACGCGGGAAGTCCCTGGCTCCTCGAGACCCCGTTGTATGTCAGGTAGGAGCGAGGCGTCTAGCGCTAGGGCGCTGGAAGTTCCGATAGGCAGTAACAGCGGCCGTGGCGTGCCCCAGCTACTCCCCGATTTCAACGAAGTCGCCTGGCCGTCGGCGGTTGCTCTCGGGTATCGGTGTTTGGCTGACTCACGTGGCCACTGCGATGGGCACGTCACGGTCGGGCTGCCAGTAGCGATGGGCACAATCGGAGAGCAGGCGCATGTGAAGACGACGGCATCTCGGTTGGTTCTTCTGGTGGCAATGACGTTGGCCATCACCATGATGCAGCCAACACTGCCAGGGCACGCTGCGAGTGCGCTGTCGGTTTCACCGACATCGGGCATCGCGGGAGAGAGGGTGACATTCTCCGGGAGATTCCCTGGCCCGAAGAGGCCTGTCGTCTTGCAGCGGAAGGTCGGGCGGACCTGGACAAAGGTCGTCTCGGCCAAGTCGACGGCGACCGGTCGATATGTGATCAGGTGGAAGATTCCGACCAGCACGACGACATACCGGGTTTACGCCAGGCGGGTGCGAATCAACGGCCGCGTCTACAGCGCAGCTGTGTCAGCCTCGCGGACCGTCAAGACGCAGCGCCAGACAGCGGTGCTCCTCGCACCCGCCACCGGGACGGTCGGTCAGAAACTCACCGCCACGGCCCAGTTCACTCCGGTCAGGGTGGGCAGGCCGGCGAGACTCGAGATGCGTAGCGGTGACCAATGGGTCACGATCGCCACGAAGATGCAGACCTCGACGGGGAAGGCCACCTTCACGATCACTGCGAACACACCCGGCTCCAAGGTTTACCGCGTCACGGCGATGCAGTTCAACGGCGCGGCAGCGATCACGTCGGCAACGCGCACCATCAAGGTTTCCCCACCACCGGACACCACGGCGCCGCCGGTTCCCTCCGGCGTGGCAGCTGATCCTTCCGACCAGCGCGTCACGTTGTCATGGAATGAAGTGCTGGCCAGCGATCTGGCCGGGTACGTGGTCTACCAGGCCGCGCTATCAGGAGACTGGACTCGGCTCAACTCAGCTCCCTTGACGCGCACGAACCAGACCGTAACTGGCCTGGCTAACGGCACTACCTACAGGTTTGCTGTGGCCAGCGCCGACACGTCTGGGAACGTCTCGGCACGGTCCTCCGCCGTGACCGTCACGCCTGCTGCGCCCCCAGATACGACTTCGCCGTCTGTGCCCGGAGGTCTGCAGGTCGCGGCCGGTGACCAGGCAGCGGAGGTCGCCTGGCTGCCAGTCCTCGACGATGACCTTGCCGGGTACCGGGTCTATCGCGCGATGCTCCCCTCCGGTGGCTGGGAGCAGGTTGGGGAGACCAACTCAGAGACCACGACGCTTCGCGTCACGGAGCTCATCAACGGCACGACCTATCAGATCGCCGTGGCAGCGTTTGATGCAACCGGGAATGAGTCTGGTCGCTCAGAGCCGGCGACCGTCACACCCCAGTCAGCGAGCCCGCCACCGGGACCGGTTGTACAAGAACACTGCGGAGACGTCACCAACTCTGAGCGCTGGACGACTGCTGAGGTACACGTCCTTACCTGTGATCTTCGTATCCAGTTCGCCGCCATCGTCACGGTTGAGCCGGGCACGATCATCAAGGTCGCCGAGGGGGTCCGGATCCATCTCGACGGTGGCCAGTTCCGCGCCGTTGGAACGAGTGCCGCACCAATTCTGATCGCGTCGGCTCACGACGACACTGCCGGAGGTGACACCGATCGCGACGAGGACCCGACCGTCCCACCGACAGCCTGGCGCGGCCCGTACCTCTACGGGACAGGTGGCGCAGATCTTGAGTGGGTAACGGTGCGCAACGGGGCGCTGACCCGCGAAGCAGCCTCTGAACCAGCGACCACCACGCTGAACCGTGTCTCCGCCACCGAGATCGTAGTGATGACTCCAACATCCACAGTCACGAACTCACATACGGCCGGCTCACTCGTCGTTGACAACATGCACCATGTGGGCGCGAACTCGTCTGTTTCTGTCACCGGGAACGAAGTGGGAACGAATCTCAGGGTCGAGACCCGCGGCGGTCCTACCCGCGTCGGCGGCAATACAGTTCAAGGAACACTGAGAGCGACAACCGGACGGCAGAGCGACGTGCCAGGTGGGCAACTCGTGGTCGAGGACAATCAGATCACGGGCAGCAGGCCACCCCTTAACCAGTTTGCGCTAACCATCGACACTGGCGCAGTTCACGGCACGCCGTCTCCAGTGGTGACTGGAAATGTCATCGGGATGAGCGGACAGACGGTCTACGTGCGCGGGGCGAACCTGAACCCAGCACGAATCGACAACGTGGTCGCCGACGGGCAACCAGGCACTCTGGAACTCGTCGGACGAGTGACCGGAGACCTCATGGTCTCTGCCGAGGACGACTTCGCACTCGTGGTCGGAACGACGATCTGTGGAGAGGCTGCATCTTGGCTTTGGTTGTCTGGGCTCACTATCGCTCCCGGTGCGACCTTGTCTCTCGCGGCCGGGGCGACTGTGAAGTTCCGGCACCACTCGCCGGGCTGCTGGGGCGGAAGCGCGCCCAGCTTGGCCGTCCAGGGCACCTTGACCGCGATGGGCACTGACCAGGCACCGGTCATCCTCACCTCGGACGGCGATGACTCCGCAGGCGGCGATCTAGACGGCGATGGCCCACCGGACGGACCCATTGCAGTGAACTGGGACGGCGTCGTCGCGGACGCCGGCAGCACCGTCACTCTCAACGGCGTCGATGTCCGATACGCATCCACCGCACTCTTCAGCTATGCAGATGCACATGCTGAGATCCACGGTCGGGTCGCCGACTCTGACGTCGGAGTCCATGGTTACGGGGGCGCTTTTGTCGATGCGCGCAACGTTGACTGGGGCGACCCGAACGGTCCCGCGCCGATCGGAACAGGTGCCGCAGCCGCGGGAAGCGGCGTGGTGGCGGTCCCCTGGAGAGGCTGGGTCGAGCCGGAGGTACCGACGAGGTCAGACCCCGGAACACCTCCGACTACATCAGGCCCCGGATGCAAACAGTTGATGTTCCTCGGTGTTCGCGGATCTGGCGAATTGCCGTACGAACAGAACGGGGACCTGTGGTACTCAGGATGGGAAGACGGCCTCGGCGAACCAGTCCAAGGCGTCTACAACGGGTTCGCACAAGCACTGTCCGATGCCGGGCGCACTGGGCCGGAAGTACATAAGGTCATCGGCCTTCGATACACCGCGATGCATGTGCCTCTTGTGGAGGGCGTGGTCGGTGGCATGGTTTCGGTTGGCATCGCGACCGGCTATAGCTGGGCCGCCTATCGAGCAAGCATCTGGGAAGGGGTTGACCGGCTCGAGCAGTACATCGAAGACGAGATCCATCGCTGCGAGGATGCTCAACGGTATGTACTTGTCGGCTACTCCCAGGGTGCTCTGGCCATCCACCTCTATTTGACGGAACGCGCCAGCTCCAAGGCGCTGGCGAAGATCTCAGCGGTCGGGCTCGTCGCCGATCCTGCGAAGAACTCCTATCCGGAGGAGGATGTATACAGCAACGACTTTGTTCAGGCCGGAGACACCGCGGTTGCGAGGTCGCGAGAGGGAGCGTATGCATACGCCGGTCTTCGCGGTTCGGGTCCATTGCCTAGCGATGTCGCCGCGCGCACAGTGTCGATGTGCCACGAACTAGACATCGTTTGCGCGCCTGGGTGGCCGGCATCGGAAGCAGCGCACACCAACTACGCCGGTAGTGGCAACGAGATGATCGACATGGGGGCGGAGCTTGCAGCCCGAGCAACAGGGTCGGGGCCCTGACCTGCCTGAGCGAGTCGATGAGTGACGCCCACCTGAGTGGCATACGGATCCCCGGTGCTGATGGCGAGCCGAGGGCCACCGGGCGATCCTTCGAGTGATCTCTCATGATCAATTCGACGCCCAGGCGTTGCCTCAGACGAGGTAGCGCAGCCGGAACGCGCCCGACCATGCCGCCAGGCCAGGTAGCTGGTCGGCCGCGTCGAGGATCGTCTCAAGCGGGGTCCAGATCAGGTGGTTCTGGTCGACGAGGTGCTCGCGCACGACCCTGATGGCGCTGGCCGCGCCGGGATCGTCGGCAAGCGCGACCACAGCGACCGCTCCTCGAGGGTAGGCCGAGTCTCGGTCCGTGCGTTGTTCCAGGGCTGCGGCGAGGATCAGGTTGCGCCACAGCTGGTTGGACTTACTCCCGCGCAGCACCTCATGGGCCATGTCTGGATCGGCAAACCAACCAGATGTCGCGGTCACCTCCCGGTACCGAGCGGTGGAGTACGCCGTGGCGCTGAAGGGCTCGGTGTACTTCGTCTCGATCCCAAGGAACCGGGACTCACTGTTGGTCTCGTAGAACACGATCGCGTCGAACGCGGTGCGGTCACCCAGGTATGCGGCAGGTGGCTGTGGCGCGTACTCGCATACGACGTCGGCGATCCGAGTCGCGGCAGGGTCGAAGACCTGTTGGAACAGCGTCAGGAACGCGGGTTCACTGCGCAGGGAGCCGAACAGGTTAAAGCACATCGGCATGCTGGAGAGGAGGTTGCGTGACAACCGCACGGGGTCCAGACTTCCGCCCTCAGCCTTGACCTGCTTGATGCGGTCCAGGGCATGGGCATGGGCCTCAGCGGTCAGGAAGTTCGCTGCCGGGTCGTGCATTTGGGCGGGAAGGTAGCTCCCCAGGGCCGGATACTGGCCGTATCTGCCTGGCGGTATGCCCAGGACGTTTTCCCGGTACCAGGACTGATGCCGGCGGTACGTCGCCAGCCTTGGTGACTCCTTGGCAGGGAAGATCTCCGCATCGTCCCAGCGGGGTCGCATGGCGAGGTCCTCACGGCTGTCCATCTCGAGTGCCGGGCTGGACAATATGGTTTGTGTCTCCCCGCTCGGGTAGACGTAGACCGTCAGCGGTCGCGGCTGTGTGAGGCCGGCGGCGATCAGCCCGCCGAGGTAGTGCAGCGTTCCGCCGGCGCTGAAGTCGCCCTTCTCTAAGTCGAAGATCCCGCGGTACTGCTCGCGACCCGGCCGGGCCGCGAGCTCCTCGACGCTTCGCGGGGGCGGGTGCTCGGCCAGACCACACCATACAAACCTGTCCCGGTCGACCCATGCAGTTTCGGTGATAGGTCCGCCTGGTGCTTGGCGCCACACGCTGATCCCGGGAGGAACGTTTGGTCTCAACAACCTCATCCGAGCACTGTAGGCACAGCCAGCGCCGGCACGGTTCGGGAATGCAGGTTGTCCCGAGGACAGGGCAATCGGCGTTGTTGAGCAGATCTACGACGAGCCGATTTGCTCAGGTCGACCTCGGCACTAGCGAACGACGCACGCCCGTCGGCCCATGCCGAGAGAACTCGAGGATTCCGCCAACGGGCCTAGTGGTGGTGTGCGAATGCGAGCGCATGCGGTTGCAGCGCGGTGTCGAGGTCGCCGGGATCGAGCCAGGGATCGCTCGTGATGTCGCACGAGCATGTCATGGCGACTGGACGTTAGCGGAGTACGTCGCCGAGCGGCCTCACCTTTGGCCGGGGGAGACTGTCGCCATGCTGGGAAGCCAGCAACAGGAACGTTTCCTCAAGTGCAGTGAGCAGAAGCGGGGCGATTCGCCGAAGCCGGTGTGGACCACGACCCTGAGTGGCGGCGCACTGGCACAGGCATCCTTCCTGAAGCCGATCACCAGGGAGAAGGCCGAGAGACTGCTCGCGGGGGTCGTCGAACGCGCTGTCTCCTACAACGACGACCCCGGCAAGCCGATATGGGTCAATCGACTCACATTGTTCGGATCGCTGCTCGACGATGAGGCCAACGAGTCGTGACAGGTGTCCCCCGGTCTCGAAGACACCGCTCAGGCATCGGCTCTCCCACGCTGCGGAAGCAGTTCGGAACCGGAGAACCGAATGAGTGAAGTCGATACGATTGTTGTGGCCGTACGTGAGGGAGTTGAAGATGCCTAGCGAGATCGAGCTACTGAGTGACGGCTCCGGGCTCGCGGTGATCGGCGATCCGGCGGCAGTTGAACTGTTCCTCGCATCGGAAGGGTTGCCGTCCCGCGAGCTCGATCTGCCGCGGCTCGGCAAGGTACTGAGTACCGGCGGCGCGGCCACCCAGGCGGGCGCCGAGGTCGCGGCGAACTCGGGCCGCTGGGTGAAGCTCACCGAGGAATCAGCTCAGGCGATGAAGAAGTACAAGCTGATGAAGGGATCCAGCCCCGGCGTCAGTAGGGCCGTCCTCACCGAGGGCGGCAAGAGCAAGGGCTTCCTGCAGCTTGTGCGCACACCTGGATCGGCGCTAACCAACCCGGCACTCCTATCCGGCGTAGGCGGCATGATGGCGCAGCTCGCGATGCAGCAAGCCATGGAGGAGATCACCGACTACCTGGCCAAGATCGACGAGAAGCTCGACGACGTACTTCGTGCCCAGACGAACCAGGTGCTCGCGCGCATGGACGGTGTCGACCTGGCGATCAGAGAGGCAATGAAGGTCCGCGAGACCGTCGGCCGGGTTTCCGAGGTCACCTGGTCCAAGGTTCAGGCCACCTCCACCACCATCCTCGACACGCAGGCCTACGCCCTGCGCGAGCTCGGCGACCTGGCCAACAAGTTGGAGCGAAAGAAGAAGGTCGGCGACCTCGCCAAGGCGACCAAGGAAGCTCAGCCCGAAGTCCAGAAGTGGCTCGCCGTCTTGGCACGCTGCTTCCAGCTCCAAGACGCAGTCGCCGTGCTCGAACTTGACCGGGTACTCGATGCCACCCCGGATGAGCTCGACCGGCACCGGCTCGGTCTACAGGCTGCACGACAGGACCGGGTGGCCCTCATCTCTGAATGCACTGAACGCCTGATCTCGCGTATGGACATCGCTGCTGGCACTGCGAACACGAAGGTTCTCCTGCACCCCTCCAAGGCGCCCGCGCTCGTCGAGGCAAGCAACGAAGTCTCGGGATCCATCCTCGAGTTCCACGGTCGAATTGGCATCGAGGGCAACCGTGACCCCCAAGAAGCACGACGCGGGAAGTCGGCTGCAACTGAGGTCAGAGATCGAGCAATCGTCGCTGGGAGCGAGCGTGTAGACGCAGCAAAGCGAGCCGGCAACTTGGCGTTCGATCGAACGCGGTCCACCACAGGAGACCTCTCAAGGCGCGTCGCGGAGCAGGCTCGCAAGATCCGGTCGAATGACGGCGACGAGTGAGCGGCACGTGAGCGCACCCTCTCCCACGGGCGACCTGACCCTCGGCCACCTCCTCGACGCCGCCGGGCTCGCCCCGTCCGACGTCGTCGTCGTGCGCCATACCTACAAAGCGGGCCATGAAGACGAGCTCCGGGGACCCGAGGACCTCGCGCCCGACCGCTTGCGCGACTACACCCACCGTCAGGGCGTTCGAAACAAGCTCGGCAAGATCCCACCACCAATCTGGCTCGTCTTCATCGCGACCGGAGGCCTTCGCTGTCGCCTCGTCACCGTGTACGACAATCACGGCGAGTTCACCGATCGACGCACTGACATGCTCCGGTACTTCGATCTCCAAGAGTCGACTCTTCTCTCCTCGCTGAAGAACAGGCTGGTGGTGGAGTGGTCGAAGGACACCATCAACTGGGCCAAGCCCGGTGCCTCGGCAACGGCGTTTCCGGTCGTGGAGATCGCCGATCCAGAAGCGGTTCCCTTCCCTGGCTTCGACGGAGTGCGGATCGGGTACGCCGAACTGCAGACGATGGTCAAGGACTCCCGCTACGCCGCCTGGCAGACCGCGCTTGGGTCCGTACAGGGGATCTACTTGATCGCCGACACAAGCACCGGACACCTCTACGTAGGCAAGGCCGACGGCGGCGAGCGGATCCTCGGGCGCTGGAGCCAGTACGCCCAAGACGGTCACGGCGGCAACAAAGCACTGCGCGAACTCGCAGGAAGCGACGCCGAACACCGACGCCATTTCCAGTTCAGCCTGCTTCGAGTCTTTGGCCCATCCACCCCGACCGCTGAGATCGACGCAGCAGAAGCGCACTGGAAGCGCGCCCTACTGAGCCGGGGCTTCGGTCTGAACCGCAACTGACCGCCAGCCGGACGATGACGACAACTGGGCAAGCAAACCGCTCCAGATCTTCGTCAAAGGATTCGATCACAACGCCGACCTACGCCGTCGGATTATTGACTGCTCAAATAGTCACGGTGTCGATCAGCCGCGCGGCTAGTTCTTAGGCGGCCAAAGTTCCCAACGGTTTCCACGTCCTCGGCGAACTTCAGCGTCGGGGTGCTGCTCTTGCAGTTCCTGAAGACGCTGCACTACTTCAGCGATCGGCAGGCCAGACGGAACGATGGCGAGCGGTTTGAGCTTCGGCGTAGGGGGAGTGGTGGCTTTGGCCTCCTGGTTCCGTCGAACCATGTCCTCGAGCATCTTGCGGGTCTCGCGGAGCCGAGTTCCCCATCCCGGCCATGCAGGACACGGGCTGTCCGCAGGGGGAGAGACCCAGCCGTGCTTGTCCCAGGGCGTTGGACAGTCGGCGCACATGTCTTCGGCCTCAAGGCGAGGAACGGCGAGGAGCTTGTCGAGCCTCCATTTGTCGATGTCTCGTTTGGAACGGATCTTTGAGCGTTCTGCCTTGTCGTCGGTGGCCTTCATGGCTGCTTCCAGCTGGGGCACCTTGTCGCGCAGCTCAGTGATCTCACGGATCCGGCTTTCGCGGTAGTAGTGGAGCATCGTGAGTCGACGATCGGCCGGGAGGTAGCCGTGGGCGTCCGGGACGTCTTCGGGGCCGCCGACGACAGGCTCCAACTCCTCGACCTTCGCCCGGTAGTGCCCGATCGCCTCGTCGAGGTTCCTGATCTCGTCAGCTCGGCGGCTCGGGTCCATCGCCGGGAAGGCTTCTCCGGAGCGGTACCGAGCGACCTCCTGCGCCTTGTGTTCGAGGATGGAGCGGCACTCCAGCAGTGCCAAGCGGGCCTTCTCGCGCTCGGGGTCGTACCGATCCTGATTCTCTTGACGCTTGACGGCGCGCTCTGCTTGCTTGCGTTCGAAGTCGCGGTCCCACCGCTTCATCTCGGCATCGAGCTGGCGCTTGGTCTTGGGCTTGTGGTCGGGCTCGGCGCGCTCCCACTCCTCCATGATCTGCTGGGCGCGCTCAAGGTCCGCCGCTTGCTCCTCCATCCGCCACGGGTTCCAGAACTGGTCCTGGTGCAGGTCGATGAAGAGAGCCCGGGCCTTGATGTTCTCCTTGAAGGTCGATGTGGCGCCGGGCTTGGGGCGCCAGAGGCGTCCGTCGTGTTCGTAGATCTCGTTTTTCGGCGTCGCGACGTTCGACTTGGCCATGGCGCCTATATTGCCTATGTGGCTGGACGACACGCCAGTGGACGGCTCGCCCCGGCGCTCGTCAGCCTACGGGTCGAGGACCTCGTCGTCACGAACGCTTAACGCGATGCCAGATGCGCATCCACCAGCTCGGCTTCGACGCAGGCGCATGCTGCGACTCGACCGCGCGTCGGTCGGAGGCCTGCACCCTGGCGGCCTGAGCGGCGTCGAGCTTGCTGTGCCAGTCGACCTCTCCCCGGGTGATGAAGTAGTGGGAGTTGCAGGGCAACCCCGTCGCGGCGACCGACGGTTTTAGAGACACCTCGCCGTCGTAGATGACCCGGTATCGGGCTGGGGATAGCTTTGTGACGACCTCCCGGCCGCAGCCGCAGGGACAGAGGTGCCCAGCGGCGTCGAATCGCGTGGAGACGTAGAGGACCCCGGGCTCCATGGGAGTAGGGAACGACTCGACGAACTCCGCGATGTAGTGCTGGCTCGGCATCACGAGGCGTTCCCGTTCCGAAGTTCGTTGAGAAACAGCTTGTAGACGGTCTGGTTCGTCGACGTGTGGGTTGCGTAGAACCCGAGGAAGCGCTTCCAGCGGATGACGGCGAGGTTCGCGTTCAGCGCGTTGAGGTCAGCGATCTGGATGTTGGTGCTGTAGTCGTCTTGTCCTGGCGGGACAGCGGGCGCGGTCGGCAACTGGATCTCGTCGCCGGGCAGGTGGGCCGTTACCTTTGCTAGCCCGCTGAGTCCACCTTCGCCCTCGCGGAAGCTCATGCCGACGTCGATGAACGGCACATCGCGGTCGCGGAGCGACTGCATGATCTCCGGCCTTGCCTCGCCGTCCGCGGCGGCGAGGAATACGAATGTCGCGCCGTCGAGCAGGTTCAGGTTCTCGGCTGTCAGCGCGACTGGGTGGGCGGTGATGCCGGTGTGCATGCGCGAGTACTCGGCCGCGAAGTATTCGGCCTTGTTGGGCTTGGAGTCGACAACTGCCTTCGCCGCAGCGCCGGGCGCACGGAACGCGTTGTGGTGCTCGAAGTGGTCGCCGTCGATGAGGATGATGCGATCGACCCAGGTCTTGGCGACCTGGTCGAGGATGTAGCTACCGGTGCCGCCGACACCGACGATGGCGATCGTGTGACCGCGGAAGAGGTTGCTGTAGTTCGCCAGCCCCGCCCGGGTCGTGTTGGTGTCGGAGTAGACGAGCGGAAGGTCGTCGGGAACGATCTGAAACGCGCCGCCGGGAGTATCGGTGGCCGAGGGGTCGAGCTGCTTGGCAGCGGCGAGCAGGATGTGGGCGTACTGCGCGATCTTCGCGTGCAGGTTGGCGTAGGTGCCACTCGGAGGCTTGAACGACAGCATGTAGTCGGCTGTCTCGCCGTTGCCGAAGCCGTGCGCCTGGCCACCGCTTCCGAGGGGCTGGTCTCGATCGTCGCGGGGTTCCTCGCCTGCGAACCAGATCCGGTGATCACCACTCGCATCGGTGATCACACCTCCGGAGTAGGTCACAGGGAGCACCAGGCGCCCGTCCTTGTGGAGCCCGGACGGCGAGAGGTATGGAAGCCGGTGGACGACAAGGTGCCCGGCCTCGAGCACCATGTCGTAGCCGTCGGCCACCAGCTGAGCGATCTGCTCGTCAGGAGCGGTTGGCGGGTTCAACGACAAAGTCCATTCCGTTCTTGACGACGACGTCCTTGCCCGGACGCAGCGCGTGATCGGGCCCGTGACCGCGGCTGACCTCAACCAACGTTCCTGCCGGGTCGTACGGCTGGCCTGGGAAGGCGAGCTCCACCACCTGCTCGAAGCTGATCTTCTTCTCGCCCCACTCAAACGAGCGGGTGTTGATCGTGATCGTCACGACCTTGTTCGCGGCCTTCTCTGCTTCCGATGCAGTCATGCCTGTTTCCTCCGGTCTTCCGGCGCTAGATGTCCGTGTGTCGCATCTGCAACACTGTCTTGAGTATAGAACAGAGCGAGTCGACTTCCAAGCAGTGCGTCGACAGTGCAACACTGACAGGGACCACCGACACTTCGGAGGGTGAGAGGACTGCATGGCGAAGACGAAGATCGACACGGCAGGGCTGTACGCAGCTCTCGATGCTGAGCGCACTGCGCGCGCGTGGTCATGGCGCCAGTTGGCGAAGGAGGTCGGCACCAGCCCGTCGCTGCTGTCGCGCCTCGGTAACGAGCAACGCCCCGATGCTGATGGCTTTGCGACCCTGGTGCGTTGGCTGAACATGCCGGCCGAGACGTTCATGATCGATGCGGACAGTCCATCCGAGAGTCAGCCCGAGCCGGATCTCGTCACCCAGCTCGCGCCGCTGCTCAGGGCGCGCCAAGACCTTGACGACAAGGACGTGGCCTACCTTGAAGAGGTCATTCGAGCGACCGTGAAGCACATGCACGCCACCCGGGGGGAGTCGGAATGAGCACCAAGCGCACCATCAACAAGGCGGCCTGTAAAAGGTTGGCCGGTGAGGTGCGCGCCGAGCTCGGGCTCGATGCCATGCAAGCGCTTGACCCGTGGCAACTGGCTGAGCTCTACGGTGTCCGGGTGCTGGCGCTCGGGGACCTGCCGCTCGATCATGAGGTCCGCGACCACTTCCACAACGTCCGCCGTGACGTCTTTTCCGGCGCGCTGCTGCCGCATCGCAACGGCGCCCTCATCATCGAGAACGACTCGCACCCGCTCGCGCGTCGACGTTCGACTATGGGGCACGAGATGGCGCACGTCATTGGGGAGCACAAGTTCGGCACAAGTCTGGTCAACGAGCGGGGGTGTCGAACGGCTGACAAACTCCAGGAGGACGAGGCGGCCGAGATCTCCGGAGAACTTCTGGTTCCGTCCGACGCCGCCAGGCGACTCGCGCGCCAGAAGGCGACCGACGACGAGGTAGCGTTGCGCTTCGGTGTTTCCGTCGAGCTGGCCCGCTGGCGGATGAACGCCACCGGCGCCCGAATCATCGCGCAGCGCGCTGCGAATTATCGCCGCGCGTCTAACAGCTGAGTGGGAACGGCGGCTCAGTGGCCTGACCTGACCCAGACGTCTGGCTTGTCTACAACCGCCGGCTCCCAACCTGACGGACCCAGACCGGTTCGTCGGGACCGCAGTCCCGCTCCTCGATGTCGATGTGGAGTCGATGAACAGCTCCTCATCGAGGTACGCGAGCCGGGCCGCGACGTGGTCGATCAACAGTCCGTACACCCAGAGCGCGGCCCCGTAGTCGGCGAACCCGCCCGCCACCGGCGCCTCCAGGTAATCAGTCCGGGCGACGACGAAGAAGCGCCCAGGCCCAAGAGTCGTATGCGCTCCGACCTCGAGAGATGACTCGATACTCGATGGCTTTGCGGTAGCGCGGCTCGAGATACTCGCTCAGCATCAGGTCGTAGTACGCCAGGCTCTCGATGGCATCAGCCGGTCGAGTGAACGGGCCAGCCTCGACAACGGGTGTGGTGGCGGTCCCGACCCGGGCGGCATCCGGCCAGCCGATGAGGAAGTGATGAAGCCCGGCCGGAAGTGCGCCACGGTTCAAGGCCGGGAGGTGCGCGTCGGTCATCAGGCGCTTCGCTTCAGGATTGCTCGCACGGTCTCAACGTGGACCCCGTAGGCCGCAGCCAGCTCCCGCTGCAAGGCGCCGGATCGGTAGCGATCCACCAACTCGGCGCGCTGGACGTCCGACAGGCGGACCTGCCTCTGCTTCGCCCTCCGAGCGGAGGTGGCGTCATTTCCGGACCTGACCTGCAGGTTTGTGTTCCTCAGCCATGTCGCGAGCGCGGGACAGGGGTTCGACAGTTGTCCTGTTAGGTCCACCACAAGATCAGTCCTCCACGGCGATGTCGGCGACGGTGAGCCGGAAGACGGGATGGCGGTGTGCGTCGGCTGCGATGTCCTCGTCGGGGGAGTCCGCCGTCACGGCGAAGTAGGGCCGGGTCACCGGTACCTCGCGCAGGTACTGACGCAGCACCGGAACGCTCGCCGATGGGTCCAGCTCGTTCACATACAGCGTTTCAGAGCGGCCGCCCCGGCTGAGCGTGACCCGGCCGGCGGCGCGGGCGTTGCGTACCCAGTTGGTGACGCCGTAGCCGGCGACCAGCCAGCGCTCGCCGTCCCGGGCCATGACGTCGACGGGGGTGGAGTGTGGTGTGCCCGTCCGGCGGCCTGGGACGGTGAGGATGTGCCGGTACGACTTGCCCAGTCCAAGCCGGGTCATTGCCGCGAACGCGCGGTTGACCAGGCGGGTGACGGCGTTGACGCGATAGGTCCTGGCCATCGGCTTCTCCTCGGGTTCGTGGTCCGTCGGTGGTGGCCTCGAGCGAATGACAGGCCGACCGCGCTGGTCCACGATACGGCGACAGGCGTCTCGCTGGTCAGCGCGGAGCCGCGTACGTCTTCGGTGGTGTCTGTGCACTGATCTCGTTTGCGGTGTCGGGCAGGAGGGTGTGGGCGGCGGCGAAGGCGATCAGGACGATCGCGATGACCATGGTCGCGGTGCCGGTCCAGCCGGCGGTGAAGGCGAGGCCGCCGAGCCAGCCGAAGAGGCTGGAGCCGGCGTAGTAGAAGAGCGTGTAGAGCGAGGTGGCCTGGGCGACGCCGCTGGTCGCCATGGGGCCCACCCAGCCTGACGCGATCGAGTGTGCGGCGAAGTAGGCGGTGGCGAACAGCAGCAGCCCGATCAGGACTGAGGTGAGCCGGTCGGGGATCGTCAGCGCGGCGCCGGCGACCATGGTCAAGGATGAGGCCAGGAGTACGCGGCGCCGGCCGAAGCGGCCGGCGAGCGTCGCTGCGAGCCGGGCCGACACCGCCCCGGAGAGCCCGGCGAGGAAGATCACCGCGGTCAGCGACGGAGGCAGGTCGAACGGCTCGAGCTCGAGCCGGTAGCCGAGGTAGTTGAAGACCGCCACCTGGGCGCCCATGAGGAGGAATCCCTGCGCGTAGAGCGCCAGCTGGGTGGGGTTCGTGAGGTTGGCGACCATGCCCGGCCAGACACCGGTGGGGCGTGACCGTGCCGTGGCTGGGCGGGAGCGCTCGCGCGGAAGGGCGGTGACCGCCACGGCGGCGCCGAGAGCGCTGACCACGCCGGCCACCAGGGCGGCCACGCGCCAGTCGCTCACGTCGGCGACCGGCGCCGCGATGAGCCGTCCCACCAGTCCGCCGACGACCGTCCCGGAGATGTACGTCGCGGCCGCGGCCATGGCGACGCGCCGGCTCACTTGCTCGTCGAGGTAGGCCAGGGCGAGGGCCGGGGTGCCGCCCAGGGCGATGCCCTGCCCGACGCGGAGGAGGACGAGCACGGGGAACGAGGTCACGAACGGAAGCACCAGCCCGATGGCAGCCGCGGCGAGGATGGCGATCGTCATCGCCCTGGCCCGGCCGATCCGGTCGGCGATCCACGACCAGCCGAGCGCGGCGACGGCGAGCCCGATCGTGGCCCCGGAGATGGTCAGAGCGGCCTGGGAGGCGTCGACCTCGAAGTCGCGGCTGAGCGCTGGGATCAGCGCCTGCGGGTAGTAGAGCTGCACGAACGTCGTCATCCCGATCGCGACGAGGGCGATCAGCACACGTCGATGTCCGGGTCCGTCCTGTTGGCTCACCTTCGTCACGCTAGGCAGTCCGAAACCATGCGTCCAATGCATGAGTGGTGCCGAAAGAATGCATCAGCGCATACAGTGTCGACTGTGGATGCCGCCGCCCGAAATGTCCTGCCGATGCTCCCCGCCCTCGCCGCGCTCGCTGAGACGGGCCAGACGCTCGCCGCGGCCGACCTGCTGCAGATGCCCCAGCCGACGGTGAGCCGCATGCTCGCCCGGCTCGGCAGAGAGCTGGGCGTGGACGTGGTCGAGCGGCACGGACGAGGTCTGCGGCTGACCCGCGCCGGAGAGGCGCTCGCACCCCATGCCGCGGCCGCGGTCGCGGCAGCCACGGCAGGCATCGAGGCGGTGCAGGCTCAGGAGTCCGGCGCCCGCGGACGGATCGCCCTCGCCTTCCAGAGCACGCTCGGAGAGCGGGTCGTGCCGGCGCTGGTCAAGGCGTTCCTCCAGGAGCATCCGGGCGCGTCCGTCGACCTGATCCAGACCTCACGACCACGGTGCCTGGCGGCCGTCGCCGACGGCACCGCCGAGATCGCCCTGATCTCGCCGCTCGAGGAAGGCGCCGGCCTGCGCCGATGGCGGCTGCACACCGAGCCGCTCGTCCTAGTCGTGCCGCCCGGCCACCGCCTGTCGACACGTGCCCGGGTGAGCTTCGAGGAGGCAGCGGAGGAGACGTTCATCTGCATGAAGCGCGGCTACGGGATGCGTACGCTGCTCGAGGAGCTCGCCCGGGCCAGCGGCGTCACGCCCACGATCGGCTTCGAGGGCGACGATCTCGCCACCCTCCGAGGCCTGGTCTCGGCCGGCCTCGGGGTCAGCCTGGCACCTCGCGACCCCCACGGCGCCACCGGCTGTGTCGAGGTGCCGTTGACCAACCCGGAGGCGGTGCGGCACATCGGCGCCTGCTGGCTCGACCGCAAGCCCTCGACGCTGGCCGCTGCCTTCCAGGACCTGCTGCGCCGGCGCGGTCGACGGCTGACCGAGATCGGCCTGCGCCCGCCGGCCGCCTGATCCGTCCTTCAGAAATCAGTGCGGCACCGGATCCCGCAGTGCCATCATGACGACATGGCAGGGCAGGCTCGGAACATCGGCAAGTGGCAGCCAGCGGCACCGAGAGGCTACTTCGACGGGACCGTCGAGGTCCTCCACCACGACCGCGCTCTGCCGGAGGCGTCAGTCAGCTTCTCCGGCGGCCCGGACCGCGTCCACACCGACGACTCCGAGACCGAGACCGAGTTCGACCCGGTCCGTCGCGTCGGCTTCACCGCCCCGCTCGTGGTCCGTGAGCCGCTCGTCTGGGAGGGCGACCAGGCCTGAGCGCGCGCCTCAGGAGTAGGTCGACGAGGTCTCGATGAGCACGTCGTGCAGGGCGAGCTCAGCAGCGCTGCGGACGCGACCGGTGCGGTGCGCGACGAGGATGCGCCTCGGGGGAGCGGTGTCGCCCAGGGAGATGACGCGTACGTCGGGATGCTGGTTGACGGTTGCCGTCCTGGGGGCGAGCGCGATCCCGAGACCGACGCTGACCATCGCCTGGGCCTCCTGGTAGTCGTTGGCCTGGAACGCGATGGTCGGGTTGAAGCCCGCGGCGACGGCGCTGCGCTGCAGGACCTCGACGACCGGGTGACCGCCCGCGCGGATGATCCAGGGCTCCTCGGCGAGGTCGGCCATCCGGACCGTACGCCGCCGGGCGAGGCGGTGGGTGGCCCCGACGAGCAGCACGGTGGGGTCGGTGAAGAGCTCGGTGAGCACCAGCTCGTCGTTGCCGACCCGCTCCCAGGCGTAGTCCCACAGGAGGGACATGGCGACCTTGCCCTCCTCCAGCATGCGCACGAGGTCGTCCTCGCGGCCGCTGTGGATGGTCAGCGCGATGTTGGGGTAGAGCTCCTTGTAGCGCCGGACCGCCAGGGGTAGGAACGAGCTGCCGATCGTGGGGAAGGTGCCCAAGGTGACGCTGCCGCGACGTACTCCTGCGATGTCGGCGAGGTCCGACTCGGCGGCCGCCAGTTGGCGCAGGACCTTGCGTGCGTGGGTGGCGAGCACCAGGCCCGCGTCGGTCGGGGTCATGCCCCGGGCGTGGCGGTCGAGGAGCGGCTGGCCGGCCTCGCGCTCGAGCCTCAGAAGCTGCTGCGAGATCGCGGACGGTGTGTAGCCCAGCGCCGTGGCGGCACTGGTCACGGATCCTTCCTCCACGATCGCCAACAGGATCTGCAGCCGTTTGATGTCGATCACGACCCCAGTCTGCATGAAGTTCTGCTACATGGCCATGTAGGGCCGTGCAGTGCTGCTTCAGCCGCGACGACGTGCAACGAGGCATGGGAACCGTTCCGGAGGCGCCTGTCGAGCATGCAGCTTTGCTACACGATCATGTTCGAACTCGCGATTGTGCTACAAGTCACCTCGCTCCAGTCTGTGTGGGTCCGGAGAGCCCGGACGACTCGGCTCAGGAGGCAATATGCGCGAGATCGCCGCGACATGGATGCGGGGTGGCACCAGCAAGTGCTGGGTCTTCCGTCGCGACGACCTGCAGGTCCCGGATCTGTCCGTCGACGAGGTGCTGCTGCGGATCTACGGCAGCCCCGACCACCGTCAGGTCGACGGGGTCGGTGGTGGCACGTCCACCACGAGCAAGGCGGTCATCCTGGCTCCCTCGGCAACGTCCGGGGTGGACGTGGAGTACACGTTCGCCCAGGTCGGCATCGAGGAGGCCAAGGTCGACTGGGGGAGCAACTGCGGCAACTGCTCCGCCGTGGTCGCGTCGTTCGCGATCAGGGAGGGCTGGATACGGCCCGGGGCGTCCGAGACGGCGGTTCGGGTCCTCAACACCAACACCGACCAGCTCATCGTGCAGCGCGTCCCGACCCCCGGCGGCGTGCTCGACGAAGAGGCCTCCGCGACCATCCCCGGCGTCCCCTTCCTCGGCGCACCGGTGCACATGGGGTTCGTCGACCCGGCCGGCCGGAGCACCGGACACCTCTTCCCCACAGGGCATCAGCGCGACACCCTGTCCGGGGCGGTGGGCGGCGTCGTCGTCACCCTCGTCGACGCGGGCGCGCCCGTCGTCGCCGCCCACGCCGCCGACTTCGGTGTGCGCGGTGACGAGGACATCGCCGAGCTCGACATGGTGCCGGGCCTGCTGGCCCGTCTCGATGCCGTACGCCGGGAAGCGGGTGTCCTGATGGGACTCGCCCCGACCCCGGAGGCCGTCGCCCGGGCCGTTCCCAAGCTCGCGCTGGTCGCCGCTCCCGATGCGGCGAACGAGGAGGGGACCGACCTGACCGTCCGCATGCTGTCGATGGGGCGCTTCCACCCGGCGGTCCCGGTCACCGGCTCCGTGGCGCTGACGCTGGCCGCCGACGCCCCCGGAACGGTGGTGCACGACCTCGTCCCCGAGGGGCGGCCCACCACCGGCCTGCGGCTCGGCACGCCCGCGGGCCGGGTCAGCACCTTCGCCGAGGAGCACGACGGCGTCCCCGTCGTCGGCGTCGTACGCACCTACCGCCGTCTCGCCCACGGATCCGTGGTCCTGCCGGACCCGCCGCTGCTGCCGTCCGCATCGGCTTAACCATCTGACCCCTTGACACGGGATGCCCGTGTGAGGCTCGCTTCACCTGGAGGAACTCATGACCCAGCACGTCGATGAAGAGGACGTGGCCACGACTGCAGACGAGGATGCCGGCTCCGCGCAGGATCCGCCGGAACGCCCCGCGCCGAGCCCGCGACTCGCCGGCGCAGTCCTCGCAGGCTTCACCGCGTTGGCGGTGGGCGTCTCCGTCCTGGGCGGGGACTTCTTGAACCCGGCCGCCTCGACGGCCGACGGTGACTACTCGGGTGAGACCGTCGAGATGATGATCCCGCTGGCCGAGGGTGGCGGCACGGACACCTGGGCGCGGTTCGTCGGCGCCGAGCTGACCGAGGCGGTGCCCGGCTCGCCGGGCCTGGCGCCGGTCAACGACGACGGTGGCGAGGGCATCCTCGGCACCAACCACTTCATGACCTCGGCGAAGACCGATGGGACCGAGGTGCTGGTCAGCACGGCCTCGACGGTGGTGCCCTATCTCCTCGACATGCCGGCCGTGCGCTACGACTTCGACAAGCTCCGGCCCATCCTCGCCAACGGCACCGGAGCGGTCGTCTACGCCCGGACCGGCGCCGGCGTACGGGGGGTGGAGGACCTCGTCGGCCGCGACAAGCCCCTCATCTTCGGTGGCATCGCGGCGACCAGCCTCGACCTCACCACGATGCTGGCCTTCGACCTCCTCTCCGCCGACATCGACGCGACCTTCGGTTTCGAGGGCCGCGGCCCGGTCAACCTCGCGCTGCAGCGCGGCGAGGTCGACATCGACTACCAGACGACGTCCTCCTACGAGCCCGCGGTCGAGCCGCTGGTCGAGGACGGCACCGCGGTGCCGCTCTTCTCGCTCGGGCAGGTGGACGAGGACGGCGAGATCGTGCGCGATCCCAACTTCCCCGACCTGCCGACCGTCGTCGAGGTGTACGAGCAGATCCACGGAGAGCAGCCCGACCCCGCGGCGCTGGAGACCTATCGCGCCATCCTGGCGCTGACCTACACGTACCAGAAGGCACTCTGGGTGCCCGAGGACACACCGGACGAGGCGGTCGAGCTGCTGCGCTCGACGGCGGACGAGATGGGCGCCGAGCCCGCCTTCCAGAAGTCCGCGGCCGAGGTGCTGGGTGGCTATCCGCTCGACGCCTCACCCGACCTCGCCGACCGGATCGGCGAGGCGTACCGGGTGGACGAGAGCGTCCGCGAGGACGTCCTCGAGCTGCTCGAGACCGACTACGACATCACCATCGAGCAGAGGTAGAACGATGACCGACGCAGCCTTCTCGGCCCTCGCCTCCCTGGCCGATCCCTCACTTCTCATCATGCTCGCCGTCGGCGTGGTGGCCGGCCTGATCATCGGCCTCATCCCCGGTCTCGGCGGCACCGGCGCGGTGGCGATCCTGCTACCCATCACGTTCGGCATGGACCCCGAACCCGCTCTCGCCATGCTCATCGGCGCCCTGGCCGTCGTGCACACCTCGGACACCGTCGCCGCCGTGCTGCTCGGTGCACCCGGATCGGCCTCGGCCAGCGTGACGATGCTCGACGGCTACTCCATGGCGAGACAGGGGCAGGCCAAACGGGCGCTGTCCCTCGCCTTCCTCTCCTCGATGGCCGGCGGCCTGATCGGGGCGGTCGGGCTCACCCTCGCCATCCCGCTGGCACGGCCGCTGGTGCTGTCCTTCGGCAGCCCAGAGCTCTTCATGCTGACCATCCTCGGCGTCTCGCTCGCCGCGGTGCTCTCGCGCGGCAATGTCGTCAAGGGCCTGACCGCGGGTCTGCTCGGGCTCCTCCTCGGTCTGGTCGGCACCTCGCCCACGACGGCCGAGGAGCGGTTCTCCTTCGGGTCGCTGTTCCTCAGCGACGGCATCTCCCTGGTCGCCGTCGCGCTAGGCGTGTTCGGCCTCGCCGAGATCGCCAGCCGCGTCGGTCAGCGCCGGGTGACCGAGAAGCCCGTGGAGCTCTCCGGCGGCTGGGGATCCGGCATCCGCGAGTGGATCACCCACTGGACCCACGTCATCCGGGGCGCCCTGATCGGCATCTGGGCCGGTGTCCTGCCCGGGGTCGGCGCGACCGCCGGCACCTGGCTCGCCTACGGGCAGGCCGTCGCCACCGCCAAGGACAAGCGCAAGTTCGGCAAGGGCGACCCTCGCGGCATCGTCGGTCCGGAGAGCGCCAACAACTCCGTCGAGGCCGGCGACCTGATCCCGACCTTCCTCTTCGGCATCCCCGGAGGCGTGCCGTCGGCGATGCTGCTCGGGATGCTGCTGACGTACGGCATCCAGCCGGGGCCGGCGATCGTCACCGACCACCTCGACCTGATGTACCTGATCGTGTGGGCGTTCGCGATCGCCTCGGTCGCCGGAGCGTTCCTCTGCTTCCTGGCCACCGGGTCGCTGGCGAAGCTCACCAAGGTGCCCTTCGCTGTCCTCGGGCCGGGTCTCCTCGTGGTGATGCTCCTGGGTGCGTTCCAGGAGGGTGGCCAGCTCGGCGACCTGTGGGTGATGGTCGTGCTCGGAGTCGTCGGCTTCTTCCTCAAGGCCACCGGCATGCCGCGGGCACCGTTCCTGATCGGCTTCGTCCTGGCCATCCCGATGGAGCGCTACTACTACCTGACCGCGAGCCTGTACGACGGTGCCTCCTGGGTCGCCCGGCCCGGCGTGCTCGTCTTCGCCGCGCTGCTGGTCGTGCCCGTGCTGTGGTCCCTGGTCAAGCGGCTCCGCCGAGCGTCCGGGGCTGTCGACGACGGCCACCGTGACGAGCACGAGACCGACGAGAGCGATGCGGACGAGCTGGAGGGGTCGCTGGCACGTACGCCCTGGTCCCTCGGCGTCGCCGTGATCGCGGTGCTCGTCTTCGCAGGGGCGCTGTGGGTGAGCGGGTCGTTCTCCGACGAGGCGCAGCTGATGCCTCGGCTCGTGGCCCTGGGCGGTCTCGCCGCAGCGGCCGTGCTGACCTGGCAGGAGCTCAGGTCCCGGCGGGACGTCCCACGGGACAGCAGTGGTCCCGCCAGCGGTCCCGTCGACGAGCCGTCCGGTTCCTCCGGCGCGACCATGCTCGCCACCCGGGTCGAGCCGAGGCTCGACGCCAGAGCCCTGAGCCGGCGCCACGACCTGCTGATCGGGGCTCGCACCTTCGCGGCCATGGCAGCGTTCCTGGTGCTCGTCATGGTCGGTGGCTACCTGGCGGCGACGCTGGTGTTCACCCCGTTGTTCCTCCTGTACGCAGCCCGCACCCGCCCGCGCACGGCGATCATCTACACCCTCGTCCTGGGTGCGGTGCTCCTGGCGCTGCCGTCGCTGCTGCCGGTCGACCTGCCGTTGGGTCTTCTGCAGTGACCGCGCCGATCTCCCGCCCGTCCACGTATCACCGAAAGGAACGCCGATGACCATCGTCGTCGCCTACGCCGACACCCCACCCGGACACGCCGCCGTCACGGCTGCGGTCACCGAGTCCCGTGAGGGCGAGACGGTGGTCGTCGTCCCCGCCGTACGCGGCGAGCGGGTCCCCGAGGTGGGCGAGCTCGAGGGCCGCTGGCCCGACCTCGCCGGCCGCGTCGAGGTCGAGCGCGGAGACCTGGGTGACCCCAGCGACACCGTCGTCCAGGTCGCCCAGCGCCTCGAAGCACGTCTGATCATCCTGGGTCTGCGGGCGCGGACCCCGGTCGGCAAGCTGGTCTTCGGCAGCACCGCTCAGCGGATCCTGCTCGACGCCACCTCGCCGGTGCTCGCGGTCAAGCCGCCCGTGGCCGCCACCTGAGCGTGGACGAGGCGCCGCCGCATCAGCCATTTGGCTGATTCCCGGCTCAGCCTTGTTCGCGATGATCTGCCATGCCACCGCTGATGGAGTTGGTGGCATGGCAGATTCTCTTGTTCGTACGCGGTCGGTCGCCCGTCCGCACGTCGCAGACAGGTTGACCTCACGGCGAGGGGCGTGGCTGGCCCTCGGGCTCGCAGCGGTCGTGATGGGCGTGCTCTTCGGACTCCTCGGCGGGGTGGAGGCACCGGAGCGGTCCGGGCAGGCGCCGGTGGGCTCGGAGTCGACGCGCGTCGGTGAGCTGATGGAGGAGTTCCCGGGGGCGGACCGTCAGGCCGCGATCGTCGTCGCCACGCGCGCGGACGGCGGCGAGCTCTCCGCGGGTGACCTCGAGGGTCTCCGCCCGGTCGGGGACGCGGCGGGTGCCGGCGAGCCCATGGTCAGCGAGGACGGGAGGGCGGCGGTCCTGTCGGCCCCGATCAGGGTCGGAGCCGACAACGCCGAGACGGAGGCGACGATCGAGGCCCTTCGTACGGCCATCGCGGCGAAGGCGCCCGACGGGATCATCCTCGAGGTGACCGGTGGGCCGGCATTCGGTGCCGACATGGCCGCCGCCTTCGAGGGCGCGGACGTCACGCTGCTGCTGGTGACGATCCTGATCGTCGCGATCCTGCTGATCATCACCTACCGATCGCCGGTGCTGTGGCTCGTCCCGCTGATCGTGGTCGCGCTCGCCGACGGGCTGGCGGCGAGGGTCACCGCGGCGGCCGGAGCGCTGTGGAACCTCGAGTTCGACGCCGGCATCGTCAGCGTGCTCGTGTTCGGCGCCGGCACGAACTACGCGCTCCTGCTGATCTCCCGCTACCGGGAGGAGCTGCAGCAGAGCGAGGACGACCGGGCTGCGCTGAGCCGCGCCTGGCGCACGACGGTCCCCGCGGTGCTCGCCTCGAACGTGACGGTCGTGCTCGCCCTGCTGGCCCTGGTCTTCGCCACGATCCCGATGACCCGCGGCCTGGGGATCCCGGCCGCGATCGGTCTGCTGATCGCGCTGGTGGCGGTGCTGTTCGTGCTGCCGCCGTTGCTGGCGGTGTGCGGGCGCAGGCTCTTCTGGCCGTTCATCCCTCGCCCTGGCGGGGCACGCACCCAGGGGCGTACGTGGCGGGTGATCGCCTCCCGGGTCGCGAAGCGGCCGGTGGCAAGCCTCGTCGGCGGGCTCGCGCTGCTCGCGGTGATGGCCGCCGGCCTGTTCGGCACCTCGGTCGGCCTCGACCAGGTCGAGAAGTTCCGGGTGCAGTCCGAGTCGGCCGCCGGCCTGGAGACGCTCTCGGCCCACTTCCCGCCGGGCGAGGCCCAGCCGATCCACGTCGTCGCCGACAGCACGGCGACCGACGAGGTGGTTGCGGCCGTGGCCGAGGTCGAGGGAGTCGTACGCGCCCACCCGGCCGGAACCACCGACGACGGATCGCTCACGAAGATCTCCGTGACCAGCGCCTTCTCGCCGGGCACCGAGCGCAGCCTCGACCAGATCGCCGAGCTTCGTGAGGCCGTCCACCCGATCCCGGGCGCGGACGCGCTCGTCGGCGGTGCCGTCGCCACCGAGCTGGACGCGAAGGAGGGGAGCGAGCGCGACCTGCTGCTGGTCGCGCCGCTGGTGCTCGCGGTGAGCTTCCTCGTCCTCCTCGCACTGCTGCGTTCGCTGGTCGCCCCGGTGCTGCTGCTCCTGGTCAACCTCGCCAGCGCGGCGGCCGCGATCGGGGCGGGGAGCTGGCTGAGCCGGGTGCTGTTCGACCAGCACGCACTCGACCTCCAGGTGCCGATCCTGGCGTTCCTGTTCCTGGTCGCGCTCGGGATCGACTACACGATCTTCCTCGTCCACCGGGCGCGCTCGGAGGTGGCGACGGTCGGCACCCGGGCGGCCATGGTCGAGGCGGTCGCCCACACGGGCAACGTGATCACCAGCGCGGGCATCGTGCTGGCCGCGGTGTTCGCCGCGCTCGGGGTGCTCCCGCTGGTGGTCCTCGGACAGCTCGGCCTGATCGTCGGGGTCGGCGTGCTCGTCGACACGCTGGTGGTGCGCACGGTGATCGTCCCGGCGATCTTCGCACTCGTCGGCGAACGAATCTGGTGGCCGAGCAGGCCGGCGGGGCGGGCCGGGAGAGTATTGGTCTCATGAGCGTCGTGCACATGCCGCTGGGGTGGACCGGCCCCTCGGGTTCCACCTCGGCCCGGTCGACGGTGCGGGCCATGGAGGTCGGCCAGCACGTCATCGCCGTCGTGCTGACCGCGATCGGCGTCAGCCGTGCCGTCGGCGACGGCGTGGCGCTTCCGGTCGCGGTCGCCTCGGGAGTCGCGATCCTCGGGTGGCACACCGCCGGGGTGGTCCTGCCCTCCCGGACACGCTCGCGCCGGCTCCTGGTGTGGTGGCTGGTCGGCTTCGCCGCGATCTGGACCGCCGCGGTCGTGGTCTCGGCCGAGTTCGTCTGGCTGGCGTTCCTGCTGTGGCTGCTCGCCGGTCACCTGCTGCCGCTGCGCTGGGGGCTGGCCTTCTCGGCACTGATCCTCGTGGTCGTGATCGTCGCCCCCGTCCTGGACCGCGGCACGACCAGCTATGCGGACGTCTTCGGCCCGGTCATCGGCGGCATCTTCGCGTTCGGCATCTCGCGTGGCTACCTCCAGCTCCTGCGGGACGCCGCCGAGCGCGAGCGGCTGGTGACCTCGCTGCGGAGCGCCCAGCAGGAGATGGCCGAGCTGCAGGACGAGCTCGTGCTGGCGCAGCGCCACTCCGGGGCCGTCGCCGAGCGCACCCGGATCTCCCGCGACATCCACGACACCATCGCCCAGGCGCTCTCCTCGATCCGGCTGCTGACCCATGCCGGCGGCAGCCGCACCACGGACGAGGACGCGTCGCGGACGTTCGCGCAGGTCGAGGCGCTCGCCGGCGACAGCCTCGCCGACGTACGCCGGATCGTGGCGGCGCTGGCTCCCGCCGAGCTCGAGGACGCCGCGCTCGCCTCGGCGCTGCGGCGGATGCTCGACCGCGCGCACGACGAGGCGGGCCTGGTGGCCGAGCTCCATGTCGACGACACCCTCCCGCTGCTGCGGACCGAGGTCGAGGTCGCACTGCTCCGCACCGCGCAGTCGGCGCTGTCCAACGTACGTCTCCACGCCGGCGCCACCCGGGTCGTCGTCACCCTGACCGACGACCAGGACTCGGTACGCCTGGACATCAGCGACGACGGGGCCGGCTTCGACGTCGCCGCCTGGGAGCAGGACGCCGGCGGCGCGGGATCGTCGAGCTACGGCCTGCGGTTCATGCGGGCCCGGCTTCGCGAGCTCGGCGGCGGGCTCGACGTGGAGAGCACGCCCGGGGAGGGCACCGCGATCTCCGCCCATCTGCCGATCCACACCGAGGGGCCGCGATGACCACGGTGCTCCTCGTCGACGACCACCCGGTCGTACGCAGCGGGCTGCGTGCGGTGATCGACGCCGGCGAGTCCCTGCGGGTGATCGGCGAGGCGGCCACGGGGGAGGAGGCGATCGTGCTCGCCGGCGACCTCCGTCCCGATGTCGTGCTGTGCGACCTGCGGCTCGGCAGCGGGATCGACGGCATCCGGACCACCGCCGCGCTGAGGGCTCTCGACCCGGCGCCGGCGGTGCTGATCCTGACGACCTTCGACCGTGACGCCGAGGTGCTCGGCGCGATCGAGGCCGGTGCCGCCGGCTATCTCCTCAAGGACGTCGACCCGGAGGTCATCGTCGAGGGGATCCGGCGGGCCGCCGCCGGTGACATGGTGCTCGCGCCGGACCTCGCCGCGCGGGTGCTCAAGGGCATGCGGAGCCCGCTGCCGCGGCTGACCGACCGGGAGATCGAGGTGCTGCGGCACCTGGCGCGGGGCGCCACGAACCGGGAGATCGCCCGCACGCTCTTCGTCACCGAGGCGACCGTGAAGAGCCACCTCGCGCACATCTTCACCAAGCTCGACGTCGACAGCCGCTCCCGAGCGATCCACGTCGCCCAGGAGACCGGCCTGATCTGAATCAGTGCTCGATGAGCCCGGACTGGTAGGCCCAGACGGCGGCCTGCAGCCGCGACTTCACCCCGAGCTTGGGCATCATCCGGGCCAGATGGGACTTCACCGTGGAGACCTCGAGGACGAGGGCCTGGGCGATCTCCTCGTTGGACATGCCCTCGGCGAGGTGGAGCAGGATGTCGAGCTCGCGGGTGGTGAGGAGCTCGGTGCCGCGGGCGGCGGTCACGGGCTGCGTACGCCTCCGGGTGACGACCTCGCGCAGGACGCGGCGGGTCAGGGAGGTGTCGAGGGTGCCATGACCGGCGGCGACGGAGCGGACGGCGGCGACGATGGCGTCGGGGTCGGCGTCCTTGAGGAGGAAGCCGGAGGCGCCGGCCTCGAGGGCGCCGAAGACGTAGTCGTCGATGTCGAAGGTGGTCAGGACGAGCACCGGGACCGGGTCGGCGACGTCGGGTCCGCAGAGCTCGCGGGTGGCGCTGATGCCGTCGCGGCCGGGCATCCGGATGTCCATGCAGACCACGTCGGGGCGCAGCGCCAGCGCCTGCTCGACGGCTTTCGCGCCGTCCTCGGCCACCGCGACGACCTCGATGTCGGGCTCGGTCTCCAGCAGCGTACGCAGCCCGGCACGCACCAGCGGCTGGTCGTCGGCGACCACGACCCGGATCATCCGGACACCTCCGCGGTCTCGACCGCGGGGATCCGCAGCCGGGTCTGCCAGCCGCCCTCGGCGGTCGGCCCGGCCTCGAGGGTCGAGCCGGTCAGATCGGCGCGCTCCTGCATCCCGACCAGGCCGAGCCCGCGGCGCCTCAGGGACCCGGAAGGCGCGACGGGACCGGGTGGCGGCCCATTGCGCACCATCACCACCACCTCGGCCGGCTCCCGGGCGTCGACGACCACCTCGCACGGCGCTCCCGGCGCATGCCGGGCGGCGTTGGCGAGGCACTCCTGCACGGTGCGGTAGGCGGAGAGCTGGGCGAGCGGCCCGACCTTCTCGAACGCTGTCGCGGGCCCCAGGTTCGAGAGCGACACCGGGAGCCCGGCACGACGGGCGTCCTCGACGAGCGATCCCAGATGGGACAGGCGCTCGTGCCCGCTCGCCTCCTCGGCCTGCCCGGGGCTGCGCAGGAGCGTGACCAGGCCGCGCAGCTCGCGGAGCATCGCGGTGCTCTGGGTGCGGACCTGGCGTACGGACTCCTTCGCGCCCGCCGGGTCGGTGTCGATCTGCCGCTCGACCGCGCCGGTCATCACCGCGATGCCGGTCAGGTGGTGGGCGGCGATGTCGTGGAGCTCGCGCGCCATCGCGGTCCGCTCCTCCGCGATCGCCGCGGCGATCTGAGCGGACTGCTCGCGGTCGACGGCGAGAGCGAGGTCGGTCCGGGCCACCCGGGCATCGCGCCGCGCCCGCACGGTGGCGGCGAGCAGCGCCGGCAGGACGATCACGCCCGCACCCTGGACGAGGCCGGCGAGGGCCGCGGTGCCGGCCGCGAGGCCGATGCTCGTCTGGCTCAGTGCCGTTCCCGCCGCGACCAGCAGCCCGGCACCGGCCAACCCGCCGGCGAGCGCACCGATCCGGCGGGGGAGCGGGGTCGAGGTCACCGCCGACCACACCGCGACCACCACGGCGGCCGAGGAGAGGCTGGTGACGTCGCCCGCGCCGCTCACCGCCAGCACGACCGCACCCGCGGCGACGACCAGCAGCACCGCCAACGGCCGCGCACGCCGCCCGAGCAGCACCACCGCCTGGCCGGTGAGCACCGCGAACGCGACCCACCAACCGGCGCTGCCGAGAGCCGGGGTCCCCGCGACGGACGGGTCGGCGGAGTCGAGGCCGGGTGCGACCACCAGCAGCACCGTGGTGAGCAGCCAGACCACCAGGGGCGGGAGCAGTCGCGTCACGATCCGTGTCGTCACATCGTTCACGCGATCATCCTTTACGCAACCGGTCTCGGTCACCAGCATCTTTCGATGCAAGTACGAAGGTTCGCCCTTTTGCCCGGCGCGACAGGGTCGCTCAGATTCCTAGGTTCGGGTCACGGAATCGACCCGACTCGAAAGAGAACGACCATGACCACCACACTCCCGGTGACCCAGCCGGACCAAGGCCTACGAGCATTCGTACGCCGCCACCAGCTCTCCACGTTCTTCGTGCTCGCCCTCGCGGCGAGCTGGCTGGCCTGGACGCCCTACGTCCTGTCCAACAGCGGCCTCGGCCTCTGGGACCTCACCTTCCCCGGCGGCATGATCGGCGGGCAGCTCCTCGGGATGCTCCCGGGTGCCTACCTCGGCCCGATCGGCAGCGCCGCGCTGGTCACCGGGATCGTCGGCGGCCGGGCGGGCCTGCGGGCCTGGGTTCGGGGGATGTGGCGCTGGCGGGCGAGCTGGCGCTGGTACGCCGGCATCCTGATCGGCGTGCCGGCCGCGATCATCGTCTCGCTGCAGGCCACCGGGCACCAGATGGCGACGCCGTCGCAGGCGTGGCTGATCGTGGCGGTGGCGTACGTCCCGGGGCTGCTGATGCAGATGGTCACGACCGGTCTCGCCGAGGAGCCGGGCTGGCGCGACTTCGCTCTGCCCCGGCTGCAGCGCAAGGTCGGGCCGCTCGGCTCCGCGTTCGTGCTCGGTCCGATCTGGGCGCTGTGGCACATGCCGCTCTTCCTGACCGACTGGGGCGGCTGGCCGGAGGTCAGCTGGTTCGCGCCGCTCGTCTTCGCCGGCTTCTGCTTCACCTTCGGCATCGTGATGACCTGGGTCTTCAACCGCACCGGGCAGAGCCTGCCGCTGGCCATGCTCCTGCACGTCAGCGTCAACAACTTCGCGTCGGTGGCCTTCGCCGAGGTCTTCCCCGACGTCGACGCCGACGAGTTCCAGCTCGCGCTGCTGGTCGGGTCGGGTGTCGTCGCAGCGCTCCTGGTCCTCGCCACGCGCGGGCGGCTGGGATACGTAAAGGAATCGGCTCGGTCTGTATAGATTCAGCAGGTGCCTCTCCGTATCCGGCGCAGTGCCGCGCCGCTCGTCCTCGCTACCATCGCACTCGCCGTGTCGGCGTGCTCCTCCGAGAACACCGACGACGCCGGTGCGCAGAGCAGCCCCAGCCCGTCGGCGGAGAGCGGGTCCGCAACCCCGACGACCGAGCCGACCACCGAGCCGTCCGAGTCGGAGGAGGCCGGTGGGGAATGTGCCACCGGCGACCTGACCTTCACGGTCTCGGAGGAGTCCCAGGCGGGCGGCTACTACCTGGTCACCGCGACCGCCAAGCCCGGCGTGACCTGCACCCTCGCGGGCCGGACGATCGAGGCCGGCTTCGGCTCGGCCGTCTCCGGCGACGTGATGCCGAGCGAGCAGGCCGAGGGCGAGCCGATCACGATGACCGGCTCCACCAAGGCGTACGCCGGGGTCAACCCGCACAGCGGAGCGCAGCAGGGCGGCGTGCAGTTCGACGAGATCATCGTCTCCGCGCGCGAGGGCGACATGGACCCGGTGTCCCTGAAGCTGCCGAGCACCGCCGAGGTCGATCAGCCGATCGGCACCAACTGGCACACCGACGCCGCGAAGGCCGTGCCCTTCTCCGGCTGACCCGTCAGATCCGGTTGATCAGATCCGTTCGGCGACCGGCGCCTCGGAGGCTTCGGCCTCCGGGGCGCCGTCCTCGGCCGCGGTGAGCAGGAAGCGGAGCCGGGTCAGCACCAGGCCAGCGGTGAGGGTGCCGCCGATGACGACGAACGCCCACAGGTGGCCGAGGCCGCTGCCGATGAGGGAGCCGGCCAGCGCCGGTCCGAGGATCTGACCGAGCGTCAGGGTGAGTCCGAGCGAGGCGTTGTAGCGGCCGCGCAGGTGGTCGGGGGCGATGGTGTTCGCCAGGCCGGTCACGATCGGCGCCCACAGCGTCTCGCCGAGGCCGAAGATCGCGAGGCCGATCACGACGGCGGCCACCGCGCCGGCCACGGGCATCAGGTCTGCGGCCGCCAGCACGCTCCAGGCCAGCGACCAGGTCAGCACGGCGCAGGCCAGAGCGGTCGTACGCCGCCACCCCGACGTGAGCCGCAGCAGGACGACCTGCCCGCACACGATCACGGCGGCATTCGCGGCGAAGGCCCAGCCGAGAGCGGTCGCCGGCACCCCGGCCACGTCCACGGCGTAGGCGGTCGCGCCGGCCTCGAGCTGCCCGTAGCCGAAGGTCACCGCGAGCACGCCGCAGCCGACCAGGGCCACCGCCCGCCGGTCCCGGAGCACCTCGCCCCAGGAGCCGGCGGTCGCGTCGTCCGCGTCGCCCTGCGCGGGGCGGGCGGGGGAGCGGACCAGGAAGGCGAGCACCGCGGCGTAGGCGAGGTAGGCGACGGCGTCGCACAGGTAGAGCGTCTGGAAGGTCTCCGGGCGCTCGACGTCGATGAGGAACGCGCTGACCAGGCCGCCCAGGCCGATGCCCGCGTTGAGCCCCAGGAAGGCGAAGCCGTAGGCGCGCTCGCGGTCGGCCGCGGGGACCATCGCGGCCAGCATGGTCGTCGTGCCCGGCCACAGCGGAGAGGCGCCCACGACCACGCCGGCGAGCACCGCCATCGTGGGCACGGTGCCGTCGACGAAGCCGAGCGACCCGATCGAGACCGCCTCCACGGCCAGCGCGCCCAGCAGCACCGCGCGAGGTCCGAAGCGGTCCAGGAGCGCTCCGACCCCGGGGGCGGCGAGCAGGCCGACCACGCCCATCCAGGCGAACATCCAACCGGCGGTCGACGACCCGAGGTCCTGGACCTGGGCCATGTAGACGTAGAGGAACGGCAGGGTGAGGCCGTTGCCGAGGGAGGCGAACGCGAAGCCGGCGAGCACGCGAGCGGCCTGGCTGGGGGAGTTCGGCACGGGTGTGATCGTCCTCTCTCTGGCCCACCTGTCTGGCGGGGATGCGTTTAGGGTAGCCTCACTTAGGTTCGCCTAACCTAATCCCCCCGCGTCGAAGGAGACCAGTGAGCGCACCGCACTTGGAGCATCTGTTCCACCCCGACAATGCTCGTGAGTACACCAGCGGGATCACCGAAGCAATCAGACTGCTCGTCGACCAGCTCGCCACGCTCGAAGGCCCCACCACCGGGATCTCGCCCGAGGCGGCCGCCGAACCGGTCGCCGAGGTCGACCTGGACAACCCTCTCGTCGACAGCACCGCGGCGCTCGCCGAGGTCAGCCGGCTGTGGCTCAAGGACGCGGTCTGGTTCCACGACCCGTCCTACGCCGCTCACCTCAACTGCCCGGTCGTCATCCCCTCCCTCGTCGGGGAGCTGCTGATCGCGGCCGTCAACACCTCGATGGACACCTTCGACCAGTCCGTGGGCGGCACGTTCATGGAGCGTCGCCTCATCGACTGGACCGCCGCCCGCGCCGGTTACCCCGAGGCGACCCGCGACGGCATCTTCACCAGCGGCGGCAGCCAGTCCAACCTGCAGGCGCTGCTCCTGGCCCGCGGCGAGGCGGAGCGCCGCGGCGTACCTCTGGACCGGCTGCGCTTCCTGACCTCCGCGGACAGCCACTTCTCCATCGCCAAGTCGGCCCGTCTGCTCGGCATGGGCGAATCGGCCGCGATCGCGATCCCGACCGACGCCGAGCACCGGATGGACGTCGCCGCGCTGCGTGAGGCGCTCGACGAGTGCGTCGTCGACGGCCTCGTGCCGGCGGCGGTCGTGGCTACCGCAGGCACCACCGACTTCGGTGTGATCGACCCGCTCCACGCCATCGCCGACGCCTGCCAGGACTTCAACGTCTGGTTCCACGTCGACGCGGCGTACGGCGGTGGGCTGCTGGCCTCGCCGAAGTACCGCCACCTGCTCGACGGCATCGACCGGTCGAACTCGATCACGATCGACTACCACAAGACCTGGTTCCAGCCGGTCTCCTCCAGCGCGCTCCTGGTCCGCGACCTGGCGACCATGCAGCACGCCTCCTGGTACGCCGACTATCTCAACCCGCGGGAGTCGGAGAACCCCAACCAGGTCGACAAGTCCCTGCAGACCACCCGCCGCTTCGACGCGCTCAAACTGTGGCTCACCCTGCGCACGATGGGCGCCGACCAGATCGGTGCCTACCTCGAGACCGTGATCGACCTGGCCCGCGAGGTCTACGACATCCTCAGCCTGCAGTCCGACATCGAGGTCGTCACGCCCTCCCAGCTCTCCACCGTCGTCTTCCGCTACGTCGACCCGCACCTGGACGAGGACGCCTTGGGCGACCTCAACCGACGGATCCGTGCGGAGATGTGGAGCGGCGGCCGCGGTGTCGTCGCCGCCACCAAGGTCGACGGCCGGCAGTTCCTCAAGCTCACCCTGCTCAACCCCATGGCCTCGGTGCAGGACGTGCTCGACATCATCGAGCAGGTCCGTACGCTGGGCCGTGCCGTTCCGGAGGTCGCCCGATGAACGCTCCCGACACATCAGCTGACGTCCATGACCTGATCGGCATCGGGCTCGGCCCGTTCAACCTCGGCCTGGCCGCGCTCGCCGACCCGATCGACGAGCTCGACTGCCTCTTCCTCGAGGGCCGCGACCGGTTCGACTGGCACCCGGGCATGATGCTCGACGAGGCCACCCTGCAGGTGCCGTTCCTGGCCGACCTGGTGACGATGGCCGACCCGACCTCGCGGTTCAGCTTCCTCAACTTCCTCAAGCAGACCGGCCGGATCTACCCGTTCTACATCCGGGAGAACTTCCTGCCCCACCGGCGCGAGTACAACCAGTACTGTCAGTGGGTCGCCTCGCAGCTCGGCTCCGTCCGGTTCGGGCAGCAGGTCGCCTCCGTGGAGCACGACGGCGAGACGTACGTCCTCACCACCGCTTCCGGCGAGACACATCGGACCAGGCGGCTGGTGCTCGGGACCGGGACGAGCCCGCGGGTCCCCGAGTGCGCGGCCGAGGCGGTGGCGGCCGAGGGGCCGGCGCTGCACAGCTCGGAGTACCTGGCTCGCCGCGACGAGCTCGTGTCCCGGCGCAGCATCACCGTGGTCGGCAGCGGCCAGTCGGCCGCCGAGGTGTACCTCGACCTGCTGAACGCCCAGCCCGACCACGACTACCAGCTGGCCTGGCTGACCCGCAGCCCGCGATTCTTCTCGATGGAGTACACCAAGCTCACCCTCGAGCTGACCTCGCCGGAGTACTCCGCCTACTTCCAGTCGCTCCCGGCCGAGAAGCGCGACCGGCTGCTGAAGTCGCAGCAGAGCCTCTACAAGGGCATCTCGGGCGACACGATCGACGCGATCCACGAGGCGCTCTACACCCGCTCGGTCACCGAGGCGGCCGAGACCACGCTGCTGACCAACACCGAGGTGCGCGGCGTGACCCGCACCGACGGCGGCTACCACCTCGCGCTCCACCACGTGGAGCAGGAGGAGGACTACGCGATGTCGACCGAGGCGCTCGTCCTCGCGACCGGTTACCGCGCCGGCATCCCGGCCTTCCTGGAGCCGGTCCGTGACCGGATCCGCCTGGACTCGCAGGGTCGTTATGCGGCCAGCGCGACCTTCTCGGTCGACACCGCAGACCGTGAGATCTGGGTGCAGAACGGCGAGGAGCACACCCATGGCTTCGTCGCCCCCGACCTCGGCATGGGCGCCTACCGCAGCTCGGTGATCCTCGCCGCCATCCTCGGCCGCGAGCCCTACCCGGTCGAGAAGCGGGTCGCCTTCCAGGAGTTCGGCGTCCCGGACCGCTTCAAGCTTCAGCCCGGGGTCTCGACAAGCTCGACCACCGTAGATATGGAGAACCGATGAGGATCACGATCGAACCGCTCGAGATCGAGGCCCACCTCGGCACCGTCCACTCCTGGGTGACCCATCCGCGCTCGGCGTACTGGATGATGCTCGACGCCACGCTGGAGGACGTCGCCGCGGAGTACGCGCGGATCGCCGCCCACCCGCACCACGACGCCTGGCTCGGCCGGGTCGACGGCGTGCCGGCGTTCCTGGTCGAGACCTACGACCCCGCGCGCAGCGAGCTCGCCGGGATCACCCACGTGCCCGACCTGGCGCCGGGCGACCTGGGCATGCACGTGCTGGTCGCACCGACCTCCGGCGAGCCCGTCTCGGGCTACACGACCCGGGTCTTCCGGGCGGTCATGCGGCACTGCTTCGCCGATCCCGGGGTCCGTCGTGTGGTGGTCGAGCCGGACGTACGCAACGAGCCGATCCGGCGCAAGAACACCGAGGCCGGTTTCGTCGAGCTGCGCGAGATCAGCATCGGGGAGAAGACCGCGATGCTCTCGGTCTGCACCCGGGAGATGTACGCAGCCGCCCACCTGCGCCCGGAGAACGTCCGGGTCGCTCACCGGCACCTGGTCGCCAAGGCGATCGCGGAGTTCAGCCACGAGCGGCTGATCGCCCCGACTGCCGTCGACGAGGGGGCCGACGGCGGCTGGGAGCTGCAGGGACCGTCCTCGACGTACGCGTTCTCCGCCCGTCGCTTCCTGCTCGACCACTGGGTCGTGGACCCGGACTCGATCGTGCGACGCACCGGTGAGGCACGGGACGTGGAGGACGTGGTCGACGCGCAGGCGTTCGTCGCCGAGTTCGCGCCGGATCTGGGCATCCCGGACAAGCTGCTGCCGACCTACCTGGAGGAGCTGGCGGCGACCATCGCCTCGGCCTGCTGGAAGCTCGAGCACCAGACGCTGACCGCGACCGACCTGGTCGACGCCGACCACCAGAGCGTCGAGGGGGCGATGAGCGAGGGCCACCCCGCCTTCGTCGCCAACAACGGCCGGATCGGCTTCGACATCGACGACCACGCCCGCTGGGCGCCGGAGACGAGCAACGACCTCAGCCTGCTGTGGGTCGCCGTCCCCCGGGACCAGTCCCACCTGGCCCTGGGCCGTGGCGAGGACGAGGACCGCCTCTACGCGGCCGAGCTCGGTGAGGCCACCCTGGCCCGGTTCGCGGCGAAGCTGCGCGGGCTCGGGCTCGACCCGGACGGGTTCCGCTACCTGCCCGTCCACCCGTGGCAGTGGCGCCACAAGCTGGCGGTCACCTTCGCGGCGGACGTCGCCGCGCGCCGGATCGTGCTGGTCGGCTCGGGGGAAGATGTCCACCGTCCGCAGCAGTCGATCCGGACGTACTTCAACACCAGCCGGCCCGAGCGGCACTACGTCAAGACCGCGCTGTCGATCCAGAACATGGGCTTCATGCGCGGACTCTCCCCGGCCTACATGGCCGCGACCCCGGTCATCAACGACTGGGTCGCCGACCTGGTCGAGGGTGACGCGGAGCTGAAGGAGCGCGGCTTCGGCGTGCTGCGCGAGCTGGCCTCGATCGGCTGGACCGGCGACATCTTCCACGAGCTGCCGACCCCCTCGCCCTACCGGAAGATGATCGCCGCGCTGTGGCGCGAGTCGCCGGTGCCGCGGCTCGCCGAGGGGGAGCGGTGCGCGACGATGGCGGCGCTGCTCCACCGCGACGCGGCCGGTGCCTCGTACGCCGCCGAGCTGGTCCGTGCCTCCGGGCTGCCCGCCCGGGAGTGGGTGCGCAGCTACCTCGACGCCTACCTGCGGCCGCTGGTGCACTGCCTGCTGGCGTACGACCTGGCGTTCATGCCGCACGGCGAGAACCTGGTGATGGTGCTGCGCGACCACGTCCCGGTGCGGATGTTCATGAAGGACATCGGTGAGGAGGTGGCGGTGATGGGTGACCTGCCCCTGCCCGAGGAGGTCTCCCGGATCCGCGGTTCCTTCCCGGACGACGTCAAGGCGCTGGCCGTGCACACCGACATCTTCGACGGGGTGCTGCGCTACGTCGCCGCGATCCTCGATGATGAGGGCGTGCTGCCGGAGACCGAGTTCTGGGCCGAGGCCCGGGCGTGCATCGTCGACCACGCCGCCGACCACCCCGAGCTGGCCGACGCGGTCGCGCGCTACGACTTCCTGCGCCCGCGCTTCCGCCACTCGTGCCTCAACCGGCTGCAGCTGCGCAACACGCTGCAGATGGTCGACATCACCGACCAGGCCGAGTCGCTCATCTTCGCGGGCACCCTCGCCAACCCGGTCGCCGACCCGGTCGCCAGTCCGGTCGTATGACGCCCCCATCAAATGGGCTCTGCCGTGACGAGTGGGGCATCCCGCATGTGCGGGGTGCCTCGCTGACCGAGGTGGCCCGGCTCCAGGGCCGGGCCACCGCGCGGGACCGCGCCTGGCAGCTCGAGATCGAGCGCCTGCGCGGTGAGGGCCGCACCGCCGAGCTGCTCGGCCCGGCCGGGCTGGAGTGGGACACCTTCGCGCGCCGCGCCCGGATCGAGGCCGTCGCGCGCGCTGCCTACGCCGGGCTCGACGTGGAGACGCAGGAGTTCCTGGCGGCGTACGTCGACGGGGTCCGCACCGGACTCGCCGAGACGTCCTGCGTCGAGCTGGACGGGCCCGACGGGCTCGGGCCGGCGCCGGGGACCTGGCAGCCGTGGACGCCGCTGGCGGTCTTCTGGGTGCAGCAGATCCTCTTCGGCTCGTTCCCCTCGAAGCTCTTCGGCGCCCGGGCCGCGCGCGTGCTCGGCGCCGAGGCCGAGCTGTTCCGCACGGAAGGGTTGACCGGAGGCCTGTCCGGCGGCTCCAACGCGTACGCCGTCGGCGGCGGCCGCACCGGATCCGGTCTGCCGCTGGTGGCCGGGGACCCGCACCGGGTCTTCGAGGCGCCCAACGTCTACCTCCAGGTGCGGCTTGCGTGCACCGATCCCGACGACGCCTTCGACGTGGTCGGGATGACCTTCCCCGGCGTACCCGGTGTGCAGCACTTCGCGCACGCCGGTCGGGTCGCCTGGGGGATCACCAACGCGATGGGCGACTACCAGGACCTCTACCGGGTCGACCTGCGTCCGGGCGGCGACGTGGTCCGGCGGAGCGAGGAGACGGTGCTCGTCCGCGGACACGAGCCGGTCTCGGTCGAGATCCTCGAGACCGAGCGCGGGCCGGTGGTCCTCGATGATCCGGAGGAGGGCTGGGGTCAGGCGCTGCGTACGCCCGGCCACGAGCTCGGTGACCTCGGCTTCGGGGCCCTGTTGCCGCTGCTGAGGGCACGTTCGGTCGCCGACGTGGAGGCGGCGGTGGCGCACTGGGTCGAGCCGGTCAACAACTGGGTGATCGCCGACGTGGCCGGCGACGTCGTCCACACGGTCGGCGGCCGCGTGCCCACCCGTGACGAGGCGGGGGACTGGACCGGCTGGGTCGACCCGCTCCCGCGGCGTACGGCCTCTCCTGGTGGCGCCGTGGTGACCGCCAACGACCGGTGCATGCCGGAGTTCGACGTGCTCGCGACCGGCTTCGCGCCGCCGTTCCGTGCGCACCGGATCGGCGAGCTTCTCTCCGACGCAGGTCCGCTCGAGGCGAAGGACGCGGTGGCGGTGCTCGCCGACACCACCCAGATGGCCGGTGGGCCGCTGCTGGCGCTGGTCCCCGCCGACCTGTGGCCGCAGGCCCTGGACGAGTGGGACGGTGCGATGGACGGGTCGCCGGGCGCGGCCTGGTACGCCGAGCTGCGCGCCGAGGTCGTCGACCGGATCTGCGCGGCACCGGCGCTCGCGCCGCTGCGGGAGCCGTCGGAGCACGGGCCGCTCTACGAGCCCTGGTTCAGCCTGCCGGCCCGGGTGGCCGGTGCGCTGCACGTCATCCTGGCCGCCGAGAAGCCGTTCGGCCTGGACCTGCGCGAGCTGGTGGCCGAGGCGGCGAAGGCCGTGGCCGGCCGTGAGCCGACGCCATGGCCGGAGAGCCACCGCTTCTGGCCGCTGCACGCGCTGGAGCAGTTCGAGCTCCCGCACATCCGGTCCGCGCCCGCCACCCCGCTGCCCGGCGACACCGACACGGTCCGCTGCAACGCCTGGATCCCGGGCACCACCGTGACCGTGCGTGGATCGGTGGCCCGCTACGCGTGGGATCTCGCCGACCGCGCCAACAGCCGATGGGTCGTACCGCTGGGTGTCAGCGGCGACCCGGACAGTCCCCACCACACCGACCAGCACGACGCCTGGGCCGACGGAGGCGCCGTACGCGTCGTCACCGACTGGTCCCTGCTCACCGAGGAGAAGACATGCCCCTGACCGACCCGGTCCTGACCATCCGCGACCTGGAGCCGTCGGCCGACATCGACCTGCTGTGCGGCTGGCTGCACGACGACCGGGCCCGCTTCTGGGGCATGGTCGAGAAGCCGCGCGAGGAGATCGAGGAGATCTACACCTGGCTGCAGGAGCAACCGCACCTGGCGGCGTACATCGTCGAGATCGACGGCGAGCCGGTCGCCCTGTTCCAGACCTGGGACCCCGAGGTCGACGAGCTCGGCACCTTCTACGACCGCCGCCCCGGGGACATCGGTGCCCACCTCTTCCTGGCCGACACCCCCACCCGCCAGGGCCGGACCGAGGGCGTCCTCGACTTCTTCATCGAGGAGGTCATCGTCAAGGCCGGTGCCCGCCGCATCGTCGTCGAGCCGGACGCCACCAACGAGGCGTCTCTCGCCCGGCTCGACGACTACGGCTTCAAGCGCGGCCCGGTCGTCCAGCTCCCGCACAAGGTCGCCCAGTACGCCTTCCTCGACCTGCCCTGACTCACGACAGCTTCTGGGCGACCTCGTTGAGGGTGGCCCGGAGCTTGTCCCGGTAGACGTCCTGCTGCTCGGGCAGTCGGGCGTCGCAGAAAGCGGCCAGATCAGTGCCGGTGACCTCGACGACGCTGCGGCCGGCGGCGGCTTCGGTCTCGAAGAGGTCGAGGATGTCGCGCAGGATGTCGACGATGTCCATGCCGTCGCTGGTGGTGAAGCGCCACATGTAGCTCTTCATCTCGGCATACACGGTGCGGTAGTCGGCGGGGAGTGCGGCGGCGCGGGCTTCCATGCGCTTCCAGTCCTTCTTGTCGCCGATGAGTCGGGTGAGGATGTTGTTCATGTTCTGCTTCTTTCTTCGGTGGTTTCGGCTCCCTGTTTTGGGGCCGTGGAAGAAGCGTGCAGGGCTGACGTAGCGTCAGGGTCAAGCACTGATTCGAAGAAAGTTCTCGAAGCCTCGAGCCTGCCTGGTCGTCAGGCTGCGAGGGTGTGATCGAGGAGTACGTCGCGCAGCGTGAACTCTGCCCGAGACAAAGGTGGTGGGTCTTGTGCCCAGGTGTCGGGTGGTGGGCTGAGATAGATGTGCCCGGTGGGTGTGACCGTGATGATGCTGCCATCGGGCCCGGGTCTGGCTCGCCAGCCGGGGGCTTCCTTGGCCTGATTGCTAGTCGGGGGGTTTAGTACCCACGAATGACCGCGCCCCCGTCGACACTTCAACGCGTCATGAGTCGCGACGCCGCTTCCTCGTAGGCGGTCAAAGCGCGGTCTCGGGCCCCGAATGATTCCCGCTTTCCGTCATAAAGTGCCGACGTTGATCGTAGGGTGTCGGCTGCCTCGGCGATCGACAACTTCAGTAGTCGCATACGTCCCAGGAGAAACCCGGCCTCGGCGTTTGCCTCGCCCCAAAGCCAGTGCGCTTCGGATCGCTGCCGCCTCCAATCGGCGTGGTCCTCCTCGGACACCGGTGGAGCCTCCTCCGGGTCAAATGCTGGTGTGCCCACCGGGAGTTGCTGGATTGAAAGGGAGTGACTGTAGGCGTCCCTGGCGTGGTTCCACATGCGGTCGGTGACCTCCCAGAACCGTGCAAGGAGTTCGTCAACCTGGCGTCGCTGCTCCGCTTTCCGTGCGTGGCGGGCGTCGATCCACTTGCCGCCAAGCGCCGCGCTAGCGCCGACAAGGGCGCCGACGAGACCGCTGCCCGCGCTGATCCATGCTGGGTCCACAGATCGGGATGCTCCCCGAGACCTCGTCGGCCGTGTTGGCGGAGCGGCCGGACGTAGACATTTGTGGGGACATCTTGCCCTCGACCTCGCCACCGGTTCGGTTGGGGCCTCATACGGTGCGCCCGTGACGTTCGAACAGGTGATGACGGTGGTGGCGGTCGCGGTCGGTCCGGCCGGTATCGGGCTTGGCTGGTGGCTCTCGGAGTTGGGTACGACCAAGCGGGCTAGGGACGCGGCCAAGGACCGGGAGAAGCAGGAGCAGGGTAGCCGCGCGATCCGGGTCCTCACCTCGGCGGCGACGATCGAGAGCGAGGGCCGGACCATCGCTCACGCGGCCTACCAGCGGGCCGCGAACCGTCCGCCCGACAAGGATCAGGTGATGGAGTCGATCAACGCGTTCAACGCCGCGATGGGCGACCTCAACCTGTTGATCCTGGAGGCCGAGGTGTTCGGTCCGAAGGGACTGGCCGAGATCGGCCGGGAGTTGCAGGAGCGCGGCCGGGAACTAGCGGAGGTGACCTGGTCGTTGCAGATCAACTTCACGGCCGATGCCATCGACCAGGTGCAGAAGGTGACGCTGCCGGGGTTCCTGACCGCGATCGAGGAGGCGACGGCCGATGTCCGGGCTCTGCTCGGCAAGGACGACCTGGCGCGCGATCGAGAAACACTCAAAGAACGGGTCGGCGGCGAACCCTGAAGCGAAACACACCCACCCAACCGAGCTCTCCCCGAGAAGCAAAACACATCGATCCCGCCGCCCAGATGTATGCGAAGCGCATACAGTAGCTTTGTGGACCCCAGCCTCGAAGCCGCAATCAACGAGTGGCATACCAGCGTGAACGCCGCCGACCAAGAGCGCGCGAAACACGCAGTAGGCGACCCGGTCGTCGTCCTAGGCCCGAACGGCGCAGGCCCGATCACCCCCGCGCAGTTCGCCGAGTGGGTGGAGCATTCGGGAATCGAGCTGACCCCCAGGTCCTGGCACCCGGTCAGCGAGCGCCTGATGGTGGTCGAGGAGGATGCCACCTGGCCCGAGAGCACGAAGCCCACGCGGGTGGCGACGGTGTTCCGCGCCTCCAGCGGGAAGATCACGGCTGCACTGAGGCTGCCGGACCTCGAGGCCGCTCTCGAGCTGGCCTACATCTGCCGCGAGATGGCAGCAACCGAATGACCGACCGGGGCCCGGGACAGGTCATGTTCCACTTCGTCCGACACTGGGCACGCCGGCCGGTCGCGACAGACGCGGCGGACGAAAATGGGCGACTCGTGCTGGTCTGCGAGGCAGTCCATGCGCTCGGTCAGCGCGGGGTCCCGGTGACCGTGAACGCGATCGCCCACGAGATCGGGATCGACCAGAGTGGAGCTTCTCGACTGATCAAGAGCGCCATGGCGGCGGATTACCTGACCATGGCGGCGTCTTCGACCGATCGTCGACGGCGCGAAGCATCACTCACCCCCGCTGGGCGGTCCATGCTCGACCAGGCGCATCGCTGGCAGGAGGACATCTTCGTTGAGCTGACCACAGGGTGGAGCGACAAGAAGCGCCGCGACTTCCAGCAGGCGATGACTGATCTGATGGACCGCTCCTACGCGATGGACGCGTGAGCTGCTAGGAGTCGGCGACCATCTCGACCAGCCGTCCCATGGCCCCGAGCTCGGCATCGTGAACGCCCTCGTCAGGAACGATGACGAGCGACCACAGCCGACTCCCGACCGCAACGTTCCCGACCACGAGATCCCCGTCGTCGTGCGACTCGATACAGACGAACGCCCGGTCGCCGACCTCCACAGGCGGAGGAGACGGGATGCAGTCCTCCCGGCTCGCGTCGAGTCCAGCAGAGACGGACGTGTCGACCAGCGTTGTCACGAAGATCGCTCCCCGGTCGCTGGTGTAGGTGCAGACGTCGTCGTCGGCGGTGTGCGACCAGGACCCGGGGATGGCGCTGGCGACCTGGGCGGGCTCGAAGAGACACGGCCCGGAGGCCTCGACGGGGGAGGTGGAGGGGCTGGGCCCAGGGCTACCGCTGCTGGGCTCGCCGGACCCGCAGCCTGCGAGAGCGGTCGTCGAGAGGACAGCCGCGACGCTCAGCAGCTTCCTCGACACGTACGTCTCCTCTGGGTTTGCGGGGCTCCGCCAGTTTTGCAGGTCACCCTCGCAAGCCCGCAACCGAGGTTGGGTCGGGCGCGGCGAGATCGGGGAGCAGGACGCGAAGCCGCGCCAGCGCGTCGCTGGTCTGGGACTTGACGGTGCCGATCGAGGCGCCGAGCGTGGCCGCGGTCTCGCGCTCGGTGAGGTCGTCGTAGTAGCGCAGGACGATGACGGCGCGCTGCCGGGGCGGAAGCCGTAGGAGCGCATCGCGAAGGGTGAGGCTCCAGGTCAGGTTCGGCTCACCCGTTCCCTGGTCGGGCAGGTGCTCGACCAGGGTCTCGCGCCACCGACGGGTGCGCCACCGGGTGGTGGCTTCGCGGGCGAGCACCTTGCGGACGTACGCCTCGGGGTTGTCCTTGATCCTGCCCCACTTCGGGACCACCTTGATGAGCGTGGTCTGGACGAGGTCCTCGGCATCCTCCGCGTGCCCGGTGAGGAGGAAGGCCGTACGCAGCAGGGCCGGGCGGCGGCCGGCGACGAACTCCTCGAACAGATCATCGTCAGGCTCCGGCACGGCGCCTCCAGACGAAGATCGCGAGGGCTGCGGCCACGACGGTCGTGCCAGCTGCGATGGTCGGGACCCAGGGCGACCTCGGACGAGGTGGGGCGGGCTGGTTCTTCACCGGCGAGCTGAGGAGGTTGAGAGCCAGGTTGGCATTGTCGACGTACTCCGAGAGCCTCGTGGTTGAACCGTCTCGGATGTCGATGGCGACCAGGTCGCCCCGGGCGTCCTCGCCGTGGCGTTTCAGGGCCGCGAGGTGGAACTCGTCCAACCAGCAGAACACTCCGACATAGCTGCCCGGGATCGGATCGCCGTAGCCGTGGTCGTCGGCGTCCAGGTCCTTGACGTAGACGGGCGTTTCCGCACCGTTCCCGAAGATCGCGGCGATGCGCTTCGCATCGTGCGAGAGGGCGAGGAACTGGGTCCGGTTGATTCGCCCTGCGGTCTGAGGAACGTTGGCGGGCGTCGTGGAACCGTCGGTTTCGATGACGAGCGTGCTCTCGATCCCCGCGACGATGCTGCCAGCTGCGTTGGTGCTCGCGCCAGCGAGCGTCGCCGCGATGGCGACGGCCTGACCCGTGGCCAGGTCGAAGACCGAGCTGCCAGCATCGGCCGACGAGCAGCAGTCCCGCATCTGCCCGATCTCGACGCCGAGATGAGTGGGGTCGAACCAGACCAAGGCTCGGCCGTCGAGGCCATGCTGCGTCGACTGCATCATTCGCTCGACCTTGCCGGTGACGGTGTCGTAGACGGCATGACCGACGATCGGTGGGACATCGGAGAATGCGTTGCTGCTCGGCACTTTCGGACGTTCCGGGAGCGGATCGGGAACCGAGCCGGTGATCCAGTACGCCACGTACCGGCCGTCGGGTGACAGCGCGGCGTCACCGAGGTACTCCGGATGCGCGTCGGGTAGGTCGAGGAACCGGTAGTCGCCGGTGGTCGCCGAAACTCCGACCAGCCCGAATCCACGATCGGCCCAGCCCTTGCGCTCGGCTTGGATCGTCGCGATCAGGACCCCTGGCGGACCCTGATCGTCGGTCCCCGGGAGATAGGGGCTCGGCCTGTAGATCCGTGCCGGGACGTACGTCTTCGTCTCGGTGTCCGTGACGGGCGGCTCGACGGCGCGCTGCTGCCAGGTCACCGAGCCCAGCGCGATCAGCACCAGACAGGCGACTGCAGCGATGGCGACGGTGCCGACACGCCGCGTACGTGCCATCCGACGGCCACGACGCCACAGCTGCCCAGGCGGGGTGCCGCCGGTGGGTGCCTCGCGGGCGAGGTCTTCGAGCAGGTCAGTCAGCACATCGGTCTCCAGATCGGTCGTCCGATGGCTTACACGTATCGAGCCCGGCGGAAGGTTGGGTGCCGATTTGAACAGAATTGACGTGCGGACTTTGCTGGATTGGGCAGAATCACCCGGGTGACCTCTGAGATCAGAGAACGGCTCGCGGGACAGCACGTCCTGCTCACGGGCGTGACCGGGTTCGTCGGGGAGGCGCTGCTGCACCTGCTGCTGACCGAGGTGCCGGACGTACGCCTCAGCGTGCTGGTGCGGCCCAAGGGGTCGACCCCGGGAGCGGCCCGGATCGCGAAGCTGCTGGCCAAGCCGATCTTCGAGTCGGTCTCGGACGCGCAGGTGAACGTCGTCGAGGGCGATCTCTCCGACCCGCCCGCGCTGCCGGACGATCTCGACGCCGTCGTGCACTCCGCCGGCGACGTCTCGTTCGACCCGCCGGTCGACGAGGGCTTCGTCACCAACGTCGTCGGGGTGCGCGAGCTGCTCAAGCGGGTCGAGGAGACCGGGCGCGACATCCACTACCTGCACGTCTCGACCGCCTATGTCTCCGGCCGGCGCAGGGGCCACATCCCCGAGGGGCCGGTGGACCACGACGTCGACGTGGACGCCGAGCTCGCCTGGGGGCTGGCGCAGCGTACCGCTGTCGAGGAGCGTTCACGCAGCGTCGAGGTGATCTCCAAGCTGCGCAAGCAGGCCGAGCGCGAGCACGGCCGCGCCGGTCTGATGACCGCCGCCGCTGCCGCCGAGGAGGCACGCAAGAAGTGGGTGAAGGAGGAGCTGGTCCGCCTCGGCACCGAGCGGGCCCGCTCGCTGGGCTGGACCGACTGCTACACCTTCACCAAGGCGCTGGGGGAGCGGGTCGTGGAGGCCCACGCCGCCCGTGGAAACCGGGCCACGATCTACCGCCCGGCGATCATCGAGTCGGCCGTCTCCCGTCCGCATCCGGGGTGGATCGAGGGCTTCAAGATGGCCGAGCCGCTGATCCTGGCCTACGGGCGCGGTGAGCTGCCGCTCTTCCCGGCCGCCGCCGACACCGCCATCGACATCGTGCCCGTCGATCACGTGGTCGCCTCGATCGTGGCCTGCCTGGCGCACCCGCCGCGGCACGGCGAGCCGGCCTACTTCCACCTCGCCTCCGGCGACCGCAACCCGGTGACGTTCGGGATGCTCTACGAGACGGTGCGCGCCTACTTCGAGAAGCAGCCGTTCGCGGCCGGCGACCGCGGTGCCGCGCGGCTGCCGGAGTGGACCTTCCCGGGCGGTGCCTCGGTCGAGCGGATGATGGCGACCGGGGAGAAGGTGCACAAGCTCGCCGACACGCTGCTCGGCCTGGCCCCGCGCAGCGACCGCACCCGCGGCTGGGCGCGCGACCTCGACCGCCAGGGCCGGCGGCTGAAGTTCCTGCGGCGCTACCTGGACCTCTACAAGGAGTACGCCCAGGCCGACCTCCGCTTCGTCGACGCCAACACCCTCGCGCTCTACCGGTCGCTGTCGCCGGCCGACCAGGAGACCTTCGCCTTCGACACCGGCGTGATCGACTGGCACGAGTATCTCCACGACATCCACGTGCCGTCGGTGACCAAGCCGGTCCGTGAGCTCGACGAGCTGCGCAAGCTGCGGAAGAAGCCGGTCCCCGGCCGGATGCCGCGGATCTCGGCGGCCTCGCCCACCGACGAGAAGCGGGTCGCGGCCTTCTTCGACCTCGACGGCACCCTGATGTCCTCCAACGTGATCGAGACCTACCTGTGGCTGCGCCTCGGCGAGCTCTCGGGCACCAAGAAGGCCGCGGAGATCGCCCGGATGGCCGGCAAGGTGCCCAAGTACGTGTGGGCGGACCGTGCCGAGCGCAGCTCGCTGCTGCGTACGGTCTACAAGGAGTACGCCGGCGCGCGGCTCTCCGAGCTCGACGAGATCGTCGATCAGCACCTGACCACGCACATCCTCGGGCGGCTGGCCCCGGACGCGGTCCGGCGGATCCGGGAGCACCGCGCCGCGGGGCACGTGACGGTGCTGGTCACCGGCGCGATCCGGCCGCTGACCAGGCCGCTGCTGCCGCTGTTCGACCACATCGAGGCCGCCGACCTGGCCGTCGACGACCGTGGCTACTGCACCGGCCACCTGGCCGCCTCGCCGCTGGTGGGGGAGTCACGCGGCGCGTTCGTCCGCGAGTGGTCCCGCCGCGAGGGCATCTCGCCGGCCGACTGCTTCGCCTACGCCGACTCCCACTCCGACCTCCCGCTGCTGGCCGCGGTCGGCCACCCGGTGGCGGTCCGGCCCGACGTACCTCTCTTCCGGCACGCCAAGAGGTCGCACTGGACGATCGTCGACTGGGAGTCCCCGGGACACGCGAGCCGCACGCTCGACCCGGCCGGGCTGCGCCGATGAGTTCGATGAGGAGGGGCTGAATGCTCGCGCTCGAGATGTACCGCAGCGTCGCCAAGACGGCGCTGGGCAAGGTCGCCGGCGGCCGGCTGCCGCTGCTGCTGACCGGGGCGGCGGCGCCGCTGCGGATGGTGACGCTCGACCCGCCGAAGGTCGAGCACGACGGCTGGGCGCGGCTGCGGGTCTCGCTCTCCGGCATCTGCGGGTCCGACCTGGGCATGCTGTCGGGGAAGACCTCCCTCTACTTCCAGCCGCTGGTGAGCCTGCCGTTCGTGCCCGGCCACGAGATCGTCGGCGAGCTGCTCGACCCGTGCGGCGACCTGGTGGCCGGCACCCGCGTGGTCGTCGACCCGGTCCTGACCTGCGCGGCGCGCGGGCTGGAGGCCTGCGAGGCGTGCGTGCGCGGCGAGACCAACCGGTGCTCGCGGATCACCGTCGGCGATATCTCCTCCGGGCTGCAGACCGGGTTCTGTCACGACACCGGCGGCGGCTGGTCCCAGCAGCTCTCGGTGCACCGCTCCCAGCTCCACGTGGTGCCGGAGGGCTACTCCGACGAGCAGGCGCTGCTCGCCGAGCCGGTCGCCTGTGCGGTCCACACGGCGCGAAGGGCCGCGATCAAGCCCGGTGACCGGGTGCTCGTCTCGGGCGCCGGGGCGGTCGGGCTGCTGGCCACGCTGGCCCTGCGCGAGCTCACCGACGCCGGCGAGATCCTGGTCGTGGCCAAGCACGCCCACCAGCGCGAGCTGGCGCTGGAGTTCGGCGCCACCGAGGTGGTCGCGCCGTCCGAGACGCTGCGGAGAATTCGCCGTGCGACCAGCGCTTTCATGCTCGAGCCGGAGATGCTGTCGGCGCCCTACCTCCTCGGTGGTGTGGACGTGACCATCGACGCGGTCGGCTCCAAGGAGTCGCTGCAGACCTGCCTGCACGCGACCCGCGCCGGTGGCCGGGTAGTGCTCTCCGGGATGCCCGCCTCCGCCGATCTGTCCGCGGCCTGGTTCCGCGAGCTCGAGGTGGTCGGGACGTACGCCTCCTCGCGAGGCTCCGGCGACTTCGCCACCGCTCTGGACCTGGTCGGCCACGACGCCATGTGCCGCCTCGCCAAGACCGTCGCGCCCTACCCGCTCCACCGCTGGCGCGAGGCCCTCGACCATGCCCATTCAGCCGGTCGGCTCGGCACCGTCAAGGTGGCGTTCGACCCTCGACGTACGTCATAGAAGGAGAGTCATCGATGACACGCCCAGGATTCGTTCTGGAGGTCGACGACCGTACGCCGCCCCTGCTCGTCCACGAGGGGCTCGGGTTCCGGCTGGAGGAGTTCCCGCAGGGCACCCGGGTGGTCTACCCGCCCGAGTCGCTGCCCACGGTGCCGGACGTGGAGGAGGCGATCCGGGAGGCCCTGGAGAGCCCGGTCGACTCCGAGCCGCTGCGCGAGCTGATGTTCCCGGGTATGCGGCTGACGATCGCCTTCGACGACCTCTCCCTGCCGCTGCCCACCATGAAGGCCCCCGACATCCGGGGCCGGATCATCGAGCAGGTGCTCACGATCGCCGCCGAGAAGGGCGTCGACGACGTCGAGATCATCGCCGCGCTCGCGCTGCACCGCCGGATGACCGACGCCGAGATGAAGCACATCGTCGGCGAGCGCGTCTTCCGCAGCTTCGCGCCGCAGGGCCTGCTCTACAACCACGACGCCGAGGACCGCGCCAACCTCGAGCACATGGGCGTCACCGAGAAGGGCGAGGACGTCGAGATCAACAAGCGGGCGGCCACCTCCGACCTGCTGATCTACGTCAACGTCAACCTCGTCGCGATGGACGGCGGCCACAAGTCGGTCGGCATCGGGCTGGCGTCCTACAAGTCGATCAAGCATCACCACAACGCCAAGACGATGGTCCACTCGCGCTCCTTCATGGACCACAAGCACTCCGAGATGCACTCCTCGGCCTGGCGGATGGGCCGGCTGATCGGTGAGCACGTCAAGGTGTTCCAGATCGAGACGACGCTCGACAACGAGGTGTTCGGTCGCCCCTATGACACGCTCCTGAAGCGCGAGTGGGAGTGGTCCTTGCGCGACCAGGCCACCGTGCTCGGCCTGCGCCGAGGCCTGGCCGTGGCGCCGCAGAAGATGCGCCACAAGATGTTCCACGACCTGCGCTCCAACTACGGGCTGACCGGGATCACCGCCGGCGCCGTCGAGCCGGTCCACGAGCTGACCGTGCAGCGCGTCCACCAGCAGCAGCGGGTCAAGGTCGAGGGGCAGTCCGACGTGATGGTGATGGGCGTGCCGTACCTCGGCCCCTACAACGTCAACTCGACCATGAACCCGATCCTGGCCGCCTGCATGGGCCTGGGCTACTACTTCAATTCCTACCTGCGGCAGCCGGTCGTCCGCGAGGGTGGCGTCGCGATCCTCTACCACCCGCTCGACGAGGGCTTCAACACCCTGACCCACCCCTCCTACGTCGACTTCTACGAGGAGGTGCTGGCCGACACGACCGATCCCGCCTTGATCGGGCCGAAGTTCGAGGAGCAGTTCGCGACGGACCCCTGGTACGTCCACCTCTACCGCACCTCGAACGCCTACCACGGGGTCCACCCGTTCTACATGTGGTACTGGATCGCGCACGCTCTCGACCACCTCGGTGACGTCATCTGGGTCGGTGGCAACCCGAAGGCCGCGGCCCGGATGGGCTTCCGGTCAGCGACCACCTTGCGCGACGCGCTGGAGATGGCCAGCTCGACCGTGGGGCCGTCGCCGTCGATCACCTATCTGCGCAACCCTCCGCACCTGCTGGCGGACGTCCGATGAGCGCCATCGTCGGTCGAGCCGGATTCGTGAGGAACGAGCGAATCCGTGTCGAGACCAACACAATCGGTTCGAGCGCGGAGGGGACTGTGTTGGTTTCGACACGCCTCCGCCTAGCGGCTCCGGCGGCTCAACCAGCGGGGGAGGCGGCACGATGAGCGGCTTCTGGAAAGAGACAGTCCGCGACATACGCCTGATGAAGCGGGGCTGGCGTTGGGGTCACCGGGCGCAGGTGCCGCGGTCGGCGGAGCCGTTCGTGCCGCCGGCGACGACGACGGTCTTCGACAACGAGTGGTCGCGCAAGCCCGCCGCCCGAGCGGTCCGAGAGGTCGCCCAGGCGGGGCTCGAGGCGGTCTTCCGGTCACAGGTGAAGACCCAGGTCGAGGGCCTCGACGTGCTCGACCGGCTCGAGGGCCCGGTGATCTTCGTGGCCAACCACGCCTCCCACCTCGACACGCCGCTCATCCTGCTGTCGCTCCCGGACCGGTGGCGACGCAAGACCGCGGTGGCGGCCGCGGCGGACTACTTCTTCGACACCTGGTGGCGGGCCGTGGGCTCCTCGCTGGTCTTCAACACGCTGCCGATCGACCGCCGTGGCGGCGCGCTCTCGACCCAGCCGGGGGAGGTGCTCGCCGAGGGCTGGTCGCTGGTCGTCTTCCCCGAGGGCACCCGGTCCAAGGACGGCACCGTCGGCCGGTTCCGGTCCGGCGCCGCCTACCTGGCGACGGAGTACGGCGTCCCGGTCGTGCCGATCGCCCACCGCGGCACCTACGCGGCGATGCCGCGCGGGGTGAACTGGCCCGAAAAGGACACCTCCGGGGGCCGCCGTCAGCTGACCGTACGCTTCGGGGAGCCGCTCCGCCCGGCCGTGGGCGAGTCGGTGCGCGAGTTCGCGCCCCGGATCCGGGCGGCGGTGTCGCGGCTGCTCGACGAGGACGCCACCGACTGGTACGCCTCGATGCGCCGCGCCGCCGAGCGCAGCACCCCCGACCCGGCCGGTGAGGAGATCGCGGAGTGGCGCAAGGTCTGGGCGGCCACGGAGTCGCCCGACACCGAGCCGGACAGGATCAGGGCCTGGCACCGCTGAGGATCAGGACCAGCGCAGCAGCGCCGCCACCGGAGCGTCGCCGAGCACGCTCGCGGGCAGCACGCACACCTCCGCGTCCGTGAGGACCGCGGCGGCGATGAGCGCCTCGCCGGCCTCGACCGGACCGGTGACCGGAGCCTCGCCGAAGGTGAGGCCGGGGTGGTCCGCCGGGTCGAGCGTGTGCCCGGCCAAGGCGCCCGGGTCGATCAGCAGGGTCTCGACGCGGCCGGTGACGAACGCGTCCGCGACGTCGCGTACGCCGGTGGCCGCGCGGTCGCCTCGGCCCCACGCCTCCTCGAGGCGGCGGACCAGGGCGGTGCGGCGGCGTACAACCCGGTCCAGCAGGGCGCTGCGGATCGCGTCGGCGCGAGCCTGGTCGCCGCCGTCCGCGGCACGCTGTCCGCTGGCCAGCTCGACCACCTCGACGGGCAGGTCGGCGAGGTCGGCGCGCAGCCGCCCCACCGAGGTCGGGTCGCCGCCGACGAGCACGAGGTCGTGACCGTGGTCGCGGATCAGCCTGGTCACCTCGGCGGCGACCTTGTCGGCGTTGTGGCGCCAGACGTTGTCGGTGGTCTGCTGCATCCGGTAGGCCGCCCAGCCGACGTTGTCCTGGGTCTTGTGCACGTGCTCGAGCTCGTCGCCCTCGACGGTGTTCGTGCTGGTCGGCTCCGGCAGGCCCGAGTCCCACAGGGAGATCTCGCCACCGGTGTGGTCGACCAGGACCAGGACGAAGGGCGTCGAGGCGTCGCGGGCGGCGATCCAGGAGCCGAGGTCGGGCAGCGCGTCCCAGGTGGCGACCTGGTTCGGCACCTCGGCGACGGCCACCTGGTCGTAGGCGATCCCCTCGGGCGTCGCGACGATGACGCGAGCCACCGGCGCCGGCTGCCGTACGTTCGTCTCCAGCCGCTCGGAGACCTGCGCCACGACATCCGGTGGCGCGCCCTGCGCGGAGAGCTCCTCGCAGGCGGCGCGCACGCGCAGCTCCTTGGCGTGGGCCGCGTTCTCCGAGTCCTGGCTGACATCGGCCAGCACGGTGGCGTACGGCCCCGGACGGGTCAACAGGTTGGTGAATCCAGCGGTGTCCATACCGGTGTGGTACCCACCTGCGGGGGATCTGACACGGGCCGGATCAGTCCGCCGCGCAGGTGACCTCGGTGACGTGCCACTCTTCGTCCTTGCCCTTCCCGGAGCGGGTGACCACGAAGGTGAACACCGACCGACCGCCGTCCGGGGTCAGCTCGACGGTGGCACCAGTCTCGGTGAGGTCGGTGGAGGTGATGCGTACCTTCTCCAGGTGGCCGCGGGCGTCCGCCGTCTTCTCGGTCGGCGGGGTCTGCACCGAGGGGCAGGCGCGGGCCCACTGCGCGACCAGCTCCGGCTTCGCCTCGACCGTCGTCCAGCTCGTGGTCCGGGCGAACCGGCTGGCCGCCGTCTCGGCCTGCTCGGTGGCGTGCTCGCGGAAGCGTGAGCGGGAGTAGCCGTAGCCGGCCACGGAGATCAGCACCCCGACCAGCAGCAGGACCCCGACCTTGAGCGCGATCTCGCGCCACTCGCTGCGTTGCACGGGATGTTCCTACCACCAGCGGCCCCAGGACCCGAACCGGCTCGCGGATGAGAGAGCTCTCATGGTCGTCTCACGATCACCTCACCGCGGGTCGAGATGGTTCTTGCATGGCGCCGGGAACACCCGGGGCAGAACCGAGAGGACGAATCATGAAGAAGCTTCCGATGTTGCTGGCGAGCGGGCTGGTCGGGGTCGTCGCGGCCGGTGCGATCACCTTCCAGAGCGCCGCTGCGGACGACGACCTCGCCAAGCGTGAGGAGAAGGTGGGCACCCAGGTGACCACCGTCGACGACGTGGACGACGACGACGCGGACGACGCCGCCGACGTCACCCGTGACGACGCCGGGAACGACACCGTGACCAACGGCACCGGCGTCACCCGGGCGACCAAGGACGCCACGCGGGACAACACCCGGGACAACACGCGGGACAACACCAAGGACGACAACACCCGCGACGACACCAACGACCGGACCAGGGACTGAGCTCGACGATGACCGACACCTGGGGCATCGTCCAGGGTGACGCGATCACCCCCGAGCTGACCGCGATGCGGCTGCTCGGGGGCGGCTCGTCGTACGAGGCCTTCCTGGCCTTCGACGAGGTCACCTACGGTCCTGTCGTGGCCAAGGTGCTGCGGCCGGGGCTGGTCGACAGCGAGACCAGCCGCAACGCGCTGCGGCGCGAGACCGAAGCGCTGACCAACCTGAAGCACCCGGTCCTCGTCCGCGCCCTGCGCGAGGACCTCGACGGCGAGCGGCCGTACGTCGTGATGGAGCACGTCGAGGGCCCGCGGCTCTCGACCCTGATCCGCCGCCACGGGCGCCTGCCGGAGCAGCAGTACCTGCCGCTGGCGCTCGACCTCGCCTCCGCGCTGCACTACCTGCGCCGCTCGGGGTGGGTGCACCTCGACATCAAGCCGAGCAACCTGATCATGGGCTCACCGGCGCGGCTGATCGACCTCTCGGTCGCCCGGCCCGTGGCCGCGGCCGCCGCGCTGCGCCACGAGATCGGCACCGACGCCTACATGGCGCCCGAGCAGTGCCTGCCTGGCGAGCTAGGCGAGGTCGGCCCCGCCTCCGACGTGTGGGCGCTGGGCGCGACCCTCTTCCACGCCGTCACCGGCGAACGCCCCTTCCCCCACGGCGACCCGACGGCCCCGGACCGCACCGAGCGTTACCCCCAGCTCGTCTCCCGCCCCGCCGCCCTACCCAGACGTACGCCGCCCGAGATCGTCAAAGTGATCGAGGCGTGCCTCGCTCCGGATGCCGGCGACCGCCCCGAGCCGTCCGAGATCGCCGAGACCGTCTCGCCCGCGCTCGAGCGGCTTCCGCGCGCCTCGCTGGGCGGCCTGCGGATCAGCTGATCCAACTCACGCTTCACTCGCGGTACAACATTGCTCCGCTGTAAGGAGCAGCAATCGGTCGTTCGCCCTACTGGATGGCCATCGAGAAGACGTGGAGCTGTTGAACCGTCCATAAGGCCAACCTTGGTGTCTACGGTGTCCGCAAGGTCCATGCCGAGCTCAACCGGGAAGGCTGTTGCGCCCGGGGGTTGATGGAGACATCGAAACCTGGAGGAGCGAGGAAGATGGCTGCGCAGCGTAAGTACCCGTTGGACTTGAGGGAGCGGGCCACGCGTTTGGCGGTGGAAGCGCGGGATCCGTCGGCGCGGGAGGCGAGGCCGCGATGACAAATGGCCGGTATGTCTGCCGGTATCTTGATCCACTCGGGCTGGGTGCCTTCGGTACGCCGGGACCTCAACCTGGTTGGTCCGCCTCCATGGCGTTCGTTCCCGAAAGGTCCACGGGTGACCGAGCGAGCCTCAGACTGTTCCGGCAGCGAGGTCGCAGCGGCAACGGCCGTCGTGTCGAACTAGTGCGTCGCCAAGAGCAAACCGGGTGCGGACATTGAAGTGCGCCATAAGCGACGAGACATCCTTACGCACCGTGCGAACCGACACGCCGACGGATCGAGCCACCTGTTCATCGGTTGCGTCAGATCGGAGCAATTCGACGACTTGTCGTTGTCTGGGGGTCATGCACTTGGCGATGATTTCTGGGGACATGTCCGCGCAGCCACAATCATTGCGCTGTGGCATGGAAACTGAATATAGGGGCCCATCTGGACTCGGATCACCAACGAGTGACTTGCGAATAGCTGATGCCTTCACTCTCCCGAGTGGACTGGTGGTATCCGTCTTCATCTTGGCCCTCCCGAGGTCAGAGATCGCCGCCCAGAAGGTCCATCGACTCGCGGCGAGTTCCGCAATCGTGAAGCAAAGTGACCCAGGTTGTCCTTGGAAATATCCAGTCTGGCGGCGTATGACGACAGACATGTCCACACGGTTAACTGGAAGCGACTATTGGGCGTTCTTGTCGTGTCGGAATCACGAATGGGCTGCAGGTTGCTGCAGGTTTATTTGATCTCGTTGCCGAGCCCCACCATCTGCGCCACGGTTCAGGTCTCTTGACTTGTGCTCAATCACGAGGAGGAACCTGATGAAAGAATTGAGTAGCGCTAGATCGCGCCTGTCTCCGATCCGGCTGGTCGGCTTGGTTGTGGTGGCGGCTGCTGCTGGCACACTGGCAGTCGCCGGCATGGCCCAGCCCGTGTCGGCGGCCGCCGCACCGATGACGATCGTGGCGCCGCCGGATGCGATTGCAGCCGGTGCTGTGATCGATCACGGCACCCCTGTCCTTGGAGCCGACGTCATCGTGTATGCGTGGCCGAAGGACTCGGTGCTTGATGCGCTCGCGGAGGGAGAGTCCGCTCCCCTCCACTACCTTGGATATGGCCAGACCACCAAGGGTGGCAATTTTGCCGTGTCGGCGAATCCTGCAACCATCCCAGCGGAAGTCCTCAACCCGGACGGGCGGATCGACCTAGAGATCCGCGTGGCTGACGCCACCCGTGAGGTGGGATTCAGCTACACCGTCGAGGCGCCCTCTGACGTGATGATTGCGTCGGAGTCACCCGCGTACACGGTCGCCGCTGCCGGGCCGGCCGCTGATCCAGAGGATCCTGCGGGCTCGACGACACCGCCCGCTCCGAACGTCCGCCTCGATCTCGGCACTGGAGTGGCCTTCGATGCTTCGAATGACCCTGCAGCATGGGTCGATGATGAAGGCAACACGTTCGGTGCGGCTCGGCGTGCTGAAGCGGCTGGGACTACTGTTTCGCCACGGAGTGCTCAGATGGACCGGGTCGCTGCTGGTGGTATGTCAACGATGGAGACCTGCGTCACGACCGCCGGCGCCTACATCCGCGATCGTCCTGAGCGATTCGTCAACGTCTACGGTTGGTCGGGAGCTAAGGTGAAGGTCAGCGAACTCAGTGGATCGGACCACACCTTGGGGGTAGCTGTGAGCAAGAGCAGCGGCTGGTCCAGTTACGGAACTAAGACGAAGTCGTTCAGCGCAGGATCCAGTTGGTCGAACCTGACGAACATGGGCGTGAGGAATCGAGTCAACTACCGCGACTACCACAGCAGTTGCTCTGCGTGGACGTATCGCCGCCCGGTTGGTTACTCCGACTTGCTCGACAGCACATCGCCCGTGATTTCTCATAAGTACCACAGCGCCTACTGCACACGGAAGATCGCCGGTCAAGAGTGGCACACCGGTTCCGCGAAGAACCAGACTTTCGGCACGGGTGTCGATGTCGGGCCGATCAACGTTTCCGCTCAGTCCGGCTACGGGTCCAGCCAGGATCTCTATTTCAACTTCAGCTCCGAGACCCGGTTCTGTGGAAACAACTCAAACGGCCTTCCGTACTCAAGCAGCGTCGAAGGCCACGACCACCCGTGACCAATAGGCAATGCACCAAGCGACTCCTCGCAGCGATCTCTCTCGTGCCCTTGACCGTTGGGTGCTCACTGCGAGGAGACGCGGTCAAGCTGACGCTCCCTTCCGGCGAACAGTGGATCTATACCGGTATTCCATTGCTGGAGGTCAACCAACCAGTGACGATCGGGATCGACGGCGTTGTCTGCACCGACCGTCCCGGCACGTTGGACGTGACCGCCGTGCGGGCGGAGGACCCGACCAGCAACTTCAGGGTCGAGGACTACGCGGTGAGACCGAACGCGGCAGTGTCTGGTGGGGAGGCCCTAGGAACTGCCTACGGAGACATCGAAGCGGCTCAGTTCCAGGCGGGCCAAACGAAGGTTGACCGCACTTGCGGCGAGGGTGAAGACGGAGGAGGGTACGAGATCGCCATTCAGCTGACACGAACCGGGCCGGGGCGCGCCTACAGTCACGCGTTCCTTCTGGACTGGGAATCAGATGGAGCCGAGGGCACGCTGCGAGTGCCCTACGCGGTGGTCCTCTGTGATCAGACCCCGGCGAAGAAATGCGACGAGCGGAAGCGCCTCATCGATTCTGAGTGAACGTCGGCCAGGGCCACTTTGATGGCCGTCAACGGTGGCCGCGCTGGGATTCAGCGCGGCCACCGTTCAGCATCGAGACCGATGCAAACTGGCTCTTCTCAGATCAGGTGGGGGCGTCTGGTGATGTCGGAACCGTGACTGCGGGACCGTGAAGCAGAAGTACCCGGCTCGGGATCGGGTCAGGGCTGGAAGCGGTAGCCCATGCCGCGGACGGTCTCGACCCGGGCCGAGCCCAGCTTCTTGCGCAGGTAACCGACGTAGACGTCGACGACGTTGGAGCCGGGGTCGAAGTCCATGCCCCAGGCCAGGTCGAGCAGTTGCGCGCGGGAGAGCACCTGACCCGGATGCCGCAGCAGCACCTCGGCCAGCGCGAACTCACGCGCGGAGAGGTCGGTCTCGCGCCCGTCGACCCGCAGCCGCCGCGTACGCAGGTCCAGCGCCACCGAGCCGGAGCGGAGCTCGCCCACCTCGGCGTCGGTGTTGTCCTGCTGCCGCAGGCGTACGTTGATCCGGGCTCGCAGCTCGGCGAAGCGGAACGGCTTCGCGAGGTAGTCGTCGGCGCCGCCCTCGAGCGCGGAGACGGTGTCGTGCACGGAGTCGCGGGCGGTCAGCACTACCACCGGCATCCGGGACCCCTGGGCGCGCAGCTGGTCGAGCACCTCGAAGCCGTCGATGGTCGGCAGCCCGATGTCGAGCACCATCAGGTCGAAGGCGCCGCTGAGCGCCTCCTCGAGCCCTTCGAGGCCGTCGGCGACGGTGGTCGTCTGATGGCCGTCGGCGCTCAGGCCCTTGGCCAGGAAGGCCGCGATGCGGTCCTCGTCCTCGACGATCAGGATGCGGGCCATGCCTCTCCTTCGTGTGGGTCGCGGGGTGCGGGGAGGGTGATGGTGAAGCGGGCGCCGGGCGGTGTCGCGTCCTCGACGCCGACGGTGCCGCTGTGGGCCGTGGCGATGGCGGAGACGATGGCCAGGCCGAGGCCGAGCCCCGGCCGGTCGCCCGAGCCGGTCTCGGAGCCGCGGGCGAACCGCTCGAAGATGCGCTCCCGGTCCTCGGCGGGCACGCCGGGGCCGGTGTCGCGTACCCACAGCCGCAGGGTGCCGTCGACGGTTGCCGAGCCGACCGCGATCCGGTCGCCGGGCGCGGTGTGGCCGACCGCGTTGTCGCACAGCTGCAGCATCGCCTGGGTGACCCGCTGCGGGTCGAGGCGCCAGGTGCCGGGGGTGGCCGCGTCGAGGTGCCAGTCGCGGTCGGCGAGCGCGCTGGCCTTGGCGAGGATGTCCTCGGTGAGGGTGTCGACGTCGACCTCCTCCATCGTGAGGAAGTCGGGCCGGTCGTGCTTGGCGAGCAGGATCAGGTCGCCGACCAGCCGGCTCATCCGGTCGACCTCGTCGAGCGCGAGCCGCCGGGTCTGCTCGACCTCGGCCGGGTCGGACTCGTCGAGGAGCTCGAGGTGGCCGCCGATGATCGTCAGCGGCGTACGCAGCTCATGACCGGCGTCGTCGAGGAACTGCCGTTGGTCGGAGAACGCCTGCTCCAGGCGGGCCAGCATGTCGTTGAAGTTCCTGGTCAGGGCCGAGATGTCGTCGTTGCCCGACTCGGGCAGGCGGGCGGAGAGGTCGGTGGCGCTGATCGCGCCGGTGGCCTGCCGCAGCCGGGTCAGCGGGGCGAGCAGCCGCCCGGACTGCCAGGCCGCGACCAGGGTGACCAGCAGGGCGAGGAGACCAGCCACGATCGTGTAGGTCCGCATGGTGCTGCGCAGCTCGGCACGGTCCTCGTCGAGGTAGGAGACCACCAGGAGGGCACCCTCGGTCGTGCCCGTGGCGGTGTCCTGCCGCACGGGCTGGCTGGTGATGCGTACCTCGCCCTCGGCGGTGTCGAGATAGGTCGTCCCGCCGTCGTCGACGACGCCGGCGACGGCCCTGCTGAACCGCGCCGTGGAGATCAGCGGGTCCTCGGGGAAGTGCGCGCGCGGCTTGCCGTCGACCCAGGCGACGAGGAGCTCGTCGTCGTCGGGCACGTTGCGGCTCAGGAACGTCCGCAGCAGGCCCTCCACGTCGTACGGCGCCCGGGTCTCGGGGTCGATGCCCTCGGTACGCAGCCGGGAGAACTCGTCGAGCTCCTGCTCCATCTCGCGCGTGGTCGCGGCGTCGACCCGGCCGAGCTCGACGGCGTAGACGATGAGACCGGCGCCGGCCAGGGCGAGGGTGACCAGGAGGGCGACCGAGGCGGTGATCCGGGCGCGTACGGACAGCCCCCGGCGAGGCGGTGGCGTCGTCCCGGGAGCCTGAGGGTCAGTCGTCGTCATGGCGGTCGTCGCGGTCATCGTCGTCATCATCATCGTCGACGGGACCGGGGGTGACGACCGGGACACCCGAGGGGTCCGTGCTCGGGGACGATCCGGAGCTCGGCGAGGACGGCGAGGCCGACTGCGAGGGCAGCACGACGGGCTCGCGCGGCGGTGGGTCGTTCTCGGAGGCTCCGGCGAGGGAGCCGGCGAGGTAGACGCCGACCGCCACGAGCACGACCAGCGGGAGGACGAGTTTCAGGGTGCGGGACATGACCCTCCGATAGTGCCTGACGACCTGTCCGAAGTGGGGGTCCATGAGAGACCTCTCATCGATACAGTGATGCGGGTCACCACTTGCACCTGGAGGTAACGCCCGTGTTCGTCCCGTTCAGCGTCAACGACTTCATCGACCGTGCCGCATCCGTCTACGGCGAACGGGTGGGCATCGTCGACGAGCCCGACCAGCCGGCGGCCTCCCTCGGGGAGGTGACGTACGCCGAGATGAAGGCGCTCGCCAAGCGGATGGCGGCGAAGCTGGACGAGCTCGGCATCGGGGTGGGGGAGCGGGTCGCGATCGTCTCCCACAACTCGGCGCGGCTGCTGACCGCGTTCTACGGCGTCTCCGGCTACGGACGGATCTTGGTGCCCGTCAACTTCCGCCTCCGCCCCGACGAGGTCTCCTACATCGTGGAGCAGTCGGGCGCCTCGGTGCTCTGGGTCGACCCGGAGGTCGACGAGGCGCTCAAGGACGTGACCGCCAAGCACCGCTTCGTGCTCGGCGACGACGCCAACCTCTACGCCGCCGAGGGCGTTGAGCCGGAGCCGTGGGAGCGGGACGAGAACGCGACCGCGGCGATCAACTACACCTCCGGCACCACCGCCCGGCCCAAGGGCGTGCAGATCACCCACCGAAACATCTGGACCAACGCGCTGACGTTCGGGCTCCATGCCGGGCTGACCGATCGCGACGTCTACCTGCACACGCTGCCGATGTTCCACGCCAACGGCTGGGGGATGCCGTTCGCGGCGACCGGCCTCGGCATCAAGCACATCGTGCTGCGCAAGGTCGACGGGATGGAGATCCTGCGCCGCGTACGCGACCACGGGGTCACCTACATGTGCGCCGCCCCGGCGGTGGCGGCCGCCGTGCTCGACGCGCTGCCGCAGTGGCAGAAGACCGAGGGCGAGATCCCGGGACGGGACAAGGTGCGGATCATCATGGCCGGCGCTCCGCCGCCGACGAAGACGGTCGTCCGCGTGCAGGAGGAGCTCGGCTGGGAGTTCATCCAGATCTACGGCCTCACCGAGACCTCGCCGCTGCTGACCATCAACCGCACCCGTGCCGAGTGGGACGACCTCGACCCGATGGAGCGCGCCGCGAAGCTGACCCGCGCCGGCGCGCCCGCGATCGGGGTAAGCCTCGACATCTCGCCCGATAAGGAGGTCCTGGCGCGCTCCAACGTGGTGCTCGAGGGCTACTGGGAGAAGCCGGAGGAGACCGAGAAGGCGCTGGCCGACGGCTGGTTCCACACCGGCGACGGCGGCAGCATCGGCGACGACGGCTACCTCACCATCTCCGACCGGATCAAGGACGTGATCATCACCGGCGGCGAGAACGTCAGCTCCGCCGAGGTGGAGGACGTCCTCTTCCTGCACCCTGCGGTCGCCGAGGTCGCCGTCATCGGCATCCCCAGCGAGAAGTGGGGCGAGACCATCCTCGCCCTCGTCGTCCTCGCCGAGGGCGCGCAGGCGACCCAGGAGGAGCTGATCGCCTGGTGCAAGGAGCGCGCCGCCGGCTACAAGGCGCCGACGGTCGTCGAGTTCCGAGACTCCCTGGCGCGTACGGCCACCGGGAAGCTGCAGAAGTTCAAGCTCCGTGAGCCCTACTGGGGTGACCGCGAGCGCAAGGTCAACTAGACGTCCGGCGGGTCGCTCAGGCCGTCGCCCTGGGGCGACGCCGGGCGGCCCGACGGATCACCGAGCCCGGCTTCGAGGCCAGGAGCGGGTCGAAGTCGTCGGTGATCGGGGTCAGGTCGGCCTCGTCCACGAAGACCGCGCCGTCGCGTACCTCTGCGACGAGGTCGCGACCGAGCACGGCACCGGCGGTGCCCATGCCGCCCCAGATCGTGGCGTTGATGCCGAACATGTGCTCCGTGCTGCCGCCGGCGAGGAACAGCCCCGGGATGTGGGTGGTGACCCGCGGCCGGAAGGGGCCGAGGTTCCTGATCAGCGGCGCGATGCCGTAGCACGAGCCGTCGCTGGTCAACGTGAAGCGCTCCTGCGTGATCGGCGTGGAGGCCTCGCAGAAGACCATCCGCTCGCGGATGTCCGGGATCATCAGCTCGGCGGTGTCGAGCACCCGCTGGGTGAGCTCCTCCTTGAGCTGGAGGTAGCGCTCGTCACGGCCGTACGACGCTCCGTCGGTGGGGTCCTCGGAGACGTTCCAGAACTCGTGTCCCTTCGGCGCCCAGCTGACCAGCTCGAGCGTGGAGTAGCCCGCCGGCGCCGAGTGCGTACCCTCCGGGTCCTTGGCGGTGGGGCAGCTGATCCCGACGGGCATCTGCTCAGGACAGCGGCCCGCCTCGACCTCGCGGTAGTAGCCGTCGACGTCGTTGGTGGGCCACACCCACGCCAGCGGCGGCGTGCCGCGTTCGCGCAGGTCGACGTCGAGAGCGACGTAGGCCGCGAACATCGGCAGCGTCATCTCCAGGTTCTGGAGCCGGCGCCGCAGGCGGCGGGTCAGGTGCTCGTCGCCGACCAGGTCGGCCCAGGTCTTCTTGAAGTCCGCGGCGGAGACGACGGCCTCGGCGCGGATCTCCTCGCCGTCGGCCAGACGTACGCCGACCGCCCGTCCGTCCTCGATGAGGATCCTCTCGACGCGGGCCTTGGTGCGCACCCGGCCACCGTGGGTGGTGATCACGTCGGTGAGGTGGGCACCGATGACCTGCCCGCCGCCGCGCGGGTAGTAGGCGCCGGCCTGGAGGTAGTGGTGGAGGAAGCCGGCGTGCATCGCGGTGGGTGTGCGGTAGGGCGGCCAGGTGTAGTCGCCGTTCTCGGCGAGGATCACGGCCTGCGCGTCTGCGCTCAGGCCGCAGGCGTCCATCAGCTTCGTGATCGGCCGGATGCCCCAGCGCAGCAGGTGGTAGGGGCGCAGCCGCGGCTGCTCCCCGGCGGCGATGATCCGCATGATCCGTACGCAGCGCCGCAGCCCGGCCTCCTCGCCGGGGAAGGCCGCGATGAGCCGGGCGAGGTAGGTGTCCCAGCCCGTCGGCGTCTGGAAGGTGGTGCCGGGGATCATCACCTGACAGTGGCCCTCGGGTCGCTGGCGCAGCCACTTGATCCGCTCGGTCAGTGCGAGGCCGGACAGCGCGGTCTGCATCCGACCGCCGGGGCCGCACTCGCCGACGTAGTGGGTGCCGACGTCGAACTCGAACTTGTTGCCGGCGCGCCGGAAGACCTGGGTGCTGCCGCCGACGACCTGGTTGGCCTCGAGCACCAGGACCCGCTTGCCGTTGGCGGCGAGGTAGGCGCCGCAGGTGAGGCCGCCCGGCCCGGCGCCCACCACCACGGCGTCCCAGGTGTGGTCGTCGGCCTCGTGGCCCGAAGTGAGGGGTGTCGCGGTCTGCGTCATCACGGGTCGCTTTCGGAGCAGTAATTTGGAGTCGGACTCCAGTTAACTCGTTTCGACCCGTTCCGCCAAGTCCCGCCGTCCGTCAGGCAGGCGGCGGAGCCTGGATCAGACCCTCGAGCAACACCAGGCCGGCTTCGATCACGGCCAGCTCGACGCGCTCGGGCTCCAGCGCCAGGGCGTCCCGGCGCAACGCCAGCGCGGCCACCCCGTTCCAGGATCCGAAGAGGAAGTAGGACAACAGCTCCGGATCCACCTTCCGGATGGCGCCGGAGTCCACCGCATCGCGGATGCTCTGCTCGAACTCGCGCCGCAGCTCGCTGAACCGCTCGACGACCTGGTCCTCCACCGCCGACCGGGGGCCGCGCTCGCCGGTGACCATCAGGTACTTCACGACCGACGGGTGCTCCAGCAGCAGCCTCAGGTAGGCCGACCCGACGCCGGCGAAACGCTCCAGCGGAGTCGTCTGCGCGGCGTAGGCCGACCGGAGCGTCTCGGTGGCCACCGTCAGCAGTCGCTCGGTGACGGCTGCCATCAGCCCGTCCTTGGTGCCGAAGTGCACATAGACCGAGGCCGGAGAGATCCCCGCGAGGGCGGCTACGTCCTCGATCCGGATCTCCTCAGGGGCGTGCTGCGACAACAGCTGCTCGGCGGCCTCGAGCACCCGGGCGCGGGTTCGCTCCCGCCGGCGCGTCCCGCGCGCCGCGGCGTCGCCGGCCTGATCCTTCGGTTTCTGGGCGTCCTTCACCCGATCAGGGTAGGGCGCGGGCCGCGTGTCGAGTGGGCGCGTCTGTCCCGCGAGCCTGGGACAGTTGCGCCGACTCGGCGGGCTCTGGTGGGACAGTTGCGCCGACTCGCCGGGTTCTGGCGGGACATCAGCGCCGGGTCGGGGGCGCGGCGCCCATGGCGGCCTCGGTGGTGGTGTCGACCGCGACGGCGAGCGAGCCCCGGTAGCCGGCGCTCGGGCTGCCGGTGAACGTGCCCATCTCGAGGTCGTAGCCGTCGCTGAAGACGTTGTCGGTGTCGAGGCTGACCTTGGCGAGGTTGTCGGTCGAGCCCGTGTAGGCGTCGTCCGCGTAGACCTTGGTCAGCATCTTCTCCGGGAACGCGACCTGCGAGGTCGCGATCGCGTTCTCGCCGGTGGTCGCCGACTCGGCGTCGGGATAGACCTCGAAGTGCATGTGCGTCCAGCGGCCGTCGTAGCAGCCCGGGACGATCGTCGTGAAGGTCACCTGACCGTTGGCGTCGGCGACCTGGACACCGCGGAGGTACGTCTCGTCCTCGACGCCCTCGGAGTACATCGAGTAGCGGCCCAGTGCGTCGCACTGCCACAGATAGACCGCGGCGCCTTCGAAGGGCACGTCGTCGTTGGCCATGTCGGTGACCGTGAAGGTGAACCGCAGGGGCACGCCGTCGACGGTGGTGCCGCCGTCGAGGCTGGAGGTGATGTCGCTGCGTACGATCCCGGACTTGGTCAGCACGTTGGTGCCGTTGGTGCCGTCGGCCGGGTAGGGGCCGTTGGTCTCCTGCGGGATCTCGCCGTCGGCGGTCGTGGACGCGTCGGCCGCGGAGCCGCCCGTGGAAACGGAAGAGCCCGACGAGCCGGACGCCCCACAAGCGGCCAGGGCGGCAGCGCCGACGCCGACCCCGACGAGCCCGAGCACCCGGCGCCGGGTCAGCAGCGTCGAGATGTCGAAGCCGGCACCCTGGTCGACCACCTCCTCCTCGGGGCGGGCGAGCAGGCGGCCTTCGAAGGTGGGGCCTTCAGGGGTGTGCTCGGGTTCGGGTACGCGGCTCATCTGGTTCTCCTTGACGTCGGTCTGGTGCGTTGACCTGACTCTGACGTCCGGATCGGTGAGGATCTCGTGCCCCGCCTGTGAGGTTCCTGTGAAGCCGCGGCGGATCAGCCGACGCCCGGACGTGGCGCGGACTGGAGCTGCTCGGCCTGCTCCTTGGACAGCTTCGAGGCGTAGCCGCAGTAGGTGCAGTCCATCCGGCGCGACCTGCTGACGGGGAAGAGCGGGATGAAGAAGAGGGTGAACTTGTTGACGTTCTCGAAGAGCCGCTGCGCGGCCCGCTGCCCACAGTTCGGGCAGACCAGCGAGAGCGTCGCGAGCAGCCGCGTGTAGGTCTTGAACCCGAAGATGATCATGCCCACGAGTCTTGCACGCGGTCAGAGCCGGTGGACCTCGCGACCGTCGACGTACGTGTGGGTCACCCGGGTCCGGCCGAGGACGGTGGGGTCCGGGCCGAGGATGTCGTGGTCGACCACGACCAGGTCGGCCGCGTACCCGGTCTCGATCCGGCCGGTGGAGTCCTCCAGGCGGTTCAGGTAGGCGGTGCCGGTCGTGTAGCCGGCGAGGGCCTCGGCGACCGAGAGCGCCTCATCGGGCAGCAGCGGGGCGGCGTCGGTGGGCTGGTCGGGGGAGCGGCGGTTGACCGCGACGTGCATGCCGAGCAGCGGCGCCGGGTCCGAGACCGGCCAGTCGCTGCCGCACGCGATCCGGGCACCCGTACGCAGCAGCGACCCGAACACGTACTGCTGCTCGCGCGCGGCCGGTGCCAGGAACGGCAGGGTGAGCACTTCCACCGCCTCGTCCAGACAGGCCCACAGCGGCTGGATGTTGGCGGTGACCTCGAGCTCGGCGAAGCGCGGCACATCGGCGGCGTCGACGACCTGCACGTGGGCCAGATGGTGGCGCAGCCCGTTGGCTCCGTTGGCCGCACGCGCGTGCGCGATCGCGTCCAGGCTGTCGCGGACCGCTCGGTCCCCGAGGGCGTGGATGTGGGCCTGGAAGCCGTGGGCGTCCAGCGCTGCGACGTACTCCGCCAGGGCGTCGGCCGGGATGAAGGAGAGTCCGCGGTTGTCGGTGAGTCGGCCGTGGGTGTCCAGATAAGGAGAGAGCATCGCGGCGGTGTGGGTCTCGCAGACGCCGTCCTGCATCAGCTTCACGCTGGCCGCGTCCAGTCCCGCCTGGGCCGCGAGCGCACGGCGTACGACGAGCTCGGGCAGCTGCTCCAGGCCGCGGTCGCGGTCCCACCACTGGGCCAGGACGACCTTCGCGGTGAGCGCGCCGGAGTCCCGGGCGGCGATGTAGGTCGGCAGCGAGTCGGGCATGCCGAGACCGTCGCCGACGAGCGCGTCCTGCCAGCCCACGATGCCGACGGAGTGCAGGTGGCGCTGGGCGGTCAGCAGGGCGTCCGTCAGGTCCTGCGAGGTCGGGGCGGGCACCAGCGAGCCGACCAGCGCCATCGCGCCTTCGTGCAGCGCGCCGGTCGGGTTGCCGGAGGCGTCCCGCTCGATCCGCCCGTCGGACGGGTCCGGCGTACGGGCGTCGATGCCGGCGATCTCGAGCGCGCGGCTGTTCACCCAGGCCGAGTGGTGGTCGCGGTTGGGCAGGAAGACCGGTCGATCGGGAAGCAGGCGATCGAGCGGCGAAGCATCCGGTACGCCGCCGGGGAAGGAATCCATCGACCAGCCGCCCCCGGAGACCCAGGCACGCTCAGGGTTGGCCGAGGCGTAGGACTCGATGGCGTCCAGATACTCCTCGAGCGTGGACAGTCCGGTCAGGTCGCACTGGTTCATCTCCAGCCCGGCCTGGACCGGGTGCACGTGCGAGTCGTGGAAGCCGGGCAGCACCCAGCGGCCGTCGAGCTCCTCGACGACGGTCTCGGGACCGACAAGTGAGTCGAGCGACGGGCCGACGGCCGCGATCCGCCCGCCCCGGACGGCGAGGGCCACGTCCTCCCAGCGGCCCTCGCGCAGCACCCGGCCCCCGCGCAACAGCAGCTCCGCAGGGAGAGCCTGTTCCCCCATCAGGCCACGGCCATGGTGTCGGTGACCGAGGAGCCCGAGCGCTTGAGCACCCGGGCCACAAGGCCGAGAACCAGGAGCGTGAAGACCAGCAGGATGGTGGAGACCGCGGCGATCTCGGGCTTGAGACCGGAGCGGACCGAGGAGAGCACGTAGACCGGCCACGAGGTCGTGCCGGAGACGTTGATGAACGAGGAGATCACCGTGTTGTCGAGGCTCAGGGTGAAGGCGAGCAGCCCGCCGGCCAGGACCGCCGGGCCGACCAGGGGCAGGGTGACCTTGAAGAACGTCGCCACCGGCCGGGCATAGAGGTCCGCCGACGCCTCCTCCAGGGACGCGTCCAGCCCGACCAGGCGGGCCCGGACGATGTAGGTCACGACCGCGGTCGCGAAGAGCGAGTGACCGATCACGAGGCGTACGTAGCCGTTGTTGAAGGGCAGCAGCGACCAGTCCTGGCCGAGCGTCACGAACCAGGGGAGCAGCGCGATGCCGTCGACGATCTCGGGGGTGACCGAGACCAGCAGCAACAGCAGCGTGAACGGGCCCGTCCAGCGGCCCGGGAACCGGGCCATCGCCATCCCGGCCAGGGTGCCGAGCGCACTGGCCAGGATCGCCGCGATCACGGCGGTCTGCAGGGAGACGGCGACGGTGTGGCGTACGGTCGGCCGCTCGATGATCGCCGTGAACGGCTCCAGGCTGAAGCCGTCCCAGGCGGTCAGCAGGCGGCCGCCGTTGAAGGAGTAGATGCCGATCACGATGATCGGGGCGAACAGGAAGACGAAGACCAGCGTGGTCCACACGCCGAGCGCGAGATTGGTTCCGGACGGCCTGCTCATGCGGTCGCCACCTCCTTCGTTCCGACGACCTTCGTTCCACCGACGTTCGTTCCGATGACCAGTCTGGTCCGGCGCCCGACGAGCCAGCCCACGCCCCACAGCAGCGCGATGGCGAGGACCACGACGAGCATGGTGAGCAGGATGAGCACGACCGCCATCGCCGATCCCAGCGCCCAGTTCTGCGCGGTCAGGAACTGGCTGGCGATGAGCGAGCCGACCATGGTGCCCTTGGCGCCACCGAGGACGGCCGGGGTGACGTAGTCGCCCATCATCGGGATGAAGACCAGGATCACGCCGGCGACGATCCCGGGCCGCGCCAGTGGCAGCGTGACCTGGAAGAACGTCCGCACCCGGCCGGCGCCGAGGTCCTTCGACGCCTCGCCGAGGGCGCCGTCGACGCGATCGAAGGCGACGTACAACGGCAGGATCATCAGCGGGAGATAGTTGTAGATCAGGCCCAGCAGCACCGCCCCGCGGGTGTTGAGCAGGTCGTGCGGGTCGCCGACCAGGCCGACGTCGGTCAGGAACCCGGCCAGGGCGCCCTCCGAGGAGAGGATCACCTTCCAGCCGATCGTCCGGATCAGGAACGAGGTCCAGTAGGGCACCATCACCAGCGCGACCAGCAGCCCACGACGGTGCGCGGGGACCTTGAGCGCCATGTAGTACGCAGCGGGCAGCGCGATCAGCAGGCAGGCGATCGTCCCCAGCACGCTCATCCACAGCGTCGCCCGGAAGATCGTGAAGAAGGTCGGGCTGAACGCCTCGGCGTAGCGTTCCAGCGACATCACCGCGTTGCTGTGGGTGCCGAACATCCCGGGCTTCTCGCCGAGGCTGAACCAGGCGATCTGCAGGAACGGCACCACGAAGAAGACCGTCAGCCACAGCCACGCCGGGACGGCGAGGACGAACCCGGGAAGCCTGCTGGACGCGCTCCTAGGCACTGGCGGCGGCCTTCAGCTTGTCGTAGACCTCCGTACGCCGGTCCTGGGCCTCGTTGACCGCACCGTTCTTCATCGTGGCGAGCTGCTCCTCGGTGAAGAAGATCATCTCCGGCAGCTCGACGTTGCGCTCCTTGGCCATCTCCTCGATGCCCACCGCGCCGGTGTTGTAGCCGATGTAGTCCATCTCCAGGAAGGAGTTCTCCGGCTCCAGCACGTAGTCGAGGAACGCGTGCGCGGCCTCCGGGTGAGGGGCGCCGGTCGGGATGCACCAGTTGTCCATCCACAGCTCGGTCGTCGGGCCGGGCAGGACCCACTTCCAGCGGTCGGGCTGCTTGTGCTCGAGGATGCCGAGTCGGGAGTCGCCGTTCCAGTTCTGCATGAGCGCGAAGGTGTTCTGCTGCATCGCGCCGGTGGCCGGGTAGGAGTCGAAGCCGGCGATGTGCGGCGCCCACTTCTCGACGGCCTCGGCCTCGTAGGCGTCGTAGTCGGCCATGTCCTCGGTGTTCCAGTCGATGCCGTTGGCCCAGAAGTAGAGGCCGGAGACACCCTGCGGGTCGTCGAGCAGCGAGGTCTTGCCCGAGGCCTCGTTCTGCATCGCGTCGATGAAGTCGTTCCAGGTCACCAGGTCGCGCTTGATCACGGTGGTGTCGTAGACGAATCCGGTTGTGCCCCAGCACTTGCACACCGAGTACTCGTTCTCCGGGTCCCAGTCCTGGCCGAGGAACTGCGGGTCGACCTTGGAGATGTTGGGGATCAGGTCCTTGTTGAGCGGGACGATGATCTCGTTCTCGATCAGCTGCGGGATGTAGACGCCGGTCGGCACCACGATGTCGTAGCCGCTGGTGCCCTTGGCCGCCACCAGCTTCGAGATCAGCTCCTCGTTGGAGCCGTAGGAGTCGAGGGTCACCTTGGGTCCGGTCTTGCCGAAGGCGTCGATCACCTCGGGGGAGTCGTAGTCGCCCCAGGTGTAGATCGAGAGCGACTTCTCGACCGGACCGCCGGTGGCGCCCGCGCCCGGCTCGACGGCGCTGGACTCGCCACCGCCGTCGGAACCACAGGCGCTCAGGGCGACGCCGGCACCGGCGAGAGCCGCCAGGCTCAGGAAGTGGCGGCGGGAGAGCTCCTGGCGGATCGCTCGCGCGCCGGCATGGCTGGCCAGGATGCGTACGTTGCCGTTCTTGTCTACAGGCTTGCTCACTGTGGGCTCCTAGCGGTGGTCGGGTCGAGTGGGGTGTCGAGGGGGAAGAGACGTACGTCCTCGGCGGCCCAGCCGCAGAGGACCGGGTCGCCGGGGGAGAGCCGGACGGCGCCGTGGGTGGGGCGGCGGATGAGGAGGCTGGTCTCGTCGGTGACCTTGACGAGGTACTGGATCACCTCACCCAGCGGAGAGACCTGCAGCACCTCGCCCGCGACGGTGTTGAGGCCCTCGGCCTGCGTGCCGGGCTCGATCGAGATCAGCTCGGGACGGATCGCGGCCTGGTGGGCCTCGCCGGGCTTCCCGTCGGGCTTGGCGGGACCCTCGACGACCACGAAGGGGGTCTCGACGGTGGTGCCGTCGGCGCTGACCTCGCCGTGCAGGAAGTTCTGCTGGCCGACGAAGCCGGCGACGTAGGCGCTGGCCGGCTGGTTGTAGACGGTGTCGGCGTCGGCGAGCTGCTCGATCCTCCCGGCCCGCATGATCGCGATCCGGTCGCTCATCGCGAGCGCCTCACCCTGGTCGTGGGTGACGAAGACGAAGGTGATCCCGAGGCGGGACTGGAGCAGCTTCAGCTCGAGCTGCATCTCCTCGCGCAGCTGGCGGTCCAGGGCGCCCAGCGGCTCGTCGAGGAGCAGGACACTGGGACGGTTGACCAGCGCCCGGGCCAGCGCCACCCGCTGCTGCTGGCCACCGGAGAGCTGCGTCGGCGAGCGGTCGGCGAAGTCGAGCATGCGCACCATCCGCAGTGCCTCGACGACCCGCTCACGGATCTCCGCCCTGGGCGTCTTGCGCTGCTGCAGGCCGTAGGCGACGTTCTCCGCGACCGACTTGTGCGGGAACAACGCGTACGCCTGGAAGACCGTGTTCACGTCGCGCTGGTAGGGCGCGAGCCTGACCACGTCCCTACCGCCGATCACGATGCTGCCCGAGTCGGGCTTCTCGAATCCGGCGATCATGCGCAGCGTCGTCGTCTTGCCGCAGCCCGAGGGACCGAGCAACGAGATGAACTCGCCGGCCCTGATCTCCAGGTCGAGGCCGTCGACCGCTGTGGCCTGGCCATAGGTCTTGGTCAGGCCGCTGATCGTCACCGAGCCGGAGGATGGGTCCGGGGTAGCTTTCGTGGTCATCGCTGCTCCAGTCGATTGTTCACTTAGCGCTGCATTCCACCACAAGATCCGGGGAAAAGTACGGAATCGGTTGTAAAAGAACGGTTACGAACTGGATTCCGTGCCGGGTGTCGCCGCTGGCTGTGGCCCCGGTGGCGGGATCTAGGGTTACACCATGCCGATCCCGCCCACCCCGCCGACACTGGCTGCCGTCATCTCGCTGCTGGACGACTGGTATCCGCCCGCCACCGCCGACGACTGGGATGCTGTCGGGCTGGTCTGGGGCGAGCCCTCGCAGCCGGTCTCGAAGGTGCTCCTCGCCGTCGACCCGACCCTCCCGGTCGCCGAGGAGGCGGCCGCCTGGGGTGCGGACCTGGTCGTCGTCCATCATCCGCTCTTCCTGAAGGGCGTGCACGGGTTCGCGCCGACGACCCCCAAAGGGCGTACGCTCTCGACGCTCGTCTCCGCGCGGTGCGCCCTGCTGACCGCGCACACCAACGCCGACCAGGCGCTCGGCGGGGTCTCGGAGTCGCTGGCGCTCGCCCTCGGGCTGAGCTCGCTGCGGCCGCTGGTGCCGGGGGTCACCGACGACGTCGGCACCGGACGCGCCGGGACGGTGGAGCCGACGACGCTGGGTGCCTTCGCCGAGTCGGTGGCCGCGGCGCTGCCCGCGACGGCGGCCGGGATCCGGGTCGCCGGAGACCTCGACCGGCCGGTCTCGTCGGTGGCGCTGTGCGGTGGCGCGGGTGACTTCCTGCTCGACCAGGTGGCTGCGTACGACGTCTATGTGACCAGCGATCTGCGCCACCATCCGGCCTCGGAGTTCTGTGAGAAGGGTGGTGCGCTGATCGACATCCCGCACTGGGCCGCCGAGTGGACCTGGTTGCCTGTGCTGGCGAGGCGACTTCGGGAGGCATTCGGGGATACGGTGGACACCCGGGTCTCGGAGATCGTCACCGACCCGTGGACTTTGCGATTGTGAATAGCTGAGGAGAATCCGCTGAAAGCCGACCCGTTCGCCCAGGTGAAGCTGCTCGACGTCTGTGAGCTGGACTCGCGTGCGCTCCAGCTGCGCCACCGCCGTGCGCATCTGCCGCAGGCCGCCGTCGTGGCGGAGCTGCAGGCATCGAAGAAGACCACCGACGATGCCGTACGCGACGCCCGGGTCACCCGCGACGACCTCGAGCGGGTGCAGAAGAAGGCCGACGCCGATGTCGAGGCGGTCAAGACCCGCCGCCGGCGCGACCAGGAGCGGATGGACTCCGGGGCGATCAGCAGCGCCAAGGACCTCGAGCGCATGCAGCACGAGCTGGCCACCCTCGACCGCCGGATCTCGGTGCTCGAGGACGAGGAGCTCGAGGTGATGGAGCAGCTCGAGGAGGCTCAGGCGAACGTGACCCGGCTCGAGGCCGAGCTCGCCGAGATCACCGAGAAGCTGGCGGTCGCGGTCGACTCCGTCAACGTCGAGACCTCGAAGATCGACACCGAGCTCGCCGCGGTCGCCGAGGAGCGTACGCCGGCGCTCGAGGGCATCCCCGACGACCTGCTCGCCCTCTACTCGCGGCTGAGCGAGAAGATGGGCGTCGGCGCCGCCGAGCTGCGTGCCCGCCGCTGCGGCGGCTGCAACCTCCAGCTCGACCCGGCCGAGATCTCCCGCATCCGCGGCCTCGCCGCCGATGAGGTCGTGCGCTGCGAGGAGTGCTCCCGCATCCTGGTCCGCACCGCCGAGTCCGGCCTGTGAGCGAGAAGCCCGCTCGCGGCTGGGGAGCCGGCGCGGAGGCGACCACGCTCGTCCTGGTGCGCCACGGGGTCACCAAGCACACCTCGTCCAAGGCCTTCTCCGGAGGGCTCGGCGGCGACAACCCGCCGCTGACCCAGGAGGGCCGCGAGCAGGTGCTGCTGACCGCGGAGTGGCTCAAGCCGCTCGCCCCCGCCGTCGACGCCGTCGTGACCTCGCCGGTCCTGCGGGCCGCTGAGACCGGTGAGATCCTCGCCGGCACGCTCGGCGCCCGGCTGGTCGAGGAGCCCGGGTTCGCGGAGATCGAGTTCGGCAAGTGGGAGGGGCTCACCTTCGCCGAGGTCGCCCAGCAGTACCCCGAGGAGATGAAGACCTGGATGGGGGCGACCGAGGTCGCGCCGCCGGGCGGCGAGTCGTTCGACGCCGCGCAGGTCCGGGTGCTCGACGGGCTCTCCCGCGTCCTCGAGGAGCACGCCGGCCAGACCGTCGTGATCACCTCGCACGTCTCGCCGATCAAGCTGATCGTCGCCCACGCGCTCGGCACCCCGATCGGCGGCGTCTTCAACATGGAGCTCTCGCCCGCCTCGGTGACCGTGGTGGCCTTCTACTCCGACGGCCGCGCCTCCATGCGCCTCTTCAACGGCCTCCCGGTCGCCCGCGACCCCTTCGCCACCGGCACCTTCTGACCGACGGAGGCCGAGTCGGCTCGACCGGCGGCGGCCCCGCTGGTCGAGCCGCCGGAGCCGCTAGGCGGAGGCGTGTCGAGACCAACACAGTCGTCTACGGCGACCGTTTGCCACGACGGCGAGCAAGGTCGTGGAGTCGGCCGAAGTCCCCGGCTATCAGGGCCTCGCGCTTAGCTCGGCTCCACCCTTGGACCTGTTTCTCACGTTCATAGGCGCCGAAGATCGTCCGATGCTCTTCGGCATACGCCAGCGTCACCGGCAGGCGTCGAACGGTGAACTCGGCTCCGAGGCCGGCGTTGTGCTCGGCAACGCGTCGCTCTAGGTCGTAGGTGCTTCCGACGTAGAGCATGTGATCGCGGCAGCGGAGAATGTACATGTAGGGCATGACCCCGATTCTGGGTGTGACCACCGACAGTTTCGCGTTGACGGCTGTGTTGGTCTCGACACGCTCGCTGGCGCTCGCGGCTCGACCAGCGGTGGCGATTCAGATCTCAGCGACGACGATGTCGAGCTGGGTGCCCTTCTTCGTCGGAGCGCCTTGCTCGACGGTCCAGCCGAGGTCGCGGAAGGCTTCGGCGAGCTTGGCGGGGGTGCGGGGGTTGGCGCCGGACTCGAGGAGGGCGCGGACGAGGCGGCCCTTGGTGGCCTTGTTGAAGTGGCTGACCACCTTGCGCTGGCCGTTGTGCTCGTGGAGGACGCGGACGGTGGCGGTGCGGGCAGGCACTGTGCTCGACCCTTCGGCGTCGGGGCGCCAGAACGCGGCGTACGTCCCGGACCGGAGGTCCACGAGCAGACCGTCGCCGAGGGCATCGGTCATGCCGGCGCCGAGGTGGACGCGCCAGTGGGACTGGATGCCGCCGATGCCGGGGAGGGTGGTGTCCCCCGAGAGCCGGTACGCAGGGATCCGGTCGGCCACGCCGACGAGGCCGAACACGGAGCTGGTCACCATGACCCGGCTGGTCGCGCGGCGCTTCGCGGCCGGTGACAGGGTCGCGAAGGAGAGGGCGTCGTAGAGGACGCCGGTGTAGATCCGGTCGGCGCGGGCGGTGGGCGCCTCGAACAGCCCGGCGTTCAACGTGACCAGCTCGGGCTGGGTCTTCGGGATGCCGAGGATCTCGACGGCGGCCTCGGGGCGGGTGGCGCACAGCTCGACCAGCGCGTCGATGACCTTGGCGCGCGCCGGGTTGAGCACCGGGAGGCTCAGGTCGTCGAGCGTGAGCGGGTTGCCGCGTACGGCCGCGGTCTTGCCCTCCGAGGGCGGCAGCAGGATCAGCACGGTGACTATGGTGCCGTCCGGGACCAGGATGGCCGAATCGAGGATTGGGTATCTTTCAAAGCGCCTGTGACCTGCGAGAACGCGGCGTGACTACAGTCCAGAGATGATCGCCCTGGCCGCCGAACCCGCGTCCGAGACAAACCTCGGCGGCCTCCTTCTCGTGATCGTCATCATCGGGGTGTTCTGGATGATCCAGGACGTCTCGAAGAAGGCCCGGGCACGCTCGGAGCACCTCAGGGCGAAGCGGTCGCTGACCTCCTCCCAGCGCAAGGCGCTGGCCCGGATCAACAGGTCGGCGAAGGCGCACAACGGGTCCAAGAAGGACCTGTGGGAACAGTTCGCCGCCTTCAAGGGCAACCCGAAGGCCTTCGGCAAGGAGGCCGCCTCGCTGTACAAGACCTACAAGGCGAAGTCGAAGAAGAAGTAGCCACTAGAGTTCCGGCCATGGGCTCCGCACGCATCATCCGGGTGGCCAGTGCCGACAACGGTGTCGCCGCCACCACGCTCCGCGACGGGATCGCCGCGCTCCAGGCCGAGCTGGGGGTGACCCCCGAGTTCCCGCCGGAGGTGGAGGAGGCGGCGGCCGCCGCGGCGGGCAACCCGAGGCTCCCCGAGCTGGACCGCACCGACCTGCCGTTCGTGACCATCGACCCCGAGACGTCGATGGACCTCGACCAGGCGCTCCACCTGGAGCGCGACGGCGAGGGATACGTGGTGCACTACGCGATCGCGGACGTGGCCGCCTTCGTGTCGCCCGGCGACCCGGTCGACATCGAGGCCAACAAGCGCGGCGAGTCGCTCTACGCCGCCGATGCGAAGATCCCGCTCCACCCCAAGGTGCTCTCCGAGGATGCCGCCTCGCTGCTTCCCGACCAGGTGCGACCGGCGCTGCTGTGGACCCACAAGCTCGATGCCACCGGCGAGGGGATCGACACCTTCGTCGAGCGCGCGCTGGTGAGGTCGCGGGCGAAGCTGTCCTACGACGGCGTGCAGAAGATGTTCGACGGCGAGGGCTTCGGCGACACCGACTATGCCGGGTCGCTCGAGCTGCTCAAGGAGATCGGTGAGAAGCGGATCGCCCTCGAGGCGGCCCGCGGCGGGGTGAACCTCCCGCTGCGCGACCAGGAGATCTCGGTCGTGGGCGAGCACTGGTCGCTCGAGTACCGCGACCTGCTGCCGGTCGAGAACTGGAACGCCCAGATCTCGCTGCTCACCGGCTTCGCCGCCGCGGACCTGATGGTCTATGCCCGCGTGGGGCTCCTCAGGACCCTCCCCGACCCCGACCCGCGAGACGTCCAGCGGCTGCACCGCACCGCCCGGGCGCTCGGGCTGGAGTGGCCCGCGGAGATGCTCTACCCCGACTTCATCCGCTCCCTGGACGGCAAGAACGGCAAGCACGCCGCGATGGCGATCGCCTGCACCCGGCTGCTGCGCGGGAGCGGGTACGCCTCGTTCAACGGTGAGCTCCCCGAGCTGACCGAGCACTCGGCGCTGGCCAACGAATACATGCACGTCACCGCTCCGCTGCGCCGGTTGATCGACCGCTACGCCGGCGAGGTCTGCCTGGCGCTGTGCGCCGACCAGCCCGTCCCCGACTGGGTGACCAGCGCGTTCACCACGCTCCCCGAGACGATGCGGGCCTCGTCCCGCACCAGCGGCGCCTACGAGCGCGGCGTGGTCGACCTCGTCGAGGCCGGGCTGCTGTCCACGCGGATCGGGGAGACGTTCGACGCGGTCGTCGTCGAGGTCGACGACGAGGACAAGCGGAAGGGCGCGATCACCGTCGAGGAGCCCGCCATTGAGGCCGGCGTCACCAGTGCGTCGGCCCTCCCGCTGGGCGAGGAGGTCCAAGTGCGGTTGGAGACGGCCGACGTCGTCGCCCGGAAGGTCGCCTTCACCATCGCCTGAACCGGCGGCCGGCCGCCCCGCGGGGGTCGGGGCGGCCGTACGCCTCAGGAGATCAGCTCGTCGAGGCGGTTGTAGACCTCGGCGGAGCCCTCGATGACCCGGCTGTGCGCGCCGCCGATGGAGACGGGTACGTCACCCTGCACGGTGATGCGCCGCACCTCGCGCGGCAGCTCGTCGAAGTCGGCGACGGCGTAGTGCTGGGTGGCGCGGTTGTCCCAGATCGCGACGTCACCCTGCTGCCAGTGCCAGCGGACGGTGTTCTCCAGGGCGGTCACCCGGTCCTGGAGCAGGTTGAAGAGGGTGGCGCTCTCCTTCTGGTTCAGGCCGGTGAAGTGCTTGACGAAGTGACCCAGCACGAGCGCGCGCTCGCCGGTCTCCGGGTGGATCCGGACCGCCGGGTGCTCGGTCCGGTAGATCGTGGAGACGAACTCCTCGCGCTTGCGCGCGGCCACGTCGTCGGTGGACTCGGCCTCGTCGGGGCGTACGTAGTCGTAGTCGTTGGAGTGGACCGCCCACAGGTCGTCGACCAGAGCCTTGAGCTGCGGGTGGAGCCTCTCGTAGGCGGTGACGGTGTTGGCCCAGACGGTGTTGCCGCCGTACTCGGGGATCTCGGCGCCGCGCAGGATCGAGAACGCCGGCGGCCGGTCGACGAAGGTGACGTCGGTGTGCCAGGAGTTGGCGGCCATGCCGCGGTTGGCCTTCAGGGTCAGGACCCGGGCGCTGCCGGTGTTGACGGTCGGGTGGGCGGTCGTCAGCGGGCCGAGGCGCTCGCCGAACGCGATCTGCGTGCGGTCGTCGAGATGGTCCTGGCCGCGAAAGAAGACGACTTTGTGCTTCAGGATCGCGGCCCGGATCTCGGCGATCGTCTCGGCGGGCAGGTCGCCGGAGAGGGTCACGCCGTCGATGCGGGCGCCGATCCGCCCGCCGACCTTGTGGACGGTCAGCTCGTTGACGGGGGATGCTTCGGTGATGGTCATGCGTGGTCTCCTCTGACGGCGTCGGCTTGATCTGAATAAAGTCTAGTGAAATACATGACTTAAGACCACGGGTGTCTCACGAGACGTTTGGGCACTGCGCACAATGATGCGCATGGGGGTCGGTCGATATCGTGCGCTCATGACGCACGCAACGCCCGAGACCGTGTTCACCTATGGCTCCCCGCAGCTCAAGTTCGGCACCGGCGCATCGGCCGAGATCGGCTACGACCTGGCGTCGCTGGGCGCCCGCCGCGCCCTCGTGGTGACCGATCCCGGCATCTCCGCGACGGGGCTGCCGCAGCGGGTGGCCGAGCAGATGAAGACGTACGACGTCGAGGCCGTCGTCTTCGACGGCGTCCATGTCGAGCCGACCGACGAGAGCATGCGGGCCGCGGTGGAGTTCGCCCGCGAGAACGGGCCGTTCGACGCGATCGTGGCGGTCGGCGGCGGGTCGAGCATCGACACCGCCAAGGCGGTCAACCTGCTGACCACCAACGACGGCGACCTGATGGACTACCTCAACGCGCCGGTGGGTCGCGGGCTCGCGCCGGCCAAGCCGTTGCTGCCGCTGGTCGCGGTGCCGACGACCACCGGCACCGGGGCGGAGTCGACGACCGTGTGCGTCCTCGACGTGCTGTCGCTGAAGGTGAAGACCGGGATCTCGCACGCACGCCTGCGGCCCACCCTGGCCGTCGTCGACCCGGACCTGATGATGACCCAGCCGGCCGGGGTCACGGCGGCCGCCGGGATGGACATCCTGTGTCATGCACTGGAAAGTCTCACTGCCCGCCCCTACACCTCCTATGAGCGCAAAGAGCCGTCGCAGCGGGTGCCGTACTGTGGCGCCAACCCCATCGCGAACGTGTGGTCGGAGAAGGCCATCTCGCTGTTGGCGACGTCGTTCCGGTCGGCCGTCGCGAACGGTGAGGACACGATCGCCCGGGGCGAGATGGCGCTGGCGGCAACCTTTGCGGGCCTGGGATTCGGCAACGCGGGGGTCCACATTCCCCACGCGAACGCCTACCCGATCGCCGGCCGCGTGCGGGACTTCCACCCGAAGGACTACCCAGGGGCCGAGCCGATGGTCCCGCACGGCATGGCGGTGGCGCTGACCGCTCCGGAAGCATTCCGCTACACCTTCGATGCGAATCCCGGCCTCCATCTGCACGCGGCGCATCTGCTGGCTCCTGATGTGCTCGGTTCCGGGCCGGAACGGGATCGTCTGCCCCAGGTGCTGACCGACCTGATGCGCGACATCGGGATCCCGGCGGGGATCGGTGAGGTCGGCTACGTCGCCGCTGACATCCCCGACCTGGTCGAGGGAGCACTCAAGCAGCAGCGGCTGCTCGCCACCGCACCGAAGCAGCCGTCGGCCGAGGACCTGACCGGGATCTTCGAGAGGTCGATCACGCTCTGGTGAGGAATGTCCGGCGGGGCTACGACGTTCGGTTGGTTGTCTTCTTCAACTGTCTTTCCCCGACCAGACTCTTCCGGAGGTTCCCTCGGTGACGTCAGTCCCGCCGCGGCTCTTGCTCGCACTCGCCCTGCTCTCGGCATCCGCGCCGCTTGCGATCGACTTCTACCTACCCTCCTTCCCGCAGATCGGCTCCGATCTCGGCGCCGCGGCGAGCAACGTGCAGCTGACCCTCACCGCCTTCCTGATCGGGCTCGCGCTCGGCCAGATCGCCTGGGGCCCGATCTCTGACCGGTTCGGGCGCCTCAAGCCCCTGCTGATCGGCTCGGTCGTGGCCGCGCTCGCCGGTGTGCTGGCCGCGCTGGCGCCGACCGTCGAGCTGCTGATCGCGGCCCGCTTCGTCCAGGCGCTCGCCGCCGCGGCGGGCATCGTGATGGCACGGGCAATCGTGGCCGACGTACTCCACGGCTTCGCCGCCGCCCGCGCGATGTCGATCATGATGTCGATCAGCGGGATCGCGCCGATCCTGGCCCCGGTGATCGGCGGCGCCCTCGCCGGGTTCGTGCCCTGGCGCGGGGTGCTCGGGATCGTCGCCGCGATCGCCGTGCTGCAGGTCGTCGTCGTGCTCCTGGTGATCCGGGAGAGCCTGCCGGCCGAGCGGCGGAGCAGCCGGGTCGAGTACGCCGACCTCGGCCGCCTCCTCGCCAAGCCCGCCTTCCTCGGCTACACGCTGACCCAGTCGCTCACGTTCGCCACCCTGATGACGTACGTCTCCTCCTCCTCGTTCCTCTACCAGTCGGTGATCGGCACCTCGGCGGCCGTGTACGGCATCGGGTTCGCGGTCAACGCCGCCTTCCTCACCGTCGCCGGGCTGGTCTCGGCGCGGCTGGCCAAGCGGCAGGTGCACCCGGCCCGGATCATCCGCTCGGCACAGCCGGTGATGGCCCTGGCGGCGTTGTCCGTGCTGGTCGTCGCGCTGCTGCCGGTGCCGAAGGTACTCATCCTGCTGCCGATCGTGGTCGTCACCACCTCCGTAGGCCTGATCATGGGCAACACCGGCGCCTTGGCCATCGAGCAGGCCCGGCCCTCGGTCGGCGCCGGCTCGGCGCTGATGGGCGGGATCATGTTCCTCGGCGGTGGCCTCGCCTCGCCGCTCGGTGCCGTCGCCGGCGAGCACACCGCGGTGCCGCTGGCGATCACCATGGTGGTCACCTCGGTCCTCGGCGCGGTCGCCTTCTCCCTCGCGCGGCGCTCGGTCGCCCGCAACCCGGAGTCGGAGGCGGCCTTCGCCACCGCGGCCTGACCTGCCGAGACGTCACCCCCGTCGGCCGAGTGGGCACGGTGGTGCCCACTCGGCCGACCGTGGGTGACGCTTCGCCCGACGTACGTGACGCCTCGGCGCTGACTACGCTTCGCGGGGTGGAGCTCCGTGTTCATCAGCAGCGTGCGCTGTCCGCGCTGGGCGCGGCCTGGGAGGCGGGGCGGTCGCGGGCGTGGGTGGTGCTTCCGCCGGGTGCGGGGAAGACCCTCGTCGGGCTGGAGACCGCGCGGGACGCGATCGACGACGGGGCGAAGGTCGTCGTGCTCAGCCCGAACACGGCGATCCAGGGACAGTGGCTGCGGCAGGCGGCCGCACTGGGCCTCTCGGCGTCGTCGTCGCGGGAGCTCACAGCTCCGCTGACGTCGCTGACCTACCAGTCGGTCGCGGTCTTCGGCGATCCCGACGACGAGGCGGAGACCGGGGAGAGCCACCTGGCCAGGCTGCACGACAACGGCCGAGCCCTGGTCGAAGCGCTGCGAAGCGCCGGGCCGCTGCTGCTCGTGCTGGACGAGTGCCACCACCTGCTCGAGGTCTGGGGCGAGCTGCTGGGCGAGATCCTCCAGCTGCTTCCGGACGCGCGGGTGCTGGGGCTGACCGCGACCCCGCCCGAGGCGCTGACCAAGGAGGAGTCCGCGCTGGTCGGGACGCTGTTCGGCGAGATCGTCTTCTCGACCTCGATCCCGGCGGTGGTGCGCGAGGGCGACCTGGCGCCGTTCGCCGACCTGGTGTGGCTGACCGCCCCGACGGCGGGGGAGCGGGAGTGGCTGCGGGGGAGCGCGGAGCGGTTCGAGGAGCTGCTCACCGCGCTGACCTCGGCCGATCTGGGCAGCGTGCCGTTCCTGACCTGGCTGGACCGGAGGTTCGTGGCGCGGTCGGAGGGCTCGCCGTCCTGGGCCGAGCTCGCGAAGGCCTCGCCCGACCTGACCACCGCCGCCCTACGAGCCCACCATCGCGGGCTGATCGCGCTGCCGGAGGGGGCGACGCCGACCGAGGCCCATCGTCGTGACCCGTCGGCCGAGGACTGGGTGGCGCTGATCGGCGACTGGGTGCGCGGACATCTGATGTCCTCCGAGGAGGCGGCGGACCAGGAGGCGCTGGCCGCTATCAAGCAGGCGCTGCCCGCGGTCGGCTACTCGCTGACCCGGCGCGGCATCCGGGCCGGCCGCTCACCGGTGGACCGGGTGCTGGCGCGCTCGGAGGCCAAGACCACAGCGACCGCGGCGATCGTCGACCACGAGCGGCTCGCGCACGGCGACTCGTTGCGGCTTCTCGTCGTCACCGACCACGAGCGGGCCTCGGCGACGCTGCCGGTCGATCTGCGCGGCGTGATCGCCGAGCAGTCCGGCTCGGCGCGGGCGGTGCTCGCGACCCTGTGCGGGTCCCACGACGACGTCCTCCTGGTCACCGGCGCCACCGTCGCCGGGCCGCCGGCGACCCTCGCCGCGCTGGTCGCGCACATCGCCGAGACCGACCCCGCGCTGGCCGCGGGCCTGGCGGTCGAGAAGGAGGAGGCGTACGCCACCCTCGTGGGGCGCTGGGGGAGCCGGCAGTGGGTCGCGCACGTCACCCGGTTCTTCGAGGCCGGCGGCTGCCGGGTGCTGGTCGGCACCCGCGGCCTGCTCGGGGAGGGCTGGGACGCCCGGTCGGTGACCGGGATCGTCGATCTCACCGCCGCCACGACCACGACGGCGGTCGTGCAGCTGCGCGGGCGGTCGCTGCGTACGGATCCCGGGCGGCCCGACAAGGTCGCCGTCAACTGGACCGTCGTCTGCGTCGAGGAGGAGCACCCGCGCGGCGACAACGACTGGAAGCGACTGGTCCGCAAGCACTCAGGCTTCTTCGGCGCCGACGAGGACGGCTCCGTCGTCGACGGCGTCGGCCACATCGACGAGTCCTTCTCCCCGTACGCCGCCCCGCCCGAGTCCGACTTCGACACCGTCAACGCCCGCATGGTCGCCCGTTCGGAGGACCGCGCGGCGATCCGGGAGCGGTGGCGGATCGGGGAGCCGTACGCCGATGTCGCCGGCCGCACCGTCAGGATCCGCCTGCGCCGGGCGGGTGCGCTGCGTGCGCCGGCCGGGGTCGTCCTCGCTCCCCGGCCACCCGGCTTCCGGCTGCTGGAGGGCCGTGTCCCGGAGTGGCGACTGCCGGCGAAGGCCGCCCTCGTGCCCGCAGTCCTGGCGAGCGTCGTGCTGGTCGCCGTCCTCGTCGCCGGCGGCGGGGGAGCGGCGGCGCTCGGTGGCGTGGCCGGTGCGCTGTGGATGCTGTGGGCCGGGTACGTCTACCGCGACGGCACCCGGATCGCCTCCCAGCTGCGCCGGCGACCGAGCGTGGGCGCCGTCGCCGCGGCGGTCGCCGACGGGCTGCACGAGACCGGCCAGACCTCGGCCGGCGCCGGCGGGCTGGAGATCGCGGTGGATTCCGACGGCAGCTACCGCGTCCACCTGGCGGGGGTGCCCGAGAAGGAGTCGGCGCTCTTCGCGGCCTCGCTCGAGGAGGCGCTGGCGCCGATCGCCGCGCCCCGCTACCTGGTCTCGCGGCCGGTCGTGGGCGACCTGGACCCCCTCGCGAGCCTTCGCCTGGGGGTCTCCGGAAGACACACCGCCGAGGCCGAGGCCTGGCACGCGGTCCCCACCGCCCTCGGCCGTCGCGCCGCCGACGCGAAGACGTTCCGCGCCGCCTGGGAGCGCTGGGTCGGCGGCTCCGGCCTGCTCTACACCGGCTCACCCGAGGGCGCCGGCCTCCTGGCCGCCCAGCGCGGCGCCGACCCCTTCGACGTCACCGCCGTGATCCGCCGCCACTGGTCCTGACCTCGCCCCCGCCGAGGCGTCGCTCCCGTCGGCCGAAAGGTCACCGGCGTCGGCCGAGTCGGCACAGCGCTGCCCGCTCGGCCGACGTACGTGACGCCTCGGCAGACGCCGTTGACGCCTCGGCCGTCAGTCGGCGATCGCGGTCCAGGTCGGGAACTTGGCGGTACGGCCGTCGCCGGAGGACCGGCCGGTGAGGCGGCGGTGGATCCACGGGCCGACGAACTCGCGGTAGTAGGCCAGACCCTTCTTGCCCGCAGCGGCCTCGAAGTCGAGGTCCCACCAGCCCTCGGGGACCTCGACGCCGAGCGAGTCGAGGACGCGGGCGGCGACGCGGTGGTGGCCACGGGCGTTCATGTGCAGGCGGTCCTCGCTCCAGAAGCGGCCGTCGGTGAGGGTGGTGTCGGGCCAGTTGTAGGCGCGCACGATGTCGTCACGGTGGGCGACCCGCTGCTCGACCAGGTCGACGAGCTCGTCGCCGCGGCGCTGGAAGACCTTGCCGAGCGGGAGGCGGGCCGACGGGTTCGCGCCGGAGAGCAGGATCAGGGTGATCCCGTTGGCGTCGCAGGCCTCGAGCACGGGCTGGAGGTAGTCGGCGATCGCGTTGGCGTCGGCCTTCGGGCGGAGCATGTCGTTGCCGCCGCCGTTGAAGGAGAGGTGGGTCGGCTTCAGCGCGAGCGCGGCGGGAAGCTGCTCCTCGACGATCGGGCGGATGAGGCGCCCGCGGATGGCGAGGTTGGCGTACTCCACCCGGGTCCCCGACGCCGCCCACCCCTGGGCGACCAGGTCGGCCCAGCCGCGTACGTGACCGTCCGGGGTCTCGTCGCCGACTCCCTCCGTGAACGAGTCACCGATCGCGACGTAGCGCACTGCCTCCACGAGTCCTCCAACCCCAGTCATCCAACCCAGTAACCCATGCCAGATCCATTGCCAGCCTCTGGATTCTAGTCCGCCCGGGGTCTGACCATGACATCCGTCCCCGGGCTGACGTCGCGGCCGCCTCGGCTCCTCTACGGTGGCCCTGTGGAGGAGTTGGTACGCCCCTGGCGGCTCGGCCCGCGTGGGCGATGGTGGTTCGACGTACTGCTCGCCGGCACCCTGTTCCTGATCATCCCGTTCTACGCGATCCAGGTCATGCTGAACGGTGGCGCCGCGAAGGACGTCGACAGCAGCAGCCACGTCGCCGATCTCGTGCTCGTGGTGGTCCAGCTCGTACCCCTGCTGTGGCGCCGCCGGCATCCGGTGATCGTCTACGCGATCGTGGCCGGCGCCTGCGGCCTGCAGGTGCTCCTCATCGACTATCCGCTGGTCTCGCAGGTCTCCTACCCGATCGCGGTCTACTCGGTGGCCCGCTACGCCAGCCCGCGCTGGGGACTGGCCGCGCTCGCGGTGGGCCTCTTCGGCTCCGTCCTCGGCACCCACGACTGGATGAGCTCCGTCGACACCACCTCCACCGAGCCGCAGGACGGCATCAACTGGAGCACGTACGTCCCGGTCGCGCTCTCGCTCGCCACCTTCCCGGTCGCCGCCTGGGCGCTGGGCGCCCTGGCCCGCACCAGAGCGGCGTACGTCGACTCCCTGATCCAGCGCAACGAGCAGCTGCGCCGCGAGGCCGAGCAGCGCGCCGAGCTCGGGGCGACCCAGGAGCGGGCCCGGATCGCGCGCGAGATGCACGACGTGGTGGCCCACGGGCTGAGCGTGATCGTGGTGCAGGCCGACGGCGCGCGCTACGCGGCCGAGCAGGATCCGACCCTGGCGCCCAAGGCGCTGGTGACCGTCGCCCAGACCGCGCGCGAGGCACTGACCGAGATGCGGCAGCTGCTCGGTCTGCTGCGCGACGGCGACGCCCTGACCCGCCCTCAGCCGCGGCTGGGCGACATCGCGACGCTCGTCGAGGAGACCCGGGCTGGTGGGATGGAGCTGACCGCGACCCTCCCCGAGCCCGGCCTCGCCGTGCCCGAAGGGATCGCGCTGACCGCCTTCCGGGTGGTGCAGGAGTCGCTCAGCAACGTACGCAAGCATGCCGGTCCGGGCGCCGCGGCCAAGGTCACCGTGACGGCCGGGAGCGGCAGCCTGGAGATCGAGGTCACCGACGACGGCCGGGGTGCCGCCGCCGATGCGCGCGAGTCCGGCGGTCTCGGCCTGGTCGGGATGGAGGAGCGGATCACCGCCCACGACGGAACGCTCGAGACCGGCCCGGCGGCGGGCGGCGGCTTCCGCGTCTACGCAAGGATGCCGCTATGACTGGCTCCACGACGATCCGTGTCCTTCTCGTCGATGACCAGGAGCTCGTGCGAGCCGGCTTCCGGATGCTCATCGACTCGCAGCCCGACCTCAGCGTCGTCGGCGAGGCCGGCGACGGCCAGGAGGCCGTCGCCGCGCTCGCCCACGGCGGCACCGAGGCGGACGTGGTCCTGATGGACGTACGCATGCCGCGCATGGACGGGGTCGAGGCGACCGGCCTGATCGCCGGCCGCGAGGACGCACCGAGGGTGATCGTGCTGACCACCTTCGACCTGGACGAGTACGCCTTCGCCGCGATCCGGGCGGGCGCCGCGGCGTTCCTGCTCAAGGACGCCCGCCCCGAGGACCTGCTCACTGCGATCCGCACCGTGCACGCCGGCGACTCGGTCGTCGCGCCCAGTACCACCCGGCGACTGCTGGAGCACTTCGCCGCTTCCGCGCCCTCGACCAGCACGCCCGCCGCTGCCGAGCAGCGGCTGGCGGTGCTGACCGAGCGCGAGCGCGAGGTGCTCACCCTGGTCGGCCGCGGCCTGTCCAACACCGAGATCGCCGAGACCTTCGTGGTCGCCGAGGCGACCGTGAAGACCCACGTCGGCCGGCTGCTGGCCAAGACCGGTTCTCGTGACCGCGTCCAGCTCGTGGTGCTGGCCTACGAGACCGGCCTCGTAGGCCGTTAGTCCCTTGGGCGAGCCGTTCAATTGGTCGGCTCCGTGTGGCTGGGGACTGCTCGTCGTTGCCGATTCGTTCTGACCGTTGTTCATGGGCTGGTGGCCGCCGACCCGTTACGGAGGGTGTTCTCGGCGGATCCCGGTGTCAAGGACGGCCTGCGGCCGCCGGCTTCGCCGGTCGCCTTCGGCGATCCTTGACACCGGGCTCCGCCGAGAATTTTGGCTGGCTATCGGGTCGGCGGCGGCAGTTTGGCGCAGCGAGACTTGGCTTCGGCACGGGCTTGGAGATCCGGCCAGTGCTCCGGGCAGGCAGACGCGTTTCCTCGGCTTTTACTAGACGATGACACCTTGTGAATCCTTCACAAGGGACCGTCATTGCGTTTCAGGTAGGCCGGGTGAACCGGATCTGCCCGTCCGGGAGTCGTTCGTATCCGTAGTTGGGGTCGTGGATCCGTCGGTGGTCACTGCCACACAACAGGACCATGTTGGCGAGGTCGGTTCTCCCACCTTCGGACCACGGTTGCAGGTGATGTGCTTCGGTCCAGGCGGCGGGGGCGTCGCAGTCTTCGGCTTGGCAGCCTTGATCTCGTAGACGCAGGGCTCGGTGTTGGATCGGATGCGCCAACCGGGTGGTGCGGCCCAGGTCGAGGATTTCGGAGTCGGTGCCGAGGACGACGGGGATGAGGTCGGCGTTGCAGGCCATCCTGCGGGCTTCGGCGGCGGTGATCTGGTCCCCGTCGAACCCGAGGGCGGCGGTGCCGAGGTCGGCACGGAGCTGATCGACGCTCATCGTGATGAACACCGTGGTTGCATGGCCACCGTGGCGGGGGAGCTGGTCGACGTCGTAGGTCTCGATCACCCGGGCGAAGGCCTGGCCGAGCAGCCGGTCGTAGGGCGCTTTGATGCCCTTGTCCTGAGCCGACAGCTTCCTCGGCTGGGCCAGCGAGTCCAGGATCGTACGCAACCGCATCCCGACGGCTCGGGAGACCCGGGCGTGGATGTCGATGGTGCCGTCGCCGTTGTCACGGGCCTGGAAGATGGTGCGCCGCTGGGCGTGTTCCTCCTCGCGGTGGAGGACTTTGGCCTCAGCCTGCTCGAACCGTGCTGGGTCGATCTCGGCGAGGATCCGTTTCCCGACGATCGCCAACTCGTTCGCAGTCAACCGGCTGGCGTAGTCCACCAGGAGCTTCTCCGCGAGGACCAGGTCCTCGGCACTGGCAGCGGGGTCGGCCTCGATCGCGTCGAGGGCCTTCGTGATCACCCGGGCCTTGTCCTGGGACACCACACCTTCGGCCAGACCAGCAGCGACCAGGTCGTACTTCGCGACACTGGCCGCGAGTTTGATCTGGGACCGGGCCACAGCTTTGTCGACCAGCAGTTCGGTCTGCAGCCACCCGGAGGCGTCCTTGGCACCGGTCTCCTCGGCGATATCACCAGCCGAGGCGAGCACGCGTAGCTTCAACGCGGCCTGCTGGGCCTGGAGTTTCTCCAGCCGCTCGAGGAGGTCTTTCTTCTGTCCGGTGCGCCAGTAGACAGGGTCACTGGCCAGCAGGTCGTGAAGGGAGGACTCGATGGCACTCAGCGCAGCGTCGATCGCATCACCGGGGTTGGTGCCCCAGGGGTCGATCTCGTGGCCGAGACTCATCACTGTCCTCCCTTCAGAGGTGTGCTGTGATGGGTCTGATTCTACTCCTTCAAGGCGCCTCGAGCCATCTATTTCTGCAGGTCATGCGCCATTTTGCGACGAGCGGACGACATCGTTCCTGTGGATGATAAGTGGCCCGAAGGGCCACCATTCCACCCGCCAGCACCATCTATCCCGGGAGCGAATTCGCTGCGCCACACCGGGGCCGCCGCCCCGATAGCCAGCCAATCTTTTCTCGATCTGGTCCGGAGTCCAGGACCGCCGAAGGCGGCCGGCGAAGCCGGCGCCCGCAGGGCGTCCTTGACGCCGGACCAGATCGAGAAGACCCTCAGGAAAGGGTCGGCGGCCCAGACCAGCCCCGAAGAAACGGTTCGGGACGCGTGGTCTCGACAAGCTCGACCACCGGGGCATCACCTGTCCCGTGAGAGATGGTCTCGACAGGCTCGACCACCGGGCCAGCTAGGACAGATGATGCACCGGCGCCAGGTTGTAGACCGGCGTCTCGATCCCCTCGAACCGGGCCTTGAGCTGCAGCGCGAGGTAGAGCGAGTAGTGGCGCGACTGGTGCAGGTTGCCGCCGTGGAACCACAGCGCCTCCTGCTGGGTCGGCTTCCACATGTTGCGCTGCTCGCCCTCCCAGGGGCCGGGGTCCTTGGTGGTGTCGGAGCCCAGGCCCCAGCACTTCCCGACGCGATCGGCGACCTCCTGGCTGATCAGGTCGGCGGCCCAGCCGTTCATGGAGCCGTAGCCGGTGGCGTACACGACCAGGTCGGCGGGGAGCTCGGTGCCGTCCTCGAGAACGACGGCGGACGAGGTCAGATGCGAGACCTGGCCCTGCGCGAGCTTGACCGACCCGTCGGCGACCAGCTCGGCCGAGCCCACGTCGATGTAGTAGCCCGAGCCGCGGCGCAGGTACTTCATGAACAGCCCCGAGCCGTCGTCGCCCCAGTCGTGCCGGAACCCGGCCTTCTCCAGGCGTGCGTAGAAGTCGGCGTCGCGTTCGGCCATCTGCTGGTAGAGCGGGATCTGGAACTCGTGCATGATCCGGTAGGGGAGCGAGGCGAAGACCAGGTCGGCCTTCTCCGTGGTCATCCCGGAGGCGACCGCGCGCTCGGAGTAGAGGTCGCCGAGGCCGATGTCCATCAGGGTGTCGCTCTTCACGATGTGGGTCGAGGACCGCTGCACCATCGTCACGTCGGCGCCGTGCTCGAACAGCGCGCCGCAGATGTCGAAGGCGGAGTTGTTGGATCCGATCACGACCACCCGCTTGCCCTCGTACGCATCCGGACCTGGGTGCTGGGAGGAGTGGTGCTGCTCGCCCTCGAAGATGTCCATGCCGGGCAGGTCGGGGATGTTCGGCTTGCCCGACATCCCGGTGGCCATGATGAGCTGCTTCGGGTGGAGGGTGATCTCCTCCCCGCCACGCGTGACGTTGACCGTCCACTCCCCGTCCTCATCGGAGTAGGAGGCGCTGGTCGCCGTGGTCGAGGACCAGTACGGCACCTCCATCACCTTGACGTAGGACTCCAGCCAGTCGCCGATCTTGTCCTTGGGCGCGAAGACCGGCCAGTTGTCGGGGAACTTCAGGTAGGGCAGGTGGTCGTACCAGACCGGGTCGTGCAGGCACAGCGACTTGTAGCGGCCGCGCCACTGGTCACCGGGCCGCTCGTAGCGGTCGATCACGAGCGACGGCACGCCGAGCTGGCGCAGCCGCGCACCGAGCGCGATGCCGCCCTGCCCGCCACCGATGACCACCACGTACGGCTGCTCGGTCAGGCCCAGCGTCTCCGCCTCGGCCTGCCGCTTCTCGGCCCAGGTGACCCGGTCGCGGTTGACGCCGTGCTCGGCACCCTTCGGGCGACGTTCGCCGCGGGGCTCCTCGTGGCCCTTGAGCTCGTAGAGCGTGGTCAGGAAGGTCCATGCCTTGGGGCGGTCACTCTCGACCTTGAGCCGCAGCAGCCCGCGGCCGCGGCCGATGGCGGTCTCGAACGTGAACCACGCGGTGGTCACCCCGTCCGCGGTCGTCTCGGGCTCCTCGAGCGCGAAGCCGGAGGGATCGACCCGTTCCAGCGTGGCCGAGAGCAGGTCGGTGACCCCGGTGGGGTCCTCGACGGTGGTGATGTTCCAGGAGAAGGCGACCAGGTCGCGCCAGAAGCTCTTGGTGGCGAACATGCCGGCGGCCCGGGGGATGTCGCGCGCCTTCAGGGCGGCTTCGAAGTCGGTGAGCCAGGTCTGCGCCGGACCGCTCTGCACGGCCGCGGGAGGGGGTTCGAGTGTCTGCGTCATGGCACCAGCACACCGCCGCGCGGGCGCCGGAGAAAGGGTTGCAACGGATTGCATGTGGCGCGGGTCACAGCAATGCACCTACCCTCGGAGGCGGAGGTGGACGCCAGATGACAGTGACCGGAGCAGTGCCGGCGGGAGCAGACCTGCCGCGCCTCGCCCGCGACCTCGTACGCGTCCACGACGCCGTCCTGTCCGGCAGCCGCCCGCCGAGCACACCCAGGATCCTGGTCGAGCGCTCCTGGCGCCGCGTGATGAGCATGGGCCTGGAGCCCGGCAGCAGCAACGGCCGACGTACGCCGTCAGCGGCCGAGTGCGCGGCCAGGAGAGCCCGCTCGCCGCTGGCGACGGTGATCGGCGACCTGCGGGCGGTGCTGACCTCGGCGGCGGATGCTGCGACGTACCTGATGGTGGTCACCGACGCCGAGGGTGTGGTGCTGTGGCGCGAGGGGTCGGCGCGGGTGCTCAAGATCGCCGACCAGCTCGGCTTCGTCGAGGGCGCGCTGTGGACCGAGCGCGCGGTCGGCACCAACGCCATCGGCACGGCACTGGCGGAGGCGGCCCCGGTCGAGCTCTTCTCCGCGGAGCACTTCGAGCAGGCCCAGCATCCCTGGTACTGCACCGCCGCCCCGATCCACGACCCCCGCACCGGAGCACTGCTCGGTGTCGTCGACGTCAGCGGGCCCGCGCTGACCCTGCACCCGGCGATCGGCGCCCTGGTCGAGAGCGCGGTGCGCCTGGCCGAGATGAGCCTGTGGCGCCACCACCAGGAGTGGCTCGAGCGGCTGCGCCGCGAGACCGACCATGTCGTCTCCGCCGTCGAGGGGCCGCTGCTGGTCGTCGACGACGACGGCTGGGTCGCCCACCACGCCGGCATGGCCGCCCGCGACCGGATCGCGGCACCCCGGCGGGACAAGATGCTGACCGTCCCGGGCCTGGGCCTGTGCCTGCCCGAGCGGGTCGGCGAGCGGGGTTGGCTGGTCCGGCCCACCTCGTCCGGCTCGGGAAATCTGACCGCCCGGCTCGATCCGGACGGCACCCTGGAGGTCGTCTCGGAGTCGGGCAGCTGGCGCACGACGCTGACCCGGCGCCACGTCGAGATCCTCACCCTCGTGGACCGGGCCGGTCCACAGGGCCTCACCGCCCGCGGGCTCAGCGAGGCCGTCTTCGGCGACGCCGAGCACATCGTCACCGTCCGTGCCGAGGTCTCCCGGCTGCGCCGCTCGATCGGCGCCCTGGTCTCGACCAACCCCTACCGCCTGGCCGACGGAGTGACGTTGACCCGGGGATGACCCTGAGCCGACCCTTGCCGATCAACCCCAGGTCGTACGCCGGGATCAGCCCCCAGCCCGATGTGGGCTGACGCCTCGCGACGAGAGGCTCTGGGGCATGACACAGACCTCTGTTCCCACGATGACGGCCGCCGCCCGAGCGGTGGGCCTGACCAAGACCTACGGCAAGGGTGCCACCGAGGTGCATGCGCTGCGCGGGGTCGACCTCGAGATCCGCCGCGGCGCCTTCACCGCGATCATGGGCCCGAGCGGCTCGGGCAAGTCGACGCTGATGCACTGCCTGGCCGGGCTGGACCGTCCGACCTCGGGTGAGGTGGTGGTCGCGGGCCAGCCGCTGGAGAACCTCAACGACGACCAGCTGACCGTCTTCCGCCGGGAGAACGTCGGCTTCGTCTTCCAGGCGTTCAACCTGCTGCCGATGCTGACCGCCGGCCAGAACATCCAGCTCCCGCTGGAGCTGGCCGGCAAGCGGGTGACCGACGAGACCCGCGCCCGGGCGCAGATGATCGCCGACACCCTCGGCATCGGCAAGCGCCTGGGCCACAAGCCCTCCGAGCTATCCGGCGGCCAGCAGCAGCGCGTGGCGATCGCCCGTGCGCTCGTCACCCAGCCCGCGATCCTGTTCGCCGACGAGCCCACCGGAAACCTCGACTCCGATACCTCGGCCGAGGTGCTCGACCACCTCCGGCGCAGCGTCCGCGAGCTCGGCCAGACCGTGGTCATGGTGACCCACGAGGCCTCCGCCGCTGCGTACGCCGACGAGATCGTCACCGTCAAGGACGGGCACATCGAAGGGGTGACGCGCTGATGCGGACGGTGTTGTTCGCATCCCTGCGAACCTACGCCCGCCGATACGCCGCGGCCGTGGTGGCGGTCGTCGCCGCGGTCGCGCTGATCGTGGTCACCAACGCGCTGACCTCGGCGACGAAGTCCGGCCTGTTCGCCGGCATCGACGCGCCGTTCCGGAACGCGGTCGGTGCGGTCGACTTCCCGAGCGAGGAGGTCACCGAGAAGTACGTCGAGAAGGGCGGCTGGGCGCTGGCCGCCTCGATGCAGCCGGTCCGGACCGAGAAGACCATGCTCGGCCAGGAGATCATGGTCGGCGCGGTCTCCACCGAGAAGCGCTGGCAGTGGCAGGAGCTCGAGTCGGGCCGGTTCCCGACCCGCGCCGGCGAGGCCGTCGTCGACGCCAACGCCGCCAAGACCAACAAGGTCGCCATCGGCGACACCCTGAAGGTCGGCACCGGGAAGTCGGCGGTCGAGACGACCGTGGTCGGTCTCGTGGACGCACCGTCGATGTGGTCCGCGCCGGTCTACGTCACCTGGCCCGAGATGCAGGGCTGGAAGAACCAGTACGTCCAGACCGTGATGACCGCCGGCACCGGCGACGAGGCCGACAAGTGGATGAACACCGACGACTACCTCACCGAGCTGCAGACCCAGCTCAACAAGGAGGTCAACGTCGTCGCGTACATGGTCCTGATCTTCGCCTTCATCGCGCTGTTCGTCTCCGTGCTGGTCATCACCAACACCTTCTCGATCCTGTTCGCCCAGCGGATGCGCGACTTCGCGCTGCTGCGGGCGATGGGCGCCACGAAGCGCCAGGTCCTGAGGTCGGTACGCCGCGAGGCGCTCGCCCTCGGCCTGCTCGCCTCGCTGCTCGGCCTGGTCGTCGGCGCCGTCCTCGGCTGGGGGATCGTCGCGGTGGTGCGGCAGCTCGCCGAGACCGCGCCGCTGGGCGACGTCTCGCTGGAGTGGCCGTGGCTCCTCAGCGCCTTCGTCCTCGGCACCCTCACCACGCTGGTCGCCTCCTGGCTGCCCACCCGCCGCCTGATGCGGCTCAGCCCGCTGGCCGCGCTGCGCCCGCAGGAGGGCTTCGACGTGCGCGGCGCCGGCATGTTCCGGCTCGGGCTGGGCGGTCTCGCGACCCTGGCCGGTATCGCGATCATCTTCGTGGCCGTCGGCTGGGACGACGCGCAGACCGGGATGCTGATCGTGCTGGTCGGCTGCGGGGTCACGTTCATCGGCGTGATGCTCCTCGGACCGGCCCTGGTGCCGGGTCTGGTGCGGATCGCCGGGTCGGCCCTGGCGCGGGTCGCCGGATCGCCGGCGAAGCTGGCCGCGGCCAACGCCGGACGCAACCCGAAGCGCACCGCCGCCACCGCGGCCTCGCTGCTGGTCGGCGTCACGCTCACCACCGGCGTACTCACCGGGATGAACACCATCCGGGCCGCCACGCTGGACGAGATGGCGAAGCAGCACCCGATCGACATCGCGCTGCAGGCCGAGTCCGCACCGCTGGCCGACTCGGTCCTCGGGGACGCGAAGGCGGTCCCGGGCGTCGCGGACGCGGTCGCCGTACCGGGTGCGCTGGCCTCGGTCGAGGCCGACGGCAAGCCCGTCCCGGTGCCGGTCGTCGCCCCGCCCGCGGGCGACATCGCGATGAAGGACCTCACCGTGAAGCCGGGCACGATGGTGGTCTCGCCGGTCGCCGCCTCGACCTTCGTGGAGGACTCCTTCGAGGCGTCGGGGGAGAAGGTCGAGCTGGTCGTCGGTGACCGGAGGGTCACCGTGACCCTGGACGTACGCGAGATCGACGGTGCCGCGCAGATCTCCGCGGCCACGCTGCGCGAGCTGACCGCCGACCCGCAGACGTACGCCGTCTGGGTCCGCGCCGACGCCGGAGCCGACCCGGAGGACCTGGCGGGGGCACTCGGGGTGCTCGCGCCGGACGCCGAGCTGATCAACGGCAAGGCTCAGCGTGCCTGGGTCGAGCTCCAGCTGGACGTGTTCACCTGGGCGGTGATCGGGCTGCTGGCGATCTCGGTGCTGATCGCGCTGGCGGGCATCGCCAACACCCTGGGCCTCTCGGTGCTCGAGCGTGGTCGTGAGCACGCGCTGCTGCGGGCCCTGGGCCTGACCAAGCGTCAGCTGCGGCGGACGCTGGCCGCCGAGGCGGTGCTGCTCTCCGCGGTCGCCGCCGTGGTCGGCACGGCGCTGGGCGTCTTCTTCGCCTGGGGCGGCAGCGAGATCCTCATCGGTGACATGCTGCCCGACGCCAGCTTCGACCCGCCGGTGCTGCAGCTGATCGGTGTCGTGGTCGTCGCCGGCGTGGCCGGCCTGGTCTCCTGCGTGGTGCCCTCCAAGCGGGCCACCAGGGTCAGCCCGGCGGAGGGACTCGCGCTGGACTGACCCCGGTCGGGACTGTGTTGGTCTCGACACGGACTCGTTCGTTCCTCACGAGTCCGGCTCGACCGACGGGATGGCCCGTCGGTCGAGCCGCGAGGCCGCCCGCGGCCGAGCGTGTCGAGACCAACACGGTCGCCTACTTGTTCGTCTTCTCCAGGTCCTTGGTCTCCTCCTGAGCCTCCGTGCGCGCGGAGGCGATCAGGCTGGTGGTGACCGTGACGGCGAGGATGCCGACGATGATCACCAGCGAGAGCCACGTCGGCACGACCGGGACACCGTCCCAGTGGCCGTGGGCCCAGTGCAGGCCGAGCTTCACGCCGATGAAGGCGAGGATCGCGGCCAGACCGTAGGAGAGGTGGACCAGCTTGGACAGCGCGCCCTCGAGCACGAAGTAGAGGGCTCGCAGGCCGAGCAGGGCGAACGCGTTGGTGGCGAAGACGAGGTAGGGGTCGCCGGTGATGCCGTAAACCGCCGGCACCGAGTCGATCGCGAAGATGATGTCGGTGGCGAAGATGGCGAGCACCACGATGGCCATCGGCTTCAGGCCGATCTTGCGGCCGATGCGTACGGCCAGCATCTCGTCGGGGTCGACCTTCTGGTCGTGGCCCTGCAGCGCCTCGATGAAGATCTTCGCGGCGGTGACCAGCAGGATCGCACCGAAGATCAGGAAGACGATGTCCCACTGGGACAGCGCCGCGGCGCCCAGGGCGATGAAGATGCCGCGCAGCACGAGCGCGCCGACGATGCCGAAGAGCAGCACCTTCTGCTGCAGGTGGCGTGGCACCGCGAAGGCCGCGAGCAGCAGCATGAAGACGAACAGGTTGTCGACGCTGAGCGACTTCTCGACGATGTAGCCGGTGTAGTACTCGAACCCGGTCTGGCTGCCGTGGGCGTTCCAGACCCAGACGCCGAAGGCGAGCGGAAGCGCGATGTAGAAGGCCGACCAGCCGATGGCCTCCTTCATGGAGACGTCGTGGGGCTTGCGGGTCAGGACGAAGTCGAGGGCGATCAGCACCACGACGGCGGCGATGGTGACGGCCCACAGGGTGGGCGTGGCGATGGAATGCAGCATGCAGGGTCCTCAGGCGTGTCGATGAAACGTCTGAGGTCTCCCTCACCCCGGATCGGGGTGTCATTCCGGGACGGTGTCGGCACCGACGTACTGACCGGAATGAACTTGGTGAGGTACTCCCCTCGAGGTAAAGCGTATCGGTAACGCCGAACGGGTGTGCAAATCGTGGTCAAGGACGTCGGCCGGACGACACAATGGCGCGATGACGACGGAGTCACAGCCTTCCCTGGTCGACGACCTCTCCGCCAGCGTCTCCGAGGTGGTGACCGACGAGCTCTCGCTGCTGGCCGCCTCGACCGACCGGTCCGGATCGGTCGCCGCCGGTCTCCCGCTCGCCGTGGTGAGGGCCCACAGCGTCGCGGACGTCCAGGCGGCGATGCGGGTGGCCTCGGCACACCGGGTGCCGGTCGTCCCGCGGGGCACGGGCACCGGGCTGGCCGGGGGAGCGGTGGCCGGCGCCGGTCACCTCGTCGTCGACCTGTCCGCGATGGACCGGATCCTCGAGCTCGACCCGGTCGACGAGCTGGCGGTCGTCGAGCCCGGTGTGCTCACCGCACGGCTGGACGCGGCGGCCGCCGAGGCGGGCCTGAGGTACGCACCCGACCCGGCCTCCGCGGCGATCTGCTCGATCGGCGGCAACATCGCGACCAACGCCGGCGGGCTGCGGTGCGTGAAGTACGGCGTCACCCGGGAGGCGGTCCTGGGCCTCGACGTCGTCCTCGCCGACGGCACCCTGATCCACACCGGCCGGCGCACCATGAAGGGCGTCGCCGGGCTCGACCTCACCGCCCTCTTCGTCGGCTCGGAGGGCACCCTGGGCGTCGTCGTCGGGGCGACCCTGAGGCTCAGGCCACGGCCGGTCTCCACGCTGACGGCGTCCGCTGCGTACGCCTCGGTGGCGGCGGCCGCACGCGCCTGTGCCGGGGTCGCCGCCGCCCGGCGGCTGCCGTCGATGCTGGAGCTCATCGACCGGCGCTGTCTCGAGGCGATCGACCGGTTCGCGGGCACCTCGTATGCCGTCCGCGGTGATGCGCTGGTGATCGCCCAGGCCGACGGGCCCGCGGCGGAGTCGGAGATCGAGGCGATCGCGGCCGTGCTCGGCAAGGAGGCCACCTGGATCGAGCAGGGTGTCGACGAGGACTCCTCCGACCGTCTCGTCGCGACCCGTCGTCAGGTCCTGCCGGCCATCGAGGCCGAGGGTGCCTTTTTCATCGAGGACATCTGCGTGCCCCGCTCCCGGCTCGCCGAGGCGGTGGAGCGGATCTCCGGGATCGCGGACCGCCACGGCGTACGCATCTACACCCTCGCCCACGCCGGCGACGGCAACCTCCACCCGGTCATCGGCTGGGACCCTTCGCCCGGTGACGTCCCGGGCGTGATGCCGCCGGCGGAGACCGCCGCGGGCGACGAGATCTTCGGGCTCGCCCTCGAGCTCGGTGGCACCACCACCGGCGAGCACGGGGTCGGCCGGCTCAAGCGCAGCTGGCTCGAGCCCGAGCTCGGGGCCGACTCGATCGACGTCCAGCACCGGATCAAGGCGGCCCTGGACCCGCTGGGGATTCTCAATCCTGGTGTCGGGTTCTGACCAGCGCCATGACACCCTTTACCCGTGCGTGTCGGAATTGCTGCTGTCGTTCTGTGTCTCGGTCTTGCGGTCACCCTGATCGCCTGCGGCGGCGAGCCGGAGGCAGCCGACCCCACCTCGACCCCGAGCGTGGCGACGGTCGTGACCGAGATCGAGGGCGCCGACGGCACGTCTGCGACCGCGGGCGGCTACACGCTCGGTGACGTCCGGCTGCCGGCCGAGGCGGGCACCCCGGGCACGGTGAGCTTCACGATCACCAAGGACGGTGACCCCGTCACCGACTACATCGAGGAGCAGACCAAGGACCTCCACCTCTACGTCGTCCGCGACGACCTGGAGGTCTTCCGCCACCTGCACCCGACCCAGGGTGAGCCCGGTGCCTGGTCCGGCGACCTGACCCTGCCGGCCGGCGGCACCTACCGGGTGGTCGTCGAGTTCGCCGCCCGGACCCCCGACGGCAAGGGGGACCAGGCGATGCTCGGCGCGACGGCGGAGGTCGCGGGGCCGGCCGAGGTGGACGTACCGGGCTCCGACGACGGCACCGTGATCGCCGCGCTGGAGGAGACCCCGAAGCCCGGGATCGACCAGGAGATCGGTGTCCTGCTCTCCGACCCGGCCGGCAAGCCGGTCAACCTCGGCACCTACCTCGGCGTCTACGCCCACGTCACCGCGTTCAGCCGCGAGACCGGCGAGGTCATCCACCTGCACCCGCTCGGCGGCCCCGAGAACGGCGAGGACGGCACCCGCCTCGGCATCCACGTGAAGCCGCCGAAGGCGGGTGACTACGTCTTCTTCGTGCAGGCGCGCGTCGACGGGATGATCCACACGCTCCGGCTCCCGGTCACTGTCTGACGGTCACTGTCTGACGGGGAACTCCAGCACGCCCAGCGGGCTCTCGAACTCACCGAGCCGCAGCCCGACGGTGGCCTCCCAGGTGCCGCCCTTGGGCAGCACGACGTCGGCCTCCCAGGTGCCTGCGCCGACCGACCGCAGGCCGAGACTGCCCAGGTCGACGTCGCCCGAGCGCAGCTTGGCGGTCGGGACCGCGGCCGCCTCGACCGGCTCGCCGGCCGCGTCCTGGATCTGCAGCCGGAGCACGTTCGGTCCCGGACCCGCGGGGGTCAGGGTCGCGTAGACCCGGTGGTCGTCACCGAGCTCCGCGGCCTGGGTGTTGGTCCGCGCGACCGCGGCCGTGCCGGCCCCGGTCGAGCCGGCGCCCGCCTGGGGCGGCTGGTCGACCAGGAAGCCGGTGACGCCGAGGACGACGACGAGCACGCCCGCCTCCATCAGCACCGCGCGGCGCAGCATCGAGCCCGCCTCGACGGTGTCGTCGTGGCCGGCCGCCTGGCGGACGCGGGGGAGGACCAGCAGCCGGTTGCCGGCCGCCATCACCGCGACCGCGACGACCAGGGCGATCTTGGTCATCAGCAGCGTGCCGTAGGTGCTGTTGAGCAGGTTGTCCCAGGAGCCGAGGATCCGCCAGCCCATCAGCACCCCGGAGACCGCGAGCGCGGCCAGGGACGCGGCCGCGAGCGTGGAGAAGCGGGTGACGATCTCGGCCGCGACCGCGCCGCGCCGGGTGATCAGCGGCAGGGTCAGCGCGAGACCGACCAGACCGCCGAGCCAGAGCGCACCGGCGACGAGGTGGAGGACGTCGGTGATCGTGACCAGCCAGGCGGGTACGACCGCGCGCGAGTGGCCGACCAGGGCCGGTGCGCAGATCGCGACCAGTCCGGCGGCGGCGGCCAGGCGAGGACGTTCGCGCAGGGCGAGCGCGGCCGCGATGCCGAGGATCCCGACCAGCGCGCTGAGCCACTCCTTGCCGACCGAGGCCGGCGACCAGGCGTCGAAGGTGAGGATCGCGCCCGGTCCGCTCTCGCTCTGCAGTGCACCGCTGGCCGGTGCCAGGGCCACCAGCGCGACCACGGCGACCATGCCGGCGAGGATCTGGACGCGCTGGACCCGGGTGATGGCGCGGTCGGGGACGCGGTGCTCCCCGACGATCACCGCGCGGAACCAGACCAGGCCCACGACCAGCAGCAATGCTGCGTACTGGAGGAACTGGAGGACCCCGTGGATCACGGCCGTCGCCCGCGACGGCTCCGTGGACGGCGGCGGGGCGACGCTGAGGCTCGGGGCACCGACCGCGAAGGTCAGCGAGCCCGAGATCGGGTGGCCGTCGGCGGAGACCGCCCGCCAGGCGACGACGTAGGTGCCGTCGCCGAGGCTGCTCGCCTTCGCGAGCGCGATCTCCATCTCGGTGCCGCTCGCGGTCGCCTCGGAGGTCACCTCCTGACCCTTCGCGTCGTAGACCGTCACGCCCGCCGGAGGCAGCGTCACCGCCTCGTCGAAGGTGAAGGTGATCGTCTCCGGCGCTTGTTCGAGGACCGCCCCCTCCTCGGGGTCGGTGCCGATCAGCGAGGCGTGCGCCTGTGCGGGGGAGATGCCGAGCATGACCGCGTACGCAGCGGCAGCAAGCACCACCAGCAGCCGAACCAGGCCGCGCCGGCCCGGGCCCCGGTGGTCGGGGCCGGGCCGGCGCGTCAGGGGAGCACTCACGCCTTACGACGCCCCAGCGCGAGGGCGGTCGAGCCCGCGATCAGGCCGAGGATGCCGGCGCCGGCGCCGACACCGCCCCACAGGTTGCTGTCGTCGTCCTCGGTCTCCACGGCAGCGGCCGGCTCGGCCTTCTCCGCGGACTCCTCGGCGCCGTGGCCGTGGCCGTCCTCGGCCTCCGCCGCGGTGACCTCGAAGGACGGGGCCGGGCTCTCGGGCTCCTCCGTGGCACCCTCGGGGGTCTCCTCGATCCAGGCGGTCTCGCCCTTCTCGCAGGTCTGGACCGTCGGAAAGGCGAGGGTGCCCTCCTTCTCCGGCAGCTGCAGGGAGACCTCGAAGGCGTCGCGCTGGCCGTCGGGCAGCGGGGTCTTCGCGGTGTAGACGATGGTCGCGTCGCGCTCGGTCAGCTCGTTGCCGTGGGCGTCCTTGATCGGCTCGGCGAGCTTCTCGGTGGTGACCTTCACGTCGTAGAACGGCTGGCGCGTGGGGGTGACCGTGTTGATCCCCTCCGGCACCTGGATGGTGATCTTGTTGGTCGGGGAGCCTTCGCAGCCGTGGCCGACGCTGAAGGTCAGCACCGTGTAGGCGCCGGCGGCTGTCTCGGTCGGGGTGACCGTAACGTGCGCGGAGGCCGGGGCGGCGACCAGGAACGTGATGGCCGCGGCAGCGATGGCGGGCGCGCCGAGGCGCGCGAGGGTACGTCGAGACATGGTTGATGCTTTCTGTGGAGTGTCTGCATGGTCGGGCGCGGGTGCCCGGGTGTCGGGTCGGGTCCTCAGGCGAGGACCGGCGGCCCGCGGCCGGCAGCGACGTACGTCCACAGGTGGTTGCGCAGAACGATCGTCTGCGTCAGGGGGAGAAGACGGAGCGGGATCGGGGTCCGCGGCGTCGTGAGCGCCCGGGAGATGACCTGCCAGGCCCGGCGGTGCAGCAGCCAGACGACGACGGTGAGCACCGCGGCCGCGGCGTGCGCGACCAGCATCGAGGAGTCGCCCCCGCCGGTCGAGTGCGCGTGGGCGGCCGGGGCTGCGTACGCCTCGAAGGCCTCGTGCATCCCCAGCTGCGCCGCCCCGGCCAGCACCGCCCCCAGGACGATCCCGACTCGTCGCTGCAGCACCACGACGCCTGCTCCGAAGGCAGCGAAAGCCGTCGCCACCAGCCACAACGCGTCCGGCAGCTCCCCGCCGCCGGCCAGGTGGGCCAGGCTGGACCCGGTGGTGATCTCCACCGCCGCGAGCAGCGCCAGCCACACGCTCCCGCGCGTCGGCCGCACCACCCTCAGATCCACGCCGGACATTGTCGCAGACATGCCGAGCCGTCACGTACGTCGGCCGAGACGTCACACCCGTGACGTCTCGGCCGACGCGGCTGACCTCTCGGCGGTCAGCGGAGGATCGGCGGCTCGGTCTTCTCCTCGACCTCGTTGAGCGTGACACCCGGGGCGAGCTCGACGAGGCGCAGGCCCTCGGGAGTGATGTCGAGGACGCACAGGTCGGTGATGATGCGCTGCACCACACCGAGGCCGGTGTAGGGGAGCGAGCACTCCTCGACGATCTTGTAGGAGCCGTCGCGGGCGACGTGCTCCATCAGCACGACGACCTTCTTGGCGCCGTGGACGAGGTCCATCGCGCCGCCCATGCCTTTGACCATCTTGCCGGGGATCATCCAGTTGGCCAGGTCGCCGCCCTTCGAGACCTGCATGGCCCCGAGGATCGCGGCGTCGATCTTGCCGGAGCGGATCATCCCGAAGCTGGTGGCCGAGTCGAAGAAGCTCGCCCCCTTGCGGACGGTGACCGTCTCCTTGCCCGCGTTGATCAGGTCGGGGTCGACGGCGTCCTCGGTCGGGTAGGCGCCGGTGCCGAGGATGCCGTTCTCGCTCTGCAGCACCAGCTCGACGTCGTCGGGGACGTAGTTGGGCACCAGCGTCGGCAGCCCGATCCCGAGGTTGACGTAGTCGCCGTCGGAGAGCTCCGCGGCGGCGCGGGCGGCCATCTCTTCACGTGTCCATGCCATCTCAGCGGACCGTCCTCTTCTCGATGCGCTTGTCGGCGGCCTGTTCGGGGGTCAGGGGCACGACACGGTGGACGTAGACCCCGGGGAGGTGGACGTCGTTCGGCGGGATCTCGCCGGGCTCGACGAGCTCCTCGACCTCCGCGATCGTGATCTGGCCGGCCATCGCGGCCAGCGGGTTGAAGTTGCGGGCGGAGTCCTTGAACAGGAGGTTGCCGTGGCGGTCGCCCTTCCACGCGCGGACGATGCCGAAGTCGGCGACGATCGCCTCCTCGAGCACGAACTCCTGCTCGCCGTTGCGGGTCTCGAAGGTCATCACCGGCTTCTCCGGCGAGGTCTTGATGACGTTGCCGGCGTCGTCGTACTTCCACGGCAGCCCGCCCTGCGCCACCTGAGTGCCGACGCCGGTGCGGGTGTAGAACGCGGCGATGCCGGAGCCGCCCGCGCGCATCCGCTCGGCCAGCGTGCCCTGCGGGGTCAGCTCGACCTCGAGGTCGCCGGAGAGGTACTGCCGCGCGAACTCCTTGTTCTCACCGACGTACGACGCGACGACCCGGCGCAGGCGCCCGGCGCCGAGCAGCAGGCCCAGGCCCCAGTCGTCGACGCCCGCGTTGTTGGAGACCACCTCGAGGTCGGTCACGCCCGCCTCGAGGATTGCGTTGATGAGCACCGAGGGGATGCCGCACAACCCGAAGCCGCCGACCGTGAGGGTCGCTCCGTTCGGGATGTCCGCGACCGCCTCGGCGGCTGAGGAGATGACCTTGTCCATGACGATCAGTCAAGGGCGGGTCCGTCGCTCGGTCAATAGATGATCGCGAGTTCACGCTCGATCTTTCGTTGAACGACCCCACTGCCGCAGAGGCGTTCACTGAGTGGACGTCGTCTATCGTACGTCTCATGGAACCCGGTCCCAGCGTGATCCGCCGCAGCGCGCACCTGCTGCGGCTGCTCGCCGCGCGCGAGCCGGAAGGCGCGACGACCACCCAGCTCGCGACGACCGCCGCCATCCCGCGCCCGACCGCCCACCGGCTGCTGAGCACGCTGCAGGAGGAGGGGCTGGTCGAGCGCGACAACACCACCGGCGCCTGGCACCTGGGGCCGGAGTGCTTCCTGCTCGGCGCCGCCGCGACCACCCGCCACGACATCACGCCGGCGGCCCGGGCAGCGGTGCTGCGCATCGCCCGCGAGACGGGGGAGAGCGCGTTCTTCTCCATCCGGCGTGGCGACGAGACCGTCTGCGTCCTGCGCGAGGACGGCAGCTTCCCGATCCGCTCCCACGTGCTCCACGAGGGCATCCGGTTCCCGCTCGGCGTCGCCTCGGCCGGCCTGGCGATCCTGGCGCTCATGCCCGAGTCGCGCCGCGAGGCCTACCTCGCCCGCACCGACCTCGTGCCCGCCTACGGCGAGGAGCACTCGGCGTCCGCTCTGCGGAAGCGCATCGCCGCGACCCGCGAGCGCGGCTTCGCGGTCAACCCCGGCCTGATCGTGGTCGGCAGCTGGGGCCTGGGCGCCGCCGTCTTCGACGCCCACGGGCAGCCCTACGGTGCGCTGAGCATCACCGGCATCGAGGCCCGCCTCGCGCCCCCGCGCCAGGCCGAGCTCGGCCGCCTCCTCCTGGAGGCCGCCCACATGCTCAGCTCTGGTTCGGAACCGCGGTGATGATCCCCGCGGTCATGATCTGGGCGAGCGCGGCGTCGGAGGCGAGCTGGGCGTCGCGGTCGTAGGTCGAGGTGAAGGCGAGGAGCTCGTCGGCTCCGGTGGTCTCGGCCAGCCGGTCGAGGCGGCGCCGGACGGTGTCGGCGGAGCCGGCGGTGGTCCGGGCGAGATGCGCCTCGACCCGCTCACGGAGCTGGTTCGACCAGGTCTGCGACCGGATCGCCGCGACCGGCTCGAGCGGACCGAACTCGCCGGTCTGCCGCGACCGGGCCATCGCCCATGCCTCCGGCAGCGCGAGCTCGGCGGCCTCGGCGTCGGTGTCGGCGACGAGCACGTCGACGGAGACCATCACCGAGGGCTCGGCAGCCCGCGAAGAGGGCCGGAAGTCCTTCCGGTACGCCCCGAGGACCTCGTCCAGCCGAGGGCTGTCGAGCACCGGACCGCCCACGACCACCGGCAGGCCGAGCTTCGAGGCGAGCGCGACACCGTGCCCGGTCGCGAGCACGAACATCGGGATCTGCTGGGCGGCCGCAGGCCGCGCGGTGACCGCCGCGGTGCGGTCGAGGTAGCCGCGGAGCTCCTCGATGTCCTCGGCGAAGGTGTCCGGGTCGTCGAGATCCTGGCGCAGGGCGCGGCGTACGGGTGCGGTGAAGCCCAGCGTGCGCCCCAGGCCGAGGTCGATGCGGCCGGGGTAGAGCGCGTCGAGCATGAGGAACTGCTCGGCCACGACCAGCGGCTGGTGGTGCGGCAGCATCACCCCGCCCGACCCGAGCCGGATCGTGGAGGTGTGCGCGCCGAGCGCACCGATCAGCACCGGCGGCGCCCCCGACGCGATCCCCGGCACCGCATGGTGCTCGGCGACCCAGAACCGGTGGTAGCCGAGCCGCTCGGCGGCCACCGCCCGCTCGATCGTGTGGGTCAGCGCAGCGCCTTCGGGATAGCCCGTCCGCGTACGGGAGCGGTCCAGCATGGAGAGCCTCACACCAGGCTCAACCACGCCGGACCCCTAACAGTTCCCAGCCGGATCCGGGAATCAGCTCGGCGTCTCGCCGCTGAGGAACCACACCGTCGTGTCCGGCGGCAGCAGGTGACCCTCGATCGGTGAGCTGGCGAAGAGGATGGTTCCTTCCGGCAGAGGCACCGGCCGTGATCCGAAGTTGGTGATGCAGTCCCAGCCCTGGGGCCGAGCGAAGTGGAGCACCTCAGGCCGGTTCTCAGCTCGCCACGCGAAGCCGCGACCGCGCAGCTTCGACCGGAGTGCCAACGCACGCCGGTACATCTCGAGCGTCGAGTGGGGATCGGTCTCCTCGGCGGCTACGGAGCTCTCGGCGAACCAATCGGGCTGTGGAAGATGCGCAGTCCCGCGCGAGAAGCCGAACGACGGCCGATCGGGAGTCCATGGAATCGGTACGCGACAGCCGTCGCGTCCCTTCCGTGAGCCACCGGAGCGGTGGAACTCGGGATCGTGGATGAGTTCCGTCGGCAGGTTCCCCACCTCGTGGAGGCCGAGCTCTTCGCCCTGGTACAGGTAGACCGAGCCGGGCAGAGCCAAGGTGAGCAGGGTCGCGGCCCGGGCACGCCGAAGCCCGAGCTCGCGGTCGAGCGGTGGCACGGTGCCGTCGCTGAGCAGCCATGCGGCGGCGGTCCCCCGCGGATCGTCCTCGGCACCGGGTAGCCCGTAACGAGTCGCGTGCCGTACGACATCGTGGTTCGACAGGACCCACGTGGCGGAGGCGCCGACGCTCTCGGTGTCGGTGACCTGTCGGTCGATGCGGGCCCGGAACTCCTCGGCGTCCCAGGCCGCCTCGAGAAGATCGAAGTTGAAGGCCTGATGGAGCCCGTCGGCGCGTACGTACCGAGGCCTACGTGCCGGCGCCACGCAGGCCTCGGCCACCGCCATCCGCGGCGAGTCGTACTCGTCGAAGATGCGACGCCACTCAGCGTAGATTCCGTGGACCTCATCACGGTCCCACAACGGATGGGAACCCTCGGCATCGGCCAGGTCGGGGAGCTCCGCCGTGGGCGTGAACGGCTCGGTGAGGTCTTTCGTGAGGCCGTGGGCGACATCGATGCGGAATCCATCGACGCCACGGTCGGCCCAGAACCGCAGCGTGGTGAGGAAGTCGGCACGCACCTCGGGGTTGTCCCAGTTCAGGTCGGGCTGCTCAGGCGCGAACATGTGCAGATACCACTGCCCGTCCGGCACCCGAGCCCAGGCTGACCCGCCGAAGATCGACTGCCAGTCCGACGGTGGGTTGGCTCCGCCTGGTCCGGTGCCGTCGCGAAAGATGTACCGGTCACGAGCCGGCGATCCCTGGGGGGCGGCCAGGGCCTCGGTGAACCAATCGTGCCGGTCGGAGGTGTGGTTGGGGACGAGGTCGATGATCACCCTGATGCCGGCGCCGTGGAGCGCGGCGACCATCTCGTCGAAGTCGTCCAGGGTGCCGAGTCGCGGATCCACGTCTCGGTAGTCGTCGACGTCGTAGCCGCCATCGGCGAGCGCCGACGGGTAGAACGGGCTCAGCCATACTGCGTCGACGCCGAGCGAGCTCAGGTAGGGGACGCGGGACGTGACGCCGCGGAGGTCGCCCAGGCCGTCGTCGCCGGAGTCGGCGAAGCTTCGGGGATAGATCTGGTAAACGGCGGCGTCAGCCCACCAGTCGGAATTCATGGCAGCAGTCCTTGCGTCATCGAGGTGTTGGATGGTCATCCCTTGGTGGCTCCCTGGAGGAGGGCCTTGGTGAACTGACCCTGGAGCAGCAGGAACACGAGGATCGTGGGCGCCATCAGGAGCAGGGCGCCTGCGTTGAGCAGCACGATGTCGGTGCTGTACTTCGACTGGAACGCCTGCAGGGCGCCGGCCATCGTGCGCTTGTCGGGGTCGTTGACCAGGACGAGGGCTAGCAGGAAGGTGTTCCAGGTCGAGAGGAACATCAGCAGCACCAGGGAGGTCACGGCCGGGGTGGCCAGCGGCAGGTGGACACGCGTGAGTGCTCTCCAGGGTCCGGCGCCGTCGAGCGAGGCGGCCTCGGTCAGCTCCGCCGGGGCGTTCAGGAAGTGCGCCCGCATCCAGAACACGGCGAACGGCATGTTGAGTCCGACCAGCGGCAGGATGAGACCGAGCTGGCTATCGAGCAGACCCAGCTGGTTGACCTGTTGGTAGAGCGGCACGATCACGATCTCGTAGGGAAGGGTGAGCGTGAGCAGCAGGAGGAGGTAGAACGCCCGGCCCAACGGGATCTCTAGGACCGTGATGGCGTACGCCGCCATCGTCGCGATGAGCACGGAGAGCGGCACCACGCCGAGCACGATCAGGACGCTGGACTTCAGCAGCGTGGTGACGTTGGCGACGGTCCAGGCGTCGAGGAAGTTGTGCCATTGCGGATCGGACGGCCACGACAGACCGCCGGGGATCGTTCCTTGCGGCGCCAGGGCTGCCGAGAACATGCTGACCAGCGGGACGATGGAGTAGACGCCTGCGATGAGGATCAGTGCGACTCCGGGGGCTCGGCGGCGCAGAGCCGGTGTGCGAATGAGGGACGGCGATATGACAGCCACGGGTCAGTCCTCTCGGAAGAGACGTTGGAGCGGCAGGACGATGGCGACGATGAGCAGCGCCAGGACCACGGCGAGGGCGGAGGCGTCACCGAGGCGGCTCTCGCTGAAGGCGAGGTCGTAGACCTTGACCCCGGGGACCATGGTGGCGCCGCCGGGGCCGCCATGGGTGGCCAGGTAGACCACGTCGAAGCTGGCGAGCGCGCTGATGATCGTCACCGTGGTGCACACGCCGATCTCCTGCTTGAGCCCGGGGACGGTGATGTGGCGGAAGCGTGCGATCGCTCCGGCTCCGTCCAGACGCGCGGCTTCGTACAGCTGGGACCCGATCTTTCCCACACCCGACATGAGCAGGAGCGTGCAGAACCCGGTCGACAGCCAGGTGCCGATGAACCCGACCGCCACCAGCGCCCAGTCGAAGTCGCCCAGCCAGGCCCGGGTGTATCCGCCGAGGCCGATGAGGCGCATGACCTGGTTGACGACGCCGTTGTCGGCGTACATCCAGGTCCAGGCCACGCCTGCCGCGGCACCGGGGATGATTTGGGGGAGGAACAGCACGGTGCGCGCCAGCGTCCCGGCGAACCGGCCCTGGATCGACTGCATGGTCGCGGCGGCGACCAGGCCGAAGCACACCAGAAGGACGGTGAAGAACAGGATCAGCACGAGCGCGTGGAGCAACGGTTCGAGCAGCTCGGAGTCGGTGAGGATGGCGACGTAGTTGTCCAGGCCGACCCAGGTGGATGGGCCGATGCCGTTCCAGTCGTAGAGCGAGTACCAGACCGACTGGATGACCGCGCGGAGGTTGAAGAACCCGTAGAAGGCCAGGGCGGGCAGCGCGAAGAGCCAGCCACTCCAGCGCCGGGCCGCCGAACGGATCCGGCGGCGGGGGAGGGTCCGTCGCCGGGCCGGCTCCGCGAGCCTCGGCGGAAGAGTCGTCGGGGTGGATGTGCCGATGTCGATCATGATCAGTCCTGCAGCCCGCTCTGGTAGGACTTCTGGAGGTGCTCGACCACGTCCTCGGGCTCGGCCTTGCCACTGAGGAGGAGCTGTAGCTGCGCCGGGAGGTCGGTGTTCACCGCGGGGACCGAGTTCTGGATCCAGGTGAAGAACCCGTCGGTCGCGGTCACGGCGGCGTACCCGGCCTGGATCTGGCTCTCGACGTCGGCGTCCAACGTCAGCGGGTCCTGATCGGTGGCGTTCGCTGCCGGGTAGCCGTTCTCGGTGGCGACTTCGGCGGCCTCGGGAGAGGTCAGGAAGTCCAGGAACAGAGCGGCCGAGTCCTTGCGATCCGAGCGCGCGGCGATGGAGAACGCCAGGGTGTTCGCGGTCATGCTGATGGGCGGGCCGCCGGCCTCGCGGGGCGGGATCAGGAAGACGCCGTACTCGCCGTCGAAGGATGCCGGCAGCGCCTGTGTCATCCAGGAGCCCTGGACCATGAACAGGCCTTTGCCCGCGGCGAACCGGCCGTACGAGGCGTCCTGGTTGATCGCGTTGGCGTCGTGGTTGAAGTAGCCGGCGTCCGCCCATTTCTGCAGGCGCGCGGTCGCCTCGGTCGCCTCGGCCGTGTCGAGAGAGGCGCCGGGCTTGCGCCATGCCACGTCCAGAACGGACTGCGGCCCCATGTAGTCGCCCAGGAGCAGGTTGTACAGGTGCCCGACGAGACCGTCCGCGTTGGACGCGACGATCGGCGTGATCCCCATCGACTTGGCTCTCGCCATCACGGTTTCCCACTCGTCGAGAGTCCGCGGGATCGTTTTCATTCCGACCTTCGTGGCGAGGTCCCGGTTGTAGAACACCCCGGTCAGCGGACCGGCGGCGCCACCGCCGACGTAGAGGGGGCCGGAGCCGATCTCGCCGTTCTGGACGCGTCCGGCGTCCAGGACGCTGGCCGGCACCTTCTCGCTCCACCCGTACGCGTCGTCGTAGGCGTCCAGGTTGGTGACGAGCCCGTCGCGGACGGCGCCGCTCAGGTCCCCGACGAGGGCGAGATCCGGCGGGCTGTCGGAAGCGAGCAACCTGGGCAGCACGGTGTTGTAGTTATTGTCGGCCTCGACCTGCAGGTCGACCGTGATGGCCGGATGCTCCTTCATGAAGGCGTCGGCCAGTGCCTGCTGATAGTCCTCGAGCCCGGCTGCGGTGAAGAGGGTGAGCGTCGCCTCCTGCTCGCCGACGTCGGTTCGTACGCTCGTCGGACTCACCTCAGCCGCAGGTGCCCTGCCGCCCGGGCCGGCGCACGCCGCCATCGACGCCGCCGCGACCATCGCAGCTGCCACCCCCAGGATCCTCAGTCTCCGCATCGGCCTCATGGCCACTCCCGTCTACCGTGTGCTGGAATCGTTTCCAGTCACAACTGTGATCCCAGTCACGCGGCTTTGTCAAGGCCGGATGGAAGCGCGCTCAAATGGCGTTAGGTGACTTCCTGGAAACGTTGCCAGTCGGTCGCGTATCATGCTTGACATGGAGTCTGAGCAGCCGCGCGAGCTGACGTTGGCCGATATCGCCAGGATCGCGGGAGTGGGCCTCGGGACCGCGTCGCGAGCGCTCAGCGGCAGACCCAACGTCTCTCCCGTGACCCGGCAGAAGGTGCTGGACGTCGCCAAGAAGCACGCCTACGTCGTCTCGCCCGATGCCTCGAGGCTCAAGAAGGGCTCCACGGGCCGAGTCGCGGTCGTGGCGCCGCACCTCTCACGCTGGTTCTTCGGTGCGATCCTTGAAGGCATCGAGTCGGTGTTGCGCGAGTCGCAGCTCGACGTGCTGCTCTACCACGTCGGCAACCTCGAGGACCGCAGGTCCTTCTTCGAGCGGCTGCCCGCCCGGCGCAAGGTCGATGCCGTCATCGTCGTGGGCTTCCCGGTCGAGGAGGCGGAGCGCCAGAGCCTTGAGCTGATGCTCGGCGTCCAGGTCGTCGCGGCCGGTGGTCAGCACGAGGTCTATCCGCATGTCTGTATCGACGACCTCAAAGCCGGTGGGCAGGCGATGGGTCATCTGCTCGGGCTCGGCCACGAGCGGATCGCGATGATCGAGGCGATAGACCCCGACCAGCCCCGCCAACCGTCCGGGCGGAGTCGCGCCTACCATCTCGCCCTGGCCGACGCAGGGATCGAGCTCGACCCGTCGCTCGTGGTCACCACCGACTGGGGTGGCGAGCAGGGCGCCGCGGCGATGGCCCGGCTGCTCTCGTCCTCCGAGCTCCCGACCGCTGTCTACGCCCACTCCGACGAAGTCGCGTTCGGTGCCATGCGCACCATCCGGGACGCCGGCCTGCGGATTCCCGAGGACATCTCCATCATCGGCATCGACGACCATCCACACGCAAGCTTGCTGCACCTGACCACGATCAGGCAGGACGCCCGCCTGCAGGGCGTCCTGACCGCCCAGATGCTCCTCGGCCTGCTGCACCAGGAAGAAGGCACGGCGCGATCCGTCACGGTCGACACCCAGCTGGTGGTGCGCCGCACCACCGCCGCGCCGCGCCGTGCCTGATCGCGCTCAGGTGTGGGTTTGCGGGTGTGGCGAAGAACGCACCCGACAGGCGTGCGATGCGGGACACACATCCGCTGTCCGAGCCGTCGATCTCGGTACGCTGATGGCTTCAGCCAAATGACGACAGGAGCGGCTGGGTAATGGATCAAGACGTGCTTCGGCACGCACCGCTTTTCAGCGAGCTGGACGACGAGTCGATGACGGCGCTGCTCGCGATGATGGGCCAGACCCGCCTCAGGCGAGGCGAGGTGTTGTTCCACGAGGGAGACGCCGCGGACCGGCTCTACGCCGTCGTGAACGGCAAGGTGAAGCTGAGCCGCGCCGCGGCCAACGGACAGGACAACCTGCTGGCGATCCTGGGGCCGGGCCAGGTGTTCGGTGAGCTGTCGCTCTTCGACCCCGGTCGGCGCTCCTCGACGGTCACGGCCGTCACCGACGAGGTGGAGCTCGCCTCGCTCTCGCACGATGACCTGCTGGGCCTCCTCGACGGGCGCCCCAGCGTGACCCGTGGCCTGCTCGCCCTGCTGTCGGGCCGGCTGCGCCGGGCCAACGACGTGATCGGCGACCTGGTCTTCGCCGACGCTCCCCGCCGGGTCGCCAAGGCGCTCCTCGATCTCGCCGAGCGGTTCGGTCAGGAGACCGAGGAGGGCGTCCACGTACGCCACGACCTGACCCAGGAGGAGCTCGCCCAGCTCGTGGGCGCGGCTCGGGAGACGGTCAACAAGGCGCTCGCCGACTTCGCTGCCAAGGGCTGGGTCAGGTTGGAGTCGCGCTCGGTGGTCATCACCGACATGGAGCGGATCGTCCGCCGAGCCGGGTGATTTCTGCTCGTGAGCGGTGGGACCATCGAGCATGGTCTCACCGCTCGATGAGCTGCCCCAGCCGCCGGCCCGGCGGCCGGACCTCGACGAGGACTTCTCCGGCGGGCTGTCCGAGCAGTGGTGGATCCCGCACTACCTGCCGCACTGGACGACACCGGAGCGGTCCGAGGCTCGCTACCGGCTCGTCCCGGGTGGGCTCGAGCTGCGGATCGAGGCCGACCAGCTCGACTGGCGGCCCGAGGATGCGCCCCTGCGGGTCTCGAACCTGCAGACCGGCACGTACTCCGGCCCGGTCGGCTCCGCGCGCGGGACGCACCGTCACCGGGAGGACGGGCTCCGGGTCCGGACCGAGACGCCGCAACAGCTCCTGTTCGCGCCCGCTCGCGGTCGCGTGGACGTGACCGTCGCCGCGAGCCGGGACGACGGCTGCATGCTCGCGGCGTGGCTGGTCGGCACCGAGCACCTCTCCGGCGAGGACTCCGGCGAGATCTGCGTCTTCGAGATCGACGCGGACGCGATCGGCACGACCACGGTCGCCCGTTGCGGGGTCAAGGCGCACCACGACCCGCGCCTGAGTACCGACATGGCAGAGGTCACCGTCCCGTTCGACGCGACCCGGGCCCACACCTGGACGGCGATCTGGGACGGCCGGGAGACCGTCATCGGCTGCGAAGGTCTCGTCGTACGACGCGTGCCCCAGGCTCCGACCTACCCGCTGTTCCTGATGATCGACCTCTTCGAGACCGGGCCGCCGTCCGGATCCCACCCGAAGACGGCGACCGTCCACCGCGTCCTAGGCTGGGCGTCGGCGTCAGAGGCTGACCCGGACCAGCTGGCGGAGCCGGCGTAGACCCTCGGTGCTCGGCCGCTCGGCCTCGGTGAGGGCGTCGGTGAGGTGCTTGCGGACCGAGTCGGTCTCGAGGTCGAGGCCGATGGCCACGAGCTCGCTCGTCGCGCCCGGTGTGCGCCTGGCCGCGGCGACATGGGCGCTGCGTCCGACCAGGTTGACGTGGTAGCTGCGAGGTCCCTGGCCGGTCGCGACGGCGACGGTCCCCTTGATGCGGTACGCCGTCGGGGGCGGGTCCTCGAGAAGGTCGATCAGCCGGGCCGGTTCGATGGTGCCTGGGTTCGTCACGGTCACCGAGGCGGCGTGCTGATGTGCCTGGTGGTCGGAGGCCGCCTCGCGCAGCAGTGCGGCGATCGGCAGCTCGTCGGGCGGGTCCTCGGGCACGGCGGCGTCGTAGACGAGTCGTGGGTCGATGCGGCCGCCCACTGCGTACGCCACGTGGACCTCGGGGTTGTGCTCCCGCACCCGCGCCTCGATCCGAGCCAGGGTCTCCTCCCGCTCGGCCGACGGCACCAGGTCGGTCTTGTTGACCACCACCAGGGAGGCGGCTGCGAACCGGACCGGTGCCGGGCCCCGGCCGTCGTCGAGGGTGTCGAAGTAGGAGGCCGCGTCGACGACCTCGATGAGCCCACCGCGGCGTACGCGCTCGACGCCGCTGAACCGGACCAGCTTGGCCAAGGTGCCGGGCTCGGCCAGCCCGCTGGCCTCGACGATGACGACGTCGAGCCCGAGCCGCGGGTGGGTCAGCTTCTCCAGAGCGTCGTCGAGGCCGCCGGCGTCGGGCAGGCAGCACAGGCAGCCACCGGCGATGGAGGCCGGCTCGTCGATCTGGCCGGTGACGAGCCCGGCGTCGACGTTGATGTCGCCGAAGTCGTTGACGACCACGCCCACCCGGGCACCGGGCTGGCGCAGCAGATGGTTGAGCAGCGTGGTCTTCCCCGACCCGAGATGGCCGGTGAGGATGACCACGGGAACGCGGGTGCTGGCGTTGGGTGGCACCGAGCCATCGTAGAGCCGGTGAGAACAGTTCCCGTTAGTGGGTCGCGGTGCCGAGATCTTGACGGCCGAGGAGGCCAGACCTAGGTTTGCCGCACAACTTCACATCCGCCACTCGAACTGCAGCGGGAGAGTCCTCGCCCATCCCGGGTGAGGCGCCGAAGGAGCAAACCTCCCCAGAATCTCTCAGGCCCCATGACCGCTGTGGTGAGGCGACCTCTGGAAAGTCAGGATCCGACGATCCTGCACCCACGGTGCAAACCGTCCCCGTCGGGGCGGTGAAGCTCTCAGGTAGCGATGACAGAGCGGGGAGGTCACCCGTCCACGGGTGCCGCTGTCGGCACCCACCACCAGGGAGCCTCCCGCACACATGACCTCATCCGTCCCTACCCCTCTCCACGAGATCCACCAGGCCCTCGGCGCCTCGTTCACCGACTTCGCCGGCTGGGACATGCCGGTCCGCTACGGCTCGGAGACCGCCGAGCACCACGCCGTCCGCACCGCCGCGGGACTCTTCGACCTGTCCCACATGGGCGAGATCGAGGTGACCGGGCCCGAGGCCGGGCGAGCCCTCGACCACGCCCTGGTCGGCCGCCCGTCGGCGATCGGCATCGGCCGAGCCCGCTACTCGATGATCTGCGCCGAGGACGGCGGCATCATCGACGACCTGGTCGTCTACCGGCTCGAGGAGGAGCGCTACCTGGTCGTCGCCAACGCGAGCAACGTCCACGTGGTCGCTCCGGCACTGGCCTCGCGAGCCGAGGGCTATGACGCCGTGGTCCGCGACGCCTCCGCCGAATGGGCGCTGATCGCGGTCCAGGGACCTGCCTCGGCGGCGATCGTGGCGGCCTTGACCGACCTCGACGTCCCCTCCCTGCGCTACTACGCCATCGACGCCGGCACGGTCGCCGGTGTCGAGGTCCTGCTCGCCCGCACCGGCTACACCGGCGAGGACGGGTTCGAGATCTACTGCGCGCCCGCGTCGGCCGCTGCGGTCTGGGAGGCTCTCACCGAAGCCGGTACGCCGCACGGGCTGCAGCCCGCCGGGCTCGCCTGCCGCGACACCCTCCGGCTCGAGGCGGGCATGCCGCTCTACGGCCACGAGCTGAACCGTGACACGACGCCCTTCGAGGCCGGACTCGGCCGGGTCGTCTCCTTCGACAAGCCCGACGGCTTCGTCGGGGAGGCCGCCCTGGCCGTACGCCGCGACGAAGGCCCGCGCAGCGTGCTCGTCGGTCTGGTCGCCGCCGGGCGCCGCTCCCCGCGGGCCGGCTACGCCGTCGTGGACCCGGCCAGCGGCGACGAGATCGGCGTCGTCACCAGCGGCTCCCCGTCGCCGACGCTCGGACGTCCCATCGCGATGGCGTACGTCCGGCCCGATCTCGCCGCCGCCGGCGTCAAGGTCCAGGTCGACGTACGCGGCAGCCGCGAGGATGCCGAGATCGTCGACCTTCCCTTCTACTCCAAGAAATGAGCACCGCCATGAGCAACCCGACCCACCTGTCCTACACCGCCGAGCACGAGTGGCTCGAGACCCGCGGCGACGTCGCGCGGGTCGGTGTCACCGCCTTCGCCACCGAGGCGCTGGGCGACATCGTCTTCGTCGAGCTGCCCGAGGTCGGCAGCAAGATCACCGGGGGAGAGAGCTGCGGTGAGCTGGAGTCGACGAAGTCGGTCAGCGACATCTTCGCGCCTGCTGACGGCGAGATCCTCGAGGTCAACGCCGCCGTCGTCGAGGACCCCGCGCTGATCAACAGCGACCCGTTCGGTGCCGGCTGGCTCTTCGAGATGCGCGTCTCGGGCGCCCCCGAGCTCCTCGACGCCGCGGCCTACGACGCTCTGATCGAGGAGTGACGTGACCGCCGAGGTCGCCGGATCCACGGCCGTCGCGATGGCGCTGAGCGCCTTCGACCTGTACTCGATCGGCATCGGCCCGTCGTCCTCGCACACCGTCGGCCCGATGCGCGCCGCGAAGACCTTCGTCGACGGTCTCGTCGCGGACGGTCGCCTGGATGCGGTGACACGGGTGAAGGCCGAGCTCTACGGCTCCCTCGGCGCGACCGGTCACGGGCACGGCTCCGAGGGAGCCGTGCTCCTCGGCCTCGAGGGGGAGGAGCCGGCGACCGTCGACACGCGCGCGTCGTCCGGGCGGGTGGCGGCCATCCGCGAGTCCGGGGAGCTGTCGCTCGGCGGCCACGGTCCGATCCGCTTCGACAGCGGCACCGACCTGGTCATGCACCGCCGCGCCAGCCTGCCGGGCCATCCCAACGGCATGGTGTTCACCGCGTACGCCGCCTCGGGGGAGGTGCTGTGCGAGCGCACCTACTACTCCGTGGGTGGCGGCTTCGTGGTCGACGAGCACGCGGTGGGCGCCGCTCGGGTGGTCCCCGACCGCTCGCCCGTCCGCTTCCCGTTCGCCACCGGTGCCGAGCTGCTCGGCATCTGCGAGCGCGAGGGGTTCCGGGTCTCCGACCTCATGCGTGCCAACGAGCTGACCTGGCGTACGCACGACGAGATCCGCGCCGGCCTCCTGGAGCTCTGGCGGGTGATGGCCGACTGCGTGCAAGCGGGCTGCGACCGTGATCCGGTCACTGACGGCGTACTCCCTGGTGGTCTGCGGGTCCCGCGCCGGGCGCCGCTGCTCTACCGCGACCTGGCCTCCGGAGCCGGTGCCCAGGACCCCTTCCGGGTCATGGACTGGGTCAACCTGTTCGCCCTCGCGGTCAACGAGGAGAACGCGTCGGGCGGCCGCGTGGTCACCGCTCCTACCAACGGCGCGGCCGGCATCGTGCCCGCCGTCCTGCACTACTGGGTACGTTTCGTGGCGCCCGAGGCCGGGCTGGACGAGGCCGCGATCGAGGACGGCATCGTCCGGTTCCTGCTCACCGCGGCCGCGATCGGCATCCTGTGCAAGACCAACGCCTCGATCTCCGGCGCCGAGGTCGGCTGCCAGGGCGAGGTCGGCTCGGCCTGCGCGATGGCCGCCGGCGCGCTGTGCGAGGTGCTGGGCGGCACCCCGGAGCAGGTCGAGAACGCCGCCGAGGTCGGGATCGAGCACAACCTCGGCCTCACCTGCGACCCGGTCGGTGGGCTGGTGCAGATCCCGTGCATCGAGCGCAACGCCATCGCCAGCGTGAAGGCGATCAACGCGGCCCGCCTCGCCCTCAACGGCGACGGCTCCCACAAGGTCAGCCTCGACAAGGCGCTGAAGACCATGCGGGAGACCGGGGCCGACATGAAGGTGAAGTACAAGGAGACCTCCCGCGGAGGCCTCGCCGTCAACGTCATCGAGTGCTGAGCCGGGAGGGATTCCTCGGCGCACGGCGCCGTCGCATGAAGTCGTCCTCCACGGGTACCGCCCCTGAGGATGTCGATCACTCTTGTCACCGGAGCGTCGAGCGGGATCGGCCTGGCGGTCGCGCGCCTCGCCGCCACCCGCGGGGACCACGTCGTCCTCGTCGCCCGGGATCGCGAGTCGCTGGACGTCGCTGCGAGCGGTTGTGCGCGGCTGGGGGCCGCATCGACCATGCTGCTGCCGCTCGACGTGGGGGACGACGATGCGGTGCGGGACGGCATCGGGGCGGTGCTCGACCGGCACGGGCAGCTCGACACGGTCATCCACTGCGCGGGAGTGGTGGCGCTGGGTCGCACCGAATCCCTACCACCCGAGATCTTCGAGGGCGTGCTGCGCACCAACCTCCTCGGCTCGGTCAACGTGGCACGTCAGGTGGTGCCGGTGCTGCGCCGACGGGGCAGCGGGACGCTGGTCCTGGTCGGTTCCGCGCTCGGCCACATCACGGCGCCCTCGATGAGTCCCTACGTCATCAGCAAGTGGGGCGTTCGCGCGCTGGCCTATCAGCTGCGCCTGGAGAACCGCGACCGACCTGACGTCGCGATCGTGTACGTCGCGCCGGCTGGCGTGGACACCCCGATCTATCGCCATGCCGCGAGTGTCATCGGTCATGAGGGCCGGCCTCCGCCTCCGGTCTCGAGCCCCGAACGGACAGCCCGGCAGATCCTGCGCCGGGTCGATCGCGGCCGTGGCCGGCCACAGCTGAGCCTGGCCGGCGAGGTGATACGGCTGGGGCATGCGCTGCCGCTTCTCCACGACCGGGTGGTCGCGCCGATCCTCGGGTTCCTGCTCACCGACCTGACCCGCCCCGTGGACCCGCATCCGGGCAACGTCCTGACCAGCATGAGAGGCGAGAACGCGATGCGCGGCGGCCGCGGGAACGCCGCCCTGGGAGTCGTGCGCAACCTGGCAGTCCGCATAACGCGCCGGGGGCGGGGTACCGCTACGTCCAGTGACCCCGAGCCGCCGAGGACGTCTCCATGAGCAGAAATCACAGGCTGGTCCACGCCTCACCTGAGCACGTGTGGGAGGTCCTCTCGGACGGTTGGCTGTACCCGCTCTGGGTGGTCGGCGCGTCTCGGCTGCGCGACGCCGACAAGGACTGGCCGAACGTCGGCTCTCAGCTGCACCACTCGGTCGGCGTCTGGCCGCTGCTGCTCGACGACAGCACCGAGGTGCTCGAGTGCGATCCCGGGAGCAGGCTGTTGCTCCGTGCGCGCGGGTGGCCCATCGGTGCCGCACACGTCGAGATCACGGTGGAGCCAGCAGGTGAGGACACCGAGATCGCGATCCGTGAGCAGGCCGTCGCAGGCCCGGGCGCACTGGTCCCAAGGCTGGTGCAGGATCCGCTTCTCACCTGGCGAAACGTGGAGGCTCTGCGGCGCTTGGCCTTCATCGTCGAACGCCGCCCATGAGTGAGGCCTCCTACGACGCGGTCGTCGTCGGTTCCGGGCCCAACGGCCTGGTCGCGGCCAACCTGCTCGCCGACAAGGGCTGGTCGGTGCTGGTGCTCGAGGCCCAACCCACCACAGGTGGAGCGGTACGCAGCTCCCAGGACGTCCACCCCGGCTTCATCCACGACACCTTCAGCGCGTTCTACCCGCTCGCGGCCGCCTCGCCCACCATCCGCGGCCTCGGCCTGGACGAGTACGGGCTGCGGTGGAGGCATGCTCCCGCGGTCCTGGGCCATCCCATGCAGGACGGCAGCTGGGCGCTGCTGCACCGCGACCGACACGTCACCGCAGAGCTGCTCGATGCCCAGCACACCGGCGACGGCGACGCGTGGTTGGAGCTGTGCGGTCTCTGGGACCACATCGGTGAACCCCTCGTCCACGCTCTGCTGACCCCGTTCCCGCCCCTGCGGCCCGGGGCCCACCTGCTCAACGCCCTACGTCGGGCAGGAGGCCTGGCGGCGGTGCGTACCCTGCTCACGCCGGCCGGAGACCTCGCACGCACCCACTTCGGGGGCGAAGCTGCGCGTCTGCTCCTGGCCGGCAACGCCGGACATGCCGACATCCCGTTGGACGCGCCGGGCTCCGGCACGATGGGACTTCTGCTCGCCATGCTGGGCCAGACTGTCGGCTTCCCTGTACCGGAGGGCGGTGCCGGCATGCTCGCCGCCGCGCTGGAGCGCCGCCTCCGTGAGCATGGCGGCGACGTCCGCTGCGGTGCCGAGGTCACCCGCCTCGGCGTCGAGGACGGTCGCGTCACCGACGTACGCACGCGTGACGGCGACCGGATCAAGGTCGACCGGGCCGTGATCGCCGCCGTCGCGGCACCCCATCTGTACGGCCAGCTCCTCGATCCCGCTGACGTGCCGCGACGGGTCGCGGCCGGCATGGAGAACTTCCAGCTGGACCCGGGCACGGTCAAGGTCGACTGGGCCCTGCGCAAGCCCATCCCATGGCTCACCGAACCCGCGTACGCGCCCGGCACCTTCCACGTCGCCGACTCGGTCGAGCAGATGACCGAGTCGTTGTCTCAGGTCTCCGCCGGCGTCATCCCCGATGCTCCGTTCCTCCTGGCAGGTCAGATGACCACCACCGACCCGAGCCGCTCGCCGGCCGGGACGGAGTCGGTGTGGGCCTACACGCACGTGCCGCAGACGGTGCTGCGCGATGCGGGGCCTGACGGGCTGCGCGGGCGATGGGACGAGGAGGAGTGCGAACGTTTCGCCGGCCGCATGCAGGCGCGCATCGAGCGGCTGGCGCCCGGCTTCGGCAGCGCCGTCGCCGCACGACGGGTGCTCGGGCCCCATGAGTTCGAAGCTCTCGACGCCAACCTCATCGGCGGCGCGATCGGTGGCGGCACCTCCCAGCTCCACCAACAGCTGGTCTTCCGACCGGTGCCGGGCACGGGGCGGGCGGAGACCGGCATCACCGGACTGTTCCTCGGGTCCGCCTCCGCCCACCCCGGCGGCGGCGTGCACGGGGCCGCCGGCAGCAACGCCGCTCGCGCCGCCCTCCTGCACGATCGCCTTCGGTGGCGTGGTCGTCGTCAGGCACGGTCGACAACGACCCGGTGACGGGCCGAGCTCGACGGCACGGCAGTCGCGAACCCCCGGCGTCAGGCCGCTACGCGGGCCGGAGCACCCGCGCCACGAATGAGTCGAGGTTGCCGAGCAGCCGGTCGACCTTCTGCTCGACACTGAGGGTCTCGTGGACGACCGGGGTGTCGAGCCTGCGCTTGTTGCGCGCCTTGAGGGAGCAGTCGAGGTCGGCGCAGATGTAGGTGCCGACCGAGTTGCCGTCCTGCCCGGAACGACCGGCGCGCGAGGCGACCAGCAGCGCGACGTCACCGACCGTCGTGCACAGCGCGCACATCGTCTTCCGCGGCCCTCGCGTCTCGCGTGAGGCCCGGAGAGCCACGCCGCAGAGCCTGCCGTCGTGCTCGGTGACGAGGTAGTGGTTCTGTGGCGCCTTCGGGTCCTGCCAGCCGAGGTAGTCGAGGTCGTCCCACGGCCGTTCGGCCAGGTCAGCAGGCATGTTGAGGCGCTTGGTCGCACCCTTGGTGAGGTTGACGAACGAGGAGCGTACGTCGGTCTCGGTCAGCGGCTTCATGCTCATCAGGCTAGGATTTCCTACAACTGTTAGGCAACTCGTTATTCAGGAGGTTGTTGATGGGACGTCCAGGGCTGAACCGGACCGCGGTGGTCGCGGCCGCCGCCGACCTCGCCGACGAGCTCGGCTTCGACGCCGTCACCATCTCGGTCCTCGCGCGCCACCTCGGCGTCAGGTCGCCGACCCTCTACTCCCACATCAGCGGAGCCGCCGACCTCCGCACCGCCGTCACCGCGTACGTCCTGGACGAGCTCGCCGACGCCACCAGCGCTGCCATGTCTGCGGGGGAGTCTCGCGACCTCCTCGTCGCCTACGCCAACGCCATCCGCGACTTCGCCCGACGCTCACCCGGCCGCTACGACGCCACCACCCGTCAACGCATCCCACCCGCCCCGGACTCGAGTTCCGCCCCGCCCTCGGTGGACGACGCGATCGCCGCCGGCCGCCGCAACGCGGATCTCGCCCTCGCCGTCGTCCGCAGCTACGGAGTGGCCGAGGCCGACGAGACGTACGCGGTCCGTCTGATGTCCAGCCTCATCCACGGCTACATCACCCTCGAGCTCGCTGGGACCTTCGCCCACAGTCAGCCGCCGAGCGAGACCACCTGGCCCGACGTCCTCGACGACCTCGACCGCACGCTCACGCGGATAGCGACGGGGCGACGTCTCTGACCGCGACGCGAGTGCCGCCTGCGGCGAATCTATACCCCGGAACGGGGATCTACTTCTCGGGCAGCCAGGCGGATACTTCGAAGTAGCTGCCCGGCCGATCTCGGCACCCGGAGTCTTCGGCCGCAGCTCACCAGAAGGCGGAGGTGGCGCTATGCGCCGGATTCTCTTGGCGTTGACACTCTGCGTCGGCCTGCTGATCGCCGGCAGCCCCCACGCCTCTGCGGTCCCCACCGACCTGGACTCGTGCCCGACGGACAGGCCGACGTTGTACGACGTGACCATCGGCAACACGAACGTGGCGGACTTCGCCAGCGACGGCCATGTCTGGGCTCTCGACTCGTATCTCCAGCATGTCCAGGTGTGGAAGATCGGTCAGAAGCACTACTGCTTCCGCATCGAGTACGACGGCACCTGGACCAGCTTCGCGGGCGTCAGCCCGGGCGGCACCGGAACGATCAGCGAGGGCCTCACCGGCACCTTCTACGGCCTGCGGATCCTCCGGCTGACCGGCGAGTTCAACCCGCAGTATCCGCTCAGCGGCCACGTCGCCGACTTCGACTGGCAGTGCCAGGCGGACGGCACCTGCACCGGGCTGCGGCCCTCGCCCGCCATGTACTTCTCCCCCATCACCAACGCCAACATCACCTGGTCCGAGTTCCACGCCACCAGTGCCGCCAACGGCACCTGGCACGACACGACGTACGGCTACTCCGGCGACATCACGGACTGAGTCTTCTCAGACGTGGTCAGGTCGTGCCGGACCCTGCGCCGCCCCGTGTCGGCGACTGCTGGACCTGCCAGGCAGCGAAGGCGGCCAGCAGACCCCCGGCGATGCCGACCCACCCGGCCGGACCCACTTCGCCCTCCTCGCCGATCGCCTGCCAGGCGGCGATGACGACCCCGACGTAGTGGAGTGCGGTGAGGGCACCGGCAGAGATCAGGACGGCGGTCGCGAACCGACGCCGGGAGGAAAGAAGTAGCGTGCCGAAGGCCAGGCAACCGACCGCGGCGGCCGGCTCGAAGATGTATTCGGCGCTCGCGCCTTCCTCGACCTCGGTCCAGTACGAGCTGAAGCCGTCGTAGGGGATGAACAGCGCCACGGTGGCCAGTCCGGCGCCCACCATGGCCGATACGAGCCAGACGGGCTCGACAGGACCGAGGTCGCGGTCCCTCGACGACACGCTCGAGCACGCCCGGCCTGCCACGACAGCCCCCACTCCGCCGCACACGACGAGAAGACTCAGGCCGACACCGACGCCGCCGATGTCCTCGAGGGAGAACTTCACCAGTCCGAGGCCGGCGGCGCTCATGAGGACCCCGACCACGATGAACAGTCCGGATGCGTCGGCCGAGGCCAGCTGCTGGCGGCGGAGCCGGCCCGCAGCGAGGAGGAGAGCGAGGGCGGCAAGCGCCACCTCGAACGGCGTGACCACCGCGAACGAGTTCCACGACGTCGGCGCCTCGGCCAGGAACGGCAACGGAATCGCAGCCAGGAGCGCCACGGCAGCTGTCGATGCGGCGGCCGACACCCATGCGGAGGGCCGGGGCTCGGTAGCTGCCAGCGGCCGCGGGTTGTGCTCGCGCTCGCGATCGGGCTCGCGATCGGGCTCGCGATCGGGCTCGCGCGCGACAGCGGCTTCGGGCACCGGTGCGGGTGTGGCTGGGGTGTCTGGTACGGGCGGCGCGACTGTCGGCTGCTCCGGGGCGGCGGGTGGCGGTGGGGGCGACGTCTCGACGGGCCTGCAAGCTCGTTCGGCCGAACCTCGCACGACGCGCTGCGTGTCGTGCTCGGCCATGTCCTCCAGCGCCATCCGGGCAGCGGCGGCGCGATCGGAGTCCTCGTCGTCCAGCAACGCGGCCAGCTCCTCCACCGCCCCGAGACGTACGTTGGTGAACGGGCTCGAGATGGCAGCACGCAGGTCGGCCAGCACGTCCGCCGGTTCGGGCGGGCGGTTGCTGCGGGCGATGTAGAAGTCCCCCTGAACGTCGAAGACCCACTTGCCCGGAGTCTGCGACGGCGTGACGTTCCGCACCCGGTCGAAGGCGAAGTCGTACAGCTCGTCGACCGACACGAAGCCGTCACGGTCCCGGTCCGCCTCGCCGGTGGCCAGACCCTCGACCAGAGCCGAGGTGAACACCGACGGTTTGCCCTGGCCGGCAAGCTGGTCGCCCTCGAACGAGTACTCCATCGCGCTCGACGCCGTCAGCACGATCCGCCCGCGGCCGTCGAAACGCTCCATGATGTCCATGCGCTCGTCGCCGCGATTCATCATCCCGCGCGCGAACGCGCCGCTGTAGCAGCAGTCCAGGAGCAGCACGATGCGCCGGGATCGACTCTTCGTCATCTGTCTGTTCACGTAGTCGGCGGGCAGGGACGTCGCGTCCAGGTGGTCGACCTCGGTGTCGGGCGTAGCGAAGTAGAGCCTCCCGTCCTCATCCTTCACCCCGTGGCACGACAGGTGCAGCAGGAGGAGATCGTCAGGCCCGCGGTCATCGAAGAAGCTCGAGACCTTGCGCCGGACCACGTGCTCCGGCTCGTTGAGCGACACCTCGACCTCGAAGCCTCCGATCTCGGCGTTCCGGAGCACGCCTGCCAGCTGCTCGGCGTCGGTGGCGGGCGCGCGAAGCCTGCTCAACCGCTGGTCGTGGTAGGTGTCGTTCGCCACCACCAGCGCGCTGCGCCGCCCCGTGGTCATGGCACCGGTGAGGAAGCAGGCGGGTCCGGCTCCCCTGACGCGTGCAGGGCTGCGACGAACTCATCGATGAGTCGATCCTGCTGCTCCCGCGACGCCGAGTCGATCTTGAGTGTCTGGTCGCCGATGGTGAGCTCGACCGCGTGGGCTCCGCGAGCAGAGGACATCCACCCGCGTATCGCCCCCACGATGGCGGTCACGGCGACCAGGGGCTCCTGGAAGGCCACGATCAGCACCCCGATCGCCGCGATGTCGATGCCACGGGTGCCGGCAGGCGCCTCGCCCGCGCTCGCGCGCTCGACATCATCGACGCCGAGGTCCAGCAGCTCCCGGCGCAAGACCGAACTGAGCTCCTCGAGACGCTCCACATCAGGATCGTGGATCGTGATGGTCATCTGGCGACTCATCCTCGGCTCCTCGCTTCAATACTCCCCCTACCGCCAGTGTCCTCCCGGACCGAGGGCTCGTCAGCGGTTTTCAGCGACATGATCAGGCCTTTCAAGTCGGGCCAGCACCGCTCGTGACACCTTCCTGGTGCGGCCAACCGAGTCATCCCCGTCAACCGGGCGCACGTCCCCAGGTGATGACCGTGCGTACGGCTGGATCGAGGGCGTCGGCGAGGGTGATGTCCGGCCGGGCGCCGAGAGCGCCGTTGATGCTGGAGAAGGCCGTGCGCAGCCCTGCGTAGATGGTCAGCGCCACGATCTGTGGCTCGCTGAACCCCGCGTCACGCAGACGCTCGATGTCTCGCGGTGTGCTGCTGCCGGGGGAGCGGGCGACGGTGCGTGCCCAGGCGGCCAGCGCGTGTTCGCGTTCGCTGAAGGGTTCCTCGTCGCCCGTGAGTGCGGCGATCGCAGTCTTTGGGTCGGACCAGGCGCTCAGGCGTTTGCCCCACGCGACAGCGCAGTAGGAGTCACCGACAGCCACGGCCTGGGCGATCACGATCATGGCTTTGTCGCGCAGTGTCAGTCCTGCCGCGTCGGCCGTGGCGTCGAACAGTCGCTGGAGCTGCTCCTTCATCTCCGGCTGATGTGCCCACACGCGGGTGAGGTCCCAGACATAGCCGTCGTCGGCGAGGTCTTCGGCGTACAGCTCTTCCTGGCCGGCGCTCGGCGCAGGTTCCTCCAAGAAAGTCACGAGCCCAGAACATCGGCGGCCGATTTACCCTGTGCCGAATTGGTGCCGTACGTCCCCGGTGTTGGGGATGGGAGTCAGGTCTCAGGCTCGCGGGCGATCCGCACGGTCGTGACGAGCCGTTGGCGTTGCGGCCACCGCGCCCGAACTCGGACTGGCCGAATCTGCCTGACGAATCTGCTAATCGAGTGGCATCTGACCGGTCGCGTGCATGACGATGACTATCCCGGTCCAGCATGGTCGAAGGAGGGAACGGCATTAGTCGGACCTCGTTCGTGAGTAAGCTTCGGGACCAGGTCATTCGACCGCTGATTCACAGCGCGCTGGTGGAGCAAGAGATCCCCGAGGTCACTGTCGCGGTCGTGGTCGGCACGGAGTTCGAGAGCTCTCTCCGGGACCGGGGGAACCGCATTGGACGTATCCCGAGGATGGGCACGAGTACGTATGGGCTCACGTCATATCAGCCCACGAACGCGGGAGCTGGGTGGCGGTTGGGGCGCTTAGAGGATCTCCATGATCCAGCGGTGCTGGTTGATGCGCTCCGGCAGTTGGGCTCGGATCTCGAGGACTGGGTGTGTGAGACGACATTCGCGTGGGGCGAGGAGCGCCATGCCCGGGTTCCGGAGATTCGAGACCTGCCTGAATGGTTGATCGCCGGTGACTGAGGGTGCAGGCGCCGGCGTTCACCTCAGACGTACGGCCGGATGGCGTCGATGATGCGCGACCAGTTCTCTGCGCCGTGGCTACGGGAGCGGGCCCAGGTGTAGTGGGCCTGGACGGCGCGGGGGAGGTCGGTGTCGATGCCGGCGGCCTCGCTGGCCTCGACGAGGTGGTCGGCGGTCGCGCCCATCATGGTGACGGTGATGAGGTGGCCGGGGTGGCGGCTGGCCTCGAGCTGGTCACCCATGACTTACGCCGCGTGGCCGAGCTCCGCCTTGGCTTGCCCGCCGTCAGAGCTGGCGAACGGACATTCGTTCGTACGACTTCCGACCTCAGAGTTGGGATCTCGGAGAAACACGGATGCTGGCAGCCGTTGATCGTCGGTACCGTGCGCCGGTGGAGACCGAACAGGCGCTGCGAGCGCGAAGTGTAGAAGAGCTCGTGGCTGCGTACGAGGCCGGCGAGCGTCCCCGATACGTCCACTTCTGGGGCCACACGCCAAAGGGGCCTGGTGTGGGCATGCACGTCTTAAGTCAGTGGTGGCCGAAAGTCTTCGCAGACGCTGATGGGCGGAGCTTTGCAAGCGCTGAGCATTACATGATGTGGCGCAAGGCCGTCCTCTTCGGTGATGACCGCACCGCTGCAAGGATCCTCGACGCTGCCAGCCCTGGGGCAGCGAAGGCACTCGGGCGCGAGGTCTCAGGCTTCGAGGATGAGGTGTGGCTCGAGCACCGCTGGCGGATCGTGGTCGAGGGGTCGACGCTCAAGTTCGGTAGCGACCCGGCGCTGCGCGACTACCTTCTTGCAACTCGCGGCCGGGTGCTGGTCGAGGCGTCTCCGCGCGACCGGATCTGGGGTATCGGCCTGGGAAAGAGCTCCCCGTACGCCGAGGAGCCAGCACGCTGGAACGGTCTGAACCTGCTCGGGTTTGCCTTGATGGAGGCCAGGAACCGGTTGTGAGGCCCTCGTCGATCGCTTCGGAACTTGGCACGGGGCGAGCAACGCCATGCCCGGCGCACGGAGCCTGATGGCCTGACGGATTGCCGTAAGGAATGGCAGCATAAGCACCCCGTCACCAGGAGGCCTCATGCCCACCGCAGCCACATTCGTCTCGCCGACCGACGGCACTGTTCTCGCAACCCGGACATGGGGAGCGGAGCTGTCGGCGCCGCGTGGCGTTGTCCAGATCGCCCACGGGATCGCCGAGCACGGGCAGCGTTACGACCGGCTCGCTCGGGCTCTCGTCGGGGCTGGGTACGTCGTGCGGGCGGTCGATCACCGCGGTCACGGCGGGTCCGTCGCGTCGGCCGACCAGCTCGGCCACTTCGAGTTCGAGGCGCTGGTGGCTGACGTCGCGGCCCTGGGTGCGTCGCTGCGCGAGGAGTTCTTCGGGATCCCGGTGTTCCTGGTCGCGCACTCGATGGGGTCCTTTGCGGCGCAGACGGTGATCGTGGACCGGTCCGACCTGTACGACGGTGTGGTGCTGTCGGGCTCGACCGCCCTCGACGTACTCGCTGGTGCGCTCTCGAGCGCCGAGGGTCCGGCCGGGCTGGAGGCGTTCAACGCCGGGTTCGAGCACCGGACCGGGTACGAGTGGCTCTCGCGCGACGAGGCCGAGGTCGATGCGTACGTCGCAGACCCGTTGTCCGGCTTCGATCTGCCCGACACCGCCGTGCCTCAGCTGTTCGCCGGCGCCGAGCGTCTGGCGGACCCGGCAGCCATTAGTCGGATCCGCCCCGATCTGCCGATTCTCGTCGTCTCCGGCGACGCCGACCCGCTTGCCGGAGGTGGCGCCCTGGTCGAGCTGCTGGGGCAGCGTTATCGCGAGGCCGGACTGAAGGATGTGACGGTGACGCTCTACCCCGGGGCGCGCCACGAGATCTTCAACGAGACCAACCGCGATGCGATCACCGCCGACGTGATCGACTGGCTCACGGCTCATTCCTGACTGTCGTGAGGGCGGCCTCCTTGCGGGGGGCCTCCCCGCGACAGCTCACCCCCGGCCGTAAGGCCGGATGGCGTCGATAATCCGTGACCAGTTCTCCGCGCGCCGTAGCCGCGGGAGCGGGCCCAGGCGTAGCGGGCCCGGGCGCCGGCGGGGTCAGTGTCGATGCCGACGGCATCGCTGGCCTCGAGGAGGCAGTAGGAGCCATCTTCGGGTGTACGAGATCGCCGGCGCGTCATCGCCGGGAGGATGGCCGGACTGGGTGCGCCAGCAGCCCGTTCAGCCGCGTCTGTCGGTTGTGGATCCGGTTACAGTCACCTCCGTGCCGGACGGATCCAGCAATACGTGGAAGCTCATGGAGAAGACGGAGGTCGTTGGCCTTCTCACCGTGACAGGGAGCGACTTCCCGTGGCTGGAGGGCGCCTTCGTCCCATCCGCTGGGTTCGACAAGTGGCGGGCGGTCTTCGCCGAAGAGAGCAGGCTCGTTGAACACGAGAACTTGGAGGAGACCGACGAGTACGACGCGTGGGAACTGCTCGTCGAGCAGATCACCGGGGCCCTGAACATGGTGGACCCACAAGGACAAGTGGTCGAAGAGTTCCTGCTCCACATCGACGGCGCTCATGCCAGTTGGCGTTGGTGAGCCCGATGGTGACAGACATCTACGGCGGTATCGAGATCCGTGATCCCTGGCCAGACGACGCGAATCAGGGTTGGATCAAGGCGATCGACCTGTTTCCTCTATTGGAAGACGGAGGACCCGCCGGCGCCTACCCGGCGTACGCGTTCCTGTTCGGCGTCCGAAACGAGTACGGGTTCAGCCCGATCGCCGAGGCGAGGGGATTACCTGCGGACGTCGCAGCATCGACACGGGAGTACCTCCAGCCGGAGTTGGACTATGGCCAGTTCGTCGTGTCGTGGCTGCTGTGGTCTGAGGTAAAGGACCTTGATCTCGATGGACCGTTCGGGCACATCGCCGGCCAGTTGGAGTGGAACGACGGGGCGTCGTTCTGGATCTCCAGGTTGATTCCAGCGGAGGTCGAAAGCGGAGTGCTCGCATTCGCGGGCGAACCGGCGTCGTCGCTGAATCTTGCCGAGGCGACGACATGGCAACACAACGGGGTCACGTACAGGTATCGACCGATGACTCTCGGGAGCTATTTCGGCGATGGGACACCGTGGGGGCATGTGTTCGCGGTCATGAGTGCTCTCGCCGGCAGGTTCGGCGATGAGGGCGTACGCCTAGTAGCGGGGTTTGACTGACATGCGAACGAACAAGGGTGCCGCCTGCTGACCATGCAGCCGACTCACGCCGAAACTCCGATGCGGGCGGCGACATGGGTCGGCAAAGGGGCATGGCTCCTCGGCAGGTAGCGGCTGTTCGTCGAGCGGATAGCGGGCAGTTGAGCGGGAGCACCTGGCGGTGATAGACGGGTTCCTCGCGGGGAAGCTGAAACCTGATGGCACGACACATCCGCGATCGGCGAGGATCAGCGCCATGTCTCTGACCTATCCCGAAGCATTCGACCTCGCGACTGCTGTGTCCCAAGCGATCGTGAAGGACGTCGGTGACCGGGATGAACTGCGCTCGACGCTGAGTTCGCTCTCGGGCAGAGAGTGGCTTGTGCTGGATCAGGCGGCACGGTCCTACCGCCATCCGACGACCCCGGTCTCTGGCCTCCGAGGTTGGCTGGACGAGTGCCTGAACGAACCCGACGGGTTCGTTGCTGCGGTGACGAGCATGCATGTTGACGGACGGTTCAGGGAACGGGCGACACGGGCGCTGGGCGGGGTCGCAGGGCCTCTTGCGGCTGCGGCTCTTGGCGTACGTCTCCTCGATCACGTCCCTCAAGTTCGTCAGGCTGCCGCGGAGTCTCTCCAGTACGCCGACATGGTGGAGCATCTGGATCGCGTGATGGACGTCGTTCTCGCCGGACGCGAGAGGCGCTTCGGCAGCCACGCCATCGAGCTTGTGGAGTCGCGCGTGCGCTCTGAGGTGGGGGAGGAGACGCTGGCGACGATGCTCATGGCGTCGCCCCTGATGCGGGTAAGACGGCGCGGCGTCGAGATGGCGCATGGAATCGGCCTGCTGCCGGTTGAGCGGCTTCGTGAGATCGCGCGTACCGAGACGGATCAGCTGGTCCTGGCCTGGTGTGCCGAGTGGCTGTTTGCCTCCAGGGAAGTGACGGACCTTGTCGATCTACTCGATGCTCGATCCGCGATGATCCGACAGGTTGTCGTGCTGGCCGTTGCGGACGACGACCTGACTGATGAGCGTCTGCTTGCGTTGGCAGTCGACCGGGTTCCGCGAGTTCGCGAGTCGGCTCGCTTCCGCGCGCGCAGGCGCGGTCTCGACGTCGCCGGCTGGTATCGAGCGCAACTGCAGCAAGACCTTCCGGGCCGTACCCAGGCCGCCGTCCTGGACGGGCTCCTTGCTGTCGGCGACGCAGCAGCAGACCTGCCGAGATTCGTCGGCGCGCTGACTAGTTCACGGCCCCGCGTGCGTGAGGTCGCCGTCCGAGCAGTCGCCCTCTGGGCGGGCCGCGACGAGGTACTTCGACTCTTGCCCGCGCTCCTCACAGATTCCAGCGGTCGGGTGTCCTCGGCCGCCGCACGTGCCCTCGGTCGGCTCGGGGCACCCGTCCGGATGGCGTCGGACGCATGGGCATCGGAACTTCGGTCGAACCGTCGCGCCGCGTGGCTCTTGGCGCGCTCCAACGGCGGTTGGGATCAGGTCGAGGCAGATCTCAGGCTCGCTGTAGACCAAGATGCTGAACTGGCCGGCCTCGGGCGCGCGCAAGTGTCGAACTGGTTGGAGGTCCGCGCAGCGACAACCTGGCAGCCGATGAGCGCTGAGCAGCGAGCCCGAATTGCTGCACTGCTGGAGATGTGGGACGGACAACCAGGCGCGAAACGTGCCATCGCCTTTCATGCTGGACTCAAGACCGAGGTTTCAGAGGACAACTACGACGACGGCGTGGCGGCACAGAAGTGGTGGTGGCGGCGTCGTTGACGTCTCGTCGCATGTGCGAGAAGAGCATGTGACGTCGTCTCCTGACCAGCTGGTGGAAGGAGTGAAGGCATGAGTCGGACCTCGTTCGTGAGCAAGCTTCGGGACCAGGTCATTCGGCCGCTGATCCAGAGCGCGCTGGTGGAGCAGGAGATCTCCGAGGTCACCGTCGCGGTCGTGGTCGGTACGGAGTTCTACAACTCGCTCCAAGACCCCGAGGAGCGTTGGACCTATCCCGAAGACGGGCACGAGTACGTCTGGGCGTACGTCACCTACCTGCCCACAAACGAGCGTTCTGGCTGGCGGTTGGGGCGCTCGGAGGACCTTCACGATCCGATCGAGTTGGTGAATGCGCTCTGGCAGCTGGGCTCGGACTTCGAGGACTGGGTGTGCGAGACGACGTTTGCGTGGGGCGAGGAGCGCCATGCCCGGGTTCCGAAGGTTCGAGATCTGCCTGAGTGGCTGACCGCCGGCGCCTGAGGGTCGCTCAGGCGCCGGTGAGCACCTCAGACGTACGGCCGGATGGCGTCGATGATGCGGGACCAGTTCTCCGCGCCGTACCCACGCGAGCGGGCCCAGGAGTAGTGGGCCTGGACGGCGCGGGGGAGGTCGGTGTCGATGCCGGCGGCCTCGCTGGCCTCGACGAGGTGGTCAGCGGTGGCGCCCATCATCGTCACGGTGCTGAGGTGGCCGGGGTGCTTGCCCGCCTCGAGCTGGGCGCCGAGGTCCTCGCCGGCGGCGAGCATCGGCGGGATTCCGGCGAGGGTCTGCATGAGCTCGGGCAGAGCAGCCGAAGGCTTGATGCCGCCCGTCTCCAGCAGCGCGACGGCGTGGAGGAGCGAGGAGAGTGAGGTCAGGAAGATGTCCAGGTTGGCCTGGTACATCAGTTGCGCGAGCCCCGGATCCTCGCCCAGGTAGCGGACCGACCCGATGCGGGCCAGCGCGTCCTGGTGCAAAGACAACACGGAGGCGGGGCCGCTGACATAGACGTACGCATCGGGCGTCCCGACCATCGGGGCCGGGACCATCACGCCGCCGGTGAGGAAGTGCGCGCCGCGCGCGGCAACCCAGGCGGCACCCTCACGCGTCCCGTCCGGCGACTCGGAGCCGAGGTTGACGATCGTGCGTCCCTCGAGCTCGTCGGTGGCGGAGTCGAGCACCTCGTACATCGCCTGGTAGTCGGTCAGGCTGAGGATGACCAGGTCGCTCGCCGCGACGGCCTTCGCCGGCGAGTCCGCCAGCTGGGCGCCGGCGGCGACGACCTCGTCGGCTCGCGAGGCCGTGCGGTTCCATACGGTCACCGGATGCCCGGCGGCGAGCAGGCTGTGGACCATCGCCTGACCCATGGGGCCCAGGCCGATAACGGTGACGGCGGTGAGAGGTTGATTCATGAGGACAATCCTCGGCCTTTACGTACGATAGCGGGAGTACCCACTATTTCCTGGGGTACTTACCAGAAGGTGAGTGAGGAGAACCCGATGGCGAAGGCGCCCCGAAACGGCCCCTACATCTGCGGCATCGACGCCGCGCTCGACGTGGTCAGCGGCAAGTGGAAGGGGCTGATCCTGTGGGAGCTCGACAACTACGGCGTACGCCGCTTCGCGGAGCTCCGCCGCGGCCTGCCCGGCGTCAGCGAGAAGATGCTGACCCAGCACCTGCGCGAGATGGAGCAGGACGGGCTGGTGCACCGGGAGGTGTATGCCGAGGTGCCGCCGCGGGTGGAGTACTCGCTGACCGAGCACGGACGCAGCCTCAACGCCGCGCTCGGGCCGCTGGGACGCTGGGGCATGGACCGTATCGCCCGCGAGCGCACCGAGCTGGTCGAGCACCGCGACGCCGAGATCCTGCCCCGACCGTCGTAACCGGCCTCAGGCCGAGACCGGCACGTGCTCGCGCAGGAACGCGAGCTGGTCGGCGATCACGGTGCTGAAGAGCGGCTCGACATACGGGTCGAAGTGGCCCCCGGGGTAGACACGTACGGTCGCGTCGGCCATGCGCGCAGCCGTCTCCTCCGCGACATGGCGAGGGGTGATCGCGTCCGACTCGACGATCTGGACCAGAGCAGGGCAGGTGACTCCGCGGGCCCATCGCCTCGGGGAGTACAGGCCGATCTTGAGCACGATCCGTGCGGCCACCTCGACGGGGTAGTCGCCGTTCTCGAGCCCGGACTCGGAGATGAGCGTGTCCATGCCGGGCAGCGCGTCGGGAGTGGTCATCACGGCGGTCTCCCCGGGTCGGCCTGCCGCGTCGACGTACACAGGCCCTCGCCTCGTCCAGGCGCTGATCTGGTCGCGGATGCCGGCCATCCCGACGCGCAGGCTGGGAACGAGGCCGGTCGCGCGGACGGCTGCGGGGCCGCTGACGTGCGGGACCTGGGCGATGATCGCCGCGAGCGGCTCGCCCTGTCCGGCGAGGCTGATGACGTGGCCGCCGGAGAAGGACGTACCCCAGGCGACCACGCGCTCGGCGTCGACCCCGGGAAGGCTGCGGGCGTAGGCCAGCGCTGCCCGCCAGTCCTGGTGCTGCATCGCCACGTCGAGCAGCTGGCGGGGCGTGCCGGCGCTCTCGCCGAAGCCGCGGTAGTCGAAGACGGCGACTGCGTAGCCCGCGGCGGCGAACTCCTCGGCGTAGGCATACAGCCGCAGGGCGCGGACGCCTCCGAACCCGTGAGCCATGACGATCACCGGGACGGGCACCGGCTGCCCGGACGGCCGGTAGACACGTACGGCGCACTCGACGCCCTGGGACGGGAAGGTCCCTTCGGACCAGGTGAAACGGTCGTTCACGGAGGACTCCCGGGCTCGTCTTGAATGGCGTGCAAGAAAGGTACGCGTCTTCTAGAACGGCAGTCAAGATAAGATTGCGTATGCCTCGAAACCGCAGACCCCAGGATCGTGAGGAGAAGCGGCAGGAGATCGTCCACGCCGCGGCGACTCTGTTCACCGAGGTCGGCTACGACGAGACGTCGACGACGAAGATCGCGACGGCCGCCGGCGTGACGACCACGACGATCTACTGGTACTTCGCGGACAAGGACGCGCTTCTCGTCGCCGTCCTCGATCATGTTCTCGAAGCGGCGCTCGCCGAGGCCGCTCTCCACTCACGACGTCCGTGGGCCGATCAGGTTCTCTGGGCCATCGATCGGTTGGAGAAGTATCGGCGGCTCGTCACGGTGGTGCATGCGCGCGCTTCGACCTCTGAGTCCATCGGCGCCTGGCACGACGAGTTCCACCGCCTTGTCGACTCGATGATGGTCGAAGGATTTCGGGCTGCCGGTGTCCCGGAGAGCGATGTGGGCGCGATGACGAAGATCGGTGTCTTCGTGGTCGAGGGTCTCCTGATGCACCCGCAGTCCGAGCAGGATCGTCGGGCTGTCGTCACCCTCCTCACGGATCAGGCCCGTCGGGGCTCCACCTCGTCCTGACGGGTAGGAAGCCCCGCGGAGGCCAGCAGAGCCAGCTTCTCCGCGTCGGGTGAGCCGGCGTCGGGGTGGTAGACGACGAGCATCAGGTCGTCGGTGCCGTTGATCGTCAGCCGCTCCCGGTTGAGGGTGAGCTCGCCGACCTGCGGATGGTTCATCTTGATCGGGGCGCCGGTCTGGGCGCGTACGTCATGGCGTGCCCAGAGCTGCCGGAACCGTGCGCTGGCCAGGGAGAGCTCGCCGATGAGCTCGATGAACCGAGGGTCGTCGATGTCGGTGCCCACCGCCTGGCGCAGGTTGCCGACGAAGCACTCCGTCATCGACTCCCACTCCGGGTGGAACTCCTGCTGGCTCGGGTCGAGGAACTGGTCGCGCAGCTGGTTGCCGCCCGGCGCGAGCCTCGGCGAGAGCGCGCGGGCGAGACTGTTGGCCGCGAGGATGTCGAAGTAGCGCCCCTCGATGAACGCGGGCTGCACCATCGAGTCGAGCAGCTTGAGCGCCCCGGGCGGGACGGTCTCCTTGCGTCGGCGTGGCCGACGGCGGCGGGGAGCCTCCGCGACCAGCGACATCATGTGGGCGGTGTGGTCGTCGTCGAGCTGGAGCACGCGGGCGATCGACTCGAGCACCTGCGCCGACGGGTTGCGGTCGCGGCCGCGCTCCAGGCGCAGGTAGTAGTCCGCGCTGATGCCGGCCAGCATCGCGACCTCCTCGCGGCGCAGCCCGGGGACGCGACGTACGCCCATGGCGGGGATGCCCGCCGCCTCGGGCGTCACCAGCGCCCGCCTGGCCTGGAGGAACGCGCCCAGCGGGTTCGTCGCCTCGCTCATCTCTGCCACCTCATGCCTCCAGCCTAGGTCGGCCCCGAGCGGACAGAGGGGGTCCTGTCAGGCCCCGGTCTGACCAGGACTCTGGGTGGACCCGGCCGGCGTGCCTAGCGTCGAAGACGGGCCCGACCGGGCCGTCTGTCGAAAGGGAAGAACACGCAATGACCGTCGCACTCATCACCGGCGCCAACAAGGGCATCGGCTTCGAGACCGCCCGCCAGCTCACCGAGGCCGGCTACGACGTCTACCTCGGCGCACGGGACGTCGAGCGAGGAGAGAAGGCCGCGGCCGAGCTCGGCGCGCGCTTCGTACAGCTCGATGTCACCGACGACGCCTCCGTCACCGCCGCTCTGGCGACCGTCGAGGAGGCCGAGGGGCGCCTCGACGTACTCGTGAACAACGCCGGTGTCCTCGTCGCCGAACCGCTCGACGGCCCGACCGCGCTGCGGGTCTTCGACATCAACGCGGTCGGGATCGTACGCGTCACCGAGGCCGCCCTGCCGCTGCTGCGCCGCTCGGAGGACCCACGCGTGGTCAACGTGTCCAGCAGCATGGGCTCGTTCTGGGCCAACACCACGCCCGGCCGGGTCGAGCAGGGGATGTTCCTGCCGCTCTACGCCGCATCCAAGGCCGCCGCCAGCATGCTGACGGTCCAGTACGCCAAGGCGTACCCCGACATCAGGTTCAACGCCGTCGAGCCAGGTCCCACGGCCACCGACATGACCGCCGGCTTCGGCATCGACGACATCGCCGGCCCGCCTGCGGAGAGCGCGAAGATCGTCGTACGCCTCGCCACGCTGGACCTCGACGTCCCCACCGGAACACTCCAGGACAAGGACGGCGAGCTCGCGTGGTAGTGGTCACATCCGGCGGTTATCGGCCGTTCGCGATTTGGGCGGGGGAGCGGAGCCTTGTGAACCTGAGGTAATGAGCCAACTGAAAAGTGAGACCACCGCCGGCGATCCCGGCGAGCGGTCTTTCCTCGGCCAGCCGCGCGTCCTCGCCAACCTGTTCGGCGTCGAGCTGTGGGAGCGGTTCAGCTTCTACGGCATGCAGGGCATCCTGGCGATCTACCTCTACTACTCCGCGGCCCAGGGCGGCCTCGGGATCAGCGAGACGGTCGCGCTCGGGATCGTCGGTGCGTACGGCGGTGCGGTCTACCTCTCGACCATCATCGCGGCCTGGATCGCCGACCGCCTGCTCGGCGCGGAGCGAACGCTCTTCGCCTCCGCCTGCCTGGTCGTCCTCGGCCACCTCGGCCTCGCGCTGATCCCCGGGATCGCCGGGGTCGGCGTCGGGCTCGTCCTGATCGCGCTCGGCTCGGGCGGCGTGAAGGCCAATGCGTCCTCCCTCGTCGGCACCCTGTACGCCGCCGATGACGAGCGCCGCGACGCCGGCTTCTCGCTCTTCTACCTGGGCATCAACCTGGGCGCCCTGGTCGGTCCGCTGCTGACCGGGCTGCTGCAGAAGCAGTGGGGCTTCCACTTCGGCTTCGGTCTCGCCGCGGTCGGGATGATCCTCGGTCTGGTGCAGTACGCCGTGGGCCGCCGCGCGCTGCCTGCCGCGAGCCGCGTCGTCCCCAACCCGCTTCCCGCCGCCGAGCGTGGCCGTTGGATCGGCATCGCGGTCGCCGCGGTGGCGCTCATCGTGGTGCTCTGCCTGACCGGCGTCATCACCGCGCCGCGCCTGGCCAACATCGTGATCGGCATCAGCATCGTCGCCGCGGTCGCGCTCTTCGCCGTCATCCTTTCCAGCCGGCTGATCTCCTCGGTCGAGCGGAGCCGGGTGTGGGCGATGGTGCCGCTCTTCGTGGCCAGCGCCGTCTTCTGGTCGCTCTACCAGCAGCAGTTCACCGTCATGGTGGTCTACTCCGACCAGCGCCTGGACCGCGACATCTTCGGCTGGGAGATGCCGGTCTCCTGGGTCAACTCGATCAACCCGGTCTTCATCATCCTGCTCGCCGGCGTCTTCGCCGCCCTGTGGACCAAGCTCGGCTCCCGTCAGCCGTCGACGCCGGTGAAGTTCGGTCTCGGCACCATCTTGATGGGGCTGGCGTTCTGGGCGTTCCTGCTGATGCCGAGCGGTGCGCACTCGGTGCCGCTGATCGGCCTGGCGTTCATCCTGCTGCTCTTCACCCTCGCCGAGCTGCTGCTCTCGCCGGTCGGCCTGTCCCTGGCCACCAAGCTCGCCCCGCAGCGCTTCCAGACCCAGATGATGGCGCTGTTCTTCCTCTCGGTCGCGCTCGGCACCGCGATGTCCGGCCGCCTGGCCGAGTTCTACGACGTCTCCAACGACAGCGGGTTCTTCTGGTGGGTCGGCCTCGCCTCCGTCGTCGTCGGAGTGCTCCTGCTCGTCGGCAACCGGCCCATCCGGCGGCTGATGGCCGGCGTGCACTGATCTCTGCGGCGTACGCGTCCGAAGGTGTGTTCCGGGCGAACGAAAATTCGTTCGCCCGGAACAGCGGCCACCCGGCCGCGGGGGCCTCACCCGAGTCATGCCCGCCTGGAAGGTGGGTCAGGCGTTCTTCCGGCGACGGGTGAGGAAGGTCCCGATGCCCCCGATGCCGGCGAGCAGCCCGCCGACGGCGAGAAGCGCTCCGTTCGGACCGCCCGTGTTCGGCAGGTTCCCGGTCAGGCCGGCATCGATCCGCGTCGGGACCTCGGAGTCTGCCTTGGTGCCGGCGACCTTGGTGCTGGCGACCTTGGTGCTGGCGTCCTTGGTGCTGGCGTCCTTGACGACGGCCGCGCACTTCTCCGACGTGTCGGTCTTGGTCTCGTAGACAGCCGGGACGACGACCGTGACCGAAGAGGCTGGCGTGTCCACCACGGTGACGTCAGAGGCCGGGCTGTCCTCCACCGTACGGGTGTCGACCAGGTCCCAACCCTCAGGCACCTCGGCGGTCCAGGATGCGTCGGCCAGGTTCGTGGTCGGCTCACCGTCCTCGACGAAGTAGAGCGTGACGTCGGGGTCGGTGTAGGCCTCCTTCGTGATCACGGTCTGCTCGTACTGCTCGCCGATCTGGGACAGGTTCAGGGGGTTGTCCTCGCCGTCCTGACCGTCCTCATCGGCAGGGGTGCCCGACGTGGTGGTCCAGGCGGTGAAGTGGTCCCACTGCCACGGGCCGAAGACGGCAGGAGTGGCCTCTTCGACCACGATGGTCTCGGTCCAGGCTTCCTTGTCGACGACGGTCTCGGTCCAGGCCTCCTTGTCCACGATGGTCTCGGTCCAGGCCTCCTTGTCCACGACCGTCTCGTCCCACGCCTCCTGGTCCACGACGGTGACGGTCTCGGTCAGGTCGCCCTCGGCGAAGCGGACCCAGCCCTTGTCGCCGTGCTCGTCCTCGCCGTTCCAGTTCGGCGTGCTCAGGTAGCGGACCTTCCCGGTCTCCTTCTGCCTGTAGGCGTAGCCACGGTCCCTGACGCGAGTCTCCTCGTGGGTGACCGCCTCATGGTGGACGACGTGGGTCTCGGCCGGGTGCTCGACGGTGTGGGTCTCGGCCGGGTGCTCGACCGTGTGGGTCTCAGCCGGGTGCTCGATGGTGTCGGTCACCGCGTCGGTGCCGGGCGTGTAGGTCCGGGTGTAGACCGAGTTGCGGAACTGGTTCTCGGTGAGGGCCTCGTGGCTCTCGCCGAGGACCACCTTCGAGAAGCGGGACTCCTCGTGGGTCACCGCGTCGGTGTGCTCCACATGTGTGACCGCAGGTGTGACGGTGGTGGTCTTCTTCTCGTCGGCGACCTTGACCTGAGAGGTCACGGTGGTCGTCTTGCAGTCCTGAGCGGCCTGAGCACCCGGGGCTGCCACGACGGTGGCCACTCCGGCAACGGCTACAGCCGCGAGGCCGATCTTGGTGGAGCTGTGCATGGTCATGGGTTCGTTCCTTCATGGGTTCATGCCTGCGGTGGGCAGGCAGGGCTGAGCTACCCGGGACCGGGCGGGCGGCCGCGGATGTCTGCCGGGGTCGGCCTGAGCCGATCTCGGGTGGAATCGCGGGGACCTCTTGAAACCGAGGAGCAAGTGCGGCGTGTGGGCCGCCTCGGCGAGGCCTGTGAGAGGAGGGTCTCCCGGCGCTGTCTCAGCGGGTTGCGGGAGTTCTCCCCACATACCCAACATTGGGGTAGACGGGACTTTCGACCCCCTTGTTCCCGGGCCCTGCTTGGGACCAGGTCGGGTGGTATCCACACACCCCATCCAGCGGCTGATGGCTCGCGGCACCGACCCGTCGTTGTGTCTGCCCGTACGTTAAAAGTGCAGGCAGTCGGGCCATTCGAGTCGGTAGCATCGTAAAGGTGACCACCGCAGCGAGCTGGAGAAGCCAGGCGCTTCGGCTGCTCGGCGAGGTGGTCCGGTTCATGGCGGTGGGCGGTCTGGCCACCGCTGTCTCGTTCGTGGGCTTCAACGCGCTGGCCCACGGCCTGCTCTTCGGCGCGGCTCCGCTGCGGAGCCATCCGATCGTCGCGTACGTGGTGGCCAACGTTGTCGCCGGAATCGTGGCGTACGTCGGGATGCGGCTGTGGGCCTTCCGGGAACGCGAGGCGCGCGATCAGACGACCGGTGTGATCAGGTTCTTCGTCCTCGGTGCGCTCACGATGGCCATCCCCGTCGTGTGCCTGTGGATCAGCCGCTACGTCCTGGGGCTGTCCAGCCCCCTCGCGGACAACCTGTCGGCCAACGTGATCGGGCTCGGGATCAGCACCGCGACGCGATTCTGGGTGTTCCGACGGTTCGTGTTCAACGAGCCCGTGGTTCGCGAGCCGTGGCGGCCTGTGGCGTGATGACCCGAGAAGGCAGGTGCTTCCGTGGCACGTGGTGACCACATCTTCGTCCACAGGGGTCGGGGTCGCTACTACACGCACCACGGCATAGATGGCGGTGACGGCACCGTCATTCACTACACGGGCACGGCGGCCACCGGCCGGCGCGTCGAGAGGAGCTCGCTCGAGTCCTTCGCCGATGGCGGCGAGATACTTCTCCGCACCTATCGAAGCCGACTGCCGGCGGACGAGATCATCAGCCGGGCTGAGTCCCGGCTCGGAATGAGTGGCTACCACCTGGTCAGGAACAACTGCGAGCACTTCGCGACGTGGGCCTCCACCGGCTCGGCCGCGAGTCGGCAGGTGCGCAGCTGGGCGGTGGCGGCGCCCGGGGCAGTCGCCTCCCTCGCCATGGCCCAGGCTGCCGGAATCCATCTGATCGTCCTGGGCACCGTGAGCATGTGTGCCTACGCCCTGCGGGGCCTGTGGCACCGTCGCAGCGGGTCACGGACGGCGGCCCTGCGCGTCGACGTCGACCGAGACTGCGCCGCCTGACCTGGCGTAGCCTGAAGACATGAGCGACGACGACCTGTACGGCGAGATCCCATCTCTCGATGAGCGATCCCGGCGCGCTCTGATGGTCGCCGAGAAGTGGATCGGGGAGGGCATCGCGGGGGTCGCGATCGGTGCCGCCGAGGATGGCGGACCGGCGGTGGTGGTCTACGCCCTCGACCCGGCCTCGGCGGCGGTGCGGTCGCTGCCCGAGGAGTGCGAGGGCCTGCCGGTGCGGGTGGAGACCGGAGACGCCTTCAGGACCGAGGACTGACGGCATCTCCGGGTCCGTGGGTCGATCACGGCCAGACACGCACTCCGAGGGAGAGCTGGACCAGCGCGATCGGGTTCAGGATCGTCGCCACGCTCGATCCGGCGAAGAGCAGCCCGACCGGGTTGTTCTGCAGGTCGAGCACCATCGAGCCGGAGTCGCCGCCGGCTGACATGTTGGTCGTGATGATCTGGTTGCAGAACTTCGCGACCTTGCCGGCGCCGTAGTTGACGTTCACGGTCGCCGCGACGGCGGTGACCCGGCCGGTGGTGAAGTTCGTGGTGCGGCCGGTCTTCTTGAGGAGCATGCCGACGGTCGCGGCCTTGGCGGCAGTGGCCGGGTAGCCGTTCCAGTAGACGTCGCGGTCGATGACGTGGAAGGGCACCTCCGCGACCGCGGCGTCCACGTAGTTGCAGGACCCGTCGAACCTGATCGGTACGAACCGGGCCAGCCGGCCGATCACGTCCGCCGGTGCCGTACCGCCGTCGAACGGGCCGGGCTGCAGGATCGGGTCGCCGATGCTCGCGTCGTTGGAGTTCGCGAGCACGTGGTTGTTGCTCAGGATGTAGTAGCGCGGCGGGATCCCCGGGAAGGTCCTCAGGTCGTACGCGCCCGCACCGATCGTGCCGGCGGTGATCTTGTAGTGCCCGACGCTGAACCCCGGACGGGCCGGCCGGATCCGGAGCGCCAGGGTCTGGGCATCGACCTCCTGGGTCTCCATGAGCTGCTGGCTGCCGCCGGCGAACAGATGCCCCACCTCGAGGACGTCGGTCGGCGTGCCGTCCACCGTGTCCGGGACGGTGTCCGCGTCGCTGACCAGCTCGGTCGGCATCTTCTGGCTGACCAGCACCATGACGCTGGGCGTATCGGTCTGCTCGCCGTCGGTGATCTTGAGGCCGACCCCGACACCGACCACGTTCTCCATGCCGAGCAGCTCCTCCTCGACCGACGCCTTCGACTCGGCGACGGCCGTGAGCTCCTCGGGCACGGCATCCGACTGCGCCATGAACAGATCTTCGTTGTCCATGTTCGTTCCCCCTGTCGGCTCCAGGTCCTGGACCGTCCAGAACGACGACCGGAGCCTTACTTGGAGGAGTGCGACCGGAAGGGCGCTGATACGCCGGTCAGGTCCGGTTCGGGTCGCCTCGGGTGACGTCGACGTACTCGATCTCGATCGCCGAGAGGTCGATGCCGGGAGCGGGCCCGAGGAGGGTCGTGACGATGTCGAGGATCTGCGGGCGCAGGGTGTCGGCGAGGGGGTGGAGCTCGACGCCGTACCTGGCGACGAGCCGGATGTCGATGCCGGTCAGGCGGCCCTCGTCGACGTGGAGCTCGATGTTGTCGGGCGCGTGGGTCGGGTGCTCCTGGAGGAGCCGGCGCAGCGCCGCGCTGACGACGCGCGCGGAGACGAAGGTCGCCGAGCTTTGCTCGTCGCGCGCGGAGATGCCCTGCTCGGTGAAGGTCAGGATCGGCTCGGAGGGGACGACGACCCGGCGCACGCGCGCCATGATCGACTCGGCAAGGTCGACCCAGCCTGCGGGCTCATCGGCTCGGGCGGCGCGGACGGCGCGACCGAGGGGGCTGGGATCTAGCGCCATCGTGCCATCCTCTCCGCGAGTGTGCGTCGACCGCGGTAGAGGTGTCCGCGGACGGCGCCGATCGGCATGGCCAGGGCGATGGAGATCTCCTCGTAACTCATCTCTTCGACCTCCCGCAGCAGCCAGGTCGCCCGTTGATGCCACGGTAGTTCATTCAATGCTAGCTGCAGCGCCTCGAGCAGCTCGGCGTCCAGTACGGTCTGCAGCGGGTTGTCCGCAGCGGGCGGGGTGAGCCTGGACATCAGCCCGTCGTCGATCGGGGTCGCGCGTCGATTGCGCTGGAGATCGGCCGCGCGGCGGTGGACGAGACGGAACAGCCACGTACGCAGGGAGGAGTGCCCCGCGAAGCCGGACAGGCTCCGCCACGCCGAGACGAACGCCTCCTGGGTCGCCTCGGCGGCGTCCGTGGCGTCGCCCACCAGGCGAAGGGCGTAGCGATACATCGCCGGGCCGTGGCGATCGACGATCTCCCGGAAGGCCTCCTGATCGCCCAGGCGGGCCGCGCGCACCAACGCCTCGTCCGTCGCCGACGGCTCAGCTGTCGCCTGCGGTTCCGACATCGCCCCCGAGTTTCTCTTCTGCCGCCCACGCAAGGGCAGCGTTCCGATACGAGGGAAGTTCTACCACCTCCAAGCAAAGAGATGTGATCCAGAACACACCACAATTTCTGTGACACATCGGTGGGACGTCGCGACCAACCAGCGTCAGCAAGACCGAACACGATCAGGAAGGTTCTTCTCATGACGCAGACGAAGTCCGGCGACACGAGCTCGACGACGAACGGCGCCGGTGGTCAGGCGGAGCGGAGCGACTCGGGTGCACTGGTGAGTGAGTACGGGCGTACGTCGATCGCCGACACGGTGGTCTCGAAGATCGCGGGCATCGCTGCTCGGGAGATCAGCGGCGTGCACGACCTCGGCGGCGGCGCGGCGCGTGCGGCAGGGGCGATCCGCGAGCGGATCCCGGGTTCGCGTACGAACCTCGGCCAGGGCGTCGCGGTGGAGGTGGGGGAGCGGCAGGCTGCCGCCGACCTCGACATCGTCGCCGAGTACGGCACCTCGATCCCCGACCTCGCGTCTGCGATCCGTCGCAACGTGAAGGCGTCGGTGGAGCGGATGACCGGCCTCGAGGTCACCGAGGTCAACATCACCGTGCACGACGTCTACCTCGAGGACGAGAGCGGCGACGCCGACCAGGATGCCGCCCGGCGGGTGGAGTGACCGTGACCGCCGACGCCGACCCACAGGGCCACGACGGCGCTGAGCCGGAGGTCGTGGACGTCGTCGCGGCCGCCGTGCTCGCGGTGCCCGGCGTCCACGACCTGCACGCCGGCGCCGGGGAGGTGGCCACCTACCTTCCCGGGCGCCGCGTCAACGGGGTGAGGCTGCGCGAGCCCGGCTGCGCGATCCACGTGGTTCTCCACTGGGGCGCACCGGTCCTCGGCACCACCGACGCGATCCGCGATGCCGTCCGGCCGTACGTGTCGGGCCCCGTGGACGTCACGGTGGAGGACATCCTCGCGCCCGACAGCACCGGCTCGGCCCCGCTCTGACCCTCAGAAGGAGAGAAACGTCATGACCAACTCGACACTCGGCCTGGTCGCCGGACTGTTGCTCACGATCGCCATCGTCACCGGTGGCCTGGTCGGCCTGTTGCTGGCCATCGTGCTGGGCGGGGCCGGCTACCTCATCGGCGGCCACGTCGACGGTGAGCTCGACGTCCGCAGCCTGCTGCGAGGACGTCGTGGTTGAGGCCCCGGTGCGTCCGAGGCAGCTCGTGGACGCAGACACCGAGACCGCTGACCCGACGGAGGACCGCGGGACCCTGGACGTCCGCAACAAGGCCCTCCAGCGGATCATCGAGCACGTCGCACTGAAGGTCCCGGGCACGGTGGTTCATCGCAGTGCCCTCGGCCGCGTCACCGGCTCGGCGTTCCCGAAGGCCGACATCACGGCGGAGGGCCGCGCCGTCCGGGTGAAGCTCGACGTCGCGATGGCCTGGCCCGGCAACGTGTCCCGCATCGCCACCACAGCCCGCGACGCCGTACGCCACGAGGCGTTCCGGCTCTCGGGCATCGAGGTCCGGAGCGTGGACGTCACCGTGCACGCGGTCGACCCGTCGGCCGCCGAGGACACCGGCAGGAGGGTGGAATGAGCACGCAGACCATCGAACCGACGGTCGAACGGATCGTCCGTCCCGCGGCGCCACGCACCCAGCCGCGCCGTGCGCCCGTGGTCGTCCCGACGGCCATCGTGCTCGCCCTGGTGCTGATCGGGGTCGCCGTGGTCGCCGTCCGTGAGCTATTGGTGAGCCAGGGATGGGCGGCCGGCTCCCCGGTCGTCCCGGACCTGGTCGCCGGCCTCGACGGGGTCGGCCCCTCGGTCGGGCTCGCCGCCGTCGGCGGAGCGATCGCCCTCGTCGGGCTGGTGGTGCTCTGGCTCGCGCTGCGGCCCGGCCGGCGTACGCACCTGCGGGTCGCGGGCGATGCCGATCTGTGGCTCGCGCCCGGCGCCGTCGCGGCCGTGGCCCAGGAGACCGCCGACCGGCTCCCCGGGGTCATGTCGGCCGACTCCTCGCGCAGCACCCGGCGTCGCACCGTCGTCGACGTCGTCGTGGGCGCCCGCAGCACCCCTGACGGTCCCCAGGAGGCTGCCGCCGTGACCGAGCACGTGAGAGCCGTCCTCGACGACGAGGTCGGCCGGCTGACCGGGACCCGCATCAAGGTACGTGCCACGGAGGTGCCCCGATGACTCCCCGCGTGATCAGGTTCGACCGGGCGATGACCCTGCTCGTGGCGGTGCTCGTGATCGCCCTGGGTCTGCTGATCGTCGACTGGCACTACCAGTGGGTGCTCCGGAGCTACCCGGCCGAGCTGTCCACCCGCCCGGCGAGCGACATCGTGACCTCAGACTGGTTCCCCTGGGCGTTCGCCGCCGTGGGCATCCTGCTCGGCCTCATCGGCCTGGTGTGGCTGCTGTCGCACCTGGGCCGGCGCGGTCCCTCGACCCTGCGGCTCGACGCGAGCGACCAGACCGGGCGCGTCCAGGCCGACCTGCGCTCGATCGCCGATGCTGCCGCCACCAGGCTGGATAGCCTGGCCCCGCTGACCGGAGTCACCGGGACGGTGGTCACCATCCGGTCGCGGCCGGTGATCCTGCTGCGAGGTCGGATCGACCCTGCAGCCGCCGTCGAGCCGGTCGCCGACGCCGCCGAGATCTGCGCCCGGGACGTCGCCGCAGCGTTCCCCGACGACTCGATCACCTGCCGCGTCCTCGTCGACCCGCCACGGCGGGGGAGGGGCCGCCAGCAGTCGCACGTACGCGTGCAGTGACAGCTGCTCGATGCCCCTGATGGCGTCGCGACCCCGCGCGGGGGCGAGGTCGCGCCGTCGCCAGGGGCATCGAGCAGTTTCGCGTGATCACCCTGGGCCGCGACGCGTCGTCTACACCGTTACACCGTCTCCGGTAGTGGACCGTCGTCGAAACCGAGCTGCTCGCTGGCGTCGCGTGCCGCCCGCAGGACGGGCTCTACGAGATGGTCCACCGCCTCGGGCGTCACCCGCTGTGTCGGGAAGCCCAGGCCGATGACGGCGGCGAGCCCTCGAGCGTGGTCGAAAACGGGAGCGCTGATCGAGGCGACGTCGGGGTGTCGTTCCCCGAAGGCGGCGAAGTAGCCCTGCTCGCGTGCCGTGGCGACCTGCTCGTCGAGCAGTTCCATGCTGCCAGGGGTGCTCGACGTGAACGTCGTCAGCTCGCCGCTCTTCTCCAGATCTGTCCGTGCCTCGGGGTCGAAGGCCAGGAAGATCTTGCCCGGAGCGCCTGCGTGTATCGGCATCACCATGCCGACCATGAAGGGACGGATGACGACGTGCCTCGTCTGGGCCACCGCGACGACGGTCCGATGGATTCCGTCTCTGACATAGAGGCATGCGGTCTCGCCGGTCTCGTCCCGAAGACGCGTGAGGATCGGTTGGACCACACGCACCATGTCCAGACCGAGGGTGCCCGGCGCAGCCCAGCGAACGAGCGCGATGCCGATGCGGTAGCGGTCACCGTCGCGGTCCAGAAACCCCTCGTTGGTCAGGTCCTGCACCAGGCGCTGACACGTGCTCGACGGCAAGCCCGTCTTGCGCAGGATTTCCTGGAATGTGGGATCGGGTGCGTCTATCGAGAAGCAGTCGAGGATGCGGACGATCTTCCCGAGGACCAGGGTGGAGGACTTTCGGTCGCGCTCGTCTGCAGTCATGCCACATTCCGCCCTTCAGAGGTAAGCCGACAGCCCACATCGTAGGACACCGCCCCACTATCTGGGTCTAGTGGTTGACATCACACCCATGTCGCCTGCATCGTGGGTTCCGAACCCAGAATGTGGGTTCGCGTCCCTACAACAGTTTCGGAGTGACACATGACGACTGGAGTCCCCAGCTCAGTTGCTGACAGTTCTCGGATCGGGCTGATCGTCCCGAGCTCGAACATCACCATGGAGACCGAGCTTCCGGAGCTGTTCCGTCGGCAGTCGATGACCACCGGACACCGCTACACCTTCCACTCGGCGCGGGCGACGCTGAAGAGCGTCACCAGGGAAGAGCTGCTGGCGATGGTCGACAAGGCGGCGGACTGCGCGGTTGCTGTCTCGGACGCGGACGTCGACGTCATCGCGTACGCGTGCCTGGTGGCCGTGATGGCCCAGGGGCCAGGTGCTCACGTCGGCTCGGAGACGGTCATTCGAGAGGCGGCGGCGGGAAACGGCATGCCGGCAGGCGTCACCAGCAGCGCCGGTGCGCTCGTTCGGACCCTCGAGGCCATCGGCGCGCGCAACGTGGCAATGGTGGCGCCGTATATGAAGCCGCTGACGAAGATGGTGAGTGACTACATCGAAGGTGCCGGCTTCTCGGTGGTCGACGCCACCAGCCTGGAGGTCTCGGACAACCTCGCCGTGGGCTGCCTCGACCAGCGCAACCTGCCGGCCATCGCCCGCGAGCTCCGATACTCCGAAGCCGACGCCCTGGTCCTGTCCGCATGTGTTCAGATGCCGTCGCTCCAGGCCGTCCAGGTGGTGGAGGACGAGCTTGGTCTGCCCGTCATCACCGCCGCGACGGCCACGACGTTCGAGATCCTTCGGACCCTGGGTCATCAGCCGGCCATCGGCAACGCGGGGCGGCTGCTCGAAGGGTCCCTCGTCGCGACACAAGCTCGCAACGGGTGAGGCGAGCGCCGACATGACACTGTCCCTCGTTGCATTTCTCGTACTGATCGCGGCCTTCGCCGTGGGCTGCTTCACCCGCATCAACGCCGGCCTCCTCGCCCTCGTCGCGGCGTTCGGTGTAGGTAGCCTCATCGGCGGCCTGTCGCTGGACGATGTGATGGCCGGCTTCCCGACCGAGCTCCTGCTGATTCTGGTGGGCGCGACCCTGCTCTTCGGGATCGTCAGGCACACAGGCACCATCGACCTGCTCGCATACTGGGCCGAACGGCTCGCCAACGGTCACCGTCTGCTCGTGGCGGTGCTGATGTTTCTTCTCACCGCGCTGCTTGCCTCGGCAGGGGCGTTCACTCCGGCCGCCATCGCGATCGTCGCGCCCGTCGCCTTGGCGCTCGGCTCCCGGTTCGGGATCAGCACGCTTGCGATGGGCCTCGTGGTGATCCAAGGGGCTAACGCCGGAGCGTTCTCTCCGGTCAATCCGTTCGGTGCTCTGGCCAATGTCATGCTGGACAAGGCGGGATCACCAGACGGCACGCTGAAGCTCTACGTGTACTGCTTCCTCTTCAACGCCGTCCTCGCGGTCATCGCCTATGCCTGCGTGCAGACGCTCGTTCGCCGCCGCACGGCGGCGCGCGCCGACGGCCGTCCGGCCGAAGTTGGAGGTGACCTGCAGACATCCGAGGCATCTCGTGGCGACGTCGGCGGTGGAACCGGCAGTGCTGTGCTCACCGGCCCGGCCAAGACCGAGGTCTCGCCCCAGAAGGTGGAGGTCACACCCATGCGTGTTCTCAGCCTGGTGAGTGTCGGGGCGCTTCTCGTCCTCACAACGGTCTTCGGGCTCGACGTCGGATTGGCTTCGATCGGTCTTGCTGTCCTCCTCATCGTGGTCAACCCCGACGTTCAGAAGCCGACCATCGACACCATGCCGTGGTCTGCGATCCTCCTGGTGACCGGCATCGTGACCTATGTCGGGATGCTCGAATCGGTGGGCGCGCTCGAGGACCTCCAGGCGGGCATCGAGAGCCTGGGCAGCGGCTCCATCGCCGCGCTCATCACCAGCTACGTCGTAGGCCTCGTGTCCGCCTTTGCCTCCACCACGGGCACGCTCGGCGTGATCAGTCCCGTCGTCGTTCCGATCGCCGCGGACCCCACTCTCACCGCGATCGGCGTCGTCACGGCGATCTCCATCAGCTCCTCCGTGGTCGACACGAGCCCGATGTCGACGAGCGGTGCACTGCTCATGGCCAGCGCCAAGCCCGACGAGGAACGACTGTTCTTCAGATCTCTCCTCCTGTGGGCGGTCGTGATGATCGCCGTGGTTCCACTGGTTGCCTGGCTGGCCTTCGTGAAGCTCGGCATCGCCTAGACGCGCTGATCGCCACGTCGTGGGCGACGGAGCGCCGCCCTGGGTCCGGGCTACCCCGAAAGCGACAGGTTGGACCCAGGGCGCAGCGCTCAGCGCTTGGCCAGCACCAGCGCGTACGCCTCGTCCGGGTCGGTCCACCAGCGGAGGTCGTGGAAACCCGCCGCCTCGAGCTCGTCAGCGATGCTGTTCCGGCGGAACTTGCAGGACAGCTCGGTGAGGAGCTCCTCGCCCTCGTCGAACTTGATGACGAGGTCGAGCTCGCTCAGCTCCACACGGGCGGACTCCTGGGCGACGAGCCGCATCTCGATCCGTTCCTCCTCGGTGTTCCACCGCGCCAGGTGCCGGAAGTCGTCGGGGTCGAAGTCGGCGCCCAGGCTGCGGTTGAGGACGCGTAGCGCGTTGAGGTTGAACTCGGCGGTCACGCCGGCGGCGTCGTCGTAGGCGGCGACCAGCTGGCCGGGGTCCTTGACCAGGTCCAGCCCGAGCAGCAGACCTTCCCCGGGCTGCATGGCGGCGGCCACCGATCCCAGGAACCGTTCACGTCCGGGACGGTCGTAGTTGCCCAGCGTGCTGCCGAGCAGTGCGATCAGCCGGCGTCCCGGGGTCGGCAGCTGCCCGAGGTGCTGGTCGAAGTCGGCGACGACCCCCTCCAGAACCAGCCCGGGCCGCTCCTCGGCGAGTGCGTCCATCGCCTGGGTGAGCGCGCTGGCGCTGACATCGACGGGGACGTACGTCGTCAGTCGGCCGGTCCGCTCCAGCGCATCGAGCAGGAGCCTCGTCTTCTCCGAGGAACCCGATCCGAGCTCGAGGAGCACCTCGGCGTCGGAGGCCTCGGCGATGTCGCGCGCGTGCTCGGTCAGCATCGCCCGTTCGGTGCGCGTCGGGTAGTACTCGGGCAGCCGGGTGATCTCCTCGAACAGCTCCGAACCACGCTGGTCGTAGAAGTACTTCGGTGGAAGCCATTTCGGCGACGCGCTCAAGCCGGTGCGGGCGTCCTCCGCGAGGCTCTGCCGCAGGTCCTCGGCGGTCAGCAGGGTGGTGATCCTGCCCCGGGCTGGTGTGCTGGAGGCGGTCCGGCCGTCGATGTCGAGGGTCACGTGAGGGTCTCCTTCGGGTTGTGACGAGGTGTGTCGAGCCGCCACCAGGTGGGCCCGCACGGGCTGAGGACGCCGATGGTGCGTGGCGGGATCGTGGTGGACGGAGCGCCTGGGAGCGGGCGGTGGCTGACGACGTACTCCCAGGCCGCGGGTTGGATGAGGTGGCTGCCCTCGTCCCCGGTCAGCAGGGCGAGGTCCTCCCCGTCGCTGAGGAGGACCGAGAAGCCGCCGACCTCCAGCTCGTTGGCCATCTGGACCACGGCCGAGCCGACCGGCAGGCGCTCCTGCTGCGCCTTCTCGAGGATGAGGGGCCAGGAGGTGTCGATGGTGCCGTCGACCGCGACGGTCCAGGTGCCGAGTCGGAGCGGCGCCGGGCAGTCGTCATGCGGGCAGGCCCAGTCGGCGTGGGTCCGGGGCGGTCCGAGGATGCCGCGGTGGGCGCACGGGATCGCGGCGGACCAGGTCACGCACGACGCCCGTCGTCGGCGAGCCGGAGCCCGGTGACGGGCCAGCGCGCGCCGGGCGGGAAGAAGTTGCGGTAGGAGGCCCGGGTGTGTCCCGGCGGGGTGAGCGCGCAGCCGCCGCGGAGCACCATCTGGCTCGACATGAACTTGCCGTTGTACTCGCCGATGGCGCCGGCGGCGGGATGGAAGCCCGGGTAGGGCAGGTAGGCCGAGGAGGTCCACTCCCAGCAGTCCCCGAAGAGCTGTCGCAGGCCGCCGGTCGCCGGGCCCGCCGCACGTGGGTGGAAGCTGTCCCGGTCGGCGAGGTTGCCGGACACCTCGTAGGTGCGGGCGGCGTGCTCCCACTCGGCCTCGGTGGGGAGGCGCTTGCCGGCCCAGGTGGCGTACGCGTCGGCCTCGTAGTGGCTCAGGTGGCAGACCGGCAGCCCCGGGTCGAGCGGTGTCGTTCCGTGCAGGGTGTGCTCGCACCACACCCCGTCGGCCTGGCGCCAGTAGAAGGGCGCCTCCCAGCCCTCGGCGTTGACCCGCGCCCACCCGTCCGAGAGCCACAGCTCGGGACGTCGGTAGCCGCCGTCGGCGATGAACTCCAGCCACTCGCCGTTGGTGATCAACCGGTCGGCGAGCCGGTACGGCTCCAGCCACTGCTGGTGGCGTGGCAGCTCGTTGTCGAAGCAGAAACCACCGCCCTCCGAACCGATCTCGACCAGGCCGCCCTCGATGTCGACCCACCCCAGCCGGTCGGTCCCGGCGCCAGCGACCGGGCTCCCGGCGTACGTCGGCTGCAGCGGGTTGAGCGACAGCACGTGCTTGATGTCCATGAGCAGCAGCTCCTGGTGCTGCTGCTCATGGTGGAAACCGAGCTCGATGGTCGGGGCGAGCTTGGCGAAGGTGCCCTCGTCCACGCGGTCGAGCAGGTCCCTGACCCGGTTGTCGACGTTGCGCCGGTAGTCGCCGACCTCGTGTGCGCCGGGGCGGCTGATCACGCCACGCATCGGCCGCGCGTACCGGGGCCCGACCTGCTCGTAGTAGCTGTTGAAGAGGAACCAGTACTGGTCCTGGAACGGTGTGAAGCCGGCCTCGTTCTCGGCCAGCACGAAGGTCTCGAAGAACCAGGTCACATGCGCGCGATGCCATTTGGTGGGGGAGACATCCGGCATCGACTGGACCGTCTGGTCCTCGGGTGAGAGGGGTGCTGCGAGGCGTTCGGTGTCAGCCCGGACTTCGTCGAAGCGGGCGATCGCGGTGGTCGGGTCCATCTCACGTCTCCTGTCGGGTCGTGCGGGGAGTACCAAGCAGCAGCACGGCGATCGCGCCGCTTGCTACGAACTACTCTGCCTGGTCGCCCAACCCGCGATCCGAACTCCGGGTGTCGGCAACAGCACGAGGCAGCCCGACGGCAGGCCGGGCCGGTGAGAGCGAACGGGCTGGCCTGTAAGCCGGGTTCTGTGATCGGCGACCATCCATCTCGGACCATCGTTGCCGATGGCCTCTAGCAACCTACCCGCATGCTCGGGCGGACAGCCCTCGAGCGCATGCTGTCTGGTCTTGCTCCGGGTGGGGTTTACCTAGCTCCTCGTGTCACCACGAGGACTGGTGGGCTCTTACCCCACCGTTTCACCCTTACCGCTACCTGGAGGGTAGAGGCGGTCTGTTCTCTGTGGCACTGTCCCGCGGGTCACCCCGGGTGGCCGTTAGCCACCACCCTGTCCTGTGGAGCCCGGACTTTCCTCGACGTATCTCTACGACGCGATCGCCCGGCCAGCCCGTCCGCAGGAAAAGTCTAGTGCGAGGCGGGCTCGATGTGGGCATCCGGACCGGGGAAGACGAGCGACTCGTGGTCGCTGTCGCTCCAGCGTACGAGGTAGGGCGGGCTGCCGTCGGGGTGGCTGACCTCGATGATCTCGGCCTCCCGGACGTGGTCGCCGACGTGCTGGCCCATGACGACGAGGTGGTCACCGACTGATGCGTGCATGCGCGTTCACCTCCTAACCGTCACCATGGTGCTCCCATCGCGGGCTCGGATGGAATACCGTGGTGGGGTATCACGTTCGGAGGGTGTGATGACTGAGAACGAGTTCGAGTACGTGGCCCCGGCGATCGTCTTCCCGGGCCAGGCTGCCCACGAGGCGGCCTACCGCACGGCGCACGATCTGCTCTCGCGCCGTTTCCCGGTCGAGGCGCTGGAGATCCTGGAGCCGGCGCTCGCCGACGACCCCGACAACATCGGGCTGCGCAGCATGCGCGCGTGGGCCTACATGCTCCGGGCCCAGCTCGCCAAGGCCGAGTCCGAGCTGCGCTGGCTCGTCGAGCGCGACCCCAGCGACGCCTGGAGCCAGCACTCGCTCGGCCGCGTGCTGGAGCGCCAGGACCGCCTCGCGGACGCCCTCGGCCCGCTGCGCCTGGCGGCCGTGATGAGCGACGACTACGACCATCACGCAGCCGTCTACCGCGTACGCAACCGGCTGGCCCAGCGCGAGGAGTGAGCGTGGGGTGAGAGGGTGGTGGCATGGAACCTGACACCACGACTCTCACCGCCGAGCAGGTCGCCCAGGAGCAGCTCGAGGGCTGGACGTACGACTCCTCCGGCGAGGCCGACAGCATCGTCGCCCGCGTGGAGACCGGTGACTTCATCACCGGTCTCGCGCTGGTCAACGCGATCGGGGCCAAGGCCGAGGAGGCCAACCACCACCCCGACATCGACCTGCGCTACCCCTACGTCGAGATCCGGCTCTCCAGCCACGACGCCGGCGGCGTCACCAGCCGCGACATCGCGCTGGCGAAGGTGATCAACGCGCTCTCGGCCGAGTCCTCGCTCTGAGCCGGACTAGGCCAGGCGCGTCATCTCGACGCTGACCTCGACGGTGGGCTCGGCGGGACCCGAGTAGATCCCGCCCAACGGCTTGACGTCGGTGTGGTCGCGACCCGTGGCCACACCGACGTAGGTGTCGCCGGGCTCGGCGCCGGTGGCCGGGTCGATCCCGTGCCACCCGTCGTCCCACCACTCCACCCAGGAGTGGGCGCCGCCGGGGTAGACGTAGCCGGAGACGTAACGCGCCGGGATCCCGACCGTCCGCAGCGCCCCGAGCAGCTGGTGGGCGGCATCGGCTGGTGCGGCGGAAGCGACCGCGCGGGCGATCTCGACCGCGGCCTCGCCCGGCAGTCCGACCGAGGCGGCGATCGCCTTGGCCTGACCCGCGAGCTCCTCCTCGGGCGCGACGTGCGCCGGCAGACCGAGGAACTCGACGAACCGGTCCGCGACACCGGGCAGCGCGGCCTCCTCCCAGGTGAGCACGGGCGCCGCACCGGGCTCGCGGGAGACCTGGACGGTGCTGGTCGCGGAGACCTTCAGGGTCCGGTGCGCGTCGAGCACCTCGATCGCGGTGACCTCGTTGCCGAAGTAGTCCTTGTACTCATACGTCCACGGTTTGGGCGAGACGTCGAGCCGGTGGTGGACCACGATCTGGTTGGGCGTGGTCAGCGGAGTCAGCCGCGCCTGGTTGTAGGAGGCGACCGCCGGTCCGTCGTAGCTGAACGTCGTGGTGTGCACGATCCGGAACTGCATGCTCATCTCGATCAGACTCCTCAGACCGGCTGCCACGCGAGCGCCTCGGCGCCGGCGAAGTAGCGCTTGGTGACCGCCTCGGTGGCCTCGGCGCAGGTGACCTGGAGGCGCTCCATCTCGGCGGGCAGGTCCGCCAGGAGGTCGTGGAGCGAGCGATACTCCAGCGACGCCCGCATCCGGCCGATCAGCCGGTGGGCCTCGTCGGAGAACCCGGCCCGCCGGGTCGTGCCCTCCAGCGTGTCCAGCGCCCCCTCGGCCCGCTGCAGCGCGTGCACCACCGAGCGCGGGAAGATCCGGTCCAGCAGCAGGAACTCGGCCGCCGCCTGCTCGGTCTCGACCCCCTTGTTGACCCGCAGGAACGCGTCGTACGCACCACAGGCGCGCAGCGTCGAGTTCCACTGCGAGGCTCCGCCGGCCGAGGTAAGCGACGTGGTCGCGACCAGCCGCGAGGTCATGTCGGCGCGCTCGACGTAGCGCCCGAGCATCAGGAACTGCCAGGACTCGTCACGCATCATCGTGGCGTCGGCGGTGCCGTTGATCTGGGCCACCCGGTCGCGCACCCAGCCGAAGATGAACGGTGCCCGCATGTGCTTGAACTGCCCGGCCGGGATCGCCCGGTAGGTGGTGTTCAGCGCCTCCCACAACGGCACCGAGAGCGTCTCCCGCGCGCCTCGGGCCGCCTCGCGGGCCGCCCCCAGGGCATATGCCATCGAGGTCGGTGCGGTGGTGTCGTACGCCAGCATGTCCAGCGTCTGCGGCAGGCCGACCTTCTCGTCGGAGGAGATCTCGACGCCCATCACCGCGAGCAGGGAGCGGCAGGCCGTCTCCTCGTCGGTGGCGGCGTCCTCGAGGATGTGCTGCGTCTGGACGTCGAGGATCCGTGCGGTGTCCTCGGCACGCTCCACATAGCGTCCGATCCAGAACATCGACTCGGCGATGCGACTCAGCATCACGCAACCCCCTGCGCTTGAGACTGACCCTGACTCTGACCCCGGTCGGTCGGCCGGGGCGACGTCGGTCCGGCGAGCACCCAGGTGTCCTTCGAGCCGCCGCCACGGGAGCTGTTCACGATCAGCTCGCCCTCGGCGAGCGCCACCCGAGTCAGGCCACCGGGAAGGACCCAGACCTTGTCGCCATCATTGACCGCGAACGGCCTCAGGTCCACATGCCGCGCCCCGAGATCTCCGTCGATGAAGGTCGGGACCGTGGAGAGCTGCACCACCGGCTGGGCGATCCAGGAGCGGGGGTCGTCCAGGATCTTGCCGCGCAGCACCTCCAGCTCGCGCGCCGAGGCCGCCGGCCCGATCACGATGCCCTTGCCGCCGGAGCCGTCGACGGGCTTGAGGACGAGCTCGTCGAGCCGGTCGAGGACCTCCTCGCGGGAGGTCGCGTCGCCCATCCGCCAGGTGTCGACGTTCTTGATGATCGGATCCTCCGCCAGGTAGTAGCGGATGATGTCGGGCATGTAGGTGTAGACGAGCTTGTCGTCGGCGACCCCGTTGCCGACCGCGTTGGCCAGGGTCACGTTGCCCATCCGGGCGGCGTCGATCAGCCCCACGCAGCCGAGCATCGAGTCGGGCCGGAAGTGGACCGGATCGAGGAACTCGTCGTCGATGCGCCGGTAGATCACGTGCACCGGGGCCAGCCCCTTGGTCGTACGCATCAGCACCTGCCCGTTGCGGCAGACCAGGTCGCGCCCCTCGACGAGCTCGACCCCCATCGTCCGGGCCAGCAGCGCGTGCTCGAAGTAGGCGCCGTTGTAGACGCCCGGGGTCAGCACGACCACGGTCGGGTCGGCGACACCGGCCGGAGCGGCCGCACGCAGTGCCGCGAGGAGCTTCTGCGGGTAGTTGGCCACCGGCCGGATCCGGTGCTCGGCGATCGTCTCCGGCAGCGCGGCCGAGATCGCGCGACGGTTGGTCATGACGTACGAGACGCCCGACGGGACCCGCACGTTGTCCTCCAGCACGCGGAACTCGCCGGCGTTGTCACGGACCAGGTCGATGCCGGAGACCTGCACGCGTACGCCGTTGGGCGGGTGCACGCCCGCGGCCGCGCGGTGATAGTGGCTGGAGGTCGTGATCACCTCGCGCGGGATCACCCCGTCGTCGAAGACCTTGCCCTCGTCGTAGACGTCGGCCAGGAACAGCTCCAGCGCCTTGACCCGCTGCTGGACGCCCTTGTCGATCGTGGCCCAGGTGTCGCGCTCGATGACCCGCGGCACGATGTCGAGCGGGAAGGCCCGCTCCTCGCCGCCGATGTCGAAGGTGACGCCCTGGTCGAGATAGCTGGCCTGCATCGCCTCGACCCGGCTGATCAGCTCGGAGGCGCTGAGCCTGCGCAGGGAGTCGCCGAGCCGCTGGTAGGGAGGCCGCAGCTCGCTGCCGGCGAACATCTCGTCAAAGGCCGGATCTCGAGTCTCGTAGGCGTCGAACATCTGGCTCATGGTGGCAACCTACTGAAATCCGTGTAACAGCGCTGTTGCCCACGCGAACATCTCGCACAACGGTAGGTTGGGGACATGAGCGACGAGCACGCTGGCGAGTTCTACTACTGCCTCAAGCACCAGACCGTCGAGCCGTACGAGGGCTGCAAGGCCAAGGATCGTCTCGGCCCCTACGCCTCCCACGCCGAGGCCGCCCTGGCGCTGCAGAAGGTGCAGGAGAACAACGAGCGGTGGGACAAGGAGGACAAGGCCTGGGAAGGCGACGCGGGCACCGAGGACAAGTGATCAGCGCGGGGTGACCCGGAGCAGGACGTCCTCGCCGCCACCGTTGTCGGTGGTGACGAGGAGGTCCCCGTCGGCCGCCAGCGAGACCGTACGCAGCCGCCCGTGGTCGTGCATGACCTCGGGCGACCGGTCGTCGGTGAGCTTGCCGGACTCGTCGAAGGAGATGATCCGCAGCTCCTGGTCCTTGAGCACGGCGACCGCGAGCGCTCCGCCGAACGCGCCCCACCGCTCTTGGACGGGGATGAAGGTGCCGCCGCCGGTGGCCACGGTGGGATTGCCGGAGCTCCAGGCCGCCTCGATCTGCTTCCCGGGCAGATCCTGGTCGGTCATCGGCACCGACTCGTCGTAGCCGGAGCCCGGGTTCCAGCCGTAGTCGCCGCCCAGCGTGATCTCGTTGACCTCGTCGTCGCGGTCGGGGCCGTGCTCGACCGACCAGACGGTGCCGTCGGCACGCTGCGCCAGCCCCTGCACGTTGCGGTGGCCGAAGCTCGTGATGAATCGTCGTGGTCCCTCGTCACCACCCCACGGGTTGCCCGGCCAGGGCTCGCCGGTCTCCGGGTCGAGCCGGAGCGTCTTCCCGCCCAGGGAGTCGAGGCTGCGCGGGTTCTCCTCGTTCGCGGCATCGCCGGTGCCGACCCACAGTGCGCCGTCGGCGCTGATCAGCAGCCGGCAGCCACCGTGCCTTCCGGAGCTCGTGGGGAAGCCGTCGATCAGGGTGCGCTCCTGGGTGGCCCGAGTGAGTCCGGCGTCGAGGGTCCAGGAGATGACGCGTACGTCCTCACCACCGTTCCACCCCTGGCAGGTGTAGATGCGCCGGTTCTCGGCGAAGCCGGGGTCGACCTCCAGGCCCATCAGGCCGGTCTCGCCGGAGACCCAGATGTCGTTGTCCTCGAGCGGGATCTCGCGCCGCTCCCCGTCCTCGATCAGCGACAGGACCGCCCGGTCGCGCTCGGTGACCAGGAACCGGTCCTCGCCGAGGTCGGCGACGTCCCACGGATGGTCGAGCCCTTCGCCGGCCACCTCGACGTCGAGCTCGGGCACCCGGTCGGAGGCCGGCAGCACGGCCGGGGGAGCGGACGAGGAGGAGCTCGGCGGCGCACTGGCCGAACCCGACGGGTTCAGCGGCGGCGGGGTCGTGGCCGGAGAGGAGTCTCCGGCGCAGGCGGCGGTCGAGAGCCCGAGAGCGACCACGGAGGCGAGGGCTAGGGCAGCGCGCATGGTGCCGACGGTACTGGCCCGGTGGGCCCTAGGGTGGGCGGTTGTGACGAACGCCTTCAACGCGATGCGGAATCATCCCTCGGCCGTGCTGCTCGTGGGGCAGCTGGTCGCCGTCCTGGCCTACCCGTTCCTCGACGGCTCGACCGCCGGCCGCGCCGGGATCGGCGTCCTCCAGCTGTTGCTGCTGGTCGTCGCCGTCGCGGCCGTACGCCTCACCCCGGCCCTGTCCTGGGTGGCGATCCTGTTCGGTGCGCCCGCGACGGTCTTCGCGGTCTGGGAGGCGGTCGCGCCGGACGAGGGCTGGGTGGTCCTGGTCTCGGCCCTCTTCCACGTGCCGTTCTACCTGTTCGTCTCCTACGCGATGATCCGCTACCTCTTCCACGACGACGTCGTGACCCGCGACGAGCTCTACGCCACCGGCGCCGCGTTCACCGTGGTGGCCTGGGCCTTCGCCTACCTCTACGCGGCCGTGCAGGTGATCTGGCCGGGCTCGTTCGACACCCAGCGCACCTGGTTCGAGCTCCTCTACCTCTCCTTCACCACCCTGACCTCCCTCGGCCTCTCCGACATCGTCCCCGTCCAGCCCCACTCCCGCTCGGTCGTCATGGTCGAGCAGGTCGCCGGCGTCTTCTACGTCGCGCTCGTCGTCGCCCGCCTCGTCGGCCTCGCCCGGCCGGTCAGCCGCTGACCTGTTCCGCCTGTGGAAGCAGGACCCGAGAAGTGGTCGATCCGGGCCCGGCATTGAGCCGGCGGACGGCCCGGATCGACCACTCAGTCGGAGACGATCCTCAGAAGGTGTGCTCGGGGCCCGGGAAGGTGGAGCCCTTGACGTCGGAGATGTAGGCCTCGGCGCCGTCGGAGAGGACCGACTTCACGTCGGCGTACTGCTTCACGAAGCGGGCCATCTTGCCGCTGCGCATCCCGAAGGCGTCCTGCCAGACCAGCACCTGGCCGTCGCAGTCGGGGCCGGCGCCGATGCCGATCGTGGGGATGTCGAGCTCCTTGGTGATCTGCGCGGCGACGTCGCCGGGGACCATCTCCATGACGACCGCGAAGGCGCCCGCCTCCTGGACGGCCTTGGCGTCGTCGATGATCCGGTCGGAGGCGTCTCCTCGGCCCTGGACGCGGTAGCCGCCGAGCACGTGCTCGGACTGCGGGGTGAAGCCGATGTGGGCGATGACCGGGATGCCGCCCTCGGTCAGCTTCTTGATCACCGGGGCCATCTCGGCGCCGCCCTCGAGCTTCACGCAGTGGGCGCCGGCCTCCTTCATGAACCGCACCGCGGTCAGATAGCCCTGCTCGGGCGAGGCCTGGTAGGAGCCGAAGGGCAGGTCGCCGACGACCATCGCCCGCTTCACGCTGCGGGATACGGCGCGGGTCAGCGGCAGCAGCTCGTCCACGGTCACCGGAAGCGACGTCTCGTTGCCGAGGACGTTGTTGGAGGCGGAGTCACCGACGAGCAGCAGGTCGACCCCGGCCTCGTCGAAGATCTGGGCCGTGTACATGTCGTAGGAGGTGAGCATCGTGATCTTGTCGCCACGCTGCTTCATCTCGCGAAGATGATGCGTGCGCACCTTGCGTACGGGCTTGGCCGGAGAGTTCCCGGCAGCTCCGGTGCCGTAGGGCGCGGTCTCCTCGGCAGAGGGGTTCGTGCTCATCATCGAGCCTTTCTGGTGTCATCTCGCAGCTCCCTGATGGAGTCCACGGACTACCTCCAGCGTAGGTCCAGACGAACCCGTTGGCGCTGTGGTGGTGATCACAGCCGGTCGAACGGCGCGGCATAGCGGAACGGACCCCGAAGACCCGGTTCGTACGCAGCCAGCGGCCGTGCCTGGAAGTAGTCGCCCCACGCCGGATCGGGCGCCTCGATCCCGAGCGAGGAGGCGGGCACGAAGCCGAAGCGCGCGTAGTAGGCCGGTGAGCCGAGCAGCACGACGACCGGCTCGCCCAGCGCGTCGGCGCCGCCGAGGATCGCGTGCATCAGCGCCGAGCCGACCCCGTCGCGCTGGCGCTCCGGGGAGACGCTCACCGGGCCGAGCCCGAGTGCGGGCCGGCCGGCGAGCTCACCCCGCGTGGCCACGGCGTGGCCGACGACCTCGCCGTCCACCTCGGCGACCAGCGAGAGCTCCGGGACCCAGCCCGGGTCCTCGCGCAGCCAGCCCACCAGCGTCGCCTCCCCGGGCGCGCCGTCGGGTTCGATCGGCGGGGCGGAGTGCTCCACCCCGGAGAAGGCGGCGGCGGTGACCGCCCGGATGTCGGCCACGTCCTCGGGACGCTCACGTCGGATCAGCACGATCCGACGCTAAACCGAACGACAGCCCCGGCGCTCCTGGTTATCGTCGCGTCCATGCGGGTGCGAGAGGCGACGACGGCGGACCTCGACGCGGTGATCCACGTCGGAGTGACGACCTGGCGGGCGACCTACCCGCCGATCACCGGGGAGGCGTACGTCGAGAAGGGCATCGCCAGATGGTGGGCTCCCGAGGCCGTGATCCCCGGGATCGAGGACGGCCGGGTCCTGGTCGCCGAGGACGGCGACCGGGTCGTCGGCATGGCCGCCTACACGCCCTTCGAGGACCACGTGATGCTCTGGAAGCTCTACGTCCTCCCCGACGCCCAGGGCTCGGGTGCCGGTGGCGCGCTGCTGACGGAGGTGATCGGCCGCGCCGGCGACCTGCCGGTGCGTCTCACCCACCTGGCCGGCAACGACCGCGCCCATGCCGTCTACGAGCGCCTCGGCTTCGTCGAGACCGACAAGGTGACCAGTCCGATCGACGGCGGCCCGGAAGAGATCGTGATGGAGCGTCCCGCAGGCTGACCTCGGAGCTTCGACACTTTCGAAGATTGTCCGCGAAAGTCGTTCAGGGATGGTTGAAAGTCGCCGGCGGTCGCCACTAGCATCCAGCGTGACGCGCATCACACCTCGCTCGGCGTCCCGACGTTCGGAGTCTCGATGTCTCACTTCCTCCACTCACGCCGCACCCGGACCCGGCTCGCGCTCGGATCGGCCGTCCTCGGGGTCGCCGCACTGTGCCTGGGCGGTCAGGTCGGAGCGGCCGCGACGTCTGCCGGGACACCTGCGACGACCGCAACCTGTCCGGCGCCCGACGCCCGCCCGAGCGTGGTCTTCCTCGATCTCGACAGCGGTGTGGCCAACAGCACCCTGAGCTCCGGCTGCACCATCAACGACGTCATCGACGACGAGCGGACGTGGCCGGCTCACGGGGCCTTCGTGGCGCACGTCCGCAGCGTCACCGCCGAGCTGGTCGCCACCGGCGAGGTGACACGGGCCGAGGCCGGCCGGCTGCAGTCCGCGGCCGCCCGCTCGCAGGTGGGGAAGGTCGAGGGTTACGACTGGCTCTTCGACGGCTCGGCCGGCTCGTTCGACGACTGGGCGTACGCCGGCGACGGCGGGTTCGACCTGGTGCCGGACGGCACCATCCGCAGCCGCGCCGGCGCGGGTGGCGGCTTCGGCACCCTGTGGTACCCGGCACGGGAGTTCGGTGACTTCTCGCTGCGACTGCAGTTCCGCGACGACGCGCCCGGCGCGGCCCGCGGGAACAGTGGCGTCCAGGTGCGCTTCCCCGAGCTGTGGGGCCCGGTCGAGGGATGCCCGACGACGTACAACGGCAGCGAGACCGGCAACCTCTCCTGGATCGCGGTCAACTGCGGTCACGAGATCCAGGTCAACGACTCGCCGGAGACCGGCAGCAACGACCCCCGCAAGACCGGCTCGGTCTACGGCTTCGCCGACCTCACCCTGGCCCAGGCACGACCGACCCCGAAGGGCACCTGGAACGACCTCGAGATCCGCGTCGTCGGCCAGCACTACACCGTGATCCGCAACGGCGTCGTGATCAACGAGTTCGAGAACCTGCCCGGGCTGCCGTTCCCCGGCCGTCCGAACGATCCCGACTCCAGCAGCCGGGGCCTGACCGGTCATGTCGGGGTCCAGGCGCACGGCAGCGCCCCTGACGTGGTGTCCTACCGGAACATCCGCATCCGCGAGCTGTCCTGAGGTCGTACGCGGCCGGCGGCGGGCATCGGGTGGTCGGATAGCCGGTCGCGCCTAGACTCCCAGGTGTGGACTTCTACTCCGCCTACTCCCATGGCTTCGCGCGGGTCGCGGCGTGCACCATCCCGATCTCCGTCGCCGACCCGGCGGCCAACGCGCGCGAGGTGATCGCGCAGGCTCGCGAGTGCTCCGACGAGGGGGTCGCGGTGGCGGTCTTCCCGGAGCTGTGCCTCTCGGGCTACTCGATCGACGACCTCGTCCTGCAGCGGACCCTCCTCGATGCCGTGCACGCCGCGATCAGCGCGATCGTGGTGGCCTCCGAGGAACTGCTGACGGTGATCGTCGTCGGCGCCCCGCTGCGCCACGGCGACCGCGTGCTCAACACCGCGGTGGTGATCCACGGCGGCGAGGTGCTGGGCGTGGTGCCCAAGTCCTACCTCCCCAACTACCGGGAGTTCTACGAGAAGCGCTGGTACAGCACCGGCGACGATGCAGACGGCACCATCATGCTCGGTGGCGAGGAGGTGCCGCTCAGCAATGGCCTGCTCTTCCGCTGCACCGACGTCAAGGATCTCGTCTTCCACGTCGAGATCTGCGAGGACATGTGGGTCCCGGTGCCGCCGAGCGCGAAGGCGGCACTGGCCGGGGCGACCGTCCTGCTCAACCTCTCCGCGAGCCCGGTCACCGTGGGGCGCTCCGAAGCGCGCCGCCTGCTGGTGCAGTCGGCGAGCGCGCGGTGCGCGGCAGCGTACGTCTACACCGCTGCGGGGCCGGGCGAGTCGACGACCGACCTGTCGTGGGACGGGCAGACGATGGTGTACGAGCTCGGCGAGTTGCTGGGGGAGACCGAGCGGTTCCCCGACAGCGCCAGAAGGACCGTGGTCGACGTCGATCTGGAACGGATCCGCGCGGAGCGGATCCGGCAGAGCACTTTCGACGACAACCGTCGGGCAGAGGGCGGATATCACTCCGAGATCGAGTTCGAGCTCAGCCCGCCGCTGGTCGGCGACGGGCTGCGGCGCAAGGTCGACCGGTTCCCGTTCGTCCCCGACGACCCGGAGAAGCTCGCGCTGGACTGCTACGAGGCCTACAACATCCAGGTCTCCGGCCTCGAGAAGCGGCTGCAGTCGATCGGCCCGGACACGAAGATCGTCATCGGCGTCTCCGGCGGGCTCGACTCGACCCACGCGCTGATCGTCGCGGCCAAGGCGATGGAACGGCTCGGCCGCCCGGCGAGCGACATCCTGGCGTTCACGATGCCCGGCTTCGCGACCTCCGACGACACCAAGTCCAACGCGATCCACCTGATGGAGGCGCTCGGGACGACCTACGAGACGCTCGACATCCGCCCCACCGCCACCCAGATGCTCAAGGAGATCGGCCACCCGGCCGGCGACGGCGAGCCGGTCTACGACGTGACCTTCGAGAACGTGCAGGCGGGGCTGCGTACGGACTTCCTCTTCCGTATCGCCAACCAGCGCGGCGGCATCGTGCTCGGCACCGGCGACCTCTCCGAGCTGGCGCTCGGCTGGGCGACGTACGGCGTCGGCGACCAGATGTCGCACTACAACGTCAACGCCGGCGTGCCGAAGACCCTGATCCAGCACCTGATCCGCTGGGTGATCACCACCGAGCAGTTCGACGGCACCGCCGACGAGGTGCTCCAGGCGATCCTCGACCAGGAGATCTCGCCCGAGCTCGTGCCGGGGGAGGAGCTGCAGTCGACGGAGCAGAAGATCGGCCCGTACGCGCTGCAGGACTTCACCCTCTTCCACACCGTCCGCAACGGCTTCACGCCCTCGAAGATCGCCTTCCTGGCGTGGAACGCGTGGCACGACGTCGAGGCCGGCGAGTGGCCGCCGGGGTTCCCCGAGGGCAAGCGGACGGCCTACGAGATGAAGGAGATCCGGGCCTGGCTCGAGGTCTTCGTGAAGCGCTTCTTCGCCAACCAGTTCAAGCGGTCGGCGCTGCCCAACGGTCCGAAGGTCTCCAACGGCGGCACGATGTCGCCCCGCGGCGACTGGCGGATGCCCTCGGACGCCTCGCCGGCGGCCTGGCTCGCCGAGATCGAGGCGCGGGTTCCTGTGGAGTGAGGTGGCTGGCGCCGGATGTTGGTGAAGCAAAAAGCTTCATTTCATTCAGGTGAAGCAAATATCTTCATTTCAGGTCGATGAAGGTATGATCTTCATATGACGTCCGTGGCAACGGTGATCGGCGACCTCGTGGGCTCGCGCACCAAGTCCGACCGCGCGAAGGTCCACGAGGTGTTCGCCGCCGCCATCGAGGAGATCAACCGGGAGTGGCGACCGATCACGCCGCTGCGGATCACGGTCGGCGACGAGTACCAGGGCGCCTTCGAGACCGTCGGGGCCGCGATCCAGGCCACCTTCCGGCTGCGGATCGCGCTCGACCCCGTGGTCGGCGTACGCCACGGCATCGGCTGGGGCGCCACCCGGGTGCTTCGTGACGACCCGCGGGTGGAGGACGGGCCGGGGTGGTGGTCGGCGCGGGCGGCGATCGAGGCGGCGGAGGCCGCGGAGAACAAGGCGGCCACGCGCGGCGTACGGACCTGGTACCAGCCCGCGGAGGAGGCGGGTGGTCCCGACCCGGCCGCGGTCAACGCCGCCCTGATCGCGCGCGACGAGCTCTACTCCCGGCTGGATCGCTCCTCGGTGTCGGTGCTTTCTGGCATGCTCTCCGCCATGTCCCAGAAGGCCATGGCCGACGAGCTCGACATCACCCCCTCCGCGGTCTCCCAGCGGGTGCGCCGCGACGGCATCGCCGTGATCGTGCGCGCCGACGAGCTGTTGGGGGAGGTCAGATGAGCTGGATCGCCTTGTTGCTGATCGGGGTCGGCACGGTCGACTTCGCGCACGCGCTCGTCGACCCGCTCCGGCGGATCCGGTGGGTGCCCGAGGCGATCGGGGCCGTGGTCGTGATCGCCTTCGGCCTGCTCTCGGCCCTCTTCGGGGGCGACCTGGCGGCGGTGATCGTCATCGCCGGGATCACGGTGCTGTGGGGCTTCCTGGCCCATCCGCCCGAGGGCTCGGACAAGAACCCTCACCCCGGGGTGCCGCTGGCCCTGCTGGGCGGGACGATCTTCCTCGGCATCCTGCTGGCGCCGGTGGCGGGCGAGGTCGCCGGGCCGGTCGCCGCGTGGGCGGATGGCGCGCCCTGGGCCTGGGTCGAGGCGGCGCGGCCCGAGGCCGTGCTGCTCGCCTTCGGTGGCCTGCTGGTGCAGATCTCGACCGGCAACGTCGTGGTGCAGCTCGTCCTCGACGTCGCCAAGGTGGCCAACCCGCTCGACGGGGTCGACGGCAACAATCTCAAGGGCGGCAGGCTCCTCGGCCCGCTCGAGCGGCTGACGATCTTCGGCCTCGGCCTCACCGGCAGCATCGCCGCCGCCGGCCTGGTGGTCGCGGCCAAGGGTCTGATCCGCTGGCCGGAGCTGCAGTCCTTCCGTGGGGAGACCGAGGGGCCGAGCATCAACGACGTGACCGAATACTTCCTGGTCGGCAGCTTCGTGTCCTGGATGACCTCGCTGGTGACCCTCGCCCTGGTCATCACCTAGGCCGAGACTAGATTGCGTGTCATGACAGTGGGAAAGGCTCTCGCGCTCGTGGTGGCCGCGGTGCTCCTCGTGGCCGGTGGAGCGCTCGCGCTGACCGGCATGGGCTATCTCGGCGGAGGCGGCACGAGCACCGCCTGGTCGGTCATCGGCGCGGCGCTGGCGGGGTTCGGTGTGGCGCTCGTCATCTCGATCTTCAGGGGTCCCGGCCGCTGACGCTGGCGCGGGAGTCCCAGCCGTAACGTCGGACCGTTAGTGTTCACGCATGGGCAAGCAACAGGACTTCGTGCTCCGCGCACTCGAAGAGCGAGACGTACGTTTCGTGCGGCTGTGGTTCACCGACGTGCTCGGCTATCTGAAGTCGGTCGCGGTGGCGCCGGCCGAGCTCGAGAGCGCCTTCGCGGAGGGCATCGGGTTCGACGGCAGCGCGATCGAGGGGTTCGCGCGGGTGACCGAGGCCGACATGCTGGCCCTGCCCGATCCGAGCACGTTCCAGATCCTGCCGTGGCGTACCGACGGCCCGTCGACGGGCCGGATGTTCTGCGACATCGTGATGCCCGACGGGTCGCCGTCCTACGCCGACCCGCGCTACGTGCTGAAGCGCACCCTGTCCAACGCCGCGGAGAAGGGCTTCACCTTCTACACGCACCCCGAGATCGAGTTCTACCTCTTCAAGGACAACCCGCGTGACGGCAGCGAGCCGACCCCGGTCGACTCCAGCGGCTACTTCGACCACACCGCGCAGTCGATGGGCGCCGACTTCCGGCGTGAGGCGATCACCATGCTCGAAGCCATGGGCATCAGCGTCGAGTACAGCCACCACGAGGGCGGTCCGGGCCAGAACGAGATCGACCTGCGCTACGCCGACGCGCTGAGCACGGCCGACAACATCATGACCTTCCGCACGGTCATCCGTGAGGTCGCGCTGAGCCAGGGCATCTGGGCCAGCTTCATGCCCAAGCCCTTCACTGAGCACCCGGGCTCGGGCATGCACACCCACCTCAGCCTCTTCGAGGGCGACGCCAACGCGTTCTACGAGCCGGGTGCCGAGTACCAGCTCTCCAAGACCGGCCGCAGCTTCATCGGCGGTGTGCTCCGGCACGCTCCGGAGATCACCGCGGTCACCAACCAGTGGGTCAACTCCTACAAGCGCCTGATCGGCGGGGGAGAGGCACCGGCTCACATCGCCTGGGGCCACAACAACCGCTCCGCGCTGGTCCGGGTGCCGATGTACAAGCCGCTCAAGGGCCAGTCGACCCGCATCGAGGTGCGCAGTCTCGACGCCGCCTGCAACCCCTACCTGGCCTTCGCCGTGATCCTGGCGGCGGGCATGAAGGGCATCGAGGAGGGCTACGAGCTGCCGCGCGAGGCCGAGGACGACGTCTGGGCGCTGACCGAGCGCGAGCGCAAGAGCCTCGGCATCGACCCGCTCCCGGAGAACCTCGACGAGGCGATCGGGATGGCCGAGGACTCCGAGCTGCTCGCCGAGACGCTCGGCGAGCACGTCTTCGACTTCTTCCTGCGCAACAAGCGCGCCGAGTGGGCCGCCTACCGCGAGCAGGTGACCGCTTACGAGCGCTCCCGGATGCTGCCCGTCATCTGAGCCAGCAAACTGGTTGTCAGGGAAACTCAAGCCCGATTCCACACTTCCGATCCGGTGCTGCCACACTGGATCGAACGGGAGAGTGGGAGTGATGTCGTTGAGTCTTCCCCGAGTGCTTGTGATTCAGCACGAGGAGACAGTTCCGCCGGCGTTGTTCGGTCATTGGCTGGCTGAGGCGGGCATGTGTGTCGACGTCTGTCGGGCGTACGCCGAGCCGATCCCGCCGCTCTCGTCGCTGGACGCCTCCTACTCGGGGCTGCTCGTCATGGGCGGCTCGATGGACGCCGACTCCGACGCCGAGCACCCCTGGCTGCAGGTCACCCGGGAGCGCATCGCCCAGGCCGCCGAGGCCGGCATCCCGACGCTCGGGATCTGCCTGGGTCACCAGCTCGCCGCGATGGCTCTGGGCGGCACCGTGGAGCGCAGCCCGTTCGGGCTCACCGTGGGCGTCCACCAGGTGACCTGGGAGCCCGAGGTGCTCTTCGACCCCCTGATGCGCCTGCTGGCGGGCGACGACCGCGCCCTGCACTGGCACCGCGACGTCGTCGGTGAGCTGCCCGAGGGCTCCGTCAAGCTGGCCAGCTCGATCGACGGCCAAGTGCAGGCGGCGCGGTTCGCCCCGACCGTGTGGGGCGTGCAGTTCCACCCCGAGGTCGACGCCGCCGCGGTCGCCGTCTGGGCGAACGAGTCCGTCAAGGAGCTCGAGCAGATCGGGCGCAGCGTCGACGATGTGGTCGCGACCGCCACCTTCGCCGAGAACGAGCTGATCAAGACCTGGCAGCCGCTGGCCTTCGGGTTCGCCCGCCTGGTCCGCGAGCGCGCTGCCGCGGTCGCTCCTGGAGGCACCCGCGGCGGTGTCATCCCGACCCCTAGGCCCTGGAGCGCCTGACGCCGACCCGGGTGACAGAATCGGGGCCATGACGTTGCCAGGCAAGGGCGAGCTGCTCCGGCTCGGGTTCAACGATCCGGACACCGCCCTGGGAGACCTGGCAGCTCTCGGCCCCGGCACCCAGGAGCTGCTGGCGATCCTCGGGCAGGCCGCCGACCCCGACGCCGCGCTGGCCGGTCTGGTCACCCTCGCCGAGTCCCAGGGCGACGGTTTCGTCGAGGAGCTCGCCGGGGACGAGGGCACCGCGATGCGGCTGGTCTGCGTGCTCGGCGCCTCGCCCGCGCTGGCCGACCACCTCGCCCGTCATCCCGCTCAGTGGCGGGAGCTGGCCGACCCGACGCTCGGCACGACCAGGCCCGCGGCGTACGTCTTCCGGGCATCGCTGCTCGAGGCCGTCGGTGCGGAGCCGGGTGAGGAGTCCCCGGTGGCCACGGTCGCGGACGCGGAGGCGCTCGACGCGCTCCGGGTCGAGTACCGCCGCTGGCTGCTCCGGCTCGCCGCCCGCGACCTGGCCCACCAGCTCCCGGTCGACGATGTCGCCGCCGAGCTCTCCGACCTGGCCTGCGCGACGCTCGAGGCTGCGCTGGCGGTTGCCCGTGCGCGGGTGGGGAGCGATGCCGACAAGGTCCGGCTGGCGGTCATCGCGATGGGTAAGTGCGGCGGGCACGAGCTCAACTACGTCTCCGACGTCGACGTGATCTTCGTCCACGAGGCCGCCGACGGCGTCGGCGACGAAGTCTCGCTGCGCGTCGCCACCCAGCTGGCCAGCAACCTGATCCAGGTCTGCTCCGCCCACACCGGCGAGGGAACCATCTGGCCGGTCGACGCGGCGCTGCGTCCCGAGGGCAAGGCGGGCGCCCTCTCGCGCACGATCCCCGGCCATGTCGGCTACTACGAGCGCTGGGCCAGCACCTGGGAGTTCCAGGCGCTGCTCAAGGCCCGTCCGGCCGCCGGCGACCTCGAGCTCGGCCGGGCCTACGTCGACGCCGTCAACCCGTTCGTGTGGAAGGCGGCCGAGCGCGACGGGTTCGTGTCCGACACCCAGGCGATGCGGCGCCGGGTCATCGCCCACATCCCGTCGAGGGAGGCCGATCGCGAGCTCAAGCTCGGCGCCGGTGGGCTGCGCGACGTCGAGTTCGCCGTGCAGCTGCTGCAGCTCGTCCACGGTCGTGCCGACACCGGCATCCGCCAGCCCACCACGCTCTCCGCGCTGGCGGCGCTGACCAGGGCCGGCTACGTCGGTCGCGAGGACGGCGAGGCGATGCACGAGGCCTACGCGTTCCTGCGGCGGATGGAGCACCGGCTCCAGCTCTACCGGCTCCGGCGCACCCACGTCGTGCCCGACGACGAGGAGTCCCTGCGCTGGCTGGCGCGCTCGCTCGGCTACCTGCGCGACCCGGTCGTGCGCCTGGAGAAGGAGTGGGGACACCAGCGGATCGAGGTGCGCCGGCTCCACGAGAAGCTCTTCTACCGCCCGCTCCTCGACGCGGTCGCCCGGATCCCGTCCGGACAGGCGCACCTGTCGGCGAAGGCCGCCGAGGAGCGGCTGACCGCGCTGGGCTACGCCGACCCGAAGGCCGCGCTGCGGCACCTGGAGGCGCTCACCACGGGCGTCTCCCGGCGCGCGGCGCTGCAGCGCGCGCTGCTGCCGGTGATGCTCCAGTGGCTCTCCGAGGGCTCCGACCCCGACGCCGGTCTCTTCGGGTTCCGCCGGATCTCCGACGCGCTCGGTGCCACGCCCTGGTATCTCCGCTCGCTGCGCGACGAGGGCCTGGTCGCCCAGCACTTCGCCACGATCCTGTCCACCTCGCGCTACACCACCGCGCTGCTCGAACGGGAGCCCGAGGCGCTGCGCCTGCTCGGCCACGATCTGGCCCCGCTCTCGGCCGAGGCGCTGACCGACGAGATGGTCGCCCGCGCCGCACGCCGCCGCACCACCACCTCCGCCGAGGAGGCCGTACGCCACATCCGGGCGATCCGCCGGCGCGAGCTGTTCCGGATCTCGGCGGCCGAGCTCCTCGGCGAGGCCGGGATCGACACCATCGGCGCCGCGCTGTCGCGGCTCACGGACGCCACCTTGGAGGCCTCGCTGCGCACGGTCGTGGCGGAGGAGGTCGCCCGCCGCGAGATCGAGGAGCCGCCGACCAGGATCGCCATCATCGCGATGGGCCGCTACGGCGGCTTCGAGCTCTCCTACGCCTCCGACGCCGACGTGCTCTTCGTCCACCAGCCCGTCGAGGGGGCCGACCAGGGCGAGGCGACCCAGTTTGCGCTCAAGGTCATCGCCGACCTGCGCCGACTGCTCGCCCTTCCCGGTGCCGACCCGCCACTGGAGCTCGACGCCGACCTGCGCCCCGAGGGGCGGCAGGGCGCGCTGGTGCGGACACTGCCTGCGTACGCCTCCTACTACGCGAAGTGGTCGGGCATCTGGGAGTCGCAGGCGCTGCTGCGCGCCGACGCGGTCGTCGGCGACCCGCAGGTGCGCGAGGCGTTCACCGAGATGATCGACCCGCTGCGCTATCCCGAGGGCGGGCTGACCGAGGACGAGATCATCGAGGTGCGCCGGATCAAGGGCCGCGTCGACCACGAGCGGCTGCCGCGCGGCGCCGACCCCAACACCCACCTGAAGCTCGGCCGCGGCGGGCTCGCCGACATCGAGTGGACGGCTCAGCTGCTGCAGATGCGGCATGCGTACGCCGTCCCCGGGCTGCGCACTCCCCGCACCGTCGAGGCGCTGCAGGCTGCCCGCGATGCCTCGCTGATCGATGCCGACGACGCCCAGACCCTGATCGAGGCGTGGCGGATGGTGAGCCGGGTGCGCAACGCGGTCACGCTCGCCCGCGGCCGCCCGGCGGACTCGCTGCCAGCAGGACCGGTCGAGCAGCACGCCGTCGCCGCCATCCTCGGCTATCCGGCCGGTGCCACCGACGAGCTGGTCAACGACTACCTGCGGATGACCCGGCTCGCCCACGGCGTGGTCGAGCGCGTCTTCTGGGAGTGAACGGACCGCGGGGGTAGGGGCGGATCGCCCCTACCCCCGCGAGCTCGCTACAGGTTGTTGTTGCGCGGCGGCAGCCAGCCCGGCGGGCGCTGGGGGCGGGGCTGCTGGGCCGGAGGCTCGTTGGCCGCCTCCTCGGCGGGCTGCCTGGACTGGGGCCTGAAGAAGTCGGGCTGCCGCTCGGACGCGCCGTTGGCGGGGCTGCCGTTGGAGGGCTGCTGAGCGTAGGGCCGGGGCGTCCAGCGTCCGTTCTGGGGGCGCAGCTGGGTCGGGCGCTGGGCGAACATGCCGCCGATGCCCTCGCCGGCGGGCTGGTTCGCCTGCGGGCTGCCGGAGGCGGCCGGCTGCCGGGTGGGGAGCGGCTGCAGCGGCTGGTGCGGGTCGGGCTGCTGGCCGAACTGCCCGTGCTGACCGGACTGGCTGAGCTGACCGTGCTGACCGGAGTGACCGAGCTGGCCGAGTTGACCGAGCTGGCCGAGTTGACCGAGCTGGCCGGGCTGACCGGGCTGGCCGGCGAAGGGCGACCGCCCCATGCCCGGGAGCTGCGGCATCGCGTGGGCACCGGAGTCGGACATCCTCCGCTGGTCGGGGGTCCAGGGGTCGTCGAGATCGTCGTTGATGCCGGCGAACATGGTGCCGAAGCCGATCACGATCAGCATGCCCGCCGAGATCGCGAAGATCGGCATCGCCAGGTAGACCGGGTCGGCGCCGCTGACGTGGCCGAGCTTGTCGTCGGGCGAGCTGTGGATCTCGAGGGCGAGCATGCCGGTGTAGTGCATCACGCACACGCCGATGCCCATGATGAAGGCCGCGGCCACCCGCATCAGGCGTGAGGTCACGTTGAAGGCGAAGAAGAGCGCCAGCGCCGAGGCGGCCAGCGCGATGATGATGGAGATGACGACGATCGCCGGCTTCCAGACCATCTTGGCGCTCATGTCCATGGCGTACATGCCGGTGTAGTGCATCGCGCCGACGCCGGCGCCGGTGACCAGCCCACCGACGACGTATCCCGTCTTGCCACGCATCGCGGTGGCGATGAGCATCCCGACCATCGCAGCGACGATGGCGACGGCGAGCGAGATGAGGGTGGTGCCGATGTCGAGGGCGTACGCCACGTGGCTGTCGAAGGCGAGCATTCCGATGAAGTGCATGGACCAGATCGCGCCGCCGCCGATCGAGGTCGCTGCGCCGAAGAGCCAGAGCCAGGAGGTGGAGCCTGCGCCCGGCCGGAGGGCACGGCTCGCACAGGTCAGTCCGACCCATGATCCGAGGACGGAGATGATGAAGGACATCCCGACCAAGGGCTGGCTGAACGCCCCGATGGTGACTTCTTCAATGGTTGTCACGCGTTTCGACTTCCTCTCGTTCCTCGCCGGACGGGGTGTGGGGGATCGGCGGGGTAGATATGGAACCACATGGATGCCCCTAGGGGTATCCGGGATGCTCCGTAACGGGTCATGGTTCCGCTGTAGCGCAGGTCACAATAGAGGAACAAGTCCTCCATTTCCATGCAGGGGTAGGGTGTCTCCGCTATGCCCGGTGATGTATATGTGCTCGAGCTCGACGACATGCAGCAGTCGGCCGTCGACCTGGGAGACCCGACCCGCCTCGTCTTCGACTACATGAGGCGTGTCGGCGATGTTATCGACCGAATGCCCCCAGGGCCAGTGCGGGTCCTTCACGTCGGCGGTGCCGCGATGACGCTTCCGCGCTACGTCCACGCCACCCGGCCGCGCTCCGCGCAGATCGTTCTCGAGCCGTCGGTCGAGGTCATCGAGCGCGTACGCAGCGAGGCGCCGCTCCCACCGCGCAGCGGGATCAAGGTGCGTCCCGTCGACGGGAGGGCGGGCATCGGCGGCGTACGGGACGGCTTCGCCGACCTGGTGATCCTCGACGCTTTCGACGGCGGCCACACCCCGCCCGAGCTCACCTCCGCCGCCTTCGTCGAGGACGTACGCCGCGTGCTCGCGCCGTCCGGAGTCTTCGTCGCCAACCTCGTCGATCGCCCGCCGTTCGCCCGGGTGCGGGACTTCGTGGCGGTGGCCAGGGACCTCGGGGACGTGGTCGTCGGCGTCGAGCCGGCGACCTTGAAAGGTCGCCGGCCCGGCAACCTGGTGATCGTGTGCGGCGCCGCGCCGGAGTCCCCGTTCGGGTCGCCGCCGCCGATGGAGTACCGCATCTTCGCCGGTCGAGCCGTCGCCGACTCCTTCGGTGGCGGGACGCGGCACTAGGCTGCGGGCATGTCGATCGAGCTCGCCCGCGCCCACCTGGACCGCTTCGGACGTGGTGGGGACATCATCGAGTCGCAGGAGTCGAAGGCGACCGTCGAGCTCGCCGCGGTGGCCCTCGGGGTGTCCCCGGCGGAGATCGCGAAGACGATCAGCCTCTACACCGAGGACCGCACCGCCGCGATCCTCGTCGTCGCGGCCGGCGACGCCAAGATCGCCAACGCGAAGTTCAAGGCCCATTTCGGCACCAAGGCGCGGATGCTCGCGGCGGAGGACGTGGAGCCGATGACGGGGCATGCGATCGGCGGTGTCTGCCCGTTCGGCAACCCCGCCTCGGCCGAGGTCTGGCTCGACGCCTCGCTCAAGCGCTTCGACATGGTCTACCCGGCAGCGGGCAGCGCCAACACGACCATCGCGCTCACGCTCGGTGACCTCGAGACGATCAGCGAGGCCCGGGGCTGGGTCGACGTCACCAAGCTTCCCGAGACCTCCTGACCGGCTGGTCCGAAAAGGGGGACAGCCCCGCCCTGCCGAAGCAGGAGCGGGGCTGCCTTGCAGAAAGCCGAAGTCAGACCGGGCGGACGTTCTCGGCCTGCGGGCCCTTCGGGCCCTGGGTGACGTCGAACTCGACGCGCTGGTTCTCGTCCAGGGTCTTGTAGCCCTGGGTCTGGATCGCGGAGAAGTGCACGAAGACGTCGTCGCCCCCGTTGTCCTGGGCGATGAAGCCGAAGCCCTTGTCGCCGTTGAACCACTTCACGGTTCCCTGAGTCATGAATCTAATCCTTGTGTACACAGGGCGACTCCGTGCCGCCCTTTGGGCGTTGAATCCACGAGTACTGATTTCTGCTTCTGCGGAAGACCAAGTGCTGCACGAACGGTCACCGAGAGCAACCGCGAAGCGCGTGGGGACGCCTCCTTCAACGCCGGTAAGCCTACATGCCACAAGCCGACTTCGGATATCCCCGAGTTTTCGGCGTTTCCGGCGCGGGATCCACCGCGAATCCGGTGTCGTATACGTGGCCAGGTTTGACAACCCCGAGCATCGCATCGACAAGATCGGGGTACCGGCGATCTACCGACGAGATAGGGGCATGCGTGGACCAGCCATGGTGGCGCGAAGCAGTGGCGTATCAGATCTACCCGCGATCTTTCGCGGACTCGAACGGCGACGGCCTCGGAGATCTGCAGGGCATCACCGATCATCTCGACTATCTCGCCGCGCTGGGTGTCGACGCGATCTGGATCTGCCCGTTCTACACCTCGCCGCAGAACGACCACGGCTACGACGTCGCCGACTACTGCGACGTGGACCCGATCTTCGGCACGCTCGAGGATGCCGACCATCTGATCGCACGGGCGCACGAGCTCGCCCTGAAGGTGATCGTCGACCTGGTGCCCAACCACACCTCCTCGGCCCATCCCTGGTTCATCGAGGCGCTCGCCGAGGCGAGGTCCGAAGGGACGGGCACTGCCGAGGCCACCGGGTCGAGCGCCCGTGACCGCTACATCTTCCGCGACGGCCGCGGCGAGGCGGGGGAGGAGCCACCGACCAACTGGCGCTCGGTCTTCGGCGGTCCGGCGTGGACCCGGGTCGAGGACGGGCAGTGGTATCTCCACCTCTTCGACGACGACCAGCCCGACCTCAACTGGCACAACCCCGAGGTGGTCGAGGAGTTCACCAGGATCCTCACCTTCTGGCTCGACCGCGGCGTCGACGGGTTCCGGGTCGACATCGCCCACGGGCTCTTCAAGGAGCTGCGCGACCAGGTCGTTCCCGACGGCCTCGCGCTCACCTCGGACGCCGCGGTCATGTACCAGCGGGGCATCACCGACGCGCCGATGTGGGACAACCCGGGTGTCCACGAGATCTACCGCGCCTGGCGCAAGCTGATCGACTCCTTCGACGGTGACCGGATGATGGTCGCCGAGGCCTGGACCCCTGGGCCGGCCGAGCTGCGGCGCTACGTACGTGCCGATGAGTTCAACCAGGCGTTCAACTTCTCCTGGCTGCAGGCGCCCTGGTCCGCCGAGGCGTTCAGCGAGGTCATCGAGTCGACGCTGAAGGCGCTCGGCCCCTCGCGGGCGGCGCCGACCTGGGTCCTCTCCAACCACGATGTCGTCCGCCACCGCTCGCGCTACGGCGACGGTCTGCAGGCGCTGCACCGGGCGCGCGCGGCGACGCTCACGATGCTGGCGCTGCCGGGGTCGGCGTACCTGTACCAGGGGGAGGAACTGGGCCTGCCCCAGGTCTACCTACCGCCCGAGTATCAGGAGGACCCGTGGTCGGAGACCGGCGAGGGTGGTCGTGACGGCTGTCGGGTGCCGCTGCCGTGGAGCGGCTTCGAGCCGCCCTTCGGGTTCAGCCGTGTGGCCGAGGAGGACCTGCCGACGCAGCCGTGGCTTCCGCAGCCCGCCGAGTGGGTCGACCTCACCGTGGCCGCGCAGAACGGTGTCCGGGACTCGACGCTGGAGTTCTACCGGGCGGCGCTGTCGGCGCGGCGTACCTACGCGCTCGGAGCCGACGAGGACGTGGAGATCCTCGACGCGCCCGAGGGTGTCGTCTCGTTCCGGCGAGGCGGTGTCGGTGGTTCCGAGGACACCAGGAGCCAGCTGATCGTCGTCCTCAACTGCGGGATGGAGCCGACGCCGCTGCCCGAGGGCGAGATCGTGATGTACAGCGGCGACCCGGTGGTCGGCGACCTGCCCACCGACTCCGCGGTCTGGATCCTGGCGCCTGCGGTGAAATGATCCGGCTACGGCCGTGATCCGGCTCGGCCGTGGGTGGGCAGACAGCCGTGATGCATCGCGTGGTGGTGCCGGTGGCGGCTCTTGCGGAAGGCGAGTGCCCCGAGCGCGATCGCGGCGAAGACCCACCACGGCACGCCCATCACCATCAACCCGATCGCCACGAGCAGGAAGCAGGCGATCAGCGGGAAGGGCCGCGGCCCGCCTCGGTGCGGGCGGCGCGCGACCTGTGGCGGCTGCGGCGCACTCCTCGGCAGGTCGGTGAAGAGCATCTCCAGGTCGGCGCGGACGCGCGCGGACCAGACCGCGTCGAGGCGCTCGTAGTAGTCGTCGTCGGAGAGCCGGCCGGTCGAGTAGTGCTCGGCGAGCCTCGCCGACGCCTCCTCCCGGTCGGCCTCGCTCACCCGCAGGTTGTCGAGGTTGCTCATGTCATCTCCCTTGTGAAGCTGCATCGACTGTCGGCGTAGTGTCTCGATATATCGCGAGGGTACGCCCGAAGGAATGCGGCCGCAAGGGACTTTCGTCGTGCTCGGCGGTCGGGGGTCAGGTGAGCAGCAGGACGACCAGCAGGATCGCCGGCACGGTGGCCAAGGTGCTGACGAAGATGACGTCGCGGGCCAGCAGCACGGCCCGGTTGTAGCGCTGCGCGACGACGAAGACGTTCTGGGCGGTCGGCAGCGCGGAGAGCACGGTCACCGCCAGCAGCGCCTCGGCGTCGAGCCCGAGCAGGAACCGCCCGATGACGTACGCCGCCACCGGCTGGACCACCTGCTTGGTCGCGACCACGGCGGCCAGGTCGAGCGGCGGCACACCGCGTCCAGGGAGCGGGCCGAGCCGGAGCGCGACCCCGTAGGCGATCAGCATCGAGGGGACCGCCATGCCCGCGACCAGGTCCAGCGGGTCGGAGACCGGTGTCGGCAGGTCGAGGTCGGTGACGGAGAGCGCCACCCCGATGAGCGAGGCGACGGTGATCGGGTTGGTCAGCGGGCGGCGCAGGACCGCCCAGAAGGAGAGCCTCGTGGCGCTCGCGTCGGCGTCGAGGATCACCAGCGCCAGCGGCTGGAGCACGAGCATCTGCAGCAGGAGCGTCGGCGCGACCAGGACCGGGTCGCCCAGGACGTACGACGCGATCGGGAGGCCGAGGTTGCCGGCGTTGGCGTAGCAGCCGCACAGCGTCGCGACCACCGTGGTGCCGAGGTCGCGGCGGCGCAGGCGCGCGACGGTGACGACGAGAGTCGCCGAGACCAGTACGGCGCCGGCGACCGCGACCAGGTTGCCGGAGAAGACGAAGCCGAGGTCGCTGTCGTCCATCACCGTGATCAGCAGGGCCGGGCTGGCGACGTAGAACGCGAGCGTCGAGAGCGTGCGCTGGCCCTGCTGGTCGAGGATCTTGAGCTGGGCGAGCAGCGCGCCGAGCGCGATGAGGACGGTGATCGTGGCGAAGCCGGTGAAGACTCCCGCCATCTACTGCTCGCGCCGCAGGTCGAGGAGCCCGCGGGCGGCGTGCTCGGTGACGATGCGCTCGGCCTCGACCGCGTCGCGGGCACGGAGGGCGAGCACGAGGGCGCGGTGCTCGGCGTAGCGGTCCGCGCCGAACTCGTCGCCGGCGAGCAGGTGCGCCCGGGAGATCTCCCGCTGGCGCGACCGGCTCAGCGAGCGGGACTGCTCCAGGAGGCGTACGAGAACCGGGTTGTGGGCCGCGGCGTTGACCTGCTCGTTGAACCGGCCGAGCACGTCGAGGAAGCGGTCGGCGTGCTTCTCGACCGGCTTGCCGTCGCGGTGGCGCGCCCGGATGAGGATCACCAGGTCGTCGGCCTCGTCGAGCAGCCGGTCGAGCTCGTCGAGCTCGTCGTCGGTGGCGTGCCTGGCGGCGAACCGGGCGGCCAGACCGCGCAGCGCGACCTCCACCTCGGCCAGGTCGTGGCTGGCGTCCTCCTCGATCCGGGCCACCAGGGTCGTACGCGGCCCCACCCGCTCCACGAGACCGTCGAGCTCGAGCCGCCGGATCGCCTCCCGGACCGGGGTCGGGCTGACACCCAGTCTCTCGGCCATGCCGCGCTCGGTCACCTTGGCCCCGGGTTCGAGCTCGCCGGAGCCGATCTGGCTGCGTAGGGCCTGGTAGACGCGCTCGGCCACGGTGGTGGCCTCCGGCGTGGTCTCGGGGGAGGAGATCGACATGGCCACGATACTAGGCCACTTTTCCAACAGTGCCACCTCTTGACTATTTTGCTGTAGCAAAACTACTGTGAGCGCCGCCACATGTCACAGAAGCCATGGGAGAGTCATGCAGAGATCACGGAGGTCCGTCTCGTGAGCACCACCATCCCCACCGCACCACCCCGGCAGCTCGGGCCTCGCCGGATCACCCTCCTCGTCGCGCTGGCGGTCTTCGCCCAGGAGTCGATGTGGAACTTCTACGACAGCCAGGTGCCGCCGCTGCTGCGCGAGCACCTGGCCAGCGCCGCCCTGGTCGGCTTCATCATGGGCATGGACAACCTGCTCGGCATCTTCATCCAGCCGTGGATGGCCAACCGGTCCGACCGGACGCGCACACGCTGGGGCCGGCGGATGCCCTACCTCGCCGTCGGGATGCCGCTCGCGGCGCTGCTGTTCGTGATCCTGCCGCACACCGCGGACGCGCTGCCGCTGCTGATCGTGGTCATCGTCGCGTTCGCGCTGGTCTCGAACTCGTTCAAGCCCATCGGAGAGGCCCTGGTGCCTGACTTCATCGCACCGGAACGACGCAGCCGCGCCAACGCCGCGGTCAAGATCGCCTCCAGCCTCACCGTGATCGTCGCCGCCGTGGTCAGCATCCTCCTGGTCGACGACCACCCCGCGCTCGCCTTCGCCGTCATCGCCCTGATCACCCTCGTCTCGGTCACCGTGCTGTGCCTCTCGATCCGCGACAGCTCCTCCCCCGGCTACCGCGCGGCGGTGGCGGAGGACGCCGCCGAGGATGCCGCGGAGGAGTCGACGGCGGTCGGGCAGGCGCGCATCCGCGACACCATCCGGGAGATCGTGCGCGACCCCGACCGCAGCCGGCTGCTGCTGATCGTCGCGATCCTGATCTTCGGCAGCGCCTGGGCAGGATCGCGGGCGCTGGTCACGCCCTACGGCATGGAGACCCTCGGGCTCTCCCGCGGCGAGGCCGGCGGGATCACGCTGCCGAGCGGGATCGCGTTCCTGCTCGCGGCCTACCCGACCGCGCTGCTCGCCGAGCGCTTCGGACGGCTGCGCACCATGATCGCCGGCATGGCGGTCTTCGCCGCCGGCATGCTCCTCGGCACCCTCGTGCAGACCCCGACCGGCACGGTCGTGGCCTTCTGCATCGGCGCCGCCGGTGCCTCGGCGTTCCTGGTCAACGCCGTCGTCGTGCTGTGGAACCTGGCACCCTCGGCACGGGTCTTCGGGACGTACGCGGCGCTCTATGCGGTGGGCTGGCAGGCCGGTGCCTTCCTCGGGCCGGCGCTGATCGGCGGGGCCGTGGACGTCCTGGGCTGGCCGACGATGCTGCTCGACATCGCCGTCGTCGCCGCGGTCGCGGTCGTGATCGTGGTGCGGATCGACCGCCTCCAGCGGCGCAGCGACGCCGGGAAGGTGGTGTGAGCCCGTGGCCCGGATCCTGATCACGACCGACTACCTGCGGCCCGGCGACGAGGTCGACGAGCTCCTCCGCTCCCACGGCCACGAGACCCGCTACCCGTCCGGCGACCTCGTCGCGGAGCTGGCCGAGGTCGACGGCGCCCTGGTCGGCCACGACCCCCTCACCGCCGAGGTGCTCGCCTCCGCCGACCGTCTGAGAGCGGTCGTACGCACCGGGGTCGGCTACGACGCGATCGATGTCGAGGCGGCCGCGCGTGCCGGGATCACGGTCAGCAACCTGCCCGGGATCAATGCCAACGCGGTCGCGGAGTACACGATGGGCCTGCTTCTCGCCTCCGCCCGCAGGCTGGTCGAGAGCGCGGCCGGCGTTGCCGCCGGCGGCTGGCCGCGCGGGGACGGCCGCGAGCTGCGCGGCTCGACGCTGGGGCTGATCGGCTACGGCGCGGCCGCCCGTGCGGTGGTCCCGCTGGCCAGGGCGTTCGGGATGCGCGTGCTGTGCACGACCGGGGTGCCCGACGCCGAGCGCTCCGACGGGGATGTCGCGTTCGTGGAGCTGCCCGCGCTGCTGGCCGAGGCCGACTTCGTGTCGGTCCACACCGCACTCACCCCACGGACCCGCGGGCTGCTCGACGCCGCCGCGTTCGCACTGATGAAGCCCGGCGCGGTGCTCGTGAACACCGCCCGCGGCGCGATCGTCGACGAGGACGCGCTCGCTGCCGCCGTACGGGAGGGCCGGATCGCCGGCGCCGCGCTCGACGTGGTCGCCGAGGAGCCGCTCCCGGCCGGTAGCCCGCTGCGCGGAGTGCCCGGGATCGTCGTCCACTCCCACCTGGCCGGGCAGACCGCCGAGGCCCGCCGGGCCGCCGGCATCGAGGGAGCCCGCGAGCTCCTCGACGCGCTGGCCGGCCGCCCGCAACACGCTGTCAACGCCCACCTGATCGAGAAGAGAGACAACAGATGACCAGCGACAACGCTGACTCCGTCAGCATCCTGGTGCCCAGCGGGATGCTCGGTGCCGGGTTCCCGGAGGAGACGATCGCGCGCGGGATCGACCTGGGCGCCGACGTGATCGCCGTCGACGGCGGCTCCACCGACTCCGGTCCCTACTACCTGGGCGCCTCGAAGCCGAAGACCACCGCCGCGGCGGTCGCCCGCGACCTGCGGATCCTGCTCCGTGCCGCCGCCGGGGCCGGCATCCCGCTCGTCGTCGGCTCCTGCGGCACCAGCGGCACCGACGACGGCGTCGACTGGGTCGCAGGGATCGTCGCCGACCTGCTCGCCGAGGAGGGCCTGTCGATGAAGGTCGCCCGGATCTACAGCGAGCAGCGCGCGGCCGACCTGAAGGAGCCGCTCGAGGCCGGCCGGATCCACCCGCTCCCACCGCTGGGCGACCTCGACGTCGCGACCCTCGAGGACTGCACCCACATCGTCGCGATGATGGGCCACGAGCCGATCGCCGAAGCCCTCGCCGCCGGTGCTCAGGTGGTCCTGGCCGGGCGGGCGACCGACACGGCCAACGCGGCTGCGTACGCGCTGCTGAAGGGGATGCCCGCCGGACCGAGCTGGCACGCGGCCAAGATCGTCGAGTGCGGCGGTCAGTGCACGACCAACCCGCGCGCGGGCGGGGTCTTCGCGACCGTCGACCGCACCGGGTTCACCATCGAGCCGCTCGACGAGAGCGCCGCCTGCACGCCGATCTCGGTGGCCGCCCACATGCTGTACGAGACGGCGAACCCGTATCTGATGAGAGAGCCGGACGGCACGCTGGACGTGCGTGACGCCGTCTACGCCGCGCTCGACGACCGCCGGGTGCGGGTCGAGGGCTCGCGGTTCCACCACGCCGAGCAGCACACGAACAAGCTCGAGGGCGCCCGGATCACCGGCTACGAGACGATGTCCTTCACGGCGATCCGCGACCCGCTGATCCTGAAGGACATCGAGGGCTGGGCCTCGTTGATGCATCTTGTCTTCACCGAGCGCGTCGAGCAGACCCTCGGCCTGACCAGGGACGACTACGACTACGACCTGCGTCTCTACGGCTACGACGCCGTCCTCGGTGATCTCGACCCGTCCACCGAGCCGCCGCGCGAGGTCGGCGTGATGCTGCTCGTCCGCGCCGCCGACCAGGCGCTGGCCACCGCGGTCGCCAAGGTCGCCAACCCGTTGATGCTGCACCTGCCGGCCCAGGACATGGACTACCTGCCCAGCCTGGCGTTCCCGGGATCGCCCGCCGAGGTCGAGCGGGGTGCTGCGTACGAGTTCGTGCTCAACCACGCCGTCGACAGCATCACCCCGACCGCGATGTTCCGCACCGAGTTCAGCACCCAGATCGGAGAGAAGAACGATGCCTGAGACCACCCTGGGGGACCTCGCGATCGAGGTCCGTTCCAAGAACGCCGGGCCGTTCTGGATCACGATGGAGCTGTTCATGCGTGACGCCGACGGCTACCGGATCGCGGCCGACGAGACCTTCCTCCACGAGGGTGTCGTCGCCGATCTCTACCGGGTCGACCCGGGATCGGTCCAGATCTTCCGGATCCCGTCGCTCAACGTCGTCAAGATCTCCTACCCGCGTCCGGTCTCGCAGGGATCGCTGCGCGACCGAGACGTCCACGCGGGGCAGCACCATGTGCCGCTGGCCCAGCTCGTGGTCCCGTGATCTAGAGATCGACGTGGTCCCAGATCGCCTGCGCCCACCGCTCATAGCCCGCCGGTGAGGCGTGGAACCCGTCGGCCGCGAAGAAGGACGGCTCGGCGGGACCCAGGTCGGCCGAGCTGACCCACTGCACCGACGTACGCCCGGCGCAGACCAGCCGCGCCGCCACGTCGAGCGCCTTCCCGCGCTCGGCGAGGTAGCGCCGCAGGGTGCGGGGGAGCGATGGGAACGCGCCGAACTCCGGGATCCCGGGGAGCACGGTGTGGGCGGCGTGCTCCTGGAGGGTCTCGACGATCGCCGTCAGGTCTCGCGTCCAGGCCTCGACCGAGCGGCGCGCGAGGATGTCGTTGACGCCCACCAGGAGCACCGCGAGGTCCCACTCGCCGGTCACCTTCGTCAGGATGCCGTGCCGGATCCGCTCGCTCGTCGCGCCGTACTTTCCCAGCGCCCGCCACTCGACCGGACGCTCGGTCCGCTTCGCGATCGCACGCGCCATCGACCCGGCGAAGGCGAGGTCGTGCGTGGGCGCGCCGCGGCCCGACGCGGACGAGTCGCCGATCACCAGCAGACGCAGCCGGCCGGCTCCGTCCTCGGCCTCCGGGCCGGGCACGAAACCCTTCGTCGGGCCCTCCGGACGGGGCTCCTTGCCGATGGTCCGGTGGACGTATGCGGCCTGTGCGGCGACCAGTGGGAGCAGCAGTGGATTCATCGTCTCTCCCTCGGCGATTTGTCGTGACGTACGTGCTCTTCCGTCGTTCTACAGCGCGTGCTCCGGCGGGTCTCCGACGTTGGCTGAACGGTGGGCGAATCTCCCCGGAAGGTTTGACACAGAGGGTCCTCATCCCGGTCACCGTTGGGGTACAAGACAGGGGAATCGAAGACACGTGACCCGACTCACCGCGTGCCAGCCCTAGCATCACGCCCAGCTGTGAGCGCTCGACCACAACCCTCCCTCCACTCGAAGGAATGCGACGCCATGTCCGACTTCATCAGCGGCATCTTCAACCGTCACAAGAACGAGCAGCCAAAGGCCGGGGAGGGGGAGTCGACCGCCGTCTCCGCTCCCGCCTACGGCGAGAACCTGGCCGCCCCCGAGGCCAGCGCGTACGTCACCGAGCCCCCTGCGCCGCCGGTTGCCGAGCCGTCCCTCGAGCCGGCCGTCGAGCCGGTTGCCGAGCCGATTGCCGAGACCGTCATCGAGCCCCTCGTCGAGGCCCCCTCGGTCGACCCGCTCTCCGACCCCGAGCACGTTGTCACCGACACCGAGGAGACCCCGGCCGCCGAGGTGGCCGAGCTCGTGGTGGAGGAGGTCGAGGTCGGCAGCGACATCGTGGGTGAGGTCGCCGAGACCGAGCCCGTCGAGGCTCCTGTTGACGAGGTTTCGGCCGAGGTGGTCGAGACCGAGGGCACGTACGAGGCGCCGCTCGAGGGCGTCGACGCCGAAGCCCGTGTCGCCGAGACCGTCGAGGAGGTCGAGGAGGCCGAGGAGACCGCTGTGGAGGACGCCGCTGTCGACGAGGCGCCGGTCGAGACCGATCCCGTTGCGGACGTTGCCGACGCCGACGTTGCCGACACCGACGTTGCCGACGCCGAGGTGACGGAGACCGCGGACGAGGTCGACGCCGAGGACGCTGTCGTCGAGGGTGCGACCGAGGACGTCGTCGAGGCGGCCGAGGTCGAGGTCGACGCCGAGGACACGTTCGAGCCCGCTGACGCGATCGAGGCCGACGATGCCGAGGAGACCGTCGCCGAGCCGGAGGGTGAGGCGCTCGCCGAGGAGGTCGCTGTCGAGGAGCCGACCGAGGTCGAGGACGTCGTGGTGACCGCGGACGAGGGTGAGGCGTCCGAGGTCGAGGTCGTGGAGTCCGTCGAGTCGGCCGACGAGACCGGATCGGTCGAGCCGGATGCCGAGGCGACCGAGGAGACCGTCGGTGAGGCGGAGGACGAGCTGACCGATGCCGAGGCAGAGGAGGCGTTCGAGTCGGCCGATCCGGCCGAGTCGGTGGACGTCGACGCCGAGCCGGCCGACGAGGTGGTGGACGAGGCTGAGGAGGTCACCGACGTGACCGAGTCGGTCGAGGGCGACGAGGAGATCGCTGTCGACGAGGTCGCCGTCGACGAGGTCGCCGTCGACGAGGTCGCTGCCGAGGAGGCGCCGGTGGAGACCGAGGACGTCGTCCCGGCTCCCGAGGCCGACGAGACCGCCGAGGTCGAGGATGCCGACGTGACTGCCGAGGCCGCGGAGGAGGCTGTTGACGAGCCTGCCGCTGTGGTCGAGGAGGCCGAGGTGACCGAGGAGGCCGTCCAGCCGACCGACATCGACGAGGAGGCATCCGAGGAGACCGAGGCCGAGGCCGCTGAGGTGGTCGTCGACGAGGCGCCCGCCGATGAGGTCACCGACGCCGTGGCCGAGGATACCGAGCCTGTCGAGGAGCCTGCCGCGTCCGAGGAGGTCGTGACCGAGGCCCCGGCCCCCGGGTTCGCGCCTGAGCCGGTCGTCGAGCCGGAGCCGACCGCCGACTCGACCCTGACCGGTGTGCTGCGCGCCGCCCGTGCCGCCCGCGAGGAGCGCGGCAGGTCGACGGTGAGCGAGGGCCTCGTCGAGCGCCTGGTCCACCACATCGTCGCCAAGGTCGAGGGTGTGCACGCGATCGACGACGAGGGCACCGTGGTCGACATCGTCGACGACGTCGCGACCATCACCGTCTCCTACGTGATCGCGTACGGCACGCCGGTGAAGGCCAACGCCGTCACCATCCGCACCCGGGTCATCGAGGCGGTCGAGGACTACTTCGACATCGACGTCGAGGCCGTGGACGTCAACGTGAGCGACTTCCACATCGCCTGACCCCGCCGACGGCGTCTCGGTCCGGGTGAGCGATCACCCGGACCGGGGCGCCGTCCGCTGTCGCTGCTGAGCGCGCCTGCGGGCGTCGGCCCCGTCGAGGGCTGCACCGATCGCGCGCATCTGCTCGTCCTCGCGCCCGCCCGTCGTGGCGAGCGGGATCTCGGCGATGAACCGCCGCTCGATCGCCGGGATCCGGGCGGCCACGACGTCAGGGTCCGTCGCCGCCGTCCCGTACAGCCGCGGCCCGTCGAGGGCGAAGACGTCCAGCATCACGAGCCCGCCGTCGCCCCTGCGCATCACGTTGGTCGGGTTGAAGTCGAGGGGTCCTGGCCACGGCTGCTCCCGCCTCATCCGCTCGTGGATCCGGAGCGCCACCGCGAGGAGCTCGCCGCCGGGCTCCTGGATCGTGCGTACGAACGTCGTCGCCTCGTCCTCCGCAACGGGTTCGAGGAGCTCGAGGATCTGCAGGTCCCCACCACCGGTGAGCTTGCGATGGCCGAATAGCGCCGGCACCTGACCGGTCGGAGCCGCCTCGCGGTAGAAGGCCGTGTTGTACGCGCCTGCCGGATCGAACGGGCTGATCCGGGCCGCTGCGCGTCCATCCGGCGAGCTCAGTGCGATGGCCCAGTCACCTGCTCCGCACCGTCTCCATCCGGCCGCGAGGAGCGTGGCTTCCGCGTCCTTGTGGTCGGCGTCCGGGTGGATCAGCGCCAGGATCTCCTCACCTGAACCGGTCTCTGTGGTCATCGCCGACGACTCTAGTGACCTGCGTCATTCGGCCGCCGTCGATTTTCCCGGGACCCCTCGCCGCGAGCCATGAGAGAATGTCCCCAGGCCTCGAAGCGCACCGCGCTTCGAGGCTTTCGCGTATGACCACTCTCCACACCGACCTCGACGACATCCCGAACCCTGTCACCGCTCGCCTCGCTCGGCCCGAGGATCATCTCGCCCTCCGCCATCTCTGGCTGCTGTTCCGCCACGACATGTCGGGGTTCAGCTCGACCCTCCCGTTCGCCGACGGCACCTTCCGCACCGAGCGCCTCGACGCCGCCCTCCGCTCCGAACCCGGCTGGCGCGCCTGGATCCTCACCGCCGGAGTCCACCCGATCGGGTTCGCGCTCGTTCGTGATGCCGACCAGCCCGTACGCGTCCTGAACAGCTTCTTCGTCGTCGCCGGTGCTCGCCGTGGTGGGCTCGGGCTCCAGTTCGCTCGGGCTGTCGTCTCTGATGCGCCGGGGGAGTGGAAGGTCGCCTATCAGGAGCGGAATCGTGCTGCTGCGCGGTTCTGGGAGCGGGTCACCGCGGGGTGTGATCGGTCGTGGTCTGAGACCGTGGCGGTTGGGGGTGTGGTCGATACGTGGATCTCGTTCTCTGTGGGGTCTACTTGCACCGGTGGTCGAGCTTGTCGAGACCACGCTTGAGGAAACCTCGCTTGACGACTGTTCTTCGTTTCAGGGTTCGCCGCCGACCCGGTCTCTAGTGTTTCTCGATCGCGCGCCGCGTCAAGGACGCCCTTCGGGCGCCGCTTCGCGGTGGCCTTCGGCCATCCTTGACTCGACACCCGATCGAGAAAGATTTCGCCTGTATCGGGGCGGCGGCGAGAGTGTGGCGCAGCACTCGCGCGACTTGTTCGCGGACTCCGTAACTGGCCTTTGACCAGCAGAAATGAGTGGCTATATGGTGATCGATCGCATATAATAAAGCACATGTACGAGACGATCGACCGCCTCCTCGACGGGCCACCTCCCGGTGCGTCCGAGCGAGAGCTGGTCGACTGGATCGCACGCCTCGAAGAGGTCAAGTGCACCGCGGAGGCGGTCCAAGCAGAAGCGTCGGTACGTCTCGAGGAAGCCGCTCGGGCACGCCAGCTCCAAGCGGGAGTTCCTGCCCGCAAGCTGGGCGAAGGAGTGGCCTCCCAGATCGCGCTCGCGCGACGAGTCTCACCCGATCGGGGTGCGAAGCTGCTCGGGCTGGCGAAGATCCTCCTCACCGAGATGCCCCACACCTTCGCCCTGATGAAGAACGGGTCGTTCTCGCAGTGGCAGGCCACCATCCTGGCCCGCGAGACCGCCTGCCTCTCACGCGAGGACCGCCGGGTCATCGATCACGAGCTCTGCGCCACCAGACCCGACGGTGAACTGGCGAAGGCAGCGGCGATGGGTCTACGGCAGCTCGAGAACGCTGCCAAGAAGCTTGCGATCACCCTCGACCAAGCATCCATAGTCGCCCGAGCCGCCAACGCGACCACGGACCGCCGCGTCAGCCTGCGGCCGGCACCCGACACTATGACCTGGCTCGGTGCACTGCTCGCGGTCAAGGACGGAGTCGCTGTGTTCGCGGCCTTGGACCAGGCCGCGAACGCCGCCCGTGCCGCCGGAGACGAACGCACCCGGGGTCAGGTCATGGCCGACACGCTGGTCGACCGCATTACCGGCCGCAGCACTGCTGAGGCGAAGCCGCGGATCGAGGTCAAGATCGTGATGACCGCCGACTCGCTCGCGAGCACCAGCGATCAGCCGGCCATGGTGGAGGGCTACGGCCCCGTCCCCGCAGCCTGGGCCCGCGAGGCACTGGCCGACGCCGAGGTGTTCGTCCGGCGCCTGTTCACCGACCCCGCCGGCCAACTGGTCGCGATGGAATCCCGCTCGAGGAAGGCACCCGAGGGACTCGCGGAGTTCATCACCACCCGCGACGGAGGGGCCTGCCGGACCGTCGGCTGCGATGCCCCCATCCGCAACATCGACCACGTCCAACGCCACGCGGACGGCGGCAGCACCAGCGCCCAGAACCTCCAAGGGCTCTGCGAACGCTGCAATCAAGCGAAGGAAGCGATCGGCTGGCAGGCCAGACCAGGGCCCGACGGCAGCATCACCACCATCACACCCACCGGCCACACCTACACCAGCCCACCACCCGACACCTGGGCACAAGACCCACCACCCCTGTCCCGGGTCGAGCTCAGCCTGCGCGACGTACTGCTCGACCACGCCCTCGCCGCATGACGCACGGTCGAGCTAGGTGTTCTGGCCGGGGAGGTTGGGTACGCGGTCGATTGGTGACTTGCCTTTGAGGCTGGTGTGGCCGCGGTGGTGATTGTAGTGATGCAGCCATGCGGGGTATGTGGCTGCTCGGTCGGCTTCTGAGGTGTAGGTCGTGGCGTAGGCCCACTCTTCGAGCAGTGTCCGGTTGAACCGTTCGACCTTGCCGTTGGTCTGTGGTCGATACGGCCGCGTGCGTCGGTGCTTGACCCGCCGGCCGAGCGTTTTGGCCCAGAGCCGGCTGCGGTAGCAGGAACCGTTGTCGGTGAGCACGGCCTTGACGGTGATGCCGTGGGCGGCGAAGAACCTCTTGGCGCGCTTCCAGAACGCTGCTGCGGTCTCCTTACGCTCGTCACTGAGGATCTCGGAGTAGGCCAGCCGGGAATGGTCGTCGACGGCGTGGTGCAGATAGACGTAGCCGCGCGAGGACGCGGCACCGGCTCGGCCTGCCCGGTCGCGGGCCGCGTGAGTTGCTCGCGCCTGTGCCGAGTCCCGACCGAAGACCCTCCACCCACCGCCGTCGGGGATCTTGCCGAGCTTCTTGACGTCGACGTGGATCAGGTCGCCGGGTGCTGGGTGTTCGTAGCGGTGCTTGTCTCGTGAGGAGGTCTTGATCCGGGCGCCGGTGGCCGGGTCGGTCCACTTCAGTCGCGGGCAGCCGTTGCGTCGAAGGACCTGGTGAACGGTGGAGGGGTTCTGGCCGAGGTGGTAGGCGATCCGGGCTGGTCCCCAGCGCCGCGTCACCCGCAGCTTCACGATCCGTCGCTCGGTCCGCTGCGGCAGCCGGTTCGGGCAGCGGTGCGGACGCGAGGATCGGTCGACCATCCCGGCCTTGCCGAGCTCGCGATAGCGCTGGGCCCAGCGCCGCGCGGTCGTGACACCGACGGAGAACCGCTCAGCGGCCCTGGCGTAGGACCAGCCCTTGTCGACGACGAGTTTGGCTAGGCGCAGACGTCCCGCTGGTGTGAGGGTGGCGTTAGCGTGGGACACGAAGACCTCCGTGGTGGATGTGGGTGCGTGGTAGCTCCACACCTCACCCGGAGGTCTTCGTCATCGTCCAGTCGGCCCGCCGTACCTAACGTCCGTGGTCAGAACAGCTAGGACGCGTACGCGATCTGTTCCTGGATCTCGAAGCGGAGGCCGTCGGCGGCGGCGATGTAGACGTCCTGGTCGACGAGGTTGCCGTGCATGCGCATCAGGCCGCGGGGGCTGGAGTAGCTGTGGCGCTCGGCGAGGTGCAGCGCGGGCTCGACCTCGAGGGAGCCGCAGGCGTCGCCGACCTGACGCAGGAACATCAGCGACTCGTAGCAGGACTCGCCGACCGCGTTGAGGGAGGGCGCGTACTCGCCGAAGCGGCGGTAGTAGCGCTCGGCCAGACCGGCCGACTCGGGGGTGGTGAGGCCGTCGAAGTAGGCAGCGGCGGCGAAGACGTTGGCGTTGGCGCCGGCACCGCCGGCGAGCAGGGTGTTCTCCTCGATCGCCGGGCTCAGCCGGGTCAGCGAGGAGCTCAGCCCGGCGGCGGCGAACTGGCGGTTGAAGTGCACCGCGTCCTGCCCCATCAGCAGCATGATCACGCCGTCCTGCTCGCCGCCCTCGAGCCTACGCAGCACGCCGGCGAAGTCGCGCGTCCCCAGCGGGACGTACGTCTCGCTCACGACCTGCGAGGGCGAACCGTGCAACGCCGCACGTGCCGTCGAGCCGGTGACCCGCGGGAAGACGTAGTCGTTGCCGACCACCGCCCAGCGGGAGACGCCATGGTTGGCGCGCATCCAGGCGGCGGCGGGGAGCAGCTGGTTGACCGGGCGCTCGCCGATCATGAAGACACCAGGAGTCTCGTCGCCGCCCTCGTGCATGGCCGCGAAGGCATACAGGACCCTGCCGCCGACGCGGGCGGTGATCGCCTGACGTACGGCTGAGATGTGCCAGCCGGCGATGGCGTCGACTCGGCCGAGCTCGACCAGCCGGGCCACCTCGGCGGCGACCTCCTCGGGGGCCCGCCCGGCGTCGACCGCGACCAGCTCGACCGGTCGCCCGGCGATGCCGCCTCCGGTGTTGAGGTCGTCGGCGGCCAGCTCGCCGCAGGCCAGACAGCCGGGCCCGTAGATGCCGGTCGGGCCCTGCATCGGCACCACGAATGCGATCGAGACCGCCCCCGGAGGACGGGGTGCGAGGCCCAGGAGGGCATGGGAGGACGGGGTGAACGACGGTGGGGTCATCGACACCTGCTCCCGAACGGAATGTTGCCCTGATGACTCACCATTGAGCCGTTGGATGGTTAGGGTACGGCAGACAGCGATCGTGGGGAGGACTCATGAAGGTTGCCGAGACGGCCGGCACGGATCTGGCCGTGCTGCTCGCCCGGGCGCAGCGCCGGATCGAGCGCGCGCTCGCCGAGGTGTACGCCGACTTCGACCTCACCGCGGAGCAGTGGCGCATCCTCAGCGTGCTGCTCGACGAGCCCGGCCAGACGATGACGCGGCTCGCCGACGGCGCCGCGCTCCCGGCCGGCACGCTGACCCGTCACGTCGACCGCCTCGCCGAGCGCGGCCTGGTGCTGCGCAAGGTCCACGCCGAGGACAAGCGTCGCGCGGTCGTCGCGCTTTCGCCGGTGGGCGCCTCGGTCGCCCGCGAGATCCGGGCCCGGCAGCAGACCGAGCCCGTCGTCGACGTCGTCCGCGACCTCAGGGCCCTCCTCGACCGACTCGTCTGACCTCTGCCGACTTTCGGCGTTTCCATCTGGAAACAAATCCTCGCCGGGCCTGACACATCGGCGAAACAAGCCGTCCCTAGATTCCTTCCATTCGAGAGCAATTGTCCGATGGAAGGACCCCCAACCCGTGCGTACGAAATTCTCGAGCCGCGTCCTCGCGGCCAGCTCGGTGCTCGCCCTGGGCATGACCGCGACCGCGTGCGGCGGCGCGAAGACCGGTGACTCCGCGAGCAGCGAGAGCTGCGTCGACACCAGCGGTGACACCGTCAAGATCGGCTTCCTCAACTCCCTGTCCGGCACGATGGCGATCAGCGAGACGACCGTCTTCAAGTCCCTGTCCATGGCGGCCGAGGAGATCAACGCCGACGGCGGCGTGCTCGGCAAGAAGCTCGAGATCGTCAGCGAGGACGGGCAGTCCGAGCCGACCGTCTTCGCCGAGAAGGCGACCAAGCTGATCCAAGACGACTGCGTCGCGGCCGTCTTCGGCGGCTGGACCTCGAGCTCGCGCAAGGCGATGTTGCCGGTCTTCGAGGGCAACGACGCGCTGCTCTTCTACCCGGTCCAGTACGAGGGCCTGGAGTCCTCGCACAACATCTTCTACACCGGCGCGACGACGAACCAGCAGATCATCCCCGCCCTCGACTTCCTCAAGGAGGAGAAGAAGATCGAGTCGATCTTCCTGGTCGGCTCCGACTACGTCTTCCCGCGCACGGCCAACAAGATCATCAAGCAGTACGCAGCCGCCAACGGCATCGAGGTCCTCGGTGAGGAGTACCAGCCCCTGGGCTCGACCGACTTCGGCACGGTCGTCGACAAGGTCAAGGCCGCCGGCGCGGACGCGGTCTTCAACACCCTCAACGGCGACTCCAACGTGGCCTTCTTCAAGGAGTACAAGGGCAAGGGCCTGACCGCCTCGGCCATGCCGGTGCTCTCGGTCTCGATCGCCGAGGAGGAGGTCCCGGGCGTCGGCGTGGGCAACCTCGAGGGGCAGTACACGGCCTGGAACTACTACCAGACCATCGACAGCCCGGCCAACGAGAAGTTCGTCACCGACTTCAAGGCGGCCAACGGCGCCAAGGCGGTCACCTCCGACCCGATGGAGGCGGCCTACACCTCGCTCCACCTGTGGAAGGGCATGGTCGAGAAGGCCGACTCGTTCGCCGTCGAGGACGTCATCGACGCCTCCGACGGCGTCACCTACGACGCGCCCGAGGGCACCGTCGAGGTCAACGGCGAGAACCACCACATCGCCAAGACCGCGCTCATCGGGCAGGTCAACTCCGAGGGCCTGATCGACACGGTCTGGTCGAGCGACAAGCCGATCGAGCCGGACCCCTACCTGAAGTCCTACGACTGGTGGAAGAACTAGCCCGTTGGACGCGCTGCTCGCCCAGGTCTTCACCGGCGTCTCCGCCGGTGCGGTCCTGCTCCTCATCGCCCTCGGGCTCACCCTGACCTTCGGTCAGATGGGCGTGATCAACATGGCCCACGGCGAGTTCATCATGGCCGGCGCGTACACCGCCTATGTCGTCTCGACGATCGTCGCCAGCACCGAGCTGAGCCTGCTGATCGCGCTCCCCGCGGGGTTCGTGATCGGCGGCCTGCTCGGGCTGGCGCTCGAGGCGAGCGTGCTGCGGTGGATGTACGCCCGTCCGCTGGACACGCTGCTGGTCACCTACGGCGTCGGGCTCGTCCTGCAGCAGGTCGCGCGCGACATCTTCGGGGCTCCGGCCAAGGAGGTGCCCGCGCCGGGCTGGCTCGACGGGTCGATCCCGATCCTCGGCTACGACTTCCCGCTGACCAGGCTCTTCATCCTCGTCCTCGCCGCGGTCTGCGTGGCGGCGCTGCTGGCCGTGCTCCGGTTCACCGCGCTCGGGCGGCAGATCCGGGCGACGGTCGGCAACCGCGACCTCGCCGAGACGATCGGCATCTCCACCCGGCGCACCGACCAGGCCACCTTCTTCATCGGCTCCGGCCTCGCCGGCGTGGCCGGGGTGGCGCTCACGCTGCTCGGCTCGACCGGCCCCAACCTCGGCACGTCCTACATCGTGCAGGCGTTCCTGGTCGTCGTGGTCGGTGGCATCGGCCACCTCAAGGGCACCATCGCGGCGGCTCTCGGCATCGGTCTGCTGCAGGCGTTCCTCGCCCACGCGCTGACCGGGTCGGTCGCGCAGGTGATCGTCTTCCTCGCGATCGTCGCCTTCCTGCAGCTGCGCCCGCAGGGCATCCTCTCGGTCCGCACCAGGAGCCTGGCATGAAAAGGATCTATCCGTACGTCGGCTGGCTGCTGCTCGCGGTCGCCCTGCTCGTCCTCGCCCCGGCGGTGCTCTCGGACTTCCGGCTCGGTCTGCTGGCCAAGTACTGCTGCTACGCCATCGCCGCGGTCGGCATCGGCCTGGCCTGGGGCCGCGGCGGGATGCTGGTGCTCGGCCAGGGGCTCTACTTCGGCATCGGCGCCTACGCGATGGCGATGCACCTCAAGCTCGCCGACGCCGGTCCGGGCGGGGTGCCGGACTTCATGGCGCTCTACGGCGACGCCACGGTGCCGGGCTGGTGGGAGCCGCTGCGCAGCGGCGCTCTCGCGCTCGTCGTCATCCTGGTCCTGCCGGCACTGGTGGCGGGCCTGCTGGGCCTGGCTGTGTTCAAGCGGCGGATCAAGGGGGCGTACTTCGCCATCCTGTCGCAGGCGCTGGCGGCAGCCTTCGCGATCCTGCTCGTCGGCCAGGTGAAGACCACCGGCGGCGCCAACGGGCTCAACAACTTCCAGGGTTTCTTCGGGTACGCCCTGTTCGACCCCGCCAACAAGCGGATGCTCTACTTCATCGCCGCCGGGATCCTGCTGGTCTCGATCCTGGCGATGGCCTGGCTCTACCGCACCCGCTTCGGTGAGCTGCTGGTCGCGGTGCGCGACGGCGAGGAGCGGGTCCGCTTCCTCGGCACCGACCCGGCGAACGTCAAGCTCGCTGCGTACGTCATCGCGGCCGTCCTGGCCTCGATCGGCGGCGCGCTCTTCGTGCCGATCGCCGGGATCGTCTCGCCCGACGACGTCGGCGTGGTCGCCTCGATCGGGCTGCTCGCCGGGGTCGCGCTCGGTGGCCGGGCCTCGCTGCTCGGCCCCGCTGTCGGCGCGCTCCTGGTCGGGTACGCCGAGACCTCGCTCTCCGAGGCCTTCCCCGGGTCGTGGTCCTACTTCCAGGGGGCGCTGTTCGTGCTGGTCATCCTGCTGTTGCCGGGTGGGCTGGCGCAGCTGTTGGGGCTGGTGAAGGGCCTGGTCTCGCGCCGCTCGGAGGCCGAGAGGTCCGAAGAAGCGAATACGCGGGTGGGGGAGGAGGTGGCGGCATGACCGTGGAGACGTTGCAGGTGAGTGACCTGAGGGTCGAGTTCGACGGGTTCGTCGCGATCGACGGGGTGTCCCTGACCCTCGAGCCCGGCCGGCTGCACTTCCTGATCGGCCCCAACGGTGCCGGGAAGACGACGCTTGTGGACGCCCTGACCGGCCTGGCGAGCGGAAGTGGTGAGGCGCGCTATCGCACACGCGACTTGCTCACGCTGGCATCGCACCGGATCACCCGCCTCGGGGTGGGACGTACGTTCCAGACCGCGACGGTCTTCGAGGAGCTGAGCGTGCTGCAGAACCTCGACATCGCCGCCGGCGTCCATCGGGCGCGGTGGCGGCTGATGCTGCCGCGGCGGGGCATGCCCGAGCAGGTGGCCGAAGTGCTGGAGACGGTGGGGCTCACCGAGCTCGCGGACCGTCCGGCCGGGGTGCTCTCGCACGGACAGAAGCAGTGGCTGGAGATCGGCATGCTGCTGGTGCAGGACTCCTCGGTGATGCTGCTCGACGAGCCCGTCGCCGGGATGTCGGCCGAGGAGCGCGAGGAGACCGGAGAGCTGTTGCGCCGGATCAGCCCGGGGCGCACCGTCGTGGTCATCGAGCACGACATGGACTTCGTCCGCCGGTTCGCCGACGTCGTCACCGTCCTGCACGCCGGGAAGGTGATCGCCGAGGGCACCGCCGCCGAGATCCGCGAGGACGCCGAGGTGCAGCGGGTCTACCTGGGAGACACCGTCGCCGCCGTGACCGAGGCGAGCGCCCCGACGAGCACCGAGACGAAGACGGGGGAGGACGCCTGATGCTGAGGATCGAGTCGGTCACCGGCGGCTACGGTCGCACCACGGTGCTCCACGAGGTCAGCCTCGAGGTCCCGTCCGGCGCCGCGGTGGCGCTGATGGGACACAACGGCGCCGGCAAGACGACGCTGCTCAAGGCCGCGGCCGGGCTGGTCCGGCCCAAGAGCGGCCGGGTGCTGCTCGACGGCGAGGACGTCACCGCGCTGCGGCCGAGCGCTCGGGTGAAGCGCGGTCTCGGCTACGTCCCGCAGGGGCAGCAGAGCTTCGGCGACATGACCGCGCTGGAGAACCTCCAGCTGGTCGGCGACCGGGCCGGGATCAGCGAGATGCTCGACCTGTTCCCGGCCCTGAAGGACCTGCTCGGGCGACGCGCCGGGCTGCTGTCGGGCGGTCAGCGCCAGCAGCTCTCGATCGCGCGTACGCTGCTGACCAGGCCGAGGCTGCTCATCCTCGACGAGCCGACCGAGGGCATCCAGCCCAACGTGGTCGCCGAGATCGAGCGGGTGATCTCCGAGCTCACCGGACGCGGTGACCTCAGCGTGCTGCTGGTCGAGCAGCATGTCGGGTTCGCGCTGCGTACGGCCTCTGCCTACTACATCCTCGAGTCCGGCCGGATCACCGCGAGCGGTGACGGCGGGTCCGGGGCCCACGAGCACGTCCGATCCCAGTTGGCCGTCTAGAGAGTCGAGAGTTGGCGCCATGCATCTGACCCCGTCCGACACCGAGAAGCTGCTGCTGTCCGTGGCCGGGATGGTCGCGCGCGACCGGCTCGCCCGCGGGGTGCTCCTCAATTACCCCGAGTCGGTCGCGCTGTTGTCCACCTGGGTGATCGAGCGGGCCCGGGAGGGCGCCCTGGTCTCCGACCTGATGACCCAGGGCCGCGCCGTGCTGACCCGCGAGCAGGTCATGCCCGACGTGGTCGACATGCTCGTCGAGGTGCAGGTCGAGGCCACCTTCCCCGACGGCCGCAAGCTCGTCACCATCCACCAGCCCATCGCCTGAAGCGGGAGATGTCCATGCAGTCCAGCGGCCCCGGAGCCGTACGCGTCGCCGACGGCACCATCCGGCTCAACACCGACCGGAGCGAGTCGGAGCGGCGTACGTTGGTCGTCCTCAACACCGGCGACCGGCCGGTCCAGATCGGGTCCCACATCCACCTCGCCGAGGTGAACTCGGCGCTCTCCTTCGACCGTGAGGCAGCCGAGGGCTTCCGCCTCGACATCCCCGCGGGCACCTCGCGCCGGTTCGAGCCGGGTGCGTCCCGGGAGGTCGCGATCGTGGCGTTCAAGGGTGCCCGCGTCGTACCCGGCATCCAGATCAAGCACAGCCAGATCGAGGAGGCGTGATGGTGGAGATCAGCAGGACCGAGTACGCCGCGCTCTACGGCCCCACGACCGGCGACCAGGTGCGCCTGGGTGACACCGACCTGTGGATCGAGGTCGAGGACGACCTGACCGTGGGCGGTGAGGAGTCGGTCTTCGGCGGCGGCAAGTCGATCCGCGAGTCGATGAACCAGTCCACGGTCTCCTCGGCAGACGGTGCACTCGACACGGTGATCACCAACGCCCTGGTGCTCGACCACTGGGGCATCGTCCGCGCCGATGTGGGGATCCGCGCGGGCCGGATCGTCGCCCTGGGGCGCTCCGGCAACCCCGACATCGCCGACGGCGTCCACCCCGACCTGATCATCGGGCCGGGCACCGACGTGGTCAGTGGTGAGGGGAAGATCCTCACCGCCGGGGCCATCGACGTCCACGTACATCTCCTCTCCCGGTCCCAGATCGTCGAGGCGATCTCGACCGGGACCACCACCATCGGCGGCGGCGGCACCGGACCCTCGGAGGGCTCCAAGGCCACCACGGTCACCGGGGGGCCGTGGCACCTGGCGACCGTCCACCGCGCGCTCGACGACCTTCCGGTCAACCTCCTGCTGATGGGCAAGGGCAACACCGTCTCCGCCGCCGGGCTGGCCGAGCAGGCGCTGGCCGGCGCCGCCGCCTACAAGGTCCACGAGGACTGGGGCTCGACCCCGGCCGCGATCGACGCCGCGCTGCGGGCCGCCGACGAGCACGGCCTGCAGGTCACGCTCCACTCGGACTCGCTCAACGAGGCGGGCTACCTGGAGTCGACCGTCGCCGCGATCGCCGGCCGCTCGATCCACGCCTTCCACGCCGAGGGCGCCGGGGGAGGGCACGCGCCCGACATCCTGTCGGTCGCCTCGCTGCCGCACGTCATCCCCGGCTCGACCAACCCGACCCTGCCGCACACCGTCAACACCGTCGCCGAGCACCTCGACATGCTGATGGTCTGCCACCACCTCAACCCGCGGGTACCCGAGGATCTCGCCTTCGCCGAGTCCCGGATCCGGGCGACGACGATCGCCGCCGAGGACGTGCTCCACGACCTCGGTGCGTTGTCCATCACCTCCTCCGACGCCCAAGCGATGGGCCGGATCGGCGACGTCATCTGCCGCACCTGGCAGGTCGCCCACGCGATGAAGGCCCGCCTCGGCCCGCTGGGCGGTCCGGCCGACAACGTGAGAGCGAAGAGGTACGTCGCGAAATACACGATCAACCCCGCCATCGCCCACGGGATCGCCGCCGAGGTCGGCTCCGTCGAGCCCGGCAAGATGGCCGACCTGGTCCTGTGGGACCCGCGGTTCTTCGGCATCCGGCCCGAGGTCGTCATGAAGGCCGGCGCCCTGATCTGGGGTGCTCTCGGCGACCCGAACGCCTCGATCCCGACCCCGCAGCCGGTGCTCATGCGGCCGGCGCTGGTCGGGCCGGGGGCTGATCACGCGGTCTCGTTCGTCGCTCCGTCGGCGCTGGATGCCGGGCTCGCGGACCGCCTCGGCCTGCGCCGCCGCCTCGTCGGGATCGAGCCGACCCGGGAGATCGGGAAGGCACAGATGATCAACAACGACGCGACCCCGGACATCCGGGTCGAGCCCGAGACGTTCCGCATCCAAGTCGACGGCGAGCTGATCGAGCCCGCCCCCGCGACCGAGCTGCCGCTGACGCAGCTCTACTCGATGTTCTGAGCGCGATGTCCGAGAACCTGCTCATGATGCTGCTGGCCGACGCCCGCCTCCCGGTCGCCGGCCACACCCAGTCGGGCCAGCTGGAGGCGGCCGTACGCTCCGGCCTCACCGCCGAGCAGGTGCCGGTCTTCATGCGGTCGCGACTGGCCAGCGTCGTACGGGTCGAGGCCGGCACGGCGGTGGTGGGACTGCACCGGCTGCGCGCCGGGCTGCCGCTGGAGCCGGTCCTGGACGCGTGGGCGGCACGCACCCCGGCGGCGCCGATGCGGGACACCTCGCGCACCCTCGGCCGGGCACTGCTGCGCCTGGTCAGGCGGCTGTTCCCGGACTCGCCGCACGTCGCGGAGGTGGCCGCCCTCGAGCGGCCGTGCCGTCCGCTCGTCCTGGCCGCGGCGGCCGCCACCGGTGGCCTCGCGCCGGCGTCGCTGGGCCGGCTGGTGGCGTACGACGACCTGCAGACCGTCGCCTCGGCAGCCCTCAAGCTGCTGCCCCTCGACCCGCTCGACGCCACCTCATGGGTGCACGACCTGCTCCCCGAGGCGGAGCGGCTCGCCACCGAGGTCGCCCCGCTCACCGACCCTCATCAGATCCCGGCGCCCAGTGCGCCCCAGCTCGACCTGTGGGCTCTGGCCCACGCCGACACGACCAGGAGGTTGTTCAGTGCCTGAAACTGTGACGAAGGATGGGACGACGGACGGCAGGGGACTGCGCATCGGAGTGTGCGGCCCCGTCGGGACCGGCAAGAGCTCGCTGATCGCGCTGCTGTGCCGCGAGCTCTCCGCCGACCTGGAGATCGGCGTGGTCACCAACGACATCTACACCGACGAGGACGCCCGCTTCCTCCGCTCCGCGGGGGTGCTCGACCCGGCCCGCATCAAGGCGGTCGAGACCGGCGCCTGCCCGCACACCGCCATCCGCGACGACGTCACCGCCAACCTGATCGCCGTCGAGGAACTCGAGGAGGAGTTCGCGCCGCTCGACGTGGTCCTGGTCGAGTCGGGCGGTGACAACCTCACCGCGACCTTCTCCCCGGCGCTGGTCGACACCCAGATCTTCCTGATCGACGTCGCCGGCGGAGGCGACGTCGCCCGCAAGGGCGGTCCCGGCATCGAGCGCGCCGACCTGCTGGTGGTCAACAAGACCGACCTGGCCCCGTACGTCGGTGTCGACCCGGACGCGATGGTCTCCGACGCGGGGTCGGTTCGCGAGGGCCGTCCGGTCATCGCACTCTCCCGCACCGACCGGGCCTCCGTCGAGGCGCTGATCGGCTGGGTCAGGTCCGAGCTGGCCCGGCACCGCGGTGGGTCCCTCGTCCCCGCCGACCCCGGGCCGATGGCGCCGCACTTCCACGCGGACGGCACCAGCCACGCCCACGATCACGACGCCGAGCATGTCCACGACCATCAGCACGCCTGAGCTGGCCAGCGGCTCCCTGACCCGGGTGCGGGTCGGGGCGGTCGACGGCGGCCGGGTGCGGGTGCAGACCGACGTCGCCGGCCCGGCGACCGCGCCGGCGCTGCGCCCGATGCTGCTCGCCAGCGACGCCCGCTCCGCGCGGATCTCGCTGGTCCCCGACGGCGCGATGCTGCTGGCCGGCGACCACGTCACGATCGACGTCGAGGTGGGGGAGGGCGCGAGCCTGACCCTGGTCGAGCCGGCCGGGACGGTGGCGTACGACATGGACGGGGGGCGGGCGTCCTGGTCGGTCCGGATCGCCCTGGCGGCGGGCGCCACCCTGGTCTGGGCGGGCGAGCCGTTCGTCGTCTCCGCCGGCGCCGACGTCACCCGTGACACCCGGGTCACCCTCGCGCCGGGCGCCCGGCTCGCACTCCGCGAGACCCTGGTCCTCGGCCGGCACGGCGAACGCCCCGGCCGGGCGAGCACCACCTGGTCGGCGTACGGGCACGACGGCCGCCCCGTCCTGGTCGAGTCGCTCGACCTGGACGCGAGCTCTCTCGCCCCCGGCCTCCTCGGCCCGCACCGGGTGCTCGGGTCGGTCACGGCGCTCGGGCAGGAGATCGCACCCGACGCCTTCCCGGACGGCCGGCTCGACCTCGAGCACGGAGGGACGCTGTGGCGTCACCTGGCGAGCGAGGCCCACGAGATCCCGCGCGAGCCCTGGGAATGCGCCACGACTGGTTGAGGTTTCAACGGGCGTGACTGACATCGAGTTCGGCCTGGACACCTTCGGCGGGGTCACCCGCGACGCCGAGGGCAAGCCGCAGCATCACGCGCAGGTGATCCGCAACATCGTCGAAGAGGGCGTGCTCGCCGACCAGGTCGGGCTCGACTTCTTCGGGGTGGGGGAGCACCACCGCCGTGACTTCGCCGCCTCCAGCCCGGAGATGGTGCTCGCCGCGGTCGCCTCGCGCACCGAGCGACTGCGTCTCGGCTCCGCGGTGACCGTGCTGAGCTCGGACGACCCGGTGCGGGTCTTCGAGCGGTTCGCGACCCTCGACGCGGTCTCGAACGGCCGCGCGGAGATCGTCGCCGGACGGGGCTCGTTCACCGAGTCGTTCCCGCTGTTCGGCTTCGACCTTGCCGACTACGAGGAGCTCTTCGAGGAGCGCCTCGAGCTGCTCGCCGCGCTCCTGAAGGAGGAGAAGGTCACCTGGGAGGGCCGCACCCGCGCGGCGCTCACCGACCAGGAGGTCTTCCCGCGCACCGAGAACGGGCTCACCGCCTGGGTCGGCGTCGGCGGCAGCCCGGAGTCGGTCGTACGCACCGCCCGCCACGGCTTCGGCCTCTTCCTGGCGATCATCGGCGGTCCGGCCGACCGGTTCGCGCCCTACATCGACCTCTTCGAGCGCGCCCAGGACGAGTTCGGCGTGCCGCGGAAGCGCGTCGCCGTCCACTCGCCCGGGTTCGTCGCCGAGACCGACGAGCTTGCCCGCGAGACGGTCTACGAGGGCTGGCTGGCGATGCGTACCCAGATCGGCCGCGAGCGCGGCTGGCCTGCGCCGAGGCCCGGCGACTTCGAGCGCGAGATCGAGGGCGGGTCCCTCTACGTCGGCTCGCCCGACACGGTCGCCCGGAAGCTGGCCGGCACCATCAAGGTGCTCGGCGTCGACCGGTTCGACCTGAAGTACGACCAGGGCCAGGTGCGCCACGAGGACCTGATGAGCTCGATCGAGCTCTACGGCACCCAGGTCGTGCCGCTCGTCAAGGACATGCTGGGCTGATCAGCCCGATCGATCAGCCCAGCCAGCTCGAGATCGGGTGGATCGCGAAGTAGACGGCGAACATGACCGCGACCAGCCACATCAGCGGGTGGACGGTCCTCGCCCTGCCGCGGACGACCTTGATGAGCACGTAGGCGAGGAAGCCGGCGCCGATCCCGACCGAGATCGAGTAGGTGAACGGCATCAGCGCGATCGTCAGGAACGCCGGGATGGCGATGTCCGGGTCGGCCCAGTTGATGTCCTTGACCTGCTGCATCATCAGGAAGCCGACCAGCACCAGGGCGGGCACCGCCGCCTCCGAGGGGATCACGGTCACCAGCGGAGCCAGGAACGTGGTGAGCAGGAACAGCACGCCGGTCACGACCGCGGCCAGCCCGGTCCGCGCACCCTCGCCGACGCCCGAGGCGGACTCGACGTAGGAGGTGTTGGAGGAGACACCACCGGCACCACCGGCCGCGGCGGCCAGCGAGTCGACGACCAGGATCGAGCGCGTACGCGGCGGGGTGCCGTCCTCGCGCAGCAGCCCGGCCTCGGCGCCGATCGCGGTCATCGTGCCCATGGTGTCGAAGAAGTCGGCGAGCATGAGCGTGAAGATCAGCAGCACCGCGGTCACGATGCCGACGTTCTGGAACGAGCCGAGCAGGTTGAACTCGCCCAGCGTCGCGAACGAGGGCCAGTCGACGATCCTGTCCGGGAGGGCCGGTACGTTGAGCGCCCAGCCGGTCGGGTTCTCGGCGCCGCCGGCGCCGAGGTCTGCGATCGCCTCGACGATGATCGCCAGCACCGTGGTCACCGCGATCGAGATCAGGATCGAGCCGCGCACCTTGCGCACCCACAGGGTGATGACCAGGACGAGGCCGATCACGAAGACCAGCACCGGCCAGCCCGCGAGCTGCCCGGTCGGGCCCAGTTGCACCGGCACGGTGGTGTTCGCGGCGTCGGGGATGCGGCGTACGAAACCGGCGTCGACGAAGCCGATCACCGCGATGAACAGACCGATACCGACCGAGATCGCGGTCTTGAGCTCACGCGGCACGGCATGGAAGACCGCCTCCCGGAACCCGGTGAGCACCAGCACGAGGATCACCAGACCCTCGAGCACCACCAGTCCCATCGCGTCGGCCCAGGTCATCTGCCCGGCGATCGAGAACGCCACGAACGCGTTGAGTCCGAGCCCGGTCGCCAGCGCCAGCGGATAGTTGGCGACGAGGCCCATCAGGATCGTCATCACGCCCGCCACCAGCGCGGTCCCGGCCGCGATCGCGGCCAGGTTGTCGCCGCTCGTGCCACCGAGGAGGTCGCCGTTCATGTCGTCCGCGAACCCGAGGATCAGCGGGTTGAGGGCGACGATGTAGGCCATCGTGAAGAAGGTGACCACGCCACCCCGGACCTCGCGCCCGACGGTCGAGCCACGCGCGCTGATCTGGAAGAACCGGTCAAGAGCGTTGGTACGTGACGGGGTCGATGTGCTCACGCCCCGCATCTTCGCAGATGGAGACGGTTGTTCGACGCAGTCCCCGCGGTGCGCGGAGATCACACGTCGGTCGAGCGTGCTCACCGGCCAGCGCGCGACGCCTGCTTTCGCGACTGACCGCCCGGCGGGCAGGTCATCGAGATGACAGGAGAGCTCCGCGCCGGCTGAGCGGGCTGCTCAGCCGGCGCGGGATCTGTACGAGGTCGGTGCGCGTTACAGCGGGCGGTCGAACATCTTTCGGTTGGCGAAGTTCGTGAAGCCGGCGCGTTCGAATGCCTTGACCATGGCGATGTTGTCGGTGTCGCAGTCGCCGCGGAGCTCGGTGACGCCGGTGGCGGCCAGCAGTTGGGTGCCGCGGGCAACGACGCTGGTCGCGTAGCCGTGGCCACGGCCGACGGGCGCAACCGCGACCAAGCCGATGACGGCCGAGTTCGGAGCAAGCGCCGGCATGCTGATCGCGACGGGGACGTCTTGCGCGTCGTACCCGATCTCGAACCAGCCCAGCTCGTGCTGAAGCTCCATCATCTCGGCGACCATGCGCTCGGCGGCGCCGCGGAGTCCGTGCTCGGCGATCTCGGCCAGGAAGATCGAGTCCTTGGTGTCGGTGAAGGTGTCGGCGAGCAGCTCGATGAAGGGATCCGTGCCCAGCTCGGCCATCGACCGCCAGCGCAGGCGTTCGTCCTGCACGGGCACCGGATCCCCGGCGGTCCATTCGAACCGGCAGCCGTCGCGCGTGAGCATGAACCCGGCGGTGGTCAGCACCTTCTCGCGCAGTGCCGGGTCCCGCTGGTACTGCGGAGCCTGCGCGGGCGAGTCCAGGACGTGCCCCTGCGACTCGGCCCCGAGGGAGCGTGCCACCTCGGCGGCCTCAGCCAGCAGTGCCACTCCGGTGTCGAGATCCCTGGGTTCCAGCAGCACGATGTCCATCGGCACCGTCCGTCCGGGGATCGTCCACAGGACGACGTTTCCGATCAGGCGACCATCGGCCTCGGCGACCAGACACCATTCCGGTCGGGTGCAGCCCCTGTCCAGCAGACTGGTCAAGTAGGCCGAGGTTGCGTCGTTGCGTTCATCGTCGTTCGGATGAATGGTCAGAGCAGGCAGTTCGTCGGGACGCGCAAGGCGGATCATCGTCCCGGTCGTCGTCCCGGTCGTCGTCTTGGGGGGCGTCATGGTCAGAGTCCTTCGTCAGTCAGGGTGGGTAGTGGTGCGTAGCGGAGAACGGCCGGCGCCGACGTACTCACGCCCGGGTCTTCGCAGAAGGCGACGGGGGTCGGACGGGACACGTCCTGGTTCTCCGCCTCTCCGGCAGGAGCCGGTATCGGCGTCCTCGTCATCGCGTTGATCGCCGCGATCCCCATCAGTGGCCCCCACGGCGGCCAGATCATGTCATCCATGACGAACCCGCAGACGTCGGTCGTCAGGGCTGCCGACCCACGACGACAGGGCCTCAGCCAGACCCGCCTCAGAGGTGCCGGCGGGTTCGTCGATCGTGGCGGCCCAGGCGACGTGGCCGTCCGGGCGGATCAGAAGAGCGTCGGCCGGGCGATCGTCCGTCTTGGCGGTGCGGATGTCGAGGTGAGGCTCCCAGGGACGGGCGGTCTCCCGAAGGTCCGCGCGCTCGGCGAGGTCGAGCAGCACCGGGCGTGCGGTGTGCAGCAGCTCGGCGACGCTGGTGGCGCCGTCGTCGGTGTGCAGCATGAGGTCGGGCACGAACGTGCCGGTCAGAGGGTGGTCGTTGGGGTTGGGCAGCGGGTAGCGGATGTCGGCGCCGGCGATGAGGGCTCCCATGCGTCGCACCGGCTGTTCATCGGTGAGAAGCTCCTGGAATACGGCCCGCAGCGCTTCCGCGGCGGGGTCGTGCCCGCGCCGCAGCGCCACCTGTGCCTGCGTGTGCAGCATGGTGCGGGCACCGGCGAGATGGCGTTCCTCGTGATAGGTGTCCAGCAGGTCGGCGGACGCCCTGCCCTGAACCTCGGCGGCCAGCTTCCAGGCGAGGTTGACCGCGTCGAGCATGCCGGCATTGATGGCGACGCCGGTGGCAGGGAACAGATGGGCCGCATCACCGGCGAGCAGGATCCGACCGACGCGGTAGCGTTCGGCCTGCCTGGCCTTGAACGTGAAGCGCGAGAGCCGATGCGCCTGTGCCACCGGAAGGTCCGCGCCGAGCACGCGGCGGATGCTGTTCTGCATCTCGGTCACCGACAGCGGAACGTCATCGTCGTACTCGGTGGCCTCGTCCTCGATCGTGTAGACCGACAGCACCTCCGACGTGGGTGACGCCGCCATCCCGAACAGACCGCGGTCCGTTCTGGTGAAACCCCCGCGGATGGTTCCGAATCCGGGCAGCTCGAGGTCGCCGCCCTCGAGCCGGGTCACCGAGTCGGGCACGGTGATCTGGGCCAGCCGGTTGACCTCGGGATAGACGGTGCCGGGGAACGGGATGCCGGCCATGTCGCGAACCCGGCTGCGGGCGCCGTCGCAGCCCACCAGATAGCGGCCGCTCACCCGGTAGGTGCCGTCGGGTCCGCTGACCTCCGCGGTCACCGCGTCGGCGTCCTGGCTCACCGCCAACACCTGATGTCCGCGCCGGATGTCGACGCCCAGCTCGTCGGCCCGTTCGCCGAGGACCCGCTCGAGCTTCTGCTGGGGCAGCGGCAGGGCGTGCATCGGGGACTCCGGCAGCTGGGTGAGATCGACATGGACGCCGCCGAACGGGAACCGAGGAGGCGGAAGCGGGTCGGTGCAGGCCGCTTCGAACCGCTCCAGGAGGCCGCGGTAGCGCAGCAGCTCCAGGATCTGTCCACCGAGACCGCCCGCCTTGGGGGTATCCCGGGGTCGCGGCTGCCGCTCCAGCACCAGCGGCCGAACCCCGGCCAGACGCAGCTCGGCAGCCAGCATCAGGCCGGTCGGGCCAGCGCCCACGATGATCACGTCGGTATCCATCAATTCACTCCCGTCAGTTCGAAGTCTGCTCGTCGCAGAACGCTGCGTTGACGAGCTTCGGCAGTGCCGCGAGGAACGGCCCGGACACGGATCCTGCGGCGTCATCCACATAGTTCAGCGAGGCGGTCAGGGTCTTGCTGCCGTCGGGCGTGCTGTACATGAGCGTCCCGTAGCCTTGCACGCTGCCGTTGTGGTGGACGACAGCGACGCCGCAGCTGGGCGGGGGGAAGGGGACCGGCGGCGTGCTGCTGTCCTGCATGAACAGACCCAGGCCGTAGCCGACTCCCGGGTACGGGGTGCGCATCTGGTCCAGCAAGGGGCCGGGAACGAGCTTGCCGTTCATCAGCGCGGAGATGAACCGCTGGAGATCCCGGGTGGTCGAGATCATGTCGCCGCCGGCCGAGACCCAGGACGGGTTCTGGCGGGTGACGTCGACGGTCTTCTCCTGGCCGGCGTCCTCGTACCGGTAGTAGGCGTGGGCGTGCGGCCCGGAGATCTCCGGCGTGGTGCCCGGCACCGTGGTGCCCGACATCCCGAGCGGTCGCAGGATCCGGCGTCTCGTCTCCTCGGCGGCGGAGTGGCCGGTGACCTTCTCGATCAGCAGCCTGGCCAGGATGTAGTTGGTGTTGGAGTAGCTCCAGCTCGTCCCCGGTGTGAACTTCAACGGCTTGGACAACGCGAACCGGACCAGGTCCTCCGGCAAATAGGTGCGGAACCGGTTGTCTACCCATTCCTTGCCTGACCAGGTGATCCCGGGCACGTACGCCTCGCTGGCGTCGGTGTCGCCGGTGTGGTTGAACACCCCGCTGGTGTGCTGCAGCAACATCCGCACCGTGATCCGCCGGTCCAGCGGGAACTGGGTCAGGTAGTCGGCGGCCGGGGTGTCCAGCCCGATCCTGCCTTCGGCCACCAGTTGCAGCACCACGGTCGCGGTGAGGGTCTTGGTGACGCTGCCGACCCGGAACCGCCCGTTCGTGGGCGGCTTCGCGGACGCTCCCCGTTTGCGTGTCCCGGCGCTGCCGGCCCACCCGCCCCGTTCGTCGTGGACGCGCACCTGGATCCCGGTGAAGCCGGAGTTGACGAAGGCCTGCATGGCCTCCCGCAACTCCGGACGATCCGGCCTGGTGGCAGCGCTGCCGGTTGCGGGTGCGGCTGCTGTGGCCAGCAGCGTGGCCGCCAGCGTCGTGACCGCCACACGCCGGAGTCCCGGTGTCGTGCGGAGCCTGTTGTTCTTCATCTTCCTGGCCTCTCTCTGTGGGGGTGTTCGCCGGGTCATCTCGTGACCAGTGGCAGTGAGATCGAGGTGCCGGCGAGGTCGATGGTGACCGTGGCGCCGGTGCCGGGTTCGGCGTCGGTGACGTCGTCGTTGGTTCCGGTCAGGATCAGGCCCAGCCGGTGCCCTGCCTTGAACTCGTAGTCCTGGGGCAGCATCTTCCAGGTGATCTGGTAGGCCTTGCCCGGCGTCAGCGGTGTCGGGTCGCTCAGAGACGCCCGGTTCTGTGCGTCCATGAACCCCCGGGTGACGACCTGGAAGTCGGAGTCGATCGTGCGGTCGGCCATCCGCCGGTAGCAGCTGCTGTCCTCGGCCGTGCTCGCGCCGACACAGTCCTCGCCGTCGGCCCACTGGAGGCCCTGCCACTGGGGGTCGGCGCCGTTGATCCGCGTGTCCTGGCCGTAGTCGACGAGCAGGACACCCAGGTTGGCGGTCGGCTCGTCCAGGGTGACCCGCAGGCTCACCGACGGCGTTCCGGACAGCCGCGTCGCGCGCTGCAGCGGTGAGGTGAGGTAGGCGAGCCGGTGGGGGTCGGTGCCGGAGGGATCGGCGGCCACGGCGGCCTCGGTCTGCAGGGTGTCGACGTAGCTGCCGGTGCCGGTCGACGGCGTCCGGCCCAGGGAACCGTCCCGTCGCGGTCGCAGGGTCACGGTCCGCGTCGGCGCCGGCCAGTCGGCCTGGGTGATCCAGCGGTCCGGGCCGAGCTGCACGTCGGCGCGAGGCCGGCGCAGGATGTCGTTGGGGACGCCCATCAGCTCGTGGTCGAACCACTGGTGCAGGGTCTCGACCCACGCGTCCCGGCGGGCCCAGAACGGGTCGAGGTGTCCGTACTGAGTGACCCACACCTTGCGCTGCACGGTGCGAGGCAGCTTGGTCCACCACGTGGAGAACTCGTCGGCCGGCACGTTTCGGTCCTGCATGCCGTACACGCCGAAGACGCTGGCGCGTACGTTGCGTACGTTCGACACCGGCCCGGTCCGGTAGTCGAGCTCGTGCCAGTAGGCGTTGTAGTTGCCGGTCGCGTCATCCGAGCCGGCCCTCATGCGCTGGTGCGCCGCGGCGCACTTCTCGTCCGGGTCGACGTCGACCCACGTGGCCATGAACTCCTGCCCGCCCGTGACGTCGGTGAGGGTGCCGTTCGCTCGCCACATCTCGTACCAGCTGCTCGGGCCGGCGAGCGGCACGATCGTCTCCAGCCCCGGCACGCCGGTCCCGGCGACGCCGATGGCGAGCGATCCCTCGTAGGAGTGGCCGATCATCCCGGTACGACCGGTGGTCCAGGTGGCCTCCACCGGCTTGCCGTCGTCGTCGTACGCGGTCGCCCGGCCGTTCAGCCAGTCGATGACGGCCTTGCCACCGAGCACGTCGGACGGACCGCCGGAGGTCGGGCAGCCGTCGGAGAGCCTGGTGCCGATCATGTCGACCGACACGTACGCGTACCCGCGGGGCACGAAGTAGTTGTCATAGAACAGCGGGAACTTCGTCGGGTTCCCGTCCGCGTCGTAGGTCTTGTGGTCCAGATGGAAGCCGACACCCGGTTCGTCGTAGTACGGGCTCTCGTGCATGATCACCGGGACCTTCAGCCCGGAGCTCGTCTCCTTCGGCCGGATGATGTCCACCCGGACGAGGTCCTTCTCCCCGTCGCCGTCGCTGTCGACGGGCGACTGCACCCGGACGTGCTCGCGGATGGCGTCCTGATAGGAGAAGACGGGCTGGGTGGTCCCGCCGGAGACCTCGATCGTCGGCGTCGCGGAGGCGACGGGAGCGCCGCCGACCACGAGCGTGGTCGCGAGCGTGATGGTGGCGAGGATTGCCCTCGATCGCGATGTGGACATGACCACGAAGGTAGAAGCCGGCCCGGGGCCACCGAATCGGTCACGACGACTTAACTCGACTTCTGCACGACTGCAGCGAGCTCTCCGCGGGAGGAGACGCCCAGCTTGGGGTAGGCGCGGTAGAGGTGGTGGCCGACCGTGCGCGGGCTGAGGAACATCTGGGCTGCGATGTCTCGGTTGGACAATCCCTGTGCGGCGAGCGTCACGACCTGCAGCTCCTGCGGCGTGAGCAGGGCCAGCACGCCCGGATCTCGCCGGGTCGTCGTGGCGGCACCGCCCGCGACCAGCTCGCTGTGGGCGCGGTCGGCCCACGGGCGGGCGCCGATGTCGTCGAAGGTCTCCAGCGCCGCGGCGAGCTGTTCGCGCGCCTCGGCCTTCCGGCGGGTGCGGCGGAGCCATTCCCCGTACAGCAGCCGGGTACGGGCGTGCTCGAATCCGCGGCTGTCGCGCTCGTGAATCGTCAGCGCGCGGTGGAAGGCGTCGTCGCCGGGGGTCAGGAGGGCACGGCAGCGGTGCACGACTGCCTCGATCGCCGGTTCGGGCGCCCGCCGGGCCAAGGGCTCGAAGCGGGCCAGTGCCTCAGCGGCCAGGTCGTGGTCACCCAGCCGTACCGCGGCCTCCACGAGGTCGGGCAGGCTGCGTTCGACGGGCAGCAGATGCTGTGCGTTGTCGTGATAGAGGGTCATCAGCTGGTCGAGCGCCTCCTGCGCTCTGCCGTACCCCAGCTCCAGCATGCCCAGCGCCCACGTCGCCCGGTGCGCCCCTCCGGCATGCTCGAGTGCCTGGCTGGCAAGCCGACGGCAGTTGTCCTCGTCGCCCCGGATGGCCAGCAGGTAGGCCTGGGTGCCGGCGGCGACGCTGGCCCAGTGGTCCTGCCCGGTGGTCTCGGCGATGTCGAGTGCCTCGGCGGCCGTGGCCATCGCGTCGCGGTACCGACCGAGGAAGGTCTGGGCGGCCGTCGCGTAGTAGAGGGCGGAGGGCAGCACCCCCACCCGCCCCTGTGCGCGGGCCTCGGCGGAGACCAGCGTGGCCAGCTCCAGCGCCTGCTGGTCCAAGCCACCCATGAGCGCGACGCCGCTGGTGATGAGCAGGTCCCTGACCTCGTCGGCGCGGGACTCCGCGGCGCGGGCGATCACCTTGGGGAGATCCGGCGGGCGCTCGGTGGCCCTGTCGAGCGTCAGTGCGGTCAGCCATCGCTGCAGTGTCAGCACCGGCCAGGCGGGATCGTCCTCGGGCAGTCGGAGCCGGTCGAGCTGGGCGGAGTCGGCCGTGGCGAGCCTGCTGTCGTTGGCGAACCAGGTCGTCTGCAGGACCTCCACCATGACGGCGACCGCCTCGCGCGGATCGTCCTCGGCGCGGCGGGCGGCTTCGGCCAGCAGGAGTGCATGTGCCTCGTGCAGGTCGCCGCGGCTCACCGCCGCGGTGGCCAGCACCCGGACCAGCGTCAGATGGGTGCTCGGAAGCTGTACGCGGGGGAGGGCCCGTTCGGCCAGGGTCTGGGCTCGCGTGAGCTGACCGGCCTCCATCGCCGCCTCGGCCGCGCCGGCCAGCAGCAGCGTGCGCTGGTCGGCGTCCTCGGCCAGCTGCGAGGCGCGCTCGTAGGCGGCCGCCGCGGCGGCGTAGCCCTTGCGGGTCAGGGCGAGCGCCGCGGTTCGGGCCAGCTCCGCGGCGACGTGGGCGTCGGGACTCGTGGCTGCGGAGGCCAAGTGCCAGGCGCGCCGATCGGGTTCCGCCACGGCCGTCGCGAGCGCCCGGTGTGCCCGTAGCCGCTGGTCGAGCGGTGCGCCCTGGTAGACGGCGGCGCGCACCAGCGGGTGGCGGAAGGTGAGATGCTGCCCGGTCACGCGGATCAGCCCGGCCTGTTCGGCCGGGGCCAGGTGCTCGACATCCGCACCGAGGTCCGTCGCGGCGCGGAGAACGACCGCGAGGTCGCCGGTGTCGTCCGCCGCGGCGACCAGCAGCAACGCCCTCGTCGGGCCGGACAGTCGGAGCGCCTGAGCGTGGAAGGCCAGCTGCAGACGGCTGGTGAGCGGCAGCACGCCGGTCGTGTCGGCGGTGCGCAGAGCGGCCGGGAGCTCCATCAGTGCGAGCGGATTGCCGCCCGCCTCGGCCAGGACGCGCCCCCGCACCTCGGGCGCCAGATCGCCGTCATGCTCGTCGACCAGAGCAGCCGCCGCCTCGACCGAGAGCCCGGTCAGGTGCAGGTCGGGCAGGCCGGGCGCGGGGAAGGGCACGTCACCGGTGCGGACACCGAACAGCATGACCACGTCCTCGGCCCCGAGCCGGCGAGCGGCGAACAACAGCGCCTCGGCAGAGGGCCGGTCCAGCCACTGTGCGTCGTCGATGATGCAGAGCACCGGAGTCCGTTCGGCGATGCAGGACAGCAGGGTCAGGACGGCCAGGCCCACCAGCATCCGGTCGGCCGGTGGGCCCGCGGCCAGCCCGAACGCGCCCTCGAGCGCCTGCCGCTGGGGTTCGGGCAAGGCGGGCAGGTGCTCGGCCAGGACGGGGTGGAACAGCAGGTGGAGGCTGCTGAAGGGGAGCTCGGCCTCCGACTCGATGCCGAGCCCGCGCAGCACCGGCATGTCGCTGCGGGAGGCGATCTCGTCCAGCAGCGCGGTCTTGCCGATGCCCGGCTCGCCGCGGATCACGAGCGCGCCACTCACACCGTCGCGGGCGGAGTCCAGCAATCGGGTGACGGCCTCGATCTCGGACTCTCTCCCGTGCAGCACGGGCGTCAGGTTAGACCCAGACGACTGATAGCCGTGGCCGAATCGAGTCGGCAATCAGGTCGTCCTTCCTGATTCGTCCGGCACCGTGCCGATCTAGCGTGATGTCATGTCGAGCATCGAAGGAACCACCGCGCCTCACCCCGTCCACATCCACGCGCCGTCCTGGATGTCTGCCGAGCAGGCACTGTCCTGGCACGCGGTCCTGGCCGCGTCGCTGGCGCATGATCTGCCCGGCCAACCGCCACCGACGCCGAAGCAGGTGCATGCCCAGCTCACCACGGCCGGGTTGGACAGTCGCCGGCTGTTCTGGTTGGCGACCGAGGCGGACGGCACGGTCGTGGGTGTCGCGGCCCTGCGGCTGTTCACCCGCCCCGGGCAGGAGCATCTGGCCGAGCTGGAGCTGCACGTGCACCCTGAGTGGCGCCGCCGAGGGGTCGGCTCGCAGTTGCTGGCGCAGGTGGTCTTCGCTGCCCGGGTGGAGGGCCGCCGCAGCCTGATCACCAGCGTCGCCGACATCGAGCCGGGCACCGCCTTCTGCGCCGCGAGGAGCTTCCGCCGCGTCCTGACCCTGCGGCACCTGCTGCTGGACCTGTCCGAGGTGGACGACAGTGCGGCGGACGACAACCCGGCCGGCTACCGGCTCGTGTCCTGGGAAGGGACCGTGCCCGACGACCTGGCGGGCACGTTCGCCACCGCCAAGAACGCGATGAACGACATGCCCACCGGCGAGATGAGCTACGGCGAGCAGCGCTGGGACGCCGACCGGGTCCGCGCCATGGCCCGGGTGCTGGCTGATCGCGGCGACACCCTGCTCACGGTCGCCGCCCTCGACGGCGACGTCATGGCCGGGTTCACCGAGGTCGTCATCCGGGCGGGCGAGGAACAGCTGGCGCTGCAGTACGACACCGTGGTGGTGCCCGAGCACCGCGGACACGGGCTGGGCCTGTGGTTGAAGGCCGCCATGGTCCGGCGGCTGCGCGAGGATCACCCCGGCATCGGCGCGATCGAGACCGACAACGCCGACGACAACACCCACATGCTCGCCGTCAACGAGAGGCTCGGCTTCCGTGAGCACCGCCGAGCTCACGAGTACGAGCTGGACGTGTCCGGCTGAGAACGACGGGGGACGACGGGAGAACGACGTCGCTGACCGGTCTATCCGCCGGTGGTGCGGTAGACCGGCAGGTCGGCCTCGGCGGTGCCCCAGGCCCGGTTGGGCTGGGCGCCGACGTCGATGCGTACGGTGCCGCCGCGGTTCATCACCGACTCGGGAAGCCACGACCGGGTGCGGGGGGCGCCGTCGAGGGTGACCGACTGGACGTAGACGTTCTCGGCGCTGGCCTGCGGTGACTCGATGACGATGTCGACACCGTTGCCGCGGTGGATGGTGACCCGCTCGAAGACCGGGCTGGAGATCAGCATCTCGGCGCGGGCGGGGTCCTGCGGGTAGATGCCCATCGTCGAGAAGACGTACCACGCCGACATGGTGCCGAGGTCGTCGTTGCCGGGCAGGCCGCGCGGTCCGGTCCCATAGGCCAGCGATGCCATCGCGCGGACCGTCTCCTGGGTCTTCCAGGGCGCGCCGAGGGCGTTGTACATCCACGGCACGTGGATGCCGGGCTCGTTGGTCGGGTCGTAGCGCAGCGCGTCGCCGCCGGTGTACTGCCAGGAGCCGTCGGCCTTGTGGAAGAACGCGTCCAGCCGCTGGATCGCCCGCTCGCGTCCGCCGACGGCCTCGGCCAGGCGGGCGACGTCGTGCGGCACCATCCACGTGTACGTCGCGCTGCTCCCTTGCGCGAAGCCGGTCTGTGTCGACGGGGTGAAGCCGGCGACCCAGCTCCCGTCGGCGTTGCGGGCCTGCTGGTAGCCGGCAGTCCCGGTGGCGGGATCGGTGGCCGCGGGGTTGAAGGTGTGCTGCCACCAGCCGGCCCGTTCCATCAGCGCGTCGGTCTCGGCCGAGGAGGCGCCGAGGCGGCGGCCCCAGTCGGCGAGCGAGTAGTCGGCGACGGCGTCCTCGAGGGTCTCCGCGGCGCCACCCCAGCAGCGGCAGGTGTCCTGAGGCGCGTACCCCTTGGCGAGGTAGTCGGCCAGGTTCGGCCGCTGGCCGATGCACTGCCCGGGACAGCCATAGCTGGACAGGCCGTCGGGGTGCGGCACCGTCGCCTGGCGGACGAGCGACTCGTAGGCGCCGGCGACGTCGAAGTTGCGGACGCCCAGGGCGTAGAACCCGGCCAGGGTCGGGGCAGAGGGGTCGCCGGTCATCACGTGGGTCCAGCCGCTCAGGTGGACCCAGCGGTCCCAGACGCCGCCGTGCTGGCGGGAGTAGGCGTGCAGCGAGCGGGCGAGGTCGCCGGCCACGCGCGGCTCCAGGAGGGCCAGCAGCTGCGTGTGGGCGCGGTACTGGTCCCAGCCGGAGAAGTTGCCGTACTGCGCCTGCTGGCCGCGCTCGATCCGGTGCACCTCCTGGTCGCTGCCCCAGTAGGTGCCGGCCACGTCGGAGATCACGTTGGGCTGCAGGTAGGAGTGGTAGAGCCCGGTGTAGAACGCGGTCCGCTCCGCCGTGGTGCCGCCGGCGACCTCGATCGAGGAGAGCGCCCTGCGCCACTCCGCACGAGCGTCCGAGGCGACCGTCGAGACGGTGTCGCGCCGGCCGATCTCGGCGTCGAGGTTGGCCTCGGCCGCCGCCTGGCTGGTGTAGGAGATCCCGATCCGCATCCGCACGCTCCGGTCTCGGCTGGGGTCGAAGGAGACATAGCCGCCCGAGCCCTGTCCCTGCCGGGCCGCGCCGGTCTCGTAGCCCTCGCCTCCGCGCGCCTCGGTGCTGCCCGGCTGGAGCTCGCCGTTGACCCAGGTGCCGTGGCCGGAGAAGGCGCGGTCGAACTGCGCGGTGAAGTAGAGGCGGTAGTAGGAGCGCTTGTTGCTCCCGCCGCCGTTGCCGCGTCGGCCGCAGAACGCGCCGGTGAGCACCGAGCCGCTCACCGTCCGCCTCGCCTCGTCGATCCGCGTCACCGCGGTCTCGCTGCCGTTGAGCGAGTTGGAGGTGCGGAAGAGGAGGTTTGCCGGCTTGTCGGCCGGGAAGGTCAGGTCGCTGACCGCCGCCCGGGTCGTCACCGCGGTGTCGACCTCGGCCCCGTTGGCCAGTCCCAGCCGGTAGTGCCCCGGCTCGGCCAGCTCGTCGGCGTGGCTGAAGCTCGAGGCGTACGTCGCATCCGTCACGTCCGCGGTCGGCGACCCGGTCATCTCACCGGTGTGCGGGAAGATCGGCACGTCACCGGCGGCGCCCGGGTGACAGCCGGCGCCGTTGACGTGGGTCAGCGAGAAGCCGCGCAGCCGGGTGGTGTCGTAGGAGTAGCCGTTCGACGCGGCGGTGTTGGTCTGGTCGCCTGCGGTCGAGGTCGGGCTGAAGGAGATCATCCCGAAGGGACGTACCGCTCCGGGGTAGGTGTTGCCGCCGTTCGCCGATCCGATCAGCGGGTCGACGAGCGCCACCGGGTCACCGGTGGGCGGGGCGGCGGCCTGAGCCGCCGAGAGCGCGGTGAGTGCGCTGCCGAACAGCGCGAGGGACAGGGCACATGTCGCGAGAACCCGCATGGCGGAGAACGATTCCAGAGGAATGTCCTCCGCCGTGCGGGTTCAGGTGAGGGACGGGTGAACTCAGGCGGTCCACTCGGGATAGTCGGTGTAGCCGGCCTCGCCGCCGCCGTAGAAGGTCGACAGGTCGGGCTCGTTGAGCGGCAGGCTCTGCTCCAGGCGCCGGGGCAGGTCCGGGTTCGCGATGAAGGTGCGTCCGAAGGCGGCCGCGTCGATCAGGTCGGCCTCGAGCAGGCGGGCGGCCTTCTCCGGGGTGTAGGCGCCGGCGGCCACGATCGGGCCGGGGTGGGCGGCGCGCAGCTGCTTGCGGTAGTCGTCGGTCAGCTCCGGGCCGCCGGCCCAGTCGGGCTCGGACAGGTGCAGGAACGCGATGCCGCGCTTGCTGATCTCGGCCGCGAGGTAGAGGCCCATCTCGGCACCCTCGGGGTCCTCGAGACCGTTGAAGGAGCCGATCGGGGAGATCCGGATGGCGACGTGCTCGGCGTCCCATTCGGCGATGACCGCGTCGAGCACCTCGAGCGTGAGCCGGGCGCGATTCTCCAGGGAGCCGCCGTAGGAGTCGGTGCGCTCGTTGCTGCTCGCGCTGGCGAACTGGTGGAGCAGGTAGCCGTGGGCGGCGTGGATCTCGACGAGGTCGAAGCCGGCCTCACGGGCGTTGCGCGTGGCGCGACGGTAGTCGTCGAGCAGATCCGCGATCTCGGAGGTCTCCAGGCCACGTGGCGTGGGGCAGTTGACCCGGGTCGGGGTGCCGTCCTCGCCGCGTACGGTCGTGCGGTTGCGGTAGGGGAGCGCGGAGGCGCTGACCGGGAGGTCGCCGTCGTGGAACGACTCGTGGGAGACCCGGCCGGTGTGCCACAGCTGCGCCGCGATCCGGCCGCCCGCCTCGTGGACGGTGTCGGTGACGTGCCGCCAGCCCTCGACCTGCTCGACCGAGTAGATGCCCGGGGTGTCCATGTAGCCCTTGCCCTGCGGCGAGATCTGCGTGCCCTCGGAGACGATCAGCCCCGCCGAGGAACGCTGGCGGTAGTAGTCGGCCATCAACGGGTTGGGTACGTCGCCCGGTCGGCTGGCGCGCATCCGGGTCAGCGGCGCCATCAGGACGCGGTTGGGGAGGGTCGTCGAACCCAGGCTCAGCGGCGAGAACAGTGAGGTCATGTGGCGCTGAACTGAGCGCTCGCTCATATTGTTCCCGAATCCGACGCCGGAGTGACTGAGCCGGCGATCACCAGGGCCCCCATGACGCCCGCCTTGTCGCCGAGCTCGCTCGGGACGACGTCGAGCGCGGCGGCGGTGTCGGGCTGGGTGAAGCGGTCGATGGAGTCCTTGATCCCGAGGACGAACGACTCCGAGTGGCGCATCGTGTCGCCCACCACGATCAGGGCCGGGTTGAGGTGGTTGCAGAGGTCGGCGAGCACCCGGCCGACGGCACGGCCGGCGTCGTCGAGGATCCGGTTGACCCGGATGTCGCCCTCCTGGGCGAGCTCGAGCAGCCGCTCGACGCTGAGTGTCTCGTCGTAGGCCGGCTGCAGCAGCTCGACCAGCCGGGCGCCGCCGAACGCCTTCTCCAGGCAGCCACGGTTGCCGCACCGACAGATCGGGCCGTTGTCCTCGAAACGTACGTGGCCGATCTCGCCGGCGATCCCGGTGATGCCCCGGTAGAGCTTGCCGGCGAGCACCAGCCCGGCGCCGATGCCGCTGGAGGCCTTGACGTAGATGACGTCGTCGACGTCGCGCGCGGCGCCGTACTCGATCTCGGCGAGGGCGCCGAGGTTGGCGTCGTTCTCGATCTGGACGGGCAGGCCGATGCGGCGGGCGAGCTCCTCGCCCGGGGCCAGGTCCATCCAGTTGCCCAGGATGGGGGAGACGACGATGCCGCTGTGCGGGTCGACGGGGCCGGGGATGCCCATCCCGACGCCGAGGACCCGGTCGTTCCTCGGGTCGACGCCGGCCTCGGCCAGGCAGTCGCGCACGAGGGCCGCGGCACGATCGATGGTCTCGACGGCGGAGTTGTCGACGTCGAGCCGGATCTCCCGCTCGACCAGCGGTTTCGTGGCGAGGTCGGCGACCGCGACGCGGACGTGGCGATGGCCGATGTCGACGCCGACGAGGGTGCCGGGGGCGCCGCTGATGGTGAGCAGCGAGGGCGGGCGGCCGCCGCCACGGGCCAGGCCGGGGCCGGTGGTCTCGACGATCTGCTCGGAGGCGAGCAGCTCTTGGACGATGCTCGACACGGTGCTGCGGGAGAGCCCGGTGCGCTGGGCGAGCTCGGCGCGGCTGACCGGCGCCGACCGTCCCAGGAGGTCCAGAACCTGGGATCGATTGGTGGCGCGCAGCCGCGACTCCGGAGAGGTCATGCCGTGACTGTAGGTGATTATGTCGATTTGCGACAGATCTCAGGTTGAAAACGTCCTGCGTTATGCGTTGACTCGACAGAATGGAGAGGCGTACGTTGTCCCGGCACGCGACCGCGAGTAACCCAGATCACACCGACGTGGCGGTCGCGCAACCGGAGGACAAAGATGAACGCAACGCGTAAGGCCCTGGCCGCCGGCCTGGCCGCCCTGAGCCTGCTGGCGGTCTCCGCTTGCGGGAGCGACAGCGAGAGCGGCAGCACCGACGAGGTGGAGGTCTTCACCTGGTGGGCCGAGGGTAGTGAGAAGGCCGGGCTCGACGCCCTGGTCAAGGTGTTCGACGAGCAGAACCCCGACCTGAAGTTCGTCAACGGGGCCGTCGCCGGTGGCGCCGGCAGCGACGCGAAGAACGTGCTTCAGTCCCGCCTGCAGAACGGTGAGCCCCCGGCCACCTTCCAGGCGCACGCGGGTGCCGAGCTGACCGACTACATCAACGCCGGCCAGATCGAGGACCTCAGCGACCTCTACGAGGAGAAGGGCTGGAGCGAGCAGTTCCCCGAGGGCCTCCTCGAGCGGCTGACCCAGGACGGCGGCATCTACTCCGTCCCCTCGAACATCCACCGCGCCAACGTGATGTGGGCCAACCCGGCAGTCCTCGAGAAGGCCGGCATCGAGGCCAACAAGACCTACGACTCGCTCGACGCCTGGATCGCCGACCTGAAGAAGATCAAGGCCAAGGGCATCATCCCGCTCTCGATCGCGACCGACTGGACCCAGGTCCACCTGCTCGAGACCGTGCTCCTCGCCGATCTGGGCGCCGAGGCGTACAACGGACTCTGGGACGGCACGACCGACTGGGGCGGCAGCGAGGTCGAGGCCGCGCTCGAGGACTACAGCACGCTCCTCTCGCTGACCAACACCGACCGCCAGGGTCTCGACTGGCCGGACGCGACCCAGCTGGTGATCGACGGCCAGGCCGCGTACAACGTGATGGGCGACTGGGCCGAGGCAGCCTTCCAGGAGCAGAAGAAGACGCTCAACACCGACTACACCGCGGTCCCGGTCCCCGGCACCGACGGCGTCTTCGACTTCCTCGCCGACTCGTTCACGATGCCCGTCGACGGCCCCAACCCCGCCGGCACCGAGGCCTGGCTCGAGACCATCGCGAGCGACGAGGGCCAGGTCGCCTTCAACAAGGCGAAGGGCTCGATCCCGGCCAGCACCACGGCCGACACCGCCGACTTCGGTGAGTACCAGCAGACCGCGATCAAGTCGTGGGGTGAGGACGAGATCGTCTCCTCGCTCGCCCACGGTGCCGCGACCTCGGTCAACTGGCTGACCGACGTCACCGCCGCCGTCGCGAAGTTCGGCAGCAACAACGATGTCGCCGAGCTCCAGGAGGGCCTCGTCGAGGCCGCCGAGGACAACAAGCCCGAGTAAGCGATTCATCATCTGGGCCGAGGGACTGCGGCTGCCCCCATGGGTCGCAGCCCCTCGGCCGCCCTTTGTGAAAGGACGGACACATGTCCTCCACAGTGCCCAGCGCCGTCAGGCGACCCAGACGGGCAAGGGGCCGCATCGGCGGCCACGGGTGGGTCGCCCCGGTACTCCTGATCCTGCCGACCGTCATCGTCATCGGCGTCTTCGTCTACGGCCTCATCGGGTCCAACATCCACACCTCCCTGCAGGACCGCCACCACATCGGTCCGTCCCAGGGGTTCGCGGGTCTGGACAACTACCGCGACCTGTTCACCGACGACGACTTCATCTACTCCCTGCGCAACCTGCTGCTCTACACCGCGACGTTCCTCGTCGGCACCCTGTGCCTGGGGTTCCTGTGGGCATGGCTGCTGGAGCGCAAGGCCCGCGGCGAGTCGCTGTTCCGGGCCATCTACCTGTTCCCGATGGCGGTCTCGTTCGTCGCCTCCGGTGTGGTGTGGCGCTGGCTGCTCAACAACGCCGAGGGTGACCGCGCCTCCGGCCTGAACCGGCTCTTCGGGTCCCTCCACCTCGACTTTCTGCAGAACCCGTGGTGGACCGACGAGCGGTGGGGCATCCTGGCGATCGCCGTCCCCGCCATCTGGCAGCTGAGCGGCTACGTGATGGCCCTCTTCCTGGCCGGCTTCCGCGGGATCCCCGAGGAGCTGCGCGAGGCGGCCCGGATGGACGGCGCCTCGGAGTGGCAGCTCTACCGCCACGTCATCTTCCCGCAGCTGAGCCCGGTCGCGCTCTCCGCGATCATCATCATCGGCCACATGTCGCTGAAGGTCTTCGACCTGATCATGGCGATCGCGGGCCAGACGAACTACACGACCCAGGTGCCCGCCACCCAGATGTGGATCGAGTTCACCCGTGGCGACTACGCCAAGTCGGCCGCCATCGGGACGATCCTGCTCGTCATCGTGGCCATCCTGATCGTCCCCTACCTCGTCTCCACCTACCGTCAGGAGCGTCGCCGATGACCACCGATGCCATCCCGGCAGCCGTCGCGACCAGGATCCCGGGCGAGCGCTCGCGCGGTGTCTGGCGCACCGTCAAGTACGTCCTGCTGATCCTCTTCGCGCTGGTCATCCTGCTCCCGGCGTACGTCCTGTTCGTGACCAGCTTCAAGGGGCTCGGCGACGCGACGCCCGCCAACGCCTGGAAGCTTCCCGAGTCCTGGGAGACGGCCGGCTGGGCGCGCGCCTGGGAGCAGCTCGGGCCGGCGCTGGGGCGCACTTTCGCCATGGTCATCCCGGCCTCGATCATCTCCTCGGTGCTCGGCTCGATGAACGGGTTCGTGCTCTCCAAGTGGCGGTTCCCGGGCGCCGACGTGGTCTTCACGCTGATCCTGTTCGGGATGTTCATCCCCTACCAGGCCGTGATGGTGCCGCTGGTCCAGCTGATGAGCAACCTCGGCGTCCCGAACGGCGTGCCGAGCCTGATCGTGCTGCACGTGGTCTACGGCCTGCCGATCACCACGCTGATCTTCCGCAACTACTACGCCGGGGTCCCGGTCGAGCTCGTCGAGGCCGCCCGGGTCGACGGTGCCGGCATGCTCCGGACGTACGCCTCGATCATCCTGCCGATCTCGGCACCGGCGTTCGTGGTGGTGCTGATGTGGCAGTTCACCTCGGCCTGGAACGACTACCTGTTCGCGCTGTTCTTCTCGACCTCGCGCAACGGGCCGGTCACGATCGCGCTCAACTTCCTGGCGAGCGGTCAGCTGCAGGACTACTCCGCCAGCATGGCGGGCGCGCTGATCGCATCCGTCCCGACGCTGATCATCTACATCCTGCTGGGCCGCTACTTCGTCGGCGGGCTGATGGCGGGGTCGGTCAAGGGATGATCGACCGATGATCGACCCGGATGCCGAGTGCCGCCGGCTGGCCGGGTTCGCCCGGGCGTCGGCGGCCTCGCCCGCCGGGTTCTGGTGGCTGGACGAGTCCGGCCGCCCGGACCCGGCCGAGCCGGTGCACACCTGGATCACCGCCCGGATGACCCACGTCTTCGCGCTCGCCCACCTGCGAGGGGATCTCCCGGGCGGCACGGCGGTCGAGCTCGCCGAGCACGGCGTCCGCGCGTTGAACGGAGCCCTGCGCGACGACGAGTTCGGCGGCTGGTACGCCTCGGTGTCCGGGGAGGGAGAGCCGGTCGGCACCCTCAAGGAGGCCTACGCCCACGCCTTCGTCGTCCTGGCAGCGAGCAGCGGCGTCGCGGCCGGTGTGCCCGGGGCGGACGCGCTGCTCGACGAGGCACTGGGCGTGCTGCAGCAGCACTTCCTCGACGGCTCCGGCCGGGTGGTCGACAGCCTCGAGCGTGATCTTCGCTCGGGGGAGGCGTATCGCGGGGCCAACTCCAGCATGCACACGGTGGAGGCGCTGCTGGCCGCCGGTGACGTCACCGGCGACGCCGCCTGGCACCGGCGGGCGCTGGCGATCGCCGAGCACCTGATCCACGGTGTCGCCCGCGCGCACGGCTATGACCTGCCCGAGCACTTCGACATGGACTGGTCGCCGCTGCTCGACTACAACGCGGACCGTCCCGGTGACCCGTTCCGTCCCTACGGCTGCACGCCCGGCCATCTGCTGGAGTGGTCGCGGCTGCTGCTGCACCTCGACGCGACCGTGGCGGACGCGCCGGCATGGCTGGCCGAGGACGCCCGGGCGCTCTTCGAGCGCGCGATCGAGGTCGGCTGGTCCGCCGACGGCGAGACCGGCTTCGTCTACACCACCTCGTGGGACGGCACCCCGGTCACCCGGCTGCGGCTGCACTGGGTGGCCGCGGAGGCGCTGGCCACGGCCGGCGCGCTGCACACCCGCACGAGCGAGGCGGTCCACGACGAGTGGCGTCAGCGGTTCGAGGACTACATCGAGACCCACCTGATCGACCGCGAGCTCGGCAGCTGGCACCACGAGCTGGACGAGCACAACCGTCCCTCGCACGTGATCTGGCACGGCAAGCCCGACGTCTACCACGCCTACCAGGCGCTGCTGCTCGCCCGGATGCCGCTGGCGCCGGTGCTGTCGGTGCAGCTGCGCGACGCGGCTCAGGCCGCTTGGAACGAGCGCCGGGAGAGCCCGAGCCCGTAGCCGTCCAGGGTCGTGGTGACGGGAGCCGTCGGGTCCGTGGCCGCACCCAGGGTGACGAAGAGCGGGGTGAAGTGCTCGACGGTCGGGTGGGCGTACGGCATCCCGGGGGCGGCGGTGCGGAACCGGGCCAGCTCGGCGACGTCGCCGCGGTCCAGGGCCTCGGCGGCCCAGGTGTCGAAGTCGGCGGACCAGCCGGCGGGCTTGTTCTCGGTCATCATCTCGCGGGTGATGAACGGGAGCCCGTGGGTCATGTGGCCCGAGCCGACCACGAGCACGCCCTCCTCGCGCAGCGGGCGCAGACGCTCGCCGAGGGCGAGCAGCTTGTCCGGGTCCTCGGTGGGCAGCGAGAGCTGCACGACCGGGATGTCGGCGGCCGGGTACATGATCTTCAGCGGCACCCAGGCGCCGTGGTCGAGGCCGCGGCGGGTGTGCTGGTGAGCGGTCTCGGTGTCGGGCATCAGCGCCGCGGTGGTGCGGGCGAGCTCGCTCGCGTCCGGGGTGTCGTAGCGCAGCGAGTGGTAGATCGGGTCGAAGCCGCCGAAGTCGTAGACCAGGTCGTCGGGGCGGGTCGCGCTGATCGAGAGCGGCGCCGACTCCCAGTGCGCGGAGATCACCAGGATGGCCTTCGGCCGCGGCAGCGAGCGCGCCCAGGTGTGCAGCGGGTCGATCCACTCGGGGCTCTGCAGCGGCAGCGGACCGCCGCCGTGGGAGAGGTAGAGGCTCGGCAGCGGCCCGTCCGCCGGGGTCCAGACGCGATGCGGGTCGGCCGCCTCGCGAGCCTCGACGGCGCGCAGGTGCTGGGCGAACGGATGCGTCTGGGGGAGGCGGGCGTCCGCGGCGGCGGTCGTGCTCTGGGGCGCGGTGGTCATGGCGGTCTCCTGCGGCTCAGGCCAATAGTTGTTGCTTGAACTAACTCTAGGCGACCGGTGTTTGTTCCGTGCAACTTTCTGCGGCAGACTCCGTGGGCGTGGAGGGCAACTGGCTGTCGCCGGCGGAGCGGGCGGCATGGGTGCGCCTGATCGCCGTTCTCGAGCTGCTCCCGGGTGCTCTCGACTCCCAGCTGCGCCGCGACGCCGGCCTGACCCACTTCGACTACGGCGTGCTGGCCATGCTGTCGGAGGCGCCCGATCGGACGCTGCGGATGACCGAGCTGGCCGGCTACACCAACGCGACGCTGCCGCGACTCTCGAATGTCGTCAAGCGCCTGGCCGACCGTGGCCTCATCGAGCGACTCGCCTGCCCGGGCGATCGCCGGGCGACCAACGTACGTCTCACCGAGGCCGGCCACGAGAAGATGGTCGCCTCGGCCCCCGGCCACGTCGACGCCGTGCGGGAGTACGTCTTCGACTCGCTGAGTCCCGAGCAGGTCGACCAGCTCTCCGAGATCGCCGGCACCATGCTCGAGCGGCTCGATCCGACCGGCGTGAAGAGGCCGCCCCTCGAGGAGACGGCGCCCGAGTAGTCAGGCCTCGTGCGGCCGGTGCACCGACACCTCGCCGTCGAGCTCGAGCGCGATCACGGTGCACAGCGGGTCGAGGTCGTCGTCGGTGGTGAAGACGTACTCCCAGCCGGGGACCTCGTGGAGCCCGCCGATGCGCTGATGGTCGAGCTCGGCGCCGGTCCCGAGGACGTACGCCTTCAGGACCCGGTTGCGCAGGCCACGGACCACGACGTAGTCGTTGGGCCGGTCGAAGACGTAGAGGAAGAGGGTCCGGCCGTCCGCGGAGACGGCGGTCGGACCGTAGAAGTGGCCGTGCGGGAGACCGCGGCGGATCCCGCGGACCGCGGGGGAGTGGCGGGCGATCCAGTCGCCGAGCGCCTCGAGACGCTCGGTCTGCTCGGGCGTGATCGTGCCGTCCTCGCGCGGGCCGACGTCGAGGAGCAGGTTGCCGCCACCGCCGATCGTCTCGACGAAGGTGCGCACGATCTGGCGCGGCGACTTGTGGTTGTCGTCCTGCGGCTGCCAGCCCCAGGAGTCATTGATCGTCAGGCACAGCTCCCAGGGACCCTCCGGCGGCTCGACCGGGACGCCCTGCTCCGGCGTCACGTAGTCGCCGTGGCCGAGCATCCGGCCGTTGACGACCATCTCGGGCGCGAGCTCGCGCAGCTCGGCCCGCAGCTCGCGCATCCGCCACTGCCGCTCGTCGCGCTCCCACTCGCCGTCGAACCAGAGCAGGTCCGGTGCGAATCGGGTCACCAGCTCCCGGATCTGGGTGCGGTGGAACTCCAGGTAGCGCTCCCAGCGCTCGGGCTCCTCCGCGCCCGGGCGCGGGACCGCGTAGGGATTGTCCTGGACCGAGGGGTGCTGCACGGCCGGGCGCACGGTCGCGTAGTCCGGGTGCGTCCAGTCGAGGTGGGAGAAGTAGATGCCGACCTTGAGCCCCCGGCGGCGTACGGCCTCGACGAACTCGGCGACCAGGTCGCGGCCGGCCGGCGCCCGGCGGACCACGGAGAGGTCGTTGGCGTCGGTGTCGTAGAGCGCGACCCCGTCGTGGTGCTTGGCGGTGAGCACGGCGTAGGTCGCCCCGGCCCGCGCGAAGAGCTCCGCCCAGGCGTCGGCGTCGAACTCGGCGGCGGTGAAGCGCTCGATCTGGGCCATGTAGTCGGCGTAGGGGACCCGGCCGTCGTAGAACGACCAGGACTCGGCGACGCCGTCGACGCTGTAGATGCCCCAGTGGACGAAGATCCCCAGCTGCGCCTCGGGGAACCAGGAGGCGATCGGCATGCCCGCTACCCCTGGTCTTCGGCGATGTGTCCGGCGACAGCAGCGCGGGTGTGCTCGAGGGCGCGCTCGCGCAGCGTGGTGCCGCCGCCGGTGACGATGCCGATGCTGAAGCCGTCCCACATCGCCCGCAGTCGCTCGGAGACGGCTTCGCGGTCGGGCACCTCCGGGAGCGCGGCGGCGAAGAGCCGGACCAGGTCGGCGTGCCATTCGTCGTCCATGGCCCGCTGCGCCGCGGCGAGCTCAGCGTCGTACGGCGCCCGTGCCCACAGCTCGAGCCAGAGGAGCCAGCGCGGGTCGCGCTCGTCGAGGGCGAGGTAGACGTCGACGAAGGACAGCAGCGCCTCGACGCCTCCTGAGCGGTCCTTCTCGACCTTCTCCAGGATCGGGGCTCGCTGGGCGGCGTACTCGTTCTCGCTCCAGCGCAGGGTCTCGAGGAGCAGGCCGTTGCGGGTGCCGAAGTAGTAGAGGAGATGGCCGCCGCTGGTCCCGAGCCGGGCGGCGAGCGAGGCCATCGTCACCTTGGCGAGCCCCTCCTCGGCCACCATCTCCAGCGTTGTCGCGAGCACCTGCTCGCGCGGTCGTTCCAGGCGTCTGTTGGAGCGTGTGCGCGTCACCTCGACAGTGTCTCCTCGTGCTCGCTGGGTGAAATCTTCGGTCCCACCCCTTGACTCTAGCGGTGATCTGGGTCACTTTGAATGCCGTTCAAAGTTTTGTACAGCGTTCAAAACTCGCTGTACCCTCATCCCAAGGAGACCCGCGATGATCGAATCCATGCAGATGAGCCCGGAAGAGGTGACGCCGGCGCACGAGCGACGCCGGCTCGCGCGGGTGCTCGGACCCGGTGCCGCGGTTCTACTGGTGCTCTCGTGCATCACGCCCGCCTCGAGCCTGTTCATCATCGTCCCGGAGCTGTTCGCGACCCAGGGGAGCGGCGCGGTGCTCGCCGTCGTGGCCGGCTTCGCGGTCTCGGTCGCGATCGCCGCCTGCTACGCCGAGCTGGGCACCCGGACCGCCAGCTCCGGCGGTGAGTACGCGATGGTCACCCAGACCCTCGGCAAGTCGATGGGCTGGCTGACGTTCTCCCTGGCAGGCGTGCTGCTCTGGCTCATCCCGCCGATCTTCGCCCTCGGCACCGCCGACTACCTCGCCGACCTGGTGGAGCTGCCGCGGGCCGCGACCGGCGCGATCGTGATGCTCCTCTCGACCGCCACCGCGATCCTCAACATCAAGGCCAACGCGATCGTCACCGGCACCTTCCTCGCGCTCGAGATGATCGCCGCCGTCGTCGTGGTCGTCCTGGGGCTCGGCCACGTCCAGCGCGGACCCGGCGAGCTGGTGAGCCCGCACGTCATCGGCGAGAACGGCCTGGAGCCGTTCACCCTGGCGATCCTGATCTCCGGCCTCGCGGTGAGCACGTTCCTGGTCAGCGGCTTCGGCACCACCGTCTACCTCGCCGAGGAGATCGTCGACCCGCGCCGCAACGTCGCCCGCGTGGTCTTCTGGACCCTCGGCCTGGGCGGCCTCGTCATCCTGGCCCCGACCGTGACCACGGTCCTCGCGGTCGACGACCTCAGCGACCTCGCCTCCGGCAACTTCTCCCAGTGGGTCGCCGCCTGGGGCGGCGAGCGCGTCGCGGTCGCCGTCAACGTCGCGATCGCCATCGCGATCCTCAACGCCGTCATCGTGATGGTGCTGCAGAACGCCCGCGTCGTCTACGCCTCCGCCCGTGACCGCTCCTGGCCGACGCCGGTCAACGCCGTGCTCACCAAGCTGCACCCCCGCTACGCCACCCCGTGGCTGGCCACCCTCGTCATCGGCATCCCCGGCGCGATCCTGGCCGGTGCCGTCGAGATCGAGGCGCTGCTCGGTGTCACCTCGGTGGTCATCTCCACGATGTACGTCGTCGTCGCCATCGCCGCGCTCCGCGCCCGTCGTCAGCGCCCGGCCGCCGAGGGCTGGCGGATGCCGCTGTGGCCGCTCCCGCCGCTGGTCGTGATCGGCGCGATCGGCTACGCGCTGGCCGGCTCCGCGCGGACCGACATCCTGATCACGGTGGGCGTCGTGGTCGCCGCCCTCGCGTACTACTACGTCTACCTCGCCCGCCGACCGGGCGAGCGGTTCCTCGTCGTCGACCCGACCGAGGACTGAGCACCACCGACGAAGCCACCACCGAATCCAGAGAATCGAACGAGAGAGAAGAACGCCATGGCTCGCTACGGAACCCAGTTCGGCCCCGACATCACCTTCCTCGGTGTCGACCGGTGTGACTGGGCCGACCCCGCGACGTACGAGGGTGCCGACGTGGTCATCCTCGGTGCCCCCTTCGACGGAGGTACGTCGCACCGGTCGGGCACCCGGTTCGGCCCGCAGTTCATCCGGCAGACGTGCTACCTGGCCCACGACGGGTCACGGCCCTCGCTGGCGATGCGGGTCGACGCGCTGAAGGACCTCCGGGTGCTGGACGCGGGTGACGTGGAGATGTTCTCCGGCGACGCGGAGCGCTCGGTGCGCGATCTGCAGGAGGCCGTCCACGCCGTGACGAGCAACGGCGCCATCCCGCTCGTGCTGGGCGGCGACCACACGATCGCGTGGCCCGACGCCGCCGGCGTCGCCCAGCACCTCGGCCAGGGGCGGGTCTCGATGATCCACTTCGACGCCCACGCCGACACCGGGGACATCGAGTTCGGATCGCTGATCGGCCACGGCCAGCCGATGCGCCGGCTCATCGAGTCCGGTGCGCTGCGCGGCGACCGGTTCCTGCAGATGGGTCTGCGCGGCTACTGGCCCGAGCCCGAGACGCTGGACTGGATGGCCGAGCAGGGCATGCGGTCCTACGAGATGACCGAGATCGTGCACCGCGGCCTGGAGGAGTGCCTCACCGAGGCCTTCACCATCGCCACCGACGAGTGCGACGGCGTCTTCCTCTCCGTCGACATCGACGTCTGCGACCCCGGGCACGCCCCGGGCACCGGCACCCCGGAGCCGGGCGGCCTGACCGCCCGTCAGCTGCTCGACTCGGTCCGCCGGATCGCCTACGAGCTGCCCGTGGTCGGCATCGACGTGGTCGAGGTCTCCCCGCCCTACGACCACGCCGACATCACCTCGTTCCTCGCCAACCGGGTCGTCCTCGAGGCGCTCTCGGGCATCGCTCGGCGCAAGCGCGACCAGGCCGACGGGACCCGCTGGGACCCGAGCCTCCCGCTGCTGGCCCAGCGCCCGGACCGGCGACCCACCCCTACCGACGATCAGGAGAACTGACATGACCACCCACGACGTGATCGTGGTCGGCGCCGGCGTGACCGGCCTGACCGCGGCCTGGCGACTGGCCCAGGCGGGCCAGGACGTCCTCGTCCTGGAGGCGCGCGACCGCGTCGGCGGCCGGCTGCGCACCGAGGCGCACGGCGCCCCCGGCGCCGAGGCCGACTTCGAGATCGGCGGCCAGTGGGTCTCGCCGGACCAGGACGCCCTGCTCGGGATCCTCGACGAGCTCGAGCTGCCGACCTACCCGCGCTTCCGCGAGGGCGAGTCCCTCTACGTCGACAACACCGGCGTCACCCACCGATTCGGCGACGAGCTCCCGGTCGGAGAGTCCACCTCGGCCGCGATCGCGCAGCTGACGAAGACGCTCGACGCGCTGGCCGCCGCGATGGACCCGGCCCGGCCGTGGGAGCTCGACGACGCCGACCACCTCGACAGCGTCTCCTTCCGCGCCTGGCTCGAGCAGCAGTGCGACGACCCGGTCGCCGTCGACAACATCGCCCTCTACATCGGGCCGGCGATGCTGACGAAGCCCGCGCACTCGTTCTCCGCGCTCCAGGCGGTGCAGATGGCCGCCAGCGCGGGGTCGTTCAGCAACCTCGTCGACGCCGACGTGATCCTCGACCGCCGGGTCGTCGGCGGTCTGCAGCGGGTGCCGCTGGCGCTCGCCTCCCGTCTCGGTGACCGCGTCCGGCTCGGTCAGGACGTCACCCTGGTCGAGTGGGACGAGGACGGTGTCGTCGTGCACGTCGGCACCGAGATCCACGCCGCGCGCCGGCTCGTCCTCGCGGTCCCGCCGACGCTGGTCAAGCGGATCCGGTTCAGCCCCGAGCTCCCGGCCGAGTACCGGATCGCCCGCGAGCACCAGTCGTTCGGGCTGGTCATCAAGGTGCAGGCGCAGTACGCCACGCCCTTCTGGCGCGCCGACGGGCTCAGCGGCACCGGCTTCGGGCCCTGGCAGCTGGTCCACGAGGTCTACGACAACACCCCCGAGGGCGAGCCGCGCGGCACGCTGGTCGGCTTCGTCTCCGACGAGCGCGCGGACGCGGTCGGACGGCTCTCCGACTCCGAGCGACGGGGTCGGGTGCTCGAGTCGCTGGCGGCGTACTTCGGGGACGCGGCGCTCGAGCCGCTCACCTACGTCGAGAGCGACTGGCAGCACCAGGAGCTGACCGGCGGTGCGTACGGGACGAGCTTCGACCTCGGCGGGCTGACCCGCTGGGGTGCGGTGCTGCGCGAGCCGCTCGGACCGATCGAGTTCGGCAGCAGCGACGTCGCCGGACACGGCTTCCAGCACGTCGACGGTGCGGTCCGTGTGGGCGACGAGATCGCGCACCGCATCCTCGCGGATGCAACGTGATCGCAGCGGGCTGAGGCCTAGCGTCACACCGGGCGCGCTCATCGTGGGGGTGAGCGCGCCAACCTCGAGAAAGGTCCACCAGTCGTATGCGCCTCCTCCTCATGGGCCCGCCGGGTGCCGGCAAGGGCACCCAGGCCGCCGTCATCTCCGAGCGCTTCGCCGTGCCGGCGATCTCCACCGGCGACATCTTCCGGGCGAACGTCGCCCAGCAGACCGCGTTGGGTGTGGCGGCGCAGACCTACATGGATGCGGGTGAGTACGTCCCGGACGAGATCACCAACGCCATGGTCGCCGACCGCCTCGCCGAGGGTGACTGCGCCGACGGGTTCCTCCTCGACGGCTACCCGCGCACACCGCAGCAGGTGGCCGAGCTCGACGGGATCCAGGCGCTGGCCGACGTCGGGCTCGACGCGGTGGTGGTCCTCGAGGCGGACACCGACGAGCTGGTGAGCCGGCTGATGGCGCGGGCCCGGGAGCAGGGCCGCGCCGACGACACCGAGTCGGTCATCCGCCGCCGGCTCGAGGTGTACGCCGCCGAGACCGGTCCGCTCGCCGCGGGCTATGCGGCGCGCGACCTGCTCGCGCGAGTGGACGGCCTGGGTCCGGTCGACGAGGTCACCGAGCGGATCCTGACCGTGCTGACCTCGGTGGCCGCTCAGCGGACGGCGACCTCGGCTCCGTAGCGCTCGACGCAGAAGGCCGAGAGCCGCTCGGCAAGGCCGGCGAGCGCCTCGGCGGCGTGGTGCTGGGGGTCCCAGGCTGCGTACAGCCTGATCCGCACCCGCCCCGCCGGCGCCTCGATGTGCAGAGGCACCAGCCCGAAGCGCGGGTCGTCGGAGACGACCGCGATCCCGCGGCCCGAGGCCGCGAGCGCCTGAGCGACCTGGGCGTTGGACACCTCGAGGACGTCGCCGTAGCCCACGGCGGCGTCCTCGACCGCTGCGTCCAGGAGCGGCCGCGGCCGCAGGTCCTCGGTGAGCAGCACGAGCGGCCGCGTCACCAGGTCGCGTACGTCCACGGACCCCCGCTCCGCCCACGGGTCGTCGGCCCGGACATAGGCCCACACCGGCAGCACGGCGAGCGCGCGCGAGGCCAGCGACCGGGCCGGCGGCCGGGTGACGATCGCCAGGTCGGCGCCGGCGCGGACAGCCGCGACCGCGCCCCGCGGATCGAGCTCGCGGACCATCGCGACCGGGTCCTCGGGCCCGAGCGTCGCCAGGAACGGCGCGAGCACGTCGGTGAGCGTGGTCGACGGCACCGCGAGATGCAGCTCGTCGAGCCTCCCCGAGGCGAGCACTCCGACGGCTCGCTCGAGGTCGTCCGCGTGCGCGAGCAGGTCGCGGGCGCGGGGGAGGAGGTCCTCGGCCGTGCGGGTGAGCCGCAGCCGTCGTCCCTCCCGGGCGAACAGCGGCACGCCCAGGCCGGCCTCGAGCTGGCGCAGCTGTCGCGACAGCACCGGCTGGGTCACGTGCAGCACCTCGGCGGCGCGGGTCGCGGAGCCCGCGTCGGCGGTGGCGACGAAGTAGCGCAGCAGGCGCAGATCCATGCTCACGAGGCATGATTGTAGTAGTCAAAAGGTCTTGGACGACATGTGTCGCGAAGGCTCATGCTGAACCCATGACCGAGCTCTCCACCCTCGAACAGTCCCGCCTCCTGCGTACGCCCCTCCCCGGCCCGCGCTCCCAGGAGCTCATGGCCCGCAAGGTCGCGGCCGTGAGCCAGGGCGTGGCCACGACCATGCCCGTCTTCGCCGCCCGTGCGGCCGGCGGGATCGTCGAGGACGTCGACGGCAACCGCTTCATCGACCTCGGCTCCGGCATCGCGGTGACCACCGTCGGCTCCAGCGCCACGCGCGTGGTCGAGGCAGTCTCCGAGCAGGTCGCCGCCTTCACCCACACCTGCTTCATGGTCACGCCCTACGAGGGCTACGTGGCCGTCGCCGAGCAGCTCGCCCGGCTCACCCCCGGTGACCACGAGAAGCGCACCGCGCTGTTCAACTCCGGCTCCGAGGCCGTCGAGAACGCGGTCAAGATCGCCCGCTCGTTCACCGGCAAGGACGCGGTCGTCGTCTTCGACCACGCCTACCACGGCCGCACCAACCTCACCATGGCGATGACCGCGAAGAACATGCCCTACAAGCACGGCTTCGGGCCGTTCGCCGGCGAGGTCTACCGGGCCCCGATGTCCTACCCGTTCCGCGACGCCGCCGAGATCGACGGCAAGCTGGCCGCGGCCCGGGCGACCTCCCTGATCGAGACGCAGGTCGGCGCCGAGAACCTCGCCGCCGTCGTGATCGAGCCGGTCCAGGGCGAGGGCGGCTTCATCGTCCCGGCGCCCGGCTTCCTCGCCGCGCTGGCGGAGTGGTGCCGCGCCAACGACGTGATCTTCGTGGCCGACGAGGTGCAGTCCGGCTTCGGCCGCACCGGCACCTGGTTCGCCGTCGAGCACGACGGCGTCGTCCCCGACCTCGTGGTCAGCGCCAAGGGCATCGCCGGCGGCCTACCGCTCTCCGCGGTGACCGGCCGTGCCGACGTCATGGACGCCGTCCACCCCGGCGGCCTCGGCGGAACCTACGGCGGGAACCCGCTCGCCTGCGCCGCCGCGCTGGCCGTGATCGAGACCATCGAGGCCGAGGACCTGCTCACCCGGGCCCGCCAGATCGAGGAGCGCCTCCTCGGGCGGCTCCGTGACCTGCAGAAGAGCGACCCGCGCATCGGCGACGTACGCGGCCGGGGCGCGATGATCGCCGCCGAGTTCGTCGACCCGGCCACCGGCGACCCGGACGGCGCGGTCGCCAAGGCCGTCGCCGCCTACGCCCACCGCCAGGGCGTCATCACCCTGACCTGCGGCACGTGGGGCAACGTCATCCGCTTCCTGCCGCCGCTGAGCATCTCCGACGAGCTGCTCGACGAGGCCCTGGACGTACTCACGACCGCACTGGAGGAGACCAAGTGACCACGAGCACCGAGCCTGTGACGACCGGCTACCTCGACGCCCTCGAGCCCGGCAGCGGCGTGCTGGTCGGCGGCCGGTGGCGTCCGGGCGCCGCCGGCGTCTTCGCGGTCGAGAACCCCGCGACCCGCGAGCACGTCGCCGACGTCGCCGACGGCACTCCCGAGGACGCGACCGCGGCCGTCGACGCGGCCGCCGCGGCGCTCCCGGCGTGGTCGGCGCTGCCGCCGCGCACCCGCAGCGACCTGCTCGGCCGGGTACGCGACCTGATGCTGCGCGACGCCGACCAGCTGGCCGCCCTGATCGCGCTCGAGAACGGCAAGTCCCTCACCGACGCCCGTGGTGAGGTGGGCTACGCCGCCGAGTTCTTCCGCTGGTACGCCGAGGAGGCCGTGCGCCCGCACGGCGACTTCGGTCCGTCGCCTGCCGGCGGCACCCGCACCATCGTGACCCACAAGCCGGTGGGCGTGGCCGCCCTGGTGACCCCGTGGAACTTCCCGGCCGCGATGGCCACCCGCAAGATCGCCCCGGCCCTGGCGGCCGGCTGCACGGTCGTGCTCAAGCCGGCCTCCGAGACGCCCCTGACGGCGCTCGCGATCGCCCGGCTGATGGCCGAGGCGGGGGTGCCCGACGGCGTCGTCAACGTCGTCCCCGGCCTGGACGCCGCCGGCATCGTCAGCACCTGGCTCGCCGACCCCCGGGTGCGCAAGATCTCCTTCACCGGCTCGACCGGCGTCGGCCGCATCCTGCTCCGCCAGGCCGCCGACCGGGTCGTGAACACGTCGATGGAGCTCGGCGGGAACGCGCCGTTCGTGGTGACGTCCTCCGCGGACGTCGAGGCCGCGGTCGAGGGCGCGATGGTCGCCAAGTTCCGCAACGGGGGACAGGCCTGCACCGCCGCCAACCGGCTCTACGTCCACGCCGACGTCGCTTCGGAGTTCACCGAGCGTCTCGGTGCCGCCGTCGAGGCGCTGAAGGTCGGCCCCGCCGACCAGGGCAGCGACATCGGCCCGCTCATCTCCGCGAAGGCGTACGCCACCGTCACCGGCCTCGTCGACGCCGCCGTGGCCGCAGGGGCCGTGATCGCCCACCGCGCCGAGGTGCCCGCCTCGGAGGGCTACTTCTACGCGCCGACGGTCCTCACCGGCGTACCGGCCGACTCGCCGCTGCTGCGCGAGGAGATCTTCGGCCCGGTCGCCCCGATCGTGGTCTGGAACGACACCGAGGAGCTGCTGGCCGCGGTCAACGACACCGAGTTCGGCCTGGCGGCGTACGTCTTCGGCGAGCTGGGCGAGGCGCTGCACGTGGCCGAGCGGATCGACGCCGGGATGGTGGGGGTCAACCGCGGCCTCGTCTCCGACCCGTCGGCGCCGTTCGGTGGCGTGAAGCAGAGCGGCATCGGGCGCGAGGGCGCGCGGGCCGGGCTGGAGGAGTACCTCGAGACGCAGTACCTCAGCGTCGCCTGGTGAGGGCGCCCGTGGTGATTGGCATCACGTAGGCCCCATCCATGATGATGTGACCCAGGCCACCCGCACACCCTGCGGGTGGTTCCTCGGGACAGCCTCACCCCGGCGGTCCCGGCAAACACTCCAGACGGACCACCAGTGCCGCCCGGCAGATTGAGGAGTCACCCCTATGACCGCAGTGTTCGAGCCCGGGACATCCTTCGAGGCTTACGACCTGGCCGACCGCTACCGCGTCGGAGCCGGCCCCGTGCTCCTGACCGGGATCCAGGCGATCGCGCGGATGCTCGTCGAGCAGCGTGCCCTGGACCAGCGCCGCGGCCTGCGGACCGGCACCTTCATCTCCGGCTACCCCGGCAGCCCGCTCGGTGGTCTCGACCAGCTCCTGCTGGGCCTGCCGAAGGAGATGGCCGACGCCGACATCACCGTCGTGCCCGGCCTCAACGAGGAGCTCGCCGCCACCGCCGTGTGGGGCTCGCAGTCCGCGGTCACCCTCGACACCGAGCGCTACGACGGCGTCACAGGCGTCTGGTACGGCAAGGGCCCTGGCGTCGACCGGGCGCTGGACGCGATGCGTCACGCCAACATGTACGGCGCCCACCCCAGCGGCGGCATGCTGATGCTCGTCGGCGACGACCCGGCCGCGAAGTCCTCCACGGTTCCCGCGGTCTCCGAGCGCACCCTGGCCTCCCTCGGCATCCCGGTGCTGTTCCCGCGCAACGCCTCCGAGATCGTCGAGTACGGCATGGAGGGCATCGCCCTCTCCCGTGCCTCCGGCTGCGTGGTCGCGCTCAAGATCGTCGCCGACGTCGCCGACGGCGCCTGGGTGGTCAACCCGGAGATCGGCGTCCTCGACCCGGTGATGCCGAAGACCGAGTGGGAGGGCGTGCCCTACACCTACGAGCCGACCAAGATCGAGCTCTTCCCCGACCGGATCGTCGGCGCCGAGGCGAAGCTCTACGGCCCGCGGATGAACGTCGTGAAGGCGTACGCCGCCGAGAACCACCTCAACCGGATCGAGGTCAAGGCGCCGAACGCCAAGGTCGGCATCGTCGCCTCCGGCTCCTGCTACGACTCGATGCGCCAGGGCCTGAAGGACCTCGGCCTCGGCCACGACGAGCTGATGGCGGCCGGCATCCGGGTGCTGCGGCTGGGCATGATGTGGCCGGTCGAGCCGACCGTCGTGTCGAGCTTCGCCGAGGGCCTCGACGAGATCGTCGTCATCGAGGACAAGACCTCCTTCATCGAGCAGGGCATCCGCGAGATCCTCTACGGCGAGCCCTCCGCCCCGGTCATCGTCGGCAAGAAGGACCGCGCCGGCGTCCCGCTGGTGCCGCTCGACGGCGAGCTGACCGCCGGCCGGCTGCTCGCCCCGCTGCGCCGCGCGCTGAAGGGCTACGCCGACCTGAAGCCCGCCGGCCCGGCCCGGATCGACCTGCCGCTGCTGTCGACCTCGCGCACGCCCTACTTCTGCTCCGGCTGCCCCCACAACCGCTCGACCGCGCTCCCGGAGGGGAGCCTGGGCGGCGGCGGCATCGGCTGCCACACCCTGGTCACCGCCTCCCAGCGCGAGGACAGCGCCGTCGTCGGCATCACCCAGATGGGCGGCGAGGGCTCGCAGTGGATCGGGCAGGCGCCCTACAGCCACGCCGGCCACACCTTCCAGAACGTCGGTGACGGCACCTTCTTCCACTCCGCCCAGCTGGCCATCCAGGCGTGCGTCGCAGCGGGGGTCAACATCACCTACAAGCTGCTCCACAACGACGTCGTCGCGATGACCGGTGCCCAGAAGCGGCAGGGCGAGGTCGAGATGGCGCAGCTGACCCACAAGCTGATGAACGAGGGCGTCAAGGCGATCATCGTGGTCGCCGACGAGCCCAAGCGCTACCGTCGCGCCAGCTTCCCGGCCGGCGTACGTCTCTGGCACCGAGACCGCCTCGACGAGGCCCAGCGGGAGCTGCGCGAGATCTCCGGGGTGACCGTGCTGATCTACGACCAGCACTGCGCCGCCGACGCGCGCCGCCAGCGCAAGCGCGGCAAGCTCGAGCCCCGCAACACCCGGATCGTGATCAACGAGGCCGTCTGCGAGGGCTGCGGCGACTGCGGCGTGAAGTCCAACTGCCTCTCCGTCCAGCCGGTCGAGACCGAGCTGGGCCGCAAGACCCGCATCGACCAGACCTCCTGCAACACCGACTACACCTGCGTCGAGGGGGAGTGCCCCTCGTTCATGGCCGTCGAGACCGACCCGAAGGCGAAGAAGGAGAAGCGGTCCACGCCGACGCCGCCCGAGGTCGCGGACCCGGGCTACGCCGAGCTCGACCGCACCTACGGTGTCTTCATGGCCGGCATCGGCGGCACCGGCATCGTGACCGTCAACCAGGTGCTCGCGACCGCGGCGCTCCGCGCCGGCTACGGTGTCGAGTCGCTCGACCAGGTCGGGATGAGCCAGAAGGCCGGTCCGGTGACCGGTCACCTGCGCTTCGGCCCGGGCGCGATCGAGCCCTCCAACCGGGTCACCCCCGGCTCGGCCGACGCGCTGCTCGGCTTCGACCTGCTCACCCTCGCCGAGGGCAAGAACCTCGCCTACGGCGACCCGGCGCGCACACGCGCGGTCGTGTCGACGTCGAAGACGCCGACGGGCCCGATGGTCTACGACAAGGACATCGCCTACCCGGCCGACGACGAGCTGCTCACCCGGGTCAACGGGGCGACGTCCTCGCTGCGTGCCTTCGACGCGCTCTCGGCCGCGGACACCCTCTTCGGCAACACCGCCGCGGCCAACTTCCTGCTGGTCGGCGCCGCCTACCAGGCCGGTGCGCTCCCGATCCCGGCCGCGGCCATCGAGGAGGCCATCGGCATCAACGGCGTCGCGGTCAGCGCCAACGTCGCCGCGTTCCGCTGGGGCCGGGCCTCGGTCGCGGCGCCGGAGGAGTTCGCCAAGGTCACCGGCACGGCCACCGCGCCGGTCGAGGAGATCGTCGTCCCGGCGCTGGACGAGGCGACGTTCGACGGTGAGGTCCGCCGCCTCGCGGAGTTCCGCGCCCCGAAGCTCGTCGCCTTCCAGAACCAGCAGACCGCCCGCGACTACGTCGAGGTCGTCGACCGGATCTGGAACGCCGAGCGCGCGGTGACCGAGGACACCCGCTTCTCCGAGGCGGTCGCCCGCTACCTGTTCAAGCTCACCGCCTACAAGGACGAGTACGAGGTCGCCCGGCTGCTCACCGCTCCGGCTGCTCTCGACGGCGTCCGCGCCGAGGTCCAGGGCACGATCAGCTTCAAGCTCTCCCCGCCGGTGTTCGGGGCGTTCCTGAAGGGTCGCAAGATGACCTTCGGCCCGCGCTCCCACTTCATGCTCCGTCTGCTGGCGACCATGAAGTTCCTCCGCGGCACGGTCCTCGACCCGTTCGGTCGTGCCCACGTACGCCGCACCGAGCGCGCCCTCCTCGCGCACTACACCGAGCTCGTCACCGGCCTCGCCGCGGACCTCACCGAGGAGTCGTACGCCCGGGCCGTCCGTCTCGCGGAGCTCCCGGACATGGTGCGTGGCTACGAGAACGTGAAGATGCGCAACGTCGAGGCCTACCGCGAGGCCCTCGCCGCCGAGGGGATCGACCTGGCGGTCTAGAGCACGTCGAAACGTCACTGCCAGCCTCGACCGCGCTCCGGCGCTGTCGAGGCTGGCGTCTATCCGGCGGGTGTTGCGTCGGGACCCGTGGGACCGCTCGGACCGCTGACCGGACCGCGACCGTTGGCCTGCCCTCGGGAGATCACTATTCTCCAGGACGTTTGTGATGCAGGTCACAAGCGTCTCTATCCTGCGCGAAGGAGTCCCCATGAGCACCTCGATCACGCGTCGTTCCATCCTCGTCTCAGGTGCTGCAGCCGGCGCCTCGGCACTCCTGGGCACGTCTGCTGCCGTCGCCGCTGGAGGCGGCCCGAGTGCCAGGGGCGACGCACTGGTGACACCGGTCGCCGAGGTGCTCGACGGCGGCGAGCAGGTGACGTCGCTGCGGATCTCGTCGGCAGCCCTGGCCCGGGCCGAGCGGTCGTCGCTCACGGCGAACACGTTCGCGGTGCACGTCGCGGCCACCAACCCGCTGACCGGAGTGGTCGCCTACGAGCAGAACCGGGTGGTCAGCGCTGCGGGCTGGTCCCGCCGCGACGAGGTCACCCTGGAGCTCGAGCACGGCTGGGGCGTCGCCGGCGGAGGCACGCTGAGCTATATGGGGGCGTACGGGCGGAACGTTCTCCTGGACCTCGACTACACGGTCACCCAGGTCGAGCCTCTGCGGGGCGCCGGGGGGAGTGGTCGGATCGTGATCGACTCCTTCCGGCAGGGCCGGCTGTCCGATCGAGAGGTCGACGCGTTCGGCCATCACACGACCGCGTCCGGCCTGAACTACCGGTTGTTCTCGCCTGCCGGGGCCGGCGGCCCCGCGGGGGCGGCGCTCGTCGTCTGGCTGCACGGCGGCGGCGAGGGCGGCCTGCTCACCGACGGCTACGACTACTACGACAACGAGACACAGCTTCGTGCCAACCGGGGTGCGCTCGGGTTCGCCACACCGGAGGCGCAGGCGCGCTTCGGCGGAGCGTACGTGCTCGCGCCGCAGTCGACGTCCGCCTGGATGCTGGACGGTGACCGATTCGCACCGCTCGTCATGGAAGCGATCGAGGAGGTCGTCGCGACCCGCCGGATCGACCGGCGACGGATCCACGTGGTCGGCTGCTCCAACGGTGGCTACATGTCGCTGAAGATGGTCGCCGAGCATCCGGACACGTTCGCGACCTCGACGCCGATCTGCTGTGGCATCGGCGCGCGCGACGGGTCGAGCACCTACTTCATCTCCGACGCCGAGCTCGAGGCGATGACGACGCCGACCTGGTTGGTTGCCTCTGCCGACGACACCACGCTGGACCCGCAGGCGAACACCGTCTACGCCCACGAGCGGATCGACGGCTCGATCATGAGCCTCTACGACGGGGTCACCTGGGACGGCAACACCTTCCCCGGCCACTGGTCGTGGATCTACGTCGCGCGCAACGACCCGAGCCACGAGGGCCGGAGCATCTGGGAGTGGATGGCGACGACGAAGCGGTGACCGGCGGCGTCCGGGGCGAGCTCGTCTAGAGCACGCCGAACGCCTCCGCCAGCCTCGACTGCGCTCCAGCGCTGTCGAGGCTGGCCTCCACCCGGCGGATGTTGCCGGCCGAGGGGTACGCGAAGAGGGCCATCAGTGCCAGCGAGATGACCCCGCCGATGACGTACGTCATCACCTGGCCCTCGGTGAGGATGAACGCGAGGGCGAGGGAGACGAGAGCGACCAGCTCGCTGAGCACGAGCCGGAGGATCATCGACATCTGGTGCTTCTGCAGCGCCTCACCCTTCGCCTTCTCCGGGGCCGTGCCCGGGGTGACCGGAGCGACCCGGAACCCGATCGTCGACAGGATCAGGGCGACGACCACTCCCGCCACGACCTGACCGCCGATGACGTACGTCGAGGGCAGTGCCAGGTCGGCGTCGGGGAGGCTGAGGTAGACGACCAGGCCCAGCACCACGATCATGCTCATAAAGGCGAGCGCCAGCATCTGAACCGAACGCAGGGCGGGTGTGGGCATCTGAGACTCCTCATCGACAGGTGACGACACGCAACCTAGCGGACGCGGGATCGTCACGTCGTGACGTCGTGAGGCTCGGCCGGCCGGGTCGCTCGTGAGCGCGTGATGAGGAAGCCGAAGGCGGTCGCGAGGACGTACATCACGATGCTGTAGACCGCGGCCGGGATGGCCACGGTCGTGTTGTCGAGCACGCTGAGCGCGATGGTGAGGGCGATGGTGGTGTTGTGGATCCCGACCTCCATCGAGGTGGCGATCGCCTGCTCCTGGCTGAGCCGGAGCACCCGCGCACCGAGGTAGCCCAGGGTGAGGCTCGCGCAGCAGAACAGCGTCACGACCACGCCGATCTCGCGGAGGTAGTCGGCGATGTTCTCCCGCTCACCGAGGATCGCGCCGACCGAGACCATCACGAGCACCACGATCGAGAAGATCCGGACCGGGCGGTCCGCCCGGGCGGCGAACGTGGCGGACCGGTTCCGCACCACCATCCCGATCCCGACGGGGACCAGCACGATGGCGATGACCTGGATGACCTTGCCGAACTGCAGACCCAGGGTGTCCCCGGCGTCGAAGTAGCCGATCGCCGCGTTCGTGATCAGCGGGATCGAGACGGCCGCGAGCACCGAGTTGACGGCCGTGAGGGTGACGTTGAGCGCGACGTCGCCACGGAACAGATGGCTGAACAGGTTCGCCGTGGTCCCACCGGGAGACGCCGCCAGCAGCATGACGCCGACAGCGATCAGCGGATCCACGTCCGCGACCAGCACGAGCCCGAACGCGATCAGCGGCAGCACCAGGATCTGCAGCGTGAGCGCGACGATGACGGCTCGCGGCGTGCGTACGACGCGGCGGAAGTCTCCCGGCGTCAGGCTCAGGCCCAGACCGAACATGATGATCGCCAGGGCGATGGGGAGGCCGACCGAGAGCAGGGCCGAGTCGTTCACTGTGTTCCTCCGATGTGCGGGACGGCCGCCACGATCGGCCAAAGAGACGTGCGTCACAGTGCACCATGAGGAGAGGCCGGGCCACAGCCGAATCCGGCCAAAATGCCCGTGTCCCCCGCCGCAAGGAGCCTTGTCGGCTCGCGGCAGGGGACGTGGCGGTGAGCATCGCCGGGCTCAGGCGAGCTTGTCGGCGACCTTGTTGAGGGTGGCGCGCAGCTTGTCCCGGTAGACGTCGTGCTGCTCGGGCAGTCGGGCGTCGCAGAAAGCGGCGAGGTCGGGTCCGGTGACCTCGACGACGTTGCGGCCGGCGGCGGCTTCGGTCTCGAAGAGGTCGAGGATGTCGCGCAGGATGTCGACGATGTCCATGCCGTCGCTGGTGGTGAAGCGCCACATGTAGCTCTTCATCTCGGCATACACGGTGCGGTAGTCGGCGGGGAGTGCGGCGGCGCGGGCTTCCATGCGCTTCCAGTCCTTCTTGTCGCCGATGAGTCGGGTGAGGATGTTGTTCATGTTCTGCTTCTTTCTTCGGTGGTTTCGGCTCCCTGTTTTGGGGCCGTGGAAGAAGCGTGCAGGGCTGACGTAGCGTCAGGGTCAAGCACTGATTCGAAGAAAGTTCTCGAAGCCTCGAGCCTGCCTGGTCGTCAGGCTGCGAGGGTGTGATCGAGGAGTACGTCGCGCAGCGTGAACTCTGCCCGAGACAAAGGTGGTGGGTCTTGTGCCCAGGTGTCGGGTGGTGGGCTGGTGTAGGTGTGGCCGGTGGGTGTGATGGTGGTGATGCTGCCGTCGGGTCCGGGTCTGGCTCGCCAGCCGATGGCTTCCTTGGCCTGGTTGCAGCGTTCGCACAGCCCTTGGAGGTTCTCGGCGCTGGTGGTGCCGCCGTCGGTGTGGCGTTGGATGTGGTCGATGTTGCGGATGGGGGCGTCGCAGCCGTTGGTGCGGCAGGTCCCGCTGTCGCGGGTGGTGATGAACTCGGCCAGGCCCTCAGGCGCCTTCCGTGAGCGGGACTCCATCGCCACCAACTGGCCGGCGGGGTCTGCAAACAGGCGCCGGACGAAGACCTCGGCGTCGGCGAGCGCGTCCCGTGCCCAGGCGGCAGGGACGGGGCCGTAGCCCTCCACCAGGGCGGGCTGATCGGCGTCGTTGGTGAGCGAGTCGGCGGTCATCACGATCTTGACCTCGATCCGCGGCTTCGCGCCCGCTGTACGTCCGGTGATCCGGTCGACAAGGGTGTCGGCCATGACCTGACCCCGAGTCCGTTCGTCTCCGGCGGCACGGGCAGCGTTCGCGGCCTGGTCCAAGGCCGCGAACACAGCGATCCCGTCCTTGACCGGCAGCAGTGCACCGAGCCAGGTCATAGTGTCGGGTGCCGGCCGCAGGCTGACGCGGCGGTCCGTGGTCGCGTTGGCGGCGCGGGCGACTATGGATGCTTGGTCGAGGGTGATGGCGAGTTTCTTGGCGGCGTTCTCGAGTTGCCGTAGACCCATCGCCACCGCCTTCGCGGGCTGCCCGTTCGGCCCGGGTGCGCAGAGCTCGTGGTCGATGACCCGCCTGTCCTCCAGGGAGAGGCAGGCGGTCTCGCGGGCGAGGATGGTGGCCTGCCACTGCGAGAACGACCCTGCCTTCATCAACGCGAAGGTGTGCGGCATCTCGGTGATCAGGATCTTCGCCAGCCCGAGCAGCTTTGCACCCTTGGCCGGGGAAACCCGTCGCGCCAGCGCGATCTGGGAGGCCACTCCTTCGCCCAGTTTCCGGGCAGGAACTCCGGCCTCAGCTTGGCGAACGCGGGCCGCCTCCTCCAGGCGTACCGCTGCTTCTGCTTGGACGGCCTCGGCGGTGCACTTCACCTGTTCGAGCCGGACGATCCAGTCGACCAGCTCCCGCTCGGACGCACCGGGAGGTGGCCCGCCGAGGAGGCGGTCGACGGTCTCGTACATGTGCTTTATTATATGCGAGCGAACGCCATGGCGCTACTCATTTATGCTGGTCATCGGCCAGTTACGCAGTCAGCGAACAAGTCACGTGGCTGCTGCGCCACACTCTCGCCGCCGCCCCGATACAGGCGAAATCTTTTCTCGATCGGGTGCCGGGTCAAGGATGGCCGCAGGCCACCGGCGAAGCCGGCGGGCGAAGCCCGTCCTTGACGCGGCGCACGATCGAGAAACACTAGAGATCGGGTCGGCGGCGAACCCTGAAACGAAGAATCAGTCGCCAAGCGAGGTTTCCTCAAGGGTGGTCTCGACAAGCTCGACCACCGGCGCCTCCCGCGGCCCGCCCAGCCCCCGAGACACCCCCGAGACCGTTGATTCGATCTTTTATAGTAAATCGAGTTACATGACTATTTCACGGTCTTCGATCCCACGCAGGAGGTTCGCATGGAGCGCCTGATCATTTTCGCGCTCGTCGGTCTCGCGGCCCAGGCTGTCGACGGGTCACTGGGGATGGCGTACGGCGTCACCTCGAGCACGCTGCTGGTCGCCACCGGGGTCGCCCCGGCGGTGGCGTCGGCATCGGTGCACCTGGCCGAGGTCGGCACCACGTTCGTCTCGGGCGTCTCCCACTGGCGGCTCGGCAACGTCGACTGGAAGGTCGTGGCGAAGATCGCGGTCCCCGGCGGCATCGGTGCCTTCACCGGTGCGACGGTCCTCTCCAACATCTCCACCGAGAGCGCGACGCCCTGGGTGGCCGGCCTCCTGCTCCTCCTGGGCGTCTACATCATCGCCCGCTTCGTCTTCGGCAAGCCGCCGGTCTTCATCCCGGGCCGCCGCCCGGGTCTCGGTCTGCTCGCCCCGCTGGGTCTCTTCGGCGGCTTCATCGACGCCACCGGTGGCGGCGGCTGGGGTCCGGTGACCACGCCCACCCTGATCTCCAGCGGCACCCTGCACCCGCGCAAGGTGATTGGCTCGGTCTCCACCGCCGAGTTCGTCACCACCCTCTCCGCCAGCGTCGGCTTCCTGGTCGGGCTGGCCGGAGAGGCGCTCGACTGGAGGATCATCGGCGGCCTCCTCGTCGGTGGCGTGATCGCGGCCCCGTTCGCCGCCTACCTCGTCAAGCACCTCTCGCTGCCCATCCTCGGCGGCCTGGTCGGCAGCATCATCCTGATCACCAACGGACGTACGCTGCTGCGCAACTTCGACGCCGAGTCCGTGGCCGCCTACGGCGTGCTCTTCGCCCTCGCCGCCGTCATCGTGACCATCGCGGTGCGCAAGACCGGTGGTCGGCTCACCGAGGCTCAGGAGGCGGAGCCGGCGACGGCGCCCGCCGCCGAGCCCGCGTCCGAGTCCGCCAACCTCTGACCGGGGCCGCCGCCGGCGCCGCTACCGCGCGTCGGCGCCGTGCAGCCGCCAGGTCAGTGCACCGGCAGGCGCCTTCAGCCGCCACGGAGGCGGCTGGGTCGGGTAGACCCGCGCCGTCGCCACCCGGCCGGCGCTCGTGAACGCCTCGATGACCGAGCCGTCCAGGAACAGCCGGAGCGCGGGCGCCCCGGCAGAGGTGTCGTACGCATCGTCGACCACGATCCGCCAGGGCTCGGCACGATCGTCGCGACTGGCGTGGCGCCCGTCGAGGACGAGCGTCCCGGCACCGGTGTCGACCGTGATCTCGACCGACTCGGCCTCACCGAACTCGAGAAGCACCGTGCCGTCCACGTGCGGGACCGAGATCTCGGCCTGAGCGCCGATCTCCACGCCGCCACCGTCGACGGCGGCCGAGCCGGAGCCGGAGCGGAGGCCGTCGATGCTCGGCACCGGCGCGAACCGGAGCCCGCCGTCGGGCCCGAGCGCGACGGTGCGCGGCAGCGAGATCGTCCCCGCCCAGCCGTCCTCGTGCCACCAGTCCGGCGAGCGGCCCTCGGTGATCCAGCCGAACATCAGCGGACCGTAGGGGCTGGTCCGCATCGCCGAGGCGGCGTAGAAGCTCGGGCCGTCGTCGACCCGGACGGCGCGCTCGGGCTGGTCGGCGAAGAAGGCGAGCACGTTCGCGGGGCCGTCGGCGTGCGACCACGACGACACGACCGCGAGGGCGCGCCCCTCGAGGTGGTAGATCTGCGGGCACTCCCAGCCCTCGCCGGAGTCGTTGCCGTCGACGTCCTGCCGGGCCAGGGACGCCAGGTCACCGATGTAGCTCCAGCCGGCCTCGGTCCGGCGGTAGTGCCGGATCGACGCCGTCTGGTCCGGTCCGGCCGCCCCGACCACGAGGTGCAGGCCGTCGTCGGCCTGCCAGGCGAAGGGATCGCGGAACATCGTGATGCCCTCCTCCGGGTCGGGGTCGAGGCCGATCAGCTCCGGGGCGTCGAAGGTCGCGCCACCGTCGCGGGAGAGGGAGGTGATCACGGGCTGGAACTCCAGGTCGTTGCGCCGGCCGGAGTAGAAGACACGTACGTTCTCGTCCTCGAGGATCGTGTTGCCGGACCAGCAGCCGTCGGTGTCGGGGCCACCCGGCTCGGGTGCCATCGCCGGCCGGTGCATCCGCCAGGTGACGAGGTCGGGGCTGCTGGCGTGGCCCCATTCGACCGGCACCTCGGTGTCGGTGCTGGGGCGGTACTGGAAGTAGAGGTGGGTGGTGTCGCCGACCTGGATCGGTCCGTTCGGGTCGTTGAGGTAGCCGCGCGGCGGGCGGATGTGGAATCGCGGCAGCAGGTGGTCCGTGGGCAAGGCGCACTCATTTCTGGGGTCGGTGAAGCGAGACGAGAAGGGAGAGGGAGGAGGTCAGCGGAACGAGCCCGCGGTGACGCCCTCGATGAAGTAACGCTGGGCGAAGACGAAGAGCAGGACGCTGGGCACCATCGCCAGCACGACGCCGGCGAGGACCACGGAGATCGACCCCGTACCGAGGTTGCCTTGCAGGCCGACCAGGCCGAGCGGCAGCGTGAAGGTGTCCTGCGACTGCAGGAAGATCAGCGGTCGGTAGAACTCCGCCCAGAAGGCCGAGAAGTTCAGGATGGCCAGGGTCGCCACGGCCGGAGCGGCCATCCGGGCGTAGACCATCGCGAAGATCTGGAACTGGGAGGCGCCGTCGATCCGGGCCGCCTCGCCCAGCTCGAGCGGCATCTGCATGAAGTACTGCCGCATCAGGAAGGTGCCGAACGCACTGCCCAGCGCCGGGATCACCAGCGCGCCGAGACTGTCGGTGAGGCCCAGCGTCTTCACGATCACGAAGACCGGGATGATGATCGTCTGCAGCGGCACCATCATCGTGGCCAGGAAGATCCCGAAGATGGCGTTGCGGCCCGGGAACCGGATCATAGCGAACGCGTAGCCCGACAGCGTGCAGGTGATCGTCTGGCCGACCACGATGAGCACGGTGACGATCGTGCTGTTGACCAGGAAGGTGCCGATCGGCACCTGCTGGAAGACGGCCGAGTAGTTCCCGAAGTCGGGATTCACCGGCAACCACTTGGGCGGGTTGGTGAACGCCTCGGCAGGAGTACGCAGCGACGTGGTGAGCGTCCACAGCAGGGGGCCGAGGGCGACGACCGCCGCGAGGAGGAGCACGACGAGGCCCACGCCCCGCCAGAACCGGCCGGCGATGCCGCCGTTGAGGATCATCGAATTGCTCATCGGTAGAACGCCCACTTTCGCGCGGCGAGGAACTGGAGCCCGGTGATGGCCAGGATGATCACGAGCAGCACGCTCGCGATCGCCGAGGCGTAGCCGAACTGGAGGTTCTGGAATCCGGTCTGGTACATCACGATCGTCGCGGTCGTGGTCGCCGTGCCAGGCCCGCCCTTGGTCATGATGAACGGCTGGTCGAAGAGCTGGAGCGCGTTGATCATCGCGACCACGGTGGTGAACAGGATCGTGGGGCTGATCAGCGGGATCTTGACCCCGAACAGCGTGCGCACGGGCCCGGCGCCGTCGATCGCGGCCGCCTCCAGGACGTCGGTCGGCAGCGACGTCAGCGCCGCCACGAACATCACGAACGTGAACCCCACCTGCTGCCAGGCGGCGATCAGGATGATCGTCACGATCGCGCCCCACGTACTGGTCAGCCAGGGGACCGACGGCAGGCCGACCGCGTTCAGGTAGTAGTTGATCACCCCGAACTTCATGTCGAACATGTAGCCCATGAAGATCGAGACGGCCGCCGTCGAGGCGAGCAGGGGCAGGTAGAAGGTCGTCCGGAAGAACGTCTTCGCGGCGGGCCGGCGGCGCTGGTTCACCAGGACGGCCAGACCGAGCCCCACGACGAGCTGCACGACGACGATGCCGAACGCGAGCAGCAGTGTGGTCCCGAACGAGATCACGACCGCGTCGTCGCGGACGATGCGCTCGAAGTTGTCGAGCCCGACGAACCTCGGCGGCGTGATGACGTCCCAGGAGAAGAACGACAGCGCGACCGAGGCGATCATCGGGACCAGCGTGAACACCGCGACGAAGAGCACCGCCGGCGAGATCATCAGGAACCCGAACCCGGCTTCCCGCCGGGCGAGCCGACGGGTGCCGCGGCGTGGACGGCGCTCGGGATCGGTACGAGGCGGGCGCGAGTGCCCGCTCCGGGGAGGAGCCAACGTCGACATCAGACGCCCTTCACCGCCTTCTCGAAGTCGGCCTGCATCCCGTCCAGCGCCGCCTTCGCGTTGCCGGACGAGATGGCCTTGGTGGTGCGCTGGTTGAGCGAGGTCGCCAGCGCGTTGTAGTAGGGCGGCGCCGAGATCGGGACAGATCCGTCGAGCTGGTCGTAGAAGACCGACCAGTTGGCCGGGCCGGTGCTCGCGTAGCGCTCGGCGGTCATCAGCGACTTGCGACCCGGGGTGGTGACGTTGCCCGGGAACATGATGTCGAAGCTCTCCGGCTGCACCATCATCTTCACGATCTCCCAGGCGAGGTCCTTCTTCTCCGAGGAGTTGAAGATCCCGTAGCCGCCGGCGCCGAAGAGCGATTTGTTGCTCTTCCAGGTCGGGAAGCGCTGTACGTCGAAGCTGCCGTCCTTCATGCCGGCGTTGTGAAGTCCCCCTGCCCAGAACCCGCCTCCGATCGTCATCCCGATCCGGCCCGAGGAGAACAGCCCCTGCAGGGTGGCTCCGCCGCCGACGTCGGGGGAGGGGGAGAGGTTCGAGCGCTGCAGGTCGATGAGGTAGTCCAACGCCTCGACCGCGGCCGCCGAGTTCGCCGTCGGCTGGCCCCACTTCCAGCCGCCGCCCCGGCCCGCGGCAGCGGCCGGGTTGTTCTTGTAGGCGCTCTTCCACAGCCAGTCGCCGCCGGCGTACTTGCCCTCCTCGAGGAGGTTGCCGCCGTTGGCGTAGAGGAACGAGGTCCAGCTGCCCCACAGCCGGACCACCCAGTCGAACGCGTAGACCTTCGGACCGGTCGCGGCGATCTTCGTGGCGTACGTGTGGAAGTCGTCCATCGTCCACGACTCCGCCGGGGCCTCCAGGCCGGCCTTCTTCAGCAGGTCGGTGCTGTAGAACATGCTGCCGGCGTTGAAGCTGTCGGGGAGCTCGTAGAGGTGGCCCTCGTACATCATCGACTCGACCAGCGCCGGGTGGATGTCGTCGAAGTAGCTCTGCAGCGAGGAGAGGTCCTTGGTCACGTAGCTGTCCAGCGGGACCAGGAGCTCCTTGGAGGCCATCAGCTGCAGGCCCTCGGTCGCGACGCTGACCAGGTCGGGCGCGGAGCCCGAGGCGATCTGGGTGAGCACCTTGGCGAGGAAGTCGTTCCAGTCGGTGCCGTTGATACCGGTGACCTCGAGCTTCATGGCCTTGTCGAGCTTGGTCACCTGAGGCTGCAGCTTCTTCTGCAGGGCCGTGGCGGCGCTCTGCTGGCCGAAGTAGAGCATCTTGATCGTGTCGGATCCCGAGCCGCTGCCCGAGCAGGCTGAGAGCGGTCCCAGCCCGAGCGCGGCGATGCCGGCTCCACCGAGCTTGAGCAGTGCGCGACGGTCCATCCCGGCGCCGATGATGTGGGTCATCTTCGCCCCTTCCTCATGGGTGGGCGACGGCACCTTGACCGCCACCCAATACGTATTGGTGTGACGACGGTAACAGTGCTTGAATGCGATGGCAATACGTATTGGTAAGATGCCATCATGAGCTCGTGGAGGATCCTTTGACGTCAGACGCAGGCCCGCGCCCCGGACAACGCAGGGTGACCATGAAGGACGTGGCGAAGCGAGCCGGGGTCTCGCAGCCGACGGTCTCGTTCGTGCTCAACGACCGCCGGGACGTCTCGGTCGCGGAGGAGACCCGCGCCCGCGTGCTGGAGGCCGCGGCCGAGCTCAACTTCCGCCCCAACCGGGCCGCCCAGTCGCTGCGCTCCAACCGGCCCTACACGATCGGTGTCATCACCGACCAGATCGTGTCGCAGCCCTACGCCGGTCAGATCCTGCTCGGCATCCAGCAAGCCGTCCAGCCTTCCGGCTACGTCTGCTACGTCGTCGAGCGGGCCGGCACCGCGGACACGCGCGACGACGCGGTGAGCAACCTGCTGGCACAGGGCGTCGCCGGTGTCATCTACGCGTCGCACGGTGCCAACCCGATCCGCGCCAGCCGGGGTGCGCGCGACACCCGCTCGGTCTACGTCAACTGCTGGCCGCACGTCGACGGCGAGCAGGCCTGCGTCGTGCTCGCCGACGAGTACGCAGGTGGTGCGCTGGCGGCGACCGCCGCGTTCGAGGCGGGGCACCGTGACGTGGTCTTCCTCGGTGGGTTCCGCGACGACTACGCCTGTCACGAACGCGAGCGCGGCTTCGTCGACGCGGCGACCCGGGCGGGTCTCGACCCGACCAAGCTGCGGCGTGTGTACGGGGGCTACCAGATCGGCTCCGGCTACGAGCTCGCGCTCTCCATCCTCCGCGAGAGCGCCCCGACCGCTCTGGTCTGCGGCAACGACCGGATGGCCGTGGGTGCGCTGCTCGCCGTCCACTCGCTGGGCCTGGAGTGTCCGCGCGACGTGAGCATCATCGGCTACGACGACCAGCCCGACATCGCCGACCAGGTGCACCCTGCCCTGACCACGGTCAGGCTGCCCCACCTGGAGATGGGGGCGCTGGCCGGACGGCTGATGCTCGCCGACGGCGACCCCGACCCCGGCCGCCATCTGGTCGACTGCGAGCTGGTCGTACGCAGCTCCCTGGCCGCACCGCGAGCGGGCGCTTGATGGGGGAGAAGGCCACGGTCCACTTCCGTCCGGAGGGGGCCTACGTCGGTGACGTGATCCCGTTCGCGCACGAGGGCGTCGTGTGGCTCTACTACCTCCTGGACGGGCGCGACCCGGCCGGCGACGACGAGGGTCTCCGGCGCACCGGGATGCCCTGGGCCGCGGTGACCACCACCGACTTCGTCCACTTCGAGGACCGCGGCGTGGTGCTGCCGTCGGGCGGCGCCGACGCGGAGGACTTCGACTGCTACACCGGCAGCGTCGTCACCGGCGACGACGGCACCCTCCACCTCTTCTACACCGGCCACAACCCCCGCGTACGCTCCGCCGACGGCGACCTGCAGATCGTCTGCCACGCCACCAGCGACGGTGATCCGGCACGGTGGACCAGGCACCCGGAGTGGTCCATCGGTGCGCTGCCCGGCCACCTTCCGGAGGACTGGCGCGACCCGTTCGTCCACCGGCCCGATCCGGACGGGCCCTGGCAGATGCTCCTCGCGGCCCGTCGCGACGGCGGCCCGGACCGTCGCCGTGGCGTGGTCGCCACGCTGACCTCCGACGACCTGGTCACCTGGCGTCCGGATGCTCCGGTCTGGGACCCGCGCCGGTTCATCACCCAGGAGTGCCCGGACGTGTTCCGGATGGGGGAGCACTGGTATCTGGTCTACTCGGAGTTCTCCGACGCCTTCCAGACCCGCTACCGGATCGCGTCCTCGCCCGAGGGTCCCTGGCTGGCGCCCGGCGACGACACCGTCGAGGGGCGGGCGTTCTATGCCGCCAAGACCGTCGAGCACGACGGACGGCGCTACTTCATCGGCTGGATCGCCTCGCGTGAGCACGAGAGCGACTCCGGAGCCTGGCAGTGGGCCGGCGACATGGCCGTCCTCGAGGCCGGCCAGCGGCCCGACGGGAGCCTCACCTTCGACCTGCCGCGCCAGACCGCGGCGCTCTTTCCGGACGCGGCCGACGTCACCGGGTCACTGGTGCCCGTCGACGGTGCCGACGCCGTGCCCGGGGCCGGCGCCCGGACCAGGCACAGCACCTGGCTCGGTCCGGAGACGCCCACCCGCGCGCTGGTCACCGCGGAGCTCGAGATCGCGCCCGGCACCCAGGCGTGCGGGCTGCTGCTCCGGGCGAGCGAGGAGTCGGGATACGAGATTCGGCTCGAGCCGCAGCGCGGCCGGATGGTCTTCGACCGCTGGCCACGCACCCGCACCGGCGGCGAGCAGTGGCAGATCCAGGGCGACGTACCGCATGCGGTCGAGCTCGAGCGGTTCGCCGACCTCGCGCCCGGCCGGCACACGGTGCGTGTCCTCCTCGACGGCTCGCTGTGCACCGTCGTGCTCGACGGGAGCGTCGCGATGAGTGCGCGGATGTACGACCTCCCCACCGGGCGGGCCGGCGTCTTCGTGACCGACGGCGAGATCACCCTGGAACGGCTGGAGATCCGGCGCCCTCGCCCAGACGCAGGGATGCGTACGTCTCCTTGACGAACCGGAGGTGGCTCCAGGTCTCGGCCTCGCGGACGCCGTCGAGCTCGCGGATGTGGTCGAGCACGCCGACGAGGTCGCCGGAGGTGGCGGTGTTGACGGTGAGCAGGGCGTCGTAGCGCCCCAGCGTCCGGGCCACGAAGGTGACCGACGGGAGGGTGGCGAGCTGCTCGGCGATCGGGCGGTGGGCGGCGCCGTCGAGACGGAGCCCGATCCCGGTCGCCGTACGCCGCTCCCGGCCCGAGTGGCGCACGACCGCGCCGACCCGGACGACGTTGCCGTCGAGCAGGCGGACCACGCGCCGGCGGGTGCCGGCGGGGGAGAGGCCCACGCTCGCGGCGAGCTCGACGAAGGAGGCGCGGCCGTTCGCCTGCAGCGCGCGCAGCAGCGCGTAGTCGGTCTCGTCGAGCGACCCGGCGGCGGGTGCGGGACCGACCGGGGCGGCCACGTCGCGGATGACCTCGGTGTAGAGCAGCGTCTCGGTGGTGACGATGCCGTCGATCGCGCGCACCTCGGCGAGGGCGTCGTCGATCCGGCCGATGTCCTTCGCCCGGAGCTCCAGCACCAGGGCATGGTGGCCGCTGGTCATCGAGACCAGCGTGGTGTCCTCACGTGCGGCGGCCGCCTGCGCGACGTGGGCCGCGGAGCCGTTCACCGTGACCGAGACGTGGGCGAGCACGTCGTGGCCGAGGACGGCGGGATGAACGACTCCCCGGACGTCGATGTGGCCCTCGGTCAGGAGCCGCTGCACCCGGGTGGCGGCCGCTGATCGGGAGAGGCCGACCTGGGCGGCGATCTCACGGTGGGTGAGCCGACCGTCCTCCTCGAGCAGGACGAGGATCGCCTCATCGGTGCTGTCGAGGACGGCGGGCGCGAATTCGTTCGACATTTTTTGGGAGCGTCTCCAAGGTCAGATCGATCCTCCAGGACGGGGATCGAATGACATTATGACGGATCTGTCTGTCTTGACCGGCGTATCGAAACCCATTACAGCCAGGTTAAGAACGAAACGATTGCCGCGCCTCTCGGGATGCTCTTAGAGTGACGCAGATCTCGGCCGACCCACAGATCCAGGAGGCCCGGTGTCCACGATCACCGCCCCATCAGCCACGCTGACCGAGTCGCAGGTCCATGCGGCCGCCGACCGGCTCCTCGCGGCCTTCGCTGCGACCGACACCGCGGCCTACTTCTCGTGCTTCGCTCCCGCGGCCGACTTCGTCTTCCACACCGAGCCTCGACGTCTCGACGACCGCGCTGCCTACCAGCGTCTCTGGGCCGCCTGGGTCGCCGAGGGCTGGCGCGTGGAGTCCTGCCGGAGCACCGGCCGTCGCGTCCGGGTGCACGGCGACACCGCGGTCCTCACCCACGACGTCCTCACCACGACCTCGACGAACGGACGCACCACGACCACCCGGGAGCGGGAGACGATCGTCTTCCGCCTCGTCGACGGCGACGTCCTCGCCGTGCACGAGCACCTGTCCGCCCGGCCGAGCGAGGGCATGTGATGAGTACGCAGCCGCAGCCGCCGAAGGTCACCGAGGTCGAGCAGCACGGCGTCGAGCCGATCCCCGACCCCGAGCGCAGCGCCCGGCCGCTCGACCTCTTCCGGCTCACGTTCGGCGGCGCCAACACCATCGCCACCGTGGTGCTCGGGAGCTTCCCGATCCTGTTCGGGCTCTCCTTCGCCCACGGCCTGATGGCCACACTGCTCGGCCTGTTGCTCGGCGCCGTCGTCCTCGCTCCGATGGCCCTGTTCGGCCCGCGCAACGGCACCAGCAACTCGGTCAGCTCCTCGGCCCACCTCGGTGTGCACGGCCGGATCGTCGGCTCGTTCCTCTCGCTGCTCACCGCGCTGGCGTTCTTCTCGATCTCGGTGTGGAGCTCCGGCGACGTGCTCGTCGGCGGCGCGCACCGCGCGGTCGGACTCCCGGAGAACGACCTGACGCTGGGGCTGGCCTACGGCCTCTTCGCGGTGCTCGTGCTGATCGTGTGCATCTACGGCTTCCGGTTCATGCTGCTGGTCAACAAGATCGCCGTCGTCGCCGCGACGCTGCTCTTCCTGCTCGGGATCCTCGCCTTCGCCGGCGACTTCGACCCCGGCTACGCCGGCGCGTTCGGCTCCGGCTCGGAGGCGTTCGGCCAGCCCGGCTTCTGGGCCGCCTTCGTCGGCTCAGCCCTGATCGTGATGTCCAACCCGGTCAGCTTCGGCGCGTTCCTGGGCGACTGGGCCCGCTACATCCCGCGCGAGACCTCCGGGCGGTCCTCGATGGCGGCCGCCTTCCTGGCGCAGGTCGCCACCCTCGTACCGTTCTGCTTCGGGCTGGTCACGATGACGATCATCGCCACCCGCGAGCCCGAGATCTTCGAGACCGGTGCGTACGCCTCGGGGCTGCTCGCGATCGCGCCGGGCTGGTACTTCGCCCCGGTCGCCCTGATCGCGCTCATCGGCGGCATGTCGACCGGCACCACCGCGCTCTACGGCACCGGGCTCGACTTCTCCAGCGTCTTCCCACGCTTCAACCGGGTGCAGTCCACGGTGCTGATCGGCGTGTTCGCGATCGGGGTCATCTTCATCGGCCGGTTCGTCTTCGACGTCGTCTCCAGCATCTCGGCCTTCGCCGTCCTGATCATCAGCTGCACCGTTCCCTGGATGATGGTGATGATGATCGGCTGGTACGTCCGGCGCGGCTGGTACGACTCCGACTCGCTGCAGGTCTTCAACCGTCGTCAGCGCGGTGGCCGCTACTGGTTCGCCCACGGCTGGAACTGGCGCGGCCTGGCCGCCTGGCTGATCGCGGCCGCCGTCGCGCTCACCTTCGTGAACCTGCCCGGCCAGTTCGTCGGCCCCCTTGCCCCGCTGATCCCCGGCGGCGTCGACATCTCCATCCCGCTCGGGATGGGCCTCGGCCCGCTGCTCTACCTCGGACTGCTCTTCGCCTTCCCCGAGCCGCGCGACGCCTACGGTCCCGCGGGATCCCGGCTGGTGCCGACGGCGCCGGCCGCGAACACCCCGGTGACCTCGGTCGACGACGGACCCGCTCCCGCGGCCACCGCCGTCGGCTGACTCGAACCACCCCCGTTACACCTGTCCCACCGCTAGGAGAACCACCCCATGCCCATCGGGCCCATCGACGCCTCCAAGAACCCCCGCTACGCCGGCTTCGCGACCTTCGCGCGCCTGCCCCGCCTCGACGAGGTGGAGCACGCCGACATCGCGGTCGTCGGGGTTCCGTTCGACACCGGCGTCTCCTACCGGCCCGGCGCCCGCTTCGGCCCGGCGCACGTGCGGGAGTCCTCGCGCCTGCTGCGCCCCTACAACCCGGCGCTGGACGTCTCCCCGTTCGCCTCGGCCCAGGTGGTCGACGCCGGTGACATCGCGGCCAACCCGTTCCACATCGACGAGGCGATCGACACCGTCCACGCCTCGGCGCTCGACCTGACCGCCGACGGCGCCCGGCTGGTGACGATCGGCGGCGACCACACCATCGCGCTGCCGCTGCTGCGGGCCGCCGCCGAGCAGCACGGTCCCGTCGCGCTGATCCACTTCGACGCCCACCTGGACACCTGGGACACCTACTTCGGCGCCGAGTACACCCACGGCACCCCGTTCCGGCGGGCGGTCGAGGAAGGCATCCTCGACACCGAGGCACTGAGCCACGTCGGCACCCGCGGCCCGCTCTACGGGAAGAAGGACCTCGAGGACGACCGCCGCTTCGGCTTCGGCATCGTCACCTCCTCCGACGTCTTCCGCCAGGGCGTCGACGAGGTCGTCGACAAGCTCCGGCAGCGGGTCGGCAATCGCCCGGTCTACGTCTCGGTCGACATCGACGTCCTCGACCCCGCCCACGCACCCGGCACCGGCACCCCCGAGGCCGGTGGGCTCACCTCGCGGGAGCTCCTGGAGATCCTGCGCGGCTTCGCCGGCCTGAACCTGATCGGCGCCGACGTGGTCGAGGTCGCCCCGGCGTACGACCACGCCCAGCTGACCGGCGTCGCCGCGTCGCACGTGGCCTACGACCTGGTCTCGCTGCTCGCGATGCGCCACGCGGAGCAGGCATGACCGGACGCAACGGCGGTGACGTCACCGTCGAGAGCCTGACGGCGCTCGGCGCGACGCATGTGTTCGGGATCCCGGGGCAGCACGCCCTCGGTCTCTTCGACGCCATCCGCCGCAGCGACCTGACCTTCGTCTCCTCCCGGGTGGAGAACAACTCGGTCTTCGCCGCCGACGGGTACGCCCGCACGACCGGCCAGGTCGGGGTCGTGTTCTGCTCCACGGGACCCGGAGCGCTCACCGCCCTGGGCGCGCTCCAGGAGGCGTACGCCGCCTGCGTCCCGATCCTGATGATCACCAGCCAGATCCCGCGCGACGGGCTCGGCGGTGCCCGCAAGGGCTACCTGCACCAGCTCGACGACCAGCAGGCCAGCGCCCGCAACGTCACCCGGTCCACCGCCGTCGTCCGGGACGCGGCCGCCATCCCGGGCATCCTGGCCGACGCGTGGGCCACCGCCCAGGAGGCGCCGGCCGGGCCGGTCTGGGTCGAGATCCCGCAGGACGTGCTCCTCGAGGAGGTCACCGTGCCTCCGGTGACGAGCCTCGAGGCCCAGGTGCGCGCGCCCCGGCGGCCCCGCCCGGAGGTCACCGCCGAGGCGGCCCGCCTCCTCGCCGCCACCGAGCGCCCGGTGATCCTCGCCGGGGGAGGCGTACGCCGCTCCGCCGGTGCCCCGGAGGCGCTGGTCGCCGTCGCGGAGCTCCTCGACGCACCGGTGGTCTCGACCGCCGGTGGCAACGGCTCGATCCCGCTCGGGCACCCGCTCAGCGCCGGCGCGTGGATCGAGGACCGGCACACCACCGACCTGCTCGATGACGCCGACGCCCTGCTCGCGATCGGCACCTCGTTCGGCGAGGTGACCAGCAACTACGGCACCTTCACGCCGCGGGGCCGGGTGATCCAGATCGATGCCGAGGCTCGCGTGCTCGGCTCGAACCACGATGTCCTCGGCGTGCACGCCGATGCCGCCGCGGCGCTGAGAGACCTCACCGCCGCGCTCGGCGGATCCGGCCCGCGGTCGGGAAGCAGGCGGTCCGGCGCCGAGGTCGCCCGCGACCTGCGAGCCCTGGTCGAGAAGCGGCTCGACGCCCAGGGCCTCTCCCGGGAGCAGCAACTCCTCGCGGACCTGCGCGCGGCGGTGCCCGACGACGCCGACACCTTCTGGGACATGACCATCGCGGCGTACTGGGCGTGGTCGGCCTGGGACCCGCGCTCCGGCGGCTTCCACACCGCACAGGCCTCCGGCGGTCTCGGTCTCGGGTTCCCTGCGGCGATCGGCGCTGCGGTGGGGACCGGGCGGCGTACGTTCGCGGTCTCCGGTGACGGCGGCGCGATGTACTCCATCGCCGAGCTCGCCACCGCCCGGCAGCACGACGTCGACGTCACCTGGCTGGTGATCGACGACGGCGGCTACGGGATCCTGCGCGAGTACATGACCGGCGCGTTCGGCGCCGCCACCGCCACCGAGCTCGCCCGGCCGGACTTCGTCCGCCTCGCCGAGGCGTTCGGCATCGCTGTGCATGCCGCGACCCCCGAGACCGTCGGCGAGATCGTCGCCGGCACCTTCGCCACCAGCGGCCCCGCAGTCGTGGTCCTCCCGACAACCCTCCGCATGTTCGCCCCCACATAAGCAGGAGCCCCTCATGGATCTCACGATCATCGTCATCTACCTCGCCGCCATGGTCGCCTTCGGCTGGTGGGGCAAGTCCCGCACCAGCGACAGCGCCGACTTCCTCGTCGCCGGCCGCCGGCTCGGCCCGGTGCTCTACACCGGCACCATGTCCGCACTCGTCCTCGGCGGTGCCTCGACCGTCGGTGGCGTCGCGCTCGGCTACGAGTACGGCATCTCCGGGGCGTGGCTCGTGGCCGCGATCGCCCTCGGCGTGCTCGCACTGAGCCTCTTCTTCGCCGGCCGGATCCAGCGGCTCCGGATCTACACCGTGGCCCAGATGCTGGAGCTGCGCTACGGCGTCGGAGCCACCGCCGCCTCGGGCCTGGTCATGGTGGCGTACACACTGATGCTCGCGGTCACCTCGACGATGGCGTACGCGACGGTGTTCAACGTGCTCTTCGGCACCGACCGCTGGCTCTCGGTGCTGATCGGCGGCGCCATCGTGGTGATCTACTCCGCGATCGGCGGGATGTGGTCGATCACGCTGACCGACATGGTGCAGTTCGCGCTGAAGACCATCGGCGTCTTCTTCCTGCTGCTGCCGTTCACCTGGAGCCACGCCGGTGGCCTGGAGGGGATCAAGGAGCGGGCCGGGGACTCCGTCTTCGACCTCGACGCCATCGGCACCGGGACCATCATCACCTACATCGTCGTCTACACCTTCGGCATGCTGATCGGGCAGGACATCTGGCAGCGGGTCTTCACCGCCCGCTCGCCCCAGGTGGCCCGCTGGGGCGGCACCGCGTCAGGCGTCTACTGCCTGCTCTACGGCGTGGCCGGCGCCCTGATCGGTGCCGCCGCCTCCACCTTCATGACCGTCGACGACCGCAACGACGTCTACGCCACCATCGCCCAGTCGATCCTCCCCGTCGGCGTCAGCGGCCTGGTGCTCGCGGCGGCCGTCGCGGCGATGATGTCGACGGCCTCAGGAGCCCTGATCGCGACCGCGACCGTGGCCCGCACCGATGTGCAGCCCCTGCTCGCCCGGCTGGTCGGACGCAGCCCCGAGCCGGTGCAGGACGAGGCCGAGAACCCCGAGCACGACGTGCGCTCGAACCGGATCTACGTCGTCGCAGTCGGCATCGCGGTCGTCGTCATCTCCTCGCTGCTCACCGATGTCGTCTCCGCACTCACCATCGCCTACGACATCCTCGTCGGTGGTCTGCTGGTGCCGATCCTCGGCGGCTTCGTCTGGCGCCGCGGAACCGGTGCCGGAGCGGTGGCGGCGATGGCCACCGGGACCGTCGCCACGCTGGGCACCATGGCGATCGTCGGCGACGTGCTCGCCAACGAGCCCGTCTACGCCGGCCTGGTCGTCAGCGTGGTCGCGTACGTCCTGGTCAGCCTGCTCACCCGGCCCACCGAGCCCGCGGTGATGCGGGAGTGGACCGGCCGGCTCGCGGGCGAGGAGGCCCCTGCGGCTCCGGCCGCCGTCGAAGCAATCTGAAAATGAGCATTGTCAAATAGGCCAGCGCGTCCTAGGGTCGGCCGTAGTCGGTCTCGCCTGGGGAAGAGTGGTCTGCCATGGTTCTGCGCTCCGCTGTCATCTGTGCCGCTGTGCTGCTGTCGACGGTCACGACGCTGCTGGCCGCAGCGCCGGCGCAGGCGGCAGGAGGCGTCAACGACGCCTCCTGCCGACCATCGGCCGACCATCCGAACCCGGTCGTCTTCCTGCACGGCCTGGGGGCCAACAAGGACGAGGACCTCAACGTCCTCCAGGCCGACGTCGCCGGGCAGGGCTACTGCACCTACAGCCTGACCTACGGCGCCGGGGCCTACGGGCCGTTCGTCGGCGGGGTGGGGGACATCGCGAGGTCGGCGAGGCAGATCAAGGACTTCGTCCTGGGCGTGCTCGCGCAGACCGGCGCCGCGAAGGTCGACCTGGTCGGCCACTCCGAGGGAGGGTTCCAGACGCTCTACGTCACCAAGACGCAGGGCATCGCGGACCGGATCGACAAGGTCGTCGCGATCGCACCGCCGACGCACGGCACCACCTTCGCGGGGCTCTACCAGCTGGGCATGACGCTGGGCGCGGACGAGCTCGCCGGAAAGGTTCTGACCGCCTTCGGGTGCATCGCCTGCACCCAGCTGGTCACCGACGGGAGTGCCGTGCGCACCCTGACGAACGGGCCGATCGCGCAGCCCGGCGTGACGTACACGATCATCCAGTCGAGGTACGACGAGCTGGTCACGCCCACCGAGACCTCGTTCGTGCGCGAGCCCGGTGTCACCAACACCTACGTGCAGGACGTGTGCCCCTACGACCCGGTCGGCCACATCGGCGAGGCCTACGACACCAACGTGTGGCACCTGGTGAAGAACGCGCTCGACCCCGCCGGTGCCGGCCCCTTCGTCTGCTCGGTCGGGTCGCCCGGCTGATGGCATCGGAGGGGCGCTCCTACGGTGGACTGACCCGGGAGGAGCGCGACGCCCAGCGGCGCCAGCGGCTGCTGGAGGCCGCCAAGGAGATCATCGGCACGAAGGGCTACGCGGCGACCACGATCCCGGGCGTCTGTGCCGCCTCGAAGGTGTCGACGCGGCACTTCTACGAGATCTATCCCGGCAAGGAGGATCTCTTCGTCGACCTCTACGACCGGATCACCGCCGAGTCCTACGAGCGGGTGGCGGAGTCGCTGAAGGCGACCGCCGGCGAGTCGATCTCGCGCCGGGTGCAGGCGGCGGTGCTGGCCTATCTCGACCCGATGCTCAAGGACACCCGCGTCGCCCGGATCGCCTTCGTCGAGATCATGGGCGCCAGCCCGCGGATCGAGAAGCTCCGGCTCGACTACCGCGAGACCCTCGTCGGGGTCGTACGCACCGAGTGCTCCGCCTCGGTGGCCCGCGGCGAGATCGTCGACCGCGACTGGCGCTTCGCCGCGCTGGCCCTGGTGGGCGCGGTGACCGCCATCGTCTACGACTGGGCGCTGCACCAGCCGCGCTCCAGCCGTGAGGCGCTCGAGGGCCAGCTGGCCGAGCTCGCGCTCGTGCTGCTGGCCGCCGACCCCGTCGACCGAGGCGAGGCGCCCTAGCGGGAGGCGACGGGAAGAGCGACGGGTCGCACCTCCCGCGGTCCGCCGAGCCGGTGGCCGTCCTCGCAGGTCAGCGTCAGGTGCACCTCGCCTCCGCAGTCGCGGTGCTCGAGCGTGAGGGCAGATCCGCGGGCGTCGGCGACGTAGCGGTCTCCCCACTCCATCATGGCCACCAGTGTCGGGTAGAGGTCGAGGCCCTTCTGGGTCAGCCGGTACTCGTGCCGCTGGCGCTGCCCCTCGGCGTGGTAGGGCACACGGGCCAGGACGCCCTGGTCGACCAGGGTGTTCAGCCGGTCGGTGAGCACCGCGCGCGAGACGTCGAGGTTCTGCTGGAGGTCGGCGAAGCGGCGTACGCCCAGGAAGGCCTCGCGGAGCACGAGCAGGCTCCACTTCTCGCCGACGACCGCAAGGGTGCCGGCGACCGAGCATCGGGTGCGGTCGATCTCATCGGTGATCACGGGACCAGCGTACGACGCTGAATTCGTTTGACGAACTCAGCGTGCCGGGAGGAGAGTTCGAAATATGAACTCAGAACTCCTTGTCGCGATGCCGGCGGTCGCCACGCGACCGGTGCGGTCCGAGGACCTGGCCGCCTTCGAACGGATGTGGGGGCGCCTGTCCGAGGAGACCATCTACCGCCGCTTCCACGCCCCGATCCGGCGGCTCTCGCTCAAGCTCCGGCGCTACCTCGTCGACGTCGACCACCGCGACCACGACGCCCTGGTCGCCGTCGCCGGCGGTGAGGTGATCGCCGTGGCCCGCTATCACCGTTGCGCCGACGACCCTGCCGCCGCGGAGGTGGCGGTGCTCGTGGAGGACGCCTGGCAGGGCCGCGGCCTGGGCGCGCGGCTGCTGCGCGAGCTGGCCCGCCTGGCGGGCCGGCGGGGCATCGATGTCCTCACCGGCGACGTGCAGGCCGACAACCTGAGGATGCTGGACGTCGTCCGGTCGCTCCTGGGCCCGGCGGCGCTGGAGCCGGAGGGCGACCTGGTCCACGTCCGCGGCAGCTATCAGGAGGCGGGCGAGGCGCGAGCCGCTGCCCCCTGTGCATGAGCCCTGTCTAACTTCGCGGCGCCTGGGTACCGGCCAGGTGTAAGCGATGAGGAGGAGCACATGTTCAAGAAACCAGCGTTGATGACTGCCTTTGGCATCGGCTACGTCCTGGGCGCTCGCGCCGGACGTGAGCGCTACGACGCCATCGCAGCCAAGGCACAGGAGCTGTGGCACGACCCGCGGGTGCAGGACAAGGCACACCGCGCCGGGTTCGTCGCCAAGGAGAAGGCGGCTTCCGCCAAGCACACCGTCCAGGAGAAGATGCCCGGCGACACCACGCCGTCCTCGGCATCCACCCCGACCACCCAGACGACGGCGAGTGTCCCGCACCCGACCACCACCGACCCGGTGACGGACATGCCGAAGGGGTGGGAGTCGTGACGCTTCACCAGACCGACGCATCCATGGGTGAGCTGGTCTCGCGGCTCTCGGAGGAGATGTCCAGTCTCGTACGTGGCGAGTTGGAGCTCGCCCGCCTCGAGCTGACCGAGAAGGCCAAGCACACCGGCAAGGGGGCCGGCGCGTTCGGCGCAGCCGGTCTGGTGGCGCTGTACGGCGTCGGGGCGCTGATCGCCACCGCGATCCTCGCCCTGGCGCTGGTCATGGACGCCTGGCTGGCAGCGTTGCTGGTCGGAGTCGTCCTGCTGGCCATCGCCGGCGGCATCGCCGTGTTCGGGAAGAAGCAGGTCTCCGAGGGGGTCCCGATGAAGCCCGAACGCGCCACCGAGAACCTCAGGCGAGACGTGGAGGCCGTCCGGCACCACCGTCGAGCCGAGGACCGCATCGCGAGGAGGACGCCATGACGCACAACACCTCCCGACCCGCCGTGACGGGTGGCCACGCGAGCATCGCCGCAGTCGAGGCCGACCTCGACACCACGCGCCACGAGATGGCCGACACCCTGGACGAGCTCGCCGCGCGGCTGGACGTGAAGACGCGCAGCAAGGAGAAGGCCCACGAGGTCAAGGAGCGTACGCAGGCGGCGGCCCGGTCCCGGGACGTGCAGATCCGAGGCGGCATCGTCGCCGCGATCGTTGCCGGCGTGATCCTGATGCTGGCCCGGAGGAAGCGCCGGCTCAGGTCCGCCTAGGCCGGGTCAACCGGTCCAGGAAGGCGACGAGCAGCGCCTCACGCAGCGCAGGGGTGGCCAGGTCGAGCATCGCGTTGACCTCGGCCATCCGCTGCGGGAGGGCGAGGTCGCCCTGCTCGCCACCGGCGCCGATGAGCCCGGCGGCGAGCAGCAGGCCGTCGAAGTCGTCCTCGGAGAGGGCGAGCGGGTCGAGCTCTGCGATGAAAGCCCCGACGCCGGGGTCGACGGTGACCGGGCCTGAGGCGACCGCCACCGCCACCGCCTCGGCCAGAGCCGCGAGCAGCTCCTCGACGTGGGGAAGCGTCGCGGCGCTCACCGACAGGTGGATCGTGGCGGGGGAGCCGGCATAGGACATCTGCGGCTGGACGTACCAGCCTCGCGCCGCCATCTCGTCGCAGACCGTGAACGGGTCGCAGCTCCCGTCGGTGGTGAGAGCGAGGAGCGTGGAGTCGGGCGCGCTGACCACGGCGAGCTCCTTGGTGTCCGCGATGCCGTCGCGGATCCGGTCCACCGCCTCGAAGACGTCGCGGGCGAGCCGCTCGTAGCCCTTGTCGCCCAACGACCGCATCACCGCCCAGGCGCCGGCCAGCGGCCCGCCCGACTTCGTCGACTGCATCGTCGAGTTCAGCATGGTGTAGCCCGGCCAGGCGGCCGAGGCGAAGAACTGGGGCCGGCGCAGCTCAGGGCTGCGGTGCAGCAGCACCGAGGTGCCCTTCGGAGCGTAGGCGTACTTGTGCAGGTCGACGGAGATCGAGGTGACGCCCTCGACCGCGAACGTCCAGGCCGGTACGTCACGCCCCAGCCGCGCGGCATAGGGCAGCACCCAGCCGCCGATGCACGCGTCGACATGGCAGCGGATGCCCCGCTCGGCCGCGGCCGCCGCGATCGCGGTGACCGGGTCGACGACCCCGTGCGCGTAGGACGGCGCCGAGGCGACCACCAGCACTGTGCGCTCGTCCATCGCCGCGGCCATCGCCGCCGGATCTGCCCGGAGGTCGGGACCGACCGGCACCAGCACCGGCTCGACGCCGAAGTAGTGCGCCGCCTTGTGGAAGGCGGCGTGCGCGGTCGCCGGCAGCACCATCCGGGGCCGTGCGATCCCGGGCTGCGCGTCGCGTGCGGTCTGCACCGCGAGCAGCACCGACTCGGTGCCCCCGGAGGTGACCGTCCCGACGACGGTGTCCGGGGCGTCGAGCAGATCAGCGGCCATGCCGACCACCTCGTTCTCCATCCGGAGCAGGCTCGGGAAGGCGGTCGGGTCCAGGCCGTTGGAGCCCGCATAGGCCGCCACCGCCTCGCGGCCGATCCGGTCGATGTCGGGCAGCCCGGAGTCGTAGACGTAGGCGAGGGTGCGGCCTCCGTGCACCGGCAGGTCGGCGGACTGCATCTCGCGGAGTCGGGTCAGGGCGTCGGTCATACGGTCACGGTTCCTTCGACGTCGTCGGCGGTGAGCGAGTAGCGCCGCAGCCACAGCAGGCTGAGGAGGACCAGGAACGCCGGCAGCACCGAGAAGCCGAGCGTGATCGCGGTCAGGGCCGAGTCGGGCTGGATGATGTCGGCGACGATGGAGGACCGGTAGCCACCGAGCGCGAGCACCACCGCGAAGACACCGGGACCGAGCGCCAGCCCGAGGGTCTCGCCGGCGGTCCAGACGCCGGTGTAGACGCCGATCCGGCTCGAGCCGCTGCGCCGGGCATCGACGGCGGCCGCGTCGGGGAGCATCGCCATCGGGAAGACCTGGCACCCGGCGTACCCGATCCCGACCAGCACCACCGCGGCGTAGACCAGGGCCACCGGCGCGATCTGGGCGGTCGCGGCGAGGAGCGCGCCGACGGCGAGGACGAGGGAGGCGGCGACGTACCCGTTCTTCTTGCCGATCCTCGCGCCGAGCGCTGCCCACGCGGGCGTGAGCAGCAGCGCGGGACCGACGAAGCAGACGAACAGCACCGTCGCCGCGCCCGCACGCCCGAGCACGTCGCCAGCCAGGTAGTCGACGCCCGCCAGCATCGCGCCGAAGGCGACGGCCTGGATCACGAACGTGATGAGCAGCCGCCGGAAGTCCGGTGCCGCCGCCACGATCCGGAGCTGGTCGCGCAGCCTGCCCGCGCCCGGCTGGACGGTGTGGACCGGCGCCCGGCGGGTGCCGGCGTACGCACTGAGCACCCCGGCCAGGATGAGCACGGCCATCACCACGCCCATGAGGCGGTAGCCGTCGCGGCCGCCGACGGCGTCGCGGATCATCGGCGCGGTGGCGCCGGCGAGCAGGATGGTCAGCGCCAGGATCGCGACCCGCCAGGTCATCAGCCGGGTGCGCTCGTCGTAGGACTCGGTCAGCTCGGCAGGCATGGCGACGTAGGGCACCTGGAAGAACGCGTACGCCGTCGCGCAGGCCAGGAACATCGTCAGCACCCAGAGCGCCTCGAGCCCGGTCGCCATCGACGGCGCCGCGAACAGCAGCGCGAACGTCGCCGCCAGCGCGATCCCGGCGCGGCGCAGCCAGGGCCGCCGCGGGCCCCGCGGATCCACCGTCCGGTCGCTGATCCGGCCGGCGATCGGGTTGAGCACGACGTCCCACGCCTTCGGCGCGAACACGATGAACCCGGCCGCCAGCGCGGCGATCCCGAGGCTGTCGGTCAGGTAGGGGAGCAGCATCAGGCCCGGGATCGTGCCGAACGTCCCGGTGGCCACGGACCCGGAGCCGTAGCCGATGCGCACCCCGAGCGGGAGGGTCGGGCTGGCTGGCATGCCCGCCATAGTGCCCTCCCCGGCGCGTCGGTGCGCGGGAACGGCGGAAATCAGGCGGTCATGGGCTCCGCGGGCGCGACGGTGGCCTCGACGCCGCTGGCGAGCAGCTCGTCGCGCACGAACCCGGAGGCCTTGAGCTCCTCGACGTACGCCGCGACCGCGGCCACGGCACCGGCGTCGAGCCCACGGGGCAGGCCGACTGACTGGCGGATCTCCATGAACGCAGGCTCCAGGATGCGGCGGCCGGTCGCGGCGACGTACTCCTCCATCGGCTGGCGAACGCCCGCAGCGGCGTCGAGCCCCTGCTCCTCGAAGACGTCGGTGGCCTCGTCGGCGCGGACCACCTCTGCGTGCCGGAGGCTGCGGGTCAGGAAGAGGTCGTAGGCCGAGCCCTCGCGGACGCCGACGCGTACGCCGTCGCGGTCGACGTCCTGCGCCCCGGTGAGCGGCGAGTCGGCGTCGGTGACGTAGACGCCCTCGATCAGCACGTAGGGAGCGGTGAAGACGACGCCCTCCTCCCGCGCCGGCTCGTTGGCGAGGAAGCAGAGGTCGACGCGGCCCTCGGTGATCGCGGCGTACGAGTCCCGGGCAGCGTCGACGCAGAGGAGCTCGAGCGGGACGCCGAGCCGGTCCGCGATCGACCTCGCGATGGCGACCGTGACGCCGCGGGGCTCCTCGGCGGTGCCCTGCGCCAGCACCGGGTTGCCGAGGTTGATGACCACGCGGAGTATGCCGGTCGGGGCGATCAGGGTGGCGAGCGGGCTCGTCGAGGGCATCTGGGGCTCCTGGGTGCGGCGGACTTCGTCGGCACCCAGTATCCGGCCAGGGGGTGTGGACCTGCGGAGTAGGTTGACGCCATGCCGCTCGAGACCGGTGCCGTCGCGCCCGACTTCACGCTCCCCGCCCAGGACGGTACGTCCGTCTCCCTCGCCCCGCTCCTCGAGAAGGGTCCGGTGGTGCTCTTCTTCTACCCGGCCGCCGAGACGCCGGTGTGCACGAAGGAGGCCTGCCACTTCCGCGACCTCGCCGGGGAGTTCGAGGCGCTCGGCGCCCACCGGCTCGGGATCAGCAAGGACAGCGTGGAGAAGCAGGCCGGCTTCGCCGCCAACCACGACCTCGACTACCCCGTCCTCTCCGACCCCGCCGGATCCGTCGCCGACCTCTACGGCGTGAAGCCCAGCCTCCTCGGCAAGCTCGGGCCGCTGCAGCGTACGACCTTCGCCATCGGGACCGACGGCCGGATCAAGGCCGTCGTCGAGGGCATGCTCAAGGCCGAGATCCACGCCGACGAGGCCCTCGCCGCACTGCGGGATCAGGCGGAATGACGACCCGCCCCACCATCGCGGTCACCGGCGCCACCGGCTTCGTCGGCGGTCACGTCGCCCGCGCGCTCGGGGGCTCCGGCGCGGCGCTCCGTCTCCTGGTCCGCGACACCGCCAGGGCTCCTGAGGTCCCCGGAGCCGACGCGTTCGCGGTCACCTACGGCGACAAAGAGGCTGCGGTGGCGGCTCTCGACGGTGTGCAGACCGTGCTCATGGTCTCGGCCTCCGAGTCGGCGGACCGCCTGGAGCAGCACCTCACCTTCGTCGACGCCGCCGCGGCGGCCGGGGTCGAGCACATCGTCTACACGTCCTTCTTCGGCGCCGCGCCGGATGCGATCTTCACGCTCGCGCGCGACCACTTCGCGACCGAGGAGCGGATCAAGACGAGCGGGATGGGCTACACCCTGCTGCGCGACAACTTCTACCTCGACTTCCTCCCCTCCCTGGTCGGTGAGGACGGCGTCATCCGCGGTCCGGCCGGCAACGGGCGGTTCGTGCCGGTCGCACGGGCCGACGTGGCGCGCTCCGCCGTGGCGACGCTCACCGCGCCCCAGCGCCACCGCGGGCTCACCTACGACCTCACCGGGCCCGAGGCGCTCACCATGAGCGAGGTCGCCGACATCCTCTCCGAGCATCGTGGGCGTGAGGTGCGCTATCACGACGAGACGATCGAGGAGGCCTATGCCTCGCGTCGCCGATGGGAGGCGCCCGACTGGCAGTACGACGCCTGGGTCTCCACCTACACCGCCATCGCCGCAGGTGAGCTCGACGGAGTGAGCAGCGCCGTGGCGACCCTCACCGGGCGCGAGCCTCTCGCGCTTCGCGATTTCCTCGCGGCGAGCGAGTAGGTCCCGGCGCCGGGCGAGTCCGGCGGTGTCATTCCTGGTGGCGGATCAGCCTGACCGATGCCATCGCCGCGACGTCGAGGCGATAGACGCGGCTGAATCCCTCCCCGTCGAGGCGGGCCAGGGTCGTGTCCATGTCAGCCCGCTGCTCCCGGATGGCCGCCTCGGGGACGACGCGGCCCACCCGTGAGGCGTTGCGCGCCAGGCAGTCCTCGAGCGGGACGTCGAGGGCGAGGGCGACGATCTCGACCCCGGTCTTCTCGGCGAGCTCGAGGTTGCGACGGCGGGCGTGCGCGTGGACGTTGGTGGCGTCGATGACCGCGATCCGGCCGGCCTCCAGACGCGCCTGAGCGATGTAGCGGACGAGGTCGAAGGCCTGCGGCGTGACCGACTGGTCCTCCTCGGAGTCGGCGATGAGGGCGCGGCAGTGGTCGCTTGAGACGACCTCGTACGGACCGAAGATCCGCTTGGCGAAGGTCGACTTGCCCGAGCCCGACGGGCCGACGAGGAGGACCAGGCTGGGAGCGCCGATCGTGAGGGTGCCACCGGCAGGTACGTCGATCACGCGCCAACCGTACTGGGAGCATCGCGAAACCCCTTACGCGTCACCCGCGGCTCCTCTACGGTTGCGTGGGTTCGATCCACGAGGAGGAGAGCGTTGGACTACACGCCGGTTCAGATCGGCACGTCGAGGATCCTGATCGAGTCGTCGGACGACGGCCCGGGCACAGCGGTCGGCGGGGTCACCGACGAGTTCGGCACCACCGAGACCAGCAGCCGGATCGAGGACGCCTACGGCTCGCTCAAACGGGTACTCCAGGACGTCGCGGCGGACCTCGGCAGCGCGCTCGCGGCCTCGCCCGACGGGCCCAGCACGGTGTCGCTGGAGCTGGCGTTCTCGTTCACCAGCGGCGCCGACGTCTGGGTGATGAAGGCGCAGGGTCAGGGGTCGGTGAAGGCCACGCTGACCTGGGACTTCGACCGGTCGTGATGGAGGTCGGGGAGCTCCTCGCACAGGCGACCTGTGCCGTGCTGGCGGGTCCGGACGGACGTACGATCGGCACGGCCTGGCTGGGCACGGAGGAGGGTCATCTGCTGACCGCCGGCCACGTGGTGGCGCCGCTCGCCGCGCAGGGCGAGGTGTGGGTGAGGTTTCCCGACGCCGATGCCGACGAACGGGCGACGTTCGTGATCCCAGCGGTCCACGACAAGCCCGCCGCGCAGGACTTCGCGGTGCTGAGGCTCGACCGCCCGAACGGCCGGCGGCCGCTACCCTTCACCCTCGTCACGCAGGCCGACGGTCGGGTCCGCGCACGCGGCTACGGCGACAACCTCCGCAGTGCCCAGAGCGGCGGTACGGGCGTACTGACACCGGCCGGCAACTACCTGCGCACCAGCAGCTCGTGGGCCTACTACTTCCAGTACGAGACGACGACCCTGGCGGTCACCGGGTTCAGCGGCGCCGCGGTCTACAGCGATCTCGCCGGCGCGGTGATCGGCATCCAGGTCGAGGCCGAGGGCGGCCGCCAGGCGTTCGCGATGCCACTGGCCCGGATCGTCGACTACTGGGAGGAGATGGTCAGCGCCGCCGTGAGACCGACGCGCGGTCGCTGCGTACTGCTGCAGCCCAGCACGACCACCGAGGCTCAGCGCGACGTCGTCCGGGAGCGGATCCTGCGGCCGGTGCTCGAGCAGCTGAACCTCGCCCTGTACGTCTCGGAGCCCTCCGGGATGCGCGGTGAGGATCTCAAGGAGCTCGAGCTCGCCGACGTCGTGGTCGCCGACATCACCGACGCCGATCCCGCCGTCGTCTACGAGCTCACCGTCGCCCAGGGCCTCGGCACCCCGGACGTCGTCATCCGGGACCGGAGCGCCGAGTCACCGGCCGGCCGCATCTTCGACGTGCTCGACCTGGACCTCGACGATGTCGAGGGGTCCCGGCGTACGGTCGAGCAGCGGTTGCTCGCGGTGAGATCGATCTTCGAGGCGCTGGGGGAGAACGCCACCGCGAACCCGGTGACCACCTTCTTCAAGGCACCCCTGACCCAGATCTCGGTGGCCAACGCCCTCGCTGCCGGATACGCCAGGAACTTCGTGCTCCCCGTCGCCAACGCGCTCCTGGAGATCAGCACCGGGCGAGGGCCGGGCGGGGTGACCGTGGACGGTGTCGAGCTGTCCGCCGAGCGGCTCCGGGACGCCACCGTGACCGTCGTGCTGCCGAAGCGGCTGGAGTGGTGCAGCGACGACTTCATCGACCTCGAGCTCGCCCAGCCGGGCCTGGTCGTCCCGGCGACCGTGTCCTACCCGGACTTCTCCCGGCCGCGGCCGATGAAGTGCCTACCGCTCGTCGATGGCGAGCCGGTGCGACTCCTCGACGTCTTCCCGACCACCCTGGCCGTCGTCGCCGAGTCGATCGACGAGCGCTTCGACGTCGACCCCCACCGGCGTACGAGCGACCACTGGGCTGCGCTGGAGCAGAAGGAGATCGACCGCTTCCAGAGCAAGCTCATCAAGCGCCTCCGCTCGGCCGGCGACCGCCGCGTCGGCCCCCGGTTCCTCCGCGACGTCGTCCGCGTCTCGACAGCCGCCGCGGTCTTCCCGGACCTGACCTGATCCATCGGATGCTGCCGCGGCGGCCCGCCCGATCATCCCTGGGCGGCCCGGTGTCGTGGCGATGCCTGGGTCATCCGTGCCAGCTCGCGCTTGAGGATCTTCCCGGTGGCGGTCATCGGCAGGCTGTCGACGAGCTCGACGATGCGCGGGTACTTGTACGAGGCCATCTGCGCCTTGGACCAGGCGACGAGGTCGGCCGCGGTGAGGGTGGAACCCGGCTGGAGGATCACGAACGCCTTGATCTCCTCCCCGTGACTCTCGTGCGGTACGCCGATGACGGCGGCCAGGCTCACGTCCGGGTGGGTCACGAGGATCTCCTCGACCTCACGGGGATAGACGTTGAAGCCGCCTCTGATGATGAGGTCCTTGGACCGGTCGACGATGTAGTAGAAGCCGTCCTCGTCGCGCCGGGCGAGGTCGCCGGTGCGGAACCAGCCGTCCTCGTCGATCACCTCGGCGGTCGCCTTCTCGCGTCGGTAGTAGCCCTTCATCACGTTGTGGCCCTTGATGGCGATCTCGCCGATCGCGTCGGGCGACCACTCGATCTCCGCCGAGGAGGCGGGGTCGATCAGCTTCATCGCGACGCCGGGGATCGGCTTGCCGATGGAGCCGGGGCGCGGCGGCTCGCCGTACGGTGCGAACGATGCCACGGGGGACGTCTCGGACAGGCCGTATCCCTCGGCCACGGTGACGCCGAGCCGCTTCTCGACCTCGCGGTGGATCTCGACCGGAAGCGCTGCGCCGCCGGAGATCGCCATGCGGAGGTGCTTCGCCAGGGTTTCCACGTCGGGGCCGCCGTCCAGCGCACCGAGCAGCCCCCAGTACATCGTCGGCACCCCTGCGAAGACGGTCACCGACTCCCTCAGCATCGTCTCGATGACAGGACCCGGCTCGAACCGGGGCAGCATCACGACGGTTCCGCCGAAGGCGAAGCCACCGTTCTGGATGACCGTCTGGCCGAAGGAGTGGAACAGCGGCAGCACGCACAGGTAGGTGTCCGGCCGGGTCGCGTCGCACCCGAACAGGTCCTTGCTCGCCAGCGCGTTGTCGCGCATGTTGCGGTGGCGCAGCTCCGCAGCCTTGGGTTGCCCGGTCGTGCCGGAGGTGTAGAGGATCACCGCGGTGTCGTCCTCGTCGGTGGCGACGGTCTCGAACGAGGACGGCTGACCGGCGACGGCCTGGGCGAAAGTGTCCGCGATCGGCGAGGACGCGGCCGGGTCGGCGGTGATGACGAAGAGCTCCCGGCACGCGTCGACCTGGTCGAACCCGGCCTTGGCCTCGGCGCCGATGGGCAGCTCCGCGGTGCCCTCGAAGGCGAACAGCACCTTCGCGTCGGAGTCGTCGAGGTGGTAGGCGACCTCGCGCGCCTTGAGCAGCACGTTCAGCGGAACGACGACGGCACCCGCCTTGAGGATGCCGAAGTACACGATCGAGAAGTACGGCAGGTTCGGACACATCAGGGCGACCTTGTCGCCGGGCGCGACCCCGCGTTCCACGAGCAGGTTCGCGACGTGGTTCGCCGCGGCGTCCACCTGGCTGTACGTCAGGCGCGTGGAGCCCAGAACCAGGGCGTCGCGGTCGGGATACGTGCGGGCCGATTCCTCGAGCAGGATCGACAGGTTCAGCATGGTGACTTCCTCGGTGGCTTCGTGTGGGAGTGGTGTCAGTGGGAGGAGAGGCTGGCCAGCACCTTGTGCGCGGCCTGCTCGCCGGAGGCGGCGGCGTCGGCCAGCGATGGCATGTCGAGGGCGTAGTCGCCGGCGAGATGGACCGGCCCGAGGTTCTGCTTGAGGGTCTCGAGCGACGCGCGGCCGCCGGGTCCCCAGAACGGCACGACCCGCGGGTGCCGACGGAGGATGCCTGCGTCGACCTTGCCCTCGAGCTCCGGGTAGACCGCGAGCAGGTCCGCGGTGAACCGCGCGACGATCTCCTCGTCGGTGAGCTCGAAGAGCCTGTCGGCCTCGGCGCCGCCCGCGAAGCAGGCCAGCGCGCCGCCGGGCTTGCGGACGTCCCCGCGGCGTACGGCGGCGGCGTGGTTGAAGATCGCCTGGAACGAGCGACCCGGGGTCGAGACGGCGAGGAAGTCGTCCCAGCGCTGCGGCTCGCCGTCCTCGTGGGTGAAGAAGCCCACCACCACGTAGCGGCCGTAGTGGATCGACTCGAAGGCTTTCCGGTACGCCGCCGGCAGCCCGGGCATGATCTTGACCGCGACGTCCGCGGGCACCGCCACGACCGCCCGGCGCGCCCGCAGGCGGGCGGGCCCGTCCGCGTCCTGGTAGTCGACGACCACGCCGTCATCGGTCCACTCCACGGTGCTCACCGGCGAGCTGAGCCGGATCCTGTCGCCGAGGTCCTCGGCGAGGATGTCGGTCAGCGTCTGGTTGCCGCCCTCCGGCAGCGTCAGGTTCGGCACCTTCTCCGGGTCGGTGAGCAGGATGCCCATGGAGAAGACGAACTGCCGGGCGGCGGTCTCCTCGGGCTCGCAGCCCATCCACTGACCCGACCAGGACCGCACCATCTCGCGGGTGAGATCGGAGGAGACGCCCCGCAGGACGAAGTCCGCGCGCCGGCGGTCGAGCTTGGCGCGTACGCGGTTGGCCCACCGGTTGTGCTCGCTCATCTCGAGGAACGGCACGTTCGCCAGGATCCGTGCGCCGACCACGGCGAGGCCGTAGCGGTCGCGCCAGGTCATCTTCGACTTGAACATCAGGGCGAAGGGGTTGGACGTGTCGACCTGCTTGCCGCCGAGGTTCAGGGCGACCGATTTCCCCTCCAGGGTGCCGAGCGGGACCCGGTGTCGGTGGAGGGCGTCGATCAGCGGACCGGTGCCCTCGGTGAACTGGGTGCCGACGTTGATCCAGTAGTCGCCCTTGCGGACGGTGTCGACGCGGCCGCCCGCACGGTCGGACGCCTCGAGGACGACGACGTCGCGGTCGGCGAGCGTGGTCGCGGCCATCAAGCCGGCCATGCCGGCGCCGATCACGACGACCTCATGGGTCTCCTCGCGGAGCTCGGGTGATGCGGACATGTCGTCAGCTCGCTTTCGTAGCAATGTGTTCGGTGCGGTCGAGTGCCGCCGAGACCGAGGCGACGAGTCGCTCGGTAGCCTTCCGGCAGCTCGGGCTGACCGCGGTGTAGGAGATGTAGCCGTGCACCAGACCCGCCTCGCGGGTGACCTCGACCGGTACGCCGGCCTCGAGCAGCGCGGTCGCGTAGGCCGTCCCGTCGTCGTGGAGTGGGTCGAAGCCGGCCAGGTTGACGATCGCCGGCGGAAGCCCGGCCAGGCTGGAGGCCCGGTACGGCGAGACGCGCGGGTCCGCCGTGTCGGTCCCCTCCGGGAGATAGTTCTGGACGAACCAGGCGACCTGCTTGGCCGACAGGGCGGGCGATCCGGCGAACTCGTCCTGCGACGGGCGGTGCTCCACGAGGTCGGTCACCGGCTGGATGAGCACCTGGGCCATGGGCTGCACGGCCTCGCCCCGCACCTGCTGCGACAGGACGGCGGCGATGTTGCCCCCGGCGCTCTCGCCCGCGACGACGATGCGGTGCGGATCGACGCCCCAGTCCGCAGCGTGTGCGACGACGTACCGCCAGGCCGCGACCGCGTCGTCCTGGGCGGCCGGAAACGGGGCGTCCGGCGCCAGGCGGTACTCGACCGAGACGACGTCGGCACCGGTGCCGTGCGCGAACATACGCGCCGGCGCGGTGTAGCTCGCGCGGCTGCCGATCACGAAGCCTCCGCCGTGGAAGAAGAGGATCAGCCCTCGCGACGGGGTGCCGTTGCTGTAGCGGGTGAGCTGGACCTCGTCCGAGACCGCGATCTCCTCCTCGACGGCGCAGGGCTCGATACGGGACGCGAAGAGCATCAGGTCGCGCTCCGTCGTGGCCCGGGCCTGGGCTGGGGGAAGGTCGCTGTAGTCCGGTCCGGACTCCCCGAGCTTCATCAGCAGCGCGACATCGGGCGCCATGGTCTCGCCCGCCGCGTTCGTGGCCGGCCTCGCCAGCATCCGCTGAAGACTCGCGGGCAGGCGGCTCAGGAAGACGAGGAAGGCCCGTTGGAGGCGCTGGCTCGAGGTGACGTGTTCCGTGCTCATGAGGCCACCTCGACGCTGGTCAGGTGAGGGGTCGAGCGCTTCTCGGAGAACCGGATGTCCTCGTGGAGCAGCTTCCCCTTGAAGAGTCGGTTGTCCTTGACGAAGGTCGTGTGCATCTGCCAGGGGACACCGGTGCCCTGGCGCGGCAGCTCCGCCCGCGCCCGCTGCATGTAGCCGGCCGAGAGGTCGAAGAGGTCCTGCGTGGGCATGCCCTCCGGCGCGACGGGCAGGGCGACGTCGTACCCCTTCTCGTCCATCTCGCGGATCACCTCGATGGCGAGGCGGGCGACGTTGCGGATGCGCAGGGTCCAGGTCGCCTTCGTGAAGCCGAGCATCATCGCCCAGTTGGGCACCCCGGAGATCAGCGAGCCGCGGTACAGCACCGAGTCGGCGACGTCGACCGGGACACCGTCGACCGTCGGCCGGATGCCGCCCAGCATCTGCATGACCAGCCCGGTCGCGGTGACGATGATGTCGGCCTCGAGCGTCCTGCCGGACTTCAGCAGGATGCCCTTCTCCGTGAACCGATCGATCTGGTCGGTCACGACGTCGGCGCTCCCGTCGCGGATCGCCTTGAAGAAGTCGCCGTCGGGACAGGCACACAGCCGCTGCTCCCACGGGTTGTACGGCGGCGCGAAGTGGGTGTCGACGTCGAACCCCTTCGGCAGCTCCTTGGCGGTCATGCTGCGCAGGAGCTTTCGCCCGAACCGCGGGAACTTCACGAGCACCGAGACGAGGAGGTGGTCGCGCCAGATGTTCTTGAAGCGGGTGAGGGCGTAGCCGACCTTCTGGCCGAAGACCTTCAGGAGCCACTGGGCGAGCTTGTCCACCTTGGGCATCGACGCGACGTAGCTCGGGGTGCGCTGCAGCATGGTGACGTGGGCAGCTGCGCCGTCACCGGTCAGCATCGCGGGCAGCATCGTCACGGCGGTCGCGCCGCTGCCGATGATCACCACGCGCTTGCCGCTGTAGTCGTAGTCCTCAGGCCAGTGCTGCGGGTGGAGGATGTCGCCCCGGAAGTCCTCGCGGCCCTCGAACCGGGGTTCGAAGCCCTGGTCGTGGTTGTAGTAGCCGGTGCCGCTGAAGACGAACCTCGCCCGGACGACCTTCTCGGACTCGTTGCCCGCTTCGTCGGTCACCGTCACATGCAGGGTCCATTCCGCGTCCTCGCTGGACCAGTCGGCCGCGGTCACCTTGTGGCCCAGGCGAAGGATCTTGTCGAGGCCGAACTCGTCGACGGTCTCCTCCATGTACTCACGGATCAGGTCTCCACCGGCGATCGCCTCCTCGTGCAGCCACGGCTTGAAGTCGTAGCCGTAGGTGTGCACCGAGTCGTCCGAGCGGATGCCCGGATACCGGAACAGGTCCCAGGTGCCGCCGACCGCGGCGCGGGCCTCGAGCAGGAGGAACTCCTTGTCGGGGAACGCCTCCGTCAGGTGCTTCGCCACGCCGATGCCGGAGAGGCCGGCGCCGATGACGACGATGTCGGCGTACTCCGTCGCGATGGTCTGGTTCATTGCTGCACTTCCTTCTCAGTGGTGGGTCTGGTGACTGGCGGTACGACGGGCGCGGCCGAGGCGGTCGACGGCGAGGAACGCCACGAACACCGCGGCGGCGGCCGCGACCGCGACGTACGACATCGCGTCGAGCGGCGGGGCGGGCGGGTTGACGAGGCCGTTGAGGTACATCCAGGCCATCGCGGCGGCTCCGAGGACCGCGCCGATGACGGTGAGCGGTCCGAGCCGTCCCTCGCGTCCGAGCAGCCGAAGTGCGCCCGCGCAGATGAGCAGATAGGGGACGACCCAGAAGTAGACGATGAGCGTCGCGACCGAGTTGTAGACACCGACGATGTTGTCGGGGTTGAGCGCGACCATGACGAGGATCGCGCCGAGGCCGAGGACGCAGATCGTGACGACGGCGGCCGCGGGGCTGTGATGGCGCGGATGGATGCGGCCGGTGCGGGCGGGCAGCAGACCGTCGGCTGCAAGGGTGGCGACGAAGCGTGAGCCGTAGTTGACGAACCCGATGAGGGCGGCGAACGTCGCGACCGCGAGCACCAGGTCGGTCGCGGTCGCCACGCTGCTGCCCAGGCCACCCTCGACGGCGAGGGCGGCGGCGGGGGAGGTGCCGGCCGCGAGAGCGTCGCTCGCAGCGACGAGTGCGGGCACCTGAAGCAGGGTCGCCACGACGTACAGGGCGCCCAGGCCTACCGGCACGCACATCACGGCGAGCGGTACGGAACGTCGCGCGTCGCGGGTCTCGGCCGCGAGCGCCGTGCTGCTCTCGAACCCGACGAGGAACACCGCGCCGGCGGCGACCCCTTGGAAGATGCCGCTCGGCGTGGCGCCCTCGAGGGAGAGCTGGGCACCGAGGTCGAGACCTGCGCTCGCGGCGGCGGCCACGGTGATGACCAGCATCAGCGGCACGGAGACGACGGCCAGCGTGACCGCGGTGCGCACCGACGTGTCCAGTCCCCGGTAGGCGATGGTGCCGGCGATCAGGACGGCGGCGCTGTAGATCAGCATCTGCACGCCGACGTCGAAGCTCGCCTCGACGCCGAGGGAGAGCAGGAAGCTGCCGGAGAAGAGGCCGACCAGGAAGGCGATCGCGCCGATCTGGGCGACGTAGCCGAGGAAGAGCGTGGCGCCCACGAGGATGCGTGCCCAGGGGCCGAAGACCTGCGGGACGTAGGAGTAGAGCGACCCGGTGACCACGTGGCGGCGGGCGAAGGTGATGACCGAGAGGCCGACCAGGCTCGTCGCGACAGCCGCGATCAGCGCACCCAGCCAGCTGCCGTTGCCGGCGGTGACCAGCACCAGGGCCGGCACCGAGGCCAGCCCGACGGGCGGGACGTACGACGCCAGGGCCAGCCCGACGAGCTGGTTGCGGCTGAGGTGGCCCCGGTCGAGGCCGTCGATCGGGGGAGCGTTGACCGGCCCGCCGGAGGACGCGCTGCTGGTCGTCATGTCGTGTCCCTTCTGCCAGAGACGAAGTTAGTCATTTGATTGGGTCGGATGACTAAGTTTGTGACACGGGTCACGACTCGTCAAGAGGTGTCCGCAAGATGTCTCGGCGGTTTCGCGGATCTGGACGAAGTGGTTGACAAGGCGTGATCTGGGTCCCACCATCGTTGGTCAAAAGTCCGAGTCAAATGACTAAGTTCGATCAGAACCCATCCCGGAGGGCCGAGGAATGACCGAGAGCACGACGATCGAGGCGCCACCGGCGCGCCTCAGGGCGGCCGGCATCGCTGTCGAGGACGACCCGATCCCGATCGTCCGGCTCCTCGCGCGGACGTTGCGCGAGGCCTCGGCACGCACCCCGGAGGCGACGGCCGGGCTCGCCGGCACCGTGGTGGTTCGCTCGCACGACACCCCCCAGGTGGCCACGCTCGTCTTCGGGGCCGGCGCCGTCGAGGTCGCCGCCGGCGCCACCGCCGAGCCCGATGCCACGGTCGTGGTCGATCTCGATGCCCGCTTCGCCCCCGGCCACGAGCCGATCGGCGACGCCGAGCTGGCGGCCGGCGTCCTGCGGGCGCTACGGCCACCCCTGCCCCACTGGCGCGAAGCGGCCGCCCGGTTCTGGGAGGTCACCCGCGACATCCCTGGCATCCCTGACGTCCTCGTCGTCAAGGCGGACGCGACCGACGGTGTCGAGCACGGTCGCTTCGGCGACGGCCCGACGAGCTATCTGGTCGCCGGCCCCGCCGACCTCCTCGCCGGCGTCTTCAGCGGCGCCGACGACTTCCTCGCCTCCCTGGCCGCCGGTGTGCAGGTCCAGGGCACCTTGTCCCAGCTGTCCGTGATGACGGCAGCCTCCTGGAGGGTCCGCTTCGATGTCTGAGCTCGCACACGCCCGCAAGGCCGTACGCCTCGAGGCCACCAACCACGAGGGCAGCCTCCTCGGCAAGAACGTCTCGCCGCAGAAGTTCGAGGCCGGCAAGGAGTCCGGCTTCGCCTTCGCCGACATCCTGTTCGCCATCGACCTCAACAACGAGATCGTCCTCGGCGACGCCTTCCCCGACTGGCGGGGCAACATCTACGACATCCAGATGGTCCCGGACATGTCGACGCTCGTGGAGTGGAAACCCGGCCTGGACTCGGTGATCGGCGATTACTGGCTCAAGGACGGCACCCCGGTGCCGATCTGCCCGCGCAACCTCGTGCGGGGGCTGGTGGCCCGCCTGGCCGACCACGGGTACGCAGCCACCGTCGCCGTCGAGATCGAAGCGACCCTCTTCGAGGAATCGGTGCAGGAGGCGCGTGCGCGCGGCTACCGCGACCTCACGCCGCTCGGCGGCAGCACCGGGGCGACGTACCACCTCGCCCGGTCGGGTGACTGGGTCGCCTACATGGAGGCCGTGGTCGAGCGGCTCGACCAGGTCGGCATCGCCTGGGAGGCGTGGACCGACGAGGCGGCGCCCGGCCAGACCGAGCTCAACCTCGCGCCGACCGATCCGGTCCGGCTCGGCGACGGCTGGGCCCGTACCCGGCAGGTGATGCGCGAGGTCGCCCACGAGCTGGGCCACACCGTCTCGTTCATGGCCAAGCCGACCGCCGGCTTCGGCCAGGGAGCGCACATCAACATCTCGCTCCAGAGCGACGGCGTGAATCGCTTCTTCGCCGAGGACGGGCCGTCCGAGCTGATGCGCCATGCGGTCGGCGGGCTGCTGGCCACGATGCCGGGTGCGACGTCCGTCGTGATGCCGCAGATCACCTCGTACCGCCGGCTCGTCGACCTCACCGGACCGCCGACCACCGTCAGCTGGGGCGTCAACAACAAGACCGCCGCGGTCCGGGCGATAACCGGGCACCCGAAGTACTCCCGCCTGGAGTACCGGCTGCCCGGAGCCGACGTGAACCCCTACTTCGCGCTGGCCACCGTGCTGGCTGGGGTCCTGGCAGGCATCGAGCGCCGGATCGAGCCGCCCGCGCAGGTCACCGACATGGCCTGGTGCCTACCGGAGGGCTGCGGGGTGCCGCGGATCCCCGACACTATGTCGAAGGCCGGGGCCGCCCTCGACGCCGACCCGCTGCTCCGGGAGTACCTCGGCGACGAGTTCGTGGACTTCTGGGTCGCCTCGCGCCGATGGGAGTGGATGGAGTTCCACACCAAGGGCGGCGACCCGTTCGTCGAGCTCTCCGCGTGGGAGTCCCAGCGCTACTTCGAGTTCCCGTGAGCGCGCGCGACGAGGCCGAGGTGATGCGGCCGCTGATCGGCATCACCGGACGTCGTTTCCAGCTGTCGGTGCTGAACGGGGCCGACCCGCGCTACGGCGACCGCTGCATCGACACCTCCATGTCGGACTTCGCGACCCGGACCGCCGAGGCCGGCGGACTGCCGGTGCACCTGTCCTACGACACCGACGCGTCGGCGGTCTGCGCCTGGCTCTCCGGCGTCATCATCACCGGAGGCCAGGACGTGCACCCGTCCTGCTGGGGAGGCGACACCTCCGTGGTGCGCGACGTCGACCCGCGGACGAACCCGATGGTGCACGACGCCGAGCGGGACACGTACGAGATCGCGCTCGTCCGCGCGGCGCTCGAGCGAGGGATCCCGGTGCTCGGCGTGTGCCGTGGCCTCCAGGTCCTCAACGTCGCCCTCGGCGGCACCCTCGTGCCTCATCTTCCGGACGGTCCGGTGGCCCATCTCTCGGCCGAGACGGCGCCCACCGACGGCACGTTCGACCACGTCGTCACCTTCGCGCCGGGCTCGATCGCCGCCGATCTCTTCGGCAAGGACGCGATCACCAACTCGTGGCACCACCAGGCCGTCGACCGGTGCGGCGTCGGGGTGGTCGTGACCGGTCGGACCGACGACGGGGTGGTCGAGTCGATCGAGGTGCCGGGGCGCCCGGTCCTCGGCGTCCAGTGGCACCCGGAATGGATGAAGAGCAACGACCCGGCGCTGACGTGGATCGTCGAGCAGGCGGTGCAGCGGCTCGCGGGCCACGGACCCGCCGCGCAGGAGCAGAGGAGGCCCCAGTGAGAACACATGTCACGGCCGGACCCGTCGTTACGGCCGAACGGATGAGCGACGACCCCGACGTCCCGACGCTGAGCCAGCTGCTGGCGCAGCGTGCACGGGACTCGGCGGACCGGGAGTTCCTGCGGTTCGGGGAGTGGTCGTGGAGCTACGCCGAGATCGACGCCTGGACCTCCCGGCTGGCCCATCGGCTCATCGAGGTCGACGACATCCGCCCGGGCGACCGGGTCGCGATCATGCTCCCGAACGTCGTGAACTGGCCGGTGGCCTGGCTGGCCGTGCTGAAGGCCGGCGCGGTCGCGGTGCCGGTCAACTGTGCCTACCAGCGCGCCGATCTGGCCTTCGTCCTGAAGGACTCCAGGGCCCGTGTCGTCTTCACCGACGCCGAGCGCTCCGGCCTGGTCGCCGAGGTGCTGGCGGACGACCCGGACCTGACCGGAGTCCGTCTCGTCGACGTCTCCGACGACGGGTCGGAGCCGTTCCCGGCCACGGCGCCGGAGGTGGCGGTTGCGGGGGAGACCCTCGCGAACCTGCAGTACACCTCGGGCACGACCGGTTTCCCGAAGGCCTGCATGCTCAGCCACGACTACTGGGTCCGCCTGGGGTGGATCTGCGCTGCGACCACGGGCCTCGGGGCCGAGGATGTGCTCATCACCTCGCAGCCGTTCTCCTACATGGACCCGCAGTGGAACACCGCGCTCGCCCTGACGCTCGGCGCCCCGCTGGTCGTGCTGCCGCGCTTCTCCGCGTCGACCTTCATGAGTGACGTACGCCGCCACCGCGCGACCTTCTTCTACGTCCTCGGTTCGATGCCCACCCTGCTGTTCAAGCAGCCTCCGACCGCCGAGGACCGGGACAACGACCTGCGGATGGTGCTCTGCTCGGGCATCCCGGTCGCCCTCCACGCGCAGCTCGAGGAACGGTGGGGCGCACCGTGGCGCGAGGTCTACGGGATGACCGAGTCAGGGATCGACCTGTTCAGCCCGTTCGCCGACACCGCCGCCGTCGGCAGCGGGAGCCTGGGCCGTCCGGTGCCGTCCAAGCAGGTACGCGTCGAGGATCCCGCCGAGCCGGGGAAGGAGGTCCCGCCCGGGGAGCCGGGCGAGCTCGTCATCTCGGGAGTGCCGATGATGGAGGGGTACTGGAACCGCCCCGACGCCACGGCCGACGTGCTGCGTGACGGCTGGCTGCACACCGGCGACCTCGTCGTCCGCCGTCCCGACGGCGGCATCCAGCTGGTCGGCCGGATCAAGGACATGGTGCGGCGCGGTGGCGAGAACGTCGCCTGTGCCGAGGTCGAGGCCGCGCTCGAGCGCGACGACCGGGTCGTCGCGGCGGCCGTCGTCGCCGTACCCGACGAGGTCATGGGCGAGGAGGTCAAGGCCTTCGTCCAGCTCAGGGAAGGGGTCACGACGGACCGGGTCACCGCCGAGGAGCTCCTCGAGCGCGCCGGTGCCCAGCTCGCGCGGTTCAAGGTGCCCCGCTTCGTCGAGTTCGTCGCCGACTTCCCGCGTACGCCCTCCGAGCGGGTCTCGAAGCCCGCGCTCAAGGCCCGGGCCGCTGCCGAGCCCGGCACCACCTACGACTTCGCCCGACCGAGGAGCTGACCATGACCATCCCTGCTAGCGGTGAGGACCACATCGACGTCGACGTCGTCCGCGACGTCGCGGTGCTCGCGCTCGACCGCCCCGACAAGCTCAACGCCCTCACCGTGGCCATGCGGCTGCGCCTGGCCGCGCTGGTGCGGGAGCTCGGCACCGGCGAGACCGTCCGCGGCATCGTCCTCACCGGCCGCGGCCGCGCCTTCTCCGCCGGAGAGGACCTGAAGCACGCGCCGACCACCGAGGCCGAGGTCCACGAGGCGTTCGAGAGCTTCCACGACGTCACCCGCGCGATCCTGCAGACCCGGGTCCCCGTGGTCGCGGCGGTCAACGGGCTCGCCGTGGGCGGCGCCTCCGAGATCACGCTGTGCTGCGACGCCCGCATCGGCACTCCGGCGACCGAGTACTTCCAGCCGGAGAACGCCCGCGGTCTCACCATCTCCAACGCCACCAGCCTGCTGCTCCGGCGCCTGGTCGGCAACCACGCGACGCGCATGGTCCTCGGCTCGCCGCGGGTCCCGTCGGCGGAGGCGCTGCGGATCGGCCTGCTCGACGAGGTGGTCGAGGCCGACCGCCTCGTCGAGCACGCCGTCGACACCGTGCTCGCGTGGACCCCTGAGGGGAACACCACCGCGCTCCACCTCGCCCTGCTGCGGCCCCTGGCCGCCGAGGTCGAGGCCGCCTTCGAGCGCGAGGACCACGCCGCCCATCAGGCCTGGGCGAGCGGACTGCTCACTGCCGGCGTCGCCGGCTTCTGGAACACGAGGGAGACCACCGCATGATCACCACCCGAGCCGCCGTGCTGAACGAGATCGGCGCACCGCTGGAGCTCACCGACATCCGCGTCGACGACCCCGAGCCGCACGAGGTCCGGGTCGCGGTCAGCCACGCCGGGCTGTGCCACAGCGACCTCCACTACATGACGGGGACCGTGCCGACGGACGTCCCGGTCGTCGTCGGGCACGAGGTCGCCGGCGTCGTCGAGGCGGTCGGCTCGGCCGTGACCTCGCTCCGCCCCGGCGACCGGGTCACGGGCGCCCTGACCCCGTCCTGCGGCGGGTGCGTCAACTGCGACGCCGGTCGGTCCACCCAGTGCCTGCGCCTCGACGAGGTACGCCGCCGGCAACGCCCCGCGTTCGAGACCCTCGACGGCCGGCCGGTCGACCGGCTCGCCGCCATCGGCGCGTTCTCGCAGCACATCCTGCTGCGGGAGCGAGCGCTCGTACGGCTGCCCGACGACATCCCCCTGCACGTCGGGTGCCTGCTGTCGTGCTGCATCGTCACCGGGGTCGGCGCCGTCTTCCGCGGCGCTCAGGTACGGCCCGGCAGCACGGTCGCGGTCATCGGCTGCGGTGGGGTCGGCTCTGCGATCATCCAGGGCGTGCGCCTCGCCGGTGCGTCGGCGATCGTCGCCATCGACCTCGATGACGACCGGCTCAAGGCCGCGCGCACCTACGGCGCCACCGACGTGATCAACGGTGGAGAGGGCGACACGGTTGAAGAGCTGCACCGTCTGCTGGGTGACGGCGTCGACTACTCGTTCGAGGCGGTCGGCTCGGCCCGGACCGCACAGACCGCGCTGGCCCTGCTGCGACCGACGGGCACCGCCTGCCTCGTCGGCATCGCCCCGGCCGGCACCGAGATCAGCGTGCCGGCCCTGGACTTCTTCTTCGAGGAGAAGCGGCTCATCGGCTCGTACATGGGATCGGGCCAGGCGCGCGAGGACATCGCCCAGTTCGCCCGGCTCTACCAGCAGGGGCGCCTGCTCCTCGACGAGATGGTCACCCGGGTCGTCCCATTCGCCGAGATCAACGAGGGCTTCGAGGCGATGACGTCCGGTGGCGTCACGCGCATCGTCGTCGACCTCCAGTCCTGACCCCCGAATCCGCAGAGGAAGCCTGATGTCCAGCAACGAGATCACGATCGCCCAGCCGGTCGACTACATCGCCGACGAGTGGAGCGAGTGCACCACGGTCGACGACGTGTGGAACGTCGATCCCAACACCCTCGAGCCCGTCCACCGGACCGTCACCACCTCGCCCGGCGACGTCGAACGCGCTCTGCGGCATGCGGAGCAGTCCTACGACGTCGGCCGCTGGGACGACGAGGCCCGGCTCGAGCGTGCCGAGATGCTCGAACGCGTCGCCACGCTCATCGAGAGCAGGACGGAGGACATCGCGCGCGCCGACGCGCTCACCAGCGGGACGCCCATCAGCGCGACCCGCACCGTCGCGTCCTTCCTGCCCTACCGCATCCGGGCGACCGCCGCGGACCTGCGCGAGATCCCGCGGGTCACCGCCCTGGAGGCCGGTGGCCGTGACGTACGCCTCTACAAGGTGCCGTGGGGACCGGCGGCGATCCTCACCCCGTGGAACGGGCCGAGCTTCATCCCTGCCGCCAAGGTCGTCAGCGCCGTCGCGGCGGGATGTCCGGTGATCCTCAAGCCATCGGAGCACGCGCCGGGCAGCGCCCAGATCGTCGTCGAGTGCTTCGTGGAGGCGGGGCTCCCTCCTGGTGCGCTGCAGCTGGTCCACGGCGCCGGTGAGGTCGGCGCGCGACTGACCGCCGACCCGAGGATCAAGATCGTCTCGTTCACGGGCGGACCCGGGGCGGGTCGCGCCATCGCCCGCGCGGCGGCGGAGGACTTCAAGGTGCTGCAGCTCGAGCTCGGCGGCAACAACCCGGTGATCGTGCTCGACGACGCCGACCTCGACGTCACCGCCGACGGCATCCTCGACGGGATGACCAAGCTCAACGGTCAGTGGTGCGAGGGCCCGGGCAAGATCCTCGCCCACCGCAGCCTGGTCGAGCCCCTGCTCGACGCGCTGACGGAGCGGATCGCCAAGCTCACCGTCGGTCACTCCCTGGACGAGGACACCCAGGTCGGACCCATCTCCAACGGGCCGCACTTCCAGACGCTCCGGAGCCGCATCGAGGGACTTCGCGACCTCGGGGCGGCGATCCACCAGCCGGCGGCGCTGCCCGAGCTCGGCGGCTACTTCCTCTCGCCCACCGTCGCCTCCGGCGCCGACCCGGGCCGAGCGACGGCCGAGCTGTTCGGTCCGCTCGTCTCGCTGCACGCCGTGGACTCCGAGGAGGAGGCGATCCGGATCGCGAACGCCCATCCGTCGGGCCTCGACGCGTACGTGTTCGGCACCGACACCGACCGCGCCATCGACGTCGGCGCCCGCATCGTGGCGGGGGAGGTGCGGGTCAACGGGGCCAAGGTCGCGGACCTCGGTGAGGACTCGGCCCAGAGCTTCTGGGGCCCGGCCGGGCTCGGTGGCCACGGGCCGGCCGAGTCCGTACGCGTCTTCTGCGGCGACCGGGTCGTCGGTGTGGACTCGCCGGACCTGCCGCTGTGAGAGCCGGGGCGGCGGCGCTCAGGCTCCGGCCGGCGCCGCCGCGAGCCGGGTCGCGAGCCAGGTGTCGAGCACGGAGCAGTTGAGCTCCATCTGCCCCCGGGCGACGGTCGCGTCGCCGTACGTCAGCCAGTTGACGCCGAAGCCGTCGGCGAGGGTCGCCAGGACGTAGGCGACCTCGTCGATGACCTCCGGCGTGACAGGGTCGGCGGCGGATGCCTCGCGCAGTGCCTTGCGCACGGTGTCGAAGGCCTGGTCGTAGACCGCGATGCCGCGGTCACCGTGCTGACGCCGGGCCCAGCTGACGAGCTCGAAGGTCGCGGCCGTGAAGCTCGGGGACTCCAGGTAGCACTCCATGACGCCGCGCAGGATCTCCCGGGCGGCCTCGGGAAGCGTGGTGTGCGGGTCGCTGCCCTCGATGACCTCGCGGTACTTGCCGGAGACGAAGGTGTAGACGTCGGCGAAGAGGTCCTCCTTCGAGTCGTAGCAGTAGTGCAGCATCGCCACGTTGGCCTTGGCCTGCTCGGCGATCCGGCGGGTCGTCGCGCCATCGATCCCGTGGGCGGCGATGACCTCGACCGCGGCCTCGATGAAGTCGCGACGTCGTTGTGCGACCGGGATCCGTGCCATCAGGTCCTCCGAACGGGCCGGGCACCCACGTAGTTGGGCGCTTGATTAAGTCACCACGACTATATCAGGGCCCGGTGCCGATGTTTCGTCGGTGAAAACTTAGCCAAACATCTTAGTCATCGATCTTGATCATCTGACTAACTCTGGCCTAGCGTATGAGCCAGATCACACCGTCCCGGATCGGAGACAACGCATGGCACAGATCAACCAGGAAGCGGGAGCAGCCCGCCGGACGAGAGCAGAGCAACGACCCGGAAGGGGACAGCTCATCGGCATCGGCGCGCTGATGGTCGTGCTGACCAACGCCGTCATCTTCATCCTTCCGCCGCTCCTGCCGGTGATCCAGGCGCAGTACGGGCTCGCCACGGTCGCCGAGACGACGTGGCTCTACACCGCCCTGACCCTCGGCGGGGGAGCAGGGTTCATCCTCCTGCCGCGCCTCGCCGATCTGCACGGCGACCGGAACGCCTCCGTTGCCGCGTCCGCGTTCCTCGCGGTCGGTGCGGCGGTCCCGGCGATCGGCGACTCCTACCCGACGCTCCTGGTCGGGTGCACGCTGATGGGCTTCGGCTGCGCGGCCCAGCTGCTGCCGCTGGGCTTCCTCCGGCGCAACCTGGGCGAAGCGGGCATCACCATCGGCGTCGCCGTCCTGGTGATCGCCACGGGTGCGGGCATCGTCGCCGGCATGATCGGTGGCGGACTGATCGTCGAGAACCTGTCCCTACGCAGCTTCTTCGTCATCCTCACCGCCGCCTGTGCGGCGACCACCCTCGCGACGTACGTCCTGGTCCCGCATGCCCCGCCGGCCGAGCGCTCGGGTCGGATCGGCGTGGTCGGCACGGTGTGGATGCTCGGCTGGGTCGCGGCGATCCTGCTCACCCTGACCCAGGGTCTGGTCTGGGGCAACGCGGCCCTCGTCCCGCTGGTGGCCGGCATCGTCGGCGGCATCACCTGGGTGCGCTCCCAACGCCGCTCGTCGACGGCCGTCTTCGACGTGTCGTTGATGCGTACGCCGCTGGTCACCGCCTCGTGCCTGTGCATCGCGCTGTTCGCGGCGGTGAACTCGGCGTTCCTGCTCCTGCTCAGCACCTACGCACAGGTCATTCCCGAAGCGCTCCGCCCGGTCGACGCGTACGGTCTCGGGCTCTCCGCCCTCCAGACCGGCTGGCTGATGGTGCCCTTCGCGGTGACGTTCCTGGTCGGCGGAGCGGTGGTCGATCGCCCGGTCGCCAACGGTCGCGGTGTGCCGGTCTTCATCATCGGTGCCCTGATCAGCGCCGCCGGCCTGGCCTGGCTGGCGATGATGCACGACCAGCAGTGGCACTACCTGGTCGGTGCCGCCGTCATGGGCCTCGGCTGCAGCATCGGGTACGCCGCGGGCTTCACCCTGGTCCAGGCCGCCGTCCCCGAGGAGAAGGCCGGCATGGCCGCCGGCCTCGCCGGCACCTTCATGGCGGTCGGCTTCGCGTTCGGCACAGCGCTCGTCAGTGCTGACCTCAGCGCCTCCCTGGTCCCGGTGCCCGGCACGACCCTCGAGGTCGCCGCCGAGGGTCTCTACGGCACCGGCTACTGGATCTCCGGCGCTCTCGCCCTGCTCGTCGTCGTCACCGTGCTGATCTCCCGCGCCCGCTCGCGTCGGCGTACCAGCCGGGTCGCTGCCTGACCTGGTCCCCTCCAACTCACCCGAAGGAAATCTGACATGAAAGAGCTGCTCTTCCTGCTGGCCGATCTGTGGATGATCGTCGTCGGCTTCACCTACGGATGGAAGTTCATCCGGCGCCACCACAACTACCTGCTCGGCCTGGAATGGATGGTCGTCGCGACCTCCGGGTCGAACTTCCTTCTCTGGTCGCTCATCAGCGGCGACGAGGGCCACGTCCTGTACGACATCGCCTACTTCTTCGACGCCTTCTCGCGATCTGTGGGCATCACGCTGATCGCCGTCCTCGGCCTGATGCGTGTGACCCACCGCTACAAGCCCAGCGTGACGGTCGAGGTCGGCGTCTTCGGCCTCGCGATCGCTGCGGGACTCTATCTGCAGCAGTTCCGCGGCCACGACCTCCACGTCGGACCTGCGTCGTACTACCTGGCCGCCAACCTGCTCACGACCGCGTTCCTCGCCTACTTCTCGTGGCGTCTGTGGACCATCGGAGCCAGGGGCCACGCGGTCGCCGCTGGACTGGCGAGCGCCGCGGCGACGGCGATCGCCCTCATGTACGACTTCTTCCCGTTCCCGGACGACGCGCACCGCACCGCCTTCTACATCCTGGCGCTCAGCACCTGGGGCTTCCAGATGTTCGTCTACTACCGCGCCTACGGTGCCTTGAACGACCACAACGTCGCCACGGGTCTCGAGCCGGCCGGCGATGACCGCAAGGTGGTCCGCGCATGAAAACCGACCACGTCACCTACAGCGCCTTCACCGGGTGGGTCGACCCACCGGCCGACGTCCAGGGCGCACTCGACGCCGACCTCGACTGCCAGGTCGCTGTCATCGGCGGTGGCATCAACGGGATGTCGACCGCACTGCGGCTCGTCGAGCGCGGCCAGGACGTCGTGCTCCTGGAGGCAGAGTTCTGCGGCCACGGGGCCAGCTCGCGCAACGCGGGGCAGCTGGCCGGCGCACCGGGGGGAGACATCCAACTGCTCGACCTGCTGTCGCGCAAGAAGATGCCGGGCATGATGCGGCTGGCCGAACGCGCGGCCCACCATGTCGAGGACTTCATCGCGAAGCACGACATCGACTGTGAGTACGAGGCGACCGGCAACGCGTTTGCGGCGGTCTCGCGAGGTCAGATGGGCCGGGTGCGACGGGTCGCCAAGATCGTGACCCGTGCCGGCGGCCACGTCGAGGTCGGCACAGCTGAGGAGCTGGGGATCCCGCGCGGGTTCGTCGGTGGCATGCGCGAGGTCGTCGGCGGGAGGATGAACCCGGGCAGGTTCAGCCTCGGCATGCGACGGGTCCTGCTCGACTCGCCCGCGCGTGTCTTCGAGCAGACCAAGGTCACCGACGTGGCGCGGGAGAGCGGCCGGGTTGTGCTGACCACCCCGCAGGGCCGGGTCCGGGCGGACCGGGTCGTGCTGGCCACGAACGCCTTCGCGGGTGAGTGGGACATCACTCCGAAGCACCTCTCCGTGCCCATCTACGTCATCGAGGTGGAGACCGAGCCGATCGCTCCTGAGCGGCTGACCGCGCTGGGCTGGACCAGTGGCATGGGCCTCGTCACCCAGCACGCGATCATGGAGAACTACCGGCTGACGCCGCGCAACACCATCGTGTTCGGCGTACGCCGCCTCGAACGCGGCACGAGCTACCCGCTCCCGGAGAAGGTGCCGGACCCCGGACTCGTCGAGGAGCTGGCCGGTGCCTTCGCCACCCGGTTTCCGTCGTTGGCCGATGTGGCGATCGAGCGCGCCTGGGGCGGATGGATCGCGATCACCTCCTCCTGGCTCCCTCTCGCCGGCCGGATGGGGGAGGACATCTACTACTCGATCGCCTGCAACGGCCACGGCCTCGCCCAGGCGCCGTACGTCGGGACGCTCATCGCCGACGCGATCGTCGACGGTGAGCTGCACGAGGACCTGCGGACCCTGTGGCAGGACAAGCCGAAGTTCCCGCGACCGATGATGATGAGTCGCGCCGGTCTCAGGACGATCTGGGCCGTGGACCGCTTCAACGACCTGGTCAACGGCAGCAGGCGCAACGCCCGTCTCAGGGGTTGAAGACGACCTTCACCATCCCGTCGGACTTCTCCTGGAAGGACTTGTAGGCCTCGGGAGCCTCGATGAGGGGGAGGTGATGGGTGGCGAAGGAGTCGACGCCGAGCGGCTCGCCATGTCGCCGATGGGCCCGGCCCCGAGCACCAGCACGGTGCTGTGCCGGTCGGGGTCGGCGTACTGCAGCGCCTGCCAGGCGGTCGGCAGGACGTCGGAGAGGAACAGGAACCGGTCGTCGGGAGGACCGTCCGGCACCTTGATCGGCAGCTGGTTGCCGAAGGGAACGCGCAGATACTCCGCCTGTCCGCCGGGGACCTGGCCGTAGAGCGAGCTGTAGCCGAAGAGGCTGGCGCCGGTGCCCTGGTCGCGGTTCTGGGTGGTCTCGCACTGCGAGTGCAGGCGGTGCTGACACATCCAGCACGTGCCGCAGCTGACGTTGAACGGCACCACGACGCGGTCGCCGACGCTCAGCTCGGTGACGGCGGGGCCCACCTCCGCGACGATGCCCATCGGTTCGTGACCGACCACGTCGCCGGGGGTCATGAAGCCGGTGAGCACCTCGTAGAGGTGAAGGTCGGAACCACACAGTCCCGTCGAGGTGATCTCGACGATGATGTCGTCGTCATCGACGATGTGCGGGTCCGGGACCTCCTCCACTCGGATGTCGCGCTTGCCTTGCCAGGTGACCGCCTTCATGGGATGTGCCTCCTCGGTGTCGGGTCGCCTTCGCGGTACCCCGATCCGTACCTGCTAGCCATCGGGCGGTGCTGAACCCGGTGCAGGTGGGTACCGGTGGGTCACATCGCAGATCCGTCCGGCCGCAGGGAGGCGTGGAACATGAAGGTGGTCGTCATAGGCGCGTCGGGAAACCTCGGCACCGCCGCGATCCGGGCGCTGACCGCGGACGGCGCCGCCATGGTCGTGGGCGTCGCCCGCCGAGCCCCGAGCCCACCGTCCAACGTCCACGCGTCCGTCGAGTGGCGCGAGGCCGATGTCTCGACCGACGACCTGGTGCCGCTGATGGAGGGCGCCGACGCGGTCGTCCATCTCGCCTGGAAGTTCCAGCCCACGCACCGCCCCGAGGAGACCTGGGCCACCAACGCCGTCGGTACGCGCCGCGTGCTCGAGGCCGTGGCCCGGGCGGGCGTCCCGGCGCTGGTGTGCGTCTCGTCGGTGGCGGCGTACTCGCCGGCGCATCACGACGACCCGGTCGACGAGACCTGGGAGACCGACGGTGCCTCGGCGGCTGCGTACTGCCGGGAGAAGGCGTACGTCGAGCGTGCCCTGGACGCCTTCGCCTGCAACCATCCCGAGGTCCGCCTGGTCCGGGTCCGGCCCGCCTTCGTCTTCCAGCGCTCCGCCGCCAGCGAGCAGCGGCGCATCTTCGGCGGCCCGCTGCTCCGTCCCTCGTTCCTCGACCGCCGGCGGATCCCGGCGGTGCCGGTGCCCGCCGGGCTCCGGTTTCAGGCCGTGCATGCCGGCGATGTCGGCCGAGCGCTGGCCGCGGCGGCGACCACCGTCGTGACGGGTGCGTTCAACCTCGCCGGAGCCGGTGTCATCGGCCGCGAGCAGATCGGTGAGCTGATGGACGCCCGGACGGTCGAGATCCCGCCCAACCTCATGCGCCACGGCCTGCACTCGGCCTGGCACGCCCGGCTGGCACCGGTCCCAGGCAGTCTGCTGGACGCGGTCATGCAGCTCCCGCTGATGTCGACCGCCCGTGCGGAGCTGGAGCTCGGCTGGCGGCCGCGCCACACGGCCATGGAGGCGCTCGAGGCGGTGATCTCCGGGATCCCGGAGAAGGCAGGCAGCGATCTCCCGCCTCTGCGTCCCTGACGCCCGCGAGAACGATCAGATTTTCGAGACGTGGTAGTGGCTCAACGCCCATCCGGTGTGTCCACGTCGAGCGATCACGGTGAGGTAGACCGCCACGTCTCCGTCCGGCCGTTCGAACAGCACCCGCGCATATCCCACGAGGGCGTCCGTGGCGATCGCGCGTGTGGAGAGGAGCTCGTACTCCGCGCGGAGGCCGATCGGCTGCTTGGCGTAGTAGCTGCTGATGTAGTCACGCCCGGTGCCGGGTGCGGGGTCGAAGCCCTGGAAGAGGGCGTCCTCGGTGAAGAGGGCGGCGACATCGGCCGGCCGGTGCTCGGCGATGGCGGTGGCCCACTGGTCGAGTACGTTGCGCAGCTCATGCTCCGCAGTGATGGTCTCGCTGGTCATGGAAGTTCTCCTTCGGGTGAGGTGGGATGAGTCAGCGGCCGGCGCTCTGGCCGCCGTCGATGTGGAGGAACTCGCCCGTGACGAAGGGGGACTGCTCCAGGTAGAGCACGCCGCGGGTCACGTCGTCGACCTCGCCCAGCGTCTCCATGGGGTGGAGCGCTGCGAGGAAGTCATGGGTCTCGGGCGCGTGCATGGGGGTCTTGATGATGCCGGGCGAGACCGCGTTCACACGGATGCCCCGGCCGGCGTACTCGACGGCGAGCGACTTGGTCGCGGCCGCGACGCCACCTTTGCTGAGCGACGCCAGGACCGAGGGCACCGCCGCGGATGCGCTCTCGACCAGGGTCGTGGTCACACTGACCACGTGTCCGCCCTCGCCCTGCTCGAGGAACTGTCCGAGGGCCGCCTGGGTGATGTGGAAGAAGCCGTCGAGGTTGGTGCTCTTGATCGCCTCGTAGTCCTCGACGGTGTAGTCGGTGAACGGCTTGGCGACGAAGATGCCCGCATTGTTGACCAGTGTGTCGACCCGGCCGAACCGCTCGAGTGCCGTCGCGATCACGCGTTGTGCGACCGCGGCGTCGCCGATGTCGCCGGCGACGGTCTCGATGGTCTCGGTCGAGCTGGGCTCGATGGATCGAGAGTTGGCGACGACGGCGTAGCCGAGGTCCTGATAGGCCGTGACGAGCGCGGCTCCGATTCCCTGTGAAGCGCCGGTGATGACGGCGACCTTTCGTGTGCTCATGCCGATCCGAACATAGACGGTCGGTCAACTATTCCGCTAGACGACCGGTCTACAATCGAGACCGTGGGACGGACTTCAGATGCGCGCGAGCGGCTTGTGGCCGCAGGCACCGAACTGTTCAGTGAGCGGGCCTACAGCTCGGTCGGCGTGGCGGAGCTCGCCGCCCGTGCCGGGGTGCAGAAGGGCTCGTTCTACTACTTCTTTCCGTCGAAGGAGGCCTTGGCGCTGGCCGTCATCGACGCCCACTGGATGTGGCAGCGCGGCGAGTGGTCCGCGATCCTGGCACGACCGGGCACGGCGTTGGAGCGCCTTCGGGGGATCTTCGACGCAACCGCAGAGATGCAGACGTCGGCACTGCGGGGCACCGGTGCGGTGACCGGCTGCCTGTTCGGCAATCTCGCCCTCGAAGTCAGCTCGATGAACCCGTCGATCCAGAAGAGGCTCCAGGAGATCTTCGAGGAGCAGGTCCAGATCATCGCCGAGCACCTGACCGCGGCGGTGGACGACGGCGAGATCGAGCTCGTGGACCCACGGTTGGCCGCGAAGTCGATCGTGGCCCAGCTCGAGGGACTCGTTCTCTTCGCCAAGCTGTTCAACGACCCGAGCGAGCTGGACGCGCTCTGGGGCAACAGCCTGCGACTGATCGGCGTCGCCTCGCCGGCCGGGCAGTCGGCGGCCCTGTGAGGGACCGGCGCCTCTAGGGGCGTGGGGAATAGGTTCCGAACTTCGGCGTTTAGTAGATGGTCGGTCAACTATTGATCGGCCATCGAGAAAGGACTCACCCCATGTCTGACAACGTGAAGGTCACGATCGTCTACTACTCCTCGACCGGCACCACGGCCGAGGTCGCCCGCGAGCTCGAGAAGGGACTGCTGGCCACCGGCGCCGAGGTCCGTCTCACCAAGGCCCCGGAGCTTGCTCCGATCTCGGCCATCGAGTCGAACCCGGCGTGGACAGCGAACCACGCCACCACCTCGGACGTCCCGGAGGCGTCGCCCGAGGACGTCGCGTGGGCCGACGTCATCCTCTTCGGCACTCCGACGCGGTTCGGGAACGTCTCCGCCCAGCTCAAGCAGTTCATCGACACGCTCGGTGGGCTCTGGGCCGAGGGCAAGCTGGTCGACAAGGTCTACAGCGGATTCGTGTCGTCCTCCAGCCTCCACGGCGGCCAGGAGACGACGCTGCAGTCCCTCTACACCTCGGTGCACCACTTCGGTGGGATCCTCGTCGCGCCCGGCTTCACCGACCCGGTCAAGTACGACGACGGCAACCCGTACGGAACCTCGCACGTCGACGCCCAGGGAACCAACCCGGTCGGCGACGTCACCCGGGCCTCGGCCAAGCACCAGGCCCAGCGTGTGGTCGAGATCGCCCGGCGGCTCAAGGCCGGACAGGCAGCCTAGGAAGGAGTGGACCGATGGCTGAGTTCATCGTCGAGATCACGACCGTGATCCCTGACGGCACCCCGCAGACCGAGGTCGATCGACGGCGGACCGCCGAGGCGGCCCGGGCTGCGGAGCTGGCGGCAGCCGGTCACCTCGTCCGGATCTGGCGACCGATCGGCGAGATGCGGAGCATCGGCCTGTGGGTCGCCGCCGACGAGGCGGCCCTGCGGGCGGACGTCCTGGGAACCTTGCCGCTGGCTCCGTGGATGACCTTCGACGTCACCGCGGTGGCATCGCATCCGAACGACCCGGCGGCTCGCGACCGCTGAGCGACACGCGTACGTCACCGCGACCCGTCGGCTCCCACCGTTCCTCAGGACGGCGCCGGCGAGGTCGCGGTGACGGCGCGTGCGATCAGGGCATGGGGGGCGACGCCCTACGGATACCGGTCGGCATGACGTCACTGAGCTGTCTGATCCTGAACTGCACCCTCAAGCCCTCGCCCGGCGAGTCCAGCTCCGCGCTGTTGGGATCTCAGATCCTCTCGGCGCTCATGGACCACGACGTGAAGGGTGAGATGGTCCGGGTCGTCGACCATGACGTCCGGTTCGGCGTGAGCACCGACGAAGGCGAAGGCGACGCCTGGCCGGAGCTGCGCGAGCGGATGCTCGCCGCCGACGTGCTCGTGCTGGTCACCCCGATCTGGCTGGGCCAGCCGTCCTCGGTGTGCAAGATGGTGCTCGAGCGCCTCGACGCCGAGCTCAGCGAGACCGACGAGGACGGCCGGATGCTGACCTACGACAAGGTCGCCGGGATCGGCGTCGTCGGCAACGAGGACGGTGCCCACCACGTCACCGCCGAGCTCTGCCAGGCGCTCAACGACGTCGGCTTCACCATTCCCGCCGCCGGGTCGACGTACTGGGTCGGCGAGGCCATGCAGGGCGTCGACTACAAGGACAAGGAGCCGACTCCGGAGGCGACCGCGGGGACGACGAAGACCATGGCCCGCCACCTGGCCCACCTCGCCGGGCTGCTCGCCGAGGCGCCGTATCCCGCGGAGTAGGGACCTGTCGTCAGGTCACGTCGCGCTCACGTGGGGCCCGGGCGAGGAGTCGTCGCTGGGTGCGGCGTCCCTGGGCCACGACGAGGGGCGCCGCGCCGAGGCCGAGCCGCGGGATCGCGTCGGCCAGGCGTGCCTGGAGCCCGCGCCACCCGGGCACCGTCTTGACCGGCCGAGGCCTGTCGAGCACCGTGCCGACCGCCGCCACGACCTCCTCGGGCTGGAGCAGCTTGCCGGAGAACGAGAGCGCGGCGGCGGGGTCCTCGAGCTTGTCGTAGAGCATCGGGGTCCAGATGCCGTCGGGGCAGATGCACGAGATGTCGACGTTCTCGACGCCGGCGAGGCGCAGATCCGCGAGGGTGCTGAGGCTGAAGCCGATCGCCGCGTGCTTGGAAGCGGCGTAGACGGCCTCGCCGGGGACCGCGGTGATGCCGGCCAGGGACACGATGTTGACGATGTGGCCACCGGTCCGGGCGCGCATGGCCTCGATGGCGCTGACGGTGCCGTTCATCGTGCCGAGGGCGTTGACCTCGAGCATCAGCCGGCGGGTGTCGGGAGCCTGCGTCCAGGCCGGGCCGCTGACGAGCACACCGGCGTTGTTGACCCAGACGTCGAGCCTGTCGGCGTGGCTGAGCAGCGCGTCGCGGGCGGCGTCGACGGCGTCGGCGTCGCGTACGTCCAGGGCCCGGGGGATCGCATTCGGGCCCAGCTCCTCGGCGGCGGCCTGCGCGGCCGCCTCGTCGAGGTCGGTGACCAGCACGGTATGACCACGCTCGATGAGCAGCGCGGCGATCTGCCGGCCCAGACCGCGGCCAGCTCCGGTGACGAGGGCGCCGGAAGCGGGGCGCGTGGCCGTGGTCATGATGCTCTCCTTCTCGTCGGCGAACGGAGGCTAACACCTCGCCCGCCTGCTCCGATGGACCCCTCAAGAGGGCGCGACCCGTGCTGACGTGCTCGGTCCGGTCCACCCACCGAGGGAGAGGCGACACTCACGAACTGCGCGTAGTGTCGAGTCCGTACCTCGGATCCGGCGAACGGTGGACACCATGAATGGTCTGAGCCTGGGGATCCCTGGGATCGGCGCTGTCAGCTCAGGAACGCATTTCTGCGCGCTCTACTCAGGCCCGGTCGAGCGCGACCGGCTGCTGTACCCCTTCCTCGAGGAGGGGCTCCGGCAGGGCGACAAGTGCCTGTGCCTGATCGACGATGTCGAGCCGATCGTGGTCCGTGACAGGGCCCTGGGCCAGCCCGGCCCGGCGTACTCGCGACGATCCGGTCAGCTCGACGTGGAACGAACATCGGACGCGTACCTCCGCTCGGGGGAGTTCAACGTCGAAGACATGATGAGCTACCTCTCCGAGAACCTCGACGCCGCGGCCGAGGAAGACTTCGACCTTCTCCGAGCCGCTGGTGAGATGTCGTGGGTCCTGCCCGGGCCGCTCGGCTGGGACGACCTGTTCCGCTACGAGTCGGGCCTCAACGCGGTCGTCGACGAGATGCCGGCCATCCTCATCTGCCTCTACGACCTGCAGAAGTTCGGTGCCGACATGCTCGTCGAAGTGCTCCGCACCCATCCCAAGGTCCTGCTGGACCGAACGGTCATCGACAATCCCCACTACCTGACCCCGACGGAGTACCCCGCCGACAGCGTCGCCGCGACCTCCCGCCGTCCCGTGTTCGGGGCAGGTTCGCCCGGCGAGGCGGGCACCGCCCCAGGATGGGCCTCCCTGACCGACGGCGAGCTGCGCGTCGTGGCCGGGGTGGCGCGGGGGATGACCAACCGCAGCATCGCAGCGGAGCTCCGCCTCTCGCGGCACACCGTGGACGCCCATCTCAAGCACGTCTACCTCAAGCTCGACATCCACTCGCGCGTCGAGCTGACGGTGCGGGCCCTGCAGCACCCCGTCCCCGCTCGCCGGCCCAGGACCGATGCGGCTCGGCCGGGGAAAAGCACCCGTTCACGGGATGCCGGACGTCCACGCACCTGAGGATCATGGGCGGTGACAACCATTCCGGGTGAGCCGCTCGCGGTCGACCGGGCTGCAACGGTGCACCCTTCTGAAGAAGGAGTCCGACCTGTGCTGACCAAAGCTCTCCTCGTGCGCCTCGAGGCGCTTCCGGGCAAGGAGTCCGAGCTCGCGGACTTCCTCACCAAAGCTCGGACGATCGTGATGGAAGAGCCGGGTACCGTCGCCTGGTTCGCCATCCAGTTCGGCCCCTCGAGCTTCGGCATCTACGACGTGTTCCCCGACGACGAGGCCCGAGACGCCCACCTCGCCGGCGGAGTCGGTCAGGCGCTCGGCCCGAACACCGGCGTCCTCTTCTCCGAGCCGCAGGTCGAGAAGATCGACCTCCTCGCCGACAAGGTCCCGGGGTAGTCGCGGCGAGGACCGCTCAGCGGACCGAGCGAATCGCGTTCTCGATGAGAGCGAGCGTCTCGTACGGGTGGGACTGCATCGCCACGTGCGAGGACCTCACCCTCACGATCTTGGCGCCGGCCCGGTTCGCCATGAACTCCTGAGCCGCGGGCGGGATCGCCTTGTCGGCTGTGGCCAGCAGGTACCAGGAAGGGACGGACTTCCATGCGGGCTCTCCGGACGGTTCGGTGAACGCCGCCAGCGAGAACGGACGCTGGGAGGCCTGCATCACGGTGGTCGTGCTGCGGGGGAGGTCGCCGGCGAAGGCCTCGCGGAAGATGTCTGCCTTCAGATACAGATCGACCCCGACGCCGCCATCGGGCAGCGGGTAGGGGCGGGGTTCCAGGGCGTCCTCGGTGACCAGCGTGCCAGGAAACTGCTGGGCGAGCTGGGCAACCGGTTCGCCGGCGTCAGGGACGAATGCCGCGATGTAGACGAGGGCCTTGACGTTCGGTAGGCCGGTCGCCGCGTTGCTGATCACGGCGCCGCCATAGGAGTGGCCGACGAGGACGACGGGGCCTGGGATCGTCTCGAGGATGCTGCGCAGGTACGCCGCGTCGGAGGAGAGCCCACGCAGCGGGTTCGCCGGGGCGATGACCGGGTAGCCCTCCTTGGTGAGCTCCGCGACTTCGCGCTGCCAGCCAGAGGCGTCGGCCCACGCACCGTGGACCATGACGATCGTGGGCTTGGCGCCCGTGCTCGAGCCGTGCTGCCCTGCTGTGGAGAGGGTGCGTCCGGTCGCCGAGGCGCCGCTGCCTGCCGTCGCGAGCATGGTGGCCGCGACCAAGAGGGTCACGAGCATTGCCGCGAGCGCTCGGCTGCGGCGGAGAGTGAACTTCATGTCAGTTCTTCCTTTCGATCTTGGGACGATTTCGTCGGGCTCGGAACCTAGGAGGCGATCGCCTTGGCAGCGCGCTTGATCAGGTCGGCCACCGCTTCGGGCTGTGAGATGAAGACGGAGTGGCTGGCGGCGACCTTCTCGACCGACGCTCCGGCCCGTGCGGCCATGCCCTCCTGCGCGGAGGGCGGGATCATCCGGTCACCGGTGGCCACGACGTACCAGCTGGGCTTGGACCGCCATGCCGGTTCGGTGACGGCGGTGCTGAGGGCGGCACCGCCCCACGGGGTCTGGGAGTCGGCCATGAACCGCGCCAGCCCGGGCGGGAGGTCGGCGGCGAACGCGTCCTGGAAGCGGTCGCGTTCCAGGACGAGCGACCCGTCCTTGCGGGGAACGATGGGCGGGGCCGGCGCGTCCGGGTCGGGCTCGGCGAGCATGGATGCGACGGACTCTCCGGCGTCGGGGGCGAACGCCGCGACGTAGACCAGGCCGGCCACCTGCGGGTGCGTGCCCGCCTCGGTGATCACGACACCGCCGTACGAGTGGCCCACGAGCAGGACGAGCCCGTCCTGGGCCTCGATGATCTGATGGACCTCGGTCACGTCCTCGGTGAGAGATCGGGTCGAGTGCTGGGTGACGGCGACGTCGAGACCGTCGTCGGTGAGGAGGTCGTGGACCGGCTGCCATCCGGATCCGTCCACGAACGCTCCGTGGACGAGGATGACGGTGGGGTTGGCGTTGCTCATCTGTTCTCCTTGATGTCGGAATGGTCGAGAGGTCGATGTCCGGTGGCCGTGATGCGATCAGGGACCGGGTCGCGCGGGTGCCTGCTGAAGGCATGGACCCGGCCGTAGGCCGTGGTCACGCCGAGCCCCAGCAGGAACCCGAGCGCGCCGCCGAGAGCGACGCTGATCCAGGCACTACGGAGTCCGGCCGTCGCATCGCCGTCGAAGTAGAGCAGCGAGCGGGTGCCGTCGATGATGTGTCGGAACGGGGAGATCTCGGAGAACCAGCCGAAGAATGCCGGGGTGGCCTCGAGAGGCACCGTTCCGCCGGAGGAGACCATCGCGAGCGCGACGAAGAAGAGCGTGTTCACGAGTGCGCCGAACCCGGGTCCCAGGGCTGCGAAGACCGCCAGGGCGCTGGTGCCGATCGCGGCGATGACGGCCGTGGAGTAGAGCCAGAGCGTGATCCAGTCGGGTGCTGTGACGCCGAGCAGGGCGGCGACGAGCTGGACGGCAGCGGCGGCGAGCGGTGCGGCGGTCACGAGGATCGCGGTCTTTCCGAGGAACGTGCTGCGCCGGGAGATGGCGGTGTAGGGCCGGCGCGCGACGAGGGGACCGATCTCGCTGGGGATGAAGCCCAGGGCGGAGTCGACCAGCGGGCCGACGAGCGAGGCGCCGATGAATCCCAGGAGGACGAGGATCAGCGAGTAGTAGAAGGCGCTGGTTCCCATCCCGGCATGGTCGGGAAGCGGTTCGTACGGGCGCGAGACGATGTCGAAGGGCTGGGACAGCAGCGCGACGTTCGCGGCCGGCGGTGCGGTGGCCGTGTCGCGGTCGAGCAGCTGGTCGCCGAGTGCGTCGGCGGCCCTGTGGAGCACGGGGGTGAGGGTGCCGACCAGCAGCCCGTTGCTGAGGCCGCCGTCTCCGGCGTTGGTGAGGATCGTGACGGTGGGGACGGTGGTACTGACGGCCCCGGGAAGCAGGCTTGCGATCGAGTGGTCGAAGTCGGCGGGGATCACCACAGCACCCGCAACCCGGTCCTCGCGGATGGCGGTGGCCAGCTCGTCGTGGCTCATCCGGGTGACCGCCAGCGCCACACCCGCGCCGTCCTCGATCCCGGTGGCGACGCTCTCTGCCGCGCCGACCTCGGCCATGCCGGTCTGCGGCTCGATGACGAGCCCCACCGGCAGGTTGCGGAGGTTCCCTCGGGGGTCGACCGTCCCGGCCAGGTAGACCGCCGGAAGGACTGCGGCCAGGCAGACGATGAGGAGGATGGGCGCCAACCAGGTGCCTCGTGCGGCGAGCGGACGGCGCGCGTTCATGCCGGGTCCTCGCGGTTGAGGATGGCCCGGGTGGCTCGACGACTGAGTATCGAGCAGTTGCTGAGCGAGCTGAGGATCGAGCAGTTGCTCCGCGAGCTCAGGATGGAGCAGTTGCTCTCCGAGCTCAGCATCGACAGCGCCGACATCCAGGATCCGATCGAGCCGACGGAGAGTACGCCGCCGATGCATCCCACCGAGGCGATCGATCCGATGCTGCCGATGGACAGGATGGACCCCTGGGAGCAGATCGACAGGAACGAGTTCTCTGAGCGGTAGGACAACATGCTCGTGGCCCCCTCAGGCCGTCGCGGAGACGGCGGCCAGTGGCTGCGGTGGGGCCACACGAGGAACGGTGACCGCGAAGAGCAGGAGACCGGCAGCGGTGAGCACCAAGCCGGCCCAGGCGGTCGAGAGAGCGCCCCAGCCGGCGTTCAGGACGAGGGCGCCGCCGATCGCGCCGAGCGCGTTGGCGAGGTTCAGGGAGGCGAGGTTCACGGCCCCCATCAAGGTCGGGGCCTCGGGTGCGTACCGTGTCAGGAGGACCTGGATCGTCGGGATCGCCATCATGGTGGAGGCACCGACTCCGAGCAGGCAGGGCAGCAGGACGGCGAGGTTCTCTCCGCCGACCGCGATGACGGCCAGGAAGGCCAGCGCGACCGCATAGCCCAGGACCAGGCCTCGATACTCGTACTGGTCTGCCAGGCGACCACCGATCCAGTTGCCCAGCGCCATCCCTACCCCGAAGACCGCCAGCGCGACCGGGATCCAGGCTTCGTCGACCGCGACGGCGTCGGTGATGTACGGGCCGATGAAGGTGTAGACGGCGAAGATGCTCGAGATGCCCAGGGCGGCGATGGCCGTCGTGGCCCAGACCATGGGCCGTCTCAAGGCACCGAGCTCCTGCATGACGGATCCGCCGGCGAGCGCGCTGGTCCGTGGGACGAAGACCCAGATGGCGATCCCGGCCAGCAGACCGACCACCGACACGACGACGTACAGCGCCTGCCATCCGACCTGTTGCCCGATGAAGGTGCCGAGCGGCGAGCCGAAGATCGTCGCGATCGTCAGACCGGCCATCACCGTGGCAAACGCCTTGCCGCCCTTGCCCGGGCCGTAGGCGTACGCGGCGACCACCGCCCCGGCGCCGAAGTACGCTCCCTGGACCGTGCCGGTGATGAAGCGGGCCACGATGAGGACACCGAGGCCGGACGCCGCGGCGGACAGCAGGTTGCCGACGATGAAGAGCACGACCAGCCCGAGAAGGAGCGTCCGCCGGTTGAGTCGGGCGGCCGCGATGGTGAGCACCGGTGATCCGATGACGACGCCGAGGGCGTAGGCGGTGATCGCGTTCGTCGCGGTCGGCACCGAGGCACCGAGATCGGCCGCGAAGAGCTGGACGATGCCGTTGCTCCCGAACTCGCCCGACCCGATGGCGAAGGTGCCCAGCGCCAAGGCGAACAGGATGAGCGCGTCACGCTGTCTCGACGCCTGTGCCGGATGTCGGTTCTCCGCGGCTCTGCATTGCGCGTTGTAGGCCTGTTCGTGCATCGTCTGTCCTCTTCCACGCGGAGGTCCGCATGCCCGGCCTTCGACCACGGGCACACGCTCGGTCGATCGGAATCTACGAAGGCGTACTGGACGGGCCGTGGAGATTTTGTGGAGCCCGGCTCGCCCCAGAGGGCTGCGGCGGATTCGATGGGCGCCTAGGCTGGTGCCGAGGCCCGGTACGTGTCGGGGTGTGGGCCAACCGCCTGCGCCCATAGGACTCACGATGGAACACTCCTCGATCGCCGAGAGATCGGATCCGCGGAGTTCCCTGCGCCTGCAGATTCTCGGCCCGTTGCGTGCCTATCGCGACGACGTCGAACTGGAGACCGGCCCGCGGCAGCAGGGGTACCTGCTGGCTCTGCTCCTCGCGCGGGCGGGCCGGCCGACGAGCATGTCGGAGCTCGTAGATCTCCTCTGGGAGGAGAACGTCCCGATGTCGGCGGTCAACACTGTCCAGAAGTACGTTGGGACCATCCGCCGCATGCTCGAGCCCGACCTTCCGGCGCGCGAGTCCGGGCGCTTCATCGTCCGCAGAGGCGGCGGCTACGCCTTCGTCGGAGGGACCGCCGCGGTGGACCTGATCGACTTCAGGTCGCATGTCGACAGCGCCAGAACCCACCTCTCCTCAGGCCGACGTGACGAGGCGGTCGACCAGTACGCCCAGGCACTCGGTCTTTGGCACGGTCCGGCCGGCGACGGCCTCGGTCCGAGCGCGACCACCTCACCGTTGTTCGCCGGCATCAACGAGGAGTTCTTCGACGCCTGCGTCGCGGTGGGGGAGCTGGCCCACACGCAGCGGCTCTCCACACAGATCCTTCAGCCGCTGCGCCTGGCCGCCTGGATGGCACCGCTCAACGAGCCCGTTCAAGCCAGCCTGATGACCGCCCTTGCCGCCGCGGGCAAGCAGGCCGAAGCACTCTCCGTCTTCGAGGCCGTTCGGGCTCGGCTGGCCGGCGACCTCGGGGTGACCCCCGGCGAGGCGCTGCAGGCCGCCCGGACGCGCGTCGTGAAGCAGGCCCGCGTCCGGAGCGACCAGCAGAGCGACCAGGGAGAGAGCGCGCCACTCGTCGGACGCGGCGAGGAACGCGCCCTGCTGGCGCGTTCGCTCGAGTCGGCGGCGGCGGGCAACGCCGCCCTGATCATGGCCGAAGGCGAACCCGGGGCAGGAAAGACGTCTCTCTTCTCCGAGTTCACCCAGGATGCCGAGCGGCTTGGTGCACTCGTCGTGTGGGGACGGTCCCTGAACCACGAGGGAACGCCGGCCCTGTGGCCATGGAGCCGTCTCATCTCCGACCTCGTGGCGAGCCAGCCGGAGCCCACCCGCGCAGGGTTGGCCAGCGGCGAGATCCGACGCCTCCTCGACCCGCGCCCGGAGAACCTCCTCGGTGGTGCGGTGCTACCGGACAGCGGCGCTCAGTTCCGTCTCTTCGAGCAGACCGTCGACCTCATCCGGAGAGCCGCTGCCGAGCGTCCGGTCGTGCTGGTGATCGACGACCTGCAATGGGCGGACGTCGCGTCGTTGCAGCTGTTCAGACATGTGGCAACCCAACAGCCGGACGGCGTCGTCCTGGCTGGTCTCCTGCGCGATCGCGCTCCCGCCCCTGGCGATGGGCTCGGGGGAATGCTCGCAGCGGTCGGACGTCTGCCCCATCACCAACGCATCCGCATCGGCCCGCTCCAACCGACCGAGGTCGGCGAGCTCGTCCGGCGCGAGACCGGACGGACACCGAGCCCGTACGTCGCTCGTTGCATCCAGGCGCGCACCGAGGGCAACCCGTTCTTCGTACGTGAGCTCGCCCGCCTCCTGGCCGACAGCGATCTCGACGTCGCGGCCGGTGAGGACGCCCTGGTACGCACGGGCGTTCCGTCCACGGTGCGTGACATCGTGCGAGACCGTCTCGCCGGTCTCGACCAGGAGACGAGGCGGCTCGTCGAGATCGCAGCGCTCATCGGGCGGGAGGTGGATGTCCGTCTGCTCGCTCGTGCAGCCGGCGTCGGGATGTCGGCCTGTTCGGCACTGCTCGCCACCGCCGACTCGCAGGGCCTGCTGGAGCCGGCCGAGGACAGACCGCTCTCCGTGCGGTTCGTGCACGACCTGGTTCGTGAGTCGGTGCATCAGACGACCTCGCGACTGCTCTCGACCGGTCGGTTGCACCTGCAGATCGCCGATGCGTTGGAGGGGATCCACGGGGACGACGACGCGGTCACCGAGCGACTTGCTCACCACCTGTGGCTGGCCGGGCCGTTCGCAGACCCCACACGAACCACGACCGCCCTCGTCCGCGGCGGTCGACGAGCCGTTGCCCAGTCGGCCTTCGACGCGGCGGTCCCGCACCTCGAGGCCGCTGCCAGCATCGCGCACTCGGCCGGTCTGCTCGAGCTCGAACTGTCCGCGCTGTCACAGCTCGTAGCGGTGATCGGGATGCAGACGGGCTACATGGGAAGCGCCGACGCCACCTTCGACCTGCTCGAACGCGCGGAGCGGGCCGCCCGCGGCCTCGGGCGGGAGCGAGAGGCGGCCGACTTCCTCTTCTCCCACTGGGCCGCTCACTCCCAGGCGATCCAGCTCGACCGCAGCGGTCAGCTGGCCCACCGGCTCCTCGCGGACAGCGAACGATCCGAGGATCCGGTTGTGCGGGCGTACGGGCGACACGCCTGGGGGATCCATCAGTGGGACGTCGGAAATGTCGGTGAGGCGTATCGGCACCTCAGCGAGTCGAACGCCGTCGTCGCCGAACGGGCGAAGTCCCTCGAGCAGGACCAGCTGCGGCACGACCTTCAGCTGCTCTCACCGGCGATGCTCGCGCTCAACGCCGCCCTGCACGGCAAGGACGACGAAGCCCGTCGCATCTTCGGGCGGATCGAGAGCGACGCCGGAAACCACTCCTATGACGTCACGGTGTGGTCCGCGTTCGCGGTCACAGCCGCGGCGCTGATGGCCGACCCGCACTGGGCGCTCCGTGCCGCAGAGCGAGGCATCGCAGCGGATCCTGAGTTCGCGTTCCGTTTCCTGGGCGCCTATCAACGGCTGGGCCGATGCTGGGCACATGCGGTCACCGGCCGGGACGCCGATCGGTCTCTGGCCGAGGCAGAGGCACTGATCGAGTCGAACCTGACCGACCCGCCACGCTCCGGTCTGACGACCTGGCTGGCGCTGCTCGGCGAGATGTATCTCGCGAACGGGCGGGTCCAGGAGGCCGCAGACGCTCTCAGGCGCGCCGACGCGTCCATCGAGGCACACGGGCAACGCTATGCGGCCGCCTTCGTCCAACTGATGCACGCGAAGCTGAGACGAGCACTCGGGGACCCGCTCGAAGCCGTCCACGAGGCCGCGGGACGTGCCCGCGCGACAGCGATCACCCAGCAGGCGTACCTGTTCGTCCATCGCGCGGACGACTTCCTCGGGCTGGCTCGCAGCTCGTGAGCCGCAGTGGCGGGCAGTGGATCAGCAGTGCCGGCAGCGCCATCGCCGATCGCGGCGAAGGAGGGATGTCTGTGCCCAGCCTTCGCCGTGAGATCGCGGCAGGTTCGGGCCTTGGCGCGGAGCGTGGCCCTCGGGTGGCTGCATCTCAGGTGTAGAGAGCCGTCGCCCCGCCCCACAGCGCGCCCGGGTTCAGGCGAGCGGGATAGCGCTCCAGCATCGCGTTGAAGAAGTCGAGGGCGGTGGTCTGTTCGGTCAGGAGCGTTGCCGCGGAGGTGAGGTAGTCCCGCGTCTCGCGAATCGTCCGCTCCGCGTCGTCATCGAGGGCCTTGTTCTTGTGGCCGGCCACGATGAGCCGTGGGTGGAGCGACTCGACGGTGTCGATCGCGCGGAGCCAGGCGTTGATGCCGTCACCCTGCGCCTCTCGCAGGAACTGGTGCACCCCGTTGTAGATGACGTCGCCGGCGACGACCAGGTCGAGGTCTGGGACATGGAGCACGCTGGTCTCGTCCGTGTCGGTGTGCCCGACCTCGATCACCGTGAGCGGGTGCCCCTCGAGGTCGATCGTGTTGTCGACGACCTTCGTCGCCACGACGTCGGTCGCGGGGATCTGGCCGGGAAAGAGTGCATCCCAGAAGAACTCGCGAATGGCGAGGTTGCCGTGCATCTGCTCGATCGTCCCGGCGGTGGCGACCACCTCGGCGCCGAATCGCTCGGCGAGCTCGGCGGAGCCGAACCAGTGGTCGCCGTGGCCGTGGGTGGCGAAGATGTACGTCAGGTTCTTCCCGGTCGACTCGACCCAGTCGCCGACGGCGGCGGTCTGGGCGATCGTCATCGGCGGATCGACGAGGACGGCGTCCCGGTCGCCGGAGATCAGCGTGATCGACAGCGGCGAGAACTCGCGCTTGTCGCCGTTCGGCACGAGGTCGGTGACGTTCTGGGGGATGGGGTCGGCGATGAAGACCTCGTAGGTCAGGTTTCCAGGCATTGGTGCTCCACGTTGTTCGGTGAGTGTGGTCATGTGAAGAGCAGGCAGGTGGCGATCGCATGCGCCACGACCCGCCCGTTGCTGTCGATGACTCGCGCCTCGGCAGTGGCGGTGCGGCGCCCGATGGTGACGACCTCGGCTCGGCAGCGGAGCAGCCCGCTGTCGAGGTTGGCGGCCCTGGTGAACTTGATGTTCAGATCGAGCGACGTGTATCCGGTCCCTGCGGGGAGCTTCGTGTGAACGGCACAGCCAAGAGCTGAGTCGGCAAGACCCGCGAGCATTCCGCCGTGCACCGACCCGATCGGGTTGTAGTGCCACTCCTCGGGCTGCATCTCGAACTCCGCCCAGCCGTCACCCACGGCGACCGGAAGGATGTTCGTCGTCGCTCCGGCGGGAACGAGTGGCAGCTCTCCGCTCCCGATCTTGCCGAGGAACTCCAGTCCGCTCAGGCCGGCGGCGGCATCGACGAAGACCTTCGGGTCTTCCCAGGAGTACGTGCGTTCCCGGCTCATGCGCGGCTCCGTGCTCTGCGTGTGCCGTGCATCTGCGGCATGTCAGATCCTCTCGATGATGGTCGCGTTGGCCAGTCCGCCGGCCTCGCACATGACCTGGAGGCCGAACCGGCCGCCGGTCTGTTCGAGATTGCTCAGCAGGGTGGTCATGAGCCGGGCGCCGGAACCGCCGAGAGGGTGGCCGATCGCGATGGCGCCGCCGTTGATGTTGACCCGGGCGAGATCGGCGCCGGTCTCCTTCTGCCAGGCGAGCACGACGGAGGCGAACGCCTCGTTGACCTCGAAGGCATCGATGTCGTCGATGGACAGTCCGGCCTTCTGGAGCACCTTCTGGGTGGCCGGGATGATGCCGGTGAGCATGTAGATCGGGTCGTCGCCGGCGATGGCGAAGGAGTGCACGCGTGCCCTGGGGGTCAGGCCGAGACGCGCGGTGGCCTCTTCGCTCGCCACCAGGATGGCTGCGGACCCGTCATTGACCGGCGAGCTGTTGCCCGCTGTGACACGCCAGTCGAGATCGGGGTAACGCTCGACCCAGTAGTCGTTCTTGAAGGCCAGCCGGAGGCCGGCGAGCGTGTCGATCGAGGTTTCGGGGCGGATGGTCTCGTCGGTGCGTAGGTCGTTGACCGGTGCCACCTGAGAATCGAAGAGCCCGTCCTTCCACGCGCGTGCGGCGCGGTGATGGGACTCGGCGGCGAACTCGTCGAGTCGGGTGCGGGAGAGGTTCCACTTGTTGGCGATCAGCTCGGCGCTGATGCCCTGGGGCACCAGGCCGTGGTCGTATCTGGCCCCGACCTTGGAGCCCACGAAGTCCTTGCCGAGGGTCTGCGAGCCGATCGGAATCCGGGACATCGACTCCACGCCCGAGGCGATGGCGACGTCGTACGCTCCGGCGATCACGCCCTGTGCGGCGAAGTGCAGGGCCTGCTGGGAGGAGCCGCACTGCCGGTCGACGGTCACGCCGGGGACCGACTCGGGGAACCCCGCCCCGAGCAGCGCCCAGCGGGCCGTGTTGCCGGACTGTTCGCCGACCTGGCCGACCGCACCGGAGATCACGTCGTCCACCACGGACGGGTCGATGCCGGTGCGGGAGACGAGGGCCGCCAACGTGTGGGCGTGCAGGTCGACGGAGTGGATCTCGGAGTAGGCGCCGCCTGGCTTTCCCTTGGCGATGGGAGTGCGGACGGCGTCGACGATGTATGCGCTGGTCATGACGGGGAGTTCCTTTCAGAGGCGCGACCCTGGCTCAGGGAAACCATAGTCAGAACGTACACCCTGACTTGTGACAAGCAAAGCCAGAGGTACGATGGCGCCATGGATCACGACGACAGCGCAGCTGGCTCGACCGACGTCCTCGAGCGCCTGGGAGCCTTCTCGGACCGTGACGACTGGCCCGCGAAGGGTTGGTGCCGGATCGAGCGCTCGCTCGACGTCATCGGTACCCGTTCGGCGATGGTGGTGGTCCGAGAGCTGTTCTACGGCGGGAGCAGGTTCGACGAGCTCGCCCGCCGAACCGGGCTGAGCGAGGCGGTCGTCGCCGGGCGGCTCAAGCAGCTGTACGCCGACGGGATCGTCGACCGCAGGCCGTACCGAGAGGCGGGCAAGCGCACGCGCGACGAATACGTCCTGACGGAACGCGGGCGTGGACTCTTTCCGATCGTCGTCGCCCTGATCGAGTGGGGCGAAGGATTGCGGGACGACCATCGGACAGGCGTCGAGCTGATCCACCGCGACTGCGGCACATCGCTGTCTGCTGTGGTGACGTGCGAGAAGGGCCATGACGTGCCCGTGGAGCGCGCGGCCGTGCGGCTCAGGGACGAGGAGTACGCCCTCGCCGGTCGCCGCCGCCCGAAGAAGTAGGGATGCTCGAGGCCGAGATCCACGCCGAGGAGGAGGCTCTCGCCGCGAGCGCCAGGCCGTTGGTCCGCGGCGCGGAGGACCAACGGCACTGAGGCCGGGGCGGACGCTCGGACTACGTTGGCCGCGGGTGAGTCCTGTGACCGAGCCAATTCCTGACGGCAAGCCGCATGAGTCCACGAGCACCAGCCGCCGGTGGGCGTGGGCGATGACCGCCGTCGCGGCGGTGCTCGCGGTTGCGGTCGTCGTGTTCATCGCCCTTGCGGTGCGCTCGGAGGACGGTGACCGTCGTGCGGACCCGAGTCCGTCGGCGAGCAGCACCGCGACGCCGTCGCCTTCCACGAGCACGACTCCTACGGAGCCCGCCACCCCGAGCCCGACACCTACGAGACCAACGCCCACGTCGCCCTCGCGGTTCGGCTTTCAGCCGCTGTGGCCGTTCGCCGGCGTCGAGGAAGCGGCGGTGTGGCAACAGGCATATCGCGACGGCGGGCACCAGCCGTGGCACCTCGATGCGGGGCTGGTCGCGCTGCGGTTCACCCAGAGCTACCTCGGCTACCAGGAGGTCGACCGGGTGTTGCGGGTGGCGATCTCCGACGACCAGGCATGGGTCGACGTCGGCTTGAGGCTGCCCGACGGCAAGGCCAGCACCTCGGCGATCCTGCACCTGGCGAAGATCGGAACCGGTTCGTACGCCCCGTGGGAGGTCGTCGGGACGAAGGACAGCACCCTGTCGCTGACCACCCCGCGCTACGGCGCGACGGTCACGTCCCCGATGGCCGTCGGCGGCCGGATCACCGGGGTGGACGAGAGCCTCGTGGTCCGGGTCCTGCGCCTGGGCACCGGCGAGGTCGGCCATTCGCCAGGTATCCCCGCCGGTGGGCAGAACCGGCCGTGGTCGACCACGATGCCGTTCGCCGCACCCGCGGGCAGCGTACTGACCATCGCGGTGTCGACCGGCGGTCATGTCGCCGGCGTCGAGCGGTTCGCCATCACGGTCGTCCGCGTCGGGCCATAGCGCTGTCTCCGGCCGGGGCGGTCGCGGCGGTGGCGGTGCGGGGCCAGGTCCAGGCGTACCGGACGATGAGCGCGAGAAGGCCCAGCTCGAGCACGACGCCGAGACCGTAGAAATACAGCCAGGACGCGCCCGCCAGGTTGAAGGCCGTGACCGGGACGTAGAGTGCGGCGACGACGAGGTTCGTGATGCGGTTCGCCCGGGCGGGCAGCGTCATCGACAGCACGACCATGAGGGTCGGGACGGACACGAGGGCCAGTGCCGCGGTCGAGAAGGTCTGGGAGAGGTCGAACTCGAAGACCTTGCCGGCGAGGATGTCGTCGACGACGCCGGGCGTGAAGAAGTTGAGGATGTCCACGTAGGCGTAGAGGAACATGAAGCTCGTCCATGCTGCGGCGAGCTTGGCTCGCGCCGAGGTCGGCTGGTCGTCCAGGGTGGCGGTCTGACGTGTTGTCATCATGGGCTCCGTTGTCGTGGTGAGGATCGGTGGGTCAACGCTCGCCGAGCCCGGCAGCGGGCACATCGGACCGGAGGCCGGAGTCCGCCCGGCCGATGGAACGATCCCCGTCTCGTACTTTCGGCCGGTACGCCGCGGCGTGCCGATCCCTAGGCTGGGGCCGTGAACACCCTCCGGCGCGCCGTCTGGCACGAGCCGCGGCCTGCCGACGCCCCGGCTGTGGGCCGTCTCGACTGGCTGCTGGCGGGCGTCTTTGCCGCCGCCACCCTGGTCGAGGGCATCGTTCGGTCGGGCCTGGCCTGGCAGCCCCTGGTGACGGTGCTCGCCCTGGCGCTGGTGCCTGCTCTGCTCTGGCGGCGGAACCGCCCCCTGCTGGCGGCCCTCGTCGGGTGGGGTGTCGCCGGGCTGCTATCGGCCCTCCAGCTGGCGGTGCACGCCGGGGACCTCGGCCTCTACTCGATGATGGCCGACCTGATCCTGCTCTACTCCCTGGTGCGATGGGGCTCGGGACGGGAGATCGCGCTGGGGACGGCGTTCGTGGTGGTGGTCGTCGTGCTGGGGATGTACGCCTCCTCCGCTGGCTGGGCAGACCTCTTCGGCGGCAGCGTCCTTCTGCTGCTGATCGTCGCGCTCGCTGCCGTGTTCCGCTACCGGGCCGACCTCTGGCAGCGCCAGCAGCGCGAGATCCGCAACCAGGAGCGGGTGGCGCTCGCGCGCGAACTGCACGACACCGTGGCCCACCACGTCTCGGCCATCGCGGTGCAGGCGCAGGCCGGTGGCGTGGTCGCGGGCATCCAGCCCGAGAAGGCCGTCGAGGTCCTGGCCGCGATCGAGTCGGAGGCGTCGCGAACCCTGGCGGAGATGAGATCGATGGTGCGGGTGCTGCGGGAGGAGGAGGCCGTCGCCTACTCGCCGCAGCCGGGAGTCGCGGATCTGCCTGCCCTGGCGCGCGCCGACGCGACGCCCGCCGTCGAGGTCTCGCTGAATGGTCCGTTGACCCGGCTGCCCGGACCCGTCGACGCCGCGCTCTACCGGCTCGCGCAGGAGGCGCTCACCAACGCCGTGCGGCACGCCCGGGGCGCGACCCGGGTCGGGATCGACGTACGCCGGGAGGGTGAGGTCGTCAGGCTGCGCGTCAGCGACGACGGACACACCGAGCCGGGGCCGGCCCCAGAGCCTGGGTTCGGCCTGCTGGGCATGACCGAGCGGGCCCAGCTCCTCGGCGGATCGCTCCGCGCAGGTCCGGCGCCCGAGGGTGGCTGGGTGGTCGAGGCCGTGCTGCCGGCGGAGGCGCCGGCATGAGCATCCGTGTGGTGGTGGCCGACGACCAGGACCTGGTACGTACCGGGCTGGTGATGATCCTCGGCGCGCAGCCCGACCTCGAGGTCGTGGGGGAGGCGGCAGACGGGCTCGCCGCGCTCGACCTGGCGGCCCGGCTGCGACCCGATGTCCTCCTCGTCGACATCCGGATGCCCGGCCTCGACGGCGTCGAGGTCACCCGGCGCCTGGCCGGGCCGGACGTGACGGACCCGATGGCGGTCGTCGTGATCACCACCTTCGACCTCGACGAGTACGTCCTCGGCGCCCTGCGCGCCGGCGCCCGCGGCTTCCTGCTCAAGGATGCCGGGCCGGAGCTCCTCGTGCAGGCCATCCACGCGGCGGCCGACGGGGACGCGCTGATCGCCCCCAACGTCACCCGCCGGCTGCTGGCGACCTTCGCCGACCAGGCTCCGGCGGTGCCGGTCCAGCCCGTCGATCCGCTCACCGAGCGTGAGGAGCAGGTGCTCGCCCTGGTGGCGCGGGGCCGGACCAACGCCGAGATCTCCACCGAGCTCTTCGTGAGCCTGAGCACGGTCAAGACCCATGTCGCCTCCTTGATGACCAAGCTCGGCACCCGCAATCGCGTCGAGATCGCGATGTGGGCCTATGACACCAGGCGGGTGCGGGCCGGTTAGGGAAGCACCCTGTTGACCCCAACGCTGGTGACGAACCTTGTTGGAGGTGCCATGGTGGACCCATGGCCGACGAAGACATCATCACCAGGATCAGCGCGCTCGTGGATGAGGAGCACCAGCTCCGGTCCGGGGCGGGCGGCGACACTCAGCGGCTCGGCGAGCTCGAGACGCAGCTCGACCAGTGCTGGGATCTGCTCCGCCAGAGGCGCGCCAAACGAGAGTTCGGCGAGCCCGAGTCCGAGGCGCACGTGCGTCCTCCGGAGACCGTGGAGAAGTACCTCTCCTGACGCAAGGACGGGCGTCGAGGTGGTGCAGCGACCGAGGAAGGTCGGCACCTGCACTCGCAACCGCGCCGAATCACTTCCGGCGGCAGGCGGAGGGGTTCTGGTGCAGGTCCACGTTGTCCCTCACGATCCCGCGGTCCACCCAGCTGTTGCGAGCCACCGAGAAGTTGCCGGCGTAGGAGTTCCTGAGCACACGCAGGGAACGCACGTGATTGCCGACGACGCGGAGGTTGTTGCACGCCTTGTTGTCCCGGATCATCAACGTCCCGCGATTGTCGCGCACCACCAGATTGTTGGCGATCGACATCTCGCAGATCGCCACGTTGCGGGAGTTTCGGACCATGAGATTCCGTCCGGCGACCGGGTCCACACGGCACCCGGCGGCCCCGATGGTGACGCGTTCGACGACGTTGCGGACGTGGATGTTCCGGCTGACGGCCGTGTCGGTGATGCTGACCACCCTCGGTGCACCGGTGGTGCGGACGTTGCCGGTGATCCTGGAATCGGTGATCACGCAGCGGGCGTCGTCCGGGATGACCACGTGGCGGAGCGTGCGGTGGTGGTAGCTGCCGTCGCAGACGAGGTCGGGCGGCAGCGCCTGGGCGCTGAGCACCTGCCCGAACACGGGTGCGAGCGCGCCGATGAGAAGGAAGACGACGACCTGCTTCATGTGAACCCTCCGAGTTAGGGCGATGTGTGTCTTCATGACGCGCCAACGAGAACATGTGTTGCACTGGCTCGCCCATGTTCCAGATAGCCGATGCGTACTTCCCGCCGCGCGCTCCCGGCTAGCCTGGACAGGTGCCCTACGCCGACCCGACCGGAGCGAGCGCCGAGCTCGGCCAGCCGATCCTCGCCGAAACGGTCTCCGCCGCCTACGACCGCCTCCAGATCGGCGCGGTCACCCGATGACGCCCGACGCGATGGGCGCAGACGAGGCGGGCCGGGTGGCGCTGGTGACCGGAGCGGCACGTGGGATCGGGGCCGCCACCGTGCGGGGCCTGGTGGCCGAGGGCGTACGCGTCGTCGCGCTCGACTGGTGCGCCGGCGAGGACTCCCCGGCCGGCTACCCGCAGGCCACCAGGGCAGACCTCGACACGCTCGTCGCCTCGCTCCCGGCCGGGTGGGTGGAGCCGGTCGTCGGTGACGTACGGGTCCCTGAGGCCGTGGCCGCCGCGGTCGAGGTCGCGACCCAGCGGTGGGGACGGCTCGACATCGCCGTCGCGGCGGCCGCGGTGATCGCCGGCGGCCGCCCGCTGTGGGAGGACGACTCGCTCGACCTGCAGTGGCAGATCGACGTCGCAGGGGTCTGGAACACGGCGGCCGCCGCCGTCCCGGTCATGCTCGCCGGACCCGACCCCGCCGGGTGCCGGTTCGTCGCGCTCGCCTCCGCCGCGGGCTCGCGCGGCCTGTTCCACCTCGCCGCCTACAACGCCGCGAAGCATGCTGTGGTCGGCCTGGTGAAGGGCCTGGCCGCCGACCTCGCGGGGACCGGCGTCACCGCCTGCGCCGTCTCACCCGGCTCCACCGACACCACGATGCTGGCCGCGACCGCCGACCTCTACTCGGTCACCCCGGGCGACCTCGCCGGCCACCAGCTCCTGCGCCGCCCGCTCACCCCGGACGAGGTCGCCGCCACCGTCGTGCACGCCTGCTCCCGTGCCGGCGCCGTGCTCAACGGATCGGACGTCGCCGCCGACGGCGGCTTCGGCGGATGACAGGTCTGGTGAGGCCGAGAGCCGGTCAGCGGGTTGGCGTGGGCCGGGGACCAGCTGGGCTGCCTGCGAAAGCAGGTGCGGTGATCACCGTGTCCGGCGCGGGGCACGCCGCGATGCCGGCCTCGAGCAGAGCGCCCAGCCGTTCGTCGCCGTCGGGGCTAGCGCTCGCCACGACCCCGTCGACGGTGCACCGGACCATCGTCGGCGCGCTCCGTCTGGCGAAGGTGCGGGCGTCGATCGGGCTCCGGATCCCAAGTCCGTCGACCCAGGCGACCGCCCCGGGAACCAGTTCGAGTGCGAACCGGGCCTCCCGCCGGGTGGCCGCCAGATCGGGCTCGGCATCCGCGCACAGGCGCTCGGCTTGAAGCAGGCCGGCTGCCAGCGGTCGCTGCGTCGCTTCGGGGACGTCGAGGATGGTCTGCGCCGCTACCGCCACCGCGACCGTGAGCCAGGTGCGGTCGTTCCCGCGCCGGCCCACGACCGAGGGGACGAGTGGCAGCAGCTGCTGGCGTCCGTCGTCACTGGTGCGATCGTTCACCAGCCGTGCCAGATGCGCGAGCAGGGGATGGGTGCAGGAGGGATGATCGCTCCACCGCTCACCGGCGAGGACCGAGGCGAGCTCCATGAAGCATGCGCCGCGTCGTGGCGTTCGATGCCGGCCACGTGAGAGAACCGGGATGCCGTCGGGAATGCGTGATGGGTTCATCGCAACCTCCTACTCCGAGGATGCGCCGATGTGCTGGCGTGATCAACCCCTTGGCCGGATGCTCGGACACCCGGCTCGTCCGGGTCGGCCGCAGGCATGACCCCGGTGCGTACGGAACGGCCGAAGGCCCCGGGAGATCCCGGGGCCTTCGACGTCCGACAGCAGAGCGGTCGGCTCAGATGTCGTAGTAGAGCTCGAACTCGTGCGGGTGCGGGCGGAGCTGGATCGGGAGGATCTCGTCGTTGGTCTTGTAGTCGATCCAGGTCTCGATCAGGTCGGGGGTGAAGACGTCGCCCACGGTGAGGAAGTCGTGGTCGGTCTCCAGCGCCGACAGGACGGCACCGAGGGAGGTCGGCACCTGGTTGATCTCGGCCATCTCGTCCGGCGGAAGCTCGTAGATGTCCTTGTCGATCGGCGCGGGCGGCTCGATCTTGTTCTGGATACCGTCGATGCCGGCGAGGAGCAGGGCCGAGAAGGCGAGGTACGGGTTCGAGGACGGGTCCGGGAACCGGGTCTCGACGCGCTTGGCCTTCGGGTTGGTGCCGGTGATCGGGATGCGGACCGCGGCGGAGCGGTTGCGCGAGGAGTAGACCAGCGAGATCGGAGCCTCGAAGCCCGGCACCAGGCGGTGGTAGGAGTTCACGGTCGGGTTGGTGAACGCCAGGACCGACGGGGCGTGCTTCAGGATGCCGCCGATGTACCAGCGGGCCATGTCGGAGAGGCCGCCGTAGCCGGTCTCGTCGTAGAACAGCGGCTCGCCGGCGTTCCAGATCGACTGGTGGACGTGCATGCCCGAGCCGTTGTCGCCGAAGACGGGCTTCGGCATGAAGGTGACGGTCTTGCCGGCCTGCCAGGCGGTGTTCTTGACGATGTACTTGAACTTCATGACATCGTCGGCAGCCTTGAGCAGGGTGTCGAACTTGTAGTTGATCTCGGCCTGGCCGGCGGTGCCGACCTCGTGGTGGGCGCGCTCGACGAGCAGGCCGGAGGCCTCGAGGTTCTTGACCATGACGTCGCGCAGGTCGGCGAAGTGATCGGTGGGGGAGACCGGGAAGTAGCCGCCCTTGTAACGGGTCTTGTAGCCCAGGTTGTCCGAGCCGTCGGGGTTCTTGTCGGCGCCCGAGTTCCACCAGGCCTCGACCGAGTCGATCTTGTAGAACGACTCGCCCTCGGAGGTGTTGTAGGCGACCTTGTCGAAGATGAAGAACTCCGCCTCGGGGGCGAAGAAGGCGGTGTCACCGATGCCGGTCGAGGCGAGGTACGCCAGCGCCTTGCGCGCGATGTTGCGCGGGTCGCGCGAGTAGGCCTCGCCGGTGATCGGGTCGTGCACGAAGTACATCAGCGCGAGGGTCTTCGCGGTGCGGAACGGGTCGATGTAGGCAGTCGTGACGTCCGGGTACAGCGCCATGTCGGACTCGTTGATCGCCTGGAAGCCGCGGATCGACGAACCGTCGAAGGCCATCGGCTCCAGGTTGAACGACGACACCGGCACCGTGAAGTGCTGCTGAACGCCGGGAAGGTCGACGAAACGGATGTCGACGAACTCGACCCCCTCGTCAGAGATGAACTTCAAGAGCTCGTCGTCAGTGCTGAACATCAATCCTCCTTGGCTCACCCGGGCGGGAAGAGCCAGATAGGTCTCTCGCGATCGAGGCCAGGTCCTCATGGACCTGACCGTGCCACGCAAACTACGAAGGGACGGTTGCACAGGAGTGTCGCAAATGTTTCAGGCATGTAACAGGTTGTGTGATTTGATCGGCAACCATCCCGATCTCACCCCTCAAGACGTTGCCGCCTACGCTTGCCGGTGTGACCAGTTCCGCCACCCCTGTGACGCCTACTCTGCCTTATCCGACCGCGAGCTGGGGCAGGCGCGTCCTCGCGCTGTTCATCGACTGGCTCGCGTCGTCGCTGGTGGCGTCGGTCTTCCTCGGCGTACGCGCGCTGCCGTTCGGGTCGCTGCTCGCCGGTGTCGACCCGCGGCCGAGCGACAACCTGTGGATCCTGGTCGTCTTCGTCGTGCAGACGGCGGTCTTCACCACGCTCGGTGGCGGCTCGTTCGGCAAGCTCGTCACCCGGCTGCGCACGGTGCGGGTGTCCCCGGGGGAGCCGGACGTACGCCCGCCCGACCCGCTGCGGAGCATCGCCCGTCAGATCCTGGTCGTGCTCGTCGTGCCTCCGCTGGTCTTCCGTCCTGACCGGCGTGGTCTGCACGATCTGGCGGCGGGCACCGCGACCGTCACGCTTCAGACCTATCGACACGTGTTTCGCCGGGTGAGTTGAGGCGTTTCCGAGGGTAGGTTGGAGCGGTCCGCCGTAGGAGCGGAATCACGAAGGGAAGCTCAATGACGCACAACCGTACTCTCGGGCCACGTGGCCTCTGGCGCCGCGCCGCAGTGGCGGGCGTGCTGGCCGTATCGCTCTCGGGCCTGGTGGCCTGTGGCGGTGGTGGGGCCGGCGGCGCCAGCGAGGGTGACAAGGTCTCGGCCGAGGACATGACCGAGGTCATGAAGAAGGCCACCGACATCGACACCGCCCACTTCACCACGAAGATGGACGCGAAGGTCTCCGGCCAGGCCGTCTCGATGACCGGCGAGGGCGACATCCGCAAGGAGCCGCCGGCCCAGCACTCCACCATGAAGATGAGCGGTGGCTCGATGGACATGGACCTCGAGACGATCCTGGTCGACGAGAAGATCTACATCAAGGGCATGATGGGCGACTCGTGGATGACCGCGAGCGCCGACGACCTCGCCAAGATGGGTGGCACCAGCCTGGAGTCGATGAGCAACCCGCTCGCCTTCTTCGACGGCATGGAGAAGTCGATCAAGTCCTCCAAGTTCGAGGGCGAGGAGAAGCTCGACGGCACCGACACCAAGCACTACAGCTTCACCGTCGACTCCGCGAGCCTGGCCAAGAACATGGGTTCCGACAGCGCCAGCGGCATGCCCGAGACGATCGAGCAGGACATCTGGGTCGACGGCGACGGCCTGCTCCGCAAGGCCGAGGTCGGCATGGGGGAGATGGGCACCGTCGAGATGGTGCTCACCAAGCACGGTGAGGACGTGACCATCGAGGCGCCGCCCGCCGACCAGGTCACCGACATGCCGAGCATGGCAGGCTGACAGCCCGATCTCGTACGCAGCAGGGCCGGCCCCGAACGGGTCCGGCCCTGTGTCGTCTCGTGGGACCGTGGTCGCATGACTCTCGACCCCGAAATCACTCGCCAGATCGAGGCCAACCGAGCCAACTGGGACGCCCGGACGCCGATCCACGTCGCCAGCGACTTCTACGGCATCGACGGGTCCCGGCCCGCCGAGTCCTGGTTCGCCGACTACGAGTGGACCGACCTCGGTGACCTCGCCGGCCGCGAGGTCGTGCACCTGCAGTGTCATCTCGGCACCGAGACGGTCGCCTTCGCGCAGCGTGGTGCGGTGACGTACGGGCTGGACATCTCGGCCGAGGCGGTGGCGGCCGCTCGCCGGATCGCGGAGCAGCGGGGTCTGGCGGTCGACTACCACCAGGCCGACGTCCACGACGCCGTCGAGGTGCTGGGTGCGGGCCGGTTCGACGTCGTCTACACCGGCAAGGGCGCGGTCTGCTACCTGCCCGACATCGACCTGTGGGCGCGGGTGGTGCACGACCTGCTCAAGCCCGGCGGGTTCGTCTACCTCGCCGAGTTCCACCCGCTCCTCGACGCCCTCGGCGAGGTGCCGGAGCCGGGTCACGAGGACTCCCTCGAGCTGCGCCACGACTATCTCTCAGGGCGAGGCGTGATCGCGAAGGACTCGACCCACACCTACACCGACGGCCCGGCACTGAGCACCGCCACGACGGCGTACGAATGGCGCCACGGGGTCGGCGAGGTCGTCACCGCCCTCGCGGGCGCGGGGCTGCGCATCGAGGTCGTCCGTGAGGACGAGCGGCTGCCGTGGCCCCGCTTCCCGTCGATGGTGGCGGGCGAGGACGGCTGGTTCAGGCTGCCCGAGCAGGCGCCCCGGATCCCGTTGCTCTACGCGATCCGGGCACGCCGCGCTGATTAACGGCCGCGGAGGTTGCCGCGCATGCCCTTCATCGAGGTCGGGACGGGGCCCTTCGGGATCGGCATGGTGCCACGGGTGGCGTCGACGGCCTTGAGCCGGTTGATGATGTCGGTGATCTCCGGGCCGGCGACCTTGCGGCCGAGCTTGGTGACGTGCCTGGTCAGCTGCGGCAGCGGCACCTCGTCCTCGCCGTTGCCGGCGACGACGGTCGTGATCGGCACCTCGCCGAGGACCCGGGCGTGGTTGCGCTTGGTGCTGGCCAGCAGCGAGCGGACCTTGCTCGGGCTGTTGCCCTCGCCGACGAGGACGACTCCCGGAGGACCGACCACGCGGTGCACCAGCGTCTGGCTGCGCGGCTCGACACCGACGGCCTGGGTGACGGTCCAGCCGCGGCGGAGCATGGTCAGGGCTGCGTACCCGCCGCCGACCTGACCCTCGAGGCGGGAGTACATGACCTTCTGCGCACGCCGGGAGAAGACCACCATCGCGGCCAGGAGGCCGGCCAGGAGGGCGCCGACGATCGTGAAGATCCAGGAGAAGATGCCCTCGCCGGGCAGGAGCCAGAAGATCACGCCGGCCACCGCGGCGACGACCACGAAGATCGAGACCAGGATCAGGCCGATCTTGGGGTCTGACTGCTTGGTGAGCTTGTAGGTCTCCACCATCTGCTGGCGGCGACTCATGCTGCTCGGGTCGGTCTGGGACATCTTCCTCTTTCAGTCTTCAGAAATTCGTACGCTGCCTCAGGCTGTGGTCTCGACAGGCTCGACCACCGAGGCGGTGCGTGCCTCGATTGCCTGACGGTACAGCCGACCGGCGCGGTAGGACGAACGAACGAGCGGTCCGGACATGACGCCGGAGAAACCGATCTCCTCGGCCTCGGCCTGGAGCTCGATGAACTCCTCGGGCTTGACCCAGCGCTCGACGGGGTGGTGACGCACGCTCGGGCGCAGGTACTGCGTGATCGTGATCAGCTCGCAGCCGGCGGCGTGCAGGTCGCGCAGCGCCTCGGAGACCTCCTCGCGGGTCTCGCCCATGCCGAGGATCAGGTTGGACTTGGTGACCAGACCGAAGTCGCGGGCCTGGGTGATCACGTCGAGGCTCCGCTCGTAGCGGAAGGCCGGGCGGATCCGCTTGAAGATCCGCGGCACGGTCTCGACGTTGTGGGCGAGGACCTCGGGACGGGACTCGAAGACCTCCTCGAGCAGCTCGGGGATGCCGTTGAAGTCGGGGATGAGGTTCTCGACGCCGGTCTCGGGGTTGAGCTCGTGGATCTGCTTGACCGTCTCGGCGTAGAGCCAGGCACCGCCGTCGGCGAGGTCGTCGCGGGCGACGCCGGTGATCGTGGCGTACTTCAGGCCCATGGTCTGCACGGACTCGGCCACGCGGCGCGGCTCGTCGCGGTCGAGGTCGGTCGGCTTGCCGGTGTCGATCTGGCAGAAGTCGCAGCGGCGGGTGCACTGGTCGCCACCGATGAGGAAGGTGGCCTCGCGGTCCTCCCAGCACTCGAAGATGTTGGGGCAGCCGGCCTCCTGGCACACCGTGTGCAGGCCCTCGGACTTCACCAGCGCGGTGAGCTCCTTGTATTCCGGCCCCATCTTCGCTTTGGTCTTGATCCACTCCGGTTTGCGTTCGATCGGAGTCTGAGCGTTGCGGACCTCGAGACGGAGGAGCTTGCGACCTTCTGGGGCAGGAGCTTGAGTCACCCCACCAGCCTACGCCGGGGGAGGGTGGAACCCCGAAGCCAGGCGGTTACTGGACGGTCACTCCGCTTCGGTGCCTGGGTCAGGTCAGGCTGGGGGAGAGCAGCGGAACTCGTGGAGTCTTGGCCGGGTCGGGCTTGGGCTCCAGGCTCGGCCCCTGCTCGTAGTCGCGCCAGGAGAGCATCTCGGCGATCTGCGCGTGCAGCACCGGCATCGCCTCGGCGTTGCCGATTTGGCGGCCCGCCTCGATCGAGAGGGTGGTCACGCCGGCGTCGGAGATCCCGCACGGCACGAACCGCTCGTACCACCCCAGGTCGACGTCGCAGTTGAGCGCGATGCCGTGCATCGTCACGTGCTGGCTGACCCGCAGCCCGATCGCTCCGACCTTCCGCTCCAGTCGGCGCACGCCGTCCGGGGTCTCGCCCGCGGGCAGCCACACGCCGCTACGGCCCGGGACCCGGTAGGCGGTGACGCCGAACTCGGCACAGGTGCGGATCATCGCCTGCTCCAGGCGGCGTACGAAGTCGACGACCTTGACCTTCTCGGGCAGTCGCACGATCGGATAGGCGACGATCTGGCCGGGGCCGTGGAAGGTGACCTCGCCGCCGCGGTCGACGTCGATCACCGGCGCGCCGCCGGGATCCGCGGGGCGGTCCTCCGGCTTCGTACGCTTCCCGGCGGTGTAGGTCGGCGGGTGCTCGAGCAGCAGCACGGTGTCGGGCTCTTCGCGGTCCACGACGCGCTGGTGGATCTGCTTCTGCAGCTCCCAGGCGTCCAGGTAGTCGATCGTCCCGACCTCAACGAAGCGCAGCTCTGTCACACCCGAGATCGTACGCCGGGCCGGATAACGGTTTGGCGATAACCCCGCGGGGGTAAAGAGATTGTGCACAGAATGCGTCTGTTTCGGCTGGCCGCGCTCGGGAGCGATCGGTCATCGGATCAGTCTTGAAAGGCACACCAGACGTGCGTACCACCCAGAACCGGCGCCGCCTCGCGGCCGCCGTCCTCGTCCTGGCCACGACCGGCGCTCTCGCGGCGTGCGGAGCCGGCGACGAGGGAGACAAGAACACCAAGGCTTCGGCGTCCGAGGCGACGCCGGACTTCGAGAAGGGTGCCAAGCTGACGGCTGACGAAGCCCACAAGGTGCTCGATGACGTCATGAAGGGCACGAGCACGGCACGCTACGCCGTCTCCATCGAACCAGCCGGCGGCAGCGAGGCGATCGAGGGGAGCGGGAGCGGAGAGATCCAGATGGATCCGCTCTCGGTCCGGGCGACCGGGACGGTGACTCAGGACGGGGAGACGATGGATCTCGACTACGTCGTTCTCGGTGAGGACGAGATCTACTCCAAGATCGAGGGGGAGTGGGCCAAGAACGGACTCGCGGCATTGACCGTCCTTGCGCTTCCGCCGGCGAGCACGGTCATCGAGGCGACGCGCGCAGCGATCGAGCCGAGCAGCACGGTCTATGTCGGTCAGGAGTCGATCGACGGCGTCGACGCGGCCCACTACACCTTCACCTCCGGTGAAGAGTCCGAGGCCGGCACCGAGGAGCCGGTCGATCTCTACGTCGGCTCGGGTGACCGGCTCATGCGCGTGTTCATGAAGCTCGAGGACATCGCGACCATCACGTACGACCTGTCCCACCACGGCGAGAAGGTGACGATCGAGAAGCCCGACGGCGAGATCACGGACATGACCGACATGGATCTCGGCTGATCCGACCCCCTGTCACAGCCGGGTTGGGCACCGGCGTCGCAGATGCGTCGCGGCGTGGTCCGGATCGGACCGCGCCGCGACGTACTGATCGTTGGCCCAGCCAGCTCAGATCTCGAACTGAGCGGCCTCGAGACGCTTCTTCACGTCCTGGAGGAAGCGGCCGGCGTCGGCGCCGTCGACCAGGCGGTGGTCGTAGGTCAGCGCGACGTTGACCATGTAGCGCACCGCGATGGTCTCGCCCAGGTCCGGGTCGTCGATGACGACCGGACGCTTCACGACAGCACCCGGGCCGAGGATGGCGACCTGCGGCTGGTTGATGATCGGGGTGTCGAAGAGCGCACCGAACGAGCCCAGGTTGGTGATCGTGAAGGTGCCACCGGAGAGCTCGTCCGGGGTGATCTTGTTGTTGCGCGTGCGGTCGGCGACATCGGCGATCTTCTTCGCGATGCCTGCGATCGACAGGTCGCCGGCGTCCTTGACGACCGGGGTCAGCAGACCGCGCTCGGTGTCGACGGCGAAGGCGATGTTCTCGCGGTCGTAGTAGGTGACCGTGCCGGCCTCGACGTCGATCCCGGCGTTGAGCTTCGGGTGCACCTTGAGCGCGTCGATCGCGGCCTTGGCGAAGAAGGGCAGGTAGGTCAGCTTGACGCCCTCGCGCTGCAGGAAGCCGGCCTTGTTGGCGTCACGGAGGCGGGCGATGTTGGTGACATCGACCTCCATGACCTGGGTCAGCTGGGCCGCGGTGTGCAGCGACTCGGTCATCCGCTCGGCGATCACCTTGCGCAGGCGCGAGATCTTCTCGGTGGTGCCACGCAGCGGCGACGGGGCCGCCGGAGCGGCGGCGGGAGCGGCGGAGGCCGCCGGAGCCGCGGCTGCTGCCGGAGCAGCGGCCGGAGCCGACTTGGCGGCGGCCGCCTGGAGGATGTCCTCCTTGCGGATGCGGCCACCCACACCGGAACCCTGCACGGTGTTGAGGTCGACGTTGTGCTGAGCGGCGAGCTTGCGCACCAGCGGGGTGACGTAGCCACCGGGCTGGATCGCAGGGGAGCTGTCGGTGGCCGGGGCGGCGTGGGCCGGGGCTGCGGGAGCCGGAGCCGGAGCCGTGGCTGCCGGAGCCGTGGCTGCCGGAGCCGGAGCGGCCGGGGCGGGCGCTGCCGGCGCCGGGGCGGGCGCGGCAGGCGCGGGCGCGGCGGCGGCCGGAGCGGGCTCGGGGGCCGGAGCAGGAGTCGGCTCGGGGGCCGGCTCCGGAGTGGGCTCGGGAGCCGGGGCGGCCGGAGCAGGCGCGGCGGCCGGGGCGGCGGCCGGGGCGGCGCCGGCGTCACCGACGAGCGCGAGCACGGCGCCGACCTCGACGGTCTCGTCCTCGGCGACCTTGATCTCGAGCAGGGTGCCGGCCACCGGCGAAGGGATCTCGGTGTCGACCTTGTCGGTGGAGACCTCGAGCAGCGCGTCGTCCACGGCCACCGTGTCGCCGACCTGCTTGAGCCAGCGGGTGACGGTGCCCTCGGTGACCGACTCGCCCAGCGCGGGGAGAGCGACCTCGGTGGCGTTGCCACCGGCGGCGGGCGCCGGAGCGGCAGGCGCGGCCGGAGCGGCGGGCTCGGCAGGCGCCTCGGGCTCGGCCGGAGCAGCAGGGGCGGCGGGGGCCTCGGGCTCGGCGGCAGGAGCGGGAGCGGCGGCCTCGGCGGGCTCGGCCGCCGGCGCGGCGGGCTCGGCCGGGGCGGAGCCGGCCTCGTCGGCGGCACCGATGACGGCGAGCAGGCCACCGACCTCGACGGTGTCGTCCTCGGCGGCCTTGATCTCGAGCACGGTGCCCGCGACCGGGGAGGGGATCTCGGTGTCGACCTTGTCGGTGGAGACCTCCAGCAGGGCCTCGTCGACCGCAACGGTGTCGCCGACCTGCTTGAGCCAGCGGGTGACGGTGCCCTCGGTGACGGACTCGCCGAGTGCCGGGAGAGTTACTTCGGTGGCCATGGGTTCCTTCGTTCTACGTCTGTTCGTTGCTCTACTTGTATGTCCGGAAACGCGCGCCGTCACCGCCGGGCCGCAGGCTCGGTGAGGAGACTCTGTGAGAAGAGAGGCGCATCGGTCTGGGCCGACACCTGCCCGACGCACGCATGGTGCCGCCGGACGGGCGGCCAAGGGCGTCGATCACGGGCCCATCTTGTCACTACCCCCGCAGCGCTGTGTCAACCGGACCACTACTGATCGGTAGCCATCTCGCGTACGTAGTCCACCAGTGTTGCCACCGCCACACCCGTGCCTCCGGGAGTCTGATGGCCCGAGGCGCCCCCGCTGTTGAAGGAGGGTCCGGCGATGTCGAGATGGGCCCAGGGAAGGCCGCCGGTGAACTCGCGCAGGAACGCTGCTGCGTAGAGGCCACCACCCCAGCGGATCCAGTCGTGCTGGTTGAGGTCGGCCACCTTGGAGGAACGGATCCGCTCGTCCATCCATTCCGGGATCGGCATCGGCCACATCTGCTCCCCGGCGACCTCGGCGGCGGCGAGGATGCGCTCGACGACCTCCTCGGAGCCGAGCACGCCGCTCACCTTGTCGCCCAGCGCCATCACCATGTGGCCGGTGAGCGTAGCCACGTCGATGATCACGTCGGGGGAGACCTCGGTGGCCCGCACCAGCGCGTCGGCGAGGATCATCCGCCCCTCGGCGTCCATGTTGGAGACCTCGACGGTCGTGCCGCCGTAGTGGGTGACGACGTCGCCGGGACGGTAGGAGGAGCCGGAGACCATGTTCTCCGCCATCGGCACGAACGCGGAGACCTTCACCGGAAGCCCGAGACGGGCGATCGCGAAGGTCGCCTGGGCCACCGCGGCGGCCCCGGCCATGTCCGACTTCATCGTGGACATCGAGCTGCCCGGCTTGATGGTGAGGCCGCCGGAGTCGAAGGTGATGCCCTTGCCGACCAGCGCGATGTGGCCGCGGGCGTCGTCGGGGGAGTAGGTCAGCTCGACCAGGCGCGGCGGAGCCGCCGAGCCCATGCCCACGGCGAGGATGCCGCCGCAGCCGAGCTCGGCGAGCTGCTCCTCGTCGTAGACGGTCGTCTCGACACCGTCGACCAGGCCGGCCACGTGCTCGATGGCCTCGGCGAACGCCGGTGGAGTCAGGTCGGCGGGCGGGACGTTGACCCACTCGCGGGTGCCGGCGATCGCCTGGGCGAGGATCTGCGCCTGCTCGAAGGCGGTGACCGCGTCCGTACGCCGCGCGATCGGGCTCAGGACCGCGACGTCGCTCGGGCCCTTGCTCTCCCCGCCGGACTTGCCCGAGCCCGACTTGTAGGCGGTGTAGGTGTAGCCGCCGAGGAGGTAGCCCTCGGTGACCGCACGGACCAGCTCGGGGGTGTCGGCGGGCAGGGCCACGGCGACGGAGGTGGCGTTGGGCACCGAGCGGGCGGCGGCACCGGCGGCGCGGCGTACGGCATCGGCCGAGTAGGTCCCGTCGGCATCGGCCCTGCCGAGACCGACCATCACCAGGAGCTGTGCGCCGATCTCCTCGCCCGCGGGCAGCCGGGTGACCTCGCCGGCCTTGCCGCTGACGCCCAGGGTGGCCAGCATCCCGCGCCACCTGCGGCCGTAGGCGGCCTTGACGTCCTCCGCGCCCGTCGTGACCTCGACGTCCTTCGCGCCCTGGCCGACGCCGACGACGACCGCCTCGGCACGGGTCTTGGCGGGAGAGGCGGTACGCAGCGTGTAGGTGATGTCAGGCAGGGTCACGCCGTGCAGTCTAGGTGTGGCACGCCGGAGGAGGGGCCACGGACCGGGCTGTGTCGACCAGGTGCGATAGGTTCGCAGCATGGCTGATGAGACCTCCATGGGGGGCGGGTCGGAGCTGCTCCAGTCCCCTCTGCACACAAAGCACCAGGAACTCGGTGCGAAGTTCGGTGAGTTCGGCGGCTGGTCGATGCCGCTGGAGTACTCCGGGGTCGTCAAGGAGCACACCGCCGTACGCGAGGCCGTCGGTGTCTTCGACGTCAGCCATCTCGGCAAGGTCATGATCAGCGGTCAGGGTGCCGCCGAGTTCGTCAACGCCTCGTTCACCAACGACCTCGGCCGGATCAAGCCCGGCAAGGCGCAGTACACGCTGTGCTGCGACGAGGAGACCGGCGGCATCGTCGACGACCTCATCGCCTACTACCGCGACGACGAGCACGTCCTGATCGTCCCCAACGCCGCCAACACCCCCGAGGTCGTACGCCGGCTCCAGGCTGCCGCGCCCGCGGGCATCACCCTCACCGACCACCACCGCGACTACGCGGTGCTCGCCGTCCAGGGGCCGAAGTCCGACGAGCTGCTCGAGGCCGTCGGGCTCCCGGCCGGCCACGAATACATGTCCTTCGTGGAGGCCGCCGCCCGCGACGTGCTCGGTGACGAGATCGGCGTGGTCGTGTGCCGCTCGGGCTACTCCGGCGAGCGCGGCTACGAGCTGATCGTCGCCAACGAGGCCGCCGAGGCGCTCTGGGACGCGCTGCTGTCCCGGGGCGAGGCGCTGGGCGCGCTGCCGTGCGGCCTCGGCGCCCGCGACACCCTGCGCACCGAGATGGGCTACCCGCTCCACGGCCAGGACATCACCCTCGACGTCACCCCCAACGAGGCCGGGCTCGGCTGGGCCGTCGGCTGGAAGAAGGAGGCCTTCTGGGGCCGCGACAAGCTCGTCGCGGAGAAGGAGGCCGGCCCGAAGCGCGCGCTGCGCGGCATCGTCGCCGTCGGCCGCGGCATCCCACGCCCGCACATGACGGCGTCGCTGACCGCCGACGTACCGGTCGGCGAGGTCACCTCCGGCACCTTCTCGCCCACGTTGAAGAAGGGCGTCGGCCTGGTGCTCGTCTCGACCACCGTCAACCCCGAGGCCGAGATCGGCATCGACGTACGCGGCCGCCGCGAGATCTTCCAGCTCACCAAGCCGCCCTTCGTCCCGTCGCACGTGAGGGAGGGCTGAGCCCGCATGAGCATCCCGGACGTACCTTCGGTGTTCAAGCAGCCCACGGCTGCCGAGCGGCCGTGGTGGTGGCAGCTCGTCGACGCCTCGGGTGCCGAGGTGGCGGTCGTCGGAGAGCTCGCCGGCCAGCGCTTCGCCAACCAGAGCGACGCCGAGTCGTGGGTGGGCGAGGTCTGGCAGGACCTCCTGGACGCGGGCGTGGCCGCGGTGGTGCTCTTCGAGCACGACCGCCAGGTCTACGGCCCGATGAAGCTGACCGCCTGACCCCGTCTCCCTGCGGATAGGGTCGGCGCGTGAGTGCCTATGAGTTCCGTCAGGTCGACGTCTTCACCGACGAGCCGCTGCTGGGCAACCCGGTAGCCGTCGTGCACGGGGCCGACGGCCTCACCGACGAGCAGATGGCCGCCTTCGCGCGGTGGACGAACCTGTCCGAGACGACGTTCCTGCTGAGCCCCACGGACCCGGCCGCCGACTACCGGCTGCGGATCTTCACGGTCGGCGGTGAGCTGCCGTTCGCGGGCCACCCGACGCTCGGCTCGGCGCACGCGTGGCTGGAGGCGGGCGGCAAGCCCCAGGGCACCGGCCTGGTGCAGGAGTGCGGCGTCGGGCTGGTCGAGCTGCGCCGCGACGGGCGGATCGCCTTCGCCGCCCCCGAGCTGCTCCGCGGCGGCGAGGTCGACGAGGAGACCCTCGGCGCCATCGCGAAGGGCCTGCAGATCGACCGGGGCGACATCCTCGACGCGCGGTGGTGCGACAACGGGCCGGGCTGGGTCGGCGTGATGCTCGCCGACGCGGAGGCGGTCCTGGCCGTCACCCCCGACCACGCCGCCCTGGGCGACCACAAGGTGGGGCTGGTCGGGCGCTACCCCGAGGGCAGCGCGTGCGCGGTCGAGGTCCGGGCGTTCTACCCGGCCGACGGCGTCGCCTTCGAGGACCCGGTCACCGGCTCGCTCAACGCCGCCCTCGGGCAGTGGCTGGCGGGGTCGCTGCTCCCCGATGCGTACGTCTCCTCCCAGGGGACCGTCATGAAGCGGAGGGGACGGGTGTACGTCGAGCGGACGCAGGACCAGGTGTGGGTGGGCGGAGACACACTGACCACCATCCGCGGGACCGTCGAGCTCTGACCTAGGCTGGGGCCGTGCAGTCCTACCTTGATCTGTTGACCCGCATCCTCGACGAGGGTGTGGAGAAGTCCGACCGCACCGGGACGGGCACGATCAGCGTCTTCGGTCACCAGACCCGCTACGACCTGGCCGAGGGTTTCCCCCTGCTGACCACGAAGAAGATCCACACCAGGTCCGTCTTCGGTGAGCTGCTGTGGTTCCTGCGCGGCGACACCAACGTGCGCTGGCTCCAGGAGCGCGGCATCACGATCTGGGACGAGTGGGCCGACGAGAACGGCGATCTGGGCCCGGTCTACGGCTACCAGTGGCGCTCCTGGCCGACGCCCGACGGCCGTCACGTCGACCAGATCGCCCGGATCATCGACCAGATCAAGCAGGACCCGGACAGCCGCCGCCACATCGTGACCGCCTGGAACCCGGCCGACATCGACGACATGGCGCTGCCGCCGTGCCACACGCTGTGCCAGTTCTACGTCGCCGACGGCAAGCTGAGCCTGCAGCTCTACCAGCGCTCCGCCGACGTGTTCCTCGGCGTGCCGTTCAACATCGCCTCCTACGCCCTGCTCACCCATATGGTCGCCCACGTGACCGGTCTGCAGCCGGGTGAGTTCGTGCACACGCTCGGCGACGCCCACCTCTACAGCAACCACGTCGAGCAGGCGCGTCTCCAGCTCACCCGCACCCCGCGGCCGCTGCCGACGCTGCGCCTCAACCCGGACGTCAAGGACATCGACGCCTTCGACCTCGACGACATCACCGTCGAGGGCTACGACCCGGCTCCCGGCATCAAGGCCCCCGTTGCCGTCTGAGGCGGCACCGGGGCGGGTCGTGATGGTCGCCGCCGTCGCCGACAACGGCGTCATCGGCAACGGCCCCGACATCCCCTGGAAGATCCCCGGCGAGCAGGCCGAGTTCAAGGCGATCACGATGGGTCACACGCTCGTCATGGGCCGCACCACCTTCGAGTCCATCGGCCGCCCCCTCCCGGGCCGCACGACGGTCGTCCTGACCACCGACGAGGACTGGGCCTACGACGGTGTCCTGGTCGCCCACGACATCGAGTCCGCCCTCACCCTGGCCGCGGCCGAGCAGGGCGACACGGTCATCGCCGGGGGAGCGCAGGTCTACGCCGCTGCCCTCCCTTACGCCACCGAGCAGGTCATCACCCGGGTCCACCTGAGGCCGGAGGGCGACGTCCTCTACCCGCCGTTCGACGAGACCGAGTGGGTCGAGACGAGGCGCGAGCCGCACGAGGCGTACGACCGGGTGTTCCTCACCCGTGCTCCCTGACGCGCGAGTAGCCTCGCCGTCCCTCTAAGGTAAACGGCATGGAGCTGCGCATCTTCACCGAGCCCCAGCAGGGGGCGTCCTACGCCGACATCCTCGCCGTCGCCCAGAGGGCCGAGGAGCTCGGGTTCGGAGCGTTCTTCCGCTCCGACCACTACCTGAAGATGGGGTCGGTCGACGGGCTGCCCGGACCGAGCGACGCCTGGACGACGCTCGCCGCCCTGGCCCGCGACACCAGCACGATCCGGCTCGGCACGCTGGTCACCTCGGCGACCTTCCGCTTCCCGGGCGTCCTGGCCATCCAGGCCGCCAACGTGGACGACATGTCCGAGGGCCGGGTCGAGCTCGGACTGGGCGCGGGCTGGTTCGAGGAGGAGCACGCGGCGTACGGGATCCCGTTCCCGGCGCTCGGGGAGCGCTTCGACCGGCTCGAGGAGCAGCTCGAGATCATCACCGGCCTGTGGGCGACCGAACCCGGGGAGACCTTCGGCTTCGAGGGGAAGCACTACACGATCACGGACAGCCCGGGTCTGCCGAAGCCGGTCCAGACCGGTGGCCATGCCGGCTCGATCCCGGTGATCGTGGGCGGCGGCGGCAAGAAGCGTACGCCGACGCTGGCCGCGACGTTCGCCGACGAGTTCAACGCCGCGTTCGTCTCCGTGGAGGAGTCCCAGGCGCTCTTCGAGAACGTCGGGCGCTTCGTCGAGGCGGCCGGTCGTGACGACTCGATGATCTACTCCGCCGCCCAGGTGCTCTGCGTCGGGCGCGACGAGGACGAGCTCGCCCGCCGCGCGCAGGCGATCGGCCGCGAGCCCGCCGAGCTGCGTGAGAACGGCCTGGCCGGGACCCCGGACGAGGTGGTCGCCAAGATCAAGCGGTTCGAGGACGTCGGTGCCAGCCGGATCTACCTCCAGGTGCTCGATCTGAGCGATCTCGACCATCTCGCACTCGTAGCCGACGAGGTCATGCAGCGCGTCTGACGATAGTCTGTAGCCATGACTGATGCTCCCTTCGGCACCGTGCTCTCAGCACTCGTCACGATCTTCAACGACGACGGCTCGGTCGATCTGGAGCAGACCCAGAAAGTCGCCAAGCACCTGGTCGATCACGGCCACGACGGCATCGTCGTCTCCGGCACCACCGGTGAGTCGCCGACCACCACTCCGGCCGAGGACGGCGAGATCCTGGCGGCCGTCAAGGACGCCGTCGGCGACCGTGCCAAGATCGTGGCCGGCATCGGCACCAACGACACCCGCACCAGCGTCGAGCTCGCCAAGCAGGCGGCCTCGGTCGGCGCCGACGGCCTGCTGCTGGTGACGCCCTACTACAACAAGCCGGGCGAGCGCGGCATCCGCGAGCACTTCCGCACCGTCGCCTCCGCCACCGACACCCCCGTCATCCTCTACGACGTCCCCGGCCGCACCGGGTCCCCGATCACCCTCGACACCTATCGCGAGGCGATCACCTGGGACACCGTCGTCGCGGTCAAGGAGGCCGCCGGCGACTTCCCGCGCGGCACCCGCCTGCTCGACCTGGGCTACTCGATCTACTCCGGTGACGACGCGCTCACCCTCGCCTGGCTGGCGCACGGCGCCGTCGGCGTGATCAGCGTCGCCGCTCACGTGCTCGGCGACCAGACGCGGACGATGATCGACGCCTTCGCGGCCAGCGACATCGAGACCGCCCGCAAGACCTATGCGCGGATGCTCCCCGCGATCGACGCCATCATGGGCGTCCCGAACTACGGAGCCACCACTGCCAAGGCCGCTCTCGAGCTGACCGGCGTGATCGACAACCGCAACGTGCGAGGGCCCCTGGTGGCGCTCGACGACGACGAGGTCGAGGCGCTGCGAGCCGGGCTGGAGGCCTCTGGCCTTCTCTAGAAGGAATGCCTTTGTCTCACCCACACCCGGAGCTGACCGAACCCGGCAAGCTCCCCAAGGGCGGCCTGCGGGTCACCCCTCTCGGCGGCCTCGGCGAGGTCGGCCGCAACATGACCGTCTTCGAGTACGACGGCCGGCTGCTGATCGTCGACTGCGGCGTGCTCTTCCCCGAGGAGCAGCAGCCCGGCGTCGACCTGATCCTGCCCGACTTCGGTCCGATCCGTGACCGGCTCGGCGACGTCGAGGCGCTGGTCCTGACCCATGGTCACGAGGACCACATCGGCGCGACGCCCTACCTGCTCCGCGAGCGCCAGGACATCCCGCTGGTCGGCTCCGAGCTGACCCTGGCCCTGCTCGGCTCCAAGCTGCGCGAGCACCGCCTGCGCGAGACCGTCCAGCACAACGTACGCGAGGGCGACACGATCAGCTTCGGGCCGTTCGAGCTCGAGTTCGTCGCCGTCAACCACTCCATCCCGGACGCGCTCGCGGTCGCGATCCGCACCGGCGCCGGACTGGTGCTGCACACCGGTGACTTCAAGATGGACCAGCTGCCGCTGGACGGCCGGATCACCGACCTGCGCGCCTTCGCCCGGCTCGGCGAGGAGGGCGTGGACCTGTTCCTCACCGACTCCACCAACGCCGAGGTCCCCGGCTTCACGACCGCCGAGAAGAAGATCGCGCCCGCGATCGAGCAGGTCTTCCGCGAGTCCGACCAGCGCATCATCGTGGCCTGCTTCGCCTCCCACGTGCACCGCGTCCAGCAGGTGCTGGACAGCGCCGTCGCGCACGGGCGCAAGGTGGCGTACGTCGGTCGCTCGATGGTCCGCAACATGCAGATCGCCGCCGACCTGGGCTACCTGCACGTGCCCGAGGACGTCATCGTCGACGCCAAGGAGCTCGCCGAGCTGCCGCCGGAGCGCGTCGTGATGGTCTCGACCGGCTCGCAGGGCGAGCCGATGTCGGCGCTGTCGCGGATCGCCAACGGCACCCACAACTTCGTCCACATCGAGCCGGGCGACACCGTCCTGCTCGCCTCCTCGCTGATCCCGGGCAACGAGAACTCGGTCTACCGGGTGATCAACGGCCTCGCCCGTCTCGGCGCCAACGTGGTCCACAAGGGCAACGCGCTGGTGCACGTCTCCGGCCACGCCAGCGCCGGCGAGCTGCTCTACTGCTACAACATCGTCCGCCCGCGCAACGTGATGCCCGTGCACGGCGAGGTGCGCCACCTGCTCGCCAACGGCGACCTGGCCCGCCAGACCGGCGTGGAGAGCGTCGTCTACGCCGAGGACGGCGTCGTCGTCGACCTCATCGACGGCAAGGCCGAGATCGCCGGCAAGGTCGAGTGCGGCTACGTCTTCGTCGACGGCACCACCGTCGGCGACGTCACCGAGTCCGAGCTCAAGGACCGCCGCATCCTCTCCGAGGAGGGCTTCGTCTCGATCATCGTCGTGGTCGACTCCGTCAACGGGGTGGTCTCGAGCGGACCCGAGATCCACGCCCGCGGCCACGTCTGGCCCGACAACGCCTTCGACCCGATCAAGCAGCCGATCGTCAAGGCGGTCAACCGCGCCATCTCCGAGGGCGCGACCGACACCTACCAGCTGCAGCAGGCCATCCGGCGTACGTTCGGGCGCTGGGTCTCCAGCACCCACCGCCGGCGCCCGATGATCATCCCGGTCGTCATCGAGGCCTAGGAGAGCTGTAGCAGCACTCCGGCCGTGATCAGCGCCTGGCCGACGTGGTAGGTCGTCATGATCGCCACGTCGGTCAGGCGCGGCGGCTCGTTGCCGTGCTCGGCGAGGTTGAGCCCGATCAGGGTGTCGCTGATGACGAAGACGAGCGCACCCGCGGCGATCCACACGCTCCCGGTCAGCCAGGCGAGCACGAGCATGCCGGCGATCACGAGCGAGTACGCAGCCAGCGCCGCCGCCACCGGCGTACCGCCCATCTGGCGGGCGCCCCGGAGCACCCGCCCCATCGGGATCGCGAGCGCGATCGCCGCGGCGAAGCCGGCCCAGGACCACGCGGGGGCGTCGAGGCCGAGGGTGAGGAAGGTCACGGCGTACGCCAGGTGGCCGACGAAGAACAGCCCCACCCCGCCGAGGAACCGCCGGGTCGAGGACCCGATCATCGAGATGTCCCCGAGCATCCCGAAGAAGAGCGCGACGAGCAGCCACCAGGCGGCCGGCTCCCCGCCGCTGACCAGCCCCATCAGCACCGTCAGCCCCATGAGTCCCACCATCACCAGCGGCTTGGTGACGTAGTGGAGCCGTCGCCAGCCGAACCACACGCAGGCCCAGTCGATGAGGGCATCGACGGCGGTGAGGAGGGCGACCAGGACTGTCAGGCTCTGCATGGCGGCAAACTACACTGCTGCAACACACCCCCATGGGGGTCCCGGAGCCTAGGCGCCCGGTCGAATACCCTGCTTGTATGGCGACCCGTACGTCTTCCCCGCCGGGTTCGCGGAGCTCGACCACCACCAAGAGCACCCGTCCCCGGAGTACGACCACGACAAAGCGAGCAACGGCCACGAGCCGGGCCCGCTCCAAGGCGACGCCGGCCAAACGCCGTCCTGCCGCCAAGAAGAAGACGACGAACCGTACGCCACCCCGTGCCGTACGCAGCGGGCCCAGCCCGATCGCGGTCCTCTTCGACGCCATCTTCTCGACCATCGCGAGCCTGTGGCTGGCGATCGCCGGGGGAGTGGCCGCCGTCTTCCGCGTCGGCGGCCAGGCTGCCAGCGACCTCGAGCCGGAGCACCGGCGCGACGGCGCCGGCCTGTTCCTGATCGGCCTCGCCGTCCTCGTCGCCGCCGGCGTCTGGTTCCAGCTCGGCGGACAGTTCTTCGACGTCGTCCGCATCGCCGTGGCCGGCGTGGTCGGCAAGGTCGGCTGGCTGGTGCCGGTCGGCCTCGTCGTCGCCGGCGCGCGACTGATGCGCGACCCGGTCGACGCCGCCCCGGTCGGGCGGCTCGCGATCGGCTGGGCCGCGTTCCTGATGGCGACGCTCGGCATCATCCAGATCGCCAACGGCAACCCGCAGCCCACCTCGGGCGACAGCACCGAGCTGCAGTGGGCGGGTGGCGCCATCGGCTACGTCGTGGCCAGCCTGCTGCTCGACGTCCTGCGCTCGACGGCCGTGGTCGTCGTACTCCTGTCTCTTCTCGTCGTCTTCGGTGTCCTGGTCATCACCGGGACCCCGCTCTACCAGGTGCCGGGCCGGCTGGTGGAGCTGCGCGACCGGGCCCTGGGCCTGACCCCGCCCGAGGAGCTGAGCGAGAGCGGCACCAACATCCGGCGGGTGCGCCGGAGCGGCAAGCTCTTCGCCGACGACGACACCTTCGACCCGGAGGGCTTCGAGCCCTACGAGACGCCGCTCCTCGAGGAGGAGAAGCCGAAGAAGAAGCGCAAGAAGGACGGGCTCGACATCGCGCTCGCCCTCGACGACGACTCGGACGCCGACACCCAGCCCGACGAGGTCGTGGCGAGCGATGCGGCCGGCCTCATGCCCGCGGTCTCGGACAGCGGCCCGAAGCCGGGGGCGAAGCGCGACCTCGAGCCGCCGCCGCACGCGGAGCTGCCGCAGCGCGTCGAGCAGCTGATGCTCGCCGGCGACGTCGCCTACACCCTCCCGGCCAGCGACCTCCTCAAGCCCGGTTCGCCGCACAAGGCCCGCTCGAAGGCCTCCGACGACATCGTCAACCGGCTCCAGGCGGTGCTGGAGGAGTTCAACATCGACGCCGCGGTGACCGGCTACACCCGTGGCCCGACGGTCACCCGCTACGTGGTCGAGCTCGGCGCCGGGGTGAAGGTCGAGAAGATCACCGGGATCCAGAAGAACATCGCCTACGCGGTGGCCTCCGCCGACGTACGCATCCTCTCGCCGATCCCCGGCAAGTCCGCCGTCGGCGTCGAGATCCCGAACTCCGACAAGGAGATCGTCACCCTCGGCGACGTGCTCCGCTCCAACGCGGCGCGCGGCGACCACCACCCGATGATCACCGGTGTCGGCAAGGACGTCGAGGGCGGCTTCGTGGTCGCCAACCTCGCCAAGATGCCTCACCTGCTGGTCGCGGGTGCGACCGGCTCGGGTAAGTCGTCCTTCATCAACTCGATGATCACCTCGGTCCTGATGCGGGCCACGCCCGACGAGGTCCGGATGATCATGGTCGACCCCAAGCGGGTCGAGCTGAACTCCTACGAGGGCGTGCCGCACCTGATCACGCCGATCATCACCAACCCGAAGAAGGCCGCCGAGGCGCTGGCCTGGGTCGTACGCGAGATGGACATGCGCTACGACGACCTGGCCAACTTCGGCTTCCGTCACGTCGACGACTTCAACAAGGCCGTCCGCGCCGGGAAGGTGCAGGTCCCGCCCGACTCCGAGCGCGTCCTGTCGCCCTACCCCTACCTGCTGGTGATCGTCGACGAGCTCGCCGACCTGATGATGGTCGCCCCGCGGGATGTCGAGGACGCGGTCGTACGCATCACCCAGCTCGCCCGCGCCGCCGGCATCCACCTGGTGCTGGCCACGCAGCGGCCCTCGGTCGACGTCGTCACCGGTCTGATCAAGGCCAACGTGCCCTCGAGGCTCGCCTTCGCGACCTCGTCGCTGGCCGACTCGCGCGTCATCCTCGACCAGCCCGGTGCGGAGAAGCTGGTCGGCCAGGGTGACGGGCTCTTCCTGCCGATGGGCTCCTCCAAGCCGATCCGTGTGCAGGGCTCGTGGGTCTCCGAGTCGGAGGTCAACGCGGTCGTGAAGTCGGTCAAGGGTCAGCTCGAGCCGGTCTACCGCGAGGACGTGACCGCGCCCGCGGAGTCCAAGCGGGTGCTGGACGACGACATCGGCGACGACATGGACCTGGTCACCCAGGCGATCGAGCTGATCGTCTCGACCCAGTTCGGGTCGACCTCGATGCTGCAGCGCAAGCTGCGCGTCGGGTTCGCCAAGGCCGGCCGCCTCATGGACATCCTCGAGTCGCGCGGCGTGGTCGGTCCCTCCGAGGGCTCCAAGGCACGCGACGTACTCGTCAAGCCGGACGAGATCGACGGCGTCATCGCAACGATCCAGGGGGAGATGTGAGCGAGAACCCAGTGACGGCCGAGACCGTCGACCCTGAAGAGGCCGTCGAGGCTCCCGACGTCGATGTCGATGTCGATGTCGTCGAGGTACGCCGCAACGGCCGGCTCGCACTGGTGGTGGCGCTCGCGTCGCTGCTGGTCGGCCTCGCCTTCGTGCTGCGCGGCGGCATCGAGGGCTATCTGGTCGGTCTGATCCTGCTCGCCGTCGCGGCGGTGCAGGGCTGGACGGCCTGGGACTCCCGGATGCCGCTGCTGCTCGTGGACGAGCAGGGCGTACGTCTCCGCTTCGGCCAGACCTGGCAGGGCATCCCGTGGTCGAAGATCGAGTCCGTCGAGCACACCCCGCGTCCGGACGGGATCGAGCGGTTCTGGAAGGACGGCCGCATCGGCGTGCTGCTGCACGACGAGGACGAGGTGCTCGACGAGCTCTCGCCGACCGCGCGGCGCCAGGCGATGCTGACCGAGCGTCTCTACGGCCTGCCGTTCTCGCTTCCGCTGGGCCTCTCGACCCGCGTCCTGGGCGCCGGCGACGACGTCACCGAGGCCATCGCCATCGTCGCCGCCGAGGGTGTCGAGGTCGTCGAGATCGATCCCGGTCTCGAGGCCGAGCCGGAGGCGGAGATCGAGGACGACAGCGCCGAGGACACCGGCGGTGAGGCCGTCGACGAGGCCGTCGACGGCATCGTCGCGGCCCCGGTCGAGGACGGGGACACGGCCATCCGGCCACCCCTGCGGGCAGGGGCCGACGACACCAACCCCCGGATGCTCCGGGTCTTGGACGAGCCTGATATCAATGCCGCGGACGCGGAGGACGAGGCGGGGCAGGACCAGGTGGATCGGGACACTGAGACGACCGGAGTGACCGCGCGCAGCGCGGAGCAGGACGAGACGACGACCAAGACCGACCCCGAGCCTGCGCTGAAGGCCGAGGCGAAGGCGGAGCCGGTCGCACCGCTTCGCGAGCCGTCGACGGCGGTCCGGGTCGACGTACGCTACGTGCCCGAGGAGCCCCAGGAGACCATCGCGGTCCACGGCGCGAACGCGCTCCAGCTGGAGCCGGCGGAGTCCGACGCCGTGGACGCGGAGACGGAGGCCGACGAGGAGACCCAGGTCTTCGCGATCGAGTCGGCCGACGAGGACGCCGAGCCCGAAGGTGTTCGGCCGCTCGCCGAGCCCGAGGAGGGCATCAAGACGCTCGCCCCTTCGACGAGCTCTGTGCGCCGGATCGACGACGTCGACGACGAGCCCACCGAGGTGGTCCCGACCAAGGTCCCGGAGATCGGTGCCGAGATCGCTGCCGCCCGTCGCCGGCTCGCCCTCGACGTCGAGGGCCTCGCCGAGTGGACGCGGATCCGTCCGCACGTGATCGAGGCGATCGAGGTCGACGACTTCGGCCCCTGCGGCGGCGACTTCTACGCCCGCGGCCACCTGCGTACGCTCGCCCGTGTCCTCGGCATCGAGGTCGCGCCGCTGCTGCGCACCTACGACGAGAAGTACGCCTCCGGCCCGGTCAGCGCGCGCGCCGTCTTCGAGGCCGAGCTCGCCCACAGTGCGGCGATCCGCCCGGTCCGGCGGATGCGTGGCGGTCCGTCCTGGTCGGTCCTGGTCGCTGCCGTGATGGCGGTCATCCTGGTCTGGTCGGTCGCCCGCCTGGTCATCGACGGCACCCAGCACGAGCCCCAGGCCGGAGCGATCCAGCTCGACGGCTCGGCCGGCACCGACAGCCCCTACGGCAAGTCCTCGCCGGTCCCGGTGACCATCTCCGCCGCCGGAGGCGGTGCCCACGTCGTCGTACGCGACTCGCGCGGCAAGGTCGTCTTCAGCGGCGACCTCGCCTTCGGTGAGTCCAAGCAGCTCCAGGTCACCCCGCCGCTGCGCGTCCAGACCTCCGACGGCTCGCTCAAGGTCGCGGTCGGGGAGAGCAAGGCCAGGGCCCTCGGCAAGACCGGCGAGGCCGCCCAGCGCACCTACACCGCCGACTGACCCAACCCGCCGACTCGGCGCGTCTGTCCCGATGCACCGCGCCGAGTCGGCGTCTCTGTCTCGCCTGACGTGCTCGAGTCGGCGCAACTGTCCCAGACCCGCGGGACATTTGCGCCGACTCGACGGTTGTGAGCGGGACAGTTGCGCCGGGTGGGCGGGATCTTAAAGAGTTCGGCGTTTGGTGACGCGCGTCACATCACTTTGGGACCATGACATCCGAGAGAGCGCTCTCACGAGTCGCAAGGGCTCATCGCTCGTTCATTCGGAAAGCGAGTCATCATGAGAAGTCTCAAGGCATTAGGAGCCGCCGTCGTCGCGGCCGGCGTGGTCGCGGTGGCGATCCCGCTGTCATCGTTCGGACAGGCGTCCGAGGCGTCGGAGCCGGGCACGCCGGCCGGCTGGACCAAGGTGTGGAGCGACGACTTCACCGGTGCGGCCGGGTCGCGGATCAACACGAACAACTGGATCTACGACATCGGCCACTCCTACCCCGGAGGTGCCGCCAACTGGGGCACCGGGGAGATCGCGTACCACACCGACAGCACCCAGAACGTCTACCAGGACGGCGGCGGCAACCTCGTCATCAAGCCGATCCGCGACGGCGCCGGCAACTGGACCTCGGGTCGCATCGAGACCACCCGGACCGACTTCCAGCCGCCCGCCGGTGGCGTGCTCCGCGTCGAGAGCCGCATCCAGATGCCGAACGTCACCGGCGCGGCCGCACAGGGCATCTGGCCGGCGTTCTGGATGCTCGGCGAACCCTTCCGCGGCAACTACTGGAACTGGCCGGGCATCGGCGAGATCGACATCATGGAGAACGTCAACGGCGCCAACCAGGTCTGGGGCACGCTGCACTGCGGCACCTCGCCCGGCGGCCCGTGCAACGAGACCACCGGCCTCGGCGGGACCATCCAGGGCTGCCCCGGCTCGACCTGCCAGTCCTCGTTCCACACCTACGCGATGGAGTGGGACCGGAGCACCAGCCCGCAGCAGATCCGGTTCTACGTCGACAACACGCTCTACCACACGGTCCGCTCGGACCAGGTCGACGCGACCACCTGGAGCAACGCGACCAACCACGGCTTCTTCATCATCCTCAACGTCGCGATCGGTGGTGGCTGGCCCGGCAACCCGACCGCGGCGACCGCGTCCGGCGTGCCGATGCTGGTCGACTACGTCGCGGTCTACTCCAAGGGCGGCGGCACCACCGAGCCGACCGACCCGCCCGCACCGGGCAGCCGGGACGCCTACTCGACGATCCAGGCCGAGTCCTACAACGCCCAGAGCGGCACCCAGACCGAGGCGACCACCGACACCGGCGGCGGCCAGAACGTCGGCTACCTCAGCAACGGCGACTGGCTCCGCTACGGCGGCGTGAACTTCGGCTCGAGCGCGGCACGCACGTTCTCCGCACGGGTCGCCTCCGGTGCTCCCGCCGGGGTCAGCGGCCTGGTGGAGGTACGCCTCGACAACGTGAACAACGCCCCGATCGGCAGCTTCTCGGTGGCCAACACCGGAGGCTGGCAGAGCTGGCGTACGGTCCCGGGCAGCATCAGCGGGGTGACCGGCACGCACACGGTGTTCCTGCGCTTCACCAGCGGCCAGCCGGCCGACTTCGTCAACCTCAACTGGTTCACGTTCTCCCGGTGACCGTCGAAGCCAAGAGGCGATAGGTTCCACTCATGAACGAGACCCCGGCCGGCCGGCCGACGCTGGAGACGGTGGCCCGGGCGGCCGGGGCCTCGCGAGCGACCGTCTCGCGCGTCGTCAACGGCTCCACGACGGTGCGCCCCGACATCGCCGAGAGCATCCGCCGGGCCATCGCCGACCTGGGCTACGTGCCGAACCCGGCGGCGCGGAGCCTGGTGACGCAGCGTACGGACTCCATCGCTCTGATCCTGCCCGAGTCCGCCACCCGGGTCTTCTCCGACGACGCCTTCTTCCCGGGGGTCATCCGTGGCGTCGGTGAGGCGCTGGAGAAGGCCGACAAGCAGCTCGTCCTGCTGCTCGCCTCGACGCAGTCGAGCCACGACCGGATCCTGCGCTACGTGCACGGGCGCACCGTCGACGGTGTCGTGCTGGCCTCGATGCACGGTGCCGACACCCTGCCCGAGGAGCTGCGGGCGGCCGGAGTTCCGGTCGTGACCAGCGGGCGGCCGCTGGGCGAGGCCACCGTGCCGTACATCGACGTCGAGCACGCCAGTGGTGTGAAGGCGGCGATGCACCACCTGATCGGCCTCGGCCGGCGCCGGATCGCGACCATCGCCGGACCCCAGGACATGGTCGCCGGGCGCGAGCGGCTGGCTGGCTACCTCGCCGGTCTGGAGGCGCTGCCGGGAGCCGTTCCGCTGGTCGAGGAGGGCGACTTCATGCGCCAGTCCGGCATCGACGCCATGGAGCGGCTGCTCGAGCGCGATCCCGGCATCGACGGCGTCTTCGCGGCCTCCGACCTGATGGCCGACGGCGCCCTGCGTACGCTGCGACGGCTCGGCCGCCGCGTGCCCGACGACGTCGCGGTGATCGGGTTCGACGACGTCGAGGCGGCCCGGTTCACCGACCCGCCGCTGACCACGGTGCACCAGCCGATCCACGAGATCGGCACCCGCCTCGCCGAGCAGATCCTCCGCCTGGTGGCGGGGGAGGAGGTCGAGGCCTCCGTGGTGCTCCCGACGAGGCTGGTGATCCGGGAGTCGGCCTGAGCCGGCCTTCTAGGAGAGCGCGCGGTAGCGGCGTTCGGGCCGCCCGGCGGTGCCGTAGTTGAGACGTACGCCGATCCGGCCCGTGCTCGCGAAGTGCTCCAGATAGCGGCGCGCGCTCACCCGGGAGACCCCGATCGCGTCGGCACACTCGGTGGCGCTCAGCTCGCCGGCGGTCTGCAGCGCGGCCAGCACGGCGCGGGCGGTCTCGGCACTGAGCCCCTTCGGCAGCCGCTCACGGGCCTCACGAGCGCCCTGGTGGCTGAAGACCTCGTCGATGCCGGCCTGGACCTCGTCGCGGTGCTCGGCGCCCTCGGCCCCCTCGGCACGCTGCCCGATCCGGGCGAGCGCCTCGCGGGAGCGGCGTACGTCGTCGAGCCGCGCGGCCAGGTCCTCGAACGGGAACGGCTTGACCACGTAGTGGGCGGCGCCGCCGGCTGCGGCCGCGCGCACGGTGTCGGCCTCGCGGGCGGCGGTGATGACGATGACGTCGGTGTCGTCGCCGCGGCCGCGCAGCCGCCGCAGCAGCTCGATGCCGCTGAAGTCGGGCAGGTGCACGTCGAGCAGCAGGACGTCGGGGGAGAGGCGCGCGGTCTCCTCGAGCGCCTGCGTGCCGGTGGCGGCCACGCCGACGACCCGGAAACCCTCGACGCGCTCCACGAAGCGGGTGTGGATCGAGGCCACCATGAAGTCGTCCTCGACCACGAGCACGGTGAGCTCCGGTGTGGACGTCATCGGGTCTCCTCGGGGTCAGCGGTGGTGGGTGGTGCGAGCGGGACGGCGCCGGGCAGGGTCGCGACGAAGACCGCGCCCGGGCGTTCCGCCGAGCCGGTATTCTCCACCTCGACCTCGCCGCCGCGTGTGCGGCACACCAGCTGCACCAGCGCGAGCCCCACCCCGCGGCCGCTGGCGTCGCGTGGTTTCGTGCTGAAGCCGCGCCGGAAGATCTCCGGCAGCCGCTCGACCGGTACGCCGCCGCCGGTGTCGGAGACGCGCACGGTCACGGTCTCGCCCTCGGCCCTCAGCAGTACGCCGACCCGGCCGTCGAGCGGCCCGACCAGCGCGGCCGCGTCGACGGCGTTGTCGACCAGGTTGCCGAGGACGGTGACCACGTCGGCGGAGCCGTCGGAGGTGAGCCGGGGGAGCGAGCTGGCGGCATCCAGGTCGATGCTCACCCGCCGCTCGGCGGCCAGGCTGGCCTTGGCGATGAGCAGGGCGGCCACCGCCGGGTCGTCGATCCGGGAGGTGATGTGGTCGCTCAGCGCCGCCCGGCGTGCGGTCAGCCCGGTCACGAACTGGCCCACCTCGGCGTACTCCTCCAGCTCGAGCAGACCGGTGATCGTGTGGAGCTGGTTGCTGAACTCGTGGGTCTGGGCCCGCAGCGTCTCGGTGACGCTCTCGCGCGCGTTGAGCTCGCTCTGCAACGCGACCAGCTCGGTGCGGTCGCGCAGCGTGGTGACGGTGCCTGCGGGGCGGCCGGCGTGGTGGACCCGGTTGCGGTTGAGCACGAGCACGCGGTCGCCGGCGACCAGCGGCGCGTCGTGGACCTCCTCGGGGCCGCTGAGCAGGGCGAGGGTCTCGGCGGGCAGGCCGAGCCCGTCGAGACGGCGCCCGGTCGGGTCCTCGCTCAGTCCGAGCAGCTCGCGGGCGCTGTCGCTCATCAGGCTGACCCGGCCGTCGGCGCCGACGGCCAGCACCCCTTCGCGGATCGAGCGCAGCAGGCCCTCGCGGTGGTCAGCGAGCGCGGCGATGTCGCGAGGCTCCAGTCCACGCGTACGCCGCTTGATCAGCCGCGCCAGCAGCCACGACCCCAGCACCCCGAGCGCGAGGCCGGCGAGCAGCACGGTCAGGGCGTCGGCCCAGGTGCGGGCGAGGCGCTCGGTCAGCGGCGGGTAGTCCTCGGTCACCACGACCACGCCGACGGGACGCGGGGCCTGCGCGTCCGGGCCGGTCGACCCGCCGCCGTAGACCGGCACCTGGGCGGCGATCGCGCGCCGGCCGGCGTCGTCGATGTCGCCGGACCAGGCCCGGCTCGCCTCGCGGCCGCCGAGGTGGAGCTTCTCGCCGAGCCGGGTGGGGTCGGTGGCGACGAGCACCTCGCCGTCCAGGCTGGTGAGGTAGCCGGTGTCGGCGCCCGCGTCCGCGGCCCGGGTCTGGAGGTAGAAGGCCAGCGCCAGCCGGTCGGGTGTGCCGGTCAGGCCGTCCTGCACGGCCGCGGTGCCGGCCAGGCTCTCCGCGGCGGCGCGCAGGCGGTCCTCGCGGGAGTCACGGAAGTCGGCGTCGCTCTGCCGCAGGGACACGATGCTGGTCGCCACGACGACAAGAAGCAGCACCGAGAGCTGCAGCACCAGCACCTGTCCGGCCAGCGACAGGTGGCGGCGCGAACCCTGTGACCACAAGTTCCACAACCTCCTTTGGTTGCCCAATGGTGACGGCGGTCACCGCGGGCTGTGACCATCGCCACTGACCGTTTCATCCCCTGAGTCTGGAGGCCAGCCGTTGTCGACCGCGACATCGCAGTCCCCGCCCCGGCCGCCGCTGCCGACGCAGCGCCGTCGGGCAGCGAGCATACGCCGTACTCGCGCCCTCACCGTTGTGCTCGTGACCTGCCTGCTCGCCGCGGTGTCCGCCTGCGGCGTGACCCGTGGCGAGGAGTCCCGTGACCTCGACATGTGGATCCCGAACAGCCCCGGCGGCGGCTACGACCAGACCGGCCGCGCGGCCGTCGGCGTGCTCGACCGCGACAACATGACCGGCGGCGACATCCAGGTCACCAACATCCTCGGCGCGGGCGGTTCGGTCGCGATGTCCCGTCTGATGAGCGAGGAGGGCAACGGCAACCTGCTCATGACCATCGGTCTGGGCGTGGTCGGCTCGACGTACTCCTTCGGCGTGGACGCCCGCCCCCAGGACGCCACCCCGATCGCCCAGCTCATCGAGGAGCAGGAGGGCGTGCTGGTCCCGGCCGACTCGCCGTTCAAGACCATCGACGACCTGGTGAAGGCCTGGAGCGAGGACCCCGAGTCCGTCGTCGTCGGCGGCGGGTCCTCGCCCGGTGGCCCCGACCACCTCTTCCCGATGCAGCTGGCCAAGGCCGCCGGCATCGACCCCAAGGAGGTCAAGTACGTCACGTACGACGGTGGTGGCCCGCTCACCAGCGCGCTGCTCGGCAACAAGATCGACGTCGGCTTCTCCGGTCTCGCGGAGTTCGAGGGCCAGGTGAAGGCCGGCGAGCTCCGGGTCCTGGCCACCTCCGGCGACGAGCGCGCCACCGGCGTCTTCGCCGACGCGCCCACGCTGACCGAGAGCGGCATCGACCTGGTCTTCCTCAACTGGCGCGGCATCCTCGCCCCGCCGGGGATCAGCGACGAGCGCCGCCAGGAGCTCATCGACCTGCTCACCCGCATGCACGACTCCAAGCAGTGGCAGCAGGCGCTGAAGGACAACGGCTGGACGGACGCGTTCGTCACCGGCGACGACTTCGACAAGCTGCTCGTCGAGCAGGACCAGCGCGTCGCCTCGACCCTGAAGGAGCTGGATCTGCTGTGAGCGTCCACGAGACCCAACCCTCGGCACCGGCCGAGGCCCGACCCGCTCAGCGCCGGGTCGACGTCGGCCAGTTCGGCCTGGCCGCGTTCATGGTCGTCGTCGGGATCTACACGATCGTCGACGCCGCCGGCCTCGACGTCGGCTTCGCCGATCCCGTCGGCCCCCGCGTCTTCCCGTACGTCATCGGCACCGGCCTCGTCCTGGTCGGCGTGCTGCTGGCGGTCGCCACCGCCCGCGGCTCGCAGCCGGAGCCCGAGGAGGGCGAGGACGTCGACCTGAGCTCGTCGGCCGACTGGCTGACGGTCCTCAAGCTGGTCGCGGTGCTGCTGTTCACGGTCGCGACCGTGAACCTGCTCGGCTGGGCCATCTCCGGCGCGGTGCTGTTCGCCGGCGCCGCCTGGTCCCTCGGCAGCCGCACGCTGGTGCGCGACGTGATCGTCGGGCTCGTCCTGGCGATCGGCAGCTGGTACGCCTTCTACGTCGGTCTGGGCATCCCGCTCACCCCTGGCGTACTCGACGGGATCCTGTGAGGACTGACTGATGGAGAACTTCGAACTGCTCATGGGTGGACTCGAGTCCGCCCTGACCCCGATGAACCTGCTCTACGCCGCCATCGGCGTGCTGCTGGGCACCTTCGTTGGCGTGCTCCCCGGCATCGGGCCGGCGATGGCCATCGCGCTGCTGCTGCCCGTGACGTACCGGCTCGAGCCGACCAGCGCGTTCATCATGTTCGCCGGCCTCTACTACGGCGGCATGTACGGCGGCTCCACCACCTCGATCCTGCTGAACACACCGGGGGAGTCCGCCTCGGTGATGACGGCGCTGGAGGGCAACCGGATGGCCAGGGCGGGGCGTGGCGCGCAGGCGCTGGCGACCGCCGCGGTCGGCTCGTTCGTCGCCGGCACCATCGGCACCATCCTGGTGGCGTTCTTCTCGCCGGCCCTGGCCGACGTGGCCGTCGAGCTGGGGGCGCCGTCGTACTTCGCCCTGATGGTCCTGGCCCTGGTCATGACCACGACGGTGCTCGGCACCTCGGCCCTGCGTGGGTTCGCCGCGCTGTTCCTCGGCCTGACCATCGGCCTGGTCGGCCTCGACCTCAACACCGGTCAGCCGCGGCTGACGTTCGGCGTGACCCAGCTCGTCGACCGGCTCGACATCGTGGTCGTCGCGGTCGGCATCTTCGCCCTCGGCGAGGCCCTGTGGGTGGCCGCCCACCTGCGCCGGAAGCCGGCGCACGTGATCCCCGTCGGCCGTCCGTGGCTGTCGCGCGACGACTGGGGCCGCTCGTGGAAGCCGTGGCTGCGCGGCACCGCCTTCGGATTCCCGTTCGGGGCGCTCCCGGCCGGTGGCGCCGAGATCCCGACGTTCCTCTCCTACCTGACCGAGCGGAAGCTCTCCAAGCACAACGAGTTCGGCAAGGGCGCCATCGAGGGTGTCGCCGGTCCGGAGGCGGCCAACAACGCCTCGGCCGCCGGCATGTTCGTGCCGATGCTCGCGCTCGGGCTGCCGGTCACGGCCACCGCCGCGGTGATGCTCTCGGCGCTCCAGGGCTACGGCATCACCCCGGGTCCGCAGCTGATGACCGACCACGCCGACCTGGTGTGGACGCTGCTGGCCAGCCTGCTGATCGGCAACACCCTGCTGCTGGTGCTCAACCTGCCGCTGGCACCGCTGTGGGCCCGGCTGCTGCGGATCCCGCGTCCGCAGCTCTACGCGGGCATCCTGTTCTTCGCCTGCCTGGGTGCGTACGCCACCAACCTGGACCCGTTCGACATCGGGCTGCTGGTCGCGTTCGGTCTGCTCGGGCTGATGATGCGCCGCTTCGGCCTGCCGGTGCTGCCGCTCATCCTGGGCGTCATCCTCGGGCCGCTGATGGAGACCAAGCTGCGTGAGGCGCTGACGATCTCGGGTGGTGACTACGGTGGGTTGCTGAACGAGCCGCTGGCGGTGGTCGTCTACGTTCTGATCGCGTTGTTCATCCTGGGCCGGCCGTTCATCGCCCGGGTCCGGGCACGGGCCGACGAGTCGGCCACCGTCGAGGACGAGAAGGAGCTGGTGAACCGATGAGTGAGACTCCCGCAGGTGGCTGGGTGGTCGTGGCGTGGGCGCCCGACGTCTACGGTGCGGTCGCGCTGGACTGGGCATTGGCCGACGCCGAGCGCCGCGACCGTGGCGTCGTGGTCGTCAACGCCTCCCGGGGCGACGCCCTGGTCGACAACCGCTACGCCTTCGACGAGCAGCTCGCGGAGCTCGAGCGCCGGCTGTCCGAGTCCGGCCGACCGCACGAGATCCGGCAGTCCATCGACCCGGACGTCGGCGGTGCCGTCCTCGACGCCGCCGAGCAGCTCGACGCCCGGCTGATCGTGGTCGGGCTGCGGCGGCGTACACCGGTGGGCAAGCTGCTGATGGGCAGCGTCGCCCAGCGGATCCTGCTGGGCGCTTCCTGCCCGGTCCTGTCTGTGAAGCCGGGCTCCGTCCCGGACTGATCGACACCGCCGATCGACACGGGTCCGGCGCGAGGGTTCGGTGTCCGGGGCGTGTGCCCGTCATACTTCACGGTGATGAGCACTGCCACCGAACCCTCCGCCGAGACCGCCCCGACCGACCAGCAGGCCGACCAGAAGGTCGTCTCGGTCGCCATGGTCACCCTCGGGTGCACCCGCAACGAGGTGGACTCCGAGGAGCTCGCCGGACGGCTCACCGCCGGAGGGTTCCGGCTGGTCGCCGACCCGGACGAGGCCGACACGGTGGTCGTGAACACCTGCGGTTTCGTCGAGCAGGCGAAGAAGGACTCGGTCGACACGCTGCTCGAGGCCGCCGACCTCAAGGAGACGGGCAAGGCCCAGGCGGTCGTCGCGGTCGGCTGCATGGCCGAGCGCTACGGCAAGGACCTGGCCGCCGAGCTGCCCGAGGCCGACGCGGTGCTCGGGTTCGACGACTACCCCGACATCGCCGCCAAGCTCCGCTCCATCCTCAGCGGCGAGACCCACCACCCGCACACGCCCCAGGACCGGCGCCTGCTGCTCCCGATCTCCCCGGTCGAGCGCGACGCCTCCGCCATCTCGGTCCCCGGCATGGCGGCCGTCGACCAGGTGCCGGGTTTCGCGGGACGTACGCGGCTCGACGACGCCCCGTGGGCGCCGCTGAAGCTCGCCTCGGGCTGTGACCGCCGCTGCACCTTCTGCGCGATCCCGCAGTTCCGCGGCTCGTTCGTCTCCCGTCGCCCCTCCGACGTGCTCCACGAGGCCCAGTGGCTGGCCCAGCAGGGCGTCAAGGAGCTCTTCCTGGTCTCGGAGAACTCCACGTCCTACGGCAAGGACCTCGGCGACATCCGGCTGCTCGAGACGCTGCTGCCGGAGCTGGCCGGCATCGACGGCATCGAGCGCGTACGCGTCTCCTACCTGCAGCCCGCCGAGACCCGGCCCGACCTGCTCAAGGTCATCGCCACCACACCCGGTGTGACGCCCTACTTCGACCTGAGCTTCCAGCACGCCTCCAACGCCGTCCTGCGGCGGATGAAGCGGTTCGGCGACCCGGAGAGCTTCCTGGGCCTGCTCGAGCAGATCCGCGGCTACGCGCCCGGGGCCGGGGTGCGGTCCAACGTCATCGTCGGCTTCCCCGGCGAGACCGAGGAGGACCTCGAGATCCTCACCGACTTCCTGGTCGCCGCCCGCATGGACGTCACCGGCGTCTTCGGCTACTCCGACGAGGAGGGCACCGAGGCCGCCGGCTTCGACCCCTCGCTCAAGCTGGACGAGGACGAGATCCGCGCCCGCGTCGAGCACGTCAACGAGCTCGTCGAGGAGCTCACCGCCCAGCGGGCCGAGGAACGGATCGGGGAGCAGGTCGTCGTGCTCGTCGAGGAGACCTCGGACGGCGAGATCTGGGGCCGGGCCGCCCACCAGGGCCCCGAGGTCGACGGGATGACCTCGCTCGAGGGCGATGTCGACGGCGTACGTCCGGGTGATCTGGTGACCGCGACCGTCATCGCCTCCGAAGGCGTTGACCTGGTCGCTTCGGTGAACGGTTAGGGTGCAGCCCGTGAACGAGCAGCAGCCCCAGAACGCTGAGCCCGTCGTCACGACGAGCAACTGGAACATCCCCAACGCGCTGACCACGCTGCGGATCCTCGCCGTCCCGTTCTTCGCGTGGGCGCTGCTCGCCGACGGTGGCGACAACCCGACGCTGCGCTGGATCGCGTTCGTGATCTTCGCGCTGGCGATGATCACCGACAAGATCGACGGTGACCTGGCCCGCAAGCACAACCTGATCACCGACTTCGGCAAGATCGCCGACCCGATCGCCGACAAGGCGGTCACCGGGATGGCCTTCATCGGTCTCTCGATCGTCGGCGACATCTGGTGGTGGGTCACCGTCATCGTGCTGCTGCGCGAGTGGAGCGTCACGCTGCTGCGGCTCTCGGTGCTGAAGAAGATCGTGATCGCGGCCGACCAGCTCGGCAAGATCAAGACCACCGTCCAGGCGGTCGCGCTCGGCGGGCTGCTGCTGCCGCTGCCGCACGGATCGGCCCACGGCGGCGCCTTCGGCGACGCCCTGGTGTGGGAGCTGCTCTTCTACGCCTTCCAGATCTGTCTCGCGGTCGCGGTGGCGCTGACGATGTGGTCCGGTTTCCAGTTCTTCCAGGGCGTGTGGAAGCAGCGCGCGTCCCTCCGGTCCTCGTAGATCTCCAATTTCGGGTAGTTGTAACTCCGTTACCGGACGTTCATCGAAGATCCCCGCGAAGAAGGCGTACGCGGCGTTATTGTCGCGTTCCGGTCGGTGCTGAATCGGGCAGACCGCCCATCGCCTTCTACCTTCCACACGCGGGGAGTCATCCATGTTCTCAGCACGTCAGGTGCTCGGTTCGGTGGTCGGCCTGACGGCCGCCGTCGCCGGCATCGGCGCGGTCGCCATCCCGACCGCGCGCGCCACCACCACGGCCGAGGCCGTCGCGATCGCCGACATCCAGGGCACCGGCACCACCAGCCCGCTCGCCGGCCAGACCGTCACCACCAGCGGCATCGTCACCGCCGCCTACCCCTCGGGCGGGTTCTTCGGGTTCTACCTCCAGACCCCGGGCACGGGCGGCACGCTCGACCTCGGGTCCCACGACGCCTCCGACGCGGTCTTCGTCTACCAGCCCCGCTCGGCCGGTGCGGTCACCGTCAAGCCGGGCGACGCGGTGACGGTGACCGGTGAGGTGACCGAGTACGCCGGACTGACCGAGGTCTCGGTGCCCACCGCCGCCGGCATCGTCACCGACGGCACCGGCACCATCGAGCCGGTGGTCTCGCAGTGGCCGGCGACCGACGCGCAGAAGGAGTCGCTGGAGGGGATGCTCTTCGCGCCCCAGGGCGACATCACCGTGAGCAACACCTACGGCGTCGAGAACTTCGGCGAGCTCGGCCTCGCCCAGGGCGACCGCCCGCTGATCCAGCCGACCGAGGTGGCGCGTCCCGGCTCCGCCGAGGCCGCGGCCGTCGCCGCTGACAACGCCGCGCGCGGGATCGTGCTCGACGACGGCTCCTCGACCACGCTGCGCCCGCCGACCAGCCGCACCATCCCCTACGTCTCCAACACCTCGCCCGTCGTCGTCGGCGCCTCCGTCGACTTCCGCGGCCCGGTGATCCTCTCCCAGGGCGGCTCGCCCTCGGCGCCCACCTACCGCCTCCAGCCCACCCAGGTCGCCACCGCCGACCCGGCGTCGTGGCCGGCGGACTTCGGTGACGTACGCAGCGACGCCCCCGACGAGCGCAAGATCGGCCGCCGTGCCGACGTGAAGATCGCCTCCTTCAACGTGCTCAACTACTTCACCACGCTCGGCGATGCCGACGACGACAACGTTGGCGACGGCGGCTGCACCGCCTACAAGGACCGCGCCGGCGACGGCAACAGCGTCAGCGGCGGCTGCGACCAGCGCGGCGCCTGGGACCCGGCCGACTTCGGCCGCCAGCAGTCCAAGATCGTCGCCGCGATCAACGCGCTCGACGCCGACGTCGTCGGTCTGATGGAGATCGAGAACTCCGCGCGCCTCGGCGAGACCCCCGACGAGGCGACCAACTCGCTGGTCGCCGCGCTCAACGCGGCCGCCGGTCGCAAGGTCTGGACGGCCAACCCGTCCTCGGCCGAGCTGCCCGACGCCTCCGGCGCCGACGTGATCACCAACGCGATCATCTACAAGCGCTCGGCCGTACGCCGCATCGGTGAGGCCCGCGCGCTGGGCGACCAGAGCGGCGACGACCAGGCCTTCGGCAACGCGCGTGAGCCGATCGGTCAGATCTTCAAGCCCGCCGACGGCGGTGCGCCGTTCCTCTTCGTGGTCAACCACTTCAAGTCGAAGGGCTCGGCCGGCCCGTGGCCGGGCGACGCCGACACCGGCGACGGCCAGGGTGCCTCCAACGAGTCGCGGGTCCGCCAGGCCACCGCGCTGGTCTCGTGGGTCTCCTCGGTCCGATCCGAGACGGGGGTCACCGACGTCGCGCTCGCCGGTGACTTCAACTCCTACACCCAGGAGGACCCGATGCAGGTCCTCTACGAGGCCGGCTTCGCCGACTCCGAGACGCTCAGCGGCAACGAGGAGTACAGCTACTCCTTCTCGGGCCTGTCCGGCTCGCTCGACCACGTGCTGCTCAACCGGCACGCTCAGCGCCGCTTCACCGGCTCCGACATCTGGTCGATCAACTCAGGGGAGTCGCTGCTGCTGGAGTACAGCCGCTACAACTACACCGGCATCGACCTGCACACCGACTCGCCGTACCGCTCCTCCGACCACGACCCGGTCGTCGTCGGGCTGACGCGCAACGCCGGCTAGACGCTCACCGCTCGCGCGGCCCGGTCACCGTTGTGGTGACCGGGCCGCTACGTTTGCCCTATGGCAGCTGTCGATGACCTTCATGCCGCACTGCGGGACGCCGGCGCGACCCTGGCGACCGCCGAGTCGCTGACCGCCGGACGCCTGGCCGCGATGCTCACCGACCCGCCCGGGGCGTCGAAGACGTTCCGCGGGGGCTTCGTGACGTACGCGACGGAGCTGAAGCACCTCCTGCTGGGCGTCCCTGTCTCGGTGATCGAGACTGTCGGGGTGGTCTCCGCGGAGTGCGCGGCGGCGATGGCCGCGGGGGCGCGGGAGCGGTCGGGGTCGACGTACGGGCTCGCGACCACGGGTGTGGCGGGCCCCGAGGAGCAGGAGGGAAAGCCCGTGGGCACGGTCTTTCTGGGCGTTTCCGGTCCGCACGGCGAAACAACGGCGCAACTCGGGCTGTCGGGCTCGCGTGCGGAGATCCAGCGTGATACGTGTTTGTTCGCTGTTGATGAACTACTCGGACTACTTCGGCGGGAACATCGAAGGGTCAGGTAGCGTTGGGGCAGGACGTCACCCAGATGTCGGTGACTTGTGAACTGTAGGAGGCTGACCGCAATGGTGCTCTTCCGTCGACTTCTCGGCGAGGTGCTTCGTGCCCAGCGGCTCGAGCGCGGGATGACCCTGCGCGAGGTCTCCGCGGAGGCGCGAGTCAGCCTCGGCTACATCTCCGAGGTCGAGCGTGGCCAGAAGGAAGCCTCTTCCGAGCTCCTCGCCTCGCTCTGCAGCGCTCTCGACGTGGCTCTCTCCGATGTGCTCCGCGACGTCTCCGACGCGGTCGCCCTCGAAGAGGCCACCATTCTGCGGATGCCCGTTCGCGCCGCTGCCGACGCTGCCGCCGCCTGATCGTTCCCGATCGGGGAGATTTTTCCTTCGGCGTGTCTCAAAGCCGGCGCGCCCATCTCCTTGCTGACGTGGGCCCACCACGGGCCCGCGCATTCATGGGGAGATGGTGCGATGCGCATGGCAGTCGAGAACGAGCTTCCGGACCTGACGGTCCCGGGCCCGCGGGGCGAGGGCGACCCGGTTTCTCCCGACCTGCTCGAGGCTGAGCTCTTCGGGCTGGAGGAGACCCTGAACATCCTTCGCGAGGAGTTCACCTCCGTCGCTCCCGGTGAGCGTGCGCACGTCGCCCGCCACATGCGCGACACCCGGGTCCGGATCGCACAGATCCGGTTGCGCCTCCTGCACGGTCGCTAGGGCTGGCACCTCGCGCAGTAGTAGGCCGGGCGCTCCTTGCCGGGCGGGCCGACCTTGGCCACGGTCACGGTGCCGCCGCAGCGGCGACAGGCCCGGCGGCCGTAGACCCACATCTGGCGGGAGCGGGACCAGTCGGCCTGCATCAGGTCACGGGTGCGCTGGAGGATCCGGGGGAGCCGGTCGCCGGCCTCCGCGACCGTACGCAGCGGGTTGATCCCGGCGATGAAGCACGTCTCCGCGGCGTAGATCGTGCCGATCCCGGCGAGGTTGGTCTGGTCGCGCAGCGCCTCGAAGAGCGGCCGCTCCGGCTGGTCGCGGAGGCGCTGTAGGGCTGTGTCGGGGTCCCAGTCGTCGGCGAGGATGTCCGGGCCGAGATGGGCGACCAGCTGCTCCTCCTGGTCACGGGGGACCAGCTCGACGATGCCGAGCAGGAAGCCGACCGCCTCGGTGCGTTCGGTGCGGAGCACGACGCGCGCCTGGAAGCCGGGCTTGGGCCAGCGCCGGCCTGCCTCGAGGATCCGCCAGGACCCCTCCATCTTCAGGTGCGTGTGGAGCGTCCACTCGCCGGTGCGGTGGTCGATCCGGGTCAGCAGGTGCTTGCCGCGGGTCGCCGTGCCGAGGACGGTGCCGCCGGAGAGGTCGGCCGTGGCCAGCTGCGGGACCCGGAAGTCCGTACGCGTCAGCACCTGCCCCGCCAGCCCCTTGTCGAGGGAACGGGCGGTGCGGAGCACGGCGTCGCCTTCCGGCACGTCCTCACCTGCTCTGCGAGGTCAGGCGCAGGCCGCGCGGGGTGGCGATGAAGCCGGCGTACTGCAGCGCCTGGCGCAGGGGCGTCTCGCCGGAGCCGAGGAGCGGGGCACCGTCGGCCTTCTCGACGGTGAGGCGTCCCAGCGCGCCACGGCGGACGGCGTCGGCGAGGGCCTCGGCGGCGGGCTCGAGGAGGTTGGGGTCCTCGGACCAGGTCAGCAGCGTGCGGCCGCCGCGCTCGACGTACAGCGCCAGCTCGCCGTCGACCAGGACCACGATCGCGCCGGCCTTGCGGCCCGGTCGATGACCCTCCTCCGAGACCGGCCAGGGGAGCGCCGCGCCGTAGGGGTTGGCGGGGTCGGTCGCGGCGAGCGCGACGGCGACCGGCTTGTCGCTCGGCTCGACCCGGGAGAAGGTACGCAGCCGATCGACCGAGCCCGCGGTGCCGAACTGGGCGGCACCCAGGCCCTCGACGAAGTAGCCCCGCCGGGCCCGTCCGGACTCCTCGAAGGCGCTGAGCACCTTGTAGACCGCGGCGAAACCGCCGGGCGTGCGCTCGGACTGGACCGCACCGCGGGTGACCACGCCGTGACGGTCCAGCAGCCGCTCGGCCGCGGCATGGGCGCGCTTGGTCGGGTCGGGATCCGGCTCGGGCAGGATCGTCCAGCGTCCGGCGGTCTCCGGAAGGCTCGCTCGGGCCGGCATCCGCGCCCCGCCGGTGTAGCGGCCGCCGCGGGCCCGCGGCGGTGGGCGCCGGGAGCGGTGCGAGGGCGTGCCGGAACGTGTCAGCGCCCGCAGCGGCAGCAGGGTGTCGTTGCTGACCCGGCCCGACCAGACCAGTTCCCACAGCGCCGCGCTCAGGTCGGCGTCGCTCGGCGTCTTCTCGTCGCCGGCCGCCACGGTCCGGGCGAGCTGGTGGAAGAACCAGGCGCCGCCGGGCTCGAGGGCTTCGAGGAGCCGCTCGGCCAGCGGGCCCGGTGGCATCTCGGTCGGTGGCGGCAGGGTCAGCTCGGCGGTGTCGGCCGGGTGCAGCGAGACCCAGCCGTCGGTGCCGGGAAGGGTGCCGTGACCGGCCCAGAGCACCTCGCCGCCCGCGGTCAGCTCGTCGAGGACGGCGGGCTCGTAGTCGACCACCCGGGCGGGCAGGATCAGGGTCTCCAGCGCGCTGGCCGGGACCGGGCAGCCGGCGAGCTGGTCGACGACGCTCAACACGCCGTCGACCCCGCGCAGCGCACCCTTGCGTACGGACGTCTTCTGCCACGCCGGCAGGAACCTGCCCAGCGCCGCCGGCTCGACAGGCTCGACCTCCTTGCGCAGCCGGGCCAGCGAGCGCCGCCGCAGCATCCGCAGCACCTCGGCATCACACCACTCGAGGCCGCTGCCGCCCGGCCGGAACTCCCCGTCGAGCACCCGCCCGCGCGCCGAGAGCCGCGCCAGGGTGTGTCGCACGACCGCCTCGCCCAGCCCCAGCCTGGCTGCCACGTCGGCCGCGGTGAACGGCCCGTGCGACCGTGCGTAGCGCGAGACCAGGTCGCCGACGGGGTCCTCCACAGGCTCGGTGAACGCGGACGGTACGCCCGGAGGGACCGCCACCCCCAGCCCGTCCCTGAGCCTGGCCACGTCCTCGACCACCGCCCACCGGGCCTCCCCGGCCACCCGCACCTCGACCACCCGCCGAGCGGTGGCGAGATCCGCCAGCACGTCAGAGACCTCACTGCCCTCGCTGGTCGAGCCGGATTCGTGAGGAACGAGCGAATCCGCGTCGAGACCAACACGGTCCATGTCGGCGCTCGAATCGACTGTGCTGGTCTCGACACGCTCGCTGGCGCTCGCGGCTCGACCAGCGGAGTGTTCCGTGCGGGCGGTGATCTCCTCGAGGGTCAGTGGACCGATGGTGCGGATCAGGTCGGTGATGCCTTCGGCGCCCCGGGCCTGCCGCCCGGGAGCGAGGCGCTGGAGCTCGGACTCGACCTCGGCCAAGACCTCGGGGTCGAGGAGCTCGCGGAGCTCGGCACGGCCGAGGAGCTCGGCGAGAAGGCCCTGGTCGAGGGTGAGCGCGGCGGCGCGGCGCTCGGCGAGGGGGGAGTCGCCCTCGTAGAGGAACTGGGCGACGTAGCCGAACAGGAGCGACTGGGCGTAGGGCGACGGGGTGGGGGTGGCGACGTCGACGATGGAGATCTCGCGACGCTCGATCCGCTGGAGGAGGCCGACGAGAGAGGGCAGGTCGTAGACGTCGCGGAGGCACTCGCGGACGGCTTCGAGGATGATCGGGAAGCTCGGGTACTGCGAGGCGACCTCGAGCAGCGCGGCGGAGCGCTGGCGCTGCTGCCACAGGGGTGAGCGGCGGCCGGGGTCGCGGCGGGGGAGGAGCAGTGCTCGAGCCGCGCACTCGCGGAACCGGCTGGCGAAGAGCGCCGACCCGCCGACCTCGGTGGTGACCAGGTCCTCGATCTCGTCGGGCTCGAAGACGATGATCTCGCCGGTCGGTGCCTCGGCGTCGGTGTCGGGCAGCCGGATCACGATGCCGTCGTCGCTGTCGATCGCCTGCCCGTCGACCCCGTAGCGCTCCCGGATGCGGGCGTTGATCGCCAGCGCCCACGGAGCGTGGACAGGGCGGCCGTAAGGCGAGTGGACGACCAGCCGCCAGTCGCCCAGCTCGTCGCGGAACCGCTCCACGACGATGTTGCTGTCGGAGGGGAGGACGTTGGTCGCCTCGGCCTGCTCGTGCAGGTAGGTGACCAGGTTGGCGGCCGCGTAGGCGTCGAGGCCGTCCTCCTGCGCCCGGGCCTCTGCCTTCGCCCGCGGGAGCGCGCCGAGCTCACGGGTGTAGGCGCCGACCGCCTCGCCGAGCTCGGCGGGCCGGCCCAGCGAGTCGCCCTTCCAGAACGGGAGCCGTCCCGGGATCCCGGGCGCCGGGGTCACCAGCACCCGGTCGTGGGTGATGTCCTCGATCCGCCACGACGTCGCGCCCAGCGCGAAGACGTCACCGACCCGCGACTCGTAGACCATCTCCTCGTCGAGCTCGCCGACCCGGCGCCCGGCACCCTCGCCCGCGATGAACACGCCGAAGAGACCGCGGTCGGGGATGGTGCCGCCGCTGGTGACGGCCAGTCGCTGCGCTCCCGGACGGCCGGTCACGGTCCCGGCGACGCGGTCCCACACGATGCGCGGTCGCAGCTCGGCGAACTCCTCGCTCGGGTAGCGCCCGGCGAGCAGGTCGAGGGTCGCGTCGTAGGCGGAGCGGGGGAGGGTGGCGTACGACGCCGTCCTCCGGACCAGCGCGAACAGCTCCTCGACGTCCCAGGTGTCCAGGGCGGTGGCGGCGACGATCTGCTGGGCGAGCACGTCGAGCGGGTTGGCCGGCAGGCTCATCGACTCGATCAGACCCTGCCGCATCCGTTGCACGCTGACCGCGGTCTGCGCGAGGTCGCCGCGATGCTTCGGGAACAAGACCCCGCGGGAAACCTCCCCGACCTGGTGGCCGGCTCGCCCGACGCGCTGGAGCGCGGAGGCGACGCTCGGCGGCGACTCGATCTGGACGACGAGGTCGACCGCGCCCATGTCGATGCCGAGCTCGAGACTGGAGGTGGCCACCACCGCGGGCAGCCGTCCGGACTTGAGGTCGTCCTCGATCAGCGCCCGCTGCTCCTTGGACACGCTGCCGTGATGGGCCTTGGCGATCACCGGGGCCGCACCGTGGGACTGCCCCGACTGCGCCATCACCTGGGCAGGAGGCGGTCCGGTCTGGAAGACCCGGTCGGAGGCGATCTCGTTGAGCCGCGCGGTCAGCCGCTCCGCGATCCGGCGGGAGTTGGCGAAGACGATGGTCGAGCGATGGGCGGTGACCAGGTCGGCGACGTGCTCCTCGACGTGCGGCCAGATCGAGGAGGCCCGCTGCGGGTCGTCGTCCTCGTCGTCGCTGTAGGGGCTCGGCGCCGTCATGTCCTCGACCGGCACGACGACGCTGAGGTCCCACCGCTTCTCGGCCGGGGGCGCGACGATGTCGACGGGCTGGGCGCCACCGAGGTAGCGCGCGACCTCCTCCAGCGGCCGAACGGTCGCGGAGAGCCCGATCCGCTGCGCCGGCCTCTCCAGCAGAGCGTCGAGGCGCTCCAGGGTCAGCGCCAGGTGGGAGCCGCGCTTGGTCGCCGCGACCGCGTGGACCTCGTCGACGATCACCGTCTCGACGCTCCGCAGCGTCTCGCGGGCCTGGCTGGTCAGCATCAGGAACAGCGACTCGGGGGTGGTGATCAGGATGTCCGGGGGAGTGGTCGTCAGGCGCCGCCGGTCGGCCGCGGTCGTGTCGCCGGAGCGCACCCCGACGCGCACCTCGGGCGCCTCGACGCCCAGCCGCTCGGCGGTCTGCCGGATCCCGACCAGCGGGCTGCGCAGGTTGCGCTCGACATCCACGCCGAGCGCCTTGAGCGGCGAGATGTAGAGGACCCGGCAGCGCTCCTTCTTCTCCGGCACCGGCTCGGTCAGCAGCTTGTCGATCGACCACAGGAAGGCGCTCAGCGTCTTGCCCGACCCGGTGGGCGCCACCACCAGCGCGTTGCGTCCCGCCCCGATCGCCTCCCAGGCGCCGGCCTGCGCCGCGGTCGGCGCCGCGAAGGCAGCCGCGAACCACGTGCGGGTCGGGTCGCTGAACCGCGCCAACGCCGATGACGTGTCGCTCATGAGGACAAACCTAGTCGCGACCACCGACACTCAGCGGCCACACTGACCTCATGCACCTCATCAACCTCTTCGGCCCGCCGGCGGTCGGCAAGATGAGCGTGGGCAGGGAGATCGCGGCACGTACGCCGTACCGGCTCTTCCACAACCACGCCACGATCGAGCCCTTGCTGGAGGTCTTCGACTGGGAGATGCCGTCATTCGGGGTGCTCAAGTCGGAGTTTCGGCGACGGGTGATCGAGGAGGCGGTGGCCTCCGAGCTCCCGGGCCTGATCTTCACCTTCGTCTGGGCGCTCGACCTGCCCGAGGACACCCGGGCGGTCGAGACGCTGGTCGCCCCGGTGGCCGCGGCGGGTGGAAGGATCGACTTCGTCGAGCTGTACGCCGATCTGCCGACCCGCCTGGGCCGGGAGGGGACCCCGGAGCGGCTGGCCGCGAAGCCGTCCAAGCGCGACACCGAGTGGGCCAGAGCCAACGTGGTGGACTGGAACGAGCGCCACGAGCTCTCCACCGGCCCGGAGGTGTCCTTCCCGTTGGACCTCCCGCACACCGTGGTCGACAACACGCGCCTCTCCGCGGCCGAGACCGCCGAGGAGATCATCACCCGCCTCGGACTGCCCACCCGTCCCTGAGCTGCGCCCGGGGTCCGAAAACCATGGCGCGCCCGGCGCCCAGGTGTGGTCCAATCCCGCTGTGGATCTTGCGCTCGATCTGACGGACCGGTCGGTGAGGTCCGCATCGCTCTACCAGGCGCTGCGCGACGCGCTCGGCGACGGCAGGCTGAAGGCGGGGGACCGGCTCCCGCCGAGCCGGGCGCTGGCCAAGGACCTCGGCATCTCCCGCAACACGGTCGCCACGGTCTACGAGCGCCTTGTCGCCGAGGGGTTCCTGGAGTCGCGCGTGGGCGCGGGGACGTACGTCGCGGCCGCCGCCGGGACTCGCAGAGCCAGCGCCCCGGGATCCCTGATGCCGCGCCCGGGCTGGCGGTGGGCGCCGCGGCCGACGAGCGCGGAGGCGGTGGTCCCGGCGTACGACCTGCGGGTGGGGATCCCGGACGCCGAGCTCTTCCCGTTCGACACCTGGCGGCGGATCCTGGCGGCGGAGTCGCGGCTGCGCGGCCACAACCCGGGCACCTACGCCTCGCCGGCCGGGCTGCCGAGGCTGCGCGAGGCGCTGGCGCACACGGTGGCCTACCACCGCGGGGTGCGGGCCGACCCGGGGCAGATCGTGGTCACCAGCGGCACCCAGCAGGCGCTCGACCTCATCGCCCGCGTCCTGCTCGAGCCGGGCGACATCGTCGCCGTCGAGGACCCGGGCTACCCCTCCGCGCGCGACCTGTTCGCCTCCCACGGCGCCCGCGTGGTGCCGGTCCCGGTGGACGAGGAGGGGCTGGTCGTCGAGCAGCTCCCGGAGCAGGCACGGCTGGTCTATACGACCCCGAGCCATCAGTTCCCGCTCGGCGTACGCCTCTCCCTCCCACGCCGCCGAGCGCTCCTCGACTTCGCCAACACCCACGGCGCCGGCATCGTCGAGGACGACTACGACAGCGAGTTCCGGTTCACCGAGCGGCCCCTGGAGCCGCTGCACGCCCTCGACGACCAGGGCCGGGTGATCTACGTCGGCACCTTCTCCAAGTCGCTGCTGCCCAGTCTGCGCACCGGCTACCTGGTCGCCCCGGGCTCCCTCGTCGACAGCCTCCTGGCCGCCAAGCAGCTCGGCGACGGCTTCGGCCCCGTCCAGCCCCAGGCCGCCCTGGCCCGCTTCCTGGAGGAGGGCCTGCTCGCCCGTCACGTACGCAAGGCGTCCAAGGCGTACGCCGAGCGCCGCTCGATCCTCTTGCAGCATCTCGACACCTGGCCGGTCGAGGTGTTCCCCTCGGCCGCCGGCCTACACCTCTCCGCTCAGGCAGATCTCCCCGCCGACCTGGCCGAACGTGCCGCCGCCGAGGGGCTTGCCCTGGACACGATCGCCGCCCACCGCCTGCTGCCCGGCCCCGACGGGCTCTTCCTGGGCTACGGAGCCGTTCGGACCGACAGCCTCCCACGCGGGCTCGAGCTGCTGGCCACGCTGGCGGGCTGGGCGTGAGCGCACCAGCGACCAGGCCAGGCCGGCGCCCGCGCAGAGCAGCGGACCGAGCAGGTGGGCCCCGGTGAGCGCCAGCAGCACCAGCGCCGCGACCAGCGAGCAGACCGCGGCCCACCACGACCGCGTGCCGCGCGGCAGCAGCCGCAGCGCGGCGGCGGCCCCCACGACGTAGAGCAGCGAGAAGGTCCCCGAGGCCATCAGCAGGCCTATGTCCGTGGAGACCCGGGCGAGCCAGATCGCGGCGAGGGAACCGAGCGCGACCGCACAGATCGCGAGCAGCGAGCGGCGGGGGATGACCACGGCTGGGTCGGCGAGGAACCGGGGCAGCGAACCCTCGCGCGCCAACGAGGCCCCGAGGCGCGAGCCTCCGGCGAAGTAGGCGTTGATCGCGCCGATGGTCAACAGGACCGCGACGACCGCGGTCACCGGCCGGGCGCCCTCCCCGAAGCCGAGCACGAGCAGGTCCGACAGCGGTGCCGAGCTCGACGAGGACCCGATCGCCGCGACGGTCACGAACGCGATGCCGAGGTAGAGCACCGTCACCACCCCGAGCGCCAGGTACGTCGCCCGGCGGATGTCGCGCGCCGGGTCGCGGTACTCCGCCGAGAGCGAGGAGAGGATCTCCCAGCCTGCGAACGCCCACACCAGCATCGCCGCCGCGGTGCCGACCGAGCCCCACCCGTGCGGCGCGAACGGCGCCAGCCGCCCGAGCTCCGCGTGCGGCAGCGCCACCAGGACCGCCACCGCGAGCAGCACCGCGATCGCCCCGGCGATCGCCAGCTGCACGCCGCCGGACACCTTGATCCCGAACCAGTTCATGACCGTGACCAGCACGATGATCGCCGCCGTCGCGGCCAGCGACATGCTCTGGCCGCCGCCGAAGGCGTCGGCGACGTACGCCCCACCGAACCCGGCCGCGACCGGGGCCCCGATGCCGATCGTCAGGTAGAACGTCCAGCCCACCATCGTCGCCACGTGCTGGTTGAAGGCCAGCCGGGCGTACGTCGCCACCCCGCCGCCGTCCGGATGCCGCGCCCCCAGCGCGGCGAAGGTCGTCGCCAGCGGCACCGAGAGCACGATCAGGGCCAGCCAGGCCACGAGCGAGGCCGGTCCGGCCTCGCTCGCCGCGAGGGCGGGCAGGGAGATGACACCGGTGCCGAGCACCGCACCGAGGGTGAGAGCCGCGCCCTGGGGCACGGAGAGTCCGTCGTTGTTCACGCCTCCGACGCTAGTGAGCTCGGAGCCCTCCGCGCCCGGCCAATCGACCGCTCGTCTCCTGGGCCAATCCACCCCTACCGGACGTTGCGTCGCACCCGCTCCTCGTAGGCCGCCCGCGCCGCCGGGTCGACGCCGGCGAGCAGCTGCGAGGCGTTGGTGGTCCGGTCCACGAAGTCCTGGAACCGGCGCGGCATCGCCTGGGTGATCTTGGTCAGCGTCTGGGTCCAGTTGGGCACCCAGACCTCGGGCCGCGGCTCGCGGATGACCGACTCGATCGCCTCCGCGACGTCCTCGGCGGTGACCGGCTTCATCCCCTTCGCCGGCGGCACCCCGTCGGCCAGCTCGGTCTGCACCACCGTCGGCAGGATGAGGGACACGTCGACCCCCGCGGGTGCCAGCTCGAGACGCAGCGCCTCGGAGAAGCCGACCACGGCGAACTTCGAGGCCGAGTAGGTCGCCGCGTCCGGCACCGGCACCCGGCCGACGGCCGAGGCGACGTTGACGATGTGGCCCTGGCCGCGGTCGACCATGGCCGGAGCGACGGCCTTGATCCCGTTGATCGGGCCGTGCACGTTGACGTCGAAGATCGCCCGGGTGAGCGCGTCCTCCTCCTTGAGGACCGACCCGAGCGGCATGATCCCGGCGTTGTTGACCAGCACGTCCCAGGGCCCCAGCTCCGCGACCGTGTCGAGGAAGCTGCGCCAGGACGCGGGGTCGGTGACGTCGAGACGCGCGGCCATCACGCGCGGCCCGAACTCGCCGACCACGTCGGCGAGCAGGTCGGGGTCCAGGTCGCCCACGGCGACTTTCGCCCCGGCGCGCGCGAGCCGCTCGACGGTGGCGCGGCCGATGCCACGGGCGCCTCCGGTGACGATGACGGCGGATCCCTCGATCTGGCGTGTCATGACTCTCCTTCGCTGGTGCGGACCATGCTGCGTACGGCTTTCCTGTCGGTCTTGCCGACGCTGGTGACGGGCACGGCGTCGAGGATCCTGACCTCGCGGGGGTACTTGTGGGCGGCGAGCCGTGTCTTCGCGAACGCGATCAGCTCCTCCGGCGTGGTGCGCGCGCCGGGATGCAGCGCGACGACGGCGACCACCTCCTCGCCCCGCTGGGCGTCGGGGCGGCCGACGACCGCGGCGGCGGTGACCGCCTCGTGGGCGAGGAGGGCGTCCTCGACGTCGCGCGGGAAGACGTTGAACCCGCCGCGGATGATCAGGTCCTTGATCCGGTCGTCGACGTAGAGGTAGCCGTCGGCGTCGAAGTGGCCGATGTCGCCGGTGTGCAGCCAGCCGTCGACGACGGTGGCCGCGGTCTGCTCGGGATCGTTCCAGTAGCCCCGCATCACCCCGGGGCCGCGCACCCAGATCTCGCCCTCCTCGCCGGTCGCGACCGGTTCACCGGACGGCCCGGCGATGATCACCTCGGCGTGCGAGAGCGGCTTGCCGACGCTGCCGGGCCGCGACTCCTCCAGCGTCGAGGCGGCGATCACCGCGCTCGACTCGGTGCAGCCGTAGCCCTCCAGGATGGTCACGCCGAAGGCCTCCTCGGCCTTCTCGCGCAGCGCCGGCAGCAACGGCGCTCCGCCGCTGCCGAAGGAGCGCAGCGCGCTCAGGTCGTAGTCCTGATACGGCTGGTCGAGCAGCATCTGCAGCATCGACGGCACCACCGTGCTCGACTCCACCCGGTGCTCCTGGGCGAGCTCGAGCCACCCCTTGGCATCGAACCACCGCTGCAGCACCGAGCTCTGCGGGCGAGAGGAGTGCATGCCGCTGATGACCACGATCAGGCCGTACGCATGGGAGAGCGGCAGCGGCAGCAGCCACCGGGTCGTGCCCTGGCTCTCCCCGACCCGGTGGAGCGCGTGCCCGGACTCCCACAAGCCGCGGTGGCTGAGCATCACGCCCTTGGCCCGGCCGGTCGTGCCGCCGGTGTAGAGCAGCGCCGCGAGATCGTCGTCGCCACGAGGCGCGATGTCGATCGGGTCGGCGCTCTCCAGACTCTCGTACGCCACCACCCCCGCCCCCTCCTCGACGCCTCCGGCGACGATGACGGTGAGCTCGAGGCCCTCGGAGGCCGCCTGGATCAGCGGCAGCAGCTCGGGCGTGACGATGGCGGCCCTGGCGCCGGAGTCCTCCAGGATGTGGCGCAGCTCGGGCGGCGTCTGCAGGAAGATCACCGGCGTTACCACCGCGCCGGCGCGCCACAGGGCGCGGTAGCTGACGAAGACCTCCGGGGTGTTCATGGTGAGCACGACGACCCGGTCGCCGGGCTCGATCCCGAGCTCCCGCAGGCCGCCGGCGACCCGGGCGGACCGCTCGGCGATCTCTCTGGACGAGTGCCAGGTGCCCTCGAAGAAGACCATCGGATGGTCGCCGTGGCGGGCGTAGGACTCCTCGGCGAGCACCGCCAGGTTGTGCTTCCCCGGCGCGGTCGGCCCGCTCATCGTGCCCCCAGCTTCCTCAGGGCCTTGAGCTGTCCGTTGCCGAGCTGCACGAACTTCTCGACCGTCTGCCCCTTGAACGGCCCGATCGGGCCCATCCGCGAGACGGCGAGGGTCTGGGCGTCGGTGAACTTCCGGATCCCGTCCGCGCCGTGGCGGCGACCGAGCCCGCTCGAGCCCATGCCGCCCATCCCGGCCTCGATGCTGCCGGCCGCCAGGGCCGCGCCGTCGTTGATGTTGACCGCACCCGCACGGATCCGGCGGGCGATCATGTCGGCCTCGCGTACGTTCTTGCTGAACACGCTCGCGGAGAGCCCGGCCTCGCCCTGGTTGGCGATCCGGACCGCCTCCTCGTCGCTGTCGGCGCGGTAGAGCGCCACCACCGGGCCGAAGGTCTCGCCCAGGCAGAGATCCATCTCGGACGTGACCCCCTCCAGGACCGTCGGGGCGAAGGCGAACGGGCCCACCTCGGCGAGCGGCTCACCGCCGGCGAGCACCGTCGCGCCCTTGGCGACCGCGTCGGCGACGTGGGCGGTGACCTTGTCGAGCTGGGCCTGCGAGGCCAGCGAGCCGACGTCGGCCGAGTAGTCGAAGGTCTGCCCGACCACCTGGCCCTCCGTCTCGGCGACCAGCGCCTGGCGGAACGTGTCGTAGACGTCCGTGTGCACGACCACCCGCTCGATGTGGACGCACATCTGGCCGGTGTTGGCGAAGGCGGCCATCACCGTGCCGCGGGCGGCCTGGGCGAGGTCGGCGTCGCGGCGGACGATGAGCGGGTTCTTCCCGCCGAGCTCGAGAGAGGCGCCGATCAGCCGGCCGGCCGCGCGCTGGGCCACGATCCGCCCGGTGGCCGTCGAGCCCGTGAAGGCGATGTAGTCGACGTTGTCGATGACCGCCTCGCCGGTGGCGGCGCCCGGTCCGGTGACGACCTGCCAGACGTGCTCGGGCAGCCCCGCCTCGGCCATCAGCGCCCGCGCCCACAGCAGCGTCAAGGGCGCCTGCGGGTCGGCCTTGCTGATCACGGCAGACCCGGCGAGCAGGGCCGGGATCGCGTCGCCCACCCCGAGATAGAGCGGGTAGTTCCACGGCGAGATGATCCCGACGACCTGCTTCGCCACCCGCACCTCCTTCACCGAGGTGACGCCGGGGATGGCGCCGCGGACGCGCTTGTCGGCGAGGTAGGCGGGGGCACGCCTGGCGTAGTGGCGGGCGATGTTGCCGACCTGCAGGACCTCCTGCCAGGCGTGGAAGCGGGCCTTGCCCATCTCCCACTGGATCAGGTCGAGCACCTCGTCCTGGCGCTCGACCAGCAGGTCGTGGAACCGCAGCATGACCTCGGCACGGTCCCGGAGATCGAGCGTGGCCCAGTCGGGCTGGGCCGCCCGGGCGGCGGCCGCCGCCTCGGCGACGTCCGCGGCCGTCACCGACGGCACCGGGGCGGTCGGCAGGGCGTCGTACGGTGCGATCGCGGTCAGTGTGCCCTCGCCGCCCGAGACCGGAGCCGACACCCACCGGGTCCAGGAGGCGAGCCGTGACTCGTCGATCCAGCCGGGACGTACGCTCGCGGCCTCCGTTGTCTTCGTCGTCATCGGTCTCCTCAGATCCGGGTCAGGTGGATGGGGTTGCCGTCCTTCGGGAACGGCAGCGAGCTGTTGTCGAGGGGTGCGCGGTAGCCGGGGGAGACGCTCCACCGGTAGTCGCGCAGGAGCCGGTGCAGGATCGACTTGACCTCGAGGCCGGCGAAGTAGAGGCCGATGCACTTGTGCACGCCGCCGCCGAACGGCTCCCATGCCATCCGGTGGCTCTTGTCCTCGCGCCGGTGCGGCGCGAACCGCTCGGGGTCGAAGACGGTCGGGTTGGTCCAGTAGTCCTCCATCATGTGGCTGAACTGGACCCCGACCATCACCGCGGTGTCGGCGGGGATGCGGACGCCGAGGAGCCGGGTCTCCTTGACCGTACGCCGGATCAGCGCCGGCACCGGGGCCCGCAGCCGCAGCGCCTCCTTCATCACCAGGTCCAGGCTGGTGAGGCTCTCGATCTCGGCCATCGTGGGGGCAGGGCCGAGGGCGAGGGACTCCTCGCGGCAGCGCTGCTGCCACTGCGGATGCTGGCCCAGGTACTGCAGCATCGTCGAGGTGGTGATGGTCGAGGTGTCGTGGGCGGCCATCATCAGGAAGATCATGTGGTTGACGACGTCCTCGTCGCTGAACCGCTCGCCGTCGTCGGTCTCGATGTGGCACAGGACCGAGAAGATGTCGTCGGTCTGCTGCGCTCGCTTGGCCGGGAGGTAGTGGCGCAGGAAGCCCTCCAGCACCTTCCGCCCGCGGAACGCCCGGCCCCAGCGAGTGAACGGCACATCGGCACGTACGACGCCCGCAGCCGCCTGCACGCAGGCGATGAACGCCCGGTTGACCCGGTCCATCTCGGCGCGGCTGGTCTCGGCCGCGCCGCCCATGAAGATGTCCGCGGCGATGTCGAGGGTGAGCTGCTTGAGCCGCGGATAGGACTGGAACGCCGGGGCGTTGGCCCAGCCGCGGATGCCCTGCGCGATCGCCGGGTGCATCGCGGTCGTGTACGTCGCGAGCCGATCCCGGGTGAAGGCCTCCTGCATGATCCGGCGATGGACGTGGTGCTCCTCGAAGTCGAGCAGCATCAGGCCCCGGTCGAAGAAGGGGCCGACGATCTGCCCCCAGGCCGGCCCGTTGGCGTACGCCTTGTCCTTGTTGCGCAGCACCGCCTCGCAGGCGTCCGGGCCGAGCACGACCACGCCGGTCTCACCGGCCCGGAAGAACGGCGAGACCGGCCCGTACGTCTCCCACTGGTGCCGGTAGAAGCCGACCGGGTCGCGGGAGTAGTCCAGCAGCCGGCCCACCCAGGGGAGTCCGCGGTCGCCGGGGGCGAGTCGTGGGACCTCGCGGATCGTCTCGGCGGCTGTCATGGTGTCTGATCCATCGTGTCCGACCTCCCGATCCGAGTCTCAGTCGAGGGTAGTCAAGTAGAACGTGTTCCCGCAGCATTCCGTGGGTATGGAATTTATTCGGTGCGTTGTTGAGGTGTCTGTGGAGAGCTACGAGTCAGTGGTGATCGGTGCCGGCCAGGCCGGGTTGTCGGCGTCCTACCACCTCAGCCGGCTGGGCGTACGCCACGTGGTGCTCGACGCCGAGCGGCGCCCCGGCGGCGCCTGGCAGCACCGCTGGGACTCGCTGACCATGCACGACGTGCACGGCGTGGCCGACCTGCCGGACGGGCGGGCGCCGGGCGATTCCGGCGAGCGGGCCAACGTCGCGGTGCCGAGCTGGTTCGGGCTCTACGAGTCCCTGCACGACCTACCGGTGGAGCGTCCCGTCTCGGTGACGTCGGTGACCTCCGTCGGAGATCTGCTCGCGGTGCACTCGGCCGACGGGCGGACCTGGTTCACCAAGACCCTCGTCAACGCGACCGGCACCTGGACCCGGCCGTTCGTCCCGCACTACCCGGGCGCCTCGACGTTCCTGGGGGAGCAGGTGCACACCCACGACTATCCGGGTGCTGCTCACTTCGCCGGGAAGCGCGTCGCGGTGGTCGGCGGGGGAGCTTCGGCGGTGCAGTTCCTCGGCGAGCTCGCGCCGCTCACCCCGGTGCTCTGGATCACCCGCCGCGAGCCGGTCTGGCGCACGGACTTCGACGCCGATCGCGGGCGCGAGGCGGTGACACTGGTCGCCGAGCGGGTCGAGGCCGGCCTGCCGCCGGCCAGCGTCGTCAGCGTCACCGGCCTCTCGCTGCGTCCGCAGGAGCAGGAGGCCGCGCGCCTCGGGGTCTACGAGCGCCGGCTGCCGATGTTCTCCCGGATCGAGCCGTCCGGGCTGCGGTGGGAGTCGGGCGCGTTCGAGCCGGTCGACGCGATCTTGTGGGCCACCGGGTTCCGGCCGGCGATCACCCACCTCGCGCCGCTCCACCTGCGCAGCTCCCACGGTGGGATCCCGCTGCTGCGCGAGTCGGCCGACGTCCAGACCGCGGTCACCGCTGCGTACGACCCGCGTGTCCAGCTCGTCGGCTACGGGCCCTCGGCGAGCACCATCGGTGCCAGCCGCGCCGGGCGGGCTGCCGCGCGGGCCGTTCGCCGGCAGCTGGCCGACCCTCAGGTGGCGGCGGAGTCTCAGAAGGCGCCGAGGTCGGCCGAGAGCCAGTTCTCCGGCGAGAGCCGCACGGTCACCTCGGGCGGGAAGTTCGCCGCCTCCGCCAGGTAGGGCCCGACCGCCTCCGGCGGCAGATACCGTCGCGCCATCGCCTCCGACTCGCCCTCGGCGGCATCGGCGATCCGCACCGGACCCTCGACCGACACGTAGCGCACCGTCGGGTCCAGGCGCTCCACCATCAGCGTGCAGCGTCCCGCGGCCTTGATCAGCCGGGTCTTCAGCGAGTCCTTCCCGGTTACGAACCACACCTCGCCGCCGGGGGTGTAGTCGTACCAGATCGGCACCGTCAGGGGACCCTGACCGTTCTCTCGGCTCACCGAGAGGGCTGCGATGAGGGGCTGGGTCAGGAGCTCTTGGCGGTCTGCGAGTGGGATTCCCATGGTGTCGACCGTACGCCGGGGTCGGCACGAGTGGCCCGGCGTGTTGGCCGCCCGGGCAGACTGAGGGCATGCGACGGATCGGTGTGCTGGGCGGGATGAGCTGGGAGTCGACGGCGGAGTACTACCGCCTCCTCAACGAGATCACCGCGAAGCGGCTCGGTGGGCTGCACTCGGCCGACCTGCTCGTACGCTCGGTGGACTTCGCGGAGATCGAGGAGATGCAGGTCTCCGGCGAGTGGGAGCGGGCCGGGGCCCGGCTGGCCGAGGAGGCTGCCACGTTGAGCGGGGCCGGGGCGGAGGTGATCGTGCTGGCCACCAACACGATGCACAAGGTGGCCGGGGCGCTGGAGGAGACGTACGGGGATCGTTTCCTGCACCTGGGTGACACGACCGCGGCGGCGGTGCGCGCGGCCGGGGTCGGGCGCGTGGGACTGCTCGGCACCGGGTTCACGATGTCGCAGCCGTTCTACGCCGACCGGCTGCGTGGCCACGGCCTCGACGTCATCGTCCCCACCGAGCCGGACCAGGAGACCGTGCACCGGATCATCTACGAGGAGCTGTGCCTGGGGACGTTCCTGGACAGCTCGCGTCAGGCGTACCTCGAGGTCGTGGACCGGCTGGTCGCCGCGGGCTGCGAGGGCGTCATCCTCGGCTGCACCGAGATCGAGCTGCTGCTGCCGATGGAGACGTACGCAGGTGTGCCGCTGTTCCCGACGACCCGGCTGCACTGCGAGGCCGCGGTCGAGGCGGCCCTCAGCCTCTAGCGGCCCACTCCTCGGCCAGGATCGCGTAGGAGAGGCCGTCGAGCCAACCCCGGGTGCGGTGCAGGGAGTCCTTGACGGTGTGCGACTCGCGGCGCATCCCGAGGCGCTCCATGAGCCGCCAGGAGGCCACGTTGTCGGCGAAGCACTCGGCGATGACGCGACGCAGCCCGAGAGCGCCGAAGCAGACGTCCATCACCGCACGTACGGCCTCGGTCGCGTAGCCGTTGCCCTGGTGGGCGGGGTCGATCGTCCAGCCGAGCTCGGCCTGGGTGCCGTCGGCCTGGTTGCGCACCTCGGTCTGCGACCACGGGTCGGTGACCCGCAGCATGAGGTCGCCGACGATGACGCCGTCGCGCTCGATCACCAGGGCGGGCCCGAGGACGTCGGGTCGCTCGAAGATCCGACGGTAGGCGTCGATGTCCGCGAACGCACTCGTCACCCACTCGGAGACCTCGGGGAGGCCGCGGAAGGCCCAGGTCGGCTCGATGTCGGCGGGCGTCATCCGCCGGATCACGAGCCGTTCGGTACGCAGCGGCCACTCGGCCTTCACCAGCGGGTCAGGGCGGGTGTCGATCATGCGTCCACCTTCGCACCAACACTCTCCGGGATGCCACCCAGTTCTTCGGGAAGGCCGCCCTGGGTGAGCTCGGTGCGCACCACCAGGGACGTGACCGCGCGGGTGAGGCAGACGTAGAGGCGGCGCAGGCCGGTCTCGCGGTCGGGCTCGCCGGCCACGATCGCCGTCGGGTCGGAGACGACGACGTGGTCGAACTCGAGACCCTTCGCCAGCGAGGCGGGGACCAGGTCGAGATGGGCGTCGAACTCGGTCTCCGCGTCGGCCGCGCTGACCTCACCGAGGGCGATCTCGGCGAAGGCGAGCCCGGCCTCGGTCAGCTCGGCGCGCACCGCCGCCAGCGCGGCGTCGGGCACGATCAGTCCCACCGACCCGGCCCGGTCGAGCACGTCCGCCAGCGCCTCCACGACGGTCGCGGAGGTGAAGGTGAGGTCGCCGCGGGTGCGGCGCACCGCGACCGGCGGCTCCAGGTCGGGAGCGATGTGGGGGAGGAGGCGGGCGGCGTAGGCGATCACGTCGGCCGGCACCCGGAACCCGCGGGTGAGCTGCTCGACATGGCCCTCGGGCTTGCCGAGATGGGCCAGGGCATCGGCCCAGGACGACGAGGCCCACGGCGTGGTCGCCTGGGCGAGGTCGCCCAGGATCGTGAGCGAACCCGTCGTCGAGCGGCGGCCGAGGGCGCGCAGCATCATCGCGGAGAAATCCTGGGCCTCGTCGGCGACGATGTGGGCGACGGACGGCGTACGGTCGAGCAGGTCGGCGATCTCGTCGAGGAGCACCAGGTCGGCCAGCGACCAGCGGGCTGCGCCGGCCGAGCGGGGCGGCTTCTCCCACCGCAGCAGCGCCTGCTCTTCCTCCGAGAGCACCCCGTCGGCGATCTCCGCCAGCCATTCCGCGTCGGTGAGCAGCCGGAACAGCACCCGGGCCGGCTTGAGGTCCGGCCACAGCGCGGCCGCGTAGTCCTTGACCGGCTTCGTCCGCGCCACCGCGTCGTGCACCCGGTCGTCGGGGGAGTCGCCGGACCGCTCCATCTGCACCAGCACCCGGTGGGCCAGGGCCCGCGGGAGCAGAGCCCGGCCGGCTGCGTACCGGAGATCGTTGGCGCGCAGCCCCTCCACGGCCTCGCGCGCCTCCGAGGCCGGCACCCGCCAGCGTCGCGAACCGCGCGGGACCACCAGCGCCTCCTCGGGCTCGCCGATGTGGGACCAGACCGCCCGGCGGAGCACCTCGGCCATGCGTACGTCACCCTTCAGCGTCGCCACCGGAGCGGTGTCCTCCGCCCGGACGGTGCCGTGGCTCTGCCCGTTCTCGGCGACCAGCTCGGCGATCGTCGCCTGCTTGGCCTCGATCTCGCCGAGCGCGGGGAGCACGTCGCGGATGTAGCGCAGGAACGAGGCGTTGGGGCCGACGATCAGGACCCCGCGCCGGGTGAGCTGGTCGCGGTGCGCGTAGAGGAGGTACGCCGCCCGGTGCAGCCCCACGGCCGTCTTCCCGGTGCCCGGCGCACCCTGGACGACGATCGTCTGCGACAGGTCGGCCCGGACCAGGACGTCCTGCTCGGGCTGGATGGTGGCGACGATGTCGCGCATCGGCCCCACACGGGGCCGCTCGATCTCGGCCTCGAGGATCGCCGAGTGCTCCTGTGCGGGCCCGGCGTCGGTCAGCGACTCGTCCTCGAAGGCGGTCAGCTCGCCGTGGGAGAACCCGTAGCGGCGCCTGCGCGCCAGCCCCATCGGCTCGGTCCGTGAGGCCCGGTAGAACGGGACGCTGACCGGGGCGCGCCAGTCGACCACCATCGGGTCGCCGGCGCTGTCGGTGATGTGGCGGCGGCCGACGTGGAACGACTCGGCTCCCGCGGCGGCGGTCCGGTCGATCCGGCCGAAGAAGAGCGGCACCTCCGGGTCGTCCGCGAGCTGCTCGAGGCGGTGCGCGAGCGTCGCGTCGAGGATCTCGGCGCTGACCCAGTTGCCGGCGTCGGAGGAGTCCAGCGACTCGACCCTCCGGCGCATCCGGGCCAGGTCCTGACGGGAGGCGTCCAGATGGGCTCGTTCCGCGTCGAGCTCGCCGAGGTCGTCGTGGTTGGTTTTCTCGTCGAGTGTCCCGTCTATGGGCATGGCTGGTTCATCGCTTCTCCGTGGCGGCCGGGTGATCGATCGGGCGTGGGGTCAAAGGCTCCAAGATAGGCGAGCCCGGAGTGGCTGCCCAACAGGTTTATCGAGGCGCGCGTTGGGCACCGGGAGGCACAATAAAAGCGTGAGCCTGTTCGATCGATTTCGGCGCCGCGGGACGCGGATGAGCCGTCCCACCGGCGAGAGCTACACCGGATCCACCCGGGTACGCGCCTCGAACTCCACCGACCAGAAGCATCTCGAGCAGTTCATCGAGACCCGGCGAGGTGTCGAGGGGTTCGTCGAGCCGCGCACGGTCGTCAGCGAGGTGACCCTGCTGCTGGTCGCCCACGACGGCGAGTGGACCCGGCGGCGGGTGCCGTCGGCGCAGTGGGCGCACAAGTTCGCCAACAAGCACAAGGTTCCGTCCTACGACGCGGCCGTGGTCGGCGTACCGCAGCGGATGCGCGACTACAACCGGCGCCGGAAGCAGCAGGGCGGGTAGGCGCCGGCCGGAACTCGCTCGAAACTGTCGGTGCGCGCATCTAGTCTTTGCCGACGTGGGTGAAGACCTGATGATCTCGGCGCGTGGCCTGCGCAAGTCGTTCGGCGACTTCGAGGCGGTGCGCGGCATCGACGTCTCGGTGCGGCCCGGGGTGGCCTTCGGCTTCCTGGGTCCCAACGGTGCCGGCAAGTCCTCGACGATGCGGATGATCTGCTGCGTCTCGCCGCCGACCGGGGGAGAGCTGCGGGTCTTCGGGATGGACCCGGCCAGGGAGGGGCCGAAGATCAAGGCACGGCTCGGGGTGTGCCCGCAGGAGGACACCCTCGACGTCGAGCTCAACGTCTACGACAACCTCTACGTCTACGGCCGCTACTTCGGCCTGCCGCGAGCCGAGGTCAAGGGCCGGATCGAGGAGCTGCTCGACTTCGTCCAGCTCACCGAGAAGGCCAAGGCGAAGGTCGACGACCTCTCCGGCGGGATGAAGCGGCGGCTGACCATCGCCCGGAGCCTGATCAACCGGCCCGAGATCCTGGTGCTCGACGAGCCGACCACCGGCCTGGACCCGCAGGCGCGCCACGTCATCTGGGACCGGCTCTTCCGGCTCAAGCAGGCGGGCGTGACCCTGCTGCTGACCACCCACTACATGGACGAGGCCGAGCAGCTGTGCGATGAGCTCGTGGTGATGGACCAGGGCCGGATCGTGGCCCACGGCACGCCGCTGGGGCTGATCCAGGAGCACTCCACCCGCGAGGTCGCCGAGCTGCGCTTCGGCGTCGGCGAGCACGAGGCGCTGGCCGCCAAGGTCGAGGACCTGGCCGAGCGGGTCGAGGTGCTGCCCGACCGGCTGCTGCTCTACAGCGACGACGGCGAGGCGGTCATCGAGGCCGTCCACAGCCGCGACCTGGCCCCGGTGGCGACGCTGGTGCGGCGCTCCTCGCTCGAGGACGTCTTCCTGCACCTGACCGGCCGGACGCTGGTGGACTGATGACCGACTACGCCGACACGGGCCCGGCCACCGCGCCGACCGCGCCCTCGGGGCTGGTCGCCGGTGCGCTGCGGATGGGCGACTACTGGCTCACGGTCCTGGCGCGCACCTGGAAGGGCGGGGTGATCACCACCTTCGTGACCCCTTTCTTCTACGTGCTGGCGCTGGGCGTGCTGCTGGGCGGGTTCGTCGACGCCGACCCGGCCACGCTCGAGGGCGCGTCGACCTACCTGGCGTTCGTGGCTCCCGGCATGGTGGCCGCCCACGCGATGACGATCGCCTTCGCCGACCTCACCTATCCGGTGATGGGCATGCTCAAGTGGCAGCGGATCTACTACTCGATGATCGCCTCGCCGCTGGCGCCGTCCCACATCGTCCTGGCCCAGCTCGGCTGGGTGGTGCTGCGGGCGCTGTTCGCCTGCGGGGTGTTCCTGCTGGTCCTGGCTGCCTTCGGGGTGTTCGAGACGGTGTCGGGCGTGCTGGCGGCCTGGCTGGTGCAGGGGCTGGTGGCGCTGGCCTTCGCCACCCCCGTGATGCTGTTCTCGCTCTCGATCAAGGGCGAGGAGTCCTTCGCGCTGATCTTCCGGCTGGGGATGATCCCGCTGACGCTGTTCAGCGGCACGTTCTTCCCGATCGGCAACCTGGGTCCCGTGCTCGAGAAGATCGCGATGGCCTCACCGCTGTGGCACGGCGTCGACCTGACCCGGATGCTCACGGTCGGTGAGCTCGACTGGAGCATGGTCGCGATCCACGTCGCCTATCTCGGCATCCTGGCGGTGGTGTGCTGGTGGCTCGCGATCCGCAGGCTAGGCGAGAGGCTGGTCTCCTGAGATGGCGATCCTCAACGCTGCGGTGAGCACCGCCGTCGCCCGTCCGCTGCGGGGCGGCGAGGCCGCCCGGCTGCTGCTGTGGCGCAACATCCTCGTCTACCGGCGGGCCTGGCTGGTGTTCGTCACCGGCTTCCTGGAGCCGGTCTTCTACCTGTTCTCGATCGGCATCGGCGTCGGTGCGATCGTCACCGGGTTCACCTATGCCGGCGAGCCGATCGAGTATCGAGACTTCGTCGCGCCCGGGATGATCGCGGCCTCGGCGATGAACGGGTCGCTGCTGGACGCGACCTTCAACTTCTTCTTCAAGCTGAAGTACAACAAGCTCTACGACCAGATGCTGGCCACCCCGCTGCGCACGGTCGACATCGCGGTCGGCGAGATCCTCTGGAACCAGCTGCGCAGCGGCATCTACGTCGCGGCGTTCCTGGTGATCATGCTCGCGATGGACCTCGTGCACTCTTGGTGGGCGATCCTGGTCGTGCCGGCGGCGCTGCTGATCGGGTCGGCCTTCGGGGCCGTGGGCATGGCCCTGACGACCTACATGACCTCCTGGCAGGACTTCGAGAAGGTCACCCTCGCGATGATGCCGATGTTCCTGTTCAGCGCGACCTTCTTCCCGGTCACGGCCTACCCGGACTGGCTGCGCTGGGTCGTGGAGGTGACGCCGCTCTACCGCGGCGTCGTGCTCTGCCGCGAGCTGACCCTCGGGGTGCCCTCGTGGGGCTCGCTGGTCTCGGTGGTCTACCTGCTGGCCTTCGGCGCGATCGGGCTCGCCGTCGTGCGGCGCAGGCTCGACTCCCTACTCCTCACCTGAGCGGCAGCAACTCGCGTCTCACAGGCAGGATCTCTCTCGTGCCGACCGTGGCCGGCCGTCAAGATGGATCCATGACCTATGACGCGATCACGCCCGACACCAAGGACTGGACCTGGGTCCTCGACCGGCCCTGCCCGGAGTGCGGATTCGTCGCCGGTGCGGTGACCGCGGACCAGCTGCCCGAGATCGTCCGGGACAACGCGACCTACTGGGAGATCTACCTCACCGCCGACAACGCGCGCGACCGGCCGCGGCCGGGAGTGTGGTCGGCGCTGGAGTACGGCGCACACGTACGCGACGTCCACCGCGTCTTCGGGGAGCGGCTGCGGCTGATGCTGGCCGAGGACGAGCCCCGCTTCGCCAACTGGGACCAGGACGTGACCGCCCGCGAGGACGATTACGCGAGCCAGGACCCGGCGCTCGTGGCCGAGGAGCTGATGGACGCCGCGGACGCGGTGGCCACGATTTACGAGAAGGTCCCGCCGGATGCCTGGGGCCGCCGCGGCATCAGGTCCAACGGCGACGTGTTCAGCGTCGAGTCGCTGGGCCGCTACCACCTCCACGACGTCGTCCACCACCTGTGGGACGTACGCTCGGCCGCCAAGCAGGCGACCGTCGCCGCCTACGACGCCAGCGTCGCGACGTACGTCGAGGCCACCTCGTTCTCCGAGGAGAACCGTTCGATCCTCGACCGGTTCCTGGCCGAGCTCGAGCCCGGCGACCACGTGCTCGAGATCGGCACCGGCCCGGGGCACGACGCGAAGGCCCTGGAGGCCGGGGGAGTGCGGGTGCGGCGCACCGACATCAGCGAGGGGTTCGTGGCGCACCTGCGCAAGCAGGGGTACGCCGCGGCCTGCCTGGACCCGCTGACCGACGACCTGCGCGACCCGGTCCACCCCGACGTCCCCTACGCCGCGGTCTGGGCCTCGGCGACGCTGCTGCACGTGGCCCGCGACGACTTCGCGACGGTGCTGGGCCGGCTCGCCGAGGTCACCCGGCCCGGCGGAGCGCTGCACGTGTCGATGAAGCAGGGCGACGGCGAGGAGTGGACCAACCGCGGCGACGTCGAGGCGCCGCGGCTCTTCGTCTACTGGCGCGAGCCCGCGCTGCGGGCGGCGTTGGACGAGGCCGGCTGGGAGGTGCTCGAGGTCGGGCACGCCGATGGCCGGCTCGGCGACGTCTGGCTCGATGTGCTCGCCCGGCGGCGCGCCTGAGCACGGCTGAGTAGCATTCGGGGCGATGAGACACACGGAGTTCTGGTCGCGGATGGACGACGCGCTCGGCGAGGGCTACTCGCGAGCGTGGGCACGCCAGTTCGTGATGGGTGAGCTGGGCGGCCGCACCGCCCAGGAGGCACTCGACGACGGGGTCCCGCCGAAGGAGGTCTGGGCCGCCGTCTGGAAGGCCCTGGAGCTGCCGGCGCGTGAGCGGTGACCCTGGTCGTACCGGCCTCGGTGGCCGCGGTCCAGAAGCGCACCATCCTCACCCTGGTCGCCACCCAGGCGGTCGGCGCGATGGGAATCACCATCGGCATCGCGACCGCGTCCCTGCTGGCGCGCGACCTCTCCGGCTCGGAGTCGATGGCGGGCCTCTCGCAGACGACCCAGGTGCTCGGCGCGGCGGTGGCTGCGTACGTCCTGGGGCGGGTGATGGACGCTCGCGGACGCCGCTTCGGGCTGTTGGCGGGCTACCTGCTCGGGGCGACCGGCGGACTGCTGGCGGTCCTGGCCGGCGTGGTCGGCTCGATGACGCTGCTGCTGGTCGGCGCGCTCCTCCTCGGCGCGACCACCGCGGCGAACAACGGAGCGCGCTACGCGGCCACCGACCTGGCACCTGCGACGAGCCGGGCCCGGGCGCTCTCGGTCGTGGTCTGGGCGACCACGTTCGGAGCGGTGATCGGCCCCAACCTGACCGGTGTCGCCGAGGTCTTCTCCGACGCCGTCGGGATCCCGGTGCTCACCGGGCCGTTCGCGGTCGGGTCGATCGGGATGCTGGCGGCCGCGCTCGTGGTCGGGGTCTTCCTGCGCCCTGACCCGCTGCTCGTCGCCCGCGAGGCCGCACCGGTCGCCGAGTCCTCACCGGTCGCCGATCCTGTCGAGACCACCAGCTGGCGCCGGGCGCTGGCCGTGATCCGGGAGCGCCCCGCGCTCGCGGCTGCGGTGGCCGGACAGGCCGCGGCGCACGCCACGATGGTGGCGGTGATGGTGATGACCCCGCTCCACATGGAGCACGGCGGCGCCGGGCTCGAGATCATCGGGCTGGTGATCAGCGGGCACGTCCTGGGCATGTTCGCCTTCGCTCCGGTCGCCGGCTGGCTCGCCGACCGCGTCGGCCGGGCCGACGTGATGGCGCTCGGCGGCGGGGTGCTCCTGGTGGCCCTGGTCCTGTGCGCCGTGGCGCCGCAGGGGAGCTCGGGGCGGATCTTCGTGGGGCTCTTCCTGCTCGGTCTCGGCTGGTCGCTGGCCACGATCGCGGCCGCCACCTCCGTCGCCGACCACACTCCGCTCGAGGTCCGCGCCGACGTCCAGGGCAGCGCCGACCTGATCATGGGCGTCGCGGCGGCGGCCGCCGGGGCGGTCTCGGGCGTCGTCGTGGACGTGGCCGGATATCCGGCACTGGCGCTCGGCACGATCCTGCTGGTCGGGGTGCTGTTCGGGGCTGCGTACGTGGCTCGTCGGTCGGCCTGACCCGCGAGGGGCAGGGCCTGCCGCATGGGCAGGCCCCGCCCGCTGTCAGGACCTCAGCCGAGGATCTTCTCCATCGTGTCGATCTCGGTCGACTGGTTCTCGATGATGGTGCCGGCCAGGTCGACGGCAGGCTTGAACCGACCCTCGCCCTGCTCGGTCTCGGACATCTCGACCGCACCCTCGTGGTGCTCGATCATCATCTCGAGCCACATGTCCTGGAACTCGGCGTCGGAGGCGTTCTCCAGGGAGTCCATGTCCTCGGCCGACATCATCCCGGGCATGTCGGTGTCCATGCCCTCCATCGAGTCGGACATGCTGCTGTCCTCGTCGCCGTGGCCCTCGTGGCCTCCGTTGACGTGGTCGCGCATCGTCGAGGGCACCTCCTCGCCCCACTCCTGGAGCCAGGAGGACATGGTCTCGATCTCGGGGCTCTGGGCGGCCCGGATCGCGTCGGCCAGCTCCTGGACCTCGGGGTCGAGCGTGCGGTCCATGGTGAGGTCGACCATCGCCATCGCCTGGGCGTGATGCTGGATCATGTCGGTCGCGAAGGCGACGTCGGCCTTGTTGTGCTCGGTCTCCGAGAGCTCCTGCGGAGCCTTGGCCTCCTCGCTGCCGCCGCAGCCGGACAGGGTCAGGAGCACGGCCAGGCCGGCCGCGGCCCAGGTCGCGCGGATGAGGGGACGTTGCGTACGCATCTGTTGTTTTCTCCTTGTCATGTGCTGTTTGCGGGGCTCGCCGACCCACCTGCGGACCTCGGGATTCGCCGGGTCGCGGGTGGATCAGTGCCGCTCAGCACCTGATGACGGAGAACGCCCATTCCGGCGGCGGCCCGGTCGCCGCACGGGTGACGAAGGGCGCGGGCCCGGTCGCGCGGGACCGTCCGCGCGCCGGGGAGAACCACCAGGCAGGCGTACGCCGCCACAGCCCGCTCAGGAGCAGCACCCCGGCAGCGAGCAGGAACGCCGCGCACAGCACCATCGACGTGTGCTCCTCGCCGCCCGGCTGTCCGGCGTGGCCGGCGGCTCCGTGGTCGGCGTGCTCGAGGGCGTGCGTGTGCTCCACGTGGGCGGCGGGCAGGCGCAGCGCGGCATGCTCACCGTCGGTGCGGGTGCCGTGCAGACTCAGCGCATGCATGCCCAGCAGGCCGGCAACCGTGACCAGGACCGCCGCCAGCAGACCGGCGCGTACGGCCGGCCGGGTCGCCCGCTGTCGTCGTGCTGCCGTCCACACACCGCACACCCTAAGGACTCGTGTGCGGTTGGACAAAGCGGGCGTGCGGGCGGATATCGCTTGCGGGTACATACCCCCATGGGGTATGAATTGCTCCGTAGGCAGACGAACGATCGAGCAAGGGAGCGACATGAAGTCGCATGACGAGCACGTGCACGCCGGACATGAGCACTCGATGCACGAGGGCCACGAAGGTCATGAGGGTCACGGAGACCACTCCGGGCACTCGGCCCCTGACCATTCCGGGCACGGCGCCCACGGCGCCCATGGCGGGAGCGGCATCAACGCGATGGCCGCCAGCGCGACGCTGCACTGCCTCACCGGGTGCGCGATCGGCGAGATCGCCGGTCTGATGATCGGCACCGCGATCGGGCTCAGCACGGGCTGGACGATCGTCCTGGCCGTCGGCCTCGCGTTCCTCTTCGGCTACGCCCTCTCGACCCTCCCGCTGCTCAAGTCGGGCCTGGCCCTCGGCACGGCGCTCAGCGTCGTGCTCGCGGCCGACACGCTCTCGATCGCGACCATGGAGCTGGTCGACAACCTGGTCATGGCGCTCATCCCGGGGGCCATGGAGGCCGGACTGGTCAACGTCGTGTTCTGGGTCGGGATGATGATCGCGCTCACGGTCGCCTTCGTGGCCGCGTTCCCGGTCAACCGTTACCTGCTGCAGCGGGGGAAGGGGCATGCGCTGACCCACGAGTACCACGGGGCGGCCCCGGTCCGGCAGGGCTTCCGCCGCTACATCCCGGCGTTCTCGAGCGGCGCCCTCGCGGCGGCCATCTTCGCCTTCATGCTCGGCGGCCTCTCGGTCTCCATCGCCGACGAGCTCGGCGCCGACCCGGCCCCCGCCGAGCAGATGGAGATGCAGGGCCACTGAGGGTCCGGCGACCCCGACACGCCCGAACAGGTGTTCACATCGAACGCTTGTTCGGGCTAGTGTGGGTGGTAGGTGGAGCGTGGTTCGTGCTTTGCGAGGGGTCGTGAAACACCGTGCCGGAGGGTCCCGTTCAGAAACTGTCGGTGGTCCCGTCTAGCGTCTGCCTTGATGACGACGAAGACACGTGGACAAGCGGCAGGCAGGGGCAAGAAATCTGCTCCTCAGGAAGGAAAGAACATGGCGGCAGGTGATCGCGAGAAGGCATTGGATGCCGCTCTCGCCAACATCGAAAGGCAGTTCGGCAAGGGCTCGGTCATGCGACTGGGCGACGAGACCCGGGCGCCCCTCGAGGTGATCCCGACCGGCTCGATCGCGCTCGACGTGGCGCTGGGCCTGGGTGGTCTGCCTCGCGGCCGGGTCGTGGAGATCTACGGTCCGGAGTCGTCGGGTAAGACGACGGTGGCCCTCCACTCGGTCGCAAGCGCCCAGCGCGCCGGCGGCATCGTGGCCTTCATCGACGCCGAGCACGCCCTCGACCCGGAATACGCGAAGAACCTCGGCGTCGACACCGACGCCCTGCTGGTCTCCCAGCCCGACTCGGGTGAGCAGGCCCTGGAGATCGCCGACATGCTGATCCGCTCGGGCGCGCTCGACCTGATCGTCATCGACTCCGTCGCGGCGCTGGTGCCGCGGGCCGAGATCGAGGGCGAGATGGGCGACAGCCACGTCGGTCTGCAGGCGCGACTGATGAGCCAGGCGCTGCGGAAGATGACCTCGGCCCTGAACAACTCCGGCACGACGGCGATCTTCATCAACCAGCTGCGCGAGAAGATCGGCGTGATGTTCGGCTCGCCCGAGACCACGACCGGTGGTCGCGCGCTGAAGTTCTACTCCTCGGTGCGACTCGACGTGCGCCGGATCGAGACGCTCAAGGACGGCACCGACATGGTCGGCAACCGCACCCGCGTCAAGGTCGTGAAGAACAAGGTGGCTCCGCCGTTCAAGCAGGCCGAGTTCGACATCATGTACGGGAAGGGCATCTCCCGCGAGGGCGGCCTGATCGACGTCGGTGTCGAGGCGGGCCTGGTCCGCAAGGCCGGCGCTTGGTACACCTACGAGGGTGACCAGCTCGGCCAGGGCAAGGAGAACTCCCGCAACTTCCTCAAGGACAACCCCGACCTGGCCAACGAGCTGGAGAAGCGGATCCTGGAGAAGCTCGGTGTCGTTCCGACCGTCGAGGCAGAGGCCGCGCCCGCGGCCGAGCCTGCCGGTGTCGAGGACTTCTAGGTCCCTTTGATCCGTGGCTTCGTCCAAGCGTGACCGCTCGTCCACCCAGGATCCCTGGGTGGACGAGCGACCCGCGCCCGACTGGCTGGGGGACGTCTCCCTCGGTGTCGAGGCCTGGGCAGGCAAGGTCGACCCCACTCCGTCGGACGACCCGTCGGGCGCTGGATCGAGCCTGTCGAGATCACCAACACGGTCCCGCCGACGCCAGAGCCGCCCTGCGGACCCCGCGGACCCCGCGGACCCCAAGAACGATCCCGAGCCCGACCACGAGGCGATCGCCCGCAAGATCCTCCTCGACGCCCTGACGGGCCAGGCGCGCAGCCGCAAGGAGCTCGCCGACAAGCTCGAGAAGAAGGAGGTCCCGGCCGCCCTCGCGACACGGCTGCTGGACCGCTTCGAAGAGGTCGGCCTGATCGACGACGAGGCCTTCGCCAAGGCCTGGATCGCCAGCCGACAGCCCGGAAAGGGTCTGGCGCGCCGAGCCCTCGCCCAGGAGCTCCGCCGCAAGGGGATCGACGACGATGTCGCCCGTGAGGCGCTCGACGAGATCGACCCGGACGACGAGCGTGAGGCCGGCCGGCGGATGGTCCGGCGCAAGCTGCGCTCGCTCGAGCGCTTCGACGACCAGACCAAGACCCGCCGCCTGGTCGGGATGCTCGCCCGCAAGGGATACGGCGCCGGTGTGGCCTACGGCATCGTCCGCGAGGAGCTCGCCCTTGCCGATGAAGATGACCCTGGTGGTCTCGTGTCAGAATCCGATCTGTGAGTGAGCAGCAAGAGCGCGAGATCCTGACCTACGAACTCTTCGGCACCGCGGTGCGCGAGATCGCCCAGAAGGTCGTCGACAGCGGCTACGAGCCCGACATCGTGCTCTCCATCGCCCGCGGTGGCCTGGCCCTCGGGATGGGCCTGGGCTACGCCCTCGACGTGAAGAACCTGTCCGCCGTCAACGTGGAGTTCTACACCGGCGTCAACGAGCGTCTCGACGTCCCGATCATGCTGCCGCCCACTCCGGCCGCGGTCGACCTGACCGGCATGAAGGTGCTCATCGCCGACGACGTCGCCGACACCGGCAAGACCCTGGAGATCGTGCACGACTTCTGCGAGGGCCATGTCGCCGAGGCCCGCACCGCGGTGATCTTCGAGAAGCCGTGGACGGTGATCAACGCCGACTACGTCTACAAGAAGACCGACCGCTGGATCGACTTCCCGTGGTCCTCCCAGCCGCCGCTCGTCGACCGTCGTGGCGGCAAGGCCCACTGACCCCTCGGCGTTAGCCTGAGGTCATGTTCACACCGGTCGCCGTCCACACCGGGACACAGCGTCTCGGTGGCGTGACGCGCCCGGGGGAGAGCTGGGCATCGGCGGCGACGAGGATCGCCGGGCGGCCTGCGTACGCGGTGGACCTCTCGGGCGAGGTGAAGGAGTTCTCCTCCGACCCGATGCCGGTGGTGGCGCTGCGGCCGATGACCCGCGGCGACCTCCCGCACCTGGTCCGCTGGCTCAACGCGGAGCACGTGCACCGCTGGTACTCCGTCGACGGTGAGCCCACGCCCGAGTGGGTGGCCGAGAACTACGGGCCCGACATCGACGGCAAGACACCGGTGACCTTCTGGGTGATCGAGGTCAACGGTCGCTCGGTCGGCTTCTGCCAGGACTACCGGATCAGCGACGAGCCCGACTACGCCCTGCTCACGCCCGACCCGGACGCGATCGGCTTCGACTACGCGATCGGGGAGCCGGCCTTCGTCGGCCGTGGCATCGGGCCGCGGATGGCCTGGGTCTGGCTCACCTCGATCCCGCGCCGCTATCCCGGAGCGACGGCCTGCTTCGCCGCCCCCGACCACCGCAACGCCGCCTCCTTGCGGATGCTCGACAAGGTGGGCTTCGAGCAGGGCACCTGGTTCGACGAGCCGCAACCCGACGGCTCGACGACCACGATGGTCGGCTGCTCGCTGGATCTTCGGCGCGTACTCGGGTGAGCCGCTCCGCTCGCCCCCGTCGCGGGCCTATCGTCAGGGCATGAGCCTTCTCGACGAGCTGCGGCTGCCGGCCGGACCGGTGGACCTGCGGAAGTACGACACCAACTCCGCGCCCGGCGTCGGCGCCGACAAGGAGACCGGCAAGCAGGTGCTCGCCGAGCTCGGCCCGACGCTGATCGAGCTGCAGACCAAGCTGTTCGCCTCCCGGGAGAGCGACACCCCGAAGCGGGTGCTGCTCGTCCTGCAGGGGATGGACACCTCCGGCAAGGGTGGGGTGCTGAAACACACCGTCGGGCTGGTCGACCCGGTCGGCGTGAAGATCACCAGCTTCAAGGCGCCGACCGAGGAGGAACGGGCCCAGGACTTCCTGTGGCGCATCGAGAAGGCGGTGCCAGGGCCCGGCTACCTCGGTGTCTTCGACCGCTCCCACTACGAGGACGTGCTGATCGGACGTGTCCGCGGTCTCGCCGCCCCGGAGGAGATCGAGCGGCGCTACGCCGCGATCAACGACTTCGAGCAGCGGCTGGCCGACGACGGCACCGTCATCCTCAAGTGCATGCTGCACATCTCGCCGAAGGAGCAGAAGAAGCGGCTGCTGGCGCGGCTCGAGGACCCGACGAAGCACTGGAAGTACAGCCCCGGCGACGTCGACGAGCGCCAGCTGTGGGACAGCTACCAGGAGGCGTACGAGATTGCGCTGGAGCGCACCAACACCGAGTACGCTCCGTGGTACCTCGTGCCGAGCGACAAGAAGTGGTATCGCAACCTGGCCATCGGCGAGCTGCTCCTGGAGACCCTGGACCGGCTCGATCTCGACTGGCCCGCGCCCAGCTTCGACATCGCCGAGGAGAAGAGACGACTGGAAGAGGACACCATCTCGTGACTTTGGAGACGGTGCGGGTGACGCGGTACGTCACCCCGCTCCGGGAGGGCGGCAGCCTGCCCGGGATCGTGGAGGCCGACGACCTCGGCACCTATGTCTGCAAGTTCCGTGGCGCCGGGCAGGGGCTTCGGGTGCTGGTCGCGGAGGTGATCGTCACCGGCCTGTGCCGAGCGCTCGACATCCCGACCCCGGAACAGGTCGTGCTCGACCTCGATCCCGAGATCGCGCGCTACGAGGCCGACGAGGAGGTCCAGGACCTCCTCAACGTGAGCGCCGGCCTCAACCTCGGCATCGACTTCCTGGCGGGTGCGTTCGGCTACGACGCCGCCTACGCGCCCGAGCCGGCGCTGGCGGGGCGGATCCTGTGGATGGATGCGCTGATCGCCAACGTCGACCGCTCCTGGCGCAACCCCAACATGCTGCTCTGGAACGGCGCGCTCTACGTCATCGATCACGGCGCCTCCCTCTACTTCCACCACGTCTGGCCCGGCGGGGGCGGCGACCCGGCGCGCTACGCGGCGCAGCCCTTCGACACCTCGGAGCACATCCTGCGCGCCTTCGGTGCCGAGGCGCTCGCCCAGAACGACGACCTCGCCGCTCGCCTCGACGACGCGGTGCTGGAGAAGGTGCTCGCCGACGTACCCGACGAGTGGCTCGAGCCCGTCCCCGGCTACGACACCCCGGAGTCGCTGCGCGAGCGCTACGTCGCGTTCCTGCGTGCCCGCCTCGACGGCGGGCGGCCCTGGCTGCCCGCGGCCGAGCCCGCCCAGGGGGCGTGATGGACGCCTACCAGTACGTCGTGCTCCGCTGCGTACCCCGGCCCGAGCGTGAGGAGTTCCTCAACGTCGGAGTCGTCCTCTACTGCCCCGAGCAGAAGTTCCTCGCCGCCCGCTGGACGCTCGACGAGCAGCGCCTCGCCACCTTCGCCCCGCGTCTCGACCTCTCCCTGGTCCGGGCGGCTCTGGAGTCGGTCGACCTGATCTGCGCCGGCGCGGCCCACGCCGGCTTCGGCGCGGGCATCCGGGCCACGGCGTACGGAAACCGGGCCCTCTCCGACAACGAGTCGGCCCGCTTCGGCCTCCTCAAGGCCCCGAAGAGCACCGTCCTGCAGCCCGGACCCGTCCACGGCGGCGTGACCACCGACGCCGCCGCCGAGCTCGACCGCATCTTCGCCCACCAGATCGCCTGACCACCGACCCGCTGGTCGAGCCGCCGGAGCCGCTGGGCGGAGGCGTGTCGAGACCAACACAGTTCCTATCGAGCGCCGAGAGGACCGTGTTGGTCTCGACACGCTCGCTGGCGCTCGCGGCTCGACCAGCGGTGGCGGATCAGACGGGGACGAGCTCCACGGCGCCGACGGCGTAGCGGGCCAGGATGGTGCGGGCCACCTCGGGGTGGGCGCCCATCGGGTCGCTGACCGCGACGGCGCCGGCCTCGAGGGCGAGCTCCTTGGCCCGGTCGGGCAGCTGCCCGGGAGCCAGGAAGAGCATGCCGACGGCGATGTGGCGGCGGCCCTCGGCGCGGAAGGCGCGGACGGCCTCGCCGGTCGCGGGCGGAGCGGCCGAGGCGTACGCAGCTACGACCGGCAGCTTGTGGTGGGCACCCCAGATCCGGGCCAGCCGGGCCACGGACTGGTTGGCCAGCGAGTCCGAGGAGCCGGCGGCGGCCAGGACGAGGGCGTCGAGCTCGCGCACCCGGGCGGCCTTCAGCGACTCCCGCAGGCGCTCGTCGAGCACCTGCAGGAAGACGCTCTCGAGACCGAGGATGGCGCTGGTGTGGATCCGCAGGCCGGAGTGGCGGGCGGTGGCCTCGGCGATGACCGAGGGTACGTCGACGCGGGCGTGGAACGCCTCGGTCAGCAGCAGCGGCACGACGACGATCTCGTCGTGGCCGGCCTTGACCAGCTTGTCGATGACGGCCTGGAAACGCGGCCGGGAGTGGTCGAGGAAGGCGGCTTCGATGCGGAGGTCGGGGCGCAGGGCGCGTACCTCGGCCACGAGGGCGTTGATGGTCGCGGCGGACTGCGGATCGCGGCTGCCGTGAGCCAGGGCTACCAGAGCGGGAGCTGCCATTGTCTTCATCCTTCGGGTGTTGCGGGGAACGTCGGAAAGTCTGTGTCTGTTCGCGCCCTTCGGGCGGCGCGGCCGGTCAGGCGTGGATGCCGCACTCGGTCTTGCCGGTGCCGGCCCATCGCCCGCTGCGCGGGTCCTCGCCGGGAGCGACCCGGCGGGTGCACGGCGCGCAGCCGATCGAGGGATACCCGTCATAGACGAGCGGGTTCACGAGCACTCCGTTGTCCTCGATGTATCGCTCGACCTGCTCGTCGGACCATCGCGCCATCGGCGAGACCTTGACCTTCTGGCGCTTGGCGTCCCAGCCGATGACCGGGGCGATGACCCGGTTCTTCGTCTCCGCGCGGCGCAGGCCGGTGGCCCAGGCGTCGTAGGAGGCGAGCGAGTCGGCCAGGGGCTTGACCTTGCGCAGTGCGCAGCACAGGTCGGGGTCGGTCCGGTAGAGGTCCTTGCCGTACTCCGCGTCCTGCTCCGCGACGCTCTGCACAGGGGTGATCGTCAACAGGTTGACCGGCATCGTCGCCGCGACCGCGTCGCGGGTGCCGATCGTCTCGATGAAGTGGTAGCCGGTGTCGAGGAAGACCACGTCGATCCCGGGCACGACCTTGGAGGCGAGGTGTGCGAGGACCGCGTCACCCATCGAGGACGTGATCGCGAACCGCTCGCCGAAGGTGGCGGCGGCCCACTCGATGATCGTCTCGGCCGGGGCGAGCTCGAGCTCGGCTCCCCAGTGGGAGACGATCTCGCGCAGCTCCTCGGGCGTACGTCCCTCGGTGTCGACCGCGCGGTTGGCCCGGGCGGCTGCTGTGCTGACGCTCATGCTTGCGCCTCCTTCGTGACGGTCCGAGAGATCTGTCCCAACGACTTCAGCTGGAAGGCCCGCAGGCAGGCGCGGCACTCCCAGGACCCGTGCGTCGCCTCGTGCGGCCACAGGTCGGTCTCCCCGCAGAACGGGCAGTGGAACGGGGTGCCGGCGCGCTCGCTCATGCGGGCACCTCCGTGAGGGTCTTCTCGCCGCGCAGCAGCACCTCGTCGGCGCGTGCGGTCCAGGCCGAGAACGTCTCGCCCTCGGTCCGGTCGGCCAGGTAGTTGACCACCAGCGCGGAGATGTAGTCGTCGAGCCCGGCCGAGGTGACCTTGTGGGCCCGCAGCTTGCGCCCGAAGTTGGCGGTGAGACCGGTCGCGCCGCCCAGGTGCACCTGGAAGCCCTCGACCTGGTTGCCCTGGTCGTCGAGGACCAGCTGGCCCTTGAGGCCGATGTCGGCGACCTGGGTGCGGGCGCAGGCGTTGGGGCAGCCGTTGACGTTGACGGTGATCGAGGCGTCGAGCTCGGGGAAGCGGGACTCGAGCGAGGCGATCAGGTCACGGGCGCGGTCCTTGGTGTCCACGATCGCGAGCTTGCAGAACTCGATGCCGGTGCAGGCCATCGTGTTCTGCCGCCAGTTGGAGGGCCGGGCAGAGAAGCCGATGGCGTCCAGGTCGGTGACCAGGTCCTCGACGACCTCGGGGTCGACGCCGATGAGCACGATCTTCTGGTACGGCGTGAGCCGGGCGCCCTCGACGGCGAACTTCTCCATGACGCCGGCGAGCTCGACCAGGTGGGTGCCGGAGATGCGGCCGGCGATCGGGGCCAGCCCGACGTACTTCTTGCCGTCCTTCTGGTCGTGGATGCCGACGTGGTCGCGGTGGCCCAGCGGCGACTCGGGGGAGGGGTTGGAGATCAGCTCGCGGTCGAGGTACTCGTTCTCGAGGACCTCGCGGAACTTCTCCTTGCCCCAGTCGGCGACGAGGAACTTCAGCCGCGCCCGCGAGCGCAGCCGGCGGTAGCCGTAGTCGCGGAAGATGCCGGCGACGCCGGCCCACACGTCCGCGACCTCCTCGAGCGGCACCCACACGCCGAGCTTCTCGGCCAGGCGCGGGTTGGTGGACAGACCGCCGCCGACCCAGACGTCGAAGCCGGGCCCGTGCTCGGGGTGGACGGTGCCGACGAAGGCGATGTCGTTGATCTCCGGCGCCACGTCGTGGGAGGGGTGGCCGGTCAGCGCGGTCTTGAACTTGCGCGGGAAGTTCGAGAAGGCGGGGTCGCCCAGGTAGCGCGACTCGATCTCTCGCAGCGCCGAGGTGCCGTCGATGATCTCGTCGGCGGCGACGCCGGCGACCGGCGAGCCGAGGAACGGACGCGGCGAGTCACCGCACGCCTCGGTCGAGTGCAGGCCGACCTCCTCGAGGCGCGACCAGATCTCCGGGACGTTCTCGATCTCGATCCAGTGGTACTGGATGTTCTCGCGGTCGGTGATGTCGGCGGTGTCCCGGGCGAAGTCGACGCCGATCTGACCCAGGGTGCGCACCGCGGCGGAGGACAGCAGCTTGCCGTCGGAGCGGACCCGCATCATGAAGTAGCGGTCGTCGAGCTCCTCTTCCTCGAGGATCGCGGTCTTGCCGCCGTCGATCCCGGGCTTGCGCTGGGTGTAGAGACCGAACCAGCGGAAGCGGCCGCGCATGTCGGCCGGGTCGATCGAGTCGAACCCGCGCTTGGAGTAGGTGTAGAGGATCCGGTCGCGAACGTTGAGCGGGTCGTCGTTCTTCTTCGACTCCTCGTTCTTGTTCAGCGGCTCGGTGTAGCCGAGGGCCCACTGACCCTCGCCCTTCTTGGGCCGGGGGATCTCGGTCCGGGTGGCGCGCTTGGCCTGAAACCGGTTGTCGCTCATGTCAGAGAAACCTTTGCGTCGGTCGTGGACGCACGGCGGAGCAGGGACGTGCTCGCGGCGGGCGCCCGGGATGTCTGTCGGGCGGCGGGCCAGCGGCTCGACGCGGTGGGATGCGGAGCGCTGGGCGTCAGTGGCGCCAACAGATCGAGCTGCGGATGCGGCAATAGTCCACGTGGCGTCGAACCACGAGGTGCGCATGTGTTGCAGCAGTGACCATGTCAAGGAGTCTCAGGGAGCGGACGGGCTCCACGCAATCTGGAATCCCGATATATGAGACATTGGTCCGTTATGTGGGACGTTCCCGCTCGTTCAGGCGGGCGATGTGGCCGAGGTCACCATCTGGTCACGGTCTCTTAACCCCGTTGAGTGGCGTCCCATTCCCGCGAGCGGTGATAGGGGACGTACGCAACCCACCGGGCGACCACGATGCTGCTCTCGTCCGCGCGGCTGACTAGGCTGTGATCCATGAGCGATCTGTCCGCCTTGACGAGTTCTGCCTACAACCAAGCCCTCGAGGTCATCGCCTCCGTGGAGCCCCGCATCGCCGAGGCGACCAAGCAGGAGCTCGCCGACCAGCGAGCCAGCCTCAAGCTGATCGCGAGCGAGAACTACGCGAGCCCCGCCACGCTGATGACGATGGGCACCTGGTTCTCCGACAAGTACGCCGAGGGCACCGTCGGCCACCGCTTCTACGCGGGTTGCCAGAACGTCGACACCGTCGAGCAGATCGCCGCCGAGCACGCCAAGGAGCTCTTCGGTGCCGAGTACGCCTACGTGCAGCCGCACTCCGGCATCGACGCCAACCTGACGGCCTACTGGGCCATCCTCGCCCACCGGGTCGAGGGCCCGTGGCTGGAGAAGATGGCCGTCAAGAACATGAACGAGCTCTCCGAGGCCGACTGGGAGACGCTGCGTGCCGAGCTCGGCAACCAGCGCCTGCTGGGCATGTCGCTGGACGCCGGCGGCCACCTCACCCACGGCTTCCGCCCCAACATCTCCGGCAAGATGTTCCACCAGAACCAGTACGGCACCGACCCGGAGACCGGGCTGCTCGACTACGACTCGCTGCGCGCCAAGGCGAAGGAGTTCCAGCCACTGATCATCGTGGCCGGCTACTCCGCCTACCCGCGCCGGGTGAACTTCGCCAAGATGCGCGAGATCGCCGACGAGGTCGGCGCCACCCTGATGGTCGACATGGCCCACTTCGCCGGCCTCGTCGCCGGCAAGGTGTTCCAGGGCGAGGAGAACCCGGTTCCCTACGCCCACGTCGTCACGAGCACCTCCCACAAGTCGCTGCGCGGCCCGCGCGGCGGCTTCATCCTGGCCACCGAGGAGTACGCCCCGAGCGTCGACCGCGGCTGCCCGATGGTCCTCGGCGGCCCGCTGAGCCACGTCATGGCCGCGAAGGCCGTGGCCTTCGCCGAGGCGAAGCAGGAGAGCTTCCAGACCTACGCCCAGCAGGTCGCCGACAACGCCAAGTCGCTCGCCGAGGGCTTCCTCAAGCGTGGCGCCAAGCTCGTCACCGGCGGCACCGACAACCACCTCGTCCTGCTGGACGTGACCAGCTTCGGCCTCACCGGCCGTCAGGCCGAGTCGGCGCTGCTCGACTCCGGCGTGGTCACCAACCGCAACTCGGTCCCGGCCGACCCGAACGGCGCCTGGTACACCTCTGGCATCCGCCTCGGCACCCCGGCCCTGACCACCCGCGGCTTCGGCGCCGACGAGTTCGACCGTGTCGCCGAGCTCATCGTCGACGTGCTCTCCAAGACGACCCCCGGCACCACCAAGGCCGGTGGTCCGTCCAAGGCGTCCTACGCCATCGAGGACGGCGTCGCCGACAACACGAAGGCCGCCGCGGCGGAGCTGCTCGCGAAGTTCCCGCTGTACCCCGGTCTCGACCTGGCGTGACCTCATGAGCGAGCGTCAGCGAGCGACAACAGGCCTCAGGCCGCCGCGTCCGTATTACTGCGCTAGCGCTGAGGAGGTGGCCGCATGAGCGCCCCGAGAAGGCCGAGCTCGCTGCCCGGCGCCGGGACCCCTGCGAAGGTGGTCCCGACCGCGGAGGTGCGTGTCGTGGTCGAGGATGAGTGGTCGGCGCTCAAGCAGGTGCGCCTGGCGGCTCTGCAGGACACTCCTGAGGCCTACTGGGACTCCTACGAGGAGGTTGCCACCTGGCCCGACGAGCGCTGGCGGTTGTGGGCGGCGTCCGGCGCCGCCGTGATCGCCTGGGTCGGCGACAAGCCGTCCGGGCTCGCGGCCGGGATCATCCAGGACGACGAGCACCACATGATCTCGATGTGGCTGGCTCCCGATGCCCGTGGCCACGGCCTCGCCGAGGCGCTCGTCCACGGTGTCGCCGACTGGGCCCGCCGCGACGGTGCCACCGTCCTGACGCTGTGGGTCGTCGACGGCAACGAGTCCGGCCGTCGCCTCTACGAGCGGATCGGCTTCGAGCTCACCGGCGACGTCCAGCCCTTCCCCGAGGGCGACCCGCGCACCGAGTCGAAGATGGCGCTGCGCCTCACCTGACCCCGACGCCTCCGGGGAGATCGTAGGGTTGGCCTGTGAGTCATGAGGTCGATGTGAGTGCCCTGGCGATCAACGTCGCCATCCCCGAGGAGCTTCAGTGGACCGACACCCGCCGAGAGGTGACCTTCCTGCTCACCACCCTCAACGTCCGCCTGCTGCCTGACGGCCGGCTCGCCGCCAAGGCGTACGGACGCCCGGTCGACGGCGGCCGAGGCGCGTACACCTCGTTCCCGGTGCCCGACCGCCCCGAGCTCGCCGGGCTCATCGGCGAGGCGGCGAAGGTCGCCGCGGAGCGGTGGCAGGCGGCGTACGCTCCGGGAGCATGACGCCCGCCGAGGCTCGAGGCGCATCACAAGATCGAGGCGTACCTCGACCGCGCGGCCGGCGAAGCCGTCCGCGAGGCGATCCGGCTCGCCTGGGAGTTCCAGTGCTACTCGGGCTTGCGCCAGAGCGACACGTGACTGGTGGACTCGCTGGTGAACTCGGAGCCGTCCCAGCCGGCGTATCTGGCCACCGGGGTCATCCCGGCCAGCCTGGCCATCAGGTCGAGCTCGGAGGGCCAGACGAAGCGGAAGTTGTGCTGTCCATAGCGGAAGCGACCGTCGGCCTCGCGGGTGTAGTGATGTGAGATCGCCTGCTGGGTGACCAGGTCGTAGGTGTCGAACCCCAGGTGACCGGACGAGACGTCGAACGGGATCGCCGGGCTCCCCGGGGGAAGCCGCCGCAGCCCCGGCACCCCGACCTCGACCAGGAAGCGGCCGCCGGGAGCCAGGTGCCGAGCGGCGTTGGCGAAGCAGGCGACCTGCTCGTCCTGCGTACGCAGGTTCCCGATCGTGTTGAAGACCAGATAGACCAACGAGTACGTCCCGACCCCTGGCGCCTCGGCGGTGGCCATGTCGCCGACCACGACCGGGATCTCCTCCGCGGTGACCTTGCGCCGCAGGACGTCGACCATCGGCTGGGAGAGCTCGATGCCGGTGACCGGCACCCCCAGCTCCCGCAGAGGTACGCCGATCCGCCCCGTCCCGATGGCGAGCTCGAGCGCCGGGCCGCCGTCGGCGACCTCGGCGAGGAAGCGGGCGACGGGCCCGGTCACCTCGGGCGAGTTGACCCAGTCGTCGGGGTCGTCGTAGCGCTCGGCCGTCTCACGGTCCCACAGATCGCTGCTCGTCATGGGCGTCGACTCTGCCCGGCGATGGAGGCCGAACGCTAACCATTTTGCGCCGCCCGCCGCCTGCCGATCGAGGGTCCCGGGCGTGGGAGCCTGGCCGCGACCGGGGCAGAGGCGGGATAGTGAGCCAGATCACCCCCGCCGTCTCGAGGAGCCTGAACATGGCTGGAACAACCGCCGGTCCCGCACCGTCACCGAAGAAGGACCGCACCCACTATCTCTACATCGCGGTGATCGCCGCGGTGGTGCTCGGCATCTTGGTCGGGTTGATCGCCCCGTCGTTCGCGGTGGAGCTGAAGCCGATCGGCACCGCGTTCGTGAATCTGATCAAGATGATGATCCAGCCGATCATCTTCTGCACGCTGGTGATCGGCGTCGGCTCGGTCGCCAGCGCCGCGAAGGTCGGCAGGGTCGGCGGTCTCGCGCTGCTCTACTTCATCGTGATGTCCACGGTCGCCCTGGCGATCGGCGTGGTCGTCGGCAACATCATCGACCCGGGCAGCGGCCTCCAGCTCGACCCGGAGTCCTCCAAGGCCGGCCAGGACGCGGCCGCGGAGGGTCACGCCAGCACGACCGACTTCCTGCTCGGCATCATCCCGACGAGTCTGTTCTCGGCTCTGACCTCCGGCGAGGTGCTGCAGACGCTGCTCGTCGCGCTGCTCATCGGGTTCGCGCTGCAGCGGATGGGCGAGTCGGGCAAGCCGATCCTGAACGTCGTCGTGTGGGCCCAGAAGCTGATCTTCCGCGTGCTGGCGATGATCATGTGGGTGGCCCCGATCGGTGCCTTCGGTGCCATCGCCGGTGTCGTGGGCGAGACCGGTGTCGATGCGCTGAAGAGCCTCGCGGTGATCATGATCGCCTTCTACATCACCTGTGCGCTGTTCGTGTTCGTCGTGCTCGGTGCGCTGCTGAAGCTGGCCACGGGCGTCAACCTGTTCAAGCTCCTGCGCTACCTGGCGCGTGAGTTCCTGCTGATCCTCTCGACCTCCTCGAGCGAGTCGGCGCTGCCGCGCCTGATCGCGAAGATGGAGCACGCCGGAGTCGACCAGGCCACCGTCGGTGTCGTGGTCCCGACCGGCTACTCGTTCAACCTGGACGGCACCGCGATCTACCTGACGATGGCCTCTATCTTCATCGCCGACGCGATGGGCGACCCGCTGAGCATCGGCGAGCAGATCAGCCTGCTGCTGTTCATGATGATCGCCTCCAAGGGCGCCGCCGGTGTCACCGGTGCCGGCCTCGCCACCCTCGCCGGTGGGCTCCAGTCGCACCGCCCGGAGATGGTCGACGGCGTCGGTCTCATCGTCGGTATCGACCGGTTCATGTCCGAGGCCCGTGCGCTGACCAACTTCGCCGGCAACTCGGTCGCCACCGTGCTCGTGGGTCACTGGACCAAGACCGTGGACCGCGATCAGCTCGACCGCGTTCTGGCTGGTCAGGACCCGTTCGACGAGACCACGATGGTCGACGACCACGCCGCGCCACCGCCTCCGGCGGCGCCGGAGGGCGAGAAGACCCCGGTCTAGATCCAGGAGTAGCCGACCTCGGGCCGGCCGCCGCTGGGACCGTAACGGACCCCGCGCGCGGCCAGGCCCTTGTCGGCAAGATGCTCGAGGTAGCGACGCGCGGTCACGCGCGACGCCCCGACCACTGCGGCGACCTCGCTCGCGGACAGGTCGCGCTCGGCCTCGCGCAGCGCGGCCGTCACGGCGCGCAGCGTCTCCGCGCTCATGCCCTTGGGCAGGGGAGTGCTCCCGGTGGGGCGCAGCGACCCCAGCAGCTGGTCGACCTCGTCCTGGACGACCTCCTCGGGGGCCGCCTCGAGCCGAGCCCGGTAGTCGGCGTACTGCTCGAGCTTGGCCCGGAACGTCGCGAACGTGAACGGCTTGAGCAGGTAGAGCACCACGCCCTGCACGACGGCCTGCCGCACCACCTTCGTGTCCCGCGCCGCCGTCACCGCGATCACGTCGCACAGATGCCCGGCCGTACGCAGCCTGTTGAGCAGCCCGAGCCCGTGACCGTCGGGCAGGTTCATGTCGAGCAGGATCAGGTCGACCGGCGCACCGGCGTCGCGGGCCGCGTCGAGCGCCCGGACCGTCTCGCGCGCCGACCGCGCGATCCCGGCGAGGGCGAAGCCCGGGACCCTCCCGACGTACGCCGCATGGGCCTCGGCAGCCAGCGCCTCGTCCTCGACGACCAGGACCCGCACGCTCATACCGCCAACTCCGTCGCAAGGGTGACCGTGAACTCGGCACCGCCGAGGTGCGAGCGGCCCACGACGACCTCGCCGCCGTGGCGGCGCGCGACCTGGACGACCAGCGCGAGGCCGAGGCCGCGACCGGTGCCGGGCTCGGCCTTGGTCGTCCAGCCGCGGTCGAGCACGCGCGCCGAGGCGGCGTCGTCCAGGCCGGGACCGCTGTCGCCCACGAGCACCGTGAGGGTGTGGTCGTCACCGGTGAGGCGCACCTCGACCTGACGCGACTCCAGGCCGGAGACGGCGTCGAATGCGTTGTCGACCAGGTTGCCCAGCACCGTCACCAGGTCGCGGGGCGGGATGCCCGTGCCCGGCGGCAGCTCGCCGACGATACGGAAGTCGACACCCTGCTCGGCGGCCTCGGCCGACTTCCCGAGCAGGAGGGCCGCGACGACCGGGTCCTCGACCGCGCCGACGACCTGGTCGGTGAGGAGCTGGGCGACCTGCAGCTCCTCGGTGGCGAACTCCACCGCCTCCGAGGATCGGCCCATCTCGATGAGCGACACCACGGTGTGCAGCCGGTTGGCCGCCTCGTGGTTCTGCGACCGGAGGGACTCGGTGAGGCGGCGTACGACGTCGAGCTCACCGGTCACCGAACGCAGCTCGGTGTGGTCGCGCAGGGTCACCACGGAGCCGACGTCGCGGCCGTCCCACCGGGCCGGTGCCGCGGAGACGACGAGGATTCGCTCGCCGGCCAGGTAGAGGTCGTCGGACTCGGCGGTGCGGCCGCGGGCGGCGGCCACCAGGCCGGGTGCCAGGTCGAGATCCTCGATGCGGGTGCCGACCACGTCGTCGGGCAGCGCCAGCAGCCGGCGCGCCTCGTCGTTGACGAGCTGCACCCGTCCCTCGCCGTCGAGCAGGAGCAGGCCCTCGCGGACCGAGTGGAGGACGGCGGAGTAGTACTCGTACATCCGGGCCAGCTCGTGCTCGCCCAGGCCGTGGGTCAGCCGGTGCAGGCGCCGGCTCAGCAGCCAGGCGCCGGCCAGCCCGGCGACCAGGACGAGCCCGCCGCAGAGCAGCACGATCCCGACGTCGCGCTTGAGGCCGCGGTTGATGTCGCTGACCGTGATGCCGACGGAGACGAGCGCGACGATCTCCTCGCCGTCCTCGACCGGGACCACCGCCCGGACCGACGGGCCGAGCGTCCCGGTGTACTGCTGGGTGAAGACCTCGCCCTTGGGCGCACCGCCGAGGTCGCCCACGAACTTCCCGCCGATCTGGTCCGGGTCGGTGTGGGTGTAGCGGGTGCGGTCCAGGTCCATCACCACGACGAAGTCGGTGTCGGTGTCGTGGCGGACCTCCTCGGTCCAGGGCTGGAGGGTCGCCGTCGGGTCATCGCCGCGCAGCGCCGTACGCACGGTGGGGGAGTCGGCGACGGTCTGGGCCACGGCGACCGCGCGCTGGGTGGCTCGGCTGTAGGAGTCGCGGCGGGCGTCGTAGGAAGCCATCAGGATGCCGGTGACGACGAGCAGCAGCACCGTGCCGAACTGGAGGAGCAGCACCTGCTGAGCCACCGGACGATCGCGGATGGCGCGGGAGCGGAGCGGTCGGACACGGGGCACCACCTCATTCTCACCCACCCCGGTGGCGCCGATGTGATGGCGGCCACGAACACAACGAACACAACCGTGACGGTCGTCACTTTCTGCCGCAGAGTTGCCGAGGTTGCCCCAGAGGGGCGCGGACACATACCGGACCAGGAGGAACGATGAGTACGACCACCACAGGGACACCACCCACGAAGGACCGGACCCACTATCTCTACATCGCGGTGATCGCCGCGGTGGTGCTCGGCATCCTGGTCGGGTTGATCGCGCCCGGCTTCGCGGTCGAGCTGAAGCCGATCGGCACCGCGTTCGTGAACCTGATCAAGATGATGATCCAGCCGATCATCTTCTGCACCCTGGTGATCGGCGTCGGCTCGGTCGCCAACGCGGCCAAGGTCGGCAAGGTCGGTGGCCTGGCGCTGATCTACTTCATCGTGATGTCCACGGTCGCCCTGGCGATCGGTGTGGTCGTCGGCAACATCATCGACCCGGGCACCGGCCTCCAGCTCAGCTCGGACGCGTCCCAGGCCGGCCAGGACGCCGCCGCCGGTGGCCACGCGAGCACGACGGACTTCCTCCTCAGCATCATCCCGACCTCGCTCTTCGCCTCGCTCACCTCCGGTGTCGTGCTGCAGACCCTGCTCGTCGCGCTGCTGGTCGGCTTCGCGCTGCAGCGGATGGGGGAGTCGGGCAAGCCGATCCTCAACGCCATCACCTGGATCCAGAAGCTGATCTTCCGTGTGCTCGCGATGATCATGTGGGCCGCCCCGGTGGGTGCCTTCGGTGCCATCGCCGGTGTCGTGGGCGAGACCGGCGTCGACGCGCTGAAGAGCCTCGCGGTGATCATGATCGCCTTCTACATCACCTGCGCGATCTTCGTCTTCGTCATCCTGGGCGTGCTGCTGAAGCTGGCCACCGGGGTCAACCTGTTCAAGCTGCTCAAGTACCTCGCCCGCGAGTTCCTGCTCATCCTCTCCACCAGCTCCTCGGAGTCCGCCCTCCCGCGCCTGATCGCGAAGATGGAGCACGCCGGGGTCGAGAAGGCGACCGTCGGCGTGGTCGTCCCGACGGGCTACTCGTTCAACCTGGACGGCACCGCGATCTACCTGACGATGGCGTCGATCTTCATCGCCGACGCGATGGGTGACCCGCTGAGCATCGGTGAGCAGGTCGGCCTGTTGCTGTTCATGATGATCGCCTCGAAGGGTGCCGCCGGTGTCACCGGTGCTGGCCTCGCCACCCTGGCCGGTGGGCTCCAGTCGCACCGTCCGGAGATGGTCGACGGCGTGGGTCTGATCGTCGGTATCGACCGGTTCATGTCCGAGGCCCGTGCGCTGACCAACTTCGCCGGCAACTCGGTCGCCACCGTGCTGGTCGGTCACTGGACCAAGACCGTCGACTACGCCCAGCTGAACCGCGTCCTGGCTGGTCAGGACCCGTTCGACGAGACCACGATGGTCGACGACCACGCCACCACCCCGCCCGCGGCGGAGGGCGAGAAGGCGCTCGTCTAGACCCCACGAGACCAGGCCGTACGCAGCTCACCCGAGATGCTGCGTACGGCCTGTTGTCATCTGTTCCGGTAGAGGATGCGCGCCAGCTCGAACGGCGCGGTGCGCCAGGACCCGATCGGCTCGTCGTCGAGACTGATCCGGCCGAGCGCGGCGACGATCCAGGAGAACGCGAAGCAGCCGATGCCGGCGACGGTCCAGATCCCGACCGAACGCCACGTCAGTCCTCCGCCGAAGGTCCGGAAGATGCCGATCACGGCCGCGATCAGGGCGATCGCGCCGATCAGCCAGAAGAGGATCGAGCAGATGGCGGCGGCCAGCCGGCCGGCCACGGCCAACGGGTCGCGGGGAGGCTGGTGGTGGGGCCCCGGGGGCCCGTGCTGGGGAGAGCGGGGATAGTTCATTTGGGCGCTGATTCTGGCGTACCTCGGCCTCCGGAGCCACTCGCCGCTGGCGGGTCTCCGTGGCGACTGAGTGTCTGACAGGTATGGTCCTGCGCGTTCTCGGGTGAATGTTCGACAATTTGTCCGGGACATCGATGGACCGTAGCGACTAGTGTTACGGAGATCACATAACGAGGCGCTGCCTCGTGGACCCGACGCGGCCTGCGTGGCACGACTCCGTGGATCAAACGACGATGGAGGGTGCAATTCCAATGCACGTGCGCAAGTGGCAAATCGGAGCAGTAGCCGTAGGTCTGCTCGCCGTGACCGGCTGTGGTGTGCCGGGTGGCGGCGGCAGCAACGATGCCGGCGATACCGAAGAGGGCGACGGCAGCATCCAGATCCTCGGTGCCATCCCCGAGGGCGAGGCCGTGGGCCTCAATGCGGCGCTCAAGACCTTTACCGACGAGACGGGGATCAAGGTCACCTACACCCCGTCCACCGACTTCACGACCGAGATCCGCACCAAGGTCAACGGAAACGATGCCCCCGACATCGCGCTCTTCCCGCAGCCCGGTCTGGTGGGTGACCTGACCGAGTCGGGTGACACGCTTCCGCTCGACGACCTCATCGACGTCGACAAGCTCGACGACACGATGATCCCGGGCCTGATGGACTCGGTCGAGATCGATGACAAGACCTACGGCGTCCCGATCCGGGTCTCGATGAAGTCGCTGGTCTGGACCCCGAAGAACTTCGAGGAGTCCGGCTACAAGACCCCCACGACCTGGGACGAGCTGATGTCGCTCCAGGACGACATCATCGCCAAGGGCCAGACCCCGTGGTGTTTCGGTGCCGAGGCCGGTGCCGACACCGGCTGGGTCTACACCGACTGGGTCGAGGAGATCGTCCTGCGCCAGGAGGGCCCGGAGTTCTACGACGACTGGGTCAACCACGAGGTCCCGTTCAACGACCCGAAGATCGTCCAGGCGATCGAGACCATGGGCGACATCATCAACAAGCCGAAGAACGTACGCGGCGGGGCCGACGGCACGCTGAGCGAGCCCTTCGGTGACTCGCCCCTGCCGCTGTTCACCGACCCGCCGGGCTGCGAGATGCACCGCCAGGCCAACTTCATCACGACCTTCTTCCCGAAGGACGTCCAGCAGGACCTGGCCGGCAACGTCAGCGTCTTCGCGCTCCCGGGCAACATGGAGGGCGGCTTCGAGGGCACTCCGGTGCTCGGTGGCGGTGACATGGCGACCGCCTTCACCAACGACACCGACGTGGTCGAGCTGATGGAGTTCTTCGCGTCTCCCGACTTCGGTGCCGAGTGGGCCAAGGCCGGCGGCTGGCTCTCGCCGAGCACCGAGTTCGACAACTCCAACTACGCCGACCCGATGTTCGGGGAGATCGCGACCCTGCTGCAGGACGCCGACACCTTCCGCTTCGACGGGTCGGACCTGATGCCCGCGCAGGTCGGCGCCGGCACGTTCTGGAGCGAGATGAACGCCTACGTCGGAGGTGAGAAGAGCGCTCAGGAGGCTGCCGACGCGATCGAGGAGAGCTGGCGAGGATGAGCGATGATCCTTTCCTGAAGATCGTCAACGGCCTGGTCGCGATCGTCCTGGGGGTCGGCGGCATGGCCGCGATCTACTGGGTGCTCAACTTCCTGGTGGGGCTGCTCCCCGGCAAGTGGGACAGGCGGATCAAGCCGTACGTCTTCGTCGGCCCGGCCGTTCTGGTGGTCACGGTCTTCCTGATCTACCCGGCCCTGATGACGGTGATCTTCAGCTTCGCCGATGCCAACAGCATCAACTGGGTGGGCTTCCAGAACTACACCGACCTGTTCCAGGACAAGGAGTTCCTCGGCACGTTGTTCAACAACCTGCTGTGGATCCTCATCGTCCCGGCGGGCAGCGTCATCGTCGGCCTGCTCGTGGCGGTGCTGGCCGACCGGCTCAAGGCGCTGCCGGAGCGGATCGCGAAGTCGGTCATCTTCATGCCGATGGCGATCAGCTTCGTCGGGGCGAGCACGATCTGGGGCTTCGTCTACGCGACCCGGTTCGCGCAGGGGGACAAGCAGATCGGGCTACTCTCGGCGATCTCGACCAGCCTTGGTTTCGAGCCGGTCGCCTGGCTCCGGATCCAGACCGGCAGCCTCAACGACCTGCTCCTGATCGTCATCATGGTCTGGCTGCAGGCCGGGTTCGCGATGGTGCTGCTCTCCTCGGCGATCAAGGGGGTCCCCGACGACACGGTCGAGGCCGCCCGCATCGACGGGGCCAGCGAGGTCCAGATCTTCTTCAAGGTCGTCGTGCCGCAGATCTGGCCGACGGTGATCGTGGTCTTCGTGACCATCCTCATCCTGGTCCTGAAGGTCTTCGACATCGTCTACGTCATGACCGGTGGTCGGTCCGGCACCTCGGTGCTGGCCAACACCTTCTTCGTCGAGCTCTTCGAGTTCGGTGACGCCGGCCGGGCGGCGGCGGTCGTGGTCGTCCTGATGATCGCCGTGATCCCGGTGATGATCTACCAGATGCGCCAGTTCAAGAAGCAGGAGGCCCGCTGATGAGGCAGTTGACCATGGGCGGCCTCGCTGTCCGCGTCGCCATCATCCTGTTGTGCGTCCTCTGGTTCATCCCGACCCTCGGGCTGCTGGTCTCGTCGTTCCGCGACGAGGCCGACGTCAAGACGTCGGGGTGGTGGACGGTCGTCACCGACCCGTTCTCCCAGTGGACGCTGGACAGCTACTCCCAGGTCCTCGAGAGCGGGATGGCCAACGCCTTCGTGAACTCGATCGTCGTCTCCGTCCCCGCGACGGTGCTGCCGATCATGATCGCTGCGTTCGCTGCGTACGCGTTCACGTTCATGCGGTTCTGGGGACGCAACGTGCTGTTCATGCTGATCGTCGGGCTGTTGGTCGTGCCTCTGCAGGTGGCCTTCGTCCCGCTGCTCAACCTGTTCAGCGACTACGACCTCAACGGCACCTTCCTCGCGGTGTGGCTGGCCCACACCGGGTTCGGGATGCCGCTGGCGGTCTACATCCTGCGCAACTACATGTCGAGCCTGCCTCACGAGATCATCGAGTCGGCCGAGATCGACGGGGCGTCCCACTTCCAGACCTTCTGGAGGCTGATCGTCCCGATGTCGGTACCCGCGCTGGCGGCGTTCGCGATCTTCCAGTTCCTCTGGGTCTGGAACGACCTCCTCGTCGCGCTGATCTTCCTCGGAGCGGGTGACAACGAGGTCGTCACGATCACGCTGCGTGACCTGATCGGCGACAAGGGCCAGGAGTGGCACCTGCTCACCGCGGGTGCGTTCATCACCATGACGGTGCCGCTGCTCGTGTTCTTCTCGCTGCAGCGCTACTTCGTCCGTGGACTCACCGCTGGGTCCGTGAAGGGCTGAGCTCCGTCCGTGCACGGCGGGCGTCATGTCTCCCTCGGGGGCGTGGCGCCCGCCGCGCCGTTCGTCCAGGCGACGACGCGACCGCTATAGCGTCGGTGTCGCCCGCTGCACGACGGCCTTCTGGTCGCCGCCGGCGAGCATGCCGTACGTCCCGCCGTGCCCGGAGAGCCGGCTGGCGCAGAAGATGTCGGCGACCTCCTCGGGCCCGTACCGGACCAGGAGGCTTCCCTGGAGGAGCGCGGCCATGCTGCCGGCCAGGCGCCTCGCGGAGCGCTCCAGCTCCTCCGGGCTGCTCATGGACTCGCCCAGCAGGGCGAGAGTGGAGTCGACGGCGCGGTCGTAGCGCCGGTCGGCGCCCTTGGCGCTGCCCACCTCGGTGATCCAGGCGTCGAGGACCGAGGGCTCGCGCTGGATCGCGCGCAGGACGTCGAGGGCGTTGACGTTGCCGGAGCCCTCCCAGACCGAGTTGAGCGGGGATTCGCGGAAGAGCAGGGGCATCACCGACTCCTCGACGTAGCCGTTGCCGCCCAGGCACTCCAGCGCCTCCGCCACGTGGGCAGGGGTGCGCTTGCAGACCCAGAACTTCGCCAGCGGCAGGCCGATGCGGCGCAGGGCCTGCTCGTGCAGGTCGTCAGGACGGTCGACCGCCGCGGCCAGGCGCATCGCCAGCGCGGTGGCCGCCTCGGACTCGACGGCCAGGTCGGCGACCACGTTCTGCATCAGCGGCTTGTCAGCCAGCGTGCCGCCGAAGGCCGAGCGGTGGGCGACGTGCCAGCTCGCCTCGGCCACGGCGCGGCGCATCAGCGCGGCCGAGCCCAGCACGCAGTCGAGGCGGGTGGCGGCGACCATCTCGATGATGGTGCGTACGCCACGCCCCTCCGCGCCGAGCCGGTAGGCCGTCGTGCCGCGGAACTCGAGCTCCGCGCTGGCGTTGGAGCGGTTGCCGAGCTTGTCCTTGAGCCGCACCACGTCCAGGCGGTTGCGCTCGCCTCCGGGCAGGACCCGGGGGAGCAGGAAGCAGGTGAGGCCGTCGGGCGCCTGGGCCAGCACCAGGAAGACGTCGTTCATCGGGGCCGACGTGAACCACTTGTGCCCGTGCAGCTCGTAGACGTCGCCACCCAGAGGCCGGGCCTCGGTGACGTTCTGGCGTACGTCCGAGCCACCCTGCTTCTCGGTCATCCCTATGCCCGCCAGGGCGCCGAGCTTCTCCGCGGGGTCGCGCAGGCCGAAGTCGTAGATCGTGGAGGCGAGCCTGGGCACCCACTCCGCGGCGAGGGACTCGTCGGCGCGCAGCGCGGGGACCGCTGCGTACGTCATGGAGATGGGGCACAGGTGGCCCGGCTCGGTCTGGGACCAGGCCAGGAACCCGGCGGCGCGGCGTACGTGGGCGTGTCCAGCCCCATCGCTCGCACCCGCCGGCGCCCACGGCGCCGCGGCCAGTCCGTGGCCGACGGCCCTCTCCATCAGCCAGTGCCAGGAAGGGTGGAAGGAGACCTCGTCGATCCGGTTGCCGTAGCGGTCGTAGGGGACCAGCTCGGGGTGGAAGCGGTTGGCGAGGCGCCCGTGCTCCTGCGCCTCGGCGCTGCCGGCCTCGGCACCCAGCGAGACCAGCGAGTCGAGGGTCTGCTCGTCGGCGTGGCGCAGGACCGCCGCCGAGAGGGCGGCGTCGCCGGCGACCACGTTGTGACCGGCGAGCGGCGGAGCCTGGTTGGTGACACGACGGATGTCGGAGGCACTCATACGAGAGACGATAGAGGCTGGGCTATAGGGTCGGGACGTGTCCGAGACAAGCGCATACGCCCCCAGGTGGGCCGGGGTCGAGCAGGTCGCTCTTCCGGAGACGGTGCGGTCGCCGTGGTGGCAGCTCGGGCGCCGGCTGCTGGCCGCGATGGCGATCCTGGTCGGCACGGTCCTGCTGGTCTATCTCGACCGCGGCGCCTACGCCGACAACAACGATCCCACGGGCCGGATCAGCCTGATGGACGCGATCTACTACACGACCGTCACGCTGAGCACGACCGGCTACGGCGACATCGCGCCGGTCGCCGACCATGCCCGGATGATCAACGCGTTCATCATCACGCCGGCTCGCATCGCGTTCCTGGTGCTGCTGATCGGCACCACCCTCGAGGTCCTCACCAAGCAGGGCCGTGACCTCATCCGAGTCGCTCGCTGGAGGAAGAAGATGTCTCAGCACATCGTCGTCGTGGGCTACGGCACCAAGGGCCGCAGCGCGGTCGAGACGCTGCTCAGCAACGGTGCCGACCCCGAGGAGTTCGTCGTCGTCGACCCCGACCCGGTGGCCCGCTCGGACGCCCACTCGGACGGGATCGCGGTCGTCACCGGCGACGCGACGCGCCGCGAGGTGCTGATGCGGGCCGGGGTCAAGGACGCGGAGCAGGTCATCATCACCACCAACCGCGACGACTCCAACGTGCTCACCATCCTGACGGTGCGGCAGATCAACCCCCAGGCCTGGATCGTCGCCGCGGCGCGGGAGCGCGAGAACGCGCCGCTGATGAAGCAGTCGGGCGCCGACTCGGTGATCACCTCCGCCGACGCGGTCGGCCGGCTGATGGGTCTGTCCACCATCTCTCCGACCCTCGGCTCGGTCATGGAGGACCTGCTCAACTCCGGTATCGGGCTGGAGGTCGCCGAGCGTGACCTGCTGGTCAACGAGGTCGGCAAGCAGCCGCAGCAGCTCGCCGACCAGGTGATCGCGGTCGTACGCGACGAGAAGGTCTTCCGCTACTTCGACCCGGTCGTCGGCACCCTGTCGCGAGGGGACCGGCTCGTCGTCGTGCGGGCCGCGAAGGAGCTGCCCTGGGCGCCGCGGCCGGGCACGCACGGCGAGGACACGGCCGAGGCGTAGTCGCCCGCAGAAGACCCGGCAAAACAGAAGTCAGCCGCTGGCGTCTCGGGTCACCAGCGGCTGACATGGAAAACATTAGCCGACGATCTGGCGTGCATCAAAGAGTTGATCTGCAGTTTTATGAAGATAGCCCGGATGGGCTATGCCCCGTAGTTAGTAGGCAGCGCGTCCGAGGCGGTGGCGCGTGGCGGTTTTCGACGGTGGCCGGCGAGCCTGGGATGATGGACGCATGACCGAGGCGCCCCACAGCCCCGGGTCTGCCGATGAGCAGCCGGGCCTGTCCGAGAACGAGAAGCGACTGCTCGACTTCGAGCGCTCCTGGTGGTCGGCAGGCACCGGCCGCGACGAGGCCGTCCGGGAGCAGCTGGGGATGAGCGCTGCCGACTACCACCGTGCCGTCAACGATCTGATCGACAAGCCCGAGGCGCTCGCCTACGACGGCGTCCTGGTGCGCCGCCTGCGCCGCCAGCGGGACGCGCGACGTACGCAGCGCTCGAAGAACCCGCGTCAGTAGCCTTGCCGGACTACTTTCCATGGTCCGTCGGAATCATTTGCACACTTTTGCATTGCAGGTGCTTGCATAGCCGCGGATCTGTCGGCTAACGTTCTTCTTGTCAGCCGCTGGTGACCCGAGACGCCAGCGGCTGACTTCTATTTCGGGCCATCTCCTGGCCCGCCGTGGCAGGCGACCGCCTCCGGCTCGACGCACGAAACTGACGCATCCGACATGTGCCCATGGGTATTCATATGTTGTCGTAAATGCGACTCGCTGCAGTGCGCGATCGTGAGGCAGCAAGCGCATTGACCGGCTCCGCGGCCGATCGCCAGTGTCCACTGGTCAACATCGGCTGCTCCGCCTCGGCGGGGCCGGCTCAAGGAGAGTCTGCGTGAACAACAGACGCGTAGCGCAGGGCCTGACCATGGCCCTCATCTCGGCAGTGGCCGCCATCAGCATGCCCACAGGCGTGCAGGCGGCCAGCGACCCCAAGCCCGCGAAGGGCACCGTCACATCCCAGGAGACCGACGACGGCCGCGCGGTCGTCAGCGGCAAGCAGGCGAAGAGCAGGGCGGAGAGGTCGGCCGCCGCCTTCGTCGCCGCCGATCCCGAGGTGCTGAAGCTCGGCGCCGCCGACGAGGCGGTCAGGCTGACGACGTACCAGTCCTCCGGGCTGCAGTACGTCTCCTACGACCGCACCCACCGGGGCCTGCGCGTCGTCGGCGGAGACTTCGTGGTCGCCGCCGACGCCGAGGGCAACCTGCTGGGCACCTCGGTCGCCCAGGACGCACCGGTCAAGGTGTCGACCACGACGCCGGCCATCACCGAGGCGAAGGCACGGACGGTCGCCAAGAGCCAGGTGACCAAGCCGGCTGTCGAGTCCACCGAGCTGGTCATCGTCCAGGGCGATGCCGGGTCGGACCTGGCGTACGAGACGATCGTGACCGGCACCCGCGCGGGCGAGCCCTCGCGGCTGTCCGTCTTCGTCGACGCCGCCACCGGCAAGGTGCTCTCCACCAAGGAGCACGTCGTCGAGGGCACCGGCAGCTCGGGCTACTCCGGGACCGTCTCGATCCAGACGCAGCTCTCCGGCTCCACCTACTCCCTGACCGACCCGTCGGCCACCACCCTCAAGTGCCAGAACTCCTCCGGCAACGTGACCTACACCGGCACCGACGACTCCTGGGGCAACGGCGACCCGACCAACCGGGAGACCGGCTGTGTCGACGCCTTCTACGCAGCCCAGCAGGAGAAGGGCATGCTCACCTCGTGGCTGGGCCGCTCGGGCATGGACGGCTCGGGTGGCTGGCTGCCGGTCCGCGTCGGCCTCAACGACGTGAACGCCTACTACGACGGCACCCAGGTGCAGATCGGCCACTCGCAGTCCGGCTCGCGCTGGATCGGCTCGCTCGACGTCGTCGCGCACGAGTTCGGCCACGGCATCGACGACCACACCCCGGGTGGGATCTCGGGTGGCAACACCCAGGAGTTCGTCGCGGACACCTTCGGTGCGGCGACCGAGTGGTACGACAACCAGACCGCCAACGACACCCCCGACTACCTCGTCGGCGAGGAGATCGACCTGGTGGGCAACGGACCGATCCGCAACATGTACAACCCCTCGCTGGCCGGTGACGACAACTGCTACTCGTCCTCGACGCCCAACGACGAGGTCCACGCCGCGGCCGGACCGGGCAACCACTGGTTCTACCTGCTCGCCGAGGGGTCCAACCCGACCAACGGCCAGCCGGCCTCGCCGACCTGCAACGGGTCCACCGTCACCGGTGTCGGGATCCAGAAGGCGATGAAGATCATGTACAACGCGATGCTGCTCAAGACCTCGTCGTCGTCGTACCTGAAGTACCGCACCTGGACGCTCACCGCGGCCAAGAACCTGTACGGCACCACGACCTGCACCGAGTTCAACGCGGTCAAGGCGGCCTGGAACGCCGTCTCGGTGCCGGCCCAGACCGGTGACCCGACCTGCACGCCCGGTGGCGGCACCGGCTCGGTCACGGTGACCTCGCCGGGCTCCAAGACCGGAACGGTCGGCACCGCGATCTCGTCCTTCGCGGTCTCGGCCTCCGGCGGCACCTCGCCCTACACCTACACCGCGACCGGTCTTCCCGCCGGAGTCTCGATCTCGTCCTCGGGCACCGTCTCGGGTACGCCGACCACGGCCGGCACCTATACGCCGACCGTCACCGCGACCGACTCGACCGGTGCGACCGGCTCGGTGCAGTTCACCTTCACCGTCTCCGGGACCGGTGGCGGCACCTGCTCGGGCCAGAAGCTGACCAACCCGGGCTTCGAGTCCGGCACGACCGGCTGGACCGCCTCCTCGGGCGTGATCGACAGCTCGACGGGCGCGCCGGCGCACTCGGGGTCGTACAAGGCCTGGCTGAACGGCTACGGCAGCACCCACACGGACTCGCTCTCGCAGTCGGTCACCATCCCGGCGGGGTGTGCGGCGACGCTGACGTTCTGGCTCTACGTCGACTCCGATGAGACGACCACGACCTCGGCGTACGACAAGCTGACGGTCAAGGCCGGGTCCACCACCCTGGCCACCTACTCCAACCTGAACAAGGGTTCGGGCTATGTCCAGAAGTCGCTGAGCCTCAACGGCCAGGCGGGGTCGACGGTCACCCTCACCTTCACCGGTACGGAGGACTCCTCCCTCGGGACGAGCTTCCTGATCGACGACACGGCGGTGAACCTGTCGTAGGCGTCAACGCACGGCGCCCCGCTCCCGATCGGGAGCGGGGCGCCGTCGCGTGCGTCGTGGATCAGTCGCTCTCGCGCGCGGTGAGGATGAGCGGCCCGTCCTCGGTGATCGCGACGGTGTGCTCCATGTGGGCGCCGCGGGAGCCGTCGGCGCTGCGCAGGGTCCAGCCGTCGGGGTCGGTGAAGATCTCGTCGGTGGTGTGCAGGAACCACGGCTCGATCGCGATCACGAGACCGGGCTGCAGCTTGAAGCCGCGGCCGGGGCGGCCGTCGTTGGCGATGTGCGGGTCGCCGTGCATCGTGCGGCCGACGCCGTGGCCGCCGAACTGGGTGTTGATCTTGAGGCCCTTGGCGCGCGCGACGCTGGCGATCGCGTGGGAGATGTCGCCGACCTTGTTGCCGACGCGGGCGGCGTCGATGCCTGCGGCGAGCGCCTGCGTGGTGGTCTCGATCAGGTCGAGGTCCTCCTGGCGGGGCGTGCCGACGACGACGGAGAGGGCCGAGTCGGCGACCCAGCCGTCGACGCTCGCGGCGAAGTCGACGCTGAGCAGGTCGCCGTCCTGCAGCTTGTAGTCGAAGGGCAGGCCGTGGAGCACGCCGTCGTTGACCGAGGTGCAGAGCACCTTGCCGAACGGCATCGCGCCGAAGCTCGGGTGGTAGTCGATGTAGCACGACTCCGCGCCGCGGTCCTTGATCATCTTGTGCGCCAGCTCGTCGAGCTCGAGCAGGTTCACACCCACGGCGGCGTGCTCGCGGAGTGCGGTCAGGACATCGGCCACGAATCGGCCGGCAGGCTTCATCTGCTCGATCTGGGTCGGCGTGCGCAGTTCGATCACAGGCACAGCGTAGCCTGAGAACGGTTCTCAGTAGAACTCAGCAGGGCCTCGCTTCCGCCTCAGCAGCGAGCATCGCGCAGCGCGGCCGCCTTCGACGTCAGGAAGCGGCGCTCGGCGAGGTTGGTGGCGCGCACCGACGCCAGCTCGTACGCAGCCGCAGCACCGTCCAGGTCGCCGGCGAGCTCGAGCAGATGAGCGCGCACGGCGGGCACCCGCGGATGGTCGGCGAAGCCGGCGTCCCCGTTCTCGGCACAGCTGCGCAGGAGGTCGTCGAGGAGCGCCAGCGCGGGGCCCGGACCGTCGGCGTAGCCGACCGCGACGGCCTTGTTGAGGGTCACGATCGGTCCGGGCGCGACCTTCTCCAGCAGCCCGTAGAGCGCACTGATCTGCAGCCAGTCGGTCTCCTCCGCGGAGGCCGCCCGGTTGTGGAGCGCGGCGATGGCGGCCTGGATCTGGTAGGTCCCCGGTCGGCCGGTGCCGATGACGGCGTCGACCAGGGCGACGCCCTCGCGGGTGGCCTCGGGCCGCCACCGGCTCCGGTCCTGGTCGGCCAGCGGGACCACGGCGCCGTGGGCGTCGACCCGGGCCGGGCGACGCGCGTCGAGCAGCAGCATCAGCGCGAGCAGCCCACCGAGCTCGCCGTGGCCGGTCCCGGTCATCCGGGTGAGCGCGGTGCGGGCGAGCCGGGTGAGCCGGATGGCCTCGGCACACAGGTCGACCCGCTGCAGGCGGTCGCCCTCGGTCGCGACGTACCCCTCGTTGAAGAGCAGGTAGAGCACCTTCAGCATCGCCGGGATCCGCGCGGCGAGGTCGGCGGTGCCGTCGATCCCGAGCGACCGGCCCTTGATCGTGGCCTTCGCCCGGGAGATCCGCTGCGCCATCGTCTTCTCCGGGACGAGGTAGGCGTGCGCGATCTCCCGGGTGGTGAGCCCGCCGACCGCCCGCAGGGTCAGCGCCACCGCCGAGGCCGGGGTGAGGCTGGGATGGCAGCAGAGCAGGAGTACGTCCAGGGAGTCGTCGACCGCCGACGACGTCTCCTGCCACTCGGGCTCGGCGAGGTGGTCGGCATGCTCGCGGTCACGTCGGCGCGACTCGCTGCGCTTGGCGTCGACGAGACGGCGCATCGCGGTGGTGACCAGCCAGCCCCGCGGCTGCTCGGGCACGCCGCGCTCCGGCCAGGTGCGTACGGCCTCGATCAACGCCTCCTGGACGGCGTCCTCGGCGGCGTCGAAGTCGCCCGAGCGCCGGGTCACGATGGCGACGACCTGCGGCGTGAGGTCACGCAGCAGGTCCTGCGGAATCGCCTCGGTCACTCGATGTTCGCCTCGCCGAAGGCGATGGTGTCGTCGACCGAGGAGCCGTCGGTGCCGTGGTACATCCGGCGCACCTGGATCGGCTGCTCGATCGGCCGCCCGCCCGGGCCCGGAGCGGCGGAGTAGAGACCGGCGATCTCCAGCGCACGCTCCTGGGTCTCGGCGTCGATGATCATGTAGCCGGCGACCCACTCCTTGAACTCCTGGAACGGCCCGTCGGTGACGGTCCTGTCGGCGCCGTCGGAGGTCACCACGAACGCCTGGTCGGGCGGTGTCAGCGCCTCGACGTGCACCAGCTCGCCGGACTCGGTCAGCGCCTTGTTGAGGGCTTCGTAGTAGCTCATGTGACCCTGCACCTCCTCCGGCTTCCACCCGGCCATCCCGCCGGGAGTCTCGTCGGTGCCGGCTTGGTAGTCGAGGATCATCAGGTAGCGAGGCATGTCCTCACCCTTCCACTTCGGGCGCTCCTTGTAAGCGCCATTCACGAGGGGAACGGAGCCGGCCGCCGGATAACTACATGCTTCGGCGAATCCTTTCGGCGTAGGTTTCTCGCCGTGCTGAAGGCCTATGACGAACAGTTGCGAACCGATGCCGAGACTCCCGGGGCGGTGTCGGTGACCCGGCACGGGCCGCTGCGGCTGATCACCTTCGACGCGGGCCGCGGGTTCATCTCCTACCAGGACCTCGGCGGGGCCGACGAGGCCGGGATCGAGGCGCTGGTCGCGGCGGCGGTCGCGCACTTCGAGGCCGACCCGACGATCGAGGAGGTCGAGTGGAAGACCCGCGGCCACGATGTCGCTCCGGGGCTGCACGAGACCCTGCTCCGGCACGGCTTCGAGCCGGAGGAGCCGGAGTCGATCATGATCGGCGAGGCCCGGCTGCTCGCCGTCGACGTGCCGCTGCCCGACGGGATCGTCCTGCGCCCGATCACGAGTGCGGAGGACGTACGCGCCGCCGGCATCATGCAGGACGGCGTCTTCGGGTCACCGACCTCCGCGGGACGGTTGGACGACGTGGTGCGTCGGATCGCGGCGGGGGAGTGCGAGATGTGGGTCGCCGAGGCGGACGGCGAGATCGTCAGCGCCGGCCGGATCGACCCGGTCCCGAACACCGAGTTCGCCGGCATCTGGGGCGGCGCGACGCTGCCGGAGTGGCGGGGCCGTGGCATCTACCGCGCCCTGACCGCCGCCCGCGCCCGCACCGCCATCGCCCGGGGCAAGCGCTACATCCACAGCGACTCGACCGAGTTCTCCCGGCCGATCCTCGAGCGCTCGGGGCTGGTGAAGGTCGGCACCACCACGCCGTACGTGCGGCGCTTCGGCTGATCGGGCTGCTCAAGCGCCCTTCGGGGGCAGCCGGCGGATCGGGTCGCCGGCCAGCCAGGCGGCGATGTCCTCGACGGCGCCACCGTAGAAGCGGCGGTAGTTGTCCTCGGTGACGTAGCCGAGGTGCGGGGTGGCGACCACGTTCGGGAGCTGCCGCAGCACGTCGTCGGCGGGCAGCGGCTCCACGTCGTAGACGTCCAGGCCGGCGCCGGCGATCGTGCCGGAGCGGAGATGGGCGACCAGCGCCTCGGTGTCGACCAGCCCGGCCCGGGAGGTGTTCACCAGGTAGGCGGTCGGCTTCATCGAGGCCAGGTCGGCGTGCCCGACGATGTGCCGGGTGGCCTCGGAGAGGACGAGGTGGAGCGAGACCACGTCGCTGGTCTCGAAGAGCGTGTGTTTCTCGACGGCCCGCACCCCGAGCGGCTCGGCCCGCTCGGCGGTGAGGTGAGGGCTCCAGGCGACCACGTCCATCCCGAACGCCTGCCCCACGGCCGCGACCCGGGAGCCGATCTTGCCGAGCCCGAGCAGCCCGAGGGTGCGGCCGTGGAGGTCGCTCCCGACGGTCCGCTGCCAGGTGTGGCCGGTCGCCTCGGTCACGAGGTGGCGGGTCAGCGCGTGGATGAGCGCCCAGGTCAGCTCGACCGGAGGATGAGGGCTCGACGGCGTGCCGCACACGGCGATGCCCAGCCGGGCCGCGGCGGCCAGGTCGATCGAGGCGTTGCGCAGCCCGGTCGTGACCAGCAGCCTCAGGGCCGGCAGCCGCTCCAGGACACCGGCCGGGAACGGCGTACGCTCCCGCATCGCCACCACGATCTCGACCCCGTCGAGCGCCCGGACCAGGGCGTCCGGTGCGAGGTGCTCGGTCACGGAGGTGACCTCGACGCCGTCTAGGGAGTCCCACGCGGCGTACGTCTGGGCCACGTCCTGATAGTCGTCGAGAATCACGCAGCGCACGACCGCAACCTATCGGGTGGGTGGGCTTCTGCTGTGGGCAGATCTGCCTGCGGCGGATTCGCTTTCGCACGGCCCCGGGGTCGGTCAGAGTCGAGGACATGACCCAGACACCCATCACCGCCGGGCCGCTCGACGAGCAGCTGACGGCGCGGCTGCAGAACCAGCGGATCATCGTGCTCGGCCAGGAGGTGGACGACGCGATCGCCAACCGGATCTGCGCCCAGCTGCTCCTGCTCAGCGCCGAGGACCCGCACCGCGACATCTCCCTCTACATCAACTCGCCCGGCGGCTCGGTGACGGCCGGGATGGCGATCTACGACGTGATGCACCTGATCCCCAACGACGTCTCCACGCTCGGGATGGGGATGGCGGCGAGCATGGGCCAGTTCCTGCTGACCGCGGGCACCCCGGGGAAGCGCTACGTGCTGCCGCACACCGAGGTGCTGCTGCACAAGGGCTCCGCCGGGATCGGCGGCTCCGCGGCCGACATCGAGGTGCAGGCCGCGCGGCTGGCGCGGATGACCCAGCAGATGCTCGAGATCACCGCCGCCCACACCGGCCAGAGCGTCGAGCAGATCGACCAGGACTCGCTGCGCGACCGCTGGTTCACCGCCGAGGAGGCGCGTGACTACGGCTTCGTCGACGAGGTGCTCAACGACGTGCAGTCGGTGACGCCGGTGCAGCAGCGGTCGGTCGCCTTCGGCCTGTCGGCGGCCGGGGGTGCGCGATGAGCTCCTACACGATCCCGTCGGTCGTCGAGAAGACCCCGCGTGGCGAGCGGGCGCTCGACGTCTACAGCCGCCTGCTCTCGGACCGGATCGTCTATCTCGGTACGCCGATCGACGACGGTGTCGCCAACGTGGTGATCGCCCAGCTCATCCACCTGGAGTCGGATGCGCCGGACACGCAGATCGAGCTCTATCTCAACTCCCCGGGCGGCGACCCGACCGCGATGTTCGGCATCTACGACACGATGCAGTTCCTGCGCTCGCCGGTCGCGACCACGTGCGTGGGCCAGGCGGCGGGTTCGGCCGCGGTGCTGCTGGCCGCGGGGGACCCGGGGCGGCGTACGGTCCTCCCGCACGCGCGGGTCGTGCTGCAGCAGCCGGGCCAGGACGGTCAGCGGGGCGATGTCACCGACCTGCAGGTCGCGGCGAAGGAGATCGGCCGGCTGCGGGCCGAGATGGACACGCTGCTGGCGCGCCACAGCGGCCGCAGCGCCGAGGAGATCCACGCCGACACCGAGCGCGATCTCGTCCTCGGGGCCGAGGAGGCGGTGGCGTACGGGCTGGCCGATGCCGTGCTGGAGAGCCGCAAGCTCACCTCGGTCTGAGAGGTGGCCAGGTAGGTCGGGTCAGGCGGCGAGGGCCATCGGACCGGTCGGGCGGGCGCCCGCGCGCAGCGTGCGGGTGACCCGCTCGGTCAGGTCGACGAGACCCAGGCCGAGCGCACCACCGACGGCCTCGAGCACCTCGGAGCTGGGCTCCTTGCGGCCGCGCTCGATCTCGGAGAGATACTGCGTCGAGACACCGGCATCGCCGGCGACGTCGGCGAGCGTACGTTCCTGGCGGGATCGCTCCTCGCGGATCACCTGACCGGCGGCCTCGCGCCACAACGGCGCCGGTTTGTCGTCGTCCGGCAGCGCATGGCCGGGAAACCTGATCACTTCGCCCATGACAACACCCTAGCGCTGCGTACGAGGCCCGAGCGGGCCGTTCGCGCCGGGCGAACACGCCCCTTACCAGGGGTTATATCGGTCGAACGATAGATGACGGGGACTTGCCAGCGAGCTCCGACACCCCGATAGTGGTCGCACAGTTTCGATCTTTGTGGGTCTACTGTGCACGACCAGAGAACTTGTCGAGTCGTTGGTATCACGGGGGAATCGTGTTGCATCGCAAGCAGATCGCCTTGGCCGGAATGGCAACGGGACTGGCCATGACGAGCATCGGGATCGGTGGCCTGATCGTCGGCAACGCCGGAGCCGAGGAGCCGGGCCACAGCTACGCCGCGGGGGAGGAGTCCGGGGTCGACCTGATCTCGCCGGTCTCCCCGGTCGCGCCGCTGGAGAAGAAGCCGACCACGCCGACGGAGAGCGAGCCGCGCAGCTCGGCTCCGGGAAGCGAGGCGCCCGAGGCCACCGAGACGACGGTCCCGGCGAGCCCGCGCTCGGTCGAGGAGTCCACCGGGGAGTCGACGTCGCCGCTTCCGGCGCGGCCCACGCAGATTCCGTCGGAGGTGCGGCCCTCCAGCCGTCCGAGCCCGACGGCGTCGCCGAGCGAGTCCCCGAGCGAGTCGCCGAGCCAGAGCCCCAGCGAGACGCCGAGCGACACCGCCTCGCCGTCGCCGAGCGAGCCGGCGACCGAGGAGCCGGACCCCTCGGACACGCCCACCGACTGATCCCGGCTCCCGACTGTCGGTCGGCGATGCCCCGGGGAGGGTAACGCCCGAGGCATCACTGCCCTACGCTGTGCGCCACACCATGCGCGGGGCGGGTACAGGGAGTCGAGTTGCAGAGCAAGCAGGTCGCCGTGGCAGGCATCCTGACCGGCGCGGTCATGACCGGCCTCGGGGTGGTCGTGCTCCTCGCCGGGCTGGCGGAGGCCGAACGGCCCGACCGTGACCCGGTCACCGGCTACGAGGACGTCGGGAACGCCTATCCCGACGTCGACCCGTTGCCGCCGATGCCTTCCGCCGGCCTGTCTCAGCGCCCCTCGGCGGGCACCTCGGCCGGTCCTGGCGCCGTGGGGCACGGTGACGGCGAGTCGGTCGGGCCGAGGAGGCCCGGACCGACCGTGACCGAGGACCCGCGCGTCCCGACGGTGCCCCGCGAGCCGGAGGAGCCGATCGAGACCGGAGGTTCGACGCCCACCTCCGGCCCCACGGGTTCGGCCGAGCCGGAGCCGACCGCCGAGCCGACCGAGTCCGCCGACCCGACGGCGGAGCCGACGCCCACGGAGACGGCGACCCCGACCACGGAGCCGTAGCCGCTCGTCCCGGTCACCAGCCCCTCTCGCGCCACTCGGCGAGATGGGGGCGCTCGGCGCCGAGGGTGGAGTCGTCGCCGTGGCCCGGGTAGAACCAGGTGTCGTCGGGGAGGGTGGCGAAGATGCGCTGCTCGACGTCGTCGAGCAGCTGGGTGAAACGTACGGGATCCTGCTGGGTGTTTCCGACGCCGCCGGGGAAGAGGCTGTCGCCCGTCCACAGATGGGGCGTGCCCTCCGGGTCGCGGTAGAGCAACGCGACCGAGCCTGGGGTGTGCCCGCGAAGCGCGATCACCTCGAGGGTGCAGTCGCCGACGGCGACGGTGTCGCCGTGGGAGAGCGTGCGAGCGATGGGTACGCCGGTGGCCTCCGTGATCGCGGCCGCGTCGGGCTCCCCGGCGAGAGTCGCCGCGCCGGTCGCTTCGACGACGTCCGCGAGGGCGCGATGGTGGTCCCAGTGCTGGTGGGTGGTGACGACGGTGGCCAGGTTCTCGCCGACGAGGGGGAGCAGGGTCTCCGGCTCGGCGGCAGCGTCGACGAGCAGCTGCTCGCCGGTGGATCGGCACCGCAGCAGGTAGCAGTTGTTGGACATCTGCGCGTCGACGGCAACCTTGGTGAGGGTCAGTCCGCCGAGCTCGCGCACGTCGGCCGGGCCGCCCGGTTTCACCGCGCCTGTATAAGTGGTAGGGGCATCGCTCATGCGCCTATGCAAGCACGTCGGACACGGTCAGAAGTAAAATGTCGGTGCTCCGTGAGAGGGTGCCGTCTGGGAGTCTTCCCAGCGTCGTATGATGCGAACATCTGTTCGACGCGGTAGCGCGATGCGATAGCACTGGACGAGGAAAGAACGTGGCGGAGCAGCAGCTGATCATCCGGGGAGCCCGGGAGCACAACCTGAAGGATGTCTCCCTCGACCTGCCTCGGGACTCGATGATCGTGTTCACCGGCCTGTCCGGAAGTGGGAAGTCGAGCCTCGCGTTCGACACCATCTTCGCGGAGGGCCAGCGTCGCTACGTCGAGTCGCTCTCTGCGTACGCTCGCCAGTTCCTGGGTCAGATGGACAAGCCCGACGTCGACTTCATCGAGGGGCTCTCCCCGGCGGTGTCGATCGACCAGAAGTCGACCTCGAAGAACCCGCGCTCGACGGTCGGCACCATCACCGAGGTCTACGACTACCTGCGTCTCCTCTACGCCCGTGCCGGACGTCCGCACTGCCCGACCTGTGGTGCGCCGATCGAGCGGCAGACGCCGCAGCAGATCGTCGACCACGTGCTCACCCTCGAGGAGGGACGCCGCTTCCAGGTGCTCAGCCCGGTGATCCGGGCGCGCAAGGGAGAGTACGTCGAGCTCTTCAGCCAGCTCCAGCAGCAGGGCTACTCGCGAGTGCGCGTGGACGGCGAGATCCACCAGCTCGACGCGCCGCCCAAGCTGGAGAAGCAGAAGAAGCACACCATCGAGGTGGTCATCGACCGGCTCCAGGTCAAGGAGTCCTCCAAGCGGCGGCTGACCGACTCGGTCGAGACCGCGCTGGAGCTGGCCGGCGGCCTGGTCGTCTTCGACTTCGTCGACACCGGCGAGCAGATGAAGTTCTCCGAGCGGATGTCGTGCCCCAACGACCACCTGCTCGACACCGACGAGCTCGAGCCGCGGTCGTTCTCCTTCAACTCGCCCTTCGGTGCCTGCCCCGCCTGCACCGGTCTCGGCACCCGGATGGAGGTCGACCCCGAGCTGGTCGTGCCCAACCCGGCCGCCACGCTGGCCGAGGGCGCGCTGCAGCCCTGGTCACAGGCCCACGTCGCCGAATACTTCCTCCGTCTCCTGGAGGCGCTCGGCGGTGAGCTCGGCTTCGATCTCGACACCCCGTGGGACGCGATCCCGGCCGCCGGGCAGAAGGCGATCCTCGACGGTCACGGACGCAAGGTGCACGTGGTCTCGGTCAACCGCTACGGCCGCCGCCGCTCCTACGACGCCGAGTTCGAGGGCGTACGCCGCTGGGTCGAGCGCCGCCACAAGGAGGCCGAGTCCGACACGACCCGGGAGCGCTTCGAGGGCTACATGCGGCAGGTGCCGTGCCCGACCTGCAAGGGCACCCGGCTCAAGCCCGTCTCCACGTCGGTGACCCTGGGCGAGCGGAGCGAGGGCGGCCTCAACATCGCCGAGCTCTGCGCGCTGCCGATCAACGAGGCCGCCGAGTGGCTCGACCGGGTCGAGCTCACCGGCCGGGAGCGGCAGATCGCCGAGCAGGTGCTCAAGGAGATCCAGGCGCGGCTGCGCTTCCTCCTCGACGTCGGTCTCGACTACCTCTCCTTGGAGCGCCCCTCGGGCTCGCTCTCCGGCGGTGAGGCCCAGCGGATCCGGCTGGCCACCCAGATCGGCTCCGGGCTGGTCGGCGTCCTCTACGTGCTGGACGAGCCGTCCATCGGCCTGCACCAGCGCGACAACCACCGCCTGATCGAGACCCTCGAGCGGCTCAAGCGCCTGGGTAACACGCTCATCGTCGTCGAGCACGACGAGGACACCATCAAGGTCGCCGACTGGGTCGTCGACATCGGTCCCGGTGCGGGTGAGCACGGCGGTCAGGTGATCCACTCCGGCACGGTGAAGGAGCTGCTCGCCAACGAGCAGTCGGTGACCGGCCAGTATCTGGCGGGCCGCCGCGAGATCGCCGTCCCGGCCGTGCGCCGTCCGCGCACCGCAGGGCGCGAGCTGACCGTCCACGGGGCCCGCGAGAACAACCTCAAGGACATCGACGTCACCTTCCCGCTGGGCCTCTTCCTCGCGGTCACCGGCGTCTCCGGCTCGGGCAAGTCGACGCTCGTCAACGACATCCTCTACACCGCGCTGGCCAAGGAGTTCTACCGCGCCCGCACCGTCCCGGGCCGGCACACCAAGATCTCCGGCCTGGACACCGTCGACAAGGTGATCCACGTCGACCAGTCCCCGATCGGGCGTACGCCGCGGTCCAACCCGGCCACCTACACCGGCGTCTTCGACCACATCCGCAAGCTCTTCGCCTCCACCCCGGAGGCCAAGATGCGCGGCTACCTGCAGGGCCGGTTCTCGTTCAACGTCAAGGGCGGCCGCTGCGAGGCCTGCTCGGGTGACGGCACGATCAAGATCGAGATGAACTTCCTGCCCGACGTCTACGTGCCCTGCGAGGTCTGCCACGGGGCGCGCTACAACCGCGAGACGCTCGAGGTGCACTACAAGGGCAAGTCGATCGCCGAGGTGCTCGACATGCCGATCGAGGAGGCGGTCGAGTTCTTCGCCGCCGTCCCCGCGATCGCGCGTCACATGAAGACCCTGGTCGAGGTCGGCCTGGGCTACGTGCGCCTCGGCCAGCCGGCGACCACCCTGTCCGGTGGTGAGGCGCAGCGGGTCAAGCTCTCCGCCGAGCTGCAGAAGCGCTCGACCGGCAAGACGCTCTACGTCCTCGACGAGCCGACCACGGGTCTCCACTTCGAGGACATCCGCAAGCTCATCGGCGTGCTCTCCTCGCTCGTCGACAAGGGCAACACCGTGCTGGTGATCGAGCACAACCTCGACGTCATCAAGACCGCCGACTGGATCATCGACATGGGCCCGGAGGGCGGCAACCGAGGCGGCACCGTGATCGCCGAGGGCACCCCCGAGACCGTCGCGGCGACCCCCGGCAGCCACACCGGCAGCTTCCTCGCGCCGCTGCTGGACGGTAGGGCCGCCGAGCAGCCACCGGCCAAGCCGGTGAAGGCGAAGGCTGCTCCGGCCAAGAAGACGGCGGCCAAGAAGAAGCCGGCGGCCCGGAAGAAGGTCAGCGCGTCCTGACCCCGAGTCCGAGATTTGCCTGAAGGTTTGCGCTCGGCGAGCGACGTCGCTCTGCGGGGTGCCTATTCTGGGCGGCATGAGTGAATCTCGAATCACCCGCCGGAAGGTCGTAGGCGGGGCCGCGGTCACGGTCGTCGGTGTCCCGCTCCTCGCAGCGTGCGGCGGCAGCGACTCCGGCGGCTCCGGCAGTGGCGGCGGGTCCGGGTCCAAGGAAGGCGGCCCGCTCGTCGCGACGAGCGAGGTCCCGGTCGGCGGGGGAGTGATCGTCGCCGACCGCAACCTGGTGGCCACCCAGCCGACCGAGGGCACGTTCAAGGTCTTCTCCGCGATCTGCACCCACCGCAGCTGCCCGGTCACGAAGGTCGCCGGCGGCACCATCGACTGCCCCTGCCACGGCAGCCGCTTCTCGATCGAGGACGGCTCGGTGGCACAGGGTCCCGCGGAGAGCCCGCTGGAGGAGGTCGCCTTCGAGGTGATCGACGGAGAGATCGTCCCCAGCTGAGAGGTCGCCCGCGCGGAGGCTCCTCGAAGGATCAGGTCCGGGCGAGCGCTTGTGCACGCCACAGCTCGTCGCGCGGCGAGCGCCGGCGGTCCAGGCGCGCATCGAGGAGCACCCGGGCCTCGTCCCAGCGGTCGGCGCGGAGCAGCGCAGCGATGCGGGCCTCCTCGATGATCTCCCGCTGCGCGTCCGAACCGCCGAGCCGGCGGATCGAGGGCGCGAGGAGGGCGAGCCGGTCGGCGGCGGCCGAGTTCTCGTCGCGGGCCATCAGCCCCAGCGCCTCGGCGAGCGGGGAGACGACGGTGGCCATGGTCGGGTGTACGTGCCCGGCGGCCCACGACCTCAGCTCGTCGAGCGCACCGGCGTCGCCGGTGGCGAGGTGGGTGACCGCGGTGTGCATGGCCAGGAACGGGGTGGCGGGCCGGGTCATCGTCTCGCGGCCGGTGACACGTACGACCTCGGCGATGTCGGGGACGTCGTGCGCGCCCGGCGTGAGGGCCCAACGGAACAGCAGCGACCCGGAGTCGACCAGCGCCCGGCAGCCCAGCGCGTGGCCGGGCTGGAGCTGGGTCTCGTAGCGGCGGCGTACGGCCTCCAGGTCGCCGAGCGAGAGCTCATGGAGCGCGGCGTGCCAGGAGAAGTGGGAGAGGGAGTCGATCTCGGCGCCGTCGCCGAGGACCCACGACGACATCCAGGACAGACCCGCCTCGTGGTCGCCGGTCTCGTAGTGTGCGTGCGCGCGGGCGTGGGCGGAGTGGCCGGCGCCGGGCTCCACCGCCAGCGATGCGCAGGAGAGCGACATCGCGTCCTCGAAGCGGCGCTGCTCCTGACGTACGAACGCGAGCAGGCCGGTGAACCACCAGTCGTCGCCGTAGGCGGGCGCGGCGCGCTCTACGATCGCCCACGCCTCCTCCGGCACCTCGGTGGCGCCCGCGAAGGCGATGGTCGGCACCGCGGTCGACAGGAGCAGAGCGTCGCGCGGGAAGGCTGCCAGATGGTCGATCAGCGGCCGCGGGTTGCCACCGATGTGTGCGTCGATCGCGTGGACGTGGCTGCGCTCCCGCTCGGTCGCCCGCTGGGCGTGGAGCCGGGCCTGACGCAGGCGCGCGGCGACGTCGACGGGAGCGCACATCTCGTGTCCGAGCAGGGCGAGCGCGGCGTGGCCGAGCGCGAAGGTCGGGTCGAGGACGATCGAGGCCGCGAACGAGGACAGCGCGCCGTCACGCAGGCGAAGCACGTCGAGCAGCCCCTGGGAGTAGGCGAGGGCGGCTTCGTCACTGGTGGTCAGTGCGTATCCATAGCGGTCACGACAAGGCACATAACCATACTAGACCACTAGACTTTAAAACCCAGTGTGGCACGGCCAGATTTCCCCCAGAGTGTGGATGTCAGCTGGGCACCGCGAAGGCGTGCGTCATCCAGGACCTGTGGGTGGGGTCTGGCGGCGTCTCGTCGGTGAGGGGAGGCGTCGTTCCCTGGATGCCGCCGGTGTGGCCGGAGAGGTACTCGGCCTTGACGTAGGCATAAAGGCGGTCGCACCCCGCCACCCGGCTCACCTTCGTGTAGAGCGGGATGGCCTTGTGGTGCGTCTGATCGTTCACCGCCACGTCGGTCCGCGCGATCGGCGCCGACGCGCATACGGTGCTCCCGTTCATCAGGCGTACGGACAGGGTGAACCGGGCCACCGAGGTGTCCGAGGATTCGCAGTCCGGCTCCTGGTTCCCATCGGCGTCGTCGGGCCAGCATGACTGGAACTCCGTGTCTGCGATGACGGCGACCTCGGTGTAGTCGGTCGGCAGCGTGCGGTCGAGCTTGGAGACGTAGAGCTCTTTCGTCAGCGTCGTCGGCGGACCGGCCGGTTCAGCGACCTGGATCGGTTGGCCCGAGGCATCCTCCTTGATGTCTGTCCCGGCGAACCTCAGCTCGCCACTCACCGTCATCGAGGACACGTTGGGGCTCAGGGAGATGGTCCTCAGATAGATGCTGCAGGTCATCGTGCCGCTGCTGGTCGCCTGGACCAGGAGCCGGGTGATGATCGAGATGGACTGCCGGTCCTCGAGCCCGGTCGGCGGGTCGATGTTCTCGCCCATCACGGCGCTTCCCGAACCTGCGCCGGAGCAGATGACCTCGTTGTCCACCAGGTTGACGTGTGCGGAGTCGTACGCATTCAGCTTGGAGTAGAGATAGGCGGTCTGCCCTGCCGTTACCTGCTCAGTGACGGTCTCCAGCCGGACCACCTTCTGATAGACCGTCTGCCCAGGCCGAGGTGCCGCCGGGATCCCGGTGATTACCCGCGGCGCGAACGTGACGGCTTGGGCTGCCGGCGCCACCAGGACCAAGGAGCCCGCGAACGTTGCTACAAAGACGACGATTGCGAGCAACCGATGCCTTCCCGAGACCATCTTAATCGGTGCCACTCCTCATCGAGATCGGGACAGGCGCGAACTGCGGCAACCCGCGCAGGGCGTGTTCACCGAGAACCTAGGAGCGGCGAGATTTCGCCGTCAAGGGAAATTCAGCCCCTCGGCGGGTGGGCGTCAGTGGGCCTTGGGCGTAGCTCGCCGGAGCCGCGAGGGATCAGCCGAGCGCCGATGGTGACCGTCTGTGGCGGGCCGGCGGTGTCGCCGGCGATGCGCTGGAAGAGCAGCCGTGCGGCGGCCGCGCCCATGGCGCCGGGGTCCTGGGCGATGACGGTGAGGCCGGGCTGGAGGAGGTCGCCGAGCTCGACGTCGTCGAATCCGACGAGCGCCAGTCGGGTCGAGCGCCGGGCGAGCTCGCGCAGCACGCTGACGGTGGTGCGGCTGTTGCCGCAGAGCAGCGCGGTCGCCGGTGACGGCCCGGCGAGCAGTCGGTCCAGTGCGGCAGCGGTCGAGTCTGGCGACGGCCGTGCCTGGGTGACGAGCTCGTCGGCGAAGGGGACCCCGGCGGACTCCAGTGCCTCGCGGTAGCCGCGAAGCCGCTCGCCGGCGGTGTAGATCTCGGGCGCGTCGCCGATGAAGCCGATACGGCGATGCCCGTGGGAGAGGAGGTGCTCCACTCCGCGCCGGCTGCCGCCGAGGTTGTCGGTGAGGACCATGTCGGCCTCGATGTCGCCGGGCGGGCGGTCGACGAACACGACCGGGATGCCGGCCCGCATCTCGGGGAGGAGATAGGAGTGGCTCGTCCCCGCCGGCACGATGATCAGACCGTCGACGCGCCGCTCGCAGAAGGCGAGCGCGAGCTCGCGCTCCCGGTCGGCATCCTCCGCCGAGGATCCGGCGAAGACCATCGTCCCGTGCTCCCGGGCGACGTCCTCGACCGCGCGGGACAGGATCGAGTAGAAGGGGTCGGCGACGTCTTCGAGCAGCAACCCGACGGTGCCCGACCGTCCTTGCCGGAGGTCGCGGGCGCTGGCATTGCGCCGGAACCCGAGCTGCGCGATCGACTCGAGCACCGATGCCCGGAGGTCGTCGTTGACGTTGGACTCGCCGTTGACCACCCGTGAGACGGTCTTCAGGCTCACCCCGGCCGCCGCCGCGACATCCTTCATGGTCGGGCGGCGCTGTTGACGGGTCTGGTCGGACGGGGGTGATGCCACGTGCTCAGCGTAGACGCAGATCCGAGCGTGACAACGATGTCGCGATTCTTCTCGCATATCGGTCCAAATCACGGGGTGATCCGAGATCGTCCGCGTAAATCCTGCACAAACGCGTTGACAACGTTGTCATGACCCGGTTCCATCTGGGATGGCCCCCATGTGAAGGAGATCACACCGATGCACCGTTGGGACGCACCACCCAGAACCCGAGGCCGGGCTGCCCGCCTGGCCGCGATGATCGCCGCGACGGCGGCACTGATGGTCGGGATGAGCGGCACCGCACCCGCGCTCGCGACCCCTGAGTCACCCGAGCCGTCCGCTCCGAAGAGCGACACCGCCGACCCCCAGCAGGCCGCGGAAGGCGGTGACTGGACGACCTCGTTCGAGGAGGACGACCCCCAGCCGACCTGGGCCGATCTCGTCGACACCGACGAGGACGGCACCCCGCGCACCGCGAACGTCGCCGGACCCGACGCCTTCGGCATCCCGGGCGACATCTCCGAGCACATCACCGGCGTCACCGCGAGCGGGGAGAACACCGGCTCCGGTGAGGGTGCCGCCGAGCTCGTCGACGGTGACATCAACACCAAGTGGCTCACCTTCGCGACCACCGGCTGGGTGCAGATCAAGCTCGACCAGCCCGTCAACGTCGTCAGGTACGCCCTCACCTCGGCCAACGACGCGGCCGAGCGTGACCCCAAGGACTGGGTGATCCAGGGGTCCACCGACGGCCAGACCTGGACGACCGTCGACACCCGCACCGGCCAGTCCTGGAACGAGCGCTTCCAGACGCGAGAGTTCGAGATCGCCTCGCCGCAGGCCTACGCCCACTACCGCATCGACATCTCCGCCAACCAGAGCGGTGGCATCATCCAGCTCGCCGAGTGGCAGCTCTCCGACGGCTCCGAGCCCCCGCCACCGCTGAAGAACATGACCAGCCACCCCGACGACGGCCCCGCCTCGGCGTACGCCGCGAAGTCGAAGGTCGGCTTCACCGGGGTGCACGCCTTCGAGTACGCCGGCAAGATCACGGCCGACAAGGGCCACTCCTACAACCGCGTCTTCGACGTCGACATCCCGGTCGGCAAGGAGACCGAGCTGTCCTACCTGGTCTTCCCGGAGTTCATCGAGGGCGACCTGAGCTACCCGAGCACCTACACGGCGGTGGACCTGGCCTTCACCGACGGCACCCTGCTCTCCGAGCTGGGCGCGCTCGACGCGCAGGGCTACGTACTGTCGCCGAAGGGTCAGGGCGAGTCGAAGTCGCTCTACACCAACCAGTGGAACAAGAAGACCTCCGTCATCGGCGAGGTCGCGGCGGGCAGGACGATCGACCGCATCCTGGTCGCCGTCGACGCCCCGAGCGGCCCGACGAAGTTCCGTGGCTGGTACGACGACATCGCGATCACGGCTGCCCCGGACGAACCGCAGCCCACCAGCCGCGTCGACTACGCCGTCACGACCCGTGGCACCCAGTCCAGCGGCAGCTTCTCGCGCGGCAACAACATCCCGGCCACCGCGGTCCCGCACGGCTTCAACTTCTGGGCGCCGATGACCAACGCCGGCTCGCTGTCCTGGTTCTACCGCTACCACCAGGACAACGACGCCCAGAACCGGACCAGCCTGCAGGCGCTGACCCTGAGCCACGAGACCAGCCCGTGGATGGGGGACCGGCAGACCTTCCAGGTGATGCCGTCGTCCGCCGAGGGCGTCCCCGACCCGGGGCGTAGGGCCCGTGCGCTCACCTTCGAGCACGACAACGAGACCGCCCGGCCCTACTACTACAAGGTCGGCTTCGACAACGGCCAGAGCGCCGAGATCGCACCGACCGACCATGCCGCCGTGTTCCGGTTCACCTACCCCGGCGACGATGCGAGCCTGGTGTTCGACAACGTCAACAACGACGGCGGCCTGACCCTCGACCCGGCCGCGGGCACCCTGCAGGGCTTCACCGACACCCGCAGCGGCCTGTCCAACGGCGCCACCCGGATGTACGTCTACGCGACCTTCGACCAGCCCGTCACCGGCGGCGGCAAGTACGCCGGCGGCGAGCGCCCCAACGTACAGGGCCACCTCGAGTTCGACGCCGGTACGGACCGGACCGTGACGATGCGCATCGCCACCAGCCTGATCGGCATCGACCAGGCGAAGAGGAACCTCGAGCTCGAGGTCGCCGACGACTCCTTCGACACGGTGAAGGAGAAGGCGAAGGCGCTGTGGCAGGACAAGCTCGACGTCCTCGACATCCAGGGCGCGACCAAGGAGCAGAGGACCACCGTCTACTCCAACCTCGCCCGGCTGTTCCTCTACCCCAACTCGGGCCACGAGAACACCGGCACCGAGGACGCGCCGGTGTGGAAGCACGCCGTGCAGTCCACCTCCGGTGACACCAACCCGCCGGGCACCACGCCCACCCACACCGGGGCCGAGATCAAGGACGGCAAGGTCTATGTGAACAACGGCTTCTGGGACACCTACCGCACCACCTGGGCGGCGTACTCGCTCCTGGAGCCGAGCCAGGCCGCCGAGATGGTCAACGGCTTCGTGCAGCAGTACAAGGACAACGGCTGGATCTCGCGCTGGTCCTCCCCGGGCTACGCCAACCTGATGACCGGGACCAGCTCGGACGTCTCCTTCGCTGATGCGTACGTCAAGGGCGTCGAGGGCATCGACGCGGAGGCCGCCTACGCGGCCGCCGTGAAGAACGCCACGGTCCGTCCGCCGGGCTCGGCGACCAACTCCAACGTCGGCCGCAAGGGCATGCAGACCTCGGTGTTCCTCGGCTACACGCCCGCGGCGGTGAGCGAGGGCGTCTCCTGGGGTCTCGAGGGCTACATCAACGACTACGGCATCGGGAACATGGCCGCGAAGCTGGCGGCACGCGACGGGATCTCCGGCGCCGAGAGGAAGCGGCTGAAGGAGGAGTCGGAGTACTTCCTCAACCGCGCCCGCAACTACGTCAACACCTTCGACACCAAGGTGGGCTTCTTCCAGGGCCGCAACGCCGACGGCACCTTCAAGAAGTCACCGGCGGACTACAACCCGCTGGTGTGGGGCAGCGACCACGACTACACCGAGACCAACGGGTGGAACTTCGCGTTCCACACCCCGCAGGACGGCCAGGGCCTGGCCAACCTCTACGGCGGTCGCGGCGGGCTCGCGAAGAAGCTGGACACCTTCTTCGCAACCCCGGAGACGGGGGAGTACCCGGGCTCCTACGGCGGCATCATCCACGAGATCCGCGAGGCCCGTGACGTACGCATGGGGCAGTGGGGCTTCTCCAACCAGGTCAGCCACCACATCCCGTGGATGTACAGCTACACCGGCCAGCCGTGGAAGACTCAGGAGATCGTCCGCGAGACCCTGCGCCGGATGTACACCGGCTCCGAGATCGGGCAGGGCTACGCCGGTGACGAGGACAACGGCGAGACCTCCGCCTGGCACCTCTTCGCCTCCCTCGGCCTCTACCCGCTCCAGATGGGCAGCGAGAACCTCGTGCTCGGCTCGCCGCTGTTCACCAAGGCCACCCTCCACCTGGAGGGCGGCAAGGACCTGGTGATCAAGGCACCGAAGAACAGCAACAAGAACATCTACGTCCAGGGCGTCACCATCGACGGCAAGACGTGGGACAAGACGTACGTCTCCCACAAGGAGCTTGCCGACGGCGGCACCATCGAGTTCGACATGGGCCCGAGGCCGTCGCGCTGGGGCACCTCGCCGAGCGCCGTGCCGCCGTCGCTGACCACCGGCTCCGAGCCGGCCCGGCCGATCGCCGACAGGTCGGGTGCGGGCAAGGGCACGGTGACGGCCAGCGGGAACGACGGCGAGACGCTGGTCGACAACGACTCCGGGACGCAGACGACCGTGGCCGGCGACGGCTGGGTGGAGTACCGGTTCTCCGGGACCAAGGTGCCGGTGTCCTTCTACACCCTCACCAACGGCGCCGACGGCCGCTCGCCGAGCGGCTGGGTCGTCAAGGGATCCAACGACGGCACCGACTGGAAGGTCCTCGACCGGCGCTCGGGTGAGAAGTTCGACCTGCAGCAGGCCACCCGTCCGTTCAAGCTCGAGTCGGAGTCGAGGTTCAACCGGATCCGGATCGAGTTCACCGGTCCGGCCGGTGAGCCGATCACGCTCTCGGAGGTGGAGCTGCTGGGCTGACCGCGTCCGCTGACCAACAGCGACGGCGTCCGGCCGGGATCCCCATCCCGGCCGGACGCCGTTCGTGTGCGCGGGCAGGCGCGTCACTCGGTAGCGGCGCGGCGCCTGCGCCGGCTGCGGGCCACCTTCTCGGGATCGACGGACTCGTGGGACCACTCGGCGGCGAGGGCGACTGACTCGGAGCGGCCGGAGGAGATGTGGGCGAAGGCGCTGGCGGCGGCCGCGGATGCGTTGCCGGAGGCGATCAGGTTGAAGATCGCCTCGTGCTCGGCGCATTGGACGTGTGGGTCACGGGATGCGGTGAGCCGGAAGAGCCACTCGACCCGCGAAGCGAGCGGCCCCATGATCGAGCTGAGCAAGGGATTGCCGGCCAGGGCGACAACCTCTGCGTGGAATGCGGCGTTGGCTGCGGCGATGCCCTGGGTGTCGTCGGAGGCGATGGCTGCGCGCGACTGCTCCAAGCAGTCGTTGAGCGGTTTGATCCTCTCCGCGGTGGCGCGGGTGGCAGCGAGCTGCGCGGCGAGGGACTCGAGCACCTCGCGTACGTCGAAGAGATGGGTGACGTCCTCGGGCCCGAACGGGGCCACCAGGGCGCCCTTGCCGGGGATCAGGAGGACCAGTCCCTCGGCCGCGAGCATCCGGAGCGCCTCCCTTAGTGGTATACGGGAAACCGAAAGCTCGGCAGCGAGCTCACGCTCGACCAAGCGCTGGCCGGGCTTGAGATCGACGGTCATGATCCGCTCGCGGATGGCATTTCTGGCGTAGTCGCGCAGTGATTCGCCTTTGCTCACGCCTGCCAGCCTACTCCCGGGCGGCCGAACACGGGCGGTCCCGCCACCCGGTTTTCGACAATGATACGTCGCTGGCATGCAGCCGAAATATTGGCGAGGTTTGGTTAGTGGTATACCGAAAACGGAGGAGCCATGACCCCAGCCCTTGAGCTCAAAGACATTGCGAAGCGGTTCGGATCCGTCCAGGCGCTCGTCGATGTCGACGTGGTCGTACAGGCCGGTGAGGTGCACTGCATCCTCGGTGAGAACGGGGCCGGGAAGTCCACCCTCTGCAACCTGATCTACGGCTCGACCCGCGCTGACCGCGGCGAGATGCGGTTGTTCGGCGAGAGCTACGACCCCCGTCGGCCTGTCGACGCACTGCGGGCGGGAGTGGCAATGGTCCACCAGCACTTCAGCCTTGTCCCCACACTCACGGTTGCCGAGAACCTCCTTCTCGGCGCGGGACGGCGCCTGCGCCTGCCGCGCCGCGAGCTGGCGGCGGGGGTCGCCCGGATCGAGGCCGACTACGGCTTGGCCATCGACCTCGATGCGCTGGCCTCGGATCTCACCGTCGGTGAGCGACAGGCGGTGGAGATCGTCAAGGCGCTGCTGCGCGAACCGCGGCTGGTGATCCTCGACGAGCCGACAGCCGTGCTCGGCCCCGATGAGCTCCAGGCGCTGCTGTCCACCACCCGCCGGATCGCGGCGGACGGCCGCGCGGTCGTCCTGGTGACGCACAAGCTCGCCGAGATCGAGGCCGTCGGCGACAACGCCACCGTGCTGCGCGGCGGCAGCGTCGCCGGCGTCGGGGCGATCGCCGACCTCGGCCGCGAGCGGTTGGTCTCGATGATGATCGGTCGCCCGATCGCCGAGCTCGGCGCCTTGGCCGGCGCCTCCCTGGACGTACCGGACCAGGCGGACGGGCACGATCCGGTCGCCCATGTCGGGCCTCTCCGAGCCCTCCGTCAAGAGCCTCGCGTGCGGATCGAGAACCTTCACGTCCCCGCCCATGCCGGCGCCACCGTGCTCGAGGGGGTGGACCTCGACCTGAACGCCGGGGAGATCGTCGGGATCGCCGGCGTCGAGGGCAACGGACAGAGCGAGCTCGTCGCGGCCCTGAGCGGAGCCCGCCCTGCGACCGGCCGGTTCACCGTCGGCGGGGTCGATCTGCTCGACCAGCCGCCCGCGGTTCGTACGGCGGCCGGTGTCGGTGTGATCCCCGAGGACCGCCATCTCGAGGGATGTATCCCGGCGATGTCGGTGGCGGAGAACCTCTTTCTCGGTCGGCTGGGTGACTTCACCACGCGAGGCCTGCTACGTCGTGGGGCGCAGAACCGGGCGGCGGGTGATGTGATCGCCGCGCACGGGATCCGTGCAGCCGGTCCCGATGCGGCGATGAGCACCCTGTCGGGAGGCAATCAGCAGAAGGTCGTGCTCGCGCGCGAGCTCGGGCTCGATCCCTTGCGGTTCCTGGTGGCCGCTCAACCGACTCGCGGTCTCGACGTCGGCGCCGTCGACGCGGTGCTGAGCCAGATCAGAGAAGCCGCGGTGAACGGTGCCGCGGTGTTGGTCGTCTCCAGCGAGCTTCCCGAGCTGCTCGCCCTGTGTGACCGGATCCTCGTCGCCTTCCGAGGCCGCTTGGTCGGCCCCGTGCACCCGGCCTCGCCCACGGCGCGCACCGAGATCGGCAATCTGATGATCGGAGCCGCTGCATGATCGCCCGGATCGCCGCTTCGCCGGCCCTGGCCTGGCTGCTCGCGGTCACCGCCGCGGCGGCGGTCGCCGCGGCGCTGATCGCTGGAAGCGGCACATCCGTCCTGGACGGGACGGCCGTGCTCTGGGACGGCATGGTCGGGTCTCCGTACGCCATCGGCAACGCGCTGAACATCGCCGCGGTCCTGATGTTGATCGCGATCGGGTTCACCGTTGCCTACCGGGCGGGGCTGGTCAACGTCGGCGGCGAAGGGCAGTTGGCGGCAGGCGGGATCTCGGCGACCGTCGTCGGCACGACGGTCCCGGAGAACCTTCCGGCTGTGCTCGGGGTCGCCCTCGTGCTGCTCGCCGGGTTCGCAGGCGGTGCGCTCTGGGCTCTGCTTCCCGCCTGGTTGCGGGCGGTACGTGGCACCAACGAGGTGATCACCACCCTGTTGATGAACTTCGTCGGGCTCGGCCTGGTCACACTCTGCGTCCACGAGGAGGCATTGCTGCGGCAGCCGGTCACCTCGGCCGACACGCTGCCGCAGTCCTCGCCGCTGGCGACCCCGGCGCGACTGCCTCTGGTCGGGCCGGTCGAAGCCCAGGCCACCGTCGCGATCGTCGTCGGCGCGCTCGTCCTGGCGATGACGTGGGTCGTGGTCAACCTCACCCCGACCGGGACGCGGCTGACCGCCGTCGGAGAGTCCACGCCCGCCGCACACCGCCTCGGCCTCCGGGTCATGAGGTTGCAGATCAGCAGTCTGTGCGTCGCCGGGGGACTGGCCGGCCTGGCCGGCGCCACTCTGGTCGGCACCGTGCCGTTCGTGCTCAAGGAGGGCTTCACCGCGGGCTTCGGGTTCGCCGGGCTCGTGGTCGGGCTGCTGGCGGGCCGATCGATCGTGGCCGTCGCCGCAGTCGCGGTCGCCTTCGGTTTCCTCGCCTCGGGAGGGATCAACCTCCAGGTCGCCGCCGGAGTCCCGGCGTCGTCGGTCCAGATCATCCAGAGCGTGTTGATCCTCGTCGTCGCGGGCGCAGCGATCCTCCGGAAGCGAGCCACAGCATGAGTGCCTTTCCCGAACTCCTCGACGGCGGTGTCCGGCTGGCGGTCCCGCTCCTCGTCGCCTCGACGGGGGAGTTGATCAGCCAGCGAGCCGGCGTCCTCAACCTCAGTGTCGAGGGGATGATGCTGACCGGTGCGTTCGCCGGCGCGGTCGGCGCCGCCCAGAGCGGCGATCCGGTCGTCGGGGTCGTCTGCGCCCTGGTGGCCGCCATGGTGGTCGCCGTCCTTCAGGCCGTCCTGAGCGTGCACCTGCGAGCGGACCAGCTCGTCACCGGCATCGCGATCAACGCGCTCGCCCTCGGCCTGACCACGTACGCCGCGCGGCTGGTGTTCTCGGAAGGTCGCGGCGTCCCGGGCTTCGGCGAGGTAGGTCTGCCCGGGGTGAGCAGCATCCCGGTCCTCGGCCCGGCGCTCTTCGAGCAGAGTGGCCTGGCCTTTGCCGGACTTCTGCTCGCCGGCGTACTGGCCTATCTGTTCGGACGTCGAACCGGCCTCGGCCTCGCGCTCATGGCGATCGGTGAGGACGCGGTCTCGGCCGACCGCGCGGGACTCGGTGTCAGGGCGACCCGCTTCGGAGCCGTCATCCTGACCGGCTTCATGTCCGGGCTCGCCGGCGCCCAGCTGGTACTGGCCGACATCCACGCCTTCACCGACAACATCACGGCCGGCGCCGGCTACCTGGCAGTCGTCGCGGTGATCGCGGGCAGGTGGCGAGCCTGGCCCACGGCACTGGCCTGCCTCTTCTTCGGAATCGCCCAGGCGCTCCAGTTCGCGGCTCCGGCCCTCGGCATCGACCTCCCGACCGCAGTGCTCTTCATGCTCCCGTACCTGCTTGCGCTGCTCGCCGTCAGCGGCCTGGCCGGGACCAGTCGGTCACCCACCTCCCTCGCCATCCCCTTCACCCGAGAGGCGCGTGCCTGATGCTCATCCTCACTCGCAGCGACGTCGAGAAGCTGATCGACTACCCCTCGATCATCGAAGCCGTACGCAGCGCTCACATCGCCCTGGCACGCGGGCGAGCAGTCGTCCCGGTGGCGCCGTCGATGCAGCGGCCCGGGAGCGACGGCGCCTTCGTCGGGATGGCAGCGGTCTCCGAGCCGGACCGGCTCGCGACCGTCAAGCTCCTCGCCGACCTGCCCGGCAACCGCGCCCGGAGCCTGCCCACCCAGCGTTCCGCCGTGCTCGCGGTGTCGGCCGAGGACGGCACCCCCGAGGCGCTGGTCGACGGCGCGATCCTGACCCGGGTACGCACCGCCGCCACGTCCGCGGTCGCGACCGCCGCCCTGGCCCGCCCCGACAGCCGGGTGCTCGGTCTGGTCGGCGCCGGTGAGCTCGCCCACGCCCATGTCGAGGCGATGCGCCACGTCCACGACTTCGACCGGGTCGTCGTGTGGAGCCGAACCGGCGAGAGGGCACGATCGCTGGCGGCGGCGTACGACGCCGAGGTGATGCCCGCCGCGGAGGACGTCTTCGTCGCCGCCGACGTGGTGTGCACCCTCACCCCGTCGCGTGAGGCGTACATCCGCGGCGACTGGTTCCGCCCGGGTCAGCACATCAACGCCGTCGGTGCCCCGCCACGACCCGACCACCGTGAGATCGACACTGCCGGGATCCGACGGGCACGGGTCGTGGTCGACACCCGCGCCACCTCCTGGCACGACTCCGGCGACGTGATGATCCCGCTCGCCGAGCGTGCGGTCGACCGCGACCACGTCGCTGACGAGCTGGGCTCCGTTCTCGCCGGGACAGTGCCCGGCCGAAGCGGCGAGGACACGATCACACTCTTCAACTCCGTCGGGGTGGGCCTGCAGGACCTCGCCGGGGTACGCCTGCTCATCGACCGCGCACGCGCGGCGGGCGTCGGTCTCGAGGTGGAGCTCGCCCGATGACCCTCCGTCTTCGCAACGCCGGGATCGCCGGCGAGCTGCGCGACCTGCACCTCGCCGGCGGCCGCATCGTCGAGCCGCGACCGTGCCGGACCGAGATCGACCTCGACGGTCGCCTCGTCGTACCCGGCTTCGTCGATGCCCACTGTCATCTCGACAAGACCCTCTGGTCAGGGCCGTGGGTTCCCAACACCGCCGGCAGCGGCCTCGAGGAGAAGATCGCCTACACCCGTGAGGGCCGTGCCCGCTGGGGTGTGCCGTCGGCGCGTCGGATCACCGAGCTGCTCCGGACGATGGTGGCCGCCGGCACCACCCGGGTGCGCACCCACACCGATGTCTCGCCGGAGTTCGGCCTCGACGGATTCGAAGCCGTCGCCGAGGCGAGCGCGTCGCTCAGCGGGCTGGTCGATGTCGAGCAGGTCGCGTTCCCGCAGTACGGCCTGCTCACGAACCCGGGCACCCTCGCTCTGGTCGACCTCGCACTCTCAGAAGGGCTGGCCCAGGTGGTCGGCGGGATCGACCCGGTCGGGGTCGACGGTGACGCAGATCGGCATCTCGAGACCGTCTTCGAGCTGGCGCTCCGCCACGGCGTACCGGTCGACATCCATCTCCACGACCACGATGAGGTCGGCCGCCGCGAGCTCGACATGATCATCGACCGCACCCTGCGGGCCGGGCTGCAGGGACGGGTCACGGTCAGCCACTGCTACGCCTTGGCCGAGGCCGACGGCCCCGAGCAGAACGAGCAGATCGCGCGGCTGGCGAGCGCCGACATCGCGTTGACCACCTGCGTCGCTCACAACGACCCGCTCGCTCCCGTGCTGGCGCTGGCCTCGGCAGGCGTACGTCTCGGGTTGGGCAGCGACGGCATCCGTGACCTGTGGTCGCCGTGGGGCAACGGCGACCTCCTCGACCGCGCCCACCAGCTGGCGTACCGCAACGCCTTCGATGCGGACCCGGACATCGCCCACGCACTCGACCTCGCCACCACAGGTGGCGCGGCCGTGCTCGGCGTGGACGACCACGGAACCGAGGTCGGCGACGTGGCCGACCTCGTCGTACTCGACTCACGTTCCGAGGCGGAGGCAGTCGTCACGCGCGCCTCCCGACACCTCGTGTTCAAGCGTGGCGTGCTCATGGCGCGCGACGGCGTCCTCACCTCCGACATCACCGCCACACCTGCCATCGACGCCCTCGTCGACGACTGACTCCAAGGAGATTCCCATGCGTACCGTCCTCCTCTCCGCGCTGCTCGCAGCCGGACTCGCCATCAGCACCACCGCCTGCAGCTCGAGCGAAGCAGATTCGCCCGACGGGCTTCGCGTCGGTGTCATGTTCCCCGGCAACCTCTCCGACGACGGGTTCATGGAGTCGGGCTACGGCGGCTACCAGCGCATCGAGAAGGAGCTCGGCGACCAGGTCGAGCTCAGCAAGGCCGAGCAGGTTCCTGAGACCGACTACCAGCAGGTCCTCACCCGTCTGGCCAGCAGTTCTGACCTCGTCGTCTCCTACGGTGGCCAGACCGATGCCGTCGTACGCCAGGTCGCACCGAGCTTCCCCGACGTGAAGTTCGTCGAGATCGGCGGCCCCGCCGACGCAGAGCCGCTCGACAACCTCGCCTACTACGACCCACGGCAGGCAGAAGGCGGCTATCTGGCCGGCGCGCTGGCCGCCCTGTCCAGCAAGACCGGGAAAGTGGCCTTCGTCGGCGGCCTGGAGTTGCCCGCGATCGTCCAGACCGCCGAGGCGTTCGAGGCCGGCGCCACGAAGGCCGTCCCCTCGATCGAGGTGCTCGAGCCTCAGTACGTCGGCGACTTCAATGACGTCGCGAAGGCCAAGCAGGCCGGCCTGGCAGACTTCGCCGCCGGTGCCGACGTACTCGGCCAGCAGCTCAACCTCGGCCACCAGGGCCTCGCTCAGGCCGCTGCCGAGAGAGGCGCGAGCATGGTCGGCGGCCCGCTGCCGAAGGAGTGCGGCAGCGAGGAAGGTGTCATCGGCTACGTCAAGGAGGACACCGGCTACGCCCTCGAGTACGCCGTCAACGCTGTACTGAACGACACCTTCGAGGCGGCCCAGGTGCCCTTCGGCGTCCAGGACGAGGCCGCCACCGACCTCATCGTCTGCACCGAGGACGACGGCGTCGTCTCCGCGATCGACAAGATCAAGGCCGACCTCGTCTCCGGTGCCGTCCAGCCCTGACCCGGCGAGCTTCGGGCGCCCGTGATGCGGGCGCCCGAAGCAGGGTGCATCTGCCTGGTGACGAGGCTGGGCGTGCCGTCGCGACCGGTCCGACCGGTTCTGTCCGTGGTCACGACTAGGGTTTGAGTCGTGCCTGATCCGCAGAGCTATCGCCCGAAAGCTGGGAGCATCCCGACCCAGCCCGGGGTCTACCGGTTCCGCGACCCCAAGGGGCGGGTGATCTACGTCGGCAAGGCGATCAACCTGCGCCAGCGGCTCGCGAACTACTTCCAGCCGATCCCCAGCCTCCACCCGCGTACGGCGACGATGGTCACCACCGCGGCCAGCGTCGAGTGGACGACGGTCAACAACGACATCGAGGCGCTCCAGCTCGAATACACCTGGATCAAGGAGTTCGACCCGCGGTTCAACGTCAAGTACCGCGACGACAAGTCCTACCCGTGGCTCGCGGTCACCGTCTCCGAGGAGTTCCCGCGGGTGATGGTCGGCCGCGGCGCCAAGCGCAAGGGCACCCGCTACTTCGGCCCCTACGGCCACGCCTGGGCGATCCGCGAGACCGTCGACATCCTGCTGCGCGTCTTCCCGATGCGCTCGTGCAGCAACGGCGTCTTCAAGCGCTCCCAGCAGATCGGCCGCCCCTGCCTGCTCGGCTACATCGACAAGTGCACCGCGCCCTGCGTCGGCAACATCTCGCCCGAGGAGCACCGCGAGATCGTCGACGACTTCTGCGACTTCATGGCCGGCCACACCACGACCTTCACGAAGCGGATCGAGAAGGAGATGTACGCAGCCTCCGAGGCCCTCGACTTCGAGAAGGCCGCGCGGCTGCGTGACGACCTGGCCGCGATGCAGCGCGCGCTGGAGAAGCAGGCCGTGGTGCTCGGCGACGGCGCCGACGCCGACGTGATCGCCCTGGCCGAGGACCCGCTCGAGGTCGGCGTACAGATCTTCTACGTACGCGGCGGCCGCATCAAGGGTCAGCGCGGCTGGGTCGCCGACCGGATGGACGACGCCGACACCGCCGGCCTGGTCGAGCACTTCCTGCTCCAGCTCTACGCGGGCGAGGACGCTGAGGCGATCCCGCGCGAGATCCTGGTCCCGGCGCTGCCGCCCGACCACGAGACCCTCGAGGAGCTCCTCTCCGACGTCCGCAAGGCGAAGGTGCGGATCCGGGTCCCGCAGCGCGGTGACAAGAAGACCCTGCAGGAGACGGTGGCGAAGAACGCCGAGCAGGCCCTCGCGCTCCACAAGACCAAGCGGGCCAGCGACCTGACCACCCGCAATCGGGCGCTGGAGGAGATCCAGGAGGCGCTCGAGCTCGACGAGGTGCCGCTGCGGATCGAGTGCTACGACATCTCCCACCTGCAGGGCACCGAGATCGTGGCCAGCATGGTGGTCTTCGAGGACGGTCTGGCCCGTAAGTCGGAGTATCGGCGCTTCATCATCAAGGGCCAGGACGGCTCCGACGACGTCCGGGCGATGCACGAGGTGATCACCCGGCGGTTCAAGCGGCTCCTCGACGAGCAGTCGACGTCGATCGTGTCGACGGACGTCGAGGGGGCCAACGGCCCGATGCTCGTCGATCCCGAGACCGGTAGGCCCCGCAAGTTCGCCTACGCCCCGGGCCTGGTCGTCGTCGACGGTGGCGCGCCCCAGGTGGCCGCCGCCCAGCGGGCCCTGGCCGAGCTCGGCATCGACGACATCCCGGTCGTAGGTCTGGCCAAGCGCCTCGAGGAGGTCTGGGTGCCGGACGAGGAGGACCCGGTCATCCTGCCGCGGTCCTCGGAAGGGCTCTACCTGCTGCAGCGGGTCCGCGACGAGGCGCACCGGTTCGCGATCACCCACCACCGTGGCCGGCGGTCGAAGTCGATGGTGGAGAGCCTGCTGGACGACGTACCCGGGCTCGGGGAGGTGCGCCGCAAGACGCTGATGAAGCACTTCGGCTCGCTGAAGAAGCTCCGCGCCGCGACCGCCGAGGAGATCGCCCTGGTGCCCGGCATCGGCCCCGCCACTGCGACAGCGATCAAGACCGCTGTGGAGCAGACGGCCAAGAATGGCAAGGTTAGCGGCATCAACGTCACCACCGGCGAGATCATCGAGGAGTAGGTCATGCACAAGGGGGAGGTCGTCGTCATCACCGGCATGACCGGTGCCGGGCGGAGCACCGCCGCCAAGGAGCTGGAGGATCTCGGCTACTACGTCGTCGACAACCTGCCGCCGAGCCTGTTGCCGCAGGTCGTCGAGCGGGTCGACGCGGCCCGGGGCCCGGAGCAGCCAGTGGCGGTCGTGACCGACGTACGTTCCGGCTCGTTCTTCGCCGAGCTCGAGGAGATCGTGGCCAAGAAGGCCACCGGGCGGCGTACGACGCTGGTCTTCCTCGACGCCGCCGACGACACGCTCGTGCGGCGTCAGGAGGCCGCCCGGCGGCCCCACCCGATGCAGCGGGGCAACGAGCGGCTGCTGGACGCGCTCGAGCGCGAGCGGGTGGTGCTGGCCAGCCTGCGTGGCGCCGCCGACCTGGTCATCGACACGACCCAGCTCAACGTGCACCAGCTGACCGCCCGGATCGCCGAGGCGTTCGGCACCCCGGAGCGGACGACCCTGAAGGTGTCGGTGGTGAGCTTCGGGTTCAAGTACGGGATCCCGGTCGACGCCGACTTCATGGCCGACATGCGGTTCCTGCCGAACCCTCACTGGGTTCCGGAGCTGAAGGACGGCAACGGACGCGACAACCCCGACGTCGCCGCCTACGTCTACTCACGTCCTGGTGCGGAGGAGTTCCTGAGCGGGTATGTTCCGGTGCTCATCGGAGTGACCAAGGGCTATCTCCACGAAGGAAAGAGGTTCATGCGCGTGGCAATCGGGTGCACGGGTGGCAAGCACCGCAGCGTGGCGATGGCGGAGGAGATCTCCAGGCGGCTCCGAGATGCCGGCCTGGATGCGAAGGCGATCCACCGAGACCTCGGGCGGGAGTGAGAGTGGCCGGGGCCGACCGACCCGGGGCAGATGCCCAGGCTGTCGTCGCCCTGGGGGGAGGGCACGGACTTCACGCGTCGCTGAGCGCGCTGCGACTGCTGGTCGACGACCTGACCGTCGACCAGCTCACCGCGATCGTCACGGTCGCCGACAACGGTGGCTCGAGCGGCCGGCTGCGCCGCGAGTTCGGGGTGCTGCCTCCCGGTGATCTGCGGATGGCGCTCGCCGCCCTGTGCGGCGCCGACCGCTGGGACGACACCTGGGCGCAGGTGCTGCAGCACCGTTTCGCAGGCGAGGGCGAGATGCGCGGCCACAACCTCGGCAACCTGCTGATCGTCGGCCTGTGGGAGCAGCTCGGTGACCACGTCGAGGCGCTCGACTGGGTGGGCCGCCTGCTGGGCGCCAAGGGCCGGGTCCTGCCGATGGCGCTGGTGCCGATGGACATCGTCGCCGACGTACGCGGCCTGGTGCCCGGATCTCCTGATGCCCTCACCTCGGTGCAGGGCCAGGTCGAGGTCGCCAGCACCGACGGGATGATCGAGTCGATCCGGCTCATCCCCGACAACCCGCCCGCCGCCCCCGACGCGGTGGCGGCCATCCGCGAGGCGGAGTGGGTGTTCCTGGGGCCCGGCTCCTGGTTCACCTCCGTGCTGCCGCACCTGATGGTCCGCGCCCTGCGCGAGGCCCTGGTCGCCACCTCCGCCAAGATCGTGGTGGTGCTCAACCTCGGCGAGCAGCCAGGGGAGACGACCGGCTTCGGCCCGGCTGAGCACCTCTCGGTCCTCCTCGAGCACGCCCCCGACCTCCGCATCCACACCGTCCTCGTCGACTCCTCCCTCGACGGCCTCGACGAGCTGTCGCGGGTCGCCGAGAAGTGCGGTGCGCAGGTCGAGGTCGCCGACGTCGCCGTCGGCGACGGGACCCCTCGCCACGACCCGGAGCGGCTCGCCGCTGCGTACGCGAGGGTGATCGGGGCGGGCTAGCGGGGCCCCGGACGTGGAACCGATTCGAGGGTCGTTGACATCAATGAAAGACTCTCCGGCATGGCGATGACGGGACAGGTGAAGGCCGAGCTGGCCTCCACTCAGATCACCAAGACATGCTGCCGCAAGGCAGAGGTTGCCTCGACGTTGAGGTTCGCTGGGGGGATCCACATCGTGGCCGGCAGGATCGTGGTCGAGGCTGAGCTCGACACCGGTCTGGCGGCACGGAGGCTGAAGCGAGACATCGCCGACGTCTTCGGTCACGAGGCAGAGGTGGCTCTCATCCAGGCGAGCGGGCTTCGTAAGGGCAGCCGCTACATCGTGCGCGTGGTCAAGGACGGTGAGGCGCTCGCGCGCCAGACCGGCCTTCTCGACCAGCGTGGGCGACCGGTGCGGGGCCTTCCGCCTGCCGTCGTCTCGGGCGGGGCCTGCGACGCCGTCGCCGCCTGGCGCGGGGCGTTCCTGGCCCACGGCTCGCTCACCGAGCCGGGCCGCTCCTCCTCGATGGAGGTGACCTGCCCGGGTTCGGAGTCGGCTCTGGCCCTCGTCGGCGTCGCCCGCCGTATCGGCATCTCCGCCAAGCCCCGCGAGGTGCGCGGCGTGGACCGCGTCGTGATCCGCGACGGCGACGCGATCGGCCAGCTGCTGACCCGGCTGGGCGCCCACGAGTCGCTGATGGCCTGGGAGGAGCGCCGGATGCGCCGCGAGGTGCGCGCCACCGCCAACCGGCTGGCCAACTTCGACGACGCCAACCTGCGCCGTTCGGCGCGTGCCGCCGTCGCCGCCGGGGCTCGCGTCGAGCGCGCCCTGGAGATCCTCGGTGACGACATCCCCGACCACCTGCGCCAGGCCGGCAAGCTCCGACTGGAGCACAAGCAGGCCTCTCTGGAGGAGCTCGGCCAGCTGCACGACCCGGTGCTGACCAAGGATGCCATCGCGGGCCGGATCCGCCGGCTGCTGGCGATGGCCGACAAGCGCGCCGAGGAGCTCGGGATCCCCGACACCGAGGCGTCGCTGACCGCGGAGATGCTCGCCGAGGACGCCTGAGAGCACCATTCACGACCTGAAACCGGCCCGAGCCCCTCGACTGATCGAGGGGCTCGGGCCGTTTGCTACTCGTCCGTCTTTTGGAACGATCCAACCCAGTCTCCCGCTGTTCAGAGGGGCTGGGTAGTGTCGGCGTCAGCGGGTGATCCCGCGCACAATCTTTTCGACGCGAACCAGGAGTCCACGTGACAGTTCGAGTAGGCATCAACGGGTTCGGCCGGATCGGCCGCAACTTCTTCCGCGCGGTGCGCGCCTCCGACCTCGACATCGAGATCGTCGGGGTCAACGACCTCAGCGACAACGCAACCCTCGCGACGCTGCTGAAGTTCGACTCGATCCTCGGCCCGCTCGGCGCCGACGTGTCCGCCACCGAGGACGCGATCGTCGTCGACGGCAAGGAGATCAAGGCGTACGCAGAGCGTGACCCGGCCAACCTCAAGTGGGCCGACCTCGGCGTCGACGTCGTGATCGAGTCCACCGGCTTCTTCACCGACGCGACCAAGGCCCGCGCCCACGTCGACAACGGCGGCGCGAAGAAGGTCATCATCTCCGCCCCGGCGAAGAACGAGGACGCCACCATCGTCCTCGGCGTCAACGAGAACATCTACGACCCCGAGGCCCACACGGTCATCTCCAACGCGTCCTGCACCACCAACTGCCTGGCGCCGCTGGCGAAGGCGCTGCACGAGGGCATCGGCATCAACCAGGGCCTGATGACCACGGTGCACGCCTACACCGCCGACCAGAACCTGCAGGACAACATCCACAAGGACCTGCGTCGTGCGCGCGCCGCCGCGCTCAACGTGGTGCCCACCTCGACCGGTGCCGCCAAGGCGATCGGCCTGGTGCTCCCGGAGCTGAAGGGCAAGCTCGACGGCTACGCGCTGCGCGTGCCGGTGCCGACCGGCTCGATCGTCGACCTCTCCTTCGAGGCCTCGCGCGAGACCTCGGTCGAGGAGATCAACTCGATCATGGAGAAGGCCGCCGACGGGAAGTACCTGGTCTACTCGACCGACCCGATCGTCTCCTCCGACATCGTCACCAACCCGGCGTCCTCGATCTTCGACGCTCCGCTGACCAAGGTGATCGGCAACCAGGTGAAGGTCGCGGCGTGGTACGACAACGAGTGGGGCTACTCCAACAGGCTCGGTGACCTGGTGGCGTACGTTGGCGCGAGCCTGTGACCCAGCGGCGCTCGCCACAGGTTAGTGTCTAGCCCGTTATGTCTCTGAATCTCACGCAGCTCATCGAGCAGGGAGTCGCGGGCAAGCGAGTCCTCGTGCGCTCCGACCTCAACGTCCCGCTGGAAGGCACCACGATCACCGACGACGGTCGGATCCGTGCGTCGGTGCCCACGATCAAGGCGCTGGCCGACGCCGGCGCCAAGGTCGTCGTGGTCGCCCACCTCGGGCGTCCGAAGGGTGAGCCGGACCCGGCCTACTCCCTGGCGCCGGTGGCGACCCGCCTCGGCGAGCTGCTCGGTGCCGAGGTCGCCTTCGCGACCGACACCGTCGGCGACTCCGCCAGCTCGGTCGTCGGCGGCCTCGCCGACGGCCAGGTGGCCCTGCTGGAGAACGTACGCTTCAACGCCGGTGAGACCAGCAAGGACGACATCGAGCGGGCGACCTTCGCCGCCGAGCTCGCCGCCCTGGCCGACGCCTTCGTCTCCGACGGCTTCGGCGTGGTCCACCGCAAGCAGGCCTCGGTCTACGACGTGGCCAAGCTGCTCCCGAGCGCGCAGGGCGACCTGGTGGCCACCGAGATCGAGGTGCTCAAGCGGCTCACCGAGACCCCGGAGCGTCCCTACGTGGTCGTCCTCGGCGGCTCGAAGGTCTCCGACAAGCTCGGCGTGATCGACAACCTGCTCGGCAAGGCCGACAAGCTGCTCATCGGCGGCGGCATGGTCTTCACCTTCCTCAAGGCGCAGGGCTACGAGGTCGGTCAGTCGCTGCTCGAGGAGGACCAGATCCTCACCGTGCTCGGCTATCTCGAGCGCGCCGAGGAGATCGGCGTCGAGATCCTGCTGCCGACCGACATCGTGGTCGCCGACTCCTTCGGCGACGAGGCCTCGGCCCGCGTCGTCGCGGCCAACGCGATCCCGGCCGAGTCCCTCGGGCTCGACATCGGTCCGGAGTCCGCCCAGACCTACGCGGCCGCCCTCGACGGCGCCAAGACGGTCTTCTGGAACGGTCCGATGGGCGTCTTCGAGCAGGCCGCGTTCGCTGAGGGCACCCGTGCGGTCGCCCAGGCGCTCACCACGGTCGACGGGCTCTCGGTCGTCGGGGGCGGTGACTCCGCCGCGGCGATCCGCCAGCTCGGCTTCGCCGACGAGCAGTTCGGCCACATCTCGACCGGTGGTGGCGCCTCGCTCGAATACCTGGAGGGCAAGACCCTGCCGGGCATCGCGGTGCTCGAGGAGTCGACCGTCGTCGGAGGTCTCGGCTGATGGCGGCCAAGAAGGCGGCCGCGGGCCGCACGCCGCTCATCGCGGGCAACTGGAAGATGAACCTCAACCACCAGGAAGCGGTGGTCCTGGTCCAGAAGCTGGCCTGGACGCTCTCCGACAAGCGTCACGACTTCGGGGCCGTGGAGGTGGCGGTCTTCCCGCCGTTCACCGACATCCGCTCGGTGCAGACGCTCGTCGACGGCGACAAGATGCGGATCACCTACGGCGCCCAGAACGTCTCGACCCACGAGTCCGGCGCCTACACCGGCGAGGTCTCGGCCTCGATGCTGGCCAAGCTCGGCTGCTCCTACGTGATCGTGGGCCACTCCGAGCGTCGTGAGCACTACGGCGAGACCGACGAGATCGTCGCGCAGAAGGCCAAGATCGCGCTCAAGCACAAGATCACCCCGATCGTCTGCGTCGGCGAGGGCCTCGAGATCCGTCAGGCCGGAAACCACCTCGACCACTGCACCGGCCAGGCCGAGGCCTCCCTGGCCGGTCTGACCGACGCCGAGGTCGCCGAGGTGGTGATCGCCTACGAGCCGGTCTGGGCGATCGGCACGGGGGAGACCGCCACCGCGCAGGACGCGCAGGAGGTCTGCGCCGGCATCCGGGAGCGCCTGGAGAAGCTCTACGGCGCAGAGATCGCCGGCGGCGTACGCATCCTCTACGGCGGCTCCGTGAAGCCCAACAACGTGGCCGCCCTGATGCAGGAGAGCGACGTCGACGGCGCGCTCGTCGGCGGTGCGAGCCTCTCGGTGGAGGACTTCGCCGCCATCTCGCGCTACTACGACCTACCGGTGCTGTAGGTTTCAGGGCCTCTAGATAGGATTTCAGACGTGGAACTTCTCTTCACCATCATCCTGGTCATCGCGAGCGCGCTGATGATCCTGCTCGTGCTGCTCCACAAGGGCCGCGGTGGCGGACTCTCCGACATGTTCGGCGGTGGCGTCTCGAGCTCGCTGGGTGGATCCTCGGTCGTCGAGCGCAACCTCGACCGGCTGACCATCGGTATCGGCGTGATCTGGTTCGCCTGTGTGATCGCGCTCGGCCTGCTGATGGCCTACTGAAACATTCCCCTTCAGCGCACGCGCGATAGCGTCTAAACTCATCGACGCTGGACGGAGATTTTGCCGTCCGATCCCCCAAAGTGGCCTCTCGGGGCTGCGAACTTTAAGTTGAGAGAGGACACCGCAGCACCATGGCAGGTGGAGGGAACGCGATTCGGGGCTCCCGGGTCGGTGCTGGGCCGATGGGTGAGGCGGAGCGCGGCGAAGCTGCGCCACGAAAGGCCGTCACCTACTTCTGCGCCAACGCACATCGCTCGGTCATCACCTTCGCCGTCGAGGCGACGCCGCCGGACTCCTGGGACTGCCCCAAGTGCGGGCTGCCCGCGGGTCTCGACGAGGAGAATGCGCCCCCGGCGCCGAAGATCGAGCCTTACAAGACGCACCTCGCCTACGTGAAGGAGCGCCGCTCCGACGCCGAGGCCGAGGACATCCTGGAGGAGGCCATCGCCCTGCTCCGCTCCCGTCGCAAGTCCGGCGAGATCATCTTCTGAAACACCCGCCGAGTCGGCGCATCTGCTCCAAGCAGAGGCGCCGACTCGGCGCATTTGTCCCGCTGCAGACGCGTGAGTCGGCTCGTCTGTCCCGTCTGAAGCGAACGAGTCGGCGCAACTGTCCCGTTCAGCTCGCCAGCCGTCCACCGCGTCGGCGGAGCGCCCGATGGTGCAGTTGCCGGATGCGTACGTCTGCGTCTCCGGTACGTGTGAAGAGATCGTTCTTCGTGAACGCCTCGACCAGCCATCCTTCGCGGTATACCTCCAGGCGCCGTTCCCGGTCGCGTAGCTGCTGGCCGGGGGAGGAGTGCCACTCCGCGCCGTCGTACTCGACGGCGGCGAGAAGGTCCTCGTTGCCCAGATCGAGACGGGCGACGAACTCCCCGGTCGCGGTGGAGACCTCGACCTGCGGCGTCATGGGAAACCGCGCTCGATGGCAGCGCAGACCCAGCACCGCTTCGGGCGGCGACTCGAACCTGCCGTCCGCCAGCGGGCCGATCTCTCGAAGTGTCGTGACCCACCGCTGACCGCGGAACTGTTCGATCCCCTCGATGAACTCCTCAGGATCGTACGCACCGAGCCGATGCATCATCGAGACTCCGGCGATCGCCTCGTCAGGCCAGCGGACGCGCCCGAGATCCCAGGCCGTACGCAGCGCACTGGTCACCCTCAGGCCACCGATCTCGACGGTCTCGCTGTCCGCCACGGTGCGCTCGCCGCTGCTCGCGATGTCGTTGCGGAGACGGCCGCGGCCGGCCGGGCGGAAGAACGAGAGCGGGCGAAGGCTGATGTGCTCGCCGGGGGCGAGGATCATCTCGGCGCCGAGGAGCCAGCCGGCATGTCGGTCGACGACGATGCAGTCGGCGGGCGCGACCAGTCTCAAGCATGCGGCGCGGACGGCCAGGGAGTCGCCCGCCTCGGTGGCCAGATATACGCCCTTGATGGGGCGGCGTACGAGGCCCGTCTCGAGAAGCGTGCCGAGCCGCCTCCGCGAGATCCCGGCTTCGCGGGCCATCTTGAAGGTGAACGGCTCGGTCGCCGGCAACGGGAAGGTGCTCCCGAGGCTTCCGTTGAACAGCATCTCGTAGATGTCCATGCCGGAGAGTCTGGGAGCCCGTCGCCGGCGCCGCCACCGCACATCGGCGGGCTGTGGAAAAGTCTGTGGACAACGTGGGGCTGACGCGCCGACTCGCGTCGTTCGAGCGGGACTGATGCGCCGAGTCGGCGCTTCTGCGTGGGACAGACGGGCCGACTCGGCGGGGCGGGTCAGCAGGTGGCGCCGAAGATGGACTCGGCGTACTCCGGGTGGTCGATGAACGGGTTCCGGTTGTGCTGGTAGGTCGAGTAGATCTTGTTGTTGCGCGCCTGCTCGGCGGTGGTGACGGGGTCAGCGCTGTGCCAGGCCAGGAGGACGCAGACCTTGCCGAGGTAGCTGGTCGCGCCGTTGACTGAGTTGTTGACCTCCAGGTCGGCGAAGCCGTCGTCGCCGTTGTAGCGAACGGCCATGTAGAGGATGCCGCGGGCCAGGTCGCCCTTCACGCTGTCGCGGGGCTCGAAGGAGTCGGCGTCGGTCCAGCAGTCGCTGCACTCCGCGACGGCCGAGCCGCCGAGATCGAAGTCCTTGTTCCCCCGGGTGGAGTTGACGGTGACGTCCTCGGGTCGCAGGTGGTGCACGTCGGTGCCGGGGCCGTTGCTGGTGCCGAAGTCACCGTGGCTCTGCGGCCAGGTGTGCTCGCGGTTCCAGTTGTTCGCGTCGCCGCCGTTGTTGGTCTTCGGGGTGGAGACCCCGGAGTAGAACTCGATCACGTTCGCGGAGTTGTTCGGGTCCTGGTCGAGCACCTTCAGCGCCTCCCACACCGCGCTGTAGGTCATCGTGGTGTGCCCGTCGATGATGTTGTGCAGCGCCGACTTCAGCGCCGAGCCGGACAGGCCCGCGGCGGAGTCGTAGTAGCCCGCCGGGATGTTCGGGTCCGGGGTGGGGCTGGTGGTCGGGGTGGGCGTCGGGGTCGGCGTGGACCCGGCGAACGCGAAGGCGGTGGCGTTCTTGTGCCCGGGGTGGGAGAAGTACGCCGTCAGGGTGCCGGTGACATCGATCTGGCGGCCCTTCAGGGTCGGGTTGGACCGCAGGCCCCACGAGCTGCGGAAGGCGTCGGGGATCTGCACGTAGAGCATCCTCGACGTGCTGGTCTCCGCGGCCGAGTCGGCGATCGCGAGGGCGTAGTCGTTGGGATAGTTGCTGGTCACGACGGTGTTGGTCGCGGTGGGCTGGCCGACGACGTAGCCGCGCACCGTGGCCGTCGAGCCGTTCTGGGTCGCGATCGCCGTGGATACGGTGATCGTGGCCGCCTGGGCCGGGGCGGTCGTGATGACGACCGCCATGAAGCTCGCCAGGGCGAGGGCAACGAGGCTGGCCAGGGTGAGGCGCAGCCGCCGAGAGGCGCTGAAGGACATGCTCGGATGGTGGCAGTCGGCAGGTGGTCGGGGAACCCGCTGCGGGAAAGATTTACCTGCCGTTAGCAACCTGGGTAACGGAGTTCCCGAGACATTTGCGCCGACTCGGCGCTTCCGGGTGGGACAGTCGCGCCGAGTCGGGAGGGGGTCAGAGCTTGGACGCGGCCGCGCGGTCCAAGAACCAGATCGTCTCGTTGGTGCCGATGACTCCGGTGGCGGGGATCTCGCTGATCGGGGCGCCGGCGTGGGCCTTGGCCACCGCCTCGGCCTTGCCTTCGCCGCTGACCAGGAACCAGACGGTCGAGGACCGTCGCAGGGCCTCGAAGGTGAAGGTGATCCGCTCCGGCGGGGGCTTGGGCGAGCCGGTCACGCCGACGGCGATCGCGTCCTTCGCCTCGAGCTGCGGGAAGCCGGGGAAGAGGGAGGCGATGTGGCCGTCGGGGCCGACGCCGAGCATCAGGATGTCGAAGCCGCCCGAGCCGTGGCTGCGTACGTCCTCGGAGAACTGCGCCGCAGCCTCGTCGACGCTCAGGCCGGAGTCGGTGGCGGGCATCTCGTGGATGCGGTGGTCCGGGACCCCGACCTCGGTCAGGAACGCGGCGCGAGCCTGGCCGGCGTTGCGGTCGGGGGAGTCGGCGGCGACGTAGCGCTCGTCGCCGAAGAAGAACTCGACCGCGCCCCAGTCGACGCCCGACTCGGGAGCCAGACGCGCGATCTCACGGTGGATGGCCTCGGCGATGGTGCCGCCGGTGAGGCCGATGGTGGGTACGTCGCCGGCGGCCTGCAGGTCGGCCAGGCGACTGAGGAACTCCCCGGCCACCGCCGAGGCCAGCGCCTCGGCGGTGTCGTGGACCTCGATGAGTGACTCGGGATGACCGTCGCGGGTCGTCACGCTCGCTTCTCTCTGTAGTAGGCGATGAGGGACTGGGTGGAGGTGTCCTGCTGCTCGGCGGTCTTCGTGTCACCGGAGACGGCCGGGCTGATCTGCAGGGCGAGCTGCTTGCCGAGCTCGACTCCCCACTGGTCGAAGGAGTCGATGCCCCACACCACACCCTGGGTGAAGGTGATGTGCTCGTAGAGGGCGATCAGCTGACCCAGCACACCGGGGGTCAGCGACGGAGCCATGATCGAGGTGGTCGGCCGGTTTCCGGAGAAGACCCGCGCGTTGACGATGCTCTCCGCCGTGCCCTCGGCGCGCACCTGCTCGGCCGTCTTGCCGAAGGCCAGCGCCTGGGTCTGGGCGAAGAAGTTGGCCAGGAACAGCTCGTGCACGTCGATGTCGCCGTCCGCGAGGGGATAGGCGGGGTTGGCGAACGCGATGAAGTCGGCCGGGATGACCCGGGTGCCCTGGTGGATCAGCTGGTAGAACGCGTGCTGGCCGTTGGTGCCGGGCTCGCCCCAGAAGACCTCACCGGTCGCGGAGGTCACCGCGGTGCCGTCCCAGCGCACCGACTTGCCGTTGGACTCCATCGTCAGCTGCTGCAGGTACGCAGGGAACCGGTGCAGCAGCTGGGAGTAGGGCAGCACGGCATGGGTCTGGGCGTCGAAGAAGTTGACGTACCAGACGTTCAGGAGACCCATCAGCGCCGGCACGTTCCGCTCGAGCGGAGCCGTGCGGAAGTGCTCGTCGATCGCGTGGAACCCACCGAGGAACTCGGCGAAGGCCTCCGGCCCGACGGCGATCGCCAGTGAGGTGCCGATGGCGGAGTCGACGGAGTAGCGGCCGCCGACCCAGTCCCAGAAGCCGAAGGCGTTCTCCGGGTCGATCCCGAAGTTCGCGACCTTGTCCAGCGCCGTGGAGACGGCGACGAAGTGCTTCTTCACCGCGTCGGCGGCGTCCACGTCGTCGCCGAGAGCGTCGAGCAGCCACGAGCGCGCCAGGCGGGCGTTGGTGAGCGTCTCCAGTGTCGAGAAGGTCTTCGAGGAGACGATGAACAGCGTCGTCTCCGGATCGAGCCCCTTGAGCTTCATGCCCGCGTCGGTGGGGTCGATGTTGGAGATGAACCGGCACTCGATCTCCGGGTGGCGGAACGGCTCCAGCGCCTCGTAGGCCATCACCGGGCCGAGGTCGGAGCCGCCGATGCCGATGTTGACGACCGTGCGGATCCGCTCGCCGGTGACGCCCTTCCACTCCCCGGACCGGACCCGGTCGGCGAAGGCGTAGACCTTCTTCAGGGTCTCGTGGACCGCAGGCACCACGTCGGTGCCGTCGACGGTCAGGGACGCGTCGGCGGGAAGCCGCAGGGCGGTGTGGAGCACCGCGCGGTCCTCGGTGACGTTGATGTGCTCGCCGGCGAGCATCGCGTCACGCCGCGCCTCCAGGCCGACCTGCTCGGCCAGCGCCAGCAGGTCGGCCAGGAGTTCGTCGGTGAGGAGGTTCTTGGAGAGGTCGACGTGGAGGTCGGCCGCCTCGAAGGTGAAGCGTGAGGCCCGGCCGGGATCGTCGGCGAACCACGAGCGCAGGTCGGGCTCGAAGCCGGTCCGTCTCTCGGTGAGTGCCTTCCAAGCGTCCGTCGTCGTGGCGTCGACCGGGCCTCCGCTCACTACTTCACCGCCTCGATCTGGCCCTTCACGGTGTCGACGAGCTCGACCCAGGAGGCCTTGAACTTGTCCACGCCCTCGGTCTCCAGCACCTCGAAGACGTCGTCGAGGTCGACCCCGACCGAACGCAGCGACTCGAAGACCGCGGCGGCCTCGTCGCCCTTGCCGGTGACGACGTCGCCCTTGACCTCACCATGGTCGGCGAAGGCCTCCATGGTCTTCTCCGGCATGGTGTTGACCGTGTCGGCGACGACCAGGTCGGTGACGTAGAGCGTGTCCGGGTAGTCCGGGTTCTTGACGCCGGTCGAGGCCCACAGCGGCCGCTGGGCGTTGGCGCCTGCGTCGGCCAGCGCGGTCCAGCGCTCGCTCTGGTGGACCTCCTCGAAGGCTGCGTACGCAGCGATGGCGTTGGCCACCGCGGCCTTGCCCAGCAGCGCGCTGGCCTCGGGCGTGCCGAGGGCCTCGAGCCGCTTGTCGATCTCGCTGTCCACGCGGGAGACGAAGAACGAGGCGACGCTGCGGATCGTGGACAGGTCCTTGCCGGCCGCCTTGGCCTGCTCCAGACCGGTCAGGTAGGCGTCCATCACCGCGCGGTAGCGCTCGACCGAGAAGATCAGGGTCACGTTGACCGAGATGCCCTCGGCGATCACCGCGGTGATCGCCGGGAGGCCCTCGAGGGTCGCCGGGATCTTGATCAGCGCGTTCGGGCGGTCGACCTCGGCCCACAGCGCCTTCGCGGAGGCGATGGTCGCGTCGGTGTCGTTGGCCAGCGTCGGCTCGACCTCGATCGAGACCCGGCCGTCGTCCTTGGTCGCCTCGGCGACCGGGGCGAGGATGTCGCAGGCGTTGCGTACGTCCCGGGTGGTGAGGCCGAAGATGATCTCGTCGACGTTCTTGCCCTCGGCCACGAGCGAGCGGAGCTGCTCGTCGTAGCGCTCGCCGTTGGCGATCGCGGCGGCGAAGATGGTCGGGTTGGTGGTCACCCCGACGACGGACTTCTCCTTGACGAGCTCGGCGAGGTTGCCGGTCTCGATGCGCTCACGGGAGAGGTCGTCGAGCCAGATGGATACGCCGGCCTCGGCCAGCGCCTTGAGACGGTCAGACATATTTCATGCTCCCTTGTTGATGGCGGCGAGGCTCTCCTTGGCGGCCGTGACGACCGCCTCGGGGGTGAAGCCGTACTCCTTGAACAGCAGCGACCCGGACGCCGAGGCACCGAAGTGCTCCAGCGAGACGATCCGGCCGGCGTCGCCGACGTACTCCCGCCAGCCCTGCTTCACGCCCGCCTCGACGCTGACGCGCGCCTTGACGTCGGGCGGGATCACCGAGTCGCGGTAGTCCTGGTCCTGGGCGTCGAACCACTCCAGGCAGGGCAGCGAGACCACGCGGGCGCCGATGCCCTCCTTCGCCAGCTCCTCGCGGGCGGCGACGGCGTACTGCACCTCGGAGCCGGTGCCGAGCAGCACGACGTCGACGGTCCCGGTGGGGGAGTCGATGAGTACGTAGCCACCCTTCGCCACACCCTCGGTGGTCGCGTAGCCATCGACCCCGCGCGGGAACGTCGGCAGCGCCTGACGGGTCAGGATGAGCGCCGAGGGGCGGTCGTGGTGCTTGAGCACCTCGAGCCACGCGGCGGCGGTCTCGTTGGCGTCGGCGGGACGGACCACGTCGAGGCCCGGGATGGCCCGGACCGCGGCGAGGTGCTCGACCGGCTGGTGGGTCGGGCCGTCCTCGCCCAGGCCGATGGAGTCGTGGGTCCAGACGTGGATCACCGGCAGCTTGGACAGCGCCCCGACGCGTACGGCGCCGCGCATGTAGTCGGAGAACTGGAAGAACGTGCCGCCGAAGGCCTTGGTGGGCGAGTGAGCCACGATGCCGTTGAGGATCGCGCCCATGGCGTGCTCGCGGATGCCGAAGTGGAGCACGCGGCCGGCGTAGGGGTCGCCCTTCCACTCGTGGGTGGAACGGTCCTCGGGCACGAAGCTGGGCGCGCCGGAGATCGTGGTGTTGTTGGAGCCGGCGAGGTCGGCCGAGCCGCCCCACAGCTCGGGCAGCACCGGCGCGAGGGCGTTGATCACCTTGCCGGAGGCAGCACGGGTGGCGATGCCCTTGGCGTCGGCCTCGAAGAACGGCAGCGCGTCGGCGATGCCGTCGGGGAGCTCCCCGGCCTGCAGCCGCTCGAGCAGCTTCGCGCGCTCCGGGTTGGCCTCGGCCCAGGCGGCCTCCTCGGCACGCCAGGCCTCCTCGGCCTTCTCGCCGCGCTCGATGAGCTTGCGGGTGTGGGCGAGGACCTCGGGGTCGACGTCGAAGGTCTTGTCCGGGTCGAAGCCCAGCACCTTCTTGGTCGCGGCGACCTCCTCGACGCCGAGCGCCGAGCCGTGCGCGGCCTCGGTGTTCTGCGCGTTGGGAGCCGGCCAGGCGATGATCGTACGCAGCACGATCAGCGACGGCTGGTCGGTGACCTCGCCGGCGGCGTTGATCGCGTCGAAGAGCGCCGGGACGTCCTCGGAGTAGCCGGTGCCGTCGTGGGTCCAGTCGACCTCCTGGACGTGCCAGCCGTAGGCCCGGTAGCGGGCGGCGACGTCCTCGGTGAACGCGACGTTGGTGTCGCCCTCGATCGAGATCCGGTTGGCGTCGTAGATCATCGTCAGGTTGCCGAGCTTCTGCGTGCCGGCGATCGAGCTGGCCTCGCCGCTCACGCCCTCCTGCAGGTCGCCGTCACCGGCCAGGACGTAGGTCTTGTGGTCGAACGGGCTGGGCTGGTCGACCGGGGTGTCCGGGTCGAGCAGGCCTCTCAGCCGGCGCTGGGCCATCGCGATGCCGACGGCGTTGGCGACACCCTGGCCGAGCGGGCCGGTGGTCACCTCCACGCCGCGGGTGTGGCCGCGCTCGGGGTGGCCCGGCGTGAGGGAGCCCCAGGTGCGCAGGCTCTCCAGGTCGCCGAGCTCGAGGCCGAAGCCGCCGAGGTAGAGCTGGATGTAGAGAGTGATGCTGGAGTGGCCGACGGAGAGCACGAACCGGTCACGGCCGAGCCAGTCGGTGTCGGCGGGGTTGTGCTTCATCACCTTCTGGAAGAGCAGGTACGCCGCCGGTGCCAGGCTCATCGCGGTGCCAGGGTGGCCGTTGCCGACCTTCTGCACGGAGTCCATGGCGAGAACGCGGACGGTGTCCACGGCCTTGCTGTCCAGATCGGTCCACTCGAGTACAGGTTTGGTGCTCACGAGGTGCCTTTTCAAATCGGTGGAGTCCACATGGGAAGTTCTTGGGCTGGCCGTGGGGGGCTGCCGAATCCGAGCCTACTCACGCCCCGGGTTAGACTGCGAGCCGCATGCTGTGAACTGCTTGTATGAGCCGCATGTGACGCCTCAACCCGATCGAGAAGGATCTTCTCAGTGACGCACGTCGAACAGCCGGTCCCCGACCTCGACCAGCGTAGCGACCGCGCGTCAATGCGCGATGTCATCTCGGCGTACGTCTCCCTGACGAAGCCCCGGGTGATCGAGCTGCTGCTGCTGACCACGGTGCCGGTGATGTTCTTCGCCGCCCAGGGTGTCCCGGGCGTCGGCCTGGTCGCGGCCACTGTCGTCGGCGGGATCTTCTCGGCCGGTTCGGCATCGGTCTTCAACTGCGTCTACGACCGCGACATCGACGAGCAGATGAGGCGTACGCGGCGCCGGGCCCTGCCGCGGCACGTGGTCACCCCGCGGGCGGCCCTGATCTTCGGCTCCGTCCTGGCCGTGCTGTCGGTGCTGGTGCTCGGGTTCTTCGTGAACTGGCTCTCCGCCGGCCTGTCGCTGGCCGCCAACGCCTTCTACGTCTTCGTCTACACGATGCTGCTCAAGCGGCGCACCACGCAGAACATCGTCTGGGGCGGCATCGCGGGCTGCTTCCCGACCCTGATCGGCTGGACCGCGGTCACCAACTCGGTGAGCTGGGAGCCGCTGATCCTGTTCATGGTCGTCTTCTTCTGGACCCCGCCGCACACCTGGGCCCTCGCGCTGCGCTACCGCGAGGACTACGCGCAGGTCGACGTGCCGATGCTGCCGGTGGTCCGGTCCGCGCGCCACGTCGGCGGCCAGATCGTGGCGTACTCCTGGATCATGGTCGCCACCTCGCTGCTGCTGTGGCCCGTCGCCTCCACCGGCTGGCTCTACCCGGTCGCCGCCATCGGCCTCGGCGCCGTCTTCCTCGTCCAGGCCCACCAGCTGCACGCGCGTGCCAAGGGCACCGAGGACCTCACCAAGATCCGCCCCATGCAGCTCTTCCACTCGAGCAACCTCTACCTGTCGCTCCTCTTCGTCGCTCTGGCCGTAGACCCGCTCCTGCGCTGACGGTTTCCCGCTGGTCGAGCCGCCGGAGCCGCTAGGCGGAGGCGTGTCGAGACCAACACAGTCCCCTCATGCGCATGAGGGGACTGTGTTGGTCTCGACACCGCTCGCTTGCGCTCGCGGGCTCGACCAGCGGGGGCGATCAGGAGGAGTGCGCGCGGGTGGAGACCAGGACGCGGGCGAGGCCGGCGGAGATCAGGGCGGCGCCGAGCATGTGGAAGCCGACCAGGACGACCGGGAGGTCGGTGAGGTACTGCACCCAGCCGATCAGGCCCTGGGCGAGCTCGATGACCAGCAGGACGATCGTGACCTGACGGACGTACGCATGCCTGCGGCCGAGCCACAGGGTGACCAGGGTCGCGGCGATGAGCGCGTAGACGGCGTAGGCGTGGATGTGGGACATCAGCGCCGGGTCGAGGCCGGTGCGGCGCGAGTCGAGGTCGCCGGAGTGGGGGCCGGAGCCGGTCACGACGGTGCCGAGCCAGAGCGAGAGCCAGCCGACGACGAAGGTGACGAGCGAGGCGATGCGGACGCTGCGAGGCGCCGCCTCACGCTCGGGGGAGCGGAGCTCGTCGAGGAGCCAGACGCACAGGCCGACCATCGCCATCGAGGCGAGCAGGTGGAGCGCGACGACGTAGGGATTGAGCTCGGTGAGCACCGTGATGCCGCCGATGACCCCTTGGAGCGGTACGCCGCAGGCGACGACGATCGCCAGGTTGCGGATGACCCCTCGGCGGTTCCAGACGGCGACGACGACGGTGATGGCGATCGCGGCCAGGACGTAGGTCAGCAGCCGGTTGCCGAACTCGATGACCCCGTTGATCCCGAGCGCCTCGTGAGCCACGTAGGACTCCTCGGTGCACTTGGGCCAGGTCGGACAGCCGAGGCCGGAGCCGGTCAGCCGGACCACCGCGCCGGTCACGACGATCCCGATGTTGGCGACCAGGTTGGCGACGGCCAGACCGAACGCGTGGGCGCGGAGCCAGGCGAGGACCTTGTCCTTGGCCGAGGGAGCCGGGCCGGTGGCGGGTTCGGTGGATGTCATTCCCACTTGAAGGTCCTAGCTGTGAGGGTTGAGCCGAGAACGGCCCAGATCAGAAGTACGCCGAGGTCCCGCCAGGCTGGGACGCCGTCGAGGAAGGCGGTGCGTACCGCCTCTCCCAGCGCGCCCGAGGGCAGCCAGCGGGCGACGTCTCCGTAGGCGCCGTAGGCGGTCAGCGGCAGCACCACGGCGCCGCCGGCGAGGAGGAGCAGGTAGATGAGGTTGGCCGCGGCCAGGGTCGCCTCCGCGCGCAGAACGCCGGCGACGAAGAGCCCGAGCGAGGCGAAGGCCAGGGTGCCCGTCGCGATGGCCAGGAAGAAGGCGAGGACGGTGCCGAAGCCCGCGGCCGGGGTCCAGCCGAGGATCTGGCCGACGCCGCCGATGACGAAGAGCTGCACGAGCTGTACGCACCCCAGCGCGAGCACCTTGCCGGCGAGCAGGCCGATCCGGGGGAGCGGTGAGGCGCCGAGCCGCTTGATCACGCCGTAGCGCCGCTCGAACCCGGTCGCGATCGCCAGGCTGGTGAAGCTCGTGGACATGATCGCCAGCGCGAGGACGCCCGGGGTCAGGATGTCGACCAGGGCACGGTCGGTGCCGAGGTCGAGGTCGATCGCGTTGCCGGCGGTGACGCCGCCGATCAGCACCATCACCGGGATCACGACGGCCAGGAGGAGCTGCTCGCCGTTGCGGAGCATCAGCTTCGCTTCCATCAGCGCCTGCGCGACCACCTGCCGGGTGATCGGGGCGCCGCCCGGCTTCGGGATGAAGACGCCTGCCTCAGACATGTTCGACCCCGTCCGTGAGATGGAGCTCTCCGGTGAGATCGAGGAAGACATCTTCCAGGGAGCGCCGACCGAGGGTCAGCGACTCCGGGAGGACGTCGTTCTCCTCGCACCAGCGGCTCACCTTGGCGAGCGTGGTCGGGTCGGCCTTGCCGGTGACCCGCATCGAACGCTCGTCGAGCAGGACGACCTCGGTGTCCTCGCCGAGCGCCTTGCGCAGGGACTCACGGGCACCGGGCGGGAACGGCTTGGTCACGACCAGCCGCACGGTCGCGGTCGCGCCGCCGCGGGTGAGCTCCAGCGGGGTCCCCGAGGCGATCATCCGGCCGCGATCGATGATGTGCACCTGGTCGGCCAGCTCCTCGGCCTCCTCCAGGTAGTGGGTGGTCAGCACGACGGTGACGCCGTCGGCGCGCAGCTCGCGCAGCAGCTCCCAGGTCGTACGCCGCCCCTGCGGGTCCATCCCCGCGGTCGGCTCGTCCACGAAGACCAGCTCCGGGCGGCCCACCAGCGCCATCGCCAGGCCGAGCCGCTGCTGCTGTCCGCCGGAGAGCCGCCGGTAGGGGGTGCGACCGCACTCGCCCAGGCCGAGCCGCTCCGCCAGGTAGTCGACGTCGAGCGGGTGCGCGTGCAGCCGGGCGATGTGCTTGAGCATCTCCATGGCGCGTACGCCGCTCCAGGCGCCCTGCCCCTGCAGCATCACCCCGATCCGGGGGAGCAGCTGCTTGCGGTCGGCGATCGGGTCGAGCCCGAGCACGCGCACCGTGCCCTGCTGGGGCTTGCGATAGCCCTCGCACGTCTCCAGGGTGGTCGTCTTCCCGGCTCCGTTCGGGCCGAGCACGGCCGTGATCGAGCCCTCCGCGACGCTCAGCGTGAGTCCGTCGACGGCCGTCTTGTCGCCGTAGCTCATGCGCAGGTCGCGGACCTCGACAGCAGGCCGGGCGACGGAAGATTCCACGGCGGCAGTCTAAGAAGGCGCACGCCAGCGGCCCAATCGCGTGGCTGCGATCCGGTGGATTCTTAGCTGTCTGTCAGGACGTTGGCCGCCCAACTCCCACCGAAGGACGGCCAACGCGGGGATGAGACGCGATGCCCCCGGGGCCATGACGCGGTGTCTCAGAAACAATTTCTGCTCAGAAGAGCAACAACCAAGCCGGTCAGGAATCGAGAAGCCCGGTCGGCCCCGGGATTCCTAGGGTCAAGGCATGTTCACTCTTCAGACCATCACCCTCGACGCCACCGACACCACGGACGCCCGCGCGTTCTACGAGAAGGCCTTCGGCCTGACCGACCAGATCTCCGTACGCCAGGGCCCCGGCACCGGCCCCGGCCGGCCGTTCACCATCTCGCTGGTCGTCAGTCAGCCCTCGACGGTCGACAGCCTCGTCGACTCGGCGCTCGCCGCCGGTGCCACCTCGCTCAAGCCGGTCGAGAAGTCCTTCTGGGGCTACGGCGGCATCGTCCAGGCCCCCGACGGCTCGATCTGGAAGGTCGCGACCTCCGCCAAGAAGGACCGCGGCCCGGCCACCCGGGAGATCGACGACATCGTCCTGCTCCTCGGGGTCGCCGACGTCAAGGCGAGCAAGAGGTTCTACGCCGAGCGCGGGCTAGGTGTGAAGCGGAGCTTCGGCGGCAAGTACGCCGAGTTCGAGGCCGCCCCCGGAGCCGTCCAGCTCGCGATCTACCCCCGGCACGCCCTGGAGAAGGAGACCGGTGTCGCGCTCGACCCGGACGCTGCGTACGGCATCGTCCTGGGCGGCGGCAGCGAGGCCTTCACCGACCCGGACGGGTTCACCTGGCAGGCTGGGGACCATGGCACGCACGATCGCGACGAACACGACCGTTGATCTCGAGGGGCTCCTGGAGTTCGTACGTCCCCGCCACCAGATGATCCTGGTGACCAGCCGAGCCGACGGGTCCCCGCAGCTCTCCCCGGTCACCGGGGGCGTCGACGACGACGGCCGGATCGTCATCGCGACCTACCCCGAGCGGGCCAAGACCCGCAACGCCCGCAGACGTCCGCAGGTCAGCGTCATGGTCCTCTCCGAGGAGTGGGACGGCGCCTGGGTCCAGGTCGACGGCGAGGCCGAGGTCCTCGACGCGAGCTCGGGCGACGACGCCCTGGACGCCTTCGTCACCTACTTCCGCAACATCTCCGGCGAGCACTCCGACTGGGACGAGTACCGCCAGGCCATGGTCGACCAGGGCAAGTCCCTCCTCCGGATCACCCCGAAGCGCTGGGGTCCCGTCGCCACCGGCGGCTTTCCGGCGCGTCTGGCCTGAGCGGGTTCAGCGGCGCTGCCAGATCCCGAGGCGGTGGCTCCACGGCAGCCGCGGGTTCAGCCGACGCGGCTCGGAGAGGTGGACCAGGTCGAAGCCGGGGCCGAGGGCGCGGGTCATGTCCTCGGCGACGTAGGTCCAGGGCGGGCCTGCCTCCTCGCTCGGGCGGTCGACGGGGAAGACCCCCGAGGCCACTCGCCCGCCGGGGCGCACGACCGCGCGGGCCAGGTCACCGACGCGGCCGCGCCAGGCGGGCGGCAGCGCGCAGAAGAAGGTGTGGTCCCACATCAGGTCGACCGGCCCGCCGGTCGCCTCCAGGACGACGTCGATGTCGAGGGCGTCGCCGACCACGTAGGTGAGGTCCGGGTAGTGCTCTGCTGCGTAGGCGGCCGCCGTGGGGGAGAGGTCGACGACCGTCGTACGCCATCCGGCAGCCGCCAGCCCCGCCGCATCGTGCCCGCGACCGGCGCCGGGCGCGAAGGCGGTGCCGGGCTCGCCGAACAGCGCCGCGTCCTCCTCGATGTAGGCCAGGGGAGCGCCGAGGTCCCAGGCTGTCGTGCCACGGACGTACGCGCTCTCCCAGTCGGTGGGGTCGTTGACGGTCATGGGACACAGTCTCTCCGACCGGCGCCTGGACGGTTCCCTGTGCCGTCGCCGACCGGTACGCTTTCGAACATGAGATCGACTGGCGGCGCGTCCCGACGTGACGTACCACTGCCGTTCGACATCGCTCCCGATGCGGTGCCGGCGCCCGCGAAGCGCTCGCCTGCGCCTGCGCCGGAAGACGGAGCGCAGGTCCATCGTCTCGTCGGTGCCCACCTCACCTCGCGCGGGCTGCCGCCCGGCTCCGACCTGGTGATCAACCCCCGCCGGCCCAGGCGCGGAGAGGTGGCGGTCGTGCGTTCCGGTGGCCGCACCCGGGTCGGCATCTTCGACCTCGAACGCGGTCGTGCGGTCCTGCGCTCCGACCGCGGCACCCGTTGGCTGCCGCCCGATGCCGTCTACGTCGGCGTCGCGGCCCTCGTCTCCCCGACCCTGGACGGGATGCCGACGGGCTGATCAGCGATTCGCGGCTGAGCGGCTGAGCGGCTGAGCGGCCGTCGTCGTGACGTACGACACGTCCTCACCGTCCCGGCGGGCAGGTAAGGGTTGCCTTCGTTGAATCGCTCGGGGGAATAACGTCACAATGGTGTTGTGAAATTCGACGAGACCACTCTGCAGCCCGCAGAGACCAGCGAGGAGAGCACCCGCCAGCGGGTGGCTCGGTCGCTGCTCGTCGACGGTCCGCAGACGGCTGCGACGCTGGCCAAGAGGCTCGACCTCACCCCGGCCGCGGTCAGGCGCCACCTGGACGCCCTGGCCGAGGAGGAGGCGGTGGAGCAGCGTGAGCCGCGCACCGCGTCGACGCGTGGCCGGGGGCGCCCGGCCAAGGTCTTCGCGCTCACCGACCAGGGTCGCGACGGCTTCGAGAAGAAGTACGACGACCTGGCCGTCGAGGCGCTCCGGTTCCTCTCCGAGGTGGCCGGCGAGGAGGCGGTGCGGGAATTCGCGGAGCGCCGCGCGGCGTTCATCAAGGAGGGACTGGACCGGATCGCCGCAGGCGAGACGGACCTCAGCCCCGCTCAGGTGCTTGCGAACGTGTTCACGGCCAACGGTTACGCGGCCTCCGTCAGGGAGCTGCCGTTGATCAACGGTCATGACGCGGGTGAGCAGCTGTGTCAGCAGCATTGCCCGGTCGCCCACGTCGCCCAGGAGTTCCCCGAGCTCTGCGAGGCGGAGACGGAGGCGATCGCGAAGCTGCTCGGCACCCACGTACAACGCTTGGCCACCATCGCCCACGGTGACGGTGTCTGCACGACGCACATCCCTCCCGGGTCCTCCGGGTCCGGTGAAGTTTCGAAGAAGAAGGAGCAGGTCACGACATGACCTCCATCGAGGAGCTCAACCCCGAGCTGAAGGGCATCGGGAAGTACGAGTTCGGCTGGGCCGACCCCGACGTCGCCGGTGCCGCCGCGCAGCGTGGTCTCAACGACGCCGTCGTGCGCGACATCTCCGGCAAGAAGTCGGAGCCGCAGTGGATGCTCGACCTGCGCCTGAAGGGTCTCAAGCTCTTCGGCCGCAAGCCGATGCCCACGTGGGGCTCGGACCTCTCGGACATCGACTTCGACAACATCAAGTACTTCGTGCGGTCCACCGAGAAGCAGGCCACCAGCTGGGAGGACCTGCCCGAGGACATCAAGAACACCTACGACAAGCTCGGAATCCCGGAGGCGGAGAAGCAGCGCCTGGTCGCCGGTGTCGCCGCGCAGTACGAGTCCGAGGTCGTCTACCACCAGATCCGTGAGGACCTGGAGCAGCAGGGCGTGCTCTTCCTCGACACCGACACCGCGCTCAAGGAGCACCCGGAGATCTTCCAGGAGTACTTCGGCACGGTGATCCCGGTCGGCGACAACAAGTTCGCCGCGCTGAACACCGCCGTGTGGTCGGGCGGCTCCTTCATCTACGTGCCGAAGGGTGTCCACGTCGACATCCCGCTGCAGGCCTACTTCCGGATCAACACCGAGAACATGGGCCAGTTCGAGCGCACCCTGATCATCGCCGACGAGGGCTCCTACGTTCACTACGTCGAGGGCTGCACCGCCCCGATCTACCAGTCCGACTCGCTGCACTCCGCGGTCGTCGAGATCATCGTGAAGAAGAACGCCCGCGTTCGCTACACGACCATCCAGAACTGGTCCAACAACGTCTACAACCTGGTCACCAAGCGCGCCGTCTGCGAGGAGGGCGCGACCATGGAGTGGGTCGACGGCAACATCGGCTCCAAGGTGACCATGAAGTACCCGGCGGTCTACCTGATGGGTGAGCACGCCAAGGGCGAGACCCTCTCGATCGCGTTCGCCGGCGAGGGCCAGCACCAGGACGCGGGCGCCAAGATGGTGCACGCCGCCCCCAACACCTCCTCGAGCATCCTCTCGAAGTCGGTGGCCCGCGGTGGTGGCCGCACCTCCTACCGTGGCCTGATCCAGGTCAACGAGGGCGCCCACGGCTCCAAGTCCAACGTGCTGTGCGACGCGCTGCTCGTCGACCAGATCAGCCGCTCGGACACCTACCCCTACGTCGACATCCGCGAGGACGACGTGTCGATGGGCCACGAGGCGTCGGTCTCGAAGGTCTCCGACGACCAGCTGTTCTACCTGATGTCCCGCGGCATGGCCGAGGACGAGGCGATGGCGATGATCGTGCGCGGCTTCGTCGAGCCGATCGCCAAGGAGCTCCCGATGGAGTACGCCCTCGAGCTCAACCGCCTGATCGAACTGCAGATGGAAGGAGCGGTCGGCTGATGACCGCAGCTGTGCAGGAGGCCCTGGAGCTCGGCAAGGTCGAGTCCCACCTCCACCCCGAAGGCTCTTTCGACGTCGAGGCGCACGAGGTGCCGAAGGGTCGCGAGGAGATCTGGCGGTTCACTCCGCTCAAGCGGCTCAAGGGCATCCACGACTCGGCGCCGTTCGCCGACGGTGCGACCAAGGTGGAGGTCGAGGCGGCCGCAGGCGTGACCGTCGAGACCGTGGCGGCCGACGATGCCGTACGCGGCTCCTCGGGTCTGGTCCCGACCGACCGCGTCTCGGCGCGGGCCTGGGCGGCCAGCACCGGCGCGACCGTCGTGCGGATCCCGACCGACACCGTGATCGAGGGTGCGACCGTGATCCGTCACCACGGCACCGGCTCGGAGACGGCCGGCGCCGGTCACGCGGTGATCGTCGCGGAGAAGTTCGCCAAGGCGACCGTCGTGCTGGTCTTCGAGGGCTCGGCCGTCGTCGCCGACAACATCGAGATCGTCGTCGAGGACGGCGCCGACCTCACCGTCGTCTCGGTCCAGGACTGGGCCGACGACGCCGTCCACCTCTCCACCCAGCACGCCAAGGTGGGCCGCGACGCCAACCTCAAGCACGTCTCGGTGAGCTTCGGCGGCGATGTCGTGCGTCACGACTTCTCGGCGGAGTACGCCGGCCCCGGCGGCTCCGTGGAGTCGCTCGGCCTCTACTTCGCCGACGAGGGCCAGCACATCGAGCACCGCCTCTTCGTCGACCACACCGCCCCGAAGACCAAGTCCCACGTGGTCTACAAGGGCGCGCTGCAGGGCGAGAAGGCCCACGCGGTCTGGATCGGCAACGTGCTGATCCGCAAGGAGGCCGAGGGCATCGAGACCTACGAGGAGAACCGCAACCTCATCCTCACCGACGGTGCCTGGGCCGACTCCGTGCCCAACCTGGAGATCGAGACCGGCGAGATCGAGGGCGCGGGTCACGCGTCGGCGATCGGCCGTTTCGACGACGAGCAGCTCTTCTACCTGCAGAGCCGCGGCATCTCCGAGACCGAGGCCAAGCGCCTGGTCGTGCACGGCTTCTTCAACGACCTGATCCGCCAGATCGGCGTCCCCGAGCTCGAGGAGAAGCTGACCGGCACGGTCGAGGCCGAGCTCGCCAAGAACATCAACACGCTTATCACGAAGGACAACGCATGAGCACGCTGGAGATCAAGGACCTGCAGGTCTCTGTCGAGACCGAGGACGGTCCCAAGGAGATCCTCAAGGGCGTCACGCTGACCATCAACTCGGGCGAGACCCACGCGATCATGGGCCCCAACGGCTCGGGCAAGTCGACCCTTGCCTACTCGATCGCCGGCCACCCGAAGTACACCATCACCGGCGGCACCGTCACCCTCGACGGTGAGAACGTCCTGGAGATGTCGGTCGACGAGCGCGCCAAGGCTGGTCTCTTCCTCGCGATGCAGTACCCCGTCGAGGTCCCCGGCGTCAGCGTGGCCAACTTCCTGCGCACCGCGAAGACGGCGTTGGACGGCGAGGCCCCCAAGCTGCGTACCTGGGTCAAGGACGTCAACGGTGCGATGGACAAGATGCACCTGGACCCGTCCTTCTCCCAGCGTTCGGTGAACGAGGGCTTCTCCGGTGGTGAGAAGAAGCGCCACGAGATCGCCCAGCTCGACATCCTCGACCCGGCCTTCGCGCTGCTCGACGAGATCGACTCCGGCCTCGACATCGACGCGCTCAAGGTGGTCTCAGAGGGCATCAACGACTTCCGTGCCCGCGAGGCCAAGTCGGTCCTGCTGATCACCCACTACACCCGCATCCTGCGCTACGTGAAGCCCGACCAGGTGCACGTCTTCGTCGCCGGCCGGATCGCGGAGTCGGGTGGCCCCGAGCTCGCCGAGGAGCTGGAGGCCAACGGCTACGAGAAGTACGTCACGGCAGGAGTCTGACATGAAGGGTCTGCTGCCCGACCTGGATCTGGTCCGCAAGGACTTCCCGATCCTGGAGCGCACCTTCGACGGCGGCGAGACCCCGCTGGTCTACCTCGACAGCGCCAACACCTCGCAGAAGCCGCAGATCGTGATCGACACCATGGTCGACCACCTGGAGCGGCACAACGCCAACATCGCCCGGGCGATGCACCACCTGGGTGCCGAGGCCACCGAGGCGTTCGAGGGGGCGCGCGACATCGTCGCGCGCTTCCTCGGCGCGCCCGAGCGTGACGAGGTGATCTTCACCAAGAACGCCTCCGAGGGTCTCAACCTGGTCGCCAACACCGTGCCGCTGGCTGCCGGCGACGTGGTCGTGACCACCGAGATGGAGCACCACTCCAACATCGTTCCGTGGCAGCTCGCCACGCAGCGTGCGGGTGCGACGCTGAAGTGGTTCGGGCTCACCGACGACGGTCAGCTCGACCTGTCGAACATCGACGAGCTGATCACGCCGGCGACCAAGATCGTCGCGCTGACCTGGGTCTCCAACATGCTCGGCACGATCAACCCGATCGGCGAGATCGCCCGCAAGGCGCACGAGGTCGGCGCCCTGGTCGTCGTCGACGCCGCGCAGGCGGCGCCGGTGGTGCCGATCGACCTGGCCTCGATGGCCGAGGAGGAGCGTCCCGACTTCCTCGTCTTCACCGGCCACAAGGTCGTCGGCCCGACCGGCATCGGCGTCCTGTGGGGCCGGCGCGCGGCGCTCGAGGCGCTGCCCCCGTTCCTCGGTGGCGGCGAGATGATCGCGACCGTGACGATGGAGAAGTCGACCTACGCGCCGATCCCGCACAAGTTCGAGGCCGGCACGCCGCCGATCGCCGAGGCCGTGGGTCTCGGGGCGGCGCTGGAATACCTCATGCACGTCGGCATGGAGAACGTCCACGCCCACGAGCAGGCGATCACGGCCTACGCGCTGGAGCGTCTCGCGAGCGTGCCCGGTGTGACCGTGCTCGGCCCGGCCGACGCCGCCAAGCGCGGCGGCGCGATCGCCTTCGAGCTCGACGGGGTCCACCCGCACGACGTGGCCCAGGTGCTCGACTCCAAGGGCGTCGCCATCCGCGCCGGCCACCACTGCGCCAAGCCGGCCCACCAGCGGTTCGGCGTGCAGGCCTCCAACCGGATGTCGTCCTACCTCTACACCACGCCCGCCGAGATCGACGCGCTGGTCGAGGGGTTGGAATACGTACGCACGTTCTTCAAGTTGGACCAGTGATGACTGCCGCCAACCTCGAAGCGATGTACCAGGAGATCATCCTGGACCACTACAAGAACCCGCACGGGAAGGGTCTTCGCGACCCCTTCGAAGCCGAGGTTCACCACGTCAACCCGACCTGCGGTGACGAGATCACCCTGCGTGTGCACGTCGACGGCGGCAAGATCGAGGACATCTCCTACGACGCCCTCGGCTGCTCCATCTCGCAGGCCTCCGCCTCGGTGCTCAACGACCTGGTCGTCGGCAAGAGCGTGGACGAGGCGATGGTCATCCACGAGGAGTTCCTGCGGCTGATGCAGGGCAAGGGTCAGGTGGAGCCCGACGAGGACATTCTGGAGGACGGCATCGCCTTCGCCGGCGTCGCCAAGTTCCCCGCCCGGATCAAGTGCGCGCTGCTCTCGTGGATGGCGTGGAAAGACGCCACCGCGAAGACTCTCGCTGAGGAGAACTGATGACTGAGACCGACCACAGCACACACGACCACGCCGGTCACGACCACGCCGGTCACGACCACTCGGGTCACGGCCATGGCCACGGTCACGAGGCCCCGGAGTGGCAGGGGATGCGTACGTCCACGGTCGAGGGCGCGAGCCTGAAGATCGAGGACGTCGAGGAGGCGATGAAGGACGTCGTCGACCCCGAGCTCGGCATCAACGTCGTCGACCTGGGCCTGATCTACGGCCTGCACATCGAGGACCACTCCAACGTGGTCATCGACATGACGCTGACCTCGGCGGCCTGCCCGCTGACGGACGTCATCCAGGACCAGACCGCCACCGCGCTGGAGGGCTTGGTCAACGACGTGCACATCAACTGGGTCTGGATGCCGCCCTGGGGCCCGGACAAGATCACCCCCGACGGCCGCGAGATGCTGCGCGCTCTCGGGTTCAACGTCTGAGGGTTTCGCCCGACGTGGGAGTCCTGAGGTCACCCGGTGACCTCAGGACTCCACGTCATTTCCCTCGGTTCACGGAGTCGCCACGAGGGCGGTGCCTGAGCCGAGATCCTGCAGCTGACTGCTGGAGCCCGACCACAGCACCTTCGTGCTCGTCGCGCTCGCGTCCACGACGTGACGCACGGCCACGTTGGACGCCAGCTGGTTGCTGGACAGGAAGTTCCGCGTCCCGCTCTTCACGAGCACGATCGTCGGGGTGGCGCCCGAGGGCACGATGCTCCCGGAGGGGACGCTGAAGGAGAAGAAGTTGGACGAGACGGCATTGTCGTTGCCGTTGAGGTGGACCATGCCGAACAGGTCGTCCTGAGGTGCCGGACCACCGTCGCCGAAGATCCGGCGGAAGTGGTTGCCGCTGATCAGATGCTCGTGGCAGGTGGTCTCCTGCACGATCATCCCGGAGAAGTTGCTGACCAGCTTGTTGCCGGTGATGACCGCGCGGTCGACTCCCTTGAACTGGATGCGGGCGCCCCAGAGCAGGCTGTTGCCGCTGATCAGACAGTTCTCGACGTTCTCGATGAAGATCGAGTGTCCGCCCCACGGGGTCACGATGTAGTTGTTGGTGATCTTGCCGACGATCGACCCGTTGATCATCCGGATGCCGTTGCCGCACTCGCCGATGAAGTTGTTGGTGATGCTGTAGGCGTCGGCGTTGCGGATGGTCACGGCCTCCTGCAGGTAGACGAAGCCCATCCCCTCGACGCGGACGGCGTCCGAGTCGAACTGGACCTTGATCCCCACCTTCCCGTTGCCGTTCGCGCCGGTGTAGGGCTTGGAGCTGCTGACGCCGTCGATGCAGAAGTCCTGGAAGACGACCGAGTTGAGTCGCCCGTTGGCGCCTGGCTGGCCGCTCTTGTCGACGAGGAATCCGACCTGGTTGGCGTTGGCGATCTGGACGTGGCTGGATCCGGGAAGCGTCTCGGTCCAGGCGGAGTGGTCGACGTCGTCGCGGATGGCCTCGGAGAGGAATCCGTGTCCGGAGCCCTTGACGGTGATGAAGCTGCGATCGATGACCGCCGTCGTCGCGAGGGTGTAGTGGCCGGGCGGGATGTAGATGACGGCTCCGGGCCGGGTGGTCTGGCCGGACTGCTGGGTGCGGATGTCGGCCATGATCTCGTTGATCACCCGGCCGATGTCGGTGTACGGCGAGACGCTGGCAGGGAAGGTGGTGACGTCGTAGACGGTGGATGCCATGGCGATGTCCTGTCTTCGTGGGGTTGTCAGAGGAGGCCGACGATGGCGGCGTACGCCGGATGGCTGGTCGCGGCCGCTGCCTGCTGTGGGGGCACACCGACCGTGGCGACGATCGGCGAGGCGGCGACGGTGGCGGCGCCGACGATGGCGAGCAGCTGCCGGCGGGTGACCACCGGCTCTGCCGCATGCACTGCTGGAGGTGTTGGCATGGTGCTCATCCCTTCACTGCGCCGGCGGTGAGTCCGGCGATCACATGGCGCTGGAAGACGGCGTAGATGGCGAGCTGGGGGAGGAGCACCAGCGTTGCGGCCGCCATCATGCCGCCGTAGTCGACGGTGTACTGGCCCTGGAACCGGGACACGGCGAGGGACACGGTGGCCAGGTCGGGGTCGTTGATCAGGATCGACACGAACGGGAACTCGTTGAACACGTAGACCACGTTGAAGATGACGATCGTGGCGAGGATCGGGCGCATGGTCGGAAGGACCACCGACCAGCAGATCCGGAACAGCCCGGCGCCGTCCATGATCGCCGCCTCCTCGAGCTCGCTCGGGAAGTCGCGGAGGAAGCCGGTCAGCAGGAGGGTGTTGAACGGGATCGAGACCGCGATGTAGGGGATGACCACGGCCAGATAGGTCCCGTAGATCCCCAGCGCGAGGTCGAGGCGGTAGACCGGGAACAGCAGCACGTAGACCGGGACTGCCAGACCCGACAGGAGGTAGAAGCGGAGGAAGGACTGCGTACGTCGCCGCCGGAAGACCATGCGGGTCAGCGCGAAGGACACCATGAACGAGACGGCGGTGCCGACGGTCACCGATGCCACCGCGATGATGAGCGTGTTCGCGTACATCCGGACCAGCGGCAGCGTCTCGAGCACGTTGCGGTAGTTGTCCAGCGTCAGCGAGTCGAGCGAGAACGGGTCGGACAGGATCGTGTCGCTCTGTTGGAACGACAGCAGCGTGATCCAGAGGATCGGCAGTACGACGAGGAACGTGATCAGGTACGCCGCGGCGCTGATGATGACGGCGGGCCGTCGCATCCGCCGGCCGGCTCTCGGCCTGGGCGTCGGCGCCGGCGTACGAGATCCGCTCATCGTCCTGTCCCTGCTGGTCGTGGCGTTCTCGGCCACCTGCGCGCTCATGCGAGCCGCCCGCGGCGCGAGAGGGTCAGGTAGGCGAGCGAGGTGAGCGCGCCGATGACGAAGACCACCATCGCGATCGCCATGCCCGAGCCGTAGCGCTGATCGGTGAAGGTGACGAAGTACATGTAGCTGACCAGGGTCTCCGAGCTGTGCACCGGCCCGCCCCCGGTGAGCATGTAGACCAGCTCGAAGATCTTGAACACGTTGGTGATCAGCAACAGCGACACGATCCCGATCGTCTCCCGCATCATCGGGATCGTGACGTAGCGCAGCTGCTGCCACCTGCTGGCCCCGTCGAGGGAGCTGGCCTCCATCACCTCCGCCGGCAACAGCCGCAGGCCGGCGTAGAAGATCGTCATCGCGAACCCGACGCTTGCCCAGATGAACACGACTGCGATCGAGTACGGCGCGAGGGAGTCGCCACCGATCCACTGCACGGGCGGGATCCCGAGCGGTTCCAGGAGGTGGTTGAGCAGACCCACCCGGGGGTCGAGGATGAACACCCAGACGAGCCCGACGAGGATCGGAGCGACGATCGCGGGACCGAAGAGGAGCGCCCGCAGGGCGCCGGCGGCACGGACGCGCTGCTGCATCAGCAGAGCGAGCCCGAACGAGGCCGGCACCAGGAACGTCACGCTCAGCACGAGGATGAGCAGGGTGTTGGTGACCGAGCGCCGGAAGAACGGGTCCTCACCCAGCGCGAGGTAGTTGTCGAGCCCGATGAAGTCGGCGCCGCTGAACCCGGCGGCGTCGGTGAGGCTGTAGCCGCCGGCGTACACGACGGGGTAGATGAAGAAGGCCGTGAAGAGGATGAAGGCGGGGAAGACCATCAGTGCGATCTTCCACGGGGAACTGACCCAGACCATGGGTGATGCTCGCTTCGCAGTAGTTCGGAGGCCGATGTGGGCGTGGGGTGTGCCGGCGTCGGCACACCCCACGGAAGGTCACTGGTTGTCGAGCGCCTTCTGCACCAGCGCTGCCGCCTCGGACGGGCTCAGCTGGTCCTGGATGACGCCGTAGATGCTGTCGTAGATGGCGTTGGAGACGTCGACCGAGAACAGCAGGTCGGGCTGGCTCTCGGGGCTGGTGACGTCGTCGGCCTGCGCCTCGTCGATGGCAGACGCGAGCACGCTCTGCTTGACCGGGTCGAGCTTCGGCTCGTAGTCCGTCACCGGCGGCTGACCGTTGTCGACCAGGATCTGCTGGCCCTCGTCGCTGTAGTAGAACTCCAGGAAGTCCTTGACGGCGTCGAGCTTGGCATCGTCGTCGGCCACCTTCTCGGCCACCACGAGCGGCGCGGACGCGACGTTCATGACGATGTTCTGCTCGCCGACGCCGTCGGAGAACTCCGGTCCTCGCCAGAAGTCGGCGTCCGGCGCCACCTTGGACTCCTGGATGGCGCTTGCCGCCCACACCCCCGAGTCGAGGAACGCGGCCTTGCCCTGGAGGAACTGGTCGACCGCCTGCTGGTAGGTCTGGGTGGACACGTTCGAGGAGAAGGCGCCGGCGTCGCGCAGCTCGGCGATGTGCTCGTACATCCGGATGAAGTCGGGGTTGTCCCACTTCTCCGAGCCGTCCAGGAGGCCCTCGGCCTTGTCCTCGAAGCCGAAGCGGTCGAGCCAGACGAGGAACTGCCACACGCTGAAGGCGGACTGGCTGGCGCCGTTGGAGATGGTGACCACGCCCTTGGCGTCGAGTGCGCGTGCCACCGCGAGCAGGTCGTCGAAGGTCTTCGGCATCGACAGGCCGTTGTCGGCGAGGACCTTGTTGTTGACCCACAGGCCGGTCAGCAGGCCCTGGTAGGGAGCGCCGAAGACCTTTCCGTCGGCGGTGTAGTTCGCGACGGTGCTGTCCGGCAGCCGGTCGAGGATGCCGAGCTCGTCGAGCACGGGGGAGAGGTCCATGAGACGGTCGCCCTCGAGCATCTCCTCGGCGTTGGCCTTGTAGACCCAGAAGATGTCGGGCAGCGTGTCGCTCTGGGCCGCGATCGAGAGCGACTGCAGGTGCTCGGCCACGGGTTGACCGCTGACCTCCACGTCGACGTCGGGGTTGGCGTCCTCGAACGCCTCGACGATGGCCCAGGTGGCCGGGTCGGCGGTCTTCACGTCGGCGTTCTGCATCGAGAGCGTGATCGTTGTCTTCCCGCCCTCGTCTGCATCGCTCGAGCAGGCCGCGAGAGACAGGATCGCGGTCACCGCGAGGCCCACGCCGACGGGGCGGCGGAGACGGCGGGACCAGGAGGGGTTCTGGCCAGGCATGGTGTGTCCTTCTGTTGGCGGTGCCCGAGGCTCGAAGTGCGATTTTATCGAAACGTTTGCGCGAATCGATTGCGAATCTAGTGGCGCCCGTCACACGCTGTCAAGAAGCTCGCGGCTCGTAGTTCTCGGTGGACTCGCGGAGCTCCAGCGTCTGGTTGAGCCGAAGGGTGCGAGGGCTCGCACCCGGTGCGGCCAGCCGGTCGATCAGCAGCGAGACCGCGGCTGCGCCCATCTCGAACGCCGGCTGTCGAACGGTGGTGATGGTCGGACGGAAGAGGTCCGAGTGGCTGAAGCCGTCGAATGCCGCGAACGCGATCTGGTCGGGTGTCGCCAGGCCGGCGTCGCGGAGGCACTCGAGCGCCGCGACCGCGAGGGGTGTGCTCGCCGCGATCACGCAGCTCGCGCGGTGTTGCTCGAGCGCCGTCGCGACTGCTTCCCGCACCTCCGCGATGTCGACCGCATCGACGACGACCTGCTGGGGCAGGTCCGCATCCGGGATAGCGTCGCGAAACCCGCGGAAGCGCTCGACGAGCGTGGGAACGCGCTGGTCGCCCGCGACGAGGACGAATCGGCGGTGGCCGGCCGCCTGGAGGTGCTCGACGAGCCTGCGCATCGAGTCGCGGTTGTCGGCGCCCACCTGGTCGTGGGGCGAGTTGTCGAAGACTCGGTCCAGAAGGACCACCGGGCGCGGTGCCTCCGACTCGAGGCGAGAGGAGACCGTCGCGCTGGACTCCGCACACCGCGCGATGATCAGTCCGTCGACACGGCGGGAGAGCAGCGTGTTCACGGCACGCTCCTCGCGTACGGGGTCCTCGGCCGAGTTGGCGAGGATCAAGGTCAGCCCCCGTGCTGCCGCGGCGTGCTCGACGCCGTGGACCATCTCGGCGAACGCGGGCTCGCCGGCGTCGGAGACGACCAGTCCGATGCTGTCGGTGCGCGCCCGGCGCATGGCGCGGGCGACGGCGTCCTGGCGATATCCGGTCTTCTCGATCGCGGCCATCACCTTGGCGCGGGTGCTCGGCTCGACGTTGCGGGTGTCGTTGAGCACGTGCGACACCGTCGATGTGGACACGCCGGCAAGTCGCGCGACCTCGACGATCGTAGCCATCCGCTCTCCAATCAATCGTTTTCGTGACCGGTGGCCTCTGGGTGGCGCCCGGGATTTTGCAGGTTAGCGCCCATTGCGCCCGATGCGCGACTGGCTCTACGATCCACGAGCTAGACGCAAACGTTTCGATGGGCGTTCGGACTCCACCCCGGACGCAGTGAAAGGACAACCATGAGTGCGCCATCCACCCCCACCGGCCTCCTCGGTGATCTCACCCGGGCACGACCAGGACGCAGCGCGCGGGCCTCGAGCTTCGACCAGACCGGGCGCAACCGCGACAACTGGATCGTGATGCCCGGGGAGGAGCGGACTCTCGCCGACATCGAGGGCCCGGGGGCGATCACCCACATCTGGATGACGCAGTCCTGCCGGATCCAGCCCGGGCCGGGACAGATCGCCCCCGAGGTGGTCGGCGTGCCGATGCTCGAGATCCACAACGCCCTCGGCGTCAGCTGGGAGGTCGTGGATCCCGACTACTACCGGAAGATCCTGCTGAAGATCTACTGGGACGACCAGGAGACGCCGAGCGTCATCGCGCCGCTCGGCGACTTCTTCGGGCTGATGAACTCGCTCAGCGGCAGCTATGACTCGTTGCCCCTCTCGGTGTCCGCGAAGGAGGCCGAGCTGCACACGTTCGGCGGCAGCGCCGCGTTCAACAGCTACTTCCGGATGCCGTTCGCGCACCGCGCCCGCGTGGTCGTCGAGAACCAGAACGACATCCCCTACCTGCAGTACTTCTACATCGACTACGAGCTCTCGCCGGACCCGCTTCCCGACGACACCGTGTACTTCCACGCCCACTGGCGCCGATCGCTGCCCAACGTGGGCTGGGGACCCGACCTCCAGGCGAACAGCATCGAGACGACCATCCCCAACCTCACCGGCGCCGACAACTACGTCGCGCTCGAGACGACCGGGCGCGGCCACTACGTGGGCTGCAACGTCGCGGTGCGCCACTTCCAGGGATCGTGGTGGGGCGAGGGCGACGACATGATCTTCATCGACGACGACACCTGGCCGCCCAGCCTCCACGGCACCGGCATGGAGGACTACTTCGGTCACGCCTGGGGCATGCAGCACAACGCGTACAACTTCAACGGGACGATCGTGCACGAGGAGGACGTCCCCGGGTTCCACCACAGCTATCGCTTCCACATCGTCGACCCGATCCGGTTCGAGAAACGGATCAAGGTGACCTTCGAGCACGGTCACGGCAACCACCTCTCCGACGACTGGTCCTCGACGGCGTACTGGTACCAGACGCTTCCGTCGCCCGTCCTGACCGTGCCTGAGGTCGAGGACCGGCTTCCTCTCCGTCCGGTCGACCGCGTCATCGAGGTCCCGCTCCCTCCGCTGAACGCCGACCAGCAGGCGGCCCGCGAGGCCGCGGCCGAGAGGATGGCGGCGTTCGTCGCGAAGCGGGATGCGCTGCGTGAGGAGCGCCGGCTCGAGGTCGACGCCTGGGAGCAGGGCAACCGCGATCAGGCTCGTGAGATCCGGCGCGAGTACGACGGGCGGAACTGACGTGCGACCGACCCTCCACTTCACCGCGGCGTCCGGCTGGATCAACGACCCGCACGGCATCACGTTCCGCGACGGCGCCTACCACCTCTTCCACCAGTACGTCCCGGGCAGCATGGTCTGGGCGCCGAACTGTCACTGGGGGCACGCCGTCGGCGACGACCTGCTCGCGTGGGAGCACCGTCCGGTCGCGATCGCACCGGGCGAGGGCGACGACGGCATCTGGACCGGGAGCCTGGTCCGCGACGACGACGGATCGGCGCGCATCCTCTACACCTCGGTGGTCCAGCCGGGCATCGGCATCGGTCGGATCAGGGTGGCCACTCCCGAGGACGGCTCCTGGACGGCATGGAACAAGGGCGACGTACTGATCGAGGCTCCTGACGATCTCGACCTGATCGCCTACCGGGACCCGTTCGTGATGCGCGACGGCGACGGCTGGCGGATGTTCGTGGGTGCGGCCGACAGCACCGGCCTGGCCATGGCACTCACCTATACGTCGGCCGGCCTCGACCAATGGACCTACGACGGGGTCGCGGTGTCACGGTCGACCGGCGAGACCGACCCGGTCTGGACGGGCGCGCTGTGGGAGTGTCCCCAGTTCTTCGAGATCGAGGGCCGCTGGGTGATGGTGAGCTCGATCTGGGACGACGACGTCCTGCACCACGCCGGCTACGGGATCGGGCAGCTCGCCGACGGGCGCTTCGTGGCGGACACCTGGGGCCAGCTCAGCTTCGGTGACAGCTACTACGCCCCGTCGTTCTTCCGCGACCGGCAGGGCCGTCCCTGCCTGATGTTCTGGATGCGCGGGGTGAGTGATCCAGCCGAGGGCTGGGCCAGCTGCCTGAGCCTTCCCCATCTCCTCTCGATCCGAGGGGACCGGCTGGTTGCGGAGCCCCACCCGGACCTCGACGACCGCCGCAGCGAGGACGGGGCGACCGCGACCGCGTACGACGTCATGTGGGATCCGGCGCCTGACGGCGACCTCCTGGTCCTCAGGTCCCAGGAGGCGGAGAGTGCCGTCGTGTCGGTCCGCGACGGCGTCCTCCGGCTCGATCGCCCGGGCCAGAAGAGCGCCCGGATGCCGTGGACCGAGGGATCGGTACGCGTCGTCGTCGACGGCCCGGTCATCGAGATCGCCTCCGTGGACGGTCTGCTCGGCGGCGCGATCGACCCGGTTCGGCAGATCATGCCCACGCAGGGTGAGTCCCGCACGTGGACGCTCACGCGAAGCGCGGTGAGCGGGCGTGCTGGAAGATCAGGCTCGTCTCGGTGAGGGCGACATCCGGGTTGCTGCTCAGGTGCTCGACCACGAAGGCGTTGAGCGCTGTGGAGTCCGGTGCGGCGACGTGGACGAAGAAGTCATAGGTGCCGCCGAGCAGGAACGCGTTGAGCACTCCTGGCAGCTCCGAGAGATCCCAGAGGAACGGGTCGAGCCGGCTCCTCGCGTTCGGCTGGATCCGTACCGCCACCATCGCCTGGAGCGGCCGGCCGGCCAGTGCTGGGTCGATGTCGGCGTGAAAGCCGCGGATCACGCCACGCTCGCGTAGCGCTCGGATCCGCGTCAGACAGGTCGAGGGGGCGATGCCGGCCTTCGCCGCGAGTGCGTTGTTCGGGATCCGGGCATCGATCGAGAGCTCCTCCAGCAGGATGTGGTCGATGTCGTCCAGCGGCGGACGCTCGACCGTCCGCCGCTCCAACCCGCTGCGAGGTGCCCGAACATTGTTCGATCGTCCCGTGTGGATCCGGCCGGATTCCGAAGATCGCGATGTCATACGCCGATCCTAGAGAATTATCAGCGAATCTCTGGCGCTGGACCGAACATCATGTTCAGAGTTGAGCCATGAGAATCGGCGTTCCCAAGGAAGTCAAGAACCACGAGTATCGGGTGGCGATCACCCCTTCGGGTGTTCACGAGCTGGTGGCCAACGGCCATGAGGTGTTCGTGCAGGCCGGTGCCGGTCTCGGTTCCTCGATCACCGATGGCGAGTATGCGGCGGTGGGTGCCAAGATCCTGGGTGATGCCGATGAGACCTGGGGCAACGCGGAGATGGTGTTGAAGGTCAAGGAGCCGGTGGCGGAGGAGTATCACCGTCTGCGTGAGGGCCTGACCCTGTTCACCTATCTGCACCTGGCTGCGGACAAGCCGCTGACGCAGGAGCTGTTGGCGAAGAAGGTCACCGCGATCGCCTACGAGACCGTGGAGCTGCCCAACCGGGCGCTGCCGTTGCTGTATCCGATGTCGGAGGTCGCGGGCTGTTTGGCGCCGCAGGTGGGCGCGTACAACCTGATGAAGGCCCAGGGTGGTCGGGGTGTGTTGATGGGTGGTGTCGGTGGTGTGGCCAACGCCAAGGTCGTGATCATCGGTGCTGGTGTCTCGGGGCAGAACGCGGCCAACATCGCGCTCGGGATGGGTGCGGATGTGACGTTGCTGGACACCGATCTGGAGAAGCTGCGGATGTCGTTTTGGCGTTACTCCAACCAGGTCCACGGGCTGGCGTCGAACAAGCTGGTGCTGGAGGAGCAGGTGCTGCAGGCCGACCTGGTCATCGGTGCGGTGCTGATTCCGGGGGCGGCGGCGCCGAAGCTGGTCTCGAATGATCTGGTCTCGCGGATGAAGCCGGGTTCGGTGCTGGTTGATATCGCGATCGACCAGGGTGGTTGTTTCGAGGACTCCCACGCCACCACCCACGCCGACCCGACCTACCAGGTCCACAACTCGACGTTCTACTGCGTGGCCAACATGCCGGGTGCGGTGCCGAACACCTCGACCTATGCGCTGACCAACGCGACCATGCCCTACGCGGTCGCGCTGGCCAACAAGGGCTGGAAGCAGGCCCTGCGTGAGGACGCCGCGCTGGCCAAGGGCCTCAACACCCATGCCGGTGAGCTGACCAACGCCCCGGTCGGCGAGGCCGTCAGGATCGACACGGTCGCACTGGAGACCGTGCTGGCCTGAGGCCGAACCGGCGCGTTCTGACGCGCTAGCCCGCCGAGTCGGCTCGTCATGACGAGCCGACTCGGCGGTGTGTCACGAGGACGCCGGACGACTCAGGCAACGCTGCGGGCGCGCGTGATCGCCTCCTGGCTTCGCTTGTAGGGCTTCCGTCCGGGGGTTCTGGGGGTGTCGCGGGGTCTGCCGCTCTCCAGCAGGACACCACCCCAGACGCCCCATTCCCGTCGGTCGATGCCGAGGTCGAGGCAGGTCTGCCGCATCGGGCATCGCGCGCAGACCTCCTGGGCCTCGGCGAGCTGGGTGAGGTCCTCGGGGTGAAAGAGCTCCGGGTCCTCGCCCACGCAGGCCCACTCGTCGGTCCGGGGAGTCGGGTGCTTCAGCGTCAGCTCATAGGTCTTGGTGCTGAATCCCTCTCCGAAGAGTGTGTTGATCTCCATCTCGTTCACCTCCTGGTGACTGTTGCTGAACATGAGAAAGGGCCGCTCCGTGTCGATCGGAGCGGCCCGGTGGGTGTGGTGAGCACCTACGTCTGATGCGGCTCCGGGCGCGTAAACTCCACGCCCCGGACCGGGCGGTCCAGGGAGGTGCAGATGGTCGTCTCGCGCATGACGCCCATGCTATTGACCGGGGCGGTGGCGAGACCACTGGTTTGTCGGGAAACGTGCCGGTGACGGCGGCTTAACCCGCTGCGTACGCGGCCTGGTTAGCGTCCGGGGACCGCCTCCCCGACGCTTAGGAGACCCGATGAAGGTCCTGAAGTCCCCGGCCGTCCTGATCCTCGTCGGTGCGATAGCCGGCATCGTCTTCGGCCTGGTGGCCGGGGAGTGGGCGGCGAACCTCAAGTTCGTCGGTGACATCTTCATCCGGCTGATCCAGATGTCGATCGTCCCGCTGGTGGCCTCGTCGGTGATCGTGGCGACGGGCGCGATGACCGGGGCAGGCGCCGGCAGGCTGGCCGGAGCGACGTTCGGCTGGATGCTGGGCTTCGCCGTGGTCGCGGCCTTCGTCGGCTGGGGACTGGCCGAGCTGATCCAACCGGGCGCGGGGATGCGCTACGACGGGGAGCTCGACCCGGCCCTGGCCGACTCGGCCGCGGAGACGGCGGTCGGCTGGCAGCAGACGGTGACCAGCTTCGTCTCCACCAACGTGGTCGAGGCGATGGCCACCGGCGCGATGGTGCCGATCATCGTCTTCGCCCTGCTCTTCGGCCTCGCGCTCAACCGCTACAGCGCCGTCAATGGCCCGACCGTCGTGCTCACCTTCTTCGAGCAGGTCCAGGCGATCGTCCTGCTGATGATCAGGTACGTCATGCTGCTGGCCCCGATCGGCGTCTTCTGCCTCCTCGCCGACCTCGCCGGCCGGGTCGGCTTCGCGGTCGTCACCACGGCCCTCGCCTACCTCGGGGCGACGCTGGCCGGGGTCGTGATCATCTTCGCCCTCTACCTCGTCGTGGTCGTCGCCGTCACCCGGCTGAACCCGCTGCTCATGCCCGCGAAGCTCGCCGAGCAGACCGTCGTCGCCATCACCACGACGTCGTCGGCGGTCACCTTCCCGACCGTGCTGAAGAACGCCGTCGAGAAGTTCGGCATCTCGAAGCGCGTCGCGGACTTCACCCTCTGCCTGGGGATGACGATGGGCTCGTGCGGCGCGGTCCTCAACTACACGATCGTGGTGCTCTTCCTCGCCCAGGCCTCCGGCGTCTCGCTCTCGCCCGGAGACATCGCTCTCGGCATGGCGCTCGCGGTGCTGCTCAACATCGGCACGATCACGGTGCCGGGCGGCTTCCCGGTCGTCGCGATCTTCCTCGCCACCTCGCTGGACCTGCCCATCGAGGCCGCCGGACTGCTCATCGCGGTCGACTGGTTCACCGGGATCCTGCGTACGTTCCTCAACGTCAACGGGGACACCATGGTCGCCCTGCTCGTCGCGCACGGTGCCGACGAGATCGACCGGGACGTGTACGCCGGGACGAAGCCGTCGGTCGAGCCGGTCACCGAGGAGGCCGCGGCCTGACACGATGGCGGCATGGACGTAGCCGCCCGCACCGCAGCCAACCGCCGTCTGCTCGCCGACTTCTTCGAGGGTCTCGACGAGGCACAGCTGGAGACGCCGAGCCTCTGCCCGGCATGGACGGTGAAGGAGGTGCTGGGACACAGCGCGATGCCGTTCTCTGTCGGGATCGGACGGCTGCTGTGGCGTACGTTGCTGGCCGGCGGCTCCATCGACCGCGCTTCCGCCGCGATCGCCGAGGAGCAGGCGCGACGGCCGGTCGCCGAGCTGACCGGGCTGCTGAGGACGTACGCCGAGAAGCGGGTGCCGGCTCCCGGGGTCGGTCCGATGGGCCAGTTCACCGACCACTGCATCCACCTGCGCGACTGCGCCCGGCCGCTCGGCCTGGACACCGACGTCCCGCTCGAGGACTGGCGGGCGGTGCTCGACTGGCTGCCGACGAAGCAGGCCTCGCTCGGGGTGGTTCCGGCCGGCCGGCTCGACGGGCTCGCTCTCCGCGCGACCGATCAGGACTGGTCCTGGGCGCGGACGAGGCCGCGGAGGTCACCGGTCCGAGCGAGGCTCTGGCGATGGCCCTCTCCGGCCGGTCGGTCGCACTCGCGGACCTGACCGGGACCGGAGTCGCGACGCTGCGGGAGCGGCTCTGCTGACGCGCGGGTAGGCTCCGCGGACGTGGAGGCACCTGGTCGGATCTGGTTCGGTTACATCGCCGCGGTCGTGCTCGTGCTGGTTGGGTTCCTCTCCTCCGATGTTCGTGCGATCTACCTGGCCATCGTCATGCTGGTCGTGGCCGTGCTGGGGGAGTGGTATCGCGGTCGGCAGGCCGCTCTCGCACTGGCGGCGCAGAACGCAGACCTTCCCGAGCTGGTCGCGCGATGGGCGCGGGGCTGGGCCTACTCGCGGGGCTTCCCGCGTCCCGCGGCGGTCCCCGGAGGCGTACGCGTCGAGGTGGGGGAGCCGGAGCGGCGGGTCGAGTGGGTGGCGACCGACGACGCGGACACGCTCGGCGAGCTCGTCGACACGGTCCGGGCCACGCCCGAGGCGTGGCTGTCGGTGGTGACCGAGTCGCCTGCGGGCGTACGCCCCTGGTTCGCAGAGGGTGGGTTGACGGCGACCGACGCCGAGGAGGCGCTGATGTCGATCCGCCTTGCCGACCACGAGTCCCGGCCGCTCCCCGAGGGCTACCGCGTCGAGGTGGAGCGTGATGGCGGCGTCATCGCGGTGAGGGTGCGCCCGGACGACGCCGCGGAGGCGGTGGCGGCCGGCGGGCGGATCGCGGTCATCGGCACCGACGCCGTCGCCGACCGCATCCAGACCGATCCCGGCCACCGGCGCCGCGGGCTGGGCGCCGCGGTGATGAGCCTGCTCGTCGCGGCCGCACGGGAGGCCGGTGCGGTCCAGGGCCTCCTGGTCGCCAGCGAGATGGGCGAGGCTCTCTACGCCGAGCTGGGCTGGCGCGTCGAGGCCCGCCTGGTCACGGCCCGGTCGGCCGCGCCGCGTACGTCGGCCGAGTCCCGGCACGGCTAGACCCGACTTGTGGTTGAGTGACGCCTATGAGCGACGACGTGACCCCTGCGCCTGAGGCCCCTGACTTCGACTCCCAGCAGGAGGCCGACATCGCCGCGTTCTGGGAGGACGTCAAGCACCACGCCCACCTCAGCGCCGCACCCGGCTATTTCGGCGCCTCGCCGCTGGAGGCGCTGCAGCCCCCGGCCTGGGCCTTCGGAGGCACGCCGGAGCAGTCCAACGAGCTCCTCGAGCTCGTCCTGGAGGGCGTGAAGACCGCGACCGCCTCGGCGATGTGGGACTACGAGGCCGCCGAGGAGCCCATCCCGACCGTCGGCACCCTCGGCATCGTCCTCGACGGTGCCGGTCACCCGCGGGCTCTGGTCGTGACCACCGCGGTCGACGTGGTGCCGTTCGACGAGGTCTCCGAGGAGCACGCTCGCGCCGAGGGCGAGGGCGACGGCTCGTTGGAGCACTGGCGTGAGGTCCACCGGCGCTTCTTCTCCGAGGAGGCCGGCCACGACCGCGGCTTCGCCGAGGACATGCCCGTCGTCCTCGAGCGCTTCGAGCTCATCTGGCCGAAGCCCGAATGAACCCAGCCGGATGTCACCGCAGGAGCTGACCGACCGGGTCCGGGCGATCTGCCTCGGGTTCCCGGAGAGCGCCGAGCGGGTCACCCACGGCGCGCCCGGGTTCTTCGTGAAGAAGCAGTTCGTGATGCTGTGGCCACAGGGCCACCACGGGCGCGACGAGCCGCACCTGTGGGCGGCCGCGTCGGCGGGGGTGCAGGACGAGGTCGTCGGCGACGATCCCGAGCGCTTCTTCGTCCCTCCCTACGTCGGTGGACGGGGCTGGATCGGCATGCGGCTCGACGGTGACGTCGACTGGTCCGAGGTCGCCGAGGTCTGCGAGGACGCCTACCGGCAGATCGCGCCGGAACGCCTGCTGCGCCGGCTGTGAGGGACATTTTCGTGGCCGTTCGTCCTGGTCTGACCGACAGTTCGGCAACGGATCGGTAGCCATCGCGCGGCGGGTCTTTCCATGCCGTGCGGACATGTGGGAGCGTCCGCGCGTTCGGCCGAGTTCGGCGGTCTGCGGGGCGACTTGCGGTGGTCCGTTCCCGTGCGCCCGTCGTGGGTGCCAGAGGCCGGTTCTCTCTCACACACCGCAAGTCATCTGGAGGTTCCTCATGGGCTGGTTCATCGCCCAGAGCTTGGTATTCATCCTGGTCGCGTTCGCGATCGGACTGCTCGTCGGCTGGCTGATCTGGGGCCGCCGCAGCAAGCGCACCGTCGTCGAGGAGTCGGCGGCCGCGGCGCCGGAGGCCGACACCACCTCGGAGTCGGAGGTCGAGCCTGAGATCGAGCCTGAGGTCGAGGCTGCTGCCGTCCCCGTTGCTCGAGCCGAGTCCGAGGACGCGGTGGCTTCTGAGCCTGAGCCGGAGCCTGAGCCGGCGGCCGAGGCCGAGCCTGAGGTCGAGGCCACGGCCGAGGCCGCGGTCGTCGCCGAGGCGGAGTCCGTCGCGCGCGAGGCGGCTGAGCAGAAGCCCGAGCCGGAGCCGGAGCCGCAGGACCTCAAGCGGATCGAGGGCATCGGCCCGAAGATCGACGCAGCGCTGAAGGCGCAGGGCTATGTGACGTACGCCCGTGTCGCCGCGGCCACGGAGGACGAGCTCCGTGCGGCGATCAAGGCGGAGGGCGTGCGGTTCGCTCCGTCGGCGAGCTCGTGGGCGCGCCAGGCGCAGCTCCTGGCCGAAGGCGACGAGGACGGGCTGAAGGAGTTCCAGGACTATCTGGTCGGCGGTCAGGACCGCAGCGTGAAGTTCCACGAGAAGGTCGACTTCGCCGACGTCGACGAGATCACCGACGCCGAGGACAAGGCCGAGGCACTGGCCGAGGATGCGGCCGAGGTCGCCGCGGTCGAAGCCGCTGAGGACGACGCCTCCGGGGCGAAGGCATGAGGCTGCGTCGGATCGTCCTACCCGTCATCGTCGGCGTCGTCCTGCTCGGCGGGCTCACGGCGGTCCAGGACACGGTCTTCCGCGAGCGGATCGAGGACAAGCTGACCGACAAGGCGGCCGCAGCGCTGTCCGAGGCCGGGCTCGACGAGGTGGAGGTCGCCTTCACCGGGCGCGACGGCGAGGTCACCGCGAAGACGGAGGCCGCCGCGGTCGAGGCCGGCGCGCTCGTCGAGGACGTCAGCGGCGTACGCGTCGTCCAGGCCTTCGGCCCGGATGGTGCGGTCACCGGTGAGGACGGGAGCGGCACGGACGCAGTGGGCGGCGACAGCGAGGCCGAGGCGACCACGGAGCCCGAGCCGTCGGAGCCGGCCGTCACGGCGGAAGCGTCGCCGACGCCGACCACGGAGGAGCGCGAGGCGGCGCAGGCCGAGCTGGACAGGTTCCGGTCGATCGGCTTCGAGCACAACAGCGACGTGCTGACCAGCGACGGGCTCGGCGTGGTCAAGGCGCTGGCGGCGACGCTGACCGAGCACCCGGACGTCACAGTGCGGATCGAAGGGCACGCCGACATCACCGGGATGCTCGCGCACACCCAGGACCTGAGCGAACGCCGGGCCAAGCGGGTCCTGGACACGCTGGTGGGTCTGGGTGTCGAGGCGGACCGGCTCACCTCGAAGGGCTACGGCGAGACCCGGCCGATCGTCCCCGGCAAGCCGGACCCGGGCAACCGACGCGTCGAGCTCGTCATCACCAACTGATCCGGGCCGACTGATCGGCTCCCTGTCGACCGGGACGGTAACGTACGGCCATGCCCAACGTCGCCGTCCCGGTCGCTCGGATCCAGCGCTGGGTCGACAACTTCGCGGCACGACACGGCGAGACCCGGCTCGCGGTCGACTCGGGTGCGCTGACCGGTGACGCGGCCGACGGATCCTCGTTCATCGCGGCGCTGCCGTTCGAGAAGACGTACGCCGGGCCGGCCGAGGTCGAGGCGTTCATCGCCGCGTCGGCGGCCCCGCAGGACTGGGGCATCCTGCTGGTGCGCAAGGGCGGCTTCGCGATCGCCCGGATGAACGGCGCCGAGATCGCCGACCACAAGATCGGCCGCCGCCACGTCCAGGGAAAGACCAAGGCCGGTGGCTGGAGCCAGCAGCGCTTCGCCAGGCGCCGGGCGAACCAGGCCAGCGCGGCCTACGAGGCGGCCGCCGAGCACGCCGCACGGATCCTCGACGGGCTGAGCGGTCCGCTCGTCACCGGCGGCGACCACGGCGGCGTCGACGACGTGCTCGAGGACCGGCGGCTGCGGCCGCTCACCGTCGCCGGACCGTGGCTGGCCGTGCAGAACCCCAACCGCGCGGTGCTCGATCAGGCGATCGAGGACGCCCAGAAGGTGAGGATCGAGGTCCTCAACGCCGACTCGTGACGCCTCGGCGTCAGGCGAGCTGCCAGACTCCCGGCGAACCCTTGATCATCGAGCCGTCGCTCAGGAGCGTCTGGCGGGCGCGGCGGGCCGCGTAGCGCCAGCGGAGCTCGCCTTCCGGGGTGGTCTCGAAGTCGCCCGGCAGGAGCTGGTCGGCCAGCTGGGTCTCGAGCTCGTCGAGGACGGCGTCGGCCGTCATCGAACCGCCGGAGGCCTCGAGGATCTCGAGGATGAGCGGCGCGAAGGCGGCAGGTGGGGTCCACTTGCGCGGAGCGGACTTGGTGACGACCTTCGGGGCGGAGGCCGTCGAGCTCGTCGTGGTCTTGCGGACCCGGGTCGCAGGCTTCCGCACCGGAGCCGGAGCGGGCGGGGCCGGGGGCCGGCCGTGGATGCACTGTGACTTCGGCAGGTCACACAGCTCGCAGTAGTCAGTCTCGGACATCGGCTCAACGATATCGGCCCGATCACGCCGTCGTGGCATCCCGGCGGCGAATACGGTCACGACCTGCGAGGATGCGCTACTTTGGCAAGCATGTGGCAACCCGACCCCGGGTGGCTCGTCCTTCCCGGAGGCACCGGACCCTCCACGCTGGGGGTCTGGCGCACCGCCGTGGGCGAGGAGCCGGTCGTGGTCAAACGGATCGGTCGCCCGGGGACGTACGACCCGGTCGAGCTGAGCCGGCGGCGACACTTCGCCTACTGGCGGCGGGCGGCGGACGTCGCCACCACCGGGCTGGTCGACGACACCCCGGGCATGATCTCCGCCCGCACGAGCGTCGCCGAGGACGACGAGGGCATCACCCTGACCACCGAGTGGGTCGAGGACGCCGCCAACTCCGGTCTCTTCGCGGCCCTCTCGATGGGTCGATTCGCCGGTGCGGACCTCGGCGAGGCGCGCTGGCTGGCGCGCGACCAGTTCCGCGACCGGATGGCGCGGGTGGAGTACAACGGCGGCTGGCCGACCATGATGCGTACGACCGCCGCGGACATCGCCCACACCCTCTGGGAGCGGCGCGGTCGTTTCACCGATCTCCTCGACGGGCTTCCCCAGGTCGCCCAGCACGGCGACCCCGCGCCCCAGAACCTCCTCGGCCGCACCGGCGACGGCGAGCGGCTGATCGCGATCGACTGGTCGAGCCTCGGCCTGGGTCCCGTCGGTGGGGATCTCGGGCTCTACCTGCTGCACGCCCGGGAGTCGTTCGAGCCGTTACTGGAGGCGTACGTCCTGGGGCTGCCGCCCGGCATCGCGACCCGCGAGCAGGTGACTCTCGGTGCCCAGATCAGCGCGGTCTACACCGCGCTCAGCCGTGCCGAGTGGGCGCTGAGCCGGGTCACGCCGGGGGAGGGCCCGCTGCTCGCGAAGTTCCGCCACCCCGCCGTCGCGCCGCATCTGCGGACTCTGCAGAAGCAGGCTCCGTTGGTGGAGGCTCTGCTCGAGATGTGAGCTGCGCCCCCACGAGGACGGCTACGGCCGGTCGAGATCCCGCGCCTTGAACGTGTCGCAGCCCGCGATCGAGTCGGGGGTGGTCATGCCCTTCTTGAACCAGGCGATCCGCTGCTCGGAGGAGCCGTGGGTGTACTGCGAGGTGTCCACGCGGCCGGTGGTCTGCGACTGGATGTGGTCGTCGCCGACGGTCTTGGCGGCGGAGATGCCCTCGGAGATGTCCTGCTCGGTGATGTCCTCGATGAACTCGTCGCTCTCCGCGGCAGCGGTCCACATGCCGGCGTAGCAGTCGGCCTGCAGTTCCAGGCGGACGGCGTCGGAGTCGGGGCCCTGCTGGGTGCGGACCTGGCCCATGGTGCCGAGCAGGTTCTGGATGTGGTGACCGTACTCGTGGGCGAGCACGTAGGCGCGTACGAAGGTGGTGTCCTGACCGCCGAGCTGCTCGAAGATCGAGTCGAAGAAGGTCGGGTCGAGGTAGATGGTCTGGTCGGCCGGGCAGTAGAACGGTCCGACGGAGCTCGACGCGGAGCCGCAGCCGCCGGTCTGGACCTGGTCGGCGAAGATCACCACCGACTGCTCGGGCTCGAACCGGCCGGAGAGGTCGGGCTGGGAGTCCCAGTAGCCGGTCAGCGAGTTCTCCAGCGCGACGAACGCGCAGTTCTCGTCGTTGTTGGCGTCCTCGCCGGTCCGGCAGGAACCGAAGTCGCCGGTCTCCCCGCCCTCGGCCGCCTGGAGGCCGCCGAAGGTGCCGGTGCCGACCGAGGTCGAGCCGCCGCCTTCGCCGAGGACCTGCGGGCCGACGCCGGTGCACTGGGTGATGAGGAAGAAGACCAGCAGCACGATGACGGTGCCGATCCCGCCGCTCGCCTTGCCGCCGGGGATCGGGATGCGGGCGCCACCTCCGCCGAACCCGCCACCGCCACCGCCGCCGGACGTCCGGCTGGTGTCGAGTCTGGCCTTCGGGTTGAACCGCATCTTGTCCCCCTGGAGGTGGTGATGTGTGGAGCCGAGTGCCCCGCCCATACACTAGTGACGGTAATGATCACTGCCCATGACCTAGAAGTCCGCGTCGGCGCCAGACTTTTGATGGAGAACGTCACTTTCCGAGTCGGACCCGGCGACAAGGTCGGGCTCGTGGGCCGTAACGGCGCCGGGAAGACGACCCTGACGAAGGTGCTCGCCGGCGACCATCTGCCTGCCTCCGGAACGGTTTCCAACACCGGTGAGATCGGCTATCTGCCCCAGGATCCGCGGGTCGGCGACCCCGAGGTGATCGCCAAGGACCGCATCCTGTCGGCCCGCGGGCTCGACGATGCCGTACGCCGTATGCGCATCGCCGAGGAGGAGATGGGCTCCGACGACCCGAACGTCCGCGAGAAGGCGATGAAGCGCTACCAGCGCGCTCACGACGAGCTCGACGCCGGCGGTGGCTACGCGGCCGAGACGGAAGCCCTGCAGATCGCCCAGTCGCTCGGCATCCCCGACCGGATCATGACCCAGCCGCTGAAGACGCTCTCGGGCGGCCAGCGGCGGCGTGTCGAGCTGGCACGCATCCTGTTCTCGAGCGCCGAGGTGCTGATCCTCGACGAGCCGACCAACCACCTCGACGCCGACTCGATCATCTGGCTGCGCGACTGGATGAAGTCCTACAAGGGCGGCTTCATCGTGATCTCCCACGACAACGACCTGCTCGCCCAGACGGTCAACAAGGTCTTCCACCTCGACGCCAACCGCGAGGTGATCGACATCTACAACATGCCGTGGAAGCAGTATCTGACCCAGCGCGAGACCGACGAGGCCCGGCGCAAGCGCGAGCTGATGAACGCGCAGAACAAGGCCAAGACGCTCACCGACCAGGCCAACAAGATGCGCGCCAAGGCCACCAAGGCGACAGCTGCCCAGCAGATGCTCAAGCGCGCCGAGAAGCTGATGGAGGGCGTCGAGGGCGAGCGGCAGCAGGAGAAGGTCGCCGCGATCAAGTTCCCCTCGCCCGCGCCGTCCGGCAAGACCCCGCTCACCGCCAACGACCTGTCCAAGTCCTACGGCGCCCTGGAGGTCTTCACCGCCGTCGACCTGGCCATCGACCGGGGGACCCGGGTGGTCATCCTCGGGCTCAACGGCGCCGGGAAGACCACGATGCTGCGCATCCTGGCCGGGGTCGACGAGCCCGACACCGGTCGCGTCGTGCCCGGTCACGGCCTCAAGATCGGCTACTACGCCCAGGAGCACGAGACCCTCGACACCAAGCGGTCGGTGCTGGAGAACATGCAGTCCGCGGCGCCACAGCTCACCGACACCGAGGCCCGCACCGTGCTCGGTGCGTTCCTCTTCACCGGTGACGACGTGCACAAGCCCGCCGGGGTGCTCTCCGGTGGGGAGAAGACCCGGCTGGCGCTGGCCTCCCTGGTCGTCTCCGCGGCCAACGTGCTCCTGCTCGACGAGCCCACGAACAACCTCGACCCGGCCTCCCGCGAGGAGGTGCTCAACGCGATCCGCCGCTACGAGGGCGCGATCGTGCTGGTCACCCACGACGAGGGCGCCGTGCACGCGCTGGAGCCCGACAAGGTGCTCATCCTCCCCGACGGTGTCGAGGACCTCTGGAACGAGGAGTACGCCGACCTGGTCTCGCTCGCCTAGCTCAACGTCCGCACGAACCTGACCGGCATCGAGGTCGGGTAGCGGTAGGAGAGCGAGTCGGTGTTGCGCTCGACCTGGTCGGCCGGCACCGCGAGGGTGACCTCGGGGAGGCGCTCCAGGACGGTGCGTACGGCCGCCTGGACGATGATCGTGCCCGGCCGCTGGGCCGGGCAGGAGTGCGGGCCGGCGCTCCACGACATGTGGGCCCGGTTGCCGATCTCGACCCACGGGTCGCCGCCGGTCATCAGCGGGTCGAGGTTGGCCGCGGCGATGCACGGCACCACCGCGTCGCCCTTCCGGATCAGCTGACCGCCGAGCTCGACGTCGCGCAGCGCGAAGCGCGGGGTGATGTTGTAGCAGGGCGGGTCACGCCACATCACCTCCTCGATCGCCTGGTCGACGCCGAGACGGCCGCCACGCAGCCTGCCCGCGAAGCGCTCGTCGGAGAGCATCAGCAGCAGCGTCTGGGTGATCGTCGCGATGGTCAGCTCGTTGCCGGCGATGATCATCACGATCATCGCCTCCATGACCTCGTTGTCGTCCCAGAGGCCGGGGTCGTCGATCAGGTGCGAGGTCAGGTCGTCGCTGGGATCCATCCGGCGTCTGGCGATGTGGTCGACGATCTCGACGGCGAGCTCGATGACGCCCTCCTGGGCGAGCTGCCCACCGCCCAGGACCTTGTGCGCGGCCTTGCGCATCGAGTCGCCGACCTCGGGGCCCATGCCGAACATGGCAGCGACCGAGAGGAGCGGGATCAGCACGGCGTAGTCCTGGACCAGGTCGGCCTCGCCGCGCTCGAGCATGTCGTCGACGAGGTCGTTGCAGATGCTGCGTACCTGCGCGGCGTAGCCGTGCTCGTCGACCCGGGAGAGGGCTCGGTCGACGGGCGAGCGCAGCCGCCGGCGCAGCTCGCCGTCGTTGTGGAAGGAGTTCTGCCGGGTCGTCACGAACGGGTAGATCGGCATGTCCGGCAGGATCTTGCCCTCCTGCACCGCGCTCCAGTTGTCGCCGTTGCGCGAGAAGACCTCCTCGTTGCGGATGACCTCGCTGAACTCGGCGTAGCCCATCGCGAACCAGAGGCGTACGCCGGGGGAGAGCTCGCCAGGGGCCACCGGACCCCACTCGGCCCGGAGCCGGGCGTGCACCTCCCGCGCCCGGGGCCCGACGGTGTCGGGTGCCTGGACGAGGTCGGTGAGGTCGGCGAGACGTACGGTGCGGGTCGGGGTCATCGCGGGGCCTGTTCGTCTGGGTCTGGGCTGCGTGGTCAGTGGGTCTTGAGGGCGTGGCGCACGAGCGCGGCGAGCGCTCGGACGCAGGCGTTGCGGTTCTTGGCGTTGCACACCACGATCGGGGTCTCCTCGTCGAGGTCGAGCGCCGTGCGGATCTGGTCGGGCTCGTAGTTCGGGGCGCCGGGGAACTGGTTGATCGCGACGACGAAGGGCAGCGACGTACGCGTCTCGAGCTGGTCCAGCACCTCGAAGGAGTCCTCGATGCGGCGGGTGTCGACCAGGACCAGGGCGCCGGCGGCTCCCTCGGCGAGGCCGGACCACAGGTCCCAGAAGCGGCGCTGCCCCGGCGTGCCGAACAGGTAGAGCGCGATCTCGTCGGTCAGCGTGATCCGGCCGAAGTCCATCGCGACCGTGGTCGTCGACTTCTCCGGCGTCGCCTCGACCGAGTCGATCCCCTCGCTGGCCTGGGTGATCGACTCCTCGGTGCGCAGCGGCTCGATCTCGCTGACCGCGCCGATCAGCGTGGTCTTGCCGACCCCGAAGGAGCCGACGACCAGGATCTTGACCGACTCGACGACCGTGGGGGCCAGATAGTGGTTGTCAGAGGTGGTTGAGAGCATGCAGCACCTTCTGGAGGGTTTCACGGGAGGGGCCGGCGGCGGTGTCGCTGTCGGGGCGTACGCCGATCAGGCCGGCGTCGATCATGTCCGAGGCGATCACCGCGAGGACGCTGACCGGCTGGCCGAGGTGGACGGCCATCTCCGCCATCGAGATCACGCCGAGGCACTGGGAGAGGACCTCGCGCTCCTGGCGGCCCACGGACGCCGGTGTGGCCGACGGGCTGGTGTGGCCGATCAGGAGCGTCGCCGGGGTCAGCCGGTGGGTCGGGCGGACGCGACCGCCGGTCCGGACGTAGGACCGGATCGGGTGGTCGACGTAGTCGTCAGGCACGTCGGGCATCGGCTCAGATCGAGCGTCTCGGGGTGCTCATCGCGCGCTCCCCGATCATCAGCACGGTCGCCTGCATCTGCTGGGCGACCAGCGCCGGGTCGATGCTCATCTCGGTGACCACCGCGAGCCGGGAGCCGTCACCGGCGCCACGGATGAACAGGAAGCCGCCGTTGAACTCGACCATCACCTGGCGGGGGTGGGCGTCGACGCCGAACTGGCGGCTGATCCCGTGGCCGAGCGAGGTCAGCCCGGCGCACGCCGCGGCCAGCTTGTCGGCCTCCTCGCGCGGGGTGTGGCTCGTGCGGACCCGGACGAGCCCGTCGGCGGAGAGGACCACGACATGACGTACGCCGCGTACTCCCGCGACCAGCTCCAGCATCCAGCTGTTCTCATCGGTCATGGTTCCTCCAGTGGTTCTCGGGTGCGGAATCGGTCTCCGCGGCGGTGCTGCCGTCGGTGGGATCGACGGCCTGGTGGGGGATGGTCGTGCTGGCCGCGGGTGTGGCCGGGGCACTGAGGAAGCTGCTCATCCACGCGCCGGCCTGCTCGGCCGTCGGCTCCGGGCGGGGTGGGACGACCCGGCCGACCGGCTGCTGTCCGGTCGCGAAGCGCTGGCCGCGTTTCGAGCGGCGCTGGGGCAGGCCGTCGGAGGTGAACAGCGACGGCTCCCGCTTGTCGAGGCCGGCGAGAGGATCGGGGGCCTTCGCGGCGGCGTGGACCGGCCAGGCCGGCGTCGTCGACGCCGGCGGCGCCTTCGGGGCCTGGGCGAGGAGCGAGGCGGGCATGGGGGTCGAGACCGGCGTACGCGGCTCCGGCTCGACCGTCGTCGGGCTCAGCGGCGTGGTCATCGCCTCGGGGACGAGTACGGCGACCCGCAGGCCACCGTGGACCGACTCGGTCAGGTCGACCCGGAACCCGTGGCGGCGGACGTAGGTGCCGACGACCGCGAGGCCGGTCTGCGGGATCTCGCCGAGGTCCTGCAGGCGCACCTGCCGGGTGCCGGAGGCGATCTCACGCATCCAGGCGAGGTTGGTCTCGTCCATGCCGACGCCCGCGTCGTCGATCTCCAGGGCCGCCCCGCGGCGTACGGACCGGATGGTGACCAGCACATCGGTCGCGGGTGGTGAGGACTGGGTCGCGTTGGCGAGGAGCTCGGCGACGAGGTGGATCAGGGACTCGACGTACGCACCCTGGACCGCGACCGGAGGGTCGCCCTCCACCCGGACGCGGCGGTAGGCGGTGATCCGGCCGGCTGCCCCACGTACGACGTCGGCGATCGCGAGCGGGTCGCGCCAGTGCTGCCCCGGCTGCTCCCCGCACAGCGTGGCGATGCTCTGCGCCAGCCGCGCCTGTTGCGCCGCCGCGTGGTCGACCCTCATCCCGGCCTCGAGCACGTCCGGCTCGGCCGGGAACTTCGCCACCATCCGCGTCGACTCCTCCTGGATCCGGTGCGCCGACGCCTGCACCTTGCGCGACAGCGACAGCACCGCCACCCGCATCCCGGCGTCGCCACCCCGTCCAGCCGCCCCAGCCGAGGCGTCAGGTACGTCGGCCGAGACGTCACTCTCGTCGGCCGAGACGTCACTGGGGTCGCTCGAGGTGTCAGCCGGTGCCAGTTCGGCCGACGGAAGTGACGCCTCGGCCTGCGCTCCCGACTCCTCGGCCGACGCGGGTGACTCTTCGGCCGACGCGGGTGACGCCTCGGCAGGAGCGGACTCGTAGGCCATCGCGGTGAGCCAGAGGGTGAGGGCGACGACGGGTACGCCGGCGAGGATCCAGCGCCAGATCCACTGGTCACCGGAGGCGGTGACGAAGATGACGGGGGAGAGCGCGACGAAGAGAAGGATCGCGGTACTGCAGAACCATGGACCGGCTCGGTGGAGTCGGGCCAGGAGTGGTCGGGTCATGTCGGGCACCTGGTGTGGGGGTGAACAGTCAGGCATGAACCCGCGGGTCAGGACAGGGGGACGATTCCTGATCCAGCCCCCGGAGACCGGCGCACACACGCGCACCACTTCATACCACCAACAGAGCGCTTGGTCACCTGATCCAGGTGATTTTGACCATATTTCGACGATGGTCCTGGAAGCGGCCGTACGCGTCCGGGCGACTAAGGTGTCGGGGTGTCACAAATGGGTCCAGGCTTCGGTGCGACCGGCGGGGCGATGGGCGGCGGCGGGATCATGCGCAACCTGCGCGCCGACCGCACCGTGCTCCAACGGGGGTTGCCGAAGGGCACCGTCAAGCGCGTCATCTCCTACGCCGGACCCCACCGGGCTCTGATCAGTGCGTTCCTGCTGTTCACGGTCTTCGACGCCGCGCTCGTGGTGGTCACCCCGCTGCTGACCCAGCGCCTCATCGACGACGGCGTGCTCGCCAAGAACCTCTCGCTGGTGATCTGGCTGGCCGCGGCGATGGCGCTGGTGGCGGTGGTCGACATGGCCTTCGGGGTGGTCTCTGGCTGGCTCTCGACGCGGATCGGCGAGGGGCTCATCTTCGACCTGCGCACCCAGGTCTTCGGCCACGTCCAGCGCCAGTCGCTGGCCTTCTTCACCCGCGCCCAGACCGGTGCGCTGGTGAGCCGCCTCAACACCGACGTGCTCGGCGCCCAGCGGGCGTTCACCTCGACGCTGTCCAACAGCGTCTCCAACCTGATCTCGGTCTTCGTGGTCGGCGCGGCGATGCTGGTGCTCTCCTGGCAGGTGACGCTGATGTGCGTCGCGCTGTTCCCGATCCTGTTCCTGACCTCGCGCTGGGTCGGGCGCCGGCTGGCCGGGCTGACCCGCGAGCAGATGGACGGCAACGCGGCGCTGGCGACGACGATGACCGAGCGGTTCAACGTCGGTGGCGCCCTGCTGCTCAAGCTCTTCGGCCGTCGCGACGAGGAGGATGCGGCGTTCGCGCAGCGTGCCGATGTCGTACGCCGTCTGGGGATCCGGATCGCGCTGCTGACCCGTCTGTTCGGGGCGACGATGCAGATGGTGCCGGCGCTGGCGACCGCGCTGGTCTACGGCTTCGGCGGCTGGATGGTGATCCGCGGCGACGTCACGCTCGGCACCCTGACCGCGCTCGGTCTGCTGCTGGTGAGGCTGCTGGGGCCGCTGCAGGCGCTCTCCAACGTACGCATCGACGTGATGACCGCGCTGGTCAGCTTCGACCGCGTCTTCGAGGTCCTCGACCTGCCCTCGCTGATCAAGGAGAAGCCGGACGCGGTCGAGGTGCCCGCCGATGCCGCGTCCGTGCGGTTCCGCCACGTCGCCTTCACCTACCCCCGCTCCGACGAGGTCTCGCTGGCTTCCCTGGAGACGATCGCTCGGCCGGAGAGCCGCGAGGTGCGCGAGGTGCTGTCCGACATCGACTTCGCCGCCGAGCCGGGCGAGATGGTCGCCCTGGTCGGCCCCTCCGGCGCCGGGAAGTCGACGATCACCCACCTGATCGCCCGGCTCTACGACGTACGCTCCGGCTCGGTCGAGGTCGGCGGTCTCGACGTGCGCGACGTGACCCTGGAGTCGCTCGAGGCCGCGGTCGGCTACGTCACCCAGGACGCCCACATGTTCCACGACACCGTCCGCGGCAACCTGCTCTACGCCCGCCCCGGCGCCACCGACGAGGAGGTCTGGGCGGCCCTCGAGGCGGCCCAGGTGGCCGGCGTCATCAAGGGACTTCCCGACGGGCTCGACACCGTCGTCGGCGACCGCGGCTACCGGCTCTCCGGCGGAGAGCGTCAGCGCCTCGCGATCGCCCGGCTCCTGCTGAAGGCGCCCCACATCGTGGTGCTCGACGAGGCCACCGCCCATCTCGACTCCGAGTCCGAGGCCGCGGTGCAGACCGCCCTGGACGCCGCGCTGGCGGGACGTACCTCCATCGTCATCGCCCACCGGCTCTCGACCATCCGTGCCGCCGACCGCATCCTCGTCATCGAGGCCGGCCGCGTCGTGGAGTCCGGCACCCACGAGTCGCTGCTCGCCGACGGCGGGCTCTACGCGGAGCTCTACGAGACGCAGTTCCGGCGCTAGGGCCCGGGGTCAGCTCTTCCCGCTGCGTTCCTTCTCGTACGCAGCCTGGTAGGCCGCCTTCACGGCCTGCTTCTGAGCCAGCTTGGCGGCCTTCTTGCGGGCGCGCTCGTCGAGCTGGTCATCGCCGTCGGAGGCGTCATCGTCTGGTGCAGGCTCGTCCCGGCTCTGCGTACGCCGCTCGTCGTACATCAGGTAGAAGAACCCGGCGATCGCGAGGATGCCGAAGAACCACCACTGGAGCCCGTAGAAGAAGTGGGGGCCGTTGTCGAGCTCGGGGAGGTCGGCCTGGCGGAGCTGGACAGCGGGTTCGGGGGACTCGGTGTCGAGGTGGAGCCAGCCGGTCAGCAGCGGCTCGTCGACCACCTTCGCGACCTGGGCCGAGGAGAGCGCGCGGGTGGCGTGGTAGCCGTCGACCTGGGCGACGTCGGTGGAGTCGCCGGTGCCGTCGGCGCGTACCCAGCCGGTGATGGTGACCTCGCCGGTCGGGGGCGCCGGAAGATCGTCGAACTTCTCCTGCGACTCGGTCTGGAGCCAGCCGCGGTCGACCAGCACCGCGGTGCCGTCGGCGAGCACCAGCGGGACGACGATGTCGATCCCCTTGGCGTCGTCGGGGGTGCGGTAGCGCCAGATGATCGTGTCGTCGACCGCGTACGTCCCGGTGGCGGTCACCCGCCGCCACTCGTCCTTCTCGGCCACCTTCGTGCCCTCGGCCAGCACGTCGGAGACCGGCGCGGGCTCGGCGTGCTCGTTGGTGCGGACGATCTGGTTGCTGGCCTTGCGGTCCTCGAGACGGTCGAACTGCCACTGGCCCAGCCACCACGTCCCGTAGGCCAGGATCAGCACGAACACCGTGAAACCGGCCCAGCGACGGCTGAGCAGGAAACGGAACGAACTCACGCCACGAGACTAACTGGCATACGGTCCTCGCTCACGATCCGGGTCGCGGCTGCCTAGACTGGTGTGATGACGACCTCCCCGACAGATCAGGTCCAGCAGAGGCTGGTCGACCGGTTCGGCCGGGTCGCGACCGATCTGCGCGTCTCGCTGACCGATCGCTGCAACCTGCGCTGCACCTACTGCATGCCGCCGGAGGGGCTCGACTGGCTGCCCGGCGACGAGGTGCTCACCGACGACGAGGTCGTGCGGCTGATCGGTGTCGCCACCGGGCAGCTCGGGGTCCGCGAGGTGCGGTTCACCGGCGGGGAGCCACTGGTCAGGCGCGGGCTGGTCTCGATCGTCGCGCGCACCCGCGAGGTCGCTCCCGACGCGGAGCTCTCGATCACGACCAACGCGCTCGGTCTGGCCCGGATGGCCGGCTCGCTCGCGGAGGCCGGCCTCGACCGGGTCAACGTGTCCCTGGACTCGATCCGGCCGGACACGTTCGCGGAGATCACCCGTCGCGACCGGCTGCACGACGTCGTGGCCGGCCTCGAGGCCGCCGCGGAGGCCGGTCTGGGACCGATCAAGATCAACGCGGTCCTGCTACGAGGCGTCAACGACGACCAGGCCGCCGAGCTGCTCGGCTGGTCGGTCGAGCGCGGCTACGAGCTGCGGTTCATCGAGCAGATGCCCCTCGACGCCCAGCACGGGTGGTCGCGCGACACGATGGTGACGGCCGACGACACCCTCGCCGCGCTGTCGGCGGCGTTCGACCTGACCCCGGCCGAGGAGCCCCGCGGCAGCGCCCCCGCCGAGCTCTTCTACGTCGACGGCGGCCCGGCCAAGGTCGGCATCATCGCCTCCGTCACCCGCCCCTTCTGCGGCGACTGCGACCGGGTGCGTCTCACCGCCGACGGGCAGGTGCGCGACTGCCTGTTCGCGCGCTCCGAGTCGGACCTGCGTACGCCGCTGCGTGCCGGCGCCTCCGACGCCGACCTCGCTGCGAGGTGGGTCACCGCGATGGCCGGCAAGCGCGCCGGCCACGGCATCGACGACCTCGGCTTCCTCCAGCCCGACCGTCCGATGTCCGCCATCGGCGGCTGACCCCTCCCGCCGAGACCGTAGAAGCGACGGCCGAATCTGTCGTTGTGGGCGACGAAAGTCGACTCTCGTCACCCACAACGACAGATTCGGCCCCCACAACTCACTTCTCGGCGACGGGGTGCCCGACGCGGTCGAGAGCGTCCAGGACGAGCTCCCAGTAGCCCTCGACGTCGAGGGTGATCGCGACCTGGGCGTTGGGCGGCTCGTCGAGGCGGCCGTGGAGGTCGACGACGGTGGCGCCGCGGGTCCAGCGGCCCTCGGTCTCGACGGCGACGAACGACTTGTGCCAGGTGATCAGGCCGGGGTCGATGAGCGCCGCGATGGTGCAGGGGTCGTGGACCGGGGGAGCGGCGAAGTCGAAGACGTCGGAGTAGGTGCCGCCGAAGAAGCCCATCAGGTCGGCGCATGCCCGGCCGACCGGATGATCCATGGCCCGCATCCGCGCGACGACCTCGGGAGTGGCCAGCGCCTGGTGGGACAGGTTGAGCCCGACCATCCGGATCGGCAGGCCGCTGGTGAGGACGAGGTCGAGTGCCTCGGGGTCGGCGTAGGCGTTGAACTCGGCGGCCGGCGTGGTGTTGCCGCGTTCGGTCGAGCCGCCCATGAAGACGATCTCGGCGATCTTCGCACCGACCTCGGGATGATCACGCAGCAGCACCGCGACGTTGGTGATCGGTCCGGTCGCGACGACGGTGACGGGATCCGGGGCAGCCAGAAGGGACGTACGCAGGAGCTCGACCGCCCCGATCGAGACCGGCGCAGCGAGCGGCTCGGGAAGATCGGGCCCGTCGATCCCGGTCGCGCCGTGGATGAAGTCACCGATGTGGATCTCACCGGCCAGCGGCCCGGCGGCTCCGGTGGCGACCGGGACATCGGGCCGCTCGGCCAGGGCGAGGATCCGCTGGGCGTTGTAGGTCGCCTTCTCCACCTGGCAGTTGCCGAAGGTGGTGGTGATGCCGAGCAGGTCGATACGAGGGTCGCCCAGCGCCAGCAGGATCGCGATCGCGTCGTCGTGGCCGGGGTCGCAGTCGAGGAGGACAGGGATCGGGTTCATCGCACAGCCTCTCTGTCGGAACAGCTAATGAGCGACGACGTCCTTCAGGAACCCGCGTGCGCCCAGGAAGTCGCTCAGTGACTGCTTGTGCGCCTCGCACGCGAGCCAGATCTTACGCCGCTCGGGCGTGTGGATCTTGGGATTGTTCCACTGCAGCTCCCACGACCCGGGGTCCTGACAGCCCTTCGCCGAGCACAGGTCGGAGTCGAGGGCACCCATCAGTCGTCACCCTTCTGGTGGAGCTGCTGCTCGCGTCCGCTGGTGAGCTGGCGCGGGCCGTAGGGCGAGTCCATGAGGTTCATCTCGTCGCTCTTGGTGTTGGTCGCGTTGGCCATCACCACGGCGATGTAGGGCAGGATCAGGGCGGCCGCTATCAGGATCGGCCACAGCCACGTGATGCCTGCCAGGCCGGCGATCACGGCGCCGATGAAGCAGAGCGAGCGGATCGACATCGAGATGGCGTAGCGCTTCTGACGGATCGCGATGTCCTCGGCGCGGCTGCGCCCCGCCGTCGTGATCCTGATCGGTTGCGCCTTGGACATACCGCCAGTCTAGGTCGTGCCCGATGAGCGTCGGTCAATGGTGTGGTCCCAACAGGGGCGCTCCGAGCGCCGTTGGAGGGTTCTCACAAGCAAATCCAAGGCATTGGTCGTACGCCGAAGTAATCGCTACCGTCGCGCCTGTGACTGACAGTGAAGACCCCACAACGCAGAGCCCAGCGCGGGCACCCCGCTCGGTGCTCGTCACCGGTGGCAGCCGTGGCATCGGCCGGGCGATCGCGGAGGCCTTCGTGGCCAACGGCGACAAGGTCGCCGTGACCTCCCGCAAGGGCGGGGCGCCGGAGGGCGCCCTGGACCTGGTGTGCGACATCACCGACCCCGCCGCCGTCGAGGAGGCGTACGCCGCCGCCGAGGCCGCCCACGGACCGGTCGAGGTCCTGGTGGCCAATGCCGGGATCACCAAGGACACGCTCGTCCTCCGGATGTCGGAGGACGACTTCACCTCGGTGATCGACACCAACCTGACCGCGTCCTTCCGGCTCGCCAAGCGCGCCTCGAAGGGCATGCTGCGGCTGCGCCGCGGCCGGATCATCTTCATCTCCTCGGTCGTCGGCCTGTTGGGCAACCCGGGCCAGGTCAACTACGCGGCCTCGAAGGCCGGGCTGGTCGGGATGGCCCGCTCGCTCGCGCGTGAGCTCGGCTCGCGGGGGATCACCGCCAACGTGGTGGCGCCGGGGTTCGTGGAGACCGAGATGACCGCGGTGCTCACCGACGAGCAGCAGAAGGCGATCACGGACCGGGTCCCGCTGGCGCGCTACGCGACGCCGGACGAGGTGGCCTCGGCCGTGACGTGGTTGGCAGATGCGGGTTATGTGACCGGGGCCGTGATCCCGGTCGACGGCGGACTTGGAATGGGGCACTGATCATGGGTTTGTTGGACGGCAAGACTGTTCTCGTCGCGGGAGTCACGATGGACTCCTCGATCGGCTTCGCGGTGGCCAAGGTGGCCCAGGAGCAGGGCGCCCGCGTCCTGATCTCCAACTTCGGCCGCGCGCTGTCGATCACCAAGCGGATCGCGAAGCGGCTCCCCGAGGAGCCGCCGGTCCTCGACCTCGACGTCACCAACCAGGAGCACCTCGACGGCCTCGCCGACGCGCTCCGGGCCGAGGGCGTCGAGCGGCTCGACGGGGTCGTGCACTCGATCGCGTACGGCAACCCCGAGACGCTGCTCGGCGGCAAGTTCCTCGACGGCCCGTGGGACGACGTCTCCCAGGCCGTCCAGGTCAGCGCCTACTCGCTCAAGTCGCTCGCCATGGCCACCCGCCCGCTCCTGGGCCCGGGCTCGTCGATCGTGGGGCTGACCTTCGACGCGACGATCGCCTGGCCGGCGTACGACTGGATGGGTGTCGCCAAGGCCGCTCTCGAGTCGACCTCGCGCTACCTCGCCCGCGACCTCGGTCCCGACGGGATCCGCTGCAACCTGGTCTCCGCAGGCCCGCTGAAGACCCTCGCCGCGAAGGCGATCCCGGGCTTCGAGGAGCTCGACGAGGGCTGGGGCACCCGGGCGCCGCTGGGCTGGGACAACACCGACCAGGGTCCGACCGCCAAGGCCGTCTGCGCGCTGATCTCGGACTTCTTCCCGGCGACCACCGGCGAGATCGTCCATGTCGACGGGGGCTATCACTCGCTGGGTGCGTGAGGCCATAGGGTTGCCGCATGCGGACCCTTGTCATCATGCGGCACGCCAAGGCCGAGTCGTCGGCACCGACCGACTACGAGCGCCAGCTGACCGAGCGCGGCCATGCCGACGCGGTCGTGGCGGGCGAGTGGCTGGCCGAGCAGGGCGTGGACCCGGACTACGTCCTGGTCTCGGCCGCCGACCGCACCACCCAGACCTGGGAGGACGTCGCGGTGGGGGCGTCGTGGGACCTGACGCTGGCGGAGTACGACCAGGGTCTGTACGCCGCCGGCACCTCCACCGCTCTCGACCTGATCCGTGAGGTCGACGACGGCCACACCACGGTCGTGGTGATCGGCCACAACCCCACCATGTTCTCGCTGGTGCAGCTCCTCGACGACGGCGAGGGCGACGACGAGGCCGGCAACCAGCTCGCGCTGGGCTTCCCCACCGCCGCCGTCGCCGTGCTCACCTACGACGGCGACTGGTCCGAGCTCGACGAGGCCGAGGCCTCCGTCACCGCCTTCCACGTCGCCCGCGCCTGAAGCGCCGCCGACTCGGCCGGGGACCACCCCTGTCAGAGCAGGGGAGGGGCGGGGGTGACGATGCCGGCCTCGGCGTCGGCCGCCTCGATCTCCTCGCGGGAGATGCCGAGGAGATACATGATGGTGTCGAGGTAGGGGACGTTGATCGCGGTCCCGGCTGCGGAGCGGACCGCGGGCTTGGCGTTGTAGGCGATCCCGAGCCCGGCGGCGGCGAGCATGTCGAGATCGTTGGCGCCGTCGCCGATCGCCACAGTGGCCGCCTCGGGGATGCCGATCTCGGCGGCGAACTCGCGCAGCGCGCGGGCCTTGCCGGCACGGTCGACGACCTCGCCGACCACCTCACCGGTGAGGACCCCGTCGACGATCTCGAGCTCGTTGGCGCGGGCGTAGTGGATGCCGAGGTCGGCCGCGAGCCGGTCGGTGATCTGGGAGAACCCGCCCGAGACGATGGCGAAGCGGTAGCCGAGACGGCGCAGGGTGCGGACCATCGTCCGTGCGCCGGGGTTGAGCTGCAGCCCGGCGTAGACCTCGTCCAGCGCGGTCGCGGGGACGCCCTTCAGGTACTTCACCCGGCCACGGAGCGACTCCTCGAAGTCGAGCTCGCCGCGCATCGCCGCCTCGGTGACCGAGGCGACCTCCTTCTCGTAGCCCGCGTGGGCGGCGATCATCTCGATCACCTCGCCGTCGATCAGCGTCGAGTCGACGTCCATGACGATCAGTCGCATGCCGCGGCGGACCAGGTTGGCGGGCTGCACCGCGATGTCGACGCCCTGGGCGGCGGCCTCGGCGGACAGCGTCACCCGCAGCTCGTCGGGGGAGGCCCCGCTCACGTGCAGGTCGAAGGCGGTGACCGGGTAGCGGGCGAGCCGGATGATCCGGTCGATGTTGCCGCCGGCCGAGGCGATGGTGCGCGTCACGGACGCGAGCGCGGCGGCCTTCAGGGGCAGGCCGAGGACCGTGACCCGGGCGCGGTCGGCGGGCTCGCGCGGGGTGTCGCCGACGCCCTCCTCGATCTCGACGGTCATGTCGAGGGCGTGGGCGGTCTCCTCGATCGCGTGCTTGAGCGCGTCGGTGCTCGCCGCGTCGGCGGGCGCCGTCACCAGCAGGCCGAGCACGAGCCGCGCGCGCAGCACGATCTGCTCCAGGTCGACCACGTCGACCCCCGCCAGCGCCAGCGTCGCCAAGGTGGCCGAGGTCAGCCCGGGTCGGTCGTTTCCGGCGAGGGTGATCAGCAGGGTGTCGGGACGGCGCTCGAGCGCGTCGAATTCCTCGGTCATCGCTGCACAGGATAGTGGAGTCACCGCCTGCGTCTCAGTCCGGCGGCCACACCTCGGGCGATCCCGCCGCGGTGAGCGCCCTCCGCGCCGCTCGGTCGAGGCCGACGAGCGCCTCGCGCCGCTGGAACATCTCCGAGGCGGAGACGGCTCCGCCCTCGTCCTCGAGCGCCACCGCGACGATCTCCCGGGCCTGTACGCCACGGGCGGCGAGCTCCACGCAACGCGCCGGCACCCCGGGCGCGCCGGCCAGCGCGGGCCGGTGGCGCAGGTTCATCAACCGGTCGGCGACCTCGGGCCGCCACCGCGCGACGTCGAGCTCGGCGAGCGCCGTCGCCGACTCGCTCAGGGCGAGCCGGAGAGCCCGGTCGGCCTCACCGACGTCGGGGAGCTGACGGCGCTGGGCTGCGTACGCCTGCCACTCGATCACCGCCCCGACCCGGACCGGTACGAGGCCGATGCCGGCGTCGCACATCACGGCCTCACCGGCCTCGAGCGCGGCATCGTTGAACGCCTTGGGGCCACCCAGCCCGACCGGGTCGCCCTCGGCCGGGAAGGCCACCCCGACGGCGGTCGCCCCCTCCGTACGCAGCCGCCCCATCCCGCTCACGAAGGTGTCCGCGACCCCCTCGGTGCCACCGAGCCCGAGCGCGGCGAGCCCGCTGACGGTGTGGGTCGCGTCGGGCCCGATCACCGCGTCGAGCACCAGGTCGGTGACCGCCTCACCGCGCAGCCACGCCGTCACCCACCAGGCCAGCCGCAGCGCCTCAGGGGTGGTCTCCACCGACACCGGATCAAGCTCCGAATCCTCGACACTCACAGCTTCCCACCCTATCCCCGAGCCCACCGACCCCTGCCGATAGATTTGCCGCCATGGCAGCCGTGCTGGAGTTCACCGACGTCACCGTACGCCGCGGAGGCAACGCCCTTCTCGACTCTGTGAGCTGGGTGGTCGAAGAGGATGAACGCTGGGTGATCCTGGGCCACAACGGCGCCGGCAAGACCACGCTGCTCCAGACCGCCGCCGCCCAGCTCCACCCGACCTCGGGCGTCGTGAAGATCCTCGGCGAGCAGATCGGCCGTATCGACGTCTTCGAGCTGCGCCCGCGCATCGGTCTCACCTCCGCCGCGCTGGCCGACCGGATCCCGCGTCACGAGCTCGTCCGCGACGTCGTGGTCAGCGCCTCCTACGGGGTCGTCGGCCGCTGGCGCGAGCACTACGACGACCTCGACCACGACCGCGCCCAGGAGCTGCTGATCGAGGTCGGCATCAAGCACCTCGGCGAGCGGAGGTTCGGCACCCTGTCCGAGGGCGAGCGCAAGCGGGTCCAGCTTGCCCGGGCGCTGATGGTCGATCCGGAGATGCTGCTGCTCGACGAGCCGGCCGCCGGTCTCGACCTGGGCGGCCGCGAGGACCTCGTCTCGACGCTCTCGACCCTCGCCTACGACCCCGACAGCCCGGCCACGGTGCTCGTCTCCCACCACGTCGAGGAGATCCCGCCGGGCTTCAGCCACGTCCTGATGATGCGGTCGGGCCGGATCACCGCCCAGGGGCTCATCGAGGACACCCTGACCGCGGCCAACCTCTCCAAGACCTTCGGCATGCCGCTCGAGCTGGAGACCAGCGAGGGCCGCTACTGGGCCAAGCGCCGGGCCCGCCACACCCGGTAGTCCGCTCAGGCACCGTCGGTAAAGAAACCGTTAGGAAGCCGGTACGGAAACATCCCCACGTTCATGGGGTCACCTGGATAGGGTGACGGCCATGGACTGGCAGGAGTGGGACTGGGCGATCTGGACGGCACTCGGAGCGCTGCTCGTCGTCGGAGAGCTCTTCAGCCTCGACCTGATCCTGCTGATGCTGGCGACCGGCGCCTTCGCGGGCGCGGTGACCGGCGCGTTCACCGACAGCTTCGTGATCCAGGCGATCGTCGCGCTGGCGGTCTCGGTCTCCATGCTCGCGGTCGTACGCCCGGGGCTGGCCAGGCGGCTCCACAACGGCCCGGAGATCCAGATCGGCGCGCAGAAGCTGATCGGCGTCCAGACGGTCTCGACCGTCGAGATCAGCGCCCACAAGCCTGGGCAGCTCAAGCTCGAGGGCGAGCTCTGGACCGCTCAGCCCTATGACGAGACGCTCGTGATCGCGGCCGGTACGCCGGTCGAGGTGCTCGAGATCAGAGGAGCGACGGCCTACGTCCATCCTCTTCCGGAGCTCGGGACTCCGTAGTTTCCGGGCAACCTGACGCAACCGAAACAGACAAGGACTGATTGGCATGGGTGGCATCATCCTGGCCCTCCTGGTCATCTTGGCGGTGCTGGTGATCACCACGCTGGCCAAGACGATCAAGATCATCCCGCAGGCGCGGGTCGGCATCGTGGAGCGCTTCGGCAAGTTCCAGTCGAAGCGCGACCCCGGCCTGAACGCGGTGATCCCGTTCGTCGACAAGGTGCGCTACATGATCGACATGCGTGAGCAGGTCGTCGCGTTCGCGCCGCAGCCGGTGATCACCGAGGACAACCTGACCGTCTCGATCGACACGGTCATCTACTTCCAGGTCAACGACCCGGTCGCGGCGACGTACGAGATCGCCAACTACATCCAGGCCGTCGAGCAGCTGACCATGACCACCCTGCGCAACATCGTCGGTGGCATGACCCTCGAGGAGACCCTGACCAGCCGCGAGCAGATCAACTCCGGCCTCTCGATCGTCCTCGACGAGGCCACCGGCCAATGGGGCATCAAGGTCAAGCGCGTCGAGATCAAGTCGATCGACCCGCCCATGTCCATCAAGGACGCGATGGAGAAGCAGATGCGCGCCGACCGCGACAAGCGCGCGGCGATCCTGACCGCCGAGGGTCAGCGTCAGTCCGCGATCCTCTCCGCCGAGGGAAACAAGCAGTCCGCCATCCTCAACGCCGAAGGTCAGCGCGAGTCGCAGATCCTGGCGGCGCAGGCCGACCGTGAGGCCGCGATCCTGCGTGCCCAGGGTGAGGGCCAGGCCATCCAGACCGTCTTCCAGGCGATCCACGACGGCCGCCCCGACCAGTCGCTGCTGGCCTACCAGTACCTGCAGATGATGCCGAAGATCGCCGAGGGAGACGCCAACAAGGTGTGGATCATCCCGAGCGAGATCGGCGCCGCGCTCGAGGGTCTCGGCTCGACGATGAACAGCCTCAAGGGCATCCCGGACGAGGTCGAAGGCCCTGTCAAGCGGGTCGACATGGGCTCGGCCGAGCCGACGCTCGACCTCGAGAAGTCGTCCTCCGCGGCTGCTGCCGTCGAGGAGGCCCTCGCCGAGGCGAAGCAGGCGGAGGCGCCCAACCGGCCGCAGACCCAGGCGACCCCGGCGACCCCGCCGGCTCCGCAGCCTCCTGCAGAGCCGACCGTCTAAGTGGATCCTCTCCAGTCCGCCCTCATCCTGCTCGCCGGGGTGGGGGCGGGCACCATCAATGCCGCCGTCGGTTCCGGGACGCTGATCACGTTCCCGACGCTGCTGGCCTTCGGCGTACCCCCGGTGGTCGCCAACGTGTCCAACACGATCGGCCTGGTTCCGGGCTCCCTGGCCGGCGCCTGGGGCTACCGTCGCGAGCTCGCCGGGCAGCGCGGGCGGATCCTGCGGCTCGGCGTCGCCGCTCTCATCGGTGGCGCCGTCGGCGGGATCCTGCTGCTGGTGCTGCCTCCGGGTGCGTTCGAGGCGATCGTCCCGGTGCTGATCGGGCTCGGCGTGGTGCTGGTGATCACCGGTCCGCGCATCTCCCGGTGGGTCGCCGAGCGGCACGGTGACGCGCCCGACGACGGCAGCGAGCGCTGGTGGGTCTGGCCGGCGGTCGCGATGCTCGGCGTCTACGGCGGCTACTTCGGTGCCGCCCAAGGGGTGCTGATGATCGCGATCATCGGCATCGGGGTGGCCGAGTCGCTGCAGCGCCTCAACGCGCTCAAGAATATCCTGGTCGCCACCACCAACGGCATCTCGGGCCTCCTCTTCGCGGTCGTGGCCGACGTCGACTGGAGGATCGCCGCCCTCATCGCCGTCGGCGCGGCGCTCGGTGGCCTGCTGGGCGCGCGGATCGGGCGGCGACTGCCGCCCAACGTGCTCCGCGGAGTGATCGTCGTGGTCGGCGTCAGCGCGCTGGTGGCCTTCCTCGTCAACTGAGTCCGGGCGTCTGATGGGATGGATCCATGGAGCTCTACGACGCGATGCGAACCACCCATGCCGTACGCGACTTCACCGACGACCCGCTGCCCGATGAGGTCCTCGCCAGGATCCTCGACAACGCCCGGTTCGCGCCGTCCGGTGGCAACCGGCAGGGCGCGCACGTCGTGGTCGTACGCAGCCAGGAGACCCGTGAGCGCCTGGCCGAGCTGACGGCGACGGGTGCCCGTCGGTACATCGCGCAGCAGCGGGCGGGGGAGATGCCCTGGAACACCGTGCATCCCACGGCGGTGACCGAGGAGGAGATCGCCGAGACCCGGGTGCCACGGGGGATGACCGAGCCGCTGCGTACCGCGGCCGTGGTGCTCGTCTTCCTCGTCGACCTGGGCCTGGTCGCCTCCATCGACTCCGAGCTGGACCGGGTCGGCGTCGTCTCCGGCGCCTCGGTCTATCCGCTGGTGTGGAACACGCTCCTGGCCGCGCGCAACGAGGGGTTCGGCGGGGTGATGACGACGATGGCGGTCGCCGAGGAGCCGGCACTCCTCGAGCTGCTCGGCGCCCCTGAGGGCCACGCCGTCGCCGCCGTCGTGCCGCTCGGCAAGCCCGTCAAGCAGCTCACCAAGCTGCGCCGGCAGTCGGTCGAGGAGTTCGTCACCCTCGAGACGTACGCCGGGACGCCCCTGAAATGACTGATGGCGGGGCCCCGGAGGACCCCGCCATCAGCTCTCGGACCTGAGGGTCAGGCCTTGTCGGCAGGAACGGTGGCAGCGGCCGGCCCGCTCCCGTTGCCGCTCCCGTTGCTGTGGTCGTCCTCGATGACCGCGAGCGCGAAGTCGTCGCCGTGCTCGGTGACACCGGTGATGACGGCCTGCTCGACCGCCTCCGCGGCGTACTGCCCACGCACGATGATCGGGTCGCTCTGCAGGTCCTTCTGCAGCGCCACGACCAGTCCGACCATGATGACCGTGAACGGCAGAGCCGCCACGATCGTGATCGTCTGCAGGCCGCCCAAGGCCTCCTCGCCACCGGCGATCAGCCCGAGGATCGCCACGACACCGGTCGCGACACCCCAGAAGATCACGGTGAGACGTTTGGGCTCCTCGGTGCCCCGCTCGGAGAGCGTGCCCATCACGATGGATGCCGCGTCGGCGCCGGAGATGAAGAAGATCGCGACCAGCACCATGACCAGGATGCTCATGACCGTGGCCAGCGGGAACTGCTCCAGGGTCGTGAACAGCTGCGACTGCGCGGCTCCGTCGCCGAAGATGTCGGCGCCGTCACGCTGCAGGTCGATGGCGGTGCCACCGAAGATGCAGAACCAGACCACGCTGACGGCGCTCGGGACCAGGAGCACGCCGGAGACGAACTGCCGGATCGTGCGACCCCGCGAGATCCGAGCGATGAACATGCCGACGAACGGCGTCCAGGAGATCCACCAGGCCCAGTAGAAGATGGTCCACGTGCCGAGCCATGCGGAGGTCTCTGCGCCGCCGACGCCGGTGCGGGCCGACATCTGGGCGAGGTCGCCGACGTAGGCCCCGAGCGAGGTCGGGATCAGGTCGAGGATGAAGACCGTGGGGCCGACCACGAAGAGGAAGAGCGCCAGCAGCAGCGCGAGCACCATGTTGATGTTGGAGAGCCACTGGATGCCCTTGGCGACACCGGTGACCGCAGAGATCACGAAGCAGACCGTCAGGACCGTGATGATGCCGATCAGGACGGCGTTGCCGACCTTGCCGATCTCGGCGACGATCTGCAGACCGGCCGAGATCTGGTAGGCCCCGGTGCCCAGCGAGGTCGCCGATCCGAAGAGAGTGGCGAAGATGGCGAAGATGTCGATCGTCTTGCCGACCGGGCCCTCGACGGTGCGCTTGCCGAGCAGGGAGGTGAAGGCCGAGGAGATCAGGCTGACTCGGCCTTTGCGGTAGGCCCCGTAGCCGATCGCAAGACCGACGACGGCGTAGATCGCCCACGGGTGCAGCGTCCAGTGGAACATGGTGGTCGACATCGCGTGCTCGATGGCTTCGGGGTTGCCCGCCCCGCCGGTGCCGGGCGGCGGGTTCACGAAGTGCCACAGCGGCTCGCCCACGCCGTAGAACATCAGCCCGATGCCCATGCCTGCGCTGAACATCATCGCGATCCACGAGGCGGTCTTGAACTCGGGCTTCTCGTCGTCACGGCCCAGGGGGATGTTGCCGTACTTACTCGCTGCGAGCCAGATGATGTAGACGACGAAGGCGCTGGCGGTCAGCACGAAGAACCATCCGGCGTTGTCGAGCACCCAGCCGAGAGCGTGATCGGACGCCTTGCTCAAGCCCTCGGTATTGATGAAACCCCAGGCCATGAACGCGATCGCGATGGCCGCGGCGATGCCGAAGACGACCCAGTCGATTCCCTTACGTTGTTCCTGTTCGCTCGAGATCGGCAGGTCCAGCGCAGGGTGGGGAACGACTTCGCCCGTGGGGGATTTGATGAGGTCAGAGGGGTTGTGATGGTCGGAATGGTTCGGACTGTCTGTCTTCTTCTCAGAAGTCACACTGTTGTCCTTCCGGTTGGGTTCGGGACCACAGCACCCTAACGCGCACTGTCTTTGCCTTCTGTTCACCGGGGTGGCAGCGCCACCGATCGACAACGAGTCCTGGACCGACAGTGTCGACCTGGTTCGCGTGTTGTTCGGGTGCCGTGGGTCGCCGTGGTCGCCGGAAGCTAGTGCCGGGGTCGGCCGAGCTGCGCCTCGGGCGTGAGCTCGGCGGCGAGACCGTCGCCGGTCGCGGCCCGGGCCAGGGCGCGACCCAGCAGCGGTGCCTGCTTGAAGAGGTTGTGACCGGCGACGAAAGCGATGTTCCCTGCCTCCCAGACGGCCACGCCGTCCTCGCTCCGCGGGAGGTCGGTCACCCAGCAGTGGACGAACTCCTGCGGCTCCGGGTCGAGGCCGGGCAGCGCCCGTGCGACGTACGCGCGTGCGCGGTCGTCCAGCGAACGAATCGCCGCCGGGTCGATGAACGTCCCGTCGTCGCGGACGCCGACGGTCTGGCTGAGCCCGACGGCGTAGCGGCTGTTGCCCGGCAGCGGCGTCGCGTAGACGCCGACCTCGCCGAAGTCGCCGCTGCCGTCCTGCAGGCACGCGACCCGCGCAGGAGCGGCGCCCTTCACGGCGAAGGTCAGCCGTACGTGCGCGGCGAGACGGACCGGCAACGAGAGGCCGACGCTCCGGGCCAGACGAGCGGTCTCGCGGCCGGCGCACACGATCACCTTCGAGTAGACGGCGCGGTCGGTGACGCTGCGCACCTCGACCTCCTCGCTTCCGCGGGGTTCGATCGACACCACCTCACCGGTCACCACGGCGTCGCCGAGCTGACCCGTGAGCGCTTCGATGGCAGCACGCGTACGGATCGCTCCGCCCGCCTCGTCGAGCATCGCTGGTCCGAAGTACCCGGCGAGCAGCGGCATCCGCTCGGCGAGCTCGTCCGAGTCGATCGCGCGCGCGGCGACGCCGCCGACGCGGTCGAGCACACGAAGCCGCGCCAGTGCGCTTTCGCCGATCGCCACCGCACCGTCTGATGAGATTAGCTCGACGCCGAACCGTTCGGCCCACTCGGACCACACCCCGCGGCTCTCGCGCGCGAACGCGACGAGCCGCGGGTCGTCGTGCGCATGCCGGAAGATCCGCGACTCGCCGGCGGACTGGCCGTGGCCGGGCAGGCCGGTCTCGTACAGCCGCACCGAGACGCCCTGCTCGCGTAACGCGTAGGCGGTCGAGAGGCCGACGATCCCGCCGCCGACCACCGCGACCTCAGGCGAACCCGTCATCGGAGCGCGCGTGCCGACCCGAACTCGGACACGATCGTGTCGCAGAAGGCGGGCAGGTCATCGGGAGACCGGCTGGTGATCAGGTTGCCGTCGACCACGACGTCCTGATCGAGAACCTCCGCGCCGGCGTTGCGCAGGTCGGTACGGATGCTCGGGAACGACGTCAGGGGTGCGACCCTCGACCACGCCGGCCTCGACCAACGTCCAGGGGCCGTGGCAGATGCTGGCGACCGGTTTCCCGCTGTTGACGAAGTCACGGACGAAGGCGACCGCGTCGGGGTCGACCCGAAGCTGGTCCGGGTTGACCGTGCCGCCGGGAAGCAGCAACGCGTCGTAGTCGGTCACGGAAGCGTCCGCGACCAGACCGTCGACGGTGACGGTGCCCGCTGCGTTCAGGTCGTTCTCACGGGCCTGGATCTCGTCGTCGTGGACCGACAACACCTGGGTCTGGGCGCCGGCGGCCGTCAGCGCCTCGCGGGGCTGCTCGAGCTCGATGCGCTCCACGCCGTCCGCAGCGAGGATCGCGACCCTCGTGCCGTTCAGTTCCTGTGACATGAGAACCCTTCAGATCGATACCGTTCGAGGCGGGCGAACAAGGTCACCCGACGAGCCGGAAATGTGGTCGAGCGTTGGTCGACTTCCGACCTTCTGCGCCGACCCTGGTACCCGGGCCTACGGTGTTCATGCTCCGCAGCCACATCGCGGAAATATTGCGGCCCTACCGTTGATCCCATGCGATACCGGCAGAGTCTCCACGGGCACGGCTTCGAGTTCGACGGTCTGGTGGAGGTGCTGGCGCGGGCGACGCCGCTGCGCTCCGGTGACGTCCTCGCCGGCTGCGCCGCACGGTCCGACACCGAGCGGATGGCGGCTCGGATGGTGCTCGCCGACCTGCCGCTGAGTGTCTTCCTCGAGGAGCAGGTGGTTCCGGCCGAGTCCGACGACGTCACCCGGCTGATCCTGGAGACGCACGACACGGACGCGTTCGCCCCGGTCAGCGGCCTGACCGTCGGGGCCTTCCGGGAATGGCTGCTCGACGCCGCCGCGCGTCGCGACACCGGGCTGCTGACCGCCGTGGCGCCGGGCCTGACTCCCGAGATGGTGGCGGCTGTCTCCAAGATCATGCGCAACCAGGACCTGATCGCGGTGGCCGCGGCCACCGAGGTGGTGACCGGCTTCCGCACGACGATGGGCCTGCGGGGACGGCTGGCGACCCGGCTGCAGCCGAACCATCCCGCCGACGACCCGGCCGCCGTCGCGGCCTCGATCCTGGACGGCCTGCTCCTCGGCTCCGGCGACGCACTGATCGGCATCAATCCCGCCTCCGACAACCCGGGTACGGTCGCCGACCTGCTGCGTCTCCTCGACGACGTACGTCTCCGCTACGAGATCCCGACGCAGAGCTGCGTCCTGACGCACGTCACCACGACGATCGACCTGATCGAGGCCGGGCTGCCGGTCGACCTGCCGTTCCAGTCGATCGGTGGCACCCAGGGCGCGAACGAGGGGTTCGGGGTGACCCTGGCGATGCTGGCGGAAGCCGACGAGGCGGCACGGTCGCTGGGCCGCGGCACGGTCGGGGACGAGGTCATGTACTTCGAGACCGGCCAGGGGTCGGCACTCTCGGCCGACGCCCACCTCGGCACCGGTGGACGGCCGGTCGACCAGCAGACCCTGGAGGCGCGGGCGTACGGCGTGGCCCGGGCGTTCCGGCCGTTCCTGGTCAACACGGTGGTCGGCTTCATCGGTCCCGAGTACCTCTACGACGGCAAGCAGATCATCCGCGCCGGGCTGGAGGACCACTTCTGCGGCAAGCTGCTCGGCGTGCCGATGGGCGTCGACGTCTGCTACACCAACCACGCCGAGGCCGACTCCGACGACATGGACACCCTGCTGACCCTGCTCGGCGTCGCCGGCTGCACGTACGTGATGGCCGTCCCGGGCGCCGACGACGTGATGCTCGGCTACCAGTCGACCTCCTTCCACGACGCCCTCTACGCCCGGCAGGTCCTCGACAGACGCCCGGCGCCGGAGTTCGAGGAGTGGCTGGGCTCCGTCGGCCTGCTCGGCCCCGACGGCTCCGTACGCGACATCGACCCGGCCGCGACGGTGCTGAAGGAGCTGGCCCGGTGAGCGAGTTCTGGGACGAGGTGCGCCGGGCCACGCCGGCCCGGATCGGGCTGGGCCGGGCGGGCAACGCCGTGCCCACCGCCGAGGTCTTGGCCTTCGGGGCCGCCCACGCGGCCGCACGCGATGCGGTCCATCTCCCGCTCGACGTCGACGCGCTCGTCGAGGCGCTCGGCGGGCTGGGACTGGGTACGCCGCTGGTGGTCGCATCCGCGGCCCCGGACCGCGCGACGTACCTGACCCGGCCGGACCTCGGCCGTGTGCCCGGCGCCGACCTGGAGCTCGGGTCGGGCGGGGCCGACCTCGCCGTCGTCGTCGCCGACGGGCTCTCCGCCGAGGCGGTGGCCAAGCACGCGGTGCCGCTCCTGGAGCACCTGCTCCCGCTCCTCGACAGCACGATGAGCGTCGCCGCGCCGGTGGTCGCCACCCAGGCCCGGGTCGCGCTGGGCGACCACATCGGCCGGGCGCTGGGCGCGCGACTGGTCCTGGTGCTGATCGGGGAGCGGCCGGGGCTCTCCTCGAGCGACTCGCTGGGGGCCTACCTCACCTGGGACCCACGGCCCGGCGTCCTCGACTCCGCCCGCAACTGCGTCTCCAACATCCGGCCGCCCCACGGCCTGGACCATGCGACGGCGGCACGCACCATCCTCAGCCTGGTCGCCGGGGCCCGCCAGCTCGGAGCGACCGGCGTGGCGCTCAAGGACGGATCTTTCACAGGGCTGTTACCTGGCGCGACGACGGCCGCCACGCACGATTCCTAGCCTCACGATCATCCACCCCCACGAGATCCGGAGGCGTGCCATGCCCGAGGCACACGAAACCGTCGAGCCGGTCCGGCTCGATGACGAAGCACATCTGGCCAGACTCGGCTACAAGCAGGAGCTGGCTCGCACCTGGTCGGGGTTCTCGAACTTCGCCATCTCGTTCTCGATCATCTCGATCCTCGCCGGCTGCTTCACCACGTTCGGCCAGGCGTGGAACAACGGCGGACCGGTGGCCATCTCGTGGGGCTGGCCGATCATCGCCGGCTTCATCCTGATCATCGGCTTCACGATGTCCGAGCTGGTCTCGGCGTACCCGACTTCGGGCGGCATCTACTGGTGGGCCGCCAAGCTCGGCGGACCGGCGGCGGGCTTCTTCACCGGCTGGCTGAACCTGATCGGGCTGCTCGCGGTGACCGCGAGCGTCGCGTACGGCGCCGCGACCTTCCTGGACCTGACGCTCTCGACGCTGAGCGAGGGCTGGGCGGAGGGCTACTCGCTGGGCCGTGTCTATGCGATCTTCCTGGTCATACTGGTGCTGGCCGCGCTCGCCAACATCTTCTCCAGCCATCTGCTGGCCGTCATCAACAACATCTCGGTGTGGTGGCACGTCGCCGGCGCCGCGGTCGTGGTCCTGGTGCTGGTCATCGTGCCGGACCACCACCAGAGCTTCAGCTATGTCTTCACCGAGCGGATCAACAACTCGGGCTACGCCGACGCGAAGTACTGGTTCCTGGTGCTCCCGCTCGGGTTCCTGCTGACCCAGTACACGATCACCGGGTTCGACGCCTCCGCCCACCTCTCGGAGGAGACCCAGGGTGCCGCCGACGGTGCCGCCAAGGGGATCTGGCGCTCGATCTTCTACTCCGCGATCGGCGGGTACGTCCTGCTGCTGGCGTTCCTCTTCGCCGTGCAGGACCCCGAGGGCGTGAGCGAGGGCGGTGGCGCGGTCGATGTGATCTTCGGCCAGGCGCTGCCCACGTCCTGGCACTTCGTGGTGCTGCTGATCTCGACCGCCGGGCAGCTCTTCTGCGCCACCGCATGCGTGACCAGCGCCTCCCGGATGACGTACGCCTTCGCCCGCGACGGCGCGGTCCCCGGCTCCTCGCTGTGGGCGAAGGTCAACGAGTCCCGGAAGGTCCCGGTCAACGCGGTGCTGCTGGTCGCCGTCGTCGGCGCGGTCATCACCCTCCCGGCGCTGTGGGGCGTCGGCGGCATCCCGCTCGCCTTCTACGCGGTCACCTCGGTCGCGGTGATCGGCCTCTACCTCGCCTTCGCGATCCCGATCTTCCTGCGCTGGAAGGCCGGCGACTCCTTCGAGACCGGGCAGTGGACCCTCGGCCGGCACTACAAGTGGCTCAACCTGATCGCCGTCGCCGAGATCGCGATCATCTCGGTCTACTTCATCCTGCCGTTCGTACCCTCCGGCTGGATCACCAGCGACGACTTCTCCTGGGAGTCGGTCAACTACGCACCGATCCTCACCGTCGGCTCGCTGATCGTCCTCGGGATCTGGTGGGCGGTCTCGGCCCGGACCTGGTTCAAGGGGCCGAAGACCACCCTCGACTGACGCCGAGCCTCGGACGCCGGGGCTCAGACGCCGTACGCAGCCAGCCAGCGCTCGATCTCGGCGTAGGCCTGCTTGCGCACCTCGGGGCGCGACAGGATCACGTCGTGCTTCGCGCCGGGGACGGCGACGTAGGTGACGTGGCGGCCGATCGCGGTCGACCAGCGGCGGATCTGGCGCACGTCGAGCACGATGTCGGTCGAGTGGACGAGCTCGCCCATCGCCTTGGGCTTGCTGGACCGGTCGGAGGAGAGGACCAGCACCGGGGCCTTCACGTCCAGGCCCCGGTGGAGCCTGGCGTGGCCGTCGCGGATGGCCTTGAGCCAGCCGAGCCGGATCGGGTAGGAGCCGACCGGCTTGAGGCCGAGGTCGAACTCCCACTCGCCGTCGTGCTCGACGTGGAGCGACATGGTGTAGAAGCCGCTCACGTCGCGGCCGAGCTCGCGCATCGGCGCGCGGTGGCCGATCCGGCGCACCACCGGCGTGGCGACCTCGCGCAGCAGGAACGAGCCCTGCAGGTCGAGCCACGGGGAGTTGAGCACCATCCCGGCCAGCGCGTCGGGCTGGCGGTCGTCGGCCCACAGCGACGTGGTGAGGCCGCCGGTGGAGTGGGCGCTGAGCATGACCTTGGTGTGGCCGTCGCGCTCGGTGATCCGCTCCCAGGCGGCGTCGATCTCGTCGAAGTACTCCGACAGATCGCCGACGTACGTCCCCGACTGGTGCTCGCGCAGGGACCGGCCGTACTTGCGCAGGTCGAGGCCGTAGAAGTCGTAGCCGCGCGCGGTCCACCACTCGGCGTACTCCTTCTGGAAGAAGTAGTCGGAGAAGCCGTGCACGTAGAGGACGGCGGCCTTCGCGTCGCCGTCGGCCGGCCGCTTGACCAGCGTGGCCACGACGGTGCCCTCGAAGTCGTCCGCGAGCTCGATGGTCTCGACGGTGTAGGGGTCACCGAGTACGTCGATCGTCATGACGGCATCTTCTCACCAGAAGGAAGGAACCAGGCCCCAACGTCCGTAGACGTCGGTCACGATCTCCTTCAGCCGCTCGGAGTCGGGGACCGCGTCGGGGTCGAGCGCGCGAATGCCCAGGTTGCAGGTGTCGCCGACCTCGCACCACCACGACGTCACCCCGCCCCGCATCCGGCGCAGCTCGCCGCGGGTCGCCCCGAGCGCGAGACCGCGGAAGACGATCGAGTCGGCGGCCACGCCGAACGGGGCGACGAAGTCGGGGTCGGGACGGCCCAGGTTGGAGGCCAGGCCGAGCGGGGTGACGACGTTCTTGAGCAGCGACTTGGCGACGCGGTCCGGGATCATCTGCGCCAGCGGCGCGATGTGGGCGATCGGGTCGGGGCGGGTGCCCTTGAAGAGCGCGGAGAACTCCTTCTTCGCCCGCTCGCGGATGTGGGCGAGGTCGGTGACCCGGCCGACGCCGTCGCGCAGCTCGGTCTCGACCGCGATCGAGACCCCGGAGGTGGCGTTGGAGCGCAGATCGCCCTCGCCGCGCATCGAGACGGGCAGCGACATCTTGACCGGTTCGCCGGGGCGTACGATCCCGGCCTCGAGGAGCACCTCCACCGAGATCGCGATCTGCAGCGTGTTGGAGGTGCCGCCGGCGCGCTCGACGGCAGCGTTCCACTCCGAGACCGGGCAGTCCGCGCCGGCGAAGGCCACCTCGTGGACCACGTGGTCGTCGGGCTGCGGGGGCGGCACCGGCCGCTTCTCGGAGGACTGGGCCTCCAGCGCAGGCAGCTTCCCGGCCTTGCGGGCCGCCCGCAGACCGCGGGCCGCGGCGCGCGCCATCGTCCGGGCGTCGCGCCGGTCGTCCTTCCGGGTGACGTCGGTCGCCCCGGGGTCGTCGAAGGGGAGCCGGGGCAGGGGCTGGCGGCGTACGGCCGCGATCAGGGCGCCCAGCTTCATCCCGCCGTCGCAGACGATGTGCGAGGCGTTGTAGGTCACGACCGTGCCGCCATCGGTGGTGTAGGCCATGAAGAACGCCCACAGCGGTCCCTTGACCGGGTCGAACGGCACCTCGACGGTCGTGGTGTCGAGCCAGGCCATCACCTGGTCCGGCTTGATCCGGTCGGGGTGCAGGCGGACCGGCTCGGCCGTCGTCGCCGGCACCCAGCGGGACCGGGCGCCGGTCACCGTCGGGCGGACGACGAGGCGGTTGAGCGGGCCCTTGGCCAGCTCGTCGACCACTTCCTGGACCGCCTCGACCGGGATCTCCGCCGGGAAGCGCCAGGCGGTCTGGCCGACGACCGGGACCCCGATCACGGTCGCGGAGCGGAGGAAGACCTCGTCGTCGTACGTCAGCCGGTTGGTGCGCTCGGGAGCGAACGGTGCCGGGCGGGCGCCGAGGCTCGCGGGCGGCAGTGAGGGCAGCATCACAGGCTCAGGCATGTGGTCTGGGTCCTGTCGTTGGGGGATTCTGGGACGCGATGCGGTTCGTCTTCGGGTTGATGGGCAGCCGCGGCGATGTGCAGCCGGCGCTCGCCGTGGCCCTCGAGCTGCGCCGTCGCGGCCACGAGGTCACCGTCGGGGTCGCACCCAACCTGGTGCCGCTGGCGGCGCGGCTGGGGCTGGACCCGCATGCTGTCGGCCCTGACAGCGGTGCGCTGCTCGCCTCGTCCCTGGTTCGCGAGGAGATGCGCTCGGCCAATCCTCGCACCCGGGTGCGGGCGGTACGGAAGGTCTCCGCCCACGGCTGGGACGACTTCCGCGCCGACCTGGTCTCGCTGGCGGGGGAGCGTGGCAGCGCCGACGTCGTCGTCACGGGCCTGCTCGGTCAGGAGGTCGGCTCGGCGCTCGCGGAGCGGATCGGTGCCGGCTTCGCCGCGCTCCACTACTTCCCGGTCCGCTCCAACCGGTCGGTGAAGGTCGTGCCCGGGCCCGAGGTGGTCCAGGAGAAGGCCTGGGACGTCGGCATGCGGATGCGCTGGGAGCTGACCCGCGAGGCCGAGAACGCTCAGCGCGCCGCCCTCGGTCTGGCCCCGGCGCGCACCCGGCTGCAGACCCGGCTGCGCGACCGCGGGGCGGTCGAGGTGCAGGCCTACGACCCGCTGCTCGTGCCCGGGCTGCCGCGGGAGTGGGGCATCCAGAGCCCGTTCGCCGGCTTCCTGGCGCTGAGCGCGGCCGACCGGCTGCGGCTCGGGGAGACCGGGGTGGGTGACGACCTCGGTGACTGGCTCGCGGCGGGCTATCCGCCGGTCTACGTCGGCTTCGGATCGATGCCGGTGGCCGACCCGGCCCGGCTGGTGGCCGATGTCGCGTCCGCGACCGCCGATCTCGGCCTGCGCGCTCTGGTCAGCAGCGGCTGGAACTCCTTCGCGGTCGCCGTCCCTGATCACGTACGTCTCGTGGGTGCCGTCGACCACGCCGCCGTGCTTCCACGGTGCGTCGCCGCCGTCCACCACGGCGGCGCGGGCACCACCGCCGCGGTGCTGCGGGCGGGGATCCCGAGCGTGGTGGGGTGGTACTCCGCCGACCAGCCCGTCTGGGGTCGCCTGCTCGGCGACCTCGGCGTCGGCACCTCGTTCCGGGCGAGCCGCCTGGACCGAGACCGGCTCCGTGAGGCGCTTCGCTCGGTGCTGATGCCGGGCGTGCGTGAGCGGGCCGCCGAGGTGGCGACCCTGCTGATCACGCCCGAGGTCGCCGTCGCCCGGGCTGCGGACGCGCTCGAGCGGGCCCGCTGAAGCGAAGCCCGAAGCAATGTGCACTGCTGAGGGCGTCACCACACCTCGACGGTCAGACCCCACGAGCCGAGCTCCTCGATGACCAGCTTCTTCAGGAAGTCCAGGTCGGGCACGCGGTCGGGCTCGGCGGCGACCAGGTTGAGCGTCGTACGCGGCCCCGACTGGATCAGCCAGGCGATGATCCCGCCGCCGACGTCGTAGGCGTCCTGGGCGGTCGCGTTCTGGTAGCCGGCGAGCCCGGCCACGAGGCGTACGTCATCGCCCATCGCGTAGCGGTAGTCGTCGGGGAGCTGGGGCAGGTTGGAGGCCATGCAGGCCGCGGCCGGCGGCTGCGGGAGCTTGTCGAGCACCGCGTCGGGCAGCATCTGCATCATCGCCAGCGGCACCGGGACCAGGCCCGGACCGGCCTGGCCGAGGCGGATGTAGGCCGCCTTGGAGAGCTTCTTGATCTCGGCGAGATCGCGCCGGTCGAGGACGTCGCGGGGCACCTCGACCATGGCCACGCGCGTCGAGTTGGAGCGTACGTCCCCGGGCTGGAAGTCGCTCATCGGCAGCGAGACCGGGACGTCGCCGCGGTCGACCGGCACGTGGTCGATCCGGACGAGCAGGTCGGCGACCACGTTGATGAACCAGGCGTTGGTCGAGCCGCCGTGCTCGGCGGCGATCTTCGTCATCGTCTCGGTGTCGAACTCGGTGATCAGCCGCGGCATCTGCCACGTCTCCGGCGCCGGGTTCGGCGTGGTCTCCGGGTAGACGCGCGGTGCCTTGGTGGCGAGCGCGGCGGTGCCGTCCTTCTTCGCCCGGCGGCGGGCCCTGGCCCAGTCGCGGACGGCGCGCCACTGGCCTCGGGAGTCGGCGGCCTCGGCACGGAGGCGGTCCCAGCCCGTGGCCGGCGCCGGCGGCAGCCGCAGCGGCTCGCCGCGGGAGGCCCGGCACACGGCGTCGAGCACGGAGCCACCGTCGCCGACCGCATGGGCCAGCAGCATCGAGACGACCGAGGTGCCGTCGTCGAGGTTGATCGCGGTGAGCCGGTAGGTCAGGCCCTCGTGCGGGTCGAGGTGGTCGCTGTGGCGCTCCTGGAGCCAGTCGGTGATCCCGGAGACCGGAAGGATCTCCTCGTAGAGCTCGATCGACGGCTCGCGATCGGCGTTGGTCCACAGGTCCCGGGCCCCGGGGAACCTCGCCCGGTGCAGCTGCCGCGACAGCCCGCCCTCGGCCAGGCCGGCCGCGATGTAGCGCAGCCGGTCGGCGTCGTAGGGGGAGTCGAGCCGCCAGATCCACTGGTTGGCGATCGGGCTTCCAAGCCCGCGATGGCGCCGGGCGAAGAGGTCGTCGGCGAACTGGAGTCGGCCGGAGTTGTCGATCGGTGCACGGGTGGCAGCGGGCATGGGGGGTCCTCGAGATAGAGCGGGCGGCCGGGCAAAGGCGTGTGAAGAGCGCGCGCAGGGGGAGGAGTCAATCGGAGTCGATACGTCATGTAAACCCCCCGGGGCAATAAAGAAGTGTGGTGATTCCCACGTCAGGGGGCAGTCGAATTCGGGTCCGCACCTGTGTGCACAATAGGCCGCGACATGGGACGACATCGCTGTCGTCGCAGGCGGGTCGCCTTCTCGGGCTACGGCGTTCTTGAGGTTCGTTCGGGTCCCCGACTTGGCGTTGTGCCGCATTGAGCCCCCCACCTCAGAGAGGAACTCCACCTCCGATGGAGTACACCGAGCTGTCCGCGTACGACGTACCCCCGGGCGAGGTGACCGCGTGGATCCCCACCGCGGAGCCGAGCTCCTGGGTCGACGACGACCGCCGACTGTCACACAACCACGAGTTGCACCTCGACACCGCCGAGGCGGGCTCCTGGATCGGGTCGATCATGCGGTTGACGGGGCAGCTCGACGTGACGGCGCTCGACCTGGCGCTCCGAGCCTGGATCGGGCGCCACGAGGCGTTGCGCGGGACCGTCGAGGAGACCCCGGCCGGCCGGCGGCGTCGCACGGTCGCCCCCGAGAACGTGTCGGTGGCCACCACCGCACTGGGCCGGTTCGACGGCGAGGACGCCCGCGGCCGCGTCTCGGACTTCCTGGCCGATCACATCGACCCGTCGGCCTGGCCCTACGTCGTCTTCGCGACGGTGGCCGACGCCGACGGCTTCACCCTGGTCTTCGGCGCCGACCACGGCGTCATGGACGCCTACTCCCAGCTGCTCTGGTTCGAGGAGATCGCCTCGCTCTACGAGCGGGCGCTGGCCGGTGAGCCGTTCGCCGAGCTGGCCGCCGCGACCACCGGCAGCCACATCGACCACGCCGCCGCCGAGCGGGTCACCGGCGACGCGATGTCGCCGGAGAGCGAGTCGGTGCGGGTCTGGCGCGACTGGCTGACCGGTCCCGACGGACAGCTCCGGTTCGCCGACTTCCCGGTCCCGGGGATCACCGACGTACCCGCCTCGGCGTCGCCGCTGCCGCAGGCGAGCCTGTCGCAGTGGCTCGGCGACCCCCGCCAGGCGCGGGCCCTGGGCGAGCTGTGCAAGAGCGCCGGCGTCTCCTTCCAGGCCGGGATGATGGGCGCGATGGCGTACGTCCTGCGTACCCAGCACGGCGTGGAGCGGATGCGCTTCGTGGCCCCCATGCACACCCGCTACACCGCCGAGCACGCCGCCGCGGTCGGCTGGTACGTCGGTCTCGTCCCGGTCACCCTCGACATCACCGGCGCTGCGACGCTGCCGGAGGTCGCCGTCCGGGTCCAGGCCGCGCTGGCCGAGTCGAAGCCCCTGGTCCCGCAGCCGTTCGCGCGGGTCGCGGACCTGCTCGGCATCGACGACGCCCCGCACTTCGTGGTCACCTTCGTCGACACCCGCTTCATCTCCGGCGCCGAGCGCTGGAACGACTGGGACGCGCGTACGCTGCGGGCCCCCGTCCGCGCCGACGACGAGGTCTATCTCTGGCTCGTGCGCGACCGGGACGGTCTCAACGTCTCCACGCGCTACCCGGAGACGGTCGCCGCGGAACGGGTCGTGCGCGACCTGATCGGCGGGATGAGCGACCTCTTCGACGAGATCGCGCAGCCCGAGACCGCCTCGCTCGAGGGGACGGCATGAGGATCGGGCCGCTCGCCGATCTGGCTCCCGCGCCGGGCCGGGTGGTCGTGCTGCGGCCGACGCCGGAGTGTCAGGCGGCGGCCGATGCCGCGCCGGTCTCGCCCGGAACGCCGTCGTTCCTGCAGGCCGACCACCTCGACGCCTACCGCGCCAAGGTTGCCGCCGGTGGCGTGCACCGGGCCTGGACCGGCACCGCCGGTCAGTTCTCCGGCGCCTTCTCGGCTGCCGCCTATGCGGAGGCGCTGACGTCGTTCGTCGGCCGCCACGAGGGCCTGCGGACCTGGTTCGACCTGTCCGGTGAGATGCCGGTGCGGCATCTGGTGCCGGCCGAGGCGATCGCCTTCGAGGCCGTCGAGGTCGAGGCGCCGGCCGACTGGTCCGGGGGCTGGGAGGAACTCCTGGTCAGCCTCTGGGACGAGCAGTGCCGCCCCGACTCCTGGGCGCCGTTCCTCCTCGGCGCGATCGTGCGCGAGGACGGCTTCACCTACTTCTGGGGCTGCGACCACGCCTTCACCGACGGCGCCTCGCAGCTGATGGTCCCGGCCGAGCTCGGCGCCGCCTATGCCGCGGCGCTCGGGGCCGAGGTCGAGCCGCTGCCCGAGGCCGGCAGCTTCGTGACGTACGCCGCCGCCGAGCAGCAGGTCGCCGCCGCGTGCGACGCGGACACGCCGGCGGTGCGCGAGTGGGTCGACATCGTCTCGCGTCACGGCGGGCGGCTGCCGCGGTTCCCGGTCTCCCTCGGGCTGGACCCGGGCGAGACCGCGCCGGTCCGGGTCCGGCGATGGACCGCTCTCGAGGGCGAGGCGGTGGACGCGCTCGAGTCGCTGTGCCGTTCCGCCGGGGGACGGTTCGCCAGCGGCGTCTTCGCGCTCCTGGCCCACGCCGAGCAGCGCCTGACCGGCAGCTCGGACTACCTGGGGATCACCGTTCTCGGCACCCGGTCGCAGGAGACCGCGATGTCGCACGGCTGGTTCTGCAACTTCGCACCCGTCTCGATACCGCTGGGGCCTACGGTCGAGGAGACCGTCTTCGCGGAGACGGTGCTCGCGGCGGAGAAGGCCTTCGGCACCGCCCGCGAGCTGGCCCGCACCCCGGTCCACGTGCCGCTGGGCGCCATGGTCGCCGGCGGCGTGCTCGCACCGACGGAGCTGGCCAGCCCGCAGATGGTCTCCTACCTGGACGTACGCAAGTTCTCCGGCGCCGGCACGGAGCCGTTCGACACCGGGCTGCACTTCACCGGCGAGGGACGTACCGCCAACGCCAGCCTGTGGGTCAACCGCTTCGCCGACCGCTTCGAGGTGGCCACCCAGAGCCCCGACACCGAGCAGGGCGGGCGGGCCGTGGTGACCTACGTCGAGGCGCTCCGCGACGTGCTCGCCGACCTCGGCCTGCCGGTGCTGCCGGTCGATGCCGAGCAGATCGTCGGGACCGGACATGCTGGTCACGACCGCTGACCTCTGGGAGCCCCGGCCGGGCACGCTGCTGCGCTGGGACCTCTCCGCCCCGCCGCACGGCGCACCGGCCGAGCTCTCGCTCAACCAGCGCAACCACCTGGCCGGTGCGATGGCCGGCGCCCCGACCGTCTGGCTCGCGGCCGCCTTCGACGTCGACGGGCCGATCGAGCCGGTCGCGCTCTCGCGCACCTGGCGCGCGTTCCTCGCCCGCCACGGCAGCCTGCAGCTCGAGGTCGTCGCGGGTGCGGACGGGCCGCGGGCGCGCCGCCACCATCCCGGCACCCTGAGCTGGTCGGTCGCGACCGTCGGCCACACCGGCACCGTCGAGGAGACCCGCACCGCACTGCACGCCGCGCTCGACGAGCGGTGCGGACCGTTCGGCTATCCCGCCTTCCTGCCGGCCGCGATCTCCCGCCCCGACCGCTCCACGATCGTCCTGGGCATGGACCACCTGCACTGCGACGCCCACTCGGTCGCCGTGGCGGTCGAGGAGCTGGCACACCTCTACGCCGCCTTCACGGAGAGCGGCGAGGAGCCCTCGCTGCCGCCGGTGGGCTCCTTCCTCGAGGCCGTCTCGCAGGGTTCCGACGGCCCGGCCCGGGTGGCCGCCGACGACCCGCTGCTCCGCGGCTGGGGCGACTTCCTCGCCGGCCGCGGCCACCGGCTGCCGACCTTCCCGCTGCCGCTCGGCCTCGAGCCGGGCGAGCGGGCCGCCCAGGCCACCGCCGTGGCCACGCTCGCCGACGCCGACCTGATGGACCGCATCGGCGCCCGTGCCCGCAACAGCGGTGCCTCGACGTACGCCGCCGTCCTGGCCGCCCTCGCCACCGCGCTCGCCGACCTCGGCGGCGGTGACCGTCTGGACACGATGGCCCCGGTCTCCACCCGCTCGGCGCAGCCCCTCACCCGCTCGATCGGCTGGTACACCACCACCGTCCCGCTCACCGTCCCCGCCTCGCTCACCGACCTAGGCCTGGCCGAGGCCGGCGATGCGGTCCGTCACGGCATACGCCTCGGGTCGGTGCCGCTCGACCAGGTCCTCGGATCGCTCACCGAGCCCCTGGTGCAGACCCGCAGCGACGTCTTCGTGGTCTCCTGGGTCGACTACCGCCACGTCCCCGGCGGCTCCTCCCACCTCGACCGCGATGCCCAGCACATCTCGGCCTCCACCCAGGCCGACGACGTCCAGATCTGGTTCTCCCGCACCCATGCGGGCCTCGCCGTCCGGATCCGCTACCCCGACACGTCGGTGGCCGCGGCGTCCGTCGAGTCCCTCCTCGACCGCCTCCGTCACACCCTCGTCGATCTCTCCCGTCAGCCCGACGACCTCGCCGTCCTCCGGATCGAGTGACTGAACCGACTCCCCACGGTGCCCTCACCCGCAGTACAGCGCGCGGATGACGTCCTCGATGGCCGGTTCGTGGATGGACAGGTCGGCGACGTCGTACGCAGCCGCGACCTGCGCGACGAGGGGAGCCGCGGAGGCGGCGGCCGGGAACGAGAGCCACTGGCGCGGTCCCTCGACCTTCACCACCTGAGCTCCCTCGACGGCGATCGCCGGGGCCTCGTCGACGAGGTCGACCACGAGGGTCCGGGAGGCATCGCCGTTGAGGCGCAGCGAGGACAGCGGGCCGTCGAAGACGGCGGTGCCGTGGTCGATCACGATGACCCGGTCGCACAGCGCCTCGATGTCCTGCAGGTCGTGGGTGGTGAGCATCAGGGTCGTCCCGCGCTCGTGGTTGAGGGCGCGCAGGAACTCCCGCAGCCGCCCCTTGGAGATCACGTCGAGCCCGATCGTCGGCTCGTCGAGGTAGAGGATCTCGGGGTCGTGGAGCAGGGCGGCGGCGATGTCGCCGCGCATCCGCTGCCCCAGGCTCAGCTGCCGCACCGGGGTGTCCATCAGGTCGCCGAGGTCCAGCAGCGCGACGTGGTCGTCGAGGTTGCGGCGGAAGGTCTGGTCGGGGATCCGGTAGATCCGCCGGAGCAGCTCGAAGGAGTCGCGCAGCGGCAGGTCCCACCACAGCGACGTACGCTGCCCGAAGACGACCCCGATGCGCCGGGCCAGCTCGCGGCGCTGGCGGGCGGGCTCCAGGCCGGCGACGAGCGCCGACCCGCCGGAGGGCACCAGGATGCCGGTCAGCATCTTGATGGTGGTCGACTTCCCGGCGCCGTTGGGCCCGATGTAGCCGACCATCTCGCCGGCGTCGATCTCGAAGGACAGATCGTGGACGGCGTGCTTCACCACCGACGTACGTCGCAGCACACCCGCACGCTTGCGGATGGTGAACTCGCGGGACAGGTCCCGCACCTCGATCAGTGGCACGAGATCAGCTCCCTGTGGATCGGTAGCGGCGAAGCCCCTGGCGCCACACCAGCGTGGTGAGGCCGACCAGCGCCAGGGCGGCGAGGGGCGAGGCGAAGCGGAACCAGTCCGGTGCGCCGTACGGGTCGGTGAGGCCGAGCAGGAACAGGCACGGATACCAGTTCACGAAGGCCAGCGGCAGCAGATAGGTGAGCGACCGGACGACCTCACGCGGGAAGATCGTCATCGGGTACTGCATGATCGTGTTGCCGCCGTAGGTGAAGGCGTTGGCGAACTCCGAGGCGTCGGTCGTCCAGAACTGGATCGTCGAGAACGTCACGAACACGCAGAAGTAGATGACCACGCCCGAGACGAGCGCCACCACGAGCACCAGCAGCCGTTGCGGGTTCCACTCCACGATCGGCGCCGCCCACGCGAACACGGCGAGGCCCTGGGCGATCTGCCCGAGCCGGCGCAGCTCGAACCGGTCGGCGCACAGCTGCACCAGCACCGGGACCGGCTTGGTCATCATCGCGTCCAGGTCCCCGCTGCGTACCTTCTGGCCGATCTTCTCCACGCTCCCGACCAGCATGTCGGCGACCCGGAACGCGAGCGAGGTGACCCCGTAGAGCAGGGCGATCTCGCGCAGGGTGAAGCCGCCGTAGGTGTCGAGGTGGCTGAACATCAGCCAGATCGCCACGAAGTCGAGGAAGGTGATCAGCACCCCGCCGACGGTCATCGTCCAGAACGACAGCGGATAGGCCATCGACGCCCGGATCCACAGCGCCGCGATGAGCCAGTAGGCGCGCACCGCATCAGCCACCCTGGACCACCACCTTGCGGGTCGCGGCACGGAGCACGAGCGCGCACACGGCCAGCAGCACGACCGCCCACAGCACCTGCAGGCCGATCGCGGCGAGCAGGTCGAGCCCGGTGTGGCGGCCCAGCCAGATGTCGGCCGGGGTCTGGATGTAGGAGGCGAACGGGAGCGCCAGCGCGACCTGGCGCAACCCGTCGGGGAAGAGGTTGAGCGGCAGCGTGAGTCCGCTGAAGAAGGTGGCCAGCACGCTCAGCAGCACCCGCGGCCCGGTCGCGTCCAGGAGCCAGAACGCGCTGGCCGCGAAGAGAAACCGGACGGCGAAGCTGACCACCACCGCGAGGGCGACGCTGACCAGGAATCCGGCCGCGCCGACGGGGGAGGGCAGGACCAGTCCGAAGAGCAGCGCGCCGATGATCGTCGGCGCCACGCCCCGGGTCGCGAAGTGGTAGAGCCCGCGGCCGAGGTCGGCGGCGAGGTACCAGCCGAGGACGCTGACGGGACGGTAGAGGTCGACGGCGATGTCGCCGTTGCGGATCCGCTCGGCGAGGTCGTCGGTCGCGCCCCCGCTCCACAGCGCGATGGTCATCAGCAGCGCCTGGCCGATCCAGACGAAGGTGATGGCCTGGTCGGCCGCGTAGCCTCCGGCCGACGGGTTCTGCTCCCACAGCGCCAGATAGGCGAAGCTGAGGATGATCCCGAAGACCGAGTTGGTGAAGATCCCGGCGAGCGTGGCCGCGGTGTAGCTGGAGTAGCGGCGGAAGGACCGGGCCGCGATCGCGGCGTACAGACTGAACTGTGGATGCAACGCCCCGGACACCTGACGTACGTTGGCACAGGAGGGCCTGCGTACGCCAAGGGGTTTCCTGGAATAACGTTGATGCAGCAACTGTTTGCCGAGTAGTTCGGATTTCAACTATCGTGGCAGGACCACGAAAGGGGCAGTGAACAATGGGTATGCAGTTCGGCATCTTCACCGTCGGCGACGTCACCACGGACCCGACGACCGGCAAGACCCCGACGGAGCACGAGCGGATCAAGGCCACCGTCGAGATCGCCAAGCACGCCGAGGAGGTGGGCCTGGACGTCTTCGCGACCGGTGAGCACCACAACCCGCCGTTCATCGCCTCCAACCCGACCGCCACGCTGGCCTACATCGGTGCCCAGACCGAGAACATCATCCTGAGCACCGCGACCACGCTGATCACCACCACCGACCCGGTGCTGATCGCGGAGGACTACGCCAAGATCCAGCACCTCACCGACGGCCGCGTCGACCTGATGATGGGCCGCGGCAACACCGGCCCGGTCTACCCCTGGTTCGGCAAGGACATCCGCCAGGGCATCAACCTGGCGATCGAGAACTACGCCCTGCTCCGCCGGCTGTGGAGCGAGGACGTCGTCGACTGGTCCGGCCGGTTCCGTACGCCGCTGCAGGGCTACACCTCGACGCCGCGGCCGTTGGACGGTGTCGCGCCGTTCGTCTGGCACGGCTCGATCCGCTCGCCTGAGATCGCCGAGCAAGCTGCGTACTATGGCGACGGCTTCTTCCACAACCACATCTTCTGGCCGGCCTCGCACACCAAGCAGATGGTGCAGCTCTACCGGCAGCGTTTCGAGCACTATGGCCACGGCACCGCCGACCAGGCGATCGTCGGGCTGGGCGGGCAGTTCTTCATGCGGCCCAACTCCCAGGACGCGATCAACGAGTTCCGGCCCTACTTCGACAACGCCCCGGTCTACGGCCACGGCCCCTCGCTGGAGGACTTCAGCGAGGCCACGCCGCTGACCGTCGGCTCGCCGCAGCAGGTCATCGAGCGGACCCTCTCGTTCCGTGAGTACGTCGGTGACTACCAGCGCCAGCTCTTCCTGCTCGACCACGCGGGGCTCCCGCTGAAGACGGTGCTGGAGCAGCTCGACCTCTACGGCGAGATCCTCCCGACCCTGCGCGCGGAGTTCGAGAAGCTGCGCAAGCCCGGTGTCCCGGACGCCCCGACCCACGCCTCCCTGGTGGAGAAGGCCGGCGGCGCCAAGGACTCGACCGTCTACGCCGAGGGCGACTCCGCCACCGGCTCGTCCGACCGCGACCTGCACGACCCGGAGGTCGCCAAGGTGCTCGAGGGGGAGCTGTGACCCGGATCGTCGTCGTCTCGGCGGGGCTCTCGGTCCCGTCCTCGACCAAGCTGCTCGCCGACATGCTCGGCGAGGCGACGACCCGGGCCGTCCAGGCCCGGGGCGCCGAGGTCGAGGTCGAGCACATCGAGCTGCGCGGCCTGGCGCACGAGCTGACCGACAACCTGCTCACCGGCTTCGCCAAGCCGGCGCTGCAGACGGCCATCGACCACGTGCGCCGTGCCGACGGCGTCATCGCGGTGACGCCGGTGTTCTCCGCGTCCTACTCGGGCCTGTTCAAGACGTTCTTCGACGTCCTCGAGCAGGGTGTCCTCGACGCCAAGCCGGTCCTGATCGCCGCGACGGCCGGCACCGCCCGGCACTCGCTGGTGCTCGAGCACGCGCTGCGCCCGCTCTTCGCCTACCTGCACGCCGTGGTCGTCCCGACCGGGGTCTTCGCCGCCACCGACGACTTCGCCGGTGGCCCGGAGCTCCCCAAGCGGGTCGACCGGGCGGCCGCGGAGCTGGCCGCGCTGCTGGCCGTGGGCGGCGGTGCGACCGCCGCCCCGGCGCCGCACCGGACGCTGGTGGAGGACGAGTTCGCCAACCCGACCTCCTTCGAGACGCTGCTCAAGCGAGCCTCCGAAGGGCCGCCGGAGTTCTGATCCCGGGCTGTCCGCCTCGGCTGGCGACGCGAACACGGACGCGAGATACCGGGGGTTTGCGGTGGAGTGCGACAGAATGCGTATCGACCGCTACCCCCAACACCGAGCGGAGCCGTTGTGCCCAGCTATGAGCCGAGCGTCGTCGTTGCCGACGAGTCGCCGCTCCTTCGTGCTGGACTCACGACCCTGCTCGCGCGTGGTGGTTACCAGGTGGTGGCCGACGCCGGCGACGCCGAGGCGCTCGTCCAGGTCGCGACCGACACCCTGCCGACGCTGGTCGTCACCGACGCCCGGCTGAGCGGGAGAACGGCCGACGAGGGCATCGGTGCCGCGGTCCGGCTGCACGAGAAGGTGCCGGAGATGGGCATCCTCGTGCTCGCGGACTCGCTCGACACGGCCTACGCCGCCCCGGTCTTCGCCAGTTCCGGCACCGGCGGCCTCGGCTACCTGCGCAAGTCACGCGTACGCACCATCCCGCACTTCCTCGACGTCATCGGCCGGGTGTCGTCGGGTGAGGTCGTGGTCGACCCCGAGGTCATCTCCCGGATGGTCGAGGCATCGCCGGACGCCGACGGCGAGGCGATGGCACGGCTGTCGATGCGGCAGAGCGAGGTGCTGGGCCTGATCCAGGCGGGATTCCCCGACCGCGCGATCATCAGCAAGCTCTTCAGCGGCAGGCGACAGTTCGAGCGGTGTCTGAGCGAGATCTTCCTCGCGCTCGGTCTCTCCGGCGAGGTCGAGCATCGTCGTACGCCGACGCTGCTGACCCACCTCGCCTCGGGCTGACGGTGGGAGCCCTGGGGCTCCCACCGCCGGAGCTCAGTGCTGGTAGGTGCCCACCAGGACGGCGCGGGCCAGGGCCTTGAAGGCCAGGTTGAAGGAGACGACGGCCGGGGTGACCTCGTCGTTCACGCCGAGGGTCTCCTCGCCGACGGCGTGGACCACGAAGTAGTAGCGGTGGACCTGGTCGCCGGCCGGGGGAGCGGCACCGCCGAACTCCTTGGTGCCGTAGTCGGTGGCGACGTGGAACGCCTTGCCCGGGAGCTCGGCGTCGCCGGCACCGGCGCCGGCGGGCAGCTCGGTGACGTCGGCGGGGACGTCGACCAGGGCCCAGTGCCAGAAGCCGCTGGGCGTGGGCGCGTCGGGGTCGAAGCAGGTGACGACGTAGGACTTCGTCCCCTCCGGTGCGCCGCTCCAGCTGAGCTGCGGGGAGGTGTTGCCGCCGTCGTAGACCTGGTCCTGCTTCAGCGGCTGGCCGTCGGTCACGTCCTGGCTGGTCAGCGTGAAGGAGGGAAGGGCGGGCATGAGCGAGTAGGGGTCCGGTTTCACCGGGCGGTCGAGTGCCATGGCCACCAACGTAGCTCACGAACCCAGTCCGCGAATCGACCCGTTGTCAGGACACGGCCGGGTGTTGGGCGAGGATGTACCCATGAGTTCTGAGCATGCCGTTCCCTATCCCGCCGGCCTCATCCTGGAGGGGCGGAGGGTGGTCGTCGTGGGTGGTGGCCGGGTGGCGCAGCGGCGCGTGCCGGCGCTGATCGCCGCGGGTGCGCTGGTCGAGATCGTCTCGCCCTCGCTGACGCCCGCCCTGGAGGGCCTGCTCGGCTCGGGCGAGATCACCTGGCGCTCGGAGCGTTTCACCGCCGACGTGCTCGACGGGGCCTGGTACGTCATCGCCGCGACCCAGAACGCCGACGTCAACGAGGAGGTCTCGGCCGCCGCCGAGGAGCGACGGATCTTCTGCGTACGCTCCGACGACGGCACGCGCGCCACCGCCTGGACCCCGGCGACTGGGCAGGACGGCGACCTGACCGTCGCCGTGCTCGCCAACCGCGACCCGCGGCGCTCCGCGGGTGTGCGCGACCGGATCCTCGACGGCCTGCGCTCCGGTGACCTCATCGCTCCGCACGAGCGCCAGCGGGTGCCCGGGGTGACCCTGATCGGTGGCGGTCCGGGTGACCCGGGGCTGATCTCCGTCGCCGGCCGCAAGGCCCTGATGGAGGCCGACATCGTCGTCGCCGACCGGCTGGCGCCGCGCGAGCTGCTCTCCGAGCTGCCGGGCGACGTCGAGCTGGTCGACGTCGCCAAGCTTCCTCGCGGCCGCTCGGCCCAGCAGGAGGAGATCAACCGGATCATCGTCGAGGCGGCCAAAGAGGGGAAGGCGGTCGCGCGCTTCAAGGGCGGCGACAACTTCATCTTCGGCCGTGGCTTCGAGGAGGTGCTCGCCTGCCGTGAGGCCGGCGTGCCGGTCCACGTCATCCCCGGCCTGACCTCGCCGGTGACCGTCCCCGGCGTCGCCGGCATCCCGGTGACCCACCGCGGCGTCGCCCACGAGTTCACCGTCATCTCCGGCCACGTCCCGCCGGCCGACCCCACCTCGCTGACCAACTGGCCCGCCGTCGCCCAGCTCGGTGGCACCCTGGTCCTCCTCATGGCCGTCCAGAATGCCCCGGCGATCGCGACCGCCCTGATGGACGGTGGACGTGCCGCCTCGACCCCCGTCGCGGTCATCTGCGACGGCACGATGCCGACACAGCGTACGGTCCTGGCGACCCTCGAGACCCTCGAGAAGACCCTCGCCGACGAGAACGTCCAGCCCCCGGCGATCATCGTCGTCGGCGAGGTCGTCCGCGTCGCCCACCCCGACTCCTTCTAGACCTCTGGTCGGCGCGGCGTCGACTCGTTGCCATGAGTTGGATCGTACAGTCACTGCATGAGATCTGCAGCGAACCATGGCGGCTGCCCGCTCCGCGATGATCGCACTTGTGCGATCATCGCGTGGGTGCGATCATGAGCATGGAAGTCGAGCTTCATGACGAGGTCGTGAGGTGGCTGGATGCTCTGAGCGACGCGGAGTGGGTCCGGGTCGCGGTGATCGTGGATCGGTTGGCCGATCTGGGGCCCCGCGCACGAATGCCTCTCTCGCGGGGTTTGGGGGACGGCCTGTTCGAGCTTCGCTTCACTCTCGGGTCGACTGCCCGGAGGATCACCTACAGATTCACCAGCGATGCTCGAATCATCCTTCTGACGACTTTCCACAAGCAACGAGACAACGAGCGCGGTGAGGTGGCCAGAGCCCGCAAGGCGGCCGCCGAATGCGCGCGGCGCTATCCCTAGGAGAGCAACCATGGCGAACTACTCCCGCTGGTCCGACGTCAGGGCCGAGCGTCCCGCGCCGTCCGACGAGGCCAGGGCGAGCGTCGAGCAGGATCTTGCACTCGGGCAGCTGATCTACGACCTGCGTACGGCGGCAGGGCTGAGCCAGCGTGAGCTGGCCACTCGGATGGGCACGACTCAGTCGGTCATCTCCCGACTCGAGGAAGGCGGCGGAGCGCGCAACCGGATCGACACGCTGGCACGCGTCGCGACCGCCCTGGGCCGGCACCTGGTCCTCTCTTTCCCTGAGGAAGTTTCGGGGGACATGAAGGACTCGGTGCAGGTCGCCTGACCATGGCTGAGCTCATCGAGATCTCCGACCCCGACGACCCTCGTCTTGCGGACTACCGCGACCTGCGTGATGTCGAGCTGCGCAAGTCCATCGAATCCTCCGAGGGGCTGTTCCTGGCGGAAGGCGAGAAGGTCGTACGCCGCGCCGTGACCGGCGGCTTCGAGCCGCGCTCGTTCCTGATGGCGCCGAAGTGGCTCGACGGGCTCGCCGACGTGCTCGACTCGACCGATGCGCCGTGCTACGTGATGAGCGAGAAGGCGGCCGAGGAGGTGACCGGGTTCCATGTGCACCGTGGTGCGCTGGCGTCCTTGAAGCGGCGGCCGCTGCCGTCGGTGGAGTCGGTGCTCGAGGGTGCCCGCTCGGTCCTGGTGCTGGAGGACATCGTCGACCACACCAACGTGGGTGCGATCTTCCGGTCGGGGGCGGCGCTCGGGTTCGATGCGGTGCTGCTGGCGCCGCGCTGCGCCGACCCGCTCTACCGGCGCTCCATCAAGGTCGCGATGGGCGCGGTCTTCGCGCTGCCGTGGACCCGCCTGCCGGACTGGTACGAAGCACTCCCGTCCCTCTCCGCCGCCGGCTTCACCACCGTCGCCCTGACCCTGGCCGACGACGCCGTCGACATCGAGAAGGCCGTCGAGGGTGTCGACAAGGTCGCCCTCGTCCTCGGCTCCGAGGGCCACGGCCTCTCCCCGCGCTGGCAGCAGGCCGCCGACCGCCGCGCCATCATCCCGATGTCCGCCGGCATCGACTCCCTCAACGTCGCCGCGGCCACCGCCGTCGCCTGCTACGTCACCGCCCGCCGCTAGCCAGCCGAGGCGTCAGCCGCGTCGGCCGAGCCGTCACGTACGTCGGCCGAGCCGGCACGGCAGTGCCAACTCGGCCGACGGGGGTGACTTCTCGGCTAGATCTGCCACCAGACGGTCGTGTCGCCGGGGAGGTCGGCGGAGCCGTCGGTGACGGGCACGGGGCCCGAGGAGGAGAGGAGTACGTCGCCGGGGGCGGCGATGCGTACCGGCTCCTTGGTGGTGTTGACGGTGCACACGAAACCAGAGCGCTCGAACCAGAGGACCCCGGCGGGGGCCTCGTCGTGCCAGGTGACCGCGTCGCCGGCGCCGAGGCCGGAGACCTCGCGACGGATCTTCAGCGCCGAGCGGTAGAGCTCGAGGGTGGAGCCCTCGACACCGGTCTGCGCCTCGACGCTCAGCTCGCCCCACGAGTCGGGCTGGGGCAGCCAGGAGCCGCCGTCGCCGAAGCCGTAGGACGAACCCGTCCGGGTCCACGGCAGCGGCACGCGGCAGCCGTCGCGGAAGCCGTCCTGGCCGTTGGCGCGGTGGAAGGACGGGTCCTGGCGGACCTCGTCGGGCAGGTCCGTGACGTCGGGGAGGCCGAGCTCCTCGCCCTGGTAGACGTACGCCGACCCCGGGAGCGCCAGCATGAGCAGCGTCGCCGCGCGAGCTCGCCGGAGCCCCAGAGGGCGGTCACCAGGCGTACGGATCTGGGTGCCTGACCCCGGAGGGTTTGCGAACCGGGTGGCGTGCCGGGTGACGTCGTGGTTGGACAGCACCCAGGTCGCCGGAGCACCGACCGGACGCATCGCGTCCAGGGAGCTGTCGATGACCTTGCGCAGCGCCGCGGCGTCCCAGGCGGTGTCGAGGTACTCGAAGTTGAACGCCTGGTGCAGCTCGTCGGGGCGTACGTAGTTGGCCGACCGGGCCACCGTCGGCGTCCACGCCTCGGCGACGAAGATCCGGCCCGGGTAGTCCGACAGCACCCGCCGCCAGGTGCGGTAGATCTCGTGGACCCCGTCCTGATCGAAGAACGGCATCACGTCGTTGCCGAGCAGGTGGAGCTGGTCCGTGTGGCCGATGGACGGCAGGCCCTCGGCCTTGACCAGGCCGTGGGCGACGTCGATACGGAAGCCGTCGATGCCGAGATCGAGCCAGAACCGCAGGATGTCGAGGAACTCCGCGGCGACCTCGGGGGAGTTCCAGTTGAAGTCGGGCTGCTCGGGCGCGAAGAGGTGGAGGTACCACTCGCCGTCCGCCACGCGGGTCCAGGCGGGACCGCCGAAGATCGAGTCCCAGTCATTCGGTGGCTCCGAGCCGTCCGGCCCGCGTCCGGGCAGGAAGTGGTAGCGCGACCGCATCGGCGAGCCGGGCCCGTCGGCCAGCGCCTGCTGGAACCACTCGTGCTGGTCGGAGGAGTGGTTGGGGACGATGTCGGCGATGATCTTGAGCCCCAGCTCATGGGCAGCAGAGATCAGCGCGCGAGCGTCGTCCAGCGTCCCGTACCGGGGGTCGACCGCACGGTAGTCGGAGACGTCGTAGCCCCCGTCGGCCTGCGGCGAGGCGTAGAACGGGCTCAGCCAGACCGCATCCACGCCCAGCGACCGGAGGTAGGGGAGCCGGGACCGGATCCCGGGAAGGTCACCGGTGCCGTCGCCGTCGCTGTCGGCGAAGCTGCGCGGGTAGACCTGGTAGATGACGGCGTCGCGCCACCATTCGGTACTCATGAGAGAAGAACCTTTCAGCCCTTGACGCCGCCGGCGGTCAGACCGGTGACGACGTGTCGTTGGACGAGATAGAAGAAGACGGTGACCGGGATGGCGATGAGGACGGCGGTGGCGGCCATCAGGTTCCACTGCGCGTCGTGCTCGCTGATGAAGCTCTGCAGGCCGACCGCGAAGGTGTACTTCGAGTCGTCGAGCAGGAACGTCGAGGCGAACGCGACCTCGGCGAAGGCGGTGATGAAGGCGTAGAACGCGGCGACCGCGAGGCCCGGACGGGCCAGCGGCAGGATGAGCCGCCAGAACGTACCGAAGGGGGTGAGCCCGTCGATCATCCCGGCCTCGTCGAGCTCGACCGGGATGGTGTCGAAGTAGCCCTTCAGCAGCCAGGAGCAGTAGGGGACGATCGTGGTGCAGTTGACAAGGATCAGACCGAGGTGCGAGTCGACCAGACGCAGCTGCGAGAAGATCTCGTACATCGGCACGATCAGCACCGCGATCGGGAACGCCTGCGTCAGCAGCAGGACCCACATCAGCGGCCGGTGGCCCGGGAACCGCATCCGGGAGACCGCGTAGCCGGTCGTCGCCGCCGACATCACGCCGAACAGGGTCGTGCCTCCGGCGACCACCAGCGTCGACCACAGCCAGTTGAAGAAGGCGGTGTTGGTCAGCACGAACGAGTAGTTGTCCAGCGTCGCCTTCGCGAAGATCCCGCCGGGGTGGAGGTAGTCGTCCTTGTCGGGTCCCAGGGACAGGTAGACGAGCCAGACGATCGGGAACAGCGCGATCAGCGACGCCACCGCGAGCGTGACGTGCGTGCCCACCTGGCCGACCGGGCCGAGGTCGCCGCGTCGGCTCTGCCGTTTCTTGGGCGCGCTGCTGGGCACGTGGGTGCTAGGCGAGCTGGTCATTGCGTTTCAACCACCGGTAGTAGAAGGACGTGAAGACGATCAGGATCGCGAGCAGCAGGACGCCGTACGCCGCGGACATAGCGAAGTCGCGAGGCTGCTGCCCGAAGCCGAGTCGGTAGGCCCAGGTGACCAGGATCTGCGCGTCCGGCGCGGTGTTGCCGAAGAGCAGGAAGATGATCGCGAACTGGTTGAAGGTCCAGATCACCCCGAGCAGCACGACGGTCGAGCTCACCGAGGACAGCCCCGGCAGGGTGACGTGCCGGAACCGCTGCCAGGCGCTGGCGCCGTCGATCTCGGCGGCCTCGTAGAGGTTCTCGTCGATCGACTGCAGCCCGCCGAGCAGGGAGAGCATCATGAACGGCACGCCGCACCAGGTGTTGACCAGGATCGCGGCCGTACGCTGCCAGGTCGGGTCCTCGAGCCAGCTCGGCTCGGCCAGGCCGATCGCGCCGATCATCGAGTTGATGACGCCAGCATCGGCCAGCATGATCCGCCAGGCGAAGACGGTGACGAAGGTCGGCACCGCCCAGGGCAGGATCAGCAGCAGCCGGTACGCCACGCGCCCGCGCAGCCGCTGGTTGAGGAGCATCGCCAGCCCGAGGCCGATCACGTAGTGCAGCACGACACAGGTGACGGTCCAGACGATGGTCCAGACGAAATGGGACCAGAAGCGGTCGTAGGCCGCCGGGCCCCACAGGATCTCGGCGTAGTTGTCCAGACCGATGAACTTGTACGTCGCGTCGATCGTGTTGACGCCGATGGTGCGTGCCGAGTTGAGGCTGTTGGCGTCGGTCAGGGTCAGGTAGAAGCCGCGCGCGAGCGGGTAGCCGACCAGGACGCCGAGGACGATCACGACGGGCGCGACCATCGCGTAGGCGTACCAGTAGCGGCGGTAGGAGTCTCGCACGCGCTGGACGGGGCGGGGCGCCCGCCGCCGAGACCGCGGGGTCTCGGCGGCGGGCGCTGGTGCTGTCAGAGTCATGAGATGACTTGATCTTCCTGGCTCAGTCGGAACTGGGTCACTTGGAGAAGTCGGGCAGCAGGTCGGCGAAGGCCGTGTCCAGCGTGGCCAGGCCCTTGTCGAGGGTCTCGGCGCCGGAGGCGATCTTCGGGAGCTCCTGGTCCATCGGACCCCACAGCGAGGAGTACTCCGGCAGCTCCGGTCGCGGCTGGGCGGCCGGGAGCACGGTCTGGAACCCGGCGATGCCCGGGTCGGCCTTGACCTCGTCGGTGTAGGCGTCGTCGCGGGTCGGGAGCGTGGAGTTCTTCAGCGCGATCTGGGCCTGGGTGTCGGCCGAGGTCATGAACTTCACGAACTTCGCCGAGGCCTCCTGGTGCGCCTCGTCCGAGCCGGCGTAGATCGACAGGTTGTGACCACCGGTCGGGGCGCCGGCCTTGCCGGTCGAGCCGGCCGGGACGGTCGCGATGCCGAGGTTGTTCTTGTCCTGGAACGCCGAGCCCTTGTAGAAGTTCGTGATCTCCCAGGGGCCCTGGATGATCGCGGCGACCTTGCCGTTGACGAAGGCGTCCTGGATGTGGGCGTACGCGTCGGCGGTGGTGTCCGCCTTGTGCAGGCCCGCGCCGTTGAAGAGACCCTGCCAGGTGGTCAGGCCCTTCTTGGCCTCCGGGGAGGTGATGGTGATCTTCTTGGCCTCGGCGTCGACCATGTTGGTGCCCTCGCCGTAGAGGAACGGGGTGGCGTAGTAGGCCGAGGTCGAGCCCCAGTAGCCGTCGACTCCGGTCTTGGCCTTGATCGTCGCGGCGTCCTTCTTGAGGTCGTCCCAGGTGGCGGGCGCCTCGGTGATGCCGGCCTTCTCGAAGAGCGCCTTGTTGTAGACCAGCGCGAGGGTGTCGGTGACGAACGGCACGCCGTAGGTCTTGCCGTCGAACTCGGCCTGCTTGATCAGGTTGGGCTGGAAGGCGTCCTTCTCCTCGAGCGCCTCGGTGTCGTCGAGGGGAGCGAGGAAGCCCTTCTGCGCGAACGCGGGGGTCCAGCCGACCTCGGCACGGAGGATGTCGGGGGCGCCGCTGGCACCGGCCGCGGTGTCGAACTTGTTCTGCGCCTGGTCGAACGGCACGTTGACGTACTTGACCTTGATGTCCGGGTTGGCCTTCTCGAAGTCCTTGACGAGGGCCTTGTAGGTCGGGGCCTCGTTGGTCGCGTTCGAGGTGTCCCACCAGGTGATGGTGACCGGGCCGTCGCTGCTGTCGCCGCTGCTACCGCCACATGCCGTTGCCGCGAGGACGAGCGATGCCGCCACTGCGGTGGCCACGATGCCACGTCGCATGAGTTCTCCTTCGATATGGGGCCGGGCGAGGAATCCGCCCGGTGGTGTGACGAAGGTAACCCCGCGTCGAGGAGAATGTAAGAGCCTTTCAGCAAAAGTTGCAAACTTGCTGAAACTTCTTGCAGGCCATGTGGTGAGGGGGCATGATGTGACCGTGCCCATAACACCAGCCTCCGCCCGCCTTGCTGACATCGCGGCCCATGCGGGCGTCAGTGAGGCGACGGTCAGTCGCGTCCTCAACGGTAAGCCGGGTGTCGCGGCGGCGACGCGCGAGGCGGTGCTGGCGGCGATCGACGTCCACGGCTACGAGCGCCCGGTGAAGCTGCGCCAGCGCAGCGAGGGGCTGGTCGGGCTGATCACTCCCGAGCTCGACAACCCGATCTTCCCGGCGCTCGCGCAGGTCATCGCGCAGGGGCTGACCCGGCAGGGCTACACCCCGGTGCTGGCGACCCAGACCCCCGGCGGCTCGACCGAGGACGAGCTCACCGAGATGCTGGTCGACCGCGGCGTCACCGGGATCATCTTCGTCTCCGGTCTGCACGCGGACACCACCGCGGACATGACCCGCTACGAGAAGCTCCGCGCCCAGGGCGTTCCCTTCGTGCTGCTCGACGGGTTCAGCCCCGACATCAAGGCGCCGTTCATCTCACCCGACGACCGCGAGGCGATGCAGCTGGCGGTCACCCACCTCGCCACCCTCGGTCACACCAAGATCGGCCTGGCCGTCGGCCCCCGCCGGTTCGTCCCGGTCCAGCGCAAGATCGAGGGTTTCGTGGCGACGATGGCCGACCGCTTCGGCCTCAGCGCCGAGGAGGTCGAGAAGAGCCACATCCGCGACTCGCTGTTCACCCTCGAGGGCGGCCAGGCCGCGGCCTCCGCGCTCCTCGACGAGGGCTTCACCGCGATCGTCTGCGCCAGCGACATGATGGCGCTGGGCGCCATCCGCGCCGCCCGCTCGCGCGGCCTGCAGGTCCCCGAGGACATCTCCATCGTGGGCTACGACGACTCCCAGCTCATCGCCTTCACCGACCCGCCGCTGACCACGGTCCGCAAGCCCGTCCCGGCGATGGGCCAGGCCGCGGTGCGCGCCATCCTCGACGAGATCGCCGGCACCGGCGCACCGCACTCGGAGTTCGTCTTCCACCCCGAGCTGGTCGTTCGCGGATCCACCGCGTCCGGCCCGCGCGTCAACCCCTGACCTGTCGGGAGCAGCCGGCACGCGACTGGCAGGATGGGCGCGTGACGATTGTGGCTGCTGCTGACGGTTCGGCGCTCGGAAACCCGGGTCCCGCGGGGTGGGGTTGGTACGTGGACGAGTCCACCTGGGCGTGCGGCGGATGGCCCCACGGCACCAACAACCAGGGCGAGCTGACCGCCGTCCTCGACCTGCTGCAGCAGACGGCCCACACCGGCGAGCCGCTGCTCATCTACTGCGACTCCAAGTACGTCATCAACTCGGTCACCAAGTGGATGGCGGGCTGGAAGCGCAAGGGCTGGAAGAAGGCCGACGGCAAGCCCGTCCTCAACGTCGAGATCATGAAGGAGCTCGACGCGGCGATGCAGGGCCGCAACGTACGTTTCGAGTGGATCAAGGGCCACTCCGGACACCCGCTCAACGAGGCCGCCGACCGGCTCGCCAACGGCGCCGCACTGGCCTATCAGGCGGGGAGTGCGCCGGACCCGGGCCCGGGCTTCGCGGGTGCCGTCGAGGCGCCTGCGATCGCTCCGCAGGTCGCGCGACCCGAGCCGGAGGAGCCGGACGACCTGCTCGGCCTGCTGACCGCGGAGCCGCCCGCGATCCAGGAGCCCGTGGCGTACTCCTTCTCCGCCGACCAGAGCCGGATCGACCCCGACTGGGTGCACCGGATGCTCTCCCAGTCCTACTGGGCGAGCGAGCGGACCCGCGAGGTGCAGGACGCGGCCAACAAGGGGTCGCGCTGCTACGGCGTCTACGACGCGGCCGGCAACCAGGTCGCCTTCGCCCGCGTGGTCAGCGACTTCGCCGACTTCGCCTGGCTGTGCGACGTGATCGTCGACCCGGGCGTGCGCGGCCAGGGCATCGGCAAGCGCCTGATCGAGGGGATCGTCGCCGACCTCGAGCCCTACCGGATCCGCCGCACCCTGCTCGCCACCGAGGACGCCCACGAGCTCTACTCGAAGTACGGCTGGGAGCCGCTGCCCGCGCCCGAGCGCTGGATGATCCGCAACCGCTAGGGCGTCGCCTCGGTGGCGGAAGGCTCGACCGGGGCGACGTCGCGCCGGTGCCCGACGCTGACCACACCCCAGGCGACCAGGGTGAAGGCCGCGGCGATGCCGGCGACGTAGAGCGCGACGACGAGATAGCCGTCCTGGACGTGCGGGTTGAGGAACGGGTAGGGGTACCACCAGCCCTCGCCGGTGAGCGGCGAGACCACGAACTCGCCGCGCAGCAGCGTGTAGACCACCCACACGATCGGCCAGGAGATGACGACCGCGATCGTGCGCCACGGCAGCCGGCGGCGCGGGGGAGCGAAGAGCAGGTCGGCGACGAGGAAGATCGGGCCGATGAGGTGCAGCACCTCGTTGGCCCACGGGGTCGCGGCGAGCGCGATCCCGCGCAGCAGCAGGTTGTAGACGAGACCGGTGATGGTCATGAACGTCGTGGCCGCGGCGAGCAGCACGGCAACCCACACCGGCTCCTGACCGGAACGGGTCAGTGCCCAGGCCGCGCCGGCGACGAGCCCGGCGACCGCGAAGAGGTTGGACTCGATCGTGAAGTAGCTGAAGAAGTTCACCAGGACCGTCCCCGTGCTGGAGCCGTCGGCGGGCACCGTGCGCAGCGCGTTGCGGAACTCGGCCAGGACGGCCGCGAGGATGAGCGCCGCCATCGCCAGGCGCAGGATCGACCAGGTCTTCGTCACGGACTCACCGTAAGGCCGCGACATGCCGACCGTGGTGCTAATTCGAGGTGAGCCACGTCGTGTCTCCGTGCTAGCTTCGTCGCGATCGTGATCCGACGGCAGGAGGTGAGACCCGTGTACGCAACATCCACAGCGGGTGCTCCCCGCCGCCCACGATCGCGCGGCTGAGCCCAGATCCGGGCCGGCCACCGGGAGCGCCTGCGGAAACGCTTCGAAAGGCGACTCCCATGAACACGACTTCTCCTTCGCAACCGGCCTTCGCCGACAAGCGCGCGCTGGTCCTCAGCGGCGGCGGATCGGCAGGCAACGCCTGGCTGATCGGCGTCCTCGCCGGACTGCTCGACGGCGGCTTGGACGTGACCGGGGCCGATCTGGTCATCGGCACCTCCGCCGGCGCGACCGCCGCGGCCCAGCTCGGCGGGGCGAGCCCCGCCGACCTGCTGGCCGCCATCCTCTCGGCGCCGACTCCCCAGGCCGGGCCAGGACACCGCGGCCCCATCTCCTGGGCCCACCTCGAGCGGACCGACGCCATCATCGCGGCATCGGCCGACCTGCCCGACATGCGCCGCCGGATCGGCGCGGACGCGATCGAGATCGCCGAGGCCGCGGGCGCGGCCGGGCGGGATCGCTGGCGAGAGACCGTCGCGGCCCGGCTGCCGAGCCCGCACTGGCCGGCGGGCAGGACCCTCCTCACCGTGGTGGACGCCGACACCGGTGAGCCCGTCGAGCTCGACCGCGACAGCGGCGTCGACCTGGTCGACGCGGTCGCCGCCAGCTGCGCGGGCGGCCCGGCGTACGCGATCGGCGGCCGCCGCTACATCGACGGTGGCTACCGGCGCTCGAGCGAGAACGCCGACCTGGCGGTGGGGCACGGGCGGGTCCTCGTGCTCTCGCCGCTGGGCGGCCGGACCCGGCATCCGGCCGGCTGGCGCAGCGATCTCTCCGCGCAGGTCGACGAGCTGCGCGCGAGCGGCAGCAGGGTGGAGACGATCCTCCCCGACGCCGGCTCGCGCGAGGCGTTCGGCGACAACATGATGAACCCGGCGACCCGGCCGCCCGCGGCTCGGGCGGGGCATCGCCAGGGTCTGTCCCTCGCCGAGGAGTTCGCCGGGTTCTGGGGGCGATGACGGCAGCCGCGGCGTACGTTCTTCCCGGGTAGTTCTTCCCGGGGAGCTGTCGAAAGCGGCTGGACCCGTTCGTGGAGCGAGTGAGGGTGGCGACGAGCGCTGCCCGAAGACAGGAGGTTGCCGATGACCAAGTATCTGATCTCGTTCCGCGACGAGGCGGTCGACCACCGCGACGAGGACGTGGCCGACATCGCCGAAGCGTCCTCCGAGATGACGCGCGAGGCCGTGGCGGCCGGCGTGTTCGTCTTCGGCGGTGGGATCAAGGGCGGTCTCGAGGACGCCTGGACGGTCGACGAGGCCGGCGTGGTCACCGACGGTCCCTACCCGGAGAGCAAGGAGCACCTCGGCGGCTTCATCATCGTCGACGTGGACACCCTCGAGGATGCGCTGATGTGGGCCGGGAAGTGCGCCGCGGCATGCCGAGCCACCATGCAGGTCCGCGAGCTGCTCTCGGGGGCTGAGGCGCGTTGACCACGACCGGGGTCGTCGGCGGTGGGATCGTCGGGCTGGCGGTGGCGCGGGAGATCCTGCGCCGCCGCCCTGCCGAGACGGTGATCGTCCTCGAGAAGGAGAGCACGCTCGGCGTCCATCAGACCGGCCACAACTCCGGGGTCGTCCACGCCGGCATCTACTACCGGCCCGGCAGCCTCAAGGCCCGGCTCTGCACCCGCGGCCGCGACCTGCTCAAGGAGTTCGCGGCCGAGCACCGGATCCCGCTCGAGGAGTGCGGCAAGCTGGTCGTCGCGGTGGCGGAGTCCGAGATGGGCCGCTTCGACGCGCTGGAGAGGACGGCCACCGAGAACGGCGTGCCGGGCCTGAGACGGGTCGGCCCCGAGAAGATGAAGGAGATCGAGCCGTACGCCGTGGGGCTGGCCGCGCTGCACTCGCCCCGGACCGCGATCACCGACTACGTCGCCGTGACTGAGGCGCTCGGCCGCAGCATCACCGAGGCCGGGGGAGAGGTACGCCTCGGCGAGGAGGTCACCGGCATCCACCGCGTCCCCGGCGGCATCGAGGTGGCGACTCCCACCGGCCGGACCCGGATCGACCACCTGGTCGTCTGCGGCGGCCTGGAGTCCGACCGGCTCGGCGAGCTGACCGGCGGGCCGAAGGCGCCCCGGATCATCCCGTTCCGCGGTGAGTACATGCAGGTCAGCAAGGCGAAGCAGGATCTCGTCCGCGGCATGGTCTATCCCGTCCCCGACCCGCGCTACCCGTTCCTCGGCGTGCACTTCACCCGCCGGGTGGGTGGCGGCCTCGAGGTCGGGCCCAACGCCTTCCTGGCGCTCAGCCGCCGGCGCTACGGCCGGACGTCGCTGACACCGCGCGACCTCGTCGACACGCTGGCGTGGCCCGGGTTCTGGCGGTTCGCCGCCGAGCACTGGCGCACCGGGTTCACAGAGCTTCGCGGCGTACTGTCGAAACGGGCCTACATGCGTGAGGCCCAGCGCTATGTGCCCGAGATCGGCGCCGCCGACGTCGAGCGCGCGGGCCTGGGGCTGCGGGCCCAGGCCGTCGAGCGCGACGGCTCGCTCGTCGACGACTTCGTCATCCACCACTCCGACGGCATCACGTCCGTGCGCAACGCGCCGAGCCCGGCCGCGACGTCCAGCCTCGCCATCGCCGAGTACGTCGTGGACCGGATGTCCTAGCCGGAGGTCGGCTCAGTCGACCTGCTCGCCGGCGGGCCAGTCGGCCGGGTAGTCCTGGGCCACGCGGTCGTGCTCCTTGGTGAGCTTCTTGCGGGCCTTGGCGGAGATCCGGTCGCCGAAGACGGTGCCGTTGGTGTGGTCGGTCTCGTGCTGGAGGCAGCGGGCGAGCAGGCCGTTGCCCTCGAAGTGGACCGGCTGCCCGTCGAGGCCGAGGCCGTCGACGGCGGCCCAGTCGGGGCGGCCGCAGTCGACGAAGGCGCCGGGGAACGACAGGCAGCCCTCCAGGTCGACGTCGAGGTGACGGTCGTCGCCCTCGGGCAGGGTCAGCACGGGGTTGCAGACGACGCCGACCGTGCGCCGGCCGGTGGCGTCGGGGCAGTCGAAGACGAAGATGGCGACGTCCTCGCCGATCTGGTCCGCGGCCAGGCCCACACCCTCGGCGGCGTACATCGTCGCGACCATGTCGGCGGCCAGCTCGGTGAGCGCGGCGTCGAAGACCTCGACCTGCTTCTTCGGCCGGTGCATGACCGGGGTGCCCCAGCGGGTGATCGGCCGCACCCTCCCACCCTCGGGCAGGGCGCCGTGCGGCGCGAGCGGGGCAGCGGATTCGAGCGAGGAGTCGGCCATGTGCCAACCCTATAAAGAAGCGCTGGATGGTTTGTTACCGCCATCACCACGGCTAAGTGTAGACCGCGTTGTAACTCCCAGTTACAGTTCTACCCATGAGTATCCTCCAAGGCCTACGTGGCGGGCTCGCGAACGGCGTCCCGTCCGGCGAGTCGCGTGATCCGATCGGATTCGCCGTGGCCGGTCTGCGCAAGCTCTCGCAGAGTCCTGCGCTCGACCGGCTCGGTGTCCGCAAGCAGACCGAGCAGGTCGTCTTCACGGTGACCCGCAGTGGGTTCAAGACGATGGCGGCGACCAGCCGCGCGTTCAAGAAGAAGGGCAAGCAGGGCGCCCCGGGCGTACGCGTGCCCAACGCCATCCCCCACGGCGTCTTCGACCTGACCCCGAGCGAGGACGAGCAGATGCTCGTCGACGTCGTCACCGAGTTCGCCGCCGAGGTCGTACGTCCCGCGGCGGCCGAGGCCGACGAGGCCTGCGCCGCGCCAGAGGAGCTGCTCAAGTCCAGCCTGGAGATCGGGCTGCCGATCCTGGGTGTCCCCGAGGAGCTCGGTGGCATCTCCGAGACCCGCTCCGCCGTGGCCGGCACCCTGGTCGCCGAGGCCCTCGCCAAGGGCGACCTCGGTCTGGCCGTCGCGGCGCTCGCCCCCGGCTCGGTCGCGACCGCGCTCGGCCTGTGGGGCACCGACGAGCAGCAGCAGACCTACCTGCCCGCGTTCACCGAGGGCAACGTGCCCGCGGCCGCGTTCGCACTCAACGAGGACAAGGTCCTCTTCGACGTGCTCTCGCCGTCGACGACCGCCACGAAGACGGCCGACGGTTACACGATCACCGGCGCCAAGTCGCTCGTCGCCCGCGGTGCCGAGGCCGAGCTCTTCGTGGTCGGCGCCTCGCTCGACGGCAAGCCGGTGCTGTTCCTCGTCGAGTCCTCGACCCCGGGCCTGAGCATCGAGTCCGAGCCCGCGATGGGCGTACGCGCCGCCTCGCTGACCAAGCTGACCCTGACCGACGTGAAGGTCCCCGCGACCGCCGTCCTCGGTAAGACCGACGGCTCGACCTACACCGAGGCCGTGCGGCTCTCCCGCCTCGCCTGGTGCGCGCTGTCCATCGGTGTCGGCCAGGCCGTCCTCGACTACGTGACGCCCTACGTCAAGGAGCGCGAGGCCTTCGGCGAGCCGATCGCCCACCGCCAGTCGGTGGCGTTCATGGTCGCCAACATCGCCATCGAGCTGCAGGCGATGCGCCTGGTGACCTACAAGGCCGCCAGCCGGGTGGCGCAGGGCATCGACGCGACCCGCGAGATCGCGCTCGCGCGCAAGCTGTGTGCCGACAAGGGCATGCAGATCGGCCTCGACGGCGTCCAGCTGCTCGGCGGCCACGGCTTCGTCAAGGAGCACCCGGTGGAGCGGTGGTACCGCGACCTGCGTGCGATCGGGATCATGGAAGGCACGGTGCTGGTCTGATGGCCATCAATCTGGAGGACCCCAAGAAGCTCAAGCCGCTGCGCGAGCAGATCCACCAGGTCGCGATGAACATGCTGCGACCGATCTCGCGCAAGTACGACAAGGCCGAGCACGAGTACCCGACCGAGCTCGACATGCTCGCCGCCATGGCCGACGGCCTGGCCGAGTCCGGGCAGGGTGAGGGCGCGGGCGCCACCGGCGTACGCCGCGACTCCAAGCCCGACGACGGCAAGGTCAAGAACGGCGCCAACATGTCCTCGGTCATCTCGGTCTCGGAGATGTGCTGGGGCGACGTCGGGCTCACCCTCGCCATGCCGCGCCAGGGCCTGGGCAACTCGGCCATCGCGTCGGTCGCCAACGACGAGCAGCACGAGCGCTTCGACGGCGTCTGGGCCGCGATGGCGATCACCGAGCCCGGCACCGGCTCCGACTCGGCGAACATCAAGACCACCGCCACTCTCGACGGTGACCACTACGTGCTCAACGGCGAGAAGATCTTCGTCACCTCCGGTGACCGCTCCGACGCGGTCGTGGTGTGGGCGACGCTCGACAAGGAGCTCGGCAAGGCGGCGATCAAGTCGTTCGTGGTCGAGAAGGGCACGCCGGGGATGAAGGTCGAGCGTCTCGAGCACAAGCTCGGGATCAAGGCCTCCGACACCGCCACGATCACCTTCACCGACTGCCGGGTGCCTGCCGAGAACCTCCTCGGGAGCCCCGAGATCAACGTCAAGGAGGGCTTCGCCGGCGCGATGGCCACCTTCGACAACACCCGTCCGCTGGTGGCCTCGATGGCGGTCGGCTGTGCCCGCGCGGCACTCGACTACACCCGCGACCTGCTGGAGAAGGCCGGCGTCGAGATCGACTACGACCGCCCGGCCCACCTGCAGTCGGCGGCCGCGGCGAAGTTCATCCAGCTCGAGTCGGACTACGAGGGGGCGTACCTCCTCATGCTCCAGGCCGCCTGGATGGCCGACAACCGTCAGCCCAACTCGAAGGAAGCCTCCATGGCGAAGGCCAAGGCCGGCCGGATGGGCTCGGACGTGACCCTGTCCTGCGTCGAGCTGGCCGGCACCATCGGCTACTCCGAGGGTGAGCTGCTGGAGAAGTGGGCCCGCGACTCCAAGATCCTCGACATCTTCGAGGGCACCCAGCAGATCCAGCAGCTGATCGTGGCGCGACGCGTTCTCGGGCTCTCGTCGGCGGAGCTCAAGTAGACAGATAGCCTTCGGCGCCATGAGCGTACTCGTGGTGTCGGCGACCAGGGCCGAGGCGGCCTATGTTCCTTCCGGTCTCAAGGTGGTGATCACCGGGATGGGGAAGGTGGCGTCCGCCTCGGCCGTCTCGCGTGTGCTGGCGGCCGACAAGACCATCCGGCAGGTCGTCAACATCGGCTCCTGCGGGGCGCTGCGCGACGGCCACACCGGGATCTACGAGGTCGGGACCGTGCTCAACCACGACTTCTCCTCCGCCGCCATCCGGGCGCTGGGTCACCCGGTGGAGGACGCGCTGACGGTCGGGGAGTCGGAGATCGTCTGCGCCACCGGTGACCTGTTCGTCACCGACACCGCCGTACGCGCCGAGCTCGCCCGGCGGGCGCACCTGGTCGACATGGAGGCCTTCGCGGTCGCCTGGGCCTCCCGAGAGGCCGGCGTCCCGGCGCGTGTCGTCAAGCACGTCTCGGACAACGCCGACGAGTCCGCCCTCGACTGGGCCAAGGTCGTCGACCGGTCTGCCCGCGACCTCGGAGCCTGGCTCGCCGCGAACGTGTGACGTGCGCCCCTGTCCCGGCGTGTCGGAGCGACCCGATGCCGGGACCTACTCATCGGTAGCACCACAATCCAGGTGTGGACGCGATGCAATCGGGAGTGGTGGAGCTGCTGCGTTCCCGCCTCGGCGGGAACGGTCGGAACAAGAGTGACGGGGCGACGCTCGCCCTCGTGATCGAGGGCGGCGGCATGCGCGGGATGCTGTCGGCGACGATGGCCTCGGTGCTCGCCGACCACGGCCTCGTGGATGCGGTCGACCTGGTGGTCGGCACCTCCGCCGGCGCGGCCAACGCAACCGCCGTAGCGGCGGGGACGATCGGTGCCTTCAGCGAGTCGTACGCCTCGGTGTTCGCCTCGCCCGAGTACATCGGCGCCGGGCGGATGCTGCGCCGCAAGTCGATGGTGGACACCCGGGGGATCACCACCCGGTCCTCGGAGCTGTTCGAGTGGACGCTGGCGCTGCGCGACGGCGCACCCCGGCTGGCGGCGGTCGCCACCGACGTGGTCACCGCGAAGGCCGTCCCGCTCACCGACTTCGCCGACGCCACCGACCTCGCCGACTCGGTGATCGCCTCCAGCCAGCTGCCCCTGGCCGGCGGCCTCCCGGTGACCGTACGCGGCCGCCGCTGGCTCGACGGCGGGCTGATCGAAGCGGTGCCGGTCGCCTCGGCGGCGGCGCTCGGGGCGACGCACGCCATCGTGCTGGTGACCCGCCCGTTCGGGACGGCGCCCAGCTACGGTCCGGCCGACCGGGTGATCGAGCGCTACCTGCGCCGGGTGAACCCCGAGCTCGGCGACCTCTACCGCAGCCGGCCGGACCGCTACCGCAGCACGGTCGCGGAGATGCGGGCCGGCAGCTACGCCGGCGTGCACACGCTGACCTTCGCACCCGGCGCGGACGACCCGATCCCGGGTCGCACCGAGACCCACGTCGACCTGTTGCGGGCCGCCCGTGACGCCGCCGTCGCCACCGCGACCAGGAGGCTCGCCGAGGCGGGCCTGGTCTGAGCCGGCGGGTGGGGCGGGATGCTGACCGAGGTAACTCGGTCAGCGGCCACTGACCTCGTGGAACTCCACGAAGTCGGTGTCAGCTCACCGAGTTACCCTTCGACAGGCTCAGGACATCGCCTCGGTGAACATCGCGCCCGCCGACGGGCTGGCGATCAGGTGCCCCGGGGCGCCGTAGCCGGCCTCGGCGAAGGCCTTGTCGATGGCCGAGCTCACCGACTCGACGGCGGCGGTGGGGAGGATCGAGACGATCGAGCCGCCGAAGCCGCCGCCGGTCATCCGGGCGCCGTCGGCACCGGCGCCGACCGCGGTCTCGACGGCGAGGTCGAGCTCGGGCACCGAGATCTCGAAGTCGTCGCGCATCGAGGCGTGGGAGGCGGCGAAGAGCTCACCGATCGCGGTCCACTCGCCCGCGCCCAGGGCGGCCACCGTCGGCTCGACCCGGGCGATCTCGGTGACGATGTGGCGGGCGCGGCGGCGTACGACGTCGTCGCCGAGGGTCTCGACCTGCTCAAGGGTGGCCTCGCGCAGCGAGCGCAGCCCGAGGTCGGCGGCGGCCTTCTCGCACTGGGCGCGCCGGGAGGCGTAGCCGCCGTCGGTCAGCTGGTGCTTGACCCGGGTGTCGGTGACCAGGATCGTGCGCTCACCGAGGGCCAGCGGGACGCTGCGGTGCTCGCCGGACTCGAAGTCGATCAGCAGCGCGCCACCGGCCTCGGCGAAGACCGCGACCGACTGGTCCATCCCACCGGTCGGCGCGTTGGCGACCTCGGTCTCGGCCCGGATCCCAGCGGCGACGACAGCCCGCTGCAGCTCCTCGTCGAGCTGCCGGCCGGCGACACCGAGCGCCGCCATCGCGGTGGCGCACTCGACCGACGCCGAGGAGGACAGGCCCGCGCCGAGCGGGACCGACGACTCCAGGTGCATGTCCAGGCCACCGGTCACGAGGCCGGCCTCGCGCAAGGTCCACAGCACCCCCGCGACGTACGCGGCCCAGCCCTCGATCTCCGGCCCGAGCTCGTCGATGTGGCCGGTGAACGGCTCCGGCTCCTGGGCCGAGGCGATCCGGATGACGCCGTCGGTGCGCGGCGCGGCCGCGGCGTAGGTGGCGTGGGGGAGCGCCACCGGGAGCACCAGACCGGCGTTGTAGTCGGTGTGCTCGCCGATCAGGTTGACCCGTCCCGGCGCCCTCCCCACCACGGTCGCCTCGGTGCCGAAGGAGGTCTGCAGCGCCTCGGTCGCGCGGGTGGTGAGATCGGTCGGTTCGAGCATGCCGCAAAGTCTGCCCGGTCGCCCGCCGGAAGGGCTCATCCGGGTGTGCCTCAGTGCCGTGAGGAGTTGCGCGAGCGGCCACGGACGATGCCGATGAAGGTCTGCACGCGCTCGTCGTCGTTGTCGATCAGCCAGGCCAGGCCGACGGTGGTGGGCTCGACGCCGGCCACCGGCCGGAAGACCGCGTCCTTGCGGTGGTAGAGCCGGGCGATCGACATCGGCACGATCGCCACGCCGGTGCCGGCCGCGACCGTCTCGACGGCGTCCTTCTCGCTCATCGGCGGCCAGGCCAGCTGCTCGGCGCTCGGCGTCCAGCCCCCGCGCTCGGGGATGACCAGCTGCTCCTCGGCGAGGTCGTCGAGGGTGACCTCCTCGAGCAGGGAGAGCAGGTGCTCGTGGCCCATCACCGCGACCGGCTGCTCCTCGTAGAGCGGGATGCAGTGGAGGCCGTCGCGGTCGACGGGAAGCCGCACGAGGCACATGTCGAGCTCGCCCTCGCGCAGCAGCCGCTCCTGGTCCTCCTCGGTGACCGGGACCAGCTCGAGGCGCTCACGGCTGCGGTCACGCCAGATCCGGGCCCACTTGTCGGGAGTGGCTCCGGTGACGAAGCCGACGGTGAAGGTCACCGTCGCATCCTCTCATCATCCTGCGACGAACCCGGCCTTCGATCCCGCGCAGAAGAATGCGGCGTTCCTTACCATCCCCAAGTTTCTATCGAGTGACAGTTTTGCTAAGGTCGAAGACGTCAGCCGAGACCGGCTGCCGGACGAGGGAGCCGTACCCGGAAGCGCGACAAGACGGCCGTCTGGAGTGGTCATGTCCTGGCTTTTTCTTGTTGGATCCGGCGTCCTCGAGGCCGTGTGGGCGCTCGCCCTGGGCCGCACCGAGGGGTTCTCGCGGCTGGTCCCGACGGTCGTCTTCGGCATCGCCCTGTTCGGCAGCCTGGTGGGGCTCGCGATGGCCATGCGCACCCTGCCGATCGGCACCGCCTACGCGGTCTGGGTGGGGATCGGCGCCGCGCTCACCGTCGGCTACTCGATGGTGGCGGGGGAGGAGGCGATCAGCCCCGTACGCGTCGTGCTGATCATCGCGCTCGTCGGCTGCGTCGTCGGCCTCAAGCTCACGCACTGAGTGGTTTGCGGGCGGACACGTCCCTCGGCGCTTGACTCTTTCGATATGAGTGCGAAACTTGCTCTCTCCAACGTTACCTATCGTTCGACAGAAAAAGGCGATGCCACGGTGTCACAGATCTCGCCGCGTCCGGGTCGCGGCCGTCCACGGCTGCTCCCCGGCAAGATTGCGGCGAACCCCCGAGATCAGATCCTCGCTGCCGCCGCGGAGCTCTTCGTGGGCCGCGGCTATGCCGGCACCACCACCCGCGAGATCGCGGAGGGTGCCGGGCTGAGGCAGGCCTCCATCTACTACCACTTCGGCAGCAAGGAGGAGATCCTCGCGGAGCTGCTCGAGCGATCGGTCCAGGACCGCGTCGAGCAGGCCGGGAAGATCGAGGCCGGGATGGCGTCGGCCACTCCCGACGTGGGTCTCTACGCCCTCGCCGTCAGCGACATGAGCGCGCTGGTCGCGATGCCCTACAACATCGGCATGCTCTACCGGCTCCCCGACGTCATCGCCTCACCCGTCTACGACCGCTACGGTCATCTTCGCGACGACCTGGTCGCCGGCTACGGCCGGGTCGCGCAGCGGGCCGCCGGCGCGCGGCTCTCGGCGAGCAGCGGCGAGCCCGGGCTCGGCGAGCTGCTCGTGCAGATGGTCGAGAGCGTGGTCAGCCTGCGCCGCGACGACCGGGTCGGCAGCACGACCGTCGCCACGATCGCCTCGGCCTGCCTGAGGCTGTGCGGCGTCGCCGAGGACGCGATCGAGCAGGCGCGCGAGGCGGCGCTCACCGCACTGGCGCGGGCCTGAGTCCTCACAGCACGCACATCGCAGCCATCGCCACGAGCGAGACCGACGAGGCGCCGAGCTCGAGTCGGCCGAGGAGCGTCGTCCGGTCGCGGCGGCTCTCGCCGACCGCGTACGCGACGAAGGCCCCGGCAACGACGACGGCCATAGGTGCGGCCAGGCCGCCGGCCGGCGCCTGAGGGTGCGCACCGGTCGAGTGGTTCAGGTGATGCTCGAGGCCCGGCGGTGCCATCGCCACGGCGAGGGCCGCCATCGCGATCAGGTGGAGCCCACGAGGGAGCCGATCGGGGTGGACGCGACGCGTCCCGACGAGCCCGGCGCCGAGGACGCCGAGGACGAGCGCCCACGACGTTGCCGGGAGGACGGACCCGCCGCCCGTCCCACCCATCCCGCCCATCCCGAGCACCATCGTGTCGGCCATCGCGGCCAGCATCAGCGCCATCGCCCCGAGGGCAGTGACGTCGACGCCGCCCGGGCACGCCGTCCGGCCGGCGCCGGCCGCACAGCAGCCGGCGCCGACGACGGCGGGCACCAACGAGAGCACCACCAGCGCGGTCATCTCATCCCTCGTGGTGGCAGCACGCGTCTCCCGAGGACGCTTCCGCTGACGGCGCACAGTGGGCCGCCGCGCTCGCCGGCACGTTGAGCGTCGGGTTCCGGTCGAAGAAGCCGTACGGCACCAGCTTGAAGCCCGCGTAGTCGACCGGCATCACCGGCCAGTCCTCGGGCCGCGGGAAGTGGGTCAGCCCGAACGTGTGCCACAGGACGACATCGGCTCCGTCCAGCGGTCGGTCGGCCGCCATGTAGGCCGGGAGCCCGTCGCCGCCCGGGTTCTGGTTGACCAGATCACCGGCCGGGTAGCGCTCCGCGGGCGAGTAGACGGTGACGAAGAGCTCCTTGGTGGTGAAGCCCGCCCGCGCCGCGATCGAGGAGGACGGGTCCGCGAGCAACGTCGGGTTCTGCTCGGCGTGGAGCGCGTAGCCGGTCGGCCGGCCGTACGCATTCGTACGCTCCGTGGAGACGACGTGCCAGGTGCGGCCCAGCGCGGAGTCGGCCGAGCGGGCGCCCTCGGCCTCCGAGGCCAGGCGTGTGGAGGAGTAGGTGAACGCGTTGCCGTACGGGTTCGTCTCCGAGACCGGCAGCCGGACCGCCTCGACCTCCTCGACCGCGTTGCTGACGCCGTCGACCATCATGTCCAGGCGGGCACTGAACAGATGCTGGTGGAACGGCGCGCCGACGCCGGGCGCGACCTCGGTGGCGTACGGCCACTCCTCCATGCCCTTGTAGGAGGACGGGAAGAGGATGCCGGTGAGCTTGGCCTCGCACTCGATCTTGCCGTCGAGGTAGAGATACCAGTAGAAGCCGTAGTCGTAGTTGCCGACCGTGGTGAAGAACGAGATCACCAGACGACGCTGACGGCGCACCTCGGAGACGCCCTCGACGAAGAGGTCGGTGTGCTTCCACAGCGTGCCGAAGTCCTCCTCGTGCATGCAGATCGCGTTCGGGATGATCTGCGGGTTGCCGAACTCGTCGGCGAGGGTCGCGTCGAAGTAGCGGATCTCGCCGAGGCAGTCGCAACCGAGCTTCAAGGAGTTCGCGAAGCGGCCGAAGATGTACTCGCCGGTGTCGAAGTAGTTCTGCCAGAACCGGGTGGGAGAGGGGTCGGCGTACGGCACCACCATCTCGGCGATCGAGGCCCGGTAGACGACCGGGCGGACCTCGCCGTCCTTGTCGGGGTCGCTGTAGGCGAGGTTGTGCAGGACGAGGCCCTCCCGGGCGTCGAAGCCCAGGCTGAAGCTCCAGTTCGCCCAGGTCACGGCGTCGCCGTCCACCTGGAAGGACGGACCCTCCGGCTGGGTGATCTCGATCGGCTTGAGCCCCTCCAGCGGCGCCGGGCGCCCCTTGTCCAGGTGGAACTGCGAGGGTTCGCTGGGCACCGGGAGCACCTCGTTGTCGACCAGCTCGATGACCTCGCCGGCGATGATGTCGACGTAGGCGCACAGCCCGTCGATCGGGTGGGCCCAGGGATGGTCGGTGGGATCGGTGAAGCCGAACGGGAAGACCCGGATGATCCGCTTCCCCTCCTCGCCGGGGTTCTCGTAGTAGCCGGGCGAGAGCGGCGCGGTGACCACGTCGGTGACGGCGTAGCCGCGCTTCTCCAGCGCGGCCGCCCAGGCCGGGTCGGCCTGGACGATCGGGTCGATCGCCTCGAACTCCTCCACGAGGATCGGCAGCTGGCCCCGGGAGCCGTCCACCTCGCTCACCGTGACCGTGCCGGCGGTGAGGTCGACCAGCGTGTCCAGGCCTGCTCCGGTCGCGGTGTCGAGGAGCAGGGCCCGTACGCAGCGGGCCGGCGTCGGCCCGCCGGCTAGCGCCGCGAGCACCTCGGCCTTCGCGGGCTCGTCGAGGCCGACGTAGGCGAACCTGGTCTTCTCGCTCACGTGCCCGGCCTCGTGGAGGAGCTTGCTGGCGGCGGTGATCTCGGCGGCGGTCAGGGAGGAGACCGGGTTGGTCCGCACGGTGGGTGACATCTGCAGGGTCATGGGATTCCTCACTCGGAGATGGTGTCGATGACGTTCGCGTACGTCTCCGGGCGCCTGCGCCTCAGGACGTACGCCTGGACGATCCCGAGCACCGGGAACGCGGCCATCACGATCAGGAAGGTGAGCGTGAGGGTGCCGAAGCGCGGCGCGCCCGCGGCGTCGACGTCGCCCAGCAGCAGCGGGAAGTTGACGAACAGGACGGCGGTGACCGCGAGCAGCCCCGCGAGCCCGATCCCGGGGGCGACCCAGGTGTGCCAGAGGCCGGCGCCGACCCGGTTGCTCGCCAGGTAGACGATCACCGCGAGGCAGGTCAGCGCCATCAGGACCACGATCGCGAAAGTGGCCACGCCGGAGAACCAGGTGAAGACTTCCAGGAAGGGGTCCAGACCGAGCACGGCGAAGGCGATGGTGAAGAGCGCCGCGGTGACGGTCTGCGCGAGCGAGGACAGGTGGGGCGACTCGTGGCTGCCGTGCACCTTGCCCACCGCCGCGGGCAGCAGCGAGGCGTGAGCCATCGAGTGCTGGTAGCGGCTGATGACGTTGTGGAAGGAGAGAACGCAGGCGAAGAGGCTGGTCATCAGCAGGATCGCGACGATCTCGGCGCCCGCGCCGCCGAGGTAGCGCGCGGTCGTGGTGCCGATGAAGCCCTCGTAGTCGGTCTGGATCTCCTCGGTGAAGCCTTCGCCCCATCCCTGCACCAGGGCCCACGAGGTGAAGGTGTAGAAGACGGCGATGATCGCGACCGCGGCGTACGTCGCCAGCGGGATCGTCCGCGCCGGATCCCGGGCCTCGTCGCGGAAGATCGCCGTCGACTCGAACCCGATGAACCCGGCCATGCAGAACATCAGCGCCAGCGCGGGGGTGCCGGAGGTGATCACCGACGGCGTGAACGAGGAGACGCTGATCCCGTCGGCGCCTCCCTGCACGAGGATCACGACGGCGAGCACCACGACGATGCCGACCTCGGCGGCCAGCAGCGCCCCGAGCACCTTCGCGGAGAGCTCGACGTGGCGGTAGCCGAGCACGCCGACGGCGGCGACCATGGCCAGCGCCCAGACCCACCAGGGCAGCGCCAGGCCGGTCTTGCCCTCGACCCACCCGGCGAGGGTGAGGCCGAGGAAGCCGTAGACCGCGATCTGGACGGCCGTGTAGGTCAGCATCGCGAGCCACGCCGCCGCGATCCCGCCGGGGCGGCCCAGGCCGTAGCCGACATAGGTGAAGAAGGCACCGGGGCGGGCGACGTACCGGCTCATCGTGGACAGCCCCACGGAGAAGAAGAGCAGGATCACCCCGCCGATGGCGAACATGGCGGGGACGCCGGCGCCGTTGCCCAGCAGGGCGGCCAGCGGGAACCCGCCGCCGATGACGGTCAGAGGCGCCGCGGCGGCGACGACCATGAAGACGATCGATCCGGCTCCGAGCTTTCCGGACAGCCGTCTAGTGGCGGGTGGGGCGGCCGTTGCGACGGTCGCCGGCTGAGCGGTGGTCATGGGGGACTCCTGGGTCGGGGGCAGGTGGATCCCACCGTTTCCGGCCGCGCTTTCGTCGCTGTCACCACGACGCAAACATCCGACGCCGACCGAACGGGAACGCCGTTCTCAACTGGTGCGTCGCGCGGCGTGACGGCGGCGTAACCGGTCCGAAACCATCGGGCCCCTAGCCTGGTCCGAACCTTGCGAACCGGATGCGAGGCAGACCGAAAGCAGACGCCGATGAACGCACTCGACCGGGCGATCATCGACCCACCTCGGGTCGCCGGGGTGGGCGAGCGGTCGCCGATGGCAGGGCTGGAGCGGCGTACGGTCGGGTTCGTCGATGTGCTCGCGCAGTCGGTCGGGGCCACCGCCCCGGCGGCCGCCGCGGCGACGCTGCCGGCCCTGATCGCGGTCCGCTCCGGGCACACGCTGCTGGTCTGCCTGGCGCTGGCGTGGATCCTGGTGGCCGGCGTCGGCGCGGCGGTCGGCCAGTTCACCCGCCGGATGGCGGCGCCCGGCTCGCTCTACACGTTCGTGACCAAGGGGATCGGGCCGAGCGCCGGGTTCGTGACCGCCGTCGGACAGGTCGTCGGGTACGCCTTCGTAGCCATGTTCGGGCTGGTCGGAGCGGCACTGTCGGTGCAGACGTTCCTGGCCTCGGTCGGGGCGGCGGCCTCCTCGGCGGTGGTGACCGGTCTCGGCGTGGTGGCGCTCGGCGCGGTCTGCTTCGTGGTGCTGCGCCGAGGCATCCGGATCTCCGCGCGGGTCACCCTCGTCGTCGAGATGGTCTCGGTCGCGATGCTGCTGGTGCTGCTGGTGACCGTGCTGTCCCGCGCCGGGGCCGAGGCGCTGACCGCACCCTTCCGGGCAGGGCTGCCGGGCCCGGGCGGGCTGGTCGCCGGCACCGCGGTCGCGATCACCGCCTTCGTCGGCTTCGAGACCGCGGCGTCCCTGGGTCGCGAGGCGGCGCGCCCGTTCCTGACCGTGCCGCGCACGATGCGCTGGACCCTGATCGTGGTCGGGTTCACCTACCTGCTCTCCGCCTACACACAGGAGGCGGGCGGAGTCTCCTTCGGTCTGCAGCTCGCCGACAACGACGTCGCGCTCAGCGCGCTCTCCGACGGCGCCGGCGTGCCGCTGCTGGGCCGTCTGCTCGACCTCGGGCAGGCCACCTCGTTCCTGGCGTGCGCGATCGCCTCACTGACCGCGCTGGCGCGCGTGGTCTTCAGCCTCGGCCGCGAGGGCGTGCTGCCCCGGGCGGTCGGGTTCACCGACCCGCTGCGCAGCACTCCGCTCGGCGCCCTGGCGGTCGTCGTACCGGTCACGGTGGCGCTCCCGCTGCTGCTGCTCGCCGGCGGCCTCTCCGCCTGGCGGACGATGAGCGTCCTGATCGCGGTCGCCGCGGTCGGCTACATCGTCGCGTACGTCCTGGTGGCGGTCGCCGCGCCCGCGTTCCTGCACAGGATCGGGGAGCTGACCCGTTCCGCAGTCTGGGGCTGTGGCGCCGTGGCTGTTGCTCTCACCGGGGTGCTGGGGGTCTATCTCGCCGTCGTGGGTGGCACCGACCCGCTGGCCCTGAGCCTGGTCGGTGTGGTCGTGCTGGGCGGCGGGGCCGGCTACCTCTTCGTCCGGCTGCGGCAGCGTGAGGGTTTCGCCCGGATGGGCCTGTTCGACGAGCCGATCTCGGACGATCTGCTGGGTGGCCGGTGAGCCCCGGCGGCGACGCCGGCGGCCGTCAGCCGCATGCCGTACGCAGCGCACTCTCGGTCCTCGAGGAGGTGGCGCGAGCCGGTCCGGGCATCACCGCCAAGCAGATATCGGCAGCGCTCGGGCTGCCGCGGGCCACCACCTACAGGCTGGTCAACCTGCTGGTGCAGGACGAGTATCTCGTCCGGTTGCCCGACCTGTCAGGGTTCGCGCTGGGCCACCGGGTGACGCTGCTGGCGTCGAACGCGGTCCCGGACCGCGAGCGCGAGACCGCGGAGATCCTGGGCGGGATGCGGGCCCGGATCCGGGCGGGCGTTCATCTGGCGTCGTTCCGGGACGGGCGCCTCGAGCTGGTCGATGTCGACCCCGACTTCCCGCTGACCGCCGCCGCGCTCGCGGACCCGCCGGAGCTCGGCGCGGACCCGGGTGCGGCGGCGCTGGGGCTGCTGCCCGCAGCCGGCGCCGTGGAGCGCTATGTCGTCTGCGTCGGTCAGTCGGGCTACGGATCTCTCGCGGCGGCGGTCCGCGACGGCGCCGGCGTGCTGGTCGCCGGTGTCGCGCTGGCGGTCCCGGCGCCGCGACTGGACGACCCTGCCGGTCTCTACGCCCTGGTCCACGACGACATCGAGCGGCTGCGGGCGGTGCTGACCCGCGGCTGACCCGTCGGGATCAATGCATCCCCGGCTCGTGGGCCAGATGGGTCTCGGGCTCGAGCTGGAAGGTGGAGTGCTCGACGTCGAAGTGTCCGGCCAGACAGGCCTGGACCCGGTCGAGGACCTTCGGCGCGCTGCCGTCCAGGAAGCACTCGGGGCGCAGCGTGAGATGGGCCGAGACGGTGGGCAGGCCGGAGGTGACGGTCCAGGCGTGCAGGTCGTGCACGTCGACCACGTCCTCGACCTCGAGCAGGTGCTGGCGGAGGTCCTCGACGACGACCTCCGCCGGCGCACCCTCGAGCAGGATCCGGCCGCTGTCGCGGAGCAGACACACACCTGCGTACGTCATCAGGGCGACGACCACGAGCGAGGCCACCGGGTCCGCGCGGGTCCAGCCGGTGAGGAGGATGACGACGGCGGCGACGAGGGTGCCGATGAAGCCGTAGAGGTCGGAGAGGACGTGCTGGTAGGCGCCCTCGACGTTGAGCGAGGTGCGGTTGGCGCGCGCCATCAGGGCCGCGGCGATCACGTTGACGACGCAGCCGACGAGCGCGACGACGAACATCGGCCAGCCCTCGGCGTCGGGCGGGTCGAGCAGACGCCGGATCGCCTCCACACCCACCACCGCGGCGAAGACGAGCAGGGTGATGCCGTTGAGCGCCGCGGAGAGGATCTCGGCCCGCTTCCAGCCGTAGGTCCACTGGCCGTGCGCCGGGCGCGCGGCCAGCCGCATCGCCCACAGCGCCGCCGCGATCGCCCCGACGTCGGTGAGCATGTGGCCGGCATCGGCCAGCAGCGCGAGCGAGTTCGCGAGGATCGCGACCGTCACCTCGCCGAGCAGGAACACACCCAGGAGCGACATCGCGGCGATCAGGTAGCGCCGGTCCGCCGCAGGTGAGATGTGGTCATGTTCATGGCCCATGTTCATCGATCCTAGGCCGGAAATCCGGTTCTCGGTGGAGCCGACGCGTGGCAGGGTGGCCGGCATGTCGCTCGCCGAGAACTTCCTGTCGCTGCACCTGCCCGGACGCCCGCTGCTGATGCCCAACGCCTGGGACGCGGGCTCGGCGAAGCTCCTGGCCTCGCTGGGCTTCCAGGCGCTGGCCACGACCAGCAGCGGGTACGCCGCGACCCTGGGCCGCCTCGACGGCCAGGTCACCCGCGACGAGGTCATCGCCCACGCGACCGCGCTGGTCGACGCGGTCGAGGTGCCGGTCTCGGCCGACCTGGAGGCCGGCTTCGCGGCCACCACCGCCGAGGTCGAGGAGACCTTCCGGCTCGCCGTGGCCGCCGGTCTGGCGGGCGGGTCGATCGAGGACTACGCCGGCCTCGAGAAAGACACCATCTACCCCGTCGAGGAGGCCGCCGAGCGGGTCGCCGCTGCCGCTGCTGCCGCCGGGGACGACTTCGTCCTCACCGCGCGGGCGGAGAACCACATCCGCGGCCACGACGATCTCGACGACACGATCGCCCGCCTCCAGGCCTACCAGGAGGCCGGCGCCGACGTGCTCTTCGCGCCGGGCGTGATCGCCCTCGAGGACGTACGCCGCCTGGTCGACGCCGTCGACCGCCCGGTCAACGTCCTGCTCCTGCCGGGAGGCCCGTCGGTCCCGGAGCTGGCCGAGGCGGGTGCTGCCCGGATCTCGGTCGGCGGCGCGTTCGCCTTCGCCGCGCTCGGTGCCGTCAAGCGCGCCGCGGAGGAGCTGCTCGGCACCGGCACCACCGGATACTCGGAGCTGGCGGCCGAGGGTGCCAAGGCGTTTCGCAACGCTGGTTGACTGGCCCCGTGACCGATGAGCTGAGGGTGGTGCGCGCGGGCTTCGCGCCGATCAAGGGGACCAGGCACCTGGCCCACGACCGGGTGGTGCTCGACGCCCAGGGGGCGGTCGGAGACCGCGGGTTCGCCCTGGTGTCGGTCGATCCGGTCGACCCGGCCCGCGGTCGGGTGCTGCGCACCGTCCAGAACCCGTCGCTGATCGCGGTGCGCGCAGCGCTGCTCGGTGACCGGCTCGAGGTCGAGCTCCCCGGAGGGGAGCGCGCCGCAGCGGAGCCGGTGGCGACGGGGGAGAGCATCACCTGCGACTACTGGGGCCGCGAGGTCGAGCTCGAGCTGGTCGGCGGGCCGCACGCGGACCTGTTCTCGCGGTGGCTGGACCGGCCGGTGCGGCTGGCCCGCGCTCGCCGCGGTGACGTCGTCTTCGCCGGCGCGGTGTCGCTGGTGACCACCGCGTCGCTGGCCGACCTCGCCCGGCAGACCGGCCAGGACGCCATGGACGCGGCGCGGTTCCGGCCGACGCTGGTGGTCGAGACCGACGAGCCATATGTCGAGGACACCTGGCTCGGCCGGGAGGTCCGGGTCGGCGGGGCCACGCTCCGGATCGGCGTGCCCATCCCGCGCTGTGCCGTGATCGACAGCCACCCGGAGACGGGGGAGCGGGACGTACGCGTGCTGAAGACGTTGGCCTCCCACCGCCCCCTCAACCGGGCCGGCGAGCCGGCGTTCGGGGTCTTCGCGGAGGTGTTGAGGCCCGGCGTGGTGTCGGTAGCGTCGCTCCCATGAGCGAGATGGAGCTGAACGAGACCTTCCCCTGGCGGGGGCGCGAGGTGCGGTGGGGGAGCGCCGGCTCCGGTCCGGCGGTCGTCTTCTGCCACGGCACACCCTGGTCGTCGTGGCTGTGGGCGCCGATCGCCTCGGCGCTCTCGCGCTGGTTCACCGTCTTCCTGTGGGACATGCCGGGCTATGGCGCCTCCTCGAAGGAGGCCGAGCACGAGGTCTCGCTCGCGGTGCAGGGTGAGGTGCTCGCCGACCTCGTACGCCACTGGCAGCTCGACCGGCCACACCTGGTCGCGCACGACTTCGGCGGCGCCACCGCGCTGCGGGCCCATCTGCTGCACGGCCTCGAGGTCTCCTCGCTGGCGCTGGTCGACGTCGTGGCGCTGCGGCCGTGGGGTTCGCCGTTCTTCGGGCTGGTGCAGGAGCATGCCGAGGTCCTCGCCCGGCTGCCGGCCGACATCCACCGCGGCGCGCTGGTGGAGTACATCGACACGGCCGCGCACCGACCGCTCGCCAGATGGCATCTCGACGCCCTGACCGCTCCCTGGCTCGGTGAGATCGGACAAGAAGCGTTCTACCGGCAGATCGCCCAGGCCGACGAGCGCTACACCGATGAGATCGAGCCGCTCTACCCGTCGGTCACGGTCCCGACCCACGTGATCTGGGGTGCCGACGACGCCTGGATCCCCGTCGATCGCGCGCGCCGGCTCGCCGAGCTGATCCCCGGCGCCGAGCTCACCCTGATCCCCGACGCCGGCCATCTCGTCCACCTCGACCATCCAGCCGCGCTTGCGGTGAGCCTCACCGAGTGGCTGCTGAGGCAGGCCCGGGTCTGAGGCGCTCACCGGGCTTCACAGACGGCGCACAGGCACGTGCCGGCTCGGACTCAGGTGGCCTGCGTACGCTCCTGATGTGGATATGCAATCGCTGTTGTCGCGCGACTCCGTGAAGGTCGCCCTCGTCGTCAACGCCGGCTCGCGCCGGGGACAGGACGCCTTGGCGTCGTCGGTGGAGATGCTGCGGTCCGCGGGGATCCAGAACGTGCACTCCTACGCAGTCCACTCGGGGGAGGAGCTGGAGACCACGCTGGACACGGTGGCCGCCGACAAACCCGACCTGCTGGTCATCGGCGGCGGCGACGGCTCGGTGGGTGCCGCGGCCGCCCGGATCGCCGGGAGCGACGTGGTGCTCGCGGTGCTGCCGCTCGGCACCGCCAACGACTTCGCCCGCACGCTCGAGCTGGACCAGGACCCGGAGACCGCGGTCCGGCAGATGCTCGAGGGCAAGGTCATCAACGTCGACATCGGCCGGGCCAACGGCCACACCTACCTCAACGTCGCCTCCTTCGGCCTCTCTGTCGCGGTGACCGAGGCCCTCAACCCTCGCCTGAAGAAGCTGATCGGGCCGGCGGCCTATCCGGTGGCGACGCTGCAGGCCTACCGCCACCACAAGCCGTTCACCGCCCGGCTGGAGTTCCCCGAGGGCGACCACGACACGATGGAGCTCGACGACCTGCTCCAGGTCGCCGTCGGCAACGGCCGCCACTACGGCGGCGGCAACACCGTCTCGCCCACGGCCTCGGTCGACGACGACCTGCTCGACGTCTACGCCATCGTCCGCGGCCGCCTGCGGGACCACGTCTCGATCGCCCGGCTGCTCAGGAGCGGCCACTTCATCGAGCACGAGCAGGTGCACCACGTGACCACCTCGGCGGTGCGGATCACCACCGACGAGGCCATGCCGGTCAACCTCGACGGCGAGATCCTCACCGAGACGCCGACCGACTTCACCCTCGAGAGCAACGCGCTCCACGTCGCGGTGCCGATCCGGAGCCGCGCCGGCCGCCTCGACGGTCCGCCGCCCGACGTCCAGAGCTGAGCGCGATCAGGGGGCTAGGGTCGCCCGGCCCGCGGGACGTCGACCCGGATGGCCAGCAGCCGCGCCTCGGTGTTCGCCTTGCGCGGCTCCTCGAAGAAGTCGGGGGCGGCGCAGGCGAACAGCGTCCTCCCGTCGCTGCCGCCCAGCATGCACGCGAAGACGCCGCCGCCCGGCTCGATCTGCTCGAGGATCTCGCCACCCTCGGCGACCCTGACCAGCCGGCCGAAGACCGCGTCGGCGGTCCAGATCGCGCCCTCGGCGTCGAGGCAGCAGCCGTCGGGCGCGAGGACGGCATCGCCCATCGCCTCGGCAAACGCGGTGTGGGTGCTGAGCTCGCCGAACTTCGCCCAGGTACGCCGGTTGGTGAGCGACCCGTCCTCGGCGATGTCGAACGCGCTGATCCGGTTGCCGCAGGTCTCGTCGACGATGAGGGTGCCGTCGTCGGTGATCACGCTGCCGTTGGGGAACCACATGTCGTCGGCGACCTCGGTCACCGTCCCGTCCGGGTCGACCCGCAGCAGCACCGTCGGCGCCACGTCGGCGCCGGCCATGATGTCGAAGCCGAAGTTCCCGACGTACGCGCGGCCCTGCTCGTCCACCACCATGTCGTTGAGGTGGTGGCCGACGTGGTCGCTGAGGTCGGCATGGGTCACCAGCGAGCCGTCGGACTCACGACGCAGGATCCGGCGGTCGTTCATCGACACGACCAGCAGATGGCCGTCCGGGAGCCAGCCCAGCCCCGAGGGCTGCCCGGGCACCTCGGCCTCGACCTTCAGGTCCGACCCGTCCTCCCGGGCCGAGTAGACCTTGTAGGAGTAGAAGTCCACGAACCAGATCCGGTCCTCGTGCCATCGCGGGCACTCCAGGTAGTGCAGGTCCTTCACGATGGTGTTGATCTCTCGGGGCATGCCGGGCTCCTCCGGTCGACGGTGACAGGTTTCCTGACCCACCCTGGCGTCTCCGGCCCGGGTTTGTCCCGGCGAACGGAAATTCGTTCGGACTCCGGAGCCTGTGGTCCTAGCCTCGAACGGTGATCACCGCGTCCGCCGCCCTCGCCGTCGCGACCATCGCGTTCGGGATGGTCGTCACCCCAGGCCCCAACATGATGTACCTGGTCTCCCGCACCCTGCTCCAGGGGCGCACAGCGGGGATGGTCTCGCTCGCCGGGGTGGTGACCGGGTTCCTGCTGTACGTCCTGGCCACGACGCTCGGTCTGGCGCTGCTCTTCGCGGTGGTCCCCGGACTGTTCGTGGCGATCAAGGTCGCCGGGGTGGCCTATCTGATCTATCTGGCCTGGGGGATGGTGCGCGGCTCCAACCAGGCGCTCACGCCCGACGCCGACCTGCCACGCCACTCCGCCTGGCGGCTCTACCTCACCGGCCTGACCACCTGCCTGCTCAACCCGAAGATCGCCCTGATGTACGGCGCGCTGCTGCCGCAGTTCGTCCAGGCGGGGAGCGGGCCGACGAGCCTGCAGCTGATCGAGCTGGGGCTGGTGCAGATCGCGGTCGCGACCGTGGTCAACGCGATGTGGGTGGTTCTGGCCGGGCGCGTCTCCGGCGTGCTCCGCCGCAGCCGCCGCGTCGAGCGCGGGGTGCGCTGGACGGCGGGCGGGCTGCTGACGGGCTTCGCGATCCATCTCGGCTTCTCGCGCGCCTCGGCCTGAGCCGGCGACTCACTCCTCCAGCCGCCAGGCCGCCTTGAGGGAGAGCTGGCCGCCGGTCTGGAGCAGCGCGCGGCTGTAGAGACGCTCGGCGAGGCGTACGAGCGCGACGCCGAAGGCCAGGAGCAGGACCAGGGCGACGATCGGCTCCCACCAGGCCGCGCTGCCGTCGACCAGGCGCATCGGCATGAGCACGGCGGACAGCGGCGGGACGTAGGACCCGATCCGCTCGCCGACGCCGTCGAGGTAGAGGGCGCCGAAGAACATCACCATGAGCAGCATGGTGATCGGGGTGGAGGAGGACTGCAGGTCCTCGGTGCGGGAGGCGAGCGCCCCCGCGACGGCCCACAACGTCGAGAGCACCACGAAGCCGATCAGGAAGAAGACCACGAACCAGCCGATCGCGCCGGACAGTGCGGGCAGCGCGAAGCTGAAGTCGGTCAGGCTCAGGCCGACCAGTCCGACGGCGACGTAGATGAGCATCTGGCCGACCGCGATCACGGCGTTGCCGATGATCTTGCCGGCGAGCAGCTGCCGCAGCGGCACCGCGGCGGCGATCATCTCCACGATCCGCGACTGCTTCTCCTCCACGACGCTGTTGGCCAGCGTCATCCCGAACATGATCGAGGCGAAGTAGAAGACGATCGCGAGCGCGTAGCCGACGACGTAGCGGATCGCGGTCAGCTCGCTGTCGCCCTCGAGCTGGTCGAGCGCGACCTCCGACCCCTGGGTCAGCTCGGCCGCGGTGGTGCCGGCGGCGTCGGCGTTGCCGGCCAGCACGATCGCCTCGACCGCCTGGCTGACCACGTCGCGCAGCTCGGAGTCGGCGTCCTCCAGCGTGACCAGCGTCCAGCCCTCGGCCGTCGGGCGGAGGTACGCATCGGCCTGCTCCTCCTCGAGCGCGTGCCGGGCGGCGTCCGCGTCGTCGACGGCGACCGGTTCGATGCGTACCTTCTCGTCGATGTCGCCGGCGCGCTCGGCGATGGCCTCGACCATCGCCCGGGCGGTCGTCGACGAGTAGGCGACCTCGTAGGTCTTCTCCCGGCTCTCGCTCCACGCGGTGAAGCCGAGCACGCCCACGATCACCGCGAGCATCACCGCGGTGCCGATCAGCGTCGACTTGTCGGTGGCACGGACCGCGATCTCGCGGCGTGCGACGATCTGCCACACCGGCTGGCTCTTGGGCCTGAGCGTCGTCATGCGGTGACCTCCCGGTAGATCTCGGACAGGCGGGGCACGACGCGGTGGAAGTCGAGCACGTTCCCGCGGGCCGTGGCCTCGGTGAGCAGCTTCTGCTCGGCACCGGTGGAGACGACCTCGATCTCGGCCTCGGGGCCGGAGACGTCGCGGACGTGGAGCCCGGGCAGGTCGCGTACCCAACCGGCGTCGCCGTCCAGCACGAGCCGGTAGCGCAGGGCGGCTTCGGCGCGCAGCTCCTCACCGGTGCCCTGGGTGACCACCCGGCCGCGGGCCATCACCACGAGCCGGTCGCACAGCCGGTCGACGAGGTCGAGCTGGTGGGAGGAGAAGACCACGGGTACGCCGTCACGGGCATGCTCGCGCAGCAGGTCCGCCGTCGCGTCGATGGCCTCGGGATCGAGCCCGGAGAACGGCTCGTCGAGGATCAGCGCCATCGGCGCCGGGACGAGCGCGGCGATGATCTGGACGCGCTGCTGGTTGCCCAGGGACAGCTTCTCCAGCGGGTCCTTCGTGCGTCCGCCCAGCCCGAACCGCTCCAGCAGCGCGGTGATCTCCCGACGCGCGTCGGCGGTCGTCATGCCGCGCAGCCGGGCCAGGTAGACCAGCTGGTCGAGGATCGGCTGCTTGGGGTAGAGGCCGCGCTCCTCCGGCATGTAGCCGAACCGGCGGCGGTCCTCGCGGGTGACCTCGTGCCCCTGCCAGGTGACCGTGCCGGCATGCGCGGCCAGCACTCCCATGATCATCCTCATGGTGGTGGTCTTGCCGGCACCGTTGCCACCCACGAATCCGGTGAGCCCACCGGACGGGACCGGGAAGGACACCTCGTCGACGGCGACCGTGTCGCCGAAGCGACGGGTCAACCCGCTGACCTCGAGCATCGAATCTCCTCTGTCTCGGTTACGAACGGGGCCCACGCTATTTCAGAGCCGCGCCCGGCGGATCCGTCGCGAGGATGAACCCGTGCTCACCCGTTGGGCGGGCCTGCGGGCAGGAGCCCGTGGCGGTGGATGAAGACGACCGTCTGCACCCGGTCGCGCAGTTGCAGCTTGGCCAGGCAGGCCGACACGTGGGTCTTCACGGTGGCCTCGGTCAGGAACAGCCGGCGCGCGATCTCGTTGTTGCTCAGCCCCTCGCCGATGAGCAGCAGCACCTCGCGCTCGCGGGCGGTGAGCAGGTCGAGCTCCTTGGGCGGCCTCGGCGCCGTCGGGGCGTTGTGGCTGGTCACCCGGCCGATCACGCGCATCGTGACCTCCGGGGCGAGCAGCGCGTGGCCGTCGGCCGCGGCCCGCACCGCCTCGGCCAGCGAGTCGGGGTCGGCGTTCTTGAGCAGGAAGCCGCTCGCGCCGGCGGCGAGCGCGTCGAAGAGGTAGTCGTCGCGGTCGAAGGTGGTCAGGATGATCACCTTGGCGTGCCCCTCGGCGACGACCGTACGCGTCGCCTCGATGCCGTCGGTGCCGGGCATCTGCACGTCCATCAGGATCACGTCGGGCCGCAGCTCGCGCGCCTTGGCGATCGCCTCGGCGCCGTCGGAGGCCTCACCGACCACGGAGATGTCGTCCTCCATCGAGAGGATGAGACGGAAGCCCGAGCGCACCAGCTGCTGGTCGTCGGCGAGCAGCACCCGGATCATCGCGACGCTCCCGCCGGGGTGACGGGGGAGTCGAGCGGGAACCGCACCCGCACCCGGAACCCCTGCACGGCCCTGGGCCCGATGTCGACCTCGGCCTTCCGGACGGCCGCCCGCTCGCGTACGCCCAGCAGGCCGAGGCCGCTGCCGGAGGTGCCGTGCCGGGGCCGGCCGTTGTCGGTGATCTCGACCTCGGCGTACGGCGCGGCGGCCGCACGGTCGACGCGGAGGACGACCTGGGCGCGGTCGGCGGTGGAGTGGCGGCGTACGTTGGCCAGCGCCTCCTGGACGATCCGGTAGACCGAGTGCGCCAGCGGGAGCGGCAGGTCCGCGACCGGGCCGACGGCCTCGTAGTCGACCCGCAGCCCGCTCTCGCGCACCTCGTCCAGGAGCGCGGGCAGATCCTCGAGGCGCGGCTCGGGGCGGCGTACGCCGTCGGGCTCCGACTCCGCGTCGCCCGCCGGGTCGCGCAGGGTGCCGAGCAGCGAGCGCATCTGGGTGACGCCCTCGCGGGCGGAGGCCTCGACGTTGCCGAGCGCCTCGGCGGCGCCCTCGATGTCGCCGGGGCGGCCGCGTTCGAGGAGCTTGCGCCCGGCAGCCGCCTGCACCCCGACGACGGCGACGTGGTGGGCCACGACGTCGTGCAGCTCGCGGGCGATCCGGAGGCGCTCGTCGATCACGGCGCGGCGCTGGAGCTGGCCGGACTGGGCCGCGATCGTTGCCGCCTGTGCGGCGAGCTCGGCCTTCTGCCGCGCGCCCCGCCAGGCGACCTGGCCGCCGACGATCGCGCCGATGAAGTAGAGGAGGTTCATCAAGGTGGTGAGCAGCACGTAGGCGGTCACCGGGCCGACCAGCGTCGATCCCTCCGCGTCCGAGGTCGACTCGCGGATCTCGTCGATGCCGCTGCCGACCGCGAACTGCCAGGACAGCCAGGCGAACATGAACAGGGTGATCAGCCCCATCACGACCACCATGTCGCGCCTCCGGCGCGCCCAGGCCGCGCCCGCGAAGAAGGCGACGAAGTAGATGATCTGCATGGGCAGCAGCCCCATCACCATCGGCAGCCACACGCCGGTGACGAACATGTGGAGCCCGGCCAGCAGCGCGATCGTCAGCGGGAACTGCCGCCGGAACACGAGCAGCGCGGCGCCGCTGATCACGGCGATCCACTCGACCCAGGTCGGTGCGTCGCTGCTGTCGAGCGTCCCGACTCCCCGGATCAGCTCCAGCGTGACCAGGCTGGCGACCAGCACGACCGCGCCGACCAGCCAGTCGCCGAGGCTGATCGACCCCTCCCGCTCCCAGTCGTCGTCGGTCGCGAAGAAGGTCGCCAGTCGGCCCGAGGAGCCGGCGTCGTCGTGCACAGTCACCCGGCCAACCCTAGTTCCGCCGGAGGACCAGGTCCTCAGTCTCGAGGCTGAGATCAGCGGGAGCCAGCAGCCCGCTGACGCCGGCGGGCGCGGGAGCCCGGGCGGCTCTTGCGGGTGCCGGTGCCCTCGCCGGCGGGGCGGCGCGGGGGCTGGGTGACGACCGGGACGAAGGGGCCGGGACGGCTCCGCTCGCCCGGGGCCAGCTCGACCAGGATCGGGTGGCTCGGACCGTCCACCCGGGTGGTGGTCGGCTTGATCCCCGCGGCGCGGGTGAGGGTGCGTACGTCCTTGACCTGGTCGGGCAGCATCAGGGTGACCACGGTGCCGGAGGCGCCGGCGCGGGCCGTACGACCGGAGCGGTGCAGGTAGGCCTTGTGCTCGGCGGGCGGGTCGGCGTGGACCACGAGGGTGACGTCGTCGACGTGGATGCCGCGGGCGGCGATGTCGGTGGCCACCAGGGTGGTCGCCTTGCCGGAGTGGAAGGCCTCCAGGTTGCGGACGCGGGCGTTCTGGGAGAGGTCGCCGTGGAGCTCGACGGCCGGGATCCCGGCGCGGCCGAGCTGGCGGGCGACACCCTTGGCGCCGTGCTTGGTGCGGGTGAAGACGACGGTGCGGCCCGGGGCGGCGGCCAGGTCGGCGAGCACCGGGATGCGGTGCTCACGAGCCGAGAGGTGGAGCACGTGGTGCTCCATCTCGGCGACGGGCGACTGGGCGGAGTCGGCCTCGTGCACCACCGGGGCGGAGAGGAACTGCTTGACCAGCACGTTGATGCCCTTGTCCAGGGTCGCGCTGAACAGCAGCCGCTGGCTGCCCTTCGGGGTCATCGCCAGCAGGCGCCGCACGGCCGGCAGGAAGCCGAGGTCGGCCATGTGGTCGGCCTCGTCCAGGACGGTGACCTCGATGGAGGAGAGGTCGGCGTGACGCTGCCCGATCAGGTCCTCGAGCCGGCCGGGGCAGGCGAGGACGACGTCGGCACCCTTGCGCAGGCCGACGACCTGCGGGTTCTGCCCGACACCACCGAAGACGGTCTGCACGCTCAGGCCCGCCTCCGTGGCGAGCGGGCGCAGCGACTCCTCGATCTGCCGGACCAGCTCACGGGTCGGTGCGAGCACGAGGGCCCGCGGCTTGCCCGCCTTCGCCTTCGGGCCGCCGGCGAGGCGGGCGACGAGCGGAAGCAGGAAGGCGTACGTCTTGCCCGACCCGGTCCGCCCGCGGCCGAGCACGTCGCGGCCGGCGAGCGAGTCCGGCAGGGTCGCTGCCTGGATCGGGGTGGGGGAGGTGATGCCGTGGTGGTCGAGAACGGCGGTCAGGTCTGCGGGCACGCCGAGCGCGCTGAAGCTCTGCTGAGACAAGGAGTCAACTTTTCAAGCGAGGTGTCTCGCCATAGGAAAAGAAGCATCCGAGAGCGGCCGGGGGCAAGACCGGAACGGGCCGCTGGTAAGCAGATACTACCGGTAGGTGACCCGTCTACCAGAATCGTGGGCTCACGCCCACGGGTCGACCAGGATCTTGGCGTGCGTCTCCGGGTCGGCGAGGTCGGCGAAGGCCTGGGCCACGCCGTCGAGCCCGACGGTGCCGGTGTGCAGCGGCGAGGGGTCGACCTTGCCTCCGGCGATCAGCTCGAGCGTGCGCGCGAACTCGGCCGGGTCGTAGCCGAAGACGAACCGCAGGTCGATCTCCTTGTGGATCGCGATCGCGGGCCGGATCGTGTCCGGCTCCATGCAGACCCCGACCACCACGACGCGGGTGTGCAGCGGAGCCGCGGTCATGATCTGCTCCAGCATCCCCGGCACGCCGACGCACTCGAAGACGACCGGACCGGTCGGCGACTGCCCGAGGCGGTCGGCGTTGAGCAGCACCGTCTCCCACGGAAGCAGCGGGATGCGGCGGATGACCTGCATCGCGTCGATCCCGAAGCCCAGGTAGGCGGTCAGCGAGCTCACCGGGCCGCGCTGCTTGTAGGCCTCCCACGGTGAGGACTCGCGCGGGTCGACGACCACGTCGGCCCCGCACTCCACCGCGAGCGCGCGGCGCGCGGGGGAGAGGTCGGAGGCGACCACCGTCTTCACCCCCTGCGCCTTGAGCATGAGGATGACGGCCAGCCCGATCGGGCCACAGCCGATGACCACAGCCGGGCGCCGTGCGGAGACCGCCCCGCGGCGTACGGCATGGAAGGCGACCGCGAGCGGCTCGGTGAAGACCGCCTGGTCGGGGGAGACGCCGTCGGGGACGGGGAAGGTGAACGCCTCCTGGACGACGCAGTACTCCGCGAAGCCGCCGGGGGAGTCGACGTCGAAGCCGACCATGTGGATCGCCCCGTCCGTACGCAGCACCGGCAGCGCCGCCACCGCGGTGCCCGGCTCCCAGCGACCGCGTGTCTCGGGGCCGTAGGCGACGACCTCGCCGAGGATCTCGTGGCCCAGCACGATCTCCTGGTCGGGCGTCATCGCGGTGGTGTAGCCGATCTCGGTGACCACCTTGTTGAGCTCGTCGCTGTGCTCGCGCACGTGCAGGTCGGAGCCGCAGATCCCGGTGCGCAGCACCTTGATCAGCAATTGGCCCGGCCCGGGCTCCGGACGCGGGACCGACCGCACCGACAGCTCGCCTTGGTGGACCACGGTTGCGCGCATCTGGTTCATCGGCGCTGACGCTACCTCACTCCGCGGGCAGCGATCCGGCGGAGCCGATCCGGTGCAGGTGAGCGGTGAGGGAGTGCTGGTGGTCGACGCGCGGCAGCCGGAGCGCGGCGCCGGTGACCAGGTGCAGCGTGATGTCGATGCGGGGATTGGCCTTGCGCTCGTCGACGACACCGGTGTCGATGCTGGTCACGTCCTCCCAGAGGATGACCTCGGTGTGCCGGGCGTACTCCAGGACCAGGCCGCCCTCGTAGAGCCCGAGGTCGACCGCGAGCGGGCGCTGCAGCCCGAGCCAGGTCAGCCGGAACCCGAGGATCAGCCCGGTGAGCGCGACCAGGCCCCCGGCCAGCACGAGCACCGTCGGCAGGTGTGGCCGGGTGGCGATCCAGGCGCCGAGCGCGATGAGTGCCGGGCCGAGGACCAGTCCGACGGGCGTCAGCCACGCTCGCCCGTGCGCGGGGTGGGTGCTCAGCCGGATGCCGAGGTCCTCGATGAGCGTCTCCTCGCCCGGCGTACGCAGCCATGCCCGCCGCGTCGGCAGCACCAGCAGCCCGAGCACGGTGAGCGCGATCCCGCCCCAGAGCACCGGGTCGCGGCCCATCCCGACGATGCGGGCCGGCCACGGGTTGATCGCATGCTCCCCGTAGGCATCGGCGTCGACCACCCACATCCGGAAGGTCGCCTTCGAGGGGTCGGGGTCGCGGCCGATGTCGCGCAGGGTGCCGTGGATGCTCCCGGTGACCTGCTCGCCGTCGCCGCGCCACCGGCCCTGGCAGGAGGTGATCTCGCCGGTGCCGCCGTCGAACTCGCACCGTTCCACCACGCTCACCTCCGCCCACTGCCCGCTGTTCCAGCGGTCGGCGGACTGCTGGGCCACGACGGTGGCCGGGAACAGCATCGCCAGCGTGCCGAGGCCCAGGGTGATCAGGACGGTCGCCACCGACGTACGTCGCTGTAACCGGGTGACCCGGCGAGACGGGTCGATGAGACGGGACTTGGGGCCGGTGGTGGGGAGCACGAGGCCTTTCACATCAAGGAGTGGGATGGACGTCGATCGAGGCGTCGAAAGTGTAGTCGCATGCCCCCACGGGTTCCGGCCGACCGTGCCGGAGCCCCGGAGGCGTACGCAAGAGGCTGCTCTGCGACCGTATCTGACACGGGTTCACCCATTCGCAGTCCGCCGCCGGCGGCGGATACGATCGGGACGCCGCGCGAGCATCGCGGTCCACCCATCACCGGAACCCACAGGAGCATCCGTGTCCGAGATCAAGATCGCCGTACTCACCCCCGACGGGCGCGAGGAACGGACGGTCACTACGGGCACGAAGGCGTGGGAGCTCTTCGCGGACAACTCCGACGTGATCGCCGCGCGCGTGGGCGAGGACCTCAAGGACCTCTCCTACGAGCTGGCCGACGGCGACGAGGTCGAGGGCGTCCTGATCGACTCCAAGGACGGCCACGACATCCTGCGCCACTCGACCGCGCACGTGATGGCGCAGGCGGTGCAGGAGCTCTTCCCGGAGGCCAAGCTCGGCATCGGGCCGCCCGTGACCGACGGCTTCTACTACGACTTCGACGTCGAGACCCCGTTCGTGCCCGAGGACCTGGTCAAGATCGAGTCCCGGATGAAGAAGATCATCAAGGCCAACCAGAAGTTCTCCCGCCGGGTCACCACCGACGACGACGCCCGCGTCGAGCTGGCCGACGAGCCCTACAAGCTCGAGCTGATCGGCCTCAAGGGCTCTGCCGCTGACGCGGCCGAAGGTGCCGACGCCGAGGTCGGCGGCGGCGAGCTGACCATCTACGACAACCTCGACCGCAACGGCGAGATCGCCTGGAAGGACCTCTGCCGCGGCCCGCACCTGCCGACCACCAAGCGGATCCCCGCCTTCAAGCTGATGCGCAGCGCGGCGGCGTACTGGCGAGGCGACGAGAAGAACAAGCAGCTCCAGCGCATCTACGGCACCGCCTGGGAGTCCAAGGAGGCGCTCGACGCCCACCTGGCCCGGATCGAGGAGGCCGAGCGCCGCGACCACCGCAAGCTCGGCCGCGAGCTCGACCTCTACTCCTTCCCCGACGAGCTCGGCTCCGGCCTGCCGGTCTTCCACCCCAAGGGTGGCGTGATCAAGCGGGAGATGGAGGACTACGTACGCCGCCGGCACATCGAGGAGGGCTTCTCCTACGTCGGCACCCCGCACATCTCCAAGGACGGCCTCTTCCACACCTCCGGCCACCTGCCCTACTACGCCGACACGATGTTCCCGCCGATGGAGCTCGAGGGCGCGAAGTACCAGCTCAAGGCCATGTCGTGCCCGATGCACAACCTGATCTACAAGGCCAAGGGCCGCTCCTACCGTGAGCTGCCGCTGCGTCTGTTCGAGTTCGGCACCGTCTACCGCTACGAGAAGTCGGGCGTGGTCCACGGGCTGACCCGCGTGCGCGGCCTGACCCAGGACGACTCCCACTCCTACGTCACCAAGGAGCAGGCGCCGGCCGAGATCAAGCACCTGCTCGACTTCGTGCTCGGCGTCCTGAAGGACTTCGGCCTCGACGACTTCTACCTCGAGCTGTCCACCCGCGACGCGGACAACGCCAAGTTCATCGGCTCCGACGAGCAGTGGGAGACCGCGACGAAGATCCTCGAGGACGTGGCCACCGAGTCCGGCCTCGAGCTGGTCGCCGACCCGGGCGGCGCGGCCTTCTACGGCCCGAAGATCTCCGTCCAGGCCCGCGACGCGATCGGCCGCACCTGGCAGATGTCGACGATCCAGTACGACTTCAACCAGCCCGCCCGCTTCGGGCTGGAGTACCAGGCCGCCGACGGCACCCGGCAGGAGCCGGTGATGATCCACTCGGCCAAGTTCGGCTCGATCGAGCGCTTCCTCGGTGTCCTCGTCGAGCACTACGCCGGCGCCATGCCGCCGTGGCTCGCGCCGGTCCAGGTCGTCGGCATCCCCGTCGCCGACGCGTTCGCCGACTACCTCTACGAGGTGGCCGGCAAGCTGAAGGCCAAGGGCATCCGGGTCGAGGTCGACGAGTCCGACGACCGCTTCCAGAAGAAGATCCGCAACGCCCAGCTGCAGAAGATCCCGTTCATGCTGATCGCCGGTGGCGAGGACGTCGCCCAGGGCGCAGTCAGCTTCCGCTACCGCGACGGCCGCCAGGAGAACGGCATCCCGGTCGACGAGGCGATCGAGCGGATCGTGGCTGCGGTGGAGTCCCACGAGCAGGTCTGACCTGACAGATCCCGAGGGCGGTGCGTGCATGTCACGCACCGCCCTCGCGGCATTTCCGGACGGTCCGGTGAGCGACAGAGAACTACGCGCGACACTAAGTCGCGCGTACTCTTGTTATCGGGACGCGTGTCCGGGTAACGTGGGTCACGTCGTTAGCAGCTCAACGTAGAACTCAACGGTGAAGGAGCGATCGTCATGACCGCCGTTCAGGATGAGAAGTCCACCGGATACGTCCGCCAGGGCAAGCAGGCCTACCTCGACACGCTTCGTACGCTGTCCGAGGCATCGGTCGAGGTGCACTTCGACCCGTTCAAGGACATCGACTGGGACTCCGACGAGCTCGCCGTGCTGCCCGATGACGAGCGCTGGATCCTCAACGACGCCGACGAGATCGGTGCCCACCCGTGGTACAAGGCGCTGCCCAAGCAGCGCCAGATCGAGATCGGGATGTACCGCTGGGCTCAGGTCGCCAAGGTCGGCCTGCAGTTCGAGCAGCTGCTCATCGGCGGCGTCATGAACCACCTGGTGTGGTCCGAGAACAACAACCCGGAGTTCCGCTACGCGACTCACGAGGTGACCGAGGAGACCCACCACACCCAGATGTTCCAGGAGTTCGTCAACCGGGTGAACCCCGACGTGGCGGGCGCACCGACCTACTTCAAGGTCCTGGTGCCGCTCATGGCCTCGGCCGGCGCCTGGTTCCCGGAGGCGTTCTTCACCGGCATCCTGGCCGGCGAGGAGCCGATCGACCACCTGCAGAAGGGCGCGATGCGCTCGGGCGGCAGCCACCCCGCGGCCAACCGGATCATGCAGATCCACATCGCCGAGGAGGCCCGCCACATCGGCTTCGCCCACCAGTACCTCGAGCAGCACGTGCCCGAGCTCGGCCGGGTGAAGAAGACCCTGCTGGCCTACGTCTTCCCAGTCATCATGCGACTGCTCTGCGACGTGATCATGGTCCCGAGCAAGCAGGCCCGCTACGACATGGGCATCCCGGACGAGGTCGCCCGCGAGATCTGGTGGAAGTCCGAGGAGTCCGAGAAGCTGCTGCGTGACCTCTTCGGTGACGTACGCCTCCTCGCCGACAACCTGGGCATCCGCAAGGGTCCGGCCAAGCTGCTGTGGAAGCTGACCGGCATCGACGGGCGCGCCTCGCGCTTCCGTGCCGAGCCGCGCGCGGCCTCCTACTGATCCCTCAGATCCCTTCAGCCCGTGGTCCTAGAACGGTAGTCACCAGTGCCTCACGTCGTCACCCAGTCGTGCTGTGCCGACGCCTCGTGCGTCGTCGCCTGCCCGGTCAACTGCATCCATCCCGCCCCGGGCGAGCCCGGCTTCGGTGAGGCCGAGATGCTCTACGTCGACGCCAAGAGCTGCGTCGACTGCGGAGCCTGCGTCACCGCCTGCCCGGCCGACGCGATCGTGCCGCACACGACGCTGTCGGAGGGGCAGAAGCCGTTCCTGGCCATCAACGCGGAGTACTTCGAGGTCTTCCCGCACAAGGACCGCACCCCGCTCGCCCTGGTCCACCCCCAGCGCCGGCTGGCCCGCACCGGGCCGTTCCGGGTCGCGGTGGTGGGGGCCGGGCCGGCCGGGATGTACGCCGCCGACGAGCTGCTCAAGCACCCCGAGATCACCGTCGACGTCTTCGACCGGCTGCCCACGCCGTACGGCCTGGTCCGGGCCGGCGTCGCGCCCGACCACCAGAACACCAAGCAGGTCGAGAAGCTCTTCGCCCAGATCGAGTCGCAGCCCGGGTTCCGCTACTTCCTCGGCGTCGAGGTCGGCAAGGACGTCTCCCACGCCGAGCTGACCGCCCGCTACGACGCCGTCGTCTACACGGTCGGCGCGGCGAGCGACCGGCCCCTCGGGATCGACGGCGACGACCTGCCCGGCTCGCTCAGCGCCACCGACTTCGTGGGCTGGTACAACGGCCACCCGGACAAGCATGACCTGCCCGTCCACCTCGACGCCGAGTCGATCCCCTCGGGTCGGGTCGTCCTCGTCGGCAACGGCAATGTGGCGCTCGACTGCGCCCGGATCCTCGCCGAGGACCCCGAGCGGCTGGCCGGCACCGACATCGCCGAGGGACCGCTGGCTGTCCTGCGCGACAGCGCGGTGCGGGAGGTCGTCGTCCTCGGGCGCAGGGGGCCCGGGGAGGCGGCCTTCACCGTGCCCGAGCTGGTCGGGCTGATGGGCCACACCGGCGTCAACGTCGTCGTCGACACGGGGGACCTCCCGCTCGAGGAGGCACTGGCCGGGGGTGACACCACCGTCCGGCTGCTGCGCGAGCTCGCCGGCCGCGAGGTGCGTCCGGAGCTGCGTTCGATCGTGCTCCGCTTCCTCAGCTCGCCGGTGCGCGTGCTCGGCGAGGACCGGGTCACCGGCGTCGAGGTCGGCCGCAACCGCCTCGAGCGCGACGCCGACGGCGTCGTCCGGGCCGTGCCCACCGGCGAGACCGAGGTCGTCGAGACCGGCATGCTGCTGCGCGCGGTCGGCTACAAGGGCCTGCCCGTGGCCGACCTTCCCTACGACGCCGCGACCGGCACCGTCCCCAACGAGCGCGGCCGGGTGCTCCCGGGCGTCTACGTCGCGGGCTGGGTCAAGCGCGGCCCGAACGGCTTCATCGGCACCAACAAGACCGATGCCGAGGAGACCGTCGAGCAGCTGCTCGACGACCTCGACGCCGACCGGATCCCGGCGCCCGTGGGCGACACCCGCGAGATCACGGCGATCGTACGCAGCCGCCAGCCCGGCATGGTCGACCTGGCCGGGTGGCAGGCGATCGACCGCGAGGAGAAGCGTCGCGGTGCCGAGTCCGGCCGCCCGCGGGTCAAGATCACCGATGTCGAGGAGATGCGGGGCATCGCGGCGAAGTCGCGGAAACCCCGATACGCTCTGGGGCGTCGCAAGGAGCGCTGAGAAGCTCTCGGCACGATCACGGGATCAGGGGGAGACGCGGGTGGCCGGCGAGAAGCGGGATGGCCGTCAGGACCGGTGGAGCAAGCACAACGAGCAGCGCCGCCAGCAGATCATCGATGCCGCGATCGCGGTGATCGAGGCCGGTGAGCCGGGGGCTGACGTGCAGGTGCAGCAGATCGCGGTGCGCGCCGGGCTGTCCCGTACGGTCATCTACCGCCACTTCGAGGACCGCGCCGACCTCGACCGGGCCGTGCAGCAGGCCATCCTCGACGGCCTCTGGTCCGACCTGATGCCCGGGATCACCCTCGACGGCACCGTGCCGCAGATCATCGAGCGGATCATCGGCACCTACGTGCGCTGGGCCCGGGCGCATCCCGCGCTCCACCTGGCCGCCGACCACGACATCGACGGCGGGGACGACGGCCCCCTCCAGCAGGGGATGGAGCAGCTCGCCGGCCGGCTCTCGACCATCGTCGGCACCGCCGTGATCGCCCTCGGCGGCAACCCCACCGAGGAGGAGGCCGAGGCCCTCGACCCGCTGATCTACGGCCTCGTCGGCGCGGTCTTCGGTGCCGTACGTCGCTGGCTGACCCGCACCGGCGAGCGCCTGCCCGCCGAGACGCTGGAGCGGCTCACCGCCCAGTCCATCTGGTACGTCATCGACGGCCACGCCCGCGGTTTCGGGATCGAGCTTGACCCCGACCTTCCTCTGGAAGAACTCCTGTCCAAGGACATCCTCGCGGTATAACCTCCCGGTATCACCCGGCCGCACGGCCGATAAGTCCAGGAGAAGACCATGCCCCACATGCGCAGACTCTCGATCGCCGTCACCGCAGGCCTGGCGGCCACCGCCGGGCTCGCCGTCCCGCTGAGCACGGCCACCGCGGCCCCCGGAAGCGGCTCCTCCGAGGGCTCCGCCCGCGTCTTCATGGTCAACCCGGTCCAGTCCAGCAACGACCAGGACCTGACCGACCAGAAGGACGCCGCGAGCGCCGTGCCCGAGAGCGCCTACGCCGAGGTGCCGCTGACCCACCTGGACGGCTCGGGCTACCTCCGCGGCGACTACGCGGTCGTCGAGTCGAGCACCGGCACACCGGCGTACTCCACGACCAACACCTACTCCTACGACCGCCACCAGGACCAGTTCGAGCAGGTCATGGGCTACTTCTGGGTGACCCGCGCGCAGACCTACCTGCACACCCTCGGCTTCGGGGAGACGCTCCCGGGCGTCCTGAACGAGCCGTTCTCGGTGAAGATCAACCAGTACGGCGGCGACAACTCCTACCAGACCGACAAGCCCTTCCGGATCCGCCTGGGCAAGGGCGGTGTCGACGACGCCGAGGACGCCGAGGTGATCGTCCACGAGTACGGCCACGCCGTCCACGCCAGCCAGGTGCCGGGCTACGGCAGCAGCCTGGACGCCGGCGCGATCGGGGAGTCCTTCGGCGACTACCTCGCGGTGACCGTCGGCCTGGACGCCGCCGCCGAGTTCGGCTGGCCGGTCGCGGCCGACCCGTCCTGCCCGATGGACTGGGACGCGACCTCCTACACCGACGCGCCCCACTGCATCCGCAGCTTCCACCTCGACCTGACCCTCGAGGACCGCCGCAACCAGGTGCACTACGACGGCCAGATCTGGAGCCAGGCCCTGTGGGAGATCCGCGAGGGCTACCAGGCGCTCGGCCTCACCACGCGGGACTGGGACACGACCCTGATCTACTCGCAGTTCTCCTACGCGCCGGACACCAGCTTCCAGGCCGCGGCCGCGGAGACGTACGCCGCAGCAGCCGCCCGCGACGGCCAGGCGGCCGCCGACCTGGTCCGCGACCGCTTCGCCGCCCGGGGGATCACCTTCTGAGGATCGTCTGGGGCGCGGGCTCGGCCGCGCCCTAGGTGTCGCGGAGGTAGGCGAGCACGGCGGAGACCCGTCGGTCGGTGGCGGGGTCGAGCCGGAGCTTGGCGAAGATGTTGCCGACGTGCTTGCGCACGGCGGCCTCGGAGACGAAGAGCGCGGCCGCGATGCTGCCGTTGGTGCGGCCCTCGGCCATCAGCGCCAGCACCTCGCGCTCGCGCTCGGAGAGGACGTCGAGCGGACCGTCGGGCTGGTGGCGGTTGAGCAGGCCGCGTACGACCTGGGGGTCGACGACCGTCTCACCGCCGGCCACCCGGTCCAGGCTGTCGAGGAAGTCCCGGACGTGGCCGACCCGGTCCTTGAGGAGATAGCCGATCCCGCCGCCACCGGTGGTGTCGAGGAGCTCGGCGAGATAGGCGTCGGCGACATACGCGGAGAGCACCAGGACGGCCAGGTCACGGTGGCGCCGGCGGAGCTCGGCGGCGGCCCGCAGCCCCTCGTCGGTGTGGGTCGGCGGCATCCGGATGTCGGTGATGACCACGTCGGGGCGGGTGTGGTCGGTGAAGGCGAGCAGGGCGTCGGCGTCGCCGACCGCGGCGATGACCTCGTGGCCGGCCCGTTCGAGGATGGCGAGGAGGCCCTCGCGCAGCAGCGCGGCGTCCTCGGCCAGGACGATCCTCAGGGGAGCGCGGTCGGGCACGTCATCCTCACCTCCGTCGGTCCGCCCGGTGGGCTGATGACCTCCAGGTGGCCGTCCAGGGCGGCCAGACGGGTGGCCAGGCCGGCGAGCCCGCCGCCGGGACGCACGACGGCGCCGCCGGCCCCATCATCGCGTACGCCGACCTCCAGCCGGTCACCGGTCAGCTGTCCCTCGACCCGGGCCGAGCGGGCACCGGCATGGCGGACCGCGTTGGTGAGCGCCTCCGCGACCACGAAGTACGCCGCGGCCTCGACCGGCGCCGGCAGCCGGCCGTCCACGCGCAGGTCGACGGAGACCGGCAGCCCGGCGGCGTCGGCGAGCTCGTGGACGGCCGCGGTGAGCCCGTGGTCGACCAGCACCCGCGGATGGATCCCACGGACGGTGGCGCGGAGCTCGGCCAGCGCCGTCTCCGCCTGGGCGTGGGCCTGCCGGACGAGGTCGAGCCCGGCGCCCTCGGGCACCTCCAGCTCGGCCAGCCCGAGCGTCATGGTCAGCGCGACCAGCCGCTGCTGGGCACCGTCGTGGAGGTCGCGCTCGATCCGGCTGCGTTCGGTCTCGAAGGCGTCGACCAGGTCGACACGGGAGCGGCGCAGGTCGGCGACGGCCGCGGCCAGCCGGGTCTGGGCCGGTTCGAGCAGGAGCCGCGCCAGGCTGGCCTGGGCGGCGGCGAGGAGGGTGGCGGCGTACAGGCCGGCGATGAGCAGCACGAGCCCCGGGGCCACCGCGATCCAGGCCTCCGTGGGCGTGCTGAGCTGCCAGGGGCCGACGGCGATGGGAGCGTCGAGCCGGACCAGCACCGGAGCGAGCACGAGCACACCCGGGATGGTGATGATCAGGTTGAGCACGACGGCGTCGACCAGCCACAGCACGGTGGCGAGCAGGACGGTGTAGCCGACCTCGGGGCCGGAGATCCGCAGCCGGCGCAGTGCCCGGAGCCGGTCGCTCCAGGGGATCGGCGCGGACCGATCGGCCGGTCCTGGACCGACCTCGGGGAGGACCAGGCGGAGGCGTACCCGTTCCACGTCGGCGACGAGCGCGGCGAGCAGCGGGATCCCGGCCAGGACGAGCACCCCGACGACGAGGATCAGGGTGAGCACGCCGATGCCGGTCAGCACGAACAGCAGGACGGCGACGACGAGACCGACCACGGCACCGGAGGCCAGGTAGGCGAGGGCGCGCCAGGGCCAGCTGGAGGCGAGCAGCCGCCAGGGGGAGGAGCGCAGCGCCGCCCAGACGTCGGCCGGAGGTCTCATGACTCCGAAGCCTAGGCACTCCTCATCCCACCGCGGGGTAGCGCACGCGCTACCTCGTCGTGGCGTCCGCGCCCGTGTGCGCGAAGCGTGGGCGGCGTTGGCTGGAGGACATGACCGCCACCATCCCGGCCGCAGTCCACGCGCCCCGGCCGCCCGGCCCTCCCGCCGTCGTCCTCGACGACGTCACCCGCACCTACCGATCCCGCTCCGGCAAGGTCGACGCCCTGCGGGGCGTGAGCCATGCCTTCGCCGCCGAGACGTTCACCGCGATCATGGGGCCGTCCGGATCGGGCAAGTCCACGCTGATGCAGATCGCCGCCGGCCTCGACCGGCCCACCCGGGGCAGCGTCCGGGTCGCCGGGACGGTCCTGGCCGGCCTGAACCGGACGACGCTGACGAAGCTGCGGCGCGAGGTGATGGGCTTCGTGTTCCAGCAGTACAACCTGCTCGACGCGCTCACCGCCTACGACAACGTCGCCCTGCCCGCTCGTCTCGCCGGGCGGCGTCCGGATCGCGCCGAGGTGATCGGGGCCCTCGAGCAGGTCGGCCTGCACGGGCTCGCCCGGCGGCGGCCGCCGGAGCTCTCCGGCGGCCAGCAGCAGCGCGTCGCGATCGCGCGTGCACTGCACTCCCGGCCCGCGGTGCTCTTCGCCGACGAGCCGACCGGTGCGCTGGACCGCCACGCCGGGCGCGAGGTGCTCGAGCTGCTGCGCGGTCTGGTCGACGCGCCGGGGATCCGCGGGCCGGCGCAGACCATCGTGATGGTCACCCACGACCCGCTCGCCGCCTCGTACGCCGACAGCGTGCTGTTCCTCGCCGACGGCCGGGTGGTCGGGCAGATGGAGCGCAGCGACCCGGTCCGGATCGGTGCGCGGATGGCCGAGCTCGAGGCCGCCCGATGAGTGTCCTCGTGATGGTCTCGCACAGCCTGAAGACCCTGCGCCAGTCCTGGCCGCCGTACGCCGGGGCCGCCGTCGCCCTCGCCGGCGGGATCGGCCTGATCACCCTCGCCACCAACATGCTGGGAGCCCTCGGCACCGTCACCGACGGGCTGGACCAGCAGACCCGCACGCAGATCGACGACCTCGGGTCGCTGTTCGGCATCATGGCCGGCATCTCGCTCTTCCTGGCGCTCTTCGTGGTCTCCTCGACCTTCGGGTTCGTGGTGGCCACCCGGCGCCGCGAGCTCGGCCTGCTCCGGCTGCTCGGCGCGACGCCACGCCAGGTGCGGACGCTGCTGCTCGGTGAGGCGGTCGCGGTCGCGGCCGTGGGCACGGTCGCCGGCTGCCTGCTCGGCACCGCCGTGACGATGCCGGTGCTGCGCGTCCTGCACCTGGCCGGCGTCACCCCGGTCCTGCTCGGGATGCCGAGCCAGGGAGCCGGGTGGGCGATCGCCGCCTCCTGCGGGGTCGGGGTCGCGCTGGTCGGGGCCTGGCGCGCGGGCGCCCGCGCCGGACGTACGCAGCCGGTCGAGGCGCTGCGGGACGCGGTCCTCGAGCGCCGACGGCCCACGGTGGCCCAAGGGCTGGTCGCGCTCACCGCGGCCGGCGCGCTGGTCGCCACCGCCTGGTTCGCCCACGGGATGCCGCTGCTCTTCGCCCTGCTCGTGGGCATGTTCCTCCCGATCGTCGCCGTGATCGGCGCGAACGCCGTGGGCGGCCTGCTCTACACCGAGCTCGCGGCCGTCGCCGGTGCCGCGGTGGCGCGACGGGACCCCGCGGCCCACCTGGCCCGCGACCTCGCCCGCACCAGCGGCCGGATGACCGCCGCGGTGGCGGCGCCGGTGGTGGCCATCATGGCGGTGGCCGGCTCGATGGTGCTCGCCGTCGGCGCGACCGCCGACTGGAGCGAGGGCGCCGACCGGGCCGCGCTCAGGTCGGAGCTGGTCGTCGAGCAGACCAATCATCCCGAGCGGATCCAGGACGTGCCCGGGGTGGGGGTGAGCGACGTACGCCGCACCGCGACGGTCGGGTTCTGGGACGGTCGCACCGAGGTCGAGGTCGTCGACGTCGCCGGTGCAGCCGCCACCCGGAGCCTGCAGGCGAGGCAGGGGAGCCTCGCCGACCTGCACGGCCGGGCGATCGCCGTCACCGCCTCCTACGTCACCGACCTCGGTGGCCGGGTGGGCCGGACGTACCGGATGCGCGTCGGCGGCCGCAAGGTCGACGTGCGTCTGGTCGCCGTGGTCCCCGACGCCCCGAACCTGTGGGCCGACGTCATCGTGCCCGACGACCTGCCCGGCATCGGCAAGGTCGCCCGCGACACCGGAACGGTCTTCGTGCGCACCGACGCCGGCGCGGACGTCGCCGGGACGGCACGCTCGATCCGGGACACCGGCGCGCAGGTGAGCACCGCCGCCGAGTGGGTCGGCGCCGTCTCCGCCGAGGCCCGCGCCACGAACACGGTCGTGCTGTGGGTGATGCTCGGCCCGGCCGGGGTCTACGCCGCGATCGCGGCCGTCAACGCGGTCCTGATCGGGATGAGCCAGCGCCGCCGCCAGACCGCCACCGCCCGGCTCCTCGGTGCCACCCCGGCTCAGGTGCGCCGGACCACGCTCTGGGAGACGGTGTTCACCGGCGCCGGGGCCCTGCTGGTCGGCGGCGCGATCGCCGGGTTCACCGGCTGGCTGGTGCGCCAGGCGGTCGTACGCGACGTGCCGGATGCGCCGCTGACGGTGCCCTGGCAGGCCCTGTCCGGGATCACCGCGGCCTGCCTGGTCGTGCTGCTTGCCGCCGCCGTCGCCGGGGCGTACGCACTGCGGGGCGGGGAAGCGCCCGACTGACCTTTCCAGGGGATTAAGTAGTGTTTGCCGCGTGACAGAGATGGACGGCGTACTCACCCAGGACGGCATCGGCGAGGGCGACGGGCTGGAGCGGCTGTGGACCCCCTACCGGATGGCCTACATCCGCGGGGAGAACAAGCCCAGCGACCCCTCGGAGACGAAGTGCCCGTTCTGCCGGGTGCCGACGCTCGAGGATGCCGAGGGCCTGGTGGTCCACCGCGGCGAGACCTGCTTCGTGGTGCTCAACCTCTACCCGTACGCCCCGGGCCACATGATGGTGTGCCCCTACCGTCACGTCGCCGGCTACGTCGAGACCACCGACGAGGAGGCCGCCGAGATGGCGGTGCTGACCAAGCAGGCCGTACGCACCCTCGCCGGCGTCTCGCAGGCCGAGGGCTTCAACATCGGCATGAACCAGGGCACCGCCGGTGGCGCGGGCATCGCCGCCCACCTGCACCAGCACATCGTGCCCCGCTGGGTCGGCGACCAGAACTTCATGCCGATCATCGGCCGCACCAAGACCTTGCCCCAGCTGCTCACCGACACCCGCGAGCTGCTCGCGAAGGCGTGGGCCGAGAACGCGTAGCGAGGAGGTGCGAAGGGCCGGGAGCGGGTGCTCCCGGCCCTTCGTGACGCAGTGGGTCAGACGATCGCCCAGGCCACGGCGGCGGCCGCGAAGCCGGTGACCGAGAGCACCGTCTCCAGCACGGTCCAGGTCGCCAGCGTCTGCTTCACGCTGAGGTTGAAGTAGCGCGAGACGATCCAGAAGCCGCCGTCGTTGACGTGGCTGAGGATGATCGAGCCGGCGGCGATCGCGACCGCGATCACAGCGAGCTCGGGCTGTGAGTAGCCCGAGGCGAGCGTCGGACCGACGATGCCGCCGGTGGTCACGATCGCCACGGTCGCGGAGCCCTGGGCGATCCGGAGACCGCAGGAGATCACGTAGGCCAGCAGCAGGACCGGCAGACCGGCGTCGGCGAGCACCTCGGCGAGGGCGGCACCCACCCCGGTCGCGGAGATGACGGAGCCGAAGAAGGCACCGGCGCCGACGACGAGCAGGATCATGCCGACCGGTCGCAGCGAGGCGCCGGTGAACTCGGAGATCTCGTCGAGCTTCATGCCGCGCCGGATGCCGAGCAGCCAGAAGGCCAGCAGCACCGCGATGGTGAGCGCGATCGCCGGGTTGCCCAGGAAGGTGAGCACGCTGAGCAGCCGGCCCGGGTCGAGCAGCATCGTGCCGAAGGTCGCGCCGAGGATCAGGATCAGCGGCACGGCGATGACGGCGAGGACGAGGGCGAGCGAGACCGGGGCGACGGGCGTCGGGTCCTCCTCGGCCTCGGTCTCCGCGACCAGGAACTCCTCGGGCACCGAGACCTGGACCCGCGGGGCGATCCAGATCGGGAACAGGATGCCGGCCGCCGCGAACGCGGGCAGGCCGCACAGCAGGCCCATGATGATCAGCCAGCCGAGGTCGACGCCGAGGAGACCGCCCAGGGCCGTCGGGCCGGGGTGGGGCGGCAGGAAGGCGTGCGTCATCGACAGACCCGCCAGCACCGGGAGGGCGTAGAGGACCAGCGAGCGACCGCCGCGGTGGGCGGCGACGTACACCAGCGGGGCGAGCACGAAGATGCCGATGTCGAAGAAGACCGGGATGCCGAAGATCAGGCCGACCAGGCCCATCGCGATCGGGGTGCCGCGCTCACCGAAGATACCGATCAGCTTCGACGCCAGGACGTCGGCTCCGCCGGACCGCTCCAGGAGCGATCCGAGCACGGTGCCGAGACCGATGATCAGCGCGATGTGGCCCAGTACGCCGCCGAAGCCGGTCTCGATGAGCGACTCCTTCGACGCGAGGGCGGTGCCGACCATCTGCTCGACGGACAGCCCGGCCGCGACGGCCAGACCGATGCCGCTGATGAAGAGTGCGATGAAGGGTTCGAGCTTGACCTTGATGATCAAGAAGAGCAGCACGGCGATCGCCGCTGCGCAGAGCAGCAACAGGCCGGGCGTGCTTGTCTGGAGCCAGTGCATGGCTGTTCTCCTGTCGGGTCAGGTGGGGGACGGGTCAGCGCAGCGCTGCGCGGAACCGGGCGGCGTTGGTGGTGATCTGCTCCCACCGGGCCTCGTCGACGTCGGCGGGCTTGACCACCGACGTCCCGGCGGTCACGGCGATGGCGCCGGCCCGCAGGAACTCCGCGGCGTTGTCGTCGTCGACTCCGCCGGAAGGGATCAGGGCGACCTCGGGGAACGGGCCCCGCAGGTCGGAGAAGTAGCGCGGGCCGACGGCCCGGGCCGGGAAGATCTTGACCGCGTCGGCGCCCAGTGCGGTCGCGGTGAGGACCTCGGTCGGGGTGAGCGCGCCGAGCACGACGGCCGCCCCGTGGGCGTGAGCCTCGGCGACGATCTCCGCGGCCTCGGCCGGGAGGCCGGGCGTGACCAGGAACCGGGCGCCGGCGGTGAGCGCGGCGCGGGCCTGGTCGGCGGTCAGCACCGTCCCGGCGCCGATGACGATGTCGTCGTCCGCACGCGCGGCGACGTCGGCGAGCAGGTCGGTCAGGCCCGGTGTCGTGTAGGTCAGCTCGACGGTCCGGATGCCGCCGGCGGCCAGCGCGTGGCAGAGCGCGACCGGATCGTCGAGCCGGGAGGCGCGTACGACGACCAGCGCCTGGTCGGCGCGGAGGGTGTCGATCACGGGGTTGCTCATCGGGCTCTCGTTCATCGGGGTCGGGTTCCTTCGTCGGTGCGGCGCAGGGCGCGTCCGGGCAGCGCGTCGGTGCGGTGGCCGTCCTCGATGACGGCGGTGCCGTTGACCAGCACCCAGTCGATGCCGTGCGCCTGCTGCCGCGGCTCCTCGAACGTGGCGGTGTCCTGCACGGTGTCGGGGTCGAGGAGCACCAGGTCGGCGGCGTACCCCTCCTTCACGAGGCCGCGATCCGTGAGCCGCAGCCTCGCCGCCGGGCGGCCGGTCAGGTGGTGGATGCAGTCGACGAGGTCGAGCACGCCGAGGTCGCGTACGTAGCGGGCCAGGTAGCGGGGGAAGGTGCCCCACGCGCGCGGGTGCGGGCGCTCGCCGACGAGGATCGCGTCGCTGCCGCCGCAGTGGGTGCGGTGACGCATGATCGTCTGCACGTTCTCCTCGTGGCCGACGTGCTGGAGGATCGTGGTGGCCATCCGGTCACGGACGAGGAGGTCGAAGAAGACGTCGGTGGCCACCTGGCCGGACTCCTCGGCGATCTCGGCGACGGTGCGGCCGACGTGGCGCGACAGCTCGGGGTTGCGTACGCCGCTGATCTGGATCGTGCGCCAGTCGGTCACGCAGCCGTGGCAGCCGTCGGTGCCGACGTGGTCGAGCTCGTGGGCGATCCGGGCCCGGTCGGCCGGGTCGGCGATCCGGGCCATCAGGGCGTCGGGGCCGCCGGAGGTCGACCAGCTGGGCAGCACCGCGCTGAGCGTGGTGGCGCCGGGGAGGTAGGGGTAGGTGTCGAGGGTGATGTCGACGCCCTCGGCCAGGCCGGCCTCGATGAGGTCGACGAGCTCACCGGCCCGCCCGCGGTTGGGCTCGAAGTTCATGGTCGCGTGGGTCAGGTGCAGGGCGCACCCGGAGGTGCGGGCGACGGCGATCATCTCGGCGTACGCGTCGAGGGCCCCGGCCCCGTAGGACCGGTGGTGGGGGCTGTAGTAGCCGCCCGCCTCGGCGACGACCCGGCACAGGGTGGCGAGCTCGTCGTCGTCGGCGAACATGCTCGGCGGGTAGGTCAGGCCGCTGCTCATCCCGACCGCGCCCTCCTCGAGGCCGACCCGGAGCAGCCGGGCCATCTCGGCGATCTCGGCGGAGGTCGCGGGCCGGTCGTCCGGGCCGACCACCATCAGCCGCAGCGTCCCCTGCGGCACCAGGTACGCCGCGTTGCACGCGATCCCGCGGTCGAGCCGGTCCAGGTAGCCGGCCACGGTGTCCCAGTCGAAGTCGAAGTCGTCCGGCTCGCCGTTCCAGCCCGCGATCTGCCGGCGCAGGTGGTCGCGTGCGGCCGGGTCGGCGGGCGCGAAGGAGAGACCGTCCTGCCCGACGACCTCGAGCGTGACGCCCTGGCTCACCTTCGCGGTGTGGTCCGGGTTGACCAGGATCTGCAGGTCGGAGTGGGCGTGCATGTCGATGAACCCCGGCGTCAGCGTCCGGCCGGCGGCGTCGACGGTGCGGCGCGCGGCCGGCGCCGAACCGTCGGTGTGGATGCCGGTGATCCGGCCCGCGTCGATGCTGACGTGGGCGTGGAAGGCCGGGGCGCCGGTTCCGTCGATGACGGTCGCGTCCCGGATGAGCAGGTCGGTCATGGTCGGTCCTCTCTCAGAACCAGGTGCGCATGAGGTCGACGACGACCGGGTCGTCGGCGTCGGCGTCGTCGAGGACCGGGATGAGGCCCCACTTGTCGAAGGCGGTGCAGGGGTGCGAGAGCCCGAGGCGGAGCTCGTCGCCGATCTCGACGGGCGCCTCGGCGGCGGGGTCCCAGCGGAGGAAGCCGTGCTGGTCGTTGAGCGCGGTCACCTCGACGCCGGTCAGGGGTGTCGCGGGGGAGCCGGTGGTCCGGGCACGCAGGAGCTGAGCCTCGGGGAGGCCCTCGTCGAACGGTAGGTCGCGCTTGCCGGCGTCGAACAGCGCGAGCCCCGGCTCCGGCTGGGAGCTGATCCGCACCCATCCGTGCAGGGCGCTGCGCAGGCCGGGGCCGCTGGTGCGGGGTGCGTTCCCCAGCGGCGAGATGCCGCGGTAGAAGCCGTCGTCGTGGGTGATGTAGGCGCCGCTGCGCAGCACCACCCGCGCTTCCTCGCCCGTCACGAGCGGGGCGAGCGCGTCGGCCACCTGCTCGAAGTAGGCGCTGCCCCCGGCACTCACGACCGGGGTGCGGTCCGTGGGGAGCAGGTGGGAGATCCGCCGGTGCAGGGAGACCAGGCTGTCGACGTACGCACGGACGACGCCGAGCGCGGCCGCGTCCGTGGTGTGCGCCAGAGCGCCCTCGTAACCGGTGACGCCGGCGAGCTGCAGGTGAGGTGAGGCGGCGATCGCCTCGGCCACGGCGACCGCGGTCGCCTCGTCGCGGGCGCCGGTGCGACCGCCCGTGGCGCCGCGCTCGACGAGGACGCCGAGCGGTCGGCGCGGCCCGGCCGCGGCGACATGGGCCGCGAGCGCGTCGTGCATCAGGGCGACCGTCCGCGGCGAGTCGGCCCAGACGAGCACCTCGAGATCGGGGTCCTCGGTGAGCTGGTCGGCGATCCAGCGCAGCGTCAGCGGGGAGACGATCGCGTTGGCCACGATCACCCGGGAGACACCGAAGGCGCGGGCGACCGCGAGCTGGGGGAGGTTGGCGACGGTGATCGCCCACGCGCCGGTGGCGACCTGCTCGGCCCACAGCTGGGGAGCCATCGTGGTCTTGCCGTGCGGCGCGAGGGCGATGCCGCGGTCGGCGCACCATGCCGCCAGCACGTCGCGGTTGTGGCTCATCGCGACCCGGGAGAGGGAGAGCACGGGCGTGGGCAGCTGCGAGAGCCGGGGCGCCTCGTCGAGCACCTCGGCGACCGTGCGTCCCCAGAGTGCGGGCGGGATCGCCTTGTGGCGCCAGTCGACCCGCTCGTCGCGCAGTGCGGCGACGGCGGTCGTGTCGATGTGGGCTGCCGGGTGATCCATGGCCCGTCCTTCCTTGCGTTGCACATTATGCAACAGCGATTGCGTAATCTGATTTGATAGTTGTAGCATCGGTCACAGCGGTCGTCAACGGGCCGGAGGTGAAGCAACAGGGGAGGAGCTCCATCGGTGGGCAGCAGCGGAGAGGTGCGAGCGGTCTGTCTCGGGGAGGCGATGGTCGTCCTGCGTCCGGAGGGCGACCGGCCGCTGGCCGAGGCGGCGACGTTGCGTCGCTCGGTCGGGGGAGCGGAGGCCAATGTGGCCGGAGCACTGGCGGCGCTCGGCGTGCCGACCGCCTGGGTGTCCAGGCTCGGCCGGGACCCGTTCGGCGACGTCGTGAGCGACGACCTGGCCGCGCGCGGCGTGGACGTCTTGGCCGAGCGCGACCCCGAGCGGCCCACGGGGCTCTACGTGAAGGAGCCCGCCCCTGACGGCAGCCGGATGCACTACTACCGCGCCGGTTCCGCGGCCGCCGCCATGGACGCGGACCTGCTCGACGGGCCCGGGGTCGCGCAGGCGCTGGCGTCGGCGGAGGTCGTGCACACCTCCGGCATCACCGCCGGCATCCTCGAGGAGGGGTCGGCGCTGGTCGCCCGCCTGCTGGCGCTGCGCGAGGAGCTCGGCTTCCGGCTCAGCGTCGACCTCAACTGGCGACCGGCCCTGTGGGCCGGGCGGGACGTCGCCCCCTTGGTGGACCTGCTCCGCGCGGCCGACGTGGTGCTGCTCGGCGCCGACGAGGCGCGCGCGGCCCTCGGCGTGGACACCCCTCACGAGCTGCGCGAGCTCCTCGGCGACCGCCCGCGGCTCGTGATCAAGGCCGACTCGCACGCGGCCGGTGAGCACGACCCGGACGGGAGTGCCACCGAGGTCCCCGCGCTCCGGGTCGACGTGGTGGAGCCCGTCGGTGCCGGCGATGGCTTCGCCGCGGGCTACCTGGCGGCGCTCGTCGACGGGATCGGGCCGGTCGGTCGGCTGCGTCAGGGCCACCTGGTCGCAGCGGGCGTGCTCGCCGCGACCGGCGACCATGCCGACCCGCCGGCCGCCGACGTACGTGCGCGGCTGCTCGGCTGCTCCGAGGACGAGTGGGCGGCGACCCGGGTGAGCGCCGCCGGCATCGACTCCCCGGCGCTCGAGAACCCTACGGAGGTGGCCCGATGAGCCAGAGTCTCTCCCGCGCGCTCCAGATCCTCATCGAGCTCGGTGAGGGCGAGCGGTCCCTCGACCAGGTGGCCGCCAGCCTCGGCGTCCACAAGACCACCGCGATGCGGCTGCTGCACACGTTGGAGGCGGACCGTTTCGTACGCCGCGACGACCGCCAGCGCTATCACCTCGGCTCGCGGCTGTTCGCGCTCGGCACGATGGCCCTCGCCCAGCACGCGATCCGCGACGTGGCCCAACCGCACCTGACCCGCCTCGCGGCGGAGACGGGCGGCCAGGCTGTCCACCTGGCTGCGTACGAGAACGGGACGGCGATCTATCTCGCCAAGGTCGAGAGCACGCACTCGGTGCGGATGTACTCCCGCGTGGGACTGCCCGCCGCCCTGCACGCCACCGCCGTCGGCAAGGTGCTCGTCGCCGGCCTGCCGCCGGGGGAGCAGGACGCCGTGATCGCGGGCATCGACTTCCGCCCGTTCACGAGCCGCACCATCGCCGACGCCGCGGGCTACCGCGAGGTGCTCGCCCGCACGCGCGAGCAGGGCTGGGCCGAGGACGCCGCCGAGCACGAGGACTTCATCAACTGCGTCGGGGCGCCCGTACGCGACGAGGCCGGGCGGGTCATCGCCGCGGTCTCCGTCTCCGTGCCCGACGTCATCCTGCCCCGCGAGGGGGTGCGTGCCCTGGTGCCGCAACTCCTCGCGGCCACCGAAGCGATCTCCGCCGACTGGGCCGGCCGGAGCTCATGAGAACACCCCGAGAGGAAACCCAACCCATGTCCGACATCCGCATCTCCACCGACCAGGCCCCCGCCCCCGCGCACACGTTCTCCCAGGGCGTCGTCCGCGGCGGGATGATCCAGGTCTCCGGCCAGGGTCCGGTCGACCCCGTCACCAACGAATACCTGTTCCCCGGTGACGTGAAGGGTCAGACCGTGCGCACCCTGCAGAACGTGGAGGCGATCCTGGCCGCCGCCGGTGCGGGGTTCGAGGACGTGCTGATGCTCCGGGTCTACCTCACGACCCGCGACGACTTCGCCGCGATGAACGAGGCCTACGGTGAGTTCATCGGCTCGCGGGTCGCCGAGGGCGGCATCCTCCCGTGCCGAACCACCGTGATGACCGGTCTGCCGCGCGAGGAGATGCTGGTCGAGATCGACGCCCTCGCCGTGGCGCGCTAACCGATGACCCCGGCCAGCTCCCGGCCCAGGTAGGGAGCCAGCGTGCGGGCGTAGCGCGAGGTGATGTGGTTGCCGTCGCGGTAGACGATGACGTTGCCGATCACCGCCGGGCAGATCCTGTCCTCGCAGAAGAGGTGGGTCATGTCGATCAGGTGCGCGTTCGGGTCGCGGGCGACCGCGTCGCGGTGCGGGTCCCTGACGACCACGTCCGTGCGCGGCCGCGCGCACGCCTCGCCGGCCGTCTCGGGGGAGTGCCTCTGGATGCAGCCCAGCGTGGTGCGGAGATAGGCGGCGTTGTCGGGCTCGAACATCGGGTTGTCGACGAGCGCGATCACCGGGACGTCCTTCGAGGGCCGGTGGCTCCACGCCTCGACCAGGCCGTTGACCGTGGACTCGTAGGGTGTCTCGCCGGCCAGCGGCTGCGTCGTCTTGCGGGCGGAGTGGGTGACGATGATCGCGTCGAGGTCCTTCTGCTCGGGTGCGCGCAGGTAGCTCTCGAGCTGCCGGTTCCACTCCGCGCAGGCGGGGCGGTTGTCGGCGATGTTCTGGCCGAGCGGGCGGGCGTTCCAGTGGCAGGCGGCTCGCGAGGCGACGTCGATGCGCCAGTTGCGCTGCTTGCCGATCAGGTCGAGGGCGCCCACCGGCGCGACGGCATGGGAGTCGCCGACCATCAGCAGGCGCTTCTGGTAGCCCTCGACGGCGCCGTTCGGGCAGGCGCTGAACCGCACCGGCCGCTCCTCGAAGGACCAGCACTGGCCGCGGTTGTCGTCGTCCGCGCCGATGGTGGCCACCGCGGGGATCAGCGCGCCGCGCAGGTCGGGGTTGCGGCACTCCCCGCCCGCGGAGGTCGCCGCCATCGCGGCGGCGCCCAGGCACTCGGTCGTGAAGGGGTCGGCGGTGGCGAGCCGTGCCGCCGCCGCGATCGCCCTGTCCTCGGAGTAGCTGATCGCGGCCAGGCCGCTCCACCCGGCGCCGACGGCGACCGCGAGAGCGGCCACGGTGGCGACCAGGGCCCGTGGCCCGCCGGGCCTGATGACGTACGTCTGGACCTGGCGGGTCACCAGGCGGTTGGTCGCCCACGCCAGCACGGTCGAGACGACCAGCACTCCCGCGGCCGAGACCAGGGTGAGACGCTCGGCGCCGGTGTAGTAGAGCCACGCGATGAGCAGCGGCCAGTGCCACAGGTAGAGCTCGTAGGAGATGTCGGCGACGAACCGCAGCGGCCGGGTCTCCAGCAGTCGCCGCGGGCCGCGCGCGGACGAGGTCGAGCCGACCATGACCAGCAGCGCGCCGGTGACCGGCCACAGCGCCGCCGGGCCCGGGAAGCGGTCCGCGCCGTCCATCACGAAACCGCAGGTCACGACCAGGGTGAGGCCGGTCCATGCGGCGTACGGCTTGATCTTCTCGGGCAGGCTCAGGCGACGCAGCGCGAGCGCGGTCAGGGCGCCGGCGGCGATCTCCCAGAAGCGGGTGATGGAGTTGAAGTACGCAGCCGCCTGGTCGGCTCCGGAGACCTTGATGGCGTAGAGGAAGGAGACCGCGAACGCGGCCGCGGTCAGCACGAACAGCGCCCGCGCCAGGCCGATCCGGCCCCGTAGCACGAAGGCGAGCCCGACGACCACGAGCGGCCAGAGCAGGAAGAACTGTCCCTGCACCGCGAGCGACCAGAAGTGCTGCACCGGCGTCGAGGACGGTCCCGCCGCGCCGTAGGAGAGCTGGCTGACGATGAGCTCCCAGTTGAGCAGGTAGGTCGCGGCCGCGATGATCTCGCGCGTGGTCTGCGTCCACAGCGTCTGCGGGATGAAGGCGACCATCAGCGCGGCCGTCGCGGCCAGCACGATCAGCGCCGGCGCGGCGAGCCGCGCGAACGTACGTCCGTAGTGCTCGGCCAGCCGCACGTTGCCACGCTCGGCCTTGCCCACCAGCGACCGGGTGGCGAGGAAGCCGGAGATCACCAGGAAGACGTCGATCCCGCCCGAGACCCGGCCGTTGCCGAAGAGGTGGAACGCGACCACGAGCGCCAGTGCGATGCCACGCAGGCCGTGGATCTCGCTGATGTGCCCGGCGGAGGTCCGCGTCGAGGTCTGCCCAGATTTGGGGCTCTTGGGTTCGAGGTCTGCCCCAGCGGCCGGAGGAGTGGGGAAATCCGAAATGGCGGTCACGTGTCGCTGTTTCTAGTGGGGCGTCGGTGGGCGGGAGCCGTCGCACCATAACGGGCGGTGGTGACGTGTTGGCGTACGGGCGTTGTCATTCCGCCGTCGAGATCTCCTCGAAACCGTTTCACATCGCCGCCGGAGGAGATAGGTTGCACCCCGACGTGACTTAGATCACACCCAGGACTGAGGAGTTCGGACGATGAACACGCACAAGATCGGCCGCCTGATGGCGGTCGCAGCGGTCGCGACCCTGTCGACCGCATCGCTCGTGGCATGTGGCGGCTCGGATGACGACGGCGGCGACTCGGGCGGCTCGGGCGGCACCGACGTCGGGGTGATCCTCCCCGACGCCACCACGTCTCCCCGGTGGGAGTCCCAGGACCGGCCCAACCTCGAGAAGGCGTTCACCGACGCCGGCCTCAAGGCCACGATCCAGAACGCCCAGGGCGACACGGCCAAGTTCGGTCAGCTCTGCGATAGCATGATCAACGAGGGCGTCAAGGTCATCATCATCACCAACCTCGACTCCGAGTCGGGCGCGGCCTGCCTGAAGAAGGCTGCCGACGCCGGAGTGACGAGCATCGACTACGACCGGCTGACGCTCAACGGTGGCGCTTCCTACTACGTCTCCTTCGACAACGTGAAGGTCGGCGAGCTGATGGGCGCGGGCCTCGACGAGTGCATCACCGCCGCGGGCAAGAAGGGCGGCAACATCGTCTACGTCAACGGTGCGGCCACCGACAACAACGCGGCGCTGTTCAAGTCGGGCTACGAGAAGGCGCTCAAGGCGAAGATCGACGACGGCACCTACAAGCTCGTCGGCGACCAGTCGGGCGAGTGGGACGCCACCAAGGCCGGTCAGGTCTTCGACCAGATGTACACCGCCAACGGCGGCAAGATCGACGGCGTGGTCTCGGCCAACGACACCATGGCCGGCGGCATCATCGCCCGGCTGAAGGCCAACAAGGTCCAGGGCAAGATCCCGGTGACCGGCCAGGACGCCTCGGTCGAGGGTCTGCAGAACATCCTTCAGGGCTTCCAGTGCGGCACCGTCTACAAGAACACCGCGCTCGAGGCCAAGGCCGCCGCCGACCTGGCGATCGCGCTGATCGAGGGTGACGAGGACGCGGCCTCGGCGCTGGCCACCGGGTCCGTGGAGGACACCGAGGCCGGCAAGGACGTGCCCTCGGTGCTCGCCGAGCCCGTCTGGGTCACCAAGGAGTCGGTCGGAACCGTCATCAAGGACGGTCAGGCCGATGCCGCCGAGGTGTGCGCCGGCCCGATCGCGGACCTGTGCACCGAGAACGGCGTGCCTCAGTGAGTCCGCTGCTGGAGCTGCACGGCGTCGAGAAGTCCTTCGGCGCCGTGCAGGTCCTGCGCGGCGTGGACCTCTCGGTGCAGGCGGGCAAGGTGACGGCGCTCGTCGGTGACAACGGCGCCGGCAAGAGCACCCTGGTGAAGGGGATGGCCGGGATCCATCTCTTCGACGCCGGCGACTACCTCTTCGAGGGTGAGCCGGTGAAGGTGACCAGTCCGAAGGACGCCGCCGCGCTCGGGATCGAGGTCGTCTACCAGGACCTTGCGTTGTGCGACAACCTCGACGTGGTCCACAACATGTTCCTCGGCCGGGAGATGAAGCGCTTCCGGCTGGTCGACGAGGACACCATGGAGCAGCGGGCTCGCGAGACGCTCGACGGTCTCTCGGTGCGTACGCTCAAGTCGGTGCGTACGCCGGTGGCCTCCCTCTCCGGTGGCCAGCGTCAGACCGTGGCGATCGCCCGGGCGGTGCTGTGGAACTCCAAGCTGGTCATCCTCGACGAGCCGACCGCGGCGCTCGGGGTGGCGCAGACCGAGCAGGTGCTGCGGCTGGTGCGGCGCCTGGCCGACCGCGGCCTCGGCGTCGTGCTGATCAGCCACAACCTCAACGACGTCTTCGAGGTCGCCGACGACATCGCGGTCCTGCACCTGGGGCGCATGGTCGGCCAGATCGAGGCCGCCTCGACCACGCGCGGGCGGGTCGTGGAGGCGATCACCACAGGTGTTGTTCCACAAGGAGGTGCGGCATGAGTGCGGACGTGGACGACCGGCCGGTGACCGATCCGGCGTCACCCGACCCGATGCCCGACAACTCGCTGGCCGGGATCCTCCGCGCCTACCTGGCCAAGCTCAGGGGCGGCGAGGTCGGCTCGCTGCCGGCGGTGCTGGGTCTGGTCGCGCTGGTCGTGGTCTTCTCCGCGCTGCGTCCGGAGCAGTTCACCAACTCGTTCAACTTCGCCAACCTGATCGGCCAGTCGGCGGGTGTGACCGTGCTCGCGATGGGTCTCGTCTTCGTGCTGCTGCTGGGCGAGATCGACCTCTCGGCAGGGTTCGCGGGCGGCACCTGTGCCGGCGTGCTCGGGGTGTTCCTGACCCGGCAGGAGTGGCCGCTGCTGCCGGCCCTGGTCGCGGCGCTGCTCGCCGGCGCCGTGATCGGCCTGCTCATCGGGCTGCTGGTGGCCAGGCTCGGCATCCCGTCGTTCGTGGTCACCCTGGCCGCGTTCCTCGGGCTGCAGGGGGTGCTGCTGACGATGATCGGCGAGGGCGGGACGATTCCCTACCGCAACGACTTCATCAACGGCCTCAACAACTCCAACCTCCCGGTCTGGCTCGGCTGGACGCTCGGCATCATCTGCATCGTGGGCTATGCGGCCTCGACGTACGTCACCGACGCCCGGCGCCGCGCCAAGAACCTCACGGTGCAGCCGATCCTGCTGTGGGCGCTCAAGACCGGGCTGCTGACGGTCGTGGTGCTCGCGGTGGTCGGCTATCTCTCGGTCGAGCGCAGCCGCAACCCGGCGCTGACCTCGCTCAAGGGGGTGCCGGTCTCGCTGCTGGTGATCGTCGGCCTGCTGATCGTGCTCACCTTCATGCTGACCCGCACCGCCTGGGGCCGGCACGTCTACGCGGTCGGCGGCAACGCCGAGGCGGCGCGGAGGGCCGGGATCAACGTGTTCCGGGTGCGCCTGTCGTGCTTCATCCTCTGCTCCACGATGGCGGCGATGGCCGGCATCATGATCGCCAGCCGCACCAACTCGGTGAACCCGAACACCGGTGGCGAGACGACCCTGCTGTACGCCGTGGGCGCCGCCGTCATCGGCGGCACCTCGCTCTTCGGCGGCAAGGGCCGGGTCATCGACGCCGTCATCGGCGGCACCGTGGTCGCGGTCATCGACAACGGGATGGGCCTGCTCGACCAGCCCCAGGGCACCGTCTGGATGGTCACCGGCCTGGTCCTCCTGGTCGCGGCCAGCGTCGACGCGCTCTCCAGGCGCCGGGCCTCGGCTACGGGGCACGTGTAGCCGGCCTCGCCGAGACTGCAGAAGTGGCGGACGAGACGACAGTTTCGTCCGCCACTTCTACATTCTCGACCCGCCAGAACTACGGTTTCGGGGGCGCGGTGCTGCTGCGCACGACCAGCTCGGCGGGCAACCGCAGGTGGCGCTCGGTCTGCTTGCCCTCGAGCAGCTCGAGCAGGAGCTCGAGCGCGGCTCGGCCCATCTCGTGGAGCGGCTGGGCGACGGTGGTGAGCGGGGGAGTGGCGTCGCGGGCCTCGGGTACGTTGTCGAAGCCGATCACGGAGAGGTCCTCGGGCACCCGCAGGCCGAGGGAGCCGGCGACCTCGATGACCTTGATGGCCGAGATGTCGTTGGCGGCGAAGATGGCGGTGGGCCGCTCGCCGGCGGGGAGCGAGAGCAGCTCGCGAGCCGGTGCCTCGGCGACCTCGGGGTGGTAGCCGCCCACCCGGATCAGGTCGGCGGAGACGCTCAGGCCGGCGTCGTAGAGCGCCTCGCGGTACCCCTGCTCGCGCAGCGCGGCGGAACGCAGGTCGGGGCGCCCGCCGAGGAAGCCGATGCGCTGGTGGCCGAGCCCGATCAGGTGGTCGACGGCGAGCCGGGCGCCGGTGATGTTGTCGGCGTCGACGGTCATCGGGCCGTCGGGGCCGGTGTGGGGGTCGATCGCGACCACCGGGATCGTGGTCTCGTCGGTGATGATCATCGAGGGCGTCACCACGATCGCCCCGTCGATCAGGGTGTGGCCGAGGCGGGAGAGCGAGCGCCGCTCCCAGCCGGTGTGGTTGTGGGCGCCGCTGCGGCCGGCATGCGCCAGGAGCTCGTAGCCCGTGCCGTCGAGGGCGGCCGAGATGCCCTTGAGCAGCTCGGCGGAGTAGGGCTCGAACTCGGCCACGAGCACGCCGATCACGCCCGTCGACTTGCGGCGCAGGCTGGAGGCGATCAAGGACGACTGGTAGCCGAGCTGGTCGATGACCGCGAGGACCTTCTCGGCCGTCGCCTCGCTGACCCCGTAGCGCTCGTTGATCACCTTCGAGACCGTGGCCACCGAGACACCCGCCTCCCGGGCCACGTCCGTGATCGTCACCCGTCGGGGGCGGGGCTGGTCGAGCGTACTCATGCCCCTGACAGTAGCCCACTCGGGGGATTGTCGATAACCATCTACGAAAACGTTATCGACAACGATTGACATCGATGCCTGACAACCGCCATGCTCGACCCGACAATGTGGCGGCAGTCACATGACCCCATCCAGAGCTGTGACGAAGAAGGTCCAAAGATGTCGAGGAAGACACAGGCGCTCGCCGCGCTGTGCGCCGGATTGATGATTGCCGCCACCGGTTGTGGCGGCTCGGGCGACTCCGGTGGCGACGACAACACCATCACGTGGTGGCACAACTCCAACAACGACCCCGGAAAGGGGTACTACGAGCAGGTCGCGAAGGACTTCGAGAAGGCCAACCCCGGCGTCAAGGTCAAGGTCGAGGCCTTCGCGCACGAGGACATGCTCACCAAGCTCGACGCCGCGTTCCAGAGCGGTGACCCCGAGCAGATCCCGGACGTCTACATGGAGCGTGGCGGCGGCGAGCTCGCCGACCACGTCGAGGCGGGTCTGACCAAGGACCTGTCCGAGGACGCGGCCGACGAGATCGACATGATCGGCGGCTCGGTCGCCGGCTGGCAGGTCGAGGACAAGACGTACGCACTGCCGTTCTCCATCGGCGTGGTCGGCTTCTGGTACAACAAGGAGCTCTTCGCCAAGGCCGGCATCACCGCCGCGCCGACGACGCTGGAGGACTTCTACGACGCCGTCGACAAGCTCAAGGCCGCGAAGATCCAGCCGGTCTCCGTCGGCGCCAAGGATGCCTGGCCGGCCGCGCACTACTACTACTGGACCGCGGTCCGGGAGTGCTCCGAGGACGTCCTGACCTCGGCGGTCAAGAGCCTCGACTTCTCCGACCCCTGCTTCGAGAAGGCCGGCGACGACCTGGTCGACATCGTCGCCCACAAGCCCTTCAACAACGGCTTCCTCTCCACCGGTGCCCAGGAGGGCCCGACCTCGGCCTCCGGCCTCCTCGCGACCGGCAAGGTCGCCATGGAGCTCGCCGGTCACTGGGAGCCCGGCGTGATGCAGGGCATCACCGAGGACAAGAAGGGCCTGGGGGACAAGACCGGCTGGTTCGCCTTCCCGCAGATCGAGGGCGGCCAGGGTGACCCGGGCGCGCAGATGGGCGGCGGTGACGCCTGGGCCGTCTCCGAGGGTGCCCCCGACGCCTCGGTCGACTTCGTCAAGTACCTCCTCTCCACCGACGTCCAGACGGGCTTCGCGGAGAACGGGATGGGCCTGCCGACGAACCCCGACGCGACCGGCGCGCTGACCGACCCGGCCCTGGCCGATCTGATCAAGGTGCGCGACAGCGCTCCCTACGTCCAGCTCTACTTCGACACCGCCTTCGGTCAGGCCGTCGGCGGAGCGATGAACGACGCGATCGTCAACGTGTTCGCCGGCAAGGGCACGGGGGCGGACATCGTCACCGCCACCCAGGAAGCCGCGGACAAGGAAAAGTGAGCTGAGCCTGTGACACACGACGTGACCGAAGCCGCTCCCGCGGCGTCAGGGCACGCCACATCGGACGCCCGGCGTACAGGTGCTGTACGCCGGGCACCCGGCGGTCCCGGAAGGACCGGACTTCGTGGTGACGCCTGGCGCAAGCGCTTGGAGATCCTTGTCTTCGTAACCCCTGCGCTGGCGCTCATCGCGCTCTTCGTCGCCTGGCCCATCGTCACCGCGGTGCGCTTCTCGGTCTACGACTGGAAGGGCTTCGGCGACCTGACCGACTTCGTCGGCCTCGAGAACTACGTCGAGGTCCTCGGCGACGAGGTCTTCCGCAGCGCGGTCGGCCACAACATGGTGATCGTGGTCGGCTCGATCCTGCTCCAGCTCCCGCTGGGCGTGGCCATCGCCCTCCTGCTCAACCGCAAGATGCGCGGCCAGGGCCTGCTGCGCACGATCATCTTCGTGCCGTACGTGCTGGCCGAGGTCATCGCCGCGGTCGTCTGGCTCCAGCTGCTGCAGCCGCAGTACGGCTTCATCGACGCCTTCACCGCGCAGATCGGCCTCACCCCGCCCGAGCAGGGCTGGCTCGGCACCCCGGAGTACGCCCTGTGGATCGTGCTCCTCGTGCTGACCTGGAAGTACCTCGGCCTCGCCGTGCTGCTCTTCCTGGCCGGCATGCAGGGCGTCTCCGAGGAGCTCCACGAGGCCGCCCAGCTCGACGGCGCCTCCTGGTGGCAGACGCAGTGGCGGATCACGATCCCGCTGCTGGGACCCACCATGCGTACCTGGGCCTTCTTGTCGATGATCGGCTCGATCCAGTGCTTCGACATGATCTGGGTGCTCACCCAGGGCGGTCCCGCGGACGCGACGGCCACCATGGCGACGTACCTCATCGACGAGGGAACCAAGCGCCACAACTACGGCATCGCAGGTGCCGCCTCGGTGATCCTGTTCGTGATCGCCTTCGCGATGGCCCTCGCCTACCAGGTCCTGATCCTGCGCCGCGACACCAAGGAGGACACGGTATGAGCGTCACGGCCGATCTCACCCCACGCCGCCGTAGCGGCGGCAACCTGTGGGTCTACCTGATCGCGCTGATCGTGGTCGCGATCACCGTCGGCCCGGTGCTCTACGGGGCGCTCGGCGGCTTCCGCACCAACGCCCAGCTCGCCGACAAGCCTGCCGGGCTGCCCGACCCGTGGGTGTGGAGCAACTACGCCGGGGTGCTGAGCAACCCCTCGTTCTGGCAGTACGCCCTCAACTCGACGATGATCGCGATCATCACCACGGTGGTGACCGTCGTGTTCGGGCTGATGGCGGCGTACCCCCTGGCTCGCTACCAGTTCCGCGGGCGCGAGGCGCTGTTCATGGTCTTCGTCCTCGGCCTGCTGTTCCCGGCGGCCGTGGCGATCATCCCGCTGTTCATCATCATCACCCGCAACCTGCACATGGCGAACACCTGGTGGGGCGTGGCCCTGCCGCAGGCGGCGTTCGCGCTGCCGATGACGGTGGTGATCCTGCGGCCGTTCCTGATGGCGCTGCCCAAGGAGCTCGAGGAGGCGGCGCTGATGGACGGCGCCGGCCGGATCGGCGTCTTCTGGCGCATCCTGATGCCGCTGTCGGCACCCGGGATGATCACCGTCGGGGTGCTGGCGTTCGTGACCTCCTGGAACGCCTACCTGCTCCCGCTGCTGCTGCTCCAGGACAAGATGCGCACCCTCCCGCTCGGCGTCGCCGACTTCTCGACCGAGCACTCCGCCGACACCGCCGGCGTCCTCGCCTTCACCACCCTCGCGATGATCCCCGCCCTCGTGCTCTTCCTCGCCTTCCAGCGCCGCCTCGTCAGCGGCCTGCAGGGCGCGGTCAAGGGCTAGAACGGACACCTCCTGTGACTGAACCAACGACCGAACCGACTCTGCCTGCCTGGCCCCAGGTCTCCGAGCGCGTACGCGACCTGCACGCGCAGATGACCTTGGAGGAGAAGCTCGCCCAGATCGTGGGCTACTGGCTCGACCGCGGCGGCGACGTCGTGGCGCCGATGGCCAACGAGATGACGCGCGACATCGACGGCGACGGCCGGCGTCTCTCGGAGATCACCGCCCACGGCCTGGGCCACTACACCCGGGTGTACGGCACCCGGCCGGTCGATCCGGCCGAGCGCGCCGCGTGGCTGTGGGAGGAGCAGAGACGCCTGGTCTCGCAGACCCGGCTGGGGATCCCGGCCCTGGTCCACGAGGAGTGTCTGACCGGCCTGGCCGCCTGGCAGGCCGCGACCTTCCCGACGCCGCTGGCCTGGGGCGCGAGCTTCGATCCCGAGGCCGTCGAGGAGATGGCCCAGATGATCGGTGCGGACATGCGTGCGCTCGGTGTGCACCAGGGGCTCGCCCCGGTGCTCGACGTGATCCGCGACGCGCGCTGGGGCCGCTGCGAGGAGGCCATCGGCGAGGATCCCTATCTCGTCGGGACGGTCGCGACGGCGTACGTCCGGGGGCTGCAGTCCGCCGGCGTGCATGCCACGCTGAAGCACTTCGTCGGCTACTCGGGCTCGCGGGCCGGCCGCAACCACGCGCCCGTCTCCGCGGGTCCTCGCGAGATCGCCGACATCTTCTTGCCGCCGTTCGAGATGGCGGTGCTCGACGGTGGCGCGAGATCGGTGATGGCGTCGTACAACGACATCGACGGGGTGCCGCAGCACTCCTCGGTCGACCACCTCACCACCCTGCTGCGCGAGACCTGGGGCTTCGACGGGGTCGTCGTCGCCGACTACTTCGGGGTGGCGTTCCTCGCGGTGATGCACGCGATCGCCGCCGACCGCGGGCGAGCCGCGGCGCTGGCCCTGGAGGCCGGTGTCGACGTGGAGCTGCCCAGCGGGGATGCCTATCTCGAGCCGCTCGCGGCGCTGATCCGCTCCGGGGAGGTCTCCGAGTCGCTCGTCGACCGGGCCGTGCTCCGGGCGCTGGCGCAGAAGGAGGAGCTCGGCCTGCTGGACGAGTCGTTCGGGGCGGGTCTGGAGAAGGGCGCACCGGAGTCGATCGACCTGGACTCCCCGGCCCACCGCGCGCTGGCGCGCCGGCTGGCCGAGGAGTCGGTGGTGCTGCTCAGCAACGACGGTGTCCTTCCGCTGGCGGCTGGCGCCGGCAAGGTGGCCGTCATCGGTCCCAACGCCGACCGGCCCGAGGCGCTGATGGGCTGCTACTCCTTCGTCAACCACGTGATGGCGAGCTACCCCGAGGAGCCGCTCGGCATCGAGCTGCCGACGATCGCCGAGGCGATCCGGGCCGAGCTCGGAGACGCCGCGCTCGGCGGCGCCGCGCTCGAGGTCGTCGCCGGATGCGACGTCGAGGGCACGGACCGCTCCGGCTTCCCGGCGGCCGTCTCGGCGGCTGCCGAGGCCGATGTCGCGGTCGTCGTCGTGGGTGACCAGGCCGGGCTCTTCGGCCGCGGCACCGTGGGGGAGGGCAACGACTCCGAGTCGCTCGAGCTCCCCGGGGTCCAGCGCGAGCTGGTCACCGAGATCGTCGCGACCGGGACCCCGGTCGTGCTCGTGGTCGTCACCGGCAGGCCGTACGCCATCGGCTGGGCGCTCGAGGACGAGGCGCGTCCCGCGGCCGTGCTGCAGGCGTTCTTCCCCGGCGAGGAGGGCGGGGCGGCGCTGGCCCGCATCATCTCGGGTGCGGTCAACCCGTCGGGCCGGCTGCCGGTCTCGCTGCCGCGCGTCTCCGGCACCCAGCCCTACAGCTACCTGCAGCCCCTCCTGGGTGGTCCGTCGGAGGTCACCGCCACCGACCCGACGCCGGCGCGCCCCTTCGGCTTCGGCCTCTCCTACACCACCTTCGGTCACAGCGGGCTCTCGGCCGACCGCACGGTCACGGCCGGTGGCACCTTCGAGGTGGAGGTGACCGTCACCAACCTCGGCGACGTCGCCGGTGTGGACGTGGTCCAGCTCTACGGCCGAGACCTGCTGGCCTCGGTGGTCCGCCCGGTCTCGCAGCTGCTCGGCTACCAGCGGGTCGCGCTGGAGCCGGGGGAGTCGGTGGTGGTGCGCTTCGAGGTGCCCACGACGCGGCTGGCGTTCACCGACCGCAGCCTCACCCGTGTCGTCGAGCCTGGCGACGTCGAGGTCTGGGTGGCCGCCTCGGCCGGCGAGAAGGTCGCGACGGCGGTCGCCGAGGGCATCGCCGAGCTCTCCGAGGTCGAGGCCGCCTCGGCCGCCGTCGAGTCGGGCAGCGACAAGGTGCTGGTCACCATCACCGGCGAGACCCACCGGGTCGGCACGGCCGACCGGCGGATCACGACGGCGACGGTCTCCCGCTAGCGGTGGGTCAGGGGCGGCGGGCCAGGTAGGCCGCGGGATCGTCGATCACGCGGCGTACGACCGTGCCGGCCGCCCCGCGCACGGCCGCGTCGCTGCCGAGGCCGGAGACGAGCAGCGGCGGCGGCTCGGCGGCACCGGTGTGGCGAGCGATCGAGGCCTCGGTCGCGGTGGCGAGCCAGGGCGCGAGGGTGGCGAACGCGCCGCCGAGCACGATCGCGGCGGGGTCGAGGAGGGTGAGCACCGAGGCGAGGGCGACCCCGAGGTGGCGGCCGGCGTCGGTGACCGCGTCCAGAGCGGCCCGGTCGCCGGCCTCGCAGGCCCGGGTGAGGTCGGCCATCGTCGCCACCTGCGCCCGGGCGAGGATCTCCTGCTGCCCGGCCATCCGTTCCAGGCAGCCGTGGCCACCGCAGGCGCAGCGCGGTCCGTCCGGGGCGACGACGACATGGCCGAGCTCGCCGGCACCGGCGTGCGCCCCGCGGAAGACCTCGCCGCCGACCACGATGCCGCCACCGATGCCGATCTCACCGGAGACGTGCACGAAGTCGCGCAGGGGCCCGCCCTCGTGCTCGTGATCGCCGGACCACATCTCGCCGAGAGCCGCGAGGTTGGCCTCGTTCTCCAGCTCGACGTCGAGCCCGGTCGCCTCGCCGACCGCGTCCGCGAGGTCGACCCGCGGCCAGCGCAGGTTGGGCGTGCGCACGACGGTGCCGTCGACGGCCAGGCCGGGCACTGCCACGCAGGCCCCTGCCAGGGGCAGACCCTGGGCGGCCGCGCTGCCGGCGGCGGTGCGGGCCACCTCGACGAGGTCGGCGACGACCTCGTCGACCTCGCGGTCGCGGTTGTCGCGGCGTACGACATGGTGGTAGCGCGGAGCGCCGGTCAGGTCGGTCACCATGGCGGCCAGGTAGTCGACGTTGATCTCCAGGCCGAGACCGGCGGTGCCGCCGGGAGCCAGGCTGAGCGCCGTGGCGGGCCGGCCACGCTCGGTCGCGGCAGGGCCGCTCTCGCCGATCAGGCCGGCGGAGATCAGATCGGCCACGAGCCCGGAGACCGACGACTTGGTCAGTCCGGTGCGCGCCGCGACCCGGGCCCGGGAGACCGGTCCCGTGCGGGCGACCTCGCCGAGCACGAGCGCGAGGTTGCTCGCCCGCATCCCGGCATGTTGGGCTGGCTCGCTTCGGACCGTCATGGATGGGATTAGACCAAGTTCTGAACTTGAGGTCAACCGATCGACTTTTCCGCTGGGAACCGGTTGACAATGTGACGAGCATCGCGTTTCATCGGAGTTACATAGTCCGAGTCGTGAACTAAAGTGAGGAAGCAAGGCTATGACGGAGTACACCCCCACCCCGGACGACAAGTTCACCTTCGGTCTGTGGACCGTGGGCTGGAACGGCCAGGACGTCTTCGGGTCGGCGAGCCGGCCGCACCTCGACGTCGCGCACTCGGTCCACAAGCTGGCCGAGCTGGGCGCCTACGGCATCACCTTCCACGACAACGACGTCTTCGCGATCGACGCGAGCGACGCCGAGCGCCAGGCGGAGATCGACAAGCTGAAGGCGGCGCTGGACGAGACCGGCCTCAAGGTGCCGATGGCCACGACCAACCTCTTCGGCCACCCCGTCTTCCGCGACGGCGGGTTCACCTCCAATGACCGCGAGGTGCGCCGCTACGCGATCGCCAAGGTCGCGCGCAACATCGACCTCGCCGCGGAGCTCGGGGCCATGACGTACGTCATGTGGGGCGGGCGTGAGGGCGCGGAGTCGCACGCCGCGAAGGACATCGCGGCGGCGCTGGACCGATACCGCGAGGCGGTCAACCTGCTCGGCGACTACGTGACCGAGAAGGGCTACGACATCCGGTTCGCCATCGAGCCGAAGCCCAACGAGCCGCGCGGCGACATCCTGCTGCCGACCATCGGCCACGCGCTCGCCTTCATCAACAGCCTCGACCGCCCCGAGATGGTCGGGCTCAACCCGGAGGTCGGCCACGAGGAGATGGCCGGGCTCAACTTCGCCTCCGGCGTCGCCCAGGCGCTGTGGCACGGCAAGCTCTTCCACATCGACCTCAACGGCCAGCACGGACCGCGCTTCGACCAGGACCTCCGCTTCGGCGCCGGCAACCTGCGCGGTGCGTTCAACCTGGTCGACCTGCTGGAGACCAAGGGCTACGAGGGCCCGCGCCACTTCGACTTCAAGCCGCCGCGCACCGAGGACGAGGACGGCGTGTGGGCCTCGGCCGCGGGCTGCATGCGCAACTACCTGGTGCTGCGTGAGCGGGCCAAGGCGTTCCGGGCGGACCCGGAGGTCAAGGCAGCGCTCGAGGCCTCGCAGGTCGAGGAGCTGTCCGTGCCGACGCTGGCCGAGGGCGAGACGCTCGAGGACATCCGCAACGTGACCTACGACATCGAGAAGCTGGACCACGGCTACAGCTTCGAGCACCTCGACCAGCTGGCCATGGACCACCTGCTCGGGCTTCGTTAGGTTGCCGGGCATGCCGCTCGTCGCCGGGGTCGACTCCTCGACCCAGTCCTGCAAGGTCGTCGTCCGCGACGCGGAGACCGGGGCGCTGGTGCGCTCCGGCTCCGCGCCCCACCCCGAGGGGACGGAGGTGGACCCGGCGGCGTGGTGGACCGCGCTCGAGGCGGCCGCCGAAGCCGCCGGCGGGCTCGACGACGTCGCCGCGGTCTCCGTCGGCGGTCAGCAGCACGGGATGGTCTGCCTGGACGAGGCCGGAGAGGTCGTACGTCCCGCGCTGCTGTGGAACGACACCCGCTCCGCCGCCGCGGCCACCGCGCTCAACACCGAGCTCGGTGCCGCGGCCTGGGCCGACGCCGTCGGCTCCGTCCAGGTGGCCAGCTTCACCGCCACCAAGCTGCGCTGGCTCGCCGAGCACGAGCCGGAGTCGGCGGCTCGGGTGGCGGCGGTGTGTCTGCCCCATGACTGGCTGACCTGGAAGCTCGCCGGTGCGCCGGGGTTGGAGGCGCTGCGTACGGACCGGAGCGACGCCAGCGGCACCGGCTACTACTCCGCGGTGACCGGCGAATACCGTCGCGACCTGCTCAAACGAGCTCTCGGGCGTGACGACGTCGTGCTGCCGGAGGTGCTCGCTCCGACGGCGTCGGCCGGGCACACCTCCTCCGGAGCCCTCCTCGGTCCGGGCTGCGGCGACAACGCCGGCGCGGCCCTGGGCGTGGGTGCCCGGCCCGGCGACGTGGTCGTCTCGATCGGCACCTCCGGGGTCGCCTGCGCGGTCTCGGAGACGCCGACCTCGGACGCCTCGGGGGCCGTCGCGGGCTTCGCCGACGCCACCGGTCGCTACCTGCCGCTGGTCGCCACCCTCAACGCCGCCCGGGTCCTCGACGCGACGACCCGGCTGCTCGGGGTCAGTCACGAGGAGCTGTCCCGGCTGGCGCTCTCGGCGCCCTCGGGCTCCGGCGGCCTCGTCCTGGTGCCCTACCTCGAGGGCGAGCGCACCCCCGACCGGCCCTCGGCCCGTGGCGTCATCCACGGACTGACCCTCGCCACCGCCGAGCCTGCCTACCTGGCACGCGCGGCCGTCGAGGGCCTGCTCTGCGGTCTCGCCGACGGCATCGACGCGCTCAAGGCTCAGGGCGTCGCCGTCAATCGCGTCCTCCTCGTCGGCGGCGGTGCCCGCTCCGAGGCCGTACGCCGCCTCGCCCCCGTCGTCCTCGGCCACCCCGTCCTCGTCCCCGAGCCGGGGGAGTACGTCGCCGACGGCGCCGCCCGGCAGGCCGCCTGGACCCTCGCCGGCGGCGAGGAGCCGCCGTCGTGGGAGCTCGCCGGGACCGAGACGTACGAGGCCGACCCCGACCCCGCCGTCCGCTCCCGCTACGCCGAGGTCCGCGATCTGACCGAAGGCGTGTAGCCGAGGCGTCACCCCGGTCGGCCGAGGCGTCACGCCCTGACCTCTCGGCCGACCGGACCGACGCCTCGCCCGACGTGAGTGACGCCTCGGCAGAATGTGGGTGACGTTTCGGCGCGCGGCGCTGACGCCTCGGCGGGATCCGATAGCGTGGCCGCGCCATGTTGGATCACATCAAAGGCTTCGTCCAGGGAGTCGTCCTCGCGCCCATCGTCCGGCTGTTCATCGCACTGAAGATCAGCCCTGACGCCGTCACACTCGTCGGCACCCTCGGAGTGGCGGTCGGCGCGCTCGCGTTCTACCCGCGCGGCGAGCTCCTGGCCGGCACCATCTTCATCACCTGCTTCGTGTTCAGCGACCTGATCGACGGGGCGATGGCGCGTGCCGTCGGCCGCACGAGCAAGTTCGGCGCCTTCTGGGACTCCACCCTCGACCGGATCGGCGACGGCGCGGTCTTCGGCGGCCTGGCGCTCTACTTCGCCGGCCCGGGCGACTCCGACCTCTACCTCGCACTGACCCTGTGGTGCGTGGTGATGGGCGCGGTCACCTCCTACGCCCGCGCCCGCGCGGAGTCGCTGGGCTTCACCGCCAACGTCGGCATCGCCGAGCGCGCCGACCGGCTCGTCCTGGTCCTGGTGCTGACCGGCTTCGCCGGCATCTTCGACCTCGACCTCCTCATCTACATCGCGCTGTGGATCCTCGCGGTCGCCTCGACGGTCACCGTCGGACAGCGCGTGTGGACCGTCCGCAGGCAGGCTCTCGCCGAGGAGGCCGCCTCGTGACCGCGCCGAGCGCGGCCGACGTACGCCTGGCCACCGAGCTCGTCCGTGGCGCCGGCGCTCTCGCCGCCAAGATGCGCAGCGCGGGCATCGGCGACTCGATCGAGACCAAGACCTCGGTCTCCGACCTGGTCACCGCGGCCGACAAGGCCGCCGAGAAGGCGATCGTCGACCGGCTCGCGTCCGAGCACCCCGGCGACGGCGTGCTGGGCGAGGAGGGCTCGGCCCGCGAGTCGACCACGGGCCGGGTGTGGACCATCGACCCGGTCGACGGCACCTACAACTTTGTCCGCGGGCTCGACTGGTGGTGCTCGGCGCTGGCGCTGACCGACGGGGACGATCTGGTCCTGGGCGCCGTCTACTCGCCGGCCGAGGACGCCGTCTACGTGGGTGGACCCGAGCTGCCCACCACCCGCAACGGGGTCCGGCTCGACGCGGTGCTCGACACGCCGCTCGCCCTGGCCTGCCTGACGACCTATCTCCACCCGGCCAAGCTGAGGCACCCCGTCGGCGAGGCCTACGTCCGCGTCGCGAGCCAGGCCGCCTCCATCCGGATCCTCGGCTCCGGGTCGATGGACCTCACCGCCATCGCCCAGGGCAAGCTCCACCTCTTTCTCCAGCACTCCGTCCCCGACTGGGACCGCCTCCCCGGAGCGGCCCTCATCCTCGGCGCCGGCGGCACCACGGCCCAGGTCGAGGCGGGCGGTGTCCTCTGGTCCCTGGCCGGCGCCCCGGCCGCGGTCGCCGAAGCCGTCGAAGCACTGGCCTCCTGAGTGGCCTCCTAGCAGTCCACTTTGGGAACAGTGGCCTGACCAGGCCTTTCCGAGGGTGGCGTACGTCCGATCCCGACCTACGATCGCACCATGGCAACAAGCACGAATGAGACGGGAACCTCGCGCGTCAAGCGCGGGATGGCGGAGATGCTCAAGGGCGGCGTGATCATGGACGTGGTCACCCCCGAGCAGGCGAAGATCGCCGAGGACGCCGGGGCGGTGGCGGTGATGGCGCTCGAGCGCGTCCCCGCCGACATCCGCGCCCAGGGCGGCGTGAGCCGCATGTCCGACCCCGACATGATCGACGGCATCATCGAGGCCGTCTCCATCCCGGTCATGGCCAAGGCCCGCATCGGCCACTTCGCCGAGGCGCAGGTGCTGCAGTCCCTGGGCGTCGACTACATCGACGAGTCCGAGGTGCTGACCCCGGCCGACTACGAGAACCACATCGACAAGTGGGCCTACACCGTGCCGTTCGTGTGCGGTGCGACCAACCTCGGCGAGGCCCTGCGTCGCATCACCGAGGGCGCGGCGATGATCCGCTCCAAGGGCGAGGCCGGCACCGGCGACGTCTCCAACGCGGTCACCCACATGCGTACGATCCGCCGCGAGATCCGCCGCCTCGGCGCGCTCGCCGACGACGAGCTCTACGTGGCGGCCAAGGAGCTCCAGGCCCCCTACGAGCTCGTCAAGGAGGTCGCCGAGAACGGCAAGCTCCCGGTGGTCCTGTTCACCGCCGGCGGCATCGCGACCCCGGCCGACGCCGCGATGATGATGCAGCTCGGCGCCGAGGGCGTCTTCGTCGGCTCTGGCATCTTCAAGTCCGGCAACCCGGCCCAGCGCGCCGAGGCGATCGTCAAGGCGACCACCTTCCACGACGACCCCGACGTCGTCGCCAAGGTCTCGCGTGGTCTCGGCGAGGCGATGGTCGGCATCAACGTCGACGAGCCGGCCCGGTCGATCCAGTTCGCGGAGCGCGGCTGGTGACCACGGTCGGCGTACTCGCCCTCCAGGGCGACGTCCGCGAGCACCTCGCCGCCCTCGACCGGCTGGGGGTGAAGGGCACCTCCGTGCGGCGGAGGGAGGAGCTCGACGCGTGCGACGCCCTCGTCATCCCCGGCGGTGAGTCGACGGCGATGTGGCGACTTGCCCGTACGTTCGAGCTGCTCGACCCGCTGCGCGACCGTGTCCGCACCGGGATGTCGGCGCTCGGCACCTGCGCGGGCATGGTGCTCCTGGCCGACCGCCTCCTCGACGGGGCGGCAGGCCAGGAGACCATCGGCGGGCTCGACATGACGGTGCGGCGTAACGCCTTCGGGCGGCAGACCGATTCGTTCGAGACCGACCTGGAGGTCACCGGCCTCGACGGAACGGTCCACGGCGTCTTCATCCGGGCACCCTGGGTCGAGGAGATCGGTGAGGGCGTCGAGGTGCTGGCGAGCGTCGAGGGTCACCCCGTCGCCGTACGCCAGAACCAGCTGATGGCCACCAGCTTCCACCCCGAGGTCAACGCCGACGACCGCCTGCACCGGCTGTTCCTGGACACCTGCTGCTGACGGTGCCGCACGCCACGTAGTTAGAATGGGCACCTGCTGCCCTGTGACGACTCCGGTGGCGGCTCGACAAGCAGAGACGACGACGTGGGGCAAAGGACGGTTCAACGATGAGCGGCCACTCAAAGTGGGCAACGACCAAGCACAAGAAGGCGGCGATCGACGCCAAGCGCGGCAAGCTCTTCGCCAAGCTCATCAAGACGATCGAGATCGCGGCCAAGACCGGCGGTCCGGACCCGGCCGGAAACCCGACCCTCTACGACGCGATCCAGAAGGCCAAGAAGCAGTCGGTCCCCAACGACAACATCGACCGCGCGGTCAAGCGCGGCGGTGGGCTCGACGGCGGCGGCGTCAGCTACGACACGATCATGTACGAGGTCTACGGCCCCCAGGGTGTCGCCCTCCTCATCGAGTGTCTGACCGACAACCGCAACCGGGCGGCCATGGAGGTCCGCACCGCGGTCACCCGCAACGGCGGCACCATGGCCGACCCGGGCTCGGTCTCGCGCCTCTTCGACCGCAAGGGCGTCGTCGTGGTGGCCAAGGCCCAGGAGGGGAAGACGATCACCGAGGACGACCTGCTCGAGGCCACCCTCGACGCGGGTGCCGAGGACGTCAACGACCTCGGTGAGTCCTTCGAGATCGTCTCCGACCCCAGCGACGTGGTCGCGGTCCGCACCGCGCTCCAGGACGCCGGGATCGACTACGACTCCGCCGAGGTCCAGTTCGTCGCGAGCATGGACATCCCGGTCGCCGACGCCTCGTCCGCCGAGAAGGTCTTCAAGCTCATCGACGCCGTCGACGACCTCGACGACGTGCAGAACGTCTTCTCCAACGCCGACATCCCCGACGAGGTCATGGAGACCGTCGACGCCTGATCGCTCCGCTGATCGGGCTGCGAGCTGGGCCGTACGGCTCATTCTCGGGCCGGATGCTGGGTATCCGGAAGGTCACGAACCGCCACGAGGCCGGTTCGCACCGGAAGGAGTACACGATGGGATACGGCGTAGGGGCTATTCTGCTCGTCGTCGGACTTGTCCTGGCGTTGGCTGTGCATGTCTCGGTCAGTGGGGTCGATCTGACCCTGGTCGGCTGGATCCTGGCCGCTGTCGGAGCCGTGGTGCTGATCCTGACCGCTGTGACCCTGAACACCGGAGGTCGGTCACGCACGGTCGCGAGGCGGAGGCATGCCGACGGCACGGAGACCGTCGAGGAGCGACGCACCGACACTCTGTGAGCCCGGAGCCTCGACCTCGGACCTCCGGGCACGTCACATCCTCCTGAATGAGGGTGTCGCGGGCCCGGAGGCAGCAGCCGACCGGTAGTCTGCGAACAGACGTTCGACACCCGGCCGGCTCGGTCGTTGTGGAAGAGGTGCTCCAGTGCGCGTGCTTGGGATCGACCCCGGCCTGACCCGGTGCGGGATGGGCGTGGTCGACGGCTCGCTCGGCCGGCCGCTGTCGATGGTGGACGTCGGAGTGATCCGTACGTCCGCAGACCTGCCCGTCTGGGAGCGGCTGGTGAGTATCGAGAAGGGGATCGACGCCTGGATCGAGGAGCACCGGCCCGACGCGGTCGCGATCGAGCGGATCTTCGCGCGCTCGAACGTCTCCACGATCATGGGTACGGCCCAGGCCAGCGGTCTCGCCATGGTCTGTGCCGCCCGGCGCGGTCTCCCGGTCGCCCTGCACACCCCGTCCGAGGTCAAGGCCGCGGTCTCCGGCAACGGCCGTGCCGACAAGGCCCAGGTGACCGCGATGGTGACCCGGATCCTGCGGCTCCCGACCCCGCCGAAGCCCGCCGACGCCGCCGACGCGCTCGCGCTGGCCATCACCCACCAGTGGCGCGGAGGCGCCCAGAACCGCATCGAAGCCGCGGTGGCCGCGGCAGGGCGGCGCTCAACAGATGTGCTCAACAGAAGGGTCCCGTAGATGATCGCGTCCGTGCGCGGCAAGGTCGCCGCCGTCAGTCTCTCCACCGCTGTCGTCGAGGTCGGCGGCATCGGCATCGAGCTGCTCTGCACGCCCAACACCCTGGCGACGCTCCGCACCGGCGAGGAGGCGCACCTGCCGACGAGCCTGGTCGTGCGCGAGGACTCGCTGACCCTCTTCGGCTTCACCGACACCGATGAGCGCACGCTCTTCGAGCTTCTCCAGACCGCCTCCGGCGTCGGCCCGAAGCTCGCCCAGGCGATGCTCGCGGTGCTCTCGCCCGACGGCATCCGGCTGGCCATCTCGACCGAGGACGCCAAGACCCTCACCAAGGTCCCCGGCATCGGTCAGAAGGGCGCCCAGCGGGTGATCCTGGAGCTCAAGGACCGGATCGGCGCGCCCGCGGGCAGCGCCTCGGCCCCGGCGGCGGTCCAGCAGGGCGCGGCGCCGTGGCGTGACCAGGTCACCGAGGCCCTCATCGGCCTGGGCTACAACGCCCGGGACGCCGACAAGGCGGTCACCGCCATCGAGCCGGAGGCCGGCGACCAGGCCAACATCTCGCTGCTGCTGCGGGCGGCCCTGCGCACCCTTTCGAAGGCATAGGCACTCATGCACGAGGACGACCTGACCGCAGCCGAGGAGGACTACTTCTCCTCGCTGACGATCGCCGAGGCCGATGGGGACGACCGGGCGGTCGAGGCCGCGCTGCGCCCCAAGAGCCTCGACGAGCTGATCGGCCAGCAGCGCGTCCGCGAGCAGCTCAGTCTCGTCCTGGAGGCGGCGAGGCAGCGCGAGCGGGCCCCTGACCACGTACTCCTGTCCGGGCCGCCGGGACTCGGCAAGACCACGCTCGCGATGATCATCGCCGCCGAGATGTCGGCACCCCTGCGGATCACCAGCGGACCCGCGATCACCCACGCCGGGGATCTGGCCGCGATCCTGAGCGGGCTCAACGAGGGCGAGGTGCTCTTCGTCGACGAGATCCACCGGATGAGCCGCCCCGCCGAGGAGATGCTCTACCTGGCGATGGAGGACTTCCGGGTCGACGTCGTCATCGGCAAGGGCCCGGGTGCGACCGCGATCCCGATCGACCTGCCGCCGTTCACGCTGGTCGGCGCGACGACCCGCGCCGGGCTCCTCCCCGGCCCGCTGCGGGACAGGTTCGGCTTCACCGGCCATCTGGAGCTCTACGACCCGGCGGACCTCGAGCTGATCGTGCGCCGCTCCGCGGGCCTGCTCGAGGTCACCCTCCGCGACGACGGCGCCGCCGAGATCGCCGGCCGCTCCCGCGGCACCCCACGCATCGCCAACCGCCTGCTGCGCCGCGTACGCGACTATGCCCAGGTCAAGGCGGACGGCACGGTCACCCAGCAGGTCGCCCAGAAGGCCCTGGACCTCTACGAGGTCGACCCGCTCGGCCTGGACCGCCTCGACCTGGCCGTCCTCGACGCCCTGTGCCGCCGCTTCGGCGGCGGCCCGGTGGGCATCTCCACGCTCGCCGTCGCGGTGGGGGAGGAGCGCGAGACGGTCGAGGAGGTCGCCGAGCCGTTCCTGGTGCGCAGCGGCTTCCTGGCCCGTACGCCGCGGGGCCGTGTCGCGACCCCGGCAGCATGGGAGCACCTCGGGCTGCCGGTCCCGGCCAGCGCCGAGGCAGCGGCATGGTCGAGGGACACGCTCTGGGATGAGGCCTGATTCACAGTCCCAACCAGGTGCCTGGTTAGACTTGCACGTCGCCGTGCGCCTGCCGGCCACCACTCAGACTGTCGGAGCCGAACCCCCGTGGAATTCCTTCCTTTCATCGTCATCATCGTCCTGTTCTACTTCCTGTTGATCAGGCCGCAGCAGAAGCGTGCGAAGGAGGCTCGAGAGCTCCAGCTCAACCTCCAGCCGGGTGACCGGGTGATGCTGACCGCCGGGCTCTTCGGCACCGTGACCGAGGTCGAGGAGACCACCACCAACATCAAGGTCGAGATCGCCGACGGCGTCGTCATCCAGGTCGTGCGCCAGGCGGTGGCCCAGAAGGTCACCGAGGCGCCCGCCGAGGACTCCGACGAGTCCGACGACGAGTCCGGCGAGAAGACCGAGGTCGAGGCTGCGGCCGACGAGACCTCTGCCGATGCCGAGAACGTCATCGTGGACCTCGACAAGAAGGACTGACCGAACTCATGGCACGCAAGACCGCGCGCCCAGGGCGGACACTCGCACTGCTCTTCCTGGCGATCGCGATCATGTTCGGCGGCATCGCGTTCGCCGGCACCTGGAAGCCCGAGCTGGGCCTCGACCTCCGTGGCGGCACCGAGATCTCGATGACCGCCGAGAACTCCGAGGGCGGCTCCGTCCCGAAGGAGAGCCTCGACGAGGCGAAGGCGATCATCGACCAGCGCGTCAACGGCTCCGGCATCACCGGCGGCCGGGTGACCACCGAGGGCAACGACGTCATCAAGGTCTCGATCCCCGGCACCGGCAAGGTGCAGCAGGAGACCGCCGAGCGCGTTCGCCAGACCGCGAAGCTCCGCTTCCGCCTGGTCGCCTGCAGCCCGCAGAAGCAGTGCGGCGCGGGCGCCGACGCCGGCGGCTCGATGATCGAGGACCCGTCGACCGGCACCGTCCCGGGCACCTCCCCGCGGGCGCCGTTCGGCGGCGAGACCGCCAGCCCCACCGAGACCGCGAGCGCCTCCGACAAGGCCTCGGACAAGGCCTCCGAGAAGCCGTCCGAGGGCGCCAGCCCGTCGGCCTCGGCGAGCGCGAAGCCCGAGAAGCAGAACGACAACGCGGTCGTCAAGGTCGACGACGCGGTCGACTTCATGCGCAACGTGCCGCAGGAGTGGGCGACCGCCTACAACTCCTTCAGCTGCCCCGCCCCGGGTGCCGAGCCGGCCGAGGACATCCCCGGCAAGCCGCTGCTGACCTGTGACAACGACGGCGTCCCCTACCTGCTGACCCCGGCGGTCATCGAGGGCACCGAGATCGACGAGGCCTCCTACGGCATCCCGCAGCAGCAGGCCAACTACGTCGTGACGCTCGACTTCAAGTCCAAGGGCAACAAGGTCTTCGCCGACACCACCGGCGCGATCGCCGGCACCGGCGAGCAGTTCGCGATCGTCCTGGACGCCAAGGTCATCTCCGCCCCGACCGCCGACTCGCGGATCAGCGGCGGCGCCCAGATCAGCGGAGACTTCACCCAGGAGTCCGCCGCGTCGCTGGCCAACAACCTGAAGTACGGCTCGCTGCCGCTCGACTTCCCCGACGACGGCATCCAGACCCGGGTCATCGGCCCGAGCCTGGCCGGCAACCAGCTCACCGCCGGACTCTGGGCCGGTCTGATCGGCCTGATCCTCGTGGTGATCTTCTCGGTCCTCTACTACCGCGCGATGAGCATCGTGGTGATCGGGTCGCTGATCGTGGCGGGTGCCGGGACGTACGGGATGATCCTGCTGCTCAGCGAGACCGCCGGCGTCACCCTGGACCTTCCGGGTGTGGCCGGTCTGATCGTCGGTATCGGCATCACCGCCGACTCCTTCATCATCCTCTACGAGAGGATGCGTGACGACATGCGTGAGGGCCGCTCGATGCGGGTGGCCGTCGACACCGCCTGGGTCCGGGCCCGCAACACCTGTCTGGCCTCCGACGGCGTCTCGTTCCTGGCCGCGTTCGTGCTCTACGTGTTCGCGACCAACGAGGTCAAGGGCTTCGCCTTCATGCTCGGCCTGACCACGCTCATCGACGTGCTGGTGTTCTTCTGGTTCACCCACCCGATGACCAAGCTGATGGCCGGCTGGGGCTTCTTCAACAAGGGCCACGTGCTCTCCGGCATGGACAAGCGCGCTATCGGCACCGTCGACGCCCCCAAGGGCACCACTCTGGTCGGAGGCAAGGCCTGATGAGCAAGTTCTCCTTCTCGCGGCTCGGCAAGGAGCTCTACACCGGCGAGAAGTCCTTCGACTTCGTCGGCCGCCGGATGGTCTGGTACGCCGCCTCCGGTGTCGTGCTCGTCGCGGTCGTCCTCGGTGTCTGGCTCCAGGGCATCAACCTCGGCATCGACTTCACCGGCGGCACGCGCTACACCGTGACCGTCGCGCAGGCCGACCAGAAGCTGGCCGACGACCTGCGTACGGCGGTGGGTGACACCGCGGTCGAGGCCGCCGACGGCGCCACCGTGCGCACCTCCGGCAGCAAGTCGATCGTGATCGAGACCAAGGCGATCGCCGACAACTCCAAGGCCGACGACTCGATCATGGAGGCGATCACCAAGACCGCCGACGTGGCCGAGGACGACGTCAGCCGCACCGGCATCGGCCCCAGCTGGGGTCAGCGGGTGGCCTCCAAGGCGGGCCTCGCGCTGGGCATCTTCCTGGTCGGCGTGGTCCTGTTCATCTGGATCTACTTCAGGGAATGGAAGATGTCGGTCGCGGCCGTCGTCGCCCTGGCCCACGACGTGGTGATCACGGTCGGCGTCTACGCGATCGTCGGCTTCGAGGTGACCCCGGCGACGGTCACCGGCTTCCTGACCATCCTCGGCTACTCGCTCTACGACACCGTGGTGGTCTTCGACAAGGTCAAGGAGAACACCCGCAACCTGTCGCAGAAGAAGCAGACCTACGCCTCGGCGGCCAACCTGGCGATCAACCAGACGCTGGTCCGCTCGGTGAACACCTCGATCATCGGTCTGCTGCCGGTCGTCGCGATCCTCTACGTCAGCACCGTCCAGCTCGGCACCTCCTCGCTCAAGGACATCTCGCTGGTCCTCTTCGTCGGTATGGCCGTCGGCACCTACTCCTCGATCTTCATCGCCACCCCGCTGCTGGTGCACCTGAAGTCGAAGGAGAAGGACGTCGTCGACGCCGAGAAGCGGGCCGCCGCGCGGATGAAGGAAGCCGACAAGTACGCCGCGGTGCCGGTCTTCGACGAGGGCATGGCGGTCGCCGATGGCGAGCCGGACGAGCTCCGCGAGTCCTCCTCCGAGGACCTGCACGAGGCCGGCGTCAGCCGGGGCACCAGCCCCAACAGCTCCGCGCTCGGGCGAGGGCGCAACGTACCCTCCTCCCACCGCGAGGTGAGCGACAGCGGCGCCGCCGGGCGCCCGCAGCCCAAGCGCGAGTCGAGGTCGAAGCGCAAGTGACTGTCTCCGAGACGGCCGCCAGCGGCCGGTCGCTCGAGGAAACCCTCGAGCGGCTGGTCGCCGACGTCCCCGACTTCCCGGAGCCGGGGGTCGGTTTCAAGGACATCACCCCGCTGCTGGCCGACCACGCCGGCTTCAGCCAGGTGGTCGAGGCGCTCGCCGCACCGGCGCGCGACGCCGACGGCACCGTGACCGTCACCAAGGTGCTCGGCATGGAGTCGCGAGGCTTCATCCTCGGCGCTCCCGCGGCCCTGCACCTCGGCGTCGGCTTCGTGCCCGTCCGCAAGGCCGGCAAGCTCCCGCGCGAGACCCACGCGGTCTCCTACTCGCTGGAGTACGGCGAGGCCACCCTGGAGATCCACACCGACGCGGTCGCCCCGGGGGAGCGGGTGCTGGTCATCGACGACGTGCTCGCGACCGGTGGCACCGCGGCCGCGACGATCGAGCTCGTCGAGCGTTGCGGCGGCGTCGTCGCGGGCGTCTCGGTGCTGCTCGAGCTCGGCTTCCTCGACCCGCGCAGCAAGCTGCCGGACACTCCGGTGCACTCGCTGTTGGTCAGTTGACAGGTCCATCATGCAGGTGCCGTCCTAGCCAATGCTCCGGGTGCGGCCGGTAGACTCGCTACATGGCAGAGGATCGCATCGTCGCGCAGCCTCGTGCGCACAACATCGAGGCGCGGGAGAGCAGTGGCCCGGCCCCGTCGGGTCGTAGCGTGCGTGCGCGTCTGGCCCGGATCGGTGGTCGTGGCGCGCCGGGCAATCCTGTGCTGGAGCCGTTGTTCCGGGCGGTCAGGTCCAACCACCCCAAGGCCGATCTGGCGCTTCTGGAGCGGGCCTACGTCACCGCCGAGCGTCTCCACGGCACCCAGATGCGCAAGAGCGGTGATCCCTACATCACCCACCCGCTGGCGGTGACCACGATCCTCGCCGAGCTCGGCATGACCGAGCCGACCCTCGTCGCGGCCCTGCTGCACGACACCGTCGAGGACACGCCCTACACGCTCAAGGAGCTCACCCGCGACTTCGGCGAGGAGGTCGCCCACCTCGTCGACGGCGTCACCAAGCTCGACAAGGTCACCTACGGCGACTCGGCGCAGGCCGAGACGATCCGCAAGATGGTCGTGGCGATGTCCCGGGACATCCGGGTGCTGGTGATCAAGCTGGCCGACCGCCTGCACAACATGCGTACGCTGCGCTACGTCCCGCAGAAGTCGCAGGAGCGCAGCGCGCGCGAGACCCTCGACATCTACGCGCCGCTGGCCCACCGGCTCGGTATGAACACCATCAAGTTCGAGCTCGAGGACCTCGCCTTCGCGACCCTCTACCCGAAGATGTACGACGAGCTCGTCCGCCTGGTCGCCGACCGCAACCCGTCGCGGGAGAAGTTCCTGGCCCAGGTCATCGACCAGGTCGAGCGCGACCTGCACGATGCGCGGATCAAGGCGACCGTCACCGGGCGACCGAAGCACTACTACTCGATCTACCAGAAGATGATCGTCGGAGGTAAGGACTTCTCCGACATCAACGACCTGGTCGGCATCCGGATCCTGGTCGAGGACGAGCGCGACTGCTACTCCGTCCTCGGCATCCTGCACTCGCGGTGGAACCCCGTCCTCGGGCGGTTCAAGGACTACATCGCGATGCCGAAGTTCAACATGTACCAGTCGCTGCACACCACCGTGATCGGCCCGCAGGGCAAGCCGGTCGAGCTGCAGATCCGCACCTTCGCCATGCACCGCCGCGCCGAGTTCGGTGTCGCCGCGCACTGGAAATACAAGGAGGACGGTCGCAACGGTGTCGACACCGACCGGCCGATGGACAACGACATGAGCTGGGTCAAGCAGCTCATGGACTGGCAGTCCGAGGTCAACGACCCCGGCGAGTTCCTGGAGTCGCTCCGCTTCGAGATGAAGCGCACCGAGGTCTACGTCTTCACGCCCAAGGGCGACGTGATCGCGCTGCCCGCCGACGCGACCCCGGTCGACTTCGCCTACGCCGTGCACACCGAGGTCGGCAACAAGACCATCGGCGCCCGCGTCAACGGCCGGCTGGTGCCGCTGGAGTCGACCCTGGAGAGCGGCGACGTCGTCGAGGTCTTCACCTCCAAGTCGCCCAACGCCGGTCCGTCGAAGGACTGGACCTCCTTCGTCAAGTCCAACCGGGCCAAGGCGAAGATCCGGCAGTGGTACACCCGCGAGCGCCGCGACGAGGCCATCGAGAAGGGCCAGGACGCGATCGCCCGGCTCATGCGCAAGGAGGGCCTGCCCCTCAAGCGGCTGATGTCGCGCGAGTCGCTCATGCTCGCCGCTGACCACTTCGACCTCGCCGACGTCGAGGCGCTCTACGCCGCGGTCGGTGAGAGCCACCTCTCCGCCCAGGCGGTCGTACGCCGCGTCATCGAGGACCACGGCGGAGACGACGGCGCCGCCGAGGACCTCGCCGAGGCCATCAACGTCGGCCGCCGTCGCCACGGCAAGGTCTCCGCCACCAACTCCGACGCCGGGGTGATCGTCAAGGGATCCCCGGACGTCTGGGTCAAGCTCGCCAAGTGCTGCACCCCGGTGCCCGGCGACGACATCCTCGGCTTCGTCACCAAGGGCGGGGGAGTCTCGGTCCACCGCACCGACTGCACCAACGCCGCCGAGCTCCGCTCCCACCCCGAGCGGCTGCTCGAGGTCGAGTGGGGCTCCACCTCCAACTCGGTCTTCCTGGTCAACATCCAGGTCGAGGCCCTGGACCGGGCCCGGCTCCTGTCGGACATCACGATGGCGCTCTCCGACGCCCACGTGAACATCCTCAGCGCCCAGCTCACCACCACCCGCGACCGCGTCGCGAAGTCCCGTTTCTCCTTCGAGATGGCCGACTCCAAGCACCTCGACACCGTCTTGAAGCAGGTACGCACCGTCCCCGGCGTCTTCGACGCCTACCGCGTCACCCAGTAGCCACCCGGCTCATCTGCTCACCCCGCGGAGTCGAGTCGGCACGAATGTCTCAACAAGGGGACATTTCGGCCCGCGCGGTCGTTATAAGGTAAAGACGCGTCGACTCGGGCGCCCTAGGGATGGAGCACACCGTGTTCATGTGGATTCTCATCATCGTCGGCGTAGTCCTGATCATCGGCTTGGCGTCGATATCGCTCGGCATGGCTCCCAAGGGAGTCGACCCCGAGGACGTACGCAACATCAAGCGCAACAATTCAGGTAAGGGCGACTACTTCGGCGGCGCCAGCATGTAGAAACTCGCCGAGCCTTCTGGTCAAGATGAGCCGACTCGGCGCTTCTGCTCGAGACAGATGCGCCGAGTCGGCGTGAGGATCAGGAGAAGTCGGCGCTGGCGCGCTTGGCCATCTCCAGGAACTGACGACGCGACTCGAGGTTCTCCTCGAGGCTCTTGACCTTCCGGGCGTCACCCGAGGCCTGGGCCTTGTCGAGGTCCTTCTCGACCTGCGCGATGGCTTCCTCGAGCTTGGCGATCATGTCGTCGGCACGAGCGGACTTCTCCGGGTCGGACTTGCGCCACTGGTCGTCCTCGGCGGACTTGATGGCCTGCTCGACCTTGCGCATCGCGCCCTCGAGCTCCTTGATGCGGTCGCGCGGGACCTTGCCGGCCTCGTCCCAGCGGTCGGCGATGTCGCGGAAGGAGCGCTTGACGCCGTCGAGGTCGTCGCCCTTCTCCAGCAGCGGGAGCAGCTCCTGCGCCTCGGCGAGCAGCCCCTCCTTGACCACGGCGTTCTGCGCGAACTCGGCGTCGAGCGCTGCGTTGGCGGCGTCGCGGGCACCGAAGAAGACGTCCTGGGCGGCCCGGAACTGCTTCCAGAGCTTGTCGTCGACGTCCTTGGGCGCAGGCCCGGCGGCCTTCCAGTCGCGCATCAGGTCGCGGTAGCGGCCGGCGGTGGGGCCCCAGTCGGTGGAGGAGGAGAGCTGCTCGGCCTCGGCGATGATCCGCTCCTTGATCACCTTGGCGTCCTCGCGGCGAGCGTTGAGCTCGGCGAAGTGGGCCTTGCGCCGGCGCGTGTAGGCCGTACGCGCGGTCGAGAAGCGCCGCCACAGCGCGTCGTCGGAGGAACGGTCGATGCGGGGGAGCGCCTTCCACTGGTCGAGCAGCTCCCGCAGCCGGTTGGCGCCGTTGCGCCAGTCGTTGCTCTGGGCCAGCTTCTCGGCCTCGGTGACGAGGGCCTCCTTGGCGACCTTCGCCTCGGCCGCCTTCGCGGCCCGCTCGGCCTTTCGGGCCTCGCGCTGGGTGGCGATGACCGGGGCCAGCGCCTCCAGCCGCGCCACCAGCGAGGCCAGGTCGCCGACCGCGTTGGCATCGGTCACCTTCTCGACGACGGTCTTGACCGCCGCGGTCGCCTCGTCGGGCGACGTCTTGCCCGCATGCACCCGCCGCTCGAGCTGCTCGACCTCGAAGGCGAGCTGGTCGAACCGGTTGGTGAAGAAGGCAAGCGCCTCCTCTGGCGTGCCTTCCGGGTATTGCCCCACGGAACGCTCGCCCTCTGCGGTCTTCACGTAGACCGTTCCGTCTTCCTCGACCCGACCCCACTGCTCGCTGGTCACAATGTCCCTACTCTTCGCATGAGGCGCTAACCTCTATGAAATCTCCCCCGCCGGACACCGTGCTCGTCACAGTCCCGGTCGGCTCAACTTGCAGGTCCCCGCGGTGTCCCGACACACCTCGGGATGCCCATCGTAGTCAGACGCCACGATGCGGCGCTGCACTGTACCGCTGGATAGGGTGTTTCTCGTGTTGATCGCAGGCTTTCCCGCCGGTCCGTGGGGCACCAACTGCTACGTCGCCGCCACCGGTCCGGGCACCGAGTGCGTCGTGATCGACCCCGGGAAGGACGCCGCGAAGGGCATCGAGGAGATCGTCCGCGAGCAGCGCCTCAAGCCGGTCGCCGTGCTCCTCACCCACGGCCACGTCGACCACATGTGGTCCGTGACCCCGGTGAGCAGGACGTACGACTCCACCGCCTGGATCCACCCCAACGACCGGCACCTCCTGGCCGATCCGCTCCAGGGCATCTCGCCGGAGTCGGCGCAGATGCTGCTCGGCATGCCGGCGGGGACCTACGACTTCGTGGAGCCCGACGACGTCCGCGAGCTGAGCGACGGGCAGGCCATCGACCTGGCCGGGATGAGCTTCCTGATCGACCATACGCCCGGGCATACCGAGGGGTCGGTCACCTTCCGGACTCCTTACCCCGACCACGCCGAGGTCAGTGACGTGATGTTCTCCGGCGACCTGCTCTTCGCGGGCAGCATCGGGCGTACGGACCTCCCCGGCGGTGACCACGCCACGATGCTGCAGTCCTTGACGACCAAGGTGCTGCCCCTCGCCGACGACATCGTGGTGCTCCCCGGCCATGGCGAGCAGACCTCCATCGGGCGCGAGCGCGCCACCAACCCGTTTCTCCAGGACCTGATCACCACACCATGAACAAGCCAACACCGCTCTCCGGCTTCCCGGAGTTCCTGCCCAGCCAGCGCGTCGTCGAACGCGAGGTCATCGAGACCCTGAGCCGCACCTTCGAGCTGCACGGCTTCGGCAACATCGAGACCCGCGCCGTCGAGCCGATGGACCAGCTGCTGCGCAAGGGCGACACCTCCAAGGAGGTCTACGTCCTCAAGCGGCTCCAGGAGCAGGACGAGTCCCGCGACAAGGGGATGGGGCTCCACTTCGACCTCACCGTCCCCTTCGCCCGTTACGTCCTGGAGAACGCCGGCAAGCTGGAGTTCCCCTTCCGCCGCTACCAGATCCAGAAGGTCTGGCGCGGAGAGCGCCCGCAGGAGGGCCGCTTCCGCGAGTTCGCGCAGGCCGACATCGACATCGTCGGGCGGGACACGCTGCCGTTCCACCACGACGTCGAGGTCGCCCGGGTCATGCTCGAGGCGCTCGGCAAGCTGACCTTCCTGCCCGGGTTCACGCTCCAGGTCAACAACCGCAAGCTGATCCAGGGCTTCTACGCCGGCCTCGGCGCCCCCGACGTCGAGGAGACCATGCGGCTCATCGACAAGCTCGACAAGATGCCCGCCGAGGAGGTCGGCAAGCTGCTGGTCTCCGAGGCCGGGCTGAGCGACGAGCAGGCCGCCAAGTGCCTCGAGCTCGCCACGATCACCGCCACCGACGACTCCTTCGTGGAGAAGGTGCGTGGCCTCGGTGTCGAGAGCGAGCTGCTCGACGAGGGCCTCTCCGAGCTGGCCACGCTGATCAACGCCACCGCGCCGCTGAACACCGAGTCCGTACGCGTCGTGGCCGACCTGAGCATCGCCCGAGGCCTGGACTACTACACCGGCACCGTCTTCGAGACCCGCCTGGACGGCTACGAGAGCCTGGGCAGCATCTGCTCCGGTGGGCGTTACGACGCGCTCGCCAGCGACGGCAGGACGACCTACCCGGGCGTCGGGATCTCGCTCGGCGTCAGCCGCGTCCTCGTCCCGCTGGTGCAGAAGGGTGTGCTCGACGGGGACCGCAAGGTCCCGAGCACCGTGCTGGTCGCGGTCGCCGACGAGGAGAGCCGTGCGAGCGCCGATGAGGCGGCCCAGGCGCTGCGCGCCCACAATGTTGCCTGCGAGGTCTCGCCCAACGCCGCCAAGTTCGGCAAGCAGATCCGCTTCGCGGAGCGCCGCGGTATCCCGTACGTCCTCTTCGCCACCGAAGGCGGCTACGAGATCAAGGACATCCGCACCGGCGACCAGGTCCCGGCCGACCCGGCGACCTGGACGCCCCAGAACGAGAGCGACCTGAAGCCCCAGGTCGTCGCGAACAACGAGGAGAAGAAGTGATCCGCACCCACGACGCCGGCACCCTGCGTGCCGAGCACGTCGGCCAGACCGTGACCCTCGCCGGCTGGGTAGGCCGCCGACGCGATCACGGCGGGGTCGCGTTCCTCGATCTGCGTGAGGCCAGCGGCGTGGTCCAGGTCGTCGTCCGCGACGAGGAGATCGCCCACGCCCTCCGCAACGAATACTGCATCAAGGTCACCGGCGAGGTCGTCGCGCGCACCGAGGAGAACCGCAACCCCAACCTCGCCACCGGCGAGATCGAGGTCGTCGCCAAGGACCTCGAGGTCCTCTCCGCCGCCGCACCTCTCCCGTTCCCGATCGACGACCACGTCGAGGTCGGCGAGGACGTGCGCTACAAGCACCGCTACCTCGACCTGCGCCGCACCGCGCCGGGCAACGCCATCCGCCTGCGCTCGAAGGCCAACAAGGCTGCCCGCGACGTGCTCGCTGCCCACGACTTCGTCGAGATCGAGACCCCGACGCTGACCCGCAGCACGCCGGAGGGCGCTCGTGACTTCCTCGTCCCGGCGCGTCTGCAGCCGGGCTCGTGGTACGCGCTGCCGCAGTCCCCGCAGCTGTTCAAGCAGCTGCTCATGGTCGGTGGCATGGAGCGCTACTACCAGCTCGCCCGTGCCTACCGCGACGAGGACTTCCGCGCCGACCGCCAGCCGGAGTTCACCCAGCTCGACATCGAGATGAGCTTCGTCGAGCAGGACGACGTGATCGCGCTCGGCGAGGAGATTGTCGCCGCGCTGTGGAAGCTGATCGGCTACGACGTGCCGCTCCCGCTGCCGCGGATGACCTACGCCGACGCGATGGCGAAGTACGGCTCCGACAAGCCCGACCTGCGCTTCGGCATCGAGATCACCGAGTGCACCGACTACTTCTCCGAGACGACGTTCCGCGTCTTCCAGGCGCCCTACGTCGGTGCCGTGGTGATGCCGGGCGGTGCGAGCCAGCCGCGGCGCCAGCTCGACGGCTGGCAGGACTGGGCCAAGCAGCGCGGGGCCAAGGGCCTGGCGTACGTCCTGGTCCAGGAGGACGGCTCGCTGACCGGCCCCGTCGCCAAGAACCTCTCCGAGACCGAGGCCGCCGGCCTGGCCGCTCACGTCGGCGCCAACCCCGGCGACTGCATCTTCTTCGCCGCCGGTGCCCCCAAGTCGAGCCGCTCGCTGCTCGGTGCCGCCCGCCTGGAGATCGGCAACCGCCTCGACCTCCGCAAGGACGGCGAGTGGAGCTTCCTGTGGGTCGTCGACGCGCCGCTGCTCGAGCCTGCCTCCGAGGCGGTCGAGTCCGGTGACGTCGCGGTCGGCGCGGGGGAGTGGACCGCGGTCCACCACGCGTTCACCAGCCCGCAGGACGTGGAGAGCTTCGACAAGGACCCGGGCAACGCCATCGCCTGGGCCTACGACATCGTCTGCAACGGCAACGAGATCGGCGGTGGGTCGATCCGTATCCACCGCGAGGACGTCCAGAAGCGGGTCTTCGACCTGATGGGGATCGGCGAGGGGGCGGCCGAGGAGAAGTTCGGCTTCCTGCTCGAGGCCTTCAAGTTCGGCGCCCCGCCCCACGGCGGCATCGCGTTCGGCTGGGACCGCGTCGTCGCCCTGCTGGCCGGCACCGACTCGATCCGCGACGTCATCGCCTTCCCGAAGACGGGTGCCGGTTACGACCCGCTCACCGCCGCCCCGGCGCCGATCACCCCGGAGCAGCGCAAGGAGGCCGGTGTCGACGCGAAGCCTGCGGCTCCGGCCGCCGCCGAGGGCGAATCGGCGAACTGAGGCCACCTCAGGCAAATCCAACAGAGTCTCCGGGACCGATCCGTCGGTCCCGGAGACTCTTGCCGTTCGGTGGGGATTGGCGAGAAGGCGTCCCGATCTGGCGTATCACTGGATGAAATCGGATCGTTACCGGTCAGGGGTCCATCCGGGCAAAGGGATCACATAGAGTTCCATCCGGCGGCCGCGAGGCCCCCATGTTGTACGCGCGGTTCTCGGCCCGCTTCCTGACGACTAGACAGAGGAACCATGACCGAATCGTCCACCGCATTCGAAGGCGAGCAGCTCTCGGGTGGATCGGCCCCCTCGGTAGCACCCGCAGAGGCCAAGGCGATCGCGGGCAAGTCGCCGATGAAGCTGGCGATGATGCGGCTTCGCAAGGACAAGCTGACCATGGTCTCGCTCGTCATCGTCGTGCTTGTCGTCCTGGCCGCGATCGCTGCCCCGATCCTGGTCAAGGTCGGGGTCCTGGACCCCTTCGGCTTCAACCAGGACCTCCTCGACGAGAACACGCTCCCGGTCGGCGGCTGGAGCGGCGCCAGCCTGGACCACCCGCTGGGCGTCGAGCCGGGCACCGGCCGCGACGCGCTCTCCCGGTTCTGGTACGGCGTGACGTTCTCGCTCGTGATCGCGCTGACCGCGTCGATCCTGTCGGTGATCATCGGCGCCGTCGTCGGCATCATCTCCGGGTTCAGCGGTGGCTGGGTCGACGCCGTCCTGGGCCGGATCACCGACCTCACCCTCTCCTTCCCCTCCACCCTGATGCTGCTGGCACTGTCCTCGCTCGGTCTGGTGATCGTGCAGAACGTGACCGGGCTGCCGAACGGTCCCACCGTCCAGGCGATCTACTGCATCGTCGTGCTGGCGTTGTTCGGCTGGACCGGCACCGCCCGTGTGGTCAGGGGACAGGTGCTCTCGATCAAGCAGCGTGAGTTCGTGGAGGCCGCGATCGTGCTCGGTGCGGGCAGGATGCGGATCTACTTCAAGGAGATCCTGCCGAACCTGTGGGCGCCGCTGCTGGTGCTGGCGACGCTGATGATGCCCGCCTACATCTCGGCCGAGGCGGCCCTCAGCTACCTGCAGGTGAGCGTGAAGCCGCCGACGCCGACGCTCGGGAACGTGTTGGCCGACTCGTTGAAGTACGCGCAGACGGACTTCTTCTACTTCTTCGCGCCGGCGTTCTTGATCGCACTGATCGTGGTCTCGTTCAACCTTCTCGGTGACGGGTTGCGCGACGCCCTCGACCCCAAGGGAAACCGGTGAGCCTCGGGGCTCCGTAACACAAGCTGGTGTGCCTCGATGGCCACCGATATCAGCGCCACGTCGTGGCGGTGACAACACCAAGGAGAAACGAATGCTCAACAAGCGAGCAAAGTACGTGGCAGTCAGCGCTGCCGGCGTGCTGGGTCTCTCGCTGGGCCTTGCCGCCTGCGGCGGCGAGGACGGCGGGGGATCGAGTAGCAAGGCGCTGGTGATGGTCAGCGAAGACGCCATCGAGCACCTCGACCCTCAGCGCATCTACGTCGGCGCTGACATCGCCAGCACGACGCGTCTGGTCTACCGGCAGCTGTTGGCCTTCCCGTCCTCGACGGACCCGAAGGTGTCCGGCACCCCGACCCCGGACCTCGCGACCGACACCGGCACCTCGACCGAGGGTGGCAAGGTCTGGTCGTTCACCATCAAGGACGGCGTGAAGTGGCAGGACGGCTCCGAGATCACGTGTGAGGACTTCGCCTACGGCGCCTCGCGCAACTTCGCTGCCGACGAGCTCACCGGTGGTCCGGGCTTCTACCTGACCGCGAAGCTGGCCCTCAAGGGTGAGTACCCGGGCCCGTACACCGCGACGCCGGAGCAGCAGGCCGACTTCGACCAGGCCGTCACCTGCGACGACAAGACGATCACCTACAAGTTCAAGTCCCCGTGGCCTGACTTCCCGCTGGCGATCGCGTCCCTGCACATGATGGACCCCTACAAGAAGTCCTTCGACAAGGGCGCGAAGAACGACGACGTCATCTTCTCGAACGGCCCGTACAAGGTCGACAAGTGGAGCGCCACCAAGGGCGGCACGCTGGTCCGCAACCCGGAGTACGACCCCGAGACCGACGACAAGTCGCTGCGCGAGGCCCTGCCGGAGAAGATCGAGTTCAGGTACGGCGAGAAGGCCGAGACCCTCTACGAGAAGCTGTTCTCCGACAGCCCTGACTCGCAGTACATCGTTCCCAAGCAGAGCCGGGTGCCACCGGAGTTCTACTCCCGTCTCACCGAGCCCGGCGTGAAGGACCGCTACGTCCAGGTCAAGTCGCCCTACGTCGACTACCTGGTCCCCAACCAGAACCAGATGAAGGACCCGAAGGTCCGTCGCGCGCTGGCGCTTGCGACCAACGTCGAGGCGTGGATCGCCGCCGGCGGTGGCGAGAAGGCCTACACCCCGGCCGACTCGATCGTGAACCCGGCCGTCGGTGGCTACGTCCCGAACCCGTCGTTCAAGGACCGCAACCTGGCCGGTGACGTCGAGGGCGCCAAGAAGCTCCTCGCCGAGGCCGGTGTCAAGACGCCTTACCCGATCACCTTCACCTACCCGCAGAGCGACACCGCTGACAAGCAGGCCGCTGCGCTGGTGGAGACCTGGGAGGCTGCCGGGTTCAAGGTCACCCTCGACCCGCTGGGCGACGTGTACTACACCGAGATCCAGAAGCCGTCCAACGAGGCCGACGTGATGTGGGGCGGTTGGGGTGCCGACTGGCCCTCCGCGATGACCGTCACCGCGGCGCTGTTCGACAGCCGTCAGATCGAGAAGTCGACCAACGGCCAGAACTACGGCAACTACAAGAACCCGGAGGTCGACGCTCTGTTCGACAAGGCCGGCTCTGCGGCCACGATCGAGGAGCAGAACAAGTTCCTCCAGGAGGCCGACGCCATCATGGGTGAGGACACCGCTTACGTCCCGCTCGAGATCGCGACCTTCAACTGGGTCTACGGCTCGAAGGTGAAGAACTTCACCACGACGACTGCGTCGAGCTCGTTCGTCGAGCTGGGCAGCATCGACATCGAGGACTGATTCCTCGACACTCCGAATTACCCGTCGGAGCGTCGCGAACAACGCGCGGCGCTCCGACTCTCGGAGGCGGGGTTCCCTGGTGAGCCCCGCCTCTGTCCTATGAATGTCTCAAGATTCCCCGGACGGCGTCAGCGATGGCGCGTGTGCGGGCCGATCCAACGAAGGTGAGACCTCCTGATGGTCGCCTACATCATCCGCCGCGTCATGGTCGGCGTTCTCATGCTTGTCGCGATGAGCGCCGTCGTCATCGGGCTCTTCTTCGCGAGCCCTGTCGATGCCGCGAAGTTCGCCTGCGGGAGGAACTGCCCGCCCGAGCGTATCGCCGAGACGCGCGAGGCTCTGGGATATCCGGATCCTTCTCTTCCCCCGATCGACAAGGCCGCCGCGACGATCAAGGTGTGGGGCGGCTTCCTGGAGGGTGTCGCAGTCGGTCGTGAGTACCCGGCGAACGAGGAGCTGCGCAAGGCGGCTCCGGAGCTGGTGACCGAGTGCCCCGCTCCGTGCCTGGGCTACTCGCAGAACAACCAGACCACCGTCAACGCCGAGATCGCCGAAGCGGCACCGATCTCGATCTCGATCGCCATGGTGGCGATCGTCATCTGGATGGTGTTCGGCATCCTCTTCGGTGTCTTGGCCGCGGTCACCAAGGGCAGCCTGGTCGACCGCGGCGTAGTCGGAGCGACCCTGATCCTGTATGCGTTCCCGACCTTCTTCATCGGTGCGTTGCTGCTCAACTACGTGGCGATCAAGTTCGGGTTGTTCCCGGCGCCGGGATACGTCCCGATCGCGGAGGGCGGCGTCGGCCAATGGCTGGTGCAGCTCATTCTTCCCGGCTTCACGCTCGCGGTCGTCTACATGGCTGGCTACGTACGCATGACGCGCGCCTTCGTGCTGGAGTCGCTGAGCGAGGACTACATCCGCACAGCGCGGTCCAAGGGCCTCAAGGGTCCCAAGGTGCTCTTCAAGCACGCGCTGCGGGCCGCCCTGACGCCGCTGGTCACGATGGCCGGTCTCGACTTCGCCAGCGTCCTGGGCGGAGCGATCATCACCGAGAGCGTCTTCAACTACTACGGGCTCGGCAAGCTGGCGGTCACCGCCAACCGTGACTTCGACCTGCCCACCGTGATCGGGCTGGTCCTCCTCCTCGGAGCGCTGGTGATCGTCGCGAACATCATCGTCGACATCCTGTACGCCTTCATCGACCCGCGCGTGCGCGTCGCCTGACCCCGGAGCTGATTCATGACTGACCTCTCCAACACGCCCGGGACGACGCCGGCCAAGGACGGCGCGTTCCTCTCGGTGCGGGACCTGAAGGTCCACTTCACCACCTCCGACGGCATCGTCAAGGCGACCGACGGTCTCTCCTTCGACCTCGAGCGCGGCAAGACGCTCGGCATCGTGGGTGAGTCCGGCTCCGGCAAGTCGGTGTCCAGCTCGGCGATCATGGGGCTGCACCGTGGCACCAACGCCAAGCTGAGCGGCAAGATCCTGCTCGACGGGGTGGACCTGCTCAAGGTGAGCAACGAGGACATGCGCAAGCGTCGCGGCCGCGACGTGGCGATGATCTTCCAGGACCCGCTCTCCGCGATGCACCCCTACTACACGGTGGGCAACCAGATCATGGAGGCCTACCAGGTCCACAACGACGTGACCAAGAGGGAGGCGCGCAAGCGCGCCATCGAGATGCTCGACCGCGTCGGCATCCCGCAGCCCGACCGTCGTGTGGACGACTACCCGCACCAGTTCTCCGGCGGCATGCGCCAGCGCGCGATGATCGCGATGGGGCTGATCAACAACCCCAGTCTGCTCATCGCCGACGAGCCGACCACCGCTCTCGACGTGACCGTCCAGGCGCAGATCCTCGACCTGCTCCAGGACCTGCAGCGCGACTTCGACGCAGCGATCATCATCATCACCCACGACCTCGGGGTCGTGGCGGAGATGGCTGACGACGTACTCGTCATGTACGCCGGCCGCGCGGTCGAGTACGGCCCGGGCAAGGAGATCCTCACCAACCCGGAGATGCCCTACACCTGGGGTCTGCTCTCCAGCGTGCCGGACCTGACCGCGTCGACCGAGGCGAAGCTGATCCCGATCCGGGGCAACCCGCCCTCGCTGCTCAACCCGCCGCCGGGATGCGCGTTCGAGCCGCGCTGTGACCACGTGGCGAAGGTGGGCGGTGACCTGTGCCGGACGACCCTGCCCGCGCTCACCCCCGCCAGCACTGGTGGCAACCACGTCAAGCGTTGCCACATCAAGAACGCCGACGAGGTCTACGAGGCAGAGATCCTGCCCGAGATCGCCCCTGACCTGGTGGAGGACTGATGAGCGACACCACGACTGCCACCGCGGCCTCGGTCGCGCCGGCGAGCACCGAGACGGTGCTCTCGGTCGAGAACCTGAAGATGCACTTCCCGGTCAAGGGCAGCGGCGTGATCCGGCGTACGGTCGGCCACGTCAAGGCCGTGGACGGGGTCTCCTTCGAGGTCGCCAAGGGCACCGCCCTCGGCCTTGTCGGTGAGTCGGGCTGTGGCAAGTCCACCACCGGTCGGATGGTCACGCGGCTCTACAAGCCCACCGAAGGCAAGATCGACTTCGAGGGCACCGACATCGCCAACTACTCGGGTCGGCAGCTGCACCCGATGCGGCGCGAGATCCAGATGATCTTCCAGGACCCGTCGACGTCGCTGAACCCGCGTCACACGGTCGGCTCGATCATCGGCGCGCCGCTGCGGATCCACAAGATGGTGCCGAAGGACAAGGTGCTCGGCCGGGTCCAGGAGCTGCTCGAGATCGTCGGTCTCAACCCGGAGCACTACAACCGCTACCCGCACGAGTTCTCCGGCGGCCAGCGTCAGCGCATCGGCATCGCCCGGGCGCTGACCCTGCAGCCGAAGCTGCTCGTCGCCGACGAGCCGGTCTCCGCGCTCGACGTGTCGATCCAGGCCCAGGTGATCAACCTTCTGCAGGACCTGCAGAGGGAGTTCGACATCTCCTTCCTGTTCATCGCGCACGACCTCGCCATCGTTCGCCACTTCTGCCCCGAGGTCGCGGTGATGTACCTCGGCAAGATCGTGGAGATCGGCGACCGCGAGTCGATCTACGAGCGGGCCCACCACCCCTACACGCAGGCGCTGCTCTCCGCCGTGCCCGACGTGAAGCAGGCCGCGATCGGTGGCCGCCGCGAGCGGATCCGGCTGGAGGGCGACGTACCTTCGCCGATCAACCCGCCCTCGGGCTGCCACTTCCGCACCCGCTGCGCCATCGCCAAGGACATCTGCTCCGTGGTCGAGCCGCCGTTGCTGCAGATCGGCAAGAAGCACAAGGTGGCCTGCCACTTCCCGGGTGAGATCCACCAGCACCCGGAGAAGCCGATCACGGCGCCGCTGCTGGGCGTCGACGAGTTCGGCGCGCCGGACCCGGGCGCCAGCCCTGCCGAGGTCCCGGGCGACGGTCCGGGCTACGCCGACACGTGGTACGACCTGGCGAACAACTCGCGGGGACGCGCCTGAGGATCTTCTGCGTCTCAGCAAGATTACGAAAGACGGTCCGCAGCCATTGGCTGCGGACCGTCTTTGTTACGGATGTGTCACACGTCACGTCGGTATCGAACCGTTATCTGTAGGGGCGTCCCAAACGCCGGATCTTGGCATAACTTGAGCCAGCGCTGGCCCGGGACTGCGCGACGTGATCCCGGTCTTGGGCGAGCCGAGAGCGAAGGCATTCGAACGGAGATCCGAGCGTATGACTGTGTCCGAAGTGTTGATCCAGGGCGGGCCTGATCCCGAGATCGATCCGGAGCCGAGCTCCGGCGAGGTCGCCGGCCGCTCGCCGATGCGGATCGCCATGGACCGGCTGCTCTCGGACCGGGTCGCGATGATCTGTGCCGGGATCGTGCTGGTCTTCGTCCTGATCGCGATCTTCGCGCCACTGCTGTGCAAGCTGTTCGGTGTCGAGGTGCGTGCCGGCGACCCGGTCGCCGACACCGACTCGTTCAACTACCCCGTGATCGGGCCACCCAACTACGGCTTCACCTGGGAGGCGCCCCTCGGGCTGGAGCCCAACTCGGGCAACGACCTGCTCGCCGAGTGGTTCTACGGCGCGCGTACGTCCCTGCTGGTCGCCACGGTCGCCACCATCGTCTCGACCGTCGTCGGGGTGGTCCTCGGCCTGATCGCGGGCTACAGCCGCGGCTGGGGAGACCGGGTGGTCACCTTCGTGACCGACCTGTTCCTGACGCTGCCGTTCCTGCTCGTCGCGATCGCCGTCTCGCCGATGCTCGTGGAGCGTTGGAAGGAGAACCCGGCGATGCTCGACAACGCCTCCCTGATCGCGCTGATCGTGATCCTCTCGGTGTTCGGTTGGATGGGCCTGGCCCGGCTGATCCGCGGTGAGGTGGTCTCGCTGCGCGAGCGGGAGTTCATCGAGGCGGCGCGCGTGCTCGGGATGCCGACCCACCGGATCCTGTTCCGGGAGCTGCTGCCCAACCTGGTGGCTCCGATCGTCGTCTCGTTCTCGCTGAGCCTGCCGGCCACGATCGCCGCGGAAGCGACGCTGGCCTACCTCGGCGTCGGCGTCACCGGGCGCCCGTCGTGGGGTCAGACGATCCTGCGGGCCCAGAACTGGTTCGACGAGTACCCCTTGTTCCTCTACGCGCCGATCGTCGGGATCGTGGTCCTGGTTTTCGCGCTCAACCTGCTCGGAGACGCCATCCGCGACGCCTTCGACCCCAAGTCTTTCCGGTGAGCAGGTCGTCGGAGAGAGGCATCAACCATGGAAGGTGGAGACCTACGATGCGATTGAAGAGAACAGTGATCGCCGCCAGCGCGATCGCTGCGCTGACGCTCACCGCTGCGTGTGGCGGCGGGAGCGGGAGCGGCGAGGACTCGACCGGCGAGTTCAAGGCCGGCGGCGGCGCCGGTGCCGGTAAGGACGCCACGGCCGAGGGCCCGCTGGCGATCCCGGACGACGCCAAGAAGGGCGGCACCATCACGGTGCTGTCGAACCAAGCCCCGCACACCCTCGACCCGACCCGGACCTATTACACCGACTCCGGTGCGATCATGTCCGGCCTGGTGACCCGGTCCCTGACGCAGTACGTCTACGACGAGAAGAGCGGCGACTCGATCCTCGTCCCCGACCTCGCCACCGACCTCGGCCAGGTCTCCGAGGACGGCCTGACCTGGACCTTCGAGCTCAAGGACGGGCTCAAGTACGAGGACGGCACCGACGTCACCGCCGAGGACGTCGTCTACGGCATCAAGCGCTCCTTCGCCATCGACACGCTGACCGACGGTCCGACGTACCAGCTGACCTTCTTCAAGGACGGCGACAAGTACAAGGGCCCGTTCGCGGACACCGACGCCGAGCTGAAGAAGCTCCCCGACTACGACGCCGGCGCGGGCTGGTACGGCGGTGAGGACTACGACGGCGTCGAGGCCGACGGCAACAAGGTGATCATCCACCTCGCGCAGCCGTTCCCCGAGCTCGACTACTACGCCTCGTTTCCGGTCTTCTCGCCGATCCCGAAGGCCAAGGACAAGGACCCGCTGGCCTACGAGAGCCACCCGATGGCGACCGGCCCCTACAAGTTCGAGTCCTACAAGCCCGGCGTCTCGCTGAAGCTGGTCAAGAACGACCAGTGGGACGCCGACTCCGACCCCGGCCGCTTCCAGGCCGCCGACGCCTTCGACTTCCGGTTCGCTCAGGACACCGCGAAGCTCGAGAACCAGATCCTCGGCGACAAGGGCGCGGCGCAGACGATGATGACGTACGACGACGTCACGCCTCCGACCTACAAGTCGATCAAGGAGAGCGCGCCGGACAACCTCATCGAGGGCACCTCGCCGTGCACCTACATGTACCGCCCGGACCAGACCAAGATCAAGGACAAGAAGATCCGCGAGGCCATCAGCTGGGCCTACCCCTACCAGGCTGCCTGGAAGGCCTCCGGCGAGATCGTCGGCGTCACCATCCAGCCCGGCACCTCGCTCCTGCCCCCGGGCACCGCGGGCCGTGTCGAGTACCAGTACCCGAAGGGCCAGGACGGTCAGACCACCGACCCGGAGAAGGCCAAGGCGCTCCTGGAGGAGGCCGGTGCCGTCGGCTTCGAGCTGAAGTGGCACTACCAGCGTGACGACGAGAACTCGGTGGCCAAGAAGGACCAGATGGTCAAGGGCTTCGAGGCGGCCGGCTTCAAGGCGACCCCGGTGGCCTCGACCGACGAGACCTACCGCGACGACGAGAGCAACCTGGACGCCCCGGTCAACCTCCGCTACGGCGGCTGGTGCTCCGACTGGCCCTCGGGTGGCTCGTGGTTCCCGGCGCAGTGGATCGGCTCCAACGCCAACAAGGCGGGTATGCCGAACCCGACCAACTTCAAGGAGGCCGACGCCGACGCGAAGCAGGCGGAGATCCTGAAGATGGACGCCGACGAGGTGCCCGCCGCCTGGGGCGAGTTCGACAAGTGGATGCAGGAGACCTACATGGTCGAGATCAACGCCGGCTACGACGCGAACGCCTTCATCAAGGGCTCGCAGGTCGGCGGGGTCGTCAACGACCCGGTCAAGGGCATGCCGAGCTTCTCCATCATGTACCTCAAGTGAGGTGAGCCGGCCGGCGTGGGCGGTCCCCACGCCGGCCGGACCCCCGAAATCGGACCGCACCTGCGGGCCAGCGCCCGTGGACACCCTCTAGGAAGCGAGACCTCCGTCCCATGATCGGTTTTGTCGTACGCCGGCTGATCTCGGCACTTCTGGTGCTGTTCGTCATCTCGGTGGCGGTGGTCGCGCTCTTCACCTATGGTCCGAGCGACCCGGCGGACGCGATGTGCCCCGAGCCCAAGTGCACCGCGGAGCGCCAGGACGCGATCCGGGAGGCGCTCAACCTGGAGGCGCCGATCTACGTCCAGTACGGCGAGTACATGTCCGGGATCGTCAACGGCCGCCAGATCGCCTTCGGCTCCGAGGCGTACGACTGCGACGCCCCCTGCTTCGGGGTCAGCTTCATCTACCGCGTCAACGTCTGGGACGACATCAAGGACCGGATCGGGCCGACCGTCTCGGTCGCGGTCGGAGCCGGTGCCACGATCCTGCTCATCGGGGTGCCGATCGGGATGTTCGCGGCCAGACGCCGGGGGACCTCGGCCGACAAGGCCGTCATCGGCGCGACCCTCGTGATCGAGTCGATTCCCTACTATCTGTTCGTCCTGCTCGCCTTCCTCTATCTGGCGGTCGGGGCGGGGATCTTCCCGCAGGACGGCTACCACCCGCTGACCGACTCGCCCCTGAAGTGGGCCTGGGCGCTGCTGCTGCCCTGGCTCGCGCTCGGCCTGGTGAACTCCTCCAAGTACGCCCGGTTCACCCGTGGCTCGATGATCGAGGCGTTCAACGAGGACTACGTCCGCACCGCGAGGTCCAAGGGTCTGCCCGAGCGGACGATCGTCAACAAGCACGCGCTTCGCGCCGCGGTCGTGCCGATCGTGACCATCTTCGGTCTCGACTTCGGCGCCCTGCTGACCGGCACGATCTTCACCGAGAAGATCTTCGGCATCAACGGCCTGGGCCTCCGTGCCCTCGACGCCGTCGGGCAGAGCGACCTCCCGGTCATCGAGGCGACCACCCTGATCTCCGCCGCGATCATCGTGCTCACCAACCTCGTGGTCGACATGTTCTACAGCGTGCTCGACCCCCGCGTACGCCTCACCTGAGCGTTGTCGGTGCCGGCCACTAGGGTTGGCGTGTGGATGGGTTGTTCGAGATGGGCGCTGCCGGCGCCTCGCGTGGCGGGTCGCTGAGCCACAGCGACCATGCGGCCGCGCCGCTGGCGGTGCGGATGCGGCCGCGTACGCTCGAGGAGCTGGTGGGGCAGAGCTCGCTGCGCGCGGCCGGGTCGCCGCTTCACCAGGTCGTCGAGGGTGGGCAGTCGCTCTCGCTGCTGCTGTGGGGACCGCCGGGGACGGGGAAGACCACCATCGCCTCCATCGTGAGCCGCTCCACCGACCGGCGCTTCGTCGAGATCTCCGCGGTCTCGGCCGGGGTCAAGGAGGTCCGGGCCGCGATCGACTCCGCCCGGGCCGAGTTGGTCGCGACCGGCAAGGAGACGGTGCTCTTCGTCGACGAGGTGCACCGGTTCAGCAAGGCGCAGCAGGACGCGCTGCTGCCGGGCGTGGAGAACCGCTGGGTCACGCTGGTCGCCGCCACCACGGAGAACCCCTTCTTCTCGGTGATCTCGCCGCTGCTGTCCCGCTCGCTGCTGCTGCGGCTGGAGTCGCTGACCGACGACGACATCCGTGGCGTACTCCTACGGGCGCTGGAGGACGAGCGCGGCCTGGGCGGCTCGGTGACCATCTCCGACGAGGCGCTGGACCATCTCGTCCGCCTCGCCGGCGGCGACGCGCGACGGTCGCTGACCTACCTGGAGGCAGCCGCGGGCGCCGCGTCCGAGGGGGAGATCACCCTGGAGGCGGCCGAACGGGCCGTGGACCAGGCAGCGGTGCGCTACGACCGCCAGGGCGACCAGCACTACGACGTGGTCAGCGCCTTCATCAAGTCGGTGCGCGGGTCGGACGCCGACGCGGCGCTGCACTACCTGGCCCGGATGATCGAGGCGGGGGAGGACCCCCGGTTCATCGCCCGCCGGCTGATGATCCTCGCCTCCGAGGACATCGGCCTGGCCGACTCGACGGCCCTGCAGACGGCGGTCGCTGCCGCCCAGACGGTGCAGCTGATCGGGATGCCCGAGGCCCAGCTCACCCTGGCGCACGCGACGATCGCGCTCGCGGTGGCGCCCAAGTCCAACGCGGTCACCAACGCCATCTTCGCCGCCCGCGCCGACGTCGCCGCCGGAAAGATCGGCAACGTCCCGCCGCACCTGCGCGACGCCCACTACGAGGGCGCGAAGAAGATCGGGCACGGCGAGGCCTACAAGTACGCTCACGACGAGCCGTTCGGGATCGCGACGCAGCAGTACGCGCCGGAGGCGGTGGCCGATGCGGAGTACTACCGGCCGACGACCCACGGAGCCGAGGCCGGAGTGAAGGAACGTTGGGAGCGTGTCCGGAAAATCGTGCGCGGACAGGATGGATAGGGTAGGTCCACCATGACGATCTCGAGCATGCCCGGCTGGGCGCTGGCGGCGGCACTGGCCGCGGTGGGGGTTCTGGTCCTCATCTCGCTGGTGGCCGTGCTGCTCGCGCTCGGGGCACGGCGCCGCGCGCGGCTGAGGCTCGAGGCGGCCGAGGCCAGCGAGGCCGAGCTGCGTGAGCGGCTCGAGGCGCTGGAGAAGCGGCTGGCGCAGCCCGAGGTCAGGCGACGGGGCCGGGACGAGAAGGAGTACGTCATCACCTCCCTGGGGGAGGACGGCGAGCCTGCCGAGGTGGAGCAGGTGGTGCAGCGTACGTTGACCGCACCGGCGTTCGCGGACGCCGTCTTCCGGGAGACGATGGTGCACAGCGCCGCGCTGGTCCACGGGGTGCGCCGGGCGATCTCGCCCGAGGTGCGGTTCAAGATCCGCTACGAGATGCACCGCGAGGTCAAGCGGGCACGCAAGGACCGGAAGAGCGAGATGCGCGAGGCGCTGCGGGAGTACCGAGCGCGCCAGCGCGAGGCAGTTGACGAGGACGTACGTATGGAGGACACCCGATGAGGGGCGCGATCTGGTTCGTGGTCGGTGCGGGCGCGGGCGTGTACGCGATGGTCAAGGGACGACGCGCCGCCGAGGCGTTCACCGCCGACGGGCTGCGTGACCGGGCCCAGGCGATCGGGGTCGGCGCGCGGATCTTCCGCGAGGAGCTGGCCCAGGGCAAGGCGGAGAAGGAGCTCGAGCTGCGCGAGTGGATCGAGGCGAAGACCGCAGGTCCGAAACAGATTGGCGCCACGGGCGCCGAGCAGCAGAGACTTGGACTGAACGGGCCAACCGAGGACCCGAGGAAGAACACGGAAGGTAGTACCCCCTGATGGAGTGGTTGAGCACGGCGGAGATCCGCCGCCGTTTCACGGCGCATTTCGCCGAGAACACCGAGATCGGCGAGCACACGGTGGTGCCGTCGGCATCGCTCCTGCTCGACGACCCCAACCTGCTCTTCGTCAACGCAGGCATGGTGCCCTTCAAGCCGTTCTTCCTCGGTCAGGCGACCCCTCCCTACCCGCGGGCGACGTCGGTGCAGAAGTGCATCCGTACCCCCGACATCGAGGAGGTCGGCAAGACCACCCGGCACGGCACCTTCTTCGAGATGTGCGGCAACTTCTCCTTCGGTGACTACTTCAAGGAGGGCGCCATCACGCTCGCCTGGGAGCTGGTCACCAAGTCGGTCGCCGACGGTGGCTTCGGCTTCGACGAGTCGGTCCTCTACCCCTCGGTGCTCAACGGTGACGAGGAGGCGGTCGCGCTCTGGAAGAAGGTCTCCGGCCTGCCCGACGACCGCATCGTCCGGCTGCCCCCAAGCGAGAACTACTGGTCGATGGGCGTGCCCGGCCCGGGCGGCCCGTGCTCGGAGATCCTGATCGACCGCGGTCCCGAGTTCGGCGCCGACCGCGACTGGGACGCCGGCGACCGCTACCTGGAGTTCTGGAACCTCGTCTTCATGCAGGACAACGTCGTCGCGGCGCGGTCCAAGTACGACGTCGACATCGACGGTCCGCTCGCCCAGACCGGCATCGACACCGGCCTCGGGCTCGAGCGCGTCGCCTACCTCATGCAGGGCAAGTCCAACATGTATGAGACCGACGTCGTCTTCCCGGTCATCGAGAAGGCGATGGAGCTGACCGGGAAGAAGTACGGCGCGGCCTACGAGGACGACGTCCGCTTCCGCGTGGTCGCCGACCACGTGCGCTCCTCCCTGATGCTCATCGGCGACGGTGTCACCCCCGGCAACGAGGGCCGCGGCTACGTGCTGCGCCGGCTGATGCGCCGCGCGATCCGCAACATGCGGCTGCTCGGCTACGAGGACCCGGCGATGCCCGAGCTGCTGCCGATCTCCCGCGACAAGATGGGGGAGACCTACACCGACCTCCACACCGAGTGGGACCGGATCAAGCGCGTCGCCGACGCCGAGGAGGAGGCCTTCCGCAAGACCCTCGCGGCCGGCACCCAGATCTTCGACCTGGCCGCGACCGAGGTGAAGTCGAGCGGATCCACCACGTTCACCGGTGACAAGGCGTTCCAGCTCCACGACACGTACGGCTTCCCGATCGACCTCACCCTCGAGATGGCCGCCGAGGCGGGCCTCGAGGTCGACGAGGCGGGCTTCCGCGGTCTGATGACCGAGCAGCGCGAGCGGGCCAAGGCCGACGCGCGCGCCAAGAAGGGCCAGCACGCCGACCTGACGGTCTACCGCGGCATCCTGGACACCAACGGGCCGACCGACTGGCAGGCCTACACGACCCTCGACACCGAGTCGAAGCCGGTGGCGCTCCTGCGGGAGGGCAAGCCGGTCGACGTGCTCGGGCCCGAGGAGATCGGCGAGATCGTCCTCGACCGCACCCCGTTCTACGCCGAGTCCGGTGGCCAGTCCGCCGACGCGGGCATCATCGAGTTCGACGGTGGCCGGCTCGAGGTCGTCGACGTGCAGCGGCCGGTCAAGGGCCTCGTGGTGCACCAGGTCCGCGTCGTCGACGGCGAGTTCCACGGCGGCGAGTCGCTCGTGCACGCGAAGGTCGACCCGGAGTGGCGCCTCGGCGCCCGCCAGGCCCACTCCGGCACCCACGTGGTGCACGCGGCGCTGCGCGAGGTGCTCGGCCCGACCGCGCTGCAGTCGGGCTCGTTCAACCGGCCCGGCTACCTGCGTCTCGACTACGGCTGGACCAAGGGCCTGACCCCGGAGCAGATGCACGAGATCGAGGAGGTCTCCAACAACGCGCTGCGTGCCGACCTGCCGGTCTCCTGGGACTACATGACTCTCCCGCAGGCCAAGGAGTGGGGCGCGATCGCGCTCTTCGGCGAGACCTACGACGACTCCAAGGTGCGCGTCGTCGAGATCGGCGGCCCGTGGTCGCGCGAGCTGTGCGGTGGCACCCACGTCGACCACTCCGCCCAGATCGGCACCATCGTGGTCACCTCGGAGGCCTCGGTCGGCTCCGGCAACCGCCGCATCGAGGCCTACACGGGCGTGGAGGGCTTCAAGTACCTCGCCCGCGAGCGCGACGTGGTCTCCGAGCTCAACCTGCTGCTCAAGACCAAGTCCGGCGACGTCGTCGGCCGGGTCTCCGACCTCATGGAGCGGCTCAAGGCCGCCGAGAAGGAGATCGCCCGGGCGCGTACGGCGCAGCTGCTCGCCTCCGGCGGCTCGATCGCGGCCTCCGCGGTCGACGTCAACGGCGTCCAGGTCGTCGCCCAGCGGGTCCCGGGTGTGGGCGGCGGCGACGCGCGTACGCTCGCGCAGGACGTACGCTCCCGGCTCGGTGACGCCCCTGCGGCCGTCGTGCTCTTCGGGGATGCCGACGACAAGGTCGCGGTCGTGGCCGCGGTCAACCCGGCCGGCATCGCCAAGGGCGTCAAGGCCGGCGACCTGATCAAGGAGCTGGCGCCGGTCGTCGGCGGGCGCGGTGGCGGCAAGCCCGACTTCGCCCAGGGCGGTGGCACCGAGGTCGGCAGGATCGACGAGGCGGTCGCCAAGGTCAAGAGCCTGGTGGCCGGAGCCTGATGCGACACGGCGTACGCCTCGGTCTCGATCCTGGCGACGCCCGGATCGGCGTCGCCAGGAGCGACCCCACGGGGTTCCTGGCGACGCCGCTGGAGACGGTCAAGAAGGGCCGCGGGGATCTCGCCCGGCTGCAGGCGATCGTCGCCGAGATCGGCGAGGAGTCGACGATGCTCGAGGTGGTCGTCGGGCTGCCCCGCTCCCTCAAGGGAGGGGAGAACCCGGCGACTGCTAAGGTCCGGGACTTCGCCGCGTCGTTGGCGCGGCGAGTGGCCCCGGTCCCGGTTCGTCTCGTCGACGAGCGGCTCACCACTGTTTCTGCGGAGGCTATGCTCCGAGACCGAGGTCGCAAGGGTCAGGACCGTCGAGCAGTTGTCGACATGGCCGCGGCGGTTGTGATCCTGCAACACGCATTGGACAGTGAGCGCGCTTCGGGGGCCGCGCCTGGAGAGATCGTTGAGGTCGGTCATTGAGTGAGCGCTACTACCCCCCGGACCCGCGCGACCCGCGTCGCCCTGGTCAGGGGTCATATGGTCGCGATCCGCGCGGTGGCTACCCGCCGCGCCAGCAGCCGCCGCAGGATCCCCGTGACCCGCGCCGGATGCCGCCGCAGACGCCCGGGCAGATGCCGGGTCAGCTGCCTCCTCAGCATCAGGGGCAGCCTCGTCCGGGCCAGCCGGTTCAGGCGGGCCAGCCGGGGCGACGGCCAGGGCCGCGTCCGGTGCCCGGCGTCGGCACACCCCCGCCGGGCTACGGTCACCAGGAGCCCCCGCAGCGGCCCGGTGGCTACGGTGGGCCGACCTACCAGCAGCACCCGAGCTTCTTCGAGGCCGGTCCCGGCGAGCACGATCCCTACTTCGACGAGGAGCCACCCAAGCGCAAGCGACGCTTCGGTGGCTGCCTGGCCGTGCTGGTGGCCATGGCCGTCGTGCTCGGTGGGTTCTACGTCGTGGGTGACCGCGCCATCGACTACGTCAAGGACATGGTCGCGCCGCCCGCGGACTACCCCGGACCCGGCACCGACCCGGTCTCCTTCGAGGTGCGCGAGGGCGACTCGGTCTCAGCCGTCGGCCGCAATCTCAAGGAGGTCGGCGTGGTGGAGTCCGTCGATGCCTTCATCGATGCGGCCAACGCCGAGGGACTGACCGTGCAGGTCGGCTTCTACCCGCTGAAGAAGCAGATGAAGGCCGCCGACGTCGTCGAGATCCTCGCCAACCCGGACAACATCGACACGATCAACGTCACCATCACCGAGGGATCGCGCGCCAAGGCGATCTACAAGGTGCTCGCCGAGAAGACCAAGACGAAGCCGGCCGACTTCAAGAAGGCCGCCGAGGACACCGAGGCGATCGGGCTGCCCGACTACGCCAAGGGCAACGTCGAGGGCTACCTCTTCCCCGCGACGTACGCCTTCCCGCCCGACGCCACGCCGACCGAGATGCTGGCGATGATGGTCGACCGCTGGGAGCAGGCGCTGGGCGACAACGACATCGAGGCGCGCGCCAAGCAGCTGAAGTGCGGTGGCGGCAAGGCCTGCACGCCTGAGCAGATCATGACCGTGGCCTCGCTCGTGGAGGCCGAAGGTCGCGGTGACGACATGGCCAAGATCGCCCGGGTGATCTACAACCGCGTCGAGAACCCCGGCACGGCCGGCCAGGCGGGCTTCCTGCAGATCGACGCAACGGTCAACTACGCGCTCGGGAAGTCCGGCAGCACCGAGCTCGGTGGGGTCAACGTGCAGTCGGTCGACTCGCCCTACAACACCTACACCAACAAGGGTCTGCCGCCTGGGCCGATCGGTGCGCCCGGTGACAAGGCGATCCAGGCCGCGCTCAACCCGGCTGACGGTGACTGGTACTACTACGTGACCGTCAACCTGAAGACCGGTGAGACGAAGTTCGCGAAGAACTACGACCAGTTCCTGAAGTTCAAGGCCGAGTACAAGGCCTACTGTGCCTCGGCGAAGTCCAAGAGTTGCTGATCAGGAGACCTGAGTGAAGTGCGCTGTCCTGGGTGACCCGATCGGTCATTCGCTCTCCCCGGCCCTCCATCAGGCGGCGTACGCCGAGCTGGAGATGTCGGACTGGTCCTACACCTCCACCCGGGTGCAGGCCGGCGGCCTGGCGAAGTACGTGGCCGACCTCGGTGGCGACTGGCCGCCGAGCAAGTGGCGCGGGCTGTCGGTGACGATGCCGCTCAAGCGGGAGGCCTTCGAGCTGGCGCGGTCGGTCTCGCCGCGGGCGCGGCTCGTGGGGGCGGTCAACACACTGGTGCGCTCCTCGCACGGCTGGGTGGGGGACAACACCGACCTGCCCGGTGCGGTCGCGGCGGTCCGGGAGCGAGCCGGTGACGGCTTCTCCTGCTCCCACGGTGCGGTCCTGGGCGCCGGCGCCACGGCCGCGTCGACGGGCCTCGCGCTCGCCGAGCTGGGCGCTTCCCGGATCACGCTGCTGGCTCGCAACCCGGGTGCGGCGGGGGAGACGATCGAGATGATCTCCCGTCACCGGAGCAAGCCCGTGGTCTCGGTGCTGCCGCTGGACTCGGCCGTCGACGGAGTCGACGCGGTCGTCTCCACGGTCCCGGCGAAGGCACTGACCCCCGAGCTCATCGACCGCTGGGCGCCGACGCCGGTCGTCTTCGACGTCGTCTACGACCCGTGGCCCTCGCCGCTGCTCTCCGTCGCACCCGGTGTGGCTGTCAGCGGCCTGGACCTGCTCGTGCACCAGGCGGTGCTGCAGTTCGAGCTCTTCACCAGCCGTCCCGCCCCGCTCGACGCCATGCGGGCGGCGGGGGAGAAGGCGCTGGGGATCGCGGAGCTGTCACCGGCATGAGTCCTGGGGCGGTCGTGCTGGTGAGTGCGGCCGTCGCCGGTCTGCTCGCTCTCGGGATGCCGGCACTTCTTCGCCGGCTCCCCGAACCTGTCGACGACCCGCCGGCGGTCTCCTATGCCAGGTTGGCCGACTGGGCACCGTTCCGGCCTCTCGCGGTGGCCGTCTCCGCCGCGGTCGCCGGGCTCCTCGCCTGGCACGTCGATCCGTCGCGGCTGATGGTGGCGCTGGCGCCGCTCACACCGATCTGCGTGCTGCTCGCCTACGTCGACTGGCGCGTCCAGCGGCTGCCGAAGGTGCCGATCCTGGTGGCCACCGCGGTCGGGATCGCGCTGCTCGGCGTCGAGTGGCTCTGGACGCGCGAGACCGCAACGGCCCTCGGCGCCCTCGCCGGGCTGGTGATCGCCCGCTCGGCGTTCTGGCTGCTGTGGCGGCTCCTGCCGCACGCGATGGGCTTCGGCGACGTACGGCTCGCCGCACTCGTCGGCCTGGTCCTCGGTCGCCTCGGCTGGGACCAGCTGGCGATCGGGCTCTGGGCCGGGCTGGCGATCTTCGGTCTCTGGGGCATCGGACGTGCGGTCGCGCGACGTTCGCGCACGGCGATGCGCGAGCCGCTGGCGTACGGGCCGTTCATGATCTGGGGCATGCTCGTCGGGGTCTTCGCCGTCTCGCTTTGAGCCCGGGTGCACGGGGTTGCGTGGCGGGGATGAAAGACTGGCGTCATGTTGCGTTGGCTCACTGCGGGCGAGTCCCATGGTCCGTCCCTGACGGCCGTGATGGAGGGTCTGCCCGCCCACGTCCGGATCACCTCTGACGACATCGCTGATGCCCTGGCCCGGCGCCGGCTCGGCTATGGCCGCGGTGCCCGGATGAAGTTCGAGAAGGACCAGGTGCGGATCACCGGCGGCGTACGCCACGGGGAGTCGCAGGGCGGTCCGGTCGCGATCGAGGTCGGCAACACCGAGTGGCCCAAGTGGGAGACCGTGATGGCCGCCGACCCGGTCGACCCCGACGTGCTGGCCGGGCAGGCGCGCAACGCTCCGCTGACCCGGCCGCGGCCCGGTCACGCCGACCTGGTCGGGATGCAGAAGTACGACTTCGACGACGCCCGTCCGATCCTGGAGCGCGCCTCGGCCCGCGAGACGGCGGCCCGGGTCGCGCTCGGCGCGGTCGCCTCGGCCTTCCTCGAGCAGGCGCTCGGGGTGCGGCTGGTGTCCCACGTCCTGGAGATCGGCGGCATTCGTACGCCGGGCCGCGAGGTTCCCTCGCCCGAGGATGTCGCCCGGCTCGACGAGGACCCGGTGCGGGTGCTCGACCCGGACGGCTCCAAGCAGATGGTCGCCCGCATCGACGAGGCCCACAAGGACGGCGACACCCTGGGCGGCGTCGTCGAGGTGGTCGTCCACGGGCTGCCGCCGGGTCTCGGCTCCCACGTGCACTGGGACCGGCGGCTCGACGCCCGCCTGGCCGGCGCGCTGATGGGCATCCAGGCGATCAAGGGCGTCGAGGTCGGTGACGGCTTCGAGCTCGCCGCGACTCCGGGCTCCAAGGCCCACGACGAGATCGTTCCCTCCGCCGACGGCATCCGCCGCGCCTCAGGGCGCTCCGGCGGCACCGAGGGCGGGATGTCGACCGGCGAGATCCTGCGGGTCCGTGCGGCGATGAAGCCGATCGCGACGGTGCCGCGGGCGCTGCGTACCGTGGACGTGGCCACCGGCGAGGAGGCCGTCGCCCACCACCAGCGCTCCGACGTCTGTGCGGTGCCCGCCGCCGGTGTCGTCGCCGAGGCGATGGTCGCGCTCGTGCTGGCCGAGGCGGCGCTGGAGAAGTTCGGTGGCGACTCGGTCGCCGAGACCGCCCGCAACGCGAAGGCCTACCTCGAGAACCTGAGGTACTCCTGATGCCGGCTGTCGTGCTCGTCGGCCCGATGGGCGCGGGCAAGTCGACGGTCGGAGCGCTGCTCGCGGCCCGTCTCGGTGTCACGCTGCGCGACACCGACGAGGACATCGCGGCAGCCGCCGGCAAGAGCGTGCAGGACATCTTCGTCGACGAGGGTGAGGCCCACTTCCGTGCGGTCGAGGCCGAGGCCGTCGCGGCGGCGCTCGCCGAGCACGACGGCGTGGTCTCCCTCGGCGGCGGCTCCGTCCTGGCCGAGCAGACCCAGATCCTGCTCAAGGAGCACACCGTCGTCTACCTGCGGGTCGGCGTCGCGGACGCGGTCAAGCGGGTCGGTCTCGGCTCCGGCCGTCCGCTGCTGCTCGGCAACGTACGCGGCCGCATCAAGGCGCTCCTGGAGGAGCGCGCACCGATCTACGAGTCGGTCGCGACGATCGTCGTCGACACCGACGGCCGCTCGGCCGACGACGTCGCCACCGAGCTCGCCACCGCCCTGACAGCGCTGAACACCACGGAGTAGAAGTGACCGGAACCGTCATCAGGGTCGAGAGCGCCGCGGCGTACGACGTCGTCATCGGCTCCGGCCTCGCCGGCCGGCTCCAGGGGCTGCTGGGCGAGAGCGTCGAGCGGGTGGCGTTCCTCTACGCCGCCGAGCTGGCCGAGTACGCCGAGCCGGTGCTCGAGGAGCTGCTCAAGCACTACGACGTGCTCGGCCTCGGCCTGCCCAGCGGTGAGGACCAGAAGACCGTCGCGGTCGCGCACGACTGCTGGGAGGCGCTGGGGGAGCGGGGCTTCACCCGCTCCGACGCGGTCGTCACCTTCGGTGGCGGGGCGACCACCGACCTCGGCGGCTGGGTCGCGGCCGGGTGGCTGCGCGGCGTACGCGTCGTGCACATGCCCACCACCGTCCTCGCCATGGTCGACGCTGCGGTCGGCGGGAAGACCGGCGTCAACACCGCCGCCGGGAAGAACCTCGTCGGCGCCTTCCACGAGCCGGCCGGGGTGCTGTGCGACCTCGCGCTGCTCGCCACCCTGCCAGAGGCAGACCTGATCGCCGGCCTCGGCGAGGTCGTCAAGTGCGGCTTCATCGCCGACCCGGAGATCCTGCGGCTGGTTGAGGAGACGGACGGGATCACCGCTTCCTCGCCCGTTCTCGCCGAGCTGGTCGAGCGTGCGATCCGGGTCAAGGCTGAGGTCGTCGCCGCCGACCTGAAGGAGACCGGCGGCGCCGACGGCCACCCCGGCCGCGAGACCCTCAACTACGGCCACACCCTCGCCCACGCGCTCGAGAAGCACTCCGGCTTCTCGATCCGCCACGGTGACGCGGTCGCCGTCGGCTGCGTCTACGCCGCCGAGCTCGCCCGTCTCGCCGGCGTCCTCCCCGACGAGGTCGCCGCCCGGCACGCGCCGACGTTCGCGAAGGTCGGCCTCCCGACCACCGTCAAGGAGCTCGGCGTCGAGGCCGGCTTCGACGACCTCATCGGCGCCATGCGGGTCGACAAGAAGGCCCGCGGCTCCGTCCTGCGCTTCCTCGTCCTCCACGACATCGCCGACCCCCGCATCCTCACCGGGCCGACCGAGGAGCAGCTGCGCGAGGCGTACGCGGTCGTCGGGGGCTGACGCCCGGGCGCCGGTTCAGGCGCCGGACCAGCGAGCGATGTCCTCGTCGGTGACCTCGACGGGACCCTCGATCCGCTGGGTGGCGCGAATGTGGTTGCCGAAGGGGTCGCGGAAGGCGCAGTCGATGCCGTAGGGCTGCTTGGTGGGCTTGTCGGTGAACTCGACGCCCTTGGCGGAGAGTTCCTCGTAGAGCTTCTCGCAGTCGTCGGTGTTGAAGATGACCACCGCGCCCATCGCTCCCTTGGTGACCAGGTCACGCAGTTGGGCCGCCGTCTCGGCGCTGTGGGCGGGGGAGCGGCCCGGCACCTCGAGCAGCAGCTGGTGGTCCGGGTCGCCGGGGAGGTGGATGGTGAGCCAGCGCATGAAGCCCATGTCGACGTCGCTCCCGACCTCGAGGCCGAGCTTGCCGACGTAGAAGTCGAGCGCCTCGTCCTGGTCGAGAACGTAGATTCCGGTGATGTTGATGTTGGTCAGCATGCGACCAGTCTGCGGCGCGTTCGACGCCGGGCGCTTCTCCGAAACTGCTCAGCTCGCCGGCCGCATCCAGGCGCGGGCGACGCACCCGGGCACGGCGGGGCTGTGGGCCCTGGCCCGGTAGCCGCTCGGGGAGGTGCCGACGATGTCGCGGAACGTACGGCTGAAGGTGCCGGGGCTGGTGAAGCCGACCGTGAGCGCGACCTCCGTGACCGGAGTCGGGGTGTCCCGGAGCAGCGCCATCGAGCGCTCGATCCGGCGCCGTTGGAGATAGCGGTGGGGTGTCTCCCCGAAGACCGCCTTGAACCGGCGGCTGAAGTGCGCGGGGGAGACATGCGCGACCCGGGCCACCGCCGCGACGTCGAGCCGCTCGGCGTAGTGCCGGTCCATCACGTCGCGCGCCCGCAGCAGGCGGCGGTTCTCGTCCTCGCGCGGCGTCATGTGCCCGAGCCTAGCGCCGGGCGGACCTGGGAGTCCTGAGGTCACCAGGTGGACCCCAGGACTCCCAGGTCGGGTCTCACAGACCCATGTCCTTGGCGATGATGAGCTTCATGACCTCGGAGGTGCCGCCGTAGATGCGGTTGACGCGGTTGTCGGCGTAGAGCCGGGCGATGGGGTACTCGTTCATGTAGCCGTAGCCGCCGTGGAGCTGGAGGCAGCGGTCGATGACGCGGTGGGCGACCTCGGTGCAGAACAGCTTGGCCGAGGCGGCCTCGGCGGCCGTCAGCGTGCCGGCATCCTCGGCCTCGATGGCGCGGTCGACCACGGCCTCGGCGGCGTCGACCTCGGCCTTGCACGCGGCCAGCTCGAACTTGGTGTTCTGGAAGGAGGCGACGGCGGTGCCGAAGACCTTGCGGTCGTGGACGTACGCCTTGGCGAACTCGACGGCGGCAGCGGCCTGGGCGTACGCGCCGACGGCGATGCCGAGACGCTCGACCGGGAGGTTCTGGCCGAGGTAGGAGAAGCCCTTGCCGACCTCGCCGAGGACGTCCTCGACCGGGACCTGCACATCGGTGAAGGAGAGCTCGGCGGTGTCGGAGACCTTGAGGCCGAGCTTGTCGAGCTTGCGGCCGACCTCGTAGCCGGGCAGCTTGGTGTCGACGGCGAGGAGCGTGATCCCGCCGCGGCGGTCCTCGGGGGTGGCCGGCGCGGTGCGGGCGCAGACGATCACCCGGTCGGCGTTGACGCCGCCGGTGATGAAGGTCTTGGCGCCGTTGAGGACGTAGTGCTTGCCGTCCTCGGTGAGCTTGGCGTTGGTGGTCATCCCGGCCAGGTCCGAGCCGGTGCCCGGCTCGGTCATCGCGATCGCCCACATCTCCTCGCCGGAGACGAAGCCGGGCATCCAGCGCTCCATCTGCTCCTTCGTGCCGAGCTTGAGCAGGTAGGGCAGGCAGAGGCCGACGTGGGTGCTCGAGCCACCGAAGGAGACACCGGCACGGGCGAGCTCCTCGGTGATGACGGCGGAGTACTTGAACGACTCGATCCCGGCGCCGCCGTACTCCTCGGGCACCTGGATGCCCCACACGCCGAGCTCGCCGAGCTTGAGGTAGAAGTCGTGGGGGACGATCCCGGCCGCGTACCACTCGTCGTAGACGGGGGTGACCTCCTTCTCGATGAACGAGCGGATGGTCTCGCGGAAGGACTGGTGGTCCTCGGTGTAGATGGTGCGGCGCATACGGTGCTTACTCCTCGGGGTGCATTCTTCTCGGGGTCGAAACGGACGTTCAGGGGCGGGCGCCGACGGCGCGCAGCGCCAGATCGGCGTAGAAGTCGGCGAGGGCCTCGGGCGTCCAGGAGCCGTCGTCGCGGTACCAGCGGGCCAGGTCGATGCCGAGCGAGAGCAGGGCGGTGGCGGCCTTGGCCGGGTCGGGGGTGTCGAAGTCGCCGCTGCGTACGCCTTCCTCGACGACTTCGCGCATGACGGTGTCGATGGCGCGGCGCAGCCCGGCGATCTCCTTGAAGTGCTCCTCGGTCAGCGCCGCGAGCTCGTAGTTGATGACCCGGGCCATCGTGTGGGAGCGGGCGTGGAAGAGGACATAGGTGCGTACGGCGGCGGCGACCCGCTCGGCGGGTGTGGCGTCTGCACGGGTCGCGTCGGTGACCGCCTCGAGGATGACCTCGTGGCCACGCACCGCGATCGCGTGCAGGAGCTCCTCCTTGGAGCGGTGGTGGACATAGACCGCTGCCGGGCTCAGGCCGGCTGCGGTAGCGATGTCGCGGGTGCTGGTGCCGTGGAACCCCTTCGCGGAGAAGGCCTGGACCGCCGCGTCGAGCAGACGGGCGCGGCTGCGGTCGCCGCGTGCCTGGGTGCTGGTGCGGAGCTCGTTCATCGGCCCTCCTCGTGTCGGAGTCTCGCGTCGGAGTCTCCTGGTGTCGGATCCAGTGTCGCACAATATAAGTGAGCGCTTAGATTGGGATCGCCGTCACCTGTCGCCGAGACGAGCCCGGGACCACGCGAAGCCCGTGACAGGATGGCCGGGTGAGCAAGAAGCTGCAGCCGGTCCTCGTCCTCAACGGCCCCAACCTCGGACGTCTCGGGAAGCGCCAGCCCGAGATCTACGGGCACACCACCCATGACGAGCTCGCCGCGATGTGCGTCGACTGGGGCCACGCGCTCGGCTTCGCCGTGGACGTACGTCAGACCAACCATGAGGGCGCCATGGTCGACTGGCTCAACGCCGCCGCTGACAAGGACATCCCGGTCGTGCTCAACGCCGCCGCCTGGACCCATTACTCCTACGCCATCTACGACGCCTGCGCGCAGCTGACCGCGCCCCTGATCGAGGTGCACATCTCCGAGCCTCTGGAGCGGCCCGAGGTCTTCCGGCACACCAGCGTCGTCACCCCCCATGCGACCGCGGTCGTGGCGGGCAAGGGCATCGACGGCTACCGCGAGGCGCTCGAGGTCATCGCCGGGAAGCTCGGCCAAGCCTGACCTGACCCATATTGGCGATCGGCGCAGCGGGATCGCTGTGCGGGTGCGTCCCGGAGCCACCGTGAGGTCATGCGTCAGTTCCTCGACGGTCCCGCGCGAGTCCTCGCCGTGCTGCTCGCCGGCGGGATCCTCGGCGCCCTGATCGGCGGAGTCGGCGGACGGGTCGTGATGTACCTGCTGATCCGGCTCAGCCCCGCGGCCGACGGCGTGACCAGCGACGACGGGTTCGAGATGGGGCGCTTCACCCTGAGCGGCTCGCTGAACCTCGTCGGCGTGGGCATGGTCCTCGGGCTCGTCGGGGCGGTGCTCTACCTGCTCGTCCGCTGGCTGCTGTTCGGGCCGTGGTGGTTCCGCGTCCTCAGCGTCACCCTCGCCTCCGGGGTGGGGGTGGGCAACATCATCGTCCACACCGACGGCGTCGACTTCAGCCTGCTCCAGCCGGCCCTGGTCTCGGTGCTGGCGTTCGTGGCCGTCCCCGCGGCCTATGGAGCCGCCCTGACGGTGGTCGCCGAGCGGCGGATCCTGGCCGCCTGGCCGGTCCCACCCTCGACGGGGACGGTGGGCAGCGCCACGCTGTGGGTGCTGCGCGCGGTGGCGCTGGCCGTCGGCGTACTGTCGCTCGTGGATCTGGTCTGGAAGACCGCGGTCGTTGCTTGATTCGGCCGTGTGCGGACTCGCGGATAGGATTCTCCGAGGCCCTTCGGGCCCCAGGACATTGACAACGAAAGCCTGCATCGGTGCAGGTCGAAGAGACGAAGGCTGACGGACGGTTATGGCGACGACGAACGACCTCAAGAACGGCATGGTGCTGAAGATCGAGGGCCAGCTCTGGCAGGTGGTCGAGTTCCAGCACGTGAAGCCCGGCAAGGGTCCGGCCTTCGTCCGCACCAAGCTGAAGAACGTCGAGTCGGGCAAGAACGTCGACAAGACCTTCAACGCCGGCACCAAGGTCGAGACCGCCACGGTCGACCGCCGCACGTTCCAGTACCTCTACAACGACGGCTCCAACTTCGTCTTCATGGACGTCGCGGACTTCGACCAGGTCGAGGTCGGCCCGGAGATCGTCGGTGACGGTGCCGGCTTCCTCCTGGAGAACCAGGAGGTCATCCTGGCCACCAACGAGGGCCGCGTGCTCTTCGTCGAGCTGCCGCCGTCGGTCGAGCTCGTGATCTCCTACACCGAGCCCGGCGTGATGGGTGACTCGGCCACCGGCCGCACCAAGCCCGCCACCCTCGAGACCGGCGCCGAGATCCAGGTGCCGCTCTTCATCGAGCAGGGCGAGAAGATCAAGGTCGACACCCGCGAGGGCGGTTCCTACCTCTCCCGCGTCAAGGGCTGACCTGTGGCTCACGTCGCCACCGCCCGCACCAAGGCCCGCAAGCGCGCTCTCGACCTGCTCTTCGCCGCCGAGGCCCGCGGCCTCTCCGCCGGTGATCTGCTCGACCAGCAGATCAGGGAGGGCGAGGTGCCCAACAACCCGTTCACGGTCAAGATCGTCCGTGGCGTGGTCGCCGAGGCCGAGCGGATCGACGCCCTGATCGGCGCGTTCGCCAAGGACTGGACGCTTGCCCGGATGCCCGCTGTCGACCGCAACGTCCTCCGCATCGGCGTCTGGGAGCTCCTCGACGGCGACGTGGCCTCCGAGGTCGCGATCAGCGAGGCGACCGCCCTGGTGACCGAGCTGTCGACCGACGACTCGCCGTCGTTCGTCAACGGAGTGCTCGCCGCGGTCGCGAAGGATCTCGCCAAGGCCTGATCAGCACACGACGTACGCCTGCCCTGGAGCGTTCCGGGCAGGCGTAGCGTCATTTCGGGGTGCGGCGCGAAGCGTGTGTTTTCCGGTTATCGACGATTGCTTCGGTCGGGACCGTATGTTTGGACCCAAGGCTGATGGAGGCCGTAAACCAGCACCCGTATTCGGAGAGCGCATGACGCAGGAGAACAACCCCTACGACGAGCCGGACTCGCGCACCCGGCCGGCCGGAACACCCTCGCACTGGGTGACGCCGCCTCCGCCGAACTCGGCGGGCCGGCCGCCGACGCCCCCCGTACAGCCCCGTCCCGACCCGAGTCAGGAGGCGACTCGCATCACCAACCCACAGGTCACCACGACACCCGCTCCGCCCCCGCCGGCGGTGGCGGTGACGCCGCCACCGCCCGGCGGCCACGGGCTGGAGGTCCCCAGTGCGACCGACTTCCTCGATCGGCGCGCCGAGACGGCCGGGTTCGGCCCCGCGACCTGGGGCTGGCGAGGCGCGATCCGCAAGATGTCCGGCGGGCTGATCAGTCCGAAGATGGGGCCTGCCGAGGTCGCCTACGAGCAGGACCGGGCGATGATCCAGCGCGACTTCGACGGTCCGCGCACCATCGTCTTCATCAACCCCAAGGGCGGTGCCGCCAAGACCACCGGCGTGCTCGCCGCGGGCTACACCTTCGGCACCGTACGCGGCGGCGGGATCGTGGCCTGGGACAACAACGAGACCCGGGGCACCCTCGGCATCCGCGGCATGCGGAGCACCCACCGCAACACCACCCGTGAGCTGCTCGACAACCTGGCCGCGTTCAACAACGTCTACCAGTCCCGCATCGGCGACCTCGGTGCCTTCGTACGCTCCCAGGGCGACGCCCACTTCGACGTGCTCGCCTCCGACGAGCGCCCCGATGTGACCGGCCAGATCCACGCCGACGACTTCGCGCAGGTGCACCAGCTGCTGGAGCGGTTCTACAAGGTCATCCTGGTCGACACCGGCAACAACATGCGGGCCGAGAACTGGCTGGCCGCCGCCGACACCGCCGACCTGCTGGTGGTGACCTCGACGGTCCGCGAGGACACCGGCTACAGCGGTCTGTGGATGCTCGACGCGCTCCAGGAGTCCGGCTACGCCGACCTCAAACTGAAGACGATCACCGTGCTCTCCGACCCGTCCCCGAAGGTCGACAACAACCTGGCCCGCGACCTCACCGAGGTCTACCAGCAGCGCACCCGCGGGGTCTACCGGGTCCCGTTCGACCCGGTGCTCGTGGCGGGGTCCACGGTGCAGTACTCCCAGCTCTCGGAGGACACCAAGATGTCCTGGCTCAAGGCCTGTGCCGGGATGGCGCACGCGCTCTAGCCGGCGGCCGCTAACGTCGGAGTCATGCGCGCTGTCGTCTACTCCGAGAACGGTCCCTCCTCCGCCATGCGTCTGACCGAGCGGCCGGTGCCGAAGCCCGGCCCCGGTGAGGTCCTGGTCAGGCTGGTGCGAGCGGGCGTCAATCCCACCGACTGGAAGGTACGCGCCGGCGTGAGCGCGACGCTCACGACTCCGGAGGCCACCCCGGGCCAGGACGGCGCCGGCGTGATCGAGGAGATCGGCGAGGGGGTCGGCACTCACATTGTCGGTCAGCAGGTCTGGCTCTACATGGTCCAGCACGGCCAGGCCTGGGGGACCGCGGCGGAGTACGTCACCGTCCCGGCCCACAAGGCCGTCGAGCTCCCCGCCGGAGCCTCCTACGACCTCGGCGCCTCGCTCGGGGTCCCGGCGATGACCGCCCACCGGGCGCTCACCTGTGGAGCGGTGGAGCGGGTGGCCCCGGGTTCGTTCGACGGTCTCACCATCCTGGTCCACGGTGGCGCCGGAGCGGTCGGCAACGCCGCCATCCAGCTGGCCGTGTGGGCAGGGGCGACGGTGATCACCACGGTCAGCTCCCCGGAGAAGGCGGCGCTGGCGAAGGCCGCGGGCGCCCATCACATCGTCAACTACCGCGAGGGCGACCCGGCCGCGGAGATCCGCGAGATCGCGCCCGACGGCGTCGACCAGATCGTCGAGGTCGCACCGGCCGACAACAACGACCTCGACCGCGCGGTCGTCGCCAAGCGCGGCACCATCGCCATCTACGCCAACAACGGTGGTGACGAGCTCACCCTGCCCGTGAGGGCCACCTTCTCGCTCAACCTGCGCTACCAGTTCATCCAGCTCTACGGCATCGAGGACGCGCAGCTCCAGGCCGCGGCCGAGGACGTCACCGCCGCCGTGGCGGCGGGGGCGCTGCGTGTGGGCCCGGAGCACGGCGTACCCCTGCACCACTACCGGCTCGAGGAGACGGCAGCTGCCCACGACGCGGTCGAGGCCGGCGCGATCGGGAAAGTGCTCATCGACCTGGAGTGAGGATAAGGTTGGCCCGATCCTTTAACGAGTCGTCCCGTGAGGCGGAGAAGGAGACCACAACCTTGTCTGATGCCGTCCCCGTGCCCGCGACCGATGGTCGCGTCGTGCTCGACTCCCGTGACATCTCCCGGGCGCTGACCCGGATCTCCCACGAGATCCTGGAGCGCAACCGTGACGCCGAGGACCTGGTGCTGCTGGGTCTGCACACCCGCGGGGTGCCGCTGGCCAAGCGGATCGCCACGCGGATCGAGGCTGCCGAGGGCCATCCGGTGGCTCACGGCGCGCTCGACGTGACGATGTACCGCGACGACCTGCGCACCCACCCGACCCGGGCGCCGCACCACACCGAGATCCCGCCCGGCGGCATCGACGGAAAGACCGTGGTGCTGGTCGACGACGTGCTCTTCTCGGGCCGCACCGTCCGGGCCGCGCTCGACGCGCTGGCCGACTACGGCCGCCCCGCCGTCGTACGCCTGGCCGTGCTCGTCGACCGCGGCCATCGGCAGCTGCCGATCCGTGCCGACCACGTCGGCAAGAACCTCCCGACGGCACGCTCCGAGCGGGTCGGGCTGCGGCTGGAGGAGACCGACGGCATCGACGAGGTACGCATCGTGGAGCTGGAAGGGGTGCCCGCATGACGCGCCATCTGCTGTCCATCGACGACGTGAGCGCCGAGGAGATCCAGCAGCTCTTCGCGACCGCCGCCGAGATGCACGACGTCCAGAAGCGCGAGGTCAAGAAGCTCCCGGCGCTGCGCGGACGCACCGTGATCAACCTCTTCTTCGAGGACTCGACCCGCACCCGGTCCTCCTTCGAGATCGCCGGGAAGTGGCTCTCGGCCGACGTCATCAACCTGTCGGCGAAGGGCTCGTCGGCCTCGAAGGGCGAGTCGCTGCGTGACACCGTGCTGACGGTGACCGCGATGGGCGTCGACGGCCTGGTGATGCGTCACTCGGCCTCCGGCGCGGCCCACCAGGTCGCCGGCTGGCTCGACATCCCCGTGATCAACGCCGGCGACGGCATGCACGAGCACCCGACCCAGGCCCTGCTCGACGGCTACACGCTGCAGCGCCAGCTCGGCGGCCCGGGCTCGCTGGAGGGCAAGCGGATCGCGATCGTCGGCGACCTGACCCACTCGCGGGTGTTCCGGTCCAACGTGAAGTCGCTGACCAAGCTCGGCGCCTCGGTCGTCGCGGTCGCGCCGCCCACGCTGATGCCCTCGGGTGTCGCCGAGTGGGCCAAGGCCGACGGCTTCGCCACGTCCTACACGCTGGACGACGTGCTGCCCGAGGTCGACGCGGTGATGATGCTGCGCGTCCAGCGGGAGCGGATGAGCGGCGGCTACTTCCCGACCTCGCGCGAATACACCGTGGGCTACGGGCTCACCCGTCAGCGGCTCGCGCTGCTGCGCGAAGGCGTGCCGATCCTGCACCCCGGCCCGATGAACCGTGGCCTGGAGATCTCTCCCGAGGCCGCCGACGCCGCCTCCTCCCGGATCCTCGACCAGGTCTCGGCCGGGGTCGCGATCCGGATGTCCGTCCTCTACCACCTGCTTGCCGGCGAGGAGTCCGCATGAGCCTGTTGATCAAGGGTGCCTCCGTCCTCGGGGCCGAGCCGACCGATGTGTACGTCGACGGGGGAGTGATCCGGGAGATCGGCACGGTCTCCGCCAACGCGGACGAGGTCGTCGACGCCTCCGGCCTGGTCCTCCTCCCGGGCTTGGTCGACCTGCACACCCACCTGCGCCAGCCGGGCCGCGAGGACGCCGAGACGGTCGCCTCCGGTGCCGCCGCGGCTGCTGCGGGCGGCTACACCGCCGTGCTCGCGATGGCCAACACCTCGCCGGTCACCGACACCGCCGAGGCCGCGGTCTCGGTGTGGGAGCTCGGCCGCGAGGCCGGTCTGGCCGACGTGTTCCCGGTGGGCGCGGTGACCAAGGGGCTGGCCGGCGAGGAGCTCGCCGAGCTTGCGTTGATGAACCGGTCGCGCGCCGGTGTCACGGTCTTCTCCGACGACGGTCGCTGCGTCTCGGACCCGCGGGTGATGCGGCGGGCGCTGGAGTACGTCAAGGCGTTCGGCGGCGTGATCTCCCAGCACTCCCAGGACCCGTCGCTGGCCCCCTACGGCTCGGCCTGCTGCCACGAGGGCGAGCTCTCCGGACGGCTCGGTCTGCCCGGCTGGCCGGGCGTCGCCGAGGAGGTCATCGTCGCCCGCGACGTGATGCTCGCCCGCCACACCGGCTCGCGCGTCCACGTCGCCCACGCCTCCACCGCCGGCACCGTCGAGGTGCTGCGCTGGGCGAAGGCCCAGGCGGAGAAGGACGGCAGCTGGGCGGTCACCGCCGAGGTCACCCCGCACCACCTGCTGCTGACCACCGACCTGCTCGCCGGCTACGACCCCACCTTCAAGGTCAACCCGCCGCTGCGCCCCGCCGAGGACGTCGAGGCGCTGCGCGCCGCGCTGGCCGACGGCACCATCGACGCCGTCGCCACCGACCACGCTCCGCACGCGCGCCAGGACAAGGAGCACGCCTTCGTCGACGCCGCCTTCGGGATGCTCGGGCTCGAGGAGGCGCTCTCGGTCGTCTCGACCGTCATGGTCTCCTCGGGGCTGCTCGACTGGGCCGGCGTCGCCCGGGTCATGTCCACGACCCCGGCCCGGATCGCCGGCCTCGAGGGCCACGGCCGCCCGGTCGCCGTCGGCGAACCGGCCAACCTGGCCCTGGTCGACCCGGCCGCGACCTACGTCGTCGACCGCGACCGCTCGCTCTCGCTCTCCCGCAACAACCCCTGGCACGACCGCAAGCTCACCGGTCGTGTCGTCGCCACCTACCTGCGAGGGAAGCAGACCTACGCCGGTTAGGCTCCACCGCCGTGACCGACGTCTTCTCCGAGAGGCTCGCCCAGTGGCGCGCCTACACCGCGACCCCGTGGGGCCGCATCCGCTACACGGTGGTCGAGGAGGTCCTGCGCCGCCAGTGCGCCGAGCTGGGGGAGGGACTCCGGATCCTCGATGTCGGCGGCGGTGACGGGATGGACGCGCTGCCGCTGGCGTTGGCCGGGCACGACGTCACGATCCTCGATCCGTCCGAGGCCTGGCTGGCCGAGGCGAAGCGGCGGGCGGCCGAGGCGGGTGTCTCGCTGACCACGCTCGTCGGTGGCCTCGACGACCTGCCCGAGGGCGAGTGGGACCTGGTGCTGTGTCATTTCGTGCTGCACTATCGGCCCGCTGACGCCGGAGACGTACGCCGCCTCGCGGCCGCCGTCCGCCCCGGCGGTCGGCTCTCGCTGATGGTCCCCAACCCGGCGAGCATGGTTCTGCGCCAGCTGGTCACGGGCGGTCCCGAGGCCGCGCTCACCGAGCTGCGCGCGGACACCAAGCGTGCCGTCACCTTCGACCATGACGTACGCAAGGTGTCGATGGGCGACCTCGAGGCCGAGGTCGCCGCCGCGGGCCTGCGGCTCACCGGCCGCTTCGGCACCAGGATCGCCAACGACCTCCTCACCGACGACGCGGCCAAGCACGACCCCGCCCACTTCGACCGTCTCCTCGAGCTCGAGCGCCAACTGTGCGACCAGGAGCCGTTCGTACGTATCGCCGGGATGTACCAGCTCGTCGCCGAACGACCCGCCTGAGCCGAATCACGGGTGCGCCGACCGAGCGCCTGCGGCTATCCTGCGTCGGCAGAACCCGTACGTCGATGGCCCGGCGCCGCCGCTGAAAGGCGCCTTTGATCATGATCATGTCGGGAGCCTCCACCGTGCGCCGATGAGCGGCGCCAAGTCCAAGCCCTGCGAAATCCGGGCTAAGCGGCGATCCGGCCGCCACTCCTGCTGGGACCACCTCGTCGTCGCGCCGCTGTGGGTGGCGTACGAAGCCAACCTCGGCACCCTGCTGCGCACGTGTGACGCGATTGGGGCGTGCCTGGCGGTGCCGCGCACCAAGCACTATCTCGATGCGCTCCAGATCGGTGACACGCTGCGTGGCAGACGTCCGTGCATCCACTGGGTGACGCCCAGCAAGGAGGGGTGGATCGCGGCGCAGCGGGAGGCCGGCAAGCGGATCGTCGCCGTCGAGCTTGCCGACGGCGCGACCCCGTTGACCCGGCTGGCGCCGGCACGGGAGCCGACGGTGCTGTTGCTCGGCCATGAGCACCAGGGAGTGCCGGATGACGTACTCGCGGAGGTCGAGGAGTGCGTCGAGATCCCGATGGTCGGGTGGGGTGCGAGCCTGAACGTCGCGGTGGCCGGAAGCCTGGTGGCCTACCGGCTGGCCGGTCTGTCGTGACACCGGCGAGGCCGGGTTAGGCTCGCGAGCGTGGATAACCTCGAGCGCGTCTACAAGATGCCCTTCGGCTCCGTCTACCCGCACTACGTGACGAAGGTCGAGAAGAAGGGCCGCACCAAGGCTGAGCTGCACCAGGTGATCACCTGGCTGACCGGCTTCGACGACGCGGCGATCGCCAAGCACATCGAGGCGGAGACCAGCTTCGAGGAGTTCTTCGCCGCCGCCGACCTCAACCCGGCCTCGGACCTGATCACCGGCGTGGTCTGCGGGGTGCGGGTCCAGGACATCGAGGACCCGGTCATGCGTCAGGTGCGCTACCTCGACAAGCTGGTCGACGAGCTGGCCAAGGGCAAGGCCATGGAGAAGATCCTGCGCGGTTAGCCGTGTTCGGTTAATCGGTTGGACGGCGCATGCGTCCGCCGCGTACGCTTTTGCCATCATGAAGATCTCGCGCTGACCTCCGACCCGCGCCCGAGGCATCTGCCCGGCGGGTCGTCCTCGAACCCGAAGGCCAGCGCTCTCATGTCTATGAATCCCATCGTCGTCCGCGACCTCTCCGTCTCCTTCCGCAGCGGCACCGTTCTCGCCGGGATCGACCTCACCGTCTCCCCGGGCGAGCGGATCGCGCTGGTGGGAGAGAACGGCGCCGGCAAGTCCACGCTGCTCCGCGGTATCGCACGCAGGCTTCCCGCCAGCGCCCAACGCACCGGCAGCCTGGAGGCGCCCGACGACCTCGTCTGGCTGCCCCAGGAGCCGCCGTTCCGCGACGAGGCGAGCATCGAGGACGTGCTCGCCACCACCCTGCGTCCGCTGCGTGAGGCCGTCGCGACGGTCGAGACGCTCGCCGACCGGCTCGACGACCCCGAGGTCGCCGAGACCTACGCGCGTGCCCTCGACTTCGCCGTCGCCCACGACGCGTGGGACGCCGACCGGCGGGCCATCCTGGCCGCCGAGCGGCTCGGCCTCAGCGGGCTCGACCGGGAGCGGCCGATCAGCACGCTCTCCGGCGGTCAGCGGACTCGGCTTGCGCTCGCGACCGCGATCACGCGACGGCCCGACGCGTTGCTGCTCGACGAGCCGACCAACCACCTCGACGACGAAGCGGTCACGGTGCTGGGGGAGTTCCTGCGTGATCTGCCCGGTGTCGTCCTGATGGCCTCCCACGACCGGGTCTTCCTCGACGAGGTCGCCACCGGGCTCTTCGACCTCGACCCGACGGCCTTCGGCACCGACGGTGCCGGCGGTCGGCTCTTCGGCGGCGGCTGGAGCGCCTACGAGGAGGCCCGGAAGGCCGCACGCGAGCGGTGGGAGCAGACCTACGCCGAACAGCAGGAGGAGCTCAAGCGCCTGCGTACCGCGACCAAGATCGGCAACGACGCGATCGCCCACAACCGAGGCCCGACCGACAACGACAAGTTCATCTACAAGTTCAAGGGCAGCAACGTCGAGCGCACCGTCGCCCGCCGCAAGAAGGACGCCAACCGGCGGCTGGAGGAGGCCGAGGAGACACAGGTACGCAAGCCGCCTCTGCCGTTGCGCCTCAACGCCGCGCTGTCGGCTGCGGGGGCGAGCGGGCGAATGGTGGTCGTGCGCGACCTGGTGGTCGAGGAGCGGCTCAGCCTGCCGGTCCTCGACATCACGGCGGGGGAGCACCTGCTGATCACCGGGCCCAACGGCAGCGGCAAGTCCACACTGCTCGGGGTGATCTCGGGCCGGGTGAAGCCCACCTCGGGAGACGTCCAGGTCAGTGCGCGGCACGTCGAGGAGCTCACCCAGGACCCGCAGTTCGGAGACCTGCGCCGCAAGGTCGCCGACGTCTACCGCGAGTCGGTGGGGGAGGTCCTGGCGACCGAGGTGCCGCTGCGCGAGCTGGGCCTGGTCCACCCGCGAGACCTCAACCGGCCCGTCGGTGCGCTGAGCGTCGGGCAGCGTCGCCGGCTGGATCTGGCGATCGCGATCGCAACCGGTCCGGACCTCTTGCTCCTCGACGAGCCGACCAACCACATCTCGCTCACCCTGGCAGGCGAGCTGGAGGAAGCGATCGGTGTCACCGCGGGCACCATCGTCGTCGCCTCCCACGACCGTTGGCTGCGCCGACGCTGGGCCGGTCCGGAGCACCGCCTCGTGCCCTGAACGGGGCGCTGAAACGGGCGCTGACGGGCCACTTACGAGCGATGCCCTGTGGATGAGCAGCGTTATCCACAGGGCTTCGGTTCGTCGTTGTTCTCGCCGGCAGGCCGTGGTGGCCTACACCCATGACCGACAAGACCCCGTACGCCCCAGTCCTCCGCACCCAGGCCGACGTCGAGGCCGCCTGGCGACATCTGATCAACCCGCTCGGCTGGCCGGAACCACGGCTGTGGTTCATGTTGGTCGATCCCGACGGGGTCCCGTTCCCCCAGCTGTGCCAGATCGAAGGGCTGCCGGTGGAGATCGCCGACGACGGTGCGGCCAACCTCGCCACCATGCTGCGCGACCTGGTCGAAGCGCACGGCTTCGACCGGGTCGAGCTTCTGCTGTGCCGGCCGGGCGGTGGCCCACCGAACCGCTCGGACCGGAAGAACGCCGCCGAGCTCTATGGCGCGTGCGTCGTCGCCGAGGTGCCGCTCGATGTCGTCCATCTCGCGACCGACCACGACTTCTGGCCGATCCCGCTGGACGCGCTCGGTGAGATCAGAACTCCAGCGTGACCTTCGTGTCGCCGAGCTCGCGCTCGACGATGCGGTCGAACTCCGCGGAGGCGGCCTCGCGCTCGACCAGGTCACGCAGCGCGTGGTCGATCGCAGCCTGGTTGGTCGTCGTGCCGGCGATCTTCCTCGCCTCGGCCAACAGCTCCTCGTCGATGCTGATCGACGTCTCGGTCATTGCGTACCCCCGCACGTAATCGTGATGAAACATCGAAACGCTAGCGGCGCGCGCCATGCAACGCAATGACCTGCGACAACCGTCACATCGTGTCGCACTCAACTGGTTCCGGGTGGAGTCGTGGTGTCGGTGGTCGCCTCTAGGGTGCTCGACCATGAGCCCGGAGGACCGACTGTTGACCGACATCGCGATCATGGTGGACTCGATCGAGCCGATGGACGCCGTGGAGAGCGGCCACATCGCCGACGCGTCGGCGTGGTTGTGCGCGACCGACGACGTCTTCCGGCGGAGCACCGCCCCTACCGAGCCCGCCAAGCACCTGGTCTCCTACTTCCTGCTCGTCGACCCCGTCAGCGGTCACATGCTGCTGGGCGACCACCGTAAGTCCGGCCTCTGGCTGCCCTCCGGCGGCCACGTCGAGCCCGGTGAGAACCCCGCCGAGACCGTACGCCGCGAGTGCGTCGAGGAGCTCGGCGTCAAGGCACGGTTCCACCCGGACCTCGGACCGAGTCCGCTCCTGGTCACCATCACCAACACCCGACCCGACCGCCCGGACGTGCACACCGATGTCAGCCTCTGGTTCGTGCTCGCCCACGACCACCAAGTTCCGTTGGTGCCGGACGAGCGGGAGTACGTCAGTGTGCGTTGGTGGACGACCGCCGAGATCCGCGCTGCCGACCCGAGCTCCTTCGACCCGCACATGGGTCGGATGCTCGACAAGCTGAAGACCCTCGGGGCCTTCGCGTCCTAGCGACCTTTCTCTGTTGGCCGCCGACCAGAATTGTCCAACGACCGTTGGATAATTGCTTCGCGCGGCGCAGCGGCGAGTTTGCCGACGGCTGAACGAGAGACCGATCGAGCCGAACGCAGCCTCGCCGCTAACCACGAGTGCGGCACGCCCCCATCGGATAGCGGGTAATGGACGTCCGCCGCGCCGAACCGGGTCACCACGGTCACAGATTAGGGCGAGCGTGTGGAACACCGGTGAGTCGCGCATCAGGCACATGCCAGGATGGAGTCGAGAAGGACCGATGTGGGTCCGTGAACGCAAGGGTTAGAGATGACGGACGCAGCGTGGTACCCGGACCCGACCGGACAGGCCGAGCTTCGCTACTACGACGGGAGCCAGTGGACCGAGCACGTCTCCACGGGCGGGCAGCAGTCGACGGCGCCCCTGACGCCGCCCCAGGCCACCGTGGAGCAGGAGGCTCCGACGCAGGTCGGCTCGGCGCAGGCCGCGCAGGCGGCGTACGGCGACCACGCGCAGGCGCAGCAGGCCCAGTACGGGCAGCAGCCTGCCCAGGCTCAGCCCGCGGGCGACGCGTTCGCGGGGATCTCCGGTGACCTGATCGACGGTCGCTTCTCCGAGATCGAGGGCAACGGCGCGGTGCTGCAGAACAAGAAGCTTCTGCGCGTACGCGTGGGCGAGCCGTTCCAGGCGCGCCAGGGCTCGATGGTGGCCTACCAGGGCAACGTGCAGTTCAAGTACCAGGGCGGCGGCGTCGGGAAGTTCCTCAAGAAGGCCGTGACCGGTGAGGGCCTCAGCCTGATGGGTGTCGAGGGTCAGGGTGACGTCTTCCTGGCTGACGCCGCCAAGGAGGTCCACATCCTCCAGCTGAACAACTCGGGCATCTCGATCAACGGCGACCACGTGCTCGCCTTCTCCAACAGCCTGCAGTGGAACATCGAGCGGGTCCAGGGCGCCGGCATGCTCACCGGCGGCCTCTTCAACACGACCCTGCGCGGCACCGGATGGGTCGCGGTCACCACCGAGGGCGACCCGGTGGTGCTCAACGCCGCCGAGGCGCCGACCTTCGCCGACACCAACGCGGTCGTCGGCTGGTCGCTCGGCCTCCAGACCAGCCTGCAGAAGTCGTTCACCGCCGGCGCGCTCATCGGCCGCGGCAGCGGCGAGGCGTTCCAGGTCGCCTTCCACGGTGCCGGCTTCGTGATCGTGCAGCCGTCCGAGGGCGCGGTCGTCCCGCCCCACTCGCACAGCTGAGCCCGCTCGACCCGGTGCGACTGCCGCGTACGTCACATGCTGGCGTACGCGGCGGACGCCAACTGCCGTCAACCGGCATCTGCTTGATACTGTCACCAGCAAGTTGACCGACATCCTTTAAGCACCGTCCCGTGAGGCGGAGAAGGAGGTACGGCGTGCCGCTGCATGCCCACAAAGAAGCACTCCTCGTACTCGAGGATGGTCGATCGTTCCGGGGGGAGTCGTTCGGCGCCGAGGGTGAGACCTTCGGCGAGGCGGTCTTCTCCACCGGCATGACGGGCTATCAGGAGACGCTGACCGACCCGAGCTACCACCAGCAGGTGGTCGTGATGACCGCGCCCCACGTCGGCAACACCGGCGTGAACGACGAGGACCCCGAGTCGCGCAGGATCTGGGTCGCCGGCTACGTCGTCCGCGACCCTGCCCGGGTCTCCTCCAACTGGCGCGCGCAGCGCACCCTCGACGACGAGCTCCGCGACCAGTCCGTGGTCGGCATCAGCGGGATCGACACCCGCGCCCTCACCCGTCACCTGCGTGAGCGCGGCGCGATGCGCGTCGGGATCTCCACGATCGAGACCGACCCCGAGGCCCTGCTGAAGAAGGTGCTCGCCTCCGCCGAGATGAGCGGTGCGAACCTCTCCGACGCGGTCAGCACCCAGGAGGCGTACGTCGTCCCCGCGCAGGGCGAGAAGCGGTTCACCGTCGCCGCCCTCGACCTGGGCATCAAGGAGATGACCCCCGAGCGGATGGCCGAGCGCGGCATCGAGGTGCACGTGCTTCCCGCGACCGCGACCCTCGAGGACGTCCTCGCGACGAAGCCGGACGGGCTCTTCTACTCCAACGGCCCGGGTGACCCGGCCGCGACCACCGGCCAGGTGGAGCTGCTCAAGGCGGCGCTGGCCGAGGACATCCCCTACTTCGGCATCTGCTTCGGCAACCAGCTCTTCGGCCGCGCGCTGGGCTTCGGGACGTACAAGCTCAAGTACGGTCACCGCGGGATCAACCAGCCGGTCATGGACCTCACCACCCGCAAGGTCGAGGTGACGGCCCACAACCACGGCTTCGCCGTGGACGCCCCGATCGGGGAGGAGACGACGACCGACTACGGCATCGCGACCGTCTCCCACGTCAACCTCAACGACGACTGCGTCGAGGGCCTCGAGCTCAAGGACGCCGAGACCGGGAAGCTCAAGGGCTTCTCCGTCCAGTACCACCCGGAGGCAGCGGCCGGCCCGCACGATGCCGCCTACCTCTTCGACCGGTTCATCTCTCTCATGGCGAAGGAGGTCTGAGCGATGCCCAAGCGCGAAGACATCAAGTCCGTGCTCGTGATCGGCTCCGGCCCGATCGTCATCGGCCAGGCCTGCGAGTTCGACTACTCCGGCACCCAGGCCTGTCGCGTGCTGCGCGAGGAGGGGATCCGGGTCGTCCTGGTCAACTCCAACCCGGCCACGATCATGACCGACCCGGAGTTCGCCGACGCGACCTACGTCGAGCCGATCACCCCGGAGTTCGTCGAGAAGGTCATCGCCAAGGAGCGCCCCGACGCGCTGCTGGCCACCCTCGGCGGCCAGACCGCGCTCAACTGCGCGGTGGCGCTCGACGAGCGCGGGATCCTGGAGAAGTACGACGTCGAGCTGATCGGCGCGAGCATCGACGCCATCCAGCGCGGTGAGAACCGCGAGGAGTTCAAGAAGATCGTCGCCGAGCTCGGCGGCGAGAGCGCCAAGTCGGTCATCTGCCACAGCATCGACGACCTGCTCGCCGGCGCCGAGGAGCTCGGCTACCCCGTGGTCATCCGGCCGAGCTTCACCATGGGTGGCTCGGGCTCGGGCTTCGCGTACAACGAGACCGAGCTGCGGCGTCTGGGCGGCGCCGGCCTCGCGGCCAGCCCCACCACCGAGGTGCTCCTGGAGGAGTCCATCCTCGGCTGGAAGGAGTACGAGCTCGAGGTCATGCGCGACCGCAAGGACAACTCGGTCATCGTCTGCTCGATCGAGAACCTCGACCCGATGGGCGTGCACACCGGTGACTCGATCACCGTCGCCCCGGCGTTGACGCTGACCGACCGCGAGTACCAGAAGCTGCGCGACCTGGCGATCGGCATCATCCGCGCCGTCGGCGTGGACACCGGCGGCTGCAACATCCAGTACGCCGTCAACCCGGCCGACGGCCGGATCATCGTCATCGAGATGAACCCCCGCGTCTCACGCTCCTCGGCGCTGGCCTCCAAGGCGACCGGCTACCCGATCGCCAAGATCGCCGCGAAGGTCGCGATCGGCTACACCCTCGACGAGATCGAGAACGACATCACCGCCGGGCCGAACGGCTCGACCGCCGCGTCGTTCGAGCCGACCCTCGACTACGTCGTCGTCAAGGTCCCGCGCTTCGCCTTCGAGAAGTTCCCGGGCGCCGACACGACCCTGACCACCCACATGAAGAGCGTGGGCGAGGCGATGGCGATCGGCCGCAACTTCACCGAGGCCCTCCAGAAGGCGCTGCGAAGCCTGGAGAAGCCCGAGGCGGTCTTCGACTGGACCCAAGAGGTCGTCGAGCTCGACAAGCCCGCGCTGCTGGAGGAGATCAAGGTCCCCACCGACGGCCGGCTCAAGCGGGTCATGGACGCGATCCGCTCCGGTGCCACGCCGGAGGAGATCTTCGAGAGCACCAAGATCGACCCCTGGTTCATCGACCAGCTCTTCTTGATCAACGAGATCGCCCAGGACATCATCGCGGCGCCCGAGCTGACCGCCGACGTGCTCCGCTACGCCAAGCGCCACGGCTTCTCCGACTACCAGCTCGGCAAGATGCGCGGCATGACCGCGGACGTCGTCCGCGGCGTACGCCATGCCCTGGGAATCCGCCCGGTCTACAAGACGGTCGACACCTGCGCGGCCGAGTTCGAGGCGCGTACGCCCTACCACTACTCCTCCTACGACGAGGAGACCGAGGTCGCGCCGCGGGAGAAGGAGGCGGTGATCATCCTCGGCTCCGGGCCCAACCGGATCGGGCAGGGGATCGAGTTCGACTACTCCTGCGTGCACGCCTCCCTCGCGCTGAGCGAGGCCGGCTACGAGACCGTGATGGTCAACTGCAACCCGGAGACGGTCTCCACCGACTACGACACCTCCGACCGGCTCTACTTCGAGCCGCTCACCCTGGAGGACGTGCTCGAGATCGTCCACGCCGAGCAGCAGGCCGGACCGGTGGTCGGCGTCATCTGCCAGCTCGGTGGCCAGACCCCGCTGGGTCTCGCGCAGGCGCTCAAGGACAACGGCGTGCCGATCGTGGGCACCAGCCCCGAGGCGATCCACCTCGCCGAGGAGCGCGGCGCCTTCGGCCGGGTGCTCCACAAGGCCGGCCTGGTCGCGCCGAAGCACGGTATGGCCACCACCTTCAACGAGGCCCGCGAGATCGCCGCCGAGATCGGCTACCCGGTCCTGGTGCGCCCCTCCTACGTCCTCGGTGGCCGCGGCATGCAGATCGTCTACGACGACGAGGCGCTGCGCTCCTACATCGAGGCCGCGACCGAAGTCACCCCGGACAAGCCGGTGATGGTCGACAAGTTCGTCGACGACGCGGTCGAGATCGACGTCGACGCCCTCTACGACGGCACCGAGCTGTTCCTGGGCGGCGTCATGGAGCACATCGAGGAGGCCGGGATCCACTCCGGTGACTCCTCCTGCGCGCTGCCGCCGATCACCCTCGGCGCCGCCGAGGTCGAGCGGATCCGCACCGCCACCCTGGCGATCGCCGAAGGCGTGGGCGTACGCGGCCTGCTCAACATCCAGTACGCCCTCGGCTCCGACGTGCTCTACGTCATCGAGGCCAACCCGCGTGCCTCCCGCACGGTCCCGTTCGTCTCCAAGGCCACCGCGACCCCGCTGGCCAAGGCCGCGGCGCGGGTGATGCTCGGTGAGTCGATCGCGGAGCTGCGTACGGCCGGGGTGCTGCCGACGACCGGCGACGGGGGAGCGCTGCCGCCCAACCAGCCGATCGCGGTCAAGGAAGCGGTCATGCCGTTCAACCGGTTCCGCACGCCGGAGGGCCAGCAGGTCGACACCGTCCTCGGCCCGGAGATGAAGTCGACCGGCGAGGTCATGGGCCTCGACTCCGACTTCGGCCGCGCCTTCGCCAAGAGCCAGGCCGGCGCGTTCGGCCCGCTGCCGACGTCCGGACGGATCTTCGTCTCGATGGCCAACCGCGACAAGCGCACCATGATCTTCCCGATCAAGGTGCTCGCCGACCACGGCTTCGAGATCTTCGCGACCGAGGGCACCGCCGAGGTCCTGCGCCGCAACGGCGTCGCCACCCGGCAGATGCGCAAGCACTCCGAGGGTGTCGGTCCCGACGGTGAGAAGACCACGGTGCAGCGGATCCTCGGTGGCGAGGTCGACCTGGTCATCAACACCCCCAACGGCACCTCCAACGCCAAGTCCGCCCGCATGGACGGCTACGAGATCCGCACCGCCGCGGTGATGGCCAACATCGCCTGCATCACCACGGTCCAGGGCCTCGGCGCCGCCGTGCAGGGCATCGAGGCGCTGCGGCGCGGTGAGATCGACGTACGCAGCCTGCAGGAGTGGCGCGACGTCGTCGGCCACCACGACGGTGGGGTGTCGGCCAAGTGAGGGCCTATCGGACGCTGTTCGACAAGGTCCTGACGAAGACCGATCCGGAGCGGGCCCACCAGCAGGCGTTCGCCGCGATCCGGGCCGCCGGGCCGGCGCTGTCCCGGACGCGTACGCCGGGGACCCCGGTCCACGCCATGGGGCTCACCTTCCCGAACGTGATCGGGCTGGCCGCAGGCTTCGACAAGAACGCCGTCGGGATCGACGCGCTGGGCGGGCTCGGCTTCGGCCACGTCGAGATCGGCACGGTCACCGGTGAGGGTCAGCCGGGCAACCCGGCCCCGCGGCTCTTCCGGCTGCCCGCCGACCGCGCGGTGATCAACCGGATGGGCTTCAACAACGAGGGTGCCGAGGCGGTCGCCGCCCGGCTGGCCGGCCGCCTGGAGCGGCGCGGCACGGCCACCGGTGGGCCGATCCTCGGCATCAACATCGGCAAGACCAAGCTCGTCCCCGAGGACGATCAGGCCGCGGTCGAGGCCGACTACGCCAAGTCGGCGCGGCTCCTGGCCCCCTACGCCGACTACCTGGTCGTCAACGTCTCCTCGCCCAACACGCCCGGCCTGCGCAGCCTGCAGTCGGTCGAGAAGCTGCAGCCCCTGCTGGAGCACGTCCGCTCGATCGCCGACCAGGTCACCAAGCACCGGGTCCCGCTGCTGGTCAAGATCGCCCCCGACCTGGCCGACTCCGACGTGGTCGAGGTCGCCGATCTGGCCATGGCGATCGGCCTGGACGGGATCATCGCGACCAACACCACCATCGGCCGCGAGCACCTGGTCTCGGCGCCCACCGAGATCACCGCGGCCGGGGCCGGCGGCCTCTCCGGCGCCCCGCTCAAGTCGCGTGCGCTCGACGTCCTGCGACTGCTCCGCAGCCGGGTCAGCCCCGAGATGACGCTCGTCGGCGTGGGTGGCATCGCCACCGTCGAGGACGCCCGCGAGCGCCTCGCGGCCGGTGCCGACCTGCTCCAGGGCTACACCGGGTTCATCTACGAGGGCCCGCTCTACGCCCGCCGGATCGCGAACGGGGTGGCTCGATGACGTTCGGTGCTCGCTACACCGCCGCTCTCGCCGAGCGCGGGCGGCTCTGTGCCGGGATCGATCCGCACGCCTCGCTGCTCCTCGACTGGGGGCTGAACGACGACCTGGCCGGCCTGGAGAGGTTCGCGCTGACCGCGGTCGAGGGCCTGGCGCCCCACGTCCCCGTCGTCAAGCCGCAGAGTGCGTTCTACGAGCGCTTCGGCTCGCGCGGCATCGCGATCCTGGAGCGGGTCATCGCCGAGTCGAAGGCCGCCGGCGCGCTGGTGCTCCTCGACATCAAGCGCGGCGACATCGGCTCCACCAGCCAGGCGTACGCCGACGCCTACCTCGACCCCGCCAGCCCGCTGGGCTCCGACGCGGTGACGGTGAGCCCCTACCTGGGCTTCGGGTCGCTGACGCCGTTCGTCGAGACGGCCACGAAGTTCGACGCCGGGCTGTTCGTGCTCGCGCTGACCTCCAACAAGGAGGGCCCCGAGGTGCAGCACGCGACGGTGGAGGACGGCCGCAGCGTCGGCCGGGTCATGCTCGACCACCTGCGCCGGCTCAACGAGGACGAGACGCCGCTGGGCTCCTTCGGTGCGGTCGTCGGCGCGACGATCGACGGCGCGGACGGTGCCGGCGTGGCGTACGACTTCGGGTTCAACGGCCCCATCCTGGCGCCGGGCTTCGGTGAGCAGGGCGGCACCCCGGGCGACCTCGCCCGGATCTTCGGTCCCGCCAACGCCCACGTGGTCGCCAGCACCAGCCGTGGGCTGCTGCGCAAGGGCCCGGACGTCGCCGCGCTGCGCGACGAGGCGCTGCGACTGCGGGACGAGCTCGGCTGACGGCTGCCTGTTCGTGCAGGTACGCAGACGAACCGTCTCTTCCCAAGCGGAGCTCCGCACGGGAAGAGACGGTTTCGCTGCATACCTAGACCTACCGCCCACCCCAGTGCCTGACAAACTAGCCCGATGACCAGTCTCCGGATGGCCGCCCGGCTCCTCGTCCTGCCGATCCTCGCCACGAGCCTGAGCTCGTGCGGTGACCCGATCGAGGGCTACTGCGAATCCCTCGAAGGCCACCAGGAGGAGCTGACGAAGACCCTGGGGGAGGGCGGCACCGGTGGGCTGATCGCCGCCCTGCCGGTCTTCGAGGACCTCGAGAGCAACGCCCCCGACGACATCGAGAAGGACTGGAAGACGCTCACCGGGGCGATCTCGGGTCTCCGCACGGCTCTGGACGACGCTGGCGTCTCGGCCGACGACTTCGAGAACGGCGAGCCGCCCGAGGGCGTCGGCGACGCCGAGGCGAAGAAGATCGCCGACGCGGCCACGAAGGTGAGCAGCACGAAGACCCAGGAGGCGTCCGTACGCGTCCAGCAGCACGCCCGGGACGTCTGTCACACGTCGCTGACCCTGTGAACCATCTTGGGAACCAGATGGACACCAGTTAGGCGACCCCGATTGCCGCCCCGGCAACGTAATGGCTAGATTGGCGCGAGCGCTTACTTTCAGCGCTCAGCCGGGGGGCACGATCCCTGTACCGCGCGACCCGGTTGCCCTGTTGACTACACATTTGATCGTGAAAGGGAGTCTTCGTGGCTCTGCCTCCGGACATCACCCCTGAACAGCGCGCTGCCGCGCTCGCGAAAGCCGCGGCCTCGCGCCAGGAGCGGGCTGCTGTCAAGAACAAGGTCCGCACTGGCGGCATGTCCGTCATCGAGGTCATCGAGGAGGGGAAGAAGAACGAGGTCGTCGGCAAGATGAAGGTGATCGACCTGCTGACCTCCCACCCCGGCCTCGGCGAGGTGCGGGCAACCCAGATGATGGAGCGTCTCGGCATCGCGATGAGCCGCCGTGTGCAGGGCCTCGGCCCCAAGCAGGTGGCCGCGTTGGTCGAGGAGTTCGCTCGCCGATGAGTCTGATGGCGGACGAGAAGATCACGACCGACGGCGCGAGCCAGGAGAAGCGACTGGTGGTCCTGGCCGGCCCGACCGCGGTCGGCAAGGGGACCGTCTCCGCGGCGGTCCGCGACGACCACCCCGAGGTCTTCTTGTCCGTCTCGGCGACCACCCGGAAGCCTCGCGAGGGCGAGGTGCACGGGGTGCACTACCTCTTCGTCTCCGACGAGGAGTTCGACGCGATGATCGCCGGCGGTGAGCTGCTGGAGTGGGCCACGGTCCACAACATGGCCCGCTACGGCACCCCGCGCGGCCCCGTCGTCAAGGCGCTGGCCGAGGGCCGCCCGGCGATGCTCGAGATCGACCTGCAGGGCGCCCGGCTGGTGCGCGAGACCATGCCCGAGGCGATCTTCGTGTTCCTCGCCCCGCCGAGCTGGGACGAGCTCGTACGCCGCCTGGTCGGCCGTGGCACCGAGACCGAGGCCGAGCGGGAGCGCCGCCTCGAGACCGCGCGGGTCGAGCTGGCGGCGGAGAAGGAGTTCGACGTCACGATCGTGAATCACGAAGTTCATCAGGCAGCCGATGAGTTGGTAACCTTGATGACGCTCGGGCTCCCGAGCAAGAAATCCGACCAAGCCGACAAGTGAGGCTCACGTGGCTGCCCCTCAGATCGACGCCCAGGGCGTGACCAACCCCTCGATCGACGACCTGCTGACGAAGACCGACAGCAAGTACAAGCTGGTTCTCTACAGCGCCCAGCGGGCTCGCCAGATCAACGCCTACTACTCCCAGCTCGGCGAAGGCCTGCTCGAGTACGTCGGCCCCCTGGTCGACACCCACGTCCAGGAGAAGCCCCTCTCGATCGCGCTGCGCGAGATCAACGAGGACCTGCTGACCTGCGAGGACATCGACCCGGCCGAGCTGGCCGCCCAGGCTGCCGCCGCTCAGGCCGCTGCTGCCGAGGCGCCTGCCGCCGACCTCTGATCTAGGCACTTCGCTGTCCACCCACAGCACCACCCCGGCCGCCGCTCTCGACGAGAGGCGGCCGAAAGTGGTCTTAGGGGTCGCCGGCGGCATCGCCGCCTACAAAGCGGCCGAGCTGCTGCGCCGGTTCACCGAGTCCGGCCACGACGTGACCGTGGTCCCCACGGCCTCCGCCCTCGAGTTCGTCGGCGCCCCCACCTGGGCGGCGCTGTCGGGCAAGGAGATCGCCACCGGCGTCTTCGAGAACATCACCGAGGTCCCGCACGTACGCATCGGGCAGCAGGCCGACCTCGTGGTCATCGCGCCTGCGACCGCCAACACGCTCGCCCGCGCGGCCCACGGCCTCGCGGACGATCTGCTCAGCAACGTACTGCTCACCGCGCGCTGCCCGGTCGTCTTCGCCCCGGCGATGCACACCGAGATGTGGGAGCACCCGGCCACCCAGGCCAACGTGGCCACGCTGCGCGAGCGCGGCAACATCGTCATCGAGCCCGCCGAGGGCCGGCTGACCGGCAAGGACACCGGCAAGGGGCGCCTGCCCGAGCCGAGCGAGATCTTCGAGCTGTGCCGCGCGGTGCTCACCCACGGGGCGCGGGCCGACCTGACCGGCCGTCACGTCGTCGTCTCGGCCGGCGGCACCCGGGAGTTCCTGGACCCGGTCCGCTACCTCGGCAACCGTTCCTCGGGTCTGCAGGGCTACGCCATCGCCCGCGCGGCGGCCGCCCGCGGGGCCGAGGTGACGCTGGTCGCGGCCAACGTCACCCTGCCCGACCCGGCCGGCCTGAAGGTCGTACGTGTCGGCACCACCGCCGAGCTGCGCGACGCCGTCGTCTCCGCGGCCGAGGGTGCGGACGCGATCGTCATGGCGGCCGCACCGGCCGACTTCCGCCCGACCGGGGTGAGCGAGGCCAAGATCAAGAAGGCTTCCGACGGCTCGGCGCCGACGATCGAGCTGATGCAGAACCCCGACATCCTGGCCGAGATCTCCCACAACCGGACCAAGCCCGGTCAGGTCGTGGTGGGCTTCGCGGCCGAGACCGGGGACGCGACCGGCTCGGTGCTCGAGCTGGCCGCCGCCAAGCTGAAGCGGAAGGGGTGCGACCTGCTCGTCGTCAACGACGTCAGCGGTGGCGCGGTCTTCGGCAGCGAGGTCAACAAGGCGGTCATCCTGGATGCCGACGGAGGCCACGTCGACGTGCAGGAAGGGGCGAAATCCGCCCTGGCAGAGGTCATCTGGGACCAGATCGCCTTACGCCTGGATGAACAACGTACGAACTGACGACACGCCACGCGCCACGATGAGGACCAGCGCAGCAGTCCTGGGATTCGGGGTCTATGTTTGTCGACCAGAACGATTGACGATTCTCCACCTGAACACCCACACGAACCTGTGAAACGGAGCTACACGTGACCGGACGTCTCTTCACGTCGGAGTCGGTGACCGAGGGGCACCCGGACAAGATCGCCGACCAGATCAGCGACACCGTGCTCGACTACCTGCTCGAGCACGACCCCAAGAGCCGGGTGGCTGTCGAGACCCTGCTCACCACCGGCCTGGTCGTGGTCGCGGGCGAGGTGACCACCGACGCCTACGCGCCGGTCGCCCAGCTCGTGCGCCAGAAGATCCTCGACATCGGCTACGACTCCTCCCTCAAGGGCTTCGACGGCCACTCCTGCGGCGTCCAGGTCGCCATCGGCGCCCAGAGCCAGGACATCGCCCAGGGCGTCGACACCGCGGAGGAGCACCGCCTCAACTCCTCGGTCGACGAGCTCGACCTGCAGGGCGCCGGCGACCAGGGCCTGATGTTCGGCTACGCCTGCGATGACACGCCCGAGCTGTTCCCGCTGCCGATCAAGATGGCGCAGACGCTCGCGGAGAAGCTGACCGCGGTCCGCAAGGACGGCACGCTCGACTACCTGCGTCCCGACGGCAAGACCCAGGTCACCATCGAGTACGACGACGAGAACAAGGCCGTCCGCGTGGACACCGTCGTCCTCTCGACGCAGCACTCCGAGGAGACCAGCCAGGAGCAGCTGCACGCCGACATCAAGAAGTACGTCATCGAGCCGGTGCTCGAGCAGTTCAAGTCGTCGGTTCCCTTCGACGGCTACAAGCTGCACATCAACCCGACCGGCCGCTTCGTCGTCGGTGGCCCGATGGGTGACGCCGGCCTGACCGGCCGCAAGATCATCGTCGACACCTACGGCGGCATGGCCCGCCACGGCGGCGGCGCCTTCTCGGGCAAGGACCCGTCGAAGGTCGACCGGTCGGCTGCGTACGCCATGCGCTGGGTGGCCAAGAACATCGTCGCCGCGGGCCTGGCCCGTCGCGCCGAGGTCCAGGTGGCCTACGCCATCGGCAAGGCCCAGCCCGTCGGTGTCTTCGTGGAGACCTTCGGCACCCACACGGTGCCCGAGGCCAACATCCAGAAGGCAGTCCTGGAGGTCTTCGACCTCCGCCCGGCCGCGATCCTGCGCGACCTCGACCTGCTCCGCCCGATCTACGCCAAGACCGCTGCATACGGTCACTTCGGCCGCGAGCTGCCCGAGTTCACCTGGGAGCGCACCGACCGCGCCGACGCGCTCAAGGCTGCTGCCGGCGCCTGATCCACAGCACCACCTGTTGCCGAGTCGGCGCGTCCTGACGCGCCGACTCGACTTCGTTTTCGGTCAGGACGCGCCGACTCGGCGTTGTGTCGGCGCAGGCTGATAGGAATGTCGGTTGTGAGCCGGGGACCGCAGGAGGCAGCCGGGGCAGCCGAGCTGGAGCTGCCCGGGCTGGTTCGCGACCGGGTCAAGGAGGGGCGGGCGAAGGCCGCGGCCACGCGTGCGCGCAAGGCTGCCGAGGCGGAGACCGCCGAGATCGATCCGGTCGCCAAGGTCCTGATCGATCTGCCGATGGCCCACCTCGACCGGCCCTTCGACTATGCCGTCCCGGCCTCGATGGCCGAGGAGGCGCAGCCCGGGGTGCGGGTGAAGGTCCGGTTCGGACCCAAGGACGTCGACGGCTTCGTCGTGGCCCGCGCCGAGGCCTCCGAGCACACCAAGTTGCAGCCGCTCAAGCGGGTCGTCAGCTCCGAGGTGGTGCTCACCCCGCAGGTCGCCGCGCTGAGCGAGGCGGTCGCCCGGCGCTACGCGGGACCCCGGGCCGACGTGCTCCGGCTGGCCGTTCCGCCGAGGCACGCGTCGACCGAGAAGGAGCCGTCGCCGCCGGCTCCCGCGGCCCCGCCGTTCGACCCCGCGGCAGCCGCCTCGGCGTGGGCCGGTCACGAGCCCGCGGGCGCGTTCCTGCGACACCTGGCCTCCGGCGGCGCGCCGCGCGCGGTGTGGCACGCCGCGGCCGGCACCGACCACGCCGACCTGATCGCCCACGCCACCGCCGCGACGCTCGCGTCGGGACGGGGTGCGCTGGTCGTGGTGCCGGACTGGAGGGACCTCGCCCGCCTCGACACCGCGATGACGAAGGTGCTGGGAGAGGGCCGCCACGCCGTGCTGGCAGCCGATGCCGGGCCGGCGTCTCGCTACCGCGAGTTCCTGCGGGTCTCCCGCGGCGCGGTGAAGGTGGCCATCGGCACCCGTGCCGCGGCGTTCGCGCCGGTGCACGACCTCGGGCTCGTCGTCGTCTGGGACGACGGCGACGACCTGCTCGCCGAGCAGCGTTCGCCCTACCCGCACGCGCGGGACGTACTGCTGCTGCGGGCCGAGCTGGAGCACGCGGCCGCGCTCGTGGGCGGCTTCGCGCGCACCGTGGAGGCGGGGTTCCTGGCCGAGACGGGCTGGGCGCAGGAGATCCGGCCGACGCGCACCCTGGCTCGGCAGCGGGTGAGCATCGAGATCACCGGCGACACCGACTTCGACCTCGAGAAGGATCCGCTCACCCGAGCCTCCCGCGTGCCCCGAGAGGCGCACGAGGCGATCCGCGCCGCGCTCGCCACCGGACCGGTCCTGCTCCAGACCCCGCGCCGCGGATATGCGGCCTCGCTGGCCTGCGACCGGTGTCGTACGCCGGCCAGGTGCTCGGCCTGCCAGGGGCCGCTGCAGCTCGGCGGGCCGGCCGCGCCGCCGACGTGCGCCTGGTGCGGTCACGTCGAGGCGGCCTGGGCGTGCGGCGCCTGTGGAGGATTCGGCCTGCGGGCGCCGATCATCGGCGAGGCCCGCACGGCCGAGGAGATGGGTCGCTCCTTCGCCGGGGTGCGGGTGGTCACCTCGTCGGCGGGGGCGGTCAAGCAGACCGTGCCGGGGACCCCGGCCATCGTCGTCGCGACGATCGGCGCCGAGCCGGTCGCCGACGGAGGCTATGCCGCAGTGCTTCTCCTCGACACCTGGCTGCTGCTGGGGCGGCCGGACCTGCGTACGGACGAGGAGGCGCTGCGCCGCTGGAGCAACGCCGCCGGTCTGGTGCGGCCCGGCGGGCGGGTGCTGGTCGTCGGCGACCCCGCGCTGCCGGTGCTGCAGGCGCTGGTGCGCTGGGACCAGCCCGGGTTCGCCCAGCGGGAGGCGTCCGCACGGCAGGAGGCCCACCTTCCGCCAGCCTCGCGGATGGCCACCATCACCGGCACCCCCGGGGCGCTCGACGACGCGCTCACGCTGCTCGCGCTGCCGCCGGGCGCGGAGGTCCTGGGCCCTGTCCCGGCCGAGCCCACCTCCACCGGCGAGCCGCGACTGCGAGCGGTCGTACGCGTCCCGCGGTCCCTCGGCACCAAGCTCACCAAGGCGCTCGGGGAGCTGCAGCGGGTGCGGTCGGCGCGCAAGCTCGACCCGGTGCGGGTCCAGGTCGATCCGCCGACGCTCTGACCGAGGCTCAGCCCACGTATTGTGGACCCGACACGCTCGACCACCTAGGAGAACAGTGGCAGTCCAGCCCATCCGACTCTTCGGCGACCCCGTGCTGCGCAAGCCAGCCATCGAGGTCGTCGACTTCGACAAGGAGCTGCACAAGCTCGTTGCCGACCTGACCGACACCATGCTCGAGGCGCCCGGCGCCGGACTGGCCGCTCCCCAGATCGGCGTGAGCCTGCGGGTCTTCACCTGGTACGTCGACGGCCAGGTGGGTCATCTGGTCAACCCGGACCTGACGTTGTCGGAGGAGACGCAGGACGGGGGAGAGGGCTGCCTCTCGCTGCCCGACATCACCTTCGACTGCCGCCGCGCGCTGTCGGTCGTCGCGAAGGGCTTCAACATGCACGGCGAGCCGGTGACCATCGAGGGCTCCGAGCTGCTCGCCCGCGCCATCCAGCACGAGACCGACCACCTCGACGGCATCCTGTTCATCGACCGGCTCGACGAGGCCGCCCGCAAGGCGGCGATGAAGGAGATCCGGGAGTCGGAGTGGTTCGGCCTGGAGAAGCCGACGGTGAAGATCTCGCCGCACGCGACGAACGGGTTCGGGTTCTGATGAGGGTCGTCTTCGCAGGCACGCCCGAGGTCGCCGTACCCTCGCTGGACGCGATCGCCGCCTCCCGCCACGAGCTGGTCGGTGTCGTCACCCGGCCCGATGCGGCGCAGGGCCGCAGCAAGCGGCTGGTGCCCTCTCCGGTCGCCCAGCGGGCCGAGGAGCTGGGGGTGCCGGTGCTCAAGCCGGAGCACCCGCGCGAGCCCGAGTTCCAGGCTGCGCTGAAGGCTCTGGAGCCCGACTGCTGCCCGGTGGTCGCCTACGGTGCGATGCTGCCGCAGTCGGCGCTGGACATCCCGCCGCACGGCTGGGTCAACCTGCACTTCTCGCTCCTGCCCGCCTACCGTGGCGCGGCTCCGGTGCAGCGTGCGGTCTGGGCCGGCGAGGAGATCTCCGGCGCCACCACGTTCCGGATCGTGAAGGCGATGGACGCCGGGCCCGTCTTCGGCACCATGACCCAGGCGCTGGCCCCTGACGAGACCTCCGGGTCGCTCTTCGAGAAGCTCACCGCCGGTGGTGCCACGCTGCTGGTCTCCACCCTCGACGGGATCGAGGACGGCTCCCTGGAGGCGCGCGAGCAGCCCGCCGACGGCGTCTCCTACGCCGACAAGATCACCGTCGAGGACGCCCGGATCGACTGGACCCAGAACGCGGTCGCCATCGACCGGCAGGTCCGCGCCTGCACCCCGGCGCCGGGAGCCTGGACACTGCTCGACGGCGAGCGGTTCAAGGTCGGCCCGGTCACGATGACCGACGACGAGGCCGCCCCCGGCGAGCTGGTCGTCCGCAAGAACGAGGTGCTCGTCGGCACCGGCACGACGGCCGTACGCCTGGGCCGCGTGAAGGCCTTCGGCAAGAAGGAGATGCCGGCGGCCGACTGGGCCCGTGGCGTACGTCTGGAGTCCGGTGTCGCCTTCGAATAGAGCACAGCCGGGTAGGCGTCCGGGCCGCAGGCCTCAGGGACCGCGGCGACCGGGGGAGCGGGGCGGCACCAAGCCCGTCGACCCGGCGCGGCTGGCGGCGTTCGAGGTGCTCAAGGCGGTGCGGGTCGACGAGGCGTACGCCAACCTGGTGCTGCCCCACGTCCTCGGCCGCCTCGGCCTGGAGGGTCGCGACGCGGCCTTCGCCACCGAGCTGGCGTCGGGGACGCTGCGGCAGCAGGGCACCTACGACGCCGTCCTGGCCGCGTGCATCGACAGGCCGCTGGCCAAGGTCGAGGCGAAGGTTCTCGACGTTCTGCGGTTGGGGGCGCACCAGGTGCTCTCCATGCGGGTCCCGGACCATGCCGCGATCTCGACCAGCGTCGACCTGGCCCGCTCCAAGGTCGGGCAGGGACCGGCGGGCTTCGTCAATGCCGTCCTGCGCAAGGTCACCCGCAACACGCTCGAGGAGTGGGTCGCCGAGGTCGCGCCCGCGCGTGAGAAGGACCACGACGGCTGGGCCACGGTCGCCTTCAGCCATCCGCGCTGGGTCGTGGAGCAGCTGGCCGAGGCCGTCGGCCGCGACCAGATCGATGCGTTGCTCGAGGCGGACAACGTGCCGCCGTCGGTCACGCTCGTCGCCCGTCCCGGGCGCGCCACGGTCGACGAGCTCGGCGGTACGCCGACGTCCTACTCGCCCTTCGGCGTCACCCTCGACTCCGGCTCACCGGCCGGGATCGCCGCGGTCGCGGAGGGGCGCGCGGGCGTGCAGGACGAGGGCTCGCAGCTCGTGGCCATCGCGCTGGCCGAGGCGGCCATCGAACGCGAGGACGAGCCGGGCGAGGACCGGGCGGAGTCCTGGCTGGACCTGTGTGCCGGACCAGGCGGCAAGTCGGCGCTGCTGGCGGCTCTGGCCGCGCAGCAGGCCGCCGCGCTGGTCGCCAACGAGCGCCAGCCGCACCGCGCCGGACTCGTCCTGGCCAACCTGACCGACCGCTCGGCCGGATCACACGTCGAGGGGGTCGCGGGCGTCGTCGCCGGCGACGGGACCAGGCCGCCGTTCAAGGACGCCACCTTCGACCGGATCCTCGTCGACGCCCCGTGCACCGGGCTGGGGGCGCTGCGCCGCCGGCCGGAGGCGCGGTGGCGTCGCGGCACGGCCGACCTGGACGTACTCGTCGACCTGCAGCGCTCGCTCCTGGACCGGGCCGTCGACCTGACCCGACCGGGCGGCGTGGTGCTCTACGCCACCTGCTCGCCGGTGCTGGCGGAGACGAGCGGCGTGGTGCAGAGCGTGCTCGCGGACCGATCCGACGTCCGCCTGGAGCCCATCGCCGCCACGGTCGGCGACGTGCCCGACAGCGCCGGGCCGATCGAGGGCACCGTGCAACTGTGGCCGCACCGGCACGGCACCGATGCGATGTTCCTGGCGCTGCTGCGCCGCACCCGGGCGTGAGGTCTCAGTCGAGGATGTGACGCAGGTAGCGGCGCGGGTCGTCGAGGTAGCTGCGCCAGTGGCGTACGAGCTCGAGGTCTTCCCACGTCGTCTCCCGCAGACCCCAGTCGCCGACCTCGAGGATGGTGGCGCCGGGCATCGCGGCGAGCACCGGGGAGTGGGTGGCGCAGAGCACCTGACCGCCGTCTCGCACCACCTCGTCGAGCGTGGCGATCAGCCCCATCGTGGACATGAACGACAGCGCCGCCTCGGGCTCGTCGAGGCAGTAGAAGCCGGGGGTGTCGAAGCGCTGGCGCAGCACCGCGAGGAAGGACTCGCCGTGGCTCATCTCGTGGAACACCGGCTCGCCCGCCGGTGAGTGACCGAGATCCTCCATGTAGGTGTACCAGCCGTGCATCGTCTCCGCGCGGAGGAAGAAGCCCCAGCGTGCCGAGCCCAGGCCGCGCTGGAGGCGGAGGACGTCGCTCAGCGGTGACTCCGACGCCCGCGTCGAGTGGTTGGTGTTGCGCGAGCCGCCCTCGGGATTGAGGCCGTACGCCGCGGCGACGGCCTCCACGATCGTCGACTTTCCCGAGCCGTTCTCACCGACCAGGAACGTCACCCCGGCCGCGAGCTCGAGCCCCTTCTCCACGACCTGGGCGACGGCCGGCACGGTCAGCGGCCACTCGCCCGGCAGCAGCGGCTCACGCGTGGGGTCCGCCTCGACGCGTACGACGGGAGGCCGGTCGAAGTCCATGCCCTGAATATAGGAGGGGCAGCCGATCGTCCATGTCGCCCGTCCTCGACGGATCCGTGGCCTACGCTGGCGACCATGACCAAGGCATCGCCGTCGGTGGAGATAGAGGTCGACAACCGCGTCGTCAGGATCTCCAACCCGGATCGGGTCTACTTCCCCGAGACAGGCGCGACGAAGCTCGACGTGGCGCAGTACTACCTCGCCGTCGGCCCCGGGATCGTCAACGCGCTGTGGGAGCGGCCGTGCATGCTCCACAGGTTCCCCAAGGGCCTGGCGGGGCCGAAGGTGCACCAGAAGCGGCTGCCGCAGGGGGCGCCCGACTGGATCGAGACCGTACGCCTCTACTTCCCGCGCTGGGGCCGCACGGCCGACGAGCTGTGCGTGACCGAGCTCGGCGCGGTGATCTGGGCGGTCCAGATGTCGACCGTCGAGTTCCACCCCTGGAACAGCCGCCGCGAGGACACCGAGAAGCCCGACGAGTGGCGCATCGACCTCGACCCCGGTCCCGAGTGCCCGTTCTCGACGGTGCAGACCGTGGCCGGCGTCGTCCGCGAGCTGCTCGACGAGCTCGGCGCGGTGGGCTACCCGAAGACGAGCGGCGGCTCCGGGATGCACGTGTACGTGCGGATCCCCGCGGAGCACGGCTTTCAGGACGTACGCCGCGCCGCGCACGCCTTCGCCCGCGAGGTCGAGCGCCGGGCACCGAAGCTGGTCACCACCGCCTGGTGGCGCAAGGATCGCGACCCGGCGCAGCTGTTCGTCGACTTCAACCAGAACACCCGCGACCACACGATCGCGTGCGCCTACTCGATCCGCGGCGTCGCCGACGGCCGGGTCTCCACCCCGATCACCTGGGAGGAGACCAAGGACGTCGACCCGCGCGACTTCACGATGCGTACGGTGCCGGCGCGGTTCGCAGAGATCGGCGACCTGCACGCCGACATCGACGACCACCCGTTCTCGATCGAGCCGTTGCTCGAATGGGCCGACCGCGACGAGCGCGACGGGGCCGAGACGCCTCCCGACGAGGAGTGACCCTCACCAGACCTCGAGCCGTTCGCCCAGCGTGCGGGCGAGCTCCTCGGAGTAGGTCGCGGTGAGGTGATGCCCGTCGCGGTGGGTGATCGTGTCGCCGACGACCGTGGTGCAGATGCCGACGCTGTCGCAGAACATGTCGTCGAGGTCGACGGTCTCGACGCGAGCGGCCTTGGCAGCCTGCATCTGCAGGTCGGCGCCGTCCTGCTGGCTCTCGAGCGGCTTGTAGGTGCAGGGCGAGAGAGTCTTGTTGCTGCTCAGGCAGGTGGCCGGGTCGAACTCGAGCGCCGGTACGTCGCGCAGCCACACGGTGCGCTTGGCGACGGGCTTCACCTGGGCCAGCAGCCGCTCGTAGCCGCGGTAGACGGCGCGGCGTACTTCCTCACGGTCGGTGTGCCGGCCGGATGAGTCGTGGTAGGCGGCGCTGATCGGGCGTGAGGAGATCAGCAGCAGGTCGGGACGGAGCTTCTTGACCGAGGAGAGCATGAAGTCGTGGAAGTCGTCGCACGAGGTCATCGGGTCGGTGCTGTCGATCTTGTCGGGCGTGACCAGCGAGACGGTGCACTGCGGCATCGCCAGGACGTAGGCGCGGTAGCCGGAGCGCTCGGCGATCTCCTCGACCGCGGGCGTCCAGTGGCGGGCGTGGGAGTCGCCGATGATCACCATCGTCTTCTCGGCATCGACGTCGCCGCGCGGGCACAGCTTGCGTACGTTGGTCGCGTAGTAGTTGCACGCACCGACCGTCTCGACGTCGTCGGAGAGGTTCGTCAGCCCCGGCTCGAGGTTGGTGGGGATGGGCTGGTTCTTGCGGGCCGCGAGCACCGAGGCCTTCACGAGGTCCGGGAGCGGGTCGGGCTCCTGCGCCTTGGCCGCGGGCGGTGCGGCGCTCGATGCCGGCCGATCGGGCTGCTTGGAGTCCTTGGGCTCCTCGGCGGAGCCGGAGGAGTCGGCCTCGGCGAGCGTGATGGCCGGCTGGTAGCCGTCCCGGGCGGCCCCGGTGGCGTAGGAGTTGGCCCCGAAGCAGGTCAACGCGACCAGGGTGATGCTCAGCGGGTAGAGCGCGACCGGACCCAACGAGCCGGCCCGCCTCAGCACGGGGCGGCGCCACAGGACACCGCGCCGGAACGGCTCCTCGACGAAGCGGTAGGAGAGGCCCGCCAGGACGAACGCCAGCGCCACCAGGAGGATCTGCTCCCACCAGTGCAGCTCACGGCCCAGCTGCAGCTCGGCGAGAACCAGCACCGGGAAGTGCCACAGGTAGAGCGAGTAGGACCAGTTGCCGATCACCTGCAGCGGCGGCACCGACAGCAGCCTGCCGACCACGGTCGGGCCGTGCCAGAGCGTGCCGGCCACGATGATGAAGACGCTGCCGAGGACCGGCACGAGCGCCGGTGTGCCCGGGAACGGGGTCGCGTCGTTGAACTGCAGGCAGGCGCACACGATGAAGAACATCCCGAACGCCGAGAGCACCTGCGCGCGCCAGCGTGCGGTCGCGTCCTGCGGCCCGTCGTCACGGAACGCGATCGCCGCGATCGCGCCCAGGCCGAGCTCCCAGGCGCGGGTGAAGGGCGAGAAGTACGCCGCCTCCGGGCTGGTCCGGGTCAGCACCGCCGAGGCGAGCAGCGATGCCACGATGACGACGCCGAGCGCGATGACCAGCACGCGCCGGCGGCCGCGGGGGTCGGGCTCGGCGTGCACGCTGCGCCTCTTCAGCACCCACAGGCACCCCAGGATCACCAGCGGCCAGACCAGGTAGAACTGCTCCTCGACGGCGAGCGACCAGAAGTGCTGCAGCGGTGACGGCGGCAGCGCTGCCGAGAAGTAGTCGGTCTCCAGCGCGGCGAACCGGAAGTTGGCGGCGAAGGCCGCCGACCACAGCGCGTCGAGGGCGATCTCTCGGGTGCGTACGAAGCCGAGGAAGAACGCGGCGTAGACCACCGTCGCCAGCAGGACCACGGTCGCCGCGGGCAGGATCCGCCGAGCCCGGCGCGCGTAGAAGCCGAGCAGGCTGACCCGGCCCTCGGTGCGCACCTGCCGCATCAGCTGCTGGGTGATCAGGAAGCCCGAGATCGCGAAGAAGACGTCGACGCCGACGAAGCCGCCGGTCAAGGATCCGAAGCCGACGTGCAGCGCGACGACCGCGAGCACCGCGATCGCGCGCAGTCCCTGGATGTCGAGACGTTGCCGAGACGAGGTCGCGCTCCCGGTGGGCGAGCCTGTCGAGCTCACGGGCAGCCGCACCTCCCTCAGCCAAGCGCATCCGTCACAGTCGTCGCGACGATAACTCTCGTAACCTGCCGATCCTGGTAGACGCGCCTAGGGTCTAGTCGAGATCGAGGTCGTCGCCCGCCGTGACGGGGCCTGGAGTGGGCGGGAGCGGGGGAGGAGTGCCCCCGAAGGCGGGGCACAGCGGCTTGTGGGCGCACCAGCCGCACAGCTTCCCCGGGTTGGGCAGCCACTCCCCGGTCTCCTGGGCGGTGCGGATCGCCCGCCAGATCGCCTCGGCCTTGCGCTCGGTCGCGAGCAGGTCGGCCTCGTCCGGCACGTAGCGCAGGATGTCGCCGGAGCCGAGGTAGATCAGCTGGAGCATGGCCGGCACCACGCCGCGGGTGCGCCAGATCACCAGGGCGTAGAACCTGAGCTGGAACAGCGCCTTCGCCTCGTAGGCCTCGCTGGGGATCCTCGAGGTCTTGTAGTCGACCACGCGGATCCGGCCGTCGGCGGCGATGTCGACCCGGTCGATGAAGCCTCGCAGCAGCAGTTTGGAGTCGAGCAGGGCCTCGACGTAGTGCTCGCGCTCGGCCGGCTCCAGACGCCGCGGGTCCTCCAGGTCGAAGTAGCGGCGCAGCACCTGGCGGCACGACTCCAGCCAGGCGACCTCCGCCTCATCGGCCGCCGCGGTGAACAGCGTCGCCAGGGCCGGGTCGAGGCTGCGTACGTCCTCCCACGCCTGCTCCACCATCGACCTCGCCTGCCGGGGCGTGCGTTCGGTGGCGGGCAGGTCGAAGAGATCCTCGAGCACCTTGTGCACCACGGTGCCGCGCGCGGCCGCCTCCGAGGGCGGCTCCGGGAGCTGGTCGATGGTGCGGAACCGGTAGAGCAGCGGGCACGAGGTGAAGTCGCTCGCGCGGCTCGGCGAGAGCGACCCCAGCACGTTGATGCCGTCGACCGGGGTCGACCGCGCGTCGGCTGGTGAGGTGCTCATGGAAGTCGACACTATTCGCAAGCACCGACAACCGGGTCGACACCTCCTGGCCACCGCCGCTCAAGTACGCTCGGAATGTGGCAGACCCTGACCCACGCCCCGGCGGCGACAAGCCGGTCGAAGAGGCGGAGCCCGGCTCGCGAGCCCCGGGCACGATCAAGGTCGGCTCCATCGCCGGCAGCGACGTCCTGGTCACGCCGTCCTGGTTCCTGATCGCGGCGCTGATCGCCTGGCTGATGGCGCCCCGGATCGAGGCCGTCGAGCCAGGACTGGGCTGGTTGACGTACGTCGCCGGCTTCGCGTTCGCGATCGTGCTCTACGCAGCGGTGCTGCTGCACGAGGCGGCGCACGCCATCGTCGCCAAGCGGCTGGGCTATCCGGTGGGCGTGATCATGCTGCACTTCCTCGGCGGGGCGACCTCGGTGGAGAAGGAGGCGAAGCGGCCTCGCGACGAGTTCTGGATCGCCGTGGTCGGGCCACTGGTCTCCCTCGGCGTCGGTATGGCCGCCTACGGCGTCTCCTTCTTCACCCCCGACGGGCTCATCGGGCTGCTCGTCATGGGTCTGTGCGTCACGAACCTCTTCGTCGGCGTACTCAATCTCGTCCCCGGCCTGCCCCTCGACGGCGGCCGGTTGCTGAAGGCCGGCGTCTGGGCCGGGACCGGCAACGTCAACCGCGGCAGCATCGTCGCCGGCTGGGCGGGCCGCGTGCTCGCGGTCCTCGTGCTGCTGTGGCCCTTCACCCAGGGTCAGATCCTCCGCGTGCAGCCGGACCTCACCGACTACATCCTCGCCGTCATCATCGGCGTGTTCCTCTGGAGCGGCGCCTCCGCGGCGATCATGTCGGCGAAGGTACGCCTCCGCCTCCCGCTCCTCGTCGCCCGCGACCTCGCCCGCCGCACCCTGGCGGTGCCCGCCGACCTCCCCCTGGCCGAGGCCGTACGCCGCGCCCAGGAGGCCGAGGCCGGCAGCATCGTCACCGTGACGAGCGGAGGTGAGCCGATCGGTCTGGTGCACGAGGGCGCCCTGCTGGCCACTCCCGAGGACCGCCGCCCGTGGATGGCCACCTCGACGGTGACCCGACGGCTCGAGGACGGTCTCACCCTCCCGGCCGACATCGACGGGGAGGCCCTGATCCAGGCGATCTCGAAGACGCCGGCGCCCGAATACCTCCTGGTCGAGCCCGACGGCTCGATCTACGGCGTCCTGGTCACCTCCGACGTCGACGCGGCGTTCCGCGCGGGAGCATAAGAGATCGCGGTTTGCCGGGTTCGGCGGGAAAACGGGTAGCCTCGGCGGGTGTCAAGCGCTGATATTCCAGACATTCCGGCCGAGGCCCGAGCAGGTGTGCACCGCGGGCCGCTCCGCGAGGGCGAGTGGGTGCGGCTGACCGACACCAAGGGTCGCCGCCACAACTTCGAGCTCGTCGCGGGCAAGCGCTTCTTCTCCAACAAGGGCCACATCGACCACGACGAGCTGATCGGCCGCGAGGAGGGCTTCACGGTCACCGCCTCCACCGGAGGCGAGTACCTGGTCTTCCGCCCGCTCCTCTCGGAGTTCGTCGTCTCCATGCCCCGTGGCGCGGCCGTGGTCTACCCCAAGGACGCCGCCCAGATCGTCGCCATGGCCGACATCTTCCCGGGTGCCTCCGTCGTGGAGGCCGGGGTCGGCTCCGGTGCCCTGACCTGCTCGCTGCTGCGCGCGGTCGGTCCGTTCGGCAAGGTGACGTCCTTCGAGCGCCGCGAGGAGTTCGCCGAGGTCGCCCGCAAGAACGTCGACCAGTTCTTCGGCACCCCGGCAGGGGAGTCCCACCCCAACTGGTCGCTCAACCTCGGCGACCTCCAGGAGGAGCTCCCGCGCCAGCAGATCCGCTGCGACCGGCTGATCCTCGACATGCTCGCCCCGTGGGAGTGCATCGACGCGGCCGCCGAGTCGCTCTACCCCGGCGGCATGGTCTGCGCCTACGTCGCGACCACCACCCAGCTGTCCCGCTTCGTCGAGACGGTCCGTGCCCACGGCGGCTTCACCGAGCCGCAGGCGTGGGAGTCGCTGGTGCGCGACTGGCACGTCGAGGGTCTCGCGGTCCGGCCGGGTCACAAGATGATCGGCCACACCGCCTTCCTGGTGACGGCCAGGAAGCTGGCACCGGGCGAGCGTGCGCCTCGCAAGACGCGGCGACCTGCCCCCGGGGCGTACGGACCTGACTACACGGGCCCGCGCCCGGCCGACATGCCTGCTCCCGAGCCCGTCGCGGACGCCGTTCCCGGCGCCGCGCCGGAGGACGTCGCCGAGCTGGACTGAGTCCGGTCGGTGACAGTCCATGTTTCCGACGTGCCACAGGTCGACACGAACCGGTCGAAGTCGACCGAATAGTGTCCAACACCGGTAAATCCTTCTCCTCTCCTACCCCTCCGCCTTGTAGGGTCGAAGAAGTAGAGGAGGTGTGCTGATGTCGACATCCGATGGATTCCATTCCGAGGGGCGCAGCCCCGAGGAGCTCGAGAGTCATGTCCGTTTCCTCGAAGCTGAGGTGACCGACCTGCGGCACAGACTGACCGAGATGCCCGGATCTTCGCGTGGCCTGGAGGCGCGGCTCGCTGACGCGCAGCGCTCCCTGGCCGCCGTGACGTCGCAGAACGAGCGACTCACCGTGACGCTTCGGGATGCCCGAGACCAGATCATCAAGCTCAAGGAGGAGGTCGACCGGCTGGCACAGCCGCCAGCAGGCTTCGGCACCTTCATCGAGCGCAACGAGGACGACTCGATCGATGTCTTCACCGGTGGGCGCAAGCTCCGGGTGACCGCATCGCCCAACGTCGACCTCGACGAGCTGCGCTATGGCCAGGAGGTCATGCTCAACGAGGCGCTGAACGTCGTGGCCGCGATGGAGTTCGAGAAGGTCGGCGAGGTGGTGATGTTCAAGGAGCTGCTCGCCGACGGTGAGCGCGCCCTGGTGATCGCCAACGCCGACGAGGAGCGCGTCGTGCGGCTCGCCGAGCCGCTCCTCAACGACGCCATCCGCGCCGGTGACTCCCTGCTCCTCGAACCACGCTCGGGTTATGTCTACGAGAAGGTGCCCAAGTCCGAGGTCGAGGAGCTCGTCCTGGAGGAGGTGCCCGACATCTCCTACGAGTCGATCGGTGGCCTCAGCGGCCAGATCGAGCAGATCCAGGACGCGGTCGAGCTGCCCTACCTCTACCCGGAGCTCTTCATCGAGCACCAGCTCAAGCCGCCGAAGGGCGTGCTGCTCTACGGCCCTCCGGGATGTGGCAAGACCCTGATCGCGAAGGCCGTCGCCAACTCGTTGGCGAAGAAGGTCGCCGCGAAGACGGGAGCGGACGGCAAGTCCTACTTCCTCAACATCAAGGGCCCCGAGCTCCTCAACAAGTACGTCGGTGAGACCGAGCGCCACATCCGCCTGGTCTTCCAGCGGGCTCGTGAGAAGGCCGCGGCCGGCACCCCGGTGATCGTCTTCTTCGACGAGATGGACTCGCTGTTCCGTACGCGTGGCACCGGTGTCTCCTCCGACGTGGAGAACACCATCGTCCCGCAGCTGCTCTCCGAGATCGACGGTGTCGAGGCGCTGGAGAACGTGCTGGTCATCGGTGCCTCCAACCGTGAGGACATGATCGACCCGGCGATCCTGCGCCCGGGCCGTCTGGACGTGAAGATCAAGATCGAGCGTCCCGATGCCGAGGGTGCTCGCGACATCTTCTCGAAGTACCTGGTCCCCGAGCTGCCGCTGCACCCGACCGATGTGGGCGAGTTCAACGGCGACAAGCAGGCCACCATCGACGAGCTCATCCGCACCACCGTGGAGCGGATGTACACCGAGTCCGAGGAGAACCGCTTCCTGGAGGTCACCTACGCCAACGGTGACAAGGAGATCCTCTACTTCAAGGACTTCAACTCCGGCGCGATGATCCAGAACATCGTCGACCGGGCCAAGAAGATGGCCATCAAGTCCTTCCTGGACTCCGGTGAGGACGCCGCCCAGAAGGGCCTGCGGGTGCAGCACCTGCTCCAGGCCTGCGTGGACGAGTTCAAGGAGAACGAGGACCTCCCCAACACCACCAACCCCGACGACTGGGCCCGCATCTCCGGCAAGAAGGGCGAGCGGATCGTCTTCATCCGCACGCTCATCACCGGCAAGCAGGGCACCGAGCCCGGCCGTTCGATCGAGCAGGTCTCCAACACGGGGCAGTACCTGTAACCCACTGCACCACCGAGATCGGCCTGCCACCTGCGGAAACGCGGTGGCAGGCCGATTCGCGTCTGTGGGTTGGAAGGCGCGCCGATCGTCGGCCTCACTCCGCAGGCGGGAGAACCAGCATCAGCGCCTCGACGACGCATGCCGGTCGCTCCTGGTCCTCGATCTCGATCGTGTAGCGCACCCGGGCGAGGACGCCGGGGCCGGAGTCCTCGGCCGAGATCATCGCCGCGCGGGCTCGTACGCGGTCGCCGGGGCGGACGGGGGAGAGGAACCGGACCTTGTCCAGCCCGTAGTTGAGGGCGCGGCCGATGTTGGCGAACGTGAACACGTCGTTGCTCAGGCGCGGGATCAGCGACAGCGTCAGGTAGCCGTGCGCGATCGTGCTGCCGAGGTCGCTGCCGGCGGCCCGTTCGGTGTCGACGTGGATCCACTGCCAGTCCTCGGTCACGTCGGCGAAGGACGTGATGCGGGCCTGGTCGATCTCGAACCAGGGCCCGGGGTCGAGGTCGGTGCCGACGGCGGCTCGTACGCCATCGATCCCGTCGAGGGTCAACGTCATGATTCCTCCTGGATTGAATTCGGTTCAGGTATCGTACGACGCGGACAGCCAGTCGTGGTGAACATCCACCGAGTGAACGGAGTAAAGAGATGGGTCGATTCGAGGATCGCGTGGTCGTCGTGACCGGGGCCGCCCGAGGGATCGGGTACGCGTGCGCCCAGCGTTTCGCGGAGGAGGGCGGTCGGGTCGCGGTGCTCGACCTCGATGACACGGCCGCCAAGGACGCGGCCGCGCAGCTTCCCGGCAGCGGCCACCTGGGCATCGGGACGGACGTGTCGGCGTCGACGAGCGTCGACGAGGCGGTCGGACGCGTGGTCACCGAGCTCGGTGGGCTGCACGTGCTGATGAACAACGCCGGCATCACCCGCGACAACCTGCTCTTCAAGATGTCGGAGGCCGAGTGGGACCAGGTCGTCGACGTGCACCTCAAGGGCGCGTTCCTGATGTCGCAGGCAGCGCAGAAGCACTTCGTGGAGCAGCGCTACGGGAAGATCGTCAACGTCTCCTCGACCTCCGCGCTCGGCAACCGCGGCCAGGCCAACTACTCGGCCGCCAAGATGGGCATCCAGGGCTTCACGCGCACGCTGGCGATCGAGCTCGGGCCGTACGGCGTCAACGTCAACGCCATCGCTCCCGGGTTCGTCGCCACCGAGATGACCGACCAGACCGCGGCACGCCTGGGCCTCGAGCCGGACGAGTTCCGACGGCTCAACGCCGAGGCCAACCCGGTCAGGCGGGTCGGCATGCCGGAGGACATCGCGGCCACCGCCGCCTTCCTGGCGAGCGACGAGGGGTCCTACATCACCGGTCAGACGCTGTACGTCGACGGCGGCGGCAAGCTCTGACCCCGAGCCGAACACGCTGCCCCTGGCGGCCGGGCTGCGACACCCGGCCGCCGGAGGCGGGTCAGCCCACGTACGGCCGGGTCCTCCGCATCTCCAGCCGCGCGACCGTCCGACGATGCACGGCGTCGGGGCCGTCGACGATGCGCAGCACCCGCGCCCAGGCGTAGAAGTACGCCAGCGGGGTGTCGTCGGAGACGCCGGCTCCGCCGAAGACCTCGATCGCGCGGTCGATGACCGCGGTCGCCATCGCCGGCGCCGACACCTTGATCGCGCTGATCTCGCTGCGGGCGGCCTTGGCGCCGTACGTGTCGATCTTCCAGGCCGCGTCGAGGACGTGGAGCCGGGCCTGATCGATCTCGATGCGTGACTGCGCGATGTGGTCCTGCACGTTGGCGTAGTCGGACAGCGGCTGTCCGAACGCGACCCGGCTGCGCGCGCGCTCGACCATGAGGGCGAGGGCGCGCTCAGCCATGCCGATGGCCCGCATCGCGTGATGGATCCGCCCCGGCCCGAGCCTCGCCTGGGAGATGAGGAACCCGTCGCCCTCCTCGGCGAGGAGGTTGGCGGCCGGGACGCGTACGTCGCGGAAGACGATCTCCGAGTGTCCGTGCTGATCCTGATAGCCGAAGATCGGCAGGTGTCGTTCGATCTCGAGGCCCGGTGCATCCCGAGGCACGAGCACCATCGACTGCTGCCGGTGGGTCTCGGCGTCGGGATCCGTCTTCCCCATGACGATGAAGATCTGGCAGCGCTCGTCGGCGGCGCCGGTGATGAACCACTTGCGGCCGTTGATGACGTAGTCGTCGCCGTCGCGGGTGATGAGGGTGGTGATGTTGGTGGCGTCGGAGGAGGCGACCTCCGGCTCGGTCATCGCGAAGGCCGAGCGGATCTCGCCGGCCAGGAGTGGTTCGAGCCACCGCTTGCGCTGCTCGTCGGTGGCGAACAGCTCGAGGGTCTCCATGTTGCCGGTGTCGGGCGCCTGGCAGTTGATCGCCTCGGGCGCGATCACGGGCGACCACCCCGAGATCTCGGCGACCGAGGCGTAGTCGGCGTTGGTCAGGCCGGAGTGCTGGGGAAGGAAGAGGTTCCACAGCCCGCGTCTGCGTGCCTCGTGCTTCAGGTCCTCCATGACCGGCGGATGCGTGTGCTCGCCGTGCTCGCGCAGGTGGGCGTGCCAGACCGGTTCGGCGGGGAAGACATGCGTGCGCATGAAGTCCCACATGTTCTCGCAGGCCTCCTGGGCCTTGGCCGATGGTGCGAAGTCCATTTCGGTGCTCCTTGGGGTCAGATCAGGTCGAGGCCGGCGCGGGCGAGCGCGAGGATCTCGTCGTCGAGGTCGCCGAAGTCCTGGCCGCCCATCGCTCCGTCGCGGGACCTGTTGGCGACGCCCTGGGCGATGACGGCGAACTTGAAGTGGGCCAGCGCGACGTGGAAGTCCAGGTCGTCCAGGGTCAGCCCGGTCCTACGCGCATAGCGCTCCAGCAGCTGCGAGCGGGTCGGGAAGCCGGGCTGGTCGGTGACGGTCGGCGTCAGCGAGGAGATGGGCGGTTCGCCCGGGTGGCGCCAGAACATCAAGGCATAGCCGAGGTCGGTGAGCGGGTCGCCGAGCGTGGACAGCTCCCAGTCGAGGACCGCGTTGATCGTGCCAGGGTCGTCGAGGTGGAGGACGCAGTTGTCGATGCGGTAGTCGCCATGGACGATCGAGGTGGCCTGCTGGGCGGGTACGCGGCCGGAGAGACGGCCGGCGAGCTCGTCGACCTCGGGCACGTCGTGGGTGCGCGAGCTCTCCCACTGCCTGGTCCAGCGGCGTACCTGGCGCTCGGCGTAGCCGGCCGGGCGGCCGTAGTCTCCCAGGCCGACCTCGCCCGGGTCGACGGAGTGGAGCGCGGCGAGGGCGTCGATGAAGGCGAAGCCGAGTCGCTGCCGCTCCTCGGCGGTCGCCGCGTACCCGGTGGGGAGGGCCTCGCGGACGATGTGCCCGGGGACCCGCTCCATCACGTAGCAACGGATCCCGATGAGCTCGCCGGCGTCGGCCATCACGATCCGCGGCACCGGCACGGGCGAGCTCGCCAGCGCCGCCTGCACGCGGGCCTCGCGGAGCATGTCGTGAGCGCTCGGCAGCAGCTCGCCGGTCGGTGGGCGGCGCAGCACGAGCTCGCCGGCGGGGGAGGAGAGCAGGAAGGTCAGGTTCGACTTGCCGCCGCTGATCAGCTCGGCCCGGACCTCACTCCAGCCGGGCTCGCCGGTCGCCTCGACCAGTGCGGGTGCGAGTCGTTCCAGTCCTGCCAGCTCGGCCGCCGACACCGCTGCGATCTCGGTCATCACGCCTCCTGTCGCTCGTGTGGGCGCACACTCTTGTAATTGAAGTGAATTCAAGTAGTGTGATGACACTAGCGGATACCCGGTTCGAGGAGAAGCCCATGACCCAGAGCCTGGCCGTCTGGCCAGAAGCCGCCCCGTCGATCGTCGCGCCGATCGAGGAGCACGAGCAGCTGCGCGACGTGGTCCGCCATCTGCTCGATCGCGACGCCGACCATCAGGCCGTACGTCACGCCGCCGACTCGGCGCGAGGGTGGTCGGCCGATCTGTGGCTGAGGCTGAACAAGGAGCTGGACGTCGGCTCGATGATCGTCCCCGAGGAGCGCGGCGGAGCCGGCTTCGGCCTGCGCGACCTCGCCGTCGTGCTGGAGGAGACGGGTGCGGCGCTGCTTCCCGAGCCCGTCCTCGAGTCGTCGGTGCTGACCGCGCTGACGCTCTCGCTCGCGGACGACACCGAGGCGGTCCGAGAGCTGCTGGCCGCCGTCGCGGCGGGGGACCTCGTCGGCACGGTCGCGCTCTCCGCAGCGGTCCGGGTGTCCGACGGCAGGGCCACCGGGACTCTCGCCCGGGTCGTCGCCGGTGCCGACAGCGACCTCGTCGTCTTCGGCGGTGAGGACGGAGTCTTCGTCGTTCGCCGGACCGACCCCGGCGTCGAGACCCGCCGGATCGAGGTCCTCGACACGACCCGTCGCCAGGCCGACGTCGTGCTCAGCGGCGCAGAGGTCCTCCGCGTCGTCGGTCCCGAGCGGGCCGAGCAGGTCCTGGCGCGCGTACGCCGGGCCGCCACCGTCGCCGTCGCGGCCGAGCACGTCGGAATCATCCGCCACCAGCTCGATGCCGTGGTCGAATACGTCGGCCAGCGCGAGCAGTTCGGCCGGCCGATCGGTTCCTTCCAGGCGATCAAGCATCGCCTCGCCGACGTGCTCGTCGACCTGCAGCGTGCGCGCTCCGCCGTCGTCTACGCCGCGGCGCTCTACGACGAGAACCCGGATACGGCCCTGGCAGCCGAGGTTGCCGGGGCCGTGGCCACCGATGCCGTGATCCGTGCGGTGCACGAGGCCGTGCAGCTGCACGGTGGCATCGGGTTCACCTGGGAGCATCCGGCCCACTTCTACGTCCGGCGCGCCCTGGGTGACGAGGGCATCTTCGGCAGCGCCCGGGAGCATCGCACCCGTATCGCCGATCTCGCCGGGATCTGAGGCCGGGGGCGTGGTGGCGGGTGCCCCCACGCCCCGCTCGGCTCAGAAGGTCAGCTGCCCTCCAGATGCGTGCGAGCGGCGGTCAGCCCGAACACGATCGCCGCGGCGAGACCGCCGGCGTACGCCCGGTTCCACAGGCCGCCCGTGTCGGACCCGGCCGCCAGGAGGCCGGGGATCGGAGCGCCGTCGACCGCCAGGACCCGCGCCCGCTCGTCGATCAGCACCCCGACGAACGGGAACGTGATCGCGGGCGTGGTCTCGACGACGTAGTACGGCGGCTCGTCGAGCGGTGTGGCGTCGAGCTTCCTGCCCGGCGTGGTCCCCGCGGCGACCTCCGCGTTGAAGCGCTCGATCGCCGAGCGGATGGCAGCCCCGTCGTAGCCCCACTCCTCCGGCAGGTACTCCAGCTCTTCGAGCGACTCCGCCAGGCCCGTGCGTCCGCCCCGCTTCGAGGCGAGCGCGAACTTGTCGACGCTCACCGCTCCCTCGACGTACGCCGGCACCATCCAGTCGCGGCGCACCCGCGCATCGGCGATGAGCAGTCCGCGCGCCTCCGGTTGCTCGCTGAGCGCGACCGTCGTGAGGTGGTCGCCGAGCGTCTCGTCGACGAACCGCTCTTTGTCGAGGTTGAAGAGCAGCGCGTGCTCGCTGTAGTAGAGCGAGAGGTCGACGAAGTCGCCGGAGTCCTTGAACGGTACGCCGCTCGGCACCAGGTGGCCGTAGAAGCCGGCGCGCTCGAGGCCCGTCGCGGCCCCTACGGCCGTCGCCAGACGCAGTCCGTCGCCCCTGCTGTTCGGGTTGGACCGCAGGGGCAGTGCGCCGGCACCTGGGCCGAGCAGCTTCTCGCGCATCTCGGGGTCGGCCTGGAAGCCACCGGTGGCGAGGACCGTGTTTCGTGCCCGGATCTCCACGACCTCGTCCGTGGGCAGCCGCAGGCGGGCACCGGCAACGGCACCGTGGTCGACGAGGAGCTCCTCGGTCGCGGTCGAGAGCAGCACCTGGCCACCTGAGTCGGTCACGATGCGACGGCAGGTGTCGACGTACTGGTTGGTGTCGAAGCCGTGGCCCTGGCCGAAGGAGAGGATCCGCTGGGAGGGGCCGGCTTCGACCCCGGTGCTGCGGATCCATTCCACCGCGGCGTCGAACCGCTCGACGAGGGCCCGCTTGAGGGCCTCGTCGCCGCCGGGATTCTGCTCGTCCATCACCGCATCCGTCGGAGCGGTCCAGATGTAGCCGGCGAACCGTCCGGAGCCACCCACGTCGGAGGAGACCTCGACGACCGTGACGCGCTGTCCGTCACGCGATGCGCGGGCGGCGGCGGTGAGTCCGGCCATGCCGCCGCCGATGACCAGGAGGTCGGGGGAGAGGTCCATGAGCGCCTTTCGTCCTGCCCGGCAGTGCACCCGGGTTCGTGATGATGTTCTCGCGACCGTACCAATCGAACTAACTTCAGTTCAATGATTGACGGAGAGTGACGGACGTCCCATACTGAAGTGAATCCACTTCATATTGCCACCGACCGAAAGGCACCGGCCATGGTTGTCAACACCGACCACGTCGTTCTCGAGAAGGACGGCGGCGTCGCCCGCGTCTGGCTCAACCGTCCGCACAAGAAGAACGCGGTCACCGTCGAGCTGCTCCACCGCCTGGACGAGATCATCAAGGAGGTCGACGAGGACCCCGAGCTGAAGGTGCTGGTGCTCCGCGGCCGCGGCAACACCTTCTGCTCCGGCTTCGACCTCGACGAGCTCCTGGAGAACTACGTCGGCAACACCATGGCCATGGAGGTCGCGGTGCTCTCCGCCCAGGTCTGCGACCGGCTCTACCAGATGAACACGCCGTCCGTCGCCGTCCTCGAGGGGTACGTCACCGCCGGCGGTTTCGAGCTGATGATCTCCTGCGACTTCGCGGTCTCCGCGGACGACGCCAAGATCGGCGACTTCCACATCCGTCGCGCCCTCTTCGGCGGCGCCGGCCCGATCTACCGCCTGCCCCGCATGATCGGTCTGCGCAAGACCAAGGAGCTCATGCTCACGGGCAAGCTCCTCTCCGGCCAGGAGGCCAAGGACTTCGACCTGATCAACGACTCGGCCCCGGCCGAGCAGCTCGACCAGCTCGTCGAGGACTTCGTCGCGCCGATCATCGACAAGAGCCCGTTCGCGATGCGGCTGACCAAGATGGCGATCAACCAGGGCCTCGACGCGGACGTCCGCTCGCTCATGGTCATGGAGCACCTTGCCGTCGGCAACGCCCTCCAGTCGGAGGACGCCAAGGAGGGTGTGGAGGCCTTCCTCGGCAAGCGCGAGCCCAAGTGGGTCGGCCGCTGATCCGCAGCTGACCCGACCGACGAGTCATCCTGGTGAGGAGAGCGAAGTGACGGACGTGCAGACCCCTGCCCTCAAGGGGAGCCGGTGTGCCGGTTGCGGCAACGTGGCCTTCCCGGAGGCGCGGGGCTGCCAACGCTGTGGTGCGGTGGCGATGGAGCCGGTGGACCTCGGACGGCGTGGCATGGTGTGGGGCTTCACCATCCAGCGGTTTGCGCCGAAGTCGCCGCCGTACGTTCCCCCGGCCGACGGCTTCCGGCCCTTCGCGGTCGGCTACGTCGAGCTGCCCGAAGGAGTGAAGGTCGAGGCGGTCCTGGACTGCGCGGACTTCGCCGACCTCGACGAGCAGGCGCCGGTCGAGCTGGTCGCCACCACGCCGGTGCCGCGGTTCGCCGCGACCGGCGCCGGCTCCGCGACGGAGGAGAGCTGATGTCGAACGTCTCCATCATCGGCGCCGGACTCTCGAAGTTCGGTCGCCAGAACGGGGTGACGGGTCGGGAGATGGCGGTGGCGGCGATCCATGCCGCGCTCGCCGACGCCCAGCTCGAGTGGCCGGACATCCAGGTCGCCTTCGGTGGCAGCGACGGTGCCGGCCTCGCCGACACCCTCGTCGCCGACCTCGGCCTCACCGGGATCCCGTTCACCAACGTCAAGAACGGCTGCGCCACCGGCGGCAGCGCCCTGGTCTCCGCCGTCAACGCGATCCGCTCGGGACAGGCCGAGGTGGCTCTCGCGGTCGGCTTCGACAAGCACCCGCGGGGCGCCTTCGACCCGCGCCCGGAGGACTGGGGTCTCGACCCCGGCTACGGCGAGGCCGGGCTGATGGTCACCACGCAGTTCTTCGGCATCAAGATCGCCCGCTACATGCGGGAGTACGGGATCACCGACGCCACGCTCGGCCGGGTCGCCGCCAAGGCCTATCGCAACGGCTCCCTCAACCCGAACGCCTGGCGGCGCGACCCGATCAGCGAGGAGGAGATCCTCTCCGCCGACATGGTCAACGACCCGCTGACCCGGCTCATGTTCTGCTCGCCGGGCGAGGGCGGTGCGGCGATCATCGTCGCCAGCGAGGCCGCTGCTCGGAAGGCGGGCCTACGGCCCGTACAGCTGCTGTCGGTGGCCGCCCGCACCCGGCGGTTCGGCTCCTTCGAGGTCTTCAGCCCCGCCGTCCAGGGGCACGGTCGTCCCTCGAGCGCGAGCGCGGACGCGGCGGCGGCAGCGTTCGCCATGGCAGGGGTCAGCCCCGACCAGATCGATGTCGCGCAGCTCCAAGACACCGAGAGCGGGGCCGAGGTGATGCATCTGGCCGAGTGCGGCTTCTGCAAGGACGGCGAGCAGGAGGACCTCATCGCCTCCGGCGCCACCGAGATCGGCGGTCAGCTGCCGGTCAACACCGACGGCGGCTGCATCGCCAACGGGGAGCCGATCGGTGCCTCCGGTCTGCGGCAGGTGCACGAGATCGTCACCCAGCTGCGCGGCGAGGCCGGTGACCGGCAGGTCCCCGGCAGCCCGAAGCTCGGCTTCACCCACGTCTACGGCGCACCCGGCATCAGCGCGTGCACCGTCCTGGGGGTGTGAGCATGATCGGGCTGGAGGAGTTCCTGGCCGCGGGCCGCTCCTGGCTTGCCTCCGTCGCCGACGTACGCACCACCCACGCCTGGGGCGAGGGTTCGGACTCCGTCGCGGTCTTCGAGAACTGGACCGCCGAGCAGGAGCGTGCCGAGACCGATCGCATCCGGGCGTACGAGCAGGCCAAGTTCGACGCCGGGTTCGGCGCGATCACCTGGTCGGCGGAGTACGGAGGCCGTGACCTGCCGGTCGCGTACCTGCTCGCCTTCCGGCGCCTCGAGGGTGAGTACGACGTGCCTCGGCGCACCGAGATGTTCCCGGTCACCCAGCAGCTGATCGCGCCGACCATCGCGCAGTGGGGGACCGAGGAGCAGCGGGCGACCTACGTGCGCGCCATGCTGCGCACGGATCTGATCGCCTGTCAGCTCTTCTCCGAGACCGAGGCGGGCTCCGACCTCGCGGCGGTACGCACCAGGGCGACCCGCCTGGACGACGGCCGGTGGCGGCTCGACGGGCACAAGGTCTGGACATCGGGTGCCCGGGTCGCGGACTACGGGGTCGCGGTCACCCGGACCGATGCCGCGGCCGCCAAGCACGCCGGTCTCACGGTCTTCATCGTGCCGATGGATGCCGAGGGCGTGACCGTACGCCCGATCCGGCAGATGACGGGCGGCACCTCGTTCAACGAGGTCTACCTCGACGGCGTCGTCCTCGACGACGCCCTGCGGCTCGGCTCCGAGGGCCAGGGCTGGAAGGTCGCCCTCACCGTGCTCGCCTCCGAGCGGCTCGACTCCGGGTCCCTCGGTCTGGAGAACGCCGACCAGGCCGTCGAGCTCGCCCGCAACCTCGGTCGACCGCTCGACGCGCTGGAGCGCGACCAGGTCGCCGACCTGATCACCCGCAGCTACGTGCAACGGCTCACCGGGATGCGCGTCGCCGCGGCCGTGGTCTCGGGTCAGGACCCGGGCCCCGAGGCGTCGGTCGGCAAGCTCCTCGCCACCGACACCATGGCGCGCACCTCGGAGGTCGTACGTGCCCTGCTCGGTGCCGAGCTCAGCGCGAGCTCCGAGCGATGGGGCACCTGGGCGTGGGCCGAGCACGTCCTGGGCGCTCCCGGCTACCGGATCGCGGGCGGCACCGACGAGATCCAGCACAACATCATCGCCGAGCGGGTGCTCGGCCTGCCCCGGGAGCCACGCCCATGACCGAGCAGCCCTACGAGCTCGAGCTCGGCCCACGCATCGTCGACGTCCTGTGGGACCGGACGGGGCTGACCGGGATCGGCGAGCTTGCCGTCCTCCCCGGTGGCCACTCCGGCCTCACCTATCGGCTTCCGGTGGGGGAGGGCCGCGACCTCGTGGTCAAGGCCGTCCCTCGCGGTCAGCGGTCCATCGGCCGCCACGACATGCTCAAGCAGGCGCGGATCATGAGCGCGCTGGCCGAGACCGACGTACCGGTGCCACCGGTGCGCGCCGTCGACGAGACCGAGCCGGCCTGGTTCGCCGTCGACTTCATCCACGGCGAGTCGATCGAGCCGACCCTCGACGACCCAGCGATCGCCCCCGAGGTCGCCGCCGCCCGGATGCTGCGTGCCGCGGAGATCCTGCCGCGCCTCCACCGGGTCCCGCTCGCGAGCCTGCCCGCCGGCGGAGATCCGCTGACCCCGCAGGAGGAGCTCGCCCGCTGGTCCAAGACCATGGGCGCCGTCCCGGCCGAGCTCGTCCCGGGTGCCGCCGACCTCGAGGAGCGGCTCGCCCGCCGCGTACCAGATGCCCTGGACGTCACGCTCGTCCACGGTGACTACCGGCTCGGCAACATCATCTGCGTCGGCAACGAGCCCGCCGCGATCATCGACTGGGAGATCTGGAGCCTCGGCGACCCCCGCGTCGAGCTCGGCTGGTTCCTCGTCTTCGCCGACGGCTCGAACTTCCCCGGCGTCGGTCGCGAGGTGCCTGGCCTGCCCAGCGAGGAGGCACTGCTCGAGGCGTACGCAGCAGGCGGCCGCGCCCCCGAGGCGATGGCCTGGTTCAACGCCCTGGGCCGCTTCAAGATGGCCGCGATCATGGGCCACAACCTGCGCCGGCACCGCGAGGGCAGGCACCACGACCCCGACCAGGAGCGCCTGCCCGACACCATCGTCCGGCTCATCAGCAGCGGACTCGAGCGGCTCGGCTGAGCCGCGCCAGGAGGATCACCATGGACTTCGCACTCTCGCCGCGGACCGAGGAGCTCAAGGTCGAGCTCGAACGGTTCATGAGCGAGCACGTCTACCCGGCCGAGCCGGTCTACGACGCGCAGATCGCCGAGAACGACAACCCCCACGAGCAGCCGCAGATCATGCGCGACCTGCAGAAGATCGCTCGCGACCGCGGGCTCTGGAACCTGTTCATGACCCACGGCGACCGTGGCGCCGGGCTCACCAACCTGGAGTACGCCCCGCTGGCCGAGATCGTCGGCCGCTCCATCATCGGCAACGAGGCGATCAACTGCTCCGCCCCGGACACCGGCAACATGGAGATCCTGGCGATGTACGCCACCCCGGAGCAGCAGCGGCAGTGGCTCGACCCGCTGCTCGCCTGTGAGATCCGGTCCGCCTTCGCGATGACCGAGCCGGAGGTGGCCAGCTCGGACGCCACCAACATCACCTCGACGATCACCCGCGACGGGGACGAGTACGTCCTCAACGGCCGCAAGTGGTACACCTCCGGCATCCTCGACCCGGACTGCAAGCTCGTGATCTTCATGGGCAAGTCGGATCCGGACGGCCCGACGTACCGGCAGCAGAGCATGATCCTGGTGCCGGCCGACGCCCCCGGCATCGAGGTGCTGCGCGACCTGCCGATGTTCGGCTACCGCGACCGGCTCGGCCACGGCGAGGTGCAGTTCACCGACGTACGGGTGCCGGCGGCCAACATGCTCGGCGAGGAGGGCGACGGCTTCAAGATCGCCCAGGGACGGCTCGGTCCGGGCCGGATGCACTACGCGATGCGGGCCATCGGCTTCGCCGAGCGGGCGCTCGACCTGATGTGCCGGCGGGCGCTCTCCCGGGTCGCCTTCAAGGAGCCGCTGGCCGAGCGCGGGGTCGTCCGCGAGTGGATCGCGCGGAGCCGGATGGAGATCGACCAGATCCGGCTGCTCACCTTCCGCGCCGCCTGGCTGATGGACACCCAGGGCAACAAGTCCGCCCGCTCCGACGTGGCGGCGATCAAGGTCGCCGCGATGGAGACCGCGCACCGGGTCGTCGACCGCGCCGTACAGGTCCACGGGGCCGCCGGGGTCAGCGACGACACCGTCCTCGGCCGCCTCTACGCCATCACCCGTGCCCTCCAGATCGCCGACGGCCCCAACGAGGTGCACCTGCGCACCATGGCCCGCCTGGAGCTGAAGAAGCACGAGGCCGGCGCATGAGCGGGGAGCTGGCCGGCAAGGTCGCCCTGGTGACCGGTGCGACCCGTGGCCTCGGTCTCGCGATCGCGCAGGCGCTCGCGGCCGAGGGTGCCGCGGTCGTCGTGTCGAGCCGCAAGGAGGACGCCTGCCGCGAGGTCGCCGAGAAGATCGCCGCGACGTACGGCGTCGAGACGCTCGCCCTGCCGCTGCACGTCGGCCACTGGGACGAGATCGAGCCGGCCGTCGCGACGGTGGTCGAACGCCTCGGGCACCTCGACATCCTGGTCAACAACGCCGGGATCGCGCCGCTCGCGCCGTCGTTGCTCGAGGTCACCGAGGCGCTCCTGGAGAAGACGATGGAGATCAACCTCAAGGGTCCGTTCCGGCTGATGGCCGTCGCCGGCGCCCACATGCGCGAGCGCGGAGCGGGCTCCATCATCAACATCTCCAGCATCGGTGCCGTACGTCCGAGCCCGGCCGAGGCGATGTACGCCGCCGCCAAGAACGGCCTCAACGCGCTCACCCAGGCCTTCGCCCAGGAGTACGCCCCGCAGGTGCGGGTCAACTGCGTGCTGCCCGGCGCGTTCGAGACCGACATGGCCGCCGGCTGGGACGAGGAGTTCCTCGACCTCGTCACCCGCAACCTCCCGGCCGGCCGGCTCGGCAGGCCCGAGGAGGTCGCGAGCATGGTCGTCCATCTCGCCGGCGACCGCTCGGGCTACACCACCGGCGCCCTCATCGCCGTCGACGGCGGCCGTACCGCCGTCTACTGACCCACCCCTCATCAGATCTCCCTGGAAGGACACCATGGACCTGCCACACGCCTTTGACCTGAGCGGTCGCGTCGCCATCGTGAGCGGCGCCTCGTCCGGGCTGGGGGAGGGCTTCGCGCGGTCGCTCGCGGCCGCCGGTGCCACGGTGTTCGCGGCCGCGCGCCGGGTCGAGCGTCTGGAGCAGCTCGCGGCCGAGGTGGCGAACGTGGTCCCGGTCCGTTGCGACGTCACCGACGACGAGGACCGCAGGGCCCTCGTCGCCGCCGCGTCCGCCCACGGGTCGATCGACCTCCTGGTCAACAACGCGGGCCGAGCCGGTGGCCCCGACGCGCTGGCGGAGACGGTGCCGGAGTTCGAGAGCCTGCTCCAGCTCAACGTCGTCGCCGGCTTCGCCCTCTCCGCCGAGGTCGTCAGGTCGCTGCCTCCCGAGCACCCCTCCTCGATCATCAACATCTCCTCCGTCGTCGGCCTCGGCTCCACGGCTCCCATCGGCGGAGCCGGGTACGCCGCGTCCAAGGCCGCGGTGATCGGGATGACCCGCGAGCTCGCCGGTCAGTGGGGTCGTCGCGGGATCCGGGTCAACGCGGTGGTGCCGGGATGGTTCGATACCGAGATGACCGATGGGCTGTTCACCAACGACAAGTCAGCGACCTGGGTACGCCGTGGCACCATGCTCAACCGCAGTGGCCGCGACGGCGAGGTCGACGGAGCCGTCCTCTTCCTGGCCTCGGACGCCGCCTCGTACGTCACGGGGCAGGTCCTCGTCGTCGACGGCGGATGGACCGCGAAATGACCGACACGATGCTCGCCGTACGTTTCGAGGCCTGGGGCGAGCGCGCCCGCCTGCGCGAGGTCCCGATCCCCGAGCCCGGCCCCGACGGGGTGCTCCTCCAGGTGACCGCCGCCGGGATCTGCCACTCCGACCTGCACGTCGAGGAGTCGCCGCCCGGCCGGCTGCCGTTCTCGCTCCCGTTCACGCTCGGGCACGAGGTCGCCGGCACCGTCGTCGCCGTCGGTGACGACGCCGACCCGGGCTGGATCGGCCGCGCCGTGGTCGTCCACGGCGTCTGGGGCTGCGGCACCTGCCGCCGGTGCCGCGCCGGCCGGGAGAACTACTGCCTCGAGCGACCGCCCGCGATCGGCAACGGTCTCGGGTACGACGGCGGCCTGGCGGAGTTCATGGTGGTTCCGTCGACCCGGTATCTGGTGCCGGCCGACGGCCTCGACCCCGTGCAGGCGGCTCCGCTCACCGATGCGGCGCTCACGGCGTACCACGCTCTCAAGCCCTTCCTGCCCGAGCTCGACGCGGAGTCTCGTGCGCTCGTCATCGGAGCAGGCGGCCTCGGCCACTTCGCGGTCCAGCTCCTCGCGCAGACGGCGGCCAGGATCGTCGTGGTCGACCCGAAGCAGGCGGCCCGCGAGCTGGCCTCCGAGCTCGGCGCCCACGAGACGCTGCCCGACCTGGAAGCGGCGGCCCGCACGGCCGCGACGCCGACCACCCGGTTCGACGCGGTCTTCGACTTCGTCGCAGCCGAGTCGACCATGGCCGCCGCGGTCTCGCTCCTCGCCCCCGGCGGCTCGGTCCGGGTCGTCGGCGGCGCCGGTGGTGTCCTGCCGGTCGGCAAGGATCTCGGCTTCCCGCAGGGCTGGTCGGTCTCGGCGCCCTTCTGGGGACCCAAGCCCGATCTGGCGGCTGTCGTCGAGCTCGCCCGTGCCGGACGGCTGCACGCCCACACCGAGACGTTCCCGCTCACCGGCGCGATCGAGGCCTACGACCGGCTCCGATCCGGCGAGATCCGTGGCCGCGCCGTGGTGATCCCCGCCACAATGACCTCGCGCACATGACTCGGGACCAGGTGGCAAACCATGAATCAAGTGCACCCCAGGAGATGATCTGATGCGGATGTTGGCCGAGGAGTTCGCCGGTCGAGTGGCCACGGAACCAGACCGCGTGGTGGTGATCGACGCCGACGGCGAGCACACCACCGCCGAGGTGTGGCACGCGGCAGAGGCGCTCGCCGCGACCATCGCGGGCCTGGTGGAGGGTGCCCCCACGATCCTCGTCCAGGCCGACAACTCGTGGCGCACCCTGGTCACCGTTCTGGCCACCGGTCACCTCGGCGGCTTCGTCGCCGTGTTCAGCAGCCACGCGACCGCCGACGAGTTCGACCTCGCACTCGAGGACGTACGCCCCGACGTGGTCGTCGCCTCCGACGGCTGCGTTGCGACCTGGGACGTCGCCCGCAAGGGCTTCGACGGGGAGGCCGCCGACCTCGACGGCTGGGCCGTACGCGCCGTTCCCGGGCGGACACGGGGGACCGATCGATGGAACGGTGGCGTCGCGGTCGCGATGACCTCGGGTTCGACCGGCCGGCCGAAGTGCGTCGTCCAGTCCGAGGAAGCCCTGCGTTTCGCCGGCCGGGCGACGATCGACGCCGTCGGGCTGCAGGCCGGCGACCGGGTCGGTGCCTTCGTACCGCTCTCGTCGGTCGCGGCCCTCTGCTTCGGTCTCTACCTGCCCGCCATGCTCGGCGGCACGATGGTCTGCCTGCCCAAGTGGAACCCTGCGGACGCGCTCGACCTGATCCGCGAGGAGCAGGTGCGCTGGACGATGCTGGTGCCCACGATGGCGCTCCAGTTCGCCATGGTCGACGGTGCGGCCGGCGGCCTCTCCTCGCTGGCGGCGATGACCGTCGGCGGTGGTCCGATGGATGCCGGCGCGCTCGGTCGTGCCGAGGATCTGCTCGGCACCAGGTTCCTGCGTGTGTTCGGGATGTCGGAGTGCCTCGGACACACCACCCCGCTCCCGTCCGACCCCGCCGAGGTACGCCTCGGCCGCGACGGTCGCCCGTTCCCCGGCATCGAGGTGCGCGTCGTCGACGACCAGGGTGCGCCGCTTCCCGGTGGTGAGGTGGGCCGTGCCCAGGTCAAGGGACCCTCGCTCTTCACCGGGTACGCCCGCGACGGGGCTCCGGTGCCGCCGGAGCTCACCGAGGACGGGTTCTTCTTCACCGGGGACCTCGCCCGCGTCAACGAGGACGGCACGATCAACATCGTCGGCCGCGAGAAGCAGATCATCATCCGTGGCGGCCGCAACATCGACATCAACGAGGTCGAAGCGGTCGTGGCCTCGGTACCCGACGTGGTCCAGGTCTGCGTCGTCCCGGTGCCGGACCCGGTGCTCGGGGAGCGTGCGGCCGCACTGGTCGTCACGCCGAACCCGTCCCTGGACCTCGGGGCGGTGCGCGCTCACCTGGAGTCACGGGGCACGCCGAAGCATCAGTGGCCGGAGTTCGTCTTCGTGGTCGAGGACCTGCCGCAGAACCGCGTGGGGAAGCTCGCGCGCAAGGATGCGACGCGATTGGCCGCCGAACTGGTACGGTCGATGCCCCACTGAATTGACCTCAAGTCGGCTATTCTCGAAGAGAATCCCAGGAGAAAGGTTCGCCATGGCGCGTCAGGCGACCGTGACAGAGAGCCCCCGTTCGAAGCGCGGGCTGATCCTCAGCGCTGCAGTCGAGAGCTTCGGTGACCACGGGTTCGAGCTCACCAAGTGGGCCTCCGTCGCCGACAAGGTCGGCATCGGGCAGACAGCGCTCTACCACTACTTCGAGTCGAAGGTGCACTGCCTGCTGACGATCATGAGCACCGAGCTCGAGCGCAGCGCCAGCCGCTTCGAGAGGGTCGTCTCCGTCGAGGACGCGCCCGTTGACCAGCTGCGTGCCGCGGTCCGGGCGGCGTTCGACGTGACGCCCCAGGAGGTGCTGCAGATGCGCATCCTGCAGAGCCACATGGACCTGCTGGCGACCCCGCGACTGTCCGAGCGCGAGGAGGCCGAGCGGCAGCACGCCCGCGAGCTCGTCCGCAAGGTCGAGGAGAACTGGACCGGCCTGATCGAGCGTGGCATCGGGTCGGGCGACTTCGCCGACCGCGACCCCGAGCAGACCAGTCGCGCGGTGCTCGCTCTCGTGGTGAGTGTCTGGCGTTGGTACCGCACCGGCGGACCGACGACGCTCGAGGAGACCCGCGATTTCATCTCCGACGCCGTCCTCCGGCTCGTCGGCCCCTGACCCATCCGGTTCCCGGTCCGCGCGGACCTCTGTCCGCAGAACCCAAACAGAATTCAGATCAGGAGTGACATGTACAACCTCATCTTGATGGCCTCTCGTCCCGAGGACTGGTCGCACGAGCAGTTCATCGAGTGGTGGCGTGGCGAGCACGCCGAGGTGACGTACCCGCTTCCCGGTCTGCGCCGATGGCTGCACACCGACGTCCAGGTCGCCCTCGAGGAGCGGTCGGAGGGCTGGGACGGTGTCTCGATCCTGAGCTTCGACAGCAAGGAGGCCCTCGACCGGGCGCTCGCGAGCGAGGAGTGGGCCGCCGCGATCAAGCACGTGGGCCGCATGCGTGGCCACCGGATCGCCGTCATGGGCGAGGAACGGATGATGGTCGGCTGATGCCCGCCTCCGAGGCCTGGTGGGGCACACCCGGCTGCTACCAGGTCGTCGACGGCATCCACCGGATCCCGCTGACCATGCCCAACGACGGCCTGCGTGCCGTCAACGTGTACGCCGTCGAGACCGCCGAGGGGCTGCTCCTCGTCGACGGCGGCTGGGCGGTGCCGTCCGCGGTGGACGAGCTCGAGTCGGCGCTGAGGGCGATCGGGCGCTCGCCGCGGGAGGTCAGCGACGTACTGGTCACCCACATCCATCGCGACCACTACACCTTCGCCGTACGGCTACGGGAGAGGTACGGCCCTCGCGTCCACCTCGGCCGGCTCGAACGCCCCGGTCTGGTCGCGATCCAGGAGCTGGGCAACAACGTCCCGCTCAGCTCGCTGCGCGAGCTCCGCCGATCGGGCGCTGACGATCTCGGCCGGGTGATCGAGAAGGAGACCGAGCTCGAGCCGTACGACGTCGCCGACTGGGCAGACCCCGACGGCTGGCTCGACGCCGGCCCGCTCGCGATCGCCGGCTGGCAGGTGGAGGCCGTGCACACACCGGGCCACACCAAGGGTCATCTGGTCTTCCACGACGAGGAGCGTGGGCTGCTCTTCTCGGGCGATCACGTGCTCCCTACGATCACGCCGTCGATCGGCTTCGAGCTCGGTGAGTGGGACCTGCCGCTCAAGCACTACCTGGAGTCGCTCGCGCTGCTCCTGGACCGGGCCGACGCCCGGCTGATCCCCGCCCACGGGTATCCGACCGACAGCGTCCACGACCGGGTCCGCGCCCTGCTCGCGCACCACGAGCACCGGTTCGGTCAGGTGGCCGCCGTCCTCGACGCCCATCGGTGGGCGATGACGGCGGCCGAGGTCGCCGAGCGGCTTCCGTGGACCCGGCGCGAGGTGCCGTACGCCGATCTCGACGCCTTCAACCGGATGATCGCGATCTGCGAGACGGCCGCCCACCTCGACGTCCTGGCCGACCGTGCCGATGTCGCGGTCGGCCAGGAGGACGGGATCGACCGCTTCAGTCGGTGAACCGCACCTGCGGGGTACGGCAGATCAGCAACCGCCGTACGCGGCCGCTGGCCGGGTCGAGCTGGGCGCTCGCGTTGAAGGACGCCTCGAAGGCGCCGTCGCGTCGCGTCTCGCCGAGGGCCAGCTCGGAGTCGTCCACCCGCGAGCCCGCCAGCAGATGGTGGGTGAGCACGCTGACCTCGCGCTGCGCCAGGTAGGCGACCAGTCCGGCTCGGTCGCCCTGGAACTCCGCGGCCTGGTCGGCGCCCTTGGAGAAGAGGATCGAGAGCTGGAAGTCGTCGGTGATCATGTCGAGGACCCGCTCGGGGGTGGTCGAATCCATGATCTCGAACCAGTCGTGCAGCAGCGGGGTCGAGCTGGAACTCATCGTCTGTGACATGCGGGATGTCTCCTTCGTGGATCGGGATCAGTCGGGCAGGAGGCCGAGCTCGGGGTCGAAGGCGACCTGGTACGCGGCGATCAGGCCGTCGTCGCCCAGCCGGGCCGCGGCGAGGAAGTGGCCGGTCACGGTCGCCTCGTCCTCGACGACGGCGCCATAGACGAACTCCACGTTGCCGGCGACCGAGGAGCGCTGCGGTACGTGGCGGCGTACGACATCGCCACGGCCCGACAGGTAGGCGACGAGGTCCGTACGGCCGATCCCACGGACGGCGCGGTTGGGCAGCAGGATCGCGAACTCCACGTCGGGTGTCACGAGTGCCATGCCGGCATCGAAGTCGCTCGCGTCGACGGCGGCGTAGTAGCGGACCAGCGTGGGAGAGGTCTCGATGGACATGACTTGAACTTAGTTCAGGGACTATGGGTTGTCCAGGGGATTGATGTGATAGAGGTTACATATCCAACCGACTTCAGTTTGAGGAGAGCGCATGAGCGGGCAGCAGGCCGCGCGATTCGACGGGCAGGTCGCCCTGGTGACCGGAGGTGGCTCCGGCATCGGTGCCGCGGTGGCGAGGCGGCTCGCCGCGGAAGGCTGTGCTCGGGTGCACATCGCTGACATCGACGGAGCCAACGCCACCGCGGTCGCGGAGTCCGTGGGCGGCCGCGCTCATCTGGTCGATGTCGCCGACCCGCAGTCGGTCGACGACCTCGTCGCCGCCGTCACCGGGGCGGACGACCGGCTGGATGTCGTCGTCCACACCGCCGGCGTGGACGACCCCGCCGCCAAGGCGCGGATCCTCGCGGCCCAGGAGTCGGGCGAGCCCGTCGACGTGCTGAGCGATCTCGACGACGACGGCTGGCGCCGGGTCATGTCGATCAACCTCGACGGCACCTTCCACGTGCTCCGCGCGGCCGTACGGGCGATGCGTCCGCGTGGCGGGGGAGCGATCGTGACCGTCGGCTCCTCGGCCGCGTACGACACGCTCGTCGGCTACCCACACTACGCGGCCTCAAAGGCGGGCCTGCACGCCTTGTCGCAGTCGGTCGCCAAGGAGGTCATCCCGTACGGGATCCGGGTGAACACGGTCGCCCCCGGCCCGGTCGACACCCCGATGGCCGGGCGCACGCCGGGTGCTGTCCGCAAGGCGATGGAGGCGAGCGGTGCCATCGGGTACGCCTCGGCCGACGACCTCGCCGACAACATCTGCTACCTCGCCTCTCCGGGCGCCAAGAACGTCGTCGGGGCGGTGCTGCTCAGCAACGGCGGCCGCTTCACCGTCTGAAGAACCACCCCGGAACCGCCGCTGAAAGGACCCCCATGGGCACCGACTTCCCACACCTCTTCTCGCCCTTCACCATCGGCTCGATGTCGGTGAAGAACCGGCTGGTCGCACTCCCGGCCGGAACGAGCATGGCCGTCGACGGCGTGCCGACCCATGGCGACACCGAGCACTTCGAGCGTCTCGCCGCCGGCGGCGTCGGCATGATCATCGGTGGCGCCACGGTCGTCCATCCGACGACCACGCTGCGTTCGCGCAAGCTGGTCGAGGCCTATCTCGACGAGTTCGTCCCGGCCGCGGCGGCCAAGGCCGACGTCATCCACCGCCACGGCGCCAGGTTCATCGGGCAGCTGTGTCATCTGGGACGCGAGTTCATCGGCGGCGAGTCCGACTCGCCGCCGGTCGCGCCGTCGCCGATCAAGACGGTCCGCGATGCCTATCCGCCTCATGAGCTCACCGTCGCCGAGATCCACGACATCGTCGAAGGGTGGCGGGTGTCGACGCAGAACCTGGTCGAGGCCGGAGCCGACGGGGTCGAGATCCACGCCGCTCACGGGTATCTGCCCGCGCAGTTCATGTCGCCGCTGACCAACCGGCGCGAGGACGCCTTCGGCGGCTCCTTCGAGAACCGGATGCGGTTCCTGCACCTCGTCATCGAGGCGATGCGGTCGGTCATCCCCGAGGGCTTCGTCCTCGGCGTACGTCTCTCGGGCGAGGAGGAGATCCCCGGCGGGATGGACATCGACGACTGCGTACGCATCGCCGAGGATCTGGCCGGCTCCGGAGTCGACTACTTCAGCATCACGCACGGCACTCGCGGCAAGTACGTCAAGGACTCGACGAACCCGGACGCCATCGCGGTGCCGTCGGCGGCGCGCGTGAAGGCGGCCACCGGTCTGCCGACCCTCGTCGGGCAGCGCATCCGGGACGCGGCGACCGCCGACCACATCGTGAAGACGGGGCGTGCCGATCTGGTCGGGATGGCCCGCGCCCTGATCGCCGACCCCGATCTTCCGGCCAAGTCCGAGTCCGGCCGGGTGAGCGAGGTGCGCGGCTGCCTCGGCATCAACCAGGACTGTCGCGCCTTCGATCCGCACCTGCACTGCGCGGTCAACGCCGAGATCGGCCGCGGGCGGCATCGCAACGTCGGTGTCCGTGTCGATGCCCCGAAGGAGATCTACGTCGTCGGGGGAGGGCCGGCGGGTCTGGAGACGGCCCGGGTCGCGGCCGGCCGCGGCCACCGGGTCACCCTCTTCGAGCAGTCGCCGCAGTTCGGCGGTACGGCGCGGGTGGCCGCCGCATCTCCGCACCGGGCGACCTTCATCGACGTCGTCGACTACCAGGAGCGGGAGCTCAAGAGGCTCGGCGTCGACGTGAACCTCGCCGCCGGCATCGATGCCGACGACCTCCAGGAGATCCTCGGGATGGCCGATCACGTCGTGGTCGCGACCGGATCGCGACCGGCGGATCCGCCCGCGGAGCTGGCCGGCCGGCCGTTCGCGACCGTCGACGACGTGATCACCGGTGAGCTGGAGCACGACGGCGACCGGCGTGCGCTCGTCTACGACGAAGGAGACGGGTTCTGGCCTGCGTACAGCGCGGCCGAAGCGCTGGTGCGAGCGGGCTGGCAGGTCACCTTCGCGACCGCCCTCGGAGCGCTCGCCTCCCGGGTGCCGGCCGAGAGCGCTGGTCCGCTGCTCACCCGGCTCGGCGCCGCCGGGGTCGACCTGCGGGTCGCGAGCACGGTCGTCGTACCCGAGGACCCGGCGGCGTCGCTCCAGCTGGCGCCGGTCTTCGGTGGTGAGCCGGTGGATCTCGGGCCGGTGCTCACCGTCTGGCACCGGCCGCGGGTCCCTGTGCTGCTGCCGGGTGTGGTCGCCGGCGATAAGGTGAGCGTGATCGGCGACTGCCTCACGCCGCGGCGGGTCTCGCACGCGATCGCGGAGGGCTACCGGCTCGGCGCCGAGCTCTGAGCCGGTAGGCGTCGTCAGCGAGCGGTCCAGCCGCCGTCGGCGTACACCTCGCTGCCGGTCATGTAGCCGGCGTCGTCGCTGCCGAGGAAGGCGACGGCGCCGGCGATCTCGGCCGGGGTGCCGAGGCGGCCCATCGGAGTGTTGGCGAGCATCGCCTGGTGGCGCGGTGAGCCGCCGAACCGCTCGATCAGCTGAGGGGTCTCGATGAATCCCGGATGCAGCGAGTTGACGCGTACGCCCCGGGTGGCCCAGTGCAGGGCGGCGTTCTTCGTCATCGTGCGCACCGCTCCCTTCGCCGCGTGGTAGGCGATGCTGTTGCCGAGGCCGCCGGTGCTGCCCAGGATCGAGGCGACGTTGACGATCGATCCGCCGCCGCTGCGCTCCAGCAGCGGTCCGACATGCTTCATCCCCAGCCAGACCCCGGTCTGGTCGACCGCGACCACCCGGTCCCAGGTGTCGCGCTCCTCGTCCTCGACGGTCGCGATGCTGCCGATCGCGGCGTTGTTGATCAGCACGTCGAGTCCGCCCCAGGCGGCCTCGAGCTGCGAGGCGGCGTCGCGCCACTGCTCCTCGTCAGCGACATCCAGCTCGAGGCTGAGGTGGCCGGTGCCGGTGAGGGAGTCGAGGAGGGGACCGAGATCGGTCCCGGCCAGGTCGGCTGCGGCGACCCGCGCGCCCTCGGCGCTGAGCCGGGCGCAGATCTCACTGCCCAGCCCGCCGCCCGCTCCGGTCACCAGCACTCGCCGATCTGCGTACCGCTTCATCCTTCACCTCGTCCTCTCGGTCCCGCGAATCCTCAAGTGAATTCAATGAGACTTTTCCTTGCCATCGTGTGACCTGCGCCATACAGTCTACCTGAACCAACTTCACTTTAGTAACCAGAAGATGCTGTGCCATAAGGGAGAAGAGATGATCAGACGACGACTGTTCGCGCTGGCCGCCGCCACGGTGGCGCTCGCGACGACCCTGACGGCCTGCGGTGGCGCTGCCACCGAGACCGAGCTCGCAGGTAGCTGGGACGAGATCGTCGCGGCGGCCAAGGACGAGGGCTCGGTCACCCTCTACTCCACGCATGCCCCCGACAACCTCGAGCTGCTGAAGAAGGCGTTCGAGGCGAAGTACGGGATCAAGCTGAACTACGTACGCGGCACCGACGCCGACATCGTCCCCAAGGTCGAGACCGAGATCCAGACCGGCCAGGGCACCGCGGATGTCCAGATGGCGACCGACGCGGGCTTCATGGACCGTGCCACGAAGGAGAACTGGAACGTCGAGGTCGTCGGCCCGAGCTTCGACAACGCCGACTACAAGCGCTCCGAGAGCATCAAGGACGGCAAGTGGTTCCTCTCCAGCGCGACCGTCTTCGGCTACGGGTGGAACACCAGCAAGCTGCCGAAGGGCCTGCACACCTACGAGGACGTCCTGGCCGCCGACACGAAGGGCGGGAAGCTGGGCATCACCAACCCGGCCGGCATCCCGACGTACGTGGACATGTACCGCCGGATCGACGCCGACTGGGGCGGTGGGTTCGTGGAGAAGCTCGCCGCGCAGAAGCCGCGCATCTACCCGAGCGCCGTGGCCATCGACCAGGCGATCGCCTCCGGTGAGATCTGGGGCTCCCCGATGGCGGCCACGACGATGCTCGACACGAAGGCGAGCGGCGCACCGGTCGACTTCGTGGTCCCCAAGGACCCGTTCGGGGTCCCGTGGTACAGCCAGGTGCTCGCCTCGGCGCCGCACGCCAACGCCGCCCAGGTGCTCGCCGACTTCATGGTGACGCCCGAGGGGCAGGCCGCCATCTCGCACAACTACGTGGCCGTGCTGCCCGACGTCGAGGGGACCGGCGTCCCCGGCTCGGACCTGCTGGCGCAGGACATCGAGCTGCCCGACCCGAAGACGCTCGACCAGGACTCGGTCAACGAGTACCAGAAGCAGTGGGAATCGCTCTTCCAGGGCTGATCACCGCCCCTTCGCCGACCCCGACCTCGAGGAAGACCTCATGACCACGATCGTCAGCAGCACACTGCCTCGTCTGCGCGGCGACGCCGCCACCTGGCGCGCGCGCCTGACGTACGCGCCCTTGATCCTCATCCTCGGGTATCTCGTCGTGGTGCCGCTCTATCGGCTCCAGTCGCTCGCGTTCGCCGACGGCGCGAGCGGCTACCGGGCCCAGTTCGGGCGCGACGACATCGGGGAGACGCTCCGTACGACCATCCTGCTCGCGGTGGTCTCGCTGGCCATCGCGATGGTGCTCGGCACCGTCCTCGCCTTCGCGACGAGCCGGCTCCCGCGGCGACTCGGCTTCCTGCGGGTCGTCCCGCTGCTGCCGATCGTGATGCCGTCGGTGGCCAACGTGGCCGGCTGGGCGTTCCTGCTCTCGCCGGGCCCCGGCTACCTCAACGCCATGCTGCGGCACCTGCCGTGGTGGCAGGACCTCGAGAGCGGTCCGGTCAACATCTACAGCACGACCTGGATCATCATCATCACCGGCTTCGGGCTGACCTCGTTCGTCTACCTCTTCGTGAGCGCCGGGATGCAGAACATCGGCTCGGAGCACCTGGAGGCCGCGGCGATCAGCGGGTCCTCCACGATCGGGGTCTTCTTCAAGGTCGTGCTGCCGCTGCTGCGCCCGTCGCTGGTGTACGGCGCTGGTGTCGCGCTGCTGCTCGGGCTCGGCCAGTTCACCGGGCCACTGCTGCTCGGGCAGAACGAGGGCGTGAACGTGCTCACCACGGAGATGTATCGGCGCACGAGCGAGTCGCCGACCAACTTCGCCGCGGCAGCGGCCGCGGGATCGCCCCTGGTGATCTTCGGGCTGCTGGTGATCTTCGCCCAGCGCTACCTGCTCGGCAACCAGGCGCGGTTCGTCACCCACGGCGGCAAGTCCTTCGCGCCGACGCACGGCCGGTCCGCCTGGGCGGCTGTCGTCGTCGCGGCGTACGGGCTGGTCGCGCTCGTGCTGCCGTTGATCGGGGTGATCCTGGTGTCGCTCTCGCCGTTCTGGTCGGCCAACCTGTCGTGGGGCCTGTTCACGCTGGACAACTACCGCGCGCTGGTCGAGACCCCGGGCATCGTCGAGTCGGTGGTGACGAGCGTGGTCACCTCGCTGATCGCGGTCGCGATCTGCGTGCCGATCGGGCTCGGCGTCGCCCAGCTGATGGTGCGGCGGCGGGACCTGCCGCTCGTCCGCCTCCTCGGTGACCTGATCACCGCGCTGCCGCTCGGGATACCGGCCGTGATCTTCGGCGTCGGCTTCCTGCTGACGTACACCCAGCCGCCGTTCATCCTCTACGGCACCAAGGCGATCATCGTGCTCGTCTACGTCGTCCTGATGATCCCGTTCGCGACCCGGATGCAGCTCACGGCGCTGGTGTCGATGGGCAACACCTATCAAGAGGCGTCGGCGGTGAGCGGCGCCGGCCCGGTGCGTACCGCACTCACCGTCACGCTTCCCATGCTCAAGCCGGCCGTGCTGAGCTCCGTCGCCCTGATGTTCATCCTGCTCACCCACGAGTTCGCCGCCTCGATCATGGTGCGCTCGGCGACGACCCAGGTGATGGGCACGCTCCTCTACGACCAGTGGACCAACGGCTCGTACCCGCTGGTCGGGGCGATGGCGATCCTGATGTCCGCCGTCACCGGAGCCGGTGTCGCCATCGCGATGCTGGTCGGTGGCCGAAACGTGCTCGACAACCTCTGAGGGAGCGGCCCGGGCGTCCGCCGCCCGTGTCGTACGCCCCGTCGTAATCCCATCAAGCAAGTCCATGGAGGAATGGCCGATGTCCGCCAAGTTCCGAGTCGAAGGACTCACCAAGTCGTACGGATCGAACGTCGTCGTCGACCACCTCGACCTCGAGATGGAGGAAGGCGAGTTCCTGGTCCTGCTGGGCCCGAGCGGCTGCGGCAAGACGACCACCCTGCGCTGTCTGGCCGGCCTGGAGACCCCGGAGTCCGGTGTCATCGACTTCAAGGGGCGTCACGTCTTCGACTCCGGCCAGCGGGTGAACGTGCCGGCGCACAAGCGGGACGTCGGCATGGTGTTCCAGTCGTACGCGCTGTGGCCGAACATGACCGTGCGCAAGAACATCGCCTACCCGCTGAAGGTGCGCAAGATGCGCGAGGCGCTGGCCGGCGGGCGGGTCGAGGAAGCAGCCGCGATGGTGCACTGCGAGCACCTGCTCGATCGCTACCCGAGCCAGCTCAGCGGTGGGCAGCAGCAGCGCATCGCCGTCGCCCGGGGCCTGGTCTCGCGTCCGGACCTGGTGCTCTTCGACGAGCCGCTGAGCAACCTCGACGCGCGGCTGCGGGACACGGTGCGTACCGAGATCCACCGGTTGCACGAGAGCCTCGGCTTCGGGGCGGTCTTCGTGACCCACGACCAGTCCGAGGCGTTCGCGCTCGGTGACCGGCTGGCCATCATGCGCGCCGGCAGGATGGAGCAGGTCGACACGCCGCAGCGGGTCTTCGCCGACCCGGCGACCGACTACGTCGCCGAGTTCATCGGCATGTCCAACCGGCTCGAGCTGCACCGCACGACCGCGGGATGGCGTACGAACGCGGGTGTCGACATCACGCTCGAGCGGGATCTGCCCGACTCGGACGCGGTGGTCGCCCGGCTGTGGCCCGACGACCTCGAGCTCTACCGCGACGTGGCGTCGGTGCCGTCCGGCGTCGTCGCTCTCGAGGCCGAGCTGCTCGCCTCCGAGTTCGGAGGACGCACGTACGACGTCACCGTTGCCGCAGGGCAGGAGGAGTTCCGGCTCCGGGCGAGCAGTGCGCTGCACGGGTCGTGGCTGCGTGGCGCTGAGGAGGGTACGAAGGTGGTCATCGGGCTGCGCCCCGAGACCATGCAGGTCTATCCGTTGGACGCGGCAGCCGGGGGCGAGGCTGCGGCCAGGCCGCTGGTCGCGGCATCCTGAGGCGGCCGAGGTCGCTGCGCGTGCAGCGACCTCGGCCCGGCCTCGGGCAGCGTGACCTGGGGTCAGTCGGTGGTGACCACGAGCCGGCCCGTGACCCGGCCGGCCCGGAGGCGCTCGATGCCCTCCGGGACCCGGTCGTGGTCGAGGTGCTCGACGGTCGGGGTGATCTCGCCACGGGCGAGGTAGTCGTACACCGTGGCGATGTCCTCGCGGGTGCCGCCGGAGGAGCCGTGGATGTGGGCGCGCTGGTGGATGACGTCGGCGGTGACCAGGGTCGTCTCGACCGCGCCCAGGCCGACCATGACGATGGTGCCGCCCTTGCGGATCGCGCCGACCGCCGCCGAGGTGGTGGAGCCGAAGCCGGCGAAGTCGATCACCGCGTCGAGGCCGAGTCCGATCAGGTCCTCCGCCCGCGGGTGCACGGCGGCGAGGCCGAGCTGCTCGCCGAGAGCCACGGCGGCGGGGCTGGTGTCGGCGGCGTACACCTCGGCGCCGAGCAGGGCGGCGATGCGGGCACCGAACTGACCGAGGCCGCCGAGCCCGATGATGCCGACGCGGTCGCCGGCGCCGACCCGGGCGACCTCGGCGACCGCGTGGTGGGAGGTCATGCCTGCGTCCGTGCCGGCGGCGGCCAGGTCGAACCGAAGACCGTCGGGCATGGCGACCAGGTCGGTGGCAGGAGCGAGGGTGTAGGCGGCGTACCCGCCGTCGCGGCTGTAGCCCGGGACGGTCTCGCCGAGAGGGTGCACGCCGACCCGGTCCCCGACCTGCCACTGCGTGACGGCCGCGCCGACCTGCGCGATCTCGCCCGCGATCTCGTGGCCGAGGGTGATCGGGTTGCGGGTGATGGTGGCCGCCCACGACGGCTCGTCCAGCTCGCCCACGTCGGAGTGGCACATGCCGGCCGCGCGCACCCGGATGAGGACCTCGTCGGCCGCGGGGGTGGGGACCGGCACCTGGTTGAGCGTGAGAGGGCGTCCGGTCCCGGTCCATTGCCAGGCAGCCATTGCGGTGTTCACGGAACTGAAGTTAGTTTGGTTCAGGCGCCGTGTCCAGGCGGCCGAACCATCGAGGAGGTTCTGTGAAGAGCACTCAGGTGCACGTGGTCACGCTCCCGGACGGTGATGTGCGTCCGGAGCACTTCGAGCTCGTGAGCGTCGACCTGCCCGATCCGGAGGCCGGTCAGGTGCTGGTCCGCAACACCTGGACCTCGGTCGATCCGGGGATGCGGCTCCGGCTGCGTGCCGACGCACCCGAGGGCTACTTCCCGGCCTTCCCGCTGGGCGAGCCGATGGACGGGATCTTCACGGTCGGAGTCGTCGAGGAGTCCCGTGCGGAGGGCTTCCCGGTCGGTGCGACGGTGTGGCACTCCTACGGCTGGCGCAGCCACGCGGTCGTCGATCCCGGCGAGGTCGCGATGAACGGGGTCGCCGACCTGCGGGTCCTCGACGTCGAGCAGCTCTCGCCCCAGACCTACCTCGGTCCCCTCGGCCCGATGGGCCTGACGGCGTACGCCGGCCTGCACGTGATCGACGCGCTCGATGCCGGCGAGGACACCTCGACGATCTGGGTGTCGGCGGCCGCTGGGGCGGTCGGGAGCCTGGTCTGCCAGATCGCGAAGCTGTCCGGCCTGCGGGTCGTCGCGAGCGCGGGCACCGCGGAGAAGGTCGCCTGGCTGCGTGACGAGATCGGCGTGGACGCCGCCTTCGGCTGGCGCGACCGCCCGCTGGTGGAGTCGCTGCGCGATGCCGCGCCCGAGGGGCTCGACCTCTGCTTCGACAACGTCGGCGGCAGCCACCTCGAGGCCGCCCTCGCGGCGATGAACAACCGTGGCCGGATCGCCCTGTGCGGCTCGATCTCGGAGTACGAAGGGGCAGCCGCCGGTCCGGACAACCTCTTCCTCGCCACCTCCAAGAACCTGACCCTCCGCGGCTTCCGGGGGAGCGCGCACGTGCGGCTGCTCGACGAGATGCAGCAGCGGGTCGGTGGCTGGCTCGCCGAGGGCCGGCTGCACTACCGCGAGAGCGTCTACGACGGTCTCGCCCAGGCGCCGCGGGCGATCGCCGACATGATGGCGGGACGTACGACCGGCAAGACGCTGGTCCGGATCTGAGGGCCGGATGTCTCGCCCGATCGCGCCCACCTGGCGTCCCACCCCCGAGATCGAACGCTTCTACCGCGCTTCCGGGATGTGGCACGCGGCCAGCGTCACCGACGACCTGCGGCGCTGCGCCGACCGCTTCGGTGACAAGGTCGCGGTCCGCGACTCGACGACCCGGCTGACGTTCGGCCAGCTCTGGGACCGAGCCGCCGCGCTCGCCGGCTGGTTGCGCGAGCGCGGTCTGCGCCGCGGGGAGGCGGTCGCCGTCCAGCTGCCCAGCTGGACCGAGGCGGTCGTGGCGTTCCACGGGGTGCTGATGGCCGGCGGTGTCGTGGTGCCGATGACGAGCATCCTGCGCCGGCGCGAGGTCGGCTTCATCGTTCGTCAGACCGGTGCCCGCTTCGCGATCGCCGCCGAGGAGTTCCGCGGATACTCCTACCGCGACCTCTACGCCGACCTGACCGGTGAAGGCGTCGGGCTCGACCATGTCCTGTGGGTACGCGGCGGGGCAGGCGGCGAGCGCTTCGAGGAGGCGCTGCGTACCCGACCGGTGGACGTCGAGACCGCGCTCGCGAGCGCCGGGCGGGACGGCGACGTCGCGCTCGTCATCTACACCTCGGGGACCACCGCCGACCCGAAGGGCGCGATCCACACGCACGAGGGGATCGCGGCCTCGGGCGACATCTGTCAGCGCGCGTTCGGGCTCAACGAGAACGACGTCCTCTTCAACCCCTCGCCGGTCAGCCACATCACCGGCATCTCGCTGAGCGTGCTCTTCCCGGTCGCCTTCGGCTGCTCGGTCACCCTCCAGGAGGCCTGGGACCCGCAGCAGGCGTTCGATGTGGTCGAGCGCGACCGGACGACCTTCTTCATCTTCGCCACCCCGTTCCTGGCCGCCCTCACCGCGATCGCGGAGGACCGCGGCGTACGTCTGGACCACGTCCGGACGATCGTGTGCGGCGGCGCGGACGTACCCGAGGCGCTCGCCCGCCGCGCTCGTGAGCGGCTCGGCACGGTCGTTCGGATGTACGGCGCCACCGAGTGCCCCAACGCCAGCTGTGGCTCGCCGTGGGACCCGGAGCTCCAGCGCTGGGGCACCGAGGGGCACTGGCTCTTCCCGACCGAGGGGCGGGTCGTTGATCCCGGCACCGGCACGGACCTGCCGTCCGGCTCGGTCGGTGAGGCCTGGTGGCGCGGGCCGCAGCTGTGCTCGGGGTACGTCGACGCCGAGCGCAACGACGCCTTCACCGCCGACGGCTGGTTCCGCACGGGCGACCTCGTGCGCCTCGACGCCGGTGGCTGGCTGACGGTGCAGGGCCGGATCAAGGACGTCATCAACCGCGGCGGCGAGAAGTTCAGCGCACGGGAGATCGAGGACCTGGTCGCCGAGGTGCCCGGCGTCGCCGACGTGGCGGTCACGCCCGTGCCCGACCCCGTGCTCGGCGAGCGCGTCTGCGCCTGGGTCGTGCTCGAGCCCGGCGCCGACCTCGACCTGGCGGCCCTCACGGCCCACCTACGCGGCCTCGGCCTGACCACCCAGAAGCTGCCCGAGCGGCTCGAGGTCATCGACGAGATGCCACGCACACCGAGCGGAAAGATCCGCAAGACCGACCTGCGCGACCGCCTCGAGGCCGCGCCGACGACCCGGCTCTGACCGGGTCAGATGGAGGAAGACAGTGACCAAGGAACGCATCGTCGTGCTCGACGGGGCCCGGACCCCGATCGGCAGCTTCGGCGGCCAGTTCAAGGACGTACCGGCCCACCGGCTCGGCGCGGCGGCGGTCACCGAGGCGCTCGAGCGCTCCGGTGTGGCCGCAGCCGACATCGAGGAGGTCGTGATGGGCTGCATCGGCCAGGTCGGACCCGATGCGTACAACGCCCGGAGGGTCGCCATCGAGGCAGGTCTGCCCACCTCGGTCCCCGCGTTCACCGTCAACCGGCTGTGCGGCAGCGGGCTGCAGGCCATCTGGTCGGCCGCCCAGGAGATGCGCTGGAACGACCTGCGGGTCACCGTCGCCGGCGGCGACGAGTCGATGACCCGGATGCCGTTCTACGACTTCGGCGCCCGCAACGGCTACAGGCTCGGCGACCGCGATCTGGTCGACGGCACGGTCGCGATGCTCACCGACCCGTTCGGAGGTGTGCACATGGGGGTGACCGCGGAAGCCGTCGCCGAGAAGTACGGCGTCTCCCGTGCGGAGCAGGACGAGTTCGCGCTGCGATCCCAGCAGCGGTGTGCGGCGGAGGCTGCGAAGGCGGCCTTCGCCGAGGAGATCGTCCCCGTCGAGATCTCGGGGCGTCGGGGCGTCACCGTCGTCGACACCGACGAGCACCCCAAGCCGCAGACCACGCTGGAGGTGCTTGCCGCGCTGCGGCCGGCCTTCGCCCAGGGCGGTACGGTCACCGCCGGCAACGCCTCCGGGATCAACGACGGCGCCGCCGCGGTCGTGCTCGCGACCGAGTCGGCCGCTCGTGACCGCGGCGCGACCGGACTGGTCGCGCTCGAGCAGGTGGTGACCGCGGCGATGGAGCCGGGTCTGATGGGGTACGCCCCGACGCCCGCCCTGCGCAGTCTCTTCGAGCGCACCGGTCTGACCCCTGCCGACATCGACATCGTCGAGCTCAACGAGGCCTTCGCCTCCCAGGCGGTCGCGGTCTCGCGAGACGTGGGGCTCGATCCGGAGCGCACCAACCCCTACGGCGGGGCGATCGCGCTCGGCCACCCGGTCGGGGCGACCGGCGCGATCCTGTCGTTGCGAGTGGTCAAGCACCTGCGACGTACGGGAGGTGAGCTGGGCATCGTCACGATGTGCATCGGCGGCGGGCAGGCCCTCGCCGCGCTGTTCCGTCGCCTCGACTGATGCGCCCGGTGGACGTCCGTCAGCGCTCCTGGACCGAGACGAGAGCCGCGTTGCCGCGCGAGTCGACCTTCACCACGGCGACGGCGTGGCCGCCGTTGACCTCGGTCTCGATCTCCCGGGCCCGGTCCTGAGGAACGAAGAGGCTCTCGATGCCACAGCTGAGCCGCCAGCCGTCGTCGTGGCACTTCAGAAACGGTCCCTCGGCGGGGCGGTCGGTGTCGACGCCGGTGGCTTCCCAGACCTGGCCGCGTCGTGCCAGCGAGACGTACGCATCTCCGTCCTCCTTCGTCGTACGCGTGCTGATGCCGGGATAGGAGAGGTCGACGTAGGCGCCACGGAACGGGTCGATCGGGTCGACCGGCTCGACGCGGAGGCGGATCTCCTCGCCGATGGCGCGTGCGGAGAGCTGGCCGGCGACGGCGATGCCGACGAGGGCGAGGTTGAGGATGCTGACGAGTGCCACGCGGGTGCGAGTGTTCATGAGAGGACCTCACCGAGGTTGGCGGCCACGCCTCGCCGGGCGCGGTCGAAGACGAAGCCGGTGGCGAGCAGGAGCACGCCGAGCATCAGGAAGAGGGTGGCGCCGGACATGATCGGCGCGAATACCGCGAAGCTCTGCATGGTGGTGAAGACGACCAGCGCGCCGGTGGCGAGCACGACGAGCAGGGTCTGGTCGCGCACCGAGCCGTCGACCGCGACCGCACCGGCGACCACGACGTACACCGCGATGCTGACGAAGGCGGACAGCCACGCCTCGCCCGAGACCGAGCCGAGGTCGTCGACCTGCGGGTCCCAGGCCACCAGCGCGAGCCCGACCGGCACGATGAGCGCCGCGGCCAGCACCTCCCAGCGCGACAGCCCGTCCGTACGTACTGCCGCGGCTGCGACCAGGAGCCCCGCGATCACCAGCGCCACGAGGAGCGTGGGGCTCCACGCGAGGTCGCGGTCGCCGATCTGCGGGACGGCGGCGACGAAGAGGCCACCCAGGACGAGTACGCCGCCCGCCAGCCGCCACACCTGGGCGAAGGCCTCCTGGCCCCGGTCGTGCAGCGCGGCCATGGCGGTCGCGACCACACCGCCGACCAGCACCGCGAAGACGCCGGCGAACGTGCTCTCGCTGCTCGCCACCACCTGCCAGTCGAACCAGATCATCGTGGTCGAGATGCCGACGACCAGCGGCGCCAGGCCACTGCTCGCGTAGGCGTAGCCGAGCGCTCCGAGTCCCCAGATCCCCACCAGCGAAGGCTCGTACGCCGGCACCTGGAGGCTCTGCGCGGCCTGGAAGACGACGCCGCCGAAGCTCATCGCAGCGATGCCGCGGAACGCGCCGCGCAGGGGCCGGGGGAGCGGGATCGTCTCCGCGGCGGCGGTGAAGGCGAGCCAGATGACGACGATCCCGACGAACCGGACCAGCGGGGTCAGTGCGTCCAGGTTGGTCGCGACGAGCCACACCAGCCCGACGCCGAGGAACGCGCCACCGAGGTAGGAGACGACCCGCGTCAGCGACCCGGCTCGGGAGGCGACGTACTGCCTCTTGATCGTCGCCGCGGTGTCCCCGGTGAGGAGGCCCTCGCTCACCCAGCGGTCGATCTCGTTGTTCAGCCAGCCGAGCCGTCTCGGCGCGACGGGTCGTACGTCTGTGTCCATGTGACCATTGCAGCGGATCGTGGGGGAGCGGCGCGTGAGTCCAGGTACTCAACTCATCGGGTCCTGCGACCTTGACGCCTGCGGTCATTTCGGCTGCGCGGGCCGGGGCAGCGGCGATAGCCTTCGGTTATCCGCGGGAAACGCCCGCGTGGTGTGGACGGAGTGACGCGTGGCAGCGTGGTTGTTGATCCTGGTCGGAGCAGCGGCACTCGTCGTCGTGGTCGCCGTCGTGGCTCTGGTCTGGGTGCTCTCCGGTCGAGCCGAGCCAGGTGGCGTGATCAACCCGAACGACGACCCCGGCGTCCAGGCCGCACACGGTCAGGCCGAGCGGACCCACATCCAGCACAACTTCGGGGACGCCGGCCCCGGCTTCTGATCCTAAGGTTGAACGACGTGGCAGACGACATGGGTCGCAAGGACATCGAGGCGGGGTTGGAGACCCGCCATGAGCTGGGGGACGCCTTCGACGCCGAGCTGGTCGCCGGCTTCGCCGATCGCATCGAGAAGACCGTCCAGGAGCGGGTCGGGGCCACCGCCGCCGCCCGCACCCTCGCCGAGCGCAACGAGTCGCGCACCTCGGTCTTCCAGTTCGTGCTCGGCGCCGGCTCGGCCGTCGCCGGCATCCCGATCAGCATCACCCTCGGTGTCACCGACAACCTCGGCGCCCTGGTGATCTCCTGGGTGGGTATCGTCGGCGTCAACGTCGCCCACGCGCTGCGTACGCGCAAGCGCTGATGCGGGGGTGACAGCCCGACCGAGCGAGCCTCAGGGCGCGGTGGTGGGAGCCGGGGTGCGCTGAGGTCGCTGCTGCCGCCACTCACGTGCGCTGGACACGTAGATGGCGGAGTTGAGGACCACACCGAGCAGGAAGCCGAACTGCCCTGTCACGAGGGCGAAGGCGGTCCAGGGGATCTGGGTGATGAGCAGGAAGTGCTGCGCCCACCAGACCTTCCTGCCGACGAGCGCCGTTCCGGCGACTCCGAGAAGGGTCAAGGCGTAGGACCAGAGATCGGTCACGAGGGTGCGAAGGCTTTCTCAAACGTGCATGCGGTGGCCCGGGTTCGCTGGTCCCGAGTTGCGGCGAAGATTCGCTTGGTAGAAATCTTGACGGCTGCGGCTGGGTATCGTCAAAGTGACGCGAATGTGCGTCGCATCACGCCGAAGCGCGCCCTGCGGACACGTATCCCCACGGCTTGGAGAGGGCCGGGCCGGGGAGGTAGTCCTGCTGGAGGAGCTCGACCTGAAATCCCTGGTCGGCCAGGAGTTCCGGGATGTCGCGAGTGAGGTGGCAGCCGCCGAAGAGGCGTTGCTGGAGGCCGTCGAGGCGGTGCTGCCAGCGGGCGACCGCGGGGTCGGGGGAGAGGCCGTGCTCGGCGAAGCCGATGGTGCCACCCGGGCGCAGGACGCGGCGCAGCTCCGCGAGCGCGCCCGCGACGTCGGGGATGGTGCACAGCGAGAAGGTGACCAGCCCCGTGTCGACCGAGGCGTCGGCGAGCGGGAGCCGGGCGCCGTCGAGACCGACGCGGCTCACCGGGACCGAGGAGCCGGCACGCCGTGTCGCGGAGAGCTCCCAGGCGACATCGGAGGGCTCGACGGCGACGATCTCGGTGACCTCGGGCGGATAGAGGCCGATGTTGCTACCGCTGCCGAAGCCGACCTCGACGACCTGACCGCGGAGACCGTCACACGCCAGCTCGCGCAGCGGCTCGAGCTGCGGGAGACCGCAGGTGCGGTCCACGATGTGGGGCACCACGCGCGTCTCCCAGAGTCCCATGAGAGCTCACTCCTCCATCTCGCCGGTCCACTGGACCCCGAGGAGCAGCGTGTCCTCGGTCTCGGCGATCGTCGTGAACCCCACCCGCCGGTAGAAGCCGACCGCGCGGGTGTTGGCCGTGCTGACGCCGAGGTGGGCACCGCGTACGCCGGCGACGTGGAAGGCGCCGAGCATCATCCCGATCAGCTCCTTGCCCACACCTTGGCCCTGGGCGCGGGGGAGCAGGTTGATGTGCAGATGCGCCGGGTACTCGCTCAACAGCTCACCGGGCGTACGCACCGGCCGATGGATCAGGGAGCGCAGCCGAGCGTTCCAGTCGGTGCGGTCGTGGTCGGGGCCGGGATCCGGGTTGACCACCCGCAGCGCGGGCCACCAGTCCTCCTCGCACTCCTTCTCGAAGGCGCGGGTGAACGGGGTGCCGACGACGTAGCCGACGACGCCCTCGGAGTCGACCGCCACGAAACCGAGCCCGAGGCGCAGGACGATGTAGGGAGCGGCGTAGATGTTCCCGGGCAGCCGGGGGTCGTCGTAGAACTCGGTGGCGTCCTCGCCCGATGCTCCGGTCAGCAGACAGATCGAGAAGAGATCGTCGAGGTCGTCGGCGGTGGCCCGCCGGATCTCAGGAGTGCCCATGCCCCAACCTCACCATGACCCGCCTCCGCCGTCGCCGCCAGGCCAGACCTGGGAGGCGGCCGGCGGCCACGTACCCGCGGACATGGCGTTTCACAAGCGGTCTCCTCCCGGTGCCGCCCAGCCGAACAACCTCGGGCAACCTCAGCGTGGCGTATGGATGCTCACGTGCACTCGTGCACGTGGCCGGTAGCCTTGCAGGCATGAGCGTACGACGGGTGATGGGCACGGAGGTCGAATACGGAATTTCCGTGGCCGGACAGCCCCAGGCCAACCCGATGGTGGCCTCGAGCCAGGTCGTCAATGCGTACGCATCCTCGACCCTGAGGGCGAGGAGAGCGCGCTGGGACTTCGAGGAGGAGTCACCGCTGCGCGACGCGCGCGGCTTCGACATGTCCCGGCAGGTGGCCGATCCCAGCCAGCTCACCGACGAGGATCTCGGGCTGGCCAACGTCATCCTCACCAACGGCGCCCGGCTCTACGTCGACCACGCCCACCCGGAGTTCTCCTGCCCCGAGGTGACCAACCCGCTCGACGCGGTGCGCTGGGACAAGGCCGGCGAGCAGGTCATGCTCGACGCCTCCCGCGCGGCCGCGCGGCTGCCGGGCAACCCGCAGATCCACCTCTACAAGAACAACACCGACAACAAGGGCGTCTCCTACGGCGCGCACGAGAACTACCTCATGCGCCGGAGCACCGCCTTCGCCGACATCGTCAAGCACCTGACCCCGTTCTTCGTCTCCCGGCAGGTCTTCGCCGGCGCCGGCCGGGTCGGGATCGGCCAGGAGCGCCCCAAGCACGGCTTCCAGATCTCCCAGCGCGCCGACTTCTTCGAGGTCGAGGTCGGCCTGGAGACGACGCTGAAGCGGCCGATCATCAACACCCGTGACGAGCCCCACGCCGACCCTGAGAAGTACCGCCGGCTCCACGTCATCCTCGGCGACGCCAACCTGGCCGAGGTCTCGACCTACCTCAAGGTCGGGAGTACGTCGCTGGTGCTCGCCATGATCGAGGACGGCTACATCACCCGCGATCTCAGCGTCGACGGCCCGGTCTCGGCGCTGCGCGCGGTCTCCCACGACCCCACGCTGAAGACCCTGATCACGCTCAAGGACGGTCGCAAGCTGACCGGTGTCCAGCTGCAGATGGAGTATCTGGACCTGGCCAAGAAGTTCGTCCAGGAGCGCTACGGCTCCGACGCGGACCACCAGACCAAGGACGTCCTGGAGCGCTGGGAGTCGGTGCTCGACCGGCTCGAGCGCGACCCGATGGAGTGCGCCAACGAGCTCGACTGGGTGGCGAAGTACAAGCTGCTGCTCGGCTACCGCGACCGTGACGGCCTGGAGTGGGACGACCCCAAGCTCCACCTCATCGACCTGCAGTACGCCGACATCCGCCCGGAGAAGGGGCTCTACCACCGCCTCGTCCGGGCCGGCCGGATCGAGCGTCTGCTGACCGACGACCTGGTCGAGAAGGCGATGCACGACCCGCCCACCGACACCCGCGCCTACTTCCGCGGCCGCTGCCTGGAGAAGTACTCCGAGAACGTCGCCGCGGCCAGCTGGGACTCGGTCATCTTCGACCTGCCCGGGCGCGAGTCGCTGCAGCGGGTGCCGACGATCGACCCCTTGCGGGGGACCAAGAAGCACGTGGGCGGGCTCCTCGACTCCTCGGACACCGCGGTCGACCTGTTCAACCGGCTGACCGGTTCCTGATCCGTAGATCACGACCGTGCCACATCTCGGTCCAACGTCCGACTTCTGCTTCCTCCCGTAGCGAAATCGGGCATTGTTTCCTCAGGTTTGTCGGTGCTAGTGGATAGGTTGAAGACATGGCACAGGAGCAGAAGCAGCCGAAGAAGTCCTCCGAGACGGAGGAGTCCGTCGAGACCGCGCCCGAGACCGATGTGAACGAGCGCAAGGAAGCGCTCGACTCCGATGTCGACGACATCCTGGACGAGATCGACGACGTCCTGGAGACCAACGCCGAGGACTTCGTGAAGTCCTTCATCCAGAAGGGCGGGCAGTAGCAGATGTCGGAGTCCCGCATCCCGGCGGCCTACATGACGCCGGGCACCTCGTCCTTTGCCGATTTCCTGACCGCCCAGTCGCCAGAGCTGCTCCCGGGGCACAATCCGGTCCCGGGCAACCTGGGCGACATCGCCCCGCACGGCACCACGATCGTCGCGGCCACCTTCCCCGGTGGCGTGATCATCGCCGGTGACCGGCGCGCGACCCAGGGCAACCTGATCGCCGAGCGCGACATGCGCAAGGTGTTCCCGGCCGACGAATACTCCGCGGTCGGCATCGCCGGCTCCGCGGGCCTCGCGGTCGAGCTGGTCAAGCTCTTCCAGACCGAGCTGGAGCACTACGAGAAGATCGAGGGCACCACGCTCTCCATCGAGGGCAAAGCCAGCCGCCTCTCCGCGCTCGTGCGCGGCAACCTCGCGATGGCCATGCAGGGCCTGGTCGTGGTGCCGCTCTTCGTCGGGTTCGACCCCGACGCGGGCGTGGGCAAGATCTACGGCTACGACCCTACCGGCGGCCGCTACGAGCAGACCGGATACGCCGGCGTCGGCTCGGGCTCGCTGTTCGCCAAGGGCGCGCTCAAGAAGCTCTACCGGACCGACCTCGACGAGGACACCCTGGTCGCGGTCCTGGTCCAGGCGCTCTACGACGCGGCCGACGACGACTCGGCCACCGGTGGCCCCGACCTGTCCCGCAAGCTGTTCCCGCTGGTGCACGTGATCACGGCCGACGGTGGGCGCACCCTGCCCGACGCCGATGTCGCGGCCGTCGCGGAGTCTGTCATCGCCGGGAGGCTCCAGCGGCCCGACGGTCCCATCGCCGAGCTGGAGGGTCGCCCATGAGCACTCCGTTCTATGTGAGTCCCGAGCAGCTGATGCGCGACCGCGCGGACTTCGCGCGCAAGGGCATCTCCCGGGGCCGCGCTCTGGTCTCGCTGCAGTACGCGGACGGCATCGTGTTCGCCTCCGAGAACCCCTCGGCGGCGCTGCACAAGGTCAGCGAGATCTACGACCGGATCGCCTTCGCCGCGGTCGGGCGCTACAACGAGTTCGAGAACCTCCGCATCGCCGGCGTTCGGCTGGCCGACATGCGCGGCTACGCCTACGACCGGCGCGACGTCACCGGTCGTGGCCTGGCCAACGCCTACGCCCAGACCCTCGGGACGATCTTCTCCTCGGGCGGGGAGAAGCCCTACGAGGTCGAGCTGTTCGTCGGCGAGATCGGGGACACCGCGGAGGCCGACCAGCTCTACCGGCTGACCTACGACGGCCAGGTCGTCGACGAGCACGGCTTCGCCGCCATCGGCGGTGCGGCCGAGGCGGTCGGTGGCTACCTCAAGGAGCGCTACACCGAGGGCGCCACCCTCGAGGACGCCATCAAGCTGGCCGTGGCGGCGCTCGGCCACACCGACACCGACGACCGCGAGATCGCCGCCAAGGACCTCGAGGTCGCGGTCCTCGACCGCACGCGCACGCAGCCGCGCAAGTTCCGCAGGATCCGGCCGGCGACGCTGGTCGAGATCCTCGGCTCCGCGACCGCGACCCCGCAGGTCGAGGAGGCGAAGCCCGCCGCGGTCGAGGCGCCTGCCGAGAAGCCCGCGGAGAAGCCCGTCGACCAGGCGCCGCTGGCGCCGCCGGCCGACGACGACGGCGAGCCGCCGATCGCTCCGCCGCTCGACTGACACGAGAAGCCGGGGAGTCCCGGGCGCGATCAGATGCGCCCGAGACTCCCCGGCTTCGTGTTCTACCCGGTCTGTCCGAGACCGGCGATCGCGACCAGGATCAGCGCGACCCCGGCGACCGCCGGCCCGGCAAGACGCTCGCCGAGGACCGCTGCGGCGGCGATCGCGGCGGCGACCGGCTCCATCAGGCTGGCCACGGTCGCTGCGCTGCTGCGGGTGGTGCGCAGCCCGGCGTAGAGCAGCCCGTACGCCAGCGCCATCGTCGCGACACCGAGATAGACCAGCCAGGCCCACACCGCCACCGAGGAGGAGCCGAGCGTCCCACCGCCGAGCAGTGCCAGCGGTGCCAGGACCAGGGCCCCGACGCAGGTCGCGCCGGTGGTCACCAGCAGCGGGCTGCGCTGCTGAGCGAGCGGACGCCCGACCGCAGTGGTGAGCGCGTAGGCGGATCCGGACGCGATCGCGAGCAGCACCCCGGTCATCGGCCGCTCGCCGCCCGCCCGGCTGCCGGCGTAGGCCGAGGCGAGGACCAGTCCGGTCAGCGCGGTCGCCAGCACCACGAGCTGTCGGCGGGTCGGCCGCTGTCGTGTCGCGATGGCCTCACCGGCCAGCAGGATCGCGGGGGCGATTCCGAGGCTGACCACGGTGGACACCGTCACGCCGACGGCGACGACGGAGCCGAAGTAGAGAGCCTGGTACAGGCCCGTGGCGGCACCGACGATCACGGTGCGGAGGTCGAGACGAAGGTCGCGCAGGCGGCCCACGAGGGCAAGGACGGCGAGCAGCGCGACCGCTGCGATCAGCATCCGGTAGGCGCTCACCGTGAGCACCGACATCGGCGTGATCGAACGGACGATCTGAAGGACGAGGCCGCCGGTGCCCCACAGGACCCCGGCGAGGCAGATCTGAACGAGCCCGAGACGGGCCCCGAAATGGGTGCAGAGAGTGGACATAGAAGAGGTGCTCCAGGTTCGAGAGACGAGAAGGGCAGCGTCTGGAGCACGCCGAGGAGAGCCGATCCACGCTCGCAGCGTCAGATCGGCGAGGCCGCTCCGGTCAGGCGACCGGCGGCGGAAGCAGGCCGAGGTGCTTCGAGGTCATGGCGGGAAGTGTGTCACACGCCGCGGCGTCCAGGCCCGGCCTTTTCTTCGGCCTTTTCCGAGGGTGACCTCCCGGGTCAGCCGATCCGGTCCGAGAGCGAGACGACGATGCCCTCGGGCCCACGCACGTACGCCATCCGCACCACGTCCTCGTAGACGCCGACGCCGCCGACGAGGCCGTAGCCGTCGGCGGCCACCCGTTCGAGGACCGCGTCCAGGTCGTCGACCTCGAAGCAGACGTTGCGCAGGCCCAGCTCGTTGGCCATCGCCTCGGGTGAGCCGGGCACGTGGTCGGGACGTACGAACCGGGCGAGCTCGAGCGCCGTCCCGCCGCCCGGCGGCCGCAACATGACCACCTCGCAGCGCGCGCCGGGGATCCCGCAGACGGTGTCGATGAACTCGCCCTCGACGAAGGTGCGCCCCTCGATCTCCAGGCCCAGCGCGACGAAGAACTCCGTGGCCCTCTCGATGTCGGCGACGGTCACGCCGATGTGGTCGAACCGCAACAGCTGTGTCATGACTCTCATCCTCCTGCTTGTCGGGTGTCTCTGCCTGGTGAACGAAGCCGCCACACCGTCTTCTACACAGTTACGGCCCGTTGGCTAGGGTCGCTGTCCGTGGAGGTGGACAGGTCGGCGTGGCGGCGGGGAGGGCTGCTCGCGCTCGTCGCGGTGCTGCTCGCGCTGGTGATCGCGCTGCACGAGCTGGTACCGAACCGCTGGGGAAACCTGGGTTCATTGGTCGCGACGTTCCTGCCGTGGCTCGTCCTCGCGGTTCCACTGCTGATCCTCGGGGCGGCCGTACGCCGCTCGGTCCTCGCCGCGTTGCTCGCGCTGACTCCGCTCGCCGCCTGGTTGGGGGTGTTCGGCCAGCAGCTGATGCCCGTCGAGCCTGCGGCGTACGACCTGACGGTGGTGCAGCACAACGGCGCCGACGACAATCCCGACGTGGAGCGGACCGTCGAGCTCCTGCTGGCCGAGGACCCTGACATCGTGGCGCTCGAGGAGCTGACCTCGGAGAACCTTTCGCGCTACGCGGCGGCTCTTGACGAGACGTTCGAGCACCACACGACCCAGGGCACCGTCGGCCTCTGGTCGCGTCATCCGATCTCGGAGCGCGAGCGTGTCGACATCCGCCCGACGGGCATCGACGCGTCCTGGGACCGGTGCCTGCGAGCGGTCGTGCGGACCCCGGCGGGTGAGGTGACCGTCTATGTCGCGCATCTGCCGTCCGTCCGGCTGGGCCCGCGTGGGCTGGCGGCGAACAGCCGCAACCGGAGCGCCGGGCTGCTGGGCAAGGCGATCGCTGCGGACCCGGCGCCGCAGGTGCTGCTCGCCGGTGACCTCAACGGGAGCCTGCTCGACCCCGGGCTGGCACCCGTGACCGAGCAGGTTTCGCGTGAGGAGCACGGATTCGGGTTCACCTTTCCCGCGGCGTTCCCTGTCGTGCAGCTCGATCACGTCCTCGCGCGGGGTGCCGAGGTATCGGACCTGAGGGTCCTCCCGCGGTCCGGCAGCGACCATCGGCCGGTCGTGGCCCGCGTCTCGCTCGGCTGAGGCCGCCCGGCGGGCCGACGTGCCGGTGAGCGGCGCGGCTCGCCGTGTCGTACCTGCGAACGCCTCCGCGGTGACCGCCGACCGTCTAGGGTTTCAGTATGGACAGGCGCATCTTCGGCATCGAGAACGAGTACGGCGTGACCTGCACGTTCCGCGGCCAGCGGCGGCTGAGCCCGGACGAGGTGGCCCGCTACCTCTTCCGCAAGGTGGTGAGCTGGGGCCGCAGCTCGAACGTGTTCCTCCGCAACGGCGCGAGGCTCTACCTCGACGTCGGCTCCCACCCCGAGTACGCCACGCCCGAGTGTGACGACGTGATCTCGACCGTCACCCACGACAAGGCGGGGGAGCGGATCCTGGAGGGGCTGCTCCTCGACGCCGAGCAGCGGCTGCACGACGAGGGCATCGCCGGCGACATCTACCTGTTCAAGAACAACACCGACTCGGCCGGCAACTCCTACGGCTGCCATGAGAACTACATGGTCAGCCGCGCGGGGGAGTTCTCGAAGCTCGCCGACGTGCTCATCCCGTTCCTGGTCACCCGCCAGCTGATCGTCGGCGCCGGCAAGGTCACCCACACCCCGCGGGGCGCCGGGTTCGCGGTCTCCCAGCGTGCCGAGCACATCTGGGAGGGCGTCTCGTCCGCGACGACGAGGTCCCGGCCGATCATCAACACCCGCGACGAGCCGCACGCGGACGCCGAGAAGTACCGTCGGCTCCATGTCATCGTCGGCGACTCGAACATGTCCGAGACCACCACGATGCTCAAGATCGCCAGCTGCCACCTGGTGCTGCGGATGATCGAGGAGGGCGTCGTCATGCGAGACATGACGATGGAGAACCCGATCCGGGCCATCCGCGAGATCGCCCACGACCTGACCGGCCGCCGCAAGGTGCGGCTGGCCAACGGCCGCGAGGCCAGCGCCCTGGATATCCAGAACGAATACCTGAGCAAGGCGCGGGAGTTCGTGGACCGCCGCGAGATCACCGACCCGACCATGATCGCGGCCCTCGACCTGTGGGAGCGCGGGCTGAAGGCGATCGAGTCCGACGACCTCTCCCTGGTCGACCGCGAGATCGACTGGGTGATCAAGTGGAAGCTGATCGAGCGCTACCGCGCCAAGCACGGCCTCCCGCTGGGCCACGCGCGGGTCGCGCAGCTCGACCTCGCCTACCACGACATCCACCGCAACCGCGGCCTCTACTACCTGCTGGAGAAGAAGGGCGCGGTCAAGCGGGCCACCACCGACCTGAAGATCTTCGAGGCCAAGTCGGTGCCGCCGCAGACCACCCGCGCCCGGCTCCGTGGCGAGTTCATCAAGAAGGCCCAGGAGCGCCGCCGCGACTTCACCGTGGACTGGGTCCACCTCAAGCTCAACGACCAGGCCCAGCGCACCGTGCTGTGCAAGGACCCGCTGAGGGCGTACGACGAGCGCGTCCAGCGGCTCATCGACGGCATGTGAGGCGTTGCCCCGGGGTGGCTTCGCCACGGGGCAACCACCGTACGGATATGGTGTGCTCCGCTGTCGTCCGTTCCTTTCACGTCATGAAGGTTTGCACTGTGTCCACTGCTCCTCGGCCTCGCCTGCGCCATGCGCTGGGCGCGCTGACTGTGTTCCTGCTTCTCCCGGCTCTGGTCGCCTGTGGCGAGAAGGTGACGGGCTACGGCGACGAGACCGTCTCCGGCTTCGACGGGGCCACGGTCTCGGCCGACGTCAAGAAGGCGCCGACGCTGAAGTGGAAGTCGGCGATCTCCTACCCGAAGGACCCCAAGGTCAAGACGCTGACCGAGGGCGACGGCGAGGCGATCCCGAAGGACCGCGGCGTGTTCGCCAAGATCTACATCGGCAACGCCACCACTCTGGACAAGGAGTGGGCCTACGAGAGCCAGGCCGCCGAGGGTGAGGAGCTCCCGGCGGACAAGCCGTGGAGCACGATCCTGAAGGGCGCCAAGGTCGGCGACCGGATCGAGGCGATCGTGGGCTCGGCAGACCTGCTCGGTGAGGGCGGCAACCCGCAGATGGGCATCGGCAATCACGACACGCTGCTGGTCGTCGTCGACGTGGTCAAGGCCGCCGCCGACAAGACGCCGCACGACGTGGACGCCACCGAGCTGCCCAAGGTCGTCGAGAAGAACGGCAAGCCGACCGGGTTCGACTTCACCGGCATCCCCAAGCCGAAGGCCGACGACGTGCTCAAGCGGGTCATCGTCACCGAGGGCGACGGCGAGGAGATCACCACCGACCAGACGGTCACGGCCAACTACCTCGGCATGACCTACGGCGCCAAGAAGCCCTTCGACGAGAGCTTCAGCAAGGAGGCCGTGCCGTTCGCCCTCAACCAGGTGGTCGCGGGCTGGACCAACGGCCTGGAGGGCGTCAAGGTCGGCAGCCGTGTTCTGCTGCAGATCCCGCCGGAGCTGGGCTACGGTTCACAGGAGAAGCCGGGCCAGGGCGGCACGCCGGGGATCCCGGCCAACAGCACGCTCTACTTCGTCATCGACGTCGTCAAGGCCGAAGCCACCCCGGCGCCGCAGTAGAAAGTCTCTAGGGGGAGAAGCACACCGTGGCGGCGGGTAAGACCGAGCGGTTGATGAACCTGCTCATCATGCTGCTCGTGCAGCGTGACAACGTGTCGAAGGAGCGGATCCGCGAGGTCCTCTACCCGTCGTCGCACGGTGAGGCGTTCGAGAAGATGTTCGAGCGCGACAAGGAGGAGCTGCGCAGCCTCGGTGTGCCGATCGAGACCGGGGTGATCGACTCCTTCTTCGAGGACGAGATCGGCTACCGGATCAGCCCCGAGCAGTTCGCGCTCCCGCCGATCACCCTCGAGGCCGACGAGCTCGCCGTGGTGGCCCTGGCCACCAGGGTCTGGGAGAACGCCTCGATGGCGGAGGCGACCACGGAGGCCGTACGCAAGCTCAACGCCGCCGGGCTCGAGACCGACGTCTCGGCGCTGGAGATCGTGCAGCCGCGGCTGGCCGCGGAGGAGGGCTCCTTCGACGTCTTCGTGGCCGCGACCCAGGACCGGCAGATCGTCGAGTTCGACTACCGGGGATCCCGCGCGGCCGAGCCCTCCCACCGGCGGCTGCAGCCGTGGGGCGTGGTGCGCTACTCGGGCCGTTGGTACGCCGTGGGCCACGACGTCGACCGCGACGACACCCGCATCTTCCGGCTCTCCCGCGTCCTGGGGGAGGCCCGGGCGGTCGGCGAGTTCGATGCCTTCGAGGTGCCGGCCGAGGTGGACGTACGCGATATCGCACGAACCCTGGCGCCGGCCCCGCCCACGGGCAAGGCCGTCCTGCTGCTGCGGCAGGGGAGCGGCTACACCCTCCGGCGGGCCGCCGACTCCGTCGAGCTCGGGGTGACCGGCCCCGACGGCAGCGATGGCTGGGACCGCGTGGTGCTGACCCGGGTGCCCGCCGACCTCGTCGGCGCGGTGCTGGGCCACGGCCCCGACGCCTACGTCGAGGAGCCGGAGGACCTGCGCCGCGAGGTCGCGACCCGGCTCGAGCGGCTGGTCGCACGCCTGGACGGAGCCACCCGATGAGCGCGCACACCGGTGCCAAGGGTCAGGTCGGGCGGCTGCTGACGCTGGTGCCCTACCTCTATTCCCAGGCCGACGACGTACGCCTCGACAAGGCCGCCGCCGACCTCGGTGTCGAGGAGAAGCAGCTGGTCAAGGACCTGCAGGTGCTCTTCATGTGCGGCCTGCCCGGTGGCTATCCCGACGACCTGATCGACGTCGACATCGACGCACTGACCGAGCCCGACGGCGACCGGGTCATCCGGATCTCCAACGCCGACTACCTCGACCGCCAGCTGCGGCTCACCCCGATCGAGGCGACCGCCGTGATCGTCGCGCTGCGCGCGCTGCGGGGCGGGGCGGTGAGCGCGGAGACCAAGGAGGTCGTCGACCGTACGCTGGCCAAGCTCGAGCAGGCCGCCGCCGAGGGCGCCGCGGGGAGCGTGGACCCCGGCGAGGAGCCGATCGACACCTCGCTCGTCCAGATCCATGCCGCGATCGCGACCGCGATCGACCAGGGCCGCCAGGTCCGCATCGACTACTGGGTCCCCGCGCGCGACGAGGAGTCGTCTCGCGTCGTCGACCCGCGGGCGCTGGTCTCCATCCATGACGTCGAGTATCTCGACGCCTGGTGCCACCGGGCGGAGGCGCCGCGCAGCTTCCGGCTCGACCGGATCCGGGGCGCCGAGGTGCTCGACACGCCCATCGCGGTGTCTCCGGAGGCCGAGGACGGTGCGGATCTCGACCGCGAGGGCGTGTCGCTGCTGCGTACGGACTCCGGCACCGTCGTCCGGGTGCGGCTGGCGCCCGAGGCGCGCTGGGTCGGCGAATACTACGCGGTGATCGACCCGATGGAGCTGCCCGGCGGCGGGCTCGAGGTGGGGCTGCGGGTCTACGACCAGCGCTGGCTGACCCGGCTGCTGCTACGGCTTGCTCCCTATGCTGAAATCGTCGAGACCGAGGACAGTCGGCAGACGCAGCCACGCACAGAGTTCACTGAATCGTTTGCCGCGACTGCACGGCAGGCCCTCGGCCTGTACCGTTCGGACGCGTAGACTTCAAGCGTTCCCCCTAAGACGTAGATGAGGTAGTTCATGTTCACTCCATTGATCGGTATGCCGCAGGGAGCCGAGTGGCTCATCATCCTGGCGATCGTGATCCTCGTCTTCGGTGCTGCCAAGCTTCCCGAACTCGCCCGCGGCACCGGTCAGGCGCTGCGTATCTTCAAGACCGAGACCAAGGGTCTTCGCGACGAGGACGAGAAGGAGAAGGGCGAGAAGGTCGAGAAGCCGGCCGAGCTGACCGCCTCCGAGAAGGAGCGCATCGCCGAGCTCGAGCGTCGTGAGGCCGAGATCAAGGCCGAGCGCGAGCGCCTCTCCGGCAACTGAGGCCGACATTGTCCATCGCCGGTGTTGTCGCGGTTCTCCGCGGCACCCCCAAGCACGCCATCGGCGACGACGGCCGGATGGCGCTCTCCGATCACCTGCGTGAGCTCCGTGCGCGGGTGATCAAGGCATCGCTGGCCCTGGTCGTCGGGTTCATCGTGTCGCTGTTCTTCTTCGAGCAGCTCTTCGACCTGGTCATGGACCCCTACCTCAAGGCCGTCAAGATGATGGACCAGGAGGGCGGCGCCGCCTCGCTGAGCTCCGTCAACGGCGCTGCGGGCGGCTTCATGCTCTACCTGAAGCTGTGCGGCCTGGCCGCGCTGATCGGCACCGCGCCGATCTGGCTCTACCAGATCTGGGCGTTCCTGATGCCGGGTCTGCACGCGCACGAGAAGCGGATGTCCCGGATCTTCGTCGCGGTCGCCGGTCCGCTCTTCCTGGTCGGCGTCGTCCTGGGCTACGTGACCCTGCCCAAGGGCCTGGAGATCCTGTTCGCCTTCGTCCCCGACGGCCTGACCAACATCGTCGAGTTCAGCGAGTACCTGAGCTTCCTGAGCCGTACGTTGCTGGTCTTCGGTATCGCCTTCGAGATCCCGGTCTTCTGCATCCTGCTCAACCGGATCGGGGTCCTGCCCGGCGCCGCGCTCGGGAAGTACCGCGCCTGGATCATCGTCGGCTCCTTCGTCTTCGCCGCGGTGGCCACGCCGTCGGGCGACCCGTTCACGATGAGCATCATGGCCATCCCGATGGTCCTGCTCTTCGGGATCTCCGAGGTCATCACCCGGTCCCACGACAAGCGCAAGGCCGCCAAGCGCCAGGACATGCTCGGAGATCCTGACGTCCCGTCGGTGATCTGACCACTAGTCTTCACCCGTGACGCGCCAGATCGCTCTGCTCGCCAACCCCACCGCCGGTCGCGGCAACGCCGACCAGATCCTCGACGCGGTCACCGCACGCCTCGCGGCCTCGGGTGCCGAGGTGGAGCACCTCATCGGTGACGACGCCGACCATGCCCTCGAGCTGGCGCGCAAGGCCGCTGCCGACGGCGTCGACACGGTCGTGACCCTCGGCGGCGACGGGATGGTCCACGTCGCGGTCCAGGCGCTGGCCGGCACCGAGGTGAGCCTCGGCGTCGTCCCGCTCGGCACCGGCAACGACTTCGCCCGGGCGCTCGGGATCCCGACCGGCGATCCGCTGGCCGCGGCCGACGTGGTCGTACGCGACGACCCCCGCCGCATCGACCTCGGCCGCAGCGGGGACTCCTGGTTCGCCACCGTCCTCGCGGCCGGCTTCGACGCGGCGGTCAACGAGCGGGCCAACGCGATGCGGTGGCCGCACGGCGACCTGCGCTACACGCTCGCCGCCCTCTCGGTGATCCGCAGCTGGACGCCGGTGCCCTACCGGCTCGAGATCGACGGTGTGGTGCGCGAGCAGGAGGCGATGCTGCTGGCGATCGCCAACACCGAGTCCTACGGTGGTGGCCTGCGGATCGCGGCGGGGTGCGACCCGGCCGACGGCCTGCTGGACGCCATCCTCATCAAGCCGGTCTCACGGCTGGAGTTCCTGCGCGTCTTCCCGGGCGTACGTCAGGCCAAGCACCTCACCCACCCGGCCTTCGAGCGCATCCGGGCCCGCCGGATCACCGCCTCCGCGCCGGGCGTGATCGCCTACAGCGACGGGGAACGGCTCGGGCCGCTGCCGCTCGAGGTCGAGTGCGTGCCGTCCGCTCTCGGCGTACTGGTGCCGCCACGCGACTGAGCCCCGCGGCTCGCTGTCGGTGTCGGTCGATAGGCTCGGCACCATGGACGCCTCGCCAGCGGAGAAGTACGCCGCTTTCAAGCGTGACAAGGACTACCCCGTCTTCCGGGACTTTGCCGCGCTCTACGATTTCGGGCTCGACGAATTCCAGATCCAGGCGTGCAAGGAGATCGAGGACGGCAAGGGCGTCCTGGTCGCCGCGCCCACCGGTTCGGGCAAGACGATCGTCGGCGAGTTCGCCATCCACCTCGCGCTCGCCACGGGCCGCAAGGCGTTCTACACCACGCCGATCAAGGCGCTCTCCAACCAGAAGTACAACGACCTGGTCAAGCGCTACGGCCCCGACCAGGTCGGCCTGCTGACCGGCGACAACGTGGTCAACGGCGAGGCGCCGGTCGTGGTGATGACCACCGAGGTGCTGCGCAACATGCTCTACGCGGGGTCGCACACCCTGATGGGGCTCGGGTTCGTGGTCATGGACGAGGTCCACTACCTCGCCGACCGCTCCCGCGGCGCGGTCTGGGAGGAGGTCATCATCCACCTGCCCGAGTCGGTCTCGGTCGTCTCGCTGAGCGCCACCGTCTCCAACGCCGAGGAGTTCGGCGAGTGGCTCACCACGGTGCGTGGTGAGACGACCACGATCATCGAGGAGAAGCGGCCGGTGCCGCTCTACCAGCACGTGATGGCCGGGCGCCGGATCATGGACCTGTTCGCCTCCTCCGACGTCGACGCGGCCGCCGGGTTCGTCAAGGAGGGCGCCCCGGTCAACGGCGAGCTGATGAAGCTGGCCCGCGACGACTGGGCGGCCGGACGGATGACGGACCGGCGTACGCCCAAGGACCGGCGCAAGGGCAACGGCAACCGTCGCGTCGGCAACGGGCGACGCGTCTGGATCCCGTCGCGCGTCGAGGTGATCAACGCCCTGCAGCGCGACAACCTGCTGCCCGCGATCAACTTCGTCTTCTCCCGGGTCGGTTGCGATGCCGCGGTCCAGCAGTGCATCCAGGCCAACCTGCGGCTGACCACGCCCGACGAGCGCGACGAGATCTTCGCCTACGTCGAGGAGGCCTGCGCCGACCTGCCCGACGAGGACCGGCACGTGCTCGGCTACCACGACTGGGTCGACGGGCTCACCCGTGGCGTCGCGGCCCACCACGCCGGCCTCCTGCCGGCGTTCAAGCAGGTCGTCGAGGAGCTGTTCCTGCGCGGCCTGGTGAAGGCCGTCTTCGCCACCGAGACGCTCGCGCTCGGCATCAACATGCCCGCCCGCACGGTGGTCATCGAGAAGCTGTCGAAGTGGAACGGCGAGGCTCACGTCAACCTCTCGCCGGGGGAGTACACGCAGCTCGTCGGCCGCGCCGGCCGCCGCGGCCTCGACGTCGAGGGCCACGGCGTCGTGCTCTGGCAGCAGGGGCTCAACCCGCGCGAGCTCGCCGGCCTCGCCTCCACGCGTACGTACCCGCTGCGGTCCAGCTTCCGGCCCTCCTACAACATGGCGGTCAACCTGGTGCACCAGTTCGGCCGGGCGCGCTCGCGGGAGCTGCTGGAGCAGTCGTTCGCGCAGTTCCAGGCCGACAAGGCGGTCGTCGGGCTGGCCCGCCAGGTGCGCAAGGCCGAAGACGCCCTGGAGGGCTACCAGGAGGCCGCGACCTGCGACCGCGGCGACTTCATGGAGTACGCCGCGATCCGCCGCAAGATCTCCGACATCGAGAAGTCCTCGTCCCGCGAGCGTCGCGCCGACCGCCGCGAGGAGATCATCGAGTCGCTCTCCAAGCTGAAGATCGGTGACGTGATCGACGTGCCGACGGGCAAGTTCGCCGGCTACGCCGTGATCGTCGACCCGGGCTTCGACCCCGACGGCCCGCGCCCTTACGTCGTCACCCAGGACCGGCAGGCCCGGCGGCTGGCGATGATGGACTTCAACGTCCCGATCGCCGCCCAGACCCGGCTGCGGGTGCCGAAGTCGTTCAACGGCCGCAACCCGCAGATGCGTCGTGACATGGCCTCCCGCCTGCGGGAGAAGACCCGCGACCTGCGTCCGGTGCCCTACGAGGCCTCGCCGACCGCCCGCAAGGAGCGCAAGAGCTCGGTGGAGACCCAGATCTCCGAGCTGCGCCGCGAGCTGAAGATGCATCCGTGCCACGACTGCCCCGACCGCGAGGACCACGCCCGCTGGGCCGAGCGCTGGTTCAAGCTCTCGCGCGACACCGACACGCTGCGACGCCGGGTGGAGGCGCGCACCAACACGGTCGCGCGCACCTTCGACCGGGTCTGCGACGTGCTCGTCGCGCTCGACTACCTCGAGGGCGAGACGGTCACCGAGCGCGGCACCCACCTGATGCGGCTCTACTCCGAGATGGACCTGGTCGCCGCCGAGGCGCTCCGCGAGGGCCTGTGGGACGACCTCACGCCCTCCGAGCTCGCGGCCGCCCTCTCCGTGCTGGTCTACGAGGCCCGCCGCGCCGACGACGCCACCCCGCCCCGCCTCCCCGGCGGCCGGGTCAAGGACGTCATCGCCGAGACCGTGCGCCTGTGGGGACACCTCGACGCCCTCGAGCGTGACCACAAGCTCGACTTTCTCCGCCAGCCCGATCTCGGCTTCGCCTGGGCCGCCTACCGCTGGGCCGAGGGGGACGAGCTCGACGACGTCCTCAGCGAGGTCGAGCTCGCCGCCGGCGACTTCGTCCGCTGGGTCAAGCAGCTCATCGACCTCTGCGGCCAGGTGGCCGACGCCGCCGGGGACGTTCCGCTGCGGCGTACGGCGCGGCAGACCATGGATCTGCTCAAGCGGGGAGTCGTGGCGTACTCCTCGGTGGTCGAGTAGGAGGAGCCGCTCAGCGGCGTCTCAGCCCGGTGAAATACGATGGAGCGGTGGACGTATCTCCCTACGATGCCTTGCTGTTCGTCTCTTTCGGGGGGCCGGAGAAGACCGAGGACGTGGTGCCGTTCCTGGAGAACGTGACCCGGGGGCGGGGGATCCCGCGAGAGCGGCTGGTCGAGGTCGGGCAGCACTACTTCGACCGCGGCGGGAAGTCGCCGATCAACGACCAGAACCGTGCCTTCCTGGCGGCGCTGCGCAGCGACCTGGCCGAGCACGGGATCGACCTGCCGGTCTACTGGGGCAACCGCAACTGGGACCCCTACCTGAGCGACACGGTGGCGCAGATGCGGGCCGACGGGATCAAGCGGGCCGCGGTCTTCGCGACGAGCGCCTACTCGTCCTACTCCTCCTGCCGGCAGTACCGCGAGAACCTCTTCGAGGCGTGCGACACGACCGGTGGTGTGGAGAGCGCGCCGGTGCTGGACAAGCTGCGGCGCTACTACAACCACCCCGGCTTCGTGGCGCCGGTCGTCGACGGTGTGATCGCCTCGATCGAGGACCTTCCCGAGGCGGAGCGCGACGGTGCGCGGATCCTGTTCGTGACCCACTCGATCCCGACCTCGATGAACGACAACGCCGGCCCCGACGGCAACGCGTACGTCGCCCAGCACCTCGACGTCGCCGGCGTGATCGCCGAGCAGGTGGCCCAGCGGCGCGGGGTCACCCACGAGTGGGACCTCGTCTACTGCAGCCGCTCAGGCGCCCCGCACATCCCGTGGCTCGAGCCCGACGTGAACGACCACCTCGAGGAGCTCGCGAGCAAGGCCCCGGAAGACGGGGGGAGCAGCGCCGTGGTGATGTGCCCGGTCGGTTTCGTCTCCGACCACATGGAGGTCGTCTACGACCTCGACACCGAGGCTCTGGCGACCGCCGAGAAGCTCGGCATCCATGCCCGTCGCAGCCCGACCGCGGGGGAGGACCCGCGCTTCGTGGCCGCCGTACGCGACCTGCTCCTCGAGCGCGCCGCTGCAGAGCGTGGAGAGGCCCCTGAGCGGCTCACCGTCGGCGACCTGGGCGCCGGCCCCGACCGCTGCCCGGTGGGCTGCTGCTTCAACCAGCGCTCGCAGCTGCCGACCCTGTCCGGCGAGGACTCGCCCCAGTACTCCGGGTGATCACCCGCGGCATAGGGTCGGCTCCATGACAGATCATTCCGCCCCGAAGGCCGGAGACCTCCTCGCGCTCGCCGTGGCGACCGCCCGGGCGGCCGCCGACCTCGTCCGCGAGCGGGCTGCCGGCGTCGTCGAGGTGGCGGCCACCAAGTCCACCGCGACCGACGTCGTCACCGAGGCCGACCGCGACACCGAGGCCCTGATCCGGCGGCTGATCTCCCAGGAGCGTCCCGAGGACGGCTTCTTCGGTGAGGAGGGCGCCAGCGAAGGGCAGACCACGGCCGGCACCAGCGGCGTGCGCTGGATCGTCGACCCGATCGACGGCACGGTCAACTTCCTCTACGGCCTGCCCCGCTACGCCGTCTCGATCGCCGCGGAGTACGCCGGCGAGGTCGTCCCGGAGCCGTCGTGGACGTGTCCGCAGGGACCCTCTACGCCGCTTTCCGGCAGCCCGACGGCTCGGTGGCCGGGGTGAGGAACGGCGAGCCGGTCGAGGTGCGCCCGCCGGCCGAGCTCGGCCAGCGTCTGATCGCCACCGGCTTCTCCTACGACGCCGGTCTTCGCCGGATCCAGGCCGAGGCGCTGGTGCGCTTCCTGCCGGTCGTACGTGACGTTCGTCGCATCGGCTCGGCGGCCCTGGACATCTGCGGGGTGGCCGAGGGAACCCTCGACGGCTATCTCGAGGAGGGCCTGCATCTGTGGGACCACGCGGCGGCCTGTCTGGTGGCGGAGGCGGCCGGGGCGCGATGGGAGGCGACGACCGGCGTAGGGGGCCGGCGATTCGTCGTCGTCGCGCCGGCTCACGGCTACGATGAACTGCGGAAAGCGGCTGTTCAGGCCGGTTTTCTGCCAGTTGACTCGCTCCCGGGTGTCGTACCCGACTGAAAGCCGCTGGTTGATGTAGATCTATGACCGGCCGGTGGCCGGGAAGGTCCCGGAACCCCGTCGGCCACGGCCGCGTTCACCCACCCGAAACTCGTTGATCATCTATCCCCGTGATAGGGAATACCGCCAGATGACAGAACGTTCCGGCGACGCGGTTCCGATTGAGTGTGCGAAATGCACGTGAATAGTGCACAATCACGGGCCGTGCCGCTGCCCTCGGGGGCGCGCGGGGGGACTGAAGATGAGTGAGAAGGGGAGTGGCGCAGATGGCGACGGACTACGACGCACCGCGTAAAAATGAAGAGGACCAGTCCGAGGAGAGCATCGAAGAGCTCAAGGCTCGTCGTCATGACAAGAACTCGGGCAAGGTCGACGAGGACGAGGCCGAGGCGGCCGAGTCGTTCGAGCTCCCGGGAGCCGACCTCAGCCATGAGGAGCTCGCGGTTGAGGTCAAGCCGAAGCAGGAGGACGAGTTCACCTGTATGAGCTGCTTCCTGGTCCACCACCGCAGCCAGCTGGCTGACGAGAAGAAGATGATTTGCTTTGACTGCGCGTAGCGCAGTCAACAACGCCGAGTCGGCGCGTTTGTATAGCTTGCGCTAGCAAGCGCTTTGTACAAACGCGCCGCCTCGGCGAAAGCCCGGCGTAAGCCGGAACGAGAAGTAGAAGGCCGCACGGAATCCCGTGCGGCCTTCCTGCTATCTCAGGACGCGTCCTTCTCCAGCTGCTTCGGCAACCGACCGACCGACCTCACGTAGTAGTTGGCCGCGCGGCGCTGGGCGAACATCCGCGCGAGCGCGACGGTGGCGCCGGTGGCAGCCGACCAGAGCACGGCCTCCACGAGGCGTACGTCGGGGTCGGCTGGGTTGGCCGGCGGAGTGCGTCCGGTGGACGCCTTCCAGCCGGAGGAGAGGACCTTGTTGGTGACCTTGGCGGCCCCGATTCCGCTGACGAGGGCCATGATCGCCCAGACCTTGTCGCCCTTGTCAGCTTTATTGGACTTGGACATGTCTCGAGCCTAGGCCATCGGCTCGAGGATGGGTCTCAGAGACTCGCTCGGAGCGCGTTGACCGTCTTCGCGAGCGCCACCGGGTGGCGGGTGAAGAGCAGCCAGTAGGGCGTGGGGTCGGCCGGGTCCTCGATGGTGACCCGAACGGCGCGCTTGAGATAGGGGCGCAGGAGCAGGTAGGCCCTCGCGTCGGCGTCGCGGCCCGCCAGGTGGTGGGAGTCGATCTCGTCGAGCGCGACCGCCTCGCCGAGGAAGCGCGCCTCGATGCGGGCGGGCCCGGCGCGCAGGACACCGTCGGCGATCGTGATCCTGGCGTTGCCGTAGACGATCATGGCCAGCGCGAACAGGCCGACGATCGCGGCCGTGATGCCCCAGGCGAGGGCGGCCGGAACCCACAGGATGACCGCGATCCACAGGGTCGCCAGGAACATGACGCCCTGGACCCACCACCTCAGCGGCACGGTCAGTCGCTCGTCGTACGCCGGGGTGCTCACGAATCGTGAGTTTTTCACGCCGGTCAAGGGAGTCACGAATCGGGTGAGCCCTGGAGCATCTAAGGTGCGGGTTGTGTCTGATCTCGAAGTAGCCCTGGTGCGTCTCGACGCGGAGCTGCCGCCACCTGCGTACGCCCATCCGGGAGATGCCGGAGCCGACCTGCGCACGACCGTGGACGTGAGCCTCAAACCGGGGGAGCGCGCCCTGGTGCCGACCGGGATCGCGATGGCGCTGCCCGAGGGCTACGTCGGCCTGGTGCACCCGCGCTCCGGGCTGGCCGCCAAGCACGGGCTCTCCATCGTCAACGCGCCCGGCACCGTCGACGCGGGCTACCGCGGCGAGGTGAAGGTGGCGCTGATCAACCTCGACCCTGTCGAGCCCATCGAGCTGCGCCGCGGCGACCGGGTCGCCCAGCTGGTGATCCAGCGCGTCGAGCAGGCCCGTTTCGTCGAGGTCTCCGAGTTGCCCGACTCCGTCCGTGGGGATGGGGGATACGGTTCTACAGGGGGTTTCTCCAACCGCTGAGCGATCAGTGTTAGATAAGTCTCCTCAGAGATCCACCGCAACCTGAAAGCAGATGGTCGTGAAGTTCCGTCGCAAGTCCACGCCCTCCCACCGGGGAGAGCCGTCTGCATCGGTCGGCGAGCGGCCCGTGGCCGACGAGCGGCCGGTGCCGGCCGCTCCCGAGGTCGGCCCGTTCGACATCGACTCGGCCCCGGACGGGCTGATCACCGGTGACTGGGTGGACCTCGGCTCGATGATGCTCGCCCCCGCCCCGGGCAAGGAGCTGCGCCTCCAGGTGGACGAGAAGTCCGGCCAGATCGCGGCCGTGATGCTGACCGCGGACGACGGTGCCATGGAGCTGCGTGCCTTCGCCGCGCCCCGCAACGGCGACCTGTGGACCGAGTCGCTGCCGATGCTGCGCGAGGACGTCCAGCAGCGTGGCGGCGCGACCGCCGACCTGCAGGGCCCGTGGGGCACCGAGCTGATCACCCAGATGAAGGTGAAGCTGCCCGACGGCCAGCCGGCCGTGCAGCAGACCCGCATCATCGGCGTCAACGGCCCGCGCTGGATGCTCCGCGCCACCATGCTCGGCCGCCCGGCGATGGAGCCGACCGCCGGCAAGGAGTGGGAGCGGCTCCTCGAGCACGTCGTGGTGCGCCGTGGTGCCGAGGCCAGGCCCAAGGGCGAGGCGCTCGAGGTCAAGCTGCCGCCCAACGCGCGCCGCGTCGAGAAGTGAGCCGGTAGTGGCCAAGGGGCGCCTGCGCGCGAAGCTCAGCGAGTGGGCCAACACGGCCTCGATCGACGCGAGCGAGATCCGAGCGGCGTACGTCGCCAAGGATGTCGCCTCCATCGCCGACGCGCCGGACCGTGAGCCGGTGCGCCTGCGGGGAACATTGCGTACGATCACGCTGCGGCCTCGCGGAGGCGTCCCGGCGCTGGAGGCCGAGCTGTTCGACGGCTCCGGCACCCTGACGCTCATCTGGCTGGGTCGCCGGCGCATCGCCGGCATCAACCCGGGCCGGTCGCTGCAGGTGCAGGGCCGCATCGGCCGTACCGATGGCCAGCGCATCATGTTCAATCCACGCTACGAGCTGATTCCGGACCCCAACGAGTGAGCCAACCACACGTGAGCCCCACCTCAGAGACCCCTGCCGGCGACGGCTCTGCCGACGACCGTGCCGGCGAGCACCACGACCACAACCATCCGACGGTCGACACCGTCGAGGCGGTCGTACGCCGCCAGATGTCCGCCGGGCTGGGCGGTGTGCGCGGGATGCTCGAGGCCGGCGTGCCCGGGCTCGTCTTCACCATCGCCTGGCTGGTGGTCAAGGACCTCAAGGTCGCGCTGATAGCCTCGGCGGCGACCGCGGCCGTGTTCCTGCTGGTGCGGCTCGTGCAGCGCTCGAGCCTGCAGTACGTCGGCAACGCCATCTTCGGCATCCTGATCGGCTTCGCGGTCGTGCGGCTGGCCCAGTCGATGGGCGGGTCGGCCGAGGAGCAGGCGCTGGCCTACTTCCTGCCCGGCATCCTGATCAGCCTCGGCTACACGGTCGTCGTGGGTGGCCTGTGCCTGATCGGCTGGCCGATCTTCGGCTTCTTCATCGGTGTCGCCAGCGGCGACCCGCTCGAGTGGCACCAGGACAAGCAGATCGTGAAGCTCTGCTCGCGGCTGACCTGGCTCTTCCTGGCTCCCGGTGCGATCGGTGCGGCCATCCAGGGTCCGATCTGGTTCCTGGCCTGGAGCGGCGCCATCGACCGCGACTGGGCGATCCTGGCCCTCGGCATCCTCCGCACCGGTCTCGGCTGGGCGCTGCGGATCGCCTGCTACGGCACCATGATCTGGCTCCTCGCCCGCAACCACACCCCGGTCCAGGGCCGCCCCCAGGACGCCTGAGCCGGATGGAGGTCCGGGTGGTGAGGCCGACGCGCGGAAGCCTGTGGCTCTCCCTGCTCGCCACCCTCGAGATCATGACCGGCGCGGCCCTGGCCCACCTGGCCGCGGGCGGCGCGCTGCCGAACGCCGGCTGGCTGGCCGCGGCGGCCCTGGCCGTCTTCGGCGCCGGCGTGATGGTGCTGCAGCGCCGGGTCGGGCTCCTCACCGGTGCTGTCCTGGCCGGTCTGTCCCAGGTGGGGCTCCACGAGGTCTTCGCGGCCTTCTCCGCGGCCCCCGGCGCCGAGCACCATCACCCGGTCGGCACCTCGCTCGGCTCCGCCGACGGTGCCGCGATGCTCCTGGCCCACGCCTGCGCCGCCGTCCTCTCCGTCGTCGTCTGGGCGCTGCACCGCAGGGCCCTCGCCGTGGCCGTACGCAGCCTCCCGATGCCGCGGGTCGCGGTCGCCGGCCGCCTGCTCGCCGAGTCGTCACAGCTCGTCCCGCGACCGGCCCTGTGGGCCCATGTCTCTCCGCGCAGGGGACCGCCGAGGCCGGCAGGCCTCTGAGATCCCACTGCGAGCACCACCGGGTGAGTCCCGGTGGCTGTCTTGCGTACCCGAAAATTCGCGAGAGAGAACCTTCCATGTCCGTTCCGGCCCAGTTCCAGACCGCACCTCCAGCAGAGCCACAGATCGAGCCGCCGGGCCCCGGGCCCGGCTGGTGGTCGACGATCCGCCCGCTCGTGCTGCGGCTGCACTTCTACGCAGGGGTGCTCGTCGCCCCGTTCATCCTGGTCGCCTCGGTGACCGGGCTGCTCTACACGATTGCCCCGCAGGTCGAGCAGATCGCCTATCACGACCTGACCCACGTCACCCCGGCCAGCGAGACGGTGCCGCTGGCCGAGCAGGTCGCTGCGGCCCGCGCCGGCCACCCCGACGGTGACATCCTCCGCATCGACGTGCCGCCCGCCGCCGACCGCAGCACCCGGGTGGTCTTCACCGACGAGACCGTGCCCGACGACTACGCGATGTCGGTCTTCGTGAACCCCTACACCGCCGCCGTCGAGGGCCAGGTACGCAGCTACGGGCAGTGGCTCGGCTTCCGCGCCTGGCTCGACGAGCTCCACCGCAACCTCCACCTGGGAGCGGTCGGGCGCCACTACAGCGAGCTCGCTGCGAGCTGGCTGTGGGTGGTCGCCCTCGGCGGGCTGATGCTGTGGATCGGCAGGCGACGCCGTGACCGGCGAGTACGTCGCCTGGTGACCCCTGACCTGGCCGCCACCGGACGCTCCCGGGTGATGTCGTGGCATGCCGTGATCGGCGTCTGGGTCCTGCTCGGCGTACTCGCGCTGTCGGTCTCCGGGCTGACCTGGTCCCGCTACGCCGGCGCGAACATCGGTGAGGTGCGCACGGCCCTGTCCTGGACCGAGCCGACGCCGGCGACGTCCCTCCACACCGGCGGTTCCGCGGCCGAGCACGCTGATCACGGCTCCGCCGGGCGTGCCGCGGGTGCCGCTGACCCGGATGCCGTCCTCACGGCGGGAGTCGGTGTCGACGGGGTGCTCGCCGCCGCTCGCGAGGCAGGTCTGGGTGATCCGCTCTACCTCGTCCCGCCGGCCGACGGGTCCAGCGCCTGGACAGCGGCGGAGAACAAGCGCGACTGGCCGACCGCCTACGACGCGATCAGCGTCGACCCCGCCACCGGCACGACGCTGGACCGGGTCGACTTCGCCGACTGGCCGGTCATGGCCAAGCTGACCGACTGGGTCATCGGCGCCCACATGGGCATCCTGTTCGGCATCGTCAACCAGCTGGCGCTCGCGGCGCTGGCGATCGGTCTGATCGTGATGACGCTGCTCGGCTATCGGATGTGGTGGCTTCGGGGAGCGGGTTGGCGCCGCTTCGGCCGACCGGCACCGCGTGGGGCGTGGCGTCGACTGCCCTGGCCCGCGATCGTGGCTCTCGTCGCGATCGTCGGCGTGGTCGGCTGGTTCGTTCCGATGGTGGGCGTGACCCTCGTCGGGTTCCTGGTCGTCGATACCGCGCTCGGCGTGGTGCGCAGGCGGGGCTGACTCAGGCGGAGGCGCAGGCGGCGCAGAGGCCGAAGATCTCCACGGTGTGGTTGACGTCGGTGAAGCCGTTCTGCGCCGCCACCTTGTCGGCCCAGGTCTCCACGGCCGGGCCCTCGATCTCCACGGCCTTGCCGCAGCTGCGGCACACCAGGTGGTGGTGATGGGTCGTGGAGGCGTCGCCGCACAGCCGGTAGGTGGACTCACCGTCGGGCTTGTGGATCACGTCGGCGAGGCCGTCGTCGACGAAGATCTGCAGGTGGCGGTAGACCGTGGAGAGGCCGATCTTCTCGCCGTTGGCTCGCAGCGTGGCGTAGACGTCCTGGGCGCTGCGGAAGGTGTCCTCGGCGGCGAGAGCCTCCTTCACCGCGGCGCCCTGGTTGGTTGCGCGCCGCTTGACCTGCTGGGTTGGTGCCATGGCGCCATGTTAGTCGGTATCGGTATGGATCCCGTGTTCAGTGCGGCGGGGCGTCGTATGGCATACTGGGAATGATTCCGAATAACACGAAAGGCTCTCATGTCACGCACGTGTCAGGTCACCGGCGCCCGCCCCGGCTTCGGCAACAACCGCCCTTGGTCCAAGAAGGCGACCCGGCGACGCTGGGAGGTGAACCTGCAGAAGAAGACCTACTACGTCCCCAGTCTGGGCCGGAAGGTCACCCTGCGGCTCAGCACCAACGCGATCAAGCAGATCGACGTACGCGGCATCGATGCCGTCGTCGCCGAGATGCGCGCCCGGGGGGAGAAGGTCTGATGGCCAAGAAGTCGAAGATCGCGGCCGAGGCCAAGCGCCGCGAGATCGTGGAGAGGTACGCCGAGCGCCGAGCGGCCCTCAAGGAGGAGATCCGCGCCGCGGAGCCGGGCTCGGCCCAGCAGGCCGAGGCCGTCCGAGCCCTGTCGCGTCTCCCGCGCGACTCCTCGCCGGTACGCCTGCGCAACCGCGACCAGGTCGACGGCCGGCCGCGGGGATATCTGCGCAAGGCGGGCGTGTCGCGGATCCGGTTCCGCGAGCTCGCGCACAAGGGGCATCTGCCGGGGATCACCAAGTCGAGCTGGTGACGCGCGGGCAAAAGCCTAACCGGAACCATTCCGAGTCGGCGAGGCGCTACCGGGCCGTCATCGAGCTGTGCTAAACAGACGCCTCATGAGTACGAAGACCCCGGTGCGGGCGGCCGAGAAGCCTGGGTTCAGGCTGGGGCAGACAGAGGTCGTCGCGATCGTCCTGCTGGTCATCCTGCTCTCCCAGCGCTGGCTGCTGCCGCTGCTGGACCATGACCTGTTCAACACCTGGGGCACGATCTTCGTCGCCATCGTGGTGCAGTCGGCTCCGTTCCTGCTCGGCGGCGTGCTGCTCAGCGCCGTCATCTCGACGTTCCTCTCGGAGAAGGCGCTGAGCAAGATCGTGCCCAGGAGCCCGGCGCTCGGTGTCCCGGTCGCCGGCCTGGCCGGGATCGGGCTGCCGGGCTGCGAGTGTGCCGCGGTGCCGGTGACCAACTCGCTGATCCGCCGAGGCGTCGCGCCGGCAGTCGCGCTGACCTTCCTGCTGGCCGCTCCGGCGGTCAACCCGGCCGTGCTCGTCTCGACCGCGGTCGCCTTCCCGGGCCAGCCGGTGATGGTGCTGGCCAGGTTCCTGGCCTCGCTGATCACCGCGGTGGCGGTCGGCTGGATCATGCTCGCCCGCGGCAAGCTGCTGCTCGAGCGGCTCACCAACCTCGGCCGTGACGAGCACGCCCACGAGCGGTCGTTCCTCGGCAACGTCAGCCACGACTTCCTGCACGCCTCCGGCTTCCTGGTGCTGGGCGCCATGCTGGCCGCGGCGGTCAACACCTTCGTACCCCGCTCGGTGGTCAACACCGTCGCGGGTCAGGCCGTGCTGGGGATCGCGACGCTGGCGCTGTTCGCGTTCATCGTGGCGCTCTGCTCGGAGTCCGACGCCTTCGTCGCCGCCTCGTTCACCGCCTTCTCCGACACCGCGAAGCTCGTCTTCCTCGTCGTCGGCCCGGCGATGGACATCAAGCTCGCCTCCATGGAGGCCGGCCAGTTCGGCATGGGCTTCGCCCTGCGCTTCGTACCCTTGGTGATCATCACGGCGGTCGCCTCCGCCGTCGGCATCGGATGGTGGCTGCTGTGACTCGTACGACCCAGGCCCTGGTGGTCGGCTTCCTCGGCGCCGTCCTGCTGCGGCTCTCCCTCGGCGACGGCTATCTGAGGTACGTCACCAGCTGGATGAAGTGGCCGCTGGTCGCCACCGGTGTGGTGCTGCTCGGGCTGACGTTGTGGATGCTGCTGCGCCCCGCGCCGGAGGAGGACGGCGACGACCACGACGGGCACGAGGGACACGAGGGGCACAGCCACAAGGTTCCGGCGATGACGTGGCTGGCGATCGTGCCCGGCGTGATCGTCTTCGTCGCCAGCCCGCCGTCGCTGGGCGCCTACCTCGCCGAGCGTCGTGCCGACGACCCGGTCGCGGCCGCTCCCGACGCCGAGATCCTGCCGCTGCCGGCCTCGGACGGGCCGGTCGACGTCGAGGTCGCCGAGTTCATGTGGCGAGCCGGGGTCGAGGACGGCTCGACGATCAAGGACCGCGACGTACGCCTCACCGGCTTCGTCAGCACCGACGAGAACGGCAACTGGTACGTCACCCGCATTGCCATCGCCTGCTGCGCTGCCGACGCGAGCGCCTCCCGGGTTCGGGTGGAGGACTACGACGACGCCCCGGAGCGCGACTCCTGGGTCGCGGTCACCGGCCGCTGGGTCGAGGGCACCGCGCCGGGCGGCAAGTCGGAGACCGCCATCGAGGCCTCCTCGGTCGAGCCGCGCGAGGCGCCGGCCAACACCTACCAGTGAGACGCATGGGCGACCCGAGACGCTCCGGCAACCCGGCCCGGCGGGCCGAAGCTCTGCGCGAGCCCACCTGGCGCGACCGCCTGCCGCACCCGCCGCGTGCGCTCATCATCGGTGCGCTGATCGCCGTCGCGATCGGTGTCGTCGTGCTGACCCGCGACCTTGGCGATTCCGACGCCCCGGCGGCGTCCGGTCCCTCCGGCGCGGAGTCCTCGGCTGCGCCGGTCGCCACGGGGCCGGTCGCGTCCGTGGAGGAATTCTGCGGTGCCGTACAGACCATGGCGAACGCCCACGCGGCACAGATGTCCACGCCGAACGACGAGAACGAGACCACGCTCGGTCTGGCGGCGACGAGCCTGCAGTCGATGGGTGTCCCGGAAGGTACGCCGGCGGCTGCCGTCGAGGGTGTGCGGATGATGATCGAGGACGCGCTGCGCACTGGTCGTGGCGAGGACCCGCTCGGGCGCAGCGAGGCGCAGAACATGGCCTACGAGCGTCTCGGCGAGTTCCTCACCGAGAGCTGCGGCACGGCGGGCTAGGGATACCCGGTCAACCGGGTATTCATGGGGCTGGTGTGACTCGCTGCCCCATCAGGAGCTCAGGCGGCGGAGCAGGACGACCGCGTCCTCGAGCGTGGCCGGCTCACCGGACGGGCTGGTCACGGCACGGTGCCGGTGCTCGAGGACGACCGTCTCCCACTCGTCCTCGGGCAGGTCGAGCTCCGCCAGCTCCTCCTTGGCGTCGAGGAAGCGGTGCTCGTGGGCGGAGGCGTCCGCCCACGGCGGCGCCGCGGCGTGCGAGGTGATCAGCAGGTGGCCGCCGGCGTTCACCAGAGCAGCCGCCCGGCGCAGGATGTCGGTGCGGGGCAGCTCGACGGGGGAGTGGAAGAAGCTCGCGGTGACCAGGTCGTAGCCCCGGTCCAGGACGGCCGGGTCGGAGAGGTCGGAGACGACGAACCTGGCCTGTTCCTCGGCCAGTCCGGCAGCCTGCGCGGCCTCCTTGCCGCGGCTGACGGCGTTGTCGGAGATGTCGATGCCGGTGGCCCGCCAGCCGTGCTGCGCCAGCCAGATGACGTCGGCGCCCTCGCCGGAGCCCAGGTCGAGCGCGGTCCCGGGCTCGAGGCCGGCGGCGATGTCACCGAGCACGGTGTTGACCTTGCCGGACCAGATCCGGTCGCTGCCGGCGTACCTCTCCTGCCAGAAGTCCACCGGGGCGGGCCCGGCGACGGCGCGGTCGAAGTCGTCGGTCACCAGAGTCGCGTTCACGAAGCTGCCGGCCATCGTGCCGGCGCTCATGCTGATCGGGACGTTGGCCATCGGGTTGGAGACGTTGCCGACCGCCCAGATCCGGTCGCTGCTGGTCTTGCCGGTCGCGTCGACGGCGAGGAAGCTGCCGACCGGGGTGTCGGTGCGCTCGAGGCCGAGGTGGGTCACGAAGCCGTCGTGCGGGCGCAGGGTGCCGGCGGTGAAGATGGCGCCGACCTCGGTGGTGGACCCGTCGGCGGTGCGCACCGCGGTGACCTGGTCGCCCTCGCCGAGGACCTCAACGACGGGCTCCGGGACGAGCGTGACCCCACGTGCTCGCAGCCGCCGGTCGTCGGCCTCCTCGATCTCGCCGAGTCCGGCGGTGAAGACGACGACGTCGTCGCTCCACTGACGGATCAGCTGTGCCTGGTGCATGCCGAGCGGTGAGGTGGTCAGCACGCCGATCCGGCGGTCGCGCACCTCCCAGCCGTGGCAGTAGGGGCAGTGCAGCACGGTGGTGCCCCAGCGCTCGGCGAGGCCGGGGATGTCGGGGAGCTCGTCGGTGACCCCGGTCGTGACGATCGCGACACGAGCGGTCAGCCGCTCGCCGTCCTCGAGGAGGACGCTCACGCCGTCGTCGGTCTCGTCGAGGCGGGCGACGCGGCCCGGCCGGATCCCCACGTCGTACGCAGCCAGCTCCTCGCGCCCCGTGCGCAGCAGCTCGGCGGGGTCGATGCCCTCGTGGCCGAGGACGCCGTGCATGTGGGTCGTGAAGCGGTTGCGGGGGAGGCCGGAGTCGACCACGAGGGTCCGGCGGCGGGAGCGGCCCAGCATGAGGGCCGCGGAGAGTCCGGCGGCACCGCCGCCGATGACGATCACGTCGAGGTGTTCTGGGTGTGTGTTCATGTCATCCAGTTCAGTGGCACAATGAAAGAACGGCAAGGGTTCTTGCTGAAATGGCAAATGCGAGGTGGAGCACATGATCGACGAGCTCAAGCAGGTCGGACCGCGGATCCGGGCGATCCGGCACAGCAAGGGATGGACGCTCGAGCAGCTGGCTGCGATGGCGGAGATGTCTCCGAGCACGCTGTCCCGGCTCGAGTCGGGCAAGCGGCAGGCGAGCCTGGAGCTGCTGATCCCGCTGACCCGCCACCTCGGCGTCGGCCTCGACAGCCTGGTGACGCCGTCGGTCCCGGACCCGCGGGTGCGCCGGCCGGTGATCCGCCGCGACGGCATGGAGATCGCGCCGCTGACTCCCGAGGGGTCGCCGGTGAACACCTTCAAGATCACCTACGAGCCGGTGACCGAGGTGCCGGAGCCGCGCGTCCATGACGGCTACGAGTGGCTCTACGTCCTCTCCGGCAAGCTGCGGCTGCTGCTGGGCGACCGTGACCTGGTGCTGACCCGCGGCGAAGCGGCCGAGTTCGACACCCGGGTGCCGCACGCGATCTTCGCGACCGGTTCGCGCCCGGCGCAGGTGCTGAGCATCTTCAACAGCGACGGCGTACGCATGCACACCCACACCGCCGAGGGGTGATGCTCGCCTCGATGTGAGCGAAGACCACCAGCTGTGTGTAAGATGAGAATCGTTATCATTAACCACAGCGGGAGGTCCCCATGAAGCAAGGCATCCACCCCGTCTCCGGGCCGGTCGTCTTCCGCGACCGCTCGGCGGACAAGCTCTTCCTGATGCGGTCGACGCTCGTCGAGCGTCTCGCCGACGACCACGAGCGGGTCACCTGGGAGAACGGTGAGACCTATCCGGTCGTCGACGTCGACGTCTCCAGCGCCAGCCACCCGTTCTGGACCGGCCGCGGCCGCGTCGTCGACACCGAGGGCCGGGTCGAGCGCTTCAAGCGCCGCTACGGGCGCGATCGATGAGCGCGCCGCGTCCGCGGTCGCCCCGCAACCTGTCGCGCCCCAAGGTGCCGGTGATCCTGGTGAGCGGTGTCGAGGAGGGTGCGATGCTCTCGGCGACCATCTCGCTCCAGTTCGGCCTGCCCGACGCGGTCACGGTCCGCCATGTCATCGATCCCGAGCGCCAGCTGCTCACCCGTGTCGTCAGCGACGTCACCGGGGTGATCGAGCACGAGGAGATCAACCTCGCCCACGCGTGCGTCGCCTGCGCGATCCGCGAGGACATCGTGCCCACGCTCGAGCGCCTCGCTGCTCAAGGACGCTGGGGGAGCATCGTGGCCTGCCTTCCGGTCGCCGCCGAGGCGGTCCAGGTCTGCCGGGTGCTCGCCTGGGCGCCCCGGACGGCCCCGCACATCGGCATCTCCGCCGTCGTCGCGGCGCTCGAGGGCACGACGGTGGCCGAGGACCTGCTCGGTCCCGACCTCCTCGACGAGCGCGGCCTCGCCACCTCCGAGGACGACCGCCGTGGCGTCGCCGAGGTCGCCAGCGCGATCGTGGAGTACGCCGACGTCGTCTGCCTCACCGAGACCCCCGAGCCCGAGGAGGAGTCGCTGGTGGCGACCCTCGCCCGGCCGCGTACGCCGGTGGTGACCGACCCCTCGCTCCTCGATGCCGCCGGCCTGGTCGCCGGTGTGCACCGCCACCACGCGGTGGAGGCCTGGGTCGCCGAGGTGCGCCGCAATGAGCTGCCGCCGCTGCCCGAGGGCGGTGCGTGGCGGCTCGACCTGCGCTCCGATCGTCCGATCCATCCGATCAGGTTCCAGGACGAGCTGGAGATCCTGGGTGGCGGCCCGCGTCGCTCGCGCGGCTGCTTCTGGGTGCCGACCCGGCCCGACGACATCTGCGTGTGGGACGGAGCCGGCGGCCAGGCGAGCGTGGGCTCGACCCAGAAGTGGGGTCGCACCGACCGGCTCACCCGGATCGTCGTGGTCGGCATCGACGACGAGGCCGACGAGATCCCGCGCGCCTTCGAGCGCGCCCTGCTCACCGACCAGGAGATCGCTCAGCGCGGTCGGATCTGGGAGGAGTCCTGGGACGGGCTCGAGGACTGGCTCGGCCCCATCGGCCGCGCCGCCTGACCGGACCCGCATCAACCACCGAAGGAGGCCGCCATGGCCGTACCGAAGCGCAAGATGTCGCGCAGCAACACCCGCCACCGCCGCTCGAGCTGGAAGGCGACCCCGGTCGCGCTCGTGCCGGTGACCGTCGACGGAGAGACCTACGACGTGCCCCGTCGCCTGGTCCGCGCCGTCCAGCGCGGCTACGTCGACCCCGCCAAGCTCCGCTGAGACTCTGCTGGAAGGAACGATCAGATGCCCAAGCGACCACCGTCCCCCGTGCGCAAGCGGCGTAAGCCGCTGCTGGCGCCCGACGTGACCTACGTCGACTACAAGGACGTGCAGCTGCTGCGTACGTTCATCTCCGACCGCGGCAAGATCCGCTCCCGCCGCGTCACCGGACTCACCCCGCAGCAGCAGCGCGCCGTCACCAAGGCGATCAAGAACGCCCGCGAGGTCGCGCTGCTGCCCTACACGAGCACGAAGGGATAGTCCCCATGAAGGTCGTCAACTCCATCCGGTCGCTGAAGAACCAGCCCGGGTCCCAGGTCGTACGCCGCCGCGGCCGGGTCTACGTCATCAACAAGCTGAACCCACGGCTGAAGGCCCGGCAGGGCTGATCAGACGCGCCGACGGCGCCGAGTCCCTTGTCGGGGCTCGGCGCCGTCGTGCATCGGGAGCCATGATCACCAGAGGGCGTCACGGAGTGCCGCCAGTGTCAGCGCTCCTCGCGGAACTCGACGTGGCGCCGCACCACCGGGTCGTACTTGCGGAGCACGATCCGGTCGGGAGTGTTTCGGCGGTTCTTCATGCCGATGTAGGTGTAGCCCGTGCCTGCGGTGGAACGGAGCTTGATCTTGGGGCGTACGTCCGATGACCTGCTAGCCATGCTCAACCTCTAATCCTCATGAGAACGATTATCACTTATATGTTAGCGCGAGGCTGGTGATGGGAAAAAGCGAGAAGGGCCGGATCGAATCGATCCGGCCCTTCTCAGGTGTCCAGGGACTCAGCCCTTGGCGACCCGCTCCTTGAATGCGGAGCCGGCCTTGAACGCCGGGCCCTTCGAGGCCGGGATCTTGATCTCGGCGCCGGTCTGCGGGTTGCGGCCGGTGCGAGCCGAGCGCTCGCGCGACTCGAACGTACCGAAGCCGGGCAGCGTGACCTTGTCGCCGTCAGCGACGGCCGCGCTGATCGCCTCGATGGCGGCACCCAGGGCGGCGGAGGCCTGCGTCTGGGTGATCTCGGCCTGCTTGGCGATTTCGCTCACCAGGTCGGTGCGGTTCATGCGATCTCCTTTAATCGTTGATCCGAGCCGCAAAGGTTGACGAGATGCGGCTCGTCGCCAGCGTAGGCCAGACCTGGGGATCTTCAACGTTCACGCGCCGCGTGTCCCGCGTGGTTACGGGCTCTGCGGGGGTTTCCGGGGTCTGCAGAGGGCTCGGGCGGCACGATGTCGACGACCCGGTCCATCGCGCCCAGGGTTTGGTGGCGATGGGAGACCACCAGCATCGTGGCCGGGACCGTGCCGAGCAGGTCGGTGACCAGCCGGGCGGAGGCCTCGTCCAGGTCGGCGGTCGGCTCGTCCAGGATGAGGATCCGCGGGCGGTGCAGGACGGCACGCGCCAGCCGTAGCCGGGCCCGCTGCCCGCCGCTGAGGCGGAGGCCGCCCTCGCCGATGTGGCTCCCCGGCGTGACCGTGCCCGCGAGCCCGAGGCGGGCGAGCAGGTCCTCGATCTCGGCGTCGGTCGTCGACGGGGCGGCGACGGCCTCGCGCACGGTGCCGCTGAAGAGTGCGCCGTCCTGTTCGACGACGGCCAGCGCGGCCCGCAGGTCGGCGTCGCCGACCGCCGAGATCGCTACCTGGCCCGAGTCGGAGTCCGACAGCGCGACGGTCCCGGTGTCCGGGTCCCAGAGCCGGCCGGCGAGGGCCACCACGGTGGACTTCCCCGCTCCGGAGGCTCCGCGGAGGCCCACGTGCTCCCCGGGAGCGATGGTCAGGTCGAAGCCGTCGAGCACCCGGCGGTCGTCGTAGCCGAAGCCCACCTCGCTCATCACGAGGCCGAGCGGTCCCTCGGGCAGAGCGGCCACCGGGGTGTCACGGGTGAGCGCGGCCGGGCGGGCGAGCTCCTCGCCGACGCGAGCGGCGGCAGCACGCAGGGCGGGCAGCCGGACGCAGGTGGCGGCCGCTTCGGCGACCGGTGCGACCGTCGCGAGCGCGAGGACGACCAGGGCGGCGACCTGCTCGGCGGCGACGTCACGGCCGATGACGCCGACCAGCACGCCCACGCCGACGAGCGTCACCGCGGCCTCGCGCGCGCCGGCGAGGACGCGATGGGTGGTCTCGAGCCTGCCCGCCGCCCGGGCGGCCGCGGCGCCGGTCTCCCTGATCTGACGGCGCACCGGTCCGTGGATGCCGTAGCCCAGCACCTCGCGCAGGCCGCCGAGCACGTCGACGACACGGTCGGAGAGGGCGCCGGTCGCCTCGACCACCTCGCCTCCGAGCGTCTCCAGACGGCGCCGGCCGAGCGGAACGGTCGAGAGCACGAGCGCGAGCCCGGTGAGGGTGACCAGCGCGAGCACCGGCTCCACGACGGCGAGGAGGACCAGGCCGAGGAGCGCGTTGACGGCCGCGGCCACGAGCTGGGCCACGGTGTGGGCGTAGAAGAACTCCAGACGCTCGGTGTCGCTCATCGCGGTCGATGCGGCCCGGCCGACGTTCTCGCGACGTCTGGTCGGCAGCGCGACCGCGTAGCGGTCGAAGAGCGCCATCCGGAGCCGGGCGAGCACCCGGAACGCGAGCGCGTGAGAGGCGTCCATCTCGCCCCAGGTCAACACCGCCCGGAGAACCACGAGACCGGCCAGCAGTGCCCATAACCAGCCCGGGGGCACGCTGCGGAGCACGACGGCGTGGCCGACGGCGGCGGCCAGCAGCACCGAGATCGCCCCCAGGCACACCTGGCTGACGACCACGAGCACGATGGTGGCGGCGATGGCGCGGCGCTCGCTGCCCAGGTGTCCGAGCAGGCCGGTGAGGGGCCGCACGGACGTGGTCGTGGCGGTCATACGTGGCTCCCGTCGAGCAGCGGGGTGAGGTGCCCGTCGGCGAGCTCGAGGACGCGCTCGACCCCGTCGAGCGACTCCTCGCGGTGGGCGACCACGACCACGATGCGGTCGGCGGAGAGCCGTGCGAGCGTGGCGGTGACGGTGCGTGCCGCGGCCGGGTCGAGGGCGCTGGTCGGCTCGTCGGCGAGCAGGATCGGCCGGTCCGAGAGGACGGCCCGGGCCAGCGCGATCCGCTGGCGCTGACCGCCGGACAGGCTCGCTCCGGCGCTGGCGATCGGGGTGTCGAGGCCCGCGGGGAGGCGGCGTACCTCCCCCTCGATGCCGGCAGCGGCGCACGCCTCCCACAGGTCCGGATCGCTCGCGTCGGGGCGGGAGACGCGGAGGTTCTCGCGGACGGTCCCCTCGAAGAGCACCGGCCGCTGCGAGACCACCGCGACATCGGAGGTACGCACCGGCCGGTCGCCGAGGAGGACCCGGCCGCCGGTGGGGGAGAGGTGGGTGAGGACCAGGTCGAGGAGGGTGGTCTTCCCGGCGCCGCTCGGGCCGACGACGGCGGTGACCGCGCCGGGCCCGAAGGCGGCACGGACGCCGTCGAGGATTGCCGGGCCGTCAGGGTAGGCGAACGAGACGTCGTCGAGGACGAGCGCCGCTCCGGGGGATGGCTGCCGGTCGTCCTCGGCCGGGCCGCTCGTCCCGGTGCCGTGGTCCCGGCCGACGCCGAGCCTTCGCAGCGCCGGGACGGCGGAGGTCCCGAGATAGCCCGCATGCCAGGCGCCGGCGAGGTCCCGGATGGGCCGGAAGACCTCGCTGACGAGCATGAGTGCCAGGTAGAGCTCGGCGGGCGGCACCCCGCTCCCGTTCACGCTGGCCACGAGGGCGAGGCCGGCGGCCGCGAGGGTGCCACCCTGGACGGCGAGGTCGATGAGCGCGGTGTCGAGCAGCGACGTACGCATCACCCGCACCGTCGCGCGGTGCAGGTCGTGGCTTCGCCGGGCCATCCGGGCCCGCGTCGTCCCGACCTGGCCGAGCAGGCGCAGCGTCGACATCCCGCGGAGGGCCTCGAGCAGGTCGGAGCCCAGGCCCTCGTAGGTGTCCCAGTGGTCGTCGGAGCGCCGGCGCATGAGCCGCTTCCACAGCAGCGGAGCCAGCAGCGCGGCGGCGGCCGCCAGGCCGGCAGCGAGGCCGGTGAGCGGGTGGACGAGAACCAGCAGGACGGTCACGACCGGGATCAGCACGAGGGCCTGGGCCAGTGCCGGCAGGTAGCGGGTGACGTATGCGTCGACGCCGTCGACCCCGTCGACGAGCGCCGTGCGGAGACCGCCGTCGCGCCGGCCCGGGTCGTGCAGGGCCTCCGGCACCAGGACGCCGCGCAGCGCCTCGTCGCGCACCCCGAGGCGTACGTCCTCTCCCAGCCGTGCCGCGGCGCGCGCCTGCACCCACGACAGGAGCCAGCGTGCGGCCACGATCCCCGCGATCCACAGTGCTGCCGCCACCGCGCGGTCCTCGTCGCCGTCGACCACGGCGAACAGTCCCTGCGCCAGGGCGTAGGCCTGCGGGAGGTAGGTGGCGGTCACCAGGACCTGCAGCCCGACGGTGGTCGCGGCGGGTCCGGGATGTCGCAGCGCGGTGTGCAGCAGCAGGGTGTCGACCATCATCCGTCGGCTCCGTTCTCGAGGATGGCGAGGGCATGGACCAGCGGCGGTGAGCCCGCCGGCGGTGTGCAGAACCCGGAGACGGCGCGGACGCCGTGGCCTCGGGCGTTCAGGGCGTAGGTGTGCCGGGCGGCCTCGCGGTGGAGCTGCCACAGCCGGGCGTAGCCGATGCCGTCGAGACGGTCCGGACGTTCCCAGGAGACGACACGGTCGGCGCCGAGCACCCAGGACTGGCCGCTCTGCCGCGCCACCTCGGCGACGTCCGGCGAGGTGGCGCCCCGGGAGCAGCGGCGGTCGAAGCGATCGAGCGCCGGGCTGCGCCGCGAGCTCATCGCGGAGCAGGCGACCTCGTCGAGGTGAGGTGCGAGCGGGAGCCTGATCCGGGCCAGGGCGATCTCGGGTGCGAGGCCACGCTCGAGCCACCACGCCGTCTGGGTCGCGCGGGGCAGGCCGAGAGTGTGGCGGGCGAGCGCGAGATCTGACCAGTCCTCGGGCAGGTGCGTTCCCGGGACCAGCAGCAGCAGCGCCTCGAGCGCGTACGCCGCGTCGGCGACCCACAGCGGCCAGGCCCGGTGACGGTAGCGGCCGAAGGTGCGGCCGGGCTGAACGGTGACGACGATCTCGGCTGGGCCCGGCGGGATCGGGCTGCCCGGATCGAGCCGGCGCACCATATGCTCGGTCTCCGGATGGTAGACGTAGCGCCCCGGCCGGAGGTGGCCGCCACGGCCGGGAGGCACCACCAGGTGCCACTGCACCGGGTAGCAGCCGCCCGCCGAGGGCACCGCCCGGCGCGGGACGGACGTCAGGGTCCCGTCGGGGCGCGGATGATGGTCACGCGCCCGCCACAGCCGGTGGACGGCCGTCGCTGCCGCGCCGCCGACCTCGACGGGCTCGCCTGGCCAGCGGTTCGCGCGCGGCCCCGGCGGCAGCGGAGCGCCCGGGAGGTCGGGGGAGAAGGCGCTCTCGAGGAGCGCCAGGCTCGAGGTCATGGTCGGCTGCCGCTCACATGTGCGGCGGCGGGCACAGGGCCAGCGGCTCGTCGGGGTCGGCCGGGGCCCAGCCCCGTTGTCGCGCGGCCTCGCCGAAGCGCGGCATCCCGAGGTAGCGGAACGCGGCGGGGGCGTTCGGCACCAGGCCGTTGACGAAGGTGCGGACGACCCGCAGCGGCGTCTGCGCCACGTCGCGCGTGGTGAGGTCGCGGGTGATGACCCGGTGACCGCCTTCGTGGAGCCGGCGGCGCACCTCGGCGACGTCGGTGGTCGGCACCTCGGAGACGGGCACCGTGCCGAGGGCCGGTGCGGTGAACCGCTCCGCGAGCCGGTGCACCCGGGGATCGAGCCAGACCTGGACATGGGCGCCGAGGTCGCGGACGTTCGCGAAGTCCGGTCCCGCGGCGTCGAGGTAGCGGCGGTCCTCACGATGGTCGAGGTAGAGGCCGGGGGCCATCAGCCCGGCGCGTACGGCCTGGAAGACCCAGCCGTCGGCGTCGCGGCAGCCGAGGGTGTAGATCCAGGTGTGGACCGCCTCGAGAACGGCCTTGCGTACGGCCCGCACCGGGTCGGTGGAGGCCGAGAAGCCCGCCGCGTAGACACCCGTCTCCCGGTCGCGCACGAGCGCGGCCATGGCAGGGGCCAGCTCGGTGGGCATCTGGACGACGTGGACGTCGAGGGGCGCTCCTTCCAGGTCGGCGCTCAGGCCCGGGACCGACGCGGTGTCGATCCCGCGGGTCGGTCCGCCGTGGTGCCACCAGACCTCGAGGGCGTCGCGTTCGACGACCTCGAGAAGCCCGCGGTCGTGGGCGTCGGCGGCGCCCTGCCCGGTGGCGATGCCGGCGTAGTTGAGGTGGAAGACGCGGTCCAGGTGGGCGAACCGGCGCTGGCGCCAGTTGAGGCCGACGAGGGCGTGCGGCATCCATACGTCGGCCGCGTCCTCGGCGTAGCCGGTGACCGGCTGCTCGCGGCAGCGGCTCCACAGCGTCGGCACCTGGTCGTCGAGCGCGCGATAGGGGAAGTCGGGGCGGGTGAGCTGGTCGGCGCTCCACGAAGGGAGATCATCGAGCTCGATGACAGGTTCGCCCTGGTCCCGCAGCTCGGCCGCGGACCCGAGGCGGAACTCGGCCGGGTCGAGCCCGTCCGGGATGAAGTTGCCGCAGTAGCGCTCGACCCCCTCCGCGATCGCGGCGATCCGGGCCCCGGCGACGTCTCCGAAGGTGGTGCCGAGCGAGACCCGGTCGGCCGGCCAGTCGCCGAGCCAGCGTGCGTCGGAGACCTCGGCCGTCAGCGAGGTGTAGCGCAGCGGCGCCCGCTCGGGGCGCAGCACCTCGCGCACCCGCCGGATCAGCCCGGTCTCCTTGTCCACCAGCCGCTCGACGTCCAGCGGCGGCATCGCTGTGGGTGACCCGGTCATGCGTGTCCTCTCTCGGTTGCGGGCGTCGTCGTGGTCACGAGTGGCCGCTCGGACCAGGCCCGGGAGGCGACATCGAGCCGGAGCTCCTGGCCGGGTGCGGGCTCGCCGTCGGTGAGCCAGCGCAGGATGGTGCGGCCGGGGGAGCCGGCAGCGTCGTACGCCGCCTGGAGCGCGGGCTCAGTGGTGCCGAGGTCGTGGCCCCAGGGGCCGCTGACCAGGGCGCTCTGCACTCCGCTGCGAGAGCCCCACCCGGCGGCCAGCCGGCGGGCGTAGGCGTGGAACGGGTCGGCATCGCCGGTGACCACCAGGAGCGGCGCGGTGGCGTCGCCGAAGTGGTCGGCCAGGTCGAGCGCCGGGGTGGTCCAGAGGTCGCCGAAGGCGTCCAGGCGCGTCGGCTCCCAGCCGAGACCGGCCGCGGCAGCCATCGGGCCCTCGCAGTCCGCGACGGCGGTCGCGGCCCGGAGGACCTCGGGCGCCAGCGCGGGCTCGGCCCGGCGGCCGAAGCCGTGGATCGCCCACCAGCCGAGCCGGTCCAGGTGCTGCGGGGTCCCGTCGACGGAGTAGGCGGTCTCGTGGGGGCCGAGCGCGGGCACCAGAGCCACCACCCGGCTCACCCGGCGGTCGGCACGCGCGGTCTCGAGGGCGGTGTGGGCGGCGTAGGAGGCCCCGTAGGCCACCACAGGGGTTCGCGGGCAGCGCTGATGCAGGGCGTCGACGGTGTCGACGCCGTCGAGGGCCTCGGCGGCGTAGGGTCGCCAGCTGCCGCCGGAGGTGTAGCGGCCGCGTACGTCCTGGACCAGGCAGTCGAAGCCGCGACGGGCCAGCGACCGGGCGAGCGGCAGGTGGGCATGGGCGTCGTACGGCGTGCGCACGAGCACCACGGCCCGGGCGGCGCCGATCGCGCGGGCCAGCCAGCCGCCGAGGACGACGCCGTCGCGGGTGCCGACCGGGAAGGGGACGACCTCGGGATCGGTCACCGGGTGGGTCCCTGCGGGCGCGGTGCGGGCTCGTCGAACCCGAGGACCGTGTGGGTACGTTCGCGCAGACCGTCGCCGATGACGCGCAGCAGGCGCCGGTGCTCGGCGACGGCGGGATCCTCGGCCGCCCAGTCCTCCAGGATCGACAGGCAGCGCGCGACCGTGAGCGTCAGGGTCGCCCGGGCCAGCGGCCGGGGGTCGTGGCGGCTGCTGGAGAGCCAGGAGGAGAGCTCGGGGGCGGCGGGGGACGCGGCCAGCCGGCGGCGGCTGACCTGGTCGGGAGTGGCCTCGCTGCCGTCGACGACGAGCGGGAAGATCAGCATCCGGCTGCCCTCGCGCCGGCCGCGCAGCAGCACCGTTCCGCCGCTGACGAGCTGCTCCAGGCGCTCGTGGGGCTCGGAGCGCTGCGGAGCCTCGCGTACGTCCACGACGGCATCAGCACGCGGAGTCCGCCCGCTTCCGTGGTCGCTCCCGTCGTCGCGTCGGACGTCGGCACCCGAGCGCGCCAGCTCGGCGGCCAGCGTGCGGCTGAGCCGGCCGCGGCCGAGGACGAGCACGCTGCGCCGGCCCTCGGGCCACCGCGAGGCGCGGACCCGCTCCTCGCGTTCGAGCGCGGCGCGGCGTACGCGCAGGAGGTAGCGGTAGGTCGGGACCCGGCCGGGTCCGGGCAGGTCGTGCAGCCGGAGGAAGTCGCCCGAGCCGGTACGCAGCGCCGGCATGTCGGGGGAGAGGCGGACCTCGCCGCGGGCGGCGGGGAGAGGACGCCAGTCGTGTCTGGGGTACATCGGGGCTCCTGGCTGCTCGGTGGTCGATGGTGGGGAAGGGCCGGGGGCGCCGGGCTCGTCAGCCCGGCGCCCCCGCGATCAGACGGTGGCCAGCTCGCCCGAACGGCACGTGGTGCTCACCCGTCTGCGATCAGTCGAAGGGGTTCTCGACCAGCGCGTTCGAGTGGGACGCGGACAGGTGCGCCAGCTGCTCGGTGTCCTCGATCTCGCTCACGATGTCGTTGTTCATCGGTATCTCCTCTGTCGGATCGTTTCGACCCGGCATCGCCGGGGCCCGCTGGTGCGGACAGCGGCAAAACGTATATGAGAATCATTCCCAATACCAGTAGTGTTCCGCCCATGAACCCCACACTGGTCCTCGCAGACCACCGCGCCGGCCGTTGGCGGACCGTCGATCCGGGCGCATCGCCGGGCGCCTGGTCGAGCGCCACGCTGGCCGAGCACGCCGGCGTCCTGACGCTCCCGGCGGGCGCCCCCGGGGGCGCGCGGGCGGTGTTCGCCGACGACGCCCTCGGCACGCTGATGGTGCTCGACGGCGCAGGTCAGGCCCGCAGAGTGCCGATCGCGATCCCCGCCGAGCACCTCGCCTGCGACCCGACCGGTCGCTACGTCGTGGTCACGACCGGCCTCGGCGCCTCGTGGGAGCCGTGGAGCGATCTGGTCACGGTCGTCGACCTGGCCGACGCGAGCGGCACCACCGCGGTGCGGGTGCGGGTCCGCACCGGCGAGCCCGGCGTCGTGATCGTTCCGGATACCGGAACAGGCGAGCCCATGGTCGTGCTGCGGCACCGCGAGCCGGGCGAGGCGGAGGTGATCGCGCTGAGCGACCTGCTCCGGGCCGGCCCGCACTGCCCGGTCGTACGCGGCGAAACCCTGAAGCTGGCCGGAGACCTCGGCCACGGCGACGCCGCCGACCACCGGTCCGGCGTCGTCCACCTGTCCACCGAGGCGGGCATCGAGCGGCTGCGGGTCATCGGGGGACGGCCCGAGCGCCTCGAGACCTGGCCGTGGCCGGTTCCGGGACGGGCGTACTTCCTCCGGCTCGACCCGGCCGCGGGAATCGTCGCCGCCGTCCGTGGGGCCGACGCGGACGCGGCGCAGTGGCACACCTGGACGAACCACCTGGTGCGCTGGAGCCTCGACGGTGCCGCCGAGGTGACCCGGACCGGCGACGGCCTGGTGTTCCGGCCGGACGCGCTCGAGGGAACGGTCGCCTGGACGATCGTGCACCCCGACGGCGACCGGCTGGCGATGCTCGCCGACGGCCGGCTCAGCGAGGTCGAGCTGCCGCCGATGAGCGCCGCTCCGCGGCCCGGGGTCGCGCCCTGGGACCCGGTGGGCGACCGGTCGGCGCAGCGGCGCGCCCTCGTGCTGGTCTCGGCCGACCTGGCCGCGGTCACCCGCGGAGGCGACGGCCAGCTCCATCTCGTCCGTGGCTCGGGCATCGAGTCGACCCTGGAACTGGGATCACCCTTCGACGAGGGAGGCCACCTGGCCGTCATCAGGGCGCCCGAGGCACAGGTCGACGGGGTCGGACGGTGACCCGCGCGAGCGTTCACGACGCGCTGCGTCGTGCGGAACGGGCAGGCCGCCCGGGGCTGCCGATGGGCCGGTTCCGGCTCTCACGGCGCCCTGGAGACCTGCTGCCGGTCCTGGTGGACGAGGACGGCGGGGTCGTGTTCGACCCGGGCGCACGGATCCAAGCCGCGGCACCGTCACCGGACGGGCGCCTTGTCGCCGTCGAGGTCAGCGACGACGGTTCCGAGAACGGCCGCGTGCTGCTGGTGGACACGGCGTCGCGAAAGGTGACGGAGGTCGAGGGGGTGGTCGTCAGGCACGCGAGGATGGCCTGGGGCGACGAGGGCCTGGTCCTCGTCGACGCCGCCGGTCGCTGCCTGGGGGTCCGGCCAGGCGAGCCGGCCCGGACGCTGTTCGTCGGCGACGCCGGCGAGCGTCTGACACCGATCGGTGTCGGTGACAGCGTGGTCGTCGCCCGGACCGGGTCAGAGCGGACCCGGCTGGTCGGCACCGACGGCGTGGAGGTCCTCGAGCTTCCCCGGGTCCGCAGCATCACCGCGGCCGGCGACACGGTGCTGGCGGTGACCGGCGAGGAGCTGGTGAGCTTCCGGCTGCCCGGACCGGCACCGGCACGATGCCGGCTCGAGACGCTGCCCGGGGTGCCCGTGCACGCCCAGGCCTTTCCCGGCGGCGGCCTGGTCCACCTCGTCCGGGACGGCCACTCGGTCCTGGTCCGCCTCGCCGCCGACGGCGAGGTCCTCGCGCCGACAGAGACCGTCGCGATCTCGGAGCAGCAGGCGGTGCGTACCGTCTCGGGCCTGGTCTGGGCGGAGGACGGCGCCTGGGTGCGGACCGAGTCGCCGGCCGGGGCACCGCGGGTGCTGCCGGCCGAGGAGGCCGCGCGCTCGACGAACCACGGCCCGCCGTCCCGGCTGACCACGGTGACCGCGGACGACGGCGCCGAGATCGAGCTCGTCCTGACCGGAGAGCCGGGCGGCGCGACCCTCCTCGAAGTCTACGGAGGCTTCGGCGTGGTCGACCTGCCTCGCTTCGAGCCCTCGGTCGCCGCCTGGTGCGAGCTCGGCGGGCTGCACGTGACCGCCCGGCTGCGCGGTGGCGGCGGAGCCGGCACCCCGTGGCACACCGCCGGACAGGGCGCGGGCAAGGCACGTACGGTCGCCGACGCCGTGACCGTCGCCCGCGAGCTGGTACGCCTCGGCCTCGCCCGCCCGCAGCGGCTGGTGCTCGCCGGGGCCTCGCTCGGCGGGCTGGTCGCCGTCTCCGCGGCGCTCGCCGAGCCGGGCCTCGTCGCCGGGGTCGCCTGCACGGCCGCACCGCTCGACCCGCACCGCTTCACCGAGCACCCCGGCGCGCGGCACTGGAGCGAGGAGTTCGGCGACCCTGGCGACGCCGCGGTGCGAGCCGCGATGGACGACTACTCGCCGTTCGCGCGCGCCGTCCGCTATCCCAGCCGGGAGTGGCCGCGCTTCCTGCTGACCACGTTCGCGGAGGACTCCCGGGTCGCCCCCGCACCCACCGACCGCCTCGCCGAGGTGCTCACGGCACGCGGTGCCGACGTCGTACGCAGCCACCGCCCGCGGATGGGTCACGGCGGCAACCACCTCGACTCCGTGCACGACTTCGCCGCCGCGGTCCTCGACTTCGCCCTCGACTCAGCTCACCAACCCACAGGAGCGTGATGACCCCCACCGACATCGCCGTGCCCACGGACCAGGCGCCGGCAGCGAAGCCCCGGACCCCCGGCCAGGTCCCGGCTGTCATCGCCCGGCGCAGATGGCGCGCCCGGCTGCTGACCATCGGCCTCGCCGCCGCCCTCGCCGTGGTCGTCGCGCTGTCCGCATCGTCGGGCACCGTGGACCTGACCGCCCTCGACGCCGCCCGGCTGGTCACTGGTCACCTGCTGCCCGGGATGCCGTGGATGAGCGACGGCACCTACACCGTGCTCCAGGACCAGGTGGTGTGGCAGTTCCGGCTGCCCCGCGCGCTGCTCGCCGCACTGGCCGGGGCGGCACTGAGCCTGGCCGGGGTGTTCATCCAGGCAGTCGTACGCAACCCGCTGGCCGAGCCGGCGATCATCGGCGTCTCCTCGGGCGCGGGCGTGGGCGCGGTCTCCGTGGTGGTCCTGGGCGCGGCGGCGGTCGGTGCCTGGATCGGGACCGCGGCGTTCCTGGGCGCCGCGGTCGCGACCGCGGCCGTGTTCGCGGTGGCGTACAAGAACGGCAGCATCGCCCCGCAGCGGCTGGTGCTGACCGGGGTGGCGCTGGGCACCTTCTTCAGCGCGATCACCAGCTATCTGACGCTCACGACCGAGGCGCAGAACGTGTTCAGCGTGATGTTCTTCCTGCTGGGCTCCGTCTCCGCCGCCACGATGACCGACCTGGCCGGGCCGCTGGTGGCGCTCGTGGTCGCTCTCGGCGTCTCGGTCACCACCGGACGCGCCGTCAACGCGCTGCAGGTGGGTGACGAGACGGCCACCGCGCTGGGCGTCCGGGTCAACCGGCTGCGGTCGGTCCTGCTGCTCGCCGCCGCCCTGCTCACCGGCACCGTGGTCGCCGTCGCGGGCGGGATCGGCTTCGTCGGCCTGGTGGTCCCGCACATCGCCCGGGTGCTGGTCGGCTCCGACCACCGGCGCATCGTCCCGGTCGCGGTGCTCGGCGGCGCCCTGTTCCTGTGCGGCGCCGACCTGATCGCCCGGACGGTCTCGGCGCCCGCCGAGGTGCCGCTGGGCATCATCACCGCGCTGATCGGGGTGCCGTTCTTCCTGTGGCTGATGCGCGGCCGGGCCGCCGACGAGCAGGGGATGGCGCGATGAGGCTCGAGACGCTGGACCTCACCCTGAACCGGGGCAGCCGCGAGGTCGTCACCGCGGCCTCGGTCGTGGTCGAGCCGGGCGAGGTGCTCGGGCTGCTGGGGGCGAACGGCAGCGGCAAGTCGACGCTCCTGCGAGCCTGCTTCGGCGCCCTCCGGCCGGCCTCGGGCCACGTCCACCTCGACGGCACCGACGTGGCCACGATGACCCGCCGCGACATCGCGCGCCGGGTCGCGGTGATGGCCCAGGAGCCGCCGGACGAGTTCGGGCTCACCGTCGCCGAGAGCGTGCTGCTGGGACGTACGCCGCACCGCGGCGTGCTCGGCCGTGACAGTGCCGCGGACTGGCTGGTGGTGGACCGGGCGATGGCGCTGGCGGGCGTCTCCGCGCTCGCCGACCGGCCGGTGCACCGGCTCTCGGGCGGAGAGCGGCAGCGTACGTTGCTCGCCCGGGCGATCGCCCAGGAGGCCGAGCTCCTGCTGCTCGACGAGCCCACCAACCACCTCGACGTCTCCTACCGCTTCGAGCTGATGCACACCGTCGCGGAGCTCGGGATCACCACCGTGGTCGCCCTGCACGAGCTCGACCTCGCGCTGGCCTACTGCGACCGCGTCGCGGTGCTCGACCGCGGACGCGTCGTCGCGCTGGGCGAGCCCGCCGACATCCTCACGCCGGACCTGGTGCGTGAGGTCTTCGGTGTCGAGGCCAGCCGGATCACCGATCCGGAGGCCGGCACGCCACACCTGCTCCTGCGCGGGACGTCCGCGCGGGCCCGAGAGAGGAACACATGAACACCACCCCACTGCTGCGCACCGTCCCGGTCGCGGCGCTCATGCTCCTGGCCGTGACCGGGTGCGGCGGCACCGGCGTCACGAACGACGCGGCCGCTGCCGGTGAGGCCGCCGAGGGCTACCCGGTAACCGTGGAGAACTGCGGACGCCAGGTCACGGTCGAGTCCGCTCCCGAGCGGATCGTCGGGCTCAGCCCGGCCCAGACCGAGCTGCTCGTGCGCCTCGGGGTCGCCGACCGGCTCGTCGGCCAGGCGCAGACGGCCATGCACGAGCTCCCCGAGGCCGTCGCCGCGAAGGCGAGCGACGTGCCGGAGCTGAGCACGGACGCCCCGCCGGCCCGCGAGCAGCTGCTCGACGTGCAGCCCGACACTGTCGTCGCCCCGACCGAGTACGAGTTCACCGCCGAGCAGGGCTTCGCCACCATCGACCAGCTCACCGACGCGGGCGTGACCACGTACGTCGCCGCCGGCGGCTGCCCCGAGCGTCGCGCCACGGGCGAGGTCACGGACCTGTTCACCGACCTGGAGGCGCTCGGCAGCATCCTCGGGGTCCCGGCGGCCGCCGACGAGCTGGTCGCCGAGACCCGCGCCGACCTCGAGGCCGTCGAGAAGGCCGTGGCGGACCGCCCGCGGCCCACCGTCGCGCAGCTCTACGTCGAGGGCAAGACGCTCTCCGCGATCGGCGCGGGGGTGGAGTACGACATGATCGAGCGCGCGGGCGGCGAGAACGTCTTCAGCCCGGACGAGAAGCTCTTCGAGCAGTTCTTCTCCGCGGTCGTCTCGCCGGAGGAGATCGCCGCGCGCAACCCGGACGTCATCGTCTTCGCCGTGCGCGAGCAGGCCGAGGCCGAGCGGGTCGAGACGTACCTGCGCCGCACCTTCCCCGACCTCACCGCCGTCAAGGAGGACCGCTTCGTCGCGCTGCGCACCCCGGACACGTTCCCGGGCACGCTCGGCAACGTCGCCGCGGTGCGGACGATCGCGGAGGGGCTGCACCCCGACGCCTTCTGAGTCGGGTGGGGCGCCGGCCACCGGACCGTCCTCGGGGCGGCCCGGCGGCCGGCCGTCGGTGTCTACTCTCCGGCGAGAAGGCGCCAGCCCTCGGCCTGGGTACGCTCGCGCCAGAAGTCGAGGTAGCGGCCGCCGTGCGCCAGGAGCTCCGTGTGGGAGCCCCGTTCGACGATCCGGCCGCCGTCGAGGACGACGATCTGGTCGGCGGCGACGACGGTCTGGAGGCGGTGGGCGATGACGATGACCGTACGGTCGGCCGACAGCGCGGTGAGCGCCTCCTGCACCGCGGCCTCGTTCTCGGCGTCCAGGGCGGCGGTCGCCTCGTCGAGGAGCACGACCGGGGCGTCCTTCAACAGCGCCCGGGCGATCGAGACCCGCTGCTTCTCGCCGCCGGAGAGCGTCGAGCCGGCCTCGCCGATCCGGGTCTGCCAGCCGTGGGGGAGCCGCTCGACGATGTCGTCCACGCGCGCCAGCCGGGCGGCCTCCCGCAGCTCCTCCTCGGTCGCGTCGGGCCGCGACATCATCACGTTGTCGCGCAGGGTGCCCTCGAAGAGGTAGACGTCCTGGAAGACGATCGAGACGCGCCGCATCAGCGCCTCCGTCCCGAGATCGCGTACGTCGACCCCGCCCAGCATCACCGAGCCCGCCGTCACGTCGTGGAACCGGGCGACCAGACGCAGCAGGGTGCTCTTTCCTGAGCCTGAGGGCCCGACCACGGCGGTGAGCGAGCGAGGCGGAACCGTGAGGGACACCTGGTCGAGCACCTGGGTGGCGCCGTCGTAGGAGAAGGCGACCTCGCGCAGCTCGATGCCGCTGTCGGCCGGCTCGCCGGGCGTGGCCGGCTCGGGGAGCGGCTCGAGGGCGAGCACGTCGAGGACACGTCGCAACGAGCCCTCGGCGATGCGCAGTGCGCTGGAGAGCTCGCCGTAGTCGATCAGCGACTCGACGAATCGCACGGTGAGCACGAGCAGGCCGATCGCCGTGGCCGGCGCGAGCGTTCCGCCGAAGCTGAGGTGGACGGCCAGCGCGATCACCAGGGTGAGCAGCGCCTGGATGGAGAGGAGCTGGATCCCCAGGCCGCCGAACCCGGTGACCAGGAGCCGTCGTGAGGCCCGCTTCTGCTCCGTCAGCGCCGCCTCGACCAGCTCGTTGCCGTGGACGGTGCGCCCGAAGACGCGCAGCGCCGGCTGGTTGAGCGCGAACTCCACCACCCGCGCCGAGCCCTCCGCCATCGCCGCGTCGTAGGCGCCCTCGCCGCGCCCGACGATCACGGCCAGCAGCCGGGTGGTGGCCAGGACCGCGACGACGCCCACGAGGAGCGCGAGCGCCAGGCGCCACTCCAGGAACGCCATCGCGACGACCACGGTGACCGGGCTGACGACGGCGGCGATCAAGGGCCGCAGCAGATGTCCCGGCACCGAGGCGATGTCGGTGGCGCCCTTGGAGGCCATCCGGGAGAGCTGTCCGGTGCGGTCCTGGTCGTACCAGCCCAGCGGCAGCCGCACGGTGTGGTCGCCGAGGCGGCCCAGGGTGATGTCGAGCAGGTCGCAGGCCAGGTCGTAGCCGTCCAGGTTGCCGACCGTCAGGGCGACGTGATGGGCCACGAACAGCCCGGCGAGCACCTTGAGCCAGGTGGTCGCGGCGTCCCAGTCCTGACGCAGCGCGGCGTCCAGGACCGGCACGACACAGGCGAAGGCCAGACCCTGGAGCACCCCGGTGGCGACGAACATCGCCACCACCCGGGCGAGCTGGCGTCGATGTGCGCGGTCGAGAAGGCCGGCGAGCAGACGGACGATCGTGATCATGCCGACTCCTCCTCGGCCCAGCCGTCGGCCGGGTGGGCGCGCTGGTCGGCGGCCCAGAGCCGGCCGTAGCGCCCGCCCCGGGCGAGAAGCTCGTCGTGGGTGCCGAGCTCGGCGACCCGGCCCTCGTCGAGGACGACGATCTGGTCGGCCGCGGTGACCGTGGAGAGGCGGTGGGCGATCACCAGCAGCGTACGTCCGGCGACGAGGCGGGACAGCGCCCGCTGGACGAGCGCCTCCGACTCGGGGTCCGCGGCCGCGGTGGCCTCGTCGAGGACCAGGATCGGGGTGTCGGAGAGGAGCGCGCGGGCGATCGCGACCCGCTGCCGCTCGCCACCGGAGAGCTGGCCGTCCTCACCGACCACCGAGTCGTAGCCCCGCGGGAGCTCGTCGATGCGGCCGGCGATCTGCGCCGCCTCCGCTGCGCGCCGAACCTCCGAATCGGGCGCCTCCGGGTGGGCGAGCCGGATGTTGTCCCGGATGGAGGTACGCAGCAGCCCGGTGTCCTGGAAGACGAAGGAGACCTGCTCGTAGAGCTGCGCGCTCGTCATCTCCCGCAGGTCGACCCCGGCGATGGTGATCCGGCCCGATGTGGGGTCGGCGAAGCGGGGCAGCAGCTTCGCGAGGGTCGACTTGCCCGAGCCGGAGTGGCCGACGAGCGCGGTCACCGTCCCCGGCTCGAGGACCAGGTCGATGTCGTGGAGGACGGGCGGTGCGCCGGGGGAGTAGGCGAAGGAGACGCCGTGGAGCTCGACGCGGGACGAGGCCGGGACCGGCGTCGGGGAGGACGGCTCCGGGAGCTCCGGCTCGGCCAGCAGCCGCTGGATCCGCCGGGCCGCCTCGGTCGCCTCGCGCAGCTCGCGGGCGGCGTAGCCGGCGACGGTGACCGGCGCGGTCATCGCCAGCCCGAGGACGAGGAACGGCACCAGGTCGGGCCCGGTGATCCACGAAGCCCCAAGCATCCAGACCCCGCCGCCGAGCACGAGGACCAGGGTCAGCGCCGGTGTCAGCGCGAGCTCCATGAGCAGCATCCCGAACGCGGAGTGACGCATCCAGGCCCGGTTGAACCCGCCGAACCGGGTCGCGACCTCGGCCAGCCGCCGGTGGGCCTGACCGGTCGCGCCGAACGTCTTGATCTCGGCGATCCCGCCGGTGTTCTCGACCGTCGCCGCGGCCAGCTCTGCCAGGCCGGCGTCGTAGCCGCGGTAGAGCGCGCCCGCGCCCCGCATCGAGATCCGGAACCCGACCAGCCCGAGCGCGAGCGGCACCAGGGTCACCAGGGCGAGCGGCGGGGAGACCACGAAGAGATAGACGGCGACGACCGACGGCAGCGTGATCGCCGCGGTGAGCTCCATGACCGAGTGGGCGACCAGATGGTGCAGCGCGGCGACGTCGTCCTGCACCGCCTTCTTCACTGTGCCTGAGTTGCGCTCGGTGAACCACGCCAGCGGCACCCGGCCGAGGCGGGCGACCAGCAGCCGCCGCAGGTGGATGGAGAGGTCGAGGTCCGCGACGTGGGAGAGCCACGAGGAGCCGAGCACCGTCGCCAGGCGCACCAGGAGCGCCGCCACGCTGACCCAGACCACGACCCAGGCGCGGCCCGCGTCGACGGGCGACCCCGAAGCCGCGGGCAGCAGGACCCGGGCGAGCTCGACGATCCCGATCAGCGGCACCAGCCCGGCGACGGTCGAGACGACCATCAGCAGCAGGCTGCCGACCAGCCTTCCCCGGACAGGACGAAGCGTCTGGAGGAGGGGAGAGCGAGCCAACTGGTGTCCTGCCGAGATCGAGGGGTTGCTGCGTACGGAACCTAGCCGCCGTGGCTGGTCGGAGCGAGGAGCCGCTCGAGCTCGTCCTCCTTCTCGGTGGGCACGACGAAGAGGAGCTCGTCGCCCTGCTCGAGAGGCTGCTCGGGGGTGGGTACGTAGACCTGGCCGTCACGCAGCAGCGTGACCAGCGCGCAGTTCTCCGGGAACGGCACCAGGCCGGTGGGCTGGCCGACGTAGGGGGAGTCGGCGGGCAGGGTGATCTCGACCAGGTTGGCCTGGCCCTGCCGGAAGGTGAACAGGCGCACCAGGTCGCCGACGGTGACGGCCTCCTCGACCAGCGCGGACATGATCCGCGGGGTGGAGACGTTGACGTCGACGCCCCATGCCTCGGTGAAGAGCCACTCGTTGTTGGGGTGGTTGACCCGGCCGACGGTGCGCGGCACCCCGAACTCGGTCTTGGCCAGCAGCGAGCAGACCAGGTTGGCCTTGTCGTCACCGGTCGCGGCGATGACCACGTCGCAGTTGTCGAGCCGGGCCTCCTCGAGCGAGGAGAGCTCACAGGCGTCGGCGAGCAGCCACTCGGCGTCGGCCATCCGCTCGGGCTTGATCGAGCCCGGGTTCTTGTCGATGAGGAGCACCTCGTGGCCGTTGGTGATCAGCTCACGGGCGATGGACCGTCCGACGGCCCCGGCTCCGGCGATAGCAACTCTCATCGTCAGTCTTCCTCGGGGCCGTTCTTGATCGTCTTGTACGCCTGCGCGGTGTTCTCCTCGCGCATGACGATGTGGAGCACGTCGCCCTCCTGGATCACGCTCTCGCGGACCGGGAGGATGCCTTCGCCGAGCCGGTCGATCCAGGCGATCCGGCTGCCGGACTGGCGCTGGAACTTGATGGTCCGCTCACCGACCCAGGAGTCGGGCATGATGACCTGGTCGATGCGGATGTTGCCCGACATGTCGCGGAAGTCGGGCTCGGCGCCGGCCGGGAGCAGCCGGCGGAGCACCTGGTCGGCGGTCCACTTCACCGTCGCCACGGTGCTGATCCCGAGGCGCTGGTAGACCTCGGCACGGCCGGGGTCGTAGATGCGGGCCACGACCTGCTGGATGCCGAACTCCTCGCGCGCGACCCGGGCGGAGATGATGTTGGAGTTGTCACCGCTGGAGACCGCGGCGAACGCCTCGGCCCGCTTGATGCCGGCCTTGAGCAGGACCTCCCGGTCGAAGCCCATCCCGGCGACCTTGTCGCCGTTGAACCCCGGCCCGAGCCGCCGGAACGCGTCCGAGTTCTGGTCGATGACCGAGACCGTGTGGTTACGGTCCTCGAGGCTCCTGGCCAGGGTCGAGCCGACGCGGCCACAGCCCATGATCACTACGTGCACCGTGTCATGATTGCATTCGCCGGGCCCGTGCGTCGCCTACGCCCTCGAAAGTGGCGTGTTCAGCCGTGCCGGACGATCCGGAAGCGCGCGGAAGCCGCGACGTGCCGTAGCGTCTGCGGTTGTGGGTGTTGGTGATGTCTCCAAGCGAATCCTGATCGGTCGCAAGCTCCGGAGCTCGCAGCTGGGCGAGACGCTGCTTCCGAAGCGCATCGCGCTACCGGTTTTCGCGAGCGACGCGCTCTCCTCGGTGGCCTATGCGCCCGACGAGGTCTTCATCATGCTCGCGGTCGCCGGCGCCTCGGCGTACGCCTGGTCCTGGAAGATCGGCCTCGCGGTCGCGCTGGTGATGCTGACCGTGGTCGCCTCCTATCGGCAGACCGTGCACGCCTACCCCAGCGGCGGTGGCGACTACGAGGTCGCGACCGTCAACCTCGGCCGCCGGGCCGGTGTGACCGTGGCCAGCGCGCTGCTGGTCGACTACGTGCTCACGGTCGCGGTGTCGATCTCCAACGCCGCCCAGTACGCCGCGAGCGCGATCCCCAGCCTGATCGGTCATGAGGTGCTGGTCGCCTCGATCGCGGTCGTGCTGCTGACCGCGATGAACCTGCGCGGCGTACGCGAGTCCGGCACGTTCTTCGCGATCCCGACCTACCTCTTCATGCTCGCGATCCTCGGCATGGGCGTCTACGGGATGGTGCTGCTGCTGAGCGGCAACCTCCCGCAGGCCGAGAGCGCGAACCTCCAGATCCAGCCCGAGGAGGGCTGGGAGGGCACGCTCAACCAGGTGGCGCTGGTCTTCCTGCTCGCCCGGGCCTTCTCCTCGGGCTGTGCGGCGCTGACCGGTGTCGAGGCGATCTCCAACGGCGTACCCGCCTTCCAGCGGCCGAAGAGCAAGAACGCCGCCACCACCTTGCTGCTGCTCGCGCTGATCGCGGTCACGATGATGATGAGCATCATCGTGCTCGCCAAGCAGATGAGCATCCGCTACGTCGACCCGCACGCTCTCGACAACCTCCGCACCGCCGCCGGGAACGCCGTGCCGGACAGCTACGAGCAGCACCCGGTGATCTCGCAGATCGCCGCCGGGGTCTTCAACGACTTCCCGCCGGGCTTCTACTTCGTCATCACCGTCACCGGCATCATCCTGGTCCTGGCGGCCAACACCGCGTTCAACGGCTTCCCGGTGCTCGGCTCGATCCTGGCCAAGGACGGCTACGCGCCTCGAGCCCTCGGGGCGCGTGGTGACCGGCTCGCCTACAGCAACGGCATCGTCTTCCTGGCGGTGCTGGCGATCGCCCTGATCGTCGTCTTCGAGGCGCAGACGACCAAGCTGATCCAGCTCTACATCGTCGGCGTCTTCGTCTCCTTCAACCTGAGCCAGCTGGGCATGATCCGCCACTGGACCCGCCACCTGGCCACCGAGCGCGACCCGATCGAGCGGCGCCGGATGCAGCGGTCGCGTGCGATCAACACCTTCGGTCTCGGGATGACCTCGGTCGTGCTGGTGATCGTGCTGATCACCAAGTTCCTCGCCGGCGCCTGGATCACGATCCTCGCGATGGGCTTCTTCTTCGTGGTCATGCTGGGCATCCGGCGCCACTACGACAACGTGGCCCGCGAGCTGGCCGCCGACGAGCAGGACAAGGTCATGCCGACCCGCGTCCACGCGATCGTCCTGGTCTCCAAGCTCCACAAGCCGACCCTGCGCGCGCTTGCCTTCGCCCAGGCGAGCCGGCCCAACGTGCTCGAGGCGGTGACCGTCTCGACGACCGACTCCGACACCGCCGAGCTGCTGAAGCAGTGGGACGAGCGCAACCTGCCGATGCCGCTGAAGGTGCTGCACTCGCCCTACCGCGAGCTGATCCGCCCCGTCGTGGAGTACGCCTCGGCGATCCGCGATGCCAACCCGCGCGGCGTCGTGGCGGTCTACATCCCCGAGTACGTCGTCGGCCGCTGGTGGGAGCAGTTCCTCCACAACCAGACCGCGCTGCGGCTCAAGGGCCGGCTGCTGTTCACCCCGGGCGTCATGGTCATCTCGGTGCCCTACCAGCTCGCCTCCGGCAAGGAGCGCGCCGAGGAGATGCGCGAGGAGTACTGGCTCGCGCCGGGTCTGCGCCGCGGAAGCGGCCGGCGATGAGCCGTCCCCGGCGGTCCGCCCCGCCGCGTGGGCGGCGGCCGCGGCCGAAGGCGTCGAAGGGCGAGTCGTACGTCGGCCGGCGGTTCGAGGTCGAGGTCGGCCCGGTCGCCCACGGCGGTCACTTCGTCGCCCGGGTGCCGGTCGACGACACCTCCCGCGTCGTCTTCGTACGCCACGCCCTGCCCGGCGAGCAGGTCGTCGTCGAGATCACCGAGGGCACGGCCGGTGACCGGTTCTGGCGTGGAGATGCGGTCTCGGTGCTCTCGGCCGCGGCGGAACGGGTCGTTCCGCCCTGTCCCTACGCCGGTCCCGGGCTCTGCGGCGGCTGCGACTTCCAGCATGTCTCGCTCTCCGCCCAGCGCGACCTGAAGGCGACCGTGGTGCGCGAGCAGCTGGTCCGGCTGGGCGGCCTGTCCGCCGAGGACCCGCTGGTCGCCGAGCTCGTCGTCGAGGCCGTTCCCGGTGACGAGGACGGCCTGCGGTGGCGCACCCGCCAGCGCTACGCCACCGCCCCGGGCGGCGGCCGCGGGATGCGGCGCTACCGCTCCCACGACGTGATCCCGGTCGACGACTGCCTGATCGCCGCCGCCGACGCCCGCGAGGCGGCTCCCGGAACGGTCGTGGAGACGGTCGAGGTCGGAGGTGCGAAGCACTCCTTCGAGGTCGCCGCCGACGGCTTCTGGCAGGTCCACCCGGGTGCGCCGGCGGCCTTGGTCTCGGCGATGCTGTCCGCGTTGGAACCGATGCCGGGCCAGAGTGTCCTGGACCTCTACGCCGGCGTCGGCCTCTTCTCCGCCTTCCTCGCCGACGCGGTCGGTCCGTCCGGCCGGGTCGTCGCCGTCGAGGGCGACCAGACCGCCTCCGCGCTCTCGGTCGGCAACCTTCCCGGGGCCGAGGTCACCGCCGGCGACGTCGCCACCGTGCTGGCCGGCCTCGCCGAAGGCCCCTTCGACCTCGTCGTCCTCGACCCGCCCCGTGAGGGCGCGCGCCGGGCGGTCGTCGAGGCCGTCGTCGCGCGCTCGCCGCAGAAGGTCGCCTACGTCGCCTGCGACCCTGCCGCGCTGGCCCGCGACGTCGCGATCTTCGCCGAGCACGGCTACCGGCTGCGTACGCTGCGCGCCTTCGACCTGTTCCCGATGACCCATCACGTCGAATGCGTCGCCTTGCTGACGAAAACCGGCTCTGAACAGCAGTGATGCGATTCGGGATTTCGCGGCCGATCTCCAGGAACGGGCCTTAAGGCTCACTTTGGGCTCGGTTTCCGCAAAGCGAGCCCAGCTCAGGCGCCTGGGGAAACCCCGCGCGCGTCAGCAGCCGCGACAAGTATGGGAGCGCGCAGAACATCCCTTTGACGAACGAGGAGCGCGTCCGTGGGATGGGTCGGGGAGCCGTTCGTGGTCCCGGGAGGCTCTCAGAGCCTGACCGCTGGGCCGTCGCTTGTCTCGGAGCCGCGAGTGCGAGGCGCTCGGTCGCCGCCCGGTAGTCGGGCACGACGAGTTTGAGGTTGATGTAGTGCCGCTCAGCTACCGACTTGGAGGTGTGGCCGAGCTGGTTCATCGCGGCCTCGGCGTCGTAAATCTCGTCGATCTGCGTCGGCGTCGGGTGGCAACCGGGTCGTCGGAACGATCCCGCCACGAGGAGGGACGTGTAGTGGTCGAGGGTGTAGCCCGCTGCGGTCCGGGCCGCCCCACACGTCCGCTGACCCGGCCTTGGTCCAGATCCTCAGCGGGACAGCGCCATCTCCAGGCCCTCCCGATCACAGGCGTCGAGGTCACAACTCCGCCAAAAGGGGGATCGCCAGAGCGTGGATACGTTCGCCCGCTTGGGATAGAACCAAGTCGGAACTCTCAGAAGGGGGAGCGTCTTGATCGATCGCACCGGGCTGGCAGGGTTTCTCCGCAATCGGCGTGAGGCGTTGCAGCCGGAGGACGTCGGCCTGCCGCGTGGGCAGCGGCGCCGTACCAGCGGGCTGCGGCGGGAGGAGGTCGCGGCGCTGTGCAACATGTCGGCGGACTACTACTCGCGTCTGGAGCGGGAGCGTGGCCCCCAGCCGTCGCCACAGATGCTTGCCTCGATCGCTCAGGGGCTGCACATGTCGATCGACGAGCGTGACCATCTGTTCCGGCTGGCCGGGCACAACCCCACCGGCCAGGGGAAGCGTCAGCGAGCACATCAGCCCTGGGCTGCTGCGGATCCTGGACCGCCTCGAGGACACTCCTGCGGAGATCGTCACCGAGCTGGGTGAGACCCTGCGGCAGACCCCGATGGGGGTCGCGCTCACGGGTGATACGACCCAGTACACCGGGCCGGCTCGCAGTATCGGCTACCGGTGGTTCACCGACCCGTATGCCCGGGACATCTATGCGCCTGAGGAGCACGCATTTCTGACCCGGATGTACGCCGCCGGGCTGCGGGGTCTCGTCACGCTCCGGGGTCCCGATTCCCGGGCGGCCTACCTCGCGGATCTGCTGCTGGACCGCAGCGAGGAGTTCCGGCGGGTGTGGGAGGACCACGAGATCGGGATCCGCCCTCACGACGTCAAGCACTTCGTGCACCCCGAGGTAGGTGCGCTGGAGCTGAACTGCCAGCGCCTGGTCGACCCGGACCAGGCCCACTCCCTGATGGTCTACACCGCGGTTCCCGGCTCCGAGAGCTACGAGAAGCTGCAGATGCTGTCAGTCATCGGAGCACAGGCTCTGCGCTGAACCGGCGACCTGGAGCATTACCCGATCGCCCAGAGGTTCGGCGATCGGGCATGGCCCCCGCATTCCAGCAGGGAGAACCGGTCCGGGGAGCTCGTCACCGCTCACGCCGTTCGTTCCTCCGTCAGGCGCTTTCATGGTCAGCCGCCCAGCTGCTCCCTGGCAGCGTCGGTGTCCTGCAGGTTCGTCATGTTGATGAACCGTCCGTCACGGACCCGGTAGAGGGCGTACTCGGTGACCTCGAACGAGGCGCCGGTGGGAGCGACGCCGAGCCATTCCTTGACCGGGGTGCCGGTGTTGGTCAGGCGTGCGGCGACCTCGTGGCCGCTTACCCTGAAGTCGTCGAGGCGCCATTTCAGGTCCGGCACGGCGTCCATCTGGGCACTCAGTGCGGCGTGGACCTGGTCGCGGGTGACGACGTCCCCGAAGTGGGTGAGCTCGTCGGCGACGAACTCGTCGAGGCGGTGGAGCTCGTGGGCGTTGAGCGCTTCGATGTAGCGCTCGTAGAACTCGCGGAGCTCGGCGTATGTCATGTCAGCTTTTCCTTTTCGGTCTGCGGTCGAGATGCGTGCGCAGCACTAGCCTGACGGCGCGCGTTGCTAGAATCCATAACGTGACGTCCGCAGTTTCTTACGCATCGTCTACTTTCTCGGCTGAGGTCGCGGCGAGCGACCCGGTCGCGGACGCGATCGGCCTGCTGCGACCTCGTACGGTGGTCTATCCGGCGCTGCGTGCCGGTGGGTCATGGGGAGTGCGCTTCGAGGCGTTCCCGCACGTGAAGATCGGTGGCGTGGTGCGCGGCGAGACCTGGTTGGCGCTCGACGGGCGGGAGCCGGTGCACCTGCTTGAAGGCGACTTCTACCTGCTGAGCAACCCGCCGGCCTACTCGCTGGGCAGCAGTCTGTCCGTGGAGCCGCTGCCGGCCGCAGCGCTGTGGGAGACGGCCGTGGAGGGCGCCGTGAGCATCGGGTCGGTCGACGACGAAGACACCTACCTGTGCGGTGGGTACTTCTGGTTCGACGAGCTCAACGCCCCGATCCTGCTCGACATCCTGCCGCCGCTGGTGCACGTCCGCGCGGACGATCCCCGGATCCGTTCGCTGGCGTACGTGACCGAGCTGCTGTCGGGCGAGGTCGGGAACTGCGCCATCGGGCGTTCTCTCATCCTCGACCATCTGGTCCAGATTCTCCTGGTCCAGGTGCTGCGTGCTCACGCCGAACAGGCGGATCGTCCTGTCGGGTGGCTGGGGGCGCTCGTCGACGACGGTATCGGCGCCGCGCTGCGTGCGATGCACGCGAACGTGGCCCGACGCTGGACCGTCGAGGAGCTCGCCGGGATCAGCCACCTGTCGCGCTCGGGCTTCGCGAAGTCGTTCAAACGACAGGTGGGGCTCGCTCCGCTCGAGTACCTGATCCAGTGGCGGATGAGCTTGGCACGCGACGCTCTTCGGCGGAACGCGCAGACGATCTCCGAGCTCGCGTTCGCCACCGGGTACGAGTCCGAGAGCGCGTTCAGCACCGCGTTCCGGCGGGTGGTCGGAGCTTCGCCGAAGCAGTTTCGGGACCGTGCGCTGCGAGCTCCTGAGGCCGCCGGGCCCGCCTGATGCGGCCCCGGCGGCCCCCGCGTCCACCGCTGCGTCGGCTAGAGGTGCTTGATCAGCTTGTCGAGGGTGATGGGCACGTCGCGTACCCGGATGCCGGTGGCGTTGTAGACGGCGTTGCCGATCGCGGCCGCCGAGCCGACGGTGCCGATCTCGCCGAGACCTCGGGCGCCCAGGCTCCGGGTGCCGACGTCCTCGCCGCCGTCGCCGAGCGGTCCGGTGAGGACGGGATCGGGCCGGTCGAGCATGATCACGTCGATGTCGGGGACGTCTGCGTTGACGGGGACGAGGTAGTCGGCCAGGGTGCTGTTCGCCAGGCGTCCGGTGTCGAGCTCGAGGTGGTTCTCCTCCAGCAGGGCGTGACCGATGCCGAAGATGACACCGCCGACGAGCTGGCTCCGGGCGGCCTTGGCATTGATCACGCGGCCGACGTCGGCGACCGTCGTGAACCGGGTGACGCGGGTCTCCCCGGTGAAGCGGTTGACCCGGACCTCGCAGAAGTGGGCGCCGAAGCTGTGATGCACGTACCCCGGTTCGGCCGCCCCGGGTGACTCGGCGAGCGTGGTGATGCCCCGTGAGCCCACGACCCTGAGCAGACGGCCGAAGGTCATCGAGCGGCCGAGCCCGTGCAGGATCCCGCGCTCGTAGCCCAGGTCGTCCGTGCTCGCGCCGTGCCACGGTGACCTGTCGTCGGTCACGGCGAGCCGCTTGAGCTCGTCGATCGCATCTCGGGCAGCGTTCACGACCAGGGGTACGGTGGCGTGCGTGGCGCTGGATCCGACAGCGGGAGCGCCCTGGGGCAGCGCGGTGTCGCCGATCTCAGGCGTCACCCGCTCCAGGGGTATCCCCAGGGCGTCGGCACCGGAGACCGCGACCATGGTCGCGCCGCCGGTGCCGAAGTCCGAGATCCCCGTCGAGACCACGGCGGTGTCGTCGTCGAGCAGCCGGATACGAACGCTCGCGGGACGGCGGTGTGCCGGGTAGATGGCGGTGGCCATCCCGGTGCCGTACAGCCAGTGGCCCTGGACGCGGGCACGGGGTGTGGCGCTGCGGGCGGACCAGCCGAATCGCCGCGCCCCGACGCGGTAGCACTCCTCGAGGTGTTTGCTCGACCAGGGCAGCCCGGAGACGGGGTGGGCGGTGGCGTGGTTGCGCAGCCGCAGCTCGACCGGGTCGACGCCGGTGGCGACGGCCAGCTCGTCCATGGCCGTCTCCAGGGCGAAGGACCCGGGGGCTTCGTTGGGTCCGCGCATCGCCCGGCTCCCGGGGATGTCGAGGACGGCCAGCTCCGCGTGGACGTGCAGGTTGGGGGTGCGGTACAGCGCGTCCGTGGTGTTGTGGGCCGGCGTCATGGGGAAGGTGACGGTGGTCGGGCGCTCGGAGACACTCTGGTGGCTGACGGCGTTGAGGACGCCGTCGCGGGAGGCTCCCAGCCGGACGTTCTGCGTGAGCTGGGGACGATGCCCGGTGAGGGTGAACATCTGTTCACGAGTGAGGACGAGCCGGACCGGACGGCCGATCTCCCGGGCCGCGGCGGCGGGGAGCGGGGTGTCGCTCCAGATGATGACGCGGGCGCCGAATGCGCCGCCCACGTACTTGGTGATCAGCCGGACGTTCTGGGGCTGTACACCGAGTCGCTGGGACATTCCGAGTGCGAACGCCGCGGGGACCTGTGCGCCGGCGTGGATCGTGACCCGGTCTCCGTTCCAGACGGCGAGGATCGCGTGGGGTTCCATGGCCACGTGGTGCTGCGGGTGCTGGTGGAACTCGGCCTCCACGACGACATCGCTGGCGGCGAGCGCCTCGTCGATCGATCCGACGCCGGGCGCCAGGACCTCCAGGCTGCTCGGCGTCCCGCTGAGGGTGGGACCCGCCGGCTCGTGCGGCTCGTCTGCGAGCGAGGTACGCGGGGGCCGGATGTCGTAGGTCGTGGTGATCAGCGCGGCGGCGTCGCGTGCCTGCTCGGGAGTCTCGGCGACGACCATCGCGATGGCCTGGCCGTGGAATCGGACCTCCCTGTCAGCCAGGGGAACGTAGTTCTCCACGAAGCCCGCGAGCGGGCCGGTGATCGGGTGCAGGTCGAGGCGGGGCTCCGGCGCGGCGTAGACACGCAGGACACCGGGCGCTGCGAGCGCGGCCGCCGTGTCGATCCGGGTGATGGTGCCTCGCGCGATGGTGCTGGTGACGAGGTGGGCGTGGGCGAGGTCGGTGGCGCGGTAGTCACCAGAGTACTCGGCCGCGCCGGTGACCTTCAGCCGGCCGTCGACGCGGTCGGTCTCGCGGCCGACTGGGGAACTGGGCATCGTGACTCCGTTATCTGCTGTGTGTGAGGACGCGCGGCGATGGGGCGGCGTGGGGGAGGGGGACTCCGGTGCTCGGGCCCGTCATCAGCTCGCCATCAGTTCGGTCAGGGCGCGCACGATCGTGCGGCGTAGCAGCGCGGGCTTGAACGCGTTGTGCTCGCGCGGTTCGGCGCCGTCCGCGGCGTGGGCGACGGCGGCCTCGAACGTGTCGGACGTCGCGGGCCGGCCGGTCAGGGCGCGTTCGACCGCGGGCAGCCGCCACGGCCGGGTGCCGACGCCGCCGGCCGCGACCCGGGCCTGGGTGATGGTCCGGCCCCGCAGTCGCAGGGCGACGGCGGCGGAGGTGAGGGCGAACTCGTAGGACTGCCGGTCGCGGATCTTGAGGTAGAGCGAGCGCGCGGCGAGGGGGGAGCGGGGCACGGTGATCCCGGTGATGAGCTCGCCGGGGCGGAGCACGTTCTCGACCTCGGGTGTGGTTCCGGGCAGGGTGTAGAAGGTGTCGAGGGGCACGCTGCGGGTCTCCCTCGCGGAGGCCAGGTGCACGACCGTGCTCAGTGCCACGAGCGAGACGGCGAGGTCGCTGGGGTGGGTGGCGATGCAGGTGTTGCTGGTGCCCAGGACGGCGTGGCCGCGGTTGATGCCCTCCAGCGCGGAGCAGCCGGATCCCGGCTCGCGCTTGTTGCAGGGAGTGGTGACGTCGCGGAAGTAGCCGCAGCGGGTGCGCTGCAGCAGGTTGCCGCCGATGCTGGCCATGTTGCGCAGCTGTGCGGACGCGCTGAGCTCCAGGGCCTGCGCGATCATCGGGTAGTGCTGCCGCACGCTGCGATGGGCGGCGACGTCGCTCATCCGCTCCAGCGCGCCGATGTGCAGCCCCTTGTTGTCCAGGGTGATGCCGGTCAGCGGGAGCCGGTTGATGTCCACGACCTGGTCGGGGCTCATCACTTCGAGCTTCATCAGGTCGACCAGGGTGGTGCCGCCGGCCAGGTATGCGGTCTCCGGTCCGGCGCCCCGCAGGGCCTCGCGCACCGTACGCGCCTGGGTGTAGGTGTAGGGCCGCATCAGCGCATCACCTGCTGGGCGTCCCGGATCGAGTCGACGATGCGGGGGTAGGCGCTGCACCGGCAGATGTTGCCGGACATGCGTTCGCGGATCTCGTCGTCCGAACCCGCGCCGCCCTCGTTGTCGACCATGGCGACGGCGGACATGATCTGGCCGGGGGTGCAGAACCCGCACTGCAGGCCGTCGTGCTCGATGAACGCATGCTGCATGGGGTGCAGCCGGTCGCCGTCGGCCAGGCCCTCGATCGTGGTGACCTCGTGGCCGGTCGTGGTCGCGGCCAGGGTCAGGCAGGACAGCACCCGCCGTCCGTCGACATGTACGGTGCAGGCCCCGCACTGGCCCCGGTCGCAGCCCTTCTTCGTGCCTTTGAGGTCCAGCCGTTCGCGGAGCGTGTCGAGCAGGGTCGCGCGCGCGTCCACCTGCATCGTGACCGGGGTGCCGTTGACCGCGGCCCGTACCGTCACCTGACTCACGCCATCGGCGGTCGCCGCCGAGGCGGCGCTCGCCTCGGCCTGTCCGGTCAGCAGCGGCGTCACGGCCACGGCGGCCAGGCTGCCGCCCAGGAAGCTCCGCCGGGACACACCCGACCGCGCACCTCCCGCATCAGGTTCTTGATTCATCGGGTCTCTCCTGGCTGAGCGTCGATTCGGGCAGGGAAGGACAGCGCCGCGAGCATCCGTGTGCGGTCCGGATCTGGCGCTGATCCAAGGCTGGCCACCGGGAGCAGGAACATCCAGGCTCTCTCGATCCCAGGCTGAGGTGGAACGAATGCGGTCTCCGGCACGTAGACCGAGGCCGACCGGAGACGCCGGCAGGAGTGGGTCAGGCGCGGAGGACGGCCACGGCCTGGTCGAACAGGTCCACAGGATCGCTGGTGCCACCCGACTGGCGCCAGGCCTCCACTGCGACGTCGAGACAGCTGAGGTCGAGGTCGTCGGCGGGGCCATCGGATGGGCGGACGAGCATGATGGCGCCGATGACTCAACCCTGGCGCAACTGACAGTCGCGGTTCCCTCCATGACTCCAGAAGCAAAGATTGACCTCATTATGTCGGCGGCCGGCGGGAGCGGCGCCCCGACGGTGAACGCGTCTGCTTCAGGTACTCCTGTCGCTGCCTCGTTCGGATGCCGACTCTGATGCGGTCTCGGCGCCGGACGGTGCGACTGCGATCCCTGCGATGCAGATGTCCGCCACCGCTTCGGCGTGAGCGCGGATGTCGGCTGCGTCAGGGGGTGACGGGGCGCCGAGCAGTGCCGCCTCGACGTCGTTGGCGAAGATCGCGCCGCCACCTCCGACCGCCAGGAAGTGCAGGGTCGCGTAGGGGACGGGGCGGATCCTTCCGGCTGCGACGAGGCGGGAGAGCAGGTGCTCGACGCCGGGGCGCAGCGGGTTGACGAAACGCTCGACGACGAACCGCACGCGCGGGCTGTCGATCGACCCCTCGCGGTTCATGATCCGCAGCACCTGGGGGTGTGTCGCGGAGAAGATCACCTGTTGCACGAGCGCCTGCCGGAGCGCTTCGAGGTCGTCGAGGGTGGGCGATTCGTCGATGTCTCTCCAGGTCCGTTCGGACTGGGCCAGGGCGTGCTCCATCGCCGCGAACCAGAGGCCTTCCTTGGAGCCGTAGCGGGCGGTCAGCAGGGCGTGGCTGACGCCGAGGCGGCGGCTCAGCTCGCGTACGGACGTGCCGCCGTAGCCCCGGTCGGCGAACGCGTCCAAGGCGCCCTGCAGCAACCGGTCCGTGTCCGGCTCCTGTCCGGTCCGAGGGCGCCCGCGTCCGCGCGGTGTCGTCGGGAGAGCCGATTCATCACGCCGCTTGTCTGGACCCGGCACGTGGGTCATGCTATCGGTAGGCAAATAATAGACACCTGGATATTTAAGCACGGATCCGTTCCCACAGGAGGTAGGACCATGTCTGTCACCAGCACAGTTGCCCCGGCCCGTCTCGGCAGCACGCCCGAGGACTACGCCCGGCTCGGCATCGCTCCGGGCCACATCGAGCCCAGAGAGGACGGGATGCGCACCGACGGCTCCGCGGGCACCTACGAGTGGTGGTACTTCGACGCCCATCTGGCCGACGGCGCCAAGCTCGTCGTGGTCTTCTTCACCAAGCAGTTCACCGACCTGAAGAAGCCGCTCGACCCGACGATCCGGATCGACCTGACCCTCCCGGACGGCACCGCGATCCAGAAGCTCGTCGCGTTCGATCCCGAGGCCTTCTCGGCCTCCACCGAGGCCTGCGACGTGCGTATCGGCGACAACGTGTTCGCCGGCGACCTGAGCCGCTACACGATCCGCGCCACGCTGGAGGACGTCGAGGTCGACATCACTCTGACCGGTCAGGTGCCGGCCTGGCGCCCCGAGACGGGGTACTGGAACTTCGGGAACGACGGCGACTACTTCGCCTGGCTCCCGTCGGTGCCGCAGGGCGCCGTCAACGTGACCTACAGCGCGAGCGGCGAGACGGTCACCACGAGCGGCGTCGGCTACCACGACCACAACTGGGGCAACGCCTCGATGCTCGACCTCATGCACCACTGGTACTGGGCGCGCGGCGCGGCCGGCCCGTACTCGGTCATCGCCTCCTACATCACCGCGGAGAAGCGCTACGGGTACGCGGAGCTGCCGGTGTTCATGCTGGCCCGCGACGGACAGCTCATCGGCGACGACGGCGCCAAGGTGACCTTCGAGGAGCTCGGCCGGTACACCGACCAGCACACCGGCAAGCCCGTGGGCAACGTGACCCGCTACACCTATACGGACGGCGACGAGCGCTACGTCGTCACGTACAACCGGTACCACGACCTGACGGCGTCCAAGTTCGTCGACAACCTCGAGGGGCCCAGAAAGGCCGCCGCCAAGCTCGTCCGGTTCGACGGCGCCTACCTGCGGTTCACCGGAGAGATGCGGGTCGAGCGATACAAGGCCGGGCAGCTCGTCGAGAGCCACGCCGCCGACGCGCTGTGGGAGCTGATGTACTTCGGCAAAGCGCGCCCCTGAACCGGGGTGACGGCGTGATCTGCCTCCCTCGGCCCCGCCGCGACCGTGCAGGCAGTCTGGGATCGCTGACGACGGTCACCGTGCGATCGACCCGGTCTCCGACGACGGCGCGTCCTGGCACCGTGCCGAGGCACGGCCGGATGGTGACGGGACCTTCGTGGTGACCCTCGCGACGCCGTCGGGGCGGAGCAGATCTCGCTCGACGTCGAGGCGGCGAACCGCGGGGATCGGTCCACGAGACGACTATCGGCGCCTACCGGATCGGCGGATCCTTCACCGACGAACACCTGATCCTGCGACGGCAGCCTCAGGACGGCTCAGTGAGTGCCTGTGTGCCGATCACGGCGAGCAACTCGAGCAGTTCGGCAGTGTCGGTGCCCGGCGTCGGGGTGAACCAGAGCAGTCGTTGTCGGCCGTCCTCGCTGAACAGGTTGAGGCAGTTGACGTCGAGCACGCCGAGCTCGGGATGGTTGATGCGCTTACGGTCGCGTCGGCGAAAGGCCACGTCGTGCCTGCCCCAGAGGTCGGCGAACTCCGGGGAACCCTCCTGAAGCTCGGCGATCATGGAGCGTGCCTCGGTGTCCCTGCTGCCCCGGCGGGCGGCCCCCGCCCGGAGGTCGGCGACGAACGCCTGTGACTGGGCGTCGTGGTCGTCCTCGGGATAGATGGCGCGGGACGTCGGGTCCATGAACCAGCGGTAGGCGAAGCTGGCGTGCCGGCCGGTGAAGTGCGAATGATCGCCAACCAGCGCGACGGCGAGCGGGTTCTGGGCCAGCGTCACGTGCAGATCGGTGATCACCTTCGCGGGCGTCGAGGCCAGGCGATCGAGCAAGTCCAGCATCCCGGGCTGTATATGCGACGCCGCACTGCCCGCAGGGGGTACGGGCCGCTCGGCCAGATGGAAGAGGTGACGCCACTCGTCATCGGTCAACCGCAGCGCCCGGCCGAGCGCGGCCAGCATCTGCTCGGATGGCTGGGAGCCGGCGCCGCGTTCGAGCTCGTTGTAGTAGTCCACCGAGGCGCCCGCCAGATGGGCGACCTCGTCGCGCCGCAGACCGGGCACACGGCGCCGCGGACCGGGCACCAGCCCAACGTCCTCGGGCCGGATTCGTTCGCGGCGCGAGCGCAGAAACGCGCCCAGCTCGGCGTACCCGGCTCTTCTCATGTCACGAGTATCCCGTGAGCGGGGTCGCCATCACAGGGGGTGACATCCCCTGGTTCACGCTTCCGAGGTCCTGGAACGTGGGCTTCCCGACGAACAGACGGAGGATCCATCGTGACCGGACAACTTCTCGCCCCCCGAACCCGCACGGCCGTGGCCGTGCTCGCCGTCGGCGCGACGCTGACCACCGCGTACATCGTTGCGCCGGTTTCGTCGTCCGAAGCCTCTTCCAGCCGGACGGACGTCTGGCAGGAGCGTGCTCCCATGGCGCTGGAGCGGCAGGAGCTCTACCCCGAGGTCGTCGACGACCGGATCTACGTCGCCGGAGGACTGCTCAACCCCAACACCGGGGTGTCCGCACACTTCGATGCGTACGATCCCGGGGCCGACGCCTGGAACCGGCTGGCGACGATGCCGCAGGCCAGGCACCACATCGGCCTCGCGGAAGCGAACGGTTCGCTGTACGCCGTCGGCGGGTTCAGCGGTGGGTTCCCCCGGTGGCGGGCAGAGTCGGACACCTTCGTCTACTCGCCGCAGGACGACAGCTGGTCCACCGTCGCCGACCTGCCGGAACCGCGTGCCGAGTTCGTGATCGAGAGCGTGCGTGACCGGGTGTTCGTCATCGGTGGTCGGGTCCGTGAGGCACCTGGCGCCACGACGTTCACGACCCATGTCGACAGCGACAGGAACGAGATGTTCGATCCGGCCACCGGCAGGTGGAAACGGCGTGCCCCGGCGCCGACCCTACGGAACAGCGCCGCGTCGGCTGTCGTGGACGACCGGATCTACGTGATCGGTGGCCGGGAGTTCTCGCTCGCCGAGGACGGGTCCGCCGTCCAGGAGAACGTCGCGACCGTCGAGGCGTACGACCCGGCCACCGACGAGTGGGAGACGGTCGCGCCGCTCCCCGAGGCACGAGGTGGGCTGGCCGCGGCCGTGCACGACGGTTCGATCTACGTGTTCGGCGGCGAGCAGCACAACCCGGCCCCGCTGGTCTACGACGACGTCTGGCGGTACGACCCGGAGGCCGATGAGTGGACCGCCGCGGGGAACCTGCCCACTCCGCGGCACGGCCTCGGCGCCGCCACCGTCGGCGACGTCATTTATACCTTCGGCGGAGGCACCGAGGTGGGCGGCAACTTCGCAAGCGCTCGCAACGAGGCACTCACGCTGGCAGAGTGAGATACGGGGAGCGTCGTGATCGATCGCACCGGGTTGGCGGGGTTTCTCCGCAACCGTCGTGAGGCGTTGCAGCCGGAGGACGTCGGCCTGCCGCGTGGGCAGCGCCGCCGGACGAGCGGGCTGCGGCGGGAGGAGGTCGCGGCGCTGTGCAACATGTCGGCGGACTACTACTCGCGTCTGGAGCGTGAGCGTGGTCCGCAGCCATCACAGCAGATGCTTGCCTCGATCGCGCAAGGGATGCACATGTCGATCGACGAGCGCGACCATCTGTTCCGGCTGGCCGGGCACAACCCGCCGGCCAGGGGAAGCGTCAGTGAACACATCAACCCTGGGCTGCTGCAGATCCTGGAGCGGTTGGAGGACACCCCGGCAGAGATCGTCACCGAGCTCGGCGAGACCCTGCGGCAGACCCCGATGGGCGTGGCGCTCACCGGCGATCGGACCCAGTACACCGGGCCGGCCCGAAGCATCGGCTATCGCTGGTTCACCGACCCCACTGCGCGGGATCTCTACGCGCCGGAGGAACATGGGTACCTGACCCGGATGTACGCCGCTGGGCTGCGGGGACTCGTCACCCTTCGTGGTCCGGAATCGCGGGCCGCGTACCTTGCCGGGCTGCTCCTGGACAGCAACGACGAGTTCCGGCGGGTGTGGGACGACCACGAGGTCGGGATCCACCCCCGCCAGGTGAAGCATTTCGTGCACCCCGAGGTGGGATCCCTGGAGCTCAACTGCCAGCGGCTGGTCGACCCGGACCAGGCGCATTTCCTGATGGTCTTCACCGCCGCGCCCGGCACCGAGAGCTACGAGAAGTTGCAGATCCTTTCCGTCATGGGCGCGCGATCGATGCGCTGAACCGTCGGAACCGAGCTGCGCGTCTTCCGCCGACCCCTTGCCCAGGAGGCGTCATGGTGGCGCTCGCCATCGACCCACAACTACCCAACCGCTCCGCGCCGGCCGTCACTATCGACGGGCTCGACAGAAGAACTCGGCTGCGCGCTCTCGAACCCAGCATCCGTGGGCCGCACTCGGGGCAGAACCGACTTCCCTGCACGGGTCGGGGGAGCGTGGCCGAGGGTAAAATGCTCGTCGCGTCGCCACGTCAGGTGGCTTGCAGGAGATCGCTGGCGGCAGAGCCAAGGAGTGCCTGCCCGCTGTTCGTGATCGGCTCCTCGACAGTGTTGATGGGCAACAGGTCTCGGGTCGTTCTGATCAGATGGTCGGCGATTCCCTGGCGGCGCCACGCGGTCGCGGTCCAGATGTGAGCAATGGACTCATACTTCCCGTCATCGTCGCGGTCGTGGACAACCACGAAGCCGACAAGATTGCCGTAGAAGGCGCCCTCGATCCACCGGTAGGGACTGGCGGCGACCACCCATACGCCATCCTCTCCCGGCGGTGCGTCCCAGCGGCACTCTCGTTGGTAGGCCTTTGCCGCTCGAGCAAGTGCAGACTCCCTCCAATCGCCCGAACTCCAACCAGCAAGGCATTCGGCGCCAACTGGGTCGCTGTGGGTGCCGGTATCCGTGTCGATCACGAAGACAGCGCTGCCCGGCCGGGCCTCCTCATCGACGTCGCCGAGCCAGGTCATTCGTGGGCCGCGTTCGGCGTCGATCGCTTCATGCGCCATGCGGTACACCGTGTCGAGCTCGTCGACGATGATCGGCAGCGGGTCATCCTCCGGTGCTGTCAGGTAGGCGGATGGAACGATCGCACGTAGAGCGCGGTATGCGTCGCGGATCGGACCCTCAAGCTCGGAGTTGGTGTGCGGATTGTCGGTCCCCATGCCGCCCAACTCTCTCAATCAGATGTCGCGCGGTAACCGCGCTTTCCGGCGTGTCGCACTCTTGGCGTACGCCAATTCGCTGGACTCCCTGTCGCGACGCTGCTACCCGATTTCGGGCGGCTGCGAATTGGTCGGTTCCGAGACCCCGTCGTAGGCCTCGCGCATCCGGCCCGGCGTGGTATCGAAGGCGCGGCGAAAGGTGCGGGTGCGCCCGGCCTACGTCGGCGTATGCGGCAGCGATCTTCACGAGATCGTCGACGGCCCGCATGCGATACCGGTCAGCCGCCCCCACGGCCTCTCCGGCGGGCAGGCCCCTCTCGTGCTCGGGCACGAGTTCTCTGCGGTCGTGGAATCCGTAGGTCCCGGCGTCGAGGGGCTCGCCCCCGGCGACCGGGTCGCGGTCGAGCCCAACTACCGCTGCGGCACCTGCGCCGCGTGCCAGAGCGGGCTATACCACGTCTGCGAGCACTTCGGGTTCGCGGGGCTGATGGGCGACGGCGGCATGGCGGGCCTCGCCGTCTTGCCCTCCTACATGCTGCACCGTCTGCCGAGTCGGGTCGACCTTGCCCAAGCAGCTGTACTCGAGCCCGCGGCGGTGGCGCTGCACGCCACCCGGCGCTCGGGTATCGGCGCAGGCGACACGGCAGTCGTGATCGGCCTCGGACCTGTCGGGCTGCTCGTCTGCCTGCTGCTGCGACTGCGCGGTGTGCAAACCATCGTGGGTGTAGAACCCTCCGAGCAACGACGCGCCTTGGCTCTGAGCATGGGCGTCGACCACGTCATCGACCCGTCGAGAACCGAGAATGGACCAGCTGACCTCGTCCGGAAGCTTCTGGGCGGTGGCGCGACCGTGTCCTTCGAGGTCGTCGGTCACCAGTCGACCTTCGACATGGCTCTGGCAAGCGTTCGTTCAGGAGGGACGGTGCTGCTGGTGGGGCTGGCCGGGGGACTGCACTTCGACGGGTTCGCCGCTGTGAACGCGGAAATCACAATCCGTGCGAGTGTGGGCTACAACGACTGCTATCCCGAACTCATCGATCTCGTCGCCCAGGGTCAGCTCGACCTAGACCCGTTCACTGGCGACATGGAGCCACTTGCCGATGCTGTGGAAGTTCTGAACGACCTGGCACGCGGGCGGCGTCAAGGGCTCAAGACTTTGATCCGCTGTGCCGGCGCCGATATCGGTGCTTCGGTGCCCACTGTCTTCACCAACGTCTCGCAGGTACGGACGTAGATCAGGCGGCCTTGTGTCATCCGTGCTCGCAGCTCAGTGACCGCGGCGGCAGGAGCGGGTGGGGCTGGAGATCGACGCACGTCCGGCGTCAGCGGCCGGCCTATGTCCAGCTCCCATTTCATCCGCGGTAGGCGACTGCGGCGACGATCAGGCCGGAGAGCGTGCCCCTGCGGCGAGAGGGATTCCCAATGCGCGGCCGGGTGCGGGTAAGGGGTGAATGTGAACGGAGAGATGGGATGCGGTGGCGGAGTTCAGAGGACCTTCCGATTTTCCATCTGATGCCTATGCCTGGGATGAGGCCATCCGGGCAGGTGACTTTTGTTGCGGCCGGGGTGCTGGGGATCATGCCCCTTTCACGCGATGGCGTCAGGAAGGACGTCCTTCACGATCGTCAGCAGGCAGTGACGTAGCAGGCTGTGCGCCTGGGCGCGGGTGAGAACACCCTTGAGCAACCAGTCGCGTCCGGCGGACCTGGCGAGCTGACCGTAGGCCCTGATCATCGCCCGCAGCTCGGACCGATGGCGAGTGTCGTCGGCCAGGCCGACCGCCTCGAGCACACGGTCGACCGAGTCGTTCTCGGCCTTGAGCAGGATCTTCTCCAGCTCGGGATCCCTGCCGACGCCCATCGCCCCGCTCGCGCTGATCCAGCTGGCCCCTTGCTCGGCTAGTGAGTCGAGGAACCACGTGACCGCGGCGTCGATGCGCTCTTCGAGGGGGCCATCGGGCAGCTCGCTGACGGCGATCGCGGGAACGGTGGCGGCCTCGCGTACGACCTCCAGGTAGAGATCGCGTTTCGTGCCGAAGTAGTGGTTGAGCAGCCCGCGGGCGACCCCTGCCGCTCGCGCGATCTCGGCCGTGGACACCTCGCCGTAGGGTCGCTCGGCGAAGAGATTCTTTGCGGACGCAAGGATCTCTTCGCGTCGCTGGTCCGGACCGAGGCGTCTCCACCTGGGCTCTTCGGCGGTGCTCATGGGGTCGAGTCTTCCATCGGTCGCGACCAGGGCAGCCACGAGGGCAGTCCCTCCGCGACCGTCGTCGGGAAAGCGGGGGGACGCTTCTCCAGGAACGACATCACCCCCTCGACCGCATCTGCGCTGGTCGGCAGGCCTGCGATGAGCCGGGAGTCCACCTCGTGGGCCAGGTATGGAGTCGGCTGCCCGCTCAGATGGTTGAGCATCTGCCGGATCACGGCGACCGAGACCGGCGCGGTGTTGTCCCGGATGTCGCGGGCGAGCTCGTACGCCGCATCGAGGACGTCGGTCGGCGCGTGCGTGGAGGTCAGCAGGCCGGCAGCCTGGGCCTCTTCGGCGAAGAAGACGCGGCCGCTGGTCATCCAGTCCTGCGCCTTGGTCATCCCGACCAGGCGGGGGAGGTGCCAGGCGGATCCTCCTTCCGGGAAGATGCCACGGCGGCCGAAGACGAACCCGAACTTCGAATCCGTGGAGCCGAGCCGGAAGTCACACGCCAGCGTGATCGTCATTCCGGCGCCGATCGCGGCGCCGCGCATCGCCGCGATCACCGGCTTGTTCATCTCGAAGACGCGCCGGGAGCATCGTCCCGCGGGTTCCTGCCAGGCGCTGACGTCGTCGACCGTCTCGTTGACGTCGAAGCCGCCGCCGGACAGGTCGGCGCCCACGCAGAAGTCGCTGCCCGCTCCGGTGAGCACGACCACCCGGACATCCTCGTCGAGGTCGGCGCGGTCGAGGGCGGCGTGGAGGTCGTCTGCCATGGCGAGCGTGTAGGCATTTCTGGCCTGGGGCCGGTTGAGGGTGATGGTGGCGATCCGCTCGGAGACCTCGTAGGTGATGTCGGAGTAGTCGGTGGTGGTACTCGTGTCCATGAGATGACCTCTGTTCCGGATTGCTTGTTGACCGGCTGCCAACAGTAGTGCACTATTGGCGCTGTGCCAACAACTATGACTCGATCCTGGATGACGGACGACCTTCATGCGCTGCGTGAGCTGGCGGCGACGTACTTCGCCAAGGAAGTGCTGCCGCGCGCCGAGGAGCACCGTGCCCAAGGTCACGCGAGCCCTGAGGCCTACCTGAAGGCCGGCGAGCTCGGTCTCGTCGGGATGTCGCTGCCCGAGGCGTACGGCGGGGGAGGAGGCTCCTTTGCGCACGAGACCGTCCTGCTCGAGGAGCAGGTCGCCGCGGGGGACACCTCGATGGGATTCGCCGTGTCGGTCGGGATCGTGGCGCACTACATCGCGGCGTACGCGACCGAGGAACAGAAGCGTCGCTGGCTGCCGAAGGTCGCCAGCGGCGAGTGGGTGCTCTCCATCGCGATGACCGAGCCGGGCACCGGCTCCGACCTGCAGGCCATCAGCACCCGCGCGGTCAAGGACGGCGACGACTACGTCATCAACGGGTCCAAGACGTTCATCTCGAACGGGCATGTCTGCGGCCTGCTGGTGATCGCGGCCCGCACGAGTGACGAGCCGGGGGCGGCCGGGATCTCCCTGATCGTGGCCGAGGTCGCCGACGACCCCGAAGGGTTCACCCGCGGCAGGGTGCTGGACAAGATGGGCCAGAAGGATCAGGACACCGCTGAGCTCTTCTTCGACGACTTCCGCGTCCCGCAGTCGCACCTTCTCGGTCCCGAGGAGGGCAAGGGCTTCTACCAGATGATGGAGCAGCTCCCGCAGGAGCGGTTGATCACCGCGATCCTGGCGCAGGCACAGATCGAGCGCACCGTCCGCCTCGCGGTCGACTACACCAAGGACCGGCACGCCTTCGGCAAGCCGCTGCTGGCGCTGCAGAACACCCGCTTCGAGCTCGCTGAGTGCGCCACCATCGCCCGGGTGAACCGCGCGTTCCTCGACCAGTGCATCGAGAAGCACCTTCGTGGTGAGCTCGACGCCGCCGAGGCCTCGATGGCGAAGTACTGGATCTCCGACCGTGCCACCGAGGTGGCCGACCGCTGCCTGCAGCTGTTCGGCGGCTACGGCTACATCAACGAGTTCCCGATCGCCCGCATCTACACCGATGTCCGGGTGCTGCGCATTCTCGCGGGTGCCAACGAGGTGATGAAGGAGCTCATCGCCCGTTCCCTATGACTCGCCCCCTGTCACCGACGTACGTCACCGACGACCCCGTCTCGAAAGGACGCTCGCTGTGAGCACCGACGCATTCATCTACGACCACATCCGCACCCCGCGCGGCCGAGGCCGCAACGGCTCGCTCCACGGCGTCAAGCCGGTCACGCTCCTCGTCGACCTGATCGACGAGCTGCGCAAGCGCAACCCCGGCCTGGACACCGACGCGATCGACGACTTCGTCGCCGGCGTCGTCTCCCCGATCGGCGACCAGGGCTCGGTCATTCCGAAGACCGCGGCGCTGGCCGCGGGCCTGCCCGACACCGTGGGCGGTCTGCAGATCAACCGCTTCTGCGGCTCTGGGCTCGAGGCCGTCAACACCGCGGCCCAGAAGGTCGTCTCCGGCTGGGACTCGCTGGTGCTCGCCGGTGGTGTCGAGGTGATGTCGCGCGTTCCGATCGGGTCGGACGGCGGCGCCTGGGCGATGGACCCGGCCACCAACTACGACACCTACTTCGTGCCACAGGGCATCGGTGCCGACCTGATCGCGACCATCGAGGGCTTCAGCCGTGAGGACGTGGACACCTACGCCGTAGGCTCCCAGCAGCGGGCCGCCCGCGCCTGGGAGGAGGGCCGATTCACGGGCTCGATCGTGCCCGTGCACGACCAGAACGGCCTGCTCCTCCTCGACCGTGACGAGCACATGCGCCCCGAGTCGACCGTCGAGTCCCTCGGGAAGCTCAAGCCGTCGTTCGAGACGATGGGCGATCTCGGTGGGTTCGACGCGGTGGCGCTGCAGAAGTTCCACACCGTGGAGCGGATCAACCATGTCCACACCGCCGCCAACAGCTCCGGCATCGTCGACGGTGCCGCGCTGGTGCTCGTCGGTTCGGAGCAGATCGGCAAGGACCTCGGTCTGCGTCCTCGCGCCAGGATCGTCGCGACCGCGACCTCCGGCGCCGACTCCACCATCATGCTGACCGGCCCGACCCCGGCCACGCACAAAGTGCTGGCGACCGCCGGTCTGACCGCGGAGGACATCGACCTGTGGGAGATCAACGAGGCGTTCGCCTCGGTGGCCCTGAAGTGGCAGAAGGACTTCAACATCCCCGATGAGGTGCTCAACGTCAACGGCGGCGCCATCGCGATGGGCCACCCGCTCGGCGCGACCGGCGCCATGATCCTCGGCACCATGGTCGACGAGCTGGAGCGGACCGGTGGCCGTCGCGCCGTCGTCACCTTGTGCATCGGCGGCGGCATGGGCGTCGCCACCATCATCGAGCGCATCTGAGCGCCCCCATCTTCCGACACACGCAAAGGAAACTCATGAGTGCGAACATGATCGGCTGGGAGCAGGACGCCGACGGCATCGTCACGCTGACGATGGATGACCCGACCCAGTCCGCCAACACGATGAACGCGATCTTCATCGAGTCGCTGCGCGCCACCGTCGCGCGCCTGGTCGCCGAGAAGGACGAGGTGGCCGGGGTCGTGCTCACCTCGGCGAAGAAGACCTTCTTCGCCGGCGGTGACCTCAACGACCTCAGCGCGGCCGGCCCGGAGGACGCCCAGCGCGTCTTCGATCTGGTCACCGACATCAAGGCTCAGCTCCGTACGCTCGAGAGACTGGGCAAGCCCGTCGTCTCAGCGATCAACGGTGCGGCACTCGGCGGTGGCCTCGAGATCGCGCTCGCCACCCACCACCGGATCGCCGCCGACGTCAAGGGCTCCCAGATCGGGCTGCCCGAGGTCGGACTCGGGCTGCTGCCCGGCGGCGGTGGCGTCGTACGCACCGTTCGCATGCTCGGCATCGTCGACGCGGTCATGAAGGTGCTCGGCCAGGGCCAGCGCTACCGGCCCGCCCAGGCTCTCGAGGTCGGCCTGGTCGACGAGGTCGTCGCTCCCGAGGAGCTGCTCGCCGCCGCCAAGGCGTGGATCGTGGCCAACCCCGAACCGGTCCAGCCCTGGGACGTCAAGGGCCACAAGATCCCTGGCGGCACTCCCGCCACCCCGGCGCTCGCGGCCAACCTGCCGTCCTTCCCGGCGAACGTCCGCAAGCAGCTCAAGGGCGCCAACTACCCCGCACCCCGGGCGATCCTCGCGGCCGCCGTCGAGGGCGCGCAGGTCGACTTCGACACCGCCTTGGACATCGAGTCGCGTTATCTCGTCGAACTCGTCACCGGTCAGGTGTCGAAGAACATGATCAAGGCCTTCTTCTTCGACATGCAGCACATCGCAGCCGGTGGCAGCCGCCCGGAGGGGCATGAGAGGTTCGTCGCCACCAAGGCCGGTGTGCTGGGCGCCGGCATGATGGGCGCGGCGATCGCGTTCGTGTGTGCCAAGGCGGGGATGGAGGTGGTCCTCAAGGACGTGTCGATCGAGAACGCCGAACGTGGCAAGGGCTACTCCAAGAACCTCGTCGACAAGGCCGTCGCGCGCAACAAGATGACCCAGGAGCAGGCTGATGCGCTCCTGGCCAGGATCGTCCCGGCCGCCGAGCCGAGCGCGCTCACCGGCTGCGACCTGGTGATCGAGGCGGTCTTCGAGAGCGTCGAGCTCAAGCACCAGGTGTTCCAGGAGATCGAGCCGTACGTTGCCGACGGCGCGGTCCTCGGTTCCAACACCTCCTCGCTGCCGATCACGGGCCTGGCCGACGGCGTGCAGAAGCCGGAGGACTTCATCGGCCTGCACTTCTTCAGCCCGGTCGACAAGATGCCGCTGCTGGAGATCATCGCCGGCGACAAGACCAGCAACGAGACCCTGGCCAAGGCCTTCGACATCGCCCAGCAGATCAAGAAGACCCCGATCGTCGTCAACGACAGCCGCGGGTTCTTCACCAGCCGCGTGATCGGCACCTTCCTCAACGAGGCCCACGCCATGGTCGCCGAGGGCATCTCGGCGGCCTCGATCGAGCAGGCCGGTCTTCAGGCGGGCTACCCGGCCGCGCCGCTGAAGCTCTCCGACGAGCTCAACTTCTCGACGATGAGCAAGATCCAGAAGGCGACCCAGAGCGGCCTGGAGACCGACGGCAAGGGCCACCTCTACTTCCACCACCCGGCCTACGACGTCATCGACCGCATGCTCGAGGAGTTCGGCCGAACCGGCCGCGCAGGCGGCGGAGGCTTCTACGACTACGAGGACGGACGGGCCACGGGCCTGTGGCCCGGACTGGCCGAGCACTTCGGCGCGGGCAGCAAGGAGATCCCGTTCGAGGACATGAAGGAGCGGATGCTCTTCGCCGAGTCCATCGAGACGGTCAAGTGCTTCGACGAAGGTGTGCTGCGGTCGGTCGAGGATGCCAACGTGGGCTCGATCCTGGGCATCGGCTTCCCCGGCTGGACCGGCGGCGTCGTGCAGTACATGAACGGCTACGAGGGCGGTCTCGCCGGCTTCGTGGCGCGCGCTCGTGAGCTCGCGGCCGCCTACGGTCCGCAGTTCACCCCGCCGGACTCACTGGTCGCCAAGGCCGAGGCAGGCGAGTCCTTCGAAATGATCCCGGCCGATTAGCTGCCGCTGATCCGCCCTTTCAGAACCCGTACGCAGGAGTCAGACATGTATCTCACCCAGGGATTGCACCGCGCCCTCCAGGCCGCGCCGAACAAGGTCGCCACGATCAACGGCGATCGCACCCGCACCTTCGCCGAGCAAGGGGACCGGGTGGCACGTCTGGCCGCCGGCCTCAAGGGGCTCGGTGTCACCGAAGGGGACGTCGTCGCGATCCTGTCGCTGAACAGCGACCGGTTCGTGGAGTACTACTCCGCCGTCCCGTGGGCGGACGCGGTCCTCAACCCGATCAACATCCGGTGGAGCCCGGAGGAGATCGTCTACGCCCTCAACGACTCCAGCACCTCGGTGCTGCTCGTCGATGACGCGTTCGCTCCCATGGCATCGGTGATCAAGGCCAGGTGCGCATCGCTCGAGGCCCTGGTCCACTGCGGTGACGGACCCACGCCGGAGGGGATGGCGTCCTACGAGCAGTTGATCGCCGACAACGAGCCGGTCGCCGACGTACGCCGTTCCGGCGACCAGCTCGCCGGGATCTTCTACACCGGCGGCACCACCGGGTTCCCCAAGGGCGTGATGCTCTCCCACCGCAACCTCCTCACCTCGGCGCTGGGAGCGGTCGCCAGCGGCTACCTGCTGGACCGGACGTCGACCTATCTGCATGCTGCCCCGATGTTCCACCTCGCCGACCTGGCCGGCAACCTGGGCGCCAGCATGCTCGGGTGCACCCACGTCACGATCCCGTTCTTCGAGCCGAAGAACGTCCTGGAGACCATCCAGAAGCACCGCGTCACCGACGTGCTGATGGTGCCGACGATGATCCAGATGACCGTCGACCACCCCGAGGCCAAGGACTACGACCTGTCCTCGCTGGGCCGCCTGATGTACGGCGGCTCGGTCATCTCCGAGGGCGTCCTGCGGCGTACGCAGGCGCTGCTGCCGCACCTGAAGCTGACCCAGGCCTACGGCATGACAGAGCTCGCTCCGGTGGCCACCCTGCTCGGCCCCGACGATCACGTCGACGGCCTGCTCACCTCGGCCGGACGCGCCGTGCCCCACACCGAGGTGCGCATCTGCGACCCGGACGGCAACCCGGTCCCGAACGGCACCGTCGGCGAGATCTGCGTCTTCGGGGCCAACGTGATGCTCGGCTACCTGAACAAGCCGAAGGAGACCGCGGCGGTCCTGCGTGACGGCTGGATGCACACCGGCGACGGTGGCTACATCGATGACAACGGCTACGTCTTCGTGGTCGACCGGCTCAAGGACATGATCGTCACCGGCGGAGAGAACGTCTACTCCGCAGAGGTGGAGACCGCGCTCTCGAAGTTCCCCGGCGTGCTGATGTCGGCCGTCATCGGAGTGCCCAGTGAGCAGTGGGGCGAGACCGTCCACGCGTACGTCGTGAGGGCTCCTGAGGCCGACTTCACCGCGGAGGACCTGCAGCAGCACTGCAAGGAGCTGATCGCCAATTACAAGGTGCCGCGGAGCATCGAGTTCCTCGAGGAGCTGCCCGTCAACGGGGCCGGGAAGATCCTCAAGCGGGACCTGCGCAAGAACCACGCGGCTGGTGCTTGATGAGCCTGCTGAGCGTACGTCCGGCCGACGGCTCCGCGATCGCCGAGTTTCCCGTGATGGCGGAGGACGAGGTCCGCGAGATCGTCGCCGGCGCGCGGTCGGCTGCTGCGTGGTGGCGCGCGCAGGGGTTCAAGGGGCGGGCGGCTCATCTGGCCCGATGGCGCACCTGGATGTGGCGCCACGTCGAGGAGATCGCCGAGCTGATCCACCTCGAGAACGGCAAGCCGGTCGACGACGCCGTGCTCGAGGTCGTGCTCGCGGTCGAGCACGTCCTCTGGGCGGAGAAGAACGCCGGAAAGGTGCTCGCGTCCCAACGCGTCAACCCTGGTCCCCTGTTCGCCAACTACACCGCCCGCGTCGACTACGACCCTCTCGGAGTGGTCGGCGTCATCGGGCCCTGGAACTATCCGCTCTACGCGCCCAACAGCGCCGTCGCGTTCGCGCTCGCAGCCGGTAACACCGTCGTGGTCAAGCCGAGCGAGCTCACCCCTGCGGTCAGCCACTGGTACGTCGAGGCGTTCACCGCCGCCAACCCGCAGGCGCCGGCCGGCGTGCTCTCCGTGGTGACCGGTTTCGGCGAGACCGGTGCCGCGCTGTGCAGCGCCGGTGTCGACAAGATCGCCTTCACCGGGTCGAGCCGCACGGGCCGCCAGGTCATGGCACAGTGCGCGCAGACCCTCACTCCGGTCGTGCTCGAGTGCGGCGGCAAGGACCCGGTCGTGGTGGCTGCCGATGCCGATGTCGCCGCGGCGGCCCGCGCCGTCGCGTGGGGCGCCTTCACCAATTCGGGACAGACCTGTGTCGGCGTCGAACGCGTGTACGTCGTCGACGAGGTCGCCGATGAGTTCTGCACTCGGCTGCTCGCCGAGCTCGACGGGGTGTGTCCCGGCTCGGGCGAGGGCGCCGCCTACGGTCCGATGACGATGCCGGCACAGGTCGATATCGTCCGCCGTCATGTCGAGGACGCCGTGGCGCGAGGCGCCACCTTCCTCATGGGCGGTCCTGAGTCGGTCGGCGAGCGATTCATCTCGCCGATCGTCATCACCGACCTCGATGAGGACGCGATCGCGGTGCGGGAGGAGACGTTCGGGCCCACCGTCACGGTCAAACGCGTCCTCGACGTCGGCGAGGCGATCCGACTCGCCAACGACCACGACTACGCGTTGAGCGCGGCGGTGTTCTCGCGCAGCCGCGGCGACGAGATCGCGAGGCGGCTCCGTGCCGGTCAGGTCACCATCAACTCGGTGATCGCCTTCGCAGGGATGGGCGCGGTCCCGATGGGCGGTGTCGGCGACAGCGGGTTCGGCCGGGTCCACGGCGCCGACGGACTGCGTGAGTTCGCGCGGCCACGTGCGGTCGTGCGCCAGCGGTTCGCCCTGCCCGGCTTCGAGCTCATCTCACTGCGCCGGGCCGGACACGTACTGCCACTGATGAAGAAAATGCTGGGCGTCCGTCACGGACGCTGAGACGTTCGGGTGCCCATCAGCACCATCGGAACGATGTGCGTCCGAGCGAAGGCGCGTAGCTGCTGGGGTGTGGTCAGGTCGATCAACGCCTGTGGCGTCAGCAGGTAGGAGTGCACGACCCGCACCAAGAGCTCGGCACTCGGCTCCATCCCCTCAGCACTGTCCAGGAGGCCGTCGTCGACGGCCTCCTGGAAGAACCGCATGGTGGCCAACGTGGCCCCCGTGACCAGCAGCGTCCCCTCGGTGGTCAGCTGGGTCAGCACGGTCTCGGGCTCGGTCTTGAGCATCCGCGCCAGCAGCGAGTGGCCCCGGATCTGCTCCATCATCGAGGTGAAGCCCAGCTCCACGCGCTCATCGATCGTGCGGCCTGATCGAGCCTCGTTCGCGACGAGCTCGAAGAGCGCGGTCGCCTCTCGGGTGACCACCGCGTGGATCACGGCATCCTTGCCTCCCACACGGCGATAGACCGTCACCCGATCGATGCCGGCCGCCCGGGCGATGTCGCCGATCGTCGTGCGCTTGATGCCGTGCTCGACGAAGAGCTCCAGCCCCGCATCCAGGATCCGCTCGATCTCAGGGGCCCGGGGCGAGGGTCCGGCGGACTCGGTCAGCGCACTCGCTGCTCGGCTCAGCATGTCCTTCATGGGTCCAGCCTACGCAATCGAACATTGCAACAAACAGTGTTGCATTGTTACAGTGGCCGTCATCACAAGCCAAGGAGGATCGATGACGGATCTACACACCGACTCAGCGGCGTACCAGGACGAGGCTTTGGCGATCCATGCCCGTGACGTCCACTTCGACTGGACCGACGTGCCGACCGAGTACATCCCCGGGCACCCGTACGCCACGCACTTCTGGAACGTCATGCACCTGGTGCTCCCCGAGGGGGAGCGTGCGATGGCCGACGTCCTCGGCCGGGCACTGCCTGAGATCACAGACCCGCGGCTGCAGGAGGAACTGGTCGGATTCATCGGCCAGGAGGAGACGCACGCCAGCTCGCACGAGTCCTTCCGGATCCATCTGGAGCGGAACGGCTTCGACATCCCGAAGATCATGCGGATGATGGAGTTCCTGATGGACCAGGTCTTCGGCGACCACGGCCTCACCGGCCGCGCCGGCGACGCCTGGTTCAAGGAGCGGCTCGGCATCTACGCCGCCGCCGAGCACTTCACCGCCACGGTGGGGGAGTGGCTGCTGGACAACAAGACCTTCGACGAAATCGGGGTCGACCCGACGATGCTGGACCTGCTCCGCTGGCACGGCGCCGAGGAGATGGAGCACCGCAACGTCGCCTACGACGTCTTCCAGCACATCGACGGCAGCTACGCGCGCCGGGTCCGAACCGCTGTTCTGGCCGCCTTCGGGCTGCTCGTGCTGTGGCTCTACATCTCGAGCTGGATGTACGCCAACGATCCGACGAACTCCCGGCGCCGGATGCCCTGGCCGCTGGCCTTCTTCCTAGGCGTCCGCCGTGGCCTCATGCCCGGTGTGCGGTTCCTCTTCCGGGAGATTCCGCAGTATCTGCGGCCCGGGTTCCACCCATCGCAGATGGGCCCGATCGACAAGGCCGTGCGCTACCTGGCGCAGTCTCCGGCCGCGAACGGACACTGATGACCACCATCACGGCTCACGAACCCTCGCGCGGACTCCGCGCGCTGGCGCGCGGCGCGCGGGCGTACTCGACCGTCTTCGCAGCCGGTCCCGCCGCGCCCTACCTGTCCCGCGCCAACCCGGTCCGCCGGGTCGGCTACGACCTCGACCTCGTCGTCGACGGGCGAACCGAGGAGGCCGACGACGTGGTCAGCCTCGCCCTGCGCCATCCCGACGGTGACGCGCTGCCGCGCTGGCGGCCGGGCGCGCACCTGGACGTGTTCCTGCCCTCAGGCGCGCAGCGGCAGTACTCCCTGTGCGGCGACCCCACGGATCGCAGCCGCTACCGCATCGCGGTCCGCCGGATCTCCGACGGTGGCGGCGGCTCCGTGGAGATACACGACCGGGTGCGGGTCGGTGACCGGATCACGGTGAGAGGTCCGCGCAACGCGTTCCCCTTCGTCGACGTCGAGGACTACCTCTTCGTCGCCGGCGGCATCGGCATCACCCCGATCCTGCCGATGGTGCGGGAGGCCTCGCGTCGAGGTGCCCGCTGGCGGCTGGTCTATCTCGGCCGCTCGCTCGCGACGATGCCGTTCCTCGACGAGCTGCGGGACGTGCCCGGCGGCCGGCTGGAGGTGCGTCCCGACACCGACTTCGGCATACCCGATGCGGCCGAGCTGCTTGCGCTCGCCGAACCCGGTGCGGCGATCTACCTGTGCGGCCCGACGCCGTTGATCGACGCCGCCCGCGCGCTCCAGCCGTCGCTGAGCACCACCAGCTCTCTCCACTCCGAGCGGTTCTCGGCGCCGCCGGTCGTGGGCGGCCGCCCCTTCTCCGTACGCCTCGCCCGGACCGGCGTGACCGTGCCTGTCGATGCCGACGAGTCCGCGCTCGCAGCGATCCGCCGGGCGGTCCCGGGGGTGCGCTACTCCTGCCAGCAGGGCTTCTGCGGCAGCTGCAAGCACCGGGTCCTCGAGGGCACCGTCGAGCACCGCGACACCAAGCTGCGGCCCGCAGAGTGCGAGACCGAAATGCTCATCTGCGTCTCTCGCGCCGAGGGTGACGCGCTCACCATCGACCTGTGATCCGGAGGACTGTCATGACCCAGCATCTACGCGTTGCCGTGATCGGAGCCGGCTTCGGCGGTCTCTGCACGGCGATCAGGCTCAAGCAGGAGGGGATCGACGACTTCGTCGTGCTCGAGAAAGCCGGAGAGGTCGGGGGCACCTGGCAGGTCAACACCTACCCAGGAGCCCAGTGCGACGTGCCGTCCCTGATCTACTCGTTCTCGTTCGCCCCCAACCCCGACTGGAGCCGGCTCTACCCGCTCCAGGAGGAGATCCAGGCCTACCTGCACCGGTGCGCGGTGGACTTCGGCGTCCTGCCACATATCCGGTTCGACACCGAGGTCACCGACGCGTCCTGGGACGATCTGGCCGGCCGGTGGGACATCTCGACGACCGAAGGCAACCTGACCGCGACGGTGCTCGTCGGCGCGGTCGGACCGTTCAGCGCACCCTCGGTGCCAGACCTGCCTGGCCTGGACACGTTCGCAGGAACCGTCTTCCATTCCCAGGGATGGGAGCACGACCACGACCTGACCGGCGAGCGTGTCGGAGTGATCGGGACCGGCGCCTCGGCGGTGCAGTTCATCCCCCGTATCCAGCCACAGGTCGACCACTTGACCGTCTTCCAGCGCACGCCCACCTGGATCCTGCCCCACCCGGACCGTCCGGTCGGCGATGGTGTCCGGGCGCTCTACAGTCGCTTTCCTCGTGCCCAGGCGGTCGCTCGGAAGACCTGGGAGCTCGCCTTCGAGGCGATGGTGCCGGGGTTCGTCCACGAGCCGTTGCTGCAGAAGCCGCTCGAGGCGCTCGGTCGTGGCCTGCTCCGCAGGCAGGTCGCCGACCCCGAGCTCCGCGCCCGACTCACCCCGTCCTACGCGGTCGGGTGCAAGCGGCCCACCTTCTCCAACGCGTACTACCCGGCTCTGGCTGCCGACAACACCGACGTCGTCGTCGACGGCATCGTCGAGATCAACGAGCGCGGCATCATCACCGCCGACGGGCGCCAGCACGAGCTCGACACGATCATCCTCGGCACCGGATTCAAGATGGTCGACCACCCGGCCTTCGACCTGATGCACGGGCGCGACGGAGTACGTCTGGGCGACGTGTGGCGGGCGGGGGAGATGTCGGCCTACCTCGGCACCGCCGTGCACGGCTTCCCGAACCTGTTCCTGATCCTCGGCCCCAACTCGGGCGTCTACACCTCGGCGGTGATCACCATCGAGGCGCAGGTGCACTACATCCTGGAAGCGCTGCGCACGATCGACGAGCACGACCTGATCAGCCTGGAGCCCTCCGCGACCGCGCAGGAGCGGTTCGTCTCCTGGGTCGATCACGGGTTACGCAGGTCCGTGTTCGTGGCAGGCGGCTGCCAGAGCTACTACCTCAGCCCCTCCGGCCGGAACTTCACCCACTACCCGGGCTTCTCGGCGAGCTTCCGGGCCCAGACTCGCAAGGTCGATCTCGCCGACTACGTCGTTCGGGCACGGCGAACCGAGCCGATAGGAGCCGACGCATGAAGCGCCCGGCAACCAGCAGGTTCGATGTACGTGACCGGGTCGCGCTGGTCACCGGCGCCGGGTCCGGCATCGGACATGCGCTCGCACGCCTGCTGCACGAGCGGGGCGCCTCGGTAGCGCTGGTCGACGTGAACGAGACTGGCCTCGAGTCTGTCCGCGCCGCCGTCGGCCCCGATCGCATCAGCGTCCACGTCGCCGACGTCACGGACCGGATGCGGATGTCCGAGGTCGTCGCGGAGGCGATCGATCATCACGGCCGCTTGGATCTCGTGGTCGCCAACGCAGGCGTCACTCCCGCCCCGGCAACCATCACCACGATGGACCTCGCCGACTACGACCGCGTCGTGGCGATCAACCAGACCGGCGTGCTCAACACCGTGCAACCAGCCCTCCCCGAGGTCATCGCCCGTCAGGGGCATGTGGTCGTGGTCGCCTCCTGTGCAGCGTTCTCACCGGGTGTCGGCGGGGTCGCCTACATGTCGAGCAAGGCCGCGGCCGAGCAGATCGGGCGTGCGCTGAAGATCGAGCTGGCCCCTCACGGCGCGTCGGCCGGGGTGGCCTACTTCGGCTTCGTCGAGACCCCGTTGGCCACCGCGACCCTCGACGACGACCCGACCGGCCGCAAGCTCGACGAGCTGCTCGGCTGGCCGCTCAACCACCGCATCTCCGCCGAGGCCGCGGCGACGTCGATCGCCGACGGCATCACGTCCCGGGCCGGAGCGACCTACGCACCCAGACGCTGGTTGCCCTACTCGATGCTGCGCGGGGTGCTCAACCCTTGCATGGACCAGGTGCTCGTCCGAGACCAGCGCGTGCACCACCTGGTCCGCGAGCTCGAGACCCGTCGCCCCCGGGCGACCCGCTGAAACCCGACAACGTTCAGAGGTAGCACATGAAGATCAAGTACGTCTCGCCCCTCGATGCCGCGTTCATGATGGTCGAACGCGACGACATGCCCTGGCACATCGCCAACCTCATGCTGTTCACGAAGCCGTCCGGCGCCGCCCCCGACTTCGTGCCCGCACTGCGCGAGCAGATGCGCGGTCAGAGCGTGGTCGCGCCGTACGACCAGGCGCCTGCCTTCCCCAGCGCCCGATGGTTCCCCCTTCAGCGCCGGGTCGAAGCGATCGACTTCGACCATCATGTCCGGTTGCACACCCTTCCTGACGGGGCCGACGATCAGGACCTGTTGGCACTCGTCTCCGAGATTCACGCTGAGGGCCTCGATCCGAGGCATCCGTCCTGGGAGATGCACCTGATCGACGGGATCTCGGGCAGCCGGTTCGGCATCTTCATGAAGCTCCACCACTCGATCCTCGACGGCGTCACCGGGATGCGGCAGATGCTGCGCTGGCTCACGACCGACCCGACCGACCTCTCCCGCCCAGCGCTCTTCTCGGTCGGCCCGGACCCGCTGGCGCCGCCGCGCGAGGTGCTGACCTTGGGGGAGCGCGTCCGTCGCAGGTCCATCGCCGTGGCCGAGCTCTCCCGAAACGTATCGCAGCTGGTCCGCAAGGAGTTCGACGGCCAGCGGCTCGCGGCGCCGTACGGCGTGCCCAAGACCGTGTGGTCCGGTCCCGTTTCTCGGGGCCGCAGCATCTCCTACCGATCCTTCGAGCTCGACGAGCTCAAGACAGTCGCGCGGGCGCATGGCGTCGGGGTCAGCGATCTGGTGCTCTACATGTGCGGCAGCGCCCTGCGCACCTACCTCCTCGCCCACGGAGACGTGCCTGCTCGATCGCTCACTGCAGGTGCCCCGTTCAACATCCGAGCCGAAGGTGATGAACGTCCGGGCTCCTCGTTCGCCTTCCTGACCGTCGACCTCGGCACCGACATCGCCGACGCCCGCGAACGGCTCGCCCGGGTCAAGGCATCGAACGACGCCAGCAAGGCCCAGGTGGCCACGCTCGGTCCCGAGGCCCTTGCGTTGCAGACCGTCGTCGCCAACGGCCCCATGATCGCCACGATGGCGATGGGGATGCGCGGCAGGACCCTGCCCGCTTTCGGCGTGGTCGTCTCCAACGTGCCGGGGCCGCCCGAACTGCTCTACCTCAACGGGGCGCGGCTGGACGCGATGATCCCGATCTCGATCCCGATGCACAACAGTCCCTTCAACATGACCTGCATCGGCTACGACGGGAAGATGACGTTCGGCGTCGCAGCGGCCAGCGAACAGATCGTCGACGTGGACTTGATCACCGACGGCCTCGCATCGGCCCTCAACGAGCTCCGGGGTGCTGAGTCGAGCGTGACACGAGGAGCGGATGGATCGGCGAAGCCATGAATGAGCCGGGTGTCGAGCTGAGCATCGACGGCGCTGTGGCGACCGTGCTGCTGGATCGTCCTGACGTACGCAACGCGCAGCATCCGGCGATGTGGGCAGCGATCGCGGGGTTCCTCGAGTCGCTTCCGGACGAGGTACGGGTCGTCGTGGTGCGTGGGGCCGGTGGGACGTTCTCGGCGGGGTTGGATCTGTCGCTGGTCGACCCGGGGCAGACCGACGTCGACGGCAGTTTGGTCGCGACGCTGGCGCGCAGCGACCAGGAGGTGATCGACCTGATCGGGGAGTACCAGCGGCCGTTCGTGGCGTTGGCCGACCCGCGGTTCATCTCGATCGCTGTCGTCGACGGGTACGCGATCGGGGCGGGTTTCCAGATGGCGCTGGCGTGCGACCTGCGGATCATGGCCGAGGACGCCTGGGTCTGCATGAAGGAGCCGGCGCTGGGGCTGGTTCCCGACCTGGCCGGAACCAAGCCGCTGGTCGAGGCCGTGGGCTACTCGCGGGCCCTGGAGATCTGTGCGACCGCGCGCAAGGTGGGCGCGCACGAGGCCGAGCGGATCGGGCTGGCGCAGAGCGTCGTCCCGGCGGTCGAGCTGGATTCCACCCTCGCCGAGCTGGTGGCAGCTCTCCTCGCCCACGACGCGACCGCGGTGCGGCGTACGCACGAGCTCCTGGCGGCCGCGCCCGGCCGGAGCCTCGACGAGCAGCGTCTCGCCGAGCGCACCGCTCAGGTGGGCCGGCTCCGCGCGATACTGCGGCGCTGAGTTCCCACGCTTCCGGCAGACCGGCGTTTCCAGAACCCCATGTCTCTGGGGTCATGAAGAAGGTCGACAGGGCTCGGAATGGGCTCGCTTTGGTTCGCAACGGGCCGCAATCGTGTGCTGGCGCCAGCGGAGGCGCAAAGCGACGTCGCCGCAGGTCAGCGGATGGTTTTGACTCAAGAAAGCAGCCGATCGCAAACGATCGCGTTCACGCTCGCCACCATCAAGGCCTTCCCAATGACCCATCACGTCGAATGCGTCGCTTTGCTGACGAAAGCCGGCTCTGACCCGCGGTGATGCAGTTCGGGCTTTCGCGGCCGGCCCTGAGCGCGGCCTTGAGGTCACCTCGGGCTCGCTTTGCGGAAACCGAGTCCAGCTCTGACACCTGAGGAGCCCCGCGCCCGGCCTATCCGCTCCATGGGGTCGTACCGATTGAATCTTGTACAGCCCTGGCGTGAGACCATCCTTCACCCAAGGCGCTCGGCCGTCCGGCGCCGATGACGAATACGGCGGTTACGGGGATGGCGCGACGTGAGCGGCTGGCAGCCTCGCCGGCTCTTGTGGGCCGAGCCGCCGAGCTCGAGCTCCTTGTCGGCGCTCTGGCTGATCCGCCGACAGTGGCCTTCGTCGAGGGGGAGGCTGGGATCGGGAAGAGCCGGCTGGTCCGGGAGTGCTTGCAGTCCCCGGAGCTGTCCGGCCTGACGGTGCTCATGGTGACGTGCCCGCCCGTGATCGAGCCGTTCCCGTTGGGGCCGGTGGTTGATGGGCTGCGGCGGTTGCGCCCCCGGCCCGACGACCTCGAGCTGAGTCCGTTGGCTGGAGCCTTGCGGCCGTTGCTCCCGGAATGGGCAGACCGGCTGCCGCCCGCTCTGGAGCCGTCGGGCGATCCAGCTGCGACCCGGCACCGGTTGCTGGGCGCGTTGTCCGAGCTGGTCGAGCGGCTCGGTGTCGATGTGCTGGTGGTGGAAGACGCTCATTGGGCGGACGCCGCGACGCTGGAGTGGCTCCTCATCCTCACGGCCTCCGAGGGCCTGGACATGTCGGTGGTGGTGACCTTCAGGTCGACTGAGGTGCCGGCCGGGTCGCTGCTGTTGCGGTTGACGTCACGGCCCCTGGGCGCCGCGCGGATCCGGGTCGAGCTCAACCCGTTGAACGTCGCTGACACCCGCAGGCTGGTGGGGTCGATGTTGGACACCGACGCGGTCTCGGAGCAGTTCGCGGCCTTCCTGCACGAACGCACCGACGGGCTTCCGCTGGCAGTCGAGGAGACGATCTGGATGCTTCGGGATCGGCACGACATCGTCCGTCAGCACGACGCATGGACCCGGAGGGCGCTCGGCGCGATGAACGTGCCACCGACGCTGCGCGACTCCGTCCTCGAGCGCGCCAGCAGGCTCCCGCCGGAGGGCAGAACGGTTCTGCAGGCGGCGGCGATCTTGGCCGAACCGACCGATGAGGCGCTGCTGTCAGACGTCGCCGACCTGGACGAGCCCGCTGCCAAGCTCGGCGTCGCCGCTGCGCTCGGCTCGGGCCTCCTGCGTGAGGTCGGCAGCGGGCGTCTGGCGTTTCGGCATGTCTTGGACGCACTCGCGATCGGAGCGTCGATCCCAGCCTCCGAGCGGTGGGCGTTGCACCGCCGCGCCGCGTACGGTCTCCAGCGACTCGAGCCGCAGCCCGTGGTGCGACTGGCTCACCACTTCCACGAGGCGGGGGAGACCGAGCAGTGGAGCCACTACGCCGAAGCTGCCGCGGCACTGGCTCTCGAGTCCGGTGATGAGCGCACGGCGGTGGCCCTGCTGCACGGGTTGCTGACCAGCGTTGCGCACCCACCCGTTCGACGGGCCCGTCTGGCTCGTCGGCTGGGTGAAGTGGCGGTCAACAGGCTCACCCCCTTGGGCGGGATGGAGAGTGCGGTCAGGGAGACCCTCAGCGGAGTCCTCGACGATCCCGACCTTCCTGAGGCCGAGCGCGGCGAGGTCCGGCTGCTGCTGGGATGGATGCTGTTCCAGGTGGGGGAGTTCGAGGCGGGCCACGCTCAGTTCGAGATCGCTGTGGGCGAGCTGGGGCCCAGGCCCACGAGCGCGGCCAAGGCGATGTTGTTCCTTGCCGATCCGGAGTCGGAGCGTTCCTGGCCCGCGGAGCGACATCTGCAGTGGCTGGAGCGGGCGACACGTCTGATTCCGCTGATCGAGTCACCCGCGGAGAGGCGGGTGCTGGCGATCGACCGGGTGACGGGTCTGCTCAGCCTGGGGGAGGAAGCCGGATGGCAGGCTGCGGCGGAGATACCACGCTCCGCGGCCACCTTGGACGAACGGCGCCAGCTGGTGCGGGTCTTGTTCAACGTCGCCCACCGTGCCGTCCACTGGGGCCGGTACGCCGAGGCTCGCCGCCGGTTGGAGGGGGCGGCAGAGTCTGCTCGCGACGCCGGATTCGAGCGGGTGGCGGAGTACGCGAGGTTCCATCTGGCGCTGCTCGACTGGTACGTGGGCGCGTGGGACGGCCTGGCCGAGACCGTGTCCGGGATGGGCGCGAGCGAGGAGACGCATCCGCTCCTTCGTCTCGCGGCCCGTTCGGTCCAGGCGATGCAGGAGGTCGCTGTCGGCAACCGAGACGCCGCCGAGCGGCGTGCGCGTGACGTGTTGGAGCATGCCACCGGAACCCTGGACGATCCGACGATCCTGGCCGCCGTGGCGCTGGGCAGGCTGCTCCTGGCCGACGGTGCCGTGCACGAGGCCGTACAGGTGACGGCCGCGCCCATGGAGGCGATCGAGCGGAAGGGGATCTGGCTGCAGGCAAGCGACCTGGCACCTGTTCACATCGATGCCCTTGTCGGTGCCGGCGAGCTTAGCCGGGCCGCTGACGTGGTCGAATCCTTCGCGACCTGGACGGCGGTCCGTGACGTCCCGGCCGCTGATGCTGCCTTGCTGACGTGTCGCGCGATCCTGGCCGCCGCCGGCGATCCGGTCGCAGCGGGTCTGTACGCGGATGCGGCAGCCGCCTGGGCGGACCTGCCACGACCGTACGACGAGCTGTTGGCCCTCGAGCGGCACGGTCGATGCCTGTTGGCGACGGGGGAGCAGGACAACGCTGTGCGGGTGCTGTCCGACGTTCAGCAACGCCTCTCCACGTTGGGAGCCCGATGGGACGCCGATCGGGTGGCCCGCGCACTGCGACAGCTCGGCGTCGAGGTCGTGCGGACCTGGCGTCGTGGGCGGCGCGGATACGGTGAGCAGCTCTCGCCTCGTGAGGTGGAGGTGATCCAGCTGGTCGCACGGGGGATGACGAACAAGCAGGTCGCGGACACGCTGTTCATCAGCCCACGCACCGTCCACCGGCACGTGTCGACGGCGATGCGGAAGCTGGATGTGTCCTCGCGTACGGCGCTCGCCATGGCAGCAGTTGAGGCCGGCGTGCTGTCGGCCGACTCCGAGCAGTGAGCATGGGCGCCACCGGCGGTCGATAAAGAATGGTCCATGTGGACACTCGCGACCGTGAGCGGCGGGGTGGATCGTGGCCCACATGAACGACGAGCAGCGGCCATCGGTCGAACGGCGGGAGCCACAGACGCCTCCCGAGCCGGCACCTGAAACCCCGGCAACGGCGCCATCGCAGCTCGTCGAGGTCTCGGAGACCGGACCCGGCTGGGACGAGGGTTCGGCTCCGGCTGATCACTACGAACCCCTGTAGTCCCCTCGTTGATCGACGCCCCACCCTGCCTTGGTGCCCTCGACGTGCTCGAGCAAGCGCCGGTCCGGGTTCGGTCGACCTCTGTGGCCCGCCCTGGCAAGTACGCCACCCGGCGAAGTGAAAGCAAGGAGAACCATGCGAATCGTCCATATCCCGGCGACGTTGGCGCTGGCCAGTGTCGCGGCGTGGGCCGCGCTACCAGGTGGCCTCGCCCTCGGGCAGACCCACGAGCCTGGCGCTGCCCCGACCGCCGCCGCGAAACCGGCCCCGAACGCCGACACGAAAGTGCGCACCGTCACCCTCGTCACCGGTGACACCGTGCGGGTCAGCAGCCGCAACGGGCGGCCCGTGGTGGACGTGGAGCCCGCCGAAGGCCGCGAAAAGGTCCCGTTCGTCACCGCGAGCGCGGGCGACGACATCCGGGTGGTCCCCGCCGACGCCGCTGGCCTCCTCGCCAGTGGCCGACTCGACGAGCGTCTGTTCGACGTCTCGACGCTCCTCGACTTCGGATACGACGACACCCGCCGAAATCTTCCGCTCCTGATCCAAGGCAGCGCCCGGCTCACGGGTACCCGGTCGATGCAACGGCTCGACGGTGTGACGGCGTACCAGCAGGATCGGGACAGGCCCACCGTGCTCTGGAAGAGTCTCACCGACGCGGGCGAGCTGCGTTCCGGCGTCACCAGGGTCTGGCTGGACGGACTGCGAAAGCCGACGCTGGACGTGAGCGTGCCCATGATCGGCGCTCCTGCAGCCTGGCAGGCCGGGCTGACCGGGACGGGTGTGAAGGTTGCCGTGATCGACACCGGTGTCGACCAGCAGCATCCGGATCTGGTGGACAACGTCGCCGAAGCGGTCGATTTCACCGGCTCCGGGGATCTCAACGACTACGTGGGACATGGCACGCATGTCGCCTCGACGATCGCCGGGACGGGCGCCGCGTCCGACGGTAGCCACCGAGGTGTCGCCCCGGACGCCACGCTGCTCAGCGCGAAGGTGTGCGTCCTGGAGGGCTGCTCCGAGTCGGCGATTCTCGCGGGCATGCAGTGGGCGGCCGAGCAGGGTGCAGATGTCGCCAACCTGAGTCTGGGTGGCGAGGACACCCCGGGGGTGGACCCGCTCGAGGCTGCCGTCCACGACCTGACCGCTCAGTACGGGACCCTCTTCGTGATCGCGGCGGGCAACAGCGGCCCCGGCGAGGGCACCATCAACTCGCCGGGTAGTGCCGAGGAGGCCCTCACGGTGGGGGCGGTGTCGAAGACGGCGGAGCTCGCGGAGTTCTCCAGTCGTGGGCCGACGACGACCGGCGCGTCCGTCAAACCAGACATCACCGCACCGGGTGTGGGCATCGCCGCGGCACTCTCCTCGACCAGCGACCTCACGCCGTTGCCCGACAACGGGGCGTACACCCGACTCAACGGCACGTCGATGGCCACGCCGCACGTGGCCGGTGCCGCTGCCCTGCTGGCCCAGGAGCATCCGCAATGGAGTGCCGGGCGGCTCAAGGCCACGCTGATGTCAGCGGCGGCGCCGAGCGACGCGCTCGGGCCGTACGAGCAGGGTGCGGGTCTCGTCGACGTCGCGCGCGCGATCGACCAGGAGGTCACCGCCGATCCGGTCAGCCTCGGCTTCGACCGAGGGACGACCAGCCAGGATCGGACCGTCACCTATGTCAACAGCGGCGCGACGGACGTGACCCTGGACCTGAAGCTGCACTCGAACGCGCCGGACGGGCTGTTCACGGTGAGCGCCTCGACGGTGACAGTGCCGGCTGGCGGAAGCGCGGCGGTGACAGTGACGGTCGCGCCGGGGGAGGACCTGCCGGACGAGCCCTTCGGAGGAGAGCTCACGGCCTCATCCGGCACCGTACGTGTCGAGACGCCGATCGCGCTGGACAAGGCACGACACACGTTGACCGTGCGCACCCCTGCCGCCACCGGCGACGACCCACGATGGGTGACCATGCTGACCGACATCGACCGGCAGACGATCACGGCGATCGCGCACACCGGCGAGAGCGCCATGGTGCGACTGCCGGCGGGGCGCTACGTCGCTCAGTCGTACCTGCTCACCGGCCCTGAGGACGACGTGGCGATCACTTCATTGGTCGACCCGGCGGTGACGCTCGATGCTGATCGCACCGTCACGGTGGATGCACGTTCGGCGAAGCCGGTGGCGATCACGGTGCCGGACAGGTCGGCTGTTCCACGGCACACCGAGCTCGGCTGGACCATCCGCACGCAGGCGCCACAGATCTGGGGCTCCAACGACCCCTACAACGTCCTGATGAACATGGATCTCGCCAGTCTCCGAACCGGTTCGGCAAGGGGCAGCAAGAAGGCAACGGGCTTCGTCTCCTACATCTCGGGAACCTGGGCCCAGTCGCAGATCAACAGTCAGGCGGTCTATCAGGTCTACTTCTACGAGCGTGGCCGGATGATGACCGGAAAGACCGAGGCTCTCCGCGCCGACGACTTCGCCACCGTACGGTCCCGGATCGGGGCGGACGTTCCCGACGTACCGGTGGATCGGGTCGCGGTGGCCCGGGCACCGGGCAACTCGCCGGTCTGGACCAGCCTGGACGGCAGGACCAGGCCACTCACGCTCAGGTATGACGCGCCGAGCACCGTCGTCGAGCACTACAACCGGGATCAGAAGGCCGAATGGCTCATCTCGAACAGCCAGTCGGGCTACACGCACTACGAGTCGGACTGGACGTCGTACAAGCCCGGCCGGGTCTACGACGTGAAGTGGGCGAACGGTGTCGAGGGGCCGGTGTTCCCGGAACCGGAGTTCGACCAGCAGTACGCGACGCGCTACTGGGGCGACACGTTCGGCGCCCCGGGACCGATGCACGGCGACGGCAGCGGGCACGAGGGGTTCCGGTTCCCGGGGCGCGGCACGGGTGATGTCACGGTCTATCGGAACGGGACGCAGGTCGGTCACACGTCGTGGTTCAGGGACGCCATCGACGTCCCGGCCGAGCCCGGCGACTACCTGGTCCACGCGAGGTTCGAGAGCGACCCGGCGTTCACTCTCTCCACGCTGGTCGACGCGGAGTGGAGGTTCGAGTCGGGGCACGTACCCGACGGCGAGCTGGTGCACCTTCCGATGACAGCTGTCCGCTTCTCGCCGGACCTCGACATCGAGAACACTGCCCCCGCCGGACGGTCGTTCAGACTGCCGATCTCGCTGGACCGGCAGATCGGTGCGGCGCCCGCGAAGACCCGGGCTCTGACGGTCGAGGCATCGTTCGACGACGGCCGGACATGGCGCAAGCTGAACGTCGAGCGGCGGGGGGAGAAGGCGGTCGCTTCGGTGCAGCATCCGAGCGGCAGCGGCTTCGTCTCGCTGCGAGCATGGGCAACCGACACCTCCGGCAACAGCGTGCGGCAGACGATCATCCGCGCGTACCGCTACCAGTAGACGACATCGAGGTCCCCGGGCCGTGCTCCGGCCCGGGGACTTCGCCGTCGCGGTACAGACCGTGCACCGCGGCGGTCATCCGCCTATCCGCTCCGGCGTCGGAGGGTTGCGGATCCGCGGGCGGGTGCGGCGACGTTGAACCCGGCCACGACGATCAGATCGCCCTGCCGCGGACGGGGCCGGATACGAGCGTCACCCGGACAGCGATGCCTGCTGGAGAGCGTGCCGTATCCCAGAGAGCGTCGGCTGCTCGTCACTGCCGGTCAGGGCAGCATCGAGATCCTCGAATGTGGGCCGCACCTGGCTGGCGCGGATGAGCCCGGTGTCGGTGAGGTCGACAAGGAGCGAGCGCCGGTCTTCGGGGTTCGGGGACCTGTGGACCAGCCCGAGCGTCTCCAGTCGATTCACCAGGCTCGTGGCAGTCGAGGCTTTGATGTGCAAGGTCGACATCACCCCCGTCATCGTCAACGGACCCCGTTCGAGCGCCAGCAGCAGGACGGCTTCACCGGCTCCGAGGTCGGCACTGCTGAGGCGGCGTTCGAGCAGTATGACTGTTCGATCCTGTCCAGCCGAATGGTTGCCGGGGTGCCGCGGCCAAGGCTGCGGTGGCGTTGATTTCGGTTGCGCAACCCGGGCATCGGCGTTGAGATGCTGGCGTGAGCGATGATCTGTGGGGCACCGACCGGCTCGACCTGACGGCCTATCTGGACAGGATCGGGGTGACCGAGTCACCCGGCCCGTCGCGCGAGGCTCTCGAGGAGCTCTACGACGCCCATCTGCGCACGTTCACCTTCGACAACATCGACGTGCTGCTCGAGCAGCATCCGGGCGTCGATCTGCCCGACGTGCAGGCGAAGTTCGCCGGCCGGGGGAGAGGCGGCTACTGCTTCGAGCACGGCACGCTGCTCGGCGCGGTGCTGGACCGGCTCGGCTTCGCCGTCGAGCGGCGGCTCGCCCGGGTCGGTCCCGACCCGACCGCGGCGGGACGTACGCATCTGGTGGTCGTGGTCGACCTGGACGGCGAGAGGCTGCTGCTCGATCCCGGGTTCGGGCTGAGCGTGTGGCGGCCGATCCCGCTGGTCGACGGGGCGGTCGACGAGGTCCGCGGCATCGCCCACCGGGTGCGGCGGGGCGAGCACGGCTGGGCGCTGGAGCGGGCCAAGGGCGACGGGTGGGAGCTCATGCACACCCACGACGAGGCGCTGGTCGTGCCCAGCGACGTCGCGCTCGGCCACCACTACACCAGCACCCACCCGACGGTGCACTTCCGTCACCGGCTGATCATGACCAAGCTCTTCGACGACAGACACCTCAGCCTCACCCACGACACGGTCACCATCCGCCGCGAGGGCGAGGAGACCGAACACCGGGAGATCGGGCTCGACGAGGCGATGGGCTACCTCGAGGAGGCCGAGGTGCCGCTCACCGACGAGGAGCGCAGGCGCCTCCGCGAGCGGCTGGCGACGCTCGCCTGAGAGGCGGCGCTAGCCGCGCGACCTCTCCTGCTCGTCCACGATCATCTGCAACGCCATGGTGGGGTCCTCGGAGAGGTCGGTGATCAGCTGACGGCGGTCCAGGACGGCCTCGTCGAGATGCGGGCCGAGGGTGCCCAGCAGCTCACCGGTCGTGGTGGCCGGCATCGCGTTGAGCACGCGCGGGCCACGCCGGCCGGAGCTCGGCACCACACGCGCCAGCGCACCGGCCACCGACCGGGTCGCCTCCGCGAAGGGCGCGGTGATCTGGTCCGTGATCGGACTGAGCCAGTCCGCGGCGCGCTCGGCCTCGGCGCGGGACGTGCGCGCCTTGAGGTCCCCGAGACGCACGTCCTCCAGGGCCCGCTCGAGGCGACGCTGCTCCGCGAAGGCGAGGCCGACGGCGACCGCAGAGGCGAGGGCTCCGAGCAGCGCGAGACTAGCGACCAGCATGGACCTTGACCTCGGCCACGACGCCCTCGTCGGCGAGCCGCTCGCGCAGCGACTCGGCCGCCTGGTCGTAGACCATCTTCGAGAGCAGCGCCGGCCGCACCTTGTGCAGCATGGTGGCTGCCTTGGTCTGCGCGGAGGCGAGCTCGAGCGGGTTGAGGATGCGGATGCTCAGCAGCCGGTCCTCGGGCGGGAGCTCGGCGTAGGCGGTGCGCGGCGCGGAGATGTCGGCCTGCTCCAGGCGCCACAGCAGACCGATGGTCTCGGCACGCAGCGCCTTGTTGGAGCGGCGCAGGCGCCAGGCGACAGCGCCTGCGGCCACGGCGATCACCAGCGCCACGACGGCGATCAGGGTGCTCAAGGCTCTCCTCGCATCACTTCGTGCCCGACGAGTTGCGGCCGTCGGGTGGCCCGGTCGGACCAATCATGGAGTATCCGAGGATCGCTGTCAGCGGCGGTGGTCACAACACGGCGCGCCGGGTGATTCGAATTGTCGTTCGACCTCATGTATCTTGATATCAAGAGATCGGGCGAGTGATCGCCGCAAAAGGTTAGGTGAGCCTTTGTTTTCCCGGCGTAGGTAGCCGGGGCAGGATGGGCCTCAAAGACTTGAGAACGTACGTCACTGTGGACGCGAGCAAGGAGATGAACGCGTTGGCCAGCAAGGACAGCTTCGGTGCCAAGAGCACCCTGGACGTGGACGGTAAGTCCTACGAGATCTTCCGCCTGGATGCGGTCAAGGGTGAGGGCCTCGACGTCGCGTCGCTGCCCTTCTCGCTGAAGGTGCTGCTGGAGAACCTCCTGCGCACCGAGGACGGCGCGAACATCACCGCCGACGACATCAAGGCCCTGGCGGGCTGGGACGAGACCGCCGAGCCCGACAAGGAGATCCAGTACACGCCGGCGCGCGTGATCATGCAGGACTTCACCGGCGTGCCCTGCATCGTCGACCTGGCCACCCTGCGCGAGGCTGCGGCCGAGCTCGGCGGCGACCCGACCAAGATCAACCCGCTCTCGCCCGCCGAGATGGTCATCGACCACTCCGTGATCGCCGAGGTCTTCGGCACCCCGGAGGCCTTCGAGCGCAACGTCGAGATCGAGTACGAGCGCAACCGCGAGCGCTACCAGTTCCTGCGCTGGGGCCAGACCGCCTTCGAGGACTTCAAGGTCGTCCCGCCGGGCACCGGCATCGTCCACCAGGTCAACATCGAGCACCTGGCCCGCACCGTCTTCACCCGTGAGGTCGACGGCGAGCTGCAGGCCTACCCCGACACCTGCGTCGGCACCGACTCCCACACCACCATGGTCAACGGCCTGGGCGTCCTCGGCTTCGGCGTCGGCGGCATCGAGGCCGAGGCCGCGCTGCTCGGCCAGCCGGTCTCCATGCTGATCCCGCGCGTGGTCGGCTTCAAGCTGCACGGCGACCTGCCCGAGGGCTCGACCGCCACCGACCTCGTGCTCACCATCACCGAGATGCTGCGCAAGCACGGTGTGGTCGGCAAGTTCGTCGAGTTCTACGGCGCCGGCGTGACCGCGCTGCCGCTGGCCAACCGCGCCACCATCGGCAACATGTCGCCCGAGTTCGGCTCCACCATCGCGATCTTCCCGGTCGACGAGGAGACCATCAACTACCTCAAGCTCACCGGCCGCTCCGAGGAGCAGCTGGCCCTGGTGGAGAAGTACGCCAAGGAGCAGGGCCTCTGGCACGACCCGGCCGCCGAGCCGCGCTACTCCGAGACGCTCGAGCTCGACCTCTCCACGGTCGTCCCGAGCATCGCCGGCCCGAAGCGCCCGCAGGACCGCGTCGAGCTCACCGACGCCAAGACCTCCTTCGAGGGCCACCTGCCGTCCTACACCTCCAAGACGGACGCCAAGGTCCCGGTCAAGCTGGCCGACGGCACCGAGTTCGAGCTGGAGAACGGCGCGGTCACGATCGCCTCGATCACCTCCTGCACCAACACCTCCAACCCGTCGGTCATGATCGGCGCCGCGCTGCTGGCGAAGAAGGCCGTCGAGAAGGGCCTGACCCGCAAGCCGTGGGTCAAGACCACCCTGGCCCCGGGCTCCAAGGTCGTCACCGACTACTACGACAAGGCCGGGCTGACGCCCTACCTGGAGAAGGTCGGCTTCAACCTCGTCGGCTACGGCTGCGTGACCTGCATCGGCAACTCGGGCCCGATCATCCCCGAGGTCTCCGCCGCGGTGAACGACAACGACCTCGCCGTCGTCTCGGTGCTCTCCGGCAACCGCAACTTCGAGGGTCGGATCAACCCCGACGTGAAGATGAACTACCTCGCCTCGCCGCCGCTGGTCATCGCCTACGCCCTGGCCGGCAACATGAACATGAACCTGTTCGAGGACGCGCTGGGCCAGGACCAGGACGGCAACGACGTCTTCCTCAAGGACATCTGGCCGACCCCGGCCGAGGTCGAGGAGACCATCGCCACCGCGATCTCCTCCGACATGTTCACGAAGGACTACGCCGACGTGTTCGCGGGCGACGAGCGCTGGCAGAACCTGCCGACCCCGACCGGTGACACCTTCACCTGGGACGAGGAGTCGACCTACGTCCGCAAGGCTCCCTACTTCGAGGGCATGGCCAAGACCCCGGCGCCGGTCACCGACATCGAGGGTGCGCGCGTCCTGCTGAAGCTGGGCGACTCGGTCACCACCGACCACATCAGCCCCGCCGGCAACATCAAGAAGGACTCGCCGGCCGGCAAGTACCTCATCGAGCACGGTGTCGAGCAGCGTGACTTCAACTCCTACGGCTCGCGCCGAGGCAACCACGAGATCATGATCCGCGGCACCTTCGCCAACATCCGGATCAAGAACCAGGTCGCCCCGGGCACCGAGGGTGGTTACACCCGCGACTTCACCCAGCCCGACGCTCCGGTCAGCTTCATCTACGACGCCGCCCAGAACTACGCCGCGGCCGGCACCCCGCTGGTCGTCCTCGGCGGCAAGGAGTACGGCTCCGGCTCCTCGCGCGACTGGGCCGCCAAGGGCACCTCGCTCCTGGGCGTCAAGGCCGTCATCACCGAGTCGTTCGAGCGGATCCACCGCTCCAACCTCATCGGTATGGGCGTCATCCCGCTGCAGTTCCCGGCGGGCCAGAACGCCGAGAGCCTCGGTCTGACCGGTGAGGAGACCTTCTCGATCTCCGGCATCACCGCGCTCAACGAGGGCGTCACCCCGAAGACGGTCAAGGTCACCACCGACACCGGTGTCGAGTTCGACGCGGTCGTCCGCATCGACACCCCCGGTGAGGCCAACTACTACCGCAACGGCGGCATCCTGCAGTACGTGCTGCGCAGCCTGGTCAACGCCTGACCCTTCGCGGTCACCACGGCCCGTCGTCTCCCTCGGGAGGCGGCGGGCCGTTGCCGGATCGTGAGCAGAAGGTGCCCTGTCGTGGCCTCTGACCTGGCACTCTGAGCCGACTTTGTCGAGCTGACCGGAATCGGGCCGGGCGAAGGGGGTGTGAAAGTGCGGTCTCCGATTCGTACGTCTGTGGTGCTGTGCCTCGTAGTCGCCTTGGGCCTGATGGCGGCCTGTGCGACGCCTGGTGGGGATGATCCCGTGGTGCCGCCGGGTGGCGCACTTCCGACCCGGCTCCATGACGTCGACCGTGACCTGCACGGAACGGACGAGGTCGGGCCGATCGGACCCCTCGCGGTCGCCTGGACCGCCGGCAAGGGGCGGATGATCGGCGGAATCCCACTCTTCCGGCCGCTCTACGAGCAGGGAGTCGTCGGCGCCTCCGCGGAGACCGGAGCGTACGCGTTCCTCGACATCCCGATGGAGCCGGGCACCTATCGTTGCGGCTTCGTCGAGCTCTCGCCGGACGGACGGCGGATGGCGTTCTGGATCAGTCGAGTGTCCCGGCCATGGGCGCCATGGGCGTGCGACGACGCCAGCGCTCTCGGGGTCTACGACACGGTGACGGGCGAGGTTGTGCGGCGGTCGATCACGCCCGGGGAGAGCGTCGCATGGATCGACTCTGATCGGCTTGTCATCGGACACTTCGGGTCCCTGCGGCCGCGCACCGATGACCTGCGGGCTGCGCCTTTCCGGGTCTGGGACGTACGCCGTCCCGCTGACGCGCCCCGCGACGGCCTGCCGCGACCCTTGAGGGATGTGCGGCTGCCGCTGCGGAGCGTCAATGGAGTGGTGGCCATCGACGGCACTTCGACCAGAGCCGTACGTGTCCGAAACGACCGCGGGCCGCTCCTGGTCGCGTCGTGGGACAACAGGCTGGGCGAGGAGAGTCTGCGGGTGCCAGGTCCGGAGGACTATGTGGCCGTCGTCGGCTGGCGTGACGAGGGCTCGGTGGTCGCGCTGACGCAGACCGCAGACGATGCTCCCCGGAGTCTGGTGGCCACCGAGATCGAGACTGGCCGGCGGGAGGTCCTGACCAGGATCGACGGCACGTCCTCGGACCCGATCAGCTTCGCCGGCGATCTTCTCTCGGTTCCACCCGTACCTCGCCCCGCCCCGCGCGCCTCTGGGTGGTTCCACAGCCCCTTCGCTGTGGCGGGCCTGTCGCTGGCCACGATCCTGCTGGTCGGTACGGCACTGCTCGCCGCGGCGGCGCGGAGAAGGCGCGCGGGCGCGAACTGACGAGCCTGCCGAGGCGTCACGTACGTCGGTCGAGACGGCACAGCCCTGCCAGGTCGAGCGACGGGAGTGACGCTTCGACCGGCAGGGCTGACGTCTCGGCCGACGGGGGTGACGCCTCGGCGTCAGGTGAGTGAGGCGATCCGGGCCCGGCTGTCCTCGCCGAGCGCGACCAGCAGCGCCTCGAACGCGTCGCCGTGGTCGGCTCCGGCGGCCGCGATCTCGGCCACGGTCTCGTCGGGCAGGCCGGCGAGGAGAGGGTCGATCACCGAGGGCTCGTCGATGAACAGCGCGAGCCGGACGACCTCTGCGCCCGAAGCGCCGTCGACGACCTTCAGCGAGGTCTCGGGGCCGACGACACCGGTGAACCTGGCCAGGGTCAGCAGATGACCGTCGGCCAGGAGCCGGCGGCCGACGTCGACCACCAGGCCGCGGTCGAGCCTGGCGATGATCGCCTCGACGCGGTTCGGGTCGAGGTGGACGGAGAGGTCGGCGAGGAACGCGGGCTTCAGGTGGCCGGCCAGCTTCGCGGCGTCGGCCGGCTCCATCACCGCGGCCACCCGGGCGCTGAGCATGGGACCCATCGCGATCTCGGCGATCTTCGCGGTGACGGCCGCGGGGAGCTTCTTGCTGACCGCGGCCAGCCCCTTCACCCGGGACTCGTGACGGCTGAACATCGCGTGCGAGACGATCCCGCGCAGGTCGCGGAGGTCGTCGGGGGAGGTGGTGGCGAGGAAGGCGAGCTCGGCCTCGTCGACGTGCATCTCGTGGGCGAGCTTGGTGATCTCCAGAGCGCTGGTCAGGGCGGTCATCGGGCGCCTCCGAGCATCCTCTGGACGACCCCGCGCAGCATCTTCGGCACCAGCTTCAGAGCCTCGTCGAGCGAGGCCTCGAACGCCTTGTCCTCCGCGGTCATCGCGCCCTGCGTCAGATCGTTGAACCGGCCCAGCTGCTCGTCGTCGTACGCCTCCAGCGGCGCGAGCCGCGAGGCCGGCACGCCCAGCGTGGCAGCGAGCCGGTCGAGTCCCTCACTCATCGATTCCTCTCTCACCGGACGTGGCACCTTCGGCCCCCGGCGGCGCCACTATATGCAGGCCGCCCGAGTGTTTGGATAGTGTTTCGACATGCACGCAGCGTTCTCGATCGTCCGCGTCGCGAAGTGGAAGGAGCCCCGATGCTCGTAGCGTTCTCCGTCGCGCCGAGCGGCACCGGCCGCGCCGATGGTTCCGTGTCCGACGCCGTCGCCGCGGCGGTTCGCGTGGTGAGGGAGTCAGGGCTCCCGAACCGGACCGACGCGATGTTCACGACGATCGAAGGCGACTGGGACTCGTGCCTCGACGTCGTGAAGCGGGCGACCGAGGCGGTCGCCCCCTACGGGTCACGGGTGTCCCTGGTCCTGAAGGCCGACATCCGGCCGGGCTACGAGGGCGAGCTCGACGCGAAGCTCGAGCGGCTCGAAGAGGCGCTGGAGGACTGAGGCCCGGCCCCCGCGATTCCGGATGGCCGAGAAGGTCGAGGACAATCGACCCCATGGTCGAACTTCTCCTCGCCGTCACCTTCGCGTGCGGGCTGGTCGTGGCTGTCGCCCACGTCATCAACAGTCGCTTCATCGCACCCGTCTACGACGTCGTGGCGAACCTCACCGGCTTCGTGTGCGCGGTCGCTGCCTCGACGCTGCTCCACCACTGGATTCCCGCGCTGCTCGCCGCACTCGCCGTCTGCTGCTGGCTGGCGCTCGCGCTACGTACGCTGGGGGCCATCCGCCGTCGGGAACCGCTTCTCGGACAGGTGCCCCCTCATCAGGACTCCAGCGTCAGCAGCCACTGACGGGAGCCGTTGACCGGCGTCGGACGCCTCCGCGGGTCCGGCTGGTGCTCCGGGCCGACATCCGGCCCGGTCGCACCAGCCAGCTCACCGCGAAGGTCGAGCGGATAGAGGCTCAGAGTCCGCGGGCCATCGCGTCCTGTCCGGTCTTGATGGCCTCCCGGATCCGGGAGTAGGTGCCGCAGCGGCAGACGTTGCGGATCGTGTCGAGATCGGCCTCGGTGATGGCACGGCCCTCCGCGCGGACCTTGTTGACGAGCGCGACCGCGGTCATGATCTGGCCGGGCTGGCAGTAGCCGCACTGGGCGACGTCGTGCTCGAGCCAGGCCTCCTGCATCGGGTGCAGGCCGTCGCCGGGAGCCGTGTCGGCCAGGCCCTCGATGGTGGTGATCTCGTCGTCGGCGCCGACGTCGGCGACCCGCACCGAGCACGGGTTGAACGCCTTGCCGTTGATGTGCGACGTACAGGCCTTGCAGACGTTGATGCCGCAGCCGTACTTCGGGCCGGTGACACCGAGGATGTCGCGCAGGACCCACAGGATGCGTACGTCGTCCTCGACGTCGACGGTGACGGTCTCGCCGTTGAGCTGGAAGGTGTGAGAAGGCATCGCAGGACCTCAGAACGTGTAGGCGAGGCCGTCGGTCGGCGACTCGGGGACGGGCGGGACGAAGGACTTGGGCTCGAAGTGGAGCGGCTCGTGGAAGTTGATCGGGAACTCCGTGGGCACCTTGCCGGTCGCGCGGGCGTACGCGCAGGCGACCGCGGCCATCGAGGCGGCCACGCCGGCCTCGCCGACACCGCCGGGCTGGTTGCCGTGCGACTCCATCACCTCGCACTCGAACTCGAACGGCGTGTTCCACTGGCGGGTGTAGGCCGAGTTGTCCCAGCTCGCCTCCAGGAAGTGACCGTCGACCAGGTGGTTGCTGTAGGTCAGCGCCTGGCACATCCCGTCGGAGAAGCCGCCCATCATCTGGGCCTTCACCCCGGCCGGATTGATCACCAGGCCGACGTCGGCGACCACGACCGCCTTGGTGACCCGAGGTCCGGTCACGGCGTCGCGCACCTCGCGGTTGACCGTCTCGGGGCGGCAGTCGATCTCGACGAGAACGGCGGTGGCGCCCTTGTACTCCTTGTGGATCGCGATGCCCTGGGCCGTGCCGGCGGGCATCGAACGACCCCAGTCACCGATCTCGGCGGCGCGGTCGAGCACCCGCTTGACGACGTCGCTCTTGAGGTAGTTGCGCCGGAACGTGACCGGGTCCTGCTTCAGCTTCTTGGCGAGCTGGTCGACCATCAGCTCGCTGGCGGTGGCGACGTCGGGGGAGTAGATGTTGCGTACCGAGCTGGTGTTGAACCGGTCGACCGCGGGCTTGGGCTCGTTGAGCAGCTGGGTGACGACCCCGAAGTTGTAGGGCAGCTCGGTGGCGAGCAGGAAGATCGACTCGGAGAAGCTCAGGTTCGACAGACCGGGCGGGAGTGCCGCCACCTCGGCGGTCAGCCGCTCGCCGAGCCCATGGGTGAAGTCACAGGCCACGCTGGCGTGGCGCTGCTCGAAGGTGAGCACGCTGCCGGCCAGCACGGTCGCCCGGATCTGGGAGACCGCCATCGGGTGCACCCGGCCCTGGCGCGGCTCGTCGGCGCGGTGCCACATCAGCTTGACCGGCGCACCTAACTCCTTGGACGCGTGCGCGGCCTCGACCGCGGCGTCGCTGAACAGCTTGCGGCCGAAGGAGCCGCCGCCCTGGACCACGTTGACCGTCACGTCGGTCTGCGCGATCCCGAGCGCCTTGGCGATCCTGCCCTGGGCGTCGATCGGCGACTTGAGACCGCCCCAGACGGTGGCCTTCCCGTCGCGTACGTCGGCGACCGCACAGTTGGGCTCGAGAGCCGAGCCGCTGCGGAAGTGGAAGGTGAACTCGCCGTCGACCGAGGTGGCGCCGACCTTGGGCACGGCGAGCGGGATCTGCCCGGCCCGGAGCTCGGCCCGGATGTCCTTGGCCGACATCGTGGTCACGGTGCCGGAGTTCCAGGTGACGTCCAGCGCGCGTACGGCGTCGATGCACTGACCGAAGGTCTTGGCCCGGACCGCGACGCCGGTGGGGATGATCGCGACGTGGGTGACGCCGGGCATCTTCTCGATCTCGGCCTTGTTCCTGATCTTGTCCGGGGTGCCGTTGAGCTCGGGTGCCCGGCAGACCATCGTGGGCAGCGCGCCCGGGATGTCGAGGTCCATCGCGAACTTCTTCTTGCCGGTGACGGCCGCGCGCGCGTCGACGCGGCGGTGCGGCTTGCCGACGACGGTGTGCTCCGAGGTCTCCTTCAGCTCGACCTCGACCTTCTCGGTCGTCGGCTTCGCGGCCTTGGCGGCCGCCTCGCCGTAGGTCACCGAGGACCCGTCCGGAGCACTGATCACGCCGCCCTTGGAGACCAGCTGCGCCACCGTGCCCCCGAGCATGATCGCGGCCGCTTCGAGCAGCGCCTTGCGAGCGATCGCGGCGGCGACGCGGACCGGGGTGTACATCGAGATGATCGTGTTCGAGCCGCCGGTCAGCTGGTTGAAGAGCAGCTCGGGGCGGGCCGGCGCCAGCGTGACGTGCACGTGGTCGACCGGGAGGTCCAGCTCCTCGGCGATCAGCATCGACACGGCGGTCGTGATGCCCTGGCCGACCTCCATCCGCGGCAGCGCGAAGTGGGCGTGACCCTTCTCGTCGACCTCGATCGCGATCAGGTTCGACGTCGGCGCCGCGCAGTGCGTCAGGAAGTCGTTGAGGTCGTAGAGCTCGGGTACCTGCGGCACCGATGGGATGGGTGCCGCCTGGGCGGCGGAGGGTGTCAGGCCGAGATCGGCGGCGGCGATCAGGGTCGCGCCGCCGACGACGTATCCGACGAATGATCGTCTGGAGACCCGAGCAGGGCCTTCCGAGTTGTGCGTCCCCATGTGAAATCACTCCTGGCGTAGGCAGGGTCCGAGTTTTGTGACCACCGACACATAGCACCATTCACCAGCCAGATCTCGGTTGGGAAGGGCGCGTCGGGAAATGTGTGAGGCCCCGACACCCGGGTTGGAGACAGATCACATGGGGCTCGAAGCGTGACCGTCGCCACACTCGCGCGTTGATCTTGTTGACGCCGCAACCGCCAGCGAAACACCGAGGGAGCGCGATGAGCACAGAGCCGATCAAACGCATCGTCGCGGGCATCAGGGAGGACCTCCCGCACACCGTGGAGCTCTTCCTGAAGCACAACTGGGACCAGGTGCCGGCCTATGCCGTCAGCCCCGACCCCGAGCTGCGCAAGGAGGTCGGCGACCACGCCGAGGCGGTCTTCCTGGCGGTGCTCACCACCCTGGAGGAGGGACGCGCGGCCGTACGCGAGGACTTCCAGTTCACCGTCGACCAGGCGACTCGCCGGGTTCGTCAGGGGGTCGCGCTGGCCGACTTCCTGCAGGCCTTCCGCATCGGCCAGGTGGCGCTGTGGGAGCGCATCGTCGAGATCGCCGCCGCCGACCCGGAGACCAGCCGCGCGGCGCTCCCGGTGGCCTCGCACGTGATGCAGGTGATCGAGGTCGGCAGCACGGTCGCCGCCGAGGCCTACCTCGCCGCCCATCAGGTCGAGCTCGCCGAGGGCGACCGGATCCGCCGCGACCTCGTGGAGGACCTGCTCGCCGGACGAGTGGTCCGGCCGGGTCCGATGCTCGAGGTGGCCCGCAGGTGCGGGCTGGAGCCGGACGACCGGGTCATCGTCCTGATCGCGGTGCCGGTGCGGCCGCTACGCCCCGGTCGGAGCCTGCGGGAGGCACTTCGGCACGTACGCACCGAGCTGGGCCCGGCCCGGGAGGGGGTCACCGTGATCCGTCAGGAGCAGCTCGTCGGGATCCTGCCCGTCGCCACCGGTGACGTCAGGACGATCGTGCCCGACCTGCGGCGCATCTACCGCCAGCTCGCGCGGGAGGGATTCGAGCTGGCGGTCGGCGCCAGCACGGTGCACGCCGGGCTCGCGGCCGTGCCCGCTGCGTACGCCGAGGCGGGCATCGCACGCGACGTCCTCGGTGCGGAGCCCGGCGTGATGGCCCTGCCGATGATCTCGACGATCGACTACCTGGTGCTGCGCGAGGATCCGACCGCCCGCCGACTGGTGCGCCCGGCGCTGCGCCAGTTCGTCGAGGAGGACCTCTCCCGGGACCGCGTCATGATCGACACCATGCTGGCGTACGTCGCCTGCGACCTCAACGCCAAGCTGGCCGCCGAGCAGCTGCACGTCCACGTCAACACCGCCTACCACCGGCTCGAGCGGATCGCCGAGCGCACCGGCTGCGACCTGCGCCGCTTCGCCGACGTCGAGGAGCTGATCTTCGCGATCCGGCTGCTCACCGAGCCTCGCCGGACGGTACGGGCCTAGACCGCGGCCGGCTTCCGACCGTAGAACCAGTAGACCGCCGCACCGAGCAGGTTGGTGCTGCCCCACAGCCGCCACAGGATGCGCGGTCCGCGGATCTCGTCGTCCGAGCGCTTCTGCAGGTCACGCAGGATCACCGGCGCCACTGCCGCCTGGGCCGCGAGCGCGCCCGTGGTCAGGATCGCCTTCTTCTGCTTCTTGGTCAGTGCCATGACGCCAGTCTTTGCCTTGGTTTGTGCTCAGTCAAGGGACGTAGGTCTACAGGAGTGTCGTCAGGTCGGCGGTGGAGGGGAGGAGGTGGGTGTGGGGCTCGGTGGCGAGCTGGTCGTGGGTGAAGGAGCCGGTCGCGACGCCGACGACGAAGCCCGCCCCGGCGTTGGTGCCGGCGCCGAGGTCGTTGGGGGTATCGCCGGCGACCAGCACGCGGCGGACGTCGGTGACGCCGGTCGCCTCCATGCAGTGGAAGACGAGGTAGGGGGCGGGGCGGCTGGCGGCGACGAGGTCGGAGGTGACGACGGCGTCGACGGTCGAGTCGGCGCCCGGGCCGACGGTCCAGCCGAGGCCGTCGAGGATGGCTGCGGCGATCTCGGCCGAGTAGCCGGTCTGCAGCGCCACCTTCACGCCGTGCGAGCGCAGCGCCTCGAACATCTCGGGCACGCCGGGGAAGGGCTGCGGCGGGGTCTCACGGTAGGCGGTGACGAGGCGCTCGCGGAAGCCGTCGAAGATCTTGTCGACCTGCGCGGTGCTCGGGTCCTGGCCGAGTCCGCGCAGCAGCCCCTGGATCGCCTCCCACTTCGAGGTGCCCTTCCACTGCAGCAGCAGGTCGTGGGGGACGGGCTCGCCGGCGGCGTCGGCGACGGTCGAGTCGAGCACGTCGTAGACCAGCCCGCCCTCGTCGACGGTGGTGCCGGCCATGTCGAGGGCGGCGAGGTCGAAGCGAAGCCCGAGACGATCGGTGGGGTCGAAGCGGAGCCCGAGACGATCGGTGGGGTCGAAGGCGGTCACGAGATCTCCTTGAGGATGCGTACGTCGGTGCGGATCCCCGCCGCGGACGGGCGGGTGTTGTCGATGGTGAAGGTGACGCGGTCGGGCCGGTAGCGGTCGTCGGCGTACTCCAGCGGGGTGCCGTCGGCGGCGGTCGCCCGGCGGCGCTCGCGCAGAAGCGGGCTGCCGACGGCGATGTCGAGCAGGTCGGCGTCGGTCTCGTCGGCGGCGACGGCGTCCATGGTGTGGCGGGCGCCGTGCAGGTCGACGCCGGCGCTGGTGAGGTAGGCGTAGAGCGACCCGGAGTCGGGGTCGAAGTCGAAGAGCAGCCGTCCGACGCTCTCCACGAAGGTGCTGCGCTCGAGCATCGCGGGATGGCCGTCGAGGAGGCGGACCCGGAGCACGTCGACGACCGGGTCGCCCTCGTCGATGTCGAGCGCCTCGGCGGCCGCGGCGGTGGCGCCGCGCCGGGCGACCTCGATGGTGCGCTGGCCCGGGGTGCGACCGATCTGCTGCACCCAGGCGCTGAACGAGATCAGCTGCTCGAAGGGCTGGCCGAGGGCGGTGTCGCGCACGGTCGGCGGGCGCCCCTGGCCGCCGGTGAGCAGCCCCTCGCGGCGCAGGGTCGCCAATGCGGTGCGGATCGTGCCGCGGGAGGCCCCGAACTGCTCGCACAGCTGCGCCTCCGACGGGATCGGGGCGCCGGTCGGCAGCTCGCCGCCGATGATCCGGGCTCGGATGGCCTCGGCGACCTGGGTGTGCAACGGACTGCTCATGCCAGCAGGCTACAACTTGATCAGACAAGTGTGGGCGCTTGCATTGTGAACAGCGAGAGAACGCTGGTGAAGCGCGATGGGACGCAGGAAAACGACCGGTTAACTTGTCTGTACATGTTCGCTCCAGGTGTTGACCGGGCCGGTGCCGGGCAGAAGTGTTCGGGCCGTGCCAACTCATTCGACCACCACCGACACGGCCGCTGACCTCGTCGTCATCGGCGCCGGGATCGTCGGCCTCGCGCATGCCGCCGAAGGGCTCGCGCGGGGCCTGCGGGTCCACGTCATCGAGCGTGACGAGCGCGCCGTGGGCGCCTCGGTCCGCAACTTCGGCCACGTCTGCGCCACCGCCCAGTCGGGCCAGGCGCTGACGTACGCCCTCGCCGCCCGGGATCGCTGGATCGCCCTCGGCGAGCAGGCGGGTTTCGGGGTCGAGGAGACCGGCACCGTCGTCGTCGCCCGCACCGAGGCGGAGCTGGCCGTGCTCGAGGAGTTCGCCGCCGCCCGCGGCACCGAGCAGGCGCTCCTGCTCGACGCCGACGCCACCCGTGCCCTGTTCCCGCCGGCAACCGCGGACGTCGTCGGCGGCGCCCACCTGCCGCTCGACCTCCGCGTCGACCCCCGCGAGGCGCTCCCCGCGATCGCCGCCTGGCTCGAGGCCCAGGGCGTCCGGTTCAGCTGGGCGACCCACGTCGGAGCCGTCGACCCCGTCGCGGACGGGGTGGAGATCCGCACCAGCCGCGGAGCCATCCGTTCCGCCCGGGTCGTGCACGCCGCCGGCCACGACGTCGACCGGGTCTTCCCGCAAGTGGCCGAGAAGGCAGGCGTACGCCGCTGCCGGCTGCAGATGCTCGAGGTCGCGCCTCCGGGCGATGTCGAGATCGAGCCGGCGGTGCTGACCGGGCTCTCGATGCTCCGCTACGGCGGGTTCGCCGAGACCACGGCCGCGGCCGGCGTACGCGCGCAGTTCGAGGCCACCGGCCCCGAGCTCCTCGACGTCGTCATGAACCTCATGCTCACCCAGCGTCCCGGGACCGACGGCCGGCCCGGCTCGATCGTCCTGGGCGACACCCACCACTACGACCGCACGCACCAGCCCTTCGACGACGAGTACGTCGCCGAGCTGGTGCTGCGGGAAGGGGCGCGGCTGCTCGGGGCTCCGCTCACCGTCCGGCGTCGCTGGCGAGGGGTCTACGCGGACTCCCCGCTGATCGACTTCCTCGTCGACGAGCCGTTCCCGGGCCTCCGGGTCGTCTCGGTGACGTCGGGCATCGGCATGACCACAGCACTGGGCCTCGCGCCCACCGTTCTCGACCAGCTGCTCTGATCACAGGAGAAACCGACATGTCCAAGCTGCGCTCCCTCACCGCGCTCGCGGGTGCTGCGACCCTGACCCTCGCCCTGGCCGCCTGCGGCGGCGGGGCCACTCCCGAGAAGGCCGCCGCGGGCGGCGAGGTCGGCCCCGACCAGATCTGCCCCGACGGCACCCTGACGATGGGCGTCGAGCCCTTCGAGGACCCGAAGAACCTGATCCCCGTCTACGAGACCCTGGGCAAGGCCCTCGGCGAGGAGCTCGGCTGCGAGGTCGAGGTGCAGATCTCCGACACGTACGTCGCCGAGATCCTCGCCATGCAGAACGGCAAGCTCGACATCGGCCAGTTCGGGCCGCTGGGCTACGTCTTCGCCCAGAAGCAGGCCGGCGCCACGCCGCTGGCCTCGTTCGCGGGCGAGGACGGCAAGGTCTCCTCCTACACCGGCGGCATCTGGGTCCCCGAGGACTCGCCGATCAAGACCGTCGAGGACCTGAAGGGCTCGACCCTGGCGCTCTCGGAGTCGGGCTCCACCTCAGGTGACGCGGTGCCGCGCAAGGCGCTCATCGACGCCGGGATCGAGAAGGACGTGAAGGCGGAGTACGCCGGTGGTCACACCGAGGCGCTCCTGGCACTGGTCAACGGCAAGGTCGACGCCGCTGAGATCAACAGCCAGACCCTGGCCTCGGCGACCGCCGAGGGTCAGTTCGACGAATCGGCCTTCCGCCAGGTCTGGGAGTCGGAGCCGATCCTGAACGACCCGATCGCCGCGGGCCCGAACATGACGCCCGAGGTGTCCGAGGCCGTCCAGGAGGCGCTGCTGAACCTGCCCGCCGAGTCGGTCGCGGAGATCGGCGAGTACCTCGACTTCACCCCGCCCGCCGGCAAGCCGGCGCTGGTCGCGGTGACCGACGAGGACTACCAGCCCGTCACCGACCTGGCCGAGGCCCTCGACCTGACCACGGACGATCTCTGATGGGCGCTGATCACCTCCCCGGAGCGGCCATGCTGCGTATCGACGGCCTGAGGAAGGCGTTCGGGGAGAAGACGGTCCTGGACGGCCTGTCCTTCGAGGTCGCCTCCGGGGAGGTGGTCAGCCTGCTGGGGGCCAACGGCTCGGGCAAATCCACCTCGCTGCGCTGCGTGGTCGGTCTGGAGCGTCCCGACGCCGGCACGATCACCGTCGACGGCGTCACCGCCAGGCCCGCGGAGGCGATGCCGACGGTGGCGATGGTCTTCCAGAAGATCCATCTGGTGCCCCGCCGCAGCGTGCTCGACAACGTCTGCGCCGGAGCGCTCGGTCGGCTCGGCCTGAGCCGCTCCTGGTCGGTGCTGGCCTTCCCGCGCGAGGTCCAGGCCGAGGCGATGGCGTGCCTGGACCGGGTCGGTCTCGCCGACCGCGCCCGGGAGAAGGCGGGCCGTCTCTCCGGTGGTCAGCAGCAGCGGGTCGCGGTGGCCCGCGCGCTGTGCCAGCGGGCCAAGGTGCTGCTCGCCGACGAGCCGGTCTCGGCGCTCGACCCGGCCGCCTCGGAGCAGGTGATGCACCTGCTCCGCTCGCTGGCCGACGACGACGGCCTCGCCGTGGCCGCGGTGCTCCACCAGCCCGACCTGGCACGCCGCTTCTCCGACCGGGTCCTCGGTCTGGCCGGCGGTCGGCTGGTCTTCGACAGCCGCAGCGCCGAGATCGACGACGAGACGGTGGCCGGCCTCTACCGGCCCGCCCTGGAGGCGCTGGAGGCGGCCGAGGCCGCCGAGATGAGGGAGTACGCATGAGCACGGTGACCAAGACTCCCGACCCGGGTCTGGAGATCCCGCCACGCTTCCGCCCGGCGGGGATCGCCCTCGCGGTGGTCATAGCGATCGGCCTGGTCGTCGTGCACTGGTACGCCGCGGTGCAGACCAACACCTCGCCCAAGGAGCTCCTCGAGGGCTGGCGGGGGCTGTGGAACTTCCTGTTCGGCGTCGACCGCACCTACCCGAACGGCAAGACCATCCATCAGGACGGCGCCTTCCCGCTCGACCTGCGCTGGTCCGAGACCATCCGGCCCGGCCTGGAGTACTGCCTGCTGACGATCTGGATCGGCCTGCTCGGCACGACCCTGTCGATCCCGGTGGCGCTGTTCTTCGCGGTGATCTCGTCGCGGACGACCAACCGGTTCGTGCCGCTGTGGCTGCTGGGCCGCGCGGTGATGTCGGTGCTGCGTGCGATCCCCGAGACGGTCTACGCGCTGATGTTCATCGCCGCGGTCGGCTTCGGCGCCTTCCCCGGGGTGATCGCGCTGGCGATCCACAACGTCGCGGTCATGGGCAAGCTGTGGTCCGAGGCCATGGACGAGGTGGACCAGGGGCCCGTCGAGGCGCTCCGCGTGGCCGGCGCCTCGCCCGCGCAGTCGGCAGCGCACGCGGTGCTGCCCGCGGTGATGCCGTCGCTGCTCGGGCTGCTGCTCTACCGGTTCGACACCAACGTACGCAGCTCGGTCATCCTCGGCACCGTCGGTGCCGGCGGCATCGGGTTCTTCATCAAGACCGAGGTGGACAGCTTCCACTTCGACACGATGATGACCTACGTCTGCATGGTGATCGTGCTGATCATCGCCATCGACCTCTTCTCGGCCTGGCTGCGCCGGAAGGTCGGCGCGGTCTGATGGCGCGGGTGGCGGTGTGGCTCGGCGGCGCCGAGGTGACCCTGGAGACGGTGGCGCTGCCGGAGCCGGGCCCGGGGGAGACGCTGGTCGAGATCGACCTGGCGACGGTGTGCGGCTCCGACCACCACACCGTCTCCGGCCGGCGGCCCGGCGCCTGCCCGAGCGTGCTCGGTCACGAGGGCGTCGGCCGGGTCGTCGGCAGCGGTCAGCGGGTGGTCTGGGGCGTCACCGTCTCGTGCGGCGCCTGCGACCGCTGCCTGCGTGGCCTCACCGCGAAGTGCCGCTCCGTGCGCAAGCTCGGGCACGAGACCTACCAGGCGGCCTGGCCGCTCTCGGGCACCTACGCCACCCATGTGCTCCTGCCCGCCGGCACCGCGGTGGTGCCGGTCCCGGACACGCTGGCGGACGAGGTCGCCGCCCCCGCCGGGTGCGCGACCGCCACCGTGATGGCGGCGCTGGAGCGAGCCGGCTCGCTGCGCGGCCGCCGGGTGCTGGTGGTCGGCGCCGGGATGCTCGGTCTCACCGCGATCGCGGCCGCGGCCGACGCCGGCGCGGCCGAGGTCGTGGTGAGCGACGTCGTCCCCGCCCGGCTGGAGCTCGCCGCCGACTTCGGCGCCACCTCGACTCTCTCGGCCGGTCAGGGATTCCCGCCGGTCGATGTCGCGATGGACTTCTCCGGGGCCGCGCCGGCGATCGAGGCGGCGCTCGGCGCGCTCGACGTCGGCGGCTCCCTCGTCCTGGTGGGCTCGGTCTCCCCGGGGCCGGCGATCGCGGTCGACCCGGAGAGCATCGTGCGGGGGTGGCGGTCGGTCAGCGGCGTACACAACTACGAGCCGCGGCACCTCGAGCAGGCGGTCGCCTTCCTGGCCGCCTCGAGGCGTCCCTGGGCCGAGCTGGTCGAGGAACCCGTCGGGCTGGACCGGGTCGGTGACGTACTGACGAGGGAGCTGGGTAGGCCACGGGCGTCGGTGCGTCCGCGGGAGGACTAGGCTCGCTCCCCATGACCGAGTTCGCCGCCGTGATCCTTGTCGACCGTCGTGGGTGGGTGATGCTCCAGGAGCGTGACGAGCATCCGACGATCGCGCCGGAGAAGTGGTCCTTCAGCGGAGGCCACCTCGAGCCGGGGGAGGACCCGGTGACCGGCGCGGTCCGCGAGCTCGAGGAGGAGACCGAGGTGCGTCTCGCCCCCGAGGCCCTCGAGCTGGTCGCCGTCCAGGAGCTCCGCCACCCCGAGACCGGCACCGACGATACGATCCACCTCTACGCTGCCGGGGTCGACCTCACCGATGCCGACATCGTGTGCCACGAGGGCCGCCAGATCGTCTTCGTCGACCCCACGAAGGCGCCTGACCTGGACCTCAGCGACTCCGCCCGGATCGGGCTCGCGCGGTTCCTCGGATCGCCCCAGCACGTGGCGCTATCCGGGTCGGAGCCCGTCAGGGTGGAGACGTAGAATCCCCTCCTATGGGTCTCCTCGAACGCATCGCCGCGCCGCAGGATCTTCGTGATCTCTCCGACGACCAGCTCGAGCTCCTCGCGAGCGAGATCCGCGACCTGATGATCAGGACCGTGGCCACCAACACCGGCCACCTCGGCCCCAACCTCGGCGTCGTCGAGCTGACGCTCGCCATGCACCGCGTCTTCGACAGCCCCCGCGACAAGATAATCTTCGACACCGGCCACCAGTCCTACGTCCACAAGCTCGTCACCGGCCGGTCCGGTGACTTCGGCACGCTGCGCCGCGAGGGCGGGATGAGCGGCTACCCGAGCCAGTCCGAGTCCGACCACGACCTGGTCGAGAACTCCCACGCCTCCACCGCGCTCTCCTACGCCGACGGGCTGGCCAAGGCCTTCACGATCCGTGGCGAGGACCGCCACGTGGTCGCCGTGATCGGCGACGGCGCCCTGACCGGCGGGATGGCTTGGGAGGCGCTCAACAACATCGCGATCCAGCACGACTCCAGGCTGGTCATCGTGGTCAACGACAACGGCCGCTCCTACACCCCGACCATCGGTGGTCTGGCCACGGCGCTGACCTCGCTGCGCACCAATCCCCGCTACGAGCTGCTCCTCGACATGGTCAAGCGCCGCCTCAACGCGGTGCCCGGGATCGGCGCGATGGCCTATGACGCGCTGCACGCGGTCAAGAAGGGCCTCAAGGACGCGGTCGCGCCCCAGGGGCTCTTCGAGGACCTCGGCCTGAAGTACGTCGGCCCCGTCGACGGCCACGACCGGCACGCCGTCGAGCAGGCGCTGACCTCGGCCAAGAAGTTCGGCGGCCCGGTGATCGTCCACGCGATCACCCGCAAGGGCTACGGCTACGACCCGGCCGAACGCCACGAGGCCGACCAGTTCCACTCGCCGGGTCCCTTCGACGTCCAGACCGGGGCCGAGAAGCCCAAGGGCCGGATCTGGACCGACCACTTCTCCGACGCGATCGTGCGGCTGGGGGAGAGCCGGCCGGACATCGTCGCGATCACCGCGGCGATGATGCACCCGGTCGGCCTCGACGCCTTCCAGGCGCGCTTCCCCGAGCGCACCTTCGACGTCGGCATCGCCGAGCAGCACGCCGCCACCTCGGCCGCGGGCCTGGCGATGGGCGGCCTGCACCCGGTCTTCGCGGTCTACGCGACCTTCCTCAACCGCGCGTTCGACCAGGTGCTGATGGACTGCGCCCTGCACCGCGCCGGAGTGACGTTCGTCCTCGACCGGTCCGGCGTGACCGGCGACGACGGCGCCTCCCACAACGGCATGTGGGACATGTCGCTGCTCCAGGTCGTCCCCGGCCTCCGCCTGGCCGCGCCGCGCGACATCACCCGCCTCAACGAGCTCCTCGACGAGGCGGTCGAGGTCGACGACGCGCCCACCGTCGTCCGCTTCCCGAAGGGCCCGCCGCCCGAGGACATCCCGACCGTCTCCAAGCTCGGCGGCGCCGACGTGCTCGCCCGCGTCGGCACCAAGGACGTCCTGGTCCTCGGCGTCGGGTCGATGGCCGAGGTCGCCATGGGAGTCGCCGAGCGGCTCACCGCCCAGGGCATCGGCGTCACCGTCGTCGACCCGCGCTGGGTCAAGCCGATCGACCCGGCTCTCGTCGAGGCGGCCGCCGACCACAGCCTCGTGGTCACCATCGAGGACAACGGCGTCACCGGCGGCGTGGGCGCGGCGTTCCTGCAGGCGCTGACCGCCGCCGACGTACGCACGCCGGTGAAGATCCACGGCATCCCGCAGGAGTTCCTCGACCACGCCAAGCGGCCGAAGATCCTGGAGGCCATCGGCCTGACCCCGCAGGCGATCGCCCTGGACACCATCGAGCGCCTGGGCGCGCTGACGTCCACGCCGCTGTCCCGAGACGTCACCCTCTGACGGCGAGACGCCGAATTTTGACCCTGCGGACTCGGTCTCTCCGGCCGAGTCACTGGCGAAGTTCGGCTCGTCTGCGATTAGAGTGGGCCTGTCGGGGGCGACGAGGGCCCTCGGTCTTGTCACCACACAGCACTCGGGGGATTCAATGCTCTATGACGACCTCGTGGCCGAGTTCGCCTGGTCACCTGAGCAGATGTCGGCGCCGTTCGACCTCAAAGCGGCCGATGAGTTGATCCGCAAGAGGATCGAGAGCCGGCGACGCTCACCGCAGGCGACCGTGCGCCAACAAGCCCCGCGACAGCGGCAGAACACCGTCGCGCCCGAGAAGGCATGAGCTGAGGCTCCTGCAGGAACGGATCGGCCCCCGACCGCATGGCGGTCGGGGGCCGGGCGCTTCCAGGGTCAGTGGAACTTCTTGCCGGTGACCTTCTCGGAGATGCCCTCACGGTCGAGGAGCTGGGTGATGCCGCCGTTCCAGAACTGGAAGCCGGCACCGGTGATCATCCCCAGGTCGATGTCCTCGGCAGCCTGGGCGACACCCTCGTCGAGCATCCGGCCGATCTCGTCGGCGATCGCCTCGAGGGTCTGCTGGCGTACCTCCTCGGGCGCCTTCACCACGTCGCCGACGGTGAGGAGCGCCTCGACCTCCGGGTCGAGCGTGCGGCCGTCGGCACCGAAGAACGAGGCCTTCTTGGCCTCGACGACCTTGTGGAGGTTCTCCGAGAGGTAGAACCGCTCGGGGAAGGCCTTCGCCAGGGTCTCGTTGTTGTGGTACGCGATCGCCGGACCGACCAGCCCGATGAGCTGGTAGGGCGACATCGGGGTGACGCCCGCGAAGGCGGACTCGACGACGTCGATCGGGGTGCCCTCGTCGGCGATCTTCGCGATCTCGCCCATGAAGCGGCCCAGGAGCCGGTTCACGATGAAGGACGGGCTGTCCTTGACCAGGATGGAGGTCTTCTTCAGCGACTTCGAGACCGAGAAGGCCGTCGCCAGGGCGGCCTCGGAGGTCTTCTCGCCACGGATGATCTCCAGCAGCGGCATCACCGCGACCGGGTTGAAGAAGTGGAAGCCCACGACCCGCTCGGGGTTCTTCAGGTCCGCCGCCATCTCGGTGATCGAGAGGCTGGAGGTGTTGGTGGCGAAGACCGCGGTCTCCGGCGCGACCGCCTCGGCGTTGGCGAAGACGGTCTTCTTGACGCCCATCTCCTCGAAGACGGCCTCGATGATGAAGTCGGCGTCGGAGAAGGCCTCCTCGTAGTCGACCGAGGAGGTGACCAGCGCCTTGAGACGGTTGGTCGCGTCCTGGGACGCGCGGCCCTTGGCCAGCTTCTTGTCGAGCTCGGCGTGGACGTACGCCACGCCCTTGTCGGCACGCTCCTGGTCGAGGTCGACCATGACGACCGGCACCTTGAGGCGCTGGACGAAGAGCAGCGCGAACTGCGAGGCCATCAGACCGGCACCGATGATGCCGACCTTGGTGACCTTCTGCGCGAGCGCCTTGTCGGGGGCACCGGCGGGCCGCTTGGCCCGCTTCTGCACCAGGTCGAAGGAGTAGAGCGAGGCGAGCAGCTGCGGGGTCTTGGACATCGCCACGAGCGCGTCGTCCTCGGCCGCGAAGCCCTCGTCGCGGGTTGCGGTCTTGGCCAGGGTGAGCAGCTCCACAGCCTTCTTGGCGGCCGGGGAGGCGTCGCCGGTCTTGGCCCAGGCGAAGAAGCCCGCGTTCTTGGCGGCCTCGTCCCACGCCTCGCCGCGGTCGATCTCCTCACGGGAGACCTCGACGGTCCCGGAGAGGACGCCGTCGGCCCACAGCAGCGACTGCTCGAGGTAGTCGGCGCCACCGAACATCGCGTCCGCGATGCCCAGCTCGAAGGCCTCGGCGCCCTTGAGCACCTTGCCGTTGTTGAGCGGGTTCTCGATGAAGACCTTGGCGGCCTTGGCCGGGCCGATCAGGTTCGGCAGCAGGTAGCCACCGCCCCAGCCGGGGATCAGGCCGAGCATGACCTCGGGCAGGCCGACGGCCGGCACCGAGTCCTGGATGGTGCGGTAGTCGGCGTGCAGCGCGACCTCGAGGCCGCCGCCGAGCGCGAGCCCGTTGATGAAGCCGAACGACGGCTTCTTCGTCGTGCCGTCGCCGTCGCCCAGCTTGCGGAAGACGGCGTGGCCGAGCTCGGCGATCGTGCGGATCCCGTCGGCGCCACCGGCCTGCAGCGAGGTCAGGTCGGCACCGGCCGCGAGGATGAACGGCTTGCCGGTCACCGCGATCGCGTCGATCTCGGGGTCGGCCAGCGCCGCGTCGTACGCGGTGTTGAGCTCGACCAGCGACTTCGGCCCGAAGGTGTTCGGGCGGGTGTGGTCGTGGCCGTTGTCGAGGGTGACCAGGCCGAGGACCTTGCCGGAGGGCAGCGTGACCTTCTGCAGCTTGGCCGCGGTCACGACCTCGTCGTCGGAGAAGAGCTTCTCCACGTCGGCGAGAAGCGTGTTGATGTCCGTCATGTCAGGCCTCCGCGCCGTTCCAGTGAGGGTTCTCCCAGATGACCGTGCCGCCCATACCCAGGCCGATGCACATGGTGGTGAGGCCGTAACGGACCTCGGGGCGCTCCTCGAACTGACGGGCCAGCTGGATCATCAGCCGCACGCCGGAGGAGGCCAGCGGGTGACCGAACGCGATCGCGCCGCCGTAGGGGTTCACGCGGTCGTCGTTCTGGTCGATGCCGAAGTGGTCCAGGAACGCGAGCACCTGGATCGCGAAGGCCTCGTTGATCTCGAAGGCCTCGATGTCGTCGATGGTGAGCCCGGCCTTGGCCAGCGCCTTCTCGGTCGACGGGATCGGGCCGACGGCCATGACCTCGGGGGCGACGCCGGCGAAGGCGTACGACACCAGCCGCATCTTGATCGGCAGACCGAGCTCCTTGGCGACCTCCTCGGAGGCCAGCAGCGAGGCGGTCGCGCCGTCGTTGATGCCCGCCGCGTTGCCCGCGGTCACGCGACCGTGGGGGCGGAACGGGGTCTTGAGCTTGGCGAGGTCCTCGGTGGTGGTGCCGGGACGCATCGGCTCGTCGGTGGTGGCCAGACCCCAGCCGTTCTCCGCCGAGCGGGTGGCGACGGGGACCAGGTCGGGCTGGATCTTGCCGTCGGCGTACGCCTTGGCAGCCAGCTCCTGGGAGCGGACCGCGAACGCGTCGGTGCGCTCCTTGGTGATCGCCGGGTAGCGGTCGTGGACGTTCTCGGCGGTGTTGCCCATGACGAGCGCGCTCGGGTCGACCAGCTTCTCGGAGATGATCCGCGGGTTCGGGTCGACGCCCTCGCCCATCGGGTGGCGGCCCATGTGCTCGACACCACCGGCGATGGCGACGTCGTAGGCGCCGAAGGCGATGCCGCCGGCGGTCGTGGTGACCGCGGTCATCGCGCCGGCACACATCCGGTCGATCGCGTAGCCCGGCACGGACTGCGGGAGCCCGGCGAGCAGGCTCGCGGTGCGACCGATGGTGAGGCCCTGGTCGCCGATCTGCGTGGTCGCGGCGATGGCGACCTCGTCGATCCGCTCCGGGGGAAGATCGGGGTTGCGGCGCGTGAGCTCACGGATGAGCTTGACGACGAGGTCGTCGGCGCGGGTCTCGGCGTACTGGCCCTTGGCCTTGCCGAAAGGTGTGCGTACGCCGTCGACGAAGACGACTTCTCGCAGCTGTCGGGTCACCGTGTCACTCCATGTGAATTGCCGGTCGGTTGCCGCTGGGCGGCGCTGTTGTTGCGGGCACCGGTGGTGCCCCGATGCTTACATTACCCGCAAGTAACAACGGCCGCACCGAGGGGGAGGTCACATCGGAGATCGAGACGTGGTCGCCGGCCTCCGCGCGTCGGCTTGGGAATATCGGGGGCCTCCACGATGCTGCGCTGTCGTCATGTGGAAGCGTGTATTGAGAAGGTTGAGCCCCAGGGTCGAGACCCCGGGCGAGGCAAGCGACGGCGAGGCCCGCGAGGGTCGTACGCAACGGGAGGAGGCACCGATGGCCGGATCACGACTGGTGCACATCGTGGACGACCTGCCCGAGGAGATCATGCTCGCCGGCGGCGAGCGGCTGCCGCTGGTGGTGGTGCTGGACGGGTTCCTCGACGCGGGCAAGGCCTCCGAACGGGCGGCGGCCCACCTGATCCAGACCTCCAGGCGCGCGCCGGTGGTCGCGACCTTCGACGTCGACGAGCTCCACGACTACCGGGCCCGTCGCCCGGCGATCTCGTTCGTCAGCGACCACTACGAGTCCTTCGACGCGCCGCGGCTGGTCGTCCGGCTGCTCAAGGACACCGGCGACACGCCCTACCTCCTGCTGCACGGCCCCGAGCCGGACAACCGCTGGGAGGCCTTCGCCGGCGCCGTACGCGAGGTTGTCGAGCGCCTCGGCGTGACCGAGGTCATCTCGCTCACCTCGGTGCCGATGGCGGTACCGCACACCCGGCCGCTGACTACGACCAGGCACGCCAACGACGCGGCACAGGAGCTCACCGGCCAGGTCTGGGAGAGCCCCTGGAAGGGCGAGATCCGGATCCCCGCCTCCGCGCAGGCCATGCTGGAGGTACGCCTGGGGGAGTGGGGCCTGCCCATGGGCGGCTACGTGGTGCACATGCCGCACTACCTCGCCCAGAGCGACTTCCCCGCCGCTGCGGTCGTGCTCATCGAGGAGCTCGAGCGCGCGGCCCGGCTGACGATCCCGGTCTCCGACCTGGAGGCCGAGGCGCAGCGCCGCGAGGAGGAGATCGCCTCCTACATCGAGGACAACGCCGAGGTGCGGGAGGTCGTCGCCGCTCTCGAGCAGCAGTACGACACCTTCCAGCGTGGTGAGGAGTCCGGACGCTCGCTGCTGGCGCCCGACGAGCCGCTGCCGACCGGTGACGAGCTCGGCGAGCAGTTCGAGCAGTTCCTGGCCGGGCTGAACGGCCCCGACCCCGATGACGGCCCTGAGAAGGATTGAGGGACACTCACTCCTATGACGACCGACGCCGTAGCGGCGGATCAGGCGGTGGCCGAGCTGGTGGGCGTGCTCGACCTCGTCGAGATCGACAAGGACCTGTTCCACGGTGCCACTACGACCCGCAACTCGCGTGGACGCGCCTACGGCGGCCAGGTGGCCGCCCAGGCGCTGATGGCCGCGATCCGCTCGGCCGACCCGGCCTTCACGGTGCACTCGATGCACTCCTACTTCCTGCTGCCGGGCGACCCGTCCTACCCGATCGTCTACGACGTCGAGCGGATCCGCGACGGGCGCTCGTTCGAGACCAGGCGGGTCCGGGCGCGGCAGAAGGGCCGCGACATCTACTACCTCACCGCCAACTTCCAGCGTGAGGAGACCGGCTTCGAGCACCAGGACGCGATGCCGTCCGTCCCGCCGCCCGAGAAGTGCATCGACTTCCTGAAGCTGATGGCCGACTCGGGTTCGCCCGAGGCCGTGTCGCTGGCTCGTGAGTGGGAGGCGGTCGAGGTGCGCGCGGTCGGCAACTCCCTGCTCGGCATCGAGCCCGACCCCGCCCGCCCCGCGCAGCAGCGCCTGTGGATCCGCCTGGGTGCCTCGCTCCCCGACGATCCCGACATCCAGCGCGGCGCCTTCACCTGGGCCTCCGACATCTCGCTGCTCGGCGCCTCGCTGGCCGCCCACTCGCTGGACCACAAGGGCATCCAGATGGCGTCCTTGGATCACACGATCTGGTTCCACCGCCCCTTCCGGGCCGACGAGTGGTGGCTCTACGACCAGGAGAGCCCCTCGGCCTACGGCGGCCGGGGCCTGTCCATCGGCCGCGTCTTCACCGCCGACGGCACCCTGGCCGCGACGGTGGCCCAGGAGGGCCTCATCCGCCCGCCCCGCGCCTGAGCCCGCCGACCCGGCGCGTCAGTCCCGTCATCTCCCGCCGACCCGGCGCGTCAGTCTCATCCTCACGCGCCGAGTCGGCGCATCTGTCCCATCATCCCGTCAGGGAATAGGTCGGCGCACTATCGCACAGCCTGGTTGCCTGCCGCGATAGTGCACCACAGCGGCCGCTAAGGTGGCGGCGTGGATCAGATCACGGTGTACGAGAAGCCGACCTGCACGACGTGCCGGAACCTGTTCGTCCTCCTCAAGGAGGAGGGCATCGACTTCGAGAAGGTCGACTACCACGTGCTCGGCCTGCGGGCCGAGGAGGTCAGGGACATCCTGGCGAAGACCGGGCTGAGCGCCCGCGACGTGCTGCGCAAGCGCGAGCCGGTCTACAAGGAGCTCGATCTCGGCAGCCGCGACCTCTCCGAGGACGAGCTCGTCGACCTGATGGTGAAGCACCCTGCGCTGATGGAGCGCCCGATCGTGCTCAAGGGCGACCGCGGCGTGCTGGCCCGGCCGATCGAGAAGGTGCGCGAGCTGTTCTGAGGCGTCAGGCCCGGAGCCGCTCGACCGGCTGACCGGTGGTGCGGGTGATGAGGTCGACGTCGTTGTCGGCGTGGAGCACCGTGAGGTCGGCCTCCTCGGCGACCGCTGCGACCAGCAGGTCGGGGACCGACGGTGCCCGGTGGCGGCCGCCGCGCAGCACGAGGCGCTGGATCTCCAGCGCCCGCGCCTCCGTGCGCGGGGTGAGGGTCGCGAGCGGCATGTGGACCACCGGCACGTCCTCGACGAGCTCGGACCACTCCTGCTCCGAGCGGGCCAGGTGGCCGATCTCCAGCAGGGTCGTGGTGGTGATGCGTACCTGTCCCAGCTCGATCAGGCGGGACCACTTCTCAGCGTCGGGGCTGGTGGACATCCGGGCGAGCGCCGACCGGTGCACCAACCAGGGTCGAACTACGACCATGCGTCACGCATCAGACCCCGGTCGGCCAGCGCGGCGAACTTCGCGAAGTCGGCAGCGGCCACGGGGCGCGCCGGTGGCAGCGGGCGGAGCGCGTCGGGTGTGAACCAGCGACGGAGATAGTCGTCGCGGGTGAGCCCGAGCCGCGTCGCCTCGGTGTCGATGCGCGCGAGCTCGTCGTCCGAGAGCCCTCGGATCAGTACGTCGGACATGTCTGTCCACCTCCTGGACGGAAGATGCTAGCCCAGGGCAGGCCGCCGAGGTGGGATCAGGGGCGGGTCGCGCGGTGGACCCAGGTGGACTCGACCTCCATGCCGACGTGGCGGTAGAGGTCGAGGGCGCCGGTGCGGGAGTCCGTCGACAGCGTCGCGCGCGTCGCTCCGTGGGCCCGGGCGGCGCCGAACGCGTCGGCGAGGAGCGCCTGGGCCAGACCCCTGTTGCGCTGGTCCTTGCGGGTGGCCAGCTTGCTGACGTACCCCTCCCGGCCGTCCTCGGTCATCACCAGCACCGCCGCAGCGACCACGTCGCCGTCCGGACCGGTGACCACCCGGATGTTCCAGGGCTCGGCGCCGGGACGATCGACAACGGTGGCGACCCAGTCGGGGTAGGGCTCGCGCTCGCGCTCGGACCACTCGAGGAAGGCGTCCTCGATCACGGTCCAGACCTGCTCGTGGTCGTGCGAGGTGGCAGCCCTGATCGCGTACGCATCGGGCAGCTCCCGCACCGGGATCGTCGTGTCCTCCGGCAGCACCAGTACCCAGGACTCCCAGCGGGTGAACCAGCCCAGCGACCCCAGCAGCCGGTCGCCGGGTGAGCCCTGGGGGACCGGCATGCCGATGACCGGCTCGCCGAGCTCGCCGGCGCGGGCGCTGATCCAGCCGGCCAGCGCGGTGCCGATCCCGCGGCCCCAGTGCTCGGGGTGGACGGCCGCGTCGGCGCGAGCACCGCCGGAGCACTCGGCGTAGCCGACCAGCTCACCGGTCGGGGCCAGGACGCCGACGGTGGCGGCGCCGACGTCGAAGGAGGGCCGCTGCCACTCCGCGACGATGTCGGCCTCCTCGATGTGGACCTCGCCCGTCGTGGCCACCTCGTCCGCGGCCATCACGCGGGTCACGCCGCTGGCGTCCGCCAGTGTCAGGGGGCGCTCCGTATAACCCGTGGGGAGCTGAAGTGAAGCAGGCATGCGAGCACCGTCTCACCTGCGAGACCCCGCTCGCCACGGGTTAAATCGGGTGGCTCACAGGGCGGTCGTACGCCCCAGCAGGTGCAGGGTGTCGGAGCCGCGCTTGTGGAGCGAGAAGTCGTAGCCGTCCAAGTGCTTCAGCGACCCGAAGGCGACCGAGGACGGCAGGAAGACCGGCTTCTTGAACGCTACGTCCACGCGCACCGCGCTGGGGAGCCGGTTCTCCAGCGCCGCGATGCAGCGCGCCTTGGTCCACATCCCGTGGGCGATCTGCCGCTTGAACCCGAGCGCCTTCGCGGTCAGCGGGTAGAGGTGGATCGGGTTGTAGTCGCCGGCGACCTTGGCGTAGCGCCGCCCCAGGTCGGCCTTCAGCGGGAAGACCGGGCCCGAGGGATCGACCTCGATGAGGTCTCGCCCCTGAGTCGGACCCAGCCAGGAGACGTCGGGGTTGCGCTTCCCACGGACCAGGTAGGTCGAGGTGGACTCCCACACGACCTCGCCCTCGACGGTGGCGACGGTCAGGAACCGGTACGCCTTCCCGACCGGGTGCGGCTCAGGCTGCCCCACGGTGGCGGTCACGGCGACCGCCTCGCCGACTGAGATCGGCCGGTAGCCGCTGATCGAGTTCTCGACGTGGACCATGCCCATCGCGGGCGAGGGGAAGTCCGGCGAGGACATCAGCGCCATGTGCAGCGGGAAGGCCAGCATGTGCGGATAGGGGAGCGGCACGGTGTCCTTCAGCGGGAAGCCACACAGCTCGGCGTAGGCGTCGACCGCGTCACGTTCGAGGACGACCGGCTCGCGGGTGAGGCTGAGCTCCTCGTAGGTCACCCCGGTCTTCTTGATGCCGGGGAGCGCGTTGACGCCGGGAACGGCGGGCAGGGCCGCCCGGATGAGCAGGCCAGGACCCGACCTGCCCGTGAAGATGTCGCTCATCACGCACCCAGCATCATCTGGCCGCACACCCGCACGACGTTGCCGTTGACGGCGGTGGAGGCCGGCGAGGCGTACCAGGCGATCGTCTCGGCGACGTCGACCGGCAGGCCACCCTGCGCCATCGCGTTGAGCCGCTGGCCGACCTCACGCGTCGCGAACGGGACCGCGGCGGTCATCTGGGTGATGATGAAGCCCGGGGCGACGGCGTTGATCGTGATGCCGTCGGGGAGCTCCTCGGCCAGCGAGTCGACGAAGCCGATGACCGCGGCCTTCGAGGCGCCGTAGGAGGTCTGGCCGACGTTGCCGGCGATGCCCGCGATCGAGGAGACGCCGATGATGCGGCCGTTGGGGCGGATCAGCTTCTGCTCGAGCAGCTCGGCGGTGATCCGCTCCGGGGCGCTGATGTTGATCTCCAGCACCGTGCCGAAGCGGTCGGGCTTCTGGTTGGCGAGCTTCTTGTCGAGGGTGACGCCGGCGTTGTGGACGAGGATGTCGACGCCGCCGAACTTCTCCTGGAGGTAGGTGGCGATCGTGGCGGGGGCGTCGTCGGTGGTGATGTCGGCGGTGATGTAGTCGGGGGTGACCTTCTTCAGGTCGTCCTCGGACGGCGGGATGTCGAGGCCGACGACGGTCGCGCCGTCGCGCTGCAGGACCTTGGCGATCTCCTCGCCGATGCCGCGGGCGGCGCCGGTGACGAGGGCGACCTTGCCGGTGAGCGGCTTCTTCGGGTCGACCTGCTCGGCGGCGGCGGAGGCGTTCTTGGTGCCGATCCGCACGACCTGGCCGGAGACGTAGGCGCTCTTCGGGGAGAGCAGGAAGGCGAGCGTGGAGAGCAGGGAGCCCTCGAAGCCCTCGGCGACGTAGACGAGCTGGACCGTGCCGCCCTTGCCGATCTCCTTGCCGAGGCTGCGGGTGAAGCCCTCCAGCGCGCGCTGGGCGACCCGCTCGCCGCCCTTGACCTGCTCGGGCGGGGTGCCGATCACGACCACGCGCGGGTTGTTGTCCAGGCTGCGCAGCACGGGGGTGAAGAACTCCTGCAGCGCGACGAGATCGGACGTCGAGGTGAGGCCGGTGGCGTCGAAGACGAGGCCCTTGAAGCGGGCGCCGGAGGCCGCGGTGTCGGTCGAGGTGATGTCCAGCTCGCTGAGCAGGCCGCTCAGGGACTCGGCCAGACGACCACGCCCGCCGGTGAGGACGGTGCCCTTCACGAGCGGGGCGCCGGCTGCGTACCGCTCGAGCTTGGCGGGGCTCGGCAGCCCGAGGTTCTTGACGAGGACCTTGCCGATCGCCGACTGGGTGAAGCTCTGGTACTTGTCGCTCATGGTCTGCTCTGATCCTTCTGGACGTGGTCTCTGAGGCGTACGTTGGTATGTTACTGACCAGTTGTAACTAGGCGTGTAACTCGGTGTCCACTTTTCGTGATCTCCCTGACATACCCTTCTCCAAAGAGCTTCATCAGACAAGGATGAACCCATGACCACCACCCGTCGTGTCGCCATCGTGGGCGGCAACCGCATTCCCTTCGCCCGTTCCAACGGTGCCTATGCGACCGCGTCGAACCAGGAGATGTTCACCGCCGTCCTCGACGGCCTCGCCGCTCGCTTCGGCCTCGAGGGCGAGCGCATCGGTGAGGTCGCCTCCGGCGCGGTGCTCAAGCACTCGCGCGACTTCAACCTGACCCGTGAGTCGGTGCTCGGTTCGAAGCTGGCTCCCGAGACGCCCGCCGTCGACCTGCAGCAGGCCTGCGGCACCGGCCTCCAGGCAGCGACCTACATCGCCAACAAGATCGCCCTCGGTCAGCTCGACTCGGGCATCGCCGGCGGCACCGACACCACCTCCGACGCGCCGATCGCGCTGGGGGAGAAGCTGCGCAAGGTCCTGCTCGAGGCCAACCGTGCCAAGACCAATGTCGACCGGATCAAGGCGTTCGCCAAGCTCCGCCCCGCCGACATCATCCCCAACATCCCGGCCAACGTGGAGCCGCGCACCAAGCTCTCCATGGGCGAGCACGCCGCGCTGACCGCGCTCGAGTGGGGGATCACGCGGGAGGCCCAGGACGAGCTGGCCGCCGCCTCGCACCAGAAGCTGGGCGCTGCGTACGAGGCCGGCTGGTTCGAGGACCAGATCACCCCGTTCCGCGGCCTGGAGAAGGACAACAACCTCCGCCCCGGCTCGACCGTGGAGAAGCTCGCGACGCTCAAGCCCGTCTTCGGCGTCAAGGGCGAGAACCCGACCATGACGGCCGGCAACTCGACCCCGCTGACCGACGGCGCCTCCGCCGTGCTCTTCGCCAGCGAGGAGTGGGCCGCCGCCAAGAACCTGCCGGTCCTGGCCTACTTCGTCGACGCCGAGGTCGCCGCTGTCGACTACGTCGCCGGTGGCGAGGGCCTGCTGATGGCTCCCGCCTACGCCGTCCCGCGCCTCCTCGCCCGCAACGGCCTCACCTTCGACGACTTCGACTTCTTCGAGATCCACGAGGCGTTCGCGTCGCAGGTCCTCTCCACCCTCGCCGCCTGGGAGTCCCCGGACTTCTGCAAGGACAAGCTCGGCCTCGACGCCCCGCTTGGCACCGTCCCGCGCGAGAAGCTCAACGTCAAGGGCTCCTCGCTCGCCGCCGGCCACCCCTTCGCCGCCACCGGCGGCCGGATCATCAACAACCTCGCCAAGCTGCTCGACGAGAAGGGCTCGGGCCGCGGCCTGATCTCCGTCTGCGCCGCCGGCGGCCAGGGCGTCGTCGCCATCCTGGAGAAGTAAAACCTGCCGAGGCGTCACCCGCGTCGGCCGAAGCGTCACTCCCCGTCGGCCGAGCTGGCATCCGACTGCCGGCTCGGCCGACGTACGTGACGCCTCGACTTTGCGCCTGCGCCGAATCGGTAGAAATGGCGGCCGAATAGGTGGTTGTGGGCGACGAAACTCGAGTTTCGTCGCCCACAACTGCATTCTCGACGCGCCAGAAGAGCAGATTCGGCGGGGGCTACTTGGCGGTGAGGGCCAGGGCCGAGGTGACGAGGAAGTCGCGGACCTGGTCGGGGGAGACGGAGCCGACGGTGGGTACGCCGGGGGCGGACTCGGAGACCAGGATGCCGACCCGGGCGAGCTGGAGGGCGCCGAGGCCGGAGGCGTAGAGCGTGTTGGCCAGCAGGTTGGCGTCCTTCACGTGGAGCTCGCCGGTGGCGGCACCGTCCTCGAAGACCGTGGTGAGGATGGTGAGGCAGCCGTTCATCGCGCGGCCCAGGCGGAACAGCGCGCTCTCGGAGAGCTCGTCGAGCAGGTCGGAGCCGCTGCGGCGCATCAGTGTCTGGGCGCAGTCGACGAAGGCGGGGTGCTCGATCCCGTAGTCGACGAAGGTGCCGACGACGTCGCGGACCACGTCGATGGGCGAGCTGTCGCCCTCGGTTGCGATGAGCATCCGCTCGCGCAGCTCGTCGAGATAGCCGACCAGGGTCAGCGCGAAGATCTCGTCCTTGCCGGTGAAGTGGCGGTAGACGATCGCGCGGTTGATGCCGACCGCCTTGGCGATGTCCTCGATCTGCGCGTCGCTCACGCCGCGCTCGTCGAAGAGCCTGCGGGTGGCCGCGACGATGTCTGCCTCACGCGCGCGTCGTCGGGCGGCGGCGGCCGAGCGGCGGCCGTCCGATGCGGATCCGTGGGCCGAAGCGGAGCCCGAGGCGGAGTAGGAGGTCGGTGGTCGGGTGCTCACAAGCACACTGTACGCGGTGTGCAACTCCGAGTTGCACTGTGCGTGTGCGGCCTCACACCTCACCGCTGGAGCAGTGCCTTCCGAGCGCTGGCGACGTCATCGGTGGTGACGTAGTCGACCCCGGCGACCGCCGCCCGGAGCACGGACGCGGTGCCGACCGCCGGCCAGGTGCCGACCTCGGCGCCCTGGCGGCGGTAGCGGTCGACGAGTGCGGCGTCGAGCAGCCGGGTGTGGATGTGCACCTGTGCGAAGGCGCCGTCGTGGACGTCCGCGGGATCGGGCTCGTCCTTGACCGCGACCTTCTCCATCCCGGTCCGCTCGGCGCCGGGGAAGTCGAAGTGGCTCGCCTCGAAGCTCATGAAGATCGCCTTGTCGTCGTGGCCCGTCCGGGAGACCCAGCCGGGCCGTAGCGAGACGACCTTGCGGTAGAGCGCACCCATCTCAGCGGCGCTCTCGCCCTTGAGCTCGACCACGAGTCGCACCCGGTGCCCGTGGAGCCGCTCGGCGGTCTCGATGGCGTCGAAGGTCTCCTCGATGGTCGGCACCCGGACGCCCCGGAACTGCGGTGCCATCCACGAGCCCGCGTCGAGCGACTGCACCTCGGCGAGCGTGAACTCGCGGGGACTCGCGGTCCTCCGGTCGGGGAAGCGGGTCTCGACGTCGGTGGTGCGCCTGAAGTCGTCGTCGTGCAGCAGGACCCACTCACCGTCGGCCGTGGGCTGGAAGTCCATCTCGATGAAGTCGGCCCGCTGCCGCACCGCGCTGCGGAACGCATCCAGGGTGTTCTCCGGGTAGTTGAGCGAGTCGCCGCGCCAGGCCATCACGCCGACCGGTCTGTTCCCGATGGCGTAGACGGCTGCCGTGGGCCCCACGAACGCGGGCGCGCCGTGATGCTCCCGAACGACCGTCCGGAACCGGGTCTTCCCCACGTCCCGAGTCCTGAAGGCGTACGTCGCATGGCCGGTCGCGTCGCTGGTGAGGTCGGCGACCTTCGCCCATCCCCGGCCGCTGTCGCGCTGGAGGGTGAGCACCCGTCCGGGCCGGGCGGGCGCGGCGAAGAGGGTGATCCGCACCGCGCTGCCGGCACGCACCGACCTCGGCATGCTGGTCGTCACCGCCTGCGGCTGCCCGAAGAGCGTACGCGGCTCCGTGACCCGCTCCGGCCAGTCCTGACCCCGATCCTCGATGCCGGGGGCCAGGACCCGCCAGCGAGTCCTCCAGGAGGACTGGACCACGGTGAAGGAGTACCGCCCGGAGGTCGCGACGACCTGGCGCTGAACCGCCTGCCAGTCTCCGTCGTGATAGCGCTGCAGCCGCACCACCCGGCTGACGCCGGAGCCGATCGAGCCGCTCAGCGTGAACGTCTCCTGCAGGATCGGTCGGGTGACGCTGGGGGACGGGGCCGCGGCCGTCTCCTCGGCTGAGGCGGATCTGGCGGGTCCGAACGCCGAGACGGAGGCGACGGGCCAGAAGATCATCGTCAGCGTCGCGAGCAGCGCGACGACGCGGGCGTAGGGGGACACGCGCACTGAGGTTAAGGGGTCGGCCGGGCGCACCTTCACCCGGTATCCAGATCAGGTCACTGAAGATACATTCTGACCGTCTCGATCGTGTCCGCCTCGGCCGGCGACTTGTCGTCGCGATAGCGGACCACCCGGGCGAACCGCAGCGCGACACCGCCGGGATAGCGGGTGGAGCGCTGCACCCCGTCGAAGGCGATCTCCACCACCTGCTCGGGCCGGACCTTCACCTGCCAGTCGTCGGTGCCGCCGACGGCGAGCTCGGTGAACCGCTCGGTCTGCCAGGCGAGCATCTGGTCGGTCATGCCCTTGAAGGTTTTGCCGATCATCACGAACTCGCCGTCGGCGCCTCTGGCGCCGAGGTGGATGTTGGAGAGCCAGCCCTTGCGCCGTCCCGAGCCCCACTCGATGCCGATGACGACGAGGTCGAGGGTGTGGACGGGCTTGACCTTGATCCAGCCCGAGCCGCGCCGTCCCGCCTCCCAGGGCAGGCCGACACCCTTGACGACGACGCCCTCGTGGCCGGCGGCGAGCACATCGCTGGCGAACCGCTCCGCCTCCTCGGTGTCCACCGTGACCAGCCGCGGCGGCCGGTGCTGCTCGGGGACGATCCGGTCGAGCTCGGTGAGGCGCTGGTCGAGCGCGAGGTCGATGAGGTCGCGGCCGTCGACGTGGAGGATGTCGAAGAAGTAGGGCACCACGGCCGACCCGGGCGCCGACCGGGTCGCGGTGCGCGAGGCGGTCTCCTGGAACGGCCGCGGTCGCCCGTCGGGGCCGAGGGTCATCGCCTCGCCGTCGAGCACAAGCGTGTCGGCCGGGAACGAGGCGACGATCTCCGCCACCTCGGGCAGCCGCGCGGTGATGTCCTCCAGGGTGCGGGTCGCGATGCGTACCTCCGGGCCGGACTTGTGGGCCTGGATCCTGATGCCGTCGAGCTTGGTGTCGACCATGACCGCCTCGCCGAGCTTGGCCATCGCCTCCTCGACCGAGCCCGCGGAGGAGGCCAGCATCGGGAGCACGGGTCTGCCCACGACCAGCCCGACGTCGGCGAGCGCCTCCTCGCCGTCGAAGGCGAGCCCGGCGACCACCACGGTCGATCCGGCGAGCATCGCGGCGCGGCGTACGGCTGTCAACGGCACCTGCGCCGCGACCGCCAGCGCCTCCTGGACGAGCGAGTCGAGGGCGCCCTGACGAACCTCTCCGGTCACCACGCCCCGCAGCCATGCCTGCTCGGCCTCCGTCGCGGCGCCGAACAGCGCTTCGGCCTCGCGTGCCCGCTCGACCTGCGAGCCGGCCCCCGCCACCCGGGACATCCGCTCGAACGCCTCGTGCACCTCGCCGACCGTCAGCGACGGCGCGGCCGCAGGTGAGGGGAGCGCGCTGAGCGAACGCCACCCCAGCCCCGTACGCCGCTGCAGGAGCGTCCCGGACAGATAGGCCGTCACGACCGGGAGCTCGTCGCGCGACGTGGCGGCGAGACACTCCGCCAGGGCGGCGACCTTCGCCTTCCGCGACCGGGTCGCGGCGACGGCGTTCGAGGTGGAGACGATGTCGGCGAGCAGCATGCCTCCAGTGAACCTCACAGCACCGACAATCGGGCGTGCCCTCGCGCGTCGCCTACGCGGCAGGTAGCTGTTCCGGGTCGCGCCCGAGCAGGCGCAGGGCGTCGTGCCACCGGTCCGTGCCGTGCTCGCCGAGAGGCGCGCTGAACACCGGCGTGCCGCCGGGCCGCGCAGCGATCTGGCGGGCCAGGTCGAGGACCAGGGCGACGGTCGCCTCCGACGGCTGATAGGCGCGTCCCACGGCGGTGGCGACGTCCCAGGCATGGACGGCGGCGTCGACCAGCTGCATGCCCAGCGCCATCGCGACGGTCGGCCGGAAGCCGAACTCGGCGAGGTGGATCGTCGCCTCCGGGTCGGCGGCCGCGAAGGCATCCCGGACCCGGCCGGCCGAGTCCCGCCATCGCCGGGCGACGTCGTGGAGGGTCACCGGCACGGAGGCGTACGCGGCGACCGGGGCGTCGCCGTCGGCGACTGCGGCGGCGAAGCCGAGGTTCTGCCCGGCCATGTGGCCGAAGAGGTCGGCGAGGTCCCAGTCGGCGCACGGGGTGGGAACGCTCAGGTCGGCCACCTCGGAGGTGAGCGTGGTGGTGTCGTCGAGGGCGCGGTCGTACTCGGCGAGCATCTCCGGGAAAGTAAGCATGTGTTGATCGTAAGCGCACGTAGACGATATGTCGAGCGGTTACGATTCTGCGGTGGATCGACCCGAGCTCGGCTTCCTGCTGTCCCGTCTGATGCGCGAGGTGATGGCGCGCGAGAAGCCGATCCTCGAGGCCGCGGGGCTGGAGATGTGGGACTACGCGGTGCTGACCGCGCTGGCCGAGTCGGACGCGCCCACGCAGGCACAGCTCGCCGCGACCACCGGACGCGACAAGACCCGGTTGATCGGCAACCTGGACCGCCTCGAGGCCGACGGCATGGTCGAGCGCCAGCCCGACCCGGCCGACCGCCGCAACCGGATCGTGTCCCTGACGCCCGCCGGCTCTCGTGTTCTCGCCCGCTGTCGCAACGCCATCGCAGCCATGGAGACCGAGCTGCTGGCCGACCTGGACCCGGGTGACCGGGCCGGATTCGAGCGGGCGCTGACGACCCTCGCCGAGGCCGGCCGATGAGCGGTGCGCTCGCCGCGGCCCAGGCCTGGCTCCAGGACGAGCTGCCGGACCTGCTGAAGCGGCGCCGGGTGCCCGCCGCGGCCGTCGGCGTGCTCCACGACGGTCAGGTCGTCGACCACGCCCACGGCATCCTCAACCTCGACACCGGCGTCGAGGCGACCACCGACACGCTGTTCCAGGTCGGCTCGATCACCAAGCTGTGGACCACCGACCTGGTGATGCAGCTCGTCGACGAAGGCAGGATCGGCCTCGACGACGAGATCGTCCGCCACCTGCCCACCTTCCGGGTCGCCGACGAGGAGGCGACCCGGACGATCACGGTGCGCCAGCTGCTCGCCCACACCGCCGGCTTCGAGGGCGACGTCTTCACCGACCACGGACCCGGCGACGACGCGGTCGAGCGGTTCGTCACCTCGATGGGCGACCTGCCCCAGATCTTTGCGCCGGGGGAGCGGTTCTCCTACTGCAACGCGGGCTTCGCCGTGCTCGGGCGGCTGATCGAGGTGCTGCGCGGCACCACCTGGGACCGGGCGCTCCAGGAGCATCTCGCCGCCCCGCTCGGTCTCACCCACCTCGCCACGACGCCCTATGACGCGATCCGGTTCCGCACCGCGATGGGCCACATCGACCCCGGTCCCGAGCATGTCCTCCGCCCCGGCCCGTCCTGGGGGATGGCGCGGGCCAGCGGTCCCGTCGGCGCGATGCTCGCGATGCGCGTACGCGACCTGCTCGGCTTCGCCGCCATGCACCTGGCCGATGGCGTCGCCGCCGACGGCACCCGCCTCGTCTCGGCCGCCTCCTGCGCCGACGTCCTCACCCGGCAGGTCGACCATCCCGCCTCCACCCGGTCCGACGGTCGCGGCCTGGGCTGGTCCCTCGACGACACCAGCCAGGGGATCGTCGGCCACGACGGTCAGACGATCGGGCAGTCGGCGTTCTTCCGGATGGTGCCCGAGCACGGGCTCGCGGTCGCGCTGCTCACCAACGGCGGCGACACCTACGGGCTCTACCACGACGTCGTCGGGCGGCTGCTCGACGACCTCGCCGGCGTACGCATCACCCCCGGCCCCGTGCCGCCTCAGCAGCCGCCGCCCGGTTTCGACGCCGACCGCCTGCTCGGCACCTACCGCGCCCGGATCGTCGACTGGACGCTGCGCCGGGCTCCTGACGGGCGGCTGTGGGTCGAGGAGATCCCCGGCCCGGAGGCGGCCGCCGTCGGCGACGAGCCGCAGAGCTACCAGGTCCTGCCGTACGCCACCGACCAGGTCGTCACCGCCGACCCGCTGCACGGCGTGCACCACGTCTTCGGGTTCACCGGCAGCGACCCGTCCGGCCGGGCGACGCATCTGACCACCAGCCGCGTCTTCCCGCGGGTTAGCCTCGAAGTATGAGTGCGCAGCGGACGGTCCGTCCGGGCTATGCGGTGGGCCTCGCCTCGATGCTGCGGCCGTTGCGGCGCGGGCTCGGGGACCCGACGTACAAGATCATCGGCGAGGACCACTGGCGCGCCATCCGTACGCCGCACGGACCCGCCACGCTCAGGCTGTGCCAGCGCGACGCCGACGCCGTCGTCGAGTCCGAGGCGTGGGGCGAGGGTGCCGAGTGGGCGCTGGAGCAGGTGCCGGCGCTGCTCGGGGCCGACGACCGCCCGGAGGAGTTCCGCACCGACGACCCGCTGCTCGCGACGCTGCTGGAACGCTTCGAGGTGCCCCGCTTCGGACGTACCGGACTGGTCATGGAGGCGCTGGTGCCCTCGATCATCGAGCAGAAGGTGACCAACCACGAGGCGTTCCGCGGCTTCGGCAACCTGGTCCGCCGCTTCGGCGAGGCCGCCCCGGGTCCCGGCGCCGACCACGGGCTGTGCCTGCAGCCCTCGCCGGAGACGCTGCGCACCATCCCCAGCTGGGACTGGCTGCGTCTGCCGGTCGACCCGGCCCGCTCCAAGGCCGTCCTGCAGGCGGCCCGCGTCGCCTCGGCCGTCGAGCGCACCGCCGGTCTTCCCGGCGAGGAGGTCGAGCGCCGGCTGACCACCATCCCAGGCGTCGGTGAGTGGACCGTCGCCGAGGTGCGCCAGCGCGCCCTCGGTGACCCCGACGCGGTCAGCTTCGGCGACTACCACCTCGCCAAGGACGTCGGCTGGGCGCTGACCAACGCGGCGTGGGACGACGACCGGCTTCGCGACTATCTGGAGAGCTTCCGGCCGCACCGTGCTCGCGTCGTGGCGCTGATCTATCGGGGGGCTGGGAAGCGGCCTCGGCGGGGGCCGAAGATGTCGCCTCGGACGCATCTGCCTTCTTGATCCTCAGGCAGTTTTACTGCCGAGTCGGCGCATCAGCCCCCTCCGGCTCGCTTCGCTCGCCGGACACGGGGGCAGATGCGCCGACTCGGCAGGCCCTCAGAGCAGCGGTCGCAGGGGGGTTAGGACGAGCTCGGTGAACTTGCGGTGGACGTCGCGGGCTGCCCACTCGTCAGCGGTCAGCTCCAGGGCGTTGGACTCGTCGCGGGAGAAGATCTCCTCCATCTGCTTGGCGACGTCGCGGTCGAAGATCTCCAGGTTGATCTCGTAGTTGCCGGTCAGCGAGAGGCGATCGATGTTGGCGGTGCCGACGGTCGACCAGAAGCCGTCGACGGTGGCCGTCTTGGCGTGGATCATCGCGTCCTTGAACCGCAGGATCCGCACCCCTGCGTCGAGCAGCTGGGAGAAGTAGCCGCGCGAGATCCAGTCGACCACGACGTGGTTCGACTTCAGCGGCAGCAGGATGCGTACGTCGACCCCGCGCTGCGCCGCGGCCTTGAGCGCGTTCACGAAGTCCTCGTCGGGGACGAAGTAGGCGGTGGTCAGGTAGATGTTGCGTGAGGCCCGGTTGATCGCCTCGAGGTACATCGAGCGGATCGGGAACATCCACAGCCGCGGCACGTTGCGGTGGAAGCGCAGATCCGGGTCCCACGACGGCGCGGTCTCGATGAGCAGCGGACCCTCGGCGCCGGCCTGGTGGGTCAGCGGGTGCGGCCGCCGCCGGTTGAGGTTCCAGAAGTCGGCGAAGGCTCTGCGCAGGTCCCACACGCCGGGCCCGGTGATCCGCACGTGGGTGTCGCGCCACTCGGTGGCGTACGCGGTCCCGATGTTGTAGCCACCGACGAACCCGACCGTGTCGTCGACGACCAGGATCTTGCGGTGGTCGCGGCCGTAGCGGGAGAGGTCGAAGAAGCGCCAGCCGGCCGCGTAGGTCGGGTAGCGCAGCACGTGCATGCCTTCGGGGAAGCGCTTGAAACGGGCCGGGACCACGAGGTTGGCGAGCTCGTCGAAGATGCAGTAGACCTCGACGCCGCGCTCGGTCGCCGCGGCCAGAGCCTGCTTGAACCGCTGGCCGACCTCGTCACCCTTCCAGATGTACGTCTCGAGGAAGATCTGCTTCTTCGCGCCCTCGATAGCGGCGATCATGTCTTCGTAGAGGTCGTTGCCGAAGGTGTAGGTCGTGACCGTGCCGTCGCCGACGCTGTTGGTCCGCGGCGGCGTGACCGGGAACGGCTTGGCCCGCTTGCCGCGGCTGCGGTAGGCGTCGACGAGGCTCATCACGACGGCGAGCGCGACCGGCACGCCGAAGACGGCGAGGAGCAGGCGGCGTAGGAACCTCATGACGCCCCCCGGCGACAGTCTCATCACAGTCCCCAATCTAACCGGCTCGTCGCTCCTAGACACACCGGTGCTGACTTCTACCCCATGCCGAGGGCGCATGCGGCCGCGGCCAGGCGCCGACCAGCATGCGAGAACGACCTTCACGGAGGCGTGACGCCGGGTGGAGGATCTGTGATCCCCGTCACCTACTGGCGGGTAAGTCGTTGGACCTGAATACCTCCCACCCTGTTCGCAGACACGTCGGGGCCGGGTCGTTGCCCTCAGAACTGAAACGTGTTCTACTACTGGGCGAAACGTGAGCCGAGTCACAAGACCTCGCGGAAGGTGCAGGATGGCAGTGCAGTTCGCCTCGCTGGTCCGAGGCGTCGGCGGGATGGGCTTGATGACCGGCGAGGTCGTCAAGGGGACGTTCACGACCAAGTTCCAGCTCCGGGAGTTCCTCGAGCAGGCCTGGTTCATCACCAGCGTCACGATGATGCCGGCGGTGCTGGTCTCGATCCCGTTCGGAGCCGTCATCTCCCTGCAGGTCGGCAACCTCGCCGGCCAGCTCGGCGCGCAGTCGTTCGCGGGCGCGACCGCGGTGCTCGCGGTGGTCAGGGAGGCGGCGCCGATGGCGGCCGCGCTGATCATCGCCGGGGCCGCCGGGTCGGCGATCTGCTCCGACATGGGGTCGCGCAAGATCCGCGAGGAGATCGACGCGATGGAGGTGCTGGGCATCGACCCGGTCGTCCGGCTGGTGATCCCACGGGTCCTCGCGTGCCTGTTCGTCTCGGTGATGATCAACGGGATCGTCATCGCGACCGGCATCGGGGGCGGCTACTTCTTCACGGTGATCGTCCAGGGCGGCTCGGCCGGCGCGTTCCTGTCGAGCTTCACCGCGCTGGCCAGCCTGCCCGACCTCTACATCTCGATGGTCAAGTCGGCCCTGTTCGGGTTCCTGGCCGCGATCATCGGCGCCTACAACGGCCTCAACGCCCAGGGCGGCCCCAGCGGCGTCGGCCGAGCGGTCAACGAGGCCGTGATCATCGCGTTCATGATGCTGTTCGTCCTCAACTCCATCATGACCGCGGTCTACTTCCAGATCGTTCCTCAGGACGGGTTGTGATCCGCCGGTGTCCAACACGCTCGCCCAGGTGGGCAACCAGATCGTCAAGGAGCAGCGCCAGGCCGTCGAGGGCTATGGCGACCAGCTGCTCTTCTACGCCAAGGCCCTGGCCTGGGCGCCCCGCACCATCCGCCGCTACAAGCGGGAGGTGCTCAACATCCTGGCCGAGGTGGCCTTCGGCGCCGGTGGGCTGACGATGATCGCCGGCACCGTCGGCGTGATCGCCTTCATGGCGTTCTTCGCCGGCTCCGAGGTCGGCATCCAGGGCTACGCGAGCCTGAGCCAGATCGGTGTCGCGAAGTTCTCCGCGTTCATCTCGGCCTTCTTCAACACCCGCGAGGTCGCCCCGCTGATCTCCTCGATCGCGCTCGCCGCGACCGTCGGCTGCGGCTACACCGCACGCCTCGGCGCGATGCGCATCAGCGAGGAGATCGACGCGCTCGAGGCGATGGGCGTGCCGAGCCTGCCCTATCTGGTCACCACCCGGATGATCGCGGGGTTCCTGGCGGTCATCCCGCTCTACATCGTCGCCCTGTGCGCCTCCTACCTCAGCCCGCGGCTGATCACGACGCTGATGTACGGGCAGTCGGGCGGGACGTACGACCACTACTTCCTGGCGTTCCTGCCGCCGATCGACATCCTCTACAGCTTCCTGAAGCTGATCATCCTGGCGGTCGCGATCATCCTGATCCACTGCTACTACGGCTACACCGCCTCCGGCGGCCCGGCCGGGGTCGGCATCGCGGTCGGCAAGGCGATCCGTACGTCCATCGTGACCGTCGTCGTCGCCGACTTCTTCCTGAGCTTCGCGATCTGGGGCTCCACGACCACCGTCCGGATCACGGGATGAGGGTGGTGGCGAACAGATGTTGATGGGAATCCAGCGCGACACCCGCGCCGAGCACACCAAGCTCTTCGTCTCCGGGATCGCCTTCACGGTGACCCTCGCGCTGATGATCGCGCTCTGCGTGGCGATCTACCAGAAGGCGTTCGTGCAGTTCACCACGGTAAGCGTCGAGGCAGACCGGGCCGGTCTGCAGCTGCCCCGCTACGGCGACGTACGCATGCACGGCGTCATCGTCGGCCAGGTCCGCGAGATCCGTCAGGACGGCAAGAAGGCCGTCATCGAGCTCGGCCTCGAGCCGGAGCAGGCCGAGCAGATCCCCGCCAACGTCAGCGTCGCGATCAAGCCGACGACGCTGTTCGGGCAGAAGTACGTCGAGTTCATCGACCCCGAGGGGAAGCGGACCGGCGCGCTCAGCGACGGCACCGTGATCCCTGCCGACCGCGTCCGCACCAGCGTCGAGCTCGACGTGATCCTGGCGCGGCTCTTCCCGCTGCTGAAGTCGATCCGCCCCCAGGACCTCAACAGCACCCTGCACGCCCTCGCCACGGCGCTCTCCGGCAACGGGGAGAAGCTCGGCGAGACCCTCGTCCAGCTCAACGACTACCTCGAAGAGATGAACGTCCACCTCCCCACACTCGAACGCGATCTCGAGGACATGGCCGACGTCGCCGAGACCTACTCGATGGCCGCCCCCGACCTGGTCAAGGTCCTGGAGAACACCACGACGACCGCCAAGACCGTCTCCGCCCAGCGCGAGCGTCTCGGCGGCCTGCTCACCTCGGTCACCGGCGTCGCCGACACCTCGAAGAACCTGCTCGCCGAGAACGAGAAGGCGATCAGGTACGAGACCGAGCTGGCCGTGCCGCTGCTCAAGCTGCTCGCCGACTACTCCCCGGAGTACACCTGCCTGCTGCGGGGCCTCGACGACTACACCGAGCTGCTGGCGACCGTCTTCCAGCAGAACCGCGTGCGCCAGACGATGGTCCTCGACGGCACCCAGAAGCCGGCGTACGGCCGTGACGACCGCCCCGAGTGGGGCGAGATCGGTCACGGGCCCTGGTGCGACGGTCTGCCGACCCCGAAGGTGCCGGCCGGGCCGATGGAGCTGGAGAACGGCACCGAGGACGTCCCGTGGGCACCCGGCAACGGGGGTCTGCAGTGAACAAGCGCGACCTGAAGACCGCGGTGGCCGGGACCAAGCTGGCCATCTTCACCGTCATCTCGATCCTCGTCACCGGCACCCTGGCCTCGATCATGGGCAACGTCGGGTTCGGCGACCGGGTGCCCTACCGCGCCGAGTTCACCACCGCCTCGGGCCTGAGCGAGGGCGACGACGTACGCGTCGCCGGCATCACCGTGGGCGAGGTGCTCTCCGTCGAGATCGAGGGCGGTGACCACGCGATGGTCACCTTCCGGGTCGACAAGACGGTTCCGCTCACGACTGCCAGCGGCGCGCAGGTGCGCTACCTGAACCTGGTCGGCGACCGCTACCTCGCCCTGACCCAGGACGCCGGACAGCAGCCGGAGGCCGACGCGACACCGTTGCGGGAGGGGCAGGCGATCGCGATGGCCAACACCACGCCCGCGCTCGACCTGACCGAGCTCTTCAACGGCTTCCAGCCGCTCTTCCAGGCGCTGCAGCCCAAGGACGTCAACAAGCTCTCGCTCAACCTGATCCGGGTGCTGCAGGGGGAGGGCGGCACGGTCGCGAGCCTCCTCTCGGAGACGGCCGAGCTGACCAGCGCCCTGGCCGAGCGCGACCAGCTGATCGGCGACGTGATCACCAATCTCTCCAAGACGCTCAGCACCGTCAACGAGCACCACACCGAGCTGGCCGAGCTGATCCAGCAGCTGAGCGGCTGGATGAAGGACCTGGCGCGCGACAAGGAGGCGATCGGCGACTCGATCTCCTCGATCGGCGACCTCACCGACGAGCTGGCCGGGCTGCTCACCGACGTACGTCCGTTCCTGAAGGAGGACATCAAGCAGCTCAAGCGCGTGGTGGACATCCTCAACAAGCCGGGCAACCAGAAGCTGCTCGACCGGACCCTCGAGCGGCTCCCGGAGACGCTGGAGTCGCAGGCCCGGATCGGCAGCTACGGCTCCTGGTACAACTACTACCTCTGCGACCTCGACTTCTCGATCAAGCTGCCCTCGCTCGGTGAGCTGCTCGACAACTCGCCCGCCGTGAAGGCGATCCAGAAGCAGCTCGACAACGTGGCCTTCTACAGCCGGGCGGAGAGGTGCAAGCTCTGATGGCACACCACTCCGACACCCAGCTCAAGCGCACCGGCGTGATCACGATCGTGGCGATTGCGCTGGCCCTGACGGCGGCGTTCAACCTGCGCAAGCTGCCCTGGTTCGCCGGAACCACCTACCAGGCCGAGTTCTCCGACACCAGCGGCCTGCACGTGGGCAACCGGGTGGAGATCGCCGGCATCCGGGTCGGCCGGGTCAGCGACATCGAGATCGACGGCGCCAAGGTGGTCGTCTCCTTCTCGGTCGAGGGCACCGAGATCGGCCACCGCAGCGAGGCGAAGATCGGGGTGCTCAACCTGCTGGGGGAGAAGTACCTCGACATCACCCCGCAGGGCGGCCGGACGCTCGACGCCGGCTCGAGGATCCCGCTGGCCCGCACCAGCGCCGGCAGCGACATCGTCGGCACGTTCGGGGACCTGGCCGAGACCACGGAGGCGATCGACACCCAGCAGCTCGCCAAGGCGCTGACCACCATGTCGGGCACCCTCGACAAGGCCGGCCCCGAGGTGCAGGGCGCCTTCCAGGGGATCGCGGCGCTCTCCCAGACGATCGCCGCCCGCGGCGACGAGCTGGAGTCGCTGCTCCAGGACGCCGAGAAGGTCGTGCAGCTCGTCAACGAGCGCAAGCAGGACATCATCGGCGTGATGGAGAACGGCGACCAGGTCTTCGCCGAGCTGATCCAGCGCCGCCAGGCCATCCACCAGCTGCTGGTCAACGCGACCGCGCTGGCCGAGCAGCTGCAGGCCCTGGTGAAGGAGAACCAGAAGCAGATCGGTCCCGCGCTGGACGCGCTCGAGCAGGCGCTGAAGTTCCTCAACGCCCGCGACGAGGACCTGACCAAGACCATCCAGAACTACGGGCCGTACGCGTCGATCCTGATCAACATCATCGGCACCGGCCCCTGGTTCGACGCCTACCTCGCCAACCTGACCGGCATCGTGAGCGGTGAGTTCGTGCCCGGACGACGACCAGGGATCGTGCAATGACCAACATCATCGAACGACTGACCGAAGTGCCGCGCGGCCGGCGCCGGCGGCGTACGCAGGTGCCGTTCGCCGTGGCCGGGACCGAGCGGCCCTCTGGGCCGAGCCTGCGGTCCAAGTGGGCGGCGCTGCCGATCGCGCTGGTGCTGATGTGCGGGCTGCTGCTGGTCTCCGAGGTCGCCGCGCCCGACACCAAGCTGGTGACCGCCAGCTTCCCGCAGGCGGTGAGCATCTACGAGGGCTCCGACGTGGTCGTCATGGGCGTCAAGATCGGCAAGGTCGCCTCGCTGGAGCCGAAGGGCGACCACGTGGACGCGGTGATCGAGTACGAGAGCGACTACAAGCTGCCGAAGGACGTGAAGGCGGCGATCGTCACCCCGACGCTGGTCGCGGACCGGTTCGTCCAGCTGACGCCGGCCTACACCGGCGGGCCGGCCCTGGCCGACGGCGGAGAGATCCCGATCGAGCGCACCGCGGTCCCGGTCGAGCTCGACCGCATCTATGCCAGCCTCTCCGAGCTGACCACGGCGCTGGGGCCCAACGGCGCCAACAAGAACGGCGCGCTCAGCGACGTGCTACGGGAGGGAGCCGACGCCCTGGAGGGCAACGGCAAGATCGGCAACCAGGCGATCGCCGACATGTCGGAGGCGGCCCAGGTGCTCGGCGGCAACTCCGAGCAGCTCTTCAGCACTCTCTCCCAGCTCTCCGAGGTCACCAGGACGCTGGCGAGGAACGACGACACGACCGAGAAGTTCCTGACCGACCTCTCGACCGTCTCCACCCAGCTGGCCGGGGAGAGCGACGAGCTCGACCAGGCGCTCGTCGCGATTGCGCAGGCGGTCAAGGTGACCAAGTCCTTCGTGGAGAACAACCGAGACGCCCTGGTCGGCGACGTTAAGGAGCTCAACAAGACGCTCAACATCCTGGCCAAGGAGAAGGAGACCCTCGGCACCGTCCTCGACCTGGCCCCGCTGGGCATCGGCAACCTGGCCGAGTCCTTCGACGCGAGGTCCGGCTCGGTCGGCTTCCGCCTGCAGGTCGGACCGATCGGCTCGGACCTGTCCAACATCCTCTGCATGGTCGTCGAGAACGACCAGATCCCGGGCGCCAAGGAGATCTGCGCGCTGTTCAAGGCGCTGCTGCCGACCGGGTCGACCGCCCCGGCGGGCCAGGCGCTCACCGAGGGCAGCGCCCCCACCGACCGCGATACCGAGACCGGGCTGCCGCTCGACACCGGCACCCAGGCCGAGCAGCCCGAGGTCGAGCCCGAGGTCGTCACCCAGGGCGGCATCACCGAGCTCACCGGCTCGCTCCAGGAACTGATGTCGGGAGGCAAGAGATGAGGCGCGCTTGGGTGGCCGCGGCGATCCTCGGCGTCCTCGCCGTCGCGAGCGGGTGCGGCGTACAGGCCTATGACCTGCCGCTTCCCGGCAAGGAGGTCGGCGAGGGCGACGGCTACGTGGTGACCGCGGAGTTCAACGACGTCGTCGACGTGGTGCCGCGCACCAAGGTGATGGCCAACGACGTGCCGGTCGGCCAGGTCGACAAGGTCGAGCGCGAGGGCTGGTACGCCAAGGTCACCATGACCATCCGGAAGAACATCGAGCTCCCTGCCGACGCGCTGGCCAACGTACGCCAGACCAGCCTGCTGGGGGAGAAGTACATCGCCCTGGTGGCACCCGAGGGGTCCACCGTCGCCAGCGCCGGCAAGCTCGGCGACGGCGCGACCATCGGGCTCGACCGCACCAACCGCAACCCCGAGGTCGAGGAGGTGCTCGGCGCGCTCTCCTTCCTGCTGGCCGGCGGTGGCGTCGGTCAGCTGAAGACGATCAGCGACGAGCTCAACACCATGATGGACGGGCGCACCGGCGACATGCGGGCGCTGCTGGGCAACCTGGAGACCACGGTCGCCTCGCTCAACCAGCAGAAGGGCTCGATCATCAGGGCGATGGAGCAGGTCGACCGGCTGACCCGCACCCTCAACAAGGAGTCCACGTCGATCGAGGCGGCCATCGACTCCTTCGGGCCGGCCCTCGAGGTGCTCCGCCAGCAGCACGCCGATCTGTTGAAGATGATGAAGGCGCTGGACCGGCTCGGCGTGGTCGCGACCCGGGTGATCAACCAGAGCGGCGCCAACCTGACCACCGCGCTCGAGGAGCTGGCGCCGACTCTGCGCGAGCTCGCCGATGCCGGTGACTCGCTGCCGCGCGGCCTGATGATGGCGGCCAGCTTCCCGTTCCCCGAGAACGCCTCAGGACTGGCGATGGGCGACTACTCCAACGCGCTGTTCCACATGGACCTCGACCTCGGCAAGCTGGTCGGCAGCCTCACCAACGGCGAGTCGCCGGGCCTGCTGCCGCAGGTCTTCCAGATCTGCCTGTCCTACTCCAAGGGGTGCGAGGCGATCCAGCCGCTGGCCAAGGCGCTGTGCGACCTGACCAACATGCAGATCACGTGCTCCGTGGTCGGCAAGGAGGACACCGCGGCCAAGCCCGGCGAGAAGACGCCGAAGCTGCCCGACATCTCCGACCTGCTGCCCAAGAGCTCGGCCTCGACCAAGACGCCCGGGCTCAACGACCTGGTCCCGGAGATCGCCGAGGGGCTCTCCGCACCCACGGACGCCGAGTCGCCGACGGCCGAGCCGACCACCGGAGGCCTGGCTGGCCTCCTCGGACTGCTGGGAGGCGGCAGCTGATGACCCGGAGCGTACGCAACAAGCTGGTGATCTTCCTGGTGCTCGCCGCGGTCGGCATCTTCTACGTCTCGGCCGCCTACCTCGGCGTCGTCGACCGGGTCCTGGGCCGCCACGTCGACGTCTCGATCGACCTGCCGGCCTCTGGCGGGCTCTACGTGGGCAGCGAGGTCAACTACCGCGGCATCAGCATCGGCCGGGTGGCCTCGATGACCGTCACCGACGAGGGCGTACGCGCCGGGCTGCAGCTCGATCCCGGCACGGAGGTCCCCAGGGACGCCAAGGTGGAGGTCCACAACCTCTCGGCGGTGGGGGAGCAGTACATCAACTTCATCCCCGACTCCGCCTCCGGGCCCTACCTCGCCGAGGGCGACGTGGTGACCGCCGGGCCCGAGTCGATGCCCGGCACCACCGACGAGCTGCTCACCGAGCTCAACAGCTTCACCACCTCGATCAACGGCCAGGACCTGAGCACCGTGGTGGCCGAGCTCGGCACGCTGTTCCGCGGCAACGCCGAGAACCTGCGTACGTTGCTCGACTCGGGCTCCACGCTCGTCGACGAGGCCTCGGCCCACCGACGCGAGACGATCCGTCTCCTCAACACCAGCCAGACCGTGCTCCAGACGCAGAAGGAGCACAGCGGCGACATCCGCGAGTTCGCCAAGGGGCTCGAGGAGGTCACCGCCACGCTCGACAAGCGCGACCCGGAGCTGCGCGAGATCCTGCAGGGCGGCGAGGCGACAGCCGTCCAGGTGCAGTCGCTGCTCGACGGGCTGCAGCCGCTGCTGCCGGTCTTCCTGGCCAACCTCAGCACCGTCAACGAGGTGCTCACCGCGCGGCTGCCCGCGATCGAGCAGACCCTGGTGACCTTCCCGCGTGTCGTCGCGACAGGGTTTACCGGCTCGCCCGGTGACGGCTACGGTCACCTGTCGATGGGCTACGTCTACACCACACCGCCGTGCCAGGAGGGCTACAAGCCCGCCGACCAGTGGATCCCCGGCACCGTGATGGAGGACCAGCCGCTCTACCCGGCCAAGTGCACCGACGAGCGCGCCCAGCCCGGCTACCAGGGCGACAACCCGATCATGCAGCGCGGCGTCAACATGGTGCCGAAGCCCGAAGGCGTCGGAAAGTACGTGACGACCTACGACCCGAAGACCGGGCGCACCCAGCTCCCCGACGGAAAGACGGTCACGATGTCCACCCCGACCGATGACGGAGGCCTCGTCTCCGCCCTGTCCGACGACTCCTGGCGATCGATGATCCTGGGAGAGGAGTGAGTCCGCATGAGTTCTGACAACCCCCTCGAGGTGAAGCTCTCGCTCGCCAGACTGGGCCGGGTCAACACCGTGCTCGCGGCGGTCCTGGTGATCCTGGTCGTGCTGGCGGCGGCCGTCTTCATCGGCGGCGCCCGGGTGCTGCCCTGGACGACGCCGGCCGAGGCCGCGGCCGCCGACTACGACGAGGTGAAGGCGGTGGCCGAGGACGGCGTGATCGCCTTCCTCGATGTCGACTACCGCGACATGGACCCGCGGATCCAGGCGGTCAAGGAGATCTCGACCGGCACCTTCGGCAAGGAGTACACCGCCATCGCCGAGCAGATCCGGCAGGCCGCGATCCCCGCCCAGACCATCTCCAAGGGCAAGGTCAAGCAGGTCGGCATCCGGGCGATCGGGTCGAAGAGAGCGGTCGTGCTGGTCGCCGTCGACTCGGTCGTGACCAGCAGCCAGACCGCCGAGCTGAAGAAGAGCGACACCTGCCCCTACGACGGTGCCCGGTGCTCGAAGTACCGGTTCAAGGTGTCGCTGGCGAAGACGAAGGACGGATGGCGCATGTCCGACCTGGCAGGAGTCAACTGATGACAGGCGTACGAGCGAACGGATCGGTCTCCACCGGCCAGAAGGAGTGCCCCTTCTGTGCGGAGACGATCAAGGCCGCCGCGATCAAGTGCCGCTACTGCGGGTCCGACCTGCTGCCGCCGGCCGAGGAGCAGGAACCCCAGGACGTACGTGACGAGGTGGCCGCTCCGGACGACGCGGAGACCGAAGCAGAGCCTCAGGCTGAGGTTGAGGGTGAGGGTGAATCCGGGGAGCGTGCCGGGTTCGCCGAGCGGTGGCTGGGCGACGGCAGCCGGGTGCTGACGGCCGTTCTCGGCGTACTCGTCCTGGTGGCCGGCGGTCTGCTCTGGCTGGCTGTCGACATGGCCTCGAACGACGACGTGGCGCCGGGCGGCGAGCTGACCGCGGCCGGGTCGCGGGCGGCGATCATGGAGCACTCGGTCGGGCTGGCCCAGACGGTGATGTCCTACCAGGCCGCCAGCGCGGAGAAGGACATCGCGGCGGCGAAGAAGCTGATGACGCCGGCGATGCAGAAGGAGTACGACAAGACGCTGCCCGGCGAGGATAAGCGCAAGGAGCAGGCCGACCTCGGGATCAAGGTCGACGCCGAGGTGGCGCCGCTCTCCGAGGAGGGGGCGAAGGCCGCCGAGGAGGGCAAGGCCTGCGTCGACGAGGACTGCGCCGCCTCCATCATCTCCGCCACCGAGGAGTCCGCGAAGGTGCTGCTCTTCGTCAACCAGAGCGCGACCGCGCCGAAGACGAAGAACACCGTGGTCAGCCCGACCTGGGAGGTGCTGACGCTGGTCAAGGGCGACGGCGGCTGGCTGATCTCCGAGATGAAGGCCGCCTCCTAGCCGGAGCGGGGCCCGAGACGATGGGTCTGGTCTCAGCATGAGGTCCCTTCGAGGGGCGTCGTTGTCCCTGATATGGTAGAACGTGTTCTAGTTTCACTTGCTCGAGGAGGGCACATGGCCGGCTCACGCCAGTCCGTACAGCTGACCGAGGCGGAGATCGAGGAGTTCCTCGCCTCGCAGATGAAGGTGCAGGTCGCGACCGTCGGCCCCGACGGCGCTCCGCACCTGACCACGCTGTTCTACGTGCTCGACGAGGGCAAGATCGTCTTCTGGACCTACGGGTCCTCGCAGAAGGTCCGCAACCTGCGCCGAGACCCACGGGTCACCTGCCTGGTCGAGGACGGCGTCGACTACTTCGAGCTGCGCGGAGTGAGCATCACCGGCAAGGCGCGGCTCGTCGAGGACTACGACGAGATCAAGGGCATCGGGTCGCGGGTGATGACCCGCATGGCCGGCGGCGCGGACCTCGGCGAGCTCGGCGAGGAGCTGGTGTCGAAGCAGGCCCACAAGCGCGTCGGCATCGTCATCGAGCCCGACAAGGTCGCAAGCTGGGACCATCGCAAGCTGGGCGCGCTGCCCGGTCAAGGCTGAGTTCGATGATGACGAAGGACTGAGGAGACGGACATGGCAAAGGTGATCGTGGACTTCGACCTGTGCGAGTCCAACGGGATGTGCGAGGCATTCGCACCCGACGTGTTCGAGATCGACGACGACGACTACCTGCAGGTCGAGGACCCGACGGTGACCGACGAGAACCGCGACCGCGTCGAGCAGGCCGTGGCCGGCTGCCCCAAGGCAGCCCTGAGGATCGAGGAGTAGCACCACGTGAGCGTTGATCTGACAGGCAAGATCGCGATCGTCACCGGCGCCGGAGCCGGGCTCGGGCGCGCCGAGGCGGTCGCCCTGGCCCGCGCCGGCGCGCGGGTGGTGCTCAACGACCTGCCCGGCGCCGCCGAGGAGGCCGCCGAGGAGATCCGTGGGTTCGGTGGCGAGGCGGTGATCGCGGCCGGCGACGTGAGCGAGCGTGCCACCGCCGACGCGATGATGGCCGCTGCCGTCGACGGCTTGGGTGGCCTCGACATCGTGGTCAACAACGCGGGCATCACCCGCGACAAGATGCTCTTCAACATGTCCGACGAGGAGTTCGACCTCGTCGTACGCGTCCACCTCCGCGGCCACTTCCTGCTGACCCGCAACGCCTCGGCCCACTGGCGGTCGGTCGCGAAGGCGACGGGCGCGCCGGTCGACGCCGCGGTGGTGAACACCTCCTCGGAGGCGTTTCTCTCCGGCCCTCCCGGACAGGCCAACTACGGTGCCGCAAAGGCGGGGATCACTGCACTGACGATGTCGACGGCCCGCTCGATGGGTCGGTCCGGCGTACGTGCCAACGCGATCTGCCCGCGCGCGGCGACCGCGATGACCGAGGGCGTGCTCTCGGGGGACTCCTACGGGCCCGAGCACGTGGCTCCGCTCGTCACCTACCTCGCCTCGCCGGCCGCCGCCGCGATCACCGGGCAGGTCTTCGTCGTCTACGGCGGGATGATCGCCGTCCTGGCGCCGCCGACCGTGGCCGAGCGCTTCGACAACGCAGCCTGGGACCTGGACTCGCTCGACAAGCAGGTCGGCGGCTGGTTCGCCGACCGCGACCCCGCGGCCGGGTTCTCGGCCGACTCGATCATGCAGCTCACGCTGACGGACGACAAGGAGCAGTGATGGCACGTCTCGAGGGCAAGATCGCGATCGTCACCGGCGGCGCGCAGGGCCAGGGGGCAGCGATCGCGCGCGCCTTCGTCGCCGAGGGGGCCGAGGTCGTCATCGCCGACGTGGCCGACGAGCCCGGCAAGCTGCTCGCCGAGGAGTTGGGGGACTCGGCGCTCTTCGTGCACCACGACGTGAGCTCGGAGGAGTCCTGGACGGCGCTCGTGGCCGAGACCGCCGCTGCGTACGGTCCGGTCAACGTCCTCGCCAACAACGCCGGCATCCTCCGCTTCGGCGAGATCCTCACCCAGCCGGTCGAGGAGTTCGAGCTGCTGTGGCGGGTCAACACCCTCGGCTGCTTCCTCGGGATGCGCTCGGTGATCACGACGATGAAGGAGAACGGCGGCGGCTCGATCATCAACGCCTCCTCGATCGAGGGGCTGGCGGGGATGGCGTTCGTGGCCGGTTACACCTCGACCAAGTTCGCCATCCGCGGCATGACCAAGGCCGCCGCCCTCGAGCTGGGCCCCAGCGGCATCCGGGTCAACTCCGTCCACCCGGGCATGATCGACACCTCCATGACCCGCGGTGTCGGCGCCGACGACGCCGCCATGGAGTTCGGCGCCTCGAAGGTCGCCCTCAAGCGGGTCGGCCACCCCGCGGACATCGCCCCGCTCTACGTCTACCTCGCCTCCGACGAGTCGAGCTTCGTCACCGGCGCCGAGATCGCCATCGACGGCGGTGCCACCGCCACCCACGCCTTCGGCGGCTGACGGGCCGGAGGTCGGCCGCCCCGGCATGGGTGAGTCGGCCACACGGGAGGCTTGTCTCCGGCATACTGCGACGCGAAGTTTTTCAGTCACCGGGGACGAACCGAAAGCCAACAGAACTTGTCTCGACGACGCAGTGCGTTCGCCACCATGGCCGTGGTCGCGATCTTCTGCTGGTTCTACTCGTTCGCGTTGGCGGTGCCGATCGACACCGGCAACGTGTCCTCGCTCTGGCAGGCGCGCGGGCACGCATGGTTCGGGGCGTTCCTGGCCCGGGTGCTCGACGGTCTGTCGTTCCTCTGGGGATCGGTGGTCAGGTACGAGTACGCCGCGGCGCCCGAGTCCGCGTGGCCGGCGCTGGTCTTCGTCGTCCTCCTCGCCGGGTCGGTCTATGCGAGCCTCCGAACCGGAGGTGACGGCGCCTACGCCGTCGCCGGCCGGGTGCTGGGCGCGTCCTTCCTCGCCGGCGGACTCACGAACCTCTTCGTCATCGTCGAGGCCGCCGTGGCCTCTCCCTACGGAGCCGCGCAGCTGTCGGCGATGGCGTGGTCGCGTCCTGACGACGGGATCTGGCTGGCCCTGAGCCTCGGAGTGGTCGGCGGCGTGGTGGCGGCGTACGTGGTGACCTTGGTCCAGCTCGCGGCCGCCGTCTCGGAACAGGCCGAACGCGAGGACCCGCCTGCCTCGGCGACGGTGCCGAGGCTGAACCCTGCGCAGGGACGGGTGCGTGCCGTGCGGGTCGCGACCTGGGGTGCGCTCCCGACCCTGGCTCTCGCGCTCGTCGGTGGCTTCGTGTGGGACTACGGTCCCGACGTCTACACCGATGCCGCCGCCGATGCGCGCCAGGGCTGGGTGCACGCGGTCTGGTTCGCCCACGCCAGCCTGGCGCCGCCCGATGACCCCTACTCGCTCGGTGGCACCTTCGACACGTTGATCTGGCTGCCGCGCACGCTGAGCTCAGTCCTCCTGGTGGCACTCATCTGGCTCGCCATCCGTCTGGTGGTGGCTCGCTGGCAGCGCGGTGCGGCGCCGAGCGTGCTCGGCGTGGTCATAGGGTGCTGGGGCATGGTCGCGGTGCTCGCCGTGGTCGTGGGGCTGGTCGAAGGAGCCGTGTTCCCGGTTCCCGAGCTCGCCCCGCCCGCCTACAACCCGCCGGCCTATATCCGGGCGTTCGACAACGTCGCCGACGCGCTGCGCTTCGCTGCCTTCTTCGGCTGGGCGACCGGGGTCGCCGTCGCGCTCGCGCTTCGGCTGTCCGGCGGATCCGAGACCGAGCCGGAGGCCGCTGAGCCCGTACCCGAGGGGAGCATGGACCGATGACCAGGCAGAGGCCCAAGGGGCCCGAGAAGGCCGCCAAGGAGTCCTCGAAAGAGGTCGCGAAGGAGGCCGCGGCGGAGGCGCCGGCACCGGCCGGCGACGTGCGCCGCCGGGGTCCGCTGCCATGGGCGGTGTCGCTGCTGAAGAAGCCGACCGCCTGGGTGGTCGGCGTGGTCCTGGTCTCGCTGGGAGCGACGTTCGGCTCCGGCCTGCAGAATCTCTTCACCGGGCTGCTGCCCGAAGGCTGGAGCGATCCGGGCCAGGGCATCCAGCTGGTGGACGTACGCAGACAGGCGGCGAGCGGGCCGGTGCTGATCCCGGACGGTGCGGGCGCGGCACCGTTCAAGAGCAAGCAGCATGCGTTCGAGACGGTCAACGATCCTGACTGGCAGGCGGAGCACGAGTGGTACGCCGTGGAAAACGTGACCTGGGAGGTCACCCTGGTCGGCCGGCACAGCGAGGACGTGGTGATCACCGATCTGCGGCCGAAGCGCTCCGGACCGTGCACGTCGATGCTGCGCAAGGGCACCCTCGTGGAGGACGTTCCCCAGGGTGGAGGGGGAAACAAGATCCTGCTGCGGACGGACCTGGGCGCGCCGGCGCCGACACTGACCTCGGAGGACGACGGTTCGCCCTACTTCGCCAGCAAGACGGTGACCCTCTCCAAGGGCGAGACGGTGGTCATCCCGATCACGGCGACCAGCTCCGGGCCGACCTGCCGCTGGGTGCTCGAGGTCGACTACGTCGACCATGGCAAGCGCGAGCTGATGACGATCAAGGCTCCTGGCGGCCGCGAGTTCGGGATCACCGGCAAGGCCGAGGGACACCCTTATGAGCTCACTTGGAGCGTGAGCTGCAAGCGGGCGATGAGGCCGGAGGACTGGGCGGTGCCGGAGGACGACCGGACGCGGTGCCGGTGAGCTCTGGGGTCAGCGCAGCAGCAGGCGTACGGCGACGTCGATCGACTTCTCGACGTCCTCGGTGTCCATCCGGCCGGTGACCCAGGAGATGAGCGCGGAGAGCCATACGTCGGAGATGATCCGGATGATGGCGGCCTCCTCCTCGGTGACCTCGCCGTGGTCGGGGGTGCCGTGCATGGCGCGGGCGATGACCGTGGTCAGGCTGGTGCCGACCTCGTGGATCTCGCCGGTCACCGACTGGTCGGCGAACATGAAGGCGCGGACCAGGGCCTCGGTGAGCTTGGGCTGCTTCTGCAGGGCGCGGGTGCGGCGGTTGAGGACGTACATGATCCGCTCGTGCGCCGTGTCGCCCGGGGTCGCGCGGACGGCCGAGCGCTCGACGTCCTTGGTGAACTCGCGCGCCAGCGCGGAGACCAGCAGGTGGATCTTCGAGGGGAAGTAGCGGTAGAGGGTGCCGAGCGCGACCTCGGCCTGCTCGGCGACGGCGCGCATCTGCACGGCGTCGAAGCCGCCCTCGGCCGCGAGCGTGATCGTGGCGTCGAGGATGCGCCGGCGGCGCTCTCGCTGGGCCGCGGACCCGCCGGTGGGTGCGGCGGCCGGAGTGTTGCCATCGGTGTCGCGTGGCTCCGCGCTGACGGACGTCACTGGTGTCCCCCTAGGACTATGACCGGATCTCGATCTGTGGTTCTCAGGCTAACCGCAACAGCGCCCGAGAATGAAACACGTTCCTTCGTGAGTCTAGACTTGTAACACGTTCTACATCAGTCTCTATTCCGGACGAAGGCTCCCGAAACAATAGGAGGTCGCTGTGCCGATCGGCATCACCGACGAACACCAAGCCCTCAGCGAGAGCCTGCGCGACTGGGCGAAGGGGCTGGGCGGCATCGCCCTGGCCCGGGCCGCCGAGGGCACCGCCTCCGCGCGTTTCGACGAGGTGTGGCGAGGTGTCGAGGAGTACGGCGTCGCCGGCATCGCGGCGCCCGAGCCGAACGGCGGTGGCGGCACCCTCCTGGATGCGGCGGTCGCGCTCGAGGCCTGCGCGCACGAGCTGCTCCCGGGTCCGCTCCTCGGCAGCACGGTCGCGGCGTTTCTCGCGGGCGCGGCCGGTCTCGGCGACCTGGTCGCGACCGTCACCGCCGGCGGGTGCGGGATCGCGCTCGACCCCGTCCTCGAACACGGCGAGCGTCTCGTCGGCACCGTCCCCGTCGTCTACGACGGCGGGGGAGCCGCCCACCTGCTCCTCGGTGCCTGGAGCGGAGACGGTGAGGAGCGCTGGTTCCTCCTCGCGGCGGAGCAGGCGGACGTACGTCCCCACGCGGGCCCCGATCTGACCAGGCGGGTCGCCGAGGTGCGGGTCGACATCGACGCCGGCGAGGTGATCGAGATCCCGGGGCTGCGCGGCGAGACGGTGCGGCGTACGGCCCTCACCCTCGCGGCGGCGGAGGCCTCCGGGATCGCGCAGTGGTGCCTGACCACGGCCGTGGAGTACGCCAAGGTGCGCGAGCAGTTCGGCGCACCGATCGGGTCGTTCCAGGCGATCAAGCACCTCTGTGCGCAGATGCTGGAGACCGCCGAGGCGGTGGCCGCGACCGCGTGGGACGCGGCCGCCTCGGCCGAGACGGCGCTGTCGGCGGGAGCAGACACCGGCCAGTGGGCCTTCGCGGCCGAGGTCGCCGGCGCCACCGCGCTCGACGGCGCGGTGCAGGCGGCCCAGGACTGCATCCAGGTGCTCGGCGGGATCGGCTTCACCTTCGAGCACGACGCCCACCTCTACCTGCGCCGCGCGGTCGCCCTGCGCAGCCTCCTCGGCGGCGGCGACGCGCACGCGGTCGCGCTGGCCGGGCACGCCGTGGCCGGGACCCGCCGCTCGGTCCGGGTCGACCTCGACGGCAAGGACGAGGACGTACGTCCCCGGGTGCGCGAGACGGTCGCCGCGATCGCCGCACGTCCGGAGGCCGAGCGCCGCGATGCGCTCGTCGACGCGGCCTACCTGGCGCCGCACTGGCCGGCTCCGTACGGCCTCGGTGCCGGTCCCGTCGAGCAGCTCGTCATCGACGAGGAGCTCGACGCGGCGGGCGTGGCCCGCCCCGACATCAAGATCGCCGGGTGGGCGGTGCCGACCATCCTCAAGCACGGCACCGACGCCCAGCGCGAGCGGTTCGTCGACGCCTCGCTGCGTGGGGAGATCGTCTGGTGCCAGCTGTTCAGCGAGCCGGGCGCGGGCTCCGACCTGGCCTCGCTGGCGACCCGGGCCGAGCGGGTCGAGGGCGGCTGGCGGCTGACCGGCCAGAAGGTGTGGACCTCGCTCGCGGCCGAGGCCGACTGGGCGATCTGCCTGGCGCGTACGAACCCCGACGTCCCCAAGCACAAGGGCATCACCTACTTCCTCGTGGACATGCGCAGCGAGGGGATCGACGTCCGCCCGCTGCGCGAGCTGACCGGGGACGCACTCTTCAACGAGGTCTTCCTCGACGCCTTGTTCGTGCCCGACGAGCTCGTCGTCGGGGAGGTTGACGGCGGCTGGCGGCTGGCGCGTACGACGCTGGCCAACGAGCGCGTCGCGATGGCCTCGACCAACCTCGGCGGCAGCGTCGAGCGGGCGGTCGCGCTCGCCGACGTCCGGGGTGAGGCCGAGCTCGCCCGGGTCGGCCATGCGGTCGCGCTCTCCACGGTCTGCGCGCTGCTCGGGGTCCGTTCCACGCTCAAGGCGCTCGCCGGCCGTGGACCCGGTGCGGAGTCCTCGGTCGCGAAGCTGCTCACGGTGCGCAACCGCCAGGACGCCTCCGAGCTCGTCGTGGACCTGCTCGGGCCGCTGGCGCTCACCGACGACCCGCAGGTGCGCGAGGACCTGCACCAGTCCCAGCTGACCCGCTGTCTCTCCATCGCCGGAGGCACCACCCAGGTGCTTCGGAACGTGGCCGCCGAGCAGATCCTGGGGCTGCCGCGCTAGGCCGGCGCATTTCACCTGACGGGTGGCGCTCGGGACGCTAGGTTGCTGTCGCCGATCTCGAGGACCCAGGAGCTCACGTGCCACACGACGGCGCAGCCGCAGCACCGAACGACGCGCCTACGGTCGAACGGGAGAGCCACGGGCACAGCGCCGACGGCGGCGTCGCCTCGTTGCGCGCGATCCTGCGGCGTACCAAGGAGCAGGTCGGGCCCTACCATCAGGACGCGCGCGACGCCCGGTGGGCGCTCGCCCGGGCGACGCTGCTGGCGCCACGTGGCGAGCTCGGCGACGCGGAGACCAACGGGAGGCAGTTCCGGGCGGAGCGGTGCGCGCAGGTGTTCGTCGAGCATCTCGACGAGGCGGTGGCCGCCCACGGGGCGCCGAGCTGGCAGGCGCGGAGCGCGCGGGCCGAGCTGTCCCGGGCCTACCGACTCCTCCTCGAGGACCCGACCAGCCAGGTCCGGGTCTACGACGACCACCTCAGGGCCGTGCTCGCCGACGGCACGCATCGGATGATCGACCAGGTCCGGGCACGCCAGGACCTGGCCAACGCGTACGCCGACATCCACAAGTTCGACGAGGCGATCGCGCTCTACCAGGAGAACGTCGACAGCCTCGAGCGCTCGGAGCGGTTCGGCGCGCACAGCCGCTACAGCGACCACGCCCGGCGCTTGCTCGAATGGGCGCAGAAGGCGCGCCGCGACGTCGGGGCCGACAGGATGCCCGTACGCCGCCCGCGGCTGCGGCCCTCCGCGCACCGCCACGCGGTGCCGCTCGAGGACGGGCCCGCCATGGCCGACCTGCTCGGCGTCGACAGCGACGTCGACGCGCTCGGCCGGATGATCGCGGCCAGGTCGACCCAGCCACCGCTGGCGATCGCCCTGCTGGCGCCCTGGGGCGGCGGCAAGTCGACCTTCATGCGGCTGCTCAAGCACAAGGTCGAGGTGGAGCTTCCGGCCGAAGACCCGGCCACCTTCCACACCAGCGTCGACGTGGTGGAGTTCAACCCCTGGCACTACAGCGACACCCACGTCATGGTCGGGATGTCCCGGGCGATCTTCGAGTCGCTGACCCGCTACCTGGAGCGCCGCGTCGCCGAGAGCGGGTCGACCGAGACCTCCTGGCGTGAGCAGGTCGAGGAGCGCAAGGCGCTGACGGCGACGCGGAGCCGCCTCGAGCGCACCCAGGACGCGCTGCGGACCAACTCGGTCGTGCAGCGTCCGCGCGCGGCGCTGATCGCGCTGCGTACGCTGCCCGACCTCGTCCTCGGCCGCAACCACAAGGTGATGCGCATCCTGGTGATGCTCAGCGCGGCGTCGTTCCTCGTCGCGCTCGCGGCCGTGCTCGGCTGGGAGGCCTGGGGGCTCGACGTCGGCGCCAGGATGCGCGCGTGGGCGGACGTCGTGCTGCGCTCGGCGCCCGCGCTGCTCGTCCTCTCCACGGTGTGGGCGACGATCCTGGAAGGTGTGCCGAAGGCCGCGGCCATTCACCGGAAGGTGCGCTCCGGCGCGTCCTGGCTGGTGGGCTTCGTGGCGGCGGGTGTCGATGCCGAGATCGGTCGCATCGACGAACGGCTGAAGCGGACCGAGGCGCGCCCGACCACGGCGGCGGTGGCCGATCTGGAGACGATCCTCAGCGATCCGGAGCGAGCCGCCGAGCGGGACGTCCAACGCGGAGTTGTCGGGGTGCTCCAGACCCAGTTCGAGGAGCTGGCCGAGGCGTACGGTCTGGGCCGGGACGGCACGCTCGGCACCCAGGTGGCCGCCGACGACCTCCGGATCCGCCGGATCGTGCTCCATGTCGACGACCTCGACCGGTGCCGCCCGGAGCGGGTCGTCGAGGTCCTGCACACCCTCAACCTGCTCCAGGCGACGCGTCTCTTCGTCGCCGTGGTCAGCGTCGACCCGCGCTGGCTGCGGCGGTCGCTGCGCGAGCTCGACCCGACGCGACCGGGCGACCCGGACGCCTCCGAGGTGAGCGGGCGGCTGCGGGACGAGATCGGCGACCCGCTGGACTTCCTCGACAAGATCATCCAGATCCCGTACGCCCTGCGGCCGATGAACGCCTCCAACGCCGAGGAGTACTTCAGCCGCCTGGTGCGCAGCCACGACCTGGACGACCCCCGGATCGAGGAACCCGATCCCGAGGCCGCGGTCGGCGCGGGGGTGATGGCTCCGCCGTCGGCGCCCGAGCACCTGGACCAGCGGCGCCCGGCCCTGCAGCTGACGGTGACGCCGCGGGAGTGGGACTACCTCCGTCCGCTCGCGGCCGCCCAGGAGACGCCGCGGGCCGTGAAGCGTTTCCTCAACCTCTACCAGCTGCTGAGGCTGACCTCCGGGCTCGGCATGGAGGAGGAAGAGGGCATCCTCGGCGACGACGTACACGCCGCACGGCGCGCCGCCGCGACACTCCTCGCCGTGCTGGTGGGCGCGCCGCGGCAGGGCTCGGAGCTCCTGGCCGAGATGCTGTCGGTCGACGCTCCGGAGCACACCCTGGACGCCCTGGTCGACGACCTGCAGAGCAGACACCTGCATGACCCGAGCGGCCCGCACTCCCGCCGCCGGCAGGCCGGCACCGGTCGCTGCGACGTCTGCGTCGGGTGGCGCCGGATCCGTGACGTGGTCCAGCCGCCGGGCTCCCCTGACGAGGAGGGCGGGCCGGCGGACGGCCGTCTGCGGGTCGGTGACTTCCGGCCCTGGGTGGGCGAGGTGGCCCGGTTCAGCTTCCATTCCGAGGCGATGGGTCTCGCCGGAGTGGCATCCTCCTAGTAGCGGGGAAAACTAGAACGCGTTACAGTTTCGGCATGGGAGACGAGACGCTCGATGCCGTACGCAGCGTGGTGGCCGAGGTCCTTGCCCGCGAGTCCGACCGGGGTGACTGGTCGGCCTGGGCGAGCGCCGGCCTGACCGCACTGCCCGTGCCGGAAGCCCAGGGCGGCGAGGGGTTCGGCCTGACCGAGATCGCGGTGCTGCTGCGGGAGGCGGGTCGCCACGCGGTCCGCGTGCCGGTGTGGGAGACGCTCGCCGTCGGCGCGCTGACTCTTGCCGGGCACGGGACCTCGGAGCAGCAGGAGGCGATCCTGCCCGGCGTGGCGAGTGGCGAGATGCTGCTGACCCCGGCGTGGCTGGAGCCAGGACGACCCGAGACGCCGGCCGCGACCTACCGCGACGGCACCGTGAGCGGAAGCAAGACCGGGGTCACCTACGCGGCCGAGAGCGCGCGCCTCCTGGTGACCGCGACCGCGGCCGACTCCGGGGCACCGGTCGTGGTGCTGGTCGACCCGAGCGGACCGGGCGTCACGCTGGCCGCCGCCAGCACCTCGGGCGAGGCGCCCCAGCACACCGTGGTCCTCGAGGACGCTCCCGCGGAGCCGCTCGGCGCGGGGGCCTTCGCGGCGCTGACCGGCCTGGCCACCGCCGGGCTCGCGGTGAGCGCGGCGGGTGTGCTCGCCGGTGCGCGCGACCTGACCGCGGCGTACGTGAGCAACCGGCAGCAGTTCGGCCGGGCCCTGGCTGAGTTCCAGGCGGTCGCGCTGCAGATGGCCGACGTCTACGTCACCTCCCGCACGCTGGACCTCGCCGCGGACAACGTGGTCGCTGCCGTCGCGCACGGCCGCGCGCCGGGCACGGACCTGAAGGTCGCCGCCTACTGGGCCAGCCAGGTGGCGCCGTACGCCTTCCGCACCTGCCATCACCTCCACGGCGGCATGGGTGTCGACGTGACGTATCCGCTGCTCGGGTTCACCACCTGGGGCACCGACATCGCCCACCTGCTCGACACGCCGGCCGATGCCGTGCCGGTCGAGACCGACGAGGCGAAGAACCTCGAGCTCACCGAGGCGCAACGGTCGCTGAAGGCCGAGGTCCGTGCCTACTTCGCCGGTCTCTCGCACGAAGGCGAGCCGGCCGACCCCGGCCCCGAGGGCTCCTGGGACCGGCACGGCCCGACCTACCAGAAGCTCATCAAGCAGCTCGGCGACGACGGCTGGATGGGCGTGGGCTGGCCGAAGGAGTACGGCGGCCACGGCCTCGGCGAGGTCGAGCAGACGATCTTCGCCAACGAGGCGCAGTACGCCGACGTGCACCTGCCGGCGGTGACCCTGCAGACCGTCGGCCCGACGCTGATCCGCTACGGCACCGAGAAGCAGAAGCAGATGTTCCTCAACCGAATCCTCGGCGGCGAGGTCCACTTCGCGATCGGCTACTCCGAGCCCGAGGCCGGCACCGACCTGGCCTCGCTCCGCACCACCGCCAGACGCGACGGCGACCACTACGTCGTCAACGGCCAGAAGCTGTGGACCACCGGCGGTCACGCCGCCGACTACATCTGGTTGGCGGTCCGCACCGACCCGGACGCCCCCAAGCACAAGGGCATCTCGATCCTGATCGTCGACACCACCGACCCGGGCTTCTCCTGGACCCCGATCATCACCGCCGACGGCTCCCACCACGTCAACGCGACCTACTTCAACGACGTCCGCGTCCCCGCCGACATGCTGGTGGGGGAGGAGAACCAGGGGTGGAAGCTGATCACCACCCAGCTCAACCACGAGCGCGTCATGCTCGGCCCGGCCGGACGGATCGAGGGTCTGCGCGACCGGGTCCTGCGCTGGGCCACGGCCCGGGGCGTCACCGACAGCCCGGACGTACGCTCGCTGGTCGGGAAGACCACGGCCGTCTTCCGCGTCAACGAGCTGCTCAACTGGGCGGTCGCGCGCGCGGCCGAGCAGGGCGAGATCGAGGTCGCCGACGCCTCTGCCTCCAAGGTCTTCGCCGCCGACCAGGTCCAGCACCTGCTCGCCGACCTGATCACCCTGGTCCGCCGCCACGGCGACCCCGGGGAACCCGTCACGAAGAGCCTGCTCGACTATCTCGACGCCCAGGCGAAGCGGAACCTGGTGCTCACCTTCGGCGGCGGGGTCCAGGAGGTCCAGCGCGAGCTGATCGCGATGTTCGGGCTCGGGATGCCGAGGGTGCCGCGATGAGCGCCCCGCAGACGCTGGTGGACGAGGCGATCCACGAGAAGGTCATGGCCGCCGCCGAGGAGATCAAGGCGTGGGGCGAGGCCGCCGAGCGCGATGCCCGCGACCTGGTCAACCAGCCCACGATCAACAACTGGCTCGAGGCGATGGGACTCGAGTCCGAGCGGTTCCACCAGGGCGAGGCGCCGCCGTCGATGGCCCAGGTGTGGACGATGTACGGTCAGGGCGGCCGTCATCCCGACCGCGACCCGCTGCACGCGATGATGAACGTGCTCACCGACGCCGGCTTCCACGGGGTCCTCGGCACCAACTCCGAGCAGAGCTACGACCGTTACCTCCGTGTCGGCGAGCAGGTCCGGGTCACCACCGCGCTCGACTCCGTCGTCGGTCCGAAGAGCACCGGGATGGGCGTCGGCTACTTCGTGACCTCCCGATCGACCTGGTACGTCGGGGACGAACGCGTCGCGACCATGCTGTTCCGCGTCCTCAAGTTCATCCCCAAGGGGACGTCATGAGTGGGCCCGTACGGCCGGTGATCGGCCGGGACAACGCGTACTTCTTCGAGGGGACCGCCAAGCAGGAGCTGCGGATCCAGAGCTGCAACGCGTGCGGTGCCCTGCGGCACCCACCGGGTCCGGCGTGCCTGAGCTGCGACGCGTACGACCGTGGTCATGTCGTCGCCCGAGGCGAGGGCACGGTCTACTCGTTCACCGTGATCCACGCCCCCAAGCTGCCCGGCAAGGAGCTGCCGCTGGTGGTGGCTCTGCTGGACCTGCCCGAGGGCATACGCATGGTGGCGGAGGTGACCGGCGTACCGCCCGAGGGCGAGGGCGCCCTGCAGATCGGCGAACGGCTCGTCGTCGACTGGAATGTCATCGACGAGGAGCTGACGCTCCCGATCTGGAGGAGGCCGTGAAGTTGCAGACCGGAGAGAAGCTCCCCGCCTGGGAGCTCCCGATTACCCCGACGCTGGTCGTCTCGACCGCGCTCGCGACGCGCGACTTCCAGGACGTGCACCACGACCGCGACCGCGCCCAGGCCGCGGGCTCGAAGGACATCTTCATGAACATCCTGACCTCGACGGCGCTGTGTGAGCGTTACGCCACCGACTGGGCGGGGACCGACGTGCAGATCAAGGGGATCTCGATCCGCCTGGGCGCCCCGGCCTACCCCTACGACACGCTGTCGTTCACCGGCGAGGTCACCGACGTCAGCGACGGGATCGCCACGATCGCCGTCACCGGCAGTGTCTCGCTCGGTGCGCACGTGACCGGGACCGTGAGGGTCGCCGCATGAGCCTCAGCAGGAAGGCGGCGATCGTCGGCATCGGCGCGACCGAGTTCTCCAAGGAGTCCGGCCGCTCCGAGCTCCAGCTGAGCGTCGAGGCGACCAGGGCCGCACTCGCCGACGCCGGCCTCACGCCGGCAGACGTCGACGGGCTGACCACGTTCACCATGGACACCAGCTCCGAGATCGCCCTCGCGCGCGAGCTCGGGCTCGGAGACCTCAGGTTCTTCTCGCGGATCAACTACGGCGGCGGCGCCGCCTGCGCGACGATCCAGCAGGCCGCGATGGCGGTCGCCACCGGCGTCGCGGACGTGGTCGTCGCCTACCGTGGTTTCAACGAGCGCTCGGGACAGCGCTTCGGCCAGGTGCAGCCCTGGGCGGCCCAGCAGGTCAACACCAACGGCATCGACAACGCCTGGACCTACCCGCTCGGCCTCAGCACGCCCGCGGCGACGGTCGCCATGCAGGCGCGCCGGTACATGCACGACTACGGCGTGACCAGCGAGGACCTCGGTGCCGTGGCCGTCGCCGACCGTCGCCACGCCGCGACCAACCCCGCCGCGTTCTTCTACGGCAAGCCGATCACGCTCGAGGACCACCAGGCCTCCCGGATGATCGCCGACCCGCTCCACCTGCTCGACTGCTGCCAGGAGTCCGACGGCGCCGTCGCGATCGTCGTCACCAGCCCGGAGCGGGCCCGCGACCTTCCCGGAACGCCGGTCCAGATCGCCGCGGCCGCCCAAGGCAGCGCCGCCGACCAGTATGTGATGACCTCCTACTACCGCGACGAGATCGGCATCCCGGAGATGGGCGTCGTCGCCAAGGACCTGTGGCGCCAGTCCGGCCTCACCCCGGCCGATATCGACACCGCCGTCCTCTACGACCACTTCACCCCCTACGTACTCATGCAGCTCGAGGAGCTCGGCTTCTGCGGCAGGGGAGAGGCCAAGGACTTCGTACGCGACGGCGCCATCGAGCTCGGCGGGCGACTGCCCGTCAACACCCATGGCGGCCAGCTCGGCGAGGCCTACCTGCACGGCATGAACGGCATCGCCGAGGGCGTACGCCAGGTCCGCGGCACCTCGGTGAACCAGGTCACCGACGCCGCCCATGTGCTCGTCACGGCCGGCACTGGCGTACCCACGAGCGGACTGATCCTCGCGGCACCCTGACCGCTCTGAAATTTTGCGCAAGGTCTTGCACCCCCGGGCTACGCCCGGGGGTGCTGCTGTCAGATGACCACGCTTCAGGGGTTGACGTGTGACCGGCATCACTCATACGGTCAGCCTGCAAGATCTTGCAGCAAGATTCAAGCGCGTCGTGTCACCCCCACCACCCATCCGGACACGGCGCGTGCCTTCGACCTAGGAGGAACCATGGCTCTCAAGTCCATGGCTGCCGCACTTGCCCTCTCGGCGGGAGCTGCTGTCGCGCTCACGATCCCGGTCTCGGCCCCGGCACAGGCCGCGCCGCCGGGAGACAAGGACGTCACCGCGGTGATGTTCGAATGGAACTTCGCCTCGGTGGCCAAGGAGTGCACCAGCACCCTGGGCCCTGCAGGCTACGGCTACGTCCAGGTGTCACCGCCGCAGGAGCACATCGAGGGCTCGCAATGGTGGACGTCCTACCAGCCCGTCAGCTACAAGATCGCCGGCCGCCTCGGCGACCGCACCGCCTTCAAGAACATGGTCGACACCTGCCACGCCGCCGGCGTGAAGGTCGTCGCGGACGCCGTCATCAACCACATGTCCGCGGGCTCCGGGACGGGCACCGGCGGCTCCTCGTACAGCAAGTACGCCTACCCCGGCCTCTACTCGAGCTACGACCTGGACAACTGCACGGCCACGATCAGCAACTACCAGGACCGCACCAACGTCCAGGAGTGCGAGCTGGTCGGTCTCGCCGACCTCGACACCGGCGAGGACTACGTACGCGGCAAGATCGCCGGCTACCTCAACGACCTGCTCTCGCTCGGCGTCGACGGGTTCCGGATCGACGCGGCCAAGCACATGGCCGCCTCCGACCTGGCCAACATCAAGTCCCGGCTCACCAACCCGAACGTCTACTGGAAGCAGGAGGCCATCTTCGGCGCGGGCGAGGCCGTCTCGCCGAGTGAGTACCTCGGCAACGGCGACGTCCAGGAGTTCCGCTACGCCCGCGACCTGAAGCGCGTCTTCAACAACGAGAACCTCGCCTACCTGAAGAACTACGGTGAGGGCTGGGGCTACATGTCCTCGGGCAGCTCGGGCGTCTTCGTCGACAACCACGACACGGAGCGCGGCGGCGACACCCTCAACTACAAGGACGGCGCCAACTACACCCTGGCCAACGTGTTCATGCTGGCCTGGCCCTACGGCTCGCCCGACATCAACTCCGGCTACGAGTGGAGCGACAAGGACGCCGGCCCGCCCAACGGTGGCGCGGTGACCGCCTGCTGGCAGGACGGCTGGAAGTGTCAGCACGCCTGGCCGGAGATCAAGAAGATGGTCGCCTTCCGCAACACCGCCCGCGGCCAGGCCGTCACCAACTGGTGGGACAACGGCGCCGACGCCATCGCCTTCGGGCGCGGCAGCAAGGCGTACGTCGCGATCAACCACGAGTCCTCCTCGCTCACCCGCACCTTCCAGACGTCGCTGGCAGCCGGCACCTACTGCGACGCACAGAGCGGCAGGAGCATCACCGTGAACGGCTCCGGCCAGCTCACCGCCACCCTCGGGGCCAACACCGCCCTCGCGCTGCACGTCGGCGCGACGACCTGCAGCTGACCCCCTTCGTCCGGCCGTCCGGCGCCGTCCCCATGGGCGCCGGGCGGTCGGCACGCCGCACGACCTCGAACGACCCCGCACAACCAGAGAGGCCCTCACAGGTGAATCGAAGAAGTGGCGCACACAGCGCGCCCCGGATGGCCGCGACCGTGCTCGCGAGCGCACTGCTCGCCACGGCCCTGCAGACGGCCGCACCGGCCTCGGCGGCAGATGCCCCGAAGCCGCCCTCGGACGCCGAGCTGGCCGCCGAGCCGGCCCGCCACGACGCGACCAAGGAGCAGTTCTACTTCGTGCTGCCCGACCGGTTCGCCAACGGCGACCCCGCCAACGACAAGGGCGGCCTGACCGGCAGCCGCACCTCGACCGGCTTCGACCCGACCGACAAGGGCTTCTACCAGGGCGGTGACCTCCAGGGCCTCACCGAGCGCCTCGACTACATCAAGGGCCTCGGCACCACCGCGATCTGGATGGCGCCGATCTTCAAGAACAAGCCCGTCCAGGGCGAGGGCGCGAACGCGTCGGCCGGGTACCACGGCTACTGGATCACCGACTTCACCCAGGTCGACCCCCACTTCGGCACCAACGAGGACCTCGAGACGCTCATCGACGCGGCGCACGCCAAGGGCATGAAGGTCTTCTTCGACGTCATCACCAACCACACCGCCGACACGGTCGACTACGCCGAGAAGAAGTACGGCTACCGCCCCAAGGGCGCCTTCCCCTACCTCGACACCGAGGGCCGCCCCTTCGACGACGCCGACCCGGCCTCGGACGGAGTGAAGGTCGACGAGGACTCGTTCCCCTACACCCCGGACAGCACCGCCAAGACCGGCGAGATGGTGCCGTCCTGGCTCAACGACCCGACGCTCTACCACAACCGCGGCGACTCCACCTGGGAGGGCGAGTCGACCACCTACGGCGACTTCAGCGGCCTGGACGACCTGTGGACCGAGCGTCCCGAGGTCGTCGAGGGGATGTCGAAGATCTACCAGCGCTGGGTCCGCGACTTCGACATCGACGGCTTCCGCATCGACACCGTCAAGCACGTCGGCCTCGACTTCTGGACCGAGTGGGCGACCGCGCTGGACGCCTACGCCGCCAAGCAGGGACGCGAGGACTTCTTCATGTTCGGCGAGGTCTACTCCGCCGACACCGAGGTCACCTCGCCGTACGTCACCCGCGGCCGCCTCGACGCCACCTTGGACTTCCCGTTCCAGGACGCCGCCCGCGCCTACGCCTCGCTCGGTGCCCCGGCCGACCGGCTCGCAGGAGTCTTTGCCGACGACTACAAGTACGCTACCGACAAGGCCAACGCCTACGAACAGGTCACCTTCCTCGGCAACCACGACATGGGCCGGATCGGCACCTTCCTCGCGGCCGACCACCCCGGCGCGAGCGACGCCGAGCTCGTCCGGCGCGCCCGCCTCGCCAACGAGCTGATGTTCCTCTCCCGCGGCAACCCGGTCGTCTACTACGGCGACGAGCAGGGCTTCGCCGGCGCGGGCGGCGACAAGGACGCCCGCCAGACGCTGTTCGCCTCCGAGGTCGCCGACTACCTCGACGACGACCAGCTCGGCACCGACCGCACCCATGCTGCGGACGCGTACGACACCAGCCACCCGATCTACACCGCCATCGCCGCGCTGGCGAAGCTGCGCAAGGACCACCCGGCGCTGACCGACGGCACCCAGAAGGAGCTCCACGCCGCCGACTCCGTCTACGCGTTCTCCCGCACCGGCGAGAACCGCGAGTACGTCGTCGCGGTCAACAACGCCACCGAGCCGAAGACCGTCAGCCTGCCCGTGGAGTCGGCCGCCTTCGCGACGATCTACGGCGGCGACGCCACCGAGACCGCCCAGGACGGCACGATCGAGGTGACCGTCCCTGCGCTCTCCTCGGTCGTGCTGCGCGCCGGCGACACCCTCCCGGCGGCCACCGCGAAGCCCACGCTGAGGCTGACCGCTCCCGAGGCCGGTGCCACCGGCACGGTCACCCTCTCCGCCGACCCGGGGGAGACCACCGGCGCCCGCGTCGTCTTTGCCGCCCAGGTCGGCAACGGCAGGTGGGGCACCCTCGGCTCGGTCGACCACGCGCCCTACAAGATCACCCAGTACGTCCCCCCGACCGTCGCCGCCGGCACCGCCCTGCGCTACAAGGCGGTGGTCGTCGACCGCGACGGACGGACCGCGAGCGACCTGGCCGAAACCACGGCCGGACAGGTACCCGAGGCCGAGAACCCGAGCGCCGTCGACCGTGACTACGCGGTCGTGCACTACCGGCGCGCCGACGGCGACTACACCGGCTGGACCCTGCGGGCCGGCGAGCAGAGCGGCGAGTTCAGCGGCCGCGACGCGTACGGTGCCTTCGCCTGGGTGAGGCTTCCCGACGGCGCCTCGTCGGTGACGTACACGGTCGAGAAGGACGGGACCGCCGACGGCGGACAGCGCACGATCGATCTCGCCGAGACCGGCGAGGTCTGGGTCGAGGCCGACAGCGACGGCCAGGCGGACACCAGACCCGATGGTGTCTACCCGGCGCCGGACACCTCGAAGGCCGTGATCCACTTCCACCGTCCCGACGGCGACTACGACGGCTGGGGACTGCACACCTGGACCGGTGCCGCGAACCCGACCGAGTGGTCCAAGCCGCTGCAGCCCACCGGCAAGGATGCCTACGGCCTCACCTTCGAGGTGCCGCTGGTCGACGGTGCGACCTCCCTCAACTACATCGTCCACAAGGGCGACGAGAAGGACATCCCCAACGACCGCTCGCTCGACCTGACGACGTACGGCCACGAGGCGTGGCTCAACTCCGGCGACACCGGCTACCTGCTGCCGTCGGTCGGCTCGGCCCCCGAGCTCGACCTGGCGAAGGCGCACGCGCAGTGGATCGACCGGACCACCGTCGTGCTGCCGAAGGAGAAGGCCAGCGGCTCGGCGCTGTCCACACAGCTGGTCTACGACCGTGACGGCGGCATCACCGTCGAGGACGGTGCGCTCAGCAGCGAAGGCCGCTGGCTGCGGCTCCAGGCGACGACGCTGAGCGACGAGCAGAAGGCGCGGTTCCCGCACCTGAAGGAGTACGCCGCCTTCACCGTCGACACCCGCGACCGCGACCGGATCCGCGAGGCGCTCGCCGGCCAGGTCGTGCTCACCCAGCGCATCGGCAACGGCGCCCTGGTCACCGGCACCGGCGTCCAGACGCAGGGCATCCTCGACGACCTCTACGCCGCCAAGGCGGAGAAGGCGTCGCTGGGCCCGGTGTTCAAGGGCGGCAAGGTCACGCTGTCCGTGTGGGCGCCGACGGCGCACCAGGTGAAGCTCGAGCTCGATGGCCGGACCATCGGGATGCGCCGCGACGACGCCAGCGGCGTCTGGTCGGTGACCGGCTCGGCCACCGCCTGGCGCGGCAAGGAGTACCGCTACCTCGTGACGGTGTGGGCACCGAGCGTGCAGAAGCTCGTCACCAACAAGGTCACCGACCCCTACTCGGTCGCGCTCACCGCCGACTCCGAGCGCAGCCTGGTCGTCGACCTCGGCGACCGGTCGCTCGCCCCGAAGGGCTGGTCGACGCTGCGGAAGCCGAAGGCGGTCGCGATGAAGGAGGCCCAGATCCAGGAGCTCCACATCCGCGACTTCTCCGTCGAGGACGAGACCAGCGACCACCCGGGCGGCTACCTCGCCTTCGCCGACAAGGACAGCGACGGCTCGAAGCACCTGCGCGAGCTGGCCGAGTCCGGCACCTCGTACGTCCACCTGCTGCCGGCCTTCGACATCGCCACGATCCCGGAGGAGAAGGCCGACCAGACCAGCCCCGACTGCGACCTCGCGTCGTACGCCGCGGACAGCGACGAGCAGCAGAAGTGCGTCGCCGCGGCGGCCGCCGGCGATGCGTACAACTGGGGCTACGACCCCTACCACTACACGGTCCCGGAGGGCTCCTACGCGACCGACCCGGACGGCACCGACCGGACGGTCGAGTTCCGGAAGATGGTGAAGGCGCTCAACGAGGACGGCCTGCGGGTCGTGATGGACGTGGTCTACAACCACACCACCAGCAGCGGCCAGGCGAAGACGTCCGTGCTCGACAGGATCGTGCCCGGCTACTACCAGCGGCTCCTCGCCGACGGCTCGGTCGCCAACTCGACCTGCTGCGCCAACACCGCGCCGGAGAACGCGATGATGGGCAAGCTCGTCGTCGACTCGATCGTCACCTGGGCCAAGGACTACAAGGTCGACGGCTTCCGCTTCGACCTGATGGGCCACCACCCCAAGGCCAACATCCTCGCCGTACGCAAGGCCCTCGACAGCCTCACGCTCGAGAAGGACGGCGTCGACGGCAGGAGCATCATCCTCTACGGCGAGGGCTGGAACTTCGGCGAGATCGCCGACGACGCGCGCTTCGTGCAGGCCACCCAGAAGAACATGGCCGGCACCGGGATCGCGACGTTCAGCGACCGCGCCCGAGACGCCGTACGCGGCGGGGGACCGTTCGACGCCGACCCGGGTGTCCAGGGCTTCGCGAGCGGTCTCTACACCGCCCCGAACGCCTCGGCCGCCAACGGCACCGAGGCGCAGCAGCGGGCCCGCCTGCTGCACTACCAGGACCTGATCAAGGTCGGGCTCTCCGGCAACCTCGCCGACTACTCGTTCACCGACACCGGCGGCCGCCAGGTGAAGGGGGCCGAGGTCGACTACAACGGCTCACCGGCCGGCTACGCGGCCGAGCCCGGCGACGCGCTGGCCTACGCCGACGCCCACGACAACGAGTCGCTCTACGACGCGCTCGCCTTCAAGCTGCCTGCGTCCACCAGCACCGCGGACCGTGCCCGGATGCAGGTGCTCGCGATGGCGACCGCCGCACTCTCCCAGGGTCCGGCGCTCTCCCAGGCCGGCACCGACCTGCTGCGCTCGAAGTCGTTGGACCGCAACTCCTACGACTCCGGCGACTGGTTCAACGCCATCCACTGGGACTGCGCGGACGGCAACGGCTTCGGGCGCGGGTTGCCGCCGGCGACCGACAACAAGGACAAGTGGCCCTACGCCAAGCCGCTCCTGGGCTCGGTCTCGGCTCCGTCGTGCTCGGAGATCGAGGGTGCGACGGCTGCCTACCAGGACCTGCTGCGGATCCGTACGGACGAGCCGGTCTTCCACCTGGCCACCACCGGACAGGTGCAGGAGAAGCTGTCGTTCCCTTTCTCGGGGAAGGACGAGACGCCCGGCGTCATCACCATGCGCCTCGGTGACCTCGTGGTCGTCTTCAACGCGACCACGACGACCCAGCAGCAGACGGTGCAGGCCGAGGGCGCCCGCTACCGCCTGCACCCGACCCAGGCCGACGGCACCGACGAGGTCGTGAAGTCGTCCTCGTTCGACCAGGGCTCGGGCACCTTCACGGTGCCGGCCCGGACGGTGGCGGTCTTCACCCGCTGACGGAAGGAAAACGGACGCGGCCCCGGCTCATCGAGCCGGGGCCTGCGGCTTCCCTGTCAGGAAGCTCGGCGTCAGGATCAGGAGGGGCTGTTGCCGGCGAGAGCGCCGATCACCACGAGCGCGATGACGACCAGGGCGGCGATGACCATGAGGCCGGCCGGGCTCCGGAAGTCGAACATGGGGATTCCTTTCGGCTAGTTCGGCGACAGGCGTCGAGTGGGGACCGATGGCCTGCGGACGCGTCGGAAGAGCCAGTCACCGGCGATACCCGCGGCGTCGCGTATACATAACCAGCCGGGCTCGGGAAGCGCGTAGGGCCTAAAGTCCTAATTTTTACCGAAGCCATTCACGTGGAGAGAGATATGTGATATGGCAACAGTCCGCTCGATGAACGTCTTGACAGACTAGCTGCCCCTCGGGACCGGCCGGCCGTCGGTGTCGCCGGAGACGTCCCGACTGTGAGGCCCGTCACTCGACCCTGTCAGGTCGGTCAGGTCAGCCCGGCGGCATGACGTCCGGCCCGGCGCCCGAAGTACGAGCCGTCGCCGAGCTGCATGCCCGAGGCGTAGCCCTTGGCGTCCTGGGCGAGGTTGGCCGCGCAGGCGCCGGCGGCGTAGAGGCCGGCGATCGCGGAGCCGTCCTCGCGGCGTACCTCTCCGTCGACGGTGGTCGCCAGGCCGCCCATGGTGAACCCGGCGTACATCGCCTTGCCGAGGGAGAGGTCGTAGGCGCCCCAGGGGCCGGTGTTCTGCGGCTCGGTCCACTCCGGCGCCTTGTGGAGCTCCGGGTCCTCGCCGCTGGCGGCGTGGGTGTTGTAGGAGGTCAGTGTCTCGTTCAGCGCATCGAAGGGGACACCGAGGCCGGCCGCCATCTCCTCGACCGTCTCCCACCCGTCGATGAACGGGCACAGCGGCATCTTCGGGTGCTCGATGTGCTCCGAGTCGACGATCAGGAAGGCCGCCGAGTCCGGCTGCTCCATGACGAAGGCGGCGGTACGCGCGTGGTAGGAGTCCTCGGCCACGAACCGTCGGCCGTGCTTGTTGACGATGATCCCGGTCAGCAGGATCGAGGGCGGGTAGAACGGCGCGGTCTGGAACGGCTCGTCCATGAACCGCCACCGGCCGCCCGCCGAGGCCCCCAGACGCAGACCGAGGCCGTCGTCGTAGGTGGAGGCCAGCGGGAAGAGCTTCTCGCCGAGCCGGGGCGTGTGCTCGGCGACCATGTCGGCGTTGCCGACGAACCCGCCGGCGGCGAGGATCACCGCCTTGGCCCGGATCGCGCCGCGCTCCTCGAAGCGGCGCCAGGCCAGGCCGACGACCCGGCCGTCCTCGATCACCAGGTTGGTGGCCCCGGTCTCGTAGCGGATCTCGGCGCTGGTCTCGGCCAGGCGGTCGGCCATCCGGTCGACGACCAGCTTGGCCCCGCCGGTGTCGCCCGGCACGGGCACCTTGTGGCCGCGCGGAGCGGGGACGGCGAGGTCACGGAACGGGTGAACCTTCTCGTTGCCGGTGTACATCAGCCCCTCGGTGCCGGGCTGGATCACCGCCTTGCCGGGCCAGAACGTGCGCTCGAACTCGAAGCCCAGCGCCTCGAGCCAGTCGAAGTGCTCGACCGAGTCGTCGCAGTAGGCCCGGATCTTGTCGTCCTCGGGCTCCTTGGAGACCGCGCGGATGTACTTGAACATCTCCTCGGCCGAGTCCTCGATCCCGGTGGCCTTCTGTACCGCGGTGCCGCCGCCGAGGTAGAAGTGGCCGCCGGCCATCGCCGAGGTGCCGCCGGGCTCGGCGGCGCGCTCCAGCAGGATCGTGCGGGCACCGGTCCGGGCCGCCTCCAGCGCCGCGGCTCCGCCGGCCACGCCGAAGCCAACCACCACCACGTCGGTCTCCTCCGACCAGCCGCCGAAGCGCTCCTCGACGTCGGCGGTGGAGAGTACGTCGGGGAGTGCCGTGCCGCTCATGCCGTCGCCTCCAGGTAGCAGTCGGCGAGGACCGGGGCGCCGTCGCGCGCCGGATCGTCGGACGAGATGGTGGCCCTCACCAGGATCCGGGGCTCCTCGTCCCACGCCTCGATCGAGATCGTCTCGCCGGGGAAGACGATCCCGGCGAACCTGGCGCCGAACCCGCCCACCCGGGTCGCGTCGCCGTCCAGGAGGAGCCCTGTCGCCTCGCGCAGCACGATCCCGTAGGAGCACAGCCCGTGCAGGATCGGCTTGGGGAAGCCCGCCTTCGCGGCGAAGGCGGGGTCGGCGTGCAGCGGGTTGCGGTCGCCGCAGAGCCGGTAGAGCAGCGCCTGCTGCTCCGTGACGTCGTACGCAGCCACCGCATCGGGCGCGCGGTCCGGAACCGGCACCGACGTCGACGGCCCGCGCTCACCCCCGAAGCCGCCCTCGCCGCGTACGAAGATCGAGCTTCGGACCGTCCACAGCGGATCGCCGGCCGGGGTCGTGGCGACGCCCTCCTGGACGATGACGGCGGCCTTGCCCTTGTCCCAGACCTCGGCGATCCGGGTCGAGACGACCGCGTCGCCTGAGGTGGGGATCGGGCCGTCGACGTGGATCTCCTGGGAGCCGTGGAGCACCGAGGCGAGGTCGATGTCGCAGCCGGGCAGGTCGAGCGACGGTGGCTCGGTGGCGTGGAAGGTCGGCGCGACGACCCCGAAGGACGGCAGCACGGTCAGCGCGTCGGAGTCGAGCGTGTAGCGCAGCGCGGCCGGGTCGGTCGCGTCTCCGGGACGCGAGCCGGCGCCGATGCCGAGGTGGTAGAGCAGCACGTCGGACGAGGTCCACGAGAACGACTGCGACGGCAGCGAGGCGCCGATGGCCTTGGTGGGGTCGATGGGCATCAGTTGCCCTCCTCGGGTGAGACAGTCTTGAGAGCGCAGTCCTCGGCGGCCAGGTAGCCGAAGACGAGGGCGGGGCCGATGGTGGCGCCGGGGCCGGCGTAGGTGCGGCCCATGACGGCGGAGGAGACGTTCCCCGCGGCGTAGAGCCCCTCGATGGGGGAGCCGTCGGGCCGCAGGACCCGGGCGCGCTTGTCGGTGACCAGGCCGCCCTTGGTGCCGAGGTCGCCGGGGGCCATCTTGACGGCGTAGAACGGCGCCTGGTCGATGACGTTGAGCGAGCAGTTCGGCTTGACGGTGGGGTCGGAGTAGTACTTGTCGTAGGTCGACTCGCCGCGGTGGAAGTCCTCGTCGACGCCCGACTCGGCGAAGCGGTTGAACCGGGCCAGGGTCTCGCGGAGCCCGTCGACGGGCACCTCGATCTTCTCTGCGAGCGCTTCGACGGAAGAAGCCTTCACGACGACCCCGCTCTTGAGCCAGCGCCCCGGGATCGGCTGGCCCGGGCCGAGCCCCGCGAAGATGTAGCGGTTGCGGTAACGCTGGTCGAAGACCAGCCACGCCGGGACGTGCGAGATGCCCGTCTCCTGCCCCTTGTAGATCTCGTGGACCGCCTCGACATAGGGAAGCGCCTCGTTCATGAACCGCTTGCCGGCGCCGTTGACGATGATCGAGCCGGGCAGGTTGCGCTCGGCGAGCGCGAACCAGGGTCGTCCCGGGAACGGGATCGTCGGACCCCACCAGGACTCGTCCATCAGGTCGGTGTCTGCCCCGGCCGCGATCCCGGCCAGGATCCCGCCGCCGGTGTTGGAGAAGGCTCCTGTGGTCCACTCGACCGAGGTCGGCGCGGGCAGGTACTTCTCCCGCATCTCCAGGTTGCGCTCGAAGCCACCCGAGCCCAGGATCACGCCGCGCCGCGCCCGGATCACCGAGGTCGGGCCGGACTCGCCGTGGCGCACCTCGACGCCGATGACGCGGCCGTCCTCGGTGACCAGGCCGACCAGCTCCGTCTCGTACCGGATCGGGACGCCGGCATCCATCAGGCCCTTGCGCAGGCCGATCGCGAGCGCCGCGCCCATGGCGTACATCTTCCTGCCGAGCAGGCCGGCGAGGATCCGCGCGACCGCGATCTTGACCATCGTGATCGGGCCTCTGATCGTGCGCATGCCGAGGCTGATCTTCCGGAAGTCGGCCTGGGTGACCACCATGTTGGCCGGCGACTTCGTGTAGGGCGGGTGCAGCCGGTCGAGCTCGGGACCGATGATCCGCGCGTCGAGCGGGGCCGGCTCGACGGAGCGGCCGGCGCCGCGGCCGCCGGGGGCCTCGGGGTGGTAGTCGGCGTAGTCGGGCACCCAGTTGAACCGCACCGGGGTCTTCTCGCACACGAACGAGAGCACCTCCGGGCCACGGCCCAGGAATGTCTCGCGGCGCTCGGCCGGCACGACGTCGCCGACGATCGACTCGAGATAGAGGCTGGCGGCCTCGGGGGAGTCCTTCTGGCGGGCGGCTGCCAGGGCGTGGTTGCGCGGGATCCAGACCCCGCCGCCCGAGCGGGACGTCGATCCGCCGAAGTAGGCGCTCTTCTCGATGACGACGGTCTCGAGCCCGTGCCGGCGGGCGGCCGCGAGAGCCGCGGTCATCCCGGCGCCTCCGGCGCCCACGACCACGACGTCGTAGGTCTCCTCGTCGGTCTGTCCCATGGTGCTCCCTCAACCTCGTGCGATCAGGCGGTGCTGTCTAAGAACTGAAACACGTTCTACCATAGATGACAGGCAACGAAACACGTCCGAGGACTCGACAAAACTGAAACGTGTTCTAGTATTGATCCATCGGCAGCGCACGAATCGCGCCGCCCGACGACATCTGGGACACCATGCAGGAAGGCAGAGCGGTGAGCGAACCGACACAGCGCCCCCACAAGGACGCGCAGACCGTCAGGGACGGGGTGCAGGACCTGCTGCCCACCATCAGGGAGCGCGCCGAGGAGACCGAGCGCCTCCGGGTGGTGCCGGAGTCGAGCGTGAAGGAGCTGGAGGAGGTCGGCTTCTTCAAGCTGCTCCAGCCGGCCCGGTTCGGCGGGCTCGAGGCCGACCCGGTGGACTTCTACACCTGCGTACGCGACATCGCCTCTGCCTGCGGCTCGACGGGCTGGGTCTCCAGCGTCCTGGGCGTGCACCCCTGGCAGATCGCGCTCTTCGACGACGAGGCGCAGCAGGCGGTCTGGGGATCCGACCCCGACACGCGGGTGTCCTCCTCGTACGCCCCCATGGGCAAGGCGTCGCTGACCGAGGGCGGATTCCAGCTCTCCGGACGCTGGTCCTTCTCCTCCGGCTGCGCGCACGCCACCTGGGTGCTGCTCGGCGGCCTCGTCTTCAACGACGAGGGCCAGGTGGTCGACTTCCGTACGTTCCTGGTGCCCCGCGAGCGCTACGAGATCGTCGACGTCTGGAACGTCGTCGGCCTGGCCGGCACCGGGTCCAACGACATCGTGGTCGAGGACGTCTTCATCCCGGAGACCTTCACGCTCTCGATGGCCGAGACCGGGCGGTGCAAGGGTCCCGGGCAGGCGGTCAACACCGGCGACCTCTACAAGCTGCAGTTCCACTCGCTGTTCACGACCACCATCACCACGCCGATCATCGGCATGGCCCGCGGCGCCTACGACGAGCACGTCACCATGCAGCAGAACCGGGTGCGCGCGTCCTACGGGGAGAAGGCATCGCTCGACCCGTTCGCCGCGGTGCGCGTGGCGACGGCATCCTCCGACATCGACGCCGCCTGGGCGCTGCTGATGGGCAACATCCGCGAGCAGCAGGCCTACGTCGCGCGCGGCGAGAAGATCCCGATCTCCCAGCGGCTGCGGATCCGGCGTGACCAGGTCCTCGGTACGCAGCGGGCGATCGACGCGATCGACCTGCTCTTCGAGGCCTCCGGCGGCCGGGCCCTGGCCAACGGCACCCCGCTCCAGCGCGCCTGGCGCGACGCCCACGCCGGCCGTGTCCACGCCGCCAACGACCCCGAGCGGGCGCTGCAGATGTACGGCGCCTCCGAGTTCGGGCACAAGGTCGACCCGGGGATGTACTGATGACGCTGGCCAAGGATGACGTCGCCCACGACGTCCGGATCAAGACCGAGGCGGCGGGGGAGATCTCGCTGCGCTACTACGATCTCGGTGCATCTCAGGATGACCGGCTGCCGCTGGTGATGCTTCACGGCGGGGGTCCCGGGGCCTCGTCGTGGTCCAACTTCGGCTCGGCGCTGGAGGGCTTCGCGGCCGACTTCCGCACGATCCTGGTCGACCAGCCGGGGTTCGGTGCCTCCGACAAGCCGGAGGTGGTGGGCAACTACTACCGCTTCGCCGGCGACGCGGTGATCGCGCTGCTCGACGAGCTGGGCCTGAAGAAGGTGCACCTGCTGGGCAACTCGCTCGGCGGCGGCACCGCGATGCGGACCGCACTGACCTACCCCGACCGGGTCGGACGGCTGGTGCTGATGGGACCGGGCGGGCTCTCGCTCAACCTCTTCCACGCCGATCCCACCGAGGGCGTACAACGCCTGATGGACTTCTCCGGCGACCCCACGCGGGAGGCGCTCAAGGCGTTCATCTCGACCATGGTCGTCAACCAGAAGCTGGTCACCGACGAGCTGGTCGAGGAGCGGTTCGCGGACGCGACCGCGCCCGGCGCGCGAGAGGCGATGGCGTCGATGGGGTGGTCGTTCTACAACCCCGAGACCGCCGAGGACGGCATGCTCTGGCGCGAGGCCCACCAGCTCAAGCACCACACCCTGCTCACCTGGGGGCGCGAGGACCGGGTCAACCCGCTCGACGGCGCGTTCCCCGCCCTGAAGCTGATCCCCAAGGCGCAGCTGCATGTCTTCCCGCGCTGTGGGCACTGGGCACAGATCGAGGCCGCCGACGAGTTCCGCGAGATCGCAGTCTCGTTCTTGAAGAGGCACAAGGAGCGTACTGCCGAGGAGAAGCGATGAGCATCGACATCAAGTCCATGGGCTACGTACGCGTCACCAGCACCGACCTGGAGGCGTGGCGTACGTTCGCGGAGAAGGTCCTCGGCCTCGTGACGGCCAAGGGGCCGGACCCGGAGCACCTCTACTACCGCATCGACGAGGTCTCGGCGCGCCTGGTGATCGAGCCGGGCGAGGTGGACCAGCTCGGCTGCGTCGGCTGGGAGGTCGCCGACCACACCGCCCTGGCGCAGGCCCGCGAGCACCTGGAGAAGTCCGGTGTCGAGGTCGAGGAGGGCACCTCCGAGGAGCTCGCCGAGCGCCGGGTGCAGGAGATGCTGCGCTTCCGCGACCCCTTCGACAACGTCTTCGAGCTCTTCCACGGCATCACCTACGAGCGGCGTCCTGCGGTCTCGCCCTACGGCCACACCTTCGTGACCGGGGACCAGGGGATGGGCCACGTGGTGATCCCGGTCAGCGACGACGTCGAGGCGCTGGAGTTCTACCGCGACACGCTCGGGTTCCGGTTGCGCGACTCGATGAGCATGCCCGGCGAGTTCGCCGGCAAGGAGCCCGGCACCAAGATCTGGCTGCGCTTCCTCGGGATCAACCCGCGTCACCACTCGCTGGCGTTCCTGCCGTTCCCCAACGACTCCAAGTGCGTCCACATCATGCTCGAGGTCGACAAGCTCGACGACGTCGGCCGGGCGCTGGAGCGGGTCAAGAAGTACGGCGCGAAGCTGTCGGCGACGCTCGGGCGGCACATGAACGACGAGATGGTCTCGTTCTACGTGAAGTCCCCGGGCGGTTTCGACATCGAGTTCGGCACCGAGGGGCTGCAGGTCGACGACCAGAAGTGGGTCGCTCGGGAGTCCACGGCCGTCTCGTACTGGGGTCACGACTTCGGCGTAGGCCAGTGATCGGGTATGCGTATAGAGGTGCCTGACGGGATGTCTCCCGATGCCGCCGAGAGCTGGCCGCATCCGGAGCTGATCGAGTCCTTCCACGGTCGCTTCGACTTCGAGGCGCCACCGTCTCCTCCGGAGACCCCTGCCGACGCGGAGGCCGACGCCCGGTTCCGCACGGTGCTGGGCCGGTTCGCCTCCGGGGTCACCGTGATCACGGCGCAGACCGCGGAGGGACCGGTGGGGATGACCTGCCAGTCGTTCTCCTCGGTGTCGCTGCGGCCGCCGCTGATCCTTTTCGCGCCCACGAAGTCCTCGCGGGCCTGGGCCCGGATCCGTCGCGCCGGGCACTTCTCCGTGAACATCCTCGCCGCGGACCAGGAGGCGGTCTCGAACCAGTTCGCCTCCCGGGCCGCCGACAAGTACGCCGACATCTCCTGGACGCCCTCGGACCACCACGGCGACCCGCATCTCTCCGGTGCCGTCGGCTACCTCGACTGCGCCGTCCACTCGGTCCACGAGGAGGGTGACCACTACCTCGTCGTCGGCCGCGTCCTCGACCTCGAGGAGGGCGCTGCCTCCGAGCCCCTGCTCTTCTTCCGCAGCAACTACCGCGAGCTCGGCTGAGGCGGGTCTGTCAGGGGAGCTCGTCGAGGCGGCGGATGGCGTCGGCCTCGTCGGGGTCGGGGGTGGTCTCGTCGAGGAACGCCCGGGCCACCTCGACGGCGACGTCCGGGGCGAGGCGCTTGAGGCTCAACGCCAGGACGTTGGCGTCGTTCCACAGCCGGGCGCCGCGGGCGATCCAGGGCTCCCACGCCAGCGCGGCGCGGACGCCGGGGACCTTGTTGGCGGCGATCGCTGTCCCGGTGCCGGTCCAGCACATCACCACGCCGACGTCGGCGCGGCCCTCGACGACCGCCCGGCCGATGCCGGCGCCGAGGTCGGGCCAGGAGTCGGTGTCGACGACCTCGACCTCGCCGCGCTCCTGCAGCTCGGCGAGCACGGCTCGGGTCGTCTCGTTCTCGTCATCGGCTCCGAAGGCGATCCGCATGGTGTCGAACCTACCGCCGTCCTCAGGCGTGCGTGGCAGGTCCGCCGGGTCCGGTCAGCTTCGCGCTGGGCTGGTCCTTGAGGCTGGTGGTGAGCTCCCAGGTGCGCTCGTAGCCGGTGTGGGCGATGCGCCAGCCCTGCGGCGTACGCACGTAGCGGTCCTCGTAGAAGGCGGCACCCTCGAGGGCGAACGCGAAGGCTGGGGCGAAGACCTTGTCGTAGAGGTACCAGCGGCCGGAGGCCGCATCGCCGTCGACCGTGATCTCGGGGTGGTGCAGGTGGTGCATCGTGATGATCTCGGCGGGCAGGTTGGTGCGCATGTAGTCGACCAGCTCGCCCGGAGTGCCGAAGGAGAGGCCGGCGTAGTCGGCGGTCGCGTCGTCGCTGAAGCACGTGGCGAACTCGTCCCACTGCTTGGTGTCGAGGAGGCGTACGTAGCGGAACTTGAGCTGCTCGATCTCCCTGATGTCACTCATGGACCGATCATAGTAGAACGTGTTCTATAAATGGGCCGGTCGTGGGCTGATGTTCGGCCACCGGTCGGCCATAGGTCACGACGTGGACCGCCGTCGAGGTGCAGGATCGCGGTGTGGACGGGATGGTCGAGCTGCGCGAGCGGCGCGCGGCACTGCTGGCGAACCGCCGCCTGACCTGGGTCTTCGGTGCCGACGACCCGGAAGCGGTGATGCGAGAGGTGCGAGCCCGTGACCTCCGGCTGCGCGTGCATGTCCCGCGAGCTCCCGCGACCTCCGCGACCGGACGGCCGATCGTGCTGGCCTTTCACGGCGGCGGCTGGTGCTGGGGGTCGCCGGAGCAGTCCCGCTGGATGGCCGGTCGGATCGCGGCCCGCACGGGTGCCGTCGTCGTCGCGCCGGCCTACCGGCTGGCGCCGGAGCACCCCTATCCGGCGGCGGTCGAGGACTGCTGGACGGCGCTGAGCTGGGTGGTCGCCCATGCCGCCGACCTCGGCGGCGACGCCGACCGGATCGCGGTGATGGGCGACAGTGCCGGCGGCACGCTCGCCGCCGTCGTGGCCCTGCGCGCCCGTGACGAGGGCGCGCCCCGGATCCGCGGCCAGGTGCTCATCTATCCGGTCGTCGACCTCGTCGGCCTGCGCGGGCCCTGGCTCGGTGGGATCGTCGAGCACTATCTCGGCGGTGACGCGTCGCGCGCGGAGGAGTGGGCGGCCTCGCCGCTGCGGGCGGCCTCCCATGCCGACCTGCCCCCGGCCCTCGTCCTCACCGCGCGGTTCGACCCCCTGCGCCGACATGCCGAGCGCTACGCCGGGGTGCTGCGTACGGCCGGGGTGGAGGTCGCCGTCCACTGCCCGGCCCTGGCGACCCATGCCTACCTCACCCTGCCCGGGATCTCTCCCGCGTCGCGCGCCGGCCTGGCCCGCGTGGTGACCTTCCTCGACCAGGTGCTGGCCAGTCGATAACGCCGACCCGGCGCATCTGTCCCACATGAGGATGCCGAGTCGGCGCATCTGTCTCGCGTGAGCGTGCCGAGTCGGCGCAACTGCTCCATGAGTCCGGGACATTTGCGCCGAGTGGGCGCCGAAATCTGGGACATTCGCGCCGGGTCGGCGTCGGGTGGTGGGACAGTTGCGCCGAGTCGGCGGTTGGTCAGGTCAGATTCAGGCGGGCGGCTAGCTTGTCGAGGTAGGTGAGTACGCCTGCGGGTTCCGTGTCGGGGACGCCCCAGATCAGCTCGTCGGCGACGGACCACTCGGTGAGGTCCTCCGGGGTCGGCTTCTTGGCGACGAGCACCCGGACCTCGGGTTTGCCCTCGCGGCCGGCCGACTCCCACTCGTCCTGGAGGGTCTTGACCTTGTCGCCGATGCCGGCCTCGGTCGGTGTCGACATCCAGCCCTCGGCGTTGCGGGCGATCCAGCGCAGCGTCTTGGGTCCGCCGCCGGCGCCGACGATCGTCGGGATCCGGCCCTGCGGCGGCTTCGGGTAGGCCCAGGAGGGGCCGAAGGAGACGAACTCGCCGTCGTAGGCGGCCTCCTCCTCGGTCCACAGCGCACGCATGGCCTCGAGATACTCCTTGAGCGCGGTGCGCTTGCGGTCGCCGGGGATGCCGTGGTCGGCGAGCTCGTCGGTGTTCCAGCCGAACCCGACGCCCAGCGAGACCCGGCCGCCGGAGAGGTGGTCGAGGGTCGCGATCGCCTTGGCCAGCGTGATCGGGTCGGACTCGACCGGCAGCGCGACCGCGGTCGACAGCCCGATCCGCGAGGTGACCGCGGCGCAGGTCCCGAGCGTCACCCAGGGGTCGAGCGTACGCAGGTAGCGGTCGTCGGGGAGCTCGGTGCCGCCGGTGGGGTGCAGGGCGTCGCGGCGCACCGGGATGTGGGTGTGCTCGGGCACGTAGAACGTGTCGAAGCCGCGCTCCTCTGCGGCGGAGGCGAGCTCGGCGGGCGCGATGCCGCGGTCCGAGGTGAACAGGACGATGCCGTGGCGCATGACACAACAGTAGAACGTGTTCTAGTCTTTGCGGAAGGGATCACCGGGAGAGAGAAGTGAACATGGAAGCGGACTACATCGTCGTAGGAGCCGGGAGTGCCGGGTGTGCCACCGCCCGCAGGCTGGCCGAGAGCGGTGCCAGCGTGATCGTGATCGAGGCGGGCACCAAGGACACCGCCTTCGGGATCAAGAACCTCCTCGAGCTGCCCGGCGCTGTCGCCGCGATGCTCTCCACGCCGCAGCTCAAGAAGCTGGTCGACTGGGGCTACAAGTCGGTGCCGCAGAGCGCCGCCCTCGACCGGGTCATCCCGATGACGCGCGGCAAGGTGCTGGGTGGCTCCTCCTCGATCAACGGCATGCTCTGGGTGCGCGGCAACCGCCAGAACTTCGACGACTGGGCGGCCGACGGTGCGACCGGCTGGTCCTACGACGACGTCCTGCCCGCGTTCAAGCGGATGGAGGACTTCGAGGGCGGCGCGGACGAGTTCCGCGGCGAGGGCGGACCGGTGAAGGTGCGCTACCAGAAGGACCTCACCCCGGCCGCGCAGACCTGGCTCGACGAGGCGCCCAAGCGGCTCGGGGTCAGCGCGCTCGACGACTACAACGGCAAGGAGCAGGAGGGCGTCGGCGTCGTCCAGCTCTCTGCGTCCGAAGGACGCAGATACTCCGCCTCAAAGGCCTATCTGCGCGACGAGCCCCTGGACAACCTGCTGATCCTGACCAAGGCCCACGTCACCCGGGTGCGGATCGAGGGCTCACGCGCGACCGGCGTCGAGGTGGTCGGCGCCGACGGGGAGAAGCAGACGATCCGCGCGACCCGCGAGGTCATCGTCTCGGCCGGCGTCTACGGCTCGCCGCACCTGCTGATGCTCTCCGGAATAGGTCATTCCGCCCACCTCCGCGAGCACGGCATCGAGGTCCACACCGACCTCCCGGTCGGCGACAACTTCCACGATCACCTCTTCGTGCCGGTCTCCTTCCGGATGGACTCGGCGCTACGGCGGCCGACGCCCGCCTACTTCGCCGCCGGCTTCGCGAAGTCGCGGCTCACCCGCAAGGGCTGGGCGGCCGGGTCGCAGTTCGAGGCCTTCGGTTTCGTACGCAGCGCCCTGGCCGGCCAGGTCCCCGACCTGCAGCTGCACGTCCTCTACTGGGTCTACCCGTTCCCGAACCAGGACGGCGAGAAGGCGATCCGGCCGCCGACGAGCAAGCCCGGCCTGTGCATCCTGCCGACGCTGATCTATCCCGAGAGCCGCGGCACCGTACGCCTGGCCAGCGCCGACCCGCTCGCGCACCCGCTGCTCGACCCGGCCTACCTGGCGTCGGGCAAGGACACCGAGGTGCTCCTGGACGGGATCGCGAAGGTGCGCGAGATGATGGTCGGACTCGGTGACAACCAGGGTGAGATCTCGCCAGGCCCGGACCACGCCGGCGCGGAAGCCACCCGCAAGCTGCTGCCCAACATCGTGCACAGCGTCTACCACGGCGTCGGCACCTGCCGGATGGGCTCGGACGAGCGCGCGGTCGTCGACCCGTCGCTGCGGGTGCTGGGCATCGACGGCCTGCGGGTCGCAGACGCGAGCGTGATGCCCTCGATCACCGGTGGCAACACCAACGCGCCCTCGATCATGATCGGGGAGCGCGCCGCCGACCTGATCCTGAGCGCCTAGGAGGCCCTGCACATGTCTGACCTCCTGCTGAGCGAGGACCGCGACCGCGTCCGTACGCTGACCCTCAACCGACCCGACCAGCTCAACGCCTTCAACCAAGCGCTCTACGTCGCCCTCGCCGAGGCGTTGCGCGAGGCCGACGAGGACCCGGAGGTGGCGGTCGTGCTGCTCACCGGGACCGGGCGGGCCTTCTCGGCCGGGACGGACCTCCTGGAGATGAAGGAGACCGCCTCGAGTGCCGGCGAGGATGCCGGTGACGGCGCCCCGCACGGGTTCATCGAGCTGCTCGACTCCCTGGTGGCGTTCTCGAAGCCGCTGGTCGTCGCGGTCAACGGGCTCGGGCTCGGCATCGGCGCGACGCTCCTCGGCTACGCCGACCTGGCCTTCGCCTCCACCGCGGCGAGGTTCAAGACGCCGTTCACCATGCTCGGCGTCGCCCCGGAGGCGGCCTCGAGCTTCCTCTTCCCGCGGCTGATCGGGCGACAGAACGCCGCCTGGATGCTGATGTCGGGGGAGTGGGTGAGCGCCGAGGAGGCCCAGCAGATGGGACTCGTGTGGCGGGTCACCGAGCCCGACGAGCTCCTCGACACCGCCTGGGACCACGCCGCCACGCTCGCCGCGCGGCCGATCAGCAGCCTGGTCGCGGTCAAGGAGACCATGACCGCGCCGCTGCGTCCGGGGATCGAGGCGGCCCGTGAGCTCGAGAACGCCAAGTTCGCCGAGCTGCTCGGTGGCCCCGCCAACATCGAGGCGCTCGTCGCCTTCGCCGAGGGGCGCAAGCCCGACTTCACGAAGCTTCCGCCGGGGGCCTGAGCGGACTCAGCGGTGCGAGCGGGGTCGGTGGTCGAAGCTTCCGTAGCGGTCGCGGCCGTCGAGATGGTACTCACGCTCCATCTCGGTGAGGTCGTGCTCGATCTGGCGGCCGCGGCGGCGGTCGAGGAAGGCGGCGATCAGCATCAGGACGGTCCAGAACACGATCATCCCGATCGTGACCGCGATGACTGCGCTGTTCATGGGGATCAGCTCCTCTGTGGTGGGTCGATCTTCTCGTGGCCGGGCCCGCCCGGACCGGGCTCGGCGCTGAGCATGATGTGGTCGACGATCTCGAGCCCGGTGTCGTGCTCCCTGACGACCTCGAGGACCGTGGCCCGCCGCTCCTCGGAGGCGACCTCGCCGGAGACGACGAGATGGTCGCCGCGTACCTGGACTCGGATGCCCAGCTCGTTGGTGCGTGGGTCGGTCGCGATATCGCGCTCCAGATCTCGTGCCAGCTGTTCGTTCATGCCGACCTCCTGGGGACGACGTCGTAGACGCGGAACGCTGCCTGGATGACGGGCTGGGCGACGTTGCGTACCGGGACCCCGGCTGGGGTGAGGCCCTTCTCTCGCCCGGCGTGGGCGTGGCCGTGGAGGGCCAGGTCGACGCCAGTCTCGTCGATCGCCTCGCCGAGCCGGTAGTTGCCGAGGAACGGCCAGATCTCCTTCGGCTCCCCGACCAGGGTCTCGTCGACGGGAGCGAAGTGGGACAGGGCGACCGTCACGTCGGGCTCGTCGCCGAGGTCGTCGAGGGCTTTGCGCAGCACGGCTGCGGTCTCGATGCCGTGGCCCGTGAAGGCCTTCATCTGCGGCTCTCCGAAGTCGGCCGCGGAGCGGCCGAGGAAGCCGAGACAGAAACCCTTGACCCCGGCGACGCCGAGCCGGCCGGCGTCCGTGTCGATGGTGGTCGAGGTGCCTTCGAGCACGGTCATCCCGCAGTCCTCCAGCAGCCGGGTGATGTCCCGCTCGGCTCCGGAGTGGTAGTCGTGGTTGCCGAGCACGACGAGGACGGGCACGTCGGCGACGCCGAACTCGTCGGCGAACGCCTCGGCCTCCTCGAGCGTCCCGTGCTGGGTGAGGTCGCCGGCGACGAGCAGCGCGTCGGCCTCCCCGGAGATCCCCTCGAGCAGCGGTGCATAGCGTCCTCGCAGGTCGTCAGCGAGATGTACGTCGCCGACGGCTGCCACACGAATCGGGTCAGGCATCGTCCCCTCCCAGGATGCTTCTCTCCGTGATGGCGAGCGAGTCCAGCAGGCCGAGTGCGGCCTGCGCGAACGGGCTCCGCTTCGCCTCCTGTCGCACGAGCTGCCAGTCGATCTGCTCGCGCAGCGCCCGGGCGCTGCCGACGATCGGCGAGAGGTCGCAGGCGTGCTCGCTGAGGGCGAGCATGCGCGAGACGACCAGGTCCGTCGCCGACATGACGGGCATGGTCACCGAGTCCACGGGCAGCTCGGTGCACCGCACCAGCAGCTCCTCGTCGACCGGGCCGGTCGGGAGCCGGTGGATCAGGTCGACGACCACGGTGTCGCGGCCGACCTTGACCAGCCAGTCCTCGGGGGCGGCGACCCGATCCATCCCGTTCTCGACCAGCTTCTGCACGGCCTCCTCGACGCAGTCCTGAGGGAGGACGAAGTCGACGTCGTGGGTGCTCTCCGGGCCGCCACGGGTCCAGACCGCGTACCCGCCCGCGAGCGCGAACGGGATCTCGGCGGCCTTCAACGTCGCGCCCACCCGCTTGAGTACGTCGCGTTGTCGCTGGAGCTCCTCGCCCAGCACGTCAGTTCTCGGCATAGAGGTGCGGTACCCCGAATCGGCTCGGCTCACCCCTTGCTCAAAACAAGAACGTGTTCTAATCTGGACACGTGTCCAGCGCAACGAGCACCCGACAGGCGGAGACGGTCGAGCGACTGTTCTCCGCCGGCCTGCAGGAGCTGCGCGAGGTCGGGCACGAGGCGCTGACCATCCGTTCGGTCGCCGCACGGGCCGGAGTCTCCTCGGCGACGGCCTACACCTACCTCGCCTCCAAGAGCCGCCTCTTCGCCGAGCTCTTCTGGCGCCACCTCACCCACGCCTCGCCGACCACGGCGACCGGCTCCCGCGTGGAGCGAGTGCAGGAGGCCGTACGCAGCCTGACCACGAGGATCGCCGAGGAGCCGGCGCTCGCGGCCGCGGTCACCCCGGCGCTGCTGGGCAGCGCTGCCGATGTCGAGCGCCTCCGGCTGCGGATCGGCGGCGAGTTCGCCGCCCGGTTCGAGGCGGCGCTCGGCGAGGAGGCCGAGGATGCCGTGCGCGAAGCGCTGCTGCTCGCCTTCTCGGGCGCGCTGCTGCAGGCGGGCATGGGCCTGATGACCTACGACGAGATGGCCGACCGGCTCGCTCCGGTCGTCGCCGTGATCGTCGACAAGCCGCCGAATCGAGCCTGTCGAGATGAGTGAGATGACGAGCACCGCCACCGAGATCTTCGACCCCTACGACTACGACTTCCACGAGGACCCCTACCCGGTCTACGCCCGGCTGCGGGAGGAGGCGCCGCTCTACTACAACGCCTCCGACGGCTTCTGGGCGCTCTCCCGGCACGCCGACGTGCACGCGGTGCTGAAGAACGACACCGGCTTCTCCAACCGGATGGGTGTCTCGCTCGACGCGAGCGCCTGGAACGCGGACGCACACCGGGTGATGTCATTCCTCGCGCTCGATGGCACGGAACAGACTCGGCTGCGGAAGCTGGTCTCGGCGGGGTTCACGCCGCGACGGGTGCGCGAGCTGACCCCGCACGTGCAGGCGCTGGCCGAGAGCTACCTCGACCGGCTGCTCGCCGCGAACGAGGAGAACGGCGAGGCGGACTGGATCGCCGAACTGGCCGGCAGACTTCCGATGGACGTCATCTGCGGGATGCTCGGGGTGCCCGAGACCGACCGCGACGAAGTGCGGCGGCTGGCGGACCTGACGGTGCATCGGGAGGCCGGCGTCCGCGACGTTCCGGAGACCGGGGTCGCCGCCGCGTTCGAGCTGATCGCCTACTACGAGGCCATGGTGGCCGAACGGAGACAGCGGCAGGGAGAGGATCTCACCTCTGCTCTGATCAAGGCCGAAGTCGACGGCGACCGACTCCACGACCACGAGATCATCGCGTTCTTGATGTTGATGGTCGTGGCGGGCAACGAGACCACCACCAAGCTGCTCGGCAATGCGCTGCTCCACCTCGGGGCCGATCCGACCCAGGCAGCGGACGTGTTCGCCGGCGACGACCTCGTCGGGCCGTGGATCGAGGAGACGCTCCGCTTCGACACCTCCACCCAGATGCTTGCCCGTTACGTCGCCGAGGACGTTGAGTTCTACGGCCAAGTCGTTCCGGCCGGGTCGAAGCTGATCGTGCTGCTCGGCTCGGCGAACCGCGACGAGCGCGCCTTCACCGCCCCGGACGTCTTCGACATCCACCGCGCGCAGGAAGAGCTCGGCAAGAGCCTGAGCTTCGGCGTCGGCCGGCACTTCTGCCTCGGCGCCAACCTCGCCCGGCTCGAGGCCAAGGTCGTGCTGGCGGAGCTGGTGCGGCGTACGTCGGGGTTCGAGGTCCACGCCGAGCGTGCCGTCCGCGTGCACTCCACGAGCGTGCGCGGGTTCGCCGAGCTGCCCGTCACGTTCGCCTGGAGGGCTGTGCGATGAGCAAGTACGCACAGCCCGACCGGCGGCCGGCGGTGATCACCGGCGCGTCCTCCGGGATCGGCGCGGAGACGGCGAAGGCGCTGGCCACGGCCGGGTTCCCGGTCGCGCTGGGCGCCCGGCGGGCCGATCGGGTCGAGGAGATCGCCGCCGCGATCCGGGCCGACGGGGGAGAGGCGGTCGCGCACCCCCTCGACGTGACCTCCGATGACTCGGTGGCCGAGTTCGCCGCGAAGGTGGCCGCCGACCTGGGCGATGTCGAGGTCCTGGTCAGCAACGCCGGCGTCACCCACCCGGGCGCGACCGTCGAGGTCCCCACCGAGACTTTCGCCGGTCAGGTCGACGTCAACCTGCTCGGCGCCCACCGGGTCCTGCGGGCCTTCGGGCCCGGGATGGTCGAGCGGTGCCGCGGTGACCTGGTCTTCCTCTCCTCCGACGTGGCGGTCAAGCCGCGACCCTTCATGGGTGCCTACGCAGCCTCCAAATGGGGCCTGGAAGGCATGGTGGCCGCGCTCCAGATGGAGCTCGAGGGCACCGGGGTCAGGGCGTCCATCGTGCGGCCCGGCCCGACCCACTCCGACATCGGCAACGAGTGGCCCGCCGAGCTCGGCGGGTTCGTGCTCGAGCAGTGGGTCCGCTGGGGCCTGGCCCGGCACCCGCACTTCCTCAAGGCCCGCGCTCAGGCTGACGCGATCACGACGATCGTGACCGCTCCGCGCGGCGTCCACATCAGCACCATCGACGTCAACCCCGAAGCCCCTGTGGTTCCCGAAGGGCCCGGGGAGCGAAGCGACCGACGGGAGGCACCATGACGATCCCCACCGTCTCCACCGTCCTGGACGACCACGATCCGAGCGTGCCCGAGATCATCCGCGGCACCGGGCACCTGCCCGAGATGCGGGTCGACCCGATCTCGCTGTTCACCCGCGTCCGCGAGGAGTGCGGCGACCTCGGCCGCTTCCGCCTCGCCGACAAGGACGTCGTCCTGGTCACCGGGGCCGAGGCCAACGAGGCGTTCTTCCGGGCACCCGACGACGTGCTCGACCAGGCGGCTGCGTACCCGTTCATGACGCCGATCTTCGGCAAGGGCGTCGTCTTCGACGCCTCGCCCGAGGAGCGGCAGCAGATGCTGAAGAACCAGGCGCTGCGCGGCGACATGATGCGCGGCCACGCGCAGACGATCGAGGCCGAGATCCGCCGGATGATCGCCGGCTGGGGTGAGGAGGGGGAGATCGACCTGCTCGACTTCTTCGCCGAGCTGACCATCTACACGACCTCGGCGTGCCTGGTCGGGAAGCCGTTCCGCGAGGAGCTCGACTCCTCGTTCGCCCAGCACTACCACGAGCTCGAGCACGGCACGGACGCGATCGCGTACGTCGACGCCTACGCCGACATCGAGAACTTCCGGATGCGCGACGCCGCCCGGGAGCGGCTGGTCGCGCTGGTCCAGGCGATCGTCGACAAGCGGGTCGCCCGCGGCAAGGTCCCGCGGGAGGACCGCGACCTGCTCGACGTGCTGATCTCGATCGACATGGACACCGACACCATCACCGGGATCTTCATCTCGATGATGTTCGCCGGCCACCACACCTCCTCGGGCACGGCCTCCTGGGCGATGATCGAGCTGCTGCGGAACCCCGAGGTCATGGGCGATGTCGTCCACGAGCTCGACGAGCTGTACGCCGACGGCAGCGAGGTCTCCTTCCAGGCGCTGCGTTCCATCCCGGTGCTCGAGGCCGCGCTCAAGGAGACGCTGCGGCTGCACCCGCCGCTGATCATCCTGATGCGGCTGGTGCGCGAGGACTTCGAGCTGCTCGGCGAGACCATCCCGGCCGGCACGCTGCTCGCCGCCTCGCCGCGGGTCTCCAACCGGATCGAGGCCGACTTCCCGAAGGCCGAGGCCTTCGACCCGTCGCGCTACATCGACCCGCGCCAGGAGGACATGCAGAACCGGTGGACCTGGATCCCGTTCGGCGCCGGCAAGCACCGCTGCGTCGGCAACGCGTTCGCGATGATGCAGATGAAGGCGATCTTCTCGGTCATCCTGCGCGACTACTCGTTCGAGGCGGCGCAGCCACTGGAGTCCTACGCCGACGACTTCACCAAGATGGTGATCCAGCTCCAGCAGCCCTGTCGGGTCCGCTATAGGAGGCGGTCGTGAAGCTGATCGCCGATCTGGGTCTGTGCCAGGGGCACCAGGAGTGCCTCGCCGAGGCGCCGGAGCTCTTCGGCTTCGACGAGGACAGCTACCAGGTCGTCGTACGCGTCCCCGAGCCGTCCGCCGACCAGCTCGTGGCGGCACGGGCGGCCGTCAAGTACTGCCCGGCTTTCGCTCTCACCCTGGAGGACTGAGATGGACCGCACCGAGATCGAGGCGTTCTGGGCCGACTGGCTCAGCCTTAACCGTCAAGCAGAGGCTGAGGGTGATTGGGCGCCGCTGGCCGACGCGTACGCCGAGGACGCGACGTACGGCTGGATGTACACCCCAGACGAGCACTTCATGGCCGTGGGCCGCGACCAGATCCGGGAGTGGGCGCTCGGCACCGAGATGGCCGGGCTCGAGGGCTGGCACTACGACTACCAGGCGACGGTCATCGACGACGTCAACGCGATGGTGATCGGGTTCTGGCGGCAGCGGGCCGGGATCGTCGACGACGCGACCGGCGAGGAGTACGAGATCCTCGGCATCGGCGGCTCCTGGTTCGGGGTCGCCCAGCGGCCCGACGGCAACGGGCTGGAGTTCGCCTGGCAGCGCGACTGGTTCGACCTCGGCTCCACCGCGACCACCTTCCTCGACATCGTCAAGGCCAAGAAGGCGACCGCCGGGCTGCTGGAGCGGATGTCCCTCAACGGGATCGAGCAGCCCGGCCACTACCGCCTCGCCGACCTGCCCTCAACCGTCTGGCCGCCGCCCGTCGCGGCCGGGAACTTCGTGACCCAGGAGACCGTGTGACGAACCGGAACCCCACCAACCCGCCCGCCCAGCAGCTCGTCGACGGCAAGCTCGGCGCGGCCGCGTCCGGTGAGACGTACGCGATCCTCAACCCGGCCACCGGGCAGGAGATCGGGCGCGCGCCCGACTCGACGGCCCAGGACATGGACGCCGCGATCGCCGCCGCGCGCCGGGCGTTCGACGAGACCGACTGGTCCACCGACGTGGCGTTCCGGGTCCGCTGCCTGCGTCAGCTGCACCAGGCGATCCTCGACAACGCCGACGCGCTGCGGGAGCTGACGACCGCCGAGGTCGGGGCGCCGGCGTTCCTGGTCGCCGGGCCGCAGTTCGACACCCCGGTCGACACGCTGCGGTGGACCATCGACCTGGCCGAGTCCTACGAGTGGTCGCGAGATCTGGGGGTCGGGGTCACGATGGGCATCTCCTCGCGCCGGACCGTGCGCAAGGAAGCTGTCGGGGTGGTCGCGGCGATCACTCCATGGAACTTCCCCAACCAGATCAACCTGGCCAAGATCGGCCCGGCCCTGGCCGCCGGCAACACCGTGATCCTCAAGCCCGCACCCGACACCCCGTGGCTGGCCGCGGAGCTCGGGCGCCTGGCCGCCGAGCACACCGACCTCCCTCCGGGGGTGTTCAACGTGGTCACCCCGCGCGACAACCGGGTGGCCGCGATGCTGGCCGAGGACCCTCGGGTCGACCTGGTCTCCTTCACCGGCTCCACGGCCACCGGCCGGGCCATCATGGCGGCCGCGGCGCCGAGCCTGAAGAAGGTCTTCCTCGAGCTCGGCGGCAAGTCCGCGGCGATCGTCCTCGACGACGCCGACGTGGCATCGGCCGCGTCGATGGCGGCCTTCTCGGTGGCCGTGCACGCAGGTCAGGGGTGTGCCCTGACGACCCGGCTGCTGGTGCCCCGGGCGTCCTACGACGCGGCCGTCGAGGCCGCCGCCGCGACCATGGCCTCGCTCGGCGCGGGCGACCCGGCCGAGCCCGGCACGATCTGCGGCCCGGTGATCTCCGCGGTCCAGCGCGACCGGATCCTCGGCTACCTCGCGCTCGCGGAGGAGGAGGGCGGCCGCTTCGCCACCGGCGGCACGCCTGTGGCTCAGGACGGCGACCTCGCCGGCGGCTTCTGGGTCGAGCCCACCGTCGTCGCCGGCCTCGACAACACCGCACGCGTCGCCCGCGAGGAGATCTTCGGTCCCGTCCTCACGGTCATCGCGCACGACGGCGACGACGACGCCGTCCGCATCGCCAACGACTCGCCCTACGGCCTCTCCGGCTCGGTCGAGTCCGGGTCGCTGGAGCGCGCGAAGTCGGTGGCCGCCCGGATCCGCACCGGCACGATCGGCGTCAACGGCGGCCAGTGGTTCGGCCCCGACGCCCCCTTCGGTGGCTACAAGCAGTCCGGCCTCGGCCGGGAGATGGGCGTCGAAGGCTTCGAGGAGTACCTGGAGACCAAGCTGATCGCGGAGCCGGCATGAGCACAGGAGAGACCATGAGGTTCGAGGACAAGGTCATCGTCGTCACCGGCGCCGCGCAGGGGATCGGCGAGGCGTACGCGAAGGGGCTGGCCGCCGAGGGCGCCAGCGTCGTCGTCGCCGACCTGAACGAGGAGAAGGGCCAGCAGGTCGCCAAGGAGATCGAGGCCTCCGGAGGCATCGCGAGGTTCGTACGCTGCGACGTCTCCGACCACGCGTCGGCCGCCGCGCTGGTGGCCGAGACGACCGAGGCGTACGGCGGGATCGACGGTCTGGTCAACAACGCCGCGATCTACGGCGAGATGGCCTTCGACCTGCTGATCACCGTCGACTGGGACTACTACGAGAAGTTCATGGGCGTGAACCTCAACGGCGCCCTGGTGATGACCCGCGCCGTCTACCCGGCGATGCAGAAGCGGGGCGGCGGGGCGATCGTCAACCAGTCCTCGACCGCCGCCTACCTCTATTCCGGCTTCTACGGCCTGGCCAAGGTCGGCATCAACGGGCTGACCCAGCAGCTCGCCCACGAGCTCGGTGGGATGAACATCCGGGTCAACGCGATCGCGCCCGGGCCGACCGACACCGAGGCGACCCGGGTCCAGGCCGGCGACGCGGCGCGAGAGATGACGAAGGGCATGGCGATCAAGCGTCTCGGCACCACCGAGGACATGGTCGGGACCGCGAAGTTCCTCCTCTCCGAGGAGTCCTCGTGGATCTCCGGGCAGATCATCGCCGTCGACGGCGGAGGGACGTTCCGGCTGTGAGACGCGCAGGTTTTGTGGGACTCGGCAACATCGGCAGGCCGATGGCGCTCCGGCTCGCCGGTGCCGACGGCATCGAGCTGTGGGTCCACGACATCGCCGCCGAGCCGGTCGCCGAGCTCGGTGCCGCCGGGGCGAAGACCGCGGTCTCGGTCGGCGAGCTGGCCTCGGCCGTCGACGTGCTCAGCGTGATGGTGCGCGACGACGAGCAGGTCCGCCAGGTCATCGCCGAGGTGATCGCGGCCGACCGCTCGACGCAGGGACCGCTGACGGTCCTGGTGCACTCCACGGTCGCCCCGGAGACGCCCGCCGCCTTGGCCGCAACCGCGGAGCCGCACGGTGTGCAGGTGCTCGACGCTCCGGTCTCCGGCGGCCCGATGGGAGCGGCCGAGGGCACCCTGGCGATCCTCGTCGGCGGCACCCCCGAGGCGTACGCAGCCGCTGCGCCGGTCCTGGCGGCGATGGGCACCAAGGTGGTCCATGCCGGTGAGATCGGTGCCGGGACGAAGCTCAAGCTGGCCCGCAACCTGCTCCACTTCGCCTCCTTCACCGCCGCCACCGAGGCCGCCCGGCTCGCCGAGGCGGCGGGCCTGGACCTGAAGGCGCTCGGCGAGGTCGTACGCCACACCGACGCGATCACCGGCGGCCCGGGTGCGGTCCTCTACCGCGACACCACGGCCCCGATCGAGGAGACCGACTTCTGGCACGGCGTCTTCGGCCACGTGGCCGCGCTGGGGGAGAAGGACCTCGGCTTCGCGATCGCCCTCGCCGACGAGCTCGGCGTCGAGGTGCCGCTGGCCCGGCTCGCACTCGAGCGGCTGGCACCCGGACTCGGGCTCCCCAAGAACTGAGCAAGGAACACAGGGACATGAGCACTGGACATTCGAGTGAGGGCACCGACAAGTTCGCCGACCTCCCCGAGGAGCGGGCCAGGGGGCTGCGCAAGATGGAGGAGGTCTACGGCTTCGATATGGCCGACGGCGAGGGTGACTTCTTCCGCTACACCGCCGACCACCTCTTCGGCGACATCTGGCAGCGCCCGGGCCTGACCACGCGCGACCGCCGGCTCCTCCTGATCGGCCTGCTCGCCGGCCGGGGCGCCGCCGACGTGCTCGGGATCCAGATCCCCGCTGCGTACGCCAACGGCGAGCTCTCCGAGGACGAGCTGCGCGAGATCGTGGTCTTCCTGAGTCACTACGCGGGATGGCCCGACGGTGCCAGGATGAACACGGTCGTCGAGGAGACGATCGGGAAGGCCCGGCGGAAGGCTCAGCGCTCATGACGTACGTCATCACCCAGTCCTGCTGCAACGACGCCTCCTGCGTGGAGGTCTGCCCGGTCGACTGCATCCACCCCGGCCCCGACGAGCCCGGGTTCGGTGCCGCCGAGATGCTCTACATCCACCCCGACGAGTGCATCGACTGCGGCGCCTGCGAGGACGCCTGCCCGGTCAACGCGATCTTCCCGGACTACGAGGTCCCGGACGCCTTCGCGCCCTACGTCGACATCAACGCCGCCTTCTTCGAGTTCACCGGCGAGCAGGACGAGCCCGCGCCGCTGCCGCCGCCCGGGGCGAAGATCCCCGGAGGCCCGCTCAAGGTGGCCGTGGTGGGGGCAGGCCCGGCCGGCTGGTACGTCGCCGAGGAGCTCGCCGCGACCCGCCGCTGCGACGTCGAGATCACCGTGATCGACCGGCTCGCGACGCCCTACGGCCTGGTCCGCTACGGCGTCGCGCCGGACCATCTGGACACCAAGGAGATCGTCTCCGGCTTCGCGAAGACCGCGCGCCATCGCCGGGTGCGGACGCGCTACAACGTCGAGATCGGGCGCGACGTCACCCACGAGGAGCTGCTCGGCGCCCACCACGCGGTGGTCTACACGACCGGCGCCGGCGAGGGCCGCAGCCTCGGCCTGCCGGGGGAGGAGCTGCCGGGCTCGACGTCGGCCGCAGAGCTCGTCGGCTGGTACAACGGCCATCCCGATCGCGCCGCGCTGAGCTTCGCGCTCGCCCACGAGCGTGCCGTCATCATCGGCAACGGCAACGTCGCCCTCGACCTGGCACGGCTGCTGCTGGCCGACGAGGAGGCGCTGCAGGCCTCCGACCTGGCGCCGGCCGCGCTCTCGGCCCTGGCCGCCAGCGGCATCCGCGAGGTCGTCGTCACCGCCCGTCGGGGCGCCGAGCACGCCGCCTTCACGAGTCCCGAGCTGCGTGCGCTGGCCGACGACCCCCACCTCGACGTCGTGGTCGACGAGGCCGACCTGGGCTCGTTGCCGACCGATGCGGACCTGACCGAACGTGACGCCGGCACCTTCGCGGCGCTGCAGAAGGCGGACCTGCTCCGCGATCTGGCCGCCCGGCCGCGTACCGACGCCGACAAGCGGCTGGTCCTCCGCTTCGGCCTGACACCCACCGAGATCCTCGGCGCCGACACCGTAGCCGGCGTGCGCTTCGGCACGGGCGAGGAGATCGAGGCCGGGCTGGTCGTTCGCGCCACCGGCTACCGCTCCGCCGGTGTCCCCGGTGTGCCGAGCGAGGAGGGCAGCGGCCGTTTCCTGCACGAGGCCGGCCGGGTCGTCGGAGCCCGGGCGACCTACACAGCCGGCTGGGCCAAGCGCGGCCCCAGCGGCGTGATCGGGACGAACCGCGCCTGCGCCGCCGAGACCGTACGCACCCTCCTGGACGACTACGCGGCCGGCTCGCTCGCCGATCCCGCCGGCGAGCCGCTCGACGACCTCCTGGCCGCGCGCGGCGTGATCGTCGTCGACCAGACCGGCTGGAACACGCTCGACACCCACGAGCGCGAGTCGGGGAAGGAGATCGGCCGACCGCGGGCGAAGGTGACCGACCGGGAGGAGCAGGTGCGGATCGCGGCGCTTGCCCGCGTTTGACCTTTGTCCGTTGGGGATGTCTGCCAGAGTGGGTGAAAACCGACCCTCGGGGAAAGGCACTCGATGTCAGGCAGCGACTACAAGGACTGGAACCAGTCGATCATCGACGAGTTCCGCGCCAACGACGGCAATGTCACCTCCGTGCCCTTCGGGCGCGGGCTCGTGCTCGTGCACCACACCGGCGCCAAGACCGGCAAGGAGCGCGTCTCGCCGGTGGCCAACCTCCACCCGGACGCCGACACCTGGCTGATCGCCGCCTCCAAGGCCGGCGCGCCGGAGAACCCGGCCTGGTACCACAACCTCCTGGCCCATCCGGAGACCAAGATCGAGACCCCCGACGAGGGCGTCGTCGAGGTCGAGGTCACCGAACTGAAGGGCGCCGAGCGCGACCAGGCCTGGGAGCGGTTCAAGGCGATGAGCCCGGGCTTCGGCGAGTACGAGGCGAAGACCGACCGGGTCATCCCCGTCCTCGCGCTGCGCCGCAGGTGATCCTCAGACCGGGGTGATCGGCAGCGACCGGCGCGGCTCGAAGGCGAAGTCCGCGCCGGTGCTGAACCTCACCACCGCGACCTCGGAGGCTTCCGGGGCGGGTTCGGGCCGGCGGACGACCTCGACCCGCCACCCGGGGCCGGCTCCATCGGGCGTCACCTCGACGTCGAGGTGAGGGTCGAGAGCCTGCACCGCCGCCTGCAGCGGAACGAACCATTCCGGCCCGATCAGCGAGACCCAGGCGCCGTCCTCGTCGGCGGGCCCGGGGCGGACGACCAGCGCGTCGGCGCCGACCTCGCCCGAGACGTACGCAGCGGGGTTGAGCATCGGGTGGAGCGCGAGCAGCCGCAGCGCGCCCTTGGTGTCCGGCGGCAGGTCGAGGGCCCGAGCGAGCCGGGCTCCGGCGATGCCGGCGACCCCGATGAGCTGTTTGCGGCGGATGTCGAGGAGCTGCTCGGGAGAGGTCGCCCGCGGCTCCAGGGCGATCGTGAAGCCACGGTCGAGTAGAGCCATCTGCAGGCAGACCTCGTCGGCGATGCGCGCCAGGGCCGAACGGGAGAACGCAGCGAGGTCGAGGTCGGAGACCAGGGGACCCGCGTAGTCGGCCGCGCCGTCGTCGGCGGGGTCGATCGACGCGAGCTCGATCCCGGCGGCCCGGGAGCGCTCGTTGACCGCCAGCTCCGGGATCGCGACCGCCTCGGGGTGGGCGTCATCGATGACCACGGTCCAGCGGCAGTGGGGCGTCCGGTCGGCGGGCGTCCGCGGCGGCCGGTGGACGGGACGTACCTGGGCGCGCGGGTGCGTCGCGATGGCGGTGGCGTCGAAGGTGGGGTCCTCGATGTCGTGGCACATCCCACGGACGTACTCCTCGCCCATGGGCTCGACGTCCATCAGCGCGCCGCAGTGGTCGAGGTGGAACTCGCCGTGGCGCGCGTCGTGGACGGTGTAGCGAAAGTCCATGAACTGCGGCGGCGCGCCGATGTCGAGCTGGAGGCCCTTGAAGATGGTCGGTACGTCACCCTGCCCGGGCACCGCCGGCGCGTAGCCGAGCGCGGCCTGCATCCGCCGGGTGTAGATCGGCGAGGCCGCGGCCCACTCGACGATCGCGATCCGCAGCATCTCCTCGCGCCCGAAGGCGGAGATGCACCACGCCATCCCGGCCCGGTCGATCAGCTGGCCGATCAGGAGGAGCTCGCGGACGACCTCGGCGAGCTCCTCCCGAGTCAGGTCGGCATAGCGGGAGATCAACGGATGCGGAGCTTCCGCATCCACCGCAGCGACGTCTGCATCTGCTTGGCGTAGTCGTCGAAGGTCTGCTTGCCCTGCGGCCCCATGACCTGCTTCTTCAGGGTCGCGACGTTCTGGGTCTCGGTGTACTTCAGCAGCCCCTGGTCGCCGTGACGGGCGCCGACGCCGGACTGCTTCATGCCGCCCGACGGAGTCGACTTGGAGGCGTACGCGGTGGCGAGGCCGTCGTTGATGTTGACGTTGCCGGACTCGATCCGGGCCGCGATCGCCTGGGCGCGCTTGAAGTTGGTGGTCCACACCGAGGCGTTGAGCCCGTACTCGGTGTCGTTGGCCAGCTCGATGGCCTCCTCCAGGGTGGAGTAGCGGTGCAGCGAGACGACCGGCCCGAAGGTCTCGGTGACGCCGTGGAGCATCTCCTTCGTGGTGCCCTCCAAGATGGTCGGCTCGAAGAAGGTCGGCCCGATGTCGGGGCGCGCCTTCCCGCCGGTCAGGACGGTGGCGCCCTTGGCGACCGCGTCCTCGACGTGCGACTGCACCCGCGCCAGGTGGTCGGGGGAGACCAGCGCCCCGAGGTCCGGCCCGAAGGCGTACGCAGCCTCGATCCGCATCCCCTCGACGGCGGCGACGAACTTGTCGCGGAACTCGTCGTACATCGCCTCCGGGATGTAGATCCGCTCGATATGCATGCAGATCTGGCCGGTGTTGCCGAAGACGGCGAACATCGAGCCGCCCACGGTCTCGTCGATGTCGGCGTCGTCGAGGACGATCATCGGGTTCTTGCCGCCGAGCTCGAGGCAGGCGCCGATCAGGTTGCGGCCGGCCTGCTCACCGATCACCCGGCCGGTGGCGGTCGAGCCGGTGAACATCGCGTAGTCGACGTTGTCCAGCATCGTCGGGCCGACGTCGGGGCCCTCGCCGCAAACGACCTGGAACAGGCCCTTGGGCAGTCCGGCCTCCTCGAGCAGCGAGATCCCGAACAGCGGCGAGAGGGCGGTCTTGTTGTCGGGCTTGAGGAGCACCGCGTTGCCGGCCATCAGCGCCGGGATCGCGTCGGAGAGACCGGTCGCGAACGGGAAGTTCCACGGCGCGATGATCCCGATCAGCCCTCGCGGCGGGTGGCGCTCGATCGAGCTCGACAGCAGCGGCATGACGCCCGGGCGCTTCTTGTCCTTGAGCAGCTTCGGAGCCCGCTTGAGGTAGTGCGAGATCACCATCGGCGGGTCGCACACCTCCTCGAACGCGATCCGGCGCGCCTTGCCCGACTCGGCCTGGATGAGGTCGGCGATCTTGTGCTGGTTTCGCAGGATCAGCTCGTGGGCACGTTTGAAGACGGCCAGCCGCTCCGGGAGCGGGGTGGCCGCCCACGCGCGCTGAGCCGCCCGGCCGGCCGCGGCGGCGCGCTCCACGTCCTCCGGTGAGGACTGCGGCAGCGCGACCAGCACCTCACCGGTGTAGACCTCGGTCAGCTTCCAGGACGCACCCGTCGAGGACGGGACCCGGGAGACCAGCTCGCCCAGCAGCTCCTCGGTGATCCAGTCGGGGCGGCGTACGTCTGCTGTCTTCGCGGTGTCAGTGCTCATGTGGGCTCCGATCAGCTGTTCTCGAGAATGGCTCTATGAATTTTCGTCAAGGACGAAGGCCGCGCACCGGTCACCGATCATGACCGCGGGAGCGTTGGTGTTGCCGCCGATGATCGACGGCATGATCGAGGCGTCGGCGACGCGGAGGCCGTCGATGCCGCGTACGCGGAGCTGCGGGTCGACCACGGCCCGCTCGTCGACGCCCATCCGGCAGGAGCCGACGCCGTGGTAGATCGAGGTCGCCCGGTTGGTGACCTCCTCCTTCATCGCCTCCGCGTCGATCGCCCTGCCGGGGTGGATCTCCGACTTGACCTGGTCGCCGAAAGCCGGGGACGCCATGATCTCGCGGATCATCTCGACGCCCTCGAGCAGCACCCGCTTGTCGTCGGGCTCGGCGAGGTAGTTGAAGTCGATCAGCGGCTCGGCGGTCGGGTCGGCGCTGCGCAGCCGCAGCGTCCCGCGCGAGCGCGGGTAGATCAGCGACGACATCACCGTCAGCGCCGCCCGTGGGTCGACCTCGTGGCGGATCGGCGCGTCCTGGTTGGGGGAGGGATAGGCCCAGGGGAGGACGTGCAGCTGCAGGTCGGGTACGTCGGTGGCCAGCGAGGTCCGGACGAACCCGACGGTCTCGAAGACGGTGTGACCGAGGATCGACCTGCCGACGGTCTGCTCCTTGAGGACCGCCTTGCCGAAGTATCCGGCCGTGCCGTGGTGCAGCGCGGTCGGCATCTCCCAGGTGGTCGGCACGAACATGTGGTCGTGCAGGTTGTCGCCGACCGGCAGCTCGTGGACGGTCTGGATGCCGTGCTCGGCCAGGTGGGCGGAATGACCGATTCCGGAGAGCATCAGCAGCTGCGCCGAGCCGAAGACGCCGGCGGAGACGACGACCTCCTGGGTCGCCGAGATCCTCTGCGGGCCCTGCCTGGTGATGATCTCGACGCCGGTGGCGCGGCCGTTCTCGATCACGATCCGGGAGACGTGCACGCGGGTGAGCGTGGTCAGGCTGGGCAGCTCCTGGTCGTGGAGGTAGCCGCGCGAGGCCGAGTAGCGGAGCCCGTCGATCGCGCTCTGCTGGAAGGTCGAGACGCCCTCCTGCTCGGCGCCGTTGTAATCGTCGAGCACCTTCACGTCGAGGGTCTCGGCGGCGGCGCGCTGGAAGGATAGCGACGCCTCGGTCGGCCGCGGGTGCTTCATAACCTTGATCGGCCCGCCGGTTCCGCGGTAGTCGGAGCCGCCGCCCTCGTAGTCCTCGATCCGCCGGTACGCCTCGTTGACCGAGTCCGCGTCCCAGCCGGTGTTGCCCTCGGCGGCCCAGGCGTCGTAGTTGGCCCGGTTGCCCCGGACCCAGAGCAGGCCGTTGATGGAGGAGGAGCCGCCGAGCACCTTGCCGCGCGGCTGGGGAAGCTCGCGGTTGCGGGCGTGCTTCTGGGGGACCGTGTGATAGCCCCAGTCGACCAGCTTCTTCAGCCGCGGCTCGGCGTGCATCGGGCCGATCATGCCCGGCTTGGTGACCATGTAGTTGTGCTTGTCGTTCTTCCCCGCCTCGAGCAGGATGACCGACCTGCCGGCCGCGGCCAGCCGGCCGGCGACGGCACAGCCGGCCGAGCCGGCGCCGACGACGACGTACTCGGCCTCGGTGATCTTCTCGCGGCCCATCTCAGATCCTCTCGATGATCGTCGCGGTGGCCTGTGCGCCCCCGGCACACATCGAGACCAGGGCGGTGCTGGCGTCGCGGCGCTCGAGCTCGTGGAGGGCGGCGGTGAGCAGCCGGGTGCCGGTGGAGCCGACCGGGTGGCCGAGCGCGATGGCGCCGCCGTTGACGTTGATCTTCTCCTCGGGCACCTGGTGCACCTTGGCCCAGGACATGACGACGCCGGCGAAGGCTTCGTTGACCTCGGCGATGTCGATGTCGCCGATCGTCATCCCGCTGTCCTTCAGCGCCTTCTCGGTCGCCTGGACGGGGCCGTCGAGGTGGTAGTAGGGGTCGGAGCCGACGAGGTTCGAGGTGACGATCCGAGCCCGAGGCTTCAGCCCCAAGGACGCGGCGACCGACGAGTCCATCAGCAGCAGCGCCGAGGCGCCGTCGGAGATCTGCGAGGAGGTGCCGGCGGTGTGGGTGCCGCCCTCGAGCACCGGGCTGAGCCCGGCCAGCTTCTCCAGGGACGTGTCGCGGATGCCCTGGTCCTCGGTGACGGTGCGGAGCTCGCCCGTGGGGTTGCCGTCGTCGTCGAGCATGGGGGCCTCGACGGCGAAGATCTGGCTCTTGAAGTGGCCGGCGTCGCGCGCGTGGCGCGCCTTGACCTGCGACCACAGCCCGAACTCGTCGACCTCGTTGCGGGAGAAGCCGCGGTTCTTCACGATCCGGTCGGCGCCCTCGAACTGGTTGGGCAGATCGATGTTCCAGTCCGCGGGACGCGGGTCGCCGGCTCCCTTGGGGACGTTGGCGCCCAGCGGGATGCGGGACATCGACTCGATGCCGCAGGCGATGCCGACCTTGATCTGGTCGGAGGCGATCATCGCGTTGATCAGATGGGTGGCCTGCTGGGCCGACGAGCACTGCGCGTCGATGACCGTGGAGCCGGTGTGGATGGGCAGCCCGGCATGGAGCCAGGCTCGGCGGACCATGTTGTTGGACTGCTCACCGGCCTGGGACACGCAGCCGCCGATGACCTGATCCACCAGGTCAGGGTCGACTCCGGCGCGCTTGAGCACCTCCACCTGGGCGGCACCGAGCAGCACGCCCGGGTGCAGGCCGGCCAGCCAGCCCTTGCGCTTGCCGATGGGGGTACGTACGGCTTCGACGATGACGGGCGTGCCCATGGAACCTCGCTCTTCGGGGGTTTCGACAAGTCGCTGGTGCGCGGCAACGCGCCGCCACGCCTGGTGACGTGACACCGGTTACACTCGATTGTCCCAAAGTAGAACGTGTTCTCGTTTGGCGCAACCCTTGTGTGATGCGGAGCACTGTGTGACGATAAACTAGAACGTGTTACAGAAAAGACCTCGAAGGAGCACACCCGTGACCGCTCTCCCCGTGGATTTCGATCCGACTGATCCCGTGCTCAACGAGGAGCGCGTCCCGCTGCAGGAGTTCCTCGAGCTTCGCAAGACCGCGCCGGTGTGGTGGGTCGAGCAGTCGCCGGCCGCACGCGCCGGCTTCCTGGACACCGGGTTCTGGGCGGTGACCAAGCACGAGGACATCCTGGCCGTCTCCAAGGACAGCGAGAACTTCGGCACGAACGAGAACGGCGTGATCATCCGGTTCGCGCCCGACATGACCCGTGAGCAGGTCGAGCTGCAGCGCGCGATGCTCATCCACCACGACGCCCCGGACCACACCAAGCTGCGCCAGATCATCAGCCGCGGCTTCACCCCGCGCGCGATCAACGCCCTCAAGGAGCGCCTGGTCGAGCGGGCCAACAACATCGTCGACGACGCCCTGGCCAAGGGCGAGGGCGACTTCGTCTCCGAGGTCGCCGCCGAGCTTCCGCTCCAGGCGATCGCCGAGCTCCTCGGGGTCCCGCAGGAGGACCGGCGCAAGCTCTTCGACTGGTCCAACCAGATGCTCGCCTACGACGACCCGGACTACGACGCGGACCCCGAGGCCGCCTCGATCGAGATCCTCTCCTACGCGATGGCGCTGGCCGCGGAGCGCAAGGCCGACCCCAAGGACGACATCATCTCCAAGCTCGTCAACGCCGAGCTGGAGGGCGGCGCGCTGGGCGACGACGAGTTCGGCTTCTTCGTCATCCTGCTCGCGGTCGCGGGCAACGAGACCACCCGCAACGCGATCACCCACGGCATGCAGGCCTTCTTCGACCACCCCGACCAGTGGGAGCTGTGGAAGAAGGAGCGACCCGACACCATGGTCGACGAGGTGATCCGCTGGGCGACCCCGGTCACCGTCTTCCAGCGTACGGCGCTCAACGACGTCGAGGTCGGCGGTCAGCTGGTCAAGAAGGGCCAGCGCGTCGGCATCTTCTACGCCTCGGGCAACCACGACGAGGACGTCTTCGACGACCCCGACACGTTCGACATCACCCGCGAGCACAACCCCCACCTCGCCTTCGGCGGCCACGGCGCCCACTACTGCATCGGTGCCAACCTGGCCCGGATGGAGGTGCGGATCATGTTCGACGTGATCGCCGACCGGATGCCCGACCTGAAGCCCAACGGCACGCCGCGACGCTTGCGCCACGCCTGGATCAACGGCATCAAGGAGATGCCGGTGACCTACGCCTGACTCCGGGCGCTACGGCACGACCACGTTGGAGAAGTGGGGTCGGCGGAACGGATACTCCGCCGGCACCCACTTCTTCAGCGCTTCGTAAACCACCTCGTAGAGCCCACGCTCGTAGGCCTCGGTGGTCACCCACCAGCTGACGTCGACGTCGTACGCAGCCAGCTCCTCGCTCAGCTCCTGCCGGACGCCCAGCGGGTAGAGATAGGCGCACCCGACGTAGCCGAGCTCTGAGGTCTCCAGGACGTAGGAGTACGACTTGTTCTCCTTCCACTCGCCCTCGTGCCAGACGAGGTCGATGTAGTCCTCCTCCTCCGACGTCGGACCCGTCGGCCAGCCGCCGCCCCGGGTGGCGTTGATGAGGTCGATGTCGGCGTTGATGGCGCGTACGTCGTCGGCCAGGCACTCGCGCGACAGCGGCCGCGCGGTCAGGTCGCCGTGGGTGAGCACCCTCGGTGCCTCGAACCCGGCGGGGACGGCCAGCAGCTTGCTCAGTCCTGCGTAGCTCATGCCCGAAGGCTACGTTCGCAGACGCACGGCCAGCATCCCGGCGTACGCGGCCAGCAGTCGCTCCTTCGGATATTCGTCGGGGCGCGCCAGCAGCAGCCGGGCGAACTCCTGCACCAGCGTGACGAGCGAGTGGGCGACCACCTCGACGTCGAGCTCGGTCTCGGGCCCGAGGTTGGTGCGCAGCACGTCGGCCACGAACCCGCGCAGCAGGACCAGGGTGCTCTCGATGCGTTCGCGCACGGCGGGCGGAGCGCCATCGGTCAGGCCGAGCACCGGGCGCCACGTCTCCGGATCCTCCTGGACCGCCTGGAGGAGTCCGTCGGCCGCCTCGAGCAGCCACCGGTCGAGCTCGACCGGGACGCCGCCGGCGGGGATGAGCGCCAGCGCCGCGTCCGTGGCGCGCTGCTGGGTGCGGTCGAGCAGGGCGTGGAGGAGTGGGTCGATCCCTCCGTACGCGTCATAGACGACCGGCCGCGTCACGCCTGCCTCGGCGGCGATGGCGCTGATGGTGAGCTGACCGTAGCCGTCACGGCCGAGCACGCGCAGCGCCGCGTCCAGGAGCGCCTCCCGACGCTCCTCGAGAGGCATCCGGGCGGCATAACGTCGCCTGGCGGCGGGTCGGTCGTTGGCCATCACGAGGAACGTTACGGGTTGGAGGACGCACGGCGGAAGGGGTGACACACGCCACACGATGTGCGAATCTACACCCGTGTAGTAATTGACGGCGGCTGTCGACGACGAGGAGTTTCCGGGTGACCGCAACCTTGCCCGAGCGGCTGGCGACCGGCCTCTGGCGCCGTTTCGCCGAGGGGCTGAGGACCGTCGGGGAGACCATCGCGCTGGGCACCGAGGCCTGCGCGTACGCCGCCAGGGACATCGTCACCGGCCGGTTCGACTGGGCGCAGGCCGCCGACCAGGCCTGGTTCATGGCCCGTGTCTCCCTGCTGCCGACGATCCTGGTCGCGATCCCGTTCGGGGTGGTCACCTCCATCCAGGTCGGCGCGGTGGCCAACAGCATCGGCGCCTCGTCGTTCAGCGGTGCCGTCAACGGCGTCGGTGTGCTGCGCCAGGCGGCGCCGCTGGTCACCTCGCTGATCATCGCGTGCGTGGTCGGCTCGGCGATCTGCTCCGATCTCGGGATGCGCGCGATCCGCGACGAGATCGCCGCCCTGGAGGTGATGGGCACCAACCCCGTCCAGCGGATGGTGGCGCCCAGGATCGTGGCCGCCGTCTTCCTCTCGGTGATGCTGACCGCGATCGTGGCGGTGGCCGCGATCGCGACCGGCTACGTGATGAACGTCGGACGGGGCGTGGTCGGCGCGGGCACCTATCTGGACGCGTTCACCAACTTCAGCCAGAGCGCCGACCTGTGGCTGGCCGAGGGCAAGGCGGTGCTGTTCGGGCTGATCGGCACCACGGTGGCGGCCCACAAGGGACTGGGGGCGACCGGGGGGCCGCAGGGCGTCGCCGACGCGGTCAACCAGACCGTCGTGCTGAACGTGATCGTGCTGGCCGTGGTGAACGCGGTCGTCACCCAGGGATACCTGGCGCTCGCTCCGGGCGGGGCTGCCTGATGGCCGCGGTCGAGACGGACGGGCCGGCGACCGGCTGGTGGAGCCCGCTGGTGCCGTTCGGCTCCTTCCTCACCTTCAGCGCCTCCGTCCTGCTGGCCGTGCCGGCCACGCTGGTGCATCACTGGCGCACCTGTCTGGAGCACTTCTCCGACATCTGCTGGGGCAGGGGCGCGATCATCGTCGGCGGCGGCACGATCGGGGTGATGGTGCTGCTCTCGGTCTCGGTCGGCACCTCGCTCGGCATCGAGGGGTTCAACGGGTTGGAGCTGGTCGGACTGGCGCCGCTGGTCGGGTTCATCTCGGCCACCGCCAACACCCGGGAGCTCGGGCCGCTGGTCGCCGCCCTGGCGCTGGGGGCGCAGGTCGGCTGCCGCTTCACCGCCCAGCTGGGCGCGATGCGGGTCAACGAGGAGGTCGACGCGCTCGAGGTCATGTCGGTCCGCCCGGTCAACTACCTGGTCGCCACCCGTCTGGTCGCCACCATGCTCGCGATCGTGCCGCTCTACGTGATCGGCCTGCTCGGCTCCTACATCGCCTCGGAGTCGACCGTGGTGATGCTCTTCGGGCAGTCGCCGGGCCAGTTCGACCACTACTTCCTGGAGTTCCTGACGATGCGCGACATCGGGTTCTCGCTGATCAAGATCCTGACCTTCGCCGCGATCGTGGTGCTGATCCACTGCTGGTACGGCCTCGCGGTCTCGGCCGGCTCGCTCAACGTCGGCGAGGCCACCGGCCGCTCGATCCGGGCCAGCTTCGTGGTCATCGTCGTGCTCAACATGCTGCTCACCGTCGCCATGTGGGGTGGCGACCCGGGCTTCAGGATCTCCGGATGAGCCGCGGCATCCGGCCCCAGACCCTGGCCGTACGCGGTGCCGCCGGCGTGCTGGTCTGCGGGCTGCTGGCGGCCGGGATGATCGTGCTCTCCGGGCGCCCGTTCGCCGACGTCGTCGCGACCCGGGCGGCCATGGTCGACGTGGGGGCCTCGCTGCGTACCGGGTCGGACGTGAAGATGGGCGGGGTCGTCATCGGCACCGTCACCGGCATCAGCCGGGCAGCCGAGTCCTCGACGGCCTCGGTCGCGATCCGGCTGGACGGCGAGGCGGCGGAGAGACTCCCGGCGGACGTGGCAGCGCGGGCGCTGCCGGCGACCGTCTTCGGCACCGCGTACGTGGACCTGGTCTCGACCGGCTCCCGGCCGGGGCGGTGGGCGGGCGGAACCATTCCGCAGGACCTGCGCCAGGGCACCGTCGAGCTGCAGCAGGCCCTCGACAGCATCGACGAGCTGGTCAGGGCGGTCAGCCCGGCCGACCTCAACGCCGCCCTGGCCGCGGTCGCCGGCGGTCTCGACGGGCGCGGCGACGACATCCACCGGACCCTCGAGCTCGCCGCCACCGTGCTGGAGCGGGCCGAGGCGGACCTGCCGACGATCCGGTCGACCGCGGCCCTGCTGGCGGTCAACCTGGAGACGCTGGAGGCGACCGCCGGCGACCTGTTCGCAGCCCTGGAGTCCGGCACCGCGACCGCCGAGACGATCGCCGCCAAGCGTGAGCAGCTCGCCGCGCTGCTCTCCGGCGGCCTCACCCTGACCGCCGACGCGCAGCGGTTCCTCGACGAGCACGGCGCCGAGCTGGTCGAGGCGATGGACCAGGCGGCGGTGGTCGCCGACGCCGTCGCCGACAACCGGGAGGACGCCGTGGTGGAGAGCTTCCGGGCCAACCGCGAGATCGGCCAGGAGATCCCCACCGTGATCGACGACGGCCGGGCCGCCCTCGACCTGATCCTGAGCCGGGTCGCGCCGCCCTACTACACCCGTGAGCGCGACTGCCCGACCTACGGCAGCACGAGAGGGGAGTGCTGATGTCCGGGCTGCGTGGCTCCTCGGGCCGCCCCACCGCGACCTACCTCAAGCTGGGTGCCTTCACCCTGGTCGCCGGGCTCGCCTTCGCGCTCGTCCTCGGCACGCTGAAGGCGCCGGTCGCCGGAGACCTGGTCACCTACACCGCCGAGTTCGCCGACGTGAACGGCCTGCACGAGGAGGATGCCGTACGCATCGCGGGAGTCAGCGTCGGCAAGGTCACCGACATCACCGTCACCGCCGCCGGGACGGCGACGGTGGAGCTGACGGTGTCCCGGAAGCAGCAGGTGCTGGACACCGCGCGGCTCTCGGTGCGCTACCAGAACATCGCCGGGCAGCGGTTCCTCGGGATCGAGCAGACCCGCGGCTCGGGGAAGCCACTGGCCGCCGGAGCCCGGATCCCGGCGACCCGGACCAGTGCCGGGTTCGACCTGACCGAGCTGCTCAACGGGTTCCGGCCCCTCTTCGACGTACTCGATCCCGACGAGGTCAACCAGCTCGCGGCCACCATCTTGAAGGTCCTCCAGGACGAGGGCGGCAGCATCCCGGTGCTGCTGGAGCAGACCGCCGAGCTGACCAGGTTCGTGGCCACCCGCGACCAGGTCTTCGAGCGAGTGCTGAGCAACCTGACCCCCTTCCTCGCCGACCTGGCCGCGCAGGGGGACGAGTTCGAGACCACGGTGCGTGAGCTCGAGAAGCTGATGAAGGGTCTGGCCGAGCAGCGCGACGCCCTCGGTGCCTCCGTCGAGGAGCTGTCGGGACTCCTGGCCACCGGCGCCGACTTCGGTACGCAGATCGAGGCTCCCGCACGCACGCTGAGCCGCAACCTGCGGATCTCGGTGACCGCCTTCGCCGCCAACCTGACCAGCTTCGAGGGCGCCGTGGTCGCCTTCGCCCAGCTGGTCGAGACGCTGGGCAGGATCACCTCCTACCGCAACGCGCTCAACATCTACGTCTGCCGCTACGACTTCTCCGTCGACGAGCTCGTGCTGGCGCTGCCACCGACCGATGACCGCTACTCCGAGGTGTGCTCCGGATGACCCCACTGCGAACCATGGACCCGCTCAAGGTCGGGATCGTCGCCGTCGTGCTCGCCGCGCTGACGGTCGTCTTCGTCTTCCGTGCCGGAGCGCTCGGCTTCGGCGAACGGGTGTGCGTGGCCCACTTCGAGCACACCGCGGGCCTCCGGGTCGGCGAGGACGTGACCGTGGCCGGCGCGCGGGTCGGGGAGGTGCGCTCGATCTCGCTCGGCGCCCATGACGTTATCGTCGAGTTCACCGTCGAGGACCACATCCGGCTCGGGGCCCGCACCCAGGCCGAGATCGAGGTCGCCACCCTGCTCGGCACGCATCTGCTCGCCGTCACGCCGGCCGGCGGGGGAGAGCTCGCCGAGGACACGATCCCGCTCTCCGCGACCAGCGTGCCCTACAACCTCCAGGACATCGTCGACCGCGGCAGCGCCTCGCTCGACGAGCTCGACCCCGAGCTCCTCTCCCGCACCCTCGACGAGGTCGGCGCCACCATGGCGAGCTCCCAGCCCGACCTCGCCGCCGCCCTCGACGGCGTCTCCGCGGTCTCGAAGGTGGTGCTCACCCGGGCCGACCAGGCCGACGCCCTGGTGAGAGCGGCCACCGACGTGACGAGCCGGCTCAACGCCAACAGCACCGAGATCGTCTCGCTGATGAAGCAGGCCAACGCGGTGATGGCCGAGCTGCAGAGCCGCCGCGGCGCGATCCGCCGGCTGCTGGCCGACGCCCAGCGGCTCACCACCACCCTGAAGCGGGTCGTCTCCGCGAACCAGCAGGACCTCGACGTCGCGCTGACCAAGCTGGCCGTGGTCATCAAGGGGCTGCGCGCGCAGGAGAAGGAGCTCAGCGCCGCGCTCGACGTGCTCGGTCCTTCGGCCCGCTACCTGGCCAACGCCACCGGCAACGGCCCCTGGGTCGACATCCGGCCCGACGACCGCGCGCTGCCTGACGGGCTGACCTGCCGGCTGAAGGGGCTGTGCTGATGAGCGCGCCGTGGACGCAGGGCAGGCATCTGGGCAGGTACGTCGCGATCGTGGTGACTCTGGTGGCCGCCCTCGGCGGCGGTGCCGCGGCGATCCCGTTCGCCGGCACCTACTCCGTGACCGTCACCTTCGCCGACACCGCCGGCCTCTTCGTCGGCAACGACGTCGGCGTGCTCGGGGTCAAGGTCGGCGAGGTCAAGCGGATCACGCCCGCGGGCGCGGGGGTCGAGGTGGACCTCGAGCTCGACCAGGACGTCACCGTGCCGGCCGACGCCCAGGCGCTGATCGTCTCGCGCTCGGTGGCCAACGACCGCTACGTCGAGCTCACCCCGCGCTACGCCGGCGGGCCGGTGCTCGCCGACGGCGACCTGATCACCAGCGAGCGCACCCGCACCCCGGCCGACTTCGACGCCATTCTGAACGCGCTCGACCGGTTCAGCAGCGGGCTCGCCGGAGGCGACGGAACGAGCGTCGACCGGTTCCTGCAGGCAGGATCGGCGACCCTGGGGTCCAACGGACAGCGGGCCGGCGCGGCGCTGGCCGATCTCGCCGCCGCCCTGAACGAGGTCAACGGCCACACCGACTCCGCCGTCGCCGCGCTGCACGAGACCGACGAGCTGACCAGCGCGATGGTCGCCCACGATGCGCTGATCGAGCTCTTCATCGATAACGTCACCGCGACCTCCGAGCTGCTCGCGGAGCAGCGCACGGAGTTCACCGCCACGCTGCGTACGACCCGGGAGGCGATCGACGCGCTGGCCAGGTTCACGCAGGCCAACGACAAGGACCTCCAGGCGGCGCTGGCTCAGGTCAACGCCGTGCTCGACCTGATCCTGGCGCACACCGACGACATCGAGGAGTTCGTCGAGGTGCTCCCGCTGGCCCTGCAGAACGTCGAGCAGGCCCGCGCGCCCGGAGGCGTGATGCTGCGCGTGCCGCTCACCGACGCGCTCAGCGAGGAGCTCGCCGGCCGGTGCCGCGAGGCCCTCTCGGACGTGTGCGACATCGTCGGAACGGATCCGCTGAGCGCGGGAGGGCGGCCATGAGGGCGGTCATGAGGAGGGTCCTGGTGGCCGCGGTCGCCGGTCTGCTGCTGACCGGGTGCGGCATCGACGCCCGTACGCTGCCGCTGCCCGGCACCCGAGCCGGCGACGACGCGACCACGGTCGAGGCCGTCTTCGACGACGCCCTCAACCTCGGCGTCGGCTCGAAGGTGAGCGTCAACGGCGTCGACGCCGGCCGGGTGGTCTCGCTCTCCACCGACGGCTACTCGGCGGTGGCCGAGATGAGCCTCGACGACGGCGTACGCATCACCGACCTCTCCGCGGCGCGGCTGCGCTACGACACCCCGCTCGGCGAGGTCTACGTCGACGTGACCACCCCCGAGGGCGGCCGGGCGATCCCCGAGGGAGGACGGCTCGACCCGGCCCGGTCGACGACGGCCCCGACCGTCGAGGACGCGCTCGCCTCGGCGTCCCTGCTCATCAACGGCGGCGGCATCGGTGACCTCGGCCGGATCGTCGACGAGCTCAACCGGGCCGTCGGCGACGGCACCGACCTGGCCCAGGTGCTCGACCGGAGCGCCACCTTCCTCACCCAGGCCAACCGCACCACCGCCGAGATCGACCGGGCGCTCACCTCGCTCGACGCCGTCTCGGCGACCCTGGCCCGGGAGAAGGAGACCATCACCGACGCGCTGGCGGCGATCGGGCCGGCCGCGCGCACCGTTCGGCAGCAGACCGAGCAGATCATCGCGCTGCTCAACCGGCTGGTGAGGCTCTCCCGCGACGCCAACGGAGTGCTCGACCGGATGGACGACGACACGGTGGCCGTGGTCCGCGACGCCGGGGCGATCCTCGCCCAGGTCCGCCGGATCAGCGGCGATCTCGGCCCCGGTCTGGACACGTTCAGCTCGGCGATCAACGAGCTGCTCGAGGTCATCCCCGCCGACCACATGCCGATCCAGCTCCGCGTCGACATCGGCGACTCCGTCGCGCAGGACCCGCTCAACCCGCTGCCACCGCTCCTGGATTCACCGGTCCTGCCCCAACAACCCGGCTGGGACCTGGGCGGCCTCCTCGGTGACGGCGCCGTGCTCGGAGGGGTGGGCTGATGGCGCTGCGCGAGACGGACCGGCGCCTCTTCGTCGGATTCGGGGCGGCCGTGGTCGTGTTCGTCGCGGCCACGGCGTACCTGCTGCTGGTCACCCTCGAGATCCCGCTCCTGTCCCGGCCGGCCACCGTCACCGTCGACCTGGAACGCACCGGCGGCCTGTACGAGGGCTCGTCGGTGACCTACCGCGGCGCCAAGGCCGGGGTCGTGGAGACGATCGAGCTGACGATCGACGGCACGGCGCAGGCCCGGATCAGGCTGGATCCGGACGTCCGGATCCCGCAGGACTCCCCGGCCGAGGTGCGCAGCCTCTCGCCGGTGGGGGAGCAGTACCTCAACTTCCAGCCGACCACTGTTTCCGGGCCCTACCTCCGCGACGGCAGCCGGGTGCGCGCCGAAGCGGTGGACCTGCCCACCGCGCTGGCCAGCACGGTGGTCAGTCTCGAGAAGCTGATGGACCAGGTCGACCCCGAGCAGCTGCGGACCGTGGTCACCGGACTGCGCACGACCTTCGCCGGCCGCGAGGACGAGCTCGCCGACCTGGTCGAGGGCAGCCAGGTCCTGCTGGTCACCCTCGACGAGGAGCGGCCGACGATCTCCCGCGTCCTGATCAACTCCGAGTCGCTGCTGCGCATCGGCGACCGGCACGCCTCCGATGTACGCGCCGCCGCGCACGACCTCGCCCTCCTCACCGCCGAGCTGGAGAAGGCCGACCCCGAGCTGCGCCGTGCCTTCGACCGCGGCCCCGAGCAGTTCGCCGACCTCGTCCGCCTCGTCGGCGTCCTGGACCGTACCCTGCCGCCGACCCTGGAGCGCACCACCGCCCTCACCGACATCCTCGTCGTGCGCGACCCGCACCTGCGTGAGCTGCTGGCCGAGTATCCCGACGCCATCCGCTCGCTGGCGGATGCGATGTACGACGGTGCGATCCACGGCGGCCTCGTCCTGCAGAACGACTACCAGTGCGACTACGGCGGCCCCAAGTACCCGGCCACCGACACCACCCCCGAGCCGCTCTACGAGGACGGCCACTGCTCCGCGCCGCCCGACCGGGTCGTGCGCGGGGCGGACAACGCGCCCGGCTCGACCGGATAGGCAGACCCTCAGGCGTCCTTGAACGCGCGGTGGAGCGCCTTGCCCATGAAGGTGCCGAGGTCGTCCGGACCCCAGTCGTTGCTCGTGTCGAGGAGCGAGCGCACCGCCGACTCGCAGGACGACAGGAAGAGATCGATCAGGACCGGCAGCTTGCGCTCCAGGTCGGCCGTCTGCCACCAGCGCTCCATTGCGGGCCTGATCCACTCGGTCGCCCGGGTCTGGACCAGGGCCTTGACGTCGCGGAAGCGCTCCGCGATGACCGGGTCGGGCTCGCCGGAGAAGACGAACCGCCAGGTCTCGGGTGCGGAGGCGGCGGCGTCGAGGAGCGCCCGGAAGCCGTCGACGAACGCCTGCTCCGGATCGTCGGGGTTGGCGGAGCCGTGCAGCGCGGTGAGGATCGCCTCGAGGAGCTCGGCCGACTCCCGGTCGAGGAGAGCGTCGACCAGCTCGACCCGGTCCGCGAAGCAGGCGTAGACGACGGGCCGGGTCACGCCCATGGCCGCTGCGACCGAGCCGATGGTCACGGCGCCGATGCCGTCGGCCACCGCGATCGCCCGGGCGGCGTCGAGCACGTGGGGCCGCCTGCGCTCCGGACCCAGATGAGGGGCACGGGCGCGCTGCGCTTGACCGGTTGTCGACGGTGGCATGAGGCGATCCTAGGTGATCAGGAAAGTTCCTACATAAGTGTAGCAAATTCCTACACGAGTGTATTAATGTGACGGAGTCCCCTCACCATGGAGTGCTCACATGCCGCTGTTCAACCCGCACAAGCCCGACCTCGACGAGTTCGACGACGAGACCCGCCGCATCTTCGAGGCGACGATCGACTTCTTCGAGGGCAAGGGCAAGGAGTGGCTGCTCCAGCAGGACCGCGACCGCGTCTGGTACGACGAGTTCCTCGCCTTCCAGCAGCGGGAGAAGGTCTTCGCGACGCTGCTGACCCCGGCGGCCCAGGCCGACGGCGACCCGAACAAGCGCTGGGACGAGGCCCGCATCGCCATGTACAGCCAGATCCTCGGCTTCTACGGGATGTCCTACTGGTACGTCTGGCAGGTCACGATCCTCGGCCTCGGTCCGATCTGGCAGTCCGGCAACGAGCTGGTGAAGCGCCGGGCCGCGGGCCTCCTCGACGACGGCGCGATCTTCGCCTTCGGTCTCTCGGAGCGCGAGCACGGTGCGGACGTCTACACCACCGACATGGTCCTGACCCCTGACGGCAACGGCGGCTACCTGGCCAACGGCGGCAAGTACTACATCGGCAACGGCAACAAGGCCGGCATGGTGTCGGTCTTCGGTCGCGTCGAGGGGCTCCCGACCGGGCCCAAGACCCAGGACGGCTACGTCTTCTTCGTCGTCGACAGCCGGCATGAGGCGTACAAGCTTCGCAAGAACGTCGTGAACTCGCAGATGTACGTCGCGGCCTTCGACCTCGAGGACTATCCGATCCGCGAGGAGGACATCATCCATGTCGGCTCCGAGGCGTTCGACGCCGCCATCAACACCGTCAACGTCGGCAAGTTCAACATCGGCTTCGGGTCGCTCGGAGCGGTGCAGCATGTCTGGCACGAGGGCATCGCCCATGCCGACGGCCGCGTTCTCTTCGACACCAAGGTCACCGACTTCCCGCAGGTCCGGGCGCTGTTAATCGAGAGCTGGGTTCGGCTCGCCGCGATGGAGCTGTTCGGCGAGCGAGCCATCGACTACATGCGCTCCGGCAGCGTCGACGACCGCCGCTATCTGCTCTTCGACGCGATCGAGAAGATGACCGTGAGCCGCCAGGGTGCGAAGGTCTACGACCTGATCGCCGACTGCATCGCGGCCCGGGGCTTCGAGAACGACATGTACTACCCGGTCGGCGCGGTCGCCATGATGGGCCTGCCCCGGCTCGAGGGCACGGTCCACGTCAACATGGCGCTGGCGCTGAAGTTCCTGCTGAGCTATCTCTTCAGCCCTACCGATCCGAGCCTGGCCGCCCTGCCGCCGCGGCGGCGCGATCCCGTGGACGACACCTTCCTCTTCCGCCAGGGTCCGGCCCAGGGGCTCGGCACGGTGGCCTTCCACGACTGGCGTGCGGTGTACGCCGCATGGGCCCACCTGCCGAACGTGAGGCTGCTGCTCGAGCAGGTCGACGCCTTCCAGGCGCTGCTCGTCACGACGCCGCTGTCCAAGGCCCAGATGCGCGACCTGGACCTGCTCCTGGTCGTCGGCGACATCTTCACCACGGTCGCCTACGGTGACCTCATCCTGCAGCAGGCGACGATCTGGGGCGTCGGCGACGACCTGGTCGAGAGCATCTTCGAGGTCATGGTCGGAGACGTCTCCGCCCAAGCCCTGACCCTGACGCGCAAGCCGTCGCTGACCGACGCGCAGGCCAGGGCCGCCGACGCCATCCAGCGCCGTCCTGCCTTCGACGCCGAGCGCACCGCCCGGGTGTGGGCGGAGGCCCGCGCCACCGCCGGCACCTACGCGATGAACCCGTGAACCGACCGAGGAGGAGTAAGCGATGAGGAAGACGCGCGAGATCACGCCGCACGAGGATTACGGTTTCTTCGGCCCGGACTCCATCACCCAGAAGGTCTGGGGCCACCCTGCCGTCCCGCTGATGGGCATCGTACGAGCGGTGACGATCGAGGAGCTCGATCCCAACCTCCTCGCCGCCGTGCACAACACCGGTGCGAACTACGACCGGCTCGACACGCGCTACGCCAGGACGGTCCAGTACTTCGCCGCGGTGGCGTTCGCGGACAGCCGGACCGTCGCGAAGATGGCCGACGTGCTGGTCAAGATCCACTCCAAGGCGATCGGCAACGAGCCGGTCAGCGGCAATCGGTACGACGCCAACGACCCCGACTCCCAGCTCTGGATCCTGATCACGGGCTGGCACTCGGTCCTCACCGCCTACGAGACGTTCGGGCCCGGCAGGCTCTCGGACGCCGAGGTCGAGCAGTTCTGGGCCGAGTGCGCGATCGCCGCGGAGTTCCAGACCTGCGACCCGCGCGCGGTTCCGCGCACCCGCGAGGCGGTGCGTGCGTACTTCGAGGAGTGGCGTCCCAGGCTCGCGGCGAGCGAGGCCACCCAGCGGATGATGCACCACCTGCTGAACGGCACCAACGCGATCCTTCCCTGCAAGGGTTTGCTGGGTCTGGCCCGGCCGATCGCGAACGCGTTGGTCTGCAGGGCGACGATCGCCACCCTGCCGCGACACATGCGTCGGCTCGCCGACATCCGGCAGTCACGGGTGACGGACATGGTGGTGATCGCGATCATGAGGGCGATGCTGGCGCCCGCCCACCGGAGTCGCACGCTGCAGCGGTGGATCCTCGGCATCCTCGCACCGAAGGTCCTGCCGATCATGGAGCCCGTCTGGCGCGGTGTCCCGCCCGTGCACCCGGTCGTGCTCACGCCCGCCGAGGCGCGAGAACGCTACGGGTACGTCAAGCCGGCCCAGGCGCATCTCGAGCTGCGCGCGCGCCAGCGGGCACGTGTCTTCGACGACCGTCAGGCACCCAGCGACGAGGGCCTGATCGAGTCCCAGCCCATCCTGGGGACTCTCGGCTGAACGCCTGCCAGATCGCTGTCGCCGGTGGCTCCCGGTCTGTCACGACAGGTGACCGACCGGGAGCCAGGCGTTTCGCTGTTGGCCGAGGCAGGGGCTAGTTCGCCGGCTGCTCGGACCCCACGACCCACATCGAGAAGAACTGCGACCCGCCGCCGTAGGCGTGCCCGAGCGCCCGGCGCGCCCCGTCGACCTGGTGCTCGCCGGCCCGGCCCCTGACCTGCAGGGCGGCCTCGGCGAAGCGGAGCATCCCGGAGGCGCCGATGGGGTTGGAGGAGAGCACGCCGCCGCTCATGTTGACCGGCAGGCTCCCGCCGATGGCGGTCTCGCCGGCCTCGCTGAGCTTCCACCCCTCGCCCTCCGGCGCGAAGCCGAGGTTCTCGAGCCACATCGGCTCGAACCAGGCGAACGGCACGTAGATCTCGGCGCAGTCGATCTCGCGGGCCGGGTCGGTGATCCCGGTCGCCTTCCACAGCGCCGCCGCGGCCTCGCGGCCGGCCTGCGGGTTGACCTGGTCGCGCTCGGCGGCCGAGGTGGGCTCCGAGCGCATCGCGGTGCCGTGGATCCAGGCGGGTGCCTCGTACGTCTTGGCGACGTCCTCCGAGGCGATCACCATCGCGCAGGCGCCGTCGGAGGAGGGGCAGGTCTCGTCGTAGTGGATCGGATCCCACAGCATCTGCGAGGCCAGCACCGACTCGACGGTGGTGCCCTCGTTGTGCAGGTGCGCGTAGGGGTTCTTGAGCGCGTTGTTGCGGTCCTTGGCCGCGACGATGGCGCCGATGTGCGAGGGCGCGTTCGCGCGGCGGATGTAGGAGCGTACGTGCGGGGCGAAGTAGCCGCCGGCACCGGCGTGGACCGGCATCACGAACGGGATCGGCACCGACAGTGCCCACATCGCGTTGGACTCCGACTGCTTCTCGAAGGCGACGGTGAGCACCTTCTTGTGGACACCTGCCTGCACCAGCGAGGAGGCCACGATCGCGGTCGAGCCGCCGACCGAGCCGGCGGTGTGCACCCGCAGCAGCGGCTTGCCGGCCGCGCCGAGCGCCTCGGCGAGGTAGAGCTCGGGCATCATCACGCCCTCGAACAGGTCCGGCGCCTTGCCGATGACGATGGCGTCGACCTCGTCGAGGGTCAGCCCGGCGTCCTCGAGGGCCCGGTCCATCGCCTCGCGGCAGAGCCCGGCCATCGAGACGTCCTCGCGCTTGGCGCGGTGGTGGGTCTGGCCGATCCCGATCACGGCCGCGGGAACCTTGCTCACTTGCCTCTCCCGTTCTCCTGGGCTTCCATCACGCACACGAGGTTCTGCTGCAGTGCCGGCCCGCTGGTCGCGTGGCCGAGCACCTTGTCGGCGCTGCCGTCCCAGATGTGCTTGGCGGCCTCGCCGATCCGGATCGCCCCGGCGCTGAACATCGGGTTGGCGGCGAGCGCCCCACCCGAAGGACTGACCTGTACGTCACCACCCAGCCCGAGCGCGGAGCGCAGGACGATCTCCTGGTGGCTGAACGGCGCGTGCAGCTCGGCGACCTGGACGCCGGCGGTGCCGCCCACGGCGGCCGCAGCCCGCTGCGCCGAGCCCGAGACGGTCAGGTCGCGGGTGCCGAGGTGGAGGCCGTCGGAGCTGTGCGCGATCCCGGTGATCCAGGCGGGACGCTGGTTGGCCTCGTAGGCCCGGTCGCCGGCGGCGAGCACGATCGCGGCCGCGCCGTCGGTCACCGGCGCACAGTCGTGCTTGCGCAGCGGGTCGGCGAACATCGGCCGGGCGAGCAGCTCGCTCACCGAGGAGCCTCCGGCCCGGACGGCGTACTCGTTCTTCTCGGCGTCGGTCAGGGACCGGTTGACGATCTCGGCCATCGCGGCCTCGTCCCAGAGCTCGGCGTCGAGCCCGAGGCGCGCCTGCAGCGCGGCCAGGGACACGGTGTCGGGCCACAACGGCGTCATCGTGTAGGGGTCGAGCTGCAGCGTCAGCGTCCGGCGCAGCACGCCCGCCGACGCCTTGCCGAACCCGAAGACCAGAGCGGTGTCCACCTCGCCGGTCTGGATCTTCACCCAGGCCTCGTAGAGCGCCCAGGCGGCGTCCATCTCCACGTGCGACTCGTTGACCGGCGGCAGCACCCCGATCGCGTCGATCGCGCTCACGAACGAGAACGAGCGGCCGGCCAGGTAGTCCGAGGAGCCGGAGCACCAGAACCCGATGTCCGATCTGCCCCATCCGGTCTGGTCGTAGCACTCGGCCAGGATCGGCACGAGCAGCTCGGCCATGCTCGGCGATCCGTCGAAGTCCTTCATCTGTCGCTGGGCGAACCCGACGACGGCAACGTCTCTCATACGGTCCTCTCTCCCGGGCCTAGAGGTGGTGCTTGTAGCTGTCGAAGTCCGCGTCCGGCTCACCGGTCGGCGCGAAGTGGCTGATGTTCTCGATGCTGGTGCCCCACTCCTCGCGCGGCTTCCACACCGCCTTGACCCGCATCCCCATCCGGACCTCCTCGGCCGGGACCTCCAGGATCAGGTGCTGCAGCGCGATGTCGGCGCCGTCGAGGAGGACGTACGCGGAGACGTACGGCGGCTTGATCCGCTGTCCCAGGAACGGCACGTTGACGACGCAGAACGTGGTCACGGTCCCGACGTCCGAGAGCTCGATCTCCTCCGAGGTCGGCACGCCGTCGGTCGGGCACGCGCCGCGCGGCGGGACGTAGACCTTCCGGCACTTCGGGCACCGCTGGCCCACGATCCGGCCCTCCGCCAGGCCGCGGAAGAACGAGGACTCCTCCGGGGAGGCCGCGTAGCGGTAGTCGAGGCTGACCGGGGTGACGATCAGGCTGACATCCTCGGTGCCTCCCGCCGGCGTACCCGCCTCAGCGGCGTTGCCGTCGTCGGCCACGAAGACCAGGTCGGTGACCGCCCCGGTGCGTTCCTCGGCCCAGCGCGCGCGGACCCGCATCCCGGTCTCGATGTCGTCGGGGGAGGCGACCTCGACCGCGTGCAGCCACGGGGTGTCGGCGCCGTCGATCGTGATCAGCGCGTACGCGAACGGCTTCTCGAACGGCTGGCCGGCGACGGGCTCGCTGACCCAGGTCCACGAGGTGACCGTGCCGGTGTCGGGGAGCTCGACGAACTCGGTCACGGCCCGGTAGGTGACCGGGTCGTACTCGGGTGGTGGGACGGCCACTCGACCGTCACCGAGGCGTCCACCGACGATGGTGGCGTCCCTCAGCCCGGTGAGGAAGCGGCCGATCACCGGCCCTGTGGATCTGGTGTAGTCGAAGGCCACCGTCACGGGTGCCTGAAGAGTGCGACTCATGGTAGAAAGTGAAACACGTTCTAGTATTGGCCACAACCCGTACGCCCTGCCGAACGGCTACGGAGCCTGCGGACGAAGGAGTCGATGAGAGTGAAGCTGGGGCTACAGCTGGGCTACTGGGGAGCACAGCCGCCGAGCGGGGTCGGCGAGCTCGTCGCCGCCGCGGAAGAGGCCGGGTTCGACGCGATCTTCACCGCCGAGGCGTGGGGGAGCGACGCGTTCACGCCGCTGGCCTGGTGGGGCCGGGAGACCTCTCGGGTCCGCCTCGGCACCTCGATCGTGCAGATGTCCGGACGTACGCCGACCTCGATCGCGATGCACGCGCTGACGCTCGACCATCTCTCCGGTGGCCGGTTCGTCCTCGGGCTCGGGGTGAGCGGCCCGCAGGTGGTCGAGGGGTGGTACGGCCAGCCGTTCGGCAAGCCGCTGGCCCGCACCCGCGAGGTCGTCTCGATCATCCGCAAGGTGCTCGCCCGGGAGGCGCCGGTGACGAATTCCGGTCCCCACTATCCACTCCCGTTCACCGGGGAAGGGTCGGTCGGGCTCGGCAAGCCGCTCAAGCCGATCGTGCACCCGCTGCGCGCCGACATCCCGATCTGGCTCGGCGCGGAGGGCCCCAAGAACGTCGCCCAGACCGCGGAGATCGCCGACGGCTGGATCCCGATCTTCTACACGCCCAGATCCGCGCCGATGTACGCAGACTGGCTGGCCGAGGGCTTCGCCCGTCCCGGCGCGCGGCGCACCGCCGACGACTTCGAGATCGCCGCGACCTGCCACCTCCAGATCGTCGCCGACGCCGAGGAGAAGAAGGCCGCGCTCGAGGCGATGAAGCCGTTCGCGGCCCTCTACATGGGCGGCATGGGCGCCAAGGAGCAGAACTTCCACAACCAGGTCTTCGAGCGGATGGGCTACGCCGAGCTCGCCGGCCAGGTCCAGGCCCTCTACCTGACCGGCGAGAAGGAGAAGGCGACCGCGCTCATCCCCGACGAGCTCGTCGACGATCTGCACATCATCGGCACCGAGGCCGAGGTACGCGACAAGGTGGCCCAGTGGGAGGAGACCGGTGTGACCACGCTGCTGCTGAGCCTCGGCTCGGCCGCCGACGTCCACCGCATCGCCGAGGTGCTCGGGTGACGGCGGCGCGTGTCTTTGGGGCGGTCCGCTGATGGCGGTCTACGCCGTCACCGGGTCGGCCTCGGGCATGGGCGCCGCGGTGGTCGAACGGCTCCTCGACGCCGGACACCGGGTCGTGACCGTCGATCTGCGCGACGCCGACGTGGTCGCCGACCTGTCGACGGCGCAGGGCCGGCGCGATGCCGTCGAGAAGGTGCTGGCGGCGGTCGGCGGCCGGCTCGACGGCGCCGTCCTCGCGGCCGGCCTCGGCCCGGCGCCGGGGCGCGAACGGCCAGCCCTGATCACCCAGGTGAACTACTTCGGCGTCGTCGAGCTCCTGGAGGGGTGGCGCGAGGCGCTGGCGGCCGCCGGGAACGCCAAGGTCGTGGTCTTCTCCAGCAACTCCACCACGACGATGCCGCTCGTCCCGGGCCGGGCGGTCGCCGCGCTGCTCGCGGGCGACGCGGAGCGGGCGGTGAAGGCGTACCGGATCTTCGGGAAGGGCGCGCCGGCGATGGCCTACGGCGGCTCGAAGGTCGCCGTGACCCGATGGGTGCGGCGGCGCGCGGTCGAGCCGGAATGGGTCGGCGCCGGGATCCGGCTCAACGCGATCGCGCCGGGCGCGGTGCTGACACCGCTGCTGGAGAGGCAGCTGGCGACGCCGTCGGAGGCGAAGGCGATCAGGTCCTTCCCGGTCCCCGCGGGCGGCTACGGTGACCCGGGGCTGCTCGCCGACTGGGTGATCCACATGCTGAGCCCGGCCGCGGACTTCATGGTCGGCAGCGTCGTCGTGGTCGACGGCGGCAGCGACGCCTGGTTCCGGGCCGACGACTGGCCACGTCCCGTGCCCGGCCGGCGGCTGCGGGGCTATCTGCGCAGGATGCGCGAGTTCCGAAAGACCCATCCATGACCGACGCCACGACCGATCCGCTCGCGCCCGCGGCGCTGGGACCGGTGACGCTGCGAAACCGGGTGATCAAGGCGGCGACCTTCGAGGGTGCCTCGCCGGGCGCGCTCGTCTCGGACCGGCTGATCGACTACCACCTCGCCGTCGCCGAGGGCGGTGTCGGGATGACCACGGTCGCCTATCTCGCGGTGGCCCCGGAGGGACGTACGCATGCCGACTGCATCTACTGGCGGCCCGAGGCCCTGCCCGGCCTGACCAGGTTGACCGAGGAGATCCACAAGACCGGAGCGAAGGTGTCGGCCCAGATCGGCCACGCCGGCCCGGTGGCCAACGCGAAGTCCAACGGCGCCCCTTCGCTGGCGCCCGCGCGGTCGTTCAACGCGCTCGGGATGGCGTTCAACCGCGCCGCGACCGCGGCCGACCTCGCCCGGGTCGTCGAGCAGCACGGCGCCGCGGCTCGGATGGCCGTGGAGACCGGGTTCGACGCGATCGAGGTCCACCTCGGCCACAACTACCTGCCCAGCTCGTTCCTCAGTCCGCGTCTCAACCCTCGCACCGACGAGGTCGGTGGGTCGCTCGTCAACCGGGCCTCCTTCCCGCGCCGCATCCTCGCCGCCGTCCGAGAGGCGGTCGGCGGCCAGGTCGCCGTGCTCGCCAAGATGAACATGCGCGACGGTTACCGCGGCGGGTTCGACCTGCCGGAGTCGGTGGAGTTCGCGCGGCTGCTGGAGGCCGACGGTCATCTCGACGCGCTCGAGCTCACCGGCGGCTCCTCGTTCATGAACCCGATGTACCTCTTCCGAGGCGACGCGCCCTACCGCGAGATGGCCGCCAACATGCCGCTGCACCCGGTGATCAGGTTGGGCATGCGGATGGTGGGGAAGGGCTTCTTCAAGGAGTACCCCTACAAGCCGCTCTACTTCCTCGACACCGCCCGCGAGTTCCGCCGCGCGCTCACGATGCCGCTCGTGCTCCTCGGCGGGGTCACCGACCTGGCCGGGATGCGGACGGCGATGGACGAAGGCTTCGAGTACGTCGCGATGGCCCGCGCGCTGCTGCGCGAGCCCGATCTGGTCAACCGCCTGCGGGCCGATCCCACGACCGAGTCGCGATGCATCCACTGCAACCTGTGCATGTCGACCATCTACCCGGGGACCCACTGCCACCTCGACACCGAGCACGTCTACGGTGAGGCTCATCCCCTCCTGCTGCCCCCATCCTGAACGCGAGGACCCAGATGTCGATGCACTACGGACGCGCTCACCACCCGCAGGCTCCCGCGGGATACGTCCACGACGACATGACCGAGGCCGAGATCAAGGAACGCGAGGCCGCCCTGGTCCCGTTGACCGACTCGGTCCGCGGGCTCGTCGACGCCGTCGTACGCACCCAGGTCCCGGATGCGGTCCTCGACGACGTACGCCGCCGGGTGGAGGCGCTGACCGAGGAGCTGCTGGCCGAGGCGCTGCCCGGCCCGCATGGGGTCCGGTTCGGGGCGGATGGCGGGTTCCGCAACTACGGCAACCCGGTGGTCGGGAAGGGGAACGCCTTCGCCCCGCCGCTGGCGGTGCAGCGTGACGGTGAGGACGTCTGGGCCGACTTCGAGCTCGGCCCGGCGTACGAAGGTCCGCCGGGGCTGGTCCACGGTGGTGTGTCCGCGCTGATCCTGGACCAGCTGCTCGGCGAGGCCGCCTCCGCGGGCGGCCGGCCCGGGATGACCGGGACCCTGACGATCGTCTACCGGCACGGCACCCCGCTGGGTCCGCTCCGCGGCGAGGCACGGATCGAGTCGACCGAGGGCGTGAAGGCGATCGTGCGCGGTCGACTGCTGACCCGGCCGGACGACGGCTCCGAGCCGATCTTGTGCGTGGAGGCCGAGGGGATCTTCATCCTGCCCCGGTGGGCGCGTCAGCCGGTCGACGAGGCCGACCGGGAGCACGTCGGCGACGCCTGAGGCCTTGCCGCCCTCGATCCAGGGGCTAGAACACGTTCTAGTTTCACGGTAGGGTGCGGCACATGGATACCAGCCGCATCGGTCCCCACAACGGTCATCTGATGGTCTCGGCGCTGGAGCGCCACAAGCATCGTCCGATCATCCATCTCGGAGACGTGAGTCTGACCGGGGCGGAGGTGGCGGCGCGGATCAGCCAGTACGTCCAGGCGTTCGAGGCCCTCGGGGCCGGCACCGGCTCCGCGACCGCGCTGCTCGCGCTCAACCGTCCCGAGGTGCTCTTCATCCTCGGCGCCGGCCAGACCCAGGGATTCCAGCGCACCTCGCTGCACCCGCTGGGCAGCGCGGAGGACCAGGCGTACGTGATCAACGACGCCGGGATCACCGGCATCGTCATCGACCCCTACTTCGCCGACCGGGCGGTCGAGCTGCTCGAGCTGTGCCCGGGCCTCAAGCAGGTGCTGACCATCGGGCCGGTGCCGCCCCAGCTCGCCGAGGTCGGGGTCGACCTGGTCGCCGCCGCGGCGACCTATCCGGTCGAGCCGTTGACCGCGCGGCTGCTGCCGCCCGACCACGTCACCTCGATCACCTACACGGGCGGGACGACCGGCAAGCCGAAGGGCGTGATCGGGCTGGCCGGGTCGTTCGCGACGATGACCCAGGTGCAGCTCTCCGAGTGGGAGTGGCCCGAGGCGCCCCGCTTCCTGATGTGCACGCCGCTCTCGCACGCCGGTGCCGCCTTCTTCGTGCCGGTCGTGATCAAGGGCGGCACCCTGTTCGTACTGCCGAAGTTCGACCCGGCCGAGGTGCTCGCGACCATCGAGCGCGAGCGCATCTCCTCGCTCATGGTGGTGCCGACGATGCTCTACGCGCTCCTGGACCACCCCGACTCCCGGACCCGCGACCTGTCCTCGCTCGAGACCGTCTACTACGGCGCCTCCGCGATCAACCCGGTGCGCCTGGCCGAGGCGATCGAGCGGTTCGGGCCGATCTTCGCGCAGTACTACGGCCAGTCCGAGGCGCCGATGGCGATCACCTACTTCGCGAAGACCGACCACGTCGACGCCTCCGGTGCGCCGCTGACTCACCGCCTCACCTCCTGCGGCCGCCCCTCCGCGCTGGTCCGCACCGCCCTGATCGGTCCCGACGGCACCCCGGTCGCACCCGGCGAGCCGGGCGAGATCTGCGTCGCCGGCCCGCTGCTCTCCGGTGGCTACTGGCAGCTCCCGGAGGTCACCGCGGAGACATTCAAAGACGGCTGGATGCACACCGGCGACGTCGCCCGCGAGGACGAGGACGGCTTCTGGTACATCGTCGACCGCACCAAGGACATGATCGTCACCGGCGGGTTCAACGTCTTCCCGCGCGAGGTCGAGGACGTCATCGCGACCCATCCGGCCGTCGCCCAGGTCGCCGTCATCGGCACCCCCCACGAGAAGTTCGGCGAGGCCGTGACCGCTGTCGTCGTCGTACGTCCCGGCGCAGCCCTCACCGACGACGTCGTCGCCGAGATCCAGGCCCTGGTCAAGGAGCGGAAGGGCTCGGTCCAGGCGCCGAAGTCGGTCATCGAGGTCGACGCGATCCCGATGACCGCCCTCGGCAAGCCCGACAAGAAGGCGCTGCGGGCCCGCTTCTCGGGCTGAGGTGTCTCAGGGGTAGCGCACCAGGTAGCGGAGGTGCGTCACCCCACGCCCCTCGAGCCGCCGGACCAGCTCGAGCTCGACCGGACCGACGCCGTCGTCGGGGAAGAGCCGCCGTCCGGCGCCGAGGAGCACCGGCACCAGATGGATCTCGATCTCGTCGAGCTGGCCGGCCGCGAGGAGTGCCTGGGCGACGCCAGCACCGTGGACCATGACGGCCTTGTCTTGGGCCGCCGCACGGGCCTCGTCGGCGCACCGGTCGACATCGGTGAAGTAGCGGACGCTGCCTGGCGGGACGTCGTCGGGATGATGGGTGAGCACGTGGATGGGCACGCCGTCGTGGTGGTCGCCGCCCCAGCGGTCGGCGAGCTCATAGGTACGTCGCCCCGAGATCAGCGCGCCCGTCGCGAGGTACTCGCGGAACACGTCGCCGTTCACGCCGGCGTCGTGACGGTCGTCGAGCCAGTCGAAGATCCGCCCGCCGCCCCGCCCGAGACCTTGGCCCGGGCGGTCGTCGGGGCCGGTGACGAATCCGTCGAGGGTCATGGACATGGTCAGACGGACGGGCGTGCGTGCGGTGCGTGGGGTCTCGGACATGGGATCCTCCTGTGGTCGGTCGTGCGTCGCCGGCGGCGACGCTCACCCACGCCACGATCAGGATCGTGCCGATCCGACACGAAGCGCTCGGCGTTTGTCGTGATCGGCCGTGCTTCCCCGGATGCTGCCGGGGGCGGCGTACGTCCGGAGGGACCGGGCCTGAGCCCGGCTCAGCGTCCCCTGAACTCGGGCTTGCGCTTCTCCAGGAAGGCCTTGGGGCCTTCCTTGGCGTCCTCGGAGGCGAAGACGGCGGCGCCGACCTTGGCGTCGTCGGCCCAGCACTCGTCCTCGTGCTTCCCCTCGGAGTCGCGCATGGTGCGGAGGATGGCCTGGACCGCGAGCGGGCCGTTGGCGGCGATCATGTCGGCGAGCTCGTGGGCCTTCGCCAGGGCGGTGCCGTCGGGGACGACATGGCCGATCAGGCCGAGCTCCTTGGCCTCGGGGGCCTTCAACGTACGTCCGGTCAGGAGCAGCTCGGCGGCGACCGTGTAGGGGATCTGGCGGGGGAGGCGCACCGCGGATCCACCCATCGGGTAGAGCGACCAGCGGGCCTCGGCGACGCCGAACTTCGCCGACTCGCCGGCCACCCGGATGTCGGTGCCCTGCAGGATCTCGGTGCCGCCGGCGATGGCGGGTCCCTCGACCGCGGCGATCAGCGGCTTGGTGAGCCGGAAGCCTTTGAGTAGGCCCTTGAGCACCGTCGGGTCGAAGCCCTCCTCGAAGGACTCCGAGGGCGGCTTCTCGTCGGCCGCCTTCAGGTCCATCCCGGCGCAGAAGTAGCCACCGGCGCCGGTCAGGATGCAGACCCGGATCTCAGGGTCGGAGTTCACCCGGTCCCAGGCGTCCTCCATGATCCGCAGCATCTCGGAGGAGAGCGCGTTGCGGCGCTCGGGCCGGTTCATCGTGACGATGAGCTTGTGGCCGTCCTGCTCGACGATCGCGTGCGGCGTCTCGGCAGAAGATTCTGTGATCGGCATAACATCGACCCTAGCGGAAAACTGAAACGTGTTCTAGTCTCGCAGTCATGGCGCTGAACCTTGCTGACCTCTTCGAACACGCCGTCGACGCCGCGCCCGAGAAGGTGTCGGTCCAAGTCGGCGACCGCAAAGTGACCTACGCCGAGCTCGAGCGTGAGTCCAACAAACTGGCCCACTACCTGGCCGCCCAGGGGATCGGGAAGGGCGATCACGTCGGGCTCTACTCCAAGAACTCCGTCGAGCACGTCATCGCCCTGCTCGCGATCCTCAAGATCCGTGCCGTCGCCATCAACGTGAACTATCGCTACGTGGCCGGTGAGCTGGAGTACCTCTTCGAGAACGCCGACCTCAAGGCCCTCGTCCACGACCGCGTCTACGCGCCGCTGGTCGCCGAGGTCGCCCCCAAGCTGGAGGCGCTGAAGACGTTCGTCGCGGTGCCTGATCCGCTCGAGCCCGGCGACGACTCCGACCTGAGCCCGTTCGGCGGCGTCACCCTGGAGGAGGCGCAGGCCGGCCAGTCCGACGCCCGCGACTTCGGCGAGCGTAGCCCCGACGACATCCACGTCATCTACACCGGCGGCACCACCGGGTTCCCCAAGGGCGTGATGTGGCGCCACGAGGACTTCTGGCGCGTGCTCGGTGGCGGCATCGACTTCATGACGGGCGCGCCGCTGGAGGAGTACGACCAGTCCAAGCAGGCCGCGGGCGACGGGCTCATCACCCTCCCGCTCAGCCCGCTGATGCACGGCGGCGCCCAGGCGTCGCTCCTCATGCATCTCTTCGCCGGCCAGGTCACGATCCTCGAGCCGAAGTTCGACCCGGTACGCACCTGGGAGATCGTCGACCGCGAGAAGGTCCAGATGATGTTCATGACCGGTGATGCGATGGCGGTGCCGCTCATCGACGCGTACGAGGCCGGCGGCTTCGACGGCCAGTCGCTGTTCGCGATCGCCTCCAGCGCCGCGATCTTCTCCAAGTCGGTCAAGGAGCGCTGGATGAAGGCGTTCCCGAACGCCGTCTTCACCGACTCGATCGGCTCCACCGAGACCGGCTTCCAGGGCACCGGCCTGCAGGACGCCTCCGCGCTCTCGACCGACGGGCCGGTGGTCACCGCTGGTGCGCACACCGCCGTCATCGGCGACGACGGCCACCCGCTCGACCTCGCCAAGGACGTCGGCAAGATCGGCCGCACGGCCCGCAAGGGTCACGTGCCGGTCGGCTACTACAAGGACCCCGAGAAGTCGGCGAAGACGTTCGTCGAGATCGACGGCGAGCGCTACGCGATCCCGGGCGACAACGCCCGGATCGAGGAGGGCAACCGCCTCACGCTGCTGGGCCGGGGCTCGAACTGCATCAACACCGGTGGCGAGAAGGTCTACCCCGAGGAGGTCGAGGCGGCCATCAAGGCACACCCCGACGTCTACGACACCCTCGTCGTCGGCATCCCGGACGAGCGCTACGGCCAGGCGGTGGCCGCGGTCGTCGAGCCGCGACCGGGCGCGACGATCGAGCTCGAGGGGCTGCGTACGTTCCTGCGGGCGCACCTGTCCGGCTACAAGCTGCCTCGAGCGCTGACCATCGTCGACGAGGTGCCCCGCAACGCCACCGGCAAGGCCCAGTACCCCAAGGCCAAGGAGATCGCCCTGGCCAGCCAAGCGACCGAGCAGGACTCCGAAGGAGCAACAGCATGATCCGTACGCCATTGTGCGAGGCATTCGGGATCGACTACCCGATCGTCGCCTTCACCCCCTCGGAGCACGTGGCCGCGGAGGTCTCCAAGGCCGGCGGGCTGGGCGTGCTGGGCTGCGTACGCTTCAACGACGCCGAGGAGCTCGACCGCACCCTCACCTGGATGGACGAGAACACCGACGGCAAGCCGTACGGCGTCGACGTGGTCATGCCGATGAAGGTGCCGACCGAGGGCACCTCGACCGACCTGTCCGCCTACATCCCGGCGGAGCACACCGAGTGGGTCGACAAGACCCTGCTCTCGCTGGGCGTGCCGCCGCTGCCGGAGGGGGAGGGGCGCGAGGGGGTGCTCGGCTGGTTGCACTCCACCGCCCGCTCGCACGTCGACGTCGCGCTGCAGCACCGGCCGGTGCTGATCGCCAACGCGCTCGGCACCCCGCCCAACGACGTGATCGAGAAGGCGCACGAGCACGGGATCAAGGTGGCCGCGCTCGCGGGCGCCCCGAAGCACGCGGTCTCCCACGTCTCCAACGGCGTCGACATCATCGTCGCCCAGGGCTACGAGGCCGGTGGGCACACCGGCGAGATCGCCTCGATGGTGCTCCAGCCGGACATCGTCGATGCGGTCGGGCCCGACGTACCGGTGCTGGGGGCCGGCGGGATCGGGTCGGGCCGGCAGATCGCCGCCTCGCTGGCGCTCGGCGCGCAGGGCGTCTGGACGGGCTCCATCTGGCTCGGGACGTCGGAGTACCGCAACCTCAACACCCACGCCGGCTGGGAGACCGCCTTCACCCGCGCGACCTCGGCCGACACCCGGCGGATGCGGATCTACACCGGTAAGCCGGCCCGGCTGCTGAAGTCGAAGTGGACCGACGCCTGGGAGGCCGAGGGCTCGCCCACGCCGCTGCCGATGCCGCTGCAGAACCTGCTCGTCTCCGACGCCCACAACCGCATCAACGCGGCCGGGGATCCCGACGTCGTCGCGATGCCGGTCGGGCAGATCGTCGGCCGGATGAACGAGGTGCGTACGGTCGCCGAGGTCATGGCCGACCTGATCGCCGAGTTCGAGGCGACGGTCAAGCGCCTGGACGCGATCGCCGAAGGCTAGACCCGCAAGACCACGAGAGGCGCCGGCTCCGAGAATCGAGCCGGCGCCTCTTTCGCGCCTGCTCGATGGCCGACTTTGCAGCCGCGCACTATCGCACAGCTTGGTCGCCGGCGCCGCTACCGCACACCCGAGCCCGCCTCGGAGCGGAGAGCGACTGACAGGATGGGCGCGTGACGATCTCGAGCTACGTACGTGACGGACTCACCTTCGACGTGATCGACTCGGGCCCCGCCGACGGCGACCCGGTCGTGCTCCTGCACGGCTTCCCGGAGCGGGCGACCTGCTGGCGCGAGGTGTCGCCGATCCTGCACGAGGCCGGCTTCCGCACGCTCGCCCCGGACCAGCGCGGCTACTCGCCCGGCGCCCGGCCGCGTACGCGCCTGGGCTACGGCGCCGGCGAGCTCGTCGAGGACGTGGTGGCGCTGATCGACGAGATCGGGCGTCCGGTCCACCTGGCCGGTCACGACTGGGGGAGTGCGGTCGGCTGGGGAGTGGCGGCCAAACGGCCCGACCTGGTGCGCAGCTGGACCGCGATGTCGGTCCCGTTCGCGCGCTCCATGAAGGGTCCGCAGCGGCGCAAGTCGGCCTACATGGCCTACTTCAACATCCCCTTCCTTCCCGAGCTGGTCTCCGGGCGCGACGGCCGGATGGAGCGGATGATGCGGGGGAGCGGCTGGACCGACGCGGACGTCGAGCGCTTCCGTGAGGAGATCGTCGACTACGGCGCGCTCCCGGGCGGGCTCGGCTGGTACCGCGCCCTCTTCCTGGCCCCGCGCGTCGGCCGGGTCTCGGTCCCGACGACCATGCTCTGGAGCGACCGCGACGTCGCCATCGGCCGCACCGCGCTGGAGGGCAACGAGAACTCCGTCACCGGCCCCTACGAGTTCATCGAGCTCACGGGCGTCAGCCACTGGATCCCCACCAAGGCGCCCGAGGCCGCAGCCGCGGCGATCCTCAGGACCATCGCTAAGGCAGCCTGACGCGTCTCTCTGCTTCGCCGAAGCTCGATGAGGTCGCCCACGATGTCATGTTGCGCGCAGTGATCTCGGCGTCGTCACCCCGCATCGCTGACCGGATCGGGTCGCGGTACGCCTCCGCAGGTAGGGCCGTCGAGCACGTCCGACCCGTCGAGGTACTCGAACGGCGCCGAACCGACGGAGGTTGCCAGCAATGATGAAGTACAGGGCTCGGAAAGTACCCAGCCAACCGCGGCGGGGTCACCGAGATGGTCACCTTCTCGACGCGCGACCTCTCTAATCACTTCGATCTGCAAACGGTGTGACGCACTAATGAGTGGTAGATCAGGAAGCGAGCCACGTAAGCCTGGTCGCCGGTCCCTCGTAACCTTCGTCCATACCTTCCAAATTCATCGGACATTGGCCGATCAATTGCCGAACATCGCAACTGCGGCTCTCATCAATGGCGCGCCCCCACTCACGGCGCCGATGAGAACGGCCGCCTGCACGTGTAGTTTCAGGGCAGGAAGCCGATCTTCCGGACGCAACGTCTCGTAGACGAGCCAGCGATACGTCGCCAGGACCACCACGAAGACGACAACACCCAGGAAACTCTGCACAATTTCGCCCTTTCGCGACATTGTGGTGGAGGGGTTTCGTCAGAAGCGTCTTCTGGCACCCGCACCAAAGGGTTTCCTAAGTTCAATCCAAGTCTAGTCGAGACGTTCTGCCAACGCTAGTAAGCCACGGCTTCGTGGGCGATGGGTCTGGCACTCGGAGCATCTGGTTTGGTGTGCCTTGCTAACTGCCCTGGTCGCGCTGCCGCTCGCCGTGGCCGGTTTCCTCGGGATCGGCCAGCCGCTGCCGGGTTCTGACCCGTGGTGGTTCTGGCCGGCTATCGCGGCGGTCGAGGGAGCGGCATCGGTCTGGCTCGCCGCAGCCGTCCCTACTCGGTCCCGCCGACGGTCGGCGACGTCGGCCGGGGTGCGGTGTCGCGAGCCGTGATCGCTTCGCCGACACCGCGGATCGCCGTAAGGATCATCTGCCCGTACGGTCCGCCTGGAAGAGCCGCTGCACGTTCCTCCGCCACGCCGATGTGCTCGGCGGCCGCTGTGAAGGCGCCCAGCCGACGGAGGTTGTCGGCGATGTTGAGATGCAGGCTCGGGTAGAAGCCTGCGACCTGCAGGCTCGCCTCGTGCTCCTGCGCCCGTTCGTCGGTGAGGGCGTCGGCGGCGTCGAGGGCACGTACGTCCCAGATCAGCGCCACGGCCGCGTCCGTGTAGAGGTCGGCGAGATAGTGGGCGAGCGTGCATCGGTGGAGCGGGTCTCCGAGCACCCCGAGGTCGGCCCAGATCGCGAGCAGGTCGTCCCGTGCCCTGGTCACGTCACCCTCGCGGCCGAGTGTCACGGCGGCGGTGATGGCATCCATCGTCGGATCAACAGCGGGCGTTGCAGTCATGTCGCGAGCCTGAGGCTTCGACCGGCCTGAAGGTCAAGCAGTTGAGTACGCAGGCTCATCACGCCGCGCTCCAGGTCCGCAAGACTCGTCGCATGCTCGCTTTCGACCGACCGATCCTGACGCCGCGTCGCGTCAGGCGAGTGCCCTGGGCCGGGGTCGCCACCGTGCTGGCATCGGGCGTGGCCATCGTCGCGCTCGGGAACCTGGTGTCCAACTGGCTGGACGTCTACCTGGTCTTCTTCGGCGACCAGCCGAAGGTGCTGCCTGCGAACGTGGCGGCATATCGGGTCTGGGGCACGATCCTGGCCGTCGCCCTGGTGGCAGGTGTGGTGACCCACCTGCTCAACCGCCGCCGTCGAGTTCTCGGGACGGTCTGGCAGGCGCTGCTGGTCGTCGGCGGAGCCGCGATCCTCGTGCTCTGCTACATCCCCGGGGCGGTCGACCTGCCGGAGCCGGAACGCGACCAGGACGGCTACGGCGCCCCGCCCTGCTACTCCGGCGGCGACAACGACGAGTGCGTCGGAGGCTGACGCTGCGGCCATTTATCAGGAACGGTCGTGGAGCGTGATCTGGTAGCCGTCGGGGTCGGCGAAGGTGAAGGTCCGTCCGAAGGGCCCGTCGATCGGAGCGGACACGATGGTGTGGCCGTCGGCGACGAGGCTGTCGTGGATGGCCTGCACCTCGGTGGCGTGGAGCCAGATGGCGGCGCCGATGCCGGGCTGGGCGACGGACTCGAGGTCGGTGCCGGGGATCACCTCGCGGAGAGCGAATGCGATCGGCTTGGTCTCGAAGACAACAGCGTGCGGAGGCCCGGCCGGCGATCGGACGAGGCCGAGATAGTGCTCGTAGAACGCCTGCGAGGCGTCGAGGTCTCGGGTCTGCAGCGAGATGAAGTCGGGGCCGGTGACGGGCATGATGGTCTCCTCAGAGTTGTGTCAGTTTGCTGACACGTGGAACGTATGTCAGGATACTGACATGAGTCAAGACGGCGTCGACCTGGACAAGTCGCTCGGCTACCTGCTGAAGGAGGCGTCGAGCGCCCTCCGCGCCGCCATGGAGGAGGTGCTGCGACCGCTCGGCATGAGCATCACCCACTACGCCTGTCTGGAGCTGCTGGCCCAGCGCCCCGGCCTGTCGAACTCCGAGCTCGCCCGCGGCGCCTTCGTGACGCGGCAGACGATGAACGTCCTGCTCCGGTCCCTCGAGAAGGAAGGCGATGTCACCAGGCCTGCGGAGGCACCCGTCGGAAAGGTCCTCCCGACACGGCTGACCCCACGCGGCCGACAACGGCTCGAGAAGGCGACCGCGGCGGTGCGGTCCGTCGAGGTCAGGATGCTCGCCGGCATGACGCCGGTCGATCAGGCGGAGGCGTTCCGGATCCTGCAGGGGATGATCCATTCGTTGCGGGATCCGTCGGTCTCCGGGTGACCGTGGTCATCGGTTCGAAGGGCCGGCCTACGTACGCCTGGTGAAGCGGATGTCGCCGTTGGGGAGGCGTTCGTGGAGGTAGGTGGGGTCGTGGGCGCGGTGGTGGTGATGGCTGCAGAGGAGCGCGGCGTTGTCGAGATCGGTCGCGCCGCCTTGGGCCCATTCGATCCAGTGGTGGGCTTCGGCCCAGGTGCCGGGGAGGTCGCAGCCTTCGGCCTCGCAGGTGGCGGATCTGAGGAGGAGGGCGCGGCGTTGGGCGGCGGTGAAGAGGCGTTCCTTGCGGCCCAGGTCGAGGACTTCGGAGTTGCTGCCGAGGACGGCGGGGATGATGCCAGCGGTGCAGGCCAGGCGCCGGGCTTCGGCGGCGGTGATCGGGCTGCCACCGAGGACCTGGGCGATGCCGGCTTCGGTACGGAGCTGGTCGAGGTCGATGGTCACGATCACGGTGGTGGCGTCCCCGCCGTGGATCGGCAGCCGGGCTGGGTCGAGGGTCTCGAGGAGCTGGCAGAACGCGAGGCCGAGCCGACGGGCGTAGGGCAGGTAGTCGCCGGTCTCGGTGCGGGTGCCGTCCTCGCGGCGGGGTGAGGCGAAGGCTTCCAGGTTGGTGGCGAGCCGGTCCGCTGCCGCGTCCGGGACCACGGCCGCGATCCGGGTGGTGCCGTCCCCGAGGCGGCGCATGCTCAGCCGGGTCTTCTTCCGGGCGTGGGCGTCTTCGGCGGCGAGGCGTCGAGCTTCTTCGGCCTCGGCGATCTCGGGGGCGATGACCTCCAGGATCCGCCGTCCCAGGCGGCGCAGCTGGGTGGGGTCGAACTGGGTGGCGTAGGCGAGGAGGGTCTCTTCGGCCTTGGTCTTGATCTCGACATCGAGGTCGGCCGGGAGCTCGTCGAGGGCCGCGACGATCACGGCGGCTTGGGCGGGGTTACATCGACCACTGCGCATCGCGGCCGCGACCAGGCCGTAGGACCGGTCCAGTGCGGTAGCGAGTCGGAGGTCGGCCCGCAGGGCCTCGGGGCGTTGATGGGTGTGGTGGTGAAGCCAGGCCGCCACATCCCGTGCGGCAGACTCGGCGGCGACATCGTCAGCGGTCGCGAGCACGCGGAGCTCGAGCTCGGCCAGCTGCGCCTTCGCGCGGGCGATCTGGACCAGGGTGGTGGCCTTCTGGTCGGTGCCCATGAACGCCGGGTTCGCCTCCGCAACCTGGTCCAGAGCGGCCGTGATGCCGACGACGGCCTCGAGGACGGGGTGTTGGGGCTGTTGCAGCGTGGTCATCGAAGCGGTCACCTCCCGACGTACGAACTCAAGGATCTGCCCGCGCAGATCCGCCTGGTTCGCTGGTCTCGGAGGCCCGGCAGTACGGGCTATTACTTACCCTCGCAGCTCAGCGTTCACGCCCCTGGTTCCCCTGGAATACCCGCACATTGAATGATCGGGGCACGCCTCTTTCGAGGTGGTCGGCCTTCACGTTTACGCCTGCGCCGAGCCTACCACACAAAGCAAAATGAACCCAACCCGATCAGGGACAGGTATCCCAAACCAAACCCAGATCGCTGCTGGAACCCAGGCAAGTCAGGGAAATGGCACCCAACCCAGACACCCTGGCTTGGTAAATCTCCCAACCCAAACCCGGTATTGGCCCCACCCGTGCTGGAACCCAGACCCGAGACCAGACGGACACACACCAAGCCTCCCCACACGATCCGCGGCCAGCGCAGCGCCCTGATTCAGACCCGCCCAGCCCGCCACAGAGCCAACCCGAGCCACAGAGCCGCAGCAGCAACGAGTCCGCCCCAGGCGATCCGCAACGCGTGCGGCAAGAAATACTGGGGCAGCATGGTGACCAGGAGAGCCGCAAGCGGTACTGCGCTCCAGCGGGGGAGGGACCCCGAGCGCCAGACGGCGATCGCGACGAGCACGGCCGCGACAGCGATCAGCAGCAGCCCGATGGCGAAGACGGTCATCGCGGTCGGGTCGAGGCGGAAGTCGTTGCCGACGTCGGTCAGGCTGGCGTCACCGTCGGCGACCGCGCGCTGACCGATGGCCTTGAGCCCGTAGACCTCCGCTCCGTAGTAGGAGATGGTCAGGCCGGAGCCGATGTAGCCGGTGGTCGCGGCGAGGAACGCGGTCCTCTCCTGCGCGGTGTCCTCGAGAAAGCCGCGGATCGCGCCGTAGCCGAGAGGGATCAGGATGAGACCGACGATGGCGCTGATGTGCGCAATGCTCCAGCCGGCGGAGGCTCAGGACGCCGCGCCGTCGAGCGTCGTCTGATCGGTGCGCGGAGCTGCGGCCTCATAGACGGCGAAGAGGACGCCGGCGATCGCCAGGGCGATCGCGCCCAGGCGCGTGCGTTGGACGGGGGAGACGTGGGGAGAGGTGTGGGGGACGGCCACTGCTGAGCTCCTCGGCGGGCGCGATGAGAGCGGTGCTCTCGGTTGCGCCCGATGATGACATCGCCCGGCGTGCCCCGCACACGATTTTCCCGACCTTCACCCCTGGCGATCCGATCGCCGCGATAACAAGACCGATAGGCCAAAGCGCTATCGCACAGCCTGGTTACGTGCCGCGATACCGCACAGACAACCGCCCCGAGAAGAGGGGCTCCGGCGAACGCCGAAGCCCCTCCGAGATCCGCTCGAGGTCAGGACGCCGCGAACGTACGCCCGATCTTTAGCGCCTGCTCGGTGGCGCCTCCGAAGACGAACTCGAAGCGCTTGGCGGTGGTGAAGTAGCGATGGGCCTCGCCGTCGAGGTCGATGCCGACACCGCCGTGGACGTGGACGGTGGTGTGGGCGAGGCGGTGGGCGGCATCGGCGGCCCAGAGCTTGGCGACCGCGACCTGTTCGGCGGCAGGCAGCCCCGAGGAGACCCGCCAGACGGCCTGCCAGAGGGTGAGCCGCTGGGCGAGTACGTCGATGAACCCGTCGGCCAGGCGCTGTGAGACGGCCTGGAAGGTGCCGATGGCACGGCCGAACTGCTCCCGGGTCTTGGCGTAGGAGGAGGTGAGGTCGAGGGCGCCCTCGGTGACGCCCAGCAGCTCGGCGGCAGCGGCGACGGTCAGGAGCTCACCCAGCCGGTCGGCAGCAGAGGCGTCGCCGATGCGGCGGGCTGGCGCCGATGCGAACGAGACCTGCGCTGTGACGTCTCCGTCGCTGGTGTGCTGAGCCTGGCGGTCGACGCCGGCGGCCGACGCCTCCACCAGGAAGACCCCGACGGTGCCGTCCGGCACCGAGGCGGTGACCAGGAACGCGTCGGCGATCATCCCGGCTCTGATCAGCGTCTTCACGCCCGTGATCGTGTCGCCCGTGGCGATGACGGTGGGGGAGTCGGGCAGATGGGAGTGCTCCTCGGCGACCGCGGCACACAGCACCCGCGACCCGTCGGCAACGCCGGTCAGCGCGTCCGCAGCGGTCTCCGAGAGGAGCAGCCCGCAGGGCCCGTGCACGGCGAGCGGCACCGGCGCGACGCGTCGCCCGGCCTCGACGAGCACCCGGCACAGCTCGACGAGCCCGAGCCCGGCACCGTCATGAGCCTCGGGGAGATGGAGCCCCAGCAGCCCGGCCTCGCCGAGCGCGGACCAGAGGTCGGGGTCGAAGCGGCCGCGGTCGCCGGCGTCCGCCTCGGCCGTACGCAGCCGCTCGAGCGAGGTGGCATCGCCGATGATCTTCGCCGCGAGCTCGGCGGCGTCGTCGGATTCGGTGGTGAAGGAGAAGTCCATGAGGTGTCCTCGGGGGTCGGGGTGGTCAGCGCTTGGCGGCGGGGAGGCCGAGGCCCACGTAGCCGATGATGTCTCGCTGGATCTCGTTGGTGCCGCCGCCGAAGGTCATGACCAGCGACGAGCGGTGGAACCGCTCCAGGCGGCCGGCGAGCACGGCGCCGGGGGAGTCGGCCGTCACCCCGGCGTGCGGGCCGACGATCTCCATGAGGGTCCGGTAGACCTCGGTCGCCAGCTCCGAGCCGTACACCTTGGTCGCCGACGCCTCGGCCGGCGAGAGCGCGACCCCGTGGTCGGCGTCGGAGGCGAGCTTCCAGTTGACCAGCGAGAGCGCCTCGATCCGCGCGTGCGCCCGGCCCAGCGCGACCTGCACCCACTCGGAGTCGATCACCCGGCTGCCGTCGGGCACGACGGTGGTGCGTGCCCACTCCTTGACCAGCCCGAGCGAGTGCACCAGCGGCGCCGCCGAGGTGAGCGCGACCCGCTCGTGGTTGAGCTGGTTGGTCATCAGTGCCCAGCCCCCTCCGCGCGAGGAGACGAGGTTCGAGGCCGGCACGCGGACGTCGGAGTAGTAGGTCGCCGAGGTGCCGACGCCGGCGACGGTCTGGACCGGCGTATAGGAGAAGCCCTCCGACGACGTCGGCACCAGGATCATCGACAGCCCCTTGTGGCGCGACGCCTCGGGCTCCGTCCGGCAGGCGAGCCAGATCCAGTCCGCATACTGGATCAGCGAGGTCCACATCTTCTGGCCGTTGATCACCCACTCACCGGTGCCCTCGTCGAGAACGGCGCGTGTCTGCAGCGAGGCGAGATCGGTCCCCGAGCCCGGCTCGGAGTAGCCGATCGAGAAGTGCAGCTCGCCGGCGAGGATCTTCGGCAGGAAGTACGCCTTCTGCTCCTCGGTCCCGAACCGCATGATCGTCGGGCCGACCGTGTTGAGCGTGAGATAGGGGATCGGCACCCCGGCCACGGCGGCGGCATCGGTGAAGATCAGCTGCTCCACCATGGAGCGGTCCTGGCCGCCGTACTCCTTCGGCCATCCGATCCCGAGCCAGCCGTCCGCGCCGATCTGCCGGATGGTCGAGAGGTAGACCTCCTTGTCGGCCTCGTCCCCGAACTCACCCGACGCTCGCGCGAGCGCGGCGCGACGCTCCGGCGTGACCAACTGGGCGAAATAGGAGTTGAGCTCTGAGCGAAGTTGCTCCTGGGCGGGTGTCAAGGCCACATGCATGTGATAAAACTAGAACAGGTTCTTGTTTTTGAATAGGCTCAGCTTGGAAAGACCAACGCGGAAGGTACGAAAATGGCCGACCCCACCACCCAGACCCGCACGCTCGACCACGGCTCCCAGCCGGAGCGCTTCGCGCGCGGTTGGCACTGCCTGGGTCTGGCCAGCGAGTTCAAGGACGGCAAGCCGCACGCGGTCGAGGCGTTCGGCGGCAAGCTGGTCGTCTGGGAGAACAGCAAGGGCGAGCTCGGCGTGCTCGACGGCTACTGCCGTCACATGGGCGGCGACCTCACCCAGGGCGCCGTGAAGGGTGACGAGGTCGGCTGTCCGTTCCACGATTGGCGCTGGGGCGCCGACGGCCGTTGCAAGCAGATCCCCTATGCCCGCCGCGTCCCGCTGCGCGCCCGCACCAAGGCGTACGAGACCGTGATCCGCAACGACTCGCTGCTGATCTGGCACGACCCCGAAGGCTCGAAGGCCGACTACGACATCCTGCCGCCGGAGCTGCCCGACATCAGCAACCGCGAGGTCTACACCGACTGGATCTGGAACACCGTCCCGATCAAGGGCAGCCACTGCCGCGAGCTGATCGACAACGTGGTCGACATGGCGCACTTCTACTACGTGCACTTCGCCTTCCCGACCGACTTCCGCAACGTCTTCGAGGACCACACCGCGACGCAGTACATGGCCTCGAAGGGGCGGCCCGACGTGGCCGGCGGCTACGGCGACGCCGACATGTTCCTGAAGTCCGAGGCGACCTACTACGGCCCGGCGTACATGATCAACTGGCTCGAGGTCGACTACAAGGGCTTCGTGACCGAGGTGATCCTGATCAACTGCCACATCCCGACCGGTCCGGACTCGTTCCTCCTGCAGTACGGCATCACCGTCAAGAAGCCCGAGGGCCTCGACGACAAGACCGCCAACTTCATCGGCAAGAAGTACGCCGACATGTTCGGCGACGGGTTCCTCCAGGACGTGGCGATCTGGGAGAACAAGGCGCCGGTGCAGAACCCGCTGCTGTGCGAGGAGGACGGCCCGGTCTACCAGCTGCGCCGCTGGTACGAGCAGTTCTACGTCGACGTCGCCGACATCGAGCCGGAGATGCGTGCCCGCTTCGAGTTCGAGGTCGACACCACCAAGGCCAACGAGTTCTGGCACGAGGAGGTCGCCGAGAACCTCCGCCGGATCGAGGCGGAGAAGGCCGAAACCGAGGCCGCCGCGTCGAGCGACGCCGGGGTCAGTTGATGGCCTCGTTCGTCCCGACGTCGCAGGAGACCATCGAGGACCAGCGGCTCTACACCCAGGCCCGCCTGGTCGAGGTGGAGTGTCTCGACTGTCTCGCCCGCGTCGGGGTGAAGAAGAACAGCGAGCACCAGACCTCCGTCCAGTGGACGGCCGAGGCGCAGGCCCAGTGTCCGGATCTCGTACGCCGCAAGGCCGCCGCCGACGGCGCCCGGCTCGTCCACGCCCGCTGCCCTCGTCTGGCCGCGTCCATCGAAGCAGCCGTCGCCGACGGCCGGATCCAGATCGGAGCCGAGGATGGCTACTGACTCCTTCCTGCTGCCCGTCAGCGACGTCGTCAAGGAGACAGCCGACGCACACTCGATCGTCTTCGAGCTCCCCGAGGACGTGAGGCACGCCTTCCAGCCCAAGCCTGGACAGTTCCTCACCGTCGCGGTGCCGAGCGACCGTGACGGCCTCGCGGCCCGCTGCTACTCGCTCTCCAGCGCGCCCGGCGACCCGCTGACCGTGACCGTCAAGCGCACCGTCGACGGCTACGCCTCCAACTGGATCTGCGACAATCTCCGTCCCGGCGACACCCTCCGCGTGCTCCCGCCGAGCGGGATCTTCACCCCCGCCGACATCGACGCCGACTTCCTGCTCTTCGCCGGCGGATCGGGCGTCACCCCGATCATCTCGATCGCCCGGACCGCTCTCCGGGAGGGCACCGGCCGGATCGTGGTCTTCTACGCCAACCGCGACGAACGCTCGGTGATCTTCGCCGAGGAGTGGGCGCGGCTGGCCGCCGAGCATCCGGACCGGCTCCAGGTGGTCCACTGGCTCGAGTCGGTCCAGGGGCTGCCCACCGGGGAACAGCTCAAGGCTTTCGCGGCCGACCGTCTGACGTACGACGCCTTCGTCTGTGGCCCGGCGCCGTTCATGAAGGCCACGATCGCGGCGCTCAAGGAGCTGGAGTTCCCGCGGGCACGCCGGCACCAGGAGAAGTTCGCGTCCCTGGGCGGCAACCCGTTCGGTGACGTCGCCCCGGTCGAGGAGGCCGAGGCGGAGGTCATCGAGGGCGACGGTGTCGCCCAGCAGCCGGTGACGCTGGAGATCGAGCTCGACGGCACCACGACAACGTACGACGACTGGGACCCGGGCACACCGATGCTCGACTTCCTGGAGTCGAAGGGGGTCAAGGCGCCCTACTCCTGCCGCGAGGGCGAGTGCTCGGCGTGCGCCTTCCGGCTGCTCGAGGGCGAGGTGAAGATGGCGCGCAACGACGTGCTTGAGCAGGAGGACCTCGACGACGGGATCCGGCTCGGCTGCCAGTCGCTGCCGACCACCGACACCGTCCGCGGCACCTACTCCTGAGGCACCCGCGGGAGACACAGATCACCAACCGGTTGCCAGGTCGTCGCTCCGGGCGCGATAGTGTCGCGCTGCCCGAACCACCTCCCACCGGGTCATCCGCAGCGAACCGGATCGGCTGACCACTGGGACTCAAGCGAGGTTTCCCCCTACGTGTTCAATCGCAACTTCTACGCCGCCCAGGACGACCGACGGTTCGTCGTCGGCTATGCCCTCGACCTCGGTTTCCGGGTCTTCGACGCCTACTCGGCCCCTGGCCAGCCGCTGAGCGAGATCACCACGACGGCCTCGGCCTCGCTGCTGGCGGCTCGGCCCGCGTTCAAGCTCTACGCCCCCAACACCGGCCCCGAGCCGGTGATCACCCGGGTCGAGCTGGACGAGTCCGAGTTCGGTCCGTCGGCCTATGAGTACCAGTGCAGCGGCTGGGGCCTGATCAGCCTCAACTTCGGTGGCGTGGTCGGTCTCGGCGGCCTCGGCTGGAGCACCCTGACCACCATGGCCGAGGCCCGCGCGACCCGCTGGCACGCCGTCGAGCCGATCGGTCCCGCTCCCTCGGAGTGGAACTGGCCCGCCGTCGACGACGCCGCGGTGAAGATGTTCGAGGCGATCACCTCGATGGCCGGATCCGCCGTCGGCGACAGCCCGATCCTGGCGGCCGCGGGGCAGCTGATCAAGGACAAGGGTCTGCTCTACGAGTCCGGCGGCGGGCTGCACGCCCGGCCGGGCCTCGGCTGACGCCTGCTCGGTTGTTGATACGCCGGGCGTATCAATGCCGGGCATATCGATACTTCCCAACATCAGGTCGGCGCTCCTAGATTCTCGGGCATGGACGTCACCCGTGTAGCCAGCCGTGCCCCGGTCCGCCGCGAGCAGGTGGCGTCGTGAACGCGGTCGACGTGCACCATGTCGTCTCGGGCCGGACGGACGGTCCGGTGGTGGTGCTGTCCAACTCGCTGGGCGCCACCCACGCCATGTGGGACGAGAACCTCCACGATCTCGAGCAGCACTTCCGCGTGGTGCGCTACGACACCCGCGGCCACGGCGCGTCGCCCGTGCCCGCCGGCCCCTACTCGATCGACGACCTCGCCGACGACGTCGTCGCCCTCCTGGACCGCCTGGGTGTCGAGCGAGCCCACTTCGTCGGCCTCTCGCTCGGCGGCATGACCGGCATGCGGCTCGCCGCACGCAACCCCGACCGCGTCGACCGCCTCGTCCTCTTGTGCACCGGCGCGCACCTGGCCCCGTCGTCGGCCTGGCGCGACCGCGCGGCGACGGTCCGGACCCGGGGGACCCAGGCCGTCGCCGAGGCGGTCGTCGCCCGCTGGTTCACCCCTGGCTTCCTCGAGACCAGCCCCGAGGTGAAGGCGTCCTGCGAGGCGATGGTCGCCGAGACTCCCGCCGAGGGGTACGCCGGCTGCTGCGAGGTCATCGCCGCCATGGACCTGCGCGACGACCTGCCCGCGATCACCGCACCGACCCTGGCCATCGCCGGTGCCGATGACCCAGCCACGCCGCCTCCGCATCTGAAGGAGATCGCCGAGACGGTCGAGGACGGTCGGCTGCTGGTGGTCCCCGACTCGGCGCACCTGGCCAGCGCCGAGCGGCCCGAGACCATCACCCCCGCGATCATCGACCACCTCCAGGGTTAACCACGTGCGGGAGGGTGCGCGACCTGACTAGGTTCGGGTCGATGCGAGAACCCGATGCCGCGTTCGCGGACCCCCGTCAGGCCGAGTTCTACGACGTCTTCGACAGCGACCGTTCCGATCTGGAGGTCTATGTCGCGATCGCCCACGAGGTCGGCGCCCATCGTGTCGTCGACATCGGTTGCGGCACGGGCTCGCTCGCGGTTCGACTGGCGGAGGAGGGGTTCACCGTGGCCGGCGTCGATCCTGCCGCAGCGTCCCTGGACGTCGCCCGCACCAAGCCACGTGCCGACCGCGTGACCTGGATCAACGGCGACGCGACCGCGCTTGCCGACCTTCCCGGTGGCGCCGACCTGGCCGTGATGACCGGCAACGTCGCCCAGGTCTTCGTCTCCGACCAGGACTGGTCCGTGACGCTCGCCGGCGTTCGCAGCGGTCTCCGCCCCGGTGGCTGGTTCGTCTTCGAGACCCGTCGCCCGGAGGCCCGAGCCTGGGAGGAGTGGGATCTCCCACCGACGACCGTCGACCTTCCGGACGGCCGCATCGCCGTCGTCACCCGCACGGTCACCGACGTCGACCTTCCGCTGGTCACCTTCCAGGGGTCGACCACCATCGGCGACGAGACCCTGACCTCGACCTCCACCCTCCGCTTCCGCGGCCGCGCCGAGATCGAGCGCGACCTCCTCGCTCACGGCTTCACCGTGAGCGAGGTACGCGACGCCCCGGATCGCCCGGGCAAGGAGGATGTCTTCCTCGCCCGATGTGGCGATCTCAGTGCTGCGGGGTGAGCACGTCGAAGACCACCTCCTCCTCGGTCCCGGCAGCCAGCCGCCAGACGGCGTCGGCGATCTTGTCCGGGTCGAGGGTGGCGTAGGGGGCGGGGGTGCCGGGCTCGGTGAGCATCTGGTGGATGTCGCCGCGCTCGATGAGGCCGCCGACGACGAGCGAGCCGACGTGAATGCCGTCCTCGGCCACGGCTGCGGCGAGGGTGCGGGCGTAGGTCCGCAGTGCGCCCGAGGCGGGGGCGTACGGGCCGAGGAAGGGGAGCGGGACGAGCGCGCTGACCCCGGAGACGTACACCAGGGAGCCGCTGCCGCGGGAACGCATCGTGGGCAGCATGAGCGAGGCGACCTCGGCGGCGGGCTCGACGATCTCGGCGGTCGCGCGGCGGATCTCAGCGGGGCCGGTCTCGAGGATGCCGACCGTCGGTGCGCTCAGGTCGTGGGCGCCGGGACCGTGGTAGACGACGTCGATCGGACCGAGCTCGGCGGTGATCTCGGCGAGGGCGCGGCTGATGCCGCCGGGCTCTCGTAGGTCGGCGGCCACCGCGACGGCCGGCACTCCGCTGTCCGCCAGCGTCTCCAGGTAGCCGGGGTGGCGGTCCGCGCTGCGAGAGACCAGCCCGACGGCGTACCCCTCCTCGGCGAACCGCTGCGCCACCGACGTCCCCAGGCCGGGGCCGGCGCCCAGGACCGCGATCGTGCTCATCTTCCTCTCCCTCATGGATAGGTTGCTGATGTCAGCAACCCTCGCCGTCCGGCGGCGCTCGCGGAAGAAGGCACTTCAATGTCAGATGGGAACACCGATGTGCCCCAGCACATCGTGAGCGTGGCTCTCGGCCCCGGGCTGCCGGAGCTGGTCCCGGCCGGGGACTACGAGGCGTGTCCGGTGACGCAGACCCTGCAGATGCTCGGGGACAAGTGGACCCTGCTGGTGCTGGTGATGCTCGCCGAGCGCCCGCACCGCTACAACGAGCTGCGCCGCCGGGTCGAGGGGATCAGCCAGCGCATGCTCACCCGGACCCTGCGCACGCTGGAGGAGGACGGGATCGTGACGCGTACGGTCTTCCCGACGATCCCGCCGGGTGTGGAGTACGCCCTGAGCGACCGCGGCCGGGAGTTGCTGGTTCCGCTCGCCGGACTCGCGCAGTGGGTGGTGAGCGGCCGGGCGGCCTGACGCGTCAGAACCCGCGGGTCCAGAAGACCTCCTCGTGGAGGTGGCGGGAGCGCCAGCCGTCCGGCGTACGCACGAAGTTGTGCCGGTAGCGGCCGCCGACCTCGACGACGCGCTCGCCGCCGGACCCGTCGGCGATCACCATCGGGTTGTCGAAGTACGCCACGACGTCCGCCCCCTCGTCGGTGAAGGTGATCGCGACCTGGCCGATCGTGTGCAGCCGCTTGCTCGAGAACGCCGGCAGCATCTCGGCGAGCCATTTCTTGACGTCGGCGACCTCGCCGACGGTGCCGCCGGACTCGGAGTAGTCGATCGTGGCGTCAGCGGCGAACACCGTGTCGAGTGCGTCCCAGTCACCGTCGTCGACGGCCAGGGTGTAGCGGGTCAGCGCGTCGGTGATCTCGGCGCGGTCGATGAGCTCTTGGACGCCTTCGATGTGCGCGGTCATGGCAGGTCTCCTTCAGCGAGGTGAGAGGACGATGACCGGGATCTCCCGGTCGGTCCAGGTCTGGTAGGTCTCGAAGTCCGCGTACGTCTCCAGCAGCTGCGGCCACAGCGCGGCCCGCTCGGCGGGGTCGGCGACGCGGGCCCGGACGAGGCTGCGGCCGCTGCGGGGGAGGCGGACGGCGACGTCGGGCTGGGCGCGCAGGTTGGCGACCCACTGCGGATCCTTCGGCAGCCCGCCCTGGGAGCCGACGACGACCAGGTCGGGGCCGGACCGCATGAACAGCAGGGGAGTGCTGAAGGTGCGGCCCGACGTGCGGCCGATGTGCTCGAGGAGGAGCACCGGCGCGGGCTTGCGCCAGCCCGCCATCACCCGCCACCGACCGCCGACCCGGCCGTTGGTCAGCTTGAAGAGCGCCGCGTTGGCACGGGCGCCGTACTTGATGACCCTCGCCGTCAGCGGCGAGTCCAGGCCAGCAGGACGATCGAGAGAAGGAGACATGGCGAACACTCTGGCAGAAACTTAGAACACGTTCTAGTGTTGGCCCATGCGCTTCACCTATGCCGAGGCAATGACGCAGGCCGACTACTACGCACCGCTGGCTCAGGCGGCGGAGGCCGCCGGCTACACGAGCATGACCGTGGCCGACAGCCTGATCTATCCCGAGGAGTCCGACTCCACCTATCCCTACACCGACACCGGCGACCGGGAGTTCCTGCAGGGCAAGGAGTTCATCGAGGCGTTCATCCTGTGCGCCCACCTCTTCGCGGTCACCGAGACGCTGCGCCTGACGCCGTTCGTGGTGAAGCTGCCGGTCCGTCCGCCCGTGCTGGCCGCCAAGCAGGCCTCGAGCCTCGCCTTCCTCTCCGGCAACCGGCTCGGCCTCGGCGTCGGGCTGTCCCCGTGGCCGGAGGACTTCGCCGCCCTCGGCGTCGACTGGAAGCGGCGCGGGAAGCGGATGGACGAGTGCATGGACATCCTGCGAGGCCTCACCGACCCGAGCGGTGACTTCTTCGGCTACGACGGCGAGTTCTACGAGTTCGCGCCGCTCCAGCAACGTCCGGCGCCGACCGAGAAGATCCCGCTCCTCGTCGGTGGCCACGCCGACGCCGCGCTGCGCCGGGCGGTCCTCAAGGGCGACGGCTGGATGCACGCCGGTGGCGACGGCGAGGAGCTCGACCGCCTGCTGGTGCGCCTCGCCGAGATCCGACGCGAGGAGGGTGACACCCGGGACGACTTCGAGGTCCACGTGATCAGCTACGACGCGTACGACCTCGACGGGATCAAACGGCTCGAGGACAAGGGCGTGACCGACTGCATCGTCGGCTTCCGCGATCCCTACGTGAAGGGCGCCGACCCGGAGCCGCTGGAGAAGAAGATCAAGCACCTGGAGTGGTACGCGGAGAACATCATCGCGAAGGCGAACGGATGACCTCGCCGGAGCCCAGCGCGGCGTACGGCCTGACCGAGCCGCTGCAGCGGGCGATCGCGGACGCGGAGGAGCTGATCGCGAACGCGCCCTTCATCCGGACCGAGGCCGACCGGCTCGAGGGCTATGAGTACCTCTCCGGCCGGATCCGGATGGCGATGCAGACGGCGTTCGACTACGACCTCGAGCAGCCGCTCTTCGTGAACCCGACCCACCAGTTCTCCAAGCAGGGCCTGGACAACCCCGACGCCATCTACCTCAACGCCTACCTGCGAGAAGGCGTCGAGTACGTCGTCCGCGGCCGCCGTGGGACGAGCGCCGACCTCTCCTTCCAGGTGATGGGTGGCGCCTACACCGCGGATGCCGCCGCGACCAGCCTGATGGCCTTCGACGACCGCAAGCTCCAGCTCGACGACGACGGGTCCTTCGAGTTCACCTACACCGCGGAACCGGGCGCGAAGACCCTGATCGTGCGCGAGGTGTTCAACGACTGGGACACCGAGACCCGCGGCACGATCACCATCGAGCGCCCCGACACCCTCGGTCGCCCGCGCCGCCCGCTCACCCAGGAGCTGCTCCGGAAGAAGTACGAGGTCGCCGCCCGGTCGCTGACCGGCTCGATCCAGACCTGGTTCGCCTTCCCCCAGTTTTTCCAGTACAAGGAGCCGGTCAACACCCTCACCGTCCCGGCGCGCACGCCCGGCGGGCTGGAGTCGCAGTTCTCCTCGATCGGCCACTACGAGCTGGCCGAGGACGAGGCGCTCGTGGTCGAGGTGCCCCGGTGCGACGACTGCTCCTACCAGGGGTTCCAGATAGGGTCCGACTGGTACGCATCGACCGACTACGAGACCCACCAGACCAGCCTCACCAAGGCCCAGGCGGTCACCGATCCCGACGGCGTGATGCGCTTCGTGATCTCCGAGCGCCCGCCCCTGGACGGGAAGCCGATCGCCAACTGGCTCGAGACCACCGGCCACCGCACCGGCTCGGTGATGCTCCGCTGGCAGCGGCTCGAGCGCGACCTCACCGCTGCCGACGGTCCGGTGGTCCACAAGGTGGGCCTCGGGGACGTACGTGACCTGCTGCCGCACACCGAGACGCTGAACCCTGGGGGGTATGCGGAGAGGATCACCGCACGTCAGCGGGCAGTTGCGCGCCGGATGCTCAGCTGAGGTAGGGCGCGACGCGAAGGCGTCGGACGCCTATGCTTGCCGCCCATGGCCAGCCCCCACCACGAGCCACCGACGATCCCGGGTTTCCGGCATCGCGCGCTGATCGGCGCGGGCGACTCCTCGGAGCTCTTCCTCTACGAGTGGCAGCAGGAGAAGGTCGACGTCGCCGTGAAGGTCTGGAACGACCGGCTCAGCGCGGAGATCCAGGACGCGCTCGCCCGGGAGACCAAGGAGGTCGCCGAGCTCGCCGCGCACCCGCACGTGCTGCCGCTGCACGCCGTCGGGGTCAGTGACGACGACCGCTGCTTCGTCGTGATGGACCACCGCGCCGGCGGTGACCTGGAGGCGCGCAGACGGAGCGAGCGGCTCCCCGTCGCCGAGGCGCTCAGCCTCACGATCAAGGTCGCCGGAGCGCTCGACGTCGCGGCCCGCCACGGCATCCTGCACGGCGACGTGAAGCCGGGGAACATCCTGCTGACCAGCGGTGGCGAGCCGCAGCTGGTCGGCTTCGGAAGCCTCTCCTCGGCCGGGCGTCCCGGCGGCGCCGACTCGCCCTCGCTGCCGTGGATGGCGCCGGAGATGCTTGCCGAGCCACCCGAGCCGAGCGCCTGGGCGGACATCTGGAGCCTGGCCGCGACCTGCTACACGCTGCTGGCGGGACGTACGCCGTTCGAGGGGCCGGACGGTTCCGGCGCCCCCGGGGCGCTGGCGGAGCGGATCCGGGAGTCCGACCCGACGGCCATCGACCGCGACGACGTCCCGGCGTCGTTCGAGGAGGCGCTGCGCAAGGCGATGTTCAAGCGCCGCGCCGGGCGGCACTGGAGCGCCGCCGACTTCGCCAAGGCCCTCCAGGCGGTCGAGGAGGAGCTCGGCCTGCCGGTCACGCCGCTCGCCGAGATGCCCGAGCCCGGGGAGGAGCTGCCGGGGCGGGCCTCGATCGTCGACGCTCCCGAGAGTGTGGACGCACCCGACGTTCCCGACGTTCCTCGGGCGCCCGAGATCTCCGAGGCCCCCGAGGTCGAGTTCGCGCCGGACCCGGTCCCACCTCCGGTGCAGTCGGAGTCGGAGGCAGCCGCGGCGGGAGACACCGCCGAGGTGCCGATCGTCACCGGTCCCGTGATCGACACCTCGCCCGAGCAGTCCGAGGACGTCCTGGGCCATCGGGTCGACGTCGACCGGGTCGCCCGCCTCCTCGTCTCCGCGCACACCCAGCTGCCGATCTCCGTGGCCGTCCAGGGGCTGCCCGGGAGCGGCAGGTCGACCTTCCTGCGGAAGGTCCAGGAGCGCATCGACTGGCTCACCGAGCACGACGACACCTATGCCGTCCGCACGAGGCACGTACGCATCGACGCCCGGCAGTACGCCGACGGCGACGTGGCGAGCCGGGTGATCGAGCGCGTGCGGAGCGTGGGCAGGAGCCAGCCGCCGCCGCTGGTGGCCAAGCACCAGGCCGCGCAACGGCGGACGGCCGAGCTGAGGGCCGCCCTGGCGGGGCTGCCCGAGGAGGAGACGCAACGCGGCAAGCGCCGGACGCAGCAGCCGATGACCACCAGCATGGCCCTCGCGGCGATGGACCGGGAGGTCGCGGCCTACGAGGCCGCGCTGCGGGCGGCGCCGCCCGGACCACCGCCGGGCCCGCCGGCCGGCGCGCTGGCGGGCGCCGTGGCTGTCCGGACGATCGTCTACGTCGACGACCTGGACCGGTGCGACCCCGCCACGACGGCCGGCGTGCTGCGGGCCGTCGACGAGCTGGGCGGCCAGGAGGAGGTCGCGGTCGTCGCGGCCGTGGACGCGCAGATGCTGCGGCGGTCGCTCGAGGGCCGGGTGGCGGAGCCCGCTGCGTACCTCGCCCGGGTCTTCGACGTGCCGTTCGCGCTGCGCGCGTTCGCGGGCGACCCCGCGGTGCGGTTCATGCGGTCGCTGATGCGCCAGGCGGTGCCGTCGTGGCCCTCCGCGCTGGCCACGGGCGCCGGTGACCGGTCCGGCCGCCAGGGTGCGGTCGCGAGCTTCGAGATGACGCCCGGCGAAGCGCTGTTCACGAGCGAGCTGGCGCGCTTCTGCGCGACGCCCGGAGGCGCCCGGAAGCTGCTCGCCGTCTATCGGCTCGCGCGTACGGCGCCGGCGAAGGTGAGCGCCGGCCCGGCCGGCCACCACGCCCTCGGGATCCTGATGGCGATCCTGGTCGGTGCCCCGGCTCAGGCGGCCCAGGTGCTCGGGGCCGTCGTCGAGGCGCTCGCCGCGGGCGAGGACAGCGGCACGTTCCGCACGCTGCTGGAGAAGGTGGCGCGGGAGCACACCGCCGAGTGCGGGCGGGCGACCTGCGGGCCGTGCGCCGACTGGTCCCGGGTGCTCCGTGCCCACGCCGACCTCGTCCGCGGGCAGCAGGTGCCGCAGGAGATCGGGGCGTACGCCGAATGGGTCGACGAGGTGGCGAGGTTCAGCTTCCCGACCTGACCCCTTCCGCGCCGAACCCTTCCAGGCTGTGCCTTTTCAAGAACTGAAACACGTTCTACTCTAGGCGCCATGACTGGACTCCTGGATGGCAAGGTCGTCGTGCTCTCGGGGGTCGGCCCCGGCCTCGGACGCTCGCTCGGCGAGCAGGCCGCGCTGATGGGCGCCGACCTCGTGCTCGCCAGCCGCACCGAGAAGCGGCTGCAGAAGATGGCCGGCGTCATCGAGGAGCACGGACGGCGTGCCCTGGTGGTGCCGACCGACATCACCGACGAGGACGCCCGCCGGCACCTGGTCGACGCCGCGCTGGAGGAGTTCGGCCGTGTCGACGTGCTGCTCAACAACGCCTTCGGCATCCCGCCGATGGACCCGCTGACCCAGATCCCGCTCGACGCGCTCCGGCTGGCCCAGGAGTCCAACGTGTACGCACCGCTGCGGCTCTCGGCGCTCTTCGCCGACGCGCTCGCGGCCACCCCCGACAAGCCCGGCGGCGCGATCGTGATGATCAACTCGGCGGTGCTCTACCAGAGCCAGCCGGAGTTCGCGGGCTATAAGCTCTCCAAGGGAGCCCTCGCGCACCTCGCCTCGTCGCTGGCCACCGAGCTCGGCCCGCGCGGCATCCGGGTCAACTCCGTCGCGCCGTCCTACATCTACGAGGACGTCAACAAGGCCTACTTCGACTGGATGGCCTCGGAGTCGGGGCGCACCCACGAGGAGGTGTACGCCGAGAAGGCCGCCCCCACCGACCTGAAGCGGCTCGCCACCCCCGAGGAGGTCGCCCGGGCGGCGCTGTTCCTGGGCAGCGACCTGGCCTCCGCGGTGACCGGGACCGTGCTCAACGTGGACTGCGGGGAGTTCCATGACTGAGACTCGCCCGAACGAGACCGCACCGCGCGAGCGGGCGGACGTCGGGACGTACGAGGACATCTGCGCGGCGGCCACCCGCACCACCGGGCTGAGCGACTTCGGCGGGACCGACCACGAGGAGGGGCTGCGGCTGCTCGTCGAGGACCTCGCCTCGCCCGAGGCCGGTCTGACCCCCGTCGGCAACTACTTCCACCGCGCCCAGGTGAAGTCCGCCCTCGTCGGCCGGCTGATGACGCAGGCCAGGCTCGCGGAGTTCCCCCAGCACCAGGACGTACGCATCGAGCGGCCGATCTTCGTCACCGGGCTCGTCCGCACCGGCACCACCGCCCTGCACCGGCTCCTGGCCGCCGACCCCGCCCACCAGGGCCTCGAGACCTGGCTGACCGAGTTCCCTCAGCCGCGGCCGCCGCGGGAGACCTGGGAGGACGACCCGGTCTTCGAAGCGCTGCAGAACGCCTACCGGCAGCACCATGTCACCAACCCCGAGTTCATGGGGATCCACTACATGGACGCCACCAGCGTCGAGGAGTGCTGGCGGGTGCTGCGGCAGAGCGGCAAGTCGATCTCGTTCGAGTCGCTCGCCAACGTCCCGCGCTACTCCTCCTGGCTGGCGAAGCAGGACTGGCGCGACGCGTACGAGCTCCACCGCCGGAGCCTGCAGCTCATCGGGCTCAACGACACCGACAAGCGGTGGGTGCTCAAGAACCCCTCGCACCTGGTCGCGCTCGACGCGCTGATGGAGGTCTACCCCGACGCGCTCGTCGTCGTCACCCACCGGGACCCGGTCGTCTCGGTCGCGTCCGGCTGCTCGCTGTCCGCGGAGGCGACCGCGGGGATGTCGACCACGTTCGTGGGGGAGACCATCGGGGCGACCCAGCTCGAGATGCTCTCCCGCTCGTGGCGCTCGTTCGGGGAGGCCCGTCGGCGCTATGACCAGGCGCAGTTCCTCGACGTCGACTACCGCGGGTTCGTCCAGGACCCGGTCGGCACGGTCGAGGGCATCTACAGCCACTTCGACATCCCGTGGAGCGACGCCGCCCGGACCGAGGTCTCCCGTATCGACGCCGAGTCCCGGAGCGGGAGCGCGCGGCCCAGGCACGACTACAGCCTCGCCGACTACGGGTTGACGGAGGACGAGGTTCGCCAGGCGTTCACCTCCTGATCCGGCGAGCGCTCGCCGTGGCGGACCGGATGTGCTCTACCGTTCGGCGCGAGCTCAGCGCGTGCGGGCTCATGAAGCTGCCCAACTCACGGGAGTCGTGCGATGAGTCACGCCACTGCTGTCCTGGCCTCCGAGTCGACGGACGCGCCTGCCAGGCCCTCGGCCCGGCTCGTCGCCGTACTGGCCCTGCTGGCCGCGTTCGCCGCCTCGATGAGCCTCTACTTCGCCACCACGCACGCGCTGTCCTACCACGCACGTGACGAGGGACCGAACGCCTCGTACGCCATCTCCCTGCACGCCGGCGACCTGCCCACGATCGACTCGCCGGTGGCCCTCGACCGGGACCGCTTCCCGCAGATCGCCCGAGGCGCGAACGGGGAGGAGTTCGACCGGCACCGGATGATCTGGACGGCCAACCACCCGCCGCTCTACTACCTCCTCGGGGTGCCGTGGGTCGCTCTCGCCGACGCGCTCGACAACCCGCAGGTGCTGATCACCGGGATGCGGGCGACGAGCGCGCTGGCGTACGGGGCGCTGGTGTTCCTGGTCGGGCTGATCGCCTTCGAGGTCACCCCTCGGCGTCCCGCGGCGGCGATGCTCGCCACGGCGATCACCGCCTCGCCCGCGGTGCTGGCGGTCGCGGCGGGGTTCATCATGAACGACAGCGTCGCGGTGGCGGCCTCGTCGCTGACCGTGCTCGCGACCCTGCGCATCCTGCGGCTCGGCGTGACGCGGAACCGGATGATCGTGATGGCGGTCGCCGGCACGCTGGCCGCCGCGACGAAGGCGCCCGGCGTGATCACCGTGATCATGTGCGGTGCCGCGCTCGGGGTGACGCTGCTGCTCCGCGACCGCACCTGGAAGGGCTTCCTCCGGGCGACCTGGCTGACCGCGATCGCGACCGGGGTGCCGGGCCTGGCGATCGGCTGGTTCTACGTACGCAACATCGTGCTCTACGGCGACCCGACCGCGAGCTCTGCGCTCCTGGAGCGCTACCAGCGGGTGCAGGTGGACACCTGGTTCGAGGTGATGACCGCGCCACGGTTCTGGCACGGCTGGTACGACCACCTGTGGGTGCCCCTCCCGCTGCGCGGCACCGGGCTGCACTGGGTCATCGACACGATCACGCTCGTCGCGCTGCTCGGGCTGGCGCTCGGTGTCGTGGCGCGGCTGCGTGACCACGGCCGGGAGCACGGCCTCGTCGTCGGCGCACCCCGGGTCCCGTCGGTGGCGACCGTGGGTCTGCTCGTGCTGATCGCGCACGCGTTCGTGATCATCGTCAACCTCGCCCAGTTCCGCTCCGGAGGCGGCAACCCGCACGAGCGCTACCTGATGACGATCATGCCGCTGGTGGCCATCGTGCTCTCGGTCGGCCTCCTGGCCATCGTCGACGCGGTCCCGTGGGGAGAGGTCCGCCGGCGCGAGGAGATCGCCGCCGCGATCGTCTCGGCGTTCCTGCTGGGGATGGCCGCCGCCACCTTCGCCGTCTCGGTGCGCACGCAGATCCGCGTGGGCGCGGATGTCATGCTCCCGGAGCTCCGGCTGGTGCCGTACGTCGTCCTCGTCGCCGGCGGACTCTGCGCACTCGCCGCGGTGGCACTCCCGCTCGTCTGGCGGCCACGTGCGGACGAAGGTGTGGGTGTCGGGCCGCTTCGTGGGTTCTCCGGCCCGGGCTTCGCCGATGTGGAGGGGACCCTGCGGGCTCCTCTCTAGCGCCGCGCCCGAGACAGGTAGCGCACTACTCGCTCTCCGGGGCGCGGGGCGCGGTTGGGTGACTGCATGATCACCCACGCCATCCCGAGCTCCCACCGCACGGCATCGACGGTCTGGAACAGGATCGCCGCGGTGCTGTCCGGTCTGCTCGGCGTCGGCTTCGGCATCCCGGCCGCCTATGGCACCTACCACCTCGCGACCCATGACGGCGAGGTGTGGATGTTCATGGGCTTCCCGACTTACGGCGACGGCCCGTTCGTCGACGTCGGTATCCCGACGACCGTGCTGCTGCTGGCCGGGTTCACCGCGGTGTGCCTGGCCGAGGCCGTGGTCGGCGCTCTGCTGTGGACGCGTCCGCGCCTCGGCGGGTGGCTCTCGATCGCCCTGCTCCCGTTCGAGCTCGCCTACTGGTGGGGCTTCGCGTTGCCGTTCGGGCCGATCGCGGGGCTGGCTCGGACGGCGGCGGTGGTCATGGTGCTTCGTCGGCGGGACTAGTCCGAGCGTCGGCGTGGAGGTCGAGGGCACCAAGACTGTCGGTGGTCCCGAGTAGCCTGGACATCATGCGTCCTGTCACCGATCTCGAGCGTCGTGTCGCCCCGTTCAAGGTGGTCTCCGACTACCAGCCCTCGGGCGACCAACCGGCGGCGATCGCGGAGATCACCAAGCGGATCCAGGACGGCGTCAAGGACGTCGTCCTCCTCGGTGCCACAGGAACCGGTAAGACGGCGACGGTGGCCTGGACCGCCGAGCAGCTGCAGCGTCCGATGCTGGTGCTGCAGCCCAACAAGACCCTCGCCGCGCAGTTCGCCAACGAGCTGCGCCAGCTGTTCCCGGACAACGCGGTCGAATACTTCGTCTCCTACTACGACTACTACCAGCCGGAGGCGTACGTCCCTCAGACCGACACCTACATCGAGAAGGACTCCTCGATCAACGAGGAGGTCGAGCGGCTGCGCCACTCGGCCACCAACTCCCTGCTGACCAGGCGCGACGTGATCGTGGTGAGCACGGTGTCGTGCATCTACGGCCTCGGCACCCCGCAGGAGTACGTCGACCGGATGATCCGGCTGCGGGTGGGGGAGGAGCATGACCGCGACTCGATCCTGCGGCGGCTGGTGGAGATCCAATACACCCGCAACGACCTCTCCTTCACCCGCGGCACCTTCCGGGTGCGCGGCGACACCCTGGAGATCTTCCCGGTCTACGAGGAGCACGCCGTCCGGATCGAGTTCTTCGGTGACGAGATCGAGCGACTGATGACGCTGCACGCGGTCACCGGCGAGGTGCTCACCGAGGACCAGGAGCTCTACGTCTTCCCGGCGACCCACTACGTCGCCGGTCCCGAGCGCATGGAGCGGGCGATCAACGGCATCGAGGCCGAGCTCGACCAGCAGCTGAGCACCTTCGAGAAGCAGGGCAAGATGCTCGAGGCGCAGCGGTTGCGGATGCGTACGACCTACGACATCGAGATGATGCGCCAGGTCGGATCGTGCTCCGGGATCGAGAACTACTCGATGCACATCGACGGCCGGGAGCGTGGCTCGGCGCCCAACTGTCTGCTCGACTACTTCCCGGAGGACTTCGTCCTCGTCGTCGACGAGTCCCACGTCGCGGTCCCGCAGGTCGGCGGGATGTACGAGGGCGACATGTCCCGCAAGCGCAACCTGGTCGAGCACGGCTTCCGGCTGCCCAGCGCCCAGGACAACCGGCCGCTGAAGTGGGAGGAGTTCCTGGAGCGGATCGGCCAGACCATCTACCTCTCCGCGACACCGGGCGACTACGAGCTCGACAAGGTCGGCGGCGACACCGTCGAGCAGATCATCCGCCCGACCGGGCTGATCGACCCCGAGGTGATCATCAAGCCGACCAAGGGCCAGATCGACGACCTGATCGGCGAGATCAACGACCGGGTCGCCAAGAACGAGCGCGTCCTGGTCACCACGCTCACCAAGAAGATGTCCGAGGACCTCACCGACTACCTGCTCGACGCCGGGATCCGGACCAGGTATCTCCACTCCGAGGTCGACACCCTCAAGCGGATCGAGCTCCTCCGCGACCTGCGGCTGGGGGAGTACGACGTCCTGGTCGGCATCAACCTGCTCCGTGAGGGTCTCGACCTCCCGGAGGTGTCGCTGGTCTCGATCCTCGACGCCGACAAGGAGGGCTTCCTGCGCTCGGACAAGTCGCTGATCCAGACGATCGGCCGTGCGGCCCGAAACGTCTCCGGCCAGGTGCACATGTACGCCGACAAGATCACCCCCTCGATGGAGTCGGCGATCGAGGAGACCAACCGCCGGCGCGCGATCCAGATGGCCTACAACGAGGCCAACGGCATCGACCCGCAGCCGCTGCGCAAGAAGATCGCCGACATCACCGACATGCTCGCCCGCGAGGACGAGTCCACCCAGGAGCTGCTCAACACCTGGGCCGGCACCGAGGCCAAGGGCCGCGCGGGCAAGACGTCCGCCAAGGCGCCCACCCCGATGCTCGGCGACGCCGCCCGCGAGGCCCGCGAGCGCGGCCTCGTCGGCCTCCCCTCCTCCGACCTGGCCCAGCTCATCGGCGACCTCACCGACCAGATGAAGGGCGCCGCCGCCGAGCTCCAGTTCGAGGTCGCTGCCCGGCTGCGTGACGAGATCTCCGAGCTCAAGAAGGAGCTCAGGCAGATGATGGAAGCCACTAAGTAAAGAGGCTTCCCTGCTGGTCGAGCCGCGAGCGCCAGCGAGCGTGTCGAGACCAACACAGTCCTATCGAGCGCCGACGTGAACTGTGTTGGTCTCGACACGCCTCCGCCTAGCGGCTCCGGCGGCTCGACCAGCGGTCGAGCATGCCCTCGATCAGGTCAGCAGCCCGGCGGGTGCCGCCCTCGGTGAGCGCGTCGGCGCGCAGCTGAGCAGACCGGGCGACCCGGTCGGGGTCCTCGAGCAGCTCGAGCAGAGCCGTACGCAGCGCAGCCGCCGAGACGTCCTCGGCGTCGATCCGACGGGCGACCCCCAGGTCGACCAGCCGGTCGGCGTTCATGAACTGGTCGACGGCCTGCGGCACCGTGATCATCGGCACGCCCGCCATCAGGCCTTCGCTGCTCCCGCCCATCCCGGCGTGGGTGACGAACGCGTCCGCCGCTGCGAGAACGGCGCGCTGCGGCAGCCAGCGGTGGACCTCCACGTTGCCGGGGAGCTCGCCGAGCTCGGCGGGGTCGAGCGTGGTGCCGATCGAGATCACGACGTGCCAGCCGGGGAGGGCTGCGTACGCCTCGATGCAGGCGCGGAAGAAGGAAGCGTCGCCGGTGTAGGCCGAGCCGAGGGAGACCAGCAGGACGTGTTCGGCGCCGGCGGGGCGGGTCCAGGTCTCGTCCGAGTCGAGCGCGAAGCACGGCCCCACGAAGGTGACCACGTTCTCATCGACCTTGTCCGCGTTCGGCTGCATCGCCCGGGGGATGAGCGCGAGCGCGCGCTTCGGCGCCCCGGCGAACGTGTCCAGATCCAGGGTGGTCGCCCCGGCTTCCTCGAGCCACGCCGAGAACCGGTCGAGGTAGTCGTCGTAGCCCGGCAGCTGGCGCACCTGTGCACCGACCTCCTCGGCGTACCCGTCCCAGGCCACGAACGTCGGCGAGAGCTGCACGAACGGACGCTGCTGCTTCTCGGCGAGCGCCCGGGCAGCGTAGCCGCCGATGTCGTAGAGGTAGAGGTCGGCCGGCTCGGTGTCGTAGAACGCGTGCAGATGCGGCAGCACGAGCATCGCGTCATCGAGGAAGATGCCCATCCCAGCGACCGGGTCCTCGGGCCACTGCCGGTCCTCGACGGGCAGCACCGTCGGCATCGCGACCAGCTCGGCCCCGGTCGGCTTGATCGCGTCGGACATCGACTCGTGGGTGGCGTACGTGACCCGATGGCCGCGCGCGACCAGCTCCTTGATCAGCTCGAGGCTCGGGAGGACGTGGCTGATCGCGGGAGAGGCGACCATGGCGATGTGGCGCGGTGGAATAGTCATGACATCGCTGAACGCTATCGGCCCGGCGACGGCCGGAGCGACCGAGTATTCGCGTCGACCTTCGCTCACCTGCCCGTCGCGGTCTGTTCACCGCACGTGAGCCGTGGGCCGCGTGTCTCGTCAGTTTTGCGCGTTACGGTCGTAGATGTGTCCGTTCCCCGGGTCTCCGCGTCCCAATCCACGATCTGCGTCCTGCTGCTGGGTGTGCTCGGCTTCGCGATGAGCGCCCAGGTGGCGATCGCGATGCCGGCGCTGTTCAAGGCCGACGAGCGGGCTCATGCGGCGTACGCGGTGGCGCTCTCCCAGGGGACGCTCCCGACGATCGACACCGACATCCCCGACGACCCGGTGCGCTACCCGCAGCTGGCCGAGAGCCTCTTCGGGGCCGACGAGGCCCACCGTGACATCTGGGTCGCCAACCACCCGCCGCTGTTCTACGTGATGAGCCTGCCGCTGGTCTGGCTCGGCGACGCGGTCGGCTCGCCGGGGCTGACGCTGCTCGGGATGCGGCTGCTCAACGCCCTCGGCTTCGCCTTGACCACGATCATGGTCGGGCTGCTGGCGCGCGAGCTCGTGCCCAGGCGTCCGGCGGTCCCGGTGATCGCCTCGGCGATGTGCATCGGCTGCGGCGCGATGACGTTCCTGGGCGGCGGGATCTACAACGATGGCTGGTCCTCGGCGGCGGCGTTCATGACGCTCTTCCTCGGCTTCCGGATGATCCGCCAGGGGGTGACCCGTGAGCGCCTGATCGCCGCGGCAGCGGTCGGGGTGGCGGCCGCCGGCCTCCGATCGACCGGCCTGGTCGCGGTCTTCTTCCTGGGTCTCTGCGTGCTGGTGGCCATGTGGCTGCGGGAGCCGTCGCTGCGTACGTTCCTGCGGGGTACTTTCTGGCGCGCGGTCGGGATCGCGGCGTGCATCGGGATGGCGCCGGTGGTCGTGTTCGGCTGGTTCTACGTGCGCAACATCCAGATCTACGGCGACCCGACCGCGTCGAGCTCGCTTTTCGAGAAGTTCGGACGCGAGCCCAACGGCACCACGCTGTTCCAGCTGGTCAACCCCGAGTTCTACGGCCATCTCCTCGGCAGCCTGTGGACCGATGGCAACATCGCCAACACCTGGAGCCAGGCGGCGGTCATCGTGCTCACCCTCACCCTGGTCGGCTTGGTGCTCGACGCCGCCGCGAAGGCCAACCCGCGCCGCACCGGCGTCCTGCAGCGCATCCAGCTCGCTCCGCAGAGCACGATGCAGCACCGCCAGGACCTGGCGATCTGGGCGCTCCTGGGCGGCTACTGCCTGCTGATCCTGGTCAACGTCGCCGGGTTCATCGCCGGTGGTGGCTGGATCCACGCCCGCTACGCGGTGCCGTTCCTGCCGTTCCTCGCCGCCGGCGCCGGGCTCGCCGCGCTGCGCCTGGGCCGCGTCTTCCCGCTCCGATCCATCCCGACGGGTCCGACCTCCGGGGCGACCGCGACCGACGAGGCCCGCGACCTGCGCATCGGCCTGGGCGTCTCGCTGGCCTTCATGGTCGTCGGCCTGGTCTGCCACCTCGACACCGAGCAGTACGTCGACGGGCCGGTCAGCAGCACCTTCGCGCTGGTCGCCCTGGTGACGGCCGATCTGGTGATGTTCGCCGTCGCCGCGTACGTGGCCACCGAGCTGCGGCGGCGGATGCGACCGGGCACCTTCGACGCTGCCCGCACCCTCGCCGCGCCCGTGACGACAGGGGCTGTGACCGAGGGCGCTGCCAGCCGTCCACGGGCCAGCACCGGGAGCTCGGCGACCCCGAAGACCCCGTAGCATCCCTATGTGAGCCACGAAGATCCCCAGTCATCCGCACGCTCATGGCTCGTGTGGGGCATCGGCGTAGCGGTCTACGGTCTGGCGGTCTTCCATCGCAGCAGCCTCGCGGTCGCCGGGCTGGTGGCCACCGAGCGCTTCGGGATCGGCGCCAGCCAGCTGGCCGTCTTCACGATGCTCCAGCTGCTGGTCTACGCCTTGATGCAGGTGCCGGTCGGGCTGCTGGTGGACCGGTTCGGGTCGCGTACGGTTCTCTCCGCCGGCGCCGTGATCCTCGCGGTGGCGCAGGCCGGCTTCGCGTTCGCCGACTCCTACCCGCTGGCGCTGCTGGCACGTACGTTCGTGGGGATGGGCGACGCGATGACGTTCATCTGCGTGCTGCGGCTGGTGCCGTCGTGGTTCCCGACCCGCAAGGTTCCGCTGGTCAGCCAGCTGACCGGCACGATCGGCCAGATCGGCGCGATCGCCGCCGCGGTCCCGATGACCTGGGCGCTCGGCCACCTCGGCTGGACCCGCGCCTACCTGACGGCCGCGCTCATCGGACCGGTCCTGCTGGTGCTGCTGCTCCTCTTCGTCCACGACGGCCCCGGCGCCCGGCACCGCCGCGGCATCGCCCTCAAGCCGCGCGAGGTCTTCCGGAGCCTGAAGGCGTCCTGGTACCAGCCGGGCACCCGCCTGGGCTTCTGGATCCACTTCTCCACCCCCTTCAGCTCCCACCTGATGGGGCTGCTGTGGGGCTTCCCGTTCCTGGTGACCTCCGAGGGGCTCTCCGACACCCTCGCCGGCACCCTGCTCTCCGTCACCGTCGTCGCCGCCCTGGCCGCGGGGCCGGTGATGGGCATCCTCGCCGGCCGCCATCCCTGGCACCGCTCGACCCTGGCACTGACGATGATCGCGGTGATCGCATCCGTGTGGACCCTCGTGCTCGCCTGGCCGGGCGAGGCGCCGCTGCCGGTCCTGCTGCTCCTGATGTGCGTGGTCGGCTTCGGCGGACCGGCCTCCATGATCGGCTTCGACGTCGGCCGCACCAGCAACCCGCCGGCCCGGATGGCGAGCGCCAGCGGCATCATCAACCAGGGCGGCTTCGTCGCCGCGCTGCTCGTGATCGTGCTGGTCGGCTGGATCCTCGACTGGCGCACCGCGGGCGACTCGACCTCCTACACGCCGGAGGCGTTCCGCTGGGCGATGTCGGTGCAGTACCTGTTCTGGGGCCTCGGCGTGGTGCAGATCTGGCGTCATCGGCGCGACGTGCGGCGGCGTACGACCCGGGAGCAGGTCGCCGCCGGCTCCTCGATGGTCGCCGACTGAAAAGCGATCGACGCCGTTCGCCCGGACGTCACCTGGACGGCACCGAGGCGCACTAGCTTGTCGAGGTGCCCACGCCTCCGCGCTCGCTGTCCCAGGTGACCGTTTGCCTGCTCCTGCTGGGGGTGCTCGGCTTCGCGATGAGTGCGCAGTACGCGATCGGGATGCCGCCACTGCTGAAGGCCGACGAGAAGCAGCACGCGGCGTACGCCATCGTCCTGTCCCAGGGCGTCCTGCCGACGATCGACACGAACACCCCGGCGGACCCGGTGCGCTATCCGCAGTTCGCCGAGGCGCTCTTCGGGCTCGACGAGCCGCGCCGCGACATCTGGGTCGCCAACCACCCGCCGCTGTTCTACGTGATGAGCCTGCCGCTGGTCTGGCTCGGCGACGCCGTCGGCAACGTCGGGGTCACGCTCCTGGGGATGCGGCTGCTCAACGCGCTCGGCTACGCGCTGAGCATCATCCTGGTCGGGCTGCTCGCTCGTGAGCTGGTGCCCAGGCGCCGGGTGGTGCCGGTGCTCGCCGCGGCGATGGTGCTCGGCTGCGGCGTGGTGACCTATGACGGCGGCGCGATCTACAACGACGGCTGGGGCACGGTCGCCGCCTCGATGACGCTGCTGCTCGGGTTCCGGATGGTCCGCGAGGGCGTCACCCGCGACCGGCTGATCTGGGCGACCGTCGCCGGCGTCGCGGCGGCCAGCTTCCGCTCGACCGGTCTGGTGGCGGTGCTCGTGCTCGGTGGCTGCGTGCTCGCCGCGCTGTGGCTGCGCGACCCGACGATGCGTACGTTCCGCCGCGGTGTGCTGCTCGCGGTCCGGATCGGACTGGCGCCGGTGGTCGTGATCGGCTGGTTCTACGTACGCAACATCATGCTCTACGGCGACGCGACCGCCTCCGCGGCGCTCTTCGAGAAGTTCTCCCGGCAGACCCACGGCGACACGCTCTTCCAGCTGGTCAACCCGGAGCTCTACCTGCACCTCTACGGCTCGCTGTGGGCCGACGACGTGATCCCGAAGATCTGGATCGTCGCCGCCGCGGCGACGCTGGCCGTCACCGTCACCGGCATGGTGCTCGACGTCAACGCGAAGGCCCGGCCACGGCCGGACGGGGTGATGCGCCGAGTCGTCATCCCCGGACCGGAGCCGACCCTCCTGGAGCGTCGGCTGGAGCTGGCCGTGCGCGCGCTGATGGGCATCTACTGCGTCATCATCATCGTCAACCTGGCCTCCTTCCACGCCGGCGGCGGCTGGATCCACGCCCGGTACGCGGTGCCGTTCCTGCCGGTGATCGCGGCGCTGACGTCGCTCGCCCTGCTGCGCGTCGGCCGCCGCTGGGTCCGGGGCGACGACGAGGAGAGGGTCGACCTGCGCATCACGCTCTACGCCGCGGTCGGGTTCGTCGTCTCCGCGATGGTCGCCCACCTGCACATCCAGCAGCGGATCGACGGACCGGCAGATGCCTCCTGGCTCTTCGCCCTGATCGCGGCCGACCTGGTGATGTTCCTCGCCGCCGCGTACGTCACCGCGCAGCTGCGCCGCCGGCTGCGGCCTGAGGTCTTCGGCCTGACCGCGCAAGCGGAGGCGAACTCTTCGCCCGCCGGACACCTGACGACCAGTCACCTGTCGCCGCGGTGAACATCTGAGCCGCCATGGTGGCCCCCACCCCCACCTGAAGGAGCTCCTGTGGTTGACATCGATCGTCGTAGGTTTCTCGGACTCGCCGGCGGCGCGACCGCGCTGACCATGCTCGACCAGAGCATCGCGCGCGCCGCCTCCATCCCCGCGGCCCGTCGGACCGGCACGATCCGCGACATCGAGCACGTGGTCGTCCTGATGCAGGAGAACCGCAGCTTCGAGCACTACCTGGGCACGCTGCGCGGCGTCCGCGGCTTCGGCGACCCGCATCCGGCGATCCTGCCCTCGGGCAAGCCGGTGTGGCACCAGCCGAACGGCGACGGCGAGCTGCTCCCGTTCCACCCGGAGGTCGACGACCTCGGCGCCGCCTTCCTCGAGGGCCTGCCGCACGGCTGGACCGATGGCCAGCAGGCGCTCAACCGTGGTCGCTACGACCAGTGGGTGCCGGCCAAGGGCACGACCACGATGGCGTACCTCGAACGACAGGACGCGGCCTTCCACTTCGCGCTGGCCGACGCGTTCACGGTGTGCGACGCCTACTACTGCTCGTTCATCGGCAACACCGACCCCAACCGCTACTACATGCTGACGGGCTGGACCGGCAACGACGGCAAGGGCGGCGGGCCGGTGCTCTACAACGACGAGGCCGGCTACGACTGGACCACCTACGCGGAGCGGCTCGAGGCCGCCGGGGTGAGCTGGAAGGTCTACCAGGACGAGGGCAACGGCCTCAACGCCGAGGGCGACAACTGGTGGGGCTGGGAGAAGGTGGACGCCTACATCGGCAACTACGGCGACAACTCGCTGCTCTACTTCAACAAGTTCCAGGACGCCCAGCCCGGCGACCCGCTCTTCGAGAAGGCCCGCAGGGGCACCCGCGCGGTCGACGGGCAGGACTACTTCGAGATCCTGCGCGCCGACGTCGAGGCCGGCACCCTGCCCTCGATCAGCTGGATCGCGGCGCCGGAGGCCTTCTCCGAGCACTCGAACTGGCCGACCAACTACGGCGCCTGGTACATCTCCAAGGTCCTCGACGCGCTCACCTCGAACCCCGAGGTGTGGTCGAAGACCGCGCTGTTCATCACCTACGACGAGAACGACGGCTTCTTCGACCACCTGGTCCCGCCGCACATCAACAGCCCGCTCGTGCCGGGGGAGTCGACCGTCTCGACCGAGCACGAGCTCTACACCGGCTCACACGGCGACGGTCACTACGGCCTCGGGCCGCGGGTGCCGATGTTCGTCGTCTCCCCGTGGAGCGTCGGCGGCTGGGTCTCCTCGGAGACCTTCGACCACACCTCGATCCTGCGCTTCATGGAGAAGCGCTTCGGGGTCGCTGAGCCCAACATCACGCCCTGGCGCCGCGCCGTGTGCGGTGACCTGACCTCCGCCTTCGACTTCTCCCGCACCGCCGAGCCGCCCACGCTGCCGGACACGAGCGGATGGGAGCCCGCCGACCGCGAGCGCCACCCGGACTACGCCCCGGAGGCGCCGGCGAACGGGACGATGCCCACCCAGGAGCGGGGCTCGCGCCCGGCTCGCCCGACGCCCTACCAGCTCGAGGTCGTCGAGACCGTCGCCGCCGGCGCGATCGCCGTCGAGATCCGCAACACCGGCAGTGTCGGTGCGCACTTCCAGGCCCGGCTCCTGGCTCCTGAGGGCGCGCCGCACAGCTACACCGTCGGCGCGGGCGACAGCCTCTCCGTGCGGTGGCCGGTCAGCGGCGACTACGAGATCCACCTGCACGGCCCCAACGGCTTCTTCCGCTCCTACGCCGGCACCGCGGGCTCCGACCCCGCCACCGCCGCCGGGCTGCGGCGCGAGGGCCGCTCCCAGCGACTCACCGTGACCGCGCCCGGGAAGGCCGACATCACCAGCGCGTACGCCGGCAGGATCCGCTCGCGCCACGTGGACACGCGCGCCACCGGCGGTTGGTACGACCTGACCCTGACGATCCCGGGCACGCCCTGGTCCCGCGGGTTCGCCGGGCACCTGGAGAACGGACGTCCCTCCGTGAGCGACCCGCAGCTGGGCGCCTAGCGGCGGCTCAGGAGGGATCGCCGGGCCGGTCCTTCTCGGACTGACCCGGCGGGTCGAGGATCGGGGCAGCCGTCTCGGGGGCTGCCTCGATCTCGTCCTGCGATGGCTTCTTCGCCGCCTTCTTGGCGGCCTTCTTCTCGAGGCGGTGCACCTCACGCTGCACGATCGCCTCGCGGCGTACGCCGGTGCCGACCAGGTTCACGACCAGGAAGAGCATCGGGTAGAGCGGCCAGGGGTGCCCGTCGGGGGCGGTGGTGAACAGCCAGATGCCCCAGGTGATGAGGCTGACCATCAGGAAGGTGGCGATCGCCTCCTGGAACTCCTTGCGGTAGGCGGCCGCCCCCTGCTCGCGGAAGCTGAGCGCCTCGGGCAGGCTGGCCGCGGCCTCCGCGGGAACCGGCGAGACGACCACGAGATCGTCGACGAGCGCGGGCAGTTCGCCGAGCGTACGGGCCTCGAGCAGGGTGCCGACCCTCTCGTCGTGCTCCTCGCGGGTCAGCCGGCCGTCGGCGAACGCGTCGGTCAGCACGGTGCGTACGACCTCCCGATCGGCATCGGAGGCGCGCATGTGTGCGTTGTCGGCCTGCCTCGGGTCGAGGCGGAACCGGGTCCAGAAACCCTCCACGGCACCAGCCTAGACGCACAGCCCGGCATCGTCTGTTGAAGCGGCTGCATTAGAGTGACTGGCGCTGGCTACCTGCTAGTATAGAACACGTTCTAGTTTTGCTCTGCCTAGTTTCGAGGGAGGTGGCGGATGCGGATCGCTCTGCTGTCGTATCGCAGCAAGCCGCACGTCGGCGGTCAAGGCGTCTATATCCGCCATCTGAGCCGGGAGCTCGCCAAGCTGGGGCACACCGTCGAGGTCTTCTCCGGTCAGCCCTATCCCGAGCTCGACCTCGAGGGGGAGGGTGTCACCCTCACCAAGGTGCCGAGCCTGGGGCTCTACGAGGAGCCCGACCCGTTCGGCAACCCGAGGCTCTCCGAGATCCGCGACCTGGTCGATGTGGAGGAGTGGGCGCGGATGCGCACGGGTGCCTTCCCGGAGCCGCTGACCTTCGCGAAGCGCGTCCTCAAGGTCCTGAGGGAGCGCACGGACGACTTCGACATCGTCCACGACAACCAGACGCTCGCCTTTCCGCTGCTGCGCATCGAGCCCGACCTCGGCCTGCCGCTGGTGACCACGATCCACCACCCGATCTCGTTCGACCGGCGCATCGAGCTGGAGAGCGCCGAGGGCTGGAAGAAGAAGTTCGGCGTGTGGCGCTGGTACTCGTTCGTGAAGATGCAGGCGAAGGTCGCCTCCCAGCTGCGGCACGTGATCACGCCCTCGGACAACTCCAAGCGCGACATCCTCACCGACTTCGGCGTCCCCACGGACCGCGTGCAGACCGTGCACCTCGGCGTGCCGGAGGAGTTCGTCCCGCCGACCGGGCCCCGCGTCCGGGGCCGGATCCTGGCCATGGCCAGCGCCGACGCCCCGCTGAAGGGCATCGCGTTCCTGCTCGAGGCCTTCGCCAAGCTGCGTACCGAACGCGACCTGGAGCTGGTTCTGGTCTCCAAGCCCAAGAAGGACGGGCCGACCGAGCAGCTCATCGAGACGCTGGCGATCAAGGACCACGTACGTTTCGTCAACGGCATCTCCGACGCCGAGCTCGTGGAGCTGATGGGCTCGGCGGAGATCGCCTGTGTGCCCTCGCTCTACGAGGGCTTCTCGCTGCCGACCGCCGAGCTGATGGCCTGCGGCACCCCGCTCGTCGTCTCTCGTGCCGGCGCGATCCCGGAGGTCGTCGGCCCCGACGACCTGTGCGCGAAGCTGGTCACCCCGGGCGACACCGAGGAGCTCGAGCAGGCCATCGCGGCGCTGCTCGACGACCCCGAGCGCCGGGTCCGCTACTCGGCCGCCGGGCGTGCCCGGGTCGAGGAGCACTTCTCGTGGCACGCCGTCGCCGAGCGAATGACTGCTCTCTATCAGCAGTCCATCGACGAGTTCGGTCATCTCGACAAGCTCGACCAACGAAACGGAAGGAAGTGAGCCGTGCTCACCGTTGACTTCGATCGCCTTGGCCTGAAGGCCGGAGAGCGCGTGCTCGACATGGGTGCCGGCGGTGGCCGGCACGCCTTCGAGATGTACCGCCGCGGCGCCGACGTGATCGCGTTCGACCAGGACGCCGAGGAGCTCGCCAAGGTCTCGGAGTGGTTCTTCGCGATGCGCGACGAGGTTCCTGCGGGCGCCAACGCGGAGGTCAAGGAGGGCGACGCGCTGTCGCTGCCGTTCGCCGACGGTGAGTTCGACCGGATCGTCGCGGCCGAGGTGCTCGAGCACATCCACCACGACGTCGACGCCATCAAGGAGCTCGTCCGGGTGCTCCGCCCCGGTGGCACCCTCGCGATCTCGGTGCCGCGCTGGCTGCCCGAGGTCGTCAACTGGAAGCTCTCCGCTGACTACCACAACACCACCGGCGGCCACATCCGCATCTACACCGACCACGAGCTCATCGACAAGGTCACGAAGGCCGGCCGTCCCAACGACGGCACGCCGGGTGACGCGATGATCTTCGAGGGCAAGTCCTACGCCCACGGCCTGCACGCGCCCTACTGGTGGCTCAAGTCGGCCGTCGGCGTCGACAACGACAAGCACGTCCTGGTGAAGGCCTATCACCAGCTCCTGGTCTGGGAGATCATGAAGAACCCGCTCCCGCTGCGGCTCGCCGGCAAGGTCCTCGACCCGGTGATCGGTAAGAGCATGGTCCTCTACTTCCGCAAGCCGGGCCCCATCGCCTCGGACCCGAACTCGGCCGGCTGATTCTCGGATGCGAGTCGAGATCCCGTACGTCGACGGGGTGCTGACCCCTGCCCAGATCGCTGCCACGGCCGGGTCGATCGCCCGCGCCCAGGAGCCGTCGGGCGCGATCCCGTGGGTGCCCGGCCAGCACACCGACATCTGGAACCACGTCGAAGCGGCCATGGGCCTGCTCGTCGGTGGTCTGGTGGAGGAGGCCGAGGCTGCGTACGACTGGATCCCGTCGCTGCAGAACGCCGACGGCTCCTGGCCGATGAAGATCGTCGCCGGGGCTCCGGTGGAGACGATCGGCGAGTCCAACATGTCGGCCTACTTCGCCGTCGGGCTCTGGCACCACTGGCTGATCCGGCGTGACCGGGCGTTCGTGGAGCGGCTGTGGCCCTCCGTACGCGCCGGGCTGGACTTCGTGGTCGGGCTGCAGCTGCCCTTCGGCGGGATCGCCTGGACGCCGCGCGACCCGTTCGCCCTGCTCACCGGCTCGTCCTCGATCTACCAGTCGCTGCGCGCCGGCGTCGCCCTGGCCGACCTGATGGACGACCCGCAGCCGGAGTGGGAGATCGTCGGCGGCCGGCTCGGTCACGCGCTGCGCCACCACCGCGACTCGTTCGAGGACAAGTCGCACCACTCGATGGACTGGTACTACCCGGTCCTCGGCGGTGCCGTCGTCGGCGCCGCGGGTCACGACCTGATCGAGTCGCGCTGGGACCACTTCGTACGCCCCGGACTCGGCGCCCTCTGCGTCGACACCAACCCGTGGGTCACCGGAGCGGAGACGTGCGAGCTGGTGATGGCGCTCGACAACCTCGGCGACCACCGTCGGGCGCTGGGTCTGTTCAAGGACATGCAGCACATGCGCGCCGACGACGGCGGCTACTGGACCGGCTGGGTCTACGAGTCGCCCGGCTACCCCAATCCGAACCCCAACGCCTTCTGGCCCGAGGAGCACTCCACCTTCACCGCCGCGGCCGTGATCCTGGCCGCGGACGCGCTGGGGGAGCGATACGGCGGCTCCACCGCAGGCTCCGGGATCATGCGCGGCACCTCCCTCGCCGCCCGCTTCGAGGAGCTGGCGCTGGAGTGTGGCTGCGAGACGTCAGAGGCGTCGCAGCACGCGTAGCGATCCGACCGCGTCGATCTCCTCGAACTGCTTCGAGGCGAGCGCGGGGAGGTAGATCTCCTCGTACGGCGGCCGGCCGCCGTCGGCCGGGTCGGGGAAGACGTCGTGGACCAGGAGCAGGCCGCCGGGCATGACTTTCGGCGCCCAGCCGCGGTAGTCCAGCTGCGCGGGCTCGACGCCGTGGCCGCCGTCGATGAAGAGGAACGAGACCGGCGTGGTCCACCACCGGCTCACGGTCGTCGAGGCGCCGATCACCGCGACCACCTCGTTCTCGAGACCGGCCTGCTCGATCGTGCGCCGGAAGGTCGGCAGCGTGTCCAGCCGCCCGGTGGTCGGGTCGACCAGGCTGGTGTCGTGGTGCTCCCATCCCGCCTGGTTCTCCTCGCTGCCGTGGTGGTGGTCGACGGTGAACACCGTGCCGCCGGTCAGCTTCGCCGCGGCGCCGAGATAGATCGACGACTTGCCGCAGTAGGTCCCGATCTCGACCGCCGGGCCGTGGGGCAGCCGCTCCACGGCGTACTCGAACAGCGCGATGCCCTCCTCGGGAGGCATGAACCCCGTGGCGTCGAGGGCGTGCTTGAGTAGTTCCGCGGGCATCTCAGGCGTAGACACCCGGGCACCCTAGCCGAGCCGTCGCTCGTCGGTGACAATCCGGTGCATGACGAACATCGAGGAGGCGGCGACGGGATCGGCCGGGCACTCGGTGCTGGTCGTCCCGGTGCCTGCGCTGGAGACGTACGTCCTGGAGCGGACGCGCCACTACGACGACTCGTTCGTCTCGACCGAGCCGGCGTTCGTCCACGCGCACATCACGCTGCTGGCGCCCTTTCTCGCCTCGCCCACGAGCGACGATCTGGATCTGGTCGAGAAGATCGCGGCCGCGGCGCCGGCGTTCGACTTCGTTCTCGAGGATGTACGCCTCTTCGCCGGGGGCACGATCTATCTGCACCCCGAGCCCGCGGAGCCGTTCGCCGCGTTGACCGCCGAGCTGAGCGCGGCGTTCCCGCAGTGTCCGCCCTATGCGGGGCTCTTCGAGCCGGTGCCGCACCTGACGGTCGACCACGTCGCCGGGGGAGTGGATCTTGACTCGACGCGTACGTCCCTGGCGCCGCTCCTGCCGGCGCGGTGTCGCGCGGACCGGATCAGTCTGCAGTGGTACGCCAACCACGGCTGTCGTGTGATCGCCGAGTGGCCGATTGGCGGGCCGCCGGCACCGTGACCGCTCGTCAGGGTGTGGGTGCGGACATCGCCTGCATCACGTAGCCGATCGCGACCAGGATGGTCAGGCTGCTGATGGCGATGCCGGCGATCGCGGCCCAGCGGCCGCGACGCTTGTCGTCGGCCGTGCGGAACAGGCCGATGATGCCGAGGATGAACCCGAGCGGGCCGCACATCAGCACGCTCGCGATCAACGAGGCGACCGAGACGCCGTCGAGCGGCACCGCGTAGAGCGACCAGGCGTTGGTGGGCTTCCTGGTCGCCGCGGCCGGAGGCGGAGTCGGGGTCACCGGCTGCGGGTTGGCCGGCTGAGGATTCGGAGCCTGGGGGCTGGGTGCCGTCGCCTGGACGGTGGGCTGTGGCCGGGGCGTCTCAGGTGCCGCAGGCGGTGGCGTGGGCGGTGCGGGGCGCTGGCGCGCCGACAGCGCGGGGTTCGCCGCGCGAGCCTGCCGGGTGGCCTGGCGCAGTCGGCTGACCGAGGGGCGCACGCGGGCCGGTGGGGGTGGCACCGGGCCCGAGGTGCTGCCGGCGGCCGGGGCGGGGCGAGGCGTGCTGCTTCCCCACTCCGCTCGCCAGCGGCGGTCACGGCTGAGCGGCGGAGCGGAAGGAGCCGGCTCTGGCGTGGACGGCGTGGACGGCGTGGGCGCCGCCGGACCAGGGGGAGTGGCCGTCCGGCGGCGCCGGGCGAGCTCCTCGTCGAGCGTCGCACGGGCGACCGGGTCGAGCAGGACGTCGCGCGCCCGGTTGATCCGCATCATCAGCTCGCCGTCGGCGGCTCGGCCGCCACGGTCGGGATGGAACTGCTTCGCGAGCTCACGGTGGCGTGCTCGCACGGCCGCATCGTCCGCGTCCGGGGCGACCTGGAGCACGGAATAGGCGTCGATGAACTTCCCGCTCACTCAACGCCCCCCACGCACAGTCCTTCGGTTGTCGGCCTCGACCCCCGGGCTCTTCCTCACCCGGTGCCTCACAAATCCCAGAGCAGTGAAATCCTAGAGCAGTAGCGGCGAGATGCTGGTTTCGCCACGGGAAATTGACCGAGGGCCGCCCAGGTGGGCGGCCCTCGCTCTACGAAATCTTCGCCTCCGGCGAAAGTGGAGCGGACGACGAGGCTCGAACTCGCGACCTCAACCTTGGCAAGGTTGCGCTCTACCAACTGAGCTACGTCCGCTTGCGAGAAGAACAGTAGCGGATGTGGTCGGCAGAGCTCCAACTGGGGTACCGCGTGTCATGAACCTGCTTCGGGCGCATCGGCCGGTGACGTACGTCGCTCGAGCTGCTCCACGAGCTGGGTGACCTGGGCCTGGTGTGCGGCCCTGAGGTCGTCGAGCCGCTCGGCCGCGTGGGCACGTTCGCGGTCCAGCTCCGCGCGGGCGGCGTCCCGGTCCGCCTTGGCCGCGGCCTCGCTGCCGCGCAGGTCGGCGATCCTGTCCCGAAGCGCGTCGATCTGCTCGCGGGCCGCGTCGCGCTGCGTACGCAGCCCCGCGCTCGTCGCCTCCGCGCTGGCCACCGCCTTCTCGGCGGCCTTCTTCTCGGCGATCAGCTGCTCCTGCAGTCGTGCCACGGCCTTCTCGGCTTGGTCGGCGCGCGCGGTCTCGCTGCGCCGGCGCTGCACGGCTGAGTCGTGCTCGGCCTGCAGCCTGTCGAGTCTCTCGGCCAGACCCGCGCGGGCGGACGTCGTCTCGGCGAGGCTCTTCTCGAGCGAGGCGATCGTCGCGGCGGCGGTCTCGGCCGCGGCTCGCGCGTCCGCCTCGGTTCTCTCCAAGGCCGCCTGCGCGGCCTGGCGGGACTCCTCGGCCGCGGTGGTGGCGGCCAGCGCCTGCCTCAGGATCTCGGCGGATCGTTCGGACTCCTCCGACGCCTCCGCAGCCGCGGCATCGGCCTCGTCGCGCTCCGCCTCGGCCGCGCGCTGGGCCTGCTCGGCGCGGACCGCACGGGCGGTGGCCGCGGCGATCTGCTCCTGCGCCTCGCTCTGCACCGTGGCGATCTGGGCCTCGGCGGCGGTCAGGTCGCCGAGCGTACGCAGCTCCTCGAGCGCCTTCGGAAGCTGGTCGAGGAACCGGTCGGCGAGCTGGGTGAGCTGCGTGGTGATCTCGGCGGCGCGTTGCTGCGCGGCCTGCACCGGCCGAGCGGTCTCCTCGGGCGGCCGCGACTCCGCGAGCCGCTGCAGGCGCTTCCGCTCGCGCCAGGCGGCGGCCCGGTTGTGGGCGGGGTCGTCGCAGTACTCCGGCGGCCGGCCGCTCCCGCTCTCCGACACCGCCGCCGGCAGGGGACAGCCGGGGAAACGGCAGAGCTTCTCGTCGACCACGATCGTTTCCGTCATTGCGTCATCGTAGCGTGACGAAAGACGAAACGAATACTCAATAGACGTCCGAATGAGATGCCGAGGAGACACACAACATAACCGGCATTATGATGTGTGTTTGTGAGCGCGATCGAGCCCCGTCCGCAGACCCCCACCACAGCCTTCGCGGTGACGGAATCCGTCAAACAGCTGTTCCTCGAGGACCTGAACGAGCTGCCTCAGGAGAAGAGGGCCGAAGCGCTCGCCCGGAGGTTCCTGCTCTCCTACGCAGGACACACCCGCGCTGCGTACGCACGAGACCTCGCCGACTGGTTCGGCTGGTGCGCGGCCCTGGAGATCGACCCGCTCGCCGCCAACCGGGCGATGGTGGACGGCTACGCCCGCCACCTGGAGACCCGGCGGAGCCCGGCGACGATCGCCCGGCGGCTCTCTGCCATCGCCGGCTTCTATCGCTACGGCGTCGCGGAGGACGTCCTGAGCGCCTCCCCGGCCCAGCACATCAAGCGCCCCAAGACCAGCAACGACTCCCAGACCCTGGGCATGGACAGGGGAGAGGCCAGGGCATTCCTCGCCGCGGCTCGCGAGCACTCCAGCCGCGCCGCGGCGCTGGTGACGCTGCTGCTCCACGACGGCCTGCGCATCTCCGAGGCGCTGGGCGCGGACGTGACCGACCTCAGCCACTCCCGCGGCCACCGCATCCTGACGATCACCCGCAAGGGAGGCGCCCGGCGCGACGTCGTGCTCAACCCCGCGACCTCCCAGGCCCTCGACAGCTATCTGGACGCCCGGGTCGACGGGCCTGTCTTCGTGACGAGCACCGGCAACCGCTGGCACCGCTCCGAGGCGTTCCGCCTGATCCGGCGCCTCGGCGCGTCAGCGGGCATCGAGCACGGCGACCAGCTCTCCCCGCACAGCCTGCGCCACACGTTCGTCACGCTGGCCCGCGAGGCCGGCGTACCGCTCGAGGACGTCCAGGACGCCGCGGGTCACGCCGACCCGCGCACCACCCGCCGCTACGACCGCGGCCGTCACAACCTCGACCGCCACCCCGCCTACGCCCTGGGCGCTTTCCTCGCCGACCGAGAGTGAGCAGACCCTCCCCAACCACGCCTTCGCGGCGGTAGCCTTCCGAGAGCCCGTCAACGCTGACGAAGGAGATCCGGTATGAGCCAGGAACTGACCAGCGACTACGTGGTGGTGGGGGCCGGATCCTCGGGGGCGGTGCTCGCGGCAAGACTCAGCGAGGACCCGAGCGTGCGGGTGACGCTGCTCGAGGCAGGTCCGCGCGACAAGGGCATGAACATCCACATCCCGGCGGCGTTCTCGAAGCTCTTCCGGAGCGAGCACGACTGGGACTACTCCACCGAGCCGCAGCCCGAGCTCGGCGGCCGCCGGATCTACTGGCCGCGTGGCCGGATGCTGGGCGGCAGCTCCTCGATGAACGCGATGATGTGGGTCAAGGGGCTGCAGGCCGACTACGAGGAATGGGGCGCTGCCGCCGGACCCGAGTGGGGCTGGGACGCCGTCAAGAAGGCCTACGCGAAGCTCGAGGACGTCGAGGACGCCACCGCGCTCGACGGCACCGGCGGCCCCGTCCGCGTGGAGCGGCAGCGGAGCCCACGCCCCTACACCGAGTCGTTCCTCCAGGCCGCCGAGCAGGCCGGCTTCACCCGCGGACGGGCCAACGGCCCCAACCCCGAGGCGTACGTCGAGACCATGGTCACCCAGCGCCGCGGCGCCCGGTGGAGCACCGCCGCGGCCTACCTCAAGCCCGCCGCCACACGCGCCAACCTGAACGTGGTCACCGGCGCCCAGGTCTCCCGGGTGACCTTCGACGGACGCCGCGCGACAGGTGTCGAAGCCGTCATCGACGGCCAGCAGACGACCGTCACCGCCCGGCGCGAGGTCATCCTCTCCGGCGGCGCCATCAACACCCCGCAGCTGCTGATGCTCTCCGGGATCGGGCCGGCCGCCCACCTGAAGGACCTCGGCATCGAGATCGTCCAGGACGCCGAGGAGGTGGGGGAGAACCTCACCGACCACCTCGTCGCCGGCCTCGGCTGGGAGGTCGAGCAGGGCTCGCTCGCGACCGCGGAGTCGCTACGCCACCTGGCCAACTACCTGCTGCGCCGGCGCGGGATGCTCACCTCCAACGTCGGCGAGGCCTACGGCTTCCTCCGTTCGCGCCCCGACCTGACGGCGCCCGACATCGAGATGATCTTCGCCCCGGTCGGCTTCTTCGACGAGGGCCTGGTGCCGTTCGTGGGTGAGGCGGTCGTCGCCGGTCCGATCCTGGTCGACCCGGCCAGCCGCGGCCGGATCACGCTCGCCTCCGCGGATCCCGCCGCCAAGGCGCTCATCGACCCGCGCTATCTCTCCGACCCCGAGGGCAGGGACCGCGCCGCGATGGTCGAGGGCGTCCGGGCCGCGCTGGACATCGCCTCGCAGCCCGCGCTCAAGCCGATCCTCGGTGAGCTCCTGCGTCCCGAGCTCCCGGCGGACTCGACCGCGGAGGAGGTCGCCGACGCGCTCCTGGCGCGTCACGCCCACACCCTCTACCACCCGACCGGCACCTGCCGGATGGGCACGGACGAGGCGAGCGTGGTGGATCCGAGCCTGCGCGTACGCGGCGTCGAAGGCCTCCGCGTCGCCGACGCCTCGATCATGCCGAGGATCGTGCGCGGCCACACCAACGCGCCGGCGATCATGATCGGCGAGCGTGCCGCGGAGATCATCAGGGGCGCCTGAGGTCATCCGGTGGGGTCAGGTCAGCGAGGCCGCCGCGACCGCGGTGTCGTCGCCGTCGAGGGTGATCTCGACCCGCTCGACGTCGGCGATCGGCACCGCCGAGGAGGCGTCCAGCCCGAGCGTCTCCCCGCCCGACCAGGTCCAGGAACCGGCGACGGTGCGCGCCCCGTCGCGGCGGACCAGCACCAGGTCGTACGTCACCGGCTCGCCCGGATAGTCGGACTGCGGCGGCTGGCTCTTCCCGGGCTTGGGCGGGTAGTGGCAGCTCCACTTGAGCTTGGTGCCCCACGAGGTCGGGGTGACGACGAGCTGGGCCCACATGTCGACGCTGCCCACGGGGCGCAGGTCGACGGTGCGTACGTTCGCGCCTGCGGAGCCCGACGTCGTCGCAGAGGCCGAGGGCGCGGCGAGCGGCTCCTGGCTCCCGTCGCGGCCGAGCAGCAGCCCGCCGATGGCCGTGCCGCCGGCGAGAAGGACGACGGCGGCCGCGGCCGCGAACGCCCGGCGGCGCAGTCGCGACCTGCGTACCGCCCTGGCGAGCTCGGCGAGCGGAGGCGGCACGGCCTCGGTGGCGGTGTCCTCCAGGAGCTCCTCGGCCTCCTCGCGGGAGAGTGCCCCGAGCAGCCCCGGCATCCCGGCGAGCTCGGCGACGGCGTCGCGGCACACACTGCAGGTGGTCAGGTGGCGCTCGAACGCCCTGCGGTCGCTCGGGCTCAGCGCCCCGAGAACGTAGGACGCGTCCCAGTCGGCGAACGTCTCGTGTCCGGAGGCGTCCAGGTGGTCGTTCATGGTGTGACCCCCTTCTCTTGCAGGGCGAGACGCAGGGCTCGCAGGCCGTAGTGCAACCGAGACTTCACGGTGCCGGGCGGGATGTCGAGCTCGTGGGCGAGCTCGGCGACCGACCGGCCGCCGTAGTAGGCGCCGACCACCACCGCACGATGCTCGGCGGACAGGGCCAGCAGCGCATCGGCGACGACCCAGGAGTCGAGCACGGCCTGGGTGTGGTCGGCCCGGCTCTGGTCGACGCACCACTGGTCGGGCAGAGTCTCCGCGGCGTACTCCCGCTTGCGGCGAGCGCTGCGCAGGTCGTCGATGACGAGATTGCGAGCGGTGGTGAACAGCCAGGCGCGTACGCCCTCGTCGGGCCGCTGCAGGACCTCCGGGTTGCGCCAGGCCCGCAGCAGCGTCTCCTGCACCACGTCGCGCGCCTCCTCGGCGTCCCCGGTGCGGCGTACGACGTAGCGGTAGAGCGCCTCGGAGTGGGCGTCGTGCACTGCTACGAGCAGCTCGTCCTCCGCGCCCATGTCACCTCCTCGCACACCCCAAGCGTCCCAGATCAGCCCTTGGCCAGCTCGAGGGAGAACTCGACGGTGCCGGCGTCCTCCACCTTCACGAAGCCGAGGTTCGGCGCCTCGACACCGAAGTCGGCGAAGGTGATCGGCACGCTGCCGACGACCTGGAGGGCGCTGGTGCCGTCGCCGCCGACCTCGGCGTCGACCGTCACCGACTTCGTCTCGCCGTGCACGGTGAGGTCGCCGACCAGCTGGACCTCGGTCGCGCCCGCCTCGAGAGCGGCGGGCTCGGTGAGCTCGAAGGTGGCGGTCGGGAACTTCTCGGCCTCGATCGCGTTGTCGCGGAAGTAGCCGTCCCGGTTGCCGGAGTCGGTGGCGATCGTGGCCACCTCCACCTCGATGCTCGCCTCGGTGACCTGGCCTCCGTCGATGGTGACCTCGCCGGTCACGTCCTCGGTACGGCCGGTGACGGTCACGTCCTCACCCTGCAGCACCTCGTCGAGGCGGTAGCCGGCGAAGGAGCCGTCGGAGACCGTCCAGGTCCCGGCGCTGTCGGCCGTGTCGGCGGGGGCCGCCGAGCTGCTGAGGCTGGGCTTGTCCGCGGCCGCCTCCTCGGCGCGGTCCGCGTACCAACCGGGTCCGAAGATCGCCGCGGCCCCTCCGACCACGACCACTGCCGCACCGACCCCGACTGCTGCTTTCGTACGTGTCCGCACGCCGTTTCCTCTCGCCTCGAGGCCGACCCGATGCCGGCCTTCACCCTGACTACGGAGTGCTGCGGCGAACGGTTCAAACGAGCCCGCGTGACGGGTGACACAATCGGTCGCGGCCCCCGATCGACCCCAAGGAGACTCCCCATGCCCCAGACCCCGCTCGAGCTCTTCGGCACCGAGGCCCTCATCGGCGAGGAGGACCGTGCGATCCGCGACACGGTGAGATCCTTCGCGGAGAAGGAGATCAAGCCGCACCTCGCCGACTGGTTCGAGGCGGGCTCCGTGCCGGTCAAGGAGCTGGCCCCGGAGCTCGGCAAGCTCGGCGTCCTCGGTATGCACCTGGAGGGCTACGGCTGCGCGGGCACCAGCGCCACGGCGTACGGCCTGGCCTGCCTGGAGCTCGAGGCCGCCGACTCCGGGATCCGCTCGCTGGTCTCGGTGCAGGGGTCGCTGGCGATGTTCGCGATCTGGAAGTGGGGGAGCGAGGAGCAGAAGCAGGAGTGGCTGCCGCGGATGGCGGCCGGCGAGGCGATCGGCTGCTTCGGGCTCACCGAGCCGGACTTCGGCTCGAACCCGGCCGGGATGCGCACGCGTGCCCGGAGGGAGGGCGATGACTGGGTGCTCACCGGCACCAAGATGTGGATCACCAACGCCCCGGTCGCCGACGTCGCGGTCGTCTGGGCCCAGACCGACGAGGGTGAGAACGGCAAGGGCATCCGCGGCTTCGTGGTCCCCACCGACACCCCGGGCTTCTCCGCCCCGGTGATCAAGCAGAAGCTCTCCCTGCGCGCGTCGGTCACCGGCGAGATCGTCCTGGACTCGGTCCGTCTTCCTGCTTCCGCCGCGTTCCCCGAGGTCAGGGGCTTGAAGGGCCCGCTGTCCTGCCTCAACGAGGCCCGCTTCGGCATCGTCTTCGGCGCCGTCGGCGCGGCCCGCGACTGCCTCGAGTCGGCCATCGCGTACGCCGCCTCCCGCGAGATCTACGACAAGCCGCTGTCCGGCTACCAGATCACCCAGACCAAGCTCGCCGACATGACCCTCGAGCTCGGCAAGGCGATGCTCCTGGCGCTGCACCTGGGACGGCTGAAGGACGAGGGCGCTCTCCGCTCCGAGCAGATCTCGCTGGGCAAGCTCAACAACGTTCGCGAGGCCATCGCCATCGCCCGCGAGTGCCGCACCATCCTCGCCGCCGCCGGCGTCACCCTCGAATACCCGATCCTGCGCCACGCCAACAACCTCGAGTCGGTCCTGACGTACGAGGGCACGAGCGAGGTCCACCAGCTCATCATCGGCCAGGCGCTGACGGGGGAGTCCGCCTTCCGCTGACCGGGTCTGGCCCGCGGTCAGGCGAGGGCGGCGACCAGCAGCGTGAAGGCGGCGATGATCACGGCGACGCGCAGGTAGTGCCAGCGCTCCCAGCGGCTCAGCTGCGCCCTCCAGTCCTCGGGCCGGTTCTCGGGGGTCCAGGACTTGTTCCGGTTGTTGATCGGAACGAGCAGCAGGACCGACATGACGACGCTGAGGATCAGGAGCCCGCCAGCAGTGATGACGAGGGCAGTGCCGTCGTGCTGCCACCCGGCGACGGCCCAGATGCTCACCAGCACGAGCGAGCCGATGTACCAGACCGGCATGACGGCGCCGAGCATCCGGCCGCCGTGAGCGTGCCCGAGCTGGCTGCTGTCCTCGGGGAGTGCGTTGAGGATCCGGTTCATGACGAAGGCGACCGAGAACTCGACCCCCACCATGACGCCGACGACCACGGTGGTGACGACCACGAGTGTGCTGAGCATGATGCTCCTCCAAAAAACTAGCGCTGCTAGAACGAAGTGCAACGCTAGCAGTGCTGCTGCTCGCATGTCTAGCAGTGCTAGGATTCGGGTCATGTCGGTACAGGAGCGCAAGCAGCGCGAGCGAGCAGACCGTGAGCGCCTGATCGTGGCGACGGCCCGTGAGCTCGCCGAGCAGCAGGGCTGGGACGCGGTGACCACGCGCCGGCTCGCCGAGCGCATCGAATACAGCCAGCCCGTCCTCTACAGCCACTTCCGCGGCAAGCGCGAGATCATCGGCGCGGTGGCGCTCGAGGGCGCCTCCGAGATGGCCGTCGCGATGCGGGCTGCCACCGCGGCCGCCGCCACCCCACGCGAACGGGTCGCCGCGTTGGCACGTGCCTATCTCGACTTCGCCGACCGCAACCCCGCGGTCTACGACGCCCTGTTCCAGCTCGACGGCGGCCTGGCGTACGCACAGGAGGACACCCCGGAGCAGCTGAAGGACGCCTTCGCCGCGCTGATGGAGACCCTGAGCGAGGTCGCCGGCGGCGTCGGGCCGGAGCTGTTCACCGAGGTGTTCTGGGCGTCCCTGCACGGGATCGCGACCCTGACCCGGTCGAGGCGGTTGCTACCCGAGGACGCCGAGCAGCGGCTGGAGCTGCTCGTCGACCGCCTCGCCGTGCTCTGAGGCGCGAAACCGGTCAGTCGCGCGGCACCAGGAAGGATGCCCGCCAGATCTTGCGGTCCTTCTCCGAGACCATCCCGTGCTCGGTGAGGTAGGGCATCATCTTCTCGCCCATCCAGGCCAGCGTCGCGCGGTAGTGCTCGTTGCCGAGTGCCTCGCGGCGGGCTGCCATCGGGTCGAGGCCGACGGCGGCGTAGCAGTCCGGGTGGACCAGCGAGCGGGCCATCACGTAGGCCGCGCGGGCGGTGAGGTTCTGGTGCAGCCGGAGCTGCGTACGGCTGATCTTCTGCGTCATCGCCGCGGCGAGCTCCTCGCGGGCGAAGGTGACGTGGCGGGCCTCCTCGGTGACGTGGATGCGGGAGGCCATCCGGGTCAGCGGCTGGCAGCGCTCGTCCTTCATCAGCTCGCGCTGCCACCGGTCGAGCGGCTCCTCGCCCACGAGAGTCGCGGAGAAGACGCTGGGCCCGTGCAGCAGAGGAGCGAACTTCCCGATACGCAGGACGGCGGGCCGCGGGCCGTACGCCGGTGCGCCCATCGCTGCGATCGCCCGCCCGAACATCACCGAATGACGGGTCTCGTCGCCGATCTCGGTCAGCGCGTACTGCGTGCGCGCCGTCCGCGGGTCGGCGCCGTAGACCTCGCGGAGCAGCAGCTGCATCAGCAGCACCTCGAACCACAGCCCGACGCTCATGATGCTGGCGACCTCGTGCCGGGAGAGCTCGATCTGCTGCTCCTGGCTGAGCCGGTCCCACATCGGGGTGCCGTAGAGGGATACGCGCTCGGGCTGCATCCACCACAGGCCCTCGACGGGCGCGGCGTCCCAGTCGAGATCGACCTCGGGGTCGTAGGACTGACGTGCGGTGGAGCGCAGGAGCCGGTCGGAGGTCGGGTCGGCGATGGTCATTCTTCTCCAGACTGAACTACGTGTTACCGAGAGTTACGGGTAGTTGCTAGAGTGCAGGACATGACACGGAAGGTCAAGGACGACGGCCGCTCCTCGCGCTGGGACGCGCACCGGGAGGCGAGGCGCGCGGAGCTGGTCGCGGCGGCGGTACGCGCCGTCGACTCCGCCGGCGCCGAGGTCTCCATCGCCGACATCGCCGCGGAGGCGGGGGTCAGCAAGCCGGTGCTCTACCGCTACTTCGCCGACAAGGCAGAGCTGCACGCCGCGGTGGGGATGTGGGCCGCACGGCAGATCCTCGACGCCGTGGTGGAGGCCGTGCTCGCGCCCGCGCCGACCAGGCAGCGCGTGGAGGCGGGCGTCGCTGCGTACGTCGAGACCATCGCCGAGCACCCCAACGTCTACCTGCTGCTGGTGCGCCAGCACACCGGCGGCACCGACCCGCTCGCCGATGGCAAGCAGCTCATCGCCGCGACCTTCGCGCGCCTGCTCGGTGACACCTTCGGCCGTCTCGGCATCGACGCCGCGGGTGCCGAGCCGTGGGCCCACAGCCTGGTCGGGATCGGTGAGTCCGCCGGCCAGTGGTGGCTCGACCGGCGCACCATGTCGCGCGCCGCGTTCGCCCGCTACCTGAGCGAGTTCGTCTGGCACGCCCTGGAAGGCACCACCGCCGAGTACGGGGTCGACCTGAGCGCCCTCGACCGCCCCGAGATCGTCACCCCACTGCGAAAGAGCCCCCGATGAGCGAGCACGAGCCCCAGCATCTCTACGACGGCCCCGTCCGCCTCGAGTCCGCTGACGACACCTGGGAGGTCGACGTCGCGCTGCGCGGGGTCTTCCAGCCGATCGACGGCCACTTCCACTGGTACGGCCGGGTCGCGACGGCCCTCGACGGCGTACGCAACGGGCAGACCGTCACCGTTCGCACCGATCATGGCCAGGCCGAGGGCCGGCTCTCCGACATCGACCCCTGGGGACGGTTCCGGATCTCCGGAACGGGAAAGCCGCCCTTCTGAGTTCAGCTCTGACCTCAGCGCACGAGCATGAGCGTCGCGGCGCCGATCCCGACGACGACGATCAGCGAGCGCAGGACGGTGGCCGGCAGCCGCCGACCGATGTGGGCTCCGACGTACCCACCCACGACCGAGCCTGCGGCGAGCAGTCCGACGGCCCGCCAGTCGAGATCGGCGATGGCCAGGAAGATCACGGTCGCGACCACGTTCGAGGCCATCACCGCGAAGGTCTTGAGCGCGTTGACGGTGCGGAACTCCAGGTCGGTCCCGAGCCCGAGCACGGCCATCATCATCACCCCGGAGCCGGCACCGAAGTAGCCGCCGTAGACGCCGGTCAGCGTCGCGAACACGGTGGTGAGGCCCGAGATCCGCACGCGCGGCTCGTCGTCGGTGGCGTGCTGGCGCAGGAAGCGGCTCAGCCAGGGCTGGATGCCGACGAGTACGCAGGTGCCGAGGATCAGCCAGGGAACGACCGCCTCGAAGACCGACCCCGGCAGCCACAGGAGCAGCAGCGATCCGGCGACGCCGCCCCCGGCCGCCGTCATCAGCACGGCCGCGGTGACACCCGGATGCTCGGCGAGCTCACGCCGGTAGCCGAAGGAGCCGCTGAGTCCGGCCGGCGTCATCCCGACCGTGTTGGAGGTGTTGGCCACCACCGGCGGCAGGCCGACCGCGACCAGGACGGGGAAGCTGAGCAGCGAGGCGACACCCACGGTCGAGGTGAGGATGCCGGCGCCCAGGCCCGCGGCGAGCACCGCGAGCTGGTCCAGCCAGGTCATCAGTCGCGGAGCAGGGCGACGTCGCTGACCAGCATGACGTGGCCGTGCATCGCGGCCGCGGCGGCCTGAGAGTCACCCGACGCGATCGCGTCGGCGATCTTCTGGTGGCCGGCGAGCGAGGTCTTGGGCCGGTCGGGCTGGGAGAGCGACTCGATGCGGGTCTCCCGGATCAGCTCGCTGATCTCCGACATCATCTGCTCGAGCAGAGGGGAGTGGGCGGCCTCGGTGACCGCGTGATGGAAGAGCTCGTCGCCCTGGACGCCGCGCCCGCCGCCCTCGATGTCGTCCGCCATCGCCTTCAGCGCCGCCTGGATGCGGTCCAGGTCCTCCTGCGTACGCCGCTGCGCGGCCAGCGCGGCGATCTTGGTCTCGAGCGCGTCGCGCGCCTCGATGACGTCCGGGATCCGCTCCGCATGCGCCCGGATCGCATCGGTGATGCGCTCGACCCGCGGCTTGTCCGTCAGCACCGTCCCGTCACCGTGCCGCACCGCGACGACGCCGATCACCTCGAGCGCGACCAGCGCCTGACTGAGGGTCGCCCGACTCACCCCGAGGCTGGTCGCGAGCTGTCTCTCCGGCGGCAGCCGGTCACCTGACTTCAGGTCGTTCTCCGAGATCCAGGCAGTGATCTGCTCAGCGACCTGCTCGTACAGGCGGGTTCGCTGCAGCGGACGCGGAAAGCGCGCGGACTCACTCATGACTACAGAGTATGGACGTCAGGGCGGATTGACCTATTGGCTAGGCCACCAATGTCTGTGGGACGCGTCACAAGTGAGACGTGGCCGCCCCCTGAGAGGGAGCGGCCACGTAGGTCGTCGTACGACGTCGGGCAGGTCAGCCCACGTGCACGCCGCCCTCCGGCCCGTCCGTCGACAGCTCGGTGTGCTTGACGTTGAGGAAGATCCAGATGATCGCGGAGACCGCGAGCATCATCACGGATCCGACCAGGAACGCTGCCTGGGCGCCGGAGGTGAAGGTGCCCTGGAACAGCGCGCCCTGGAAGAAGGACAGGTCGCTGCCCGGGATCAGGGCGTTCGGGTCCATCCCGGACCTGGTGATGCCGTCGCGCAGCGGAGCGGCGATGTCGTCACCACGGCTGTTGCTGAACTGGAGCGCCACCGTGCTCAGAATCGCGAGGCCGAGCGCACCGCCGACCTGCTGCATCGTGTTGAGGACGCCGGAGCCGATGCCCGAGTCCTCGGTCCGCACGTTGTGCACTGCGGTCAGGGTGAGCGGCACGAACACCATGCCCATGCCGATCGCCATCAGGAGGATGTACGGGAACAGGCTGGTCCAGTAGTTCACGTCCGCACCGACGGGGTTGCCCGCGCCGAGCGCCGAGAGGACCGCCGACGGGCTGTCGTCGACCTCGATGCGAGAGAACATGAACAGCGAGACCGCCGCGAGCAGAGTGCCTGTGCCCGAGAGGTAGCGCGGAGGGATCCGGGCCACCAGGTTGGACGACACGGCCGCGCCGATCACGATGCCGAACGAGAACGGCAGGAACGAGAAGCCGGCCTCGAGCGGGCTGAACCCCTTGATCTGCTGCACGAACAGGCTCAGGTAGAAGAACATCGCGAACATCGCGGCCGGGGCGATCATCATGGCCACGAAGCTCGTGGCCCGCGTCCGGTTCGCGAAGATCCGCATCGGCAGCAGCGGGTGGTCGACCCGCGACTCGATGACGACGAACGCGATCAGCAGGGCGGCGCCCGCGACGAGCGAGCTGATGGTCTGGACGTGGTCCCAGCCGTAGGCCTCCTCGCCGGCCCGCGAGAGACCGAACACGATGCCCAGCAGGCCGAAGGTGCCGGTGATGGCGCCCGGGATGTCCAGCCAGCCGGTGTGCTTCTCCGACTCCTGCAGGATGCGGGGAGCCGCGAAGGCGGCGACCAGGCCGATCGGGACGTTGATCAGGAAGGTGAGCCGCCAGCCGTCGACGCCCAGGGGCTGGTCGAGGCCGGTGAGCCAACCGCCGAGGATCAGGCCGATCGCGGCGCCGATGCCCGACATGGTCGCGTACGCCGCCATCGCGCGGTTGCGCTGAGGACCGGCGGGGAACGTCGTGGTGATCAGCGCGAGCGCGGCCGGTGCGGCGAGCGCGGCACCGACACCCTGCAGGCCTCGCGAGCCCAGCAGCAGCGCCTCGTTCTGGGCGAGCCCGCCGAGGAGCGAGCCGATCGCGAAGACGGTGAGACCGCTGATGAAGAGGCGGCGCCGTCCGTAGAGGTCGCCGAGGCGGCCGCCGAGGAGCAGCAGGCCGCCGAATGCGAGCGCGTAGCCGGTGACGATCCAGGTCAGGTTCGCCTGGGAGATCTCGAGGTCCCTACCGATGTAGGGCAACGCGATGTTGGCAATGGTCGAGTCGAGCACCACCATCAGCTGTGCAGTGAGGATGAGCACGAGGGCGAGGCCGGCGTGCGGGACCTTGGCCTTCTCCTGCTCCGGCGGCGCGGTCGTGGAGATCGTCCCTTCGGCGCCGAGGGATTCGGTGTTGGTCATCAGTTGGATTCCTTGGTGTGGGTTGGAGTCAGCCGCGGATCACGGCAGGGAGGATCAGCTGGTCGACCACCTTGGCGATCAGCTCGTTCGTCGGCGGCTCCCCGAGGAGGAATGTGTGGTGCAGGACGATGCCCGGGAGGGCGGAGGAGATCAGATCGAGATCGAGGTCATCGCGGAGCTCACCGCGCTCCTGCGCGCGGCGGAACATCTCGGTCGCGATGGTCTTCTTGGGGCCGACGACACCGCGCCGGAACGCCTCGGCGAACTCGGCGTCACGGGAGATCGCGGTGACGACGCTGCCGAAGATCGCGATCTGGCGCTGGTCGGTGAGACCGCCCATGCCGCAGAACGCGCCCAGCAGGTCCTCGCGTAGGTCGCCGGTGTCGGGAGCCGTCATCGGCTCCTTGGTCGAGGTGAGCGCTTCGATCACGAGCTGGGCCTTGCCGTTCCACCGGCGGTAGAGCGTCGCCTTGGAGGCCTTGGCCCGCCCGGCGACGGCATCCATCGTGAGCCGGTCGTAGCCCAGCTCGGCCAGGATGTCGATCGTCGCGTCGAAGATCTCCTGCTCCCGCTCGCCCTCGACTCGCGGGCGAGACTGCGCCTCGGCGGCGGCACGGGCGGCTCGGGCGGGGGACATCGGCACCTCACAGATGAGTGGTTGATGAAACGGTACGGTTTCGTTTCAAGAGATAGTACGGAGTCGTTTCGTTCCAGGCAAGTCGGTATTCGGTCTTGACGTTCTCCCGATTGTCCTATTGGCTAGGCCACTGAGCCGCCGTGATCCGGGTCACACACCACGCGGTGTCATCTGGGGGCCAACAGAAGGGAAGTCCGATGGGACCGGAATGGGTGGCGATCATCGCGTTGGTCGCCTTGTTCGTGGCCGGCACGCTGCTGCCGATCAACATGGGAGCTCTGGCGTACGTCGCGGCCTGGCTGGTCGGGATGTTCGCGCTGAATCTCGACGAGAAGGAGATCCTGGCCGGGGTCAGCGCCGACCTGATCCTGACGCTGATAGGTGTCACCTATCTGTTCGCGATCGCGAGGAACAACGGCACGGTCGACCTGATCGTCAGTAGCGCCGTCCGCGCGGTCGGAGGCCGGGTCGCTCTGATCCCGTGGGTGATGTTCGGCGTGACCGCGCTGCTGACCGCGATGGGTGCCGCGAGCCCGGCGGCCTGCGCGATCATCGGGCCGGTGGCCCTCGGGTTCGCGGGCCGCTACAAGATCAACCCGCTGATGATGGGCATGTTCGTCGTGCACGGCGCCCAGGGCGGTGGCTTCTCGCCGATCAGCATCTACGGCACCATCACCAACTCGGTCATGGTCGACAACGGCCTGCCCGCCAGCGAGATGACGGTCTTCCTGACCAGCCTGGTGGTCAACCTGATCATGGCGGGGATCCTGTTCTTCGCGCTCGGCGGACGGTCGCTGATGTCGATGCGGCTCGACCCTGACGAGGCGGCCAGCGCCGCCGCCGGCGTACCGGGCGAGCTGAACGAGGGCGGCGTGACCGTCCCCGCCCGCGGCTACGGCACCGTCGCCCCGACCGGCACCAAGCCCGGCATCCGCACCGAGCAGCTCCTGACCCTCGCCGCCTTCGTGATCGTCGCGGCCGTCGCCCTGTTCTTCGACAAGAACATCGGCTTCGCCTCGATCACCGCGGCCACCGTCCTCGCGGCCCTCTCGCCGAGCCAGCACAAGGACGCCATCCGCCAGATCGCCTGGCCGACCGTGCTCCTGGTCGCCGGCGTCTCGACGTACGCCACGATCCTGAACACCGCCGGATCGCCGGAGTTCGTGGGTGGCTGGGCAGCAGGCCTGGGTGTCGCCGCGATCGGCGCGCTCATCCTCTGCTACGTCGGCGCCGTGGTCTCCGCGTTCGCCTCCTCCACGGCGCTGCTGCCGATCATCATCCCGATCGCGGTGCCGCTGATCGCCGAAGGCGGTATCTCGGCGGCGATGTTCGTGGCCGCGCTGGCGATCTCCTCGACCATCGTCGACGTGAGCCCGTTCTCCACCAACGGCGCGCTGATGCTGGCCAACCGGCCCGAGAGCATCACCGAGGAGCGCTACTACAAGCAGATCCTCGGCTACAGCGTCATCGTGGTGCTCGTCGGTCCCCTCCTGGTCTGGGCCACCATGGTCCTCCCGGGTTGGTGACGCGCATGCGTGGACCGCTCGACGACGTCGTCGTCCTCGACCTCTCCCGTGCCCTGGCCGGGCCGCACGCCGCGATGATGATGGGCGACCTCGGTGCCCGTGTGATCAAGGTCGAGGCACCCGGGCACGGCGACGACACCCGGGGCTGGGGCCCGCCGTTCGTGGGGGAGGAGGGGCAGCGGGAGGCGACGTACTTCCTCTCGGCCAACCGCAACAAGGAGTCGATCACCCTCGACCTCAAGAACACCGACGACAAGGACGTGCTGCTGCGGCTGGTCGACCGGGCCGACGTGCTCATCGAGAACTTCCGCACCGGCGTCCTCGACCGGCTCGGGCTCGGCATCGACGAGCTGCAGGCCCGCAACCCCCGCCTCGTGGTGCTCTCGATCACCGGGTTCGGTCACGACGGCCCGGAGGGCGGGCGGTCCGGCTACGACCAGATCGCGCAGGGCGAGGCCGGGCTGATGTCGCTCACCGGCTCGGGCCCCGACGATCCCCAGCGGGTCGGCACCCCGATCGCGGACCTGCTGGCCGGGATGTACGGCGCCTACGGTGCGCTCGCCGCTCTCCACGAGCGGGACCGCACCGGCCGCGGCACCGTCGTCCGCACCTCGCTGCTCTCCGCCGTCGTCGGCGTCCACGGGTTCCAGGGGACCCGCTGGACCGTCGCCGGCGAGGTCGGCCGCGCGCAGGGCAACCATCACCCGAGCATCTCGCCGTACGGCCTGTTCCGCTGTGCCGACGGGACCGTGCAGATCGCGGTGGGCAGCGAGGGGCTGTGGCGGCGGTTCTGCACCGCCTTCGACATCTCGCCCGATCTGGAGGGGATGGCCACCAACCCCGAGCGGGCGGCGAACCGGGAGAAGGTCGTCGAGCTCGTCGAGTCGCTCTTCGAGCCGTGGCCTGCCGAGGAGCTGCTCGCCAAGCTCGCCGAGGCCGGTGTCCCGGCCGGCAAGGTGCGCTCCCTGGACGAGGTCTACGCCTGGGAGCAGACCGCCAGCCAGGGTCTGCTGATCGACGTCGACCACTCGACCCTCGGCCATCTCACCCTTCCCGGACCGCCCCTGCGGTTCTTCACCGAGGGAGCCGAGGTGACCCCCACCGGCCACGCGGCGCCGCCCACCCTCGACGAGCACGGCCCCGAGCTGCGTACGTGGGTGGCGGACCAGCCCTGAATCCGGAGGAGGAGGGCGCCTCACTGGGATACTCCAGGACATGGACGACTCTCGTGACGGCGCCCCTCTCCGGCTGGGTAGTGCCCAGGGCCGCTGGGTGCTGGCGACCACCGTGCTCGGCTCCGGCCTGGCGATGCTCGACTCGACCGTCGTCAACGTCGCCCTCGGCCGGATCGGCGAGGACCTCGACGCGGGCTTCTCGGGTCTGCAGTGGACGGTGAACGCCTACACCCTGAGCCTCGCAGCGCTGATCCTCCTCGGTGGTTCGCTCGGCGACCGCTTCGGCCGGCGCCGGGTGTTCCTCGTCGGCGTGGTCTGGTTCGCGGCCGCGTCCCTGCTGTGCGGGCTGGCGCCCGACATCGATCTGCTGATCGCGGCGCGCGGGCTTCAGGGGGTCGGCGGCGCCCTCCTGACACCGGGGAGCCTGGCGATCATCGCCGCGTCGTTCCATGCCGATGACCGGTCGGCCGCCGTCGGCGCCTGGTCCGGGCTCAGCGGCATCGCGGCCGCGATCGGGCCGCTCGTCGGGGGCTGGCTGGTCGAGGTGGACTGGAGGCTGGTCTTCCTCGTCAACGTGCCCGTCGCGGTGCTCATCGTGGTCGTCGCCGTCCGCCACGTACCGGAGAGCCGTGACCCGGACGCCGGCGGCCGGCTCGACCTGACCGGGACGGTGCTCGCCGTGGCCGGACTCGGCGCGCTCACGTTCGGGCTGACCCGGGCGGGTGAGGTCGGGTTCGCCGGCACGGTGGCGGCGACCGTTGCCGCCGGGGTCGCCTGCCTGGTGGCCTTCGTGGTCGTCGAGGCCCGCTCGAGCCACCCGCTGGTCCCGCTCGAGCTCTTCCGCAACGCCCAGTTCAGCGCGGCCAACGCCGTCACCCTGCTCGTCTACGCGGCGCTCGGCGTGATCTTCGTGCTGCTCGTCCTCCAGCTCCAGGTCGTCAGCGGCTGGTCGCCCCTCGCCGCCGGGTCCGCGCTGCTCCCGGTCACCGTGGTGATGCTGCTCTTCTCCGCGCGCGCGGGCGCGCTGGCGCAGCGCATCGGCCCGCGCCTGCCGATGACGCTCGGGCCGCTGCTGGCGGCCGGCGGGGTGCTCTGGATGGGGAGGATCGGCCCACAGGCCTCGTACGTCGCGGACGTGCTCGCGCCCGTCCTGCTCTTCGCCGCCGGGCTCACGCTGCTGGTCGCGCCGCTGACCGCCACCGTGCTCGGCGCTGCTGACGACCGGCACGCCGGCATCGCCTCGGGCGTCAACAACGCCGTCGCGAGGACAGCCGGGCTCTTGGCCGTGGCCGTCGTCCCGGCCGCCGTCGGGATCGCCGGCGACGACTACACGAACCCGAGCGCCTTCGACGACGGATTCGGCATGGCGATGCTCCTCAACGCCGGCCTGCTGGTCCTCGGCGCGGTGCTCGCAGCGGTGTTCGTACGACGCCCGCTCGCGGCCGAGGAGGAGCACGACGAGCACCGGGTGCACATCGAGACGTGTGCGCACTGCGGTGTGACCGGTACGCAGCTGCACCCCGCCGACCACGACCGGTGAGGTCGGCTCGACCGTCGACCGAACCTCGGGTGGCATGACCTGAGCGGCTTCCGGTTACCGGGGCTCCCGTGGAATCCCCGTGGTGGCGTGAGGCCGTGACGTACCAGATCTACCCACGCTCGTTCGCCGATGCGGACGGGGACGGCACCGGAGATCTCGCCGGTATCACCTCGCGGCTGGACCATCTGGCCGACCTCGGGGTGGACGCGATCTGGCTCTCGCCGTTCTACCCCTCGCCGCAGATCGACTACGGCTACGACGTCACCGACGCCCGCGGGGTGCACCCTCTCTTCGGGTCGCTCTCCGACGCCGAGGACCTGCTCACCAAGGCGCACGAGGTGGGCCTGAAGGTGATCATCGACCTGATCCCCAACCACACCTCCTCGGAGCACCCGTGGTTCGGCGAGGCGCTCTCGGCCGGACCGGGCTCGCCGGAGCGTGACCGCTACGTCTTCCGCGACGGTCGAGGGCCGGACGGCGACGAGCCGCCGACCAACTGGCAGTCCGTCTTCGGTGGGTCCGCGTGGACCCGGGTCGAGGACGGGCAGTGGTATCTCCACATGTTCGCCGAGGAGGAACCCGACCTCAACTGGCGCCATCCCGAGGTGGCCGAGGAGTTCCGGTCCGTGCTGCGGTGGTGGCTGGACCGGGGCGTCGACGGGTTCCGTGTCGATGTCGCCCACGGCCTGGTCAAGGCGCTGCGCGACCAGCACGTCCCCGAAGGGAAGTCACCGAACTCCGACCCGGCGGTGATGTACGACACCGGCGTCGAGGACGATCCGATGTGGGACCACCCGGACGTCCACGGGGTCTACCGGGACTGGCACGACGTCATCTCGTCCTATCCCGGCGATCGGATGCTGATCGCCGAGGCGTGGACCCGAGGCCCGGCAGACCTGCGCGGCTACCTGCGCACCGACGAGTTCGAGCAGGCGTTCAACTTCCGGTGGCTGCAGGCGCACTGGTCGGCGCGCGAGTTCACCGACGCGATCGTGTCCACGCTGGAGGCGCTGAGTCCCTCCCGGGCTTGGCCCACGTGGGTGCTCTCCAACCACGACGCCGTACGCCACCGCACGCGCTACGGCGACGGGGCCCAGGCGCTCGCCCGTGCCCGCGCGGCGACGCTGACGATGCTGGCACTGCCCGGGTCGGCGTACCTCTACCAGGGCGAGGAGCTCGGCCTGCCGCACGTGGAGCTGCCCCCGGAGCACCAGCAGGATCCCTGGGCGGCCGGCGGGAACGGCCGCGACGGCTGCCGGGTGCCGCTGCCGTGGAGCGGTGACGCACCACCCTTCGGCTTCGGTCCCGGCGACGGCCAGCCGTGGCTGCCGCAGCCGGTCCAGTGGGCGGAGCTGACCGTCGCGGCGCAGACGGGCCGGCCCGGCTCGACCCTGGAGTTCTACCGGTCGGCGATCGCGGCCCGGCGCCGCTACGCCCGGGGCGGCGAGGTGCGGTTCCTCGACATGCCCGACGACGTCATCGCCTTCCGCCGCGGCCGGCTGACGGCGGTCATCAACTGCGGGGCGGTTCCGACGCCGCTGCCCCCGGGAGACGTGGTGATCTGCAGCGGCGAGCCCGTCGGCGCCGAGCTGCCGCCGGACACCGCGGTCTGGCTGCTCGACGACGACGGCTGAGCCGGGTCAGCGGCGGTAGACCCGCGACTCCCAGGGCTGCATCACCGCACCGCGCCCGGACCCGAGCACGAGCTCGCCTCGGCACTCGTCGGCGAGCTCACCGAGGTCGGCCTCGTCGCCGCTGAAGTTGGCGAGCACCGTCAGCTGCCCGCTCTCGTGGCGACGGCGGAAGGCGAAGACCTGCGGATGGCTCTCGGCCAGCAGGCTGAAGTCGCCGTCGACCACGACCGGGTCCTCGTGGCGCAGCTGGATCAGCCGGCGATAGTGCGAGAGCACCGAGTCCGGGTCCTCGAGCTGCGCGGCGACGTTGATCTCGGTGTGGTTCGGGTTGATCGCGAGCCAGGGCGTCCCGGTCGTGAAGCCCGCGCCGGGGGAGTCGTCCCACTGCATCGGCGTACGTCCGTTGTCACGAGACATCGCCCGCAGCGAGCGCATCACGTCCTCGTGCTCCTGGCCTGCGGCGATCGCCTCGTGGTAGTAGTTCACCGCTTCCACGTCGTCGAACTCGTCGATCGAGGCGAACGGGTGGTTCGTCATGCCGATCTCGTCGCCCTGGTAGACGAACGGGGTGCCCCGCTGCAGGTGCAGCACGGTCGCGAGCAGCTTGGCCGACTCGGTGTGCCAGCGGCCGTCGTCGCCGTACCGCGAGACCACCCGCGGCTGGTCGTGGTTGTCCCAGTAGAGGCTGTTCCAGCCCACGTCCGCCAAGCCGGTCTGCCAGGCCGCGAACCGGTCGCGGAGGCGACCGAGGTCGAAGGGGCGTACGTCCCACTTGAAGGTGCCGTGGTCGATCTCGACGTGCTCGTAGTGCAGGACCATGTCGAGCTCGCGGCGTGCCGGATCGGTGTACTTGCGGCCTTCCTCGACCGTCGTCTCGCCGGTCTCCCCGACGAGCAGGAGGTCGCGGTCGTAGCGGTCGAAGACCTCCCGGTGCATCTCGGCGAGGAACTCGTGGACGCGCGGCCCGTCGATCACCGACCGGCGCATGTTGCCGTAGCGCTGCCCCGGCATGACCGGCGCCTCCGGGAGCTCCGGGTCCTTGGAGATCAGGTTCACCACGTCCATCCGGAAGCCGTCGACACCACGGTCCAGCCACCAGCGCATGACCTCGTACACCGCCTGCCTGACCTCGGGGTTCTCCCAGTTCAGGTCCGGCTGCTTCCTGGTGAACAGGTGGAGGTAGTAGGCGGCCCTGCCCTCGCTGTAGGTCCAGGCCGGCCCGGAGAAGAACGAGCCCCAGTTGTTGGGCTCCTCGCGCCACCAGTACCAGTCGCGCTTCGGGCTCTCCGGGCTCATGGTCGAGTCCACGAACCAGGGATGCTCGTCGGAGGTGTGGTTGGCGACCAGATCCATCACCAGCTTCATCCCGCGCTCGTGGAGCTCGGCGATCAGGGCGTCGAGCTCCGCAAGCGTCCCGTACGTCGGGTCGACATCGTGATAGTCGCTGACGTCGTAGCCGTTGTCGGCCATCGGCGAGGGGTAGACCGGCGAGATCCACAGCACGTCGACGCCGAGCCACTCGAGGTGGTCGAGCCGCTCCCGGATCCCGCGCAGGTCGCCGACGCCGTCACCGTTCCCGTCGGCGAAGCTGCGCGGGTAGACCTGGTAGACGACGGCGGAACGCCACCAGCCCGGACCGGTGCGACCAGCGGGTTCGGTGAGGTTCGAGGGCATCCTGGTTTCCTCCTGATGAGGGGACAGCGGTCCCTGCGAGCGGTAACCGGGTCGGGCGCCACGCATACGCGCCGCGCTCGGACGGCGGCTAGCGTGTGGGCATGGCACTGACCCACGACTACACGGTCTCGGTGGAGTGGACGGGCAACCGCGGCACCGGGACGAGCGGCTACCGCGACTACGCCCGCGACCACGTCGTACGCATCGACGGGCTGCCCGAGATCCTCGGCTCCGCCGACCCGACCTTCCGTGGTGACGCGAGCCGGCACAACCCCGAGCAGCTGCTGCTGGCCTCCCTGGCGCAGTGCCACATGCTCTCCTACCTGCACCAGGCGGTGACGGTCGGTGTGATCGTGCTCGATTACCACGACGCCGCGACCGCGACCATGGAGACGCAGGGGACCGGCGGCCGGTTCACCCGCGCCGTGCTCCACCCCGTCGTCACCGTCGCCGACGAGTCCATGATCGAGGCCGCGACCACCGCCCACCACCAGGCCCACCTGGACTGCTTCATCGCGAGCAGCGTGAACTTCCCGGTCGAGACCGAGCCCACCGTCATCGTCGGGGGACTGAATCGGTAGCCCCCTCTTCCGGGGGTAGGGCGGGCATCGGGTCCGCCACCAAGATGCCGTCATGACGAGTACGACTTCGACGGATGCCCTGCGTGCCGCCCGGGACGCGCTGATCGCCCAGCGCGTCGACTACTCCGCGGCGGTCGACACCTTCCGCTGGCCCGACGTCGGCGAGAGCTTCAACTTCGCCCATGACTGGTTCGACCCGATGGCGCGCGGCAACGAGGCCCCGGGGCTGATCATCGCGGAGCCGGACGGGTCGCGGGCTGCGTACTCCTTCGACGAGCTGGCGCGTCGCTCGGACGCGGTGGCGCGCTACCTCGGGCGGCTCGGGGTCGGGCGAGGGGACAGCGTGGTCGTCATTCTCGGCAACCAGGTCGAGCTGTGGGAGACGATGCTGGGGGCGATGAAGCTCGGGGCGGTCCTCATGCCGACGACCACCGCGGTGGGCACGGCCGAGCTGGTCGACCGGCTCGCGCGGGGCCGGGCGAAGGCGGTGGTGTGCAATGCCGAGGACACGGGCAAGTTCGACGGCGTCCCTGGCGACTACGTCCGGATCTGCGTGGGGGAGCAGGAGGGCTGGCACGGGTACGCCGCGGCCGCCGCGGAGAGCCAGGAGCCGCTCGAGCATCCCGGCAACGCCACGAGCGACGCGCTGCTGCTCTACTTCACCAGCGGCACCACGAGCCGGCCGAAGCTGGTCGAGCACACCCACTACACCTACCCGGTCGGGCACCTGTCGACGATGTACTGGCTCGGTCTGCGCCCCGGCGACGTGCACATGAACATCTCCAGCCCCGGCTGGGCCAAGCACGCCTGGTCGAACTTCTTCGCGCCGTGGCTCGCGGGTGCGACCGTCTTCGTGCTCAACTACGCTCGCTTCGAGGCGGCCACGCTGCTGCAGCGCATCCGGGAGGAGCACGTCACCAGCATGTGCGCCCCGCCGACTGTGTGGCGGATGCTCATCCAGGCCGACCTCTCCGGCGGCCGCGGCTCGCTCCGCGAGGCGATCAGCGCGGGGGAGCCGCTCAACCCCGAGGTGATCAGCCAGGTGCGCCAGGCCTGGGGCCTGACCATCCGCGACGGCTTCGGCCAGACCGAGATGACCGCGACGGTGGCCAACAGCCCGGGACAGCCGGTGCGGCCGGGCTCGATGGGACGGCCGCTGCCCGGCGTACCGGTCGTGCTGGTCGACCCGATCGAAGGCACCGTGATCGAGGGAGCGGGGGAGGGAGAGCTCTGCCTCGACCTCTCCGCGCACCCGGCCACGCTGATGACCGCCTACCGCGACGACGAGAAGCGCACCGCCGACGCGATGCGCGGTGGCTTCTTCCACACCGGTGACGTCGCCGGCCGCGACGCGGACGGCTACATCACCTACGTCGGTCGCACCGACGACGTCTTCAAGGCCTCCGACTACAAGGTCTCGCCCTTCGAGTTGGAGTCGGTCCTGATCGAGCACCCCGCGGTGGCCGAGGCCGCGGTCGTCCCTGCCCCGCACCCGGTGCGGCTCGCCGTCCCCAAGGCGTACGTCTCCCTCACCGCCGGCCACGAGCCGACCGCCGAGACCGCGAAGGCCATCCTCGAGTTCGCCCGCGACCACCTGCCGCCCTACCTGCGGGTGCGTCGCCTGGAGTTCTTCGACCTGCCTAAGACGATCTCCGGCAAGATCCGCCGCGTCGAGCTCCGGACCCGTGAGCAGGACGTGGTCGACCAGCGGCCGCCGGGCGAGCACCGCTACGAGGACTTCTTCACCCGCAGCTAGCGCTGATGCTCCGCTAGTCGTTGTCCACGAGGCGCCGGACGCTCTCGACGACGATCTCCCGGCACCGGGCGCGGCTCGGCCGGCGCACGAGCGCCAGCTCGGGGGTGTGGAGATGCCAGCTCATCGCGAGGGCGCGCACCTCGGTGAGCAGCTCGAGGGGGGAGTAGGCCGTCGTCAGCCTCCCCGCTCGTTGCGCCTCCTCGATCTTGGCGAGCTTCGCGTCGTTGGAGGCGACGATCGCGGGGAGCTTCCCGTCGGGTCGCTCGAGCTGATACCACGTCGTCAGCCGAAGGGTCGTGGGGAAGCGCTCGTAGAGGTCGAAGGAGCGCCCCGCATAACCGGGCAGGTCGGTGGCGTCGAACTCGACCTCGTCGACGAACGCGAGCACCCGGTGGGCGAAGACAGCGTCGAAGAGCTCGTCCTTCGTGCCGAAGTACTTGTAGATCAGCGCCTTGTTTGCCAGCGCCGCATCCGCGATCCGGTCGACGCGCGAGCCGGCGATGCCGTACGCCGCGAACTCGGCCTCGGCAGCGTCGAGGATGCGTGCGCGGGTCGCTTCGGAGTCTCTGGCCATGCACCCACCTTAAAGCAAGTAACTAGTTAGTTGTCTTTTCTGGCGATCAGTGTTTCACTGAAGAAACCAACTCGTTAGTTACTTAGGAATGGTGCAACCATGTCTTCGACACCTCCGAGGGCCGCCCGACACCGGGCAGTCGTGCTCATGGTGATCCTCGGCTGCCAGCTGATGATGACCCTCGACGCCTCGATCGTGACCACAGCTCTCACCCACATCAAGACCGAGCTCGGATTCACCGACTCCTCGTTGTCCTGGATCCAGAACGCGTACGTCCTCACCTTCGGTGGCCTCCTGCTGCTCGGCGCCCGCGCCGGTGACCTGCTCGGCCGGCGTCGCGTGTTCATCGCCGGCGCGGCGGTGTTCACGGCGGCCTCGCTGCTGGCGGGGATCGCGCCCTCGGCCGGCGTCCTCATCACGGCACGTGCGCTGCAGGGGCTGGCGTCGGCCTTCGCGATCCCGTCCACGTTGGCGCTCCTGATCACGAGCTTTCCCGAGCCCGAGGAGCGCACCCGGGCGATCGCGATCTACAGCGCCGTCATCGGGGCCGGTGCGAGCGTCGGGATCATCGTCGGCGGTGTCTTCACCGAATACCTCTCCTGGCGCTGGGGCCTCCTGGTCAACGTCCCGATCGGGATCCTGATCCTCGCTCTCTCACCGCGCTTCCTGCCGGAGACCGAGCGTCGGCCCGGCCGCGTCGACATGCTCGGCGCGCTGACCGTCACGGTCGGCATGTCGGCACTCGTCTACGGGCTGGTCGAGGCCGCCGAGATCGGCTGGGCCAGCCCTCGCACCCTGCTCCCGCTGGCCGCGGCGGTGGTCCTGCTCGTCGGCTTCGTGCTCGTCGAGCAGCGGGCCGCCCAGCCGATCGTCCCGATCCGGCTCTTCCACAGCCTGCAGCGCTCCGGGGCGTACGTCGGCCGGATCCTGATCGTCGGCGCGATGTTCTCGACGTTCTACTTCCTCTCCCAATACCTGCAGAACGTCCTCGGTCTCAGCCCGCTCGCCACCGGGTTCGTCTACATCCCGATGACCGGCATGTTCTTCGCCATGGTGTACGTCGTGCGCTGGGCCGCCCCGAGGGTCAGCAAGCCTGCGCTGCTGCTCACGTCCTTGGCCACCGCGGCGATCGGCATGGCCTGGCTCAGCCGGATCGACAGCACCACCACCGTCGCCTGGATCCTGCCGCCGCTCCTGGTGCTGGGGATCGGCCAGGGCATCGCGATCATCCTCCTCACCGACTTCGGCATGGCCGAGGTCGACCCGGGTGACGCCGGCGCCGCCTCCGGTCTGGTCAACACCGCCCATCAGATCGGCGGCTCGATCGGGCTCGCGCTCCTCACCGTGGTATACGGCGCCGCGGTGCACCATGACGCGGCCCCGGATGCGGTCGCCCAGGCCCACGGCTACGCGGTCGTCTTCGATGTCGCGACCGGGTTCTATGCGCTGGCCGTGGTCGTCGCCCTGGTCATCCTCGCCGCCGACCGCCGGCGGGCGCGCCGACCGGCCCCTTCGGTGCCGGTGGCGGCCGCCCGCTGAGCGGCCGTCACGGACGCACGGTCAGGCACTGCGTACTGACGCCGAAGGCGCCGTGCTCGTCATGCAGCACAGTGGTGGTCACGCCGGCGCCTTCCGGGCCGAACGAGACGGTCGTGTCGAGCCCGAGCCAGCCGGCGGCCGGGGTCCGGAACAGGTGCGCGGTCAGGTCGAGGTTGGGGAAGCTGACGTCCTTCGGGTCGACCCGGACGGCGACGCCGTTGGTGATGTCGAGCAGCCCGGCGACCTGGGCGAGCCGGCTCACCTCCTCGCCGGCGACGAGCGGATGAGGCGTACGCACCCACGACTGCGCCCGTCCTGGGCCGAGGTCGCGGCGGCGCACCTCGACGGAGGCGATGAAGCCTCCGTCCCACAGCGAGGTCATGTCCCAGGCGGGCACCACGTCCGGCGCGGGCATGGCCTCGTGATGGGTGCCGGAGAGCTCGCCGGTCGGATAGCCGGCGGTCAGCCAGGCTCGGAGCAGCACGACGGGCCGGCCGCCGTGGCAGGCCCGCACCTCGACGAGCTCGATCGTGCGGCCGGCACGGAGGACGGTGACCTCGACGTCGACCGCCTCGAGGGGGATCGTGCCGAGGATGTCGTAGCTGACCCGGGTGATCTGGAGCCCGTCGTCGCGGCGGGCGTCGCGGTCCCGTTCGACCTCGTGCGCGAGCACGCCGAGCAGGGTGGCGATGTGCTGGGTGTTCAGGTCCCAGGCGCCGCCGACGCGCTCGGTCGGGGTGAACGTGTGCGGGCCGGTGCGGTGCCAATAGGCCATGCGGCGGCTCACAGGCCGAGCAGAGCGACGCTCTGCTCGCGCATGTCGATCTTGCGGACCTTGCCGGTCACCGTCATCGGGAACTCGTCGACGATGAGCACGTAGCGCGGCGACTTGTAGTGCGCGAGCTTGCCGTCGGCGAAGGCCCGGACCGCGGCGGCGTCCAGGGGCTCGGCGCCGGGACGCATCCGGATCCAGGCGCAGAGCTCCTCGCCGTACCGCTCGTCCGGGACGCCGACGACCTGGGCCTCGGCGATGTCGGGGTGGGTGAAGAGGAACTCCTCGATCTCACGCGGATAGATGTTCTCCCCGCCGCGGATGACCATGTCCTTGATCCGGCCCACGACCACGCAGTAGCCGTCCTCGCGCATGACGGCCAGATCGCCGGTGTGCATCCAGCCGTCGGCGTCGATCGCCTCGGCGGTCTTGGTGTCGTCGTCCCAGTAGCCGAGCATCACCGAGTAGCCGCGGGTGCAGAACTCGCCGGCCGTGCCGCGGGGGACGACCGCGCCGGTGGCCGGGTCGACGATCTTGATCTCGACGTGCGGCGCGGCCCGGCCGATCGTCTCGGTGCGCCGCTCGAGGTCGTCGTCGGTGCGGGTCTGGCAGGAGACCGGCGAGGTCTCGGTCATCCCGTAGGCGATGGCGACCTCGCTCATGTGCATCTCGCTGACGCAGCGTTTCATGACCTCGATCGGGCACAGCGCACCCGCCATGATCCCGGTACGCAGGGTCGAGAGGTCGAACGAGGCGAACTCCGGGTCGTCCTGCATCGCGATGAACATCGTCGGCACACCGTACAGCGCGGTGCACTTCTCGTCCTGGACCGTCTGCAGCGTCGTACGCGGGTCGAAACCGGGCCCCGGGATGACCATGGTCGCCCCGTGGGTGGTGGAGCCGAGGTTGGCCATCACCATGCCGAAGCAGTGGTAGAACGGCACCGGGATGCAGAGCCGGTCCTCCTCGGTGAAGTGGATCGTCTCGGTGACGAAGAAGCCGTTGTTGAGGATGTTGCGGTGCGACAGCGTCGCGCCCTTCGGGAAGCCCGTGGTCCCGGAGGTGTACTGGATGTTGATCGGGTCGTTCGGGTCGAGCGGGTAGTCGACATGGTCGGCCAGCTGCTCGCCACGGCCCGCGGCGAGCAGCGCGTCCCACTCCGGCGTACCCAGGAAGACCGTCCTCTCGAGCGCGCCGCAGTCGCCCTCGACCTCGCGGACGAGCGCGACGTAGTCGCTGGTCTTGAAGGCGGTCGCGCTGATCAGCAGTCGCACTCCGGACTGGTTGAGCGCGTAGGCGAGCTCGTGGGTGCGGTAGGCCGGGTTGATGTTGACCAGGATCGCGCCGATCTTCGCGGTGGCGAACTGGACCATCGTCCACTCGGCGCAGTTGGGAGCCCAGATGCCGACGCGGTCACCCTTGCCGATGCCCGCCTTGCGGAGGCCGACCGCGAGGGCGTCGACATCAGCGTTCAGGGACGCGTAGGTCCAGCGGCGTCCGGTGGCGATCTCGACGAGCGCCTCACGGTCTCCGAAGCGGGCGACCGTGCGCTCGAAGTTGGCTCCGATCGTCTCCTCGAGCAGCGGGACGTCGATGTCGCCGCGGGCCGACGAAGCGGTGAAGGAAGAGGTCTCGGTCATGCCACGAGCATGACCGAGACCGTGGCGACATCCACACCCCCGAAAGAGGGTGGATCAGGCGGGCACCGGCTCCGCGTCGAGCTCCACGCGGCTGGTCTCCTTGGCGATCAGCAGGCAGACGACGCTCAGCAGCGCCAGAGCGGTCAGGAAGTACGCGATCCCGTCGGTGCCCCACCGGGCCAGCAGGTCCTCGGCGATGACCAGCGGGACGGCCCCGCCGAGGATGCCGGCGATGTTGTAGCCCAGCCCGGCGCCGGTGTAGCGGTACTTGGCCTGGAACGTCTCGGGCAGGAACGCCGCGATCGGACCGTAGTTGAGGCCGAGCACGCACAGCAGCAGGCTGTTGCCGAGCGCGAAGCTCGCGAAGCTGCCCGGCTGCATGACACCGAACGCCAGTGGGCCGGCCACGACGCCGAAGGCGGCGCCCAGGAGCAGGACCGTGCGGCGGCCGAGCGTGTCGGAGAGCCAGGCGGAGAGGATGACGGTCAGGCTCATCGCGAACGCGGCGATGATGACCCCGAGCAGGGCCTGGGTCATGCTCAGGCCGAGGGTGCCGACCGCGTGCGCGACCATGAAGCTGGCGCCCGTGTAGAAGGCTCCGAAGACGATCGCCATGATGCCGCCGCCGAGCAGCACCTGGCGCCACTGGTCCCGGATGCACCCGACGAACGGCAGTGCGCTGCGGGTGCCGGCCGACTGCACCTTCTTGAACGAAGGAGTCTCGGCGATGTTGAGCCGGACCCAGAGGCCGACGCCGATCAGGACGGCGCTGGCCAGGAACGGGATCCGCCAGCCCCAGGCCGCGAAGGCGTCGGGGTCCATCAGCCGGAAGGTGGTCAGCATGGCGCCGGCGGCGATGATCAGGCCCAGGCTGGGACCGAGCTGCGGGAACATGCTGTAGCGCCCGCGCTGGCCGTGGGCGGCGTACTCCGTGGTGAGGAGGGCGGCGCCGGCCCACTCGCCACCGAGCGCGATGCCCTGCAGCGCGCGCAGCACCACCAGGATGACGACGGCGCTCTTGCCGATCGACTCCACGCTCGGGATGAGGCCGATCGCGAACGTCGAGGAGCCCATGATCAGCAGCGTCGTGATCAGCGTCGCCTTGCGGCCGATCCGGTCGCCGTAGTGGCCGAAGAGGATCGCGCCGAGCGGACGGAAGACGAACGCGACGCCGAAGGTCGCGATCGACGCCAGGGTGCCCTCGGGCCCGCCCATGGACGGGAAGAAGATGGCGTTGAAGACGAGTGCTGCGGCGAGTCCGTAGATGAGGAAGTCGTAGAACTCGATGGTGGTGCCGGTCAGTGACGCCGTCGCGACGCGGCGCATGGTGCGCCCGTCGACCTCGGCTCGGTTAGCCGCGATTTGGGCCATGATCGTGCCTCCTACTCGGATTGGTGAACCGAGTGTGGGACCGTCACCACCGCTCCGATACCCCCGGACGAGTGCCCTCGAAGGAGGGGGTGCGCCTCTTGTTGCCTGTGATGGTCGTCACTTACGCTCAACGTCATGAGCACCCCCGCGATCGCCCCTGAGGCGCCGTACGACGGGTCCCGGATCGCCCAGACGCTGGCCTCGTTCCGGGCGGCGTCGGGGCTGGATCTCGCCTTCGGAGGTCCGGTCCGTCGCGACGGCACGGCCATCGACATCACCGCGACCTGTGGTGCGAAGGGCATCTCGCTGCGCGGTCTGCGGGTCGTCAACGGGGAGGGCCTGGGCGGGAAGACACTGCAGACCCGTCAGCCCGGATCTGTCGACCACTACTACACGGCGCGCGGGATCACCCACCTCTACGACACGGCCGTGGCCCAGGAGCAGATCCAGACCGTCGCCGCCCTGCCGATCATGGTCGACCGGAGCCCGCGGATGCTCATCTACCTCGCCTCCCGCTCGCGGCTCGGACTCGGTGGCGTCTGGTTCGATGGGCTGCGTCCGCTGATCCGCACCCTCGAGCGCGAGATCCTGATCGACGACGAGGTCCGCAACCGGCTCTCCCGGCTGGCCCCCGCGCCCGCTCCCACGTCGAGCTCGGCCGAGGCCGCGGCCGCCGCCAAGCGCGACCTCGCCGAACGCCGGGAGATGGCCGCAGAGCTCACCGATCTGGCCGGTCAGGTGATGGACCCCGACGTACGCAGCCGCCTGGAGGCCATGGTGCTGCGGCTCACCGCCGCGCCGGGGGAGAAGCGCCCGGCCCAGCTGGTCCCCGCCGTGCGCCTGGCCGCACGCGAGATCGATGTCCTGCGCCAGGTGGCGCTCGGCAACAGCAACCGCGAGGCCGCCGAGGCCCTCGGCATCGTCGAGAGCACCGTGAAGTCCTACCTCAAGAGCGCCACCCGCAAGCTCAACGCCAACAACCGCGTCCACGCGGTCCGGATGGCGCGCGAGGCCGGCCTGATCGACTGACCTCTCAGCGCAGCAGGGTTCGCATCGCGTCGCGCGCCTCGTCGTAGGCAGCCTCACGCCCGCCCGCGGAAACCGACACGAGCATGCCCTCGTAGACCAGGTGGCAGGCCGTGCCGACGGCTTCGGGATCGCCGATGCCTGCCTCGGTGGCAAGGCGGACGAACAGCTCGCGGGCCTGGGCCTTGCCGGTGCGGACGACCTCGGCGCCGGGGTGGTCGGTGTTGCCGATCTCGGCATAGGCGTTGATGTAGGCACATCCTCGCAGACTGCCGGCGCGCCAGGCCTGCTCGGCGTCGATCACGGAGAGCACCCGCTCGGGCCCGTCGGCGGGATGGGTGGTGAGCCAGTCGGCGATGAAGGTGTGCCACAGCTCGCCGCGACGCGAGAGGTACGCGGCGACCAGCCCGTCCTTGGAACCGAAACGGTCGTAGACGGTCTTCTTCGTGGTCTCGGCCTCGAGCGCGATCAGGTCCACGCCGACCGCGCGGATGCCTCGCTCGTAGAAGAGGGCGGTGGCCACCTCGAGGATCCGGCGACCGGTGGGGGTGTCGGGGTTGGGCAGGCGCTTCACCGTGGATCTCCTTCGCTCAGGACACTGAAAGTATACCTACCGGTATGGTTACCTCGCTGGTATGTCCCGAGTGCTGCTCACCCTGGCCCTGTTCGCTGCGCTCGTCGTGTCCTGGAGCTCCGGTTTCATCGGCGCCACGATGGCGGCGGCGACCGGTGCGCCGGCCGAGACCACGATGCTGTGGCGCTACCTGTTGACCGCGGCGCCGCTGGTCGCGATCGCGGTCGGCCGGAGGCGCCGCCTGAGCGCGACCTTCCTCTGGCGCGAAGGCCTGGTCGGTCTGCTGTCCCACGCGATCTACATCTACGGGGCATACCAGGCGGCAGCGCACGGCGTGCCGACCGGTACGAACGCACTGGTCGCCTCCCTCCAGCCGCTGCTCGTCGCGGTGACGGTGACGGTGCTGGCCGGGCGCATGCTGACGCCACGTACGCTGCTCGGGCTCGCGGCGGGCCTCATGGGCGTCACGCTCGTCGTCGGCACCGACCTCGGCGCCGGCGGCCAGGGGGCGGCGTACGGCCTGACGATGGCCGGGGTCGCGATGGTGGCGCTCTCGGCCGGAACCGTGCTCGGTGAGCGGTGGAGCACGGGCACGGACGTGCTGGACCGGCTCACCGTCCACGTCGTGGTCACCGTCGGCTTCATGTCCGCGATCGCGGTGCCGTCGGGGCGGTGGCGGCCTCCTGCCGACCCGGCGTTCTGGAGGGTCCAGGCGTTCATCGTGCTGGTCGCCGTGATGGCGTACGTGCTCTATCTGATCGTGCTGCAGCGCCACGGGTCCGTCGCGGCCAGCGCCCTGCTCTACCTGACCCCGGGCGTCGCGGCCGCGTTGGCCTGGCCCGTCTTCGGTGAGACCCTGACGCCGATCGCGGTCGCCGGCTTCACCCTCAGCGCGGCCGGCGTGGTCGCGATCCTGGGGCCGGCTCGGCGAGGGCGTCACGCACACCTCGCCGAGCGCTCCCGAGCGGTCATCGCTCCATGAGCGGACCGGTGACCGCCGATGAGCACGGGTCGTCGATGTGATCCTGACCGCGGGACCGAGTCACGTACGCTCGCGGGGTGGCCATCATCGGAGTCATCGCCTGCGCCGCCGGCGGTGTGGAGCAGCTGTGCGACGAGCTGGTCACCCCGCTGGTGAACGCCGGCCATGACGTGCCGGTGACCCTGACCCCGACCGCGTTCACCTGGCTCAGCGCGAACGGCGAGGCCGACCGGATCGAGGCGCTGACCGGCTTCCCCGTACGCGGCGCGAGCCGCCTCCCCTGGGAGCCGCGCACCCACCCGGCGCAGCTCGACGTCATCATCGTCGCCCCCGCAACCTTCAACAGCACCGCGAAGATCGCGCTGGGCCTGGCCGACAACCAGGCCCTCACGATCGTCACCGAGAGCCTCACGACCGTCCCCGTCGTGCTCTTCCCACTCATCAACGCCGCCCACGCCGAGCACCCCGCCTGGGCCTCCCACATGGCCGCCCTCCGCGCCGCCGGCGTATACCTCATCGAGGGCCCCGACCTCTGGCTCCTCCACCCACCCCGCCAGATGCCACCGGACCAGAGACTGCCGTGGAAAGCGATCCTCGAGGCCACCGAGCGGGGGCTCAGAGCAGACGAACCGCGCGGGTGACCTCGTCCAGCGTGATCCGGTGGGCCGTGGCCTGGAGATAGCGCGCCGGAACCCACGAGGCCCCGTCGTACGACTCGACCCACGTCGCTGGATCGAAGATCGCCTGCCAGGACCGTTCGACCTCCTCACGCAACCACCCGGGCCACGAGTCCAGCGGGATCTCCTCGCAGCCACGCGTACGTTCTGACCAGTCATCCCACGACCGATCGAACCGTGCCTCCCAGTCCGGCCACGGGACATCGCGGTCGCCGGGGATGTGGAGCGTCCGATTGAGTACGTGGTGCCAGTCGCCGAAGTGACTGAGCAACACGTGCTTGCGGGGAACCCGCACGGAGACGAGCACGTCCCCTCGTGCCCTGCGCGCCGAGGCGAGCAGCTCGCGCCGAGTGGTGGCGGCCCACATCCAGACCATCCCGTCGCCGGAGGTCGGAAGCCGGCGATCCATCTCCCGCTTCATCCACCGATAGGCCTCGGCGAAGTCCTCCATCCAATAGCGCGATGACCCCTCCAGCACTCCGGTCCGCCGCAGCTCGTCGAAGGCCTCGACCGTCTGGAACGTGTGGAGGTCGACGTACGCACCCGGGGCCGCGTCCGCCCGGACGTGAGGTGCCGCCGGAGTCGCGAGGAACCACGGAAGCCGCCGAGGCTTCGCAAGCCCTTGAGACAGCCGGCCTGCTCCCCGGCGCTTGTTCGCCCGAGGTGCTCGTTCCGACATGAAGCGGATGCTAGCCGTGACCACCGACAAGGATCACCAGCTCATGACACCCCGGGAAGCGCTGAGCGGTTCCCGTTGGACGAAGGTCGTCGACCAGGCACCGCGTCTCCAGGGGCGTAACGCTCGGTCGAGAGCTGGTCGGCGGAGACCCATTCCGTCGACCAGTCCGTCGGCGTGGTCATGCGCACGATCTGAGCCCACCAGACGTACTTGCCGAACTGATCTGCCGGTGAGTGCGCCCAGGCCAGGAGGAACACCGGGTCCCCTTCGCTCCCCGGCGAGGGCGACAGGTGCCGCCAGCAGTGCCGGGCCTCCGGGCGGGGCACGATGATCGGTGGCTCAAGGCCGGGTGGCTTCGAGGAACCTGGCGTGCGGGTCATGAATCGATCATACGTTCGATTCAGGCAGGTGTGACTCCTGGGTAGGGTGCCGACAACTCTTCGTGGTCAGTCGACGGTTGCCCCCGCGGGAGTCGCCTCGGCGGACTCCGGTCGGGGTGTCCGCTTCGGGAGCCGGGCGTGGGCGATGAGGGCGGCGAGGAGCCCGGGCGACGACGGGGACGAGCATCGCCGTACGGAGGGTGGTGAGGTCGGAGAGCCAGCCGATGGTCGGCGAGGTGATGAGGAACCCGATCCGCATGAGCCATCCGAGGATCGCGATGCCGGTGCCTTCGGGCAACCCGGGGATGCGACCTGCGGCGGCGAACGCGGCGGGCACGAGGGTGGCGCAGCCGAACCCTGCGATGGCGAACCCGGCGAACGCGAGCGGGTAGACCGGGGAGGTGACGATCAGCAGCGCACCGCCGCCGATGAGCAGGCCACCGGCCCGGGCCACGCCCTCCCGGCCCCACCTGTCGGTCATCGGGTCACCGAGGAGCCGGCCGATGAACTGGGCACCGAGGGCGACAGTGAGCCCGAGCCCGGCGATGGCGGTCGAAGCGCCGGTCTGGCCGAGGAAAAGCACCGCCCAGTTGTTCGCGACGTCCTCGACCAGGGTGCCGCAGATCGCCAGCACGACCAGCGGAAGCAGCAGCCGCCACGCATGGCGGCGCGCCGATCGGTCGGCTCTACCAGCTGGAACGCCGTGGTGGTCCGCCTCGACCTGGAGCGCGCCGCGGACTTCGTCGGGAACAGCCGCAAGCCGGCACGCGAGCACGGCGACCAGGGCCCACACGATGCCGTTGATCAGCATCTGCGTGGACGGGGCGACGCTCGCTGCCGCGGCGGCAGCACCGATCACGCCGCCGGTGGCAGCGCCGACCGACCACAGGGCGTGGAAGGAGTTCATCGCCGAACGTCCGCGCCACTGCTCCGCCACGACACCCTGCACGTTCTGCGCAGCGTCCACGACCGCGTCGACAGCCCCCGCGACCACCAGCGCGGCAGCGAACAGCCACACCGAGTGGCTGAACCCGGCCACACCCAGCGCCGAGGCCAGGACCATCGAGCCGTACCCGTTGGTTCGTAGCGCGCCGACTCTCCGGATGATCCGACCAGCGAACCCGGCCGCGATCAGCGCCCCGACCGGGAACGCGATGACCAACAGCCCGAACTGGCTGTTGCTCAACCCGAAAGCGGCCTTGATCTCGGGGTAGCGAGGCAGGAGTGCACTGAACAGGACACCGTTGGTGAAGAACATCAGCGAGACGCCGGTGCGGGCACGTCCGGGGGAGGCAGCGAGGTGGGGGAGGAGGCGAGGCACGTCGGCAACGTAGGTGCTTGAATGATCACGTGCAACGATCACTTCGGCACAAAACGATCATCAGATCCGTGGCCTCCGGGACCACCGTCAGCGTCGAGGCCCTCTGTGACCTGACCGGCGCCTCGGCCATCACGATCCGCCGCGACCTCGCCGAGCTCGCCGACCAGGGCGCGGTGCGTCGCGTGCGCGGCGGCGTCACCCGTGCGGACGTGCGCGGTACGTTGATGCCGTTCTCGGTTCGGTTCGAGACCGATCGGGAGCGCAAGGACGCCCTGGCGGCGGTCGCGGCCGGGCTGGTTGCCGACGGCGAATCCCTCGTCCTCGACAACGGCACCACGTGTTACGCGGTCGCTCGCCATCTGGCGGGTCGCCCGGTCACGGCGCTGGCGCTCTCTCTTCACGCCGCCGCGGCGCTGGCAACGCGTCCCGGTGCGACCGTGATCGTTCCCGGTGGACCGGTCGAGAACGACACCCTCGCGTTCACCGGCCACGCCGCCGTGCGCGCCATCAGCGAGACCAATGCCGATGTCGCCATCATCGGAACTTGTTCAGCACAGCCCGGTTTCGGGCTGACCTCCACCAGCTACGAGGACGCGCAGGTCAAACGCGCCTGCCTGGCCGCGGGCGCCCGGCGCGTCTTGATCACCACCGCCGAGAAGCTGACCCGTACGTCGACGTTCCGGTTCGGCGAGTTCGGCGACCTCACCCACCTCGTCACCACCGCCGACGCCGATCCCGACAGGCTCGCACCCTTCCGTGCCGACGGCGTCGAGGTCCACCTCGTCGAAACCCCACCTCCGCCTTCGGCTGGGGGCTGACGCCCGAGGCACCTTTGTCAGAGGTCTCCCGAGGATGGGGGTGACCATGACCTCGGGCTCGAAGTGCTCGGGCAGCGGTTGGAGCCCGATCGGGCGATTCTCCGACGACCCGGAACGCGGACCGACGACGCGCCGCGAGCCGTCAGTCGCCGACGCTGCCGTCGATCATCTCGCGCAGGATGTCCGCGTGGCCGGCGTGCCGGGCGGTCTCCACGATCACGTGCAGGTACATCCACGTCAGCTCCCTGCCCCGCGGTGTGGTGACGGCGTGGTCGAGGCTGTGCTGGGCGGCGACCTCGCGGGAGCGGTCGCACGCCGCCTGGTAGGCGGCGATGACGTCGTCGAGCTTCTCGTTCGGCTCCAGCCGCAGGTCGGCCTCCGGGTCTTCGTCAGTCCACGGCGGCGTGGGCAACTCCGCGGCGGGGATCTGCCCGATCTGCTGGGCGAACCCGCCCAGCTCCACCCACCGCAGGTGTTTGATCAGGCCGCCGAGGTTGGTGCCGGTCGGCACCGGGCTGCGCCGGGCGTCCTCCTCCGACACCCCGCGGGCCTTGCGCACGACGGCGTCGCGCAGATAATCCAGGTACGTCTCGAGCTGTTCGCGCTCGCTGGCGGCGAGCACGGTGCCGAGGATCTCACCGGGTCTGGTCATTGCCCGAACGTAGCACGCGGGCCGACCCTTTCACCGGGGCTATTTTGGGCTCTTCGAAGTCGCAGATGAGGGTGTACGACGCATTGCGACGGGCATCGTGCTCTCGCGAAAGTCGAGGGGATCGAGCCCGAAGGATTGTCAGGCACTTTGTCATGCACCGTCGAACACCTATTCGATGGGGCCTAATCAAACCGGCCCTTGATCAGCATTTCGCTGGTCAAGGGCCGGTTTCATTGGTGGACGATACTGGGTTTGAACCAGTGACCTCTTCCGTGTCAAGGAAGCGCGCTACCGCTGCGCCAATCGTCCGTGGTTATTCAGTTTATATCAGGGTGGTGCTTCGAGGTGGGTACGGGATTTGAACCCGTGTACACGGATTTGCAGTCCGTTGCCTCGCCTCTCGGCCAACCCACCGCTGGAGGCAATGCCTCCGGTGGAGACCTACTCCGAGCGGACGACGAGGCTCGAACTCGCGACCTCAACCTTGGCAAGGTTGCGCTCTACCAACTGAGCTACGTCCGCTTGTGCTTCCGGCCCGGTTTCCCGTGCCCTTGGCGACGAGAAGAACATTAACGGAGCCGCACCCGGGGGACAAATCGGGGGTCACCTTCGTGTCATTCACCATCAGCCCCAGGAGTCCCATCGGCGGGCATTCCGGCCCCTGACCAGGGACGTCATAGAGTTGCCGCATGCGCGCGTGGATCGATGGTCAGCTTCTCGACAACCCGGCCGCTCCGGCGGTCTCCATCCGTGACCATGGTCTGGTGGTCGGCGACGGCGTCTTCGAGACGCTCAAGGTGATCGAGGACCAGCCGTTCGCGCTCGACCTCCACCTCGACCGGCTCAAGCGCTCGGCGAGCGGCCTCGGCCTGCCCGCGCTCGACCGCGGCTTCATCACCAAGGGTGTGGAGGCGGTGCTCGGGGCAGCCCCGACGGCGTACGGACGGCTTCGGATCACCGTCACGGGCGGGCCGGCGCCGTTCGGGTCCGGCCGCGTCGAGGTCGCGCCGACGGTCATCATCGGCCTGGAGGACGCCGAGCCGAACCCGGCGGAGACCAAGGTCGTCAGCGTGGCGTGGCGCCGCAACGAGCACGGCGCGACGAGCGGCCTGAAGACGACGTCGTACGCGGAGAACGTGATCGCCCTCGCCGAGGCCCGCAAGCACGGGGCCAGCGAGGCGATCTTCGCCAACACCGTGGGCGACCTGTGCGAGGGCACCGGGAGCAACATCTTCTACGTGCTCGACGGGGCGCTGAAGACCCCGACGCTGTCCAGCGGCCCGCTGGCCGGGATCACCCGCGCCCTGGTGCTGGAGTGGTTCGGCGCCGAGGAGACCGACGAGCCGCTGGCCGAGGTCGAGGAGTACGCCACCGAGGTCTTCCTCACCTCCAGCCTGCGCGACGTGCAGGCTGTGACGGAGTGGGGCACGCGCACCCTCCCGCACGGCCCGGTGACCCGGGCGGCGCAGGAGGCGTGGCGTACGAACGAGCCGAGCCTGCTCGGCCTCTGAGCCGAAGGAAGAGCTCAGCCGGTGAAGAGCTGCGCCGCACGGCGCAGCGTCTCGATGACTCCGTAGGCCAGCGGGATCCCGACCAGGGCCCAGGCGACGACGATCTTGGGGTTCATGCTGCGCTCCTCTCGGTCTCAGCGGGATCGGCCGAAGACGGCTCGTGGAACCGGTCCGGCACCTGGTGGACCAGGAGGTTGGCGACGAAGCCCACCGCCAGCAGACCGACCATGGTCAGCAGCGCCGGCCGGTAGGCGTCGGCGGTGAGGGTGCCGGGCTCGCCCTGCGCGTCGAGGAAGGCGTTGATGATGAGCGGCCCGGCGATCCCGGCGGCCGACCAGGCGGTCAGCAGCCGGCCGTGGATGGCACCGACCTGGAAGGTGCCGAAGAGGTCGCGCAGGTAGGCCGGGACGGTGGCGAAGCCGCCGCCGTAGAAGGACAGGATCACCACGGCCAGCAGCACGAACAGCGCCATCGAGGCGTGCCCGACGGTGGCCAGCAGCAGATAGAGGACCAGGCCGACGCCGAGATACATCATGTAGATCGGCCTACGGCCGATGACGTCGGAGGTCGAGGACCAGACGAACCGGCCGCCCATGTTGGCGATCGAGAGCAGCCCGACGAAGCCTCCGGCCGCGACGGCGCTCACCGACGAGACGCCGTCGGAGCGGAAGAAGTCCTGGATCATCGGCGCCGCCTGCTCGAGGATGCCGATGCCGGCAGTGACGTTGCAGAAGAGCACGATCCAGACGAGCCAGAAGGAGCGGGTGCGGACGGCGTTGCGAGCAGACACGCTCGCGGTGGTGACGAGCTTCTTCTCCTTGACGCTCGCCGGGTCCCAGCCGGCCGGCGTCCACCCTTCCGGTGGGACCCGGACGGTGGCGGCGCCGAAGGACATGAAGACCAGATAGACGACGCCCAGGGTGAGGAAGAGCATCATCACGGCGTGACCGTCGGGCACCGTGGTGGCGTCACCCGTGTAGGACGGGTCGTAGAGCGCCAGCAGCCGGCCGCTCAGCGGGCTGGCGATCATCGCGCCACCGCCGAAGCCCATGATCGCCATCCCGGTGGCCAGGCCGGGCCGGTCCGGGAACCACTTGATCAGCGTGGAGACGGGGGAGATGTAGCCGATCCCGAGTCCGATGCCGCCGACGAAGCCGTAGCCGAGGTAGACCAGCCACAGCTGGCCGCTGCCGATGCCGAGGGCGCCGATGAAGAAGCCCGACGCCCAGAACACCGCGGCCGCGGTCATCGCCGCGCGTGGGCCGTTGCGATCGACCCAGGTGCCCATCACCGCGGCGGAGAGGCCGAGCATCACGATCGCGATCGAGAAGATCACGCCGATCGCGGTCTGGCTCGTGTCGAAGTGCTCGACCAGAGCGGTCTTGTAGACGCTCGTGGCGTACACCTGGCCGATGCAGAGATGGACCGCGAGAGCGGCGGGTGGGATGAGCCAGCGGCTGAAGCCGGGACCGGCCACCGTTCGCTCGCGAGAAAGGAAAGCTGGCAGCACTGTGACCTCCGAGAGGGTGCGGGTGACGCACATCACTACCACAGTTGACCTGGCAACCGCGAGAGATCGCTTCCGACCAGCGAAAAGCACGCACCCTCCCGCCCCGGATGTCCGGGACGGGAGGGTGCGCTGACGAACGAGCAGGCGGGCGGAGTGCCTACTCGGCGTCGAAGGAGCTGCTCAGCAGGTCCGCGATCAGCGCGTCGAGATCCATGTGCTGGCTCTCGGAGCCGACCGGGACGGCCGAGAAGGACTTGCCGAGGAACGTCTGCACCTCGCCGGAGTCCGCGGTCGCGATCAGGCGGCCGTCGGGGGAGCTGAAGTCGAAGACGGCCACCGCCTTGGCGTCCTCGTCGATGCTCGGGTAGATCTTCACGTCACCCTCGCCGGCCGGGGCCGACAGGCCCTGCAGCATCAGGGTGCGGGACACGACCCACTCGACGTCACCCGCGCCGGAGTGGAAGGTCAGGCTCACTGCGTACGGGTCGTTCTCGCGGTAGCCCAGGGTGGTCGGCACCTCCACCGTTCGACCCCAGGGGTCGAGGCACGAGATCTTGATGTCCTGCTGCACTGCCGGGTGCTTGATGTCGCTCATTCGTCCGCTCCTTCTTGGTGGTCTTGCCAAGGAGACGGAGCGGTGAACGGGTGATGATGCCGTTTCTACAAACTTTCTGAATCGAATCGGGGAGACCCCGATCACACCCGCAGTAGCGCTGCTTCCAAGCGGGCGACGGGGGAGCTGAGGTTGTACGTCGCGGCCAGCTCGCGCAGCCGTTCCGGGTCGGCCGGAGCGCTGGGCAGCGCGGTCCGGCTGCGGTCCAGGTCGAGGTCCCGTGCCACCGCCACGACCTTCGGCGCCACCGCCAGATACGGGACGGCGTCGATGAACTTCTGCCGCTGGGCCTTGGTGAGCGAGGTGGTGGGGTCGGCGACGGCGGCGACGATCCCGTCGAGGTCGCCGTACTGCTCGAGCAGCTTGGCGGCGGTCTTCTCGCCCACGCCCTTCACACCCGGCAGCCCGTCGGAGGTGTCACCGCGCATGGTGGCGAAGTCAGCGTACTGCGCGGCGCTGATGCCGTACTTGGCGAGCACCCACTTCTCGTCCACCAGATCCGGGTCGCCCACACCCCGCGTCGGATAGAGGATGCGTACGCCGGCCGCGTCGTCGACCAGCTGGAAGAGATCCCGGTCGCCGGTGACGACGTCGACCGGCATCCCCGCGCCGGTGGCGAGGGTGCCGATCACGTCATCGGCCTCGTAGCCGTCGGCGCCGATGACGCAGATCCCGGCCGCCGCGAGCACCTCGCGGATGATCGGCACCTGGACCTGCAGCGGGTCGGGAACCTCCTCCACGTCGGGCGCGGCCTCCAGCTCCTCGACCACGCGGTGCGCCTTGTAGGACGGGATCAGGTCGACCCGCCACTGCGGGCGCCAGTCGTTGTCCCAGCAGCACACCAGATCGGTGGGGGAGTAGTCGTTGACCAGCCGGGAGATGAACTCCAGCAGGCCGCGGACGGCGTTGACCGGGGTGCCGTCCTCGGCCTTGATCTCGGGCACACCGAAGTAGGCCCGGAAGTAGAGCGACGCGGTGTCCAGCAGGAGCATTCGAGGTTCAGCCACGAGTGAAGCCTAGTGAATCGCCCGCGTCGTGTCGGTCGGGTCGGACGAGAGTCGCTGAGCGAGCCAGATCGGCGCGACCGAGACGACGATCATGACCACCGCCACCACGTTGACGATCGGCGCCTGACCGGGGCGGAACAAGTTGGTCAGGATCCAGACCGGCAGGGTGGTCACCCCCGGTCCGGCGGCGAACGTCGTCACGATGATCTCGTCGAAGCTGAGCGCGAACGCCAGCAGCCCGCCGGCCAGCAGCGCCGAGCGCAGCTGGGGGAGCGTGACCAGCCGGAACGTGGTCCACATCCCCGCCCCCAGGTCGGCGGAGGCCTCCTCGAGGTTGCCGCCCATCCGTCGCAGCCGAGCCTGCACGTTGTTGAAGACGGTCACGATGCAGAACGTCGCGTGGGCCACCACGAGCGTGAAGAACCCCAGGCGTACGCCGAGGATCGACGAGAACGCGTTGGACAGCGCGATCCCGGTGACGATGCCGGGCAGGGCGATGGGGAGCACCACCAGCAGGTTGACGGTGTCTTTCCCGAAGAACGAGTAGCGCTGCATCGCCAGGCCGAGAAGCGTGCCGAGCACGAGCGCCAGCACCGTGGCGCAGGCCGCGACCGTCAGTGAGGTGAGGATCGCGTCGTGCGCTCCCGGGTTGACCGCCGCCCGCTGCCACCACTGGGTGGTGAAGCCGCTGGGCGGCCAGGTCAGTGCCTGGGAGGTGTTGAACGAGTTGACCACGACCAGGGCCAGCGGCGCGTAGAGCACGGCGAGCACCAGGCCGGTCACCGCGGCGAGCAGGCGTCGGGTCGATCGCGAGATGGTCATAGGTTCTCCAGAGCTCCGGTGCGGCGTACCAACGCCAGGTAGATCATGATCACGACGATCGGGATCAGCGCGATCGCGGCGGCCAGCGGGAGGTTCGACCCCGAGTTGATGTAGACGAGGTTGCCGAGCATCTGGTTCGCGCCGCCGACGATGTTGACCGTGATGTAGTCGCCCATGGTCAGCGAGAACGAGAAGATCGACCCCGCGACCAGGCCCGGCACCACCAGCGGCAGCACCACCGTGCGGAACGTCAGCGCGGGCCGGGCACCGAGATCACCGGCGGCGTCGATCAGCGAGTCCGGGACACGTTCGTAGGCCGCGTAGACCGGGAGGATGACGTACGGAAGCCAGATGTACGCCTGGGTGAGCACGATCGCGGTGAAGCCGAATCCCGGAGAACCGAGGCCGACCAGGCCGCCGGCCCAGTCCAGCAGACCGCCGTTGGACAGCAGCGATCGCCAGGCGAGCGCCTTGACGAGGTAGGACGCCCACAGCGGCATCAGGAACGCGATCACCAGCAGGTGCCGCGAGCGCCGCGAGGCGATCTTGGCCATGTAGAAGCCGACCGGCAGCGCGATCGCGCAGTCGATCAGCGTCACCAGCAGGGCCACCCCGAGGGTGCGCAGCGTGACGGTCCGGTAGAGCGCCTCGCCGGTGATCTCGCGGACGTTGTCGAGGGTGAAGGTGCGCTGGAGCTCGTTGGTGAAGGAGTCGATCGTCCAGAACGCCGTCACCAGCAGTGCCGCGAGGGCGACGACGTAGACGAGCACCAGCCAGGTCAGGGGAGCGGCCAGCAGGAGGCCGAGGCGGATGCCCGGCCTCCTGCTGAGCGTGCTGCTGATGGAGCTCAAGGTCATCCCTTGATCTCTGCCCAGGCCTTGGTCCAGTCCTGGTAGTCGGTGCACGTGACGTCGGTCCGGCCGTCCAGGCACTTCTCGATCGGGGTGTTCCAGAACCAGATCTGCTCGGCGTACTTCTCGTCGCCGGCGTGGAAGGTCTCGCAGTGGCCCTCGGAGGCGAACTCGCAGGCCTTGTCGGAGTTGGGGGCCTCACCGAAGTATTCGGTCGCCTGGGCGTTGGTCTTCGGGTCGGAGATGTGGTTGAGCCAGGCGTAGGCGCAGTTGGGCGACTTCGCGTTCGACGAGATCATCCAGGTGTCGTTCCAGCCGGTCGCGCCCTCGGAGGGGAGGATCGCCTCGACCGAGGCCTTCTTCGGGTCGATGAGGTTGGCGATCACCTGCCAGGTGGTGCCGACCACGGTGTCACCGGTCTCGAACGAGGCCTGCGTCTTGGTGTAGTCGGACCAGTACTCACCCACGGAGGCCCGCTGCGCCTTGAGCAGGTCGACAGCGGCCGCCAGCTGCTTCTCGTCGAGCGAGTAGGGGTTCTCGATCCCCAGGTCCGGCTGGTGCGCCATCAGGTAGACCGCGGCGTCGGCGATGTAGATCGGCGAGTCGTACGCGGTGACCTGGCCCTTGTGCTTCGGCGCGTCCTCGAAGACCGCCTTCCACGAGGTCGGCGCCGGGGTGACGTCCTCGGTGTTGTACATCAGCAGGTTGGCGCCGTAGCCGTGCGGGATGCCGTAGTTCTTGCCGTCCACGGTGTTCCACTCGCGGTCCTTGAGGAAGTCGTAGATGCCCTCGTAGTTGGGGATCAGGTCGGTGTTGACCTCGGCCGCCTCGCCCGCCGCGATCATGCGGAGGGTGAGGTCGCCGGAGGCGGCCACGACGTCGTACTCGCCGGACTTGGCCAGGTTGAAGGCCTCGTCGGAGGTGCCGTACACCTTGGCGGTGACCTGGCAGCCGGTCTCCTTCTCGAAGCCGGAGACCCAGTCGACCGCCGGGTCGGTCGAGCCGTCCTCGACATAGCCGGGCCAGGCGAGGATCGAGACCTCGCCCTCGTTCTCACCGAGCTTCTCGACGGCGCCGGTCGACTCGCTCCCGCTGTCGCCGCCGCAGGCGGTGAGCGTGATCAGGGACAGGGCCGCGAGCGCTCCGCCGATGGTGCGGCTGGCGGCGTACCTGGTTGGGATGTTGCGCATGGTCAAACCTCTCTGGATGGGTTCTGGCTCATCGGTGTTGCACGGCACGGGACGAGTCGGTGCCCAAGGGGACCAGGTCGCCCGGCGACCAGGAGACGACCACGCGGTCGCCCCGAGACTCTGGTTCGGCGGCATCCGGGTGCAGCGCGCCGCGGCTCTGCTCGAGGGCGACCAGCCTGGTGCCGTCCTCCAGCTCGATGTGGACGCGATGACCGGTGCCGATGTAGATCGACTCGGTGATCACCCCGGCAGCGGTCATCGCGCCGGCCGGGGCGCTCGCGGACTCCGGGGAGAGCAGGATCTTCTCGGGCCGCAGGGCGAAGGCGCCCTCCATCTTCAGGACCCGCTTGGCCACCTCCTCGTCGAAGACGTTCGAGGTGCCGACGAAGTCGGCGACATACGGGGAGGACGGCCGCTCGTAGATCTGCTTCGGGGTGCCCAGCTGCACGATGTGACCGCTGTCGAAGACCGCGATCCGGTCGCTGAGGGTGAGCGCCTCCTCCTGGTCGTGGGTGACGAAGACGAAGGTGATCCCCAGCTCCCGCTGGATCTGCTTGAGCTCGACCTGCATCTGCTCGCGGAGCTTGAGGTCGAGCGCACCGAGCGGCTCGTCGAGGAGCAGCACCCGGGGACGTACGACGATGGAGCGGGCCAGGGCGACCCGCTGCCGCTGTCCGCCGGAGAGCTCGGTCGGCTTCCGGGTCGCGACGTGGTCGAGGCGGACCATCGCCAGCGCCTCCCGAGCCCGGGAGCTCCGCTCGCCCTTCGCGACGCCACGGACGCGCAGACCGTACGCGACGTTCTCCAGCACGTTGAGGTGCGGGAAGAGGGCGTAGTCCTGGAAGACCGTGGTGACGTCGCGGTCGAACGGGGCCAGCGCGGTGACGTCCTCGCCGCCGAGGCGGATCGTGCCGGAGTCGGCCCGCTCGAAGCCCGCGATCAGGCGCAGCACCGTCGTCTTGCCGGAGCCGGAAGGGCCGAGCATCGAGAAGAACTCGCCGTCGCCGATCGTCAGGTCGAGCGCGTCGACGGCCATCACGTCGCCGTACGCCTTGGACACGGCGTCGAGCTGGATCTGCGGAGATTCGGTCGGTCGCATTCGTGAATCATATGGAACCAGATCTTAGATTTTAAAGACCTTCTGCGTAAGTTCTTCGTAAACCCACCCGAAGGAGGAGCCCGATCGTGGCCAACCCCCGTGCGATCACCTCGCGCGCCCGGTCGGCGATCTTCGCGCCGATCGGCGACGAAGGCAGAGCCGTACGTGTCGAGAACCGTCTCGCGGAGGCGATCCGCTCCGGCGTCCTCGCCGACGGTGACCGCCTGCCGAGCGAGCTCGAGCTCGCCCAGATGCTCGGGGTGGCGACCGTGACCGCCCGCGAGGCACTGGTCTCGCTGCGGGCGCAGGGGCTGGTCGTGACGACACGGGGGCGCGGCGGCGGGTCGTTCGTGCGTGCGCCCGCTCCCGGCGACGTCGTGAAGGGACGGCTCGCCACGATGTCGCGCGTGGAGCTGCGCGACCGGGCGAGTCTCTATCTGGTGGTGCTGACCGGCTGCGCCGAGCTGGCCGCCGAGCGGGCGGCTCCGGAGGAGGTCGAGGACCTCCGGGATCTGCTGGTCCCGGCGGACGAGGAGGACGTCGGCCGGTGGCGCGACGCGGAGAGCGAGCTCTATCTCTCCGTCGCCGCACTGACACAGTCGGCGCGCCTCACCCGAGAGGTGGTGCGACAGGAGGCCGACTTCGGTACGTTGCTGCGAGTGCCGCTGAGCGAGTCGGACTTCCGGCAGGCATCCGGCGAGCGGCACCGGGCGCTGGTCACCGCACTGGGGTCGGGCGACGTGGCCGCGGCCCGGGCGAGCGTACGCGACCACGTGACCCACGCCGTTGAACGTCTGACCGAGATCCACGAGGTGGTACGACAGTGAACATCGATGTGTCCCTCGACTGTGCCGCCCGGATCGAGCAGCACTTCGGCTCCATCCTCACCGAGCTCGAGCGGCTGCGCACCGAGGTGGGTGCCCTCTTCGCGTCCGGACCGGTCACCTCGGACCAGCTGCGGGCCCACGTGGAGGAGGGCACGCTCGAGTTCCTCCAGGACCCGAACCTCCTGGGCGGCGGGTTCGTCGCCGCACCGGACGCGCTCAGCGACCGGCGGCTCTACCTGGCCTGGTGGCAGGGAGCGGGCCGCGACCTGCTCGGCGAGGCCGAGGTGCCGGGCACGCGGGAGATCATCGACTACACCCGCCAGCCGTGGTTCCGTGTCCCGGAACGCACCGGGCAGCTGCACGTCGCCGGACCCTATGTCGACTTCATCTGCGCCGACGAGTACGTCATCACCACGACCCTCCCGGTCTACGCGGGCGGCCGGATGGTCGGTGTCGCCGGGGCCGACACCTTGGTCGAGACCCTGGAGACGATGCTCCTGCCCGGCCTGCGCGAGGTCGGCGGCACGCTGGTCAACGCACACGGCCGTGTGATCGTCTCCGCGGACCCGCACCGGGCCACCGGAGAGGCGATGAGCGGCGCCCACGAGGCCTCCGCCGGCCGGCTCCTGTCCGTCGTCGGAGTAGCTGCCGCCGACGGTCGCGATGAGCTGATGTCGCTCGCCGGCTGGCCCTCCTGAAGCCGGAAATCTTTCGACATCAACTAGTTTTTTGGACGTTGCGGCGGAGATATTGCTGTTGTGGGTACGCTATCGCCGTGACTGCACCTGAGATCGAGGCCACCGACCGTAAAATCCTCCAGCTTCTCGCGGAGGACGGTCGGATGTCCTACACCGACCTGGGCAAGGCGACCGGCCTGTCGACCTCGGCGGTGCACCAGCGCGTCAAGCGGCTCGAGCAGCGCGGCCTGATCACCGGCTACGGCGCCACCGTCAACTACGCCGCCATCGGCGTGCCGCTGACCGCCTTCGTCGCGGTGCAGCCCATGGACCCGTCCCAGCCCGACGACTGCCCCGAGCGTGTCGCCGACCTCCACGAGGTGGAGGCCTGCTGGTCGATCGCGGGTGTCGAGTCCTACATGCTCAAGGTGCGGGTGGCGACCCCCGAGGCGCTCGAGGAGCTCCTCGGCCGGATCCGCTCGGTCGCCAACGTGTCCACCCGCACGACCATCGCGATGTACACCTACTACGAGAACCGCCCGACCCTGACGCACTGATCAGCGCGCGCAGAGCCGGGCGATCTCGATCACTTGGCGTGGGTGCGCCACCACTCCTGGCCCGACTCGGGCAGCGTGTGGATCGGGTCGTAGTACTCGTAGGTCCTGGTCAGCGCCTCGGCATCCGACGCCTCGATCGAGGTGCGGTAGTTCTTCGTCCAGTAGGAGATGCCGCGCTCGGTGTCGTAGTCGGCGAGCTGGTGGACCCAGCGCTTCCCGACGAAAGGTACGTCGCACACGATGCGCGGGGTGGCGAACCCGGGCAGGTAGCCCATGATGTCGTGCTGCATCCGCTGGGCGTCGGCGACCGAGACGCGCCAATGCTCCGAGAACGGGATCATGTCGCACATGTAGAAGTAGTAGGGCATGATCTGCGCGCCGTCGAGCAGGCGGAAGCAGAGGTCGAGCAGAGAGTGGCTGTCGGCGTTGACGCCGGCGAGCAGCACACCCTGGTTGCGTACGTCCCGAACCCCGGCCGCCATCAGCGCCTTGGACGCCTCGGCGACCAGGGGCGTGACCGAGTTGGCGTGGTTGGCGTGGGTGTGGACGGCCAGTGACACACCGCGCTCGCGGGCGATGCTGGTCACCCGGCTCATCCCCTCCAGGAGCGGCTCCTGGAGCCAGTGCTGGGGGAGTCCGATCAGGCCCTTGGTGGCCAGCCGGATGTCACGGATGTTGTCGATCGCCATCAGCTTGGTGAGGAAGTCCTCCAGCCGCGGCCAGGGCAGGTTGGCGACGTCGCCGCCGGAGACGACCACGTCGCGCACCTGTGGGGTGTTGCGGAGGTAGTCGAGCATCGCCTCGTGGCGGTCGACCGGCTTGCCGGTGAGCTTGAGCTTGTCGATGACCGGGGTCGAGTTGCCGACCAGGTCCATCCGGGTGCAGTGGCCGCAGTACTGCGGGCAGGTGGAGAGCAGCTCGGCGAGCACCTTGGTCGGGTAGCGGTGCGTCAGCCCCTCGGCGACCCACATGTCGTGCTCGTGCAGCGAGTCGCGGCTCGCTTGCGGGTGCGACGGCCAGTCGGTGCGGCGGTCGGAGAAGACCGGGATCATGTAGTGACGGATCGGGTCCGCGTAGAACGCATCGGTGAACTCGCTGGGATCGGTGGTCGAGCTTGTCGAGACCACCATGGTGTTGACCATCTGGGGCGGCACCAGCATCGACATGGTCGCGCGCTCGGCCATGTCCTTCTCGAGATCGGCGTAGAAGCGCTCCTCGAGAAGATCGCCCATCAGGGCACGCAGCTGGCGCACGTTCTTGATGCAGTTGACGCGCTGCCACTGCACGTCGCGCCACTGCTCCTCGGTCACGTCGGCCCACCCCGGGAACCGGGTCCAGTCGGGCTCGACCAGCTCGACACGCTGGTAGGCGTAGGGCTGTCCGTCTCGGGTAGTGGGCTCGATGGTTGCCGTCATGTTCTCCACCATAGCGGGAGATCCTCCGGTGTTAGCAAGCCTAGGCCGCAATTCTTCCATCCATCGCTGGTAGGGTCCGGCGTGAGATGGACGCAAGGAGGCGTACGACGATGACCACTTCTGACCCGACAGGCCTGCACCGGGTGCTCGATGAGCCGGTGGCCGGCTCGTTGCCGCTGCCTCAGGCGGCGCGAAGACTCGACACCCGAAAGACCTTGTGGCCCGACGAGGTGCGAATCCGGGTCGAGCGGCTGAACCTCGACGCCGCCTCCTTCCGGCAGCTGGAGTCCGCGCACGGCGGCGACGGGGAAGCCGTACGCCGCGAGGTGCTCGACATCGTCGCCGACCGCGGCAAGATGCAGAACCCGGTGACCGGCTCGGGCGGGATGCTCGTCGGCGTGGTCGAGGAGGTCGGCCCGGAATCCCCGCTGGGGTTGAAGGCCGGCGACCGGGTCGCGACCCTGGTGTCGCTGACGCTGACCCCCCTGGTGATCGAGGACGGGCTCGCCGGCTGGGGTGGTGACTCCGAGCAGGTGCCGTGCGACGGCTACGCCATCCTGTTCGGCCGCTCCATCGCCGCGGTCCTTCCCGACGATCTCGCCCCGGAGCTGGCTCTGTCCGTCATGGACGTCTGCGGTGCCCCGGCGTTGACCCGGAGGGTCGTCTCGGAGCGCTACGTCGACGGCGTCGTCGCCGTGATCGGTGGCGGCGGCAAGTCCGGGTCGCTGTCCCTGGCCGCGGCCCGTGATGCCGGCGCCCGCCACCTGATCGGCGTCGTCCCGACCGAGGCCGAGGCCGAGCGTCTTCGCGACGCCGGCCTGGCCGACGAGGTCGTCGTCGCCGACGCCCGCAACCCGGTGGCCCTGCGCGACGCGGTCGCCAAGGCCGGCGGCCCCGCCGACGTCACCGTCGTCTGCGTCGACGTGCCCGGCTGCGAGGGCGGCGCCATCCTCGCCACCGCCGACCGGGGCACCGTCATCTTCTTCTCGATGGCCACCTCCTTCTCCGCCGCCGCGCTCGGCGCCGAGGGCCTCGCCGCCGACGTCACGATGCTGGTCGGCAACGGCTACGTCCCGGGCCACGCGGTCTACGCGCTGGATCTTCTCCGTGCCGATGCCGGGGTCCGGGCACTGTTCGAGGGGAGACTGGCCCAGTGAGACTCGACCTGGACCCACGCACCATCGCCCGTGCCCGTGAGCTGGCCACCCGTGCCGGGGAGCCGATCGTGGAGATGGCGAAGCGGCACACCACCGTCGCGGTGGAGCGAGCCACACTGCGGCTGGCCGGCCTCGCCGGCGCCGACCCGGACGGCACCCCCTGGGTGAACCACCTGGTCGACGCGGTGCGTGCCGACGTCGGCCTGGAGCACGGCATCGCCCTGCCGGTGTGGCACGCGCTGGCCGCCCACGACAACGACCTGGCCCGCCTCGCCGAGGAGGCCGCCGCCGGCCAGGTGACCTTCCACCTGCCCGAGGGTGCCGAGGCCGAGCTGGCCGCGAAGCACGCCCGCGAGGCGGTCGGGGTCGGCATCGCCCGACTCGACGCCAGCCGGGTGGCCCGTGAGCGGATGATCGCCGAGATCGGCGACGCACCCCGCAAGCCCTGGATCTACCTGATCGTCGCGACCGGCGACATCTACGAGGACATCCCGCAGGCGCAGGCGGCAGCCCGCGAGGGCGCCGACATCATCGCGGTCATCCGCTCGACCGGCCAGTCGCTCCTCGACTACGTGCCCGAGGGCGCCACCCGGGAGGGGTTCGCCGGGACGTACGCGACGCAGGAGAACTTCCGGCTCATGCGGGCCGCGCTCGACGAGACGAGCCGCGAGCTGGGCCGCTACGTACGCCTCACCAATTACGCGAGCGGGCTGTGCATGCCGGAGATCGCGGCGCTGGCGGGCATGGAGCGTCTCGACATGATGCTCAACGACTCGATGTACGGGATCCTGTTCCGCGACATCAACCCGGTGCGTACGTTCGTCGACCAGCGGCTCTCCCGCCAGATCCACGCGCGGGCGGGGATCATCATCAACACCGGCGAGGACAACTACCTCACCACCGCTGACGCGGTCGAGGCGGCCCACACCGTCACCACGAGCCAGCTGCTCAACGAGTACTTCGCCAAGGAGGCCGGTCTCGAGGACTGGCAGCTGGGTCTCGGTCACGCCTTCGAGATCAACCCCGACGTACCGGACTCCTTCCGGCTCGAGCTCGCGCACGCGCTGCTGGCGAAGACGATCTTCCCCGACGCTCCGCTGAAGTGGATGCCGCCGACGCGGCACATGACCGGCGACATCTTCAAGGGCTACCTGCTCGACGGGTTCTTCAACCTCGCCGGCGCGATGACCGACCAGGGCATCCTGCTGGTCGGGATGATGACCGAGGCGGTCGTGACGCCCTGGCTCTCCGACCGCGACCTGGCGCTGCAGAACGTCCGGTACGTCATGGACGCGGCCGGGCGCCTCGGCGAGGACTTCCACCCGGCTCCCGACGGGTTCATCGCCAACCGGGCCCGCGAGGTGCTGGGGGAGTCGATCGACCTGCTCGGGAAGATCATCGACGAGCCCAACGGGCTCCTGGACGCCATCGCCGACGGCACCTTCGGCCTGATGAAGCGCCCCGCCGACGCCGGCAAGGGACTCGAGGGCGTGGCCGAGAAGTCCGAGGCTTACTACAACCCGGCCAGCGACATCTTGGAGGGCAAGTGACCATCATCAGGCCGTACGGCGACACCACCGGCGACGGGATGGTGCAGCTCTCCTTCACGCTGCCGATCAAGCACAGCAAGGTCGCCGACGGCGCCGCGCTGCAGCTGGCCAACAAGATGGGCATGGAGCCGGCGATGGTCGTCCACTCCAAGCCGATGGGCGACGACTTCACCTTCTTCGTCGTCTACGGGCAGGTGAACCACCTCGTCGACACCGACAAGGTGCAGGTCGTCGAGCGCGACTTCCCGCTGCTGACGCCCAAGGAGGCCAACGCGGTGATCAAGGAGACGCTGCGGCGCCCGATGGTGGTCGTCGGTGCCTGTATCGGCACCGACGCCCACACCGTCGGCATCGACGCGATCCTCAACATCAAGGGGTTCGCGGGGGAGAAGGGGCTGGAGTACTACAAGGAGATCGAGGTCGTGAACCTCGGCGCCCAGGTCTCCGTGCCGTCCCTGGTCGACGCCGCCGTCACCCGGCGCGCCGACGCCGTACTGGTCTCGCAGGTCGTCACCCAGCGCGACGCCCACCTGCTCAACACCCGGGAGATGTCCGCCGCATTCCGTGAGGCCTATCCGGCAGGGGAGCGGCCGCTGCTCGTCGTCGGCGGGCCCCGGTTCGACGAGTCGATGACCGCCGAGCTCGGCGTCGACCGCATCTTCGGCCGCGGCACCACCCCCGCCGAGGTCGCCTCCTATCTCGTCCACCGCACCACCGCCAAGGAGCCCGCCGCATGACATCGCCCCAGAACGGGCCCAGCATCGGAACCAAGGTCGTCCACCGCCGCTACGTGCCCTACTCCCACGCCCACTACGCCGGCAACCTGGTCGACGGCGCCTACAGCCTGGGCCTCTTCGGCGACGTCGCGACCGAGATGTGCATCCTCACCGATGGCGACGAAGGCCTCTTCGCCTCCTACGACGACGTCCAGTTCAAGGCGCCCGTACGTGCCGGCGACATCCTCGAGATCACCTGCGAGCTCACCAAGGCCGGCCGACGGTCCCGCGTGATGGAGTTCGCCGTGCACGTCGTGGCCCGCGGAGCCGCCACCGAGGACCGTCCCGGTGCCGCCGAGATGCTGGACCAGCCGATCCTCGCCACCTCCGCACGCGGTACTGTCGTCGTTCCCTGATCGCCGCAACGGGTACCCGCAGGCGACACGCCGAGGTTCCCCGGTAATTCGTTGCTTTTTCGCGTCCGCCAGGCTGTGGCTGACCTGCGGAAACATATGTTTCCGCAGGTCAGCGGCGTGTTGACTTACGCCGAGCCAGCGGGTGATGGTGGCAACGTTCGCCCATGCAGAGTCGCGGTCGGCGGACCGGCGCTCGACGAATCGGGTCGGGGGGTGTCGAGCCAGGCATACCTTCGTTCCGTTTTCGCGGGCGCGGTCAACGACCGCGAGGGCAACGCGGGAGGGCAAAGGCGCCCTTAGACAACGATCGTCTCCCTGCATCCAGCAGGGATCGGAACGGCCCGAAGATCGTCTGGGTCCTCCCGCGCTCTGTACTTTTTGCGATTGCTTCGCAATTCGCGCAGCACCTCCGCTTCACCCTCGTCTTCCTCCGCTGCGCTCGGTCGCTTCGCTCCCTCGCTCCGCTGCGTCCAGACGAGGGACGCTCCGGTGCTGGATTGCTGGCCGGACGAGTTGTCTGCTCGCCTTGGTTCTCCTAACGCGAGGATCTTGGGTTCGACCGGGGGACGGATATCCTGTGACTTCCACCCCATTCCTTGACAAGGCCGGCGTACGTGACGAACGAGCAGCTTCCACCCTGGACCGAGATCGGCCGGGCGGTGATGGTGATCCCGACCTACAACGAGGCGGACAACCTCGCCTGGATCGTGGGACGGCTGCGCAAGGCGCAGCCGCGCGTCGACGTACTGATCGTCGACGACGGCTCACCCGACGGCACCGGCACGATCGCCAACGAGCTGGCCGACAACGACGAGCAGATCCATGTGCTGCACCGCACCGAGAAGGCCGGGCTGGGGGCTGCGTACCTCCACGGGTTCGGCTGGGCGCTCGAGCAGGGCTACGACGTCGTGGGGGAGATGGACGCCGACGGCTCCCACCAGCCCGAGGAGCTCCACCTGCTGCTCGAGGCGCTGACCTCCGCCGACCTGGTGATCGGCGCCCGCTGGGTCCGCGGCGGCTCGGTGGTCAACTGGCCGCTGTCGCGACGCCTGCTCTCGGTCGGTGGCAACTTCTACGTCCGGCTCCTGCTGGGCATCGGCGTCCACGACGCCACTGCGGGCTACCGCCTCTTCCGGCGTACGACGCTCGAGAAGCTCCAGCTGAACAGCGTCGAGTCGACCGGTTATGTCTTCCAGACCGAGATGGTGACGCGTACGCTCCGGGCCGGCCTCACCGTCAAGGAGGTGCCGATCCAGTTCATCGAGCGGGTCCGGGGCGAGTCGAAGATGAGCCCCGCGGTCGCGGCCGAGTCGATGCGCCGGGTGACCCGCTGGGGCCTGGCCGAGCGCCGTGAGCAGCTGCTCCGGCTGCTGCGCCGCTTCGGGCTGGAGCGTCTCGTGGGAGGCCGTCGATGACCACGCGACGCCGCAGGCTCTCCTGGGTGCTGGTGCTGCTGTTCCTGGTGATGCCGCTGGTCGAGCTGTTCGTGCTCATCCAGGTCGGCCAGGTCATCGGTGTCTGGTGGACGATCCTGCTGCTGGTCGCCGACTCGATCTTCGGTGCCTGGCTGATGCGACGCGAGGGCTCGCGCGCCTGGAACGCGCTGACGACGGCGCTCTCCTCGGGCAAGCTGCCGTCCAACGAGATCGCCGACGGTGCGCTGATCCTGCTCGGCGGTGCGTTGATGCTCAGCCCGGGGTTCGTGACCGACATCTTCGGCATCGTCCTGATCCTGCCGTTCACCCGGCCGTTCTTCCGGCGCATCCTGGCCACGGTCGTGCAGAAGCGACTGGTCACCGCCGCGATGCCCTCGACCTTCGGTCCGGGCGCCCGGCCCCGCAACGACGACATCGTCACCGGCGAGGTCATCGACAAGGACAACATCGCCTAGACACGCCTCCAGATACGCCGAAGGCGGCCTCCCGGTCGGAAGGCCGCCTTCGGCGTATCTGGCTGTGTCAGAAGTCAGGCGTTGGCCTTCTTCTTGCCCGGTCCCTTGCGGTGCAGGTGAGCCGGGCCGATCTCGCCGCCGCGAAGCAGGTCGAGGCGCTCCTTGAGGATGTCCTCGAGCTCCTTCTCCGAGCGCCGCTCCAGGAGCATGTCCCAGTGCGTACGCGCCGGCTTCTCGGCCTTCTCCTCGGGCTTGGCACCGGAGAGGTTGAGAGCCTCCATCCCGCAGCGCGGGCACTCCCAGATCGCCGGAACCTCGGCCTCGTCCGACATCGTGATCTCGAAGTCGTGGCCCTGCGGGCACCGGTAGGCCACCTGCTGGCGGCCCGCGAACTCGATCCCGCGTTCGTCCTCAAAACTTTGTCCGCCCAGTCGGGCGCCGCGCAACGTGCGCTCGGCCATGAAGCACCTCCTGAGTCGATCGTCCCCCGTTGAATGAGCTGAAGAGCGAAGCGGTCTGCGGACTCATGACGCAGGCCGGTCAGGCCTCTTCACACCGTCAACGGTACAGAGGAGGTGATGATTCCGTGAATTGTCGAGATCCTCGCCGTGTTGTTCGACACAGGGCCCGCCTGACCTGCGGATCTCCCTGAGAGAGTCCTGAGCGGGCGGTGTCCCGAAACCGCCAGGGGCTAGGAGCGCTCTCAGACCCTCTCGGGCGCCCGGTTGCCCGCCTGCTCGATGCCCTTCGCCGTGTTCACCAGCGCCAGCAACGCCCCGCCGAGGACGAAGAAGGCGATCAGCGCCAGGATCGCGGGCCGGTAGGAGTCGGTGAGCTGGTAGACGAGCCCGAAGACCAGCGTGCCGAGCCAGGAGGTGCCGCGGTCCATGGCGTGGTAGAGGCTGAAGTACTCCGCCTCCTTGCCCGCCGGGATGAACAGCGAGAAGTAGGACCGTGCGAGCGCCTGGGTGCCGCCCATGACCAGACCGATGCCGACCGCCACGACGAGCAGCGGGGTGAGGCTCTTCTCCGGCACGAAGTAGGCCACGACCACGATCAGCATCCAGCCACCCAGGCCGCCGAGGATCACCCGCTTGGCACCGAAGCTCTTGGCCAGCCGGCCGAAGAAGATCGCACCGCCGACGGCGACGAACTGCACCAGCAGGTAGATCCCGAGCATCGTGCCGGTCTCGAACCCGAGCTCCTCGACGCCATAGGTCGAGGCGGAGCTGATCACGGTCTGGATGCCGTCGTTGAAGAAGAGGTATGCCAGCAGGAAGGTCAGCGCGACCGGATACTGCGGCAGCTCCTTGAGGGTCACGAACAGCTGGCCGAAGGAACGCGCCACGACGCCACCGGAGACGTCCTCGACGTCGGCGGGCTCGTGCCGGCGGATCCGGCGCCACGGGATGATGATGAACCCCGCCCACCACAACCCGGCCGAGAGCATCGAGATCCGCACCGCCAGCGCGGTGCCGAGCCCGAGCGGGTCGGCAAAGGTGACCAGGAGGAAGTTGACGGCGAGCAGCAGCCCGCCGCCCGCGTAGCCGTAGGCCCAGCCGATCGAGGAGACCCGGTCGCGCTCGTTCTCGGTCGAGATCAGCGGCAGGATCGAGTCGCTGACGACCACCGCCGCACCCGCGCAGAGGTTGGCGATGATGAACATGATCGACCCGAACCACCAGTTGTCCCCGGTCATGAAGAACAGCAGCGCCGCGCAGAGCGCGCCGGCCCAGGCGAAGCCGGCCATCAGGTCCGGTTTGCGGGAGGTGCGGTCGGCGATCGCGCCGACCAGCGGGTAGATGAGCGCCGAGAGGAGTGTGGAGAAGGTGATGACGTACGACGGCAGCGCGCCGGGCGCGATCGAGAGCCCCAGCACGTCGATGCGGTTGTCGACGGCGGCGGCCTTCGCGATCTCGATCAGGTAGGGCGCGAACAGCACCCCGGCGACCGTCGTCTGGAACGCGGAGACGGCCCAGTCGGTGAAGAACCAGCCCTTCTGCTCCCGCGCCCGCTCGACCGGCCTGAAATCGCCGATCCCGGCTGATGTGGTCACTTCTCGGGCTCCTCGCCATGCTCTTCGGATTCGGCCTCGTCGGTGGGCTCAGCCCGAGACGGCTCAGCCTCCCACAGCCCACGCTCCTCGAGGAACGCTTTCAGGACGTCGGTGCGGTCGGTCATCAGCCCGTCGACGTCGCGCTCGAGCAGCCGCTTCATCTCGGCCGGGTCGTCGATGGTCCAGACGTGGACCTCCTTGCCGGCCTTGTGGGCGCGGCGTACCAGTCCACGCGACGCCACCCGGACGGAGAGCGGACCGAAAAGGCGGTGGCGGTGCGGGATCTGGAAGGCGTCGAACTGTCCGCCCGCGAGCCGCCTGGCGATCCCGGTGGTGGGGGCGAGCACGTAGGCCAGCACCTCCCGAGGATTCGCCGAGGTGCGTACGCGCCCCTCGGTCAGACGCCGGAACTCCTTGATCCGGCGCGCCGAGAACGAGCCGACGATGACCGTGTCCTCGTGACGGGTCGCCGCGAGGAGCTCGGCCAGCGCACCGACCGCTCCGTCGGACTTGAGGTCGATGTTGAAGGTGACCCCGGGGAACGCCTCGAAGAGCTCGGCCAGCGTCGGCACGCCGTGCTCGCCGCCGATGCGGGCGGCCTGCACCTCGGCGTACGTCATCTCAGCGATCAGCCCGCTGACGTCGGTCACCCGGTCGAGCGCCTCGTCGTGGAAGGCGAGCAGGACGCCGTCGCGGGTGACGTGCACGTCGGTCTCGAGATGGGTGTAGCCGAGCTCCACCGCATGCCGGAACGCCTCCATGGTGTTCTCCATCCCGACCAGGTCGGGATGGAGCGCTCCACCACGGTGCGCATAGGCGCGTACGCGTCGTTGCTGCTCCCTCACGGGGAGCATCTAACCACCCGTGAGGGACGGATCACATGAGCCCGCAGACTCAGGTGCCTCAGATGTCGCGGAAGGCGGTGATGTTGGCGCCGAGCTGGTTGAGACGCTCGGCGAGGTCCTCGTAGCCGCGGGCGATGACGTAGGTCGAGCGGAGCACGGAGGTGCCCTTCGAGGCGAGCATCGCGAGCAGCACGACGACGGCGGGACGCAGCGCCGGCGGGCAGACGATCTCGGTGCCGGAGAAGTGCGTCGGGCCCTCGATCATCACCCGGTGCGGGTCCATCAGCGTGACGTTGCCGCCGAGCTTGTTGAGCTCGGTCAGGTAGATCGCCCGGTTCTCGTAGACCCAGTCGTGCAGCAGCGTCTGACCCTGCGCCACCGCGGCGATCGCGGCGAAGAACGGCAGGTTGTCGATGTTGAGGCCGGGGAAGGGGAGCGGGTGGATCTTGTCCAGCGGCGCGTGCAGGACCGAGTGCTTGGTGTCGATGTCGACGAGGCGGGTCTTGCCGTTGAGGGCGAGGTACTCCTCGGAGAGGCTGTAGTTGAAGCCCATCTCCTCCAGCGTCGCCAGCTCGATCTCCATGAACTCGATCGGCACGCGCTTGATGGTGATCTCGGAGTCGGTCACGATCGCGGCGGTCAGCAGCGACATCGCCTCGATCGGGTCCTCGCTCGGCGCGTAGTCGACGTCGACGTCGATGACCTCGCGGCCGGTGACGCGGAGCGTGGTGGTGCCGATGCCCTCGACCTCGACGCCCAGCTTCTGCAGGTAGAAGCAGAGGTCCTGGACCATGTAGTTGGAGGAGGCGTTGCGGATCACCGTGGTGCCCGGGTGCAGCGCGGCGGCCATCAGGGCGTTCTCGGTGACGGTGTCGCCACGCTCGGTCAGCACGATCGGGCGGCCCGGCTGGATCTCCCGGTTGACGCTGGCGTGGTAGGCGCCGTCGGTCGCCTTGACCTCGAGGCCGAAGGGGCGCAGAGCGGACATGTGCGGCTCGACGGTGCGGGTGCCGAGGTTGCAGCCGCCGGCGTAGGGCAGCTCGAAGGTGTCCAGGCGGTGCAGCAGCGGGCCGAGGAACATGATCACCGAGCGGGTGCGGCGGGCCGCGGCCTCGTCGACCGCGTCCAGGCGCAGCTCCTTGGGCGGGACGATCTCGAGGTCGTTGTCGTCGTTGAGCCAGCGGGTCTGCACGCCGATCGAGTTGAGCACCTCGATGATGCGGTTGACCTCTTCGATGCGGGCGACCTTGCGGAGCGTCGTACGGCCCCGGTTGAGGAGCGAGCCGACCAGGAGCGCCACACCGGCGTTCTTGGAGGTCTTGACCGTGATCTCACCCGACAGCGTCGTCGGACCGGTGACGCGCAGGTGCGTCGGGCCGGCCCCGATGTCCACCAGGGAGGAGTCGAGCGCGGCACCGACCCGGGCGATCATCTCGAGGGACAGGTTCTGTTGCCCCTGCTCGATGCGGTTGATCGCACTCTGGCTGGTGTTGAGAAGGTCAGCGAGCTGTGCCTGGGTGAGGCCCTTGTGCTTGCGCGCATCGCGAATCAGATTCCCGATACGACCCTTGTATCCGTCGGTCATGGTGCACCACCGTAACTCATATATGAGATAAGCCTGGATTCCCCGCGAAGTGTCGGCGTTTCGTTTCAGGGCTGTTGCCTGGCTCGTGGAACGGCCACCGTGTGCAACATCTCTTTACGCCGGGTGACAGGATGCCACCATGCGCGCGACGACGATCCATGGGGTGGGCGACATCCGCTTCACCCAGGTACCCGATCCTGCTCTGACACAGCCCACCGACGCCATCGTCAAGGTCGTGGGCTCCTGCATCTGCGGCTCCGACCTGTGGAACTACCGCGGGTCCAACGGCGAGATCGACGAGCCCCGCACCATCGGTCACGAGTGCATCGGCGTGATCGAGGAGGTCGGCTCAGACGTACGCGACTTCAAGCCCGGCGACTTCGTGATCGTGCCGTTCGACCACTGCGACAACACCTGCCCGCACTGCCTCGCCGGGGTCCAGTCGGTCTGCGAGAACCTCGGCTTCACGGTCAGCGGCCAGAGCGAGTACGCGCTGGTGAACCAGGCCGACGGCTCCCTGGTCAAGCTCGACGAGACGCCCGACCCGTCGATGTACCCCGACCTGCTCGCCCTCACCGACGTGATGGCCACCGGCTGGCACGCCGCGGTCATGTCCGGCGTCGGCTCCGACGCCAAGGGCGGCACCGCGGTCGTCGTCGGCGACGGCGCGGTCGGTCTGTGCGGCGTGCTCGCGGCCGCCCAGCTCGGCGCGGAGCGGGTCGTGGCGATGTCGCGCCACGAGGCCCGCCAGGAGATCGCCAAGAAGTTCGGTGCCACCGACATCGTCGCCGCGCGCGGCAAGGAGGGCGAGGCGGCCGTACGCGAGCTCACCGGTGGCATCGGCGCCGACTACGTCCTCGAGTGCGTGGGCACCGACCAGTCCTTCAAGACCGCCTCGAAGGTGGCCCGACCGGGCGCGACCGTCGGGTTCGTCGGCGTCCCGCACGACGTCAACCTCCCGGTCAACGCCCTGTTCCGCACCAACGTCGGCCTCAAGGGCGGGATGGCTCCGGTACGCCGCTACCTGCCCGACCTCCTGCGGCTCACGCTCGAGGGCACGATCAACCCGGGCCTGGTCTTCGACAAGGCGCTGCCCTTCTCCGAGGCGGCCGAGGGCTACCGCCTGATGGACGAGCGCCTCGCGACCAAGGTCCAGCTCACCTACTGATCAGATCCCGGGCGGGGGATCGACCGAGCCGTTCGTCTGCGACACTCGGTCGATGCCCCGCACCGACACCATGCGCCTGCGCCCGCTGTCACCGGGTGACGAACACGTCTACGCCGCCTGGGCAGAGGATGAGGAGTTCCGGGTCGCCAACGGCTGGCCGGAGCGCGACCGCGACGGCCACCTCCGCCACTGGCGCCGTCTGATCGACGCTCCGCCGCCCGAGCTCATCCGGCTGGCCGTGGAGGTCGACGAGGAGGTCGTCGGCTACGCCGATCTCCACGGCCTGGCCCCCGACACCCGCGAGCTCGGCATCGCCATCGGCCCGAGCTCCCGCTGGGGCCAGGGCCTCGGCCAGCGCGCCATCAAGACCGCGCTCACCTACGGCTTCTCCGTCCTCGACCTGACCCGGATCTGGGCCGAGACGCACGAGACCAACGCCCGTGCCAAGAAGCTCTTCGACGCCACCGGCTTCATCGAGACCGGCCGCCACGGCACCGACACCTACCGCGGCGAGGACGTCAGCCTGGTCCAGTACGCCGTCGAGCGCCCCTACTAGCCGGCGATGCGTACGGCCTTCTCGCCCGGGTAACCCTCGGGCAGGAGCATGGTGCCGTCCTGGTGCCGGTAGAGAACCTGCCAGTGCCAGTAGAGGTCGTACGCAGCGGGGGACCGCTTCATCTGCTCGGCGTAGGCGCTGACGGCCGCGACATAGCGGTCGGAGTGGTTGTAGGACCACAGCGCGCCGGCCATGTCGCCGGGCGCGCCGTTGTTGGCGAGCATCCGGCCCGCCGCCATGATCGCGTCGCCGGGGTCGATGATGTCGCCGCCGGCGCCGTACTGGGCGAAGGTCGAGGGCAGGAACTGCATCGGGCCCTGGGCGCCCGCGGTGCTGGTGCCGCGGATGCGTCCCATGCGGGTCTCGACCAGGTGGACGGCGGCGAGGTACTCCCACGGCGTCCCGGTCTCCTGCTGCGCCCTGCGGTAGAGCGGCCGGAGCTCGTCCGGCGGCGGTGGCGTCAGGATCTTCCAGTCCGGGAGCTTCGGCTGCGGGTCGGTCATCGCCATGAGCTCGCGAGCAGCGGCGATGTCCGACGCGAGCTGGGCGCGGTCGGCACGGCCCAGCGCACCCAGAACGTCGTCGGCCTTCGCCTTCGACCCGCGGGCGAGGTTGCGCGCGGTCGTCTGCTCGAACAGCGCCGCGTCGCGTACGTCCGCGGCTCCCGGCTCCCCGGAGGCGACCGTCGCCATCGCCCGGGTGAGGCGCTCGGCCAGCGGCACCGACGCGTCGTCGAGCGGCGACGTCGTCGGGACCGGTGACGATGATGCCGACGGCGTTGCCGACGGGCTGGGGGTGGGGTCCGAGGACGGATCACCCCCGCAGCCGGCGACAAGAGCCGAGAGGGCCGCGATGGCGGTCAGGGCAGCGAGCCGGGTGCGCACGCACCCGACGCTACCCGACGCCCGCCTACTCGCCTGCCCGGGCGATGATGGCGGCGAGCTCGGCCGGCTTGGACAGCTGCGGCCAGTGCCCGGTAGGCAGGTCGACGTAGGTGACGTCCTTGTGCTTCGGGATCGCGGCAACCGACTCGGTGCCGTCGGCGACCCACTCCTTCAGGTCGGCAGCTCGGTATTCGGGGCAGACGAACACCGCCGGGACGGAGTAGCGCCGCTCGTCGCCGAGCTCGAACGGCTCGGAGGTCAGACTGGCGGGGGAGGGCCGCAGCAGTGCCTCGAAGGTGGCGCGGTCGAGGTCGCGTACGTCTGCCTCCTCGAACTCCTCCCACGGCACCGGCGGCAGGTCGGCGCCGTCGGTCGGGAAGTTCTTGCCCGGGATCATGCCCGGCTCCGCGGGCCAGCCGCCGACGTAGACGACGGTCGAGACCTTGTCGACGCGCGCGTCGAGCGCCGCACCGGCCACCGCGCAGCCCATCGAGTGTCCGACGAGGATCACGGGCGCGTCCGCCTCGTCGATGGCTGCCACCACGGCGGCGACCTGGTCGGCCACGTGCACGCCGGACCGGTCGGTCTCGGCCGACTCGAGGCCGGGGAGGGTGACCGGGCGGGCGGTGTGGCCGGCGTCGGTCAGGTGGGGGACGACGAGGTCCCATGAGGATGCGTCCAGCCAGAGGCCGGGTACCAGAACGATGTCCATGAGGCGATCCTGAACCTGGTTGCGGACGATCCGCTTCCGTGACCCGACTCGATTTCGAGCTGCGCCGACTTTCGAACAAAAGAACGGTGACCACCGCGATGCGGTGGTCACCGTTCTGGACGCCCGAGACAGCTGACGTCAGGTCGTTCAGCGAGCGCCGGCGACCTCCAGTAGCTCCGCGACCTCGTGGGCGCGGCAGTCGCAGTCGGAGTCGCACGGCAAGAAGCGGTGACGTGCGTGACCGCAGTCGCGGCACGGCATGTCGTGAGAAAGCGTGAAGCTCTGCACCTCAACGGTGTCCCACATAACTAATTCATCCCCCAGAGAATGTTGGTCGGCCTTATATCGGTGAAACTGCATCGGTGAAGCTGCCTGATATGTAACACGATAATCCGCGACTTCGGAAGAGCTCGGACAACACGCCGAGACAATGTTTTCCCTGGTCAGTCGACCGATATGATTATTCGGTCGACCGATAGATAAACTCATAAGGGGCTCCTGTTGATGCTGTGTAGGTGTCCGCTTTACGGCACGTACGACGGCCCACTTGGCGTGTTGATGGAATGAAAACAGAACGCCGACCGCCACACGACCACCGACAAGGTGGTGTCGAGACGGAGACAGTTCCGGAGTGCAGAACACCCAGAGGCGAAGGTCCCGGTCGCTCCGCCGGACGTGACCAGGCCCCGCCTGACCCCGGCTCGAGGGAATCCTGTGGGACTGTTGAGGGTTCTACTACCTGTGAAGAACATCGGATTCTTGTCTTTCGGCCACTGGACACCGTCGCCCTACTCGCAGACCCAGTCGGCACGAGACGCGCTGCTCCAGGGCATCGACCTCGCGGTCGCCGCCGAGGAGCTCGGCGTCGACGGAGCGTACTTCCGGGTCCATCACTTCGCGCGCCAGTACGCCTCGCCGTTCCCGCTGCTGTCCGCGATCGGCGCCCGCACCTCGAAGATCGAGATCGGCACCGGCGTCATCGACATGCGCTACGAGAACCCGCTCTACATGGCCGAGGACTCCGCGGCGGCCGACCTGATCTCCGGCGAGCGCCTCCAGCTCGGGATCAGCCGCGGCTCACCCGAGCAGGTCATCGAGGGATGGCGCTACTTCGGCTACGAGCCCGGCGAGAACGCCTCAGAGGCCGACATGGCGCGCGCCCACACCGAGACCTATCTCAAGATCATCGAGGGCGCGCAGTTCGCCGAGCCCAACCCGCGGCCGATGTTCCCCAACCCGCCCGGCAAGCTCCGCGTCGAGCCCTACTCCGAGACGCTGCGCGACCGGATCTGGTGGGGCTCGAGCTCGCTCGCAACCGCTCGCTGGGCCGCCGGCCTCGGCATGAACCTGCAGAGCTCGACGTTGAAGACCGACGAGAACGGCAAGCCGTTCCACATCCAGCAGCGTGAGCAGATCGAGGCCTACCGCGAGGCCTGGAAGGAGGCCGGACACGAGCGCGAGCCGCGAGTCTCGGTCTCACGCTCCATCTTCGCCCTCGTCAACGAGGAGGACCGGCGCTACTTCGGCCTCGACCGGCAGACCAAGGACCAGATCGGCAACATCGACGACCAGACCAGGGCCATCTTCGGGCGCTCCTACGCCGCCGAGCCCGACGTGCTGGTCGAGGAGCTCGCCGAGGACGAGGCGATCCAGGCAGCGGACACGCTGCTGCTCACCGTGCCGAACCAGCTCGGCGTCGATTACAACGCCCACGTCCTTGAGAGCATCCTCACCCACGTAGCCCCCGGTCTCGGCTGGCGATAGTAACCTGCAGACCGCGCAACTTCCGGGTCACAAAAGGGCGCATAATCGTTGTCAACCGCCCCACGTGGCCGCGCCATTGGCTACCGTGCACGGCGACCGTTATTCAAGGGGGACCCCTGTTGGCTACGTACGCAGAGCTGCTTGACGTCTATCTTCGCGAACCCAGCCCGGAGTCACTGAGGGCCTTGCGCGAGGCGATCCTCGAGGCTCCCAACTTCAGGCCCGATCTCGAGATCACCGAGCTGGTCGCCCCGATGATGTCGGTCGGCGACTACGCCGGCGCCGTGTCCGCCGTGCACGCGCTCATGCCCGGCGCGATCTTCAGTCCCTCGGCTCACGCCGCCCTCGCCGATGCCCAGCGCGGCCTCGGCAACGTCGAGCAGGCCCAGCGCGAGTCGATCCTGGCGCAGGCGGCGCTCGACAGCATCATCAGCACCGGCGAGGGCACCGAGTCCGAGCCGTGGTCGGTGCTGCGGACCAGCGATGCCTACGACGTCGTGCTCGCCTCGGGAAAGACGCCGCGTTCACAGGTGGCGGTCGGCAAGCTCGACCGGATCGTGTGCACCGACTCGACAGTCTGGTTCTTCGACATCAGCAACGACTTCGCCCGGACCTGAGCGGGGAGCTCCACACGGAGCGGTTCTGATTGTTCACCGGGTTGTCGCCGGTAGGGACGGTGTGCGTCGGGTTCCTGACGGGACCGGCGCTCACGCTCGGGAGCATGATGAGTCGCACCTTGCGGATTCTGCTCGCCGGGATGGTCGCCGTCGTCTTCGCCTCCGCGGCGCTGAGCTCGGCGACGGCCGACGAGCCGCGTGCATCCGACCAGAGCCAGGTCGTGCTCGACCGTCACGAGGTCGCGCCCGAGGACGCGCGGCCCGGCGGCGGTGCGGCGCCGTTCGACACCGGTGTGGTGATCGTGGTCAACACCCTGCTCCTCGGTGCGCTCGTGGGTGGCGTGCTGTTCGCCCGCCAGCGGATGGGCTGCACCGACGGGGCGCTGCCGCGCCTGTCCGCATAGCGATATTGACGTCTCATTTTTCGGGATTTCGCGCGTAGGGTCGGCGCATGTCGACCTACACCCATGGCCACCACGAGTCGGTGCTGCGCTCGCACAGGTGGCGCACGGCGGAGAACTCCGCGGCGTACCTCCTGCCGCGGCTGAGCCCTGATCAGCGGCTGCTCGACGTGGGCGCCGGGCCGGGCACGATCGCGTTGGATCTCGCCGGCCGGGTCGCCCAGGTGACCGCGACCGAGATAGGGGAGACCGAGCTCGGGCTCTCCCGCCAGGCGGCCGAGGCCGGGGGAGTCACCAACATCGACTTCCGGGTCGAGGACGTGCACGCGTTGAGCATCGAGGACGCGGCGTACGACGTCGTGCATGCACATCAGGTGCTGCAGCACATGGCGGACCCGGTGCAGGCGGTGCGGGAGATGCGGCGGGTCACGAAGCCCGGTGGCCTGGTGGCGGTGCGAGACAGCGACTACGAAGGTTTCGTGTGGTGGCCGGAGTCGGCCGAGCTGACCGAATGGCTGCGGCTCTACCAGCGGGCCGCGCGGGCCAACGGCGGCGAGCCCGACGCGGGCCGTCGGCTGGTCTCCTGGGCACGCGCGGCAAGCTTCACCGATATCGACGCCTCCTCGAGCACGTGGTGCTTCGCCGACCCCGAGGACCGGGCCTGGTGGGGCGGCATGTGGGCCGACCGGTTCACCGACTCGGCGGTGGCCCGCCAGCTCGTCGCCTCCGGAGACGCCACGACCGCCGACCTCGCCCGGGTTGCGGACGGGTGGCGGTCGTGGGCCGGGGCGGAGGACGGTTGGTTCTCCGTCCTCCACGGCGAGATCCTGGCTCGCGCCTGAGCGCTCGACGTCAGCGGCGCAGGATCCGCGCCGACAGCGTGTTGCCGATCAGCTGGATGACCTGCACCAGCGCGACCAGGATGAGCACACAGACCCAGGTGACGGTCGGGTCGTACTGCCGGTAGCCGAAGGTCTGGGCGAAGCTGCCCAGGCCGCCGCCGGCGATCAGGCCGGCGACCGCGGACATGTCGACGACCGCGACGAAGGCGAAGGTGTAGCCCAGGATGATCGGCGCCAGCGCCTCGGGAAGGACGACGGTCGCGGCGATCCGGGCGCGACTCGCACCCATCGCACGGGCCGCCTCGATGACTCCCGGAGGCACGGTCACCAGGTTCTGCTCGATGATCCGGGCGATCCCGAACATCGCGGCGAGGATCAGTGAGAAGACCACCGCCGGCATCCCGATCCCGGTGCCGACGATCAGCCGCGCGGCCGGCTGGACGGCGGCGATGAAGATGATGAACGGGATCGGCCGGAAGAAGTTGACCAGCACGTTGAGGACGACCGAGACGACGGCGTTCTCGTAGAGCCCGCCCTTGCGGGTCAGATAGAGCCCGAGCGCGAGCAGCAGTCCCAGGGTGCCGCCGATCAGCATCGTCAGCGCCACCATGAGCAGCGTCTCGCCGGTGGCCTGCCAGATGTCGGGCCAGAGCTCGCCGAGCCGGGTGTCGGTGGGGAGAGCGGTCAGCATCACACCTCCTTGGTGGTGACGAGGGCGGACAGCTCGCGTACGGCCTCGTCGACCGAGGATGCGGGTCCGTCGAGGGCGAGCGTCAGATTCCCGAAGGTGGCGCCCCGGATCTCCTCGATGCCGCCGAAGACGAGCTCGAAGGCGATCCCGCGCTCGAGGAGGACGGCGAAGATGTCGGTCTGGCGCGGTCCGCCCTCGCGCAGCTCGACCTTCACGAACCGGCCGGGGTGCCGCGACCGCAGCGCGGCCAGCGCCTCGGGCGCGGGCTCGTCGTCGACGACCGTGCCGACGAAGCGCCGGGTCACCGGCTGCCGCGGTGCGGAGAAGACGTCGTAGACGGCGCCGGACTCGACGATCCGCCCGTTCTCCATGACGGCGACGTGGTCGGCCAGCTCGCGGACGACCTCCATCTCGTGGGTGATCGCGACGATGGTGGTGCCGAACTCCTCGTTGACCCGCTTCAGGAGCCGCAGTACCTCGTGGGTCGTCTCCGGGTCAAGCGCGCTGGTGGCCTCGTCGGCGAGCAGCAGCGAGGGGTTGGTGGTCAAAGCGCGGGCGATGCCGACGCGCTGCTTCTGCCCGCCCGAGAGGTTGCGCGGATAGGTGTGGGCCTTGTCGGGGAGGCCGACGAAGTGGAGCAGCTCGGAGATCCGGCGCTGCTGCTCGGCCTTGGCGACACCAGCGATCTGCAGCGGATAGGCCAGGTTGCCCCAGACCGTACGCGACTCGAAGAGGTTGAACTGCTGGAAGATCATCCCGATCCCGAGCCGGATCGGCCGCAGCTGGCGCTCGTGCAGGCCGACGAGCTCGGTGCCGCCGACCTGGATGGAGCCCGAGGTGGCCGGCTCCAGGCCGTTGAGCAGGCGTACCAGGGTGGACTTGCCGGCACCGGAGTAGCCGACGATCGCCTGGACGTCACCGGCGGCGATGTCCAGGTCGACGTCGTCGACCGCCCGGACCTCCGTGCGCCCCCTGGCCGCCGGATAGGTCTTGGTGACGTTGCGGAGCCGCACCAGCGGCTCCGCAACGGTGGCGGAGTGCGTCACTGACGCTCCTCGACCTGCTTCTCGGTCTCATCGAGCGACTTCTGCAGGTCCCCGACCGGGATCTTCACCAGCTCGGCGGTGTTGCCGGAGGTCTCGTAGACACCCTGCTGGACGTCCTCGTTGGTCTGGAAGATCTCGACGAGCTTCTTGTAGGTCGGGTTGTCCTTGTCCTCGGCGCGTACGGCGAAGATGTTGACGTAGGGGAGCGCCTTCGGGTCGGAGGGGTCGTCGGTGGCCAGCGCGTCCTCGAACTTCAGGCCGGCGTCCTCGACGAAGTCGTTGTTGATGATCGCCGCGGCGACGTCGGGGAGCGAGGAGGCGGTGATCGAGGCCTGGACGGCCTTGATCTTCACCTTGGAGGCGGCCGTGTCGACCTCCTTGATGGTGCTGAACGGGGTGCCGCCGTCGGTCAGCTTGACCAGGCCCTTGGACTGGAGCAGGACCAGGCCGCGGGCCTGGTTGGTCTCGTCGTCGGGGACGATCACGGTCTCGCCGGCCTTGATGTCGTCGAGGCTCTTGTACTTGGAGGAGTAGAGACCCAGCGGGTAGGTCGCGGTCGAGCCGAGGGCGACCAGGTCGTCGTCGTTCTGCACGTTGTAGTCGGCGAGGAAGATGATGTGCTGGAACTGGTTGAGGTCCAGCTCGCCCTCGGACAGCGCCGGGTTGGGCTGGTTGTAGTCGCCGAAGTTCTTGACCTCGAGGTCGATGCCCTCATCACGGGCGGCATCCTGGAAGGTCTTCCAGTAGGGGTCGTCGGCGCCGACGACACCGATGGTCACCTTGGTCAGGTCGCCGGCGGAGTCGTCGTCACGGGTGAGGAAGAAGGCGAGGCCGCCGATCACGATCGCCGCGGCGACGACGATGCCGATGATCAGCGGGAGCTTGGACTTGGGAGCCTCGATGAGCGGGGTGGGCTCGGGCGTGTTGGAGGACACGGGTGGGAACCTCTTCTAGACGGAGATGTCTCGACGTTGAGAGCGGGCAACCTGGTTGTTGTCCACCAAAACAGTAGACTTAACGAGGATCACATCCCGATTGTCGGTCACACGCCGAGACGTGTCACGGACCCGCCCCGGCGTGTGCTAGCGACATGTTTCCCGAGGTCAGGCGAGGTCGCGCCGCCTCATCACGACCACCGCGGCAACCACGGCGACCAGGACGTACGCCGCAACGGTGATCAGCGCGCGCTCGCCGGAGATCGCGTCGAGGACTCCCGGAGTCCCGTTGGGACCGCCGATGATCGCGCCCACCAGCGAGCCCCCGGCGGTGCCCGGAAGGGCCTCGGTGACGGTCTCGACGCCCGAGAGGAGACTGCCGACACCGCGGAGCAGGTTCTCGACCACCAGCGACCAGACCAGGCCCAGGCCCACGGCGAGCGCCGGTCCCTTGGCGAGCACGCCGACCAGGAACCCGAGCAGCGCCCACATCTCCAGCACCAGGAACCCGGCACCGAACGACTGCGCCAGGTCGCCCAGGGCGGGCATCGTGATCGACTCACCCTCGGTCGCGGCGATCGCGACCGAGACACCCGCACACAGCGCCAGGGTCGCGGTCATCATCGCGACGATGAAGGTCGTCACCGCGACCAGCGAGCCGCCCACGGCGGCGAACCGGCTCGGCCCCTGGGTGAAGACGGTCTTCCACGTGCCCCAGCCGAACCCGTTGCCGGCGACCAGGGCGCCGACCACCATCGCCAGGGCTCCGCCGAACATCGGCAGGCCGCTGACGATCACGTCCGGGATCGCGCTCGGCATCAGCTCGGCCAGCAGCTGGGCGTTGCTGGCACCGTCACCGGCGAAGTTGTCGTCACCGGTCTTGTAGGCGACGTAGTTGAAGACGTACCCGAAGGAGAGCGAGAGCGCCAGCCAGGCGCCGACGATCACCCAGATGGCCGACCACTTGCGCAGACGCAGCAGCTCGGCGCGGGTGCTGTTCACCAAGGCGTTCATGACACGAGCTCCTTGCTGCTGGTCATCTCGAAGAAGACGTCCTCCAGGGAGCGCTCCGCGACGGTGACCTCGTGGACATCGATGGAGTGGGCGACCAGGTGACGTACGACGTCGGGGGCCGCCGTGGCCGGCAGCTCGACCTCGAGCGTCTCGTTGCCGATGCGGCGTACGCCCTCGTCACCGGCCAGCCGCATGACGGCCGCCAGCGCGGCGTCTTCGGGGGTGGCCCGGACCCGGAGGGTCGCGCCGCCACGCAGTTCGGCGACGGTCGACTCGCGCAGCAGACGGCCGTTGTCGATCACGCCGACGCGGTCGCAGATCTCCTGCACCTCCGCGAGGATGTGGCTGGAGAGGATCACGGTCTGGCCGGCCTCTGCGAGCGCGACGACCAGGGCCCGCATGTCGGCCATGCCGGCCGGGTCGAGCCCGTTGGTGGGCTCGTCGAGCACGAGCAGGTCGGGGGAGCCGAGCATCGCGGCGGCGACACCGAGGCGCTGCTTCATCCCGAGCGAGTAGCCCTTGAAGGCGTCCTTCGCCCGGTCGGCGAGGTCGACCATCTCGAGCACCCGGTCGACCTCGGTGTTCGGCAGGCCCTGGTAGTGCGCCATCGTGCGCAGGTTGTCGCGGCCGCTCAGGTAGGGGTAGAAGCCGGGGCCCTCGATCAGGGCGCCGATCCGGGCAGTGACGTCGGGTCGCCCGGCGGGCCGGCCCAGGACGCTGGCCGATCCGGCGGTGGGCCGGATCAGGCCGAGCATCATCCGCAAGGTGGTCGTCTTGCCGGCCCCGTTGGGGCCGAGGAAGCCGTACACCTCGCCTCGCATGACGGTCATGCTGACCCGGTCGACGGCGAGCCTGTCGCCGTACCGCTTGGTCAGCCCGTCGGTCTCAACCACGAGTTCGTTCATGGTTCTCACGCTCTCCTGGCGTCCCCCGGGTCGGCATCGGCGTCGCGGCGGCTCCCGGTTACGCAGATCTGCGTAGTCGGCTGGCCGCCTGTGTCGTACGTCTCGGGCCCCCGCGCGAACTACGGTGTGTCCATGTCCCGGATCCGTCGTCATTGGCTCCCGTGGCTGATCGTCGTGGTGGAGCTCGTCGGCTCGCTGGGCAGCAACGCCCAGGCGGACACCCGGGGGCCGGCCGTGCTGCCCGCCCTGATCGCCGTCGTCGCCGTCCTCCCGCTGCTGCTCAGCCGGCCGCCGGCGTGGGCGGTCGCGGTGAGCGGCGCGTGTGTCGGGGGCTACTTCACGGCGGGCTACGCCGACGGGCCGATTTTCTTGGCGCTGCCGGTGGTCACCTTCGCGACGGCGTTGTCGCTGCCGCCACGCAGGTGGGTCGGCTGGGCGGTTGCGGGGGCGGCGCTCGTGGCCACCGGGATCATGCTGAACCCGACCGAGAGTTCGCGCTTCGACGGCGGCCGTGGTCCGTGGGGACCCGGCGGCGGCCCGGAGGGCGACCTGTCCCAGTGGCAGGCCTTCGGACAGGTCGCGCTGATCGCCGCGTGCGGTGCGGTCGCGGCCGCGATGCGCTCCCGCAACGAGGCCCGCGCCCAGCGTCAGCGTCGCGCGGTCAGCGACGAGCGGGTGCGGATGGCCGCCGACCTGCACGACGGCGTCGGTCACGGGCTGGCAGTGATCGCGATGCAGGCCGGTGCCGCGCTGCACGTGCTCGACCGGGACCCGGAGGCGGCCCGTCGCAACCTGGAGGCCATCCGGGCCGAGAGCAAGGAGTCGCTCGACCTGCTCCGCCGGCAACTGGCCCGGCTGACCGACACGGGGGCCGACACGGAGGCCGGCGCGGAGGCGGCGCCACGAGCACCGGAGCACGGGCTCGCCGACGTGCACGCTCTGGTCGAGCGGGTGCGCACCGGAGGTCTGGACGTCTCGCTCCGGCTCGAGGCGACCTCGGCGTCGGCGGAGGCCGAGCGGGCTGCGTACGCCGTGGTCCAGGAGGGGCTCACCAACGTGCTGCGGCACGCGGGAGCGTCCCGTGCCGAGGTCTCGGTCGTGGTCTCGACAGGCTCGACCACCGGGGAAACCGCCGAGATGGTCGTGACGGTGCACGATGACGGGCGGGGATCGGACATTCTGAGCAAAGAAAGGCGCTCTGGGACGGGAATTGTGGGAATGCGGTCGCGCGTGGAGGCACTTGGGGGCACCCTAGAGGCGGGGCCGGAGGTACGGGGCTTCCGGCTGCGGGCCTCCATCCCGCTTTCTGGGTCCTCGGCGGGTGGCGCGGAGGGGCTGGCATGAGCAGCACGGATCAGATGATCAGAGTTGCTCTGGTCGATGACCAGCCCCTTGTCCGCATGGGCCTGGCGACGATGATCGGCGCCGAGCCCGACCTCGAGGTGGTCGGCGAGGCCTCCGACGGCAGCGCCGCGCTGCCGATGCTGCGCCGCACCCACCCCGACGTCGTGCTCTGCGACATCCGGATGCCGGTCCTCGACGGACTCGGCATGCTCGAGCAGGTCACCCGCGACGCATCCCTCCAGGACGTTCGGGTGGTGATGCTGACGACCTTCGAGCTCGACGAGTACGTCTTCGAGGCGCTGCGCCTGGGCGCGAGCGGGTTCCTGCTCAAGGACGCCGAACCGGTCGCGCTGCTCGACGCGATCCGGGTCGTCGCCGACGGCGGCTCGCTGCTCGCCCCGACGGTGACCAGGCGGGTGATCGAGGAGTTCGGCTCATCCCGCCGGGCCGCCAACCCGCATCCGCGTCTCGGTGACCTCACCGAGCGGGAGCGGGAGATGGTCGCCTGGGTGGCGACCGGCCGTTCCAACGCCGAGATCGCCGCCGAGCTCGTGGTCAGCCCGGACACGGTCCGTACGCACGTCTCGCGCGCCATGGTGAAGCTGCATGCCCGTGACCGCGCCCAGCTCGTCGTCTTCGCGATCGAGTCGGGGCTGAAGGTCTAGCCAGGCCCGCTCAGGCGACCAGCGCGACGCTGCCCGGCATCACGACCGGGGCGCAGGGGCAGGTGTCGCTGCAGGCAAGGTAGGTGTGCACCTCGTGGCCGCATCGCGGGCACGGCAGGAAGTGCGACATCGGGAAGCTGCGTACGTTGGTGTTCTCGGGGTTCTGAACCGTGTCCCACATGACTTTCTCCTATCCGCGTGTTGTGCCTTCACCTACTCCACGAGTGTGCGCGCCCGATTTCGACATCTTTACTTCGACATGCGGCAGATTCATCAAATGGGAGGATCGGAGGGTGACGAGCAAGCCCGACCAGGAACAGCGCCTTCGTGACTTGAAGCTGCTGCGGAAGGTCAAGGACCGGATCGACCGCGAGTACGCGCAGCCCCTCGACGTGGAGGCGCTGGCCCGCGGCGTACACATGTCGGCCGGACACCTGAGCCGGGAGTTCCGCAAGGCCTACGGCGAGCCTCCCTACTCCTACCTGATGACCCGGCGCGTGGAGCGGGCGATGACCCTGCTGCGGCGCGGCGACCTCAGCGTCACCGACATCTGCTTCGCGGTCGGCTTCGGGTCGCTGGGGACGTTCTCGACCCGGTTCAGCGAGCTCGTCGGGATGTCGCCGAGCGTCTACCGGGACAAGGCGACGAGCGGTGGTGCCGGCATCCCGCCCTGCGTCTCGAAACAGGTCACCAGACCGGTCAGAAATCGAGAAGCGAAGGTGCCGGACCCCTACATAGGTTGAGGTCCATGGACATCCACATCTGCCACAGCTACCTTCCGCACACCGACCCGGAGGCCTCGCTGAGGTTCTACCGCGACCTGCTGGGATTCGAGGTCAGGAAGGACGTCGGGTACGAGGCGATGCGCTGGCTCACCATCGGACCGCCCTCCCAGCCCGGGGTGAGCGTCGTGCTCTACCCGCCGCTCGCCGACCCGAACATCACCGAGGACGAGGGCCGGGTCGTCCTGGAGATGATGGCCAAGGGCACCTTCGCCAGCCTGATGCTCTCCTCCCCGGACGTCGACGCCGCCTTCGAGAAGATCCAGGCCGGCATCGACGCCGCCGGCGGCGAGATCATGTCGGAGCCGACCGACCAGGACTGGGGGATGAGGGACTGCTCGTTCCGCGATCCGGCGGGCAACACGGTCCGTCTCCAGCAGATCAAGTGAGCCGGGAAAAATGTGCACGCCCGGGTTCAATCCTCCGGCTAGCCTGACCGCCATGAGCGATCCCCGTACGGCCGCACACGATGCCGACACGCACGATCTGATCCGCGTCCAGGGCGCCCGGCAGAACAACCTCAAGGACGTCTCGGTCGAGATCCCCAAGCGCCGGCTCTCGGTGTTCACCGGGGTGTCCGGGTCGGGGAAGTCGTCGCTGGTCTTCGGCACGATCGCGGCGGAGTCGCGGCGGCTGATCGACGAGACGTACTCGACGTTCATCCAGGGGTTCATGCCCAGCCTGCCGCGGCCGGAGGTCGACGCGATGGAGGGGCTGACCACCGCCATCCTGGTCGACCAGGAGCGGCTCGGCGCCAACCCGCGCTCGACCCTGGGCACGGTCACCGACGCCCACGCGATGCTGCGCTCGCTGTTCAGCCGGCTCGGCGACCCCTACATCGGCGGCCCGACAGCGTTCTCCTTCAACATCCCCACCACCCGCGCGAGCGGCGTGATGACCGGCCCCAAGGGCGAGAAGACGATCGTCAAGGACGCGGTCTACCTCGGCGGCATGTGCGCCGAGTGCGAGGGCCGCGGGACGATCTCCGACCTCGACCTCGCGGTCATCATCGACGAGTCGAAGTCGCTGGTCGACGGGGCGATCCTGGTGCCCGGCTACACCGCCGACGGGTGGATGGTCGCGGCGTTCAAGGTGGTCGTGCCGGCCGACGTGCCGATCAAGGACCTGACCGAGGAGCAGCGCCACGACCTGCTCTACGCCGAGCCGCGCAAGATCAAGCTCGAGGGCATCAACGCGACCTACGAGGGCCTGATCCCGAAGATCCGCAAGTCGATGTTCAGCAAGGACGTCGAGGCACTGCAGCCGCACATCAAGAAGTTCGTCGAGGCGGCAGCGGTCTTCAAGCCGTGCCCCGCCTGTGGTGGCACCCGGCTCAACGAGTCGGCGCTCTCCTCCAAGATCCGCGGCAAGTCGATCGCCGACGTGTGCGCGATGCAGGTCACCGACGCGGCCGAGTGGCTGCGGAGCATCGACGACCCGGGCGTCGCGCCGCTGGTTGCCGGTCTGCTGCACCTGTTCGACTCGTTCGTCGAGATCGGTCTGGGCTATCTCTCCCTCGACCGGCCCTCCGGCACCCTGAGCGGCGGTGAGGCGCAGCGTACGAAGATGGTCCGCCACCTCGGCTCCGCGCTGACCGACGTCACCTACGTCTTCGACGAGCCGACCGTCGGACTGCACCCGCACGACATCCAGCGGATGAACAAGCTGCTCCTCGACCTGCGCGACAAGGGCAACACCGTCCTGGTCGTCGAGCACAAGCCGGAGACGATCGCGATCGCCGACCACGTCGTCGACCTCGGCCCGGGTGCGGGCAGCGACGGCGGCACGATCTGCTTCGAGGGCACCTTCGAGGGACTCTCGAAGGCCGACACCCTCACCGGGCGCCACCTCGGCCACCGGGCCTCGCTCAAGGAGAGCGTACGCACGCCGAAGGGGCAGCTGGAGATCCGCGGGGCGACCTCGCACAACCTGCGCAACGTCGACGTCGACATCCCGCTCGGCGTGCTGACGGTCGTCACCGGCGTCGCCGGTTCGGGCAAGTCGTCCCTGATCCACGGCTCCATCCCCGCGAGCGAGGACGTCGAGTTCGTCGACCAGAGCGCGATCAAGGGGTCACGCCGGAGCAACCCGGCGACCTACACGGGTCTGCTCGAGCCGATCCGTAAGGCGTTCGCGAAGGCCAACGGGGTGAAGCCGGCGCTCTTCTCGGCCAACTCCGAGGGCGCCTGCCCGACGTGCAAGGGCAACGGGATGATCTACACCGAGCTCGGGTTCATGGAGACCGTCGCCTCGCCCTGCGAGGACTGCGGCGGCAAGCGGTTCCAGGCGCTGGTGCTCGAATACCGACTCGGCGGGCTCAACATCGCCGAGGTGCTCGATCTGTCGGTGGCCAAGGCGCACGAGTTCTTCTCCGAAGGTGAGTCGAAGGTGCCGCCGGCTGCCAAGATCCTGGAGCGGATGACCGACGTCGGCCTCGGCTACCTCAAGCTCGGCCAGCCCCTCAACACCCTCTCCGGTGGCGAGCGGCAGCGGATCAAGCTGGCCATGCACCTGGGTGAGAAGGGCGGGACGTACGTCCTGGACGAGCCGACCACCGGTCTTCACCTGGCCGACGTCGACAACCTGCTCGCGCTGCTCGACAAGCTGGTCGACGCCGGCAAGTCGGTCATCGTGATCGAGCACCACCAGGCCGTCATGGCCCACGCCGACTGGATCATCGACCTCGGCCCGGGGGCCGGCCACGACGGTGGCCTGGTCGTCTTCGAAGGTACGCCCGCCGAGCTCGTCGCGAAGAAGTCGACGCTGACCGGCGAGCACCTGGCGGCGTACGTCGGGGCCTGATCTGACGCGCCCGGTGGTGCGAATCACGTCTGGTTGCGGCCATCTGGATGTGGTCGGGGTGGAGGGTCGCGCTTAGTGTGCTTTGGTTGCAGTATCAATCAAGGAGCACCCGAGCATGACCCTCCACCTTCCCGAGCACAGGCGGACCACGGCGGTGGAGATCACCCAGGTCGAGGAGCGGCCGGCGCCGGTATGGCCGCGCGGGCTGGTGGCCACGGCCGTCGCCGCGGTCACCACGACGGTGATGGCCGTGATCGCCAAGGCGGTCGGGGTCGACTTCGGCAGCAGCCTCGGCGACGTACCGCTCTCCGCGTTCCCGATGCTCACCATCTACTGCTCGCTGATCGGCATCATCATCGCCGAGGTGATGATCCGGGTGGCCACGATGCCCCGCTCGACCTTCCAGATCACGATGATCGTGCTCACCGGGCTCTCCCTGGTCCCCGACGTGCTGCCCGTCTTCGAGTTCGACCTGACCTTCGTCGGCTTCCTCTGCCTGACTCATGTCGTCGCCGCCGCGATCGTGGTGCCGATGATCGCGCTGCGGATGGAGGAGCGCCGCGGCCTCGGGCTGCCCGGTCCCGCCCATCGCCGATAGCGGACGCAGACTGTCCTGATTCGATGCCATGGTGGAGCCATGGCTCTTGAAACACGAACCGTCCAGGTCACCTTCGACGCGCACGACCCGCGTGCACTCTCCGAGTTCTGGCGCGACGTGCTCGGTTACGTTCACCCCGGACCTCCGGGAGTCGAGGTTCCCGAGGGCGTCGATCCCCTCGACGCCTGGGACGAGTTCCTCGAGCGCATCGGCGTCCCCGCCGACCAGCGCAACAACAACTCCGCGATCGTCCACCCCACGGGCGACGGCCCGCGCGTCTTCTTCCAGCGCGTCCCCGAGTCGAAGACCGCCAAGAACCGCGTCCACCTCGACGTCCGCGCGGCTCCGGGGCTGCAGGGGGAGGAGCGGATGGCTGCGTTGGAGGCGGAGTGCGAGCGGGTCGTTGCGCTCGGCGCCACCCGGGTCCGCCGGTTCGAGCCCGAGCCGCCGATGAGCAACGGCTTCATCGTCATGCAGGACCCCGAGGGAAACGAGTGGTGCCTCGACTGAGGTTCTTCCTATCCTCACCGCATGCTGATCCGAGCGGCTGTCGTCGATGACGCCGAGGCGTTGACCGATCTCCACCTCGACGTGTGGGAGGAGGCGTACGCCGGCCTGATGCCGGACTCGATCTTCGTCGAACGGCGCTCCGGGCGCGCGGCCAGGATCGACCGGTGGCGCACCAACCTCGGGACCGGGCCGATCTCCACCCTGGTCGCCGAGGACGACGAGCCGGGCCGGCTGCTCGGCTTCGCGAGCGCCGGACCGGGCCGTGACACCGATCCCGGGTTGCCGCCGCTGGAGCTCTCCGCGCTCTACGTCCGCGCGGAGAGGTACGGCACCGGCCTGGGCCATCGACTGCTCGAGAAGGCGATCGGGTCCTCGGCGGCGTACCTCTGGGTTCTCGACGGCAACCTGCGCGCGATCGGGTTCTACGAGCGCCAGGGATTCCGGTTCGACGGGGAGACCAAGCCCGAGTCCGTCGGCCTCCATCGGCGAATGGTCCGCGCCTAGGCCTTGCGTCGCGCGAGCAGGGTCGAGTCGTCGATCTCGACCGGGATGCCGTCGCGGATGGTCAGGCGGGGGCGCTGCTCGACCACGACCGGTTCGAAGTCTTCCGGCAGCCCGGGGAGCAGGTCCGTGGCGAGGAACATCGCGTCGTGGTGGCTGTGGCGCGCGAAGACCTCCGAGGGGGCATGGCCGACGACGAGGAGGTGGCCGCCCGGCGCGACCGCGGTGGCCAGGCGTCCGGCGACGTCGACCATGCTGCCGTCGGGCGTGTGCAGGAAGTGGCACGTGACCAGGTCGAACGCTCGACCATCCGCGTCGAAGGTGCGGGCGTCGACCTGCCACCAGGACGTACGCTCCGCGACCCCGGCCTCCTCGGCATGCCGCTGGGCCCGGGCGAGCCCGTTCGCGGCGAAGTCGGCGCCGGTGACCGTCCAGCCCTGCTGGGCCAGCCAGATCACGTCGCCGCCCTCCCCGCAGCCGACGTCCAGCGCCGTGCCCGGCGTCAGTGCGGAGACCTCGGCGACGAGCTGAGGGTTCGGGTTGCCGCTCCAGACCTTCTCCTCACCGGCGTAGCGCTCCTCCCACGACTCCGGCTCGAACATCTCGCGTCCCTCGTGCTCGCTCATGGCCTCAATCTAGCCCGCACCCCGACCAAAACCTGGTGCGTTCGGAGCACGCCGCATGGTTGTCTGACCGGCGATGATCACGCTGCAAGAACCACCTCGCCTGGTCCGTCCGACGACGGCCGTACGCACCTCCTACCTCACCGGGGAACAGGCCGACTGTCTCCTCCGTGGCACCGACACCGACTGGCTCGGGCCGGCCAGCGAGGACTTCGACGGGTTCGTGGCTGCCAGGGACCACGACAAGGAGCGGTGGGAGGTGATGTCGACGGTCTACTGGTACGTCTCTGGCGAGCACTATCTCGGCACCCTGGTCGTGCGCCACACGCTGACGCCCGAGCTCGCCGTCGACGGTGGTCACATCGGCTACCACGTCGTCGCCCCGTGGCGGCGCCAGGGTCATGCCACCCGCATGCTCGGGCTCGGCCTGGAGAGGGCGCGCGAGCACGGCGTCTCCCGTGCGCTGCTCACCTGTGACCCGGCCAACGAGGCGTCGCGCCGTGTGATCGAGAACAACGGCGGAGTACGCGACGAGCAGCTCGAGAACGAGCTCCGGTTCTGGATCGGGTAGGGATACTTCACCCATGCACGCTCTCGTACGCCGCCCCTCGCCCCGCCTCGCCGACGGGCTCGTCACCCACATCGACCGGAGCCCGGTCGACGTCGACCTCGCTGCCGAGCAGTGGGAGGCGTACGTCGCCGCGATGCGCTCCGCGGGCTGGACCACGCACGAGGTCGATCCCGCCGACGACTGCCCGGACTCCGTCTTCGTCGAGGACACGATGGTGGTCTTCGGGGACCTGGCCGTGATCAGCCGTCCGGGTGCCCTGGAGCGGCGCCCGGAGATCGCCGCGGCCGAGGCCGCCGTCCGGGCGCGGGGATACCGGATCGCCCACATCGAGGCACCCGGAACGCTCGACGGCGGCGACGTGCTCAAGCACGGCGACACCGTCTGGGTGGGGGAGGGCGGGCGTACGAACGCCGAGGGGATCGCCCAGCTCCGGGCGCTGCTCGGGCCGCTGGGCGCCGAGGTCGTCGCCGTCCCGGTCTCGAAGGTCCTTCACCTCAAGTCGGCCGTCACCGCGCTTCCCGACGGCACCGTCATCGGCCACGAACCGCTGGTCGACGACCCGAGCGTGTGGGGAGCCCGGTTCCTGCCGGTCCCGGAGGAGTCGGGCTCCCACGTGGTCGTCCTCGACGACGACACGCTGCTGATGGCCACCTCGGCACCGCTGAGCCGGGCCATCTTCGAGGAGCGTGGCTACACGGTCGTGGCCGTCGACATCTCCGAGTTCGAGAAGCTCGAAGGCTGTGTCACCTGCCTGTCCGTGCGGCTACGCCGACCTCAGGGCTGACTCGGCAGCGTCGCGCAGGTGGAGCCGGCCGCGACGCCCTTGACCCGGTCGGTGATCCAGTTGACCGCGGCGGTCTGGTCGACCAGGAGCGGCGTGACATGGTTGGTGATCAGCCCGTCGCCGAGGTTGGGCAGCACGACCGCCTGGTAGGTCACCCTGGCTCCTTGGCCGCACCAGTCGACGGCCAGCTGACGGGCCTGCTCGTGCGGCACGATGTCGTCCTCGGTGCCGGTGGCGAGGCGGACCGGGACCCGCGGCGCCAGGTTCCCGAGCTTCTGCTCGGCCATGATCGCCTGGACGGTGGGCTCGCGCTCGATGATGTCGTCGAGGCTCTCGCCGGTCGTGGTCCAACTGCTGCTGCGCTGGAACGGGTAGGCGGCGATGCCGTCGGCGACGCACGCCGTGGACAGGTCCTCGAGCGCCGCCTTCCCCTTGGCGTTCAGGTTCTCGTCGAGGATCGGCCGCAGCTCCGGGTTGGACTGCGCCAGACCGTTGATGGTCCAGCCGAGCGCCGCCACCAGAGCCGAGCCGTCGATGCCCTCCGCCGTCGCGCGCAGGTCGGCGGGCGGTGCGCCGACATAGGCACCGACGAGGTTGACGTCGGGTGCATATTCCGCGGCGAGCTCGGACGCCGACCCGGTCGCGCCGCCGCCCTGGCTGTAGCCGTAGAGCGCCACCCGCGAACCGCTGGTCACCGACGCCTCCGGAACGCTGCGGGCCGCCCGAGCCGCGTCGAGGACGGCGTGACCGCCGTCGACCCGGTCGACATAGGTGTGCAGCCGGTCGGTGGTGCCGAGGCCGACGTAGTCGGTCACCATCACCGCCACGCCACGCGCCAGCAGGCGGTAGATCCCGATGTCCTCGTAGCCCACCGAGACGGTCCTGCCGTTGAAGAAGATCGGTCGCTCGAGGCCGAGCGAGGCCGAGCACTGGTCGCCCTGGCCCATGGTGCCGGGCGCGACGACCACGAGCGGACGGTCGCCGGGACCGCTCCACGCGGCGAACGGCTCGATGTAGGCGCCGGTCACCGCGGCGGGGGCACCGTTGTTGTCGGTCGTCTTGTACATGACCCGGGTCGCGGTACCGGGCAGCGAGCCGATGCCGGGGATCGAGAGTCCGAAGCCGAGGCGGAGGGGCTCGGTGCGTACGAGCTCGCCGTTGACGTCGGGAAGGGTCGCCGGCGGGTTGTAGAACGGCGGGATCTCGACGCCGCGGGAGACGACGGTGGTACCGGTATCGGCGGCTGAGGCGGGGGCTGCGAGGGCGGCCGGAGTGACCGCGGCGACGGCCAGGGCGGTGGCGAGCACACGTACGGCGTGGCGGCCAGGACGCTTCACGAACATCCTCGATGCGTGCAGAGGCAT